>CAWDJM010000019.1:0-127604 GCA_963802655.1 uncultured Solirubrobacterales bacterium | reverse complement strand
ATCCATCAGCGACGTTCTCGGGCCCCGCCGAAATCCTCACCAACGACATCGGCGCGGCGACCGCCAAGCTCATGCAGCGCATTACCGACGCCGCCGAGACGCCCGAACCGATGAGCGACGAGGCGCTGGCCGAGGTCGGCCGCGTGCTGCTCGCGATCACGATCGAGCGAGTGACCGCCGCGAACTACATCCCCTCACCCACCGAACATGAGGAGACGCGCCGATGAATGCCGACGACATCTCGACACATGATGTCCTCTGGCCATCCTTCAGCGGACCTTCGCAGCTGGCCGCGATCGAGCGCGTTCGGCTGAGCGATCGCGGCCTGCCCGCGAGCACCTACGAGCTGGTGAGGAGGGCGGCCGAGCTGTGGCCCGATCGCCCGGCCGTGTCGGTGCTGCCCGACGCGGAGAGCTTCCACAGACCGCTCGTCCGGACGTTCGGGGAGCTCGCTGGCGACGTGCACCGAGCCGCGGCCGTGCTGGCCGAGCTCGGCGTGGGTCGCGTCGACGCGGTCGCGGTCGTCTCGGTCAACTGCGCGGAGCTGCTTCCGCTGCTGCTTGCCGCAGAGGCAATTGGCATCTACGCCCCGATCAATCCGGGCTTGGCGCCTGAGCACGCCGTCGAGCTCGTGCGCCTTTCCGGCGCCAGGGTGATCGCCGCCTCGGGACCCGAGCTCGACGAGGGTGTTTGGGCCCACGCACGAACGATCGCTGCGAGCACCGGCGCGCGAGCGCTGCTGGCGCTACGCCCGACGGCAGCCTCGGGCGAGCCGCCCGCGCTCGAGCCGCTCGACGGCGTCAAGGTCGCCTACCTGCAAGAGCGGATGGCCGACGCTGAGAAGGCCGGCCTGCCCACAACTCCGCCGGCGCCGGACGACATCGCCAGCTACCTGCATACCGGCGGCACGACCGGCACGCCGAAGCTCGCCGCGCGCACGCACGCCAACGAGGTGTCCAACGCCTGGATGATCCGCGCCAGCAACGTGCTGGACGAGAGCAGCGTGATCTTCGCCGCGCTGCCGCTGTTTCACACCAACGCGCTCCTGGTGACGGTGCTGGGGCCGCTGCTCAAGGGCCAGCACGTCGTCTGGGGCGGTCCGCTCGGCTACCGCGACGTCCCGCTGTTCGAGAACTTCTGGAAGATCGTCGAGCGCTACGGGATCGCCGCGATGTCCGCGGTCCCGACGGTCTACTCGGTGCTCGCGCAGATTCCCGTCGACGCCGACGTCTCCAGCCTGAGGTTGCCGATCGTCGGTGCCGCACCGCTTCCACCTGCCGTGCGCGACGCGTTCGAAGCCCGGACCGGAGTCGCTCTATGCGAGGGCTATGGTCTGACCGAGGGCACGTGCGTCACCGCGGTCAACTGGCCGGGTGCACCCCGATCGGGCACCGTCGGTCAGCGTCTCCCGTATCAGGAGGCGCGCACCGTCAAGATCGACGAGGCCACCGGCGACTGGACGTTCCTGCCACAGAACGAGGTCGGGACACTGGTCCTGCGCGGCCCGAACATCTTCGCCGGCTATCTCGTCGACACCGGCTCCGGGCGCGAGGTGCACGCCGGCGGGAAGGTCAAGGACGGTTGGCTTGACACCGGCGACCTGGCGTCCGTCGACGGCGACGGGTTCATCCGCCTCGCTGGCCGCGCCAAGGACCTGATCATCCGCGGCGGCCACAACATCGACCCCGCGACGATCGAGGACGGCTTGCTCGCGCATCCGGACGTCACGGCCGCCGCCGCCGTCGGCCGCCCCGATCCCCACGCCGGCGAGGTGCCGGTCGCGTTCGTCACGATCGCCGCCGGTAGCAAGCTGACCGCTGACGGGCTCGAAGCTTGGGCGGCCGACCACGTACCGGAGCGCGCCGCCGCACCCAGGCACGTCGAGATCGTCGACGAGATCCCGGTGACGTCGATCGGCAAGCCCTACAAGCCCGAGCTACGCCGCCGCGCCGCCGAGCAGGCGGCGCGTGACGCGCTCGGCGAAGCCGGGCTGGGCGACCAGGTACGCGCGGTCCTTGTTGACGGCGCCGTCGAGATCCACGTCCCGCACTCGGCCGAAGACCACGCGGTCGGTGACGCCCTATCCCAGTACGCCTGGACATGGCAACTGACGAACCAAGGAACTAGCAATGAGCACTGAAACCCTGACCCATCCTTCCGAGACTCCCAGCATCGCCCAAGGGCGCTGGCGGATCGACCCGGCGCGCTCGAGCGTCGAATTCCGCACCCCCACCCTCTGGGGCCTCGCGACGGTCGACGGCCGGTTCGAGCGCTACGACGGCAGCCTCGACCTGCAGCGGAGCCCGGCGATCGAGCTGGTGATCGACGCCGCCAGCCTTACCACGAAGAACAGCTTCCGCGACCGGCACCTGCGCTCCGCCGACTTTTTCGACGTGGAGGATCATCCGCAGGTCCGCTTCGTGTCCGACACCGCGACGCTGGACGGTGACACGTTGAAGGTTCGCGGCCGGCTGTACACAGCGGGAACGAGCTTGCCGCTCGAGCTGGAGGCCGGCCTACGGCCGGTCGGCGACGAGTTCGAAGTCGACGCGAGAACGTATGGCGATCATCGCAAGCTCGGCATGAGCCACGGGATTCTGGGCATGATCCCTACGCCCAGTGAGCTGATCGTCCACGGCCGGCTGGTCCAATGAGCATCACGGCGAATTCGACACCGAAGGAGCGGGGCTCGGCTCAGGAGCCGGGTCTGCGGCGCGCCGCCCAGTCGGGCCTCGACGTGATGCTGAGCGATGCCGCGCTCGAGGGCGGCGGGGTGGGCAGGTTCCTGAAGCCGAAGGCGGCGGGGCGCACGATCGCGGGATTGGCGCGCCATCCGCGACGCACCGGGCGCGATGCCGGTCGCTTCGGCGTCGAGCTGGCCCGCGTGGCCGCCGGGAGCTCGGAGGCTCGTCCGAGCAAGGGCGATCGTCGCTTCGGCGAGCGAGCGTGGCAGGAGAACTGGCTGCTGCGCCGGGTGATGCAGAGCTACCTCGCCACGTGCGACACCGCGGATCGCCTGATCTCGGATGCCGGGGTCGACTGGCGCACTGAGCGCCAAGCACGGTTTGCGGCGAGCAACGTCCTCGACGCGCTGGCGCCGACGAACTTCCCCTGGTCGAACCCGGCGGTGCTGAAGGAGAGCATCGACGCCGGCGGCGCCAACCTGGTGAGAGGCGGGAGGCGTTTCCTGCGCGATGTCGCCCGCCCGCCGCATCTCCCCGCCAGCGTCGATGTGACGAAGTTCGAGGTGGGTGGAAATCTTGCGGTAACGCCCGGATCGGTGGTGCTGCGGACCGACGTATTCGAGCTGATCCAGTACCGGCCGGCGACCGAGCAGGTTCACGAGGTGCCGCTGCTGTTCGTCCCGCCGACGATCAACAAGTACTACATCCTCGACATCTCGCCCGGGCGGAGCCTCGTGGAGTGGCTGCTCGGCCAACAGCAGCGCGTGTTCACGATCTCGTGGCGCAATCCCGATGCGGCGCAGGGCCACTTCGACCTCGACACCTACGCGCGGGCGGTACTCGAGGCGCGCGACGCGGTCGCCGAGATCACCCGGCAACCGGCGGTGAACGTGAACGCGGCCTGCTCTGGAGGGATCATCACCGCGTGCGCGCTCGGTCATCTCGCCACGATCGGCGAGCAGGACAAGTTCGGTGCGCTGACGATGATGGTGTGCGCGCTCGATCAGGCGCGAATGGGCACGGCGGGAGCGTTCGCCAGCCGCGAGCTCGCCGCCGCCGCGGTGGCCGAGTCGGCCCGCAAGGGCTACATCGACGGCCGCGCGCTCGCGGGCGTGTTCGCCTGGCTGCGCCCAAACGATCTGGTCTGGAACTACGTCATCAACAACTACCTGCTGGGCAAGGACCCGCCGGCATTCGACATCCTGTACTGGAATCAGGACACCGTGCGGCTGGCGGCCGGCCTGCACCGCGACTTCATCCGCTCCGCGCTCGACAACGCACTCACCCATCCCGGGGAGGTGGAGGTGCTCGGCACGCCCATCGACCTCGGCGCGATCACGCTGGACAGCTACAGCATCGCCGGACTGAACGACCACATCGTGCCGTGGGACAACGCCTACCGCAGCACGCAGCTGCTCGGTGGCGCCAAGCGGTTCGTCCTCTCGACCAGCGGCCACATTCAGGCGCTGGTAAACCCGCCGAGCGCTGAGAGCCGCGCCAGCTACCGGGTCGTAAACGACCCCGCGGATGAGCCCGAGGCATGGGTGTCGCAGGCCGACGTCAAGCGCGGCAGCTGGTGGCCCGACTACCGCGACTGGCTCTCGGAGCGCGCGGGGGAGCTGAAGCCGGCCCCGGCGACGCTGGGAAGCCGCAAGCACAAGGCGACGGCGAAGGCCCCAGGCAGCTACGTACATGCCAGCTGAAGACTCGGCGGCGCCCTCGAAGGCGGACGGCGCCGGCGTCGAGGACGCCGATCGCTTCGTCTTCGGCGCCGACCCGACGCGCGAGCGCTGGATGGGCCGGCCGCTGGCCGAAACGCGATGGTGCTTCGAACTCGCCCGCCTGCTGACCGACCCCGTCCTGTATGGCGTCGACGTGCCGCGCGGTGACGGCCGTCCCGTCGTGCTGATGCCCGGCTTCCTCGCCGGCGATCAGACGCTCGCTGTCATCGCGGCATGGCTGCGGCGGGTTGGCTACCGGCCGCAGTTGTGCGGCTTCGTTGCCAATGCCGGTTGCTCCGACCGCACCCTTGACCGGCTCGAGCGCAGAGTCGAGGAGCTGTGGCGCCGCTACGGGCGGCGCGTAGCGCTGATCGGGCACAGCCGCGGCGGCCACTATGCGCGGACGCTCGCCGCCCGTCGCCCCGACCGCGTCTCGCATGCGATCTCGATGGGCGCAGACCTCCAGGGCATGTTCGGAGCCAGCGCGCCGACGCTGTTCGCTGTCGGCGTCGCGCGGCGCGTGGTCCACGCCACTGGACGAGCGCGCAGAGAAGCATGCCTCACCGGCCACTGCGGCTGCTCGTTCAGCCGCGACTACGCGCGGCCGTTCCCGTTCGACCAGGTCCGGCTCACGAGCATCTATTCAAAGGGCGACGGCGTCGTCCACTGGCGATGTCAGGTGATCCCGCGTGCCGACTGCGTCGAGGTGACCGGGAGCCACGTCGGCCTCGTCTTCAACCGCAAGGTCTACGGAGCGGTGGCGGGCGCGTTGGCGCTTCCCGAGTTACCGACAGACCGGCCGTCGGTTGCTACTCAACGCGGTGGAGTAGCCGAGACGTGAGGCCGCGGTTCGGGTCCTGGTCACGCTCGTCTCGTAGGAACTGGATCCCGGTCAGGATGGCCTGCTTGACCTCGTCGCGGAGCGCTCGCGCGGCGGCCGTGTCGTCAAAGCGGCTACCGAAGCGGCCGCTGTCGATCGGCTCGCCGAACCAGAAGTAAAGGCGATCCAGTCGGGGGATCGGCGTCAGTCCAACCCCGCGCACGATCGGGGGCGTCGGGAACCCCATGAGCTTTTCGTAGCCGCGGGCCAGCCGGCCGTATATCGGCGTGTTTTGGTCGATGATCACGTCAACCATGTCGTCGACGCCCACCGCCGCGAACGGGACGATCGGGTAGCGGTGCTCGATCGCGAGCCTGGCGAAGCCGATGCGCTCTCGCCACAGCAGCTGGTACTGCTGGCCGCGTCGCTTGTTGACCTCGCCCGAGCCGCCGGGGAAGACGAGGATCGTTTGCCGGTCGCGCATCAGGGCCCGGACGTTGTCACGGGTGCCGCGCACCATCCCGCCCTTGGCCAGCAGATCGCGCCAGAGCGGAACCGCGTAGTGCGCGTGCTCCCCCAGACCCCGGATCGCAAGCCGACGGCACTTCCAGATCTCGGCCATCATGAACGGCAGGTCCAGGAATCCGTAGATGGTGTGATTGCCGACGAGAAGCGAGCCATCAGTGGGTAGGTTGCTGAGCCCATAAAGCTTCGGCTGGCAGATCCTGAGGATGGGCGCGAGTAGCGACACCAGACGGTCGATGGATGCCTCAGATGGCAGGTCCGGAATCTCCTCCGGGTACTTCTTCGTCATCGTCTGGGAGCTTGAACCACACGGGGATGAGTGGTCATCACGCAGTCTGGATGATTCAACCGGACGCTCGGCGAAGAACGCGATCCCCGACGCGAATCCTTCACTTTGGGTGATGCCGGTTGCGCGCCCCGGGCTGTTCCCCCGCGGACCCGTTTGCCGTCGACACGATTCGCTCGTTTGACCCATTGGCGGTGATCGACGTCGGCCGTGGGTCGGGGCGAACCGCGAGATCGTGCTTGACGCCAGCGCTTCGTGATATCCAGACGTCGACTTCTCGGAGCCGATGCTCGAAATCGCCCCGGCTCGTGTTGAGCGCTTCAGCGATCGCGTCGCGCTCGGATGTTCGAGCTCAAGCGTCCTCCGCAAGCACGCGCACCAGCTCGAACCCGCTCATACGCGACGCTTCCGCATCCACGAATCAGCAGTCACGTCGTCGGCCGAGACGGCCGAGGTCTGGCTTCCGCTCTGGGCCACCGGTCAGCCGAAGCAGGAGCGCCGACCTCGTCGCTGCAGCGGCGACGTTGCGGAAGTGATCGGCGTCCCGCGGGAGTCGAGGAGCGAGCGTCTTCGCCGCATAGCATTCTGAGCATGCCTCACCGGGGTCAGACTCGGGTCAAGGACGGGATCGCCTGGCGTATTGGCAGCGAGCGCGACGTCCAGTGGATCGGGGACGGGACCGGGGTCGGTCGGCAGATCACGGCGGCGATCCCGGCCGTGTTCGCCGACTATGCGACGCTCGTGCACCCCGGCGCGGCAGGCGTGCCCCGAGATGTGCGCCGCGAGCTCCACCAAGATCTCGCGCTGGTTGAACTGCTGCGTCGACACTCCCCGCGGCAGCCGTGGTGGCTTGGCTATCTCGATACCGGCGCCAGCGACATCGTCTTCTGGGATGCGTCCAAGGTGGGGCTCTACACCGGCTGGCGCTATGTACTGATCGAGGCCGGGCCCGAGCAGGCCGCGACGTGGCGTCCGGCTCCGGGAGGGCAGAGCAACTGGAAGAGCACCGAGCTGCCCGATCTGATGTTCCCCGAAGATCACGCATGGCTGATCTCGACGCTATGGGACGACGATTGGAGCTCGATCGGCGGCTCCGACGTACTCATCGCGGATCTCTTGCAGGATTGTGTTCTCGGTCCGCAGGCGCGCCGGGTCTCGCTCGGCGAAGACGCCACGCCACCAGGGCACGCTGCGCGGTAGAACTCGCACTTCGGACGTCACCGCTGCTCCACGCACGTTCAGCGCTCTGACCGGCCCGATCCGCGCGCGATCACTTCCCCCCCGATCTCGCGGTCGGTCAGAGCAGACGTCCTGTGTCAACCCCTAGGTCGAAATAGCGGATGTTGCTTGCGGTCAAGCGCTTCGCGCTCGGCCCTGCGGGCCGCCCTTCGGGGTGACAGCGGCGTCGGCCATCCGCTGGGTGGCAGCGAGGTCGGGCCGGGGGCCCGACGGCGTGGGAATGGTGACTGCGATGTGGCGTTGAAGGGCGCGGTGGCGGGCGGGGTCGTAGGGCACGCCGTCTTGCCAGCACTGCCAGACGATCCGGCAGCAGGCACGCCCGAGGGTGCGTAGCGCGCGGGGGTGATCGTGGCCGCGGGCGCGGGCGGCGGCGTAGAGATCCTGCGCCCAGGGGTGCCAGTGGCGGGTGCTGTCAGCCAGCGTGCAGAACGCCGAGCGCAGCCGCTTGTTGCAGCCCCAGCGAAAGCACGCGGCTTTGCGTTTGCCGGACTCGATCGCGACGGCGGCCTGGCCAGCGTCGCCGGCGAGCGCGTCGCGGGAGGGGTAGCGCGCACGGCAGTCGCCGATCTCCGCGAGCAGCTCCGCAGAGGTGATCACGCTGTAGGGACCCTTGAACAACGAGCGGAAGATCACGCCGTCGGGATGCGCGCGGATCGCGGTCGCGAGCTGGCGCTCGAGCTCCTTGATCTGCACGTTGAGCGTGGCAATCGTCGTGACCAACGTGAGCACCAGCTGCCGGCGGGTGGCCAGCTCGAGCTCGCCGACGCGACCCGCGGCCGCGCGCCTGAGCTTGGCGAGTAGCTGCGCGGGCTGCTGGCGGCCGGAGTAGCGCTCGCGGGCCAGAAACGCCCGAAGGCGCGCCTCGCCCAGCCCGCGCGCGTCGGCCGGGCTCGGGTAGCGCTCCAGGAACACGAGCGAGATCCGGCTTTCAAATGGGCGAACAGGTGAAGCGGTCCGGGCCAGAACCGCTCAAGCTCGGCACGCAGCTGGTTAGTCAACGCCGTCCGTGTGCCGACGAGATCCTCCCGCGCCCGGGTCAACGCCCGCAACGCCTTGGTCTGATCGCTATCGGGCTCGAGCACCCGGAAGCGGTGATGGTCGGTGCGCGCCAGCTCGCAGAGCACGAACGCGTCAAACCGATCGGACTTCCCGCGCGAGACCCGAAACCGATCGCGAGCCGCCGCAACCTGGTTGGGATGCAACGGCAGGACCCGCAGCCCCGCGTCCAACAGCCGCTCGACCAACAACCCGTCCGGCCGCTCGAGATCTCAGGCCCGGACGGAAGCCCTTCACAAACGTGGTGGATTCGGGCTAAGCCCGAAGCGCCGCTCCGCGCGCGCATGGGCGATGCGGTGGGGTTGCTGCTGATGGAGGATCGGATCGAATCGATGCGAGAGCCAAGATCAGCAGGCGGCTGGCCGAGGGCGAAGGGAAGTCGGGTCGGAACCCCGTTTTTGGGGTTTCGAGCGCCTAATCAGCCTTCGATCACTGGCTCCTGGCCGCTGCCCCAGATCAGGCGGTCGAATGCCGACAACTGACCAGTGCGACCCGTAAGCTTTCCTGACCGGCGCACGTCAGGCGTCGGCTGGGTCTGATCTGGGTTGATCGTGGCGCTCACTGTGGTCGAGACGACGGGGGCGGCGCTTGGACGCCGCGCTTGCAGCGGATTCATTTCTGGCCTCCTGGTTTCTGGAGAGGATCTTGCCGACAGTCGATGAGACTTTCGAACGCGCGCCGATGGCTTGGGAAATGCGCGTTGTCGCCCGAGCTCACATCGGGATCGCGACAGGCGTGGAATGCGGAGCGCAACGCGTACCGGTCACCAGCCCATTGCCCGTGTGCGCCGCGGGGCTGGTGAGGTCGCGGTCCTTAGTGGCGATGCTCCAGAGAAGCGAAGCGACAATCACCGACAAGACCGCCGCGGAGAAGACGATGTTGAGAAGGATCAGGCTGATGGTCATGAGGTCTCCAGGTCGTAGGCGTGCTGATGGTCAGGCCCAACCGCGGCTCGGTCCTGCGATTCCCCGTCGCACGGCGATCGGAATCTCTGATGGGCCCGCCAGGTGAGGCCGGGGCTTCGGCTCAATACTCTCGATGCAGGCGCTTAACGCCCGCTTGTCGTCCGCTGAACGCCCGCGGGTAACGCGTTCGTGCTGTGGCACCGGGAGTCGTTGGTGCAGTGGCGAGCTTCTAGCGCTGGCCGACGTGGCTCGAGCTGGCCGCGAGCGTCGACCCGCGGACGATGATCGACCTGCATCCGCTGTTGTTCGATGGGCGCGAGACTCCGCTGTTCAAGCAGCGGATCCCGGCGCGCGAGTTGCTCAACATGGGCTGCATACGGTTTCGCCTCTCGACCTGGCCGCCGGGCACTGGCTAGTGGGCCCGCCCGCCGTTACGCGGAAGGAAGCGGTGGCCCGGCGACCGGCAATGTGGCTGGGTTCACTTCAGCGGTCGTGCGCTACGTCGTCTGCCCGGCGGGCCGGTCAGGGTCCTCACGGGCCGCGGCGGGGGCCGCCGTGACCTCAAAGTTGCAAGAGCCCCGGGACAACCTCCGAGCGGCGCGGCACGATTTGGAGAATTGCCACGACCCGGCAGCCGTCCGGGCGCTTGCAAGATCGACCAATGCCGCAAATTGCATCTGGCGGGTGCCTGCCAGCGCGGGCCTGCCATGCATTGAGCCAGGCCATCGGACACGCAAGCAATGGCGACAACCGTCCGGCGGCAAGCGCGGACCGCAAGAGCGTTGCATCTCACGCTTGGCCGCCGGATTGTCGATCGGTCCGAGACAGACGACAACACCAGCTCGGACCAACCCTATCGTGCAGGGGTACGCGCACGCCCGGCATACGGCCACTCCGAAGACCACCGGAACGCGGCGAAGCCATCGAGGCCGAGCGAGTCCGCCGATGCCGTGACATCGCCGGTCCAGTCGGAGCAGCTTGCGCTTGGGCTGGGGATCAGATCCCCCGATGTCCGCACGGTCGACGGCGATCACGCGAACGCCGGCGGCTGCCGTTGCGGCCGCCGCCTTGGCGCCGATGTCGAGCCGCGAGTCCGGCCAGCCGGCAAACTAGAACGCGGGAGTGCGCTCGGCGGCGCCGTACTCGCAAAACCCGAGTCGCCGACCATCGGCGAGCCGGAGTTGATCGTCAACACCAGCTGGTAGGACCGGTGCACGACAAGCTGGGTGTTGCCGATCGTCGTACTCTTGTCCGATCAAACCCTCGCCGTGTTGTCGCCGACCGGTATCGATAGCGTGGCGGTCAGGCAATGGGGGCACATCGCGGGACGGCTGAGGGGCTATCCGCCGACGCTGGTTCGATAACTGCGAGGGTCGCGAGTGCGGTCCAGCTCCGGTCCTGGGGGTCTTCGCGAGCGCCCGCCGGACCATTAGGCCAACATTGCTACCAATGGGCTATGGATGAGGCGACGGGGGTTGGGATTGCCAGTCATACACGGTCAAGGCTGCGATGCAGCCCAGTCGTGCAAGCGACCGGGAAGGCCTAAGGCATCTGGTTCTAGCTCGATAATCGCGTCGGCAGGGATATTCGCTTTGCGGGCGGCGGCAGTAATCGCGACCGCTGAAGGCGCCTGGTAAAGACAGTACATTTGGCGCCGATCTGCGCTCAGGAACGAGAAGAGCCAGCGTATCCCCTCGTCAGCGTTGATCTCGTCGATCCGAGTGAGATCTTCGCTGCTGAGCTCCAGCTCCTCAGCGAACCTCCGCTCGACGACGTAGACCGACACTGCCTCGTCATGGTAGCTGACGCCCGCAGGCACATCGTTTACCGCTGACGGCAAGCGCATCGTTTACCGGGCTGGGAGGTGAGCCGCTAGCCCATCCTTTCCATCCGGGCTCGTGTTGATGCCCGGGCGCTCGTGGCGGTCGACCGCAGGAGGTCCGGATGGATGAGCTTGAGATGCTGTTACGCCGCGAGGTGGGGCGGCGGCGGCCGGAGGTCGCTGCTGGCGATCGGCGGGGACTTCGGGTGAACTCGGCAGCGGGTGCGAAGTGGGCGGCACGCTATCACTCGCTCGATCCGGCGTGGGCCGAAGGCCGGTCTCGGGCGCCAAGGCGAAGCGGTCAACCGCACGGCGGGGAGGTCGAGGGGCAGGTGCTTGGGGTGCGCGGTCAAGGCCAACCTGTGGGCGCAGGTTGGCGCGCCAGCGATCGGATGAGAGCTGGAGAAGATCGGCGCGGTCGCGGCCGCAGCGCACGATCGAGGAGATCCTCAAGCGCGCTGGCGCGACGAAGCGTCGGCGTCGGGTCCGGCGAGCGTCGAAGGGGATCCCGTACCAAGCGCCCGCGGCGGACCGATCGGGCGACGTGGTGCAGCTCGACCTCGTCGGCCCGCGGCACCTCGACGGTGGTCTGCGCTTCCACGCTCTGAAACAGATTGACGTCGCCTCCCATCACGCCGGGATCGAGATCGTGTGTGATCACAGCGACAGGGGTGCTCGTGACGCTGCCCGCGCTGTGGGGCCGCCACGGCGGCTACAGTGCCACCCGCAGGCCCGTCTCTGACCAGGCGCACGCGAGCACGCCATTTGCGGTCGCCGAGCTCCCCGCCGGCTGGCCCCAGCGAGGCAAGGTCGAGTTCAATCGCTTCATCCTCTCGGACTGCAAGCTCAGGATCCTCGGCCGCGCGATCCAGGTGCCCGACGGCAGCGCCTACCAGTACGCACCGCCAGGCTCGACCTCGAGCTCGCTGCCGACCAACACAGCGTGCTGATCAGCAACCACATGCGAGCCGCTCACGACGGCCTAGCTACCGAACCCCGCCCGCTGACTCTTTCGTCCGCGCGCCCGCGCGTAGTTAACAAACGGCTAAACGGCCGCCGATCGAATTCAAAGACTCACCGAAGGAAAGGACGTGCCTGCGGTCCTCTGGCACGGTGAGCGGCCAATGATCTCCTCGCGGCCGTGAGCTAGCCGAGGCGATCGGGCGATTTCACAGCGCGCTGATCCGGGCGCGCAGAGCCGTCAACCCAATGCGGGCCGCAAGTTCCCCCGCCTCCCCCAACAGCCCGGCTGCCCGGCGCTGGTCGCCGTGCTCCCGCGCAAGCAGCAGGCGCGTGTATTCATACTCGGTATGGGCCAGCCACGTCGCCGCCCCCATCTGTTTGTTAAGCGCGATGGCGCGTTCGAAATGAAGCTCCGCGCGTTCCCACTCGCCGAGTGTCCGCGCAAGCATGCCGAGGTAGCGGTCGGCGGCGCCGTAGCAGGCGACGAGGTTGCCGATGATGATGCTTGTGCCTGCGAGCGGTTCGAGCTCCGGGTAGACCAGGGCTGCTGAATTCTCCTCGCCGAGTGCGGCGCACGCGTCGGTTATGTACGTGAGCGAGGCGAGCCACAAAGATTCGCGAAACGGATCTAGTCCCTCACGGGTGATCCGCCTAAGCTCCCGTCTTGCCTCTGTTTTCATACCGACTTCGACGAGCAAGGACACGAGTCCTGGCCGCCACGGTCCGTGCTCTCGGTCCTGCCCGGCGAGTATCCTGATCACTCCAGCGACCTCGCCGAGTCTCCTCTGCTCGCGGCGGAGGCTGAACATTTGGATCCCGTACGGCCCGGACGCGTCGTGGCCTGTGAGCATCTGCCCCGCCTCGTAGGATTGCAGCGCCATCGCTTCCGCGTCCTCGAGTCGGCCGTCCGCCAGAGCGATCGCTGAGCCGTACTGTTCGGCCACGTGAAGCATGAATGGCTGTCCCGTCTGCTTGGCCGTCTCACGCAACGTGGAGAGCTCCTTGCGCGCGGATGCGATGTCGCCGATCGCCGCAAAGGACGGCACCAGCCAGGCGGTCGCCTCGGCGAGGATCTCAGTGTTGCCGAGCTCCTCGCCAAGTGTTTTGGCCTCGCCGAGCATCTCCAGGGTCTCGAGGATCTCGTCCACGGGAGTCATACCGCGCAACCAACGGGAGCGGGCGAACGCTGTAGTGAGGTTGCCAGGGGACTTCACGAGCACGTTTGCAAGTCCCGCGCGATCGTGCAGTTGCCGGGCAAGCGCGATGGCATTCGTGCGGACGATTGCTGCCCGCTCGGGCTCGTTCTGCCGGTCAAGCGCGCGGGCGAGTCCGCCTAACAGACGAACGCGCAGCTCCGGGAGCCGGTCGGCGACCGCCGCCACCGCTTCCTCGAGTAGCGCGGACGCGTCACGGTCGATCGGACCGGGCCGCCAGGATGCGTCCTCGTAGCCAATCGCAGCGTGGGCGAGGAGCTCGGCGTCCTCGAGCTGACGCGCGATCGCGGCGGCCGACTGAAATGCCTCTAATGCTGCGAGCAACTCGCCGGACCGGTGCCTTGCCCTACCGAGCTCGAGCAGCGCCTCGCCACGCTCGGCTGGAACGTCGATCCCCAGTTCAAGCGCGGTTAGAAGCCGCTCGGCTGCCTCCTCAAACGCGAGCGCTTCGGCAGCTGCTCGTGCGGCAAGGACGTTGTAGTGGACCGCGCGCTTGGCTTCGCCGAGCTGCGCGGCGACGCCGAAGTGGTGCGCGAGAACCGCGAGGTCGCTGACGGATTGTCGCTCGACGGCTTCCAGAGCCTCCCCGATACGCAAGTGCAGCTCCGCTCTTCGCACTCGTGTCAATCGGTCGTAGACCGCTCGACGGACCAGTTCGTGGGTGAACTGGAAGGAAAGCCGTCGAGCGGAGAGTTCCTCGAGGATCCCGCTCCGGACGGCCTCGTCGAGCGCAACGACGAGCTCGGCTTCTCCGAAGCCCGTGCTTCGCCGGACGATATCGAGCTCGAACTCGGCCCCGGCCGCGGCCGCGCTCTCGAGCAGAGCAGTGGTCGGTGGCGCAAGGCGCGCAAGTCGCTGGCTGACAACCTCGCGAACACTCTTGGGCGTTCCAAGATCCGCCAACGAGTGCGTGAGACGCATCCGGGCGTCGGTGACCTCGACAACATGTGTCTCGGTGAGTGCACGCCACAGCTCGCACACGAGAAATGGATTGCCGCCCGTGAGCTTGCTGATCGCTTGTGTGAGTTCCGCGAGATCAGGGCTCGCGCGGTCTTGCCCGGCGCGTCGCACGAACTCGCTCAGATCCTTGTTCGACAGGGCTCCGAGCTCTAGCCGCACTGCGCCATCGGACCGCCGTAGGTCCGCCAGCGTATGTGAGAGCGCCTCGGGCATGTCGGCGTCAGCGTTGCGAAACGTCGCTAACAGCAGCACATGGCCGGCCGCCGCGCTCCGGGCGAGGTGACGTAGCAGAAGTATCGTCGGCATGTCGGCCCAGTGTCCGTCCTCGATCACCAGCACTATGGGTCGCTGCTGGCTTATGCGCTCAAGGACGCCGCTGACGACGGTGTGTAGCCGGTGGCGCTCCGTGTCGGGATCGGCCTTCACTGGTGGCGCGAGCTCGCCGAGCTGAGCCGGAAGATCAGGTAAAAGCCGGGTGAGCTCGCCGCCACCATTGCCTAGCGCTGCCCGTAGCTCGACGGGATCAATGACCTGCGCGAGATGCTCGAGCGCCTGAGTGAACGGTCCGTACGGCGTGTGCACGACCGCGTCGCACTGGCCGTAGAGCACCAGCACGCCGGCTCGGGCCGCCTCGCCGGCGAACTCGCGCACAAGCCGGCTCTTGCCGGAACCGGGTTCCCCTCCGAGCAGCACCACCCGGCGGCCCTCACCGTTCACCTTCGGCATAAGCCCGCTGAGCTTCTCCAGCTCGGCTGAGCGCCCAACGAACGGAAACGGGGACGAAACGCGAAGCGACGCAGGAAGATCGGGGTCGTCTTGGCACCCTTGCGCCAGGCGCGCCGACGAAGTCCGAAGGCCCTCGCGGATTGTGGCGGGGGACGTCTCGCTGGCGGCCGGCAGCTCGCCCACGAGCGACGGATCTTGGCTGAGGATCGCGGTTTGCAGCGCCTTGAGCGCCGGCCCTGGTTCCAGGCCGAGCTCTTGCGCGAGGTGCGCGCGGGTGCGCTGGTAGACGTCCAGCGCGTCAGCCTGACGGCCGCAGCGGTACAGCGCGAGCATCAAGTGGGCACGCAACCGCTCGCGGAAGGGGTGCACGGCGCTCAGCTGCTCGAGCTCGCTTACCAATCCCGCGTGCCGTCCCACCGCCAAATCGGCGTCGATTCTCATTTCAATCGCCTCGAGGCGCAGCTCCTCGAGGCGTGCCACCTCGCCCTGGGCGAAGGACTCGTAGCTGAAGTCGGCCAGCGGCGGCCCGCGCCACAACGCGATCGCCTCAACCAGGAGCTCCCGAGCGGTGACGGCTTCGCCATCCGCCATCGCATCGTGTGCTCGCGTCACGAAATTAGAGAAGCGGATCGCGTCAAGCTCCGCCTCGCTGACGCGAAGCACGTATCCCGACGGTTGGGTCAGCAGCAGTCCGGGTCCCAGCGCTTTGCGCAACCGTGACACGTAGACCTGAATCATGTTGCGCGCACTGACCGGCGCCGCTTCGCCCCAAACCGCCTCGATCAATCGGTCCCCGGAGACGACCTCGTTCGCGCACAGCAGCAGGACTACCAATAGGGACCGCTGCCGGTAGGCACCGAGGTCAACCGTCCGCCCGTCGCGCCAGACCTCGAGCGGACCCAGAATCCGAAATTCCAGGCTCGCCGCGACGGTGGAGCCCACAACGACGGCAGGCATGTCCTGTCGTTTATAGCGCCGCGACGCGCCCCCGACCACAAGACAACGGCGCGGGCCCCACAAATCACGCGCTCGTTACGACCGGCGTTCCGCGAACGGCAAGCGCCGGTTAAACGAGCCTCCGCACTCTTGCTTCCGAAGCGACCAGCGGCGGCGCCCGCGATCACCGACGAACGCATCAGCCGGTCGAACCCGAATGGAGGTCCACGTTACCGAAGGGAATCCCATGTCGCCGCATCTCTTGCACATGCTCGTGACCACGAGGCTCGCCGAGCTCCGCCAGCGCACCGAAACCCCGACCAAGAGTCGTGTCCGTTCCTAGTCGCCTCGTGGCCTGGATCCGCCATCTAGGAGGGCGGATCCATGCGGGCACCAACCGGAGAAAGCTATGCAGCCTCGCGGCGGTGCGGCGACGGCCGTCGCCCTAATCGGCGCTCGCCATGCTCGACGGCCTCAGCCACGGGCCATCCAGGCCCCTGCCCCGGCGAGCGAATCTGAGACACAACCGCTCCGACCTGACCGCCTGAGTCCACCGCGACGAGCGGTGAGCTCAGGCCTGAACCCGCCAAGGACAGACCTATGGACCCGCAACCTCCACCCTGATCTCACCCCGCGATGAGAACTTCCGCGCCGGCGTTCGTCCCATCGCCGAAACCGAGGAGCCGGCGCTCGCGTCCTCGTGGCTCGCGGTGGCCGGCCACCCGATTACGGATGAGCTCCTCGCATGGCCTCCGGATCTGTTTGCCTTCACCGATGTAATCCTCGACCGCGCGCAGGCGTACCGCTTCGTGGTCTCGGTGCCCGACGGGGGGAGCTGGCCGTCGAGTCGATTCAACCCCGCCGCCCGAGGAGATGAGATGGCCGCCGAACCGCGTTGGCAGCTGGTCCTATGCGGTCGAGGCCGCCGCTCGCGAATGGAGTGCCTGGGTTGAGGATCACGAGCAGGCTCTGCCGGCGTTGCTGCTCGAAGCGTGGGTTCTGGAGGGGATCTCAATGCCGCTCGAGCACCTCGCGGAGGGTCTTGACTGACCCATGTGTGAGGCGCTTTTGACGCTGCACACGATCGCCGATGAGGCCTGCGCTGGGCTGTTCGTTGCACTGGACCGCTCCGACGGCCAAGGATGCCTCTGCCGTGCCCGAGGTCGCGAGCTGCTGGCCAGAACAGGCTCCCTCTCGAGGTTCCTCCGGACTCAGATGCTGCGCGTCCTTCCAAAGGTCACGACGCCTCCGAACGGGCGTGAGTGTTCTCGCGGTAGGCGTGCGTACAGCGGCCAGGCCTGCTGGGAAGTGCAGTGATGCCCGGCTCTCGGTCCTGGTACCCCAGCCCGCAGGCGGCTTCTCCGGCGGCAAGCGCGTCGGACCACCGGTGCCGATGATGGCGGCGGAGCGCGACTACGCGGAGCGCCGCGGCCTCGACATCAGCAGCTGGTGGCCAGGACCCGCTCGGCCACAGTTGTCGTGATCTCCTCACAACTCCCGGCCACTGCAAGCGTCTCGTGCCCGCTGGGCGACGGTCACGATGTAAGCGATGAAGGCCCGGCCGACTCGAGCAGCCTGACGACGTCGTCGAGCGACAGGCCGGCTCCGCGCCGGAACGCGCGCTTGAACGAGTCGGCGCCCAGCTGGGCTGTGACTCGCTCTCGGAGGTCCGCGAGTTCGGGCAGCACGAGCTGTTCGAAGAATTCCATGCGCTGAGCGCGGCGCAACGCGGCGCCGAGCAGGACTGCCGAGCGCTCCGGGGACCCCCGTCGGGACTCGACCGCGGCCCCCACGTGCAGGCGGCGGCCGAGATCTTCCCAGCGCTGCTGCTCGCGCAGCATGGCGACAGCCCGGGGCAGGAGCTCGGTGGCGGTCTCGAGGTCATCGTCGGCGAGCGCGAGTGTGGACGCCGCCTGAAGATTGTCCGCAACCACAACTTGATACCCCGAGCGGACGGCGTCGTCCATCGCGTCGGCGATCGCGGCGCGCGCCGCGGGGAGCAGGGAGTCCACCGCCAGGGCGTAGGCGAACAAGTAGCCGCTCATGGCCGCTCGGAGGTGGTCGCCCGTGGCGCGCCCGATGTCCTGGGCCCTTGCCGCATCCGCTCTGGTCTGATCCGACCGGCCAGCGGCCAGCGCGACGTGGGCGCTGGCGAGCAGCGCCATCAGGCGTGCCCTCGGGCTCGACAGCCGCGGCAGGATCGATCGCAGCTCGGCCGCCGCTGCGGATGCTTGCTCGTGCTGCCCAAGCGCCTGGCGGGCGAACGCGACTTGGGCGAGCGCCTCCGCCACCAGATCCTGATCCTGGATCTCGCGTGCGACGCGGGCCGCCTGGGTCGCGTGGGCCAGAGCGATTTCCAAGTCGCCGGCGCCATAGGCGAGCACGGCTCGCGCCACGTTGACCGCCACCTGCGTGGGTGCCGTGACCTGTGGGCCGAGTTCCAGCGCCCGCTCCAGCCACCGCTTCGCCGCGTTCGTGCGCCCGCGGAGTGTCCAGTCCAAGCCGACGGCTGCGGTCAACTCGGCGCCAACGGTCCGATCTCCGTCACCGTCGAGGCACCAGCTGATCGCGTTGGTGAGATTGTCCTGTTCGGCTGCGAGTCGTGCCGCCGAGGCTGTGTGCTCGGGACTCCCGGGCTGCTCGGTGGCGGCTTGGGCGAGTTCGAGGAAGAAGTGGGCGTGGCGATCACGGGCGCCTCGGTCTTCTCGTGCCTCGCGCAGGCGTTGCTCGGCGAACAGCCCGATCGATTCCAAAAGGCGGTAGCGCTCTCCGTCCGGACGCCGCTCAACGGTCACCACCGACCGGTCGGCCAGCGCGGTGATCCGGTCGAGCGTGTCGAGCTCGCCGCCGACATCAGCGCACAGGGCGACGGCGGCCGCAAGCGAGAAACCGCCGTGGAACGCCGAGAGGCGCCGCAGCGTTGCCTGCTCCTCGGCACCGAGTAGGTCATAGCTCCAGGCGATCGCGGCTTCGAGCGTCTGCTGGCGCGTGGGCGCTGAGCGGTGACCGGGATGGGCCAGCAGGCGCATGCGGTCGCCGAGTCGGGCGAGCAGCCCGGCGGGCGAGATCGCGCGGGTGCGCGCGGCCGCGAGCTCGATCGCCAGCGGAATCCCGTCAAGCCGCACACAGAGCTCCTGGATCGTGCTGAGCTCCTCCGCGTTGTCGGTCAACGACACTCCGTGGGCCACCGCTCGATCGAGAAACAGCTCCACCGCCGCTGGCGGCTCAGACCCGGCCGCGGTCGTGGGCAGCGGCTCGAGGCGCCTCACGCGCTCGCCGGCGACGGCAAGCGGTTCCCGGCTGGTCGCGAGGATGCGTACCCCGGGGCAGTCGCGCAGGAGCCGCTCGCCCACCAGGGCTGCGGCTCCCAGCACGTGCTCGCAGTTGTCCAGCACCAGCAGAAGGCGACGCTTGTGCAGCTCAGCCGCGACCGTGTCGAGCGTGGCCGCTCCGGGGCGATCGGAGATCCCGACCGCCGACAGGACGGCGCCGCACACGTCGCCGCCGCGGTCGAGCGCCCCCAGGTCCACGAACCACACGCCGTGCGCGAAGCTGTCGGCCACGATCCTGGCGACTCGCTGCGCCACGCGCGTCTTGCCGACCCCGCCCGGCCCGACGACCGCCGTCAACGGATGCTCGGCGACCAGGCCCGCGATCCGCTCGACGTCGGGGTCGCGGCCGATCAGGCTGGTCAGCTCGGGTGCAAGGTTGCCCGTGCGCGCGACGCTGTCGGCGCCCCGATCGTGCGGCGACGGCGTCGCGGTCGTACCCAGGAGCTCGACGTCCTGGGCGAGGATCGCCTGCTCCAGCGCCTGCAGAGCAGGGCCGGGCTCGATCCCGAGCTCCTCGACCAGCGTCGTGCGCGCCGCGCGGTAGGCCTCAAGTGCTTCCGCCTGGCGCCCCGACCGATATAACGCGAGCATCAACTGACCGCGCAGGCGCTCGCGAAACGGGTGGTCGGCGATCTGCTGCTCGAGCTCGCCGACCAGCCGCGCGTGCCGACCCAGAGCCAAATCCGCGTCGCCGCGCAGCTCCAGCGTCTCGAGCCGCGCGTTTTCTAACCGCGCGAGTGCGCCCTGCGCAAACGATTCGTAGCTGAAGTCCGCCAGCGGCGGGCCTCGCGACAGTCCAAGCGCCTCGTCCAGCAACTCCCTCGCGGTGCTCGCCGCTCCCGCCGACATGAGGAGATCGGCTTGGTCGACGAGCTCGGCGAAGCGCATCGCATCAAGCTGCCCCTCATCGACGCGTAACACGTACCCTGGCTTCTCGGTCACGAGCCGCTCAGGTCCGAGCGCCTTACGCAAGCGCGAGACGTAGACCTGGATCATGTTCGGCGCGCTGGCCGGTGGCCGCTCGCCCCATAACTCATCGATCAGTCGCTCGCCGGAGACGACCTCGTTCGCGCTCAGGACCAAGACGGCGAGCAGCGCCCGCTGCCGAGGCGGACCGAGATCCACCGCATGGCCGTCGCGCAGCACCTGAAGCGGTCCCAGGACCCGAATCTCCAGACGCGAGGAGGCCACAGCGCCGCTCGCCATGTCTCCTCGTTTATAGCGCGCCGCGCCCGGCAGTCAACGTTCAGCCGACGACAAGCGCCTGTTAAGCGCCAGAGCGCACTCTGCGACGCGACCGCTGCCGCACGCTGCGGTCGCACGCCAACGAAATCGTCACGTCCAAGGAAACGAAAATGTCACCTCACCTGATCCATCTCCTAATGGTTGACCGGCTCGCCGAGTTGCGACGCCGCGCAGGCTCGCGAACGGCCCGCGTCCGCCCGGAGCGGCGCGCTGCGCGATGAATCCGCGCGTTCCCGCCGCGATCACTCGCCGCCGCACTGCCCGCACGGCGACGGCTCCCCGACGACGCCTGATGGTTCCCCTGGCATCGGTCGTGGCGTTGATCCTCCCGCTCATCGGCCTCGTGTCGTTGTTCCTGCGCCGGGCGCTTGATCCGACGTGGGACAGCGGGCGGCTGCATTTCGTGCTGTTCCTGGCTGTCGGCGGGGGCGCGTTCGTGCTGGCGTACCTCGCCGGACAGGCGGCCGAGCGCCGCGGCGATGCGCGCGTCTTCCTCCTATCGCTCGCGTTCCTTGTCACGGGCGGATTCCTCGGGGTCCACGCCGTGGGAACCCCGGGCGTTCTCCTCAACAACGATCTCCCCGGATTCAAGGTCGCGATTCCGGTTGGCCTGCTGATCGCAGCGCTGTTTGGCTGCGCGTCAGCATTCGTGGACCTGCGCCCCGAGTTCGCGGCGGCCGTAGTGCGACACCGACGCGCGCTGCGCCGCTCGGTGATCACTGCGATGGCGCTCTGGTCGCTCTGGGCAATCGCGGAGTTGCCGCCGCTGGCGGGTTCGACCGCTGAGGGTGCGGACACGCCTCTGAAGATCCTCGCCGCTATCGGAGCGCTCGTCTACGGCGTCTCGGCGCTCCGCTATCTGAGCGCGTTTCGCGGGAACCTGACATTGCTCCCGGCGAGCGTCATCGCGTGCTTCGTGCTCGTTGGCGAAGCGTTGATTGGCTCGGCCCTGGTGGGTGAGCGCACTTGGCATGCGAGCTGGTGGGAATGGCACGCGCTGATCATCACGGCCTATGTGATCATTCTGTTCGCGGCTCGCAACCAGTGGCAGCAGGAGCGCTTCCGTCAGCTCTATCTGCCAAAGACACGCGAACGCGTGCAGCAGGTGAGCGTCCTGTTTGCCGACCTTGTCGGTTTCACTACGTTCACCGAGCAATCGTCTTCCGCGGAGGTAGCGGCAATGCTCGCCAGCTATTACGGCGCGGCGACACCGCTGATCTCGGAGAACTACGGCGGCGAGGTCGAGAAATTCATGGGCGACGCGATCATGGCGACGTTCAACACCCGCGGAGACCAGCCCGACCACGCCGTGCGCGCAGCGCATGCCGCGCTCGAACTTCAAGTCGAGATGCGAGCACTCACAACCGCGCATCCAGATTGGCCACAGGTAAGGGTGGGCGTCAACAGCGGGGAGGCGCTGGTCCGCGAGCTCGGGGGGCCAGGTTACGTCGTCTACGCCGTCGTCGGCGACACGATCAACGTCGGAGCCCGGCTCGAGACTGAGGCACCGGTGAGCACCGTCCTGATCGGTGCCGAGACCTACCGGCAGCTACCCCCGCACGCCGACGTCGAGGCATGGCCGGGTCTCGAGGTCAAGGGCAAACGCGCACCCGTTGACGCCTACCTCCTCACCGCCATCCCGAGTCACACCCCTATCGAGTGAACGCCATGTCCACGCAACTGCTTGAACCCATGACCACATCGGCAACGGCGCCGCTCCCTCAGCGGGGCCGACGATCGGTTCCACCTGGCTGACGCTGGGCGGACGCGGCGTGGACGACGACCTGGTCCGCTGGCCGCCCGACATGTTCGCGTTCACCGAAGTGATCCTCGACCGAGCCGAGGCTTATCGGTTCGCCGTCTCGCCCCCAACCGGCCGCCGATGGCCGCCGGCGAGCACGCCGCCATGGCGAGAGGCCGTGACCGCAGCAGCACGAACCTGGTCAGATGTGGCCGGGGAATCGCGAGGGGACCCACCCGATCTCGTGCTCGAGCAGTTCAGAGTCGTTTGCGACGCGTTGGATACTCCGATCGATGAACTCGCCTCAGGACACGCGTGGCGGATCTGCGAGGCGCTGCTGACCCTCCACGCCGTATCAGATGAGGCGTGCGCCGGGGTCGCGGTGCCCAGCGACAGCCCGACCGTGCTCGAGACACGAATGCGCGCCCTGCTCGAACAGACCGGCACGATCGCCCCGATCGAGCCAGCCCTGATGCGGGTCGTACCCAAGTACCGCACCGCGCCAGGCGGCATCACGACCCGCTCGATCTCACGCTATCTGACCCTTGTCGGACCGAAGGTGAGCTACCGCATCAACAGGTCGCCGGCATCGGCACGCGCCGCGCACGGCCCGCTAAACGCGCTGCTCCTGCCGTGGCCACTTCGGGTCACCGCAGCCGACTTTCATCCATTGCCGCAGTCGATCCAGGAGCGCCAGGTCGAGCCATTCGGTTTCTTTCGGTTCCAACCGTCGGAACCGTTCGACGTCGAGCTCGTCGATCGCCTGTTGGCTTCATCGATGGCCCATGCCGATTGGATCGACTGCGTTGTGCTGCCGGAAAGCTCCGTTCCGCACACCGACCTGGGAGCTCTCGAGGAAGTTCTGTCCCGGCATGGCGTGACCTTTCTGATCGCAGGCGTTCGCCACGAACCCGGCCCAGGGAACCTGTTCGGATCGAACTGGGTGCACTTCGGGACGTCGCTCGACGGCGGCCAATGGTCGCACTACCGCCAAGACAAGCACCATCGGTGGTCCCTCGACCGCAGCCAAATCGAGCAATACCATCTGGCCGAAGTGTTCGACCCTCGCGTGCGCTGGTGGGAGGCACTCGAAGTCAACCGCCGGTCGCTCGAGGTCCTCGAGCGCGACGACGGCCCCGTGATCGCCTCCCTTGTCTGTGAGGATCTCGCCCACATCGACGACGTCGTTGAACTGATCCGCGCCGTCGGGCCCACCCTCGTGGTCGCCCTGCTGCTCGACGGACCGCAACTCGTCTCGCGATGGACGGCACGCTATGCGTCAGTTCTGAGCGACGATCCTGGATCGGCGGTGCTCACCCTGACCTCGTACGGCATGGTCGCGAACGCACGGCCCACCGGCGAACCCCCATCCTCCGTGGTCGCGCTATGGAAGGACAACGCCCGCGGCACACGCGAGATAAGACTCGACACCGGCGCCCAAGGCATCCTCCTCGCGCTCGAACGCCAACCGGCCATCCGCCGCGCCGCCGATGGCCGCACACCCAAGCACGATGCCACCGACCTAAGACTCTCCAGCGTGACCCAACTTCTTGGATAAGGTCGTGCACGGGAAGCCAGCAGTGACGAGGACTCGAACGTGGGCCGGCCTGGTCCTCGCGCTGCTGCTCACAATCCTGGTCGGCGTGCGGCCGAGCCCCGCGCGTGCCGATGGCGACCCGGCAAGTGACATGCTCGTCAACCAGGCGCTCTTCCTCCCCGCTGACGCGGCGATCCCAGTGCGCGAACAGCTACGCCTGGCGTCGCTGCTAGATGTGGCAAGGCGAGATGACGTTCCAATACGCCTGGCGATCATCTCTAGCCCGTCCGACCTGGGCGCGGTCGGCGAGCTCTGGCACCAGCCACGCGCCTACGCGCACTTTCTAGGCCTTGAGCTGTCACTGACCGGCCGGGCAACCCTGCTCGTGGTCATGCCAAACGGTGTCGGGTTTTACTCGCCCGGCCGCTCAGCAACGGGCACGAATGACCTCATCAGCCGGATTCCCGCTGGCCGGAGCGGATCCGCGCTCGTCAGCGCGGCGCGGGCGGCGGTGATCTCGGTCGCCGCAGCTGCCCATGTACGCCTCGTCTGGCCCGAGCGGGGGGCTGGCGCGCGGCTGCGCCCACCGACGCCCTGGCGACCCACCACCGATCGCGTCTTTGGGTTGACCATCCTCGCCGCACTGGCAGCAGCGGGCGCCGCGTGCCTGGCCTTCGCCCGCTGGCGCTCCGCCACCCCGACAATCATCCGAAGCACGCGATCGCGCCGGTCGAGAACACCCATGCGCCGCGAACCCCGTGCGTAGGCTCGCCGCCGTCGGAGCTCGGCGTGCGCCACTCTCCGCTGCCACCGGTCCCTGATGAACCAGCAGCCGAGCCCCAATCAGGCCGGCCGTCAGCCCGGGGCGGCGTGCACCAGTAATCGCGACGCTTCCGCGGAGCGGCACCGCGGCGTACGCATCGACCAGCAGTTGCGGCCCCGATGGTCGGGGCCGCGGAACTGTCCGCCTGAGCAGCGATTCTGCGGGTGTTCGAAGCCTGCAGCATCCACTCGGGAGGTTCACCTTGAAGGTGCAGCGCGATGGGCGCAATTTCACGGTAGATGTCGCGGCGGAGGGAGAGGGTCTGGTTTCTCATGCGGGTGCCGCGTTGCTCGGCGAGGTCGCTGACCGGGTCGGCCTCACCCGGGAGTTCTCGGGTGCGCTGGCGGGGGTTCGTGAGCGGCGTGGATGTCACGATCCCGGTCGGGTGATTCGGGATCTCGCGGTGATGCTCGCCGACGGCGCCGACTGTCTGTCTGACTTGCGCGCGGTCCGGGATCAGGAGCTGTTGTTCGGGCCGGTCGCTTCGGACTCGACGGCGTTTAGGCTGATCGATCGGATCGCCAGCGAGCCGGCGCTGCTTGATGCGTTGCGCACCGCGCGTGCGGCGGCGAGGGATCGTGCCTGGAGCCTCGGGGTGCGGCCCGAGCGGATCGTGATCGATATCGACGCGACGCTGGTCAACGCGCATTCCGAGAAGGAAGGCGCGGCGGTCAACTACCGCTCCGGGTTCGGGTTTCACCCGATCCTGGCGTATCTGGACGAGACTCACGAGGCGCTCGCCGGCGTGCTGCGAGGAGGTGGTGCGCCCGCTCACTCAGCCCAGGCGCAGATCGATGTGCTCGATCTCGCGCTCGCTCAGTTGCCCGTCGACGTGGTCTGCGATCTCGACACGGAGATCGTGATGCGGATCGACTCCGCCGGCGCGGCCGGCGCTTTGTGCCAAGCGGCGCAGGACGCGAACATCGGGTTCCTGGTCGGGTTCGATCTGTGCACCGGCGTCCGCGAATCGATCCTGCAACTTCCCGAGAACGCTTGGCGTCCCGCGCTGCGCCAGGACGGCACCCAACGCGACGGGGCACAGATCGCCGAGATCACCGACGTCGAGCGACTAGATCTCACACCGTGGCCGGAAGGGTCGCGGGTGATCGTCCGCCGCGAGCGTCCACACCCCGGCGCGCAGCTGAAGTTCACCGATGCCGACGGGCACCGCTTCCAAGCCACGCTCACCGACCTCACCGGCGACAAGGTCGAGATCGAGCGTCTGCACCGCGGCCGTGGGGATGCAGAGAACCTGATCCGCGGCGCCAAGCAGACCGGGCTTGAGAACCTCCCGTTCCGCGAATTCAACCTCAACGCCGTCTGGCTCGAGCTGTCGCTGATCGCACAAGACCTGATCGCCTGGACCCAACGGCTATGCCTCACCGACGAGCTCGCGACCTGCGAACCCAAAGCGCTGCGCTACCGGCTGCTGCACACCGCCGGACGGCTCTGCTTCCACGCCCGCCGCGCCGTCCTGCGCCTCCCAGCCAACTGGCCATGGGCCGCCGAGCTCACTGCCGCGTTCGCCCGGCTACGCGAGCTGCCAGCACCCGCCGGCTGATCAACCTCGACCGCGCCAGCCAACACAACGATGTGCACGACCCGGCGTTCAACGCCGACGGTCCGCTGTCGCGAAACACGGACGCCTCCGCCGTTCTTGACGACGGCGGGGCCTGACCGGCAGCGCGCGGCGGCAACAACCACCCCGAAGACCTCACCAGCCAACCAACACTGGCTTCGCGATCACCAACCGCGGCTGCTGCACGATCCGGGCTTAAACCCGCCGGACGTCACACCTTTGCCCGACACCCACGGCGACAAGCAGGGCTCGGACGGGATCGGCTGCCGACTGTAGAGCGATCGAAGGGCCCTGAGGATCACCACAGCGGGCAGGGACGGCGGTGAGCCTGCGAGACTGCCCGTTGCCGGTCGTGGTCGGCGACTGCGACCGGCTAGGTCTGCGCCTCGAAGTCTTCGCTAAAGACGATTAGGCCGTGGAGGACCCACAGGCTGACGACGAAGATCCCGAGCGCCCACCACGGGTGCTTGCCACCGATCGCGAACAACGACTCGATCGCCCCGAGCGTCGCCGCGAAGATCCCAATGAAGCGACCGTACCCCCCGCCGCTGAACAGCGAGAACCCGCCCGTGAGCTGGATGATCCCGACGATGATCCCGATCCAGCCCCAGGTGTGAAGACTCGCGAACGCGTACTGCGTGCCGTCGAAGAAATGAGCGTTGCTCACCGCTGCGATTCCATAGACGATGTTGAGCGTTCCCGCCATCAGCAGCAGGATCGCCACAAACACCACCCGACCGAGACCTCTCATCGCGCTTCCTTTCCGCCCAGTGAATGACTCCCCGAGCTCGCCGGGGTCAGTTTCAACGGCTCGCGGCTGAATCCTCTGCGCAAGCGGCTCACGCCGCGCGACCTGCGACCTGGCCGTTGAGCCCAGCCGGAAGTCGGATCAAGCGCGATCCGTGGGGGCCGTCCTCTCCGGTCAACCCGCATCGCTGGTGATCTCCTATCGCGATTAGACAAGGATCTTGTCGCGGGGGCATCTTCCCTGCTCCGCGCTGATCTCGAGACCGTCAGCAGTCAAGTGCCGAGCGATAGGCGGCTAACGACGGCTGAGACGCCCTTCCCGCCATAGCCGATCCTCATCAACGGAGCGTAACGGAAACCCCCGACGGCATTACATTGACGCGTACACGGCAAGCGTTACAAGTCGACGCCTGTGAACTCGCGCGATGCCGAAGCGCTGCTCGAGTGTCTCGCGAACGAATGTTTGCGGACAACGAGCGCCGGGACTCCTGCTTGTCTGATCGCCGAGCAGCACTCTGGCCGCACCACCATCGAGCTTCTCCTGCTCGTCCTTTGCGATCACCTCGCCGCCGCATGGGCCAGCGCCTGCTCGGCGACGAGGGCACAAGTTGCCGCCGACGGCGTCCGGGAGCGTGTGCTTGCGTGTCAGGCGGCTAGCAGCGCTTCGTCGCGGACTTGCGCTTGGTACCCGAAGCGTTCGCCCGCTGTATATCGGGGAACGCGGATGCGATGGTCCGCGCCGAGTCGCGGTTCCCGTGCTTTGCAGGGCTCCGACGCGGCCGACGCTCCCCCCAACGTTCGCTAAAGCAACGCGGGACAGGCATTGCCCAACAGGCGGGGCATCGGATCACCTCAGCACTTCTGCATCGCGCGAGGAATCACGGCACTAGATGACTGTCGAGCTGGGGGCGGCCGTGTCGAAGTTGGGGCCGGCGAGTGCGGCGGGGAGTTGCTCGCGGGTGGTGATGGCGAGCTTCTGGTATGCGTGGGTGAGGTGACCTTCGACGGTTCGAGTGGTGACGAAGAGCTGTTGGGCGATCTCGCGGTTGGAGAGGCCGGCGGCGGCGAGTTGCGCGACGCGACGTTCGCTCGGTGTTAGCGATTCGAGCCCACTGAGGACGAGCCGTCGGGGGCGCCCGCCGGCGGCGATGAGTTCGGTGCGGGTCCGTTCTGTCAGCGCGAGCGCGCCGCAGCGGTGGGCGAGGTCGAGCGCGGGCCGCAGGATCTCGCGGCTCTCGGCTCGCTGTCCTGCGCGCCGGAGGGCCGCCCCAAGGTCGGCCAGTACGCGGGCGTGCTCCAGTTTCGCCCCGGAACCCCCGAGTATGCCTGTCGCCTGGCGCAGCAGTTCGATCCCGCTGCTGCCCCCCTCGCTGAGGCCCGCGGCGTGTAGTGCGATCCCGAGCGCGCGGTGGGCGCCGAAGGCCTTGGCGAGCGCGACCTCGTCGGCTGCGAGCGCTCTTGCCGCGGTCTCCTGGCCGAGGGCGAGTTGGGCGAGGGCGGCGTCTGAGCGCCAGGGTGCCGTGCTCGGGCTCGGGCTGCGCAGGCGCTCGAAAAGGTCACCGACGGCGAGGAGGTCGTCCAGGGCTGCGGCGGGCCGGAGCTCGGCGAGGTGGAGCCTGCCTCGCGCCGCCAGCAGCCAGCCGCCTTGGATCATCGTCGGGAATTGATCTGCGAGCGGGTAGCGACCATCGGCCGCCTCGGCGGTCTCGAGCTCGCCTCGCTCGGCTAGCGTCTCGAGCAGCACAGCCAGGGCCACGGCGGCGTGAAAGCCGGGAGGGCGAGGACCCGTCTCCAGCGCGACGCGTGCGTCGGCCTCGGCGTCGGCGAGGTTGCCAATCCGGAGGTGCGCGAAGGCGCGGTAGCACGAGAGCCCGAGGACGTGGGAGAGGGAGCCGAGCCGGCGGGCGTCGGCCAGAGCTTCCTCGAATCGCGGCAGCGCCTCGTCGTAGCGCTCCGCGACGGTGAGTGCGATGCAGGCGTGGTAGAAGAACGGGGGTCGGTCGATCGACTCCGGCAGCAGCTTCGGTGCGCCTTCGAGCGCGCGGAGCGCGAGCCGGGCGGCGATCTCCGCCGGTTCGTTTGACATGACAGCCGCGATCGCCAGCGTGCCGAAGACGCTCGAGGGAACGTCGGGCTCTTCTTCGGCGAGCCGGCGGAGGTGGGCGATCCGCGGCGCGGCGTCATCCGCGGTCGTTGCGTCCAGCTGGGCCGCGCCAAGGGAGGCGCCCTCCAGCGTCAGCGCCGCTCGACGGTCGGCGGGGCGAAGGCGGCCGCGTGTGCGGTCGAATACCTCGAGCGCCTCGCGGTTGCGCCCCTCGATCTGAAGCATCCGTCCGAGCGCGAGCGTGATCGACACCTGCGCGGTCGCGTCCGCCGCGGTGCCGAGGGCAGCTTCAAGGCGAGCCGCCGCGTGCGGGTCTCCGGCGTAGGACTCAGCGAACCCGAGCTCGAGGAGCAGGTCGGGGCGAAGCCGCTGGGAGGGAGGTTCGGTCAGCGCCCGCCGGAGATAGGCGGCGGCCGAATCTGGAGCGCCGTTGGCGACCGCCGGCCGGGCGGCCGCCCGCAGTGACTCGACCATCCAGTCGTCGCCCGCCGGCTCGGTCGCCAGCAGGTGGGCCGCGACCCGATCGGGAGATGCCCCGTCGTCGGAGAGGAGTCGCGCCGCGGCCGCATGCGCGCCGGCCCGGTCGCCGGGCGAGAGATCCGCCTCGACAGCCGCCCGCACGATCGGATGCACGAAGCGCACGGGCCGACCCTCCTCGAGGATTCCGGCGGCGGCGAGCTCGTCAGCGGCGGCTGCGGCGGTGCCCAGGTCCAGGTCGGCCAGTCCGGCTGTGAGCCGGAGGCCAGCCTCGCCCAGCACGGCCGCCGCGCGCGCCAGTCCCTGCGCGGGTTTAGAGAGGCGCGCCACCCTCAGCAAGACCGACTGCGAGACCGCCGGCGGGGCGAGGGCCGCGACGCGCGAGGACGCCCGTGCCGTTGGCTCGATCGCCTCATCGGCGATCGCCCGGACGAGCTCCTTGACGAGGAATGGGACGCCGCCGGTCAACTCGTGACACAGCGTCGCGAAACCGGGGTCCACCTCGACTCCGAGTGCCAGCCGCACGAGCTCGGCAACCGCTCGCTCGCTCAACGGTGCGAGAGCGAGGACCTCGGCCGACGGGTCGGTGGCGAGCCTCGCAAGCAGCGGCGAAGCTTCAGGCGACTGGACCGGCCGCGCTGCGACGACCACCGCAACCGGCAGCTCCTCGAGCCGTTGCCCGAGGTAGTTCAGGAAGCGCAGCGAGGCCGGGTCGGCCCAATGGGCATCGTCGATGCCAAGCAGCAGCGGCGAGCGTCGGCCGAAGTTCGCGCACAGCCAGTAGAGCCCGTGCAGGATTGCGAAGGACGGGTCGAGCAGCGCGTCGGCGTCCGCGTGCGGCGGCGCAACGCCAAACAGCCCCGCCGCAAGCGCCGCCGCACCCGAGAGCAGCTCCGCCCGCTCCGACGTGGAGGCTCTGACCAGCGCGCCCTCGAACAGCTGACGCACAATGCCGTAGGCGAAGTCCCGTTCAAGTTCCGAGCCACGCGCGCTGAGCGTTGCGAGCCCGAGCTCGCGTCCGCGCCGCGCTGCCGCCAGAACCAGGCGCGTCTTGCCGATGCCCGCCGGCCCCTCGAGCAGAAGCAGCGAACCCAGTCCGGCCCTCGCCTCGCCCAGGCGCTCATCAATCCGCGCGAGAGCGGCATCTCGCTCCAGAAGCACTTGCCCGCCGTCAACAGCGGCCACGCCGACGATCCTACCGCCGCCAAAGTCCTCGGTCCACCCACCGAAAAACAGGTGGTCCTCCACGTCGCGAAACCGACCCGGCCGCGCGATGCTCGCCACAGAACGACAGCGGAGGCGATCAATCATGGGTACGTCCACACTGCAAACCCGCCCTGACGGAGAGCAGGCGCAGCAAGCGTCAGGTGTGCCGGTGCTGTGGCAGGTCCAGGTCTCGCATTACGTCGAGAAGGTGCGCTGGGCACTGGACCACAAGCGCGTCCCCCACATCCGCCGGTCGCTGCTCCCCGGGCTCCACGCATTGAAGACCAAGCGTCTAACCGGCGACACCTCGACCGCTCCGGTGCTCACCATCGACGGACGGTCGATCGGCGACTCGACGCGAATCATCGCCGCGGTCGAGCAGCGCTGGCCACAGCCGCCGCTCTATCCGAAGGATCGGGAGCAGCGGCGTCGCGCGCTCGAGCTCGAGGAGTTCTTCGACGAGGAGCTCGGACCGCACCTCCGCCGCGCCTTCTACCAGGACCTGCTCCCCCATCCGGAGCTGGTGGTGCCGCTGTTCACCCAGGGCCGGCCGGTCGCGACGCGCGCCGTGCTCCGCGCGGGGTTCCCAGCACTCCGCGTGGCCATGCGACGAAGATTCGAGATCAGCGCCGAGTCCGCCGCGCACAGCCGCACGAAGATGGTCGCCGCGCTCGATCGCCTCGAGCGGGAGATCTCCCCGAGCGGCTATCTCGTCGGCGACTCGTTCACCGTGGCCGACCTGACCGCGGCAGCACTGTTCTACCCGGTGGCCCGCCCTCCCCAGTTCCCGTACGCGCTGGTCGCCGATGAAGACCTGCCGGATTCCTGGCGCGAGTTTCTCGACTCGCTGGCCCAGCGACCCGGCGGCCGATGGGTCAGCGAGATGTACCACCGCCACCGCGGTAGGTCAGCCGAACTCACGCCTGGCGAGGTAGCGAGCGCGCCACGATCTGACGCTTTCACCCGGCCGACGACCAGCCGCCACGAGGCGGTGCCGACGTTGCGAACGCCCTTCGGCGACGTCGCTGAGGGCCGCCGTGGTGGGCCTCCTAGCGCTGGCGCAGCCCACCGGCGCCACCGCGTGTCGGGATATGGCGGCTAGCGGACGTACCACAGCCCGGGCCGCGCGGCTTGGCCGGACACATCACCACCTCCCTCAACTGTGAGGACGCCATGCGGAAAAGCACTTTCACCGACACACCCATAGTCGATTCTCTGCTCTCGACCCCGACGCCAGCTGTTGCCAAGCGCGAACCGTCGCTGCGGATTCTGTTCCTCGTCTCGGCGCACAATGGGCTCAGTCAGCGCGCTTGGATCGCACTGAGCGAGCTGGGGCATCAAGTGGCGGTCGCGGTGGTCGACACGGCGGTCGCGATCGAGAGCGCGGTCAGAGAGCACGATCCGGACCTGATCGTATGCCCGTTTCTCAAGACGCTGATACCGGAGACGGTCTGGCGAAGCCGCCCGTGCCTGGTCGTGCACCCTGGCCCGCCCGGCGACCGCGGCCCCTCGTCGCTTGACTGGGCGATCGAGCTCGGGATGAGCGAGTGGGGAGTGACCGTGCTGGAGGCAAACGGCGAGTTCGACGCCGGCGAGGTATTAGCGACGCGGACCTTCCCGATCCGTGCGGCGGGAAAGGCGAGCCTGTATCGGCACGAGGTTCGCCGTGCCGCGATCGAGGCGATCCTCGAAGCGGTCGGGCAGATCATCGGCAGCGGCCGCGACGAGTGTCGCCCCCAACCGACGCCCATCGCTCGCGCACGGCCCCCGATGAGCCAGTCGGTCCGAGGGATCGATTGGCACTCCGACAGCACCGCCACGGTGATACGCAAGATCCGCGCGGGCGAGGGGCATCCGGGGGTGGGTCCTCGACGCGATCGGGGGATGCGAGTTTCACCTGTTCGGCGTCCACCGCGAACGGACGCTCCAGGGCAGCCCGGGAGAGATCGTCGCGCAGCGAAACGGCGCTGTCTGCCGAGCCACGGTCGACGGGGCGGTGTGGATCACGCAACTCAAGCAGCGTGACACGCCGACTCGGCGGTACTTCAAGCTGCCTGCCACGCTGGCGCTCGAGTTGGCGGGCATCGAGCCCGCCATGCCAGAGACTGGCGGTCCGCTCGACGCCAGGCTGCCGGCCGATCACACCTATCGCGAGATCGCGTATGAGGAGCACGCCGGGGTGGGGTACCTGCACTTCAACTTCTACAACGGTGCGATGAGCACCGACCAATGCCTGCGGCTCCGCGACGCCTACGCGTATGCTCGGGCGCGGCGGGAGACCCGGGTGATCGTCCTGCTCGGCGGCGATGACTACTTCTCAAACGGAATCCAGCTGGGCGTGATCGAGGCCGCCGCCGACCCAGGAGCCGAGTCCTGGCGCAACCTGGTCGCGATCGACGATCTGGTGCGCGACATCGTGGAGACCGATTCGCATCTCGTCATCTCAGCGCTCGGCGGAGACGCTGCGGTCGGCGGCGTGCCGCTCGCGTTAGCCGGCGACTACGTGGTGGGACGTGACGACATCGTTTTGAACCCCTATTACGGGCACATGGGCGGGCTGTACGGATCGGAGTACTGGACCTACCTGCTGCCCCGCCGGGTGGGCGCCACGATCACGAAGAGCCTCACGGATGCGCCGTTCGACCCAGTAGGCACCCGCCAAGCCGTCAGGATCGGGCTGCTGGACGCTGCTTTCGGCACCGACCTGAAGGAGTTCCGAGCCCAGACGCAGCGGCTCGCCGAGCGTGCGGCGAATGACGGCCTGCATCGGGCTCGTCTGGCGCACAAACGACGCTGGCGCTATGGCGACGAGCGGACGAAGCCTCTCCACGCATACCGCACCGAGGAGCTGGCCCGCTGCCTCGAATGCTTCTTCGGCCCCGATCCCAGATACCACGACGCCAGGCGCCGATTCGTCTACAAGGTCGGAGCGCCGAACACGATCCTTCGTCAAGCCGCCTAGGGCCGCGATGACCCGGACATCCGCTCCTGCCCCGGATCACTGGGCAAGCTCCGGCGCTCCACGAGCGTGCGCGGCACGCGGGCGAAGCAGGACTGGCGGCGCTTGCCGACCCCGCACCTCCTCCTCGTCGCCAGGAAGAGAGATGTCGCCTTCGGCTGGAGGCCGGCTCCCGTTCGCGTTGACTGGCTGGCCCGAAACCGTCTCGTGCGTGCCCGCCAGACCGGTAATCGATCTGAATCTGGCGATCGACGGCTTACCCGCACTGCCCCTGGTCCTCAGAACCATCAGCGGTTTCGAACTTTGGGAGCACTCTCGTAATGTCGTCTTGAAGCAGGCGTCTCGGCGTGCGGGACGTCCCGCACGGCTCCTGATCAACGCCGGGAGTGACGACGGTCAGCCGGGCGTCCGGCGCCACGACGATATGCCAGAGGGCTTCCTCGTGACGGGTTCGCTGATCCACGATGACTTGAACGGACCGCAGGAGATTCTATCGAGCGTTGGCGGCGAATATAGACTCACGCTTACGCATCTCGCTGTCCCCGGATCGTCCGCGCCCGTCAGGGGGTGACCGCGTGAAGATCGATGCTTGGACGCACATCCTCTCCCCGTCTTACGTCGGTCATCTCGAGGGCCGCGGCCAGCAAGGACCCGGGGCGTTTCTGCTTGCGCAACGCGCGCTCCACGACATCGAGTTCCGGCTTAGCGTGATCGACGCCTACCCCGGCTACCGGCAGATCCTGACACCGATCCCCGGGCCGCACGTTTACGACGACCCCAGTCTTGCCAGCCCGCCGTTTGTCGAGCTAGTGCGCCGCAACAACGAGGAGATGGCGGAGATCGTCGCGCGGCATCCGGACCGCTTCGCCGGCTTTGTTGCAGCGACGCCAATCGCGGATCCGGACGGCGCGACCGCAGAGGCAATCCGCAGCGTCCGCGAGCTTCATGCGCTCGGCGTGCAACTGGAGGAGGACGCCGTCAACTTCCCACTGCACGAGGATCGCTACGAGCCGTTGTTCGCGGCCATGGAGGAGCTCCACGCGGGGATCTGGCTTCACCCCTACCGAAGCCCGGCGACGCCGGGCTCGCCGCCGGAAACCGCACCCTTTCTGCTGTGGCAGGTCTTCGGTTGGACGTTCGACACGACGATCACGATCGCGCGCTTGATCTTCGCCGGCATCTACGACCGCCATCCGGACTTGAAGCTGATCGCGCATCACGGTGGTGGCGCCATCCCCCATTTCTCCGGACGGTTCGAGGTCATGCCGGCCTTTGGCAAGCTCGATCCCAGCGGCAATCTGGAGCAGCAGTTGGAGCACCTGCAGAAGAAGCCGTTCGAGTACTTCAGGATGCTGTACGTCGACACCGCGATGTTCGGCGGACAGCACGGCGTACGGTGCGTCCTGGACTTCTTCGGGCCTGACCGGGTGATGTTCGGGACCGACGCGCCGTTCGACACCGAAGGTGGCTCGTACTTCATCCCGAGGACCATCTCCGATGTCGAGGGTGCCGTCGAGGATACCGCCGTCCGGGCGGCGATCTTCGAAGACAACGCCAAGAGGATCCTTGGGATCAACACGGCCGTCCGCCAGCCGAAGAATCACACGGGATAGACGCCCGCCGACCAGCGATCGCTGCTGTCCACGCGAGTTGGCCACACGAACACGTTCGCTGCTCCTAGCGAGACGTCTGCTTCCAAGCTCGCGGCAGTGTCAATCGCGATTGAGCCGCTTGCACCCCGGACGAAGTCAAGCGCGTCGTCGACGCCGGGCTGAGTACCGCGCCGACATGGAAGCCGGAGCGGCGCTCTGGATTTGCCTCGCGCCCTGCAACTTCGTCATGAGCGAGGCGCTCAGACGAGCTGGTGTGCGCGAGCGAACGTCGCACATGCGTAGGCAGAGCAGCACGGACTACATAGGGAGCTTCGTGCGCGCTGCCACGAGAAACAAGGTCAGGCAAACGAGAACCTGGCTTCTGGTTTTCACGAATCCTGAGCTGTGTCGCCGGGCACGAATGCCGGGCCGGAGAGTTCCGCTCTGGGCCGACGAGCTCCCTGAGCGGCAGTGGAGAACTGTTGTCGGCCTGTGGGTGTCTAGCCTTCGGTCAGAATCGGACCCTACGCTTGCTCGGTGCCGCTGGAGCAGAGGTCATACAACGCGCTGGCGTCGGCAGGTGTTATCCACCGACTCGTGAGAGCGAGGATGATGAGCTGATGGGCTACCTTCGCGTAGTGGTCGTCGTGGGGGCAATGGCTGTCGTCGTCGGCGGCTGTGGCTCCGGTGGCGCACGAACCGCCGCGGCTGACGCCCAGGTCGGGAGCGGCAGCTGCCAAGTGTCCGGTGCCGGCGGGCATACGACCTCGCAGTCGTGTTCGTTTGTGCTCAGCGATGGTCAGCAGTTCCGCTGCCGGCAAGCGTTTGAGGGCCAGACGCCGACCGCGCGCGTGCTCGAGCACACCAAGGGCTGCGTCAGGTTGCCGTCGCTCAAGCTTTCACCGGTCGAGCGGAGGATGATCGCGGCGCTGGATAAGGCGCGCAGCTGCCTGACCGCCAAAGGGATACGCGCACTCGGGGCTCCGGTGCTGCCGCCCAATCCACCCGGCTCAAGTAGCGCAGATGGCGAGATTGTCGTTGGGAGGAGTGCCGCGGACGTCGTGTTCATGGCGTTTTACACCAATACCGCCAGAGCACAGCAGCTGGAAGCCTCGTTGATGCGAAACGCCCACCGGCTCAAAGGCCAGGTCGAGCGCCACGGCGCCGTCACCGTCTTGTGGGTTCATCCCCCCAGCGGCGTTCGAGCCGCCGTCCGGGCGTGCGCGTTTGCCTGATCGCGGCACTTTCCGCACGAGCCACCGCCACCTCCGCCGCTATACGTGAGACCCTCCCGTTCACCTAGGTGCCGTCTGCCACCCGGCGCTCGCTGCTGCACACGAATCCTGAGCTGTGTCGCCGGGCACGAATGCGGGGCCGGAGAGTTCCGCTCTGGGCTGACGAGCTCCCCAGCACCAGTCGAGTCATCGCAGCCCCGTCGGCGACAAGGCAGCGGTGATCAGATGCGCGATTGGTTCGGTCGACCCGTCTGCGCGGCGCGCGGCCCGATCGGGGGCGGTGGTTGTGTTGACCGGAGGGCCTGTTGGCTACTGGCGCTTGCTCAGCTGGAAATGGATCACCTTGCCGCTTTGATAGTCGGCGATCCAGAGTTGGCCATGTGACGCGACGATCGAGATTGGCTGGATCAGCGGTAGATGGATGGGCTTGCCGATGACACGGTTAGTCCGCGGGTCGATCTGCCATAGCGCTGCGGTCCCCTTGATCGGCTGGAATGTGCTCGCCGAGCGTGATTTGGGGTAGGAGATCGCCCACACGCGGCCGCCACCGGAGGAGACGCCGACGACACGCGGCACGGCGATCCGGGCGAGCGTCTGTCCGGTGGCGGGGTCGACACGGACGATCGCTGCGTCATCGGACCCGGCGTGGGTTTGGATCCATAGTGACCCGAACCCGACCGCGGGAATTCCTGCGAACGGCTCGGTGGTCACGCGGCGGGTCTGTAGATCGATCCGTGACACCGCCGGATAGATCCTGGACGGGGCGGTGTTGCCGACGACGACGGACGTGTTGTCGACCCATAGCGAGCCGAACCCGGACACGACTGTGCCGGGCCCGGACCCGACCGTGATCGGCGTCGCGGCAGCCCGGTCGGTCGCGGGGTTGAGCGAGATGACGTCGCCGCGCGGGCGGTTTGAGTCGCGGCTGACCCAGATCCTGCCGGCGGCGAACGCGACGCCACCACCGAGCGAGCTCACGTGTCCGTGGTTACTGACGCCGAGGTCGATGTTCGCGAGGAGTCGGTTGCTTGCCGGGTCGATCCGCAGGAGCTGAGACGTGCCGGTCGGCGCCAGCCAGATGCTGCCAGCCCCAAACGCGAGGCCCGCGTTGACGCCGTTGGTGGGGATCGGGGTCCGCGCGATCGTCGCGCCGTTCTGCAGGTTTAGCCTGACGACGCTGCTCGGCGTCGCGATCCAAAGGGAGTCGCCGTGGGCGAGCAGCGCCTGCGGGCTCCCGCCGACAGTGACCACACCCGCGGCGTAGAGCCCCACCGATTTGGCCGACGCGATCGCGGCCGAACGATCTCGGCCTGCCGCGAGCGCCGACTTCGGCGCTTGTCCGTGGTGGTGACCGAGCGCGACGAATGCGACCACGGCCAGCGCCACGGCCACGCCCCCCGCGCCCAGGACGCGACGGCCACGACGCGCCAGTCGCGAGACGCGCGCCTGGTCGCAGTCAATCGCCGCCAGCACTAGAGCGCGCGTCACGTCCAACTGCTCGCGTCGCCACGCGCCGCCAGCCGGCTCGCGCCGGATAGGGTAGGTGCACGTCAAAGCGCCTCGAATGGCCCGGGCGTGCTGGGTCGCACGCGCCGAGTGCCAAGTCAACGCGCTCCCGTGGGCGCGGCCTGGCTGCCGGCTGCGCTGGTCATCGCTTGACCTTTGAAGCAGAACGTCCAGTCCCTGTCGTAGCCGACGATGTCGTAGTAAATGCAGTGCACGCCGTTCGGTCGGACATAGCTCCGCAGGGGTGGGCCGAATTGCTTCATGATCTGATCGAGCGACTTCGTGACGATGTTCTCGCCGATCCCGTAGTTGAACAATGCGCCCCGCCGTCGCACTCGCGGCCAGGCCCCGTGCTCGTGCGAAGTCATCGGCAGCTGAAACGAGTGCTGCAGCGTCGTTCCGTTAGCGAAACGCAGCGAAAACCGAAACGCGCCGTGCGCAACTCGCGAGAAGGCAACCAAGAAGATTCGGTGTGCCGACAGCGGCACCGATCGTCGTTGCGCGTCCGGACCGATCAGCTGCGCCGTCATCACGCCCGCGCCGGCCTGACCGTAGAGGACGGGAAAATTTTCGACCGGCAGGAGCCCGGGGATGAACTGGTCGCCGAGTGTCAGCACGAGCGGCTCAGGGCCTCGTACCTGGCATCCGATATCGCCATCCTCGGGGCTCTCATTCGCTGTAAAGGTGTCGAAGCACACGTCCCGCGGCTCACGCCGCACAATGCGCCCGAGCGTCACAAACAGCGGCACGGCGGCGGCCGCGTCGGGGTCCTCCACGCGAAGCTCGACCGTTCCTGACACACCCATCACCTCCACCCGGCGCGGCTGCACCGGCTCGCCGAGCACGACGAGTCGGGGCTGGACTCCTGGGACACTCGCTCCAGTCCGTGTCGCAGGCGCCGCTTCCGACGGCCTCGTCTGAGTCAGCGTCGCGACTGATCCGCACCCGGTCAGCGCGACCACGAAGCCAAAGAAGGCCACTCGCCAGCTCATAAGCGGCTGCGATTGGCGCACGTTGCAGAACATACGCGCGTGGTCCCCATAAAGGTCCCTGTTTGCCGTCCACAATGCGCCGTAGGGCCACAGGAACCGACAGAAACGCGGCCTAGCGTGACCGCCGCCGTGGACACTAACTCGGGATGCGACAACCACACTCGTGCTCCCACATGGAGCGGCCGGCGATGTAGCGCGCCACCGTCGTGGCGAACGGCCCGCAAAGCGTGCGGGCCGTGAAACCGCGCCGCTTCTCCTCCGCCGGATCGATGCACGAGTGGTCATCGCTGCCGTCGCTTCTGGGCAGTTCCGGCCGCTCGAGCCAAGGATGTCACTACTGGTCTCACAAACGCTGGGGCGCCTAGCCCGGATCGTGCGGTAAGACTTCAGCAATTCCTGCGGCTCACAGTCCGAATTGTTCTCTCTATGTACTGTCTTGGGGACTCGATTCGACGACTGCGTGGGTCGCGAGGATCGCGCATTTCGCGCCGACCCGGAGCCGCATTGGTGGGCTTGACCGGACCATCAGACACCGGCCTACGTCTCCGGATCGTGCATCGGACGCGCCGGGGCCGGTCCACAGCACTTCTTGTACTTGCGGCCCGAGCCGCACCAGCACGGCTCATTGCGCCCAGGCGGCCATGCGATGACTTCGCCGTCCGTCGTGAGATGGACGGCGTAGGAGGCTCGTGCTTCCTCCGGATCTTCATCGTGCTCGGCGCACCAAGCCACGAAGTCCTCCACGACGATCGGCGCGACCGCCCGGATCGGCATGCCGTGGCTTCGCATCCATTTGATGTTGCCGTCGAGACGCGCGCAATAATCGCGGTGCGGGACGTCGGCCCACTCCTCGGCGAGGCTCGGCCAGCGTTTGATGGCCTCCTCATACTCGCCTGACGGAAACCAGGCGAGCGATACGACGACGTCCTCGCGCTCGCGGTCGCGCTCGCGGTCCGGCGCCGGGAGACTGAAGTTCCCAGCTTCGATCAGTCGCGCGAGCCGTCGCTTCTGCGCACGCTCCTCCGAGCTCCATCCCGCCATGAACGGATCGACTCGTTGCTCCAGCTCGTCAAGCTCCCGACCCAGAGACCGGAGACTGTGCCGGCGAACGTCGGACAGCTGGTTGATAATCCCCTCAGGGTCATCAGTCCGCATCGCAAGCTCGATCCCCTCGCCGAGCCAGGCGATGGCGAGCTCGTGCTGTCCGACCTCGTTGTAGGAGAGGCCCGCCGCGTTGTAGAGCCATACGTCGTCGGGATCGGAGGCCTTCAGCTCGGCCCAGATTGCGGCCGCCACGTCATCGCGCCCCGCGCGCAGGTGGAACTCTGCGATGTCGGATCTTGGGTGCGGGATCGAGTCCCACCCGAGTTCGACAGCGCGCTCGTGCAACGCGATCGCGTCGTCGTGCCGGCCCTGTCTGTCGTACTCACGGGCAAGGTCGGCGTAGCACTCAGGCATTAAGAGCCCGCCGGTGTCGGGAAGCGCTACCAGCTCGTCGAGGATCGCCCGTGCCACGTCGAGGTCGCCATCCTTCAAAGCCTGCTCAAAGGTCATGCCGAGTGAAATAGCGCACACGGCGGCGGATCGCTGCCGCATGCTCGCAATTTGCGTGCTCGACGATGTCGATCGCTCCGCTGGTTGTGCCACCCTGACTGGCGATGGACACCGCCGAGGCTGCCGAGCAGCGCATCGACACGCCCGAGGACGTGGCCGCCGCCGCGACCGCTCCGGCTCGCTGGCTTCTACAGACCGCGAGTAACGGCGGCGTCCCACTCACCCAGACGTACGCGCTCGCGAGGGTCGTCGTCCGTGAGGCTGCCGAACGGTGGCCGGGTTGGTGGAACGCCGAGCTGTTCGGGGTGCCCCATCGTGAAGCAGACATGGCTCTGCTTGAGGAGCTTCGGGAGGGCCTGCTACGGAAGCGGCTGGTGCGCCGCCGCGGGTCCAAGCTGCTCGCGACCGCCAAGGGACGTAAGCTCGCCGGCGACCCGATCGCGCTGCTGTACGAACTTGCTCTGGATCTCGGCGGAGGCGACCTGTTCACGTCGATGGTGGCCGGGGTGGCCGTCGAGCGGCTCGAGGAAGGCGTGCCGTTCACGCACGACGAGTTGGTCGCCCCCGCGCATGAGGCTTCACAGTGGGGCTGGCGTGATCCTGATGGGCACCCGCCGAGCGAGCGCGGCGTGTCGTGGGTCGTCAGCGACGTGCTGTGCCGCGGCGAGGCCTACGGGCTGATCGAGCGCAACCCGGACCCCGACAAGCCCCACAGTTGGCGCGCGCTGATCTCGCTCAGCCAGGCCGCCAGATTTGTCCTCGGGAGGAATCGAAGCGAGGTGGCGGGCCGCTCCGTATTCGTGTTCGACGCGGAGCTGCTCAACGTCAGTGGCGTCAGCGCGAAGGTCGCGGTCGCCGGCCATGAACACCTCACCGCGCTACACGACGCGATCCAGCAGGCTTTCAACTGGGAGAACGATCACCTCTACTCGTTCTGGCTCGACGGCCAGTTCTGGGGCGACACGGCGGCTGAGCGCGTAATCCCGGGCGCAGCGGACACCGACAGCAAGACCGCGGACCTGCCTGTCGATGAACTCCGCCTCACAGTCGGTGCAAGGATCGCGTACGTCTTCGACTACGGGGACGAATGGCGGGTGATGCTCACCCTTCGCGAACGAGTCGACGGCTCGAACGCGATCCCGCGAGTGAGCGACCGACGCGGAACCGCGCCGCCTCAGTACCCGCCACTGGAGGAATGACGACCCCGGCCGGCTTGGTCCGCGCGGCCGCCCGAGCTCGCAGCAGGGGTGTGGTCGCTCACCTGGCAGATCGTCGAACTGGCTGGCGCCGACGGCGATGTCGTCACACGCGCGATGGAGGGCTGGCAGCGACTCACGGGCACGCCGCGAGCAGCCTGATTGGACATATGACTATGCTGGAACGGACACATGCCTGGTCTATAATGGACTCATGACAGAGCTGGCGATCTTGGCCCGTGAGGTAGGCGTGCATGAACGCACGCTACGGCGGGCGGTCGCGGAGGGCAGCCTTCGTGGGGTCCGGCCGTCCCCGAGGACGTTGGCGATGTCGTTGTCCGAGCGGGAGTACGTGCGACGCTCGTGGAAGCTGCTCTCGACTCTGAGGACAGCGCTGCGCACGGAGCACAACGTCCGGTTCGCGCTGCTGTTTGGGTCGGCAGCGAGAGGTACGGACGCGCCTGGAAACGACGTCGACGTGCTCGTCTCGCTTCGTGACCAGGACCTCGAGCGGATCGTCGAGCTGAGCGCCAAGCTCACGGCGGCCACCGGACGGCGCGTCGATGTGGTCCGCCTGGAGGACGCAGAGAGCGAGCCTTCGTTTCTCGCCGACGTGGTGGCGGACGGGCGCGTTCTCGTCGACCGCGGAGGGCTGTGGCCGCGACTCCGCAGCCGGGGGCCGAGCCTGCGACGGACGGGTCGCGTGAGACAGGCGGAGCGCACCGGGGCCGCCCTGGCCGGCCTTGACCGCGTGCTGGCGCCGTGACGATGGGGGATCCCGACGCCAGGCAGGTGGACACGAAGCGCTGGCGTCTTGCGATCGTCCGCCACCTCGAGGACCTCCCGCGACAGTACGCAGCGCTCGAGCACGCGATGGCGAGCTTCGGCACGGATTTCGACCTCCAGCAGTTCAAGGCGGCCTACAACACGTCCGAGGACATGGACGCATACAACCGCGTGCAGGCGGTCGAGCGCGCCCTTGGGCGCGTCCAGAACTACGTGGGCGAGCTGGCCGAAGCCGGCGTCAAGCTCGCGGCTTTGCGGAGACCAGCGGACACCCATGGGTCGGCGACGCAGATCGCTTTCGAGGCAATGCGCGACGCCAAGATCATCACCGCGAGGCTCTGCAGCCGGCTGGTCCAGGCGCAGAACGCGCGGACACGGATCGAGCACAGCTATGTCCAGACGCCCGCTGACGACGTGCATCGCGCGGCGATCCTCGTGCGGGACACAGCTCGCGACTTCATCGGCTCATACCGGGACTGGATCGAGCCGTACCTCGCGGAACCAGAGCCCTGACCGGGCGCGCGGAGCCCAGCGTCACGCGAATGCGCGATCGACGGCGTCGGCCTCCTGATCGCTCGGCTTATAGGGCGCCTAGATCTGCGTGGTCTTCGAGTCGGCGTGGCCCATCCAATGCTGGAGGGTCGTCATCGGCGTGCCTGCGGCCGCCATGCGCGTCCCGAACGTGTGGCGGAGCTCGTGGAACGTGATCCGGTGGACACCGGCACGGTCGATCGCCTGCTTGAAGCGGCGGACGAGCTTCGAGCGGTCGAGCGGCTTGCCTGTCTCGGGGTGGCACGGTCGGCTAGCTTGACCGGATTCGTCTGGCACCAGCCCTTGCGCAGGCCGAGGTCGGGGGCCGGCCGGTCGCAGGTTCAAATCCTGTCTCCCCGATCGCACAAAGGCTGAATTTCCAGGGATCTTTACGCGCTTGGGATTCGGCGCAGCCCGGCGCCGTGGCGTCGCCGGAAAATGAGATGAGTATGCGATGTCCCCACCGGCGTGGCTCAATCGTCTTGCGAGTGAGGACCACCCGGGTCTTCGTCAACGAACGGAGGAGTATCGATGTCGCATCCAGTGATCCATGCCGAGATCCGTTCTCAGGATCCCGACGCCACTCGTGAGTTCTTCGCGCAGCTGTTTGACTGGAGCGTGGCCGCCGAGGGCGGGTTCCCCGGTTACACGTTTATGGACACGGGCGTGGAGGGAGGACCGGCGGTCGCGATCAGTCCGCGCCAAGGCGCCGACGACGAGGTTCTGTTCTTTGTCGCAGTCGAGGATGTCGCTGGCACCCTGAGCCGCGCCGAGGAGCTTGGCGGCACGATCGTTCAGCCGGCGCAGCAAGTGCCGGGAGTGAGCTTCGGCGTACTGGCCGACGCTCACGGACACCGAATCGGTGTTGCCTCGAACTAGCATCGGGGCACGTCGCACAGGCCATGCGGACGTTCGCCGAGCCCGGTGGGCATTCGCCGCGCGTCGGGCTATCCGCCCGACGCGCGCCGGCGTCGCTGGTCATCCTCCGTAGACTGGGCTCACATGGATCGACCGATCCTTTTTTGCTATGACGGGTCGGACGGGGCGAAGTCGGCGCTAGCGGTCGCGGCCGAGGTTGGCGCTCATCCCGCCGATGCGGTGGTGCTGACGATATGGATGCCCGCGGCGATCCTGCTTGCCCGCGGCGGCTCGCTGGGAGCCTCGTACGTGCCCAACGAGGGTGAGATCGACGAGCAAGAAGCGGCGGTCGCTCAGCGGATCGCGGACGAGGGCGCGGAGGAGGCCCGCCGCCGCGGCTACGACGCCTCCGCACGGATCGCGGAAGCGACCGAGTCGATCCCCAGGACGATCGCCGAGGTGGCCGACGACATCGACGCCGCAGTGATCGTCTGCGGTCAGCGCGGGCTCGGGCCGGTGCGCAGCGCGCTGCTGGGCAGCGTCTCGCACTCGCTTTCAGCTCGCGCTCGGCGGCCTGTCCTGATCGCGCCGTCGCACGAGCACTAGGGTCAGCTTCCGCCTCGTCCGGCGCCGACCGGCTCGGGCTCCGTCGTCGGGACGCCGTCGGCAGGCTCGAGATGATGTGCGTAAGCGAGCCCGCGGGAGAGCGCCTTTCGAACGCTGCATTCGCCGGGCCTGACCTTCGCGGGCAAGACGACGATCGCCATCAGCAGGCCGATCGCGAAGATGCCGGCGGCCCACCAGAACGCAGTGGTGTATCCGTGGACGGTGGCGGCTGCGACGACCCCTGGCACGCGTCCGTGGCTCGCGGCGTAGCTGGTGGCGGCGCTCGCGGAGATCGTGCTCAGCAGCGCGAGCCCGATCGATCCGCCGATCTGCTGGCACGCATTGACCACCGCGGAGGCGACGCCTGTCTCCTTGGCCTCGACCCCAAGGGTGGCCGTCCCAATCGCCGGCGCGAAGATGAAGCCCAGCCCCAGGCCGACGACCAAGAGCCCTGGAAGGACGTTTGCGGCGTAGGTGCTGGTGGGAGTCAGGTGCGTGAACAGAAACATCCCCACCACCCCCAGCGCCATCCCCGTAACTACGAGCGGCTTGGGCCCGGTGCGCGGCAGGATCCGTGTCTGCGCGGTAGTAGAGGCGAGCACGAGCACGGCGGTCAAGGGCAAGAAGGCGAGGCCGGAGGTGATCGGCGAGAAGTGGAGGTTCAGCTGCATGAAGAACGTGAGGAAGAAGAACACGCCGAAGATGCCCGCCGCAGCCAGCAGGATTGAGAGATACGCGCCGCCGCGGGATCGGTCACGGACGATGTGCAGCGGCAGCAGCGGGTGGCTGGAGCGGCGCTCGATCAAGACGAAGCTGGTCAGCAACACCGGGGCCGCCGCGAGCGCGATGATCGTGGTAGTGGCCGTCCAGGAGTGCGCCTCCGCGTTGGAGAAGCCGTAGACGAGCGCGAACAAGCCGAGGGAGCCAGTGAGGAGGCCCGGGATGTCGATCCCCTCGCGTTCTGGGGCCCGGTGGTTGACCAGCAGCCGCAGCGCGAAAATCGCGGTGGGCACGGCGATCACCAGGTTTACGTAGAGGCACCAGCGCCAGGACAGCAACTGCGTGAGGATGCCACCGAGCAGCAGACCAAGCGAGGCCCCGCCACCGGCGATCGCGCCGAAGATCCCAAACGCCTTGTTTCTGTCGGGGCTCCCCTCGAACGTCACCGTCAGCAGTCCCAATGCCGACGGAGCGAGGAGCGCGCCGAACGCCCCCTGCAGCGCCCGCGCACTCACGAGCGTCAGGAACGAGGTCGCCAGCCCGCCGATCGCCGAGACGATTGCGAACCCGACGAGCCCGGTGATAAACGTCCACTTGCGCCCGAACAGATCGCCGAGCTTGCCTCCCAACAAGAGCAGGCTGCCGAACGCCAACGCGTAGGCCGTGACGATCCACTCGCGGTCGCTGGTCGAGAAGTGGAGTGCCTTCTGTGCCGACGGCAGGGCGATGTTCACGATCGTGGCGTCGAGCACCACCATCAACTGCGCCACGCTCAGCAGAGCAAGAGCCGCCCAACGGTTGGGCTCGGCAGCGGCTTGCGGACCACTCGTCATCCGATCCCAGCGTGACGGCAACCGAGACCCTCGTCAAACTTCTTAACGCGCTGCGTCCAGCGGAAACCGTCGGATGGCGTTGGCGCGCGATGGCAGACCCTGGAGTTGATCTGACCGTCCCGGGACTCTCCGAGCTGCATGTGCGGCGCAGCGAGAAATGGGCGGTCCACGACGCGGACGTGCTGAGCCTGGCGGTGGCCGAGATGGACTTCCCTGTGGCCGCGCGAGAGGCGCAGCGCCGGCTGATCACCGTCAAGGTGAGCTCACGCGGTCAGATCGATCTCGAGGCGCTCGATGCGGCTCAACCTCGCCACCAGCCCCGATCACATCAGCGACGAAATCACCCGGATGGCGAGAACGGTCAGCCGCCCGGACCGCAGTTCTGTTGAGCTCAGGCGCAACCGCCTGTGAGCGGGTGCTTGTCAGTACCGATCCTGGGTCCCGCTCGCTCGATCTCAAACCAAACGCGCGTAGTCCCCTCATGCACACCCCAGCGACTAGCTTCGGCATCGACGATCATCAGGCCCCAGCCTCCGAGCTGTGTGAGGTCGCTTCGGTGGATAGCTCGCTCAAAACCCGAACCCTCGTCGATGACCTCGACTAGCAGCCGGTCCTGGTCAACGCGAGCCCTGAGCGTGATCGTGCCCTGCCCGTGTCGGACGGCGTTCGTCGCCAGCTCGCTGACCAGAAGCCTGGTGCGATCGAGCTCGTGGTCGCTGAGCTCGGCTGCCAACAGGTCAACGACAAGCTGACGGGCCTGCGCGGCCGCACTTGCGTTGCGCGGCAGTTCGATCTCTATAGGTCCGCTCACTGCCCACCTGCTTGTGAAGCCACGCGGGCGCTTCTCGATCGAGCCATTGGGTCGCTCCGTGGTTGTTGAAACGCGCCGGCTGGCGCAGCGGCGTCAACTGCCAACAACGAACCGACTTCGCGCGGCCATCTTGTGACCGGACAACCGTCCGCTGTGAAAAACGCGACTCCAACCGCGGTCGATGACCGCAAGCTCAGGAACCGTCAAGACATCGTATTGCCAGCCACCCGGATTCCCAAACGAAGCCGTCAGTTTCGTCTGACCCGACGGGGCTCCATCTTGAAGTTATCTTTGCCTCCATCCTGGAGTTTAGAGGAGGAACCGGTCCATGACCCATGCGGCAGCAGACACGGAACCGAGATCCTCGGGCCTCCCGGGACCATTCCCAACGCCGGCGTGATCAAGGACGCTACTCGGGGAGCTTTGTCAACAAGAGCCACGCGTTGATGACTCCGCCAGCGAGCCCCGCGAGGACCGGCAGGACGAGGACGTCGAGCCCAGCGTCCACGCCGAATACCAACAGCAGGCCAGCGATCAGGAGCAGTACCGAAGTGATGGCGTTGGGTGCGATCGCGTCGAGCAGCGCCGCGATCGCATGCGCGCTGGCGTCACGTGTATCCGGGTCGATTTTGGCTCGCCGATCCAGAGCCAGGTGGCCGACGCCAGTGATGAGGGCAAGTGCGACGAGCTCGACCCCGAGCACCCGGTGCGACTGGTCAGGGATCGCAAGCAGGATCGAGATGAACAGGACCGTGACGAACAACGCGAGGGTCTGCTCCGCGCGGTTTCGGAGCTCCTGAGACTTCGCGATGACTTCGATCCGAATCGAGACCGCCACGAACAGCAGGCCAGTGAGGCCGGCCGCAGCAGTACCGACGACCGTCGCGAATACGTCCCATTTCTCCACGCCGGTTCCTCGCCTCTCTACCCGGCCGATCCCTACCGACCGTCACATTGCAGCAGCCTACCGAGCGCGCTCACGTCATCGTTGCCGGCGGCTCGATCTCGCGTTTGACGATCTTTCCGGTGGGACCTTTGGGGAGTTCGTCGACGAGCCAGACATGCCGGGGGTACTTGTAGGCGGCTACGCGTCGCTTGACGAAGTTACGGAGTGCTTCGGGCGTGGACTCCGTGCCGTTCTTCAGCGCGACGGCGGCCGCGACCTCTTCACCGAGTTCGGCGTGGGGGACACCGATCACGGCGGCCTCGCGAACGTCGGGGTGTTCGTAGAGGACCTCCTCGATCTCGCGCGGGTAGATGTTGAATCCGCCCCGGATGATCAGCTCCTTCTTGCGGTCGACGATGAAGAAGTACCCGTCCTCGTCGATCCTGGCGATGTCGCCGGTGCGCAACCAGCCCGCAGGGTCAATCGCTTCGGCGGTGGCCTCTGGGCGGCGCCAGTAGCCATTCATCACGTTGTGACCGCGGATCTGGATCTCGCCGACATCACCGGCGGCGACGGGGTTGCCGGCGTCGTCTACGCGCCGCATCTCGACGCCGTCGACGGGCAGGCCGATCGACCCCGGCTTGCGTTCGCGTCCGCGGCGGTTGAAGGACGCGACCGGGGATGTCTCGGAGAGTCCGTACCCCTCGAGGATCTCGCAACCGAACTTGGCCTCGAACGCGCGCATGATCTCCACCGGCATCGCCGCTCCACCGGACACGCAAACCTCCAGCGCGGATGCGTCGGCCGTGTCCGCGGCATCGTGGTGGAGCATCGCGGCGTACATCGTCGGCACGCCCTCGAACACGGTCACGGCGTCTCGCTCGAGGATGGTGAGCGCCTTACCGGCCTCGAAGCGAGGGATGAGCGTGAGGGTCCCGCCGACCGAGACCGTGGCGTTGAGCGCGCACGTCTGTCCGAAGGCGTGGAAGAACGGGAGCGCACCGAGGGTTACCGCCCGCTCGTCGAGTCCGAACAGGCCGACCGTGACCTCGACGTTGCGCAGGATGTTCTGGTGGGTGAGCTCTGCGCCCTTGGGCTTGCCGGTCGTGCCCGAGGTGTAGAGGATCACGGCGGTGTCCTCGGGCTGACGGTTGATCACCTCATCGGCGGGTGGACAACGTTGCAGCAGCGCCTCGAACTCGCCCGGCTCCACGAGCACGCACTCCACGCCGGCCTGCTCGGCCCCGGCGTGAGCGGCGTCGGCGAACTGGTGCCAGGCGAGGACTACGCGGGCCTCGGAGTCACCGAGATAGAACGCGACCTCGCGCTCCTTGAGCAGCGGGTTCATTGGCACGATCGCCGCGCCGACGCGCAGAGCGCCGTAATAGCAGACCGAGAAGTGTGCGACGTTGGGCAGCATGATCCCCACGCGGTCTCCCGGTTGCACGCCCTTCGCGCGCAGCAGGCCGGCGACGTGCGCTGCCGCCCGGTCCAGCGCGGCGTAGCTGAGTTCGTTCTCATCGACCTTAATGGCCACGTGGTCGGGGCGCAGGTTGGCGCCGCATCGGCGCGGACGTGATCGCCGACGCGCTCGAGGCGCGGAGAGACGAGCTGATCTCGACCGGGGTCGCGGAGATCGAGGACCGCATGGAGACCTACCGGCTGGCGGATCCGGCGCTGATCGAAGATGTGACCACGCACATCGGTGGGCACCACGATCTTCTGTGTGCCGTTCTGCGGCGAGGCCGACCGGCGGCGGCGCGAGAGTTCGAGTTCGTTGGACGGCACGCGGCGCTGCGCGCACGGCGGGGGATCTCGCTGGCCGACTTCCTGGAGGCGTTTCGCAGCTACCACAACGTCGTGTGGGACGCCGTGCTCGACGCCTCTCGGGCAGGCAGCGAGGCCGCGGATCAGGCACTCGCGGCGGCCCGCACGGTGATCCGGCACATCGATCTGGCCACCACTGAGGCCGGCGCCGCCTACCTGGAGGCGCAGCAGTTGCTTGTCGCCGACGGCGACCGCGCTCGGCGCGACCTGCTCGAGGATCTACTGGCCGGCCGGCCGCCGGCCACGGCGGCGGGCGTGGCCGCGGCTCGGGCTGCCGGACTCGAAGGTGGCGCTCGCTGCGTGCTGATCGCCGCGGTGCCGGCGGTGGCACCGGAGGACGAAGCCGTGCTGCGCCCAGCGGCGACCACGCTCGCCGGCGCCCTAGACCGTCGCCGGGCGCCGCTGGCGGTCGCCCGTCACGGCGAGATCGTGATCGTGAAGGCGCTGAGTGCCAGCGAGCGTCCGTCGCTGCGGGCGCCGCTCGAGAAGGCGTGCCAGCGGGTGGCTTGCAGGGGCATGGAGCTGGCGGTGGGCGTGAGCACGGCACAGGACGGAGTAGCCACACTCGGCAACGCCTACCGCGAGGCCTCGCTCGCGTTGGGCCGGTTGGGACCGCGCGGCGGCGTCCTGTCGCTGCCCGACTTGAGTGCGTTTGAGTATTTGATGCTGCGCGGCGATCAGGTGGCGCGGCGGCTGATCGCGCCTGAGATCGAGCGGTTCGTGGTCGAGGATCGCGAACACGGCGGCCAGCTGACACGCACGGTGCTGGCCTACGCCGAGGCCGATCTGAACGCCAAGGCGGCCGCCGAGGCGCTGCTGATTCACGTCAACACGGCGCACTACCGCCTTGGCCGCATCGCCGAGAAGACCGGCTGTGACCTGCGCCGCCTACCGGACGTGATCGACTTGGTGATCGCGATCAGGCTCAACGAGGCCGAGCCCCGGCAATGATCCGATCAGCTCCACACGAGGCAACCCGTGGCGCCCGCCCCTGAGTGGGATGTGTCGTTCGTACGGGCGGGCGGCCTGCGGCTGCGCGTGGGCCGATACGGCGAGGGTCGCCCGTTGCTGCTGATCACCGGGATCGGCGCGCATCTGGAAATGTGGGCACCGTTCGCGCTGCACGCAGCCGGACTGGAGCTGATCGGCTTTGACCCGCCCGGAGCAGGCGTATCGCAACGACCGCGTCTGCCGATGCGGATGGGCGCTCTCGCCGCCGTGGTCGAGCGGCTGCTGGACGAGTCGGGGCTTGACCGCGTCGACGTGCTGGGATACTCGTGGGGCGGCGGCCTGGCCCAGGAGCTCGCGCGGCGAGCCCCTGACCGCGTGCGCCGGCTGGTGCTGTGCGCGACCGGCCCGGGGCTGGGCGGCACGCCCCCCCGTCCGTTGGCCGCGGTGATGCTCGCCACACCGGCGCGCTATTACCACCCACGACTGCTCGCAATGAGCGTCCCGTACATCGCCGGCGGGCGCACGGGACGCGAGCGCGGCCTGCTGGCAGCCCAGGCGGCCGACCGCCTGCGGCGGCCACCCGACCTGCTCGGCTACGCCTTTCAGCTCTGCGCGGTTGCCGGGTGGTCGAGCCTGCCGTGGCTCCACCGCCTGACCCAGCCGACGCTCGTCATCGCCGGCGAACAGGACCCAAGCGTGCCGCTGGGTAACGCCCGCCGGCTCGCTGCGCGGATCCCCGATGCGCGTCTGCACGTGGTCAAGGGCGGCGGGCATCTATCCCTGCTCGACGAGCCCGAGAATGTCGCCCCGACGATCCTCGATTTCCTCGCCAGCACGTGACCGATCTGTGATCGAGTCACAAACGATGGGGCGAATGTTCGACAGTCGAGGGGGATGACCGCCGGGGCTCCGGGCACGAAACTGCTCATCACCAAGCCGCGGCGATGACAAAGCTTATGAGCGAGATGACAAGGACAGCGGATTACCGACCGCTCTGCACGGCCACCGGCACCTATGTCCACGAAAGTTAGACAGGAGCATGCCATGTCCACACAGAGCCTCCCATACGCCCACCTCGGTGATGCGCTCGCGACTGACTACTTCCACGTCCGCGACCAGTTCACCGACGAGCAGTGGGAGCACTTGATCGCCACCCGCCGCTTTGTCGACAACGAAGTGCTCCCGGAGATCAGCCAGTATTGGGAGGCGGCCGAGCTGCCGTGGCCGCTGATGCGCCGCCTGGCCGAGCTCGGGCTACTCGGGGAAGACATCAAGGGCTACGGCTGCCCGGGAATGACACCGCTGGCCCGCGGACTGGTGAACATGGAACTGCACCGCGGCGACGGCAGCCTCGGCACGTTCCTCGGCGTCCAGTCGGGCCTGGCGATGAAATCGATCGCGCTGCTCGGCTCAGAGGAGCAGAAACAGCGCTGGCTCCCGGCAATGGCTCAACTTGCCGCAATCGGCGCCTTCGCGTTGACGGAGCCGACGCACGGCTCGGACTCTGTCGCGCTTGAGACGACAGCCCATCGCGACGGCGACTCATGGGTGTTCAACGGCGCGAAACGCTGGATCGGCAACGGCTCGATCGCCGATGTGGTGGTCGTGTGGGCGCGGTCTGACGAGGACGGTCAGGTCAAGGGCTTCCTGGTCGAAAAGGACACGCCCGGCTTCACCGCCACCACGATGGAAGGCAAAGGCGCGTCCCGCGCCATCTGGCAGGCGGCGATCTCGCTCAGCGGCGTCCGCGTGGGCGACGATGCTCGGCTGCCCGGCGCACGGACGTTCAAGGACGCCGGCCGCGTCTTGATCACCACGCGCACCACGTGCGCCTGGGGCGCCCTCGGCCATGCCGTCGCGGCCTACGACGCCGCGCTTACCTACAGCAAGCAGCGCCAGCAGTTCGGCAAGCCGCTGTGTGCCTTCCAGATCGTCCAGGACCGGCTGGTGAGGATGCTCGCTGAGGTCACCAGCATGCAGCTCTACTGCATGCAGCTCGCCCGACTGGAGCAGACCGGCCGCCTCACCGACACCATCGCCGGCCTGGCCAAGCTCAACAACACCCGCAAGGCCAGACAGGTGATCGCCGAGGCCCGCGACCTGCTGGGCGGCAACGGCGTCCTGCTCGAGAACCACGTCATCCGCCACATGGGCGACATTGAGGTAATCCATACCTATGAGGGCACCGAAACCATGCAGACCTTGATCGTCGGGCGCGACATCACCGGCGTCGGCGCGTTCGCCTGAACCCACACCACGCACTGCTGGCACACGTCGTGTTTCGGGGCCGCGAAGCCGAGGCCGCCGAGCTGATCGAGGCCGCCAGAAGCGACGTCGTGCGTCGGGGCGACTCTCGCCTGACTAAGCCTGGGCGGCGCTGGGACCTGTCTAGCTTTCAGGGGGCCGGTGCTGCTCGTAGATGGCGGCTAGGTCCTGGTCGGCGAGGTCTTCGCCGGCGGTTGTGAAGCGCGCGAGGACCGCGTCGAGCAGTGGCATCGTGGCTCGGGAGCTTTGCTGCACCTCGCGGACGAGTTCTAGGTCCTTCCGGGCAAGCCGGACAGGAAAGCCCGCCGGGTAGTGATGGCGACGCATCTCGTCGAGTTTCTGTAACGCGTAGACGGAGCCCAGCGGACCGCCGTCGAGTAGCGCGATGAACTGGTCCTGATCGAGCCCCATGGCGTGGCAGAGGTGCATCGACTCTGCCAGTGCGGCGACGATGGTGATCATCCAGTGGTTGGCGGCTAATTTCAGGCGCGACCCCATCCCGGCCGGCCCGACCCAGAGCACGCGGGACGCGAGCGCGTCGAAGATCGGCGCGACCGCGGTACGTGCTGAGTCAGGTCCGGAGGCCAGGATCGTGAGCTCACCCTGCTCGGCCGGATGAGTGCTGCCCGAGACGGGCGCGTCGATGAGCGTGACAGCGTGTGCCTCGGCGGCCTGCGTCAGCCGGTCTGCCTCGGCCGCTCCGACGCTGCTCATCTGCAGCCAGATGGTGCCCTTGGGCCAATCGTCGAGCAACGGTTCAACCAAATCGAGGATGACGTCGGCGGTGGGGAGCATCGTGATCACAACCCCCGCGCCGGTCACTACCTCACTCGGCTCTGTAGCTGGCGCGCCGCCGCGGCCCTCGAGACCGCGAAGGTGCTCAGCCTCGCGGTCCCACGCGATAACCGCGATGTCCCGATCGAGAAGCCGATAGGCCATGGCGGAACCCATCAGGCCGACACCCAGCAGCCCGACTCGATCCATCGCTTGTGGCGAGTATTCGTTGCTCATCGTGTGCTCCCTTCGATTTCGGCGATGTCCTCGCTGGTGAGCTCCAGAGTCCCGGCGGTGAGGATCGGGTCGATCTGATCGGGGCGGCGGAAGCCCACGATCGCGGCGTCAACGGCGGGGTTGCGCAGCGCCCAGGCGATTTGGTCGAGCGCGAGATTGAGCGGGAGGTCTTGCCGTTCGCCCAAGGGCAGCGGGTCGGGGTGATCGTCTACTCGCCGATGGGGTCGGGGATGCTGAGCGGTGGGATGACCCACGACCGTGCGGTCGGGGCCTTCCAGCAGCGAGCATTTCGTGAACACGTAGGGTCGCTCGGCCACGCCTTGAAGCGCCCGGCCGACGATCTGCTCGGAGCGTCCGAACCCGTAGGCGGCGGCGGTGTCGATCCAGTTGATCCCGAGCTCGAGCGCGTGGTGGATCGCGCCGATCGACTCGTCGTCGTCCTGCGGACCCCAGCCGAACTCCCAGTTCCCGCCGCCGATCGCCCATGCGCCGAAACCGAGGCGGGTGACCTCGAGGCCGGTCTGGCCGAGCTGTGTTGTGTTCATTGCTGTCTGGTACATGGTTGCCTCTCTCAGTAGAGGTTGTTGTCGTTGCGAACGATGGGCGGCCGGCGCCGCGGCCGAGCAACGCCGGGGTGGCGGCGAGGATCCCGACCGTGAGCAGCCCCGCGAAACACGAGCAGGCTGACGCGCGTGGAGGCGATCTGAGTCAGTGCGCCGAGGCCGATCACCGGTCCGGCGAGCCCGAGATAGGCAGCTAGGAACACGCCGGCGAGCGCCTCGGCGCGGTGCGCCTGAGCGGAGATCTCCGAGACCGTTGCGATCGCGCCCTTGAACATCAGGCCGCAGCCGGCGCCCACGACCACGTCGCCAGCCAAGAAGACGCCAAAGCTGGGCGAGGGCAGCCATACCGCGATCGTCAACAGGCCAAGTCCGGCCAGCAGCGCCGGGATCGCCGCGGCCAGCACCTGCTGCGTCGTGCGAGTCGCGGTCAGCGACTGCACGAGGGCGGCCGTGGCGAACCCGGCAAACGAGACGGCGCCGGCCAACGCGTGCGAGGGCTGATGGAGCGTCCCGGCGAGAAAGCTCGGCGCCAGTGAAGTCAGTAGCCCGAATACCGCTGTCGGCGCCGTCGTGAACGCCATGACGGTCGTCAATGCGAATGCGACGGCCCAGAATCCGAAGCCGTGGCTGCGACGCAAACGCGATCTGATGGTTGATGGTGTCATCGGGGTACCCGCGGAGTGTCGGGGGGAAATCGGTGCGTGCAATGCGACATCCAGGATCGCCGACGGTCGGATCGCGAACAACGCAAAACCGTGCTTACGGTTATCGCCGCTGGCGATAGATTCCGAGCGTGGAGCTACGGCAGCTCGCCAGCTTCGTCGCGCTTGCAGGCGACGGCCCCTCCGGTCTGGAGCTCATCCCGCTCGCGCGCGAGCCGATCATGCTCGCTGTGCCGCGCCGAGCACCGCCTCGCCATGCGCGCCGACATCGAACTCGCGGCGGTCCGCGACGAAACGTGGGTCGACCTCCCAGCAGGATGGGGCATCCGGATGGCCGTTGACCGCGCATTCGCCGCCGCCGGCGTGCCCCACAGCATCACCTACGAGGTCAACGACACCGCAACCATGATCGAGTTCATCCGCAATGGGCTCGCCATCGGACTGCTCCCGCCTTCGCTCGTCGATACCACCGAAGACATCGCATTCGTACCGATCCGCGATCACCCACCAGGGTTTCAGACAGCAATCGCGATCCCGGCAAACCGCCTCCGCACCGCCGCCAGCCGAGCGATGCTCGAGACGATCAAACGCCACACCAGCGAAACTCAGTAGGCGGGCTGGGCGCTCGAGCAGTGCCAGCCACACCGGGACCTCGACGCCGTCCACGGTCGCGCCTCGCGGCTACGTGCTTAACGTCCCACTGGAGGCCTTTGCGCGTCAGTGTGGGGTGTTGATCACGTCCCACGTGGCGAACGACTCGTTGCGTGATTCGATAAGCGCTGGTCGCTGCGAGTGTCGATCTCCCCAAAACGAAGGAGCGACATGACTCGCAGCAAGCCGATCGCGTTCCTAGCGAGCGTCGCGGTGATACCGCTCACCGCCGCTAGCCCTCGTCGGCGGCCCCCAATGGACTACGCCAATTGACGCTCGGCGGCTCGCCGGATTCTGCTTGCTGGCCGCGGCCGTTCTGCTCGTGGCCGCACTGGACGCGGCGACCGGGAAGCAGCTGTTGACCAGGACACTGGTCCGCAACGCCAGCGAGGGCATCGAGATGGCCCGGGTACAACGGCGACCTTCGCCGGGACTTGTGTAGGGTGTCGCCACGCACAAGCGAGGAGGAGGGAATATGGGAACGCGAGGTAGGCTCGTTCTCGGTATCGCCGCGTCGTTGACGCTGCTCGCGGCGATCGAGTTGGCGTCGTCGGTTACGGCAGGCGCCCAGAGCCAGCGACCCAATCGCAGGGTCATCGTCGTGATGCGAAACCAGGTGTCGGCGCTCCCGGCAACCCGGCGCAACCTGGCCAGCCGCCGCGCCGCGGTGGCGCGTGTGCAAGCGCCGGTGACCGCCGGACTCGCCGCATCCGGCGCCAAGAACGTCCACAAGTTCACCGTGCTCAACGCGGTCTCGGCGACCGTGTCCGGCGCGGAGGAGTCCAAGCTGCGGTCAAACCCCGCCGTCGCCAAGGTTGTGCCTGACCAGGCGATCCACCTGGCGCCGCTGGTCACGCCGACGGCCGCCGGAGCGGCCGGAACGGCCGGCGCGGCCGCACGCGCGGGCGGCACGAGGGCGGACGCGTGCCCCGCCGCCGGCCAGGTGCAGCTCAATCCCGAGGCGCTGCAGACGATGCACGTCGACTCCGACAACCCGTTGGCGAAGACGGCCCGCAAGCTCGGGATCGACGGTTCCGGCGTCAAGGTCGGCGTGATCGCCGACGGCCTGGACATCAACAACCCGGACTTCATCCGGCCCAACGGTGACCACGTGTTCACCGACTACAAGGATTTCACCGGCGCGGGCACCAACGCCCCGACCGGCGGTGAGGAGGCGTTCGGTGACGCCGCCTCGATCGCTTCGCAGGGGACCCAGGTCTACGACGCCTCCGGCTACGGCCCCAATGGCGTCACCGCCCCGTGCAAGATCCGGATCGAGGGCGTCGCCCCGGGCGCCAGCCTGGTCGCGCTGATAGCCGCCGATGAAGACGGCGTCGACTACAACTCGACGTTCCTACAGGCGATCGACTACGCGGTCACTGTCGACCACGTCAACGTCCTCAACGAATCGCTGGGCGTCAACCCCTACCCCGACGACGAGGCCGCCCTCGACCTGGTCAAGGCCGCGGACGAGGCCGCCACCGCAGCGGGCACGACCGTGACCGTCTCCAGCGGCGACGCGGGCGTGACCAACACGATCGGGAGTCCGGCGTCCGACCCCAAGGTCATCTCAGCCGCAGCCACGACCACGTACCGCTCGTTCATGCAGACTGGGTACGGCGGCGCGCAGTTCCCGGGCGTGACCGGCTACCTGTCCAACGACATCAGCTCGCTCTCGTCGTCGGGCTTCAACCAGAGCGGCCGGACGGTCGACGTCGTCGCCCCCGGCGAGCTCAACTGGTCGCTGTGCTCGACCGACGTGGACATCTACCAGGCCTGCTTCAGCTACGGCGGCAACCCGACTCCAATCGTGGCGTTCGGCGGCACCAGCGAGTCGGCGCCCCTGACGGCCGGTGTGGCGGCGCTCGTGTACCAGGCGTACGCGAAAACGCACGGGACGTTCCCGTCCCCCGCGGTGACGAAGCAGATCATGACCAGCACCGCCCAGGACATCAACGCGCCCGGCGATCAGCAGGGAGCCGGCCTACTGGACGCCTACCAGGCGGTCAAAGCGGCCGAGTCCTACCGGGCTCCGGCCAGTACGCCGGCCGGGTCGGGCGCGACGCTGGTCAAGAGCAAGACCCAGCTCAATGCGATCGACCAGCCCGGCACCGCCGAGCAGCTGACCGAGCGCGTCACCAACGAGGGCGCCAAGACCCAAACGGTCGCGGTCTCGAGCCGCAAGCTCGGCCCGTACACGGAGATCGCCGGCGGCAAGGTGACGCTCAGCGACACCAACAGCCCGCACACGACCGACTACGCGGGAGTTGCGTCCAACTACGAGCCGGTTACGTTCAAGGTACCGGCGGGGCAGGACCGGCTGAGTGTGTCGCTCGCGTTCCAGAACGCGTCGACAACCAACCTCAATGCCCGGGTTCGCCTGACGCTGGTGGACCCGAAGGGCCGGCTGGCCGCGTACTCGCTCCCGCAGGGCAACGGCAACTACGGAAACGTGCAGATCACCGATCCGAAGGCCGGCAAGTGGACCGGGTTCATCTGGAGCCGCCAGACCGCGGGGGGAGGGACCAATGGTCCGGTGCTCTACAGCGCCGACGTGGCGCAGTACGTCCCGTTCGGACGGGTCAGCCCGAGCACGCTGACGCTCGCTGCGGGCCAGTCGGCGCCGGTGACGCTGCGTGTCTCCACGCCGGCCAGGCCGGGCGACGCGGCGGGCTCACTCGTGTTCACGAGCGACAAGGGTCCCGGGTTCGGACGCCAGACGACCACTGCAGTGACGCTGCGCAGCCTGATCCCGAACACGCCGACGAGCTTCCGGCAGACGCTGACCGGCGGCAACGGGCGGGGGGACTCGAGCGGCCAGGAGTTCTACTACCAGTTCGACGTCCCGGCCGGGAAGCCCGAGCTGAACGCGTCGATCACGCTGGCCGACAACCCGAACAACCCGTTCACGGTGTTCCTGGTCAACCCGAGCGGTGAAGCCGTGGGCCAGGGAGCCAACGAGCTGCCCAGCTCGACGGCGCCCGGCTACACCAACCAACTCGGAGCTCAGGTGCACGCGCTGTCGCCGGCCCCCGGGAAGTGGACGCTGATCGTGGCGTTCGTCCCGCAGGTGTCGGGGACCGCCATCTCCGAACCGTTCACCGTCAGCACCAGCGAGAGCGGGGTGCCCGCGTCCGCACAGGGCCTGCCGAACTCCACCGGCACGCGCCTGGCCGCAGGCAAGCCGCAGACGTATCAGGTGAGGGTGACCAACACGAGCTCGGCCCCGACGGCGTACTTCGTCGACCCGCGACTGTCGAGCAACGCGACGCTCAATCTGGTGTCGCTGAACAACGCAACGATCCCGATCCCGCTCACCGGTGAATCGGTGCTGCCGCTGTTCCTGGTGCCGACCCACACGACGACAATCAATCCGGCCGGGCAGACCGACGGCCCGACGCCGATGATGTTCGACGCCCAGGCGCCGGCCGGCGACCCGGACATCGGCTCCAACGCGGGCAACAGCCCGACCGCGGCGTTTAGTGCCAACCCGATCGCGCCCGGCGCGTGGTCGATCGCCCCGGACGTCGTGGGACCGTTCGGCCCCGACGGCGTGCCCAACGAGAACGTCACCACGTCGATGACGGTCACCTCGAACGCATTCGATTCGGACGTGAGCTCGTCGACCGGCGACATGTGGCAGGGCAGCGTCGATCCGTCGGCGCTGACCGGACTGTCACCCGTGGTGATCGGGCCCGGCCAGACCGGGACGATCTCGGTGACGATCACTCCTAGCGGCGCGGCTGGCTCTCAGAAGAACGGGACGCTGTACATCGACGCGGAGGACCTGTTCCAGTTCCAGGTCAACGCGAACGTGATCAACCTGAGCACCGGCAACCCGCTGCCCAACGGCAGCGAGGTCGCCGCGATCCCATACAGCTACACGGTCCGCTAGACCGCAGCGCTGGTATCCGATCCGGGGTTGCGGCCTCGGATCGGATACAGCGCGGCCGTTCGTCGCGACTCGCGTTCACCCGCGGGCGCGGACATGAACTAAGGTCATCTGCATGAACCGTGACGAGGCACAGGCCCGCGCCGACGAGCTCAATGCCGCGGCCTCCGGCCGGTCCGAGCACCGCTGGATCGCCCGGGAGCTCGGGCCCGGCGGCTGGCAGGTGCTGAAGGTGACCGTGCCCGGGATGAACCTCAGCTCCGACCGGCACACCGCGACCGAGCAGCGCCCGGAGCCCGGCGAGCCGCCAGACCCGCGACCGGCCGTGTTTCGCAACATCCCGCCCTACGGGGCCGGCTGACCGACCCGGGTAGCGCTCCTACCCGAGGCCCGAGCCGCGCCGCGGCGCGGGGGAGGGCAGATCCCGCACGACCGAGGCGAACTGCGGCACGCCAACCCCGCTGGCCAGGTCGTAGCCGCGCTTGGCGTTGAAGCCGGGCACGGTGGGGAAGTAGCGGTTGTTGCCCATGACCACGTCCCACAGCGCCGCGGACCGCTGGCTCGACAGGTAGTAGAGGAGGCCGTTCGCGGGCCCGATCGGGGGCTGGTGGTGACGCCGCAGGTCGGCGCTGACCGCGGCCATCGCCCCCGCGATCAGCGGCGCGGCTGCGCTGGTTCCGCCGTCAACCAGCCAGCTGCCGCCGTCGACGATCGGCCAGCCCGGGAAGTTCGAGGCCTGGGCCGACACGTCGGGGATCGCGCGGCCGTGGCCCGGGAGTCCGAGCCGGGCCTGGAACGGCGGGCGCGGCTCGAACAGCGATACGCCACCGCCGCCGACGCCCCCGCCGTTCTTACGGCTGCGCCACGGCAGGTCGTTCCATACCACCTCGTCGTGGCGCTGGTTGGCTTTGGTGAGCGTCAGCCGGGTGCCGCCGACCGCCGTCAGGTAGGGCGACGACGCGGGCCAGGTGACGCCGGGATAAGGCTTGCTGCGGCGGTTCAGCGCGCCGTTGCAGCTGGATCCGGCGTCGCCCGCCGAGGCATAGCTGCCCACCCCGGCAAGGCCGAGCCGCACCATCAGGGAGTCGAGCAGGTCAGCTCCGGCGCGGTTCGACGGCGGCCCGTGGGGGCCGTTGACGGGGTCGCTCTCGCAGATCCCGTAGGAGATCGAGAAGCTGTCGGGCAGCCGGCGGGAGTCGAGGACCTGCGACGCACCTAGGAACCACTGGTCGGCGTTGGAGTCGGCCTGGGTGAACGTGATCGCGGCTCGCGGGGCCATTCCCCTGATCATCGCCATGTCGAGCTGGGGCTCGAACGAGCTGCCGGGTGAGATCGGGAACGTCTGGCCGTCGGTCAGGATCGTGTGCGACCGCAGGCGGCTGTAGCCGAAGCACTGCGCGTTGTCGGCGATGTCGCGCTTGGATGGCGCCTCCTGCAGCCCGAGCAGCGCCACCGAGGCGCCGGAGCCGGAGCCGAGCTGGTCGACGCCGTACGCCCGGCGCACCTGGGCGTAGCTGAACGCGCCGGTGGCCTTGGCCTTGGCGCAGCCCTGGCTCCAGGTCCCGGTTCGCCGTGGTGCGCGTGCCGTGCTCGCGATCGTCGAGGCGCTTGGGGCGTGCCCGACCGGGATCTGCTGCTCGAATGACGTCACCACGTCGTGCACCAGCGGCGCCAGCGCCGCCGGCAGGCGCGGGGCGGCGTTGGCCGAGTAGGCATTCACCGGCGGCTCGTCACCGCTGTTGTGAACGATCTTGAGCTTGAACACATGCTCGAACAGCGCGACCGGGCCGCGGACGCGTGCGAACACGCCGCTCGGGTCGATGCGCGCGGTGAACCCGTAGCTGCGGACCAGCTTCAGGAACCGACGGCGGACGGAGGGGCTCGCGCCGTAGACGGCCGCGACGCGGCGGGGGCTCATGAACCGGCGGTAGGTCGCCGAGCCGGGTCGCTGAACCGCGAAGAATGTCGCACGGGCGGCGGCCTCGGGCCGGGTCAGCCCGAAGTAGAAGGTGATGTGCGGGGATCGACCGGACGCGGCCGGCGCCGCGTCCGATGCCGCCGGCACCGCGGCACACGCGAGCAGTGCCGCCAGCGCAAGGGCACGCCAGAAGGTTCGCATGGCCGGATCATCCCAGGATCTCCGCGGCAAACAGGGCGTAGGAGACCGCGCAGCGGCGCATCGCCGCCTCGTCGATGAACTCGTCTGGCCCGTGCGACACGTCGAGGCGGCCGGCGCCGTAGCCGAACGCGGGGATCCCGAGCTGGGCGTACCAGCGGGTGTCCAGCGTTCCCGGGCACAGCTCGAAGCTCGGCGCGGCGCCCTCGACCGCAGCCACGCAGCGCGCGAGCGTCTGGGCGACGGGGTGTCGTGGGTCGATGCCGGCCGAGGGCTGGGCTTGTAGCACGTCGACGCTGACGTCGGCGCCGAGCCGGCCGGCCGCCGCCTCGATCGCGCCGGTCAGCCGGTCGAGTTCTTCGTCGAGCTGCTCGTCTGGGTTGAAGCGGCGGTCGACTGAGAACCAGGCGCTGCCGGGTACCACGTTGAAGTTGGCGCCGGCGCCCGCGGCGCCGCCGACCACGAGCATCGAGCTACGCTCCTCGAGCAGCTCGTGGGCGAGTTGCATCAGCGGCTCGGCGATCCGGACCATGTGCTCGAACGCGTTGACGCCCAGGTTGGCCTGCCCGACGTGCGCCTCGCGTCCGCGGACGGTGACGCGCAGCGTGATCGCGCCGCGCGCGGCGTGCCACACCTCCCCGCCGGTCGGCTCAGGGGTGACCATCGCCAATGCTTCCGGATCGATCAGCCCGGCCTCGCGCAAGTGCCCCGACCCGACCGTGCTGCCGGTCTCTTCGTCGCATACGCAGTTGATCACGACGCGTCCGCCGCGGAGCAGACCGAGTTGGCGTGCGGCCGCGGCGCCGTAGATCATGCTGACCAGGCCGCCTTTCATGTCGGCGGTGCCGCGACCGATGATCCGGCCGTCGCGCCGCCGGGGAGAGAACTGCTCGCGGCTCTGGCCCGGGACCACGTCGAAATGGCCGTGGAAGTAAACCGTCGCGTCCCCCTCGCCGGCCCGGCCGCGAACGATCCGGGCGTCCTTGAGCCGGGGGCTGGCATCAAGCTCGATCACCTCTGGCGAGAGCCCCAGGCGATCGAGTGCGTCACGCAGCACGTCGGCGCACACGGCGAGCCCGCGGCCGGGCGGGTTCTCGGTGTCTACCGCGACGAGCCGCCCGAGCAGATCGGCCATCGCTTCGGCGCGCGATTCGATCCAGGGCGCAACGCGGTCGTCGGAATCGATCACGGGAGCGGCTCGAGCACGCTGCGGATGGTGGCCCGCAACATCACGTCCCGGGTGGGGCCACCGCTGTCGCCGAAGCGATCCCCGGCTGCCTCGGTGACGAGCGCGACCAGCACCGCGAACATCCAGTCCGCGGTCAGGTCCTTGCGGATCTGGCCCTTGCGCTGGGCTGCGCGGAGGTAGTCGCGCAGCCGCCCGCCCCGGCGGCGCGCATAGTCGGGGTCCTTCGCGGTCACCGCCGCGTCGCGCTGCTCGAGGAACCGGTGACGGTCGCCGAGGCCGGCGAGCGCGACGGCGAGGTCCCCTAGGACCTGTACGGGGTCGGCCCGCGCGCCCGCGTCCAAGTGCGCGGCGGTGATCTCGTCGGCCTCGTTCAGCGCGCGGTCGTAGATCGCGCCGACGAGCGCCTGGCGGTCGGGAAAGTGCCGGTAGAGCGTCGTGCGGCCCGTGCCCGAGGCATCGGCGATCTCGCGCATGCTCGCCTGCGGTGAATCAGCCAGCACGGCGATCGCGCCGATCAGGATCGCCTCGTGGTTGCGGTTGGCGTCGCTGCGCATCGTCCTCGCGGTGGTCGGCATCGCTGCGCCAGAGTCTTGCAGAAATCGGAACAAAGCTGTACCGCTTGTTAATCGGTACACGACTGACCCGTTTTGATCCAGGTGTTCGACGGCCGACCGAGGAGGCGCCATGACCGAAGTTGCTGAGAGACCCGCACCCGCGCCGCCCTCACGGCATCGCGGGGGGCCCCGTCGTGAGCGTCGCTAACCCGACGATCCAACGCGACCTGGACGCCACGCTGGCCGGTCTGCAGTGGCGATGTCGTTGGACGGCTTCATCGCCGGTCCCGACGACGCGATGGACTGGGCCTTCGCCCACGGCGGCGCGTTCTCCGGGACGGTGTTCGTGCTGACCCACCGACCGGCGGACGTGGTGGCGGACGCGCGGGTCAGGTTCGTCTCGGATGGGATTGAGGCGGCGGTGGCGAGCGCCCAGCGCGCCGCTGGCGACCGCGACGTGGCGATCTTTGGCTCCAGCCTTACCCGGCAGTGCCTGCAGGCGGGCTGCTCGACGAGCTCGTCCTCCACCTGGTCGGGGTGCTGCTGGGCGGCGGCGTCCGGCTGTTCGGCGGCGGCGACGACGACGTCGCCGGGACAATCGAGCTCGAACGGGTCGCGCTCGGCGAGGCCGAGCAGCTGACCGATTTGCGCTTTCGGCTGCTGCGGTGCCGTAGGCTTGGCACGGGCGACGAGGGGTCGACGTGAGACGGACGGGCGAACAGCACACGGCAGCGGGCAGTCGACGGTGAGCTTCCGCGACGACTCGCAGCTCGATACCTCGCAGGTCGAGGACGTCCGCGGCGGCGGCGGCGGCCGGTTCGGCGGCGTGCCCGGCGGGCGGATGACGATCGGTGGCGGCGGACTGGGCGTCGTCGGCGTGATCGTGGTGCTGTTGCTCACCGGCGTGTTCGGCGGCGGCAGCGGCGGCCTGGGCTCGCTGTCGGGCCTGGAGAATGTGACCGCCGGCACGCCCTCGGCGAGCAATAGCGAGCTCGCGGCCAACTGCCGCACCGGCGCCGACGCCAACACCCGGCAGGACTGCCGCGTGGTCGGCTGGATCAACAGCATCCAGGCCTACTGGACCTCCGAGTTCAGGGCCTCCGGTCGCACCTACCCGTTGGCCAAGACGCGCTTCTTTACCCGCCAGGTGTCGACCGGCTGCGGTCTCGCCTCATCGGCTTCCGGACCGTTCTACTGCCCCGCCGACAAGCGCGTGTACATCGACCTCGGCTTCTTCAACGAGCTGCGCACCCAGTTCGGCGCCCGCGGTGGACCGTTCGCGGAGGCATACGTGCTCGCACACGAGTACGGCCATCATGTGCAGGACACGCTGGGGCTGCTGAACGGCACCAACGACCAGGGCGCCCAGAGCCGCTCGGTACGGGTCGAGCTGCAGGCCGACTGCCTGGCGGGGGTGTGGGCCAACCACGCGGTCTCGACCGGGTACCTCACGCAGCTGACCCAGGGCGACATCGCCGACGGGCTCGACGCCGCGGCGTCGGTCGGAGACGACCGCATCCAGCAGCAGGCGCAGGGACGCGTGACCCCGGACACCTGGACGCATGGCTCCTCGGCCCAGCGCCAGCACTGGTTCACGACCGGCTATCAGACCGGCAAGGTCGGCGCCTGCGACACGTTCAAGGGCCACGTCTAGGCCTGAACCACGCCCGTCTGGCTAGTGTCCGGGCGTGACCGTCGTCCTGGCCGACCCGACAGACCTCGATCTGGCGGCGTTCCGGCGGGTGGCATGGCGAGGGGAGGGGATCGAGCTCGCCGACGCCGCGGTCAGGCGGATGGCCGCGACCCGCGGGGCGTTCGAGGAGTTCGTGGCCGCCTCGGCCGATCGCCGCCTGTACGGGATCACGACCGCCCACCACCGCGGCGCGCAGACGTTGCTCTCGCCCGAGGCGCGGGTCGCCTACGCGCGACGAATCCCGCCGACGCCGGCGTCGCTCGGGCCGGCACTGCCGGAGCGGGTGGTGCGCGGAATCGTCGCGGCACGCGTGGCGGGGTTCATCGGGGGGACTGCGGCGGTGCGCCCGGAGCTGGCCCGAGCGACCGCCGCGATGCTCGACGGGCCGATGCCGTCGGTCGCGGCCAGGGGCCACGGCGAGCCCGGGGAAATCGGGACGCTGCGCGCCGTGTTCGGCGGGCTCGAGCACCAGCTCGAGCTGGAGGCCAAGGAGGGGATGGCGCTGGTCAACGGCGCGCCCGCGTCCGCGGCGGTGCTCGCCGACGTGGCGCTCGCCGGGAGCGGCCGGCTGGAGGTCGCCGACGAGATCCTGGCGCTCGCCTTCTACGCGGCCGGGGCGCTTGACTCGCATCTGGACCCGGCGCTCGACGAGGCCTGGCGCGACCGGCACGAGGCCGCCGCGCTGGCGCGCCTGCGTGAGCTGACCGGCGGGGGAGAGGCCGCGCCGGGCGGGCATCAGGCGCCGGTCGCGTTCCGCAACTCTCCACGGATGCTCGGATGGCAGCGTCGCGTGCAGCACTGGGCGCAGGAGTGCGCGGAGATCTCGCTGTCGGCGCCGGGCGATAACCCGATGTTCGCGCCCGCCGGTCGCGGATCGCCGGCGCGGATCTTGTCCAACGCCGGCTACCACAACGCCCGGTCCGCGCCGATGCTCAACGCGATCGCGGCGGCGTCGGCCGACCTGGCATCGCTGACGGCGGTCCAGGCGACGCGCCTCGCCGAGGACCCAGCCGGCCTGGCGGCGTCGGAGTCAGAGCCCGAGGTGACGCTGCTGTCGATGACCGCGCTCGGCTGGGCCGAGGAGGCCCGGCTGGCCGCGGCGCCGACGCTGATCTCACTCGGCGGCAGCCCGCCCAGCGACACGTCTTCGCCGGCGCTGTTGGCGTGGCGGCTGGCGGAGGACGCCGGTAGCTGCCTACAGGCCGCGCTGGCCACGCTCGCCGTGCTCGCGGCCCACACGATCGCGGCCACGGACCGGCCAGTCCCGCCGGCGCTGCGCGAGCGCTTCGACGCAACGCTCGAGCGCTTCCCGCGCCCGCTGCACACCAGCGGCTACCAGGCCGCGCTGCAGCGAATCGCCGACGACGTCGAGCGCCAGGTCCACGCGAGCGGCACTCTTCGCGCCTGAGCCCGGTCAGTTGCGCGACGCGAGCAGCTGAGCGAGGTTGTCGAGCTCGTTGGCCCGGCCGGCCAGCAGCCGCTCGGTCCAGGTGTCGTCGTGCATCGGCTCCATGGCCATCGTGACCTCGGTCCGGTAGACGAGCTCGCCGCCCGGGCGCACGTCGAGCTGCTGGACCTCGGTCACGAACCCGTCGGGCGCCCACCAGCGGGCGATTCCCTCGGGCGTGGTCCACAGCTCCCAGATCGTCTCGGGCGTGGCTGGGTATGTGCGTTGAAGTGACTTCATCTCGAGCTGCGTGACCGTAACAGCGCGGCCGCGAGCTGGTCGGCCACCCACCGCCCGTAGCGCCGCGCGCTCCAGGCCCGCTGGACCACGAGCAGCTCGAACAGCTCGGGCGAGTTCAGCGTCCACAGCACGTCCCGGGCCTGGCGCCGGGAGACGCCCGGTCGCAGCGCCCCGCGGGCGGCGAGCAGCGCCGCGAACTCGGCCATACCGTCGAGGCGATCGGAGTACAGCTGCTTGAGCGCGGTGGCGATCTCCGGGTCGCCCGGCGCGGCCTCGCGCATCACGCGCACCAACGGAGCCAGGCGGGGGTTCACGTCCGCGAGCAGCCGCCCGTACGTCTCCAGCTGTCGCCGGGGATCGGGCTGCTCGCGGATCGTGTCGATCTGCGGGCGCCGGCGCAGCGGCGTCGACTCGGTGTCGCCCCGGATCGCGGCGCTGACGACCGCGCGCAACAGCTCTCCCTTGGACCCGAACGCCTTGTAGATCGTCTCGGGCGAGACCCCGGCGGCCCGGGCCACGTCCGCGATCGTCGTCTGCGTGTAGCCGCTGCGCTCGAACAGCGCCCGCGCGGCCTCGGCGATCTCTTCCCGGGTGCGAAGCGCCCGCGCCCGCCGCCCGGCGCTGTCGTAACGCCGTCGCGGGGGGTTGACAGAATCAGACATTCACTACAGAATACCTGGAATGAATACAGAAGACACATATCTAAATCACACGACCACCGCCGCCGGCGTCGACTACTACGACGGACCCGAGCTCGTCGCCGGCTTGATCGACGCGCTGCACGAGGCCGGGCTCGACGAGCACAAGCTCGACATCGACGATCTCGCGGCGCTCGACGAATTCCACGCGCAGGGACGCGCGGCCACGATCGCGCTGGCTCGGCTGGCGAACCTGCAACCGGGCGAGCGAGTGCTCGACGTCGGCTCGGGGATCGGCGGACCGGCCCGGTTCCTGGCCGCGCGCCTCGGCGTCACCGTGACCGCGCTGGACGCCACCGAGCGGTTCTGTCAGGTCGCCGAGATGCTCACCCGTGGAACCGGTCTCGAAGACCGCGTGACCGTCGTCCGCGGCGACGCGCTGTCGCTGCCCTTCGCCGACGAGACCTTCGACATCGTGTGGACCCAGGCGCTCACCCAGAACATCTTCGACAAGCGCCGCTTCGTCTCCGAGCTGGCCCGGGTGCTGCGGCCGGGCGGCCGCGTGGCGATGTTCGAGCTCGTGGCCGGGCCCGGCGGGCCACTGGTGTACCCGGTCCCGTGGGCGGACACGAGCGAGCAGAGCTCGATCGTCAGCGCCGAGGAGCTGCACGGGCTGCTGGAGGCCGAGGGGCTTGCGGTCGGTCCGGTGAATCGCGGTCAGGCGGTGCTCGAGTCGATCTTCGCTGCCGCCGAGCAGGTGACGCCGTCGCCGGCCCAGCAGTCGCTGGGCCTGGAGCTGCTGATGCCCGACTTCGAGGCGCGCATGGCCGGACTCGGCCGCAATGTCGTCGAGCGGCGGATCGAGCTCTGGCAGGCGATCGCGACGCGGCCGCTCAGAAGCTGACGTAGCTAGCGCTAGCCCAGCGCGGTCTCGAGCTCCTGCAGCCGCTTCGAGCGCTCGGTCCGTGCGGCCAGCGCGTCGTCGAGCTCGACCGCGACGAAGCGCGTCCTCGACCCCGGCGCGGACTGGGCGACCGTGTCCATGTCGGCGCTGATCACGGTGGCGATCATCGCGTAGCCGCCGCCCGAGACCGCGTCGCGGTGCAGCACGATCGGCTCGACGCCGCCGGGGATCTGGATCGACCCGATCGGATACGGAGAGTCGACGATGTTCGACGGGTCGCTGCCCGCGCCGAACGGCTGCTTGCGCTTGACCAGGTCGAGCTTCTCGCCCTTGTAGCGGAAGCCAACGCGGTCGGCGACCGGCGTCAGCGTCCACTCGGTCTCGAAGAACGTCGTCCGTCCGGCGTCGGTCAGCAGGTGGTCGTACAGGCCCATGACCACCCGGATCTCGAGCTCCTTTGGCATCGCGGGGCGCAGCCGCTCGGGGACCGAGCGGTCCGCAGCCCCGGACGCGGATCCGAGCTCAAGCTCGTCGCCCTCGACGAGCGGCCGTCCCTCAAAGCCCCCCAGGGCACCGAGCACGTACGTGGACCGGCTCTCGAGTTTCACCGGTACATCGATGCCGCCGCCCACGGCGATGTACATCCGCGCGCCGCGCTTGACGTGGCCGAACGACAGCATGTCGCCGCCCTGCACCGAGAACGACGACCACGACTCCCGCGGCTCGCCGTTGACCCGCGGCTCGAGCTCGGCGCCGGTGACTGCAACCACGCCCGGCTCGCCGAAGCGCAGCTCGGGTCCCATGTAGGCGCACTCCAGCGCCGCGGCGCCGCGATCGTTGCCCACCAGCAGGTTTGCGGCGATCAGCGAGAACTGGTCCAGCGCGCCCGAGGGCGGGATCCCGACGTTGTAGAAGCCGAGCCGCCCGACGTCCTGAACGGTCGTCGAGAGGCCGGGCTTGACGACCTCAATCGGCATGGAGCTCCTCCAGCAGTCGCGCGTTGTAGGCATCGGAATCGGCGAGGAACTCCTGGAGATTGAAGGTGACCGGGCGTTGACGGATCGTCGCCTCCCCCCGCTGGGCGCGGGCGTCGAGCTCGTCGTAGGTGGCGCGGTCGATCCCTTCGAACTTGACGATGTCCCCCGGCCGGAAGAAACACACGAAGTCGGCGAAGTCCGGCAGGTCCTGACCCGGGTCGTAGATCGGCATCGGGGTGATCCCGAACATCTGGTAGCCACCGGCTCCGCGGACCGAGTAGATGCACCCGAAGCAGCCTCCGTGGCCGACGGTCAGCCGCGGGGTGTCCGTGCGCGGCCGCTCGTATTTCGGGACCTCGAGCTGGCGATCGCGCGGGACCATCTGGTAGAGGAACGGCAGCCCGGCCACGAACCCGACCATCGAGGCCATCCACGGCGCGGCCGAGTGCGCCTGGATGAATTCCTCGACGCTGGCGAAGTCGTTGATCCGCGCGGCGTACTCGAGGTCGGTCGACTCCGGGTCCTGGTGGCGGTCGCGAAACCGCATCAGGGTCTCGTGCGTCCAGGGGTCGTTGTAGAGCACCGGGATCTCCACGATCCGCGTCTGCAGCTCGAAGTCGTGTGCATCGCCGATGCCTCCCTCGACCTCGCGCACGAGCTCCTCGAGCTCGCCCGGCGAGATCACGTCCGGGTCAAAGCGCACCTGGTAGGAGGCGTTGGCGGGGCAGATGTCGATCACGCCGTCGGGCCGCCGTTCGCCGAGCGCGGTCACGATCGCCATCGAGCGGAAGTACGCCTCGAGGCTCATCTCCTCGGCGACCTCAACGAACAGGTGCTCGTCCGCACCCCAGCTGTGGCGTGAGCCAGTCGTCTGTGTGGTCATCGTGCTCCGTTCTGAGCCGTGAACTCCCCGAGCCACGTCTCTAGCGTTCCGGTGTGGAATTCGCCGCGCGCAAACCACTCCTGATCCAGTAGGACCGCAAGGAATGAGCGGTTGGTCTCGATTCCGTCGACCTCGAGCTCGCCCAGCGCGCGACGGGCGCGCGCCAGCGCGGCGGCCCGGTCCGGACCCCACACCAACACCTTGCCCAGCAGCGAGTCATAGAACGGCGGCACCGTGCCTCCGGGCTCCATCCACGTGTCGACGCGGACCCAGGGGCCGGCCGGGAGCACCACCCGGTCCAGGCGGCCGGGGCTCGGCGCAAAGCCCTTGCTCGGATCTTCGGCGTTGATCCGCAGCTCCAGTGCGCACCCGTTCGGGTGCACGTCGTCCTGGGTCAGGGTCAGCTTTTCGCCCGCGGCGATCCGCAGCTGCTCGGCGATCAGGTCGACCCCGGTGACCAGCTCCGTGACGGGGTGCTCCACCTGGATCCGGGTGTTCATCTCGATGAAGAAGAACTCGCCGCTGTCGGCGTCGACGAGGAACTCGACCGTGCCGGCGCTGCGGTAGCCGATCGCCGCACACAGGGACACCGCTGCCTCGCACAGCCGCGCGCGCGTGTCGGCTCCCAACTGCGGCGCCGGCGTCTCCTCGAGCACCTTCTGACGGCGGCGTTGCAGCGAGCAGTCGCGCTCGTGCAGGTGGATCGTGGACTCGCCGTCCCCGAGCACCTGCACCTCGACGTGGCGCGCCGGCACCACGAACCGCTCGACGTACAGCCGCTCGTCGCCGAACGCACCAGATGCCTCCAGGGCGGCGGTCCGATAATCGCCCTCGAGGCTGCTCTCGTCGTGGACCATCCGGATCCCGCGCCCACCGCCCCCGCCGGCGGCCTTGAGCGCGATCGGGTAGCCGATCTCGCCGGCCACCTTCGTCGCCTCCTGCGCGCTGGAGACGGTCTCGTCGCTGCCGGGGACCGTGGGCACGCCGGCCTCCGTGGCGGCCACCCGGGCTCGCGACTTGTCGCCCATCAGCTCGATCTGCTCAGGCCTGGGGCCGATGAACACGAGCCCCGCCTCCTCTACTGCGGCCGCGAACGCGGCCCGCTCGGCCAGGAACCCGTAGCCCGGATGTACCGCCTCGCTGCCGCTGGCCTGCGCCGCCTTGACGATCGTGTCGATGTCCAGGTAGGAACGCGCCGCCGCGGCCGGGCCGATCGCGAGCGCCTCGTCGGCCATCCGCACGTGTGGCGCCTCGGCGTCGGCCTCGCTGTAGACGGCCACCGCCTCGAGCCCGAGATCGTGGGCGGCGCGGATCAGGCGAACCGCGATCTCGCCGCGGTTGGCGACGAGGATCCGTCTCATTCGCCGTCGTCGAGCACCGCGACCGGCTGCCCGGCGTCGACCGTGTCCTCGTTGTCCACGAGAAACTCGACGAGGTCGCCGCTCGTGTCCGCGCGGACCTCCTGGAAGTTCTTCATGATCTCGACCAGACCGATCGTCTCGCCGGACGCGACCGCGTCGCCCTCGGTCTTGAACGGATCCGAGTCGGGGTCTGGCCGGCGATAGAACGTTCCGGGGACCGGGGTCACCACCTCTTGCCTGGCCATTGGCTGCCTCACTGGGGTTGGGATGACGTGACTGTGCGGATAGCCTCGCGCACCGCGCGCGCGACGTCCACTGCTCCCGGCGTGTCGGAGTGAACGCACACGCAGTCGGCCCGCATCGGGATCTCGTTGCCCGACTGGGAGATCGCGACGCCGTCGGTGAGCACGCGCGCGACCCGCACGCGCACCTGCTCGGGGTCGTAGGCGACGTGGTGGCGGGTGATCAACAGCGAGCCGTCGTCGGCGTACTCCAGATCGGCGTAGTACTCGGCCAGGAAGGGGAGGCCGCGCGCCGTGTAGACCTGCTCGTGCTGGGTGCCGGCCATCCCCATCACCGGCAGCCCGCCGAGCGCCTCGGCGGCGTCGGCGACGGCGTGGGCGGTGGCCTCGTCGGCAGCCGCCGCGCCGTACAGCGAGCCGTGTGGCTTGAGGTGGCTGAGCGACATCCCTTCGGAGTCGAGGAACGCCTTCAGCGCCCCGGCCTGGTACAGGATCGAGGCGGTCAGCTCGTCGGGATCCATCGCCATCGCCCGGCGCCCGAACCCCTGGAGGTCCGGATAGCTCGGGTGGGCGCCGACGCTGACGTCGTTGTCCTTGGCCAGGCGGACGGTGTGTCGCATCACGAGCGGATCGCCGGCGTGGAAGCCGCAGGCGACGTTGGCCATCGAGATCTCCGGCATCAGCGCCTCGTCGTCGCCCAGCCTCCAGATCCCGAACGCCTCGCCCATGTCGCAGTTGACGGCAACGGTCATAGGGAGCTCCTCTCGCTATCGCCGCGACTCGGGCATCGGCCAACTCCTGCCCGATCGCGCGGGGAAGCAAACCGGTATTACGGCGCGGTTAGCGCCTCGGGCGACCCGCAACTTCGGCGCGACAATCTCGTTCTCCCGACCATGCGACACCCTCTCGCTGTGCTGCTCGTGGTGCTGGCGCTCGGCGCCGGTGTGCTTGCTCCAACGGCGCTGGCCTCGAGCGGCGCCGGCGGCGCGCTGGCCGACTGCAACGCCCACGCGCAGCTGACCCAGACCTATTCGACGGGGCAGTTGCAGAGCGCGCTGCGGACGATGCCCGCCGATCAGAAGGAGTACACCGACTGCTACGACGTGATTCAGCGCGCGCTGCTGACCGACATCGGTCACCTGCACGCAGCGTCGGGTGGTGACTCACAGCACGGTGGCGGGTCGAGCTTCCTGAGCACGCCGGTGATCATCGGGATCGTCGTGGTCGCGTTCGCGGCTGTGATGGTCACAGGCCTCGCCGTCCAGCGCCGCCGCAACTAGCGGGCGTGCGGGCCGAACTGGTACATTTGTACCGAACTTTGGTACAACTGTACCGATATGAGCACGACTGCCTCGACACGCAAGGGCGCACGTAAGGACCCCCGACCGCGCGGCGTCGCGCGTCGCGAGGCGCTGCTCGAGGCGGTCCTGAAGATCGTCGCCGAGGTCGGGGCCGATGCGGTCACGCATCGCCGGGTCGCCGAGGTGGCCGACCTGCCGCTGGCCTCGACCACGTACTGGTTTGAGTCAAAGGAGCAACTGCTGACCGCGGCGCTCGAGCTCGCGGCCCAACGCGACATCGCGCGCCTGCAGGAGTTCATCGCCGAACCGCTCGACGACTCCGCCGATCCGCTGGAGCTCGCGGTCGCCGCGATCCTCGAGCCGCTGGACGAGTCGCTGCAGGCCAGCCGCGGCTCGCTGCTGGCTACCTACGCGCTGTTGCTGGAGGCCGCGCGCCGGCCGAGCCTGCGGGCGGTGACCAAGGACTGGACCGAGGCCTACCTGAAGCTGCTAAGTCGGCTGTTCAAGGCGGCCGGCTCAGACGATCCCCGCGCCGACGGCGAGCTGTTGCTGGCCGCCGCCGACGGACTGCTGATCTCCCAGCTGGCCCAGGGAACCGGCGGCGACCTGGTCCCGCGGCTGCGCCGGCTGGCGAGCGCATTGGTGGCCCGGTGATGAGCGCCCTGCCCAATCGCCGGTTCGCGCCGGCGCGGCGCGAGCGCGGGGCCGAGCAGCAGACCGTGCTGCTGGTCCAGGCGCTCGTGCTGTTCGAGTCGATCCTCTACTCGGTGGTGACGCCGGTGCTGCCGCACTACGCCCACACCCTCGGCGCGTCGAAGAGCTCGATCGGGTTGCTGGTCGCGGCCTATCCCGCGGGGATGCTTCCCGGGGCGCTGCTCGGCGGCTGGATCGCGACCCGGTTCGGGGTCCGCCGGACGACGCTGGTGGGGTTGCTGCTGTTCTCGGCCTCGATCATCGCGTTCGGGTTCGGGACCGACATCGTCACGCTCGACGCGCTGCGGTTCGTGCAGGGGATCGCCTGTGGCTGCATCTGGAGCGGCGGCCTGACTTGGGTGATCGCGGTCGCACCGCGCGAGCGCCGAGGCGAGCTGCTCGGCGCGGTGATCGCAGCCGCGATCTTCGGCACGATCCTCGGCCCGGTGCTGGGCACCGCCGCCGTCGCGCTCGGAACCGACGTCGTGTTCACGTTCCTGGGCGCGATCTGCGTCCTGCTCGCCGTCTGGACGTTCCATCACCCGCAGCCGCCGCCGGCTGAGACCGGCGGGGGAGCCCCGTTGCGGGCGCTGCGGTCGAGCCCGAGCATGTTGCTGGGGCTGTGGCTGGTGCTGCTCGAGGCGGGCACACTCGGGGCGCTGAGCACGTTGCTGCCGTTGCGGCTGTCGCACATCGGCGCGTCGGGCGTCGCCGTCGGGATCACGTTCGTGCTCGCGTCGGTGCTGAGCACGCTGGTGGCGCCGGCGATCGGTCGCGTGACCGACCGTCGCGGCGCGGGGCTGCCACTGTGCGCGGGCCTGCTGACGACGGCGGTGCTGCTACTGGTGATGCCGCTCCCGCACACGGTGTTCCTGCTGGCCGCCGTGAGCGTGATCACGGTCGGAGGTCCGCTGACCGCATACACGATCCCCGCGATGTCGGTGATCACCGACTCGGCCGAGCGAATTGGGATCGCGGTGATCGTCTCGTCGATGTTGTTCAACATCTCGTGGGCGATCGGCGAGACGATCGGGGCGCCGGCGGCGGCGAGCCTCTCGCAGGCGACCAGTGACGCGGTGCCGATGCTGGCGCTGGCGGCGATCACGGTCGCGACGTTCGGCGCGGTGATCGCGACCGGCCTGATACGCCGCGGCGTCGCCTGGCCCGGGGCGGCTGAGCATTACTCGGACAGCGAGCGGCCGGCGGATGGCCTCCCGGAGTCCGTCCGGGAGGCCGAGTCGGTCGAGATCGCCAGCCGCTGAGCGCACATGTCAGGTCACCCGCGGTGTGCCGGGGATCACCCCAGCCCGCCGCCGCGCGCGGTTGCGGGGGGTTGGGGGGCGATCTTGTGGCGCTGGGCCCACAGCGCGGCCTGCGTGCGGTCGGTGACGCCAATCTGGGTGAACACCTTGGTCAGATGGGCCTTGACTGTCTTCTCGCTGATCTCGAGCCGGCGGGCGATCAGCTTGTTCGGGAGGCCCTCGCCGACCAACGCGAGCACCTCGCGCTCGCGGACACTGAGCTCGACCGCGGGACGGGCCTGGGCGCGCTCCGCGACCAGTTCGTGCGCGGCCCGAGGCGCCAGCGGCGACTCGCCCCGGGCGGCGGCGCGGACGCCGCGGATGATCTCGTCGGGCTCGGCGTCCTTGAGCAGGTACCCGAGCGCCCCGGCATCGAGCGCGCCCAGGATCCGGTCGCGGTCGGCGAACGTGGTCAGCACCACGATCCGCGGCGGCGAGCCTGACGCGGTCAGCGCGCGCGTGACCTCGATCCCGTCGAGCTCGGGCATCTCGAGGTCAAGCAACAGCACGTCCGGCGACGTGCGCTCGGCCAGCGCGACCGCCTCGCGCCCGTCGGCGGCGGCGCCCAGCACCTCGATGTCGTCCTCGTTTCCGAGCAGGCTGGTGAGCGCCTCGCGCACGAGCGGGTGATCGTCGGCGACCAGGACGCGGGTCATCGCAGCGGTACCACCGGATTGACCGAGGTGCCGGCCCCCACCGTGGAGCGGACGTCGAGGCTGCCACCGGCGTGGTCGGCCAGGTCGCGCATCAGCCGCAGGCCGAAGTGCCCGGGCTCGCCCGCGTCGTCGCCTGACCGCTGCGAGAAGCCGCGTCCGTTGTCGGTGACGGTCAGCTCCGCCTCATCGTCGCGACGCTCGACGCTGACCGACAGCGCGGTGGCCTCGCCGTGGGCGCGGGCGTTGCGCAGCGCCTCCTGGGCGACGCGGTAGAACAGCGCCTCGGTGTCGTAGGGGAGCTCCGGGGTGGCCGGCACGGCCACGCGCGTCTGCATCCCGGCCGCGCGCAGCGGCGCGACCAGGTCGGTGAGCGCCGTCGCCAATCCCGACCGCTGGAGCGTCGGCGGGTAGATGTCGACCAGCAGCGTGCGCAGCTCGCGCATCGTCTGGCGGGTCTCGGCCGAGGCCGTCGCGAACGCGTCGCGCGCGGCCGTATGCTCGGCCAGCCCGCGCCCGTTGGCGGCTGCCGACAGCGATAGCGACACGCCCGCGAGCCGCTGCACCGCCCCGTCGTGCAGGTCTGCGGCGATCCTCCGCCGCTCGATGTCGGAGGCCTCGATCGCGCGCCGCAACAGCTGCTCGCGCTCGCGCTGGCGGGCGCGCACGCTGCGCGCCAGCGAGTAGGCCAGCGGCACCTGGACCAGGTACAGGACCAGCAGCGCACCGACCAGCGCGGGCACCAGCACCATCCACTGGCGCCGACTGCTGGCTGAGATCGTGCTCGACCGCTCGTAGTCCTCGTACAGCAGGTGCCGCCCGCCGGGGCCGCGGATCCCGACGTACACCTCGACCAGGCGCTTGAAGCTGCGCTCAGTTCGGTTCTCGGGCCGGTTGAGGTCGCTGGCGTCCGCATCGACGCCGCCGGTGGCGAGCGTCTGCTGCTCGTCGGCGTCCAGCGGGAACACCGAGCCGATCAGCTGCCTGGCATCGGAGTAGACGATCCGCCCCGACGCGTCCCACACCTTCACGCGGACGATCGGAGTGCCGCTCAGGATCCGGTTGCGGACCACGCGGTCGAGCGCGGCGAGATCGGCCGGACGCCCGGCCAGGACGCCCGGAGTGATCGCCGGCTCGGCGATCCCGCGCCCCGCCAGCCTCGTCAGACCCTGGGCCTGGCGGATCGCTCCCGCCGATGCGGCGTGGCGGATGACCACGAACGCCACCGCTCCGATCACGATCACCGCGACCAGTCCGCTGAGTGCGAACCGAACGAACAGACGCGTGAGCGACGGGTCGGGGCGTTCCACATTGAAGGGGACGCAGCTCACGGCGAAAGATCACGCAAACTCTTCAAGCGCCTCGAGCAACTCGTCGATCGAGGGCCGATCGCCCGCCTCGGTCTCCAGGCAGGCGTCGATCGCCGCGCCCAGCGCCGCGGGAAGCCTCCGCAGGGTGCGCACGGGCGGCGCCCGATCGACGAGCTGCGGGTAGGCGTCGTCGTCGGCGCCCTCGAACGGGGCCAGCCCGGTCGCGGTCTCGAACAGCAACGAGCCCAGGCCCCAGATGTCGGCGGCCGGGCCGAGCTCGCCGCCGGCCGCCTGCTCGGGCGCGAGGTACGGCCGCGTCCCGATTCCGGCGCGATGGTTGCCCGGGGCCCGCGCGAGGCTGAAATCGATCAGCTTCGCGAAGCCGGCATCGATGATCACGTTGGACGGCTTGAGGTCCAGGTGCAGCCATCCGGCGGCGTGCACGTAACGCACCGCCGAGCCGGTCTGCAGCCCCAGGATCGCGAGCTCGGTCACCGGGATCCGCCGCGGCCGCGCCTCGATCAGGTGCGACAGCGTCTCGCCCGACAGCGCCTCGAGCAGGAGCATCAGCGCCGGCGTCTCGCGCAGCTCGTACGCGCGCACGATGTGGGGGTGGGTGAAGCCGAGCAGCATCCGGCCCTCCCGCACGAGCCGCTCGCGGTCGCGGGCCACGTCCTCGCGGTCCGGGCGCAGACACTTGGCGACGCACCGGCAGTAGCGGGGGTGGTCCCAGACGTCGAAGACGTCCATCACCTCGTTGTGGCTGAGGTGCTCGAGCACGGTCAGCTCGTCTCCGAAGGTCACGACGCTCACGACAGCGCTCCGGCGGGGACGGGGTCGGGGACGGGGACGGGGTTGGCGGAGACCGTCGCGCGGACAGCGTCCGGCCGCGCGCCCGCGAACAGCCGCGCGTACTCGCCGCGCCGGCGCAGCAGCTGCTCGTGGGTGCCGAGCTCGGCGAGACGGCCGCGATCGATCACAGCGATCCGGTCGGCGTCGTGGATCGCAGCCAGGTCGTGCGAGATGATCAGCACCGTGCGCCCGCGCATCAGCCGCCGCAACGGCTCGAGCATCTGCCGCGCCGAGGCCGCGTCGAGCCCAGTGGTCGGCTCGTCGAGGACCAGGATCGGCGCGTCGCGGACCATCGCCCGCGCAACCGCGATCCGCTGGCGCTGTCCGCCCGACAGCCGCCGCCCTCGCTGGCCGACCAGCGTCCGGTAGCCGTCGGGCAGGTCGGCGATGAACTCGTGCGCGCCGGCGGCGCGCGCCGCGGCCAACACCTGTGCTTCGGTCGCACCGTCCCGGCCGAACGCGATGTTCTCGTGGATCGTGCCGTCGAAGATCAGCGTCTCCTGTTGGACGAGCGCGAGCTGACGGCGCAGCGTCTCGAGCGCCAGCTCCCGCACGTCGATCCCGTCGACTGCCACGGCGCCGCGATCGGGGTCGTAGAAGCGCAACGCGAGCTTGGCCAGCGTCGACTTGCCGGCGCCGCTGGCGCCCACGATGCCGACGGTCTCGCCCGGGGCGACCGACAGTGACAGCGAGTGCAGCGCCCCCCGCGCGGTGACCGGATAGGTGAAGTCGACCGCGTCGAATTCGAGCCGGCCGCGGGCCTGCGGCAACGGTCGCGGCGACCGAGGGTCGGTCACCGCCGGCTGCTCGTCGAGCAACTCGATGATCCGCTCGGCGCTGGCCGACGCGGCGTGCATCGTGTTGATCAGCTTGCCCAGCCGCCGGATCGGGCTGTACAGCTGGCTCAGGTAGGCGAGGAACGCGACCAGCCCGCCGATCGAGATGTGGCCGGCCGACAGCTCCCAGGTGCCGAGGCCGAGCACCAACAGCGCGCCGACCAGCTCGAGCGAGTCGGTCAGCAGCGAGAACAGCCCGCGCAGGCGGGCGGCGTCGATCTCCGCCGCGACGGCGCCCTCGCCCTGTTGGAGCAGTCGCTCGAGCTCACCGGCCTCGCGCGAGTAAGCCTGGACGATCGCGGCGTTGCCGAGGCTCTCCTCGACCACCGCGCTGACCATCCCGATGCGGCGACGCTGCTCGCGGGAGGCCGACTTGATCTCGCGCGAGAAGTGACGCGTGGCCACCCAGAACAGCGGGCTGACGACCAGCGCGAGCAACGCCAGCTGCCACGACAGCACGAACAGCGCTCCGGTGAACAGGACGATCCGCAGCGCGTAGGTGAGGCCGTCGGCGAGCCCGGACAGCATCAGCGTCTCGATTGCGGTCACGTCTCCGGTCAGCCGCGCGATCACGTCGCCGTGCCGGCGGCGCTCGAAGAACGACAGCGACAGCCGGTGCAAGTGGGAGAACACCGCGGCGCGCAGGCCGAGCAGAAAGCGCTCTGACACCCAGGCGGCGAGGTACTCGTCGGCGAACACGGCGACGCTCTGAGAGATCGTCAGCAGCGCCAGCGCCGCCCCGACCGGGATCAGCCGGGCGAGATCGTGCGGGGCGATCACCTCGTCGACGGCGAGCTTGTACATCCAGATCATCGCCGTCTCCAGCAGCGGCGCGATCACCACTAGCGCGAGGATCGCTGCCACGCGCCGCTTGTACGGACACATGTACGGCCAGAAGCGCGCGGCGATCGCCCGCAGCGACAGCCGCTGGCCATCACCCCAGACGGCCTCGTTGTCGCGCGCCCGGACCAGGGCGCGGATCCTCGGTGCGTCGATCATCGGCTCAGCTCAGAGCACTTAGACGAACGGAAGCCCCGCTGCCGACAGCGGGGCCTCCCGTATTTGACGCGAACGCTCGCGATCCCTAGTGGCGGGAGCGCGACTGGGACCGCGAACGCGACGAGGAGTCGCGATGACGGCCACCATGGCGGGCGACGGTCACCTTGCGGACCTTGCCTGATGCGTTGCGACGGCGCTTGATCATTGAACCCTCCTTGGGGTCGGTTGATGTTCCGCTAGGTTCTAGCCGCGTTCACATCCCGAACACAATTGGACGTTGGTCGTAAGACGCCGACGGCCGCGGAGCGGGTCGGTCGACATGTGTCGCCTTTCGACGGTTGACAGTTCGAGGCGACCGGGGCGGTGCGCCTCTCCGCGTATGAGACGTCGCCGAGGGCGAGGACGAGAGATCCGTCATCCGTTGGCGATCACCAGATCCAGCTCGCTCAGCCGCTGCGGATCGGCGATCAGCTCGATCGCGGTGATCCGCTCGTCGCTGGTGGTGAAGCGGTACACCACCCGCAGCTGCTCGCCGGTCATCCACGCCAGCGCGGCGTCGCCGTCCAGCAGCGCCCGAGTGGCGCCGCGGGCGTAGCGCGAGAACTGCGCGACCGCGACCGACCCGTGGGTCTCCGGCTCGGTGCCGATCGCCACCGCGGTGGGATCGGCGCGGAGCACCACCTCGGGGTCGAGCAACGCCAGCAGCCCGTCGAAGTCACCGCCGCGAGCGGCGGCGAGGAACGCCTCGACCAGCTCGGCTTGACGCACCCGCCCGACCTCGTGGCCGGCGTCCTGGCGTCGCACCCGACGGCGAGCGCGGCTGGCCAGCTGGCGCGTGGCCGGCTCGCTGCGGCCGACGATCGGCGCGATCTCGTCGAACGGCACGCCGAACATGTCGTGCAGCACGAACGCCACGCGCTCGGGCGGGGTCAGCGCGTCGAGCACGATCAGCAGCGCCAGGCCCACCGACTCCGCGAGCAGCGCCTCGTGCTCTGGGTTCGCTTCCGGCGAATGGTCGGCCACCGGATCGGGCTCGTCGTCGTCGCTCGGCAGCGGCACCTCGGAGTGCGCGCGGCGAGCCTGGAGCATGTTCAGGCACACCCGGGAGACGACCGTGGTCAGCCAGCTCCCGAGGTTCTCGATCGCGCCCGAGTCCGAGCGGCTGAGCCTGAGCCACGCCTCCTGGACGGCGTCGTCGGCCTCGCCGCGGGAGCCGAGCATCCGGTAGGCGAGCGCCGTCAGACGGGGTCGATGCTGCTCGAAGCGCGGTGCCAACCAGTTGCCCTGGTCCATCGCTCAGGTACCTCCTCGTACTCGTTGGTGTGCGCCGTCTGCGCCCGGCGGCGCGCCAGGCGCCGCCACAACAGCGCCGCCGGGACGACGAACACGCTCACGGCCAAGCCGCCGACGAGCGCCGGGATCGCCACGATCGCCAGCAGCAGGATGAACGGCAGTGCCAGCGGGAATGCCGTCATCCCGATCAGCCCGATCCCCACCAGGCCGGAGCCCGCCCCGTCGAGCAGATCGAGAAGTGAGTGCCGTTCCGGTTGCTCGGACATGGCTCGTGTCTCCTTGCTCGGGCGGCGCGACCGCACGGTTGCGCGCGGTCACATCGCCGCCTTTTGATCGGTCATAGGCACTAGACCGGCGAGCCGGCACAAATGTGACAAGAAACGACGTGGAGGCAGGCATGATGAGCACCGCAAACGAGGCCGCGCACAGTCCAGAAGGCCCGATCCTGGTCACCGGCGGCACCGGCACGCTGGGCAGGCTGGTGGTGGCGCGCCTACGCGAGGCCGGCCGCGAGGTGCGGGTCCTGAGCCGCCGACCCCACGCAGCCGAGCCCGGCGTGCAGTTCGTGACCGGGGACCTGGTCAAGGGACAGGGGATCGACGCGGCGCTCGAGCGCGTCGGCACGGTCATCCACTGCGCGGGCGGTCGCAAGGGCGACGACGTCGCCGCACTCAACCTCGTCCACGCCGCGATGCGGCTCGCGCGGGCCCCGCACGTGGTGTTCGTCTCGGTGATCGGCGCCGACCGCGTCGACATCGGCTACTTCCGCGCCAAGCTCGCCGCCGAGACGGCGATCGCGGAGTCGGGGCTGCCGTGGACCACGCTCCGGGCCGCGCAGTTCTACGACCTGGTGCTGACGAGCGCCAAGGCCGCGGGCAAGCTCCCGCTGGTGCCGGCACCGGCGGGCTTTCGGGTGCAGCCGGTCGATTCCGGCGAGGTCGCCGACCGGCTCGTCGAGCTCGCGCTGTCAGCGCCGGCGGGCCTGGTGCCCGACCTGGCCGGCCCCGACCAGTCGACGATGGCGGATCTGTTCCGCTCGTACCTGTGCGCCACCGGGCGCCACCGGCCGGTCGTGCAGGTGTGGATGCCCAAGCTGGGACCGATCCGCGCGGGTAGCCTGCTCGTGAACGACCCCGAGCAGGTGACCGGCGCCGCGACCTGGGAGCACTTCCTGGCCGAGCACACCGCCCCGCCCGCCGCCAACGCCGCCTGAGCGTCGGGCGCCGCGCTCGGCCGCGATCCAACCGTCGACGCCGACGATCTATGGGTGGGTGGGGCCCGATTCCCGGCCCCCACGCGGCCGCGGATCAACCATCTCGCCCGGTCGGGTCGAGCTCCGCCGGGCGGGCAGCGCCTGCTTAAAATGCCCGTCATGTCCGCCGGTAGCCGGAGGTCATTGAACTCGCCGGAGGTGCTCGAGAACTACCTACGGGCGGCCGATCCGCCCCGGTGGTCGCTGCGCCTGAGCGAGATCGACCGCGGCGTGGCCCGCACGCGCCGCGAGCTGGCCGCCGCATACCAGCAGTTGGCGCGCGAGTACCCGGACGACGACGACGCGTTCGCCGCGGCGTGGACCGAGCGACTGGCCGGGTGGCACTTCGACGCGGGCCTCAACGAGCTGATCGGCCAGCACAACGACTGGTTTCCGATCGAGCGCCAGCTGCCGATCGACATCCGCACTCGCGACTACCGGCTGATCAACGGCCGCAGCTATCGGCGCCCGGAGCTGGACGCCACGTGGGCGGCCGGCGAGTTCCCGCCCCGGCGCTCCTAGTGTCCCGCCGAGAACTTCGTTCCCCTCGGCGCCGAGCGCTCGTCGAGCGGAACGAACTTCCCGGTGAGCGGGAACTTTGTTCCCCGCGGTGAGCCAGGGGCGCCGGGGGGAACGAACTTCCCGGACGGTTCGTCACATGCGATGAGCGCCGCGGCCGCGTATGACGTTGCCTGCGCCGTGGCGAGGGGCCGTCATCGAACGCCAACATTCGATCCTCGTCGACGCCTACGCTGAGATCATCTCCGGGATGAGCCCTGACGAGCAGGCGGCATTGTCCTCGGAGAACGCCGAGAAGGTGTTCGGATTGACTGAGGCGTGAGCCCCGCCGGCTACGCCGTCGATCCGGAGCTGGCGCCGGTGCTGGCCGAGATGGCCGAGCGGACCGCCGGCGATCCGGTCGCGGCCCGCGGGGACTGGCGCGCGCTGCGGGAGATCTCGGAGGCGAACATGCGGTGGCTGGCCGAGCTCGAGCGCGAGGGGCTCCCCGACGTCGAGCTCCGCGACTTCGAGACGGTCTCGCCCGACGGAGCCCGGATCCGACTGCGCTGGTACGCGCGGCACGAGTCTGCCCCCGGCTCGGCCGTGCTGTTCGCTCACGGCGGCGGGATGATCGCCGGAGACCTCGACGTGTATGACCCGATGGTCAGCCGCTACGCGCACGTCACCGGGGTGCCGTTCCTGTCGGTCGGATACCGGCTCGCTCCGGAGGTCACCGGCACGACGCCGGCGGACGACGCGTTCGCCGGCCTGCGGTGGCTGCTCGGGCACGCGTCCGAGCTGGGAGTGGACCCGACCCGGGTGGCGGTGATGGGCGAGAGCGCCGGCGGGGGCATCGCCGCCAGCGTGGCGATCCGGGCCCGCGACAAGGGCATCGAGCTGGCGCGGCAGGTGCTGATCTATCCGATGCTCGACGACCGCAACATGACCCCCGATGAGGAGCGCGAGGGGTTGCTGACCTGGGACTACGACATGAGCTTCACCTGCTGGACGGCGCTGCTGGGCGACGCCCGCGGCACCGACGCGGTGTCGCCGATGGCCGCGCCCGCGCGGCTGACAGACTTCCGCGGCCTCGCGTCGGCCTACATCGAGGTCGGCGATCTGGACATCTTCCGCGACGAGGCTCTCGCCTACGCGCAGCGGCTCGCCGCGGCCGGCGTGCCCGTCGAGTTCCACCTGCACCCTGGCGCGCCACACGGGTACGAGCGCTACGCCCCGGAGTCGGCCCTGGCCCGGCGCGCGATGTACGACCGGGCCCGCGTGCTGCGAGCGATCTGACCGGCGGGCCAGCGGTCCTCTGGGCGCGGACTAGGCTGGATCAGATGAGCGAGTCGGTGGCGCTGGCGAGTGCGGAGATCGTCCGTCCGAGCGTCTCCTCGGGCATCGAAGTGATGTTCGCCGGGCCCGAGCGGCGGCGGTTCCCGCCGCGGCTCTCGGAGACTCTCGGCCTGTGCCTGAAGTCCGGGCCGGCGCACATCGTCCGGGTCGACGGCCGCGAGCTCCCCTATCCCGCTGACGCGCTGTGCGTGCGCCTGCCCGGATGCGTGTGGGAGTGCACCACGGAGGTCGCCGGGTTCGTGTCGATCGACATCCCCACTGGCTTCTTCGCCGACGCGCCGGTCGCCGGCAGCGGCATGCGCTTCGCCGGCCGGGGCATGCCCGACCTCGACCTCCAGGCCCAGATGCTGCTGGCGGCCGATTCCGCGCTGCTGGTGCAGGAGCGCCTCACGCAGCTGCTGACCCGGATCGAGCAGCTCGGCGGCTTCGAGCTCGCGGCGGGCGCCGGGACACCGCGCGCCGTCGGGCGCGCCCGCGAGCTGATGCACGCGGCGTTCGCCTCGCGCCTGGATCTCGACACGCTCGCGGGCGCCGCGGGCCTGAACAAGTTCTCGCTGGTCCGCCAGTTCCGCGACGCGCTCGGCACCACGCCGCACGCCTACGTGGTGATGCTGCGGGTCAATCGCGCACGCGAGCTGCTTGCCGACGGCGCGGCGCCTGCGGACGTCGCGGTCGAGGTCGGCTTCTCCGATCAGGCGCACATGACGCGCTGGTTCCTGCGGACCTGCGGCGTCACCCCGGCCGCATACGTGCGCCAGGTGCTGCCGCGTGCGGCGGGTCAATTTTGTTCAAGACGCGCCTAGCCCAGACGTGGCAGTTTTGGGGACGTGTTCGCTGAGCGACTGACCCTGCGGCTGACCGTGAACGGCACCGACCACGAGCTGACCAACATCGATGCGCGCACGACGCTGCTGGACCTGTTGCGCGAGCACCTCGACCTGACCGGCGCCAAGAAGGGCTGCAACCGCGGCGAATGCGGGGCGTGCACGGTCCTGCTCGACGGCCGCCGGGTGAACGGCTGCATGGTGCTCGCGGCGGCGGCCGACGGCCGCGAGGTGACGACCGTGGAGGGATTGGGCGAGCCGGACGCGCTGCATCCGGTGCAGCGCGCGTTCATCGACCACGACGCGTTCCAGTGCGGGTTCTGCACGCCCGGCCAGGTGATCTCCGCGGTCGCGTGCATCCGCGAGGGTCACGCTTCGGACCCCGATGAGATCCGCGAGTGGATGAGCGGCAACATCTGCCGCTGCAGCTCCTATCCCCAGATCGTCGCGGCGGTGCAGTCGGCTGCTGCCGAGCTCGGGGACCTCGGCTGATGCGCCCGCTCGCCTACGCTCGCGCCGCCAGCGTCGACGACGCCACCCGAGCGGCGGCCGAGCCCGACACCGCGGTGCTGGCCGGCGGCACCGAGCTGCTGAACTGGATGCGGCTCGGTGTCGAGCGCCCCGGACGGGTCGTCGACATCAGCCGCATCGAGGGTCTGGATCGGATCGAGCAGCTCCCCGGAGGCGGGTTGCGGATCGGCGCCACCGCGCGTTTGAACGACGTCGCGGCCGATCCGCGCGTGGCCGCAGGCTGGCCGCTGCTCAGCGAGGCGATCCATCGGGCCGCGTCGGCCCAGTTGCGCAACCTGGCGACGATCGGCGGCAACCTCCTGCAGAAGACGCGCTGTCCCTACTTCCGGGCCGAGGAGCCGGTGCCGTGCAACCGCCGGGTGCCCGGCTCGGGGTGCAGCGCGCTGCACGGCCGCAGCGACCGTCACGCGCTGTTCGGCTGGACCGAGGACTGCGGCGCCACCCACCCGGCGGATCCGGCGGTGGCGTTCGCCGCGGTCGACGCCGAGGTCGTGACCCGCACTACCGACGGCGGGCGGCGGGTCCCGATCGGCGAGCTGTACGTGCTGCCGGGGGAGCGCCTGGACGCCGACACCGTGCTCGAGCCCGGAGAGCTGATCGAGGCGATCGAGATCTCGGCCCCGGCTCGCCGCTCCGCCTACCTGAAGGTGCGCGAGCGGGCCTCCTACGAGTACGCGCTGGTGTCGGTCGCCGCCACCGTCGAGCTGGACGGCGACGGCGCGATCGCCGCCGCGCGGGTCGCGCTCGGATCGGTGGCGCTGCGCCCGTGGCGCCTGCACGACGCGGAGCCGCAGCTGGTCGGCCTGCAGCCAGGCGACGCCGCAGTTCGCGATGTGTTCGAGCGGGCGCTGGCGGACGCACGCGCGTTCGGCGACAGCGCCTACAAGGCGAGGCTCGCTGTCGGCGCCGCCCGCAGAGCGCTGCGGATGGCCGCGGGGGAGTCCCGGTGAGCGCCAGCAGCCCCGCGCTTGGCCAATCGCTGCCTCGCCAGGATGGCCCGCTCAAGGTGACGGGCGCGGCGCGCTACACGGCCGACAACCGCCCCGACGGGATGCTCTACGGCGTGTTCGTCGGCGCTCCGGTCGCGGCCGGCCGCCTGCGGGGGATCGATGCCGAGGAGGCGGAGGCGCTGGCCGGTGTCGCTCGCGTGCTCACCCAGGCCGACCTGCCGCGGCTGGTCTCACCGCCGATGCCGCCCGCGTCCTCCACGCGGATCCCGCTGCAGGACGACGAGATCCGCCATCAGGGCGAGCCGATCGCGCTGGTCCTGGCCGACACGCTCGAGGACGCCGAGCATGCCGCCACGCTCGTGAAGCCCGACGTGGCCGAGGCCGGGTTCGTCCCGCACCCTGGCGGCGACCGCTCCGACGCGGCTGTGCCCAGGAAGAGCGGCTATCTGTTCGCGGACGTCGACTTCGAGCACGGCGACGTCGACGGCGCCCTCGCCACGGCCGACGTCAGCCAGCGCGAGACCTATGTCCAGCCCTCCCGACATCACAACCCGATGGAGCCCTCGGCCACGCTCGCCGAATGGGACGGCGACAAGCTGACCGTGATCGACGCCACCCAGTGGGTCTACGGCGTGCGCACAGTGCTGGCGGCGGTGCTCGAGCTGGCGCCGGAGCAGATCCGCGTTCGCTCGCCGCACACCGGCGGCGGCTTCGGCGGCAAGGGATTCGTGTGGCCCCACCAGATCATCGCGCCGGTCGCCGCTCGGATCGTGCGGCGCCCCGTGCGGATCGTGCTCACCCGGGCCCAGATGTACAGCGTGATCGCCTACCAGCCCCAGCTCGTGCAGACCGTGGCGCTCGGGGCCCGCGCTGACGGGCGTCTGACCGCGATCGATCACGAGTCGATCAACGTCACCTCGGTCAGCGACGACTTCGTCGAGTTCGCCACCGAGGCGTCGCGGACAACGTACGCCTCGCCGGCGATCCGCCTGACGCAGCGCGTCCAACGAGCCAACGTGAACCTGCCCAACCCGATGCGCGCGCCCGTCGAGGGCTGCGGCCTGTGGGCGCTGGGGAGCGCGATGAACGAGCTGGCGGACCGCCTCGGGATCGACCCGCTTCAGCTACGGCTCGCCAACTACGCCGACAGCCACCCGGTGACCGGGCAGCCGTGGTCGTCCAAGAAGCTGCGCGAGTGCTACGAGGACGGCGCCCGCGCGTTCGGCTGGCGCGGGCGGCCGAGCGAGCCCGAGCGCGACGGCGACTGGCTGGTGGGGCAGGGGATGGCCGACTGCGCGATGGGCTGCTTCCGCAACCCGTCGGACGCCAACGTACGCCTCCACGCCGACGGCACCGCGGTGATCGAGGCGGGCTTTCAGGACATCGGCACCGGCACGCTGACGATCTTCCCCCAGCTCGTCGCTGGGGTGCTCGGGCTCGAGCCGGGGATGGTCAGCTGCGCGATGGGCGACACGATCCTGCCCCAAGCGGGCCCCACGTTCGGGTCGTCGTCGACGATGGGCGTCGGCGCGGCGGTGATGGCGGCCGCCCACGACGCGCTGGAGAAGCTCCGCGAGCGGTCCGGCGAGGAGCTCGGCGAGGCGCCCGGAGTGGGGGCGCTGTCGGCGGCGATGAGCGCCGCCGGGATCGAGCAGCTCGTCGGCAGCGGGCACTTCCAGCCCGACGACGACATCCCCTACGCGCTGCGCACGTTCGGCGCGGTGTTCGTCGAGGTCGGGGTGGACCCCGAGCTGGGGCTGGTCAGGCTGCGGCGCGTGGTCGGGCGCTACAGCGTCGGCCGCGTCGTCAACCCGCGCACCGCCCGCGCGCAGATGGTCGGCGGGATCGTGTGGGGGTGGGGCAAGGCCACGCTCGAGGCCAGCCACCATGACCGCCACCTGGGGCGCTGGATCTCCCAGAACCTCGCCGGCGTGGCGGTGCCGGTCAACGCGGACATCCCGTCCGACGTCGACGTCGGCTTCATCGACGAGGTCGACGAACACGCCAGCCCGATCGGCGGCAAGGGCATCGGCGAGCTCGGCGCCACCGGGGTGGACGCAGCCGTCGCCGACGCGGTGTTCCATGCCAGCGGCCGCCGGATCCGCGAGCTGCCGATCACCCCGGACAAGCTGCTCGCGGGCCCAACCTGAGCCCGGCCTGCCGGGGCAGCGGCTACTGTCCGCGCGTGCGCGGCTATCTGAAGCTGCCCGAGGGGTGGACGCGGGTCTCCGCGGACGGGCCGGGGCCGTTCGTCACCCGCGAGGTGTTCCGCGGGCCCGACGGCACCGAGGTCCAGTGGAACTCGCGGGCTCACCGCAAGCGCGCTCCGGATCCCAGTGGCTCGCAGCCGATCTGGTGGCGACCGCGCACCCGCGGCTGGTGGATGGCGATCCTGTTCTCGATCGGATCGCTGTGCTTCGTGTACGGCGGCGTGGCGTCGCAGCTGGAGGGCAGCTCGCACACGGGGATCGGGATCACGTTCTTCGTCGGCTCGCTGTTCTTCACCAGCGCCGCGTACCTCCAATACGCCGAGGCGGCGAACGTCGCGCACGACGTCGATCCGGGGCGCCGGCGATGGCGGCCGGCGTCGTGGGAGCCAGGCCGGATCGACTGGCTGGCGGCGCTGGTGCAGCTCGTCGGGACGGTGCTGTTCAACATCAGCACGTTCGCCGCGCTCAACCACAATCTCAGCACCCATCAGGTCAACAACCGCGTGTGGGCGCCGGACGCGTTCGGGTCGGCCGCGTTCCTGATCGCCAGCCTGCTGGCGTTCGCCGAGGTCTGCCACCGCTGGTGGTGCTGGCGCCGCCGGTCGCTTGAGTGGTGGATCGTCGCGATCAACCTGCTCGGGTCGGTCGCGTTCGGGATCGCCGCAGTGGCGTCGCTGGCGGAGCCGGCCAGCGGGCTCGAGGTCAGCGCTCGGATCGCCAACGGCGGGACCGCCGCGGGCGGCGTCTGCTTCCTGATCGGCGCCGTGTTGCTGATGCCCGAGGCAGCCCGGGAGGCCCAGCCGCTCCCCACCGCTGTCGGCGCGCTGGCCGACTAGTGTCGCGTTTGGGAAGTTGGTGGGCACCGAGAGGTGCCACTGGTGGATGCTTGGCGCGGACGCAGGAGCCGTGGCGTAGCGGAGCTACGCGAGGCGACGAGGACGAAGCCCGCCGCCGGCAGGGGTGCCGGCGGCCTCAGGCAGTCAGTGCAACCCGTCGAGTCTGGCGGTTGTGCGTGGTTGTGAGGTTGTTGTGTGCGAGCTTGGCGTGATCTGTCGAGCGCAGACGACCCCGGGAGGGGTGGTAGTGGTGCGCGCGAACGGGTCGGTGGTTCATCGGATTGCGGTGAGCAGTTCGGTCAGCTTCTCGGCGGGGTTCATCCACCCCAGCGTTTCCCGTGGCCGGCCGTTGAGCTGAGCGGCGATCTGATCCAGGCTTGCTCGGTCGTGCACGGGCGGCCACCCACGCGACGCTTGGTCTGACCGTGCGCAGCTCAGCGGTCAACTGCCCCGCCTCGACCGCCGCTAACAACCGCGGACACCCCGACAGCTTCGCCGGCTCGGGACGCGCCAGCGCCCGTCGCGCGCGCCGCCGCGCCGCCAGCGCGCAGATGCTGGATGTTTAAGCGGAGCCCTGCTTCGTCTAAACGTCCCGCCCCGTCGCGATCGCGCTCCCGACCCCCACCCACCCCGAGCTCGCGGCACACCGTCGACGCCGACCGCCCCAACGCCCGCGCGATCGCCCACCCCGACACCCCCGCCGCGATCCGCGGCAGATCAGCTCACCCTACGACAACCGACGCTCACCACCAGACACCGTCAACTTCGACGACCCCAACGCCGCCACCATCTCCGCAACCCGATCCCCCCCCGGCACCGACCCGCGCAGCCACCCCCGTCACGCTCCAACGGGCTCTCCACCGATACGACCGCCACCGTCCCGCTCTCCTCGACGCCCTGGCCTCCCATCAGTCAACGCAAAACACGATCCCGTTGCGTCGACCGGATGAGACCACCGCCTCGAATGCGCGCGATCTTCCCAAACGGGACACTAGGACAGCAAGGGGGACGGGGGGATCCGGGTGCGCCCCTCGACCCCCTCGATCAGCATCGCGACCTGGTCCAGGTAGCACCACGACCACTCCTCGCCCGGCTCGAGCGAGCGGATGATCGGATGCGAGTCTTCGGTGGCGTGGGCGGTGGCGTGCCGGTTGGGGGAGTCGTCACAGCACCCGACGTGGCCGCACTCGAGGCAGATCCGCAGGTGCAGCCACTTGCCGCCGGTGGCGAGACACTCCTGGCAGCCGTCGACGGACTCGGGCAGCTGGGTGACGTGGACGTGGTCGAGATGGGTGCACTGCGGCATGGGTCGCTCCGATCGAGGTTGAGGCTGGGTTCATTGTGGCGGTCTCCCGCTCGCGGATCGTGTATCCCGCTGCCGGATCCACTAGTGTCGCGCGGCGATGAAGCGCGGCCTGTTCCTGGCGCCGTTCGACGAGCTGGTCGACCCCCGGCTGCTGGCCGACCTTGGCGCCCGCGCCGAGGCGGCGGGCTGGGACGGCGTGTTCCTGTGGGACCACGTCGCCTACCGCCCGCCGGTGCGCGCGATCTCCGATCCGTGGGTGGCACTGAGCGCGATCGCCTGCTCGACCAGCGAGCTGCGCCTGGGGACGATGGTCACGCCGCTGTCACGCCGACGCGTGCAGAAGCTCGCCCGCGAGACCGTGACCCTGGACCGCCTCAGCGCCGGGCGGCTGACGCTCGGGGTCGGGCTCGGCAGCGACACCACCGGTGAGCTGGCTCCGTTCGGCGAGGTGGTCGAGCCGCGCGAGCGCGCCAAGCTGCTCGACCACGGCCTGACCAGGCTCGGCGAGCTGTGGGGCGGCGAGTTCGAGCCGGTCCCGGTGCAGCGCCCGCGAATCCCGATCTGGGTCGCGTCGCGCTGGCCGAGTCGGCGGCCGCTGCGGCGCGCCGCGCGCTGGGACGGGTTGTTCCCGATCGAACTGCCCGGGCCCGACGAGCTCGGAATGCTGGGGCAAGAGGTCCGCCAGCTGCGGGAGGGCGCCGGCGCGCCCGCCGGAGCCAACGAGTTCGATCTGGTCGTCGAGATCGCGGCAGGCGAGGACCCACAGCCGTGGGCGCGGGCCGGGGCGACCTGGGTGCTCACCGGGTTCGGGCGCCAGCCCCGGCTCGACGAGGTCCGGGCCGCGATCGAGGCCGGCGCCCACTCCTGACTGTCACGGGAAGGATCCGGGGTCGTGCGGGGTCTCTGTTCATGACCGTCTGAGTTGTCGACGGTGAGTGAACTTCAACGCAGGAGCAACTATGAACAGGTGGAAGAGTTTGCGGTTCCGCGTGGGCGGGATCGCAGCGGTGGCGGCTGTCGCCTTGACGGTCGCCGCGTGTGGCAGCAGTTCGAGCTCGAGCTCGAGCGCCGGCTCGGCGGCGACCCCGGTGTCGTCGTCGAACGGATATGGCGGATCCAGCGCCTCGAACACATCGAGTGCACCGAGCGGCTCGGCGGTCGCGATCAGGACCGCCAAGGGTCCGGACGGTACGTACCTGACCGGCGCGTCCGGTAAAGCGATTTACCTCTGGGTCGCCGACAGTCACGACAAGTCGGTCTGCTCGGGCGCGTGCGCCCAGGCGTGGCCGCCGGTGACCGTCAAGTCGATGCCGACTGCCTCCGGCGGCGCCGTGTCCAGCGATCTGGGCACGATCAGCCGGTCCAACGGCACCAAGCAGGTGACCTACCAGGGCCACCCGCTGTACTACTTCGTCGGTGACACTCACTCCGGCACGATCGCGGGCCAGGGCAATAATGGGTTCGGCGCCAAGTGGTGGTTGGTCACCCCGAAGGGGATGGCGATCACGACTGGTTGACGCAGTGGCTCGGTGCCCGTGTTCGCGCGGGCACCGATCACTAGCGCTTGGACCAGGGCGTGATCGGCCGGTCGATCGGGCGGCCGTCGATCACCGGGTCGACGTGCTCGTTGAAGAACGCGATCCGGTCCTTCACCTCGGCCGCCTCCCGCAGCGGGTCGGTGTACGTCGACGCGATGTCGGGCACGTGGGCAGTGACAGGTACGAAGCCTGGCCCTTGTACGCGCACGCCGTGCAGCTGTGCACGACCTCGATCCGGTGAAACGGGTCGCGGGGGTGTGACACGTTAAGCTCATCCTCCTCGTACCACGCGTCGAACGCGCCGAAGTCGAGCGCCACATAGCCGTCGAGCTCGTCATCGGTGAGCGCGAAGGCGCTCGCGGGCCGCGACGCGCCGTCGGCCGAGAGATCCAGCGGCTCGTCCTCGGCCGTGTGCACCGAGAACGGCACGCCCGGGTCAGCCGTCCCGGCGTCACACCCCGGCTGAGGGCTTCTCCGCGTGGCCGCCGAACTGCTTGCGCATCGCCGACAGCAGCTTGTCGCCGAACTCGGCCTCGCCGCGCGAGCTGAAGCGGCTGAACAGCGCCGCGCTGAGCACGTTCGCGGGGACGCTCTCGTCGATCGCTGCCGCCAGCGTCCAGCGACCCTCGCCGGAGTCCGACACGCGTCCGCTGAAGTCGGCCAGGTCGGGGGACTCGACCAGCGCGGTCGCGGTCAGGTCCAGCAGCCAGGACGCGATCACGCTGCCTCGGCGCCACACCTCGGCCACCGCCGGCATGTCGAAGTCATAGGAGTAGAAGCGCTGGGCGTCGCGGACCGGGGCGGTCTCGGCGTCCTTCTCCTGGGACTTGGTGCCGATGTCGGCGTGCTTGAGCACGTTCAGTCCCTCGGAGTACGCAGCCATGATTCCGTACTCGATCCCGTTGTGGACCATCTTCACGAAGTGGCCGGCGCCGGCCGGGCCGCAGTGCAGGTAGCCGAGCTCCTCCGGGACCGGGTCGCCGGTGCGCCCGGGCGTACGCTCGGCGGTCCCGAGGCCGGGGGCCAGCGAACGGAAGACCGGGTCGAGCATCTTCACGGCCTCATCGGTGCCGCCGATCATTAGGCAGTAGCCGCGCTCGAGCCCGTACACGCCGCCGCTGGTGCCGACGTCGAGGTAGTGGATGCCCTGCGGCTCGAACCGGTCGGCGCGGTCGATGTCGTCGCGGTAGTAGCTGTTGCCACCGTCGATCAGGACGTCGCCCTTGTCCATCAGCTTGGCCAACTGATTCAGGGTGTCGTCGGTGAACGCGGCGGGGACCATCACCCACACCGCGCGTGGCGGCGTGAGCTTCTGCACGAACGCCTCGATCGAGTCAGAGCCCGCGGCGCCCTCCTGCTCGAGCTCGGACACCGAGGCCGGCCGCACGTCGTAGACCACGCATTCGTGGCCGTCACGCATCAGGCGCCGGACCATGTTGGCGCCCATCCTCCCGAGTCCAACCATTCCCATCTGCATAACCAGTAGCCCTCCTGAGTGTCGATCGGCGTTCGGCTACCCGATTTAGTCCCTGCCGTGGGCCGGGCGCCCGGGCAGCTTACCCCGGGCTCGGCTGCGACTCGCACGCAATCACTAGATTCCGGCCATGACCTCGAATCCCCACCTCGGCCTAACCGGCCTGGCGACGATGGGCGCGAACCTGGCTCGCAACGTCGCGCACCACGACATCCCGGTCGCAGTCCACAACCGGACCACCAGCCGCATGAAGAAGTTCATGGAGGAGCACGGCTCGGAGGGGCCGCTGGCCGGCTACGCGTCGACCGAGGAGTGGATCGGCGCGCTGGAGCGCCCGCGCGTGCTGATGAGCATGGTGCAGGCCGGCCCCGCGACCGACGCCGTGATCGACGAGATCGTCCCGCACCTCGACGCCGGCGACGTGCTGATCGACGGGGGCAACGCCAACTTCCGCGATACCCAGCGCCGCCACGACGCGGTCGCAGAGAGCGGCGTCAACTTCCTCGGCACCGGCGTGTCCGGCGGCGAGGAGGGCGCGCTCAACGGCCCGAGCATCATGCCGGGCGGCGACCGCGAGCCCTACGACGAGTCGGTCAAGCCGATCTTCGAGGCGATCGCGGCGCAGGTCGACGGGACTCCTTGCTGCACCTACGTCGGGCCGGACGGCGCCGGTCATTACGTGAAGATGGTCCACAACGGCATCGAATACGCCGACATGCAGCTGATCGCCGAGAGCTACGACCTGCTGCGAAACGGCGTCGGGCTCGAGGTCCCGGAGATCGCCGAGCACTTCCGCAAGTGGAACGAGTCAGAGCTCGAGTCGTTCTTGATCGAGATCTCGGCGCGCGTGCTGGCCAAGACCGATGATGCGACCGGCCAGCCACTGGTCGACGTGATCCTCGACGCCGCCGAGCAGAAGGGCACCGGCCGCTGGACCGCGCAGAACGCGCTTGAGCTGGGTGTCCCGCTCACCGGGATCACCGAAGCCGTGTTCGCGCGGGCGCTGAGCGCGCTCAAGTCCGAGCGCGAAGCCGCGGCCGACCGGCTGGCCGGGCCGAGCGCCAAGGCGTCGGACGGCGACCAGCTGGCGCAGGACCTGGAGCACGCGCTGTATGCGTCGAAGATCGTCTCCTACGCCCAAGGGTTCGCGCAGATGGCGTCGGCCTCCAACGACGAAGGCTGGAACGTCGACCTCGGGTCGATGGCCACGATCTGGCGGGGCGGCTGCATCATCCGGGCGCGCTTCCTGGACCGCATCCGCGAGGCCTACGACGGCCAGCCCGACCTGGCCAACCTGATGATGGCCGAGTTCTTCGCCGATGCTCTGCAGGAGGCCCAGGATCCGTGGCGCCGCGTGGTCGCCCGGGCCGCCGAGCTGGGGATCCCCACTCCGGCGTTCTCGTCCTCGCTGGCCTACTACGACGGCTACCGGCGGGCGCGGGGGCCGGCCAGCCTGATCCAGGGGTTGCGGGACCTGTTCGGCGCGCACACGTATCGCCGCGTCGACCGGGACGGCACGTTCCACGTGCGCTGGGGCGACGACGGGCGGGAGGTGCAAGCGTGAGCTCCGCCGGGCCGCCTAGTGTCGCGTTTGGAAAGTTGGTGGGCACCGAGAGGTGCCACTGGTGGATGCTTGGCGAGGACGCAGGAGCCGTGGCGTAGCGGAGCTACGCGAGGCCGGCGCCGCAGGCGAAGCCGGTGGCGGGACGAAGCCAAGCGCCGCCAGGGGTGCCTCGAATGCACGCGAACTTTCCAAACGGGACACTAGCTCGCTTGCGGCACAGACCTTCGGCTGACCGCTGACCGCGGCGGTCCCCTGTAGTCTCGGCTCGGTGAGCGTCGACAGCATTCGCACGATCACCTCCAAGGCCGAGCTGCGCGAGATCATCGGTTCGCCGGCCGAGCTGATCGTGGCGAAGATCGCCGATCGGCTCAACGGGCTGACCAGGCAGTTCATCGAGCGCTCCCCGTTCCTGTGCGTGGCCACGGCGAGCCCCGACGGGGGCCTTGACGTGTCCCCGCGCGGCGACCCGGCCGGGTTCGTGCAGATCCTCGACGAGCGCACGCTGGTGCTGCCTGAACGCCCGGGCAACCGGCTCGCCGACACGCTCACCAACCTGCTCGCGGACCCGCGGATCGCGCTGCTGTTCCTGATCCCCGGCGTCGGCGACACGTTCCGAGTCAACGGGCGGGGCGTGATCACCGACGATTCCGAGCTGCTCGCGCCCTGCGCGGTCGAGGGCAAGCCGCCCCGGCTGGGCATCCTGGTTTCGATCGAAGAGGCCTACACCCAGTGCCCTAAGGCTCTGATCCGCTCGGAGCTGTGGAACCCCGAGCGCCACATCGACCGCTCCGAGCTGCCCAGCTCGGGCAAGATCCTGCGATCGCTGACCGACCCGGAGTTCGACGCCGAGGAGTACGACCGCGAACGCAAGCAGCGCTACGCGCGTCGCGAGGGCTTGTACTAGTGGTCGTCCGCTAGGGACACCAGGAGGTGACCGCGATGGCCGAGGCCGGGAGCCTCCGGGCGAAGTGGGACGCCGGCGAGCCGGCGTTCGGGATGTGGGCGGGGATCGACAGCTCGCTCGCCGCCGAGCTGGCGGCGTCCGCCGGTTACGACTACGTCTGCGTTGACCTCCAACATGGGATGAGCGACGAGCGCGCGATGGTGTCGATGTTCCAGGCGACGATGGCCGGAGGGGCGATTCCGATGGCCCGGATCGCGTGGACCGAGCCCTGGATGATCATGCGTGCGCTGGACCTCGGCGCGCGCGGTGTGATCGTGCCGCTGGTGGGCAGCGGCGACGAGGCGCTTCGCGCGGTGCGGGCGTGCAAGTACCCGCCCCACGGCGACCGATCCTACGGCCCGGTACGGGCCGGCCTGATCGTCGGCTCGTCCCCGACCGAGCTCGCCGCGTCGGCGATGTGCTTCGCGATGATCGAGACCCGCGACGGGCTCGACCGGCTCGACGAGATCGCCTCGACCCCGGGGCTCGACGGCCTCTATATCGGGCCGTCGGACCTGGCGCTCGCGCTCGGGCACATGCCCGGCGAGGGCGGCGACGAGCTCGAGGAGGCGATCGGGCGGGTGCGCAGGGCGTGTGAGGCGCACGGGCTGATCGCCGGCATGCACTGCCGCGCCGGCGCCGCCGCGCGCGGCCGCGTCCAGGAGGGCTTCAAGCTGGTCACCGTTGGGGTGGACACGCAGCTGTTGCGTGCGGCATTCGCGCGCGAGCTCGCCGAGGCGTACAACTCAGACGCATGAGTGCACAGTTACTTCATCTGGGTGAGCACGAGACCCTGCAGATCGTGCGCGACATGATCGACGAGCTCGAGGTCGAGGGGACGTGGACTCCCGGCGGGTCGCCTCCGCCGGCTCACTACCACCCTTCCCAGGACGAGGAGTTCGAGGTCCGGACGGGGACGCTGACCGCCGTGATCGACGGCAACGAGCGAACGCTCGGTCCCGGCGACACGCTGCGAATCCCGCGCAACACGCCCCACAAGATGTACAACGCCGGCACCGAGACAGCGACCGCCGTGTGGCGCACACGGCCGGGCCTGCGCACGGCGCAGTGGTTCGCCACGGTCGACCGGCTCAGCGAGGGCGGCACCAAGCGCCCGTCGGGCCCGGCAATGGCGAAGGCGGTGACCACCTACGGCGACGTGTTCCGGCTCGCGGTGGTCCCGGTGCCGTTGCGGCCGCTGGTGGCGCTCGGCTTGCGCGCGATGGCGCTCGCCGCGCGCTGAGCGATCAGCCCGGGGCGGCGCGGCGGGGATCGCCGGGCGGCTCGCCCCGGCCGGCCATGTGCTCGAACAAGGCGGTCACCCATTCGGGGTCATACGGGGCCAGCACGGTTCCGTCGAGCTGGTCGCCGAACTCGAGCCCCGGCACGGCGAGCTCCGCGACCGCAGCATCGAGGTCGTAGGCGCTCTGGCGCGGCTCGGGGATACCGCCGTCGACGGTCATCCAGAACGCCCCGGCACGTCCCTCGTAGGGCAGGCCGATGCTGCCCGCGTTGGCGTAGGCCGGGCCGCCCGGGAGCCCTCGGACGATCTGCTGGTGGGTGTGTCCGCCCACGACGAGCCGCTCGCTCACCCCCGACAGCGCCTCGGCGAGCACCTCGTCGGGCGTTGCGCGGGTGAGGATCTCGTCGTCTCGGCGCGGCGACCCGTGTCAGAACCGCACCCCGTCCACCGCGGCGCTGATCGGCCACGAGCCGATCTCCGCGCGCCAGCGATCGTCGAGCGCCCGCGCGCTCCACGCCGCCGCTCGCCCGGGCGCGTCGTCGGCGGTGGGCTCGCCGTCATAGGCGGCGAGCGCCTCGCGCTCGCTGTTGCCGCTGATCCAGGTGGTCGGCTCCGAGCGAGCTGCCAACAGCTCGAGTGACTCGCGCACCAGAGGACCGGCGACGACGTCGCCGGCGACCACGATCGCGTCAACCGGCTCGCGGTCGAGCTCGGCCAGGACCGTCTTCAGCGCCGGCAGGTTCCCGTGGACATCGGCGAGCACGGCGATCCGCACCCGGCTCACCGTAGCGGTCCGCGGGTAAACCCTTTTCTAGGCGGTGGCGGTGACAGTCGGTTACGGTTTGAGTGATCGGCGGCGGCGCACGTGATCCGGACGAGCGATAAGCAAGAGCGACGCGGGGAGCTGAAGCACGGCGTCCTCGGTCTCGGCGATGCCTTCGCGCAGTCTTTCGCGCTGCTGTCGCTCGCCCTGGCCAGCTCGCTGGCCACGAGCCTGGTGGCGGCCGACGCGGGCGTCGCCGCGCCGTGGGCCTACATCGTCGCCGGTGCGGGGAGCCTGTGCCTGGCCTCGGTGATCGTCCGCTTCACCCGCCGGATGGCCAGCGCCGGCGGCCTGTACACATACACCTCGCGGGGGCTGGGGGCCGAGGGCGGTTTCATCGGCGGGTGGCTATACGCCGGCGGGTTCGCGGCCGGGATCTCGTTCGTGATGATCATCTCGGGCTTCTTCCTCAATCAGGTGATGGACGCCCACGTCGGCATCCACTTCGGCTCGGACGGCTGGTTCTGGTGGTTTCTGATCCTGATGGCGCTGCTGACCGCGATCGCGCTGCGCGATATCAGGATCTCGACCCGCACGCAGCTGGTGATCGGAGTCGCCAGCGTGGCCGCGATCACGCTGCTGCTGGTGATCGTGCTCGCCAAGGGCGGCGACGCCGGGGTCACGCTCAAGCCGTTTGACCCGGGGCGGCTGCCGAGCGTCCACGGCCTGTTCCTGGCGGTGGTGCTCGCGTTCACCGGGTTCATCGGGTTTGAGGCGGCGGCGTCGCTGGGCGAGGAGACCGCCGATCCCCTGCGGGTGATCCCGCGCGCGATCCTGATCGCGATCGGCGTCGGGATCGTCTACTACGTGTTCCTGTCCTGGGTGATGGCGGTTGGCTTCGGGGTCGCGCACATCGATCAGTGGGCCACCAACCCCGCCGCGCTCGACGCGCTCGCGTCGCGCTACGCGGGCACCTGGCTGGCGATCATCGTCGACCTGGCGGTGTCGGTCGGAGCGTTCGTGGCCGCGCTGGCCGGAGTCACCCTGACCGCGCGCACGGTGTTCGCGATGGCCCGCGAGGGCGGGATGCCGCGCGTGTTCGCGTGGACGCACCCGCGCTCGGGGACGCCGTGGGCGGCGATCGGGGCCGCGCTCGCGCTGACGCTGGCGCTGGTCGTGGTGCTCGGGCGGATCGTCTGGAACGACCCGTTCAAGTACTTCGGGTTCATGGCCACCACTGCGACGTTCCCGATCCTCGGCGCGTACATCTTGATCGCGCTCGCCGGAATGATCTTCTTCTGGCGTTCGCGGTCGGGCGACACGGCGTTCAACCTGGTGTTCGACGCGCTGCTGCCGCTGGGTGCGATCGCGATCTGCGGCTACACGATCTATGAGTCGTTCAAGTCGCCGGGGCCGGCGCCGAACACTTGGTCGCCGTGGATCGCGGTGGGGTGGCTCGTCGCCGGCATCATCGTCCTGGCCTGGCTGATGGCGACGCATCCGGACCGGGTTCGCTCGTTTGGCTCGATCCTCGGCACCGGCGAGGCGGCGCCGTCGCCTGCCCCCGCGGAGACGCGCTCACCGCCGCCGAGCGGACCGGATGTCGCTCCCGGACCTTCCTGACTCTCCGCCCGGCGCGCCGGGGCCCGGCGACGCGCCGCGCGGTCGGCCGGCCCTGCTGGAGCGCGGCGAGCAGCTGGCGGTGATCGAGTCGGCACTGGCGCGCGGCCGCGAGGGCAGCGGCGGGATGCTGGTGATCGAGGGACCGGCGGGAATCGGTAAGACAGCGATGCTGCGCGCGGCCTGCGCGATCGCCGAGTCGACGGAGATGCGAATGCTGCGCTCCCGCGGCGCCCAGCTCGAGCGCGAATTCGCCTTCGGGGTGGCCCGCCAGCTGCTCGAGCTCCCGCTGGCGAACGCCGCTCCGGCCGAGCGGGCCGACCTGTTGGAGGGCGCCGCCGGGGTCGCCGCCGAGCTGCTGGGGCTGCCAGGAGCCGCCTCGGACTCGGGCGCGGTCGCGGTCGGGCCAGATCCGCCGTTCGCGGTCCTGCACGGGCTGTATTGGCTGTGCGCCAACCTGGCCGCGGCGGGGCCGGTGTGCATCGCCGTCGACGACGCGCACTGGGCCGACTCGCCCTCGTTGCGGTTCCTCACGTTCCTGCTGCCGCGGCTTGAGGGGCTGAGCGCCACCGTGCTGCTCGCCGCCAGGCCACGCGAGTCGGGCGCCGACGCCGGGCTGCTGGCGACGCTGACGAGCGATCCGGCGGCCGAGGTCCTGCGCCTGGCGCCGTTGACCACCGTCGCGATCGCCGACTTCCTCAAAGCGGGACTGGGGCGGGAGCCCGAGCCGGCGTTCGTCGACGCGTGCCGGCACGCCACCGGCGGGACGCCGTTTCTGATGCGCGAGCTGGTGGGCGCGTTGCGCGACGAGCAGGTGGAGCCGGCCGCGTCGTCGGCCTCGCACGTGGAGCGGATCGGCGCCCGCACCGTGGGGCGCTCGATCGTGCTCCGGCTCGACCGCCTACCCTCGCACGCCGGCCGCCTGGCCCGCGCGGTGTCGATCCTCGAGCGCGGCGACCTGCAGCAGGCCGCACGGCTGGCCGAGCTCGACGATCAGCAGGCGGCGTCGGCGGCCGACCTGCTGGCCGCCGCCGAGATTCTCGAGCCCGGCCGGCCGCTGACGTTCGCGCACCCGATCGTACGCGCCGGCATCTACGCCGAGCTCTCCAGCGGCCAACGCAGCCACGGCCACCGCGAGGCGGCGCGGCTGCTCGCCCTCGCCCCCGGCGCCAACGAGCGCGTGGCCGAGCACCTGTTGTTCTCCGATCCCGCGTCCGACGAGTGGGTGGTGCAGCGGCTGGTGCAGGCGGCTCGCGCCGCCACGCGCAGCGGCGCCCCCGAGTCCGCGGCGGTGTACCTCCGCCGGGTGTTGGTTGAGCCGCCGTCCCCCCGGGAGCTGCCGGGCCTGCTGCTCGAGCTCGGCATGGCCGAGGCCAGCGCGGGACTGGGCGGCTGGGCCGAGCACCTGGAGTCGGCGCTGGACGCCGCCGGCGACGACCACGCCCGGATCGCGGCCGCGATGGTGCTCGCGCTCGCGCTCGGCCGGGCGCACCGGTCGCCCGCCGCGGTCGACGTCCTCGACCGCGCCGCAGCGCTGGTCGACCCGAGCGAGCACAGTCTCGCGACCCGACTGGAGGCGGTGACCGTGGGGGTCGGGATCATCGACGTGGCGACGGCGCCCGGGATGGCCCGCCGCCGCGACGCCGTCCGCGAGCGGGCGTCCGCGGAGCGGTCGGCGCCGCCCGAGCTGCTCGCGGTCGCCGGTTTCGCCTCGGTGCTGACCAACGAGCCCGCCGCGGTGGCGGCCGAACTGGCCACGCGCGCGATCGCCGCCGGCCGGCAGGCGCTCGCCGGCGAGACCGACCGCCCCTGGTACGCGAACGCCACCTGGTTCTCACAGACGACCGTGTCGCTGGTGTGGACGGAGCGCTACGAGCAGGTCGTGCCGCTGCTTGACGCGTCGATCGCCCGGGCCCGGGCCACGGGCGACAGCGGGCGGTTCACGGTCGGGCTCGCGCACCGCGGCTGGGTCGCGCTGCGGCGCGGGCAGCTGTCCGAGGCCGAGGCCGACACGCGGACCGCGCTGGCGGCGGCCGAACTGCCGGCGCCGGCGTTCTACCGGGTGCTCAACGGCGGCGTGCTGATCGATGCGCTGGTAGAGCAGGGCGAGCTCGACGCGGCCGCGCTGGCGCTGGCGCCGATGGACGCCGAGGCCGAGGGAGGTTCGCTGACCGCCGCCGTTCTGCGCTTCGGTCGCGGCCGCCTGCGCGTGGCTCAGGGTCGCACCGGCGAGGGGCTCGAGGACCTGCTGGCGGTCGGCGCGCTGCTGACCCAGGCGCTGGTCACCTCCCCGAGCTTCCTGCCCTGGCGCTCTGATGCCGCGCTCGTCCAGCTGGTGCTTGGCGCCGAGCACGAGGCCTGCCGGCTCGCCGACGAGGAGCTCGAGCTGGCCCGGGCATTCACCGCGCCCCGGGCGCTGGCGGTCGCGCTGCGGGCAGCCGGCTTGACGCGCGGCGGCCGCGCCGGCGAGGCGCTGCTGCGCGAGGCTCTGGAGACGCTCGAGCGGGCCGACGCGATCCTCGAGCGGGCGCGGGTGCTGACCGATCTCGGCGCGCTGGTGCGACGCGGCAACCGTCGGAGGGAGGCGCGCGAGCTCCTGCGCGAGGCGCTCGACGTCGCCACTCGCGCCGGCGCGGGGCCGCTGGCGGCGCGGGCGGAGACCGAGCTGCGGGCCACCGGGGCCAGGCCCCGGCGCGTGGTGCTCGCTGGGGTGGAGTCGCTGACGGCCAGCGAGCGCCGCGTCGCCGAGCTCGCGGGGGAGGGGCTGACCAACCGCGAGATCGCCCAGTCGCTGTTCGTGACCGCGCGCACCGTCGAGGGTCATCTGACCGGCGTGTTCCGCAAGCTGTCGCTCGACTCGCGGGATCAGATCCCGGCAGCGATGGCCGGCGAGTAGGGGAGGCGGGACGTGAAACCGACGATATTCGTCGGTTTCACGTCCCGCCCCAGGCCCCGCGCTACCTGACGGGTAGCAGCGGACCGAAACACAGGGGGGTCGCCACGGTGCGAATCACGGTGCGGGCCACGGACGATGCTCGCATGCCAGACACCGATTCGACTTCGACGCGGGCGTCGCTGCACCGGCACACGGTCGGCGAGCACCTGCGGAAGATCGCCCAGCGCCATCCGGACCGGGCGGCGCTCGTCGCGGGCGACCAGGAGTACCACGCGACCTACGCGGAGCTGTTCGAGCAGACGGATCTCGCGGCGCGCGGGCTGATGGCTACCGGCGTGGCTCAGGGCGACCGCGTCGCGATCTGGGCTCCCGACCGCTACGAGCGGGTCGTGCTCGGGCTCGCCGCCGCGCGGGCCGGGGCGAATCTGGTCGAAATCGACCCCGCCTGCGACGCGGCGGAGCTCGGCGACGCGCTCGGCGCGACCGGGGTCAGGCTGTTGGCGATGTCGCGCGGGTTCCGAAGCGCCGACCACGAGGCGCTGCTGCAGCAGGTCCGTGACCAGTGCCCGCAGCTGCGCTGCGTACTGATGCTCGACGGCGAGTGGCACGCGTTCCTGGAGGAGGGCACGCACGTCAGCGAGTGCGAGCTGGCCGCCCGAGAGTCCTCGGTGTCGCCCGACGACCAGATCTGCATGCGGCCCGTCGCGGTGACGCACCGCGAGCTGCTCGCCGGGCCCGACCACGCGACACGGGCGCTGGGGATCGGCGCCCTGGCCGTGATCTTGCAGGGGGCCTGCGTGGTCGTCGCGAACCGCGCGCCCGCCTGAGCCGTACCCACGAACAGACAACGAAGCAGAACACCCACGGGGGGTCGAACATGCATATGCACGAGGCAGTTATCAGGGCAGCAACCAGCGCCGATCGCGACCAGCTGTCGCGTCTGGCGATCGCGTCGCACCGCCACAACCCGCGCGGCCACGTGCTGATGGCCGAGCGCGACCGCGACGTGATCGCCGCGATCGAGCTCGGCAGCGGCGCCGTGCTCGCGGAGCCCGAGGCGCGGCGCTCCGACGACGTCCAGCAGCTGCGGCGCGCCCGCTACCAGGTACTGCGCCAGAGCAACGGCGTCGGCTACGCGCGCTCGCGGCTTCGCCGCATGCTGGCCCGGCCGGCGTTCTGATCGCCGCCCGCCCCGGCCAGGACGCCCGCCCGCTTCAACGAACCGAGCGGCGGGCGTTCCTGGACCGGGACCTGGGCGACCGTGTTGTCGTCCCAGGGACGGAGGTAGCGGCCACCGGCCATCCCCGCGCTGAGCTCGAGGCGGTTCTCGACCGCCGCGAGCACGGCGTAGGCCATCTCGCCGAGCGCGCGCAGCGGCTGGTGACGGTTGCGGCGGGTGCCGAGGTGGCACTCGGCCAGGGCGTCGAGGCCGCTCGCACGCAGGGCGTCGATCAGGATCCCGATCTCGACGCCATAGCCGGCCGGGAACGAGATCGTGCGCAGCAGCTCTCGGCGGGCGGCGAACTCGCCGGCGAGCGGCTGCGAGAAGCCCGCCAGGCGCGGCTCGTGCAGGTTGATCAGCGGGCGCGCCATCAGCTCGGTGACGCGGCCGCCCTCATGCTCGAGCTCGGCTTCGCCGACCTGCAGCGGCCGGTCGAAGGCTCCCTTGACGAGCGCCACCGAGGGGTCGGTGAGCAGCGGGCCGAGCAACCCCTGGAGGTGATGGGGGTGGGGATCGATCGTGTCCCCGTCGAGAAAGCACACGACCTCGCCCGAGGTCGCGTGCAGCGCGCGCCACATCGCGTCGCCCTTGCCCAGCGCGGCGCCGTACCCCGGCAGCAGGTCGTCCTGCTGGAGGACCCGCGCGCCGGCTTGTGCCGCTATTGCAGCGGTACGGTCGCTCGAGGCAGCGTCGACCACGACCACGTCATCGATCAGCGCCGCCTCCCGTAGCGGCCTGACCGAAGCCTCCAGCACTCCGGCGATCGTGTCCGCGCATTGCTTGGTGGGAATGATCACGGTCACCGAAGTGCCGCGCTTGGCGCTCACCAGCCGTCGAAGCGGGAACTCCGCCGCGTCGTAGCGGCGCCGGTCAGACCACGTCGAGACGGCCATGTCGATCGCCAGCCCGCGCGGCGCGCGACCGTCGGCCCGCGTCGACGTGCGCACCCGTACGTCGGCGGCACGCAGGATCGCGATCCCGTGCTCGCGCAGGCGCGCCTCGAACGTCGCGTCCTCGAGCGCGGGCACGGGCTCGAGCCCGCCCACCCGCTGGTACACGGTGGCGGTCACGCCGATCGACGCGCCGGCGAAGTGGTGGTGTCCGGCGCCGGGCTCGCGTTCGCGAACGCGCCGCAGTCGCACCGCCGCGTCGCGCTTGCGCCGCCGCAAGACAGCGTCGGGCAGCGCCCGGGGTTCGTCATCGTCGAGCTCGATCAGCCCAGCGATCGCCTGCGCGCCGGTGGCGACGTGCTCGAGCTGACGCTCGATCCAGTCCGGATCGGGCCGGGAATCGGCATCGGTGCAGGCGACCAGACCGTGGGCGCGTCCGAGCTCGAGCAGGTGCTTGGCGGCCGCATCCATTCCGGCGCGCCGCGCCGGACCGGCGCCGATCGCCGGCGACCGCAGCACGCTGAGCTCGAGTCCGAGCCCAGCCGCGGCGTCGACGGCGACGCTCTCGGTGCAGTCGGTGCAGCCGTTGAGGACGAGGATCGTCTGAAACGAGCTGCGCGGCACCGTCTGGCGCGCCAGCGCCTCGAGCGTGCGCCGGATCAGCCGCTCCTCGTTGCGCGCCGGGATCACCACGACCGCGTCTAACTCCATGACGCCCCCGCGCGGATCAGGTCCCGTCCGCGCTCGCAGTCGCGGTCGGCCCGGTGCGTGAGCACGCCGACCAGGCGGTCGTCACGCCCGTACCAGACGGTGAAGCCCCCGTCAAAGCCGGGCTGGACCCGCGCCTGGTCGTGGCCGTCCCCCCACGCGGCGTACTTGAGCGTGCGGTCGCCGATCGTGGACCAGAAGCCGGGGACCTCGCCCCAGGCGAGCGTCTTGCCCGCCGCGGTGGCGCCGGCGATCTCGCCTTGGCGCAGAGCGTCGCCCCAGTGCTCGACGCGCAAGGGCCGGCCCGCTGACACGTTGTCGGCCTTGCACACGTCCCCCGCCGCCAGCAGGCCGGCGTCGGCGCAGCGCATCGCCGCGTCGACCGGCACCGCGCCGCCGTCGAGCTCGACCCCCGCCGTCGCCGCGAGCTCGCCCCGCGGTGCCACGCCGGTGGCCATCACCACGACCTGCCCACGCAGCGTCGCGCCATCGGCGATTACCGCGAGCTCGTCTCCGTTGCGCTCGATCCGTCGCACCCGCGTGCCCAGACGCAGCTCGACGCCCTGTTGTTCGAGCCACCCGGCCACGAACGAGCCGGCCGGCTCGCCCAGGCGGGCGGCGTTCGGAGCGGGCTCGTCGGACACCAGGCTCACCCGGTGGCCGCGGATCCGCAATGACGCCGCAATTTCGCAACCGATGAAGCCCGAGCCGATGACCACGACCGCCTGATCGCCTCTCAGCCGTCGCTGTAGCTCGCGGACGTGGTCGAGCGCGCGGACCACCCGGACCGCCGGGTCGTCGGCGCCGGGGACGTCGATGCGGGTGGGCTCGGCGCCCGTGGCGATCAGGCACCGCCGATACCGGAGCTCGCGGCCGCCCGACAGCGTGACGCTGTGGGCTTGCGCGTCGAGCGCCTCGGCGTGGCCCGAGATCAGCCCGACGCCGTGCGCCGCCGGCCACGTCTCGTTCTCGAGCGGAAGCTCGGCCTCGCTGCTCGCGCCGCGCAGCAGCTCCTTGGTCAGCGGCGGCCGGCGGTAGGGCATGCGGTGCTCGTCGGTGACGATCGCCACCGGCCCGGCGGCGCCCGCTTCGCGGTAAGCGCGGGCCGCCGCGAACCCGGCCGGGCCGCCTCCGAGGATCAGCAGCTCGAACGGCCCCGTCACCGCCGGAACACCTCGAGCAGGTAGTCGTCCGTGCTCGCCGAGCGCACGCGCGAGATCACGGGCAGCCGGCCGAGCGCGGCGTGAGCCTGGGCCGCGTCGCGGGGCCGCTCGGGACCGGGCGGCCGCCAGTGCACCGCCACCAACGATCCGCCCGCGGTCAGCTCGCGCTCGAACATCGCCAGCGTGCCCGCGAGCTGGTCGTCGCTGAGGTAATAGAGGATCTCCGACGCGACGATCAGGTCATAGGGACCCGCGGGGACGTCCGATGGGATCGAGCCCACGATCGCGGTGGCGTGGGGAAGGCTGGTGAGGCGGTCCCGCGCCTGGCGCACAGCGGTCGGCGCGACGTCGATCGTCACCAGGTGCTCGCAACGCGGCGCCAGCAATGCGCTGAATACGCCGATCGAACCGCCGAGCTCGAGCGCGCATGCGAACGGACCGTCGGCGCAGGCGGCCAGCGTCGCGGCGTACTTCCGACGCTCGTAGTCGCTGCCGGTGTAGTCCCACGGGTCCGGATCGGCGCGGTAGCGCGCCTCGAAGTCGGCCGCCGAGATGTTGTTCACGGGCGGTCCTCGACCTGATCCTCGGCGTCCAGCGAATCGAGCGCTGCCGTCCCGGCCCTCTCCAGCATCGGTTCGAGCCGATGCTGGAGCAGGAACACCTCGAGATCACGCCGGCATCTGTCAAGTGTCTGCGCGGTGGCGAACGGCCAGGACCCGCATGCCCGCGAGGCCTCGTCGAGCAGCGTCCGGCACTCCCGCGCGATCCCGGCCCGGGCGTGCAGGGCCACGCCGGGAAGATCCCGGCCGCCGTCCATCGCGCGGGCGCCGGCGTCGATCCACAGCGAGATCGCGCGGCGCGAGGTCTGGATCCGGCCGGCGGCAAGGCCCTCGAGCGCTCCGCGCGCGGGGCGCCGCGACAGCTCGGTGCACGCCGCCTCGGCGCCGCTGTCGGCCATTCCGGCCCAGGTGCTCGCGGTCCGCAGCGCGTCGCGGCTGAACCAGGGCTGCGCGGTAAGGGCTCCGGGCGCGCCGAACCGAGCCAGGATCCGCGCATCGTGGAACACCACGCGGTGCGAGACCGACGCACGCAACCCGTACCCGCGGTACCAGCTCTCGTCGACCTCGACGCGGTCGCCGTCGCGGAGGTCGACCCACACCGCCGGCGGCGGTCCACCGGCTGGGTCCCGGGCGAGCACCAGCGCGCGGTCGAGGCCACCGGCTCCCGAGCAGAACGTCTTGACCCCGCGAAGCACCTCGCCGCCGCCCGAGCGCGCGACGCCGGCGGGCGGTCCTTCGCCGGGGCGTGGATCACCGCCCCACACGCCGGCGCGGAGCCTGCCGGCGCGGACCGCCTCGAGCTCGCGCTCGCACAGCTCGGGCGGCGCTTGCACAGCCAGTCGCTCGATCGCATTGAGGTGACCGTCGAAGATCCGGCCAACCGAGCCGTCGGCGCGGGCGACCCGTCGCACCAGCTCCAGCTCGGCCGCGGCGGGCGGTCGCGTCCGTCCGGCGTCTGCGTTGAACGCGAGCGCTCCGGCGTGCTCGAGCGCTGCGATCGCCTCGGTGGGGAACCGGGGCTCCGGCGCCCGGTCACGCTCGCCGGACGATGCGGCGACCAGCGTCAGCGCCGCGTCGAGCCCGTCGCCGGCGTCCGGAGCGGGGGTCGAGAAGGCGGTCATCCAGGGACTTTCGCGGGGTCGGCGATTGCATCGAGCGAGAGGTCCGCGCGGGCCGCGTGCGCGGCGACGAGCGAGATCAGCCGTAGCGTCTCCGACGCCTCGTCGCGCTTGGCGCCGGGACCGATTCCGTCGTGCGCGAGCACGATCGCGCCCGCGTGAAGGCCAGCTGCGACGGCCCCGAACATGCGCTCTGCGCCATCGCCTCGCCAGTCGTGGGTGTCGACCGTCCAGCCGATCAGCTCGAGCCCCTGCTCGGCCGCGACCTGTGCAGACCACGGCGCGAGGTCGCCCCAGGGGGTGCGCCACCACGACGGTCGCACGCCGACGCCATCGAGCAGCTCCAGTGCGTGCTCCGCGTCCGCCCGACCCCAGTCGATCCCGTGCCGGGAGTGGCGAACGTGGCGATCGCAGTGCAGGCCGATCGAGTGGCCCTCTCGCGCAATCCGGTCGATCAGCTCGGGGTGGGCGGCGGCGCAAGGCGCGATCACGAAGAACGTCGCTGTCGCGCCGAGGTCCGAAAGCAGGTCCAGCAGGCGCGGAGTCCACACCGGATCGGGGCCGTCGTCGAACGTCAGCGCCAGCGATCGCGGGGCGGGCGCTGGAGCTGCGATTGAGCTGGTGCGACTCACCCTAATCGCTTACCCGATGTGAGCTCGCCGAACCGCGCGCCGGTTCCGGCTCGGACCCGCGCTGCGGCCAATCGACGTGTCAGGGCGTCGAGGTCGGGTAGCGCCTAGCGGAGGGCCCCGAAAGCGATCAGAGAATTGAGGAACCACGCATGGCCGAGAACCTGAACGGAAAGAAGATCGCGATCATCGCGACCGATGGCGTCGAGCAGGTGGAGTTGGTCAAGCCCCGGGAGGCCGTGGAGTCGGCCGGCGGCCGGACCGAGCTGCTGTCGCTCGAGAAGGGCAAGATCCAGGCGATGAACGGCGACATCGAGCCGGCCGACAAGTTCGCCGTCGACAAGCCGATCGCCGAGGCCGCCGCGACCGACTACGACGGGGTGATCCTGCCGGGCGGGACCGTCAACGCCGACCGCCTGCGGATGGACCAAGACGTGCTGTCGTTCGTTCGCGACGTCTTCAAGGACGGCAAGCCGGTCGGAGTGATCTGCCACGGCCCGTGGACGCTGGTGGAGGCTGACCTCGTCGACGGCCGCACGCTCACCTCGTTCCCGAGCCTGCGCACCGACATCCGTAACGCCGGCGGCCACGTCGTCGACGAGGAGGTCGTGGTCGACCAGGGCCTGGTGTCGTCGCGCAACCCCGACGACCTGCCCGCGTTCTGCGCGAAGATCGTCGAGGAGTTCGCCGAGGGCGAGCACCAGGTCGCGTCCGCCGGCGCGACTCGCGCCTGACCGCTTCGCGTCTAGATGATTGATTCCAAATGGGGTGCGCGTGGGGCGGTCGGGGGCGAGCGGGGCGGCGCGGGCGGAGGCGACGCGTAGCGGAGCTACGCGAGGCGACGAGGACGAAGCCAAGCGCCGCCAGGGGTGCCTCGAATGCACGCGAACTTTCCAAACGCGACACTAGTCGGGCCAGTCGGGCGGGCCGAGCTCGTGCTCCTGGAGGTCGATGGCCGCGGCGACCAGGTCCGCCTCGCGCCCGCGGGGCGCGATCAGCGAGACCCCCACGTCCCAGCTGACCGGCAGCGACGCGACCGGCATCCCGGTCATGTCCCACAGGGAGGTCAGGGCGATCATCGGATCGTCCGGGCCTCCGGCGTGGCCGCGGTCGTATCCGGGACCGCGCGCGTAGGGCACCAGCGGCAGCGTCGGCTCCAGCACCAGGTCGACCCCGCTTGACTCAAACCACCGCTCCCAGGCCTCGGCGCCGGCGGCCCGGCGCCGTTGAGCGGCGAGATACGGGGCCAGCGAGACGAACTCGCGGGCGGCCTCGACGAACTCCGCGATCGCCGGCCGGTACCGGTCGTGCAGCTCGCCGTGGCGGGCGTGGTAGCCCCATGCCTCGGCGAGCAGGATCACGCTGAGGTCGTCCCAGTCGAACATCCACGCCGCGGCCAGCTCGACGACGCGGGCGCCGAGGCGCTCGCACGCTCGGGCGGCGGTCTCGAGGCCGGCGGCGACCGGCTGCTCCACGTCGATCGCCGCGGTCCGATCGGTCAGTGCGACCGTCAGCCCTTCCAGCGGGCGCGGACCCGTCCGCGCGGCAACCGGCAGCTCGCCGATCGGCGCCGGGGGAGGCGTAAGCGGGGTCGCCTCCGGTCCGTCGGCGACGAGCGCCGCCAACAACGCGGAGCAGTCCGCGATCGAGCGCGCCATCGGCCCCGGGTGGTCGAGCGACGGCGCCAACGGGATGATCCCGGCCAGCGGGATCCGGCCGTGGCTGGGCTTGATCGCGCTGGTCCCGCAGCACGCCGACGGGATCCGCAGCGATCCGCACGTGTCGCTGCCGAGCGCCGCCGGCGCCATCCGCGACGCCAGGGCCGCGGCGCTTCCGCCGCTCGAACCGCCGGCGACGCGATCGAGCGCCCACGGGTTGCCGACCTGGTCGGTCGTGCCGCCGGCCGCGAACTCGTGCGTGTGGGTGTGGCCGAGCAACACCATCCCCCGGTCGCGCAGCCGCGCCCAGGCGACCGCGTCGTGGTCGGACACGTGGTCGTCCAGGACCCGGCTCGACGCGGTCAGCGGGAGTCCGGCGACGCCGTAGAGATCCTTTAGCGCCAATGGGATCCCGCACAGCAACGGCGTCTCGTCGTCCTCGCGTCGGCGGCGCGCGTCGGCGGCGCGTGCCTGCTCGCGCGCCAGCTCGGGGTACAGCCGGGCCCATGCGTTGATCGCGTCGGGCGTGCCCTCGTGGCTGGGCGAGCCGCCGTTGCGCTCGTCGATCCGGCGCAGGCAGGCGTCGGTCAGCTCGAATGAGGAGAGCTCGCCGCGGCGCAGCTGGGCGGTCGCGTCGAGCACGCCGAGGTCAATCGCGGACACCGACCGGCTGCTCGCCCTGTTGGTGGTGCGCGGACACGTCGACAGACGGCACGCTCTGTTTCTGTAGCTGCCACGGGCGTGCGAACACCAGCCACACGACCGCGATCAGCAGCAGCGTCGCGCACAGCACCCAGCCCAGCGTGGTCGTCGCCAGGCCGATGTACTTCAGCCCGGAGGCATAGATCACGAACGCGATCGCGGGGCGCACGAACCGGTCGGGGATCGTCGAGGACAGCAGCGAACCGACGAGCACCGCCGGGACGCTGCCGATGATCAGCGAGCCGGTGACCGAGATCTCGACGTGGCCGAAGATCAGCGCGCCGAGCGCGGCGGCGAGCGTCAGCGGCACGGCCTGCGTGAGGTCGGTCCCGACGAGCTGGTTGGCGCCGATCGCGGGATACGCGAACAGCAGCAGCACGATCATCAGCGACCCGGACCCGACCGAGGTCAGGCCGACGATGATCCCGCCGACGATCCCGATCGCGACGGTCAGCCCCGGGCGCGGCTCCACGTCGCCGATCCGGCCGAGGCGCCGGTTGCCGGCGAGGCGGTCGAGCACGAACCGCAGCACCATCGCGCCGGCGCCGATCAGCAGCGCCGCCCCGAGCACCCGCTCGATGTTCTGCTGCGCGCTGTCGGCGTGCCCCAGCAGCCGTAACAGGTAAGAGCCCAGGAAGGCAGCCGGGACCGAGCCGATCACCATCCACCGCACCAGCCGTAGGTTGACCGTGCCCGCTCGCAGGTGGACGCCGGCGCCGATCGGACGCATCACCACGGCTGCCACCAAGTCGCTGGAGATCGCCGCCGCCGGGGTCACGCCGAACAACAGGATCAGCATCGGCGTCATCAGCGCGCCGCCGCCGGCGCCGGTCAGCCCGACGAGCAGGCCGATGATCGCGCTGCCGAGGACGATGTAGGGGTCGATGTGCATGGGTCAGCCTTCGACCTCGGCGTTGTGGGGGTGCGGCTCCCCCTGGCGCTCTTGCGGCTCGGCGACTGCGGCCAGCTCGGCGATCGCCCGGGCCAGCTCCGCCGGGCGCTCCAGCGGGGCCATGTGACCGGTGTCCGGGAGCACGATCAGGCGCTCGAGCTGGGGCAGCATCTCCGCGATCCGGCGGGCATGCGACGGCGGCGTGAGCCGGTCGTCGTCGCCGGCGATCACCAGCGTGGGGACGGTCAGGGTCCGGAGCGCGTCGCGCAGGTCCATCGCGGACATCGCGATTCCGACGCTCGCGCGCGCGTCGGGCGGCGTGGCCACCAGCATCCGCTCGTAGAACGCGACCTGCGCCGGGCTGGCGTCGGGGCCGAACGCGAAGTAGCGGATCGCGGCGTGGCTGGCCGGCGTCGAGAGCCGCGGCAGCGGCGTGCGCGAGCCGAGGAAGCCGCGCACCGCGATCGCCTTGTTGATCGCCTGCGCGAACGCCGGCAGCGGGAGGATCAGCTGCTGGGCGATCAGGTCGTCGACGCCGGCGTTGATCAGGGCGGCGCCGCGGGCCCGGCGCTCGACATCGTGGTCGTCCGCCCATGCCGCGATCGACATCGCGCCGAGCGAGTGGCCGGCCACGATTGCGCGCTCGCCGTCTGGTACGCAGGTCTCCAACACCGCCTCGAGGTCCTCGCCGAAGCGCGCCATCTCGTAGCCGTGCTCGGCCGCGGGCTCGCTGGCGCCGTGGCCGCGCTGGTCGTAGGCGACGACGCGGAGGCCCCGGCCCGAGAGTCGCTCGATCACGTACGTCCAGAAGCTCAGCGTCTCGGTCCATCCGTGCGCCAGCACCACCGTGGCGCCGTCGTCGGGACCGAACGCCTCGGCGTACAGCCTCGTGCCGTCGGCCGAGCGGACGCTCAGCGGCCGCCCGCTCGGGGGGTCGGTGAGCCTCGCCTGCTCGGGGTCTGCCTCGATTCGCCGCATGTGCCGGCGCTGGGCGGCGGTCCCGGCTGCTGCGACGGCCGCCAGGGCCGCGGCGCCGGCGGCGGTCCAGGTCCACGTCTTACGTCCTCCCGGCATCAGCGCGAGAAGGCTACAACGGCGTCGTGCCGCGCCTTGTCACGACACTGACGTCGACGAGCCCCTCTGTGGTAAGAGTTGCAGCCGATGCGAATCGGAGTGCTGACCGGCGGTGGCGATTGCCCGGGGCTGAACGCGGTGATTCGCGCGATCGTGCGTAAGGCGGTCGACGCCCACGCCGATCAGGTGATTGGCTTCCGCGACGGCTGGCGCGGAGTGCTCGAGGACTCCTTCGAGGAGCTGACGCTGGAGTCCACCCGCGGGATCCTGCCGCGCGGAGGGACGATCCTCGGCAGTTCGCGCACGAACATCTACGTGCGCGACGACGGGCCCCAAATCGCCCGGGCGACATTCGAGCGCCACGGCCTCGACGGCCTGATCGCGATCGGCGGCGAGGACACGCTGGGCGTCGCCAACCGGCTCAATCAGGGCGGGCAGCACGTAATCGGCGTGCCCAAGACGATCGACGACGACCTCGGCGCGACCGACGTGACGCTCGGGTTCGACACCGCGCTGCACGTGGCGTGCGAGGCGATCGACCGTCTGCACACCACCGCCGAGAGCCACAACCGCATCCTCGTGGTCGAGGTCATGGGACGCCATGCCGGCTGGATCGCGCTGCACTCCGGGGTCGCCGGCGGCGCGGACGTGATCCTGATCCCCGAGATCCGGTTCGACATCGATGAGGTCTGCCGGCTGATCCGCCGCCGCCACGCCCGCGGGCGCTACTTCTCGATCGTGGTCGCAGCCGAGGGCGCGATCCCCAAGGAGGGGACGATGGCGCTGTCGGCCGGCGAGCTCGACGAGTTCGGACATCCCCGGCTTGGCGGGATCGGCTACCGGCTCGAGGAGGAGATCGAGCAGCGGACCGGATACGAGACCCGCGCCACCGTGCTCGGGCACGTTCAGCGCGGCGGCACGCCGACGCCGTTTGACCGGGTGCTGGCCACCAGGTTTGGCCTCGCCGCCGTGGACGCGGCGCACGCGGGCCAGTGGGGGATGATGACCGCGCTGCGCTCGACTGAGATCGAGCTCGTGGCGCTAGCCGACGCGGTCGCGCAGCTGCGCACCGTCCCCGTCGAGGAATACGAGCGATACGGGGTCCTGTTCGGCTAAGTGCACCCCACAGGCACATGACTATGCTGACCGTAGTGTCCGAAATCCAGGGAGGCGCGCTGTGACCGCGACCGAGAGCAGCACCGCACTCGACAAGCTCTGCGTAGACACGATCCGCACGCTGTCGATCGACGCCGTGCAGAAGGCCAACTCCGGGCACCCGGGCGCGCCGATGGGCCTGGCGCCGCTCGCCTACGTCCTCTACACGCGCGTGATGCGCCACAACCCGGCGGACCCCGACTGGCTGAACCGCGACCGCTTCATCCTTTCGGCCGGACATGCGTCGATGCTCCTGTACTCGATGCTGTACCTGACCGGTTACCCGATGACGCTCGAGGACATCAAGCACTTCCGCCAGGTCGGATGGCCGACCGCCGGCCACCCCGAGCGCAAGTACAGCCCCGGGATCGAGGCCACCACCGGCCCGCTCGGACAGGGCATCTCGATGTCGGTCGGAATCGCGCTGGGCGAGCGAATGCTGGCCGCGCGATTCAACCGGCAGGGTTACGACGTCGTCGACAACCACACGTTCACGATCGCGTCCGACGGTGACATGCAGGAGGGGGTCGCTTCCGAAGCCTGCTCGCTGGCCGGCCACCTGGGCCTCGGCCATCTGGTCGCGTTCTACGACGACAACAAGGTCCAGCTCGCCGGTCCGACCTCGCAGTCCTTCTCCGAGGACGTCGGCGAGCGCTACGAGGCCTACGAGTGGCACGTCCAGAACGTCGGCGAGGACATGTCGCTGGACCGGCTCGAGGAGGCCACCCGGGCCGCGATGGCGGTGCAGGACCGTCCCTCGCTGATCATCGTCCGCTCGCACATCGGCTACGGCAGCCCACACAAGCAGGACACATCCAGCGCGCACGGCTCGGCGCTGGGCGAGGATGAGGTGCGGCTGACCAAGGAGTTCTACGGGTGGGACCCCGACAAGCACTTCTACGTCCCCGACGAGGCGTTCGCCCACTTCCGGGAGTGCTGCCAGCGCGGGCGCGAGTTCCAGGCCGAGTGGGACAGGCGCTTCAAGGCCTACAGCGAGGAGTTCCCCGAGCAGGCCAAGCTGCTGCGCCAGATCCACGCCTCCGAGCTGCCCGAGGGGTGGGACGCCGACGTGCTGAAGTTCGACCCCGCCGACAAGCCGATCGCGACCCGCAAGGCGTCTGAGGCGGCGATTCAGTGGGCTGCCGCCAAGGTCCCTTCGCTGATCGGCGGCTCGGCCGACCTGGCGACCTCGACCAACACCGACATCGCCGACGGCGGCGACGTCGAGAAGGGCACCTACGGCGGTCGCAACCTGCGCTTCGGGGTGCGCGAGCACGGCATGGGCGCGATCGTCAACGGCCTGGGCCTCCGCGGCTTCCGTGCCTTCGGGGCGACGTTCCTGACGTTCTCGGACTACATGAAGGGAGCCGTTCGGCTGTCAGCGCTGATGAAGCTGCCGGTGGTCTGGGTCTGGACGCACGATTCGATCGGCCTCGGCGAGGACGGCCCCACGCACCAGCCGATCGAACAGCTGGCCGGCCTGCGGGCGATGCCGCGGCTGAACATGATCCGGCCGGCCGACGCGAACGAGACCGCGCTGGGCTGGCGGTTCGCGCTGCGCAACAGCGAGGCTCCCACCGGGTTCGCGCTGTCTCGCCAGAACTTGCCGATTCTCGACCCGGCCGCGGTCCCCGACGACGCGATCGAGCGCGGCGCCTATGTGCTGCGCGACGCCAAGGGCGGCGACCCCGAGCTGATTCTGATCGGCACCGGCTCGGAGGTGTCGCTGTGCCTCGAGGTCGCTGACATGCTCGACGGGATCCGGGTCCGGGTCGTGTCGATGCCGTGCATGGACACGTTCACGCGCGCCGACGAGGCCTACCGCGAGCAGGTGCTGCCCGCGGCGTGCACCGCGCGGATCGCCGTCGAGGCTGCCAGCCCGTTCGGCTGGGACAAGTGGATCGGCCCGGCGGGCCGGTTCGTGGGCATGGAGACATTCGGCGAGTCCGGGCCGGCCAAGGACGTCTACGAGCACTTCGGGATCACCGCCGACCGGGTGGCGGACCTGGCGCGGGAGCTCGTATCCGGATGAGCACGCTGGTCGAGACCCAGCTGGCCGACGAGAATCCGCTCGTCGAGGGACTCGAGCGGCTCCCGGTCCACCCGACCGCGCTGGTGATCTTCGGAGCGACCGGCGACCTCGCCCACCGCAAGCTGCTGCCGGCGCTCTACAACCTCGCTCACGAGGGCGCGCTGCCCGAGCGCTTTGAGTTGATCGGGGTGGCGCGGCGGGAGAAGCCTGACGACGACTTCCGCGAGATGGCAAAGCAGTCGATCGAGCGGTACTCGCGCCACCGGCCCGATCCGGCGGTGCTCGACGGGCTGCTCCGCGACATGCGCTACGTGGCTGGGACGTTCGACGAGGACAAGGTCTACGACGAGATCGATCGCATCCTGTGCGATTTCGACGCGCGGGCCGGGCTTCAGCACAACCGCATCTACTACCTGTCGACCGCGCCGGAGTTCTTCCCGATCATCGCCGGCGAGATCGGCGGCCAGCGCATGGACGCCTGCGAGCAGGCCGACGTCCGGTTGGTGATCGAGAAGCCGTTCGGCTACGACCTCGAGTCAGCGCGGATGCTCAACTCGCAGCTGCTCGACGTGTTCGACGAGTCCCAGATCTACCGGATCGATCACTACCTGGGCAAGGAGACGGTCCAGAACCTGATGGCGCTGCGGTTCGCCAACGCGCTGTTCGAGCCGGTCTGGAACCGCAACTACATCGACAGCGTCGAGATCACCGCCGCCGAGGACATCGGGATCGGCACCCGCGCCGGCTACTACGAGGGCGCGGGCGCGCTGCGCGACCTGGTCCAGAACCACATGATGCAGCTGCTGTCGCTGCTGGCGATGGAGCCCCCGGCCGCGTTCGAGGCCAACCGGCTGCGCGACGAGAAGCTCAAGGTGCTCGAGGCGATCGTGCCGCCCGAGGTCGACGAGGTCGCGTCGATGGCGGTTCGCGCTCAGTACGTCGCCGGCGAGTCCGGTGGCGAGCACGTGGCCGGCTACCGCGAGGAGCCGGGGGTGGCGCCCGACTCGCGCACCGAGACGTACGCGGCGCTGCGCCTGCACGTGTCGAATTGGCGCTGGGCCGGCGTCCCGTTCTACCTGCGCACCGGCAAGCGCCTGGCGCGCAAGGTCACCGAGATCGTGGTCACGCTCAAGCCGGTCCCGCACCTGGCGTTCCGGAGCATCGGCTCGGTGGGCGTGCAATCCAATCAGATCGTGCTCACCGTTCAGCCCGACGAGGGCGTGTCGGTGTCGCTGGGGGCGAAGATCCCCGGCGCGCGGATGCGCATCCGTCCGGTCAACATGGAGTTCCGCTACGGGACGGCGTTCATGTCGCAGTCGCCCGAGGCCTACGAGCGTTTGATCCTCGACGCGATGCGCGGCGACGCCACGCTGTTCACGCGCAACGACGAGATTGAGGCGCTGTGGGCAATCGTCGACCCGATCCTGAGCGCATGGCATCAAGACACCGTGTCGCCGATCCCCCAGTACGCGGCCGGCACTGCCGGCCCCGAGGAGGCGAACCAGCTGCTCCAGGACGCGCAGCGCTGGCGCCGGTTGTGAGCGCGTGACCGAGGCCGTCTGGTCTGCGCAGGACACGACGCCCGATGACATCGAGGCGGCGTTCAGGAATCTGCTGCGCGAGCGCCACGCCGCCGACCCGGCCCTGGCGCCGGCGCGCGTGCTCAACCTGGTCGTGATCGTCGACCGCGCCTGGAAGGGCGAGATCGCGAACCGGCTGGAGCGCGTGGGCCGCTATCACGCCTCGCGCACGATCCTGTGCGCGGTCGAGGAGGGCCGGACGAAGCTCGACGCGGTGGCCGTGATGAGCTACGACAACCCGGACTCCGACAGCCCCAGCGTGATGCGCGAGCGGGTCGAGATCGACATGGGCCCCGTTCACCTGAAGGGAATCGACACGATCGTCGACCCGGTAGTGGTGTCCGAGCTGCCGACGATGTTGTGGTGCCCGCACGGCCACGACCGGGCGCTGCGGGCGCTGCTCAAGCTGACCGACGTGGTCCTGTTGGACTCCGACGATCTGAACGACCCGGCGGCGGCGCTGCAGCGCGCGTCGGAGCTGCTCGAGTCGGCCTACGTGGTCGACCTGGCGTGGCTGCGGACGACGCCGTGGCGCGAGCGGCTCGCCGCGAGCTTTGACGTGGCTGACCGTCAACCGCTGCTGGGCCGGCTGGACTCGCTGGCGGTCCGCCATCAACCGTCGTCGGGGGCGAGCGCGCTGCTGCTTGCCGGCTGGCTCGCCTCTCGCCTGCACTGGAAGCTCGAGCCGCTGCGCTCCGACAACGGCAGCAGCCCGATCAGCACCGCGCACCGCCATGAGGGCACCGTGCGGATCGCGCTCGAGCCCGTCGACCAGCAGGTACCCGGGCTGGTCGGCGTGACCGCGTCGTCCGGGTCGGAGTTCTCGCTGTCGCTGGACCGCGGCAGGGGCGGCCTGATCGCCAGGGAGCACAGCGCGCGCGGCGACCACGAATGGCAGGTCCTCGGCTCGTCGCGCGGCGAAGGGGGGATCCTCGGCGAAGGCGTCAGGCAAGCGCTGTTGCGCGACCCCACGTACGGCCCCGCGCTGGACGCAGCACGTAAGCTCACGCCATGACGCTCGAGATCGAGGTGCTCGATCATCCCGCGAGGGCGTGCGGGGCGATGATGGTGGGGGCCGCGATCGGCGGCGGCGACGTCGTCCTCACGGGTGGCTCGACGCCCAAGGCCGCCTACGCCGAGTTCGCCGAGGCGGTGCGGATCGTGGGTCTCGATCTCGCCGACACCACGTTCTGGATGGGCGACGAACGCTGCGTCCCGGCCGACGATCCGCGCGCCAACTACCGGATGATCAAGGAGTCGTTGCTCGAGCCGCTGTCGGACCTGACCGTACCGTGCCTCAAGCGCATCAAGGGCGAGCTCGGGCCCGATGCCGGCGCCGAGGAGTACGAGCGCGAGCTGGTGGCGGACGGGCCGCCAGAGTTCGATCTGCTGCTGCTCGGACTAGGCTCCGACGGCCACACGGCTTCGCTGTTCCCCGACAAGCCGGCGGTGCGGGAGTGCGAGAAGCTCGTCGCCGGCGTGCCGGAGGCGGGGCTGGAGCCATTCGTGCCGCGGGTCACATTCACGTTCCCACTGATCGCCAAGGCCAAGCGAGTCGTGGTGCTGGCCACCGGCGAGTCCAAGGCCGAAGCGGTCGCCAAGGCGTTCGGCCCCGACGCGAAGCCCGACCCGCACGTGCCGTCGTCGCTGCTGCCGGGAAAGGTCAAGGAGCTGCTGGTGTTACTCGACCGGCCCGCGGCCGAGCGGCTGTGACCTGAGGCACTGGTGGCGGGCTCGAGCACGATCGGGGTGGACCTCGGCGGCACCAAGCTCGCACTCGCGCGCCTGCAAGGCGACGAGCTTGGCGAGTCGGTCGTGCAGCCGACCGACTGCTCGAGCGCCGACGCGCTGATCGATCAGCTGGTCGCGATGGTTCAGGCCGTGGACGTGGACGGGCTCGATGCGGTCGGTGTGGGCGTGCCCTCGATCGTCGAGTTCGACACTGGCAGGGTGGTGCAATCGGTCAATGTGCCGCTGCGCGACGTGCCGCTGCGTGAGGTACTGCGCGACCGGCTAGGACTGCCCGTGTTCGTGGACAACGACGCGACCGTGGCTGCGCTCGCCGAGGCCCACGACGAGCACCTGCGGCCCGTCGCCCACAACCTCGTGCTGCTCACGATCGGCACCGGGGTCGGCGGCGGGATCGTGCTCAACGGGCGGATCTACCGCGGGGCGACCGGCGGCGCCGGCGAGCTTGGACACACGATCATCGGGCTCGACCTGAGCCGCCCCGTGCCCCGGGCGGGAAAGTTTCCGCTGCCCCAGTCGCTCGAGTGCGCCGCGGCCGGCATGGCGCTGGACAAGCTGGCCGAGAAAGCGGCGGCGAGTAACCCCGACTCCGAGCTGGGACGACTTCACGCCGACGGCAAGCCGGTGCTCGGGCCCAAAGCGGTAGACGCTGCCCGGGACGGCGACCCGGTGGCGGTGCGGATCGTCGAGTTGTGGGGCGAGCGGCTCGGCATCGGGATCGCCAACGTGATCAACACGTTCGATCCCGACGAGGTGGTCGTTGGCGGGGGCGCGGCTCAGGCCGGCGAACTGCTGCTCGGCCCCGCCGAACGAGTGGCCCGGGCGCACGTGGTGCCCGGTCTGGGCCAGAAGACGAGGATCCGGGCCGCGTGCCACGGCGTTCGCGCGGGGGTGCTGGGCGCGGCGCTGCTCGCCGTCCACGAGCTCGAGGCGTCGGGTGTCGAGTCCGGCGCGGAGGCGAAATCGTGAGCGTCGACCGGCGAACGGTGGCCCGCTGATGGTCGTCGCCTGCGGGTTTGACCACGCGGGGTTTGCGCTGCGGGAGCGGGTGCTGGCGGTGGTGGCGGCCGCGGGGCACGAGGTCGTCGACCTCGGGACCGACAACCCCGAGCCGCTGGACTACTCCGACAAGGCGCTGGAGGTCGGACAGGCGGTGGTGGCCGGACGCGCCGACCGCGGGATCCTGGTGTGCGGCTCCGGCGCCGGGGTGTCGGTCGCCGCCGGCAAGATCCGCGGGATCCGCGCCGCCACGATCCATGACACCTTCACCGGCCATCAGGCGGTCGAGCACGACGGGGTGAACTTGCTATGCATGGGCGCGCGCGTGATCGGCCCCGAGCTCGCGGCCGAGATCGTCGACGCGTTCGTGCGGGCCGAGGTCTCAGACGAGGAGCGTCACGCCCGCCGGCGCGGCAAGATCGACGAGATCGAGCGGACCGGCGGGGTCGGGCAACGCGAGGGGAGTGCGGCACAATGAGCGAGATCCTGGTGGTGCGCCACGGCGAGACCGAGTGGAGCAACTCGGGGCAGCACACCTCCAACACCGACCTGCCGCTGACCGAGGACGGGCGCAAGCGAGCGGCACCGCTGCGCGACGTGCTCGGCCGGCGGGAGTTCGCGCTCGTCCTCAGCAGCCCGCTGCGGCGGGCGCGCGAGACGTGCGAGATCGCCGGGTTCGCCGACCGGGCCGAGATCGACGAGAACCTGCGCGAGTGGAACTACGGCGAGTACGAGGGCCTGACCACGCCGCAGATCCGCGAGCTGAACCCCGACTGGGACCTGTGGACCGAAGGCTGCCCTGGGGGCGAGAAGCCCGACGAGGTTGGCGCGCGGGCCGACCGGGTGATCGCGCGGATGCGGGCCGCCGACGGCAGCGCGCTGGCGTTCGCCCACGGGCACATCCTGAGGGTGGTGACGGCGCGGTGGCTGCAGATGCCGGTGTCGGCCGGCGCGCGGTTCGTGCTGTTCCCGGGCCGGATCTCGACGCTCGGGTTCGAGCGCGAGACCGAGGCGCTGGAGGGCTGGAACGTGCTCGCGGAGTAGCCCGCCGGACGGTCACGGCGGCGGCCGACCCAAGCGGAATCGCATGCCGGTGCCATGACAGATGTCATGGCCGATTTCGGCCGCTCGCCACTTACGCGCGGCGCCCGCCAGACCTAGGGTCTGGTGTATGAAATCGACAGACTCACTGACACAGGAGCTCGCCATCGACGTGCGCGACCTGCGCAAGTCCTACGGCGACGTGGAGGCGGTTCGCGGGATCGGCTTCGAGGTCGCCCGAGGCGAGGTGTTCTGCCTGCTGGGACCCAACGGCGCCGGCAAGACCTCGATCGTGGAGATCCTCGAGGGGTACCGGGTGCGCGACGGCGGCGACGCGCGCGTGCTCGGCTTCGATCCCGAGTCAGGCGAACGCGAGCTGCGCGAGCAGCTGGGCATCGTGCTGCAGGACTGCGGCGTGCAGAAGGACCTGACGGTCGCCGAGCTGGTCGAGATGTACGGGCGCTACCACGCTCGGCGCCGGCCGGTCGACGAGGTGATCGAGCTGGTCGAGCTGAACGAGAAGCGCGACGTCCGCGCCAAGAACCTGTCCGGCGGCCAGCGGCGGCGCCTGGACTTGGCGCTGGCGCTCGTCGGCGACCCCGAGCTGATCTTCCTCGACGAGCCCACCACGGGGTTCGACCCCGCGGCGCGTCGGCACTCGTGGTCGACGATCCGGTCGCTGTGCGAGCTCGGCAAGACGGTGTTCTTGACCACTCACTTCATGGACGAGGCTCAGCAGCTGGCCGATCGCGTGGCGGTCATGGCCGGCGGCGAGATCATCGCCACCGGCCGGCCCGACGAGCTCGGCGGTCGCGACCTGCGTCCGGCCGAGATCCGGTTCGTGCTCCCGGACGGCTGGTCGTTCGGCGACGTCCCCGACGTTCCCTCGACTGAGCGCTCGCTCGACGGCGATCGGGTGACGGTGCTCACCACCGAGCCGCTGGCGGCCACGCAGCGGATCACCACCTGGGCGGTGGAGCACGGCCTCGAGCTCGGTCACTTCTCGGTGACTCAGCCGACGCTCGAGGACATCTACCTCGAACTCACCGGATCGACCGCAGACGGTCACACATCGAAGTTGGAGGTAGCACGATGAACGCGGTCCTCACTCCTGATTTGCGACGCGACCTCGGCCTGGTCGGATGGCAGATACGCTACGAGCAGCGGGCGTACTGGCGCAACCGCGGCCGCGGGATCTTCACGTTCGTGTTCCCGCTGCTGTTTCTGGTGATCGTCGCCACCCTGAACAAGGGCCAGCACCTGTCCTCGCGCGGCGGCATCCCGTACAACGACTTCATCGTCCCGGGGATCCTCGCCTATGCGCTGATCGCCACCACGTTCATCAACATGGCGATCAGCACCGCCGTGCTGCGCGACGACGGCATCCTCAAGCGCATGCAGGGGACGCCGCTGCCCCGCTGGGCCTACGTGGCGGCGCGGATCGGCTCGACGCTGATGATCGTCGGCGCGATCACCGCGCTGACGTTGATCCTCGGCGTGACTGCGTTCGGGGTGACGCTCCGCGCGCAGACGCTCCCGGGTCTGATCATCACGCTCGTGTTGGGCACCGCGGCGTTCACCACGCTCGGGATCGGGATGACCCGGTTCATCCCGAATGCCGAGACCGCACCTGTGATCATCAACCTCGTCGTGTTCCCACTGACGTTCATCTCCAACATCTGGTTCCCCGCCGACAACATGCCGAGCGCGCTGAACACGATCGCCAAGATCTTCCCGATCCGGGCGCTCGCCGACGGCCTGCAGTACGCGTTCGATCCGCGCACCACGGACGCGGGCCTCAACGGCCACGACGTCCGGACGCTCGCGGCGTGGGCGGTGATCGGAGTGATGCTGATGCTCAGGTTCCTGCGCCACCCGCAGGGCGAGGAGGTATGACCGAACCGGCGCATCGGCCCCCGAGCCTCCGGGACCGCTATCGCGGCCGGACGCCGATCGGGCGGCTGCGGATGCTGGTCTGGCTGGTCTTCATCGCGATCCCGCTGGTCAACGCGATCAGCAGCGATACCACCGGGTTGGCCAAGGCACTGACGATCGGCGCCGCGGTGGTGTTCGTCGCCGTGTTCATCGCGGTCGCCCTGGTCGACCGCAAGCCGCTTCCCGATCACCTGGCGTTCGCCGCGATCGCGTTCCTGCTGGCGATCGCGACGGCGCTCACCGTGCTGGATCGCGAGAGCTGGGCGACGCTGTTCGTCTACACGGTCGCGGTCGGGGCGATCTGCCTGCGCCAGCGGCTGGCTTTCCACGCGGTGCTGCTGTGCACCGGCGCGTGCATCGCCGCCTCGCTGCTGGGCGGCTCCTCGTTCGGGACCACGATCAGCTACGCGATCTCCACCGCGGGGATCGGGATGTTGATGCTGGTGATGGCGGACCTGCGCATCCGCAACGCGGAGCTGCATGAGGCCCGCGCCGAGCTCGCCCGGCTCGCCGTGGCCGAGGAGCGGATGCGGTTCGCGCGCGATCTGCACGACCTGCTCGGCCACAGCCTGTCGCTGATCGCGCTGAAGGCTGAGCTGGCTGGCCGGCTGCTGCCCCACCAGGGCCGCGAGGCCGCCGTCCACGTTTCGGAGATCGAGGACGTCGCGCGCGGCGCGCTGACCGAGGTCCGCGAGGCGGTCAGCGGGTACCGGCGGATGACGCTTGACGACGAGCTCGAGGGCGCACAGGTGGCGCTGTCGGCGGCCGGGATCGAGGCGGAGGTTCTGCGGCCAGCGGTGACGCTGGACCCGGCGGTCGAGGCCGTCCTGGCCTGGACGGTGCGCGAGGGCGCGACCAACGTGATCCGCCACAGCCACGCCGACCGCTGCTCGCTGAAGGTCACCGCCGGGCTCGGCGAAGCCGGCGTCGAGGTCGTCGACGACGGTCGCGGAGAGAACCCGGGCCTGGGCGCAGTCAACGGCGACTCCGGCCACGGGATCGAGGGTCTGCGCGAGCGCGTGCACGGCCTACATGGCCGGATCGAGGCCGGGGCGCGTCCCGAGGGCGGCTTCCGGCTCGCGGTCAACGTCCCGGTGCCGGCCCGGTGATCCGGGTGCTGCTCGCCGAGGACCAGGCGATGGTCCGCGGTGCCCTGGCGAGCCTACTCGAGCTCGAGCCTGACATCGAGGTGGTGGCGCAGGTGTCGCGCGGCGACGAGGTGACCGCCGCGGCTCTCCAGGCGCGCCCCGACGTGGCCTTGCTCGACATCGAGATGCCGGGCGCCACCGGGCTGGACGCGCTCGAGCAGCTGCGCCGCGAGGTGCCCGAAGTCCGGATCCTGATGCTGACCACGTTCGGGCGCCCCGGCTACCTGCGGCGAGCGATGGAGAGCGGTGCCTCGGGCTTCCTGCTCAAGGACGCGCCGGCCCATCAGCTGGCGTCGGCGATTCGCCGCGCGGTGGCCGGCGAGCGGGTGGTTGATCCCGGGCTGGCGGCCGCGGCTCTGAGCCAGGGCGAGAGTCCCCTGACCGCGCGCGAACGGGAGGTGCTCTGCGCCTCGCGCGAGCATGCGACGATCGCCGAGATCGCCGGCGCGTTGTACCTGTCGCCGGGGACCGTTCGTAACCACCTCTCCTCCGTGATGCAGAAGCTCGACGCCCGCAACCGGGGCGAGGCCGTCAAGATCGCCGAGCACAACGGCTGGCTGTAGCGCGGCTGGCCGGGCGGTGACTCAGGCGGCCCGGGGGAGATCGGACTTCCGCGCGGCGAGCTCGATCACGATGTCGATCCAGCGGCCGAGCTGGTTGCGCACCGTCGGCCCTGAGGGCAGGTCGTCGCGGCCCGTGGAGAGCATCACGTAGGTCTGGAAACGCGGCGGGTCGCCGAGCTGGTCGGCCACCGCCTCCAGCGCCTGCCAGCACGCGTCACGGTCCCACCTGCGCCGGGTCGTGGCGGTCCGGGCTCGGGCGAGCGGGGTCAGGCCCGCGGCGACCAGCGACTGCTGCCAGCCGCCGAACCGCTTGGCGAGCGTGAGGATGCTGGCCAGGCCCAGCTCATGGGTCTGGGAGCGGTACTCCTCCTGGGTGGGGGCGCGGCCAACCTGCCTCGCCACCGCACGGATCCCGTCCAGCAGCTCCTCGTCGGCGTATCGGCGCGAGCGCGTGCGGGTGACGATCGCCCGGTTGCGGTGGGCCCGGTCCAGCGGATCGAGCACCTGGCCGATCGATCGCTGTACGCAGGCGACCGGGAGGTCGAGCCGCTCGGCGATCGTCTCGATCGCCTCCCCATCTCGCCACCACGCGCGGATCTCATCCGAGCGCGCGTCGATCACTTCCGCCTGACGGGCCCTCCGGGCGGCGATCACCTCGTCCAGCTGGGGACCGCCACGATCGCGAACGATCTCGTCCACGCGCTGCCGGGAGATCCCGTACCGCTCGCCGATCTCACGAAGCGTCCAGCCAGAAGCCCGAAGCTCGAAGATCTCGCGCTCGCGTTGCGAAAGTGGCCGACTGCGGCCCCCGCCAATGGTTGCGTCCTTGCCAGGCAGGGATCAGAAGCTATCCCGATGTTTACATCCTGTCAAGCAGGGATGATGAGGTTTGGCCCGGTCCAGCGAGGCCGGGATTTGTCCTGCTCTCTGGGGCGGACCGGCTCATGCGGCTGAGAGGACTTGAACCTCCACGCCCCGAAGGGCACAGGCACCTGAAGCCTGCGCGTCTACCAATTCCGCCACAGCCGCGGGCGTCCTGACGTTATCAGGGAGTAACCGAGCCTGACCGGCGGCCTCACCGGCGCGCGGGACGTGGTGTCTTGGGCCCATTGACCGGCGGTCCGTCGCCTGTAACGGTCGCCCCCCCTGCAATCTGTCGGACTCCAATGAAGGAGGAGGCCTCATGCGCACCAGATTGGCCAGACGTCCATCGGCGAGCATGGTTGTCGCGGTCATCGCCTTGTTCGTCGCGATCGGTGGCACCGCCACCGCGGCGAGCAAGCTGATCATCACCAGCGCGAACGTGAAGAACCAGTCGCTGACCGGGAGCGATATCAAGAACGGCTCGCTCACCGGCAAGCAGATCAAGAATGGCTCGCTCACGGGCAAGCAGATCAAGAAGGACTCGCTGACCGGCACTCAGATCAAGGAGTCCTCGCTGGCCAAGGTTCCCACCGCCGCCTCCGCGGACAACGCGAATCAGCTCGGCGGCAAGAGCGCCGCGTCGTACGAGCCGGCGGGACGCTGGGCGCTGATCCAGGGAACGGCTACCGGCGCGGTCGTGCTGGCGCAGTCCGGTGGCTTCGGGACGGTCAGCCGCGTCGCCGCTGGTTTCTACGTGATCGACGCCGGAGACAGCGCGGTCAGGAAGTCGCTGAGCGTGACGCCGAGCCTCGCCGGTGGGGCGCTCGTCGACCCGCTCACGGCGCCCTGCGGCGGCACCGCAAACAACCCCGGCGGAGTCAACTGCCCGCAGTTCAACGACAGCAATCATGTCGAGGTGAGAACGTTCAACAACGCCAACACGAGCACGGACTCGACCTTCTACCTCGTGATCGGAGGGTGATCGGCCGCTGATCTGAACCGATGTGGCCGGCCGGGGCGAGGTGCTCGCCCCGGCGGCCCTCGGCGCCCGCTACCCTTGCATGCGGCGTGGAACTCCGTGCCGGCAGTCAACGATGC
>CAWDJM010000018.1:0-24092 GCA_963802655.1 uncultured Solirubrobacterales bacterium | reverse complement strand
AGGCGAGCGCGGCGTGCTGGTTGGGGCTCACGAATACGACGGCGGGGCGGGTGCCCTGGGCGCGGTAGCGTGGGTGGGCGAGCGCCCAGCCGCAGAGGAACGCGTCGTAGGCGAGGAACTTGTCGCGGTTGTAGGAGGGGCGCTCGGTGAGGTCGATCTCGACGAGCAGGTCGAAGGTGAGCTTGAGCTGCTCGGAGCGGAGCTCGAGCGAGAGGTCGGGCTTGATCTCGGTGAACGTCTTCAGCTCGAGGTCGATGATCGCCTGGCCGTCGGGGACCTTGATGTCTGCGATCGTGATTGGGTGGCGGCGTTGCCCGGAGCCGACTTGCGGGACTGGGTAGCGGCCGGTGGCGTAGCGGGGGGTGCGCCAGCGGTCGGTGGCGAGCTCGCCGACAGTCCGGTGGAACTCGATCGCCCAACCGAGCGCGTGCAGGTCGTGCGCGAGCCGGCCGGCGCGCGGTTGCTCGATCGCCCGCCACTCGCGCTTGGGGGAGATCGCAGGCGCTGGCGTGCGTTCCTGGGCGACTTGCAGCCCACGGCGCGTGAGCGAGTAGAGCACCGGCGCTTTGCCGTCGGTGCGTGTGCGTTCGCGCAGGCCGGTGTTGTGGCGGGCGATCAGGCCGTGGCGGTAGAGCTTGATCAGCCGGTCGTTGACGCTGCGGGTCGCGCGGCCCGGTAGCGCGGCGCGGCCGATCAGGCTGGGTGGCGCGAGCCCGACGCGGTCGAGCAGCGCGAGGATCGCGTAGTCCTCGTCGTACAACCTCGGCAAGCCGCTGGCCCCTTCGAGCTGGTCGGCCGGCGCGATCTCGTTGATCCGGTCCAGGAACGTCAGCTCGCGCAGCGTGTCCGACAGCGGAAGCTCGTGATCGTCGACCGCCTCCTTCGCGATCGCCTCCTGGGACCTCGGGCGTCCGACGAGGCGCCTGACCGGGCTGTCGGCGAGGCCGACGGCGTCTTCCGAGGGCGGCTCGTAGTCGACCTGCACCTCGTGCTTAGCCGGCTGTGCGGCGGTCGGCTCCGAGTTCTCGTTCGTCGGAGGCATCGATGCCTTGGGTGCGTCGACTGCCGGCGTGTTGTCGCTTGCCGCTCCGTTTGACCCGCCCCACTCGTCGCTTCGCCGGGACTGTGTCGGTTGCGAGCGTCGACTCGAGCTGCTCGGGGTACGGGCCGACGCGCTCGTCCTGAGCCGCGAGGTGCCGTCGGCCCATTCGTCGCCGACGTCGGGCAGCGGGTAGGTCTGACCCATGAAGCTCGGCGCCCGGGTGCCGTTGCGCGATCCACGAGGCGAGGCAGTAGTAGTTGGGGAAGTTGAGCGCCTGCTCGGGCGTGACGCGCAGGCGGGCGCGGGAGTCGGGGTCGTCGCGGATCATCGTCGCGTAGACGGCCATCGCGATCCTGGTGGCCTCCTCGGCGTCCTGGGCGTCGCCCATCCGGAACAGGAAGCGGCTCTGGAGCAGGTTGAGGACGCCCTTGAGGATCTTCTGCTGGTGCTCTGAGGCGGAGCCGAGCTGCGCGAAGTACTGGAGCCCGAAGGCGGCCTCGAGGCCGGCGGCGCGGTGGGTGGCGATCTGGTCGACGACGTTCTCGCCGCTGGCGACGTAGTGGGCCTCGTCGACGAGCAGCGGCACGCGCGGGCGCTCGGCCTCGGGGAGGTGGACCTGGCGCTGCAGCTGGGCGTGCAGCATGCGCAGGATGAACAGCATGCACGCCTTGCTGTTCTCGGTGCCGATCGCGCCCATGTTCGCGTCGACGATCAGGATGTCGCGCGCCTGGACGATCTCCCGCAGCGGCGACGTCGGTGGGGTGGTTGAAGAACCGCCTGCAGCGGCGGCACGCCGGTCAGCCCGGAGATCTTGTTGCGTGGCGCGTCGAGCCGTTCGGCGACGCGGCTGGTGGCCATGCGCAGGTCGTCGGGGAGCTCTGAGCGGAAGAACTCGGCGGTCTGGTCGAGGTCGGGCTGGTCGGCGCACGCCTCGGCGACCGCGCTTCGGAACTCGTCCTTCGCCGGGCGCAGCAGCGTGTAGACGTCCTCGAGCCGGGCGCGCCGTCCTTGCTTGGTGGCGATCGCGATCGCGCCGATCACGGCGTGGGTGAGGTAGCGGCGGGAGGACTGGTAGATCTGGTTCTCGTTGATGTCGAGCAGCGCGGCGACGACGTTGTCGGCGATCTGCGCGGCCTCGATCGCGAGCGGCCGGTCGCCGATCAGCGCGCAGCGGGCTCATCCCGAACGCGGGCCGGCCGAGGTCCAGGAACCAGACCCGCTTGCCGCAGTCCGGCGGCGTCAGCCGCAGGCAGACGCGCGAGAGCTCGGACTTGGGGTCGATCACGATCGGCGCGGCGTTCTCGTCCTCGATGTCGTTGAGGTAGAAGGAGAGCAGCGCGCGAGGTCTTCCCGCATGCCCTGGCCGCCGATCAGCAGCGCCCCGTACTTGCGGTCCGAGGGGTGGATCAGCACCTCGGCGTTCTCGGCTCGCAGCATCGGGTACAGGTCCTCAGGGCCTGGGTCGTACACGGCGTCACGGTGATCTCCTTGCTGTGCGGTGAGCCGGCGGCTACCGCCCGGGTGCTTGTGCTGGCGGTTCTCGACCCTCAGGGGCTGGGAGCCGGCTGCGCTTCGTGCGGTCGGACGCGGGTGCCGCGCGACGATCTCCGGCGGTGCCGGGATCCGCGGGATCGTCACCCGCCGGACCGGGACGCCCTTCATCCGCGCTGAGGGCAGCTCGAGCAGGTGCGCGACCTCGGCGGCCGACACCAGCGAGCGGAAGGACGGGATCAGCGGCCCGAGCGCGCGCGGGAACCGGCGGCGGTAGAGGCGCTGGCGGACGGTCATCCAGCGGCGGTGAAGGCGGTTCTCGCCGCGTCTGGACTGGACGGCGGCGGCGACCGTCTTGCACGCCTCCGGGGTGTCGGCGGCGACGACCGTCTCGAGCCAGAACAGGCTGCGGTTCTGGGTGCGCTCGGCGGCGCGCATCTCGGCGCGGTTGAACGTCGAGGTCAGCCCTCCTTCGGGTAGCCCCCAGCGTTCCTGGCGCACGAGCTTGTTCTCGTGCCGGCGGTACAGGCGCCGGGCGAGCGCTTCGAACCGCACCGGGGTCGGGGTCAGCTGGAAGCGGACGACGGTGGGCGCCGCGACCGCGACCTGGGCACGCGCGATCTGCTCGAGCGGCGCGGACGCCTGCTCCTCGCCGTCGGCGATCAGCGAGTAGACGAAGCTGCGCTCCTTGCGGAACCGCATCACGTAGCCGGGCTCGCGCAGCACGCCGGGGCGCGGCAGCGGTTGCTCGCCGTGGATGCGCCCGAGTCGGACGTCGGGGTAGGTGGCGCTGATCGCGCCGTCGAGCGCGCTCGCCGATTTCGGCTCGCAGCGGATGTTGATCGACCACTCCATCTCGAGCGGCCCGCCGTTGGCGGGCGCGACCCCGCAGATCAGCTCGAGCGCGACGTACGGCTGCCCGTTGCGGATGCGCTCGGCGGGCCAGGCGCGGACGATGTTGGCGATCGACTCGACCATGTCCTCGAGGTCCTGGCCCTTGGCCTGGTCGTGGGTCGAGAGGTGAAGCTCGTACAGCGCGTACTCGCGGCGGCCGCGGCGGCGCACACGGCGCGCTACAAGCATCAGCATCAGCGCGCCGATCAGCAGCACGCCGGCGGCGCTCGTGATACCGACTCGCTCGAGCAGCGCGAACGATCCGTCGCTCGTCGGCGAGCCGATTCGCCGGACTCGCGTCACGGCGGCGGGCCGGGAGGCGGGGTCGCGGCGGCCAGGGTGCCGCGCCGGCGGTCGACGGGCGGTCGGCTGCGACGCGCCTGCCGCGGTCGGCGGCTGGAACGCGAACGGATGCAGCGTACGGATCGCGCGGGGCAGCAGCACGGCGCAGGCGCCGATCCCTCCGGCGATCAGGAGCAAGCACAGCAGGAACCGGGCCGATCTCATACGTTCACGTAGGTCTCGAGGACAGCGGCGAGCGCGAGCATCACTACGCTCAGCGCAAACACGGCAGTGACGGATCGGGCCGGGAGTGGCCGCCTGCGGCCGTGCAGATACAGCGCGAGCGCGAGCGAGTAGGCAGCGAGCTCGACCGGGCCGTGCGGCAGCGCCGCACGCACCATCCGCGTGCCGTACGCGCCGAAGCTCGCGCCGATCACGACCAGGTTCGCCGCGACTGCGGCTGCAAGCAGCGCCTCGCCGAGCCCCCGCAGGATCCTGTGCGCGTGCCCTGGTTCCGCGCCGGCTGCGCTCCAGTGTGCGGATTGGGCGATCAGCAGCAGGCCGCAGACCGCCGCGAGCGCGCGGAGGTTGTGGCTGAAGATGATCGCTGCCGTGCTCGGTCGTGCGGGGATCCCGGCGAAGGGAAACGCGAGCCACCGCCGCGCCGCGGCCGCAAACCACAGATACACGACCAGCCCGATCACGCCACAGGCGATCGTGAGGGTGGCGGCGACGCAGCCCGCGAGCCTGACCGTCTCCGCCATCGACGGTGACACGAGCAGCGAGCGGCCATCAGCCGGTCGCGCTAGACCGGGCCGGGCGCCCGACGCGCCGTCCCCTGCCCCCGGGTCAGTTGCCGATCGAACCTGGAGCCCGGGGCTGGTCATCGCCGCAGCGCCCCGAGGATCGCCTGCACCGGTATCTGAGCTGCCTCGGCGCACGCGTCGAGCCTCGCCGCGTCGAGCCCGGCCAAGTGCGGCACCAGGACGAGTGGCGCCCGGCGCTCGGCGGCGATTCGCCTCAGCTGGCGTAGCGGCGCGCTCGCCTGGCGGACGTCGTTGCGGGCGACGATCAACTCCTTGCCGGCCATCGGGGGGGCCGCCTCGAGCACCCGCAGACCGCGCCCGACGCCATGCGCCGTTGCGCTCAGCACCCACGCGAGGTGCGTCGCCGCCGCGGCGGCGGTCTGCTCTGCGGCGCGGGCGAGCGTGCCGCAGTCGATCACGGTCAGCCCGTGAGCTTCGCGCGCGTGCGCGAGTAACCAATTGACTGGTTCGTCGGCCGGGCGCGAGGAGAACTCGGGTCCGGTCGCGAGGACGCGCAGTCCGTCCCGCCCGCTCGCGTAGATGCCACCGCCGAGCGGGACCCCTGCGGCCAGCTGCTGGGCGAGCTCGCCCAGCGAGCGCTCCACCTCGACACCGGCGCACGCGGCGAGGCCGCCGCTCGGCCCGCCCGTGTCGGCGACGAGCACCGGATTGGTCCAGTCCCGGGCAGCGGCGAGCGCGATCAGGTAGGACAGGCTGGTCACGCCGGCCCCGCCGGCGAGCCCGCAGACCGCGAGCAGCGGTCCGAGGCGAGCCGGCGCCGCGGTGGGGGATCTGTTCGCGCTGTTGGAGGCGTGCTCGGGCACGGGCACCCAGCCGATCCGCGTCGGTGCCTCAGCGCTCGCGGCCGTCATCGCGCGGGCTCCTTGGGCTGGTCGCGGTGCGCGCGGGTGCCCCGTCGCGCGAGCGCGTTGATCGCCGCCCACACGTTCCCGTCGTGCTCGGCGATCATCGCGTCGCGGATCGCGACCTCGGTGGGATCGGAGGTGAATGCCCAGTACTCGCTGGGACCGACCCTGAGCGTGACCTTGCCGTGCCCGCGGGCGCCGTTTAGCCACAGCATCTGGGCGTGGCGGCCCTTGACCGTTTTCAGCCTGCCCAGCTCGGCGGCCTCGCGCTCGGACAGCTCGACGGTCGCCGTGATGAACGGGATCTCCTGTGGGTTCTGGGCGAGCAGGAGCTGTTGGGCGGAGTTGCGGACCAGGGCCTTGCCGTAGTCGGTGTTGAAGTCCGATAGCTGCTGGCTCATCACGATCAGCGCCAGCCCGAGGTGGCGGGCGCGGCGGGCGAGGTCGTTGGCGTACTCGCCGGTTTCGTCGCGGCGGATCAGATGCCAGGCTTCGTCGATCAGCATCAGCGACCGGCCGAGAAATGGCGGCGCTCCGGGCTTGACCGCGTCGGCCCGGCGGGTCGTCCCAGTGGCGTTGGACGGTGCCGGTGACGTATTCCATGATCGAGAACATCACGAGCTGCAGCTGGCTCTCGGGGCAGCTGCGCGTATCGAAGATCACCAGCGGGCTGTCTGGCGGCACTGTCGTCGGGCGGTCCAGCAGGTAGGCGTAGGTGCCGTCCCCGCAGTACTCCGCCAGCTGGTCGGCGAGGTTTCGCAGCGTCGCCGCGATCTCGGGGGCGTCGGCGGCTTGGGCCTCGTCGGCCTGGGCGCGCAGCTCGTCCCGGAGCAGCGACTCGGTCGGCGATGCCCCGAGCGCCGGTGGCCTTGCCGTACACGGCGCGGATTCCGGTGGCGAGCATCCCGAGCTGCTGGCCGTCCAGGCGGCCCATCATCACCTGGTGAAGCGCGATCAGGAACGCGACCTTCTCCCGCGGCACCCGCGCCGGGCTCGGGCACGTCCCAGGGGTTCAGCGCGTACGGCGAGCTGCTCGGCGCCGATGTCGATCTGCTGCGCGCCCGCGACCAGCCGCGACAGGGTCTCGTAGTGCCCGGCGCGGTCGATCACGAACGCGCGGGCGCCGAGCGCCAGGCAGCGCGACATCAGCACGTTGGCCGTCATCGTCTTACCCGACCCCGACCGGCCGGCGATCAGCAGCGTGTGGTTGGGGTGCTGCTCGTCGTACAGGTTCAGCAGCTCGACGGTCCGCCCGGGATCGGCGAACGCGAACGGGATCCCGGTCGGCGAACCGCACTGGGTTCCCACCAACGGGAGCATGTCGGCGGCGTTGACGGTGGGGTACTTTCGCGCCTGCCCGAGCACGTCGCGCCCCAGCGGGAGCGTGCTCTCCCACAGGCGCTGCTGGCGGAAGGTGCCGGCGTTCACGCTGCAGTCGCCCGCCGACTCGATCTGCTCGGCGCAGAAGTCGACCGCCTCTGACAGCGCGCTCAGATCGGGGTCGGGTCCGCGGGCGCGGAGCTTCTCGTAGATCGAGACTTCGAACAGCCCGGTCTGCTCGCCGGTGGCCAGCTCGCCGAGCAGCCCCTCGTACTCGCGCTCCTGCACGTAGCGGTCGAAGTCCGGGACGCGACCGCGCGATTCCGCGCCGCGGTTGATCGCAAACAGCCGCCGGTAGGCGAGCTTCAGTCGCTGGCGCTCGCGGCGGCGCTCGAGCGCGTGGACGTACACGCTCAGCGTGAACGGCTGCCGGGTCAGCATCGCGCCGTGCAGCCACCCCATCGTGGTCCGCCCGGCCGTGGTCGCGACCACGATCGTGTGCTCGGCGTCCCGGTCGACATAGGCCAGGTGCGAGTCACGGGCAAAATCCAGGCTCGAGCTGGCGACCGCCGCCTTGAGCCGCGCCCCGGCCTCGATCGCGGCCGCTCGCTCCACCGGTCCGTCGAGCTCGCCCAGCAGCTCGCCCGGCTGGGGGCGATGCCGACCCCAGTCAGACCTCGTGGGGTTAAACCACGACCACAGCAACGACACCACGCGGTCGCCGTCCAGCAGCTCGGTCGCCATCCCCTCGGCCTCGAGCTCTGACCGCAGCGCATCGACCCGGCCGAGGTGCTCGCGCACCGCTCGCCGGTGCGCGGTCAGCGTCCGCTCCAGCGGCGCCGACGGGAGTCGTCTGCGCCCGGCGTAGGCCAGCGCCGCCCGGGCCGTCTGCTGGCGCGGCAGGAACGGAACGACCACGTAGTGATTGACCTCGACCGCCGCCTGACTGTCGGCGTGCAGCCGCAGCGATTCCTCGAACGCCGCGTGCAGCCGCCACCGCGACAGCGCCAGCGGCCCCTGCGGCGAGCCCTCACGCGTGGGCGGCGGCCCCGCGGTGATCTGGACCTGGCGGCGGCAGTCATCGAGCAGCGCGGTCAGGTTGACGGGGCGGCCCTCCACCACGATCTGGATCCGCTCGCCGGCGCGAAGCTGAGAGATCAGCCGTTGAAACGACGCAGCGGCTCGCTCGCGCTCCTCGCCCGACATCAACAGCGGATTCACCGCCGACACCCTGAACACGCGCACGAACGCGCCTTCGCGGGTCACCACCAGACCCGTCCGGTCGACAGCCTCGACGCCCAGCAGCGCGCCCGCTTCCTGAAGCCGTCCGCGCTGGGGCTTGCTCAGGCCGATCACCGACGCGCTCCGCTGTCACAGGCGGGGTGAGCCCCGGCGGGGTGAACGCTGGCGATCACGCCGCGCCCCACAGGGTGTCGGCGTCGAACTCGCCGAGCCTCTCGTCGGCGCGAGGGTCCTCGGCGTCGCTGAGGACGACGTATCCGCTGCCGGCGGCGGGGCCGGGAGTGAAGCGGCCGTCCGCGCGTCGCCAGCGCGCCGCGGCCAGCAGCGTGGCCCACAGGTCAAATTCGGTCTGGGAGGCGACCAGCCCCGCCGCCACGGGGAGGCCTCCGATGTAGACGCCGCATACGGCGCCGGCGATCCCGTGGATGGGGCTCAGCCAGTTCACCCACGCGAAGCCGACCAGGACGCCGCAGAACATCACCGCGATCTGACCCACCGTGAAATCCCAGCCGAACCGGAGCTTTGACTCGAGGTGCGCCGGCGCCGGGTTCACCGCTCACCGCCGCTCTCGGGCGACCCCTGATCCCGCGGGGCCCGGACGACCGGCTCCCCGTCGGTCCTCGCGCCCGAGATCGCCCATCGGCGCGGTCACGGTTGACGGTTGCGGCGCGAGGATCCTGGCCGCGGTCTGAGGGGTGTTCCGGGTTTCGGTCCTCGGATCCGGTCGACGCCGGCTCGGGTTCGGGAAACGCCTGCGCTCGTATCTCTGGGGTCGCGGCGGCCAGCGTCCGGATCGCCTCGCGTTGACCGGGGGTCCACGCGCCGAGGGCCTGATAGGCCAGGTGCTGACGCGCCCGCGGACCGTGATCTCGCACGAGGTTCCCCACCGCCGCGCGGGTCGGGTCCGGGAGCGAGCCAACCGCCGATCGCGCCTGCGCCAGCGACACCGGCTGTCGCTGCTCGCGCAGCGACGCCTCGAGCATCTCGGCATCGAAGTCCTGCTGACGCCAGCTCGGCTGCTGCAAGCCTCCGGCGGCCGCCAGCGCCCCCTGCCGGCGCGCGAGCGGCGGCGGTGAGTACGCCCGGGTCGCCGCGTCACTCCGTCTTCCAAATCGCCTCGCCCCGTGCCCATCGCCGCCGTTCGAGGTCGGGCCTCCCACCGCTCCGGCCGCGGCAGACCCCGCACTCCCAGCCCTTCGCGCGCGCACCCGCGCGGCCCGCGGTCGCGGCCGACGAGGCCGCGGCCGCGGCGGCCGCCGGGCCGCCGGCTGCCCCCGAGACGGCCGCCTTGCTCGCGGCGAGCACGCTCTCCTCGCGCAACCGCCCGCCCAACCGGGAGGCGCTTCCGCCAGCTGTGTGCGACGCCCCCAGCGCGCGACCCGCCGGCCCACCCCGGAAGATGCTGCCGCGAAGCCTCGCGGAGATGCGAGCCCGCCGCGTAACTCACCGCGCGCGAGACGAACCCTCCGCCGATCGAGCTCGCGCCGAGCATCGCCAACTGCGCCAGCTTGCTCGGCAGCGACAGCATCAGCCACAGCAGCGCGATCGCCGCCAGCGGCTTGAGCAGCGCGTCAAAGAACCCCGGAGACCCCTTCAGCAACACGCCGTCGTTGAGCAGCGCCCCGCTCGCCGCAAAGCACACCGCCCACACGAACGGCACCGCCAGGCAGACCCCGAACGCGCGCGCCAGCACCCGCAAGATCCACGGGACCACCGGCGAGAGCACGATCGCGATCGGCATCCCGATGAAGATCAGGACCGTCGATACCGCCAGCACCACCTTCATCATCAACAGCCCCAGAAACAGCACGCTGGCGACCACCGCCATCACGATGCTCACGAACAGGCCCACGCCCAAAAAGCCCAGACCCACCCCCGCACCCACTCCCAACGCCAGCAGGTTCGCGCTCGACTTCGTCACCGCGCCGGACCCCAGCAGGCCCGTGCTCGCGGCGTTCGCGATCGCGATCGCCGTGTGAAACAGCCCACGGCCATACCGGCAACATCAGCGCCGCCCAAACGATCCGTCCCAGCCCTTCCAGCGCCGCGCCGCCGCTGCCCGCCAGCCCGGCCGCCCAGAACCGCGCGATCGCGATCGTCGCCACCGCCCCCATCGCGGCGCCGGCCATCGCCAGCACCGTCTGCTCGGTCGCCGCCACGTGCGTGCCCGCCCGCGCGTAGTCGGGCACCGCCACCAGCCACCCCACCAGCTGGACGTTGATAAACCGCGCGATCGGCGCAAACAGCGCGTGGATGATCGCGTCAAACACGGTCACCCCCACCTTTCCGATCCCGCCGCCGATCACGTGCCCAACCCCGCCCAGCAGGCCGCTCACCACCTTCCCCGGGCTCGGCAATCCCAGCACCGCACCCCGTGCATCACCCGGCGCAGCCACCCCCGAGACCAGCACCAGCAGACCGGCGGCCGCACCCGCCGCCACCCAGCCGGGATGCCCTAGTCGCCGACCGCGGCGCCCAGACATCACTGCGGATCTCGTCCCTTCAGCCCTGGTGCCGATCGAGGTCAGTCGACAATCCCGCTGAGGCTTCCCAGGGCGATCAGCACACCGAGCGCGGTCAGGATCATCATCGGACCGCGGCGGCCCCCGAACAACATCACCAGCAGCCCGGCGATGATCGCCAGCGGAGCGGCCGTGACCACCACGACCATCGCCGGGGTGGTCAGCGCATGCACCGCGTTGATGAACCCACCCACGCCGGCCGCGTGACTCGGAATCCCGGCCGCCTTCTTGATCAGATCAACACGCGCGATCGTCAACCGCGACGCGACAAGAGCCCCACCGACGATCACACCTGACACGGGCACAGCCAGGCGCAGGCAGCGACGCACCATCCTCCACCTCCTTTGCGATTTGAGCGGTCACCCGCCACCGACGGGTACGCAACACAGGTACTCACTGCAAGTCGCCTGATCCCGCCGCCGTGATCGGCACCGGGGCGAAGCGATCAACCCAGGCCGACCGGTACGGCGGCCATGTTGGTCGCCGCTCTCAGCAGCCTTCGAGCTCGTTCGGAGCCCGGCCGAGCGCGACCATCAGACGGCTCGCGCTGGCGACGTTGACTCGCCGCTTGGGTCGGCCTTTGCGGCCTCTGCCGAGATACGCCCGCTCGAAGTCGATCTGCCGCATGTCCAACCACCGTGCGATGTCGGCCACCGTCAACTCGGGATCTCTGGCCAACGCGTCCGCGATCACCCGCCGCGTCAGCGCCACCGGCACCGAGTCACACCGCAGGCTTCGCAGCTCGCGGCGGTCGGCCTCGGCCGCCACCATCCGCTCGACCTCCAGGGGCCGTAGACCCATGATCGCGCCGGCGGACTCGAGGGTCTCGCCGCGCTGCGCCACCAACGACCAGGCACGACGACGACGCTGCACGCACGAGGGACAGGTACGGCCCGACCGCACGCACCGAGCACAACCCTCGTCAGGCGCCCCGTCCGGCCATTCCCGGTACACCGCGGTCGCCTCGTCGAGTCTGCCGTCCCGAGGCTGGGTTACACCGGGGTCGGCCACTGCCCGATGTAGCGTGGACAGAGCGGTCATCGCGCGACAGCATACCACGTGATATGCGCTCAAATACGCTCAAACTACGTCAAAGCAGCAACATGTTCGCTACGAATCCGGCACGCGGTCAGTCCAGCACAGCCGGCCCAGCCCAAGATCCGGACTGACCCGCCCACGGATGCGTGGCTGCGGGAATTACCGGCAGCGATGCTTGGCGTTCCTGGGACCGACTCTGACCGGGATCCGACGGGACGTCGCCGGGTGGAACGGATAGTTGACCTCGCGCAGCGTCGATACCGAGAACCAGTAGTGGACAACCCCGCGGCCGGTCCCGAAGCAGTAGCTGGTGCGGAAGTTCCCGGCCCGGTCCACGTCGGGGATCCCGGCCGTCTGGGAGATATGGATCCCGCGGATCCCGATCCGCAGACGCAGCAGCTGCGACACGGCTTGAGGGTTCGAGGGGACGTATCCGCCGAGGATCTGGCCGCTGATCACGATCTTGTTGCCCCACCGGACCCGGGCAGGCTTGATCTTCACCGAGAGCTTGGCCGGCACGACCAGGCGCACCTGTCCCGATGTCGAAGGTTCGGTGGTGGGCCCGCCGTTGAAGACTGCTTCTACGAGGCGCGACGGGCCGGCTGGCAGCGTCGCCGTCCAGGAGCCGTTAGGCGCGGTAGCGACGACTGCAAGGGGGACAAACTGGCCCAGCCCGTTGTTCGGCGCCGTCAGGACTGTCACCGGCTGTCCGCCGAGCGCGACGCCGGCATAGTTACCAAGCCACCCGCTGACCGTAGCGGTATGCCCGTGCCTGACGCGAAGCTCGGTCGAGTTTCGCAGGTGCGGCGGCACAACCACGCGCCTGCGCTTATGCCGAACGATCCACACCGTCTTGCCGTGCCGCCGCACCCGGACCCGCACGGCGACCCGTTCAAGCTTCGTGCGGGGATGGCACTTGGTGACCTTCTTGATCTTGACGGAGGCTCGCCGCTTGACCTTGACTTGCCTGTGATGGCGCTTCACCGTCACCCAGTGCGCGGGCACCTCGACACGCTGCCTCACGCGCTTGCAGCGCAACGCATCGACGATGTGACCGAACGCGATCCCGCTCACCGTGGGATCGCCGATCTTCAGCGACCACGATCCTGCGCTTGACCAGCCATGATTGCCCGCCGGATCGACGGCATTGTTGGCCGCCGAGCAGCTGACCGAGTGCTCGCCGAGCCCGGTCGACCGGAACCTGGGCCGTTGACCCCCAATGCCACTGGGGCGGGCCATCATCAACCGAGCACGAGATTCCGTCAACGCCCGAAGGTCCCGCCGAGGCGGTCGCCGTCACTAACTGAGTGCCGGCCGTCGAGGGCGCGTCCGTCGGGCCTGACAGCGAGATCGTCGGCCGAGTGTTGTCGACGTAGACCGTCTTCGTAAACGCGTTGCCGGTACACGCCCCCGCCGCGTCACAGCCCCCGATCGTCAGCGGCATCGCACCTGACCCGTAGTCGGCCGTCTGCACCGTCGGGTCCGCGGTCGCGCCGGCGCACTGATGCCAGGTACCGCTGTTCCTCGCCACAGCCGAGCTGGCGCCCAGCGCCAAAGGCTGTCCATCGAACGAGGCCGACAGGCTGCATACCCCGGATGGCGAATCACCGGCGAACGGGACGGGCCATGCCCCGCGGACGTAGCCCCGCGTCTGCCACAGCCCGGACGGTGATACCAGCCACGGACCGCGATCCTCGTCAACCGCCAGGGCAACTCCACCAACCTGAAGAACGAACGGGCTACCGCCGCATGTCGGCGCCCACCCGCAGGTGACGAACCATCCAACATGCCGGCTGCTGAATGACGCCTGACAGCACCCGTGGGTCTTGAAGTCGTCGGTCAGCTGGGCACTTCGACCCGCTGGCCCTGGTCCCCCGTTCCAGAAGAACTCTCCCCAATAGCCGTTGTTGTCGCCGACCCCGACCGAGTAGTCGTTTGTCGTGTAGATATGAGTGATGGTTATGTCCGGCGGCGCCGTCGTGCTCCAGCTGGGGCCCTGGCCGTTAGGAACGTTTGGCGTCTGTCCCACGGTTGCCAGCGTCAGCGCAGCGACCGTCCCTCCTCCGCAGTACCAGGCCGTCGCTGAGGTACCTGGCGTAGCCGCAGGCACGAGCGGTCCGGCATTGGCGCTCCATGACCCGCATATGTAGACGTTGTATCCCGCGCCAAAGGCAGTCGCCGACGCGATCGACAACGATCCAAGCAGGACAACGATGAGGAGTGCTGCGCGTGCAACGAGTCTCATCGATTAATCGTTTGGCTACCTCGGGTTGGACAGACGATCAGCACGTTTGCGCTCTGCTGCTGCGGAGCCCCGTTCGGCGCGAGCCCAAAGATGGTCAGATCGCCGGCTTGCGGTTCGAAGGAGGTCACCACAGACCCCTCCCCACGAAACGGGCCACCAATGTTGAGTGTCGGAGTCACCGACGCCATACAGTTCCGCGCGAACCGCGTGTGATGCCACTGCACCACTTCGCCTAGCGCGATGCTCGAGACGCGGATGTCGCGGCTCGAGGCGCGGACCCGCCATCCGCCAGCCCAAGTCAGGCTCGCCCACGCACGAACACTGCCCGCGACGCTCGACGGGCTCAGCTTGTTCGCGGTTACCGAACGGTTCTTCAGCTGTCGTGCACCGACGGAGTTGGCCGGCAAGTTGAGCGCGGCGTAGCTGGTCCCGCCGAGCGCGACGAAGAGGGCGATGAGGGCGATGGCGTTATGGCGGATGAGGTGCAGCAAACGAGTCAGCATTTGATCCTTTCGCCGGCTAACAGTTGCAATGACCTGGGCCGAGTAGGGCGCTGTTGCCGGTAGGGCCGGCGGGCGCTTTTGCCTTGCTGCTTTGACCTCCGGAGTGGCTGGAAGTTGCGCTGCCGCCTGAGGTGGTGCTGCTACTCGTCGGTTGGGTGGGCTCGGACACGACGCTTCCAGTTGACGATGAGCTGGGAACGTCGACGGATTGCGAGGGCGTTGAGCTCGATACCGGTGTGGATGGTGTGGAGCTGACCGACGAGCTGGAGCTGGCCGCCGATTGTGTGGAAACGGGGTGCGCCGCCGCTGATGGATGCACCGGGCTCGCGGGCCGGGCCGGCCGGGGCGCGGACCGGTGCACGGGCCGGTGCTGGGAGCGCTTGGCGGCGGCCGGCCGTTGTTGCTTTCGCGGCGCGTGTGACGGATGTGCCGTCGTCGCTGCTAGGGACTTGTGCAAGCTTGCGAGGCGCGCGTCCTCGGCGTCTGGGCTCCCCGCCGGGAGCCTGGGCACCGTTTGAGCCCGTGGTCCGGTCCGGCCGTCCACGTTGAGCCACACGACCGCGCCGGTCAGGGCGGCAGCGATCAGTGCCAACGCCGCTGCAAGCTGCAGCAGGGCACGCCGCTTGGCCTCGACGCCAGCCGTCCGCACCTTCGGTGTCCACGAAACCCCCTTCGCCCAAGCGCAGAGTCGAGCCACCACGACCGACGTGGGATGAGGCTGCCGAGCGGCTGGCGCGGGCTCCGACGACAGGAACGGGTTCTCGTGTGGAGCTGACGTGCGCGCGCCGTCGGTTGACGAGGCGTCGTTGGTCGGCTGAGCCGTTGAGGGGTCGACGCTGGCCGCGAGGGAGTGGTCGGCGATGGCTGGCTCGAGATCCGCCTCGCCGGGAACGAGTAGCGAGGAGGCGATGCTGGTGGGCGCGTTGGACCGTGCTTCGTCGTGCGCGGTCTTCGGCCGCGCGCGACGCCATTGCTGTGCTCGCGCCGTGCCATCGATCACGTTTTTGCGTTGATCGTCCATCTCACCCGACGGCATTCGGTACGAGCGCATGGTATGCGCTCAAATCTTGTCGACGGCGCTTAAATGACATATTGTGTAGGTCGAAGCGCTCAACCGTCAGATGCCTGACCCACTCTTCGATCAGCAGCCGGCAGCCGACGACCCGTGGCTCACGATCCCCGAGGCCGGCGCCGAGCTCAAGCTTCATCCGGCGACGCTTCGGCGGTGGGTCAAGGACGGCCGCCTGCAGGCCGTGCGGGCGGGACGCACCTGGCGGGTGCGGAGATCCGACCTCGACCGCGCGCTCCGTCACGCCGGTCCGCTTGGCTCCGGACCGGACCGGGCGACGACCCAAGGACCGCGCAGGCAAGCTCCGACGCAGATCGCCGATCATCTGATCGCGACCGCTTCCGGCGAGTAGGGGACGAGCGGGATGAGCGACGAGACCCGCGGTGCCGTCGAGCAGGTCCAGCTGGCCGACGAGCGCTGGGGCGAGGCCTTGGCGGCCAGCGAAGAGGCCCCGCCCGACCACGAGTTCGCACAGCGGGTGCGCAGCATCGCCAATGCCGCCGAACAGGAGGCGGCCGCGCTGCGGTACGCCGACCGGGTCGGCCTGGGCCATCGCCCGCACCCGGGCGCACGGGGAATGCAGCTGTCCCACGAGCTCCGTCCGGGTGCCCGCTCCCGGCGCGGACCACCCGAACTGTGGGACCGCCTCGACGCCGCCGTCGTGCAACTCGGAGACGCGCTGGAGGGCGTTGCCCTCAGCGCGATCGCGCGAGCCTTCGGCGAACTGTCGGAGGCGGCGCGACAGCTGGCAGACGAGATCGAGCGCCTGGACTCCAGCTCCGCCGCGGCGCGCCGTCGCGCCAGCTGACGGCCGAGACCCTCCCGGGGCAATCCCCGGGCGAATCGGCGAGCACTCGATCGACCCCACGGCGGCTCAGCCCCGGTTCAAGTCAGACGCTTCGCCAATCGGCGGCCAGGTCTGCCGAGCTCGGACCGGGGCCCTCGACGACGCGGGGATGATGGAGCTATTCCACTTCCTGCACTACGGGCTGTCGCTGGTCCTCATCTTCATCGGAGTGAAGATGTTGGCTTCGAACTACGCGGAGATCCCAATTGGTATCACGCTCGGTGCGGTTGCAGCAGTGCTGACAGTGTCAGTGGTGCTGTCGCTGGCGTTTCCGAAGAGGAGTTAGCACTTGGCGCCCGGTTGAGCGCTCAGTGACGGCGAGGCCGATAAAATGGCGAACGATCCAATCTACTGCTTTTCCCACGAGGCCGTTTCGAAACGGAGTGCGGATTCCTTCCGAGATGGGCTGTTATCGACAGTTGTCCGCTTCGGCTGGACGTCTGCACAAATCGGGTGTAGAGTGCCGAGTCAAGAACGGCTACCGTCAGCGGTCCATTTGTAAAGGAGACCCTAATGACGAACCTGCCAAACTATTGCACATCAATCTTTCGCAACAGCCTGCGGCGGACAAACTTCGCGCCGATGCTGCTTTGCCTGCTGACGATCGCAGCACCGCCCACGGCGCAGGCGCAGACCTTCAGAGTAATTCACAACTTCAGCGGCCTGCAGGACGGAGCAATTCCCTATGCCGGCTTGACGATGGACAAGGCGGGAAATTTCTACGGCACGACGTACGCCGGCGGCAGCAAGAAGCTTGGCGCAGTTTATCGGCTCAAGCGCGCCGGATCGGGTTGGATCGCTGACGGCCTCTATAGCTTCCTGGGTGGCGCCAACGATGGAGCTCAACCACTAGCCAGGGTCACCTTCGGCCCGGACGGCAGCCTGTATGGAACGGCGAGCCAGGGAGGCCGAGGCCAATACTGCGCCATTGGTTGCGGCATAGTCTTCAAACTTCGCCCGCCGGTCACGTTCTGCCGCTCCGTATCCTGCCCTTGGACAGAAACCGTGTTGTATCAATTCGAGGGGATTCCCGACGGAGGCTTCCCCAGTGGGGAACTGGTTTTTGATGAGGCGGGAAACCTCTACGGCACGACAGTCCTCGGCGGCAGGGGAGCCGGCACTCTTTACGAACTGACTCCCTCAGGAGACTCTTGGACCGAGAATACTATTTATGCCTTCTCCGGCCCGGCCGGACTGGAACCTTACGGCGGCATAATCTCCGACAGCGCCGGGAACCTCTACGGCACAAACCAGGAGGGAGGCGCGCACAACGCCGGAAATGTTTTCCAGTTCAAGCGCTCAGGGTCAGGTTTCATAGGGAGCTTTCTCTACAATTTTCAGGGTGCAAGCGACGGAAGGGACCCTAGCGCTGGCCTGATATTCGACCAACTGGGCAACTTGTATGGCGCCAGCACCGACGGCGGTACGGGTGGCGGCGGCGTCATCTTCGAGCTGTCGCCCTCAGGCGGCGGCTGGACCTACGCCCTGCTTTACAGCCTCACTGGAACGAGAGACTACAGATGTCCCAACCCGAACAATCAGTATGCCGGGCCGGGCCCATGGGCCAGCCTTGCCATGGACGGGGCGGGTAATCTCTACGGCACTACGTTGTGCGATGGCGCCAATCAGGTGGGCAACATTTTCAAGTTGACCCCCTCAGGCAGCGGTTGGGCCTACACTTCGCTGCACGACTTTACTGGTGGCAACGATGGGGGATATCCGATCAGCAACGTGACTGTGGACACGAACGGCAATCTCTACGGCACCGCCTCCGCTGGCGGGTCACAGGGACACGGTGTTGTCTGGGAGATCACGCCGTAGCAGTGTCTTCGGTCCTGAGCGTTGTACCGTTATTGTTGAGAAATTGCTAATCTGCCAAAGTCATTTTGCGTCCGCCGGTTTAGCGGGATCGGAAGGCTTCGACTCTTTCACCTTGGCCAGGGACTCGTCCACGCGCGTCTTGAAGTCACCCTTGTCATTGTGCTCCCATCCGCTATAGTTTGACACGACCTGCATCTCACACCCTGTACCCTTCGATACCAGGGTGACATGGTTGGTCCGCTGGAGGGCCGCCCCAGAAATGTTGACATGAGCGGAGTGCTTCACATCGTAGGAAGCCTTCATTTGGGTGTCGTCGCTCTCGACGACGCTGTAGTTCTCGGGATTGCTAAGGGTGTCTTTGACCGCGCCCCATACCTCGCTGCAAGGAACGGTATAGGTACTCTTGTAGGTCTTGCCGAACGCCGGCAGAGCAAGAGCAAGCGACATCAAAACAACAACTAGAGACTTCATCATGGCATGTTCCTCCCGATAAAGATGTGGTTCATCCGAACGTAAACGGCTAACCGCTTCTCAACGCGATGTCCAACATCATTGAAAAATGCGACAACCGCAGATCCTTCGACTCCGCGCCCGCCCGACCCGCAAAATCAGCGGGCCGGAGAAGCCGCGCGGTCGCTGCGCTCAGGATGACGTTGTGAAAAACTTCCTGCGCATGAATAATCAGCGCTAATTGCTTACTTCGAAATGCTATTCCTTGTCCAACAGCATGGTGAGCAACGCCATTCGCACGTAAAGTCCATTGGTCGCCTGCCGGAAATAAAGTGCGCGGGGATCATCGTCAACTGTTTTGTCCAGTTCGACCGTTCGCGGCAGCGGATGAAGGATCATTGCGTCAGTTCTCATGCGGTGCAGCACACCGGAATTGATGGCGTAACGCAATGAGCCTGAAACTCGCGGCATGCGTTCCGGCCGGATACGGGTCTGGTACACGACATCCACCTCGCCGACCACGCGATCAATGTCGGACTCCAACTCATAGCGCACGCCATGGCGATCGAGATATTGCAAAATGTCGGGCTTCATCTGCAGTTCCGGCGGGCTGACGAAGAACACCTTGACGCGCTCGAACTTCGCCAGCAGATACGCCAACGATCGCACCGTCCGGCCGCGATCCAGCTCGCCAATAAAAGCAACGCTCAGGCCGTCGAGAGGCCGCTCGCGGTAGATGGTGTACAGATCGAGCAATGCCTGCGTGGGATGCTGGCCACCGTCGCCATCGCCTGCGTTGATGATGGGCACGGGCGAAACCTTAGCCGCGCGCTCCGCGCCTCCGGGTTCATGATGGCGGATGACGATGACGTCGCAGTAGCTGCTGATGATGCGGATGGAATCCTCCACCTGCTCGGCTTCGACCTCCGACGAGAAAGCGCGGGCATGTTCGGTGGACAGCACTCGTCCGCCTAACCGGTGCATCGCCGCTTCAAACGAGAACCGGGTCCGGGTTGACGGTGAGTAGAACAGGCTGGCAAGGATGCGGCTCTGATAATCGAGCGTGCCGCCGCGCCCGACGATTCGCTCCATCAATCGCGAACGAGCAAACAGATCCATCAGCAGCGGAACGGTGAACTGCTGCGACTCGACGACATGCTTCAGGTTCATAGGCGAACATCCTGGGGTCTTCTCCAGCACATAGCGGCGGACTTGCTCCGTTGTTGCCATAGTGCTCACCGGATAACCGGCTCCTCAATCTCTTCGTGTAAATGACTTGCCTTATAAGGCGGAACGGCGTCAGGGATGATGTGCGTGCCTGCCCACCCTGTGACCGCCTCGCACAAATGTTCATGCGATGTGATGACGGCCTCTTTGCCACCACGACGCAGGAAGCGCAGCACCGACTCTACCTTCGGCCCCATGTTTCCCGGTGGAAAATGGCCTGCCCGGCAATATTCTTCAAGTTGCGAAGCAGAAACGTGCGTCAGTGGAACCTGGCCCGGCTTCTTGTAGTTCAGGTAAACGTAGTCGGTGTCCGTCGTGATCGCGAACAAATCCACCCCAAGTTGTGTGGCCAGCAGCGCGGAAGCGCGGTCCTTGTCGATCACAGCTTCCACGCCTAGCAGGCGGCCGTCGACCAACATCACTGGGATCCCGCCGCCGCCGGTACAGACGACGAGCACTCCACGATTGATCATTGACCGGATGACGCCCAGCTCCTGTATCTCGACGGGATCGGGCGATGGCACCACGCGCCTATAGCCACGGGCTGCGTCTTCGACGATGTGCCACCCCAGCAGGCGTCTCTTGTCTTCCGCATCGGCCCGCAAATAGAAAGGCCCGATGGGCTTCGATGGATTGTGCATCGCGGGATCGGCTGCTGACACCAGGGTTTGCGTAATCAGGCTCGCGACCGGAACGTCCATGCCCGCCGCTGCGAGTTCATTGTGCAGCGATTGAGTCAGTAGATATCCGATCTCGCCTTGGCTGGCAGCGCCGCAAACGTCGAGTGTCTGTCCGTAAACCGCATCGGAGGCGCGCTCGGAGCGGAGCAACTGCGCGCCTACCTGCGGTCCATTGCCATGGGTGATGACCAGGCGGTATCCGAGACGCACCAAGCCAATGATCGACTGCGCAGTTCGGCGAGTGTTCGCCAACTGTTCAGTGAGGGTTCCCTTCTCACCTGCGCGGATGAGTGAATTGCCGCCTACCGCAACTAACGCAGTCTTCGACGTAACGCATCCTTGTCCCGGCCGGCAGACGGGAGACTGCTCGGGAAGGAGGCAAGGCGAGCCACCGCCTCCCATCTGCCACTTCCGGACTTCACGGGCCTATATCGTCCACTCCAGCACAGGTTCGGCAAGTCTTTCGCGTTCGGCCGCAGCCTCGCTTTTCATCAGTTCCAGCATGATTGCCTTCTGCGCGTGCAGCCGGTTCTCTGCCTGCACAAAGACAAAAGACCGCGGCGACTCCATTACCTCATCGGTAACCTCCTCACCACGATGTGCTGGTAGACAATGCATGAAGATGGCATCGGGCTTCGCGCAAGCGAAGAGTTTGGCGTTAACCTGGTACGGCTGAAAAGCCTTGCGCCGCGTGTCCGATTCCGCTTCCTGACCCATACTTGCCCACACGTCGGTGTAAACCACGTCCGCTCCAAAGGTCGCTATGTGCGGATCGTTGGTAATACTGCATCTTGCGTTCGTTTCGGCGCAGCGTTCCGACGCCCAGGCAACGGCATCGGCAGCAGGCCCATATCCCGGCGGAGTAGCGATCCAGACGTTCGCTCCCAGTTGCGCGCCAGCGAACATCAGCGAGTGCGCGACATTGTTGCCGTCACCGATGTACGCGACCTTCAGACCGGCGATGCGACCCTTCACCTCCAGCATGGTCAAATAGTCCGCCATCGCCTGGCATGGATGGCTGTAATCGGTAAGGCCGTTGATGACCGGAATGCTTGCGCACTGGGCCATCTCGACCACAATTTCGTGGGCAAAGGTTCGAATCATGATGCCCTGAACCATGCGCTCCAGGTTCTTGGCGATGTCAAATATCGACTCCCGCTTGCCGAGGCTGATCTCGGCCGGCGACAGATACAGCGGATGGCCACCCATTTCCTCAATGCCGACGTCGAATGTGACCCGCGTGCGCAACGACGGCTTTTCGAAGATCATGGCTAGCGTCTTGCCTTTCAGTGCTTTGACGTAGGTGATGGGCTTGGCCTTGATCAGGCACGCAACATGCAAAAAATGTCCGATCTGCTGCGGCGAAAAGTCGCGAATCGAGAGGAAATCCTTCGGCGCCATCCTACCTCCCAGCTACCGCAAACGCTGTTTGGTGCGTTTGCACGAATTCCTTAAGCATTTCGGTTAGCGCGGGCTGGCCTATCTCCTGGATCTCGTAGCTCACTCGCACGCTTGGTTTGTCCAGTTGGATGACGCGCGCCAGGTCAATCGGCGTCGCCACGACCACTAAGTCACAAGGAACCCGCTTGATGGTCTCTTCCAGTTCGTGCCGTTGCCGGTCGCTGTACCCCATGGCGGGCAGAACTCTCCAGAGGTGCGGAAATTTTTCGAATGTCTTCTGGATGGAGCCGACCGCAAAGGGACGAGGATCAACCAACGACGCCGCGCCGTAGCGATTCGCAGCGACTACGCCAGCGCCAAAAGGCATGTCGCCGTGCGTCAGCGTCGGGCCGTCCTCGACGACGAGCACGTTCTTACCACGAACTGCCTCGGGATCGGCGATCGTGACTTTACAGGCCGTCTCGATGACTTGTGCCTTGGGGTTATGCAGCGCGATATTCTGCCGCACCGTCTTCACCCCGTCGAGGTCAGCCGTGTCCACCTTATTAATGATGAGCACATGCGCGGAGCGGAAGTTCACTTCTCCGGGATAGTAGGCAAGTTCGTGTCCTGGCCGATGTGGGTCGAGCACGACGATATCGAGATCCGGACGATAGAAGGAAGTGTCGTTGTTGCCGCCGTCCCACAGGATGACGTCACCCTCCTGCTCCGCCTGACGCAGGATCGTCTCGTAATCCACTCCAGCATAGACCGTGGTCCCCTCCATGATGTGCGGCTCGTATTCCTCGCGCTCCTCGATGGTGCATTCGTAGCGATCAAGATCGGCCAACGAGCCGTAACGCTGCGCTCGCTGCGCTGCCAGGTCCCCATAGGGCATGGGATGGCGAACCACCACGGCATTCCAGCCCATACGCCGCAGCTCGCTGGCGATGCGGCGCGAGACCGGGCTCTTGCCGCAGCCAGTGCGGACCGCGCACACGGATATCACCGGCACCTTCGCGACAAGTTGCGTGCGCTCGACGCCCAGCAACCAGAAATCGGCTCCGGCAGCGACCGCGCGTGACGCCAAATGCATCAGCGTCGGATAAGCGACGTCGCTGTAGGAGAAGACCACCACGTCAACTCGCTCGTCGCGGATAATCTCTTCCATCCGACTCTCGTTCAGAATCGGAATGCCATCCAGGTACAGACCGCCCGCCAACTGCGCGGGATAGCGGCGACCATCGATGTCGGGAATTTGGGTTGCGGTGAAGGCTACGACGTGAAATTCAGGATTATTTCGGAAAACTACGTTGAAGTTGTGGAAGTCTCGCCCTGCGGCTCCCAGGATCAGCACTGTTTTCATAGTGCGCCAAAGCGTCATTAGACCCATGAAGTGGGGACGCTTGCTCCCGTAGTTAATCGTGCCACTCCAGAGGCAGTTTCGCTGTGAGGACGGTCACATAGCAGTGAGACACCGATTGTGGCGGAATCTTGGGTGTTGGGGTGTGTTATGGGTCAAGAAAATCGCCCGGGCGGCGGGCGGCGGCTTGGCCACGGCCGGCGGGATGGGTTTTGGGCAGATTTGGTGGACCTGGCCTTGATCGAAAATGGAGCGGAAGCGGCCGCAAAACCAAAATCCCCAACCCGCATTTGCGCGTTGGGGATTGAAAAACTCTGCACAAGTCCAAGGCCTCAGGCGCGGCTAAGCTTACGGCGCAGCAGTGTGCCAAAAATAGCCAAGCTGCTGCCCATAACCAATAGGGCTGACGGTTCGGGCACAACTCCAAAGACCGTCGGATCATGACCGTCTAGCAGCAGAACCCCACAACCCCCGGATGGGCCGCAATCGACGCCATCAAACAGGGAGACTAGTCCACCTAAACCTGTCAACGGAGTGGACAAAAACAATGCTATGTACTTGGAAAAATCTGAGTTGGCGGCGCCGATAAGACTGGGCAAATTGGCAGCAGTCATTTGCGTAACCGTGAAAGCGCCGTTCGGGTCCCCACCGCCGACCACGATTGAAAAACTCAAATACTCGGTGATGGCGTAGTCAGTAGTAAAAAAGCCAGTCACTGTGTTCCCGTTGTTGAAGACGACGTCGTTGAAGGTCCACGTGATATCGCCAGCCATCGCGCAGGTACCGCTAGCGACCAGCAACGCCAGGACGATCAGCACCTTTGAAACTGTTCTCATCATCACGTTTTCTCCCTTGCCGTCTTTATCTGCACTCAGCTCAGCCGACCGGAACCCTGTGTTACTAGTAGCTACACACATCCACTGGTTGTAGCAGCAATTTGACTTCCAAATATCTGCCGGCTGATGTATATGAGGGCTTAGGACTTACGTCTGTGACCAGCGGGA
>CAWDJM010000017.1:0-810134 GCA_963802655.1 uncultured Solirubrobacterales bacterium | reverse complement strand
CAGGACTGGGAGGCCGGTGTCTGGAGGTGACCGCTGGCCCCGCCCAAGGCTTCTACGAGCGGACGGGCTTTTATGTAGTCGGTAACGCGCAGACCCGCTTCGGTCCCGCGGTACTTATGCGCCGCGAAATCGGCACCTGAACCTCGGAGGTCGGCAGCCGGTTCCCCAGAGCCGCGATCTCGTCGAGTCCCGATGTCATTTCACGCTGAGACTGGCTCGGTTGCATTCTTTTGCGCCGCCGTGCGCTGCTCAGGGCCGACAGTGCGGGCGTCTCTCCGCCGACAACGAGGACACCGCTTGATTCTGGCAGCGCCGGATCCTCATACCGGACTGCACGGGTCAGGCCGAGAACTTGCTACGGGTACGTCAGTTCCGACGGCGGTGCGCGCTCTGGCCGGCTGGCGCTGGCGGCGGGGTCGGCGGGCTGGGCATCCTGGAGTGAATGCTACGGCCCGCCGCCCCCGCCGCCAGGGCACAGCGCTCAGCCGGTGACGATCCCGAACGGAGCCGAGCCGGCTGGCAACGGCGTCGGGGATGACGCCAGCTCGGTCAGGCTGCCGCCGTGGACGCTGAAAGTGCTGACCTGGTGGGTGCCGCTGTCGACGACCGACAGCGTCGAGCCGTCCGGGCTCAGCCGCGCGTCGACCGGCGCCAGGCCGGTCGGGTTCCTAAACGGCGTGCTGCCGAGCAGCGTCAGTGACCCGTCGTGGTTGATCGCGTAGGAGGAGACGCTCGGCTGCGCGGTGTTGACCGTGAACAGGTAGCGGCCGTCACGCGAGATCTCGACCCAGCAGGGCGCGGTCTGGTGGTCAGCGAACGGGGACGCGCCGATCGAGATCAGCCTCCCGTCCGAGCCGTCGTGAAACGCCGACACGGTGCCGTTGCCGGTGCCGCCGTGGGCGTTTGACACGTACAGCTCACTTGGGTCGGTGGGTCGGAACTCGCTGCCGAACGGCCCCGGGCCCTGGGCGGCGAACGGCGAGCCCGGCGCCGCGTGCAGCCGGCCGTCACGACCGACGACGAAGCTGTCGATCAGCGAGGTACCGACTCGCGTCCCGGCGAGCCGGGTGCCGGTGCCGTTGAACAGCACATCGCCCGGCTGCGCATCGTCGGGCAGCGCAACCGTCGACCCGGGCAGCTGGCGGAGCCGGCCATCAAAGCCGAGCACGAAGCCCGTGTAGTTGCTCCCGCCGGCGGCGGCGTTGGCCACGTACACCAGGTTGCCGTGAACGGCGATGCTCACGGGCTGAGTGCCGCCGGAGCTGACGGTCGCACCGCGGACCGGGCGCAGTGAGCCGTCGCCGCGGACCGCGAGCACCGACACCTGGTCCGAGCCCGCATCGACCGCGAGCAGGTAGCGACCGCCGAAGGCAGCCTGCAGGGAGCCCTGCGAGCCGATCGCGGTTCCGGTCCCGGCGCCGCCGGTCGCGAACGGGGAGCCGGGCAGCGGCGTCAGCGATCCGTCGTGGTGACGACGGAAGCCGGCCACGGCGTTGCTGGTGGCGCTGTTGTCGTTGACGTACACGTAGCCGCTGCTGCGTGGCGGATGTGACGGATGTGACGGGTGGGCGGAGGCCACGGCCGGGGCGAGTGTCAGCCCCGCGCCGATGGCAAGCGCCACCGCTGCTCGTGAAAGCACGCGCATGTGGTCTGTTTCCTTTCCGGAGGGTGAGAGATGCGAGTTACTGCTTACAGATAATGGTAAAAACCTTGCATTAGCATTACAATGAGATATTGGCCTCGCCGACGATCAGGGGGCGCACGAATGGCGGCACGTGCTTGAGCTGGTCGTGCTCAAGCCGTCGTAGCGCGAATCCGTTGCCTCGGATCTGGTCGAGCGTCGAGCGATTGCAGCGGCATCCGTGGGCAAGTCGCCGGTTGACTGGCAGCATGCGGTCTTGCCAGCGCGCGACGCGCTCGTCGGCGGATCGCACGTGTTCGATGAACAGCAGCCGGCCGTCCGGCCGGAGCACTCGGCGAAGCTCGTATAGCGCTCGCCGCTGATCTGAGACGGTGCACAGTACGAGCGTCGAGACGACGGTGTCGAAGCTGTCGTCGGCGAACGGCAGCGCCTCTGCCGGGGCCTGGATCAGCGACGCGCGTGACGCCTCATCGTGCAGGCGCCGCTCCAGGCGCCGGGCCATTGGTGGCTCGGGCTCGGTGATTGTCAGAGACGTCACCTGCTCGCCGTAGCAGGGCAGGTTGGCTCCGGTGCCACCGCCGATCTCGAGCACGTCGCCGGTCGCGCTCGCCAGCAGCTCCCGGCGACGCGCGCCGAGCCCGTCCTTCTCGGTGCGAGCCATGATGTGGTCATATGAACTGGCGAAGATCCGGCCCCAAATACTCATGTGTGCCCTCCTTCTCGAGTGGTCGTCCGTCGGGCGTCAGTCCTCGCCCGGAGCGGTTTGTTACACGTCTGCACGCTGAACGCGTTAGGGCCCGTCAGCGCAGGTCGCGGAACGCGGCCAGCAGTGCCGCCCGGGTCGCCGGGTCCGCGGGGGGCTGGGGAGCCGCGTGCAGGGAGTTCACCATCCGTCGCATGTCCTCGAGGTAGCCGTCGCACCCGTCGCATTCGGCGAGGTGAGCCTCGAACCGGGCTCGATCACCGTCGTTGAGCCTGCCCTCGAGGTAGTCGGTGACGAGCTCGACGAATTCGCGGCACACGAGCGGGTCGTGACGGTGGCGGCGGCGCAGGAAGCGCATCAGCCCTCCGCCTCCACCAACGGCGCGAGTTCGGTCCGGACCCGAGCCCGGGCCCGGTGCAGGAGCACCCGTTGGTTGCCGTCGCTGATCTCAAGCAGCGAGCAGACGTCGTCGGCGTCCAGCCCGACGAGATCGCGCAGCGTGATCACCACTCGCTGGGCCGGGGCCAGCCGCTCGACCGCGTCGAGCAGGTGGGTGCGCAGCTCATGGCTGAGCAGGCTCGCCTCCGGGTCGGCCTCGAGCCTGGCCGGCGCGCTGCGCCACCGGCCGTCGGCGCCGAACGCGTCGGGGTCGACGGCCGGGCCCTCGTCGCTCTGCAGGGCCGAGAACGGCACGTTGCGGGCCTCGCGCGCGGCGCGCGTGCGCGCCCGGTTGACGAGGATCCGAAAGATCCAGGTGCTCAATGACGACCGCCCCTCGAATCCGTCGAGCCCGCGGATCACCGCCAGCCAGGTCTCCTGAACGACGTCGTCGGCGGCCGCGTGGGTCCGCACGAAGTTGCCGGCGACGCGGCGCATCGACGCGTCGTAGCGGTTGACGAGCGTCTCGAACGCCGCCTCCTCTCCGGTTCTCAGGCGTGCAAGCAGAGCTGGGTCGTCCTGCACCGACGTCAACGTATCGCGCGGGCCGGGGGACGGCCGGCTTTTGCCGCCGGCCGTAGTCCCTGGCTAGTGTGCCGCGCCCCGGTCGAGCGTTCTGCTGACCGCGATCTCGTACACGCCGTTTGAGACGACGTCGTCGACCAGCGGCGCGATCGCGGCCTTCTGGCGGTCGTAGCCGAGCTCGTCCTGACTGCGTTCGAGCTCCTCCAGCGAGCCGTCGTAGAACCCGAACGTGATTACCTCGTTCTCGTCGGCCAGGCTTCGCAGGACGTGGAACCGCACCCAGTTGCCGGGCTCGGCGTCCTGCGGTGGGCTGAACGTCTCCACGAACTGGTCGAACGTGCCGGGCTTCAACCGGCGGATGGTGTGTGCGCAAAGCATGGCTGCCTCCTTTGGCGCGCCTCGAGTGCTGACGATCTGCGGACACCTCGCGGTCCCGTGGGGCTCAGTCCCGGAACCGCCCCGGTTGTTACACCGGCCTTCCGTTGCGGCCCAGATACGCACGGAACACCTGGCGGTGGGTGATCCACCCGATCACGCGCCCCGCTTCGTCGACGACCGGGACGCCCTCGCGGTCGCTGGAGCCGAGCGCGCCGACGGCCTCCTCCAGGGAGTCCTGGGGATGCAGCTGCGGGACGCTGTGGGCCAGGGCGCCCGCGGTCACCGGGCCGTCCGGGAGGTGCTCGATCGCGCGCTCCACGTCGGCGGCGACGACGATGCCGAGCAGGACGCCGTCGGGCGTGATCACCGGCAGCGACTCGGTCCTTTCGGCGGCGAACCGCCGTACGAGGGACTCGAGTGGCTGCTCGGGCGCCAGCGGGGCGGGCATCCGTCCCATCGCATCGCCGATTTGGATCCGCGCCAGCCGACTCGGCGCCGTCGGCGCGTCGATATCGATGCCCCGCCGGCGCAGCTTGAGCGTGTAGATCGTGTCCTTGGTGACCGCGTTGCTGAGCGCGGTGGCGACCACGACCGCGCACATCAGCGGCAGGATGATCCGGTAGTTGCCGGTCAGCTCGAAGATGATGATCACTGCGGTGATCGGCGCGCGGCCCGAGGCGGCGAACACCGCACCCATCCCGACGAGACCGTAGGCGCCCGCGGCCCCGGCCAGTCCGGGCATGAGCTGGTGGGCGACCGCGCCGTAGGCCGAGCCGAGCATCGCACCCATGAACAGCGACGGGGCGAACACGCCGCCGGAGCCGCCGATCCACATCGTCAGGCTGGTGGCGAGGACCTTGGCCACCAGCAGCCCCAGCAGCACGAGCACCGCGTAGTGACCCGCTACGGCCTGCTGGAGCACGGCGTACCCGACCCCGTACATCTGCGGGACGGCGAGCAACAGCAGCCCGAGCAGGATCCCGCACGCCCCGGGCCGTAGCCACGCCGGTCCCCGCCAGAGCCGGTCGGCGATGTCCTCCCCGGCGTAGAGGATGCGGATGAACGCGAGCCCGACGCCGACCGCCAGGATGCCGAGGCCGGCGTACAGGACGAGCTCCAGTGGCGACGTGAAGTTGAAGCCCGGGAGCGTCAGGAACGGCTTCGATCCAAACGCGGCGCGCCCGATTGCGTCGGCAGCGACAGAGCTGAGGACGACGTAGCCGAACGACTCGGCGTCGAAGCTGCGCAGGATCAGCTCGAGCGCGAAGAACACTCCGGCGATCGGCGCGTTGAACGTCGCCGATATCCCCGCGGCGGCGCCGCACGCGACGAGCAGGCGCAGACGGCTCTCGGATACCCGGGCGAGTTGACCGAGCACCGACCCCAGCGCCGAGCCGATCTGCACGATCGGGCCCTCACGGCCGACCGACCCGCCCGAGCCGATGCACAGCGCGGACGCAAGCGACTTGACGATCGGCACCTGCGGCCGGATCCGGCCACCGAGCCGGTTGACGGCCAGCATCACCTCCGGCACCCCGTGCCCACGAGCCTCCGGCGCGAACCGCGACACCAGCGGACCGAACATCAGCCCGCCGATGATCGGCGTGAACAGCACAAACCAGATCCCCAGTCCCGGCACCAGCGGATTGCTGACGCGTCCGTGCGCGCCGTACTCGGCGTGCCCCGTGAACGCATACGTGAACCCGAGGATCATGTACCGGAAGGCGACGGCGCCGAGGCCGGCGCCGGCCCCGACGAGCAGCGACAGCACCAGCATCGTCCCCGACCAGGGTTCGCCGGAGTCCCTCATGCCTCGAGTCCAGCGAGCAGCCCGTCGATCGCGCGGCGCACGTTGGCCCACCGGAAGCCGCCGGGGTCCAGCGCACGATGCAGCATCAGCCCGTCGGTGAGCGCGAGCAGGATCGACGCCAGCGCGTTGGCGGGGATCGCCACCAGCTCCCCGGAGGCGACGGCTTCCTCGATCCATCCCCGCACCAGCTCCCGGCGGCGCTGGGTCGACCCGGCCAGCCGCTCGCGCACGACATCCTCGGTCAACAGGTCCGCCCACAGGTCCGCGTGCACCTGGACCCGGGCGCTGTCCTCACCCCGCGCAACCATCGCCTGGGCGAACCGCCGGACCCGCTGGACCCCCGACGAGGCCTCGCGCGTGATCCGCTCGAGCTCGGCGTCCAGCGCCGCTGAGTCCTCCTCCAGCAGCGCCAGCAGCAGCTCCTGCTTGGACTCGAAATAGCCGTAGAACGATCCCTTGCTGACACCAGCCTCGGCACATACGTCGTCGACGGTGAGGTCGGCAAACCCGCGGACCGCGGCGCACCGCCACGCCGCCTCGATCAGCAGCTGACGACGCTCGCTACGCGTCTCGGGACGAAGCTTCGGCATCGATCCATCCGCTTGTAAACTGACTGGTCAGTTTTTTAGCATACTCCCTGTTCGCTGCGAACCGCTCTACTGATCGACTCCATTCGAGGTGCCGGATGACCAAGGTGATCGCCTTCGACGTCAACGAGACGCTGCTGGACCTGCGGGCCCTGGACCCACACTTCGAGGAGCTGTTCGGCTCCGCTGCGCTGCGGCCCCAGTGGTTCGGGCAGATGCTGCAACTGGCGTTCGTCGGCGGGCTGACAGGGAGCTATGTCGACTTCGGGACCGCCCAGCGGGCCGCGCTGAAGATGCTCGGCGCTCGGCAGGGGACCGAGATCGGCGACGAGGCCGCGACCGAGATGGTCGATCGGATGCGTTCGCTACCGCCGCACCCCGAGGTCGCCGAGGCGCTCACGAGGCTCACCGGCACCTCGCTGCGCGTCGTCGCGCTGACGAACTCGACCGCCGACGTCGCCGCCGATCAGCTGGCGAACGCCGGAATCCGTGACCTGTTCGACGGCGCGCTCTCGGCCGATACCGTGCGCGCACTCAAGCCCGCCCCGGCGGCGTACGAGCTCGTGGCCCACGGATGCGACGTGCCGCTGTCGGAGGTGCGGCTCGTGGCCGCGCACTCGTGGGACGTGTCGGGCGCACTCGCCGCGGGCGCCCGGGCCGCGTTCGTGGCCCGGCCCGGCATGGTCGTCAGCCCGCTGGGACCCCAGCCCGACATCGTCGGCGCGAACCTCTCAGAGGTCGTCGACCGGATCATCGCCGTCGACACGACCTGACCAGTTGTGCCGGCACGCACGCGCGCCACGCCATCCGTGCCTGCTTAGTGCCGACTGAAGGATTGGCGAGCGGCTCTCCCCGCTGGCGTCTCGACGGCACGGAGGCAATCCGATCGGCCAGCGCGCAACATAACTGTTGCGCAACGTATCTGTTGGGTATCATCTGAGCCATGGCATCGAGCAGACCGCGCCGATCCTCGAAGGGGAAAGATCCTGTGACCGCGGCCACGGAGGCCAGATCCGCTGACCGGTTCACCGCGTCCAAGCGGACTCGAAAGCCTTCGAGCGGGGGGACCGCAGCGTCTCGGCGGCCCAAGGCGGCGCCGGCCTGGGGCCCTGAGCAGCGCACCGAGTTTCTGATCGACAGCGTCGGGGGCGTCACGGAGCTTGCGCGCACGCTTGGCGTGTCGGCAAGTCAGCCGTCGCGGTGGCGGACCGGCGAGGATGTGCCGAGCCCTGAGGTCGCCTCTCGGCTGTTGGATCTAGACCACGTGGTCGCGCTCGCGATGCAGGCTTGGGATCCGGCGGTCGTGATGGATTGGCTGACGACGGCGAACGGCTTCCTCGACGGCGCTCGGCCGGTCGAGGTGTTGCGCCAGCGCGGGTCGGCGGAGGTCATCGACGCGCTCAAGGCGACACTCAGCGGCGCGTTCGCTTAGACCCGGCCCGTGCTGCTGTACCGGGTGTTTCCCTACCTGGCCTCGGCGTCCGCCGGGAACCCTGGCCATCCGCTCTATGTTCATCCGGCGCAGGGGTTCGGTCGGTTTGACAACCCGCCCCTGTATCTGGCGTGGTATCTGACGGCGGAGGCCTCCAGCGCGGTTGGCGAGTCGTTCGCTGACCTCTCGATGTGGTCTGAGGAGATGTTCGAGTTTCCGCACATTCCGGGCTCGCGGAGAGCGCTGGGGATCTATGAGCTGCCGGATGGCCTTCCGTATGCGGATCTCGACGATCCCCAGCGACTGGTGGAGCTGGGTGTTCGTCCGTCGCAGGTAGTGGAGCGCAACCGGCCGTTCACCCAGGCGCTGGCGGCCAGGATCTACTCGGTGGGCGATTACAACGGGATTCGTTGGTGGTCGTTTCACCGGCCGCAGTGGCGCGTCTACTGCTTATGGGAGATTGATCCTCAGGTGGCGCGGGTCGAACCGTTGTCGACGGGCCACGTCGCGGTTATCGATGCAGCCGCGACGCTCACCAGGGCGATCGCCTAACGCAGGCAGCCGCGATCTGAGCTCGGTTTAGCCGGATCCGAAGCCGTACACCGGCTCGGAAGGACGGAGGAGGGATCGACCCCGGCAACCACGACGTCTGCGCTCGATAACCTATATTATGAATAGTTGCCTGCAAATCGCGCGGTTTTATTGGCTGCGCGGCCAGTAGCCGCCCTCCGCGTTCCTCGATTACGAGGACCCTGAGCGGGTGCGATCGATCACGGTCGAACCCGTTGTCCTGGTGTGGTGCGGCTTGGCGTTTGATTGCAGCGAGAGATAACGCCCGAGGGCGATCAGCGACCAGATCGCCTCGACGACGCCAAACGGCCACGTTCCGGCGAGAAACCCGTAGGCGCTAGACAGCGCACAACCGACCGCGAACGCGAGCACAAACCGCGGACCGCGGCCCTCGAGCGCGTACATCAGCATCATGAACGTGACTGCGCACGCTCCGAAGAGCGTCAGCATCGGCGCACCTCTGACGTCGGACTGGAGACTCTGGCGCTCGCGCGACCAGTCCGTCCCGAGATAGCTGACGGAACCGTGAGAATCGGGACGGGCGAGCAGCGCTGAACACGGGCGCGGGTCGGTGCGGCCAAGCGCGCCGGCAGCCGGGATCGTCGGGCGCCGATCACGATCAGCGTCGGCTTGCCCTCCTGCGCCGCCATCAGCAGGCCTTCGGCTGGCAGGCCCGAGATCAGTCCGAGTCTGGCGGCGATCCCGTGAGCCCAGGCGGCCCGGCGGGCGTCGAGCAGGACCGGCTCGGCGTAGGGATCGCGGAGCCAGTGAGTGCCGACGGTCGTGGGCCCGAGCCGAACTAACCGAATTTCAGCCTCGACGAGGTCAAAGATCCGCTCGGTTCTCGTGACGGGCCGGCTCACGAGCGCCTCCGCCGGCTTGCCCTGCGCAAACTCCCCGAGATCGGCGATCTGATCGATCGCGCCTCCACCGTCCAGGCACTGCTGCGCGACTGCGGCGAGTGCCAATGCTCCTCGATCGATGACTGCAAGGCTCCTAGATGAACGCACCACCAGCCTGGATCACCGGGCGCTCCGAGCACCCCCGTTTCGCAACCCATGCGGGCCACAACCGGCCTGGTCGCGCGATTCGCAACGCGCCCGCCTCGCCCGACGAAGGATCCCGAGGCGCGGAGACCAATCAGCAGGACGCGTTCGATCGGCGGGTGCCTGTCTGCGGTCGAACTCCCGTTCCAGTTGGCCATCTCCCTCGCTTCCGTCGTCGCGAGTGTCGAGGCGACGGTGTCTCAGAAGTGGTGTCCGTTGCCGTTGCTGTCGGCGGAGATCTGTTGAGTGTCGTCGGGTGCGGGGCGGAGGATCAAGACCTCGGCGGGGACCCGCTCGAGCAGCCACTCGAGATCCGCGGCGCTGAGCCCTACGCGGGGGCTGTCGGTCGCGGACACGATCACGCGGTCGAAGTGTTCTTGGTCGAGCAGACGGCGGAGAGCGTCGCGATAGGAGCGCCCGCGCCCGACGCGGGAGTCGACCGTGAGCCCCTGCGCGGTGGCGCGCTGCTCGATCGCCTCGAGCAACGGCATGCCATCGGCGCACTGCGCCGGCACGGGCGAATCGATCGGCAGGTTCCGCGGCACGCGAGCGAGGAAGGCCGGCACGATCGTCGCGTTTTCCGCGCGCGCGAGGCGGACGGCCGCCTCGAACGACCGTCGCGAGATCGCTTGGCCGGTGAACGGGAGCAGGATGCTGCGGACCGGCTTGGGGCGGTTTTTGTGCGGTCTGCGGCCGTGTGGTGGCAGCCAGTAGCCGGCGGCGAGCCCGGCCAGTATCGCCACGACCGCGACTGCGATCAGGATCGCGATGCTCATACAGTCTCCTTGCCCGCGCGGCGGGAGCGGTCGGCGACGATCCGGACGTCCACTCCCGGCAGCAGCTCCATCAGTTGCTGGGGCAGCGGCGTCCGCAGCCGTGCCAGCCCGCGCGCCGGACGGCCGCGCCCGAGCAGGATGTAGGTGGTGCCCCGACGCCGCGCGACCCCGGCGACCGTGTTGGGGACGTTGTCGGACTCCTCGATCAGCATGTGGGCGCCGAGCACCGACGCGAGCTGGGTGAGGCCGGTCAGGGAACGCTCGTGTTCGTCTGACAGCGTCGGGCCCGGCGGCCTCACCCAAAGGAGGTCCAGGTCGGCGCCCAGCCGCTGGGCCGAGCGCCACGCACGTCGGACGAGACGCTGGGCTCCCGGATACGGCTCGACCAGGGCGAGGAGACGCTCGCCGACCGCTTGGGGGGCGTCGGCGGCGAGCGTCTCCTCGCGGGACCCCACCGGTTCGGTGGTGGTCAGGCGCTTGTGGCCGACCTCCTCGGCCACCTGCCGGAGCGCGACCTCGCGCAGCGCGGCGAGGTTCTCGATCCGGAAGAAGTTGTTCAGGGCGGCGCCGATGCGCTCCTGCGGATACACCTTGCCCGCCCGCAACCGGTCGAGCAGCGCCTCCGGGGTGAGATCGACCATCACGATCTCGTCGGCGCGGCCGAGCACCGCGTCGGGGATCGTCTCGCGCACCCGGACGCCGCTGAGCTCCGAGATCTGGTCGTTGAGCGACTCCAGGTGCTGGACGTTCACCGTCGAGAGGACATCGATTCCCGCGTCGAGCACGTCCTCGACGTCCTCGTAGCGCTTGCGATGTTCGACGCCCGGCACGTTGGTGTGCGCGAGCTCGTCGATCAGGCACAGCTCCGGTGCGCGCGCCAGGATCGCCGGGAGGTCCATTTCCTCGAGCATCGTCCCGCGGTACTCGACGCGCCGCCGAGGGATCAGCTCGAAGCCCTCCGCGAGCTCGGCGGTCTCGACCCGCCGATGGGTTTCGAGCAGCCCGATCACGACGTCGTGCCCGTTCTCCTGCTCGGCGTGCCCCTCGAGCAGCATCCGAAACGTCTTGCCGACTCCAGCCGCCATGCCCAGGAACACGCGCAAATGACCCCGACTCGTGTCAATCATCTGGGCGGGATCGTCGTTCGGCGCAGTCTGGGATGTGTTCATTCCGGCACCGCAAGCCACTGCGCGATGTCAAGCAGTGCATTGGTCAATGCGTCCGGCTTGATCCTCATGTAGCAGGGTCCCGCGCCCTCGGACAGAAGCGCGCTCAGCCGGGCGATTCCCGTGGCGTGCACCGGATCGCCCGAGCGCAGGCGAGCGGCAACGAGGCGGATCACGGGCAAGGCATCCAGGACCTGCTCGCGGCAGGGCGGGACGGCGGCGCCCCGGAACGGCGCCGGCGGCGATTCCGTGTCAGCCACCAGCCGCTCAAGCGATCGCGCCAGGCCCCGGCGGTTGCGATCGCTCGTCAGTTGCAGCGCGCGGGCGGCGTGTAGCTCCGACCGCCACGATGCGACCCCCGCGGCCAGCTCCCGGTCGAGCCACGGGGCGCACAGACAGGTCCTCAGGCGCAACTTCAAGCGTGAAGGGCGCCGACCGGGTATGTCTGCCGGGGATGGCCACGCGATGGCGTGAGCGCTCTTCATGCGCCTAGCAGGTTGTGGATGATCAGGTCGATCAGCTTGATCCCGATGAACGGGGCGATCAGCCCGCCGAGCCCGTAGATCCACAGGTTTCGCCGCAACAGCGCACTGGCGCCGATCGGCCGGTACTGCACGCCCCTCAGGGCTACGGGGATCAGGAGTGGGATCACCAGCGCGTTGAAGATGATCGCCGAGATCACAGCCGATCGCGGGGTCCCCAGGTTCATGATGTTGAGCACGTGCAGCGGGCCCTGGCCGTTCTTGCTGGTGGGGTAGGTGAAGAGGAAGATCGCCGGCAGGATCGCGAAGTACTTGGCGACGTCGTTGGCGATCGAGAACGTCGTCAGCGCACCGCGGGTGATCAGCAGCTGCTTGCCGACTTCGACGATCTCAATCAGCTTCGTCGGGTTGGAGTCCAGGTCGACCATGTTCCCGGCCTCGCGCGCGGCCTGGGTGCCGGTGTTCATCGCGACGCCGACGTCGGCCTGCGCGAGCGCGGGCGCGTCGTTGGTGCCGTCCCCGGTCATCGCGACCAGCCGTCCCTCGGCCTGCTGATCCTTGATCAGCTGCAGCTTGGCTTCGGGGGTCGCCTCGGCGAGGAAGTCGTCGACGCCGGACTCCTCGGCGATCTTCGCGGCGGTCAGGCGGTTGTCGCCGGTGATCATGATCGTGCGGATCCCCATCGCGCGGAGATGGTCAAAGCGCTGGCGCATGCCCTCCTTGATCGTGTCCTTCAGGTAGATCACGCCCATCACCTGGGAGTCGCGCGCGACCGCGAGCGGCGTGCCGCCCTCGCGGCCGATCCGGTCGAGCACCGGCTGGAGCTCGGCGGGCGGCTTGCCGCCCTGGTCGGCGACGAGCGAGATGATCGCGTCGCCGGCGCCCTTGCGCAGCTCACGGCCGTCGAGGTTCACGCCGCTCATCCGCGTCTGGGCGGTGAACGGCACGAACTCGGCATGCAGGTCCGCCATGTCGTGCTCGCGGATCCCGTACTGCTTGGCCAGCACCACGATCGAGCGGCCCTCGGGCGTCTCGTCGGCGAGCGAGGCGAGCTGGGCGACCTCGGCGAGTTCGCTCTCGGACACACCCGGCACCGGGATGAACTCCGACGCCAGCCGGTTGCCGATCGTGATCGTCCCGGTCTTGTCAAGGAGCAGCACGTCGACGTCGCCCGATGCCTCAACGGAGCGACCCGACAGAGCGAGCACGTTGCGGCGCACGAGCCGATCGATGCCCGCGATCCCGATCGCCGACAACAGCGCCCCGATCGTTGTCGGGATCAGTGCGACAAGCAGTGAGATCAGCGTCGTCTCGGAGATCGGCGTGTGCGCGAACAGCCCGAATGGTCTTAGCGTCGCGACTACGACCATGAAGATCAGCGTCAACCCAGCGAGCAGGATCCCGAGCGCGATCTCGTTCGGAGTCTTGCGACGTTCGGCGCCCTCCACCAGCTCGATCATCCGATCCAGAAATGAGTGGCCCGGCTCCTGGGTGATCTCGACGACGATCCGGTCCGAAAGGACGCGGGTGCCGCCGGTGACCGCGCTGCGGTCGCCGCCGGACTCGCGGATCACCGGCGCGGACTCGCCGGTGATCGCGGACTCGTCGACCGACGCGATCCCCTCGACCACGGTCCCATCGCCCGGGATCAACTCACCCGCCTCCACTACCACGACATCGCCCTTGGCCAGCTCTGAGGCCCGCTTGGTGCTCCCGTCCTCCATCCTCGCCACCGTCTCCTGGCGCATCGAGCGCAGCGTGTCGGCCTGCGCCCGGCCGCGGCCCTCGGCGAACGCCTCCGCGAGGTTGGCGAACACCACCGTCAGCCACAGCCAGATCGAGATCGTCAGTGTGTACCAGGCGGGCTCGTTGCCGCCGCCGAGCGGCCCGCCGCCGAACACCTGGATGAACCAGGTCACGGTCGTGATCACGGCTCCGAGTTCGACCACGAACATCACCGGGTTGCGGACCTGGACGCGCGGGTCGAGCTTGATGAAGCTGTCGAGCAGCGCGCGCTTGACGATGTCGCCGCGGAACAGCGAGATCGCGCGGCGCTCGCTGCTGGTCGCCTGAGTGCTCTCGGGTGCGGTTACCGACATCAGCTACCACCCCCGAGCTCGTCGAGCGCGAGGTTGAGCTCGAGCACGTTGACGCCGGGCTCGCCCGAGAACCCGAGGCCGCGGCCGTGGGTGTTCTGGGAGATCAGGTGCTGCACCTCGGACATCGGCAGGTGCCTGACGGCCGCGATCCGGTGCGCCTGGATGTCGGCGTTGGCCGGGGAGATGTCCGGATCCAGGCCGGACGCGGTCGTGTTAACCGCGTCGACCGGAATTTTCGATGCGGTCAGGCTCGGGTCATACGGCTTCTCGAGCGCAAGGTATGCCTTCATGTAACCCGCGATCGACTGTTCGGTGGCAACGTCGTTTGGCCCGAGGTTGGAGAACGTCGATCCGGCGGCGTTGTAGGGCGGCACAGTCGCCGACGGCCGGCTCTGGAAGTAGCGGCGGTTCGGTGTGGTGACGGGGTTGCCGTCGTTGTCGACCTGTGGCTTGCCGTTCTTGACCACCTGGGTGGCGAACTGCTGGCCGATGATCTTCGAGCCAACGAGCTGGCCGTCGACCTTGACCTGCTGGCCGTTGGCGTTGCCCGGGAACGCGACCTGGCTCACGCCGGTGACCACCAGGGGGTACAGGATCCCCAGCGCCAGCGTGAACGCGAGGATCGCGATTGCCGAGGTGACGATTTGGCGCGTTATTTCTTTCATCCGTAGAGGTGTCCGGTTAGGCCCTGGACGATCGGGCCGAGCAGCAAGGCCGGGAAGAACGTCAACGCGCCGACGAGCACGATCACCCCGATCAGCAGCACCACGAACGTGCCGTTGTCGGTTCGCATCGTGCCCAGGCCTACGGGGCTGATCCGCTTGCCGACGAGTGCACCCGCGACCGCGAGCGCGAACAGGATCGGCGCAAAGCGCGCGAACAGCATCGTGAAACCGCCGAGCAGGTTGGCGAACGTGATCCCGTGCGACCCGAGATTGCCCGCGTTCGGCTGGATAAAGCCGGTGTAGCCCGCGAACGCCGAACCGTTGTTGTTCGCCTGGCTCAGGTACGCGTAGAGGGTCTCGGAGAATCCCTGCGGGCCGCTGCCGACAGCCGAGATCGACGCCCGGCCGGCCGAGCTGGCGGTCGCGAGCGCGGTCGAGAACAGCGCCGCCAGCGGCGTGATCAGCAGACCGATCGCGACCAGCTTTATCTCACGGGCCTCGATCTTCTTGCCCAGATACTCGGGCGTACGCCCGACCATCAGCCCGCCGATGAACACCGCCAGCAGGACATACAGCAGGATCGAGTACAAACCGGTCCCGACGCCGCCGAAGATCACCTCGCTGGCCGACAGGTTCGCCATCGGGACCGCGCCGCCGATCCCCGTGAACGATTCGATCGCGCTGTTGACCGCGCCGCACGAGGTCACGGTCGTAATCGTGTCGAACAGGGCCGAGCCGGCGATCCCGAAGCGCTGCTCCTTGCCTTCCATGTTGCCCCCGGCCGAGCCGGCAATCGCGTGCGTGTGCAGCCCCGCGGCGTGCTGCGCCGGCGAGCCGTGCGCCTCGGCGATGTACGCGACGCACACCGCGCCGAGGAACATCACCATCATCGTCGCGTAGATCGCATACCCCTGACGGTGCTTGCCGGCCATCCGGCCGTAGGTGAACACCAACGCCGCCGGAATGATCAACACCGCCAGCATCTCGACGAGGTTCGTGAACCCGGTCGGGTTCTCGAACGGGTGCGCAGAATTCGTGTTGAAGAAGCCGCCACCGTTGGTGCCCAGCTCCTTGATCGCCTCCTGCGATGCAACCGGTCCCATCCCGATCGCCTGCGAAAGGTGAGTGACCCCGGTCGCGGCGAGGTAGTGCGAGAAGTTCTGGATCGACCCCTGGAACACCAGCACCAGCGCGATCACGAACGAGATCGGCAAAAGCACCCACAGCACCGTCCGCACGATGTCCTGCCAGAAATTGCCCAGGCTGTGCCCACCGCGCGAGACGATCCCCCGGATCAGGGCCACCGCGACGCAGATCCCGACACCGGCGGACAGGAAGTTCTGAACGGTGAGCCCCGCCATCTGGCTGAAATAGCTCATCGTCGTCTCGCCGCCGTAGTACTGCCAGTTCGTGTTGGTCACGAACGACGACGTCGTGTTGAACGTCACATTCCACGGCGCCGAGTGGAAGTGCTCGGGGTTCAGCCCGGTGAAATTCCACAGCGTTTGCGTGCGGAGGATGATGTACAACAGCAGCCACCCCGCGAGCGAGAAGATGATCACGCTCTTGGCGTAGGCCTTCCAGTCCTGGCCCTGGCTCGGCTCGACGCGCAACACGCGATACAGGAGCCGCTCCGGGACGCGGAACACCGGATCGAGGAACGTGCGCTGACCGGTGTAGACGGCCGACATGTAACGGCCAAGCGGCAGCGCCAGCGCCGTCAGGATCACGGCGAACAGGAAGATCGTCAGCCAGCCGAGGAAGGTCACGACCGCGTCAGAACCTCTCTCCGCGAAGCAACGCGTACAGCAGGTAGGCGAACACGAGTACCGACGCGATCAGCCCGAACAGATCTGCGCCGCTCATATCCGGTCGATCGCGTAAATCATCCCGAACAAGATCACGAACGCCACGATGGCCAGCCCCACAGCAACGACGTCCATGCGATTGATCATCGACGCGCACCCGTTAACGCCCCGTGCAGAAACCGCCCATGGGTATAAAGATTTCGTGAAGACGCCCGGCCGCCGCGCGCGCTCGCGCCGCGAGGACGCAGCACCCGCGCCGGTGGCCTCGAGGCCAATCGTCTCGCTTCGGATTTGGGCGAACCGGCAAGCCGTCGGCCCCAGCAGGCTCGCGTGGCGTGGTCGCGAAAGCAGACGTCCGCCGGGCGGATCCGCGACCCGATGAGCAGAAGCGTGCCCCGCCGGCACCTCGGCGTGGCTGCATTTGATTGGAAGGGGCAGCCCGCCAAATCTGTTTGCGAGAAAAAGCGGGACGACGAGAGTCGGTCGCGTTATCTCGAGTTCGTTGGGAGGTGCTGCGGGCAGCGGCAGGTGGACGATCGCAGAGCCTAGGGCGCGGTGGACGCTGGTATCCGGGTTGCGATCTGGGCTCTGGTCTTTGCGGATCGGACGGCGTCGGTGAGCGTGTTGATGTCGTAGACGCCGTAGTGGCGCCGGCCGTTTATGAAGAAGGTGGGCGTGCCCGAGACTCCGCTCTCGTCGGCGCTCGCGACGTCCTCGCTGACACGAGGCGCGTACTCGCGCCGGCGCAGCTCGGCGGAGAAGCGGTCGACGTTGAGGGCGAGCTGGCGGGCGTAGCGAGCGAGGTCGGCCGGGGCAAGCGCGTCTTGGTGGCTGAGCAGGGTGTCGTGCATCTCCCAGAATTTGCCCTGGGTGGCGGCTGCCTCGGATGCCTCGGCGGCCAGCTGAGCGTCGGGGTGAACGTCGTTGAGCGGCAGGTGGCGCCACACGTAGCGCACGTCGGCGCCGAGCGAGGACAGCAGCTCGCGGATCACCGGCTCCGCCTGACCGCAGTATGGGCACTCGAAGTCTCCGTACTCGACGAGCGTCACCGGCGCGTCGTGGGGTCCGCGAATGTGATCGCGGTCGGGGTCGACGTCGTCGGCGAGATCGAGGATGTCTTCAGCGGTGCGGCCGATCTGGCGCGCTCGCAATCCACTCGGCAGCCGCCTGATGACCCGCGTCACCGCCAGTGCGATCAACGGGGCGAAGACCACCGTTCCGAGTACGCCGAGCCTGGCTTCATCGAGCCGCTCGCCGGTGAACGCGAGGCTTGAGATCAGCAGCGAGACAGTGAAGCCGATCCCCGCGCACGCGCCGCCGGCGATCAGCACCGGCCCGCTCACCGGTGAGCGGGGACCGTGCAGGGCAGGCCGAGACGCCAGCCACGAGCCGCTGAAGATGCCCACCGGCTTGCCGAGCACATAGCCGATAAGGATCCCGAGCGTGATCGGCGACGTGACCGCATCTCCCAGCAGCTTCCCGGTCAGGTGGATCCCCGCGTTGGCAAGCGCAAACAGCGGCACAATCACATAGCTGGTCCACGGGTGCAGGTCGTACTGCAGACGCTCGTTGGGGGAGATCGACGAAAGCACGCTTTGCTGCGCCGAGCGTGCCAGCTCGGGCGTCGGTTGCTCGCGCAACGACTTGGTCAGTTCCGTGGTGCGCTCGAGCTCCTCGCGCGCCGGGGGGAACGCGTTGTGCGCCAGGCCGATCGCGACGCCCGAGATCACCGGGTCGATCCCCGACTCGAACATCGCGACCCATACCCCAACCGCTACGGCGATCGACACCACAGGCCGCCCAAACGGGGCGTAGCGCAGCGCCAAAAACACTCCGAACAGCGTGACCGCGACCACGAGCGCTACCACCGAGATGTGGCTCGTATAGACGATCGCGATCACGACGAGGGCGGCGAGATCGTCGACGATCGCCAGCGTCAGCAAAAACACTCGCAGGCGGGTCGCGCTCCGGGGCGTCAACAACCCCACGACGCCTAGAGCAAACGCCGCGTCGGTCGACATCGCAGCGCCCCATCCATGCGCTCCAGCGCCGCCGCCGTTAAACGCAAGGTAGATCAAGATCGGCACCGTGATGCCGCCAGCCGCGGCGACCACGGGAACCGCTAGCCGACGTCGCTCGCGCAGCTGGCCGATATCGAGCTCTCGCCTGGCTTCAAGCCCCAAGACCAAGAAAAACAACGTCATCAAGCCCTCATTGACCAACTGACGAAGGTCCGTGGCGATCCCGGCACCTCCGACACGGATCACGACCCTCGTCGTCCACACCGACTCATACGAGTGAAACCACGGCGAGTTCGCCCACAACAACGCGGCGATAGCGCCCGCCAACATCACGATCGCGCCGGAGCTCTCCGTGCTCAAAAAGCTGCGCACCGGCGCTGCGAGGTTCCGCGCCCACGCCGTCCGCCCACCGAAGAAATTGGCCTGTGCGTCGCTCATCGGTGCGCGAACCTCAGACCACATCGCCAGCGTTCACCAGGAACCGACCACGCGCGGATGTCCGAGCCCAGCGCTACCGCTCGAGAAATCACAACCTCACCGCACAAAACCCCGCAGCGCTCCCCGGCATGTGCAGCCACCGAGACGCTCGCGTCACGGCGATCGCCGCCGGTCAGATCCTCGCTCGGCGGTAGGGCCGACGTCACGCGGTGCCGATCTGCATGACGAGCCGAACCCCCGGCGTCAGCCAGACCAGCAACCCAATTGCCCGATCGTTCCAAGTCGTCGACGGTTAGACGAAGCGCCGCCCGAGCGGCATTCTGGACTCCCGCTCGGTCAGCATCGGTGCGTGCCTGTCGGATCAATGAGCGCCGCGGCGTCACCAGCGATCTCTCGACAGATCGCGCTCGCTCGATCGCAAGCGAGCTTGCGCACCACTGGCGCAGCCGGGACGTGATTGCAAAGATGAGCGGGAACGCCTCCCGAACCGCTTCCGAATGTCGGGAACGGCCGGCTGGCTGAGCGGCTTGCTCGGCCAGGCGCTCGAGTCTTGCCGCGAGCGCACACCGCCGGCGGCTCGTCGTGAGCCGCAGCGCGCGGCGTGAGCCGGCGAGCGCCAGGGGGCAACGCCCTGCGCGAGCTCGCGATCGATCCACCCTGCCAGCACGTGCGCCAGCATTCGAGCCCGTGCGGAAAACAGTGCGCCTGCTCCTCCTGAACGCGTCCTGCAACGCGCAGCTGCGATTGTCCGAGACCGGGACCTGCGGAGGCGGCGGCAGGTAGAAGACGTCCAACGCCGCGGCGCTCGCGATCCCAGTCAAGAAACCGAGCCACTACCTCCTCGACCCGTGGACCCGGTGCGAGAACGACATCACCGGAACTCCCTGACCGGGTCTCCGCTCGGAGGGCTGTTGTGAGCGCTCTGATCGGCTCGTCGGCCCACCTCGGGGACGAGCCAGTCGAAGGCCCGTCCTTAGCGGACCCCCGACCCACTCCCCCAGCTCCCGCACCTCAACGAGGAGTCGGTCGTTAACAAGAGAAGAAGGCTGAGTCTGTCGATGCATGTCGCGCACGAACCATCGGTGCCGACCAGTCTTCCCGGCTCAACCAAGACGCAATGTATCACCGTTGGGCCCCTCATCGCCAGCCTGGGGAGGTCCGCACGACTGGTGACGGTGGGGGGTGTCAACGTGGTGTGTGCGGCGACGTTCCTGGCCGCGGCCGTCGACATCCGCCGGTTTCGCATCTACCGGCAGCTGGTCGCCCACCTCGGGCTGGATTCAAAGGGTCCGCCAGTCCGGATGAGAGGCCACGCGGCTGGGGCGGATCTCCAAGCAGGGGTCGCCGGGAACGCGGTGGGCGGTGGTCGAGGCGATCCACGGCATGATTCTGCAGCCCGGGCTGCTGCGAGCGTTCGATCAGCGGATCCGCGGTCGCCGCGGCTAGCAGATCGCACCGTCGCCGCGGCAGGGAAGCTCGCGTGGCTGTTCTGGTCTGTGCTTACCCGTGACGAGAATTACGACCGCGCCCAACAGTCACTGACCGCCAAGAGGTTGCGCAAGCTTGAGCTGATCGTCGGCGTCGAGCGCTTTGACGGCTCCGCCACCGGGATCTGGGCCGCGCACCGGGCCGTGCGTGAGGCCGAGAACCGGCTCGCCAGTGTGTGATCGCCGGCGTGGCGTGGATGCAGCGCCGCCCCCCACTCAGGTTCGGCGGCAACCCCAATCTGTCTAAGAGACGCGTAGTTGGTGCGGCTCGACGGACATCCCAAGATCACGGATCGGTTCCCGCCTGAAGGTCGGCTACGACGACGAGGCGTTGAGGGGCCGCCCCGCATGGTTGGTGTAACGCCTGAGTTGCTTGGCCGACTCATTCCCGACCTGTGTCGAGAAGCTTCGGAGGAAATTCATGACTGAGCAGCACAGCAATGCCCTCACGGCCGTCTACGTGCAGACCAACGACGACGCCGGTAACGAAGTGCTCGTGTTCGAGCGGCGCGCCGACGGCAGGCTCGCGCCGTTCGGGCGTTTCGCCACAGGAGGTCGGGGCACTGGGAAGCCGCACCTGCCGTCCCAGAGCTCGCTCGTGCTCAGCGAAGCCGGCCGCCAGCTGCTGGTCGTTAACGCCGGCAGCGGCGAGCTGTCTTTATTTGGGGTGGAGGATGGCTGTCTTCGGTTCACCGATCGCGTGGCCTCGGGCGGTGCTAGGCCGACCAGCGTCGCGATCAGCGGCGATTTGGTCTACGTGCTCAACAACGGCACCCCGAACATCGTCGGTTTCAGGATCGAGGACAGCCGGCTCGTGGAACTGGAGGGCTCCGCCCGGCAGTTGAGCGCCGACGATGCCGATCCCGCACAGGTGGCGTTCAGCCTCGACGGCCGAACGCTCGTGGTGACCGAGCGCGGGACCGACAGTATCAGCGCGTATGCGATTGACGAGCGTGGCTACGCCACCGGTCCAACGACGATCATGTCGTCGGGCAAGACACCGTACGGGTTCGGCTTCACCGCGGATGGCGCGATGATCGTCACCGAGGCGTTCGGGGGCGCCGTCGGCGCCGCGGCTGTGTCCTCATACTCGCTGACTGAGCCCAGCACGGTCGTACCTGTCAGCACCACGATTGGCAGCACCAGGAGCGAGGTGTGCTGGGCAGCGGTCACCAACGACGGCCGCCTCGCCTACGTGACCAACTTCGGCGACGGAACGATCTCGAGCTATGAGGTCGCCAACAATGGCGCGCTGCAACTGCGTGAGGCGGTCGCAGGCTCGACGCGAATCGGGGAGAAGGGCATCCGCGACGAGGCGATCACCCGGGACGGGCGCTATCTCTACGCGATCGACACCGACGCGCAGAAGCTGTTCGGCTGGACGGTCCAAGGCGACGGCACGCTCGTCTCAATCGGAGCGTTCGAGGGAGTCCCTGCGACCGTCGCGGGGCTGGCCGCGAGCTGAACGGACCCCGTGATGCTGCTCCAGCCGATCATCCAGCGACTCGATCAGTTGTTCGGTGATCGCGACGTTTGCACGGCCCGTAGTCGCTGGGTCGCGTCAACGCGGCCATCACCGCCATTCTCCGTCGTCAGCTCGCGAGGGCCGCCCGAAGACGCTCTGCGGTCGCCGCGAGCTCCGCGTCGGCTGCGGGGCTGGCGCGTCGAAAATCGATGTCGTTCACCCCGTCGATCGGTACGAGGTGGATATGTCCGTCGCCCGAGCGGCACTCTGCCTGATCGATGCTACGGCGGATTCTGCATAGGCAGCTGGCAGCGACGGCCGGGGGGCGCGCGGCGAGTGGGTTGCGCGACAAGCACTCGTCCGCTCGCCCCCGGAGCGCACGCGTGCCTGGTCGCCAAAGGACACGCCGGCCCAGTGCAACACGACGGGCGAATGCGTCAACGACATCCTCGATTCCCCAAACGCGACCTACTCTGAGCCGGGGAAACGGTTTCAGCGACTTGGCTGGCGCGGAGAGTTGGAGTACAACGAATGCATGACCCGCTTCGAGTCAGGAAGCCGGAGCGTCGTCCCACGGCATCGGTTCGCTGGCTCCGCATCATTGACCTCGGCGCTCGGGGCGCCCGGACACGCGGCGAGTTGGCCCCGGCATCGACTCTGGCGTCGACGTGGCGACACAGTCGGGCCCTACCCGTCTCTACATAGCGGCGCCGCGCACCGCGGACTTCTGCTCCACGAACCAGGGGCACGTTGCGGGGCGACTCAAGCGTCAGAGCGGCTGCTGCTCTCGGTCCCGGTGGGCCATTTGCAGAAGCGGCGACCTCGTGGCTGCAGGGGCGACGGAGAAGCGGCCGCAGGCGGTTAGACGTCCTCTAGTTCGTAGATCTCGCTCTGGGGGTCGGGGCTCAGTTCGGCCAGTTTGGCGACGTCCTCGGCGACAGCGCGTCCTTCGGGAGACTCGAATGCCCGCCGCAACGAAGCCATGTCGTCCCAGTCCAACTCAGCGATGCGGTAGTGCGGCTCCTCTCCGCGCACTACGGACGCATTGCGGCTCAGCGTGTACCGTCGCAGGCCGGCCAGCTGCCTGGCCAGTGGAATGTGCACCTCGCGGTAGTGCCGCTCGAACGCGTTGACGTCCGTCGGCGTGTTCTTCCAGAAAACGATGAACCGAACCACGGGGCCCTCCGCACTCGAACCGGCCAGCGATCACCGAGATTAGCGGGCTGCCTACTCACGCTGGAAGCGAGTGCGCCGCCGCCTTCGGACTCGCAAGCCTTAGACAATCTCCAGCAGCCGTCGTGCCGTCTGGCCGATGCTCGCACTGCGTCTCGGCACGGCTGTGGCCAGCGCCACCAGCAAGACGGTCGCATTCTGCGCTCGAAATGCCAGAATCCGGGTCCGCGAGCGACCGCTACGGCACCTCACAGCTCACTCCCGGTCCCACGAAGCCGGTGCACGAGCTTTGTGGCGGCGCCGTGGCGCTTCCGCCACACTTTGGCAAATGAACGACGACCGGTCCACACGCATCGCGGCCCTCCTTCACGAGGCCGGCGAGACGCACCACACCGTCTATCGCATCGTCGATGGCGACGATCCCGACTGGGCGTCCTGGTACGCGGATTGGCTAGCCAACCTGTCGGAGCTACCGCAGATCCTGGAGACGACGCCGGTCCGCAGCGAGCTGACATGGCTGCTGGTCTCGCTGGACAAGGACTACGGAGCCGCGAAACCGGAAACTCCTTGGCCACAGTGGTACGCCCAGCGCATCGTCGAGCACTTCTCTGCGGCTAGCGAATAAGCCGCAGGACGCAAGGCCGCCGATCCAACCGGCAGTACGTGTCCTGGACGGCGGCTGCCGTCGCGCCAAGTCGATCGCGCGCTTCGGCGCCGACCGACCTGCCTGGGCGCAGTCGCTCCTCCTCCCACCTGGATCCCGCGCCACAGCTCGTCGAAGCAGGCCGGCCAACCGCCGCGCTCGCGTTCCTGTCTGAGCGCGAGCGACCGGGCCAGCGCACCCGGCTTGAGTGCCAGCAGCTCGAGGTAGTGATCCAGCTGCGCCGACGTGCCGAACCGGCCGTGCAGCCGCTCGTGGCGGGCGACCTCGCGACCGTCGTGATGGAACACGATCTCCCTGGCGCCGACCCGCAGCCCGGCGAGGCGGACCGGCAACGAGTACTGGTTCTGGCGGACGGTCACCAGCGCCTTTGAGTCCACCCGCGGCGTCGCATGCTCGCAAGCGTCGAACGCGTCGGCCGGTAGCGGGCGGAGCAGGTCGAGCTCCTGGCCGAGCGCCTCACCGACGGTCTGGCGACGCCCGCGGATCGTGCGCCGCAGATCGGTGATGCACGCGGCCGCGATCCGGTCGTTGAGCTCCGCCAGCGAACCGACCTCCGGCATTGGCACCAGGTAGGTGCGGCGGAACCGGCCGACATCGCCCTTCTCATGCGCGCCTTCCTTGCCCACGCGCGTGAAGCTCGACTCATAGAGGTAGTGCGAGCGCAGCGCGACGAACCGATCCGTCTCGACGCGCCGGCGGCCGCGCAGCACCCGCTTGACCGCCGAGCCGAGGTTGTCATATCGGGTCAGGCCGAACACGCCGCCGAAGAACTCAAACGCGGCGACGTGCCCCTCCAGGAACGCCTGCTGCGTCTCGCGCGTGTGCGCCTCCACGAAGCACGCCCCCGAGAAGCAGGCGCGCATCTGGAACAGGTGCACCTTCGTCGGCACCCCGGCGATCACGACAGTCGCCTCGCCCCAGTCGACCTCGGCCTCCGCGCCCGGCTCCGAACACAACGGCACGAACACCTCATCGATCAGCTCACCGAGCTGCTGGCGACGCTCGCGCACATACCGGCGGACCTGCCGCTCCGAAACCTCGACGCCGTACTCGTCGCGCAGTCGCTCGTGGATCCGCTTCGCGGTGTGCCGCTGCTTGCGCGGCACCGACCGATCGGCCTCAAGCCACGAGTCGATCAGCTCACGCCACTCACCCAGCTTCGGCGCCGGCCGCCCCTCCGGCCGCTTCCTGGCCGGCGGCACCGGCGACCCCAACGCCTGCCTGACCGTCCGCCGATGCACCCCATACCTGCGCGCCAACGCGTGCGTCGACAGCTCCTCGAACTCCCTATCCCTGCGGATCAGCTCGAACAGCTCCACTCTCGATCCCATCCCTTCTGCAGCCCTCCCCCGACGCTTGGCGAAGCGTCGAAGGTCGAGCCACGATCGGACGGAAGTGGGCCAAATCAAGCGTCCGCACCGGGGCCAAGTCAGGCGTCCGCGGCCAGGCAGCAGGCCAACTGAAGCAGCAGTCCCGGCATCTCTGCAAACAGGCGACGACAGAAGTCTGCTTGACGCTCGGGAGACTGCTCGTATTCGTCAAAACGGATGCAGCGACTCGTAGGAGACTGTCCGTCGTTCCGGATCAGCTCCGAGGCATCGTCCCAGGGTGATCCAACTGCGGATCAGGGGCGGCGCGATTGTCCGGGCTCGCCGCGCCACCGACTACAGAGCCGGGTCATCCGCGCGCGTATTCCTCCGCAGCCTTCGTCTCGAACTCATAGGCGACGAAGCGCTCGTCCCCAACGACGGACGCGTCGTGCCCCGGTTCGATCACATACGCGTCGCCTGGTCGAAGTTCGGCCTCCGTGCCATCGTCATGGGTTACACGCAACGTGCCCGCCTGAACGATGCCCACGTGCCGCGCCTGGCAACTGTCGGTGCCTGCCACCGGCTTTATGCACTCCGACCACCTCCACCCCGGTTCAAAAACCATGCGGGCAGCCGTAGTGCGGCCTAAGCGCACAACATCCACCCGCGTCTTATCAGGAGTCCGCGTCTCATCCGGCGACTCGAAATCGAGCGTCTGAACACCAGCCATATCAGCCTCCTTGGTCGCCCGGCGCCCCCGCCAGCGACCCTAACACGTCACGTCAACTCCGTTAGTGTCCAGTTCACGCTTGGAAAGCGGGGAGTCGCGTCACGCGCGACGACCGTGAGGTCAGTATTCCTACAGGCGCGTTGCCAGTGCGAAACCGGTGGCGTAGGGTCAAGTTTGGCAGGGGATTGGCCCGCTTCGGTCTCGGAGGACTCGCTCGTGTTGTTCGCGGCTCTGCGCCACATCAGGCGCAATCTCGTTAGTTATCTTGCGCTCTTCGTGGCGCTTGGCGGGACGTCGTATGCCGCGGTGAAGCTGCCCAGAAACAGCGTCGGCTCTGCGCAACTCGAGAACAACGCGGTAACGTCGAGAAAGGTCCGGGACCACAGCCTGTTGGCAAGGGACTTCAGAGCCCATCAGCTATCAGCGGGGCCGCAGGGACAGGCTGGTCCCGCCGGTCCGCAAGGCGCGCGGGGGCCTGCAGGGGGGATTGGTCCGCAGGGCTCCCGAGGCGCGACGGGTCCCGCCGGGCCGCAAGGCGCGACTGGTCCCGCCGGGCCGCAAGGCGCTACCGGAGCCACTGGCTCACAGGGGCCCGCCGGGCCGGTGGACGTGCTGTACAAGGCGCAGAGCGGCACCGCCAGCACCAGCGGCAGTACGGCGATCGCGACGATCAGTCTTCCGGCTGGGAACTGGCTGCTCACCGGCCATGTCGTGGCCGACAACTCGAGCAGCACCGCCGCTGCCGAGCCGGACTGCACCATCGGCACGGTCGGGCCCAATCCGATCTTCACTAACGCAAAGGCGTTCCTGCCGCCTCACAGCGGCAACGAGCAGCCGCAGACCCTGAACATCCAGGCGATCTCGGACAGCACCTCCGACGGCACCGCAGAGCTGGACTGCACTGAGCTGGTCTTCCAAGGCCCGAGCATCACGTACTCGCTCGGCACCTTGACCGCGACCAGCGCGACATCAGTCAGCCAGGGCTAGCCCCCAGAGCGCCGTAGGGTGGACGCACCGCCGGCGTGTTGACCTGCGAGAGCAGAAACCAAGGCGTGCCAGAGTGTCGCGTCCATTGAGATCCGGCAGGGCACTCCCCTCAAGAGATGCCAGTCGCCGATATTGACGGCACCTGCGCGCACGCGGACCAGCACCGCATCGTCGTTGGCGACCGGCTTGTCGACATCCTTGAGCTGTGGACGTCGGGCGAGCCATACCGCGATTGAACGATCGCCTTCATCACGTCCTCTTGAGCCATCGGCGGAGTGAGTGGCGCACCGGCTTCAGCCTGACCCCTATCGCGCCGAGCTTCGCATTGATTGTGATCAGGCCTATCGCACCTCTGATCCCCGGCTGCCCAGCGCCAGCGACCGCCCAGCCCGACGCGGCGACGCGCGAGGAGGTCGGAACCACCCCGGCCTACCTCCAGGACATCGATCCGAACGAGATCATCGACGCCGTCCGCCTCCGCAGACCGCCCACCATCTCAGCCACCGCCGGACTGATGCCCTAACCACATCAACGAGCCGTGCCGCCTGCCGGCCGTGCGGGCCGGCCGATCGCAATCGGCTTCGGCTCTGCCCGCCGCTAAACCATATGGAGCAGTCGGCTGGGGCCTGCTCGTACGGCGATGGCGCGGAAGTCATTCGTGGTCTGCGGCGAGCTCTCGCCAGAACTGAGCGGAGTGGCAGTTCGCGATCGGGCCCGGGGCTGTGTGGGGGAGAACGCGCGGAGGCGTCGAACCGGTCGGCGATGGCCGACAAGGACGCGCCGGACGCGATTCGTGCCCCGCGCCCGAGAGGGGTGCGCGGGCGGTTGGTCGGCGGTCTGGGCCAGTCGCTGGGCGGAAACGCGACCGCGTTCGGGTACTCGGTGACGATCACGGCCAGCTTCGGCGCCGTCGAACTCGGTCGCGGTGCGCCGCGGTTTGGTGATCTGATCGTCTTCGGTCTGGGCGCCGTCGTCGCGTTTGGTGGCTTGGAAGGCGTGGCCACTGGCGGGTTTCGGTCTCCTCTGGAGAAGGGCTCAGATGACGTGATCCTGCTCGGGACCGCGCTGGCGTTCGTTTCGATCGTGCTCGCGATCGCAGCCGCCCGCGGGGTCGCCGCGGTGCTCACTGGCGCGTGGGCATGGTTTGGCGCCGCGTTCGGTGCCTCGCTGGTGTTCGCCCTAGTCGAGAGCGTCGAGTTCATGTTTGCCGAATGGCTGCAAGAACGCCGAGGCGAGACGGTCGAGCCTGACCGGTAGTCCCGGCCCATCCGCAGCTGCGACATCCCGCGACCAATCCGGTCATCGCCGTAGCGCGACGCCTACCGACTAGCAATTGCTTGCGTGGCTGAGCGCTCGCGCGGAGCCGATGCCGCGGACCACTCCTGCGTCGCCGTAGCGCTCGTGCGATTCGGCGTCGGCGGGGCGATCGCTCTCGCGGATTGCGATCGTGCCGCAGCCCGGCGCCGCCCGCACCGCGGGGGTACCGGGTTGGGCGTGCTGGTTTGCCCCGCGGATCCACCGGCGTCAGTGTTGCGGCGACGTCGATGCTGCTAGCTCAAAGCGGAAGCGGCGCGGGTAAACGTCGGCGTTCTTCCAGTGAGGCGCGAAGCTTTGGCCGACCTTGCAGATTCTCAGAAGATCGGCGTTTGCTCCTGGATCTGCTGCATGCCGTGTTCCATCGTCAACGAGGGCAGGACACGGACGCTGTTCCACTGCGCGAGCCTGGACTCGATGATGAACTGGTGGACCTGATCGGCCTTATCGGCTTCCACGACCGCGACCGTGGGGTGCTCGTTGTTGACGTATGGCCCGGGAACGATCCGCACCCCGTTGCGCTCGGCGATGCCCGCTACTTGCGGTCCGGCTTCCATCATCAGGTCTCTGGTCTTAGAGTTGCTCATCGGGCATATGTCGGCCGGGTGCTCGGCCAGCAGCACGAAATGCATTCGCGACCCCCTCGGGAGAGATTGGACTGGAGCGGCGATCTTTGCCGAGTCCGAGGACGCCTCCCTGGACTAGTTCCAAACCGCGCTGCCCGCTAGACACTATGGCGGCACCTATATGCGTTGCCATTGGCGCAGATCAAGCGCACCAGGAGCGTCGACAAAGACAGTTGGGTTGATCGAGACACAGCACTCTGTTGTGCCCTGAGGTCTGACTCCTCCGCTCCTGCTTCTAGACGTGGTTGTCGGAAAAACCCCAGGTGGTGGGTGCCATTACGTCAGATGCGACTAATTCCGATCTGAGAATGGGACGGCACCCTCAGAGTGGGCAGATTCAAGATCACCGTATCCCACTCGATGCGGTTCGCGCGTATTACCCGACAACCACAGACCAAAGCAGTGCTCTCCTGACTCATGAGGTTACGAGGGCGGTCCGGGCAGGCCGAGCAACTGGATCACCGCGAAGACCAGCAACAACGCCCCCACGCCGATCAGGCCCAAGCGCGCTTGGCGAATCCGGAAGTGACCACTAATCCCGACAAGAAACAGCACGGTTGCCAGGAACACGGTGTCGCGGATGTACTTGTCCGATGTTGAACCCGCGTCGGCGCCCTTGGCGAAGGCGACGTTCGCGTGCCCGTCGTAGGACTTGCCGGCAATGGCCTGGGGGATCACGTATTGCGGCATGTACGCCGGCCCAGGAGGAGCGTCGGGATTGTGCGCCGGATCCGTCGCCAGCCAGGCGTTGAAGGCCGGGAGATAGCCGGGTCGCATCCGCTTTGTCGCTAGCCGCTCGGCATCGGCGTCTCCGGCTGTAAAGGCGGTGAACCAGGCACTGAACGAAGCGGAGTCGAGCGTGCGGGTCACGATCGCGTCAATGTCGGCGCGGTTCGCTTGGGTGCGGTAGGCGGAGGCCTTGGCGAGCATCACCGAAGACTCGGTGCCCCACTTGGCCGCCGCGTAGCCTGAGTACGCGGCGAGGACGGCCACGAGCGACAGCAGCACCGCTTCCACGATCGACAGCCAGCGGTCATCGCCGTCGTGATCTTTACCGGCAGCGGCCTGCTTCTTGTGCTCGGCGATCTCCTTGCCGACCTCGGCTGGTGAGAGACCCTCGGGCACGTTTCACGCGTGCGCGTTCTCGCGAGCCGGAACCTTCTCGCCGCGCTCGGCGTTCAGATCAACTCGTGTGCTTGGCATGGATGCTGTAAGACTAAGCGCGTCACCCGGGGGCGGCACATCGCTCGAAAGGGGTGACTTCCGGTCCGCTTCCCCTTTGATCGACCGATGAAAGTCAAGGGTCCAGTTCCGCCTTTTTCGGGGGACTGATGGGTCGGGGGTGGTTCGTCCAGGGCCTTAGAGCCGCTCTGGTGAGGTCGGTTTCGGCCGGTGGCGGTCGAGTTGGTGCCTGGATGGCCGCTAGTTGGGCAGGGGGCGACGTCGCGGGGGTTGTGGGCGTGGTCGTGACGGGTTAGGTTGTTGCTGGCCGGGTGGCCGCCACCGGCGGAGTCATCCGCCGATCAGAAACGCGCGGGCGGCGGCGATCACGGCCGGGCCGACTTCCTCGAGCTCGGCTTCGCGCAGCAGCCACGCGGGCGATCGGTCATCGAGCTGGGGATTGAGACCCTGAAACCACGCCTGGGCGATCTGAGGAGACTCCGCCTCGGCCAGCGGGAGCGCGACCTGGAGCGCGAGACGGAGGCGGTTCTGAACCTCGATGCTGGGTTTGCGCGTCTCCTCGGCCCACTCTCTCACCGCCCGGGTCTCCCTACGGCGCCGAGATACGCGACTAGGCGTGCGCCCAGCACCGCCCGCAGTTCAATCACCACCTCCGGGAAGGTCGCGCGGATCGCTTTCGCGTGCGCGGCGAAGTCTGGGCGGCCCTGGGTGATCGACATGTCTGGCTCCTAGTCCGGATCACGAGCCTATCACGGCCAGAATCCCAAGCGAAATCACAGGCCGTTCGCCAGCCAGTGTCGCGCACATGTGACTTCGCACTCCGACGGGACGGCCCCGCCGGGCCGCCGTCAGCGCCGGCGAGGCCCTCTCCCGCGGGTGGGATCGATCAGTCGCCTAACCGCCTCGACATCCGACTCATCTCCCGCGCTCTGACGCGGCGCGCACGTCACGGAGTCCAACGGCGCAGTGGCCCGCCTGGCCGCCTCGGCTTCGGCGTCTAGCTCGATCGAGCCGGAAGGCTCGCCATCGATAAGAGCGCGGATTCGTTCGAGTTCGCCGTATAGCTGGGATTCGATCTCACCCGCGCGGTCGAGCTCGCCGCGAGCGCGGTGGACCCGGCCGATCTCCGTCGCGAGCAGTCCGAGCTCCCGGCAAACGAGCACCCAGCCAACCGCGCTGTCGGGCTGACCTGCGGCCAGCATCATCAGCGCCAGACCCGACGCACGCGATAGCCGACGCCGGGCCGCCGGGGTGTGGGCAGGGAGTTCGCCCGACCGCGCGAGCTGCCGGCTTGCCCGGGCAAGCGCGCCAGGCCGGTCTCCCTCTAGCTGAACTGACCACGCGGCCAGCACCGCGGCTCCCTCGCGCGCCGCATGCGCGCAGGCTGCCTGGTCGGTCCCCGCCCCGCGGAGCTGGTGGCGTACCCGCTCGATCTCGCTAGTACAGCGGTGCCACAGCAGCCCGCGCTGCTCGAGCTCGGCCTCCCGCTCCGTTCGCGAGCGCGGCGATCTGCCCGAGCGCCATCGCTCCACCGCGCGTTTGGTCGCGGCGCGGTCCTGACGCCACCCGCGACGCAACGCCGGCAGCGTGAGATCCCGCGCCAGCCGCCCACCCCCGTACCACACCGCCCGTCCCCGACCCTCGCCGCCGACCGCCAGCCGGACCGCGTAGCCGCTGACCTGACTGACGCCTCCCTCGGCGTAGCGAGGTCGGACCTGGAGGCCCTGCTCGCGCAGTCTGACCACGAACTCGCTCTCGTCTTGACTCGCGCCCGCGCACGCGCGCACGACCCGTTCCAGCCGCCGCCGGGTGGAACGCTCCTCGTGCTCGCCCCTCTCCCCCACCTCGTGGCCGCGCCGACGGTCGGCGGCGATCTCGCCGTGCTTGAGCGCGCGGCTGCCCGCCCCACGCGTCCGCGCCTCCAACGATCGCAGCCCGAACCGTTGCTCGAGCTCGCGGCAAGCGCGTTGCGCCCGCGGCCGGTCGCTGTGGACGTTGGCCTTGCTGCCGTCCTCCGCCACCAGGGTGACGACCACGTGAGCGTGATCCGATCCGCCGCTCGAGCGGCCGTGGCGGATGGCCACCCACCGGCACTGGGCCGGAGCCGTGTCGCCGGCGAATCGCATCTCGGCCACGAACTGCTCGCAGATCTCACGCCACCGCTCGTCAGTCAGCTCGGGCTCTGAAGGGTGCAGCGCCAGCGAGCAGTGCCATACGTGCGCATCGCGCGTCCCCACCAGCCTCCCGTCGGAGTCACGCTCGGCGATCGTCACCCGGGTTTCGAACCTTTCGCGCGGCTCGTCCAGAAACCGGGCCAGGTAACCCGCGTCGCGGGCGGTCAGCTCCCGCCCCTCGGCGATCAGCACCGCCTCCGGCGACCCGGCCACCAGGCGCGGCCGCTGGTGCTCCTCGCGCTTGCCCTTCCCCACCAGGTAGCGCAGCACCCCAGCCGTCTTAGCGCCACGAGTGACGTTCGGGATCGCCGCTTCGCTCCCGTCAGCTCCCGCAGCCTGACCACCAGCCCGTCGACCTCCACCAGCGTCCGCTCAAGCCGTTGCCGCTCGGACACCTGGCCGGCGATGTTCGCCGACCGAGCGAGCTGGTTGACGTTGTTGGCCACCGTGGCCAGCAGCCGGCGGGTCTCAAACAGGGCCGCGATCTCGTTGCGACGATCGGTGGGCGTCCGCCGTCCCTCCAGCGCCGCCTCGACCATCAGCCGCGGTACCGACACTCCCAGCGCGGCCGCTCGCTCGCGCAGCTCAACATGCTCGGCCTCGCTGAGCCGCACCTTCTGAAACACCCGTCGCGGCACCCGTTCCCTCCCCCGACGCCGCCGGCCCCGGGGTGCGGTGTCGAGGCTGATACTCACCCCCGCAGCCCTGTCTGCCAGCGCAGCGACCCGTCCGCCAGGACGGGGTTACCGACGCTCCGGCGATTATGGCGGTCTGCGTAGATTACGTGGCGTAGTGTGCTACTGCGTTGCAAAACCGCGGGTTTGGGCTTGGCGGCGGGAAGGACAGGCGGGCGTGATCGGCGGCCCGAACGGGTCGTCGGCGCGCGACGCTTAGACGGAGGCGACGTCGACCGCGCTGATCCGAACCTCGCGCAGCGAGCCGTCGGCATCGATGCGCGAGTAGGCGAGCTCGACCCGGTGACCGATCAGCTCGGCGAGCCGCGGGCTGGCAAGCGTGGTCACGCGCCGGCCGTCGAGCTCTGAGATCGCGTAAGTGTTCCCGTCGCGGCCCTGCCGCAGCGACCTCAGTATGGCGGTGGCGCGGTGGCTGGCCTTGTACTTACGCCAGGTGGTCTGGCGCCCGGGGCGATACGCCGAGCCGGGCCGCTTGAGCACCGAACCCTCGAACCCAAGCGCGACGAGCTCGGCGTGAGCCGCGCGGCTGGCCGGCCGGGTCTGGACCAGCCGGAGCCGGTCGCCGACCGGGAAGGCATCGCGCAGCAGCCCCGTGCGCTTAACCCAGGGCAGAGATCGCAGGTCGTCGCCGGCGAGCTCGAGCAGATCGAACGCGACGAGATGCAGCTGCTCGGCCGCCGCTGCATCGGCCTGAAGCGCAGCTCGGCACACCGCCGCGAAATCCTGGACGACTCCGCCATCCCGGGAGCTGAGCGCGACGAGCTCGGCGTCGAAGACGGAACCTCTCGGGGCATCGCTGAGCCGGTCCAGCAGCGAGCCGAGCCGATCGCCCAGGCTCGTGCCGCGGCGCGACCAAGCCCGCGTCCGTCCGTCAGGATCGATCGCCACCAGCAGCCGGAACCCGTCCCACTTGGGCTCCATCATCCAGCCACCCTGCGCCGGCCACGTTTCGGCGCGCGTACTGAGCATCGGCTCGGGGATCGCCATACCCGGAGCGTAAACCGCCCTATGTCTTAAGCCCGGGCTGGAGTGGCGCGGCAATTCCCGCGAAGCACGGACGCTGAGGAAACGTCTCGCCGGACACTGCTGCAGCCGAGCCAGCACAGCCCCGCGGGCGAAAACCAGAAGCGAGAGACTCGGCTGCGGCCGGGTGCTGGGAGCTGACAGGAAACACCGGAATCGGTGCCGAGAGGTGCTTGCAAGCCGGCGGGAATCCGGTCCTCTGCTAAATGGACTAGGACGGAGACCGTTAGGGTGGCGGCGCTACGCGCATGTTTGGGAGACCGCCGGAATGTCCCGTGAACACTTGGCTGCGGAGCATCACGAGCTCATTCCCGGCGGTTGCGCAATTGCAAGAAGGAGGTAAGCGACCCCGTCGGACGGCGCGGTCCAGCTCGAGATGCGACCGATCCCGCCGGCCGGCAGGAACCGAGGCACGCGAAGGTTCGCGTCGAGGTAGAGCTCAATGCGCGTACCGTCCCGTCCTGCAGGCGCCACCTGACGTCGAGTTCCTGCTGGGATGGATCGTTCTTGGGCCTGGTCAGCTTTACGGTTGCCGGCGGCTCAATCACGATCGCCAGAATCAGATCGAGTCCTTGACCAGCGGCCCTCGCGACACGTGCAGCTTCGTCCGCGCCCTGGTCGGCTGACGGCTAGGGTCGCGGTCGAGAACCTCGACGTTTCGCACCACCTCGGGATACCAAGTCGGATACCGGTCCACGGCCTCGAGCAGGGCAAGGCATTGTCGAGCGGCGCAGCCACGACCTCGGTGGCTGCTCCGTGGATCTTCTTCATCTGGTCGCGGTCGCGGTTTGGTCTCTACTGGCGGGCCATGTGCAGCATGAGCTCCGCTTCGGGGTCGCTGATGAGCTCGCCGCTGAGGTCGACGGTCACCTTGTGCAGGGTCCCGGTGAAACGGAACGATGTCTTGTAGTCGTCTGTGACGGTCGATCCTGGGTCCGCGCCGCAGGTCAGCGCGCCGGGGTTGAACGCAAACGGCGTCGTGTACGCGACGTCTCGGTCGCCGACGAGCTCACCGTCGATGTAGAGCTGGAAACGGCCGGGCGCTCCGTGGCCCTTTGTGGGGTCGGGCTGTCCTGTCGGTTCGAACTCGTAGCGCAGCTCGTGTTTGCCCGGGGTCACGTCGGCGTCGGAGACGACCTCCATGAGCTCGCGTCCGACCCAGTTGTGGGTGTAGTGCAGCCGGCGGTCCTTGACGTACAGGGTGAAGCCGCCGGCGGCGGTTCCCTGGGCGAGGAGCACGCCCTCGGCCCCCTCCTCGGGGATCTCGACGTCGGCGGTGATGCTGTGCGGGCGGTTGAGCACCCGCGCGCCGGCGAAGAACGGCACAGACTGGGTGTCCGCGTAGTAGACGAACCGGTCGCGTGGAGCGGCGATCATCGGCTTCTCGGTGACGAAGCGCGCGAGCCCGCTGCCGTCGACGGGCATTACGTCGTACTTGCCGGCCTCGACGTACCAGGTCGCGATCAGCGCGATCAGCCGGTCCCGGTGATCGGCGGCGAGGTTGTGGTTCTCGGCGGGGTCCTCGTCGACGTGGTAGAGCTCCCAATTCTCCGCGTCGAGCTCGGCGAGCTTATCCGCGGAGATGGGCTCTCCGAATCCCATGCCGGCCTCGGCGAACGATGGGCCGGGCCACGGGCACACCGCCCGCCACCCGTCGTGGTAGATCGACCGGTGGCCCATCATCTCGAAGTACTGCGTCGTGCGCCGGCTCGCAACCGCCTGATCATCGAAGGTGTGCGCGAAGCTCGTTCCGTGCAGGGGTGACTGCGGTACGCCGCGGATCGTCGCGGGCGGCTCGATCCCGAGCACGTCGAGCACGGTCGGGACCATGTCGATGATGTGCCCGTATTGCTCGCGCACTTGGCCGCTGGCCTTGATGCCCTTCGGCCAGCTGACGATGAACGGGTCCGAGGTCCCGCCGCGGTAGGTCTCACGCTTCCAACGCCGAAACGGCGTGTTGCCCGCGAACGTCCACCCCCATGGGTAGTGGTTGAAGTGCTTCGGGCCGCCGATCTCCTCGATCGCCGCGAGACTGTCCTCGAACGGCTCCTGAGCGTTGTTGAAGAACTGCGCCTCGTTCGTCGTGCCGGTCGGACCGCCCTCGGCGCTCGCGCCGTTGTCAGAGACCAGCATGATCAGCGTGTTATCGAGCTCGCCGATGCTCTTCAGATAGTCGAGCACCCGACCGATGTGGTGATCGGTGTGGCTCAGGAACCCGGCGAACACCTCCATCATCCGGGCATAGAGCCGCCGCTGGTCGTTGCTGAGCGACTCCCATGCCGGCACGTCGGGGTCATGCCGCGAGAGCTCCGCGCCCTGCGGAATGATCCCGAGCTCCTTCTGGCGCGCGAACACCTTCTCGCGGTAGGCGTCCCAGCCGTCGTCGAAGGCGCCCTTGTAGCGGTCAGCCCACTCCTTCGGGACGTGGTGAGGCGCGTGCGTCGCGCCGGGGCAGAAATGCAGGTAGAACGGCTTGTCGGGATCGACCTGCTTGGCGTCGGAGATGAACTGGATCGCGCGATCGGCCAGGTCCTCGGTTAGGTGGTAGCCCTTCTCCGCGCTCTTGGGGGGCTCGACCTGGTGGTTGTCATAGACCAGGTCGGGGTCCCACTGGCTCGTGTCGCCACCGAGGAACCCGTAGAAGCGCTCGAAGCCGCGACCGAGCGGCCAGCGGTCATACGGGCCTGCGGCCGTCTCCTGGCTTGAGGGGATCAGATGCCACTTGCCGATCATGTAGGTGTTGTAACCGTGCTCCAGCAGCATCTCGGACAGGAACCCGTTCTCGAACGGAACCAGCCCGTTGTAGCCCGGGTAGCCGGTCGCCGCTTCGGTGATGCACGCCATCGCGTTGCTGTGATGGTTGCGGCCGGTGATGATGCACGAGCGGCTCGGTGAGCACAGCGCCGTTGTGTGCATGTTGTTGTAGCGCAGCCCCCGCTCGGCCAGACGGTCGAGGTTCGGCGTCGCGATGGGGCTGCCATAGCACCTGAGGTGGCCGAAGCCGGTGTCGTCGAGCACGATGAACAGCACGTTCGGCACGTCCTTCGGCGCCCGGACCGGAGCCGGCCACGCTGGCGTCGATTCATCCGCCGTGCGACCGATCACGCCCGGGAAGGATGCGCCTAACGGATACTCGCTGATCGGCATGTCGATCGCTCCTGATCGCAGATTCGAATGCCGCGATCCTTGCAAGACCGAGGCACCGACACATCACCCTGTGCGGATGACCTGTAGGTCGCCGTCGTCAGCGGCGTCGCCTACGCCGCCGCCGACCGGGCCGACGCCGCCACCGACAGCACAACCGCCGACACCATCGCCTGGGGGAAGATCGTCTTCGGCGTCGTCTTTCTCCTGCTGGCGGCGCGCGAACTGGCGCACCCGTCCGCCAGCAGGCGCCGAGCCCGAGATGCCGAAATCGATGTCAGGCATCGACGCCCTCAAGCTGGTCAAGGCGCTCGGTCTCGGCCTTCTGCTCGCGAGCATGAACCCGAAGAACCCGATGCTCGCAGCCGCTGCCGACGTCGCCGAACTTGCACTCTCGAACCGTTGATAGAGAGGGGCGGGCGCAGGTATGATGGTTGGCGCGGTTCCTCGTGCGGGGTCACTGATCGCGATTGGTTCTGCATCCATACCAGGGAACGGGCGAGCGGTCAGAGACTGGCTGCCGGGTCGGTTCGTGGTCGTTTTGTCGGGCTTTCACGGGCCAAGGAGATATGGATGCAAGGAACGCGTGTCGCACACCGGGCGCGGTCATGTGTAGGTAGAGCAGGTTCGGGCTGCGCGGGACGGCGATGAGGAGCGTTACCCGCCAGGCTCACGCTGCCGGCGGTGCCAGGATGGTCTACTTGAACTGCCCTCGATGTGGTCTGACGATCACGCCGAAGGCGGCCTGGTTGACCGTTGAGCATTGCCCGCGATGCCTCGCGCGCGGGCGTGTAGTGGTGAGTTTGTTTGCCTCCACGCTCGCGGCCCGCGAGCTGTATGCGGCGGGGGCCGGACCTGACGCCAGCGACGATGAAGCGGCACCATTGCGGCTGGCCGACGTGGGGCAGCATCGGGAACCGCTCGGCGGCCGAGCATCGCCCGCGCGGAGCGCAGGCCTTTGGGCCGCAAGCCTCAGCGAGCCTGGCCCGACTTCGGTCACCGCTCACAGGACCCACCCGTCGGGCCCTCGAAACTCGTGATGTCGTCCTCCAAAAGGGTGATGGGGGACGCGCTCTTCGATCGCCAAATGGGGCGTGTGGATGGCGACGCGAGCGGTGCGAATGGCGGGCAGCGGGCGATTGGCGGAACGCCGCATCTGCTCGTCGAGGCGAAGCTGGCGGTGCCGAGTGTGCACCACGGTGTGGTCGATCGACCACGGATCCGTCGGGCGCTCGATGCCGGCCGCCCGGCATCATTGACGCTCGTCGCGGCGCCGGCCGGATACGGCAAGACGACCGCGGTGCGCGACTGGTGCGCAGGCCTCGACGCGTCGGTGGCGTGGGTCACACTCGATGACAGCGACAACGATCCGGTCCTGCTGTGGAGGTACGTCGCGACGGCGCTCGACCGGGTGCGACCGGGCCTCGGCCAGCGAGCACTGCGGCGGCTCGATGTGGCGGGCAGCCCCGTCGAAGTCGCCGTCGACGAACTCATGAACGCGATCGTCTCGCTGGAGAGCGGGTTGGTGGTCGTGCTGGACGATCTGCATATGGTCTCCAGCGAGGACTGCGTGTCGTCGATCGACTACGCGCTGGCGCACCTTCCGCCGATGGCGCGCCTCGTCCTCGTCACGCGCGTCGACCCGCCACTGAAGCTCGCGCGGTTGCGTGCCGCTGGTGCGCTCATCGAGCTGCGCGGGGGGGACCTGGCCTTCACGGCGGCGGACGCGCACGAGTTGCTCGTCGTGCTCGGCCGTCTCGGACTCGTGGCCGAGGACATCGACCTGCTCGTCGAGCGGACCGAAGGCTGGCCGGCTGCGCTTGTCCTCGCCTGGCTGTGGCTGGAGAGGATCGAGGATCCGGCGCAGGCGGTGCAAGCGTTCGGCGGAGACAATCGGTTCGTCGCCGACTACCTCAGCGCCGAGGTGCTGGCCGCGCTCGACGAGGACGGACGCGCGTTCCTTCAGGGCGCCGCGGTTCTGGGCGAGTTCACCGCGGAGCTGTGCGATTGGGTGCTGGACCGCACCGATTCGGCGGCGCGGCTCGCCGAGCTCGAGCACTCGAATCTGTTGGTCTCCAGGCTCGAGAAGAGCGGATGGTTCCGGATCCACTCGCTGTTCGCCGAGTACGCGTGGGCGCAGCTGCTGACGCTCGACGCCGCGGCGCCGACGCGGATTCAGCGACGTGCTGCGGAGTGGTTCAGATCGCGACGGCTGCCGGTCGAGACGGTCGTGCACGCGGCCGCCGCCGGCGACCAGAAACTCATCGCGGAGGTTCTGGTCGAGCACCACCTGGCTCTGATCCGAGGCGGGGCGAGCGCAACGCTTCTCCGTTGGGTTCGGACGCTGCCGGACGAGCTGATCGTCGGGCATCCCGAGCTGGCCGTCGCGGGAGCCACGGCCGCGATGCTGGTCGGCGGGATGACGCTCGAGCAGCGCCGGTTGCTGGCGCTCGCTGATCGGGCCCGTGAAGGCCACGAATCCGAACACGCCGACAGGTACGTCGAGTCGGCCGCTCTGCTGGTACGCGCGGTCACGATCGACCGCGGGATCGGTCAGGCGGTGCTCGACGGCCGACGCGCGGTCGAGCTCGCGGAGACGGATGCGGAGCAGATATTGACTGCGGCGCTGGCCGCCTGCGCCCGCGCACTCTTCTTCGCCGGCGAGCTCGACGAGGCGTGGGCGGTCGCGGTGCGGGCCCTTGAGCATCCGGCCATCGAGCGCCACCTCCCGAGCTTGGTGGTTGCGCGCGCCACGCTCGCCCTCGCTGCCATCGAGAACGAACGACTCGCGTCGGCACGAGCTCACGCTGGGAAGGCGAAAGCGGCGGTCGGCCGGATCGGGACGAGCCGAAGTTGGCTCGGCGCCAACGCATCGGCCGCCGCTGGCGCCGTGCTGGCCGCCGAGGGCAACCTCGTCGAGGCTGAGCACGAGCTTCGCCTCCGCGGAGCGCTTCTTCACTGACGAGGTGGCCACGATCCACCACACCTGGCTGCTCCTCGTTCTCGCTCGCGTCCGCCTCCGCCGCGGGCGGCTTGCCGAAGCCGATACCTCGCTGCGATTGGCGCGGGAGGCACTCGCCGAGCTCAGCGACAGCGGGCGCGTTCTCGCGCTGGCCGACGAGGTGGAGCGAGAGCTTCAGATCGAGAGAGGCCGAGCTAGATGCGGGGAGCTGCTCGAGCCGCCCAGCGAGGCCGAGCTCGCGGTACTCCGAGTGCTGGCCACCGACCTATCGATGCATGAGATCGGGGAGCGCCTATTCCTGTCGGCAAACACGATCCGGTCGCACAGACGCGCGCTCTACCACAAGCTCGGCGTGCACTCCCGCGCGGAGGCGATAGCCCGCGCCACCGCGCTGGGACTGCTCGAGCAAACGCAATCACCCGGGTGAAAAGGCGCGTTTCCCCCGCTCAAGCGGTCGGCGGTGGGATGCTCGATGTATGGCTGGTCGGAACTATCGGTTGATTGTGGAGGGAGAGCTCAGCGACAAGCTCGAGCCCGCTTTTCACGGCATGGCGCTCACGCGAGCTGGCGGTAACACGCTGCTGACGGGCCCAGTGCGCGACCAGGCCGAGCTTCAAGGGCTGCTCCGTCGCGTGTCGGACTTCGGGCTCACCCTGCTCGAGGCCAAAGCGATCGACGAGCGTCCCGATGAGCTTCGTGGACACGGCACAGCACATCCTGCCGGGAGCAGACCATCTGCGTCCTGGTCTGACAAGAGAGGAGCCGACGATGGCTACCGCAACTGAGCAACGAGTGGCAACCACCGTGCCGCTGAACTGGGAAGAGGTGTGGTTCACGAACTGCCCGATGGTGTCCACGAACAATGTGGACCAGGAGCTGGGGTGGTGTCGTGAGGAGTACAAGAAGATCGGCGTCGAGTACGCCTACTTCCGCCATGCGCCGGAGAACAACTGGTACCCGCATTACATCCATAACCTCGACAACTTGATCCGCTTCGGCGGTCTGTACCCGCCGATCCACGTTCACGCGGATCTGCGCCGGACGCGGCTGTTGGGCGCGACGTGGGTCTACGAGGGTGGGTGCATGGCGGTGCGTGCCCGGGATCAGATCTTCCGCATGGCGGACCTGAGGGGCAAGAAGATTGGGCTCTCGAAGAGCCTGAACACGATCAAGAACGACTGGTGGCGCATCCAGGAGCACATGGGCATCGAGAACATGCTCCGGCTCAACGACATGACCATGGACGATGTCGAGATCGTGGAGTTCCCCTACGCGGATGACTGGTACGACAAGCCGGAGATGCTGGTCCCGCCGATGAACAACCCGTCCGAGCTGTGGCTGCGCCGCGACCACAAGCACGACCTGGCCTTCCGGCCCCTGGAGACGGCGCTGTTGGCCGGCAAGGTGGATGCGATCTACACCCAGAGCAAGGTCTTCGAGCATCTGCAGGAGGCCACGGGCCAGCTGAAGATGATCGAGGACCTGTCCCGCTACCCGGACTGGACGGTGCAGGTCGCCAACACGCCGGCGGTCATCACCTGCACCGACGTGATGGCCGACGAGCATCCCGAGCTCGTGATCGCCTACATGAAGGCGATGATCAAGGTCGGGCGCTGGGCGAACGAGCACAAGCGTGCCGCCGCGTTCATCCTCAACCGCCAGACGTTCTACCAGGACGCCGATGACACCTACCGGGGCATCAAGCATGTCGACATGGTGCCGAGCTTCAGCGCGCAGAACATGCAGTGCATCAAGATCGGCAAGGACTTCATGGTCAGCCACGGCTACATCAAGAACGACTTCGATGTCGACGAGTGGGCGGCGCCGGAGTTCCTGGAGGAGGCCGCGGTCGAGGTCCTCAAGGAGGAGTGGGCGACAAGAAGCTGGAGCAAGCTCCCTGCGGGCGGCGGGCTCGAGGCGGAAGGCGTCCGGCTCGGGTAGCCCGGCGGTCGGTCCAGGCGACCGGGCCTGATCTGCAAGCTGCGCCCATCACCGCCGGTCCGGTGATGGGCACGCCACCACCTCAAGGAACGAGAGAATGACAACGACAGCCGCACAAATGGTGGGCGAGGCCAACGCCCAGATCGGTCACGTGTCCCCGAAGGACGCCTCGGGTGAGGTCGCGTCGGGAAAGGCCGTGATGGTCGATGTGAGAGAGCCCGTCGAGTGGGAGCAGCACATCAAGGGCGCGGTGCAAGTGCCCCGAGGCCTGCTCGAGTTCGTCGCCGATCCCGCGAGTCCCAAACATAACCCGGAGCTCGACCCCGCCGGGCGGGTGATCGTGTACTGCAGGTCGGGCACCCGCGCCGCCCTGGCGGGCCTCACCCTCAAGACTCTCGGGTACCAGGATGTCGCCAATCTCGATGGCGGATTCAACGCCTGGAAGGAAGCCGGCCTGCCGACCGGCGAGCACCACGCCGACATCTAGCAGCCCCTCCTCGACCTATGGGGCGCGCCTTACTGGAGGGCGAGCATATGAGTCAGACAAAGCAGACGAAGGCGGACGGGCAGACGGTCCAGAAGCTTGGCCGCAAGCGCTACGAGCGGGAGCTCGCCCGTCTCCAGGGTGAGCTGGTCCGCCTCCAGGAGTGGGTGGTGCGCGAGGGAGCCAAGGTCTGCATCGTGTTCGAAGGCCGGGACACGGCCGGGAAGGGCGGAGTAATCAAGCGGATCAGTGAGCGGGTCAGCCCGCGTGTGTTCCGGGTGGTCGCGCTGCCGGCACCGACCGAGCGCGAGAAGTCCCAGATGTATGTCCAGCGTTATCTGCCGCACTTTCCGGCGGCCGGCGAGGTCGTGATCTTCGACCGCAGCTGGTACAACCGCGCCGGGGTCGAGCGGGTGATGGGCTTCTGCTCCGAGGACGAGGCGGTTCGCTTCCTGCGCCTCGTCCCGCTGGTGGAGCAGGCGATGGTCGACTCCGGGATTATCCTGATCAAGTACTGGCTCGAGGTCGGGCAGGGCGAGCAGACGCGGAGAATCACCTCGCGGATCGACGACCCACGCAAAGTGTGGAAGCTCTCGCCGATGGACCTCAAGTCCTACAGCCGCTGGTATGACTACTCCCGGGCGCGTGACGAGATGTTCGTGGCGACCAGCACCGAGTTCGCCCCCTGGCACATCGCCGACTCAAACGACAAGAAGCGCGCCCGACTGAACATCATCAGCCACCTGCTGGCGCAGATCCCCTACGACTCCCCGAAGCGCAAACCCGTGGCCCTTCCCGCGCGCGAAAAGCGCCACGGCTACCGCGAACCCGACCACTCCCGGCTGCACATCCTCGAACGGCATTGACATGCCCATGGTCATTCGCTGGCAGCAATCGCCATCTGACCGGGGTGACACATACGGCGCGCCCATAGGTGAGGCTCGATCCCGATCCATTCGGCCGCGCACCGCGCCGGCCGGGGGGTGATCTCCGTGGGACAGGGAATCAGCGCGGTCCTGACGTACGCGGTCGGGGTGGCAATCAGCCCGGTGCCGACATCGCGGTAACGCTGATGCTGTTCTCCCAGCGAGCACGGGTCAACGGATCGATGTTCCTGCTCGGCTGGGTCGTCGCGCTCGCTGTCGTCAGCGGCGTCGCCTACGCGCTTGCCGACCAGGCCAATGCCGCCACCGACACGACGACCTCCGACACCATCGCCTGGGGGAAGATCGTCTTCGGCGTCCTCCTTCTCCTGCTGGCCGCGCGCAACTGGCGCACCCGTCCGAGAGCTGGTGCCGAGCGCGAGATGCCCAAGTGGATGGCGGGCATCGACGCCCTCAAGCCCGGCAAGGCGCTCGGTCTGGGCCTTCTGTTGGCGGGAGTCAATCCGAAGAACCTGATGCTGGCGGCCGCCGCCGGGGCTGGGTTGGCAGCACTCGGGCTCTCCAGCGCCAACGCTATCGGGTCCTTGATCGTGTTCGTCGCCATCGCCAGCCTCACGATCGCCGGGCCGGTCGTCTACTACCTGCTCGGCGGCGATGACGCGAAGGCCCGGCTGGACGAGATGAAGGGCTGGCTTGCCCTCCATAACAACGCGGTGATGGCAGTCCTGTTCCTCGTTTTCGGCGCCAAGCTGATCGCCGATGGACTGCCACCCCTGACCTGAGAAAGCACGCGGCGAGCGTCATGAAATGGGAACTTGCGCTCATCGCCGCAACGGTGCTCGCGGTGGCTGGGGTGTCGCGGCGACTGACCGGCACGCCGGTGACGCCGGCGATGGTGTTCGTCCTGGTCGGGGTGCTCGTGGGCCCGCTGGTGATCGACGAGGTCACCTCGGCCCCGACCGGCGCGGGTGTCAGGACGCTCGCCGAGGCGACGCTCGCCGTCGTGCTGTTCGCGGACGCCGCACGGATCAAGCCTCGCGTGCTCAGACGCGAGTACGCCGTTCCGCTGCGCCTGCTCGGGATCGGGCTACCGCTGACGATTGCCCTCGGCGCGGTGCTCGCAGCGCTCATCTTCGACCAGCTCAACGCGACCGAGGCGATCGTGTTGGCGATCCTCCTCGCGCCGACCGACGCCGCCCTCGGCGAAGCGGTGGTGACCGAACCGCGGCTCCCCTCGCGCATCCGCCAGGGACTCAACGTCGAAAGCGGGCTCAACGACGGCATCTGCGTCTCCCTACTACTGATCGCGCTCGCCGCCGCCGACGTCGAAGACAAGTCCACCACCGGCCACCACGCCCTCAGCATCGTCGCTGAGCAGATCGGCTATGGAATCCTCGGCGGCGTCGCGGCCGGGCTGGCCGCCGCGGCCGTCGTCGCGCTCGCCTACCGCCGGGACCTGATCAGCGGATCTTGGCTTCAGGTGATCCCGGTCGCCGCCGCCGGCCTCGCCTACGGAATCGCGGCCGCGCTCGGCGGGTCGGGGTTCATCGCCGCGTTCGTCGCGGGAGCGATCTTCGGCGCGCTCGTCAGCCAAGAGTCCGAGCAGGCCTCGCGCCTGAACGAGGAACTCGGGAGCCTGCTCGGAGGAGTCACATTCCTCATCTTCGGCGCCGTGCTGCTAGGTCCAGCGCTCAAGCACGTCAGCTGGCAGATCGCGCTCTACGCCGTGCTCAGTCTGACGCTGGTCCGGATGCTGCCCGTGGCGATCGCGATGATCCGCAGCCGCGCCCGTGCGCCAACCGTCAGCTTCCTCGGGTGGTTCGGGCCGCGCGGGCTTGCGTCGATCGTGTTCGCGGTGATCGTCGTCGAGGAGGCACACCTGCCCGGCGCGGACACGATCCTGGCCACCACCTACGTGACGATCGGCCTGTCGGTGATCGCACACGGAATCACTGCAGCGCCGCTCGCCCAGCGCTACGCCCGCTGGTACGAGTCTCACCCCCGCGACCGCCTCCCGGCGATGGAGAGCGTCTCCGCACCCGACCACCGCACACGCGGAGCGCCTCACCCCGCACCCGACGCGCCGGCATGAGCACGACGTCCGCGGATCGCCGTCCGGAGCCGCCTGCCCTTCGCCCCGAGGGCCGGCCCCACGAGCTCGCACGCGTCCTTCGCCGCAAACGCCAGCTGCGAGTGGGCACCGTCCAACTGCTGGGCGCCGCAGCAGCCGTTGGGCTGGCCTTCCTCGCACCGCAAGTGCACATCGGGTTCGACATCCCCACGACGCGGGCGATCGAGATGCTGATCGCCGTCGGCGCGGGCACGGTGACGTTCATCGGAATCGTGTTCTCGCTCCTCTTCCTCGTCGTCCAGTTCGCGTCGACCACGTTCACGCCGCGGCTGAACCTGTTCCGTGACGATCCGATCGTGTGGCGCGCATTCGCGTTCTACACGGCGGTTGTTGTCTACTCGCTCACTGCCGCGCTCGTGATCGGGCGGGACGAAAAGACCTCCGCGGTCGTGCCGATCATCGCGTTCGTCGCCGTGCTCGCGGTCATCATCGTGTACCGGCGGTTGCAGATGGGTGCGTTCGCGTCGATCCAGCTCGCCTCCGCCCTGGCCCAGATCGCGCGCCGTGGCCGCGAAGTCATCGACGGCCTCTACGTACTGAAAGCGCCGGCCACTAATGCCACCGGCGGGGCAGGTCCCGCAAACCCCGCAGCCAGGGTCGAAGAAGCTCTGCAGGAGATCCTCTGGCCCCGGCCGCCCGCTGTGGTCCAAGTGATCGATGTGCCGCGTGTCCTGCGCGCGGCGGAGCGTGCCCACGCGGTCGTCGAATTCAAGGTGGGATCCGGCGAGATGATCGCCGAAGGGGCGACCCTGGCCGTCATCAGGCGACAGACGGAAGCAGAGCTCGAGCGGGAGGTCTTGAAGGCGCTCATCGTCGGCGAGGAGCGAACGTTCGAGCAGGATCCGGCGTTTGCACTCCGGTTGCTCGCGGACATCGGGCTGAGGGCCCTGTCACCTGCCGTGAATGACCCAGCCACGGCCGTGCAGGCGCTCGACACAATCGACGGCCTGCTTCGCGTGCTCGCCACCCGGGACCTCGGCGTCGAGCATGTCGCCGCAAGCGACGGCACCCTCCGAGTCAAGCTCGTGCTACCGACCTGGGACGAATACCTCGCTGTCGCCGTCGATGAGATCCTCGCCCTCCCGGCGCTCTCCCCGAACGTCTCGCGCCGAATTCTGCGCTTGCTTGACGAGCTCGCAGTGATCACACCACCGAGCAGGCAACCCGAAATCGAGGCTCGCCGCCGCCAGCTCCACGATCCTGGAAGGACTCCGGATCTGCCAACCACCGAACACCACGCGGGCGTCTAGGCTCGCACCACGGACGCCGTGGCACCCGGGACCTCCAGCGCTCGAGGTGCCGAGCTGCTGCCTCACAAGCGCCGACGCTCCGGATGAGAAGCGGCCCTCGATCTGACAATGGGGCAAATCGTTCTTCTTGCGTTCGCAGCGGCGGTCTTCCCGACGCTGATCGCCTGTGTCGCGGTCATGATTTCGCGGCCCGAGCCCCGCGGACTGTTGCTGGCGTTCTATCTCGGCGGCCTGATCTCGAGCCTGACATCGGGCGTTGTTGTACTGGCGTACATCAGTGACGGCAATGCGGTGCTCGGCAGCACCAGCTCCACCCCGAGCCCCGGCACCTCGATCGTGGCAGGACTGGTTTCGCTGCTGCTGGCGTGGCTGATGGCATCACGCCGCGGCGACGGGCTGCTGGATCGGTGGCGCAGCCGCCACCCACGCCGCCACGAAAAGAAGCAGGGACCCTCGTGGGCCGAGCGTCACCTCAATCGAGCAAATGCGAGGGTGGCATTTGTTCGTCGGTGCGGTGATCAATCTACCCGGACCGTTCTACCTGCTCGCGCTCGGCGACATCGCGACCGGCAACTACACCACTGCCGAGCAGCTCGGTCTGGTCGTATTGTTCAACGCGATCATGTTCGTGCTAGTCGAGGTGCCACTCATCGGGTGCCTCGTGCGACCCGAGAAGACCGCCGAGCGGGTCGCCAGCTTCGCGACCTGGCTCAACGCCAACGGCCTGCGAATCATGGGCTGGCTCGTCGGCGCAGTCGGCGTCGGCCTGATCGTGCAGGGCCTCACCGCAGCAGCGGGCTGAGCGCGCCGCAGGCACTGCGCAACCCTCCGCTCCGGCGGAGAAGCGCCTTTACTGCCTCCGTCTCAGACTGCCCAAGCTCTGGGCTCCATTCCGCCTCCCGTGCCACGCGACAGCGCGCCCGCCGGTCGTGTGTCCGGGACCTGCTTTCACCCGGGCGTTGCGCATTTGCGCGTCGACCAAGACTTCCCTGCACCGCGCGGAAAGTGCTCACCTCGGCGGACGGATAACGCTCCAACCGCTCGACGAGATCGGGGACAGTGCGATCGCGTGATCGCGGTCCCGCCGCGGTCATGACGGCCCGGATGTGATCGAGCACCGCGCTAGCTGAACCGTCGACATCGCGCCTGCCTGCAAGCACTGCCCACGCCGACTCCCGCTCTCAAGATGGGAGTCACGCGCACTCGCCCACCTCCCTTGCGGAGGAGTGCTCCATTCACGAACATTCGACACTCTCACAGCCCGGTCTTGCGCCGGTCGAGATGGCTGCTTCCGACGAAGAGCGGCACTCTGTTCGCTTCGATGCCATGCCTACCCGTCGCTGTCGGCCGAGCCGAGCATCGGCGGACGATCGAGCTGTGTTGCCTGCTCGAGATACTCAGCGACGAGAGCATCGAGCTCGGCTTTGCTCTCAAGGCCTCGCTCGACGAGGTACGCGCGCCCGCCGTGCGCGGCGGGCCTGTCGGTGACCCGCACGCTTTCTGCCGGGGCTGAGGCGTCGTTGGCTGTCGAGCAATTGGACAGCAGTGGGTCGTGGTCGGAGTTTTCTGGATGGGCGTCCGGTGCCGATGGGTGTCGTTGTCGTGGGTGCAGGAGCCGCTTTCAGCGGCAGGGCGTGGGCTGACCAAGGGAGGGGTTGGTCGGCCGGATCGCGGCATCTCATGTACCGCCGGTCGTCCTGCGCGCGATGGCTGTGTTCTCCCCGGGCGTGCGGTGAGCGACCGTCGTCGCGGAGCCGAGCGGCGTAGCCGTGAGGCGTAGTGGCGATGGTCGCTGCGCGCCTCGCGGATGAGGGGCGGCAGCGAGCGGAGGCTGATGAATGACGGCCGCCGGCGATTGCTGATCGGAGCGGGGGTTAGTCGCGGCGTCCGCGGGGTGTGATGGCGTGGTGCGGGTGCGGGGACCGTTTCAGCGACAGCGCGTGGATCTGCCTTCTGGGGTGCGGTACTGGTCGGTCCTCGACGGCGGGCTGCAGCTGGTGCCGGAGTTTGATCGGTTCCTGTTTGAGGAGCGCTTCGCCCGCGGACGATCGGAGAAGACGACCGCTCAGTACGCGTCTGGGTTGGTCGCGTTCGCCGACTGGGCCGTGGAGCGCAGCCTGCTCGGGGATCTGGTTGCGTGCGCGCGGAACTTGGGGATGTTCCAGCTGCACTTGCGGACGGTCCCGATCGATCGCGTTGGTCGGGGGTATGGGCGGGCTCGAAGCAACGACCGGGTCGGGGACGTGATGGGCTGCGTTCGCAGCTTCTATCGCTTCGAGGTCCGCCATGGGGTGGTGCCGAGCTCGGTGAATGAGCTGCTCTATGACGTGGTGGAGCCGGCGGCTGGGGCGATGCCGTGGCTCGAGGATCTGCCGGCGTTTGTTGCCAGGCCGGTGCACCGGTTGCCGCGGTCGGGTGAGAACGAGCCGCGGACGACGAGCTTGGAGGAGTACGTGACGATGATGGCCGCGCCGGGATGTCTGCGTGACAAGCTGTTGATCTCGGTGCTGGCGCTGAGCGGTCTGCGGATCGGGCAGGCGCTTGGGTTGCGGCGCAGCGACATGCATTTGATGGAGAACTCGCGGGCGGTTGGGTGCTCGGTCCAGGGGCCGCATCTGCACGTGGTGCGCAGGGAGGACAACGAAAACCTTGCGCTCAGCAAGCGCCGCCGCGAGCTGGTTGTCCCGGTTCACTCGGCGGTGATCGGTGTCTACGCCGCCTACTGCGAGGAACGTGATCGCGTGCCGGCGGCGGCCAGGTCGGACTTCGTGTTCGTGAACCTGGCGGGCGGTGAGGTTGGGAGGGCGATGACGGATGGCCGGGCACGGGAGGTGGTCGCGGCGGTGGGCCGGCGTGCTGGGATCGATCGCGTCGTGACGCCGCACCAGTTCCGGCACGGGCTCGGGACCGAGCTCGTCGAGTCGGGCCGGTCGTTGGATGAGGTGCAGATGATCCTCGGCCACGCTCGGGTCGAGACGACCCGTCGCTACGTGCGCACCTCGCGGGAGCGGCTGCGCGCTGCGGTCGAGAGCGTCGCGCTGCCGGCCACGACGCCCGGAGCCACGGGGTGACGACTGCCGCGCGCGCCCGGATCGTGGGGCCCGCGCCTGAGGGGGTCGAGCTGGCGCGGTTGAAGGCGAAGGTGGACCTCGGAGCGCTGACCACGCGAGGCTGGGACCCGGAGCGGCGCGTGTTTGTGCCGCCCGCGGACGATCCGCTGTTTGGCTATCAGTCGTGCGAGCGATACGGATGCCCGCGCGCTGGCTCCTATGATCGAGCGGTCGCGCTGGGGCTATGCGACCAGTGCGCGAAGAACTACCTCGGGCGGATCCGTGGCTACAAGTCTGTTCCGCTGACGCTTGAGGAGTTCAAGGCGATGCCGATGCTGCGGCTCGCTCAGGCCGACCGGGAGCAGCGGTTGTGCTTAGTGTGCTGCACGCCGGGTCATGAGCGGGGATCGCAGGCGAGCGGGGTGTGCTCGGAGTGCAGCCGGATGCGCCACGATCGCGGACAGACCGTGGAGGAGTTCGTCTCTGGCGATGATCGCTTCCCGCCCGCGCCACCGCGCCGCTCGTTCGGGCGCTGCCTGGTGAACGGGTGCCGGCGGTGGGCCACCACGGACGAGCGGCTGTGCGCGGTCTGCCGCCGACGGTGGCGCAAGAACCCGCCTGATCGGCGCCCAAGCTTTGAGCAGTTCATCGCAGACGGACCGTGGCGGCCCGAGCTCGACGGCAGGCGCGCCGTGATGCCTGAGGTCCCGGAGCTCGTCGAGTGGCAGCTGCTGGCCGGGTTACAGCTCCTCATCGAGCCGTATGCACTGATCACCCCGCCGGACAGGCTCGGGATGGCGTGGGCAGATGTCGCGCGCTCCGGCGCGCAATCGGTTGTGGACATGACGCGGGTGCCGGGCACATACCAGTCTCAGCGAGTGGTCGAGGTCGCGATGATCGCCGCGAGGCGGCTGACGTCGACGCCGGAGGAGGAGCGGCTGAAGGACGTGTGGGATCTCGGTGTGTTCGGAATCCGCGAGCACCGCAGGATGGACTTCACGCACATCCGACAGCGGTGGCTACGCGAAGCGGCGAAGGGCTGGACGATCGAGCGCATGGCTACGGTGCGGACGCAGGCTGCACAGCAGGACGTGCGCTTCCTCGGCCACCTGTCCCATTATCTTCACGCGCGCGAGGACCGCGGCGAGGAGCCGAGCGCGCTCACGCGCGAGGACATGACCGGATTCCTGTCCTGGCTGCAGAGCCGGGTGCCGGCGGAGAACCGGCGGCACATCGTCGTGAGCTCAACCCGGCGGGCCGTGCAGTTCGCCCGCCGGCATCTCACCGGACCCGGCCAGCCCGCGGCCGGGATCGGCGGCGGGTTCCAGCTCTACCACGAGGACCTGCCGTGCCGTGCCGTGCGCGACCCCGACGAGCCCGGCCGGGCGCTCCCGCGCGTCGTGCTGGCCCAGCTGCTCGACGAAGAGCTGCTCGCCCCGCTCGCCGACCAGTATCTCGAGTACCGGCTCGCGTTCGAGCTGATCGCGCACACCGGGCGACGGCCCGGGGAGATCTGCGGCCTACCCGCCGAGTGTCTGCGCTACGACGAGGAACCCGCGCCGGGTGGCGGCAAGCAGCGACGTCCGGTGTTGCGCTATCGGCGCGAGAAGCCGCCTGCCAAGTGGGCGAGCCTGCCGATCAACCAGGACGCCGCGGACCTGATTGATGCCCAGCAGCAGCGGCTGCGGGACCGGTTCCCCGATATCCCGCTGTCGAAGCTGCCGCTGTTTCCGCGGCGGCGCTGCAACCCGACCGGGCGGCTGGCGATGATCTCGCCGACGCTGAGCAACCGAGTGACGAAGTGGATCAAGAAGATCCCGCCGCTGCTCGACGAGGACGGCAGCGAGTTCGGCCACGAGCACGTCTACCTTTACGCACTGCGCCATAGCTACGCCCAGCGCCACGCCGACGCCGGGGTGCCGATCGACACGCTGCAGAAGCTGATGGACCACCGGACCACGGCGACCACCCAGATCTACTACCGGGTCACGTGGTCGCGCAAGCGCGAAGCGATCGAGCGCGTCTCCCCGCTCACGATGGACAAAGATGGCCGCCGCGTCGGATTTCACGCGGCGCTGGTCGAGACCGAGCGGCTGCGGGAGGAGATCGGCCGGATCCCGGTCCCGCTGGGCTACTGCACCGAGCAGCACAACGTCAGGGCGCTCGGCGCGCACTGCCCGTTCAGCCACCAGTGCCTCGGCTGCGAGCACTTTCGTACCGACCCCTCGCACCTCCCCAACCTCTATGCCTACCTCGAGCGGCTCTTGGAAACTCGCGAGCGCCTGCGAGCCGCGGTCCCGCAGCTGGCGGAGTGGGCACGAACGAAGGCGATTCCCGCCGACGCCGAGATCAGCACCGTTCGCACGCTGATCCGAGCCAGTGAGGTGGCGCTGGACGAGCTCGCCCCGGGCGAGCGCGCCAAGCTGCTTGAGCTGTTCCGGGTGCTGCGGGCGACGCGCGCGCGGATGGACGGCACCATGGCAGTCGAGCAGGTCGCCGCGACCCGCAACCCGGAGCCGACATTCCTGCCACCGGCATTCACCCCGCTGCCGTCGCCGCGCGCCAGGGCGGAGAACAGGACTGCATGACAGACCGGACCGTCGCGATGAAGCGCGCCAAGCGCGCGGTCAACGACGCGAAGTTCGACCGCGTCCGCGCGGTGATTGCCCAGATCAAAGACCAGGGCCGCGACGACGACCTCAAGGCGAGCATCATCGCGCGCCGCGCTGGCGTTCACCGCTCGTTCGTGAGCAACCACTTCGCCGCCGAGATCGGCCACGCCAAGGCGGAGGTTCAGTCGCGGTTCATCTCCGGACTCAGTGGCCAAACGGCGCTGAGCGCCGCATCGCTGAGGGTCGAGATGGAAACCGCAAAGCAGCAGGCCCGCGAAACCCAGCAGGAGATCCGTGCGCTGAAGGGCCGGCTCGCTCGGGCACTTGGCGACGAGGTCGCCGTCGAGCACCCTGAGCACGGCAACGCCTCCGCGGCAGTGACGGCCCTGCGCACAGAGGTCGAGGAGGTGCTCGCTGTTCAAGTCCAACTGCGCCGCCAGCTGCGCGACAGCGAGGAAGAGCTCGAGGCTGCACGCCGGCTGAACCGGACGCTGATACGCGAGCGGAACTCCACCTCGAGCCAGACGAGCGCGTGAGGGGCTGGCCGGCGCCGGACCGCGCAGCAGGCGACGAACTCGCGAGCGCCGACGGCTGATGCGCACACGTCGATAATCGGTCCTAACTCGACCATCGCCGACCGCATCGGTGCCCGACTCCATGGAGCTACGCCCGCTCACGCGCGAAGACCGCCGACTCTACGAGCGCATCTACACGGATCCACGGATGTGGGCTGAGCTGGGCGGCGTCGTCGAGCAGGACATGGCGGCCAAGCTCGAGCGCGACGTCGCCTCGGTGGAAGCCGATCGCCACTGGGTGCTCGTCATCGTCACCGAGGACGGCACCGCTGCCGGCACGGTGTCCCTCTGGGATCACGAGTGGGAGGGCGACACGATCGACGAGATCGGCTGGATGGTGCTCCCCGAGCACCAGGGACGCGGCCTCGCGAGCGCCGGGGTCGCCGAGGCGCTGAGACGGGCGGACGAGACGGCTCGCTGGCAGGCGCTCCACGCCTTCCCGGCGACGACCAACGCCCCCTCCAACGCCCTCTGCCGCAAGCACGGCTTCGCCTTGCGCGGTCCGATCGACTACACCTATCGGGGGCGGACCCTGCGCGTGAACCACTGGGTGCGCGATACGTTGGCGGCAGTGTCAAGCTCGGCATCGCGCGCACGGTTGCGTCCAACCTGACCGGTAGGTCCTTGGGGCGACGGTGGCCTGACTCATACGTTGACTCATACGTTGCGCGTCGCCCGACTGATCGCTCGGCACGCCGCTTCAGAACATGCTCGCAACCATCGGCACTTCGTCAAGAACGGCTGCCTGACGCAGATAGTCGGCGATCAGCGCGTCGAGGGCGGCGCAGGCGTTGGCGCCCTCCTCTTCGAGCCCGCGCTCAACGACGAACGCACGACCGCCAGGCACCTGAGGGACGTCAGTCACCCTCACAACCCCAAAGACCCGCTGGCCATAAAGCACACGGTCGCCGGAGCTCACTGAATACCTCGCTAGCTCGACCCGCGCGCCGGTGCGACCAGAACGAGCTGCCGTCACCCCGTTCATGACGCCTCACCGCCGGTCGGCAGACGCACATCGGCGTTCAGTCGTTTATCTCGTAGCGCGTTTGGTCGTTCTCCGCCGCGCGACGCCTGGCGAAAACGACACGTGGCGTCCTCGCTGCGCGAGCGCAGCTGATCGACGACGCCATCGCTCCCCGGCAGAAAACGCACGACCCCCTCAATCCGCTGGCCGTAGATGATCCGCTCGCCCTCGGCCACGGTGTAGCGCGCCAGCTCCGTCCGCCGGCCGACCTTCGGCGTCTTGCCCGCCGACGCGCGCGGGCAGGGGTCGGGCGCCGGCGGCGGGTCCTGTGGCCGGTTCTGCAGCCAGGTGGCCGAGCTGCCGTGGCCGGAGATCTCGTCGTCGCGGACGCGCGCGGCGTCGGCGGGGCCCGCGGCGATCTGGTCGGCGATCAGCTTTCGCTCGATCCGCCGTTCGGTCCGGCTGCTGGGACGGGTGTTCTTCAGGCGAGCGATCTCGCGGCTAGCGTCGCCGCTCGTGACCGGGTAGGTGAACGTCTGGCCGGTGCGCTCCGCGAGGCTCTTCAGATAGGAGAGCTGGCGTGGGGTCGGCCTCCGAGTGCTGGTGGCCATCTGCGGCTCCTTGGGGTGGGGTGCGGGCATGCCCCGACCCTGGCCACGCCATTAGGCGCGATCTGTCAAGCGATTGGTAATCACTCTCGCCGTACGCGAGGCCAGCGGCCTCGCGGGCCTCCAATCGCTTGACCGGCACGCCGGCGTGGCCATGGTGAAGGGGTCTGCCCGCACCCCACCACGGGGGGCTTCCTGGTCGACGGTCTCGTGGCACTCCCCTGCCGGTCTCCTTCCGGGCAGCCGGGCGTCTGCGCCGCGTTTGCCTGCCGGTCTAGGACAGGCCGTGGGCGACGCACAGTCGCTGGAGCCGGTCCATGGCGTCCGCGGGCTGCTCTGGTAGGTCGTCGAGCGCCTCGGCTGCCGCCCGGATCGCGTTGACGGTGACATCGCGAGCTTCGAGCGCGAATCGCCCCAGCCAGCGGACGGCTGCCCGCTCGTAGCGATCCGGATCGCTGTCGCGCAGCACCAGACAGATCCGCAGCGCATCGGATAACGGGACTCGAGGAAGCTGCCTGGCGGCGGAGAGGATCACCACCTCGTTGCCCGAATCGAGGGCTCGTCGGAATCGTCCGTACGCGGAGCCGTGCTTCACGAACGTACGTTCGCATAGCCGGGTGAAAGCCACGCGCTACCGCTTCCGGTTCTCGACATGTTTTGATTTGACTCGACTAGACGGAGAGAGGCTCAATTGGCCGACGAATTCTTGACCTGAACGAAATCGCCCAGCGGGCTCCAGGTCAACCAACAGACCGGCACCTGGATCTACTGCGGAATTCCGCGTTAGATCCATTATCTGGACTTCCGGGTTATCCGGACCGGGGCTCGTCAGACCTGCGACCCGACGCTTTGCACAACAACTGTGAGGTCCGGATAATCGGGGCCGCTTCGGCGTCCGCGACAGCTCCGGGGAGACGCGTCAGCTAAGCCCTGCTCGCGGCGCGACGAGCAGCTGCCTAGGGAGCGTGGACGCGCTCATACCCGCGCGGGCACGCGTGCGCGTCCTGGAACAGCTGCATGACTGCCTGTGTCCGAGAGCGGTCATGCATAGCGACCGTTCTTGCCCAGCATCGCTCCCGCTCCGCGTGTGCGTAAGGCGCCTTGCTGGAGAGCATGGCGACCGTTGATGGGCTACGCGAAGCCATCGTGAGCCAACTCGAAGAACTGGAGGGCAATGTCGCCGCTCCCGGCGCATTGGGACGGCCGCCGCGCTTTGAGTGTCCGCCCTTCGGCTTCTTGCGGGCAACTACGTAGGAGAGTGGGGGCCTTCACGCTGTTGGGCGGCAGCGCGGTCGCGGAACAATCATGGCATGGGGGACATACCGCTTGGCAACGTAGGAGGCCAGCTATGACAGTCATCCCTCGCGTCCAGATCCGCCAGTACAACGACCCGGAGATCCTTCAGTTTTTCAACACCCATGGGGTCCAATTCCGACTGGTCGGCGATCACCTATTCATTATTCGCAGTCGCGCGAGGGATTTGGCGGCTGGTCCTGGAGACTCGCTCGCCGTCACATCAGATGGTGAGGTTGAGGTCGAGCGAGGCGACTACGCGCTTCGCGCCGAACGGGCGATCGGCAGGTCCAAGAACGCACGCCGCGAGCGGAGCAAGGTCCTCCAAGCGGCCACCTGATTCACCGCCCCGGATCGGCGCCGTCGTCTCGCCCGCGGCGATCCCCAAGTTTCAGACGCTCATCCGCCAGCGCGCGTGTCGCTTGCCGACGACCACGACTGCACCGTGGCAGAGGTCCGCCAGCCGCTCGAGGCGACCAACCCTGTTCGGGCTGCGCTGCGGCGATGCCACGCGCGCGAGTGACGGCAGCAAAGGCAAGTCTCGCCACCCGAACGAGCACCGCCTGCGCAATCTAGGGTCGGCGCGAGGCAAGACCTGGCGCGCCACTAGTCGCAGCCGCCAGCATGGATGGGCCCGACGCTCGCTTTCGCCGTTCGCAAAGCCTCCAGCCGGTGGCTCGCGATCCACGGGATCTGCGCGCTCGGATAGTTCGGTGCTCACGACCGCTTTGGCGGCGACATAGCGCTCGTCGCGGTCCGGCGCGCTCGACGCCGCGGCACACGATCGGGATCGCTCGCTCGCGCGATGCGCATGGGCGCCGGCGCTCAAGCGGCTGCCTTTGTCCGGGAGCAGCAGTCCGCGACAGCAGCGTCAGCGTCAGCACGGTGGCTGCTTGGGGGCCACGAGCGGCGACCGGGTCGACGGCGAGCGCGTGATCGCAGTCGCGGCGGAGCGAGCGTCGCGTCCGGGGCGAGCGACGGCTGCTCGTGGACGAAGCGATAGCGGTCTCGGCGTACGCGCCGGGTGGAAAGCACGCGTCCGGCCGGTGGGTGAACGCGAACCAACGCGAACCCGCGGATACCGGGCGTGCGTCAGATCGCCACGAGGGGATTCACGCGAACGCAATGACGAATGTGGGAGCGTCGCCGAGAACTCGTGTGCCTGCCGGTGCGCTCACACCCGAGGTCCACGTGACTCCCTAATGCGCTGCCCTGGTGACTTCAGCCAGCTCGCGCCTACGCAACATCGATCGTGCCGAGCTCACGTCGCAATTCCCCCGGCGGGCGATCTGAGCCGACGCGAGACCTTCATTCGCTCCGCTACCCGCTTGCGATCCAGTGCCTCTGGGGTGATGCGCTGTACATCCCACGCCAAGCCCGTCTTCTCCATGCTCCAGATGAGCCACCACGTTGGATCGAACTGCCACCTCTCCAAGCCGTGCCTAGCTGACCTCGGAAAGGCGTGATGGTTGTGATGATTTCCCTCGCCGAGTCCTACTAGTGCAACAAACGGATTGTTTCGACTCTGATCTCGGGTTTCGAACGGGTGCTGGCCCCAGAGGTGGCAGACCGAGTTCACGCTCCAAGTGGCATGGTGCACGAAGAACACGCGCAGTGCGCCACCCCACAAGACAGCTCCCAGCGCACCACGAAGCTTCCTAGTAGCGATCAGCCCAACTGTGAATGGTGCCACAAAATAGCTCACCACTACGATAAGAGCGAAGCGGCGGTGTACTGCCATGACCACAGGATCATCCAGCAGATCCGGGACATACCGCTGCCGCGATGCCTTCTCGTCGGCAAACAGCCAGCCGAAGTGGGCGTGTACAAAGCCTCTGATCCGGCCACCCTTGTGGCCGACATGGGGGCTATGAGGATCGCCCGCCTCATCGGCGTAAGCATGGTGCTTGCGATGGTCCGCCACCCAGTCTGGGACTGACCCCTGGACCGCCGTCGCGCCGAGGACAGCAAAGATGCCTCGGATCAGAGGGTAGGTCTCGAAGCTGCGGTGAGTGAATAGCCGATGGTAGCCCGCAGTTATGCCGAGCCCACTCAGGAGGTAGAACACACCGAAGGTGCGACGGTTGGTAGGAGTTGCCAGAAACCACCGCTTCCGGAATGTCGCTACTAGCAGGGCGGGTGGACCGAACACCGCCCGTGAATGCTCGATACACCCGACTAGCCGGGTGCGTCTCAGGTACTTCAAGTACTGGCTTCTCGTCCATCATCATGGACTCCTATCCGGGCACGTCGAGCCACAGTGGCAACCGACTGGGCTCACGCGTCCGCGATCCGATCCTACTCTACGGTGTACTTCTGGGAGCACCCGCGAATCGACGCGTGCGAGGACGGTTGCGACTCGGCGCCACTGCGCTTGGCGGTGCCGTCTCGTCCTATCGAGCTGGGTACTCGGAGCCGTTGTGCGCTTCTCGCGAAACCTGAGCGATCGGTGCTACCCACCCTCCTCCCGCCGCGGATCGCCGTACCTTCTCGTAGTCCGAGACGGCCACGCCGCGGCGGGTTGCTATGCACGAGCGTTCGCTGCAAGCACGGCGGTACACGACGCCCCGTTTCGCCCACAGGCACGCGCGCCCCGGTGACCGGCGGCATGCCTGCTCGTCCATCCATGCAGCAACCGTGCCCGCACGACCGCTTCAGGCGGTGCGACACGAGGTCGCACGTAATGAGTGAACGCACGATTGGAGGATCGACTGATGTGATGTTGAGCGTGTAGTTCCAGGTCCGTGCTTGATGGCCTGTCCCCTCCTCGACGTGCGTCGTTGGCTCTTGGTTAGCGGGGTGCGAAGCTCGGGGAAAAGCCCAAGGGGTCCCCGTTCTGTCCGGGGGCGCCAGGCGAGGGGAAGACCGGACGGCTGAATTGCTTGAACCCTCGTTGATGCCTCGTTAAGCGGGCCCCGCCGACGGATCGCCGGTGGCGGGGATGTAAGGACTGGCCGCTGGGAAGCGGCAGGCGCCGGCCGGGCACGCCTTCCGGTCGGGATGAGCACCGCCGTCCTCGGGGTAAAGGGGGCAGCCACCCCGGTCGTAGCTCATGCGTGCGGAACGCGGTAACCCCGTCGAGGTCCGGGCAGCAGGTGTTGTCCGGTAAGCCGACCGTGAGGAGGGCCCAACTCCTCGGCGGGTATCGGATGACCGAGAAGCGAATGCTGGCAGCGGAAACGCGACGGGAAACCGGGACAGGATGGCCGTCTCCTCCAGGCGGTCGTGTCGGATAACCGGCCGGATACGGACCCTGGTGGTCCGGCTCGAAAGGGCGCTGACGCGGTCAGGTGAGCCTGTGGAGAGAAAGATGACCGAAGCCCCGCAACCGAAGGGCAAGTTGGACGCTACGACCAAAGTCGTGGTGAACGGACCAGAGGACGCGCCCTTTGACTGGCGTCAGGTTGACTGGCGGCGGGTCGAGGACGAGGTACGGCGGCTGCGGCAGCGGATCTTCACGGCGTCGCAGGCGGGGGACCTTCGACGGGTCCGTAGTCTGCAGAAGTTGATGCTGCGGTCGCGCGCGAACACGCTGATCAGCGTGCGGCGATCAGCGGCGATTTGGTCTACGTGCTCAACAACGGCACCCCGAACATCGTCGGTTTCAGGATCGAGGACAGCCGGCTCGTGGAACTGGAGGGCTCCGCCCGGCAGTTGAGCGCCGACGATGCCGATCCCGCACAGGTGGCGTTCAGCCTCGACGGCCGAACGCTCGTGGTGACCGAGCGCGGGACCGACAGTATCAGCGCGTATGCGATTGACGAGCGTGGCTACGCCACCGGTCCAACGACGATCATGTCGTCGGGCAAGACACCGTACGGGTTCGGCTTCACCGCGGATGGCGCGATGATCGTCACCGAGGCGTTCGGGGGCGCCGTCGGCGCCGCGGCTGTGTCCTCATACTCGCTGACTGAGCCCAGCACGGTCGTACCTGTCAGCACCACGATTGGCAGCACCAGGAGCGAGGTGTGCTGGGCAGCGGTCACCAACGACGGCCGCCTCGCCTACGTGACCAACTTCGGCGACGGAACGATCTCGAGCTATGAGGTCGCCAACAATGGCGCGCTGCAACTGCGTGAGGCGGTCGCAGGCTCGACGCGAATCGGGGAGAAGGGCATCCGCGACGAGGCGATCACCCGGGACGGGCGCTATCTCTACGCGATCGACACCGACGCGCAGAAGCTGTTCGGCTGGACGGTCCAAGGCGACGGCACGCTCGTCTCAATCGGAGCGTTCGAGGGAGTCCCTGCGACCGTCGCGGGGCTGGCCGCGAGCTGAACGGACCCCGTGATGCTGCTCCAGCCGATCATCCAGCGACTCGATCAGTTGTTCGGTGATCGCGACGTTTGCACGGCCCGTAGTCGCTGGGTCGCGTCAACGCGGCCATCACCGCCATTCTCCGTCGTCAGCTCGCGAGGGCCGCCCGAAGACGCTCTGCGGTCGCCGCGAGCTCCGCGTCGGCTGCGGGGCTGGCGCGTCGAAAATCGATGTCGTTCACCCGTCGCTAGGCGACGCGACAGTGCGGCCAGTTTGTTGGACCGTCGATTCCGAGCAAGCACGATTCCGTCTTGCGTAGGCACGGACGGTATCGACGGTCGCCGCGATCTCGATCACCGGGCTGTCGCTTGACCAGGCGGAGCGGTCATCTCGTCGCTGTCGGCACACTCGCTGCCCCAAATCGTCCGAAGCGGCGACGAGATCAGCCGGGACGTTGGCTGCTGCTCGCACAGGCGATTCGGGCGGCGCGATGGGTTGTCGGCGAGGCTGGCGAGGAGCGCTGAGTCGTGCTCGTCGGTCGGACGCGCCGTTCGCGTCTGTCTCGGTCTCGATTGTGGTGATCGGGTTGGCGCTGACTCAACCGGGGGACCAGTAGCGTTGCTGGTGATTGAGTCGCTCGTAGCGAGAGCGCGGAGGCTCGTCGGCGTTGTCGAGGTATCGCCGGTTGTTCGCGATCGTCGGTCCGATGTCGTCGACTTGCTGGTTCTGGTGACCGGCGATGATGTGCCGAGGCCGAGAGCAAGCTGGCCCCTGAGCGGACGCTTTTCTAGAGCTGAAGCGTCGAGCGCGGTCCACCGCAGCGGGGATCTCATTGCTCGAACGCGTGGCGGATGTGGCGAAGCTCCTCGCGGAGCGGCAAAGGCTCGTGGCCATAGAACGCTGATTGGCCATCGGTAATCAGCCGGTCGATTAGGGCCACGCCGCGGGCGGGCGGATTTCTGGTCTGGAGGAGCCCGATGACCGCCCGTAGATCGGGCCCGACCGCGGCGATCACGCGGATGTCGAACAGTGGGCGCGTGCCGCGCGTCACGATCCTCGGAGGGGCTGTGGCCTGCCGGAGCACGGTGTCCATGGCTTTGGCGAGAGCCTTTCTCCGCCTCGGCGCCAGCAGGCGTTGGCGCTGGTGCTGCACGGTCGCGATTGGGAGCGCCTCGCGGCCTTCGGCGATCAGGTCGGTCGCTCGGTCGGACACCTGTTGCCTGAGCATGAGGAGCGCGGCGGTGAGTCCGGCGAGGACCAGTGTGGAGCTGGCGGTCAGGATCGTGGCCCAGGGGTGACCTTCGAGCTGGGCGATGATGGAGCCGGCGAGGGTGGCAGCGCATGTGAGCCACTGCCGGGTGACGCTGGCGACGGCTTCGGTCGCCCGCGATAGCGGATGAGCGGCGCCTAGGACGGCGCGGGCTGATTGAGCGGCGCGTTCCCCGCGTGGCGCGCGCGTGCCCAGCCAATGCCGAACGATGTCGCTTCGCGGTCGCGAGCTGGTCGGTGGTCGGGTGACGTCGGGTGGCCGCATCGCACGTCCGAATGCCGACCAGACTTCCCGGCTCGCCGCTCTCGAGCATACGCCCGTATGGGCGCCCGGAGGCGGATCTTCACAGTTTCTGTATACGCGGTCGCAGCTTCTTATCGCGTCGTTGACGGCGCCGCGGCCACGATTTGAGCCGAGGTGTCTGTCACCGAGAATCCGGGCAGTCCGGCTCGCCTCGCTCCGAGCCAAGCGTCCGTTCGGTCTCGGGGCGGCCGTGCCCGTTGGTTGCGCGTTGCTGCCCTGGCGTCCGGCTGGCGCCGGGTACGTCTCGGCGTGATCGTGCGCTGGCAGGCTGCGAGACTCGACCGCGACCTTGCCGCCGGTGTCGGCCTGCGGTCCTCCGATGCGCACGCGCTCCGCGCCGTGAGGATCACCGGTCGGCGTCGTCGCGCGAACCTGGCAGAGGGGCTGGCGAGAGTCTTGCGCAGCGCGAGCGACTCCCGTCCGCGGCTCACCGCGGCGGTGCCGCCGGACCAGCGGGCAGTGCTGGCCGCTCGTCCCGTGATCGAAGCTCTCAAGCGCCGCCTTCTGAGTCCTGAACCGGTCGCGGCGCGCGGCGTGGCCATGCTCGGAGAGCTCCTCGTCGAGCCGACGAGCCCGCTTTACCGAGCCCGCGATCCGGGCGCTCTCGGAAGTCGACTTCGCGCCGCCGCGGCGGCGTTGGAACCCGGCATCCGATGGGACTGATCGCTCCGGAGCCCGCGCCGACCGGGGCCGCCGCGCGCGCGCTCGTAGTGAACGCCGAGCCTCAGTGTCTCGTCGGCCTTAGGATCGTGCTGCGGGGCGCCGGCTACATCGTTGAGTCCGCGCCGACGGCTGCTGATGCGCTCGCGCTCGTGGCCGAGGACCCTCCCGACGTGCTGGTGCTCGACCTCGCGCTGCCGAATGGTGTTGGCGCCGCGCTCTGCGCAGGCGTCCGGCGGTTGAGCCAAGTGCCGATCTTGGTCCTGTCGCCGCCCGACGCCCAGCGCGAGAAATTGCTCGCGTTGAATGCCGGCGCCGACGACTACGTCGGAAAGCCATTTCGTGGACAGGAGCTGCTCGACCGGCTTCGCGGGCTCGTGGTGCCGGCGTCGGTTGAGCTGCGGGCGAGCTCGCCGCTCGAGCTCGGGGACCTAGTCATCGATCTAGCCCGCCGGCGAGTGAGCCGCGCCGGGGCGGTCCTGCTGCTCGAGCCGGCGGAGTTCGAGCTTGTTCGGGTTCTTGCTCAGCATCGGGGCCGTTTGCTCACCGACCGGCACCTGTTGCGGGCCGCGTGGGGCGAAAAACGCGGAGAGGACACTCGTTGCCTTCGCATCACTGTCGCGCGTTTGCGCGCCAAGCTGGAGAGGGACCCGTGGCGTTCCGGGTACCTGATCGCCGAGCCCGGGCTTGGCTACCGACTGTGCGCGCCCAGCGAGCTGATCGGGTGACTGGTCCGAGGGGGCCTGCGAGGCACCGGCGTTTGCACGACGCAGCTCACAAGCAAGACTCGATCGCCCGTGACGGTGATACCGGTTCGGCCGCGCGGCACGGAGCGAGACGCAGTTTCAACGAGGCGGCGCACAAGCTGGGCTACTGGGCACCACCGGATGACACCGCCCACGACGAGGAGTCGGAGGCGACCCGCAGGCGCTTCGAGGCGTTGGCCGATTCGCAACGAGACGTGATCGCCCACGCGGGGCGGGCGGTCCTGGTGCTAGGAGCGCTGGGCGTGGTCTACGGCGACATCGGCACGAGCCCGCTCTACACCGAGCAGGTCATCTTCAGCTCGTACAAAGCCACCGCCCACATCACGCCCGCCGGCGTGTACGGGATCGCCTCACTGATCTTCTGGGCGCTGATGGTCGTCGTGGCTATCAAGTACGCAGGGTTCATCATGCGCGCGCACAACCGAGGCGACGGCGGGATCATGGCTCTGACAGCCCTGCTCCAGCGCAGCCGCGTGCCGCACGGCGCGCTGCTGGTGACGCTGGGGATCTTCGGCGCCGCGCTGTTCTTCGGCGATGGAGTCATCACCCCCGCAATCTCCGTCCTCGGCTCAGTTCAAGGGGTCCAGGTCGCCACACCGGCGCTGGCCCACCTGGTCGTGCCATTGTCGGTCGCGATCCTGCTCTCGCTGTTCGTGCTGCAGCGGTTCGGGTCGGGAACGATCGGATGGCTGTTCGGCCCGGTGATTCTCGTCTGGTTCACCGCGATCGGCATTCTCGGCCTCAGCGAGGTCCTCAAGGACCCGGCCGTCCTCCAGGGGCTGTCCCCGACCTGGGCGGCGCGGTTCATGATCGACCACGGCGCCGCCGGCTATCTCGTGCTGGGCGGTGTGGTCCTGGCCGTGACCGGCGCCGAGGCCCTGTACGCCGACCGGGGCCATTTCGGCGCGAGCCCGATCCGCCTGGGCTGGTTTGGCGTCGCGTTCCCGGCGTTGATGCTCAACTACCTCGGCCAGGCGGCGTTCATCCTGCACCACCCGGCCCTGGCGCACGACACGAGCAGCTTCAACCCCTTCTACCAGATGGCACCCAGATGGGCACTATGGCCACTGGTCGTCCTCGCCGCGTTCGCCACCGTCATCGCCTCGCAGGCTGCCATCTCAGGCTCTTTCTCCGTGGCAAAGCAGGCCGTGCAGCTTGGCTTTCTCCCGCGACTCAAGGTTCTGCACACCTCGAAGATCGAAGGACAGATCTACGTGCCGGTCATCAACTGGGGACTGTGCATCGGAGTCGTCGCGCTCACGCTCGTGTTCGGCTCCGCGACCAAGCTGGGTGACATCTACGGCGTGGCGGTGACGGGAACGTTCATCCTCAACACCATTCTGTTCCTCGCCGTCGCCAGGTTCCTGTGGGGCACGGCCAAACGCAAGCTGGCGCCGGTTGCGATCCTGTTCCTGACCGTCGAGGTCGCATTCTTCAGCTCCAACATTGCCAAGGTCGAGCACGGCGCGTGGCTGCCGCTCGCGGTCGGGTTGGTCATTTCGATGGTGATGATCAACTGGCGTCGCGGCCAGGTGATCGTCACACGCAACCGCGTCGACCAGGAGGGACCACTCGACGAGTTCCTCGACGGGCTCGCCGCCCACAAACCACCGCCCATCCGCATCCCGACCGTCGCGGTGTTCCTGTGCCGGGACAAGCACATTACCCCGTTGGCGCTCCGCGCAGAGGTCGAGCACACCAACACGCTCCCGCAAAGGGTCGTGATCGTCTCCGTCGACACGGTCAGCATCCCGCACGTCGAAACGTTCGACAGATGCGCGGTGGAAGTGATCGGCCACGGCCTGTTCAAGGTCGTCCACCTCACCGCGCGATTCGGCTACCACGACAAGCTCAACATCCCCGAGGCGCTCGCGCTGGCGCGCAAGCAAGGCCTGCTCGAGCGCAACCTCGACCTCGAGCACGCGTCCTACTTCGTCTCGCGCATCACCATCACCCCCACCGACGCCCCGGGCATGCGACGCTGGCGCAAGAAGCTGTTCATCGGCATGGCCCGCAACGCGTCGAGCGCGATCGATCACTTCGGTCTACCCGGCGATCGCACCGTGATCATGGGCTCTCAGGTCGCGCTCTGATTTCTTGCCGCAGTCGCGCCGTCAGACCGTCAGCGGCTGCCCCGGCATCTCGCGCGCCCGACTCCCTGGACCCAGACCGCCCAGTAGCGATAAGCCCACGACAGCCCGTGTTCCTCCCGCGGATCCAGCCACGCGCCATCGACTGGAATCCGAGTCGCGGTATGGCTGCCACCGGCCCCTCTCGAGACTTGTCCTCGGGCTCCGGTGTCACCGCTGCGCTCGTACCCGCTTCCGACGACCAGCAGACGCCGGCGCATCGCGGCGGTAGGCTGCTGCGATCGGACAAGTAGCGCGTCAAGCGACGAGCAGGGCCCTTAGCCGTCGTGGTGCGCGGCCCCAAGGTTCGCCAGGAGCACAACGCGTCCCGGCAGGGCTCGGCTCCGCTCACACCAGAAGGCGCCGGCTCCCTGCAGTCCGCGCGAACCAGGCGGACTCGATTACGGAGGTTGCGTCCAGAGACTGCTGTGGTGAAAGCGGGTCCCGCTCGCGGCTGTCGCTCCGCGCCGACGCCTTTCGGCGACTACCTGCGCGCGCGTCGCGAATTGATACATCCGGGAGATGTGGGTCTGTCGGGTGGTGGACGGCGGCGGCGGCACCGCCCCCTGGCGGTGTAACTCGCTGTCTTGTGGAGGCTGCGCGTCCTGGGGCAATCGGCCATCACGTCGATGTAATCGAGCAGACGCTGACGTGCCGCCACTGCGGCGGCACGCCTACATCGACCCGCACGCGGTCGCGGCGCTCTGGATCAATGTCGAGGCGGTGCGCGATCTGCTGGAGCACACCTTCGGACCGGGTGTGCTCGATCAAACGCGGTCGGCCTGCGTGGGGGATCGCGCCTCGCGTCAAGCTTGCGCTTGCCCACGCACTCGACCCCGTCGCCGCGTGCACCGCTATCGGACGAGCACATGCTGCTCGGGATGCTGCAAGTGCCCGAGCCTCGCCGCCCACGTTCTTCACCAGCGCGCAAGCGCAACTTCTGGCTAGTTCAACCGTTCTCGATGAATGGCGCCACCGATGGTCCGGGGGCGGATGACTCCGGTGGCGCCGGGCATAAGGGTTGGCCCCCCGCGGCTCCTCCGCGGGGGGCGCCAGTGCGCGCCGCGGGGGCGAGCGGCGCGCGGGTGATTCACGATAGCGACCGCCTAAGAAGACCCGAGGACGCCGTCACGCGCTTCGCGCAGGGTTGGTGTTCATGTTGGCGTAGAGTCGCTGCCCCGCCAGCCGAAGGTTCCTACGGAGGGCTGAGGGTCCCAGTCGGCGAGGCTGCAGCCAGCTCCGCCGACACATAGGCGCGCCTCACGGTGCTCGCCGCTGCCGTCGCGTTCCTCGTTGGCATCGGCAACCGCTTTCCCGTTCTCTCCGCACGGCTACTTGCGGTCGCAGACGTGCTGCTCGTGGTGTCTGTCGTGCAATTCTCAGCCTGCCCGGTCCACCCTCGCGGGGCCCTGCACACTGCATTGCCACGCCGTCCAGGGTTGATCAGGCGCGCCTGAGGTGTCGCTCCGGCTGCGCCGTGAAGGCCCGATGCCCAGAGGTCCGTGGAAGCATGGCCACGCGTGAGCTTCGTGCGCGCCGAGCTCATTTCTCGGCGCGCAGATCGCTCGTGGGGCCAGCATCGCTGTCCCGCGACCCCTAGCGAGATCTGCGACCCAAGGCTCATTACCGGTCAAGCAGCGGGATCACACCTCGCCCCCAGGCGCCGCCAGGAACGCGCGGCCGCGGCGTCGAGCGCCATTGTCTATCGGTGCGCAGCGAGCGTTTCGTAAGATCTCGGGTGGCGAGCCGGGAAGTCTGGTCGGCGCCGTGTGCGTTTGCCATGAGACGACCAGACTTATTCACCTCTCCCTTGGGCCCCGATCGCGTCGGGCCGACATCCGTTGGACGTTGGCCCTTGCCGCGGAAACCGTGCGTTGCCCGACATCGCGCGTCGGCTTGCGACCGAATCAACGGCTGCTGCGGGTGGCTGGCGCACCCGGGATTCACGATTGCATCGCGTCGACGTCGCTTGACGTATGACGGGTAACGCTTACCGACATGCACGGGATTGAGCTGGTCGTTGCTCTGTTGCTTGCCTCCACCGTGCTGGCGGGCATAGCCCGCGCGATCAACGTCCACTACGCGATCGTGCTGGTGCTCGGGGGTCTGGTGGTCGGGCTGGTGTCGGGCACGTCGGCTCCGCGGGTGGACCCAGAAGTGGTGCTGTTCGTGTTCCTGCCGCCACTGGTCTATGCGGCGTCGTTTGGCTCATCCACGCAGGATCTCCGCGCCCACGCCCAGGCGATCGGGCTGTTGGCGATCGGGCTCGTGCTGGTGACGATGGGCGCCGTGGCGGTGGTCGCGCGTGCCGACGGGGCGCTCTCTGCACCTAGACTGCTGACGGGGGTTGTCGAGGGCGCGAGCGCAGTTCCTGGCTGGGGTGCGACAGCATCTACGTGCGCAGGCCGCGCGGGACGATCGGCGCCTTCGGCATGACGGTCGGGGGTGGGATTGGCGTACAGCCGGGGACCTGTGGTTGGCTGCGGAACACGACGAGGTTGCGGTTCTCAGGCCTGGCGGCTGAGATCACCAGCAGCGCTTGGTGTCCTGCTCGATACAACGCGTCTCCGACGCCCTGGTACGCCGACCATTCCTGTGAGGTCGGTCGCGGGGTCGCCAAGCCGACCCTTGCAAGTCGGTCGGGGGTGTCGAGAAGCGCGACCTGGTTGAGCTCGATTGTCCATTGCCACAGATCGCGGGGAAGCATCCGGTCAGGGGCGATCGCGAGCTCCGCGAGCGCGCGATACCACTCGGCCCAACCGGTGTTTGCGGTGTCGGCGAAGTACCAGCCTTCGACCACGCTGCCGTGCTGCCAGCGACCGTCAGGCGGCTCGGCCGGCTGGTAGAGCGGGTCTGCAGCGTGAGGGATGTGGCGGTAGAAGCGGTCGTTGACGGCGACGACGTCGACGTCGAGTCCGGTCACTAGGAGACCGGCATGCCCTCGAGCGAAGCGACTAGCTGGGAGACGTCGCGGTAGTCGCCGGCGCCGAGGGCATCGACCGGTCGACGATCATTCAGTCGCGGAGTGGGCTTTGCCAGCCACACCGGGATGTAGTCAGCGTCCATCACCTGCAGTAGCCGATCGATGATCGCGGCCAGCTCAAGCCCGCGGGCTGCGTGCTCGCCACCCGGTGCTCGCGTGCCCTGCAGCCAGCGCCGCGCGGTGCTCTCGGCAGCGCCCGTTGCCGCCGCCAGCTGCGCGGTGGTGACGTGTCCGTCGTGCATTGCGCGAAGGATCTCTTTGCTCGTAGAGCGCTGAGCGACCGAAATTGCCATCACTGAGATTATAGCTCTGTCCGCGCGGAAGACGCGCGCAAACCGCGCGCGATCAGCCTCCCACGGAGCCTACCGTCGCGTTCCGGCGACGATCCAGCTGGCGATGATGCGCCCGTTGCCCCAGCCCCAGGTGTGACCGTTGAGCAGACCGAACGAGATGGCGCCGATCGTAAGGATCGCCATCAGGCTTCCGATGGGGTCCGGCATCTTGGTCGAGCGGTCGTGCCGGACGTTCGGAACCATCTTCCAGGTGACGGCGATCGCGGTGATCCCGATCGGCAGGTTGATCAGGAAGATCCAACGCCAGCTCAGCGATGTGAGCAGGCCGCCGAGGACCGGGCCGATCGCTCCCGCGGCCGCGCCGCTCACCGCCCACAGCCGCACGCTGCGCTTCACGCGTGCTGGCGGCATGGTGGTCAAGACAAGCCCGAGGCTTGACGGGATCAGCATGGCCGCGCCGATCCCCTGCACGCAGCGGAACGCGATCAGTACCCACAGGTCCGGGCTTACTGCGCACGCGAGGCTGGCGATCGTGAAGACGGCCAGGCCGAGCATGAAAACGTTCTTTTGCCCGTATTTGTCGCTGAACCGTCCGGCGGGTACGAGCAATGCGCCGAAGAACAGAGCGTATGCGTTCAGCACCCACGCGACGTCGGAAAGAGAGCTGTGAAGGTGCGCACCGATGTCGTTGAGCGCGACGTTGACGACGAACAGGTTCAGCACACTCATCACGCTTGCCAGAGCGAGCGTTGCGAGAACGATGCCGGGATGCCCGTGCTCGTGCTCAACGGGTGCAGGTGTAGTCGTAGCCATAACTCAGCCCTCCGGAATCAGGACCACGCGGCCGCGTAGGTCGCCGGCCTCGGCGCGTTCGTGGATCGCCGCGGTATCCCTCAGAAGCCCGCGCTCCCTGATGTCCAACCGCAGCTCACCGGCGTCGATCAGGGCTGCGATCTCCGCCACCGGCCCGCAACCCGGCCACCTTGTCCGGGTTGCGGGCGAGCAGGATCGTGAGCGGGCGGCCGTGCGGCTTCGTGTCCGAACGCCGGGAGGAGTGACCAGCCTCATCTCCTCCCTCTCAGATCGCGGTGCGGCCGCCGTCGACGTGGATGATCGCGCCGTTGATGTAGCCGGCCGACGGGGTCGCGAGGAACGTGATGACGTCGGACAGCTCGTGCACGTCAGCGACCCGACCGAGCGGAATCGTCTTGGCGAACTCAGTGGCCATCGCCATCATCGGCTCTATGGCCGGGGTCCGCGTCGGACCGGGAGCGACCGCGTTGACGCGGATGTTCTGCGGCCCGTATTCGGCGGCCCACGCCTTGGTGAGCAGCTCGATCGCGGCGCGCGAGGCGCCGTAGGCAACCAAGCCTGGCTGGCCGTAGCTCGCGACCATCGTGGAGACGTTGATGATCGAGCCGCCGCCGCGGGCGGCGATCTTCGGGGCGAGCGCGGCGACCAGGAAGAACGGCGCCTTGACGTTGATCTGGAACAGACCGTCGAACGCCGGCTCGTTGGTGTCAGCCGTCGACGTCCCAGGCGGCAACGCCGGCACAGTTGACCAGGACATCGATCTCGCCTGCCGCGTCGGCAACGCGCCGCACCTCGGACATCTCCGAGAAATCAGCGGCGATGAACTGCGCATCGTGTCCCCCCGCCTGGATCTCCTCTACGGTGCTTGCGCCGCGGGTCTCGTCGCGGCCGGTGATGATCACCGACGCGCCCTTTTCGGCCATCGACAGTGCGGCGGCGGAACCCATCCCGGAGGTGCCACCGGTGATCAAAGCCCGTTTGTCCTTCAGATCCATTGTCGACATCCCTTCGCTAGTTGGATCACACAATCCACTCTTGCTGGCGCCGACCCTAACAGAACTGGCTCGCTTAATCCAGAATTGGCCGATCTGGCAACACGAGCTCCGGGACACCTCCCCGTAGGTCGTCGGTCCGAGGGCTCAGCGGTCGAGCGAAGTGCTCGTGGTGCTGCTGAGGGTGGCGATGAGCGTGAGCATCGCGTCGAGCGCAGCCGCGAGCGGTTCGGGGTCGCGCTGGATCTGAGCGAGCAGGAGGCCGCCCTCAAGCGCGGCGAGCAAGGCCAGCGCGAGCTGGCGCGGATCGGCCTCCGGTCCTAGTCGGCCGAGCGCGTGCATCCGCAGAAGGCCGGCCATCATGCTGGCCTCCCACCGTTTGAAGGACGCCGCAAGCATTACCCTGGCTTCGGGCTCTGTCTCGGCGAGCGCGGCGCCGAGCGAGCCGACCGGACAACCGCCGCGCCCGCCCGTGTCGCGGGCGTGATCGACCACGAAATCGCGCCACTCCCGTAGGCCATCGAGGCTGCTGAGGTCGAACCGCTCCTGCGTGCCGATGGCCAGGTCGGCCTGGCGCTCGATGACTGCGCGGACCAGCGCCGGCTTGTCCTCGAAGTAGTGATAGAGCTGGGAGCTGCTCACCTGTGCACCGTCGCGCACTTCCTCGACCGTCGTGCCGGCAACGCCCTGCTCAAAGATCAGCTCCGCCGCGGCGTCAACGATCCGCGCCCGCGTCGCCTCACCCTTGCGCGTCAACCGTGGCCGATCAGAACTGCTTGAGGACATCGGCAGAAGTATAGCGATCAGAATGGCTTTGACATTCCAGTTCAGGTCTGACACAGTGGATCAACCAATCCAGTCAAGCAAAGACCGGGGGCTGCTAGCGCCGGGAAAGCAGGAAAGCCGCCGTTGCTGGGCCAGGCCGAGCAGGGCCTAGCCGCCATGTCTGCCCGGCGGTCTGACCACACCATTCATCCGACCCGGCCTGGACCTACAAAACAGAGAGGAACTCGATGAGCACAACCCCGGAAAAAACCGTGTTGATCACGGGCGCCAACGCCGGAATCGGCAAGGAGGTGGCCCGGCAACTGGCATCACGTCCCGAGATGGCGCGGATCTACCTGGCGTGCCGGAACCGGGATCGGGCGACAACGGCAAAGGCCGAGCTTGAAGCGGAGACCGGCCGGCCGGCCGGCCAGATCGACCACGCGCTCCGTGCCCTCCAAACAACCGGGCAAGCAACCGTCACCCAGATCGCCACCGGCGGCCGCCCGGCTCAGCTCTGGACCCCGACCAGCTGAGCGACCTACTTCTTCTTTCGTACCCCACCCCTCGATGCCCACCGACAGCAGCACCAGCATGCTCAAACTCAGCGGCGCTCAACACTAGCTCGCCGTAAGCGAGCGCGACGCAACTGTCGGGCGACTGGCTCGCGAGTGGCACTTGCGAAGCGGCCGCGTGGGCGACCAACGCGGACCGCAGTCGAATGCGACCCGCCGGAGCAAGGCCTGCCTCGACCAGCCGCTCCTCGATCGTTCGGCTGCTTCTGCGGGTGGGACTCCATCGCGTAACGAGCGGGACCAGCCACGGTGGGTCGCCACCGAGTCGTTCGGCGAGGCGCGTGACGGTGCCGCGAAGTTCCAAGACGCCGTGGACAGCGCCCTCATCCTCGGCACTAACGGGCGAAATAACGCATTCAGCGCAGACTAGGGCGTTGACTGTGAGTAGCCCAAGGTTCGGCGGCGTGTCGATTACGACCTCGTCGTAGTCGTCGAGGACTGACTCCAGCGCGTCGTAAAGGAACCGTTCGCGGCCCAGCTCGCCGACCAGGCTCATCTCAATGCCGGCCAGGCCGCCGGCACCCGGGATGAGGTCGACGCCGTGGACGTCTGGCACGATGGCGTCTGCGGCATCCGCTCGCCCGGCAAGCACATCGACCAGATTGGCACCCAGCGAGCGTGGCTCGAGCCCGAGCTGCCGGGTCAGCGTGAACTGGGGATCTGTGTCTACGAGGAGCGCACGGCGGGCGCCGTGCGCGAGCAGCGTGCCGATGTTCGCCGCAGTCGTCGTCTTGCCGACGCCGCCCTTCTGGTTTGCGACCACTGTGATCATTAGGAGACCTCCATTTCGTTTATGTGGGCTTCGTCGGCCGACGGGACCGCAGCAAGCTCGGCGACGGTGAACGCCTGTCGTTCCGCATCTGAGGCGAACCGCAGTTGGCGAGAGGCGCTCTCCGCAGAGCTGGTGAGCACGCGGCCGAACCTGTGTCTAAGCCACGACAACGTCGCTGGCGGAGCGGCGAGGACGAGCACCGTGCCAGCGTCTACGGCTATTAGCTCGAGTGGATCGAGCCAAATCTCGAAGGTACTGTCGCCGACGGCGAGACGGAGCTGTCTCCGAATGTCGTCCCAAGCATCGCGGTCGCTGGCTTGTGGCACTACCAGGCGTTGGCGGACCTCAACTAGGTCGACGCGTTTGGCTCGTTGGCGCTTGCGCCCGCGGGTAGTGAGGTAGGTTTCCTCGACGACGATCGAGCCCGATGTGTTTCGGACCTCAGGGGGGTTAGGGGGGTCTTCAGTGGTTCTGGGGTTCAGGGGCTCCTTCCCCCCGCGCGCGTTCGACGCCGGGGTTTTTGCCGGGGTTTTTGCCGGCGTTTTTGCCGGGGTTTTGGGCGCTGTTGGCTCGAGAAGTGTCTGATCGTGACCGCCCTTTGCGGACGGAACCCAGGCCAGGATCGGACACTTCGCGCCCTGAACCGCCCAGTCCCGACCGCCCTTTGCCTCGGATTGCCCGGCCAGGATCGGACAGTTTCTACCGGCAAGTGTCCGATCCTGACCACACTTTTCGATCCCGTGCTGTGTCCCCTCCCGAACGCGACTGTCGTGTCTGGACGAGGCGACAAGCGGTCGCGTTCCCGCCATGGGTGTCACCCGCCTTGGTCTGTGCGCAGGAGCAACTTCGCCAAGCTCGCGTGGATCGCAAACGACCCAAACATTCGTTTTCCCGCGGCCGCCGGCTCCGCTAATCAAATGCAGTTGACCGGACGCGAGCAGACGGCTCCGCGCTCGCCGGTAGCTCCTGTCTGCGATCCCCGCCGCAGCACAGAGCTGCTCCGTCGACAGGTCGCAGACCTCGCCAGGCCCTTGTGCGAGCGCACCCATGGTGGCCAAGAGGAGCCGCTCGGGCCCGCGAGCCCGGCTGTAGGTCAGTACTGCTTCGAAGAGTTCGACGTTGATGTCGCCGTCCCACCACGGACCGCAATGAGCGAACGCAAGCGTGACCGTGGGAGCTCGACCACGACCGGTGGCTCGCTCGTCGACGACCACTAGGCCGCGCTTGATGAGCCGGTCCCGCGCTTGCTGATAGCGACTGCGGCTCAGTCCAGCACGCATGGACGCGGCTGGGGCGCCTGGCCACGCTCGGTTGTCGCGGCCAGCAAAGCTCGCAAGCGAGAGAGCCGTCAGGCGCTCACCCGAGGCAAGATCGGTGCACGCAAGCACGGCGGCGATCGCCCGTCGGCTCATCCACCACACTCCACGCTCGAGCATGTACATCTGGTCGCGGCTTTCCGTGAGTCCGTCCGAGGCGTCGTTAGACTTGACTCCTGTCCCGCTACGGACGAAGAGCTTCGGTTTTGGCCTCGATCCCCCTCAGCTGCGCCAACAGCTGACCTGGGGGTCGAAGCGTTTAAGGGGCCGGTACGCGGTGGCGGTCGCCCGTCGACCCACGCGCCCCGGTGGCGAGCACTCAACTCTTGAAGGTCACCTCCTCTGAGCGATCAGGCTCCGAGAAACACCAACATTCCCCTGCAAACAAAGACACGACCACGCGCCCCGGAACTCGCTGGAGATCGCGGAATCGCCAGCAAATCAGGCCATTTGACGCCCTGTGTCAGACTGGATCGCACCCAGGAGGTCGGGGGTTCGAGTCCCCCTAGCTCCATGATCACTCGTCGAGCGTGCTCCGTGAGATGAGCGGTATAAACCGGTGCATGGCCCACGCTGAGTCCGTGATCGAGGTCGACGACGAGCAGGTCCGCGCGACCCGCTGGACATTCCGCGACGGTGACGAAACCGGACACCACGTTCACGAGTACGACTACTGCGTCGTGCCGCTGACCGGCGGGACGTTCACGGTCACCAACGACGACGGAACGACGAGTGAGCTCGTCCAGCGCGCCGGAGTTCCCTACCGCGGGACCGCCGGCACCAGCCACAACGTCGCCAACAGCGGCGGCTCAACCGCCGTGTTCGTGGACGTCGAGCTCAAGCAAGGGTAAGCAGCCGGCGCTCGATCACGAGCGGCACGAGCAGATCGCGGTAGCCGTGTTCGTCGAACAGGACGGTCACCTGATCGCGGTCGTAGCGCTGCACGGTCCCCTCTCCCCAGCGCCCGCTGGCCACACGAGCGCCGATTGGGAATGGCTCGGCGGCGGGCTTCGCGGCCGCGGAGCCTCGGTCGTTGTCGCATGCGCCGCACGGGCCGGGGTAGTCCTGGCCGAAGTATGAGAGCAGGAAAGAGCGCCGGCACCCGGTGTGCTCGGCGTACCGGCGCATCATCTCCAGCCGAGATCGCTCGACCTCGCGTTCACGCTCACCCTGCTCGCGCGCCGCGGCCAGCGCGCCGATTGGATCCATCGCCCCGGTCCAGCGCGCCCGCCCGTCGACCGCCCACGCGGCTGCGCCGACGTCGACCAGCCGTGTCAGGGCGAGCGTCGTCGAGCGCGAGCCGACCTCGGCGACGACTTCCGCGGCGAGCCCCACGGCCGCCTTGGCCACTGCCGCCTCGGATATTCCCCCCGCGGTCAGGTGCCGCGCCGCGGCGAGGTCCTCCGGCCGATACAGCAGCCGCGCCTCGGCGCGATCGCCGTCACGTCCCGCGCGGCCCAGCTCCTGGTAGTAGGCATCGAGCGACGGGGGCACATCGGCGTGGAGCACCCAGCGCACGTCCGGCTTGTCGACCCCCATCCCGAACGCGACCGTGGCCGCGACGATCCGGGCCGAACCCTCGAGGAACTCCGCCATCGCCCGGGCCCTGGCGGCCGCGCCCATCCCGGCGTGGTACAGGGTCACCTGCTCGCCGGCCGCGGCCAAGGTGTCCCTCGCCGCCTCCGCGGCGGCGTGAGTCGCGGCGTAGACAATGCCCGAGCCTCGGAGCTCGGCCGCCGACTCTGCGATCAGCCGCTGCTTGTCCTCGGGCGAGCGCGCGTGGTGCACGGACAGCTCGATGCGCGGCCGGTCGAAGTCTCCGATCACCACCTCGGGATCGCGAAGCCCGAGCCGCCGGCGGATCTCGCCCCGGACGGGAGGCGCCGCAGTCGCGGTCAGCGCGATCCGCACGTGCGCGCCGAGCTCGTCGGCCTGCGCGCCGAGCCGCAGGTAGTCGGGGCGGAAATCCAGTCCCCACTGGCTGACCAGGTGCGCCTCATCGACGACGAACAGCCCCGGGCTGACGCGCCGCAGCGCCGCCCGGGTCTCGTCGTTCGAGAGCTGCTCGGGCGAGACGAACACAAACTCGTCGGGCCCGCAGGCCTCGATCAGCGCCGCCGCGCGGGCCCCCGCCGACTGCGCCGAGTTCAGCACGGTGGCCGACAGCCCCGCCCTCCGGAGGTGGGCCAGCTGGTCTTCCTGCAGCGCTATCAGCGGCGATACGACGACGGTGGGTCCGGCGCACACCAGGCCCGCCAGCTGGTAGATCGCCGACTTGCCGCCGCCCGTGGGCAGGACCGCGACCACGTCGCGCCCGGCGACGGCGGCGGCGACCGCCTGCTCCTGGCCCGGCCGCAGCCGCTCGAACCCGAGCCGCTCGCGCGCCAGTTCGCCGATCGTCATGCGGTCAGAGGTCGCCATCGATGCGGATCTTCGACGGGTGCCGCGGGGCCACCGACACACCAACTATAGAATTCGGAAGAAGGTCCCCTGCAACAACGTTTATTGCTGAACCGACAACGTTGCGCATCCCACAGGGCCGGAATTTGCCTCGGTTTGCAGCGCTTTGGGGCCTCGGAACTGTGCAGTTGTTCAACACGTCTAATCAAGCTCGCTCGCGCAGCCGAGCACAATATGCAGGAGCAGCCGCTCGTCGCCACGACGGGCCGCGTGCGTTGAACGTCCTGATCGCAGGAGGCAGGCAGTGATACTGACCCTGGACGAGGCTGCCGTCTTTCTAGGGATAGATCCCGGCACCGTCGAGGTGTGGGAGCAGCAGTTTGGATGTCCCCAGCGGCTTGAGCTGGGCGATAGCTCCGGCTACGCCCACGAGGAGCTGACCGCGCTGCGCGTCGCCCTCGACACGACGTTCTCGATTCCGGCTGCGGTCGCGGCCATCCGCGGCACCGCACGCTGGCAGCGCCGCGCCGCCTAGGGCAGCGGCCGCTGCTGTTGCCCGGTGGATGCGTCCACATGAACGCGTCGGCGAACCGGAACCCGGTGAAGGTGGTGGTGCTGATCCCGAGACGCAGCCGAACCCTTGGCGGGACCCGGCACGAAGTACCCCGTGCCGGTCAGCCCGGGTCACACCTGATGTGACCTTTATGTCGGTTGGGCGACTTCCCTGCGCAAGCGATCGCCCCCCAAGGAGCCCCGGGATCTCGCGCTCCCCGGGCTCCGCTACTGCCGTAGCCAGGGCACGCTGAGGAGCCGCTGCGAGGAGTTGCAGGTCGTGCTCGAAGTACATAGTCTGGGCCTTGACCTCGACTCCAGCAAGGGGGCTCCGAGCGTTTCGACGGTCACAGCGAGAGGAGGCAAGATGGCGGGCGGTACTCGATCGGGCACATCGAACCCGGACACAAACGGGTCCATGACAGTCGGGCGTCGGGGGTTCATCGGCGCGGGCCTGGCGACCGCGGGAGCGGCTGTGTTCGCACCGGGGGCGTCCGCGGCGCCACCGCGGGCCGGCGCAGCCGAGCTCAGGTGCAGAAACGAACTGGCGTCCCCGGGATCGCGGCATCGGTTGTGCACAGCGCCGAGATGCTCTACGCGCAGGGGTTCGGCATACGCGACGTCAGGACCGGCGCCCCGGTCAACGCGCAGACAGTGTTTCACCTGGCCTCGGTGTCAAAGTCGCTGTCGGCAACGGTGGTCGCCCGGGTCGTCGGCCGTAAGCGCATCCATTGGGACGACCCGATCACCGGTCACCTCCGCGATTTCAGGCTGTCGGATCGCTATGTCACCCGCAACGTGACCTACGCGGACATGTTCAGTCACACCAGCGGGTTGCCGCAGTACGGCGGCGACCTGCTCGAGGAGCTCGGCTAGCAGTTCGTACGCGAGCTCAATCGGGCCGCGATGCACGTGCGGATCGACGGCAAGTGGGTCCAGAAGTTCACGCGCAACGCGGACCCAGAGCCCCCGCGGGCGGCGCCCACTCGCGAAATGGATGATGCTGAAGATCGCCGACGGTAAGTGGAAGGGCCGGCAGCTGATCGCACCCCAGCCGCTGCTGGACGCCGACACGCCACCCTCAGTCTCTCAGCCGCCAGCATCGGCGATCGACCGCACCGGCTTCTACGGGTTCGGGGTGGATATGAGCTACGACTATTCCGGGCGCCTGCGGCTGAGCCATTCCGGCGCGTTCGCGCAGGGGGCGGCGACGAACTACGTGTTGTTGCCCGACCAGGCAAGCAGCCCCCTGCCCATCCCAGCCCGGCCCGAGCGAACGCGTACTACGTCGGGACCTACCGAAACCCCTACTACGGATCGATCAGGGTCGTGGAGCGCGGATCCAAGCTCCACGTGGTGATCGGGCCGAGGCCGAACGACTACGAGCTGAACCACTGGAACGCGAGCGTGTTCTCGTTCCTCCCGGTCGGCGAGAGCGCGCTCGGGATCTCGGCTGCGACCTTCACGCCGGGCCGGCAGCGCGCCACGAGCCTGACGCTCGAGTACTACGACACGACCGGGCTGGGGGTGTTCACCCGGCCCTGAGCGGGTTGTCGGCGCCCAACACGACCGCGTAGGAACCGGCGCCGAGCAGCAAGGTCGCCGAGTGCTCGGTCGAGCCGACCACGATCTGGAGCAGCTCGCCGCTGGAGGGGTCGAATACGACGTCGTCGATCTTGCCCAGCTCGTTGCCGGTCTCCTGAAGCGCGCGCTTGCCGAGGAACTCGAGCTTTCCGGTGGCGGCCGCGTGCTCGTGGTCGTCGGCTGGCTCGTGCAGGGCATCGTCGGACTCGACGATCGCCGCGTCCGGGCCCACGCCGGTCAGCCGTCCCCACTCGATCAACCGGGCCCGGCGGCGCTTGCCGACGACCAGGGCCGACACGCGCCGGGTGCTGGCGTCGACGACGAGGTGGGAGACAGTTCCGAACTCCTCTGCGCTCTGGCGGCTGACCACCTTGCGTCCGACCGCGGCGGTGAACCGGTCGCTCATCCGACACCGTGCCTGGAGCGGAAGTCCTCGACGGCGGCACCGAGCCCGACGAGGTCTTCGCGCGTGAACTGCTCGGTCTCGTCGGGCACCACCAGCGCGGTGCCCGAGATCGCGAGCTGGGTCGGGAGTGGGATGTAGGCGTCCTCGCCGGAGGGGCGTTTGATCTGGTAGCCGACGACCTCGCCGGAGCTGCCGACGAGCAGCACCACGTCCCTGACCTCGCCGAGGCTGGCCCCGCCCTCGGTCAGCACGTCGTTGCCGATCACGTTGCGCTTCTGCTCGGGCGTGCCGACCGCCGGCGGCGCCTGACCCGGCTCGCGCAGGCAATCCTCATCGAGGATCATCACCGCATCGGCGCCGATCGCGTGGACCTGCTCGGTCGGCAGCACCTCGCGGCGCTTGCCGGTGAACAGGCCGCGCTTGTTCAGCGTGAAGCCCTCGATCCGCCCGGCGTCCGCCTGGTAGACGATGTCCTTGACCTCGGCGACGTCCTCGCCGCCGCGGACGGTCACGACCGGCAGTCCCCGCACCGCGCTCCCGGTGACCAGCAGCATCAGCGCGGCTTCTTGGACGCGATCACCGAGCCGGACCGGCGGCGGCGCTGAATCAGCACGCCCGCCACGATCAGCACCAGGATCACGACGATCACCACGGGGATGACCACGCCGAGCGCGGAAGCCAGGACGAGTGGAGCGATCGAGCCGATAACAGCCAGAAGACTACTCTCAAGTTGCTTCCCATCCCGGCTACAGCAGGCTCTTCTGGAAGTAACCGGGCTTGTGATACAGGACCTCGGGGAACCGCCCGATCGGTCTCCACCCCTTGGGCGTCATCGTCACGGTTGTATCCAGCGCGGTCACGTTCTCGGCCCAGTCCCAGGCATAGATCGTCAGGCGGTAGCGCCCCGTGGCGAGCGTCGGCGGAAGCGGGGGAGCGAACCCTCCGGCCACGCGATAGACCCAGTGCGACACGCACAGTGACTTCGTGGCGAAGCAGCCGTAGCCGGGGGCGTGGGCACCGGGCGCATAGACCAGCGACCGGTCCACCCACGGGAGCAGATGGGCGCCGCCGAATGCCCACTCCAACGGGGTGACGGGGGCGCCGTCGGCGGCGTACACCCGGTAGGCGAGCGCCGCCGGGGCGAGCACCGGGGTCGTGTAGGAGGTCCGGCGTACCACCGTCTGAGGGTCGTACGCGCGGACGATCACCTGGCCGCCCGCCGCCACCGACGGCTGGCCAATCTCGGGCGGGGCATGATCGACGTAGGGCGCCAGCACGATCCCGCCGGGACGCAACGGGTTCAAGTAGTTCCCGGCCGAGTCGAGCTCGGAGAACGCGATGTGCCCGTAGCCGCGGAGCACGGTCCCGAGCACGGTCTTGTACGGGATCACTGCCTGCCCGCTGACCACGCTCGGCGCGATGTGCCAGTAGACGTAATTGCCGACCTGCACTCGGGCGTTGGGGCCGACGGCGGTCAACACCTGCGCGATCCCGGGCTGGACCGCGTACACCGGCTGGCCGTTTCGGGCCTGGATGTCGAGCCCGACGTGAAGCGAGCCGGGCCGCAGTTCGTTCAGTCCGGCGCGGAGCGGATGCTGCTGGTGAAACGGCTTCAGCGGCCAGCCGGGCAGCGCGCCGTAGGGCCTGCAGCCGACCGAGCACGGCAGCCCGTCGGCCCACAGCGAGGGGACCTCCCCGGGCTGCGCCAGGCGGTCGTGCGGATTGGGCGCGAACGGCAGCGTGTCGCGGGGGGAGCCGCCGGTCGGCAGCGTCGGAGGCGGCGGCTCGTGACGGGGGACGGCACGCGCGGCGAGCTCGGTGGAGGCCCGCGGCGCGGAGCGCTTGTGAGCGCCCGCGGCAAGCACTACGACCGCGGCGACCGCCACGCCGACGGCGGCGATCGCGGAGGCGGCCGCGACCCGGCGCCGCTGCGTCTGGCGCCGACGGAGCTCTTCAGGCCGCCGGATCCGCGGATCGGGCGCGCGCCGCCGCGGCGCCTGCGGTGATGGACGCGGCGCCGAACGCGGCGGTCTTGAATCGATGGTGCGGATGGTCGCCTCCGTCGTCGGCACCGGGCGAGGCCCGTGGCGCGCGGCTGCGAGATACTAATCGGCGACGTGGATGCAAGATGGGCGGCGGATTGCGTAGCCGCGCGTGTCGCGGTCGTACTCGGAGCGTTTCTCGTGCTGGCGTGGTCGCCGGTGGCGGCCCGCGCCGCGCGCGTCATCGTGCTCGACCGCGCGGGCCACGCGACCGGGCGAGACGATCCGTACCTGCCGGCGATGGCGACCACGCCGCCTCCGCCGTCCACGCCGGATGACCCGGCCGGCCCGGCGCACGCGGCCGCCGGCCGCACGGTCGGCAGCGAGCTGACGCGGCTGGTCCGGGCGCATTCGATCACCGCGAGCGCCTACCGCAGGTACCGCGCCGACCTCAACGGCGCCTTGACCGAGGTCAAGCACCTGAACTCGACGCGCGGGCGCGAGCTCGAGGCCGTGGTCGAGAACCTGCACGACATCGCCGCCTCGGGGAAGCTCATCCCCTCACGGCTGGCGGCCCTGTTCGCGACGCTCGAGCGCAACCGCCAGTGGTGGAAGCGCGGGCCGCTGCTGAACTACGGCCAGCGCGTCGAGTTCGCCGGCTCGATGCTGGTCTGGGAGTTCTACCCCGGTCAGGGGATCCAGCTCCAGGAGCTCGGGAGCTTCGGTAAGGCACAGGGGCTGTGCGCCGCCGGTCCCAGCGACGCCGCCCAGTGCAAGCAGTTCCTGGCGGAGCTGATCCCACTGGCGGCGCGGCGCGCGGGTGGGCTCACGTGGGAGTACTACTTCAAGTTCGACGGCGGCAATCCGCCCTGGACGAGCGCGATGTCGCAGGGCACGGCCCTGCAGGCGCTCGCCGATGCGTCGCGGTCGCTGCACGACCCGTCGTACCTCGACGTCGCCCGACGGGCGCTGCCGGTGTTCACTCGCCCACCGCCGGCGGGCGTCGCGGTCAGGACCAGCCGGGGAGCGCGCTACCTGCAGTACTCGTTCGCGTCGGCGCCAGGCGACAACGTGATCAACGGGTTCCTGCAGAGTCTGATCGGGCTCCAGGACTACGCCCAGGTCAGCGGCAACTCCCTCGCCAAGCGCCTGTTCGCGGCCGGGGACGCCGAGGCGCGGTTCGAGGTCCCCCATTTCGATACCGGCGCCTGGTCCCTGTATCAGCCCGGCGTGGAGGACAGCCTCGACTACCACGAGCTGGTCACTGAATTCCTGCATCAGTTGTGCACGGCCACCTCGACGCCCGTCTACTGCTCGACCGCGAGCCGGTTCGACGAGGACCTGAAGACCCCGCCCGTCCTCGGGCTGCTCACGACGCAGCTGCAGGCTAAGCAGCCAGCACGCATCAGCTTCCGGGTGTCGAAGATCTCGCGCGTCGGGATCACTGTTTCCCTGCAAGGCAAGACCGTGTTCCTGACCAGCGCCAGCTTCGGCTACGGCGTCCATTCGTTTGCGATTCCCGTGCTCGCCCGCGCGGGCAACTACTCGGTCGCGCTCGACGCCACCGACCTCGCGGGCAACTACGGTCAGATGGCCGGCACGATCAAGGTGTCGCGTTAGCCACACGTGCTGACCGCCTGCGCGACCCACATTCCGCTGCCGAGGCTCCCCGCCCACGTCGTGGTCATCCGCCGCGGGCACCGCCTGGGACACGGGGCGCGGCGCAGGTTCTTGCAGGTCGGCGACCGGGTGTTCGTCTCCGCGCCCGCGCGGGTCAGATTCAGCTACGGAGGCAATCGCTTCACGATCCCGCATGGCAACATCGAGCTCACCTGCGCCGGCCGGTCGCTGACGGTGAAGCTGCACTCCGGTCGCGTCGAGGTCCGGTCCGGCCGGGTGGCCAAGGGGCCGCTCGTGGTCAGCCGGGAGCTGGTCGCGTTCGCCACCGCCCGGGCCACGAGCTTCGTCGTGGGTCGCAACCCCAGCTCGGGCGCCACCCGCGCATGGACGCTGAACCGGCCGATCGTCGTAGCGCGCGCGTCGGACCGGCGGCTGCGGATCGAGACGCGCGTGACCTACAGGGCGATCTCGGACTCCCGCGGCCTGCGGCTGGACATCTGGCCGTTCTCGATCCCTACGCTCCAGCGTCGGAGCGCGCCGCCGCTACCGGCGTTCTGGGCCGACGGGCAGCCGTGCTCAGTTGGTTGCACGGCGCAGGGCGTCCCGGGCTGGCCGCTGAAGCCGTTTCACCAGCAGCACGCGATCCGCGCCGGGATCAACGAGCTGCGCCCCGCGAACTTCCACGTCGCGGTCGACATCGAGGCGCGCAACTCCCAGCCCGTGTACGCGATCCAGTCCGGGTACGCGAGCATCCGCTACCCCGGCACCGCCGACGTGAACGTCGACATCGGGCGGTTCTACTACTGGCACATCGCCCCGACCGTCGCCAGCGGCCAATACGTGACCGCGTACAAGACCGTGATCGGCCACGTGCTGAGCGGGTTCGGGCACCTGGCGCTGTCGGAGGGCACAACCTCGGACTACCTGAACCCGCTCAGACCCGGTGGGAGCCTGCGCCCGTATCACGACACCGAGCCTCCGATCATCGGCGTCCCGCGCGTGTTCTCCGACGGCCGCGTGATCGTGGGCGCGTTCGATCCGCAGAGCTTCATTGCACCTCACGAGAGCTACGAGACCCCGGTGCTAGCGCCGTCGTCGCTAGCCTGGCGGCTGTACGACGCCGGCGGCCGCGCGCTGACCGGGCTGGAGTGGGCGATGCGCGGCTCCCAAAATTTTCCACCGAGCCTCAAGCCCGTGATCTTCGCCCCGGGGGCGTCGAACCCAGGGTTCGACTGCTTCCTGCGCGGGCGCCGCTGCATCCCGAACTGGGTCTACTGGCTGGCCGGCGGCCTCACGCAGCCGCTGCCGTTGGCCGGCCTGCGCCCCGGCCGCTACCGGCTGGCCGTCTACGCCTGGGACTGGGCCGGCAACCGGTCCGCGCTGGACTACTGGATCAAGCTCCCGCTCGGCCGGGCGGCCGGCCCGCCGGCGGCCGAGTTCGGGCCGCTGCGGCCGCGCTTCGACTACCGATGAATTTCACTCGGTAGGGTTTCAGCGCGCATGCAGGCCGCACTCGACCACCGGGCGGTGGCGCAATAGCCGACCACCCCCCACGGCTCCGCGCCCTGCCCCGCGACGCGCTCGACGAGCGCAGCCGCAAGGTCTGGGACTCGATCGTCGCCACGCGAGGCGACGGCATCGTCGACCCGCGCGGCCACCTGGCGGGCCCCTTCAACGCCTGGCTTTACGCGCCCGGAGCTGGCGGGCACGCGGCCGAGCTCGGCGCCGCGCTTCGCTTCGGAACCGCGCTGACCCGTGCGCAGACGGAGGTCGCGATCATCACCGTGGCGGCTCGCTGGCAGGCCGAATTCGAGTGGTGGGCCCACGCCGGGCTGGCGCGCGGCGCCGGGATCCCGGATGCGGCGATCGAGGCGATCTGCAATCGCGAACCCCCCACGCTGCCCGACGAGACGACGGCGATCGTCCACGAGCTGGCGCACCAGCTGACCGAGCGCGGACAGGTCGAGCCGACGACATACCAAGCCGCGCTCGAGGCCCTGGGTGAGGAGGGGCTGGTCCAGCTCGTGTGCCTGTGCGGCTACTACACGCTGGTGTCATTCACGCTCAACGCGTTCGACGTGCCGCTGCCCGACGGAGCCACGCCTCAGTGGCCCCGTCCCTGAGCTCCGGGGGTTGCCACGATCGAGCGGACCCTGGAGAGCGCGCCTGGCCCTCGGTGGTCTGTGGCGCTAGTGTCGCGACACTAACTCTTCTGACCAGCGGCGGCGAGCGCCTCGCTCAGCCGCTGCTCGGTCTCGTTGTCGAGCGAGGTCTGGATGACCTTGCCCGGGATCTTGATCTCGGGAAGCACCTTGTCGACGCTGACCCGGCGCACCAGGAAGATCACGGCGGCGCTGCCCGGCTCGAGCGCGTCGCCGAGCTGCTTCATGAACTTGTCGTCGACGCCGTAGTCGCTGAGCGCGCCGGTGGCCGCGCCCGTCGCGGCGCCGAGCGCCATGCCGAACAGCGGCATGAAGAAGATCAGCCCGATCAGGCCGCCCCACAGCGCGCCGCTGACGGCGCCCGCGCCCGCCATCGAGGGCTGGTGCAGCTTGACCTTGCCGTCTTGCTGGCGCTCGACGACCACGAGGTCCTCGAGGTCGATCACATGGCCCTTCTGCGCCTGTGCGGCGTTGGCCGCGACTTCCTGCGCCGTCGCAAGGCTGTCGTAGCCGATGGCGACGAGATCACTCATCCGAGTTCCCTCCTAATCGATGGTGGTGATTACTGCCCGCCCCGCTCGCTCCCGGACCGCGGCGGCGCGAACATTACCTGCGACCGTCAGCGAGAGACCTCGTCGTCCTGATAGATAGCCAGTCCGTAGATGATCCACAGGCTCAGCGCAAACACGGCGATCGACCACAGCGGATACGCGGGAATCGAGAACAGCGCGGCGATCGCTGCCAGCGATCCGATCGCGATCCCGAACCAGCGCCCGAACGTCCCGCCGGCAAACAGCGACACCGAGGCGCATAGCTCGAGGATCCCGATGATCAGCGTCACCCAGCCCCAGCTCTTGAGATTGGCGAACACGTAGTGCTGGTCGTGGACGAAGAAATGCGAGTTCCCGATCGCGGCGATCCCGTAGATCACGTTCAGGACGCCCCCGACTCCCAGCAGCACGGCGGCGAACAGCACCCGGCCGGCTCCGCGCGACTCACTCATCTTGTTATTCCTCCTTTTCGCCTGGCAATACGCCTTTACGTTGAGTCCGCGCGGGGTGAGCGGGCATCACCCGGGCGGGGTGAATCACCCGAACGGGGTGAGGCGGGCTAACCCAACCATGCAAGAGACTCGGTCGATGCTGGCTAGGCGTCTCGCGGCAGCGGCCGCGCTCGTGCTCGCGGTCGCGAGCGTCGTCACGGGACTGGTGGCGACGATCACCACGTTCCCGCGCGGTCTGTTCGCGTTGCTGCTGCTGGCGCTGGCGCTGGTCGCCGTGTGGCACGCGGTGCTCCGCCGCGGCGCGCAACGATGGGTGTCCGGCGCCGTGGGGCTGGCGGCGCTGATCGGTGCGGTGGCGCTGCTGGTCAGTGGACATCCGCTCGAGACCGCGATCTTCGTGGTCACCGCGATCGCGGCCCTGGTGCTCGCCCGGACGGCGTTCGTGGTCCACGTCCACCTGCCTCGCGCCTCGCCGCCGGAGCGGGCGGTGCTGATCTACAACCCGTGGTCCGGGGGCGGAAAGGCGACCACGTTCAAGCTCGCCGAGGAGGCGCGCAAGCGCGGGATCGAGGCGATCGAGCTGACGCGCGACACCACCCTGGAGGCGATCGTCGAGGATGCGCTGGCCCGCGGGGCCGACGGGCTGGCGATGGCCGGCGGCGACGGCTCCCAGGCGATCGTTGCGGCCGCGGCGGCGAAAGCCGGCGTCCCCTACGCGTGCATTCCGGCCGGGACCCGCAACCACTTCGCGCTGGACCTCGGCGTCGACCGCAACGACGTCGTCGGCGCGCTGGAGGCGTTCGTCGACGGCGGCGAGCGATGGGTCGATCTGGCCGAGGTGAACGGCCGCGTGTTCGTCAACAACGTGTCGCTCGGCGTCTATGCCGACGCCGTGCAGCAGGAGGGCTATCGCGACGCCAAGATCAGGACGCTGCTCGAGACGATCCCGGAGGTGGCCGCCCCGGAGGGCGAGGCATCGCCGCTGGTATGGCGCGATCCCGACGGCGAGACCCACACCGGCGGTCTCGCGCTGCTGATCTCGAACAACCCGTACCGACTTGGGCGGGCGGTGGCGTCGGGGACGCGGCCCCGCCTCGACACGGCGGCGCTGGGGGTGGCGATCCTGGGGCCCTCGGGTGGGATCCGCCGGGGGTTGTTGCGGATGTGGAGGATGCCCTGGATCGAGGTCGACGGAAATGGACCGCTGCCCGCTGGGATCGACGGCGAGGCGGCGATGCTCGAGACTCCGGTCCGGTTTCAGAGCCGGCCGGCGGCGCTGCGCGTGCGCATCGCCGACAAGCACCCGGGCGCGTCTCCCTCAGCCGGGCTTCCGGACAGTCCCTGGGAGAGCGTGGGTGCGCTGGCCCAGATCGCCCTGCGGGGAGCGCCCGAGAGCCAGCCGCAGCTCGAGCCGGCTGCGGAGTCTCGCTAGCGAGCAGTTCCAGGAGTCCGCGGGAGATCTGATGCGCGGCTTGACGCGCTGGGCGCCGCCGTGCACGGTTCGCCGGTGAGCCCGACCTCGTTCGACCCCCTCGACCGCGGGCTGCGGCGGCGCCTGGCGGCGCGCTCCGCCGTCCGCATCATGATCGCGACGGTCGCGCTGATCGCGCTGTATGTGCTGCTCCCGACCGCCGGCAGGTCGGACGACCGCGCATTGATCGAGCTGCTGGTCGGGCTGCTGGTGTTCTCGGGCCTGCTGACTTGGATGGTGCACAGCATCATCGTCGCCGACCATCCTGAGTTCCGAGCGATCGAGGCGCTCGCGCTGGCGGTGCCGCTGGTGATCGTCGTGTTCGCGTTCACGTACCTGTCGCTGTCGCGGGCGGACGTTGCGAACTTCTCGCAGCCGATGGATCACGTCGGTGCGATCTACTTCACGATCACCGTGATCGGGACCGTCGGGTTCGGTGACATCGTCGCCAGGACCGACGTCGCGCGCGTGATCGTGTCGTTCCAGATCCTGCTCGATCTCGGACTGGTCATCGGCCTGGTGCGCACGATCGTGTATGCGGCGCGGGTCGGCGTCCGCCGCCAGCAGAGCGGCCAGCCGCAGACCGAGACCGACGAGGGCGCCTGACCCGGGACGGCCACCCGCCGCGACGGTCACCCGCCCCGGGTGAGGCCGCTTCACCCGGCCGGGTGCGAGTCTGCCCGGCCTTGGTACCGACCAGCTACGAGATTCGGATCAAGGGAAGGCTCGGCGAGCCGACGGTGGCGGCGTTCGGCGGGTTCACCGCGTCGGTGCGCGCGCCGGAGACGGTCCTGTCGGGAGCGATCCCCGACCAGCACGCGCTCTACCAGCTGCTCGACCGCCTCCGTTCTCTCGGCCTGGAGCTGCTTGAGCTCCGCAGGCTCCCGGATCCCGCGGACACGGTCCCCACCGGATCTTGACGGGTTGCAGGGATCGACGCCCCGGCGTCGTATGATGCAACCGGTAGCCAGCTCATGAGCTTTCCGATGAGAATGCTGACGTCGTGGCTGATCAACGCGATCGTGTTGTGGGTTGTCACGGCGCTGCTCAGCAAGGTCACGTACTCGGGTGTCGGGCATCTGTTGCTCGCGGCCGCCGTGTTCGGGATCCTCAACACGTTCCTGAAGCCGATCGCGCGGCTGCTGACGCTGCCATTAGCGATCTTGACGCTCGGGATCGCCTGGTTCTTCGTGTCGATGCTGATGCTGTGGCTGACGGCCGCGATCGTCCCGGGCTTCGCGATCCACGGCTTCTGGACGCTCGTCTGGGCGACGATCATCGTGTGGGCGGTCAACCTGATCGTCGACATCGTGATCGGCAGCTGGCGGGCGGAGCGCAGCTCGCGCCGCCAGCACGTCTGAGCCGGGCTCAGCGCTCCGATCGCGCCGCGCCGTCGGGGCGGAGCACGCAGCGAAAGCCGATGTGCGACGTCGACGTGTCGACGGCCTCCGCCTGGCGCGCGGCGGGCCGGTAGCGCAGGCAGTAGTTGGGCGCGCACAGATGCGAGCCGCCCTTGATCACGCGTCGCGGGATCGCCTCGCCCGCCGCGTAGCTGTGCTCGTCTGACTGCACCCGCGGGTTGCGCGGCACACAGCAGGGCTTGTCGCGATCGCCGGCGTGGCCCGGAGCGAACCAGTCCGAGGTCCACTCCCACACGTTGCCGGTCATGTCGTAGAGCCCGTAGCCGTTCGCGGGGAACGTCCGGACCGGGCTGGTGAGCTCGTGGCCGCCGCTGCGCAAGTTCTGCCAGGGGAACTCGCCGAGCCAGGTGTTGGCCATCGTCCTGCCCTTGGGCGCGAACTCGTCGCCCCAGGCAAACGCCTTCTGCTCGAGACCCCCACGCGCCGCGTACTCCCACTCGGCCTCGGTCGCCAGGTCCTTGCCCGCCCACCGCGCGTAGGCCAACGCGTCGTCGTAGGCCACGTGCACGACCGGGTGGCGCTCGCGTCCCCCGACGTTCGAATCCGGTCCGTCGGGCCGACGCCAGAAGGCGCCGGGGGTCCACTCCCACCAGTTGCGAAAGTCGCGCAGGTCGACCGGTCCGCTGGTGGGGCGAAACACCAGCGACCCCGGGACCAGCAGCTCCGGATCGGCCTCGGGGTAATCGGCCGCGTCCGGAGGGCGCTCCGCGCAGCTCACGTGGCCGGTGTCCTTGACGAACCGCCGGAACTCGGCGACCGTGACCGGGTGGTCGTCGATCCAGAAGCCATCGACGGCGACACGATGAACGGGCGCCTCCTCGGGATAGAACCGGTCCGAGCCCATCAGGAACTCGCCTTCGTCGATCCACACCATGTCCTTCGGCGGGGCCTTGGTGGAGGGGGAAGCGGTCACGCGCTGATGCTCGAGGCCCCCGGAGCCGGGGCAATCACCCGGTTTGGGTGATTCGGGGTCACCCATCGTAATGGGAGTTTTCGCTCGGGCGGGACCCGCGGCTCAGTGGGAGTTCAGGCCGAGCCGGCGCTCCAGCGCGCCGGTTGTGAGCTGGGCGATCGCGGTGCCCAGCAGCGACCCGACGAGCACGTCGCCGGGGTAGTGGACGCCGGTGTGCACCCGCGAGTAGGCGACGAGCGCGGCCAGCGCGCGCAGCGGCACGGCCTCGCGCGGGAGCACCCGGCCGACACCGGTCGCGAACGCGAACGCGGCCGCCGAATGGCCCGAGGGAAACGAGGTCGAGCTCGGCACGCGGATCTGGCGGGCGACCGGGACGTCGCGCGCCGTGGGGTCCGGACGCCGGCGGCGCCCGAGCGGCTTGATCGCGAGGTTCACGATCGTCGACGTGGCCCCGAGCGAGGCGAGGCCGGCGCCGGCGGCGATCCGGCCGTCCTGGCCCTGCGTGACCGCGAGCACCGCGGCCGAGGCGAGCGACAGCTTCGAGTAATCGGCCGCCCGCGAGAGCCGGCTCATCGCCCGGTCGAGCGTCGGCGTCTCGGTCGAGGCAACCGCGCTGTAGATCGCTTGGTCGAGGCGTTCGGCGTCGGATAGCCAGCGCGGGCGCACCGGCACACTATGGCGCTGACGCGGCCCCGGGCGCCTGGAGGCCCACTGGCCCAGGGCTGATCGACCGCGCACGCGGGTCCGGGCGCGCTCACCGGAACCACCCCCGGCGGGTGAAGCGCGCTCACCCGGCCCACCCCGACCCTGACACGGACAAGCTGTCGGCAACCACCAAGGAGGCGCACTCGTGAATGAACCAAGAGGGGCCGGCCGGGCGCTCTTCGCGGCTGTGTTCCTGATGGTGGGCGGGGTGCTCAACATCGTCTGGGGAATCGCCGCGATCGGTAACTCCGGGTTCTTCATGGACAACCAGCACTACATCTTCGGGAGCCTCAAGTCCTGGGGCTGGATCACGCTGATCCTGGGCATCCTGGAGATCCTGGCGTCACTGTCGCTGTTCGGCGGCGGCGCGTTCGGGGTCTACTTCGGGATCCTCGCGGGAAGCCTGGCCGCGATCGGGGCCCTGCTCGACATCCCGGCGTACCCCTTCTGGTCGATCGCGATTTTCGCGCTGAGCATTTGGATCGTCTGGGGTCTGGCCCAGTTCGCGGGGGCCGACTCCGTCTCGGCCGGTCCCGAGCGCCCCCCCGGCGTCTCGACGGGTCCCCGCCCCCCAGCTTGAGCTCGCGCCTGGAGGGATCGGCCGCGGGCGGCTCAGACCAGGTGCAGGGTCCGCGCCCGCCGCACCGCCTGCCCGCGATCGGTCACGTCGAGCTTGCGGTAGATGTTCTTCATGTGCGTCTTGACCGTGTTGACCGAGACGAACATCTCGGCCGCGATCTCGGCCTTGGACAGGCCGGTCGGCAGGTAGCGGAGCACGACCGCCTCGCGGTCAGACAGCGGCTCGAGCACGAGCGCGCTGCGCTGTTGCAAGTTCGCGTCCGAGCTGGGCGCCATCGCCTCGCCGAGCTCGCCGGCCAGCGCGCGGTGCGCGGTGCCCGCACGGATCCGCCTGGCGAGCAGCTCGCGCAGCGGCGCGCCCACCGCCAGGAACGGGCTCACGAACCCTTCGGGCTCGGCCACCGCCAGCGCGCCTTCGATCAGCTCGAGCGCGGTCTGGTCGTCGCCACGCTGATGCATGGCGACCGCGCCCAGTGCCCGCAGCTCGATCGCGCTCGACGGGTGCATGATCGACGCCGGGCCGTCGACCGCGTCTGCGATCAGCTCCGACGCGCGCCGCGGCTCTCCCTTGGCCAGCGCGAGCCTGGCGCGGATCAGCTGGGCCTCGCCCCAGCGTCCGAGTCCGGGCGGGCGATCGATCCACTCCACCGCGTCAGCGGCCCTCCCGGCGGCGACCATCGCCTCCGCCTGCGCGGTCGATAATGCGCCAGCCAACCGCAGCGGCATCTCCCAGTCGTTGTCGTCGTCGCGCGCGCCGCGCAGCGCCGCCTCCGCAGCGTCGGGGTCCCCGCGGAGCAGTGCGATCCGAGTGCGCGTGACGCCGGCCAGGACGGCGACCGTCCGCTCTCGGGAGGCGCGGGCGGCCTCCTCGGCGAGGTCGAGGAAGTGGCCTGCCTGCGCCATCGAGTTGCGGTGGTACGCGCACACGCCCAGCGCACAATGAGCCGCGGCCGATGCCGATCTGCGCATCCAGCCGTTGCGCTCGGCCAGATCGACGGCCTCGTCCGCGAACCGCGTGGATCGGCGCAGCGAGCCGTTGGCGGCTTCGAGCAGCGCCAGCTGACCCAGCGCGGAGAACACCAGGTACGGACGGCCGGCGTGCCCGGCCAGCGACAGCGCCTCCTCCAGCGACGCGCGCGCGTGGCGGCGCCTGCCGGCCCAGGCGTCTGCGATCCCCAGGTGGATCAGTGCGAGCGCTCGCCGCTCGCGGCCGGCCAGCGACGCCGACGCCGAGCCCTGCCCGGCCAGCAGCTTCTGCGCGAGCTGACGGACGTCGGCGAACCGCCCCCGAGACCGGGCCTGGAACATCTGGGCGATGGTCCGTCTGAGGACGAAGTCCGCGCGGCGGGCGGGCTTGAGCGCCGACGCGGCGTCGTCGGCCATCCGCAGGTACTCCTCTCCCCGCGCCAGCTCGCCCGCTCCAAGCAGCGCGCCGGCGGCCGCGATCGCCAGCTCCGGCCGACGGGCGAAAGCCTGCGTCGGGAAGCCCTCGAACAGGGCCGTGGCATCGTGGGCCTCGCCGCGGACCAGCAGCTCCAGCCATCCCGCCGACAGGACGTCGCCCGCGAGCTCCCAGTCGCCGGCCGCCAGCGCGTGCCGCGTGGCCTCGACGTTGAGCGACGCCCGGGCGTACCAGCGGGCGGCGGCGCGATGCTGGGCGGCGAACGCGTCCGGCATGCGGTGGCGCAGCTGGCTGCGCAGCAGCTCGCGGAACATCATGTGATAGCGGTGCCAGGCGCCGTTGGCGCCGACCCTGGACACGAACGCGTTGGAGCGCTCGAGCGTCTCGAGGATCCGCCCACCGTCGGCGTGGCCGGTCAGCGCGTCCGCGAGCTCCGGGGTCATCAGATCGACGACGCTCGTCCGGAGCATGAAGTCTCGGATCTCGTCGGGCTGGCGCTGCAGCACCTCCTCGACGAGGTAGTCGGCGACCGAGCGCTCGTCGCCGGTGAAGTTGGCGATCAGGTGGTCGGCGTCGTCGCCGCTGCCGAGCGACAGCGCGGCCAGCCGCAGCCCGGCTGCCCAGCCCTCGGTCCGCGACTGCAGCGCTCGCACCTGGATCGCGGTCAGGCCGAGGCCGGCGGCCGCGAACATCGAGTCCGCCTCCTCAGCGGTGAACGCCAGATCGGCCGACCGGATCTCGGCGACGCGGCTCTCGAGCCGCAGCCGGTGCAGCGACAGACGCGGGTCGGCGCGGCTGGCGATGACCAGCGCGAGCCGCTCGGGCGGATGGCGCAGGAGCCGGTCGAGCTGCTCGCTGACGCGCGGCGCGCGGAGCTCGTGGAAGTCGTCGAGGATCAGGGTCAGCGGGCGCTCGAGCCCGCCCACGGCGTTGGCGAACTCCGGCAGGAAGCGGGATTCACTGAGGGCCGCCCGCGAGGCCAGCGACCCGAGCCGGGTCTCCCCGGCCGCCACGACGGCGTCGATCACCGCCCCCCAGAACTCGGCGGGGCGGGTCTCGCTGCGGTCCACGGCCAGCCAAGCGGACGTGCGGGCGGGCCCGGACGCGTCCAGCCACGACGACAGCAGCTGGGTCTTGCCCGCTCCCGGCGGCCCGGTGACGACCGTCAGCGGCCCGCGAACGCCGGCATCGAGCCGCTCGAACAGCCGGCCGCGCTCGATCGTGCCGGCCGCGGGCCGGGGCGGCGAGACCCGCGTGCTCGAGATCGAGAGCGGCGGCTGCCGCTCGGTCAGGTGAGTTTCAAGTCCCCGCATGTCGTGCCGGCCCACGCGCTCCCACTGGTGTCCGGGAAACAATGCTTCGAGTATCCGCGCGCTTCCCGCGGCGGTCAAGGAAGTCGGCATGCCGGGCTGAGCCCGGGCTGGCAGGTGCCCGCACCCGATCCGCCACCGTGCCAACACTACTCGTGGCCCCGGCGGCCCCCTTTACACCGCGCCGGATCCGGACTATGTGCTCAGCTGCGTGAGCCGCCCGGTTCCTGGATCTGCCGGACCTCGATCAGCTCGAGCCCGAGCGCCTGGATCCGGTCGAGCAGCCCGTGCAGCTCGGCCTGGTCGGTGATCACGCCGCGGAGCACCGTCTCGGCCGGTCGGACGGACGCGTCGAGATCTCCGAGAGACCCGAGCACGGGGTCGCCCACGACCCCCTTGACCCGGATTTCGTAGCTCGGTGGCACTCTCGGCGGAACTGTCGCAAGCCCCGGGGTGAGCGATCCTCACCCGACGGGGGTGAACAGATTTCCGGCAATTCGTCGCCGGCGGGGAGGCTCCCGCCGGGCCGCCCGGAGTCAGCCGTTGGTGGACGTCGTCGGTGTCGTCACGGTCACCGTGTTCGTGACCGTCTGAGTCTTCGTCGGCGCGGTAGCGGTCGTCGTCTGCGTGGTCGTCTGGGTGCGCGTCTCGATCGTGACGGTGTTCGTGCCCTGCTTGGTCACGACCTTGCCCTTGCCCGTCTGGGTGACGGTCTGGGTGGAGCCGCCGGTGCCACCGATCGCGAACGCGATCGCCGCCCCGACCAGCAGCGCGACCACGGACGCCAGGACGATCGGCCAGATGTTGGAGTGGTTGGGGCCGATTGCGGTGCCGCAGTTGGCGCAGTAACGGGCGTTGGGGGCGACCGGCTGGTGACATTTGGGGCACAGCTGCCGAGGCTGGCGCTCCCCGCGGGCAGGGTCATCGCTCATGACCGCGAACGATAGTTGCGAGCCGGACGGCCGTGGAGGCAATCACCCTCACGGGGTGATTGCCCCTCACCCGAGCTCCGTGGAGGATTGAGCCGGAAAATGGAAGGCCCAGCCGACAGCACGCCCGACGCACCGACGCAGCCGCCCGAGCAGGCCGCGGAGCCCAAGCCCGCGCCCAAGGCCTCGCGCGGCAGGCGCATCTCGGTGCGCATCATCCTGGCGATCGCGGCGATCCTGACCGTGGTCTCGATCTTCGCGGTGTGGGCCAACCGCCAGGTCCTGGACGCCAACCACTGGTCGGACACGAGCACGGCGCTGCTGCAGAACGACGCGATCCGCACGCAGATATCCGACTACATGGTCGACCAGGTGTACGCGAACGTCAACGTCTCGGCCCAGCTCAGCAACGCGCTGCCTCCGCGGCTGCAGCCGCTGGCCGGCCCGATCGCCGGGGGCCTGCAGAACCTGGCTCAGAAGGCGGCGTTCGAGCTGCTCGGGCGTCCGCGCGTGCAGAGCGCCTGGCGCGCGGCCAACAAGCTCACCGCTCAGCAGTTCATCAACATCGTCGAGGGCAAGTCCAGGCTGGTGCAGCTCAACGGCAACGCCGTGTTCATAGATCTGCGCCCGATCCTGGGCGACCTGAGCAGCCAGCTCGGGCTGCCCGCGTCGATCACCGACAAGATCCCGCCCGACGCCGGGCGCCTGAAGGTCATGACCAGCGACCAGATCAGCACGGTTCAGAACGGCGTGGACCTGCTGAAGGGGATCGCGATCATTGCTCCAATCGTGGTCCTGCTGCTGTTCGCGCTGGCCGTGTACCTGTACACGGGCCGGCGGCGCCACACGCTGTGGATCATCGGTATCGACCTGGTGATCGCGGGGCTGCTCGTGATCATCGTGCGCAACTTCGCGGGCCATCAGATCGTCAACTCGCTGGTCAAGAACGACTCGGTCAAGCCGGCGGCTCAGGCCACCTGGTCGATCGGGACGCGCCTGCTCAGCGACGTCGCCCAGTCGGTGGTGCTGGTCGGGCTCGCCGTGATGCTGGCCGCCGCGCTGGCCGGCCCGAGGCGCCCGGCCGTGTGGCTCCGGCGCAAGATGGCGCCGTGGCTGCGCGAGCGACGGCTCGCCTCATATGGCTTCGCCCTGGTAATCCTGCTGCTGTTGGTGTGGTGGGCGCCGATTCCGGCGCTGAGGATGCCGATCCCGGTGCTGATCACGATCGCGCTGATCTGGCTGGGCATCGAGGCGCTGCGTCGCCAGACGATCGAGGAGTTTCCCGACGCCCAGTTCGGAGACGCGTTCGCCGGCCTGCGCGCCCAGACCGGCCGGGTCGGCGGATGGTTCCAGGGACGTCGGCACGGGCATCAGTCCGAGTCCGAGCCGCCGCCCACCCAACCGATGGCCGCCGCCCCGCCCGAGCCGTTGGGCGAGGCCGACAAGCTGGCGCGGCTGGAACGGCTCGCCGCGTTGCACGATTCGGGCGCGCTGACCGACGACGAGTTCGCGGCCGAGAAGCGGACGTTGCTGGGCGTCTAGTCCCTGCCCGTGCCGAGGGCAAGCGGGCCCGCAGGCCTCACCCGGTTGGGGTGATTGCCTCTCACCCCGACCTTCGCGAGACTGTGCGGGACCACCCGACGAAAGGCCATTGATGTTAAGAAGAAGACGTCCGCTGATGGGCGCGGCGATGCTCGGCGGAGCAGCGCTGGCGGGACGCCACAGCCAGCGCAGGCAGACCGAGCGGGAGGACCAGGAGGCGCGCCTCGAGCAGGTCGAAGCGCAACAGGCGGCCGCTCCCCCTCCGACGGCGGCACCTGCGCCCGCGCCGGCCGCGCCAGCCGCGAGCCTCGTAGACCAGCTCAAGCAGCTCGGAGATCTCAAGGCCTCGGGCGTGCTCAGTGACGAGGAATTCGAAGCCGCCAAGCAGAAGCTGCTGGCGAGTTAGGAGACAGCAATGCCAATCGGACCCGTGCAACTGCTGGTCGTGGGCTTCGAGAACCCCGACTTCCGCGGTGAGATCATGGCCGAGCTAGAACGGCTGCGCGAGAACGACACCGTTCGCCTGATCGACCTGCTGGTCGTGCGCAAGAACGAGGACGGCATCGTCGACAGGGTCCAGATCAGCGATCTGGATACCGAGGAGGCGATGGAGTTCGGCGCGATCGTGGGCGCGCTGATCGGGCTCGGCGCCGGCGGCGAAGAGGGCGCTGAGGCCGGCGCCGAGATCGGCGCTGCGATGGGCGAGGACAACCACATACTCCCGGGCGACATCTGGTACGTCGACGAGGTGCTGCCGGTGGGCACCGCGGCCGCGGTTGCACTGATCGAGCACCGGTGGGCGTTGCCGCTGCGCGACAAGATCCGCGACGCCGGCGGGTTCCACATCGCCGACGCGTGGGTTCACCCGCTCGACCTGGTGGCGATCGGACTCGCTTCGGCCGAGGAGGCCGAGCAGGTCGGGTAGCTAGATGTTCACCGGCGACATGTCCGGGTAGCGATCCCCGGCAGTCTGGCCGCGAGGTGCGGCCTCGTCGAGCCGCTCGAGATCGGAATCGTTGAGCTCGATCTCGGTCGCCGCCACGTTCTCCTCGAGGTATCTGACGCGCTTGGTCCCCGGGATCGGGACGACATCGTCGCCGCGGCTCTGCACCCAGGCGAGCGCCAGCTGCGCAGCGGTCACGCCCTTCTCGTCGGCGAGCTCCCGGACCCGATCGACGATCGCGAGGTTGCGCCTGAAGTTGTCGCCCTGGAACCGGGGGTTGCTGGCGCGAAAGTCGCCCTCGGGAATGTCGTCCGGAGAGCTGAAGCGACCGGACAGGAAGCCTCGTCCGAGCGGGCTGTAGGCCACGAAGCCGACCCCGAGCTCGCGGGTGGTGGGCAGGATCTGCTCGTCGACGTCGCGCGTCCACAGCGAGTACTCGGTCTGCAGGGCCGAGATCGGATGCACCGCGTGGGCACGCCGCAGCGTCTCCGGCGAGGCCTCCGACAGGCCCAGATAGCGGACCTTGCCCGCGGCGACAAGCTCTGCCATCGCGCCGACCGTCTCTTCAATCTGCACCTGCGTGTCGACCCGGTGCTGGTAGTAGAGGTCGATGTGGTCGACCCCCAGTCGCTGCAGCGACGCGTCGCACGCCTGGTGTACGTACGCGGCGTCGCCACGGATCCCGAGGCGCTCGCCGTTCCCGCCGCGGACGTTGCCGAACTTGGTGGCGACCACGACCGAGTCACGGCGGTCGGCGATTGCGCGGCCCACCAGCCGCTCGTTGGTGAACGGCCCGTACATGTCGGCGGTGTCCAGCAGGGTCACGCCCAGCTCGAGCGCGCGGTGGATCGTGGCGATCGACTCACCGTCGTTGCCCGCACCGTAGAACTCCGACATCCCCATGCAGCCCAGGCCCTGCTCGGATACCGCCAGTCCCTGACTGCCCAGCCTTCGCGTGTCCATGTGGTTCCTTGTGTTCGCGTTTGGAGACGATTACCCGCTACTCCCAACTTACTGCGCCGCCGGCGCTCGACAGAGGCGGTAGCGTCCTCACAGTGCGAAATCCCGGACCGACCCGCGAGTCAAGGACGCCGTCGCTGATCTACGTCGTCGGCCGCGTGAACCAGGGAATCCGGCGGGAGATGCGGACGCGGCTGGCCGAGATCGGCGTCAGCGTCCAGGAGTACACCGCGCTGTCGGTGCTCAGCGCGCGGCCGGGACTGTCCAACGCGCAGCTGGCCCGGCGGTCGCTGGTCACCCCGCAGTCGATGATCGAGATCCTGGCCCGGCTGGAGAGCCGCGGCCTGCTCGCGCGCCAGGTCGATCCGCGCCACGCTCGGATTCTGCGGGCGACGCTGACCGCCAAGGGCCGGGAGCTGCTCAAGGCCGCCGACCCCGCGGTCGCGGCGGTCCAGGAGCAGATGCTCGCCGACGTGCCCGAGGGCGACCGCAAGGTCGTGCTCGACGGCATGCTCAGCGCGATGAACCGCCTGTCGACCGGGCTGTAGCCCGGACCGGACCGGTCGAGCTCAACGCAGGCCGAGCAGCCGGGCGGCGTTCTCCTTGAGCACCAGCGGCCGCACGTCGTCCTTGATCGGCAGCTTGGCGAAGTCCGACAGCCAGCGGTCGGGCGTGATCAGGGGGTAGTCGGAGCCGAACAGCATCTTGTGGCGCAGCTGGCTGTTCGTGTAACGGATCAGGTTCTCGGGGAAGTACTTCGGCGACCACCCCGACAGGTCGATGTAGACGTTGGGCTTGTGGACGGCGATCGCCAGCGCCTCGTCCTGCCACGGAAACGAGGGGTGGGCGAGGATGATCTCGAGCCCGGGGAAGTCTGCGGCGACGTCGTCGACCGCCATCGGGTTGGAGTACTTCAGGCGAACCCCGCCGCCGCCCGGCATGCCGGCGCCGATTCCGGTCGTGCCCGAGTGAAACAGGGCGATCAGCCCGGCCTCGGCGATCACCTCGTACAGCGGATAGTGCGCGCGGTCATTGGGCCAGAACGCCTGGGTGTTGGGGTGGAACTTGAACCCGTGCACGCCGGCCTGCACCAGCTCGCGCGCCTCGCGGACGGCGAGCTTGCCCTTGTGGGGGTCGACGCTGCCGAATGGGATCAGCACGTCCGGGTTGGCCCGCGCGGCGGCGAGCACCTCGCGGTTGCCGAGCCGTCTTCTGCCCATCCCAGCCTCGTCGTCGACCGTGAACACGACCGCGACCATGTCGCGCTCGCGGTAGTAGTCGGCGACCTCCTGCGCAGTCGGCTGGACCGGGGCGGCGCCGAAGTACTCGGCGGCCGCGCCCAACAGCTCGTCGGTGACCGGATCCTGGGCCTCGCCGTGGTTGCGCTCGGCGTGCGTGTGCACGTCGATCGCGGTCAGCCGGTCGACGTCGATCGCGGTCGCCATTAGACGGTTACCAGTGGGTCTCCCGAAAACGTTGTGCTGGAAAGGGCGAGGTCCGGGGGCCGCCAGGCAAGGACGCAGGACCCGTGGCGCAGCGGAGCTGCGTGAGGGTCCGAGGACGCAGCATGGTGGTCATCCGGGGCCGCCATTTCGGGTGCAACGTTTTCGGGAGGCCCACTAGCTCAGCCGTAGAACCGGACCAGGCAATCGGCGACGCACACGGGCTTCTCGGAGCCCTGCGCCTCGATCGTGCCGCGGAACTTGACCTGCAGCCCGCCGGAGACGTCGGTGACCTCGATGATCTCGCCGCCGCCGCGGAACTGGGCGCCGACTCGCAGCGGCGCTGGGAAGCGGACCCGGTCGAGCCCGTAGTTGACCGCCATCTTGGCGTCAGTCACCTTCATCAGCTGCTGGGCCAGCGGCGCCATCAGCGACAGGGTCAGGTAGCCGTGGGCGATCGTCCCGCCGAACGGCGTCTGCTTGGCGCGTTCGACGTCGACGTGGATGAACTGGTGGTCGTCGGTCGCGTCAGCGAACTCGTTGACCCGCTCCTGGGTCATCTCCCGCCAGTCGGTGTAACCGAGATGGCTGCCCGCGCTGTCGCGCATCCCCGCCATGTCGGTGACCAGTCCACCCCCGTTCGTGCTCGTGCTCATCTCCAGCTCCTGGTCGGTGCGAATATCAGGTATCCGAACGCTACCAGCGCGTCCGCGACGGCCGTTGAGACTACCGTGTGGTGCGATGACGCTGGTGGCGCTGTCGGCGGCATATGGAGCCGGAGGCGGCCGGATCGGGCCGGCGGTCGCCGAGCGGCTCGGGGTCCCGTTCCTGGACCGCGCGATCCCCAACGCGGTGGCCGCGGAGCTGTCGGTTTCGGTCGACGAGGCCGTCGCGTTTGACTACGAGACCAGCCGCAGCTGGCTCGAACGCGTGTTGTCGGGGTTCATCGGCTCGGACACCGGCGCGCCGGGGCCGCTGCTCTCCGAGGCCGCCACCGGGGAGGACTTCCGCCGGGCCACCGAGGAGATCCTCCGGCGCCAGGCCGAGAGCGGGCACGGCGTGATCCTCGGTCGCGGCGCGGTGGTCGTGCTCGGCGACGACGAGCGAGTGCTGCGGGTCCGGCTGCACGGCCCGCGGGACAGCCGGATCCGCCAGGCGATGCGCGTGCGCGGGGTCGACGAGGAGACCGCGACCGACACGATCCGGCGCCTGGACCGCACCCATGCGGCCTACCTCAAGCACTTCTACGGGGCCGATATCGACGACCCGTCCCTGTATCACCTGATGATCGACTCGACCGCGATCGGGCTCGACGCCTGCGTCGATCTGATCGTGCGAGCGAGAAACGCGGTATCAGGCGATTAACAAGGCGTACCATTGAACACATGACTGCGCTCGGCGTGTCGCTTCTGATAGTGGGGGCGATCGTGATCGTGGTCGAGGCCCACGTCCCCACGCTGGGGATCCTGGGCGGGCCGGGCGTGATCGCGGTTGGAGTTGGCGCCGTGCTCGCCGTGAGCGGGCTCGGCGGCGGTCCTGCGCTGGCGGCGATCGCCGCGCTGGTGCTGGTCGCGTCGGGTCTGGGGATCATCGGGCTGTCGCTGCGCAAGGGGCTGGCGGTCCGCAGGCGCCGGGTGCGCGCCGGACCCGAGGGGCTGATCGGGCACCTCGGGGTCGTCCGCAACTGGACCGAGCCCGACGGCAGCGTGCTTGTCGACGGCTGCCTGTGGCGGGCGCGGCGATCGATTCTCGACGACGAGGAGCCCGCCGAGCTGCACGCCGGCGATCGCGTCGTGGTCGAGCACCTGAGCGGCCTGACCGTCGGCGTTCGCCGGGCCGAGGACTGGGAGCTGACCGCGTGACCGCGGTGATCATCATCCTCGTGGTGCTGGTGGTGATCGCGGTGGCCGCGGCCGGGGCGTCGGTGCGGGTGTTGCGCGAATACGAGCGCGGCGTGGTGTTCCGGCTGGGCCGGCTGATGGATCAGCGCGGCCCCGGTTTGATCCTGCTGATGCCGACGATCGACCGGATGGTCCGAGTCAGCCTGCGCACGGTGACGCTGACCGTGCCGCCGCAGGAGACGATCACCCGCGACAACATCCCGGTGCGCGTCACGGCGGTCATCTACTACCGCGTCGTCGACTCCAACAGCGCCGTCACCCAGGTCGAGAGCTTTCACAACGCGACCCTCCAGATCGCCCAGACAACGCTGCGCTCGGTCCTCGGAGGGGTCGACCTCGACTCGCTGCTCGCCGAGCGCGATCGTCTCAACGAGAGCTTGCAGCTCGTGATCGACTCGCAGACCGAGCCGTGGGGGATCAAGGTCACCACCGTCGAGATCCGCGACGTCGAGATCCCCGAGCGGATGCAGCACGCGATCGCCCGACAGGCCGAGGCCGAGCGCGAGCGACGCGCGAAGATCATCAACGCCGAGGGCGAGTTCCAGGCCGCGGCGAAGCTCGCCGAGGCCGCCGACGTGATCGGCCGCAACCCGACCACGCTCCAGCTGCGCTACCTGCAGACGCTCCGCGAGATCGGCGCTACCCAGAACTCGACCGTGGTGTTCCCGATCGACCTGGTCAAGCCCGCGCTGGACGCGATCACCGGCGCAGCCGCGGCCGCCGCCCAGGGCAACTCGGCGCCGGCCGCCCCGGCCCAGGACATCGGCGCCCCGCCCGGCAACGGCGAGCTCAGCCCTGGCACCGCCGGCCAGATCGGCGCCGGGCCGGCTCCCGAGACGAGCACGCCCGAGCCGGCCGAGGACACCCTCTCGTCGCTGCCGGAATCCGACGAGGACTAGCTCGCCGGGCCGGCGTCGCGGCGCCCGGGGGGTGCAGAACGCGACAAATCCGCGCGCGGATCGGAGGTTTGTCGTGTGGAGCACGTATACCGTGCGCAACGCGGCATGGCTTGCCGGAGGCCGCGGGTTTGACGCGTTATGCACGCTCCTTCCGCGTGCACGCGATTTCGCCCGCCATCTAGCGGTCCCGGACGATGTTCACAGGGGCGGACGTGTCGTCGGCGAACACCCGGTCGTCGCCCTGCTCGGCGAGGAACACGCACACGGTCATCCGGCCCGGCCGGTCGGGCCTGACCGACCCCTTGACCGTGAGCGCGTAGCGCCTGCCTCGGCGGGGCTGGGGCTTCAGCCGCCGGTCGAGCACCTTGATCCCGGGAGTGCCGGCGAACGTGCCGCCGCACTCGCCGGCCAGCTTGACTCGCAGCCACAGCGGGGCGGTCGCGCGATCGAGCGCCCCCTTGTCGGCGCTGACCTTGACCTTGATTGCGAGCGGCTGATCGCGCTTGATCGTGGACGCGACCGTGACGGCGAGCCTGACCGGCGTGAAGCCGTCGGCGATCGCGAGGCCGGCGCCGGCCAGCGTCCCGGTCACCGGCAGCAGCGCCGCGGCCAGGACCAGCCGACGGCAACGGCTCATACCCGCATCCCCAGCTTCGACGGGTGGCGGTAGAGCGTCGCGGGGGTGGCCGGTCGGTAGTCAAAGCCGATCCGCTCCAGGTACCCCGAGGTCACGAGCGTGGCCAGATCGTGGGGCTTGGGTCGCTCGAGCACGGGAGCGGGCACCGCGGTCGCGGCGCGATCGCCGCCCGCGACCGCGCCGACCGCCACCGGCGCGTCGGTCGCGCACGGCGTGGCCATGATCTGCGCGGGCGTGGGGAGCTTCGGCGGGCGCAGCCGCGGCTTCGATTCCCAGTCGAACGCGTAGGCGATGTTGTTCGCGTACAGGTCGCGCGGCGTCAGCGGCGCCAGGCCGTAGCGGTAGCGGATCATCTTCAGGATCGACTCGAACCCGTAGATCGAGTGGTCGACGTGGCCGTGGCGAGCGTACGGCGAGACGACGACCGCCGGGATCCGGAAGCCCATCTGGCCGAAGTCCCGGCTGAGCTTTCGGTTCGCGCGGAGGTCGGGTACCCGGGGCGGGCGGACGTGGTCGAAGAACCCGCCCCACTCGTCGTAGACGATGAACAGCGCGCCGCGCTTCTACTGGGGCGACTCCATGAATGCGTGGACGACGTCGGACACGAACGCCTGCCCGACGCGGACGTCGCCGTGCGGGTGCTCGTCGCCGGAGGTTCCCTGCTCTTCGCCGGCGAACGCGGGATCGACGAACGACAGCGCGGGGAGCCTGCCGGCGGCGGCACGCTCGTAGTAGTCCTGCACCTGGCTGGAGCGGGCGATGCCCGTCTTGCCCCACAGCGCCGAGAACGGCACGTCGCTGTAGAAGTAGTGGTTCGAGACGCCCCTGGAGGACAGGGCGTGGAAGATCGTCGAGTCCGGGAACCCGCCCGCCGGCGGCAGCGAGTTGTCGATCATCCCGAACGACTGGCCGGCGTGCATGTACTCGCGGTTGGGATACGTGGAGGCGAGCAGCGAGCAGAAGAAGCGGTCGAACGCGGTGAACGCCTTGGCCACGTGCGGGGTGAACGGGAGGTCACGCTCGGCGTAGTAGCCGATCGAGAACACGTCACTGGCGGCCCGTAGGAAGCCATCCATCTTGCCGCCGGCCATCTCGGTGCGCCCGCCGTCCCACGAGTGGTCGGGGTCGAGGAACCCGCAGTCCTGGAAGTTGTTGACGAGGGGGTGGGTGGAGAATTTGCGGCCCTGGCGATCGGCGTACCGCAGCCCTGCCTGGCGCCCGTCGGCGCCCGGAAGCCAGCCGAGGTAGTGGTCGAACGAGCGGTTCTCCATCATCAGCACGACGAACGTGTCGATCGGGAGGTCGCGCGGCGAGGGCAGCTTCACGCGGCGCTGGTGCTGCGCGGCCGCGGCGATCACCGCGTCGGGATCCAGCGCCACGCCGAGCCCCGCGGCCATCCCGGCGGTGACGGCCGTGCGCTGCAGGAAGTCGCGGCGCGTGTGCAGCTCCTCGGGAGCGTCGGCCTCGAGCCGCTCGGCCTCCAGCGGGTCGCGGATATCGCTCATGCCGACGCCGACGTGATGGTCACGCGGCGGTCATATGCGCCGCTCGATCGGTGGTGTCGCAGTTCGTGTGACGTCACCGATGTGACTATCGTCAGCCCCAGCAATGGCCACCCGAGACGACATCCGCAACCTGGCGATCGTGGCGCACGTCGACCACGGCAAGACGACGCTGGTCGACGCGCTGCTGTGGCAGTCCGGGGCGTTCCGCGCCAACCAGGACGTGGCCGACCGCGTGCTCGATTCGATGGATCTCGAGCGCGAGAAGGGGATCACGATCCTGGCCAAGAACACCGCGGTCCACTACGGCGGGGTCAAGCTGAACATCGTCGACACGCCCGGGCACGCCGACTTCGGCGGCGAGGTGGAGCGCGGGTTGACGATGGTCGACGGTGTGCTGCTGCTGGTCGACGCCAGCGAGGGCCCGCTCCCCCAGACTCGGTTCGTGCTGCGCAAAGCGCTCGAGGCGAGGCTGCCGGTGATCCTTGTGGTCAACAAGGTCGACCGGCCGGACGCGCGGATCGACGAGGTCGTCGACGAGGTCTACGAGCTGTTCCTCGACCTCGACGCTGACGAGTCCCAGATCGAGTTCCCGATTGTCTACACCAACGCTCGCGCCGGCTGGGCGTCGCTAGACCCCAACAGCGAGGGCGAGGACCTGCAGCCGCTGCTCGAGCTCCTGCTCGCGCACGTGCCGGCGCCCGAGTACGATCCTGAGCACCCCTTCCAGGCCCACGTGACCAACCTCGACGCCTCGCCGTATATCGGCCGGCTGGCGATCTGCCGGGTGCGCCACGGGGCGATCCGCCGAGGCGACACGATCGCCTGGTGCCGGGCCGACGGTCAGGTCCAACGCGTCAGGGTGTCGGAGCTGTACGTGACCGAGGCGCTCGAGCGCGTCGAGGCCGACGAGGTCGGCCCCGGCGAGATCATCTCGGTGGCCGGGATCCCGGATATCACGATCGGCGAGACCCTGGCCGACGCCGAGGATCCGCGACCGTTGCCGGTGATCACCGTCGACGAGCCGTCGCTGTCGGTCACGATCGGGATCAACACCTCGCCGCTGGCCGGACAGGACGGCGACAAGCTCACCGCCAGCCAGTTGCGGGCGCGGCTCGACCGCGAGCTGGTCGGCAACGTGTCGCTGCGGGTCAACGACACCGACCGCCCCGACGTGTGGGAGGTCCAGGGCCGCGGCGAGCTGGCGCTGGCGGTGCTGGTGGAGCTGATGCGCCGCGAGGGCTACGAGCTGACCGTGGGCAAGCCGCAGGTGGTGACGCGCGAGGTCGACGGACGCGTGTGCGAGCCGGTCGAGCGGATGAGCGTCGACGCGCCCGACGACTACGTCGGCGTGATCACGCAGATGCTGGCGATGCGCAAGGGCCGGATGGAGCAGATGGTCAACCACGGGACCGGCTGGGTGCGGATGGAGTACCTGGTCCCCGCACGCGGGCTGATCGGATTTCGCACCGAGTTCCTGACCGAGACGCGCGGCACCGGGCTGGTTCACCACGTGTTCGACCGCTGGGAGCCGTGGCACGGCGAGCTGCGCACGCGGCCGACCGGGTCGCTGGTGTCCGACCGCCGTGGGACAGTGGCGTCGTTCGCGCTGTTCAACCTGCAGGAGCGAGGCACCCTGTTCGTCGGCCCCGGCGAGGATGTCTATGAGGGGATGATCGTCGGCGAGAGCTCGCGGGCCGAGGACCTCGACGTCAATGCCTGCAAGGAGAAGCACCTCACGAACATGCGCTCGTCGACCGCCGACGAGCTGGTCCGGCTGGTGCCCAAGCGCCAGCTGTCGCTCGACCAGGCGCTCGAGTTCCTGCGCGAGGACGAGGCCGTGGAGGTGACCCCCAACGTCGTCCGCCTACGCAAGGCGGAGCTCGACAAGACCGCGCGGCAGAAGCTCGCACGCGTGGCGGCCAGGAGCGCTTGAGACAGTCAGTCGGCGAGCGCCCGGTCCGCCATCCGTTCCTGGTCTCGACGGTGGCCCAGCAGGCCGCGGCGAGGTCGGCCGCCAACGCGCCGGCGGCGCCCCCGGTCGACCTGCAGGTGGTGCTGTTCGCGCTCGGCGCGGTGATCTGCGGCTTCACGATCCTGCGTGGGATCTCGCTCAGCTACGAGGGCACGATGCTCCAGGCGGGGGCGCGAATCGCGGGCGGGCAGTGGCCCTACCGTGACTTCTGGAGCAACTACCCGCCGGGGCAACCGCTCGTGCTGGCGGCGCTGCACGGCGTGTTCGGGGCGTCGCTGCTGGCCTGGCGGGTGTTGTACGCGCTCACCGGCGCCGCGGTGGCGCTCGGCGCGTACCTATTGGCCTGGCGCCGAGCGCCCGGAAGCTACGCGTTGCTCGCCTGGCTGGCGGCGGTGTTCGCGATGGGGTTCGTGCTCGATCCCGGGCCCAACCCGATCGCGCTCGCACTGGCGCTCGGCGGACTGCTGGCGGCGCGGCGGCGGCCGGCCCTGGGCGGAGCGCTTGCGGGCGTGGCCTGCCTGTTCCGGCTCGAGTTCGGGATCGCGGCGATCGTCGGGGTAGTCGTGGAGGCGCCCCGCGGCCAGCGGCTGCGGGCGGTCGGCGTGGCGGTGCTCTGCGCCGCGGTAACGCTGGCGCCGTTCTTCGTCCTGGCCCCGAGGACGATGCTCCACGACACGATCGGCTTCTACGGGATCGAGGGCCTGCAGCGGCCGCCGTTCCCGCTCGGTTATCACGGCCACGTGGGCTTCGGCAGGCTGCTCGCGTTCTACCTGCCGCTGATCCTGCTGGTCGGCTGCGTCCTGTGGGCGGCGGCGATGGCGATCCTGCTGACCCGGCCCCGGCCCGTTCCGCACGCCAACGTGACGCTGCGCGGGGGGATCGCCGCCCGGGCGCGTCAGCCGACCGTCGACCCGGGATCCCTGTCGGCGGCGCCGCTGGCGATCGTCGGCGTCGGATACCTGCTCGCCCGCACAGACCAGCTGCATCTGGTGCCACTGGCGGTGGTGCTGCCGGTGCTGCTGGCGACGGCGGCAGCGAGCGCCCCGAGCGCGCTGCGCGCCACGCTGCTGGCCGCGGTGGCGCTGATCGCGCTGGTCGGAGTCGATCACCGCGCCGGCCAGGCGTTGCACCCTCCGCCGCTGGCGCGGGTGCCTGGCCCCGCCGGCGACGGCGTCAAGACCTCCCCGGCCGACGCCCGCTGGCTCGCATCCCTGGAGCGGACCGTGGGCCGGCTGGCGCAGCCGGGACAGCCGATCTTCGTGACCGGGCCGGCCGGCGGCCGGGCGGGGCCGGGCGGGCCGCTGCTGTACGTGATCCTCGGCCACCCCAACCCCACGCGGTATGACGCGATGACGCCCGGCGTCGTCACCACCGCCACAACGCAGCGAGAGATCGTGTCCTCGCTACGCGCCTCCGGCGTGCGCGTCGTGATCCGCGTGGCGGCTCCCGGCGCCCGCTCGACTACCGCCGACGCCAACATCCTGGACGGCTACCTCTCCGCAAGCTTCGCCCCCCGGGCCAGATACGGCATCTACCAGGTGCTGGTTCGCCGGCAGCCAGGCCGCTGACGCGCCGCCGTCAGTACGGCCAGCTCGCGTCCGGTCGCCCGAGCAGCCGGGTCAGCCGAAGCGTGATCAGGACCTTCACCAGCAGGTTGCGCGCAAAGTAGGCCAGCCCGGCGGCCTGGCGCGCTGCGTTGGCCAGTCGCTGGGCGGGCCCGAGCGGCTCGCGCGTGTATTGAGCGAGCGAACCCACCCGGCCCAGGTAGCGCCAGGTGCGCGAGAGCATCAGCACCCGCGCCTGCGCCTGGGTCACGCCGATCGCGCTGAACGCGTCGTGGATCAGCATCGACCCGCCGTCCGGCACGCGCGCTCCCCACTGCTCGATGTCGGCCCGCGCCGGGCCGTAGCGGTGGGCGCCGTCGACGTACAGCAGCCCGACCTCCCCGGCGACCGCGTCCAGCGCGTCGGACGATCGCGCCCGCACGTGCGTGACCAGGCCGGCGACGCCGGCGCGCTCCAGGTTCGCGTTGAAGGCCGCGTGGTCGAGATCCCCGCGCGCCTGGTCGGGCGAGATCTCCTGTGGGCCCCGGTCGCCGCCCCCGTGCGGGTCGATCGCCACCACCCGGACGCGCTCACCGGCCGCCAGCGCGAGCACGATCGTCGAGCGCCCGCGGAACGACCCGATCTCGACGATCGACCCCCCCGCCGGGACGGCGCGGGCGGCGTCCCACAGCGTCCGCGCCTGCGCGCCGGTCAGCCAGCCCTCGACGCCCCCGGTCAGCTCGAGCGCGTCGGCGAAGCTCACCACCGCCGGGCGGGAGCCACGCGGGCCTGGATCACCGACAGGATCGTCGCCGCCGTACGGTCCCAGCTGAACGTGAGCGCACGCTCGCGCGCCGCAGCGCCCATCCGTTCGCGCGCCTGCGCGTCGCCAAGCAGCCACCTGAGCTTCGCGGTCATCTCCTCGGGCGTGCTCGAGAGCACGCCGGTCTCGCCGTCGACGATCGACTCGCGCAGCCCCCCGACCGCGAGCGCGGCGCTCGGCGTTGCGCACAGCGCGGCCTCCATGACGGTCAGCGACCACCCCTCCGACGCCGACGCGGTCACGTGGACCCACGCCTGGCGATACAGCGCTGCCTTGGTCTGCTCATCGACGTGGCCGTGGACCCGGACCCGGTCGTCCAGCCCCCGCCGGGCGATCTCGTCGTCGAGCGTCTCCCCGTGGTCGCCCTGGCCGGCGATGTCGAGCGTGACCCCGGGCAACTCGGTGAGCATGTCCAGCAGGAGCTCGATCCGCTTGTAGGCCTTGAGCCGTCCGACATACAGCAGCCGCGGGTCGCTCGCCGGCTCGCCCGGACCGTACGGCCCCGGCTCGACCCCGCAGTAGGCCAGCGTGATCTCGACGGCCGGGATCCCGTCGATGCTGACCAGCTCGTCGCGCGCCGAACCCGAGATCGTCACGAACGGGACCCGCCGGTAGAGCAGGCGCAACGGCAGCTCCTCGAACATCGCGGCCATGACCCTGCCCAGGCGGCGGCCGAACTCGCCGATGTACAGGTCGCGGTGCGGGTGATGGACGAGCGCCACCTGCGGCTTGCGCAGCCACAGCGGCGTCAGGAACACGATCCCGTTGATCACCTCGAACACCACGTCGGCGTCGCGAGCCAGCCCGCGCACGACCGCCCACACCGCACGCGGGAACACCGAGCCACGTCCGCCCATCCGGTGCACCACGAGGTTGGGTGCCACCTGCTCGACCCGGACGCAGCCAGGGTGGGCGCCGGCGACCAACGTCACCTGGTGTCCCCACTGCGCCCAACGCGACAAGTTCGCGTACACGTTCTCGCCCGTGCCCCCGCCCTGAGGGTGCGTCCAGTCCCGATCGGCAAGCACGAGGATCTTCAGCCGGAGCCCGACGCGCGAAGGGTCCGCCGGCGGGGGCTGTGCCGCGGTTAGCACGCCATTGCCGGCATGGGCGGCCGCGACATCACTGGTGGGCTCCACGAACGGCGACACTCTACTGCGCCCATGAGCGACAACGGCTACACGCCACAGCCGCTGGCCGCCCGCACCGCGCGGGCGATCAGGGCGCGGGGCCGGCGCCCAGTGGCCGGCGACTTCGCCCGCTGGGGCGCCGGCGCGGCGGCCGGGCTGCCCTGGACGATCGCCGGCGGACACGGCAGCTTCGAGCTGGCGGGGCGGCGCTATCGGTACCTGTACGCCCGCCACAAGCTGACGTGGCTGACCGAACGAGCGGTCGAGGTGCCGGTGATCCAGGCGCTCGTCGACCGCCACCCCTCGGGCCGTGTACTCGAGGTCGGAAACGTCCTGTCGCACTACCGCGGCCAGCGCCACCTGATCGCCGACCGCTACGAACGGGCAGCCGGCGTGCTCAACTGCGACGTTCTGGACCTGGACGGTCTCGGGCCGTTCGAGCTGATCGTGGCGATCTCGACACTCGAGCACGTCGGGCTCGACGAGCATCCTCCCGACCCCGACAAGGCGCTGCGCGCCGTACACGTGCTGCGCGGGCTCCTGGGACCCGGCGGGCGGCTGGTGCTCACCGTGCCGGCCGGCTACAACCCGAGCTTCGCCGCCGCGATCCGCAGCGGCGAGGTCCCGATCGCGGGCCTCGCCGCGCTCCGACGCGCGGCCGGGCAGGCCCGTTGGCGCGAGGTCGCCCCCGAGGAGGCATGGGGCGCGCCCTATGACTTCCTGCTCTACCGCGCTCGGGCGGTCCTGTTCGCCTGCGTCGAGGCGGCCCGGGCCTGACGGTTGCGCCACCTCCCAACATTTCCGGGGCATAATCGCTCACACCGATGACGCCCGATCCCCGATCCCGGCCCAGCCGCGCGAGATCGAGGCTGTCGGCGCCGGGGCTGACCGCGAAGCGCTCCGCGTCGCCTACCTCGACCTCCTGAAGCTGAGCCTGTGCGATCTGGTCGGAGTGGCCACGCACATGGTCTGGCGCGGCGACGGCCGGATCTTCTCTCGCGAGCTGCCCGACGACGACCAGCGACGGTGGCGAATCGACGGCTCGGACTGGCCGCTCAACGGCTTGACGATGGTCGGCCTGCGCAGGCTCGACGACCTGCAGGCGTGCGTCGAATCGGTCGTTGCGGATGGCGTCGAGGGCGACCTGATCGAGGCCGGCGCGTGGCGGGGAGGGGCGTCGATCTTGATGCGCGCCACGCTCGACACTCTCGCCGCACACGAGCGGACGGTGTGGGTGGCCGACTCCTTCCAGGGATTCCCTGAGCCACAGCTCGGAAGCGAGGACCAAGACCTGGATCTGCACATGAGCGCAATCGACTACCTGGCCCCGGCCGTGGAACAGGTCAGAGGGCACTTCGCCCGATTCGGATACACGCGGGGCGTGACGTTCGTACCCGGTTTCTTCGAGGAGACGATGGAGTCGCTTCGGGGGCGGCGGTGGTCGGTGATCCGGCTCGATGCCGACGGCTACAACGCCACCCGGCTGGCGCTCGAGGCCCTGTACCCCGGGCTCGCGGCCGGCGGGTACCTGGTGATCGACGACTACTTTCACTTCCAGCTTCCTGTTTGCCGTCGCGCGGTCGACGACTTCCGGGCCGAGCACGCGATCACCGAGCCGATCGAGCGAATCGACTGGACCGGCGCGCGGTGGCGTCGGCAGGCCGCATCCCCGCCGTCCCCGGGCGACGGTCGATCCGCCGAGCCGGCCGACAGCCAGCTCGGCCGGCCGAGAGCCGCCGCCCAGCGAACCGGGCGCAAGATTCCGACCGACCTCGAGCTTCCAGCTCCAGGACGAGGTGTCCGCGCTCGAGGCCCGCGTGCGCGCGCTGGAGGCCGCGCTCGACGAGCCTCAGGAAAGCCGGGCTCGTCCCGAGGGCAGCGCTCGCGATGAGACGAGCCAGGCGCGACGGCTCGTGAGCTTGACCGCGTCGCGGGCGCGCCGCGGCGACTTCGACGCGGCGGCGAGCACGGACCGGTCGCTCCGCGTCACCCCCGCGGTAGTCGCGGTCGCGCTGCTGACGGCGATCGCGTTCGCGCTGCGGCTCAGCCAGATCCATCAGAGCCTATACGGCGATGAGGTGTTCACCTATCAGGACATCCATGGCCGTGGCTTCGGGGCGGTGCTCACCACCGTTCACACCGGCGGGGAGAATTCCCCTCCCTCTTCTTCCTGCTCGCCTGGCTGACCGCCAAACTTGGCGATCCGACCGTCTGGCTGCGGCTGCCGTCGGTCGTCCTCGGCGCGGCCACGGTGCCGCTCGTGTACGCGATCGGGCGCGAGACCGTAGGCCGGACGGCAGCACTGATCGGGGCGGCGTTCTTTGCCATCAGCCCGTTCACGGTCTACTACGGGACCGAGGCCCGGCCGTACGCCACGATGACGTTCTTCGTCGCTCTGTCGACGCTCGCTCTGTTACGCGCGGTTGCGACGCGGGAGCCTCGATGGTGGATCCTGTACGTGGTGGCTGCCGGCGCGGCCGCGTACACGCACTACACGTCGATCTTCGTGCTGGTCGTCCAGGCGGCGTGGTCGATCTGGCGGTGCCGGGACCGGTTGCGCCCTCCATTGATCGCCACCGGCGTCGCGGTACTCGTGTACCTCCCGTGGCTCCCGCACCTGCGCGGTAAGGAGCTCGGCGTGATCGGCGGGCTCTACCCGTTGACCGCCGGACACGTGATCAAGGACTCGGTTCGATTCCTGGCGGGGTACGCGTTCGCATCCCTGAGCGACATCCCCGGGGGTTGGGGACTGGTGGTGATCGGAGCATGCGTGGCGCTGGGAGTGGCGACGGTGCTGCGACGCTGGTGGCGTTGCGGAGCTGAAGCGTCGATCCCGCCGCGCCATGGGCGCTGCTGGTCGCGCTGGCTCTCGCCACGCCGGTCGGGCTGCTGCTCTACAGCATCGCCGTGACCGACCTGTGGCTGCCGCGCGGACTGTCGGCGTCGATCCCGGCCGCGGCGCTGGTCATCGGAGGGCTGCTCGCCGCGCTCCGCGGTCCGCTACGAGTGGCCGCTGTGGTCGCCGTGCTGGCCACGCTCGCGATCGGAACGATGCGCAGCTTCGGTCCCGATTACGTGCGCGAGCCATACCGCGCGATGGCGGCGCTGATCGACCGGGAGGCGAGGCCGCAGGATCGTGTGCTGGTGCTCTCAATCGTCGGCCAGCCCGCGATCGCGGCGCAGCTGCACAAGCCTCGTCCCCTGCCCAAACCGACGCCCCGCGCCTACTCCGAGGTCCCGCGCCGAGCCGACGTGTACCTGTTTCTGGACGATCAGATCGCCCAGCGTCTGCGGCTGGCGATACCGCACCCAACCGGTCTCACGCTGGTCGCCCGCAAGCACTACCGCGGATCGAAGCCCACTGAGCTGCTGATCTACCACCGCTCATAGCGTCCGGTAGACGGTCACGCAGCCGAAGCGCCTGACCACCGCGGCGATCGGGGCGATCGCGCGACCCAGCGCGGGCGGCGCAGCGCAGTCGGCGATCACGTACGCGGCGCGGCTGCCGCGCAGGATCGCGCGGCGGGCGGCGCCGCCAGGGTCGTCGAGGGTGGGTGAGAAGAACCGGTTGGCCGCCGCGACCTGCGAGCCCGGCTGCCACATGATGTGCCCGGCATAGGCTTGACGGCCGGTGAGCGCGGGCACCGACATCGAGAGGAACCAGGGGGCCAGAACCGGGCCCGGCCGCGGTGCCCGCCCGACGTAGGACATCGCCCGAGCTTGGTCGGGAGTGAGGAGCATCAACTGACGCCCGACGGCGGCGACGGTCGAGTGACGGAACTCGTCGCGCGCGGCCTGGCCGTGGTAGATCGCCTCCGGAACGGTGAACGCCAGGATCGCCGCCGCCGCGATCGGCAGCGCGGCCCTGCCGGTGAGCGGCAGGCGCCGCCAGCCACGGACGGACAGCACCGCGAGCGGGAGGGTCACGCCGCTGAGCGCGTGGGCCGGGAACTCCGGGAACACGAAGTACACGCCGGCGCAGGCCAGGACCCATAGCACGAGCATCCAATCGCGGTCCTCGTGCGGACGCCACAGGCCGATCACCCCCAGTAGCGCGAGCGGGCCCAGCGAGGCGGTCAGCGCCCACCACGGGGCGGTCCCGGTGCCGGTCGTGCGCGACTGGAAATCTCCCCAGGCCGGATCAGCGTGGGAGAGCACGGCTCCGTAGAGCAACGGGAGCAGCGCCGCGAGGACCGGAACGATCAGAGCGAGATATCGCCGCCGCGGCCCCTTGACCAGGACCAGGCCGCCGACCACGCCGAGCAGCGTGACGCCCTGCCACGGATGCAGCCAGGAGACGAGCAGTCCGGCGATCGCGGCGATCACCGTCCACCGCCGCGCCGCGGCCGGGTCGCGTCCAGCGACCCGCAGTCGCGCCTCGGCGGCGACCAGGAAGACCGGCATCAGGCCGATCGCGATTGCCGTGTGATCGAACCCCCACAGGTTCAGCGCCGCGTAGGCGTCGTCGGTCACGAGCACGAGGTCGTACCGGTGAGCCGGCGTGAGATGGCCGGTCCACACGGCCAGGGCGAGCACCGGGGTGACGTAGAACAGCCCTAGGCAGAGGGCCGCCGCCTGCTCGCCGCGCCGCTCGGGCAGCAGGTGGTGCACGTAGGCGGCAAAACCGGCGAACAGCACGATCAAGCCCACCGGCATCCACAGCATGTAGGAGAGCTGAATGCTCAGTCCCAGCCGCCACAGCAACCCCGAGATGACGAACATCGGGTGCAGATAGTCGTGCGGCGTGGGCGTGACCTGCCACAGATTCGACGCCAGCAGATAGCTGCCCTCGTCGCGAATCCAGGCGAGGTACGCCAGCTGGTCGAAGGCGTCGGTCCCGCTGGCTCCGGTCAGCTCTCCGCCGTGGCTCGCCGCATAGGCCAGCAGGACGACCAGGGGCGCAAATGTCCACACGGTGAGGACCGCGAAGATCAGCGGATAAGCTCCGAGCAACCCGCCGACTCGGCGCAGGATCTGACGCGGTGTCAAGGCGTCAATCGTTTCTGGGCGCCGGCCGTCTGGGCGGGATGGCCGCCGGCGCGCGGCCCGCGAAATGGCCGTGGCGGGATCGCGTCGGTCACCGGCACTCGGGCGCGGGCGGCGAGCCTGCGACGCTCGCGCCACATCTGTCCGGTCAGCGGCGCAGCCGCGCACAGCGCTCGGAGGTGAGTGCGGATCCGTCGTTCGCGGGCGGCGTGCCAGGTCCAGGCCAGCTGGCGGTAGACGACCAGCGGCAGCCATCGGATCGGAAACGACTTGACGAGCAGCAGGATCGTGTTGCGGGTCACCAGAAACTGATGACCGGATCGCAGCTGGTGCGACGAGCCCTCGCCGGCGTGCCGGGCGATGACCGGTTCATAGCGGCAGCGCCACCCGGCCATTCGCAACCGCAGCGCGAGGTCGACGTCCTCGAGATAGGCGAAATAGCGTTCGTCGAATCCCCCGACCTCGAGGACCACATCGCGCCTGAACATGCCGGCGCCGGCACAGGCGCCGAACACCTCGCCCGGCGAATCCCACCGCCCGTCGTCGCGCGCGAATCGTCCACGTTGCTCGCACACCCCGTCGCGACGCAACACGTCGCCGGCGTCATAGACCCGGGTGGGGTCCTCGAGCGACAGCATCTTGCAGGCAACGCTCGCCGCCTCCGGGTGGCGGCCGAGGACCTCGGCCATCCGCGCCAGCCAATCTTGGGCCAGCACGACGTCGGTGTTGACGAGCGCCACGAACTCGTGCCGGGCGCCCCGGATGCCGCGGTTCGCCGCGTGTGCGAAACCGGTGTTGCGATCGAGCGCGATCACCCGGATCTCTGGGTGCTCAACTGCGAGGTAGCTCAGCGACCCGTCGCTCGAGCCGTTATCGACGACGATCACCTCGGCCGCGGCCTTCGTCTGCCGGCGCAGCGCGGCGATGCAGCCCGGCAGCCACTCCTGGCCGTTCCAGTTCGGGATCACCACGGAGACGGCTGGCATGATCCCCGGATGCGAATCGTGCGCGCGCTGCTCGTGCTTACCAGCCTGGCGGCGTGCGCCTGGTTCGCTTTGGGGATCCGGCAAGCTCACGACGTCGATCGGGTGACGACGGTCGTTTCGGGGCTGCAGGGACAGAAGCGGCTCACGGTCGCCCAGGCCGACCGGGCCGATTCGCTGCTGGCCTCGGCGGCGGTTCTGAACCCCGATCGCACGGTGCAGGTGCTGCGCGCGCGGGTCGCCCTGCTGACCGGCCACCGCCCGCTCGCCAAGCAGATCCTGCTGCGAGTCGTCGCCGCGGAGCCCGACAACATCGATGCGTGGTACGGCCTCGCCACCTCGGCATCGGACTCGTCAACGGTCAATCGGGCCCTCGCTCAGATCGCACGGCTCGACCACGCCCGCCGGCGGTAGCTCACAGCTTCACCTGCGCGGCTCCCTCGAGGGTGGCGCGCAGGCGAGCGATCAGCTGATCGTCAAACGAGTCGTACCAGTCGCGGCTCCAACGTACCCGGCTGCCCTGAGCGCGGCCCGCGAGGTCGCCGACCCTCGTCGCCGCCTCGCGGAGCCCGGCGGCGATCGCGTCGATCGACGGATCGACCGGCACGAGATTCGACGAGATCTCCTTGAGCGCGTCAGCCGTCTTGTTCTCGAAGGTGTTGGTGACGGCCAGCATGCCTCCGGCCGCCATCTCGATCGGGACGAGACTCGGATGGGGCGTGTACATGAGCGCCAGGCCGACGTCGTGCTCGCGCAACAGCTGAGCGTATGACCGCTGATCGGAACGCGGCATCAGCTCAAGGTGGACATCCGCCCCGAGGGCGATCCGCCGCCCCCGGCTGACGGTACCGATCCCGTGCAGCTCCCAGCCAGTCCTGAACAGTCCGTCGTCGAGCACCTGCGCGAGCGCGAGTACCCCGAGCTCGAACATGTTGCGGGCGGCGTGGGGCTCGGGCCTGGCGTAGAACAGGAGGCGGCGTGGGTTGCGGAGCACGAGCCTCGTCGGGTCTCGGCGCCGCGACCGGCGTGATCGAGTTCTCGAACGCCATGCAATTGTGATCACCCTCGGCCAAGCCGTGCGCGTAGACCCCGATTCCGTGGCGCCGAAAGTAGCCGCGCAGCAGCTCGCTCGAGAACAGCGCGAAATGCCGGAACCGATAGGACTCGGCGGCCAGCGCGGCATAGCTGCCCATCGGGAACGTGAACGGCTCGTACTCCTGGATCAGGTAGACGAACCTGTCCGACTCCACCAGCGTCATCGCAGCTCGCGCCACGTGAGCCGTCCACCATGTGGTGGCGACGATTCCGTCCGTGGGACTGATCTCGATCTCAGCGGCTTCGCGGCCGAAGACCACCTCGATCTCATCGAACAGGCCGCGCAGCCCGCTGTAGGACTCGACTGTCGCGCGCCAGTCAGGAGGGAGTGCGCCGACGGGATCGACGGTCACGATGCGAACTGTGGCGCCCCCCTGCGAGAGGCGACGGGCGAGATTGAACTTCGCGATATAGCCGCCGAAGAAGTGGTCGGGGTCGATCGTCGGGATCAACAGGTTGATCCGGCGCGGCGCGTGTTCAGAGCGGACGAACCGCAGCGGCGCGACCTTGGCCGCGATTGCCCCGGCCTGCTCGTCCGCACCCGACCGGCGGGGTCGCACAGTCAGAGTGGGAGGCGGGATGGCGTCGAGTCGCAGCAGCCGCTGCGGCCGCTCGCGAGCGCTCGCGGCGAGCATCCGGCGCCAGGCCAGGCCCCAGAACAGCATCCACTCGGCTCCGAGCGTCTCCGGGGTCGCGCTCAGTAGCTCGCCGGCGCCGCGGAGCCCCATCCTTGTCAGCGCGATCGGCGATCGGTCGGCATCGAGGAAGTGGTTCAGCGCCCGGCGCTTGCCGGGAGTCATGCGTGCTTCGCATCGCATCTTCACGATCGTCGCGAACTGCATCAGCCGACACACGTCGGCGTAGTAGTGAAGACGCCACATCCGCACCCGCTCGCGAGGGGCGGACTGATGCCGGATGCGACTGCGCAGGGAGACGATCTGATTAGCCGCGGTGTGACCGAGCGACGCCTCGCCGTGCTGGACGTAGTCGTAGAGCGGACGGTCGACGAACGCGACGTCGCCGAGTGCCAGCGCGACCAGGCCCAGCCAGTGGTCGTGAAAGTGGGCGAACTGCGCCGGCGGGAACGGCAGCGCATAATCGAGCAGTTCGCGGCGCATCAGGGAGGCCGCTCCCGTCACCGAGTTGGCGACCAGCAGCGAGAGCAGGTCGGAGTGGTTGTTGCGGCGGGCGCTCCACCAGGTGTCGGAGATCAACTCCCCGCCCCGGCCCACCACCCGAGCGTCGCTGTAGACCAGCTGGGCGCCGCCAATCGCGCCGACCAGCGTCTCGAGCTTGTCCCGGTGCCAGCGGTCGTCCTGGTCTGCCAAGGCGACGAACGCACTCTCCGGAGGCACCATCATCAACGCGCGTTCGAAGTTGCCGTAGAAGCCCAGTCGTCGCGGCGATCGCGACACGACGAAGCGCGCGTCCCCTGCCGTCGCGGCCAGAATCGCCCGATGGTGATCGGGTGTTGAACAGTCGTCGCTGATCAGGCAGGTCCAGTTGGCGTGGCTCTGCTCGCGAATCGAGGCGAGCTGGTGCTCGAGCAGATCCAGCGGGGGGTTGTAAGTGGCCATGCAGATCGCGATATGGCTGGCGCCCGCTTCCGCGGACCCGTTCGGCGACACCCGGCGCCGGGTCGGTTCGATGTCGACGCTGTCCAGCTCGGCGACCGCCACCGCCCCGTCGTCGAGCTCCGCGCGCAGGGCAAGCCGGCAGGTGCCGGCGAGGCGCGGCCCGGCGATCCGAGCGAGGCCCCAGAAGCCGCTGCGGTAGCTGTGGTGCCGGGGGTCCGCCGGCGAGTCCTCGAGCGCCCTGAACGGGTCGAGGCGAGGCATGCCATCCGCCATCACAGGCTGGATATCGTCGTCGACGAGGATCGCCAGCGACTGGACCTCGGCGTCGGGGTGAAAGCACCACCCGCACACGAACAACGCCGTTCCGCAGCCGACCATCACCCGCCGCGGAAGCTCATAATCGAGCTGCACATGAAGCTGCGCCGGCGGCACGGCGTCCAAGCCTAGCCAGGATGAAGGCCGGCCGGTCGCCTCTCACGATGACCGAAATCGATCGCAAAAGCCTGTGGCGGGCGATCCGCGCGCGCCACCCTTCGCTGCGGAAGGCCCTGGTCGCCGACGCTCGCGTTTGCGCCATGTATCGCGGTGAACGCCACGAGTTCCGCTCGCGGCTAGACGCGGCGGGTCAGATTCTGAGGCTCGCCTGGGTCAGCGATGCATTCATGGCCCAGGCGTTCTACCGCGTGAAAGCGAGCTTGCAGGCGATCGGGGTCCCGGTCGCGCCCCGCATAGCCCATCGTCTGGCGATGATGATCGCTCAGATCTCGATTGGGGATCCCGTAGTCGTGCACCCGGGCGTCTACATCGTTCACGGGCAGTTCGTCGCCGATGGGCTGGTCGAGATCCACTCGGGGCGATCATCGCCCCGTTTGTGACGATCGGGCTTCGCGCCGGCGACGTCAGGGGCGCGATCATCGGACGCAACGTCAGCATCGGCACCGGGGCGAAGATCATCGGCGCGGTGCAGATCGGAGCGGGCGCCCAGGTGGGCGCCAACGCGGTAGTCGTCGACGACGTGGCACCGGGGTCGACCGTCGTCGGCGTCCCCGCCCGTGAGCACCCGGGGCGGCCCGACGGGGCTCCGCTGGACGCGTGATAGCTTCCGGCGATGCGCATCTTCAGGCGAACCAGAGACGACGGACATGCGGCCGCCGCAGCGCTGGCTGATCCCGCAGCGGGCATGGTCGTCGATTCCCAGCTCACCGACGCGGAGATACCCGCGGAGATCGACCGCCTCACCGCTGCCAATCTCACCGACCGGAGCCAGAGCAACGAACTGCAGCTGCTGGCGCTCCGCCACCTCGCCGGTCTCCGGCTCGTCGAGGCGACGTCGGAGGAGCCTGGGCACCCGGAGCCTGACTCCGCGCGCTTGCCCGGTGACGGAGCGCTCCCCGAGATCGCCGCTCCCGAGCTGACGCCCGAGCTGCTGCGCGCCGGAATCCTGCGCGATGGCTGCCTGCTGGTGCGCGGCTTGGTCGATCGCGACCGCGCCCTTGCCTTCGCCTCCAAGATCGACGCCGCCTTCGACGAGCGGACACGCCGGGAGGCCGGTCAGATGACGGGTGAGGGCTATTGCCACACGTTCGTCGGCGACCCTCGCTACGAGGCTTCGCTGGAGGATGCCCGTCCGTGGGTCAGGGAGGGCGGCGGCCTGCTCGCTGCCGACAGCCCACAGCTGTGCTTCGAGATGATCGAGATGTTCAGGGCGGCCGGGATTCCCCGAGCTCGCGCACGGCTATCTCGGCGAGCCGCCCCTGATCACGGTGCACAAGACCACGCTGCGCAAGGCGGAGCCCGTCGTGGGGGGCGGATGGCACCAGGACGGCGCCTTCATGGGCGACGTCCGGGCGCTCAACCTATGGCTGTCGCTGTCGCGGTGCGGCGACGACGTCGCCCGGGCTGGACATCGTGCCCCGTCGTCTGGAAGATCTGGTCAAGAGCGGCGGCGATGACGTCTTCTTGGGCTACCAGGTCTCCGACGCGACCGCCGCGCAGGCCGCAGGTGAAAAGGGAATCCTGCGGCCGATCTTCGAGCCAGGTGACGCGCTGCTGTTCGACGATCTGTTCCTGCATAAGACCGCCTCCGACCCCGCGATGCTGAGGCCGCGCTTCGCGATCGAGAACTGGTTCTTCGGGGGGTCAGCGTTTCCACTCGAGTATGCGCCGCTGCTCGTGTGAGCCCCACGTCCCGGGGGGCCCGTGTCAGATCAAGTCGCTCTGACAGGTTCCCCGCCTCCAGTCGCGGAGCGATCGCCCTCGCTGACTCGTACCGGAGCGGGAACCGGGCCGGTCGTGATCGAGGTCCGCGGCCTCAACAAGTCGTTCCGGATCCCCGAGGACCGGGTCGACACGCTAAAGGAGCGCGTCACGCATCCGTTCGTGCGCAGCCGCTACCGGCAGCTCCGCGCGCTGGCCGATGTCTCCTTCGAGGTGCACCAGGGCGAATTCTTCGGCATCGTCGGGCGCAACGGCTCAGGTAAGAGCACGCTGCTGAAGATCCTCGCGAGTATCTATAAGGCTGACGGCGGCCGGGTGCGCACGGCTGGTCGAGTCGCCCCGTTCATCGAGCTGGGGGTGGGATTCAACCCCGAGCTGACAGCGCGCGAGAACAGCGCGCTCAATGGGGTGCTGATGGGATTGAGCAGACGCGATGCGGCGCGTCGTCTCGACACCGTGCTCGATTTCGCCGAGCTCCGCGAATTCGTGGACCTCAAGATCAAGAACTACTCGTCGGGCATGATGGTTCGACTTGCCTTCTCGATCATGATCCAGGCCGACGCTGACACGATGCTGATCGATGAGGTGCTGGCGGTCGGCGACGCCGCGTTCGGGCAGAAGTGCATGGAGGTGTTCTACGAACGCCGACGCCGCCGGCAAGACGATCGTGCTGGTGACTCACGACATGGCGACTGTCCAGGCTCTGTGTCACCGTGCGATGGTCGTTCACGACGGCGAGGTGCAGTTCGTCGGGGACCCCGAGGATGCGTCGCTTCGCTACTACCGGTTGAACTTCGCCGGCCCGCCGGCGCCGGACGCCGAAGGGGTGAACCCGCCGGGCGATTACGTCGGAACCGTCGACCTCAACGCCCGGTTGGTCAGCGCCCGGCTCATGGATGAAAATGGCGATCGCGTCGAGAACGTCGAACAGCGGAAGCCGATCTCGATCGACGTCGTGGTCGAGATCGCCCGCGAGCTGGCAAACCCGACGTTCGCGTTCCACGTGCGCAACGCCGACGGGATGATCGTGTCCGAGTTCACCCGGATGTTCGACGAACAGTTCTGCCCCGGACAGCGGGTTCGCCTGCGGGGACAGATCGAGAACCGACTCGTGCCGGGCAGCTACTCGCTCGACTGCTGGATCGGCCGGAGATCGCAGGCGCGCGATCTGGGCCTGCAGCCGATGCGGCTGGTGCAGTTCCTGTGTCTACGGCACGGCCCCGCGGCACGGCATCGTTTCCCTGGAGTCCGACATCGAACCGACGCTCGAGCCGCTGACCGCCACCGAGGCGCCAGAGCCGGACTGCTGCGAGACGTTCCGGGCCCATGCGCGCTCGGCGGCGGGTGGCGGCGCTCGCTCGAGCTGCTCTACATGATCTCTGCCACCGAATTCAAGCAGACGTACTTCGGCACCGTGCTGGGGTACCTGTGGTCGCTGGCGCGGCCGCTGCTGCTGTTCGCGGTGCTGGTGACCGTCTTCACGGAGGTGTTTCACCTCGACAACGTTCCCCACTATCCGGTGCTCCTATTGATGAACATCGTCCTCTTCGGGTTCTTCCAGGAGGCGACGATGATCGCCGTGGGATCGGTCGTCGCCAGGAATCGATCGTTCGCAAGACCCAGTTCCCGCGGCTGGTGATTCCGCTGGCCGTCGTGCTGACGAGCCTGTTCAACCTGCTCCTCAACCTCGTCGTCGTGGTCGATCTTCATCCTCGCGTTCGGCGTTACGCCGATGTGGACGCTGGTTGCTCTTCCCGGTCGTCCTGCTGCTGCTGATCGTCGCTCACGATCGCGGTCGCGATGATCGTGTCGTCGCTGTATCCGCGGTTTCCGCGACATCGGGATCATCTGGACGGTGTTCTCGACCGCGCTGTTCTACGTCACGCCGATCCTCTACACGGTCGACTCGCTGTCGGCCATCCGACGCTGCGCCACATGATCTCGTTGAACCCACTCGCGCCGATCTTCGAGCTGGCGCGCAAGTGGATCATCGAGCCAAGCGCGCCGGGGCCGGCCGCCGCAGCCGGCGGCTACTGGCCGCTGCTCGCGCCGGTGGCGATCTACCTCGGTGTCTGCGTGCTGGGCGTGTGGATGCTTCAACCGCGAGGCGCCTCGGATCGCTGGAGCAGCTCTGACTCGCACCGCCACGTGGACGCGACCCGCACCGACGTTCGATCCGTACCTCCACGACCCGCTGCGGTGGGGCGCCTCGATGGTCCACCACGCCGACGCTGATGCTGCGATGCCTCGACGCGGTCGGGCCGCGTCGATCGTCGAAGTGGGCGCCTACGCGGGCGATCTCACCCGGGTGCTGGCCGACTGGGCCGATCGCAGCGGGCGCTCGGGTGATCGCGATCGATCCCTCGCCGCAGGATGCGCTGGTCGCGCTCGCCGAACAGCACGTCGGCGTCGAGCTGATCCGTGAGACGAGCCTCGACGCCCTGCCGACGATCTCGATGCCCGATGTCGCTGATCATCGACGGCGACCACAACTACTACACCGTGTCGCGAGGAGCTGCGCCGATCGTGGGCAACCGCGCGACCGGCGCCAAGCTGCCGCTGCTGCTGTTTCACGACGTCTGCTGGCCTCACGGTCGGCGCGACGACTACTTCGACCCCGAGCAGATTCCCGCCGATGTACCGCCAGCCGGTCGTCGGCGACGGGAGCGGGATCTCCCCCGATGATCCGGGCACTCACGCCCGATGGCCTTCCGTATCCGCGCTCGGCCGCGCGCGAGGGCGGCGAGCGCAACGGCGTGCTGACCGCGGTCGAGGACTTCGTCGCGGCCGACCGGAGCGGCTGCGGATTCGTCGTCGTGCCGGCCTTCTTCGGCTTCGGCGCCGTCTGGCACCGCGACGCGCCGTGGGCCGACCGGCGGTCGCGCAGTTCCTCGACCCCTAGGACCGCCAACCCGCTGCTCGCGCGCGCTGGAGGCGAACCGGGTCCTGCACATCGCCGAGGAGCACGCGCTGCGCGTTGCGCTGTGGAAGGTGCAGCGAGCGCAGCGCGCGTCAGGAGAGGGTGCTGAGGCGGCTGCTCGAGTCAACGGCGTTCGCGGTCGCCGAGCGGCTCTCACGGCTGCGCGTCCGAGCCGGTATCGCGACCGACCAGTCGGTGATCTCGCGCGAACAGGTCCGCCGCGCGCTCACGGACCAGCCCGGGACCTGAGCGTCGCGGGCGTACGCCGTCAGCGGCTCGCGCTCGCGCGTCTGGTCCGGGCGTCCCGTAGGACCTGGTTGAGCCACCGCAGCGGCGTCGGTCGGCTCGCCACGAGAGCGTCCCGGTGGCCTGCTCCAGCGCGCGCTGCAGCTCCTCGATCGCGGCGTCGCAGCCCGTGCTTGCGGGAATAGGCGATCGCACGGGCAGCCTCGCGCTCGGCCTCCGCGCGGCGGGCGCGCGTCCTTCCAGTCGGCGGGCGGCCCTCGACCCCCGGCATCCGACCGTCCCACTTGCGTGGCCAGCTGGATGTGGGCCTCGACCCATAGCTCCAGGTCGCTCACGAGATCCAGCGAGCGATGCTCGAATCACCGGGAGGTCGGCGATCATCACCTTACGGCCCGCGGCCCGGCCTGCAGGCAGATAGTCCAGCTCGAAGCCGTGCCCGAAGACAGGCCCTCGTCGAAGCGAAGATTGCGCACCGCCCATGGCGACAGCGCGAGCAGGAACCCGTCGACGGTGTCGACCTCGGCCGGAGGCCTGCGACCGCTCGGTCCACGAGAACGCGGGCAGCTCGCCACCGCCGTGCTCGAGGTAGCGATGGATCACATGCGCCGCACGCTGACTGCGCCCTCCCACCAGGCGATCGAGTGCACCCCGGTCGCGCCAGCGCATCCGACCACCGCGACCTCCGGATCTGCGAACGCCGCCGGAGCTTCTCGCGGCACGTCCGGATCGGCGATCTCGGTGTGCGGGATGGACGAGCACGAGCGCCTCGAGGTCGTCGTGGGCGGCGGCGGCGTCGAGCAGCAGGTTGTAGCTGCGGCCCGACCGTTCCCACCGCGGCGAACGCGAAGACGACCGAATTCGGCTCGGCGGCGAGGCGGATGCCCGGTTGCGCGTAGCGCGCAGGTACGGTTCGGGCTCGGTGATCGAGCAGCCGAACGCGATCATTGTGCCCTTCGCCGAGTCTGCGAGCCGGGCGCGGAGCGGCCGCCACGGACAGCCTCGCGTTCCGAGAAGCCCGGCGGCCCACACGGAGCGGCCGGTGATGCGCCACGAGATGCTGCCTGCTGAGCCTCGGCGAGCGCATCGCTCCAGCTCTCGGAGCTGGGCCTCGAGATCAGCGTGTTGGTGTGGTCGAGCACGCGCGCCGCGTCTCGCCCGGCCTCGGCGCGAAGCGCGCGATCCTCCCAGCTCCCGGTGCCGGCGCCGACCGTCGGGCAGTCGCCCGTCCCACTTCTCGGCGACGTCTCATGTGGGCCTCGATCCAGGGCTCGGGATCGCTCGAACGGCTCCAGCGAGTGATTGTGAATCGCGCGGAAGTCCGCCGTCACCACCTTGCGGCCGGCGGCTCGCGACCTGCAGGCAGAAGTCGAAGTCATAGCCGTGGAACTGGCCGAGCGACTCGTCGAAGCGGAGGTTGCGCACGGTCCACGGCGAGAGCACGAGCACGAAACCGTCGAGCGTGTCCACCTCGCCGATGCCGCGCGTACGGTGGCGCCTCGATCCCAGGCCCACGAGAACGCCGGCAGATCGCCACCGCCGTGCTCCTCGTAGCGGTGCACGAACGAGGCGAGCGTGACCGAGCCCTCCCACCAGGCGATGCTGCGCACGTCGATCGCGCCGACGCAGCCGACTACCCCGACGTGCCGGATCGGCCAGCGCTCGCCGCACGCGCAGCGCAGAAGTCGCGGTCGACGATCTCGGCGTCCTGGTGGACGAGCACGAGCGCCTCGAGATCGTCGCGCGCGGCCGCCTGCTCGAGCAGCGCGTTGTAGCTGGCGAAGATCGAGCCGACGGAAGGCAGCGCGATACACCTCGGAGTCCGGCTCGGCCGCCAGACGGATGCCGACCTCCGCGCACTGCGGCGGTAGACGTCAGGTTTGGTGATTGCCGAGCCGAACGCGATCATCGCTGAGCGGCCCATCATGGGTGTACGCAGGGTACGTGCTCCACGCTGGGAGGCGGCGCCTGCGCATCCGGCTCCGCGCTGCGTCAGCCAAGGCGAGCAGCGCCCCGCCAGCACGATCGCGATCAGCGTCACCGCGGGCATCTGCCAGTCCCAGTCAAGCGGCGCGTGGGCGACGTACACGACGAACCCGGCGATCGGCCCGGCGGCCAGCGCCGGCAACCGGCGCACGGCGTCTCGCGCGCTCAGGCCGATTCCCGCCAGGAACGCGATCAGGAGCAGGATCCCGACGATCCCCAGCTCGGCCAGCGTCTGCAGCGGCAGCGAGTGGGCGTCTTGGGCGAAGTCGTTGATCGGGCGGTAGCGCAGCCAGTCGACCGCCCAGCCGCCGGCGCCGACCCCGTGCACCGGCTCGGCCCGGAACGCCCGGAAGGCCACGTTCCAGTAGTCGTAGCGGTTGCTCTCGAGCGTCACCAGGCGCGTGGCCCCGTTGCTCAGCGGCGCCTTGGAGCTCTCCTTGGCGCCGACCGCGATCGCCAGCGCCAGCCCCGCGCAGATCACCCCGACGGCGAGCCAGCCCGACCCGTGCAGCAAGCGCACGCGGGTGGCGCTGTGACGGCGGGCGGCCCGCCACTGGACCGCAACCGCGACGAGCATGATCACGAGCAGCAGCGCGAGCGCGATCGCGCCCTGACGCTCGCGGGTGCCGATCGCGCCGCTCAGCGCGGTGACGCCCTTGAATGGAGCGGCGCACACCGAGGCCAGCGCTCCGGCCACCACGCACACGGCGAGCGCGCGCAGCTGCTCGCGCACGGGCGCCAGCACCACCAGCGCGATCAGGCCGGCCACGCATGCAAACAGAGCACCGCGCGAGAAGCTCAGGTACAGGCCCATCGCCAGCGGCGCGGTGGCTGCGGTGGCCCCGAGACGGAGCGGCGCCGGGCGGGTGGGCGCGCCCGCGATCCGCGTCGCCAGCACGAAGCCGAGCGCCGCCAGCTCGCCCATCGCGTTCCAGTACGTGAGCGGCTGCTCGAGGCGCCCCTCGGCACTGACCGAGCGAGCGAAGTGCAGCACACCGGGCAGGAGCCGCTCGGAGAGGCCATACCCGATCACGATCAGCACGCCGGCAGCGAGCGCGGGCTCGACCATGAGCTGGGCGCGCTCTGACCGCAGCAGCAGCATCCCGGCGAGCAGCACCCCGGTGTAGAGGATCGTGATCTGGCCGGCGTGATACGCGCTGCCCGCGACCGGCGCCCAGGTGATCGACAGCAGCGTCCACCCGGCCAGCGCCGCCAGGCCCCCGACGGCCAGCCACGAGCCGGGCGTCATCGCCGGGCGCGGGGCGGCGATCACCGCGACCGCGACGAGCGCCCAGGCGAGCAACCCGGCCCACGCGCGGGGGCCATCGAAGTAGCCGCCGCTGAAGAACGCCAGCGCCGTCGGCCCCGCCAGCAGCACCACGCGGGCGCCGTTGAGCACCGCCGCCCGCATCGGTCAATCAGCTCCGGCGCCGAGCACTCAGCGGTCCCGGGCCGCTCGCCTGACCAGCCGCGCCGTCGGCAGCGGCTGGCGGTCGCCGCCGCGACGCGACCCCTCGGCGATCGCGGCGTCGACCTGCGCGAACATCGCCCGGCGGAAGCTGGCCACGTCGAAGCGCGCTGCGTTGTGCACGCAGGCGCCGGGATCGACGGCCGCGTCGTCGAATTCCTGCACGGCCTGCGCCAGATCGGATGGGCCGCCGGTCCACAGATGCCCGGTCCTGCCTTCGATCACGGTCTCCAGCACGCCGCCCTCGCCCCGGGCGATCACCGGCCGGCCGGCGGCCTGGGCCTCGACCGCGGCGATCCCGAACTCCTCGACCGAGGTCACGACCAGCGCGCGGGCGCTGCGCAGGATCTCGGCCACGGCGGCGTCGGGCTGGCGGCCGGCGAAGCGGATCGTCGGCCCCGCCTGCTGATGCAAGCCACGGGCAGCGGGTCCGTCGCCGACGACGACGAGCGGAAGCTTGAGCTGATTGAACGCCCGCACGGCGACATCGATCTGCTTGTGCGGCATCAGCTCCGAGACCACGACGTAGTGGTCTGCGACGGGTCCGGGGGCAAACCTCGAGGTGTCGACCGGCGGGTGGACGATGTCGGCCTCGCGCCCGAAGTAGGCGCGGATCCGCGCCTGGGTGATCCGCGAGACCGCCACGTAGCGGTCGGTTCGCTGGGCAGCGATCCAGTCCCACTGCCGCCAGCGTCGGAAGGAGCGCCGCAGGAAAGCCCGGGTCAGCGGGTCGCGCCGCGCCAGCGTCGGCTCCCGGTCGTTCCACGCGTAGCGGAATGGGTTGTGGCAGTAGCTCACGTGGGTGGTGTCCTCGTCGCACAGCACCGCGTGGGCCCACGCCGAGGAGCTCGACACGACCAGGTCGTAGCCCGACAGGTCGAACGACTCGATCGCCGCCGGATACAGCGGCAGCAGCGCCCGGAAGGTGCGCGCGGTCGGCCGCAGCTTCTGCAGGAACGAGCTGTGCACGCTGCGCCCCGCGAACCTGTGCTCGGTGCCCCGCTCGTCATACACCGCGGTGAAGATGTCGGCATCGGGCCACATCCTGCATATCTCGAGGAACGCGCGCTCGGCACCCCTCAGATCGAGCAGGAAATCGTGAACCAGCGCCACCCTCGGGTGCCCGGGCACACTGTGCAGCGGTCTCGGCACCGCGCGGAGTGTATGGGAGCGGTCCCGGCGATCCACGCACGGCCGCTCCGGGGCGGGGATAGCCTCCAGCGCGTGGTCCTGTTCGCCAGCTACTCGGGCGCCTACGGAGGCGCGGAGCGGCTGCTGGTGCAGTTCGCGGGCGGCCTCGAGCCCGAATCTGCGCTGGCCTGCCCCGACGGGCCACTGGCGGACGCGGCGCGCGCGGTGGGGTTGCGGGTGTTCCCGGTGCCCCAGCGTCGTCTCGACCTGCGCGCCTCGGTCACCGAGCGCGCGCTGGCCTGCGTGCGGCTCGCGGCCCACGGGCTCGACCTGCGGCGGCTGGCGGGCGACCTGCGGCCCGAACTGGTCGTCGCCTGGGGGATGCGCTCGGCGCTCGCCTGGGGGTTGTCGGGCAGCCGAGCAGCGTTCGGGTTCCAGCACAACGACCTGCTACCTGGACGGGCGATCGGCTTCGCTGTCCGCGCGGTCGCCCGGCGCGCCGAGCTCGTGACCGCACCGTCGCAGGCGGTGGCGGCCGACCTCGATCCCGAGGAGCGGCTCGGCGAACGCCTGCGGGTGGTGACCCCGGGCGTCGACGTCGACCGCTTCGACGCGCTGGCCCGGCCGGCCGACCCTCCCGAGGTGCTGGTGCTCGGCACCTTGGCCGCCTGGAAGCGCCCCGACCTCGCGCTCAAGGCGGTCGCGATCGCGCGCGAGTCGCTTCCCGGCCTGCGGCTGCGGTTCGTGGGAGCGCCGTTGGACGACGCCGGAGGCGCGCTGGTGCGGCGGCTGCGATCGCGCGCCTCGGAGGCGGACCTGGCGGGCGCCGTCGAGTTCGCGGGTCGCTCCTTCGACCCCCGCGGCGACCTCGCGCGCGCGAGCTGCCTGCTGCACTGCGCGGACGCGGAGCCGTTCGGGATCGCCGTGCTCGAGGCGCTGGCGGCGGCGCGGCCGGCGGTCGTCCCCGCCGCGGCCGGGCCCGCGGAGATCGTCGACGGCGCGTGCGGCCGGCGCTACCCGCCCGGCGACGCGGCCGCGGCGGCCGCCGGGCTGGTCGACGTGCTCGCCGATCCCGGCCGCGCGGCCGCGCTGGGGCGCGCCGGGCGAGCACGGGCGCGGGCCCAGTTCGACGGGGCCACCGCACGGGCCGCCTACGCCGAGGCGCTGGCACCGTTTCTGCGGCGGCCGGCCTCGGGTCGGCCGAGCGGCCTCGCCGTGGTGACCGTGAGCCACAACTCCGCCCCGGAGCTGACGCGCCTGGCGGCCTCGGTGCGGCGACACCTGCCGGGCGCACGACTGGTCGTCGTCGACTCCGCTTCCGACGACGACACCGTGGCGGTCGCGAGGTCGCTGCCCGGCGCGCTGACCGTGGCGCTCGATCGCAACGTCGGCTTCGGGTCGGGCTCCAACCGCGGCCTGGAGGAGGTGAGCGAGCCGGTCGTCGCTCTGCTCAACCCTGACGTCGAGGTGGTCGACGGCTCGCTGCTCGAGCTGGCCGAGCAGGCGCTGGATCGCTCGCGGCCCGAGCGGCTGCTGGCGCCGCTGGTGCTCAACCCCGACGGGTCGCGCCAGGACACGGTTCACCCGCTGCCCGGCAGCCTCGCGGATGTGGCGCGGGCGTTCGTGCCCCCGGCGCTGGCGCCGGGAACCGAGCTGGCGCCGTGGGGGGCCCGTGCGCCGCGGGCGGTCGGGTGGGCAGTCGGCGCCGCGCTGGTGGCGCGCGCAGACACGCTGCGGCGGCTAGGCCCGTTCGACGAGCGGATCTTCATGTACGGCGAGGACCTCGACCTCGGGGTGCGCGCGGCGCAGGCCGGGGTCCAGACGTGGTTCTGGCCGTCCGCGCGGGTGCTCCACGACCGCGCACACGCCTCGGGCCCGGCGTTCGGCGGAGAGCCGTTCGAGCGGCTGGCGCAGGCCCGGCACCAGGTCGTCGCGCGCCGCCTGGGTCCGTCGCGAGCGCGGCTGGACGATGCCACGCAGATGACCACGTTCGCCACCCGGATCGTGGCCAAGCGCCTGCTGGGGCGCCCCGCGGCCCGGGAGCGCCGCCAGCTCGGCGCGCTGGCGCGAGTGCGACGAACCGATGGCCGAGCCTGATCCCGGCACGTCGCCGCGCGGCGCCTGGCGCCGATACCTCCCGTTCGCGGTGCTGGCGGCGGCGGCCGCGGTCGTGGTGGTGGTGCTGGCGACGGGATCGAACCGCGGCTCCTCCTCGTCGTCTCAGAGCTCGAGCGTCCCGGCGGTCACGTCCACGAGCACCCCGAGCGTCCCGCCGTCCACCTCGCCGGCCGCCAGCGCGCCCACCGGCCCCGGCCCGCCTGCCACCCCGCCGCCGACGCGCCGACAGTTCGGCGTCAACGTCAACCGGCTGTTCAACGACCGGACCTACACCCCGCGCCAGATCGACCAGCAGCTGCAGGCGCTGAAGGCCACCGGGGCGACCGTTGCACGCAGCGACGCGCTGTGGGAGGCGACCGAGCCGACCGCCCCGGTCGACGGCGTGCACCGCTACGACTGGAGCTTTGACGACGTGATCGCCGCCGCGCTGGCCCGGCATGGGTTGCACTGGCTGCCGATCATCGACTACACGGCGCCCTGGGCCGAGTTGGCGACCGGCGTCGATCACTCGCCGCCGAGCTCGGCGGCCGACTACGCGGCGTACGCGGGCGCACTGGCCTCGCGATACGGAATGGGCGGCTCGTTCTGGCGGGAGCACCCGGAGCTGGCCTCCGACCCGGTCGTCACGTGGGAGATCTGGAACGAGCCCGACAACCCGACGTTCTGGTCGCCCAAGCCCGACGCCGCCCGCTACGCGGCCCTGTACGAGACCGCGCGCGACGCGATCCTCGGGTTCGAGCCGACCGCGGCGGTGATCGTCGGCGGCCTGACCAACCCGGTCGCGTTCATCCCGGCGCTGCTGACGGTGGCCCCCGATCTGCGTGGACACATCGACGGAATCGGGCTGCATCCGTACGGCGTCGACCCGGCGGGGGTGCTGTCCAACGTCGCCAAGGCGCAGCAGGTGATGGCCGCCGCCGGGGTCGGCGACGTGCCGCTGTACATCACCGAGCTCGGCTGGACCACCCACCCGCCGAGCAACCCCAACTACCTGCCGGAGTCAAGGCGCCCGGCCTACCTCGAGCGGACGCTGGCCGCGCTCGGCCGGGTCCGCTGCGGCCTGGCGGCGACGATCGTCTACACCTGGGTGACGCCGGAGCGCACCCGGGCCGACGGCCAGGACTGGTTCGGGATCCACGGGCCCGGCGGCGCCGCCACGCCCGACTCCGCCGCGTTCGCCGCGGGGCTCAGGCGGGTTTCAGGCAGCGCGTCGCGACCGTGCCCCGCTGGCGGCAGCGCTCGAGCGCCAACGCCGCCTGTCGGAACGCTTTGAAGGCCGGCTTCTCGGACACTTTGCCCGCCGTCAGGCGCAGCAGCCCGGCGAAGTCGAACGCCAGCGCGTTGTGTTGCTCGGCGCCGATCCAGGTGTAGTAGTAGAACGCCTGCAGGCGGAGCTTGACCCGCTCGGAGCCGAGCATCGGCAGGATCGCGGCGATGTTGCGCGCCTGCCCCGCAGGCGTGGTGGCGAAGTCGAAGCCGGCGTTATGGGGCGTCTGGCCGCGCGAGGAGGGCCAGCCGATCTCGTCGGCGATCATCGGCTTGCGGCCGTCGCCGGCGGCCGCCATCGTCTGCCTGACCTTGGTCAGGATCGTGATCACACCGCCGGGCTCCTTGGTGTACGGGTGGACCGCGACAACGTCAAACAGCGGGCGCGAGCCCTTGACCGCGTAGATCCGCTTGAGCGCGATCCAGGAGTAGTTGGGGAACCCGGCGAGCACGACCTTCGCCCCGTGATCGGCGCTCTTGATCGCCGAGTGCGCCGCCTTCAGCAGGCTGACGTATGTCTTGGCGTACGGCTGCGCCGACCAGAACGCCCGGATGTTCGGCTCGTTCCAGATCTGCCACTGCCGGATCGCCACCTTCGGAACGCCCGGATTTGCCTTCCAGTAGCTCCCGTTCGGCCCGTACCGGTGCACCAGCGCCGCGAGGAAGTTGGCGTACGGCCCGTTCATGCGCGGCCGGTCGATCAGGCTGCGGCCGTCCGGGACGCGGTCCCACTTGGGAGCGTCCAGGACGGTCGGGAGGATCGTCATCCGGCGCTGCGCAGCGAGCCCCACGAACTGATCCAGCTGCGTGAAGTTGGTCGGCACCCCGCCGACATCGGTGTACTTGCTGAGGTCGGTGGTCGGCACCTGGCTGAAGTTCCGGTAGGGCTGCGCGGCGGCCCAGTCGAACGTCGCCCGCATCGTCTCGACGCCGGTGGCGACCATCGAGTCCAGCTGCGTCGCCATGTCGAGCGGTGGCTCGGTGACCGGGTACAGCGGGCCGTCGATCACCATCCCCACGAACCCGGGCGGCACCGGTTTTGGCTTGGCCGGCTTGCGGGGACGCGCGGACACGGCTGCCGGGACGACCAACAGCAGCATCAGGGCGCAGAGGGTCAGGCGCCCCCAGTTGCGGCGTCTCGTACGCAGCATCTCGGCGAGTGAATCACACGCCGCAGACCAGCTCGCCGATCGCCGCGTCGGTCAGCGCCGCCGTGCGGCTCCAGGGAAAGCTCGCCGCGCGGCGGTGGCCGACGGCGACCAGGCGCTCCCTCGTGGCCTCGTCGCAGGCGGCCTCCAGGACGGCCTCAGCGAACGCGCCCGGGTCATCGGGATCGGCCAGCAGCGCGGCGTCGCCGCAGGTCTCGGGCAGCGCGCCCCGCTTGGCCGCGACCACCGGGGCGCCGCACGCCATCGCCTCCAGGCAGGGGAGCCCGAAGCCCTCGTACGTCGACGGCATCGCCAGCGCGCGGGCGCCGGCGTACAGACCGGGCAGGTCGGCGTCCGGGACGTAGCCGAGCCGCCGATGGGCGGCTTGCGCGCCTCTGAGGTAACCGCGATCGGCGCCGGCCTGGACGAGCTCGATCCCGCGGGCGTGCAGCGCCCGGGCGGTCTGCTCGAGCGCGCCGAGGTTCTTACGGGCCGAGGACGTGCCGACGGCGAGTACGTAGGGCCTTGCGAGGCCGTACCGCGGCGCGACGGGAGCGGAGGCGTCGAGGGGCGGGGAGGCGTCGGCGAGCGCGAGGAAGCGCTCCCCGACCCCCTCCGGGATCACCGTCGTGCGCTCCGGGTCGGCGCCGAGCACGTCGATCAGCTCGCCTCGAGAGAACTCCGAGACGGTGATTAGGAGCCGCGCGCGCCGGGCGAGCGCTGGCAGCACCCGGCGCTGGTACTCGACGTATGCGCGGGAGTAGGCCTCGGGGTGGCGGAGCGCGGCGACGTCGTGGATCACCACCACGTTGCGCGGGAACGCGACCGGGGCGAGGTTCGCCGGTGAGTACAGCGCCCGCGCACCGCAGGCCAGCGCCGGCAGCGCCAGCTGCTCCCAGACGTGGCCGGCGCGATGGGCCAGCCCGGCCGGTGGGCGGATCACCCGGTAGCGGTCGGGGCGCAGCGCGGGCAGCCGGATCGCCATCTCGCGGGCGAGCCGCTCGACTCCACCGATCTGCGCGCGGACGGCGGCCCGGGCATTGATCCCCACCGGCGCATCCGTAGCCGATGCGTCCGCGGCGCCGCGGCGCGGGCGGGGCATTAGTGTCGCGAGTCGGAAATTCGGTGCCGCTCGACTGCCATCCAATTTATGACTCGCGTCACTACCTGCGGTCAGGCAGAACGCGACGGACCAGGAGTCCCGAGCCGACCAGCGCGATCCCGATCACCGCCGCGAGCCACACGTCCAGACCGGTGCGGGGCAGGGTCGCCGACGACGCCGGATCGGTCAGCGTGGACGCGGTCGGCGTCGCGGCCGTCGTCGTCGTCGAGCTGGTGACCGTCGTCGAGCTGGTGACCGACGAGGAGGTCGTCGAGCCGGAGCTCGTGGACGAGCCCGATCCGCTCGAGCTCGAGGGCGTCGACGGCGCCGAGCTGGGCGGCGGCGACGGGCTCGTGGTCGCCGGCGACTGTGAGTGAGTGGTGGTCGGCGAGCTCGGCTGTGTAGACCCCGAGAGCGGGTCGACGTACTGCTGATCGCCGGCTGAGCCACCGCCCCCTCCGCCCGCCAGCGCGGCAGCTGGGACGACCAGTGAAAGCGAGGCGATCAGAGCGAGAATGCCGAGGGCCTTGCGCCAAGAACGCACCGGCCGAGTATTGCAGCAATCGGCGCCGGAGCACTCGGTTGGCGGCGCCTTTGGCGTCGGCAGCAGAACCGTGCAAACGGCGGTTTTGCAGGATTTATTGCAAGGGCAGGGCGGCGCGACACGCCCGCGACGGCGCGTGTTAGGGTGCTCCCGGCCTGCCCCGAGGCCATTGAAAACGGGCGGCGCAGCCGCCGTACGCGGAGGCCGGCGTCGCCGCTTTGTCGTTCCCCGACCCGCGCCCCTGCCTTGAACTCACACACGCTTCGCCGCTCACGGGTGACTCGCACCGTGGCGGCACTGATTCCCGCCGCGGCAGCCGCCACGGCGCTGATGCTCAGCACCGGATCGAGTCCCGGCGACCTCCAGAGCCAGATCAGCGCCAGCCGGTCGGCCGCCGACTCGCTGCGCTCCCAGATCGCGGCCGACACCGGCCAGATCAATAAGACCGCCGGCGGCATCAGTGCCGCCCGCGACCGCCTGGCCACGCTCCAGCGCGACCTCGACAACCGCGAGCAGCAACTGCGCAACGTGCAGACCTCGCTGATCCAGACCCGAGACCATCTGGTCGAGCTGGAGAATCGTCTGCACCGCGCCTCGACCGCGCTGGCCGCCAACCTCGTCGCCAAGTACGAGGGCGCCCAGCCGGACGTGATGAGCGTGATCCTGGACGCGCACGGCTTCTCGGATCTGCTCGAGCGGATGAACTTCCTCCAGCGGGTCGGCCATCAGGACGCCCAGGTCGTCGGCACCACCCGCGCGGCGCGCACCGAGGTCACCAAGGAGGTCACGCGGCTCGCCGCGCTGGAGAAGCGCGACCGCACGCTGACCAGCCAGATCCTCACCCGCCGCAACGACGTCGCCGCGATGCAGGCAGCCCTGCTCACCCAGCAGCGCGACCAGCTGTCCGCGCGTTCTCGCGACTCGGCCAAGCTGCGCGACGTGAACAACCGGCTCGGCGCCCTTCAGCGCAAGGCCGCCGCCGAGGCCGCCGCAGCGGCCCGCGCCGCGGTCACCCAGAGCCGGAGCAACAGCACGGTCGTCAGCGGACTCGCGATCAACACCGGCGGCATGGTCCAAGCGCCGCCCGGCGCACCGCCGCAGATCGGCCAGGTGATGGCCGCCGGCAACGCGATCGCGACCCTCCCCTACATCTGGGGCGGCGGCCACGGCTCCTTCCAGGCCAGCGGCTACGACTGCTCGGGCTCGGTCAGCTACGCGCTCGCCGCCGCCGGGCTGCTGTCCTCGCCGCTTGACTCGACCGGCTTCGAGAGCTGGGGTGAGCCCGGTCCCGGCAAGTGGATCACGGTGTACGCGAACGCCGACCACGCCTGGATGACCGTCGCCGGCTGGCGCTTCGACACGGTCGCACTGGCCGAGGGCGGTACCCGCTGGGCCCGCTCGATGGCCTCGTCGGCCGGGTTCGTGGTACGGCACCCGGCCGGGCTGTAGCCGACCGCCGCCCGATATGCCGCCCACCACCGCTTGATGTCCCGAGCGGGGCGCGTCGTCACCGATCAGTGGAACAGGTGCCCGTCGCCGAGCGACGCGGTTCGGGCGCGGGCGACCTGGCCGGGCGACATCTGGCCTTCCGCGTAGTTGACCGCGAACGCGCTTCCCTCCGACAGCAACGAGGAGGGGTGCGCAGTGGCCGCGGGCGCCCGGCTGGGACCGTGGACCGAGAAGTGGTGGCCGCCCGGAGTCAGTGTGATCCGCGTCCAGGCCCAGGCGGGGTCCGAGATCGTCCCGGTGTGGCCGCTGGTCGAGCGGACCGACGCGGCCCCGAACCGCGTCGGTGCGAACCTCGCGAGTGGCAGCGTCTGGCACGAGCCCGCGCTCACGCACTCCGATGGAGCCTCGACGATCCACTCCGCCGAGGAGACGTCGATCTTTGCAGCGAACGCTGTCCTGTGGAACCCACGATCGCGGGTGAGATCGTCGAGGCGGATCGTGGCGCGGCGGCCGGAGACCTTTACCGTGGCGCGGAGCCGATCGCCGGGCCGGACATCGAGCCTGATCGGCACCGACGGGCCGGGCACGAGCTCGTACCACGCGCTCGAGACGACCTTGCCGCTGGGGCTGCAGTCGACCTCAGTTCCCGTCTGCTCGAGCGCCGGAGCGTTGAAGCTGTAGCCGCCGAGTCCCACCCAGAAGGCCGAGTACGTCGGTGTCCCGGGCGTGCAGTTGACCTTGGGCTGCCGCCACGTGCCGGTCACCGAGCCGAATGAGACGCCGTGGCGATGGACCGCGTACCCGGCCCAGTTGGAGCTGTTGGTCGAGTCGGCGAGCGCAGGGGAGGTCGATACCGCGGCGGTTGCGGTGATCAGCGCGGCAACGACGAGCCAGACACGCACCAACTTTGCTTTCGGTCGGTTGGCTAGAAAACTTGAGCCACGCGTCAGCCTCCGCTGCTCCCCGAAGCCTGCAGAATCGCCGACGCGCGCCCCGAGCAGTCATACATGGTGGCAGTGCTGCTCCCGGTCTTCAAGCTCACCGCGCGGCACGCCTTCTGTACCGCCGCGAACGCGGACTGGCTGCCCGAGCGCGTGTCGCTCGGCAGGCGCATGCCGGCGCTGCCCTCGACCAGGACCCACCGCAGGTGGCCGGAGCTGACCTCGGAGGCCAGCCACGAGGCGGTGACCGTGCTTTCCCGGCCCGAGAACCCGCCGAGGCCGGCCACGTCGGCGTCGCTGCTGAGGATCGCCGCCGAGGCCGTGCTCTGGCTCTCGACTCCGATCGTGCCGCCGCCGTGGGCCTTGGCGTAGCTGATCGCCGCCTTGAGCGTGGAGTCCTCGCCGCCGAACATGCCGCCGCCGCCAGCCGCGGGACCTCCGGCAGCCCCGAATCCGCCACCCGCTCCGGTCCCAGATCCTCCGGTGGGCGGCGTGAACCCGCCCGCTCCGTTGGCGGATGGCCCGCCGGTCGCGCCGTTGGGAGGACCTGCGCCGGCGCCGGTACCCGGCGCTGGGCCGGAGGCGCTGCCGCGGCCGAACGCCCCGCGGAATCCGCCGGAGCCGCGCAAGCCACCTCGCGAACCGCCGCCCGGGCCGCCACCGCTGCCGTTGGCGATCTGCTCCGCGGCGGCCGGGCCGCCGGTCGGGAACGTGGCGCTGGTGGCGTGTCCCAGCGTCTCGGTGGCCCACGTCGCCGGCGCCGCCAGCAACGCGGCCAGCGCGACCGCGACGAGCACCGCGCGCGTTCGCCGCGAGCGTCCGAGCGCCAGCAGCACCGCGGTCGCCACGCCGACGGCGAGCACCAGCCACCGGGCCCAGCCGAGCAGGCCGTCGAGCTCGCCGAGCACGACCAGCTCGGTGACGATCCCACCGAGGATCGCCAGTGGCGCCAGCACGCGCGCCCGGCGGCCGTCGTCGAGCATCATCCCGGCGCCGGCGCCGATCAGCGCCGCCGTGAATGGCGCCAGCAGCGACACGTAGTAAGGGTGGAAGATCCCGGACGCGAAGCTGAACGCGACCGCGGTCGTCAGAAACGCGCCGCCGATCGCGATCAGCCAGGCGGTCCGTGGGTCGCTGCGGCGCAGCCGCGAGACCACGAGGATCGCCAGACCCGCCACCACGGCGAACCCGAGCAGCCACCCGGCCTGGTCACCGAGACTCGACTGCAGGAGGCGAAACGGCCCGGTCGGGCCGCCGAACATGCCGCCTCCGCCTGCGCCGCCGCCGGGACCTCCAGTCTGCCCCGAGAGGCGGCCGACGCCGTTGTAGCCGAAGATCAGCGACCACACGCTGTTGTCCGAGGTCCCGGAGATCCAGGGCCGGCCGGACGCGGGCGTCAGCGTGACCAGCAACGGCCACGCTCCTCCCACCGCTACCAGCGCCGCGCCGCCCAGCAGCAGCTGGCGCAGCGCGTGGAGCCGTCCGCGTGCGGCCGGCGCGATCCACAGCCACGCGGCGGCAATCCCCGGAACGACCATCAGCGCGACCGCCATCTTGGTCTCGAATCCGAGGCCGACCGCGACGCCGGTGAGCACCAGCCACTTGGTCCGGCCGGTCTCGAGGCCACGCACCGCGAACCACAGCGCGGCAACACAGCAGAGGACCAGCAGCTCGTCGGGGTTGTTGTGGCGCGAGACCGCAACCACGACCGGCGTCGTCGCCAGCGCCAGCCCGGCCACGAACCCGGCCGGGCGGCCGAATCGCCTCCTGGTCAGGTCGTACAGCAGCGCCACCGCCACGACGCCCATCAGCGCCTGCGGGATCAGCAGGCTCAGCGGGTGGAATCCGAACACCCGCGCCGACAGCGCCTGGACCCACAGGCCCAGCGGCGGCTTGTCGACCGTCATCAGCCCGGACTGGTCCAGCGAGGCGAACAGGAAGTTGTGCCAGCTGGCGGTCATCGAGCGGACCGCGGCGCTGTAGTACGTGTTGGCCCAACCGTTGATGCTGAGCCCCCACAGGTTCAGAACCGCCGCGAAGCCGATCAACGCGCCCAGTTCGGGGCGCAGGCGCAGGCGTGAGCGGGCCCGCGAGAGTGTCCGCGGCGCGGGATATGGGATCGAGCTCGTCGTCATCGCCAGAGGGAAGTCACTAGGACTGGTCCGGGGCGCGGTGGCGCTCGGCGTACACGCCGGCGAGCACGAGCGCGCCGAACGTCGCCAGCGCGAACGCGGCTAGCTTGCGGTCAAGGGCGGTCATCGGGGATCTCCTCCGGTGGGGTCCACTAAGTCGGGCACGGCACACAAGATCGACGGTGCGCGCAAGACCCAGCGAAGACGTCTGTAAGACGTATGTAGGAGACCCCGGATCCCCGACAACGACGGGGCGGAGGCCCTCGCCCGGTCATCTCTAGAGTGGTACTTACACCGGACTAGGAGACCGAAATCTTGTCAACCAACAGCTTCGATTCCAGAGCGACCCTGAAGGTCGGGGATCGCTCGTTTGAGATCTTTCGCCTCGACTCCCTCCAGGCCAAGTACGACGTCGCGCGGCTGCCGTTCTCGCTGAAGATCCTGCTCGAGAACCTCCTGCGCAACGAGGACGGGGAGTCGATCCGGGCACGGGACATCGAGGCGCTTGCGAAGTGGAACGCCAGCGCCGCACCCAGCGACGAGATCGCGTTCACGCCCGCGCGAGTGCTGATGCAGGACTTCACCGGGGTGCCCGCGGTCGTCGACCTCGCGGCGATGCGCGACGCGATGGCCGAGATGGACGGCGACCCCGCCAAGATCAACCCATTGGCGCCGGCCGAGCTGGTGATCGACCACTCCGTCCAGGTCGACGTGTTCGGCACGCGCATGGCGTTCCAGCGCAACGCCGAGCTCGAGTTCGAGCGAAACCGCGAGCGCTACGCGTTTCTGCGCTGGGGACAGGGCGCCTTTCACAACTTCTCCGTCGTCCCGCCCGACACCGGGATCGTCCATCAAGTCAACCTCGAGTACCTGGCCCGCGTCGTGTTCGTCAACGACCAGACCAGCCAGGCCTACCCCGACACGCTGGTGGGCACCGACTCGCACACCACGATGGTTAACGGGCTCGGCGTGCTCGGCTGGGGCGTGGGTGGCATCGAGGCCGAGGCGGCGATGCTGGGCCAGCCGATGTCGATGCTGATCCCACAGGTGATCGGCTTCAAGCTCACCGGCGAGCTCCAGGAGGGTGCGACCGCCACCGATCTCGTGCTGACCGTGACCGAGATGCTCCGCAGCCACGGCGTGGTCGGGAAGTTCGTGGAGTTCCACGGCGCGGGGCTGACCAACCTGCCGCTGGCCGACCGAGCCACGATCGGCAACATGTCGCCGGAGTTCGGGTCGACCTGCGCGATCTTCCCGATCGACGCCGAGACGCTGCGGTACCTGGAGTTCTCAGGGCGCGCGCCGGAGCAGATCGCGCTCGTCGAGGCCTACGCGAAGGAGCAGGGCATGTGGCACGACGAGGACTCCGACGAGCCCACGTTCAGCGACGGGCTCGAGCTCGACCTGGCGACTGTGGTGCCGAGCATCGCCGGCCCCAAGCGGCCGCAGGACCGCGTCTCGCTGACGGAGTCCAAGCAGGGCTTCCGGATGGCGCTCGAGGGCTACCTGCCCGATGAGGACGCCGAGGACGACGCCGTGTCGGGGAGCTTCCCGGCGAGCGACCCCATCTCCACGCACGTGCCCAACGGGGTCGGCCACGAGCCCCAGCGAGCCACCGGCGGGGCGCAGGTGGCCGAGCGCAGGCAGACCCGCGTCCCGGTCACGCTCGCCGACGGCACCGAGACCGAGCTCGACCACGGCCACGTGGTGATCGCGGCGATCACGAGCTGCACGAACACCTCGAACCCGTCCGTGATGCTCGGCGCCGGGATCTTGGCGCGCAACGCCGTGCAGAAGGGGCTGAAGGTCAAGCCGTGGGTGAAGACATCGCTGGCCCCCGGCTCCAAGGTCGTGACCGAGTACCTCGACCGCGCCGGCCTGACCGAGTACCTCGAGGCACTCGGCTACCACCTGGTCGGCTACGGCTGCACCACCTGCATCGGCAACAGCGGACCGCTGCCAGAGGAGATCTCGGCGGCGGTGTCCGACAGCGATCTGGCGGTCGTCTCGGTGCTGTCGGGCAACCGCAACTTCGAGGGCCGGATCAACCCCGACGTGAAGATGAACTACCTCGCGTCGCCGCCGCTGTGCGTGGCCTACGCGCTCGCCGGGACGATGGACATCGATCTCTACGACGAGCCCCTGGGCGACGATGACCACGGCAACCCCGTGTATCTGAAGGACATCTGGCCGACCGCGGCCGAGGTCGCCGAGACGATCCTGGACGCGGTGCAGTCCGACATGTTCCGCAAGAGCTACAGCGAGGTGTTCGACGGCGACGACCGCTGGAACTCGCTCGAGGTGCCCGCCGGCGACAGCTTCGCCTGGGACGAGCAGTCGACGTACGTGCGCCGGCCGCCGTTCTTCGAGGGCCTGCCGCGCGAGCCAGAGCCGCTGGTCGACATCGAGGGCGCCCGCGTGCTGGCGATCCTCGGCGACAGCGTGACCACCGATCACATCTCGCCCGCGGGGTCGATCAAGCGCGACGGCCCGGCTGGGCGGTATCTGGTCGAGCACGGCGTGCAGCCTCGCGACTTCAACTCCTACGGGTCGCGCCGCGGCAACCACGAGGTGATGATGCGCGGGACGTTCGCCAATATCCGCCTGCGCAACCAGCTGGCTCCAGGTACGGAGGGTGGCGTCACGCTGCACCTGCCCGACGAGGAGCAGCTGTCGATCTACGACGCAGCCATGCGTTATCTCGAGGACGGCACGCCGCTGGTCGTGCTCGCCGGCAAGGAGTACGGGTCGGGCTCGTCTCGCGACTGGGCGGCCAAGGGCACACGGCTGCTGGGCGTGCGCGCGGTGATCGCCGAGAGCTTCGAGCGCATCCACCGGTCCAACCTCGTCGGGATGGGCGTGCTGCCGCTGCAGTTCGCCGACGGCGAGTCGGCGGAGTCGCTCGGGTTGACCGGTCGCGAGATGTTCTCGGTGGCGGGAATCGCCGGCGCGGACTCGATCCCGCGCGAGCTGACCGTCAATGCGGACGACAAGGAGTTCGGCGTCACGGTCCGGATCGACACCCCAAAGGAACAGCGCTACTTCCGCCACGGCGGGATCCTGCAGTTCGTGCTGCGTCAGTTGCTCGAGCGGTAGGGCCGTGATCTCGCGGGAGCGCGTCCCGGGCGACTAGGCGGCCGGCCGGAGACCTTCGAGCTCGCGGCTCTCGGCGAGCTCGGCGAGCGCCTTGCGCTCGAGCTTGCGAACCGCATCCGACGACATGCCGAGCCGCCGGCCTGTCTCGCGCAGCGCCGTCGGCTGCTCGAGGTCGATTCCGTAGCGGAGCTTGAGCACTTCGCGCTCGGGCTCGGGTAGGCCGTCGAGCGCGGTGCGCAGCGCATCCTGACGCAACGCGATCTCGACTTCCTCCTCGGGGCCGCGGCGCTCGGAGGGCATCAGCGCGCCCAGGGTGATGTCTTCCTCCTCGCCGACCGGCCGGTCGAGGCTGGTTACCACCCGCGCCACCTCGCGCGCCTGATGGACGTCGGCGAGGCTGATCTCGGCCGCCGCGGCGATCTCGGCGTCACTGGGCTCGCGACCGTGCTTGGCGACCAGCTCGCGCTGGGCGCGCCCGATCTTGCGCTCGAGCTGGCCGATGTGCACCGGGATCCGGATCGTCCGCGCGCGGTTGGCGATCGCGCGCTGGATCGCCTCGCGGATCCAGAAGGTGGCGTACGTCGAGAACTTGAAGCCCTTGCGGTAGTCGAACTTCTCGGCGGCGCGGATCAGGCCGAGGATCCCCTCCTGGATCAGGTCGAGCAGCGACAGGTCGAAGCCGTCGTACTTGCGAGCGTTCGAGATCACCAGCCGGAGGTTCGAGTTGACCAACCGCTCCTTGGCCTCGAGGTCGCCGCGCTCGATCCGGTGGGCGAGCTCGATCTCCTCTTCGCGGGTCAGCAGCGGATGGCGGCGGACCTCGGCCATGAACAGCGACAGCGCGTCGGTGGTGCGGTCGGCGAGATCGTCGTTGCTGTAGGTGGTCTGCTCGGTGGTGGTGCGCCCGCAATCGTCGCGGACGTCGAACCCGCGCTCCTCCAACAGGTCACCAAGCTCTTGGACCTCGTCCTCGGAGAGATCGTGGGCTTGGGCCACCTCGCTGACCTCTGACAGCTCCACGCAGCGTCCGGGCCGGGCCTCGCCGCGCGCGCTCAGCTCGTCGAGGATCTCAGACAGCGAGTCGGAGACCTGTCGGGATACCGGTTGATCGGCCATGTAGTAGACGTTACCTGTCGGTTGCTGGTGAAGTTGCCGCATGCCTTCCTGAAGTAGCCTTCCCCGCCGTGACCGTCCCGGAACTCCTATCGAAGCTTCTCACGGCGACCGGGCCCTCGGGCCATGAGACCGCTGCCGCCGCGGCGTGGCGCGAGGGATGCGCCTCGTTCGCTACCGAGGTCGGGTCCGACAACGTCGGCTCCTCGTATGCGAGGGTCGCCGGAACGGCCGGCGGACCGAAGCTCGCGATCGTCGGGCACATCGACGAGATCGGTCTGCACGTGTCGCACATCGACGACGACGGATACCTGCGCTTCGGTCAGGTTGGCGGCTGGGACACGGTCGTCCTCGTCGGCCAGCGCGTCCGCCTGGAGACCCGCCAGGGGCCAGTGACCGGGGTGATCGCGCGCAAGCCAGTCCACCTCATGAAGGACGACGAGCGCAGCAAGGCCCCCGAGCTCAAAGACCTGCACATCGACATCGGCGCCAAGGACGGCGACGAGGCGCGCGAGCTGGTGCGGATCGGCGACGTGGCGGTGATCGACGCCGGTCCGGTGGAGCTGCGGCACGACCGGGTGATCTCGCGCGCGCTCGATAACCGCGTCGGCTGCTACGTGGCCGCCCAGGCCGCGAGGCTGATCGCGCAGGACGGCGGCGCGCCCGGCGACGTGCTCGCGTTCGCGGTCGTTCAGGAGGAGACGACGTTCGCCGGGTCGCGCACGAGCGCGTTCGCCCACGAGCCCGACGTTGCGATCGTCGTCGACCTGACGTTCGCCACCGATCAGCCCGGCGTCGAGCTCGGACAGATCACCAAGCACACGCTGGGCTCCGGTCCGGTGGTCGCTCGCGGCACGATGCTTCACCCCCGGGTGTTCGAGCTGCTCTACGAGGCCGGCAAGCGGGAGGAGATCCCGTTCACGGTCGAGTCGCTGGGCCGGGGCACTGGGACCGACGCCGACGCGATCCACCTCAGCCGCGCCGGCGTCCCCACCGGATTGGTGTCGGTGCCGAGCCGGTACATGCACTCGCCGGTCGAGATGGTGTCGGTGTACGACGTCGAGGCGGCGGCGAGGCTGATCGCCGCGTTCGCCAAGCAGCTCGAACCGGGCATGTCGTTCGAGCGCTGAGTGGCCGGTCGCTAGGCGATACGGGCGTGCTGCTGCTGTTCGACATCGACGGGACCCTCGTGGCCGGCGCCACGCGGGCCCACCGTGACGCGATGCACGAGGCGCTGATGACCGTTCACGGGGTCGACGCCGGGGACGGCCCGAGGACCGTGGACCGCGCCGGGAAGACCGACGGGCAGATCGCACGCGCGATCCTGATCCGTGCCGGCGTGTCCGCGCTGCGCATCGACGAGCGCGCCGACGACGTCCAGGACGAGTGCTGCCGCGCGTACGCCCGGTTGTGTCCGCCCGACCTGTCGGAAACCGTGATCCCGGGGATCCCGGAGCTGCTCGACGAGCTGTCCGGCCGCGAGGATCTGGTGCTCGGGCTGCTGAGCGGTAACTACGAGCCCGTCGGGCGGCTGAAGCTCGCCCGCGCGGGGATCGGGCACTGGTTCGCCGGCGGGCCGGGCGCGTTCGGGTCAGACGCCGAGGACCGCGCCGCGCTGCCGGCGATCGCCCGGCGCCGGGCGGGCTCGACCGGTCACCCGTATCCGCGCGAGCGGACCGTGGTGGTCGGCGACACGCCTCGGGACATCGCCTGCGCCCGGGCGGACGGCGTGCTGTCCGTGGCCGTCACCAGCGGCCCGTACGGCGCGCGTGAGCTGCGGGCGGCCGATGCGGTCGCCGACAACGCCGCCGAGCTGCGCGAGGCGCTTGCGTCGCTGGGCGACTAGTGTCGCGTTTGGAAAGTTGGTGGGCACCGAGAGGTGCCACTGGTGGATGCTTGGCGAGGACGCAGGAGCCATGGCGTAGCGGAGCTACGCGAGGCGACGAGGACGAAGCCAAGCGCCGCCAGGGGTGCCTCGAATGCACGCGAACTTTCCAAACGGGACACTAGTGGGTCCGCGACGCCGGGGGAGTTAGCCCCGGACCAGCTTCTTGTACGTGATCCGGTGCGGGCGGTCGGCGTCGGCGCCGAGCTGGTCGTGCCGGAAGCTCTCGTAGGCCTCGAAGTTGCCCTCGAACCAGCGCACCTGCGAGTCGCCCTCGAACGCGAGCACGTGGGTGGCGATGCGGTCCAAGAACCAGCGGTCGTGGGACACGACCACCGCGCACCCGGCGAACGCGAGCAGCGCCTCCTCGAGCGCGCGCAACGTGTCGACGTCGAGGTCGTTGGTGGGCTCGTCGAGCAGCAGCAGGTTGCCACCGGTGCGCAGCAGCTTGGCCAGGTGCAGCCGGTTGCGCTCGCCGCCCGACAGCTTGGCGACCTTCGTCTGCTGGTCGGTGCCCTTGAAGTTGAAGCCGGCGACATAGGCACGGCTGCTGAGCGTGCGGTCGCCGACGGTGATCTGGTCGCTGCCGCCCGAGATCTCCTCCCACACCGACTTGTCGGGGTGCAGCGCGTCGCGCGACTGATCGACGTACGCGAGCTCGACCGTGTCGCCGAGCCGCAGCGTGCCGGCGTCCGGCTGCTCCTGGCCGGTGATCATCCGCAGCAGCGTGGTCTTGCCCGCGCCGTTGGGGCCGATCACGCCGACGATCCCGCCGCGAGGCAGCTTGAACGAGAGGTCGTCGATCAGCATCTGGTCGCCGTAGGCCTTGCGCACACCCTCGGCGTCGACCACGACCTCGCCGAGCCGCGGGCCAGCGGGGATGTGAATCTGGACCTGGTCGAGCTTGACGTTGCGGTCCTGGGCCAGCAGCGTCTCGTAGGCGTTCAGGCGGGCCTTGGGCTTGTTGCGCCGCGCGCTGGCGTTCATGCGCACCCACTCGAGCTCCTGGTCGATCGTCCGCTGGCGCGCGCTCTCCTGCTTGGCCTCGGTCGCCAGCCGCTTGCGCTTCTGCTCGAGCCAACCCGAATAGTTGCCCTCGTACGGGATCCCGCGCCCGCGGTCGAGCTCGAGGATCCAGCCGGCCACGTTGTCGAGGAAGTACCGATCGTGCGTGATCGCCACCACCGTGCCGCGGTAGTCCTGCAGGTGGCGCTCCAGCCACGCGACCGACTCGGCGTCCAGGTGGTTCGTCGGCTCGTCGAGCAGCAACAGGTCGGGCTGGCGCAGCAGCAGCCGGCACAGCGCGACCCGGCGCCGCTCCCCGCCCGACAGCTTCGCCACGTCTGCGTCTGGCGGCGGGCAGCGCAGCGCGTCCATCGCGATCTCGAGCGTCGTGTCCAGGTTCCACCCGTCGACCGCGTCGATCTGCTCCTGAACCCGCGAGAACTCGTCCGCGGTCTCGTCGGAGTAGTTCATCGACAGCTCGTTGAACCGATCCAGCAGCGCCCGGATCTCGGCCACGCCCTCCTCGACGTTGCCGCGCACGTCCTTGCTCGAGTCCAGCTGCGGCTCCTGCTCGAGCAACCCGACCGATGCGCCCGGCGTCAGCTGCGCCTGCCCGTCGAACTCGGTGTCGATCCCGGCCATGATCCGCAGCAAGGTCGACTTCCCGGCGCCGTTGTAGCCGAGCACGCCGATCTTCGCCCCGGGCAGGAACGACAGCGAGATGTCGGAGAGCACCTCCCGGTCGGGCGGATAGCGCTTGGCGAGTCTGTATGTGGTGAAGATGTACTGGGGCATGGTCGTCGCCCCTCAGCATAGGACGGCCGCCCTCGTGCGGGCTCGCTCGCCTCGGGCGGCACGTCAGCTCACGGCCTCGAGCACCTCGCGGCGAGCCGTCAGCTCATATGGGCCCCGCCGCGTCGGACGGGGTACAAACGACACATGCGCGCGCTCGCGGTGATCTTCGCGGCGGTGGCGGTGATCTGCATGATCCTCGCGATCGCCGGCATGGTCACCGGGCGCCCCGGAGACCGGGCGGGCTTCGCGGTCCGGGCGATCGCGGTGGTCTGCTTCGCGATCGCGGTGGTGCTGAACGTCGTCGCAAGATGACCACCCTCAGCTCTCCGGCTGCCAGCCGCTGAGCACCCAGCCCCCGCCAGGCACCGACGTGACCGTGGCGATCGTCAGGTGCCACGCAGGCCGCAACCCCTGGTACGCGTCGGTCCTGGTGGCCGTCGTCGTCTCGCGCGTTACCACGACATAGCGATTGCTCGCCCCGGCGAGCGGGGCGACCGCCCGTACCGATCCGCTGTTGGCGATCCCACCGCGCCGCAGCTCGTAGTCGTTTGCGGTCTGGGCGGCCGCGAGCTGCACCGCCGAGCGTGCCTGGCCGACGCTGCGCGCGGCGAGCGCCCGCATGTCGTTCGCGACCGTCTGCGCGTTCCAGTTGATGTAGGCGCCGGCAAATGTGCGGATCGCGGCGATCGCGCTGGCCGCCTCGGCGGTAGCTGTCTGGCGCGGCAGCTGTGACGGGTACTCGTGGGTTGTCTGCGCTCGGGCCACGCTCGCGGCCGTGCCCGTCGGCGCCGAGGGCGCGCCGAGGCCCGCGCAACCGGCCACCGCAAGAACCGCGCCGACTACGCCGATCGCGGCCGTGACGGTGGTCGCGGCCCTCACAGCCCCTCCGGATGCCGCGCGATGAACCCGGCCGAGCTGCGGACCAGCGGGTGCCAGCCGATTCCGGTGCTCCCGTCTCCCGGCCCGGCGGCGTTGTGGGTGTCCCAGCGAAGCCCCGCCACATACATGAACACGTGGTCGCCGTTGGCGTACAGCGTCACCCAGCCGCCAGGCCCGGGATCGCCGAACGACTCGAGCCCGCTCGACGCCTCGCCATCGGTCACCGGCAGCAGACGGGCACCGTACAGCAGGTGTTCGACACTGCTCGAGCAGTCATAGGCCGGCGCGACCTCCGACAGCGGCGTCCCGTGCGCGGCGCCGAAGACATATGGCTTGCCCGCGATCTGGTTGCCGGCGGCGATGATCTGCTTGACCGCAGCCGGGGCGTCGGCCGGCGCCGCCGCCTGACCGTTGGGCAGCAGCCTGGCGCGCCGTCCCGGGGTCTCGGGCGCCCCGGCCAGCGAGATCGGCGAGCACGCCGCCGGGTCCGCGCCGGCCACGGTGGGCGCCTCGGTCAACGCCGGCGGATCGCCGGTGGTGAGGCCGGACTCCGAGCCGGCGCCGATCAAGTTGCCGGCGCCGGTGATCGGCGGGCGAGCGATTCGGACCGGACCCGCCCAGCCGCCGTGGGCGAGCGAGATGCCGAGCCGCTCCGCCAGCTCCCACCATAGGTCGATCACCCGCGGCAGCCCGTCGATCGGTCCACCGCCGAGCCCGAAATCACGCTTGTAGGCGATCACCGAGCGCCGGCCCCAGGTGATCCGCAGCGGCGTACCGTACGGCAGGCCGCCCATCGCGGTGGCCGTCTGGAACGTCAGCCCGCCGAGCTCCGCGTAGCTGTCTGGGTGCTCGAGCAGGTTGATGCCCGCCGCGCCGATGACCCCGCTGACGTGATCGCCCGGGCCGCCGTATTCGGTCGCGGCGACGAGCCGTCCCTGTCCGGGCGGACCGAGCGCGATCGCGGCGGCGCCGGACGGCGCGGCCGACCCGCAACCGTCGGCGGAGCCACCGGGCGGCATGACCAGCAGGGCGAGCAAGCCGATCCCCAGCCCGGCGACGACGACCCCGCCGAAGATGCCAAGGACCGCAACCGTCGCGGTCCTCGATGTCCGCCGGCTTCCGGGAGTCGTCATGCCCGCACCTTAGGTCCGCAGATGCGTGTTCAGGCCAATTGAAGCTAATTTGTTGCAATTGACAGCGCCGTGACCGCCGACGGCGCGGCAACGAGATCGCCACGCGAATCCGGCAAACGTCGCTACCGTAAGAGAGTCATGCCACGGATCCTCGATGTCGAACAGGCGATGCTTCTCCTCGAGCTCGAGGCACCGTTTGACCAGCGTGGTGTGCAGCTGGCGCGCCGTCGAATGGCCAAGCGGTGGCACCCCGACATCGCCCCGCCGGGGCGCCAGCACGAGCACCAGCGACACCTTCAGGCGATCAACGAGGCCGCCGACCAGCTCGAGCAGCTGGCCGAGTCGGTCCGAGGCGGACGCGTTACCCGCAACGCCGTCAAGGTGTCCGCCGCCGCCACGCGGAAGGCCCGCGAGGAGGCCGGCCGCCGCGCCTACGAGGAGGAGCAGCGCGCGCGGGCCACCGCCGAGGACCGCGCCAAGCACGACCCGTTCGGCTCGCGCGTGCCCGACCACTCGGTCGTGCACCGCTACGCGCGCTGCGTCGCCTATCCCGAGTGGGGCGTGGGCACCGTGACCGGGATCTACTTCTCCGGCGACGACGAGGACACCCAGCAGTGGGCCCGCGTCCTGTTCTCGATCGGCGTGCGCACGGTGCCGGCGGGCTCACTGCAGTTCGTCGACTTCTCGACGCCGGATCCGTCGGCCGACCGGGTGCAGCGGTTCATGACCGCCGCGCAGCACGCGCTGGCCGAGGGGGATGCTGCGCTGGCGGCCCAGCGGCTCGTGTACGCGCGCGACGCCGAGCCGTCGAACCCCTCGGTGCTGCGACTGCTGACGACCGCGTTCTGGCAAGCGGGCAACCTCCCGGCGGCGGCCCGCACCGTCCGCGACTGGGCCCGGGTCGAAACCGACCGGCCGACACCCGAGCGGTTCGCGTCCCGGATCTACGAGGACATGGGCGCGATCGCCTGGGCCGCCGAGGCCGCTGCCCGAGCAACCGTCCGGGCGCCCAACGACGCGTCCGCCTGGGAGCGACTCGGGCGGCTGCGGCTGCGGCTGATGGACCGCCACGGCGCGATCTCCGCGCTCGAGCAGGCCAAGGTGGTGGGCCCCTCGCTCGAGGGGTTGCTGGACCTGGCGCTCGCGTACCACCTGGCCGGCGACGTCGGCGCCGAGGTGTCGGCGGCGCACGCGGCGACGGTTGTCGACCCGGAGTCTCCGGCGGCGTGGTCGACGTACGCGCACGCGCTGGCGCGGACCGACCGGATCACAGAGTGCCTGGACGCATGCCGGCGGCGGCTCGAGCTCGGGCGCGATCTCGAGATCGACGACCTGATGGCCCGGATCGCCGCGGCGGAGCCGCGCGAGCTCTCGGCGCGTAGCGCCGCCTGAGCACCCCCGGCCCCGGCGCGCGGGGCCCACCTCGCGGGCCGTGCATTTCACGACAAATCCGCCGCTCGACGTGGGCCTTGTCGTACCAGGCACGTATACGGTGCTTAACGCGGCACGGCTCGGTTCCCGGCGCGGATTTGTCGCGTTATGCACCCCGGTGAACCGGGTCCATAGCGGGAGCGCTCGTCATTGACCACGTTGTTCGGCGAGGAGCTAGTGTCCCGTACGGCTACGCGATCGAGCCCTCGCGGCCACACACCGGACAGGCCTCCTGCGGCGCCAGGGGGCGCCCGCCGCAGGCGGGGCAGTCCTCGGCGCGCTCGAGCACGCCGAGCAGCTCGCCCACGCGGCAGACCAGCAGGCGCTCCTCGTCGACCTCGACCCAGGCGCCGGCTGACGCCGGGAACACGACGTGATCGCCGGGCTTGACCGGCATCTGCACGCCGACCTGCTCCCACCAGTCCAGGCCCGGGCCGACCGCGAGCACGATTCCATGCTGGGGCGGCGGCTCGTCGGAGCCCGGCGGTACCAGCAACCCGGAGCGGCGGACCCGGTCGGGGTCGAGCTCCTTGATCACGACACGGTCGAACAGTGGACGCAGTTGCTGTCGCATGTGCTCGTGTGATGATAGGAGGGAGCCCTCCGGTTATGCCGGGCGGGCGCCGTCCGCGAGCGGATCTAGGCTGCCACCCTCGATGCGCCTGCTCGTCGCCCGTTGCTCGGTCCGGTACTCCGGCCGCCTGTCCACGACCCTGGCCGAGGCGGTGCGGTTGCTGATGATCAAGAGCGACGGCACGTTCATGGTGTGGGCCGACAACGGCGGCCCCAGCGTCAAGCCGCTGAACTGGATGACGCCCCCGACGGTGATCGAGGAGTCGCCCGGCCGGATGGTCGTGCGCAAGCGCGCCGGCGCGACCGAGGACCGGCTCGACATCGAGATCACCGAGGTGCTGTCCGACGTCACTCACGAGATGTGCTCGCCCGAGCTCGATGCGCTGGCCAAGGACGGAGTCGAGGCGCACCTGCAGGAGCTGCTCGCCGAGCAGCCGAGCTGGTGCGGCGAGGGCTTCCGCCTGGTCCGGCGCGAGTGGCCGACCGATATCGGCCCGGTCGACCTGATGTGCCGGGACCCCGAGCAGCAATGGGTTGCGGTCGAGATCAAGCGGGTCGCCGGCCTCGAGGCGGTTGAGCAGCTGACCCGCTACCTGGAGCGGATCCGGCTGGACCCTGCGCTGGGCTCGTGCCGCGGCGTGCTCGCGGCGCAGACGATCAAGCCCCAGGCGCGGGTGCTGGCGCAGGCAAGGGGAATCGAATGCGTGGAGGTGGATCTGGCGGTGCTGCGCGGCGAGCGCCAGCCCGACCTGAAATTGTTCGCCGCATGACAGACAACGAAGCAGTGCTGCGCGAGCGCCGCGGGCGGGTGCTCCTGATCACGATCAACCGCCCCGACCAGCGCAACGCCGTCAACGCCGCCGTGGCTCGCGGAATCGCGGACGCGCTCGACGAGCTCGATCGCGATGCGGCGCTGTCGGTGGGCGTGCTCACCGGCGCCGGCAAGGGGTTCAGCGCCGGGATGGACCTGAAGGCGTTCGTGGCGGGCGAATCGCCCCACGTCGAGGGCCGCGGGTTCGGCGGCATCACCCAGCGCGCGTCGGCCAAGCCGCTGATCGCCGCCGTTGAGGGATTCGCGGTCGCGGGCGGGCTCGAGCTGGCACTGTCCTGCGACCTAATCGTCGCCGCCCGCGGGACGCGGCTGGGGATCCCGGAGGTCAAACGCTCGCTGGTCGCGGCCGCCGGCGCGCTGCTGCGCCTGCCGCGGGCGCTGCCGCGCCCGATCGCGATGGAGCTTGCGCTCACGGGCGATCCGATCAACGCCGAGCGCGCGTACGAGCTCGGACTGATCAACCGGCTGACCGAGCCGGGCGAGTCCGTCTCGACCGCGCTCGAGCTCGCCGAGGCGATCGCGGTCAACGGGCCGCTGGCGCTGGCCGCGAGCAAGCGGATCCTGGTCGAGTCGGTCGACTGGCCCGAGTCCGACTTCTTCGCGCGCCAGGGGGAGATCGCCGGTCCGGTGATGGGCTCGCAGGACGCACGCGAGGGTGCGGTTGCGTTCGCGGAGAAGCGCGACCCCGTATGGAAGGGCCGCTAGCTATAGCTAGCCGGCACCGCTGCGACAGACCGCGACGCTCACTCCTCGCGCTCGCCCCAGGCCGTCGCCACGACCGAGCGCGCGCCGCCGTGGTTGCGGTGCTCGCACAGATAGATGCCCTGCCACGTACCCAGCGCCGGGCGCCCGCGCGAGATCGGGATCGTCAGCGACGGCCCGAACAGCGCGGCCTTCACGTGGGCGGGCATGTCGTCGTCGCCCTCGAGCGTGTGCGTCCAGAACGGCGCCCGCTCCGGCACCGCCGCGCTGGCCCACGACTCGAAGTCCCGGCGCACGTCGGGCGAGGCGTTTTCGTTGAGCGCCAGCGACGCCGATGTGTGCGCGATCAGCAGGTGCAGCAGCCCCACCTGCAATTCGCGCAGCTCGGGCAGCGCGCCCAGCAGCTCCCGGGTGACGAGATGGAATCCCCGGGCCCGTGGCTCCAGCGTGATCTCGCGCTGGACCCACATCAGAGCTCGGGCAGCCGCGCCTTTCGCATGTCGACGCGGTCGCCGCGGAACGGGACGCCTTCGGCCTTGAGCAGCTTCCGTTGCTTGGCGCCCTTGGCCAGCGAGCCGTCGGCGCGGACGATCCGGTACCAGGGCAGCTCCGGACCGTGGCCCTCGCTGAGTGCGGCCCCGGCCATCCGCGGCGCTCCGGGGCTGACGTCGCCGTAGGTGCGCACGAAGCCCTCCGGGGTGGCCTTGATCCGCTCGAAGATCTCCCGCTTGCGGTCGGCGTCCATCGGCAGAGCATAGGGGTGCATAACGCGACCACGGATTCAGACCACGGGAGCGCCTCGACGAACCACCCCTGGTAACGTCCGAATCCGAAATTTCCCCGCTAATCGCGGGAATTATGTCTACCAGCGGGCGCACCACATCGATCCGGATCTGGCTCGCGGCGATCGCCGCGGTGCTCGGCTGCGCGGTGCTCCCGGCGGCATCCAACGCCGACCCCAGCGTCGGCGATCTGAACTCGCAGCTGAGCCAAGAGCAGTCGCGCCAGCACAGCCTGAGCGCGAGCATCGGCCAGCTGTCCCACAACATCTCGGCGCTCGACGGGCAGATCTCGCTGGTCCGCTCGCGCGAGGCGTCGGTCCGCTCCGACCTCGACCGCGATCGAGACCAGCTCACCCGGATTCGCACCCAGCTCGCGCACGAGCGCCACCTGTTCGCCGTGCTGAAAACGCGCCTGGCCCGCGCGCGCACGATCCTGGCCCGGCAGCTGGTCAGCGACTACGAGCGCGACAAGCCCGACCTGATTGGGGTCGTGCTCGACGCCCGTGGCTTCAACGACCTGCTCGAGCAGATCGACTTCCTCAAGCGCGCTCAGGGCCAGACCCAGTCGATCATCAGGATCACGCGGAGCGCCAAGACGGCCGCCGACAACGCCCAGCATCGCCTGTCCGGGCTCGAGGCGACCAAGGTCCAGGTCACCAATGCCGCCGCCACCCGGGTCCGGGCGCTCGCCGGGATGAACGCGCTGTTGCAGTCCAAGCAGACGGCGCTGGCGCGGGCGCGCAGCGCCCAGCAGATCACGCTCGACGCCAGCAGGGCGAAGGGCGCCCACCTGAAGACCGCGATCGCCCGCGCGCAGGCCGCCCAGGCCGCGGCTGCCCGCGCGGCGGCCGCCCAGCCCCAGGCCCCGTCGAGCTCGAGCTCAGGCCCGGCGCCGGCGACCGGCGGTCCGCCGCTCGGCCCCAACGGTGGCTGGGCGATCCCCTACTCGATCGTGCTGTGCGAGACCGGCGGGACCAACGTGCCGCCCAACTACGCGACCGCATCGGGCTATTACGCGATCGTGTCGGCGGCGTGGAAGCAGTACGGCGGCTCCGGGCCGGCCGCCTACCTGGCGCCCAAGTCAGAGCAGGACGCGGTCGCGCGGCGGATCTGGGACGCCGTCGGCCCGAAGGCGTGGGTCTGCGCCGGGATCGTCGGGATTCACTGAGTCGCGCGCCAGTCGCCGCTCAGTGTGGTGCGGTGGCGGTTGGCCCGGGTGAGGTCGTCGAAGTGCTGCAGCGCCTGCCCGGACCCGTAGGCGACGCAAGTCAGGGGCGACTGCGCCGGGAACACCGGCATCCCGGTCTCGGCCGCGACCAGCTCGGCGAACCCGCGCACCAGGGTCCCGCCGCCGGCGAGCAGGATCCCGTCGCGGGCGACGTCGCTCGCGAGCTCGGGCGGCGTCTGCTCGAGCGTGTCGCGGACGGCCTGCATGATCTCGCGCACGGGCGCCGCGATCGCGGCCCGCACCTCCTCGGTGTGCAGCTCGATCGCCGTGGGCAGCCCGGTGATCAGGTGCCGCCCTCGCACCTCGATCGTCTCCTCGGGGTGCAGCGGCGTGACGGAGCCGGCCGAGATCTTGATCGTCTCCGCGGTGCGCGAGCCGATCGCCAGCTGGTGGGCGGTCCGCAAGTATTGGGAGATCCCCTCGTCCATCTCGTAGCCGCCGACGCGAACCGAACGCGAGATCACGATCCCGCCGAGCGAGATCACCGCCATCTCGCTGGTCCCGCCGCCGACGTCCACGACCATCCGCCCGATCGGCTCCTCGATCTCCAGGCCGGCTCCGATCGCGGCGGCGATCGGCTCCTCGATCAGGTGCACCCGGCGGGCCCCGGCGGCCAGCGAGGCCTCCTCGACGGCGCGCTTCTCGACCTCGGTCACGCCCGACGGCGCGCACACGATCAGGCGCGGGTGGGCCATCCGGCGGTCGAGCACCTTGCGGATGAAGTACCGCAACATCTCCTCGGTGACCTCGAAGTCGGCGATCACCCCGTGGCGCAGCGGCCGCGTGGCCGCGATCGACGCCGGGGTGCGGCCGATCATCCGCTCGGCGTCCGACCCGACGGCGTGCACCTGGCCGGTGTCGACGTCGGAGGCCACCACCGAGGGCTCGGACACGACGATCCCGCGCCCGCCGACGTACACCAGCGTGTTCGCGGTGCCGAGATCGATCGCCATGTCGTGCACGCCGAGCGTCGGCGTGAGATGGCGGCGGGAGGTGTCGCGACGGGAGCCGTCTCTACGGAAGCGGATGGCGAAAGACTGTCAGAAGCTGCCTGAAGCTGCCTGAAGGAGCGATCACGTTGCGGCTGTCGCCGCTAGCGCTCGCCTGGCTGCTTGCGGGGATATTGAGAGACGTGCTCGCCGAGATCGAGCGCCGTCGAGACGATCCGGTTCTGCTCCTTGGCGTGCGCCACCGGGTAGCCCTCGCCGGCGGCCGCGCGCTCGGGGCGGCCGATGTAGCCGAAGTGCAGGTGCTCGGGGAGGATCTGCAGCAGCCGCGGTGACATGTGCGCGCGGGCGCCCATGTTGCGCGGCTCCTCCTGCACCCACACGACCTCGTTGAGGTTCGGGTACTCGGTCACGAGCGCGAGCAGTTCCTGCTGCGGGAACGGGTACAGCAGCTCGACGCGCCCGATCGCGATCTCCGGCTTGTCGGCGCGCGCGGCGTGCGAGGCGAGGTCGTAGTACAGCTTGCCGCTGCATAGGATCAGCCGCGCGACCTGCTCGGGGTCGACCCCGGTGTCGGCCAGCACCGGCTGGAAGCGACCCTCGGCGAGGTCCTCAATGCGGCTGGAGGCCTGCGGCATGCGCAGCAGGCTCTTCGGCGTGAGGATCACCAGCGGGCGCTGCTTGGCGATCCGCGCCTGGCGTCGAAGCAGGTGGAAGTACTGGGCGGCCGTGGTCGGATTGGCGACGCGGATGTTGCCCTCGGCGGCGAGCTGCAGGAAGCGCTCGGCGCGAGCCGATGAGTGCTCCGGGCCCGACCCCTCGTAGCCGTGGGGCAGCAGCAGCGTCAGCCGCGAGGTCTGACCCCACTTGGCCAGGCCCGAGATGATGAACTGGTCGATGATCACCTGGGCGCCGTTGACGAAGTCGCCGAACTGCGCCTCCCACAGGACCAGCGTCTCCGGGCCCTCCTGCGAATAGCCGTACTCGAACCCGAGGCAGGCCATCTCCGACAGCGGCGAGTTGTGCAGCTCCATCGGCGCCAGCGCGCCGGGCAGGTGCTGCATCGCGCAGTGCTCCTGACCAGTCGACGGGTCGTGAAGCACCAGGTGGCGCTGGCTGAAGGTGCCGCGCTCGGTGTCCTGGCCGGTCAGGCGGATCGGGATCCCCTCGGTCAGCAGCGACGCGAACGCGAGCGCCTCGCCGTGGGCCCAGGTGATGCCTCCGTTCTCGCCGAGCGCGCTGCGGCGTTGCTCGAACTGCCGGACCAGCTTGGGATGGACCGTGAACCCGTCGGGCACGGCCAGCAGCTCCTCGTTGAGCACCTTCAGGCGGTCGGCGGAGACCGCGGTCTTGACCTCGGGCGAGGGCGTGCGGTCCAGCTGGTACTCGCCGGTGGCGTGGTCGAGCTCGCGGGCGTCCTCGATCCGCCGCTTGAGTTTCTGGTGCTCCTCGGTCAGCTCCGCCCACACCTGGTCGGTCATCTCCGTGGATTCGTCCTCGGTGACCACCTCGGCGGCGATCAGCTCCCGGGCGAACAGTTCGCGTACGGGCGGGTGCTGCTTGATCACCTGATACATCTCGGGCTGGGTGTAGGCGGGCTCGTCGGCCTCGTTGTGGCCGAACCGGCGGTAGCCGATCAGGTCGATCAGGACGTCGTGGCCGAACTCCTGGCGGAACGCGAACGCGAGCCGCGCGGCGGCGATGCAGGCCTGGACGTTGTCGGCGTTGACGTGGATGATCGGGACGTCGTAGCCCTTGGCCAGATCCGACGCCCACGTCGTCGAGCGGGCGTCGTCGGGGTCGGTGGTGAAGCCGACCTGGTTGTTCTGGATGACGTGGACCGTGCCGCCGACGGTGTAGCCGTCGAGCGCCTGGAGGTTGAACGTTTCCGCGACCACGCCCTGCCCCGGGAACGCCGCGTCGCCGTGGATGATGATCGGGATCGCGGCGTCTGTGTCGCGGTGGGCGTGCGGGCCCTGGCGGGTGGTCTGGGCGGCGCGAGTGGCGCCGGCGGCCACGGGCGCGACGAACTCCAGGTGGCTCGGGTTGGACTCCAGCCGGACGATGATCGACTCGCGGCCCGGGAGCTGGTAGGAGCCCTGGGCGCCGTGGTGGTACTTGACGTCACCGGTGCCGCCCTGCGGGATCGTCGTGATCGGCTCGAGCGTCGACGTGCCCTCGAACTCGGCGAAGATCGAGCCGTACGGGCGGCCGAGGTTGTGGGCCAGCACGTTCAGCCGGCCGCGATGGGCCATCCCGATCACGACCTCGCGGCCGCCACGAGCGGCCGATAGCTGGATCAGCTCGTCGAGCATCGGCACCGTCATGTCCAGGCCCTCGATCGAGAACTGCTTCTGGCCCAGGTACGCCTTGTGCATGAACCGCTCGAGCGCGTCGACCTCGGTCAGCCGGCGCAGCAGCGCGTTCTGTTCCTCGGCGCCCAGCGGCTGGCGGAAGCGGCTGGACTCGATCGCCTCGCGCAGCCACAGCCGCTGGCGGTGCGACGCGATGTGCTCGATCTCGTAAGCGATCGGGCCGCAATAGGTCTCGCGCAGGTGCGGCAGCGCATCCAGCAGCGTGTCGCCCTCGACATACATCCTCAGGATGTGGGACGGAATCTTGGCCATCACTTCCGGAGTCAGGCCCAGCGGCTCAGGGTCGAGCGCCGGGTCGCCCTCGGGCTCGCGGCCGAGTGGGTCGAGCTTGGCGGCGAGGTGCCCGTGAGTGCGATGCGCCTTCAGCAGCGACGTGGCCGCCTGCATCGCGCCCAGCAGCCGCTCGTCGAGGACGCCGGGAGTCGCGGCCGGGGTCGCGGAAGCAGCGGTCGAAGGTGCCGTGGCCGTCGGCTCGGGCGCCGGGGGCAGTGCCGCCAACGTCACCCCGAGCGACTCGAACACGCGCTCGTAGAAGCCGTCCTCGCCGTGTAGGTAGTCCTCGATCCGCGCCAGGAAGCGGCCCGACTCGGCGCCCTGGATGATCCGGTGGTCGTAGGTGGAGGTCATCGTCATGACCTTGTCGGCACCGATCGCCTTGCCGATCCGGCCTAGGCCCGGCGGGTACCCGATCGCGCCCGTGGCGATGATCGTCCCCTGACCGGTCATCAGCCGCGGCACCGAGGCGATCGTGCCGATCCCGCCCGGGTTCGTGAGCGAGATGTTGGCCCCGACCAGGTCGTCGGCGCTGAGCGTGTTCGTGCGTGCCTTCTCGACCAACGCGTTGTAGGCGTCGAGGAACTCTTCGAAGCTGAGCCGGCCGGCGTCGCGGATCACCGGGACCATCAGCGTGCGACTTCCGTCCTTGCGCTCGACGTCGACGGCCAGACCGAGGTTGCAGGCGCCGTCGTCGATGCGGTGCGGCCTGCCGTCGATCTCCTCGAAGTGGTGGGACATCACCGCCATGTCCTCGGTGGCGACGAGCGCGATCGCGTAGGCGATCAGGTGGGTGAACGACACCCTGCGGCCCGCCTCCTTGAGCTGAGCCCGGCGTTGCTCGAGCTCGGCGACCGGGAGTGTGCGGAACGAGGTCGCGGTCGGGATCGAGCGGCTCTCGTCCATGTACCGGGCGAGCACCGCTTGGCCGCCCTTGATCAGCATGGCGCCAGCGGTCCGCTCGGCCGCGGCGGGCGTCGAGGGGGTCGCGGCGGCCGCGCCGTTGCCAGCGGCGGCGAGCACGTCGGCCTTGGTGATCCGTCCGCCCCGGGCACTGCCGTGGACGCCGGCCAGGTCGACGCCCTGCTCGGCGGCGATCCGTCGCGCGACCGGGGAAATGTTTCCGGCGTCGGCCGCAGTAGCGGTCGGAGCGCCCGCCACGGAAGCAGCGGAGGCGCCATCGCCCGGCGGGGCGGCGGTCGCGGCGCTGGCGACGCCGTTAGTCGGCTGCGGAGCATCCTGGACGGTCGAGCTCATCCGCGCGATCACCTGGCCGACGGTCACCGTGTCGCCCTCCTCCGCGAGGATCTCGGTGATCTGGCCCGAAGCGGGCGCGGGAAGCTCCATGTCGACCTTGTCGGTCGAGAGCTCGACCACGGTGTCGCCCTGCTTGACGGCGTCGCCGACCTTCACCGACCACTCGAGGATCGTGCCCTCGGTGACGGACTCGCCGCCGGCCGGGGTGACGATGTCGATCGTCTGGCCGGCGCTTGACTCGGTGGCCGCAACGCCCTCTGCCTCGGTGCTCGCCGACGCGGCGGCCTCCGCGCGGGTCGTGGGCGGCGACTCCCCGGAGACGGGAGTGGCCTCAGCGATCGACCCGCCGCCGTTGGTCGAAATCTCGGCGAGCACCCCCCCGACCGCAACCGTGTCGCCCTCGGCGACGTGGAGCTTGACGATCGTGCCGGCGACCGGTGAGGGAACCTCGGCGTCGACCTTATCGGTGGATATCTCGACGAGCGTCTCGTCGGCGTCGATGCTGTCGCCCTCCTGCTTGTGCCATTCGAGGACGGTGCCTTCGGCGACCGAGTCCCCCATCTCGGGCATGACGACTTCGACGGTGGTGCTGACCGCTGCCATTTACTACTTCAACTGTAACGAGTGGCGATCGGTCCGGAGGTGTCTCGCGGGTGTCCCCGGCGGCGCTGCGCGACGATGAATCCGATCGACCCGGCGAACGGCCCGAGACCACCGAGCACGACGACCGTGACCGCGAGCCAGAACGGGATGATCCGCACCCGCGCCGCCGCCAGGCAGACGATCGACATCCCGATCCACATCAGGCCGTGGGCGAGGCCGAGGATAAACGTCTCGGGCTGCGGCGAGTTCAGCCCGAACGCGCAGACCAGCAGCGCCAGGTACACGCCGGAGTGCGTGAACGAGACGATCTCCAGCCGGCGGAACGTGACGACGCGGCGAAACCCTGCGGCGTTCATGCCTGCGAGAGCAGCTTGGCCACGCGGCGAAGGGGCTCGTCGCCCTCCTCGGGCCACTGCTCGATGTCGGCGGGCCACCAGGCGTACGCGTCGTGCTCGTGGTCGGGGCTGACCGTGGCCCCGTCGGCCAGCCACGCCTGTCCGACCAGCATCGCCACCTCGCTAGGGAGCACCACGAGCGCCTCGATCCGGATCCGCTCCGCCTGCACCGACCACTCCTCGGCGAGCTCGCGACGCATCGCGTGCGTCGGGTTCTCGTCGACCTCGACCGAGCCGGCGGCGCCGAGCGCCCAGCGGCCAGCCCACGACGCCAGCCAGCCAGCGCGGCGGCCGGCCAGCCACGACCCGTCGGCGGCGCGTACCACGCACAGCACCGACAGCGCCCGGGCGGCGAACTCCGGGACCAGGCGCAGCGCCCAGCGGGCTGGCTGCAGGTCGAGCGTCAGCCCGCCGCCGTTGACCCCGTAGTCGACGAGCCGGGCGGCCAGGCCGTCGTGGCTGGGAGACCCGCGCTCGCGCAGCGCGTGCAGCGCCCTGTCGGCCGCCTCGGTTGCATCGGCCGCGGGCTCGAACGGGTCCTCCTGCCAGCGGACCTCGATCTGATCGGGATCCCAGGGGCCGCGCGCGAGGATGCCTGCAGCGGTAGACACGGCTACACCGTAGCGAGGCCCATAGACTCACCGGTTAGTGGACGGCCATTAGTGGCACGACGCCTGAAGCACTGGGGGTGGGGCTATGAGGACGAGCAGTCCTCGCCCGACGAGCTGCGCGCGGCGGCCGCGGGAATCGTCGCCCACCTCGGCTTCGGCGCCACCGAGCCCGAGCGCCCGGTTGCGCTGGCCGATATCGAGCTACGTGCCCCGCGCCTGCGCCCACCCCCGGCACTGGAGCCAATCTGCGCCACCGACGACCACGACCGCGCGCTGCACACCTACGGTCGCTCTTACGGCGACGTCGTCCGCGCGTTTCGCGGTGAGTTCGAAGGCCCGCCGGACGTGGTCGCCCATCCCCGCGACGAGCTCGAGCTCCGGACGGTGCTCGACTGGGCTCTGTCGGCAGACGCGGCGGTGATCCCGTTCGGCGGGGGCACGAGCGTCGTCGGCGGCGTCGGGCCGGTCCGCCGCGACAACCACGCCGGCGTCGTCTCGATCGACCTCAAGGCGCTGGACCGCGTGCTCGAGGTCGACCGCGTATCGCTGTCCGCGCGGATCCAGGCCGGCGCGACCGGGCCGCGGCTGGAGTCGCAGCTCGGCGAGCACGGGCTCACGCTGCGCCACTTTCCGCAGTCGTTTCAGTTCTCGACGCTGGGCGGATGGATCGCGACCCGCGCCGGCGGGCACTTCACGACCCTGTACACGCACATCGACGACCTGGTCGAGTCGATCAGAGCGCTGACGCCGATCGGCGACTGGGAGTCGCGGAGGCTTCCGAGCTCGGGAGCCGGGGTGTCGCCCGACCGGATGCTGCTCGGCTCGGAGGGCACGCTGGGGGTGATCACCGAGGCATGGATGCGAGTCCGCCCCCGCCCCCGCCACCGTGCGTCGGCCGCGGTGCACTTCGCCGACTTCGAGACCGGCGCCGGGGCGGTGCGGGCACTGTCGCAGTCGGGCCTGCACCCCGCCAACTGCCGGCTGATCGACCCGGCCGAGGCCGCGCTCACCGGCGCCGGCGACGGGTCGGCGGCGCTGCTCGTGCTCGGCTTCGAGGCGGCCGACCACGACGTCGACCCGTGGCTGTCGATCGCGCTGCAGTGTTGCAGCGACCACGGGGGATCGTGGGAGCGCCGGGCGCCGCGGGACGGCGACGCCGTGGCCAGCTGGCGCGAGACCTTCTTGCGGGCGCCCTACCTGCGCGACACGCTGATCGCGGTCGGCGTGCTGTCGGAGACGTTCGAGACCGCAATCACCTGGGAGCGCTTTCCGGCGTTCCACGCGGCGGTGATGCAGCGCACGGCCGAGGCCGTGCAGCGCGCCTGCGGGCGGGGCAGGGTCAGCTGCCGGTTCACGCACGTGTACCCCGACGGGCCCGCGCCCTACTACACCGTGCTCGCTCCCGCCCGACGCGGATACGAGCTCGAGCAGTGGGCCGAGATCAAGCGCGCGGCCGCTGACGCTGTGATCGCCGGCGGCGGCACGATCACCCACCACCACGCCGTCGGCCGCGACCACCGCCCGTGGTACGACCGGCAGCGCCCGGACGCGTTCGCGGAGGCGCTGCGAGCGGCCAAGCGCGCGGTCGATCCGGCCGGCGCGTTGAATCCCGGCGTGCTGATCTCGACGAGCTCCGCCTCGGCCACCACGTCGTGATCGCCGAGCTGGCCGGCTGAGCCGGCCGTCCAACTACTCTGTGCCCATGCCGCAGCAGGCCCGCGATCCTTACCATGTGCTCGGCGTCGACCCTGGTGCGACCGACACCGATGTGCGCGCCGCCTACCGTCGGCTGGTGCTGAAGCACCATCCCGACCACAACGGTGGCTCAGCCGAGTCGGCGCGGCGCTTCGAGGAAGTCCAGGAGGCCTACGCGAGGGTCCGCGAGCTCCGGGCCGCAGGACCGCCCCCGAGGACCCAGACCCCGGCTTCGGGGACGCCCCCGCCGCGGACCGCCGCCGACCCCGACCTCGACGCCCGGCTGGCGAAGCTCGAGAGCGAGCTGCGCGACGCCCACGCCGCGCGCGAGCGGGCCCGGCGGGCGGCAGAGGAGGCCGCCGCCGCGGCGGAGGAGCGCAAGCGCCCGACCGACGAGGAGCTCGGCCACATCGAGACAGACGACAGCTTCTCGAAGATCTTCGATGACGCCGGCGCGGAGCTGGCGAAGTTCCTGCGCGATCTGCGCGAGGAGCACCGCGACCGCGACCACTAGTGATTCGTCTCGAGCACCCGCTCGTAGACGCGGTAGCGCTTGCAGATCTCCCCGCCCATCGCCTGCAGCCCGCGGTTCATGCCGCGGTTGGATTCGAGGATCCAGCCGGCCTCGCCGTACGTGCGATGGGTGCGCTCGGCGACCGCGAAGTGCTCCATGTACAGCTCGGCGGCGACGCCCGTGTGCTGGTACTCGGGGAGCACGCCCAGAAAGCCAACCCGCAGGCGGTCGATCAGCTTGTACTTGTTCAGGTAGTACCACCAGCCGAGCGGCAGCAGCCGCCCTTTCATCTTCTTGAGCACCTGGTTGATGTCGGGGATCGTGATCGCCGCCGCCACCGTCTCGGTGTCGTTCTCGGCGATCATGAACCAGTCGCCGTCGAACACCAGCTGGTAGTTGAGCCAGACCTCGTCGAGATCCTCCTCGGAGTACGGGACAAAACCCCAGTTGCGCGACCAGGCGGCGTTGTAGACCTTGGCGAACTCGTCGAGGTCCGCGCGGAGGCGTCGCCGCGTCATCTTGCGGATCCGGATGCCGTGGCGGGTGCGGGCCTGCTCGGCGAACTCGGGGATCACCGGCAGCATCTTCTGTCGGTTGCCGATATCCAGCGCGTAGCTGAACAGGTCCATCGCCTTGGTCAGCCCGGCCTGCTCACAGCGCTGGTGGTAGTAGAGCGGGTGCCAGGGCTGGCGAATCAGCGGCTCGAGCTCGAAGCCTTCGAACAGCACGCCGGACTCGTCGTTGAGCTGGAAGTCCATCGGCCCGACCATCCGGTCGCACCCACGCCGGCGCAGCCATGCCTCGGCGGCGGCGAGCAGCGCGTCGAGCACCTCCTGGTCGTCCTCGAACTCCAGGAACCCGAACATCCCCCAGCGGTTTGAGTGGAACTCGTTGTAGGCGTGGTCGACCTGCGCAGAGATCCGGCCGACGACGCGGCCCTCACGGCGAGCCAGGAAGTAGGCGGCCGCGCCGTGGCGGAAGTACGCGTTGAACGGCTGCAGCAGAAACAGGTAGCGCTCGAGCTTCAGCGGCGGGATCCACGGCGTTCCCGGGTGCAATCGATAGGGGAGCGCGACGAACTGGCGCAGATCGCGCGGTCCTCTGACCTGGCAGATCTCGACCGGCATCTAGTGTCGCGTTTGGAAAGTTCGTGGGCACCGAGAGGTGCCACTGGTGGATGCTTGGCGAGGACGCAGGAGCCGTGGCGTAGCGGAGCTACGCGAGGCCGGCGCCGCCGGCGAAGCCGGTGGCGGGACGAAGCCAAGCGCCGCCAGGGGTGCCTCGAATGCACGCGAACTTTCCAAACGGGACACTAGTTTGCGGGGACGGCCACTGGCGCGGAACCGTAGCGCTCGAACTTCCGGACCGTCCGCGCCGCGATTCCCACCGCGGGCGCCCAGAGCGCTACAGACTGGGCTTCGAGCCGACCGGCGAGGTGCGCGGCGGCGAGGAACTGCTCACGCTGAAGCTGTGACCGCTCGGCGCCGCGGCGGCGGCTCACCCGTCGGCCCGCAGCCGCGCCAGCACGGCCGGCGCCGAGGGGGCCACGTCGGCGGACAGCCGCTCGAGCAGTGGCCTCCAGCTGCACGGCGATCGCCTGACGCACGTCGGCGACGCCGCGCTCGAGATCGCCGGACTGAGCCGCCCCGAGCCCGGCCCAGAACCGCAGCTCGTGGCAGTCGGGAGCCAGCTCGCGCGCCTGCTCGTACAGGCGCGCCGCCTCGTCGTGACGGCCCTCGTTGACGAGCTCGTCGGCCTCGCTTGCGAGCGTGTAAGCACCGTCGAGCGCGACCAGCCGGCGGAGCTCGGTGACCGGCTCCGGATGATCCTCGACGTGCAGGGAGATCACCGTCTCCCACCAGTCGCCCGTGGCCGGCACCACCAGGACCGCCGCCGACTGGCGCCCGCGGATGTCGCCTCCCGCGGCCTCGGCCGCATCGAGCGCGTCGAGCAAGCGCGGCGTCAGCGGCCCGTCGGTGGCGGCGAACGCGTCGAGCATCGCCGGCCAGACTTCGTCTCCGGCCATGATGTTCGCCTGGCAGGAGACCTCGTCGCCGGTGACGTGACCGGCGAGCGGGATGCAGGCAGAGCCGGTATGCGCCGCGACGCGCCCGGCCGCGTCGACGATCGCCACCTGACGGCCGGCGGCGCCCGGGTCCGCGGACAGCAGCCGCGCGAGCACGTCGGGGGCTGCGCCGCCCGCCTGCAAGAGCTCGAGCGCCCGCGGCCCGTAGCTGACCTCGATATTGGCCTGGGTCGCGATCGCGCCGACGCCGGGGCGCGCCCACGGCACGCTCGGGCCGACCGCGAACCAATGCGACTGGACGGCTACGCCGAGCTGGCCCGTACGGGGATCGCGGGCGACGATCGAATACGTCACTAGTGTCTTCCCAAACGGGACACTAGTGTCGCTCCTCGAGCAGGATCGTCCACCGGCGCACGCTCGCGATCGCCAGCATCCGCGTCGGCCAGGGGTCCGCCGACAGGCGCGTCCGGACCTCCTGCTCGTCGCTGGCCTGGCAGATCAGCAGCACCCGCCCGTCGTCGAGCGGCCCGCCCAGCCGGATGAATCCCTGGCGCGCGAGCCCGTTCATAAACCGCGCGTGCTCCTCCCAGCCCTGCTGCTGCTCCAACGGCCGCAAGTGATCCCAGCTAGGTCCGCGCTCGCGCACGACCGCGAAGTGAGACGGCTCGGTCACGACCGTGCAGTATGAATGGCGCACATGACCCGGATCGCGGTTCTCGGCCCAGGAGGAGTCGGTGGCTTCGTGGCCGCCGCGCTGGCCCGCGCCGGCGAGGACGTCACGGTCGTCGCCCGGGAGTCCACGGCCGAGGAGATCGACCGCCGAGGGATCGACGTGTCGAGCGCGCTGCTCGGCGACTTCAAGGCGCAGCCGCGAGCGACGGCGGCGCTCGCCGAGCCGGTCGAGATGCTGATCGTGGCGACCAAGGCGACCGGCCTGGACGCTGCGTTGGGCCGGATCGAGGCCAGTCCCGACGTAGTCGTGCCGCTGCTCAACGGCCTGGACCATATGGCGGTGCTGCGCGAGCGATTCGGCGCTCGGCGGGTGGCGGCGGGCACGATCCGGATCGAGTCAGACCGGCCCCGGATCGCCGCCGTGCTGCAGTCGAGCCCGGCGGTCCGGGTCGAGTTCGCCGCCGACGACCCGGCACTGGCCGACGCGGTGCACTGGCTCGCGGTCACGCTGCGAATGGCGGGCATCTCCGCACACGTGGGCGACAGCGAGGCGCAGATCCTGTGGTCAAAGCTGGTACGGCTTAACGCCCTGGCGTGCACGACCAGCGCGGCCGACCGCCCGATCGGCTTGATCCGATCGGCTCCGGAGTGGCGGCCGCAGCTCGAGGCCTGCATCTCCGAGACGGCCGCCGTGGCCAACGCCGACGGGGCGCGGATCGACGGGGCCGACCTGCTGGCCGAGCTCGACGCCGCGCACGCCGGGCTGGGATCGTCGATGCGACGCGACATCGCGGCCGGGCGCGAGCCGGAGCTGGACGCGATCCCCGGATCGGTGCTGCGCGCCGGCGACCGCCACGGGCTGGCCTGCCCCACGATCGAGCGGCTCACCGAGCAGATCGCTCAGCGCGCCGGGATCGCAGTCCCGACGCGATGATCAGATCGCGCGGATCAGAACGGGGGGGTGATCTTCGGAGCCGGCCCCGGACCTGGCGCCTCGACGGGCTCGGCGATCTCCTCGGAGGACACGGCCTCGATCAGCTCTTCCTCCTCTTCGGTCGCCTCCTGTCCGTGGTCGCCGTCGCACAGGATCCTGAACTGGCCGGACATCCCGCCGTCGGCCTGGAGCACGATTCCGGGGAGGATTTCCTCGCCATCCTCGAGCCCCAGCCGCTCGATGTCGAAGTACGCCATCCCGATCCCCCAGGTGTTGTGGTCGGGGTTCTCGCGGTCGTGAGCCGCCACTCCCTGGGAGAGGCGCTCCAGCAGATAGCCGATCTTGCTCGTCGACGCCATCCTCTAGTGCACTTAGCCTCGCTCGATCAGCTCGACCCGATACCCGTCGGGGTCGCGGACGAAGCACAGGCGCGAGCCGCCATCGCGGATCGTGTACGGCGGACGCTCGGGCTCGATCCCCTGGTCAGACAGGGCAGACAGGGTCGAATCGAGATCCGCCGTCGTGATCGCGATGTGGCCGTAGCCGGTGCCGACGTCATAGGCCTCGTCCTGGCCAATGTTGTAGGTCAGCTCGAGTCGCGGCTCGGCGCCGTCGTCGGGGAGGCCCATGAACACGTTGATCGCCTCCCCACGAATCGGGATGCGGCCCTTCTCCTCGAATCCCAGGGCCTCATAGAACGCGACCGAACGGTCGATCTCGAAGATCCGGTAGCAGGTGTGAATCAGAGACATTGGCGAAAGAGGATACGCTCTCGACTGTGATCGTCGAGCGTTCGATGAACGACCAGTGGTTGTCGAACACGTATGTGGTCGCGGACGAGCCCGGCGGTCATGCGGTGCTGATCGACGCCGGCGGGCCGATCGATCCGCTGCTCGAGTTCATCAGCCGAGGCCAGTTCACGCTCACCCATGTGCTGCTCACGCACCACCACCACGACCACGTGGCGGACCTGTCCGACGTGGCGCGCAGCTACCCCGACGCGCCGGTGCTGATCCACCCGCTCGAGCGCGACCGGGTCGACGGGGTCACCGGCACGATGGAGCCCGGCGAGACGATCACCAGCGGCGCGCTCGAGATCGAGCCGATCCACACGCCGGGGCACACCGACGGGATGCTGTCGCTGCTGGTCAACGGCTCGGATGTGTTCACCGGCGACACGCTGTTCAAGGGCTCAGTCGGAGGCGTCCGCGCGCCCGGCCACACGACGATCGACGACCTGCGCACGTCGATCATGGACAAGCTGCTGGCGCTCCCGCCGGCCACCCGCATCCACCCTGGGCACACCGACCCAACGACCGTCGCCGACGAGCTCGAGAACAACCGGTTCGTCCGCATCTGGCGCGGCGTCGACGCGGAGGGCGACGAGCCCTGCACCGCGCTCGGCGAGCCGGCGACGCTGATCCTGCTCGGCGACGACTACGACGGCGGCTACAAGGCGTGGGTGCGCTGGCCCGACGGGTCCGACGACATCGTCCCCGGATCGCGGGTGCAGCGGGGTTCGGACACGGATGCCGGCTCCTGACCTGGCTATCGTCCGGTAGCGGTGTCTAAAGACAACATCCCCACTTCGCGCGTGGGGCGAACGGCCAAGATCGGGGGGCTTGCGGCAGGACAGGCGATCCGTCAGGCGGGGACCCGCGCGGCAAACGTGACGCGCTCCAAGGAGGGCCGCAACGCGGCGCTGGAGCGCCGCCACGTCGAGGCCGCCGAGCAGATCGTGACCGCACTGGGGACGATGAAGGGCGCGGCGATGAAGGTTGGCCAGGTGATGTCGTTCCTCGACGTCGGCCTGGTCCCGGAGGAATACCGCGAGGAGTTCCAGGAGAAGCTGGCGGCGCTGCGCGACGCAGCTCCCACGGTCACCTTCAAGGAGATGCGCAAGGTGATCGAGGAGGAGCTCGAGGACCCACTCGACGAGGTGTTCGAGTCCTTCGATGAGGAGCCGATCGCGGCCGCCTCGATCGGCCAGGTGTACCGCGCCAAGCTCCACGACGGGCGACGGGTGGCAGTCAAGGTCCAATACCCGGGCGTCGCCGCCGCGGTGCGCTCGGACATGCAGAACCTCGGGTTGATCCTGCGACTGGCCAAGCGGATCGCCCCGGGGATGGACTCGCAGGCGATCGGCCGCGAGATCTCCGAGCGCATCCAGGAGGAGCTCGACTACGAGCTCGAGGCCCAGAACCAGCGGGCGCTGGCGCGTATCTTCCGCGGGCACCCGTTCATCGTCGTGCCGTCGGTGGTGACGTCGCTGTCGCGCGAGCGGGTGCTGGTGAGCGAGTACGTCGAGGGCACGGGCTTCGAGGAGCTCAAGGGCTACTCCCAGGAGGACCGCGACCGGATCGGCGAGATCCTGTTCCGCTTCTATTTCGGGTGCCTGTATCGGCTGCACCAGTTCTCCGGGGATCCGCACCCCGGTAACTCGATGCTGCTCGGCGACGGCCGCATGGCGTTCTTCGACTTCGGGTTGTTCAAGCGGATGCCGGCCGGCGCCGTCGAGCTGGAGATCGCGGTCGCGCGGGCGATCGTCGACGGCGACACCGACACGATCATGCGACTCGGCACCGAAGTCGGCTTTTTCCCCGAGCCCGAGAAGTTCAAGCCCGACCGCGTGCTCGAGCACTTCCGCGCCGCCACCTCGTGGTACACGGTCGACGAGGAGATCGAGCTGACCCCCGAGTACGCCACGCAGGTGCTGATCGACATGAGCGACCCCCGCTCGGAGTACTTCGGGCAGCTCCGCCACGAGTCAGCCCCGCCCGACCACATCTTCGGCCGGCGGATGGAGGTGCTGACGCTGGCGGTGCTGGCGCAGCTGCATGCCCGCGGCAACTTCCACCGGATCGCGCGGGAGTGGTTCTACGGCGACGCTCCCCCGACCGAGCTGGGGAGGGAAGAGGCGGCGTTCTTCGGCCGCGCGGCGGCCTGACCACCGCACCCGACGGCGGCCACCGCCGATCATTCACCACGGCGCGCGGCCGTGGTGCTACGGTCGCGCACCCTGCCAGCTCCGCACCGCAACCCCGGGTCCCGGAACTGCATGCAATGTACATTGCACCGCCGTCGGCTTCAAACCGCGGCGCTGCGGGCGCTCAGACCCGCTGGATCTGGAACAGGCTGGTGGTGCCGGGCAGCCCGCTGGGGAGCCCGGCGGTGATCCCGATCCGCTCGCCCGGCTTGACCCAGCCGAGCTCGACCACCCGGCGGGCCGAGTCGGCGATCAGCGCCTCGGTGATCTCGTGGCGCCGCATCGACGCCGCCTCGACTCCCCACATCAGGCTGCAGCGGCGCACCGTCTCCTTGCCGGGAGACAGCGCGTAGATCGGCACCTGCGGGCGGTGGGCCGAGATCAATCGGGCCGACCGGCCCGACAGCGTCGGGACGACCAGCGCGGCGAGGTGCAGATCGCGCACGGCAGCGCAGGCGCTGTAGGCGACCGTGTAGGCGGGGTCGCGGGCGTCGCGGCGGACGCGCTCCTCGTTCCAGGTCCGGTACGGGAGCGAGTGCTCGGTGCGCTCGGCGATCGACGCCATCATCTCGACCGCCTCGACCGGGTAGTTGCCCACCGCGGTCTCCTGCGAGAGCATCACCGCGTCGGTGCCGTCGAGGATCGCATTGGCGACGTCGGCGACCTCGGCCCGGGTCGGCCGCGAGGAGGCGACCATCGAGTCGAGCATCTGCGTCGCGGTGATCGAGGGACGGGCCAGCCGCCCGGCGACCCGCAGCAACTGCTTCTGGACGATCGGCACGTCCTCGATCGGGAGCTCGATCCCGAGATCGCCGCGGGCGACCATCACGCAGTCGGCCGCCCGGATGATGTCCTCGGCGGAGTCCACCGCTTGCGGCTTTTCGATCTTGGCGATCAGCGGCAGCCGGGTGTGCTTGCGCACGCTGGTGACGTCCTCGGCTGTGCGCACGAACGACAGCGCCACAAGGTCGACGCCGATCGACTCGCCGAAGCGCAGCATGTCGAGGTCCTCCTCGGGGACCGCGGGCAGGCCGCGGGTGGAGCCCGGGATGTTGAGACCCTGGCGAGAGGCCACTGAGCCGCCGATCTCGACGGCGGTCTCGATGACGTCGCCGTCGCCATCGCGCACGTCGGTCACGCGCAGGCGGATCGCTCCGTCGGCGAGGTAGACGACGTCGTCGGGGTCGACCGCGCGCGATAGACCGCCCCAGGAGACTGACATCGCCTCGCCGTTGCCGACCGCGTCAGACCCGCAGTACAGCAGCAGCTTCTCGCCGGGCTTGAGCTCCGCGATGTCGTCCTCGAGCGCGCCGATCCGGATCTTCGGCCCGGGCAGGTCCTGGAGGATCGCCACCTGGCGCCCGGCCGCACTCGCCGCCGCCCGCACGCGCTCGGCGTTCTCGGCATGGATCTCGCGGTTGCCGTGGGAGAAGTTCAACCGGGCGACGTCCATCCCGGCCTCGACCATCCGCCGCAGCGTGTCCGGATCCTGGGATGTGGGGCCGATCGTGGCAACGATCTTGGTTCGGCGCATGAAGCTCAAGGTAGCGGGCGATCTGGCGGCGGGCGTTAGCTCGAGGTGAGGAAGATCTGCTCGCCGTCGACGGTCAGCCGTCCTCCATCGCGGAGGTCGCAGATCATGTCCCAGTGAAGCGCTGAGTCGTTGCTGCCGCCGGTCTCGGGATACGACCTACCGAGCGCGAGGTGCACCGTCCCCGCCATCTTCTCGTCGAGCAGGATCGAGCCGGTGGCCCGGTCGATGCCGGCGTTGGTGCCGATCCCGAGCTCGCCGAGGTAGCGCGCGCCGACGTCGGTCTCGAGCGCCGCCTGCAGGTAGCGGTCGCCGCGCTGCGCCCGCGCCTGGACCACCCGTCCGCCTGCGAACGTCAGCGACACGTCGGCGACCTCCACGCCGCGCGGGCTCGACGGCACCGTGAACCGGATCGTGCCCTCGGCGGAGTCCTCGATCGGTCCGGTGAAGACCTCGCCGCTGGGCATGTTGTGCTTGCCGTCGGAGTTGATCCAGGTGCGGCCATCGACCCGCAGGCGCAGGTCGGTGCCAACGGCCTCGATCCGGATCTCGCGGCCCGCGGCGAGCCGCTCCGTCAGCGCCGCCTGCGACGCGCTCAGCTGCCGCCACGCCTCGATCGGCTCGGGGCGGTCGAGGAACAGCGCCCGCGTCACGAACCCCGCGTAGTCGTCGTCGGACATACGCGCGTCCTGAGCGCCAGCCGGGGTCGGCCACAGGGTTCCGCACCACCGCGACGCCAGGCGCGCCTCCTGGATCGGCCGCCGGGCTCGGGCGGCACGCGCGATCCGCGCGGGATCCGCGCCGGCCAGCGCGCGCGTGTTGGTGGGGGCCAGGATCGTGATGAACGCGTCGGCCTGCTGCGCCTCGGTCAGCTCCAGCGGCGCGAACTCGTCGAGCTGCAGGTCGCGGGCGTTGCGGTAGAAGCTCGACGACACCGCGTCGGGGCTCAGGCGGATCAGCGGCCAGCCGCCGCGCTCGAGGATCGCCGTGTGCAGCGACTGCGCCAGCGGCATCGCCGGTATCGTCGTGGCCACGATCACCTGGTCGCGCTCGCCCACGCTCACGCACCAGTCACATAGCAGCGCCGCGAACGCGTCCGGGTCCGGCCTCATGGCAACTCGAGCTCCGGGAATTTCTCGGTCACGTGCTCGCGCAGCGCGTCGCGCACGAACCGGCGCTCGTCCTGCGTGGCCACGCGATAGCGCGCCAGCAGCTCCTGCTGCCGGGTGGTCTCGATCCCGGTGATCGTCCACGAGACCGCAAGCCGCTCGAACAGCAGCTCGACGGCCCGCTGCCAGGCGTCCTCGCGCTCGTTGCCGCCGTGCAGCACCTCGGCGTACTGGCGCCGCGATGCAGGGGTCAGCGATCCGCGCAGCACCAGCACGTTGCCGTCGGCGTCGCGGTAGTCGGTGGTAGGCGCGGCGAGCTTGCTCTCCGCCGCGCGCTGACGGCTGCGGCGTCCCAAGGCTCAGTGGTTCCTCACGGGAACACCTAAACCGGAGTTGCGGCGGCGCTCTCGAGCTGAGCGCTCACGTCGCCCCGGACCGGGTCGGCGTGGCCGGACCATGCGACCGACGGCGAGATCGCGGCGAGCTTGCGGATCGACGCGCGCGCCTGCGCGCGGTCGCTGTCGAACGCCGGGTGCGGCAGCCGCGCACGCCCCTTGATCCCGGTCTGCGGATCCAGCGTGTAGATCAGATCGGAGACGAGCGCCAGCCGATCTGACTCTCGATACAGGCCGATCAGGCCGGGCGCGTGGCCGGGCAGATCGATCACCTTGAAGCCGGCGACCTGCTCGCCCTCCTGGACCGTGCCCTCGATCTGGACGGCGCCGCCGTCCCAGACGGGCAGCAGCCTCCCCAGCAACAGCCGGCCGTGCGGTCCGAGCTTCGAGAGGTCCCAGTACGGGCGGAACGTCTCGCTCGATTCGGCCGCCTGGCGGTCGGCCGGGTGGCAGTAGACGGGAGCGTCGAGTCCCGGCGCGGCCCCGCGGTGCCCGGCGTCGGCGTGGCCGAGCACGATCCGCTTGATCCCACCGAGCCGGGCGGCCGCGGCCGCCAGCGCGACTGTCATGTCCGAGATGCCCGCGTCGTACAGCGTCAGCCCGCCCTCGTCCTCGAGCAGGTAGACGTTCATCGTCCTCTGTGGGAAGCCGCCGCGGACGATCCAGACGCCGTCGGCGATCCGCTCGGGCGCGCTGCCGTGGACGAAGTTCTGCGCCTTGATGCGGGCGTTGGCGAGCTTGGTCAGGCGCGCCTGCGCCTTGGATTCCAGCGGCGGCAGCAGGCCGAGCTGACGAGCGATCTCGCCGCTGTCCATGTACGCGTCGAGGTGGTCGATCAGGCCGTCGGCGGCGGTGACGACGTCGCAGCCCTCGATCTGCATCCGCGCGCCGTTGGGCGCGATGCCCTGGAACCGGCCGGGCCCGGCAAACGTGGCACGCGCACGCCAGCGGACCGTGGTGTGGGGAACGTCGACGAGCTCCTGCAGGATCTCGAACGAGAAGTCCGGAAACGCCGCGAACAGCTCCGAGAAGTACGTGCGGATGCCCTCGGGCGCGACCAGGTCCTGGGATCCCACGAGCCGGTCGACGCCGCCCGGCCGCCAGCAGCCCACGGCAGCGTCGAGGTCATGCGCGCCGAGCGCCTCGAAGTAGCGCCTGGCGACGTTGTCGGTCGAGCTCGTCACAGCGCCGCAGTCTACGCAGCGCCAATATCGTGCGGCCCCGTGAGACGCGAGGGTGGGAGACGATGAGCGCGGGCGGCGCAGGCCACACCCGTGCGCGGCGCGAACTCGGTAGGGGCGAGCGAGTGATCCCGGGTCTGTGGCGGCTGCGGCTGCCGCTGCCCTGGTCCGGCGTGCCGCACTGCAATGCCTGGGCGATCGCCGCCGGCTCGGGCGTGGTGCTGGTTGACACCGGCATGCACGAGCCGGGGTCGATGGCGCAGCTCGAGCGCGCGATGGACCAGGTCAGGCTCCAGGTCGAGGACGTGCGGCTGCTGGCCTGCACGCACGCTCATTCCGACCACTGGGGCCAGGCGGCGCCGATCTGCGAGCGGGCCGGATGCGAGCTGTGGATGCACCCCAACCACGGGCACGCCACCGCCGCGGCGGGCGATCCGGCCCAGGCGCTGGCCCGCAGGATCGAGGTCGCCCGCCAGAGCGGGGTCTCGGACGCCGCGCTGGCCCGTTACGCCGAGCGGGCCCGTGAGATCCCGTCGGGGGTTGCGCGCGCGATCGAGCCCGACCGGCCGCTCGTCAACGGGGTCGAGATCGAGACCGACCTCGGGGTCTGGACCGTCTACGAGACGCCCGGGCACGCGCCGTCGCACGTCTGCTTGTACCAGCCCGAGCGCCGGCTGCTGATTTCCGGCGACCACCTGCTCGGACGGATTTCGCTGTACTTCGACTACGGCTGGACCCCGGACCCGATCGGCGAGTTCCTCAGCTCGCTCGACTTGACCGCGGACCTCGGCGCCCGGCTGTGCCTGTCCGGTCACGGCAAGCCGTTCGTCGACGTCCCAGGGCACATCGAGGGCAACCGCAAGCTCGTCGCCCAGCGCCTCGCCGCCGTCGCCACGGCGCTGGCCGAGGCACCGCAGACTGCCGTGGAGATCAGCCCCAGCGTGTACGGCGAGCCGCTGACCGAGTACAACGGCTCGTGGCTGCTGGCCCAGACACTTGCGTACCTGAGACATCTGGAGGGGCAGGCGCGCGCGTCGCGGGAGACACGGGACGGGGTCGAGCGGTGGAGCGCCGCCCGACGCGGACAACCTTGACACATCTATGTCAAGGTTGGTAGATTGCGCTCCGCGTGCGAATCGACGAGATCCTTGCCACAGCCGAAGAGCCCGTCTTCTCGTTCGAGTTCTTCCCGCCCAAGACCGACGAGGGCGAGCGCAACCTGCGCACCGCGCTACAGACGCTCGCGCAGCTGGAGCCCGACTTCGTCTCGGTGACCTACGGGGCCGGCGGCTCCACGCGGGCGCGGACCGTCGAGCTGACCAGGTGGATCAAGCAGGACCTCGGGATCGAGGCGATGTCGCACCTAACCTGCGTCGGGGCCACCCGGGATGAGCTCCACGAGGTGCTGGACCGGATCGCCGACGGCGGGATCGACAACGTGCTCGCGCTTCGCGGTGACCCTCCCCGGGGCGAGACCGAGTGGCGGCCCCACCCGGGCGGACTGCATTACTCGACCGAGCTTGCGCAGCTGATCGCGGCCGACTATCCGTTCGCGATCGGCGCGGCGTGCTTCCCCGAGGTGCACCCGCAGTCGCCGGACATGGCCCACGACCTGCGATTCCTGCGCCACAAGCTCGATGCCGGCGTCTCGTTCCTGATCACCAACCTGTTCTTTGACAACGGGACATACTTCCGGTTCGTCGAGGAGGCGCGCGCAGCCGGGATCGACGCGCCGATCATCCCGGGAATCATGCCCGTCACCAACGTCGGCCAGATCAAGACGATCACCGGCATGTGCGAAGCGACGATCCCGGACTCGTTCCTCGAGCAGCTCGAGCTCCGGTCCGAGGACCCCGACGCCGTGCTCCAACTCGGGGTCTCCTACGCCACGCTCCAGGCCGCCGAGCTGCTCGCGCGCGGCGCCCCCGGAATCCACTTCTACACGCTCAACCGCTCCCCCGCGACCCGTGCGATCCTGGCCGCGCTGCGGCTGCTGCGCCCGTGGGTCAGGCGCGGGGTGGTTCGGACGGCGGGATGATCGCCAGCGCGTGGGCGACCGTCGGGCGGCCGTCGAGCTCGTAGCGGACGTCCACCTCGTCGTTGCGCTTGTAGGTGCCGATCCCCCAGAAGCCGAGAAACCAGGCCCACAGGCCGAGCTTGCCGCTGACGAGCTCGCGCTCGAACTGCAGCTCTCCGGCGGCCACGCGGTAGTCCGTGCCCAGCTCCTGGGGCACGCCGTTGACATAGACCTCGAACGGCGGTCTGACTCCCGGCGGAAGCGTCACGCGCCAGTAGCGCATCGTTGCTCAGCTACCCAGGTCGGCGGGCAGCAGCGACATGATCGCGACATCGACGCGCCCATCGCGCTCGCGCCGATACCCGCGCAGCACGCCCTCGTCGCGGTAGCCCGCCGCTCGCGCCGCGCCGATCATCGCCTGGTTGTCGGGCTCGGGCAGAATCTCCAGGCGCTCGAGCGCGCAGCTTCGCAGCAGCCACTCGGAGGCCAGCCGCAGCGCGCGCCCGGACGCGCCGCGGCCGCGCGCCTGGGGCGCCAGCCACATGCCGAGCTCGGCGCGGGCGTTGACCCAGTCCAGATCGTGGACGTAGATCTGGCCGACGCAGACGTCGGATCCGGGCTCGACCACGGTCAGCGACAGGAAGGTGCCGGCCGCGCGCTCGGCCGCCGCGCGCTCCTCGCGCCGTCCCAGCTCGGCGCCGCTGGGCGGCCGCCGCTCGCCCATATCGAGGTGCAGCCGGGGGTCGTCCTGGTAGGCGATGAGGATCTCGGGGATGTCGCGCTCGGCCGACAGGCGCAGCGACACCCGGTCGTCGAAGAGCGGCTCGGTCGGCTCGGCAAATCGGGGCATCGTCGGCCTGAGACCGTACCCTGTCGCGTCGTGAAAACGGGCGACATCGCCTACAGCGTACGGCGTTCGCCCCGGGCCCGGCGCGTGCGCGTGATCGTCGATGAGGCCCGCGGGGTCGAGGTCGTGCTCCCGCGCCGCGCGCCCGAGCACGAGGCCGCGACGGCGATCCGCGAGTTGCGGCCGTGGATCGAGCGCCGCCTGGACGAGCTCGAGCGAACGCGCGCCGCGGTGGCGGCCCGCGGTCAGACGGTGCCGTACCTGGACGAGGCGCTGGCGCTGGTGCCCGACCCCGGCCGGACCCGGGTGCACCGCCGCGGCGGCGAGTTGCTGGTCCCGACCGGGGCCGAGCGCCGGGCCGCGCTCGAGCGCTGGTACCGTCGAGCCGCCCGGCGCGAGATCGCCCCGCGGCTGGACCGCGCCTGCGAGCTCACCGCCAACTCCTACACGCGGCTGACGATCCGCGGCCAACGCACCCGCTGGGCCAGCTGCTCTCGCACCGGCGCGATGAGCTTCAACTGGCGGCTGCTGCTCGCGCCCGAGTCGGTGCTCGAGTACGTCGTCTGGCACGAGGTCTGCCATCTCGAGGTGCTCGACCATTCACCGCGCTTCTGGGCGCTGCTGAGCAGCCGCTGTCCGGACTACCGCCGGCACGTGCGCTGGCTGCGCCAGCACGGCGGCACGTTGGTGCTCTAGACGCTGGGCGCGAGTGCGCGGATGGCGGGCGAAACCGCGTGCACAACGTCCCAGTCGAGCGCTCTAGGCGTCCCCAGTCGGGTCGACCCCGGCCGACTCGACCATCAGGATCGCCGTTTTCACGGGCGCGCGGGTGCGGTGCTCGACGCCCCTCGGGACCGTGTAGCCCTGGTGAGGCTCCAGCGTCACGGTCTCCCGGTCTGAGAGGTCGATCAACAGCCGTCCGTCGAGCACCAGGAAGAACTCGTCCTGGTCATCGTGGTGATGCCAGTGGAAGTCGCCGTGGATCACGCCGAGGCGCACCACCGCGTCGTTGACCGTGGTGAGCGTCTGGTTGAACCACGGCTCGACGGCGGCGATCTCGGCCGGGATGTCAATCAGGCGGAGGCTTCCGTACTTGTCGTCGAGGCGGATGTCGTACTCGTAGTCGGCGCCGGACTCGTTGCTCACGCGATCTCCCCTCGCTTCAGGTTGTCCGCGCAAGCTACCGTCCGCTCAGCTCCCGGCGCAACGCGCCGTACGCGCTCTCGCCGTCGCGCTGGTGGACCACCCGACGCTTCACCCGGCCGGTGTAGGCCTCGATCGAGCCGTCGCCGCGGACGTCGACGCCCGCGGTCACCGACGGGATCAGCCGCTGGGGCCCGGAGAACTCCAGCCGCGCGACGACCTGCTGGATCGGTTCAAACCGCTTGAGCTTGACGTCGACCGGCTCGCGGCCGGCCGACTCGGCCAGCTCGCGTCCCCGCGCCTCCACCGCGTCGAGCACGTCGTCGAGCCCGTCGAAGCGCTCGTGCTCGACGCGGGGTCCGGTGCGGATCGTCAGCTTCCAGGCCGGACGTGACACTAACCCGCTGGTTGGTGGCGTCAGGCGCGCTCGGCGATCGGCACGTACTCGAGCTCGCGCTGGCCCGTGTAGATCTGCCGCGGACGCGAGATCTTCTGCTCGGGGTCGTCGATCATCTCGAGCCACTGGGCGATCCAACCGCTGGTCCGCCCGATCGCGAACATCACCGGGAACATCTCCATCGGCATCCCCAGCGCCTCGTACAGCAGGCCCGAATAGAAGTCGACGTTCGGGTAGAGCTTGCGCGAGACGAAGTAGTCGTCCTCGAGCGCGATCTTCTCGAGCTCGAGCGCGATGTCGAGCAGCGGGTTGGTCCCCGTCACCTCGAGCGCCTCGTCGACCGCCTTCTTGATGATCTTCGCGCGCGGGTCGTAGTTCTTGTAGACCCGATGCCCGAAGCCCATCAGCCGCTCCTGGCCGTCCTTGACGCCGGCGATGTAGTCGGGGATGTTCTCCTTGGTCTCGATCCGCCGAAGCATCCGCAGCGCCGCCTCGTTGGCGCCGCCGTGCAGGGGGCCGTACAGCGCCGCCACGCCGGCCGCGACCGCCGAGTAGGGATCCACTTGCGACGAGCCGACGCCTCGTACCGCGCTGGTCGAGCAGTTCTGCTCGTGGTCGGCGTGCAGGATGAACAGTACGTCCAGCGCGTGCTCGAGCCGCGGGTCGGGCTCGTACTTGAGCTCGGTCATCTTGTAGATCATCGACAGGAAGTTGCCGGCGTAGGACAGGTCGTTGTCGGGATAGACGTACGGCTTGCCCTGGTTGTGGCGAAACGAAAACGCGGCCAGCGTCGGCATCTTGGCCAGCAGGCGGATGACCTGCAGGTAGCGGACCTCGTGGTCCTTGATCGCGGCGGCCTCCGGATAGAAGGTCGACAGCGCGCCCACCGACGCCAGCAGCATCCCCATCGGGTGCGCGTCGTAGCGGAAGCCCTGCATGAACTCCTTGATGTTCTCGTGCACGAACGTGTGGATCGTGATCTGGTGCGTCCAGTCGTCGAGCTGAGCCTGGGTCGGAAGCTCGCCGTGGAGCAGCAGATACGCAACCTCCAGATAGGAGGATCTCTCGGCGAGCTGGTCGATCGGGTATCCCCGGTACTCGAGGATCCCCTGTTCGCCGTCGATGTACGTGATCGCCGAGCGACACGAGGCGGTGGCCATGAACGCCGGGTCGTAGGTCAACAGCCCGAAGTCGTCGTCATCGGTCTTGATCTTGCGAAGCTCTGTGGCCCGGATCGTCCCGTCTTCGATGGGGACCTCGTACTGCTTTCCGGTGCGGTTGTCGGTGATGGTCAGGGTGTCGCTCGTCGCGGCTACGTCGCTGCCATCCTGTTGACGGGTCTCGGTGGTCATATTTCCCTCTTGCGCGATTTGCCGGATGGCCCCTGCGCCGCGAGGCCGAGCACAACTTACTCAGCACTTTAGTACCCGGGTAGGGCAGACGAGACGCCACCCAGAGGCCGACGCGCCCGGCCGCGTCAGCTGGTGAGGATCGCCGCGCCGATCGCGATCACGACCAGCAGGAGGCTGATCGCGATCACGCCTCGCTGTCCGGTAACGCCGCCCGGGAAGCTGGGCTGTCGCAGTCCGATCGCGGCGAGCACCACCGCCCACAGGGCGAGTACGCCACCGGCGATGTAGAACGGCACCTTGGACGGCTCGGAGGCGGCAAGCAGTAGCGTCGACACCGCGCGCGAGCCTACCCGATCTTGGTCGCGTCGGGGGTCGCCGCGGACTTGGCTTTCGTTCCCTCGTAGCGGCTCGCGGTCGCGGCTCGCTGGCCCTGGTAGTGGCTGCCCAGCTCGGGGCTCCCGTAGGGCCGCTCGGCGGCCCGGTCGAGCGTCATGAACGACAGCTGGGCGATCAGCCCGCCGGGGTATAGCTTGATCGGAACCCGGGTCAGGTTGTTGAGCTCGAGCGTGAGCGTGCCGCGCCAGCCGGGATCGCAGAAGCCGGCGGTGGCGTGCACGATCAGCCCCAGCCGGCCGAGGCTCGATTTGCCTTCGATCCGGGCCACGATGTCGTCGGGCAGCTCGACCCACTCGAGGGTGCGTCCCAGGCAGAACTCGCCCGGGTGGATCACGAACGACTCCTCGGCGCCGACCACCACCTCCTCGGTCAGGTTCTCGGGAGGCCGGCGCAGGTCGATCGCCGATGCCCGGTAATTGTGGAACACTCGGAAGGAGTCGCCCAGGCGCAGGTCGACGCTGGCCGGCTGGACCAGCTTCGGGTCCCAGGGGTCGATCCCGATCCGACCGTCCTGCACCAGCTGCAGGATCGTGCCGTCCGAGAGGACCGATGCGATCCGCTCGCTCATCTGACGTTCAGGCTAGTGGGCTCCGGGCCCGGCCGGCTGCCGGCTAGCGTCTCACTAGTGTCGCGTTTGGAAAGTTGGTGGGCACCGAGAGGTGCCACTGGTGGATGCTTGGCGAGGACGCAGGAGCCGTGGCGTAGCGGAGCTGCGCGAGGCCGGCGCCGCCGGCGAAGCCGGTGGCGGGACGAAGCCAAGCGCCGCCAGGGGTGCCTCGAATGCACGCGAACTTTCCAAACGGGACACTTAGTGCCCGAGCGTGCGCGCGCGGGCGCGCGTGGTGCGCACGCGGGCCGGCGGCTGCGGCGCCGGGTCGCCGTGCGGACCGCGGCGGGGACGCCGAGGGAACGGCTTGGGCGGGTGCGGTCGCTGCCGCTTGATGCCGCCGTCATCGTCGCGCGTCGCGTTCTCCTCGGGCTCCTGCTTGATCGCCCACCAGACGATGTAGATCAGTCCGGCCAGCGGAAGCTTCAGCGCGAGCATCAACCACAAAAATCCCCAGGTCACGACCCGGCGATCCTACCGGATTGTCAGGCTCGGCTTCCAGTCAGTGGCGTGTGGCTTTTCGACCGCGCCGCGGTGGGCGCGGTCAGCCTTTCAGCGCGACCGGCCGCTCGATGAATTGGGTGATCCGCGCGAGCTCCGCGACGCGCTCGGAGATCTCCGCGCCGTCGCGCGCCCGCACCCGCGCGGTGCCGAAATCTTCGACGTTGAACGACCCCAATGCGGTGCCGTACGCCATCGCGCTACTGAGCAGCTTGTGATCGATCTCCCGGTCGGAGTGCGCAGCGGGGTATCCCATGAATCCACCCGCGAACGAGTCGCCCGCGCCGGTGGGGTCGACGACCGTCGCCAGCGGGAACGGGGTAGCCCGAAGCTGTCGACGCCGGAGATCGTCTCGATCAGCGAGTCGCGCGCGATCTCGATCCACAGGTTCATCGAGTCCATCGCCACGAACCGCGCGGCCGCGCACTGGGCCCTGACCTCGCGCTGCAGGTCTGGCTGGATGTTGGCCAGGAACAGCAGGTCGGCGCCCCGCGAGGTGTCCGACAGCTTCGGCGCGAAGCCCTCGAACACGCCGAGGCGGGTGTCGTGCGCGGGGAAGGGCGGCGGGCCCGGGTCAGGCGACGCTGCGGCCGGCGGGCTCGCCGAGTGGGCCCTCGAGCCCGAGGCCGAAGCGCATCTGCACCTCGGTACCGCCGGATTCGCGGGTCGTGATCGTGAACGCGTCGGTGACCTGCGAGATCAGCGCCAGTCCGACTCCGAGCCCCTGGCCGTCAATTCGCGGACGCAGGCCAAGGCCCTCATCGGCGACCTCGATCCACAGTGCCGCGTCGTCCACGCACGCGTTGAGCTGGATCTCGCCGGGCGCCCCGTCGTAGGCGTGAACGACGACGTTGGTCGCGGCTTCCGACACCGCCAGTCGGATCGCGTCGACCTGGTCCGCGGAGGCCCCCGCCGACTCGGCAAAATGCTTCGCCTCCTCGCGCACGCGAGGAACGGAATCGGCGACCGCCGGATAAGACCTGCTCAGGTAATCGCCCGGGGCCAGATCGGCGCTCAGACCGGGTTGCATCTCATCTTCGGGTTACCCCGATCGCAGTGCCGCCAAGCCGAGGTTTCAGGCAGGCGGGACGACCAGCACCGGGGACTTCGAGATGTGCAGCAGCCGTTGGGCGACGCCGCCGAGCAGCAGCCCCGCGAACGCAGTGTGGCCGCGGGTGCCGACGACGATCAGGTCGGGGTGCTCGTTTTGGGCACAGTGCCCGCCGCAAACGCTGTGTATCTCGCCGTCGTCCCGATCGATCGTTGGCCCCGCAAACCATTCATGTGCAGCATTTTTGCCACGCTACGCTTTCCGTGGTGATGAGCGAGCTGCCGGTCCTCCCGCGACGCGTCCCCGACGCGCTCAGGCCCTACACGGGGTTCCTGCTCAGCAAGTTGGGCGCGACCGCCCAGAAGCAGTTCGCCGTGCGGCTGGAGGCGCTCGGGCTGACGACCAGGATGTGGGGGGCGCTGAACGTGCTCGACGGCGAGGGTGCGGTCACCCAGCACGCGCTCTGCAAGGCCGTCGGAATCGACCCGAGCTCGATGGTCGCGACGATCGACGAGCTCGAGAAGCGAGGCCTCGTCGAGCGCCGCCGCCACCCCGTCGACCGGCGCGCCCACGCCCTGCACGTGACCGACGCCGGGCTAGAGACGCTCGCGCGCGGGCGCGAACTGGCCCGGCAGGCCCAGGACGAGCTGCTTGCGCCGCTTGACGCCGAGCAGCGCGAGCGGCTGCACGAGCTGTTGCTGACGCTCGCGGTCGCGGGCGATCCGCCGGACGGGCAGGAGTAGCTCAGGCGCCACGGGCGCCTCAGGCGGCCACCGCGGCGACGTCGTCGGACGCGATCGCGCCGGCCTGCGCTCGGCGCGAGCGCGTGGCGGCCAGCGCGGTCCCGATCCCCAGCAGCACCCAGGTCACCGGGTCCTCGAGGAAGTCCGCGTACAGCAGCGTGTGGAACACAAGCGCGATGAACATCGCGGCGATCGCTGCCCGCGCCGGATCCGAGCGGGCGCCCTGGATCAGCACGAACGCCGCCACCAGCACCAGCGCGATGTAGGCCAGCTCGCCGATCAGCCCTTGCTCGGCGGCGATCGTGATCGCGATCGTGTGCGAGGCCGAGAGCGTCTGCGAACTGTGGGGATGGCGCTTGCGGTACTCGGCCACGAACGCGCCCGACCCGTATCCCCAGACCGGGCGCGCGCCGAACATGTCGATCCCGCCGGTGACCAGGTTGGCGCGCCCGCTGGAGGCCCCGTTGAGGCCCTGGTTGAGCCCGAACGTCTTTGGGGAGATCGCGACTGCGGCCGCTCCGACCGCGATCACCGCGACCGCCACCCACAGAGCCCGCGACACCTTCCAGCGCAAGGCCGCCAGCGTCCCCAGGCCGACCAGCAGCGCCGCCAGGCTCGATCGCGACAGGGTCAGCAGCAGCCCCACCCACAACACCGCCAGCACCCCGATCGAGATCAGCTGGTCGCGCGTGCGCCGCGAGTACAGCAGCACCGCGGCCAGCATGATCATCACCTGCGCCAGGAACCGGCCGAAGATGTCGGGGTCAAAGAACACGGAGTTGACCGTGAAGTACGTGTGCAGGTCGTTGGCCACGACGAGCCGCGGGTTGAGGATGATCGTCTTGGTCGCGTATTCGGCGAACCCCAGCAGCGCGAACAACACCGCCAGCACCACCACCAGTTCGACGCAGATCCGGACCAGCCGCGGGGTCCAGTCGAGGCTACGCAGCAGGTAGAACATCAGCGCAAACGGCACGTAGAAGAACACCATCTGCTGCAGTGCCTTCTCGAAGTCCGGCGAGTAGACCGACTGGAGTCCGTAGAGCACCACGTACAGCGCCAGCAGGCGCTCGACCCAGCGGGTCGCGCGGTTACGCCGGGGAGGCGGCGCGCGTTCGGGGTCGCGCCGGGTCGGCAGCGGCGGCGCCTCCTTGAGCGGCTCATCGTCGGCCAGCAGCGTCGGGACGATGAACGCCAGCGCGCCCGCGGCGACCACCACGTACAGCGGTACCAGCAGGTTCGACGTCGTCCCCCCGGCCTGAATCGGGATCCGGAACGGGACCGCGGCGATCGCGAGCGGGGCCAGCCACGTCGGATGGCGGGCGATCGCCACAGCGATCACGGCGACCACCGCCAGCGCCAGCACGATCCCGACCGCAGCGAACAGCGGGTGGTGGTGCAGCGTGCGCAGCTGGGGCGAATCCCAGATGTCGGCCAGCAGCAGCACCGGCGCCAGCACCAGGGCCAGCAGCATCGCCCAGGCGCGAGCCTTGGGCGTGTGGCCGAGCAGCACCGCCGCCACGAGTAGCGCCACCGCGATTACGCCCGCCTTCGGCAGCGGACCCGACAGGGCGGCAAACGCGGTCACACCGGGGATCATCCTCTACCCTCTCGACGCATGCCCGTTCCGAGTGGTTCTGCGCGCGCTCGCGGCGCGACACCGAGGTCGCGGATCGCGATGGTGGCCGCGCCGTTGGTCGCCGCGATCGCGCTGTCGGCCTGCGGCTCCTCGGTCAAGCCCGCGACCGGCAGTCGCGGCAAGACAGACGACCCGCGTACGGCTCGCAGCAACCACATCAAGTGCATAACCCAGCACCGTCTGCCCGTGCAGAAGGTGGGGCTCAACGAGATCCTGGTCGGGGCTCAGCCCAACGGCCCGAGGGTCCTGTTCGAGCCCACGCCGGGCATGGCCCAGGGCGCGCAGATCTCGGGGACGCGCTCCGAGCAGGGCGCAGAGATCATCGGCAGCGCGCTGTTATATCCCAACTCGGCCCCCGAGCAGGAGACCAAGGTGGTCGAGGACTGCATCGCGGAGGGCACCCTCGGCTAGCCGCCCGCGGGCGCCGGCGACGCCGCGGCTGCAGCGAAAATCACGCGATGGGCGAAGCGGCTCAGCCCAACAGTGGCTCAACGTATGAGTCATTAGAATGCCCGGCCGACGCCCGCGCTCGGTGCGCGGGCGCTGTTTGTCTGCCGCCGTCGTGCGACCTATGCGAGCGCGGCAAACGAGGATCCCCTTCCACGTGTCCGTTCCCACCGCAGAGCTGACCGTACCGTCCGCCGCGACGCACCGCCGTGCTGCCTGGGCGGGGATCACCGACCACCTCAGCGGCGGCCGGCTGTATCTGCTCATGGCGGCGGGCGCGCTGCTGATCGCCGGCCTGTCGCTGCTGATCCCTTCCACGCCGAGCTACGACCCGTGGGCCTGGCTGGTGTGGGGGCGGGAGATCGCGCACCTGGACCTGCAGACGACCGGCGGACCCACCTGGAAGCCGCTGCCGGTGATCCTCACCACGATCTTCTCGGTGTTCGGCAAGGCCCAGCCCGACCTGTGGCTGGTGGTGGGACGCGCCGGCGCGGTGATGGCGGTCGGGATGACGTTCAAGGTCAGCCTCCGCCTGACGCGGCAGCTCGCCGTCGGACCCGGCGGCGACGCCCCGCGCAGCCGGTTCGAGCGGATCGTGCCCCCGATCATGGCCGGGCTGATCGCGGCCTTCGGGCTGACGTTCGCCGGCGGCTTCATCACCGCCAGCGCGCTGGGCTACTCGGAGGGCCTGATGACCGCGGTCGTGCTGATCGCCGTCGAGCGACACCTCGACGGCCACTATCGGCAGGCGTTCGCGATCAGCTTCCTGGCGGCGCTCGACCGCCCAGAAGTGTGGCTGCTGTGGGGGCCTTACGGGCTGTGGCTGTGGTGGCGCGACCCCGGCGCGCGCAAGCTCGTGTTCGGGCTGTTCGCGCTGATCCCGATCCTGTGGTTCCTGCCCGAGTACTGGGGCTCGGGTCACTTCTTCCGCGGCGTCAGCCGTGCCCACCAGCCCCGCTCCAACAGCGCCGCGTTCGCCAAGTGCCCGTTCTGCACCGAGTTCGCCGACCATGCCTGGCCGACTGTCCCGTTCCGCACCAAGGCGGTTGCGATCGTGGCCGGGCTCGCCGCCGTGTGGGGGCTGTGGCGGGCCAGCCAGTGGGGCGGGAAGCACCCGTTGTCGAGCAAGCGACGCCAGGCGCTCGCCGGGATCGCGATCGCCACCGCGCTGGGAATCGTGTGGTGGGTCGTGATCTCGGTGATGACCCAGCTGGGCTTCTCTGGCAACGACCGCTACCTGATCCTCGGGGCGGCGCTCGTGCAGATCGCCGGCGGCGTCGGCTTCGGCTGGGCCGCGCTCGAGCTCGGCCGCGCGTTACCGCGATTGCTCGGGAAGGTCGGTGGGGTGGGCGGGCCGGGTAGCCGGGTGACCGCGGGCGTCGGCGCCTGGGGCGCCGCCGCCGCCGTGGCGGTCGTGTTTCTGCTGCTGCCGACCTGGATCGGCGGGCTGGTGCACCTGCGCCGTGCGCATCGCGCGCTCGTGTATCAGGCCCACCTACGCACCGACATGGCCAAGGCGATCCAGCTGGCGGGCGGCCGCTCGAAGGTGCTCGCCTGCGGCAGCGTGATGACCGAGGGCTTCCAGGTGCCGATGCTCGCCTGGCAATTGGACGTGCACACCGACGCGATCCAGGCCCCGCCGGCCGAGGGCGCCAGCCCGCCCCCGCCGCCGAACGTCATCTTCCGCACCCGCGCGCAGAGCAACGCTACCCCGCTGCCGCTGCTGTCCGACTGGCCGAGCACGAACTACTCGCGCGACGTCCACGTGCGCACGTTCAGCGTTTATTCGCACTGCCCGGGTAACGTGACGCTCTGATGGCCACCACCGTCGCGCGGCCGCGCCGCACGCTCCCCAAAGTCGACGTACCCACCCCCGACTGGCTCAACCGGATACCCCAGTGGGCGTTCGCGGGCGGCGTCTGCCTGGTCCTGATGGCGGTGTCGACGTTCCTGCGAACGCGCTACATCAGCGGCCAGTTCTGGATGGACGAGGCGATCACGACCGGTATCTCGTCGCACTCGCTGTCGTCGATCCCCGGGATCCTGCGCCACGACGGCAACCCGCCCCTGTACTACCTGCTGCTCCACGTCTGGATGAGCATCTTCGGGTCCAGCGAGGCGTCCACCCACTCGCTGTCGGTGGTGTTCGGAGTGCTCACCGTCCCGGCCGGCATGTGGGCCGGCTGGAGTCTGTTCGGCCGCCGCGCCGGCGTCATGGCCGCAGTTCTGTTCGCGTTCAGCGCGTTCCTCACGCAATACGCGCAGGAGACGCGGATGTACGAGCTGATGGGGCTGCTCGGGATCTTTGGGACCGCGGCCTTCCTGCATGCGTTCGTGTATCGCAGACGCGGCTACCTGATCATGTTCGCGCTGTCGCTCGCGCTGATGCTCTACACGCAGTCGTGGGGCGTGTTCTTCTGGGCGGGCGCGGTCGTGGCGCTGGTGCCGGCGTGGCTGCGGAGCGACGACCGTCGCAGGCTGCTGCGCGACGCGATCATCTCGTTCGTCGGCGCCGGGATCCTGTACGTCCCGTGGCTGCCCAACTTCCTCTACCAGGCCACGCACACGGCAGCGCCCTGGGACTCCTCGCCCCGGTTCGGCGCGCCGGTGCAGCTGTCACGCAACCTGCTGGGCGGCGACCGGGTGACGATCGCGCTGCTGCTCGCCGCTGTGATCGGGGTCGCGGAGCTGTTTACCCGCGCGCGCCGGCGCGATCGCGACGCGACCGTGCTGTGGACGCTGGTGGCGCTGCCGTTCGCGACGCTGCTGCTGGCCTGGATCGCCTCACAGATCACCCCCGCCTGGGTCCCCCGCTACTTCGCGCCGACGCTCGGCGCGATCGTGCTGCTGGCCGCGTTCGGCTGCTCTCGCGCCGGGGTGGTCGGGATCGTGGCGATCATCGCGTCGGTGATCTTCCTCTACAACCCGGCCTCCTACACGCCGGCGTACAAGAGCGACATGCGCGATATCAGCGGCGAGATGACGCCGCACCTGCACCCCGGCGACCTGGTCGTCTCCGCCCAGCCCGAGCAGGTGCCGCTGACCTGGTACTACCTGCCCAACGGCCTGCGATATGCCAACACGATTGGGCCGGTGGCGGATCCCAGTTACATGGATTGGGTGAAGGCGCTCGATCACCTGAAGGCCGCCAATCCGCGGGCAACGCTGGCCCCGCTGCTTGCTAGCCTCAAGCCCGGTCAGCAGATCCTGTATGTGCGTCCGCTGACTGAAGGGGCTGACAACTGGCAGGCTCCGTGGACCCAGCTGGTGCGCCGCCGCGCCGCCCAGTGGGGAGCGCTGCTCGCCGGTGATCGCAGCCTCCGGGAGGTCGCCGTGGGTCCGCACAACTACCGAGGCGCCTGCTGTGTGGCGGACAGCGCGGTGCTCTACCAAAAGGTTTCCTGAACTCCTCATGACCGACTCGACCCAAGCGTCCTCGTCCGCCGTGACCGGCGGCGCCGACATCACCCCCGAGCACCCCGTGGTCGTACTCGGTGGCGGTCCGGCCGGGCTGACCGCCGGCTACCAGATGGCCAAGCAGGGCAAGGCGGTGATCGTGCTTGAGTCGACCGACCAGATCGGCGGTCTGGCGCGAACCGAGGTGCGCGACGGCTACCGCTTCGACCTCGGCGGCCACCGGTTCTTCACCAAGGTCAAGGAGGTCGACAACCTCTGGCACGAGATCATGAAGGAGGAGTTCCTCCGCCGCCCGCGCCAGAGCCGGATCTACTGGAACGACAAGTTCCTCGAGTACCCGCTGCAGGGCATGGACGTGATCCGCAAGCTCGGCCCGGTCGAGCTGACCCGCTGCATGCTCTCCTACCTGTGGGCGGCGATCAAGCCCAAGGGCCGCGAGGAGACGTTTGAGCAGTGGGTGTCCAACCGCTTCGGCAAGCGGCTCTATCAGCACTTCTTCAAGACCTACACCGAGAAGCTGTGGGGCGTCCCCACCGACGAGATCAGGGCCGAGTGGGCCGCGCAGCGGATCAAGGGCCTGTCGTTCTTCGCCGCCGCCAAGGCCGCGTTCTTCGGCAACAAGGGCAACAAGATCAAGTCGCTGATCTCCGAGTTCAACTACCCGCGCTACGGCCCGGGGCAGATGTGGGAGCAGATGGCCGCCGACATCCACGAACACGGTGGCGAAGTCCGGCTGAACGCCCCGGTGACGCGGCTGCGCACCGAGAACGGACGCGTGGTCGAGGTCGTCGCCGGCGGCGAGTCGCTGCAGCCGTCGTACGTGATCTCGTCGCTGCCGCTGCGCAGCACGGTCGGGATCGCCGACCCGGAGGCGCCGGGTGACGTCCGCGACGCGGCCCGGGGGCTGCGGTACCGCGACTTCATGACGGTCTCGCTGGTGATCGAGGGAACCGAGAACCTGTTCCCCGACAACTGGATCTACATCCACCAGCCAGGCGTGCGGGTGCTGCGGATCCAGAACTTCCGCTCCTGGAGCCCGTGGATGGTGCCCAACGACACCGACGCCTCGATCGGGATGGAGTACTTCTGCTTCGAGGGCGACGACCTGTGGACGATGGACGACGACGACCTCGTCGAGATGGCCAAGCGCGAGATCCAGCAGCTCAACCTGGCGCGCGCCGACGCGGTCAAGTTCGGGTTCGTGGTCCGCGTCCACAAGGCGTACCCGATCTACGACGTCGAGTACGGCGAGCGCGTAGCCCAGATCCGCGGCTGGCTGGACGGGATCGCCAACCTGCAGCAGGTCGGCCGCAACGGGCTGCACCGCTACAACAACTCCGATCACTCGATGCTGACCGCGATGCGGGCGGTTGACAACATTCTGCTCGGAACCCACCATGACATCTGGTCGGTCAACGTGGAGAGCGTGTACCACGAAGAGCATCAGGAGAACCAGGATCCGTACCGCAAGACGCCCGAGACGCCCGCGATGGAGCAGCCGCTCGCGACGGAGAGGTAGTGCTTCGGCGTAGGCCGTTGCGGCTGGTCATGATCGGCGCGCTGCTAGGTGCGGTGGTCGCGTTGTCGGTCCCCGGCGTCGCGCTCGCGGCCGACTCGGCCTCTACCGTCCCGCTGTCGTCGGGGTCGGGCGACGGCCAGGGCAACCCGCTGACGCCGCTGACGCCGTCGACGCCGGCCCAGCAAACGCAGACGGTGACGCCGACGATCGCGGCGCCGACGACCCAGACTCCGACCTCCGGCAGCAGCACGTTCAGCGGCACCAACGCGATCGCGATCGCGATCGGCGCGCTGGTCCTGATCGCGGCGATCGGGATGTTCATCTGGTACGACGCCCGCAAGCGGGCGCCGGTTCGCCGCCGGGCTGCGGCGGCGACTGCGGGTGGCAGCGGCGCGCGGCCGGGTACGAAGACGAAGCCGAAGGGGCGCAAACTGAGCCCGGCCGAGAAGCGGCGGCGCAAGCGCGGCCGAGCGCGGTAGGCGCGGGGCGGTCACGATCGTGGACGCTCCGCGATGAATCTGGCGTGGCACGCCGGTCTAAGTGTTGGGCGACGACGGGCAGCCACCGACGATCCACGACTGCCGCGTACGCTGACGTGACGAAGTCCAAGAGGAGGTACACGATGCCCGACTACAAGATTGGAACCCGCGAGCAGTGGCAGGCGGCTCGCGATGAGCTTGCGGAGCTCGAGGCAGAGCACGCCAAGCTCGGCGATAGGGTGAGCGAGCAGCGCCGTCAGCTTCCCTGGGTTCGGGTGGAGAAGGAGTACCAGTTCGACACCGAGGACGGGAAGCGGACGCTCGCCGAGCTCTTCGACGGGCGCTCGCAGCTCCTCGCGTACAACATCATGTTCGGCCCCGATTACGAGCTCGGAGCATGCCCTGGGTGCTCGAACCTTGGGGATGAGCTCGACGCCACGCGCGTGCATCTCAACCACCGCGATGTGACCCTGATCTGCTTCTCGCGCGCCCCGATCGATCGGCTCATGGCCTACAAGGAGCGGATGGGCTGGCAGTTCCCCTACGTCTCGACCTATGGGACGGAGTTTCCGTTTGACTTTGGGATCGCCCTCACGCCCGAGCAGGCGCAGGAGATCCCCGAGGTCAAGCAGATGATCGACAACCCACCCGCCTGGCTCGACGACTGGGGGCGGCAGGTCGGAGCCAAGCTCGAGGACGGGCTACGCGAAGGCCCGAGCTTTATCGCCTTTGCCCGCGAGAACGGAAGCGTGTACCACACCTACACGGTGATGGCACCCGATCGGTTCGTCGCCCCGTACCACTCGTTCCTGCTCGAGCGAACGCCGAAGGGTGGGCCCGAGGAACCCCGAGCCTGGCGCAAGGACGAGTACCCGAGCTGATCTCCGAGCAGAACCTCTCTGTCGCTGGGCACCGTGGCTGGGGCGCCGGAGGTGTCGGGCGTGGTCCATGACGTCCCGCTGCACCGCTTCGTGATCGGCGGCTACACTCGCGACGGCGATGCAGAAGCTGGAAGTCGGTGCAAGTCCGGCACGGTCCTCGCCACGGTGACCAGAGAGCTCGAACCCCACTGGGCACACCGGCCTGGGAAGGCGGGGCCCGCGATCGCGGCTGGCATCGCGGACTGCCGTCGACGTCCGACGGCCTGCTCTCTGGTCTGACGACCCGTCCCCTTCACCACCGAGGAGCAACACATGACCGAGTCCAGCCCTGAAGTTCCGAGCGGGGACCTGACCGCGCGCCTCGACGCCGGGCCGGTGATCTGTGCCGAGGGCTTCCTGTTCGAGCTGGAGCGCCGCGGATACCTGAGCGCCGGTGAGTTCGTCCCCGAGGTCGCCCTGGAGTACCCGGACGCCCTGCGCACCCTGCACGTCGACTTCCAGCGCGCCGGCTCCGACATCGTCGAGGCGTTCACCTACAACGGTCACCGCGAGAAGATGCGGGTTATCGGCAAAGAGGACCTGCTCGAGCCGCTGAACCGCGCCGCACTCCAGATCGCCCGGGAGGTCGCCGACCAGCGACCCGGCGACCTGATGGCCGGCAACATCTCGAACACCAACATCTGGGACCCCGCGGACACCGCCGGCCAGGCGGCGGTGCGCGGCATGTTCGAGGAGATGGTGGGCTGGGCCGTCGAGGGCGGCGCCGACATGATCATCGGCGAGACCTTCTACTACGCCGGCGAGGCGCTGGCGGCGCTCGAGGTCGCGAAGGCCACCGGCCTGCCCGTCGTCCTCACGATCGCGCCGATGGCGCTGGAGGAGATGGCCGACGGGGTCGGCATCGTCGAGACCTGCCAGCGGCTGGAGCAGGCCGGCGCGGACGTGGTGGGCATGAACTGCTTCCGCGGGCCCGAGACGATGCTGCCCTGGCTGAAGCAGATCCGCGCGGCCGTGTCGTGCCACGTCGGCGCACTGCCGATCCCCTACCGGACCACCGCCGAGGAACCGACGTTCTTCAACCTCAGCGACGACCGCGCAAGGGTGCCATCGCCGCACGGCCGCACCTTCCCGACCGCGCTGGACCCGCTGTACGCCAACCGGTACGAGATCGGCGCCTTCGCCAAGGCGGTCCACAACCTCGGGATCAACTACATCGGTGTCTGCTGCGGTGCCTCGCCGATGCTGGTCCGCGAGACCGCTGAGGCAGTCGGGAAGTCCACCGAGGCCAGCCGATTCTCCGAGAACATGAGCAACCACTTCATGTACGGCGACAACGAGCGGCTACCCGAGCACATCGTCGCGCTCGGCGACCAGGCTTAGTCTCGACCCTAGCTGCCACACACCCGACAGCCCGTCGGGCTCAGCCCTCGCGGTCCTGCGTGTCGAACAATTCGCGTACGAGTAGCGAACTCATCCATTCGATCCACTGGTCGTGACTCCAACCGGCATCCTGGACGAACGAGCGGTAGACCTCGGGCCCGGTCAGCACGAACAGAAGATCTGAGGCGCGGGGGAGCGTCATCGCGGTCTGGAGCGGAGTCTTGGCCGCGAGCGCCGCGGCGAGTTCAGCCATGCCCTCGCGGCGAAGCTCCTCCGAGCGTCGGAACACGGCGCCGGCGGGGCTCGGGGCGACGGCGTGGTACACGGGGATCAATGGAGCGACGCGCGCTTCGATCTCCGCGATTCCGGCGATGGCAAGGCGCAACGCCTGCCGCCCGTCGGGCTGCTCCATCGCGGCGAGGATCCATGGCTGGTCAGCCGGGATCGTCGGCTCGTCGCCGAGCACGGCCCACTCGTGGACGGCCTGGAGCAGCTCGTCCTTGGTGTGAAACGTGAAGTACACGGTCTGGACCGCGACGTCGGCGCGCCTTGCGATCCGCTCCATGGTCGTGGCCTTGTGCCCCTCCGCGCTGAACAGCTCGTAGGCGGCGCGGATCATTCGCGCCCTCGTTGCCGCGGCTCTAACGTCGCGCGCAGACCGGGGGCGCTTGACCTGGGTCATCTGATCGAGTTTACTAGTGGCCATCACTAGTGATCACCACTAGTGAGACTCCAGGAGGAACCATGCCCGAAGCTCCCTACAGAGTCGCCGCTTCGTGCGGCGTTGCCTTCACCGTGCTCATGGTCGCCGCCGCATCGGTCGTCCCAACCGCTCCCCAATACAACTCCGGCCCCGCCGCGATTCGCGACTATCTGACCAAGCATCACGCCGAGCTTGGTCTGAGCACCGTGCTCACTGGCGCGGCAGCGCTGTTCCTGATCTCGTTCTTCGGCTTCGTGAGCCGGCACCTCCAGGACGCCGACCGGGAGGGGGGTACCCTCCCCGCCACGTTCCAGCTAGCCGCGGCGGCCGTCGCAACGTCGCTGCTCTTCGCGACGATCCTAGAAGCCGCCCTAGCGCAGCGGATCGGGGCCACCGCCGACGACTCAACCCTCCAGGCGCTCTACGCGGTGTGGCTGCTCGCCTTCCACACCGCCCCCTCGATGGCAATGACCGTAGCCCTCCTCTGCGCCGCGATTGCGATCGTCCGCTGGCACCTGTTCCCGTCCTGGCTCGCCCTCGCGGCGACGCTCGCCGCCGCGCTCTCGCTCATCGACAACGTCTCCGATCTCGCCACGAGCGGAACGAGACTGGGACCGCTCGGACTGATTGCCTTCGCGACCGTCAACATCTGGATCATCGGCACCGCGCTCACCGGAATCCGAGCTCGCACCACCAGCCAGAACGCCGTCGCCTACCGACAGGCAGAACCAGGTGCGTCCTAACTAACGGGCGAAGTTCAGCGGGATCGTGCTGTCGTCGAGGTCGAGCCGTGCACGGTCCCGGCCGGTTGATCGGCCTACCAGGACGCGAGGACTCGGCCACGCTCGCGCTGGAAGACCTGCTCGATCAGTGAGCCGTCTCGATCTGGATCTCGACGAGCGGGCGGACCTCGACCGCGCCGCCGAGCCGCACCGCCGGAATCCGCTGTGCGAACTCGAGCGCCGCGTCCAGGTCGGACGCCTCGAACACGTAGTAGCCCCCGAGCACCTCCTTGGTGTCGGCGTAAGGCCCGTCGGTGAACAGATTTTCGGAGCCCCCATTGCGAACCGTGGTCGCCGTGTCGCCCGGCTGTAGGTGAGCGCCACCGACGCAGCGCGGGTCATCACGGAGCGCCCAGTACTCGGCGGTCAACGCCTCGGCCTGCTCCTCTCCGAGTTCCTCGTGGCTGCCCGGCTTTGGGTAGATCAGCATCGCGTACTTCATCTCCGCCTCCTTTGGGGGATGGTCGATCATCCTGGAGACGAACGGGCGACGCCAGAGGGGACAGCGCCTCCCGTCGATTGGGACGTTTGCCGGGGTGGCCTCGGGCAGTCAGTGCAACCCGACGAGTCTGGCGGTTGTGCGTGGTTGTGATGTTGTTTGTGTGCGAGCTTGGCGTGATCTGTCGAGCAGCAGATCACCCTCCCAATGTCCCGGGACCGCGCGATCGGCGACCTCCGCCGGGCGCTGAGAGATATTGACCATCTCGGCAATCCGGCCGCGATCCTCCGGGCGGCCACCAACGCGACGCTTGGTCTGACCGTGCGCAGCTGCGCGGTCAACTGCCCCGCCTCGACCGCCGCCAACAACCGCGGACACCCCGACAGCTTTGGCGGCTCGGGACGCGCCAGCGCCCGTTACGCGCGCCGCTGCGCCGCTAGCGCGCAGATGCTGGACGTTTAAGCGAAGCCCTGCTTCGTTTAAACGTCCCGCCCCACCGCCCGGTGCGATTCACTCGAGCTCGAACCCGCGCACCTTCTGCCGCGCACGCAGCACCTGGCGCTCGACCGTACGCGGGGTGCATCCGGTCCGCGCCGACATCTCCGTGTAGCTGAGCCCCACGCCCTGCATCCACAGCAGCCGCTGCTGACGCTGGGGCAGCAGCTCGACCTGCGCAAGCCGCTGCCGGGCCGCGACCAACTCGTCCGGCGCCGGGGCGCGTGGTCGCACCACCGCGTCGCCGCCGGCCTCGAACGCGGCATCGAGCGACAGCTCGCGGCCGTCGCGCCGGACCTGCTTGACCGCCTCGTGCACAGCGGTCCTCGCGAGCCAGGAGAGCGTCGAGTCGCGCTGCACCCGGTCGCGGTGAAAGACGAGCCGGGTCCACGCGAACTGGCATGCGTCCTCGATCACCACGTCCTGGGCGCGGACGTCGAGCCGCACGATCTGCTCGAGCCGATCCGAAAGGCGGCCGTACAACTCGCCCACGTCATCGATCCTCATGTCCGCCTCCGCTCATGTGAGTCTAATTGAAGCTAATTTGATGCTGTAGAAGCTAGCACAGCTGCATAGAGTCAATTAGACTCAGCAGCTTCAAACGATCTCAATTAGATTCAGGAGACGCCATGCACCTATCACCGGCCGTCGGCGTGATCGCGGCCGTCAAAGCCAGCCCGAACCCGAAGGGGTTGCCGGGGAGCAACGTCTTGCAGCAGCTGGTCAACGGCGCCGAGGCGTGGGCGCTGGCGATCGCGCTGCTCGGCGCGTTCATCGGCGCGGCCGTGTGGGCCGTGGCCTCCCACAGCCACAACCACCATTTCGCCGCGCGCGGGAGGATGGCGGCGCTGATCTCCGCTGCCTCCGCGCTGATCGTCGGCGCCGCTCCTGGGATCGTGAACTTCTTCGAGCGGCTCGGGAGCACCGCGAAGTGACCGCACTGCGCAGATCCGCCGCCTGCGGGCTGCTCGCGCTCGTCGCGATCGCGTTCGCCTCCGGCACCAGCGCCCCGCCGGCCCGCGCGGCCAACCCGATCAAGCCGGTGTGCGGCGTCGCCGGGCTGTTCAGCGGCGTCCTGGGGAAGGCGTGCAGCGTCGCTCAGAACGGCGGGCGTTGGGTCAAGGCCGGCAAGAAGCTGCTGGGCGGCCACCTCGGCGGCGCCGCCAAGGCTGCGCTGGGCAGCGGCGGGAGCCGCGTCGCCACTGCCGCGACCGCGACGATCGGGATCGCCGCGATTGCGACCTCGATCCTCGGCGGCGCCAAAACCGCCTTGGGCCAGACCGCGAGCGTCCTCAGCCACACGACCAGCCCGCAGCTCACCTCCACCTGGTTCTCCTCGATGTACTGGCAGATCGCCGGGATCTCCGCGATCCTGACGATGCCGTTCCTGTTCGCGGCGGCGATTCAAGCGCTGCTGCGCTCGGACCTGACGCTGCTGCTGCGAGCGACATTCGGCTACCTGCCGTTGGCGATGCTCGCGGTCAGCGTCGCGGCGCCGATCACGATGCTGCTGCTGGCGGCATCGGACCAGCTGTCCGCCGTCGTCGCGTCGGCGGCCGGCAACGCCAGCGACCACTTCCTCCGTCAGGCCGCGGGCGCAATCGGGACGCTGACCGTGTTCTCCGGCTCTCCGTTCTTGGCGATCATGGTCGGGCTGTTCATCGTCGGCGGCGCGCTCACGCTGTGGGTCGAGCTGCTGATGCGCGAGGCCGCTGTGTATGTGATCGTGCTGATGCTGCCGCTCGCGTTCGCCGCGATGGTGTGGCCCGCCCGGCGGATCTGGGCGATTCGCGCGGTCGAGCTGCTGGTGGCGCTGATCCTCTCGAAGTTCGCGATCGTCGCCGTGCTGTCGCTCGGGAGCGCCGCCCTGTCGGCCGGTGCCGGCCACGGGCTGACTGTGGCGCTGGCCGGCGTCGTACTGCTGTTCATGGGCGCGTTCGCGCCCTGGGCTCTCCTGCGGTTGCTGCCGCTAGCCGAGATCGCGAGCAGCGCGGCGGGCTCGTTGCGGGGCGAAATGCGGGGAGGCGTCCTCCCGAGCGCGCAGCTTGCAGAAGGGACGGCTGCGGGGGGCGACGAGTGGGCTCGGTCCACTACGTCTCAGATGCAGCGGGAGGCGTCCGACGCAGAACCAGAGCATTCTGACCCTGCGGGTGACGCCTTGGGCACGACTCCCGCGCCTCCCGCGGATAACGGCGCGTCGGACGTGAGCGAGAACGGGGTTCGACCGCAAGGAGGCGCGGGAGTCGCGTCCCAAGCCGCAGCCGACGACCATGAGGCCGCAGCGGCGCCCACCGCAACAACGCTCGCGACCGCCGCCACCGAAAAGCCGGAAGCCAACAAGCCGGAGGCGGATCCGGTGCTGCAGGACATGTGGCGCGACGAGCATCGGGGGGAGTTCGCGGTCGATCTGGGGGACGCGCCGCCGCCGGAGCCGCCACCGGAGATCGAGGACGAATGAGCGACAAGCGGCTGACATATCGGTTCGGGCCGCTGGAGCGCAGGGGGATCCTGGGTCCAGTGCGGGCGGGGCAGGCGGTGACCCTGGGGATCGGGGCGGTGCTGGCGATTGTGGTGCTGGACACGCTTCCGACGGCGGCCGGGGCGCTGGTGGCGACCGTGGTGTTCGGGTCGCTGGTGGTGGTCGCGGTGGCGCCGATCGGGCGGCGGACGGTAGAGGAGTGGGCGCCGATCGCGGTTGCGTTCGCGGGACGGCGGCTGCTCGGACAGGCGCGCTTTCGCTCGCCGGCGCCCACGCGCGGGATGGTCGCGCCCGGCCGCCCGGGGCGGGGAGCGAGCCGAGTCAGGTCGCCCGAGCCGGAGGCGCCTGGCCCAGTGCGCGGACTCAAGATCATCGACACCGATTACCGCGACCGGGCGATCGGGGCGCTGAGCGAACACGGCGGACGGAGGCTGACGGCGGTGCTGGCATGTCGCGTGGTCGCGTTCTCGCTGCTGGACGCCGAGGCGCAGGAGCGGCGGCTGGCGCGATGGGGGCTGGTGCTGGCCGGGACCGCGGGCAGCCCGGTGCGCCGGATCCAGTGGGTCGAGCGCACGGCGCCGGCTCAGGGCGACGAGCTGGCGCGGTGGCTGCAGGCCGAGCGTGATCCGGCGGTCCCGCTGCGAGGCACCGCGATGATCGAGTCCTACCTGGAGCTGATCGACACCACCACCAGGGTCACTCAGGAGCACGAGATCCTGATCGCCGTGCAGGTCGACGCGCGGCTGGTTCGCGAACGCGGCGCGGGGGCGATCCCCGGCATCCTCGTCGAGCACACCGAGCGGGTCGCCCAGGGGCTCGAGGCGGCCGAGGTGACAGTGCTCGGGGCGCTGAGCGGCGAGCAGCTGGCGCGCACGCTTCGGACGGCGTTCGATCCGTTCGGCCGCGCCGAACTGGCGGCGCTCGAGGCGGCCGACCCGCAGCGCAAAGGACTGGCCGAGTGCAACGCCTGGCCGCTCGGAGCCGACGAGGCCTGGGACCACTACGGCAGCGACGGGGCGGTGCACGCGACGTACTGGATCGGCGGGTGGCCGCGCGTCGACGTGTCGCCGATGTTCATGGACGCGCTGCTCGGTCGCTCGAGCGCAGTGCGCACCGTCTCGGTCACGTTCGAGCCGATCGCGACCGACCGCTCGACCCGAGAGGTCGAGGCCGCGATCACCCGCGACCGCGCCGACCACAGCCTGCGCAGCCGCTTCGGCCAGTCCGAGACCGCCCGGCAGCGACAGGCTCAGGACGCGACCCTGCGTCGCGAGGCCGAGCTCGCCTCTGGCCATGGCGAGGTCAGGCTCGCCGGCTTCGTGACGGTCTCGGGACGCGACCCCGACGACCTCCGGCGGGCGTGCAGCGAGGTACACGACCACGCCGCCCGGGCGCGGCTGGAGCTGCACCGGATGTACGGCCAGCAGGCTGACTCGTTCACGTTCACGCTCCCTCTCTGCCGGGGGCTCCGGTGACCGCCGCGGAGTCGACATGACCGCGAAGTCCGTCGAGCGCCCCGGCCACCGCGCGACCACCCGCCACGCCCAGGCGATCTATCCATTCATCGCTGCGGGCGGCCTCGGCGGCCGCGGCGTGTTCGTCGGACGCGACTCCAGCGGCGCAGCGTTCTGTTACGACCCCTGGATCCTCTACGGCGACGGCGAGCTCGACGACCCCAACGCGATCGTGCTCGGCAAGCTCGGCCAGGGCAAGAGCGCGCTGGTCAAGACGCTGCTGTGGCGGATGCTCCTGTTCGGCCGCCGCGCGTTCGTGCTCGACATCAAGCGCGAGTACGGCCCGCTGTGCGACGCCGTCGGGGTCAGGCCGATCTCGCTGACCCCGGGCGGTGGCGTCCGCCTGAACCCACTCGCCTCGCGCCCGGAGGAGCACGCGCAGCTGGAGCTGCTGCGAGCGGTTGCGGTGACGGCGATCGGCGGCCCGCTGGAGCAGATCGAGGCGGCCGCGCTGCGCGAGGCGCTGCGCACGGTCAGAGGCGGCGGCGTCAGTGAGCCCACGCTGCCCGAGATCGCCGCGGTGCTGTTCGCGCCCACCGCCGAGATGGCCAACCGCCTGCGGACGACGCCGCAACGCCTCGCCGCCGACGCCCGCCGCGCCGCGCTCGCGCTCCAGGACCTGTGCGAGGGACCGCTGCGCGGGATGTTCGACGGGCCGACGACGCCCGGCCTCGAGCTCGACTCAAAGCTGGTCGTGCTCGACCTGCACGCGGTCAAGGATTCCCCCGCGGTCGGGATCCTGATGGCCTGCGCCACGGCGTGGATGAGCGCGTTGCTGGCGCAGATGGCCGAACGGCCAGGGCGTGAGCGGCTGGTCAACGTCGCCGACGAGTCGTGGAAGATCGTCCAGCACACCGGGCTCGGCGAGTGGTTTCAGTCCAACTTCAAGCTAGCCCGCCAGTTCGGCGTGATGAACCTCGTCGTCCTGCACAAGCTCGCCGACCTCCAGGCCGCCGGCGACGCGGGCTCGCGCGCGGCGCGGATCGCCGAGGGCCTGATCGCCGACGCCTCGACGCGGGTCGTCTACCACCAGGACGAGAGCCAGGTGCCCGCTCACCCGGGCGCTGCTCGGCCTGTCCGAGAGCGAGTCCCGGCTGATCTCGATGCTGTCGGCGGGCCAGGCGCTCTGGCGCGTGGGCAACCGCTCGTTCGTGGTCCAGCACTACCGCTCGCGGATGGAGGCCCGGCTGACCAACACCGACACCGGCATGCGGGTGACGGGCGACACGGTGATGCGCGGATGAGCGACGGACGCGGCGGCGGCGTCTCTGACGGCGTCTTGCTCGGAGCGATCGGGTGCGCGGTGGGCATCGGGCTGCTCCTGTGGCTTTGGGGCGGGATCGCCGGCGCGCTGTTCGGCCACGGCTGGCCGCCCGTCAGCGGCGCGCAACTCCCCGGCGTGCTCGTACGGCTGCCCGCCCGGCTGTCCGATCCGGCCGGCGCCTGGCCCGCCGCGGTCAGACCGAGATTGCCGGGTCCGGCCGGCTTCTATAGCGCGCTCGGCTTGCTGGCCGTGGCCTGCGCCGCAGTGCCGTGGCTGGCTGGCCGAGCCGCGCCCCCGGGGTCGCTGCGCAAACACGACGGCGGCGCGCGCTGGGCCGGCACCGGAGAGCTGCGGGCGCTCCGCAGCCGGGCTCACGCCGGCACGCGAGCGCGGCTGGTGCTCGGGCGGCGCGGCGGCCGGCTGATGTATGCCGAGCAGCGCCACGCGCTGGTCGCGTTCGGGCCTCCCCAGTCGGGTAAGTCTGCGGGTCTCGCCGTGCCTGCGCTGCTCGAATGGCAGGGTCCCGCGGTCGCGTCGTCGATCAAGACGGACCTGCTCGCGGTTACCGCCAAGCGCAGGCGCGAGCTCGGGACCGTGTACGTGTTCGACCCGTTCTCGCTCGCCTCGGAGCCATCGCACACCTGGTCGCCGCTGCACTCGGCGGCCACCTGGGACGGTGCGCTCGAGGTCGCCTGGCGGCTGGCTTGCGCGGGCGAGCTCGAGCAGCGGGGTGTCGAGGGCGGCGACTTCTGGGCGATCGCCGCCGAGCAGCGCCTGGCTCCGTTGCTGTACACCGCGGCGAGGACCGGCGCGGGCATCGAAACGGTGGTTCGCTGGGCCTACGGGCAGGGCGGACGCGACCTCCACGAGGCGTTGGCCCGGGCGACCGGTGAGGCCTCCGGCGAGCTCGAACTGGCCGACGCCAACGCCGCCTACGACGCGGTGCGGGCGTTCGAGGCCCAAGCGGACCGGACCCGGTCCTCGATCGAGGCGACCGCCCAGGCGCTGCTGCGCGCCTATCGGTTCGGGCGGGTGGCGCGATCGGCGTGCTCGTCTCAGATCACCGCCGACCGCCTGCTCGACGAGCGCGCGACGCTGTACCTGATCGGCGACGCGAAGGCGTCGAAGCTGTTACGGCCGATCTTCCTGGCGCTGCTGTCCGAGGTCGTCGACCGCGCCTACGAGCGAGCCACCCTGGCCGGCGGGCGGCTCGAGCTGCCGCTGCTCCTGTGCCTGGACGAGGCCGGCAACGTCGCGCCGCTGCCGAACCTGGCCGAGATCGCGTCGACCGCCCCCAGCCACAACATCCAGCTGGTATCGATCTTCCATGACCTCGCGCAGGCGCGCAGCCGCTACGGAGGCCAGGCCGAGACCGTCGTCAACAGCCACCGCGCCCGGATGCTGCTGCCCGGCGTCGCCGACCTCGACACGCTGCGGTACTTCGGTGGGTTGATCGGCGAGGAGGAGGCCCACGACCTGACACGGACGACCGGCGCCGGCGGCACCACCCGGTCGAGCGCGCGGCGGCGCCGGCCGCTGGTCGCTCCCGAGGCACTGCGCCAGCTTCCCGACGGCCACGCGCTGCTGCTCTACGGCCGCCTGGCGCCGACGCGGCTGCGGTTGCGGATGTGGTTTCAGGACCGCCGCCTGCGGCGGATGGCGGGTGGAACGTGAGCAGCCTCGAGCCCGACGACGGCCGCTGGGACGAGCCCGGAGACGACTTCGACGACGTTGAGTCGCGCAGCTGGCCGCTCGACTGGCGCAGCCTGTACCCGCGCGAGCGGTGGATGTGGTTCGAGCAGCTGTGGAGCGACGTGTGCATGCTGCGCGAGCGCTACCGGCTGGCGCTGCGGTCCGGGTGGTGGGAGGACCAGGTTCAGGTCGAGGCGCTGGCCGCGTTCGCGGCCTGGGTGCACCGTACGACTGCGGCGACTGGGACGACCCGCCGGGCAAGCTCGCGCTGCTGTACGACCTCGAGCGCCTGGCCGAGCTGCTGCGGGACGGCGCCGACCCGTTTCACCCCGACCGCGACCGGGTCGCGTTCACCCGCCATCTGCTCGAGCTCGGGTGCCAGCCGCCGCCCGCGCGGGCTCCGGAGCAGCCGTGATGCGATACGGGACACTAAGAGACATGACGCGAGAGCGGCGGTTCCCGCTGGGAGCGACGGTCACGCTCGAGCAGCTCGAGGGCGACCCCCACCCCGTGCTCGCCGCCCTGCGCGAATGCGAGCCGGTGTCGTGGCTACCCGCGCTCGACGGCTGGCTGGTAACCCGCAACGACCTCGCCGTGCGCGCGATCCGCGACGCCCGGACGTTCACCGTCGACGACGCGCGGTTCTCGACCGCGCAGGTGATCGGACCGAGCATGCTCAGCCTCGACGGCGATCGGCACGATCGCCACCGGGCGCCGTTCGTGGCGCCGTTTCGGCCGCTGGCGGTCCGCGACCGGTTCGGCCCGCTGGTGGCCGAGGAGACCGACCGGCTGATCGACGAGCTCGAGCCGGCGGGCAGCGCTGAGCTGCGGCGGTCGTTCGCGGGGCCGCTGGCCGCCGCGATGGTCACGCGCGCGCTCGGGTTGGAGCGCGGCGAGGTGCCCGCGGTGCTCGCGTGGTACGACGCGATCGTCGGCGCCGTCACCGAGATCACCGCAGGCCAGCCGGTCCCCGACACCGGCGCCGATGCGTTCGGGGCGCTGCGCGAGCGGCTGATCGCGGTGATCCGGTCCGGCGATGGAGCCTCGCTGCTCGGCGCGGCCGCGTCGGGATCGGAGCTGTCAGACGAGGAGATCGTGTCCAACGCGGCGGTGCTGCTGTTCGGCGGGATCGAGACGACCGAGGGGATGATCGCCAACGCGGTGCTGGAGCTGCTGTCGCGGCCGGAGCAGGTGGTCGCCGTGCGCGCCGACCTCGACCTGGTCGACGCGGCGCTCGAGGAGTCGCTGCGGCTCGAGCCGGCCGCCGCGGTGGTCGACCGGTACGCGACCGACGACGTCGAGCTCGACGGCGTTCGGATCGCGCGCGGGGAGCTGGTCCGTCTGTCGATCACCGGCGCCAACCGGGACCCTGCCGTGTTCGCGGACCCGGACGCGTATGACCTGCACCGCCGCAACGGCGGGCGGCATCTGGCGTTCGCCCACGGGCCGCACGTGTGCGTGGGCATCCACCTGGCGCGGCTGGAGGCCAGGACCGGGCTGCGATCGCTGCTGCGGCGGCTCCCCGGTTTGCGGCTGGACCCCGACCGCCCGGCCGGCATCCGCGGCCTGGTGTTCCGCAAGCCGCCCGCTCTCCACGTGATCTGGGACTGATCGCGTCACCCGGAGCGGGTGATCCGCAACCGCCCTGGGACCCCTAGGGTTGGCGCCTGCGGGGCGATCCTCGCGTTACCTCACGACGAAGGAGAACTCGATGGCGCTCAGCACGCAGCATCCCCGCCCCGACGCTCGCCCTCACTCGGTCACCGTGCCCGTCCACGTGCGCGACCTGAAGCTCGAGATCCCGACCGAGGAGCTGCCCGAGCACGGCGTCGGCACCGATGTGGCCTATGAGGCGGTGTCCGCCGAGCTGCTGCTGGACGGTCAGGCGCGCCTGAACCTGGCGACGTTCGTCACCACCTGGATGCCGTCGATCGCCGGACGCCTGATGGCCGAGACCGCCGACAAGAACATGATCGACAAGGACGAATATCCGCAGACGGCGGAGATTGAGGCCCGTTGCGTCCGCATCATCTCGGGCCTCTGGTGCTGTCCCGATGAGCATCACGCGACCGGATGTTCGACAACCGGCTCGAGCGAGGCGGCGATGCTCGCCGGGATGGCGCTGAAGTGGCGTTGGCGCGAGCGGATGCGAGCCGCCGGAAAGCCCACCGACCGCCCCAACATGGTGATGGGCGCCAACGTGCAGGTGTGCTGGGAGAAGTTCTGCCGCTACTGGGACGTGGAACCGCGTCTGGTGCCGATGGAGGGCGAGCGCTATCACCTGGGCGCCGAGGAGGCCGTCGCGCAGTGCGACGAGAACACGATCGGCGTGGTCGCGATCCTGGGCTCGACCTTCGACGGCAGCTACGAGCCGGTCGCGGACATCGCCAAGGCGCTCGACGCGCTCGAGAGCGACAAGGGCCTGGACGTGCCGCTGCACGTCGACGCGGCCTCGGGCGGCTTCGTCGCGCCGTTCATCCAGCCCGAGCTGGAGTGGGACTTCCGGATCCCGCGCGTGCAGTCGATCAACGCGTCCGGCCACAAGTACGGGCTCATCTACCCCGGCGTCGGCTGGGCGATCTGGCGCGACCCGTCGGCGCTTCCAAAGGACCTCGTGTTCGACGTCAACTACCTCGGCGGCCACATGCCGACGTTCGCGTTGAACTTTTCGCGGCCCGGTAGCGAGGTCGTCGCGCAGTACTTCATGTTCGCCAGCCTCGGGTTCGACGGCTACCGCAGGGTTATCCAGGGCACGCAGGACGTCGCCATGTACCTCGCGGCGCGGATCGCCGAGATTGGGCCCTACCGGCTGATCACCGACGGAAGCGACCTGCCGGTGTTCGCGTTCACGGTCAACGACGACGTCACCAACTACACGGTGTTCGACGTGTCCGATCGCCTCCGGCAGAACGGCTGGCTGGTGCCCGCATACACGTTCCCGGAGAACCGCCAGGACCTCAGCGTTCTGCGGGTCGTGATCCGCGCCGGCATGACGCACGAGATGGCCGACCTGCTGCTCGACGATCTGCGCGAACAGACCGACTTCCTCGAGTCGCTGGACGCGCCGATGCCGAGCGAGCGCCAGCGCGGCGCCTTCGCCCACAACTGACCTAGATCAGCTCCGCGAGCCGCGCACCCGCGGCCCGCAGCTGCGCCGGCGTGCCGGCCTCCAGCACGACCTGGAGGTCGAGCACGCGCGCCCCGAAGGCGTCCAGCTGGTTGGTGCCGACGACCGCGTAACAAGGCACGCCCGACTGCCGCGTCCGGGTGGCGATCTCCGACACCAGCTTGCCCGCCAGGCTCTGCTCGTCGAGCTTGCCCTCGCCGGTCACGACCGCCCGCGCCTCGAGCATCCGGCGGTCGAACTCGACGGCGTCGAGCACGAACGACGCGCCCGGCACGAGCTCGGCCCCGAACGCCGCCCACAGCCCCCCCGACAGGCCGCCGGCCGCTCCGGTCATCGGCACGCCACGGGGGTCGCGGTCCAGCCGCCGCGCGAGATCGTGCAGGCGCTGGGTCAACCGCGGGACGTCCTCGGTGCCCGCGCCCTTCTGCGGACCGAACACGCGCGCCGCATCTTCGAACGGGGTGCGCACGTCGCACAGCACGATGATCTGGTCGCGCCCGGCGCCGCCGGCGTCCTGGAGCGCGCGGATCGCCCCCGCACCGCCGTCGGTCGTGGCGCTGCCGCCGACGCCGACGTAGACGACGTCCGCCCCGGCGTCGAGCGCGTCCGCGATCAGCTCGCCGGTCCCGAACGTACTTGACGCGAACGCGTCGCGCTCGTCCTCGGAGACGAGCTGCAGGCCGCTGGCGGCGGCCATCTCGAGGATCCCGATCGTCCGCCCCCCGCGCCCCCCCGCGAGCGCGAACGACGCCCGCACCGGACGGTCCAGCGGATCGTGGACCTCGACCTCGTGCAGCTCGCCGTCGAGCGCGACCCGCAGCGCGTCGAGCGTCCCCTCGCCGCCGTCGGCGACCGGGCACAGGTCGACGCTGCGGCCTCCCTGTTCGAACCCCTCGCCGAGCGCCGCCGCAACCTCGGTCGCCGGCATCGTCCCCTTGAAGGAGTCCGGGGCGACCAGAACCGTCTCGGGCACGCCGGCGATCGATGTCACGGCGGCAGTATGCCCACGGGCGCGCCGATCCGTCATCCTGTCGGCGGGCGATGCACGAGACCGACGCCGACATCCAGGCGCTCCAGGCGCTACTCAACTCAAGCTACGAGGCGGCGGGCCAGCACCTGCGGGCGATCACCACGCCCGAGCGGCGGGTGTCGGCGGTCGACCTGTGCGAGCGGCTGACCGGGATGTGCCTGCTGGTGGTGGCCACGGTTACGGCCGACTGCCGGCCGGTCGCGGGGCCGGTCGACGGCATCTTCTACCGAGGCTCGTTTCACTTCGGCACCTCACCTGACGCGATCCGAGCCCGGCACCTGCGCGCGCGACCCCAGGTGACCGCCACCCACCTGCCGCGCGAGGAGTTCGCCGTCAACGTCCACGGCCGTGCCGAGCCGGTCGACGTGCGCGCGCCCGAGGGAGCGGGGCTGCGCCAGACGCTGCTCGAGATCTACGTGCCGCGCTACGGCGAGAAGTGGGAGCAGTTCATCGACCCGCCCGCTCCAGCCGAGCCGGCGCCCACCTACTTCCGGATCGCGGCCGAGCGGATGTTCAGCTTCCAGATGGTCGGCGAGCCGAGCCTCTAGTGGGGTCCAGCAGACGCGCCGCCCCCGGCCGGCTACTTCATCTGCTCTAGCTTGCACTCCTGCGGCGCCTTGTCGTCGCGCCAGCGCAGGATCTTGGTGCCGTGGCGGATGCGGCCGCCGCTCACGTGGTCGAACGTGACCTCGACCACCAGGTCGGGGCGCAGGTCGATCCACTCGAGCTCCTTCTCGCTCTTCCAGCGGCTGGCATCGCCGTGCCCCCGGCGGCCGGTCTCGTACGGCTCGAGCTTGGCGACGAGGTCGCGCTTCTCCTTGGCCCGCAACCCTGAGGAGTGGCCGACCACGTGCAGCTTGCCGCCCTTGTCGTACAGGCCGAGGATCAGCGAGCCGACCGTGCCCTCCTCCTTGCCGGGACGGTAGCCGACGACCACGGCATCGATCGTGCGCAGCCGCTTGATCTTGAACATCCCCTTGCGCTCGCCGGGGCGATACGGCGCGCCGAGGTCCTTGGCCACCACGCCCTCGCCACCCTCCAGCCACGGCTCGGCGTCGTCGGGGTCCCGGCTCAACGGCGTCAGGTCGGGCGGGCCGGGAACATCGTTCTCGAGCACCCGGCGCCGCTCCTGAAACGGCTTGTCGAGCAGCGTGTCGTCGCCCAATGCGAGCACGTCGAAGGCGACGTAGCGCGCGGGCGTCTCCTCGGCGAGCATCGCGATCCGCGACGCCGCCGGGTGGATCCGGTTCTGGAGCGCGCCGAAGTCCTCGTGGCCGTCGGCGGAGTCGATGATGATCTCGCCGTCGAGCACGTAGCGCCCCGGGGGGAGCGAGATCTCGGGGAAGTAACGCGACAGCGGCTTGCCGCCCCGCGACTGCAGCAGGCACTCGTCGCCGTCGACGAACGCGATCGCCCTGAATCCGTCGTACTTGGGCTCGTACGCCCACTGTTCCCCGAGCGGCAGCTCCGACCGGGAACGGGCCAACTGGGGCTGGATCGGAGACTTCACAGGAAGCGCCACGCGTCCGCGATGCTAGGACATCGCCCGCGTCGCCGCGGCCGAACGCTACGATCACCTCATGGCAGCAGACCGCGCGACCGTTGCCGAGGAGGAGTACCTCGAGACGTTGTTTTGGCTGTACGAGGCGGGGCTGCCGATGACCGGCGCCAACCTCGCCCGGGCGATGCAGCTGTCGGCCCCGACCGTGCACGAGATGCTCGGCCGACTCGAGCGCGACGGCTACATCTCGCGCAACGCCGAGCGCGCGGTCGACTTCACCGATTCCGGTCGCGAGCACGCCGAGACGATCGTCAGCCGCCATCGGATGATCGAGCGGTTCCTCACCGACGTCGTGGGCGTGCCCTGGGACGACGTGCACGAGGAGGCCGAGCAGCTCGAGCACGCGATGACGCCGCGCTTCGAGGCCTACGTGCGCGCCTCGGTCGGTGACGCCAAGACCTGCCCGCACGGCCACCCGATCCAGGTCGGCGCCCGGATCAGCGGCGTCCCGCTGGCCGACTGCGAGCCCGGCGCCACGGTCACGATCCTGCGGCTCGAGAACGAGGCCGAGGACCTGCTGCACTACCTCAAGGACGCCGGGATCGAGCCCGGCATGGAAGGCGAGATCTCCGCCAACGACGGCGAGACCGTGTCGGTCTCCAGCGACGGGAACGTCGCGACCGTCACCTCGAGCGTCGCCGAGACCGTGTCGGTGGTCGCCGACCCGTCGCCGCCGCCGCGGATCGCGCTTCCCGAGCAGCTCGTGCTCGGCCGCGACCGCTACGGCCGCTAGTCGGCCGCCCCGCCCGCCGGAACCGGCTCAAGCGATGACGCCGGAGGTCGCCTCGCGGTAGGCCTCGGCGAGGCGGTCGATGCCCTCCTCGATCTCCGCGGGCGTCACGCCCGAATAGGCCAGCCGCAGGCTCGAGTCACCGCCCTCGAGCACGAAGTCAGAGCCCTTGACGAACTGCACGTCGCGCTCGGCCGCGGCGGCGAACAGCGCGCCGACGTCGGTCCCCTTGGGCAGGTCGACCCACAGGAAGTAGCCGCCCTCGGGATCGACGAACCGGGCGTCGGGAAGCTTGTCGCGCAGCGCTCCGCACAGCGTCTCGGCGCGCTCTCGCAGGGCGTGCTTGACGGTTTCGATCGACTTGTCGAGCGCGCCCGAGGTACAGAAGCGGTGGACGATCGCCTGCGACACCATGCTCGGCGAGATGTAGGTGCTGGTGGCGAGCTTGACGATCCGGGCGATCAGCTCGCTCGGCCCGACCAGGTAGCCGACCCGGATCCCGGGACACACGGTCTTCGAGAACGAAGACGCGTAGACGACCGTGTCGCCGTCCATTGAGAGCATCGTCGGCAGCGGCGTTCCCTCGAACCGCAGCGCCACGTAGGGGTCATCCTCGAATACCGTGAACTCGTGGGCGCGGGCGAGCTCGATCAGGCGCTCGCGCTTGTCGGCCGACAGCGTGTAGCCGGCCGGGTTCTGGAAGTTGGGGATGATGTGCGCGAGCTTGGGCTTGGCGCCAGTCGCGAGCACGCGCTCGACCGCCGCCACGTCGATCCCGTCGGGCTCGAGCTCGACCATCCGCACATCGGCGCCGCGGTTGCGCAGCGACAGCAGCGTGCGGTCGTAGGTGGGGCGCTCGACGATCACCGAGTCGCCGTCCTGCACCAACGCGTCGAACAGGAATGCGTCGGCCTGCATCGAGCCGTTGGTGACGATCACCTGCTCGGGTGCGACCTGGTGACGGTCGGCGATCCACTTGCGAAGCGGCGGATAGCCGATCGCGGTCCCGTAGCCGGTCATCCCGCCAGGATCGGACTCGAACGCCTCCGCGGCGGCGGCCTTCAGGCTCTCCACGTCGATGATGTCCAGCGACGGCGCGCCGCGGGCGAATGAGATCGGCTTGGCCATGCCCTAAGACTAATGGCCCCTCTACGCGGCCGCGCCGAGCTGGGTCACCGCGAGCTCGGCGACCTGCGTCGGCGTTCGGCCGACCTGCACGCCCTTGCGCTCAAGCGCCTGCGCCTTGGCGGCGGCGGTCCCCTGCGACCCCGACACGATCGCGCCGGCGTGGCCCATCGTCTTACCGGGAGGCGCCGTGAAGCCGGCGATGTAGGCCACCACAGGTTTGGTCACGCTCAAGGAGATGAACTCGGCCGCGCGCTCCTCCGCGTCGCCGCCGATCTCGCCGCACATCACGATCAGCTCGGTCTCGGGGTCGTCCTGGAACAGGCGCAGGATGTCGATGAAGTCAGACCCCGGCACCGGGTCGCCGCCGATCCCGACGATCGTCGAGTTGCCGAACCCGCGCTGGGCGAGCACGTTGCCGATCTGGTAGGTCAGCGTCCCCGAGCGCGACACCACGCCGACGTTGCCCTCGCTGAAGAACGAGGCCGGGATGATCCCGACGTTGGCCTTGCCGGGTGACAGGATCCCCGGGCAGTTTGGGCCGATCAGCCGGGCGCGGCCGTTCTTGGCGATCGTGTTGTAGACGCGCAGCTCGTCGTGGGCGGGGATCCCCTCGGTGATCGCGACGATCAGCTCGATCCCGGCGTCCTCGGCCTCGAGGATCGAGTCGGCCGCGAACCTCGGCGGGACGAACACCATCGCGGTGTTGGCGCCGGTCTCGGCGACGGCATCGTGGAAGATGTTGAACACCGGGATCCCCTCGACGTCCTGGCCGCCCTTGCCGGGCGTGACGCCGGCGACCACCTGGGTGCCGTAGTCGCGGTTACGCAGCGAGTGAAACGTGCCTTCGCGGCCGGTGATCCCGGACACGCACAGCTTCGTTGCGGAGTCGACGAGGATGCTCATGAGGCCGCCGCCAGCTCGACCACGCGCTGGGCCGCGCCGTCCATCGTGGACTCGGCGTACACGTTGGGTAGGTTCGCCTCGGCCAGCAGCGCCCGGCCCTCCTGGTCGTTGGTGCCGTCGAGGCGGACCACGAACGGGACCGTGGGCTTGATCTGATCAAACGCCTCGATCAGGCCACGGGCGACCTCGTCGCCGCGGGTGATGCCGCCGAAGATGTTGAACAGCACCGCCTTGACCTTCTCGTTGGACAGGATCACCTCGACGGCGCTGGTGATCGCCTCGGCCTTCGAGCCACCCCCTGCGTCCAGGAAGTTCGCCGGCGACCCACCCGCGCCGGCGACCACGTCGAGCGTCGACATCACCAGCCCGGCACCGTTGCCGAGGATCCCGATGTCGCCGTCGAGCTTGACGTAGATCAGCCCTCGCTCCTTGGCCATCCGCTCCTGCTCGTCCTCGTTGGAGAGGTCGCGCAGCGCCGCGTTGTCGGTGTGGCGGTACAGCGCGTTGTCGTCGAGCGTGACCTTCGCGTCGAGCGCCCGCACCTCGCGCGAGGGCGTGATGATCAGCGGGTTGACCTCGACCAGCGTCGCCTCCTCGGCCACGAACACGTCGTAGAGCTTGGACAGCATCGAGCCGATCGGGCGGACCACGTCGGCGTCGACCTTGGCTTCGAACGCCAGCCGGCGGCCGTGAAAGTCCTGAAAGCCCAGCAGCGGATCGACATGCAGGCGGGCGATCGCGTCGGGGTTTGACTCGGCGACCTCCTCGATCTCCACCCCGCCCTCGGTCGACAGCATCACCAGCGGCGCCTTGGCCGAGCGGTCGAACACCACCGAGGCGTAGTACTCGGAGGCGATCTCGGACGCCTCCTCGACCCACAGCTCGTGGACGGTCAGACCGCGGATGTCCATTCCCAGGATCGCCTGGGCGTGCTCCTGGGCCTCCTGGCGGTCCTTGGCCAGCTTGATCCCGCCAGCCTTGCCGCGGCCTCCGATCTGCACCTGCGCCTTGATCACGCACGGGTAACCGATCTCGTCGGCGGCGTTGGCCGCCTCGTCGACGGTCTGCGCGGGACGGCCGTTTGGCACCGGCACGTCGTGGCGAGCAAACAGCTGCTTGCCCTGATACTCGAGCAGATCCATCGGCGCAGGGCACTCTAGTCGGTAGTCACGCCGCGCGCGGTCTCCGCTCCGTGGCATCATCCGCGCGCAATGGCGATCCCGAAACAAGTGTCTTTCGTCACGTTTGACGTGTACGGAACGCTGATCGACTGGGAGACCGGCGCGTACGATGCCTTCCGCAAGGAGGCCGAGCGCGACGGCTTCACGATCGAGCGTGACGAGCTGATCCCGCTGTTCCACGAGACCCAGCGCCAGATCCAGGCCGGGTCCTACGAACTGTACGCCGAGGTGCTGCGCCGGACTGCCGTGCAGATCGCCAAGCAGCTGGGTTGGCCGCTCGAGCCCTCGCGCTCGGGCTTCCTGCCGGCCTCGGTCGAGCGCTGGCCGCCGTTCAAGGAGACCAACCCGGTGCTCACGAAGCTCGCGAAGAAGCACAAGCTGGGGCTGATCTCGAACATCGACGACAAGCTGCTGGGCCAGACCCGCCGCCACATGCCGATCGACTTCGACCTGGTCGTGACCGCCCAGCAAGTCCGCTCCTACAAGCCCGATCCGGCCCATTTCACCGAGTGTGAGCGCCGGATCGGCGGTAAGAAGGGCTGGGTTCACGTGGCCTCGAGCTACTACTACGACGTCGAGCCGTGCCTGAAGAAGAAGATCCCGGTGATCTGGGTCAACCGCGCCAAGGCGGAGCTCGAGAGCGGCCAGAAGAAGCCCGACGCCGAGGTATCCTCGCTGCGCGAGGCCGCGAAGCTGCTCGGCGTCAGCTGAGCCCGGGGCCGGATGAGAGCGCTCGCGCTCGGCTCCGACGCGATCGTCTTTGTCAGCCGCATCTGGCAGACCACCTGCACGGCCGTCCGCGCGGGCGACGAGGGGTTCGTGATCGACTCGCCGGTGTTCCCCGACGAGCTCGAGGCGCTGCCGAGCGTGCTCGAGCAGGCATCCTTCCCGGTGTCGGGGCTGCTGGCCACCCACGCCGACTGGGACCACCTGCTGGGGCGGCTGGCGTTCCCCGGCGCCTCGCTGGGTTGCGCCGAATCGACCGCGGCGCGCCTGCAGTCAGAGCTCGGCGGGGCGCAGCGCGCGCTGCGCCAGTTCGACGAGGAGAACTACGTCGAGGGCCGCACGCCGCTGTCGCTTGCGGCCTACCAGTCGTTGCCGGCCCCCGGACGCCTCGGGCTCGGGCCTGACCACGAGCTCGAGATCCATCCCGCCGAGGGTCATACCGCGGACGGCGCCGCGTTCCTGCTGCCGTGGCTGGGCGTGCTGGTGTGCGGCGACTACCTGTCCCCGGTGGAGATTCCGATGATCTCCGAAGGCGGGTCGCCCGCCGCCTACCAGGCCACGCTGGAGCGCCTCGCGGAGCTGGTGGGACGAGCCCAGACCGTGGTCCCGGGCCACGGCGCCCCGATCGCGCCCGCGCGGGCGCTCGAGTTACTCGAGCAGGACGCGACGTACCTGGAGGCGCTGGCCCGCGAGGGCGCGCAGGCCCCGCTGCCCGAGGGCCGCCGCACGGCCGCCCAGCGGGCGATCCACGAGCGCAACGCGAACTGGTCCTCCGCTAGTCGGACGAGGCGCTGATCACGGCGAGCGTGTCGCCGGTCGCGACCGACGCGCCGACCGCGATCGGCAGCTCGGCAACGGTCCCGGCCTTGTGCGCGGTGATCTCGTTCTCCATCTTCATCGCCTCGATCACGCACACCAGCGCGCCCTCGTCGACGCTTGCGCCCTGCTGCACCGCCACCTTCAGCACCGTGCCCTGAAGCGGCGACGGCAGCGTGTCAGCGCCCCCGCCTCCGGCGCCGCCCGAGCGCTCGCTGCGGCGCGGGGCGCGGCGGGTGGCCGGGGCCCCCGGAGTCGAGCCGTTGAGGCCGCCCCTAGGCGTCCCGCCGCCGAACGCCGGGCCGATCACCTTTACCTCGAAGCGCTTGCCGGAGACCTCGACCGTGTAGCCGTGCTCGACCGTCTCGCCCTCCTCGGACTCCTCGGGCGCCTTCGGCGCCGTCGTCGGCGCGAGCGACTTCAGCCAGTCGCGGTCCTCGATCAGATCGCGGCAGGTCTCAGCCGCGGCCCACTGGCGCGTCTGGAGGATCGCCCGATGGAATGGCAGCAGCGTCTTCAGGTCCTCGAGCTGATACTCGCCCAGCGCCCGCAGCATCCGCCGAGTGGCCTGGTCGCGGTCGACGTCCCAGACGATCAGCTTGGCGACCATCGGGTCGTACATCGGCGAGATCTCCGATCCCGGGCCGACGCCCGAGTCCACCCGCACGCCGGGGCCGGCGGGCTCGCGGTAGGCGCCGATCCGGCCTGGTGCGGGGGCGAAGTTCTTACTGGCGTCCTCGGCGTTGATCCGGCACTCGATCGCGTGGCCCCGCAGCACCACGTCGTCCTGGGAGACCGACAGCGGCTCGCCGGCGGCGACGCGGATGCCCTCCTTGACGATGTCGATCCCGGTCACCATCTCGGTCACGCAGTGCTCCACCTGCACCCGGGTGTTCATCTCCAAAAAGAAGTACTCGGCCTTGTCCTCGCCCTGGTCGGTGACCAGCAAGCCCTCGATCGTGCCCGCGCCGGTGTAGTTCACGGCGGCGGCCGCCTCGGTGGCGATCTTGCCGATCCGAGCGCGCAACTCGTCGTCGACGGCCGGCGCCGGGGCCTCCTCGATCAGCTTCTGATGTCGGCGCTGCAGCGAGCAGTCGCGCTCTCCGAGGTGGATCACGTTGCCGTGCGTATCGGCCAGCACCTGGACCTCGACGTGGCGCGGGTCCGGGAGGTAGCGCTCCAAGTACACGGTTGCGTCGGAGAAGAACTTCTCGCCCTCCCGCGCCGAGCCCTCGAACGCGTCCGCAAGCTTGTCCTCGCTGAGCGCGACCCGGAAGCCCTTGCCGCCGCCTCCGCCGGCCGCCTTGACCGCCACCGGATACCCGATCGTCTCCTCGACCAGTTTGCGCGCGTCCTCGAGCGTCTCGACCGGCTCGGTCGTCCCGGGAACGATCGGCACCCCGGCCTTGGCCATCAGCTCGCGAGCCTTGGTCTTCGAGCCCATCGCCTCGATCGCCGACGCCGGGGGCCCGATGAACGAGATCCCGCGCTCGGTCAGCGCCGCCGCGAACGCCGCGTTCTCGGCCAGGAATCCGTAGCCGGGATGCACCGCCTCGGCGCCGGAGCGCTGCACCGCGTCGAGCAGCTTGTCGATCACCAGATAGCTCTCCGACGCGGGCCCGGGGCCGAGCAGGAACGCCTCGCCGGCGCGCTGCACGTGGGGCGCGTCGCGGTCGAGCTCGGAGTACACCGCGACGGTCGCGATCCCGAGCTCCTCGCAGGCGCGGATGATGCGGACTGCGATCTCGCCGCGATTGGCGATCAGCACCTTGGAGAACATGGGGTGAGGAATCTACAGGCCGCTCGGTATCGACCTAGGAGCGGCTCGGTGCCTTGACGTAGGCCGGCTCCGGTCTGGCGGCGGTGGCGGGGGCGGGCTCGGCGCGCCGCGCGGCCCACCAGCGCATCGCCGCCCGGGCCGCCAGCACGGTGACGATCGTGTACATCCAGCCGAGCAGGATGTCCGAGAAGTAGTGCTCGCCGGCGTAGATCAGTGAGAACGCCATCGCCAGCGGGTACAGCGCGACCAGCGGGCGCAGCCACTTGCGCTTGCGCGGCCACAGCGTGATCGCGATCAGCAGCGAGAAGGCCGCGTGCAGCGACGGCACCGCGGCCACGTTGTTGGCGTAGCTGTAGCCGCCCTCGATCACCGAACCGGCGGAGTGCAGGCCGAGGTACGGCCAGACCGCCGGGATGATCCGGGTCACCGACGGCATCAGATGGGCCTGGCTGGCCATCCACGGCGGCGCGGCGGGGTACAGCGCGTAGGTGATCAGCCCCGCGAACGACAGCGTCGCAACCAGCACGGCGAACTTCCGGAAGCGCGGGCGATCGACCTTCCACAGCACCGCCGCCACCAGCGGGGTGGCGAAGAAGTGGGTCAGGTAGACGCCCCACGCGATCACGTCGTACCACACGACCTTGCCGTGCCACAGCCAGTGCTGCAGCGTCACGGTCGGAGCGGTGCCGCCGAAGATCGCCTCGTCGACCTTCAGCTGGGGCAGGTAGTGGACGCCGAACGTGTGCGCGGCGCTCCCCCGCAGCGAGTCGTAGGCGATCAGGATCGCGATGAACGGCAGCCACTCGAGCACCACCCCGCGCGCGTAGCCGCGGAGGTCCGACAGCGAGAAGCACAGCAACCCCAGCAACATCCACACGGCGAGGATGTCCCGCTGGTAGGGAACGCCGACCAGCCCGATGAAGCTGCCGGTGGCGACCAGGTACAGCGCGGGGGCAATGATCTCGCGCCGGCGCAGACTCGACATCGACCGTCGCATGCGTGCGCCGGAGGCTAGCGGAGGCCGACTAACTGGCGCCGACGATCATCCCGGCGGCGACGGTGTCGTTCGTGGCCTCGTCGATCAGGATGAAGCTGCCGGTGGTGCGATTGCGGCGGTAGCGGTCGACCACTAGCGGCGTGCTGGAGCGTAGCCGCACGCGGCCGATCTCGTTGAGCTCGAGCTGATCGGCCCGCGTGTGCTCGAGCGTGTTGACGTCGACGCGGTACTCGAGCTCGGACACGATCGCGCGAGCGCTGCGGGTGGTGTGCTTGAGCGCGTAGCGCCCGCCCGGGAGCATCGGCTTCTGGCTCATCCAGCACAGCATCGCGTCGAGCTCCGACGCGGTCACGGGCTGATCCTCGGGCTCGACGATCATGTCGCCCCGCGACACGTCGAGCTCGTCCTCCAGCCGCAGCGTCACCGACATCGTCGGGAACGCCTCCTGGAGCTCGCCCTCGTAGCTGTCGACGGCCGCGATCTTGGTCCGCTGGCCGCCGGGGAGCACGACCACCTCGGTTCCGGGCTTGAGCACGCCCCCGGCCACCTGCCCGGCGTAGCCCCGATAGTCGTGGTGCTCCTCGCTCATCGGCCGCACCACCCACTGCACCGGGAAGCGCACATCGGCGAGGTTTCGGTCCGGGGCGATCACCACGTGCTCGAGGTGGTAGAGCAGCGCCGGGCCGCCGTACCAGGACATCTCGGTGGAACGCTCGACGACGTTGTCGCCGTGCAGCGCCGAGATCGGGATGAACGCGATGTCAGCGATGTCCAGTCGTGCCGCGAAATCGGTCAGGTCCTCGACGATCCGGTCGAACACCGCCTCGTCGTACTCGACCAGGTCCATCTTGTTGACGCACACGGCCACGTGCGGGATCCGCAGCAGGGCCGAGATGTACAGGTGGCGGCGGGTCTGGACGCTGACGCCCTTGCGCGCGTCGACCAGCACCACCGACAGGTCGGCGGTCGAGGCGCCGGTGACCATGTTGCGCGTGTACTGCTCGTGGCCGGGCGTATCGGCGATGATGAACTTGCGCCGCGCGGTCTGGAAGTAGCGGTAGGCGACGTCGATCGTGATCCCCTGCTCGCGCTCCGCTCGCAGCCCGTCGGTCAGCAGCGCCAGGTTCAGGTAGCCGTCGCCGCGGCGCTCGGACGTCTGCATCACGTGCTCGAGCTGGTCGGCCAGGATCTGCTTGGCGTCGTAGAGGAGGCGGCCGATCAGCGTCGATTTGCCGTCGTCGACCGAGCCGGCGGTGGCGATCCGCAGCAGCTCGCTGGTGCGGGTGGTGACCGCGTGGCCATTGGTGGCAGCACCGGTCATCGCCGGGGCCTCCTCGTCGGACGGCGGGACACTTAGAAGTATCCCTCGCGCTTACGATCCTCCATCGCCGCCTCGGTGACGCGGTCGTCGGCGCGGGTCTCTCCGCGCTCGGTGATCCGCGTCGCGGCGATCTCGGCGACGACCGCCTCGAGCGTGGTCGCATGCGAGCGCACCGCGCCCGTGCAGGTCATGTCGCCGACGGTGCGGTAGCGCACCGATTCCTGAAACGGCTCCTCGCCGTCGATCAGCTCGACGTGCGGGCTGTGTGCGTACAGCATCCCGTCGCGGCGGAATACCCGGCGCGGATGCGAGAAGTAGATCGACGGTACCGCCAGCCCCTCGGTGCGGATGTACTGCCACACGTCGAGCTCAGTCCAGTTGGAGATCGGGAACACGCGCACGTGCTCGCCCTTGCGGATCCGCCCGTTGTACAGCGACCACAGCTCGGGGCGCTGGCGCTTGGGGTCCCACTGGCCGAACTCGTCGCGGAACGAGAACACGCGCTCCTTGGCCCGGGCACGCTCCTCGTCGCGGCGGGCGCCGCCGAACGCGGCGTCGAAGCCGTGCTCCTCGAGCGCGTCGAGCAACGTGGTCGTCTGCAGCCGGTTGCGCGACGCCCGCGGGCCGCGCTCCTCGACCACCCGGCCCCTGTCGATCGAGTCCTGGACGCTGGCCACGATCAGCCGCTCGCCGAGCTCGTCCACGAGCCGATCGCGGAACTCGATCACCTCGGGGAAGTTGTGGCCGGTGTCGACGTGCATGATCGGGAACGGGAACTTCGCGGGGCGGAACGCCTTCTCAGCAAGCCGCAGCAGCACGATCGAGTCCTTGCCGCCGCTGAACAGCAGCACCGGGTTCTCGATTTCGGCCGCGACCTCCCTGAAGATGTGGATCGACTCGGCCTCGAGGGTGTCGAGGTGCGATAGCTCGTAGTGCAGCGGGTTCATCGGATCGGTTGGCTTCCGGCGGCGCCGTCGGCTTCAACGGCCACCACGTGGATCCCACACTCCATCTTGTCCTGGCCGGCCCAGCGGCCCTCGCGGCCCTCGCCGGGCTGGGTGCAGGGGGCGCAGCCGATGGAAGCGTAGCCCTGATCGTGCAGGGGGTGGTACGGGAGGTCGTGCTCGTGGATGTAGCGCCACAGGTCCTTCTCGTCCCAGTCCGCCAGCGGATTGAACTTCCAGATCCCCCGGCGGTCGTCGTGCTCGAGCTTCGCCGCGGTCGCGCGCGTGGCCGCCTGCTCGCGGCGGATGCCGGTGATCCACGCGTCCACGTCGGTCAGCGCCCGCTCGAGCGCGTCGACCTTGGCCTCGCTGCAGCAGCGGGTCACGGTCCACGGCTCACCGGGGCTGCTGGCGTCGAACACGTCGATGTCGACGCCGAAGCGATCCTCGAAGCGCTTCCAGGTCTGAAGCGTCTCTGCGAACAGGACGCCGGTGTCGATCATGAACGCGTGGGCGCTGGGCTCAATCGAGGTCAGCATGTGCAACAGGACCGACTCCTCCTTCTGGAAGGAGCAGGCCATCGTCAGCCGCGGATGGAAGCGCTCGATCGCGTATGCGAGCACCTCTTCGGCGGTGGCGGTCTCGAGATCGGAAGCAATCGTAGTCATGGCGTTCGCGCTAGACCGCGCATTCCCCTTCACCGCGGATCACCTCGAACGGGGCGTTCTTGGTCCAATCCACGAAAAAGGTCATGTTTTCCAGGTTGAACTCGACCGGCATCGTCAGGTCCTTGACCCGGGACTCGAACTCCTTGACTCCGATACGGGCGACAAAAGCGTTGAATTCCTCGTCCTCCAGCCGCTCGGATTCGTAGAAGCGTACCCAGCGCTCGACCGCTTCAGGCACGCGCTTAGCCGGAAGCCTCGCCTTCAGGCGCTGACCGTAGCGGACATCGCCGCCCTCATACGCCCCGCCGATGTGCGGGATGTACGCCGGAATCTGGTGGTCGCCGACCTTGATCGACGCGCCGTAGAAGCCGATGTTGGCGATGTGGTGCTGCCCGCAGCCGTTGGGGCAGCCGCTCATCTTGATGTGGATTCGCCGCGTCAGCTCGTCGGTCAGCTCCATCTGGACCAGCCGGTCCTGGATTGCCTGGTTGAGGCCCATCGAGCTGGTGATCCCGAGCTTGCACGAATCCGTGCCGGGGCAGCTGACCACGTCGGTGATCTCGTCGGCGCCGGCGTCGCCGAGCTCGAACTCGGACAGCCGCCGCCAGAGGTCGTACACGGCCTCGTCGCGGACCCACCGGAGCACGACGTTCTGGTGCACGGTGGTGCGGGCGTAGCCGCCAGTGAACTCCCGCATGATCTGCCCCAGGCCGCGGAGCTGGTCGGGGATCAGGTCGCCGCGGCGGACCTTGATCTCCACCGTCGAGAAGCCGTGCTGGCGCTGCGGTTGGACGTTTGACTCGACGAAGTGGTTGAACTCGCGGTTGTCACCGTTCGCGCTCGGGGGGCTCTCCGGCGCGGCCGGAGCGTGGGCCTCCTCGTCGTGGTCGAACAGGATCCCGTCGAGCGAGAAGTCGCGCTCGGCGACCCAGTCGCCCTCGAGCTCCTCCTCGACCATCGTGCGGAACTCGTCGATCCCGATCTTGTCGATCAGCACCTTGATCCGGGCGCGGGCGCGATTGACCCGCAACCAGTCCTGGCGGTCGAAGATCCGCATGCAGGCCTCGGTGACCTTCAGGTAGTCGCCGTTGTCGAGCTCCACGAACTCGTACAGCGTGGGAGCCAGGCGCGGCATGATCGAGGTCCCGCCGCCGACGCGGACCTCGACGCCGCGGACGCCGTCGCGCACGCGAGGCAGGAACGCCATGTCGTGGATCCGGGTGATCGCGTTGTCGTCGTCGGTGGCCGCGAACGCGGTCTTGACCTTCCGCGGCATCGCCTGGGTGGTGGTGTGGCGGACGAAGTAGCGCACGTACGCGCCGGCATAGGGCGTGACGTCGAACAACTCGCCCTCGAGCGTGCCCGCGCGGGGGTCGCCGGTGACGTTGCGCATCGTGTTCCCGCACCCCTCACGCGAGGACAGGCCGGCGTCACCGAGCTCGCGGATCAGCTGCGCGGCGTCGGGCAGCGGCACGTGGTGCATCTGGATGTTCTGGCGCGTGGTCACGTGACCCTTGCGCAGCGGCACGTACTTCTCGATCACATCGGCGAAGGCGTCGAGCTGGTCGGGGGTGACGCCGCCCATCGGGAGCTTCACTCGGACCATCTGTACGTCGGGCTGGCGCTGGCCGTAGACGCCCTGCTTGAGGCGGAACTTGGTGAACTCGTCGCCGTCCAGGTCGCCCTTGAGAAAGCGGGTGGACTCGGTGTCGAAGTCGTCGAACTCCCGGTCGAGGATCGGGATCACGTGACCGGGCACGTTTTCGACCAGCTCTGGGTTCTCCAGCGAGCCGGTGCGAGCGGTGCCGGTCTTGGGGCTTTCGAGGGAAGCGGGCTCCATCTGGCTCCTTCCGGTCGCGGGCGGAGCGTCAAATCTAGCAAAAGGCAGTCTGATTACGGCTATTTAGCCGGTTGTGCAGGGGATTCGGGTCGGGCCCGATGCGCTCGACGTCAACTACCCCAGGGCGAGGGCTGCTCGGGCGCCCTGGCGACGCCTTCGCTGAGGCCGGCCTGCTGCCAAGCGTTGAGCCGCGGCGCCGGCGGAGCCGGGGGTGGCGCAGTCTCGCGCATGAACCGCTCCACGGCGGCGACCACCGCGGCGGCCTCCTCGGGCGACGCGTTGGGCGCGACGATCGTCAGCTTCGGGCGGCGGTTCATCGCGTAGCGGAGCTACGTCGAGGTCCGAGGACGCAGCGAGACGCCGCCGGAGGCGACTCGAATGCGCGCGTGCTTGCGGGAGCGGCCACTAGCCGCACGAGGGTATCGTGCGCGACCCATGCCGACGCTTCCTGTCCTCAGCTACGACGCCGTGCTCGCGGCGGTCTCGCCGACCGACGCGATCGAGCGCGTGCGAGGTGCGCTGCTGCGCCATCACGCCGGCGAGTGGGTGATGCCGTCGAAGGTGTACCTGCTGAGCCCGCCGTACGGAGACTTCCGGGCGATGCCCGCGCGCGGGGACGGGCTGGCGCTGGTCAAGTGGATCACCTCGTTCCCCGGCAACCCCGCCCGGGGGCTGCCGACCGTCAGCGGCGTGATCTGCCTGTCGGACGCGACCACCGGCCAGCCGCTGATGCTGCTCGACGCGCGGTCGGTGACGGCGCTTAGGACCGGCGCGGTCGCCGCGGTCGCCGCGCAGGCGCTCGCGCCCGACCGCGCCCGCAGCGTCGGGATCGTGGGCTGCGGGCTGCACGGCGCCTGGACTGCCCGCTGCATGGTCGCGGGTGGCTACGGGCCGGGCGTCTGCCACGACCCGCGGGCCGAGGTGGCCGAGGCGCTCGCCGGCGAGCTCGGGTGGGAGGCCGGGTCGCGCCAGGCGGCGCTGGCCTGCGACGTGGTCTGCTGTGTCACCCCCGGCGCCGAGCTCGTGGTCGAAATCGACGACCTGCATCCCGGCGCCCACCTCAACATGCTCGGCGCCGACGGTCCGGGCAAGTCCGAGGCCAGCATCGAGGCGGTCGCGTCGTGCGCGCTGTTCTGCGACGAGTGGGATCAGGCGTCGCATGGGGGCGAGCTGACCGCGGCGGTGCAAGCGGGCGCAGTGGCCCGCGACCGGGTCACCGAGCTCGGTGCGGTGCTCGCCGGGGACGCCCCGGGCCGCACGGACGCCGACGCGGTCACGCTGTTTGACTCCACCGGCCTGGCGGTCCAGGACCTCGCGGTGGCGATGGCGGCGCTGCAGGCCTGGCGCGCTGGACGAGCCGAGGCGCAGACGGTCACGCTCTGACCATGCTGGATGTTTAAGCGAAGCCTGAGTTCGCTCAAACGTCCACCCCCCGCTACAGCGGGATGTTGCCGTGCTTGCGGCGCGGCCCGGCGACGCGCTTGTTCTGCAGCGTCTGCAGCGCGGTGATGATCTTGGGCCGCGTCTCGTGGGGGACGATCACGTCGTCGATGTAGCCCCGCTCGGCGGCGACGTACGGGTTGGCGAAGTGGGCCTTGTAGTCCTCGATCAGCTTCTGGCGGCGCTCGTCGGGGGTCGGCGAGTCGGCGATGTCGCGGCGGTAGATGATGTTGACCGCGCCCTCGGGGCCCATCACGGCGACCTCGGCGGTCGGCCAGGCGAAGTTGAAGTCGGCGAGCATGTGCTTGGAGGCCATCACGTCGTAGGCGCCGCCATAGGCCTTGCGGGTGACGATCGTGATCTTCGGGACCGTCGCCTCGGTATAGGCGTACAGCAGCTTGGCGCCGTGACGGATGATCCCGCCCCACTCCTGGGCGGTCCCGGGCAGGAACCCGGGCACGTCGCAGAACGTGATCAGCGGGATGTTGAACGCGTCGCACGTGCGCACGAACCGCGCGCCCTTGACCGCCGAGTCGATGTCGAGCACGCCCGCAAGCTGCGCCGGCTGGTTACCGACCACTCCGACCGCGTATCCGTCGAGACGGGCGAAGCCGCAGACGATGTTGCGGGCGTAGTTCTCGTGGACCTCGAAGAAGTCGCCGTCGTCGACGATCAGCCGGGTCACGTCGCGCATGTCGTACGGCTTGTTCGGGTTGTCGGGGACCACGTGGTCGAGCGCGGCGTCCATCCGCGTCGGGTCGTCGGTGGGGATCACGCGGGGGGGCGTCTCCAGGTTGTTCTGAGGCAGGAACGAGAGCAGGTAGCGGGTGTCCTCCAGGCAGGCGTCCTCATCGTCGGCGGCGAAGTGCGCGACCCCAGACTTCGAGCTGTGGGACATCGCCCCGCCGAGCGACTCGAAGTCGACCTCCTCGCCGGTGACCGTCCTGATCACGTCGGGGCCGGTGATGAACATGTGCGAGGTCTCCTTGACCATGAACACGAAGTCGGTCATCGCCGGCGAGTAGACCGCGCCGCCGGCGCACGGCCCCATGATCAGGCTGATCTGGGGGATCACGCCGCTGCACATCACGTTGCGGACGAACACGTCGCCGTAGGCGCCGAGCGATACGACGCCCTCCTGGATCCGGGCGCCGCCGGAGTCGTTGATCCCGATCACCGGGCAGCCGATCTTGGCCGCCAGATCCATCACCTTGCACATCTTCTCGCCCATCACCTCGCCGAGCGAGCCGCCCACGACGGTGAAGTCCTGGCTGAACACGCACACCCGGCGGCCGTCGATCGTCCCGTGGCCGGTGACCACGGCGTCGCCGTAGGGGCGGTTCTTCTGCATGTCGAAGTCGTGGGTGCGGTGGCGCACGAACGTGTCGAGCTCCTGGAAGGAGCCCGGGTCGAGCAGCTTCTCGACGCGCTCGCGCGCGGTGTACTTGCCCCGTTCGTGCTGCTTGGCGACCGCACTCTCGGTCGCCGAGTGGATCGCCTCGTCGCGCAGCTCCTGCAGCTGGGCGAGCTTCTCCTCGTAGGTCTCGGGGGCCTTGGCTCGCATCGGGGCGGCGAGTTTATGCGCTTTGCGCCACCGGGAGCGCGTCATCCCAGACGCGCTCCCGCGTGCTCAGGCCCTGGAGAAAGGCCTGTGGTGCGCCTGGCCGAGGCTGTCCAACGCGGCCGCGAGCACCGCCTCGGGGTCGTCGGAGGCCGGCGCCGGCCGCTCAACGGCGACGGGCCGTCGCCGGACCTGGGGCTCCGGCTCGACCTCGGGCGCGGCCGGCGGGTCGGAGGCGGGCGCGGCCGGCTCCATCGCCACCCGCGGATCCGGAGCCGTCGAGACGACCGGGGCGGGACGGCCGCCGAACAACCCGCGCAGGCGTACGAGCAGCCCCTTGGGCTGCGGTTGGGCCGCGAGCGGCTCCGACTCCACCGCTCGCGGCTCGGGGTCGGGCTCGGGCTCGACCGCCTCGAGCTCCGGCTCCTCGACGACCTGATCCTGATCCTGGTCCTGCTTCTCCTCGAGCACTTCCTCAACCGCCGGCTCCGGCGCCGACACGGCCTCGGCCTTGGTCGCCCGCGCCGTCAGCGTCACCTGGGTTCCCCATCCGGATGGCTCCAACCGCACCGTGCCGCTCGCACGCTCGCCCTCCCAGGCAACGGCGGTCTCAGGTTCGAGCCTCGTGATCTTGATCTCTCCGAACTGGCCGAGGTGGCGGGTCAGTGAAGCCGCAACGCTGCACTCCGCCCACAGCTCGGGTGTGGACTTGACGAGCGTTCGACTTGCCGTGTGCTCTTCTTTCATGGTCCAGATTGTTCGCTCGCCCGGAAGCGACTCCTTCCGACCGTCAGAGCTGTTGCAGACCTGACTCAGGCGATGCCGGCGGATGGGAGGGTCAGGACCCGATGTGGGCGGCCATCATGAACACGGTCGCGATCACGATCAGGTTCAGGATCACGCCGCCCAGCGAGAGCTGCCGGAAGGTCGAGTTGTACTCGTCGCTCCAGGTGACGGCGCCGGCGCCCGCGGCGGTCAGGTCGCGGGCGGCAACCTTCGCCAAGCGGCCCTCCCGGGGAATCATGAACGCCCCTTCGACCGCCCCGATCACGATCGCCGCGCCGATTCCCCACTGGACATAGAACAGCTTCCATTGGTGCAGGTGCGAGGCCAGGTAGACGCCCGAGAGCACGACCACCAGCAGCCCCGGGTTGACCAGGAATCGCCCGAAGCGCTGCATCGTCCGGTACAGCCACGGGAGCACGGCCGGATCGGCGCGCCGGGCGGCGGCGAACATGATCGGATAGGCAAACGTGACGCCGAATCCGATCACGACGGCGAGGATGTGGATCGCCAGGACGACCTGGAAGAACTCGACGGTGGCGACGACCGTCATCGCTGTCCCGAGCGGAAATCCGGCGACACTAGAACGAAGGTTGGTACTCGCCGAACACGTCCGTCAGCGCGCCGCAGACCTCGCCCATCGAGCAGCGGTCCTTGAGCGCCTGACGCAACACCGGCAACAGGTTGTCGGTGCCTCGGGCGCGCTCTCGGACCTCCTCCAGCCGGCGCTGCGCGAGCTCCTGGTCGCGGTCGGCCCTGAACGCCTTCAGGCGCTCCACCTGCTGGTGCTCTGACTCGGGGTCGACGCGAAGGATGTCGGGGACCTCGGGGTTGCGGTCGTCCTCGAACCTGTTGACGCCGACGACCACGTCCTGGCCGATCCGGTAGCGCTCGTGGTAGCCGAACGCCGACTCCTCGATCTCGTTCTTCATGAAGTCGATCGCCTTCACCGACCCGCCGAGCTCGTCGACCTTGGCGATCAGCTCGCTCGCGCTCGCCTCGATCTCGTCGGTCAGCGCCTCCACGAAGTACGACCCGGCGAACGGGTCGACGGTGTCCGCCGCGCCCGACTCGTAGCCGAGGATCTGCTGGGTGCGAAGCGCGATCCGAGCGGCGCGCTCGGTCGGCAGCGCCAGCGCCTCGTCGAAGCCGTTGGTGTGCAGCGACTGGGTGCCGCCGCACACGGCGGCGAACCCCTGCAGCGCCACCCGCACGATGTTGTTCTCGGGCTGCTGGGCGGTCAGCGTGACGCCGCCGGTCTGGGTGTGGAAGCGCAGCCGCCAGGAGCGCTCGTCCTTAGCCCCGAACCGCTCGCGCATGATCTCGGCCCACATCCGCCGGGCCGCGCGGAACTTCGCGACCTCCTGGAAGACGTTGTTGTGGCCGTTGAAGAAGAACGCCAGGCGCGGGGCGAACCGGTCGATCTCGAGCCCCGCGTCGAGCGCCGCCTGCACGTAGGCGATCCCGTTGGCCAGCGTGAACGCGACCTCCTGGACCGCCGAGCAACCCTTCTCGCGGAAGTGGTAGCCGCTGATCGAGATCGTGTTCCACTTCGGCACGCGCTCGTTGCAGTAGGCGAACAGGTCGGTGGTCAGCCGGATCGCGCCCTCGGGCGGGTAGATGAAGTTCCCGCGCGCGATGTACTCCTTGAGGATGTCGTTCTGGGTGGTTCCATGGAGCTGCTCGGAGGGGATGCCCTGCTCCTCGGCCACGAGGTCGTAGAGCAGCAGCAGCACGGCCGCCGGCGCGTTGATCGTCATCGACGTCGACACTTGGTCGAGCGGGATCCCGTGAAACGCGGTGCGCATGTCGTCGATCGTGTCGATCGCCACACCCGTGCGGCCGACCTCGCCGAGCGACCTCGGATTGTCGGAGTCCAGGCCCAGCTGCGTGGGCAGGTCGAACGCCATGCTCAGCCCGGTCGAGCCGTGATCGAGCAGGTAGTGGTAGCGCTCGTTCGATTCCTTGGCGCTGGCGTAGCCGGCGTACTGGCGCATCGTCCACAGCTGGCGGCGGTACATGTCGGCGTGCACGCCGCGCGTGTAGGGGTACTGGCCAGGCTCGCCCAAGCGCTCCGAGAGGTTGTCCGGGAGGTCCTCCTCGGCGTAGCGCCCCTTGACCTCGATCCCCGAATCGGTGAACCGGCGGGGGTCATCCGGCCCGACGATCGGGGCGATCGTGCGGTGCTCGCCGGCAGTGGCCATCGCTGGAGGTTACCCGCGGGGCGCGAGCGCGGGAGCTCAGAGGACCTTCGAGAGGAACTCCCGGGTGCGTTCCTCGCGTGGCGACACCAGCACCTCCTGCGGGGGCCCGGACTCGACCACGACGCCGGCGTCCATGAACACCGCGGTGTCGCCGACCTCGCGGGCGAAGCCGAGCTCGTGCGTGACCACGATCATCGTCATCCCGTCGGCGGCGAGCTGACGCATCGCGTCGAGCACGTCTCCCACGAGCTCGGGATCGAGCGCCGAGGTCGGCTCGTCGAACAGCATCAGCTTCGGCTGCATCGCCAGCGCCCGCGCGATCGCCACCCGTTGCTGCTGGCCGCCCGACAGGGCCAGGGGGTAGGTGTCGAGCTTGTCGCCGAGGCCGACGCGGTTGAGCAAGTCCACGGAGCGCTGCCGGGCCTCGCCTCGCTCGACCTTGGCTACCTGCATGGGTGCCAGCGCCACGTTTTCGAGTGCCGTCATGTGCGGGAACAGGTTGAAGTGCTGGAACACCATCCCGATCTTCGCGCGCTTGCGCGCGATCTCGCGGTCGGGCAGCTCGTGCAGCTTGCCGTCCTTCTGCCGGTAGCCGACCAGCTCGCCGTCGACCGATAGCCGCCCGGCGTTGATCTTCTCCAGGTGGTTGATGCAGCGCAGGAACGTCGACTTGCCCGAGCCCGATGGCCCGAGCATGCACATCACCTCTCCGCGGTTGACCTCGAGCGAGATCCCGTTGAGGACCTCGAGGCGGCCGAAGCGCTTGTGGACGCTCTCGGCCTTGACCATCGGCTCGGTCATCCGCTCACCGCCCCGGTGCCGCCGCGGAAGCTGAGCCATCGTGCCCGCAGCGTGGCCTGCTCTGACCGCGAGAATCCGCGCCCGTAGCGCCGCTCGATGAAGTACTGCCCCACATACAAGACGCTGGTCATCGCCAGGTACCAGATGCTCGCGACGATCAGCAGCGGGATCGTCTTGAAGTTCACGTCGTAGATCAGCTGCGCCGAGTAGAGCAGCTCGGCATAGGCGATCACGCTCACCAGCGACGTGTTCTTCAGCATCGAGATCGTTTCGTTGCCGGTCGGCGGCAGGATCACGCGCATCGCCTGGGGCAGCACGATCCGGCGCATCGTCATCAGCCGGGACATCCCGAGTGACGCGGCGGCGTCGGTCTGCCCTTCACCGACCGAGATGATGCCGGCGCGCACGATCTCGGCCATGTACGCGCCCTCGTTGAGGCCCAGGCCAAGGATCGCCGCCACGAACGCCGTGATCAGCTGGTTTCCGTTCGCGTGGATCAGCGCCGGACCGAACGGCACGCCGATATCGATCGTCGGAAACAGCGAGCTGATCGCGTACCAGAACAGGATCTGAACCAACAGCGGCGTGCCGCGGAAGAACCAGATGTAGAGCCAGCTCGAGGCGGAGACAATTGGATTGGGCGACTGGCGCATCACCGCCAGCAGCACCCCGAGCAGGACCCCGATCGCCATCGAGATCACGGTCAACTCGATCGTCACGACCACGCCGTGCAGGATTCGGTGGTCGAACAGGTACTGCCCGACGATGTGCCATTGGAAGTGCTTGTTGGTGATGATCGAGCGGACGATCGAAGCGGCGACCACCAGCACGATCGCCGCCGCGATCCATCGGCCCGGATGGCGCACCGGAACGGCCTCGATCTCGTCGGGCCGTTCCTTGCGCTCTTCAGAAAGCTCTGAGGTGCTCACCTCTGAGCCGTAGTCTCGCGCTTATCAGCTGGTCGCGCCGTTGATCTTGACCTGAGCGGGCGTGATCGCGCCCTGCTGGACGCCCCAGTGCGTGAGGATCGCCTTGTACTGGCCGTTCTGCATCAGCACCTTGATCGCCGCCTGGATCGGCTTCGTCAGCCCGCTGGTCTTCGACACCGCCAGGCCGTAGGGGGCGTTTTCGAGCGTCGGACCGACGAGCTTGAACTGGCCGTCCGACTGCTTGACCTGGTACTCGGCGACAGGCGAGTCGGCGAAGCCGAGCTGTGCCCGGCCGTTGGAGAGAGCCAGGTTGGCGCCGTTCTGGTCGGGGAACGCGAGTACCTTCACGCCAGGCTTGCCGGCGGCCTTGCACTTGGCTGTCTGGGCGGTGGCGTCATCCTGCTCGGTCGTGCCCTTCTCGACGGCGACCGTCTTGCCACATAGGTCGGTCAGACTTGAGATCGAGGTGCCGCCTGTGGCCTTGGTGTAGAAAGACTCGCCGGCGGTGAAGTAGTCGACGAAGTCGACGGTCTTCTCGCGCTCCTTGTTGTCGGTGAACGACGACGCGCCGACGTCATACTTGCCCGCGGCCAGACCCGGGATGATGCTGTCGAACGTCTGGTTCTGGACGCTCACCTTGAGGCCCATCAGGGAGCCGATCGCATTCATCAGGTCGGCGTCCATGCCCATCACGGTGTGCCCGTCCGTACCGACGAACTCGTTAGGCGCGTAGCTCGCGTCCGAGGCGACCGTCAGCGTCCCCTTGGACTTGACCGCGGACGGAACCAGCGCGACCACCTTCGCGTTCGACTCCGTCGACGCGGAAGCCGAACTCGACGTCGAGGACGCGCTGGCGCCGCCAGAGCTCGACGAGCTCGAGCTGCTGCTGCTGCTGTTGCTGCTCCCGCACCCCGCGATCACCGCGACGCTCAGCAGCGAAACCAACGCCCCACAGAAACCCCTCCATCCACGCATATAACTCCTTCTCGGTAGTCCCCAGTTTCCAGCAAGGATAGGCAACGATTGGCGCTGGCCGCACTGGGATTAACGACCCGCCAACAGTCCATCCGCCGGATAGCCTTATTGGGGATGCAGGTACGTGTTCTCCTGTTCGCCGGACTGCGCGAACGCGCCGGCACCGGAGCGGTCGAGCTCGACCTCCCTGACGGCGCGCGCGTCCAGGACGCGCTCGACCGGCTTGCGGCCGTGGCCGAGGACGTCCCGGTGGTGATGGCGATCAACCGCGAGTACGCCCGCGCCGACGCGCCGCTGCACGGCGGCGACGAGCTCGCGCTGATCCCGCCGGTGTCGGGGGGCTCGGTCGGCTCGCTGCACGCCCGTGTCACCGCCGAGCCGCTGGTGCTCGAAGCCCTGGCCGAGCGGGTCCGCGACCCGCGGGCGGGCGCCGTGGTCACGTTTACCGGCGTCACCCGCGAGGTCGACGAGCTCGAGTACGAGGCCTACCGCGAGATGGCCGAGCCCAAGATCGCCGAGATCCTGGCCCGCGCCGTCGAGCGCCACGGCCTGACCGCGGCCGCGGCCGAGCACCGGATCGGGACCGTGCCGCTGTCGGAGCCGTCGGTCGCGATCGCGGTTTCGGCTCCCCACCGCGACGCCGCCTTCGCAGGCGCTCGGGAGATCATCGACGAGATCAAGGCGCGCGCTCCGATCTGGAAGAAGGAGGAGGGCGAATGGGTGCCGGGGACGGCGCCGCGCCCGGAGACCTGAGAGGGCTCCCCGCCGTCCACGAGCTCGCGGCGGCGCTCGACGCGCCGCACGCGCTCGCGGTGGTGGCGGCGCGACGGACGATCGACGAGCAGCGGGCCGCGATGCTCGAAGGCACCGGCGGCAGCCCGGACCTGGTGGCGCGTGCCCGCGAGCTGCTGGCCGAGCTCCAGCGCCCCTCGCTGCGGCGGGTGATCAACGCCACCGGCGTGATCGTGCACACCAACCTCGGACGCGCGCCGCTGCCGGCCGCCGCGCGCGACGCGGTCGCGCGAGCCTGCGACGGCTACTCGAACCTCGAGCTCGAGCTCGCCACCGGCGAGCGCGGCAGCCGCCACGCGCACGTCGAGGCGCTGTTGACCGAGCTGACCGGCGCCGAGGCCGCGATCGTCGTCAACAACGGCGCCGGTGCCGTACTGCTGGCGACAGCGTCGCTGGGCGGCGCGGGTCGGGACGTGATCGTCTCGCGCGGTCAGCTGGTCGAGATCGGCGGCGGCTTCCGGATCCCCGAGGTGGTCGCGCAGTCCGGTGCCCACGCTGGTCGAGGTGGGCACCACCAACCGCACGCGCCTGACCGACTACGAGCGGGCGCTCGAGCAGGGCGGCGACCGGATCGGGGCGATCCTGCGAGTGCACCCTTCGAACTTCCGCGCGCTCGGGTTCGTCGAGGATGTCTCGATCGAGGATCTGTGCGGGCTCGGCGCGCCGGTGATCGACGACGTCGGCTCGGGCGTGCTCGCGGACGCCGCCGGGATCCCGGCGCTCGGCGACGAGCCCGCGCTCAACCGGTCGGTGGCGGCCGGAGCGGCGCTGGTCTGCTGCTCGGGCGACAAGCTGCTCGGCGGCCCTCAGGCCGGCCTGCTGGTCGGACGGGCCGACGCGATCGCGGCCGCCCGGCGACACCCGCTCGCCCGGGCACTGCGGATCGACAAGCTCTCGCTGGCCGCGCTCGCGGCGACGCTCACCCTGTATCGCGACCCGCGGCGGGCGCGGCGCGAGATCCCCGTGCTGGCGATGCTCGACAGCGACGAGTCCGCGCTGGCCGCACGGGCGAGGCGGCTGGTCGAGGGAATCGGCCCCGCGGCCACCGTGGTGCGCGCGGTCGCCAAGGTCGGGGGCGGCGCGCTGCCGCTGCTCGAGCTCGAAGGACCGGCGGTGGCGCTGGCCTCGGACGCCGGCCCGGTGGCGCTGACACGGGCGCTTCGCGACTGCGACCCGCCGGTGATCGCGCGGATCCACGAGGGCCGGGTGCTGCTGGACCCGCGGACGCTGCGCGACGACGAGGTCGAGGCGACGACGGCCGCGGCGCGCACGGCCCTGCGGGCGCGATGAGCGCCGCGCCGCTGACGCTCGGGACCGCGGGCCACATCGACCACGGCAAGACGGCGCTGATCCGTGCGCTGACCGGCGTCGACACCGACCGTCTCCCGGAGGAGCGCGAGCGCGGGATCTCGATCGAGCTCGGGTACGCGAGCCTGGCGCTCCCCTCGGGCCGGCGGCTGTCGGTGATCGACGTGCCCGGCCACGAGCGGTTCGTGCGCACGATGGTCGCGGGTGCGACCGGGATCGACCTGTATCTGATGACGATCGCCGCCGACGACGGCGTCATGCCCCAGACGCGCGAGCACGCCGCGGTGCTGGACGCGCTGGGCGTCCGCGCCGGGGTGGTGGCGGTGACCAAGAGCGATCTGATCGACCCGGAGCTCGCGATGCTCGAAGCTTCCGAGCTGCTGCCCGACGCCGAGGTGGTCGCTGTGTCGGCGCGGACCGGCGAGGGAGTGCAGCAGCTGCGCGCCGCGCTCGACGGCGTCGCCGAGGGGCTGGCCAGCCGCGCCGCAGACGCCGGCGCCGCGCGCCTGCACATCGACCGCGCGTTCACGATCCGCGGCGCGGGGACGGTGGTCACCGGCACCCTGTGGTCGGGCGAGATCGGGCGCGGCGACGAGCTCGTGGTGCTGCCCGACGACCGGCGCGTCCGCGTCCGCGGCGTCCAAGTCCACGACCAGCCGGTCGAGCGCGCCGCCGCCGGCCAGCGGGTGGCGCTGAACCTCACGGGCGTGGCGGTCGACGAGGTCCGCCGGGGCGACGTCGTCGTGTCCGCGGGGGCGGGTGTGCGACCCGGCTATCTGCTCGACGCCGAGCTGCAGTTCGCCGACGAGGGTCCCGAGCACGGCGACCGCGTGCAGATCCACCACGGGACCCGCGAGGCGCCCGCACGGCTGGCCTGGCTGGGAGGGCGCTTCTGGCAGCTCCGGCTCGAGCAGCCGCTGATGGCGGCGGCCGGCGATCGGCTGGTGGTCCGCCAGATCGCGCCGCCGGACACGATCGGCGGCGGCCGCGTGCTCGATCCGCGGCCTCGCAAGCACGGCCCCTCCCGCGACCTGCTCACCCGGCTCGAGCGCCTGTCGCGGGGCGAGCCGCCCGAGCCCGAGCCGCAGGCGACCCCGACCCGCCGGCCCGAGCCGCCGCCGGCAGCGGCTGAGCCCGAGCCGCTGTCAGGCTCGGCGCTCGCGCTCGAACGACGCCTGCGCGACGCCGGGTTCGAGCCGCCGCTCGATTCCGAGCTGGACGCCGGAGACCTGGCGGCGCTGCGCGAGGCCGGCCGCGCGACCCGCGTGACCAGGTCGATGCACTACCACCCCGACGTGCTGGCCGACGTGCGCCGGCGCGTGATCGCGGTCGCCGGCGAGCACGGCGGGTCGGTCACGCTGGCCGAGCTGCGCGACGAGCTCGGTACCTCGCGCAAGTTCGCCCAGGCGTTGCTCGAGCACCTCGACGCCGAGAAGGTCACGATCCGGCGCGGCGACCAGCACGTGGTGCGGCGAAGCACGCTGAACGGCTGAGATCCCCTCTGACCGGCTGAGGTCCCCTCGCTGGCTAGAGCGGTCCCCCGGCTGCCGGGGGCGCCGTGGGATCGGTGGCCTCGCCGCTGGTGTGCTCGCGGACGAGATAGTCCTCGACGAACATCGCGTTCTCATTCGAGCGCTCGACCACCGCGAGCAGCGAGGACATGCTTGCGACCTCCTCGACCTGCTCCTTGAGGAACCACTGCAGGAACTGCTCGCTCTGGTAATCGCCCTCGTCGCGGGCGACCCCGGTCAGCGCCGCGATCTGGTCCGAGACGCGGCGCTCCTGATCGAGCGCGAGCGCCACCGGCGCGACGATGTCATCGAACTCGGTCTCGGGCGCCTCGACCGCCGGGATCTTCACTCGGGCGTCGGCGTCGAGCAGGTACTTGACCATCATCATCGCGTGGTTGCGCTCCTCGACGGCCTGGGCGTAGAAGAACGCGGCGAGCCGGGGCAGCGTCAGGGCGTCGTAGTAGACGGCGTTCGCGACGTACTGCTGCGAGGCGGCGAACTCGTATCCGATCTGCTCGTTCAGGCGCTCGACGAAGCGGGCTGCGGCCATCGCTCCTCCTCTGCTGTTCGGTTGATTGGGACCTACCAGCGCGCCCCGGATCCTAATGACCGATCGGCGTGGCTTGCCGGGGTCCCGCTAGATTGCCGTGCAGTGTCTACCTGTCTGATCACCGGCGGCGCCGGCTTTCTGGGGTCGCACCTGTGCGACGAGCTGCTGCGTCGCGGCAACCGCGTGATCTGCGTCGACAACCTCGAGACGGGGTCGCTGGCCAACATCGCGCACATCCGCACCGACCAGTTCGTGCACCTGCACGACGACATCATCGAGCCGTACTTCATCGAGGAGCCGATCGACTTCGTCTACCACCTCGCCTCGCCGGCGTCGCCGATCGACTACCTGCGCCTGCCGCTGCACACGCTCAAGGTCGGGTCCTACGGGACCCACCACACGCTCGGGCTGGCCAAGAAGCACCGGGCGCGGTTCCTGCTCGCCTCGACCAGCGAGGTCTACGGCGATCCCGAGCAGCACCCCCAGCGCGAGACCTACTGGGGCCACGTGAACCCGATCGGCCCCCGGGGCGTCTACGACGAGGCCAAGCGCTACGCCGAGGCGCTGACGATGGCCTACCACCGCCAGCAGGGCGTCGACACCGCGATCGTGCGGATCTTCAACACCTACGGCGCGCGGATGCGAGCGCACGACGGCCGCGCGATCCCCACGTTCCTGCGCCAGGCCCTCCAGGACCGCCCGATCACCGTGTTCGGCGACGGCTCCCAGACCCGCTCGTTCTGTTACGTCGAGGATGAGATCAGGGGCCTGATCTCGCTGGCCGAGTCCGGGTACCACAACCCGGTGAACATCGGCAACCCCGACGAGTTCACCTTGCTGGAGCTCGCCAAGACCGTGATCGACGTGACCGGGTCGCGCTCGGAGATCTTGTTCGAGGCTCTGCCGGTCGACGACCCGCAGGTCCGTCAGCCCGACATCTCGTTGGCTCGAGAGATCCTGGGATGGGAGCCCAGGGTGAGCCTCCGGGAAGGATTGGGCCGGACCATCGAAGAAGCGGGCACCGAGGCACTCGTCGGCTTCGCCCGCTGATCGCGCCACCGCTCCGCGCGGGCGCGTTCTTGCGGTCCGGGGCGGGGACGATCTTTACCCCGTAACTTCATTGTCAAGATACCGTTACATCTGCACGGGACCCATGTCGATCGCCGTTGCGTCGTGACGACCAAACAACGAGAGGCCACGAATAGCAGGACAAACGGGGCCTCCAACGCTCCCGGTCCGTTCCCCCTGCCCGAACGCGACGTCAGGCGCAAGCGCCCGCCGTTTCTGTCGTTCGTACTGCGGCTGGAGACGCTGCGCCGCGTCGGCCGCGTCGTCTCGCTGCTGATCCTCGACTTTGTCGGCGTGGCCGCAGCGCTGTTCACGGCGCTGATGATCAAGCTGATCTCGCAGGGTCATCCCGACGGGGGCCTGGCCTGGAAGGACACGCTCAAATCGATCGCGTTCGCCTACGTGATCACCGTGCTGATGTTCGCCCGCGTCGACCTCTATGCCGAGCGGGCACGCCGCCCCGGGCTGACCCGGATCGTCACCGCGCTGTTCCAGGCGGCGGTGATCGCGTTGGTGCTCGCGCTCGCCAGCGGCGACCACTTCTCTAGCTACTACATCTTCTATGGCTCGCTGTTCTTCGCCGCGGTGTACATCGGCACGCTGCGCGCGCTGCACCTGCGGGTGACCGGGTGGATCCTCGCGCAGGCCGGCTACCGGCGCCGCGCCGTGCTGGTCGGCTCCGGCAAGCACATCGAGGCGGTTGCGCACGCGCTGGCCAGCCGCGCGCGGGCCAGCGTCGACTTCGTCGGCTACTTCTCGCTGGAGCCGCGCCCCCAGAACGGGTTGCGCTCGCTCGGAGAGATCGACCGGCTCCCCGAGGTGCTGGACGCCGAGCGCATCCAGGAGGTGATCATCGCCGACCCCGACTTCCCGCAGGAGCGCGCGGTCGAGCTTGTGGACGTCTGTCACCAGCGGGGCGTGACCGTGCAGGTCGCGCCGACGACGATGGAGATCCTGATCGACCGCGCGGAGTTCGTTCCCGGCCAGACGGTGCCGCTGTTCACGCTGCGCCCGCCGGTGTTCGAGGGCATCGACTTCGCGATCAAGCGGACCTTCGACCTGGTGGTCGCAGCCGTGGGGCTGATCCTGCTGTCGCCGGTGATGCTGGCGATCGCGCTCGCGGTCAGGCTCACCTCGCGCGGGCCGATCATCTATCGCTCGGTGCGCCCCGGGATGGCCGGCAAGCCGTTCCGCTGCCTGAAGTTCCGCACGATGCGCGAGCACGCGGATCAGATCCAGGACGACCTGGAGTCGCTCAACGAGAAGTCCGGCGCGCTGTTCAAGATCCGCCGAGATCCGCGGCTGACCAAGGTGGGCGCGTTCCTGCGGCGCTTCTCGCTCGACGAGCTGCCCCAGCTGATCAACGTGATCCGCGGCGAGATGTCGCTGGTCGGCCCCAGGCCGCTGCCCACGCGCGACTTCGAGCGCCTCGAGGACTGGCATAAGAAGCGCTATCTGGTGCTCCCCGGGATCACCGGCCTATGGCAGGTGTCGGGGCGCTCGGAGCTCGACTTCGACGACCTCGTCCGGCTCGACTTCCTGTATCTGGAGCGATGGTCGGTAATGCTCGACCTGCTGATCCTGCTCAAGACGATCCCCGCGGTGCTCAGCCGGCGGGGAGCGTTCTAGCCGGTCGCGGCGGCGCCGGCGGATCGCGGCGCACCCCAACACCGCGTCAACGTCGGAGCGCATATGCTCCCCGCCGAGATGCCCCCGACCGATCGCTTCGTAATCACGTTCGCGGCCGAGCCGCCGCAGGAGTCGATCCCCTACGGCCGCTGGGCCGACACGCTGCGAGGACACTTTCAGCTCGCCGTCCGCGAGATGGACACCGAGGGCGAGGACATCGGCGACCCCGGCGAGGTCGCCTGGTTTCCCGACCGCACCTTCAACGGCCGCACCTACGTACCGGCCGTAGCACGCACGACCGCGGACTACGAGCTGTTCGGCTACGTGTCGTTCGCCGAGGGCTCGCGCGGACCGGTCGACTTCGAGGCGCAGGTCGACTTCACCGCCGAGCTCGCGGAGTCAAATCCCGACTGGAAGCTCGACCTCAACGACGACGTGATCGCCGCCTGGCGCGGCGAGCAGGGCAAGAGCGCCGACATGACGCTGGTGTGGGGCGTGCCGCTGATCCCCGGCGGAGCGATCGTCACCGCCGAGCTCGCCAACCTGGCCGTCGATCAGTGTGAGCTCGTCGAGGAGCGCTTCACGCTGATCGCGCCCGATAACTACCGCTCGGACTATCTCGAGGTCAAGCTGTGGAGCAAGTCGGGGGACGAGCTGGCGCGCGAGTCGCTGTACGTCGACGACGGGGAGGACGAGGACTCAGAAGCGTCAGAGGACGCGGATTAGCGGTCGGATCGGGCTGACTCGGCTGGAGGCGCGCCGGTGATCCGGACCGCAATCAGCACGTCATCCACATACACGCCATCGATTAAGAACTCTTCGCGCAGCACGCCCTCAATCTCAAACCCAGCGGAGGAGTACAGCTCTCGGGCGCCGTGGTTAGTGCTCAGAACCCGCGCCCTCAGGCGCCGAGCGCCTCGAGCGCGAGCTTCGTCGATCGCCGCGAGGAGCAACTGCCGGCCGATGCCCTGACGGTGATGGCCCGGGGTCACGGCGAGGCCTTGGATCTCGAGTACATGCCTGTTGGACGGCAGAGGCGTCGGTGCTCCCAGCTGCACGTATCCGACCCCCGTAGCATCCGCGAAGGCGACGAGGACGTCGCGCGGATCCAAGTCTCGCGTGAAGAACCTGCGGTCCGCCGACCATCGCGCAGCAGGAGTGCTCGCGCCCGACCAGGTGGCGCGGTCGATCTCGACCAACGTCGCGTCGTCGGCCGAGACCGCGCGACGGATCCTCGCCGGCATCAGCCGGTTCAGACGGGCTCGCCCTGGGCGGCCTCGCGCTCGCTACCCGGCGCAGTGAGCGCCGCGGGCAGCCGCAGCGTGACCTCCGCTTCGGTTAACGGGAAATGACACGCCGCCACGGTCCCGCCGCCTTTGTCCTCGAGCGGCGGCTCCTCCTGCGAGCAGAGTGCTTGTGCCTTGGGACAACGAGTATGGAAGCGGCAGGCCGAGGGCGGATTGGCCGGGCTCGGCACGTCGCCCGAGAGCAGCTGGCGTTCGCGACGCCCCCCCGCCGGGTCGGGCACCGGAACTGCTGAGAGCAGGGCGCCGGTGTACGGATGGCGCGGGAACCCGTACAGAGCGTCGTTTGACGCCAGCTCGACAATCTTGCCGAGGTACATCACGGCCACGCGATCGCACATGTGACGCACGACAGAGAGGTCGTGTGCGATGAAGATCACGGTCAGTCCCATCTCGCGCTGGAGCCCGCGCAAGAGGTTCAGGACCTGCGCCTGGATCGAGACGTCGAGCGCCGACACGGGTTCATCGGCAACCAGTAGCTTCGGCTCCAGCGCGATCGCGCGCGCGACGCCGATCCGCTGGCGTTGGCCCCCCGAGAACTCGTGTGGGTACCGGTTGTAGTGCTCGGGGTTCAGCCCGACCGTGTCCATCAGTTCCTGAACGCGCTTCTTGCGTTTCCCTTCACCCTTCAGCTGACCGTGTACCACGAACGGCTCGGCGATGATCGAGCCGACGGTCTTTCTGGGGTTCAGCGATGAGTACGGGTCCTGGAAGATGATCTGCATCTCGCGCCGGAGCGCCTTCAGGTCGGAGCCCTTGATCGCGGTGATGTCCTCGCCGTCGAAGTGCAGCTCGCCCGCGGTTGGTTCGAGCAGGCGAACGATCAAACGGGCTGTCGTGCTCTTACCGCAGCCGGTCTCGCCGACGATTCCCAGCGTCTCCCCTCGCATAACGTCGAACGTCACATCGTCCACTGCCTTGACGGCGCCGATCTGGCGCTGGAAGATGATCCCGCTCGTGAGCGGGAAGTGCTTGACGAGGTTGCGGACCTGGACGAGCGGGGTTGCGGGCGAGCCGGTCATTCGGCGCCACCCTGGGCCGGCGGGAGTGTGGCTGCGATCTCGGGGGGCTGCTCCGCCTCCACCAGCCGACGCAAGTCGGCTGGTGGACGGCCGGCCTTGAGTCCTCGCCAGATTTGCGTGCGAACATCATGGCTCAGGAGGCACGCGACCTCGTGGCCCGAATCGCCGAGGACAGGCTCGAGGGGTGGATCGACTCGCCGATGCGCGTCGCGAACGTAGGGGCACCTGGGATGGAAGTGGCAGCCCGAGGGACGGTTGATCAGGCTGGGCGGGCGGCCTGTGATCGGGACGAGCTCCTCGCTTCGGGTCGTGTCGAGGCGCGGGATCGACTTCAACAGGCCCCAGGTGTAGGGGTGCTCGGGCGAGGCGAATAGGTGGTCGGTGGCGTCGTGCTCGACGATCCGACCGGCATACATGACGGCGATCTCGTCGGCGATCTCGGCAACGACGCCGAGGTCGTGCGTGATGATGATCACCGCCATCCCGAGGCGGCGCTGGAGCTCGTCGATCAGAGCCAGGATCTGAGCTTGGACCGTGACGTCGAGCGCCGTCGTCGGCTCGTCGGCAATCAGCAACTTCGGCTCGTTGGCGAGCGCCATCGCGATCATCACGCGCTGGCGCATCCCACCGGAGAACTCGTGCGGATACTCGTCGACGCGCCTGCGTCTGTCAGGTATCCCGACCAAGTCGAGCAATTCGAGTGCGCGATCGCGTGCGGCCGCCTTCGAGACTTGGCGATGTGCCAGAACCGCCTCCGCGAGCTGGAACCCGACCTTGTAGAACGGATGCAGCGATGACAGCGGGTCCTGGAAGATCATCGCGATCTCGTTGCCGCGGATCCGCCGGAGCTCCTCGCCGGACGCGCTGAGGAGATCGCGACCCTCGAACTCGATCTCGCCCGAGACGCTCGTGGAGGGCCCGCGGGTGAGCCCCATCGTAGTCAGCGACGCGACCGACTTACCGGAGCCGGACTCGCCGACGATCCCCAGCGTCTTGCCCGGCCAGACGTCGTAGGAGATCCCATCAACGGCGTGCACGACCCCGTCGTCGGTGTTGAACTCGACGCGCAGCTGCCGCACCTGGAGGAGTGGGGCATCCGGGCTCACGAGTAGCGCACCCGAGGGTCGATTAATCCGTAGCCGATGTCGACGATCAGATTGGCCATCACGATGAAGAACGCGCCGAGCAGCACGGTTCCCTGGATCATCGGCAGGTCTCCCGCGAGAATCGAGTCGTAGGCGAGCCGCCCGATCCCGGGGATGTTGAAGACGGTCTCGGTCAAAATCGCTCCGCCGAGGAGCACGCCGACATCTAGCCCGAAGGCGGTGACGATCGGCGTGATCGCCGAGCGCATCCCGTGGCGCAAGACGACGCGGCGCTCGGAGAGGCCCTTCGCACGCGCTGTCCGGATGTAGTCCTCCGACATCACCTCGATCAGGTTGGCGCGCAGCAGCCGCGCGTAGATCGCGGTAAACGATGCGGCCAGCACCAACCAAGGCAGGATCAGCGACGAGAACCACTTGCTCGGGTCCTGGCTCAGCGGGACGTAGCTGCCCGCGCCCGGGAAGATCTTGAACTTGCCGATGTCCGAGGCGAACAGGAACAGGCTCACCAGCCCGAGCCAGTAGACGGGCGCCGAGATCCCGACCAGCGCGCCACCCATCGCAGCCCGGTCGAACTTCGACCGACGCCTGACCGCCGAGACCGTACCGACGGCGAGCCCGAGCACGAGCCAGATGATCGCGGCTCCGACCGTGAGCGAGATCGTCGCGGGGAGACGAGCGAAGATCAGCGACCTGACCGGCGTGTTGTTCTGATAGCTGTAGCCGAAGTCGAAGTGCAGGACGAGTGCCTTCATGTACCGGTAGTACTGCACGTACCACGGCTTGTCGAGGCCCAGGTTATGCCGGATCTGCGCGACCAGCGCCGGGTTTGGCTGCCGGCCCGCCCGGAGCTGGGCAGGGTCGGCCGAGGGCAGAAGATAAAAGACGACGAACGTGATCAGGCTGACCAGGAACAGCAGCACGATCACCCACAGCAGTCGGCGGATTATGTATTTGGTCATCGCTCTCGCGAGGCGCGTCGACCCCGCCGCCGGTGGCGGCGGGGCCTTCCGCTGTCAGTCAGCTCGGCTCGACCTCACTTAATCGAGCTCGCCGTCAGGTCCCAGTCGTTGCCATTGAACGGCCACTGCACGCCGATGACGTTCGTCGAGTGGAATCCGACCTCGTTATCCCACAGCCAGGTGACCACGAACACCTGGCCTGTGATCGCCTTATCGAGGGCAGCCCATGCGTTCGCGCGGGCGCTTGGGCTGGTCAGCTGCTCCGCCACCTGCATCTGCTTGTTGAGCGTCGGGTCGTTCGCCTGCGCAAAATTGGTGTTACCCGACGGGACGATGTTGCCGCCGTAGAACACCGGCGTGATCATGCTCTGGGAGTCGAAGAAGTCCTTTCCCCAGCCGAGCGTGGGGCAGATCGCCACCGCCGCCTTCGGGACCTCGCAGTACTTCGTCAGCATCGTCGCGTGCGGGACCTCGCGGAATGTCAGCTTGATCCCGATCTGCCCGAGCTGCGACTGGACCGCCTGGGCGGTGTTCGACGCAGGTGGCTGGTTGTCCGCGACGGTCAGCAGCGGCGGCCCGGTGTACATCCCCGACGGGTAGCCGGCCTTCTTCAGGTACGAATGCGCGAGCGACACGTCGCCGTTCGGGTTGGCGAAGAAGTCGTAACCCGGACCGGTGTTCCCGCCCGCCGCGGTGAATCCCGGCATCTGCGGCGGGATAAAGTGCGTCGCGACGGTGCCGATCGCGGGTCCGCCGCGGGTCAGCCTCAGCGCGTTACGGTTGATGACCGCCGCGATCGCGCGGCGGAAGTTGAGGTTGTTAAGCGGCTTCACCGTCGTGTTCAGCGCGATGAAGCGGTTGCCGCCGCTCGGGCTGATCTGGAACTGGCTCTTCTGCGTGGTCAGCCCCTGCCTGAGGATCGCAGCAGGCGGAGCCGCAAAGTCGCCGCTCATCATGCTCTGGCCACTCAGAATCTGGCGGCTCGCGACGGTGATGTCGTTGCCGCCCTTGAACGTGATCGAGTCGAAGTGCGCCGGCCGGATCGGGTCGGTCGAGCGGTTCCAGCTCGGGTTGCGCACCAGGTCGAGGAGCTTGCCGACCTGATAACCGGAGCTGGGAACGGTGCCCGATCCCGCGCCGGAGATCATGTACGGGCCGACGAACACCTGGTGCATGCCGTAGGACGAGGTCGTGCCCTTGTCGAACTTCGCCGCGTAGCTCTCCGGCACCGGGGTTGTGCAGTACAGCGAGAGCGCGTTAGGGACCGTGAGGACGCCCTGCGGAACCTTCGTCTTGATCACGAGCGTCGTCGGGTTGGGCGCCTGGATCCCGGACACGCTCGGGACCGTCGGAGTCGGCTTGCTCGGGGCGCCGACGATGTTCGCGTAATACGTGAACGCGTATCCGTTGCCGACGCTCGCCGCGAAGCACCGCTCCATCGCGTACTTGATGTCGGCGGCGGCGACGGTCCGGCTCGCGAGCGGCGCGCTGTAGTGGACGCCGGTCCTGATGTGGATCGTGATCGTCTTCCCGCCGTCGGTGACGATCGGCAGGCTGGTCGCGAGGTCGGGCTGTGGGCTCGTGTCCTGCGGCCGGAACCCGTACAGCGTGCGCTGGGTGGTCTGGCCGAGATCGGTGTAGTCGGTCTGGTAGTACCAGTAGCCGGGGTCGAGGCTGTCGACCCCGCCGGCGACCTCGAGGAGCGTCACCGCGCCCCCGTTCTTGCCGGCGGTCTTCGATGTGCTGGCGCTGGTGGTGGTGGTGGTGGTCGAGCTGCTCCCGCAGCCGGCAATTATGAGCGAGGCCCCCAGAGCCGCCGCGATGGGCAACGACCTCAATAACTTACGCATGCTTGACCTTTCTCTAGTTGATTCCACGCGTACCGTCCTCTCCGTTGCATCCGTACCTTCCTTCCCTCCTCGTACAACCGGATCAATCCCTCGCGGCCCTTGGATTGAGCGCGTCCTGGAGCCCGTCGCCCACGAGGTTGAATGCGAGCACCGTCAGCAGCAGCGCCGCCCCCGGGAAGACCATGTACCACCACGCCGTGTCGAAGATCGACGTCGCGTCGGCGAGCATCGCCCCCCAGCTCGCCTGCGGCGGCTGCACGCCGACGCCGAGGAACGACAACGCCGCCTCGAACAGGATGTTCTGCGGAATGATCAGCGTCGCGTAGACGATGATCGGGGCGACGAGATTTGGCAGGATCTCCCTGAAGATGATGCGGGCGTTGGACGCGCCGAGCGAGCGCGCCGACTCGACGAACTCCTTTTCGCGCAGCGACAGCACCTGCCCGCGGACGATCCGCGCGATGTAGGTCCAGTTGACGAACGCGATCACGAAGATCACGTTCGTGAGCCCCGGCTTCACGACGCCGCCGAGGCACCCTTTCGCCGACGAGCAGGCCGCCGCGATCCCGAGCGCGAGGAGCAGGATCGGGAACGCGAGCAGGACATCGATCAACCGGGAGATCGCCGTATCGACCCAGCCTCGGAAGAAGCCCGCGATCAGTCCTGTCGTCACACCGACCACCATCGAGATCCCGGTCGCGACGAGCGCGACGATTAGCGACACGCGCGCCCCGTAGAGCACGCGCGCGAACACGTCCCGCCCCAGCGGGTCGACGCCGAACAGGTGGTGGTGCGCAAGGCTCGGTCCGGTCGGGGTTCCGAAGTTCGGATCGAGCGCGCCCGAGTTCTGCACGTTTGGCCCGGGCGCCCCGACGAGGCTCACGATCACCGGCGCCAACACCGCGACCAAGATCAGCACAACGATGAAGGCGAGCGAGGCCATCGCCACCCGGTCTGAACGGAACCTGCGCCAGAAGAGCTCGAGTGGCGAGCGGGCCGCGATCTCAGCGCCGACAGGCTCGATCCCCGCCTCGGCGGCACCCTCGGCCTCGATCAGCAGGTCAGGTGAGCCGACGCTCATGGGCTAGCGAACGTTCCGTGCAGCACGTCGGATCCCTCCTCCGTTGGATCCCTCCTCCTCCATTGAGATCCGGGGAATACCACACCCCAGCAGACTTGTCATCCTAGATTAACCAGCGCGCAACGAAGACGCGCCGGCCGGATACTCTCACAGCGGCTCGCCCTCGTAGCTCAACGGATAGAGCACGCGCCTCCTAAGCGCGGGATGCAGGTTCGATTCCTGCCGGGGGCACTGCCCGCCGACCCGGCCCAGCCCCATCAAAGGTCCGGCCGCGTACGCGACGCCGCTGTCCTGCGTCTCCTCGTCCGGGCAGGCGTTGTGGCGGCTCGCTGCGTCGTCCACCGTGTACTTCCCCTCTGGGCCGCCGGCCTGGAACTGCCGCGAAGAGGCCGCGAGGATCACGCACGGGCCATCGCCTGCGCCGACGAACACGTAGCGCGTCTCCGGCGGGCAATCCACAAATCCGGTCGCGCACCGGCCGCTCCGGCCCCTCGACGATCAGCAACGCCGCACCCAGGAGCAAGAGGAAGTCGTCCTGCTCGGTCTCCCAGTGGCACATCGCGTTCGGCTCGCCCGGCGGAATCACTGTGCTTCACGCGCGTCATCACGAAACCATCCAAGCTCGCGGGCACGAGCCTCCTCGGTCTGCTCGAGCTCAGCCTCGGGAACCAGGGTCGGATCATGGCACAGCGAGCGCGACCCGGCGCCCGTGCTACCGTCCGCGCCTCCTCGTGTGGCGCACTCGACGCTAGAGCAGAAATCGGCCCCGGCCACGGCGCCGTCATCGGCATCGCGCCTCAACCGGCCGCGCCTCGGCGGCCTGACCCGCGCGCGAGCGGCGCTCGTGATCGCGGCCGTGGTGCTCGTGATCTCAGCGCTGGTCGTGCTGTGGGCGCGGACGCGGCCCGGCTACGACCCCTACGGCTGGCTCGTCTGGGGACGCCAGACGATCCTCGGCCATCTCGACACCAACGCCGCGCCGTCCTGGAAGCCGCTGCCGTATCTGTTCACGCTCCCCTACGCGCTGTTCGGGCACTACCAGCTGTGGCTGTGGATGATCACCTCGGTGGCGATCTCGCTCAGCGGCGTGATCTTCGCGGCGCGGATCGCCTACAAGCTGACCGACGCGCCGCCCGAGCGCCGCTGGGCCGCCTACGTGGCAGGGGCATTCGCGGGCGCGGCGCTGCTCGGGATCACCGACTACATGCACTACGTGCTCAGCGCTCAGTCGGACCCGCTGATCGCGTCGCTGTGCCTGGGCGCGGTCGACTGCCACCTGTCGAAGCGACCGCGCTGGGCGTTCGCGCTACTGGTGCTCGCCTCGCTGGGGCGGCCCGAGGTGTGGCCGTTCATCGCCGCCTACGCGATCTGGGCCTGGATCAAGGTGCCATCGATGCGCTGGATGGTCGTGGCCGGCGCGGTCGTGGTCCTGGCGCTGTGGTTCGGAGTCCCGGGGCTGACCTCGCGCAGCTTCTTCCAGGCGGGCAGCAATGCGCTGGGCTCGGGGCGGGCGATTCACGGCAACAAGGTGACCGGGATCATCAGCCGCTTCTTCGGCCTGCATGAGACCTCGCTGGAGCTGCTGGCGCTGCTGTCGGTCGCCCTGGCCGTGGTGCACCGGGATCGAGCGACGCTGATCCTGGCCGGCGCCGCGGTGGCGTGGGTGATCGTCGAGATCGCGTTCGCGCTGCACGGCTGGCCGGGGGTGCCCCGGTACATGTTCCCGGCCGCCGCCGCGATGGTCGTGGTCGCCGCAGTCGGGGTCGGGCGGCTGCTGACGCAGCCGCCTCGGCTGTCGGGCGCACTGGGGATCGTCGGGCTCGTGCTCGTCGCCGCGGCAGTGGTGAGCCTGGTCCCACCCGCCCTGTCAGACGCGCGGGCCGAGCACAAGGACCTGGTCACCCAGCGGGCCCGGACCAAGGAGATCGGTCAGCTGACCGGAGTGATCAGCAGGCTCGGGGGGGCGGCGAGGCTGCGGGGTTGCGGCGAGCCCCTGACCCGACTCGAGTATCAGTCGATCCTCGCCTGGAACCTCGACGTCAACGTGGCCACGGTCGGCTTCAAGTACGGGCCCGCGGTCGCCAGCAATCGTCCGATCGTGCTGTTCTCCCCGGTCCCCGAGGGCGGGTGGAAGGTGCAGGCGCTGCATCAGCGCAGTGCGGATTGTCGGTCGCTGCCGGGGTAGCGTCGCCGGCTGCAACGTCCCACTCGAGGCGTCCGCGGATCAGCGGTCTCAGCCCGCTAGCGGTCCGGCCGCTCCGGATACACGTCGTCGATCGTCGTCAGCGCGACGAACGGTGCGCCCGCAGCCTCCTCGATGGCCTGGGCACCACCGGCGAGCCGATCGCAGATCGCGAGCACGCCGCACACCTGGCGACCCTCCTCCCGCAGCGCCTCGAGCGCGCGGATCGTCGAGCCACCCGTGGTGACCACGTCCTCGACCAGCATGCAGCGATCGTCGGCGTCGAGCAGCGGCCCCTCGATCCGGCGCGACAAGCCGTGCTGCTTGGCCTCCTTGCGCACGAAGAACGCCTTGACGTCGGCGCCGCCGGCGAGCGCGGCGCAGGCGATCGGATCGGCGCCCATCGTCATCCCACCGACCGCCGTCGCGCCCCACTCCCGAGCCTGCTCGGCGACCAGCTCGCCAAGCGCAAGGAAGCCCTCGGGCAGCAGGATCGCCCGCTTGGCGTCGACCAGGTACGGGGCGGTGCGTCCGCTCGTCAGCACGACCTCGCCGACCACCAGCGCGTGCTCACGCAGCGCCATGACGAGGCGCTCGTGGGCGGTCGGGCCGTCGGGCGTCACTCGTAGTAGACGTCGACCCGGTCGCCGATGTTCAGCCAGTCGTAGACCGAGATGGCGTCGGAGATCGGCAGGCGCATGCACCCGTGGCTGGCCGGATAATCCGGCGCAGGGTCGTAGCCGTGGACGGCGTAGCCGCGGATGAAGAAGTTGGAGTAGTACATCCCGTCGGGCAGGTAGCCCGGCGTCTTCTGATAGACCCGGAAGTGACCCAGGATCGTCGGCGTCGACGGCTTGCCCGAACTGATCGGGTAGATCGCCAGCACCTTGCCGTTGTCGATCAGCGCGAGCAGCTGCCGCGTCAGGTCGCCCTCGACGTGCTTGCCGTGGCTGGGGTACGCGACCCTGAACGCGCCAACGCCGTTGAGCAGGTCGTTGGCGGTCGCCGAGTCGAGGCTCTGCGAGGTGCCGCGCCGGAGCAGGCGGTGGTAGGCGTCGATCGCAAGGCCGGTGCCCTGGTCGTAGACACCCGTCTTGTGGATGTAGAAGTGCAGCGCCGCAAGCTGCTGCTGGATCAGCTCGACGTAAGGCCCGCGAGAGTCGAAGCTCGCGCTCTGCGACAGGACGATGAAGTTGCGTCGAGCGATGAAGCCGACCTGCTCGGCGTTCTTGCGGTGGGCGATCTCGACACGGACCGTGCCGGCACCGGTGATCTTCAGCTTCTCGGCAAACGCGCCGTAGGTGCGCTTCTTCGCGGGCTTGACCCGCAGCCGGTCGCGCTTGAACAGCTTGTTGCCGAGGAACACCCGGACGCTGACCCACTGGCCCGGGACGTACGGGCGGACGATCCCGGTGACGTGGATCACCCGGCCGGGCACCGTCACCGGTTCGTGCGAGACGAAGAAGGCGTCGAACAGGTACAGCCGCATCGACCCCTTGGCGCGGGACGGGGCGGGCGGCGCGGGCGTGCTCGGCTTGGTGGCCGGCTTGCCGGGCTTCGTCGAAGGCTTGGTCGCGGTCGTGGTCGGAGCGGTCGACGACTGGGTCGAGCCGGAGGCCGCGCTCGCCGCCGCGGGGATCGCCCCGATCGCGAACACTGCCGCGGCGCACGCCAATAGACGGATCAACCCCCTCGTCATCACGGCGGGAAGTAAATCACTCCGCTCGCAACGGAGATGCAATTACCCGGCCGCGGTGCTCACCAGCGCAGCACGGGCCTCCGCGTAGCCAGCGGCAACGTGATCGCGCCGATCACCGCGAGCGCCGCGATGATCAGCCCGATGATCTCGCCCGCGTTCCAGCTCAGCTGGTTGACGCCGAGCGCGAGCGAGTTGTTGATCGAGTGCAGGGCCATGCACGGGTACAACGAGCCGGTTCGCCAGCGCACGATGCACAGCATGAACCCGAGGAAGCCGAGCGGGACCAGGTACTGCGGCGACGCGGATCCGGTGTGGGCGAGCCCGAACAGGATCCCGGTGATGATCGCCGCGATCCAGACGCCGATGTTGCGCCCGGCGATCACGACGTCCATCCGCCGCAGCGCGCCGAACACGAACCCGCGGAAGAAGAACTCCTCGGCGATCGGTGCGATCACGCAGACGAAGCTCGCGGCGGCCACGAGCGCGGCGGTGCTGTGGCTGGCGCCGAGCTCGCTGGGCAGCTTGTCGCTGCCGTGCAGCTTGAACAGCTGGGCCCAGATCGCGGTCGCCACGTAGTAGCCAAGCGCCGCGGTCAGCACGGCGATCACGCCGGTGCGCACACGGATCAGCCGGAAGCCGAAGTCGGACGGTCGCGCGTGCGCCTGCGCCACCGCGAAGTACAGGGCCGCCGCGACGAACCCGAGGTCGAATACGACGTCGCTGACGATCGTCACCGCGGGCGAGGGGTGGTCCAGGCTCGACCCGCCGGCTGCGCCGATGATCTGGACCACGAAGCTGCCGACGACGCCGAGCACCAGCCCCAGCACGATCGCCGCCGGAGCGGTCCACAGCGCCCAGGGCGGCTCCTGGTCGACCGGGTCGGGCTCGGGGGTCCAGTCCGGCGGCGACGTCGAGTCGAGATCTCCCTCCGTCGGCGGGGGCGCTGGGCCGGAAGGCGGGTTAGACGACATCGCCCAGGGAGGTTAGGGCCCTTAGAGCGCCGCCAACGTCGCGATCGTGCGTACGCCCGGGGGCCCGGCCCCATCGTCGCGGCGCACGAGCACCGGCTCGATCCCGGCCGCGTGTGCGCCCGCGACGTCGTCCTCGACGCTGTCGCCGACGTGGACGGCCTCGTCTGCCCGAGCCCCGGCGAGCGCGAGCGCGCGCTCGAAGATCGCGACGGCCGGCTTGCGGACGCCGACCGACGCCGAGGTCACGACCGCGTTCAGGAGACCGGCCAGCCCGACGCGCGAGAGCACCTCCTCCAGCGACACGTCCCAGTTCGACACCACGATCACCCGCTGCCCGCGAGCACGGGCCAGCTCGAGCGCCGGCCGGGCATCGTGAAACGCGCTGAAGTGCAGCGATGCGAGCAGCGCCTCGGTCAGCTCCGCGGTCCCGACCCCGGACAGGCGCTCGTCGGCCGGCAGCCCCGAGCGCAGCGCCTCGGCGCACCGCCCCCGCAGGTCCCCCAGGCTGGCCGGATCGCGCCCCTCGTCAAAGTGCGACCGGTAGTAGGCGATCTCCACGGCGATCGCATCGCGCGCCGCCGCCTCGCTGACCTGCACCCCGAACCGCCGGGCCAGCTCAGCCCGAAGCCGCGGGGCGGGATCCTCGAGCGCAAGCAGCGTCCCGAGCGCGTCGACGAGCAGCACCTTCACGCCACGAACCGCCAGGTCGCGAACTCGGCCGCGAACAGGCCGAGCAGCACCGCCATCGACGCGAGCGCGGGCTGGGTCAGGCGCCGGCGCTCCAGCCACGTCGCGGCCCACATGAAGATCGGGAACAGCACCACCTCGTAGCGGGGGAGCGAGGCCAGTGGCTGCGGGGTGACCGGATAGGAGATCGGGAGCGCCAAGGCGGCCAGGCAGTAGGCGCCGTAGGCGATCGGCAGGCGCCGCAGCGCTCCCACGATTCCGACCACGCCGAACACCAGGAACGCGAACAGCAACAGGTTCTGCCCGGCGACCTTCATCGGATCGCCGCCCGCCTTGTCGAAGTACAGCGGCGGCGGTGGCCCGTGCAGGAGCTGGCGCAGGCCGTCCCAGGCCGCGACGGTGCCGGTCCACACCCCGCCGAACGGCCCCGCGAAGTGTCTGAACCAGACCTGTTGGGCGTGGAACGGCGCCAGTCCGTGACCGGTCTTCAGGGCCAGCCAGCCGATGTACGCGGCCAGGCCCAAAGGCACAAGCCCGGCCCAGGCGAGCGCCGGCGTGACCGGATACCGCGGCAGCACCCGCCGCCACCCGCGTAACCGGCCTGCGTCCAAACCGCAGGGAGGCGGCCGATCCCCCCGCGGCCCGTACAGGAACAGCAGCACGATCGGAACGACCAGCATCACGCCGCTGTTGCGCGAGCCCGCACCCACAGCGCCGAGCACGGCCGCCCACGCCCACCGGCCCATCCGCGCCTGCAGGATGCAACCGACCGACAGCGCCAGGAACAGCGACTCGCTGTAGACCGCCGAGAAGAAGTAGGCCATCGGGCAGAACGCGACGAGCATCACCGTGAGCCGGGCGCGTTCGGTATCGAGCTCCAGCGAGGCGAGCCGGTAGAGCAGGATCAGCGCCACCCAGAACGCCACCAGCGAGACCAGTACGCCGGCGATCAGGTCTGAGCCGATCACCAGGCCCACGCCGCGCAGCAGCAGCGGGTAGATCGGAAAGAACGCGGTCCGGGTGGCCTCGTGGTCATAGCCACCCTGGGCGATCGCCAGGTACCAGACCGAGTCCCAGCGGGCGAACGGCGCCGCCAGCAGGTTCCCGAAATAACCGAATGGAGCTGTCAGCGAGGCGGGGTCAAAGCCGTCCGTGCCGGCCGCCCGGCCGAACGACAGCACGGCGAACATTCCCGACAGCGCAACCACCAGCCGGGAGGTCCACATCGCCCGCCAAGCGACCGTTCGCCCAGCCCTCGCTTCCCGGGAATCCAAGCCCGCTCTCCACGCGCCCAACCTCGGCCACTGAGCCTGTGTTTCTGCACGTTTCATGGCAGCCGCCGCCGAGTGTTGCAGCCCGACCGCCACTGAAGAGGAGCCGCAACCCCCAAGCAGAAAGAGCCACCCAGGTACACTGGGTCGCCTTGCTGCGGGGTCGAGCAAGCGCGTTCCGCACCGACACCGCCATGGCCGACAGTCCTCAATGAGCCGACGCGAACGACAGAAGCGCCGTAGGCGCTCGCGCGGGCACCCCGTCACGCGGGTGCTTATGGTCGGAGCCATCCTCGCCGTGTGCGGCGCGGTGCTCGCGGTGCTCGCCGGCGTGGGGTGGGTGGTAGCCGTCGCCGACAACGGCCCGAACCTGTCGGAGCTAAAGGGCCGCGCCCCACACCAGCTGACCCAGATCTTCGCCAGCGATGGCAGCTCGCTCGGGTACGTGCACTCCGACACGATCTACAACAACATCGGCAACCGGATCCCGAAACAGCTCGAGCAGGCGACGGTCGCGATCGAGGACCGGCGCTTCTACCAGCACGGCGCGCTCGACTACCAGGGCATCCTGCGCGCCGGGGTCAAGGACATCGTCTCGGGCGCGGACACGCTCCAGGGCGCCTCGACGCTGACCATGCAGCTGGTCGACAACAAGTACATGCCGGCAAAGATCGCCGCCAATCACAACCTCAAGTACAAGATCATCCAGGCCAAGCTCGCCCAGCAGCTCGAGAGCCGCCGCAGCAAGAGCTGGATCCTCGACAACTACCTCAACGACGTGCCCTACGGGACCGTCGGGGGACAGACCGCAATCGGGGTCGGCGCCGCCGCTGAGGTGTTCTTCTCAAAGCCGGTGTGGACGCTGAACCTGTCGCAGCTCGCGCTGATCGCCGGCCTGCCGCAGGCGCCGTCGCAGTACAACCCGTTCCTGCACCCGGGGCTGGCCCGCAAACGGCGCGGTGACGTGCTGCGCGCGATGCTGGCGGCGCACTACATCAACGCCAAGCAGTTCGCCCGGGCCAACCGCCAGCCGCTCGGCGTGCACTCGAGCTCCCAGTACACCGCCAAGCGCCAGCCCTATGTGTTCGACTACGTCGAGCAGCAGCTGCTCAAGCGCTTCGGGGCCAAGACGGTGGAGAACGGCGGGCTCAAGGTCTATACGACGATCGACCCGAAACGGCAGGCAGAAGCTGAGCAGGCGATCCTTTCCCGTGAGGGCGGACCAGGCCAACCGGCGGCGGCGCTGGTTTCAATCGACCCTGGTAGCGGCCGTATCCTTGCGCTAGCGACCTCTTCCAAGTACGGGACGGGGCCCGGAGAGACGACGTTCGACTACGCCTGGCAAGGACATCGCCAGACCGGGTCGGCGTTCAAGGTGTTCTCGCTGATGACGCTGATCCATGACTACGACGGCGACCCCAATCAGACGTTCTACACCTCCAAACTGCTGGCGCCGGGATGGTTGCCCGCCTTCCCGGACTACTCGGTGCACACCTCCGAGCTGACCTACCAGGGCACCATCAGCGTGACCAAGGCGACGACCGTCTCCGACAACACGGTGTTCGCGCAGCTCGCCCAGGACCTGACACTGACCAAGGTCAGCGCCACCGCCCACGCGATGGGCATCACCTCGCCTCTTACGAACTTCCCGTCCGAGGCCCTGGGCGCGGTAGCGGTATCCCCGCTGGAGATGGCCGACGCCTACGCCACGCTGGCCAGCGGCGGCGTCCACCATCCCCCCAGCGCGATCAGCAAAGTCGTGTTCCCGGATGGCAGCACGGTGAGCCTCGGGACACCTCGTGGCGATCGAGTGTTCAGCACGGGCGAGGCCTACGCCGCCACGCAGGTGCTGAAGACGGTGATCCAGAGCGGAACCGGTACCTCCGCCAACTACGGCTGCCCGGCCGCCGGCAAGACTGGCACTACCAGCAGCTTCACCGACGCGTACTTCGACGGATACACGCCTCAGCTCGCCACCGCCGTGTGGGTCGGCTATCCGAACGAGACGGAGACGATGCCCGACGGATTCGGGGGCACCCTCGCGGCGCCGATCTGGCACGACTACATGCAGGTCGCCGACAACGGCTTCTGCAGTGACTTCCCGCAGCCCACCGAGCCCTGGCACGGCAAGGCGTTCCACGGCCAATACGCGACCTCCGGTAAGGCGTCGAGCGACAGCTCGACTACCAGCAGTTTCGGCACCACCGGAATCAGCGCCACCGGCGCCGCGGCCACCGGGACCGGCGGCGCCCCGGTCGCGCCGACCCCGCCCCCCGCTACGACGACCGGCGGCGGCTTCCAAGGCACCGCGAGCCCCGTCGGCGGTGGCGGAGGCGGCGGCGGAGGCGGAGGCGGTCATGGCGGCGGCGGCGGCCATGGCGGCGGCGGTGGACACGGCGGTGCCACCGGCGGAGGCGGCACCAACAATCACTGATCGGCTGGTAGCGTTGTCTTCAGGACGTCGCCTCCGGCGCGCCGACTGGACACGCGGAAGACCCTGAACTATGCCCAAGGAAGAAAAAGTCGAGCTCGAGGGAGAGGTCGTGGAGGCCCTCCCCAACGCGATGTTCCGCGTCAAGCTCGACAACATGGACCGCGTCGTGCTCGGGCACGTGGCGGGCAAGATGCGCCGGTTCCGAATCCGCATCCTCCCCGGCGACCGAGTCCGCGTCGAGCTCTCTCCCTACGACCTCGACCGCGCCCGGATCGTCTATCGCCATCGCTGACTGACCGCCGACCGCGATGCGCGAGCTCGAGCTGATCGACGCGCTCGGGCGGGTGCTCGTCCGTGACGGCGCGCGGGTGGTCCGCTGGCTCGGCGACGACGCGTCGGTGGTGCGGGCGGGCGGCTACGCGGTCACGTCGGTGGACACGATGGTCGACGGGGTTCACTTTCGCACCGAGCAGCTGTCTGACCGCGAGGTCGGCCACCGCGCGCTGGCGGCCGCCGTGTCGGACCTGGCGGCGATGGCGGCGACGCCCGGCGAGGCCTACTTCGCGCTGGGTGTGCCCGAGGGCCTCGAGCCCGAGTACGCCCTAGGGGTAGCCCGTGGCGCTCAGGAGCTGGCATCCGCGACCGGCGTCACGATCGCCGGCGGCGATGTCACCCGCGCGCCCGCGCTGACGCTCTCGTTCACGGTCGTGGGTTGGGCGCAGGACCCCGGCGAGCTCGTCGGGCGCGACGGCGCGCGCGACGGCGACCGGGTCGGCGTTACCGGGGCGCTGGGCGCCGGGGGTGCCGGGCTGGCGGTCCTCGACGGCGCCGGCGCCCACGGGCTCACCGATGCCCAGGCAAGCGCCCTGCGCGAGCGCTACGCGCGGCCCTGGCCGCGGCTGTCCGAGGGCCGCGCGCTGAGCGAGCGCGGGGCGCGAGCGATGATCGACCTGTCCGACGGCCTGGCCACCGACGCCAGCCACATCGCCCGGCGCAGCGGGGTCAGGCTCGAGTTGTCGCTGGCGGCGCTGCCGCTGGCCGACGGAGTCGCTGAGGTGGCGGCTGCGCTCGGCCGCGACGACCCGGCCGCGTACGCCGCCACGGCCGGCGACGACTACGAGCTGTGCGTGTGCCTACCCGCGGGCGTCGAGGCGCCGGGCGTGACCTGGATCGGATCGGTTGTCGAGGGCCCGGCGGGAGTTGCGTTCACCGACGCCGGTGACGCGGGGCTCGCCGGCTTCGAGCACTGGTTCTAGGCTCCCTCAGCCGCCGGGGCTCGCCGGCGGCGATCCCGTAGCGGATGCGATGGACGATCGCGTCCGCCACCGCCGCCGGATCGACGCGGTATTCGCCGGCCTCGATCAGCCGCGCAAGCTCCAGCACCCGGTGCTCGCGATCAGGCGGTCGCACGGGCGGCTCCGAGCGGCTGGAAGTGCGTCATCTTGGCGAACACGATGATCCGCTGGGCGGCGCTGTAGAGCGGATTGCAGGCCGACAGCACAAGCCTGTCGTAGCCGACGTTCCTGATCACCCACAGCGCCGTGGGCAGCACGATCCGGTGGTACTGGACCGTGTAGGTGAAGTCCGCATAGGGCATCTTGACCTGGATCTGATCGCCAGGCGTGAGCGCGTCAATGCGGCGGAACGGGGCCAGATATGTGGTCCGGTGCCCGGCGATTGCGACCGTCTGGCCGAGCCCGGGCAGCGATGTCTCGGCGTAGTGGCCGGGGCCCTTCTCGAGGCTGTCGGCATCGGTGCCCTGGATGATGTCGAAGCTGGCGCCGATCTTCGGCATCACGATCCGGCCGATCGCATCGCCCGCCGGCACCTGACGCTCCTCACGCCGGGCCAGGTAGGAGATCCGCTTCTTCTCGCTTTTGACGTTGACCAGCGCGCGCGTGTCGACGGGCGACAGCGGCGTGGTGGTGAAGCTGAGGAACTGGCGGTTGATGTTGCTCTGCTGGACCTTGCCGATCACGGCCGTGACCGGCTCCTGCCAGGCCAGCGTGACCGCCGCGTCGATCAGCAGCAGCGCCCCCGAGATCATCAGCACGGACGAGATGTCGCGGATGAAACGTCTCACTTCACGATCCTTGTGTCCCCATTGTCCCAGCCGGGCGGCGCGGTCAGCGCCGCAACGCCGACTTGGTGCCCCCGAGCGACCCCGGGCCAGCGTAGGTGACGGGCCCACGGGTGGTGACCGGCCGCTCTTCGGCGGCGGGGAGTGGCACCGAGCGGGCTCCGATCAGCACCAGGCTGAGCGCGCACCCGAGCACGATGCTCCACTCGACCGCGGCGAGCACGCCCACGTGTCCGCCGGCGATCAGCAGCACGCCGTTCCAGGCCAGGCCGACCGGGTCGAGACCGAGGACCAGCGCGTAGTAGGCGATCACCAGCGCCGGCGCGGCGATCCCGGCCAGCAGCAGCGCCAGCGCCACCGGACGGCGCAGCCGCAGATCGGGCGCGACAACCAGCAGCCACAGGTGCATCGCCGGAATCAGCAGCGCGGCCGCGTACGGGTTTGACAACCACATCACCAGCGCGACCACGCACAGCACCGCCATCAGCCCGGCGCCGGCCCCCGGCGCGGCCTGGTCGCGGACCACTCCCGGCTTGCCGAGTCCGGCGGTGCGGATCAGGATCGGGCGCACGATCAGCAGGCTGAGCATGATCGCGGCGACGATGATCGCCAGCACGACCGTGCCGGTGCCGTGCGGTGGCACCACATCGGCGCCGACCGGGGACGGCGGGGTGGCGTGGATCAGGCCCACCAGCCTGACGGCGTACACCAGGACCAGCGCGATCACGAACGGCAGCGCCGCGCACAGCACCCACATCGCCCAGCGCAGCACCGAGTGCCCGCGGCGACGAACTCGGGCGATCCCGTCGATCGTCGCGCCCAGCACCGGGACCATCAATGCGAGCACGAACAGCCGCATCGCCCACGCCGGGACGACCTTGCGGTCGAACAACAGGTATGCCGACGGACCGGGCACCGACTGGCTGCCGTCCAGCGCGTTGACCGTCTGCAGCACGGTCCGGCCCATCGACGCGATCCTGGCGGCGCTGACTGGCTCGTCGGCGGCGGGCGCCCGGTCCCCCGAGACGGACAGCAGCACCGCCGAGTGCCCCTGGGCCCCGAACGGCCCCTGCTCGGTCGCCGTAAACGGGAACGCGAGGTGGGCGAACTGGCCGCCGAGGCTCGACGCGCCCGACGACAGCCGTGCCTGCTGAGCGAGCGCGGTGGCGACGGTGTTTCGCAATTGGGGCGGCGCCACGACCGGATCGTTTGACCACGGCACCACGACCGGCTGGCGGACGCTCCGCCCCGCCAGGTCGCCGAGCACGACGACCGCGTCGACGGGCTGGGGCAGCGAACGGGCCAGCTGGATCGCCCCGGCGGCGCCGCCCGAGCCGCTGGTCGAGGCCAGCACGATCGTGTGGTGGTGCGTCCCGCCCGAGAGCACGTTGGCGAGCTCCTCGAGCACGCCGGTGCCCGAGGCATCGGCGGTCGCGGGCGAGTGCAGCGCGTCGCGATGGGCGACGACCACGACGGCGCCCGGCGTCAGTCCCGGACGCACCCCGACGACGTTCTCGAGCGTGCGCTTCCCGTCGGCGGTCTGGCCCTGAAACACGCCGCGGGTGACGAAGAAGTTGTCGCTGGACAGGCGCTTTGCCACCTCGCCGGCGATCGCGCGATCGGCCGGCGTCCCGGGCCGGCGGTCGGGGTACTGCTCGGCGAGCCGGGTCATCGTCGCGTAGGCATGTCCCCCGTTGAACGCCTCTGGCGCCAGGGTTGTGGTCAGCGGCCCCGGCTGATTCTCCAGCGAGAAGGCGAGCACGATCACTGCCAGCGCGACCGCGACCAGGCCGGTGCGGTAGATGCGCGGATCCAGCACGGCCTCAGAGGGTAGTGGTCGCGGGAGCCGCTTCAGAGGCACACGGGCCGGTCAATTACTCTCTTAATACAAGGAGGAGACTCTGCCCGATCGCTCAGCTCGAATCCTGCTGGTGGACGATGAGCAGTCGATCCAGACGTTGCTCTCTTATCCCCTGCGCAAGGAGGGCTACGACGTCGTCCAGGCGACCGACGGACGGCAGGCGCTGGACCGGTTCGACGAGCAGTCCTTCGACCTCGTCGTGCTCGACCTGATGCTGCCGCGCGTCGACGGGCTCGAGGTCTGCCGGCGCCTGCGCTCGCGCAGCTCGGTGCCGATCATCATGCTGACCGCCAAGTCCGAGGAGATCGACAAGGTGGTCGGTCTGGAGCTCGGCGCCGACGACTACATCACCAAGCCGTTCTCGCTGCGCGAGTTCTCCAGCCGGATCAAGGCGGCGCTGCGGCGCGCGGAGATGAGCCGGCCCGTCGAGACCGCTCCCGACGAGGCGCCGCTCGAGGTCGAGGCGCTGCGGATCGACTTCCCCAAGCGCACGGTCCGGGTCCACGGCGACGAGGCGCCGCTCACGTTCGTCGAGTTCGAGATCCTGTCAGCGCTCGCGCGTGCGCCGGGCCGGGTGTTCACCCGCGACATGCTTTTGGCGCGGATCTGGGGCGACTCCGCCTACCGGGACCCGCGCACGATCGACGTCCACATCCGACACCTGCGCGAGAAGATCGAGCGGGATCCGAAGGACCCTGAATACCTGTTCACGGTCCGCGGGGTCGGCTACCGGTTCCGCGACACCGAGCCGTAGGGCTCCCGTGCCCGCCCAGTGGACCCCACCCCGACATTTCGGCGGACCCCGCAGATGAGGCTCTCGCTGCGCAACCGCCTCGCGGCGGTGTTCTTCGCGATCACGGTGGTGGCGATCGCGGCGCTGTATCTGTACGTGGCCCCCGGGCTCCAGACCCGCCTGCTGAACGAGAAGCGCTCGGAGCTCGCCGCCAGCGCGAGCCGGTACTCAGGTCGGATCGTCCAGACGATCGGCACCGCAGTGCCCTCGCCCGAGGTCCGCCGCCGGATCGACGGCGCCGGGCTCGCCTCGGGCGACCGGGTGACCTTGCTGCTGGTCACGCGCCTGGCCACCGGACCGCAGCTCTCGCCGGTGGCCGACTCGAGCAAGCTGGCGGCGACGACGCCGCTGGTGTTCCCAGTGGCGGCCAAGGCGGCGACCACCGGCAAGCGCGAGACCGGGATCGAGATGACCAACGACGGCACCGTCGCCGAGGCCGCCTACCCCATCCGCTACCAGGGACGGGTCGGCGCGGTGGTCGTCTACTCCGACCCGGTCTCGGACATCGTCCGCAGCGTCGCCGTCGTGCGCCACGAGATCCTCGTGGCGGGCGGGATCGCGGTTCTGCTCGCGCTGGTGGGCGGCTACTTCGTGGCCCGGGCGCTGGGCCAGCGGGTCAAGCGGCTCGAGCTCGCCGCCGAGAAGGTCGCGGCCGGCGACTTCGACCACCCGATCGCGGTCGACTCGAGCGACGAGCTCGGCCAGCTGGCGATCGCCTTCAACGAGATGCAGCGCCAGCTCGGGCAGCTCGAGGAGACCCGCAAGAAGTTCATCGCGACCGCCTCGCACGAGCTACGCACGCCGATCTTCTCGCTCGGCGGGTTCGTGGAGCTGCTCGAGGACGACGACCTCGATCCCGAGACCCGCCGCCGGTTCCTCGACCAGGTGTCAGAGCAGGTCGAGCGCCTGCGCAAGCTTTCGGTCGACCTGCTGGACCTGTCGCGGCTGGAGTCCGGATCGCTCGAGCTCCGCCCCGAGCAGGTCGACCTCGGTGAGCTGACCCGGTCGGTCTCCGGCGAGTTCGAGCCGACCCTCGCCCAGCACGACTCCCACCTCGAGCTGCGGCTACCCTCGCGCAGCATCGAGGCCGTCTGCGACCCCGTGCGGGTCGCCCAGATCATGCGGATCCTGATCGACAACGCGCTCACCCACACCAGCTCCGGGACCCGGATCGCCGTCACCGCTATGCGCGAGGACGGCACGGTGCGCCTCGTCGTCCGCGACGACGGCGAGGGGATCGATCCGCAATCGGTGTCGCGGATCTTCGAGCCGTTCTACACCGCGGACGACGCGCAGGGCTCGGGGCTCGGCCTGGCGATCGCGTCCGAGCTCGCCGAGCGCATGGATGGGCGCCTGTCGGTCGTGTCGAGGGCTGGAGACACGGCGTTCACGCTGGAGCTGCCGGTGCAGGGCCGCGGGCCCGCCGCCCGCGCCCCGAGTACCCCGCCGTCGCCGCCGCGGGTCCCGGCATGAGGATCGAGTCGCGCCGCTGATGACGACCACGACCGGCCCCGAGCTCGTGCTCGAGCTCGGCCAGCGACTTCGCGAGCGGGTGCTGCCCGAGCTGGGCTCGCACGCCGGCCGCGCCCACGCCGGCGACGGCGCCGGCGGCGATGTCACGTTCGCGGTCGACGAGATTGCCGAGGAGCTGCTGGCGCAGTTCGTGGCCGAGCGGGCGCCCCGGCTGGCGTTCTTCTCCGAGGACCGCGGCCTGGTGGCGCCCCCCGACGCCACCGACGTGCTGATCGTCGACCCGATCGACGGCACCCGCCCGGCGATGGCGGGCCTGGAATCGGCTTGCGTGGCGATCGCGCTGGCGCCGCTGCAGGACGGCGAGCCGACGATGGCGGACGTGCGGCTCGGCTGCGTGGTCGAGATCAAGACCGGCGATTGGTACCTGGCCGAGAAGGGCGCCGGCATCCGAAGCACGCGGCCGGTCGCGCTCAGCCCGACGACCGACGTGCGGCAGATGTTCTGGGGCTACGGGTTCCGCGGGCGACCGGCGCGCGCGTCGGTGGAGGTGCTGGCCGAGCTGATCGACGCGTCGTCGGTCGGAGGCGGCACGTTTGAGCTCGGCTCGCAGGCGTTCGTGATGACGCGCGTGGTCACCGGCCAGCTCGACGCCGTCGTCGAGGTCGGGTCGCGGATCGTCGACGACGTGCCGGGGATGCGCGCCGAGTTCGAGCGGGTCGGCAACGGCCAGATCCTCAACAACTCGCCCTACGACCTCGCGGCCCCGTGGCTGTGCCTGCGCGAGGCGGGCGGCGTCGTCTCCGACGGTTGGGGCGAGCCGCTCGACCACCACCGGCTGCTGGGGTCCGGTCACGAGTTCCAGATGTCCTCGATCTCGGCCGCCAACGCCCAGCTGCACGCGGAGTTGATGCGGGCCGTGAACGCCGGCGTGGCCCGGCTGCAGGCGCTCCAGGGCTGACTCGCCCACGCTCGGCTCGGGGCGGGCGAGCGATCGAGACCAGGCGACAGCGCCCGGACCGATATCGTCACGGCGCGCACCGTCTGCCTCGCGTCGAATGCTCCAGCCCGTCCTCTTAGCCCGAAAGCAGATCGCTGACTACGCGAGCATCGTGGGGCGGCCGCTCGTCGAGGAGATCCTCGAGCGCGCCGAGCGGCTTCAGGACAAGCGCATCCTGCACGTGTCGGCGACCGCGTTCGGAGGCGGCGTCTCGGAGATCCTGTACACGCTGGTGCCGCTGATGGTCGACGTCGGCCTCAGCGCCGAGTGGCACGTGATCTACGGGCGCGAGGAGTTCTTCAACGCCACCAAGGTGATGCACAACGCGCTCCAGGGAAGCCCGCAGGACCTGACCGCGGAGCAGTGGGACACCTGGCTCGAGTACAACAAGATCAACGCCCGCGAGCTGTCCGAGGGCTGGGATGTGTGCATCGTGCACGACCCCCAGCCGGCGGCGCTCGCGTCGCTGGTCGGCGAGAAGGCGCGCAATTGGGTGTGGCGCTGCCACATCGACCTCTCCACTCCCAACCCCGCCACGCTGCAGCGGCTGCTGCCGCACCTGGCGCCGTATCCCGCGGCGGTGTTCCACATGCCGCAGTACGTGCCGCCGGGGATGCGGGAGATCGCGCACATCGTGCCACCCGCGATCGACCCGTTGGCCCCTAAGAACATGGCGTTCTCGCCCGAGGACGCCGTCTACATCTGCGAGCAGTTCGGGATCGACGTGGACCGCCCGCTGATGACTCAGGTGTCGCGGTTCGATCCCTGGAAGGACCCGCTGGGCGTGATCGATGCATACCGCATCGTCAAGCAGCAGCTGCCCGAGGTGCAGCTCGCACTGGTCGGGTCGATGGCCACCGATGATCCCGAGGGCTGGGACTTCTTCAACGCCACGGTCGCCCACGCCGACGGCGACCCCGACATCCACATCCTCAACAACCTCAACAACGTCGGCGCGATCGAGGTCAACGCGTTTCAGTCGCACTCCGACGTGGTGATCCAGAAGTCGACGCGCGAGGGCTTCGGGCTGACCGTGACCGAGGCGATCTGGAAGGCGCGCCCGTTCATCGGCGGCGACGTCGGCGGGATCCCGCTGCAGGTTGCCAACGGGGAGACCGGATATCTCGTCAGCAGTGTCGAGGAGTGCGCACAGCGGGCGCTCGAGATCCTCCAGGACCCGGCTCTCGGCAAGCGGTTGGGACGGGCCGGCAAGGAACACGCGAGAAGGCGCTTCCTGATGCCCCGGCTGCTGCGCGACTGGCTCGAGCTGTTCGAAGAACTAGGGGCCTGATGGCACAACCTTCGCTGGTCCTCGTCTCCAACCGCGGCCCGGTCACGTTCGGCCCGGAGGGGGAGATCCGCCGGGGCAGCGGCGGCCTGGTCACGGCGCTGATCGGCCTGGCCTCATATCGCGAGGTCACCTGGGTGGCCTCGGCGATGACCGAGCAGGACGTCCTCGCCGCCGAGCACAACGACGGAAAGCCGTTCGTCGTGCACACGCCCGGCGGCGGCGACTACCGGGTGAAGCTGGTGGCGTCGGACCCCGACGCCTACGACCGCTTCTACAACATCATCGCCAACCCGATGCTGTGGTTCATCCAGCACTACCTGTGGGACCTGTCAAACGCGCCGGACATCCGCAGGCACGAGACCGAGGCCTTCGAGTTCGGCTACAACGCGGTCAACGAGGACCTGGCGCGGGCGGTGGTCGACGAGATCGAGGAGATCGAGCGGCCGGTGGTGATGATCCACGACTACCACCTGTACACGCTTCCGGGCCTGATCCGCCGCGCCCGTCCCGACGCGTTCCTGACGCACTTCGTCCACATCCCATGGAGCCAGTCGGACTCCTGGCGGGTGCTGCCGTCGGCGATCCGCGAGGACCTGTACCACGGGATCCTGGCCAACGACATCATCGGCTTCCACACGTCGTCCTACCGGCGCAACTTCCTGCAGTGCTGCGAGGATCTGCTGGGGCTCGAGGTCGAGCACGACGCCGGGATCGTCCACCTCGAGGGGCGCGAGGTGTGGGTGCGGGCATATCCGCTGCCGATCGACCCCGAGGCGGTCAAGGGGGTTGCGGGGCGGGAGCGGACCGAGCGGTTCGAGGACGAGCTCCTGCGGCGCCGGCGCGATCACCTGATCCTGCGCGTGGACCGGGCCGACCTGAGCAAGAACGTGCTGCGCGGGTTCAGCGCCTTCGACGTGTTCCTGGAGCAGCACCCGGAGTTCCGCGAGCGGGTCACGTTCATCGCCCAGCTGATGCCGTCCCGGACCGACGTGCCCGAGTACGCCGAGTATCTCGAGCGGATCGAGGCCAACGTCGCGGTCGTCAACCACCGCCACGGCTCGCCGGATTGGATGCCGATCCAGCTGAAGCTGCGCGACGACCTCGAGGAGGCGGTTGCTGCCTACAAGCACTACGACGTGCTGATGGTCAACGCAATGTTCGACGGCATGAACCTGGTCGCCAAGGAGGGCCCGATCGTCAACGAGAGCGCCGGCGTCTCGATCCTGTCGGAGAACACCGGCGCCCACGAGGAGCTCGGCGAGTACGCGCTGTCGGTCAACCCGTTCGACATTCAGGAGCTGGCCGACTCGATCCACGCGGCGCTGACGATGTCGCCGGAGGAGCGCAACCGCCGCCACGAGGGGTTGAAGTCGATCATCACCTCGCGCAATCCGGGGGACTGGATCGACGAGCAGCTCGCCGACATCAACCGCAAGGCCGATGGGCGCTAGTAGAAGGTCTTGCGGTCGAGCAACATCTCGATGTACATCGAGATCCGCTTGGCCCGCGCCTCGGGCTTCTTGACGTGGTGCAGCCGGTACAGGAATGCGTACCGGTTGTTTCCCCGCAGCGTGGCGAAGAACTCGGCGGCGGCGGGGCTGGCGTCGAGCGCGGCCTGGAAGTCGGGCGGGATCGTGGCCCGGCTCTGGGGCTCATAGGCGTCGTCCAGGCGACCGTCCGCCCGCGCGGCCTCGAACTCGCGCAGGCCCGCGGGCCTCATCCGCTTGGCATCGATCAGCTTCAGGGCCGCGGCCCGGTTGACCTGCGACCACTTGCTGCGAGGGCCGCGGGGCGTGAACCGCTGCAGGAAGTAGACGTCGTCGAAGCTGCCGCGCTGCCCGTCGATCCAGCCGAAGCAGATCGCCTCCTCGAGCGCCTCGGCGTGGTTGAGCGTCTGCGCGGGCGCGCCCTTCTTGGCGATCTTCAGCCAGGCGCCGCGCGTGGAGTCGTGGTCGTGGTTTGCCTGCAGCCAGCGCTCCCAGGCCGCCTGGTCGGCGAACTCGACGATCGGGAGGTCGTCCTTTGGCATCTGGCATCCCAGCGTACGCAACGCGGCCGGATCCGGCGTGGGGCGGCTCCCGGTGGGTCCACCGAGCACCCGCTATAGTCGTCCGCCGCCCGACCAGGCGAATTGCGCATGGCCAAGGAACCCACCATCTACGACCTGATGCTGCTGCTCTCGACGAGCGCCGAGGACGAGCGCCGCGCGCAGATCCTCGCCAACGTCGAGGCCGCGATCCAGAACGGCGGCGGCACGATCGAGCGCAACGACGACTGGGGCTCGCGTCCGCTGCCCTACCGGATTGCCCACCAGCGCGAAGCGGAGTACCACCTGCTCCAGTTCAGCGGCCCGACCTCGCTGCTCGAGGCGCTCTCGCACGACCTGCGGATCGCCGACGGCGTGCTCCGCTTCCGGATCATCAAGGTCCTTCCCGGGCAGCCCAACCCGCCCGAGTCGGCGCCTCCGGTCGTCGCTGCGGCCGTCGCAGCCGCAGAGTCCTCCCCGGACGCGTAGCGCGCCCTCAGCGCCCGCACTGCAACGTCTTCGTTACGCCGCGTCACGGCTCCGACACGGCGCTGCAACCTTTCAGTCCATTTTCCGCGGAGATCGCGGATTCGCGCCGGGTCCGTGCATAGACTCGCCTAAAGCTTCAAACGAGCATCGAAAGGAGCCTCCGCATGGCAGGCGACATCAACCGGGTGGTCATCACCGGCAGACTGACGAAGGACCCCGAGCTCAGGTCGCTGGCGGGCGGCGACACCTCCGTCTGCAGCTTGCGGATCGCGAGCAACGGACGACGGAGGAATCCCGAGACCAATCAGTGGGAGGACGCGCCCAACTACTTCGACGTCTCGGTGTGGGGCCCGCAGGGCGAGAACTGCCAGCGGTACCTGAGCAAGGGCCGCGCGGTCGGGATCGACGGGCGGCTGCGATTCCGCGAGTGGACGACGCCCGAAGGACAGAAGCGCAACGCGGTGGATATCATCGCTGAATCCGTTCAATTCCTCGGCGGGCGCGAAGACGCCGGTAACGGGAATGGCTTCTCGAGCAGCGCGCGCGCGACCGAGAGCGATGTTCCGATCGACACCGGTGATTTCGAGAGCGCTCCCGTGGCTACCGGAGCTGCCGACGACGATATCCCGTTCTGAGGCATCGCATCGAACGAAATAGAATCCGAGCTAGGTGATTTTGAGTGGCAAAGCAACGTAGACGGCCGACTCGTCGGCGCGACAGGAAGGGCGGGCTCACATCCGGTCGCCGGAAGCCATGCCCGTACTGCCGTGACAAGGTCGATCAGGTCGACTACAAGGACATCGGCACGCTGCGGAGGTTCGTCTCCGAGCGCGGCAAGATCCGTTCGCGCCGTATCACCGGGGCGTGCCGTCGCCACCAGAGCCAGGTCGCGCGCGCGGTCAAGCGTGCGCGCGAGCTCGCGTTGCTGCCGTACGTCGCCGAGGGCGTGAGCGACCGCAGCGAGCGTGGCGGTCGCGATCGCGACCGCGACCGCGACCGGTAGGCGCCGCATGGCACAGGCGATTCTGCTCCAGGACGTGGAGACGCTCGGCGAGCGCGGCACGGTTGTCGATGTCTCGCCCGGCTACCTGCGCAACTACCTGCTGCCCCGCAAGCTCGCCGAGCCCGCGACTGCCGGCTCGATCCATGCGGCCACGCGCCGTCGGGAGGCGGCCGAGCGGGCCGTGCGCGAAGCCGAGGACCGGGCGCGCGAGAACGCCGCGACGCTCGGGCGGACCGTGCTCACGATCCCGCAGCAGGCCGGCGACGACGGCCGGCTGTTCGGCTCTGTGACCACGCAGGACATCGCGGACGCGATCCGCGACGCCCGCGGGATCCGCATCGACCGGCGCAAGATCCACCTCGAGGAGCCGATCCGGCACACCGGGACGTACATGGTCGTGGTCGAGGTCACCGACGACGTGATGGCGACCGTCAAGACCATGGTCGTGGCCGCGTAGCGAGCGGCTCGCGGCGAACCGGCGGGCTCGCCGACGGAAGTTCTTCCAGGTTGCGGGAACGACGTCAGCGGAGACGTCCGTGACCGACCTAGTATCGGACGCCGCCCATGAGCGCCGTCCAAACGATCGCGGTCCCGCCGCACAACCTCGAGGCCGAGAAGTCGGTGCTCGGCGCGGTGTTGCTCGACGAGCGCCACCTGTACGCGCTGCTGGTCGAGGAGCACTTGAGGCCCCAGCACTTCTATCGCGAGCAGCACGGGGCGGTGTTCGCGGCGATGATCGAGCTGCACGAGACCGATCACAAGATCGATCCGCTGACGGTCGCCGAGTCGCTACGCGAGAAGGGCAAGCTCGACGAAGCCGGCGGCGCCGACACGATCGACGAGCTGGCCGGCTGGGTCCCGGCGGCCGGGCACGCTCGCGAGTACGGGCGAATCGTCCGAGACAACGCGCAGCTGCGGGCCTTGCTGACCACGTCGTACGAGATCCAGGCGAGCGTGCTGTCGCGCGAGGCGCCGCCGCGCGATCTGGTCGAGCGCGCCGAGCGGTCGGTGCTCGAGGTCGCCCAGGACGATCGCCAGAAGCGCGTGCGCTCGATCGGCGACGTGCTGCACGAGGAGACCGAGAAGCTGCACCTGCTGTCGGTGGCCAAGTCGCCGCTGACCGGCACGCCCTCCGGATTCAAGGACATCGACGAGAAGACCGGCGGGTTTCAGCCCGGCAACCTGATCGTGATCGCCGCTCGCCCGTCGATGGGCAAGTCGGCCCTCGTCGCGAACATCGCGGAGAACGCCGCGCTGGAGGGGCGCCCGGTCGTTCTGTTCTCGCTCGAGATGTCCGAGTCCGAGCTGGCCCAGCGGTTCGTTGCCTCCCAGGCGCGGATCAAGGGCGACGACCTGCGGCGGGGCCGGGTCGCCGAGCAGCGCTGGCCGAAGATCCTCGAGGCCTGCCAGCGGCTGGCGCGGGCGCCGCTGTACGTCGACGACTCCAGCGATACCGGCGTGATCGAGATCCGGGCCAAGGCGCGCCGCCTGCACAACCAGGTCGACGGCGGCCTGGGGCTCGTGATCGTCGACTACCTGCAGCTGATGCGCCACGAGGGCTACATGGAGAACCGCGTCGAGCAGGTGTCGCAGATGTCCCGGGGGCTGAAGGGCCTGGCCCGCGAGCTCAACGTGCCGGTGATCGCCCTGTCGCAGCTGAGCCGCGCCGTCGAGCAGCGCGGCGGCGAGAAGAAGCCGATCCTCTCGGACCTGCGTGAGTCCGGGGCGATCGAGCAGGACGCCGACCTCGTCATGTTCATCTACCGCGAGGAGTACTACGACAAGGACTCCGAGCGCCCCGGCGAGGCGGACATCATCATCGCCAAGCACCGTAACGGCCCCGTGGGCGAGGTCGTGCTGACCTTCCAGCACGAGTACCCGCGGTTCATGAACTACGCCGGCGAGCGGTTCGCCCAGTGAGCGAGCGCTGCCCCTACGACATCTGCGACGGCTCCGGGTTCGTGCTCGACGACAGCACGAACACGGCGTTCGACTGCCGCTGCCGCGCGGCGCGAATCGTCAGGGCCAAGGCGCGCAGCCTGTCGGCGGTGATCCCCAAGCGCTATCGCGACGTCGGCTTCGATCGTTGGCCGGTGACCGAGATCGACCCGCCGATCGTCGCCGCGACCCGCCGCTTCGCCGAGTCGATCGACTCCAAGGTCGACGCCGGCCGGGGGCTGTGGTTCATGGGCCAGGTGGGCACCGGTAAGACCACGCTGGCGATGCTGGTCTCCAAGGCCGCGCTCGAGGCCGGCCGCTCCGTCGCGATCTACTCGCTGCCGCGGCTGCTCAACGAGATCCGCGACACCCACCGCGCCGAACGCTCGCACGTGGACCTGCTGGACCGCCTGACCGCGGTCGACCTCCTGCACGTCGACGACGTCGGTGCCGAGCGCACCACCGACTGGGTGCTCGAGGAGCTGTACTCGATTGTCAACGCGCGCTACGAGGACGAGCGCTCGATGGTGATCACCACCAACATCGTCGACCACGCGGCGCTCTGCGACCAGATCGCCGAACGGACCGTGTCGCGGCTGACCGAGATGTGCGACCAGCTTCCGCTCGGCGGCGAGGACCAGCGGTCCGTCCTGCGGTCGGCCTGACGCGCCCCTAAGGCGCCCCTGAGGCGACCGGGCGGCACTCAGGCGAACGCGAGCGCCGGGCGCTGGGCCACCCAGCGCTCGCTGATGTCCTGCAGCACGTCGACCATCGCGGACGCGGCCGGCGAGTGATAGGCGGCGGGCAGCACGGCGAAGATCGGACGCACGGGAGCGGCCGGGCGCAGGTTGCGCACGACCACGTCGTCGCGGACTCCGCGGGCGACCATATCGGGGATCAGCGCCACGCCCACGCGGGCAGCGACGAAACCGAGGATCGCCGGGTAGTCGTCGTTCTGGAACGCGATCCGAGGCTCGAAGCCGGCCGCGTGGCAGGCCCGGAGAAACAGCCGCGAGTCTGGGCAGGTGTTCGAGGTCGCGAGCATCCACGGCTCCTCGGCGAAGCTGGCCAGCTCCACCTCGTCGGCGTCGGCGAGCGGATGACCGACCGGCATCGCCACATACATCGGGTCGTCGAACAGGTGCACCACGTCGAGGTCGCCCGGCGCCGGCACCTCGGCGCCGTCGTTGCTGGAGGCCGACACGTGCAGCTCCTCGTCGCCGCGGCCGCTGAGCGGATCGTGGGAGATCGCCATGTCGAGCTCGCCGGCCCGCAGCCGGGGCAGCGAGTCGATCGGGTCGGCCATCACGATGCTGAGTTCGACGGCCGGATGCAGCTCGCGGAAGCGCGCGATCGCCAGCGGCACGATCGACGCCGCCGCCGAGGCGAACGACGCCAGCCGCAGCGACCCGCCCTCGAGGCCGGCCAGGGACTGCAGCTCGACCTCGACGTCGCGAAGCCGGGCCAGGATCGGCTCGCCGCGATCGACGAGCAGCCGGCCGGCGTCGGTGAGCACGATCCCCTGCGGCACTCGCCGCACGAGCATCGCCCCGACTTCGGCCTCGAGGGTGGCGATCTGCCTCGAGATCGCGGGTTGGGTGTAGCCGAGCGAGACGGCCGCGCTCGAGAACGAGCCCTGGCGCGCGACCTCGCAGAGAACCTTCAGACGCCTGGTGTCGAGCATGATGAGAAGTTATACCTGACCCAGCAAACCCCTATTTGAGTTTATGGGCCGCACGCGGGACATTGTGGCGACGTCGCCCGCCGTGGGCGGCCCAAGCGAAGGAATCCCGAGATGACCCGCACCGCCACTGCCGCTGCCACCGCCACCGCCACCGCCACCGCCATCGCCACGATCGTTATCCGGCCGGCATACGCCGATGACCGCGAGGCCCTCGCCCGGCTCGCCGCGATCGACAGCTCCGCTTCTCCCGCCGGGCCGATGCTGCTGGCCGAGGTCGACGACGAGCTCCGCGCGGCCGTGTCGCTCGCCGACGGATCGGTGATCGCCGATCCGTTCTTCCCGACGCTGGACCTGGTCGAGTTGCTGCGCACGCACGCTGCCGCGCTCAGCGCGGGTCACGGCTCGAGGCGGCGGCCGCGCCCGGCGCGCCGGCTGCGGCCCCACTTCGCCTAGCGACGAGCGCCACGATCAGCTGTCGCGCACCGCCACCTGGGCGAAGATCTGAGAGCCGCTGCCGAACGTGGCCACGACCTTGACCCCGTCCGGCGGGGCGGTGATCGCCAGCCACGACGCCCGGCCTGCGCTGATGTTCAGCGAGATGAACTTGATCGGGACCCCGGCGACCACGCGCAGGCTCGGCGGGATCGTGGCGCTCAGGTGGGAGCCGAACTGACCGCCGAGCCTGGTCACGTAGCCGATCACCGGCACCTGAACCCGCGCCGGGTTGTTGAGCACGGTGTAGAAGTAGACACGGTCGCGCCCACCATTGACGACCGTGATCTTCGGACGGGTGACGACCGTGTCGGCGTACGCGGTGCTGGTCCCCGAACCCATCACGGAGCCCTTCGGGCACGCGTCCGGCCCGGCGGCGTTGAGCCGCTGATATGCGCACGACGGGTAGCTCCCGCCGTTGTAGCGGGTGCCGCCGGGAAACCACACGTCCAGCTTGGTGACCGTCGGCTGGCTGGCCGCGGAGTTGGCCTGCCAGCCGAGTGAGGCGCTCAGCTTGACGCCCTGCGGATGCTTGGGCGTCCCCTCGGTCAGGCGGGCCTGGCGGACCGTGACGGAGGGTGCGCGGGAGGAGGCCAGGGCCGCCACGGCGCCGGACCCCACCAGCGTCCCGGCGAGTAGGGCCACAGCAAGTCTGCGCATGATGATCGACCTCCTGGTCGAGATGGGGGTGTCGGCTGACGCGAGCGGACGTCAGCCCCTGTAGTCAACATCAGACACATGTTTGGCTACAAGTCGTGGCCGCCAGTGGGGTCCACTAGATGTCAGGATTGCGGCTGGCCGATGCAGATGCTCACGTCATCAAACGGATGCCGGATCGCCTACGAGCGTTTCGGCAGCGGACCGCCGCTGGTGCTCGTCGGCGGCGCCTTCAGCTCGCGCGCGACGAGCGCAGCGGTGGCCGGTGATCTCGGGTCGGCGTTCACGGTGTACTGCTATGACCGCCGCGGCCGGGGCGACAGCCCCGACCAGCCCGAGTACGCACCGGAGCGGGAAATCGAGGACCTCACCGCGCTGATCGAGGCCGCCGGTGGGGACGCGTTCGTGTTCGGCCAGTCATCCGGTGGAGCGCTGACGCTCGAGACCGCTGCCGCCGGCGCTCCGATCCGCGCGCTGGTGGTCAACGAGCCGCCGTTCACCGGCACCGAGGGCTCCAGCCGCCGGACCGGCGACAGGCTCGCCGAGCTGGTCGCGGCCGGCCACCCGGACCAGGCCGTGGAGCTGTTCCTACGCGGGTCCGGGGTCCCGGAGGCCGCCGTCGAGCAGACCAAAGCCTCGCCGGCGTGGCCGGGAATGGTCGCGCTGGCGCCGACACTGCCCTATGACGTCCAGCTCTGCAACGACGGCGTGGTGCCGGTCGACCGGCTGGCCCAGATCTCGTGTCCGGTGCTGGCGACCGCGGGCGGCGCCAGCCCGGCCTGGGCGTCGACCGTTGCGGAGAGCATCGCGGGCGCCGTCGGACACGGGGAGTGGCGGGTCCTCGAGGGCCTTGGTCACAACGTGCCGGCCGAGGTGCTCGGGCCGCTGCTGCGCGAGCGGTTTCTGGCCTGACCGCCGGCCTCGGCGTCTCAGACGTACTGCACGCGGGCCACCAGCTCGGCCGCCTCGAGCTGGAGCTCCCCGGCGAGCTGGTCGACTCCTTCGAGTAGTGACGGATCCGCCGTGAGCCCGAAGTTGAGCGTGTCGGTCAGCGATACCACCGCGATCCGTAACGCGTGGCGCTCTCGGATCTCGGCCAGTGAGTAGAGCGAACGCACGGGGGATCCGAGGATATGGACCTGCGGCCGCGGACCTTGAACGTTGGAGACGTTGAGCGCGAACGAGCGCGGGTGCGTGAGCACCCGCTCGGCGAAGCTCCGCAACTGCGGCGCCCGGTCGAGCCGTCGCATCAGCGCGTCCAGCTGCTGGGCGTCGTGATCTTCCTTGCGTACCCGCGTGGACCGGCGGATCGCGCGCAGCCGGGCGACAGGATCGGCGAGCAGCGGCAGATCGAGGCAGAAGAACGAGTCGCGGTTTCCGAGCTCCGCGTTCGGAGCGCCCTCCCCGGACAGGACCGACCCGTGCAGGCTGACGGGCACCTTGACCCGGACGGAACCGAGACGGCCGTGCTGTGACTCGAGCCAGCGCCGCAGGCCGCCGGCCACGACCGTCAGCACCGCGTCGTTGACGGTCGCGCCATCGATCGTGCGGGCGGCGCGGCGCAAGCCCTGCAGGGGCGCCGAGGCGAACGCAACCTCCCGCCGGGCGTCGATCCGCCCGCTGAACGGCGAGCGATGCCACGGATGCGGGGTTTCACGCACCGCAGCGCCGAGCCTCGCCAAACGGCGCTCGGACTCCTTCGGGTCAGCGACCCGCGGTTGACCTACAGCTGGGCGGCGGTGACCGTGCCTACCCGGCGCCGACGGCGGACCGTCGTTCCCCTCATCGAACAGCGCCTCCCAGGCCACCCGCATCGCCGTCTGCCCATCCGCCGCGGCGTGGTGAAAGCGCCACACCAGCGCGCTCCCGCCGTCGTCGAGCTCGGGAACTACGTCGATCCGCCACAGCGGCCTCGAGCGGTCCAGCCGCTGCTGGAACAGGTGCGCGATCAGCGTCCGCAGGTCAGCCATGTCAACCGGTTCCGAGCCCCCGGCATCGACCACATGCGCGCCTAGATCGACGTCGGGGTCGAGCACCCAACACGGCTCCCGCTCGGTGCCCGACAGGCGCATTCTCAGCGTCGGCGCGCGGTCCAGCCGCGCGGCGATCGACTCGCGCAGGCGGCCGGCGTCAATCGTGTCGCCCAGCAGGATCACCTTGCAGGTGTGTCCGGCGACGGTCTCGGTCTCGAGCGCCAGGATGCTCAGGTCCTCAGCCGAGAGGAGCCTGAGCGGCCCACCGCCGCCGGTGTCGTCAGCTGCCCGGTTGCTCGTCGCGCCGCTCACGCAGAGGGTCACGCTAGCGCCGTTTGCTGTCGCGGACCAGTCTGGTGGTTGAATCCGCATATGAGCAGGGATCCGATCGAGGTCCTGGTGGTGGGCGCGGGACCCTCGGGGCTGTTCGCGGCCGTGGACCTCGCACGCCACGGCGTGCGCCCCCGGATCGTCGAACGCGAACCCGTGCCCCATCGCCAGGCGAGGGCGACCGCGCTGCAGCCGGGAACGCTCGAGATCCTGGCGCGGGCGGCGGTGCTCGACGAGGTGCTCGCGTCCTCCATGCATCTTCCGTTTGCTCGGGTGTTCGACGCGGAGCTCACTCAGGTCAGCGAGATGCGGTTCGCCGGCGCCGGCTGTCGCTGGGAGCACCAGTGCAGTCTGCCCCAGTGGCGCACCGAGCAAATCCTCGCCGACCGGCTGTCCAGCCTCGACGTGAGCCTCGAGCGCGGGGTCATGGTGTCCTCGGTGCATCCTCGCGCCGACGCGGTCGTGGTGACGCTGGAGCGACCCGACGGTACGACCGAGTCGGTCGAGACCCAGTACGTCGTCGGCGCCGGCGGTGTCCACAGCGTCACGCGCACCGCGATGGCTGGGGAGCTCGGCGGCGACACGTACCCGGGGACGGCGCTGGCGGCCGACGTGCGAGTGCGCTGTAGCCTGCCTCGCGACGGGCCGGCGCTGATCGCCACGCCCGAGGGATACGTGTTGCTCACGCCGCTGCCCGACGACTGGTGGCTCACGTTCATCGGTGATCTGTACGACGACGAGCTCGAGCGGCTGGAACGCGACCGGTCGGCGGACACGATCGCCGGCTTGCTGAGCCGCCGGATCACCGGGAAGCTCGAGCTGGTCGACGTCGACTGGGCGTCGAGGTTTCAGATGCACCGGCGAATCGCCTCACGGCTGGCGGGTGAGCGATGGTTCCTGCTCGGCGACGCCGGCCACCTGTCAAGCCCGTTCGGCGGCGAGGGCCTCAACTCGGGCCTGCACGACGGACACAACCTCGCCTGGAAGCTCGCGCTCACCGTCCAGGGCCGTGCGCGCGGAGCACTGCTGGACAGCTTCGAGCCCGAGCGGATGCTCGCCGATCAGCAGGCGCTCGAGGTCTCCGACCGGCTGCACAGCCTGGCGCACGCCGCGGTCGAGGCGGCGCGCAGCGGCGTACGACCGCCGCCTCCGAGCGCCGAGCAGGTGGCGGCGCTGGTCCGGGCGCGGTCGATGCTCGACATCACGTACGCGGGCAGCCCGTTGGTCGGCGAGTACCTGGCTCCGGGGTGTCCCCCGCCACCCGGTCCCGAGCCCGGCGACCGCTTCCCCGATCAGACCTCGCCGCGGACGTCCCACCGCCTGCTGATGTACGGCCCGGCCGCCGACCTTGACGGGCTCGTTCGGCTGCGCCGGCGCTGGGATCCGCTCGTCGACGTGGCCGGCGCGGACGGGGGCGGACCGGCTCCCGGAGCGGTCCTGATCCGGCCCGACGGGCACGTCTCGTTCCGCGCCAACGCGAGCGATGCGTCGGCGCTGGCGGCGATCGACGAGCACCTCTGCTCATACCTGATCGCGCCCTGAGGGCCGGCGGCGTCATACTCGCCGAGCCGTGACCACGACCTCCCAGCTCGAGCAGTTCCCGATGGTGATTGGCGGCAAGAGCGTCCAGGCCGCGTCGGGCAACACGTTCGAGACCGAGAACCCCTACACTGGCGAGCCCTGGGCGACCGTGCCCGACGCCGGTCCCGAGGACGTCGACGCTGCGGTCACGGCTGCGCGCGAAGCATTGGCGGGACCTTGGGGCGCCAGCACCGGCTTTCAGCGCGCCGCGCTGATGCGGCGCTTCGCCAGCCTGATCAGCGACAACGCGGAGCGTCTCGCCCGGCTCGAGGTCAACGACTCGGGCAAGCTCTATCGGGAGATGATCGCCCAGGCCCAGGCCCTGGGCGGCTGGTATGAGTACTACGCCGGCATCGCGGACAAGCTCGAGGGGCGACAGATCCCCACGCCGAATCCCGACTATCTCGTCTACACCCGCCGAGAGCCCGTCGGGGTCGTGGCGGCGATCACGCCGTGGAACTCGCCGCTGCTACTGCTGACTTGGAAGCTGGCCCCGGCGCTCGCCGCCGGGTGCACGATGGTCGTCAAGCCCTCCGAGCACTCGCCCGCCGCGACGCTCGAGCTGGCGGGGCTGGCCGGTGAGGCGGGTTTCCCCCCGGGGGTGGTCAATGTCGTCACCGGCGCATCGCGGGAGCTCGGCGCCGCCCTGGCCGGGCACTCGGGCGTGGACAAGGTCGCCTTCACCGGCTCGACCGCAACCGGCCGCGCGGTCGCCCACGCCGCCGCCGAAAACCTGAACAAGGTCACGCTCGAGCTCGGTGGCAAGTCGCCCCAGATCGTGTTCGACGACGCCGACCTCGGCGCGGCCGCCAACGGCGTGGTCGCCGGGGTGTTCGCTGCGACCGGCCAGACGTGCATGGCCGGCTCGCGCCTGATCGTCCACGCCGACGTCCACGACGAGCTCGTGCAGCGCGTGGCCCGGCGGGCCGAGCAGATCAAGCTCGGCGACCCCACCGACCCCGCCACCGAGATGGGCCCGGTGGCCAACCGGCCCCAGTACGAGAAGGTCCTCGGCTACCTGGAGACCGCGCGGCGGGAGGGAGCCGTCGCCGCGTCCGGAGGCGAGCCCGACGACCGGCTGGGCGGCCTGTTCGTCAAGCCAACCGTGTTCATCGGCGTCGATCCGGACGACACGATCGTCCGCGAGGAGGTGTTCGGGCCGGTGCTCGCCGCGCTGACGTTCACCGACGAGGACGAGGCTGTGCGGCTCGGCAACGCGACCCCGTACGGGCTCGCCGGAGCCGTGTGGACCAAGGACGTGCACCGCGCCCACCGCGTCGCCGCCGCCCTGCGGACCGGAACCGTGTGGATCAACGCGTATCGCGTGGTTTCCCCCAGCGTCCCGTTCGGCGGCTACGGCCTGTCGGGCCTGGGGCGCGAGAACGGGGCCGAGGCCGTCAACGAGTATCTCGAGACCAAATCGGTCTGGGTCGAGCTCAGCGGCGGCACGCGCGACCCGTTCACGCTGGGCTGAGCCTCCCACACATCATCGCCGACCACCGGCTCGGGGCCGGCGGTCGCTGCAGCGCTGCTAGAATAATGCTTGCCAGCAAGCAAGTATTTAGGATTGATTGATTTTGAGAGCAGCAGCGATCGTTGATGTCGACACCGCGGCCCGCCTTCGGGTGGCGATTGGTCGCGTCTCCCGTCGGCTCCGCGACACCGCCGCCGGATCCGAGGCCGGGATGACGCCGACCCGGATCTCGGTGCTGCTGACCGCGGTCCGCGACGGCCCGATCCGCCTCTCCGACCTGGCCGACGCCGAGAGCCTGAACCCGACGATGCTCTCGCGGATCGTCTCGGGCCTGGTGGAGCGCGGCCTGCTGGAGCGCACCAGCGACGACGAGGACCGCCGCGCCGCCTGGGTCAACGCCACGCTCGCCGGCCGCCGGCTGGCCAAGCACATCCGCGGCGAGCGCACCGACGCGATCAACGCCGCGCTCGAGGGCCTGAGCGTCGAGCACCGCAACTGCCTGGAGCAGGCGCTGCCCGCGCTGGAGGCGCTGTCGGAGCAGCTCAGGAGACCGCGTCGATGACGCGCGTCGTGCGCGCCGGACGCGTCACCTTCGCCGCCCTCTCGGTACCCAACTATCGCCGCTACTACGGCGGCCAGGCGATCTCGATGATCGGCACCTGGATGCAGATGACGGCGCAGGCGTGGCTGGTGCTGAGCGTCACCCACTCGAGCACGGCGCTGGGCGCGATCGTCGCGCTGCAGACGCTGCCGGTGCTGCTGCTCGGTCCCTACGGCGGGGTGATCGCCGACCGGGTCGACAAGCGCCGGCTGATGATCGCGCTGCAGAGCGCGATGGGCCTGCAGGCGCTGGCGCTCGGGATCCTCACCGTGACCGGGGAGGTGCAGGTATGGCAGATCGGCCTGTTGGCCGCGCTGCTGGGGCTGAACAACGCTTTCGAGAACCCCGCCCGGCAGTCGTTCATGATGGAGCTGGTCGGCAAGGAGCACCTGCGCAACGCGGTCAGCTTGAACTCGGTGCTGGTCAACGTCGCCCGCTCGATCGGACCCGCCGTCGCCGGGATCCTGATCGCCACCGTGGGTGACGGCGTGTGCTTCCTGGCCAACGCCGCGAGCTTCGTGGCGGTTGTGTTCTCGCTGACCACGATGGACGCCACCGCGCTGTCGCCGTCGCCGCCCACGCCACGGGCTCGTGGCCAGCTGCGCGAGGGCCTGCGCTACGTCCGGTCGATGCCGCAGCTGGCGGTGCCGCTGGTGATGATGGGGGTGGCCGGGTGCCTGACGTACGAGTTTCAGGTGTCGCTACCGGTGATGGCCGACCACGGCCTCGGCGTCGGCGCCGCCGGCTTCGGCTTCATGACCGCATGCGATGGGCGTCGGCGCGGTCGCCGGCGGACTGGTCGTGGCCGGCCGCGGCAAGACGGGGCTGCGACCCCTGACCGCGGCCGCGTTCGGACTCGGCGCCGCGCTGGCGGCAGCGACGCTGGCCCCGAACCTCGGGGTCGAGCTGCTCGCGCTGGCGCTCGCCGGCGCCGCCAGCATCTCGTTCATGGCAACTGGCAACTCGACGCTGCAGCTCAACGCCGCACCGGAAATGCGGGGCCGCGTGATGTCGCTGTGGTTCGTCGCCTTCCAGGGCTCGACGCCGATCGGCGGCCCGCTCGTCGGGGCCACGATGGCGGTGATCGGGCCTCGAGCCGGCCTGGGCCTCGGAGCCCTGGCCGTCGGCCTGGTCGCGTGCGGCGGGTTGCTCGCGCTGCGCCGCGTACCGGGCCGCCGCGCCCCCTCCACCGAGCCAGTGGTCGCCGGTTAGAATCGGCCGGGATGACCGGCTCCGGAAGACGAGTACAGCGCGCCGCCGAGCGGTAGTGGCCCGCAGCCCAGCGGGCGCGCCGGTGGCAGTCGCTTCGTCCCGTCGATCTTCCAGGAGCCCGCAATGTCCAACCCCTCCCAAGCCGTTTCGCCACCAGACAGCCTTCACGGTGCGACCAGCTCGCCGGTTCGCGACATCCTCGCGCTGACCGAGCGCCGGGACGTGGTGTCGTTCGCGGGCGGCCTGCCCGCGCCCGAGCTGTTCGATCTGGCCGGGCTGCGCGAGGCGTTCGCGGCGGTGCTCGCCGACGACTGCGGCGGTCGCTCGCTGCAGTACTCGACGACCGAGGGCGACCCCGGACTGCGTGCCGCGATCGCGCAGCGGCTCACCGCCCGCGGCCTGGACACCGAGGCCGACGACCTGCTGATCACCAGCGGCTCCCAGCAGGCGCTCACGCTGATCGCCACCGTGCTGCTCGAACCCGGCGACCGGGTGCTGGTCGAAGAGCCGTCGTACCTGGCGGCGCTCCAGTGCTTCGGGCTCGCGCGCGCGGTCGCCGTGCCGATCCCCTGTGACGACGACGGCCTGGACCCGGACGCGCTCGACGAGCTCGTCGCCCGCCATCAGCCGAAGCTGCTCTACACCGTCCCGACGTTCCACAACCCGACCGGCCGCACGCTGCCGCTGCAGCGCCGCCGGGCGCTGGCCGCGGCGGCCGAGCGCGCCGGCCTGTGGCTGGTCGAGGACGACCCCTACGGAGAGTTGCGCTACCGCGGTGAGGCGCTACCGGCGGTGGCGTCGCTGCCCGGAGCCCGGGAGCGGACGCTCGCGATCTCGACGCTGTCGAAGATCGCCGCGCCGGGCCTGCGGGTCGGTTGGGTGCGCGCGCCGCGGATGTTGCTGCGGTCGCTGACGATCGCCAAGCAGGCGGCCGACCTGCACTCGTCCACCGTCGATCAGGCGGCGGCCGCGCGGTGGCTGTCGTGCACCGACCTGGAGGCGCACGTCGGCCGGCTGCGGGCGGCCTACGGCGCCCGCCGGGACGCGCTGATCGACGGCCTGGCGACGGCGCTGCCGCCCGGCTCGACCCACAACCGCCCGAACGGCGGGATGTTCGTGTGGGCGCGGCTGCCCGACGGCTGGGACTCCGGCGAGCTGCTGGCGCGGGCGCTGGATCACGACGTGGCCTACGTCCCGGGCGCGCCGTTCTTCTCGGGCCCTCCCGACCCGGCCACCCTGCGGCTGTCGTTCACGACCCACCGGCCCGACGAGATCCGGGTCGGCCTGGAACGGCTGAGGCGCGCACTCACCGCGCGTTAGTGGTCGCTCTGATAGAACCGCCGCGTCCGAGTTTCAGCCGAGGAGATAGATGAAAGTCATCGGAGCAGGCCTTCCACGCACGGCAACCACCAGCCAGGCGATCGCGTACGAAAAGCTGGGGTTCGGCCCCTGCTACCACATGCGCGACGTGTTCATGGACATGGACAAGGGCCTGTCGCAGTGGGAGACCGTAGCCGGCGGGAACCCGGACTGGGAGACGATCTTCGGGGACGCTCAGTCGACCTGCGACTGGCCCGGGGCGCGCTACTACAAGGAGCTGCTGCAGTACTACCCCGACTCGAAGGTGGTGCTGAGCGTCCGCAGCGCCGACAGCTGGGTGCGGAGCATGCGCGACACCATCTGGGCGATCTACTTCGGCGACTCGGTGATGCACCACCTGTGCGAGGCCAGGGCGCTGCTCGATCCGCTGTGGAAGCGGTTCATGGACCTGATGGTCGTGATGACCTGGCGGGACCCGGACGGCGCCCTGGCCCCACCCGAGGCGACGTTCGAGGACGCCGGCCTGGCCGCGGCGATGGATCGCTGGAACGACCGGGTCAAGGCCGACGTGCCCTCGGAGCGGCTGCTGGTGTGGGAGCCGCGCGAGGGCTGGGGACCACTGTGCGAATTCCTCGAGGTCCGGGTGCCCGACGAGCCGCTGCCGAACGTCAACGACACGGCGGCGTTCAAGGAGGGGATCATGGGTGGCGCGATCGGGGTCGTCAACGCCTGGTGGGACCAGCGAGAGCGGCCCAGCAGCGGTCTTCACGACACCGCGCTCGACTAGTTTCCAAACGGGACACTAGTGTTCCGATATTAAGGAGTTCGGCATGGCGTTCATCGAGACGACTCCGGAAGACCGCGCCGAGGGCCGGACGGCAGAGCACTACGCCGCCGCCCGGGACGCGAACGGGTACGTCCCCAACTACGCCGCAGCGTTCTCGGCTCGTCCGGACGTATATGCGGCCTGGATGCAGCTCAACGGCGCGATCAAGAGCAACATGGACCTGCGCCGGTACGAGCTGGCCACCGTCGCCGCCGCCCGGCGCCTGCGTTCGAGCTACTGCGCGCTCGCGCACGGAACCGTGCTGAGCGATCGGTTCCTCGGTCCCGACAAGCTCCGTGAGGTCGTCACCGATCACCACGGCGCCGGGCTCGACGAGGTCGACGTCGCGGTGATGGACCTCGCCGACAAGGTGGCCGCCGACGCATCCGCGGTCACGCTCCAGGACATCGACGAGCTGCGCGCGCTCGGCCTGTCCGACGCCGACATCCTCGACGTCGTGCTCGCCGCGGCGGCGCGCTGCTTCTTCAGTAAGACCCTCGACACCCTCGGCGTCCAGCCGGACGCCAAGTTCTCCGAGCTCGACCCCGAGCTGCGCGAGGCGCTGACCGTGGGCCGAGCGATCGCCGAGCAGTAGCTTCCCCGTCGCGAACGGATTTCGGCCGCGATGTATCAGGCGGCCGGATGGCCCCTCTGTGTTGCAGACGGCAACACACGACAAAAGGAGGGTCCGATGGGAGCACCGAACCAGTACCACCTGACCGGCGATGGGGTCACCGTCAGCTACTATCCGGAAGGGCGAGGTCCGATCGTCGACGGCCAGGGACCGGTGGTCCTCGCTTACCAGGACGCCGACCAGGAGCACGCGTTCCCGGCCGACCAGGTCGACGTGACCGGAGTCGCCGACGTGGGGACGCTGGTGACGGCGAAGCTGTCACCTCCGCTGGCCAAGGGTGTTACCGCGTTCTCGGTAATGATCCCGCCGGTGGATTTCGACGACGGTGAGGCCGACCCCTCGGTAGCACTGCATGTGACCGCAATCACCACGCAGACTCGCACGCCGCCGGTCGCGGACACGCAGCAGGCGACCTACAAGGTGACACGGATGCATGGTCACGCCGCGGACGGCGTGATCGCCTTTTAGCCGATTTGCGAGGAGAGAGTGCATGTTCAATGCGTTCGGTGCGGCGCCAGTCATGGGTCCGTGGCAAGGTGGCCTCGCCCGGCCGGTCGGCCCACCCAGCCGCCCCCAGTTCGGATCGGGCGCGCTCACGCTGTTGTCACAAACCGACGCGTCGTCGGGCAGCCTGGTGTCATACGTGGGCGGGATCTTCACCGCGCAGTTCTGGACGACCGGCCATCAGGTCCCGTTCCTGGTGCGCGAGCTCGACGCCGAGGACGTCAAGGCGCTCCGCGACGAGCTCTCCGAGCAGCTCGAGGGACCGAGCACGGGGCTCGACGAGGTCCCGCTACGCGCGTTCGTGGCCAGTCGCACATCGCGCCCTTGCCGGCCGGCGATCCCGTGCCCCTGCGCGAGGGCGAGCTGCGCTCGCTGATCTTGGCGCTCAGCGAGGTGCAGCGCGGCTGCGGTCACGGCGTCGATCCGCTGTGGTCGGAGCTCCGGGACTTGGCGCAGGCAGCCGTCACGGCGCGCGACAGCCGCCGTTTCTGGTAGTTCTTCGGCGCTGTCAGGTTGTTTTGCGTAGCTCCTCATCCTCGACCGGGGCGCGTGCGATCGAAGGCTTCTGCGGCCCGCCGCGCGTCGATCAAGCTCAGGCTGCCCGTGTTGGCGGCCGCGTTGTGCTGCCTGATTGCGGGGGTCGGCATGTCCGCCTGTGGGAGCGACAAGCCGCAATCCCCGGGCGCGCCGCTGCCGTCCAACCGCACGCTTCCGGCATCTTCTGACTCCGGCCACGACGGGCACGGCGTGAGCGTGTTCCCGGTGCCCGGGAGCCAGTACGGGATGCCCGGCACGCAGATCACCTTCCGCGGAACCGCGGCCTCGAATATCGGGAACGTCAAGATCGTCGGCTCGCGCTCAGGCGAGCATGAGGGGCGGGTCGAGGCCGACTCCGACGGCCACGGCGCGAGCTTTCTGCCCGTCAACCCGTTCGTCCCCGGGGAGACCGTGACCGTGAGCAGCCACCTGAACGTGCTGGGCGTCGGGGACGGCAGCTTCCACTTCCGGATCGAGAACCCAGCGAAGCAGATCGGCCCCGGGAAGCTGTCGCTGGCCAAGAACGTGCCCGGGGGGACCCAGCGGTTCCGCTCGCGCCCGGATCTGACCCCGACCTCGGTGGCGGTGGCGACCGACTCGGCGCCGCAGGCCGACGGCGACATCTTCGTGGCCCCCCAGAACGGGCCCACCCAGGACGGGCCGATGATCCTCGACGCCAGGGGCAGGCTCGTCTGGTTTCACGCCACGCCGGTGGACCAGCAGCTCCTCACCACCGACTTTCGCGTCTCCAAGCTCCACGGCCACAAGGTCCTCACCTGGTGGCAGGGCACCACCAACCGGGGCAGCGGCCGCGGCGTCGGCGTGATCTACAACCACCGCTACCGCACGGTCGCGACCGTCCATGCCGGCAACGGCCTCGAGGCCGATCTGCATGAGTTCATGGTCACCAACAAGGGCGACGCCTGGATGATCGCCGCGTCGCCGGTGTCGCTGCCGGGGTTGAGCCGGCCGGTGATTGACAGCGTGGTGCAGGAGGTCGACCTCAAGACCGGGCTGGTGCTGTTCGAGTGGCACTCGCTCGATCACGTGGGTCTGTCCGAGTCCTACAAGTACACGGCCAACCAACCCGGCCACGTCGTCGATCCGTACCACCTGAACTCGATCTCACTCGACCGCGCCGGCAACGTGATCGTCTCGATGCGCAACACCTCGGCGATCTACAAGCTCGACCGCCGGACCGGCCGGATCATCTGGAGGCTCGGCGGTATGCGCTCGAGCTTCAAGCTGGGCCCCGGAACCAGCACGGGCTTCCAACACTCCGTCACGGTGCATCCGGACGGGACGCTGACGATCTTCGACAACGGCGCCGGCCCGCCCAAAGTCCATCCCTACTCGCGAGGGATCCGGATCTCGCTGAACACCCGCAAGATGACCGCGACGCTGGTCCAGACCTACGACCACTCGCCGACGATCTCGGCGAACTTCGAGGGGGGCGTGCAGAAGCTGGCCGGCGGCCAGGCGTTCCTCGGCTACGGCCAGCGGCCCTACTTCACCCAGTTCGACTCAGCCGGTCAGGAGGACTTCGACGCGAGGTTCGTGACCGCCAACTCGAGCTACCGGGCCTATCGCTTCAAGTGGAACGCCAGGCCCCAGAGCCCGCCGGCGGTAGCGGCAGCGCGTTCCGGCGCGGCGGTCTCCGTGTGGGCGAGCTGGAACGGTGCGACCGGGGTGGCCCGCTGGCGCGTGCTGGCCGGCCCGAGGCCCGGTGCGCTGCGGCCGGTGACCGTGGTCCGTAAGCGTGGGTTCGAGACCGCGGCAACGATCCCGGCGCGCAGTTACGTGGCCGTTCAGGCGCTCGGCGCCAAGGGCCGGGTGCTCGGCCGGTCGCGCACGGTCCCCGCGACCTGAATCGAGACCCGACCCGCCCGCCGGCCCTCGTACACTGAGCGCGATGCCTGGAATCGTGATCGTCGGAGCCCAGTGGGGCGACGAAGGCAAGGGGAAGATCACCGACCTGCTCGCTGAGCAGGCCGACGCGATCGTCCGCTTCCAGGGTGGCAACAACGCCGGTCACACGATCGTGCGCGACGGCCAGACCTGGAAGCTGCACCTGATCCCGTCGGGGATCCTCCACGCCGGCACCCTGTGCGTGATCGGCAACGGTGTCGTGATCGACCCGAAGGTGCTGACCGAGGAGCTCGAGGCGCTGCGCCGCCGCCGCGTGGACACGACATCGCTGCGGATCTCGGCCAACGCGCACCTGATCATGCCCTACCACCTGATGCTCGACCACGCGGGCGAGGCGAAGCTGGGCAAGCTCCAGATCGGGACCACCCGCAGGGGGATCGGCCCGTGCTACGCCGACAAGGCGGCACGGCTGGGAATCCGGGTTCAGGACCTGCTCGACGAGAAGATCCTGAAGAAGAAGATCGTGGCCGCGCTCGAGCCCAAGCGTCTGTCGTTGCGGCCGTTCGCCAAGGACCCGCGGCTGGACCTGCAGACGATCACCGAGGAGTACCTGACCTACGGGCACCGACTGGAGCCGTTCATCGCCGACACGATCAAGCTCGTGCACGAGCGCCTCGATGAGGGCAAGCTGGTCGTGTTCGAGGGCGCGCAGGGCGCGCTGCTCGACATCGACCACGGGACATATCCGTTCGTCACCTCGTCCAACCCGGTGGCGGGCGCGGCCTGCATCGGCGCGGGCGTCGGGCCCAAGGACATCGACGAGGTCTGGGGCGTCACCAAGGCGTACGGCACCCGAGTCGGCGCCGGGCCATTCCCCACCGAGATCGAGGGTCCGCCCGCCGACCAGCTGCGCGAGCGGGGCGGCGAGTACGGAACCACCACCGGCCGCGCTCGCCGCGTCGGTTGGCTGGACCTGGTGGCGCTGCGCTACGCCGCGCGAATCAACTCGCTGACCGGGCTGGCCGTGACCAAGCTCGACGTGCTCACCGGCTACGACCGGCTGAAGGTGTGCACCCGCTACCGCGGCGCCGAGGGCGCCGAGTTCGAGGACTTCCCGTACCACCAGACGGTGCTCCATCACGCCGTCGGCGAGTACGAGGAGCTGCGCGGCTGGACCGAGGACATCACCGAATGCCGCGAGGAGTCCGACCTGCCCGCGGCCGCGCGCGAGTACCTGCAGTACCTCTCGGAGTTCGTGCGCGTGCCGATCACGCTGATCAGCGTCGGCCCCGGCACCGAGCAGGTACTGTGGACCAACGCCAGCGAGAACATCTCGCCGCCGCCGGCCCCCGCGCCGGCTCCTGCCGGCTGAGCGAGCTCAGTCCTGGCGTGAGGGGTGTCCCACCCCGGGCCACGGCGACAGCACGAGCACCAGCCGGGCGTCCGACACCGCCCTGACCGCGTGCCGCTCGGCCGGCTCGAAGTGGGTGACCAGGCCGGGGCCGCCGGTGACCTTGCGCCCGTCGGCGGAGATCTCGATCTCCCCGTCAGCCACGAACAGGTAGGCGCGCTCGTGCACCTGGTGCTCCTGGAGCTCCTCGCCGGCCGGGAGCAGAATCGCGATCGCGCGGTTCTCCTCGTCGCTGCGCAGCACCTGCGGTTGGTGGACCTCGATCTCCAGCGAACGTACGTCCCAGGTCTCCATCGCCGTCTCCTCTCTCGCGTTCTCGTTCGCGAGCATGATCGCGCGCGAGGCGCGGCTAGTGTCGCGTTTGGAAAGTTCGTGGGCACCGAGAGGTGCCACTGGTGGATGCTTGGCGAGGACGCAGGAGCCGTGGCGTAGCGGAGCTACGCGAGGCCGGCGCCGCCGGCGAAGCCGGTGGCGGGACGAAGCCAAGCGCCGCCAGGGGTGCCTCGAATGCACGCGAACTTTCCAAACGGGACACTAGTGTCACTAGTGCTGGCGCCAGCGCTCGACCAGATCCTCGTCGGGCACTCGACGCACCACCCGCGCGGGCACTCCCATCACCACCTCGCGCTCGCCGACGTCGCGCGTCACCACCGAGCCGGCCGCCACGAACGCCTCGGGGCCGATCTCGACGCCCGGCACCATCACCGCCGCGCCGCCCACGCGGCAGGCGCGGCGGAAGGTCGCGCCGCGCAGCGGATCGCCGCGCGGGTGCCGGCCCATCGTGTTGTCGTTGGTGGTCATCACGCCGGGAGCGAGGAACACCTCGTCCTCGACGACCGATCCGGCGGTCACGTACACGTCGGTCTGGATCGAGACCCGGGCGCCCACGGTGACGCCGAACTCGATCGCCGATCCGCGACCGACGACCGACCGCTCACCGATCGCGCAACGCTCGCGGACCTGCACCTGGTCGCCGATGATCGCGCCCGGGCCGATCCGGGTGCCGGCGTACACGATCGCGCCGCAGCACACCTTGACACCGTCCTCGAGCACCAGCGCGGACAGCTCGCTCGTGCCCGCGCTCGAACCGGCGCGCAGCCGCGGCCGCTTGCCGAGCACCACGAGGTCCTCGATCACGCAGTTGTCGCCGACCTCCGTGCCGGCGTGAACCACGGTGCCGGAGCCGATCGACGCGCCGGCCCCGATCCGCGCGGCGGAGTGGATCACCGCGCACGGGGCGATCTCGGCGCCCGCGCCGACCACCGCGTCGGGCGCCACGTGGGCTCCGGCGGCGATCTCAGGCTCGGCCGGCATTGGCGGCGCGAGCCGAAGCGTCCAGCGACTGCTGCAGCTGCTCGAGCACGCGCACCACCCGCAGGCCGCTGGCCCCGTCCGAGCGCGGCTGCTCGCCGGTCCGCACACAGTGGACGAAGTGCTCGCACTCCAGGCGCAGCGGCTCGACGTTGGGGATCCGCGGGGAGAAGATGTCACCCGTCCGGGTGATGTACTCGCCGTAGGTGCGGACGTCCTCGTCGAAGCCCTTGTCGTAGACCGTCAGCTTGCCCTCGATCGCCATGTCGTCGAACGTCGCCATGCGGCCCGAGCCGACGATCGTGAAGCGCCGCTCCTTATGCGGATCGAGCCACGACAGGTGGAGGTGAGCCGACAGACCAGACGGGAAGCGCAGGAAGCAGAACACCACGTCCTCGACGCCGTCGCGCACGTAGCACTCGCCCCGCGCGATCGCTTCCTCGGGCTCCTCGCCGGCGAGATACAGGACCACCGAGACGTCGTGGGCGCCGAGGCTCCACAGCGCGTTCTCGTCGGCGCGGAGCTTGCCCAGGTTCAGGCGGTTGCCGTAGATGTAGTAGATCTCGTCGCCTAGGTCGCCCGACTCGGCGAGCTCCTTGAGCTTCTGAACCCCGGGGTGATACTCGAGCAGGTGGCCGACCATCAGCGTCCGTCCGCTCGACTCGGCCGCCGCGACCGCGCGCTGCGCTTCGGCGACCGACTGCGCGAGCGGCTTCTCGACGAAGCAGTGCTTGCCGGACTCGAGCACGCGGACGGCGAGCTCGGAGTGGGTCGGCACCGGGGTGGCCAGCACGATCGCGTCGAGCTCGGGGTCGGCGATCAGCTCGCCGAGGTCATCCGTCAGCCGGGCGCTCGGGAACTGTCGGCCGATCCGGGCGCGGGCATCGGGCGAGGCGTCGCAGCACCAGGCCAGCTCGCAGCCGGGGATCGCGGCGAAGTTCCGCGCCAGGTTCGGGCCCCAGTAACCGAGACCGGCCACACCGAGTCGCAGCGGACTGTCACTCATCGGGCCTTCCCCTCATCCGAGGTGCAGTGTAAGGGCAGCGAGCACTCGATCTCCTGCATGTCCGTCGCCGTACAGCTGCGGGCGATCCTCGGGCGGCTCGCGCTCGAGCGCTGCCACCGCCGCCGCGGCGTCCAGGTCGACCAGCACGTTCCAGCCCCGATCAACGGTCTCGGTCCACTCCGTGCTCGGCCGCATCGTGATGCACTTCACCCCCGCCAGATACGCCTCCTTCTGCAGGCCGCCCGAATCGGTCAGCGCGGCGCGCGCGTTGCACAGCAGCGCGTTGAGCTCGAGATAGCCCAGCGGCGGCGTCAGGATCATGTTGTCGCCGCGCTCCAGGAGCTCGTACAGCCCGGCGTCGCGCAGCCGCGCCGCCGTCCGCGGGTGCAGCGGCAGGACCACCGGCGCCGGCACCGACAGCAGCAGCGCTACCAGCGCCCGCAGCCGCTCGGGCAGGTCGACGTTGCCGGCGCGATGGGCGGTGGCCAGCACGTACTGCCCGGGGGTGACGCCGCGCGCGCTGACCAGGTCGGTGCGCTCGCGCGCTCGCGGCTGGACCGCGACGGCGACGTCAACCATCACGTCGCCGACGAGCACCACCGTGCCGGCGATGCTCTCTCGCTGGAGGTTCTGGACCGCGACCTCCGAGGAGCACAGGAGCAGCTCGCTGGCGTGGTCGGCCAGCACCCGGTTGAGCTCCTCGGGCATCGAGCGATCGAACGAGCGCATGCCGGCCTCCACGTGGGCGACGGGGACCCCGGCCTGGGCCGCGGCAAGCGCGCCCGCCAGCGTCGAGTTGGTGTCGCCGTAAACGAGCACCGCATCGGGAGCGACGTCCGCCAGCACCGGCTCCAGCGCCGCGAGCATACGGCCCGTCTGCGAGGTGTTCGAGCCGCGGGAGATATGCAGCTCGCGCTCGGGCGAGGGAAGGCCCAGCTCGGCGAAGAACACCGCCGAGAGCTCGTCGTCGAAGTGCTGTCCGGTGTGGACGAGCACCTCCTCGTGGACTCGGCGGAGCGGCCCCGACACGGCCGCCGCCTTGATGAACTGCGGGCGGTTGCCGACGACGGTCAGGACCCTCATGCGGCGCTCGCCTCTGCCTCAGGCACCATCGAGCCGGGACCGGATCCGCGCCGCGAGCTCCTCCGCGAGCCGCTCCGTCACCGGACAGCCAGGCGGAGGTTGGAGGCTGACCGCTCGAGGCGCTTGAGGTGCTCCTCGAGCGCGAACGTTCGCCCGTCGTACAGGCGTACCACCTCGAACGCGCCATCGCCCCTCAGCAGGCCGTGATCGGTGGCGGGGATCGTCGCGCTCGAGGCGAGCATCACCTGGCCGTCGACGGACGCCAGCGAGCCGCTGAAGCGCGGGCTCAAGGCCGGTGCCCGTTGCCGCCGAGACCGGCGTATGCGGGCCGGGTCCAGACCTCGGCGAGGCGGACGATCGTCGCCGCGGACGCGGCCATGTCCTGCAGCGACGCCCACTCGCGAACCGAATGGAATTCGTGAGCGCCGGTGAAGATGTTGGGCGTTGGCAGCCCCATCTCGCTGAGCCGCGATCCGTCGGTCCCGCCGCGGATCGGGATCCGCACGGGCTCGAGCCCCTCGGCCCGGATCGCGTCCTCGGCCGCGGCGGCGGCGTACGGCGCGGAGGCGAGGTAGCGGCGCATGTTGCGGTACTGGGGGTGCACGTCGACCTCGAGGCGAGCACGCGGCTCGGTGCCGACCACCTCCTGGGCGGTGCGCTGTAGGAGCGCCACGTGGCGGTCGAGCTGTTCGTCGTCGAAGTCGCGGACGATCGCCACGATGCGCGCCCGGCCGGCGGAGCCGGTCAGCTCGTAAGGATGGATGAAGCCCTCCCGGCCGGAGGTGGTCTCGGGGGTGAGCCGGTCCGACGGCAGCGCCGCCACAATCTGCGCGGCCAACCGGAGCGCGTTGACGAGCTTGCCGGTGGCCTGACCGGGATGCACGTCGACGCCCTCGACCGTGACCGTGACCTCGACGGCGCTGAACGTCTCGTCCTGGAGCTCGCCGAGCTCGGAGCCGTCGATCGTGTAGGCGCACAGCGCGCCGAACCGCTCGATGTCGAATAGGGTGGCGCCCTCGCCGATCTCCTCATCGGGCGTGAACGCGATCCGCAGGCTCGGCCGTGGCAGCTCGGGGTGCGCGGCCAGGTGCACGACGGCGGCCATGATCGCCGCCACGCCGGCCTTGTCGTCGGCCCCCAGCAGCGTGTCACCGCTGCTGGTCACGAGGTCGTGCCCGCGCTTGGGCACGAGCTCCTGCATCGCCTCCGGGTCCAGCCGCGTGCCGGCGCGCGGCAGCTCGATCGCGTTGCCGTCCCAGTCGCGGTGGACGATCGGCTGCACCCCGGTGCCCGGCGCATCGGGGCTGGTGTCGATGTGCGCGACCAGGCCGACGACGGGGCCATCCGAAGCTGCGGCGCCATCGAGGCTCGCCACCACGTAGCCGTTGTCGTCCAGGCGGGCATCGCTCAGCCCCGCCTGCTGGAGCTCATCGACCAGCACCCGCGCCAGATCGAGCTGGCCAGGGGTGCTGGGCGACGACGTGCGCTTACGCCGCGACTGGGTGTCGATCTGCACGTAGCGCAGGAACCGCTCGAGCAGATCGGGGCCGAGCGTCTGCGCGAGCTCGGAGGTATAGGGGGCCGGCACGCCGGCAAGTATCCCAGGGGCGCGTTCTGTTTCGCGCCGTGCCGCTCGGGTACCGGCCTCCCGGGGATCCGATGGGCACTTCGACCACCAGCACCGCCTCCACCCGGCGCCTGCGGCGCTCGGACTGCTCTTCCGCGGGCATCCGCCGCGTACGACGCGGGCGCGGGTTCGCCTACCTCGACGAGGTCGGAGACCGGCTCGCGGACCCCGAGCTGCTCGCTCACGTGCGTCGGCTGGCGATCCCGCCCGCCTGGGCGGAGGTGTGGATCTGCCCCGACCCGATGGGCCATCTCCAGGCGACCGGGATCGACGCCGCCGGCCGCAAGCAGTACCTCTACCACCCGAAATGGCGCGAGCACCGCGACCGCCAGAAGTTCGAGCGGATGCTGCGGTTCGGGACCCAGCTACCGCATCTGCGCCGCCGCCTGGTCAAGGAGCTCGCCGGCGACGAGCCCACCCGCAGGCGGGTGCTCGCGGGGGCGGTGCGTCTGCTCGACGTCGGCGTGTTCCGGGTCGGCAGCGAGGAGTACGCCCAGGAGGATGGCGGCCTCGGCCTGGCCACCCTCAACCAGGAGCACGTCATCGTCCACGACGACTCGATCGAGTTCGACTATCCGGCCAAGTCCGGCATCCAGCGTCGTCAGGTGATCGACGATCCGCCCTCCTACGACCTGATCCGGGCGCTGCGCCGCCGCCGCGGCGGCCGGCCGCAGCTACTGGCCTACAGGCAGGGCCGCCGGTGGCATTACGTCAGCTCCGACGACATCAACGAGTTCCTCAAGCAGGAGCTGGGCGACGAACAGTTCAGCGCCAAGGACTTCCGCACCTGGAACGCGACGGTCCTGGCCTCGGTCTCGCTCGCCACCCAGGGGCGCGAGGCCGCCACCAAGGCGGCACGCAAGCGGGCGATCGACGTCGCGGTCCGGGGGGTCGCAGGGCTGCTGGGCAACACCCCGGCGGTGGCCAGGCGCGCCTACATCGACCCGCGGGTGTTCGATCGCTATCAGTCGGGGTGGACGATCGCCGCCGAGCTCGACCGGATTCGCGACCTCAGCGCGGTCAACGACCGTATGCGTGGGCGGATCGAGCGCGCGGTGATCGCGCTGCTGACCGAGGACGAGGACTCAGCGGCGCTCGAGCAGAGCGAAGCGATCGCGGCCTGACCGCCCGGACGCGCGGGAGCGGCGCCCGGTCGCCTGCCGCTTGGGGGCGCTTTCGGCGCCAATGCTGCACAGCTTGCACGCAATCGGCGCGGCAGCCGACCCGAGGGGGTCAAGGTGTGTGGTACAACGAATCGGTCTGCAATTGGAGGTCTGCAATGGCGGTGACTCCGGCCGTGGGCGTTCCCCTTCACGCCGCCCAGTCGTCGGATCTGTTCCGGCGTTGGCGGCGGTTTCGTGATCGTCGCGCGCGCGACGAGCTGATCGAGCGGTTTCTTCCGCTCGCCCGCAAGCTGGCGCGTCGGTACGTCCCATCCAGCGAGCCCTACGACGACCTCGTGCAGGTCGCCAGCCTCGGTCTGGTCAAGGCGGTCGAGCGGTTCGACCCCGATCGCGGGTTCGCGTTCACCTCGTTCGCCGTGCCCACCGTCGTCGGGGAGCTCAAGCGCTACTTCCGCGACACCGGCTGGGCCCTGCACGTCGATCGCGGCGCCCAGGAGCGAGCGCGCAAGGTGATCGACGCCCAGCACGAGATCAGCGGTCGCACGGGCCACATGCCGTCGATCAACGAGCTCTCCCAATACCTCGAGCTCAGCGATGAGGAGGTGCTGGACGGCCTTCAGACCGCCGAGGCCTACGGCGCGATCTCGCTCGACGCCCCGGTCGGGACTGACGACGACGGAACGCCCAGCCGCCTGGAGGCGATCGGCGACGAGGACGAGCGGCTCGAGCGCGTCCACCGGCAGGCCGCGATCTTTGCGGCGGCCAAGTGTCTGCCCGAGCGCGAACGGCGGATCCTGTTTCTGCGCTTCGGAGAGGACCTCACCCAGTCGGAGATCGCCGAGCGGGTGGGGGTCTCACAGATGCAGGTCTCGCGCCTCCTGCGCCGCTCGCTGCAGCGGCTGCGCGACCTGACCGACGACCACCAGCTCTAGCCACCCCGAGCCCCTGTGGGGTCCGGGCGGGTCCACTAGCGAGGGTTCGCAGCCGAGCCGGCGATCGTCTGTCGTTGCGGCCGGTTACCGCCCGCCCAGCGGCGACCCGACCGTCTCTACCAGCGTCCGTACCACCTGCGGCGGCCAGCTCCGGCTCCTGCTCCGGCGCTGCCGATCAGGAACCCAAGCGCCCACAGGATCAGGGCGGCAATCAGCACGAACCACAGGACGTGGACTGCGAACCCGAGCCCGCCGAGCACGACGAGGATCAGCAACAGCACCATCAGAGCGACCATCAGGCCTCCTTTCCAGGTCGGTTGACGCGAATCGCGTCAACCCTCGCTACGGCCTACCCCGCAGCACGCGCCGCAATCGCCCCAAACGAGGTCAGGATTCCAGCACGTCCCCTCGCAGATCAGTACGCTCGCTGCACGGTGCAGAGTCATTTCCGGGTAGAGGTTCGCAACGCGGAACACGCGACCGTGATCAGCGTCAGCGGCGAGCTGGACCTCGCCTCAAGCCCTGCCCTGGAGGAGGAGCTCGAGCGGGTCGCCGAGTCCGGGGCGGAGTTGGTGGTCGTCGACCTCAGGGAGCTCGAGTTCATGGATTCCACGGGTCTCAGCGTGCTCGTGAGGGCCCACCAGAGGGCCGAGGAGCAGGGTCGGCGCCTGGGCCTGGTCAACGGGTCCCAGCAGGTCCAGCGGCTTCTCACCCTGACCGGCGTCGCCGAACGGCTCACGCTCGCCGACACCCCCGAGGAGCTGCTCAACGGAGGGTGACGTTGCGCGGGGGCCACGAATCGGGGCGTCGCTGGACCGACCGCCTGCTCGGCGCCGGAGGACCGGTGGTGGCCGAGCTGCTCGACGTCCTCGACGAGGGGGTGGCGGTCCGCGACCGCGCGGGCGGGCTGATCTACGCCAACCGCAGGGCGCTCGAAGTCATGGGGCTGACCTCGTTCGCGGAGCTTCGCGAGCGATCCGATCGCTCGGTTCTGGACCGATTCATCGTGGAGGACGAGCACGGCGGGCCGTTGACCGTCGAGGACTTCCCGTCAATGCGGTTGATGGCCGACCAGCCGGCCGACCCGCTGCTGATGCACGTGATCGACCGGCAAACCGGAGAGGCCTGGTGGCGGTTGCTCAAGGCCGCGCCGATCCATGACGACCACGGCGACGTGATCGCTGCCGTGACGGTGATCGAGGACGTCACCGCTGTCAAGACCGCCGAGGTCAGGACCGCCGTGCTGGCGGAGTCCGGCCGCGTGCTCGCCTCCTCGCTCGATTACGAGCAGACGCTCGAGAATGTCGCGCGCGTGGTCGTGCCCGCGCTCGCCGACATCTGCGCGGTCGACCTGTTCGACGAGGATCTCTCGCGCGAGCACGCGTTCACCGTGCACCGGGACTCGCTGCGCCAGCAGCTGGTCGGGCGACTCCGCCGGCTCGAGCCCGATCAGCCCGATCCGTCGACGACTGTGCACCGTGTGCTGCGGTCGGGCGAGCCCGAGCTGTTTTCGGACACCTGCGATGAGCTCCTGGCCAGCAGTGCCCTCGGCGATGAGCACCTGGCGTTGCTGCGTGCGCTCGAGCTACGCTCCGCCCTGCTCGTGCCGATGCGCGCGCCGACGCGGATCGTCGGAGTGATGACGCTGCTGACCGCCGAATCGCACCGCCGGCTCGACCATGATGATCTCGAGCTGGCCGAGCAGCTCGCCCGGCGAGCCGCGGTGGCGGTCGAGAACGCCCGCCTGCACACAACACTCGCCAACGTCGCCGAGATCCTGCAGCGGAGCCTGCGCCCGGACGAGCTCCCCGAGGTTCCCGGTTGGGAGCTCGCCTCGCTGTACCGGCCCGCCGGCACGGATCGACGCGTGGACGTGAGCGGCGACTTCTACGAGTTCTTCGCGACCGAGGACGGATGGACGTGCCTGGTCGGCGACGTCACCGGCAAGGGCGCGACCGCGGCGGCGCTGACCGCGGTGATGCGCCACGGGGCCCGCTTCGCGAGCCGGTTCGAGCCCGACCCGGCGGCGATCCTGGGCCGCCTGGACGAGGAGCTCAGGCAGCACGCCGGCACGGCGCTGTGCAGCGGGTTGTGCGCGAACCTCAGACCGCAGGAGCTCGTGATCAGCTCGGCCGGCCACCCCCCCGCGCTGATCGTGGACGCCGACGGAGACGTCCGCGAGGCTCCGGCGGCTGGCCCGCTGCTCGGCGCCTTCGATGACGCGCGTTGGCCCCAGGAGCACGTCGAGGTGCACGCGGGCGCCTTGGTCGTGCTCTACACCGACGGGGTGATCGAGACGCTCGGCGAGCGCGAGCGTTTCGGGTCAGACCGGCTGCAGGGTCTCGTGTCCCGGTCGGCGGGATCCTCGCCGCAGCAGGTGCTCGACCGCCTCGACTCCGAGCTCGACGAGTTCCGTCAGGGCCCGCGCAGCGACGACGTGGTCGCGCTGGCGCTGCGACCGCGAACTGCCTAGCGGGGTCCACCAGCGCGGCTCGCCGAAGCCCGAAGCGGACGGGACCGGCGCGGCTACACGGCCGGTGGGCGGCCCACCGGACGATGGTCGAGCATCACCACGTGCAACGCCTCGCCGGCGCCGACCGGCCTGACGTCGACCTCATCGCTGAGCATCGCCAGCGCGTCGTCGCCCTCCTGGCCGCTCCCGCGGTCGTTGAGCCACTCGCTGGCACCATCGTGGAACGGCCCGATCGTCAGCTCCAGACGCCGGACGTCGGTGGAGATTCCGAACGAGATCCTCTCTCCGCTGGCCGAGCGGGCAGCGTGCGCGGCGATCGCGTCGGTCACCAGGTAGACATCGGAGAAGCGGTCCAGCGAGAAGCGCGCCTTCGCCGCGAGCGCACGGGCCAGGCGGCCCAGCACTCCGCCCACGAAGCTGACCGGCGACAGCGACACGACCGCGTCGCCCGAAAGGCCCGCCGTCCACCCTTGCTCCGGCGCCGCCTTGGCGGGCTCGGTGAACAGGCGCTTGCCGTCGCGCTCGCCGGCGAACAGCATCCGCACCTCGGTCCCGCCGTCGGGAACCGGGCGAAACTCCGCCTCCTGGGTCAGCGCCCGGATCACCGGCAGGCCGACGCCTTGTAGCCGGTCGTCGGACGGCGCGACCGCTGAGATCCCGCTGCCCTGATCGCGGATCAGAACCTCGATTGCGTCATTTCGGGCGTACAGGAGCACCTCGAGCGGGCCCGGGACATCCTCGTCGTAGGCGTGCATGACGACGTTGTTGCATGCCTCGCTGACCGCCGTCTTGAGATCGTCGAGCAGCTCGGGGTCGAGCGCGAGCTGGTCAGCCACCCCGCCGAGCGCTCCACGGACCAGTGTCAGCGTCTCGGGCCTTGAGTCCAGGTCCAGACGAACGGTCGGCCAGTCATCGGTCAGGTCCATTAGTTAAACGAGTCGCCGCTGCGGAGAAAGCCCAAACCCGCGTCGCGCAGGCATTCTGGCCGAAATTTCCGGGTAGCAGACCTGAAGACGATGAACTCACCCGATTCCGGCCTCATGAATTCACGCGTGCGAGTCCTGTACAGGATCGACGCTGCACCGGACGCGCCCGCGGAGGCGCGGCGGATCGTCCACAGCGAATGCGGCGAGCGCGTGGCGCAGGGGACGCTCGAGAAGCTTCAGCTGTTGGTCAGCGAGCCGGTCACGAACGGGCTCGTCCACGGACGCCCCGCGCGCGACCGCTCGATCACGCTCGAGCTGTTGATCAACTCGAGCCTGCGCTGTTCCGTGGTCGATTCGGGCCAGGGCTTCGCCAGGCGCGCCGCGCGCAATCGCGATGGCGGTTGGGGCCTGCGCGTGGTCGAGCGTCTCGCCGACCGCTGGGGCGTGCATCGCACCCGCCACGGGACGCGGGTGTGGTTCGAGACCGCGCCCGAATAGCAGCACGGTCCCAGCCCGCCTCGCCGATCGGCCGTCCCGCGGGCGGCGACTAGCCCGTGACCGGATCGTCGTCGAACTGCGTCATCTCGCGCAGCCGGGCGAGAGCCCGGCGCAGGATCCTCGAAACCTGCATCTGCGAGACGCCGATCTCGTCGGCGATCTGGGTCTGCGTCATGTCCTCTACGAACCGCAGCACGAGCACGCGCCGCTCGCGGGCCGAAAGCTCGCGTGCGGCCACCGCGATCGTGACGCTGGCGTCGACGAACTCGTAGCGCCGGTCCTCTTCGCCGAACGCCTCGGCGAGCGTGGTCGACTCGCCGTCGACGTCATCGCGAGGAGCGTCGAGGGAAGTCGAGTGGTGCGCGCCGGCGGTCTCCAGCGCGTCCAGCACGTCCTCAACGCTGAGCTCGAGGTACTGGGCCAGCTCGTCCACCGTGGGCGGGTGCCCGGTCTTGCTGGTCAGCTGCTGCTGGGCCTCTTCGACCTTCAGCGCCTGTTCCTGGGCGCCACGGGGCACGTGTACCGACCATCCCAAATCGCGGAAGTAGCGCTTGAGCTCTCCGAGAATCGTGGGCACCGCGAACGACGAGAAAGCGGTTCCACGGCTGACATCAAAGCGGTCCACGGCCTTGACGAGCCCCAGGCTCGCCACCTGGACCAGATCGTCGAACGGCTCACGGGCCCCGGCGTAGCGTCGGGCGAGCTTGCGCGCGAGCGGCAGAAACCGCTGTACCAGCTCCTCTCGGGCCCGCTGATCGTGGTGCTTCTGCCAGCGGTCAAACAGCTCCCGCGACTCTGTTGGGATGATCGTTAGAGACTCCATAATTCAGCCGTTACCCGTGATCTGCGGGGCTAAACCAGGAATCGCAGCATCCATGAGCCCAGCGCGATGCCGTTGTGCTACCCAAGCGCGCCGGGGCGAAACTGGGTCCATAATCAGTTTCATGCGCCGTGATACCGCCACCGCCCCGCTCGCCGCCGCCGGCCTGATCGCCGGCTACGCGGTGGCCGTGATCAGCGGGTCGCGGCCACTCGGCGGGCTGGTCCTAGCCGCCTTCGGGCTGCTCTGCATCTCGGTCTGGCTGCGTCGCGACGGTCTTCGCGCAGCCGCGAAGCTGACCCTGTGCGGCATCGTCGCGTTCGCCCTTTCGCACCTGCTGGGATTGCTGATCGGGCCCTGGCCCGCGGTGTTACTGACCGCCGCCGGGCTGGCCCTGGTGTGCTGGCGCTTGTCGGACGCGCGCCGCTCGGGCCCGAGAGCACCCGCAGTCGGGCGCCAGCCGCGCTGACGCGTGGCCGGCGGTAGCGGCAAGTCGCCGCGATCGTGGCTGCGATCGCTGGCGCCGGACGGCTCGTCGATGCGCGAGAGCCGGAATCGGTCGCCCCGGACCTCGATCACCCCGGGCCTCGGGGGCGCCGTGCATAACGCCCCACCCGAGGCCTTCGCGGGTTGGCTTGGGACGTTGGTCACCGAGCGTCGCGATCGCTGAGCGGCGATACGCGCCGAGCAGCAGATCACCCTCCCAATGTCCCGGGACGGCGCGATCGGCGACCTCCGCCGGGCGCTGAGAGATCTTGACCATCTCGGCAATCCGGCCGCGATCCTCCGGGCGGACACCCCGACAGCTTCGCCGGCTTGGGATGCGCCAGCGCCCGTTACGCGCGCCGCCGCGCCGCCGCGATCCCTCGACACCACGGCCTCCCATCAGTCAACGCAAACACGATCCCGTTGCGTCGACCGGATGAGACCACCCACGCCCCCACGCGGCCACGCGATTTCGCCCGCCATCCACGAGCCGAACAACCTTCTCGGGTCCTACACCGAGCCGGCGCTCTAGGGCTGGCCGCGACCGGCGCTGGTGAAGCTGCTCCACAGCGTCGAGGCCGGCGCACCGTAATCGGGGTGCTCGAGCAGGTCGATGCGCTCCACCCACTTGACCCACTGAAACCCGCGCGCGCCCGGGGCGACGAGCCGCAGCGGCGCGCCGTGCTCGTGGCTGAGGGCCTCGTCGCCGACGTGCGTGGCCAGCAGCAGGCGGCGGGCGTCCGCCAGCGAGAAGCTCCACCGGTACCCGGTCCTCGACACCACCCGGACGTGGTGGGCGTCGCCGTGGGGCTGGGCCAGGTCGAGCAAGCGTCCGAGAGAGATGCCCCACCATCGCTGGGTCGAGTAGAAGCCGCCGGTGCAATCCAGCGTCGCGGTCAGCTCGTCGCCAACCGACAGCTGCGCCGGCGCCAGCGACAGCTCACGCGCCACCAGGCCGCCCACTCGGAGGCGGTAGCTGTCGAGCGGGATCGGGCGCGGGTTGTCGGCGACCCACGACGTCGTCGGGAATGCGTTGCCGGCGAACGACGCGGCCTCATAGGACCCGGTGAACCTGCGCTTGGCGCCGCGCAGCCCGACTAATCCCTGGGCGGGCCGCTCCAGGCGCCACGCCAGCAGCGAGGCCGCGCCGATCCCGGCGGCGGCGAAGAACTGCCGGCGGTGCGCGACGTCGCGTCCGCGCAACGGCTTGGAGCGGGCGACCATGTGCGCCGCGACCGCCACGGCCATCGCCGCACCCAACGCCTCGTGCCAGCCGAGCAGGCTGTAGCCGAGGATCGCGGTGTCGAGTCCGCCCGACCACAGCCAGCCCGAGCCCAGCGCCGCCAGCACCAGCGCGGTCCCGGCGAGCCCGGCCGCCGTCCGCGGCTCCCACCGCGCGGGCGTCAGCAACCGCGACCACACGCGGCGCAACTTGACCACGAGCAGCAGCGCGATCGCGGCCCCCAGTGCATCATGGGCATCGAACACCCAAGCGTCGTGCGAGCTGCCGGCGAACAGGGTGAGGACGCCCGTCGCGATCAACAACGCGACCAACGCCGCCAGACCCCAGTCGGTGCCGCGGGCGGTCACGGCTTCAGTCTACGAACGCGCGACCAGCGGCTCGCCGGTTCGGGGCGGGTCGGCGGCCGGTGCCCGGACCGCCCCGGAGGGTCACGAAAGCGGCCACGCCAGAATGTCCCGATGCCGCCGATCGAGTTGCCCTGCGATCGCCCCGGCCTGGTACTGCGTTCGCTGGCCGACGGCGACGCGGCCGAGCTGCGGCGGATCCACACCACGCCGCAGGTGATGCATTGGTGGGACGTGCCCGATCAGAGCTTCCCGTGGGACGAGCCCGAGTCCACGCGGCTGACGATCCTGGTCGACGGCCGGGTGGCCGGACTGATCCAGTACCGGGAGGAGACCGAGCCCAAGTACCGCCATGCCGGGATCGACATGTTCCTGGACCCCGAGCTCCACGGCCTGGGGATCGGGACCGAGGTGCTCACGCGAATCGTCCGGCATCTGCTCGACGACCTCGGCCATCACCGCGTCACGATCGACCCGGCGGTTGACAACGCGCCCGCGGTCAGGGCCTACGAGAAGGCTGGGTTTCGCACGGTCGGAGTGATGCGGCGCAGCGAACGCGACGCCGGCGGTCAGGGCTGGCACGACAGCCTGCTGATGGAGCTCGTGACGGAGGATTGATGCGGCGCTGGTCGCGCACGCGTTTCGTATGGGTCGACCTCGCACTGGTCGCGCTCGTCGCGGGGATCACCGCGGTGGCGGTGTCGGTCAGCTCGGGCTCCCGCGGGGTGCCCGACGACGCGGCGATGCTGACCGTCGACTCCAGCCCGTACGGCCGCCCGATCCCGGCGGGCTTTCTGGGGCTGTCGCTGGAGTATTCGTCGATCGAGCACTACGCCGGCGCCGATCCCGCCGTGCTCGACCCGGTGTTTGAGCGGCTGGTCGCGAACCTCAACCCGGGTCAGGCGCCGGTGCTGCGGGTCGGGGGCGACACGACCGACTGGACGTGGTGGCCGGTGCCGGGCGTGACCAAGCCGGCGGGCGTCACCTATTCGCTCGGCGATCGCTGGGTGCAGGTCACGCGGGCGCTCGCCCGGGCACTCGGCGCGCGGCTGATCCTCGGCATCAACCTCGAGGCCGACAGCACGCAGATCGCCGGCACCGAGGCGCGTCAGCTCGTGGACGGCCTCGGCCGCGGGTCGGTGCAGGCGCTCGAGCTCGGCAACGAGCCTGCCCTGTACGCCTCGTTCCCGTGGTACCGGACCGCGAGCGGCCGCAAGGTCCCGGGCCGGCCTCGCGGCTACGACGTACCCGCCTACATCCGTGACTTCGACCGGTTCTCCGCTGCGCTGCCGAGCGTCCCGCTGGCGGGGCCGGCGCTGGGCGCGTCGAAGTGGATGCGCGACCTCGGCCCGTTCCTGTCCTCGCAGCCGCGGCTCGGCCTCGTGACGATGCACCGCTACGCGCTCCAGCTGTGTTACACGTCGACAAAGTCGCCGATGCACCCGTCGCTCGCGCACCTGCTGGCCAGCGCCGCGACGACCAGCCTGGCCGACAGCTTCGCCCGCGATGTCGCGGCCGCACACGCCCACCGGCTGCCGCTGCGAGTGGACGAGATCAACAGCGTCTCGTGCGGCGCCGATCGGGCGGTCAGCGACACGTTCGCGTCGAGCCTGTGGGCGGTGGACGCGATGTTCGAGCTGGCCCGGGTGGGAGTCGACGGGGTCAACCTGCACACGTTCCCGGGCGCGGGCTACGAGCTGTTCCGGATCGCTCACGACGGCGGTCGCTGGACGGCGACGGTCGCGCCGGCCTACTACGGCCTGATCTTGTTCGCGCGCGCCGCGCCTCCCGGATCGAGCCTGTTGCGCGTCTCGGGCCACGCCGGCGGACAGATCAAGACCTGGGCGACCCGCGCCCGCGACGGGACGATCCGCGTGGTGGCGATCAATAAGGGCCGCACCGATCGCGACCTCGCGCTGCGGCTACCTGGAAGCCGGCGCACCGCCGCGCTGCAGCGGCTGCAGGGGCCGAGTCTGACCGCCTCGAGCGGGGTCACGCTCGGAGGGCAGAGCTTCGGCGCGATCACCGACACCGGGGAGCTGTCGGGCGCCCTGGACACCGACTCGGTGAAGGCGACCGACGGCCGCTACGTGGTGCACCTCCCGGCCGGGAGCGCCGCGCTGCTCACGACGGGCTGAACTGGGTGTCGGCGTGCAGCGCCGCGCACGCGGTGCGCTTGGCGGGCTCGGTGTGGATCGGTCGCACTTGCCATCCGCCCAGGTGCGGCTTCAGCACGACGATCGGATCGCCGTGATCGATCTCGCGCCCGGGCTTGTAGCCGACGTTGCCCACGTTGAGGTCGGTCTCCCAGGCCACGGTGCTCTGCCAGCCGACGAGCGTGACCGGCTGCCCGCAGGCGCGGATCCGGTCGGGTCCGCCGAGCCTGTCGATCACCCCCTGCAGGCGGTGCAGCTGGAGCTGCGCCACGCGCCGCTTGCTGACCTGGTCGTTGAGCGTGCCGATCCGGTGCCCGACGGTTGGGATCAGCGCGATCAGGAGGCTCGCCACCGCCGCGGGCCCGGCCCAGCGCAGCGCAGGCGGACCCGGGGGCGCGAACGCCAGCGCCCGGCCGACCGCCGCGCCGGCGAGCGTGATCAACACCGCCGCGGGCTCGAACAGGTACCGCGGGACGGCCGACCAGCCGTGCAGCGCGAACGCGATCTCGACCAATAGCCACAGCAGCGCCGCGCCGGCGAGCGTCAGCCAGGTGCGGTCCCGCAGCGCGGCAGACAGGATCAGCGCCAATCCGACCGCGATCTGCATCGGCAGCGTGTAGAGGTCGATCAGGCGGCCGGCGACGCCGGTGACCTTGTTGCCGTGGATCACGTTGGCCGAGTCCAGCGCGAGATCGCCCGCCCGCAGCCAGCTCTTGGCGGTCAGCGCCGAGATCCCGAACCACAGCAGCGGGATCGACGCGATCCCGACGAACGCCATGATCCGGGCGCCGGGCACCGCCCGCCACAGCCAGATCGCGTACAGCCCGGCGAACGGCCACGCCTCGGGGCGGCCCAGCGATGCCAGCACGAGTGCGCCGAACGCCAACCGTGGCCGTCGGCACAGGTGACAGTCGATCGCCGCCAGACACAGGGTCACGTCGATCTGATCGGAGTTGGCGATCACGATCTGGTGCCAGTAGTCGTCGATCCCCAGCAGCGCCAGGCCCGCGAACGCGCCCGCCACGTACGGCGCGTACGGTCGGCCGGGGCTGGGACCGGCGAGTCGATAGGCGATCCTGGCGGCGAACACGCACCCGGAGAGCGTCAGTGCGACGTCGGTGACCATCCACAGCCACGGCTGGGTGCGCCCGAACGGCGCGTAGGGCAGCGTGAACAGGTACGTCAGCGGCTTCCATGAAGGCGCGCCGTTGGTGTCGAGGTTCCAGTGCAGCGTCTGGCGGCCCCACACCAGCCAGCCGTAGGCGTCATAGCCCGGCTCCATGTGGGAGAGGGCCACGAACACGATCGAGACGCCGAGAAGCGCCACGGCGACGACCAATCCGACTCGGCGTGCGCGCTCACGCGACGGGTGGATCGTTCGCTGGGGCACGCCGCGGCGCGACGCTAACAAACGTCGGCGCCAGGGCGCCGGCGCCCTCCCCCCGGACGCCGGCGCGCTGTCGTGACCCCCTAGGACTAATCAGAGGCGGGCTGGATGTTCTGGTTGATGCAGAACACGTTGTCGGGGTCGTACTGCGCCTTGACCACCGCAAGTCGGTCGTAGTTGTCGCGGTAGGTCGCCTTCACCCGCTCCTGGCCTTCCTCCATCATGAAGTTGACGTAGCCGCCCCCCGCGGAGTAGGGGTGCGTCGCGTCCCAGAAGCCCACGCACCAGTCGCGGATTGTGGCCGCGTTGGCCGGGTCGGGATCGACCCCGAATATCACCTCGGCGAACTCAGCGTCGCGGTAGCTAAACGCGGTGTCGGCCGGCGCGACGTCGTGTGCCGCGCCGTTGATCGGGTACATGTGCGCCGTCGAGTGCATCGTGGGCAGCCGCTCGCCCCACTCGCGGTGATGTTCGATCACCTCGTCAGACAGCTCGTTGTAGAAGTCCGCGCGCCAGTAACACTGCAGGCCCTTGGTGTAGAGGCCGTCGAACAGGCTCTGCAGCGCCGGGTGCGGGACTGGCCCGACCCCGTGCAGCAGCGGGGTGCCGACGTCGTGCACGGGCGCCAGCAGCCTGGTCGCGTCCTCTTCTGAGCCGACGATGCACCACATCACCGCGCACACCTTGCGCAGGTGCAGCTCCTCGGGGAACAGCTCGACCGGCGGCACGGTCATCAGCGCGAAGAAGCCGCTGACCTCGCGCGGCGCCTGGACGATGAACTCACGCCAGAAGCGCATCACTTCGGGCGTCTGCTCGATCGGCCAGAACGTCGGCCCGGCCATCACCGTGGCGCCGACCGGGTGCGTGCGGAACTCGAACGAGGTCACGACCCCGAAGTTGCCGCCGCCGCCGCGCAGGCCCCAGAACAGATCCGGGTGCTCGTCGGCGCTGGCGTGCACCTGCGTGCCGTCGGCGAGCACCACGTCAGCGCCGATCAGGCTGTCGATCGTCAGCCCGTAGCGCCGGGTCAGGTGGCCCAGGCCGCCACCGAGCGTCAGCCCTCCGACGCCGGTGGTGGAGATGATCCCCGACGGCGTGGCGCGGCCGTACTCGCTGGTGGCCGCGTCCACCTGGCCCCACGTGGCGCCGCCCCCAACACGCACGGTGTCGTTGTCGGGGTCGACGACCACGTCGGCGATCCCGGCGAGGTCGATCACGACGCCGTCATCGACGACCCCCAGCCCGCCGCCGTTGTGGCCGCCGCCGCGTACCGCCAGCGGCGCCCCGTTGGCGCGCGCGAACGCGATGCTGCGTGCGACGTCGTCGTCGCTCGAGCAGCGGATGATCACCGCCGGGTGTCGGTCGATCATGCCGTTGTGAACGGCTCTGGCCTCGTCGTAGGCGGCGTCGCCGGGCCCGACGATACGGTCGCTGAGATCGGACAGATCTCGGCGAGCGATGTCTGCAAGCGATGCGGTTGCGGTCACGTTGTGCGCTCCCTTGATTGCGATTGGCCTTGCGGGCCGGTCGTGCGCCCCACCGGTTCGATGAGGTCAACTCGCCCCAACCGCAACCTACGGGACCCCCGATCGCGTGTCATGACCTGGTTTGACCGACTTTCAGAGTGGCCTGGCCGTCCGCGTCCGGGCCTGCAATGATCAGATATGACTATTGGCCACCCGCTGAGATGCCCGGCCTGCCCGGTCCGCTCCGACTGACCCCGTCGTTTCCGTTCGCGGGGCGCACCCGGGAGCTTCGGGCGCTGTCCGCGCTGGTCCCGCGCGAGCAGGACGAGGGGCTGCGGGTGGCGTTGATCGGAGGCGAGGCGGGATCGGGCAAGAGCCGGCTGGTCCGCGAGCTCGCCAACGGGACGGCGGCCGACGGCGCGCTGGTGCTCTACGGCGCGTGCGACTCGGTCGTGCGCCTGCCCTACGGGCCGTTCGTCGATGCCCTGTCACAGCTCGTCCGCGGGATCGGCTCAGAGACGCTGCGCGAGGCGATCGGGCCGGGCGGCGCCGAGCTGTCGCGGCTGCTGCCGGATCTGCCGGATCGGGTCGGGGAGCGCAAGCCGCCGCCGGGCGTCGATCCGGACACCGAACGCCACCGGCTCCACGGCGCGGTCAGTGACCTGCTCGTGGCGGCCTCGCGCGAGGCGCCGCTGGTGCTGGTGATCGAAGACGCCCACTGGGCGGATACGCCGACGCTGCTGCTGCTGCGCCATCTGGCGCGGGGGGCGTCGGACGCACGGGCGCTGCTGGTGACCACGTTTCGCGACACCGAAGCCGAGGTCTCAGAGGCGCTGGCCTCGGCGCTGGTCGACCTGCGGCGCTCGGAGGGAGTGTCGAGGATGCGTCTCGAGGCGTTGAGCGCCGGCGAGGTGTCGGAGTTCGTGCGCAGCGCGGGCGGCGGCAAGCTCAGCTCGGGCCTGCCTGACCCCGGTCGTGTCCTGTACGACCTGACGGGCGGCAACGCGTTCCTGATGACCGAGCTGTGGCGCACGCTGGTCGACACCAGCACGGTGTCGGTTGCCGGCGACGGCGCCCGGCTGGCGCGTGCGATGGCCGAGCTCGGCAGTCCGGAGGGTGTCCGCGAGGTCGTCGGCCAGCGCCTGGCGCAGCTCGACGCCGCCACGATCGCGCTGGTCGAGCTCGGCGCGGTCGCCGGACAGGAGTTCGACCTGTCGGTGATCGCGCCGTCTCGAGTCGCCGACGCCCAGCTTCACGCGGCGCTCGAGCAAGCGATCGCCCACGGCATGATTGTCGAGGTGCCGTCGGGACGGCTGGCGTACCGGTTCGCCCACGAGCTGGTGCGCCGGGCGCTGTATGACCGAATCCCCGGGTTGCGGCGCGCCGAACTGCACCTCCGGGTCGGCGAGGCGCTCGAGCAAGCCCACGGGGACGGCCGTCACGGACCCGCGGAGCTGGCCCACCATTTCACGGCCGCGGCGCCCGTGGACGGGCCGCGACGGGCGATCGAGTACTCCCTGCTGGCTGGGCGGGCCGCGCTGGCGGCGCTCGACTACGACGAGGCCGAGGCGCTCTTCTCGGCCGCGCTCGCGCTCGGGATCGATGATCCGCGCCGGCACGTGGAGACCCAGCTGGAGCTCGGCACCGCTCGCTTCCGGGGCGGACGCTCGGACGGCGCGATCGAGGCGTTCGCCGACGCCGTGCGGATCGCGCGCGAGATCGGCGACGCGCGGATGCTCGCGACCGCCGCGGTTGGGTTCGAGGAGGCCTGTTGGCGGCCGGCGATCACCGACCGGGGCGCGGTCGAGCTGCTCGAGGAGGCGTCGCAGGCGCTCGCAGACGAGGACTCCGAGCTGCGGGTGATGCTGCTGGCCGGACTCGCGCGCGCACACGCGTTCCTCGGGAACTTCGAGGCCAGCGGTGTCGCCGAGCAGAGCGCGATCGCGATGGCGCGGCGGCTCGATGACCGCTTCGGGCTCACCACGGTGCTGATGCGGTCCTATTGGTCGCGCGGCGAGCGCAACCTCGAGGGCACGCTGGAGATGCTGTCGGAGGCTCGGGACCTCGCCGAGGAGCTGGGCGAAACCGACATGCAGGCCGAGGCAGTGGAGTGGCGGATCGCCGGCCTGATCGTGCTCGGCGAGCTGACCACGGCCGAACGCGAGCTCGCCGAAGTGCTCGAGCTGGCGTTGCGCCTGCGCCAGCCGTTCACCGTGCACGTGGCCGAGCACGATGCCTCGATGCTGGCGCTGTGCTTCGGCCGGCTGGTGGACGCCGAGGCTGCCGCGCTGCGCTCGCACGAGTGGAGCCGCCTGCTGACGGGCCGCGACGCCTCGGGCACGTACGGCATCCAGATGTTCGGGATCCGCCGGGAGCAGGGGCGGCTGGCCGAGCTGGCCCCCGCGATCCGCAGCATCGCTTCCGGCGGCCAGTCCAGCGACGTCTGGCGCCCCGGGCTCGCCGCGCTGCTGGCCGAGCTGGGCATGAAGGACGAGGCGCGCCGGGAGCTGGCCCGGGTCCGCACCGAGGGATTCGAGGCGCTGCGCTCCAAGCTCTGGATGGCGACGCTCACGTATCTCGCCGACGCCTGCGCCGCGGTGGGCGACGACGCGCTGGCGGCGATGGTGTATCCGGAGCTAGCCCCGCTCGCCGGTGGCAACGTCGTGATCGGGCACGGGGTCGCATGCTACGGCGCCGCCGACCGCTATCTGGGCCTGCTCGCCGCGACGCTCGGTGATCACGACCGCGCCGTCGAGCACTACGAGCGCGCGCTGGCCTTCAACCGCGCCATGGACGCCACCACCTGGGTGGCGCACACCCTCTATGCGTACGGACGGACGTTGCGGATCCGCGGCGGCCGTGACGACGCGGCGCAGGCCACCGAGCTGCTGTCGGAGGCCGTGGCGCTGGCTCGCCGGATCGGGATGCCGACGCTGCTGGCCCGGGCCGGTGCGCTCGGCGGCGAGGCCGAGGCCACCCGGGCCCCGCCCGATGACCTGTCCTGGCGGGAGGTGGAGATCCTCCGCCTGGTCGCGGCCGGCAAGAGCAATCGCGAGATCGGCGAGGACCTGTTCATCAGCGGGCACACCGTCGCCAACCACGTGCGCAACATCCTGCGCAAGACCGGCGCGGCAAACCGCACCGAGGCTGCCGGATACGCATACCGACACGCATTGCTCAAGCGTCCCCACGGGCTGTAGCATCGCCGGCATGCCGATGTACATCATCGAGCGCAACTTCGCCGAACAGCTGGAGCTGTCGGCCGAGGACGCGACGCTGATCGAGCAGATCAACGCCGACGAGGGCGTCAGCTGGATGTTCTCGTTCCTGAGCGCCGACCGCCACCGTTCCTACTGCCTGTACGAGGCACCGAGCCCGGACGCGATCATCGCCGCCGCCAAGCGCGCGGGGATCCCGGCCGACGCGGTGACCGAGGTGCAGCGGGTCACCGCCGACTCGTTCCGCTGACGGCGGTCGCGCGCTCGCGACCATGGATTACGGCCTGCACGGGAAAGTCGCGCTGGTCACCGGCGCCGCGTCGGGAATCGGTCACGCGACCGCCGACCTGTTCGCGTCGATGGGCGCGCGCGTGGTCGCCGTCGACATCGACGCCGAGCGCGGCGAGGCCGCCGTGCGGGCGATCACCGACGCCGGCGGCGAGGCGGTGTTCGCGACCGCTGACGTGACCGACGAGGACGCCGTCAAGGCGGCGGTAGCCCGGGCGACCGAGACCTTCGGCCGGCTCGACTGCGCAGCCAATTGCGCCGGGGTCGGCGCCGGCGACAGCCCCACGCATTCCTATCCCGTGGACAGCTGGGACCGCGTGGTGTCGATCAACCTGCGCGGTACGTGGCTGGCGATGCGCCACGAGCTCGAGGCGATGCTCGCCCAGGGCCAGGGCGGCGCGATCGTCAACACGAGCTCCACTCTGGGCCTGCGCGGGTCGCCCAACGGCTCTCCGTACACGGTCAGCAAGCACGGCGTGCTCGGCCTCACGAAGACCGCCGCGCTCGAGTACGCGCCGTTGGGGATTCGGATCAACGCGGTATGCCCGGGGGCGATCGACACGCCGATGATGGACGAGGCGTTCGCGAAGTTCCCGGGCTTTCGGGAGTCGCTGATCGGGTTCGTCCCGCTGGGGCGGATGGGCCGGCCCGAGGAGGTGGCCAAGGCGATCGCCTGGCTGGCGTCCGACGCCGCGTCGTACGTGACGGGCGAGGCGCTCAGCGTCGAGGGCGGGCTGCTGGCGCGGTGAGGCGCCCGGAGGTCCTGGACCTGGCGGGAGGCCTTACGGAGACAGCCGGTCGAGCGCCCAGCCGCCGCCTGGTTGCGGCGTGTAGCGCAGGCGGTCGTGCAGACGGTCGTCTCGGTGCTGCCAGAACTCGAATGACTCGGGCGTCACCCGGAAGCCGCCCCAGCCGTCGGACAGCGGCGGATCGGCGCCCTCGTATCGCTGAGTCAGCTCGGCCACGCGCGCCTCCAGCGCCTCGCGGCTCTCCACCGTGCGACTCTGCTGCGAGGCCAGCGCGCTCAACTGGCTGCCCCGCGCGCGGCTGCGCGCGTACGCAGCCGATTCCTCGGGAGTGGTCCGCCGCACCGGCCCCTCGATCCTCACCTGACGGCCCAGCGGGTCCCAGTAGAACAGCAGCGCGGCACGCGGGTTAGACGTCAGCTCGCCGCCCTTGCGGCTGTCGTAGTTGGTGAAGAACACGAAGCCCGACTCGTCGGCCTGCTTGATCAGGACCATACGGGCCGACGGGGCCCCACTGCTGCCGGCGGTGGCGACCACGGCCGCCTCTGGCTCGCGGACGCCCGCGTCACGCGCCTCCGCGAACCAGCGGCGGAACTGCTCGAACGGGCTCGGGTCGACGTCTTGCTCGCGGAGCGGCTGGGAGGAATCCGGCACGGTCCCTATTATCCGGGCGCCGGGCCCGCGCCGTCGTCGCCCCGGGAAATGCTCGGCCAGACTCCAATGCCGACGTCGCGAACACGCGGGACGCGAGCGGCTCCACGATCTCATCGGCCAACGTGTCCAGGCTCGACCAGGCCTGGACGTTCAAGCTGAGCGGGACGGCCGAGGCCGGCGTTGGCGGGTCCGGCTCGCTATCCGCCGGTCCGATCGTCCAGGCCGGCGTCGTCTATCTGCAGGATCTCGATTCGAACGTGTACGCGCTCGCGCTTGCGTCTGGGAAGCTCGAGTGGAGGTACGAGTGCAATGCGCCGGAGCGGAGTGGACCTGGACCAAACGGCGTCGCGGTCGCCGATGGACGGGTGTACGGAGAGACGCCGACATCGGTGTTCGCGCTGAGTGCGGCCACCGGCAAACCGATCTGGGTCGACGCGCACGTCCTCGGCCAGGGCGAGGGGACATTTGGGATTCAGCCGCAGGTGGCCGACGGCCGCGTCTACGTCGCGAGTCAGTACGGAAGCGGACCCGGCGGTGGGGTGTTGGTGGCGCTGAACGCGTCAGCCGGTGCGGTGCTGTGGAAGTTCAACACGTTGCTCGGGCCGGATCGCGCCGTGCAGTCCCTCGGCCTCGGCTCCGGCGGCGCCTGGGAGACACCGCTGGTCAGCGACGACGGATCGGTGACGTACGGGATCGGCAATCCGTATCAGACGCCGGCCGGGGCGATCGCGCACCCGTCCCAGCAGCTCTACACCGACAGCGACGTGAACCTCGACGCGGCGACCGGGAAGCTGCGGTGGTACTACCAGGGCGTGCCGAACGACTTCAAGGACTATGACATGCAGGCCTCGCCGATCTCCGCGAGGATCGGTCGAGTTCCGGTCGTCATCGGCGGCGGCAAGATGGGGTACGTGTATGAGCTGAACGCCGAGACCGGCAAGCTGATCTGGAAGACGCCGGTCGGGGAGCACAACGGCCACGACAACGATTCGCGCAAGGCGCTCGAGCACAAGCTCACCTTGAAGGCGCCCTACACGATCCTTCCCGGATCGCTGGGCGGCGTGGTGACTAACATGGCCCTCGCCGGTAACACCGTCTACACGGTGACCCTCGACGTACCGCTGACCTACACGAGCTTGAAACGGCCCGCGCCCACCAAGTCCACCGGGGCTGCCGGCGGAGAGGTGGAGGCACTGAACCTCGCCACCGGCAAGATCGAATGGGACAGGAAGGTGGCGTCCCTGCCGCTCGGTGCTGCCACGGTCTCAAACGGGCTCGTCTTCACCACGCTCATCAACGGCACCCTGATCGCTCTCAACCGCAGCAGCGGCGCGATTGCCTACAAGCGCAAGCTGCCCACATCGGCGAATTCTCCGATCGCGATCGCAGGTCACAGCGTGCTCGTGCCGGCGGGGGGCATCACGGGGAAGTCAACGAGCCGGAACCCGCAGCTGGTCGCCTACACGGTGAAATGAGGCGCTCGCCGCCGCCTGCGGAGATTTCTGCTCGCGCAGTGATCCGCTTTGCGGCGCGATGCGCATAAGGGGCATATAGAGAGCTGGGTGGCCCGTCTCGTGCGTTGAGCAGAGTCGGCGCTCTAGGGGCTAGATCCTTGACGGGACGCCCGGTGACAACCGGACAGGAGGAGCATCATGAGCGACTTCACCAGGCGCGACTTCGTCAAGACCTCGGCTGGAGCTGCGATCAGCGTCACCGCGTTCGGTGCGCTTGGCGTCGCCGAGGCCGACGCCAAGCCCCACGGCCGTCATCAGCATTCCCATCCGATCGTTGCCTGGATCAGCGACCCGCACAAGGGCAAGATCACGGTCATGTCCGGTAAGCGCGAGGTGACGATCCACGACCGCAAGCTCGTCGCCAAGCTGGCTCACGCCGCGAAATGACCCACCTGCAGACCAGCCGCAGGCTGCTTTCTCTCTCTTAGAACCGAATCGGAGGCTTCGACATGTCGTCTCATCGCGAGGCACCGGCGACCAGCAAGGACCCGGTCGCTGACAACACCGACACGTACGCGTTCGTGTCGCCAGACCAGCCGGACACGGTCACACTGATCGCCAACTTCCTGCCGTTCGAAGCGCCGTTTGGGGGACCGAACTTCTTCGAGTTCGCCGACGACGTCGTGTACTACATCTATATCGACAACGACGGCGACGGCGTGGCTGACATCACCTACGAGTTCAGCTTCGAAACGAAGGTGGCCAATCCGAACACGTTCCTGTACAACACCGGGCCGATCAACTCGATTTCGAGCCCGAACTGGAACCGCAAGCAGTTCTATTCGGTGACCAGACAATCCCGGCGCGGGTCACAGGTGCTGGCGGACAACCTGGCCTGCCCACCATGCAACATCGGACCCGCGTCGACGCCGAACTATGGCGCGCTCGCCGCTCAGGCGGTGCACTCAATCGGCGCCGGGAGGACGGTGTTCGCCGGGCAGCGTCTCGAGGGCTTCTACATCGACCTCGGGGCCATCTTCGATCTCGGTGACCTGCGACCGTTCGAGAAGCTCCACATCGGCGGAATGGCCAACTCGATGGGTGTGAACTCCACCAATGAGTTCGGAGTGCACTCGATTGCGCTCCAGGTTCCCAAACGCGACCTGGCGCGCTCATCCGGCTGGCACGACTGGCGAGGGCGCGACTCGGTGGTCGGCGTGTGGGCCGCGGCGAGTCGCTCAAAGGCCTCGATTCGCGAGCCCGGCGGGATCACCGGTGGGTTCGGTCCCCCCGTCCAGGTGTCGCGCCTCGGCAACCCCTTGTTCAACGAGGTGATCGTTCCCATGGGCCAGAAGGACCTGTGGAACTCGCTTACCCCGGCTGACGACAAGCAATTCCTCTCCTTCGTCCAGCATCCGGAGCTGGCGCGGCTGCTCCCGGTGCTGTATCCGGGGGTGTTCCCCAACCTCGCGAAGCTCACCGCCGCGCGTGCGGATCTGGTGGCGATTCTTCTCACCGGGATTCCTGCGGGGATCGTCGCTGGGTTCCAGAACTTCACGGGCAGCACCTACGCGGATGAGCTGCGGCTCAACCTGGCGATCCCGCCGACGAGCCAGCCGAACCCCCTTGGGGTGATCGGAGGCGACCTGGCCGGATTCCCGAACGGGCGACGGGTGTTCGACGATGTGACGTCGGTCGCGCTGCGTGCGGTCGCCGGCGCGACATACCCGCTCGTGAACAAGAGCTACACGCCGGATGCGGCGGCGTCGCTGCTGACGGACGGGCTGACGTCGGCCGATACGACGTACCTGGCCCAGTTCCCGTATCTCGGCACCCCCCAGAGCGGCTACAACACGGCGCCGCTGTCGGCGGTTTCGTGATGAGCGCCGCGAACGGCACTGTGCCGGCCAACGACAGCCGTCCGAGCTGGCAGCGGAGCGCGACCGTCGCGCTGGACATCGGCGAGGATCGAGGCGCGCTGGTGATCTACCCCGACGACCGCTACCGGGGACTCGAGATCGAGATCAGCCCGACCGACGCGGATCGACCGCGCGTGCACACGGGCGTTCACGCGCGCGACACGCACGCCGGGCCTGTGCTGACGGCAATCTTCGGGAGCCTGCCGGCGGGTGAGTACGTCGTCTGGACGAACGAGGACACCGCGGGGCCGAACGTGTCCGTCCCCGCAGGAGCCGTGGCCGAGGTCCGGCTCAGCTAACGGCCGTGGTCCGGGAACGGGTGTTGGGCTCACCTGCGGAACGGGCCGGAGAAAGGAAAGGTGAAATGGAGGCAGCGACCGTCAGCGGCGGCCGGCGACCCGGTCCGCGCTCATTCTGGACGTCACTCGACGCTGGGCAGCGGCGCACTCTGCTGGCGATGGGTCTCGTCGTAGCCGGTCTGCATGTGCTGGGCTTTCTGACGCTGATCGCCCTGGTCGCGCCGCACCGGTACCGGGTAGGCACCGCGGGCGCGTTCACAATCGGGATCGGGATGACGGCGTATACGCTCGGCCTGCGTCACGCGTTCGACGCCGACCACATCTCGGCGATCGACAACACCACGCGCAAGCTGATGGCCGAGGGCAAGCGTCCGTTAAGCGTCGGATTCTGGTTCTCGCTGGGCCATTCAACGATCGTGTTCGCGCTCGCGTTACTGCTCGCGGTCGGGATCAAGACGCTCGCCGGTCCCGTCGAGAACGACCACTCCCACCTGCACCAGCTGACCAGTTGGATCGGAACCCTCGTCTCGGGAGGCTTTCTGTATGTGATCGCCGCGCTGAACGTCGTGATCCTGATCGGCATCCTGAATGTGTTTCGTGAGATGAAGGCCGGCCGCTATGACGAGGCGCAGCTCGAGGAACAGCTGGCCAAGCGCGGGCTCATGAACCGTTTTCTGGGCCGTCTGACGAAGGCCGTCACTAGGCCGCGGCAGATGTATCCAGTCGGGATGCTGTTCGGCCTTGGGTTCGACACCGCGACCGAGGTATCGCTGCTCGTGCTCGCCGGTGGCGCGGCCGGCGCAGGGTTGCCGTGGTACGCGATCCTCTGCCTGCCGATCCTGTTCGCCGCCGGGATGTCGCTGATGGACGCGATCGACGGCTCGTTCATGAACTTCGCCTACGGATGGGCCTTCTCCAACCCGGTCCGCAAGGTCTTCTACAACCTCACGATCACCGGTCTGTCGGTCGCCGTCGCGTTGGTCATCGGCACGATCGAGCTCGGAGGCCTGGTCGCCTCGGAACTGAACCTGTCAGGGCCGTTCTGGGACCAGTTTGAGAACGTCGATCTCAACCTGATCGGATTCGCGATCGCCGGGATGTTCATCGCGACGTGGGCAATCGCGGTGACGGTCTGGCGATTTGGACGCATCGAGGAACGCTGGAGCGTTCACCTGACCTCGCTGCCCGCGCGGCGTCAGCGCTAGCGAAGCCGGTGGCGGATGGCGGTCGACTGTTTGGTGCTCGAACGTTCGATCACGATCGCGACTCGCTCGCGATCACCTTCGCGCCGGCATCTCCGATGGTCGCCGGCGTGAAGATGCCTGCGCTGATCAGCTCGTCCCCCGTGTCGCTCGTGATCAGACGCGTCTCGGGGTCGAGCGTGTGCCAGCACGCTGCGTCGCCCGTGGACGTGCCCGCTGATCCACCTAGCGCGCGAAATATCCCCGTAGACGAGGGATGGTCGCGGCCGCGGCCAGCCGACAAGCTTCGTGCCTCCACCGACCCGCCTCCGGAGGCAAGCGATGAATAACTTGAGCAGTCCCGCCGCGAACACCCCGGCCCGATCCACCTCGGACGCGCTTGCGCCGATCGCGCTCGGACCGGGCGAGGGCGAGGCGCTGTGGTTTCTCGGCGTCCTCGCCACCGTCCTCGGCCCTCCGGGGATCCCCGTCTGACCAGCTCGGACTCCGGCGCAACCGTGACTCCAACGTCATCGGCCGCCGTCGTGCTGAGCGCGCGACAACGGCGACCACGGATCGTCTGCAGGGGAACTCGAACGGCCGCGCCGTGAGCTGACGCGAGAGCCGCCCGCGCCGCGGGGCGCGGGCGGCCTGGTCCTTGGGGATCAGCGGCTGTCAGTCGTTGTCGGCTACCGGCCTCAGCGTGGGCCCCGGCTTGCGCGGCGGCGCGGTCGGCTCCCGTCCTAGCCTGCTGGGCCACCATGCCCGCGTCCCGACCAGCCCGGTGAGCGCCGGGACGAGCAGCGTGGACACCACGAACGACGCGAACAGGATTCCGATCGCCATCCCGAATCCCATCTGCTTGGTCGCGCGATCGTCGTAGATCATCAGTGATCCGAAGGACATGGCGAGCACCAGCCCGGCGGCCGTAATCGGCGGCGCCGCGTGGCGGATTGCGGCTGCCACCGCGCGCTGCGGTGTCGATCCGGACGCAAACTCCTCACGCAGGCGGTCGGCCATCAGCATGTTGTAGTCGGTGCCAATCGCGACCACGAACAGGAACAGCACGAGCGGCAGTGTGAACGCCAAACCCGGCTGTGAGCCAGCGTGCTGGAACACGACCACGGCTGCTCCGAGCGTCGCGGCAAACTCGAGGCCGACGGCTCCGAGTAGGTATAGCGGGGCGACGACGCCGCGCAGCATCACGATCAGGATCAGCAGGATCAGGATCGCCGCCACCGGGAAGATCACGTGCAGATCGCTCGCGATCGAGCTGCTGACGTCGGCATACACGGATGCCGCCCCGCCGACCATCGCAACCGCGCCGGCGGGCGTGGTGGCATGAGCGGCGGTGCGCAGCGGGCCGCCGCTGCCGGCGAGCTCGAGCGCAGCGCCTGTAGTGGAGCTGGTGTCGAGCGCGACATCGATCTCCGCAGAACGACGATCCGGCGTGAACCTCGGCTCAGACACCTGCGAGACATGCGGCACTTGGGTGATCCGTTCGCGCATCGAGTTCAGTGCCGCCGGGGCCAGGGGCCGCGACGCGCGGACGTAGATGTGTTGTGGGTCGATCACGCCCTTCGGGAGCACGCGAGCGATCTGCGCGTCGACACGCCCGGCCTGCGTGGCCTTCGCCACACCCGCGTCGTAGTTCAGCTTCACGCCGGTCACGGCGATCGCGAATGCTGCCAGCACGCCCGCTGACGCGACTGCGACTCGCACCGGTCGTTGCGCGACGTACGCACCGACCCGTGCCGCCGGTCCGTTCCGGCGGTCTCGCTGCCACGCCTTGGAGGGCCAGAACAGCTTGCGACCGGTCGCTGCCAAGACTGCCGGCAGGAGCGTGACCCCGGCGAGCAACATCACGAAGATCGCGATCGCGACCGACGGCCCGAGCACTCGGAACTGCCCAAACTGCGCGAGCCCGAGCGCGGCGAACGCAACCATGATCGCGAGCGCGGCGGAGGCGATCACGGGCGAGATCCTCGCGCCGGCGGCCGCAGCCGCCTGCTTGCGGTTGTCACCCGCGCGTAGCTGCTCCCGGAACCGGAATGTCATGAACAGGAAGTAGTCGATCCCGATTCCGATCAGCACCGTGGTGACTAGGGAGGGCAACGACGAGTCGATCTTGTAACCGAACGCGGATGCCGTGAGCACCACGAGTCCGCTAGCGCCGGTGGCAACGATCACGACTGTGGCCAACGGCACGATTGCGGACAGGACGCCACGGAAGAACAGGACACTGAGCAGAACCACCGCCGCATAGAGCAGCAGTTGCTGTAAGCCCCGCGTCGTGGCCTGGTGGTCAACCTGGTCGGTCGTGCTGGCAATCCCGCCGGTGAACCCGACGGTCATGCCGGCGCCCCTGAACGCAGCGACTTCGTGGTCGCGGAACTGCTTGAACGCCTTCTCGACGACTGGGTCTTGGTCGTTGCCCCCGAACCGAAGGGACAGGAGCTGGTAGGAGCCGTGGCCGGCAAGCGGGCCGACGACGGCTTGCAGCGCACGTGCGTTGCGTTCGGCGTCGGTCGCCTTCTTGATCGAGCGCCCGTCAGGTCGCCATGTGGTCATCTGCGCCGCGGCGGTCTGGATGCGCGCGCGATCCGCGCGCGTCAGCGGCTTGGCGTCGACGCGCCGGACGAGTGCGGTCACCGCGGTTGCGCCCTTGAGCTGTCCGAAGTGAGCCTGTCCGAACTCTGTGGCGCGGACTGACTCATATTTGTGCGGTAGGAAGTTTGACGTGTCGTCGGTCGTCACTTGCCACAACCGCGGGCCCGCCAACGCCGCGGCCGCGAGCATCGCCACGAGCCAGATGACGATCACTCGCCAGGGGTGGCGTGTCGCGGCCGTTGAGATCCGACCGAGGCTGATGGTGTTGGTCTCCATTGTGTTTCCTCTCCTCAAAGGAAGTGATCCAACTGACTCAATCGACGGTAATCCCGCAGGAGTTACGCTCCAATTGCGCCTACTCCACAGGCGATGCGGACGGGCTCAATGCCCGACGTGGGGAAATCCCCACACCCGCGCCGACTCGGCGAGACGCTTAGGCTCGCCTAGGAGGAGCGGGCGGCGCCGGCGGCGCGATCGAGCAGGCCCGAAAGTCCCCTACCGTCCGCCAGGCTTGCGCCGCCAATGCCGTCGTCCTCGATCGTGAGCGCCAGCGACTCGGGACCGTCGGCCACGGTCACTCGCGCGGCCGTGGCGCTGGCGTACTTGGCCACATTCGTCAGCGCCTCGGCGGCCTACGAAGTAGGCCGCCGACTCCACCACCGCCGGATATCGCCGGTCGGAAGCGTCGAGGCGGACCGAGATAGGGGCGCGGTCGGCGAGCGCCTCGATCGCCGCCCCGAGCCCGCGGCTGGTGAGCAGCGCTGGATGGATGCCGTGCGCGAGTTCTCGCAGCTCCTCGATGGCTGCGGCGGTGTGCTCGAGCGCATCATCGACGAGCCGTGCCAGCTCTGGGGGAGCGTCGCCGAGACTGTGCGCGAGTTGCAGGGTGATGAGGGCGTTGACGAGCCGCTGTTGCGCGCCGTCATGAAGGTCGCGCACGACGCGTCGGCGCTGCTCATCTGCGGCGCCGACGATCCGAGCGCGGCTGGCGAGCAGCTCGGACCTGGTAGTGGCGTTCGACACGGCGGTGGCGATCAACTCCGCGAAGCTCGCGAGCCGGTCCTCGGTGCCGGCGGCGAGAGGCTCGCTTTCATCGGTGCCCGCAATCAGCGCGCCCCAGACGATGCCGCCGACGATTACGGGCGCCCCGACTTCGGAGCGGATGCCCTGTCGCCTGATCAACTCCGCGAGTTCGCCCGCGACGCCCTCATAACTGTCGCAGCGGCCCGGAGCCGCGGTGCGCCGAACGATGGTGCCGATCGTCTCGCCCGCGAGGGGAAGCAGGGTTCCGGTCGGGACGTGGATGTGACGCATGCTCCAGCCGGACGTCGCAAGGTGGAAGCCGTCCGGTGTGAAGTGGACGAGGTTGACGGTGGTGGCGGCGAACAGGCGGCCGGTCTCCTCACAGACCGCGTCGAAGACCAGCTGCGAGTCGGCGCCTTGGGCCACAAGCGTGGCGATCCGGCGCAGCGCAGCCTGCTCTTCCGCGAGCCGGCGCAGGTCCGAGCGCGCCTGAGCGTTAGAGACCGCCGTGGCGATCAGCTCCGTGAACTGGGTCAGGCGACGCTCGATGTCGGCCCGCAGCGGAGCCGGCTCGGTGCCGCCGACCGTGACGTTTCCCCAAACGCGTCCGTCGACGAGCACCGGCGCGCCGACACCGCCTCGCAAGCCGGCCGAACGAGCCGCCTCAGCGATCTTTCCGCTCATCCGGTGGTACGGGTCGCTCGTCACTGACCGCCCGGTGTCGAGCACCTGCGAGGAAACGCTCTTTCCGTCAAGCGGCCACCGGGTGCCGGGCTGGAAGGGATGTTCGCCGAAGGCGCCGGTCAGGGTCACCGTGCGACCGGGGTCATACCGCCCAACCATGACCATCTCAAGGCCCGTCACCCGGGCGATCTCCTCGGCGACCACCGCAAAAACCTCCTCCGGTGGCGCCCCCTGCGCGACGAGCGTCGCGACGCGTCGCAGGGCCGCCTGCTCTTCCGCCAGTTCCTGCAGGTCCTCGCGCGCCTGGGCGTTCGATACCGCGGTCGCGACAAGTTCGGTGAACTCGGCCAGACGGTGTTCGATGTCGGCTGGCAGTCGCCGATGTTCGGTGGACCCGGTAGCCATCACGCCCCAAACGCGACCATGGACGACGATTGGGGCGCCTGCTACGGAGCGGATCCCGGTCCGGCGAACCGCCTCCGCGAGCTCTCCCGGAACGTCGTCCAGGTTGTCGAGCCTGGCCGGCTGTCCCGTCTCGCGTACCTGCATCGAGATCGTCGGGCCCTCGAGCGCCCAGCGTGTGCCGGCCTGGAACGGGTGAGGGCGCTCGCTCCAGGCCCCGATTACGGTCGCCGTCCCGTCGGGCTCGTAGCGTGACATCTGCACGAGCGGGGTCTGCAGCACCTGTCCTAAGCACCTGTCCTACCTCGCGGGCGACCGCGGCGAACACGTCGGCCGATTCGGCGTCGCCCGCGACCAGGGCCGCGACGCGCCGGAGCGCGGCCTGCTGCTCGGTCAGCCTGGCTTCGCGCTCGCGCAGGTCCTGCTCGGCGCGACGACGCGATTCGATGTCGCTGAACGCCACGACGGCGCCGCGGCCGCCCGGCATGTCGATCGGAACCGACACGTATGAGACAGGAAACATCGATCCGTCGCGCCGGAAAAACCAGTCGAGATCGCGGCTCACCGTCTCGCCGGTCGTACGCGGCAACAGCATCGGGCACTCGGACGCGGGGTACGGGCTGCCATCCGGGTGCCGGTAATGGATCGTCTCGTGGCTGTGCCGGCCGAGCAGCTCATCGGCGCTGTCGTAGCCCAGAGCGGACAGCGCCGCCGGGTTGGCCAAGCGGATCAGGCCGCCGGAGTCGACCAGCCAGATCGGTTGCCCGGTCGCCTGCAAGACCGCGCCGACCAACTGCTCGGCCCCGGACTCCCAGCGCTCACCCCGATCGCTCACGCTGGCGGCGAGTCTACGCCCGCTCGGGTTTCACGCCAAGGCGGACCGCCTATAGCATCCCCTCGACGGCACTGCAGTGCAACGAGTTGCGGACTGATGATCGCTACCACCGAGCAATACGCAGCGATGCTCGATGCCGCATCGGGAGGCGGCTACGCGTTGCCGGCGGTCAACGTCACCTCTTCGGAGACGCTCAACGGCACGATGCGCGGGTTCGCCGAGGCGGGCGCCGACGGCATCATCCAGATGACGACCGGGGCGGCCGAATACCTATCGGGAGGCGTCGTCAAGGACATGGCACTCGGGGCCCGGGCGCTCGCCGAATACGCCCGCACGCTCGGCGACCACTATCCGGTGGTGATCGCTCTGCACACCGACCACGCGCCGCCGGACAAGTTCGAGGCGTTCGTACGGCCGTTGATCGACGAGTCACGCCAACGCCGGCGGCGTGGTGAACAGCCGCTGTTTCACTCGCACATGTTCGACGGCTCAACGCTGCCGCTAGAGGACAACCTGCGCTTCTCGGCGAGGCTGCTCGACGAGCTCGCTCCGCTCGGGGTCGTGCTCGAGCTCGAGAGCGGCGTGGTGGGCGGCGAGGAGGACGGCGTCGCCGGGCCGCAGGCCGGCCACAGCGGGCTCTACACCACGACCGAAGACCTGATGCGCGTCGTCGACGTGCTGGGTGCGGGCGAGCGTGGCCGCTATCTGCTGGCGGCGACCTTCGGCAACGTCCACGGCGTCTACGCGCCGGGCAACGTCCAACTGCGCCCGCAGGTGCTGCGCGACGGCCAGCTCGCGCTCGCCAAGCGCAATCCCGGTGCCCGCTTCCAGTATGTGTTTCACGGCTCGAGCGGCTCCGAGCCGGACAAGGTCGGCGAGGCGATCGCCAACGGCGTCGTCAAGATCAACCTCGACACCGACGCCCAGTACGCCTTCAGCCGCGCGATCGCGGGCCACATGTTCAGCAACTACGACGGCGTGCTGAAGGTCGACGGCCTGCTCGGCCGCAAGTCGGCCTATGACCCTCGCGCCTGGGGCCGCACGGCCGAGGCGGCACTCGCAGGTCGCATCGCGGAGGCATGCGAGCTGTTCGGCAGCGCCGGCCGGAGCGTGCAGCGCTGACCGCGCAGCGCTCGAGGCGGTCGCCTATTCCGCGCGCCTGAGGTACTGGAGCACCGCCAGCACCCGACGGTGATCTTCGGGAGCCTGCCTGAGGCCAAGCTTGTCGAAGATGTTCGTGACGTGGCGCTCGACCGCCGGCACGGTCACGGTCAACTCGGCCGCGATGCCGCCGTTGGAACGGCCCTCCGCCATCAGCGCCATGACCTCGCGCTCGCGCGGCGTGAGCTCATCGAGCGGTCCACTCTCCCTCCGCCGGCCGACCATGCGCTGGACGACCTGCGGATCGAGCGCCGAGCCGCCCGCTGCGACCCGTCGCACGGAATCGGCGAACAGGTCCAGGTCTCCGACGCGCTCCTTGAGCAGATAACCGACCCCTTCTGCGCGGTCGCCGACGAGTTCGAGCGCGTACCGGTCCTCGAGGAACTGCGACAACACGACGACGCCGGTCTCAGGGCGGGCCCGGCGGATCTCGAGGGCCGCGCGCAGGCCATCATCGGTCTTCTCAGGCGGCATCTCGATATCGGTGACCACCACGTCCGGTTTGTGCCCGTTCGCCTTGCGAAGCAGGTCTGGCGCATCGCCGGCGACGCCGACCACGTCAAAGCCCGCTCGCTCGAGGACGCGCACGATTCCCTCGCGCACCAGCGGCTCGTCCTCGCCGACGACGACTCGGACCGCCATGCCGGCAACGCTACCGCATGGGGATAGCCCAATGGTCATGCCGTCCCCGAACCCAGATCCTGTCTACATGTTGGCCTCTATCACCCCCGAGCCCGAGGGCCACGGATGCCGGCGAGAGTCTTGATCGTCGACGACGACTCCGGGTTCCGGGCGATCGCACGCAGGCTCCTGCACCGGAACGGCCATCTGGTGGTGGCCGAGGCGCCAGACGGTGCTGAGGCGCTCACGGCGGCACGCCGGGTCTATCCAGATGCCGCTCTCATCGACGTGCGGCTGCCCGACACGGACGGGATGACGTTGGCCCGCCGTCTCGGCGACGTCGACGCCGGCCTGCGGATCATGCTGACCTCGACCGATCCCGCACTCGTCACCCCGGCCGCCTTCGCCGGGTGCGGGGCCGTCGCGTTCGTCCCCAAGCACGAGCTCGCCATCACCGATCTCGGACCGTGGCTTGGCGCCTGACCTGTGGAAATCCCCACCCTCGTCCTTCAGAGCGCCCGATTTCGCCGACGCATGCGCAGGATCCGCGCGCGCGTGATCGACCTCTACTCGTGGCGAACTCGGCTAGAGCAGCAGCTGTCCGACCCCCGAGCAGGGTTCCCCTCGCTGTCGTGAAACCCAGCCGGCGCGCTCCCCACTGGCGCTCTTGTGTCCCCCTTCGCAGTCGTTGCAGTGAGATGTATCACGGTTGGGGCCGCCGCCGCCTTCTAGCGTGACGTTCGCAAAAAACAGGGGGGTTGTCACGGTGCGAACGGCCCGTGTCGCGGGGATTCTCTGCGTCGAGGTTTGAGGACGCGCACTGAAATCTGAAAGGGGCAGATCCGTAATGCACGCATAGTTCGGCTCGCGGACCTCACGTCTGCGGGGAGCGACGGGGCCCAGACGGTCCCGGTAGGGCAGATCACGGCGCGCTGCGCGATCGGCGGCGCACCGCCGCGCCCATGCGGGTGCGGCCGGTCGCGACGCGTGCCCGAACACGAACAAGTGAGGGAACGAACAGCAATGAGACGGTTACGAATCGGGCGTGTCGCAATCGCGGCACTCCTCGCCTGTCTGGTGAGTGCCACCGGTGCCTACGCGCTGGTGATCGGCCTCCCGATCAACGGCACCCAGGTCAACGATGATCCCGCCAACGGGATCGACCCGCATCAGGACGCGGGCGTATCTGACGTCGTCGGCGGCTCTTTGGCAGCCGGGGGCCCGCGGGTCCCGTGGGCGACGTTCGAGCAGAAGTCCGGCAGCTCGCAGCAGATCTTCGTGCGGGCCTTCAAGAACGGTCAGTGGGTGACCCAGGGCAAGTCTCTGAACATCAGCCCGAACGTGGAGGCAGAGGCGCCGTCGATCGACTTCGCGGGCGCCGACCGGACCGTGCCGTGGGACGCCTGGTATGAGCCCAACGCGGCGCTCGGCGGCGAGAAGCAGATCTTCGCCAGCCGCTTCTGCGCCGTCGTCGGGCCGGGCTGTGCGGCGGCGAACACGTGGGTGCCAGAGGGCCAGGACCGTGGCTCCGGGGTCCCCTCGCTGAACATCCACACCAATAAGGAGGCCGAGGATCCGTCGGTCGCCGGCGGGGCCACCGTGCCCGGCAACGCGCCGGTGCCGTGGGTCGCGTGGAAGGAGCAGGACGGCAACGTGTCCGGCTCGGGCAACCACGACCAGATCTTCGTGTCCAAGGGCGTCAAGCAGGCCGCGCCCAACGCACCGTGCGCCGGCTTCAAGCCGTCGTCGGCGGCGACCGTCAGCGCGTTCTGCTGGCAGCAGGTGGGACTCGATCGACTCGACCCCAACGGGGGATCCTCGGCGACCGGAGACCCGACCCTGAACATCGATCCCAGCCGCGACGGGATCGAGCCCGACATCGCGTTCACCGGACCGACCGACAAGGTCGCCTGGGTGGTCTGGTACGAGGTTGGCGACAGCCACCTCGGGCTGCGTGGCAACGACCAGGTGTTCGCGGCCAAGATCGTCGCCGACACGAACGCCGACGGCGGCTTCCACTGGCAGTCGGTCGGTAGCGGCACCGGCGGCCTGACCAACGTGCTCGACACATCGAGCTCGCCGCCCGGCTTTGGTCCGTGCGCCGCGTCGACCAGCGCCGAGGACAAGTGCTCACTGAACGCCAACGCGCTGCGCGAGGCCGAGGACCCGCGCGTCGCCGCAGGGACGCTGACTCCCGGCAGCGCCACCGTCCCGTGGGTCACGTGGGCGGAGGACACCGGCTCGGGCAAGCACGCGATCTTCGTCGCGCGGCTTGTCGGCGGCGACCACTTCGAGCTGTTCAATGGCGGTCGTCCCGTGTCGCCGGCCAACCGTGATGCTGCCAGCCCGGACATCACGTTCTTCGGCAACGTGCCGTACGTCTCGTGGATCGAGACGCACGGAAGCCGCAAGGTCGGGTTCGTCGGCCACTTCGTCAACGGAGTGTTCGTGTCCGACACGCCGTTCGGGATCAACCTGGCGCCGCGGTTCCGCATCGCGTCGCTGATCGACGCCCGCGTGCCGCTGTCCTCCAGCTGCACCGCCGACCCGTTCACCACCGACGGCTCGGCCTGCCCGATCGCTCAGGTCAACGCTCCGTTTGACCTGTTCACCACCGCCGACAGCCCGCAGCGGCTGTTCGGCCAGGCGGTGATCGGCGGGATCAACTGCATCCTGTTCCCGGGATGCCGGCTCTCGCTGACGCCGCAGGGCAACGGCGTGGCGATCAACAGCTCGCTCGGCCAGAGCAACAACGTCGGGATCCTGGTCCAGCGGGTCGTCCGGACCAAGCGCGTGCACGGTAAGAAGGTCCTCGTGCTGCGCAAGGTCGGCCGCGTCCCGCTGGGACTGCACCACAAGGGCCGGGTGAAGATCCACTGGAACCTGAAGGTCAACGGTCACCTGCTCAAGGCCGGCCGCTACGCGATCACGCTGCGTGCGCTCGACAAGCACCGCAACGTGCTCGGCACCACCAAGACGGTGGTCATCGCCATCAGGCGCTGACCGAGAACCCGTGAGGGTTGGGGGCACCTTTGGGGCCCGGCGCGTCGGCGACGCGCCGGGCCTCTCCCCGTTGGTCAGGGTCGGTGGACCCACGTATCCCGGCGCCGAGTCCCGCGACCACCAGCGACAGCCCGACCGTGATCCCCAAGCCGAAGTCCCGCCCGTCAGGGTTGCGACACCTCGGTCCCCGGGATCTCGATCTCGCTGATCATCAGGTTGCCCGTGACCGGGTCGTTCGGCGTCCGGCTGGTCATGTCGAGCCTCACCTCGGTGGTGGCGATCGGATCGAACGCGATCGTCGATGGCTGGTCCGAGCGGCTCGCGAACGTCACCTGCTGGTCGCTGACCGGAACCCATGACAGCCCGTTCCAGTAGGTCACCCGCACGGTCGCCGGCAGCTGATCGTTGGCGTCCTGCGTGAAGTACACGTTCAGTTGCTTGAACTGCTGCGCGTCCGGCCAGGCGACGCTGACCCAGTCCTCGGGGTGCGAGTTGGTGACTTGCGGCAGGGTCTGGGTGGCGGCCTTGCTGTAGCGGTTCGACCACCCGCCGGACGCGGTGTTGCCGTCGAGCATCGCCGCCGGGACGGTGGTGCTCGTCCCGAAGTCAGAGCCGCCGTCCGCGAACACTCCGCCGGAGAAGCTGGCGTCCGCGGTCGGGTGCTCCGGGCCGCTGGCCAGGGCGAGGTCCTGATCGGTCTTGAAGTCCGCCGTCACCGCGACGCTGGCTACGGCTGGAGCTTCGATCCCGGCGACCGTGCCCCGCACGGTGAACCGTCCCGGGCTCGAGTACCTGCCGGCGGGCACCGCGTCCCAGCGGACCGGCAGCGACTGGGTGACTCCGTCGGTGTAACGGACCGTGGCCGTTGCCGGCAGCGCGGGCGCGGTGCCGACCGGCACGGCCGTGACGGACCGCTTGACCCGGGCGACGTCGTAGACGGTCACGATCGCCCGGGCGTCCAGGCCAGAGCCGCGGACCGAGCCGGTGACGACATCGGTGCCGAGCCGGCGTTCGCGGCCGGGCGCGTGGCTCCAACGGACCGGCAGCGACTCCGTGGAGCCGTCGCCGTGGACGCCGAGGACGGTCGCCGGCAGCGCGGGGACGGTCCCGACCCGAGCGCGGATCGCCACCGGCTGCGCGGCGAACAGGCCGCCCGAGGTCCGGGCGCGCGAGTACAGCGTCGCCGTCGCCGGTAGCAGTCCCGGGGCGGAGACCGTCACCGTGACCGCACCGTCCCGGCGCTTGGACTGCACGATCGACAGCAGCTTGCCGTTGAACGCGTCGTGCGTGCTCCCCTTGTAGCCCTCGGCGTCGTCCTCCTTGCCGTTGTCGGCGCCCTGGAACGTCCCGGCGCCTCGGACCGTGGTCTTGATCGCATTGTCGGCGTCGGGGACCTCGACGCCGCGAGCGTCGACCACCGACGTCGTGACGTAGGACAGCGACTTGCCGTCGTCGAGCAGCACGCGCTTGTCGGGGGTGAGCTTCAGCGCGTACCCGCGCCCGGCGGTGTCGACCTCGTCGCGGGCGGCGACGTGGCCGGCCGCGTCTCGCGCCACCGCCACCAGGCGACCGGGCTCGAACGGCACGTTCCAGTGCAGGTACAGGTTGCCCGAGCTGCCGTTGGGGCTCTCATAGCTCCCCGGGCAGGTGCCCGACGTGTAGGTCTTGTCGTCGCCCGTGCACTCGGTCGTCTCCAGGTAGCGGAGCCCGTCGGTCGAGACCTTCTGATCGAACGAGCTCGTCCCCAGCGAGCGTCCGTTGAGGTACAGCTGCACGGTGGGCACGGTGGCGTAGGCACGCACCTGCACGACCTGGCCGCGGCGGTAGTCGGTCCAGTTCATCGGCAGCAGGTGCACCATCGGCGCGGACGTCCACTGCGACTTGAACAGGTAGAACCCGTCTTTGGGGAAGCCGGCCGTGTCGATCGCCCCGAAGAACGAGGTCTTGACCGGGAACACCGAGTACGGAGTCGGCTCGCCGATGTAGTCGAACCCCGACCACAGGAACTGCCCGGCGAAGTACTGCCGGTCGCGGTCCTTCTGGAGGCTGTACTGGTTACTCAGCGTCCACGTCTCGAGGTTGTTGTCGTAGGAGGACACCTCGTACTTGCCGGGGGTGAAGTTCTGGCCGGTGTTCAGCTGCTGGGGGTCCTGATAGTAACCACGCGTCGACGTCTCAGACGACGACTCGGACTCGAAGAAGAACTTGCCCGGGTACTGGACGTGCAGCCCGTCCACCGTCTTGGCGGTGTCGTAGTTCAGGCCCAGACCGTCGAGGTTCTGCAGCATCTGGTCGGCAACCGAGGGGACCTTCGGGACGCTGCGATACCGGTCCGAGCCGGCGACCACCGGCCGCGTCTGATCGATCGACTTGATGTCCGAGATCAGCCGCTGCTCGATCGGGAGCGCCTGCGGCGAGGTCCAGTCCGGGATCTCGTTGCCGATCGACCACATGATCACCGCCGGCGAGTTCTTGGCCTCATCGACCATCTCCTTGACGTCGTAGTCGCTCCACTGGTTGAAGTACAGGTGATAGTCCTGGCTGAGCTTGCCCGTGTCCCAGGCGTCGAACGCCTCGACCATCATCACGATCCCCAGCCGCTGGCAGACGTCGATCATTTCCGGAGACGGCGGGTTGTGCGAGGTGCGGAATGCGTTCACGCCCATCGCCTTGAGCTCGCTCATCTGGCGCCACAACGCGTCGTAGTTGTCGACCGATCCGAGCGCTCCCTCGTCGTTGTGCAGGTCGACGCCGTGAAGCTTCAGCGGCTTGCCGTTCAGCGACACGCCGCCGCTCGGGCTGAACACGAGCCAGCGGATCCCAAACGTGCTCGTGCTCGAGTCGCTCGCCGCGCCACCGGCCGACACGTCGGTCTGCACGGTGTACAGCTTCGGGCTGGTCGTCGACCACAGCGCCGGGTTGTCGACGCGGATGTCGGTCGTGTCGGTGGTGCCGCCGGTGGGCACGGAGACGTTCGCCGAGGTCGACCGCGCCACGACCTTTCCGCTCGGATCCTTGACCGTGTAGCGCACCGACGCGTCGGCCGCCTGGTCGCCGTCGTTTGCCAGCTGGGTGGCGACGTGCACGGTCGCGAAGTCGGACTTGATCGTGTCGGCCAGCGACGGCGTGGTCACGGTCGTGCCCCAGCGGGCGATGTGGACCGGATCGCTGACGGTCAGGTGAACGTGGCGCGTGATCCCGCTGCCCGAATACCAGCGGCTGCTCGGTTCCTGGTTCTGCACGACCACCGCGAGCACGTTCGGGGTGTGCCCGTCCGCGTGGACGAGATCGCTGACGTCGAAGCTGTAACCGGTGTAGCCGTACGGGTGATTTCCGAGCAGCTGTCCGTTCAGGTACACGTAGGAGTTGTCGAACACACCGTCGAAGTCGAGCGAGATCCGCTTGCCGGAGGTCCGCTTGGGCAGCGTGAACGTCTTGCGGTACCACCCGAGGCCGCCGGGGAAGAACCCGGTCGCGTTGGTCTGGTCGGCTCGCGGATCCTGGGTGATGCTCCAGTCGTGCGGGAGCGTCAGGCGCTGCCAGCCGGAGTCGTCGAACCCGGTGGCAGCGGCCTTCGGGTCAGAGGAGTTGCCGTAGGTGCCCGACGGATCGGTCGTGTTGCTCGTGTTGACGAGCTTGAATTTCCAGCCGCGGTCGAAGCTGACCGTCCGGGTGCCCTGGTTTAGGACGCCGAGGTTGGGGTCGCCCGAGCCCGAGGTCCAGCCGACCGGCCCGAGGTCGCTGGGGGTCGTGGCACCCTGAGCCGCGCCGGACAGGATCGCGGCTGCGACCGCTGCCACCAGCACGGCGCATGCGCCGCGTACGAACTTGGAACCCATGGCGTCTGCCTCTCTCTCGCTGCCGCTCCGCTCTCGCAGCGCCCACCGCGCCCGAGACTGTGCGGCCCAGCGGATACCCCGGGCGCCGGGGTTCTAATCGACGGATGTGAGCGTTAACGGAAATCGGTCAGGAGACCGACCGGACCGCCTCCGCCAGCCGCTGCACGCCGGCCTCGATCGAGCTCTCGTGCACGGTCCCGAACCCGATCAGGAGCGCCGGGAACGGCGCGCGGCGATCGGCCCAATGGCGGGCGGTCTGCTCGACGTAGACACCCCGAGCGCCGGCGGCCCGCAGCAGCTCGGCCTCGTCCAGCCGTTCGTCGAGCGCGACGAACACCTGCAACCCGGCGGGGACCCCGGTGACGCGCGACCCCGGCAGGTGCTCCTCCAATGCGGCCACGAGCGTCTTACGGCGATCGCGGTAGATCGGGCGGACCCGCCGCAGGTGGCGGGTCAGGTCGCCGGCCTCGATGAACCGTGCGAGTGTCCGCTGGCCGATCGCCTCGGTCGCGATGTCATCCTGGAACTTGACCCGCACGAGTTCGCCGAGCAGGTGCTCGGGCACAGCGATCCACCCAAGCCGCAGCGCCGGGCTCAGCGTCTTACTGACCGTCCCGCCGTAGATCACGTGCTCGGGCCCCAGCCCCTGTAGCGCCCCGATCGGCGCGCGGTCGTAGCGGAAGTCGGCGTCGTAGTCGTCTTCGATCACCAACGCGTGCTCGCTCCGCACCCAGTCGAGCAGCCTCCCTCGGCGCTCGGGCGACAGCGCGACGCCCGTCGGATACGAGTGCGCGGGGGCGACGAGCACCGCGTCGACGTCGCTCTCGGCCAGCCGAGACACATCGATCCCGTCGCCGTCGACCGGGACCGGAACCGGCTCGATCCCCGATGCCCGGATCTGGGTGCGGTGCATCGAAAAGCACGGATTCTCGACGGCGATCCGCCGCGCGCCGCGGGATCGCAGCGCGCGGCAGATCAGGGCCAGGCCCTGCGTGAACCCGCCGCACACGATCAACCGCTCCGGCGTGGTTCGCACGGCCCGCACGCGCGCGAGGTAGTCGGCCAGCGCGACGCGGAGCTCGCTCTCGCCCTGGGGCCTCGGGTAGCCCAGCCCGCCGTCGATGTCCGACTGCAGCGCGGCCCGGTAGTGGCGCAGCCACACCGGCGCGGGGAACGTCCGCGGGTCGGGCAGGCCGCTGCGGAACTGGAACGCGCCGGGACTCCCCTGCCCGCGCGGCCGGCGCGCCGCAAGCCCGGGCTGACCGGCGCGCACGCGGGTTGCCGACCCCCGACGGGACTCGAGGTAGCCCTCGGCGACCAGCTGCGCGTAGGCCTCGACCACAACTGACCGCGACAGCTCCAGTCCGGCCGCGAGCGCACGCGACGGCGGCAGCGCCGAGCCGGCCGCCAGCCGGCCATGTTGGATCGCCTCGCGGAGCTGATGCTCGAGCTGGACCCGAAGCTCGCGCGGGCGAGAGCGATCGAGCTCGAGCGGGAGCTCCAGCTTGAAGTCCTGCTCGGCTTGTTGCAAATTGGTCTGCCTAATTGGTGCCAAATTGGACGTTGACAGCAACCAATTGCAGATTACGGTTGCTGTCCCATGTCGTCAACCAAACAACAGCCATATTCACCAGATGCGGGCCGCCTCCAGGAGGGACGGGCCTTGATCATCGGCGCGCAGGGCGTCCTCGGTGCGCACCTGTCGAGGGAGCTCTCGGCTGCGGGATGGGACGTAATCCCCACCGGACGCAAGCCCGACCCCCGCCCCGGATTCCGGCGGCTCGACTTACGCGAGGGCTGGACGATCGCCGGGGCGATCGCTGACGCGGACGTCGTCGTCAACACCGTTCCCGACGAGAGCACGACGGCCGAGCGGATCGTGCTGCGCGAAGGCGGGATCCTGATCAACGTCTCGGCGCTCCCCGCCAGCGCCTCGTGGAAGCTGCGCCGGGAGCGACCGGATGCCAACGGCACCGTGGTGATGAACGCGGGCATCGCTCCTGGCGTGACCAACCTCGTTGCCGCCGAGCTGCTGGCCGCCCATCCCGAGGCCGACGAGGTGGAGCTCGTGTTCACGGTCTCCTCGGCGGCCACCGTCGGCCGGGCGGGCCGCGAGTTCGCCCACCGCGGGCTGACCTCTGTCGGCCATCACCGGACCACCGTGGTGCCCCTCCCCGAGCCGTTCGGGGAGCGCCGCTGCCTCGGCTTCGCCGAGCCGGACCGCGGCTGGCTGGGCGCGGTCGCGGTCCCCAAGCGGGTGAGCCTGTACCTGTGCATCGCCGAGGCGGGCATGCAGCGGTCGCTGCTTGCCGTCAACCGTGCGCGGCTGATGTCGCGACTCCCCCGCAGCGCGCTGCGCTCGCCGCCGCGGCACCCCGAGCGTCACGTCCATGAGCCGATCAGGCACTGGGTAGCGGTGCTGTCGGGCGGCGAGCGGATCGCAGCGCGGACCGTTCGCTGCCGCGGCGACTACCGCGCCGCCGCGAGCAGCGCCGTGGCATTCGCGGCAGCGCTGCGCGACCCTGATCGCGAGCCCCCGCGGCCCGGGGTGTTCGACCCCGAGGAGCTGTTCTCGGCGTTGGGGCTCGCGGATTCGCTCGCGCAGTACGGAATCACCGTCTGCGAGGAGGAGGTCTGACCCCCGCCTAGTGAATCGGGACACTTACATCTCATCGCTCCCCGCCGACCGCTTCCCGAACCTGGTCGCGCTCGCCGACCAGTTCGCGGTGGTCGACGCGCGTCCGGTTCGAGCTGTTGCTCGACCTGTTCGTCGGCGGGTTGGCCAGGCGCGCCGAGGCGCTCAAGCACAGCTGACCGCTCCGGCGGCGCCCGCGTCTCCGAGACCAGGTAGGCTCGCCGTCGGCTTCAGCTGACGGGGGACCGACGATCACCGGGTCAGGAACGACACCAAACGGGGAGCATCCTCGCCGCGCGGGACGCGCGCGCGTGCAGCGCGCCGCGATCGCCGCGGCGGCTTGTCTCGCGTGCGGCCTGCTGGCCGCGGTCGCGTCCGGCGCCGCCTCGGGCGCCCCGACCGCGCGGGCACCCCGGATCGCCACGACCGCATCCGCGCTGCCGACCCAGATCACGTTCGGGGGCGGCAGCCGGCGGATCCCCACCTCGTTCTTCGGGCTCTCGGTGGAGTACAAGGAGCTGCGCACCTACGTGAACTCCGGCTCGCTGTTCCGGCGCATGCTGTCGATCGTCCGCCCCCGCGACGGGAGCCCGATGGTGCTCCGGATCGGCGGCAAGTCGGCCGACCACGTGTGGTGGGACACCGCCGAGAAGCCGCCGCAGTGGGTGACCACGATCGGCGAGCAGTGGCTCTCGCGCCTGAGCGGGCTCGTCAGCCGGGCCGATCTCAAGGTCGTGCTCGACCTCAACCTGGCCGTGCACTCGCCGACGATGGCCGCACGGTTCGCCAAGGCGGCGGTCCAGGCGCTGCCGGGGTCGTCGGTCGCCGGCTTCGAGGTCGGAAATGAGCCCGACCTCTACTGGCGCCAGCCGTGGCTCGAGAAGCAGCGGATCGCGAGCACCTCGAGCGATGTGCCCCAGCACTGGACGGGCAACTACTCGCCGATCGACTACGAGCGCGACTACGAGGCCTACGCGCGGGCCGTGATGACGGCCGCGCCCGGGATCCCGCTGGGCGGCCCGGAGATCATCTCCTCGAAAGCGGACTGGCTGACGGTTCTGTCCGGCCTGGGCCGGCTGGAGCCCGGGTTTCTATCGATCCACCGGTACGCGTCGTCCACGTGCTTGCCGCCGAGCTCGTCTCACTATCCGACGATCCCGCTGATGCTCGCCAACGCCTCGTCCGCCGGCGTCGCCAGCACCACCGAGGGCGCGGTGCAGTTCGCCCACGCGAATCACACCCAGCTGCGGCTGACCGAGGTCAACTCGATCAGTTGCGGGGGCAACTCGGGCGTGGCCAACTCGTTCGCGACGGCGTTGTGGGCGCCCGACGTCCTGTTCGAGCTGCTCAACGCCGGCGTCGACGGCGTCAACTGGCACATCCGGCCCTCGACCCTGAACGCCCCGTTCAATCTCGACCGGGGCAAGCTCGTGCCGCTACCGGAGCTCTATGGCCTGGCGGTGTTCGCGCAGATGACCCACGGTCCGGCGCGGCTCGTCGACACCACCGTGTCGCCCTCGGCCGGCCCGGATCTGAAGGCGTGGACGGTGCGTCGCGGCGCCACGACGAACGTGCTGCTGCTCAACAAGAGCCGGCGCGACGCAGAGGTGAGCGTCCCCGCTGCGGGTGGCGGCCGCGGCGCCGCGATCGTCCGCCGGCTGCAGGCGCCGCGGATCGGCTCCACCACCGGGTTGAGGTTCGCCGGCCGCTGGATCGGGACCGACGGCCTCTGGCACGGGCAGGAGCAGGACGAGCGGGTGACCGCGCGCGGCGGCTCGTACCCGGTCACGGTGCCCGCCTACAGCGCAGCCATGCTCACGCTCGGCGGGTGACTAGTGTCGGGACACTAGTGTCCCGACACTAGTCTGAGGCCATGGCGGTCAACGACTTCGACACCAAGCTCGCCGTGGTGGTGCGCGACGACCTTGCCGCCTGGCAGCGGCTGAACGTCTGCGCGTTTTTGATCAGCGGCGTCGTCGCGGCAGCGGGCGAGACCGCGATCGGGGAGGACTACCTCGACGGCGACGGCAACGGCTACCTGCCGTTGCTCGTCCAGCCCGTGGTCGTGCTCGAGGCGCGCGCGGCCAAGCTCAAGACCGTGCGCGACCGCGCGCAGCGGCGCGAGGTTCCGATCGCGCTGTACACGGCTGACATGTTCGCCACCGGCGACGACTCCGCCAATCGCGCGGCGGTGCGCGCCGTCGCGACGACGGACCTCGACATCGTCGGGATCGCGCTGCGCGCGCCCCACCGCGACGCCGACGCCGTGTTGCGCGGGCTCGACCGCCACCCGTAGAGTCTGGACGACGATGAGCTGGCTCCCCGAAGGCTTCACGGCTCCGTCCCGGGCGGACCTCGCGACCGGCCATCACCTGCGGCCGATCAGGGCCGACGACGTCGCCATCGATTACCCGGCGGTGATGGGCTCCCGAGAGCGGCTGTGGGACAAGTACGGCGACGCCTGGGGGTGGCCGCCCGCGACCATGACCTACGAGGCGGACCGGGAGGACCTCGCCCACCACGAGGCCGAGATCGCCGCCAACGAGACGTTCAACTACGCGATCCTCGACGCGGCCGAGAGCGAACTGCTCGGCTGCATCTACATTGACCCGCCGGATTCGAGCACCCCCGAGGGCAGCGACGCGGTCGTGTCGTGGTGGGTGGTAGACCGGATGGTGGGGTCTGAGCTGGAGACATTTGTCGCCGAGTTCGTGCCGAGCTGGCTGGCGCACACCTGGAGCTTTCGGTCAGTGCACTACTTCCCCTGAGCGCGGTCGGCCAGGCTCAGCTCGCGGTCGGTGACGATCCCGCTCTCGAGGGCGCTGCGGACGAGCGCCAGGCGCTTCTTGTTCTGGGGCAGGTCGGGGATGTCGAACTTCTCAAACAGGGCGCGCAGGTGCAGCTTGACCGCCGCAACCGACAGGTAGAGCTGGTCGGCGAGCTGCTGGTTGGTGGGCGGCGACTCGAACGCCGGGTCGTTGCGGAACGGGCGACACAGTGCGATCAGCACCTTGCGCTGCTGCTCTGACAGGTCCGCTGTGCTCACGACCCGGTCGATCGCCACCAGGGTCGTGCGGCGGGCGACGGAGGTCTGATTGTGAACGGCCACGATCGTGCTGCCGAAGCGCAGCATGTCGCCGTCGCGCAGCCGGCGGCGTCCGTGGATGCGCTCGCCGTTGACGTAGGTGCCGTTGCGCGAAAGCCCGTCGTCGACGACCGCCAGCTCTCCGGCTCGCCGCTCGAGCTCGGCGTGCAGGGTCGAGACGGACGGGTCCCAGGCGATGCTGAGGTCGGCGACCGGGCTGCGCCCGACCGCGAGCTCCTCGCGCTCGGGCGAGAACCGCAGTAGCCGCAGCGCTCCGTCGGCGTCGCGGTAGGCGAAGAACGGAAGCGCCTCGCGCTGGGCGCGGACGACCTCCTGCAGCTCGGTGGCCGTGGTCGGCGTGGGTCCGGTCGCCGCAGGGTCGGCCATCCAGGCTTCCTATCCCAACGCGGTCAGGCTGTCAAGCGAGCGCAGCCGCGGCCCGGGCGGCGCATAAGATGCGCCCCCGTGACTGAGGCTGACCCGTGATCAGGGTGCTGGTGATCGGCGCCGCCGGGATGATCGGGCGCAAGCTCGCGCAACGGCTGGCCGCGGACCGGGCGATCGGGGACCAGGGCATTTTTGCCCTGTCGCTCGCCGACGTGGTCGCCCCTCCGTCGCCTGGGTTATCGGAATCCGAGGACGGGCTCGAGCTGGCCACGGTCGTGGCCGACGTCGCCGACCCCGGCGTCACCGCCGAGCTGCTGGCGGAGCGCCCCGACGTGATCTTCGACCTCGCGGCGGTCGTCTCCGGCGAGGCCGAGGACGATTTCGACAAGGGCTACCGCGTCAACCTCGACGCCACCCGGCTGCTGCTGGAGGCGATCCGCGCAATCGGTCCCGGCTACCGCCCGCGGGTGGTGATCAGCTCGTCGGTTGCGGTGTTCGGCCCGCCGTTTCCGGACGTGATCGGCGATCAACAGCGCACCACGCCCGCGACCAGCTACGGCACCCAGAAGGCGATCGGCGAGCTGCTGCTGTCCGACTACACCCGGCGGGGATTCCTCGACGGGGTCGCGATCCGGCTGCCCACGATCTGCGTCCGCCCCGGCGGCCCGAACCTGGCGGCGTCGGGCTTCTTCTCGAACATCATCCGCGAGCCGCTCAACGGCCGGGAGGCGGTGCTCCCGGTCAGCGACGACGTTCGGCACTGGTTTGCCTCGCCGCGCGCGGCCGTCCGGTTTCTCGTCCACGCCGCGGCGCTCGACGGCGGCGCGATCGGCCTGCCGCGAGCGCTGACGATGCCGGGCATCTCGGCGACCGTGGCGATGCAGATCGAGGCACTGCGACGAGCCGCGGGCGACGACGCGGTGTCGCTGATCAAGCGCGAGCCGGATGAGCGGATCGCCCGCATCGTCGACGGGTGGCCGCGGGCGTTTCACACCCGCCGCGCGCTGACGCTCGGGTTCCGGGCCGAGCGCGACTTCGACGAGATCGTTCGCGTGTACGTCGACGACGAGCTCGGCGGCAGGCCAGAGGGATAGCGAACTCTCCCCCTTGGGTACCTAGGCGCACCCGCGCGCGGAGCGGAAGATGCTCCCTGTGCAAACGGAAATTGCGCTCAGGGACACGGACCGGGGCCGGCGGCCAGACCGCCGAAACCACCTCTCCAATCCAGCCCTCGTCCGTGATGTGGGGGCCAGCCGGGTCCAATGGACCAGGCCAACCGGTTCGGCGCGGCAGGGAGGCGGCGTCGAACCGTTCAAGCTGGGTCGATTTCGCCGGGGCGGGCGGCGTCGACTCTTGGGGGAGCTGATCGACTCGCCGCCGCCGGGGGAAGACCGGCCGAGCCGACCGGCTGAAAGTGGGGAAACCCACTAGGGCCTCGACGCTGCCGGTGCGGGCACGAACGCCCGCGCCGGCCGCTCGGGGCCCAATGCACTGCAGGCCAGCCCGATCGCGAGCAATCCGCCTCCGGCAGCCGTGGTCAGCGTCCACGACTCTGCCAGCACCAGCGCGCCGAGCACGGTGGCCGTGAGCGGTTCGGCCAGGCTCAGCGTCCCCGCCGTCCGGGCGGGCACACGCGCCAGGCCGCGCGCGAATAGCACGTACGCGCAGGCCGTCACGACCAACCCGAGCCACGCGGTCAGCAGCAGCCCCGCCGGCGACGCCAGCGCGCCGGCGCCGGCGCCGGTGAACAAGAACGGGGACAGCAGCACGGCGCCGATGCCGACCGTGACGGCCAGCACCGGGATCGGGTCGGCGCCGGTTCCCAACAGCCGCTTCAGGCACACCGTATAGGCGCCGTAGCAGGCGCCGGCGACGACCGACAAGGCGATCCCGAACAGGTCGGCTGCACCGCTGCCGCCATGCGGGAGCACCAACAGTGCGCAGCCGGCGACCGCACACGCGGTGCTGAGCGTCCAGGCGCGCGGCAGCGACTCTCCGGCGAACCGCCGCGCGAACAGCCCGCAGAATGCCGGCGCGCTGCCCAGCGCGACCAGCGTGCCCAGCGCGACGCCGGCTCGCGCGACGGCGCCGAAGAACGCCGCCTGGTAGACCGCGGTCGCGACCCCGGCGGTCAGAAGCCACCGGCGCCGGTCGGCCGCGAGCAGCTCGCGCACGCGCAACCGCCCCGTGGCGGCGGCGATCACGACCAGGGCCGCGGCACCCGAGAGCAACCGCGCGGCCCCGACCAGCGGCGGGTCGACGTGGAGGTGCGCGAGCGCCTGCGCGGTCCCGCTCGTGCCCCATAAGACCGACGCCGACAGCAGCGGCAGGACTCCCCACCGGGCGCCGGCGCCGGCGAGCCGGGCGGAACGTGCACTGATTCCGGACATCGCCCGGCATTTGAGCATAGACGTGGACATTTGTCGCTTGATTCGTATGCTGTACGGATGCACAGCACTTTCTCCGAACTTGATGCGGTGGACTGGTCGCTGGTGGGCGAGCTGCAGAACGATGCACGGATCACCAATCGCGATCTGGCGGCCGCCGTGCACGTGTCCCCGTCGACGTCGCTGGAGCGCGTCCGCGCGCTGCGTGCCACCGGGGTGATCCGCGGGTACCACGCGGACATCGACCTCGAGGCGCTCGGCCGGCCCGTGCAGGCGCTGACCGAGGTCACGATCCGGCCTCCGACGCGGGAAAACATCGAGGCGTTTCGCAACTGGGCGGTCGAGCTGCCCGAAGTGATCGGCGTGTTCGTCGTCTCCGGCGCCAACGACTTCCGCCTGCACATCGCGGTCCCCGACACCAACGCCCTGTACGCGTTCGTGATCGACCGCCTGACCGAGCGGCCGGAGGTCGCCGACGTCAACACGTCGGTCGTGTACGAGCACATCCGCCGGACCGTGCTCGAGCCGCTGCACCCCGCTGAGGAACGACAACGGTAGGGGCGTCACTTCTGGCGGCGGAGCTGCCCGATGTCCCCAAGGCCACGCTCTACCGGCACGTCGGACAGCTCGCCGACGCCGGGCTCGACAACGAGCTGACGCCGGAGCGGCGGCGTCGGATCCTGTCCACGGTGATGATGCCGGTGGCTCGGGCGACCCAGGAGGGCGAATCGAGATGAAGCGCAGACGTATCTCGCTGGCGCACGGCAACGTGCGGCTGGCGTTCACAGACAGCGGCGAGGCCATGGCACCAGTTGTGTTGGTCCACGGGCTCGGCGGCAGCCAGCTCGCATTCAAGTGCGTGGGGGGCTGCTCGCCCGGGCGCTGATGCGTGCGCTGCGCGTCGGGTCAGCGATCTCGATGGTCCGTACTCGTCGTGACGCCATCCCCCGGTGGCTGACTCGGGCCGAGCACGGCTAGCCTGTCGAGCGTGAGCTCGCCCGTCAGCGTGGTGCGGCTGCTCGGGCCGCCTGAGGCCGACGGCGAATACGTGGTCCTCCGCGGCGGATCCGAAGGCGACGCCGCCGATGAGACCGTTCACCTGCACGACTATGCGCGCGTCTACGGCGTGCCGGGGCTCTACGAGCACGTCGTGCAGGAGTTGCTGGGTTGCCGCTCGCCCCAGGTGGCGGCGACGGGCCTGGCCCGCGCGCTGGACGCGCTGGCGCTTGATCGCGCGGCATTGACCGTGCTGGACCTCGGCGCCGGCACCGGGCTGGTCGGCGGGCTGCTGCGCGAATTGGGCGTCGGGGCCGTGGTCGGGCTCGACGCGCTTGCAGCCGGGCGCGAGGCGGCGCTGCGCGACCGGCCGGGGGTGTACCGCGACTACCTCGTGGGCGACCTGGCGGATCCGGCCCCGGGGGTGCTCGAGCAGCTGGGCGAGCACGGGCTCGGCGGCCTGGTCGCCGCCGGGGCGTTCGGCGGAACGCACGCTCCCGCTCCGGCGCTGGAGACGGCGCTGGCCCTACTGCCGCCCGGCGCTCCGGTCGTGTTCACGATCGACGAGCAGTGGATGCAGAGCGACGGGCCCGGCGGGTTTCGCACCGCGGTCGCGGAGCTGTTGAGCTCTGGCAGGCTCGAGCAGATCGAGCGCTCGCGCTTTCACCACCGGGTGACCACGACCGGCGAGCCGATCCACTACGAGCTGCTGGTCGCCGCTACCGGCCGATAGCGCCGGTGACGGCCGGCGGGCGGCCCGTTAGCGGCGGTGATCGATTGGTGATCGGCGTCGCCGATCCTGTTCATCGCGTCCTGTACTCCCGAACAAAGGACCGCGATGCACTCCCTGCTTGGAATCGAATACTCCCGGACCCTCGCCGAGGACAAGGACCGGCGGGCGCCGGTGACCGAGACGCGGGCCCGGCGACCGAAGCTCGCGCAGCTGTTCCGGTCGTTTCCCGTGCGCAGGCGTCGGGCGAAGGCGCCCACCGTCGCCCGAGGCACGACGTGAGCTGGCGCAACATGCCGCAGCCATGGCCAATCCTGCCGCCCCCCGCCGACAACGCGGAGCGACTCTCCGAGGACGCCGAGCCGGGGCGCGGTCCGGTGGACGGGATCGTCTACTCCGAGTCCTGGAGCCTCAGGCTGCGTCAGCATCCGTTGAGAGGCCACGAGGCCGCACGGCTGCGCCCGACGCCGCGCCGCCCCGAGGTGCCGCGGCGGTCGTCGATCAGCTCCAGCGCGTCGCTGTTACCGTGATCGCCGGTTAGCGAATCGGGCCGCTAGCGAGTCGGGTAGGCGCCGGTGCTCGCAGCCTCCTTGGGAAGTCGCCCACGGTCGCGATGCAGTAGGTGACGCCAGCGCTAACACCCATCGCGCCAAGCGCCGGCCGCACATCGTGGCCAACCTCAGACGTCACCCCCAAGGTTTGGTGCCCGAACCCCTAGCCTCGTACCGGAGGATAATCGCCGGCATGACCGCCCTGGCGGAGACGATCGCCGCGCAGGCCGAGCTGCTCGAGCCGGTGCTCGCGCTGGACCTCGGCGACGCACTGGCGCGGATCGAGCCGGCCAGGCGGATATGGCTGGTTGGCACCGGCTCCAGCCAGCACGCCGCCGAGCTCGGCACGTGGATGTTCGGCACGGGCGACCGGGAGGCCCGATGGAGCTCGTCGGCGACATTCGTCTCGAGCGACCGCCCGCTGGGAAACGACGACGCAGTCGTGATCATCTCCCACACCACCGAGACGGCGTTCGCCCGCCGGGCTCGCGCCCGGGCGCTCGCGGCCGGCGCTCGCGTGGTCTCGATCACCGGCCGGGGGCGGGGATGGCCGGAGGCGGTCCAGACCGTCGAGGCCGAGCGCTCGGAGACCTACACGGCGAGCTACCTGTCGGCCCTGATCGTGCTCGCGCGCCTGAGCGCCGCGCTCGGCCAGGCAGGCTTCGACGAGCGGCAGCTGAGCGCGCTACCAACGCGGATCCAGGCTGCCGCGCGGGCGCCGGTCGCGCTGTCGGCGCCGCCGCGGCGCCTGATCGTGCTCGCCGGCGCGGGTCCTGCCGCGGTCACGGCGCGCGAGGGAGCGGTCAAGCTGCGCGAGGCCGCGCGTCTGCCGGCCGAGGGCTTTGAGGCGGAGTATCTGTTGCACGGCTCGGCGGTCCCGCTCGGGTCCGACGACGCGCTGCTCGCGATCCAGCCCGGCGACGATCGCTTCGGGCTGCTCGGGTTGCTCGCCGGCACCGCCGCGAGCGAGGGCCTGACGGTGGCGACCGTCGAGGAGCCCGAGGGCCTTGACCCGGTGGTGGCGCAGATCCCGCTCACCGTCCGGCTCCAGAAGCTTGCGTCCGAGCTCGCCGACGCGCGCGGCATCGACGCCGACAAGGTGATCGTCGACGGCTGGGAGGACGACCGGCTGTGGCACGCCGGCGATCCCGGCTGATCAGCCGGCGCGACGCGGCGAGCCCCGGACGACGCCGCGCACGCTAGCGGCGATCAGCGCCGCGACCATCGAGGTCGCACACGCGATCACAAACGGCGCGCTGATACCGAGCGGGCCCACCACCGCGCCTCCAACCGCAGAGCCCGCGGCGAGGCCGCCGATCAGCGCCGCCGAGATCCAGGTGAACGCCTCGGTCTCGGTGCCCGGTGCCACCGATCGGCCGACGAGCGCGTACTGACAGGAGAACACCGGAGCGACGGTCAGGCCGGCCAGCACCGCGCAGACGATCGCCACGTCGATCGTCCGGGCCGCGATCAGCGGTGCCGTGCAGACGACCGCCAGCCCCAGCAGCAGTTGGTAGCGGCTCACCAGCGACGAGCGCCAGACCCGCGATCCGTACCACAGCCCGCCGGTCATGCTGCCGACGCTCCACAATGCGAGCAACAGCCCCGACGCGGGGCGCGAGCCGGCGTGGATCGCCAGCGACGGCAGCCCCACCTCGATCGCGCCGAGCGCCATCCCGGTGAGCGCGACCGGTCCGAGCAGCGCCCGCAGCTCCGGGGTGGCGAGCGCCGAGCGACGCCGCGGCAACGCTCGCGGCGCGTCCGAGCGCCGCACCAGCGGCGAGCTCACGAACAGCAGCGTGCCGCTGACGCAGACGACCCCGAGCAGGACCACCGCGAGCTCCGGTGAGGTCAGCGCGATCACCAGCGCGACCACCAGCGGGCCGGCGATCCAGATCGTCTCCTGGGCCACCGCGTCGAGCGCGTAGGCGGTGTCGCGCAGCGAGACGTCGTCGAACACCTCGCGCAGCAGCACGCGGACGACCGGGGCGATCGGCGGCAGCAGCGTGCCCGCCAGCGCCGACAGCGCCACCAGCACGAGTACGCCGGCTCCGGCGGTCGTGGCCACGACCAACCCGACGTACGCGCCCGATTGGGCGAGGGCGAACGGGACCAGCACCCGCGCGCGCCCGAAGCGATCGATCAGCCGGCCCACAAGCGGCGCGCAGGCGGCCGTGGCCAACGCGAACGCGCCGACCGCCGCGCCGGCGGCCGCGTAGGAGTGGGTGGCGCCGCGGACCAGCAGCAGGATCGCCAGCGACGACATCCCCTGCGGGAGCCTGCCGACGAGCGCCGAGGCGAACAGGCGAAGCGCGCCCGGGACCGATAGCACGGAGCGGTACTTGGCGACCATGCTCCGAGCCTACAAAGGAGGGTCATACCTCCGGCACTCGGTCGCCGCGCACGAGGGCGACCGCTTCAACTTGATCGAGCTCGGATCCGGCCGCAAAGGCGTCCTTGAAGCCTTCGGGATCGATCTCCTGCGCCACCTGGGTGGCCAGCTCCGCCTCGCCGCGCCGCATCGACGGCCACGCACGCAATCCCGCACGCTGGCGCAGCCCATCGGCCGCACCCAAGGCCATCGCGGCCCGCCGCGCATCTCGCTCCACCAGAGCGAGCTGGGCATAGGCGACGAGCGAGAAGGTCACGGTTTGGGTGCTGAGCTCGGTGTCCCCGCTCGCGGCCACCGACTTCACCAGCTGCGCTCGAGCCTCGTCGAGTTGGCCCGCCCTCACGGCCAGCGAGGCGAGCTGCGTCCGTGCACCCGACTCGAGCCACTTATGGCCGAACTGGCCGCCGACCTCGTTGGCCTCGATCAGGTGCTTACGCGCCGCGTCGTGTCGGCCGAGCGTCATCTCCAGCAGCCCCACGGTCAGAGCCGCCCACGCCATGAACGGCTCGTTCTGTTCGCGGAAGCCACCGAGGGCTGCCGACGCGGCCTGCAGCGCGCCATCGTAGTCATCACGGATCGGCAGGATCCAAGCGACGGCCAGCTGCGCCGCGCTCTCGAGATACGGATCGTCGATGCGCCCATCGATTCGCTCGATCCCCTGGACCGCGGCCTGCGCGCTGTCATCGTCACCGATCTCGACGGCTGTAGCGGCCGAGATCAATAACAACTCGGCTTGCGCGCGATTCTCCAATGCATCGGCTCGAAGCAGCAGCTCATGGATCCAGGCCCGACGTTCTGGCATGCGATCGCGCATCCGCCAGAACAGCCAGAGGTTCTGGCAGAGGATGAGGAAGATGTGTGGCAGCGGCGCGATGTCATGGGTGAAGAACCAACGGATGGCGACCCCGAGGTTCCCTTCCTCGGTTCGCAATCGCTCGGCCCACTCGGCCTGTCGCTCAGCCGTCCAGTCGGCGTTCTCCACGAGCGCGCCGAAGTACTCCGCGTGGCGCCGCTCGACGTCCGACAGGTCCGCGCGGGCGGTAAGCCGCTCGGCGGCCAACTCCCGTATGGCTGCGAGCATGCGGAACCTCGGCCCGACAACGGTCGCATCGACGCTCACCAGGCTGTGCCCGGCGAGAGAGTCGAGTAGATCGAGCGTCCGATCTTCGGTGAGACCGGAGACGTGCACGGCTGCCTCGACCGTCCAGCCTTCGACAAAGATCGACATGGTGGCCAGCATCTGCTCCTCGGAGTCATCGAGCAGCCCGACGCTCCATTCGACGGTCGCGCGCAACGTGCGTTGACGTTCGGGAAGATCGACCGGGCCGGTGCCCAACGCGTCGAGGCGGCTCCCGAGCCGAGCCAGCAACGCATCCGGTTCCAATAACCGGGCCCGGGCCGCTGCGAGCTCGATGGCCAGTGGCAGGCCATCGAGGCGCCGGCAGATCTCCACGATCGCGAGCGCGTTTGCATCGGTCAACGCGAAGTCATAGCGGACGGCTTGGGCTCGATCGACGAACAGCCGGACGGCGGGCAACGAGGCGAGCTGGTCGATCGGCGCCCGCCCCGAGAACGCGGGCACGGTCAGCGGGCCGACCTCGTACTCGCGCTCGGCCCGAAGCCTAAGCACGGTGCGGCTCGTGGCGAGAATCTCGAGTCCAGAGCACCGGGCCAGCAGCTGGTCGAGCTCGGGCGCAACGCGAACGACCTGTTCGAGGTTGTCCAACACGAGCAGGGTGGGCGTTTCCGCGAAACGCTCGACCAGGACGTCCAAGGGCGGGCGCACTCCCTCGACCGTCACGCCCACCGCGGCCGCGATGCGCGGGAGCACCAGCTCGGGCGCAGCGATGGACGCGAGCGCTACGAATTCCGTCCCCCGCGGGTAGCGATCGTCGAGTTGCTCGCCGACGGCGATCGCCAGCCGCGTCTTGCCGATTCCCCCGGGACCGGTCAGGGTGACCAGCCGAACCTCCGGCTTCGCGAGGAGGTTCGAGACCTCGACAATGTTGCGCTCGCGCCCGATCAACGTCGTCGATGTCACCGGCAGTGAGCGCGGGCCCCGCTGGTCGCTGTTGCACGCGGTCGATGCCGAGCGATCGGCCCGGGGGTTTGCGGCCGCGAACCGCTCGCTCAGGAGCAGAGCCAGGTCGTCCCGCACCAGTCGTCCGAGCTCCCGCGGCGTACCGAAACTGCGGTACGAGTCGGTCCCTTCCGTCTGGAGCTCCTCGATCATGGCCCTCAGCCCGGGCTCTCGGTCGGGCGCCGGTTTCTTGACGTACAGCAGGCGGGGGATCGAGTGTGAGAGTCGGAGCTCGTCCTCAAGCCCCGAGATGTCCATCCCCGGCCCGACCCAGCCGTACCGCTGCCAGTACAGACCGATGAAGATGTCGGACTGCGCGAGGTAGGCCCGATACAGCTCGCGAGGTGGGTGCGGCCGGGCACCGAGCTCGAACAGCACCGGCGTGAGCCGTAGGCCCGAGATGGCACGGGCGACCGCGGCCCGCTCGTCGGCGAGCTCGCCCAGCGTGGAGCTCACGAACACGCGCAACCGCTGGTCCGGGGTGCGGATCGCGACGTCGCCCGGCTGCTCCTCCGTCATCTATCCGCCTGCACCGATGTGCACCGCCGAATCGTCGCAGGCGCCAGGTGGGTGCGTCCAGAAGCACCCAATGAAAAACCCCGCTTGCGCGGGGCTTCTGTAGTGGGCCGTGAAGGACTCGAACCTTCAACCTTGGGATTAAGAGTCCCCTGCTCTACCAGTTGAGCTAACGGCCCGGGGAGGGCGATGTTACCCGGGGCTAGGCGACCGTGGGGGTCAGCACTGCTGCGCGAGCTGCTGGGCGGTCTGCGGCGAGCTCTTGGCCTGCGTGAACGCCTGCTTGATCGACGTCTGCCCCGCCTTGGGCACCAGCGTCAGCGCCTTAGCCGAGGCCAGGTCGCCCTTGCGGCTCTGGCTTGCGCCGTAGGCGTTGAACGCCAGGCATTCGTATGCGGTCGCCTGGTTGGGATTGGCCCCGCTCACGTCCTCCCAGGCCGCTGCCGCGCCGGCGTAGTTGCTCTCCTTCGCGTACGCCCTGGCCGCGAGGATCGCGGTGTCGGCGTCGGGGTTCTTGGTCAGCGCCGTGTAGCGCTGGTAGGCCTGGGTGAGCGAAGCCAGCTCCTTCTTGCCCGAGGCGGTGAACGTCCCCGTGTTGCTGTTGTAGTTGGAGCCGTCGGTGGTCGCGGCGGTCCAGCGAGCCTGCACCAGCGAGGCCCACGCGGCGGGGTCGTTGGGGCGCTGCTGGGTCGCCTTCAGCGCGGTCTTCTCCTGCTGGCTGACGACCGAGTTCTGGCTGTTTCCGCCACCGCTGCCGGTGAACGCGTTGAGGATCCCGCCGAAGCCGTTGCCCGCGCCGACGCCGAACAGCACCAGGCCGCCGCCGAGGATGATCGCGAGGCCCAGGTAGACGACCTGCACGGTGCGCCGGCGGCCACGGCTGCGGAGATCGAAGAGCATCTAGGCGGTCGGGTCGAGGCCGTCGCCGAACGGTGACGACGCCTCCTCGGCGGCGCGCGCGGCCGCGCGACGATCGGCGATCTTCAGCATCACGATACTTGCCAGGAACAGGATGACCAGCGGGAGCATCTCCAGTCCCGTGGTGACTGGGTCGGCCCCCGGCATCGCCGCTGCGATCACGGCGATGATGACGACAGCGTAGCGCCAGTGCGTGGTCAGGGTTTGACCGTTGACCACGCCGATCCGGTGCAGGCCGAGGAGCGCGAGGGGTAACTGGAACGCCAGGCCGATCCCCGCCATCGTGAAGATCTGGAACGTGTAGTACGTCTTGGCCTGGACGAGGATGTCGAAGTTCTGGCTGTTATAACCCTGCAGGAATCTCACCGCCGGCGGGAGCACGACGAAGTAGCCGAACACGACGCCGCCCAGGAACAGGATCGGCGCGATCAGCATCAGCGGGATCGCCGTCCGTTTCTCCCGCGGGTTCAGCGCTGGGATCACAAACGCGTACAGCTCGTACAGGAGCACGGGTAACGCGAACAGCAGCGCGAAATACGCGGCCACGGTCAGCGTCGTCGTGAACGGCTCGCCGACGCCGATCGTGATCGGCAGCTTCTTGGCTGTCTCCGACGGCAGCGCCTTGGCGGCCTCGGTGGCTCCAGCGGCCATCCGCTGCGCGGCCAGGCGGTCGGCCGCCGACTGGGTCGGCGAGTTGGCCAGCGCCGTGGCGCCGGCGGCCATCTGCTGCAGCCCGCGGCGCTCGTTGGCCAGGTCTCCGGTCGTGCCGGAGATGTGGTTCTGGCTGGTCGAGGGCTCGTTGGGCAGCGCCCGGTTGAGCGCCTTCAGCAGCGCTTGGTTCTGCCAGAAGCAGATGCCGAACGCGACTACGAGCGCGAGCCCGCAGATGATCAGCCGCGTGCGGAGCTCATCGAGATGGTCGATGACGCTCAGGCGTTCTTCGTGCGCGATGGGTCGTAGGACCTTCGACACCCGATCTGGTTCCTACGGCGTCGCTACGAGCGACGCTCTGGCGACGCGACCTCGGCCGTGTCGTGGTTCTCGGGCGTCACCGGAGGCGCAGCCGCCGGCGCCGTCGTGTTCTGGGTCAGCTCAGGATGCTCGGCCGCCTCGTCGTCCTTGTGCTCTCCCGTGATCGACTCCTTGAACTCGCGGAAGCCGGTGCCGAGCTGCTTTCCAAGCCCCGGCAGACGCTTGGGACCAAAGATCAGCAGCACGATCACCAGGACCACGATGACATCGGCTGTTGGGTTGCGGAACATGGGCTACTCCCCTCCGGATCGGGCCTGCAAGGTTAGCGACCACGCCGGGGCCGCACCAGCGACTAACGAAACGTTCGCACGCCCGGCCTGTTCTGGTGGCCAGGCGGGTGAATTTCTTACGAAAGACCTAAGCGGAACTCTCAAGTCCAGGCCTCCGCGCGCCGATGAAACGGACATCCGAGAAGCTCCGATGAACCAGGATCCCAAACACTCCGTCCGGCGCATCGTCCTCCCGAGCGGGAAGAGCATCGAGGTCGTCCGTTTCAACGACGACGGTGCCCCTGCCACCGGCGGCCTGCACGTGTGCCCCGACTGCCGCTCCGAGCTCGTACAGCCCGTGACGTGGGACGAGGCCTCCGGGGACTGTTGGGAGCTGGTGCTGAGCTGCCCTAACTGCCGCTGGTGCGAGGAGGGCGTCTACAGCCAGCAGGAGGTCGAGGAGCTCGAGGAGCGTCTCGACGCGGGTCTTGCCGACATGCTCGACGACCTCCAGCGGCTGGCGCAGGCCAACATGGCCGATCAGGTCGACCGCTTCATCGTCGCGCTCGACGGCGACCACATCCTTCCCGAAGACTTCTAAGGGGTGACTTTGGCGGCCACGTGGCCGCCCAAGTTGGGCCCCCAAGCTGTTTCTTAGCTATAGCGCTCGACGACGCCCTCGGCGACGAGCTCGAGCGCTGTGCGCTGGCGCTCGGGCAGGCCCGGTAGCTCGCGCTTGGCCTCCTCGACGAGCTCTAGCGCGCGGGACCTCGCGGTCTCGAGCGCGCCCGTGGCCGCGATCCGCTCGCACACGCCGGCGGCGTCGGCGGGGGTACGGACTGCGCGGACGTCGAGCGTGTTCAGCGCCGGGTCGCGCTCTCGGGCGACGATCAGCGGCAGCGTCACGGTGCCGTCGAGCAGGTCGGCTCCGCGCGGCTTGCCGGTGCGCTCGGGCGGGCCCGAGACATCGAGCACGTCGTCGAGGATCTGGAAGGCGAGGCCGATCTGCTCGCCGAACAAGCCCATCGACTCGAACTCGCCGCCGCCCTCCAGCGCGCCCAGCTCGCAGGCGGCACGGAACAGGACCGCGGTCTTCAGCCGGCAGCGCTCGAGGTAGCGATCGACGTCGACCTCGACGTTCCAGGCATCGGCCCGCTGCATCAGCTCGCCCTCGGCGAGCTCCGAGCTGGCGCGCGACAGCGTCTTGACGGCGGCCACCGACCGGCCCTCCGCGAGCTCGGCAAACGCCCTGGAGAACAGGAGGTCCCCGGTGGCGGTGGCCACCTGGCGACCGCCGGCCGCGACCACCGTCGGCCGGCCCCGGCGCATCGGCGAGCCGTCCAGCACGTCGTCGTGGACCAGGGTCGCGCCGTGGACTAGTTCGACGGCGACCGCGGCCCGCACGAGCCCCTGACTCTCGGGCGGCGGCACGCCGGCGGCCACGCACACGAGCAATGGGCGCAACCGCTTGCCGCCGGCGGCGATCGTCTCGCCCGCAAACCGAGCCAGCACCGGTCCGTGCCCCGTGGCCAGCTCGGCCATCCGCTGCTCGACCCGATCCATCAGCCGACCGACGGCGGCGCCGCCGATGTCGACTACCGCCTGGACCGCCTCGGTCGTCATCGGACCACCCCCACGTGCAGCGCGATGATCCCGCCCGCGGTGACCAGGTAGTGGATGTCCTGCATGCCGGAATCGGCCATTGCCGCCGCCAGCTGTTCGGGGCCCGGGAATCGCCTCGCGGAGCTCGGAAGATAGTTGTAGGCCTGGGCGTCGCCCGCGAGCCGGCCGATCGCCGGCACCGCGCGATCGAACCACAGCTCGAAGAAGATCGACAGCGGCGGGCGCTGGGGAGTGGTGATCTCGAGCACGACCACCCTTCCGCCGGGCCGGACGACGCGAGCCATCTCGCGCAGGCCCAGATCCAGATCGGAGAAGTTGCGCGCGCCGAAGCCGACCGTGGCCGCGTCGAACTCGCCGTCCTCGAACGGGAGCGCGAGCGCATTGGCGCTGCGGACCACGATCCGCGTCCCAGGGCCGAGCGACCGGGAGTTCAGCTTGGCGCGGGCATGGTCGAGCATCCGCTCGGAGAAGTCGGTGGCCACGATCTCGCCGCCGGGGCTGACCCGTTCGGCGAGCTCGATCGCCAGATCTCCGGTTCCGGTGGCAACGTCGAGCGCCCGGCCGCCCGGACCGAGCGCCGCGAGCTGCGCGGCGCGCCGGCGCCACTGGTGGTGCAGCCCCGCGGTCATCACCGAGTTCATCCGGTCGTAGACGCCGGAGATGCGGTCGAACATCGCCCGCACCTGGGCTTCCTCGAGGATGCCTGGCGCCCCACCCGGGGCGGAAGGTGCGCTCCCGGACACGAGATCCTCAGCTCGCAGGCCTACTGCAGTTCGGAGAGGAAGCCGACGAGGTTCTGGAATTTCTTCGGGTCTTGCTGGGCCAGCGCCTTGAACGACGGCATCGGCGCGGTCGGGTTGCGCAGCGTCGACGCGATCCCGCCCGGCGGGAGCTTGGACCCGATGTGAGTGAGCGGCGGGCCGGGGCCGTTGTTGCCGTTGTCGCCGATCACGTGGCAGGCCAGACAGCCGGACTGCCCGACGACGAGTTTGCCGGCGTTGAAGGTGGCGATCTGGGACGCGGTTAGCCCCGCCGGTGGCTTCATGTCGACCGAGTTCGGCGAGCCGGTGTTGGCGCCGCTGTAGGTGAGGTAGGCGATGGCCACCATCGTGGTCACGCCAGCCACGAGCGCCACCGGGCGGCGCTCGATCCGACGCTCGGGGCCACGGTCGTAGAACGGCAGGAGGAACAGCAGAATCATGCAGATCGTCGGCACCCCGATCGTCGCCATCGGGGTGAACTCCGGGACGTTCTTCATCACCCGGAGGACCTCGAACAGGAAGAAGAAGTACCAGTCCGGACGCGGCACGTATGTGGTCGTGGTCGGATCCGCCTTCGGTCCGAGCTCCGCGCCGAACAGCAGCGACAGGAACGCGATCAGCAGGATCACGATCATCGCCATTAGCGAGTCCTTGGCGACCGAGTACGGGAAGAACGGCTCGCCCTCGTTCTTCAGGATCGCGTATTCGCGGAGATATGCCTCCTTCTCGGCCTGGTTCACGCGCCGGACCTCATCAGACCTCGGCCTCCGGCACGACCTCAGGCTCGGTCTCGGCCTTCAGCCACGGCGGCGCCGTGATCCCGAGCTTGGTCACCAGGTACAGGTGCGCGCCGATCAGCGCGATGATGAGCCCGGGGATCAGCAGCATGTGGATCGCATAGAACCGCGACAAGGTCGTCGCGCCGAACTCTGGCCCGCCTCTCAGGAAGTCCGACAGGAACGGGCCGATGAACGGCCCGGTGCCGTTGATGTTGACGCCCACGATCGTGGCCCAGTAGGACCGCTGGTCGAACGGCAGCAGGTAGCCGGTGAAGCCCATCGCCAGCGTCAGGATCAGCAGCACGACGCCGATGATCCAGTTCAGCTCGCGCGGATACTTGTAGGCGCCGTAGAAGAACACGCGCGCCATGTGCAGGAAGATCAGGATGATCATCACCGAGGCGCCCCACTTGTGCATGCCGCGCACGAAGCCGCCGAGGAATACGTCGTCGGTCAGGTAGCGCACCGACTCGTACGCGCCCCCGTAGGCGTCCGGCCGGTAGTACATCGCCAGGAACACGCCGGTGACCGCCTGGTTGAGGAAGGCAAACAGCGTCGCCGAGCCGAGCGTCTGGGCGAAGTTCAGGCCACGGGGGACCTTCCGGAACAGGAGCCACCTGATTCCCGGCGACAACGTGGTGCGCTCGTCGAGCCAGTCGACGACGGTGACGCCGGCCTCGACCGGAGTCAGCTTCTCGCCGTTCTCCCCCGGCCGCTTGGGCTTCGGCTGCAGGACCTTGGGCAGCGGCGGTGCTGGGAGCTTGGGCATGGGCTAGTGTCGCGTTTGGGGGGTTCGTGGGCACCGAGAGGTGCCGCTGGTGGATGCGTGGCGAGGACGCAGGAGCCGTGGCGTAGCGGAGCTACGCGAGGCCGGCGCCGCCGGCGAAGCCGGTGGCGGGACGAAGCCAAGCGCCGCCAGGGGTGTCTCGAATGCGCGCGAGCTTTCCAAACGGGACACTAGGGGCGCTGGGGGGTCGAAAAGCGCTTCGGATAGAGGTACTGGCCGATTCCGTCGAGCGGCTGGGCGGGGTCCCGGGGCGAGAAGCGGTGCAACTCGGAGTTGACCGAGTAGCGCGGTCCGAGCTCGACCAGCCCGGTGGTTTTGTTCAGGCGGGTGTAGAAGCGGTCCAGCGGACGCACCGGTGGACCGCTGGCGACCATCCCGCGGATGTCGTAGACGCCGCCGTGGCACGGGCAGATGAAGCGCTCGGCGGCGCTTACCCAGCGCACCGGGCAGCCGAGGTGCATGCAGCGCGACGACAGCGCAACGAAGTGGTTGTACTGGTCCTCCGGCTCCTTATCGATCGCCGGGTTGCGCGAGCGCACGTAGGCGATCGAGTTGCCCGCCTCGCCGATGCCGGGCACGAGCACGATCACCTTGGTGACGTAGTTGTCGTTGGGGAAGTCGCTCGGCTTCCCGATCACCTGCCACTCAAACGCGGTCTGGTGGAACACGGGCGCGAGCGCGAAGCCGAGCGCCGGCAGCGTGAACGTGAGCACGGCGACGGCTCCGGCGCCCTGCGCGGTGAGGTTCATGAAGCGCCGGCGGGTGACGGTCTCGCCCTCGAAGGCGCCCGGCATGTCCCGATCGATCGTGTACTTGGACTTTGCCTTTTTGTGTCGATCTGGCACGTGCGCCTTCCTGCTTACGGCTACCTAAAGGGGACGTCTTCCGACAGCGTACCGACTAGCGAGCGCGCGATGTCGAGCGCCCGAGCGCCCCGCTTCGCGGCTAGTTACACCTGTCACAAGCCCCTCGATACTCAAGTCACAAGCGGGTTTGAGGCGTGCGTTACAAGCGCGACCTGCGGCGGGCCTCCGCCGCCGTCCGCAGCTCCGCGACCGCGGTTGGATCGTGGGCGCGCGCCAGCGCCTTGGCGCGGGTCAGGGGCTCGCTCGGACCCCAGCCGACAGCTGTCGCGCCCGCCTCCCAGACGGCCTCGGCGAGCTCGACATCGCCGTCGGCCTGAGCCTGCGCGACCAACGAGATCAGGTCGGCCAGCTCGGCCACCGCGTCGAGGTCACCCAGCGCGGCCAGGCGCGAGAGCCCGAGCGCGTACAGCTGGTCTCCGAGCAGCAAGGCCAGCTCGGGGTTCTCGGGGCGCACCAGACGGGGCCGGCCGTAGTGCAGGCAGGACCCCTCGAAGATCATCTCGAGCAACAGCTCATAGGCGTGCTCCCGACCAGCAGCGCGCGGGCCAGCGGCGGCCATCTGCGCGGGTCCCGGGGCGCGGTCCTCAGGCGCAGTGGTGGAGGACTCGAACTCGACGAGCTCGGCGAGGACTCCACCCTGCCCCAGCAGGGCGTCGAGGAAGTCGTCGTTCATTGGCTTTCGGCGAACGCGGCCGCCGCGGCGGTCACAGTTCGCTCGATCTCCGCTTCACCGTGCACGAGCGAAGGAAACCATGCCTCGAACTGCGATGCCGGCGGATACACCCCGCGCTCCAGCAGGCCGCGGCACCAGGCGCCGTACGCGTCCAGATCACAGGCCGCTGCGCCAGCGTAGTCCAGCACGGGCGCCCGCGAGAAGAACACGGTCAACAACCCCGGGACCTGCTGGACCTGCACCGCCGTGTCCGCGTCGGCTGCAGCGTCGCGCAGGCCATTGGCGAGGGCCTCGGTCGTGCGCGCGAGCCTCGCATACGCGTCCACGTCGAGCTGAGCCAGCGTCGCCAGCGCTGCCGCCACCGCGACCGGGTTGCCCGACAACGTGCCCGCCTGGTACACGTCGCCCGCCGGCGCGATCCGCTGCATCAGCTCTCGGCGCCCGCCGTACGCCGCCGCCGGGAAGCCCCCGCCGACGACCTTGCCCAGGATCGACAGGTCGGGCATGACCCCGTAGCGCTCCTGGGCGCCGCCGCGGGCGACACGGAAGCCGCTGATCACCTCGTCGAACACCAGCAGTGCCCCTGTCCGCCTAGAGCGCTCGGCCATCAGCTCGAGGAACCCAGGGGTGGGCGGCACCACGCCCATGTTGGCCGGCACCGGCTCGGCCAGGATCGCCGCTAGCTGGTGACGCTCGGTCGCCTCGATCAGCGCCTCGCGGTCGTTCCAGGGCACGATCACGGTCGCCGCCGCGGAGGCCTCGGTGACGCCGGGGCTGGCCGGGATCCCCTGCGTGGCGAGTCCCGATCCGCTCTGCGCGAGCAGGCCGTCGACGTGGCCGTGGTAGGCGCCGGCGAATTTCAGGATCCGCTCGCGCCCGGTGACCGCCCGTGCCAGGCGGATCACGCTCATCGTCGCCTCGGTTCCCGACGACGTCATCCGCAGCATCTCGACCGACGGGATCCGCCGCGCCACCTCCTCGGCCAGCTCCACCTCGCCCTCGGTGGGGGCGCCGAAGCTGGTGCCGCGCGCGGCCGCGTCGCACGCCGCGCGCACGACCTGAGGGTTCGCGTGGCCGAGGATCAACGGCCCCCAGGAGGAGACCCAGTCGATGTACTCGTTGCCGTCGGCATCGAAGATCAGTGGCCCGTTACCGGACGCGATGAAGATCGGGTCGCGCCCGATCGACCCCATCGCGCGCACCGGCGAGTTGACCCCGCCGGGGAGCACCGCCTGCGCCCGGCGGTACAGGTCCGCGGATCGGCTCACACGCCGGCGTGCTTGCGTTCCCAGGCCCGGTAGTCCTCGGTGAAGTACAGCAGCCGGATCTTCTTGAACTCCGTCGAGGAGTACAGCGTCGCGCGCTCCTGCACCCCGGTCGACTCCGCGATCGAGTCGAGGATCGCGTCGCACTCCTCCTTGGAGCGCCCGTGGGCCATCGTGAAAATCGAGTAGGGCCAGTCGCGGTAGGTGGGCCGCTGGTAGCAGTGCGAGATGCCGCGGAACGCCGCCATCTGCGGGCCGAGCGCCATGATCTGCTCGTCGGGCACCTTCCATACGCCCATCCCGTTGGCGCTGAACCCCGCGCGCCGGTGAAACAGGATCGCCGCCACCCGGCGCAGCAGCCTGCGCTCCTGCATTCCCTCGAGGTGCTCGAGCAGCTGATCCTGGGTCATCCCGAGCTGCTCGGCGGCTGGCGCGTAGGGCTCGGGGACGATCGCCATGTCTCCCTGGAGCGCGCGGATCACCGCGATGTCGCGCTCGTCGTAGGGCTGGCGCTCGATCTCGGCTGGCGGCGCCGCCTCGACCGCCTTGGCCAAGGCTTCGGTGCCTCCCTCCATCTCGAGATCCATGCGGATCTTGAACAGCTTCAACGTCGGTAGCTGGCGGATCGACTCGGCTCCGGCGATCTCGGCGAGCACCTCGAGCGTGCGATCCAGCCCGAGGGGCGAGTCCGGCTCGGTGGCGATCGTGAACCAGATATTGAAGTCGTGGTTGCGCAGGTAGTTGTGCGAAACGCCCGGGTGCTCGTTGATCACCTTGGCCGCGCGCCACGGGTTCTCGGGGTCGACCTTGGCGGCAACCAGCATCGACGAGTAACCGAGCGCGCGAGTGTCGAAGATCGGCGTGACCTGGCGGATGATCCGCTGCTGGAGCAGTGCGTCGACGCGCTCGATCACCTCCTCCTCGGTGATCTCGGCCTTCGCTGCGACGTGCGCGTATGGCCGGGGGGCGAGCGGGAACGAGCCCTGCATCAGGTTGAGCAGGCGCTTATCGAGCTCGTCGAGCGGGACCGCGGCGCCGTGCTTGCGGCTACGCAGCTTCGGTCCGTAGGAGGAGCTCATCGAAGCCATCGGGCGGCGTCCTTTGCGTGGTAGGTGATCACGATGTCGGCGCCGGCTCGCCGGATGCAGGTCAGCGTCTCGAGCACGGTCGCGCGCTCGTCCAGGTAGCCGGCCGCGGCGGCGGCCTTGACCATCGCGTACTCGCCGCTGACGTTGTAGGCGGCCACCGGCATCGACGTCTCGGTCTTGACCCGGTGGATCAGGTCGAGGTAGGGAAGCGCCGGCTTGACCATCACGATGTCGGCACCCTCCTCGACGTCGAGCCGCGTCTCGCGCACGGCCTCGTCGCCGTTGGCCGGATCCATCTGATAGCTGCGGCGGTCGCCGAACGCGGGCGCCGAGTCGGCGGCCTCGCGGAACGGGCCGTAGAAGGCGGAGGCGAACTTCGCCGAGTAGGCCATGATCGGAGTGTCGACGTGGTCGTCGTCATCGAGCGCCGCCCGGATCGCGCCGACCCGCCCGTCCATCATGTCGCTGGGAGCGATCACGTCCGCGCCCGCGCGGGCCTGCGAGGTGGCGGCCCGCGACAGCAGCTCCAGCGTGGCGTCGTTGTCGATCACCCCATCGGCGCGGACCACGCCGCAGTGGCCGTGGCTGGTGTACTCGCACAGGCACAGGTCGGCGATCACCAGCAGGTCCGGATGGGCCTCCTTGATCGCTCGCGTGGCCAGCTGCACGATTCCCTCGTCGTCCCACGCGCCCGAGCCCTCCTCGTCCTTGGCGGCGGGGAGCCCGAACAGCAGCACCGCGGGAATCCCGAGCTCGGCCGCCTCGCCCGCCTCGGCGACCGCGTGGGCGATCGACAGGCGGTCCACTCCGGGCATCGCCTCGATCGGCTCGCGCCGGTCGATCCCGTGGGCCACGAACATCGGATACACGAAGTCCGCGGGAGACAGGTGGGTCTCCCGGACCAGTCCGCGCAACGCGCGCGTGGCGCGCAGCCGGCGAAGGCGGGTCTGCGGGAAGGGCATCAGTGAAACCGAGCATACCGCCGGGTCGCCGACGGGCCCGCTGGGCGGCGAGCGGTCGGAGACTCAGACGAGCCGCCAGGGCTGGGCGCGCCAGGCGGTCACCAGCCCCGCCTTCACGTACGGGTCCTCGCGCACGAACTCCTCGACGTGCTCGGGGTCGACGCCCCTGAAAACCAGCGCCCCTCCGATCGGCGGGTCGCCGAGCGCGCCGGCCATCACCAGGTTGCCGGCCTCGCGCTGCCGGGTGACCTTCTCCAGATGCGCGGCGCGGTGCGGTCCGCGCCGCTCGAGCATGTCCTCGACGTAGTCGTAGAGCAGCAGGATGTGGCTGTCTGGGTCCGCCATCGGCGGCGTAAGCCTAATCCACTAGTGATCGGGGCACCGCCGCGATACCCTCAGTGCGTGGCAGATCTTCAGAAGCGCGGCAGCTACACCCCGCGGCGGGCGCGTGAGCAGCGTGCCTACCGGCTGGTCGTGGCCGGCGGCGCGGCCGGCGCCATCGGCGTCGTCACGCTGGTGCTCGCGGTGATCGGCGTGATCAGCGCGACGATCCCGGTGATCGCGCTGATCGTGGCCGTCATCTGCGCGGTGATGTTCCGGCGCACCGTCGCCAGCCGCTAGTGGGCCTCCCTAGTCGCTGCCGCTAGCGCTGCGCGAACCGGCGCATCGCCAGCCGCGCGAGCGCGGCGAACACCACGGTCAGTACCGCCAGGTGCAGCAACGGCCCGGCGATCGCGGGCTCGGTCCCGCTGAACGCGTTGCCGACGGCCTGCCGCGCGGCCTTGAACGGGAACACGAACGAGACCACGTCGAGCACGGTCTTGACGCCGCCCGAGACCGCATTGGCGGGGACCAGCGCCACGAACGCGATCGGCAGCGACAGCAGGAACGCCATCAGCGATGCGGTGCTGACCTCGCGCGCGAACGCGCCGATCGCGACCCCCAGCGCGCCGAACGCCAGACCCGCCAGCGCCAGCGCGACCACCCACAACGGAAACCGGGCCCACTCCAGGTGGACGAACAGCGACACGAACATCGCCATCGCCAGCGTCACCAGCCCGGCGCAGGCGGCCGACAGCGTCACCTTCTCCGACAGCACGCCCAGCGGCGACACCAGCCCCCGCACCAGTCGCGAGTAGGCGTTCTCCGAGCGCTCGACCGCGAGCAGCCCGGAAGCGAGCAGCAACGTCACGAACATCAGCGACACGACCACCGCGATCGCCGCGGCGTAGGCATCGGTGGGCGTGGTGTTGCCGGACAGCTGGGTCGTCGTCACCGTCAGCGGCTTGCCGATCGAGCCGAGCACCGGCGAGGCGAAGCCGAGGCCCTGGATGGCCAGCGTGGCGAAGTCGGCGACCTGCGCCAGCGCCGGGCGCAGCTGCGAGTCCTTGGGCAGCGCGGTGATCGTTCCCTCGACGATCGCCCGCGAGTCGCGCAGGCCCAGCAGCGACACGTTCTGGCCGAGGAACCGGAGCTGGCCGCCGTTGAGCACCTGACGCAGATCGCCGACCGCGACCCGCAGCACCTGCTTGGAGACGGCTTGCTCGACGTCGTTGACGCGCGCGTTGATCGTCTGCTGCGCGAACTGGCGCTCGAGCGGGTCCTTGGAGTTCAGGATCAGCTCGACGGTGGGCGTGCCGACCCCCTGGGTGACCAGGCTCTGGATCTGTCGCGTGATGTCGGCCGGCACGATCAGCGCGGCCGCGGCGGCGCCCGAACGCACCTTCGAGATCGCCTCGTCGCGGGAGTTCACTCGGAGCGGCTTGATCGACTCATACAGCTGACTGGCCAGCGTCGAGACGTTGATCTGCTGGCTGCCGAAGTTGATCGTGCCCTTGCCGGGCGGCACCTCGTCGAGGATCGCCACTGTCGGCTTCCCGGGCGGGCTGGAGATCGCAAACCCGATCATCAGCGCGATCGCGATCGGGTAGATCACCAGCAGCGCGACCAGCAGCGGCGACCGCTTGAGGATCTGCAGGTCCTTGACGAACAGCCAGCGCATCGGGACGACCCGGCGTCAGGGGGCTCCGCCGGGAACCACTAGTGCCCGTGGGCGTGAAGGAAGCGGACGAACGCGGCCTCGAAATCTCGCGACTGCCCGCCCACCGCCTGCTCGAGCTCGCCCGGCGTACCCCCGAACAGCAGCTCGCCGTCGACCAGGACCAGCAGGCGGTCGCCGTAGCGCTCGGCCTCGGCGACGTTGTGGGTCGAGAACACGACCGTGGTGCCGTCGGCGGCGAGCCCGCCGATGAACTCCCACAGGCGCTCGCGCTGGCGCGGGTCAAGCGAGGCCGACGGCTCGTCGAGCAGCAGCACCGCCGGCTCGCACAGCAGCCCGATCGCGATGTTGACGCGCTGCTGGTTGCCGCCCGAGAGCTCGCCGATCTCGTCGCCGGCCCGATCCGCGAGGTCGGTCTCGCGCAGCATCCGCTCCACCGACGCCTCGGGGTCTTTCACCTTCTCCAGGCGAGCGAACAGCCGCAGGTTCTCGGCGACCGAGAGCTTGGAGTACTGCGCCGGCTGCTGAGGAACCCAACCGATCTTGCCGGCCGGCTGGATCACCTCCCCGGCGCTCGGCTGTGACACCCCGGCGAGAATCGACAGCAACGTCGTCTTGCCGGCGCCGTTGGGGCCGATGATCCCTACCCGCTGACCCGGGGCTAGCTCGAAGCTGACCGGCGCGAGCGCGGTTCGCGCGCCGAAGCGCTTGCTGACGTCGCGGACGGTGAGCGTGGCGTCGGATGTGGTGCTCGTCGACAAGGCGCCCAAGGCTATTGGTTGCGCCCCCGGCCTCCGCTCACCCGGGGGTGCGCACAGGCGGCTGCAGCGAGGCGCCGCAGGAGCGGCAGAACGCGTCGCCGGAGGCCGACGGCGCGCCGCAGTCGGGGCAACGCTCGGGCTCGGGCTTGGACTCGGATTCGAGCACCAGCGGCGGCTCGCCCACCGGATTCATCGTCCACGGCTCGAGCACCAGGTGGCGGCGCAGGTACACCACCGTCTGGCGGATGATCGCGGCGATCGGCAGCGCCACCAGCGAACCGATGATCCCGTACAGCTCGAAGCCGATCAGCAGCGACAGGATGATCAGGATCGGATTGATGCGCAGCGACAGCCGGAACACCTGCGGGGCGACGAAGTGGCCCTCGAGCTGCTGCAGCAAGATGAACACGGCGGTCACCCAGACGGCGCTGATCGGGCTGTTGAACAGCGCCACGAGGATCGCCGGGATCGGGCCGATAATCGGCCCGATGTACGGGATGAACTCCATCAGCCCGTAGAAAGCGCCGAAGAACACGCCGAGTCGCTCGCCTTCGGGGAAGATCCCGATCACGCCGAGGATCGTCAGCACCAGCGCCGCGCTGGCGCCCATGATCAGGCTGAACAGGACCTGGCCGCGGACATAGCCGAACACCGCGCGTTGGATCAGCAGTGGGTAGTCGTCCTCGGGTGTGCCGTTGCCGTCGGGCACGATCCGTCGCGCCAGGTCGCCGATCTGCTTGCCGTAGGCCAGCATGTAGATCGACAGCACCAGCGTCAGCACCAGGTCGAAGCCGAGCGTCACGAGTTGCTGGAGCAGGTCGCGCGAGAACGAGAGGATGTCGCTGGAGCGCTTGAGGATGTCCTTCTGCAGCGTCTGTAGCGCGGTCTGACCCTGCCGCTGGATGTGGACGTTGATGCCCCGGTCGTTCAGCCAGTTCTGCAGCGCCACCAGGTCCTTGTTGGCCTGCTTGACCAGATGCGGGACATCGTCCTGGAACTTCGAGATCTGGGTGCTGATCGGGTCTGACAGCAGCAGCCCGATGCCGACCAGCGCGGCGACGCCGCCCACGTAGACGGCGAGGATCGCCAGCCCTCGCGGGACGCGGACGCGCTCGAGCATCCGCACCAGCGGGTTGAGCACGAGTGCGGCGACCGACGCAACCATCAGGATCAGCACCACTGAGCCGGCGGCGCGGGCCAGCGCCCACAACCCCAGCAGCGCCAGGGGCAGCACGACCAGCTGGATCCAACGCGGCACCACCACCGGTGGGACCGGTGGCGCGGCCGCGGTCACCGGCTCGGCGGAGCCCGGATCCGGGGGCTCGGTGGCGTGCCGTGAGTCGTCGAGCTCGCCGGTGGGCTCGTACTCGTGCTCGTCGGTGCCGGTCGCGAACTCAGCCGCCTCTGGCTCGGCGGGCTCTGAGTGACCCTCCTGATCCCGGCCCAGCCGTTGCGCGCCTTGCTCGGGTGGAGAGACCGGCTCGCCACGCGTCCGCCTGGGAAGCCTTGGACTCATTCACATGGAAGTATGCGCCAGCAGAGGATGTCCAACCAGACCAGCATCCTGTTCGTCGGCGACATCGTCGGCGGGATCGGGCGGCGCACGCTGTTGGCGCTGCTGCCCGTCCTCCGCGAGCGCCTGACCCCCGACTTCGTCGTGGTCAACGGCGAGAACGCCGCGGGCGGCATCGGGATCACGCCGAAGATCGCCCGGGATCTGCTGGCCAACGGCGTCGACGTGATCACGCTCGGCAACCACACCTACCGCCACCGCGAGGTCTATCCCTACCTCGACGAGGAGGACCGGATCCTGCGCCCCGCCAACTTCCTGCGCAGCCAGCCGGGGCACGGCTGGTGCGTGGTCGCCCACGACGGAGTGCGGCTGGGAGTGGTGTCGCTGTCGGGCAACCTGTTCATGAACGCAGGCAGGCCGGCATTCAGCGAAGCCGACGCGGTGCTACATGCGCTGCGCGACAAGGTCGACCACGTGCTCGTCGATATGCACGCCGAGGCCACCAGCGAGAAGGTCGGGATGGGATGGCACCTCGACGGAAAGGTGACCGCGGTCGTCGGCACCCACACCCATATCCCCACCGCCGACGCCCGGATCCTCCCGGGCGGGACCGCGTACATCACCGACGTCGGCATGACCGGGCCCCGCGGGGGGGTGATCGGCGTCAAGCGCGAGCAGGCCGTCGAGGCGATGGTCACCAAGATGCCGGTCCGCTTCGAGACCTCGACCGAGGACCCATGGCTGAACGGAGTGCTGATCCGGGCCGACGAGCCGATGCGCGCGGCCTCGATCGAGCAGGTGCTCGAGCCCGCTACCGGGCTTGATCAGAGGCGACCGGGATCGGCGCTGGCGCCGGCTCGGCCAGGTCGGTCGTGCGAGCCGCTGTCAGCGCGCCGACGCGCTCCGGGTAGGCGCCCAGCAGCGCGACCATCACCAGCGGGAAGAACCACACGATGTACAGGTAGAACCAGTGCGTGATCCCGAGCTGGAGCGCGATCAGGATCGCCGCGCCCAGCGCGGCGACCACCACGATGTCGCGCCGGCGCGGCACGAACGCCATCGCCAGTGCCAGACCCACTGCGGCGCCCTGGACCAGATGCTGCTCGAAGTTCAGGCCGCCCCACAGCCCCCAGACCGAGAACGGCGACCCGCGGCTGGCCTGGTAGGAGACCGAGTCGCGCCAGAACGCGTGCAGGTTGTGCCCGAGCAGCACCGGGAGCATCACCACCACCGCCGTCAGCGCGAACGCGATCGCCGATGCCAGCACGGTTCGCTTGCGCGGCCACGGCCCGGCCCCGCGAAACAGCAGCGGCGCCAGCGCCAGCGGCGCGAACTTCGTAAACCCGGCTAGGGCCGCGGCTATCCCCCGCCCTGGCGCCGAGGTGGTCACCAGCAGCGACATCACCACCAGCATCGCCACCAGTGAGTCGTTGCTGTTCGAGTTGAGCACGTAGATCGTGAACGGGTACGCCGCCCACGCGTAGGCGAGCACCACGCCGAGCGTGGGGCCGCGGATCCGCCGCCCGAGGAAGTACAGCCCCAGCAGCGTGAGCAGGTCGAACGCGATCGCCGCCGCGTGGGCCGCGGGCAGGTCGTCCCAGGTGCCGCTCCAGCCGAAGATCGCCTTGGCGGGCACGTAGGCGTAGTAGTTCACGGGCGCGTACGTATCGCCGCTGGGGTTGTCCTTGGGCCAGTGGCCGTAGAGGTGCTGACCGTGGATCAGCTTGTCGGCTCCGATCACCCCGGCGTAGCCGACGTCGATCACGTTGGAGTCGGTCACGTTGAGCCCGACCCGGAAGCCGACGAGGAAGATCGTCGCGATCGCCAGCCACGACACGGGCACGATCAGGCGCAGCGGCTCGCGCGGGCGGCCGCGCCCGAACGCCAGCAGCAGCATCCGCACCAGCAGGTACAGCAGGAACGGATACGCCAGCGGCACCGAGATCCCGATCAGCGCGTGGTTGAAGAACGCCAGCGAGATCGAGAATGCGAGCAGCACCAGCAGGTCGAGGTGCAGCAGCGACGGCCGGCGCCGCCAGGGCAAGAACGGCGCCACGAACAGGATGCACAGCGGGATCCACACGTACCACGAGTTGACGCGGCGCCCGAACGCACCCGGGTAGCCGCGGGCCATCGTCCAGGCGACCTGGAAGCCCGTCCAGGCCTCGGTGACCTTGCCGGTGTAGTCGTCCACGTACACCTGGGCGAGCTCGGTCTGCTTGGCGCCCGCCGAGAACCAGCTCACCTGCCAGCGCCCCGGACCCTTGGTGTACTCGTACGGGGTCGCCCTGGGGTGACGCTTGAGCTCGGCGATGATCTTCGGCGAGTCGGCCGCGATCCGCTCGACGTTGGCGGCGGTCAGCCGGTAGCCGGGCGGCGACTTGTTCTTGGACGTCACCAGCACCGGCGTGTTGGGGTCGACGGTCGTGGTCGTGGTGACCGTCGCGCTGGTCGACGCCCCGCTGGTGCTTTGAGCGGTGCCGGCCGCGCGCGCCTGGCCGGCGAACAGCGTCAGTGCCGCCAGCGCGAGCGCCGCGAGCGCGGCGAGGAGTGTCCGCGGAGAGAGGTGCCCTACGCCTTGAAGCTCCAAAGCTTCTGCCCGATGAATGAAAGCGGTGTACCGGCAACGATGGCGATCGCCTGGGCGACCACCTTCGGCATTCCGGCGTCACCGACCAGCGTGATCAGCACCACGTATGTGAATCCGAACGTGATCAGCGACACGGCGAAGAAGCGTAGGGCCTGGAACATCGGGTGCTCGTGCTTCGCACTGAATGTCCAGTGCCGGTTCAACCAGAAGTTGTTGACGACCGAGACTACGTAGGCGATCACTGCCGAGAGCCGATAGTCGATCCCCAGCCCATGCACGCAAATGGCGAACATCGCGAGGTTGACCAGGTATCCGCTGGCTCCGACGGCTGCGAATCGCCCGAGCTGCCACCAGTTGTGCGGGTGGCGCACGCCGTCGCGCACGCGCGCATGAATCGGCAGCGCCGCCGTCGCGGTCGTCGTCAACTCTTCGGGCATATCGCCAATCTACCTCCGCGGCGACGGGTCACCTGCGCTCCCGGCGCCCGGCTAACCGGCTCCTAATCCGGCCGGGAAATGATCACGGATCATCGGCGCGATGTCGCGCAGCGACCACTGTTCGCGGGCGTCGCGGGAGTCCGGGCCGGTGCCGCACCACATCAGCGCGCCCAGCGAGTCCGAGCGGTGCATCGACCCGTGGCTGCCGCCGCCCACATGGTCGGCGCCGCCCCAATCGACGAACTCGTAGCCGGGTGCGGCCGACAGCAGCACGTCGCCGGCCGTAGGGCACTTCAGCGCCGACCACGCACGTGCCAGCGCGTCGGGGTACTCGGTGCACAGCAGCCGGCCGTCCTGGACCTCGGCCCGGATCGTGGCCAGGTCGCCCGTGACGCTCCAGCTCCCGCCCCGGCCGTCGATCAGCTCGCCGCCGGGCGCGAACCGCAGCTCGCCGCGGCCGCTGCGGATCGCGGCCTCCTCGCCCGACGGGTCGGGCAGCCACAGCGCCAGGTCGACGCCGTCGAGCTCGGCGACCGCCTCGAGCGACCGCTGCACCACGGGCTCGCGCTGCTCGGGCTCGAGCGCGTAGATCATCGCTGCGCGCTGCGCCGGGCTGAGCGCGACCTCGGCGCCCGCCGAGCGGGCGGCACTCTGGGTCGCAACATCGAAATCGGCGAACGCCCGGTCGAGGCGGATCCGCTCCTCGACCGCCGCCTGCGAGTGGTCGGAGGTGACGATCACCGCATAGTTCTCCAGGAACGCGTCGGCGCCGCCGGCAGCGTGCATCAGGCGCTCGAGCTGCCGATCCGCGGCGGCGATCGAGGTCACCTGCGCGTGCGGGCCGTTGCGGTGAGACCAGGCGTCGTTGTCGGGAAGCGAGAACAACATGAAGTCGAACAGGTCGCGCTCGATCAGATACGAGCCGACGCAACCGGTGTGCTGGTCGCGAATCCCGGGCATCCCCAGCTGCCCGCGGCATCCGGTCTTGCGCGACGCGTAGAGATCGGCGTAGAACAGCTCGAGCGGACCATCGATCGTCCGCCTGAACAGCGTCGAGGTGACGATCCGGGCCAGCGCGCTCTCGTTGGCGACGTCGTGCTGGTGGCGGCCCCGGTAGATCAGGTAGGTCGTCCCGGCCGTCCGTACGTCGCGGTCGTCTAGCGACTCGAACACGGTCTCGACGTCGTGCGAGAGGTGCTCGGCGTTCATCCGGTAGACCGTGTCGGTCAGCGACCGCAGGACCCCGAACTGGCGGCTCGCTGAAAAGCTCGAGCCGTACTCGACGTAGCGGCCCTCCTCGCGGTGATACCAGTTCATGCTCGGGATCAGGTGCTCGTCGGGGCCGACGCCGGTGGTGATCGTGGCCGCACACACCGGAGTCACCGACGGGAACGCAGCCACGCAGTCGTCGACGTAGACGCCCTCCTCGCGGATCCGCGCCATCGCCGGAGCGCGGCCGGTGGCGATCGCGCGGTCGAGCATCGCCGGCTTGAGCGCGTCGACCACGACGAGCACCAGCTTCTTGCCCTGCGGGCGGCCCGGCCTCGTGCGCGGTGGGGTCACCGGAGGATCCGCAGCCCGGCGTACTTCTGGTCCTCGCGCCCCCGGCCGGCGATCAGCAGCCACAGCAGCAGCACCAGCGCGATGATCCCCACCGGCGGCAACACGACCGACAGCGCCGCGAGCACGATCGCGCTCGCCTCGGCGTACAGGGGCACCGTCGAGGCGGTGGATTTGTCGAGCCGCGAGCGCACCCGGGCCAGCAGCGGGCGGGTCGCCGCGATCGCGACGGCTGCGCACAGCGCGCCGCCGATCAGGCCCGGCCACGAGGTGTAGTTGTCGTCGGCCAGCGCGCCCGCGAACAGCAGCGCGCCGATCGCCAGCGCCAGCACTCCGAGCACCACCGCTGCCGGTCCGCGGTCGAGCACCTCGGGCGCCAATCGGCGCTCGGCGATCAGCAAGAGGATCGCCAGGACCAACATCGCAAGCAGGAAAGGCAGGTGTTCCAGGAAAGAGTAGTCCGTGCCATTGAAGTCGATCTCGAGGTCGCCGGCCGCGAGCGCGCCGGTCACCAGCGCGGGCAGAAACGGCCGGATCCCCACCGCCGATGCCACGCCGATGCCCTGGAAGATGTCGAAGACGAGATGCACCGTGCTGTACCGTGAACAGGCGTGACGATAGTGGAGAGCGGAGCGTGAGCGGCGCCGGCCGTGGGCTGGGGCGGCATTCCAAGCGCCCGCGGTCGACGACCCGCGACATCGAGCGCTACGCGGCTCTGTTCGCCGAGCGAACGAAGGTCATGAAATCCTCGGCGATGCGCGATCTGATGGCGCTCACCGAGCGCGACGACGTGATCTCGCTCGCCGGCGGGATGCCTGACACCTCGACGTTCCCGCCGGACTCCTACGCGTCGGTGATGAGCACGGTCGCCGCCGAATCCTGCGCGCGCGCGCTCCAGTACAGCCCCACCGAGGGGCTGGCCGTGGTCAAACGCTGCATCGCCGACGTGATGGCCGCCGAGGACATGGAGATCGACGCCGACGAGCTGCTGGTCACCACCGGCGGCCAGCAGGTGATCGACCTGGTGTGCAAGACGCTGCTGGACCCCGGCGACGTGGTCGTCACCGAGGCGCCCACCTATCCGGGCGCGGTTCCGACGTTCTGCGCCTACCAGGCCGACGTCGTCCAGGTGACGCTGGATCGCGACGGCATGCGGGTCGACGAGCTCGCCGACACGCTCGACCGCCTCGAGCGCTCGGGGCGGCGCCCCAAGTTCATCTACACGGTGCCCAACTTCCACAACCCCGCCGGGGTGACGATGTCGCTGGAGCGCCGCGAGCAGCTGGTGCGGATCGCCGGCGAGCGCGAGCTGCTGGTGCTCGAGGACAACCCCTACGGCCTGCTCCGCTACGAGGGAACCCCCCTGCCCACGCTGCGGTCGCTCGACGGCGGCGAGTTCGTGATCTACGCGAGCACGTTCTCGAAGATCCTGTCTCCCGGGGTGCGGCTGGGCTGGACCAGCGCGCCCGCCCCGGTGCTGGCCAAGATGAACATCGGCAAGCAGGCCTCGGACCTGTGCTCGTCGTCGATCTCCCAGTACTTCGTCGGCGCCTACTTCGACTCGGGGGCATGGCAGGAGTACGTGCGGTCGCTGATCGAGATCTACCGGCGCCGGCGCGACGTGATGCTCGACTCGCTGGCCGAGCACTTCCCGCGCGAAGCGGAGTGGACACATCCCGAGGGCGGCCTGTTCATCTGGGCGACGCTGCCCGACTACATCGACACCACCGACCTGCTGGCTCGCGCGCTGGAGGAGCACGTGGCGTTCGTGCCCGGCCGCGCGGCGTTCGTCGACGGCCGCGGCGGCTCTTCGATGCGCCTGAACTTCTCGGGGGCGGACGAGGACGAGATCCGCGAAGGGATCCGGCGAATCGGCGAGGTCGTGCGCGAGCAGGTCGCGCTGTACGGCACGCTGACCGGCGCCGCCGCCGCGCCTCGGCCGGAAGCCCGCCGGCCTGAGGCACCGCGCCCGGCCGCCCAGCAGGGTCAGCGCCCGGCGCACCGGCCGCTCCCGGACTCGGAGCTGGCCAAGGTCCTCCAACTTCCGGCACAGCGCACCCGAACCGGATGACGATCGCGGAGTGCCGCCGGTGAGCCGGATCGCCGTGCTCAAGGGCGGACGCTCGCTCGAGCGCCAGGTATCGCTCAAGTCGGGCGCGCGGGTACAGGACGCGCTCGAGCGGCTGGGCCACGACGTGATCGCGATCGACGTCCGCGCCGATCTGGTCGAGCGGCTCAGCGCCGACGCGCCGGAGCTGGCGTTCGTCGCGTTGCACGGGCGCGACGGTGAGGACGGCACCGTCCAGGAGCTGCTCGAGGTGATGGGGATCCCCCACACGGGATCGGGCGTGTCGGCGTGCATCCGCGCCGCCGACAAGGTGCTGGCCAAGCACGCGATGCGCGACGCCGGGATCCCGACGCCGGACTTCTACGCGTTCAATGAGACCGCGTTCCGCGAGCTTGGGGCCGCGCAGGCGCTGCCCGCGATCGAACAGCGGCTGCAATTCCCGATCGTGGTCAAGCCCGCCGCGCAGGGCTCGGCGCTGGGGATCAAGTTCGCGCTCACGCCGGCCGACGTCCCTGGCGCACTGGTGGCCGCGTTCTCGTATGACCGCAAGGTGCTGCTCGAGCGCCACGTGTCCGGCCGCGACCTGGCGGTGTCGATCATCGAGCGGCGGGGCGCCCTCCAGGCGCTGCCGATCGTCGAGGCGGTTCCCGAGCAGGAGGACTTCTACGACTTCGAGTCGCGCTACGAGATCGGCCGCACCCGGTTCGTGTGCCCTGCCGAAATTGACGACGAGCTGGCCGCCAGGGCGTCGGCGATCGGACTGGACGTCTACCGGCTGCTCGGTTGCTCGGGCTTTGCCCGCGTCGACCTGATGCTCGAGTCGTCGACCGACGAGCTGTTCGTGCTCGAGGTCAACCCGATCCCCGGGCTCACCGAGACCAGCTTGCTCCCGCAAGCCGCGGACGCGGCCGGGATCGGCTTCGACGAGCTGATCGCGCTGATCGTCGAGGCGGCGGCGCCGGTCCGGGCTTGAGTACCTCGGACCGGGTCGGCCCTATTCGGACCCGCCCGCGAAGTCCTCGGGCGTGACCTGGTCGAGGAAGTCCTTGAACTTCTCGACCACGGACTCGGTGTCCTCGACCTCGTGCTCGAATTCGATCGCAGACTCGGCGATTACCTCGTCGGCGGCGAAGATCGGGGCGCCGGCGCGGACGGCGAGCGCCAGCGCGTCGCTCGGGCGGGAGTCGATCTCCAGCTCGCGGCCGTTGGCCCGCAGGCTGATCGAGGCGTAGAACGTGTTCTCGCGCAGCTCGGTGACCGCGACCCGCGTGCACTCGACGTCGAGCTCGCCGAGCATGTCCGAGAGCAGGTCGTGAGTCATCGGCCGCGGGGTCGACGCGCCCTGCAGCTTCATCAGGATCGCGGCAGCTTCGGGATGGCCGATCCAGATAGGCAGAAACTTGTTGCTCTCGACGGTCTTCAACAGGACGATCGGCTGCTTGCCGACCATGTCAAAGCTCACGCCGTAGATGACCATCTCCTGCACAAGCAGCTCCTAACGTGGGTGCTCGGGCAAGTATAGGCCGACGCTGGCCGTAGCCGAGAGCGTCGATCGCCTTCCCTCGCCGTGCCCTTAAGCGGTGGCAAATGTGCCCCGGCTGGCCGTAAGCTAACCGCTCAAGACATGGTTGCTGGTGAGATCGAGCGAGCCAGACGGCTGGCGGTCCAGCCCGGCGGGCGGCCGGCGGCGCCGGGAGATCTGGCGCTCGTGCAGGCGTTCGTCAACACGCACTACGACCTCGAAGTGGAGCATGGCGCCGAGCTGCTGGCGACCCCTGAGGCACTCGGCCGGTGGCTGGCCGGGCGCGGCCTGATCGGGGCCGAGACCGCGCGGTTGACCGCACGGGACCTGGACCGGTCCTTTGCGGTGCGGGAGGGGCTGCGCACGCTGGCCCGGGTGAACTCCGGTCCTGGGCCGGATGCGGCCGCGCGCCGCGGGGCGGCGCTGGCAACGCTGAACGAAGCGGCCGTCGGCGCGGCCGTCGAGCTTCGCTTCGCGGCGGAGGGGCCGCAGTTCGTGCGCTCCCGACGAGGCGGGCTCGACGCGGCGCTTGGGGTGGTACTGGCCGCCGCGACCCGGGCGATGCTCGACGGCAGCTGGGAGCGCCTGAAGGTCTGCCCCGGCGATGACTGCGGCTGGGCCTTCTACGACCACTCCCGCAATCGCTCGGGGCGCTGGTGTTCGATGTCGGTCTGCGGCGGGCGCGCCAAGGCCCGCGCCCACTACCTGCGCCACCGCGGTGGGGAGGGCTGACGTGCGGGGACTGTGGGCCCCGCTGGCGCTGGTGGCCGCGCGCGCCCGGCGCCGACCAGGTCGCTGGCTGCTGCCCGCGCTGGGAGTGGCGCTCGCCGCCGCATTCGCGGGCGCGGTCGCGGCCGAGGGCACGATCGCGGCCGACCAGAGCGCCCGTTCGGTGCTCACCGGCCTGTCGCCGTTGGCGCGAACCGTTCGGGTCACCTGGCAGGGCGTGGTCACCGACTCGGTGCGCCGCCGGGCGCAGGGGCTGCTCAGCGGCCTCGGCCTGGGCGGCCAGACCGAGGTGGTGCTCCTCAACCCCGTGCGGCTGAACGGCACCTTGGTGCGCCCTGCCGCGATCCAGTCGCTGGGGCGCTGGCTCGGTCCCGGATCGCCGCCCGCCCTCGGGCCGTGCCGGCCGAGCAACTGTCCGATGCTGATCGCGGGCAACTCGCCGCGCCGAACGCTGACCACCGACGGCGTCCGGATCTCGGTCGTCGGCTCGACCCAGCTGCGTTCCGCGGTACCGCTCGGATTCACCGCGGCAGGTCGCGCCAACCAGCAGCCACCACTGCTGCTGACCGCCGACGTCACCGGGCTCGACGCGCTCCCGGGACTGGGCGGGATCTACCGCTCCCACAGCTGGCTGGCCAAGCTGCCGACCAGCGGGCTGCACAGCTGGCAGCTCGGCGCCGTGCGCGACCGGATCCAGAACGCCCAGGCGGCGCTGCTGTCGAGCGGGAGCAACTTCACGCTGAGCGCCCCGTTTGACGGGATCGACCACGCCCGGGCCGAGGCCGACGCGGCGCCCCACCGGCTGCTGCTCGCCGGCGGCGGGGCGTTGGCGGCGTTCGCCCTGTTCATCGTGCTGGCGGCGGGCGCGCTGCGGGCGGATCAGCGCGCCGACTCCGAGCGCCTGCGGATGGCCGGGGCCCGCAACGGGCAGTGCGCGCTGTTCGTGATCGCCGAGTCCGCCTGGCTGTGCGGGGTCGCGGTGATCGCTGGCGCCTGCGTGGCGGTGGTGGCCGCGGTCGTGCTCGCCCACGCCGCGGGCGTCCCGGCCGGCGGCGTGCTCACCCACAGCCTGCTGACGCCGGCCGGCCTGGTCGGAGTGCTCGCCGGATGGGTCGCTGCCACGGCGCTGTTGTCGCTGGCGCTGGTCGGGGCCGGAGCCCGCGCGGCCGACTTGGCGGCGGTCGCCGCCGCGGCGGCGCTGACGATCGCGATGATCATTCCGACCGGCAGCGGCGACCAGCTCCCGGTGCTGCTCGCACCGCTGGCCTGCGTGGTCGCCGGGGTCGTGATCTATCGCCTGGTGGCATCCGCCCTGCGCGGCGGCGAGCGGGTCGCGCGCCGGGGTCCGGTGCTGGCCCGCCTCGCGTTCGTAGGTCTGGCCCGCGCGCCGGCGTCGCCATCGCTGGCGATCGCGTTCGTGGCGGTCAGCGTCGGCCTGGGCGGGTTCGCGCTCGCCTACCGGGCGACGTTGTTACGGGGAACGGCCGATCAGGCCGCCAACGTCGTCCCGCTCGACGCCACGGTCTCCCCCGGGGCCGACTTCGCCACGCCGCTGCAGCTGGCCTCGCTCGCTCGCTGGCGCTCGCTCTCGCGCGGCCAGGTGCTACCGGTGCGCGACACCGAGGCGACATACGCGAGTGGCGGAGGCACGGTCACGGTCCCGGCGCTCGGTGTGCCCGCTGCCGGGCTGCCGCTGATCCACGGCTGGCGGTCCGGGGACGGCTCGGCGCCGTTGGGCACCCTGGCCTCGCGGCTGGCTCCACGCGGTCCGACGCGCACGCCCGGCCCGCGCGTCGTCCCCGGCGCCCGCTCGCTGTCGGTGCGCGCCGTCTCGCCCGGCCTCGGGGTCGCGGTCACCGCCGATCTGCGCGCGCCATCGGGGTCGGTGACCCACGTGCCGCTGGGCTCAGCGAGCGGCCGCAGCTCCGAACTGGACGGCCGAATGCCAGCGGGTGACTGGGAGCTGCAGGCGCTCGAACTCGACGAGCCGACGGGGCTCGAGGTCACCACCGGCCACCAGAACGCCGAAGGGTCGAGCGCCCCGACCCAGACGGTCACGACCGTCGGCCTGGGGCCCGTACGGTTCTTGTCAGCCGACGGACGTCCGGTCGGCAACGCGAAGCTGGGTGGCTGGCGTGGGGTGGGCGCGGCGGTGGCGCGCCCGCGGCCGGGGAGCGCGGCGGCGGATGTCCGGTTCACCGAGAGCGGCCAGCCGGGGATTCTGCGCCCGGTTGCGCCCAGCGACACACACCCGGTGGCGGTGCTCGTCGACGGTCACACCGCGTCGGCGGCTGCGACCGGAGGCAGGCTCGCGCTGACCGTCGACGGGCAGTCGGTCAACGCGCGAGTGGTCGGCGTGCTGCGGCGCTTTCCGACGGTGCCGGCGAGCGCCGCCGGGTTCTTGGTCGCCGACGAGGCGACGCTGGCCGGAGCGCTGGACGCGCAGATGCCCGGGCAGGGCGCGGCCGACGACCTGTGGATCTCCAGCGGCGACCTCGCCCCGCTGCGGGCCGCGCTGCGAGCAGCACCGCTGTCGCGGTTGAACCGGTCGTTCAGGGCTGACATCGAGCACCGCCTGCGGGTCGCGCCAATCGCGCGCGGCGTGCTCGGGACGCTGCTGGCGGCGGCGGCGTTGGCGATCGCGCTCGCTGTGGTGGGGCTGCTGGTGACGCTGCTCGGCGCCACCCGGGACGAGCGGGTGCAGCGCGACCTCATGGTCCAGGGCGTCGGCCCGCGCGGGCTGCGCCGAGAGCTCCGGCTGCGACTGCTGCTCGCGGGCGTGCTGGGGACCGTGGTCGGGTTGGGAGTGGCGGTGCTGCTGACGCGGCTGGCGGTGGCGAGCGTCCGCGCCGCCGGGACGGTCGCGGCTCCGCGGCCGGGGTTGGTGACGGTTGCCCCTTGGGGCCAGCTGGCGGTCTGGGGGCTGGTGGCGATCGTGGCCCTCGCGGTGACGAGTTGGGTGGCCTCACGGTGACCGATCCGGCCGCGACCACCGAGCCCGTCGTCAAGCTGCGCGAGGTCTTCTGCGTCCACCGAACCAACGAGGGGGACGCGGCGGCGCTGCAGGGCACGAACCTCGATCTCGGCGAGGGCGAGCTGCTGTGCGTGCTCGGGCCCAGCGGCGCCGGCAAGAGCACGTTGTTGCGTGTGATCGCCGGCATCCAGGAGCCGTCGGCGGGGGTCGTGCAGGTGCTCGGCCGCGACATCGGCCGCGAGCCCGGGCGCCGTCGGGCCAGCTTGCGACACGAGCGGATCGGGTTCCTCGGCCAGCACGCCGACTCGGCGCTGCCCCCGGATCTGACCGCGCGCCGTGCGGTCGAGCTGCCGCTGGCGCTGCGGGGCCGGGCGCCCGAGATCCGGCGCGAGCGGGTTTCGGAACTGCTGCACGCCGCCGGGCTCGCCGACCGCGCCGAGGCGCTGCCCGCGGAGCTGTCGGGCGGGGAGCGTCAGCGAGTCGCGCTGTGCGCGGCGCTCGCCCACCGCCCGTCGCTGCTGCTGGCCGACGAGCCGACGGGCGAGCTCGACGACGAGAGCGCCGAGGCGGTGCGGAGGCTGATCGCCGATCTGGCGCGGCGCCACGGCACGAGCGTGGTGCTCGTCTCCCACGACGCGGCCACCGCCGAGATCGCCGACCGCTCGGTACGGATCCGCGACGGGCGCGTGGTCGAGGACCGTCGCAACGGCGAGAGCGCGCTGGTCGTCGGCCGCGGCGGTTGGTTGCGGTTGCCGGCCGAGCTGCTCGAGCAGGCCGGGATCGGGGAGCGCGCGCGGGCCGAGGTGCTCAACGGCGGGGTGATGCTGACGGGCGTCGGCGGTGCCGCAGCGCCGGCTCGGGCGGACGCGGGCGGCCCGCCGGCGGACGCCGCGACGCCGAGCGACCACTGGTCCCCGACACGGGTGCAGCTCCGCGGAGTCGTCCGCGGTCACGGCCGCGGGGCCGCGCGCCGGGACGTGCTCGACGGGCTCAGCGTGAGCTTCGCGGCGGGGCGGATGACGGTCGTCAGCGGCCGCTCGGGCGCCGGCAAGACGACGCTGCTGCGGATGATCGGAGGCCTCGACAGGGCCGACGCCGGCGAGCTGCGGATCGACGATGTCGTGCTGGGCGAGTGCGACGCCGAGCAGCTAGCGGCGCTGCGGCGCGAGCGGATCGGCTACCTCCCCCAGGAGCCCACGCCCGTGGGATTCCTCAGCGCCGAGGAGAACGTGGTCCTGGGGCTGCGGCTGCGCGGCTCCGACCAGGCCGAGGCGGCCGAGCGCGCGGCGGTCGTGCTGAGCCGCGTGGGGCTGGCCGACCGAGCGCGCCAGCGCGTGTCCCGACTGTCGGCGGGCGAGGCCCAGCGGGTCGCGCTGGCCCGGGCGCTGGCCAGCGCCCGCGGGCTGCTGATCGTCGATGAGCCCACGTCGCGGCTGGACGAGTCAAACGCGGTCCGGGTCGCCGAGCTGCTCGCGGGAGCGGCGGCCGTGGACAGTCAGACGGTGATCTGCGCCACCCACGACCCCGAGCTGATCAAGCGGGCCGACGACGTGCTGCGGTTGGACCGCACGGTCGCGTGATGAAAAAGGTCGCATATACAGACCAAATTCATCACGGAGCCTGGATCGCCCCCTCCCCCGAGAGAACCTCCTGAGCGATCCGGAAGGCCGCGTTCCCGGCGGGGACGCCGGCGTAGACCGTGGCGTGCAGCAGCACCTCCTGGATCTCCTCGACGGTCAGGCCGTTTCGCAGCGCCGCCCGTACGTGCATCCCGATCTCGTTCTCGGCCTTCAGCGACACCAGCGCGGCGAGCGTGATCGCGCTGCGCATCCGCCGGTCGAGGCCCGGCCGTGACCAGATCGCGCCCCACGCGAACCGCGTGATCAGCTCCTGGAACGGCTCGCCGAACCCCGCCGCGCGCTCGGTCGCCCGATCGACGTGCTCGTCGGTGAGGATCTCGCGCCGCGTGCGCATCCCGTCCTCGAACAGCTCGTTGTCAGTCAAGGCTTGCTCCCGTCTGATTCGATGAACCCGAGCGTTAGCGACGTCACCTGCTCGGCCTTCTCGATGTTGGCCAGGTGCGCCGCGTCGGCGATCAGCTCGAACCGGGCACCGGCGATCCCGTCGGCGATCGCGCGCCCGTGCTCGGGCGGCGTCGCGGGATCCGCGGCACCGGAGATGACCAGCGCGGGCGCGGTGATCGAGGCGAGCTCAGGCCTCAGATCCATCGCGGCCAGCGCCTCGCAACAGCCGGCGTAGCCCACGCCCGAGGTGCCGGTCAGGCCGCGTCGCACGTGCGCCATCAACTCCGGGTTGGCGGCGCGGAACGCGGGCGTGAACCAGCGCTCGAGCGCGCCGTCGGCGACGGGCTCGACGCCCTGCTCGAGCACGAGCTTTGCCCGCTCGCGATACACGCCGGCGGCCTCGGAGCCGAACTTCGAGGAGGTGCAGCACAGCACCACGCGCTCCACCCGCTCGGGCGCGTGCGCGGCCACCCAGATGCTCGTCATCGCCCCGATCGACACGCCGCACAGCGTCGCCCGCTCGATCTCCAGCCGGTCGAGCAGCGCCAGCAGGTCGCCGCCCAGGTCAGCGATCTCATACGGCCCGGACGGCGCCGGCGAGGCGCCGTGCCCGCGGAGGTCGTAGCGGACCAAGCGGTGGCGCGCGGACATCGCCGGGACCTGCGGGTCCCACATCGAGCGATCCGTTCCCAGCGAACAACTCAGCACGGCGGCCGGAGCGTCCTGCGGTCCGAGCAGATCGTGGCTGACGTCGCAGCTCACGCGCGCTCCCTCCTTCCTCGATGATGGGCGGCGACCGCCCGGGATATCAGCTCCTCGCAGACGCCGAGGTAGCGGCTCGGATCCAGCGCCGCGTCGACCCCGGGGGCGCCCAGGTGCGCGCGCACCTCGGGCAGCGCCAGCAGCGCCTCGTGGAACGTGGAGCCGCCGCCGGCGGTCGCGCGCGTGGCCTCTGCCACCAGCCGCTGGGCCTCGGGGCGCCCGAGCGACTCGATCAGCGCCGTGGCCACGCTCTCGCTCATCATCAGCTCCCCGGTCGCGCCCAGGTCCGATCGCATCCGCTCGACGTCAACGTGCAACCCGGCGAGCAGCTCGGCCAGCGTGACCGCCGCCGACCCGGCCAGCCGCAGCAGCTCGAGCTGCGGCTCCCATTCGGACTGCCAGGCGCCGGCCGCGCGCTCGTGCTCCTGGACCATCGCGGCCAGGGCCGTCGCCACCAGCCCGGGCGCCCGCTGGGCGCAGGCCACGACCACGATCGCTCCGACCGGGTTTCGCTTGTGCGGCATCGCCGACGAGCCGCCGCGCCCCTCGCCACCGCCCTCGGAGGCCTCGGCGACCTCGGTCTGGGCGAGCAGCGTCACGTCGCGGCCGACCTTCCCCATCACCCCGAGCGCCGCGCCCAGCGCGCAGGACAGGCGCGCGGGCCGCAGCCGCTGGGTGTGCCAGGGCAGCAGCGGGTCGGCGAGGCCGAGCTCGGCGGCTACGCCGGCGCCAACCTCGAGCCCCCGGTCGCCCAGCGCGGCGAGCGTCCCCACCGCGCCCCCGAACTGCACCGCGAGCACGTCTCGTCGAACGTCCGCCAGCTCCCGGCGCACGCCGTCGAGGCCGGTCAGCCAGTTGGCGGCCTTCAGCCCGAACGTCACCGGCAGCGCCTGTTGGAGCAGCGTCCGCCCCGGAGCCAGCGTCGTGCGATGGCGGTCGGCGAGTTCGGCACAGGTGTCGGCCGCTTCCGCGAGCTCGTCGAGCAGCGGCGCCAGCGCACGCTTGGCCACCAGCATCAACGCGGTGTCGACCACGTCCTGGCTGGTGGCGCCCTGGTGCAGGTGCGCCGCGCCGTCGTCGCTCAGACGGGCTCGCAGCTGGCTCAGCATCGCCAGCACCGGCGTGGCCGAGTCCCCGGCCGCACGGCCGATGGCGGCGAGGTCGAACGCCGACGCGTCGGCGGCGTCGGCGATCTCGTCCGCGGCCCGGTCGGTCGCGATCCCGGCGGCGGCGAGCGCGCGCGCCAGCGCGACCTCGACGTCGAGCATCGCCTGTAGGAACGCCCGATCGCTCACTTCGGCGGCCACCGGGCCGCGCGCGAACATTCCGCTCAGCAAGCCGTCCTCGGTCATCGAGCGCGGATGCTATGTGAGGACTGCGCCGGGCGGACGTCAGCGCACGTTCGAGGCCGCGTGGTGTGCGGCGTCGGCGGGGACCACCACGTGCGCGATCACGATGATCGCCAGGATCGCGGCGACGATCCACATCACGGCGCAGAATCCCGCGTGGACGCTGCGCCAGTTCACGAACAGAAGCGGCTTCACGAACCCTCTCCCGAGCCCCGTGTCCGTAGGTGATTCGCGGCTCGATCACTACCCACTCGGCCGCGAGCGCAACCAACACGGCCTGTCGCCAGAATGACGACCATGCCGATCCACACCCCGGCGCTGCTGCCGCCGCTGACGCTGAGCCGCGCCAAGGAAGCAATCCGCTTCGGCGAGCGCGCGGTCACCTATGGGGAGCTCCGAGACGTCGCGGCGGCCCTGGGCACCCGCATCGGAGGAGCCTCGCGGGTGGCGATCTGGGCGGTGCCGGAGCTGGAGACCTGCGCAGCCGCGGTCGGCGCCCTGACCGCCGGCGTCGCCGCGGTCCCGATCAACCCCAAGTCGGGCGAGCGAGAGCTCGGGCACATCGTCGCCGACAGCGAGCCGAGCGCCGTGCTCGCGGCCCCGGGCGCGGAGCTACCGCCCGCCCTGGCGGAGCTCGAGCGGATCGATGTCCGTCTCGAGCGCTCGGGCGAGGACCTGCCCGCCGAGCCCGATCCGGAGTCGCCGGCGCTGATCGTCTACACGTCGGGTACCACCGGGCCGCCCAAGGGCGTGGTCATGCCTCGCCGGGCGATCGCCACGAACCTTGACGCGCTCGCCGAGGGCTGGCAGTGGACCGCCGGCGACGTGCTCACCCACGGGCTGCCGCTGTTCCATGTGCATGGCCTCGTGCTCGGGGTGGTCGGGGCGCTGCGACGCGGCGGCACCGTCCACCACCTCGGGTCGTTCTCGATCGAGGGGGTCGCCGCCGAGCTCAACGGCCCGGCGACGATGCTGTTCGGCGTGCCGACGATGTACCACCGGCTCGCGGACGCAGCCGAGCGCGACGAGTCGGTGGCCACGGCGCTCGGGCGCGCGCGACTGCTCGTGTCCGGTTCGGCGGCGCTGTCGACCGCCGACCACGAGCGGATCGAGCGGGCGAGCGGCCAGCGCGTGGTGGAGCGCTACGGGATGACCGAGACGCTGATGAACTGCTCGGTGCGCGCCGACGGGGACCGCCGCCCCGGGACGGTCGGGCCACCCGTCGACGGCGTCGAGCTGCGGCTGGTCGACGACGACGGCGTCGTCGTCGAGGTCTCCGACGGCGAGACCGTCGGAGAGATCCAGGTGCGCGGGCCGAACCTGTTTATCGAATACCTGAACCGGCCCGATGCGACCGCGGAGGCGTTCGACGGCGACTGGTTTCGCACCGGCGACGTGGCGACGCGCGAGCCGGACGGATACATCCGCCTGATCGGGCGCAAGGCCACCGACCTGATCAAGAGCGGCGGCTTCAAGATCGGCGCGGGCGAGATCGAGGCCGCGCTGCTCGAGCACCCTGAGATCAAGGAGGCCGCGATCACCGGCGAGCCCGACCCCGACCTAGGCGAGCGGATCGTCGCCTGGATCGTTCCGGCCGGCGACACCCCTCCGCCCGAGGCCGAGGTCGTCGACCATGTTGCGAGGCTGCTCACACCGCACAAGCGCCCGCGCGAGGTCCGCTTCCTCGACGAGTTGCCGCGCAACGACATGGGCAAGGTGATGAAGAACCGCCTGCAGCCGGCCGCCGGCGGCTAGTGTCGCGCTAGTGTCGCGTTGGAAAGTTGGTGGGCACCGAGAGGTGCCACTGGTGGATGCTTGGCGAGGACGCAGGAGCCGTGGCGTAGCGGAGCTACGCGAGGCGACGAGGACGAAGCCAGGCGCCGCCAGGGGTGCCTCGAATGCACGCGAACTTTCCAAACGGGACGCTAGTCAGGCGCGCCGGCGGCGAAATCCGCGATCAGCTCTACGGTCCGCCCGGGGACATCGAGCTGTGGGCAGTGGCCGATCCCGTCGAGCACCACCCAGTCGGCGTCGGGAACCCACTCGTGGCGGAATCGCGCCGCGGTCCCCGGCCACGGCAGGATCCGGTCGGCGGTCCCCCAAATCACTCGCACCGGACAGGTGATCCGGTCGCGATCCAGCCGCCAGCCCTCGCGCTTTGACAGCTCGAGCATCGGCTCGAGCACCGAGCACTCGGCGGCCCCGTGCATCTGGTGGAAGATCAGCTCGGCCGGGATGTGCTCGAAGTTCGTGACGCTGTGCTCGGTCGCGCGGCGACGGCCCTCGGGGATCGAGACGATCCACTCGGCCCGCGGCAGCGCCGCGTCAAGCTCCACACGCATCTCCCGGAAGAACTGCTGAGCCTGGTCGAACGACGGGTCGCCCGGCGGCCAGCCGCCGGCCGGCGCCAGCGCGACGACCGACAGCGCCCGCCCGCGCATGGCCAGCTGGAAGGCCACGTAACCACCGAGCGAGTTGCCGACGATGTGCGCCTCGCGCAAGCCGGCCTCGTCCATCGCCCGCTCGACGGCGTCCGCAATCGACGCGTCGGTCAGCTCGCCGGTCGGCGGCGGACCGCCGCAATGCCCGAGCAGCGTCGGCGCCAGCACCTCATGCCGGCGCTGGAGATCGTCGAGCACCAGTTCCCAGGTGCGCCAGGTGTCGGTGAATCCGTGCAGCAGGACGAGCGGAGGCCCCGACCCTCCCCTGTGCGCGGGCGTGAACGTGACCTCCATCAGCGGTCCGTGAAGCTTACGATCAGCGCCCCGGTCTCCACCGGGACGTCGAGCTGGGGGCAGTGGCCGACGTCCCCGAGCTCGATCCAGTCCGACTGGGCGAGCCATCCGTTGCGGTAGCGCGCGGCCGCCGCCGGCCACGGCAGCAGCCGGTCCGCGGTGCCCCAGATGATCCGCACCGGGCAGGCGATCCGTTCCTGGTGCAGGACCCAGTCCGCTCCGATCCCGTGCTCGATCAGCCGCTGGGCGCCCGTGCACGCCGCCACGCCCACCGTCTGGTGAGCGATCAGCTCGGGGGGGATGTGCTCGAAGCGCTCGACAATCAGGCCGGTCGCGCGCCGGCGACCCTCGGCCGTGGACGCGATCGTGTCCACGTGGGGCGCGGCCGCCCTGGCCTGGCGCTGCATCCGGGCCTGAAACGTCAGCAACTCCTCGATCGCCGGGTCGCCGAGCGCCCAGCCTCCCGCCGGGGCGAGCGCCACGACCGACCTGGCGCGGCCGCGCGCCGCCAGCTGCAGCGCCACGTAGCCGCCCAGCGAATTGCCGACCAGATGTGCGGTCTCCATACCGCAGGCATCCATCGTCTGCGCCACGGCGCCGGCCAGCGTGTCGACGGTGAGCTCGGCGGGCAGCGGCGGGCCGCCCGCGTGCCCGGGCAGCGTCGGAGCAAGCACGTCGTGTCGGCGCTCGAGCGCCGGCAACACCAGCTCCCAGGTGCGCCAGGTGTCGGTGAATCCGTGCAGCAGCACCAGCGGCGATCCGGATCCGCCGCGGTGCGCCGGGGTGAACACAACATCGACGGGCGTCACCCGGCTACTATCGCGCCCCGTGCGCCGCGCAGTCGTAATCGCGTTCTCGGTGGCCGTGCTGCTCGCCGTCCCCGGCGTCGCCGCCGCCCGGCTTCCCGCCGTGCTGACCGAGCACAACCCGCCCTTCCAGGTCCGTCCGGCCACGATCGACTACACCGGCGACGGCAGCGCGGTCGTCGGCGGGCTGAACGGCACCGGGCCTCGCCACCTGGGCCGCCTGAAGTGGACGACCTACAACCAGCGCCAGGGCGCCGCCACCGGGCTGTTGTGGATCAACGGCTGCGTGCCCGACTGCGCCGACGGTCACTTCAGCGCCGTGCGGGTCAAGGTCAGCGCGTTCTCAGCGCACTCCGGTCACTTCCGGCGGCTGACGCTGACCTACGCCTATCGCGGCCACCACTACGTCGACCGCCGCGAGATCCACCTGTACCGGACCCCGGGCGCCCGCATCTGGGGCTACCAGCTGGTGGGCGGATAGCGGATGGGCTTGCCTGCGGCTACGGGCGCATGCCGCTGTTGACCCACCGGGAGAACGCGTCCACCTGCTCCTGGGGCCAGGCGCCGTCGCATGGCATCGACCCGTTGGCGAGGCGCTCGAGGATCGCGTGCGCGTTGGCCTTGACGTCGTCGTAGGACCACAGGTCAAAGGCGAACTTCATCGACTGACGGTCGCGATGGCGGAACATCGTCTGCACGTGCTGCTCGAACCCGACCGGCTCGTCGTGGTGCGGGAGCGCCACCGCGCGATCGGCCTCGGCGTCGGGGCCGAGCGCCGAGATCCGGCTGCCCGGAGGGCCCGCGGACGTCATCCAGTCCCAGTGGGGCATCGGCATGTTCTCGGGCGGCTTAGCTCCCGGCTGCGAGTTCTCCAGCGCCAGCCTCGAGCCCCATTCGATGTAGGAGCTGAAGGCCGAGCGGAACTCGGGGTCAGCCGGCAAACCGGCCTCCTGGGCGGAGCGCAGGATCAGCTGCACCCAGCGGGCCCGCTTCTCCTCGGTCAGGCCCTTCCCGAGGTGCTGGGAGATCATCCGCGTGTATCCGCCGTACTGCTCGCTGTAGTCCCGCGGCCCGCAGAACACCTCGGCCAGCCACTTGGCGACCCGCTCGGGGTGGTCGGCCGACATGTTCGCGAACAGCGGGGCCAGCAACGGATCCTGGGGGACGTATTTCTCGTAGAACAGCCGCGTCATCCGCGTGAGCGCCGGAAGCCCGCCCGCCCATTCGAAGATCGTCGGCTCGTGGTCGGGGCCCGGCACCGGGTCCTTGAAGTCGACATACCAGTGCATGCCGCTGCAGAACGGCTTGTTCTGCGAGTGGCCGCAGCGGCACAGCGCGTAGTGCTCGAGCGACGCCCCGGCGTTGCGGGGCTCGTCGCCGGCATCGGCGCCGACCAGCGCGATCGCGCCGGTGATCCGGTAGGGGCCGTCCTTGGAGACCTCGATCGCCGGCTCACGGGTGCCGTGATAGTCGACGTCCTCACGGGCCTCGACGCCGTCCAGCGCGTAGCTCAGTGCGCCTGACGGGCAGTCGCGCACGGCCCGGATGAGCTCGTCCATGCGCCCGCCGCTCGGGGCCACGAACGGCTCCTCGCCGACGCGAAACGCCGTCGCCAGGCGGTCGGAGCAGTAGCCGGAGTGCTGGCAGATCCCGCGGTTGTCGAGGATCGTCAGCTGCTGGCCGACGTAGGTGTCGCGCCGGTCGGGCACCCGGTCGGGGTCCTTGGCGTCCGTGAAGCCGGAGTCCGCGTGGCTGCCGTCGCAGAACGGCTTGCTGGCCGACTGGCCGCAGCGGCACAGGGCGATTTGAGGCGGCGCGCACAGCAGGTCGCCGAGCCAGTCGGTCAGCCGCTGGACATTGGCGACCAGATACGGCCCGTTGTGCTGGCTCTGGATCTGGACCGGCGCCGGGGCCATCAGCTCGCGCAGCTCCGCGATCCGCTCGGGCGCCTCGCGCGTGGCCAGGTCCTGCAGCGCCGCGGTCGCCTCCTGCAGCTGGGCGGGGAGCCCGTGCGCGGCCCGCAGCTCGGTCGCATCGCGCGCCAGCCGCCACAGCTGCTCCGCCGCGTCCTCGCCGCCGGCGGCTTCACCGGCCGGACCGGCCGCGGCCGCGGGCGCGGCCTCCCCCACCGCCTCGGCCAGCGGCCTGATCACCGACCGTGCAAGCCGCGCGGCCTCCGCCTCGCCGAGCCTCGGCTCCAGCGCGGAGGCGCGGCGCAGCAGCGACGCCAGATCGGAACGCCCAGCGCTCGCGTAACGGATCTGCTTCACCACCATCACAACTCCCTTCGAGACCGGGGCAACCTCCCATAGACTGACCCGGCGTCATTTCTGAATCTCAAGACAATATAACTGAACTTCAAGATAACCTTCCCAAGCCCGGGTCCGAGGACCACGTCGACCGGGTGATCGCCCAGTGGTCCGCGATCCGGCCGGACGTCGACACGACTCCGATCGGCGTGATCGCCCGCCTGGGACGCGTCACCGCGTTCATCGATGCCGGCGTCAACTCCAAGCTAGGCGAGTTCGGTCTTACGCGCGAAGGTTGGGACGTGCTCGCCAGCCTGCGCCGCGAGGGCCATCCCCACCGGCTGTCGCCGACGCAGCTGTACATGTCGCTGATGCGCAGCTCGGGCGCGATGACGCACCGGCTCGCGGCACTCGAGCGCGCCGGGCTGGTCAAGCGCCTCCCCGATCCCGACGACGGCCGCGGGATCCTCGTCCAGCTGACCGGCGAGGGCCTGCGTCTGGTCGATCGGGTCGCCCCGGAGCACGTCGCCAACGAGCGCCGGCTGCTGGGGGCGCTGAGCGAGGACGAGCAGCGCGCGCTCGCCGAATCGCTGCGAAAGCTGCTGGCCGCCTACGAGCGCGAGCACCCGGCTCCTCCCCACGGCGGGCGCGGCGGCCGCCACAAGTCGCGCTGAACGACGGCGGGCGCCCGTCCCCGGGGCTGGGACGGACGCCCGCTGATATGACTCGAGCGCTATGGCTGCGTGGCCTCAGGCGCTCATGCGCGCGCGGGCTCGGACTCGAGTCGCGGCAGCCAGGACAGCCGCCGGGGCAGGTACCAGTTGGCCTCGCCGAGCAGCTTCATCACCGACGGCAGCAGCACCGCCCGGATCACGGTCGCGTCGATCAGGATCGCCGCCGCCAGACCGATGCCGAGCTGCTTGAACTCGAGCGCGCTCAGGGTGGCGAAGATCGCGAACACCGCAACCATCACCACTGCGGCGCTGGTGACCGGGCCGGCCGTCGACTTGATCGCGTGCGCGACCGCGTCACTCGTGCTCATGCCCCGGTCGTGCGCCTCCTTGACCCGGCTGAGGATGAACACGTGATAGTCCATCGACAGGCCGAACAGGATCACGAACAAGAACAGCGGCAGCCACGAGGTGATCGCGCCGGTCGACTTGAATCCCAGCAGACCCTCGGCCCAGCTGTGCTGGAACACGAGCGCCAGCACTCCGTACGCCGCGCCGACCGACAGCAGGTTCAACCCGATCGCCGTGATCGGGATCACGATCGAGCGGAACGTGAGCAGCAGCAGCACGAACGTCATCGTCAGCACGAATCCGAACACCAGCGGCAGGTGAGCCTTCATCGAGTCGTTGAAGTCCTTCGCGCCCGCGGTGGTGCCGGTCACCTGCGCGGTGACGCCGGGCAGCTTCCCGACGCTCGCCGGGATCACCTGGCCGCGCAACGTGTCCAGCGCGCCGTCTGACGCCGCGTCGGTGCCCTTGCCCGCGAGCGGAAGCGACACGTCGGCGACGGTGCGGTCCCGGCTGACCTGAGTGCTGAACGGCTGGTGCATCTGGCCGGTCGCGAGCGCCCGCCGTTCCATCTGGCGGATCCCGGACTCGACCTGGCGCGAGGTCACGTCACGCGCCTGCACGACCACGTGAGCCGGCACCGCTCCACCCGGGAATGCATTCTCGATGCGGTTGATCGTCTTGACGATCGGCAGCCCGCTCGGCAGCCCCTGGAGACCCGGCTCCGAGGTGTGCAGGCCGAACGCGGGGATCGCCAGCGCCAACACCACGCCGCCGGACAGCACCGCCGCGGTCCACGGGTGCCTGAGCACGCGGTCGACGATCGCACCCCAGACCCTGGCCTCGCCGCCGCGCTCCCGGCGCTTGGCGATGAACGGCACGGAGCCCTTCATGACCTTGTCGCCGAGCTTGGACAGCAGGGCCGGGAGCACTGTCAGCGACCCGATCACCGAGACCGCGACCACGAGGATCGTGCCGGTGGCCATCGAACTGAACGTCTTGTCGCCGGCCAGGTACATGCCCGCCATCGCGGCGATCACGGTCAGGCCGGAGACCAGCACCGAGCGACCCGACGTCGCCGCAGCCGCCTCCAGCGCGGCCTGCTCGCCGCGTCCGGCGGCGCGTTCCTCACGCTCGCGGCGCATGTAGAACAGCGAGTAGTCGACGCCGACCGCCATTCCGACCAGCAGCACCACCTCGGACACGGTGGGGTCGACGGGGAAGATCTGGCTGACCAGCGCGACCAGCCCGAGCGTCGCGCCCACGCCCGTGATCGCGAGGATCACCGGGATCCCGGCCGCGACCAGCGCCCCGAACGCGAAGATCAGGATCACCAGCGTGATCGGGAGCGACAGCGTGCGAGCCTTTGCGAAGTCGTCGCTGAAGCTCTTGTTCAGCGCCTTGTCGGCGCTGGCGTCGCCGGCCTGTTGGATAGTCAGACCAGGATGAGCTCGCTGAGCCGCGGCGGTTGCGGCCAGCGAGGCGCCAACCCGGTTGTCGGCGTCTGATGAGTCGCCGCGGATCTGGAAGCCGACCAGTGCAGAGTGCCCGTCGTGGGAGACCTCGCCGCTGTTGGCCGGCGACAGCGGCGAGCGCACGTTCTGGACCGTCCCGATCCCCGAGAGCCGTCCAACGACGTCCTTGACGGCGGATTGAAATTGCGGATCGGAGATCGTCAGCTTGCCGCTCTGGAGCAGCACCTGCTCGCTGGCCGTCTGCGGGAACTTGGCGTTGAGGATCTGATCGGCGCGGCCGGATTCGCCGACGCCGTTGTTGTTATTGGAGAGCTGCTTGGTGCCGACCATGCTGCCCAGCGCCACCGTCACCAGCACGAAAGCAAGCCACCCGAAGATGGCCGTGCGACGGTGCCGCGCACTCCACATAGCCGCGCGCGCCGTCAGATTTCTGCGTTGCATTTGGGTTGCACCTCCGGGGTCGATCTGAGTCACGCAGCAAGAGTCCCAGGAGATGCTTCGCCCGCCGATACGGCCTGCTGGCGTCGTGCCTAGCGGCGTCCCGACCATTCGTGGTGGGGGTAGCCACACCCCGGCCCCACGCGGCATCCGTATTCCCGTATGCAGCGGCCGAATCGATCATCATGGCCATGAACAACGCAGAATCCATCCACGTGACAGCCGCCGGCTCCATCGCAAAACCGCCCCGGCGGATCATGACGCTCGCCACCACCGCCGGGCGTGATCTGCTGTACCTGCTTGCGGTGCTCTCGATGAGCATCATCGAGTTCGTCGTGTGGGTGACCGGCGTATCGGTGACGCTGTCGCTGCTGATCCTGGTCGTCGGGCTCCTGATCTGGCTGGCCACCGCCTACGTGTTTCGCGGCACCGCCTCGATCGACCGCCGGCTGGCCACCTGGCTGCGGGGCCAACCCGTCCCCGGGCTGTACCGCAGCCCCGAGAGCAGAGGCATCCTCGCGCGGGTGCGCACGGTCACCGTCGACCCCCAGACGTGGAAGGACTTCGCCTGGAGCGTGCTCAACTCGATCGGTGGATTCGTCCTGGCGCTGTTCGCGATCTCGGTGTTCGTGCTCGTCGTGGGCTGGATCACGGCCCCGCTGTGGTGGTGGGCGATCCCCGATCCGCACCACCAGTACGGGACGCTGAACCTCGGGATCTACACGGTCAACTCGATCGGCTGGGCGTTCGTCACCACCGCGCTCGGGCTGCTGCTTGCCCCGCTCGCGCTCGCGATCAACCACTGGCTGGCGGCCGGCCACGCCGCGCTGGCCGCCCGGATTCTGGGGCCGTCCGAGCGCCAGCGTCTCAACGCGCGGGTGCGGGAACTGGCCCGCACCCGGGCCGACGTGGTGGTCGCGACCAACGAGCAGCTCGAGCGAATCGAGCGCGACCTGCACGACGGCGCACAGGCGCGGCTGGTGGCCCTGGCGATGGACCTCGGGATGGCCGAGGAGGAGCTCTCAACCGACCCCGACGCGGCCCGTGAGAGCGTCCGCAAGGCACGCGACTCGGCGCTCAGCGCGCTCGGCGAGCTGCGTGACCTGTCACGGGGCCTGCGGCCGGCGCTGCTCCAGGACCGCGGCCTGGGGACCGCCGTCGAAGACCTTACCCAGCGAGCCCCGATGCCGGTCGCGGTGACGGTCACCGGCGACATCGAGCGGACTCCGGACTCGGTCCAGACCGCGGTCTACTTCGTCGTCGCCGAGGCGCTCACCAACGCGGCCAAGCACAGCCGCTCGGGGAGCGCCCGGGTCTCGATCGAGCGGACCGAAGGGACGATCGCGGCCACAGTCGTCGACGACGGCCAGGGCGGCGCGAACCCCGAGGGCTCGGGGCTGACGGGGCTGCGCAAGCGCGTGCGAGCGCTCGACGGGCAGCTCGACGTGATCAGCCCGCCCGGCGGTCCGACCGTGATCCGCACGGAGATTCCATGCGGGTGATCATCTGCGAGGACCACGCGCTGGTGCGCGACGGCCTCGAGCGCCTGCTGGGCAACCACGGCTTCGACGTCGCCGCGTCGGTCGACAACCCCTCGGCGTTCCTGGCGGCGGTCAAGAACGAGCGGCCCGACGTCTGCGTGGTCGACGTTCGCCTGCCGCCGAGCTTCACCGACGAGGGTGTGCGGGCCGCGCTCGAGGCCCGTCAGCAGGTTCCCGGGCTGCCGATCCTGATCCTGTCGCAGTACGTCGAGCAGACCTACGCGCGCGAGCTGCTGACCGGCGGCGAGGGTGGGGTCGGATACCTGCTCAAGGACCGGGTCGCGGACCCCAAGCAGTTCGTCGACGCGGTGCGCAGGGTCGCCGACGGGGGCACCGCGCTCGACCCCGAGGCCGTGGCCCGGCTGCTGGGCCGCCCCGACCGCCAGGGCCGTCTCGAGCTGCTCACCCCGCGCGAGCGCGAGGTGCTGTCGCTGATGGCTGAAGGCCGGACCAACAGCGCGATCGCCGCTGAGCTGGTGGTCACCGAGCGCGCGGTCGAGAAGCACGTCTCGAACATCTTCTGGAAGCTCGACCTCCCCGCCACCGGCAAGGACCACCGCCGCGTGCTTGCGGTGCTCGCCTGGCTGCAGGCCGGCGACTGACCTGTCGATTTCCTCGCGACCCGTTCGTCTCATAGGCGAACATTCCCCAAAGGAGGACGCGATGAAGTACATGCTGTTGATCTACCAGGGCACCACTCCACTGCCGGGCACCCCCGAGTGGGATGGCCTCTCCCAGGAGGAGCAGGGCGCCGTCTACGCGGACTACAAGGCGATCAACGAGACCCCCGGCGTGACGCCCGCCAGCGTCCAGATGCAGCCGGCGGAGACCGCCACGACCGTCCGCGTCCAGGGCGGGCAGACGCTGACCACCGACGGCCCGTTCGTGGAGCTCAAGGAGGCGCTCGGCGGCTACCTGTTCCTCGAGGCCGACGACCTCGACACGGCGATCGAGCTCGCCTCGCGGATCCCCGCCGCGCGCATGGGCGGGGCGATCGAGGTCCGCCCGCTGGTCTAGTGGACGCGGACCTCGATCGGGTCTTCCGCGACCGGTGGGCTCAGGTCCTCGCTGCGCTGATCGGCTTCCTCGGCGACTTTGACCTCGCCGAGGAGGCCGCGCAGGAGGCGTTCGCGATTGCGGCGGAGCGCTGGCCGCGTGACGGCGCTCCGTCCAATCCCACCGCCTGGCTCGTGGCCACGGCACGCAACCGCGCGATCGACCGGATTCGCCGCAACCGGACGCTGGCCGACAAGACCCGCCTGCTCGAGGTACCCGAGGCCACCGAAGACTCACTCGACGAGATGACCTTCCAGGACGAACGGCTGGAGCTGGTGTTCACCTGCTGTCACCCGGCGCTCGCGACCGACGTCCAGGTGGCGCTCACGTTGCGCACGCTGGGCGGCCTGACGACCGGCGAGATCGCGCGGGCGTTCCTGGTCGGCGAACCCACGATGGCGCAGCGGCTGGTGCGCGCCAAGCGCAAGATCAAGGCCGCGGGAATCCCGTTCCGGGTGCCGCCAGACCACCTGCTGCCCGACCGGCTGGCCGCCGTGCTGGCGGTCGTCTACCTGATCTTCAACCAGGGCTACGGCGGGAGGGTCGACCTGGCCGTCGAGGCGATCCGACTCGGCCGCGCGCTGGCCGAGCTGATGCCCGACGAACCCGAGGCCCACGGGCTGCTGGCGATGATGCTGATCCACGATGCTCGGCGGCAAGCACGCTTCGATCACGGTGAGCTGGTGCTCCTCGCCAACCAGGACCGCTCGCTGTGGAATGCCGGCCAGATCGCTGAAGGCCGTGCGGTGCTGGATCGGGCGCTGGCGCTGCGCGGACGTGGGCCGTACGTCGTCCAGGCGGCGATCGCGGCGCTGCATGCCGACGAGCCTCGCGATTGGCCCGAGATTGCCGCGCTGTACGGCGAGCTCGCGCGGCTGACCAACTCGCCCGTGGTCGAGCTCAGCCGGGCGGTCGCCGTGGCCGAGCACCAGGGTCCGGAGCACGGGCTCGAGATCATCGAGCGCCTCGAGCTCGACGACTATCACTACCTGCACTCGACTCGCGCGGAGCTGCTGGACCGCCTCGGCCGCACGGCTGAGGCGCGCGCGGCGTTCGGCCGCGCGCTCGAGCTCGTCCACGACGACGCCGAACGACGCCACCTCGAACGGCGGCTGGCCGAGCTCGATCGCGTCGGCAACGGACGCTAGTGTCGCGTTTGGGAGATGCGCGCGGGGATCGCCGTGGGAATCGCTATCGTCGCGCGCGGTGGAGGACCCTCCGTACAACAAGTACCGCACCCAGCGGCGGCGCCCGCGAGGGCGCGGCACCTGGGTGCTGCTCACGGTGGTGGTGGTCGTACTGGTGCTCGCCGGTCTTGCGGTGGCGGGTGTGAGGCCCTCGGGCTCGCACAGCTCGACCGCCTCGATCGCGGCGAACACCTCCTCGACCCCCGGCCCCTCCGGCCAGGGCCGCGGTGGGCACCGGGCGCACGCGGGGTCCGGCCAGTCCGCGTCCGCAACGAGCGGGTCGGGTTCGACCCGGGCCACCGGCACGACCAGCACGTCCGGCGCGACCACCCCGACGGACGCGGCCAGCGCGACGACGACGCCGGCCACCACGACCCCTGTGGCGGCACCGCTACAGACGTCGTGTCGGACGGTGGTGCACATCGGCGACTCGACCTCCGAGGGACTGACGTCACCGTCGTACCTACCCGATCCAGGGCAGCGCATCGGCGCCCAGTACCGCCGCGTCGGCGCCGAGCACGTGTTAACCGCGATCACCGGCGCGACCTCGGTGGTCGAGACGCTCCCGGGGACCACGAACTCCTATGACGCCGCCAAGGGCCTGCTCGCCCACGGAGTCCGCGGCTGCTGGGTGATCGCGCTGGGCACCAACGACTCGGCCGACGTCGCGGCCGGCTCAGAGATCGGGCTCAGCGCCCGGATCGCGAAGATGATGTCCCTGCTGCACAGCCAGGACGTGATGTGGGTCAACGTGCGCACGCTGCTCAACAGCGGCTCTTACTCCGAGGACCACCAGCAGCAGTGGGACAACGCACTCGTCCAGGCCTGCGTGGCGCACCCGAACATGCGGATCTACGACTGGGCCCACGTGGTCAAGGACGACTGGTTCATCGACGACGGGATCCACTTCACGTCCGCGGGCTATGCGTCGCGCGCACACCTGATCGCCAACGCGCTCGCCAAGGCGTTCCCGTCGACCGGCGTGCCCAGTGCCGGCTGCGTGGTCACCACCAGGGCGCTGGACGTGAAGCCCAAGGGCTTCTGAGAGCTCAAGGCTGACCACTCCGTGCAGACGCGTCCAGGCCGCGAGCGCGCGCGCCAGCACGACCGGTGACGCCGCCTGGCCCTCGCGCGAGCTCCCCACCGCACGACCTGCCGTTCCAGCGGCACTAGTGTCCCGAGTCGGATGCGGCGAACGCGAGGATCGCCCGCTGCACGCGCGGACCAGAGTCGCCGGTCAGCAGCGCGGTGCCGTGGTCGACGCCGGGAAGGATCAGCGCCCGCTTGTGCCGGCTCGGCATCGCGCGCAGCAACGGTCCCGTGGCGCCCTGAGCAAACGGATCCCCGCGCGCGCTGATCAGCAGCGCCGGGAGCGTTACGTGGGCGGCGCGCCTGACCAGATCGCTGGGGTCAGAGCTCACAGTCCGCTCGGCCGACAGGCTGACCACGCCGACGACGCCCGGCGGGTTGGCGGAGGCCGCCTTGATCGAACCGCGCGCGCCCACCGAGGCGCCGATCAGGATGACGCGCCGGGCGCCCGCAGCGCGAGCGGCGGCCGCGCCAGCGAGGGCGTCGGCAGGCAGCGCGGAGGGGTCGACGTAGTCGTAGAGCAGCGCCGAGTAGCCGTGCGTGCGCAGCGTCTTGACGAACGGCAGCCAGCTGCACAGGTCCTCGTCGCTCTCGTCGGAGAACACGAACGCGGTCGTCCCGGACGGAGCCGAGCATCACCCCGTGCAGCGGCTTGGATCGCGGCGGGTGAAGCGCGACGGGGCGCGCCTCGCCGACCAGCGCAACGCAGCCGTCAACGCGGCGCACCTCCGTCGAGGAGGTCGCCGCCTGGCTCGCGGTCTGACTCACCGTCTGCCCGGAGCCCGAGCCGCACGCCGCCACCAGCGCGGGCAGCGCGAGCGCCGCGCAGACGCACGCCACCCGTCTCATGACACCGGCTGCTCGTGCGTGCGCACGAACCGGAGCACCTCGCCGGCCAGGGGCGACCACCCCCGCTCGCCGGCACGCGGCAGCATCTCCCAACCGTGCCCCTCCGAAGCCGGAAGCACCACCAATGACTTCACCGGCGATCGCACCCGGCGGTAGATCGAGCGCATGTCGGCGACGCTGACCTGCTGGTCGCCGCGCGCGACCACGAACATCGCCGGCGCGCGCACGCCCGGTGCGGCCGCGTAGGAGTCGAATGTCGTTCCCGGGAACAGTTGCCCGAGGTTGCGCTCGCCCGACAGGTCGACGACGGCGGACGGATGCAGCTTCGCGGCGGCCATAACCGCGGTAACGCCGCCGAGCGAGGCGCCCACCAGCGCGACCGAGCGCGCGCCCCTGGCCCGCAGCGCGGCGATCGCTCCCGCCACGTCGGCGACCTCGTCGCCCTCGGCCTGGCGGGGGCAGGCCGACAGCCCCAGGCAGCGGAAGTCGAACAGGATCGCGTGGATCCCGTGATGCGCGAGGTACACCGCATAGGGCCACCACCCGCACATCGGGCCCGGGTACTCGTGCAGGAGAACGACGCCCACCGGGCCGCTGCCGACGATCGCCCCGTCGAGCTTCGTCCCGTCGCCGGCGCTGAAGCGCAGCGTCGTCGCCGGCGCGTTGGGGGTGCCGCAGCGCTTGCTCGGCTGCGGCAGCGAGGCGTCCGACGCGGCCGCGGTGCCGGTCGTCGCGGTCGCCGACGACTGCTGGTGCGGGCGCGAAGCGGAGTTCCCGCCGCCGCACCCCGTCAGCACGAGCGACAGGACGAGCAACAGAGCGGCCGCCGCCCAACGGGGCGACGGCGACCACGCCGGACACCATGGCAACATAGTCCGCTCCGGACTATGACAGATACCCGCCCCGATCGCCTCACGACGACCGAGCACGCGTTGCTCGGGATGCTCGCCCGCTACGGCGAGCACTCGGGCTACGAGCTGCTCAAGCTAGCCGAGGGCGGGATCGGGTTCTTCTGGTCACCTGCCAAGAGCCACGTCTACGAGGTGCTGCCCCGACTCGAGCGGGGCGGTAACGTCCGCCGTCGGCTGGTATCGCAGAGCGGCCGCCCCGACAAGCACCTGTGGCGGATCACTCCCCGCGGCCGCGCGGTACTCCTGCGCTGGCTGAACACGATCGACCCCAACCCGCTCGAGGAGCGCGGCCAGTTCCTGCTGAAGGTGTTCTTCGGTGAGCACGGCGACCCGGGCAGGCTCGTCGCCCATGTCGAGCGGTTCCGCGATCAGGCCGAGCGCAAGCTGGCAAGGCTGCGCGCGCTCGATGCCGAGCAAGCCGACCTCGGCACCGCGGACCTGCCGCGGATGACGCTGCGCCAGGGTCTGGCGGGCACCGAGGCGCAGCTGCGCTGGTCGGAGGAGATCCTGCCCGAGCTGCGGGACTGGGCGGACTCCGGCGCGGGGCGTCCGGTGCCGTTCCGAGCTCGGGGCTCTGGGACTTGACACGGAGGATCGCAACCGGTTAGGCTGCCTGACAGCTTGGCAGCATCGACGGAGCGAGCGAGAGGAGCCGAAGACCCTTGCGAGTCAGGCGGATCGAGCGTGCCAGCGCGCCCGAGGCAGTCCGCGACCAGATCCTGCAATTGATCCAGGAAGGGGAGCTGACGGTCGGCTCCAAGCTCCCGTCCGAGCAGGAGATGGCGCGCTCATTCGGGGTGAGCCGCCCGGTCGTGCGAGAGGGGCTGGGCCGGCTGCGCTCGATCGGGTTGATCGAATCCCGCTCGGGCTCGGGCTCGTTCGTGCGATCCGCGCGGATCGCCCCGCAGGGACTGCTGCTGGCCGGCGGCTACACGAGCGACGAGCTGCATGAGGTCCGCTCAGAGATCGAGGTTCCCGGCGCCGCGCTGGCCGCAGCCCGGCGCACCGAGCGGCAGCTCGTCACCCTCTCCGAAATCGTCGAGCGCCACCGCCACCAGCCCGACGCCGAGGACTGGGTGGACGACGACCTGAGCTTTCACGTCACCCTGGCCGAGGCGAGCCACAACTCGCTGCGCGTCCGGTTCGTGACCGAGCTGCGAGAGCTCCAGTCCGACCTGTCGCTGAAGATGGCCCGGATCCAGGGGGGACTTGCGGCTCCGGTGCAGGAGCACGCCGCGATCGTCGAGGCGATCCGCCGCCGCGATCGAGCGGGCGCGTCGGCGGCGATGCAGGCCCACCTGGACGGCATCCGTAAACGCCTTGAACCGACTGACCGGTCCCGGCCCGAGGCCTACTAGCGCTGACGCGAGGAGAGAAACCGATGCTTCCCAGTCACAACCGCTTCGAGTACTCGCCGATCACCGAGCGGCCGGGGTTCAGCTGGCCCGGCGGCCGCCGCCTGGCGGTGTACGTCGCGGTCGCGATCGAGCACTTCCCGTACAACGCCGGCGGCCTGGGCCTGAGCTATTCGCCCGGGTTGGCGCACCCGAACACCTACAACTGGGCATGGCGCGAGTACGGCAACCGCGTCGGCGGTTTCCGCGTGCTCGACCTGCTTGGTCAGTTCGGGATCACGCCGACCGTGCTGGCCAACGGCGAGTGCTTCGAGCACTGCCCACGGCTGATGGAGTCCTACCGGACCGCCGACGCCGAGTTCGTCGCGCACGGCATGACCAACGGCCAGCATCCGAACGAGCTCGAGCAGGGGCCTGAGCGAGAGATGATCGGCGAGGTCCGGCGAATCATCGAGCGGGCCACCGGCGAGGCTCCCCGGGGGTGGATGAGCCCGGGCGCGAACCCGAGCGCGAACACCGAGGACCTGCTCGCCGAGCACGGCTTCACGTACACGCTCGACTGGCCGATGGACGATCAGCCCGTGTGGATGTCGACGAAGTCCGGGCCGCTGATGTCGGTCCCGTATCCGCACGAGGTCAACGACGTCCCGGCGATCGTGCTGCACGACCTCCCGGCGCGCGACTTCGCCGAGATGATGGTCGACAACGTCGCCGAGCAGCTCGACCAGTCCCAGAACCAGTCGCTGGTCTGCGGGATCGTCCTGCACACGTTCATCGTCGGCCAGCCCTACCGGCTCCGCCTGCTCCGAGCGGCGCTCGAGGAGATCCGGCAGGCCGCGGATCGGATCTGGTTCACCACTCCGGCGGCGATCGCCGAGCACTATGCGGACGAGGTCGCCGGAGCGCCGAGCGTGGCCGCGTCATGAGCGCGACCGAGACCCGTGTAAGCGTCGCCGGGCTGGGCGCGGTCGGCCGCGAGCTGGTCCGGCGCCTGTCGAATGGGATCGACGGCCTGGCGCTGGTGGCGGTCTCGGCCGCCGACCACGACAAGGCCAAGCGGACGCTGTCCGAGCTGGACGCGCACGTGCCCGTGCTCGCGCTCGACGAGCTCGAGCGGGTGTCGGATCTGGTAGTCGAGTGCATTCCGGCGGCGCTGGTGCCGCAGCTGACCGAGTCGGTGGTGAGCGCCGGCAAGGAGATCGTGATGCTCAGCGCCGGCGTTCTGCTGACCCACCCCGAGCTGGTCGACCTGGCCGAGCGGCACGGTGGCAGGATCACGGTCCCGACCGGCGCGCTGCTCGGCCTCGATGCCGTGGGCGCCGCGGCGGAGGGCGGGATCCATTCGGTCAAGATGATCAGCCGCAAGCCGCCGCAGGGCCTGGCGGGCGCTCCCCACCTGGAGCGTTCGGGGATCGACGCCGGCGAGGTCACCGAGCCGACGCTGGTGTTCTCGGGGTCGGCCCGGGAGGCCGCCGAGGGATTCCCCGCGAACCTGAACATCGCCGCCGCCCTCGCGCTGGCCGGGATCGGGCCGGAGCTCACCCAGGTCGAGATGTGGATCGACCCGACCGTCACCCGCAACACCCATCGGGTCGAGGTCTCCTCCGAGGCCGCGGACTTCACGCTGACGATCGAGAACGTACCGTCGGAGAACCCGCGTACCGGCCGGATCACGGCGCTGTCGGTGCTGCGGTTGCTGCGCAAGCGCGCCGCGCCGCTGGCGGTGGGAACGTGACCTCCGTCTCGGGCAGGTCCTCGACCCGGCGGCGCTTTCTCGCCGTCGACACCTCCAACGTCGCCGACGTGCTCGACCAGCTCGGCCTCCCCGACCAGGGCCTGCATCCTGGGTTCGTGCCGTTCCCCGCCACCGCCGGCAAGCTCGCCGGGTGGGCGTTCACGATCCGCGGTCAGATGGCTCAGTACGGGCGCGACGCCGGCGACCCGGACAAGATGGCCGCCTGCGCCGAGCTGACTGAGGACACGGTGTCGGTGTGGGCCGGCGGCGGCGAGGGCGTGTGCTTCTTCGGCGAGCTGATCGCGATCGGAATGAAGGAGCGGGGCTGCGTCGGCGCCCTTGTCGACGGCGGCGTGCGCGACGTCGGTTGGCTGAACAACCTCGACTTCCCGGTGTTCGCCCGCTATCGGACGCCTGTCCAGTCGATCGGCCGGTGGAAGGTCACCGGCTCGGGAACGCCGGTGTCGATGCCCGGCGCCACCTCAGGCCGGGTGGCGATCGCACCGGGGGACTTCATCCTCGCCGACGACGACGGGGCGATCGCGATCCCGGCGGCCGTTGTCGAGGAGACCCTGGAGCGAGCCGAGGCGATCGGGGCCAAGGAGAAGGAGATCCGCGCCGACATCGCCGCGGGGCTGTCGCTCGCGGACGCGCTCGCCAAGTACGGCCATGTATGACGGCGACTGGGCCAGGGCCGTCGCGCGATCCCGCGGCCTCGCCGTCGACGACGAGCGCGCTGAGCGGCTGGTGGTGGTGGTCGGTCCGATCCTGGAGCGCTTCCAGGAGATCGCACAGGAGCTGACCGCGGACGACGACATCTATGAGTTCCGCCGCCTGCTCGCCGAGGAAGGCTTGCGTGGGTGACGACCGTGCCCGATCGGTGGCGGAGATCGCCGCGGCGATACGAGCCGGCGAGCTCAGCTGCCGGAACGCGGCAGAGGGTTGCCTGGCCCGAGCGCAAGCGGCGGACGCGGCACTGAACTGCTTTATCGAGCTCGATCCGGACGCGGCGCTGCGCCGGGCGGCGGCGCTGGATCGCGAGCTGGCGGACGGCGGCGACCCGGGGCCGCTGGCCGGCGTGCCGTTCGCGGCCAAGGACATCTTCGCCACCGGCGAGCGGCAGCCGACCAGCGGGTCGCGTCGTGTGCGCCTGGAGAGCCAGGCGCGTTCATCTACGGCGCTGCAGCGGCTGAACGGCGCCGGCGCGATTGGGCTGGGCTGGCTCAACCTCGACCAGTTCTCGTATGCCGCCACCGGCACCAATCCGGACTTCGGCAGCGTCCTGAACCCATGGGATCCCGCCCGCATGACCGGCGGGTCGTCCAGCGGGGCCGCGGCGGCCGTGGCGAGCGGCGCGGCTGCGTTCGCGATCGGCGGCGACACCGGCGGGTCGGTCAGGATCCCCGCCTCGTTCTGCGGCGTCGTGGGGCTCAAGCCGACGTTCGGCCGAATCCCCCGCCGAGGATCGACCCCGATGTGCTTCTCCCAGGACTCGCTCGGGATCATCGCGCGGCGCGTCGCCGACGCGGCACTGGTGCTCGAGGCGGTGGCCGGCCACGACCCGCTGGATTCGAGCTCGTTCGACGTCCCGGTGCCCGCATATTCGACGCGACTCGGCGACGGCGACGAGGGATGGCACGGCATCCGCGTCGGGTTCGATCGCTCATACGTCGCCGCGATCGCCGGCGGCGAGGCGCAGGCAGCCACCGAAGCGGCGATCGAGCTGATGGCCGACCACGGAGCCGAGATCGTGGCGGTCGACCTGGGGCGGCTGCCTGCCTACGACGTCGCGGCGACGGTGATCACCTGGGCCGAGGTTGCAGCCCTGCACTCACGGACGTTCCCCAGCCGGCGCGGCGACTACGCTCCGGCCACCGGCGCGCGCCTCGAGAGCGCGTTGCTGTCCCACGGGGCCGACCACGTCAACGCCCTGCGGTATCAAGGTCGGGCGTTGCGCGAGTTCTGCCGGGACGTGCTGTCGGTCGCGGATCTCGTCGTGTGCCCGACCGCGGCCGGGCCGCCGGCGCCGGTCGCGGCCGTCGAGGACGACGACCGCCACGGCGTGGTGACGCGGTCGCTCGATTCACTGCGGCTCAACCGCCCGTTCAACCTGCTCGGACTACCCGCGATGTCGGTGCCGATGGGGTTCGACGGCCTCGGGCTGCCGATCGGCATGCAGCTGGTGAGCCGGCCGTGGGACGAGCTGACGCTGCTGCGTTGCGGGGCCGCCTATCAGGAGCTGACCGACTGGCACAGCATCCGGCCGTCGGGCTGGGAGTATGGTGGCGTGGCGAGCTGATGGCCAGCCGGCAAGAGAACGACTCGCAGATGCCTGACGACTCACGGATCACGCTAATGGCGGGTGCGTTCGCCGATGCGCTGATGAGCGGCGACGAGATCGCAGCCGAGATCGCGATCCGCGAGGCGATGGATGCCGGGCTGTCCACGGCCGACATCGACGAACGGCTGATCGCGCCCGGGATGTGGCTCATGGGCGAGCTCTGGGAGCGCGGCGAGATCACGGTCGCCGAGGAGCACATCGCCACCGAGATCACGACACGGGTACTGGCGCTGCAGCGCGAGGCGCGCCGGGTGGCGGAGTCCAGGCGGGGACGCCGGGTGCTGCTGGCGACGCCCGCCGGCGAGCGTCATGTGATCGCGCTCCATATGGTGTCGAACCTGTTGCACGATGCGGGCTACGACATCGTGATGGTTGGACCCGATGTGCCCGCGGCCGCGCTGGCCGCGGCGGTGCGGCTGCATCAGGCAAACGTCGTGTGCATGAGCTCAACGATGCCCGGGCAGTCCAGCCGGGTGCTCGAGGCGATCGACGCGGTGCGAACCGAATGGCCCTCCGCGGCGTTCGTGATCGGCGGGCGCGGGCTGACCGGTGAAGCAGTGTCGCGGGCCGAGGTGCGCGTCTGCCGGGGCGTGTCCGAGGCAGTCGAAGTGGTCGACGCGATGGGCAAGCGCGCGGGTCGCAACTGACGATCCCGAAGCTCTCGACCGAGCCCGAACGCCGCCCGGACGCCGTGCGGTTCGTAGTGGCTAGCGCGGACCCGCTCTACCTCGAGGGCAAACCTTTCTTGACTGGTTCACATAGACGCCCGCAACCGGAGTACAGTCGGAAACGAGCTGGCCCCGCGGCCACGACTCCCAGCCCTAGCCCGCTAGCCACCAACGGCGTCGTATGCGCCACGAGGCGAGAGGCGGGGGTTACCGGTCTTGACTGTGGGGCCGGTGTCGTACTTCAACGCTACGCAGCCGGCATCGCGGCGGCGAAGAACGCGGCCATCGCGGCGGCGAACTCTTGCCTACTGTTCTCCCAGGCGTAGAACATGTGACCGCCACCGAAGTGGCGGACGGTGAGACGGCCGGCCATCTCGGGGTCGAGCCGCATCAGGTTGCGCAGCCGGTCGCTCGCGTAGTACGGCGTTACGAGGTCGTAGCGGCCGTGGGTGATGAACGCCTTCATGTGCGGGTTCAGTGACATGCCGTAGCGGAAGTCGTCGGTAGCGCCGGCGGGCGGAACGAAGAAGTGCTCTGGGTCGTCGTTGCGCCACGACTCGTTCACCTCTTCACTCAGCAACATGTACTCGCGGTCGGTCTCGACTCCGATCTCCTGCCGCAGCTGCCGGTTGATCGCCATCGTGTACGTTGATTCGATGCCCGCGAGCGTCGGGTCGGGACCGGCGAACGCTTCTCGGTCGGGAAACGGATCGGTCGACGTGATCGTCGCGTCGTAGAGGCCGAGCACCTTCCGCTCGTCGCGGAGCAGTTCGCGCGTGAACTTGCCGATGGTGACTCGGCCCTCCGCGCGCTCGACCATCTCTACGGGAAGGCCGATGAGGTCGGCGAGTCGCCCGAGGACCCGCTCGCGTTCGGCAGGTGGCATCGACGCACCGCGCGTGAGGAAAGCGGCGTACTCGCCGGTGGCGAAGTGCTCCGCCTCTCGGAGGACCTCCTCGACCGACGCGCCGGTTGCGAACGCGCGCGAGCGGGCGTGGTGAACGGCGGTGATCGCCATCGTGGGGAGGAGATCGAGCCACGCGAGCACGTCATAGTCGGTCGGCAGGAGCGTTGCGAACTCGAGCGCGGGCGAGATCAGGACCGCGCCGTTTAATCCGATGCCCGCCGTCTCCTGCGCCATACGCACGAGCCGGCCGACGCGGTAGCCGCCATAGCTCTCGCCGGCAATGAACACGGGAGAGCCCCACCGACCGTTAGCGGAGAGCCACCGGCCCATGAACTCACATAGCGACTCGAGGTCGCGCTTGTAGCCGAAATACTCCTTGGCGTCGCGATCATCATCCTTCTCTTCCTTCTTCTTCTGATCCTCGGCCTCCGCCTCCACCACACGGCTGAACCCGGTGCCGACCGGATCGACGAACACGAGGTCGGTGAAGGCGAGCCACGACTCCTCGTTGGCCACCAGCCGGGGCGGCATCGGAGGCAGGGACCCGTCGGCAGGGAACACAACTCGCGATGGCCCGACGGCACCCATGTGCAGATACGCCGACGACGCCCCCGGTCCACCGTTGAACACGAACGTCACCGGCCTGTCGTCATCCCGGCTGGCGACGTACGAAACCGAGAAGATCTCGGCCGCCGGCTTTTCCTTCTTACGCAGGACGATCCATTTGCCACTGGCGGCGTAGTCGATCGACAGACCGTTCGCGGTCCACGTACCGGTCGTCTCCGCCCCCGCCGGCGGCTCGTGAACCGCCTTCCGGGCGGGCTTCACATCCTTCGCACCCTCGTCAGCCATTTCCTAGACGCTATAGCTAAAGCCAGGTTCTCGCCGTCGGGCGATGTCCGCGGCGACTGGGAGTTGCGCGGGGTGAGAAGGTATCGGCAACGACTGTCGACCGTGGAGTAAGGAGATGCCCGAAGCGGACGCAGCGCATGTGGAGGAGTCACGAGCCCGGACTCCCGATCACCCGTCCGCGGAGCCTTCCGGCCTGGAGAGTGCGCTTGGGCTTGTCCCACCTGCGGCGTCAGTGCTGCGGATGCAGCGGCTCGTTGGCAACCAGGCCGTCGGGAGGATGCTGGCCGCATCCCGGCGGACGCTGGCACGCGACCCGGACCCCTACGACCGAAGCGTGTCGCGGTGGATCAAACTCGAGCCGCGCAGCGTCGCGCTCAACGCTCCCAACGTCAGCAAGATGACGCTGACCGCCTCCCTCGTGGTGCCATGGGAACAAAGCGCAGAAGAGATGCTGACCAACAACGTCCAAAAGGGCGACAAGCACCTCGTGTTCAACTGCCACGGGTTCGCCACCCGGCCCAACTTCGGCACGGCACACCTGAGCATCGGGACCGTGGTGCACCTCGGCAACGTGGGCGCATTCGACCGGGTCGCGGGCATGGTCGGGGTGATCTGGATCTCCGCCTGCAACATCCTCTCCTCCACGGTGGGCGAGGACTTCTGCAAGGCGATGGCCAAGCACGCGGGCGCCTACGTGGTGGCTCCGACGATGGCCGTCACTCAAAACAACAAGAAGGACAACCTCGAAGACACCGCCGGCGCGATGTGGAAGTACATCAACCCGAAGGGTGAATACGTGTCGCGCCAGGACTTCATCGCGCTCGGCCCGTCGCTCGGCTTCACCTACGAGCGCAAGAGTCGGTAGCGCCCAAGCCAACAGCCGCGTAAGTGTCGCCACTCGCGCCGCGATGAAGTCGCGACGGTCCGCCCGAGACCAGCCGCGCAGCCCTAGCGATCCCTTGCTGGCGTGGGCGGCGGGCAACGGTCATGCCGAGTGCGTGAGCTCGTGCACGCGCGTGTAACTGTCGTGCAGCAGTACCCGCGCGATGCCTTCGGCTTGCGCGCGGCGCTGCGCGGACCCTTGTGCCTCGGTTGCCGTGAGGTGGTCTGAGAGCGGCTGCTCATGGTGCTCGTAGCACACGACCCAACGTCCGCTGTTGGTGGGCTCGACGTGGAGTTCGGGAGCAGGGCGGGTTTCGTTTGCCATCACTCACCCGCGCGCCCTGGCTCGGCGTCGCGGCGCACGAACTCGCGCCGGCAGACGGACACGAACCGCCGCCAACCGGCGTCCGCGCGCAGGCGCCGCTCGCGGTCTGCTCTGGCGCTGAGCGCGCGTCGCGACGGCTGACGCCGAGGCTCGCGGACCGCACCCCCAGGCAAGGAACTGATCGCGACGGACCCCGGCGGGGCAGGGGCGCACGTGGGATTCGGCATGTGGTTCCTCCTTCGGCATCCCTCACCGCCTCAACATCCGCTGGTTCGGGAGGGCTCACCACTCGGGGAGGATCAGCCTCGGCGCTTCCGGGTCAGACCTGGTCGGGCCGATCAGGCCACGTCCAGACTGAGGCTCCTAAATCATGTAGCCGTCCGCTCACGCTAGCACCATCGCCACCGAATAGTGAACTGGGGGCGTCGTCCGCGGCATCCGGGGATGCTGACGGGCCGCTCAGCACAACTTAACGTCAGCGCGCGCGATCCCTGCTCGTACTTCAGGTATGACGCCGTCGAGGATCCCGACCACCCCAGCGACTGCCGGCGCGCAGCCGAAACCCGCGTTCCGCACGATGGCGACGAGCGCGCGGAGCTTCGAGTCCGCCAGCTGTCATCTCCGTCCTCGCAGCCCCCAGCCGCTCCGCTCCCGCCACGTCCCGATGACGGTGCGAAGTGACCATGGGCTCCACCTGTAGACACGCGACGCCGGGACGCCGCAGGACCTGTGCTGCAGCTTGAAGACTCAGCTCAGTGAGTGTCCGTGCTCGGGAGCGGTTCGAGCACGAACACTTCGACCGCAAGGTCGGGGTCGATGTGGTTATCGCTCATAAAGCCGATCACTTTGCGTCCTGTCAGCTCCTCGATCTCGCGGCTGACGTCCTTCTTCATCACCATTTGCCAACGGTGGCGCAGATTGAGCACCGCCTCGCCCTCGCCAGCGTCAGCGAGCGTCTGCTCGCCGCGTGTGAGCGTGTCCTGCAGCACCACGAACACGCCGTTGGCCCCGAGCGTGGTCTTCGCCTTCGTCGGGCCGCGACCGGTCGTCCGGGACAGCGCGCGAACCACAGTATTCGAGATCTTGGCGGCGAGTTCCCCGTCTGGAATTGAGCTCTCGGATGTCACCGTGCTGCTCCGATCTGTTAAGCCACCAACCTTGGCCCCGCGGCTCGTCGGCACGAAAGCGGGGGCGCGGGCCTTGCCGAACCCGTCTCGCCTCCGGCCACCCGGACACTATCCGTGTTGTGACCTCGCGGCACCGCGACTAAGTCTACGCCCTGTGTAGCCGCTCGCGGAACGCCCGAATGGGCAACGTTGACGCCATTCTGAGCGCCGAGATGTCCAGGCGAAGCACGGCCGCGGAGGACCTGGTCAATCTTGCGCTGTCTGTCGATAAAGCCGTCCATCGAGGGGGAGGAACCGCTCCGCCTCGCGACGGGCGACACGCGGGACGGTGATCCATGGCCCGCTCACCGGACCCCTCCGAAGCGCCGGTTGCGGCAGATGTGGGCCGTCGCCGCCGACGCTGGATGGTCGGCAGAGGCCCGTCGCGTTGGCGAGCGATCTGCCGGGCGGGGCGCGAAGCGGCGAGTGGAGCGTGGCCCTGGGCCAGGCCCGGCCGGTTCGATCGGTTCCTGGAGTCCCCTACTTTGAACCGTGCCCGCCCGATTTGCAGGCATTTCGCGGAAGTGGGCGATCCAGGACTCGAACCTGGGACCTCTTCCTTATCAGAGAAGCGCTCTAACCGACTGAGCTAATCGCCCGACACGAGCGATTCTAACGTCGCTATGCGACCGCGCGGGGCCGCAGGCGACGGGCGAGCTCTAGCGCTTCGTCGACCGACTCGAAGCTCAACTCGACGCGGTAGCCGGCGCCCTTGGCCGGGGTCACGGCGACGTCATGTCCGAGCGCCGCGCTGAAGCTGTCGCAGATCTGCTCTATTGCTGCCTGCTGGTCTGCGTGCAGCACGCGGCGCGAGCGGGCTCGCTTGGGACGCGGAGCGGCGCTGCCGGCGTTGCGGGCGCGGGACTCGAGCTCGCGAACCGACCAGCCGGCGGTGGCGGCAGCCCGGGCTAGCGACCGGCGGTCGCCGTGGTCGTCGGCCAGCAGCAACGCGCGGCCGTGGCCCTCGCTCAGATCGCCGCGCTCGATCAGATGCTGGGCCTCGTCGGGCAGGTCGAGCAGGCGGATCAGGTTCGACACGGCGACGCGGCTGCGGCCGACGCGCAATCCGACGTCCTCGCGCGTGAGACCGAGCTCCTCGACCAGGGCGGCGCAGGCACGGGCCTCCTCGATCGGGTTGAGGTCCTCGCGGGCCATGTTCTCGATCAGGGCCATCTCGAGCGACGCGGAGTCGTCGTGGTGGCGCACGATCGCCGGGATCGTCTCGAGCTCGGCGGTACGGGCGGCGCGCCAGCGGCGCTCGCCGGCGATCAGCTCGTAGCGGCCGCCGGGGAGCGGGCGCACCAGCACCGGCTGCAGCACGCCGCGTGCCTTGATCGACTCGGCGAGGCCGAGCAGCTGCTCCTCGTCGAACGAGCGCCGCGGCTGATGCGGGCTCGGGTCGATCAGCTCGACCGGTACGTGACGCAGCTCCTCGACGTCGTCGCGGGGCGTCACCGCCAGAATCGCCGCGAGGCCGCGGCCCATTCCCTTCTGTCGCTCAGCCACGAGCGGCCACCTCCTTTGCGAGCTCGAAATACGCGTCGGCGCCGGCGCAGTGCGGATCGTGGTGGATCACCGGCTTGCCGAAGCTGGGTGCCTCGCCGATCCGGACGTTGCGCGGGATCACCGTGTCGAACACCAGCTCGGGAAAGTGCTCTCGGACCTCGCGCTCGACTTCTTGGGCCAGCCTGGTCCGGCCGTCGTGCATCGTCAGCAGCATCCCGGCGACCGTGAGCCGAGGATTGAGCTCGCGCTGCACGAGCGACAGGGTGTCCAGCAGCCCGGCGAGACCCTCGAGCGCGAAGTACTCGGCCTGCACGGGCACGATCACGCGGTCGGCGGCGACCAGCGCGTTGACGGTCAGCGGGCCCAGCGACGGCGGGCAGTCCAGCAGCGTGAACGCGTAACGGTCGCGGACGGGGGCGAGCGCGTCGCGCAGACGGGTCTCGGAGCCGGCGATCCTCGGCAACTCGACCGTGGCGCCGGCCAGGTCGGGGCCCGCGGGTGCGAGCCACAGGTGCTCGATCTCGGTTGCCACCACCACATCCCGGAGTTGCGCGTCGCCGAGTAGCACGTCGTACACCGTACGAGCACTATCCTTGCCGACCCCGAGGCCGATCGTCGCGTTGGACTGTGGGTCGATGTCGACGAGCAGCGACTCGTACTCCGCCTCGGCCACGCAGGCGGCGAGATTGACGGTGGTGGTGGTCTTGCCGACCCCGCCCTTCTGGTTTGCGATCGCGTAAACGGTCCCCATCCATCACCAAGCTACCGTCGCAACCGGTCAGACGAGGGAGCGCGGGCGCCCAGCGGTCGCTTGGTCGCCATCCCCGGCCGCCGCGGGAACTCCGGCGGGGTATCCATAACCTTCGACATGAGGTGTAGGTGGCGATGCAATGCCCCTGCATATGGTGATACTTCGAGCACCGGCCCCACCTCCATGCCGATCGCCGCCGCCGCGCGCTGCGCCGCCGCCTCGACGTTCGGATCCCGCCGTCCTCGCCACGCAAGCAGCCGCCCACCGAGCTTCAAGAGCGGCGCCGCGTACTCGGCGACCACGTCCAGCGGCGCCAGCGCCCGGGCGGTGACCAGGTCGAACCGCCCGAGGCCGGCGGGCCAGTCCTCGGCGCGGGCGTTGACGACCTCGGCGTTGTGGACACGCCCGGCCGTCGCCGCGCGCTCGATGAACTCGCACTTGCGCGTCGAGCTCTCGACCAACGCCAGGGCGGCTCCAGGCAGCGCGATTGCGAGGGGGAGGCCGGGGAAGCCCGCGCCGGCGCCCAGGTCGGCGATCGCGGTGGCGGATCGCACCTCGGGCAGTTCGAGCGCGACCAGTGAATCAGCCAGGTGATCGTCGACGGCCCTCGCCGGGTCGGTGACCGTCGTTGGCGCGAGCGGATCCGCGACGAGCGCCGCGACCAGGCTGCCCAGCTGGTCGCCCATTTCCGGCTCGAGCCCGTAGCGGTCGACGAGTGCCAGGACCGCCCGCTCGACCGAGACGCGACCACCCGACTTCGGCACCCCGCTAGACCTCCAGCCGTGCGCGCTCGCGGGCGATGTAGCCGGCGTAACGCTGTCGCATCGACTCGAGGCGTTGGGCAGCGTGCCCGTCGAGGCCGGGATGCAGCTCGGCCTCGAGCAGCGGGAGCACGTCCCGCACGAGCACGGTCCCACGTGCCATCCACTGGTAGTAGGAGCGGCCGCCGTGGTGGTAGGGCCCGTACAGCTTCGTTTCGGGGAAGCGCTCCATCAGCCAATGGCATAACGCCTCATGGCGCGTATGCATGCGCAGCGTGACCTGAGGCTGCTTGCCGTCGCCGCCGAACGATCCCTGTCCCACGAGCAGCCCCACGACCACGCCGCGGTCGAACTGTGAAAGCGCCGTCACCGGCTGTGTTCTACACCCACCGCCAGCCGGAAGTTGTTTCACCGGGTGGAAAAACGTGAAACGGGCGCTACTGGACCAGCGGGGCGACGACGAGGCGGCGATCGGGCTCCTGGCCCTCGCTGTAGGTCTCGACATCGTGACGGGCCTTCAGGTGCTCGTGTACGACCTTGCGCTCGAGCGCGCTCATCGCCTCGAGCGAGACCGGACGCCCATCGTTGACGGCGGTCTCAGCGGCCTGATCGGCGGCGGCCCGCAGCGCGACGGCGCGGCGCTCCCGGTAACCGGAGGCGTCGACCACAACCCGCTTGCGCTCGGGGGATCCGCGGAACGCGATCCGGTAGGCGACGTGCTGAATGGCGTCGATCGTCTGCCCGTGGTGGCCGATCAGCAGCCCCAGGTCGTCGCCCACGAACTCCCCGACGACACCGTCCTGGTCCTCGCGCACCGTCACCGTTGCGTCGATGCCGGCATCCGACGCGATCCGCTCGAGCAGCGCTTCGACGCGGGTCGCCGCCTCGCTCATCCCTAGCCTCCATCGTCATCGCCTCCGGCCGGACCGCTTCTTCTTCTTACGCGGAGGCCGCGGCGGCGCGGTGGTGCGGGGGCCGGAACTGACCACGGGCACCTTTTCCTTGTCCTTGGCCTTGTCCTGCTGCTTGCCCTTGTCCTGCACCTTGGTCTTGTCCGGCGCCTTGGCCCTGGTCTTCCCGGGCTCGGGCTGCTCCTTCTTCGGCGGCCTCGCCGAACGCAGGAGGCTTCCCAGCCCCCCACCACCGGAGCCGTTCGGTCCCGAGTCGCGGTCCTTGCCGCCACCACCCCCTCCGCGGCCATCGCCTTCGAGCACAGGCGACGGTGGAGGCGCGCCGATCGCCTTCTTTATGAAGAACTGCTGGCCCATCGTCCACGTGTTGGTGGTGATCCAGTAGACGATCAGGCCGGCCGGGAAGTTGACGATGATGAAGACGAAGATCAGTGGCATGAACGTCATCAGTCGCCGCTGCGTCTTGTCCATCGTCGGGCTGGACATCATCAGCGTCGACCCCAGCTGGGTCCCCACGTAGAGGACGAGCAGGGCGATCAGCGTCAGCCCGGTCGCCTTGTTCGTGATGTCCGAGATGAACAGGAAGTTGGCGCCGTGGCCTGGGCCACAGGGGACCGTGTGTCCAGCCGACCCGGGGTGAGAGAGGTGATATTGGAGCTGAACACCGGGGCAGATGTTCGGCCGCAGGTCCTCGCGCAGCATGTAGAACAGCGAGATGAAGACCGGCAGCTGCGCTGCGAGCGGGAGGCAGGAGGCGAACGGATTGACGTTGTTCTCCTTGTAGAACTTCATTACCTCCTGCTGCTGGCGCTGCTTGTCGTCCTTGTAGCGGTTCTGGATCGCCTTCAGCTCCGGCATATGCTGCTGGAGCTTCTGCATCGAGTGGAACTGCTTGATCGTCAGCGGCAGCATCGCCGCGCGGATCGCGATCGTCATCAGGACGATCGACCAGCCCCACGAGACCCCCACGTTGTTGTGGAAGAACTTGAGGACCGCCTCGAAGACGTCGATCAGCGGCTGGAAGATGTTCGCGTAGAGGACGAGCATGGTCAGGCGCTAGGTGCCGGAGCTTGGGAACTGAACAGCCGCTGATCCTCGACCGGATCGAACCCTCCGTGACTCCACGGGTTGCAGCGCAGCAACCGCCAGCCGGCAAGGACAAGCCCGCGCAGTATGCCGAATCGCTCGATTGACTGCACGGCGTATTCCGAGCACGAGGGGTAGTACTTGCAGCGCGGTCCGAACGCCGGCGAGATCAACCTCTGCCAGAGCTTGATCGGGGCCACGACGACCTTGCGAATCGCTCGCATCAGGTGCCACCTTCCGAGGACCCGGCCGCGCGCGCGAGTAGATCTCCCAACACGCGACCGATTCCGGCCAGACCCTCACGTTCAGCCAGACCCTTGGCGTCCTGACGGGCCACCACGACGACGTCGGTTCCCGCCGGAAGCCGAGCGCTCTCCTCGGCAAAAGCTTCACGCAAGAGCCGCTTAACCAGATTCCTGTCAACTGCGCCGCCAACCTTGCGGGAAACCGACAGCCCGAGCCGCGGCGCGGCTTCGTCGCCGCGAGGAAACACGTACAGCACAAGCTCACGGCCCGCATGGGAGCGGCCGTGTCGGAACACGCGGTCGAAGTCGGCGCTGCGAGACAGCCGCGATCTCCCCGGCCTCGACCGAGCGCCGGGCGGGCTGCGCATCACACCGTGAGCCGCTTGCGGCCCTTCGCCCGACGGCGCTTCAGCGTGATGCGGCCAGCGCGGGTCTGCATCCGATGGCGGAAGCCGTGTTTGCGGGCGCGCTTGCGCTTTTTCGGCTGGTAGGTGCGTTTCATGACTCACGAGCCCAGAACGGGACTGGAAACGACGAGTATACGCAGCGGCCAACCGGCCACCGTTTTTCTCGCGCTTTGCGTCAAGGCCCCTGAATTACGCCGGTTCGGGCCTCAGACCCGTTGGTATATTCGCCGCCCGGACGACCCCGTCCGCCCTCACCAATTGTTCCCCCTCGAACACTCCCGACAAGGAGTCGCTTGGAGCTGCCTGCGCAACTCGAGCCGATCGGAGCTTGGCGCGAGATCTGCGCCGAGCTTCGCCGAACCGTGGGTGATTCGACGTATGAGATCTGGCTCGGAACGCTGGAGCTCAGGTCCTTGCGGGGCGGCGTGCTGCTGCTTTCTGCTCCCGAGGGGACCCAGAGCTGGGTCGCAAAGCGGTTCGGACGGGTGCTCGAGTCCTGCGCCCGCGCGGTCCTGGGAGACGGCGTCAGCGTCGCATTAGACGGCCTGTCCGCCGGGCCCGAGCCCGGCTCGCAGCGTCGTACTCGCGGCCCGGTACAGCCGGCCTCGGCGTCCGAGCCGCCGGGCGACTCGCTGAACCCGCGCCTGTCGTTCGAGCAGTTCATCATCGGCGACGGCAACCGCCTCGCCCACGCCGCCGCCCTCGCCGTCGCCGAGCTGCCCGGGCAGGCCTACAACCCGCTGTTCCTGCACGCACCCCCGGGGCTCGGCAAGACCCACCTCCTCCACGCGATCGGCAACTACGTGCTCGCCTTCGGCGGCGGCGCCACGGTCCGCTACACGACCGTCGAGGCGTTCACCAACCACTTCATCACCGCGCTCAATGCTCGCTCGCTCGACCGCTTCAAGCACGCCTACCGCGACGCCGACGTCTTGCTGATCGACGACGTGCAGTTCCTGGCCAGCAAGGCCAAGACCGAGGAGGAGTTCTTCCACACCTTCAACGCCGTGTACGAGACCGGCAGGCAGTTGGTGATCACCTGCGACCGCCTCCCTCGGCAGTTGGCCGGCGTGGAGGAGCGCCTCAGGGAGCGGTTCGAGGCAGGCCTGGTGGTCGATGTTCGCCCTCCCGACTACCCCACCAGGATCACGATCCTCAGGAAGCGAGTCGCCCTGGACCGGATTCCCGTCGACGATGTCGCCGTGCTCGAGCTGATCGCCCGCCGCGTCACATCCAATGTCCGAGCGCTCGAGGGAGCGCTGATCAGGGTCGTGGCCTCCCATTCGCTGACCGGCCGGCGGATCGATGTCGGGCTCGCCGGATCGGTGCTCGACGAGATGTATCCACAGTCGTCCACAGCCACGTTGACAATCGACGACATCCAGCACGTGGTCGCGTCGCACTTCGGGATCTCGGTCGCCGAGCTCGTGTCTGCCCGCCGCACCAATCGCATCGCGTGGCCCCGCCAGGTGGCGATCTACCTGGCGCGCGAACTGACCGCTGAGTCCCTGCCGGGGATCGGATCGGAGTTCGGGGGTCGCAACCATGCCACCGTCCTGCACGCTTGCAAGCGCGTGTCGGAGCGCATCAAGGCAGAGCCCCAAGTCGGCAGCGAACTCGCCGCGCTTGCAGACGGGATCACCGCACAGCGAGGCGACCGGTCCTATTGACACACTGGCCTGTCGCCTGTGAGCAACAACTTCCTCGCTCGTTGCGGCAGTTCGCGCAGATATCCACAGCTTCTATTCGACCTATGACTTCTACTTTCCTTCTGAGGTATTCATCGTGAAAATCTCTCTCGAGCGAGACGTCCTGCTCGGACAACTGCAGGCGGTCAGTCGGGTCGCTTCTACACGCAGCGCGATCCAGGCGCTCTCCGGCGTCCAGCTGGCTGCCTCAAGCGACGCGTGCGAGCTCCGGGCCACCGACATGGACGTTGGCCTCCGCGTCCCGCTCGAGGCGGAGGTGGCGCGCGAGGGTGTGGTCGTCCTACCGGCTCGACTGCTGCTCGACGTCGTCCGCTCACTGCCTGCGCCGCAGGTGTCGATCGAGCTCCGCGCGGCCGAGCAGGACGTGGAGCTGGTATCGGGCAACGCCACCTTCCACATCCGCACGCTCAGGGCCGAGGACTTCCCGCCGTTCCCCGAACCCGAGCAGGAAGGCGCGATCTCGCTGGCCGCCGAGACGTTCGTCGCCACCGCACTCAAGGTCGCCGGCTCGGCCTCGCGGGACGAGACCCGGCCGGTACTGACCGGCATCCTCGCCTCGGCCACTGGCCAGGAGCTGCGGATGGTCGCGACCGATTCCTACCGGCTGAGCGTCAAGGAGACGGTTCTGGACGCGCCCCTGCCGTCCGCGTTCGAGGTCAATGTGCCGGCCCGCGCGCTCCAGGAGCTGGCCCGCGTGGTCTCGCACACCGACGCCGAGCAGATCACGGTCAGCGTTCGCCAGAACCAGGTGTTGTTCGTGGTCGGCGGCGTGATCCTGTCCTCGCGCCTGATCGATGGCCAGTTCCCCAACTACCGCCAGCTGCTGCCCGAGACGTTCGAGCACGAGTTGCGGATCGCCGCCACGGAGCTGACCGACGTCGTCCGCCGGATCAGCCTGCTGGCCCAGAAGAACGCGCCGCTGCGGCTCGCATTCGCCCCGGGCGAGTTGACCGTGTCGGCGCAGACCCCAGACGTCGGGGAAGCGCAGGAGTCGATGCCGGTCGCGTTCCAGGGCGATCCGCTCGAGATCGGCTTTAATCCCGAGTTCCTGCGCGCAGGGCTCGAGGCGGTGGAGGAAGGAGATGTCCTGCTGAAGCTGATCAGCCCGCTCCGTCCCGGGTTGATCGAGGCGGCCGACGGCAGCGGCTTCCTCTACCTGATCATGCCCATTCGCCTGAACGTGTAGTGGCCGGAGGGCCGGCCCAGCGGCACCGGGAGCTCGGCTGATGCGAGTCGTCTCACTCAGCGTTCGCGACTTCCGCTGCTACGAAGCGGCCCAGGTGATGCTCGGCGAGGGGCTGACGGTGATCTCGGGACCCAACGGCGCCGGTAAGACGAACCTGCTCGAGGCGCTGTACTTCGGCTGCACCGGCCGGTCGTGCCGGACGACGAACGAGCGCGAGCTGGTGCGCTTCGGCCAGAGCTCCACGCGGGTGGTCGTGAGCGCCCTGTCCGACGACGGCGCCCACGAGCTCGCGGTCGGGTTCGAGCCGGGTCAGCCCAAGCGGATGCGGGCCGACGGCGCGCCCGTGGAACGGCTGCTCGACGTCGACGCCAGGCCGCTCGTCAGTGTATTTCTGCCCGACCGCCTGGAGCTGATCAAAGGACCGCCCTCGCTGCGCCGCGCCCACCTCGACCAGTTCGTGTCGGCCATCTGGCCGGCCAGGAGCGCCTCGCGTCGCGGCTACGCGCAGGCGCTGGCGCAACGCAACGCGCTGCTCTCGCGGATTCGTTCCGGGCTGGGGTCGCGCGATTCGCTCGCCGCCTGGGATCGGCAGTTGGCCGAGCACGGCATCGCGCTGATGCGCGACCGCGCTCAGGCGGTCGACGCGCTCGCCGGCTCGTACGGGCGGCTGGCGGACGCGCTCGGCCTCGCCGAGGACGCAGAGGTCCGCTACCGGCCGCGCTCGCGGGCGACCACGCCGGCGGAGCTCGTCGCGGAGCTCGCCGAGCGGGTCGACGGCGACCTCGAGCGCGGCTTCAGCGGCCACGGGCCGCATCGCGACGACCTCTCGACCCTGCACCGCGGACGCGAGCTGCGCGCCTACGGATCCCAGGGCCAGCAGCGGCTGGCGCTGCTGGCGTTGCTGCTGGCCGAGCGCGAGGCGATCGCTTCTGAGCGCGACGCGATTCCCTTGATGTTGCTGGACGACGTGATGAGCGAGCTCGACCGTGATCGCCGCGATGCGCTGGTCGACGCCCTGCGCTCGCGGGGACAGTCGGTGATCACCACGACCGACCTGGAGCACGTCCCCGGCGCGGCTGATGCCGGCGTGACCCGGCTGGCGGTCTGCGACGGCCGCGTGCGCGACGAGGTGGTGGTGTGACGCTTCACCGCCGAAGCCCCCGCCCGGTGTCGATCCCGCTCGATCGGATCCGCGACGACCTGGCTCCACAGACGCTGCTCGCCTCGGTGCAGCGGGCGTGGCCGGAGGCCGTCGGGGCGGCGATCGCCGGCGAGGCGACGCCCACCTCCGAGCGCGGCGGGACGGTCACGATCTCGTGCTCGGCCTCGGTCTGGGCGCAGGAGCTCGACCTGATGGGACCGACGATCGTGGAGCGCCTGAACCGGCTGCTGGGCGACCGTGGGATCGCTCGTTTGCGGTGCGTCGCGGTCCCCGTCCGAGACGATCTGTGACACAGCCCGGTAACCCGCTTGGTGATGAGTTGATTCGCGACCATGTTTCTCTGGATTTTGCAGGCAAAACACGTTTAGAACAGGCGCGTTTCCGACCGTCCTTGTGCTAATATTCTGTACACCAGCTTTCGACGCTCCGGGCGCGCCACAGATAGCGCGGGACCCGGGCGTCTCGATGTATCGGAGGATCGTTGGCGAATGACAACGGCGCCGAGCGGCGCCAGGAATCGACAAGTTATGACGCACAGGACATCACGGTCCTGGAGGGCCTCGAGGCGGTTCGCAGACGCCCGGGCATGTACATCGGCTCGACCGGGCCCAGAGGCCTGCACCACCTCGTCTACGAGGTCGTCGACAACGCGGTCGACGAGGCGCTGGCCGGCTACTGCGACAACGTCCTGCTGACGATCCACCCCGACAACTCGGTCACCGTGATCGACGACGGCCGGGGGATCCCGGTGGCCGTGATGGCCAAGGAGAAGCGTCCCGCGGTCGAGGTCGTGCTGACCGTGCTACACGCCGGCGGCAAGTTCGGCGAGGGCGGCGGCTACAAGGTCTCGGGCGGGCTGCACGGCGTCGGCGTGTCGGTCGTCAACGCGCTGTCGGAGCGCCTCGACGTCGAGGTGCGGCGCGACGGCTTCGTGTGGACCCAGTCGTATGAGCGCGGCGTGCCGCTCGCGGACCTGGAGCAGGGTGAGCCGACCAAGGAGACCGGGACCGCGGTCACGTTCCTGCCCGACGCCGACGTGTTCGAGACGCTCGATCTGGACTTCACCACGCTCGAGGAGCGGATGCGCGACACCGCGTTCCTCACGGCGGGGCTGAAGATCACGATCGTCGACGAGCGCGGCGAGGGCCACCGGGCCGAGTTCCAGTACGACGGCGGGATCACCGACTTCGTCGCGTACCTGAACCGCAACAAGGAGCCGATCCATAAGAAGATCGTCTCGTTCTTGGGCGACAGCGAGGAGGGCGCGCTCGAGGTCGCGATGCAGTGGAACTCCTCCTACCAGGAGTCCGTGTTCTCGTTCGCGAACAACATCAACACGATCGAGGGCGGCTCGCACCTGTCGGGCTTCCGCTCGGCGCTCACCAGCGCGCTGAACAGATACGCGCGCGAAAAGGGCGAACTGCGCGAGAAGGACGAGAGCCTCACCGGCGAGGACGTGCGCGAGGGGCTGACCGCGGTGATCTCGGCCAAGCTGAGCGACCCGCAGTTCGAGGGCCAGACGAAGACCAAGCTGGGCAATCCCGGCATGCAGGGTTTCGTCCACTCGATCGTCAACGCTCGGCTGTCCGAGTTCCTCGAGGAGAACCCGCAGGACGCCCGCGCGGTGATCCGCAAGGCCGTGTCGGCCGCCCATGCGCGCGCGGCCGCGCGCAAGGCGCGCGACCTGACCCGCCGCAAGTCGGCGCTGGAGAACTCAACGCTTCCGGGCAAGCTCGCCGACTGCTCGGTCAAGGACCCGTCGCTGGCCGAGCTGTTCGTGGTCGAGGGTGACTCCGCCGGCGGCTCGGCCGTGAGCGCGCGCGATCGCAGCACCCAGGCGATCCTGCCGCTGCGGGGCAAGATCCTCAACGTCGAGAAGAGCCGGATCGACAAGGTCCTGGCCAACACCGAGATCCAGGCGCTGATCACCGCGATCGGCACCGGGGTCCGGGACGAGTTCGACATCGAGAAGGCGCGCTACCACAAGGTCGTGCTGCTGACCGACGCGGACGTCGACGGCGCTCACATCCGGACGCTGGCGTTGACGCTCCTGTTCCGCGAGATGCAGCCGCTGATCGAGGCCGGCTACGTGTACATCGCCAAGCCGCCGCTGTACCGGCTGACCCGCGGGCAGAAGCACCGCTACCTCGAGCGCGAGTCCGAGCTCGAGGACATCCTGCTCGGCGACAAGTTCGAGAAGATCGAGGTCTACGACCGCTACAACAAGCCGTTCAAGCTCACCGACGCGCGCTGGAAGCGGTTCACGCGCCTGCTCAAGCAGTACGAGGGCTGGGGCGCGGCACTGCGTGCCGCGCACGGCCACGGTCTCGTCGCCTTCCTGGAGCAGGCCCGTCTGCTCGACGAGGAGGTCGGGGGCGTCGACGAGCTCCTGAAGCTCGTCGCCGAGGACGGCACGAACGGCGATCGCTCGGGCGCCTACACGAAGAAGTTGATCGCCGAGAGCGCCGACGAGATCGTGGTCCGCACGATCGAGGCCAAGACCGGCCTGGCAACCACCCACCACGTCCGCCGCGCGGCGCTGGACGCGCACGAGTACCACCGGCTTGCGGCGCTTCATAAGGAGCTGGCGGCGCTGGTGGGGACGCCGCCGTTCCAAGTGCAGCTCGGGGAAAACGTGCGCCAGGCGGCGAACTTCGAGGAGCTGCGCACCGAGATCCTCGGCGTGGCCCAGAGGGGCATCGACTACTACCGCTTCAAGGGACTCGGCGAGATGGACGCCGACGAGCTCCGCGAGACCACGATGGATCCCGAGACGCGCACGCTCGTCCAGGTCACGATGGAGGACGCGGCCTCGGCCGACCTGGTGTTCTCGATGCTGATGGGCGACCAGGTGGAGCCACGCCGAGCGTTCATCGAGGAGAACGCCCGGCTCGTCACCAACCTCGACGTCTAAGGAGCCGCGCTAATGGCGACCATGGACACGATCGGCGGCGGCAACATCGAGCCGCGCGGGCTCGAGGAGGAGATGCGCTCTGCGTATCTCGACTACGCGATGTCAGTCATCGTCGGCCGCGCGCTGCCCGACGTGCGTGACGGCCTCAAGCCGGTCCACCGGCGAGTGCTGTACGTGATGAACGAGCTCGGCCTGCAGCCGACGCGCAGGCACGTCAAGTGCGCGCAGATCGTCGGCGAGGTGATGGGCAAGTACCACCCGCACGGAGACAGCCCGATCTACGACACGCTGGTACGGCTCGCCCAGGACTTCTCGATGCGCTACCCGCTGGTCGATGGCCACGGGAACTTCGGCAACATCGACGGCTACTCGGCCGCGGCGATGCGCTACACGGAGGCGCGTCTGGCCAGCCTGGCGCGCGAGATGCTGCGCGACATCGACGCCGAGACCGTCGACTTCATCCCCACCTACGACGGGTCGCGCCAGGAGCCTGTGGTGCTGCCGTCGCGGTTCCCGAACCTGCTGATCAACGGCGGCTCGGGGATCGCCGTCGGGATGGCGACCAACATCCCGCCGCACAACCTGCGCGAGGTGATCGACGCGACGATCGCCTACATCGACAACCCGACGATCGACGTCGAGGGCCTGATGCGCCACATCAAGGGCCCAGACTTTCCGACCGCCGGCACGATCCTCGGTCGGGAGGGGATCCGCGAGGCGTATGCCACCGGGCGCGGCCGGATCCGCGTCCAGGCCAAGGCCCACATCGAGCCCATCGGGCAGGGCAAGGAGGCGATCATCGTCACCGAGCTGCCCTACCAGGTGCGCAAGGGCGGCGACGGCGGCCTGATCCTGAAGATCCGCGACTTGGTGCTCGACAAGAAGCTGTCCGAGATCACCGACCTGCGTGACGAATCAGACCGGCACGGCATGCGGATCGTGATCGAGCTCAAGCGCGACGCGATCCCGAAGGTGGTGCTCAACAAGCTCTACAAGCACACGCCGATGCAGACCACGTTCGGCGTCAACATGGTCGCGCTCGTCGACAACGTCCCTCGGACGCTGTCGCTGCGCGAGGTGATCGGCCACTACGTCGATCATCAGCGCGAGATCATCGTCCGCCGCACCAAGTACGAGCTGCGCCGGGCCGAGGAGCGCGCCCACGTCCTGGAGGGCCTGCTGATCGCGCTCGCCAACCTCGACGAGGTGATCGAGCTGATCCGCGGGTCCCGCGACCCCGAGACCGCGCGGGCCGGGCTGGTCGAGCGCTTCGAGTTGACCGTCGTTCAGGCCCAGGCGATCCTGCAGCTGACGCTGAGCCGGCTCACCGCCCTGGAGGCCGACAAGATCAAGCAGGAGCACGCCGACCTGATCGAGCGGATCGGCGAGCTGCGTGAGATCCTCGGCGACGAGGACAGGGTCTATTCCTTGATCAAGGACGAGCTGACCGAGATCAAGGACGCCTACGGCGACGAGCGCCGGACCGAGATCATCCACGCCGAGGGCGAGATCGACATCGAGGACCTGATCGCCGATCAGCAGATGGTGATCTCGATCACCCACTCGGGCTACATCAAGTCGCTGCCGCTGTCGACTTACCGCCAGCAGCGCCGCGGCGGGATCGGCGTCACCGGAATGGACATGAAGGACGACGACTACATCGAGCACCTGTTCGTCTCCTCCACCCACGACTACCTGCTGTTCTTCACCAACCGCGGGAAGGTCTACCGGCTCAAGGTCTACGAGCTGCCCGAGGCCTCCCGGACCGCGAAGGGCCGCGCGCTGGTCAACCTGCTGCCGCTGCGCGACGGCGAGCGGGTCCAGTCGGTGCTGTCTACCCGCGACTTCAACGAGGGCAGGTACCTCGTGTTCGCGACCCGCAACGGGCTCATCAAGAAGACCGAATTCGGCGCCTACAACACGCCGATCAAGGCTGACGGGATCATCGCGATCAACATCCGCGACGACGACGAGCTGATCGCCGTGCGCCGCACCAGCGGCCACGACGACATCATCATGGTCTCGCGCTCGGGTCAGGCGGCCCGCTTCAGCGAGAGCCAGGCCCGCTCGATGGGCCGCGACACCAGCGGGGTGCGTGGGATGAACGTCTCGCAGAAGGGCAACTCGGTGCTGGCGATGGATGTCGCCCGCGACGACCAGGAGCTGCTCGTCGTGACCGAGAACGGCTACGGCAAGCGCACGCCGATCCCCGACTACCCGGTCAAGGGACGCGGGACGATGGGCGTGAAGACGATCACGCTGACCGAGAACAAGGGACAGCTCGCCGGCGCGCTGGTGGTCCGCGAGCACCAGGAACTCGTGTTCATCTCCCAGAACGGAATGGTCCAGCGCACCTCGGTGCGGGGCATCAACCGCTACGGCCGCTCCTCCCAGGGCGTCCGCGTGATGAATCTGCGCGACGACGACCAGGTCAGCGCGGTCGCGCTGGTGGTCGAGTCCGAGGCGCAGACCGCTGCCCAGGTCGTCGGCGACGACCTGCCCGAGCTGGTCGACCCGGACGCGCCCGAGATCGAGGCGGGCGGCGACGAGCCCGACGCCGAGACCGACACCGACACCGACGAATAGGGCAGCACGGCCCGCCGCTTGAAGGGTGACTGCCGGCACTTTATGTCGGCCGACTGCTTCGCTATCCTGGGCTGACCAGAGAAAGGAGGTGGTCCGTCTGTCTGATAGTTCTTGCGGGACCCTGGAGGTGTCCGGCCGCTAGGTCGGAGGCTGACCCCGCTTAGCGGAGTCCACCCCGAGACACCGTTGAAGTGAGTGCCGGGAGTAGTCCCACCGGCCACGATCAAGCTCACTTCGATCCAGGCAGCCTGTTATTGCGAGGGGCGCCGACTCGACGGCGCCCCTCGCACCTTCTTCTGGAGGGCCACCGGCGACGCGAAGCGCTAGGGCCCTCGCATCCCGAGCAGACGCAGGTACGTCGAGACCGCCTCGGCGCGGTTGGCGGCGTGCAGCTTGCGCAGAATGCTGTTGACGTGGAACTTGACGGTCCCGTCGGAGATCACCAGCTCCGAGGCGATCGCCTTGTTGGCCTTGCCCTCGGCCAGCAGCCGCAGCACGTCGAGCTCTCGCCGGGTCAACAGGTCCTCGAACACGACGCGGTCGTCGCGCCCCTCGGCGGGCGCGGGGTGCTCGAGCTGCTGGGGCGGCGGCAGCGGCACCGAGGTGCCCGGGCCGAGCGTGACTGGGGCATCGGTGAGCTCGCCCGAGCGCGCGTTCAGCCACTCCAGGAACTGGCGCATCTGGTCGCGCTCGCGCCGCAGTGTCCGCCGCAGGCTCGCGCTCTCGTAGGCCCGGGCCAGGCCGGTCGCGAACTCCCACAGGACATCGCGGTCGAGCACGTCGAGCTGCTGGTCGCGCCCCCGGTCGGCATGGATCACGCCGATCACGGTAGGGCCGACGATCAGCGGCGCCGCCGCGTACGACCGCCAGCCCATCAGCTGCGCGAACCGCCGGTCCACGCGTGGGTGCAGCTGCGCGTCGAGCACGATTGTGGCCCGGCGGCGGCGCAGCAGCTCGGTCTCGATCAGCGGGTGCGCGAGCCGCGGCGGGTGCGCGCGCAACTCCTCGAGCGCGCCTTGCGCGCCCCGCTCGTCGCCCTCGAAGTAGGCGGTCTCGGCGACCATCCGCCCGCCGCGGACGAGGCTCAGGATCGCCCGCTCGAGCGTCGATCCCCGGCACAGCGCTGCGGGCGCACGCGCGAGCATCTCGGCCGGCGAGGTCAGCTCGCGTAGCTCAGACATCACCCCCTGCACCCGAGCCAGCGCCTCGAACCGCGAGTCGAAGCGCTGCGCCAGGCGCTCCAGGGCGCCGGCGTGCTCCTCGCGCAGCGCTCCGGGGTGCCCTCCGGCGGCCGCGAGCCGGTCGCTCACTTGCTCGATCAACCCGCGCAGCGACTCCAGGTCCGTGCCCGCGGCGGGCGGGGCGGCTGACCCGAGCTGGAGTCGGGCCTCGGCGACCGCGTCGCCCAGGCGCCGCGCGAGCTGGTCGTCGGGAAGCGCGCTCATGGTGCTCCGCTCCGGGCTCGGGCGTAACGTGAGACCGCATCGGCCCGGCTGGTCGCCCCGAGCTTGCGCAGGATGTTCTTGACGTGGTACTTGACCGTGCCCTCGCGGACGACCAGCTCGTTGGCGATCGCCTGGTTGGTCAGCCCGCGGGCGAGCAGCCTCAGGACCTCGAGCTCGCGGGGGGTGAGCGCGTCGGTCAGCGGCGAGCCGGAGCTCTCGGGCGTCCAGTCCGAAGCCTCGGCCGCGAGCTGCCCCAGTCGGCCGCTCATCCACTGCACGGCGGACTGGAGCTCGCTCCGGTGGAGCCCGAGCGTGTCGCGCAAGACCGCCCGCTCGAACACGCCCGACAGGCCCTCGGCGAAGCTGGCCGCGACCTCGGCGTCGAGCTCGTCGAGCGGGCGCCCGCCGGCGGTGGTGTCGGCGTGGACCAGGCCCATTGTCTTGCCGTGGACCGCCAGCGGGGCGACCGCGTAGGCGTTCCAGCCCAGCACCTCGGCCAGGCGCGGAGCCGCGCGTGATCGGGACGGGCCGACCTCGACCAGCGCAACCCGCTGGCGCGAGGCGACCTCGTCCTCGATCAACGGGTACTCGAGCGCGATCGGCGCCTTCCGCAGCTCGGCCAGCGCACGCTCGGCGCCGCGCGGGTCGTCTCCGGACCAGATTGCGCGCGGACGCAGCAGCCCGCTGCCGACCTCGCTGATCACGACCCGATGAAACTGCGAGCTGGTGCCGAGCTCCTCTGCCGCCCGCGACAGAATGCCCTCCGGCGAGCCGACCGCCGCCAGCCTCTGGACGGCCTCGCGAGCCCGCTCGAGCGAGTCCGAGCGACGGACGTAGCCGAGCTCGACGATCTCGCGCTCGAGCGCCAGCAGCTCGATCAGGACGCGCTCGAGCGTGCCGGCGTCCGGCTGCTGGTCGCGCGGGGTATCGGCGCTGACCGACACGCCCCCGAATATAGGCGGGGCCGCCGCGGTCTCAGGCGGCCGGCACGGCGGAGCGTCTGCGGGCGCGCTCGAGCAGCGCGTACCGACCCGCCGCCTCCTGGCCCACGCAAGAGATACCGAAGCGGCGACCGGCGAGCTCGATCGCCCGCCACACGTCGGTGGCGCGCTCGCGCGCGACCACGGCGACCGCGCTGCGGTCTGACTCCAGCAGCCAGGAGACGTCGACGCCGGCGACCGGGCGCGAGCTGAACGGAGCCGCCAGGCGCGGGTCGCCGGACGGGCCGTAGGCGCCGACCGCGGCGAGCACCTCGCGCGCGCCGGGCCCGAGCAGCCCGATCCCGGCGAGCTCCGCCGAGCGGTCGCGAACGCCCCGCACGACGTGATGCAGGGCGTGGATGCGCAGCCGCTCGACGAGCCGCCGGGCGGTGCGGCGGTCGGCGAGCACCAGGACCCGATCGGGCGCGACCCCGCACCACCAGGCGCCGTCCGCCCAGGCCGCGCCGCCGGGGTGCAGCTCGGCGCCGGCCACACGCGAGCTCAGCTCCGTCGACGCGCGGTCGCCCAGCGTCTCGATCTCCAGCTTGCAGAGGTCGGAGCGATCGACGAGCCCGACGGCGCTTACGCACACCGACAACTCGCCGGCCGCCGATCCGTAATGGATCGCCACCGGATGGCCGTTGCGGCTCGAGAACACGGCGCCGGCCTGCCGGAGCACCGTGTCGAGCGGGCCGGCCGCTCCTTCGGAGGGGGCAAACACGGACATGGTTGCCACCGTACCGCCGCCCGGCTCGCCCCACCCTCCCCCTTTGGGGGAAGTTCCCTGGCCAGTCGAGCAGGGGTGCGCTCGCGCGAGGGGATGGTGATCCCAACGCCGGAGGAGCTCAGTGCCGGGCCAGCCAGCTGGCCATGCGCATCAGCAGCTCCGGGGCCGCCGGCGCGGCCCGCGACGGGTCGAACTCGCGGTAGGCGGCGACCACGTTGGCGGCGATCCGCTCCGGGTCGTTCCAGTCCGCGAACTCGGAGATGTCGATGTCCTCGGCGGCCGCGGCGGCGTCCATCCCCGCGTCGAACCGCAGCCGGGCCTGCTCGCGCACGTAGCTCAGGTACCGGCGCACGTCGCGGACCCCGGAGGCGTCCGTCACCGGGCCGTGCCCGGGCACGAGCACGGATGCCCTGAGCTCGAGGATCCGGTCGCAGGCAGCAAGCCAGTTGCGGAGGTCCGCCCACACCATCGGCGTGCCGTCGATGAACAGCAGATCGCCCGTGAACACGGTCGCGCTGTCGGGCACATGAACGATCGTGTCGCCGGCGGTGTGCGCGGGTCCGAGCTCGATTAGCGTCACGTCGCGGTTGCCGACGCGCAGCTCCAGCCGGTCGTCGAACGTCTCCGACGGCGGGCGCACCGTGATCCCCTCGAACTCGAACGGCCCGAACGCGTGCTCGACGAACGCGGCCAGGTCCGCGGGCAGGTCGGTGGCTGACTTCAGCGCGCTCAGCAGCTCGGGCGAGATCGCGTCGAGCTCGCGCGCGGTTGCGCGCGACGCGTAGATCGTGGCGGCGGCCGGTAGCAGCTCGTTGCCGAAGCAGTGGTCGGGGTTGGCGTGGGTGTTCATCGCCGCGTCGATCGGGTTCGCGGCCACCACCGGGGCCATCGCGTCGAGCATCTCGCGCGTGAGCCGGAGGTCGTAGAGCGTGTCCACCAGTAGCGAGGTGCCCTCGGCGGTGATCAGCCCAGCGTTGCTCCAGCCCCAGCCGCCATCTGGCTGGAGGTAGGCGTACAGCCCGTCTCCGAGCTCGTGCAGTCCCTTTTCGTAGGCGACTCGCACGGTCAGAAGTCCTCGGCCGCCGGCAGCCCGGCGTAGTTCTCGGCGAGGCTCGTGGCGGCGGCGGGCGACCGCGACAGGTACTCCAGCCGCGCGAGCTGCAGGCGGCTCTCGAACGGCCCGCCGCCGAGGTCGTGCAGCAGCGTGGTCATGTAGTTGGAGAAGTCCTGGGCGCGCCACACGCGGCGCAGCGCCGTCGCGGAGTAGCCGTCGAGCTTGGCGGTGGCGCCGTCGCGGTAATAGGCGATCAGCGCGGTGGCCAGCAGCCGCACGTCGTTGACGGCCAGGTTCAGACCCTTGGCCCCGGTCGGCGGGACGATGTGGGCAGCGTCCCCGGCCAGGAACAGTCGCCCGTGGCGCATCGCCTCGCACACGAACGTGCGCATCGGCGTGATTCCCTTCTCGAGGATCCGTCCCTCGCTCACGCGCCAACCCTCGGTGGCCAGCCGCGTCTGCAGCTCCTCCCAGATCCGCTCGTCGGGCCAGCGCTCGACGTCCTCATCGGCCGGCACTTGGAGGTACAGGCGGCTGATCTGCTTCGAGCGCATCGTGTACAGCGCGAACCCGCGCTCGTGCCAGGCGTAGATCAGCTCGTCGGTGGCGGGCGGGGCCTCGGCCAGGATCCCCAGCCACCCGAACGGATACTCGTACTCGTACTCGGTCCGCAGCCGCTCCGGGATCGACGGGCGGCACACCCCGTGGAACCCGTCGCAGCCCGCGATGAATTCGCAATCGAGCGAGCGCCGCTCGCCGTCCTGCGCGTACTCGATCGCGGGCGGGCCGGACTCGATTCCACTCGGTTGTACGCCCTCGATCTCGAACCGCAGGTCGCCGCCGCGCTCCAGGAACGCCGCGATCAGATCCTTGACGACCTCCTGCTGTCCGTAGATCGTCACGTGCCTGCCGGTCAGCTTGGCGATCTCGATGTGCTGGGTGTTGCCCTGCCGGCGCAGGTAGATGCCGTCGTGCTGGAGCCCCTCGCGGGCCAGCCGCTCGCCGACCCCCAGGTCGTGCATCAGCTCGACCGTGTTCTGCTCGAGCAGGCCGGCGCGGACGCGCCGCTCAACGTAGTCGCGGTTGCGGTTCTCGAGGATCACCGACTCGATGCCCGCTCGCTGCAACAGCAGCCCGAGCATCAGCCCCGCGGGACCTGCTCCGACGATGCCGACTTGCGTGTCTATGTGCGAGGTTCTCCGTGCCGGTTGCGAGCTGTGACCAGACGCTATACGATGTCCGCATAGTGTGCAAGTGTTCGCATAGCGTACAAATCGCGCACCGTGGCTGAGATCGTCTCGCTCCAGGACGCCGTCGCCGAGCTCGTCAGCGACGGCGACAGCATCGCCCTCGAGGGCTTCACCCACCTGATCCCGTTCGCCGCCGGCCACGAGCTTCTGCGCCAGCGCCGCCGGGAGCTCGAGCTGATCCGGATGACACCCGACCTGCTGTACGACCAGCTGATCGGGATGGGCGCCGCCCGCAAGCTGGTGTTCTCTTACGGCGGCAACCCCGGAGTGGGGTCGCTGCACCGCTTCCGCGATGCGATCGAGCACGACTGGCCGCGCGCGGTGGAGCTCGAGGAGCACAGCCACGCCGGGATGGCCAACCGCTACGTCGCCGGGCGCCGCACACCTGCCGTGCGCATTGATGCGCGGCTACCGTGGCACCGACCTGCCCGCTCACACCCGCGTGGCCACCGTGACCTGCCCGTTCACCGGGGAGGAGCTGACCGCGGTGCCGGCGCTCGAGCCCGAGGTGGCGGTCATCCACGCGCAGGAGTCCGACCGCCACGGCAACGTGCAGCTGTGGGGCATCCCCGGCGTCCAGAAGGAGGCGGTGCTGGCCGCGCACCGCGCGCTGGTCACGGTCGAGCGGATCGTCGACGAGCTCGAGCTGCGCCCGGGCGGCCTGGTGATCCCCGGCTGGGTGATCGACGCCGTGGCCGAGGTGCCGGGCGGCGCGCATCCCTCCTACAGTCTCGGTATGACCGAGCGCGACAACGACTTCTACCGCTACTGGGACGAGGTCAGCCGCGACCGCGAGCGGTTCACCGCTTGGATGGACGAGCACGTCCTCGGGGTGAGCGTGTGATGAGCGTCGCCAGCGACACCGAGGCCAGCGCCGGCGAGATCCAGACCGTAACCGCGGCGCGCCGGCTGGCGCACACACGGACCGTATTCATCGGGGTGGGCCGTCCCAGCACCGCCGCGCTGCTGGCCCGGAAGGCCCACAACCCAGACCTCGTGCTGGTCTACGAGTCGGGCACGATCGGCGCCAAGCCGCTGCACATTCCGCTGTCGATCGGCGATGGTGAGCTCGCCGAGACCGCCGACGCCGTCGTGTCGGTGCCCGAGATGTTCAACTACTGGATTGGTCCCGGCCGGATCGAGGTGGCGTTTCTCGGGGCCGCGCAGGTGGACCGGTTCGCCAACCTGAACTCCACCGTGATCGGCGACTACGACCACCCCAGGGCCCGCCTCCCCGGCGCGGGTGGCGCGCCGGAGATCGCGGCCAGCTGCGGCGAGGTGATGATCGTCGCCCCGCACAACAAGCGCACCCTCGTCGAGAAGCTCGACTTCTGCACCACCGTCGGGCACGGCGATGGAGCGGGCGGGACCGTTACCCGCGAGCGGCTGGGCTTCCGCGGCGCCGGGCCGACGGCGGTGATCACCGACCTCGGCGTGCTCGAGCCCGACCCGGAGACCAAGGTGCTGGTCCTGACCGAGCTGCATCCGGACGTCGAGCCGGCCCAGGCCCGCGAGCGGACCGGCTGGGATCTGAGGGTCGCCGAGCAGCTTCGGCGCACCGAGCCGCCGACGGCCGAGGAGCTCTCGACGCTACGAACCCTCACCAGCCGGTGAATGCGACCTACATTTTCGACGCGATTCGCACCCCGTTCGGACGCTACGGCGGCGGGCTCTCCCATGTGCGCCCCGACGACCTCGCCGCGCACGTGGTCAAGGCGCTGCTGGAGCGCTGGCCCCACCTCGACCCCGAGATGATCGACGACGTGCTGTTCGGCGACGCCAACGCCGCCGGGGAGGACAACCGCAACGTCGCCCGGATGGCGGTCCTGCTCGCCGGGCTGCCGACGACGATCCCGGGCGCCACGATCAACCGCCTGTGCGGCTCGAGCCTCGATGCGGCGATGCAGGCCAGCCGCGCGATCGAGGTCGGGGACGCCTCGATGATCCTGGTCGGAGGGGTCGAGTCGATGAGCCGCGCCCCGTGGGTCATGCTCAAGCCCGAGCGCGCGTTCCCCCAGGGCCACGAGCAGCTGCACTCGACCACGCTCGGGTGGCGGATGGTCAACCCGAACATGCCGGATCAGTGGACGATCTCGCTGGGGCAGAGCGCGGAGAAGCTCGCCGGCATCTACGGGATCTCGCGCGAGGCCCAGGACGAGTTCGCCCTGCGCAGCCACCAGCGCGCGGACGCGGCGTGGGACTCGGGGTTCTACGGCGGCTGGGTCGTGCCGGTGCCCGGCACCGAGGTGCAGCGCGACGAGACGATCCGGTCCGACACCTCGCTGGAGAAGCTCGCCAAGCTCAAGCCGGCGTTCGTAACGGATGGGTCGGTGACGGCCGGCAACTCCTCGCCGCTCAACGACGGTGCGGGCGCGATGCTGCTCGTCGACGAGTCCCGCGCGCGCGTGATTCGCCGCCAGCCGTTGGCTCGGATCGTCAGTCGCGGCGTGGCCGGCGTCGACCCCGACGTGTTCGGGATCGCGCCGGTCGAGGCCACCAACCGGGCGCTGCGGGCGGCGCGGATCGGATGGGATGACGTGGCCGTGGTCGAGCTCAACGAGGCGTTCGCCTCGCAGTGCCTGGCGGACCTGTCGCAGTGGCCCGAGCTCGATCCCGAGAAGCTGAACCCCAACGGCGGCGCGATCGCGGTGGGACATCCGCTGGGCGCGTCGGGAGCGCGGCTCCTCGGCTCACTGGCCCACGAGCTCAGGCGCCGCGGCGGCGGCTACGGGGTCGCCACCCTGTGCATCGGCGTCGGACAAGGCCTGGCCGTCGTACTGGAGGCTTGAATGCTCGAGAACGAGAAGCGGGGGCTGTACAGCCCGGTCACCGAGACCCCGACCGCGTACCGGCGAGAGCGCGCCGACGCACACCCGCCGATGGACTTCGAGGCCTACAAGTCGACCGCGTTGCGCCACCCCAAGCAGGCGCTGATCTACCTGCCCCAGGGCGTCACCGAGGTCACCGGACCACAGCTCGGCGACTCGGTCGTGCGGGCCGGTGACAGCGACCTCACGACCCGGCACGAGGGCGAGCCGATCGGCGAGCGGATCACGGTCTCGGGTCGCGTGTTCGACACCGAGGGCAAGCCGCTGCCGCATACGTTGGTGGAGATCTGGCAGGCCAACGCGTCGGGCCGCTACCGGCACGTCTGGGACCGTTGGCCGGCGCCGCTTGACCCGAACTTCGACGGCGCGGGCCGCTGCGTGACCGACGAGGCGGGCGGCTACACGTTCACCACGATCAAGCCCGGTCCGTACCCGTGGGGCAATCACTACAACGCCTGGCGCCCGGCGCACATCCACTTCTCGCTGCTCGGCCGCGCGTTTGCGCAGCGGCTGGTCACGCAGATGTACTTCCCCGGCGACCCGTTCTTCCCGTACGACCCGATCTTCAACTCGGTCGGAGACGAGCGGGCACGCGAGCGGATGGTCTCGACGTTCTCGATCCACCGCACCCAGCCCGACTGGGCGGCCGCCTACGAGTTCGACATCTATCTACGCGGTCCGGCGGCGACTCCGTTCGAGGAGGAGTTTTGATCTTCGAGACCACGCCGTCGCAGACCGTCGGGCCATACTTCGCGATCGGCCTGCCCTGGGACCTCGGTCCCCAGGTGGTGGCGCCGGACACGCCCGGCGCGATCCGCCTCACCGGACGCGTGTTCGACGGCGCCGGGACTCCGGTCCCCGACTTCCTCTTGGAGATCTGGCAGGCCGACCCCCACGGCCGCTTCGCCGACGCCTACGGATACGGAGGTCCGTCCGAGCTGGCCGGGTTCCGCGGCTTCGGGCGCTACGGCGTCGAGCAGGGCGATGGCACGTTCGAGTTCGTGACCGTTAAGCCGGGACCAGTTCCAGGGCCGAGCGGCACCACGCAGGCGCCCCACGTCGACGTGTCGCTGTTCGCGCGCGGGATGCTCAACCGCTGCGTCACCCGGATCTACTTCGCCGACGAGCAGCAGGCCAACGCCGCCGACCCCACGCTCGCGCGCGTCCCCGCGGACCGGCGTGACACGCTGATCGCCCAGCCGACCGAGCGCGGCTACGCGCTGGACATCCGCATCCAGGGCGACGGCGAGACCGTGTTCTTCACGATCTGAGCCCGCCGCCGGCGCCACGCAGGTCGGACTCGATCGCGTCGACCGTGCGCCTGGCCGCCGGGAGGAACTCTCGGCGCAGCACCGTCATCGAGGCCCGGCTGGAATGCACCGAGACGTTCAGCGCCGCGACCGCCCTGCTGCTGCCGCCACGGATCGGGAGCGCGAGCGAGCGCAGTCCCTCCTCGAGCTCCTGGTCGACGGCGGCGTAACCCTGCCTGCGCACGGTCTGGAGGATCGCGCGCAGCGCGGCGGCGTCCTTCACGGTCCGCGCGGTCAGCGGCAGCGGCGCCAGCCGCGACAGGCGCTCCTCGAGCTCAGCGTCGGGCAGGTCTGCCAGCAGCACCCGGCCCATCGAGGTCGCGTACGCCGGCAGTCGCGTGCCAACGGCGAGCGTGATGCTCATGATCCGCCGGGTGGGGACGCGCACCACGTAGACGACGTCGAGGTCGTCGAGCACCGAGATCGAGGATGACTCGTTGACGTCGGCGACCAGCGCCTCCATGTGCGGCTGGGCCACCTCGGGCAGGCTCAGGCTCGACAGATACGCGTAGCCAAGCTCGAGGATCCGGGGCCGCAGCGAGAAGCGGCCCTCGGACACGTGCACGTACCCGAGCTCGACGAGCGTCAGCAGGAACCGCCGCGCTGCCGCCCGGCTCAGCCCGGTGGCGCGGGCGACGTCGCTGAGCGCGAGCTCTCGGTGTTCGGCGTCGAACGATCTGATCACCGCCAGCCCGCGCTCGAGCGACTGGACGAAGTCGGGGTTGCGGCGCTGGTTCTCGGGCATCCTCGGGGCCGCGCGACGAGTCGCGCACAGACGTTCGGAATGCGAACAGTACCTGTGGGCTACGCGACCGCGCCGCGGCGTCGCCCAGCGCCCTCCGCCGCCGACCGTTGGGCCACATAGGCGCCGCCGAGGCAGAGAAATGCTTGAGTCCAAAACGCTTGAGAGGTAAATTGTGTTTGTAGCGACCCTGCGGAGGAGCGAACCGCCGGGCGGCGTAGCCGGGGCCGAGAGGAGCAGCCGATGCCCGTCGTGCCGATCAACCAGATCCTTGACGCCGCGTTCGCCGAGCGATACGGCGTCGCGGCGATCAACATCGTCGATGACCTCAGCCTCGACGCCGTGCTGGCCGCGGCGACCGAGCTCGAGTCGCCGCTGATCGTGCAGACCTCGGTCAAGACCGTGAAGTCGATCGGCGCCGGGCCGCTGTACAGCATGTGGCGCGCGCGCGCCGACGAGGTCCCGGTGCCAGTGAGCCTGCACCTCGACCACTGCCCCGAGCGCGAGTGGATCACCATCTGCCTGGAGGCGGGGTGGAACTCGGTGCTGTTCGACGGCTCGCACCTCGACGTCGACGAGAACACCCGCCAGACGATCGAGGTGGTGGCGGAGGCCGAGCGCCACGGCGCGCACGTCGAGGGAGAGATCGAGACGGTCGCCGGGGTCGAGGACGGGGTCGGCTCCGACGATGCCGGTCGGGTCCACCCCGTCGAGGTGTCGGCGAAGTTCATCGAGCAGACCGGCGTGTACTCGTTCGCCCCGGCGATCGGCACCGCGCACGGCCTGTATAAGAGCTCGCCCGAGCTCAGGCCCGAGCGCGTCACCGAGTTGGTGGCGCTGCATCCGATCCCGATGGTGCTGCACGGCGGCACCGGCCTGACCGAGTCACAGTTCGCCGACCTGATCTCGCGCGGCTGCGCCAAGGTCAACATCTCGACCGCGCTGAAGATCGCGTTCGTCGAGTCCCACCGGGAGTACCTCGAGGCAAATCCGGGCAAGCACGATCCGCCGTCGATGCTCTCCCACGTGCGCGAGGCCGTCAAGGACATGGCCGTGCGACACATCGGCATGTTCGGGTCGGCCGGCCGCGCCCGCGCCTTCTCGGCGAGCACCACCTGAGGCGATGCCCGCGCTGATCTTCGATTGCGACGGCGTGCTCGCCGATACCGAGCGCGACGGTCATCGGCCGGCCTTCAACGAGACGTTCGCCGAGGTCGGGCTGCCGGTCCGGTGGTCGGCGCAGGACTACGCCGAGAAGCTCAAGGTCGGCGGCGGCAAGGAGCGGATGGCGTCGCTGCTCACCGACGAGTTCGTCGCGTCCAACGGACTGCCGTCCGATCCCGAGGGCCAGAAGGCGCTGCTGGCCGACTGGCACCGACGCAAGACCGCCACCTACAAGGCGATCGTCGCGGCCGGAAAGCTCCCCGGCCGTCCCGGCATCGCCCGGATCACGGACGAGGCGCTGGCCGCGGGCTGGGACCTGGCGGTCGCATCGACGTCGGCCGAGGAGTCGGTCCGAGCAGTGCTCGAGCACGCCGTGGGGGCCGATGCCGCCTCGCACTTCTCGGTGTTCGCCGGCGACATCGTGCCCGCCAAGAAGCCTGACCCCGGGATCTACCTGCTGGCGCTCGAGCGGATCGCGCGTCGAGAAGCCCGACGCGGTCGTGATCGAGGACTCGCGCAACGGTCTGCTGGCCGCGGTCGGGGCCGGGCTGCGGTGCGTCGTGACGGTCAGCTCCTACACCGCGAACGAGGACTTCGGCGAAGCCGCGCTGGTCGTCTCGAGCCTCGGCGATCCGGGCGAACCCACGCGCGTGATCGCCAATCCCGGCAGCGTGTCGATCGGCGACCAGGTCACGCTCGCCGACCTCGACGCCGTGCGGACCCAACCCCTACCCCAGAAGGAGACCGTATGAGCGAGACATCGTTGAGGCAGGCCGAACTGGTCGTGCGGACGATTGCGCAGACCGCGGTCGACAATGAGACCTACTTCTGCGAGCTCGACGCGGTCGTCGGCGACGGCGACTTCGGCTACTCGCTCGCCCGTGGCTTCGAGGTCGTGATCAGCGACTGGGATGGGGACGCGATGGCCCACACCGACGTCAGCAGCCTGCTCAAGAAGACCGCGATCGTCCTCACCAAGCGCATCGGCGGCACCTCGGGGCCGATCTGGGGGACAGCCTTCCTACGCGCCGGGGCGAGCCTCAACGACGTTCCGGACCCCAGCGGCGAGCAGGTGATCGCGGCGATGCGAGCCTCGATCGAGGGGATCAAACAACGCGGCAGCACCGATCTCGGCGACAAGACCCTGCTCGACGCGCTCGTCCCCGCGACCGACGAGCTCGAGAAGGCGCTTCCGGAGGGGCCGGGGGCGGCGCTGCAACGCGCCGCGGCGGTCGCCCGCGAGAGCGCCGAAGCGACCAAGGGCATGCTCGCTCAGCGCGGCCGCGCCTCCTACACCGGGGAGCGCAGTCGCGATTCGGTCGATGCCGGCGCGGTCGGGATCGCGGTGATGTTCGAAGCCGTGAGCAAGGCCTGGCAGGAGTCCGAGCTCGAGCGCGCCTGAGCGAGGCCGAGGCCGAGACCGGGCCAGGGGGCTGGTTATGCGGGGCTGGGCTGACCTGATGCGGTCAAGCGCAGCATCAAAGGCAGTGCGCATCAAGCAAGGCAGGTCATCCCAGAGAGAGGAGACGCAGTGAAGAAGTTCGTCAATGACCCTCAGCAGTTCGTGCCGGAGATGCTCAAGGGCGTGGAGCTCGCCAACCCGGGCAAGCTCCGGTATGTGCCGGAGTACAACCTGATCATGCGGTCCGACGCGCCGAACGAGGACAAGGTGTCGATCGTCCAGGGCTCGGGATCGGGCCACGAGCCGGCGCATGTGATGGTGGTCGGCAAGGGGATGCTCGATGCTGCCTGTCCGGGCGACGTGTTCGCGGCGCCGCCGTCTGACTATGTGTACGAGACGACGAAGCTGTTGGCTAGCCCCAAGGGCGTGCTGCACATCATCAACAACTACACCGGCGACCGGATGGCGTTCGACATGGGCCGCGAGCTGGCCGAGGCCGAGGACATCAAGGTCGCGACGATCGTCGTCGACGACGACGTGGCAGTGAAGGACTCGACCTACACGGTCGGCCGCCGCGGCGTGGCCGGCAACTTCTTCGTGATCAAGGCCGTGGGTGCCGCGTCCGAGCGCGGCGCGTCGCTGGAGGAGCTGGTCACGCTCGGTGAGCGGGTGAACTCGGTGACCCGGACGATGGGGATGGCGCTGACCTCGTGCACGCCGCCCGCCAAGGGCTCGCCGCTGTTCGAGCTCGGCGACGACGAGATGGAGATGGGCGTCGGGATCCACGGCGAGCCCGGCCGCCGTCGCGAGAAGCTCGCCAACGCCAACGCGATCATCGACGAGCTGCTCGAGGCGGTCGCCTCCGACCTCCCCTACGAGGCAGGAGACAACGTCGCGCTGATGATCAACGGACTGGGCGGCACGCCGATCTCCGAGCTGTACATCCTCTACGGCCGCGCGCACCAGCAGCTCGCCGACCGCGGGATCAACGTGACCCGCAGCTACGTCGGCGAGTACTGCACGTCGCTCGACATGGCCGGCGCATCAGTGACCCTGGTCAAACTCGACGACGAGCTCAACGACCTGTTCGACGCCCCCGCCGAAGTGGCGGTCCGCGTCTTCTAGGTTCAGTGGCCACGGCGGCGGTCCTCAGCGGCCGCCGCCCGGCCACCACAGCCGCACGATCTCGCCGTGGGCGAACTCCCGCTCGGGCGGGGGCCGGTCGCCCAGGGCGAGCATCGCCGCCCGGATCGTTCCGACGTGGGCGACCACCAGCGCGGGCGCCGGGCCGTCGGCGATGATGCCCAGCGCCCGGCGCGTACGGCCGACCTGGTCGCGCAGCGACTCGCCGCCGGGAAACGCGAAGTCGGGGTCGGCGGCCTCGAACGCGGCGTGGAGCTCGGGCGACACCTCCGCCAGACGCGCCACCGACTGGCCCTCCCAGCTGCCGCGGTCTGACTCGATCAGGTCCTCGAGCACGACCGGCTCGGCGCCGACCGCCTCGGCCACGGCCGCCGCCGTCTGCCGCGCCCGCTGCAGCGGCGAGGTCCAGATCGCGACCACCCCGGCGCTCGCGGCCCGCTCCGCCAGCCGCGCGGCCTGCTCGCGGCCATCCGGCGACAGTGGCGGGTCGCGGCGGCCGAGAATCTTCCCGCCGGCGTTCTCCGCGGTCTGCCCGTGCCGGGCGAACAGCAGCTCGACCCCGTCCGCGTTCACTGGTGGCCGGACGCGCGCCCGCTCGGTCAGGCGGCGAGGTACTGCTGCCAGGCGGATGGGATCGTGGGGCTGGCCACGTGGATGAACACCGTCGGGTTGGGCATTCGCGGCTGCTTGCGCAGGCGCATGCCGACCTGACGGGGAAGCTGGTCGCCCTTGCGGCGGTTGCACGGGGCGCACGAGGCGACGATGTTGTCCCAGCTCGAGCCCCCGCCCTTGGAGCGGGGGATCACGTGGTCCACGGTCAGGTTGGAGCGCGAGCCGCAGTACTGGCAGGTCCAGTCGTCGCGCGCGAACACGGCCCGCCGGGTGATCTTGCGGCGGTGCGTGTCGCGCGGGATCCGCACGTAGCTCACCAGCCGGATCACCACCGGCCGGGTCATCGTCGAGTTCGCCGAGTGCAGCGCTAACTCGCCGTGCTCGATCACCTCGGCCTTCTCTTTGAGGAGCAGCACCACGGCGCGCCGAATCGTGCATACGTTTATCGGCTCGTACGTCGCGTTCAGAACAAGCACCCGCCCAACCTCACGCCCGCGCCGCTGGTGCTCTGGAGGCGGCGCGGACCTCGGTGGCGCAGGTACTGGGGAGGCCATGAGCTTGCGCGCCAGTGTACCGATGCCGCGAGCGGACTTGCCGCCGTCGCTCGTTGGCCGCCGCGGGCCTTTAGGCGGCCGGAAACGAGCCGAGCGTCCTTAGAACCTCGACGCGACGGGTGAGACCGTCGAGCGCCGCGGCCACGTGCGGCTCGGTGTCGCGGCCCTCCAGGTCGCAGAAGAACATGTAGCGCCCCAGCCCCTGTTTACGCGGCCGCGACTCGATTCGGGTCAGGTTGACCTCGCGTCCCGCGAACTCAGACAGGCAACCGACCAGCCACCCGGGCGCCTCCGAGCCGACGCCCCAGAACACGATCGCGGTCTTCCAAGGCCCCCGGTCGGACGCCGGCGCACCGGGGCCGCCGGGCGGCGTCCCGGCGCGACCCAGCCACACGAACCGGGTCTCGTTGTCGGTCACGTCCTCGACGCCCGCGCGGAGCACGGTGGCGCCGTAGCGCCTCGCGGCCGAGCGCGTGCCCAGCGCCGCCCACGGGCCGTCGTGCTCGGCGACGGTTCGGACCGCCTCGGCCGTCGAGCTGCCCGCGAGCACGCTGGCCTGTGGCAGCCGCGTGCGGATGAAGTGCGCGCACTGCCCGCTGGCCTGCGGGTGCGAGACCACAGTCTCGATCTCGGCCAGCTCGAGCGGCCCGCGGGCGATCAGGCAGTGCTCGATCGGCCGCACCAGCTCGCCGAGGATCGTCACGTCCTGGGTCTCCATCGCCAACGCGTCGAGCGTCGCGTTGACCGACCCCTCCAACGAGTTCTCGATCGGCACCAGCGCCTGCTGCACGGCGCCGGAGTGCACGGCCATCACCGTGTCGTAGATCGTCGGCAGCGGCACCAGTTCGTGCTCGCCGTTGCCGGCGGGACCGCTGATCACGCCCTCGTGCGTGAACGTGCCCTCGGGTCCCAAGTAGCCGACTCGCATGTGCGCGTGCCGTAGCGGTCTACCGGTCCGGGGGCGGCTGGCCGTCGCCCTCCAGCGCCAGGCGCACGGCCTCGTCCTCCTCGGGCGACAGCTCGAGCTCGGACTGCCCCTCGTACAGCTGCTTGGCGTACAGGCGCGCCTGGTCGCGGTGGTGGATCGAGGACAGCACCAGCCCCGAGCGCTTGGCGTCGAGCAGCGCGATCGAGGTCGACTGGCGGCCGGACATCTCGCCGTAAGCGTCGTAGCGGATAAGGGCGCGGTAGGCGACCGTGCGGTCGAGCCGGTGCTCGGCGTTCGTAACCCGCTCGTCGAGACGCTCGGCGACGTCGGCCACGTAGTCGTGCAGCGCCGTGAACTGCCGCGCCAGCGTGGCCACGTGGGCGACGATGTCCTCCTCGCCCGCCGACAGCAGCAGACGCTGGTCGGCCCGCACGCGGCGCAGCCTCATCGCCAGCACGATCGAGGTGAGCAGCGACACCGCCGCGACCGCAGCGGCGGCGATCGCGACGACTCCGGCGGTGCTGGTCAGGTCATGCACCGCAGGAAGGATAAGAGCCCGGAGGCGCGGCCGGCTATTGGAACGTCACTGGGAACGACAGCGTGTTGTTGTCGGTGTTCTTCTCGCCCGGGACCTTGGAGACCGTCGCGGTCAGCGTGTAAGAGCCCGCGGGGGGCGACGAGTTCAGCGTCACGTTGCAGGTGGCATGTTGTCCGGGGGTCGTCTCGGGCACGGTCGCCTTGCCGCTGATCTGGCTGTTGGACAACGTCACGCTGCAGGCGATGTTGTGCTCGGTGTTGGTGCCGCCGTTGGAGAAGTTCAGCGTGAACGACGGTGGCGGACTCGCCGGGACCGTGTTGTCAGAGCCGGTCTGCAGGGTGGTGCCGCCGACGCTGACCGAGTCCAGCGAGTGCCCGTGCAGGCCGGGCGCGGGCTTGGCGGTGCCGGTGTTGGAGGCGGTGGGCGACGACACGTGCAGCGCCTGGGCCACAAACGAGGGCGTCAGCCACTGCAGGCTGGGGAAGAACTGCCCGCCGTTGAACTGCTGTCCGCTGATGCCCGCGTTCTTCAGGGCGCCGGCGATCAGCGGCAGCGTGTAGCTCTTGTAGACGACGTCGGAGGCGTAGAACCGTGCCATCTGGCCCGCGATGTTGTTGACCGCGTCCTTGCTGGTCGCGGTGCTCAGCGCCGGCTGGATCTGCTGGGCGACGTTGGTGATGCCGTCCCGGCGCATCTGCAGGGTCTGCACCAGGTTCTGCTGGGCGGTCTTGACCTCACCGGGGACGTCGATGCCCTTTGCCCGGTCGAGCTGCTTGCCGGCGGTCACGCCGGCCTCGTCGATCTGGTTCTGGAGGTTGACCGCGCCCCCGGAGCGACTGCCGTTGGAGAGCACCCCGAAGAACTGCTTGCCGGTCTGGTTGGAGTCCTGGATGATCGTCGCGACGTTGTTGTTGTAGTCGCGCAGCGAGTTATTGCGGGAGCTGACCTGACAGCTGTGGACGCCGATCACGATCAGGATGATCACGACCACCAGCGCGGCCACCGCAATCGCGCGCCGTAGCCGGATCGCCTGCTGATCGCCGGGCGGGCGGCCGGAGGGCGGTCTGCGGGATGGTGGGCGGCGGCCACCCCCCGTGGTCCGGCGCCGACGCTGCGGTGTGGGCTCGGTACGAGGCTCGTCTACCTCGTCGAAGAACGACACGCTGTCTGGCTCCTTTGGGGGCTCTGAAACCGCCAGTATGACCTGCTAGACGGCGGCAAACGGAATTCCCGGAGGTCATCCGGGGCCGCCATGACCGGTGGAACGGTCGTTGGGGGCCCACTACCCGTTCGCAACGTCCTCCAAGAGGGACGGCGGTCCCGGCGTGGAAATGCACCGCATCGGCGCCAACAAGCCATCGATCGCCCGTGGCCTCGCCTCGGATCACCCCGCGCGCCGGTCGCCGTGGGGCGAGGCGCCGATCGTGCTGGACCGGTACCGCTTGCACCGCCGGCTGGGCTCCGGGGCGTTCGGCACCGTGTGGTTGGCGCGCGACGAGCGGCTGGACCGCGAGGTGGCCGTCAAGATCGTCCCGCGGGCGCGGATCCTCGGCCGCAGGTTCGAGCGCGAGGCCCGAGCCGCCGCGCGGCTGTCGCATCCAGGGATCGTGACCCTTTACGAGGCCGAGATCGACGACGAGGGCGCCTACCTGGTGTCCGAGCTGGTCCGAGGCGGGACGCTGGCCGATCTGCTCGAGGCCGGTCGGATGTCTGACCGCGACGTCGTCACGATCGCGATCGCGCTGTCCGACGCGCTCGAGCACGCCCATGCCCACGGCGTCGTCCACCGCGACGTCAAGCCCACCAATGTCCTGGTCCCAGATCAGCCCTCGACCAAGGCCGGGGTCGCGAAGCTCACCGACTTCGGCGTCGCTCGGGTGATCGGGGGTGAGTCGCTGACGCTCACCGGCGACGTCGTCGGTACCGCGGCCTATATGGCGCCCGAGCAGGCCGAGGGGCTTGAGGCGGGAGCCCCGGCCGACGTGTACTCGCTGGCGCTCGTGGTCTACGAGGCCCTTACCGGAGTCAACCCGGTTCGCGCCGGCACGGCCGCCCAGCGCGCCCGCCGCCTCGGAGCGTATCTCCCGCCGCTGCGCCGGCAGCGGCGCGACCTGCCCAGGGAGCTCGGACAGGGGATCGACCTGGGTCTGCGCCCCCGCCCGCGCGAACGCGGCGGCTTGGCGGAGTTGCGTCTGGCGATGATGGCCTCGGTCGAGCAGCTCGAGGACAGTCCCGGCGTGGTCGAGGGGCCCTGGCCCCGGCCCCGCCCCAGGCGCTGGCGCCGCCGCGCCGAGGCGGATCCGGCGGCGCTGGCGTTCCCGGACCCGACGCCACCCACCGCGCCGACCGCCCGGGACCTTCGCGGCCGCCGGGACCAGGCGGGTCAGGCGGAGGATTCCGAGTCCGGAGCGGTTCGGGACGCAGAGCCGGAGCTCGAGAGCGAGCTGCCGGCGTGGCCCGCGCGCGGACTGGCCGCTGCCGGCGCCGCGTTCGTAGCCGCTTGGCTGTTCTCTCACGCGGTCGCCCCCTCCGTGCTGGGCCCCACGGCGGCAGCGCTGATCACGGGCCTGGCGGTCGCAGCGCTCCCACGCCTGGGATGGCTGATGCTGACGTTCGTGGTCACGGTGCTGCTGCTGGCCGGCGGCCGGCCGGGCGCGGCGCTCGTGATCGCGCCGGCGGCGCTGGTGCCGGTGTTCCTGATGCCGCGCAGACCGGTGGGCTGGCCGCTCGCCGCCGGCGCCCCGGCGCTCGCGCTGCTGGGCCTGGCCGGCGGCTGGCCGGCGATCGCCGCGCGGGCGGCCACGCCCTGGCGCCGGGCGGCGCTGGGGGCGACCGGATGGATTTGGCTGGCGGTCGCTTCGCCGATCGTCAACTCCGACCTGTATGCGCATCGGCCGGCGGGCACGCCTGGGTCGTCGGTGTGGATGCCCTCGCTGCACGAGGCGGCCGCGCACGTACTGGTGCCGCTGCTGAGCACCGGATGGCTGCTGGGAGCGGCACTCTGGGGGGCAGCGGCGGCGGTGCTGCCGGCGCTGACGGCGCGCAGGTCGCCGACGGCCGCGGTGGTGCTGGTGACGATCTGGTCCGCGACGCTGGCGTCGGCGACCGCTACAGTCCTTGCTCTCAGTCACCCTCGCGGCGCCGGTATGCCCGCCACGGCGGTGCTTGGCGCAGTATTCGGCGCGGTTGTCGCGCTTGCGCCGGTAGCCGCAAGACGTTGGCGCAGCAGCCATCGCGCAGTATCACTTGCGTAGCATGGAACGGGGCCCTAGGCCAAGCCATGAGCGTCCTCAGAAGCCTCGAAAACAAGATCGCCGGACTCGTCGAAGGCACGTTTAGCCGGGCCTTCCGCTCTGAGGTTCGGCCGGTCGAGATCGCGCGCAAGCTGGCGCGCGAGATGGAGGATCACAAGTCGTTCTCGGTCTCGCGCACATACGTGCCCAACGAGTACCGGGTGTTCCTGTCTCCGCGCGACCGCGAGCGCTTCACGGACTACGAATCTGCTCTTGCCGAGGAGCTGGCTGGCTACCTGCTCGAGTACTCGCGGCGCGAGCGCTTGGCAATGCTGTCGCGCCCGGTGGTCGAGTTCGAGACCGACGAGCGGCTGGGCCTGGGGGAGTTCGGGATCCAGACCCGCGTGGTCCAGCCTCCGGGCGAATCCCAGCCGGTCGAGGAACCGGTGGAGCAGTCCGGTCGGACGATGATCTACAGCAGCGCCGAACGGGTGTCCGAGCCACTGCAGGAGCACGCTCGCGCCCGCGCCCAGCGGGCGTTGCTGGCAATCGAGGACAAGCGGATGGTCGTCGGCCCCGCCGGAGTAGTGATCGGCCGCAGCCGGCAGTCCGATGTGGTGGTCGACGATCCCAACGTCTCCCGCCAGCACGCCGAGATCCGCCCGCGGGGCGGCTCCTGGGTGCTGACCGACCTGGGCTCGACCAACGGATCGGTGCTCAACGGGCGCCGCATCGACGAGGCCGAGGTGCTCAAGCCGGGGGACCAGATCGAGATCGGGACCTCGTCGATGACGTTCGAGCTGGAGTAGGTGCCACATCAATGCTCGAGCCCGTCTCAGTTGGGTTGAAGTTCGGCTTCCTGGCGGTCCTGTACCTGTTCCTGATGTGGGTCGCCTGGAGTGCGCTGCGCGATCTGCGCCGGGGACGCAACGGTCCTTCCGCGCAGGCGGAGCGGCCGCAGTACGACGACGCCACCGGCATGTATCCGGCCGCTGCCGGGTTGGGCGAGCCGGACTTCGACGGATTCGAGCCGCGACTGCTGGTGGAGCGCGCTCCCGGGCATGACTCCGGGGCTGCATACGACGTGTCGGGCGGCGCTACGCTCGGCCGCGGAGACGTCGAGATCCGGCTCGACGACCCGTTCGCGTCATCTCACCACGCCCGGATCGGACGTCAGGGACACGTGTTAGTGATCGAGGACCTGGGATCGACCAACGGCACCTACCTGAACGAGGAGCCGCTCAGCGGACCGCAGCCGCTGCACCCCGGGGACCGTATCCGGATCGGCGACAGCGAGTTCTCCTACGAGCAATGACCGGGCACTGACGATGCTTCGCGCGGCGGAAACCGTTTGGAAGACCGACACCGGCAGGCAGCGCCGGGACAACGAGGACAACGCGTTCGCGCGCGCGCCGGTGTTCGTGGTCGCCGACGGGATGGGCGGGGCCCAGGCCGGCGAGGTGGCCTCCAAGATCGCGATCGAGGCGTTCGAGCAGGGCCTGCCCGACTCGGGAAGCCCCGAGCAGCGGCTAGCCGACCGCGTCCGCGAGGCCAACCGCCTCATCCACGAGCGCTCGCAGGCCGACCACGAGCGCGCCGGGATGGGGACCACGCTGACCGCCGCCTACCTGGATGACGCGGCGATCGCGATCGCGCACGTCGGCGACAGCCGCGCGTACCTGTTCCGCGACGGCTCGCTCGAGCGCTTGACCGAGGACCATTCGCTCGTCGAGGAGCTGGTCCGCCAGCAGAAGCTGACCCCCGAGCAGGCCGCCGAGCACCCCCAGCGATCGATCATCACTCGCGCGCTCGGCCCCGAGGAGACCGTCGAGGTCGACACCTGGACGTACCCGGTCCGCGCCGGGGACGTGCTCCTGCTGTGCAGCGACGGCTTGACGTCGATGGTCTCGGAGGCGCGCGTGGCCGAGATCCTCGCCTCCGCCGGGTCGCTCACGGACGCCGCAGATGCGCTGATCGACGCGGCCAACGGCGCTGGCGGCCGCGACAACATCACCGTGGTCCTGTTCCGTCTCGAGGACGTCGGCGGCGACGGCGCTGGCGCCGACGACACCACGATGGTCGGCGCGCAGGCGCCGGTGGGCGCCACTCAGAGCGCCTCGGCCACGCCCACGGCATCGAGCGCCCCGAGCTCCGGCGCCCGGTCGACGATCGCCGAGCAGACCGCGATGCACCGGGTTCCCGCGGCCGTCGAGACCGCACCGCGGGCGCGGCGGCTGAAGCCGATCCCGGCCAGCGAAATGAAGGCTCGCGCCGAGGCGCGTGACCCGCGCCGGCGCAAGCTGCCGAGGTACGCCAAGGTGCTGGTGGCACTGTTCTCGGTGCTGGTGGTGCTCGCGTTGGTCGGAGCCGGCGGCTATCTGGCCACCCGGCAGCTGTACTTCATCGGCACCGATCAGCAGGGGATCGTGACGGTCTACCGCGGGCTGCCGTACGACCTCCCCGGCGGGATCCGTCTGTACGAGACGTTCTACACCTCCGGCGTACCCGGATCGCTGGTGCCGCCGTCGCGGCGCGGCGACCTGCTCAACAACCATCTGCGGTCGCAGTCCGATGCGACCTCGGTGGTGATGGCGCTGGAACAGGGGAGGATCTCGAAGTGATGCCGCTCGTCGTGCCGGGGCGGTCTCGGTGACCGCGCGCAACCGCGAGCTTGTCTGCCTGATCCCGGCGTCGCTGCTGCTCACCGCCGGGTTCGCCGGCGTGTTCATCCAGCGCTCCAACGCGCTGTCGAACGTGTCGCTGACCTACGGCGCGATCTTCCTCGGGCTGTGCATCGCCGGGCACGTGTTCATCCGGATGACGCTCCCGAACGCCGACCCGTACATGTTCCCGCTGGTCGCGCTGCTGGCGAGCTTCGGGCTGGTGATGATCTACCGGATCGACCCGACGCTGGCCCGCCAGCAGGCGCAGTGGTTCGTGCTCGGACTGATCCTGTTCGCGGTCACGATCGTGGCGTTCCGCGACTACCGCAAGCTGGAGCAATATCGGTACGTGATCGTGGCGATCTCGCTGGGGCTGCTGATCGTGCCCCGATTGCCGGGAATCGGCTATCAGGCCAACGGCGCATACCTGGGCGTGCGCATCCCCGGGCTGTTCGTGTTCCAGCCGGCGGAGTTCGCCAAGGTCGGTCTGGTGATCTTCCTCGCCAGCTACCTGCGCGACACCCGCCAGCTGATGGTCACCGGCGCCCGCCGGGTGCTCGGGATCACGATCCCCCCGATCAAGTACTTCGGCCCGGTCCTGGTGATCTGGGGCTTGGCGATGCTGATCATGCTGCTGCTGCACGACATCGGCTCGTCACTGATGTTCTACGGCGGGCTGCTGGCGGTCCTGTACGTGGCCACCGGCCGCCTCTCGTTCGTGGTCGTCGGCCTGGCCGCGTTCGCGCTCGGCGCCTGGTACGTCGGCACCCACGTCCCCCACGTGCACGACCGCGTCGACGCGTGGCTGCACCCGTTTGACCCGCTGCTCTACAGCAAGATCGGCGGCAGCTACCAGCTGGCCAACTCGCTGTTCGCGCAGGCGGCCGGCGGCATGTTCGGCCAGGGCTTCGGCGAGGCCACGCTCAACATCCCGGGCGGCGGGCCGCTGCTCCCGGCCCCGCAGACCGACATGATCTACGCGGTCATCACGGACGAGCTCGGCCTGTTCGGGGCGTGCGCCGTGCTGATCACATACCTGCTGTTCGTGGCCCGCGGCCTGAAGGCCGCACAGCTCGCGCGTGACTCGTTCTCGACGCTGCTTGCGGTCGGCCTGAGCGCGATCTTCGCCGTGCAGGTGTTCGTGATCGTCGGCGGGGTGACGCGCGTGATCCCCCTGACCGGGGTGACGCTGCCGTTCATCTCCTACGGTGGCTCGTCGATCATCGCCAACTTCGTGCTGCTGGCGCTGCTGCTGCTGGTCTCCGACCGGGCCCGGAGACGGGCGTGAACGCCCCGATCGCGAAGCTCTTCGGGGTGATCGTGGTGCTGTTCGCGCTGCTGGTGGTGTTCACCTCGCGCTGGACGGTGTTCGACGCCAAGTCGCTTAACAACGACGTGCTGAACCGCCGCACGCTGATCGACGAGCTCAAGATCAAGCGCGGGCGGATCTTCGCCGACGACGGCGAGGTGCTGGCCAGGTCGGTGCCGGCCGCGGGCGGCACGTTCGGGCGGACGTATCCGACCGGCAACCTGTTCTCCCAGGCGGTCGGTTACGCGATCCCGTCGCTCGGCCGCAGCGCGGGCATCGAGCGTTCGCATGGCGACGAGCTCCGCGGGCTGCAGACTGGACTGAGCTCGGTGTTCGGTCAGCTCAGCCGCCACCGCACCGGTGATGACGTCCACACGAGTCTCGACCCCAAGGCCCAGAAGGTCGCGCTCGACGAGCTCGCCGGCCGCGCCGGCTCGGTGGTCGCGCTGGACCCACAGACCGGTCAGGTCAAGGTGATGGTCGCGCTGCCCTCCTACGACGACAATCACCCCGACGCGACCGGCCCCGGGATCTCGACGTTCAACCGCTCGACCCAGGGCGGCTACCCGCCGGGCTCCACGTTCAAGGTGGTCACCGCCAGCGCGGCGATCGACAGCGGTAAGTACACGCCCGGCGCGGTCGTCAACGGCGACTCGCCGAAGAAGGTCTCGGGCGTGCCGCTGGCAAACGACGCCAATCAGAGCTTCGGCAACATCGACTTGACGACCGCGCTCACGTACTCGGTCAACACCGTGTGGGCGCAGGTCGCCGAGAGCCTCGGCCGGGGCACGATGACCAAGTACATGAAGCGGTTCGGCTTCTATTCCAAGCCGCCGCTGGACTACCCATCCGACGAGATGGTGGCCAGCCGTCCGTACTCGAGCACGGGCAGGCCGCTGCCCCCGGGCAGCCCCAACGAGGACATCGGCCGGATCGCGATCGGCCAGGGCGGCCTGCGGGTCACCCCGCTGCAGATGGCGATGGTCGCCGCGGCGGTGGCCAACCGGGGCAAGCTGATGGCGCCTCGGTTCGCGACCAAGGTCGTCGACCAGGACGGCCGCACGGTCAAGACCTATAAGCCGTCGGTCTACTCGCAGGTGATGTCGGCGTCGTCGGCGGCCGCGGTGACCGAGATGATGAAGAAGGTCGTCGACGAGGGCACCGGCACGCCGGCGCAGCTGGGCGGGATCAGCGTCGCCGGCAAGACCGGAACCGCCCAGGTCGGCGTGGTCGGCTCGAACCTGACCCAGCCGTGGTTCATCGGCTTCGCGCCGGTCGAGGACCCCAAGGTCGCGGTCGCGGTGACGATCGAGCGCTCCCAGGGCGGCTTCGGCGGCACGGTTGCGGCCCCGATCGCCAGAGACGTCATCCAGACCCTGCTGTCAGAGGGCCAATGACGGTGCACCGTACGGAAATCAGGGCCTACTAGCGATGGCCGACCTCTCCCCCGGAGCGATTGTCGACAACCGATACAAGGTCCTGTCGCGGCTGGGCTCCGGCGGGATGGCCGACGTGTTCCTGGCCGAGGACCAGCAGCTGGGGCGCAACGTCGCGCTGAAGCTGCTGCACCGCCGGTTCGCCGAGGACCCCGACTTCGTCGAGCGCTTCCGGCGCGAGGCGCAGGCGGCGGCCCGGCTGCAGCATCCCAACGTGGTCGGGGTCTACGACCGCGGCGCTTACGACGACACGTTCTACATCGCGATGGAGTACCTGCCCGGGCGCACGCTCAAGCAGGTGATCCGCCAGGAGGCGCCGCTGGACCCGATCCGCGCGATCGACATCACCAACCAGATCCTCCGGGCCGCCCGCTTCGCCCACCGCCGCGTGGTGATCCACCGCGACCTCAAGCCCCACAACGTGATCATCGACGAGACCGACCACGCCAAGGTCACGGACTTCGGGATCGCTCGCGCGGGCGCCTCGGACATGACCGAGACCGGCTCGATCATGGGCACGGCCCAGTACCTGTCGCCCGAGCAGGCCCAGGGCCACGTGGTCAGCGCCGGGTCCGACCTGTACTCGATCGGGGTCGTGCTGTACGAGATGCTGACCGGCCGCGTGCCGTTCGACGCCGAATCGCCGGTCACGATCGCGCTCAAGCACGTGTCGGAGTCGCCGACGGCGCCGACCGCGATCAACCCGCGGATCCCGCCGGAGCTCGAGCAGGTTGTGATGTGGTCGCTGAACAAGAACCCGGCCGACCGTCCCATCGACGCTGACCAGTTCATCGCGGCGCTGGAGGCCGCCAAGACCGCGATCATGTCCGGCTCGCCGGGCCAGCGGACGACCTCGTTCGCGGCACTGGCCGCAGTCGGCGGCGCCGGGGCCGGATACGTCGCCGGCGCGGCGGCGGGCGCCCCGCCGGGGGCCGCACCCAACGGCTACGCGGAGCCCGGTTACGACGGGGCGGGCTATACGGGCACGATCCCACCCCAGCCGCCACCGGAGCGGCGGCGCAACTGGTGGCCGTGGATCGTCGGCCTGCTGGTGGCGCTGCTGATCGGCGGCGGGGTCGCCGCCTACCTGCTGACCCGGCCCGACAAGCGCGTGGTTCCGACCGTCACCGGGAAGACGCTCAACACCGCGCGGACCGTGCTCCAGAACGACGGGTTCGCCGTGCAGGTGCTCGACGTGACCGCCAACCAGAAGGCCGGCACCGTGATCGGACAGCAGCCGCCGGGCTACGCCAAGGTCGACGCCGGCTCGACCGTGACGCTGACGGTCTCGCAGGGTCCGGGCAACGCGACCGTCCCGTCGGTCGTCGGGCTGAGTCAGAGCGCGGCGAAACGCGCACTTGCCAAGGCAGACCTGAAGGTGAGAACCCAGCAGGAGAGCTCGGAGTCGATCGCCGCCGGCGATGCCACCCGCACCGACCCCGGAGACGGGCGGTCGGTGCCCGTGGGGACCCGGGTGACGCTGTTCATCTCGACCGGCACGCCGCAGGTCACGGTCCCCAACGTCGTCGGCCAGTCCGAGGGCGGCGCCCGCGCAACGCTGTCCAACGCCGGGCTGCAGGTGACGACCACGACCGAGACCACGGCGAGCTCGCCGGCCGGCCAGGTGATCAGCCAGAGCCCGGGCGGCGACACGCGCGTGCCGCCGGGCTCGACCGTGAACCTCGTCGTGGCCAAGGCGCCGACGACCGCGAAGGTGCCCGACCTCACCGGCGACACCGCCCGGGGCGCCGCCGACGAGCTCCGCGCGGCAGGGCTTAAGGTCTCCGAGCAGACCAGGGAAGTCACCAAGCAGAACAAGGATGGGATCGTCGTCTCACAGGACCCGACGGCGGGCGCCACGCTCAACATGGGCAGCACGGTGACGATCGTGGTCGGCCACTTCACCAAGCCGACGACCCCGACCACCCCCACCACACCGACGACGCCCACGACCCCGACGACGCCGACGACCCCGAAGACGACGCCGACCACCCCGACCACGTCCACGACCCCGTGACCCCCGTGCGTGTCGCGGTCCTGGGCGGTGGCCGGTCCTCGGAGCGCGAGGTGTCGCTCGCCTCGGCGGCGTCAGTCAGCGAGGGACTGCGCGACGGCGGCCACGACGTGCGGATGATCGAGATCGGCGCCGACGGGGTGTGGCGCGTAAACGGCGACGAGTTGTCGCTGCGGCCGGGGCGGGGGTTTGAGGGCTGCGACGTGGTGTTCCCCGTGCTCCACGGTCCGTTCGGCGAGGACGGGACCGTCCAGGGTCTGCTCGAATGCCTCGACGTGGCCTACGTCGGCGCCGGGGTGCTGGCGTCGGCGCTGTGCATGGACAAGGTGATGTTCAAGCACCTGATGGCGCGCGAGGGCGTCCCCCAGGTCGACTACGAGGCGGTCGCGGCGCTGGATTGGCGGGCCGCGCCGCAAGCGACGCTCGATCGCCTGGCGCGGCTCGGGCTGCCGGTGTTCGTCAAGCCCGCGCGCCTGGGATCGTCGGTCGGGATCGCGCGCGTCACCGCGGCCGCCGAGCTCGAGGCTGCGCTGGACACCGCGTTCGAACACGACTCACTGGCGATCGTCGAGGCGTTCGCGTCCGGACTCGAGGTCGAGTGCTCGGTGCTCGGCAACCACGAGCCGGTCGCGTCGGAGCCGGGGGAGATCATGCTCGCCGGCGGCGAGTCGGGCTGGTACGACTACGAGGCCAAGTACACGCCCGGCAAGATGCGACTGGTCGTCCCGGCGCGGATCCCGGCGGCGGTGCGCGAGCGGGTACGCGAGCTTGCGGTCAGCACGTTCGTCAAGAGCGCCTGCCGGGGCCTGGCCCGGGTCGACTTCTTCGTCGTCGGCGAAGAGGTGCTCGTCAACGAGCTCAACACGATGCCAGGGTTCACCACCACCAGCGTCTACGCCTCGCTGTTTGCGGCCAGCGGGATCCCCTACGCCGAGCTGCTGCGCCGGCTGGTGGCGCTGGCCCTCGAATGGCACGCCGCCGAGGCCCAGGTCCGGCACTAGGTGTAGCTAGCGGTAGAGCGTGACCTCGTCGATCGCCAGCTGTGAATGGCCGCCGAGGGCGGTGATCCAGACCAGGTAGTAGCGGTACTTGGTGCTCGTGCCGGTCAGGTGGATGTCCTGCTTGCGGGCGACCGTGGTCGGCTGCGAGATCTTTATCCAGCCGCCGTCCGGCCAGGTCAGAGGCGGCTGGTTGTTGCGCCCGTAGATGGTGGCGGTGAAGCCGGCGGTCGTGGTGAAGATCCGCAGCACCCGCACGGTCGTCTTCGGCCTGGCGTCGATGTACAGCCCGACGCCCGCCTTGTTTAGCGTGTTGGAGTAGTAGGTCTGCGTGTTCCAGGCCGTGTTGAGCTGGTTGTCGATCGCCAGCCCGGCGTCGGGGTGCTCGTCGGTGGGCTGGCCGAGGGGGTTGAAGCCGAAAGCGCAGCCGGAGCACAGCCTGACCTGCGACAACGGGGCCGACGACGGGGCCGAGCTCGGCGCCTTCACCGGCAGGTTGCCGGTGCCGTGGTGCGCTCGGGTGCCCAGCCACACCACGAACCCCACGGCCGCGGCCAGGACCACGAGCACCAGCACGACCGCCGAAGCCCGGTGGCGGACGCGGAACGGCACCCGCTGGGCGGTCCGGGTGGGCAGCGTCCGCAGCACGCTGGTGACCTCGCCTGTGGCAGCCCCGGCGCGGGCGGTCTCGATCGCCAGCACATCCTCGAGGTCGGCGATCAGCTCGGCGTCGTTGGCGTAGCGGTCCTGCTGGCGCTTGGCGGTTGCGGTGTCGACCACCGCCGCCAGCGCCGCCGACACCTCGGGACGCTTGACCTGTACGTCGGGGATCTCCTCGCGCACGTGCTTCATCGCGACCGCGACCTGGTTGTCGCCCTTGAACGGGACCTCGCCGGTGAGCATCTCGTAGAGCACAACGCCGAGCGAGTACAGGTCCGACTGGCCGGTCACCGGCTGGCCGAGCGCCTGCTCGGGCGACACGTAGTCGGTCGTGCCCAGCACCCGCCCGTCGGCCGTCAGCCCCTCCTCGTCGAGCGTGCGCGCGATCCCGAAGTCGGTGACCTTGGCCGAGCCCTCCTCGTCGATCAGCACGTTCTGGGGCTTGACGTCGCGGTGGACGATGTGGCGAGCGTGGGCGGCCCCGAGCGCTCGCGCGATCTCGATCGCGTAGGCCACCGCCTCGGGGATCTCGAGCCGACCCTGGCGGCGGATGCGCTCCTTCAGCGTCTCGCCCTCGACGTACTCGAACACGATGTACGGGCGGCTCTCGTCTTCGCCGGCGTCGATCACCCCGACGATGTGGGGGTGCGACAGCTGCGCGACCGCGCGCGCCTCGCGGCGGAAGCGCTCGAGCTGGTCGGAGTCCGAGGCGACCTCGCGGTTCATCAGCTTGATCGCGACCTGACGCTGGAGCGTCTCGTCGAGCGCGCGGTACACGGTCGACATGCCCCCAGACCCGATTCTCGCCTCCAGCCGATACCGGTCGTTGAGCGTGGTGCCGAGCAGGGTCGTCATCGATACCCGTCTATTTTGCGCCACATGCCCGTCGTTGACATCGATTACTTCACGGATCCAGCCGTTCCGTGGTGGTGGGCCCCACGACCGGCGCTCCGCCGGTGCTAAGAATTATCGCTGGGTCCATTCATACCGCAACCGTGATGTGCGGGATAGCTCGTGTTTTCGGCGCGACCGGACAGCGGTTGCACGGGTTACCGCCGGCAACCCCCAGCGGTCGGGCGAGCCTGTGGGTTTCGGCGAGACCTAGCGGCGCTCTTGCAGGATCCGCGCGGCGACCAGCCCGGCGATCCCAACCCGGTAAGCGGCGTAGGGCAGCAGCGAGCGGTCGCGTTCGACCTGGCGGATCAGCCAGGTCGACGCCAGCGTCGACACGAATGCGGCACCGGCGCCGACGCCGAACGGGACGGCGGTGCCGGGCGGCAGCCCACGGCGACTGAGCCGCAGGCCCTTCAGTGCGGTGGCGCCGGCGATCACCGGCAGCGCCACGTGCCGGGACAGCCGGTTGGCGTCCTCGCGCGCGAACCGCCGCAGCCGCGCCGCGGCCAGCGTGGATCCGTTGCGCGAGATCCCGGGGACGAGCGCGCACGCCTGCGCCACCCCAAGCCACAGCGCGTCGGCGGCGCCCGCCTGTTCGTGCCGGCGCTCCTGCGGGCGGCGGTCCGACAGCCCCATCGCGATCGCGCCCACCACCAGCGCCGCCGCGATCGTGGGCGGCGTGCCGAACCGGGACTCGATCTCGCGCTCCAGCGCGTAGCCGACGATCGCCGGCGGAGCGAACGACAGCGCGACCAGCGTCAGGCGGCGCGTGTCGAGTCCGCGCATCGCCTCGTCGACCTCGCCGCGCAGCGTGATCAGCAGCGCGGCGGCGGTGCCGGCGTGGAGCGCCACCTCGAATGACTTGCGCAGCTCGTCATCGAGCTGCTGGTAGTCCCACCGCAGCAGCCAGGGCACCACGGCCACGTGGCCCGAGGACGAGATCGGGAGCAGCTCGGCCGGGCCGTGCAGGATCCCGAGCGCGAGCGCCTGGCTGAGCTTCAGCCGGGAGCCGCCGGCGGCCCGACGATTGCGGACGCCCGCGCGGTCAGCGCCGGGCCACATCCACGGGCGTCTCTGACTCCACCTGGACGTCGGGCTCGGCCGTCGCCGTCGCCGGAGGTCTGCGCCGCCGCCTGTACAAGAAGTAGGCGATCGCGACCACGATCACCACCACCACCGCGTAGTCGACGTACTCGAGGTGGCGGCGCCAGCTGCTCCAGTTACTGCCGACCTCGCGCCCGAGCAGGGCGAGGCCCGTGATCCAAACGATCGTGCCGACCAGCGCCGAGATCGCGAACCGCACGAACGGCATCTCGGCGACGCCGGCCGCATACGGGAACACCGCCCGCGCGAACGGTATGCACCGGGAGACCGCGATCACCGGTGCGCCGTGGGCCTCTGACCAGCGCTGCGCGCGCTCGAGCTTGCGGGGGTTGACGTGCAGCTTGGAGCCCTGGCGTTCGAGCAGTTCGCGGCGGCCGAAAAACCCGATCGTGTAGGCGATGCAGGCCCCCAGCATGTCCCCGGCGACGCCGGCGACGATGATCCCGAGCAACGTGAGGTGCCCGTCATAGACGTTGAACCCGGCGAACAGCATCGTCGGCTCGGTTCCCGGGACGCCGATCACGCCGGTCATCGTGTTCAGGATCACGACGCCCGCGAGCCCGAGGCTCCCGATCAGGTTTGTTGCCAGATCGACGAGCGGGCCGGTGATAGAGGCAAGTGCGAGCAGCACGAGGGCAAGCGTAGCGGCCCGCGACCGCGCACAATTACGGTGTTGTTAGGGTTCGCGCGACGATGGCGATCCCACTGTTCGACACCGCCACCCCCCAGGCGCCGCTTCAGGACGAGATCCAGGGCCGCGTGAGCGAGGTGATCGCCCGCGGCGCGTTCATCCTGGGACCCGAGCTCGACGCGTTCGAGCGCGAGTTCGCCGAGTACCTCGGCGTCCGTCACGTGATCGGCGTGGGCAACGGGACCGATGCGATCACGATCGCGCTGCGGTCGATGGGCATCCGTCCCGGCGACGAGGTCGTGGTCCCCTCGCTGACGTTCTACGCGTCGGCCGAGGCCGCGGTCAACGCCGGCGCGCGACCGGTGTTCTGCGACGTCGATCCGGACACCCGTAACGTGAGCGTGGAGACCGTCCGGGAAGTGATGACGCCCGACACGCGCGCGATCCTCGCCGTCGACCTGTTCGGCCTCCCGGCACCGATCCCCGAGCTGCGCGAGCTCGGCGTGCCAGTGCTCGAGGACGCGGCCCAGGCGGCCGGGGCGAGCCTCGGCGGCCGGCGCGCGGGCTCGCTGGCGGACGCGGCCACGTTCTCCTTCTATCCGTCCAAGAACCTCGGCGCTTACGGCGACGGCGGCGCGGTCGTGACCGACGACGATGAGATCGCCGCGATGGCGCGTGCGCTTCGCTTTCACGGCTCGCGCGACAAGCAGAGCTTTGAGTACGTCGGCTACAACTCGCGGCTCGACGCGATTCAGTCGGCGATCCTGCGCGTGCTGCTTCGCCACCTCGACGAGTGGTCGGATGGGCGGCGCGCGGCCGCGGCCGCCTACGCCGCCGCCGGGATCGGCGAGCACGTGACGGCGCCGCTGGTGCCCGACGGCGCCGACCCCGCGTGGCACCTGTACGTGGTCACCCACCCGCGCGCGGACGAGTTGATCGCCGGGCTGCGTGAGCGCGGGATTCAGGCGCGGGGCTACTACCGGACGCCGCTTCACCGCCAGCCGGCGATGGCGCCGTACGCCGACGGCCCGGAGTTGCCCGCCACCGACGCGATCGGCCGCGACAACATCGCGCTGCCGATGAGTCCCGTGCTGTCGGAGGCCCAGGCCGGCGAGGTGGTCGGCGCGCTCGCCGAGCTGGCGGGCTCGCTCGCGTCGACCTGATGTGAGGGTCTGGATCGACCTCACCAACTCGCCGCACGTGCTGGTGATGCGGCCGGTGATCGACAACCTGCGCGCCCGCGGCGACGAGGTCGAGGTCACCGCGCGCGACTTCGCCCAGACGCTGGGGCTGTGCCGTCGCTTCGGGATCGCGCACACGGCGATCGGCACGCACCGCGGCGGCGGCCTGGCCGCCAAGGCCCGCGGCCTGGCGGGCCGCTCGCGCGCCCTGTACCGATGGGCGCGCCGGCGCGAGCGGTTCGACCTCGCGCTCGGCCACGGCTCCAACGACGTCACGGTCGCCGCGGCGCTGCTGCGGGTGCCCAGCGCGACGATGTTCGATTACGAGTGGGCGACCGTGCAGCACCAGGTCAACTGCCGCCTGGCTCGGAGCGTGGTGGTGCCCGAGGCGATCCCGCCGGAGCGCCTAGCGCGGTACGGCGCCGAGGGCAAGATCCGCGCCTACGCCGGGCTCAAGGAGGAGTACTACCTGTCTGACTTCGAGCCCGACCCGGCGGTGCTCGGCGAGCTCGGGCTGGACCGCTCCGAGCCGATCGCCGTGGTCCGCACGCCGCCCGAAGTGTCGCTGTATCACCGCTTCGAGAACGATCTGTTCGGCGCCGTGCTGGAGCGGTTGCGCGGCTCCCAGGCGGTCGTGCTGGCCCGCACCGATGAGCAGCGCGCGCAGCTGCTCGGGGTCGGCGGGCTGATCGTCCCCGAGCGCGCTCTCGACGCCCAGTCGCTGATCTCCTACGCCGACCTGGTGGTGTCGGCGGGCGGCACCATGAACCGCGAGGCGGTCGCGCTGGGCACGCCGGTGCTGACCGTGTTCGAGGGACGGCTGGGAGCCGTCGACGAGCGCCTGCTGGCCGAGGGGCGGATGCGCCAGCTCGAGCGCCCCGACCAGTTGGCGCTGGTCAAGCGCCCCGACGACGTGGCCCAGCGCCCCCGCGTCCGCCGCGATCCGGCGGTGCTCGTTGACCTGTTGATCACCGCGGCGGACCGCTGACTCCGCGCGCCGTCGTGCATCCGCGGCGCGCCTCATCGGCCGCTCGTCGGCGGCCGGACACGGCGCGCAACATTCGCCCCATCCCGGTGTTACGTTGAAATTACATGGCTTTACGAAAAGTGAAATCCACACTCGCGCTGGCCCTCGTCGCGACCGCATGCGTCTCCGTGGTCGCCGCCTCGAGCGCCCAAGCAGCGGCGCCGATCGGCGCGTACAAGACGAACGGCACCTGGAAGTTCCTGTCGCGGCCGGATCTGCATCCGCCGAAGGTCGCCGCGCTGAAGATCGGGGACCTGAAGAAGCTCGCCCCGGGCTACTTCATGGTCGCCAACTTCAAGAACTTGAGGGTGAAGACCCCGATGGTGGGTCAGAGCGGGCCGCTGATCCTCGACAACCGGCTGCAGCCGGTGTGGTTCGGCCCGGTCCCCACGAACGCGCTGGCGATGAACCTGTCGGCCCAGCGCTACAACGGCAAGCCCGTGCTGAGCTGGTGGGAGGGCGTGATCAGCCCCCTCGGAAAGACGCTGAGCGGCACCGACGTCGTCTACAGCCAGCAGTACAAGCGGGTCGCGAAGCTGACCGGCCAGGACGGCTGGGTGATCAGCCCCCACGAGATGCTGATCTCCGGGCACACGGCCTGGGTGACCGCCTACAAGGACGAGCAGGCCGACCTGTCATCGGTCGGCGGCACCACCACCGGCCTGATCAGCGACTCGGCGATTCAGGAGTACGACCTGAAGACCGGCAAGCTGCTAACGACGTGGGACGCGCTCGACCACATCCCGCTGACTGACTCCTACGCGTCGCTCCCGGCGTCGCCGACGATCGCCTGGGACGCCTACCACGTCAACTCGATCAACTCGGCCGGCGGCGGCAAGTACGTGGTGTCGATGCGCAACACCTGGGCTGCGTACCTGATCGACACCAAGACCGGCAACATCGAATGGACGCTGGGCGGCAAGCACTCGAGCTTTAGGTTTGCCTCCGGCGCCTCGTTTGAGTGGCAGCACGACGTGCAGCTGCACAAGGGCAACGTGGTCAGCGTGTTCGACGACGCGTGCTGCGACGCGATCGGCGACACGATCGGCCCAGCCAGCGGTCCCACCCGCGGGTTGGTGCTGAAGCTGAACACGTCGGCGAAGACCGTCACGCAGACGGCCCAGTACACGCGCGGCAAGAAGTTCAAAACCGCGTTCCTGGGCAACACCGACCTGCTGCCCAACGGCAACGTCGCGATCGGCTGGGGCCAGCAGCCGTTCTTCTCGGAGCTGTCGAGCACCGGCAAGGTCCTGCTCGACGTCGCGTTCCCCAACCCCGACGTCAACTACCGCACCTACGTGCAGCAGTGGACGGGCACGCCCTCGCGGGCGCCCAACGGGGTCGTCCGCGATGGCAAGCACGGCGCGCTGGTGTTCGCGAGCTGGAACGGCGCCACCCAGCTGGCGGCGTGGCGAGTGATGGCCGGCAGCGATGCAAAGCATCTTGCAGTCGTCGTCTTGCGTAAGGACAAGAGCGGGTTCGAGACCCAGATCCCGCTAAGCGCCTCCTACAAGGCGTACAAGGTCCAGGCGCTCGACTCCAAGGGACACGTGCTGCGTTCGTCGGGCGTGTTCCCCACGGCCAAGCCGCCGGCGACGCTCCCGCCGGGGTACTAGTAGTGTCGCGGGTCGGAATTCGCAGCCGAGCGTTGCGCAGCGCCGTTAGGTCTTGCACCCGTGGTCGTTAAGCATTCGCGAAGGTGGCTCCGGCAGGATCAAGCACGGGTACTGTGAGGCGGAGCGGTGCGGCTGAGTATGCGTGACATCTGGCGGATGGGGCGAGGCCTGATGCGCCCGCGGGTGCTCGCTGGGTTGCTGATCCTGGCCTGCGCGAGCCTCGCCACCGGCATGGTCGCGAGCTCGACGAGCTCCGCCGGTGGCGCCCACCACACCCTGGCCCGAGGCCAGGCGGCCGCCGCTGCGAGCCGCCCGAACATCGTGTTCGTGCTCACCGATGACCTGTCGATGAACCTCCTGCAGTACATGCCACAACGTGCTGCAGATGCAGCGCACGGGGCTGACGTTCAACAACTACTTCGTGTCGGACTCGCTGTGCTGCCCGTCGCGCTCCTCGATCTTCACCGGGAACTTCCCCCACACCACGAAGGTGTTCGACAACGAGGGTCCGCAGGGCGGCTTCAGGCAGTTCTACGACCGCGGCGAGGAGCAGCACACGTTCGCGGTGGCGTTGCAGCGCGCCGGCTACAACACCGCGATGATGGGCAAGTACCTCAACGGATACGGCCAGGACAGGGGCAGCGTCCCCGGGCTCCCGTTCACGTACGTGCCGCCCGGGTGGTCCGAATGGGACGTCGCCGGCTGGGGATACCCGGAGTTCAACTACTCACTCAACGAGGACGGCACGGTCGTCAACTACGGCCACGCGCCGTCGGACTACCTGACCGACGTGCTCGCCGACAAGGGCGTTGACTTCATCAACAGCTCGGCCGCGGCCGGCAAGCCGTTCTTCCTCGAGCTGGCGACGTTCGCGCCGCACGACCCGTACACGCCCGCCCCGCGCGACGCCAACGACTTCCCCGGGCTACAGGCTCCGGACCCGCCGAACTTCGACGTGCTGCCGACCAACGCGCCGCGGTGGCTGGCCGGCCGGGCGCCGCTGACCGCCGACCAGCAGGCCCGGATCAACACCGTCTACCGGCTGCGCGCGCAGTCGGTGCAGGCGGTCGACGCGATGATCGGGCGCGTCGAGGCGGCGCTGGCCGCCAACGGCCTGAGCGACAACACCTACATCGTGTTCAGCTCCGACAACGGCCTGCACACCGGCGAGTACCGGTTGATGCCGGGCAAGATGACCGCGTTCGACACCGACATCCACGTGCCGCTGGTGATCCAGGGCCCCGGGATCCCCGCGGGCGACGAGCACCAACGCGATCACGGAGAACATCGACCTGGCCAAGACGTTCGCCCAGATCGGCGGCACCAACATGGCCGGCGACGGCCACAGCCTGGTGCCGCTGCTCGGCGGCGTGACCCCCGCGACCTGGCGCAACGCCGCGCTGATCGAGCATCGCGGTCCCGACCTGCGGACCGACGATCCCGACTTCCAGCCGCCCCCCAGCGGCAACCCGAACAGCTACGAGGCGATGCGCACGCCCGACTTCCTGTATGTCGAGTACAAGGACGGCGAGCGCGAGTTCTACGACCTGCGCACCGATCCGTTCGAGCTGCACAACCTCGCGCCGACGATGACGCTGCTGCAGCTGTTCCAGCTGCACCAGGAGCTGCTGGCGATTCAGCGCTGTCAGGGCGGCCAGAAATGCTGGGCGGCAATGCACGTGCAGCCGCTCGGGCGGTTGAACCCCGCGATGCGCCGCAAGCTGCGCAACCTGCTGGTCCCCGTCCCGCACCGGTCGGGCGGCGTCGCGCCGCGTGCGCACAAGTCGCCGCGAGCCCGCCGGCAGCGCGCGGCCTTAGCCGTTCGTTAGCACAGCGTCACCAGTGACCTGCCCCATGAGTCCCCGCCCACTTCGCGGCTGCAAATCTTCGCCTGGCGGCGTCCTCGGACCTCGACGTAGCTCCGCTACGCCTTCGGTCCTGCGTCCTGGCCAGGCTAGATTTTCGCTAGCGAATCGGGCGAGTCCTCATGCGCCAGGCCACTAGAATTCCCCGCCGCATGCGCCGGCGGCTGAGAACCGCGGCCTTCCCCGTCCACCGCCATTCGATCCCGCAGCTGCTGGTGGACGGGCTTCTGGTCGCCCTGGGGTACTTCCTCGCGTTCCGATTGAGGTTCGAGGACGACGTCCCGACCCGCTACGAGCACCTGTTCAACACCACGGTCATCTGGGTCGTCGCCGTCTCGCTGATCGTGCTGGCGGCGTTCGGGCTGTACGAACGGTTGTGGACATTCGTCGGCCAGCGCGACTACGAGGCGGTGGTGAAGGGTGCCGTGGTGTCGACGCTGATCGCGGTCGGGGCGATCGCGCTGCTGCACCCGATCCAGACCTCCTCACGGGGCCAGCTGTCGAGCCCGGTGACGCTCCCGGCGAGCGTGATCGCGCTGTACTTCCTGCTGATGCTGGCGCTGCTGCTGGCCGCCCGCTTCATCGTGCATCTGATCGTCGAGGGCCGCGTGCGGAGCTTCACGATGCAGAAGGGCGCCCGGGACGTGCTGATCGTCGGCGGCGGCGACGGCGGTCGCCTGGTTGTCCGCGAGCTCGCCCGCAACCCGCAGCTGCGGATGCGCCCGGTCGGATTCGTCGACGACGATCCCCGCAAGCAGGGGATCAAGGACGAGCACGGGCTCAAGGTGCTCGGCACCACCTCGTCGGAGGACATCGCTCGGATCCTGGACGAGCTCGAGCCCGACGAGGTCGTGATCGCGATTCCCTCGGCTCCGGGGACGCTGCGCGCCCGGGTCGTGACGGCGTGCCGCCAGCGCGGCCTGCCCGTCCGCACGATGCCGACGATGTTCGAGCTGCTGCAGGACAGCTCCGGGCACCTGCAGGTGACCCGGCAGCTGCGCGAGGTCCGCGTCGAGGACATGCTCGGGCGCGAGCCGGTGCGGATGGAACTCGAGCGCGTCGGCGCGTACCTGGCCAACGAGGTCGTGCTCGTCACGGGCGCCGGCGGCTCGATCGGCAGCGAGCTGTGCCGGCAGATCGCGCGGGTCAACCCCCGGCGGCTCGTGCTGGTCGACCACGCCGAGGACAACCTGTTTGAAATCCTCCGCGAGCTCGAGGAGGAGCGCCACGTCCGCACCGCCATCCCGGTCCTCGCCGACTGCAAGGAAGAGGAGCGGATGCGCGAGGTGTTCTCCGAGCATCGCCCCGCGGTCGTGTTCCACGCCGCCGCCTACAAGCACGTGGGGATGATGGAGCTCAACCCGGTCGAGGCGGTCCGCAACAACGCGCTGGCCACGCGCCTGGTCACCCGCATCGCCGGCGAGACGGGCGTGGGCGTGTTCGTACTCGTCTCCACCGACAAGGCGGTCAAGCCGGCCACGGTGATGGGCGCCTCCAAGGCGCTCGCCGAGTGGGCCGTCGAGGCCGCCGCGGCCCGCTACCCGAAGACCCGGTACGCCACCGTGCGGTTCGGCAACGTGCTGGGCTCGTCGGGCTCGGTGGTGCAGATCTTCCGCCGCCAGATCGCCGCCGGCGGCCCGGTGACCGTCACAGATCCGCGGATGACCCGGTACTTCATGACGATTCCCGAATCGGTCCAGCTGATCATCCGCGCGGGCTCGCTCCACGACGACAGCGGCGAGGTGTACGTGCTCGAGATGGGCGACTCGATCAAGATCGTCGACCTGGCCGAGACGATGATCCGCCTGTCGGGCCTGGAGCCTGAGCGCGACATCGCGATCGAGATCGTGGGGGCGCGCAGCGGGGAGAAGTTCCACGAGGATCTGTTCAACCCGTACGAGCGCCCGCAGCCGACGCCGGCGCAGCGGATCCTGCGCGCGCAGCGGGCCCCGCTGGACCCAGCGTGGGCCGAGCAGACGTTCGCCGACCTGAACCTGCTGGTGCTCGAGGGCGACGCTGCAGGTCTCGCCGACCACGTGTCGAAGCTCTCTGGAACTCGATTGCCGTCCGGGCAAACTGGCGCCCGGGTGGCACCGTAGACTGGCGCCCAATGGCGACGATCCCATTCGCCATATCTGTCCACCATTTCATCTCCTCGGTGGGCGCAGACGTTGGCTTTGCCTCGATCATCGGCTTGGCCATTCTCGTGCTGCTCTATTTCTCGCAGGCCCGCGAGACCGCGAACCTGCGTGAGCAGGCCTACGAGGCCAACCAGCGGGTCTCCCAGCTGGAGGCCAGGCTGACCACAATCGCGCGCCAGCAGCAGCAGGCCGCCGCCGCAACCGCCCAGCCGGCGGCCGCCCCACCCGCAGCGGCGGGCGCCGGCAACCAGACCGCCGCCGCCGGAGCGCGCCGCAACCCGTTCCGCACGCCCGCCCTGGTCGGCGCCACGGCCGTCGCCCCGGGGCCGCCCGCCGGAGTCGCGGCGCCGGCGCTGACCGCCGCCACCAAGCTGATCCCGACCGATCCGGTGGTGTCCGAGCCGCTCGGGGCCGACGTACCGGACCCGCTGGAGCTGACCTCGTACTCGGCGCCGGGCCCGGCCACCGCGGCCGGCGGTTCAAACGGCGTTTCCAACGACGCGGTCGCCACCGCTCCGCCGGCGCGGGTCACGCCGCCGCCGGCCCGGGCCGCACAGCAGGCCCAGCGCGGGGCGCGGGGCACGCAGCCGCCCCGGTCGCGTCCCGGTACGCAGCCTCCGCGTGGACCCGAGCGCCGGCGCTCGCGCGCGGGCCTGCGCTTCGGTCTGCTGATCGGCGCGCTCGCCGTCGCCGGCGTCGTGGTCGCACTGGTGCTAATTACCAAGGGCAGCAGCAGCAGCTCCTCCTCGACCAGCACGCAAGCGGCCACCACCACGCCGACGGCCCGTCGCGTCAAGACCGCCGGCAAGGTCAATCCCGCCAACGTGACCGTGACCGTGCTCAACGGCACCGCCACCGCCGGGCTCGCTGACCGCGTGGCCACGCAGCTGCTCGGGGTCGGCTACAAGCAGGGCAACCCGCCCGCCAACGCCTCCGATCAGACCCGCACCGCCACCGTGGTCGCCTACATGCCCGGTCACAAGAACGACGCGCTCGCGGTGGCCCGGTCGCTCAAGCTCGGACCGTCGTCCGTCCAGCCGGTGGATTCGAGCACCCGGGCCGTGGCGTGCCCCGGGAGCGCGACGTGCAGCGCGCAGGTCGTCGTGACCGTCGGGTCGGACCTCGCCGCCTAGTGTCGCGATTCGTTAATTCGGTGGCACCAAGAGTGGTCACTGGGGGATGCGGCGCGGGGACGCAGGACCCGACGCGTAGCGGAGCTACGCGAGGGGACGAGGACGAAGCGAAGCGCCGCCAGGGGCCGCTCGACTGCGATCCAATTAATGAATCGGGACACTAGCCCACCAGTGACCCCCTCGTAGCGGACCGGAGGCCAACATGCGAGAGCTGCTCGATCTCCCCGATCGCACCGTCAAGCCGCGCGAGGACGGCGTCACCCACGTACTCGACAAGGGCCTGTCGGTGGCCGAGGTCGACGGCCTGATCGAGGTCGCCGGCGACTCCGTCGACATCGTCAAGCTGGGCTGGGGCACCGCGGTGGCGACCGGGAATCTCGAGCCCAAGCTCGAGCGCTACCGGGCGCACGGGATCCCGGTGGTGCTTGGGGGCACGCTGACCGAGCTGGCGATCGCGCGCGACCGATTCGACGAGCTGATCGGCTGGGCCAAGCAGCTGGGCCTGCAGCACTTCGAGATCTCCGACGGCACGATCGCGCTTGAGCACGACCGCAAGCTCGAGCTGATCGAGCGCCTGGCGGCCGACTTCACGGTGCTCTCGGAAGTCGGCTCCAAGGACGACACCGGCGCGATCACGCCGCCCTACCAGTGGGTCGAGATGATGCGCCGGGAGCTCGACGCGGGCGCGTGGAAGGTGATTGCCGAGGGTCGCGAGGCCGGCACGGCCGGGATCTTCAGGCCGACCGGAGAGGTCCGCGAGGGCCTGATCGGCGAGATCGTCCACGAGATCGACTCGCGGCGGATCATGTTCGACGCGCCTATCAAGCACCAGCAGGTGTGGTTCATTCAGCGCTTCGGGCCCGACGTGAACCTCGGCAACATCGCCCCGGGCGACGTCCTCTCGCTGGAGACGCTGCGCCTCGGCCTGCGCTCCGACACTCTGGGCGTTGCGCGACGGTGACCGCGGAGCGGCCGCACAGTCCGGACCTCAGCGGAGTGCTGCTCGCCCGCCACGGGCAGACCAACGACAACCTCGAGCCGATTCGCGTCCAGGGGTTCACGAACACCCCACTGAACGACGTCGGCCGCCGCCAGGCCGCCGAGCTCGGCGACCGTCTGGTTGACGCCGGCATCCGCTCGCTGTACGCGTCCGATCTGAGCCGCGCGGCCGAGACCGCCGAGATCGTCGGGGCCCGGATCGGGCTCACGCCGACGCTCGACGCGCGGCTACGCGAGGCCAACCGTGGCGAATGGGAGGGCTACCGGTTCATCGACGTCGAGCGGGCCGATCCCGAGGGCTACGCCGCCTGGCGGCGCGCCGGCGAGCGCTTCCGCTTCCCCGGCGGGGAGTCGCTGCGCGACCAGCTCGACCGGGTGCTGGCGTGTCTGGTTGATGTGCATTCCAACGCCGAGCTCCCCGCGCTGGTGGTGTGCCATGGAGGCAGCATCCGCGTGATGCTGTGCAGCCGCGACCCGAGGGGGCTCGACGCATTCCACGAGTTCGACGTCCCCAACACGGCGGTGGTCGAGCTTTGACCCGGCTGCCGGTGGTGGGTTTCGCGGTGCTGGCGGCGGCGACCATCGCCGCGTTCTTCGTCACCCAGCACCTGAAGGTGACCACGCCGCTGATCGCCGGGTCCCCGAAGCCGGTCCCGTCCTGGATCAACCCCGAGGACGGGCAGGTGTGCGGCGGCGTCAGCCATCGCCGCGTGTTCGTCTCGTTCTACCTCCTGCACCGATCCGACGACGTCGACGTGTACATCGTCGATCAGACCGGGACGATCGTCCGCACGATTGCGCTCGGACGCCATATGCGCCGTAAGGTCCGCACCCCTGACGGCGTGTTCACCTGGAACGGCCGCAACGACGACGGCCAGGTCGTGCCCGACGGCGACTACTACTTCCGCGTGGCTCTGACCCACCAGGGGCGCACCGTCGAGATCTCGAACTCCGCCGGTCCCGAGCCGATTCACGTGCGCACGATCCCGCCCCGCCCGGTGGTCACCTCGGTCTCGCCGAAGCTGATCCCACAGACCGAGAGCGGCGGCGTGACGATCCACTACACCGGCAACGAGGCCCGCAGCGGCGTCGTTCGGATCTGGCGCACCGACCTCCCCGGCAAGCCGAAGCTGGTCAAGAGCTTCGTCACCAAGTGGAGCAGCGAGTCGGCGATCTGGGACGGCATGATCGACGAGCGTCCGGCCCCCGCCGGTACCTATCTGGTGGGCCTCGACGTCACCGACGCGGCCTGCAACACCGGCCGCTACCCGATCGTGATGCCGCCCGCGCCGGGCACCACCCACACCGGGGTGACCGTGCGCTACCTGGCCGCCGAGCCGCCGCTGCGCCCGGTTGCGGCCGGGTCGAGCGCGACCGTCTACGTCGACGCCCGCCACCGGCCCTACCGCTGGGCGCTGCGCCGCGCCGGCAGCAAGCAGGTCGTCGGCAAGGGCTCGTCCTCGAGCTTCACGCTGAACATCAAGGTTCCGTCCGGGCGCGCCGGCATGTACCAGCTCGCGCTGCGCTCGGGCGCAAACCGAACCGTTGTCCCGATCGTCGCCAGCCTGCCCACCGCGAGCCACCGGCCCAAGGTGCTGGTCGTGCTGCCGGCGCTCACGTGGCAGGGGCTCAACCCGGTCGATGACGACGGCGACGGCCTCCCCAACACGCTGTCATCGGGCGGCCCGATCTCGCTTCTGCGGCCGCTCGCCAACGGCTTTCCGGCCGGCGCGGTCGACGAAGCCGGCCTGCTGGCCTACCTGGACAGGACCCGCCGCTCGTATGACGTGACCACCGACGTCGGCCTGCTCGAGGGCTTCGGACCGACGCTCCAGGGCCACTCAGGCGTCGTGCTCGCCGGCAGCGAGCTGTGGCTGCCGTCCTCGCTGCAATCCACGTTGCGGGCCTACGTCCAGAACGGCGGCCACGTGATGTCGCTGGGGATCGACTCGCTGCGGCGGTCGGTCACCGTGCAGGGCCAGCGGGCGGTGCATCCGAGCAGGCCGGCTGCCGAGGACGCGTTCGGCGCCAAGCCCGGGCCGCTGGTCGTGCACGACCAGCAGCTGATCACGGTGATCCACGACCGCCTGGGGATCTTCAACACGACCTCCGGGGCGTTCCCGGGGTTCAGCTCCTACCAGCCGGTGCGCTCGGTCACCGCGCCCGGCAAGGTGATGTCGTCGGCCGGCGTCACCAACAATGCGCTGGCGGTCGTCGGCTACGACCTGGGACGGGGCACGGTGGTCGACGTCGGGTTGGTGGGCTTCGGGTCGCGGCTGGCCCACAACGTCGACGCGCAGGAGCTCGTCGACGGGGTGTGGAAGCTTCTGTCGGAGTAGAGGCGCGCCGGTCAGTAGCCGACGGTGAACCGCTGGCGGGAGAACTGCGGGTGCTCGAGCTCGTCGACCATCGCCGCGGCGAAGTCTCCGGAGTTGACCCGGTTATTGCCGTCGGCGTCGGTCACCGGCTCGTCGCCGCCGGCGACGTGGTAGCCGCCCTGTTTGTCGCCGGGCACGAGCTCATGCGCAGGAGGGCTGAGGTAGGTCCAGTCGACTTCGGGCGGCGCTGAGCGAAACAGGTCAAGCGCCTCGGCCTGGGCCATCGCCTCGGCCTTGTACTCCTCCGGGAACCCGGGCTGGTCGATGAACCGCCCGCCGTCGGGGCTGCTGAGGCTGCCGCCACCGCCGACCCAGGCGACCCGTGGCACGCTGGATGCGGGCGCTGCCTTGATCAGCGTGCGCGCGACCTCTGCAATCACGCGGCGGTCGGGCCCGCTGCGATCGGTGACGGCCGCGACGACCGCGTCGTGGCCGAGCAGCACCGCCATCAGCTTGGCGCCGTCGGTCGCGTCGGCGACCGCCGGATTGGCGCCGTCGAGCTCCTCGAGCCCGGCCGGGTTGCGGGCGATCGCGGTCACCTGGTGGCCGCGCGCGAGCGCCTCGCGCGCGATCGCGCCGCCCAGCCAGCCGGATGCTCCGATCACGGCGATTCGCATGCCCCGGCATTCTGACACCGGGACGATCCGTACCGTAAGGGTTCGTGACTGCGTATCTGAAGCGCCTGGCGACCACACTGGCCGCCTACCAGATCGCCGACGTGGTCTCGAAGTTCATCGCGGTCCTGCTGCTGCCGGTGTATACGCGCTACATCGATCCGGCGGGCTACGGGACGGTCGAGCTGCTCGCCAACGGCGTGATCTTCATCAGCATCCTCGTCCGCTTCGGGATGATCGAGGCGTTCCTGCGCTTCTACTTCACCGACGAGGACCAGGAGCGCCGGGATGCACTGGCACGGCACGCGGTGATGTTCACTCTGATCGCGACGACGGTCGTGGCGATCGTCCTGGCCGTGGCGGCGCGGCCGTTGTCGCGACTGGTGCTCGGTCACAGCGATCCGGGGATCTTCCGGATCGCCGTGCTGGGGCTGTGGGCGTTCACCAACCTCGAGCTCGCCTACGGCCTGCTGCGGGTTCAAGAGCGGGTTCGCACGTACGCGATCGCCTCGCTGATCAACGTCGGGATCACGATCGTCGCCTCGGTCGTGCTTGTGGTCGGGCTCGACAAGGGGCCGAGCGGGCTGTTGCTGGGCAACTACGGCGCCTCGACGATCGTGCTGCTGGGGCTGTGGTGGACGATGCGCAAGCGCCTGCGGCCGCGCCGCGGCGACCGCGCCGCGGTCGGCGCCGAGCGGCTCGCGGCACTGCTGCGCTTCGGGCTGCCGACCGTCCCCGCCGAGGCCTCGGTGTACGCGCTCAGCCTCGTCGACCGGTACTACATCTTCCATTCCCAGAGCCAGTCGCTCGCGGGGCTGTACTCGATCGCGGTCAAGCTCGCGGGCGCGGTCGCGTTCATCGTGCGGGCGTTCCAGTACGCGTGGCCGCCGCTGGCCTACTCGATCACCGACGACCGCGAGGCCGCGCGCTTCTACGGCCTGGTCACGACCTACTACATGCTGGTCAGCGGCTTCGTGGTGACGGGGCTCGCGCTGCTGGGACGCTGGCTGGTGCGGCTGCTGGCCGCGCCGTCGTTCTACGACGCCTACAAGGCGCTCCCCTGGGTCGCGCTGGGCTGGGCGCTGTACGGGCTGTGGGTCGTGTTCCTGGTGATCGCCGCCCGCGCCAAGGTCACCACCCGTAACTTTCCGGCAGCAATCGCCGGGCTCGCCGCCAACGTGCTGCTGCTGGTGACGCTGGTGCCGCCGCTGGGGATCGCCGGCGCCGGGATCGCGCTGTGCGGCGCCTACGTGGTGATGCTCGGGGCCATGCACTTCCTCACCCGGAGCCTGTTCCAGGTCGCGTTCGAGTGGCGGCGGATCGTGCACCTGACCCTCGTGATGGGCGGGATCGCGGTGCTCGGGGACGTGCTGCTGCCGACCCACGGCGTGCTCGGCTTCCTCACCCGAGTGGCGGCGCTCGCCTTGGTGGTGCCGGCCCTGCACCTGACCCGGTTCGCGCACCCCCAGGAGGTCGATAACCTGCGCGCGATGCTGGCGCGAGTGCGGGGACGGATCCCGGCGTGAGCCGCCCGAGCGTCACCGTCGTGATGCCGTTCGCGGGCGACGCCGGGGCGGCGCGGGCGGCCGCTCAGACGCTGCTGTCGCTCCAGATCGGGGCCGGCGACGAGCTGATCCTCGCCGACAACTCGAGCACGGCGTCGGGTGTGGCGACGCCGCCCCTGACCGTCGTCGCGGCGACCGGCGAGCGCTCGCCGGCCCACGCCCGCAACGTCGGCGCCGTCCACGCGCACAACGACTGGATCCTGTTCCTGGATGCCGATTGCCTGGCGCCGGGCGACCTGCTCGACTTGTACTTCGCCGTGCGGCCCGCCGACGACGTCGGCGCGCTGGCGGGCGAGGTCAGGGCCGCCCCCGGCGCCGACACGCTAGCCGCTCGCTACGGCGCCGCCCGCGGCTTCCTCAGCCAGGAGGCGCATCTGCGCCACCCGTATCGCCCGCGCGCCGTGGCCGCCAACCTATTGGTGAGGAGGGCTGCGTTTGACCAGATCGGCGGCTTCTACGAGGGCGTGCGCGCGGCCGAGGACACCGACTTCAGCTGGCGCCTGCAGGCCGCCGGGTACAAGCTCGAGCTCCGGCGCCGGGCCGCGGTCGAGCACCGCTACCGCACGACCGTCGGGGATCTGCGCAGCCAGTGGCGCGGCTACGCCGCCGGCCGCGCCTGGCTGGGCCGCCGTTACAAGGGGTTCGACCCCGAGCCCGCGGTCGCGCGCGCGGCCGGCCGGGCCTGGCGGCGGCTGCGCCGCAAGCCCGCGGCTCGTCCGCCCCCGGCGTCGGGTGGCTCGGTCCGCGCGGGCCGGCTGGAGCGCGGCGGCTACGCCGTGCTCGACGCCGTCCTGTCGGCCGAGGAGCTCGCCGGGCTGATGCTGTCCAATCGTCCCTCGGGGGCGCGCACCCCGCACGCCCGGGTGGTCCTGATCGCCGACCGGTTTCCGGCGCGGGGCGACCCGCTGGCGGAGTTCGCCGACACGCTCGACGCCGCTCGGGTCGAGGCGTCGACGCGTCCGGAGTCGCTCGAGATCGGCGCCGCGCGCTCGCTCCCGGTCGCCTACCGTGAGGACGACGGCGTCGGCGCGCGGGCGTTCGCGCTGGCCCGCCTGGCGCTCAGGCACCCGCTGCGCTGCGCAGCCGATCGCCTCGCCCGCGAGCCGGGCCAGCCGACGCTGGCCGCGATCGCTCCTGCCGTGCGGCGCCTGCGGCGCGACCGCGGGGCGAGCGTGCATCCGCTCGGCCCGGGCACCCAGGAGACCGCTCGCCGGGTCGCGCGGTTGGCCGGCCGCCGGCTGGACGCGCGATGAGGGTTCACGTCGTCGACCCGTCGTCGTTCACGCGGCCCTACGACCACGGACTGTGCGTCGCGCTCGCACGCGCCGGCGCCGGCGTCGAGCTGATCACGTGCGAGTTCCCGTATGGGACCGCGCTGCCACCCGACGGCTACGTCCTGCGCGAGCCGTTCTATCGCCACGCGCTCGGGCCCGGTGGCAGCCGGCTGCGCCGGGTGACCAAGCTCGCCGAGCACGTGCCCGACATGCTCCGCTACCGCCGCGCCGCCCGCGCGGCCGACGTCGTGCACTTCCAGTGGCTCGACGTGCAGTGGTTCGACCGCCACCTGCTGCCGGACCGGCCCGTGGTCCTGACCGCCCACGACCTGCTGCCGCGGGAGCCGCGCCCGGGCCAGGTGCGGGCGCAGCGCCGGCTGTACGACGTTGCCGACGCGCTGGTCGTGCACTCGGACTACGGCCGCGGCCGCCTGATCGAGGGCCTCGGCGTCGCTTCCGAGAAGGTCCACGTGATCCACCACGGCGCGTTCGAGCACCTGACCCGGCTCCCGGACGAGCGGCCGCTGCCCGCCGAGCTGCAGTGGGTCGACCGGCCCGTGGTCCTGTTCTTCGGGCTGCTGCGCCCCTACAAGGGCCTGGACACGCTGCTCGAGGCGTGGCGGAGCGTGCGCGGCGCCGAGCTGTGGATCGTGGGGCGCTCGCTGATCGATGTTGAGTCGCTGCGGGCGCAGGCGCCGCCAGGCGTCCGGTTCGTCACCAGGTTCGTCGCCGACGCCGAGCTGCCGGCCTTCTTTCGCCGCGCCGACGCGGTCGTGCTCCCGTACTCGCGGACCGAGCGCTTCGACCAGTCGGGCGTGCTGGCGACCGCGCTGGCGTTCGCCAAACCCACCGTGCTCTCAGACGTGGGCGGCTTCGGCGAGCTGGCCGCGCAGGGGGCCGGGGTACTGGTGCCGCCTGGCGATCCGGGCGCGCTGGCCGACGCCGTCAACGGGCTGCTGTCGGACCCGGACCGCCGGCTGGCGCTCGCCCGGGCGGCGGCCGCCGCCGCCGCCGGGCCGTATTCGTGGGATCAGGCGGCCCGCAAGACGCTCGAGCTGTATCGCGGCCTGACTCACCGCCGGTCCGCGGCTGCGCCACAATCGGCGCCGTCGTGACCGCGTTGGCGATCGTCTTCTGGGTCTCGGCCGGCCTGGTGCTGTATGCCCACGCCGGCTACTTCGTGCTGCTGTCGCTGATCGGCCGACTTCGTCGGCGGCCGGCGGGGGCGGACGCGGCGGAGCGTCCGTCGGTGTCGGTGATCGTCGCCGCCTACGCCGAGGCGGAGGTGATCGCGGGCCGCGTCGCCAACCTGCGCGAGCTCGACTACCCCGCCGAGCGGCTCGAGGTGATCGTCGCCTGCGACGGCTCCCCGGACGGTACCGCCGAGCGGGCGCGGGCTGCCGGCGCCGACGTCGTGCTCGAGCTCCCCCGCGGCGGCAAGATCCGCGCCCAGGACGCGGCTGTCGAGCGCTCCGAGGCCGAGATCGTGGCGTTCTCTGACGCCAACGTGCGCTGGGAGGACGGGGCGCTGGCCCGGCTGGTGGCGCCGTTCGGCGACCCCCGGGTGGGGTACGTGTGCGGCGACGTCGCGTTCGTCAACGAGCGCGGCACCAACCAGGAGGGCCTGTACTGGCGCTATGAGATGGCGCTGCGGTCGCTGGAGTCGCAGGTGCGCTCGGTCACCGGCGGCAACGGCGCGATCTACGCGACCCGCCGCGAGTCCTACCTGGTCGTCGACCCGATCATGGGCCACGACCTGTCGTTCCCGTTCAACATGGTCAAGCAGGGCTGGCGCGCCGTGTACGCGTCCGACGCGCACGCCACCGAGAAGATGGTGCCGACGATCGAGGGCGAATTCGCCCGTAAGCGCCGGATGATGAGTCACATGTGGCCGATCGTGCTGCGCGGCGGGATGCTGTCGCCGCGCGGCTACGACCCCCTGTACGCGCTGATGATCTTCTCCCACCGGGTCGTCCGGTACCTGACCCCGTTCCTGCACGTGATCGCGCTGGGCACGAGCATCGCGCTGATCGGCCAGGGCTGGGTGTACGTGGCCGCGGTGGCGATCCAGGTCGCGATCCTGGTGGCGGCGCTAGCGGCGGGGGCGATCCGCGCCCGGCCGCTGCTGATCGCGCGCTACTACGTGCTGACCACGGCGTCGCTGGCGGCGGGATTGTGGGACTGGCTCAAGCACGGCACGACGGCGGGCTGGGAGCCCGCGGAGGGCACCCGGTGAGGAGACTCAACGGGGCGCCGCGTCGCCCACGGCTCGACGAGGCGCTGAGGCGGACGATCGACGTCGCGCTCTCGGCGACCGGCACGGCGCTCACAGCGCCGGTGGTGGCGGTGCTGGCGGCGGCGATCCGCCTCGAGTCGCCCGGCAGAGCGATCTACCGCCAGACGCGGGTCGGTCGCGACGGCGAGCTGTTCTCGATCTACAAGCTGCGCACGATGGTGACGGGCGCCGAGTTCATCGGTGCCGGGCTGGCCATCAACCACGGCGACGACCGGATCACCCGGATCGGCTCGTTCTTGCGCCGCTACTCGCTCGACGAGCTGCCGAACCTGTGGAACGTCCTGCGGGGCGAGATGTCGGTCGTCGGGCCGCGCCCGACCGTTCAGGTCCAGGTCGAGCAGTACACCGACCGCGAGCGCGGCCGGCTCGCGGTCAAGCCCGGGATCACCGGCTGGGCCCAGATCAACGGCCGGGCGTCGCTGCCCTGGCCCGAGCGGATCGAGCTCGACCTCTGGTACGTCGAGCACCGCACGGTCAAGCTCGACCTGGCGATCATGGCCCGGACCCTGCGGATGGTGCTCGCCGGCCACGGGCTGTACAAGGGAGACACGGGCGGATGGCGCGCGACATAGGCGTCCTGCTCACCGGCGTCGGCAAGCGCTACGACATCGTCTCGGCCTTCGCCCAGCACGCGACGGTCGTGGCCGCCGATCCCAACCCGCTGGCCCCGGCCCAGTACGCCGCCCACCACCGGCGCGCGGTGCCGCGGATCGACGATCCGGGGTACGTGCCGGCGCTGCAGGCGTTGTGTGAGGAGTTCAACGTCGGAGCGGTGGTGCCGCTGACCGACCTCGACATCGAGGTGCTGGCCCACGCGCGCGCCGCCGGCGAGCTGCCCGCGTTCGTCCCCGAGGCCGAGATCGCGCGGGCGACATTCGACAAGTACGAGGCACACCTGCTGCTGGAGCGCCTCGGCCTGCCGTCGCCGCCGACCGTGCTCCCCGGCGAGCCGATCCCGCACTTCCCGGTGATGATCAAGCCCCGCAAGGGCTCGGGTGCGCGCTCGATCCACCACGCCGCAGACGCGGCCGCGGCGGCGTTCATGGTCGACTACATCGCCGAGCCGGCGATGGTCCAGAAGCTGATGAACGGGCCGGAGTTCTCGATCGACCTGCTGTCCGATCTGAGCGGTCGCTGCCTGAACGCGATCCCTCGGACGATGATCGAGTCCCGCGGCGGCGAGTCGATCAAGGGCACGGTGATCGCCGATCAGGAGCTGATCGAGCTGGGCCGGCGCGTGGTCGAGGCGCTCGGCGTCCGCGGGCCGTGCACCGTGCAGGTTTTTCGCGACAGCGAAGTCGGGTTGGGGATCACCGACGTCAATACCCGCTTCGGCGGCGCGTTCCCCGCGCCGATGTACGCGGCGCTGCCGGGGCGGACGTATCCGGAGCTGATCGTGCGGATGGCGCGCGGCGAGCAACTCGACCCCCACGTCGGCGAGTTCCGGGCCGGAATCAGCTTCACACGGTACTTCTGGCAGCTCGAGCTCGATCAGCGGATGCGGCCCACGGGGCGCGACATCGTCTCGCCCCCGGGGCCTCCCGCGCCGCGGGGCGTGCCGGCGCCGCCCAACCCGCTGGGCGAGCACGGGCAGCTGTCCGAGACGCTGAGCGTGCGGCCGTTGGAGGCTTCGGATGCGGAGGAGCTGTACGCGCTGTCTGACGCCAACCGCGCCTACCTGTCGCAGTTCATGCCCTGGGCCGCGCAGCAGACCCTCGCCGACTCCCGAGCGCACGTCGACTACTCCCAGCAGCGCCAGGCCACCAACAACGGGTTTGACTGCGCGATCCTGCGCGACGGCGCAATCATCGGTTGCGTCGGCTACCACTCGGTCAGCTGGCAGCACCGCTCGACCAGCATCGGTTACTGGCTCTCGGAGTCCGAGCAGGGCCATGGGACGATGACGCTCGCCGTCCGCGCGCTCGTCGACCACGCGTTCGGCGCTTGGGACCTCAACCGGGTCGAGATCGCCGCCGCTGTCGCCAATGACCGCAGTCGGGCCCTCGCCCGGCGGCTGGGCTTCGCCGAGGAGGGCACGCGGCGTCAGGCCGAGCGCGTGGGCAACCGCTACCTGGATCACGCGGTCCACTCGATGCTCGCGTCCGAGTGGGCTGCGGCGGGCTCGGAGGGGCTCTAGTGGGACGTTAAGCACGAGGCCCAAGCGGCCCGTCCACCTAACTCGTCTTCGTTGGCGGTCGTTCAATGGCCCCCGATCACCCCGTCGACTGGCCAGTCAACCAGTCAAATCACGACGGGCGCCGACCCGATACCTTCCAGAGTGGAAACGACTTCGTAGGAGGACTTCAGCAATGGCGAGAGCCCGACGATCGCTAGCGGGCCGCGTGGTCGCAATCACCGGCGGCGCCCGCGGCATCGGCCGCGCGACCGCGGCGGCACTGATCGCGAAGGGAGCCCGGGTCGCGATCGGCGACATCGAGGAGCAGCTGGCTCAGACGAGCGCCGAACAGCTGGGGGCGGGGACGATCGGGCTGCCGCTCGACGTCACCGATCGCGCGAGCTTCGCCGCGTTCCTGGACGAGGTCGAGCGCCGGCTCGGGCCGCTTGACGTGCTGATCAACAACGCCGGGATCATGCCGATCGGCAGCTTCGTCGATGAGACCGACGCGACCGCCGCGCGGATGGTCGACATCAACCTCACCGGCGTGCTGCTCGGCTCCAAGCTCGCGCTCGAGCGCTTCGTCCCGCGCCGGCGGGGCCACCTGGTCCAGATCGCCTCGGCCGCGGGCAAGATGGGCTTTGCGGGCGGCGCCACGTACTGCGCGACCAAGCACGGCGTCGTCGGCCTCAGCGAGTCGCTCCGTGCCGAGCTCCGTGGCACCAACGTCGACCTCAGCGTGGTGATGCCGGTCGTGGTCAACACCGAGCTCGGCTCCGGCCTGGCCGAGACGCGCAGCTTCAAGCCGGTCGAGCCCGAGGACGTAGCCAAGGCGATCGTCGAGGCGCTCCAGACCGGCCGCTACGAGGTCTACGTGCCGCGCTCGCTGTCCAGGCTGGTCCGGATGGCGGCGGTGGTCCCCCGCTCGGTCGCCGAGGCCACCGGGCGGATGCTCAAGGGCGACCAGGTACTTGCCCGTCCCGACCACCTGGCCCGGGCGGCGTACGAGACGCGGATGGCGGAGACGATCGCCAAGGGGCAGGCGGGGCTGGCGTCGGCCGCGCCCGACCTGCAGGCCGCGCAGGAGTCGTCCCCGGCCGCGCAGCCCGAGAGGGAAGCCGTCTAGACCGCCCGCTGGTGGCCGGACAGCCAGTCCGCGATCAGCGCGCCGATCTGCGGACCGGCGTCCTCCTGCAGGAAGTGCCCGGCATCGCCGATCACGTGGTCGATCTCGCCGCCGCCCAGCGCGGCGGCGAACTGCCGGCCGGTGGCAAGCGGCAGCACCGGATCTGAATCGGCCCACACCAGCAGCTTGCGCCGCTGGTCCGTCCGCAGCGCATCGAGCACGCGCTGGCCCGCCTCGGCGCCCGGCATCGACGGCGAGGTGGGCAGGATCAGCGGGAACGATCGGGGCCCGGCCTTGGACTCCGGCGTCGGGAACGGCGCCTCGTAGGCGGCGATCACCTCGTCGCCGGGGTCGGTGTGGCAGGCGCGACGGACCAGCAGCCCGACCGGCAGGTCGTCGGTGCGCGCGACGAAGTCGCGGAACGCCAGCCACGCGTCGTTCATCCGCTGGTGCCCCGTGAACAGGCCGGTGTCGAGCGCGACGATCCGGGCGATGCGATCGGGATGCTCGACGGCCAGCCGCAGCCCGATCGGGCCGCCCCAGTCGTGCACGACCACGGTGGCGTCGCGCAGGTCGAGCTCCTCTAGCAGGGCGGCCATCGCCGCGACGTGGCGGTCGTAGCTGTACCAGCCGATGTCGGTCGGCTTGTCGGAGCGGCCGAACCCAGGCAGATCGGGGGCGACGCACCGGAATCCGGCGTCACGGACCGGCGGGATCAGCTTGCGCCACAGAAACGACCACGTCGGCTCCCCGTGGAAGAACACCACCGGGCGTCCCTCGCCCTCGTCCAGGTGCGCCAGCCGCAGCCCGTCGTGCTCCCGGAACCGTGACGCGAACGGGAACTCCGGCAGGCCCTCCAGCAGCTCCTCGGGAGTACGGAACAGCTCGGGCACGCCGGACACCCTATTGAGTCATGTGAGTCGCTACGGCCCGCTGACGATCGCGTGCGACGCGTCCGAGGCCACCGTCACCTCGATCACGCCCGTGAAGCGTTCCCAGGCGATCAGGTTGAGCGACTGCAGCCGGTCGAGCATCGCCTGGAACGCCGCCGCCTGGGAGCGGTTGACATAACGCCTGGCGATCGTGAACGAATAGCCGGTGGTGGCGGTCCGGTCGGCGCCCTCGAGCGCCTGCTGGTAGCGCGCGTCGGTGACCGCGCTGGAGACGGTCAACGGCTGCGCGCCGCCCGACAGCGTCCGCACCCGCGCCGCAAGCTCGACCAGCAGATCGAGCGCATCCGGACGCAGCCCGCGATACAGCGCCGCCGGCACCCGCAGCTCCTTGGCCTCGGCGCCGATCCCGGCGCCGTAGGCGAGCCCCAGCGGCGCGGCGTTGGACGGCAGCCGCACCAGCTCGTGCTTGGCGTAGGCGTCATACAGGGCGTTGGGATCCGAGAACGTGGGCGTCCGGTCGGGCGGGTGCAGCACCTCAGCCGATGATCCGGAGGCCACCTGCAGCGAGGCGAGCCGCTGCAGCGCGGGGCGGTCGCTCCGGTACAGGCGCATGATTCGTGCCGCGCCGAGGATCCGCCAGTAGTACAGCGAGGAGTCGTCGCCGAAGCTGGCCAGCAGGTTGAAGGCGGCGGCGTGGTGGTCGGGGGCGGTGTCGAAGTACAGCTGCGTATACGCCACCGGCTTACCGCCGTCGTAGAGGTCCAGCACGTGCTGGAGGTTGCCGATCCCCATGTGGTAGGACTCGATTGCGAGGTCGGGGCGCCCGAACCGCCGTTGGGCGAGCTGGAGGTAGCGGACGGTCGCCGCCAGCGCCTTGGGCGGGTTGAAGCGGTCGTCGACCGCCGCCCGGCGGCGCTCCAGACGCGCCGCCAGCGCGCCCTGGTCGTTGCCCGAGGCACGATTGATCTGCGCGGTGAGCTTGCGGCTGGCGGCCAGATCGATGTGCATCCGCAGCAGCGACTGCCCGGTCTGGGCCAGGATCTGGGTCAGCCCCGAGGCCACCGCGGGGTCGTTGCCGGCCATCGCGTCGGGCCGCCCGGCGCTCTCCAGGAACACGATCGCCTCGAGCAGGTTCGGATCGATCCCGGAGTTGGCGGTCGCGGTGTCGATCAGCGGCCGCAGCCGGGCCACCCGGGCCGCCGCGGCCACCGCCCCGCCCGGGCTGGCGGTGAACAGCACGTGGGCCTCACCGGCGATCGCGCGGGCCTCGAGGTCGGCCTCGCGCGAGCTCGCGTACGCGAACGGATCGCCGGCCTTGGCGGGGCGCCCGATGCCCGGCAGCGGCACCTGCTTGTGACCGCGGCCCGCGGTGACGGCGACGACCACGGCGACCGCCGCGACGGCGACCGCGACGGCCAGCACGAACACCAGTCGCCGGCGGCGGGTCAGGGCGGATCTGCGCGCCGTCGAGGCCACCAGCGCGACCGTAGCAATCGGTGCCCGCCGGGACGGCGGCTACGGTTTCACGATTGCACCGCGTAACCTTACGCAGGCCTTAGCCTACTTCTGTTTGCCTTCTCGGCTATTCTCGTGCGCTCGCGAGCCGATGCTTCTCGCTGGCTCGCCCGAATTACGCGCCGCCTCTATAGGCCGAGGGCGCTGAAGATCCTGACGTCAAGTGGAGGCATTGGAGCGTCCGTATGCAAATCTTGGTTCTTGGTGGTGATGGGTATCTCGGTTGGCCGACGGCCCTCCATCTCTCCGCCGCTGGGCATGACGTAGCAGTCAACGACAACTTCGCCCGGCGGGGCTACGACGAGGAGATGGGCGTCGAGAGCCTGGTGCCGATCGCCACGCTCGAGGACCGGATCGCCGCCTGGCGAGAGGTCAGCGGCAAGACGATCAAGTCCTACGTGGGCGACCTGTGCGACCCGGCGTTCGTGCACAACATGGTCGGCGACTTCGGTCCCGACACGGTCGTGCATTTCGCCGAGCAGCGCGCCGCGCCGTACTCGATGATCGACCAGGCGCACGCGGTCTACACGCAGACCAACAACGTCGTCGGCAACCTCAACGTGATGTACGCGATCGCCGACACCGACATCGACATCCACCTGGTCAAGCTGGGGACGATGGGCGAGTACGGCACCCCGAACATCGACATCGAGGAGGGGTGGATCGAGGTCGAGCACAAGGGCCGCAAGGACCGCATGCTGTACCCCAAGCGCCCTGGCTCCTTCTACCACTGTTCCAAGGTCCACGACAGCACCAACATCGAGTTCGGCTGTCGTATCTGGGGCATGCGCGCCACCGACCTCAACCAGGGCGTCGTGTACGGCTCGGACACCGAGCACACCAAGCTCGACCCGCGCCTGGCCACCCGCTTCGACTACGACGGCGTGTTCGGCACGGTGCTGAACCGGATGACGATCCAGGCGGTGCTCGGCCACCCGCTGACCGTCTACGGCAACGGCTCCCAGACCCGCGGCCTGATCAACATCGTCGACACCGCCGAGTGCATCCGGCTGGCGTCCGAGAACCCAGCCGAGCGGGGCGAGTTCCGCGTCTTCAACCAGATGACCGAGTCGATGTCGATCAAGCAGATCGCCGAGACGATCGCCCGTGAGTTCCCGGGCGAAGCCACGATCGAGCACGTCGACAACCCCCGCGTTGAGCTCTACGACCACTACTACAACGTCACCCACACGGCGCTCGAGGGCCTCGGCCTGAAGCCGACGCTGCTGTCGACGACGCTGATCGACCACCTGTTCGACGTGGTCGAGCGCCACCGCGACCGCGTCGACGTGCAGGCCGTGATGCCGACCGTGCGCTGGCGCGACACGTCGAGCGAGCTCCCCAGCCAGGCGGGCACGCTCGCCCAGACGTGAGCTCGGCGGCAGGGGAGGGCCTGAGCGGGCGCCGGGTCCTGGTCACAGGAGGTTCTGGATTCATCGGGCGGCACGTCGTGTCCGAGCTGTCGGGCGCCGGCGCGCGGGTGCGCGTCGTCGACCTGCAGCCCCACCCGGACCCCTCGGTCGACGTCGTCCAGGGCGACATCGCTGACCGCGAGGTGCTGGACGCCGCGTTGCAGGGCGGTTTTGACTCGGTCGTCCACCTAGCCGCGATCACCTCGGTCCTGCGCTCGCTCGAGCAGCCCGAGCTGACCTACCGGACCAACGTCCTCGGGACCACCGGGCTGCTCGAGGCGGCTCGCGCCGCGGGCGTGACCTCGCTGGCGTTCGCCTCGACCAATGCGGTCGTCGGCCCGATGGACTCGCCCGCGATCACCGAGACCGACCGGCTGCGGCCGCTGACCCCGTACGGCTCGACCAAGGCCGCGGGCGAGATGCTGATGTCGGCCTACACTGCGTCCTATGGCGTGCGCTGCACAGCGGTGCGGCTGACCAACGTGTATGGACCCGGGATGCAGGCCAAGGACAGCATCGTCGCCCGGTTGATGCGTGCGATCCGCCTGGGTGGGACGTTTGAGATCTACGGCGACGGGCAGCAGGTCCGCGACTATGTCCATGCCCACGACGTCGTCGCCGCGATGCGCCTCGCGCTCGTCAACGAGCAGTGGAGCGGCCCCGTCGTGATCGGGGCCGGGCGGTCGCTGTCCGTGCTCGAGGTGGTCGACGCCGTCCGCGACGTGACCGGCGCCGACATCTCGGTCCGCCACGGTCCCGCCAAGCAGGGAGAGATGCCGGCGGTGATCGTCGACAACAGCCATGCCCGAGCGGGCGGCTGGTCGCCGCAATTCAGCTTCGAGCAGGGCCTCGCGGGCGTGTGGCAGGAGTGGTCGCAGATCGACCACGACGCCGTCGAGGCCGGTTCGGGCACCGTCGGCGTCCCGGGCGCGGCCGGAGGTGCCAAGTGAGCCTCGCGCTGCCCGAGGAGTTCGCGGTCGAGGCCGAGGTCGCTCGGCTCGAGCCCGGCGAGCGCGATCCCGCCAGGTCATTCCTGGTGACGCATCCCGCCAAGGTGGGCGCGCCGCTGGCGATCGTGATCCCGGCATATAACGAGGAGCCGACGGTCGCCGAGGTCGTCGCCGAGATTCCCTACGAAGCCGCCGGCCTCGCCACCGAGGTGATCGTCGTCGTCGACGGGGCCAAGGACGCCACCGCCGAGCAGGCGCGGTCCGCCGGCGCACTCGTCTGCGACGTCCCCATCAACCGCGGCCAGGGCGCGGCCCTGCGCCTCGGCTACTGGCTGGCTCGCGCCCGCGGCGCCCAGATCATCGCCACGATCGACGCCGACGGGCAGTACGAGCCCGAGGAGCTCGGCCGAGTGGTCCAGCCGATCCTCGACGGGCAGGCCGACTTCGTCTCAGGCTCGCGCCGGCTGGGCGCCGAGCTCACGACCGACAAGGTCCGCCACGCCGGCGTGCTCGTGTTCGGTGCCCTGATCAGCGTGCTGGTCCGCCACCGGGTCACCGATCCCGCCTGCGGGATCCGCGCGATGCGGGCCGAGGTGACCGCAGCGGTGACGCTCGAGCAGCGCCAGTACCAGGCTTCGGAGCTGATGATCAGCGCGGCCCTGAACGGCTACCGGCTCGGTGAGGTACCGACCACGATGCGCGATCGCGGCCTGCACGCGACCAAGACCAAGAAGGGCGGGAACTTCGGCTACGGCGTGCGGTTCGCCCGGGCCGCCATCCACACCTGGTGGCGCGACCGCAACGCCGCCCGGATGCGGCTTCGCCCCGAGAAGATCCAGAACTCGTAGAGGAAGTACCGGACCCCGTACAGCAGGGCGAGTACGGCGAAGTAGGAGCCGGTCACGAGGATCACGCGGATCCCGTGGCCCGCGGGGATGCCCTGGACGTGCCGGTGCGTCCAGGCGGTGGCCAGCGACAGAGCTATCAGCGTGGACGCCGATAGCACCAAATAGGCGATGATTTCGCGCCCGAACGCCACCTGGCCCTCGACCTTCCAGGTCCAGCGGCGGTTCATCGTCCAGTTCGGGATCGCGCCGGCGATGAACGCGGTGATCGAGCACACCGTCGTCGAGAACCCGACGACGTACAGGGCCGCGAACACGATCGCGCTCGTGGTCGCCGAGACCATCGAGGAGATCGCGAATCGGGCGATGCGACGACCGAGGATCATGTCGCGCAGGCGCTTGAGGCGTTCTAGGGGCACGCGGCGTGAATCCTAGCGGCAGTAAGGGGGAACGGACGGTTAGAAGCGGGTTTTGCGGGCTGGGGCATTATCCGGGGCTTGCGCCGCACCGCGGCCCTGCCGGCCGGTCGGAACTGTAGCGTCCGAGAGGAAGTGCGCATCCAGGCTGCCTGCGACGAGCTCGCGCTCACCGACGATCTGGTGATCTTCGGCGAGAACTACGGGGTCCTGCGAGACCTACCCGACTCCAGGTTCGACCTGGTCTACCTCGATCCTCCGTTCAACACCGGCCGGGCGCAGGCCCGGCGCACGCTCGAGGTCCTGCGCAACGCCGACGGCGACCGAGCCGGGTTCGGCGGCCGGCGCTACAGCTCGCGGCTGCTGCGGACGCTCAGCTACGACGACGCGTTCGCCGACTATCTCGGGTTCCTGGAGCCGCGGGTCCGCCGGGCCAGGGAGCTGCTGGCAGCGCACGGGACGCTGTACTTCCACATCGACTACCGCGAGGCGCACTACGTCAAGCTGCTGCTCGACGAGGTGTTCGGGCGCGATGCGTTCCTCAACGAGCTGATCTGGAGCTATGACTACGGCGCCAAGCCGCGCCGCCGCTGGCCCGCCAAGCACGACACGATCCTGGTCTACGTCCGCACCCCCGGCGCCCACCACTTCGATGCCGACGCGGTCGAGCGCGAGCCCTACATGGCGCCCGGCCTGGTCAGCGCCGAGAAGGCCGCCCGCGGCAAGCGGCCCACCGACGTCTGGTTTCACACGATCGTGCCCACCAACGGGCGCGAGAAGACCGGCTACCCAACCCAGAAGCCCGAGGGCGTGCTGCGGCGGATGGTCGCGGCCTCGTCGCGCCCACGGGGATGGTGCCTGGACCCGTTCGCCGGCTCGGGGACGCTCGGCGCGGTGTGTCGCGAGCTCGGACGGCGGTTCGTGCTGATCGATGAGAACCCGGTGGCGATCGACGTGATCCGCGACCGGCTCGGCGGCGACCCCGGCGAGGATCGCGCCGCCGCCTCGGGCTAGGCGTCCGGCTCCTCGCGCACCAGCGGCACGAACCGGACGGCCTCGAGCTTGGCGCGGACAATCCCCTCGGGGTTTCGCTGGGCGAGGATCAGGTGCTGATCGGTCGTCCCCACGGGCGCGACCATCCGTCCGCCGGGCGCGAGCTGCTCCTCGAGCGCCGCCGGGATCGTCGCGCCGGTGGCCGCGGCGACGTTGATCGCGTCGAACGGGGCCCGCTCGGGGAGGCCCGCCCAGCCGTCCCCGACCACGAACGTGACGTTCTCGATCCCCAGCTGCCCGATCGCCTCCGCCGCCTCGGTGCTGAGCTGTGCGTGGCGCTCGATCGTCCACACGTGCTCGCACAACAGCGCCAGCAGCGCGGCGTGGTAGCCCGAGCCGGTGCCGACGTCGAGCGCCCGGTCGTCCTTGCGCAGCGCCAGCATCTCGAGCATGCGCGCCACCACCAGCGGCTGCGAGATAGTCTGGCCGCAGTCGATCGGGAGCGCGACGTTGTCGTAGGCGCGCTTGCGTTCGCGGCGTGGCACGAACAGCTCGCGCGGGACCGACGCGATCGCGGCGAGCACCCGCTCGTCGGCGATCACCGACCTGAGCCGTCTGGCCAGCTCTGCGGCCTTGGTGCCGTTGTTGGTCGCTCCGTTCACTGGAGCAAGTGTGCCCGCTTTATAGCTTTCCCTCCGAAAGCCTCGAGCAGATCTCCCGCAGCAACCGGGCCGCGTGGGCGCCGTACAGGATCCGGTGATCGCAGGCGACCGTCACGGTCATCACGTCTCCGGGGACGACCGCGCCGTCGCGGATCACGGGGACGCGGCGGATCGACCCCGCGGCGAGCGCCGCCGCCTGCGGAGGGTTGACCACCACCGACGAGAACGCGACGCCGAGCTCGCCGGGATGCGACAGCGTGAACGTGGCGCCCGAGAACGCCGGCGGCGACAGCTCGCCGGCGAGCGCCGCGACGGTCAGCTGCTCGACCTCGGCGGACAGCTCCGGCAGCCGCTTGCGGTCGGCGTCGAACACGGTCGGGATCAGATGGGCGTCCTCGGTGGCCAGCGCGATCCCGACGTTGACCCGCGAGTACAGCTCGTAGCGACCGTCGCGGTAGGAGCCGTTGGCGCGAGGGACCGCCCGCAGCGCCAGCGCGCACGCCCGGGCCAGCATCGCGGTCAGCGGCCATCCGTGCGCGGCTGACAGCTCCAGGCACGCGGCCATGTCGACGTCGGCGCCGAGCTCGAGGTCGGGCACCGTGGCCCGAGACTCCGCGGCGCGTCGCGCGATCGCGCGCTCGGCGGCGGTCGGCTCCTGGATCGTCGTCTCTCCCTTGGCGGCAGTCGTGCTCAGAACAGGTCCTCCAGGTCCAGGCCGCCCCAGGTGGGGATGAACTCGTCGGCGTCGAGGTTGACGATGTCCTCGCGCAGCAGCTTGAGCAGCTTCGCGGCGTGCTTGGCCGGCAGGTCCCAATAGAGAACCACTTCGCCGTCGTCGATCGACACGACCTCGACGCGGTCGAGCCGGCGCCGGTCGGCCATGAACGCGGGCTCCAGCCCGCCGCGCGAGACGATCAGCTCGTAGGCGCGGTTGGCCTTCACTGCATCGCCTCCTGGTCGGCGAGCGCGGCGGCGGCGTCCTCGATCGAGTGCAGAACGTCGTCACCGACCTGGATCGCGGGCAGCGCCCGCACCCCGGCGGCGGCCGCGCGCGCTCCGGCCCGGTCCAGGCCTTCGGTCACCGAGCGCAGGCCGATGCCCTTGAGCACGGCGGTGGGGTGCAGCTCGCAGGCGGCCGCCGCGATCAGCACCGTGCTGTCGTCGCCGAGCTCGCGTCCGCCGGCGAACTCCTGGCGAAAGCAGGCCAGCGAGAACGCCACTGCGCGGCCGATGTGCTTGGCGTAGGTCGCGGCGAGCATCGCCGTCCGAGCGTCGGGCGGCCACCGTCGCGGCCAGCGCAACGGCTGGATCCCGAGTTCAGCGGCGGCGCGCTCGATCGCCCCCCGATCGGGCTCGGGCTCGGCCACGCCGAGGTCGGCGCCGAGCACCGGCTCCCACTCGGGCACCACCGCGAGCTCGGACATGACCCGCTCGGCGAGCAGATAGCACGCCGGGCTGCCGAGGTCGTAGTAGAAGGTCGGCTGGTCCGGGGTGGGCGCCTGCGCCACTGACCCAGCTCAGCCGTGGATCAGCCAGCCGTCGGCGGCGCGGGCCGCTTCCATCACGCCCTCCGACAGTGTCGGGTGGCCGTGGATGGTGCGGGCGATCTCGGGGTATCCGCCTTCGAGCAGCTTCGTGTTGACGAGCTCCTGGATCAGCTCGGTTGCCTTCGCCCCCACGATGTGGCCACCGAGCAGCTCTCCGTACTTCTTCTCGCCGACGATCTTGATCACGCCGGTGCGGTCGCCGTAGACGGTGCCCGCGCCGACGGCGCCGTACTGGACCTTGCCGACCGTGACGTCGTGCCCCTGCTCACGCGCCTGTTCCTCGGTGAGGCCGAAGCTGGCGACGTTCGGCGCGCAGAACGTGGCCCGGGGGACGTCGATGTACTCGATCGGGTGCGTGTCGAGCCCGGCGGCGTCCTCGACCGCGATCACGCCCTCGTCGGAGGCCTTGTGGGCCAGTGCCGGCCCGTGGACGAGGTCGCCGATCGCGTAGATCCCCTCCGCGCTCGTGCGCATCGCGCCGTCGACCGCGATCAGGCCGCTGTCCTCGAGCTTGACGCCGGCCGCCTCGAGCCCGAGCGCCTCGATGTCCGGGCCGCGGCCGGCGGCGATCACGAGCCAGTCGGCCTCGCCGGACTCCTCGCCGTAGGTGAACGTGACGCTCTGATCGGTCGACTTCACGTCGGTGACCAGCGTGCCGGTGTGGACGTCGATGCCCTGGCGCTTGAAGCCGCGGTCGACGGCCTTGGAGATGTCGGCATCCTCGGTCGGGAGCACGCGCTCGAGCGCCTCGAACAGCATCACCTTGACCCCGAGCCGGACGTAGCCGGACGCGATCTCCGCCCCCGACGCTCCGGCGCCGACGACGGCCATCGTCGCCGGGAGCTCGGTCAGCGCCCACGCCTCCTCGGTTCCGATCACGCGCCCGCCGAACTCGGTGCCGGGGATCGGGCGCTTGACCGAGCCGGTGGCCAGCACGATCGTCTTGGCCGCGATCTGGTCGCCGCCGACCGAGATCGAGCCGCCGCCCGCCAGGGAGGCCTCGCCCTCGATGAAGTCGATCTTGTTCTTCTGCAATAGACCGGCGACGCCACCCGTGAGGGTCTTAACCACCTTCTCGCGGCGGGCGCTGACCGCCGCGTAATCGACCTCGGGGTCGGCGACCTTGATTCCGAAGTCACCCGCGTCGCGCACCTCCGAGAGCACGTCGGCCACGCGCAGCACGGCCTTGGCCGGGATGCAGGCGTAGTTCAGGCAGCGCCCGCCGACCTGGTCCTTCTCGACCACCGCGGTCTTCATCCCGAGCTGGGCCGCGCGAATCGCGGCCACGTAACCGCCCGGCCCGGAGCCGATTACGACGCAGTCATAAGAGGATTCCGCCATATACATCTACCCTAGCCGAAGGATTCCCGGCCGCGTCCGCTGCCCCACGGACCCTCCGCCGGCAACGACGCGCGCAGGCTTCAGCGAGCGGGTGGCGCCGGCATCTGCAGCCGGCTGAGCACTCGCACGAGCTTGAAGAACAGCAGCCCGCCGCCGCCGATGATCACGATCGGGACGACGAAGCCCAGGAGGTTGCTGGCGCGGATCAGCAGCAGCGCGAAGATCAGGATCACGATCGCGAGCACCGCCTGGAAGCCGAGCACGGCCCAGTAGCGCATCTGCCACATCCCCATCGCACAGATGATCATCACGAACGAGAACAGGATCACGCCGCCCACCGACGTGTGGGTCCCGCCCAACGAGTGGGTGCCGCTCACGAGCACGTCGACGAGGTCGCCGACGCCGACGATCAACGCGATCAGCACCGCGATCTTGACCGACCACGGGCGCTCGCCGGGGGCGAGCGGGACGAGCTGTGCCCGCACCTCCGCGTTGCGCTCCTCCGAGCTGCGGCGCCGCGCCGGGCCGGCCGGCGGGGCGGCGGCTGGGGCCGCCCGGGCGGTCGTCGCGGCGCTCCCCGCTACGGAGGCGGAGGACTTCTTGCGCTGTCCGCGCTTGCGACTACGAGGAGCCAACTGCAGTCTCCGCCCGTGAGTCGTAGCCGATCAGGCGTTTGAGCTCGGCGGCCGTGCTCCGGGGGTCGGCGGCGTCGGTGAGCGCGCGCACCACCGCCACCCGGGTGGCCCCGGCCGCGCGCACGTCGGCCGCGTTGCCCGACGAGATGCCGCCGATCGCAAAGAACGGGTGCAGCGCGACTGTCGCCGCGTAGCGCACGAGCTCGAGCCCGACCGCCGGGCGTCCCGGCTTGGTCGGGGTGGCGTGCACGGGGCCGACGCCGATGTAGTCGACCGGAGCGCCGCCGGCGGTGTCGATCTGCTCGGGCGAGTGCGTCGACAGCCCGACCAGGTGCTCGCCGCCGACGAGCGCGCGTGCGGCGGCGGGGCTCAGGTCGTCCTGACCGACATGGACCCCGTCGGCCGCGGCCGCCGCGACCAGGTCGGGGCGGTCGTTGAGGATGAACAACGCCCCGTGGCGCCGGCAGGCCCGAGCGAACCGCCGGGCGGCAGCGAGGATCTCGGCGTCGGAGCCGTCCTTGATCCGCAGCTGCACGATGTCGACGCCGCCTTCGAGCGCGGCCCTCAGGAACTCGTCGCCGCGGTCGTCACAGACCAGGTACAGGCGGGCCGTCCGCAGGCGCTCGCGTCTGTCGTCCACGAGGCAAGTCTGGCAGGAGTGCCGCGCTAGGATTGGCTGGAACGGGAGCCCTACCACCCGGGCTGAGAGGGCGGACGCCCGAGTTCGCCGACCGTCTGAACCTGAACCGGGTAATGCCGGCGCAGGGAGGTATGAATCTTGCGCACCAGTAGCAGCCCATTTGACGTAGCCGTGATCGGTGGCGGCGTGATCGGCCTGTCGGTCGCCTGGCGGGCCGCGCAGCGCGGACTGCGCGTGACCGTGCTCGAGCGTGCCGAGCCCGGCGCCGGAGCGTCACGCGTGGCCGCCGGGATGATCGCGCCGATCAGCGAGGCCAGCCTCAAGGAGGAGCCGCTGCTGCGGCTCTCCCAGGCCAGCGCGCGCGCCTACCCGGCGTTCGTCGACGAGCTGCGGGACGCCTCGGGCCTGGACCCGGGCTACCTGGGCTGCGGGACGCTCGCGGTTGCCCGCGACCGCGACGAGGCCGAGGCGCTCGACCGCGAGCTGGGGGTGCGGACCGAGCTCGGCCTCCCGGTCAGCCGCCTGCGGGCCAGCGAGGCGCGCCGGCTGGAGCCCGGACTGGCGCCCGCGCTGCGGCTCGCGCTCGACGTACCCGACGACCACGTGATCGACCCGCGCGCGCTGACGGTCGCGCTGGCCAAGGCGTTGCGCGGCGCCGGCGGCGAGCTGCGCACGGGCGGCGAGGTCGCCGAGGTCCTGGTGTCCCACGGCCGGGTCACCGGCGTGCGTCTGGCCGGCGGCGAGGAGGTCGTCGCCGAGCAGGTGGTGATCGCCGCCGGGGTGTGGTCGGGCCTGCCGGGCATTCCGCAGCAGGCCAGGGTCCCGGTCCGTCCAGTCAAGGGCCAGACGCTTCAGATGCACGATCCCAGCGGGCCGGGGCTACTCACCCGCGTGCTGAGGATGAGCCCGGGCTACGTCGTCCCCCGCGGCGACGGTCGCTACGTTCTCGGCGCGACGATGGAGGAGCGCGGGTTCGACACGACGATCACCGCCGGCGCGATCTTCGAGCTGCTGCGCGACGCGATCGAACTGGTCCCGGGGATCGACGAGTGGGTGATCGACGAGCTGATCGCGGGGCTGCGGCCGGGCACGCCCGACAACGCCCCAGTGCTCGGCCCGGGCGCGCTCGACGGCCTGCATTGGGCGACCGGCCACTACCGCCACGGGGTGCTGCTGACCCCGGTCACGGCCGAGATCGTGGTGGCGGCGCTGGCGGGCGAGCCGCTTGCAGGGCATGCCGCCCGGTTCGGAGCGGATCGCTTCGCCGAGGTGGCGGTGTGGGCATGAACGTGCAGGTCACGGTCAACGGCGAGGCGCGCGAGCTCGAGGCCGGGGCTACCGTCGCCGACGTGGTGGCCTCGCTGCCGGGAGCTCCTGACGGGCGCGGAGTCGCGGTCGCGCTCGACGGCGAGGTCGTGCGCCGCACCGCCTGGGACAGCACCGAGCTCGGATCCGGGGCGAAGCTGGAAGTGGTTGTGGCGGTTCAAGGAGGCTGATGCAATGGACGACGTGCTGACGATCGCGGGGCGGGAGTTCGAGTCACGGCTGATCCTGGGAACCGGTGGCTTCACCAGCCACGAGCTGCTCTCCCAGGCGCTGAGTGAGTCCGGCACCGAGCTGTGCACGGTCGCGCTGCGCCGGCTGGACCCGGCCGCGCGCGGCTCGATCCTTGACGTGCTCGACGCCGCCCGCGTACAGGTGCTCCCGAACACGGCCGGCTGCTTCACCGCCCGTGACGCGATCACCACCGCCCAGCTCGCGCGCGAGGCGTTCGAGACCGACTGGATCAAGCTCGAGGTGATCGGCGACGACCGCACGCTGTTGCCCGACGCGGTCGAGCTGCTCGAGGCCGCCGAGGCGCTGGTCGACGACGGCTTCGTAGTGCTTCCCTACACCAACGACGACCCGATCCTGGCCCGGCGGCTCGAGGACGTCGGCTGCGCCGCGGTGATGCCGCTGGGGTCGCCGATCGGCAGCGGGATGGGGATCCGAAATCCCTACAACATCTCGATCATGGTGCAGCGGTCCGGCGTCCCGGTGGTGCTCGACGCCGGGGTGGGGACCGCGTCCGACGCCGCCCTGGCGATGGAGCTCGGCTGCGATGCGGTCCTGTGCGCCAGCGCGATCTCGCGCGCCCACGACCCGGCCGCGATGGCCCGAGCGATCGCGCTCGCCGTCCAGTCGGGGGTGCTCGCGCACGGCGCCGGGCGGATCCCGCGCCGGCTGTACGCGGAAGCGTCGACGCCGGAGGAGGGCCTGCCGGTGCTGGACAGCTCTTCATGACCGTCGATGAGCTGATCGACGGCTGGGAGGAGGCGTGGTCGGGCAAGGACCCGGACGCGTTCGAGGATCTCTGCGCTCCCGGCATCCACTACGAGGACCCGCTGACCGATGAACCGCTCGTGGGCGCCGATGCGCTCGGCCGCCACGCCGAGCGGCTGTGGTTGGCGTTCCCCGACGCGCGGCTGGAGCGCACGGGCGAGCGCCTCTCAGACGGGCAGTTCGTGGCCGCGCCCGGCAAAGTGCTGGCGACCCACCGCGGCTCGGTGGAGGGGCTGCCCGCGACGAACCGGTTCATCGTCGTGCACTGCATCTGCTACTGCGAGCTGCGGCGCGGGCGGCTGTTCCGAGTCCGCGCCTTCTTCGACCTGTACGACGCCGCCACGCAGCTGGGAGTGCTCCCCAACCGCGGCTCGCTGGGCGAGAAGGCGCTGTTGGTGCTGCGTGGGTTCGGTCTGCGGGCGGGGAGGGGCTGATGGACGTCGCGATCCCGATCTTCGACCGGATCACGGCGCTGGACGCCGTCGGGCCCTACGAGGTGCTCTCCCGGCTGCCCGACGCCCACGTGCGGTTCCTCGCCGCCGAGCCGGGGCCCAAGCGCACCGAGAACCGGATGCTCGCCCTCCACGCCGATGCGGCGCTGTCAGAGCTGACCGAGCCCGACGTGATCGTGTTCCCCGGGGGCTACGGAACTCGCGCGCTGACCGACGACGAGCCGGTCCTCGCCTGGCTGCGCCACGCCCACGAGCACTCGCGCTGGACGACGTCGGTGTGCACGGGCTCGCTGGTGCTCGGCGCCGCCGGGATCCTGGAGGGCCTGGAGGCCACCAGCCACTGGCTGTCGCTCGACGACCTCGCCCGGTACGGCGCCACTCCCGTCTCCCGGCGCGTGGTGCGCCAGGGCAAGGTGATCACCGCCGCCGGGGTCTCGTCGGGCATCGACATGGCGCTGACGCTGGCCGCTGAGATCGCCGGCGATGAGACCGCGCAGGCGATCCAGCTGGGGATCGAGTATGACCCTGAGCCGCCGTTGGACAGCGGCTCGATCGCCAAGGCCGCGCCCGGAATCGTGCAGATCGTCAAGGACCGCCGGGCGCGGCTGGCCTAAGGGCCCAGGACGGTCACGGCCACCGGCGCGTGGTCGGACAGCTCGCCGCACTCGAGCGTGGTGGCGGACGCCGGGTCGCCGCCGAGGCCGTGCACGTAGACGTGGTCGACGTGGTGGCCCGCGACCTGCTCGTAGCCCTCCAGCGACAGCGAGCGCACGTTGAAATCGCCGCCGAGAACGACGGGGCCGCCGCCGGCCCAGGTCAGCGCGGTGGCGGCTGCGACGCGCCCCTGGTCGGCGTCAGACGCGGTGTGCAGGTTGCAGATCCAGGTCTCGCCGGCCTCTGCGTGCAGCCGGACGCCGTGCACCCACCGGCGCTCGGGGAGCCAGCACAGGCGACGCGTTCGGTGCTCGGCGATCTGCCCGACCGTGCGCCGCACCAGGATCGCGTTGGCGCCGCCGCCGCTTGACTTGATCGCGTCGGGCCAGCGGACCGCCAGCGGGCGGCGCAGCCATAGCCCGAAGTTGCGCGAGGTGAGGACCATTCGCTGATCGGCATCCAGCGCCGCGGCCAGCCGGGGCGGCCACCACGGCGGCACCTCCTGCAGCAGCGCCAGTTCCCATTCCCAGCCGCGCAGCGCCTCGGTGAAGTCGGCGGTGAGGTCGCGGCCGGCGGACGGCACCGACCGCCCGTGCTTGAGGTTCCAGGTCAGCACGCGCCAGGTCTCCCGCTCGCCGCCGAGACTCACTCGCTCAACGTACACTCTCGCGCCTGAGGCCCTCGCCGCGCCACTTCCTGACCGGATCCGAGCTCAGCGCCGCCGAGCTCAACGCGCTGATCGAGCGCGCGATCGAGCTCAAGGCCTCACCGTACAGCTCCGACGCGCTCGCCCGCCGCACCGTCGCGCTGATCTTCCAGCGACCGTCCACTCGCACACGGGTCTCGTTCGAGGCGGGGATCGCCGAGCTCGGCGGCCACCCGATGGTGCTGCGCACCGAGGATCTGCAGCTGACGCGGGGCGAGTCGGTGCGCGACACCGCGTACGTGCTGTCCCGCCACGCGTCCGCGATCGGGATCCGCACCGGCTCCGACGAGCTGGTGGCCGAGCTCGCCGATCACGCATCGGTACCCGTTATCAACATGCTCACCCACGGTCACCACCCCTGCCAGGCGGTCACCGATCTGATGACGCTGCGCGAGCACTTCGGCCGGCTCGAGGGACTGACCGTCGCCTACGTCGGCGACGGCAATAACGTGGCGCGGTCGCTGGCCGTGCTCGGCGCGACCGCGGGCGTCAACGTGCGCGTGGCCTCGCCCGCCGGATACGCGCTCGAGCCCGTGGCGGGCGCGGTACTCACCGATGACCCGGGCGAGGCCGCGCGGGGCGCCGACGCAATCTACGCCGATGTGTGGGTGAGCATCAACGACGACCCTCACACCGCGGAGGCGAGGCGCAACGCGCTGGCCCCGTACCGGCTCGACGACGCGCTGCTCGGCCTGGCCAATCCGGACGCGATCGCGCTGCACTGCCTGCCCGCGCACCCCGGCGAGGAGATCACCGCCGACGTGCTGTACGGGCACCGTCAGCGGATCTGGGACCAGGCGGAGAACCGCCGCCACGCCCAGAAGGCGTTGCTGGAGCTGTTGATCGGTCCCTGACCGGGGTCACCGTCGGGTACCCTAAGGCAGGTAAGAGAAGGGGAGTTATGCCTGCATTGAGATCATCTCCTGCGCCGGCGCACGGCCGAGCCGAGGTTCCGATCGACGGTTACGAAGAGCTCACCGCTCGGCAGGCGATCGAGCGTCTCGGCGAGCTCAGCCCAGCCGAGCTGCGGTCGCTGCGCGACTACGAGCGCCGCCACGCCAACCGCAATTCGGTGCTCGACGAGATCGAGCGCGCGCTCGGCCAATAGCTGCCGACACACCGGCGCAGGCGCGGGGTGTCATCCTAGATGGGATGAGCACTCCCACCGGCACCCGCCCATCGCGTGGCGACGAACTCGAGCTGACGGTCGACTCGCTCGCGTTTGGCGGCGCCGGCGTCGCGAGGCTCGACGGCTACGTCGTGTTCGTGTCCGGGGCCGTTCCCGGCGACCGCGTGCGCGCCGTCGTGGGGAAGTCCAAGCGCGCCTACGCCGAGGCGCGCACGATCGAGATCGTGCAGCCCAGCGTGGACCGGATCGCGCCCGTCGCCGACCACCCCGGCGCGCCGTGGCAGGTGCTGCCCTACGAGCGCCAGCTCGAGGTCAAGCAGACGCAGGTCGCCGAGGCGCTGCGCAGGATCGGACACCTCGAGGGGTTCGAGCTCGAACCGATCGTGCCGGCGGTGGAGACCTGGCGCTACCGCAACAAGCTCGAGTACTCGTTCGGCACCGAGCCCGGCGGGGCGCTGGTGTGCGGCTTCCACGCCCCCGGCCGCTGGGACGAGATCCTCGATATCTCCGACTGCAAGCTGGCCTCGGAGGCGGGCAACGCCGCCCGTGACCGGATCGTGCAGTGGTGCCGCCGTCAGGGCCTGACGGCGTATGACCGCCGCAGCGGCGAGGGCTTCCTGCGTAACCTCGTGGTCCGCGAGGGCAGGCGCACCGGGCAGCTGCAGGCGCGGCTGGTCACCGGCCCAGGAGAGCTGGACCGCGAGTCGCTGTCGGCGGCCGCCGAGCCGCTGGCCGGACTGCTGTGGACCCGGATCGACAGCGTCGCCGAGACCACTCAGGGAGGCGAGACCGAGCTGTTGTCGGGCGTCGACCGCCTGGAGGAGGAGATCGGCGGCATGAGCCTGGCGATCTCGCCCGAGGCCTTCTTTCAGACCAACACCGAGATGGCCGAGCGCCTGTACGAGCTGGCGATCGAGTACGCCGGCCTCGGCGGGTTCGAGCGGGTCTACGACCTGTATTGCGGGATCGGCACGATCGGCCTGCTGATGGCGCCCCGGGTTGCCGAGGTGTGGGGGCTCGAGCTGGTCGAGGAGGCGATCGCCGACGCGATCGACAACGCCGCGCGCAACGAGATCGACAACGCCCGGTTCTTCGCCGGCGACGTGCGCCTGGCGCTGCGTGAGCTCGTGTCCCAGGCCAGCCGCCCCGACCTGATCGTCGTCGACCCGCCGCGCGCTGGGCTGTCGGCGAAGGTCGTCCGCCGGATCATCGAAGCCGCGCCCTCGCGGGTCGTGTACGTGTCCTGCAACCCCACCACGCTGGCCCCGAACGCCGCCCAGCTGATCGAGGCCGGCTACGCGCTGACGCGCGTGCGCCCGGTCGACATGTTCCCCCAGACGCCGCACATCGAGTGCGTGGCCGTGCTGGATCGACGCGGCGCGGCGTCCGTGTAGGGTTGCGCTCCGCATGCGCGCGGTCACGATTCGCGACACCAACCTGAGCGTCGAGGAGCACCCGGACCCCGTGCCCGGTGCGGGCGAGTGCCTGGTGCGGGTCAGGGCGGCCGGGCTCAACGGCGCCGACATGATGCAGCTGCGAGGCCACTACCCCGCTCCGCCGGGGGCGCCGCAGGACATCCCCGGGCTCGAGCTCGCCGGCGAGGTGATCGCCCGCGGCCCCGGAGCCGAGCGCTTCCAGGAGGGCGACCGAGTGATGGCGATCGTCGCCGGAGGCGGCCAGGCCGAGCTCGCCGTGGTCCACGAGCGGATCCTGATGCCGGTTCCCGACTGCCTCGACTGGCTCCACGCCGGTGGCCTCCCCGAGACGTTCACCACCGCCCACGACGCGCTGTTCACTCAGGCGGGCCTGAGGGCCGGCGAGCGGTTGCTCGTCCACGGCGGCGCCGGCGGCGTCGGGACCGCCGGGATCCAGCTGGGCCGCGTCGCCGGAGCGCTCGTCACCGCGACCGTCCGCAACCCGGCCTCGCGCGCCGCGATCGCCGAGCTGGGCGCCGAGGTGATCGAGCCCGAGGGGTTCGCGCAGCGCGGACCGTTCGACGTGATCCTCGAGCTGGTCGGCGGGCCCAACGTGGCCGACGACCTCGCCGCGCTCAACCTGCAAGGCCGGATCACCGTGATCGGGATCGGCGCCGGCGCCAAGGCGGAGATCGACCTGCGGATGATGATGGGCAAGCGCGCCCGGATTCACTCCTCGACGCTGCGCCCGCGTCCGCTGGAAGAGAAGGCGCTGACCGCGAGGGGGGTCGAGCGCTCGGTGCTGCCGTTCTTTCAGTCAGGCGCGATGCAGGTGCCGATCGCCGAGGTGTACCCGCTCGAGCGGGCTACGGAGGCCTACGATCACTTCAGCGGCGGCGGCAAGCTCGGCAAGGTCATCCTTGAGATGTCCGCCTGACGCGCCCGAGCGGCGCGGCGACTACTGGTCTTCGCCGAAGGCGGCCTCTTCGGCCGCAAGCCCGGGCTCGTCCTCGGCCGCGTGGATCGAGCACAGAGCGGGGCCGCCGGACTCGAGCGCAGCCTGCTGCTCGGCCGTGGTCAGCTTCGCTCCGCACTCCTCGCAGCGGTCGGCAATTTGGCCCGGTTGACTGTCCTGGAGGCTCATGAGGCCGATCTTAGTCGGCCGGGCCGGCTAGTACGGCGGAAGCTCCTCCCACCACTGCCCGAGCACCCGGAACGCCGACCAGAACTCGCGCTTGGCGCCCTCCTCGTCGAGCGCATCGTCGATGTTGGGTACGTACAGGGCTTCGATCGTCGGGGTCAGCCGCTGGAGCTCACCGGGGGCCGGGTGAAGGTCTCGCCGCAGTGGCACGTCGAGCTCGTTGACCACGCCCAGCGCGTCCGGCCCCATCACCACCACGAGCTTCGGCGAGACGATCGCGAGCTCCTCGGCCAGCCGGGCGACGCACCCGGGGTCGGCCAGGTCGGGGTCGGGGACCGGGCACTTCACGCACAGCGTCCCGTAGACCGCCAGCGGGTCGATCGACAGGCGCTTGAGCGACTTCATCAGCGCGTTGCCGGTGCGGCCGTAGAAGGCCACGCCCTCCTCGACCTCCGACGGACGCGCCGAGTGCTTGACCAGGAAGATGTCGGCTTGGGGATGGCCGGAGCCCAGCACCGGCATCAGCTGGCCGCGGGGGCAATCGGTGCAGGTCTGGACCTCGCGCGCGAACGTGTTCAGCTCGCGGATCGCGCGCTCCAGGTACTTCTCGCGGATCTCGTCGTCGGTGGCGGGCATCCCCCCCGGATTGGACGGCTCGCGAGCTTGTCCTTGCGAATGCATCAGGACTTGCGGCGGTCGCGGTCGGCCACCCGCCCGCGGCCGGTGGCGCGGCGCACGCGCCGGTCGCGCGAGGCGCGGCGCGCGGACTCGGGCAGGGCCTTTGTCTGCAGGAACTTCAGCGCCTGGACGTAGAGCAGGCTGGCCGGGTTACGGACGATGTCGGCGTCCCGCAGCGACTGCAGGAACTCATCCGGTCCGTCGAACTCGCGCATCCGGATCCGCACCGAGCCCAGGCCCTGGGGCACGTGTGCGTCGGATCCGGCCCCAGCTGGGATCCGGTACTTGGCGGCGAAGCGCACGGCCTCGTCGTTGAACTCCGAGATCGCGATCCGCGGGTTGAACACCTCGATCGCGTCGACGTCCTCGAGCACGTCGAGCAGGTGCTCGTAGTCGGGCACCGAGTGCATCCGGTCGAACGGGTGCGGGACGTACACGAGCCCGCCCTGGCGCTTGATCTCGGCGATCGTTTCCTGGAGGGTCATCCCTCGGGGGATCTTCTCCTCGATGAACAGCCCGATCACCTCGCCCTGGTCGGCCGTCTTGACCTCCTCGCCGACGATCAGGTTGATCCCGTCGGCGACCTCGCGGGCCGCGTGGGCGCCCGACACCTCGTTGTGGTCGGTGATCGCGATCGCGCCCAGACCGCGCGCGCGAGCCTCGGCCAGCAACACCTCCACCGGAGTCGCGCAGTCGTAGGAGTGGTCGGTGTGCATGTGCAGGTCGACGTCGATCATCCGCCGGGAGCTCAGCCGCTCGCGGACGCGGGCGTTGCCGCGCGCGTCGTGACGCCGCGCGACCAGCGTCCCGTACACGTCCTCGAGGTCGTCGGTCACCCGGCTCCACGAGAATTGCGACCGCAGCGCCTTCAGCTGCGCCGGATCGCGGCGGGGAGGCGCTGAAACGAGCCGGGTCAGGTGCGAGGCCAGCGTCTCGATGTCCCCGGGAATGAAGCCGTCGCCGTACTCGCCGTCGGCCAGCAGCTCCTCGTACACCGGCAGCCGTGAGGCCACCGGGATCACGCCCCCGGCGAGCGCGCGCACGAGCGTGCCGGGAATCGTCCGGATCCCCTCCGACGCGAGCACCAGCACATCGGCGCCGGCCAGCGCCTCCGCCTCGCTGATCTGCTCGGCGTCGATGAACCCGATCCTGGCTCGCAGCGCCCGGCTGAGCGTCGCCGAGCCCGCCAGCGGCCGCCGCGACCATACGGTGGCGTGCCAGTCGAGCTCGAGCGGGATCCCGCGCAGCGCCCGCAGGAACAGCCTCAGCGCGGCCCGTTCCTCGTCGGCGATCAAGAGGATCTCGACCGGCGTGTGCTCGCGGCGCTCGGACACGTCGGTGCCGGGCGGGATCACCCGATAGTCAGCCGGGAAGAACTGCTGCATCAGCTCGCGGGTGGCGCCGTAGCTGGCGGTGCGGGCGTCCAGCCGGCCGAAGAACAGTCGCGACAGGGGGCGGGCGAGCTGCGTGGAGAGCACGCGCTCGGTGGGGGAGTGGAAGCTGCCGACGTTCAGGGCCCGGGAGTGGCGCAGCGCGACGCTGGAGGCGCTGGGCGCGAACGGCTCGTGCACCTGCACGACGTCGAGGCGGAAGCTGCTCAGCGCCTCCTCGATCGTCCGCGCGACGTCCACCGGCAGCGACGCCGCCCGGCGGCGCGTGGGCGAGAACGGAAGCACCTCGCCGACCCCCAGCACCAGCGGCTCGTCAACGGCCCGCTCGAGCAAACCGTCGGGCTCGGCTCGGATCGCCCGGCGGGTGTCGCGGACCAGCTCGGTGGAGGTCGAGGGCGCGATGATCAGGACGCGGTGGCCGCGTCCGGCCAGCTCCTCGGAGACGCGCCTGACGTACTCCTGTACCTCGTTCTCGGCCTCCCACGCAAACGGGGTGACCTGAGCGATCGCGAGCCCGGGCACGGGCCGAGCATAGTGCCCGGGCGCGCTTGGCTAGTTCCCGGCTGCCGTCTCTAGCGCTCTTGGCCGCGCTGGCCTTGACGATCGGCTCGCGCGAGTACTTCTCGATGAACTTGTCGGTGAGCTCGCGGGCCTCGGAGTCCGGACGCTGGTGCATCGGCGACTTCATCAGGTACGAGCTGGGGCCGTCGAGCTGGCCCGACAGGCCGTTGTTCAGCGCCAGCTTGCAGCAGCGGACCGCGTCGGTGACGATCCCCGCCGAGTTCGGCGAGTCCCACACCTCGAGCTTGAGCTCGGCCATCAGCGGCACGTCGCCGAACGCCTGGCCCTCGAGCCGGATGTGCGCCCACTTGCGGTCCGTCAGCCACGGCACGTAGTCCGAGGGGCCCACGTGGACGTCGTCGGCGGGCAGCGTGTGGCCCATGATCGAGGTCACGGCGTTGGTCTTGGAGATCTTCTTGGACTCCAGGCGCTCGCGCTCGAGCATGTTGTAGAAGTCCATGTTGCCGCCGACGTTGAGCTGCGAGGTGCGCATCAACTTGACGCCGCGGTCGTGGAACAGCCGCGCCAGCGAGCGGTGGACGATCGTGGCGCCGACCTGCGACTTGATGTCGTCGCCGACGATCGGCAGGCCGGCCTTTTTGAAGCGCTTGTTCCAGTAGTCCTCGCGGGCGATGAACACCGGGATGCAGTTGACGAACCCGCAGCCCGCCTCGAGGATCTGCTCGACGTACCACTTGGTGGCCTGCTCGGAGCCGACCGGCAGGTAGGAGACGACCACGTCGGTCCGGGTCTGCTTGAGGATCTCGACGATGTCGGCCGTGGGGCCGGGCGCCTTGGTGATCTTCTCCTTGAGGTACTTGCCGAGGCCGTCGTGGGTCATGCCGCGCTGGACCTCGACGCCCAGCTTGGGGATCACGTCGGTGAACTTGATCGTGTTGTTCTGACCGGACCAGATCGCCTCGGAGAGGTCCTTGCCGACCTTGTCGACGTCGATGTCGAAGGCGGCGGAGAACTCGATGTCTGAGACGTGGTAGCCGCCCAGGTCGACGTGCATCAGCCCCGGTACCGACTCGTTGGGGTCGGTGTCGCGGTAATAGTGCACGCCCTGCACGAACGAGTTGGCGCAGTTACCCACGCCGATGATGGCCACCCGCACCTTGTCCTGCTGATGGCGGGCGGAGCCGTTGGTTGAGCCGTTGGCAATGCTCAATGTTCTGAAAGCTTTCCCTTTTCGAAGATGACTGTGAGCGGCGAACCGCTGCGCACCCGTCCCGTTCAAACGTAGGCCGCGCGGTTCGCTTTGTTACATCCAAGGGCCCGTAGCGAAATTACTGCGCTTCCCTACAGACCCTGCGGCGCCGTGGCGAGCTGCTTGCGGACGTGGAAGATCCGCTGCAGCACCGTCAACACCGTGAGCGCTGCGAGCACGTACACGGCGGGCGCCAGGAGTTCGAAATTGCCGATCGACGCGCCCTTTGCGAACACCAGGCCCGCCGACAGGATCACCACGCGGACCGGGCGCGTGGCCAGGCCCACCTTGCACTCCACGCCGAGCGCCTCGGCGCGGGCGCGGGTGTAGGACACCATCAGCGATCCCAGCACCGCCGCAACCGTCGCCGCCGCCGCCACCTCGTTGTCCCGCGCGGCGAAGTAGGCGCCGACCGCGATCAGCACGATCCCCTCCTCCAGGCGGTCCAGGGTCGAGTCCAAAAACGCCCCGAACGGCGTGCCCTTGCCCGACATCCGCGAGTAGCGGCCGTCGAGCGTGTCCATGATCGAGCCGACGATGAACGCGATCCCGGCGAGGAAGAAGTAGCGGCCCACGACCAGTCCGGCGGCGACCAGGTTGAGCGCGAAGCCGGTCAGCGAGATCGCGTTCGGGGTCAGTCGCGACTCGATCAGGCGCTCGCGGACGACCGCCGGCGTATTCGCGCCGTTGAACCGGACGCGAGGCCGATCAGAGCGGTCCGCCCGCGCCTGGGGTGGCTTGGTCTGCTGGTCAGGCATTGGAGACAGGCACCGGGTGCTGCCCGGCGGCCCGGTGCACTCTAGTGCTCCGAAAGACTGTACTCAGCCGTTGGGCGCAGCGGTCAGAAGGAGTCTCAAGCCGTAGCGTGACCGAAGGCCCAGACATCGGGCCTGGCGCGGGCGAGCAGCTGCTTGGCCAGCAGCGCCGAGATCCCCGCGGTGACGCAGCCGAGGAACACGTCGGTGAAGTAGTGGTTGCCGGTGGCGACGACCACGAACGTGATCCACAGCGGGTACAGGCCCCAGGCCACCTTGGCCGGCCAGTGGCGGACCAGCCGGATCATCGGCAGTCCGATCATCACCGCGAAGCAGACGTGCATCGAGGGCACGGCGGCGTAGAAGTTCAGCAGGCCCTTGCCCGGGCCGTAGTCCACGTAGCCACCCAAAAACTGGGAGATCGAGTCGGTGAAGCCCCATTCGGGCAGCAGCCGCGGCGGGGCCGTCGGATACAGCCAGTAGCCGATCAGCGCGATCCCCATCGCCATCACGAACATGTTGCGCACGAAGTAGAAGGAGTCGTTGCGCCGCAGGTAGATGAACACCAGCGCGCCGAACGTGACGAAATAGTGGGCGTTCAGATACGTCCAGTCGGCCACGTCCATCAGCAGGTGCTTGTTCAGCGCCCACGCCTGGATGCTGGGCTCGGCGAAGATGTGCAGGAACCGCTCGATGTCGATGATCCGCGTGGCGTCGCCGAACGGCTTGTAGCCGCTGCCGCTGTCGATCAGGCCGCGGACCAGCTGGTAGAGCACGTATGCGCCGACGAACATCATGAGCTGCCGCAGCATGTCCTTCCAACCGTGAGGAAGAACCCGGGACTCGATCATTCGCAGACGGCGTCTCATGGCGGAAACTCTGATGCTACCGCCCACGGAAGTTTGGCCGAGTGTGCGATATGTCATACCGGGACGTTCGTGATCCTCATCGGTAGACCTACCCGTTAAGGCTCAGTTACATCGTGGCGAGGTGGCCCCGATCCGCCCCAGCGAGAACCTTGTAACGAGTGTTACAGGGCCGGCTCGCCGCAGCCGGAGCGTCGTGAAGCCGTTGTCGTCGACCACGCAGCCCGATCCCTTGCCCAGCGCCCAATAGGGCGTGAACCGGACCCTGAGGCGGACGGTGCCGGGGCGGCTGGCTGCAAGCGTCAGCGAGCTCGGCCCTAACGAGTGCAGAGAGGCTGCCCCCTGGGCGATCGGCGTCGGGTCCTGGACCGCGTACACGTGCCAGTCGCGGCTCTCGAACACCAGCTTCAGGTACGGCAGCCCGCGGTCGATCAGCGCCGTCTCCTCGTGCGCCGAGTAGTCCAGGTCGGCGTCCGAGACGGCCACGAAGCGCACCGCGAGCTTGTGCAGCCAGACGTCGTAGGTCGCCGGAGTCAGCGTGTGGTCGTAGAACAGGCTGTTGTATTTGATGTCCAACTGGCGCTCCCAGCCTCGCGCTAGCGGGAACCGCGGCGCGACCTCGTAGGCCTCCCAGTGGAACCGCGTGAACGGGATCTCGACCCTGAACGGCGGGCCCTTCTGGGCCTCGAGGAAGTCCAACAGCGGCTGGTAGTAGGAGGCCTTGACCGACGGGTCTCCGGCCGAGGTGCGGACGTCGCGGATCGGCGCCTGCCACTGGAAGTACAGGAGCGGGAGCGCCACGATCGCCAGCCACACCACGTGGCGCCGGTACCACAGCAGCGCCGTCAGCGGCCCGGCCATCAGCGGACCCAGCCGGGCGGCGTTGCTGCCCACCGGAGTGGCCACCTTGAACGCGGCGATGCACCCCACCGCGTACAGCGCGATCCCCGCGATCAGCGTCACCTCTCGCCGCGGGATCAGGACCACCAGCGCGACCAGCGAGATCGCCGGAATCGGCCATAACGTGGCCCAGGTGAACGGCTCACTGCCACCCTCGGGAAACGCGAACGACAGCAGCCCCACGGGCACCAGCGAGGCGGCGATCACGGCGATCCCCGGCAGCGCCGCCCTGAGCCGGCGCGCGTCGACGTAGCGGCCGATCGCGAACGCCGCCGCGGCCAGCGCCGCGAACAGCGCGGCCACCGGGCTGGCCAGGGCGGTCAGCACTCCGAACACGACCGCCGTGCCCGTTCTTCGCCGGCTCAGCGCGAGCGCGCTGGCGATCGCGGGCAGCAGCCCGAACGCGAACGTCAACCGGCCGGTGAACAGGTTCGTGGCGGTCCCGGCGCCGAACCACAGGGCGCCCAGCCAGGCGTCCTCGCCGAACTGGTCGCGGGCCAGGATCTCGAACAGCGTCGCGCTCGCGCACGCCGCCAGTCCGGCCGCGACCTGTGGGGTCAGCGCGGCCGCGATCGGCGGGAACAGCACGCTGTAGCCGGGGACGTGATGACCCCCGTACCACCAGTTGTTCCACACCCCGAAGCCCTCGGCGGAGAACAGCTTGGCCCGCAGCAGGTGGGCCGCCAGGTCGAGGCTCGGCGGCGACACGATCACGTAGGCGATCGCGAACAGCGCCGCCACCACGGTCGGGGCCGCCCGCTTCGGATCCAACCACGCGGGTCGGCGGGTGCCGCGGGCAAACGTCGGCCTGCGAAGCTGCCGGCGATCCACGACCGTGCTGGGCGATGGGCTCACGCCCGCGCCTCCAGGAACGTCGCCACGCGATCGACCACCTGGGGCTGGTCCATCCACGGCCAGTGACCCGCGTCGGAGACCCGATCGAGCTCGGCGCGGGGCAGCACCTCGGCGTACGCGGTGCCGATGCCGATGTCGAGCCACGGGTCCTGTTCGCCCCACAGCACCAACGCGGGCGCGGTCAGCGTGCCTAGCCCCGAACCGGCCGCGGCGAGCTCGTCCAGGGTGGCCGAGCGGGTCAGCCTGAGGATCGCCCGCTGGGTGCCCTGGTCGAACTGGTCCCAGATCGCGGAGACCCGCTCGGAGGTCCACGCGTCCGGGCGCGTGCCGCCGTCGCGCAGGGTCCGGCCGAGCATCCGCTTGGTGATCGCGCCCATCACCAGCTCGCCGATCAGCGGCCGCTCCCACATTCGCGCGGCTAGGTGCCAGTGGACGCCGTCGGCCGGGAACATCGGGACTCCGTCGATGATCACGATCCGCTCGACCCGCTCGGGGCTGCGCTGGGCGAACGCCAAGCCGATCGGCGCGCCCCAGTCGTGCACGACCAGCCGCACCGGGCCGACGTCGAGCTCGGCCAGCAGCCGCGCCAGGAAATCCGAGATCCCCCCGACCGAGTAGTCGAGGTTGCCGGCCTTGCCCGAGCGACCGAAGCCGATCAGGTCCGGAGCGATCCCTCCCGTCCGCTCGAGGAACGGGATCCAGTCATCGGAGCTTGTCGGCACGCCGTGCACGTAGAGGACCGGAGCGCCGGGACCGGTGGCGGTTCGGTAGAAGGCGGGCGATCCGGCGAGTTCGATCGTATGCTCGTCGACGCTCAACCCCAGCCGAGGATAACGTCCTCGCGCGTGAGCACGAACGGCGATCGAGCCCGGACCCTGTGTCTCGGCGAGGCTCTGGTCGACCTGATCTGCGAGCGCCCGATCGAGGATCTCGCGCAGGCTGACTCGTTCTCACCCCACCTGGGTGGCGTGGTCGCCAACGTCGCGGTCGCGGCCGCCCGCTGCGGGGCGCCGGTGGCGCTCGCCGGGGGTGCGGGCGACGACAGCTGGGGCCGCTGGTTGCTGGATCGGCTGCGCGAGGAGGGCGTCGACGTGTCGCGGTTCGCGCTCATCGACGGCTCTCGGACGCCGCTGGCAGTGGCGAGCGTGGACGCGGACGGGGAGCCGACCTACGAGGTCTACGGGCAGCCGCTGCCGACCGTCGTGGCCGCGGTGGGCGACGACGTGGCGGGCGCCGTCGTCGAATCCGCGGCGCTGTTCGTCAGCTCGAACACGCTGGTCGGGGCGCAGGAGCGCTCGGTCACGATGCGGGCGGTGCAGGCAGCGCGGGCGACCGCCCGACCGGTGATCGTCGACCCGAACATTCGGCTGCACCGTTGGGGCTCGCCCGCGAGCGCCGCGGACGCCGTGAACGCGTGCGTGCCGGGGGCGCTGCTGGTCCGCGCCAACGAGGAGGAGGCGGCGCTGATGACCGGCGAGGCCGATCCCGACCGCGCAGCGGCGGCCTTGGTCCAAGCCGGCGCCCGGACCGCGGTGATCACGCTCGGTCGCGAGGGGGCGATCCTGCGGGGCGAGGCGCGCGCCGACGTCCCGGGGGTGCGAGCTGACGTGATCAGCACGATCGGCGCCGGGGACGTGCTCACCGGCACGTTGCTGGCCGGCCTGGCCGACGGCGGGTTCTCGCCGGCGGCGGTGGCCGCGGCGCTGCCCGGCGCCGTCGAAGCGGGGGCGCGCGCCTGCGAGCGGTGGGCGGCGCTCGAATGAGTCCCCGCAAGCGCGACTGGAAGCAGCCGCCTCCGCGCCGGGTGCGCGCGGTCCGCGACCGGCTCCGGCTGGTCTATGGGATCCCGCAGGCGCAGCCGCACCGGCACCCGATCGCGGAGCTGGTCCTGACCGTGCTGTCGCAGTCGACCAACGACCGCAACCGGGACGTCGCCTACCTAGCGCTGCGCGAGCGCTTCCCGGACGACACCTGGGCCGCGATCCGCGACGCGCCGGTCGACGAGATCGAGGAGGCGATCCGGCCCGGTGGGATCTCGAAGGTCAAGTCGGCCCGGATCAAGTCGATCCTGCGGGCGATCACCGACACCGCCCCCGGCGGGGAGCTGTCGCTCGACTGGCTGCCGGACCTGAGCGTCCCCGAGGCCCAGGCGTACCTCACATCGCTGCCCGGGGTCGGCCGTAAGACCGCCGCGTGCGTGCTGCTGTTCGCGCTGGGGATGCGCGACATCCCGGTGGACACACATGTCTCGCGCGTGGGAGCGCGCCTGGGCATGTTCCGCCCCGGGGCCCCGTTCGAGGAGCTCCACGACACGATGCTCGCGATCACGCCGCCGGGCGAGGAGCTCGAGCTGCACCTGAACCTGCTGCGCCACGGGCGCCGGACGTGTCACGCGCGGCGGCCGAACTGCCGGAACTGCGCGGTGCGGCGGATGTGCCCGAGCGCCGAGGGGTTCCTGGGGTCCGGGACGAATGGTCGGTGAGGGTGCATAACACGACAAATCCGCCCGGGATCCGGAGCCTTGACGTGCTATGCACCGTATACGTGCTCCACACGGCAAGCCTCGAGCTTCGCGCCGGATTTGACGTGTTGTGCACCCCCGCGGACCGGGGACCTCTCGCTGACGCTCGCTACAGATCTGCTACGCTCTCGCTTAGATTTTCGCGAACGTAAGGGAGCAGAATACAGATGGGAAAGACGATTGGAATCGACCTCGGAACGACTAACTCGTGCATGGCTGTGCTCGAGGGTGGCGAGCCGACGGTCATCGAAAACGCCGAGGGCGGTCGGACGACCCCGTCGGTAGTGGCGTTTGCGCAGTCGGGCGAGCGCCTGGTGGGCACCGTGGCCAAGCGCCAGGCGGTGACCAACCCGCAGAACACGGTCTTCTCGATCAAGCGGTTCATGGGCCGCAAGGAGGCCGAGGTCCGCGAGGAGGAGTCGATCGTCCCGTACAAGGTCGTCTCCGGTTCCGGCGGCGACGCGCGCGTCGAGGCCGGCGGCAACGAGTACTCGCCGCCGGAGATCAGCGCGATGATCCTCCAGAAGCTGAAGACCGACGCCGAGGCGTACCTGGGCGAGACCGTCGACAGCGCGGTCATCACCGTCCCCGCGTACTTCAACGACGACCAGCGCCAGGCGACCAAGGACGCCGGCAGGATCGCTGGACTCGACGTCAAGCGGATCATCAACGAGCCGACCGCGGCCTCGCTGGCCTACGGCCTCGACAAGGAGTCCGACCAGACGATCCTGGTGTTCGACCTCGGCGGCGGCACGTTCGACGTGTCCGTGCTGGAGATCGGCGACGGCGTGTTCGAGGTCAAGGCGACCTCGGGCGACAACCACCTCGGTGGCGACAACTTCGACAAGGCGATCGTCGACTGGCTCGTCTCGGAGTTCAAGAAGTCGCAGGGCATCGACCTCTCGGCCGACCCGATGGCCCTCCAGCGCCTCTACGAGGCCGCCGAGAAGGCCAAGATCGAGCTCTCCACCACGCAGGAGACGCAGATCAACCTGCCGTTCATCACCGCTGACGCCAGCGGCCCCAAGCACCTCGACACCCGGCTGACCCGAGCCAAGCTCACCGAGCTGACCTCGGAGCTGCTCGACCGCACGGTCGCGCCCGTGCGCCAGGCGCTCGACGACGCCAAGGACAAGGGCGCCTCGACCATCGACCACGTGGTGCTCGTGGGCGGCATGACCCGCATGCCGTCCGTCCAGGAGAAGGTCAAGGAGCTGACCGGTAAGGACCCGCACCGCGGCGTCAACCCCGACGAGGTGGTTGCGGTCGGCGCGGCGATCCAGGCCGGCGTGCTGGCCGGTGACGTCAAGGACGTGCTGCTGCTGGACGTGACCCCGCTGACGCTGGGGATCGAGACCAAGGGCGGCGTCATGACCAAGCTGATCGAGCGCAACACGACGATCCCGACCCGCAAGTCGGAGGTCTTCTCGACGGCCGAGGACAACCAGCCGTCGGTGGAGATCCACGTGCTGCAGGGCGAGCGCGAGATGGCCACCTACAACAAGTCGCTGGGCAAGTTCCAGCTGACCGGCATCCCGCCGGCTCCGCGCGGCATCCCGCAGATCGAGGTCGCGTTCGACATCGACGCCAACGGCATCCTCAATGTCTCCGCCAAGGACCTCGGCACCGGCAAGGAGCAGAAGATCGAGATCCGGGCCGGCTCTGGGCTGTCCGATGACGAGATCAAGCGGATGGTGTCCGACGCCGAGTCGCACGCCGAGGACGACCGTCGCCAGCGCGAGCTGGCCGAGGCCCGCAACAACGGCGAGAACGCCGCCTACCAGGCCGACCGCCAGCTCAAGGAGCTGGGCGACGCCGTCGACGCGAGCTCCAAGGACGAGATCGAGGCCGCGATCAAGGAGGTCCGCGAGTCGCTGACCTCGGAGGACGCGGCGGAGATCAACTCCAAGACCGAGGCGCTGAACGCCGCCTTCCACAAGATCTCGGAGGCGATGTACCAGCGCGCGCAAGAGCAGTCCGCTCAGGACGGCGAGGGCGCGAGCGCCTCGACCAACGGTGCCGGCGCCGAGTCCGAGGAGGACGTCGTCGACGCCGAGGTTGTCGACGAGGGCAAGTAAGCCATGGACTCGAACCGCAAGCCATACGCCCCGGGGTTCCCGCCGGGCGAGCCCGGGGCGCCGGTGGCGCAGCGGGCCGCCCCGGCGCCCGCCGGGCCCGACGACGACGATCCCCGGGAGAATGGCCAGGCCGCGCCCAGTGTCCAGGACGCGGCCGAGCCCTCCCCCAAGGAGGCCTCGGCCGAGCCCTCCCCCGAGGAGGCATGCGAGCGCGATCTCGAGCAGCTCGTGGCCAAGGCGGAGAAGGCCGACCAGTACCTCGAGCTCGCGCAGCGGTCCAAGGCGGACTTCGAGAACTACCGCAAGCGGGCCGCCCGCGAGACGGCGGCGGCGCAGGAGCGCGGCATCGCCAAGCTCGCGCGCGAGCTGCTGCCGGCGGTCGACAACCTCGACCGCGCGGTTGAGGCGATCGAGACGCACTCCGAGGACGGGTCCGCGAACCTCGTGTCCGGGATCAAGCTCGTGCACGCCGACGTGGTCGCCGCGCTCTCGCGCGCCGGGATCGAGCGGTTCTCGCCCGAGGGCGAGCAGTTCGACCCCCAGCGCCACGAGGCGATCGCCCAGCAGCCCGTGGAGGGCGCCGAGCCGGGGACGATCGTCGAGGTCTACCAGCGCGGATACGTGCTGGGCGAGTTCGTGATCAGGCCTGCGCGCGTGGTCGTGGCAGGCTGAAAGGAGCTTGACGTGCTCCCCACCGTGAATTCCGACGCATTCGAGCGACCTCGGGCGGCGTCTGGCGTCGTCCTCGTCGGCTCGCGCAGCGCTGCTGCGCGTCGCCTCCTGCGTCCTTGCCATCCACTCGCCCGAGACCACTCTCGGCGCGCCCGAACCCACGGTGGGGAGCACGACGGTGGCCGATAGACCGGACTACTACAAGACCCTCGGGGTGGGCAAGAACGCCTCCGACGAGGAGATCAAGAAGGCCTACCGCAAGCTGGCGCGCAAGTACCACCCGGACCGCAACGCGGGTGACAAGAAGGCCGAGGAGCGCTTCAAGGAGATCTCCCAGGCCCACGACGTGCTCTCGGACCCCGAGAAGCGCAAGGCCTACGACCGGCCCAACCCGTTCGGCTTCGGCGGCGGCGGGTCGCCCGGCGGCGGCTTTGACCCCGGCCAGTTCACCGGCAACTTCGGCGACATGCTCTCGAACCTGTTCGGCAACTCGGGCCAGACCGGTCGCGGCGGTCGCGGCGACGTGCGCAGCGGGCGTCCCCCGCAGCCCGGCCGCGACCTCGAGACCGAGGTCTCCCTGACGTTCGACCAGGCCGTCAACGGCGCGCAGGTCTCGCTGGCGGTGCCGACCTCGACGCCCTGTCCGACGTGTCGCGGCACCGGTGCCAAGCCCGGCACCACGCCCAAGGTCTGCCCGGTCTGCGAGGGGCGCGGCGTCGAGGCCCAGAGCCAGGGGATCTTCTCGATCACCCAGCCTTGCTCGAACTGCCACGGCACCGGCACCGTGATCGAGGATCCCTGCCCCACGTGCGGCGGCAGCGGCGCCCAGCGCAGCGTCCGCAAGCTGCGCGCCAACATCCCGGCCGGCGTCCACGATGGCAGCCGGGTCCGGCTCGCCGGCAAGGGCGAGGCGGGGCTTCGGGGCGCGGAGGCGGGCGATCTGTACGTGATCACGCGCGTGAGCGATTCGCCGGTGTTCAAGCGGGTCGGCGAGAACCTCGAGGTCGAGGTCCCGCTGACGATCCCCGAGGCGATCCGCGGCGCGGTCGTCGAGGTCCCCACCCTGAACGGCACCAAGCGGCTGCGCGTGTCCGCCGGCACCAAGCACGGGACCGTGCAGCGGTTGCGCGGCGAGGGCCCAGCCCGGCTCGGCGGCAAGGGCAACGGCGACATCCGCTACCGCTTCCTGATCGACGTTCCGTCGAAGCTCTCGCCCGAGCAGGAGGAGGCCGTCGACCGGCTCTCCGACGTGATCAACGGAGACCCGCGGGCGAAGCTGTTCGAGGACGCGGGCGCCCCCAGCACGGCCGGCAAGGAGGCGTGATGGCGGTCAGGCGGACGCGCACCACCACGACCGTCCAGGTCTCCTCGGACCGCGGCGTGTTCATGATTTCGGTCGCGGCCGAGCTCGCCGCCATGCACCCGCAGACGCTCCGCATGTACGAGGCCCGCGGCCTGATCGAGCCACAGCGCTCGCCCAAGGGCACGCGCCTGTACTCCCACAAGGACGTCGAGAAGCTCCGGCGCATCCAGGAGATGACGGCTGAGCTCGGGATGAACCTCGCGGGCGTCGAGCGCGTGCTCGAGCTGGAGACCCAGCTCGATTCGATGAGCCGCAAGGTCAAGGCGCTCGAGAAGCGCGCTGCCGAGCTCAAGGCCGAGGTCGACCGGCTCGAGCAGCTCCGCCGCGAGCTCCGGGCCGAGGTCGTGCCGTACGCCAAGGGCGGCGAGATCGTCCGAGTGGCCGACGTGAAGAGCTTCAAGATCCCGGTCGAGCGTCCCGTCGAGTGAGCGCCCGCGCGGCGCCGCGCCTGCGGTCCGGGCGGTTGGCGGCGTCACGTGTGCAACGATCCGGCGCATGCGTTTCTGGGCAACTTGCGGGTGCGTGGCCGCTGTGCTGGCGTTTTGCGCGCCGGCCGCGATCGCCTCGGGACCGAGCGCGCGCACGACCCGTGTGGGCGCCGCCCCGGCCGCCGCGCAGCTGCAGCTGGTGCTCCCGCTGAAGGCCGATCTGGCCGGCCTGGAGCGCCTTGCCACGTCGGTGAGCACCCCCGGCTCGCCAGCCTACGGCCACTACCGGTCGATCCCCGAGCTGGCCCGGCGGTTCGGCGCCGATCCCGCCACCCGCGACCGCGTCGTCCGGTACCTGCGCTCGGCCGGAGCCACCGACGTCAAGCTCGACGCGACCGGGCTGTTCGCCGACGCCACGGTCAGCGCGCAGTTGGCCACGCGGCTGTTCTCCACCCCGCTGGCCACCTATCGCTCCGCGCGCGAGGCCCGGTTCGTCGCCCCCACCTCCGCCGCCCGCGTGCCCGCCGGCCTGCGGGGGCTGGTGACCGGCGTGGTCGGGCTCGACACCCGGCGGCTCGGTTCGCGGGCCGCCGCCCCGGTAGCGGCCAGCACGCCCGCCCACGCCCACACGGCGGCCGCGCAGCCAAGCTCGGCGTTCCCGTTGACCGGCGTTCCCGCCGGCTGCCCGGCCGGCGTCGGCTCGGGTGGCTTCGTGCCCAACCAGTACCAGACCGCCTACGGCTTGTCGTCCCTGTACGCCGCGAACATCCGCGGGCAGGGCGAGCGGGTCGCGCTGATCGAGATCGACGGCTTCCGCGACTCCGACATCAACGCGTTCGCCCAGTGCTTCGGCCTCGACGTGCCCCGGCTCAACGGCTTCGGGGTCGGGATCAAGCATCAGCTCTCCCCGGGCGGCGAGTCGACGCTCGACCTCGAGGTGCTCGACGCCGCCGCGCCCGACCTCGAGGCGATCGACGTCTACGAGACCAAGGCGAGCGCCGCCGACACACTCAAGGCGCTGACCGCTCCGCTCCAGAACCACGGCTTCAAGCCGCAGGTGATCTCGGCGTCGCTGGGTCTGTGCGAGGCCGACGTGAACCTGGCGGTCGGCTCCAAGGGCGTGCGGTCGGTCGAAGGCGCGCTGCAGATGGCCGCCTCGAGCGGGATCACGTTCCTGTCCTCGAGCGGCGACCAGGGCTCCGCGGACTGCGTCGGCCTCAACAACCTGCCGATCGACCGCCTCGGGGTCAACTATCCGGCCTCGTCGCCCTGGGTTACCGGCGTCGGCGGCACCAACCTGGAGCTCGACTCCGCCAACCGGATCACGCATCAGGTGGTGTGGAACGACACCTCGCTGCAGCCGGGCGCAGCCGGGGGCGGCGGCTCCAGCGCGCTGTTTGACCGGCCCTCCTACCAGAAGGGAACGGTCAAGCACAACGCTCGCGCCGTGCCGGACGTGTCGATGCTCGCCGACATCGTCCCGGGCTACGCGGTGTATTGCTCGGCCACCGGAGACTGCGTCACCAACGCCACCCCGAATCCCTGGCAGACGGTCGGCGGCACCAGCGCGGCAACGCCGCTGCTGGCGGGCGGGCTCGCGCTCGTCGACCAACAGCTGGGGCGCAACGGCCGCCCCGACCTGGGCTTAGTCAATCCGCTGCTCTACCAGTTGGGCCACAACGCGAAGCTGCGCGGGGCCGTGTTCTCCGACGTGCTCCAGTTCGGCAACGACGTCGGCCCGTTCATCCGCGCCACCCACACGCCGCTGGGCTGCTGCACCGCCGGCTCGGGCTACGACCGCGCCTCGGGATGGGGCAGCGTGAACCTGTCGGGCTTCGCGGCAGCCGCGGTGGCGCTGACGCCTCCGAACGTGTCGCTGTCGTTGCCCCAGGCCCAGCACGTGCTCAAGCGCAGGGCGATCCTGGCCACGGTGTCCTGCACCGCGGCCTGCCGCGCCGGCGCCGTGGCCCAGATCAAGATCGGCGACTCCAAGCCGCTGAAGAGCTCGTCCCACATCGCGGCGCTGCCGGCGGCAGGCAAGGTCACGGTGGCAGTCCCGCTCAGCGCCAAGGCGCTGCCGGGGATCCACTCGGAGCTGTCGCACCACCGCTCGGTGCAGATCACGGTCACCGGCGTGATCTACGGCTCCGGCACCCACGTCGTGCGCCACACCTCGGGCAAGACGCTGTCGATCAGCTGACCCAGGAAAACTCCCCCTGGAATTTCCGCCCAGGCGTGTCATAATCTAAGTCATACCGACTTAGATTTCTCTGACCCGAGCCACGAGGACCGAGACACCCCATGCAACCTGACCGATTCACGATCAAGTCACAGGAGGCGATCCAGGCCGCGCAGCAGCTTGCCGACGAGCGCCGCAACCCGCAGACCACGCCCGAGCACCTGCTCGCGGTGCTGCTCGAACAGGACGGCGGCATCGTCGTTCCAGTGCTGCGCAAGCTCGGCGTCGACCCGGCGTCGGTTCGCCAGTCGCTGTCGGGCGCGCTCGACGCGCTGCCCACGCTGAGCGGCTCCGCGCAGCCCGACCCCGCCGGCGGCTCCAGCGAGCTGGTGCAGATCCTGCGCACCGCCGAGAGCGAGATGCGCGAGCTGTCGGACGACTACGTCTCCACCGAGCACCTGATGCTCGCGATCGCGGCGCACCCTGGCAAGGCCGGTGACGCGCTGCGCGGCGTCGGCGCCTCGCGCGACGAGCTGCTCAAGGCGCTGAGCGAGGTTCGCGGCAGCCACAAGGTGACCGACCAGAACCCCGAGGACAAGTTCCAGGCGCTGGAGCGCTTCGGACGCGACCTCACTGACGCCGCCTCCCAGGGCAAGCTCGACCCGGTGATCGGCCGCGACGACGAGATCCGCCGCGTGATCCAGGTCCTGAGCCGCCGGACCAAGAACAACCCGGTGCTGATCGGCGAGCCCGGCGTCGGCAAGACCGCGATCGTCGAGGGGCTGGCCCAGCGGATCGTCGACGGCGACGTCCCCGAGGGCCTGCGCGACCGCCGGCTGATCTCGCTGGACATCGGCGCGATGGTCGCGGGCTCGAAGTACCGCGGTGAGTTCGAGGACCGCTTGAAGGCGGTGCTGAAGGAGATCGCCGACGCCAAGGGGCAGATCGTCGTGTTCATCGACGAGCTACACACGATCGTCGGCGCGGGCGCGGCGGAGGGCGCGATCGACGCGGGCAACATGCTCAAGCCGATGCTGGCCCGCGGCGAGCTGCGGGCGATCGGCGCGACCACGCTCGACGAGTACCGCAAGCACATCGAGAAGGACGCCGCGCTGGAGCGCCGCTTCCAGCCCGTCTACGTCGGCGAGCCGAGCCTCGAGGACACGATCGCGATCCTGCGCGGACTCAAGGAGCGCTACCAGGTCCACCACGGCGTACGCATCCAGGACTCCGCGCTGGTCGCCGCGGCCACGCTGAGCCACCGTTACATCGCCGACCGGTTCCTTCCCGACAAGGCGATCGACCTCGTCGACGAGGCCGCCTCGCGGATCCGGATGGAGATCGACTCCAAGCCGACCGAGATCGACGAGGTCGACCGGCACATCATGCAGCTGGAGATCGAGCTGCAGTCGCTGGGCGACGACGACGACGCGGGCACCACCGCCCGCCGCGAGCAGCTCGAGCGCACGCTCGCCGAGGAGCGCGAGCGCTCCGCCGGCATGCACGCAGAGTGGCAACGCGAGAAGGAGACCGTCGGCGCCGTGGCCACGCTGCAGGAGCAGCTCGATCAGGCCAAGACCGAACTCGAGCGCGCTCAGCGCGAGGCCGACCTGGGCCGCGCGGCCGAGCTCCAGTACGGGACGATCCCCGAGCTGACCAAGCAGCTGGAGGCGGCCGAGTCGGCCGAGGCCTCGGGGGCCGCCCCCGCCGCCAAGTTCCTAAAGGACGTCGTCGACTCTGAGGACGTCGCCGAGGTCGTCGCCAAGTGGACCGGGATCCCGGTCACGCGCCTGATGGAGGGCGAGATCGAGAAGCTCGTGCAGATGGAGGAGCGGCTGCACCGGCGCGTTGTCGGCCAGGACGAGGCGGTCGAGGCCGTGTCGTCGGCGCTCCGGCGCTCGCGGGCCGGCCTGCAGGACCCCGACCGTCCGATCGGCACGTTCCTGTTCCTCGGCCCCACCGGCGTCGGCAAGACCGAGCTGGCGCGGGCGCTGGCCGAGTTCATGTTCGACACCCAGGACGCGATCGTGCGGATCGACATGTCCGAGTACATGGAGAAGCACTCCGTGTCGCGACTGGTCGGCGCGCCTCCGGGCTACGTCGGCTACGAGGAGGGCGGGCAGCTGACCGAGGCGGTGCGCCGACGGCCCTACTCGGTGGTGTTGCTCGACGAGATCGAGAAGGCTCACCCCGACGTGTTCAACGCGCTGCTGCAGGTGATGGACGACGGGCGCCTGACCGACGGACAGGGGCGGACGGTGTCGTTCAAGAACACCGTGCTGATCATGACCTCGAACATCCCGGGCGGCCAGGCCGGACTCGAGGCCCACTTCCGGCCCGAGTTCATCAACCGCCTCGACGACATCGTCGAGTTCGAGCCGCTGTCGCGGGAGCAGATCGGCGAGATCGTCGACCTGCAGGTCGAGCGTCTGATCAAGCGGGTGCGCGAGCGCGACATCGAGGTCCAGCTGACCGACGCGGCCAGGACGCTGCTGGGCAACCTGGGTTACGACCCCACGTACGGGGCCCGCCCGCTCAAGCGGGTGATCCAGAAGCGCCTCGTCGACCAGCTGGCGCTGGCGATGCTCGAGGGGCGGTTCGTGCCCGGCGACACGGTGAAGGTCGACGCGGCCGACGGCGAGCTCGTGCTCGAGCGCGCCGAGGTTGCGGCGGCGGCCTGAACGCAGAGGCTGTACGTGGTGCGGCGGTCCCTAGCGGCCCGCCGCGCCGCGTCCCAGGCCGTCGACCTTGAACACGCGCCATTCGCCCGGGACGCCCTGTAGCGCCTCGGTGCCGCGGAACTGAAAGCCGATGTTCGACCCGACCACGAGATCGCGCACGGTGCCCGACACCAGCACCTGGCGGGCCTCGGCGAGGTCGGCGATCCGCGCCCCGATGTGGACCGTGACCCCGGCCAGGTCGTCCCCGGCGAGCTCGCACTCCCCGGTGTGCAGTCCGGCGCGGATGTCGACGTCGAGGGTGCGCGCCACGTCGACCAGCGACAGCGCGCAGCGGATTGCGCGGGCCGGCCCGTCGAACGACGCGAACACGCCGTCGCCGGTGCTGCGGATCGTGCGCCCTCGGTACACCGCGATCTGCCGCCCGACGCGCTGATCGTGGTCTGAGATCAGGTCGTGCCAGCGGCGGTCGCCGAGCCTCGCCGCATGCTCGGTCGAGCGGACGATGTCGGTGAACATCACGGTCGCCAGCACCCGGTCAGGGTCGTGGGTGCCGCGCGCGCCGGTGACGAACTCCTCGATCTCGTCGAGCAGCGCGTCGGCGTCACCGGTGAACCAGATGTGGTCCTCCCCGGGCAGCTCCAGGTACCGGGCGCCCTCGATCTGTCCGGCCAGGTAGCGCGCGTTGGCCACGTCGATCAGCCGGTCGCTGCGGCGGTGCATGATCAGCGTGGGCACCTTGATCGCGGGCAACACCGCACGGATGTCGAGCGCGTTGATCGTCTCGATGATCGGCTTGACCATCCCGGGGCGCACCGAGTGGCGCTCGAACCGGCCCCACCAGCGGCGAAAGCCCTCGTCATGGGCGAGCGTCGGCGCGAGCACCGACAGCGACGCGCCAGAGCCCCAGCCCTCGATCCACCGCTGCCCGTAGGCCGCGACCAGCGCCGCCGGCCGCCCCTCGGGATAGTCGTCGGCCTCCAGCCAGCGCGCGCAGGCGCCGTACAGCACCAGGCTCACGCATCGCTCCGGGTAGGTGGCCGCGAACAGCGCCGCCATCGGGCCGCCCTCCGACGGGCCGAACAGGACAGCGCGCTCGGACCCGACCGCATCCATCACCGCGAGCACGTCGTCCATCCGCTCCTCGAGCGTCTGCGTGTCGGGGACCGCATCCGACAGCCCGCTGCCGCGCTTGTCGAACAAGATCAGGCGGCTGAACGACGCGAGCCGGCGCAGGAAGTAGGCGGCCGCCGGATGCTCCCAGTACTGCTCGATGTTCGACAGCCACTGCGGGATCAGGATCACGTCGACGTCGCCCTCGCCGACCACCTGGTAGGCGATGCTCAGGTCACCGGCTCTGGCAAAACTCGTCTCGGGCAACGCCGACATCTGGAAACCGAACATCCCTCGCTGAGCTGATCCGCACCCGCCCGCGGGGGCAGCTTACCTCCCTGCGGGTGGGCCGGGGCCGCCCGTGGTAGAAGTGCATTGCGCTCCCAGCGCTACCACCGAAAAGGAGGTCGCAGTGCCGACATACATCATGCTCTCGAGCCTGAGCCCCGACGGGGTTCAGACGATCAAAAACAACCCGTCCCGAATCCGCGAGGTCAACCGCGAGGTCGAGCAGCTCGGCGCCACCGTCAAGGCGCAATGGGCGACGCTCGGACAGTTCGATTTCGTCAACGTGGTCGAGGCGCCGGACGAGACGACGATGGCGCGCGTGTCGCTCGAGCTGAGCTCCCGGGGGACCGCCAAGTACGAGACGCTGATCGCGATCCCAATCGACGACTTCATCGGTTCGATCTAGTGGCCGCCCGCGTAAGTACGATCGCATGCGGACGACCCCTGGCCGACCGCGATTCGAGGACGGACCCTTAGATGCGCGTGCTGGTGGTCGGCGGCGGTGCTCGCGAGCACGCGATCGTCCACGCCCTGGCGCGCTCGCCGCGCGAGCCCGAGCTGCTGTGCGCGCCGGGTAACGCCGGCATCGCCGCAGACGCGCGCGTGCTCGACGTCGGCGCCGAGGACATCGAGGGCATCACCCGGACCGCCGCCGACGAGCGGGCGGACCTGGTCGTGGTGGGACCGGAGGCGCCGCTGGTGGCCGGCCTCGCCGATGCGCTCGCCGACGCCGGCATCCGCTGCTTCGGGCCCGGCGCCGCCGCCGCGCGACTGGAGGGCTCCAAGGCGTTCTGCAAGGAGATCATGCGGACCGCCGGAGTCCCGACCGCCGCCTATACCGTGGCCACCGATCCGGAGTCGGCGCTCGCCGCGATCGAGCGCTACCCGACCGTGATCAAGGCCGACGGCCTCGCGGCCGGCAAGGGGGTGATCATCGCCGAAGATGACCGCCAGGCCCGTCAGGCGCTCGACGACCTGCTGGTGGAGCGCCGGTTCGGCACCGAGCAGGTGGTGGTCGAGGAGCACCTCGTCGGCGAGGAGCTGTCGCTGCTGGCGCTGTGCGACGGCGAGACGGCGCTGCCGCTCGCCTCCGCCCAGGACTACAAGCGAATCTTCGACGGGGACAAAGGCCCCAACACCGGTGGCATGGGCTCCTACTCGCCGGTCCCGGGCGTTGACGCGCGCCGCGCGGCGGAGATCTGCGCCGCGGTGCACCAGCCCGTGCTCGAGGAGCTGGGGCGGCGGGGGATCGTGTTCCGGGGGGTCCTGTACGCCGGGCTGATGATGACCGCCGACGGCCCCCGGGTGCTCGAGTTCAACGTCCGCTTCGGCGACCCCGAGACGCAGGCGATCCTGCCCCGGCTGCGCTCGGACCTGCTCGAGCTGATCGAGGCGGCGATCACGCCGGCCGGCTTGCGCGGCGTCGCGCTGCATTGGTCGCCGAAGATCGCGGTGACGGTCGTGATGGCCAGTGCGGGCTATCCGGCGAGCTCCTCGAGCGGCGACCGGATCGCCGGCCTGGAACGCGTCCCCGACGACGTCTACGTGACCCACGCGGGAACCGCGCGCGACGGCGGCGGGGCGGTGGTGACCGCCGGCGGACGGGTGCTCAGCGTTACGGCGCTGGGTGACGACGCCGCCGACGCCCGTGGGGAGGCATATGCTGCCGCTGACATGATCGAGTTCGACGGCAGGCAACTGCGCCGCGACATCGCGCTGCGGGCGGTGTCCTCGTGACCGAGCCGAGCCCCGAGACGGCCGTCGAGCCGCTGGCCGACATCGAGGAGATCGAGGTCGACGCGCCGGTGGTGGGCATCGTGATGGGATCCAAGAGCGACATCCCCGCGATGGAGCCGGCCGAGCGGACGCTGGAGGAGCGCGGAATCACCTGCGAGGTGAGGGTGATGTCCGCCCACCGCGAGCCCGACACGGTGGCCGACTACGCGCGCAACGCGAAGATGCGGGGCCTGCGCGTGATCATCGCCGGCGCGGGCCTGTCGGCGGCGCTGCCGGGAGTGGTCGCGGCGCACTCCGAGCTGCCGGTGATCGGCGTCCCGCTGACCAGCCGCACCTCCGTCGCCGGCGGCCTGGACGCGCTCCTGTCGATCGCGCAGATGCCGCCCGGGGTACCGGTCGCGTGCGTCGGCGTCGACAACGCGCGCAACGCCGCGGTGCTCGCCGCGCGCATCATCGACGCCTGAGCCGGCCGGCCCGATAACTTGAGTTAGGTGATACCGAGATACACGCGGCCCGAGCTGGCCGAGATCTGGTCCGACCACGCGCACTTCGAGGCGATGCGCGAGGTCGAGGTAGCGGCCGCCGAGGAGTTCGAGGGCCCGACCGAAGCCGAGCTGGACTCGATCCGCGCAGCCACGTTCACCGTCGAGGCGATCGCCGAGCGCGAGCGCGTGACCGACCACGACACCGCCGCGTTCGTCGACGTGCTGGCCGCGTCGGCCGGACCGGCCGGCAGCTGGATCCACCACGGCCTCACCTCCAGCGACGTGCTCGACACCGGGCTGGCGCTGCAGCTGCGCCGCGTCGGCGAGCTCGTGCTCCCGGACTCACGGCGGCTGGTGCAGGTGCTGGCCGCCAAGGCTCGCGAGCACGTCCAGACGTTGTGCGTCGGGCGGACTCACGGGATCCACGCCGAGCCGACCACGTTCGGGATCAAGCTCGCCGGGTTCGCGTTCGAGGCCGACCGCAATGCGCAGCGGCTGGAGCGAGCGTTCGCCCAGGCCACCGTCGGCGCGCTGTCGGGCGCGGTCGGCACGTATTCGGCGACCTCGCCGCAGTTCGAGGCGCGCGTGCTGGGGCGGCTGGGACTGGAGCGCGAGCCCGTCTCGACCCAGGTCGTCGCGCGCGACCGCCACGCCGAGCTGCTGCAGGCGATCGCTTTGGCGGGCGCCGGCATGGAACGGTTCGCCACTGAGATCCGCCACCTGGCACGGACCGAGGTGGGGGAGGTGCAGGAGCCGTTCGGCGCCGGCCAGAAGGGCTCGAGCGCGATGCCCCACAAGCGCAACCCGATCAAATCAGAGCAGGTCACCGGGCTGGCCCGGCTGTTGCGCGGCAATGCCCAGGCCGGGCTCGAGGACGTGGCCCTGTGGCACGAGCGCGACATCTCGCACTCGTCGGTCGAGCGAGTGATCCTGCCCGACTCGACGATCCTGCTCGACCACCTTCAGCATCGCGTGCTCGGGTTGGTCGAGGGGATGGTCGTCGACGCCGAGCGGATGCGCTCCAACCTGGACCTCACCTACGGCGCCCTGTTCTCCCAGCGGGTGCTGCTGGCCCTGGTCCAGACCGGTCTGCGCCGCGACGACGCCTACCGGATCGTCCAGCGCCTGGCTCAGCGGGCGATCGCCGAGCGGGTCCCGCTGCGCCAGCTGCTGGCCGACGAGCCGGCGGCCGCCGGTCTCGACCTCGACGCGATCTTCGACTACGGACCGTTCGTCCGCTACGCCGGCGAGATCGTCGGCCGGCTGGACGCGATCGCGCCGGTGTCCGAGCCAGCGCTGACCTGAAGATCCGCACCCACATTGCCGTCAGCATCGACGGCTTCGTCGCCCGCACCACGTTCCTCCCGGCGCTCGCGGGGAGCCGCTGGCCCTGGGCCGACATGCGTGTCAGTGCCGACCTCGTCGCCGCTGCCGGGCGGAACGGTGCAGCTCAGTTACTCGCTCACGCGACCCTTCGGCGCGTCAGGTGGGCGCGCTAGGATCGATGTAGTGACTGCTCTTGCCGACCTGCCCCTGCTCGCGTCGGGCAAGGTCCGCGAGATCTATGACCTGGACGACTCGCTGCTGATCGTCGCCTCGGACCGGATCTCGACCTACGACGTCGTCCACCCGACCGCGATTCCCGACAAGGGAGCGGTGCTCACCGGCCTGTCGACGTTCTGGTTTCAGCGCACCGGCGAGATCGTCGCCAACCACCTGATCTCGGTCACCGACGGCGTCCCCGCCGAAGCCCGCGGCCGCGGGATGGTGGTCTCCAAGCTCGAGATGCTGCCCGTCGAGTGCGTCGTCCGCGGCTACATCACGGGCTCGGGCTGGAAGGACTACCAGCGGACCGGCGCGGTCAGCGGGATCGAGCTTCCCGAGGGCCTGCAGGAGTCCCAGCAGCTCCCCGAACCGCTGTTCACGCCATCCACCAAGGCCGAGGTCGGCCACGACGAGGCGATCGACTTTGATGGCGCCGCCGAGCTGATCGGCGACCGCCGGCTGGCCGAGCGCGTGCGCGACGTCTCGCTCGAGCTGTACCGCTTCGCGGCCGATCACGCCCGCGCGCGAGGGATCATCCTCGCGGACACCAAGTTCGAGCTCGGGATCGACAGAGACGGCACGCTGACCGTCGGCGACGAGGTCTGCACGCCCGACTCCTCGCGCTTCTGGCCCGCCGACGAGTACGAGGTGGGCCGTGGCCAGCCCAGCTTCGATAAGCAGTTCGTCCGCGACTGGGCCTCCTCGACCGGCTGGGACCGCAACCCTCCGGCCCCGCCGATCCCCGACGACGTCGTCACCAACACCCGCGCGAAGTACCGCGAGGCTTACGAACGGATCACGGGCGAGTCGTTCGACGGCTGGTTGCGGCGAACCGGAGCCTCATGAGAGCGCGGGTTCTGGTCCGCCCAAAGGAAGGGATCCTCGATCCACAGGGCCAGGCGGTGCAGCGGGCACTCCCCGCACTCGGCTTCGCCGGCGTCCAGAACGTCCACGTCGGCCGCCTGATCGAGCTCGACGTCGAGGACCCCTCGCAGTTGCCCGAGATGTGCGAGCGGCTGCTGGCCAACCCGCTGATCGAGGACTACGAGATCGTGACGACCGACGAGCAGGCGGCCTCCGCGTGAAGTTCGGCGTGGTCCGTTTCCCCGGGTCCTGCGACGAGGTCGACGCGCTGCAGGCTGCGCAACGCGCAGGCGAGGCCGTGATCCTGTGGCACGCCGACCGCGACCTGCAGGGCGTCGACGCGGTCATCGTGCCGGGCGGCTTCTCCTACGGCGACTACCTGCGGGTCGGAGCGATCGCCCGGTTTGCCCCGGTGATGGAGTCGGTCGCCGAGTTCGCCAGCGAGGGCGGCCTGGTACTGGGCATCTGCAACGGCTTCCAGGTGCTGTGCGAAGCGCGCCTGCTCCCGGGCGCGCTGCTGCCCAACGTGTCGCTCAAGTTCGTCTTCCGCCAGGTCGACGTCGAGGTCGTGCATTCCGACACCGCCTTCACCGGCGAGTGCGAGCCGGGGCAGCGGCTGTCGATTCCTGTCAAGCACACCAGCGGACGCTTCTACGCCTCCGAGCGGGAGCTCGACCGGCTGGAGTCCTCGGGACAGGTGGTGCTGCGCTACGCGCCGGGCCACAACCCCAACGGTTCGGTCCGCGACATCGCCGGTGTTCGCAACGAGCGGGGAAACGTGCTCGGCCTGATGCCGCATCCCGAGCACGCCGTCGATCCCCTGACCGGCTCCACCGACGGTCTGACGATCTTCGAATCGATGCGAGCGTATGTCGGCGACCCGGCAACCGTCTAGGCACCGCGAGCTCGGGCTCACCGACCACGAGTACGGGCTGATCCTCGATCGGCTCGGCCGCCGGCCCAACGACGTCGAGCTGGCGATGCTGTCGTTGATGTGGTCCGAGCACTGCGCCTACAAGCACTCGCGCAGGCTGTTGCGCCGGCTGCCGACGCAGGGACCCCACGTGCTGATGGGGCCCGGCGAGAACGCCGGCGCGGTCGACGTCGGCGGCGGCCAGGCGGTCGCGTTCAAGGTCGAGTCGCACAACCATCCCAGCGCGGTGGAGCCGTTCCAGGGCGCGGCCACCGGCGTCGGGGGAATCCTCCGCGACGTGTTCGCGATCGGGGCGCGCCCGATCGCGGTGCTCGACTCGCTGCGCTTCGGAGAGGCCGAGCGCTCCGAGCGCTCCCGCTACCTGCTCGACCGCGCGGTCGCCGGGATCGGGCACTACGGCAACTCGATCGGCGTCCCCACGGTCGGCGGCGAGATCTACTTCGAGGACAGCTACGAGCAGAACTGCCTGGTCAACGCGATGTGCCTGGGGCTGGCTCCGCGGGAGCGGCTGATCCGCGCTGCCGCCGCTGGCGCCGGCAACGTCGTCGTGCTGCTGGGAGCGCTGACCGGGCGCGACGGGATCGGCGGCGCCTCGGTGCTGGCCAGTGCCGAGCTCGGCGAGGGCGACGAGGGCAAGCGCCCGTCGGTGCAGATCGGCGATCCGTTCGCCGAGAAAAAGCTGCTGGAGTGCTGCCTGGAGCTGCTCGACCGCGGGCTGCTGACCTCCCTGCAGGACCTCGGCGCCGCGGGCCTGACATCGGCCGTGTCCGAGATGGCCAGCAAGGGCCAGGTCGGGATCGACATCGACCTATGCCGGATCCCGTTGCGCGAGCCCGACATGGAGCCGTTCGAAATCATGGTCTCCGAGTCCCAGGAGCGAATGCTGTGCGTGGTCTCGCCCGAGCGGGTCGGCGCGGTGCTCGGCGTCTGTGAGCGCTGGGAGGTGCTGGCGACGCCGATCGGCAGCGTCACCGACGGCGACCGGTTGCGGGTGCTCACCGCGGGCGCGACGGTCGCCGACCTCCCGGTGACGATCCTCGTCGACGATTGCCCGCTGTACGACCTCGAGCCCGCCGCGCCCGCCGAGCCGCTGTACGCGCCACCGACGCCCGTGCTGAGCGGCGCCGAGGCGGCCGACGAGCTACTGCTGGCCCTGTTGCGGTCGGCCAATGTCGCCTCACGCCGCCCTGTGTTCGAGCAGTACGACCCGGTCGTTCAATCGCGCACCGTGCGCCGCCCCGACGAGGCCGACGCCGCCGTGCTGGCGCTACCCGAGGGCGCCGCGATCGCGGTCTCGATCGACGGCAACGGCCGGCGGGTGGCCTGCGATCCCCGCCGAGGCGCCGCCGAGGCGGTCTACGAGTGCGCCGCCAACCTCGCCTGCGTGGGTGCCGAGCCGCTCGGTCTGACGAACTGCTTGAACTTCGGCAACCCCGAGAAACCGCACGTCGCCTGGCAGCTGGTCGAGGCCGTCGAGGGCCTGGCCGACGCATGCGAGACGCTCGGCGTGCCGGTCGTCGGCGGCAACGTCTCGCTCTACAACGAGGCGCCGACCGGACCGATCTACCCGACGCCGGTGATCGGCATGGTCGGACACCTTCCGGATGCGACGCGCGCAGGACGACTTGGCTTCGCTCGCGCCGGGGACGCGATTGCCCTGGTCGGGGAGTTCGCGCCCGCGCCGGCCGGCTCCGAGCTGGCCAAGCTGCGCGGCGACGCGGTCGCCGGGCCGCTACCGGCGATCGATCAGCGGGCGGCGACGCAGGCGCACCAGCGCGTCCGGGAGCTCGTTCGCAGCGGCGCCGTGTCCAGCGCCCACGACATCGCCGAGGGCGGCATCGCGGTGGCGCTGGCCGAGTGCGCGATCGCCGGGGAGCTCGGCGCGACCGTCGCGCTGCCCGATGGGCTCGCCGCGTTCGACGAGGCCCCGGGCCGCGCCTTCGTGGTCTCAGGACCGGCCGAGGTGCTCGAGGGCCTGGCGGTGATCGGCCGCGTCGGAGGGTCGTCGCTGGCGATCGAAGGCCAGTTCGAGATCCCCGTCGCCGAGCTCCGCGACGCTCGCGACGGCGGCCTGGAAAACCTCATCTAAATGATCCAAACCGAGCATCGAGGACCGCTGCTAGCCTCCGAGAAGGCGGGAATGGAAACCGTGACCGATCATCGCGACGGCCCTCGCGACGAGTGCGGTGTATTCGGCATCTACGCGCCGGAGCACGACGTCGCCAGACTCGCCTACTTCGCGCTGTTCGCGCTCCAGCACCGCGGCCAGGAATCGGCCGGGATCGCCACCGCCCAGCGTGGCGGCAGCCTGATGGCGATCCGCGATCAAGGGCTCGTGGCGCAGGTGTTCGACGAGCACACGCTGCGCTCGCTGGTCGGCGACCTGGCGATCGGCCACGTGCGCTACTCGACCACCGGCTCTTCGGAATGGGAGAACGCCCAGCCGATCGTCCGCGACGATCACCGCACGCTGGCGCTCGCCCACAACGGCAACCTGATCAACGCCGTCGAGCTGCACTCCGAGTTGCGGGGGCGCGACGTGCCGTTCCGCTCGACCTCGGACTCGGAGATCATCGCTGCGCTGCTGGCCACCCATCCGGCCGAACGGATCGAGGACGCGGTCGCCGACGTGTTGCCGCGGCTCAAGGGAGCGTTCTCGACCGTGGCGATGACCGAGGACGCCGTGGTCGCGTTCCGCGACCCCCACGGGCTGCGGCCGCTGGCGCTGGGGATGATCGAGGACCCCGCCTCCGGCCGCGCGGCCTACTGCGTGGCCAGCGAGTCCTGCGCGTTCGATCTGATCGGCGCCAAGTACCTGCGCGAGGTCGCCCCCGGCGAGGTGGTGACGCTGACCGATCGCGGGATCCAGACGCGCCTGGTCGCCCAGTCCGAGCGCAAGGCGTTCTGCGTGTTCGAGTACATCTACTTCGCGCGCCCGGACTCGAAGATGGCGGGGACGGTGCTGCAGGTGGCTCGCGCCCGGATGGGCGAGATCCTGTGGCGCGAGGCGCCCGTCGAGGCCGACGTGGTGATCCCGGTGCCGGACTCCGGCAACGCCGCCGCCCGCGGACTGGCGCGCGCCTCCGGCCTGCCCCAGGACGACGGCTTCATCAAGAACCGCTACGTCGCGCGGACGTTCATCCAGCCGGGCCAGGAGCTGCGCCGCCACGGATTGCGTCTGAAGTTCAACCCGCTCCCAGAGGTCGTGGCCGGCCAGCGCCTCGTGGTCGTCGACGATTCGATCGTGCGCGGCAACACCACCCGCCAGATCGTGCAGATGCTGCGCGAGGCGGGCGCCGCCGAGGTGCATCTGCGGATCTCCGCACCGCCGATCAAGCATCCCTGTCACTACGGGATCGACATGTCCACGCGCGAGGAGATGATCGCCCACGACCGCACGGTCGAGGAGGTCTGCGCCGAGCTCGGCGCCGACTCGCTGCACTACCTGTCGCTCGGGGGCGTTTACGAGGCCGTCGGCGTCTCCCGCGACACCCACTGCGACGCCTGCTTCAGCGGCGAGTATCCGCTCGCCGGGACCGAATCGGCCAACGGCAAGTTCGCGCTCGAATCAGAGCTCCCGCTCGTCCGCGCCTGACCTCCTGACCGGGGTCCGCGACGGCCGACCGCGGCGCTATCGTCGCGTGCCCGATGGACCCCGTCCAGTCGCTCCAGCGCATCTTCGGCCTGCACCGCTTCCGGCCCGGTCAGGCGGAGGCGATCGACGCCGCGCTCGCCAATCGCGACGCGCTGGTGGTGATGCCGACCGGCTCGGGCAAGTCGCTGTGCTACCAGCTGCCCGCGCTGATGCGAGACGACCTGACCGTGGTCGTCTCGCCATTGGTGTCGCTCATGCACGACCAGGCGCGGGCGCTCGAGGCCGTGACGCCGGGGAGCGTCGGGTTGATCAACGGGCTGCGCGGCGCCAGCGCCAACGCGCAGACGCTCCGGCACGCGATCGACGGCGAGCTCGCGCTGCTGTACGTCGCTCCCGAGCGCTTTGCATCGGCCCGCTTCGTGCAGGGGATCCGCGACGCCCGCGTCGGCCTGTTCGTGGTCGACGAGGCGCACTGCGTGTCGCAGTGGGGCCACGACTTCAGGCCTGACTACTACTCGCTGGCCCAGGCGGCCCGGGCGGTCGGTGCGCGGGCTACGATCGCGCTCACCGCGACCGCGACCCCGAGCGTCGCCGAGGACATCGTCCGCCGGCTCGAGCTCGACGACCCGCTGGTGGTGACCACCGGCTTTGACCGCCCGAACCTGACCTTCGAGGTGCGGCCCTGCCCCGATCCGGTGGTCGCTCGGCGGAGCATCGCCGCCGCGCTGGCGCAGGACGAGGCGCTGCCGGCGATCGTCTACACCGGCACCCGCGAGGAGAGCGAGGTGATCGCGTCAGTTCTCGAGCACAGCCTCGCCTCGGACGTGGTCACCTACCACGCGGGGCTTGAGCGCGCCTCGCGCTCGCGCGCCCAGGATCGGTTCATGTCCGGCGAGGCCGAGGTGATCGTCGCCACCAACGCGTTCGGGATGGGGATCGACAAGGCCGACGTGCGGACGGTGTGCCACGCCACGGTCCCGGGCTCGCTCGAGGCCTACTACCAGGAGGCGGGGCGCGCCGGCCGCGACGGCGGCCCGGCCCGCTGCCTGCTGTTCGCCCAGCGTCGGGACCGGGGCCTGCACGTGTACTTCATCCAGCGCACGCGGGTCGAGGACTCCACGTTCCGGTGGGTGTCAGAGCGCCTGCGCTGGGCCGGGCTCGACGGCCGCTACGACGTGGCGCTGTCGGAGATCGCCGGCGAGCGCACCGACGAGGAGGCGATCCGGTCGATCATCGGCCACCTCGCGCGAGCCGGCCTGATCCTGCTCGATCCCTCACCGCCCGACCGCAGCGCTGGCCGCCTGATCGGGGAGTGGGACGCGGACGTGCTCGAGGCCTGTCGCCAGTCGGCCCGCGAGGTGCAGGACGCCCGCTGGCGCCAGTTCTGGGCGGTGTGGGACTACGTCGACGGGGACGAGTGCCGCCGTGCCGCGCTGCTGGCGCACTTCGGCGACCACGCGGCCGGGTCTGCGCCGGATCACTGCTGTGACGTGTGCGCCGCGCGACCGGATCGGGGCGGCGCCGGCGAGAAGCTGCGTGCGGCGTGAACGTCGCGGTCCTCGCCTCCGGCGAAGGCACCAACCTGCAGGCGCTGCTCGACGCGGTGCATGGCCGCGACGGGATCGAGATCGTCGCGGTCGCCTCCGACAGGCCCGGAGCCCGCGCGCTGCAACGTGCCGAGGCCGCGGGCGTGCAGACGCGGTCGTTTCCCGCCGACGAGTACGGCCACCGGTCCGGCCGCGACCGCGCGATCGCCGACTGGCTTGACGAGCGGGGCGCCGGGCTGGTCGTGCTGGCCGGCTACATGCAGTTGCTCAGCGACGAGTTCCTGGCCCGGTTCCCCGGGCGCGTGATCAACGTGCACCCCGCGTTGCTCCCGGCGTTCCCGGGGCTGCAGGCGGTGCAGCAGGCCCTCGACTACGGCGTCAAAGTGTTCGGCGTCACCGTGCACTTCGTCGACGGTGGCGTCGACACCGGCCCGGTGATCCTGCAGCGGGCGATCGAGTTGCCGGACGCCAGCGACGCCGACGAGGTGCTCGCGGCTCTGCATCCAATCGAGCACGAGCTGCTGCCGGAGGCCGTTGCGCTGATCGCCGCCAGAGCGGTCAGCGTCGACCCGGAGCGTCCCCGCCGGGTCCGGATCCGATCGATAGAGTCGGGCGGTGATGACGTGGAGCGCGCAGCGGTGAGCGCGTTCGGGACGACAGCCCCTACCGAGGTGCGGGTCGCCCGGGCGCTGCTGTCGGTCTCGGACAAGACCGGGATCGTCGAGTTCGCCCGCGGCCTGGCCGACCTGGACGTCGAGATCATCTCCACCGGCGGCACCGCCCAGCAGCTCGCGGAGGCCGGCATCCCGGTCCGGTCGATCTCCGACTTCACCGGGTTTCCGGAGATCATGGACGGCCGGGTCAAGACGCTTCACCCCAAGCTCTACACCGGGATCCTGGCGCTGCGCGACAACAGCGGCCACATGGCCGCCGCGCAGGAGCAGGGCGTCGAGTTCGTCGACCTGGTGTGCGTGAACCTGTATCCGTTCGAGCGCGCCGCCAACGCTCGCGGGGTGCCCGAGTCCGAGGTGATCGAGAACATCGACATCGGCGGCCCGACGATGATCCGCGCCGCCGCCAAGAACTCGGATTTCGTGGCGCCGGTGGTCAGCCCAGAGAGCTACGACGCGGTGCTGGCCGAGCTGCGCGAGGCCGACCGGCGGCTATCGCCGGCCACCCGCGAGTTCCTCGCGGCCGAGGCATTCGCATACACCGCCCGCTACGACACCGCGATCGCCCGCTGGTTCCAGGAGAAGCGCGAGGACTTTCCGCCGCTGATGGTGCGCGCGTTCGAGCGCGTGCTCGAGCTCCCCTACGGCGAGAACCCTCATCAGCGCGCAGCCTACTACGCGCAGGTCGGGGCCCGGACGCACGTGCTGTCGATGGTCGCCCAGCTCGGCGGCAAGCCGCTCTCCTATAACAACCTGCTCGACCTCGATTCGGCGCGGCTGTTGCTGGGCGAGTTCCAGATCCCCGCGTGCGTGATCGTCAAGCACAACAACCCCTGTGGGGTGGCTGTCGGCAGCACCGCGCTGGAGGCCTACCGGCGGGCGTTCGCCTGCGACCCGATGTCGGCCTACGGCGGCGTCATCTGCCTGAACCGCCGCGTCGACCGCGAGCTGGCCGAGACGCTGGTGGGCCAGTTCATCGAGGTGTTGTTCGCCAGGGGCTACGACGACGACGCGCTCGAGGCGCTGTCCGAGAAGCCAAACGTGCGGTTGCTCGACGACCGCGAGCGCCGCACTCCGAACCTGATCGACCCGGCCTTGCGCCAGGTCGTCGGCGGGATGCTCGTCCAGGATCGCGACATCGACATCGAGGAGCGGGCCGACATCCAGGTCGTCTCCCAGCGGCGCCCGACAGAGGCCGAGTGGAGCGAGCTGATGTTCGCGTGGCGAGTCTGCAAGCACGTGCGCTCCAACGCGATCGTGCTCAGCCGCGAGCTGGCCACGGTCGGGATCGGCGCCGGCCAGATGAGCCGCGTCGATTCGGTGAGGCTGGCGATCGAGAAGGCCCTGTCGGACCTGACCGGGTCGGCGATGGCGTCCGACGCCTACTTCCCGTTTGCCGACGGCCCCCAGCTAGGCCTGGACGCGGGCGTCACGGCGATCATCCAGCCGGGCGGGTCGGTCCGCGACCCCGACGTCGTCCAGGCCGTCGACGCCGCGGGCGCGACGATGGTGTTCACCGGCCGCCGGCACTTCCGGCATTGAGCGGCGCCCAGCGTCTCGGCGGCGATCCGCCATCGCCGTTCGAAGGCCGCTACGGCTTCAGCCGCGTGCTGCGCGCCGGTCCGTTTGTGGTCGTCGGCGGCACCACCTCGATCGACCCCGACGGCGTCGTGCTCGGCGGCGGACCCTACGAGCAGACGATCGAGATCTTCCGCAAGATCGAGCACGAGCTCGACCGCATCGGCGCCTCGCTCGCCGACGTCGTCTCGAACCGGGTCTATGTCACCGACATCAGCCGCTCCGACGATGTCGGACGCGCCCACGGCGAGCTGTTCGGCGATCACCGGCCGCTGATGACGATGGTCGAGGTCAGCGCGCTGATCGACCCGCGAATGCTGGTCGAGGTCGAAACGACCGCTTACTTGGGCTGACCCTTGTCATGATGAAGGCGCGCCGCCGTAGCTCAGCTGGCAGAGCAGCGGACTTTTAATCCGAAGGTCGTGGGTTCGATCCCCACCGGCGGCATGGCGAAGGGCGCGCGGCCCGGCATGGTACGCGAAGTACCGCCTGCCGGATGGGCGTCAGGCGCAGAAGAAGATCGGGCCGGCCTGGACCGAGCGTGGCCGCCCTCCTACCGGCTGGTTCACGAAGCGCACGGCCGAGGCATGGCTAACGGACGTCCTTGACCGACCGCGCCGCGGGACGCTACCGCGGGCCGTCTCGAGCGGCGTGACGTTCTCTGTCGCTGCGGCGGAGTGGCTGCGCTTCATCGAGGAGGACCGCGAGCGCAAGCCGTCGACGCTTGTCGACTACCGCTCGGCCCTCAAGGTCCATCTGCTCCCGGCCTTCGGCGATCGGACCTTGGAGTCCGTCACGCCCGCGGAGATTGACCAGTGGCGTGGCTCGCTGACCGGCCTGTCGAACCGGAGCCAGAACAAGCTCCTGATCCAGCTGCACGGGATCTTCCGCCGGGCACAGATCGTGTGGGGCTCCAGGCCAACCCGCTGCCGTCACACGAAGAACCACCAGCCGGACGGTCTGGGCCGATTTGCTCAGGCGCGCTCGGGAACCCCGGCGGGCCGCCACCCCCTGGATCTCGAGCCCGTTCCGGACGTCCGCAGCACGAGGGTCGAGCCAGCAGCAGCGAGATTCTCGTCGTCTGCTGCGAGCGGATTACAGCTGGGATGGTGCCGCGTTGAGCGGCTCAGCCGGCAAGCCCGCGGCCGCCGTCGACGACGAGGCGCTGGCCGGTGATGAAGCCGGCGGCCTCTGATGCGAAGAAGCTGACAGCGTGGGCGACGTCCGCGGAGCTCCCCAGGTAGCCGGCGGGTACGGTAGCCAGATAGGCGGCCTTGACCTCGTCCGCAACGTCCGCGTGGCGCTCCACCGGGATGAAGCCCGGCGCGACGGTATTGACGGTGACGCCGAGTTCGGCGAGCTCACGCGCCCAGGCGCGGGTCAATCCGATCTGGGCGCTCTTTGCGGTGACGTACGCGGACCTGTCGCGAGGTGGGAGGTCGACGACCTCGGAATCGATCTGAACGATCCGTCCAAAGTGTCTCTGCTTCATCCCGCCAAGCACGGCTCGGCCGAGCAGCAGCGGGCTCTTGACAAAGAAGTGCAGCTGCGCAAGGTGGTCCGACCACGCTACGTCCGTTACCGGCGCCTCCGGCTGCGGGCCGGTGGCGTTGACAACGAGCACGTCGACAGGACCGAGGCTCCCCGCAATCGCAGCGACGAGCTCGCCGACCTCCCGCTCGTCGGTGACGTCTGCCGTGAACGCCGCAGCGACGCCGCCCCCGTCGCGGATCGCGCCCACCAGCTGCGACGCCTGCGGGTGACCGAGACGGTCGTTGACCGCGATCGCCAAGCCGTCACACGCAAGCCGCGAGGCGATCGCTCGGCCAAGTCCGCGAGAGCTGCCGGTCACGAGCGCCACGCGCTGGCGCGCCACCGCGGACTGCTCTGGCTGTGGGGGCGAGTGGGCGATTGGATGATCCTAAACCCGAGGCTCGGTGATCCTGCCGACGCGGCGGCAGTATTTGTTGCGCCGAGCACAAGCGTGGAGTCCCCGGCTGGGGTCCAGCCGCTAGCGTGTCGGATCGTGAGGATCCGGGACGCTGAGGCGGCGGAGGGCCCTATGCTCGAGGCGCTTCAGCGGCGATCCTCGGACGTCTGGGAGCAGTACCGTCCGCAGCTCGCGGCTCACCCGGAGGCGATCGAGCTGCCGCCGAGCCTCATCGACAGCAGCTGGGTTCGTGTTGCCATCGCGGACGACGACTCGGCGATCGGCTTCTCGGTCGTCATCCCGTCCGACAGCGGAACCTACGAGCTCGATGGGCTATTCGTCGAGCCCGCTCGCATGCACATTGGCGTAGGCCGCGCGCTCGTCGAGGACGCTGTCGCGCGCGCACCAGCCACCGGCGCGGCGTGTCTGGAAGTGACTGCTGGCCCAGCACAGGGTTTCTATGAGAGAGTCGGCTTCGTTGTAATCGGAGACGTGCAGACCCGCTTCGGACCTGCCGTCCGGATGCGCTATGAGCTACCGCCTTGAGTTCCGGCGATCAATCGCAGCCGCCCGCTGCCGTCACCGGCCGAAGTAGCCGCCGCGGCTCCCGCGGTCTTGCCCGACCCGCGGAACGCGCGCAAGTCGCGAGCGACTGCTTTCGCTCTCCCGCGCTCGGTCTGCGTGCGAGCGCTTCCACGACGGAGGGATGGCCGCGGGAACTGCCGGCACCGCTGGGTAGCGAGGCCCTGGCGGGATGGAGCGGATTTGCGAGTACCGCCACCGAGCCGCCTCCCCGGGTCAAGGTCGGCCTTTGGCTGAGCAGGTCATCGACCTCAAGGCTTCTGGAGTTGGCGGGAAGCGCAGCCTCGTCCAGAGTGTCGCAACGGCGACGATGCGGAAGCGGCGGTTGTCGGCGTTGTCGCCGCCGACAGTCCCCTCGATGCCTATGCAAAGGTTGGCATCGGCGGCTCTCCGACCGCTTCACCGATTCGTCCGTTCCACAACTCTGAAATCGGCTCCACAAGACGCCTGAGTTCCCGCGGAAGCATCAGCCGCGCACGCTTGCCGAGCTGCGCCTCGACGGACGGTCAGCTGGCGATCCCCCGGACGACCGTCGACTCCCGCTTCGGGTCGCGAAGGAGCGGCTTCAGGCAGCCCACGCACCGTCAGCGCGCAGATCGTCCTTTCGCAGCTCCCGGGAGGCGGATCGACGTCCTCGGATTCCGGCGGAACAGCAGCATGGTCGTTTGTTGGCGGTGTGCTCGCTCTGAGGTGCGAGAGCGTTCGCGCTTGCGTCGCTCTGGCTGTTCCTTGTCGGTGTGAGCGGCCGCCAGAGCCGGGGCTTTCCGGCGGCTTGACTTGGGCGACTCGAAACGAGCGGTCGAAGGCGCTGAGATCCAGACGACGGCTTGCCCAGGACGACCGTGGCGCTGGCCGGCGGTGACAGGACTCCGGCTGGCTCAGCTGGCCTTGGACTTGCTCAGAACGGCCAGGTGCCTGCAATCTCTTGCAGGCACCCTTTCCTCGGTATCTGCGGTCAGCTACCGGTGCGGCCGGGCCGGAGTGAACCGATAGTCGTAGGAGTATGTGTTGCCCGCAGGGCCGCCCTGGAACGGACCGCCGCCATGCAGGCCAGCGAGTCCACCTGACGCACTGAGGAAGATCTCCCTTCCGGTGATCCCGGCGGAGGACCCGTGGAACGCGAACGCCGCGGTGAACGATCCGGTCCTGCCGCCGATCGTGCACGGGTGACAGGTTTCGGTCCCGTAGCCGTTGACCGAGCCGTCGCTGTGGATGATCACAATGTTGTTGGCGTCGGCGATTCCGGTTAGGTCGCCGGTGTATGAGATGGACGCGACTTCGTGGATGAACTGGGTGCCGCCGGCCTGACCGATTGGCGTCTTGGTGTCGGTCAGGAACTCGAAAGCACCTGTCGCCGTCCCTGCAGGGTGGGCGGTGGCAGGCATGGCCACCGCTGCGGAAACGACCAACGCCATCGCCGTGCCCAAGAGTATGCGGCGCGCTGCGGTTGTCGGGAGTCTCATTCGACCCTCCTTGATTGAGGTTGCCTGATCCGCAGGCGACGCTACGGCGCGAGAGGCCGAATGAAAATTGCGAATGTCGCCACAGTTTGGGCGCCTCGCTTGTCGTCTTTGAGACCTCGCTTTGCCGCGAATTGAGGCGTTACTCGAGGACCGTCACGACGCCGGTGTGGCCGTCGACCCGAATTCGATCTCCGGTCTTCAGCGTCTTGGTTGCCGACCCGGTGCCCACCACGGTCGGGAGGCCGTACTCGCGAGCCAGGATGGCGGCGTGGCACATGATCCCGCCGATGTCGACCACGACTGCCGAGACCCGGCTGAAGACGGGCGTCCAGCTCGGGGAGGTGGAGGCCGCGACCAGGATCTCGCCGTCCTCGATTTGGGCGAGCTGCTTCGGGTCGGCGACCAGCCGCGCCCTGCCCTCGGCCACTCCGGGTGAGGCGGCGATGCCGGTCAGCGTGGCGGTTCCCCGGTCGCCGGCGGACGCCAGCCATCCCTCGACACGGTGCGGGGTGACGCCGAAGAGCATGATCGTGACAGGATCGGTAATTGCCTCAGGCGTGCCTCCCACCGCCACCGGAGGGACCCAGCGACGCTGGGCTTCGTGAATCGACTTTCGCCGCTTGACGATCCGAGGCCAGTAACGCGGCCCGAGGGCGGCGCCGGCATCGTCAGAGCTCCACGCGAGCCGGAACTCGTGTAATGCCTCGCGCAGCTCGTCGTGGCGCAGATAGAACACGTCGTCGGCCTCGGCGAGGAATCGGCGCGATGCCAGGAGCGCTCCGAACTCGCGCACCTTGTTCCAGAAGACCGTCAGGTACCAGTGGTCGACGTAGAAGCTGTGGTTCTCGACGTGTGAGAACACGGTGCGCGCAAGTGCCAGGCGCTCGTCGAACGCGACTTGCATGGGCTCGGGCACGAGCCCGCGATACTCGGCGGTAACCCGATCGCGCTCGGTCACTACAGCGTCGCGAGGGCGCGAGATCGTCTCACCGGCTTGGAGTCGTGCGATGTACGAGGCGATCGTCGCGAGCGGCAGTGTTGTGTCGTCGATCCACGACCGGTGATGGCTGGCGAGGCCGTTCCCGTTAGAGAAGTAGAACCACGGGTCCTTCGCGGCGTCCAAGCGCGACAGCCACTGCAGTCCAGTCGTGCTCCGCGCAAGAGCGATTCGAAGCTGATCCTCACGGCTCACCGCCTTCACCTCGTCCGCGACGCCGAGTTCGATCGCGAGCCTGGCCAGGGTTTTCAGCTCCTCGTCAGGGCGCAGTGGCAGGAGGTCCGCGCCTGAGACCAGGCTGGCGATCGCTGGGTCCGTGATGTCCGGGAACGCCTCCCGACAGAGAGCGTAGAAGCCGACGTACGCCACATATCCGAGATTGAGCAGCTCGAAGTGATACTGGATCACCCGATCGACGCTCTCCAGTAAGCGCGCGTATGCGACGAGGAGAGCATGGCTCGAGCCGTGCCCCCGCCCGGAGGTCACGATGGACTCGTCTTCAACGTCTGGCAGCTGAGGAATCTCGAGTTCTCGAAGCTCCGCGATCGCGTCCTCGATCTTGCTGACCCACCGGGCCTCGATGTCGTCCCAATGCCGGTAGTAGTAGCCCCCGCGCTGCTCGAACAGCTCTGCTCGTCGGGCAACGACCGTGGCGTCCGTGAGGACGTTGGGGCTCGAGTAGACGTAGCCCCCCAGCAGTCGATACTCCGCCCCGAGCGAGGGCGGTATGGCGAACAGACGCGCGCTCGTCTGGTTAAAACCCACGAACATAGCCTCGACCACGACCGCGTCGAACGGGTGGATTGGCTCGGGCCAGTGCATCCCGTCCTGGAACCAAAAGCGCTCTTCGTCGAAGACCCGACGATCGTCGTGGAACAGGGCGTGGCGGGGATACATCTCCTCCCATCCCTCGCACCCCGGCGGAGAACAGTCGAACGGACTCGGAAAAGAGCCTTCAGTCACGCCCGACGGTGCTTTCCGTGGCCGCCACGACGCGAGCGAGAATCGAGGGCAGCTCGGAGCGCGAGCTGATCCCAAGCTTCCGGTACACCTGGGACAGATGGGCGCCGACGGTGTGCACGCTGATCAAGAGCTCCGCGGCGATCTGCTTGTTCGAACGTCCGGTTGCCGCGAGCCTGGCGACCCGCTCCTCGGTCTCGGTCAGGCTCGCTGAACCGCGACGTCGACCGCTGATCCGTTTCAGCTCCGCCGTGGCCTTCTCCGCCCACAGCCGGGCGCCGAGCCCAGTGAAGATCGTCTCGCTCCGTTCCAGCGCATCGCGCGCAGCGCCCTTTCGTTTCGCCTTCCGATAGACGGACCCAAGGCAGAGCAACGCCCGACCGTGTTCGAGTGGGTAGGGCAACGCCTCCAGCTCGGTGACGGCTCGCTCGAGACTGTCGAAGGCTGCATCGAGGTCGCCCTCCGCGGCCGCGAGCAGGCCACGGCAGCGCGCGACACAAGCGAGGGCGAGCGGACTACCGGCCCGTCGGGCACAGTCCTCGTGGTGATCGAGGTAGGTGCGCGCTTGCTCGAGCTCGCCGAGCCCGAGCAGCACCTCGACGGCATCCGCCCACACCGGTGCGGTCGGGTCCCGATAGCCGAGGGCGAACAGTCTGCCCGGGAGGGCGTCCATGTACTGTCCCGCGGCGGTCAGGTTCCCCAGGGCGAGCTCGAGACGTCCCAGCGCGCCAAGGCTGAGGATCTCCCATTCCTGGTCCGACAGCTCGCGCGAAATCGCGACACTTCGCTCGGCAGATGCCCGCGCCTCGTCTATCCGACCAAGATCCACTTCGAGCAGCGCCCGGAGGCAAGCAGTGAAAGCCACGCCGTGCGGCGCTTGCATCAGGTCCCAGGAGTCCAGCGCCAGCGTCGTCCGCTCCAGCGCCGCCTCCCAGCGACCGGCCAGCCAATCAACTCTGCCGAGGCTGCGAAGCAAGACACCCCGTAGCTCCTCGCTGCCCCAGGCGGCCGCCTCGCTCTCTAGTTCCTCCAGGATGACGCGCGCATGATCCAGCTCGGCGGTACCGATCAGCCTTCGGGCCAGCGCCACGCGAGGGCTCTGGTTGTACTCCAGCCGGATCTGGAGGCTGTCTTCGAGCTCCAGGCCGCGCTCGAGCAGGCCAGGGGTGATGTCGGCTGCTCGCGTTTCCACGGTCGCCACCTGCGCGATCGCGATGGTCAGGAGCGTCGGATCGCCCACCTGATCGGCGGCACGAAGCGCCGCTCTCGCGTCGCGGAGCCCGGCATCGATCTCGGCCTCGAACAGGTAAGCCCAGCTTCTGTAGGCGAGTATCCGGGTACGCCGGGCCGCGTCGTCGGCGGCTGCGGCGAGCGCCTCGTCGCAGAGCCCGACCATTTTTGGCAGATCATCCTTGCGCGTCGTGGCCAGCTCCAGCAGGACATCGGCGCGTTCGAGGCCGGATGGCAGTTCGGCGAGCAGCTCTTCAAGCAGCGTGACAGCGCGCTCGAGATTCCCGGCCAGGCGATGCAGATTTGCCGCGCGGAGCCGCCGGCGTCGCCATTCAGTCGCGTCATCGCCCGCAGTGAGCGCGGCGGCCAACTCGGACAGGCCCGCGCCGGCGGCGGTCGCCCCCCGAGCAGCCGCGTGGTCAGCCGCCGCGTCCAGTTCTGCCGCGGCGATCGCGTCGGGGCCATCGGCAGCGAGCGCCAGATGCCGGGCTCGCTCCTCCATGTCAGTCACCGCCCCGGCCAGCAGTCGGTGCGCCGCCCGGCGTTCCTTCGCCGGAGCCTGCTGATAGCAGATCGATGCCAGCAGCGGGTGGACGAAGCGCACGCGCTCCCCTTCGAGCACGAGGACCCCCTCATGAGCGGCGACGTCGAGGGCATCGCGGACGGCGTCGGAGTTGCCGAGGACGGCAGCGATGAGCTCGACCGTTGGTCGTCCAGCCACGGCCACGGTGAACACGACGTCGTCAATCTCGCCGGGCAGACGCGCGAGGCGCTCGCCGAGCAGCGCCCTGAGACTGTCGGGCACGCGGAAGCGCGATCGACGCTCCATGTGTGCTCCAGAGCGCGCCAGCTCCAGCGCGAAGAACGGGTTGCCGCCGGAAGCCTCATGGAGCAGAGCCAGGTCGGCCGAGCTGAGCCCAGCCTCCAGACGCTCTCTGAAGAGTTGCTTCAAGGCGCCCTGCCCGAGCGCGCTCAGCGAGAGCCGCGTGATCCGTTGCCCGGAAAACGAGCGCTCGAGTTCGAACGGCATTCGCGAGTGAGGCTCCTCGCGCAGCGTCATGAGGACACCGACCGGCTGCTGGCGCAATCGGCGCATCGCCACCTGAATCACCGCCACCGACGACGCATCCAGCCACTGAACATCATCGAGCGCCAGGAGCACCGGCCCCGTCTGACAGAGCCCGCCCAGAACGTCCACGAGCGCCAGGCCGATCGCATGCGCATCAGGCGCCTGGCCAGCAGGCTCCGCGAGCAGGAGCGCCACCTCGAGTGCCCGCCGGCGCGGGCCCGCGAGCGTAGGCGCGACACCGTCCAGCACCCCCGCGAGCAGCTCGGACAAGCCTGCAAAGGCGAACATCGCCTCCGCCTCGACACCGCGCCAGGAGAGCAACCAACCGGGGTGTCGGCGCGCATCCTCGCACGCGATCTCCCATAGCACCGTCTTCCCGATCCCGGGCTCGCCGGATATCACGAGTGCGGCCGGTCCGGCAGCCAGCTCCGCGAGAAACCGCCGGATCGTGGACAGCTCCTCCTCGCGCCCAACAATGGCGGTGGTGTGCATGGGACAAGCCCATTCTGACGGCCGGCTCAGAGGTCTGCCACCCAGCCGCCTCATTGGTAGCGAGCGTCCGCCGGACCCTCGCTACCAGTCGACCGGCGTCGTACTCATCTTAGGACGACAGCACCTCTGGCCAGCGTGCCCGTTGCGGCCGCCATCGGCAACTGGTTGTCCGGATCGCCGCGCCAGTCGTCACCGTCGGCTCGCTGCTTAGCCCGGATCGTGCACGAGTCGGTGTGATGTGGGTGCGTGGGGTGCGCCGCCGGTCGGGCTTGGGTGGGTGGGGTGGTGGGGCCGGTTGAGGGTGTCGCGAAGGGGTCGGAGTTCGCTCTGGTATTGGTTGCTGCGAGTTCGTGGGCATGCTTCGCGGGCCGTGCGGCGGTGTGCGTTGCTGCTTGTGGGTGATCTTGGCGCTAGCGGCTGTCAGGCTGGCGTGGCGAGCGCGTTGAGGCGCTTGAATGCGGCGGCGACTCACGTGAGTTGCAGGCGTGTGAAACGCGAAGCCGCCGCTGGTCATGCCAAACACCGGGGGCTGCTCCTGACGTCAGGCGCCTAATAGTGCGCCACCTCGAGCTTCGTTCTCACCCATCACGCGCGCCCGTCGATCGAGATGGACGGCGGCACGACGTTCCACCTCCTGAACGCGTCGCCTGCCGAGGCGCTCGAGAAGGACTACGAGGTCGAGGCCACGTCCTCGTTCAGCGGAGTTACGCGTGTGACGTTCACCCGTGAGGTGTCTGAACCGCCTCGTCGAGAACCCGCGGCAGCGAGAACACCTGCGACCCGAAGAACGGGGAGTCTGGTTCGACTCCTGCTACGCCGCGGTTAGGACCGCCTGGATGAGTCGGACCCGATCTTCGGCAAGGTTGCGGACAAGATTTGCTGCCTTGGCCGGGAAGTCCGGGACGAATACGTGGAGTCCGAGCGGCGATTGTTCGGCGGCGAGGAACTCCCGCATGCCTTTCTCCCCTGGCTTTGTGAGGTCGTTCCAGTGAGCGGTCGCAAAGCCGGCGTCGCTGAGTAGCTCGGCGAGCCGTTCGGGGGTGACGAGATGGCTCTGCTCGGGCGACGTAGCCCAGGGGACCGGTAGGCGCAGCGGTCCACCGCGGCCGGCGGTCACGTCCCAAAGCGCGAGGCGACCGCCCGGCACAAGGACGCGACGCGCCTCAGCGTAGAGCCGCTGTTTGTCGGCGATGTTCATTTGGACATGCTGGCTGAGCACAACGTCGAACGAGGCGGTCGCGAATGGAAGGTTCGTGACGTCGGCGGTGCAGACCTCGATCATGTCGCCGAGTCCGACCGCGTCGTCGAGCCACTTGGCGACTTCGCAGTACTCGGGTGTGAGGTCGACCGCGGTGACACGTGCGCCCCGCTCGGCGGCGATCAGCCGGGCGGTCCCGCCGATGCCGGTCCCGGCATCGAGGACACGGTCGCTTGCGCTGATTTGCGCCAGGTCGATCAGAGCGGCGGTGGCGAGGCGGCCGAGGCTATGGAAGTCCTCGAGGATCCCAAGGTCGGATGCTTGCAGCGTATCGGTCTGCTTACCGGCCTTCGCCAAGGCCCGCTCGATATTGGAGCGGGCTAGGCCGGTGGCGTAGGGCTGATCGATCGTCGTGGTCATGCGATCGTCTCCTGGTTGGTGGAATCGTCGGGAGTCGAGATCGCCAGGCAAGCGGGTGCCCGCGGCACCTCAGGGCGTAGTCGGGGTCGCGCGGCGGCGGGCTGGCCGACGCCGTGGGACGCCGCTAGCTCCCGGATTGCATCTGCGAGCAGCTCTGGATGCTCGGAGGTCGTCAGATGCCCACCCGGAAAAGTGCGGATATCGACCCCGAACGGCGCGAGCCGCTCGCGCGCGGCGACGATCTGTCGCGGCTCGAAAGGGTCCTCCTCGCTACCCGCGATGTGAAACGCGACCGTGTCCCCAAGCTCGCGAACGATCGCCGCGAGATCCCACCGCTCGGTGTTGCGGCGATGCTCATCGACGAACCCCGCGGCGCGGTGCATGAACGCCGCCCCGTCGCGGCGGAGAATCGCGTCGCGCAGGTCGGCGAGCTCGGGGACGCTCACTTCGTAGGACGGCGAGAACAGCTTCGCGGCGCGAAGCGTCGCCTCGAACACGCCCGGCACGTGCTGGCCGATCCACATAACCACCCTGCCAACCGGCGTCTTGAGCATCGGCGTTGTGTCCCACGGGTGCGAATGGGAATCCGCGAACAACCCACCGTTGACGATGAATACTGCGTCGATCGTCACACCCGGGTTCTCGCCCTCGGCACTGCGCTCTTGCTGGCGGCGCAGCAGCTCCAGCAGCGGAAGCGACGAGTAGTCAAACGCCACGACCATCGAGCGGCGTATACCGTGCGCCCGCCACTGCGCCTGGATCAGATCGGCGCGCTCGATCGACGAATAGCGAAACCGCGGCGGCTTGTCTGAGTCGCCCTGGCCGAGATACTCGATGTACAGGCGCGGGCCGGGCTGGGAGCCGAGGTACCGGTCGACCTGCGCGTAACCGTAGGACCCATCGGATAGCCCGGCAACATCGTCAGCCACCGGGTGTCGGCGCCAACGGGCGCCGGCGCGACGACCTTCTCAAAGACGTGCAGCGGCGGCGAGGGGCCCACGCCGCCCGCCGTCTGCACCATGGTCTTTGCGATCGAGTCATACGGTCGGCGGGCTCCGGACGCGAACCACGCGCGGGCGGTCACGCGCCGGTCGCCTGCCGCGTCCGACGAGCGCTCTTGCGGTCTTGCAGCTGGCTGGGTGGCGGTGCTGACCATGGGAACCTCTCTGCCTATCGAATTGTGGACGCTGTCCACCATAGCGCATTTGTGGACGCTGTCCACTAGACTCTTGGGAAGTGCCAGCAGACGATGAGAGCAGCTCAGCTCAGACACAGGCGAGGGAGCCGTCCGGGCGCCGGGGACCACGTCCCCGCGGCGCTGTCCGGTCAGCGCTCGTCGAGGCCGGCCTCGAGCTGGCGCGATCGGGAGGCCCGGACGCGGTTGTCCTGCGCGAGGTCACGCGCATGGTCGGGGTCGTCCCGAACGCCGCCTATCGGCATTTCGCCGACCGCGACGCGCTCCTCGAGGCCGTCCGCAACGAGGCCGTCACAGAGCTCGCTCAACGCATGGCCGATCGCATGAGCCAAGTACGCGCAGGTCCGCACACCCCCACAGGCGCCCGGCTCCGGCTCCGGGCGGTCGGGCAAGCCTATCTCGAGTTCGCACGCACCGAACCAGGCCTCTTCGACACCGCATTCTCGGCCACCGACGATCATCCGCCGAGTCACGAAACCGACCAGCCGGGACCATTCGACCATCTCCAGTCGGCCCTCGACAACCTCGTTGAAGCCGGAATCCTGGCGCCCGCTCGCCGCCCGAACATCGAGTACCCCACCTGGGCCAGCGTGCACGGACTCGCCGTCCTCCTCCACGGACCACTGCGCTCGCTGACAGACGGCGAGAAGACGCGCCTCGAGACCCAAGTACTCGCATTCATCGGAGCGGCCGCCGGCCAACCGCGGTCGCGGATTCTCTTGAAGAACCCCGAGAGGAGTCCGTGATGAGCCCCGTGTCCCAGCCGGCTTCTCGGACGCGGTCGACGACGCCGCGCACGTCGTCCAACCTGAAGGCGACGTGCCGGCGCCCCGGACGGTTCGCGGCGAGGGCCGGCTCTTGAGCGCCGGCGGAAGGTGAGTGGAAGCCGGGTTCTTCTCGACCGAGGTGCCAGTCGATGCCGGGATCGAGCTCCCGGACCGCGTGCACTGACCGCGTTATGTCAAGCGGCGAGCATGCGGCTTCGCGCGAGATCGGTCAACGTTTGGCCCGACTGCGTATCGATCGGCCACCTCGGGCAGGTTTCGTATCGCGTCGAGCTGCATCTTCAGCAGGTGATACTGGGCAAGGCCCGCCAGCGAACCATCTCGCTGCGAGTCCAGCATCGACAATGTCAAGTCCGTTGCCGGCGCTTCGTCGGTAAAGCGTTTCATTTTGACTCCCTGACTCGCAAGTACGCAGATCGCTCAGACCGCCGGAGCGAGGCGACCCGTCGCCGATCGCACGGCGAACGCAAGTAGCGCCCCTGACCCTTAATCGGGCTATTCACCGGACTCAAGCTCGAGCCCCCAAACTGATGCAACCAGCTGCGCCCGCCGACGGGCGTGACATCACGCACATTCTCGATCCGATGGGACGCTCGTCACAGCCGCCGACCATGACCACGCTGGGTCGCGGTCGGCTGCGGGTCGTGGCCGGCCCGACGGAGCGGCTCTCGTGTCCCGGTCCGCTCTACGCGTGCTCTTGCTCTGCGGCTGCGTTGCTGAGACCGTTTGAGGTCTCTGCGTGAGCCTGGCGGTCAGCTTGTACGTCTGATTGGGGGCAGTTCGTAGGTGCCGTCGAACACGGCCTCGTCGGGCTCATACATGCGGAGGATCGGCCTGAACGCGCCAGCGGGCGTAGGTAGCCAGTTGGCCCGTTGGTGTGGCTCGCTGGGCTCCTCGCGTTGCATGACGATCGTCAGCGAGCCGTCTTGTGATCTGACCAGGCCTGGCGTGCGATCGCCGATCGAATAGCGGTCGATCGGGTTCTCCACCAACAAGTAGTCCGGGGTGTCGTACATCGTTACTGACCAGAACGCGTGGCACGGCGGCGGGCTCGCGAACCGTAGCTCGTAGCTGTGAGAGCCGTCTAGCGGATCACCGCTACCGTCGCGGCCGACCATCGCATACGCCGCTTCGTAACCGTGATTCCCCCAAAGTCCTCCCCGTGCAGCGCCTGCTCGCAAGACGAAGCGCTCCGGCCCATCGGCAAGCTTCCAACGATCGTCGTCAAGCGCTCCGACCTCGAAGAAATCAAGGTTGTAATCAAAGATGTGGTATGTGAGATTCCAGCCGTTCTGCTCCGGACTGGAGCTGCCAGACAGGGCCGACTGCAACGCCTCCCGTCCGGCCGCCAGCCCGTCGCGCAGGCTCGCCGCGAGCTCCGAATCAGCGTCCACAAACGGAGACTCAGAGGCGAACAGGCCAAGCGGCTCAAACCGCTCCTGGTAGGCCAGATCACGCTGGGCGGGCGGGAACGCCTCCATATAGACGCGCAACCGCTCGAAGAACCGCAGATCCTCCGGCACCGCCGGGTTCGGCTCCGGTAGCCCCCGACCCGGACGGGTCGGCGTCAGACGCAGCCGATCCTGCAGCACCCGAACATTAGGCATGTCCGCGTCGCCGTTCACTGCCCAGCGGCCCACGATTGTCGCCACGACCGTCGGCAGCCGGATCAGCGTGGCCTCGCCGCCCGCCTCGCCGGACCAGTCCGGCGGCACAAGCAGATAGGAAGCCGCTTCGGTTCCCGTCCCCCGGTGCCCGATGTAGGCAAAGTTGTTCGTCCACGCGTCCACGAACTGCATCACGTAATAGCGCCCGCCAGAGTCCGGGACATCGAGCGCAACCGGGCCGCCGCTCACATCCAGATTCGCGATCGAATACACCGTGTCGTTGTTGATCGACACGAACTTCGACTCTGGGCCCGCCAACGCCCGCGCATGACCAAACTGATTGAACGGCGTTGCGGGCACATCGCCGATGCCATCGCGCTCGAACCCCGCGACCTCCTGAAGGTCGAACACCAGCGGGAAGCCATAAACGAATGCCTGCGCCGCCAACGACTTGAGATCTGCACCGGAATCAGGAACGCCAGACTCCATCAACCGTCTCCTTTCACCGAGATGATCGCGACCTCCGCACGGGGGCCGAGGCGGAGCGTACCGGCGAGCCCCAGCCCAGCCGCTTGCACCGGTTCACCGACTCATCCTGAGCCACCTCGCGTCCAGCATCGAGTTTCCGCGCATTCCGAGACTGCCGGCGCCAGCTCGAGGATGCCCGTGCGACACGAGCAAGACGGGTGCGCGCCGAAGACGCGGGCTACGCGCTGCGCAACCGGAGCAGGTGTCGCGCGCCGGTGCTGCCGAGGTGCTCAATCTCGGCAGCGCCAGGCGAGACCGAGGCGCTAAGCCGTTTCTCTGGGGGCTAGCGGCCCTCTCGTATCTGTAGTCGGTTGCCGTCGGGGTCCTGGAACTGCGCGACGTAGCCCCATGGGAACTCGAGCACGTCCGACACGAACTCGACGCCGCGGGACTTCAGTTCCTCGACCGTCTTCCGGCAATCGTCGCTCTCGATCGTGATCGAGGCCGGGGGGCGTCCCATCGCCGGCTCGGCCTGGCCCGGTGTCCCGGGCCAGAGAACCAGCTGGAACTCGTCTCCCTTGACGCCGACGGTCAGAAACCGCGGCCCGTCGGGCGTCGGGTTCTCAACCCGCTTCTCCAGGCCAAGAACATTCGTGTAGAAGTCAAGCGCCTTGTCCTGGTCGCTGACGAGCACGCTCGTGTAGAAAACCTTCTCCAGCACTGTTGTTCCTCCAGTGGTCGTGGTCACTACTCCCCAGACACCTGGCGAGCAGTAAACGTGACAGCCGAGGACGTCCTAGCCCAAGGCAGACGCGAGCTTCGAGGCTTGGGCCGTCGCGTTTGACTTGCCTCGCGGGTGGCCGTAGCGTCGCGACCGCCGCCGCCGGCAACCGCGCCCAGACCCTGCAGATCACCTTCACCATCGTCCTCTAACGATCCCCGCACAGCACCCACGATGACCCGCGCCAGCCGTGCTGCCTGCGGGCGCAGGCGCGGAGACCATCCGGCTTTCGTTCGGCGACTGGAAGGCGGCTTGCTCGGGGACGTTCGACTACGAGTGGAGCGAGCCGGGCCAGGAGTCGTGCGTCCCCAATGGCGACGGGTCCGTCCGCGCCAGGTTCTCGGGCTGGCTCGGCGAGTTCGAGATCAGCTATGTACGCAGGCGCCTTCAGGGCCTTCGGGTTGGGCCACGACACCACGCGGGTCAGCGGGCACGTGACGCAAACCGACAACCGGACGATGAATCCGCCCCCACCGGATGGGTCCCCATGTGACCCGGGGACGATCGACAAGTCCGGATGCGGCACGCGCGGCTACGACCACGCCATGTTCACCCTCGATAACGCTGTTAAGTCCTTCACCCTAAGATGCGTGGGAGCGAACGGTGCGCCTCGCGACGCCGATATCGCGGCGGGAGGTAGGGTTTTTGGATATCGCTCGATACATGCTCGCGAACATACGGCCGTTACAAGAACGATTCTGGGTCCCTCGATAGGACCACATGGAGACGGTTCGGTGGTGCAGTGGGGTCAGCTAAGCTGGATTCATCACAACCATCTCGATGGTGAGTAGGGTCGCGTAGAGGTTGTTAGTTAAGACGGGTCGCGCCATCGGTCGAGCGTGCCGACCGTAGGGCGAGTTGGCAATTTGCGCCGCCAGCTGGCGTGGCTCGCCGCGGGTGTGGTTCAGTCGGCGTCGTGTAAGCCCTTCTGCGGCGCCAGCGGTGCCTTCGCGGATTGGTTAGAGGATCCGGCGAAGCAGCAACGGCGCGTCTGATCCCCCGCCGCCGACCGCGGATTTCAAAGGACGGGACGTACGACGAGCATCCCCCGACTCGAGACGAGATGCGCCAAGTCGTCCGCCAAGCGTTGAACCTGTTCGCTCGCCTGTTGTTCCCAGCGCTCCACTCCGACGATCTCCGCGATCAGCACGTAATCGGCTTGATCGATCGCCTGTCCGGGCACGTCCGCCGGCCGCGTGAGACGCCAATCCGACACCGTGTCCAGCGACCCGCGGACGATGTCCCGATCCCCCGCCATCAGACGCTCAAAGTCCTCGGCCAGCTCCGGGGAGCGCAGGCGGAACCACATAAGAAGGGTCGCGGGAGGAGTCATCCACGGAGCGTAATGCACAATCGCACCTGGATCACTTGCTGCGCCGGGCGGCCCCGCTTCGCAGTCACATGGAGGCCTTCCGGCTCGGACTTCTGCACGGGCCCGATGGTCAGCCAAAGCAGCAGTCGCTGGCTCGTGGTTGCCTGGGCGACGGAGGGTGAGCGCCCCGCTGGACCCGGAGTGGCTGCGGACAGCCAGCCCGAACCGCTTTGCCCGCAGAATTTCCAGAGCTCGCGCGCTGAGCGCTTGTAGCGGTGAATTAGCTCGTCGAGCTCGAACGCGTCGATTTCGCCGGCGTCAAGCCGTGCGAACCCCTGTCGGACATGTTCGAGCAGCAGCCCGCGCTGCTCTTCGTGATAGCGCCCGATCGGCAGGCGCGCCGCCCAGCGCTCAGCACGACCGCCAACCGGCTGGTTGCCTTCGCTGCGCTGCGCCGGTAAAGCGCGGGAAGGTGTGACTTAGGCCTGTCGCCGCACCGGCTAGCACGCTAGGCGCCAGCCTCATGCGACTGGTTGCGGTTCTCGGTCGGCGGCTTGCGAGCCGTCGCGCTGTCGGAAGAACTCGGCACCTTCGATGCTGACGCGCGGGACGATTCGGTCGAGCCAGCCCGGCATGTACCAGTTGATCTTGCCCATTAGGATCATCAGCGCGGGGACCAGCAGGCAACGGACGACGGTAGCGTCGAGGAGCACGGCGACGGCGAGCCCGACACCGAACTGCTGGACGGTTGGGTTTCCGTTGAGGATGAAGCTTCCGAAGACGAACACCATGATCGAGGCGGCGGCGGTGATAACCCGCGCGCTGGTTACCAGCCCGGAGACGACCGAGCGCTTGTTGTCTTCACCGGCATGCACGTGCTCCTCGATCTGGCTGACCAAGAACACCTCGTAGTCCATCGAGAGGCCGAACAGGATCGCGAACATGAACAGCGGCACGTAGGAGACGATCGGGACCGGATCGCTGTGGCCCAATATTCCGATCCCCCAGCCGTACTGGAAGATCGCGGTCAGCACTCCGTAGGACGCGCCGATCGACAACAAGTTCATCACTGCCGCCTGAGCGGGGACGACCACCGTTCGGAACGCCAGAATCAGGAGCAAGAAGGCGAGCACGATCACGACCAGGATCTGGAGCGGCAGCTTGCTCGAGATCTTCGACGCCAGGTCGACGTAAGCGGCGGTCTGGCCTCCTACGTACGCGCGCATGTTGGTCCCCTTCTCGGCGCCCGGGATCGTGGTTGACCGCAGCGTGTTGACCAGATTCGCCGTCTGCGTCTCGGCAGGCCCAGTGGTGGCGATCGCGTTGAAGTACGCGGTGGTCCCCGCGTTGTCCACTTGCGCCGGCGTCACCGACGCTACGCCGTGAGTCGACTTGACGTCCTTCTGCAGGGTCTGGAGGCGGGGATCGTTAGCGCCACCCTGTGCTTTGGAACCCAGCGTGACCGCGATCAGCAGCGGACCATTCACCCCCTCTCCGAAGTTGTCGGAGATCAGGTCATATGCCTGCCGAGCCGTCGTGGAGGTCGACAGCGCAGCCGTGTCCTGCTGGCCCAAGGTCAGCGACAGAAGCGGAATCGTCAGCGGGATCAGGATCGCGAGTGCGGCGACGCCCGCGACCCAGGGATACGAGGCGATCTCATGAGCCCACTTGGCCCACAACCCTCCCTCGGACGGATGCGACTCGGGATGACGGTTGCGAACGCGCAACGAGTTGATATGGGGACCAATGACCCCAAGCAGGGCCGGCAACAGCGTGAGCGCACCGAGCACCGCCACGATCACCGCGATCGCAGCCATCAGCCCCATCGTCGTAACCAGCGGAATACCCGCCACCGCGAGCGACGCGAGCGCAATCGTCACCGTCGCTCCGGCGAAGAACACCGCCCCTCCCGAGGTCGCGACCGCGCGGGCGATCGACTCGTCCACGTCGAGGCCCTGCTGGTTGAGTCCTCGGAAATGCCGAGTGACGATGAACAGCGCGTAGTCGATCCCCACCCCCAACCCGATCATCGTCGCCAGCGTCGGCGCGACCGTGGGAACTGACACCACATGACCCAGTAGGCGAATGATCGCGAGCGTCGACGCCAACGCGAAAATCGCCGTCAAGATCGGCAGAACCATCGCCACGATCGTTCCGAAGGTGAACGTCAGGATCACCATCGCGGCGATGATCCCGATCAGCTCGCTCGACTCGGTCGAAGGCGTCGAGACCTTCTGACCGAGCTGACCACCGGTCTGGACCTCCAATCCGGCCGCCTTCGCCGGATCAGCACCGTCGATGATCTTCTGCGCCTGGGCGATCGACAGGGTGTTCGGATTCACCGACGTGATCACCGACAGATATCCCGTGCTCTGGTCCTTGCTCAGCGCCGACGCCCCCTGCGATGTGAGCGGGTTGACGACGGAGGCCACGAACGGCTCCTTCGCGACCTGAGCGGCCGCATTGTTGACCGCGCTCGCATACTTGGAGTCGGTCAGCTTCCCGCTCTTGGCATGAATCACGATCGGGCTTGAGCCATTCGCCTGATCGGGGAACGGCTTCGCCATCACGTCCGTCGCATGCTGGCTGCCCGTCCCCGGCAACGACAGGTTGTTGTTGGTGTTGTCACCCGTCCGGTGCGACACCAGCACCAGCGCGACCGCGACTACCAACCACACCCCAAGCACGAGAAACCGGCGCCGCACCGAGAAGCGCCCGAGGGAATACAGAACCTTGGTCATACGCCCGCCACGCCCTCTACTCGCGATTTGCGAAGAACAATCCTCTCTCCACACCGGGCGGCTGTCAAGGGCGCTCTTGCCAGGGTGAGGCCGTACCCGATTGACGCCTACACAGTTAGAGCGACACCCTCATGGTTGCCGGACTGATCGGACGAGCAACCGTTGCGCGCTCGGGCGGCTGCGGCCACGGCCGGCACCGGAACGCCGGTAAGACCCAGCGTCAGGGGTGCCTGAGGCAGGGCGCCGCGAGGTCGATGCCGTAGACGCCGTCGGTCTGGCAGCCGATCCGAGCGGAGAAGAAGTCGTTGTCCGTCAGGTTGTCGAACGCGGCCAGCGGCGCGGCGTTGCGGGCGAGGTCGAGGTCGAGCTTGCCGTAGGTGAGGTAGCGCTTTGGCCCGGAGAGTCGCGCCGCGTTGGCGAGCTTGTGCTGGTAGGCCGGATCCTTGAAGGTCGGGCCATTGGTGCTGTCGTCGAGGATCGGGTTCAGCATCGCCTGCGGGTCGAGGTAGTCGGGTATCCATCCGTCCCAGGCGAGATCGAACGGTTCACGGGGTGTTGCCTCGTCGGCGGTCAGCTTCGCGGATAGAAGCGTGTTGATCTGGACTCGGAGGTCGATCTTGGCGAGATCGGTCTTGATGATGTGTGCCTGCTCGCGTCCCGCCGAGTGCGGCTCGCCCGCGACACCGGCGCGCTCGTGCATCTGCGGTTCGCGCTCAGCTTCCTGGCGAGAAGCCGGCTGCTCGCCGGCGAGGTGACTGCGGCCACCTCGACGATCGACGAAGCCCAGTTGATCGCTGAGGCGAGCGGGAATCTACCGCTCGTGAACGTACCGATGATTCTCGCTGCGTGGCGCGGGCAGCAGGAGCGGGCGTCTGAGCTGATCGAGGCCACCGCGGTGGAGGCGGCCGCCCGCCGATGGACGTCCAACGCGTACGCGAGATCCGTGCTCTACAACGGCCTCGGCCGTCACGACGCCGCGCGCGACGCCGCGCGGAAGCGTTCCAACACGATCTGGTCGGACACGGACCCTTCCTGGTGCCCGAACTTGCCGAGGCGGCATCCAGGACCGGCGACACGGCGCTGCTCGAGGCCGCCCTGGAGTGGCTCTCAGGGCGCACCCGTGTGGTCAGCTCGGAGTGGGTGCTCGGGATCGAAGCCCGCGTGGGCGCGCTGCTGAGCGAGGGCGAGGCCGAGCGCCTGTACCGCGACTCGCACTGGACCGCGTGCTGCCCGAACGCGGCGTCCGGCAGACGACGTGACCAGCAGCACAAGTCACGCCACGGACTGGTCGCGGAGCCGGGGCCGTCGGGCGTGCGAACCTGGACGTCCGTTCCGTCGCGGGTGATCGTCCGCCCCCCCGTGCTTGATTGATTTGGCTTCTCGTAGCCGCGTACTGCGACAGCGAGACGCTCTCGTGCCCGTCGTCGGACTGGTAGTTCAGCGAGATCGCGGGGGGACGGCGGCCGGCGTCCTCGAAGGAGCTCCCTCAGGTTGCTAGCGCGTTCGCGTTCAACCTGGCAAGCGCTGCGTCCAAGACGGCGTACTCGGCTTCCTCAATCGCAGCCGCCGCAAAGTCGATTGCGTCCAGTGCATCTGCCTCTGCATCCTCCGCCTCCCGCTCGGCGTGCTTTGCGTCGCGCTGGGCCTTTCGTTCATCGAGATCGGCCCGAATACGCTGGATGTGCTGGTCCCAGTCGCTCTGGACTTTGTTCCAATGACCTTCCGCCTGCTGAGAAGCCTTCTGCGCGTTGGCCTGCATCTGATCAGCTCGATCGTCGGCGCGCTTACGCGCCTCAGCGACCTTGACACCCAGTTCGGCCTCGTCCTGGGCGGCCGCTGCCGTGACGTTGTCCTGAGCTCGGTCCATTTGCTCCCCGAGCTTCGTGAACCTTTCCGACGCTGCCATGACCTCCTATCTTTCCATTGTTGCGGCGGCTACGGCCAATAGGGTGGGAGGCTGATGTCGGTGGGCCTAGACAGCGTGCGAGTGCCAGCCATACCCTTCGTGTATGAGGTGAGTCCGCAGCCGACCGGCAGGCTTCTCTTTCAGCCGGATGAGGAGGCCAAGGAGAAGTCGGCGACTGACCGCTAACCGGGTAGATCTTCGGGGCGCTTCTTTGCGAGCTTGCCGACGAGCAGGCCGGTGGACTGGCCGACCTCGATCATGTAACCGTCGGGGTCTCGCATGTAGCAGCGGATCTCGGCGCCGCGATCGATCGGTGGGGTGACGAACTCGGCGCCCTTCGAGCTCCACTGCTCGTAGCACGCCTGGATATCGGCTACGCGCAGGTTCAGAAAGCTCGAGACCGTGTTCCCCGGCTCGTAGTTGACGACCGAGACGTCGGGCTTATCAGGCGTGGGGCCGCCACCCGGGTTCATGATCAGCCACGAGTTCGAGAGCTTGATCATGCACGGGTTCTCCTCCAGCACGACCTGGCCGCCGAGCACGTCGGAGTAGAACGAGCGCGACTTGGCGACGCTCCGCACAGTGATGAAGTGGGTGACGAGGAAGCCCTCGGTTGGGGCCGGCAGGTTCTCGGAATCGATGAATGGCTTGTGCTCCGTCACGGTCTGTGCTCCTCGGGACGCAAGTGGCCGACGGTCGACGTCCCCCAAAGGGTACGTCGCGGCAAGAGCGGCGTCATCAGATCCAGGTTCATTCATAGGCGTTCGAGTTCTCGCGGGGAGGCAATGGGGATGAACCCGGTGTCGGGGGCTCCACCTCAGGGGCAGACCTGAGGCGCTCGTGGACTGCTGCTCCGAAGCTGTGGCCGACGGGAGCAGCAACGACGACGAGGTCGCGCCGAGAGGTGCCGATCAGTCAATATCAGCTGGACCGCAATCCCCTTCGGCTCTGTGGTTTGATGCGATTGTGGAGATCGAGCGGAAGTTTCTCGTGCCGGAGCTTCCGCCGGATCTCGAGCGGTGGCCGGCGACGCGGATCGAGCAGGGTTACCTCGCGATCGCTGGCGATGGCACCGAGGTTCGGGTCCGGCGGCGCAATGGCGATGCGGTGCTGACGGTCAAGGGCGGAGGGGGGCGCAGCCGCGCGGAGGAGGAGTTCGGGATCGATGAGGAGCGTTTCGATCGTCTTTGGCCGCTGACCGAGGGTCGCCGGCTCGAGAAGACGCGCCATCTGATTGCCGCAGGCGAGGGCCTGAACATCGAGGTGGATGTCTACTCGGGTGGTCTCACCGGGCTGTCGGTCGCGGAGGTGGAGTTCGGCTCGGAGGAGGCAGCTGATGCTTTCGAGCCGCCGGCCTGGTTCGGGCGTGAGGTGACCGACGACGCTCGGTTCAAGAATCAGCGGCTGGCGTCGGAGGGTGCCCCCGCGGACGCCGGCGAGTGAGGATCGGCGCCTAGTGCCGCGTGTCACTAAATTGGATGGCAGTCGAGCGGCCCGTCTCCAGTTCTGCTCGGTGGCATCCCGGGGCCGAGGCAGAAGCCCGCATAGCGGCCGCGGCGCTTCAATTCGGTGGCACCCGCCGCTGCGTCGGCGACGGATCCCAGCAGTCTGAGCTCATCCGCGTGGACCGACCAGATGTCCGCGAGGGAGTCGTCAGCCAGCTCGCGGGGCTAATGCTCCCGGCATCGGACGCCTCGCTCGATCGACGCGAGAGAGGCGCCGGCTCTGTTCGACCCGGCTCGACGCTCAACGGCCCTCAGCTCGTGCCGCGTAGTGCGTGTGCACCCACTTCCCATAACCCGAGTACGAGGTTCCTCTGTAGTCCCTGATGAGAGCACCGCAGTTCCCCCACGTGTCCCAGGTCCAAGCCTCGTACCCAACGCCGTGGCGATCCGCCCAGTTCATGAAGCTCGAGATGTAACGCGAGCCACAATCGGAAGCGTCATAGGTTTCGCCGGTCTCGGCGAAGAGCATCGGAACGACCTTGGTGACGGGTGCCATGCTCGAGTTGAAGCACGCAGCTGTCGCGCATGCGTTCTTCCCATACACGTGCGCCTCTGCGATCAACTGCCTCGCGGGGTCCGTCGGGCGAGACCTCAGCCACGTCGAACCTCGGTAGAGCGACCCGTTCGGCGACCTTCCACACGCGTTGCCGTAGTCGATGCACGAGATCGCGATCACACCCTTGTATCCGGCGCCCCGGATCCGGTCGACCGCCTGTCGCATCGATGCCGTCCGGTAGTGGGCTTGCTGCCCCCCGAATGTCGCTTGGTTGCTGCATCCCGTGCGCATGAAGCACGTCCACCCGATCGTCGTCTCACCCCACGGTGCCAGGATCACGTTGGGGTCACGCCTGAATGTCTTAGCCATCGACGTCCACATCGCCGGCGAATGGCTCTCATCCGGCGCCGCAGGCTGATACGTGGCGCGGTAGCTCCCCGGCGCGCCCCACATCAGCGACAGCTCGGCATACATTCCGTACTGGTGGAGCAGCTTGACGTACGCAACGATCGCGTGACGGTAGTTCGCCCCCGAGTACGCGGGTTTGATCCCGTTGATTCCGAGCCAGCAATCCTCGTTGAGCGGGACGCGCACGATGTTCACACGCCACGAGGAAATCGCCTTTACCGACGCGGCATCGCTCGGACCGTCAAAGATCCCCCAGCCTTGGACGCAGGCGTACTCGGTTCCCGAGCGGTTGACACCACGAAGCTGAATCGGCGCGTCGTTTCCATTGACAAGCCTATTGCCCGACACACGGAGACCGTGCGGCGCGAGGTTATGGCCGTGGATCGTTTTGGCTTCGACAACGGACGCGAGCACGATCGACAACAGGAGTCCGATCGTGCCGAGCAGTATCCGCCTCATCGCCGCAAGCATCCTACGATGCGATCGCGGCAGCTCGCTCCGCTTCCGGGTGAAAGCGAGCCCGCGCCCACGGCGAGCCGGCCCCGGCGGACGGCGAATCGTCGCTGAAGCATCCGCAAGGGAAATCGTTCTCCCGACTAAGACGGCTCTCCCTGCAAGCTAAGGCCCCGGCGCAGTAAATCGGCTCCGTTTTCCCGATGTGCGGGCCGATGTCGCAGCTCATGCTGGAAGCAGTCAAAAGCACCAGCGACAGGAGAACACCAATGACGATCGGGACCGCAAGCGAATCGCAGATCGACCCGCAGGAGGGCCTCCTAGCCCGCTTGAACGCCCACCTTCGCAGCCACCAGCTCGACGAGGCGCTGGCCCGGGGCACGCCGTCTGAGGCCGCCGCGCCGTTGGCACTGCGGGCGCGTCGGCTGACAATGCAATCGCGCCGACGGGTCATCGCTGACGGTCTGCGGCGCGTGATTCGCGACACCTGCCGAGGGGTGCCGCGCTCCCAGGCCCGGATCTCGCCTCGGCTAGATCAGGACATTGCCGCAACCACCGAGCTCACCCGGCTGGCCGACGCCCTAGAAAGCCCCGGCCCCGTCGCTGCCCGCGGCGTGGCGCAGGCGTGGATCTTGCTTACCGACGGCACCGGCCCGCTGTACAACGCGAACAGCACGGCGAGCCTGCGGGCACGCGCTGCCAGCGCAGCCAACAACCTCCGCCTCGAGGACTGACTGGCTCATCCCGATCACCCATCGGGCGCCGGGATGCGCTCGCTCACCACGCCCACAGGAACGTCCCGGGACGGCATGGCGAAGTGCCTGTAGACCCGAACTGCAGTGAACACGAATGCAGCCAGGTCTCACCGTCCTCGGCGTTGCGGACCACGTATCGCGCGGCGCTAGTGCGACGGGTGCCAGCCTGCCGCCAGCGTGAAGCGGGAGTTGGACACGCGCTCGCCGTCGCGACAGACGTTGTAGATCCCGCTGGGCAGCGTCAGCGCCGACAGCAGGGCGCGGGCGGCATCGGCGACGTGGGTGGTCGCGCCCATCGACGTGACCGGCTCGTCGTGCCCCGTGCCCGGCCCGTCGAGCAGCCCGAAGCGGAGCACCACGCCGCGCCGCCCACCATGCGCGAACCGGGCGGTCTCGCGCTCGGCGGCGACCGCGGACTCGAGGATCGGTGAGACGTCCGTGACCGTCGTGTCCTCGGTGGTGGGCCCATCCGGCCGATACACGAACGCGGCCGTTGGCTGCACGTAGACGCTGACCGCGGCGGCGAGCGAGGCGTCGACCAGGATCCGTGAGGCGTCCGCCCGCAGGCGGTCGTTCTCCCGCCAGCCGTCGGGATTTCCGAGCTGGTCGAGCGGCTGGATCCGGGTGGCCAGATGCAACACCGCGTCGATCTCGCGGGTGGCGTCCGCGACCGCGGCCCGATCGAACAGGTCGAGCTCGGCTCGTCCCGGCGCGTGCAGCTCGTGTCCGGAGGCCAGCGCCTCCGGCTGCAACGCGCGGCCGAGGACGCCGGTCCCGCCGGTGATCAGCAACCTCATCAGGCCGCCGCTCTCGCCCGCGAGAAGGCGGCGCCCGCGTACTGCGTGTCCATGTACTCGCGCACGGCCTGGATCTTGCCGTCGCGGACGGTGAAGATCCCGAGGCAGCCGTTCTCGTACGGCCGCCCGTCCCGGGTCCGGGCTCGGCTCGTCCATTGCAGCGCGACCCGATCGCCCTCGGCGATCATCGCCGTGACCTCGATCTCGACCGAGCCGGGCTCGTAGTTGGTCATCGCGGTGGCGAAGAAGCCGTCCATGATCCGGTCGCGTCCCCGCCACGTGCCCGACATCGGCAGGTCTCCCGCCTGCAGCGTCCAGCTCGCGTCGTGCGCGAAGAACGAGCGGAGCGCGTCGGCGTCTGCGGCCTGCAGCGCCGCGACGTAGCGGCGCAGGATCGTCTTGTTGTCGTCGGCTGAGTGGCTCATGTGAGTGCTCCTGGTGACTTGGTGTCCGTCTGCCGCCACCCTAGCTTTGGCCGGCCGCGATCTGAAAGACCGCTCGGGTATCTCTTCAGCACCGCCCGGCATCACCGACGGGCCGGGGAGCTGACCGACATCCGGCATCAGATCCACCCGAGGTCCTCGGAGATCTCGGTCGCGTCCTCGAGCATCCTGTCCACGGCCGGGGAGCGGCCCTGGCCGCGGGCGATCAGGCTGACCTCGAAGTTCGCCGGCGGGCTCAACGACACCCAGCAGAGTTCGGCGGGCAGCCCCGACGTCGTCGACTCGCCCACGATCGCCACGGCCTGGCCCTGCATGATCGGGCTGTAGCGCAGATCGAACGTCAGCGCTCGCAACAGGATCTGGGGCTCCACGCCACGGTCGCGGCACAGCTCCAGCACGGCGTCGTAGTGGCCGGGGTTCGCCTCGCGGGGGTGCAGCAGCAGCGTCTCACCGGCAAGATCGCCAAGCGCGACCGATGAACGGGCCGCGAGCGGATGATCCCGGCGCAGCAGCAGCACCTGGCGCTCGAGCCGGACCAACCGGGTGTCGAGCCCGTTGACCCGCGGCGGGCAGCGGATCAGGCCGAGGTCGATCGAGCCGTCGCTCACGCCCGTCAGAATCTCGCCGGTGGACATGACCGAGGCGGTGATCTCGATCCCGGCGTGGCGTCCGGCGAGACGTTGCAGCAGCCATGGGCCCGTCTCGTAGCTGGCGCTCGCCCCGTATCCGACCACCACCGCGCCCCGCTCGCCGCTGCCGTACGTCCGGACGCTCCGCCACAGCTCGTCGGCCGCGGCCAGCACGCCGGGGCCGCGTTCGAGCAGGAACTCGCCCGCCTCGGTCAGTTCGAACTCGTGCGTGGTCCGATGCAGCAGCTCGACGCCGAGCTCCTGCTCGAGCAGCCTCACCTGCCGGCTGAGCGCAGGCTGCGCGATGTGGAGTCGCTCGGCCGCGCGCGTGAAGTTGCGTTCCCGCGCCACCGCAACGAAGTACTGCAACCGACGGAGATCGGTCACCGCGCCGATCCTACCCGCCGCTGCAATGCGATCCGGGGCTGCGCGCCTTGGGAATGGGCGCTCGACAGTCATCAGCCAGAGCTTCAGCCTGCCCGACGGGCGGAACGGCGCGTCGTGGGATCCCGCGCCAACCGCGGGTACGACCTGGTCACGGGCGTCGGCACGATCGACGCGGTCGGTTCGTGCCCGACCTCGCTGGTCTGGATCCGCCAGGGCGGCGTCGCCGGAAGTAGCTACGCGACCGCCGTCGCGAACTCGGCGTCGACCAGCGCCTCCGCCGCCGCAAAGCTCAGATCCTCCGCGTGCCGGATCGAAGAGTCACATGTAGTAGGTGGTTCATAAATTATACGTGTAGAACAAAGCTTTGTATTCCACAAAGGATTGTTGGTCCGGAAGCTAAAGTGAGGGCATGGAGTCCTCGACCACGCAATGCACGCATGCGGCGCAGTCGCTGGCGCTGCTGTCCCACCTGGCCCGGGTCGGGCAGCGCGAGGCCGAGACAGTGCTGCCGAGCGGCCTGCGTACGGCGCACCTGATGCTGCTGACGCTGCTGCGCGACCACGGCGCCGCCACCCAGACTGGGCTCGCCGAGGCGCTGCGGCTGGACCCCAGCAATCTCGTCGGGCTGCTGAACGACCTCGAGCGCCGCGAGCTGGTCGTGCGCCGTCGCGATCCCGAGGACCGCCGCCGCCACATCGTTGCCCTCAGCGAGGTGGGGATCGCCGAGCTCGACCGAACGGAGGCTTGCCTGACGGCGGTCGAAGACGGGCTGCTGAGCGCCCTGGATCCCGGGGAACGAGTGACGCTTCACGGTCTGCTGATGCGCGCAGCCGGCGGACAGCTTCCGCCCGAGGCCTGCGCCGGGCCCCAATGAGCGCCCGGGGTCCCAGGGCGGCGCCCCGGCGTCTACCTTGAGCGACGTGAGCGAGAGCCATCGGGATCGAGTCCGGGAGCTGCTGGACGAGGCTGCCGCCGACCACGCGCGGCTGATGACTCAGCTGCCGGCGGACATGCAGGCATCGCTGCCGGTCGATGCACAGGGTGTGACTCAGGCGATCGACTACCTCGCCGAGGCGGCCGGACTCTCGGACGGCGAGCGCCGCGAGCTGATCCGCCCGCACGCGGTCAATCCGGCGGTCCTGCACGCGCGGGTGTTCGGTCGCGCCCCGCTGCCCCGTGAGACCGTGATCGGCTCGTTCGTGGAGGGCGCGCGGGTGCGCGCCGACGCGCTCGCGGCCCTGGCCGATGCGGTCGGGGGCGAGCCGCTCGGCCAGGGTGTTCGCAAGCTGCTGGTGGCCAACCCGCCGCCGCTCGGCGCCGACGAGCGCGACGTGGTGCCGGCCCTGATCGCCACCTACGCGGCGCACGAGCGCGCCGCGCTGATGATCGCCGCGGGCCTCGACGCGGCCTAGCTCGCCGGGACGGAATCGGCTGCTTCGCGCAGGGCGGCCAGATCGATCTTGCGCATCTGCATCATCGCCTGCATCGCGCGCTTGGCCCGCTCCTTGTCGGGGTTGGCGAGCATCTCCTCCATCCCGGAGGAGACGACCTGCCAGGAGACGCCGTAGCGCGGCGGGACAGGACCCTCAGCGAGTACCGAACGTGTAGACCGAGCGCAGCGGGCAGACTCATCGGTGATGCTTTTCGCAGACCTCCCGCGCTCGGCGGCCTGGCGGCACCGCGACGCCCGCGACGGCTTCGAGGTGGTGTTCGCGCAGTCCGCTGTCGACGGCGTCGCGTTCGCCGGGTCAACTGCGGCGGTCGAGGAAGGTGAGCCGTGGTTCGTCGGCTACGAGATCACCCTGGCGGCAGACTGGACGTCGCTCGACGCCGTGGTGCGCAGCCGCTCCGCGCCCGGCGCCGGCGAGCTCAGCCTGCAGTCCGACCGCAGCGGCGGCTGGCTGATCGACCGCGTCGCGGCGTCGCATCTCGATGGCTGCCTGGACGTCGATCTCGAGTCGTCCTCGCTGACAAACGCGTTCCCGGTCCACCGGCTCGGGCTCGAAGTCGGCCAGGCGGCCGAGGCGCCAGCTGTGTACGTGCGGGCCCTCGACCTGGAGGTGCAGCGGCTCGAGCAGCGCTACGTCCGGCTGCCGGACGGCGCGGCCGGCCAGCGCTACCACTACGCCTCTCCCCAGTTCGACTTCGAGTGTGAGCTCGTCTACGACCGCTCCGGTCTGGTGATCGACTATCCGGGAATCGCCGTCCGCGCCGACTGACTGTGGCCCGCTGATAACCTCCAACATGGAGCTATGCCGAGCAACCCGAAACTTACGGCCTTCTCGTACGCGATCCTCGGCCTCGTCGGTCGCAACGGCGCCGGTCCCCACGACATCGTCCGGATGATGCGCGAGGGCGCGGTCTTCTGGACGACCTCGGAGAGCCACTTCTACGCCGAGCCCAAGCGGCTGGCCAAGCTCGGCTATCTGACGGCGGAGAAGCAGCCGGGCCGGACGCGCGAGCGAACCCACTACCGCCTCACCGAAGCCGGCCGCCAGGCGCTCACCGACTGGCTGGCCCAGCCCGCAGCGATGCCCCGGATCCAGAACGAGGCCGCGCTCAAGCTGCTGGCCGCCGACTTCTCCGACGACGAGACGATCCTGGCCAGCCTCAACGGGATGCGCCAGCGCATCGCCGAGGGCTACGCGCACCTCGAGAACATGGAGGCACGCGTCGAGCTGGTTCCCCATCGCACCAAGTACCTGCGCCTGCTCAACGAGCTCGCGCGCCGCACGCTGGACACCCAGCGCGAGTGGCTGCACCACGTCGACACCGAGCTCGGCCGCTGACCTTGCGCGGGGGCGGGAAGTGTAGGTTGGGGGTGCACCGGCCGACTCCGACACATGCACACCACCGCTGACCTCTCGAGTTCGTCGTTCTCAATCCGGGTGGACGGAACTCCCGGCGACGTCGAGTCGGTGTTCGCCGGGTTCTCGGACCGCGACCGCCTCGGCGTGGTGGTGCGCGAGCCGTGCGGGGCAGTCGGGGCGAGCGCGCTGATCCTCGCCGCGATCACCGCGTACTACGACGTCTGGAAGGCCCGGGCGGCGGACTTCTTCATCTATCCCGACTACTTCCTGTTCCACGCCGGGCGCTTGCTCGGAGACCACGGGCAGCTCGACATCTGGCCGCCACACAAGGAGGTGGTCGTCGAGGACGACGCCGAGCAGCTGCTGCGGGCGATCAACGACCGCGGCGTCACCCGGCTGCTCGTGCCCGATCGCGACTCACCGAACGGTGCCTCGGGCTCGCATCTCGAGCGCGAATCGCTGGCCAGCGCGCACGATCGGATCGTCACCTCGCTGGCCTACGCCGCCGCCGGCCGCGTCGCCGGCGCCGACGTCCGGATCGCCGGCAACGGCGTGACCGAGGACTACGTGCAGGCCGTGATCGAGCGCTCGGCCACGATGCTCGAGTTCGATCGCCCGGCGCTCGAGGCCGCTCGCCGCGACCTCGCCGAGGGGGGATCGCCGGTCGAGAGCTACCGGCGGATCGGCCTCGAGGACGCCTTGTCGCTGCTCTGACCGAAGGTGGTTTTCCCCCGGATCGCGCGGGTAGCCCTTTTCGGGAGAGTGGAGGTAGAGACACCCAACGAGGCCGGTGCCCGTGCAGGCACCGGTCCAGAGATCCCGTGGCGCGAGCTTGCCCACTCGCCCGAGTTCGCGCGGCTGCTGGCGATGCGCCGGAAGATCACGTTCTGGCTGCTCAGCGTGTTTGTCGTCGCCTTCGGCACGTTCCTGATCTGCTGCGCCTACGCCCGCCCGTTCATGCGCCGTTCGGTGGACGGCGGCCTGACCGTCGCCTACGTGTGGCTGCTGTCGCTCACGGTGCTCGCCTGGATCCTGGTGTGGGTCTATCTGCGGCTGTCCGAGGGTCCGCTGGCGAGGATGGCGCAGCGCACGGTGCAGCACAACGCTGCCGCGCGGCGGTCTGAACGGAGCATGGGATGAGCGGCGCGATTCTCGTCACTGGCGCGGCCCCGGCGCGTGGACTGACGATCGGCGTGTTCCTGGCCGTGCTGGCGGTGACGCTCGGCATCACCTTCTGGGCCGCCCGGAGGATCCACTCGGCGACGGACTTCTGGTCGGCGGGCCGCGAGATCAGCGGAACCCAGAACGGGATGGCGATCGCCGGCGAGTTCCTGTCGGCGGCCGCGTTCCTGGGCGTCGCCGGGCTGATGTTCCTGTCGGGGTTCGACGGATACCTCACCGGTATCTCGGCGCTGCTGTCGTTCGTCCCGCTGCTGTTGCTGCTGGCGGAGCGGATGCGCAACGCGGGGCGGTACACGATGGCCGACGTGCTCGCCCTGCGGATGCGCGTGGGCCGCGTGCAGGTGGCCTCGGGCGTCTCGACGATGACAATCGCCGTGCTCTACGTGGTCGCTCAGTCGGTCGCGGCCGGCTCGTTGATCGAGGCGCTGGTCGGGATTCCGTTCTGGGTGTCGGTACTGATCACGGTGGCGGCGATGCTCACCTACGTGGCGCTCGGCGGGATGGTGGCAACCACGTGGGTGCAGATCATCAAGGCCACGCTGCTGATGCTCGGCGTCGCGACGATGGCGATCTGGGTGCTGTCGCGGTTCGGCTTCAACCCGATTCACCTGCTCAACCGGGCGGCGGCCCGCTCCGGACAGGGCTCGGCCTACGGCGGACCCGGTCTGGTGTTCCCTAACCGCATCGACGAGATCTCGACCGGGCTGGCGTTCGCGCTGGGCACGCTCGGCCTGCCGCACATCCTGATGCGGTTCCTGACCGTGCCCGATGCCCGCGCCGCGCGCCGGTCGATCGGCTGGGCGGTCGGGCTGATCGGCGTCTTCTACCTGTTCGTGGCCGTGATCGGGCTCGGCGGCCGCGCGATCCTGGGCGACGCTGGCATCAAGCTCGGCGGCAAGAGCGGAAACCTGATCGCTCCGTACCTGGCCCAGAACCTCGGCGGCGGACCGGGCAGTGCCGGCGGCGACGTGTTCTTCGCGGTGATCAGCGCGATTGCGTTCACCACGATCCTCGCGGTCGTGGCCGGGGTCGTGCTGTCGGCCGCCGGCGCGGCAGCCCACGACATGTACGGGTCGGTTTGGCGCAAGGGCGACGCCAGCGAACGCGAGGAGATCCACGCTGGCCGCGTGGCCGTGGTGACCATCGGTGCGGTCGGCGGGCTGCTGGCGATCGGCGCCGGCAAGACGTTCAACGTCCAGCTGCTGACCGGCCTCGCGTTCGCCGTCGCCGCGTCGGCAAACTTCCCGCCGCTGTTGCTGTCGCTCACCTGGCGGCGGTTCAACTCGATGGGCGCGGTGGTGGGCATTGGCAGCGGGCTCGTGTCGTCGATCCTGCTGATCATCCTGTCGCCGCAGGTGTGGCCGGGGCCCGACAGTGCCGCACCGTTCCCGCTGACCAATCCCGCGATCGTGTCGATCCCGATCGGCTTCCTGGGCTGCCTGATCGGCTCGCTCATAGGTGGCACCGACCGGACGGCGCTCGACAGCTTCGACGAGGTCCGCGTCCGCGCTGCGACCGGCCTCGGAGCCGAGACCGCCGATGACGAGCCGTTGCCCGACGAGCCGGAGCCGGCGCCGGCGCCGCGCGAGCCCGTCGGAGCCCGCTGACTCGGCGTCAGACGTGGCCTGATCGCCGGACTCATCGCCCGGCCGGGCCACAGGGGTATCGTCTCGACAATGGACGGCCGCGTGGTGCTGACCGAGTTCCCGGCCGACGATCCCGAGCGGGCTCGCCGGTTCTGGTCCGAGCTGCTCGGCGCCGCGCTCGAGCCACGGGGCCCGGGCGAGGGACAGGGCTGGCAGACGTCCGGCGCGGGCCCCGCGGTTGGCGTGCACGAGCGCGGCCGCGGTCCCGGGGACTCGTTCTCGCTGCCCTACATCGAAGTCCCGGACCTCGAGTCTGCGCTGGAGCGAGTGGCGGCGCTCGGCGGCACGGTCGTGCACCCGGGGTCGCCGTGGGCGATCTGCAAGGACTCCGAGGGAAGCCCATTCGGGCTCGCGCTCCCTGCGGATCTGTCCTCAGAAACGCCCTGACCCGGGCGGCTGCGCGTCCGCGCGCGGACCAACGCGTGCGTGTCGACCGCCCCCCGGGGTAGAACGAAGCTACCGGCGCTCAACCAGGGCGCCCGCCTATCCGAGGGGCGGTCCCCCGGCAAAGCCACCGTCTGGAGGCCCAAATGGCCGTGACACAACCACACCAAGTCGGCGAGACCCGCACTGAGAAGGGAATCAGCCTGGCCCGCGGGCCAGCCCTGATCCTCGGGACGATCCTGCTCGCCGCCGGTCTCTATTTCCTCTACAAGCAGCACAATTTCCCGAAGTTCTCCACGAACTTCCCCAACGGCGACGCCCCCGTCGACGGCAAGGTGTTCGGGATCTTCGGCGCCAACGGCTGGACGGGGATGCTCACCGCGGTCGCCGGTGGATTGCTGCTGTTCGGCGCCGCGCAGCACCTGCTGGCCAAGACAATGAGCCTGATCGTCGGTGTCGCCCTGGGGGCAGCGGCGGTGATCGCTGCGATCAACGGCGACGTCCTCGGGATGGCCGCCGCCAACGCCTGGACCGAGATCGCCTGGGGAGCGGCGGCCGCGATCCTGTTGTTCAACACGATCATCCCGCGCCGTCGCCGGACCGTCAACGAATACGGCTACGCGGCCGCTGGGGCGCCGGCGGCCGACCACGAGTACGCGGCGAGCGGCGGACGCTATGCCGGCGATGACACCGAGGTGATGCCCGACCGCGCCGCGCCCGTGGCCGCCGGGGAGCGCGGCTACGAGGACGAGCGTCGGTACGACGCCGCGGACGCTCGGCGCTATGACGACGCGGACGGGGACGCTCGCCGTTACGACGATCAGGCCGAGACCCGTGTGACCGACCGCGAGGCCGAGGCCCATCACGACGCACCGACCGAGCCCCGCGGGGCCGTCGCCGACCACGAGGAGCCCGCGACCGAGCGGGTCGATACGGTCCCCGACCACCCCGCCGAGGACGAGACGCGCGAGATTCCCGCCGCCCGCCGCGACGAGACCACGCGCGAACCCTGATCGCGCCGGGGCGTTCACCGAGCTCGTGCTGACGGCCGGGTAGGATCTCCGCGATGTTCGCGGAGATCCCCGAGCCGGTGCAGCGCCTGCTCGACGCCGCCAACGGTCACGACGCCGAGGCGTTCCTGGCGAGCTTCACCGACGACGGTGTGGTCGATGACTGGGGGCGCGAGTTCCCGGCCGCCGAGGCGATCAAGGGCTGGAGCAACCGTGAGTTCATCGGCGTCGACGTGACACTCGACGTCACCGGGGTGACCGCGTCGGGCGAGGACACCACGATCGCCGCGCAAGTCGGCGGCCGCGGGTTCAACGGCCCGAGCCACTTCACGTTCGCCGTCCGCGACGGGCTCGTGTCGCGGATGACGATCCGGCAGTAGCTGCGGCCAAGACCCGGCGGCCCGGGTCGGCGAGTCAGACGATCTTGCCCGGGTTCAGGTGCCGGCCCGGGTCGGTGCCCGCGAACAGCGCCTCGAGCATCGCCACGCCGGGGCCGGAGATGTCCTGCTCGAGCCACTCGGCGTGCTCGGTGCCCACCGCGTGGTGATGTGACAGCGTCGCGCCGTTGTCGACGAACGCCTGTTGGATCGCCGACTTGATCACGGCGTACTCCGTGGCCATGTCCCCGCCGGGCGTCGGCACGAACGCGAACGTGAAATACAGGCACGCGCCCGCATGGTAACTGTGAGACAGGTGACACATCAGGTAACCCTGCACTCCGACCTGGGCGAAAGCCCTGTAGGCCGCGGCGCAGACGGCGTCGTAGACCGGCGTCAGCTGGCTCCAGGGCATCGCCGTCTCTGACACGTCGCCCGCCGCCCCGCGGTCGAGCAGGAAGTCGCGGATGTGCGGGGTGTCGAACTTCTTCTGGTCATACAGGGCGCCGGGCCCGGAGCCGATGCACAGGCCGCCGTGACGCTTGACGATCTTGCCGACCTGCTTGCGCTGTTGCGCGACGTGTTCCTCGGTGCCCTCGTAGCCGATGAACGACAGGCACATCTGATGGACGTCGTAGCCGAGGCGGCGGCTCACGAACGTGCGCAGCGCCTTTGACTGGAGCTTGTCGGTCGCCGTCGGGTTGGTCCTCATCGCGAACGAGAACTGCGTCTCGTGCGCGTCCGAGACGCGGGTGACCGACACCGAGCACTCGCTGGAGGCAATGTCGCGCATCGCGTTGAGGCCGTCGGTGAACGTCGGGAACAGGTAGCCGAGGATCGTCCGCCGATGGGGAATCGGACGCACGTGCACGGTCGCCTCGGTGATGATCCCCAGGCGCCCTTCGCTGCCCAGGACCATCTCGCGTACGCTCGGACCGGTCGAGGTCGAGGGAACCGGCTGGGTCACCAGCGTGCCGGACGGCGTGACCACGCGCAGCCCACGGGTCAGATCGGCGATGTCGCCGTAGCGGTCGGACTGCATTCCCGACGACCGGGTGGCGATCCAGCCGCCCAGCGTCGAGTGCGTGAACGAGTCCGGGAAGTGGCCGAACGTGTAGCCCTGCGCCGCCAGCTGCTCCTCCAAATGCGGCCCGAACACGCCCGCCTGCACGCGGGCCAGGCGCGAGGTGCTGTCGATCGCCAGCACCTTGTCGAGGCGCTCGAGGTCGATCGAGAGCACCGGCCGGGTCTCGTCCGCCGGTGCCTCGAGCGAGCCGGAGATCGACGAACCGCCGCCAAACGGGATCACCACCGCGTCCGCACTGACGGCCTCGCGCAGGATCGCCGTCACGTGCTCCTCGCTTCCGGGACGGACGACGGCGTCCGGAATGCGGGGCAGGTCCCCACGGCGCTGATGGACCAGATCACGCAGCGACTTGCCGCGCGCGTGGACGACACGATCGAGACGGTCGACCGAGACGAACTCGGCGCCGACGGCGGCCTCGAGCCCGGCGCGCAGCGCGTCCGGGAGCTTCGGGTCGGCGATCTCGAGATCGTCGAAGCGCACCGGGGCGGACGTGGGGGCGCCGACCTTCAGGCCCAGCACCTGCTCGATGAACGGAGCCAGGTCCGGCTTGTCCTCGTGCGTGAAGGAGACGCCCTCGGAGCCCCAGCCCCACCATTTCATCGTGGCCATGGATCGTGAACCTTAGCGATGCGCAACCTGCGATCCTGCGCACCAGGGCGGAGGACTTTTCGACTCGTCAACCAGCAGAGGAGCTACGCGAATGACTGGGAAGGCTGACTTCACGCAGGACGAGTGGAAGCTCGTGCTCGAGGCGCCGCCGAGCGCCGGTTTGATCGTGGTCACCGCTCAGAAGGGCGGGACGTTCCGCGAGACGATCGCCATCGCCAAGGCCTACACGGAGGCGCGTCAGGAGCACGGCGAAAGCGAACTGCTCGACGAGATCACGGCCGCCAAGCCTGAGCGCGACCACACCCACTACCACTCGCCCGAGGAGCTCAAGCAGGGAGGTCTGCAGCACCTGCGCGACGCCGTGGCTCTGCTCGAGACGAAGGCCACCCCGGAGGAGGTCGGCGACTACCGGCGCTTCATCCTCACGCTGGCCGACAAGGTCGCCAACGCCCACCGCGAGCACGGCCAGAGCGTCAGTGACGCCGAGCAGCAGGCGATTGCGGAGATCACCACCGCGTTGGGCGGCGACGGCAGCTAACCGGCGCCCGTATCGACCCCTCCCACCGTCGTCCCTGACGGGGTGGACCTCCTCCTCGGCGGGGTGGTGAGGGTGGCCGCCGGCGTCGGCCGCGATCAGGCACCGTATCGCGACGCCGGGGGCGGCCTGTCCCGCCTGGGTCGATTGCGGCCGGCCTGAGGTCGCCTGCTTAACGTCCCAGTCGGCCTGTCCACGGGCTGGCGTGGGACGTTGATCACGTCCCAGGTGACGAACGTCCCACGGTGCCGCTCAGCGCGCTCGGGTGGGACGTTGTGCACGAAACGCCGCCCGCGCGCGGTCGGCGATCGCCTGAGCGAGCTCGCGGCTGCGGGCAACGCCACTCGCCGCCTCGCCCAGCTTCTTTCGCCGGGTTGCGAACGTCCACGCGTCGAACACCACCGGACGGGCACGGATCAGGCCTCCTAGGCGCGCCAGCTCCTCCGGCTCGAGGAGCACGTGGCGGCGGTACCCGGCCACCACGCGGTCGACCCGCCGCAGGTCGCCGCCGAAGCCGACGCTCCACAGGAGGAAGGCCAGCGGCCAGACGCGCGGCGCGGTTCCCGCGCCGGCCCAGTCGACCATGACGATCCGCCCGTCGGTCGTGGCGACCGCGTTGGCGAGGACGAAACTCCGGGTGGGCCAGGGCCCGAGGCAACCCGTCGCCGGCGTCGAGCCCTGCGACCGCGTCCCGCAGGGTCCGGTACGCCCCCCCGGCGCCCGCCGAGGAGGCGGCATCGAGCAGCTCTCCCACCGCCGCCAGCTCCTCGCCGGGCCCGCCGTCGGTGAGGTGATGCCAGCTCCCGCCAGCCCGTCCCGGGGCGCCGCCGTCGGCAGGGAGCGCGGCGAGCCGGCCGAGCATCTCGCCGAGCTCACGCAGCCCGCTCGCTTGGCGGATCGCCTCGCGCCGGGCCGAGCGCGGCACGGCGTCGAGGTGCTCGGTCACGACCACCGACTGGTCGTGGAGCTCCGAGACGGGGTCCGGCGCCGCGCAACGCTCGGCCGGGTACTCGTACCCGGCCAGGAACTCGAGGATCGCGGCGTCGCCGCGCGCCCACATCCCGTACGTCGAGCGGAGGTGCGCGGCGAGATCCTCGAGCCCGGTCCGGGGGCCAGACGCCCGTCCGCGGCGCTCAAGTCGCCGCGCCGTTGCCGTCGGCGTGCTGATGGACGATCGCGATCAGGTTGCCGCAGGTGTCGTCGAACACGGCGATCTCGCCGAGCGGAGCCGTGTCGATCGAGTGCAGCTTGTAGCGGCCGTCGCGCCGCGTCCGGACCAGGCCGGCCTCCTCGAGCACCTCGAGGTGCTGGGAGATGGCCTGCCGCGATGAGCCCAGCCCGTGCTTGGTGGCCAGCCGCGTGCGGATCTCGAACAGCATGTCAAGCGGGAAGGGCTTTGCCCGGCCGACGTCGATCGCGCGTTGAGGGGAAAATCGGAGGATGGCCTCCTACTCGGTGAACCACGTAGGCGTCGAGCACGCCCGCAAGCTGATCGACTCCCACCAGTACGTGCTCCGCAGCGAGTGGGGCCAGGTGCAACCCGGCGCCTCCGAGGAGAACGCGTTCCGGGAGAAGCACTCCTGGGAGGAGTACGCCGCCTGGTTTCTGGGGCTGACCGACGGCGCCCAGGAACAAACCAAGGCCCGCTACGCGTTCGTGTACGGCGACTTCCGGCGGCTGCACCGGATGGGCCTGATCGCCTGTGTGTACCGGGCGGCCGAGTGGCGCCACAAGGGGATCGAGCTCGCGGCGCACGACCTCCTGCAGCGGCTCGACCAGGCGACCTCCTAAGCGCGCGCGGCTGTCCGGGGCAGCGCGCTCTTTTCGCGCGTCCGGCGTGTTAGAGGATGTCGAGCGGGCCGAGAAGCGCGTTACGGCAGTGCGTTACGGCAGCGATGCCAGAGTCGCGTTAGTCGTGCTACGGTCGCCGACTCGCATTAGCGGACATGGATTAGTCGAACGCCTTGCGAAAGCCTGGCTGGGAGGAGAAACGTGGGAACGAGCTTGATTCGTCGCAGTCTTTGGATCGCGGTTGCGGCCGCGCTTGTGGCCGTGGTCGGACCGGCGGTCGCGCAGGCCAAGAAGCCGAAGAAGGCTGCGGCCAAGACGCTGGTCGTGTGCAAGCACGGCTGCCGCTACAACACGATCCAGAAGGCGGTCAACGCCTCGGGTCCCAACGCCACGATCAACGTGAAGCCTGGCAAGTACGTCGAGGGCGTGATCGTCCAGGGCCACCGGCACGACGGCCTGCACATCATCGGCGCCGGCAAGAAGCCCTCGGCAGTGCTGATCGAGGGCAAGAACGCCAAGGGCCCCGGCGGCGCCGCCCAGAACGGGATCGACGGCGAGACCGTCAACAACCTTGATCTGGAGAACATGAAGGCCGAGCACTTCGCCTCCAACGGCTTTTTCATCAACACCTGCAAGGGCTACCTGATGAAGAACCTGATCGCGGGCTTCAACCGCTCCTACGGGCTGTACGTGTTCAAGTGCATCGGCGGCCGGATGACCAAGTCGGTCGGCTACGGCAACGGCGACTCCGCGTTTTACGTCGGCGGCACGCCGTTTCAGAAGCACCCGGTGAGGACGCTGGTCGACCACGACACCGGCTACAAGAACGTCCTCGGCTACTCCGGCACGAACTCGAAGTACATCGTGATCCGCGACTCCGAGTTCTACAACAACGGTGCCGGGGTGGTCCCGAACACGTTGAAGTCCGAGCCGTACCAGCCGGCGACGTCGGGAGTGATCGAGGACAACCTGATCTACTGGAACAACTTCGACTACTACCGCCCGGGGTCGCCCGTGAGGACGGTCTCGAGCGGCGTCGGCACCGACGCGGCGAACTACCCGATCGGCGCCGGCGTGATCCTGTTCGGCACCACCGGCTGGACGGTCCGCGACAACTCGATCTTCGGCAACTTCCTGTGGGGAGGCGCGGCGTTCTCGGACCCGACGAACCCGACCGGAAAGGCCGAGAACAACGCCAACCAGTTCATCGGCAACAAGATGGGGTCGAAGTTCAACGACGCCAACGGCGTTGACTTCTACAACGATGGGTCTGGCAAGGGAACCTGCTTTGAGAACAACTCGGGCGGGTCGACGTTCGACACCAGCGCGACCGACCCGAACCTGTACCTGAGCTGCCCGAGCAGCGCGGGCTCGGGCACGGTCAACGGCGACCCGACCCAGTTCGGCAAGCTCGCCGCAATCGTGTTGGCCGACCCGCCGACCGAGCAGGAGAGCTTCTGGCACGTGCACACGCACCCCAAGCGCCCCGGCCGCACGCCGTTCGAGGGGTGATCGGATGAACGCAATGCTGAAGCGCAGGCGGGCGGCGGCGGCGGGGATCGCCGCCCTCGGCTGCGCGGCGGTGGTCCCGGTGGCCACCAGCGCGGCCGCGTCGCAGCCCAAGGTCGTGACCAAGAAGGTGAGCGTCGGGGACGATTTCTTCAAGCCAACGAAGCTGACGATCAACAAGAAGAGCGCGATCAACTTCGTGTGGAACAAGTCGAACTTCGACTCTCACAACGTCACGTTGATCAAGGGGCCGAAGGGCGTCAAGCACTCGAAGTTCACCTCGATCACCGGCACCATCGGGATTCACTTCAAGCGTCAGTTCCTGACTCCCGGGACGTACCACTTCATCTGCACGATTCACCCGGGGACGATGAACCTGACGCTGATCGTCAAGAAATAGGGCGATGCCGCTTCCACCGATCGGGCGGCGCCAGTTTGTGACGACGGCCGGCGGGGCGCTGTTCTGCACGCTCGCGGGACATCACCTGTCGGCCGACTCGCACGTCAACCTCGACAAGCTCGGCACGCAGGTCCCGGTGCCGCCTCGCGTCCAGGCGGCCGACGAGCAGTCGGCGCGGACCGCCTACGTCACCGCGCGCGCGAGCAGCGGGCAGACCCGGGAGTACTGGATCAAGGCGGTCAAGACCAAGTGGGACATCGTCCCCACCCACCACGACGGGATGATGGACACCAAGGTCCGCGGTAAGACTAAGTTCACGGCGCTGGCCTACCGCGCGTTCAGCCCGAACTTCGGCCGCCCGCTGGGGCCGCCTCAGATCCCGGGGCCGCTGCTCGAGGCCGAGACCGGAGACACGATCGTCGTCAACTTCCGTAACGAGACCGGCACGCCGGTGACGATGCACCCGCACGGGATCTTCTACACGGCCGACATGGACGGCTCCTACAAGGGCAAGTACACGGACCCCAGCGGCTTCGTCCAGAACCACCGCACGTTCCAGTACGTGTGGGAGGCTCGTCCCGGCACCGAGGGGGCGTGGTTCTACCACGACCACGGGCCGATGGACCCGGTGCCGGTGTTCAAGGGCCTGTTCGGACCGCTGCTGATCCGCAAGCCCGGCGTGCCCCGGCCCGACCGCGAGTTCTTCCTGGCGTTCCACTCGTTCACGCCGCTGGCCACCGGTCTGGACAACAGCTTCGCCTGCATCAACGGCCGCTCCTACGCCGGCAACACGCCCACCCTGCGGGCCAAGGTGGGGCAGCGGGTCGCGTTCTACGTGTTCGCGCTCGACAACGACTTCCACACGTTCCACCTGCACGGCCACCGGTGGACCGACCCCGACGGCGGCCTGGTGATCGACAACAAAACGATCGGGCCCGGCGACGTGATGACGGCGCAGTTCGTGGAGGACAACGCGGGGCGGTGGTTCTACCACTGTCACGTGTTCTCGCACCTGCACATGGGGATGAACGGCTGGTACATCGTCAGCGCCTGATCGCCCCGGCGTTCCTGCTCGCCGGGCTGGTGACGGCGCTGGCGGCGACCCCGGCGACGCCCTCGGCTCGCGCGGCCGGCGCCAAGGTCGCGATCGGCCACTACAAGTGGTCCGACGCGGTCGTCCACGTCGATCTCGGCCAGCACGTCACCTGGTACTGGGTCGGCCCCGACACGATGCACTCGGTCACGGGCGACTCGGCCAACGATCTCACGCTGGACTCCGACCCGCGCACCGGCGAGCCCGACCACCGGGTCGGCGACAAGTTTCAGCTCTCGTTCAACCAGCCGGGCGTGTACGAGTTCCGCTGCAAGCTGCACCCGGTCGTCCACGGCGAGGTGATCGTGTCCGCGACTCCCGGCAACCCGACCGACGACCCCGACCCGATCCCGCCGCTGAACGTCGACCTGATCCGGCCCACGCTCAACGACGTCAGGCTGACTCCGCCCAACTTCACCACCGCGGGGACGACGCTGCACTACGCGCTCGACGACTCCTCGGTCGTGGACGCCGAGATCTGGCACGGCTCGCACGGCCATCGCGGCAAGTACGCGGGCTGGGAGCAGTGGCGCGGCCACATCGGCTTCAACCAGGCCCGCTTCGCCTCCCGCCGGCGCCACTTCAAGCCCAAGCCCGGGCGCTACGTCGCCTACCTGACGCCTACCGACTTCTTCAACAACGTCGGCCGGACGAGGATCGTGCGATTCACGATCCGTCCGCCCCGCCGCGCCCACGACGGCCACGACGGCCACCGGGCGCGCGCCTCATAGAATGAGTGCAGGGCCAGCCCCCATGGTCTAGCGGTCAGGACGCCTGCCTTTCACGCAGGAGATCGCCGGTTCGAATCCGGCTGGGGGTACTCGCGTAAAAGCCCATATCTCCGGGCTTCTGGATCAGCCAGGTCAGGACGTTTAGCGGCCTGCTTAGTCCGGGCAACGTTCACGGGCAACGATCGAACTCACCTCAATCGAGGTGTGCGATTGGGTCAGTGCCGGCAGGCACGCACGACGCCAGCCGCGTGATTGCGGTTACCGCGAAGCCGCGGAAAGCCTTGACCTGCTCGCCCAGGTTGGGGAGGTCGGCGACCGCCGCCAGGTCGGCGCTCGCGGACACATCCACCGTCCCCTTGTCCCAGTAGTTCCCCACCCGCAATTGAGCCGCGTCGGCAGCGGAGTGGAAGGCCTCATCGTCTGTGAGTCGCGCCGCGTCGTCCTCTCCAACCTGGACGCTAACGCCGAAGCTGGGCACCGGATCGGCATCGTCGGCGAACCAGGCAAGGGGAGCCATCCATAGATACAGGTGCCCGAAGCTGAGGTCGTTCCACCAGCCCGTCGCCCAGACATCGACCCAGATTTCGTCGTGTTTCCTGTCCTGGTAGGCGCCGTCTTGGCAGCCGGGATGGAGGCTCTCGGCTACCCGCACCAGGAGTTGCTCACCGACCTTCCGCGCGCTGTCGATGTTCTCAAAGGCGCCCACGAGGGACGAGCCAAAGGGTCCAGTCACAGCCACCTCCGCGAATTCCTGTAGATAGACGGCGAGCTCGGCGAGGACTCGAAGCTCGACTGGCGCCCCAGGCTTCGCCGCAGCGCGGTACCAGCTAGCAGCGCGCTTGGTCAGCACCCCCTCGACGACATCGGCGACGTCAGTCCAGCTCAGCACCCGAGCTTTCATCCCGTCCAGCTGTTCGCGCTCGTGCGTCTTCGGCTGGTTGCGCACAATGACGCGGAAGTCAACCTCTACGGCTGCTCGGCGGCGGGTCAGAGCTTCTTCGTAGTTGTCAAGCTGCTTCTCGCCGAACGGCTGGTTGACCTTGTGCTCGAACCAGACCTCGCCGACGTCGGCTCCGGCCGCAGTCAGCGTGAAGTGCATGTCCATGCTGCAAGCCGCGACACCGGTGCCCACCTGGGTCTGCACGACGCTTACAGCCCTTCCCGGCAGCGCCAGGCCATCGAGGAACGCGTCGCGGAACTCGGCGTCAAAGGCGAGAACGCAGGCGAGGACTTCGGTCAGCCGATTCTCCGACTCGGTCCTCCGAGCGAGCGCCTCCATTAGATACGGAGCGGCATGTCTGGCCATCGCCGGGTCGACCATACCGCCGGTAAGCTCACGTCACCGGCATCGTCGCGTCACGTGCGGTTAGAGCAGAGGTCGATGACCGCCGGCCCGAAATGGTGCGCAGCGAAGGTCGCGTCTGTCGCAGCCCGCGGGCGTCGACAGTCTGACGGGGCCGTCGTCGGAGGCCCTCGGGCGCCCACGCCTCACGTCCAAGCTTCGACCAGCGCTCCAAAACGAGCCAAGCCTACGGCGGGACTACCCCCCGGCACGAAGGACGAGGCGCACCGGCGACGCCGGTGACGCCGCGCAGGGCTTCTGCTTCGGGCCGGCCACCAACTGAAGCGGAAGCGCTGACGTGGTGGCCGGATTGGCGATATGGAGGACCGGCGGCCTCGGAGTCGAAGGGAGGCCGGTACCCCCGCGTCGCGGGGGTGATGTTCGCGTCGAAGGTGCAACTTCGACGCGGGCCCACAACACAGGAGGCACCGACATGCCTGACGGTATCCGTTGGGTCGGTCTCGACGTGCACGCGCGCGAGTCGACGATCGCTGTCTTTGACCAGGCTACGGGCGAGCTCGCGACCAAGCGGGTGGTCGGCCGTCCGCACGAGCTGCTGCCGTTGCTGCGCGCCGTGGGGCGCCCGGCGCGGATGGTGTATGAGGCGGGCCCGACCGGCTACGGGCTGGCGCGCCGGGCGCTGGCGGAAGGGATCGAGCTCGGGGTCTGCGCGCCGAGCAAGACCGAGCGTCCGGCGGACAGGGTCAAGACCGATAAGCGTGACGCGGTCCGCCTGGCGAGATTGTTGGCGGCCGGCGAGCTGACGCTGGTCACGATCCCGTCGGTCGAGCGTGAGCAGCTGCGCGACCTGGTCCGCTGCCGCGAGGACATCCGCTGCGATCTCGTCCGCGCGCGGCATCGGATCGGGAACTTCCTGCTGCGCCGCGAGATCTATTGGGAGGGCCCGGGTGAGGCGTGGACGCGCAAGCACCGCTCGTGGCTGACCTCGATCCGGTTCTCCGATCATGCCTCCCGGTCGACACTGGCCGACTACCTGCACGCCCACGACGTGCTGATCGCCCGCCGCGATCAGGTCGAGACCGACCTCGCCACGCTCGCGCTGAGCGCTCCGTGCGCGCACACGGTCGCGAGGTTGCGGTGCCTGCGCGGGATCGACACGCTCTCCGCGCTCGGGCTCTGCGCTGAGATCGGGGAGTGGGGACGCTTCGATCATCCTGATCAGCTCTCCGCCTACCTCGGGATCGTTCCCTGCGAGCACACCACTGGCCAGCAGCGGCGGCTCGGGTCGATCACCAAGGCCGGCTCGACCCACGCCCGCCGACTGCTGATCGAGGCCGCCTACCACTACCGTCGCGGCCCCGTCGTCGGAGAAGCGCTCGAGCGTCGCCAACGCGGGCACGCACCCGAGATCATCAACATCTCCTGCAAGGCGCAACGCCGGCTCAACGCTCGCTGGCGTCAACTCAAAGACGCCCGCCGCAAACCCGGCGGGGTCGTCGCGGTCGCGATCGCGCGCGAGCTCGCCGCCTACTGCTGGGAGATCGCCACCTGCCCCACCACCAGCCCCCAACCAACACCCACACCAACGACCCGCAAGAGACTCAGCAACTCACGCTAACCAACCCAGTTTCCACACATCCCGTTGCGGTTGGCGAGGCGGCCCCGGCCATCCCGGCTCGCGTACACAACTCCGCGATTCGTCGCCTGAGCACCCCAACCCCCGGGCGCGCTCGACATTAGACGGCGGAGGTACGACGAACAGAGGTCTTGGGCCAGCCCCCGAATATGAGCATGACCACCCGTCGCGAACCCCGCGAACGGCCGGGCCGCCTCGCGAACCGCAACCACACCACCACCAGCATCACCAACCACACAATGGCGATCAACGCATGCCCCTTGACAACCGCTCCTCCATATGGGCGACGAAGCAGCAGCACGCGCTGGTCGTGCTTGACGCCAATCCTCTTGGTCGGTTTTGAGGCGAGGGGGGCGTCGGGTGCACCCGTGCGCGGACGACGGGTCCTCAACGAAGGCAGCTGCGCCGTCCTGCCGGTTTGTGCGCTGCTTGGTGATGCGTTTACCGGTCTCGGCGGCGCGGCCTGCTCCCTCGCGCCGGGGCCGGGGAGCCGCCGCTCGGCCCTAGGGCCACCGTGGGGCGCTACAGATTTCGCTCGCCAGCTGGTACAAAGCCGCCCGCCGGGGCAGAGCCCGCCAACGGCCTCGACTTCGAGCCCATCACCAGGTGGCACGCATGTGGCGATCCGCAGGAGTTGAGCACCTCGGCCGAACGGGTCCTGTCTGCTTCTTCGTTGGACTGGCTGGCTGCGCGTGTTAGCTCAACCCAGCCATGTTCGCCTCGGTGACTGATGGCCAGGCGACCGAGTATGCGGCCGGCGTTTTGATCTGCTGTGCTTCGGTAGTCGCGCGAAGACTCTCATTTCGCGTCACCCGAAGTAATTGATGACGGGCCTAGCGGCCGAGGTATAGAGTGGGCCGGTACTCGACCTGGAGGAGTTGGTCCTATGTCTCGCCGAGGGTGGCGCGTGCCTGTTCTCCTCGTGATCGCGTTGGGGGCGCTGCTGCTGCAGGCGGCTTCCGCTGGCGGTGTTTGGCGTGGCGCGGCGCCTGTGCGACCCGCGCATGGGGCTGCCACTGAGCTGGTGATGTCCGGGACCGGCAACGGCCAGTCGGTCAGGGGGTTCATCGCTGACTCCTCCAACCCGTTTGACCCGGTCAAAGAGGGCTATCCGTCGAGCAATCCGGCCGAGGGCTTCACCGCTAAGGACGAGGGCTTCGCGGGCATCATTCATGGCCAGCCGACTGATGGCAGCCCTCAGCTCGACCTCTATTGCATCGACATCTTGACCGCTACGTACGGCGGCATCGGTTACACCTTGGGCACCTGGAACTCCGCCAACGTCCCCAACGTGGACTACGTGGCCCGGCTGCTGGACGAGTACTTCCCCAATAAGCGAGAGCCGGCCGCGCTGACCGATCTCAATCAGAGGGCCGCCGCCGTGCAGGCGGCCGTCTGGTTCTTTACCGACCGCTACGTGCTGAACACGTCTGATCCGCTGCATGACGAAGTGGTCAAGATCGTGGATCACATCAGATCCGAGGGGCCGCTGGGCGAGCAGCCGGCGCCCAGCCTGACCATCACGCCGTCGCATGTGAGCGGCCCCGCACATAAGGTGCTGGGACCGTTCACGGTCACGACAAACCACCCGCCTGCCATCGTCACCGCTACGGGCGGGAGTATGTTCTCGGACGCGGCGGGGACGGTGCCGATCGCTAATGGGGACACGGTGCCGTCTGGCCAGAAGATCTGGGTGCGCTCCACGGGTCCCACCGTCGCGGTGCTGGAGGCTACCTCCAAGGCCATCGTCCCCCACGGCAACGTCTACCTCTACGACGGGTACACGGGCGGGGTCAGCGACGCCCAGCATCTGATTCTGGCCGAGACGGCTACCTTGAAGACGACTGTTCAAGGCACCGCCGAGTTTCTCGCCCCTGGCTCGCTGGTGGTTAAGAAGACGATCGCCGGTCCCGCGGCCGGATCGCAGGCGCACGTCGTCATCCACGTGGATTGCGACGATGGCGTGGCCAGAGACGACTTCATCATCCCCGCCGGTACGCCCGCGGGCACGACGTCGAAGACCTACGAGCCGATCGCGGCCGGAACGAAGTGTCTTGTCACCGAGACATCGAACGGCAGCGTGGTCGGCACGGAGGTGGTGGTGACCGGGGACGGGCAGGACGCGACAATCCCCTCTGGCAAGAGCGCGACGGTCGAGGTCACCGATACCTATCACCACGTCGGCTCGCTACTCGTGCGAAAGACGATCGCGGGCCCGGGTGCCGGCCAGCAAGGCGAGATCCGGATCCACAGCGAGTGCAACGGCACCGCCCTGACCCCCGACTTTGTGATCCCCGCCGGAACTCCCGCGGGGGACCAGACCAAGCAATACGATCACATCCGGGTTCCGGCGACCTGCACGGTCACCGAGACCGCGAACGGGCACACCAGTACGGTGTCGGTCGTGGTCGAGGGGAGCGGGCAGACGGTGTCCGTCCCGACCGGTGACATCGTCGAAGCGGACGTCAGCGACACCTACGGGCTCGTCCCCGGCCAGCTGGAGGTGACCAAGACGATTGCCGGTCCGCTTGCCGGGCAACAGGGGCCGGTCGTGATCCACACGGTCTGCAACGGCACCGCCCTCACCCCCGACTTCCTCATCCCGGCCGGGGCGCCCGCGGGCGACCAGTCGCAGATCTACTCGCCTATCCCGACGCCGGCCAGCTGTGTGGTCACAGAGACCACGGACGGGCACACCAGCGCGGTCTCGCTCGCCGTCATCGGAAGCCCGCACACCGCCACCGTCCCGCCCGGCGGGGCCGGCGCCGCCCACATCACCGACACCTACGGCGCCACCCCCGGCTCCCTACTCGTGACCAAGACCATCGCCGGCCGGCGCGCTGGCCACCAGGGACCGGTCAGGATCCACGTGGCCTGTAACGGCACCGCCCTGTCGCCGGACTTCGTGATCCCATCGCGGAAACCGGCGGGCAGCGTGTCGCACAGCTTCGACGGGATTCCCGCTGGCTCGGTATGCACCGTCACCGAGACCGCAGACGGCGCCACCACCAGAGTCGCGGCGACCGTGGCTGGCAATGGCCAGAAGGTCAGCGTCCCGGCGGGCAAGGTGGTACCGGTCAACGTGATCGATGTGTACCGGGGCACGCCCGGCTCTCTGAAAGTGATCAAAACCATCGGCGGACGGGCTGCCCGCCAGCACGGCCGCATCGCCATCCTGGTGGCCTGCGGCGGTCCGTTCCACGCCTACGCCTTCCACATCCGCGCCCACGTCGCCGGTTCCGTCTCGCGCCATTTCAACGGCCTCGGAGCCGGATCCCGCTGCGCCGTCATCGAGGCCGCAAACGGCCACACCAGCCGGGTCGCCGTGGTCGCGAAAGGCAGCCGCAAGAAAGTGACCATCCGCGCCAATCGCAGAGCCATCGCTCATCTCACCGACACCTTCCGGCCCCGCGCAAGACCCAAGCCGCCGCCGCCGCGCGTTACCGGTTAGCTGCGTCGTAGCCGCTCGTGCTTCGCAACCGCGCGACCCCAAGCGCGTGGTCGACGGATCGACGGTGGGCCTCACTCTGCGGGCACGCGGCGCGAGCTGCAGACCCCAGGTCTCGGGCGGCTCGGACTGGCCGTTAGACAGCTCAGATAGTCGGTTCAGCGTTGTACGACGAGTCGGCGCTGGTCGTCATCAAGCGGATCGAGGCGATGAGACGCAGGTGTCGAGCGTTGTGGGGCCGTGTCGGTTGGCGTGGACCTGATCGCGGTTGCTCTGTTGAGCATCACGGCTTGCGATCGGCCTCCTGCTCGGCGACCTTCAGCGCCTTCTCCGCCAGCGCGTGTCCCTGGTCGCCGATCGCCCGTAGCTGCGCGGCGAGGGCGCGCATCGGGTACGGATTGTCGTCGGCGGCCATCGCCGCGCGCATCAGCGCGGCTTCGCGGACGAACTGCGAGACGCTGGAGCCCTGGCGGTTGGCCGCTTCGCGGATCAGCTCCATTCCCTCGCGGGTGAAGCTGATCGTGGTGCGTGTCATGGGCATGGCGAAGAGTTAGCGAAGACGCCCTCAACGTATCGTCCGCTAGCGCCGATGCTAGCACCAGCGACAGCACACATGCTATCAAGCTGGCGGCGAAAGAGCTCCTAAAAGAAGAGGCTCCGCTGCTAGCGTAGGCGCTGGCACGCGCACTGTTGGGGGCAACTGGGCGAACTCGGTCGCAAGACACCCCCGCCAGGGTTCCTGTAGAAACGACGTCTTGGCGGTCGGCACTTTGCTCAACGGACTAGACCGCGCGTCGGCTAGGTTCAGCGCTGGCGGAGCACGATGAGCGAGGTCAGCGCAACTCCAGCGCAGCACGCCACGGGTACCGCGAGCTGGGTGCGATCGCCGCGGGCATTCCTTGCGCCGCTCGCGCTGGCCCAGTTCATCTGCAGCTTCGCCGGCTCGAACATGAATGTGATGATCAATGACATCAGTCGTGATCTGCACACGGACGTGAAGGGCGTGCAGACCGTGATCACGCTGTTCCTGTTGATCATGGCCGTGCTGATGATCCCGTGCAGCAAGCTGACCGACCGCTTCGGCCGCAAGCGGTGCTTCACCGGCGGCCTGATCCTGTACGGGATCGGGGCGGTGCTGAGCGCGGTCACGCCCGGGCTTGGCCTGTTGATCCTCGGCAACTCGGTGTTTGAGGGCGTCGGCACGGCGTTCCTGATCCCGCCCGTGTACATCCTGACCACGATGGCGTTCACCTCGATGGAGTCGCGGGCGCGGTCGTTCGGCGTGATCAGCGGGCTCGGCGGGATCGGGGCCGCCGCCGGGCCGTTGATCGGGGGGCTGATCACCTCGGCGATCAGCTGGCGGGCCGCGTTCGTGTTCCAGGCCCTGGTCGTCGCCACGATCGTCGTGCTCAGCCGCCGCGTCGTCGACCCGGTCGCGCCCGACCCCAAGCGCCCATTCGACGCGATCGGGGCGCTCCTGTCGGCGGCCGGCATGTTCTTCGTGGTGTTCGGGATCATCCAGGCGGGCCACAACAACACACTGCTGGTGATCTGCCTAGTGATCGGCGTGGCGCTGCTGGCCGGATTCTTCGTCTACATCCGCGCCCGGGAACGGGAGCACAAGGAGCCGCTGCTGTCCACGAGCCTGTTTCACAACCGGACGTCGAACCTCGGCCTGATCACCCAGAACTTCCAGTGGCTGATACTGATGGGCGTGTCGTTCACGGTCTCGGTGTACCTGCAGACCGAGCGGCACTACAGCGCGATAAAGACCGGCGTGATCTTCACCGCCGCCACGCTGGGGGTGCTCGCCTCCTCGCTGGCCGCCGAGCGGATGGCCACACGACGGCTTCAGAAGCGACTGATCGGAGGCGGGTTCCTCGTCACCGTCATCGGGATCGTGCTGCTGCTCGTCCTGGTCGGCGCCGCCAAGTCGAGCGCGTGGGCATTCGCGCCGGGCCTGCTCCTGATCGGCCTCGGCCTCGGGGTGATGCTGACCCCGTCGGTCAACATCGTCCAGTCGGCCTTCCCCGAGGAGAAGCAGGGCGAGATCTCCGGGCTGTCGCGCAGCGTCTCGAACCTCGGCTCGTCGTTCGGAACCGCGATCGCGGGCACGATCCTGATCTCGAATCTGACCTCTGGAAACGGCACCTATGTAGCCGCGATGATCGTGCTCGGGGTCGTCGCGCTCGCGGGGCTCGCAGTGGCGATAATGCTCCCGAAGAACCCGCTACCAACACGCGCGCCTTCATAGAGCGTCCGCTTGGGCAGCGCTTCAACGCCGTCGGCGCTGGTGCCGGGACGAGCATGCCCTGGACATCAAACCAAGACTGCTGCTCACACGAAGCCTCAGCTGTGTCGCCGGGCGCGAAGTCCGGGCCGGAGGGTTCTGCTTTGGGCCGAGCGGCCCTCCGAGCAGCGGTCGAGCCGTCAGGGCCCGTGGGCGGCGGTGCGGAAGCGTGTCGACATTGCCGGACAGCGGTGAGTCTTGGCCGTTGCAGGCGCTCCGCAGGCCTCGATCCGGTCGACAACTGCTCTCGGGCGGATTCGGTCGCGCGCCCCGCGTAGATCGGCGCGATGTTCTGGTCGCCACTGCGATCGCGCGACGCGAGGGTGACGAAACCTGCAAAGCGACCGCGCGGACCGCAACATCGTCGCTGTCGAGATTCGTGCGAACGCGAGAGCCGGCCGGGGTCTCGCGGCCATATTCAGGACTGATGGCCACGGCCAAAGCGATCACCTTCGCGCTCCCCGGCGTCCGGATCTCGCCTGACACGTTCGGCGGTGCTTGTGCGAACCCGGGACGGGCGGATGCGCGAGTACCGCGGTCGTCGCGGAAACGTAGAACCCTTACTGCCTGAAACTACGGATCTTCTTTCGCCGGGGCAGGCGTACGGTTGAAGTGTCACAGAGCGTGAGTGTTCCGAACCGGGAACGACCGCCAAACCGGCCAGCGGCAGCCCTAGCCGCTACAAGGTGCGGCACTCACGCTCTTGACGCGTTTGGCGAGCACCTCGCTGTCGGACCGACGCGAGCGGCCGTGTGCGTCGCCCTCGCGGGCGTCGTGGTTGCGGCGATGGAGGATCGGATTCGCGGCAGCGGTGGCGAGCGCGAGCGTGTTGGCTTCAGAGCGCAAGGCTGGTTGCTGCTGGACTTGGCGCCTGATGCCCCGCGGTGATTGTGCGCCACTGGAGCGTTTAGCGAGCTGCCAGGATTAGCTGGTGGTTGCGCGCCGGGAGCGCCTCGCCCGTCTGGGACCGCCCAGCTCTCCCTGTCTCTAGGCACGCAGCCCCGTGACGCTGGCTGCGCACCGCGCGAGGAAGGGAGCGAGCGCTAGATCATGAGCTCGATGCTGGATTCACGAACCACCAGACGCGTGGCTGGCTGCCTGACCGGTGTGTTGACGTCTGCTCCGAGCCCGCCGTGATCGAAAGCAGCAGCGCCGGCCTCGTGGCTGCTGGGGCGACTAAGCGGAAGGCGCACCAGGCGAAACAAACCAACTCTCGCATGGATCTGGGTCGATGTCTGGAGTGCGCCGAGGCCCTGGATGGTCCGATCGCGAAGAGCGCGATGTCGCCAGAGTCCGCGTGCCGACTGTTGCGCCTAATCGGCTCCGTGGTGATAAAAGAGGTGTTCCGGCGGCTGGCCAGGGGGTGCCGGTGGGCGAGTGCGGTCGCGGCCTGTGGGATGGTGGCTGTTTCGGGACTGTCCGGCCGTCTGGGCCGTGGGGATCTATGCGCCCAACGGAATCGAGCAGACCGTGTGCGCTTGCACGGCTTCTGCGCGTATTGCAGCGGCGCGATGGTGTATTCGTTGGTCACCGCCGCGCGTTGGTAGTGGGCATCGGTAACCATCTCCATACGGCCCGTCTTATCGTGTACGGTCCTCTCATGGCAGAAGCGGGACGGGACGCTGGGCGCGCGGCGAAGGCCGCCGTGGTAGTCGGATTGCTGACCGCCACGATGGCCGTGACCGGCGCGACGACGGCGGGAGCCGCGACCGCGCCGACGTGCGCCACAAAGAACTTCCAGATCCGCAAGATTGGCGATCAGGGGGCGCTTGGGACCTATCTGGTCACGCTCGCGTTTCGCAACATCACCAACCGGGTCTGTACCACCGTCGGCTTCCCGGGAGTGACGATCTACTCGCACGGACGCAAGGTTGTCGTCGCCCAGCGACGACACGTGCACTACTCGCGGTTGCAGGTCAAGCCCGGCCGGCGCGTGTTCGACACGGTCTCTTACCTGCATTTCAAGACACCCGGCCACCCCTGTTCGGCGGTCACCGGCATGGGCATCTACGCGCCTAACAGCACCCAGTTTGTACGCATCCCGATCCGACGCGGATCGGTGTACTGCCGGGACGCACTGGTGTCCCCGCTTGCGGCGACCATCGGCGGGACACTAAAGTGATCGGCCCTAGCCGACCATCGGCCGTGATCGTGCTGCTCTGATTCTCCCGACGCTGTAGGACTCGCGCAAGCGGCCGCGCGGACCGTGCCCTTCTGCGGCGGCCGGCTGTCCGAAGCTCAGATCCACAGCGTCATCCCGCGCAGCCCAAGACGGACCGGGTGATACCTGTCCCCACGGCTGAAGCGGCTGGCCGCGATCGAGGGTCACGTCGCGTGTCAAGGCGATCTCCCCGTCGTCATCGCGGATAATTGCCTCGCCCCCGGCAGCTGGATCAAGACGCAGGCCACGTTCTCATCGTGATTGCTCCGGGCCGTCTTGCGGCGGGGGTATCAGCGCCCTGAGGGGATGGACCCCGAGTGCTGCTCGCACGAATTCTCGGCGCTCTGCTCCGTCTGCTCTGGTCCAGCGGGTCCCGCCAACCAGCAGTGCCCGCCGAAGCTTCCCAGTCGTAGGGTCGGCGGGAGGCATCCGGGGACCGCGCGGGCTGGCCGACTGGTCCCGGGTTGCCTCCCGCCGCCGCATCGAACCGTGCGTGCGGTTCTCCCGCACACGGCTCTCCGACATCGTTCACCGGCTGGCATACGCAAGCGTCGGTCTGACCGTTCCGTTGAGGCGGTACACGCCGAGCTGGTTGACCCACTCGTAGGTGAAGCGGGTGGTCCAGTTGCGGCCCTTGATTCCGTGCTTGGCGCTGGCGAGGATCGCGAGGCGTTCGTTGACATAGGCATCGATGTGGGAGAACTTCCGCGCGGAGTTTCCATAGCGGAAGTAGTTACCCCAGCCGCGTAGCACGCGGTTGAGATCCTCGACAGCCCATTCCAACGGCAGCCCGGCGTAGCGGCGTTCTGTGCGGGCGCGGATCTTGCCTCTGATCGAGGCCATCGCCCGCCGTGACGGCCACTTCTGCAGATACCAGCGACCCGGTTGCTTCCAGGACTCGCGCATCCGATGCTCGAACCCCAGAAACGTGAACCCTTCGGCACCTCGGGCGAGGTTCGCGATCCTGGTCTTCTCCGGGTGCAAGCGCAACCCGAGTCCGTCCAGGACCGCCGCCGCCAGCTCGCGGGCCTGTTCGGCCTGCTCGCGGGTGGCGCTTAGGATCACCAGGTCATCTGCGTACTTCACCAGCTCACCCAGCCGGTGCCCGCCGCCTGCCCATGCCTCATCGAGGACGTGCAGAGCGATGTTTGCGAGCAGCGGTGAGATCGGTGAGCCTTGCGGGGTGCCCGCGTCTGTCGCGGACACGATCCCACCCTCAAACACCCCCGCCCGCAGCCAACCCCGAAGCAGCTTCAGCATACGTCGATCACACACCCGCCGCTCAAGCTGAGCGGCCAAGGAGTGCGAGTCGATTTCGTCAAAGCAGCTCCGAATGTCGGCATCGAGCGCCCAATGCTTCCCGCGCCAGGTGACGGTCTGACGGATCGTCTCCAGCGCATGGTGAGCCGACAGCCCGGGTCTGAACCCGTAGCTGGTCGGGAGAAAGTCGGCTTCGAAGATCGGCTCGAGCACGATCTTGGCTGCCGCCATCACCACCCTGTCGGCCACACAAGGGATGCCGAGCGGCCGCAATTGACCTGGCTTGCCCGGCTTGGGGATGTACACCCGCCGCAACGGCCGCGGCCGGTAAGTCCCGGCACGCAACCCCGCAGCGAGCTCGTCGAGGAACTCATCGACCCCGGAACGCACGACGTCCTCGATGGTGATCCCATCAACGCCTGGCGCCCCCCGGTTAGCACGGACCTCGCGCCACGCCCGGCGCATGACGTCGCTGCGGGCGACCTTGTCATACAGGGCGTGGAAACGGCGATCCTGATCCTGCTTAGCACAGCGGTAGAGCACGCGTTGGAGAGCACGAATCCGGTCCACGCCCAAGGCGTGGCTGACGGATCTAGCCGATACGGCACTCATCAGAGTCCTCTCTCGTCCTTCCCGTGCATCGATGAAGTACGGGCCCTTCCCCATGTGGCCGGCTTTCCCGACCGCCGAGTACTACGACCCGCTCCGACTGCCGCTCGACCACCCAAGCCACTTCCCGGGATCACCGGTTATAGGCCAGGCATCGCTTCCCCACCCCGCAGGCGGTCGGGGTCAAGACGGCTCTCCCGGCTAAGGACGGAGGGATAGCCACGGGCAATGCCGCCGCCGACGCGATGATCGCCGCTAGGACCAACGACGGGCGTTTCGGGCTTTTCCGCTTCAGGGTCGGCTCGCTCCCCGGCCAGTGGAGGCCCGTGCTGCCGGCGTTCGTCAATGACCCGTTTGCCTGGGTCAAAGACGTCAAGCCGTTCCTGATCCGCAGCTCGTCGCAGTTCGGGGGCCCGCCGCCGTATCCGCTAACGAGCCGACGCTACGCCCGCGAGTTCAACGAGGTCAAATCGCTCGGCGCTCTAAACAGCGCGACACGAACACAGGACGAGACTGACGCCGGTCGATTCTGGGGCGCGACCAACGCGGTGGCGACGTGGAGCAGTCTCTATCGCGACATTGCACAGCGGTACGGAAGGTCGCTGGCCGATAACGCGCGGATGTTCGCGATGCTCTACCTCGCCGGCGCCGACACCGCGATCACCGTCTGGGCAGACAAGGCCAAGTACTCATTCTGGCGGCCGATCACCGCGATCCGCGAAGCCGACACCGACGGCAACCCACGAACAGAGGCCGACCCCAACTGGCTGCCGCTGGTCAACACGCCTCCGTACCCCGAGATGCCGTCCGGGCTGTCATCGCTCAGCGGCGCGTCCGCCCGAACGCTCCAACACTTCTTTGGCACCGACCACCTCGCGTTCGGCACCACCAACGCGATCGGGATCACGCGCAACTACACGAGCTTTTCGCAAGCCGAACAGGAGGTGATCAACGCACGCGTCTGGTCCGGGATCCACTTCCGCCACGCCGACGAGGTTGGCGCGGCGATCGGCGAACGGGTCGCGAGCTGGCAGCAGCGGCGCTTCCTCCAGCCCGCAGAATGTGACAACCACCACAGCAACGATGGAGACGATCAGGACGACCGATGACCTGAGCAGCACAACGTCATCGCTGATGCGCCGGCGACCGTAGATGCATTTTATGGAGATCTCTCATCATGCTCGCGCGTAGCGGTGCCGCCGATCGAACGAAGGTCTTCTAGAGGGACGGCTCCCAGGATCCTCGCGGCGAGTTCGAAGGCGGCGATCAGATTGCAGGACCCTCGCGTCTTGCCCCGGGGCGGCCAGACGCCACGGATTGCGTGCGATTACAGAAGAAGAACTCTCCGGTTGACGTCATCCACCCCACTGCTGCCCACTGAAACAGGAACCTTCGGCCGAGGTTGTGCACAACCGGAGCACCTCAGCACCGCGACTGACCGTACGCACCAACACGCTCGAGAAGGTCCGCCACCGTGTCGGACCGTTGCGGCCCGCGCGAATCAGCGCGGGAACACGAGCAGGCCGGGGCTGACTACCAACCGGCTGAGCGCTCGGCCGCAACCGCCATTTCCTCCCTCTCCCGGGTCACACCCTCATCCAGCCGGCCTCACGCTCGCCCGGGCGGCGACGGCAAACCCACACCTGGTTTGGTTGTGCGCCTGAGCGATGGCACGCCAGGAAAGCGCCAAATGAGCATCCCTTCGCGCGGAGCAGCGGCACGCGGCGCCCGCTTCCAAATCGCCGCACACGACCGAAATCGACGGCGTGACCGGCTTTCTGCGTTGTGTGCAAGGAGCACGCCGGTCGATGAGTCAGACACCTGCTTCCACGAATTTTGAGCACTCTCGCTGGCTGTTCTCACCCCGTTCGCGACAGGTGCGTTCGGCGGGATGCGGCAGCGGTTCGCCGGCGGCACTCGTGACACCGGGCATGAAACCGAGCACCTCGTGGCGAGCGCCTTCGATGCCTCGTCGGCGCGGATCGGGTGATCGCTACGGCGACAATTCGGCTCTCCTCTCGAGTTGGGGGTGACTTATCGGTGAGGGAGCGCGATTTGGATGCCGGCGCAGCAGAGGTAGATCATCGCGATGAGTGCTTCGGCGGAGTGGAATCCGTAGGCGCGGTGTGAGATCAGCCTCGCCTTGCTGTTCAGGGCTTCGAGGCGTCCGTTGCTGATTCCGATCTCGACCGCTGCCAGCACGCCCTGCTTGTGCTTGCGGATCGTGCGCGCGAGCTTGATGAACGGTTTCAGCCTTGATCGGGATGCCCAGGCGAGCCACGCGTCGAGGCGCTCGGCGGCCTGGTGCTTGGGGACCTTGTAGACGTAGCGCAGTTCGCCGTAGAGCAGCGCGGCGCGGAACATCCGCTTGTTGGTCTGCTGCACCTCGGCAAGCTTGAGCAGCTGGCTGGTGGCCTGCTTGGTGGGGTCCTTGAGCAGGCTGTAGCGCACGCCCTTGATCCATTTGCCGGTGTCGGTGCCGGAGCGGCCGTGCTGGTTGTACTCGGCGCGGCGGACCTGGTCGGTTGCCTTGGAGCCGAGCTGGCAGACGTGGAACGGGTCGAACACGACCTGCGCATGCGGAACGCCGTTCGGGGAGCGGATCGCTTTCTCATAGCCGGCGGACATGTCGATCGAGACCGCCCGGATCGAGGCCTTCTGCTCGTCGGTGAGCGCGTCGAAGAACGCCTGCAAGCTGTTGGCGTTACGGCCTTCGGTGGCCCACACGATCCCGCCGCTGTCGTGGTTGGCCACACAGGTCAGGAACTTGTGATCGGCGCCGTAGCTGACTTCGTCCACGCCGATCAGCTCGAGGCCGTCCAGACGGCCGGCGGGGAGCCTCTCGGCGACGACCCGCGCAAGGATGTTCCCGACGGTCTGCCAGCCGATCCGCATCAGCCGGGTGACCTGCGTCTGGCTCATCTGCTGCGCCAGCCAGGCCGTGAGATCCTCGAAATCGCGAGTGTGCCGAGAGCCCGCTCGCGCCCACGGCACCGCCTCGTACACGTCGCCGCAACCCGGGCAGTACAGCCGTCTGAGCCGGCACTCGACAACGCACCGAGGGGCGCCGAGATCCAGCGACCGCCAGCGCTTCTCGCGGTGCTCCTTGATCGGAAGGCCACGCGCCCCGCAGCCCGAGCAGACAGGCTTCTCGGCCCGCAGCACGACCGTGACGATCATCGCCTCCGCCCCGAACGCCACATCCCTGACCCACGCGCCCGGAAGCCCGAGCATCCGGTTGAATGCCGTCGTGACTCGCACGTCGCCCTCCTTCGTAGACCGCTGAACTTCGAACATCCAGCAGCCTGCCGCAGAAGGGCGGCGGCGGGTCGCCACGTGCGTGCGCAACCAGCGAGAACGCTCTACACCGCCACCAATCCGCCCCTCAGCAGGCGGTTCCGCGGAACCGCAAAGCTCGTCTCACCCCCAAACGGAGAGGAGAGCCGACAATTCGCGCGTCCGCATCCGGGGCTGACCTCTCTAGTGCGACTTAAGGGAAGGCGGTGTCCGAGGCGGAATCTGTCGAAGTAGCAAACGCGCGGTTTAGCCGCTCGACGTCCTCCGGTCGGGCCTTCGCGTGTAGGTAGCGCTCGGTAGTGGTGATCTTCGAGTGGCCTAAGAATCCCTGGACCCAGCGCGCGTCGGCCTGACGTGCTATCAGGGATCCCGCTCCATGCCGGAGGGCGTGGAAGCGCAGGACTCGTAGCCCGGCGGCCGCGGCGGTTCGCTTGAATCGGCGGCGGAGGGTGGCGCCGTCGAGCGGGCGGCCGAGGCGGTTGCAGAACACGTAGTCATCTGCGCCCGTGAATTCATTTCGTTTGCGAAGCCGCGCGAACGCGTCTGCGGCGCTGTCGGAGATCGGTACGAACCTCGCCTGCCAACCCTTGGTCGGACCTTCGATACCGGCGCTGAAGGCACGGTGCACCACCAGGCGTCGGAGGTCGAGGTTCACGTCCTCCCAACGGAGGGCGAGTAATTCACCGAGGCGCAGTCCTGTATACGCCGCGATGCGGTATAGCTCGGCGTCCTGGCTGTCTTCTCGGCGTCGGGTCATGAGTTCGTCATCGCGGACTGTGCCGACGTGGGCGGCTCGGTGGCCGCCGAGTTCGGCGGCGCGCGCGAGTTGTTCGATTTCGTCGGGCTCGTAGAAGTCAAGGACGACGGGGGGCGGCTCGCGGCGTTTGGTCGTTTTGGCGGCTGGGTTGTGGGCGATCGCGTAGGTGTCGTCGCGCATCGCGTAGTTGAACGCGGCTGAGATGAGTTGCCGGAATCGGTTGACGGTCCGTGGCTTGCAGCCGCGGTCATCAAGTTCGCGCAGGAAGGCGCTGAGCTCGCGGGTGGTGATGTCTGTGATCGGGCGGTCGCCGAGAGCTGACATCAGTAGCCCAGGTGATCGTCCTTTGCCGCGGCGATGCGGTTGGCCGGGTTCGGCGACCATCCATCCATAGTCGATGAGAGTGGATGGCTTGGCGCCCTTCTCGCGCTCGAGATAGACGAGCCATTCATGCGCGAGCTCGCGGAAGGTAGTCCCGCGCCGGCGACGCTCCTCGGCGTCCCGGTCAAGGCGCTGCTGATCCGTATGGTGCGCCTTGACCAACTCGAGCATCCGGGCCGCCGCCTGCGCCTCGGTCAGCACACCCTCGGGCGGCTTGCCACGCTTTCGACGCCAGCCGTCCTCGCCGTCTGGTTCGGCCCAGGCACGCCCGAGGGCGCGCACGACCGGTTTGCCCTCTCGCGACCACTTGGCATACCAGAAAGCGCCGGTCGCCCGTTGCCGAAGAAAGGGTCGCGACGTTGGCTGGGGAACTGGCACAGCGGCCACTCTATAGCCTCGGTCGGACTGCGGGCAACGGTCGGGCAACGGCTGTTCGGGCAACGGTCGCGGGCAACGTTCTCGTCCATAAGCGGCGTGATTACGGGCGATCTGACTCGCCTATCGGCGCGTATCTGCGCGGTTTAGAGCTTCGGCCGCTGCCTTTCACGCAGGAGATCGCCGGTTCGAATCCGGCTGGGGGTACTGCGGTCGCTCATCGCGAGAGCGGAACGCGAGCCGCGGCGGCGCCGGCCAGCCGGCCGAGCCCCATCGCGCCGAGTAGGCCGTTGCCCGAGCTGTAGCCCCGGCCGCCGCCGCGGCCGCTGATCCCGACCGCGACGCCGCCGGTGGCGAACAGCCGCGGGATCGGCGTGCCATCGGTGCGCATCACGCGGGCGTCGGCGTCGACCGCGACGCCGCCCTGGGTATGGAACAGGCCAGGCGTGGTGCGGCACATCGCGTACGGAGGCGTCAACGGTCCGAAGCCGAAATTCCTGCGCCCGAAGCGATCCGTAGTGCCGGCGGCCGCGTCGCGGCGAGCCTCCTCGATCGTCGCCAACAGCGCCTCGACGGGAAGACCGAAGTGGGCGGCGAGCTCCGCGGGGTCCTCAGCGGTGCGCACCCCGCCGAGCTCGACCAGCTCCCGGAACTCGATCTCGTTGGCCGCCACGTAGTCGCGGATCCGCTCGTCGAACAACACCCAGGCCTGACCGCCGTGGGCCAGTACGTCGGCGGCGAACCCGGAGTAGCCGATCGTCTCGTCGCCGAACCGGACGCCGTCGAGGTTGATGAGCACGCCGCCCATCTCGATCGTCGTCCAGCTCGTGATCGAGCCGTGCGGGTAGGCGACCGCGGCATATCCCTGGTAGGCGGCGATGTTCTGCAGCTCGGCGCCGAGCTCGCGCGCCCACACGATCGCTTCGCCGGTCGAGCCGTGAGCGCCGAAGTACTCGGCCTCCGCGATCTCGGGGCAGTACTGCCCCAACATCTCCCGGTTGGCCCCGAAGCCGTTCGCGGCCAGCACCACGCTCGCGGCGCCCAGCCGGCTCTCGGCGGTGCGGTCTCCGCGCACGAGCACGCCGCTGACCTCACCGTCGTCGTCGAGCAGCAGATCCTGCACCGGGTTGCCGAGCGCGAGCGGGATCTCGCGCTCGCCGACGGCGCGGACCAGATCGTTGGCGAGATCGCGGCCGCGCCGGCTGCGGGGCGCGTGCAGGCGAGGCACGGAGTGACCGACGTGCTTGTAGTCGGTGATCAGCTCGAGCCCGATCCCGATCCCGTCGCGCAGCCACTCGACCAGGCTGGCCGATGCGGCGGCGAGATGGTGGACGAGCCAGTCGGCGTCGTGCGGCCCGCTCTGGCGGAGCAGGTCCTCGGCCATCAGCTCGGGCGAATCCTCGATGCCGGCTTGCCCCTGATACTTGGTCCCGCCACCCGGAACTGAGCCGGTCGACAGCGCGGTGTTGCCGCCCGCGCGGTCGGACTTCTCCAGGACGGCGACGCTCGCGCCGGCTTCGTGCGCAGCGAGCGCGGCCGTGAGTCCAGCGCCGCCGGCGCCGACGATCAGGACATCGACCGTGGTGTCGAAGTCGCCCGAGGGGTGGGGCGTTGGCATGCCGTTCAACCTACTTGCTGGCGGCGCACACTGTCAACAGTTGACAGGCGGTGCCGGCATGTGGTTTGGTCTGCGCCGTGGAGCACACCGCCAGCTCGCCTCAACCGCTCGCAGAGCTCGTCGCGACGGCCGATGCCGATCGCCGCCCGCTGCTGCTCCCCGGCGTCTACGACGCATTCAGCGCGCGCTTGGCCGCCGCCGCCGGGTTCGAGGCGGTCTATCTCACCGGGGCGGGTCTGGCCAACTCCCGCCTCGGCGTGCCCGACATCGGCCTGGTCACCGCCGATCAGCTCGTCGAGCACGTCAGCGCGGTCGCCGACGTGGTCGGCATCCCGCTCGTCGTCGACGCGGATACCGGCTTCGGCAACGCAATCAACGTGATGCGGGTCGTGCGGCGGCTCGAGCGGGCAGGGGCGGCCGCGATCCAGCTGGAGGACCAGGTGTTTCCCAAGAAGTGCGGCCACTTCGCCGGCAAGGCGCTGATCGGGGTCGAGGAGATGGAGGGCAAGCTGCGGGCCGCACTCGATGCCCGGCGGTCCGACGGGACGCTGATCATCGCCCGGACCGACGCTCGGGCCGTCGACGGCTTCGAGGCCGCCCTAGAGCGCGCGGCGCGATATCGCGCGCTCGGTGCCGACCTGATCTTCGTCGAGGCTCCGACGTCGACGGACGAGATGCGGGTCATCTGCCAGCAGATCGACGCGCCGCACGTCGCCAACATGGTCGAGGGCGGGGCGACGCCGACGCTCCCGCTCGCGGAGCTCGGTGCGATGGGCTTCTCCGTCGTGCTGTACGCCAACGCCGCGCTGCGGTGCGCCCAGCGGGCGCTCACCCGGGCGTTCACCGAGCTGCGCGAATCGGGGACCAGCGCCAACCTCCTCGATTCGATGGCCACCTGGGACGAGCGCCAGCAGGCCGTCGGCAAGCCCTACTTCGACGAGCTCGAGGCGAGGTACGCATCGTGACCGGCACGGTCGACCTCCGGATCGCCGGCGGAACCGTGGTCCTGCCCGGCGGCGCCCAGCGAGCCGATCTGCTGATCGACGACGGGATCATCGCCGGGGTGCTCGGACCCAACGCCCACGGCTCGGCCACCGAGACGCTCGACGTCAGCGGGCGACACGTCCTGCCCGGCGTCGTCGATGCCCACGTCCACCTCGGCGACGACATCACCCTCCCGCGCACGCCCGAGGAGGTCCGGCCCGAGACCGAAGCCGCAGCGGCGGGCGGAGTCACCACGCTGATCGCCTACCTGATGTCGGCCGAGCCCTACGACGACGTGTTCCCGGTCGCCAGACGCGCGATGGAGGCGGACGCCGCGATCGACTTCGGGTTCCATTTCTGCATCAGCACCCGCGAGCAACTCCACGGGGTCCCGCACTACATCTCCGACTTCGGCGTCAGCTCGTTCAAGTTCTTCATGAACTTCCGAACCGACGAGGGACAACGCCTCGGCCTGCCGGGCAACGACGACGGATTCCTGTTCGAGCTGCTCGAGGCCGCCGGCACCCACGGCGGGGTGGTCAACCCGCACGCCGAGAACCCCGACCTGATCAAGCTGATGTCCCGCCGCGGTGTGCTCGACGGCGACGGCTCGCCGCTCGAGTTGTGGGATCGCCGGGCCCCCGGCTGGGTCGAGGCCGAGGCGCTCCAGCGGATCGGCTTCTGGTCGGTGCAGGCGGGCGCCGAACTGCACGCGGTCCACGTCACCAACGCGACCTCGTTGCGGGTGCTGCGCGAGGCGCGCAGTCGCGAGACCAACATCTCGATCGAGACCTGCCCTCACTACCTGACGCTCGACACGTCATCGGACGTCGGCGTCGTGGGCAAGGTCAACCCGCCGCTGCGGCCTCCCTCCGACCGCGAGGCGCTGTGGGCGGCGATCGCCAACGGCGAGGTCGACACGATCGGCTCAGACCATGTGCCGCGACATGGCAGGTTCAAGGAGGGCGGTCTGGCCAAGGCCTCGCCGGGCTTCCCGGGCCTGCAGCAGCTGCTGCCGCTCGTCCTCACCGAAGGCCACCTGCGCCGCGGCATCCCGCTCGAGCGGCTCGTCGAGCTCGTCTCGACCCGGCCGGCGCAGGTCTTCGGCCTCGCCGACCGCAAGGGCGCAATCCGTCCCGGAGCCGACGCCGACCTGGCGATCGTCGACCTCACAGCGGGCGCGACGATCCACGCCGAGACCGAGCTGTCCGCCGCGGGCTTCACCCCCTGGGAGGGGGTACAGACCGGCGCGAGGGTGCAGCGCACCCTTCTGCGCGGGCAGACCGTCTACGCCGACCGGACGGTGACCGACGCAACCCACGGCCGGTATCTGCCCCGCCCGCGCAGCTCCGTCCAGCGACCGAAGGGAGATCGCCGGTGACCACCACCCCTCACCGCCCGTGGGCGGACGTCATCTCGGCCGACGACGAGGAGCGCTACGAGCGCGCCGGCTTCGGCAGGCCCTCCGGCTGGGGCGACCGGCCCGCATTGCTGATCATCGACATGCAGTACCGCACGATCGGTAACAGCCCCAAGCCGTTCTACGAGTCGCTCGAGGACTACACGACGTCGTGTGGTGAGGTGGGGTGGGCCGCGATGGAGCAGGTCGTGCGCCTGCTCGCGGCGTTCCGCGCCGCGGGCCGACCGGTCCTCTACCCCCACGTCGCGCCCAAGCTCGCCGAGGACCGCGGCGGGACGCTTGGCCAGAAGGTGCCCGGGATCATGGACGTGCCCGACCGGGGGTATGAGTTCCCCGAGCAGATCGCGCCTCGTTCCGGCGACCTGCTCCTGCCCAAGAAGCACCCGAGCGCATTCTTCGGCACGCCGCTGGCCAGCTACCTGATCGGCCTCGGCGTCGACACGCTCGTGGTCACCGGGTGCACCACGAGCGGTTGCGTGCGCGGCACCGTCGTCGATGCGTTCTCGTACAACTTCAAGTGCGTGATCCCGGCCGATGCGGTGTATGACCGCGCGGCGACGGTCCACCAAGTCAACCTGTTCGACCTCGCGCAGAAGTATGCCGACGTGCTGACCACCGACGAGGTGGTGCAGCACATCAACGCGCGCTGGCGCTGATGCCCGCCCGGGCCGGACCGACCGCGATCGACCGGGTGGGACACACTCTGTCCGACAAGGTCGAGGCGATCCTGCGCGAACAGATCATCGTGGGCACTCGCCGGCCGGCAGCGCGGCTCAACGAGGTGGAGATCGCGACCGAGCTGGCGGTCAGCCGCGGACCGGTGCGCGAGGCGATGCAGCGGCTGGCCCGGGACGGCCTGGTGCGAATCGAGTCCCATCGCGGGGCGTTCGTGCGCGCCTTGGACTCCGACGAGGTCAGGGCGCTGTTCGAGGTCCGCGTCTCGCTGGAGTGCTCCGCAGCGGCGCTCGCCGCCGAACGGGCCAACGGCGACGAGATCGCAGCGCTGCGGGAGCTGATCGACAGCTCACGCGGCGCCGTCGAGGGCGCGGCCGAACCGCACTACCCCGAGCGTCTGGACCTGCACGACCTGATCGTCCGCTGCACACGCAACCCGGCGCTGATCCGCTATCTGCAGCTCGTCAACCAGGAGCTCAAACTCGTGCGCGCGCGGTCGGGCTTTCAGACGCTCCGCGCTCCCGAGGCGCTCGACGAGCACATCCGTGTGGTCGACGCGATCGAGGCCCGCGATCCCGACGCCGCGCGCGAGGCGATGGCCGTTCACCTGCGGTCCGCGCTGCAGTCGACGCTTGGCCTGCTCCGGGAGGACCCGGACAAAAAAGTTCCCACCGGATAGTGCGTGAGGCTATGCTTGCGCCGCCGTGACCAAGGGGAAGCTCGGGGCTGTGGTTGTGTGCGTCGGGGTGGCGCTGGGGTTGCTGGCGCCGACGAGTGCTGTCGGCGTGGTCGAGCAGTTCCCGTTCCTCGATGGCAACGGGCAGCCGTTCAAGTTCACCGTGCCCCATGACGTCACCCACGTGACGGTCGACGCCGTCGGGGCCCGGGGAGGAGGGCCGAGCGGCGGCTTCGGGGCGCTGGGCGGCGAGGCACTCGGGTCGTTCGTGTTCACCTCCGGTCAGGATCTGCAGTTCGACATCGGCGGCGACGGCGGTAGCTGTGCCACTCCGGACGCGCCGAACGGGGGCACCAACGGGGGCGGGAGCGGGGGCAGCGGCTGCGCCGGCGGAGGCGGTGGCGCCACCGACGTGCGAACCGGCGCCTGTGCGACCTTGTCGACCTGCGCCCCCTCGAGCTCGATCATCGTCGCGGCCGGCGGCGGCGGCAACGCCACCGACAACACCGAGGGCCAGGGCGGGGCCGGCGGCGGGCCCAACGGAGCCAACGGAACCGCCGGGCACAACGGCGCCGGCATATCGGGCGGGGGAGGACGGGGGGCCACCCAGGCGGTGGGTGGAGCGGGCGGCGTGGGTGGCGTCGGATCGTTCTTCCCGAACCCGTCGCCCAGTGGTGGCGACGGCACCGCTTTCCAGGGCGGTGTCGGCGGGCACGACGGGTGCTCCGGCGGCGGCGGCGGAGGCGGCTTCTTCGGGGGCGGGGGTGGCGGCTCGGCGAGCGGCGGCAACGGCTGCGGCGGCGGCGGCGGTGGCAGCAGCTTCGTGAGCTCCAGCGGCACCGGCGCCTCCTATGGCTCCGGTGTCGCCGGGACGCTCGGCGGCGGCGTGATCACGCTGACGTTCCTGTACGACACGATCACCACCTCGAAGCCCTCCGCTGCAGTGGTCCCGACCCGCCGCAACGTGACCGACACGGTCACGGTCAGCGGCAACGACACCGACGACCCGACCGGCAACGTCACGTTCGCGGTTTGTGGGCCGCTCACCAGCGCGTCCGGCTGCACCCCGGGAACGACCACCCCGGTAGGCACGCCTGTGGCGCTACGGCCCAACAACGACGCCAACCACACCGCCTCGGCCACGTCGTCGGCGCCGGTAGCCGAGAGCCTCCCCGGCTACTACTGCTTCTTTGCCTCCTATCCCGGCGACACCAACTACAACCCGTCGACCGACACCGGGTCGGACGGCTGCTTCATCGTCCAGGGGCCGTCCTCGACCAGCGCGTCCGCGACGCTGTCGACGATCCAGCTGGGCGCCACGATCAGCGACACGGCCAGGATCACGGGCGCCGGGATCCCGCCGACCGGCGCGGTCGCGTTCTCCGTATGCGGGCCAACGCAGAACGCCACGGCCTGCACCTCCGGCGGGACGTCCGACGGTAGCTCGCCGGTGCAGACGATCAGTGGAGCCCAGGTCGCCACCGCACCCGCGTTCACCCCGACGGCGCTCGGCGTGTGGTGCTTCCGCGCCGACTACGGAGGCGATCCGGTCTACCTGACGTCGTCCGACAGCGCGGCGCCGGCCAACTGCGTGACCGTGACCCCGGCCGATAGCTCGACCACCTCAACGCCCGCGAGCTCGTCGATCCAGCTGGGGGACTCGACCGGCGACCGCGTTGTGGTCACGGGCAACCCGGTCGCCGGCACGCCGTCCGGGCAGGTCGAGTTCTCGGTGTGCGGTCCGCTGAGCTCCAGATCTGGATGCGCGACCGGGGGCACGTCGCTGGGGTCCGCCACACTCAGTGGCGGCTCGGCCTCGAGCCAGAACTTCACCCCGCCTGCGCTCGGCACGTACTGCTACCGCGCCGACCATCCCGCTCAGGGGAACTACCTCGCGTCGTCTGATGGCACGAGCGGCGAGTGCTTCACGGTCACGCCGGCTGACAGCACCACCAGCTCGACGCCCGCTCACGCGTCGATCCAGCTCGGCGCCGTGACCTCGGATTCCGCGACGGTGACCGGTGGCGTCGGCACCGCCACCGGGTCGGTCAGCTTCTCGGTGTGCGGGCCGCTCCTTTCGGCCGCGGGCTGCGCGAGCGGGGGTTCGCCGCTCGGGAGCGTCACGCTGTCGGGCGGGTCCGCTTCGAGCTCGAGCTTTACGCCGAGCGCTCTGGGTACGTATTGCTACCGCGCCGACTATGCGGGCGCCGGTGACTATCTGGGTTCGAGCGACGCCTCGGCCGGCGAGTGCTTCACGGTCACCGAGGCCGGCAGCTCGACCGCGTCGACGCCGGCGGACGCCTCGATCCGGCTCGGCGATTCGACGCACGACTCGGTTACGGTGACGGGCAACTCGGTCGCGGGCACGCCGGGCGGCGCAGGTCGACGTTCTCGGTCTGTGGCCCGCTGAGCTCGGCGTCGGGTTGCGCGAGCGGGGGAACGTCACTCGGCCCCGTGGCGCTGAGCGGCGGTTCGGCCTCGGGTCCGGGCTTCACTCCGCAGGCGCTTGGCACCTACTGCTACCGCGCCGACTACGCGGGCGCGGGCAACTATCTGGGTTCGAGCGACGCCTCGGTCGGCGAGTGCTTCACGGTCACCGAGGCCGACAGCTCGACCACCTCAACGCCCGCGAGCTCGTCGATCCAGCTGGGGGACTCGACCGACGACCGCGTTGTGGTCACGGGCAACCGGGTCGCGGGCACGCCAGCGGGCGACGTCGAATTCTCGGTGTGCGGTCCGCTGAGCTCCAAGTCTGGGTGCGCGACCGGGGGTACGTCGATCGGCAGCGTCACGCTGTCGGGCGGGTCCGCGTCGAGCCCGGCGTTCACGCCGAGTGCGCTGGGCACGTATTGCTACCGCGCCGACTATGCGGGCGCCGGTGACTATCTGGGTTCGAGCGACGCCTCGGCCGGCGAGTGCTTCACGGTCACCGAGGCCGGCAGCTCGACCGCGTCGACGCCGGCGGACGCCTCGATCCAGCTGGGGGACTCGACCGGCGACCGCGTTGTGGTCACGGGCAACCCGGTCGCGGGCACGCCGTCCGGGCAGGTCGAGTTCTCGGTGTGCGGGCCGCTGAGCTCGAGGTCTGGGTGCGCGACCGGGGGCACGTCGCTCGGGAGCGTCACGCTCTCGGGCGGGTCCGCGTCGAGCCCGGCGTTCACGCCGAGTGCGCTGGGTACGTATTGCTATCGCGCCGACTATGCGGGCGCGGGCAACTACCTGGCCTCGAGCGACGGGTCGGCCGGCGAGTGCTTCACGGTCACCGAGGCCGGCAGCTCGACCGCGTCGACGCCGGCGGACGCCTCGATCCGGCTCGGCGATTCGACGCACGATTCGGTCACGGTGACGGGCAACTCGGTCGCGGGCACGCCGGGCGGCGATGTGACGTTCTCGGTCTGTGGCCCGCTGAGCTCGGCCTCGGGGTGCGCGAGCGGGGGAACGTCACTCGGCAACGTGGCGTTGAGCGGCGGTTCGGCCTCGGGTCCGGACTTCACTCCGCAGGCGCTTGGCACCTACTGCTACCGCGCCGAGTACGCGAAGGCGGGCAACTATCTGGGTTCGAGCGACGCCTCGGCCGGCGAGTGCTTCACCGTGACCCGCGCGCCCAGCTCGACGAGCTCGCAGCCGGCTAAGGCCACGATCAACCTCGGCGAAGGCGACGCCGACTCGGTGACGGTAACCGGCACCGCCGTGGCCGGCACTCCCAGCGCCAGCGTCAGCTTCTCGGTCTGCGGGCCGTTCGCGTCGGCTTCGGGCTGCGCGACCGGCGGTGCGGCTGCCGGGAGCGCCGACCTCGGCGCCGACGGTACGGCGATCAGTCCCACGTTCACGCCGACGGCAGCCGGCACGTACTGCTTCCGCGCCGACTACGGGGGCGACGCGAATTACGAGAGTTCCGCGGACGGCGGTCGCGGCGAGTGCTTCACGGTCGCCAAGAGCGCGGTCACCTCCTCGGATACCCCCTCGGATCCGACCACGACGATGGCGGCGGGCAACACCGTGAACGTCGTCTTGACGGGTCTCCCGGGCGGCCCGACTCCGACCGGCTCAGTGACGTTCTGGGCGTGCGGGCCGCAGCCCGGACCTGGCGGATGCCCCCCGGGTTCGGGTTCGATGGTCGGCTCGGGACCGGTGAGGGTCGCTGCCGGCCCCGGGTCGACCGCAACCGCCACGTCCCCCACCTTCAAACCCACGCGCGCCGGAACCTGGTGTCTGCGCGCCGACTACTCCGGAGACGCGAACTACAACGCCTTCAGCTCCAGCTCGCCGACCGGGTGCTTCACCGTGGCTCCGGCGCCTCCGCCGTCGATCAGCATCGGCGCCCCGGTCACCGGAGGCCGCTACGCGTTCGGCGCGGTCGTCCGAGCGAGCTACAGCTGCCAGGAGGGCAGCGGCGGCCCGGGTCTCGCCACATGCGCGGGCACAGCCGCCACCAACTCGACGCTGGACACCAGGACGCCCGGCGTTCACAGCTTCACGGTCAACGCCAGCAGCATCGACGGCGAGACCGCGTCGCAGACGATCAGCTACACCGTCATGCCAGACAACCACTTCACGGGCCCGAGCCGCCACCGGAAGCTCCGCGGCAGCCTCACCGTGCTCCCCAACGGGACGCTCCGGTTCAACGTCACGGTTCCCGGTCCGGGAACGCTGGACGTGCTCGTGACCGCGTGGAAGGACAATCTCGCGAGCGCGGCGCGGCTGCTGCAACCGGCGCTGCATCGGTTCGTCTATGCGCGCAAGCACGCCAACGCCCATCGCCGCGGAACGGTGCATCTGGTGGTCAAGCCCAACGGCAGGGGCCGTCGTCTGGTCTCTCATCCGCGCTACCGGGTCACGCTCCGGCTGTGGGTGACGTTCACGCCGACCGACGGCACCCAGCGGAGCACCGGGCTCTACGGCCTTCACCTCGGCACGTAACGGTTAGATTTCGCCCGTGCACGGGGGCGATCAACCGGGGACCGATCCGATTGTCGTAGCCGAGCAGGCGGCCGGCGTCGCCGCCGCGTGGTCGCCCGACGGCGCGCCCGCCTCGTGGCAGCTGACCGCGGCGCAGTTCGAGGCGATCCGCGACGAGCCCGAGCTGCTCGAGATCGCGTCCACGATCCAGCCCGACCGGCTTCCGGCGCTGTTGTTCACGGCGGCGGCCGTGCACCTGGTGCTCGAGCTCGAGCCCGAGCCGCTGCGGGGATGGTTCCCGCGCGTCGGCGCACCCCAGCCGCCGCTCGGCGACGGGTTCCGCGACGCGTACCGGCGGTTCTGCGTCGAGCACCGCGACCGGCTGCTGGATCTCTGCGGCCGTCACCGCTACCAGATGAACGAGGTCGGCCGGTGTGCGGATATGCTGCCGGCGCTGGCCGCCGCCACCGCGGGCGGCCGCGAGCTCGCGCTCGTGGACATCGGGACCGGGTCCGGCCTCGCGCTGCATCTCGACCGCTACCGCTACGTGTTCGCCCGCCGCGACGGCGACGAGACCACCGTCGGCGATCCTGCCTCGGACGTGGTGATCGCCACCCAGGTGCGCGGCGCCGCGCGCGTGCCGCTTCCGGACGAGCCCCCGCGCGTGGTCCGGCGCATCGGGGTCGACATCGAGCCGCTGGATCTCGACGACGCCGGGGTGCGAGCCTGGCTGGCCGCATGCGTCCCCCAAGAGATCGGCGCGGTCACGCGCTTCGAGCGGGCCACCCGCGTGGCCCGCTCCCAACCCGCCCAGCTCGTGCGGGGGGACGCCCTGTCGGTGCTCCCGGACATCCTGGCGGAGATCCCCGAGGACGTGCTTGTGTGCCTCACCGACAGCTACGTGCACGTGTTCTTCGAGGAGTCGGAGTTGCGGCGCTTTCGGGAGTACGTCGACGCCGTCGGGGCCCAGCGCGACATCGACTGGATCTCGCTGGACCCGCTGATCCCGCTCGGGCCCTCGGCGACGGACAGCGTCATCGGCGTCCCCGTGCCCCCCGCGCTCGTGCAACGAAATCGCGACCAAGGGGTGTTCGGCGTGCTCGGCCGGGTCAGCTATCGCCGCGGCCGGCGATCGGCCGGTCTGCTGGGGATCGCGCACCCGGGCGCGGCCTGGCTGGAGTGGCTCGAGTCGCCCGCGCGGTAGTCCGGGCGGCAGCTGGTTTTGACCTGCGCGGGCGATTCCTCGCATAATCGCGGGCGATGAGCACCACGGACGCCCCCGCCGTCGAGTACGGAGCGCGCACCGCGTGGGCGCGCAACCTGGCCGCGCCGGTGCGGAACTTCCTCAACACCGAGACCGTCGGGGCGGTCGCGATGCTGGCGGCCGCGATCGCGGCGCTGGTGTGGGCCAACTCGCCATGGCCGCACTCGTACGAGTCGGTGTGGACGACAAAGCTGACGATCAGCCTCGGCGGCCACGGGATCTCCGCCGACCTGCGCCAGTGGGTCAACGAGGGGTTGATGACCCTGTTCTTCCTGGTGGTTGGGCTCGAGGCCAAGCGCGAGCTCGACCTCGGCGAGCTGCGCGAGCGGCGGCGGCTGGCGATCCCGGTGGTGGCCGCGATCGGCGGCGTGGTCGTCCCGGTAGGGATCTACCTGGCGTTCAACGCGGGCCGGGCCGGCGCGCATGGCTGGGGAGCGGCGATGTCGACCGACACGGCGTTCGCGCTCGGCGCGGTCGCGCTGCTGACCCCCCGGATTGCGACCCGGTTGCGCGTGTTTCTGCTCACGCTTGCGGTCGTCGACGACCTGCTGGCGCTGCTTGTGATCGCGACCGTGTACACCGAGCACGTGTCGGTTGTGGCGCTGATCGTGGCGATCGTCCTGTTCGGCGTGCTGATCGCACTGCGCTACGCACCGGTCGGACGCCAGGTCGGTTCGATCGTGGTCGCCACGGCCCTGTGGGTGGCGATGTTCAAGTCCGGGATCGACCCGGTGATCTCGGGCCTGGCGATCGGCCTGGCCACCAGCGCGTACCCGCCGTCGCGCGAGGACCTCGAGCGGGCGACAGCCGAGACGCGGTCGTTTCGCGAGCAGCCGACGCCCGAGCTGGCGCGCAGCGCCCAGCAGAGCCTGCTGTCGGCGATCTCGGCCAACGAGCGCCTCCAGTACGAGCTGCACCCGTGGACCAGCTACGTGATCGTGCCGCTGTTCGCGCTCGCCAATGCGGGCATCCACCTCACCGGGTCACTGCTCAGCGCCGCGGTCACCTCGCCGATCACGCTCGGGATCCTGTTCGGCTACATCTTCGGCAAGCCGATCGGGATCTTCGCCGGCTCCTGGCTGGCCTCCCGTCCCGCGCTGCACGGGCCACGGCCGCCGCTGAGCAACCCGTTGCTGCTCGGCGGGGGCGCCTGCGCCGGCATGGGCTTCACCGTGTCGCTCCTGATCGCGGCGCTCGCGTTCACCGGTCAGCGCCTCGACGAGGCGCGCCTGGGGACGCTGGCATCTGTGGTGTTAGCGCCGGTCGTCGCCTGGATCGTGTTCGCGATTGTCAAGCGGCTCCCCGACTCGGTGCGCGCCCGCCAGGTCGGCCGCACCGCCACCGACATCCTCGATCTGTCCGAGGACCCCGACCCCGAGCGCGACCACATCCGCGGTCCCGAGCACGCCCCCGTGACGCTGCTCGAGTACGGCGACTTCCAGTGTCCGTACTGCGGTCAGGCCGAACAGGTGATCCGCGAGCTGCTGAGCTCCCACGGCGACGACGTCCGCTACGTCTGGCGTCACCTGCCGCTCAACGACGTCCACCCGCGCGCCCAGATGGCCGCCGAGGCCTCGGAGGCGGCGGCCGCCCAGGGCAAGTTCTGGGAGATGTCCGATCTGCTGCTCAGCCATCAGGAGGAGCTCGGGCCTCGCGACCTGCGCCGGTACGCGGAGGAGCTCAGTCTCGATGTCGACCGGTTCGTCGAGGAGCTGCGCACCCGCGAGTACGCGCCGCGGGTCAGCGAGGACGTCGCCACCGCCGACGAGAGCGGCGTGTCGGGCACACCGACGTTCTTCATCAACGGCCGCCGCCACTACGGCGTCTACGACATCGACACGCTCACCGACGCGGTCCGGGCGGCCAAGATCCGCGCGGTGCAGCTGGCCGACTCGGCGCCCACCGCGACCCAGGCGGGCTAGGCGGCCCCGACCGTCACCGCGAGCTCGCCGGCCAGCACGTGGGGCGGGGTCAGCGCCAGCTGATTCCCGCTCCAGAACCGCCCCGGGTCAAATGCGCTCGGCGGCCGCACGCCGGAGAGCAGCCCCATGTGCTGATAGGTGGTCGCGACCAGCTCGGCGCAGAAGACCGTCTCCAGCGACGACTTGCGCTGCCAGCGGCCGGTCAGGCGCCGTCGCACCATGCCGACCATCGTCGGAAACGGCTTGCCGTCGAACCGGTCGATGATCTCCATCAGCCGATCCTCCTGCTCGCGCGTCACCTCGCCCTCGAGCTGGCGCACCCACGCCTGCTGTCCGTAACGGTGCTTCCAGTTGCGGACCGCGTCGGCGAGCACGTGCAGCTGCACGCCGCGCTGGCGCTGTCCCGTCCACACGTCGGGCAGCGACCGGCCGAGCTCCGCGTGCCACAACAGCGGCGGCAGGTCGTCGATCGCGACTGTCATGCCCACGTGGTTGACCGGGCTGTTGGTGGCCGTGCGGATCGTCAGGTCGGCCATCGACCTGCCGCGGAACAGCCAGATGTCGCCGGTCGCCGCCAGCGCGATGGCTCGCTCGAGGCTCAGCACCGTTTCGCTCATCGCCGCAATAACCTACGCAAACCGATGCGTGTTCCCTGGAAGGTGATCGGTCTGGCGGGCGTCGCGGGGGTTGCGGCCACCGGCGTGGTGGTCGCGCGCAAGCGCCGGGCCCAGCACGACTACGAGCCCGACGAGCTGCGCGAGCGGCTGCACGCCCGGCTGTCGGAGGCCTCGCGCGACGGTGGCGAGGCCAGCCGCGCGCCGGGCGAGCCGAGCCCGTCGACACTAGATGCTTGAGTCAATCATCTATGCCTGCGGCGCCCCGGGCATCCGGAACAGCGATGACGCCTTGGCGGCCATCATCACGTCGCCGGCCAGCGTGACCCGGCCCCGGAAGTAGGCCTTCATCGGGTCCGAGTTGCCGGTGGCCAGCCGCAGGAACTCGGCACCGTCGACGGTGATCGTCAGCTTCGCCGGCTCGGTGCCGTTGGCGCCGCGGACAACGCTGCAGTCGCCGTCGGTGAACTTCAGCGTGTAGACGTCGGCCTCGCCGTCAGGACGGCCCGTGATCTTCCAGCGGATCGACGAGTTCAGCCCCTTGGCCCGCTTGGTGTCGACGTGGCGCGGCATCTGCCAGAAGATCGCTTCCAGCACGACCCGGCGGGCGGGGGAGCGCATCAGCTGCTCGAGTCGCTCCGGCGGCGCCTTGCGCACGGCGTTGGAGACGCCGTCGGCGATCTGCGCGGGGGAGTCGGCGAGCTTGCGCTTGATCGCGGCGACTCGGCTGTTGTCGTCGTCTCGGGGGACGTTCATTGCGTTGCGACGATATTAGTGGCGCCGCTAGGGGCAGCTAAACGGCCCGGGTGGCTCCGCCGTCGACCATCAGCGTCGTACCAGTGATGTAGGCCGTCGGCTCTGAGCACAGGAACGCCGCCGCGGCCGCGAACTCCTCCACGGTTCCGAGCCGGCCCGCGGGTACGGTGGCCAGCCGGTCGGGGCTGTCGGCGCCGAGCTCCCGGGCCCGATCGGTAGCGATCACGCCGGGCAGCAGGCTGTTGACCGTGACGCCGTCTCCTGCCACCTGACGGGCGATCGTCTTCAGCGCCGCGAGCAGTCCGGCACGGTGCGAGGCCGACAGCACCAGCACCGGGCTGGGCTCGCGCACCACGCTCGAGGACAGCGACAGGATCCGGCCCCAGCCGCGCTCGCGCATCCCGGGCAGCACCGCCTCGACCAGCGCCAGCGCGCCGAGCAGCAGCAGCTCGTACGCCGACCGCCACTGGTCTAGCGTGAACGACAGCGCATCCGGCGACGCGGGCGGGCCGCCGCTGTTGGTAACGAGGATGTCGATCGGACCCAGCTCCCGCTCGATCCGCGCCACCAGGTCTCCCGCGCCGTCCGCCTCGGACGTGTCGTGCACGAACGGGTGCGCGCCGATCCCGGCCGCGGCCTCCCGGATCCGCTGCTGCGATCTCGAGGCGATCGCGACGCGAGCGCCCTCGCGCGTCAGCGCCGTGGCGACCCCCAGGCCCAAGCCCTTGGAGGCCCCGGTGACGAGCGCCACCTTGCCTTCGATCCCGAGATCCATCGCCGGCGCGATCCTACCGGCTCCCCTCGCACCCGCAGGTACCATCAGCCCCGTCGGGGCGGTTAGCTCAGCTGGCAGAGCGCCTGCCTTACAAGCAGGAGGTCACCCGTTCGAGCCGGGTACCGCCCACCTCGAGAAAACCCTGGAAATCAGCGGCTTCTGGGAGAGTCCCGCAGACTCGCCGATTGACCAGGGTTCAAGCAGGATTCAAGCAACTGGTTTGATCGTGCTTCGGCGCTGCCAGCCGAGTACCAGGGTTCGGGCTGTCGGCAGCCGGCGCGCAGGTCCACAGCAGACGCGGTTGGCAGACCCGTGCGGACCCCGCGCCGTGGGTCAGGGAATAAACGCGCCCGTTGCGAGACGCTGTACGAAGGATCGTCAGCTGGCGCGAATCTCAGAGACCGTCATGACGATCGTCTCGGGCAATAGCGCGACCGGCAACCTCTTTGGGGAACCTACTGCCCGGGGTCCACCTTGCGGCGAGCGCCTCAGAAACGAGAAAGACCGGGCGGCCACCCCACCGGTGATTACCTTCCGCAGGTAGAAGTCCAGACGAGCCCTGGAGGTCCAGCGAAAGCGCACGTCTGTTCGCGCTTCCGCCTGCTGTGCTGGGACGCACGCACGGTCGCCTTATGTGCAGCGCCGTTTCGGGCGTCATTGACGTCAACGAAGGGCCTCTGAGACGGCCCCGCCGACGCGATATGTGAAGCGTGTCAATGACGTCCACGACGTCGACGGGTCGCTGTACGAGCAGAGCCACCAGCTCAACGCGCCAGCGATGACGGTGCCGCCGCTGGGTACACGGAAGCCGTGCGCGGCCCGAGCGGCCGGCGCCCAGGGCCAGCCGACGCGCGTCCAGACGCGACCCGAGCTCGCGGCACTGACCGCGGCCAGCTCGATGGGCCTTGCTGCTGCGGCCGGGCTCCCTCCCTTCATTGCGCCGTTGACGTTCCATCCGGCACCTGGTCGACTTATCTCGTTTATTCGTGCGTCGTCGGCGCGTTGTCCTCAGCCGGCGCGACGGCCACGTCGATGACACGTCAGCGACATCAAACCCTAGCCGACATCGGACGTTGACAGCACCGCTGCACATAAGTCGCCGTTGCGATCGTCCGGCGCTCGTTCGGACTGCCGATTGCTTGCGTGGCAACGGAATTACGCCTGCCGCCCCAACCGGACGATCCCTTCGCTCCGAATGGGCTCGCTCGGCCTCGGCCACGCCGTCGATCAAAGCAATCACCAGATCGGCGAGCGCGGGATCTGGCTCCCGTGGTCGCCGTGCGACGAGCGCATCCACGCGGGAGCGGTAGCGCTCGGCGGAGGGTGTGTTCTCGTGGTCGGTGCTCGAGAGGGTTGTCCGTGTTCGCCAAGCTGACCAACCATCCGATCGCCTCTGAGCGTCGCGCCTCGATCGAGCAGGCCGTTCTCAACCTGGAGAAGCTCGATGACATCGCTCAGCTCACGACACTGCTCACGCCGACGGTGCAATCGCCGCTCGACTGAGGACCAAGCCCACCGCCGCGAGTACCTAAGAAGCGCCCCCCGAACATGGAGAATCCGGTGCGTCCCGATCGCTACGCCGAATTGCCCTCGGTGCCCGCCTTCCAAGTCAGCAGCAATGTCGTCGCAGACGGAGTCACGGTGCCGGTCGCACAGCGCAGCGGCATCTTCGGCGCCGGCGGCCAGGACGTCTCGCCCGACCTGACGTGGTCGGGGTTCCCCGAGCCGACGCGGAGTTTCATCGTCACGATGTACGACCCAGATGCGCCCACACCAAGCGGCTTCTGGCACTGGGCCGCAGTCGACCTGCCGTCGGATACCACGTCACTGCCCGCTGGCGCCGGCGAGAGCGATGAAGCGCTGCCCGCAGGGCGGCACATCACCAACGACGCCGGCATGCGCCGCTACGTCGGCCCTGGGCCGCCGCCCGGTCCCGCACATCGCTACTACATCGTCGGAACCGCGCTCGACATCCCGACCGTGGATGTCCCAGATACCACAAGCCCCGCGCTCGCGCTGTTCAACACGTTCCGCAACGCACTCGCGCGTGCGACTCTCGTCCCGGTCTACGGGACGTAGCCTCCGACGGCGCACCCCACTCCCACTGCCCGTTTCACGAAGGACCCGGCGCCTCTGCGATGCCGGTGACGCCGCGCGCGGCTTCTGGTTCGAGCCGGTCACCAACTGAAGCGGAAGCGCCGACATGCTGGCCGGATTGGCGACTTTGCAGAAGCGAGGAGTTGTCGTCCGGGTCGCTGTTGCGCTCGGATTTACGCGGTGGCGAGCAGTCAAGTCTCCCCTCTGCTCGGTTCGATCAAGGCGTCGGTGCATACGCATGGGGGAGCGTGAGCAGTTGCGATCCGCGCCGGCCCGCCGCCCTCGCATGCGTGCGGAGCGGGTTGATGCGCAGAAGGTTGTAGTACCCGCCGAATTGCGCCGTCGGGGGTTTGGGTTGTCGGGATCAGGCGTCTCGCGCGCTCGTCTGTAGCGCGTTTTGGAAAGCAGCGAGGTTCGCGTCGACGCCTCGTCGACTCCGCTCGCCGCGAGCGGCCCGAGAACGGCTGTCGCGCCGGGCAGCTCGATGCTGGCGTCGAGGTGTGCGACCGTGTCGGCGCCGTCGGGGGCGAATCGGTAGTTGTAGAGAAAGGGCGTTGGTCCCGAGGTTGTGCGGATGCTGAATTTCGTGGGGTGGTCGCGGCTGAGAATCTCGAGTTCGTTGTCGACCTGGCCGGCCGGTAGTTGTCGTTGCATCGAGTACGTCGGCCCGGCCCGCCGGTCTCCCCGGATGTGCCGTGCACGGTCTGGACGGCTGAGTTCCACCGCGGGAACATGAGCGGGTCCGAGACGAACGCGAACACTTCGTCAATTGGGCGCTCGATATGGACGCTGGTTTGGAAGGTGATCACGCGATCACCTTCTCCCGCGCGGCTCCGATCGGCTGGCGCGCTGCCAGCCGTGCTGCGGTATCGGGGTCGTGCGCGGGCAGGTAGACGGTGGGCGTCTGGGCTGCGTAGGTGAGGATGCGCTCGTGGGTGAGCCGCTCGGCGGTCTCGTCGGGGGCGACGCCATCCACGGCTCTGTGCAGCAAGGCGTCCTGGGTGTAGGAGCTATCGCCGGCGAGAAAGATCGCGTGGTCGCCGTCTTGCACGACAACAGCGAGTTGGCCGGGAGTGTGTCCCGGGACTGCCACGAGGGTCACGTCGCCTGCTTGCGTGACCGGCATGCTTGCTGGGAACGGGCCGAACGGAACGGCCGGCAGGTCGATCAAGGTCGGGTGAAACCAGGTGGGCCAGCGCTTGTTCGGGTAGCCGCGAACGCGGCCCCGGAGTCCTGCCGCGTAGTCAAGCTCGGCCGTCGAGACGAGGATCTCGGTGTCGGGAAAGTGGCGCAGGCCGCCCGCGTGATCGGTATGGAGATGGGTCATGACGACGCGGCGGACATCGGACGGCAAGATCCCCAGCTGCTCAAGTTGAGGGCCGATCTCCTGCTCGGCTTGGACGTGTTCGCGAACGGCGAACCGGAAGAACGGCTGCCAGCGCGGGAAGTAGCCGGGCTCTGAGACACGGGCCGTCTCGCCGGTGTCGACGACGATCACGCCCTCCCGGTGTTCGATCGCGAACGCGTAGATCGGAAGCGGCTCGGTCCACTCGCGGTCAAGCAGCGTATTGACGAGTCGCAGTCGGCCATTGCCTGCGCCTTCGCGCCACTTCGTCGTGATCGCGACGGTACCCGTTTGGATTGCGTGGATCTTCATTTCGCTTGCTTCTTTCGTTTGGGGGGCTGCTTCTGTGGCGCGAAGCCGCGCAGGATCAGCTCGACGACGCCCTCGGCCAGCTGTTCGTCGATCGGACCGCCGGTGATCAGCAGCCGGTAGAACAGCGGCCCGCCGAGCACGTCGAGCGCGAGGTCGATATCCAGGTCGACGCGGAGATCACGGCGCTCGATCCCACGTTCGAGGACAGTCCTAAGTGCCGCCCGGCGTCCTGCGAGGAACCCTTCACGGACCAGGCGAGCGAGCTCGGCGTCCCGGCTCATCGCTTCCACGAGGCCGGGCATCACGGCAGCCTGCACCGACCCGCGGTAGACGTTCACAGCCCCTCGCATCAGCGCGAGCAGGTCAGCGCGGGTCTGACCCGTATCCGGAACGGTGATCTCGCTGACCAGCCCCGCGACCGCGGCCGTGATCAACTCGTCCTTGGAGCGGTAGCGGCGGTAGATCGTGGCCTTTCCCACGCCGGCGCGGCCAGCTACGTCATCCATACGGAGGTCGTGGACGCCGCTCTCGGCCATCAACTCGAGCGTGGCCGACAGGATCGCCTGGCCGGCGCGCTCGTCACGCGGCCTGCCGATCACGCGCGATGTGGTTGGTTCGGTCGCTTCAATCATCTGCGACTTTCAGAACTCACGGGTTCCGTAAATCGTAGCAGACTTACGAAACCAACAAGTCTCGTTAACCGAACAAAGTCCGAGCGAACCCCGTGAGCTGCGTGAGCACCGCCATGAGAAGCGAGCGTGCGGTCGACCACGAGCTAACTGCTGGGACTCACGAAGCCCGAGCTGTCTCGCTGGGCGCGAAGTCCGGACAGGAGAGTTCTGCGTTGGGGCCGGCATGCTCCCCGAGCAGCAGTCGAGCCACGGCAGCCCAAGCGGCGACGGGCCAGCGGCGCGAATGTGCCGCAAAGAATGCCGCCTCCGTCCCGCGCGGGGGCGTCGGCTCGGCCGATGTGCGACGAGCGTGCTCCTCCCGTCGGCCCCCAGCGTACGGAGGCCGTCCTGGCAGATGCCGATCGACCACGGGACGGTCTGCACCTCGGCTCCCCAGGGTAGGTCGTCTTAGCTGAGGAACCTTCGGCGGGGCCGCATATATCGTGGTCGAGATGTCGGCGAGAGCGCAGCAGGACCGTGTGGTCGTCGCCCTCGCGGCTGTCACGTGTGGGCGGCTCTCTCGCGCCGCGACGGTTTGCGCCGGCCGGGGGCAGTGCTCGGCATCAGCTGATCAGTACCGCGTGAAGGTGACCGAGCCGCGGTCGGGGTCGGTCGTCGCAAGGGGTCGGGTCGGCGAACACAGCCCTGAGGTCGTGCTCGAGCACTGGGGCGGCGACGCCGAGATGCTCACCTTGCGCTCACCAATGACGCGATCGGTGGGCCCGTCTGGACCGCTCGAGCGCGCGCGGGTAGCCGCCCGGACGGTCAACTACTACGACCTCGACTCGCTACAGATCGCGTATCCGGACGGGGCTGAATTGTTAGCGGGCAGGATCGAGCTCGTTCTCTACGGACCGCGTCGGGGCGTTCTTCGCCGCCGAGACAAGCTCTTGCACGCCTCGGTCAACGAGTTGCTGTAAGCGCTCACTTCGTTGTGTGGGATCCGGTTTCGTGCGGACACCCGCGATCACGACCGGAGCGGACCGCGGCAATCAGGGCTACCGGCCTCGGGCTTCTGCTCGGGCCCGGTGGTCAGCCAAAGCAGCAGTCGCTGGCTCATGGCTGCCTGGGCGACGGAAGCCAGGACCGAGCGCCGGAGAGTTCCGCTTCGACGCGATCTAGCGGGATCTCTGCAAGCACGCCGGTCGGCGCGCTCTCCCTATCCGCGCGCTGAGCGCGTCTCTGGCGGGCTGCAGCGAGAGACCCGAGTTGCCGGCCAAGCGCGTTCGTGACGCGAAGCCGGCGTGGCTTGAAAGGCGGGTCTGAGTCCCGAGCTGCATGAGCGCGGCCGACTGCCGCTCGCCAGGCGCAACGCGGGAGCGCTAAAAGCCGACGACGGAGGCCTCGACGGCCGCTCGTTCTCGTCCACAGCGGGAGCCAGGGTCACGCTCGTCGGCAGTGATGCTTCCCGATTTGGATGCGGAAGCGCCGTCGTCGGCGGCGAATAGGTCGGTGGTCAGTCTCGCAATCCCGTGGCGGAGCGAGAGGACGACCAACGCCGATGATGGCGCTATCGCGGTTCGTTCGTTCCACAATTCTGAAATCGGCTCCGCAAGACGCCTGAGTTCCCGCGGAAGCATCAGCCGCGCACGCTTGCCGAGTGCGCCTCGGCGGACGGTCAGCTGGCGATCCCCCGGACGACCGTCGACTCCCGCTTCGGGTCGCCAAGGAGCGGCTTCAGGCAGCCCACGCACCGTCAGTGCGCAGATCGTCCTTTTCGCAGCTCTGGGAAGGGACGATCGACGTCCTCGCATTCCCGGCGGAGCAGCAGCATGGTCGTTTGTTGGCGGCGTGCTCGCTCTGAGGAGCGGGAGCGTTCGCGCTTGCGTCGCTCTGGCTGTTCCTTGGCGGCGTGAGCGGCCGCCAGAGCCGCGGCTGTCCGGCGGCTTGGACTTGGGCGGACTCGGCACCAGTGGTGACGAATGGCGCCGAGATCCAGACGACGGCTTGCCCAGGACGACCGTGGCGCTGGCCGGCGGTGACAGGACTCCGGCTGGCTCAGCTGGCCTTGGACTTGCTCAGAACGGCCAGGTGCCTGCAATGCCTTGCAGGCACCCTTTCCTCGGTATCTGCGGTCAGCTACCGGTGCGGCCGGGCCGGAGTGAACCGATAGTCGTAGGAGTATGTGTTGCCCGCAGGGCCGCCCTGGAACGGACCGCCGCCATGCAGGCCAGCGAGTCCACCTGACGCACTGAGGAAGATCTCCCTTCCGGTGATCCCGGCGGAGGACCCGTGGAACGCGAACGCCGCGGTGAACGATCCGGTCCTGCCGCCGATCGTGCACGGGTGACAGGTTTCGGTCCCGTAGCCGTTGACCGAGCCGTCGCTGTGGATGATCACAATGTTGTTGGCGTCGGCGATTCCGGTTAGGTCGCCGGTGTATGAGATGGACGCGACTTCGTGGATGAACTGGGTGCCGCCGGCCTGACCGATTGGCGTCTTGGTGTCGGTCAGGAACTCGAAAGCACCTGTCGCCGTCCCTGCAGGGTGGGCGGTGGCAGGCATGGCCACCGCTGCGGAAACGACCAACGCCATCGCCGTGCCCAAGAGTATGCGGCGCGCTGCGGTTGTCGGGAGTCTCATTCGACCCTCCTTGATTGAGGTTGCCTGATCCGCAGGCGACGCTACGGCGCGAGAGGCCGAATGAAAATTGCGAATGTCGCCACAGTCCCGCAAAGCGCAACGCCGTCTGAACGCGCGCTGGCGCCAGCTCAAAAACGCCGGTCGCAAACCCGCCGGGGTCGTCGCGGTCGCGATCGCACGCGAGCTCGCCGCCTACTGCTCACGAGATCGCCACCTACCCGACCACAGCGCCGGTGCCGATTCCCACACCGACCACCCACAACAGGCTCACCAACTCACGCTGAACCCCCATCGAACATCCCGTTGCGGCTGGCGAGGCGGTCCGAGCTTCCCGGCTCGCGCACACAACTCCGCGATCCGTCGCCTGAGCACCCACCCGCCGGGGCGGGCGCGCTTGACTTTAGACAGCGGACGTGCGACGAACAAAGGTCTTGGCCAGCCCCCGAATATGAGCATGACCAACCGTCGCGAACCCCGCGAACGCCCGGACCGCCCCGCCAACCGCAACCACAGTACCCCCGCGCCACCAACCACACGACGGTCGTCAACCCATGCCCCTTGACAACCACCCCTCCATTTGGGCGGCGGAGGCGCGTTGGGCCGGGGCCGGCGCCGGACGACAGCCTGCCACGACGACGATCGTTAGCCCTGGGAGCCTGCCGGACGACTCCCTCGGGGACATCTGGTCGGTCTGGGAGGAGGTCAGACTGCTCGGTTCGGTCCTAGGTAGCAGCCTGGCCCGGACCGGTCGGAGGCTTCGACGTGCCGCTTGTTCGGTGATCGCCGACAGCTGCCCGATGGCGCGTCCTGGTCCTGCGACATGCAGGTGGGTCTCGACTGGACCAAGCTGCGATCGCCGCCGGCGGGTCGTCGGTTAGTCGGCGATTCCCAGTCATTCCTCCACGTCCGCTCCGCAGTCGATTTGGCTCCAAGGAAACTTCAGTAGAGTCATAACGATTCCACTGCAAGCGCCGTCGGGGCCTCTGCGTTTGGTATCCGTAAAGAGGAGCAACCCATGCCGCAATCGGGTCGCGAAGTAGTCATCGTCGAAGCCGTCCGTACGCCGATCGGGCGGGGCCACAAGGAGAAGGGGTACTACCGGGACACCCACCCCAACGAGCTGCTTGGACGCTGTTACACCGAGGTGATCGAACGCGCCGGTATCCCGGCGAGTGAGGTGGAGGACGTAGTGGCCGGCTGCGTGCAGCAGTACGGCGAGCAGTCGTGGAACGTCGGCCGCAACGCGTGGCTTCAAGCCGGCTTGCCGATCGAGACGCCGGCGACCACCGTCGACCGCCAGTGCGGGTCGGCGCAGCAGGCGGTCAATTTCGCCGCCGCCTTGATCGCCGCCGGCGTGCACGACGTGGCCATCGGCTCCGGCGTCGAGCACATGGGTCACGTGCCGATGGGGGTCGGCCTGAACTGGGTCGCCCAGGTGGGCACCCCATATCCGCCGGCGCTGATGGAGCGCTACAACCTGATCCCCCAGGGGCTGTCGGCCGAGATGATTGCCGACCAGTGGGAGATCCCGCGCTCGGAGCTCGATGAGCTGGCGCTTCGCTCCCACCAGCTCGCCCACCGCGCCACTGAGGAGGGACGCTTCGAGCGGGAGATCCTGCCGTTCAAGGTCAACGGCTCCACCTGCGTGAGAGACCAGGGCATCCGGCCAGGGACAACGATCGAGGCGCTGTCGCAGCTCAAGCCCGCTTTCAAGCCCGACGGCAAGATCACCGCCGGCACCAGCTCGCAGATCTCCGACGCCGCCGCCGCTGTTCTGTTGATGGCGCGCGAGAAGGCGGACGCGCTGGGCCTGAAGCCCCGGGCGCGGATCGTCGACCAGACGACGGTCGGGGTCGACCCGGTGATCATGCTGACCGGCCCGATCCCCGCCACTCGGAAGATCCTCGAGCGCAACGGAATGAAGATGGATGACATCGATCTGGTCGAGATCAACGAGGCGTTCGCCTCGGTGGTGGCGGCATGGCGGCGCGAGCTGGAGCCCGACATGGACCGGGTGAACGTGAACGGTGGCGCGATGGCACTCGGGCACCCGCTCGGGTCGACCGGGGCCCGGCTCCTCACGACGCTGCTGCACGAGCTCGAGCGCTCCGACAAGGAGATCGGGCTCGTGACCATGTGCTGCGGTGGCGGGCTCGGGACCGGGACGCTGATCCAGCGGGTCTAGGCGCTGCGCCGCCGGGCTGGCGGCCCATCAGTCAGAGCGCGCGCTTGTAGCGGGGTGGGCTGGGACCGGCGCGCTCGTCCAGGGCGGACCGAGCTTGACGCCGCCGAACGGGCACCTGCGACGAGTTGGCGAGCAGACGCCCGATCTGGCGGGGGAGCTTCAGGGCCTGATCGCCGCCGCCAAGGACGCAATGCGCGCGCGGGGCAACGGACACGCCGACCGACCCGAGTTGTTCGATGGAACCCTCGCCAAGCAAGACGTTCGGTGGCCTGAGCGAGCGCGAGGAACTCGTTAGGCGCCTGGACCGCTAACCGGTTGGCCCCAAGCACGGCGAAAGGCCGCCCGGTTGACTCTCCTTTCGGGAGAATCTTCTTGACGACCTTCCGTCTTCGTAGATCTTCCCAGTCGGCGCGCACCGCCTGCATCCGTAGTTCCCCCTGCTTCCAACCTGGGAGAACAACTGACGGCGCCAACCGCTTCGAACGGGGGCCGTAGGCGAGGATTCGTGGTGCAGGCGCGGGCTGTACTTTCGGGACCCCGGTCGACGGGCGCTACGGGCCGCTGACGAGCGCCATCGGCCGACACCAAGCTGGCCGGCGCCGGCGAAGGGTTTTGGCGCGGGACCGGTTTGGGTAGCATTGACGCCCGACGTGCGGCTGAGGAGTTCAAGGGGGTCGGTAGTCATTCACCCGAGTCTCGACGGGGCACGCGATGCCTGAACATCCCAACCCGGTGCCTGAACATCGCAACCGGCTCACGCGCGCGAGGCTAGTCCTCGCGGGCTTCGGCTGGTGGGTATTTCTTCGACGATACCGCTGGCCACTGCTTGGGCTATTGGTCCTAGCTTGTCTTACCGGGGCTCTGATCGGTGTCGTTGTCATCGCCACGTCGGGCAGTTCCTCGCCTACCCCCGCCCCGCCAGTCCACGCGTCTGCGGCGAGATTGGCGGCGGTGCCGACAAACCATGTGACTGGCAGCGGGACCGCTACCGTTCGGCTCCGGGGCGATACCGCTACGGTCACGCTTGACACGATTGGACTACTCAACGGCTCCCCGCACCTTGCGCACATACACGGTCTGGGGCTGGGCACGTGTCCAACCGCAGTGAACGCTCGGCTGCACAACGGCCATCGGTCGATCAGCACCGGCGACGCCATCCGCTTATACGGTTCGACATTGACGTCGTTCACGCGGTGGGGAAGCACTAGCGGGGCCGTACCGACCAACATAGAGATGAATCGCTATCCCGCGAGCGGAAATATCCGCTACACGCGCACGGTTACTGTGTCGAGGTTGGTAGCCGACCTGATACGTGACCGCGACGCGGTGATTGTCGTACACGGCATCGATTACGACTACAACCACATCTACGACTTCGCGGCCCTCGGTGTGAGTGATCTCGACAAGACGCTGCCTGGCGAAGCGACCGCGCCCGCGCTATGCGGCCCGTTGCGCCCCCAGCCGACGAAATCCGCCACTGCCGCAGCCACGACCACGTACGTGGCTTCATTGACGCCCGTGGTCCCCGACCCCCGGAGCGGTCCCGACCGGGTGTCGCTGTTTTGCGATCTCCGGCATCCGTGGGCGATTGGTGCTTGATCGGCCGCTGATCAGGCGCCCGGCTTCTAGCTGACGACCCGGGAACGAAGATCGGTCAGCCGTTCGGCTTCGCCGAGGGAGATCCGCTCAAGATCGACACGTCCCTCACGCTCGCCGCCGAACAGCCGCACGCCGTCTCCGAGGATCACCGGCGCGAGGTGGATCACGATCTCGTCGAGCAGGCCATGGCGATGGAAGACACCGGCGCCATCAAGCGATGGATGCGGAGGCTCGGTTACGCGCTGCTTCCGATCCTGGTCATCGGCGGCCTTGCATTCGTGGTGCACTGCGCCGCCCTGTCAGCCGTACTCGACCTGTCGCTCCTCCTACTGCTGCTGTGGGTCGGAACGATCTCAGTGCGAGCGCCTCGGCTCGACCAGAGGGTCGCCATGTCCCCGTAGGCACGCCAGACGACGCGTCGACACTCACCCGATGGTTCTCACACACAAACGACGATAAGAGGAGCCGAATATGTCGTGATCACCCAACGGGTCCGCGTCCGCAACGCGCGACCGACCGACGGACTTTGAGAGAAGAACCGCGCGCATCTTCTTCGTCATCACGTTCATCTCGATCCCGGCGCTGCCGCTATATGACCAGGCGCTCAATCACACGCACTTCATCGTCGGCGGCGGCGGCGACCTGCGCGTGAAGCTCGGGGCACTGTGCGAGATCTCTCGCGGCGTAGGGGAGCCGGCCCAGGAGACCGGCATCAAAGGTCGGCGTGTAGCTCAACACTGATGCTCCACGAGAAAGCGGCAGACCGCGGCGTCCTTGGATGCGTACCTGCCTCCTCGTCCGCAGCAGCACCGGCTCTTGGCGCGGTCGCGCTCCGTTTCCACTGCGTCGGCAGCTTGCTGGCCACGACGTCCGTGGCTATCACCGCTCGGCGCGCGGACTTGCGTTTGGTCGCTCATATGGAGGAGCGGTTGTCAAGGGGCATGCGTTGATCGCCATTGTGTGGTTGGTGATGCTGGTGGTGGTGTGGTTGCGGTTCGCGAGGCGGCCCGGCCGTTCGCGGGGTTCGCGACGGGTGGTCATGCTCATATTCGGGGGCTGGCCCAAGACCTCTGTTCGTCGTACCTCCGCCGTCTAATGTCGAGCGCGCCCGGGGGTTGGGGTGCTCAGGCGACGAATCGCGGAGTTGTGTACGCGAGCCGGGATGGCCGGGGCCGCCTCGCCAACCGCAACGGGATGTGTGGAAACTGGGTTGGTTAGCGTGAGTTGCTGAGTCTCTTGCGGGTCGTTGGTGTGGGTGTTGGTTCGGGGCTGGTGGTGGGGCAGGTGGCGATCTCCCAGCAGTAGGCGGCGAGCTCGCGCGCGATCGCGACCGCGACGACCCCGCCGGGTTTGCGGCGGGCGTCTTTGAGTTGACGCCAGCGAGCGTTGAGCCGGCGTTGCGCCTTGCAGGAGATGTTGATGATCTCGGGTGCGTGCCCGCGTTGGCGACGCTCGAGCGCTTCTCCGACGACGGGGCCGCGACGGTAGTGGTAGGCGGCCTCGATCAGCAGTCGGCGGGCGTGGGTCGAGCCGGCCTTGGTGATCGACCCGAGCCGCCGCTGCTGGCCAGTGGTGTGCTCGCAGGGAACGATCCCGAGGTAGGCGGAGAGCTGATCAGGATGATCGAAGCGTCCCCACTCCCCGATCTCAGCGCAGAGCCCGAGCGCGGAGAGCGTGTCGATCCCGCGCAGGCACCGCAACCTCGCGACCGTGTGCGCGCACGGAGCGCTCAGCGCGAGCGTGGCGAGGTCGGTCTCGACCTGATCGCGGCGGGCGATCAGCACGTCGTGGGCGTGCAGGTAGTCGGCCAGTGTCGACCGGGAGGCATGATCGGAGAACCGGATCGAGGTCAGCCACGAGCGGTGCTTGCGCGTCCACGCCTCACCCGGGCCCTCCCAATAGATCTCGCGGCGCAGCAGGAAGTTCCCGATCCGATGCCGCGCGCGGACGAGATCGCAGCGGATGTCCTCGCGGCAGCGGACCAGGTCGCGCAGCTGCTCACGCTCGACCGACGGGATCGTGACCAGCGTCAGCTCGCCGGCCGCCAACAATCTCGCCAGGCGGACCGCGTCACGCTTATCGGTCTTGACCCTGTCCGCCGGACGCTCGGTCTTGCTCGGCGCGCAGACCCCGAGCTCGATCCCTTCCGCCAGCGCCCGGCGCGCCAGCCCGTAGCCGGTCGGGCCCGCCTCATACACCATCCGCGCCGGGCGCCCCACGGCGCGCAGCAACGGCAGCAGCTCGTGCGGACGGCCGACCACCCGCTTGGTCGCGAGCTCGCCCGTAGCCTGGTCAAAGACAGCGATCGTCGACTCGCGCGCGTGCACGTCGAGACCGACCCAACGGATACCGTCAGGCATGTCGGTGCCTCCTGTGTTGTGGGCCCGCGTCGAAGTTGCACCTTCGACGCGAACATCACCCCCGCGACGCGGGGGTACCGGCCTCCCTTCGACTCCGAGGCCGCCGGTCCTCCATATCGCCAACACGATCACCGGGCGCACGCAGCCGATAAGACGAAAGCGATCCCGGCTGGCGTTCTGCTGCGCGATCAGGCCAACGTCGATTCGGCGCGACGCCCTGAGGCCAGCGCCGATTCGCCTGCGTCGCATTGGGGATCCATCGAGTGGTGCAGGGGCTACTAGGCCGCCAGGTCATACACGGATCGCCCGTCGTCCCAGTACGACTCGAAGACGTGTTGATAGACGGCGTCGCATTTCTGCGCGTACAGCTGGCGGACGTACTTCTCCGGAAGACGGTCGAGGGTCTCTTCGACGGCGACGCGCACGGCGGCACGGGTCTGCTGTTCCTTGCGCCAGTCGAGGACCAACTTGTCGCGTCGGAGGATCGCCAGCAACTCCTCCGCAACCTTCTTGACCTCCTGCTCCTCAGCCGCTGACAGATTGGGGCCGGGGCGCGTGAGCAGATCGAAGATCGCAAGCTGCTCTTCGTTGAGCCCTTCGGAGAGCGCTCGCGCGTCCTCGTGGCTGAGCGCCTGACTCAAGGCGACGAGCTGCTCGAAGTAGGTCTGCACAATCAGACTGCCGGCGTTGTTAGCATCGAGCAGCTTCTGGAATCGCTCGATCAGATCGACCCGCGTCGGGTTGAGGCGCGTCAGTCTCGTGATCCGGGCCGCGCACCCGGGTTCCGCGGTTGCATGGGCGGGCGCGTGGGCTTAGGCTCACGCCGCGATGTTGACAGCGGAGCAGATCCGGTTTCTTCCCTTCGGGGATCGCCGGGTCGCGTATGCGCTGAGTGGAGACGGGCCGCCCCTGGTCGCCGCGGCGTGGTGGGTCAGTCACTTGGAGTTCGATTGGCAAGATGAGGCGTTTCGACGGTTCTGGGAGGCGCTGGCGGACGGGTACACGCTGGTGCGTTATGACCGCCTCGGCGTGGGGATGTCGGATCGCGAGGGGCCTGACGGGCAGCTAACGGTGGACGGCGAGGTGGCGCTACTCGGCAGGGTGCTCGATGAGCTCGAGCTGGAGCGTGTGGTGTTGTTGGGCGGCTCGTCGGGCGGGTGCGCGGCGATTTCGTTCGCGGCGCGGTTTCCGGAACGAGTGGAGCGGCTGCTGCTGTACGGCGCTTATGCCGACGGCGCGGCGGTCGGCACACGCGAGGTGAGGGAGGCGATCGTCACGACCGTGCGGTCGCATTGGGGGCTGGGGTCGAGGCTGCTGGCAGATATCTTCCTCGGCACCGTTGGCAGCGTCGAGCAGGAACGTTTCGCGCGGTATCAGCGGGCTGCCGCGAGCGCGGAGACGGCGGCCAGGCTGCTCGAGCTCATCTATCGGACTGACGTTCGGACGGAGCTCCCGCTTGTGCAGGCGCCGACTGTGGTCGTGCACCGTCGGTCTGACCGCGCGATCCCGTATGCCCTTGGCCGCGAGCTGGCGGCGGCGATTCCTGGCGCGACGCTGATTCCGCTTGAGGGCAGCGCCCATTTCCCGTGGGCCGGAGACGCGCACTCCGTGGTGCGGGCGCTGCGGTCTTTCCTCTCACCGCCGTCCGAGGCTGCGCGGGTGGCGGGTGAGCCTGCCGAGGTGCTCTTGTCTGCCCGAGAGCGCGAGGTGCTGGCGCTCGTCGCGGATGGGCTCAACGACCGCGAGATCGCGGCGCAGCTCGTGGTCAGCCCGCACACCGTGCACCGCCACGTGGCGAACATCCGGCACAAGCTCGGCCGCGGCTCGCGTACCGCGGCGGTGGCCGAGGCGGCTCGCCTCGGCCTGCTCTGACGGCCGATCACCCGAACCGGCCATCTGGAGAGAATGGCCCGCGCGTGCGATGCGGGAGACCGGGGCCCGACTTATCGTCGTTGCCATGTCCACCTCACACACGTACACGCAGCGGAACACGCAACCGGCTCCGTCGTCCGCACCTTGGGCGCGCGTCTGCGCGCTGATCTACGACCCCTTCCTTTGCGTCGGGGAGGCGGCCGGGATGCGAGCCGCCAGAAAGATGCTGGTCGATCAGGCCACCGGGCGGGTGCTCGAGGTTGGCGCCGGCACCGGGTTGAACGTACCGCATTATCCGCCGGCGGCCCGGGAGCTGATCCTGGTCGAGCCCGAGCCGGTGATGCGCCGGCGGCTGGAGCGGCGTGTCCGGCGCTCAGAGCGTCAAGCCGCGATCATCGACGCGTCGGCGGAGCAGCTTCCCTTCGCCGACCGGTCAGTCGACACGGTTGTGTGCACCCTGGTCCTGTGCACGGTCGAGCACCCCGACCGGGCGCTCGCGGAGATCGCGCGCGTGCTGCGGCCCGGCGGGCAGTTGTTGTTCATCGAGCACGTCCGCGCCGAATCTCCGGCGCTCGCCTGGTGGCAGGACCGTCTACTGGATCCTTGGCGTCGGTTTGCCTGCGGCTGTCGCTGCAACCGCGCGACTGTCGAGCTGATGCGGGCCTGCGGGTTCGAAGTCAAGGCCACCAAGGCCTCGTGGCGCGCGATGCCGCCGATCGTGCGGCCGCTGATGAGCGGTCGCGCGCAACTGGGAGGACTCGTCGATGGCTAGCGTCCGCGTTGGGCTCTTTCCTCCGGTCGATCAGCCGGGCAGCTCGAAACAGCTGCAGGCGACCCTCGCTCGCGTCGCCGAGGCCGGTGTCGACCACCTGTGCGTCGGCGATCACGTGAGCTTCTTCGTTGGAGCAGGGTCAGACGGGCTGGTCACTGCAACGTCCCTGCTCGCCAGCCAAGCTGAGCTGCCGGTGTACATCGGGCTCTATCTGCTGCCGTTGCGCCACCCGGTTCCGGTCGCCCGGCAACTCGCGACGATCGCACAGCTTGCGCCCGGCCGGCTCACGCTCGGCGTCGGGATCGGCGGCGAGGACCGTCACGAGATCGAGGTCTGCGGCATCGACCCGAAGACGCGTGGACGCCGGATGAACGAGTGCCTTCAGATCCTGCGCGGCCTAGCTGACGGCACGCCGCTTACGTTCCGGGGCGAGTTCTTCTCGCTTCAGGACGCGCTGATCGTGCCCGCGCCGTCGCCGCGGATACCGCTGATCGTCGGCGGGCGCTCGGATGCCGCCGTCAGCCGCGCCGCGCGACTCGGGGACGGCTGGCTCGGGATCTGGGTCTCGGAACGCCGGTTCACGGTGGTGCGCGATCAGATCACCCGGCAGGCAGCAGCCGCCGGCCGAGATCCGAGCGGGTTCGAGCATGCGCTCAACGTGTGGTGCGGCTTCGGCCCGACGCGCGAGACGGCACGCGGACCGCTGGCCTCGCAGATGCAGCGCTTCTACCAAATGCCATTCGAACCGTTCGAGCGGTACTCGCCATACGGCACCGCCGAGCACATCGCGGAGTTCCTCGGCCCGTACATCGACGCCGGCTGCTCAACGTTCAACGTGATCCCCTGCGCCGATGACGACGAGAGCGCGATTGCCGGTGTCAGCGAGCTTCGAACGCTGCTGGCAGGAAGCCGCATCAACGGTGAAGACGCCGACGAGAGTCGGACGGTGCGCACCGGGGTGTCAGTGAGGTGAACGCCATCGGCAGGCATTCGCGGGGCCGCTGAAGGCGGGTCACGGTGTTTACACCGGCTGTCTGGTCGCGCGCGAAATCGACGCTCCGGCGGCAGTGACGCCGCACACGGCGCCAGCGCGGGAGGACCATTTCGCGCTCCAGCTATGCGGCGATGATCGCCCGGTGCTGCGGACCGCCGTCAACGCGGTGCATGGAATGGCGGCGGCCACGATACTTCGGACGCCGGCTGGGCGGCGCGTAAAGGTCGTCGAGCATGGCACGAGGAGCTATACGGGGAACTTCTGAACGCAAACTACGCGAGCCGCTCGCCTAATTCGCAGGCTCGCGCTGAACCTACGAGAGGAAACACAATGATCGGCGTGAGCGTCACCTTCCAATACGACGAGGACTTCAATCATGCCCGCGTGGTCTCCATCGCGGAGAACGCCCGCGGGACGTTTGAAGGCATGCCCGGGCTGAGGTCCAAGGTCTTCACCGTCGACGACGCAAGGCAGCGCGCGATGAATTTCTATGTCTGGGAATCGGCAGACGCTGCCAAGAGCTTCTTCTCAGAGGAGTTGCGCGAGCGAGTGACCGGCCTGTACGGCGTCGAACCCACGATCGACTTCGTCGAGATCGCTCAACTCGTCGACAACTCCAACGCGTCGCATCAACGCTGACCGGCGCACGCGGCCGTCGCAGCGCGGACGATCGCCTTCAACACCTCAAGGTCTCAAATCGGACGAGTCCTTCGGCGACACCCGCTACTAAGCGCTGCGAAACGACTTGGCGAGGGGCAGACCGCTTCGCTAGCCCGCAGCATGGTGCCGTAGGCCACCGGTACAACGGGACCATCGGTGGGCAGCTGTACAGCGTCTACCGGACGCGCCGTTCCTCGGCGGTCTCTAGATCGAACGGATCGCCCACCACGGTGGTTGACAGCCGCAGCTCGTAGCGTGCGATATCACGCTCGTCTGAATATCGTCAGGACCGCACTCTCGATCTGCTCCCGGACATCGGCGAACACATCCTGGGTTTCGGTCCTAACGCCGCTCAGAAGCACAGTCCAGCGCGGCTCGAAGTGACGGTCCGGCTGCATGCGATGGCGGCTGCCAGTATCGAAGTGCCCGTCTCGGCGATGGATTTCAAGCCGCACATCCCTTGCCGTCCATCCGGACGTGTTCAACGCCAAGGATCGTACGCACACCGAACGACGGCTTCATTCCGATTGCTAAAAGCCTCCCTCGCGTCACTGCTCGCATCTGGATTGGGTTCGACCTGCTTAACCCGTTCGTCCGCCATCGCCCGTGGCGCCGTGGCTTCCCGTGGCTCGGCCGATGCCGCTGAGCCAACTCGTCAATCCCGTTCGACATGGTCCTGCGCATCCGTCCCTGCCGCGATATTTGGGTTCGCCGCTTGATGCTCGCGAGCCGACCTCGACCGACGGGGGCGGGATTGCCACGGCATCCGAAACGGTCGAGATGAGGGTGGTCAAGTGCACGGGTTCGAATGACGCTCGCCTAAACTTGATAAGGCTCGGCCTGGACTCGCCAGCGTCCGTAGGTGCCGTCGGCCAGTTTGTGCGGAGGTCGTTGGTGGCATAGGCGTCAGGAAAGGCGTCACTGCTCGCGTTCTGTGGCTCGCGCGTGGCAGCAGGACGCCGCGGGCCAGCGGTGCGGTTTGGCGGGGTGGAGTCCGTGGACCGCAAGCCAGCCGCGCTCGGAGGCCGAGCGCCGGCTTTGCGGTGCCCATTTGAGCGGCTTCAGACGTCGGGGCAGCGGCGGGGGCGCTGATGTCCCAGCAGACGACGCGGCAGTTAGGAGTGGGGAGTCTTCTTCGCGCAGCCAGGCGCGAGATTGTTCGTGCACCGCGGCGGGGTGCTCGGCGGGCCGTTTCCGTTCGAGTGGGTGACGCCACCGCCGGGATCGCCCCCGGAGGATTGGCCCTGGCCCGTCGCGTCGCTGGGTCCGTTCCCGGAGGCGCCGGACGACGCGCCCGAGGTTTCCTGACTCGCGGAGGGGCTGGCTGAAGACCCCGCGGGGGTAGTGGTTGGTGAGGAGGCTGTCGTGGTGGTGGACGTGCTCGTGCCGGAGTCGGTGGGCGAAGCTGTCGTGGTGGTGGACGTGCTCGTGCCGGAGTCGGTGGGCGAGGTGGCTGTAGTGGTCGTGGTGGCTGCGGTCGTCGTGGAGTTGCCGGAGGGAGGCGCCGTCGTGGTGGCCGAGCCGTCGCCGGGGGCGGAGGCCGGAGCGGAGGTCGTTCCCATCGGGGAGGCGGGGGCGCCGGCGCCGGGAGTGCTCGACGCGCTTGCCGCAGCGGGGTTTGCCGAGGAGGATGGCGCCGCGTTTGAGGACCGAACGGGCGCGCTCGCCGCGCTCGTCGGCGGTGCGGCGGGCGCCGCCGCGCCCGCGCCGGGCTGCGACCCCGGCCGGGCCGCGCCGGCCAGCGGATCGGCGATGCCCGACACCAGCGGCTGAAGCGGCGAGCGCAGCGGCGCCGGGTGCGCCGGCTGACCGGCAAGAAATGCGACCTGGGGCCGGGGCGACGGCGCAAGCGCGCTGCGCGTCACGCCGCCGACGCCGACGGCGACTGCGACCACCGTCGCGAGCTTCGCCACCGACGCGACCGAGACCGAGGACGTGAGCGCGCCCATGCCCGCGACCGCGTCGGTCCCGAGCGCCGAGGCGACCACCGTCGGCGCCGCAGTGCCAGCGGCGGCTGACACCGCACCGCTGCCGGCGGCAGCGCCCGCGCCGCCGACCGCGCCGCCGCCGACGGCGGTGCTCGCAGAACCGGTGGCGCTCGCTGCGGCGCCCGCGCCGAGGCTGCCCGGTCCGGCGATCACGCCCGACCCGGAGCCTGCGGTGGTCGCGCCGAATAGCGAGCCTGCGCCGCCTGCTCCGGTGAAGCTCGCGGCGCCCGCGCCGACGCTGCCGTGCCCAAGCGCGGATGAGAGCACCAGCGCTTTGAGTTTGCCGCTGAGCGCGACAGGGAGGACCAGCGCCAGCGCCGCCCGCTGCCCGCGTACTTCGCGCTCGAACTCTTGGCAGGGCGCACAACGTTCGATATGGGCGCGCAGCATGCCGCGAGCAGGGGCTTTCCCGCGCGCGTTCGCGAGGCGCTCGCGGACCTCCGGACAGGCGGTCTCGCGAGCGCTGCGCCCTCGATAGAGCCCCTCGCGGGCTTGGAAAATGAGGGCCTTGACCTTGTCGCGACGGACTCCGAGCACGCTCGCGATCTCCTCGTGAGACCGGTCGCCGAGTTCGAACAGCACAAGCGCGGCGCGCTGATCGGCGGGCAGCAGCTGCATGTCCTCGACGATCTCGCGCAGCTGCTCTCGGCGCGCGAACAGGCTCGCGGGACCTTCGATCGCGGGACGGTCAGCGCTGACCCAGTCGCTGTCAGGAATCTCGCGGCGGGCGCGCAGCTCCGACACGCAGCGGTTGCGCGCGATCGCGTACAGCCACGACCGCAGCGCACCGTCGCACTCACCGCGGCGAAGCGCCTGGTATGCCGCCACGAACGTCAACTGCAGCGCGTCCTCGCCCCACTCGCGGCTTCCCAGCATGTGCACACAGAAGCTGAGCAGCGCAGCACCGTGCCGGTCGAAAATCTCCTCGAAGGCGTGATCGTCCCCGGATGCAACCCGCGCCACAAGCTGCTGGTCACTCAAGCCGCGAGTACCCCGCGGTACGAGTCGGGGAATCGCGCGGGACGCTACGGCCACGAGAGACAGTCTACGCGCGACTCGCTCAACTGAACGCGCACGGTCAGTGGATTGACCGACGCCCGGGGATCCGCCCCATCACCCCGGGCGTCGCCCGTTCTCGCGTCCCGCAACGGCGGGAGCACGGCCACAGGTCGCCCCCGGACCGCCACCCGGCCGATGCCTCGTGCCGACGCTGCGCCCTCCTACATCTAGAGACGCGCCCAGCGGCGAAAGGTTGGTCTAGGCGAAGGAATTTCTCGCACCAGCACGAAATTTCTCCACGCCGAAGACACCTCTTCGAGCGACAAGCCACGGGGAGCCGAGTAGACTCATCTTTCTCCGCCGGAACGATTCCGGCGCTGCGCCGACGCTGCGCCCCCACCGTCGGCGCACGGCTGGGGTCGGGGTGTCTTTCCTACAGCGCGCCGGCCCCAGCAGCTCGCCGTTTGCCGCCCAGACCAGCACCCTCGACGTCGGCGTGCTTGCAGCGTCCCAGCTTAACGATCACCGTCGAGATCAGAAGCCGGCGCCAAACTAGAACTGACTCCCGGTGTTGAGGAGGACCAGTCGTCTCGGAGATCGTGGCGACGACGACACTGCCGCTCGCCGCCGCGAGCAGATGGTGACCGTCACCGTCGCCGCGCCTCCACCGTGCAGGCCCAGCAGCCGCCGGCACCGGGCGCAGCGGCGGTCGCTCGTCACGAACCACCACCACCGCCGCGCCCGCCACACCGGCGAGCCGAGATACAACTCATACAGCAGCGAGTGCCGCCGACGCACGGTCACGAGCCCCTCCAGGGGCCCCGCCAGCGCCCAATCAGCGCCCATTGCCCGAAAAGCCACCGCCAGCAGCGGCGCGGCACGCGGTCGATGCCGGCGAGATCCTCAACGACGACAGGGCGTTTTCGCCCTCCGCACCTAATCGCTCAGACCCGCCGCACTCGCCTGTCACGCCGGAGGTCATGGCTTCCGACACCGCTTCTTACGGTGACCCGTAGCGGAACTCCGCAGGCGACCCGTAGGGGCCGACGTACTGCCGCTGATTGTGCGGCACCCTTATACGAGCGCTGACCCATCTGACGCCATAAGGCGCGGACACTTTTCGGACACACCAAGATGGCGACCGGGACACAGCGAGGCACATCGCCCGTGGCCGACAGGCGCTCACGTGCAGGGATTTATTGCTCTACGGTGCCCTGACGTGTCCTGGCGTGCCATGCTGAATGTTGCCTTACAAGCAGGAGGTCACCCGTTCGAGCCGGGTACCGCCCACCTCAAGAACTTCCTGTAAATCCTGCGTTTCCGGATGGCCAGCCCAAGCCAGTTGGACCCAAGGGGACAAGCAAGTATTCCGATCAAGATGGTTGGCTTTCGCCGGGCGCGTCCTCGACCGTCGCCCATCGGATGCCGTCGAGCATCTGCTCGACGCCGCGCACATCGGGGTCGTGCTCCACCGCCGGCCGCCGAACGAGCGGACCAGCGACGGCGAGCTGGGATTCCTAGGCGGCCCGCGGGCGACGCTGAACTCGACGTCGCCCCGGGGCTCGAGGTTCGAAGGCTGACAAGTTCGGCCGCAAGCGGGTGAATCATGCGCGCGCGATGCTTGGGCGCTGCCTGACGGGGTAGCTCACAACGACAGCCTCGAGCGCGGAGGAGGTGGGCATGTAGCAACGGGAGTACGCGCGCTCGTGGAGGGCCACGCGTCCGTCCATAACGGCCGGCGAGCGTAACCGGTAGTCGCCCGGGCCGTCTCGCGACGTCCAGGTTGCAGCCGGGCCGCCAAGAGTAGCTCGGCTCGCATAGTCAACAACATAAATAGGAGCAATGATGAAAGTTGGGAAGGTAGGAATCTTGCTGGCGCTGATGTGCGCGGCGCTAATGGCCGTGCCAGCCGCTGGCAATGCGGCGGCGACGACCACAGGCTCGTCCCTGCAGAGCGCTCCGGTGACGGGTACTGCGCACAACGGAAAGCAATTCAGCGGCCGCTACAAGTTGACCCGGTTCGTCAACCGAGCGGGCCACACCTACGCGGTCGGGACGCTGACCGGAAAGGTCGGCAAGCGGTCGATCAAGCCCAAGACCCTGGCGATGCCGATCGGCGTCGCGCGTGGGGCCGGCGGAATCCTCGGCGCCAACAAGGTGGCGAGCGCGGCGGCCACGTGCCCGGTCCTACACCTCAACCTCGGCCCGCTGAACCTCAACCTGCTCGGCCTGAAGGTGCACCTCAACCAGGTGATCCTAAACATCGACGCCCAGTCGGGCCCGGGGTTGCTGCTCGGCAACCTGCTGTGCGGAGTGGCGAACCTCCTGAACACCTCGCCGCTGCCGACTGCGCAGACGACCGGGCTGCTGAACATCCTGCAGCAGCTGCTCGGCCAGCCGGGTCTGCTGGGTCTCTGACCTGAGATCCTGGCGTCGGGGCGCCTCGGGACCCCGAGAAACCGACCGGAGCGGAGCGCGCCACCACTCGGCGCGCTCCGCCCAATCGGGTACTACGCCGTCACTGTCCTGCGGCCCTGACCAGCTGACTGACAAGACCTGGGTTCCGCGCGCCGAGCCCGGTCATCAAGTGCGTACCGCTCGATCGCCCTAGAGTCGGACCCCGCGCTCCTCCATCTCCGACACCCACACCGAACACCAGCAGCTTCCCGCGAGCCAACCGCCGCCGGGGCAATCGGATCATCGGCTGCTGCTCCCCGGCCGCACGCAAGTTGACAAGGTATCGAGAGGGATGAGAGTGCTTCGCAAGCTTTTTGTGTTGGTCGGTGTGCTAGTCGCCGCGGTCGTCGTAGCATCGGCTGCCCTGGGGGATGGGCACGCACGGCATGCCCGTCCCCGCTCGTCGCAGGGGGTCACGATCACGCGCGACAGCGCCGGGATCCCGCACATAGTCGGCCGCAACTTCGCGGCGCTTGGCTACGGCGAGGGCTACGCGTTTGCCCAGGACAACCTATGCACGTTCGCGAACGACATCGTCACGCTCGAGGGCCAGCGCTCGAAGTATTTCGGGCCCAACGGGAAGGCGGTCAACTACTCGGCCGGCACCAGCAGCACAAACCTTGAGTCAGACCTCTACTGGCGCTACGTGAAGGCCGGCGGAATTGCCAAGCGTGAGCTGACCGCCAAGCCGCCGAACGGCCTCTTGCCGCAGGTTCGCCAGGTATACACGGGGTTCGTCGCTGGCTATAACCGGTACCTGCGCTCCGGCAGACTCCGCGACCCGCGCTGCAAGGGCAAGCCCTGGGTGCGCCCGATAACCCTCACCGACATGATCCTCCGCGGCGCGCAGATCGTCACCGAGGGCTCAGCCCAGCAGTTTCTGTCGGGGATCGTTCAGGCTCAACCGCCGGCAGGTGGCGCGCAGGCCGCCGGCGTGGCCCCCGCCACCACTGGCTTTGGCAGGCTCAAGTCGCAGTTCGGGCCGCGGTCCACCCGTGACGCAGGATCGAACGGGGTCGGTCTCGGGTCGCGGGACACCCGCTCGGGTCACGGGATCGTGCTCGCCAACCCGCACTTCCCGTGGCGGGGCACGGAGCGCTTCTGGATGGCCCAGCTCGACGTGCCGGGCCGCTACGACGTCGAGGGTGGGACGCTGATGGGCTTCCCCTTGATCGGGATCGGCTTCAACCGCCACCTCGCCTGGACGCACACGGTGTCCACCTCGCGGCGGTTCATCCTCTACCAGCTGCACCTGGTGCCCGGCGACCCGACGAGCTACCTGCTCGACGGCAAGCCGACCAAGATGGGCCATACGACCGTCGGCGTGAAGTTCGGCGGCAAGACCGCCAGGCACACGTTCTACACGACCCGCTGGGGTCCGGTGGTCGACGTGGGGGCGGTTCCCGGCGACGCCTACATCTGGAACTCGTCGACCGCGTACGCGCTGTATGACGCGGTCGCGCCCGTCGGTCCGCGTGCGGCCGATCAGTACTTCCGGATGGGCCAAGCGACGTCGGTGAAGAACCTGTACGACGTGGAGGCCAAGTGGCTGGCGATCCCCACCTTCAACACGATCGCGGCCGACGACCACGGCAACGCCTACTACGGCGACGTCGGCGCCACGCCGGCGGTAAGCCAGGCCAAGCTCAACACGTGTCTGCCGTCGGGGCTCCCGACGCTGGTGTTTCAGCAGGCCCGGATCGTGACGCTCGACGGTGAGCGCGGATCATGTGCGCCGGCGAACGTGGCCGGAACGCCCCAAAAGGGGATCTTCAGCGCCGCTCAGCTCCCGCATCTGTTCCGGCGCGATTACGTGGAGAACTCGAATGACTCGTTCTGGCTCGCCAATCCGTCGCACCCGCTGACCGCGTTCTCGCCAATCATCGGCCTGACCGGGACCGAGCAGAGCCTGCGGACCCGAAGCGGCAACGCGATGATCGGCGCCCGGGTCAGCGGCACCGACGGGCTCGGCCCGCCGAAGTTCACGATCTCGACCCTGCAGCGGATGTGGGAGGGAGACCGCTCAGAGCTCGCCTCGCTGGTGCTCAAGGAGCTGGTCGCCGACTGCCGCGCCCATCCCTCGCAGGTCTCAAGCGACCGGCAGCTGGTCGATCTGACCGCGGCCTGCAGCGCGCTCGCGGGCTACAGGGGGACCGGCAAACTCAACGACGAGGGCGGCTGGCTGTTCTCGGTGTGGGCGGCGCTCGACACCGACGACAACTTCTGGGCTTCGCCGTTCAATCCCTCGCACCCGCTAACCACGCCCTTCGGACTCAACACTACGGCCACCGCCACGCCCCTGAAGTGGCTCGCCGACGCAGTGCAGAATCTGCAGGCGAACCATGTCCCGATCAACGCGAGCTACGGTCAGGTCCAGCACGCGCCTCAGTCGCGCAAGATCCCGATTCCGGGCTGCGCCGGCGACGGGCCGAACACAGGCTGCTTCAACGCGATCTATTCGCCGGACGGCACTGCGCTGACCGCCGGGCCGGTGAACGGCGGCCCCTATGGCCAGGTCAACGACGGGTCCTCGCTCGTGCTCACCACCCAGCTGAACCCGAGCGGCCCGGCGTCACAAGGGACCCTGACCTACTCGCAGGCGACGGACCCGACGTCGCGCTGGCACTCGAACATGACCAAGCGGTACTCGCGCGGCAAGTGGGTGAAGTTCGCCTACACGCCGGCGCAGCTGCGCCGCGAGCGCCACGAGCGGCCGCTGCTCCTGCGCGCCCGATGAGTTGAGGAGGCGACCCGCTGACCGGCGCCTCACAGACCGGTCAGCGGCGCCCGCCCGGAGCATCACGCTGCTGACGCGACCCCCCACTGCGCGCGACTCCGCCCGAACGTCACGTCTGACCCGGGCCGGCTGCGCCGGCGGCCGCGCGCAGCAAAGAAGAGGATCTGGCCGAAACTCAGATCGCGTGGGATCAGGCACGGCCGCCGTGCCCATATCACCCGCATCCCGCACGTCCGGTGGTGCGAGACGGCGAGGCGTGGTGGATTTGTGAACGCCTGAGCGAGCCGCTGTATCGCATCGGGCAAGGCGAGGTGCTCACGCGCCAGCGTCCGGCACCGACCTGGGCTGCCTCGGAGAGCCGCCGACCGGAAACAGCAGTTCGCCCGCGAGCTCAACCAGCTCGCGACGTGGCCGGTAATCCGGTAATTCGTGAACAATGCAGAAGCATGCGCCCGCTCTGCTGGCTGTGCCCGCTGGGGCGGCTCCGTGTCGCCCTTGGTGCTGTCGGGGTTGGGGAGTTAGAAGGGGATTTCGGCGATGCGGTAGACGGCTTGTCGGGCGGCGTGGGGGTCGGCGGCGGACATGGCGGCGAGGAGGCTGGCTTGGGCGGCGTGAACGGGGGCGGGGTTCAGGGGCCCGGGGAGTTGGAGTAGGCCGAGGCGCACGACGTGGACGACGCGGTCGGCGCAACGCACGAGGATCGGGTTGTCGCAGTGTTTTGTGGGCTGGTCGTAGAAGTCGGCGTTGGCGGTCGACAGCGCTTGGAAGTCGTAGGGGTCGCTGGCCGCTTGGAAGCGGGCGTGAGCGTCGGCCATCGTGTTGAGCGTGGGCGCCGGGACGCCGCTACTGGCTGCGATCGCGGCGATCGCGGCGTACACGGTCACCCAGGCGGCGATCGCCTGGCCGGTTTGGGTGCGGTCGATGATCGCTACTCGGGTGTAGCGGGCGGGCGCGAACTCGACGACGCCGAGCTCGCGCAGCCGCAGTAGCGCCTCGCGGACCGGGGTGCGCGACACACCGAGCTGGGCGGCGAACTCGCCATCGTGTAGCCGCTCTCCGGGCTGGAGCCGGCCCTGTTGGAGCGCTTCGAGGATCTGGTCATAGACGGCGTCGCCCACGCTCGTCGGGCTGGCCAAGCGTGACGGGATGAGACGGAACGGCGCGCTTGAAGGTGGCGCTGGAGACGGGCCGGGCTGCCGGAGACCGTCAGGGATGGCCGTCACGAGGGTTGGCCTGGTTATCGGGTTGACATAACCGGCACACGACGTCAGTATATCGGTATATGAGCGGCCTTCGAGTCATCGGATGGCCACATAGCCCTGGCTCTGGTTGAGGTTCACAGCGCTCGGCGCCGCGGGGCACGGCACCGCAGTAGAAGGCGTGAGCGACAGGGTCGAGGCAACGTCGGGCGAGCGGCGTAAGCCGCTCGCCCGGCATTTCCCGACAAACCATGCAACGCCGTGCGCGAGGCGCCCCTGACGTATCGTCGCCTCGGGTCATCCGGGAACAGCGCCGGCGATCGGCCCCGGCCGAGTAGTTTGGTCGGCCTACAGTGCGGCCTTCGTGATTGCGACCGTCAGGCTTGTGCAGGTCGAGCCAAGCGTCGTGGGAGCCGCTGGGGCGCAACTCTCTTAGGCACATGCCGTTCTAAAGGCAGTGGGTGTGGTGTCGTCGCGAGGGGGGTCGATGTTCGGGCGCCAGTGGGTGGCGCTGGCGGCCGCGGTTGCTGTGGCGGCCGCGATCGTGGGGTCCATGACCAGGGCGGCCGCCGGCGCATCCTCGCGGGCGCGGTCACACAAGCCGCCCGTTGTCAGTCCAAGGTTTCGGCACGTGGTCGATGCGGACTGGATATGGACGGGCACTCGTTATGCGCTTGCCGGTCAGACGAGGATCGCCAGGCCGTCGGTCACGTTGATCGACGATCAGACAGGGCGAGTCAAGACGATGACTCGAGCCGGCTGCGTTCCCGTGGACCGATCGGCGCTCGAACCGCTAGATCTGCCGTGGGTTTTATTTGACTGCAACCCGATAGTCCCGTTGGGTACCGCCCCCCTCACGCCCGCGCCCGAGCTGTATTCCCCCGCCACCGGCCAGTGGCGGTCGGTCTCCCCCAGCCCAGCGATCACGGCGCATCCGTGCGGCGTTGACTGCGATGTTAGTTACGGCCTGGAGGCGGCCGGGAGACACTGGCTGGCGTATTTCCAGGCGACGTGCCCGGCTGAGAAGTGCGGCTCGCGCAACGTGTACCAGAGCATCCAGACCAGCGAGCTGAGGCAAGACCCTTCGGGGGGCAGCACGACCGTCGATCTGAACGCACCTGACCTCACCCGGACCGTCTGCCGACCGCTGAGCGTTCCGACAATAGATCAGACTGCCCAAGCGGCTAATCGGAAGCGCCTGCTCGCCGTCCTACTACGCAGGCTGCGTAAGTCAGATCGGGCTCACCAACCGCCGACTGTATGTTCTGACCGACTCGGTTCCCGGGCGGCTCTGGGTCGCGCCCAACCCACTTCCGGCGAAACGCCGCCACAGATAGACCTGCTCGCAACGACTAAGCGCCGCCGCACCAACCGTAGAGCGCTCACCTGGCTGGGCTGACGCGTCACCCACATCGTGACCTGACCCGCCGGCATCAGACCTGGTCACTCGTCGTTCGCGATACTGGAGCTGGCCCCGCAGCAGCGTGCCGCGTTGGTCTCAGCCCTTGATGCTTGCGTCGTATGCCGCCCATTCCCGCTTGCGAAGCTCGATTTTTTCAACCTTGCCGGTGGTTGTGTGAGGGAGTCCGGCGACGAACTCCACGGACTTGGGTGCCTTGAAGTGGGCTAGCTGATCGCGTGCGAACGCGATCAGACCCGACTCCTCCGTGTGGGCCCCGGTGCGTAGGACGACGAACGCTTTTGGAACTTCTCCCCATTTCGGATCTGGCATGCCCACGACCGCCACGTCCGCGACGGCTTCGTGTCGGAGCAGCGCCTGCTCGACTTCGACCGAGGAGATGTTCTCGCCGCCGGAGATGATTATGTCCTTGGCGCGATCGAGCAGTTGAATGTAGCCGTCGGGGTGCATCACTCCGACGTCGCCGGAGTGGAACCACCCGCCTTCGAACGCGTCGGCCGTTGCCTCTTCGTCGCCGAAGTATCCCTTCATCACGTTGTTGCCGCGCATCACGATCTCGCCCATCGTCGTGGCATCGGCGGGCACGTCGTTCATGGCGGCGTCGACGACGCGCGCCCGCTCGGTTTGGATCATCCCGACTCCTTGACGAGCCAGGAGCCGGGCGCGCGACGGTCTATCGAGTTCGGACCACTGCTCCTGATGCTCGCAGATGGTGTAGGGGCCGTAGGTCTCGGTCAGCCCGTACAGATGGGTCAGGTCGGCTCCCATCCTTTCCAGGGCCTCGATGATCGTCGGGCTCGGCGGGGAGCCGCCGGTCGAGGCCACGAGGCGGCCGGGCAACTGCTTTCCGGTGGAGCTCTCCACCAGGCTGCTGAGCACGATCGCGGCGCCGCTGAGATGGGTCACCCCTTCTTCTTCGATCAGCCGCCACACCTCCTCGCCGCGGACTGCTGGCAGGCACACGTGGCGGCCCGACGCGGCGGTGACCCCCCAGGTCATACACCAGCCGTTGCAGTGAAACATGGGCAGTGTCCACAAGTAGACCGAGCGGCTGTTGTATTGATGGTGCGCAACCCCACCGAGCGCGTTCAGATATGCGCCGCGGTGGGTGTACATCACGCCCTTCGGCCGCCCAGTAGTGCCGGACGTGTAGTTGACCGTGATCGTGGCGCGCTCGTCCGCCACTGTCCAGTCCCGCTCCTCGTCGTTTCCCCGGGCCAGCAGCTCGTCGTAGCGCAGCCGACCGGTCCGCTGCGGTCCGATCGCCACTACCTCCTCGACGGAGGCAAATGGGTCCTCGATCTCCTCGACGGTCGAGAGCAGGCTGTGGTCGACGACAAGCATCCGTGCGCCTGCGTGGTCGCAGATGTATTTGACCTCCTCGGGAGCGAGGCGGGTGTTGATCGCGACCAGCACCGCGCCCGCCAGCGGAACGGCAAAGTGCGCGATCAGCAGCTCCGCCGTGTTCGGGCACAGGTAAGCCACGCGGGCCCCGGGTTCCACGCCGCTAGCCACGAGCGCGTTGGCCAGGCGCGTCGCTTCGGAGGCGAATTCGCGGTAGGTGATCCGGCGCGCGCCATCGACGATCGCGACCCGATCTGGAAACACCGTGCTCGTTCGCTCGAGAAACCGCAGGGGAGTGAGTTCGGCGTGAGCGGCCCCGTTGATTGATTTCATTGCCCCTCCTCTCGTCTTGGTCGCGCCCTGGGCAGGGATCATACGACCGGTGCGATGACCCGTCCCCAGCGACTCACCACGTCTTGACCCGTTCGATCGGCCCTCGGCGTTCGATCCGCACTCGCGTGTCGAGCACCACGCAACCGGTCGTCGTGCAGCGGGTCGGATTGAGATCGGCTTCGACCACCTCTGGAACGCGTCGAAGCAGGAGCGCTAAACGGAGGATCAGCTCGCGCAGGGAGTGGCGATCGAGCGGTTCGCTGCCGCGAAATCCATCTAGCTCGGCGGCCACGCTCCGCGAAGCATCGATCAGTTCGTCGGCGTCTGCATCCGTGAGCGGCAGCAGCCGGAACGCGGTGCGACCGAGGCCTGCCTGGCGTCCGCCGAGGCCTACCGCTAGCACCGGCCCCAGATCGGGATCGGCTACCGCGCCTACCAGCACGCTGACTCCTTGGTCGTAGAGCGGTTGAACGATCGCACCGATCCATGCGTATCCGGCGACTCGCATCCGCCGTTGCAGCTCCCCCCAGCCGGCTCTGATTGCCGCCTCACCGAGCAGCCCACGTAGGACCGCGTCGATGTCGCCCGCGGGACCGGGCGCCTCGAAGTCCGCCTTCAGGGCGATCGGTTTGCCGATCTCCGCCGCTACCGCGACCGCGCGCTCGAGATCCCGACAGGGATACGACGCGACGATCGGAATCCCGTGCGTGGCCAGCAGGGTCTCAGCTTCGCCAAGCGAGATCCACCCGCCCGCCGGGTTCCGCTCGAGGAATGCTTCGACAGTCGCCCGTGCCGCCGGTCCGTCGAGATCGGGATAGTCTGGGACCTCGCCCAGCGGCCGCGACAGCCATTCGCGACGCTCGACCGCGCTGGCGAGCACGTTCGCGCAGGATTCCGGGAACAAGAGGTTGGGGACGCCGGCGGGGGCGCGCGGTCGCCGGCGTCCGTCCGAGCGCACGACGGACGCGACAGCCGGCTTGGGCTGCCCGGCACAGGCCATCGAGATGGTTTGCAGCACCGCGTCTGGGTCTCCCTCGTGAACGTCCACGTAGAACACCATCAGCGCGTCGATTGAGGGCTCGCCAAGCAGCCTGGTGACTCCGGTTCGGTAATCGTCCGGTCCCGCGCCGATTGGCATGGTGAGCGGGTTTGGCGCGTCGCCCGCTTCCCTAACCTCGAGCCCCCGCGCAGCGGCCGCGTCGGCGGCGATCGTCGCCACACCAACGGAGTTGCTGACGATTCCGATCCGCCGACCGGCGGGCAGCGGTTGGCGCTCGAAGAACTCGGCCGCGTTGAACAGCTCATCGCCGCTACGGAACCGGAGCAGCCCAGCCTGATGCAGGAGGGCATCAACGACCTCGTCGCCGCGCAGCGCCGCCGCGGTGTGGGAGCGAGCCTCGGCGAGGACCCGCGCGGCACTCCGTCGGCCCTTGATGACAAGTATGGGCTTGTTCCGCGAGACCCGCCGCGCGATTCGCGTGAAATGCTCGGGATTGCCGAACGTGTCGACATACAGGATCACGGCCACCGTCCGCTCGTCCTGTTCGCACCACTCGAGCAAGTCGTTGGTCGACACATCGGCCCGGTTACCGAGCGAGGCGAACAGCGAGACGCCGAGGCCGAGGGCTGTCGCATGAGAAAGAAGCCCGATCCCCACCGCGCCTGAGGGTGAGCAGATCGCGAGCGCCCCCGAGCCCACGGAGGCGCCCGTGAACGTCGCATTCAGGCGAACCTCGGGCGCGTTGTTGATCAGCCCCAGCGAGTTGGGGCCGACCAACCGCAGCCCAGCATCCCGGACGGTGTCCAGCAGCCTGGCTTCAAGCCAGGACGATGCCTCGATGTCGGGCTCTGGGCCAGCCGGGACAACTAGCAACGCTTTCGCCCCCTTGGCGGCGGCCGCGGCCGCGAAATCCAGAACGGCACCGCCTTCGACCGCGAGAATGACCAGATCCGGAGCGACCTCAAGCTCGCCCAGGCTCCGCAAAGACCGCACGCCGGACACGACAGCACCCGCCGGGTCAACCCAATTGACCACACCCCCGAAGCCGCCGTTGCTGATGTTCTCAACCAAAGCGCGCCCGACATTCCCCGGCGTGTCCGCGGCCCCGATGACCGCAACCGATGAAGGGGCGAGGATCGGCCGCAGCGAAGCAAGCGCAGCGAAATGGTCGCGCTCATCGATCCGCCGCACTACCGCCTCGACTGGGGTGATGTCAACCGACACGTCGAGCTCGACGAGGCCCGCACGGTTGACCGCGAAGCCGGCGTTCCGAAACACGCTGAGCATCACACGGTTCATCGACAGCACCGCCGCATCGAAGCGGCGCACCCCGCGCTCGGCCCCGATCGCCGCCAGCTGCTCGAGCATCCGCGTTCCGATCCCGCGCCGCTGCTCGTCATCCGCCACCGCCAACGCGATCTCGGCCACACCCGGCTCGCGCAGCCCCTGGTAGCTGCAGGCCGCGATCACACGCCCGGCATGACGTGCGATCAGGGAAACGCGGTCGACGCCGCTCGATTCCACGGCGGCTCGCGCGACGATGTCCACGCGTCCGATCCCGTGGAAGCGGAAGTACCTGCTCTGCGGAGAGAGCTGTTCATAGAACGCTCTTATGTCCTCATAATCCGCCGGGCCTGGCGCCTGCAGCCGCAGCGTCGAGCCATCGCGAAGCAATACGTCGCGAACGAGCCGGACGGGTTCGCCGGACGAATCACGCACACCCGCCCCCACGGACGCCGCCCGCGACCGACTGGCGCGCGGCCGCACCATCTGACGATTCCTCTCGAGCTTCGGACAGCTCTGCTTCCCCTCATCGTTGCGGACGGTCGGCTCCGTCTGGGAACCACGGAGTTTGGCACGCCGGACCAAAGCGAGGGCAAGGAACGCGCGCTCCAGATACCACGGACCACGACTTCGGGCTAATGCGGATGTCACCAAGGAGCACACCCACGCGCGTCTTAGCGTAGGTGTCACCGAAGCCCCCTCTTGCGCGTATTGCTTGAGCAGCAGATCGACCGCAGTAGTAGCGGGTCAACTCCCACGTCGTCCTGGCGAACTCCTCGTCGCGGCAGCGGTGACCGCACTCGAGCACGTCCGACGAGCGCGGGTCGATCAGCGCCTGCGGCTGCCAGTTCGGAAGAGCGCCACCATTAGCCATTCGGTGAGTTTGGCTGCGCGCTTGGAATAGGGGAAGTAGTACAGCTCGCGGTCGAGCCCGAACCGGGTGACGACCAAATTCTGGCGCTTGGCGTACTTCTGAATTCCGACCTTGCCATGACGCGCCCCCACCCCCGATTCCTTCACACCCCCGATCGGGATCTCCAAGGCGAGGTAGTTGGCGATCGCGTCGTTGACGATCGCGGCGCCGCACTGGACCCGCCGCGCGATCTGCTCGCCCTGGGACGGATGGCCAGCGAACACGCTCGAGTTCAGCCCCATGTTTGAGTCGTTGGCCAGCCGGATGGCCTCTTCCTCGCTCTCCACGCGCATGATCGGCAACGTCGGCCCGAACGTCTCCTCACGCATGATCTTCATCGAGTGATCGACGCTGGTTAGGACCGTGGGCTCAAAGAAGCAACCCGGACCCGCGCGGCGCTTGCCGCCCGTCTCTATCTTGGCGCCCTTCGCGACCGCGTCACGCAGGTGCTCCTCGACGACGTCGGCCTGTTCGGGAGAAGTCATCGCGCCGAGATCAACCTTGCCGGGTCCGCCTGGGGCACCCTGGCGCAGCCGCGACACCTTCTCGATCACCTTGCCGACGAACCGTTCATAGACATCGGATTCGACGTATACCCGCTCGATCGAGATGCAGGTTTGGCCAGCGTTCTGCAGCGCGCCCCAGACGGCGGCGTTCGCAGCACGCTCCAAGTTCGCGTCGCGCAGCACGATCATCGGATCCTTGCCGCCAAGCTCGAGCGTCACGGGCAGCAACCGCTCGGCGGCCTGCGCCATCAGCCGCTTGCCGACCTCGGTCGAGCCGGTGAAGTGGAGCATGTCCACCGAGTCGACCAGCGCGCTGCCCACGATGCTGCCCGGTCCAGTGGCCACCAGAAACACGTCGCTGGGGACGCCGACCTCCCGCAGGCCCTCCGCCACCAGCATCGAACTCAGCGGCGTCAGGCTCGCCGGCTTGAGCACAACCGAATTGCCCGCCATCAGCGCAGGGATCGCGTCGCCGAAGTTGTTCAGCAACGGATAGTTCCAAGGACCGATGACTCCCACCACGCCGTAGGGGACATAGCGGTTGATCACCTTGCGGCCCAGCAGAAGCGGCGAGTGCGGCCGCTCCCGCTCATCAGCCAGCCACTTGCGTGCCTTCCTAGCCCAGAAACCCAACGCATCGGCGCAGTAGAAAAGCTCCAGCTGAGCGTCCTCGTAAGGCTTCCCGTTCTCATCACTCAGCGTCCGAATCACGCGCGCGCGGTTATCGATCAGCCACTTGCGCATGTCGCGCATCAACGCCCCCCGACCGCTAAAACCGAGGTCCTCCCACGCCGGCTGGGCGGCGCGGGCCTCCCGAACCAACTCCAGCGTCGCGTCGCGACCGAGCGACGGAACCTCGGCGAGTGGCAGGCCGGTGGCGGGGTTCTGCACCTTCAACATGTCCGGACGCCCGCCGCCGCTGCCATCGCCTTCGCGCTTATGTTCGGTAATCGTCATCCTCTGCCTCCGTCGGTGAGGGTCATACGTACGCCGCGTCGCAGCGAGTCTACGGACGATCGGCCGCGCGACTCAGCAAATCAGCACCAAGCCGCTCCCGAACGAGCGTGGCTCAGTCCGTCCGAACGCACCAACCACGCCACCCCCACGCGGCCGCGGCCATGTCAGCACCCGCACCGCGTCACACCCCCGGCGGATGAGCTGCGACGCTCCCGATCGCCAGCCGTGTCGCCTTGCGCTCCGTCCCGATGCGACAGCCGCACACCGTCCGATCAAGCCGTCCGAGACTGTCGCAGCGGACGACCAGCAGCAGCGCCACGCGGTTGCGGAGCGGATGGTGTGCATAAGCGCGAGCGCACCGGGCGGTAACGCGCAGCCAACGAACCGCTCCCGCGCGATCGCGTGAATCCGAGCGCCCCCGCATGCACGCTAGCCGACTTGGTCGCGCTTGGTTCCGGCGCGCTCGGACTGCTGGGCGGTTACAACCGTGACTGGCAATCCGAACTGGTTGGCGCGGTGGGGCAGGTCCCTGCCCAGCCATCGTGAGACCCGCGCGGGCAGCGTTGAGATGATTATCTCGTCGACGTCTTCGTTCGTAACGACGTCGCGTATCGCGACAAAGGGGTCACTGTCGCCGATGATCCCGTTGACATGGCCTCCCGCGGCCTCCTCGAGCAATGGGATCGCGAGCTCCAGCGTCATCTCCGCCTCCTCCGTGTCGGGGTCCCAATACGGACGCGGCACAAGCAGCGTGAAAGAGCACGAGGACCGGGCGGAGCGGGCACGGACGGCGTTCAGCAACAGCGGGGTCGCTGCCGTCCGATGTGCCACGATGAGCACTCGTGCCGGGCCGCCATGAGACATCCGATACCGGAATCGATTATCGCATCGGCGGGCAGCGGGCGTTAGGTTCAGCAACCAGGCCGGGGTGACGCTTTCACACCGGCAACAGAGCGATCGTCGGACTGCCGCCGCAGGCGAGACGCGAGCGCGACGCTCCCGGTCGACAGACCTCGGATGCATCGAGCCTGCGGCAGTCCGCGGCGACGGCTCCGCCTGCGGGCGTTTTCGTTGAACGCGAGCGTGTAGGACCGTCTGCGGTCGTGCGACGCGATAGTGCAACACCGTCCGGATCGCGTCGGGCAATGACGAGCGCAACGTCTAACTCGATCGTCGGCTCAGCGCGTAGTTCGTCCAGTGGTTCGGCCCGGCTCGGAAGCGCGAGTGGATGTGATTGATCTCGTGGCCGCCGTATCTCCCGACGGCGCCGGGCGGCCGCGGTATGCGTTCAAGGATCTCGCGGGTACCAGGCGGGTACGACGCCTGCGCAGGTCTGCCCGTGTCATCCGCTAAGCGCACATCGTGAGCTAATACGGGGTTTCGGGCTGTTCGGCATGACCTCCGATGTCATCCGATACCCCCTCGTCGTTGACCCGTAGTCAAGTGCTGCACGACTACGCACTTAAGCGGATGGCTAGCCAGGCATCTCGGTCTAGATTTGGCTTATTGCGAAGCGTAAAGAAGGGAGTTCGCCATGAAAGTCCTACTTACGATTTTCGCCGTCGTGCTGATGGCGCCGGTGCTGGTCCTCGTTGGCATCGCCCTGGGGCCTGCGGCCCTCGTCATCTTGTTTATCGTCGGGATCGCACTAATCATGGCCGGGCCGGTCTGGTTGGTTGATAGAGCGAGGGCGCATCACGCGCGCCGCACGCGGGTACCGCCACTGCACACATAGACGCCAGTCTGCCCGCGAGCACCACGAAGCGGTCAGCCGCGCGACTCAGGTAGTCGTCGGGGCCGGTGAACTCGGGGCGACCGGCGAGCCGCGAGGTCCCGGAAAGCGGTACAAACCGACGGCGACGGCCCTTCGGCAGACTCTCCTGTCCGGCCGACAGGCCGCGGCGCCCGAGCAGCAGCCGGCCGGACAGGTCGACGTCCTCCCACCGCAGCGTTAGTGCCTCTCCGAGCCGCAGCCCGGTGTAAAACAGGAGGCGAAACGCCTCGGCGTCCTGGCGGCTGGCGTAGGCGAACACCGCGGCGAGCGCCTGCCGGTGTTTGTTCACGTTCCGAGGCTTGAGCTCCTCGCGATCGAGCGACGTCGACGGCTTTGCTCCTCGGACCTCCGAAAGCCACTGCAGCGACTCGCGAGCAAGCTCGCGCACGGCGAGCTCGGCAGCCTTTTGCCGCTCGCGTGCCTCGTCGGCCAGCTCGCGCGCGTGGTCCTTCATCGCCGCCACCGCCGCCACGTTCTATGCAGAGATATCGATTCAAGTGATATCTGTCAATGCAATACTCCAGGTGATGGCCACCGTCCTGTTCGTGTGCCTGCAGAACGCCGGTCGCTCGCAGATGAGCCAGGCCCTGTTCAAGCGCGCCGCGGGCACCGCCCACCATGCCCTGTCGGCTGGCACCACGCCCGCCGACCAGGTGCACCCCGAGGTCGTGCAGGTGATGCGCGAGCTCGGCATCGATCTCGCCGACGGAAAGCCCCAGCTGCTGACCCACGAGCTGGCCCAGCAGGCCGACGTCGTGGTCACAATGGGGTGCGGCGACCAATGCCCATTCATCCCGGGCAAGCGCTACATCGACTGGGACCTCACCGACCCACACGGCCAGCCGATCGAGACCGTCCGCACCATCCGCGACGAGATCGTCCAACGCACCCGACAGCTCGCAGCCGAGCTCTGAGCTGAGCCAGTCGGTTTGACGCGGCGAGGTCGACGGCCGCCAGGCCGCTGGGTGGCTTGACCGTGACCGCGACGTCGACCCGGTTTGGCCGCGGGAGCCGGCGAGGGCAGCGGTTTGATCGCCAGCTCGGCCGAGCTGGTGTCGTTGCCCGAGCCAAGGTCGGCCTCGTCATTGCGGATCGACGCGCGGTTGGTCACCGTGCTTCCCGCGGCCGCCGGTCCCACGCGGGAGCCGTCTAAGCTGGAGGTCGGGGACCCGGCGACATCGTCGGCCCCGCCGAGGCCGGGACTTGCTCCCATTGGGCCTCGGCCTCCGGGAGCGTCAGCCCGTAGATGATCCACAGGCTCAACGCGAACACCGCCAGCGACCAGAACGGGTATGCGGGGATGTCTAGCAGCGCGCCGATCGCGGCGAGTGAACCGACGGCGATCCCGAAGTACCGCCCGAACGTGCCGCCGCGAAACAATGACAACGACGCGAGGATCTCAAGGATCCCGAGAACCAGCGTGATCCAACCCCAGCTCTTGAGGCTGGCGAAGACGTAATGGGTGTCATGCACGAAGAACTTCGAATTCCCGATTGCAGCGATTCCATAGATGATGTTCAGCACGCCGCCGATCATCAGCAGCACGGCGGCAAAAATGGCCCGGCCAACGCCTCTGACTCTGTCCATCGTTTAGTTCCTTTCTGGAGCGGGATGCCACGCAGCCATTAGCCGCGGACCCAGGAGTACTCGGCGGAGGCTACGTCGGCCGTGAGCAGTCGACCGGTCGCCAGCGCCGATTCACCCAGGTGAACGTGAATCGTTGCGGATGCGGCCGACAGAAGCATCGCCTCGACGGTCCGTGCGCGCCCGTCATGCTGAATCCGTTGTCTCGTGTAAACGGCCGGGCGTGCCCGATGCCTGAGCGCGATCGGCTTGGTGGCGGCGTCGGTGGGATGTATCCGCTGGCGTACTCGGGCGAGACGCGGGTCTCCGGGTCCGCCCGCTACGGGGTGGTTGCCGATTCGATGCGGATGCTGGCGCGCAGAGAGCCCACCCTGGCCCGTTTAGCAACGGCCGCGACACCGGGTTTGCCTCCGCGGCTCGCGCTAGAGACCGGGTCCGTCGACAGCGGCGGGTGAAACGCCAGCGGCAGGTCGGAAACTTTCCCCAGGCGTTCAGCCACCTCACGTTGATCGGCGCCGCACACGCGATCGCGGCGGCGGAAGGGGCTGCCCGAAGTGGATGACGGCGCTGCAGCGAGGTCCACTTGACTTCGCTTTCACATCCGTGAGGACGGCGGAATAGGCTTCCACCGCAGGACGATCGGCGCACGTTTTGAGTTCGTATGCGAGCGCAGCCGCGCCCGAACTCGATCGTGCTACTCGAGCACGGAGTGGAGGGCACGTTGAATCAGAAGAGGCAGAAGCGGCTGGAGGAGTTCATCGAGCCGTTTCGCGTCAACCCGGGCGCGAAGGTAACCCTCGCCAAGAATTTCGATCCGCGGTTCAAGGGCGGGATCAAGAAGAAAAAGGAGGGCGTCGCGCTGCTCGAGGAGGGCGTGCGACTGCTGTCGGAGTACCAGGCACGGTTGGCCGCCCAGGACACCTGGGGAGTCCTGGTCGTGCTGCAGGCGCTCGATGCCGCCGGCAAGGACGGGACGATCCGCCACATGATGAGCGGCGTCAATCCACAAGGCGTCAGGGTGCACAGCTTCAAGGTTCCCTCGGCCGAAGAACTCGACCACGACTACCTCTGGCGCTACGAGCGCCGCCTGCCCGAGCGGGGCGAGATCGGCATCTTCAACCGCTCTCACTACGAGGAGGTCGCCGTCGTCCGGGTGCATCCGGAGAATCTCGACCGCCAGAAGCTCCCTGCGCGCGCCAAGAAGCGCGACGTGTGGACGCGGCGCTATCGCGAGATCAACGATTGGGAGCGCTACCTGACCGACAACGGATTTCGGATCGTGAAGCTGTTCCTGAACCTCTCAAGGGAGGAGCAGCGGACTCGTCTGTTGCGGCGTATCGACCTGCCCGATCACAACTGGAAGTTCTCGGCCGCAGATGTCAAGGAGCGCGAGTACTGGGACGACTACCAGAGGGCATTCTCCGCGGTGCTCTCGAACACGAGCACGGAATCGGCACCGTGGTATGTGATCCCGGCCGATCGAAAGTGGTTCGCGCGGATCGGAGCCGCGGCGGTGCTCGTGCACACGCTGATGGAGATCGATCCCCGCTATCCACGCGTGACCAAACAACAACGCGACGCGCTGAGCGACGTCAAGCAGGCCCTCGAGGCGCAGGCGCCGGAGGGCGCCGCGCCGGACCCGTTCGCGCAGGAGCAGCCAGACGACCAAGCCGGCGGCGAGCCGGCGCCGGGGGCAGGTGACGATGGCGACGGCTAGCGGATCCGACGTCCCGCGGACCACTGCCGCCGACCGGTGGTACAGCGCCCCGCCCGAGGACGTCGCATCGAAGCTCGCCGTAGACCCCTCGGCTGGGCTGTCGGGCGGCCAGGCCGCCAAGCTGCTCGAGCAGCACGGTCCGAACGCGCTGCCGGCTGAAGCACAGGTACCAGGTTGGCGACGGTTGGTCGACCAGTACCGCAGCTACATGCAGATCATCCTGCTGGGCGCGGCAATCGTGTCGCTGGTGATCAAGGAGTGGAGCACGGGCGTCCTGCTGCTGTTGATCACCGTGATCAACGCCGTCGTCGGCCTGCGTCAGGAGGGCAAGGCGGAGAGCGCGATGAACGCGCTCAAGGCGATGGTGAAGGCCACCGCGCGAGTCCGGCGCGACGGATCCGAGGCCGACATCGCTGCCGAGGAGGTCGTCGTCGGCGATATCGTTCTGTTGGCTGCCGGAGACGACGTGCCGGCGGACGGGCGGATCATCCAGGCGAGCTCGCTGCAGATCGACGAGTCCGCGCTGACGGGCGAGAGCGTCCCGGTTGCCAAGGGTGTCGAGATTCCGGACGGAACGGATCTCGCTCCCGGCGATCAGACCAACATGGCGTTCATGCACACGCCCGTCACGCACGGCAGCGCGGTGATGATCGTGACCGCGACGGGCAGCGACACGCAGGTCGGAAAGATCGCCGGGATGCTGGCGACGACGACCAAGGAGCAGACGCCGCTCACCAAGCAGCTGAATACGCTGACGCTGTGGATCGCGGCTGCGGCCGGCATCACGATGATCGTGATGTTCGTGCTCGGGGCGCAGCGAGATCAGTCCGCGACGCTCGTGTTCACGAGCGCGATCGCGCTCGCGATCGCCGCGATTCCGGAGGCGATGCCGACCGTGCTGCAGGTGATCCTGTCGCTGGGTGCCGGGGAGCTCGCCGCGCGCGGCGCGGTCCTCAAGGACCTGGCCTCAGTCGAGACGCTGGGTTCGACGTCAGCGATCAACTCGGACAAGACCGGCACGCTGACAATGAACCAGATGACGGCGATCGAGGTCGTCGACCCGACAGACCGCTACACGATTTCCGGCTCCGGGTACGAGCTGGAAGGGAAGGTGCAGCATGCCGCGGGCGCCTCGGACACGCTCGACGATGCGATCCTTCCCTACATCGTCGCGAGCGACGCCAAGCTCGTCGACGGCAAGGTCGTCGGCGATCCGACCGAGGGGGCGCTGCTGGTGCTCGCCCACAAGGCGGGGCTCGACACCGACGCTACGCGCGAGCGCTACCCGCGGCTGGCGACGCTGCCGTTCGATCCCACGTACAAACTGATGGCCGCGTTCACGACGACCGCCGACGACTCGCGCAAAGACGTCGTACGCTGCTACGTGAAGGGCGCGGCCCCGGCCGTCATGAGTCACGCAGCCAGCGCTCTGTCCGCCGGCACCAGCATCCCCTGGGACGAGGAGCTGCGAACCAAGGCTAAGGCCAACGTCCAGCGCATGGGCGAGAACGGGCTGCGTGTGATGGCCGCAGGCTTCCGCGACATCGACGCGGCGTCGTTCGATCCCGACGGCGACTTGCTCAGCTATGTCGACGGCCTCGAGATCACGAGCCTCGTGGGGATGGTCGACCCGCCGCGGGCGCAATCAAAGCAGGCGGTGGCCGACGCCCAGAAGGCCCACATCCGCGTGCGCATGGTCACCGGCGACGACGTGGTCACCGGCGCCGCGATCGCCAACGAACTCGGGATCGACGGCGAGGCGATCCTCGGCGCCGAGTTCGCCGCGCTCGACGAATTCGAGCGCCTCGAGCGGATCGACGCGATCGGCGTCGTGGGACGAGTCGCCCCGGAACACAAGGTGCTGCTTGTCGACACGCTCAAGAAGAACGGCGAGCTCGTGGCGATGACCGGCGACGGCGTCAACGACGCGCCGTCGATCAAGGCCGCTCACATCGGGATCGCGATGGGCAGCGGCACCGAGGTCGCCAAGAACGCCGGGCGCATGATCCTCACCGACGACAACTTCGCGACGATCGTGGTCGCGGTCGAGCAAGGACGAAAGCTCTACGACAACCTCACCAAGTACGTCCGGTTCGTGCTCGTCTCGCTGGTCGCGTTCGTCCTCACGTTCCTCGGCGCGACGCTGCTGAACATCGCCGCGGGGCAGCCGTTCACGCCGCCGCAGGTGCTGTGGATCCACTTCTTCATCAGCGCTCCGTTCGGCGTCGCGCTCGGCCTCGATCAGGCGACCCCCGGACTTATGCGGCTGCGCCCGCGGCCGCGCACCGAATCGATCGTGACCACCGGCGTGAAGCTGACCTCGGGGCTGGTCGGGCTGTACATGGCGATCGTTCTCGACGTGTTGATCTACTTCGGCAAACAGCACTACGGGAGCAATGTGATCGGCTCCTCGATCGGGTTGACGGCGTTCGGCCTGATGCTCGTCGTCGCCGCCTACGAAAGCCGCAGCGTCTCCCTCACCGCGCTCACCACGAGCGCGTTCGACAACGCGCGGATGAACTGGATCGCGCTGGCAGAGCTCGCGCTGGCGGTGATGGTCACGCAGATGGACCTGTTCAACCGGCTGCTCGACACGACGCCGCTCAGGGTCGGGCAGTTCGGGCTGGCGCTCGCCGCAGCCGTCCTGCTGCTGGTGCTGTGGGAGATCGGCAAGCTGACCGCGCGGCGACGCGAAACGACCGCGTCGTAAGCCGGGCCCTGGGGATGAGATGAAATCGCCGTCTCTTCCCGGCATGAGGACGATCGCGAGCTACCGCGTCGAGTGGCTGCGGCGCGATGTGGTCGCGGGGCTCGTGTTGACCACGCTGCTGGTGCCGCAGGGGATGGCGTACGCCGAACTTGCCGGGCTCCCGGCGATCACGGGCCTGTACACCTCGATCCTCTGCCTGATCGGCTACGCCGTGTTCGGACCCTCTCGAGTCCTCGTGCTCGGCCCCGACTCGTCGCTGGGCCCGATGATCGCGGCGACGCTGCTGCCGATCCTCGGCTCCGACGGGAGTCCGGAGCGTGCGATCGCGCTCGCGTCGATGCTGGCGCTGATCGTCGGCGCGCTGATGATCGCAGCGGGGATCGCGAAACTCGGATTCGTCGCCGACCTGCTGTCCAAGCCGACCCAGATCGGCTACATGAACGGCCTCGCGCTGACGATCCTGATCGGACAGCTGCCGAAGCTGTTCGGGTTCTCGACCGACGCGAACGGACTGATCCACGAGGCGCACGCGTTCGTGCACGGGCTGGCCTCGGGCGACGCCGTGCCCGCCGCCGTCGCGGTCGGCGTCCTCAGCCTCGCCCTGATCCTCGTGCTTGCGCGCTTGCTGCCGCGAGTGCCGGGCGTGCTGGCAGCGGTCGTCGTGGCGATCGCGTTCTCGGCGGCGCTCGATCTGGGATCGCACGACGTCTCGCTGGTCGGAACACTGCCCAAGGGATTTCCGCCGCTGACGGTGCCAAGTCCGATCTCCGATCTGCCGCTGCTGGTCGCCGGCGCACTCGGGATCGTGCTCGTCGCGCTGACCGACACGATCTCGACGGCATCGGCGTTTGCCGCGCGCACGGGCCAGGAGGTCGACGGAAACGGCGAGATGATCGGGATCGGCGCTGCCAACGTAGCCGCCGGGTTCTTCCAGGGGTTCCCCGTCAGCACCAGCGGGTCGCGTACCGCGGTCGCCGAGCAGGCCGGAGCGAAGACTCAGATCACCGGTCTCGTCGGTGCGGCGCTGATCGTCCTGATGCTCGTGCTGGTGCCCGGGTTGCTGAAGAACCTCCCGAACCCGACACTCGCCGCCGTCGTGATCGCCGCGTCGCTGTCGCTCGCCGACATCCCGGGAACCGTCCGCCTGTGGCACCAGCGTCGGGTCGAGTTCCTGCTCTCAATCACGGCGTTTCTTGGAGTCGCGCTGCTAGGGGTGCTCGAGGGCATCGCGGTCGCGGTCGGGCTCTCGATCCTCAACGTGTTCAGGCGGGCATGGTGGCCGTATCAGACGACGCTCGGGCTGGTCCCCGGGATGCCTGGCCAGCACGACCTCAGGCAGTACCCGGAGGCCGAGCAGCTGCCCGGGCTCGTGATCTTCCGATTCGACGGACCGCTGTTTTTCGCCAACGCGCGGACGTTCCGGGACCAGATCCGCCGGCTGGCGGGCACCGAGCCGCGGCCGCGCTGGATCCTGATCGCCGCGGAGCCGATCACCGACGTCGACACCACCGCCGCGGACATGCTCGCCGACCTCGACGAAGAGCTCAACGCCGACGGCATCTCGATCGTGTTCGCCGAGCTCAAGAATCCCGTGCGGCGAAAGCTCGAGCGCTATCAGCTGATCGGTCCGCTCGAGCCCGCCCACTTCTTCCCGACGCTCGACGCCGCGATCGACGCGTTCCGTGGGCAAACGGGGGCCGACTGGGGCCGTGGGCGCGCGGCAGTCCGGACGCCGGAGCGACGATGACCGACCAGACCGAGAACAACCAGCAGGCTCCGAGGCCATCGAGCGCGGCCGAGGGCATGGCGCTCGGCTGAGGCGGGTGCGCGGCTTGCCAGCTGGATCGCCGTTCGTCATCCTCCGCCAATGCCGCCTCGCGGACGGACCCAACCCGTCTTCTCGGATACGTAAGTTGCCCGCATCGGCGACCCCGGTCCTGGGGCGATCTCGACGCTGGCGAGGTCTCACGCCGCCCGGGCCCGGGCTGGCAGCCGCGTGAGCGCAACACCGTCAGCCCGAGCCGCGGCGACCGCGAGTTGGGTCGACTCGCCGCGTGCATTCCTGGCACCGCTTGCACTTGCGCAGTTCATCTGCAGCTTCGCGGGCTCGAACATGAACGTAATGATCAACGACATCAGCCACGATCTGCACACGGACGTGAGGGGCGTGCAGACCACGATCACGTTGTTCTTGCTGATCATGGCGGTGCTGATGATTCCTTGCAGCAAGCTAACCGACCGTTGGGGGCGCAAGCGGTGCTTCACCGGGGGACTGATCCTGTATGGCATCGGCACTGTCCTGAGTGCGATCGCTCCGGGCCTGGGAGTGCTGATCCTTGGCAACTCGGTGTTCCAGGGCGTGGGCACGGCGTTCTTGATCCCGCCGGTCTACATCCTCACGACGATGGCTTTCACATCGATCGAGTCGCGTGCGAAGGCCTTCGGTGTGATTAGCGGGATGGGAGGGATCGGCGCCGCGGCAGGACCGTTGATCGGTGGTCTGATCACCTCGGGCATCAGCTGGCGAGCCGCGTTCGTCTTTCAAGCCCTGGTCGTCGCGACGATCATCTTGCTCAGCCGCCGGGTGGTCGATCCCGTGGCGCCAGACGCCGCGCGTCCGTTCGATGCGGTCGGCGCGATCTTGTCGGCGGTCGGCATGTTCTGCGTCGTGTTCGGGATCCTCCAGGCCGACAGCAACGTCACGCTCCTGATTGTGTTCCTGGCGGTTGGAACGGCATTCCTGGCCGGCTTCTTCTTCTACATCCGCTCACGGGAGCGAGCGGGGAAGGAGCCGCTGTTGTCCACCGACCTGTTCCGCAACCGGACGTCGAACCTCGGCCTCGTAACGCAGAACCTCCAGTGGCTACTGCTGATGGGGGTGTCGTTCGTGGTCTCGGTCTTCCTCCAGACCGAACGCCACTACAGCGCGATCAAGACGGGTGTGATCTTCACCGCCGCGACCCTCGGCATCCTGGTCTCGTCGCTTGCCGCGGAGCGGCTGGCCAAGAAGCACTTGCAGAAGACGCTGATGGCGGCCGGGTTCGGCCTGACCGTGGTCGGAATTGGGCTCTTGCTCGGGCTGGTGAAGGCGGCCTCGTCGAGCGCCTGGGCATTCGCGCCGGGGCTGCTGCTGATCGGCCTCGGCGTGGGCGTCATGCTGACTCCCTCGGTCAACCTCGTGCAGTCGGCCTTCCCCGAGGAGAAGCAGGGGGAGATCTCGGGGCTGTCGCGCAGCGTCTCCAACCTCGGCTCGTCGTTCGGCACTGCGATCGTCGGCACGATCCTCGTGTCCGACCTCGCCTCTGGAAACGGTACCTACGTCGCCGCGATGCTCGTCCTCGGCGCGCTCTCGCTCGTCGGTGTCGTGATCGCGAGGCTTCTCCCATCCAATCCCCTCCCAGCTGCCGACACCGACGTCGGAGCTGCTGCAGCGACCGCGGGCGCCGTCGATACGGCAGTCTGACCCGCGGCTGACGCGGCTCCGACCGTCTCTGAGAAGATGGTGGTGACGCGATGCCGAGACCCGGGCGGACCACGCGGGGCCCGGTCGGTCGGACGCCGATCCGCCACCGGCCGAGGCGCTACCGCCCTTGGCCGAAGCAAAGCTGGCCGCGCCGCGGCAGCGGGCGGGATGGTGGCGCGACCACGCATCGTGAGCGCACTCGAGGCCGGCGGGACGCAGCTCTGCCGTTGGTTGCGCCGCCTGCCTAAGCGGTTGCCGGCGACGGCGCGTCTGATTGTGATCACGCGGGCGGACCCGGCGCTGGGGCCCGCGGCGTTGCGCGCCCGCGGCGAGCTGTTCGAGTTGCGCGCGAGCGTTCGTGCATGTTTGTGGTGCGGCTCGAGCGTTGGCAGTGGTTCCGCGTGCATCCGCTGTTTGCGCAGTTCGCCGTCGCCCGGCTCGCTGGAGTTCAACCTGGCGCTGCGGCGGAGATCACTCGGGCTGACGCTGCTCAGCCTCCGCGCGATCGATCGCGAATCCGAGCGCTGATTACCTCGACGAACAGTCGTCGCTCCGGAGCCGCGCCGACGATGATATGTGCGTGGACGAGAGTGCGGCTCGGACCGAAGACGCCAAGCCGGCCGTTGCCCGAGCCGCGCGGATCGCCGCGTGGCTCGCGGCAATCGCGGTCGTTCTGTTCGTGCTCGACGTGCTCGGCGTCCCGATCTCGGACTGGATCAGGCAGTTCTTCGACCAGCTGCGAGCGGTTCCAGCCTACGCGATCGGGGGCGGGATCGCGCTCGAGTCGCTGCAGACCGTGTTCGCCGCGCTGGCGTGGCTGACGATCCTCCGCGCCGCGTTTCCTCACACGAAGCTTCCGTTCCGCCCCGTCCTCGCCTCGTATGCGGTCGCGGTCGCGCTCAACGGCTTCCTGCCGGCCAACATCGGCACGCTGGTGATGTTGCTGATGTTCACGACGTTGATTGCCAGCGCGACGTTCGCAGCGGTGTTCTCGGGATTCATCGTGCAGAAGATCCCGTTCTCGGTGTTCAACGTCGCCGTCTACCTGTACCTGTTCGTAACGGTCAGCGGCTCACTCTCGATCAAGCTGGGCTTCCTCGCCGACCACCCGCTGACCGTGGCGGTGATCGCCGTCGGCGTGGTCGTGCTGCTCGTGCTGCTGGCGCGCTTCTTCTGGCAACGCGCGACCAAGCTCCGCGAGCAGGTCAAGAGCGGTGGAGCGGTCCTGGCCCAGCCGCGACGGTTCCTCGTCGGCGTCGCCCTGCCCGAGCTCGGAAGCTACCTCGCGCGGCTCGGGATCATCGCTGTGTTCATGGCCGCCTACTCGATCCCGGTCAGCTTTCACTCCGTGGTGGCCGTCACCGCCTCCAACTCGATCTCCAACAGCGTCTCGGTGACACCAGGCGGTGCCGGCGTCAACCAGGCGTTCAACGTCGCCGTGCTGGGCGGCACCACCAGCAGCGGCAACGCCGCCGCCTACTCGCTGGCCCAGCAGCTGATCGTCACCGCTTGGGACGTCGTGTTTGCGATTGCGCTTGTGGCCTGGGTGTTCGGCTGGTCAGGCGGCAAGCAGCTGGTGAGAGAGTCCTACGAGGCGGCCCAGGTCAAGGAACAGGAGCTCAAGACGCAGCGACAGGAGCGCCGCGCCGGCCGGCGGGAGCGGCGGCGAGCGCGGTAATGGGCGGTGCCCCGGAGGCGAGCGAACGGGATCGGCGAGACCGTCAGGACGAGTGGGCAGTCAGCTGCGCCGCGAGCATGCAGATGTCGTCGGCTTCGGCCGGCTGTCGCAGGGCGCGGACGACTGACGCAGCGAGACCCTTGAACGGCTGACCACGGCGGCTGGCCAGTTCGTCAAGCAGTCGGGCGATGCCGTCTTCCTGCGGATGTTGGCGCTGCTCAAGAGTCCGTCGGTGTACAGCACGACCGTACTCCCGGGCGGCAACGAGAGCCCGGCCTCCGGACGAGTGCCAACGCTCGGGTACGCGTTGATCGGAAGCGAGCGACCCTCCCATGCGACGGCAGGATCGCCGACAGGCTCGATGATGATCGGTGGCGGATGACCCGCGCACGCGAAGCGCAGCGACCCGGTGTCGACGCCAAGCTGCGCATACACAAGCGTTGTCATCTGGCCGATTCGATGCCGCCGCGAGAACTCGTCGAGCGCGGCGAGAACGGCGGCCGGGGCAACGGCAGTGGAGGCAAACGCTCGCACGGCGCTTCGCAGCTGTCCCATCAGCGCCGCAGCCGCGATCCCCCGGCCCACCACGTCACCCACCACGAGCCCGATGGTCTGGTCCTCGACCAGCCAAAAGGCGTCGTACCAGTCGCCTCCGACCTCTGTACCCCTGACCGCCGCGGCGTAGGAGATCTCCAACTCGAGAGCGTGCGACACCGGGAGTTCTCCTGAGAGCAGACTTCGCTGCAACTGCTGCGCGATCTCGTGCTCTCGCTGACGTGAACGCAGCAGCTCGCGCTCATAGCGACGTCTGTCGGTGGCGTCGAAGATCGTTGTTCTGATGACACGGGGCCGTCCGATCTCGTCGGCCCTGAGGCTCGAATTGATCAGGGCCGGCAGCAACGACCCGTCCGCGCGAACGATCTCGACAGCGATCTCGTGTACCGATCCCTGCATCTGTAACAGCGGGGCGAAATGCGTCTCGTAATAGATCCGGCCGCCGGGCGAGAGCAGATCCTGGAACCGCGTTTCATCGAGAAGCTCCACGCGGGAGCGCCCCGTCCAGGATTCAAAGGTCCGATTGACCTGGATGATCGTTCCATCCAGCCGCGTGGAGAGATAGCCACACGGCGCCTCCTTAAACAGCTCCTCAGCCGTGTCCTCGAGAAGACGAGCCTCAGTGCTCACGCCGCCAAGAATCCCCCGATAGCAGCAATCGTCTCTTCCGGAGCACTGAGGTTGGGGCAGTGACCGACGGCCTGGAGCTGCACGAGCCGGCTGCCTGCGAGGTGGCGGTGCACGTATTTCCCTACTGCCTGCGGGGCAATCACATCGTCAGAGCACTGCGAGACAAGCGAGGGGATGCGGACGCGGGCCAGATCCGCCCGGTTATCCGACAGGAACGTCACGCGAGCAAACTGCGCCGCGATCTCCGGATCTGCGCGGCAGAAGCTGTTCGTCAACTCCTCCCCCAACTCCGGCCGGTCGGAATTGCCCATGATCACCGGAGCCATCGCGCTGGACCAGCCCGCCGATCATTGCGCTCACCGAATGGCCGACGAACACGAGATCGCTCAGCTCAAGCTCGTGACAGATATCGAGCACGTCTGCCGCATACCCCTGCAACGACGAATACCGCTGCGGATCGTAGGCCAGCACGTCGGAACCACCTGCCCCGACGTGGTCGAACAGCACGATCCGATACTCGCTGGCGAAGGCAGGCCATACATATCGCCACATGTTCTGATCGCAGCCGAACCCATGCGCGAAGACCATCGGCGGACGATCTTCCCGCCCGCGAAGAACCACATTGTTACGCCGAACAGACCCCGGCATCACCCTCGCTCCACCAGCATGAGCTGCGTCCGCAGACCCGAATGAGGTTCCATGCCCTCAACCTATCGAAGGCCCGAGCGCGGCCTCGAACGTGACCGTCGTTCCTACCGCGCACTGGACGAAAGCCTCGGGCATCGCGCGGGCAATCGCATGAACCGCTCTCCAGCCCGAGCAGTGCGCCGGCAACACGCGACCCACGTGGGCGGCGCGCAGAGCTTTCACCGTTGGCTCGATCCGCGACTCGAACAGCCCACCGGTGAGGTGCAGGCCGCCGACAAGACCCGCGATGCGGGATTCACCGGTCAGACGCTGGGCGTGAAGCAGCACATTGATCGCGCCCGCGTGCGAACAGCCCGAGACGATCACCAAGCCGCGGTCGCGCACGTTGACGACGAGTGCTTGGTCGTCCCAGATCATTGGATCGGGCTGCCAACCATCGTCGCCGCGCGCCTCGTGGGTCGGAAAGCCAAGCTCGAACTGGGTGACCCGCTCGATCTGTCCGGAAACCAGGACGGCGCCATCGAGACGCAGGCTATGGGCGCGCTCCTCGACTACCTCCAGCCCCTCGGCCGCAAGATCGTGACGGCTCGGCGGCGGCAGCCGCAGCTCGCGACCGGAGGGAAACACGACTCGACGCTCGCGCCAAGCATCCGGGTGGATCACCAGCGGCAATCGCGATCGCCCCCGGCGCCGGACGAGCCCCTCCAGCCCGCCATGATGATCGGCGTGGCCATGAGAGATGACGATCGCACGCAAGTCACCCACCGGCACCTCGAGCACGTCGAGGTTGCGAGCCAACGCGTGCGGTGTGAGGCCGGCGTCATAGAGCACCCGACGCTTGTCACCGTCTCGCTCCAGGGTGACCAACGCGGAAAAGCCGTGCTCAGCAACCAACTGCTCAGACGCGCCGAAATCCTGCACCTGGTAGCGAATGACCCCCTCCTCGCCGGCCATCAGCAGGTCAAGAAAGTTGTCGACCACAACGGTGACCTCGACGCGATCAACCGGCGCGAGCACGTGACGATCGTACGCCCAGCAACCCGCCAGCGCCAAGGAAAGATCGACGGACCGAGCAAGCAGGGCCCGCGGCAGCGTCAGCGAACCGCGAGACTTACGGGGAGCGGGCCGAAGCGCAGCATCGTCGCGAGGTCTCGGGCGGACTGAACGGTAAAGCCCGCGGTGAGGTCCGCGCCGGAGTCGTCGATCCCGCCCGGATATGTCTCGAAGTCGATCGACGGGACCGTGATCAGCCGGTTGTCCAGCGCGACCGCGAAGTGCTGGTTGAGCCTCTGGTCCAGCCGGCTGACGGAGTGGCCTCGGTGGCTGATCGCCGAGGTGACGGTCTGGAACTCGTTCTTGCCCTTGGAGCTGAAGCCGAACTTCACGTCTGGATTGCCGGCCGAGTCGGTGCTCGGCTGCGGGTTGGTGATGTCGCTCCCGAGCAGCGATACGCGATCCTTGAGGACGAAGAACTCAGCCGCTGCAGAACTCATCGCGGGCGCGTCGGCGAAGCTCGCGGGGACAGCTTGGAGAACGGTGATACCCCTCGGCACGACCAGCGTCTCAGCCTCGGAGGCATGGACACCGTTCGGCAGACCGGAGATCAGATCTATCTTGTTGGCGTTTGGGCCAGCGAGGTAGCAGTGCTCGCCGACCGTCGGGAGCGTGCCTTGATCTTCGGCGGCGACCTTGCACGCCTGGCTTCCCGGCGCCCCGAACATGTAATACGCGGGCCCGGGCCGAGCGTTGTCGGAGCTGCGCTCGTGTGCCTGCTTTGAGGCGAGCGTGACCGCGTCGTACAGATTCATGCTGGCGGCGCCTGGGGTCCCGGCGCTGGCCCCCGAGCCCTGGCTGATGCGGAGGGCGGTCGGGTCTTGCGTCTGGAGCTGGCTGGCGACTGTCTTGCCGTTCGGTGTCAGCGCGTTGGCCTCCCAGTCATAGAACTCGAGCCGGGCTGGGGCTGCCAGCGCAACAATTCGCGCACGATCACTCCCGCTCGCCTTGGGGACTACGACGACGAGCCCGTTTCCGGCTCGCGACACCTGGACGCCGGGGAACACCGAGCTAAGCCGCTGACGCAAGATGTCGACTGAGCGTTGGAGCGATGGGCCCAGCGGGGATCGCGGCCTGACCGCTGCGGCGCTGAACACGACCCGGACCCCGCCGCCCGGCACTGGCGAGCCGGCCCGGCTGCGCGGGTGCAAGCCGAAACCGACCGCGACCACGGCAAGGACAACTAACACCGAGAGGCCAACACCGACCCCGGCCATGCCGGACCGAGGCGCTCGGATCCAGCGCTTGTGGCCACGGTCCCGCCGCTGAGCACTCGCGTCCGTCTCGCCGATGCGCTCGAACTCCGCTCCGAGCTCCTTGAGGAACCGTAGATCGCTCACTGTGAGAGTCCCCTTCCCGTCCGATACGGCTCAAGCGCTCCAGCGAGCGCGCGCAAACCGCGCGACACCCGCGCTCTGACCGCCTGCTCCGATATGCCGAGGGTCGTCGCGACCTCCGCGTAGGAGCGCTCCTCCACCACCCGCAGGCGAAGTGCCTCGCGTTGCTCGAGGCTCAATCGGGCGAGCTCAACGCCCAGCGCGGCCCGCAGCTCGGTGAGCCCGGCGCGCTCCTCGATCGCCGCGACGTCGTCCTCGTACAACGACGGCACGCGGATCCCAAGCCGCTGCACCGCTCGGCGCTCCACGCGCCCGCGGCGCAGATACCTCGAGACCTGCCGGCGTGCAACGGTGAACAGCCATGCACGCACCTCCTCCTCGGATCGCCCCACCAGCCGAGGCCACGAACGATAGGCCTGGGCGAACGTCTCGGCCGCCAGATCCGCCGCGATCGCGGCATCGAGCGTACGGCGCGCGAGAAACACCAACACCACCTCTCCCTCTCTCGCGTACATCGCAGCGAAGTCGTGATCCCCCATCACCACCAGAATGCCGCGAGTCCCGAAACCTGTGACGCAAACCCGGGTCGCGGTTGTTGTCTAGGGGCTGATGTTGACCGTCAAGTCGGTGTTGTTGCCGACGCTCTTGGCGATGACGGTGCCGTGCGCGTGCCGGTATGGGCCCGTGCCACCGGTGATCTTGAGCGTGGTGATGTTCGAGTTGAAATTGAGCACGAAGTCGTCGCCGAGAATCATCGAGCCGCCGATCGCGATGGAGCCGTCGCACAGGCCGGCGCTGGTGCTGGTGAGCGTACAAACGACATGGTCTGACGCAGTCGGGCGCTTTGCGTGGTGCTTGTGGTTCCCGACGTAGTCGTTGCTCGCGAAGCTAAAGCGATCGCCGACGGCCGGCGCGGAGTTCGCCGGCAGCGGATTGCCGCTTTGCTCGCTGATTCGCGAGTACACCTGCTTTGAGAAGAAATGCAAGGTGACCGTCTTGGCGGCGGCTGCAGACGCACCGACGGCCACGATCGTTGCGCATGCGGCAATCGACACGGCCGCACATCTGACCCGACTCATGGACCTTCCCCCTCTTGAATGGTCTCTTTCCCGGACCGGCCCCCCGGGACGTTCGGAGAAGCATAAACGCGCAGATTGGCGATCAAGGAGGAAGAAAGTTCCCCTTCGAAAAAAAAGAAGCGCGGCACATCTTGCGTTCGCACCCGGGCAGCCCTGGCTTGGCTGCTCTGGAGCGATCGTCATGTACTCCGGCAGCAACGTGCTGGTGCATCTGCGGCCGGTGCCGGTCGTTGCTCGCGTGATGACCGGAACGGTGGCGCTGCACGGCGATCCGTCAAGGTAGCTCGAGCGTGAGATCTCGGTGCTTGAGTTTCTCGCGCCCTCGGGCCTGGCTGTCGCCCCGAGCCCGTTGATCGCACCGGGCCACATCACCACGACGGCCTGTGGATGACCTTCTCAGAGTGGATCCGACGTCGAGCCCGCGACCGCTAAGCCCTACATGCGGACGTCGGCGACAACCTCGTAGATGTCGATCGGGCCGCGGGTGCCCAGCCCATCAGGCGGGTTCATCTGCTTGAGCGCAGCCTCGCTCTCTTGCAGGTCTTTCTCAGTTTCGAACAGTCCGATCATGACTACCCGCCCTCCGCCGGGATCGGCGAGCATCGTGAGGCCCGTACTCTTGACGCCGGGCGGCGGCCCCTGAGAGACGTTCGACCGCATTTCCTCGGACGCGGCCCGGATACCTTCGGCCGTTCCGCCTTCCCACATAGTTAGACGTGCAAGCATCGTTACCGCCCTCCACTCGTCGTGTTTGCCGTGCCCTGCATAGGCGACCATACCGTCGCAGCAGACCCGCCGCCGGCGCCCGATCAGCCGCGTACGCGTGCATTGGGCAACAGGCTGCCCGCGGCCAGCAACCCGATCGCGACCTAAGCCGTGACGCCGGCAGACCGCGGTTGCGCCGACCCAGGAGTTTCCGGTCCAGGTGGTGGACCATCGTCCTCGGTGCCCACCCGCGGGATCCACTCAAGCCACTTGGGCAGGTACCAGTTCCAGTCGCCCAACACCTTCATCGTCGCGGGTAGCAGCACACCACGCACGATCGTCGCGTCGATCAGCACCGCCACGGCAAGGCCGACGCCCATCTCCTTGAGGTCGATGAAGCTGAGCGTCACGAACACCAAGAACACAACCACCATCACCACCGCGGCGCTGGTGACGGTTCCGGCCGTCGTTGTAATCCCGTGCCGCACGGCGTCGGGGGTGCTCATCCCGTTGCGATGAGCTTCGCGGACTCTGGACAGGATGAACACGTGGTAGTCCATCGACAGCCCGAACAGGATCACGAACAGGAACAGAGGCAGCCACGAGGCGACCCCCCCGTTTGAGGTGAAACCGAGCAGGCTCTCTCCGCGGCCGTCCTGGAACACCAACACGAGCACGCCGTAGGCCGCTCCGACCGAGATCAGATTGAGCAGGATCGCCTTGATCGGTATCACGATCGAGCGGAACGTGAACAACAGCAGCAGGAACGCCATCGAGAATACGAACCCGAAAATCAGCGGAAGCCTGCTGTTGAGCAAATCCCGGAAGTCCTTCGACGCCGCGGCCGTACCGCTGACGTTCACCATGACACCATCTACGTCGCCGACCGTCGCGGGGATGATCCGGTCGTGGATCTGATTGAGGGCGGCCGTGGATTCCCCGTCGTTGCCGTTGCCGCCGGTCGGGATCGAGACCTCGGCCACGGTGGCGTCGCGGCTGTAGTTCACCTCGGTTCCGCGCAGCACCTGCGGCGTATCCTCCGCGCGTTGCACGAGCTGTCTGATCGCCGTCGCGGCCGCCCCGTGTTTGACGTCGTCGGCCTGCACGGCCACGTCGACCGTGACTCCCTCGTTCGGGAAGGCGGCGCGAAGCCGGTCATACGTCTTGACCACCGCCAGGTCCTGAGGCAGGTCGTCGACGCTCGAAACCACGATGTTCATGCTGAGCGCGGGGATCGCGAGCGCAATCAGGGCGCCGCCGGCGAGAACGATCGAGAGCCACGGACGGCGCATGACCCGGCTCACTGTCGCCGCCCAGAAGCGTGACTCGCCACCGCCCGTGCGCCCGCTTAGCCATGGGATCCGGCCCCTATTGACGCGGTCACCAAGCCACGCCAGCAGCGCAGCCAGCACCGTTACCGACGCGAACATTGCGATCGCGACAACCAGGATCGTCCCCTCGGCGAACGAGAAGAACGTCTTGTCACCGCTGAGGAACATGCCCGCCATCGCCGCAATCACGGTCAGCCCCGAAACCAGCACAGCCCGTCCGGACGTGGCGGCAGCGACTTCCAGCGCTGAGCGCGGGTCACGCCCGGTCCGGCGCTCCTCGCGCTCGCGCCTGAGGTAGAAGAGCGAGTAATCGATGCTGACCGCCAGCCCGATCAGCAGGATCACCGAGGACAGGTTGCCGTCGATCGGGGTGAGCTGACTAGGGATCGCGACGAGCCCCAGCGCCGCGGCGACGGTGGTGATTCCCAACAGCAACGGAATCAGCGCCGCTACGATCGAGCCGAACACGACCACCAGGATCAGGAAAGTCACCGGGAAGGACAGCAGCTCGGCCTTCTGCAGGTCCGACTGCATCGTGTCGTTGAGCTCCTTGTTCGAGCTGACGGCGCCGAACTGGTCGACTTGGAGTCCAGGATGCGCGGCCTTGACGGCCGCAACCGCATCCTCCGAAGGGCCCAATCGCTTCTCGCCCTGCTGCGAATCGCCGGTGATCTCGAAATCGACCAGCGCCGAGCGACCGTCCGCGGACACCGGGGCGTCACCCGTCAGCGGGGAGACGACGTTGACCACATGCTCCGCCTGGGCGAGACGGTTGGTGGCCTGTACGACCGCGCTGCGAAACTGGGGATCGCGGATTGTGAACCGGTTGCTCTGGATGAAGACGTGCTCCGTGTTCGGTCGCAGCCCAGCGCGCTCCAGCGTGTGCTCGGCGCGCCCCGCTTCGCCGGAGAACTGATCGGCCCCGTGGATTTTCTTCTGTCCGATCAAGCTTCCGATCAGGACGGCGAGCACCACGAAGGCGAGCCATCCCCAAATCGCTGTCTTGCGGTGCGTGGCGCTCCAGTGACCCATGCGAGCCGCGACGTTCTTCACGCGAGGCGCTCGTTTGTCGGAATCTGCCGGCTGCACGTCCGGGCGTGCGGCCTGGTCGTCTTGGATGATCCGCGTCTTCATTAACCCGCTCCCGGTCTGCTTGAAGGACCTACTCAGCGTCGCGCGCGACGCCGCGGGGCGAAAGACGGGAAACTGGCCAGTTGGGGGCCGGTTTTCTTGTATTTGCCGGCTTCAGGACCGCAGGAACAGCAGCACCGCGAGCACCCGCCGCGACTCGCTTCCCGTCGAAGGCAGCCCTAGCTTGGAGAAGATGCTCGACACGTACTTCTCCGCGGCGCGCAGGCTGATCACTAGCTCGTCGGCGATCCCCTGATTGGAGCTCCCCGTGGCCATGAGCTCGAGCACCTCGCGCTCGCGGGGTGTCAGCGCGTCGAGTGGGTCGTCGCTGCGCCGTCTCGACAGCAGCGTCGAGACGACCATTGGATCGATCACAGAGCCTCCGCTGCCGACGCGTCGCACGGCCGCTAGGAACTCCCTGACATCGCCGATCCGGTCCTTGAGCAGGTAGCCCACGCCTTCAGCGGAATCCGACAGCAGCTTCATCGCGAGTCCCACCTCCATGTATTGCGACAGGACCAGCACTCCAACCGAGGGATGGCGAGCTCGGATCTCGAGTGCGGCGACGAGCCCCTCGTCGCGGTGGGTGGGCGGCAGCCGGATGTCGACAATCGCGACGTCGAGCGGATAGCTGTCGACCTTGAGCCGAAGCTCGTCGGCGGTCCCGCATTGGGCGATCACGTCGAACCCCGCGTCGTTCAGCAGCCGGGCGATGCCCTCGCGCAGCAGCACGCTGTCCTCCGCGATCGCTACACGCACGGCATCTCAGCCCGGATGCGGGTGCCCTTCCCGGGAGGAGTCCAGATGCGCAGCCGCCCCCCCAGCGCCTCGACGCGATCCGCGAGACCGCGCAGCCCGGATCCACGCTCGGTGTCGGCGCCGCCGACGCCGTCGTCTGTTACCTCGACGACGATATGCCCGCTCTGGCGGCTCACTTGCACCGTCGCCGAGGTCGCGCGAGCGTGCTTGGCGACGTTGGCGAGACTCTCGCAGACGACGTAGTAGGAGGCCACCTCGAGTCCCTCGGGGAGCCGGTCCTCGAGCGCCACCGTGAGCTGTACCGGGACCGGTGTGCGGGCTGCCAGCGACTCGAGCGCCACGGCCAGACCGTGCCCGCTGACGACCGCCGGGTGCAGGCCACGCGCGACATCGCGCAGATCATCGAGCGAGAGCGCGATCTGGCGGCGGGCCCGGCCGAGGCGGCGCTTGCTCTCCGGATCGGCATCGAGACGCTCCTCGAGCAGGCCGAGCTCGAGTCGGAGTGCGATCAGCCGCTGCTGGGCGCCGTCGTGGAGGTTGCGCTCCAGGCGCTGCCGTTCGTGCTGTCCGGCCTCAAGGACGCGCTGGCGCGATCCGCGGAGCTCGTCGAGGCGAGCCCGCAGCTCCGCGTGCAGCCGCGCGTTCTCGAGTGCGATCGCGGCGGCCGCGCTCACCGCATCGAGCAGTTGTGGTTCATCCTCCAGCGACGGGTCGTGGATTAGTGCTGCAATCCGCTCTCCGTCTCTGTCGATCAGCGTAACGGCCCGGTCGGAGTCGGAGTCAGGCAGCTCTACCTCGCGTCCGTCGACGTCCGCCCAGCTCTTGAACTGCGGAAGCCAGTAGGCGAGGGTCAGCGACGGGTCTCGCAGGGCTCCCGCAAGTGCTTCCCGGAGATCGGCCGGAGCCGGGTCCGCGCGCAGACGCACCAGCAGATCGCCGACGGGAGTGCTCGTCAGGCGTTCGCTCAGCAGTCCGATCAGGAACGCTACCGGCGCGATCCCGAGCACCGCGAAGGTGGCTCGGCGGAGCGTCTCGAAACCGGGCAGGTCAAAGCTGCCCGCGACGAGCAGAGCGGCGACCATCACCAGCGCGAGCGCAAACGAATCGACCAACAGGGCGATCGAGCGCCGCGGCGGGCGTATCGACGTGCGCCTGCGGACGATGAGCATCCCGAGACCAGCTAGCGCGAACGCGCTCAGCCCGAGCAGCTCGACGTCCTCGACGAGCTCTGCCGCTTCGGACTTGTCGACCAACGACAGCACGTTGGTCGTCTCGCCGGCGCCAAGCAGCATCTTCACGAGCTGTAAGCCCACCGCCGCCGCGTACGCAGACGCGACCACCAGCTTCTCTCGGCGCAACATCAGCCGGCCGCTCGGGTACGCCAAGAACAGGTGAAGGAAGAGTGCGACCGCGAGCAAATCGAATGCCAGCCCGAGCGTGTATGGGATGCCGGCGCTCGACCACTGCAGGCTCGAAAGGAAGATCGCGAAGCCCGCCGCCACCATCAACGGGCCAAATCGGCTGTCCGGGCGCCGCGACCACGCAATCACTCCCGCGAGGATGTAGGGCAACGTGATCCAATCCAGCAGCGCAGCCTGTAGGCCCGGCTCGGCAATGCCGCTGTCAGCAAGCGCGATGAGCACTGAACCCGCTGCGGCGATACATCCAGCGAGCACGATCAGCCAGCGAACGAGGAGCCGTGGAGGGCGGACAAACTCTGAATCCGCTCCCACGGCAACTGCCGGGCCGGTCATCTCGCTCTACACCTCGGGTCTTAGTGTTGTCCTAAGCGCACCGATCTTCTCGCAGAACGGCGAGCGACTGCAAGATTCTGAGCCTCCCCGGGCCACCCGCCCGAGTGACGGAGTGCTTCTCTACACCGATGGAAGCGCGCGGCGGCGGGAGCCGGTACGGCACCAACCGGCTGGCTGCTGCCTGCCTGCTGGCTCTCCGCGGCGAGTAGCTCCCATCGCCGGGCCCCGGGTGCGCCCGTCCAGATTCACGGTCTCGGAGCTAAATGAGTGGTTCCATGTCGAGAACCGCCGGCTGGCTCCGCTCACCAGGTGAAGGGCCTCGAACAGCGCGGCCCACCACACCAGGAGACGACGATGCCCAAGTACCTGCTTCTCAAGCACTACCGCGGCGGCCCGGAGCCGCACCATCCCTTCCCGCCGATGGACCAGTGGGCGCCCGAGGACGTGGAGGCACACATGGCCTTCCAGAGGCACGTCAGCGAGCTGCTGCAGGAGAGCGGCGAGTACGTCGACGCGCAGGCGCTCACGCCGGCGCGCAGCTGGGTGCGCTACGGCGGTCCGGACGCGGCGCCCGTCACCACCGACGGCCCGCACCCCGAGACCAGCGACCTGATCGCGGGCTGGTACATGATCGACGTCGAGTCCCGCGAGCGCGCGCTCGAGCTCGCCGCGTACGTCTCCTCCGAGCCTGGCCCCCGCGGCGAGCCCCTGTACGAGTGGATCGACGTCCGGGAGATCATGTCCGAAGCGCCGTCGGAGGACTGATCCGGCGTGATCGACGAGCCGACGCAACAGCTGGACGAGGGCGCCGTGCGCGGGTTCGAGCGGGACCTCATTCCGCGAGTGCTCGCAGGCCTGGTCCGCCGGGGCGAGGACTTCGACGCCGCCGAGGACGCGCTCCAGGAGGCGCTGCTAGAGGCGCTCCGGGTCTGGCCCGAGCACCCGCCGCGCGACCCGCGCGCGTGGCTGGCCACGGTCGCGACGCGGCGGCTCGTGGACGCCCGCCGCAGCGAGGCCGCCCGTTATCGCCGCGAGGAGGCGACGTACGCCGAGCCGCGGCCCGTCTCCCCCGAGGGGGGCGACGACACCCTCTTCCTGCTGTTCTGCTGCTGCCACCCCGAGCTCGCGCCCGCTTCCCAGGTGGCGCTGACCCTGCGCGCCGTCGGCGGCCTCACCACCCAGGAAATCGCCGACGCCTTCTACGTCCCCGAGGCGACGATGGCGCAGCGGATCGGCCGCGCCAAGCGCACCCTCCGCGGGCGCCGGCTCGACCAGCCTGGCGACCTCGCCGTCGTGCTGCGCGTGCTCTATCTCGTCTACACGGCCGGCCATGCGGGCCGCGTCGACCTGGCCGGCGAGGCGATCCGGCTCGCCCGCCAGCTCACCCTCGCCACGGAGGAACCGGAGGCGCGCGGGCTCCTCGCGCTGATGCTCCTCAACCACGCCCGGATGCCGGCGCGGCTTGATCCCGAGGGCCGGATCGTCACGCTCGACCGGCAGGATCGCGGCCTGTGGGACACGCGCGAGATTGCCGAGGGCGTGCGCGTCCTACAGTCGGCGCTCGCCATGCAGACGGTGCAGCGGCGCCCGGGCCGCTACCAGGTCGAGGCCGCGATCGCCGCCCTGCACGACGACGCGGCGAGCGCCGAGGAGACCGACTGGCCGCAGATCCTCGCCTGGTACGACGACCTCGTCGCGCTGACCGAGGACGCCGTGCGCCAGGACCCCGCCGCGGTGCTCGGGCGCGCCGTCGCGGTCGGCCACGTCCTTGGCGCCGCCGCCGGGCTGCACGAGATCGACCGGCTGCGCCCGGTGATCGGCGAGCGGCACCGTTGGCACGCTGTCCGCGGCCACCTGCACGAGCTCAACGGCGACCTTCCTGCCGCCGCTACGGCCTACGCCGAGGCCGCCCGCCGGGCCACGAACGTCGCGGAGCGCGACCACCTGGTCCGCCAGGCCGCCCGTGCGCGGGCCGCCGAGCCATGTAGGACGCTGTAGCTGGATGCGCGTCTACGCCGCCCAGCGAAAGCCGGTGGCGCCGGGGGGCGGCGCCAGCGGGCTGGCCGGCAGGCCGCCCGTCGGGTCGTCCTCGTTGTAGGCGCTCGGTGCCACGTCGTTGGGCGCGTCGGCGTGGAACAGCGCGGCGAGCAGCTCGATCTGCCCGCGGCCGACACCCAGCTCCCCCATCCCACCGCCGTACATCGGCCGCCGCTCCCGCGCGCAGCGCGTGTACACCTCGAACAGCGCACGCAGGCTGCCGATCCGCGACGGCTTGACGTTCACTACGCGCGCGGCCAGCGGCGTCGCGCCGATGTCCTCGGCGCTGCGGATCGGCGCGTCGTAGGAGACGTGCTCGAGGTGGTCGCCGAGCCGCCGGCCGATCTCCGGCAGGTCGTGCGGATCCTCCAGATAGGCGTCCGGGAACGCCGCCAGCACGCGGTCGTACAGCGCACCCAGCGCCTCCGGATCTTTGACCTCGAAGCCGTACTGGCCCTTGAAGTCGATCGTGTCGACCGCGCCCGCCGCCGCGACCTCGTCGACGAGCGTCGGCGACCACGTCGCCTCCGCGTCGAGCTTGAAGCGGACAGCCGGGGAGCGGGCGAGCCGCCGGCGCAGCGGCTCGATCGAAGGCTGCTCGCCGAGGCCCAGCGAGTTGACGAAGCGCACCGGCTGCGGCTCCAGTCCGAGCGCGTCGTGCAGCGACCGACCCGCCTGGCGAAGCGCGAGGTCCAGCGCTGCCGACTCGAACGCCCAGTTGCGAAAGCGCAGGGCCACGTCCCACTCCGGCGGCTCCGGCCACAGGTCGACCGCAGCGAGATGGTCGCAGAAGCCGGCCAGCGTCCACTCGCCTTCGAGCGGCAGCGAGGGCAGCGTCTCGTGCAGCGCGGTGCCGTCCTCGCGGAACACCGAAACGTCCTCGCCCAGCCCATCGACGCCCGCGCCGAGGAGGCGCACGTGCGTCGTAACCCGCTCGAACTCGTAGGCGAGGACGGCGTGCAGGCGGTCGTACTCGTACGCCTCGATGACGAGCGACAGCCCAGCCAGCCGCGGCCACAGCGACTCGCGGTCGATCGTTGGCCTCGCGGGGTTCATCGCTGCCATTGTCTCATCAGGGTTGCCGCGGCCCTCGGTGGTCGACCACGTACCAGGCCTCGCTTTACACGGTCGCGCTGCGAATGCTTGGTTCCGACGACGACGCGGACGACGCGATCCAAGACGCCTGGCTGCGGTTGACCCGGAGGTCGCCGACGTGCTCGGCCGCTCGACGGCTGCTGTGAAGATGCTCGCGAGTCGTGCTCGCCGTCGAGTGCGCGTGGTGCCCCCGGAAGTGCACCGGGAGGACGCTCATGATCGTGCGGTTGGTCGATGCGTTCTTCGCCGCCGCCGGGTCCGGTGACCTGTCAGCGCTGCTCGCGCTGCTAGCTCCGGACGCCGAACTGCGCGCCTTCCCCCCAGGGCGTCACCGTGGTACAGGGAGCAGCCAAGATCGCAGCCGAGATTGCGCAAGCCGGTGGGCTACGCCGTAGTAGGCGGTCCGAACCAGGTGGTCAGCGTGTCAGTGAGCCCCAGCTGGGTGCCCTCACCCACCCAGGCAACGTATCCGTCGGGCCGGATCAACACCGCAGTGGGAGCGGTGACCGTGCCCAGTACCGGAAGCTCCCACGCACCAATGTATTTGGCGTCTATCAGCTGGACTCGATCGGCCCATGGAGTGATGTCAAGGCCGCCAAGCTCACCGAGGTTGAGCAGCACCGGCCGGGCGTCGTGCAGCAGGGTGAAGACCCGCAGGGGGCCGTCGGCGGTCACGAGGTCCAGATCGGGCATGCGGCGTCCGAGCAGCGGGTGTCCCTCACCGAGGTCGTAATGAATGTCCAGCCCGGAGATGATTCCGGCGAGCCGTTTGCGAGGCTCGTCCATGATCGCCAGCTCCGACACCACATCGACCAGGGCCTTGATGCGCTCGTCCGGGCGCTGGAGGACGGACTGAGCCATCGTGTGCTGGAGCGCGCGGGCAGCGACCGGGTGGCGCTCGTCCTGATACGTATCCAGGAGGCTCTCCGGGGAGGACCCGTTGACCACCTGAGCCAGCTTCCATCCCAGATTCACCGCATCCTGCACACCGAGGCTGAGGCCCTGTCCACCCGCCGGGTAATGCACATGCGCCGAATCGCCGGCGAGTAGGACTCGTCCTTCGCGGTAGCACTCCGCCTGGCGTGTCATGTCGGTGAACCTGGCGATCCACGTGGGACTGTGGATCCCGAAGTCGGTGGCGTACACGGTGATGAGCGCCTCGCTCAGATCGCGCAGGGTGGGTTCGCTGCTAGGCCCGAGCTGTTGCTCGGTGACGACTACCCGCACCGTCCTCCCGTCCTCCATCCTGTGCAGGCCGTGGACGCCGGTGGCGTCGTGGCGAATGCCCCGCGGCGGTTCCTCGGTCATCTCGACTTCGGCGATCAGGTTGCTTTTCGTCGGATCCCACCCCCGGAACTCGATGCCAGCTGCTTTACGGATGACGCTCCGTCCTCCGTCGCACCCGACGAGATACTGCGCCCGCAGCGACTGGTCGTCGGACAGCTCGACGTCGACACCGGTGTCGTCCTGCGCGAAGGCCGCCACCTCACATCCGTAGTAGATCCGCACCGGGAGCTCGGCGATCCAGGCGGCCATGATCCGCTCGATCTGGTTCTGCCAGATTCCGAGCGAGTACGGATAACGGGTCGGGAAGTCGCTCATGTCCAACACGGTCGTGGCGAACATCGCGGCCTGAGCCACCTGACCCTCCGCGAGGAACCGATCAGCGACCCCACGCTGATCCAGCACCTCGATCGTGCGCGAGTGAAAACCGCCCGCCCGTGAGCCGACGAGCACGTGATCGCGACGCCGCTCTAAGACCGCGACGTCGACCTTCGCCAACGCCAACTCGGCCCCCAGCATCATCCCCGTCGGACCGCCCCCGGCGATCACCACCGCATGCTCGGTCATAGCCCCACTCCCGTCAGACACGTCGACAACAACACACGCATTTCGCTGCTCCATTTCCTTAGTTCTGGCCTGCGGCGGGCGATTATGCGGCACAAGCCGCGGCCTCATGAAGGTCAGGACTGCGGTATAGATTGGAAGTGGAGAGGAGGGGGTTAAACCGCTCAGCGGGTCGGCTCTGGCGAGCGGGTTCGGACGAGGCTCGCTGCGGCCCCGGCGGCGAGTAGAGCCACCACCACGGCGAAGATGGTCGGGCCCGTGACGAGGCTGGTCGCCTGATCGAGCAGACCCACGCCGACGACGGGCAGCGATATCCCCACGTAGGCGACAACGAACAGACTCGACGTGACCGCAGCGCGTCGATCCTCTGGGGCGCCGCCGGCGACCAGCGCGACGCCGGCGGCGAAGCTAAGGCCCTGGCCGACGCCCGAAACGAGCGCACACAGAACCAGCAGCAGCACGGACTGCAGTTGCACCGCGAGCACCAGCATGCCCATGCCCGCGACCAGCGTCGCGCAGCCGCCCGCGAGCGCGGTCCTGTCCTCGATGCGGCGATGCAGCAGCTGTCCGACGATCGAGCCGCCGAAGATGCAGAAGACCACGCCCGCGATCAACGCCAGGTTGGTGATGCCCAGCACCTTTGCGAGGAACACCCCAGCGACGGCGGAGAACAATCCGGCGACCGCGAAGCCCGCGAACGCGGCAAGGCTCGCACGTATGAACACCGCGCGGACCTCGCGCGGGACCGCCAGGCCCTGAGGGCGGATACGTAAACGCCCCCGGTCCTGTACCGGTTCGGTCACGCCCGCCAGGCCGAGCGCCGCCAGCGCTACCAGCGCCAGGTGTACGAAGAACACCAGCCTGATCGGGTCAGGCAGCCACTGAGCGAGCACGCCGCCGAGCAACACGCCGACGCCCAGGCCGCCCATGTTGACAACCGTCGCCACCAGCGACGCGCGGTCGCGGTCGCCGTCCGGAGCGAGATCCACGAGCGTCGCGGTCGCGGTGCCGCTGAAGATTCCAGCGCTCAGTCCCGACACGACACGGCCGACCAACAAGAGCGCAAGCCCATGAGCGAAGAGAAAGCAGACGGCGCTGAGGGCAGCAAACCCGAGCCCGGGCAGCAGCGTTCGTTTGCGGCCGATGCGATCAGACAGATCGCCAAACAGCACCAGGGCAGCGATCACGCCGACTGCATAGGCGGCGAAGATCACGGTTACGACGAGTCCGGAGAAGCCGAACTCGGCCTCGTAGAGCGGATACAGCGGCGTCGGCAGCGTCGTGCCGACCATCACCACCAGGAAGGCAAAGGCGACTAAGACGAAGCCCTGAGGACGGACGACGGCACTCACATCAGGGGGCCCCAAGAGCGTTCTTGCACCGTGCCGGCGCCGCAATCCGGTGAGACGCTGGCGGAGTGCCATGTCAGGGACCGTAGTTCTTCGCCGCCGGCGACATGCTGGACCGACCCATTCCAGCGGGCCGTTCGCCAATCCGTGGCCGACTGCGCGATCATGGCAGCATGACTCTTCATCGCCCGCTGTTCCTCGTATTGCTCGTCGTCGCCGCGACCGCTGTCAGCGCGTGCGGCAGTTCGAGCAACTCCTCGTCATCGTCGACCTCGACGACCTCGTCGACCGCCTCCGGAAGCGGCGTCGCGGCCGCCAAGCAGAAGTGCCTCGACGCCACCAAGGAGATTCAGAACTCGACCGCGCGGTCGACCGCCGAACAGGCCTGCAATCACATCAGCACGAGCAACGCGAACGTGAGCGCCGCGCTCCACAAGGCCGAGCAGGCCTGCCTCACCGCCGCAGGGAATATCCCGATCTCCTCGCTCAAGCACTCTGCCGAGGCAGAGTGCAAGAAGATCGCAGCACCGTAGCGGCGGCGCCCGGCTCGTCGTCTGCCGCGGCGGCCCTGCGGCGAGCGATTGAGTCGGCCCTCGGCGAGCCGAGCCATCGTCGAGCGGCGGGCCGGCTCGCCAGCGAAATCGCGCTCACACCGACCCTGGAGGAAACGCTCGCGCAACTCTTGGCCGACACCACGGCCTGACAGCATCCTGGCCCACCTCGAGGTGCTCCGCGACTGCCGCGCTGATCGGTGGTGGGACTATGGGTCGGTTCGGCTGGTCGGGTCCCAGTTGATGGTGGCCAGGAGCCGGTGAAGCTTTTTACCGCGTCGCGGGTTTACCGCGTTGACCCACGCGACCTGTCCTCGCAGGTGGGCGCGTAAGTCGACTGATCGGCCAGGGTCGTAGGCGTACGGGCCGTCGAGGGCGATGCGGTGCAGGATGGCCTTGAGGCGGTCGTACTCGGGGCGCGGGATGTTCGCGTGCGCGTTGACGACGACGCCGCCGACGAGCTGGCGTTGCGCGGCGGTGCGCAGGCTCGACTTGTCGTGGTTGATTCGGAAGCCCTCCTCGTCGACGATGCGACCGGCCATCTCCAACACGGTCTGGTTGGCGCGGTGAGTCAGCCGCTGCCCAGAGAACACGAGGTCGTCGGCGTAGCGGGAGTAGGTCAGGTCAAACGCGCTGCCCAGGCCGCTTAGCCGGCGATCGAGCCCGAACGCGGCGAGGTTGGCCAGGGCGGGCGATGTTGGAGCACCCTGGGGCAGGTGGGGCGTGGCGAGCGCTCGCCCCAGCCAGAAGTGGGGTTGGATGAGTTGCGGCTGTTGCGGGCGGTCTGCTGCGTTCCAGACGGTCGTCGGGATGGTGTTGGTGCACAGACCGGTGAGCGTGTGCGCGAGGCTGCGGTTGTATCCGAGCGTGCGGAAGATCCCGTACACGCGAGCTGCCGACACCGACGCGAAGAAGTCGCGCAGATCGATTCGCAGGACGACAGCCCGGCCGGTGTGCACGGCCGCGTGGGTGAGCGCCGAACGCCCGCGGGTAAAGCCGTGCGCAGCGACGTGCGGTGGGGCTGCATCGAGAATCTCGTGCAGCACCCAGCGTTGAATCTCCTTCAGCCTCGCCTTCGGGGCCTCAATCAGGCGCGGCAGGCCGCTGCGCCGGGGCATCCAGCGATAGCGGTAGTTGCGCAGCTGCTCTCGGTCGACGGTCCGCTCGATGCCACGCACGTCGGCGAGCCACGCGAGCTGCCCCGCGCTCAGCTCCAGACGCTCCGCCAGCGAGGCGACCGATTGGATCCGGGCGACCGGCCAGTCGTGCACCAGCGCCGGACGCTGTGGCCGCAGGTGTCGAAGGATCTGCGGCGACTGTCGGTCGCTGTCGGCGCCGGCTACGCGGTCACGCAGAAAAGCCTCGATCAGACGAACCAGGTCAGCCCGTCGGTCCACAGGCGCCGTCCGATCAAACGCCGCCGCCGCGAATGCCAGCGCATCCATCCAGTCGGGCCAGCGGTCGAGGCTCCCCGACCCCCGCTCGGCGAGCGCCTCGGCTCTCCATGGTCCATCGAGGAACGCGTCGGCCAGCTCCTCGGCCAGGGCACGTCTGACGTCGCTGTCATACACGACGGCAATGATTGCGGCGTCGAGCCCCGACTGCTCTCGTCGTGCGTGCCCGGACGTGCCTCCCGTGGGATGCACCCGAGGGCTCGCGATGCACTGAACGACCTACCGTCACATCCCCGGGGATGCCCCGGAGAAGGCAGCGCGCCCGCAGGCGCGCCAGCCCAACTCGGTGCTCAACGCCGCCGGGCGAAGCTACAGGACCCAGCAGCCTAATTCTCGATTGGCGTGTCGGTCGCCTTTCCCCACTCGACCCAGGAGCCGTAGTAGACCCGCGCGTCGGGGTACCCGAGCAGGTACTTGAGCGCGAACCACGCCTCGCTTGCCCTGTTGCCGATCGTGCAGTAGGTGATCACTGCCTTGTCCTTGGTCACCCCGGCCTGCTCGAATATGCGGCGCAACTCCTCCGGATCCCTGAGGGTTCCGCCCTCGGTGCGGAGCAAGTCGATCGGAACGCTGACAGCACCCGGGAGATGGCCCGCGCGCCCCGCGTCCGCCGTGGCCCCCGACGGCCAGAAGAACTCTCCGCTGTACTCGGGTGTGGCGCGGACGTCCAACAGGATCTGCGCCGGGTCGTCGATTGCGTCTTGCACCGCCTCGCGGGAAGCGTGCAATTCGGCGTTCGCGACCACCGGGGGATGGGCGCTGGCGGCTGGTTCGGGCACCTCTGTGCTCCACTCGTGCCCCGCTTGCGCCCACTGGTCGCGCGGACCCATCAGTATTCGCACGTCCTCGTGGCCGTGCGCCTTTAGCAGCCAGAAACCAAGCGGGGCGCTGTAACCGTAAACGACTACGCACGTCTCAGGCCAAATGCCCGACCCGGAGAGCAAACGCTCGAGCTCCCCCAGCGCGACGGGTCTGTAGCTCTCATCGCGCAGATCCGTGTAGGCGTTCCACAGGACCGCACCCGGGAGGTGGCCCTCGTCGTAGGCAGCGCGAGTGACATCGACCTCAACCAACCGGACCCCAGGATCACCGACGTGCGCCGCGATCCAGTCGACATCAACGGTATTGCCATCGTCACCGCCTAAGGGGCACATGCGCTCAGACAGAGTTGCATACCAGGAGGCGCCGCACCAACTCAGAGGGGATGCCGGCCGCCACGCGCTCCGCGTAGCGGTCATCAGTGTCGCGGGCGGGCCGCGCCTGCCGTGGTGATCGTCGCGAGCGGCGGTGAGCGGGTGTCCTACGTCCTTGCTGGCCACACTCTGATCGTTCCGTAGAACCCGCCGGCGGCGAGTGTCCGCCCGTCGGGGCTGAACGCCACGCTAAAGACGGGGCCGGTGCCGCCGTCTAGCGTCTCGAGCTGGTTGCCGGCTGGCAGACCCCACAGCTGGACGGTCCCGGTGCCGCTGCCGGTGGCGAGAATCCGTTTGTGGGGAGCGAACGCGACACTGTTGACGGGGCCACTATTGCCGGTGCGCAGCGTCCGGACCAAACGCTGGCTTTGCGCGTCCCACAGACCGACCGTCCCGCGGTCGCCATTTCCGACGGCGAGAGTCCGACCGTCGGGGCCGTAGGCAACGCTGTTCACAAGATGATGGGTCTGCAGCGGCACTCCGAGCCGGCGGCGGTGTTGCACCTCCCACAACACGACGGTTCCTTGGACGTCACCGGCGACGAGGGTGCGCCCATTGGGGCTGAACACCAGGCTGGTGATCGCGCCGGCATGATTGTTGAGCTGTCCAAGCAGTCGATGGTTGTTCACGCCCCACAACTGGACCGTCCCGCTGGCGCTCGCAGCCGCGAGTGTGTGTCCATTCGGGCTGAACACCACGCTGTAGACCGAGCCGGAGTGAGCCTTGAGCGCGGCTCCGAGCTGCCTGCGGGTTGGCGCGTCCCACAAACGAACCACGCCACCTCTGCTTCCAGCCGCAACCGTGCGTCCATTTGGGCTGAACGCGACACTATCGACGATGTGGACGAGGCCTCTGAGCGTCCCGACCAAACTGCCGCGGCGGATGTCCCACAATTGAACCGTCCCGTTTTCGGTGGCGGCGGCGAGGGCGTGCCCGTTGGGACTGAACGCGATGCTGCTGACCGGTCCGGCGTGACCGACCAGAGTTGTCCCGACCCCGACCGGCCCGACGCCGGCGAGCGGCCGATCACGGCGAGCGAGGGCAGAGCTGGCGGTAAGAAATACGGCCACTGCCCCGACTATCAGCGCTCGTTTGATGTGCACCCCCCATCTGTCCTGGTCGCAGCGCGTCCGACCAGAGACATGATCCTAATCCGCCGCCTCCAGGTCGTCAAATCACCGCAGCGGGCCGCGCGCAGCCCAGTCAGACGCGGCACCGAACCCGACCGGCGGTCTAGTTCACCGTGCAGGCGATGTAGATCGCGGCGGGAAGCTCGCCGCTCTCGCAGACCTGCCCGCGCCCCACGAGCTCCCATCGGCGCCCCTTGCCGCGGAACACAACGGTGATGTCGTCGCCCGTGCCGGCGTGCACGTCGATGTAGTCAGCGCGGGCGTAGTTGCCGACGCACTGCCACCCCTTGGTCAGGTAGCTCGGAGCTAGCGAGCGTTTGTGGAACGCGCGCTTCAGCGCGTCGGTCAGCGCGGCGCGCGTGCATGGGGGATGGGGCCCGGGTGGGTTCTGGTTGACCCTGGCCACTATCCCCGGGCTGATTCGGAAGCCCTTGCCACTGTTGAGCACCGTGCACACGGCGCCCTTGGCACGGGGCCACAACCCGATCGGGATGCAGGCAAACGGGCCGACCTTGGGTTCGGGCTGGCGGATGAACACGTTCCCGTAGGCAGCCCCGGGCCACTTCAGGCAACTTGGAGACGCGCCCTGGGGCCTGCCGCAGGTCGCGACCTGCCCGCCGGGGCCGAGCGTCGCGGACACCGTGCGCGATGAACTCGCGCCCTGGCAGGAGACCGAGGCGGACTTCATCACGCACGACACGCCGCCGCTGGCGACCGTGAACTTGACCGTCGGTGATGCGGCCGTGGCGATCGCCGGCATGGCCGCCACGGCGGCTGTCACAGCGATTAGCGCAATCCTTGATCTCATCGGCCCCGGCCGTCGTACGTGACGGCGCGGGGCGGATGCTATCGGCGGGGGTTGGCACCGGTCAAGGCCTGGGGCTTACGGGTGCGCTCGCGGCAGGCCGCGGCCTGACGACGGCGCTCCGTCGCGGTGGCGCTGGGAGATGTCGTGGATGTAGCTGGCGATGACGGCGTCGGAGATCAGCTGAGTGCTGGCTCGCGCGCCGGCTCGCCGCTCGGTACGCAGTGAGCGGCGACCGGTCGGCTGTGCCGTGGTGGTGTGGGGGCGGGGGCGATTGTCGTGTCTCATGCGGCGTTTCTCTCGATGTCGAGGTTGGCGGGGACGGTCTCGATGTCGCTGGCGGCCGAGGCCTCGGCCACGTGCAGCTCGGACTGCGAGCTGCGCGGCGCGAGCAGCACGAACGCCACGGCGATCCCGGCGACGATGACCGCTGCCCCGCTGAGGAAGGCGATGTGGTAGCCGCTGATCAGCGAGTCGGTCAGGCCGTGGTGGGCGGACACAAGTCCCTTCGTGTGGTTCGCGGCGATCGTGCTGAGGACGGCCAGCCCGAGCGCGCCGCTGATCTGCTGGGAGACGTTGGTGATTCCCGAGCCCAGCCCGGAGTCGGCGGGTGGGACGTCGGCCATCGCGATCGTCAGCAGTGGCATGAACGCGGTGCCGATTCCCAGGCCGATCGCGAAGCAGGCGAGGAAGATCGTGGGGAAGAAAGCGGTGTCCGGGCCCACCGTGCTGAACAGGAGCAGGCCTACGACCGCGCTCGCCATCCCGGAGGTCAGGACCGCGAACGGCCCGAACCGATTGACCAGACGCGCGGTGATCCCTTGCGAGAGGACAGCCACCGTCAGCGTCCAGGGTAGGAACGCCGCCCCGGTCTGCAGCGAGCTGTAGTGGCGGATGTGCTCGAGGTACAGGGTTCCGAGGAAGAACGTCGAGTACATACCGGTCACGAGGAACCCTCTGACGAGGCTGGCGTTGACCAGCCCGCGCAGACGCAGGATCCGCAGCGGCATGATCGGGTTCTCGATTCGCGCCTCGAGGGCGAGGAACGCAGCCATCAGCGCCACGGCGAGGCCGCCGATGCCGAGTACCGGCGCGGATAGCCAGCCGTGGCTGGTGGCCTGGATGATCGCGTAGATGGCGCTCATCAGCGAAGCGGTGACGAGCGCGGAGCCGATCCAGTCGACTCCGTGCCCGAGTCCGAGCCCTTCGTCGGCCGGGATCAGGAACTGACCGAGCGCGAGCGTCATCAAGCCGATCGGGATGTTCACGAAGAACACCCAGTGCCAGCTGAGCGCCTCCGTGAGCACGCCGCCGGCGAGCAGTCCGAGCGAGCCGCCCGCGACCGACACGAACACGTAGGCGCTCATCGCGCGAGCGCGCTCGCTGGGCTTGGGGAACTCGGTGATGATGATCGCGAGGATCACGGAGGCCTGCGCGGCCGCACCGATGCCCTGCACGAACCGAGCCGCGATCAACGCGCCCTGGCTCGGAGCGATGCCGCACAGCAGCGAGGCCGCGGTGAAGACGATAACGCCCGCGAGGAACACGCGCTTGCGTCCGACGAGATCGCCGATTCGGCCGAACAAGAGCAGCAGGCTCCCGAACGTGACCAGGAAGGCGTTGACGACCCAGGTGAGGTTGGCCTGGCTGAAGTGCAGGTCGTGCTGGATCGAGGGGAGTGCGACGTTCACGATCGTGACGTCGAGCACAACCATCAGCTGCGCCAAGCAGACGACGATCAATGCCGTCCACCGGCGGCGGTCCGATGAGAGGGTTTGCGAAGAAGCGAGGGTCATTCAGGTCCCAACTTGTCGATTGATCAATGTGGCGCTAAAGTGGAGGACGCCTCCGAAATAACTGGAGGCACCCTCCGAAACTATACGGAGGCTCCCTCCGTTTGTCAACCACAATTTAGATGAACACCACAGAAGCGTTCGCACAGACCTTGCTCACCCGCCCCAAGCGGGCGGACGCACGGCGCAATTACGACAAGGTGCTGGCGGCCGCGCGCGAGGCCTTTGCCGAGGGTGGGGAGTCGACCGCGCTCGAGGAGATCGCCCGCCGCGCGGGGGTCGGGATCGGCACGCTGTACCGCCACTTCCCGAACCGCCAGGCGCTGCTGGAGGCGCTCTACCTCAACGAGGTCGAGGCCATCTGCCGCTCGGCCGAGGAGCTCGACGGCGGCGATCCATGGGAGGCGCTGCAGAGCTGGTTCGAGCGTCTGATCGGCTATCTCGCGACCAAGCGGGCGCTGGCTCACGAGCTGCTCGACTACCTCGATCAGGACGCGGCGCTGTTCCAGACCTGCCGCGCCTCGCTGTTCGCCGCCGGCGAGCCACTGCTCGCCCGCGCCCAGGCGGCCGGCGCCGTCCGCTCCGACGTCGAGTTCTCAGACGTCATGCAGCTGGTCGGCGGCATCGCCAAGATCCCGTCCAGCGATCCGGCCCAGGTCGAGCACATCCTCCGGATCGCGCTCGACGGTCTTCGCTACCAGCCCGAGTCCTAGAGACCGTCACCGCTCGCCGCCGGCGACAACCCGCGACGATCAACGCGCCGAGCGCGCACAGGCCCGCCGACACGGCCGCGGCCGTGTTCCAACCCGCCACCAGCTGGCGGCCTCCCGCGGACGCGATGCTGATCACCAGGGCGACCCCGGCCGCGCCGCCGAGATACCGCGCGGTGTTATTGGCCCCGCTGCCCATCCCGGCCCGGTCCGGCGGCACCGACTCGACCGCGAGCCGGCCCAGCGCCGCGTTGGCGACCCCGCTGCCGATCCCGGCGACGATCAGGCCCGGCAGCAGCCGCAGCCAGCTCGATTCGGCGTGGATCCCGGTGAGCCCGGCCTCGCCGACCGCGACGATCGCCAGGCCGATCGCCAGCCGGGTCTCGGTGGTCGGCCGCCCGGGGAGCGAGCGCACCGCGAACGCCACGACCATGCTGGTGGCCGACCAGGCCGCGAGCAGACCGGCACTCCCGAGGACGGAGACGCGCAACGGCCCCTGCATCAGCGCGGGCGCAAAGCTCATCAGGCCGACGATCGCCAGACCGGTGAACAGCGCTCCGCTGGTCGATGCCTGAAACCGCGCATCACGGAACAGGCGAGGGTCGACCATCGGCCGCCGCCGGGTCAGCTCGATCGCGCCGAACGCCGCCAGCAGCGCCAGCGCGGCGCCGAGCGCGACCGCGGTCTGCGGTCGCAGCCACCCGTGCCGGGCCTCTACGAACCCGGCGGTGAGCAGCGCCGTGCCGGCGGCGAGTGTGATCGCCGCGGGCAGATCGTGGGTCCGGGACGCGGCCGGTCGCGGTTCGGCCAGGGTCGTCGCCGCGGCCATGACTGCGACCGCGGCCGCGCCCTCGACCCAGAATCCACTGCGCCAGCCGCCAAGTTCCGCTAGCGCCGCCGCGGCGAGTGGCCCGATCGCGATCCCCGCGCCGACGGCGGCTCCCCACGCGCCGGTCGCACGAGCGCGGGCGGGTCCCGGCTGAATCGTCCTGCCGATCGAGCCGAGGCTGGCCGCGAGCACGCCGGCGCCGCCGACGCCCTGAAGCGCGCGGGCGCCGATCAGCACCGCGATCGTCGGAGCGAGCGCTCCGACGAAGCCGGCAGCCGCGAGCAGCGCCGAGCTCCCGATCAACACGCGCCGGTAGCCGACGTTGTCGGCGAGCGTGCCTGCCGTGAGCAGCACCGCGGCGAGGCCGATGCTCATGCCGCTGAGCGCCCATGCGTGCGCGGCGGGACCGGCGTGCAGCGCCGTCGCGCTGGCTTGGGCGGCGACCACGTATGCGCTGAACGTCGCGAGCACCAGCAACGTACCGAAGCTGGCGACCGCGAGCACGCGGCCGGATTCGGTCAACCCTGTGCGAGTGCCCTGACGTCGTCTGCCGCACACCACGTGGCCGCCAATTCCCCAGTCGCCGCTGCAGACCTCCTGCAACACGCACCAGGTGTACGGGCGCATGTGCTGGCCCTCGACCTCGATCATCGCCTCGGTCAGGCGCTCGATGATCTGCTGCTTCTGCTGGGCTGTGAAGACGCCACGGATCACCTGGACCTGGATCAACGACATGGCTGTGCTCCTCGTCGGGAAGATTTGTCATGCGACGATCGTCCAGTCGGTCGCCCGTTCGCACATCGGGCATGTCCCCCGACATCGCCCCCCGAACATTGCATCGGGGCCGGCGCGCGCCTTACGATCGACAAAGGCGCATGGATCAACACGGGGCTGGCCAGCCGGTCGCGCTGCTCGAGCGCGAGCAGGAACTCGACCGCGTTCGAGCGCTGCTGCGCGCAGCGGGCCGCCGCGACGGCCAGGTGTTGGCGATCGAGGGTCCGGCCGGGATCGGCAAGTCACGGCTGCTGGACGAGGCCCGTGGACGCGCACCGGGACTCGGGCTGCGCCTGCTCGATGCCCGCGCCACCGAGCTCGAGCAGGGATTCCCGTTCGGGGTCGTCCGGCAGCTGTTCGAGCGAGCTCTGGCCGAGGCCGACGCCGACGAACGCGAGCGGTGGCTCGCCGGAGCGGCCGCGCTGGCGGCCGACGTGCTCGCCGGAGCGCCGCCGATCAACCGCGACTCGGTCGCGGGCCTGATGCCGAGCGATCCCGGATACGCATGGCAACACGGCCTGTACTGGCTGGCCTGCAACCTGTCGGCGGACTCGCCGCTGGTGCTGTTGGTCGACGACCTTCAGTGGTGCGATGCGCCATCTGCCCGGGCGCTGGCATTCATCGCACGCCGGCTCGCCGGACAGCCGCTGGCACTGATTCTCGCCACCCGGCCACTCGATCCGGCGCAGACGCCCGAGGCAGCCTCGATCGTCACCGACGCCGCCACCGGGGTGCTGCGCCCTTCGCCGCTGACGTCCGAGGCGGTCGCGGCGGTGATCGCTGCCCGATTGCGCGCCGAGGCTTCGCCCCGGTTCGTCAGGGAGTGCATCGAGGCCACAGGCGGCAACCCGTTCCTGCTCGGGGAGCTGCTCGACGAGGTCGCGGCCCGCGGATTCGATCCGACGTCCGGCGCGTCCGCCGAGGTCACCGCGATCGTCCCTCGCGGCGTGGCCAACGCGGTGCTGCTGCGGCTGGCGCGGCTCGCCCCGCAGGCGGCGACGCTCGCCCGCGCGCTCAGCGTGCTCGGAGATCGAGCTCAGGTCGGTGACGCGGCGCGTCTGGCGGGACTGGCCGGCGCCGAGCCGGAGCAGGCGATGGCCTCACTGGTGTCCGCCGGGGTGATCGAGCCCGGCGGCACGGTGCGCTTCACGCACCCGATTCTGCGCGCCGCGATCTACGGAGACCTGTCGGCGGCGGAGAGGGAGCGCCTCCACTGCGCGGCTTCAAAGGCCCTGAGCGCTCGTGGTGCGCCCGCGGGTCAGGTGGCGGCGCACGTGATGCACACCGAACCGGCCAACGACCAGGATGCGGTGACCCTGCTGCGCGAGGCGGCCACGGCCGCGCTCGCGCTCGGCGACGCCGCCGGCGCCGCCGCGATGCTCGCCCGCGCGCTGGACGAGCCGCCCGCTGACGGCGACCGGCCCGCGGTAGTGCTTGCGCTCGGGCAGGCGCGGGCGCGCGCGGGTGCGCCGGACGCCGTCGCTCCGCTGTCTGAGATCGTCGAGCGGGGTGATGATCACCGGGAGGTCGCGGCGGCGGCAATCGAGCTCAGCGGGATCCTGGTGTTCGCCGGCCGGGCCGCGGACGCCGCCGCGGTCCTGCACACCGCGCAGCAGCGAATCCCGGTCGGCGAGGCGGCACGGGCGCAACTCGACGTCGCCCTGCTGGGAGCGAGCTACACGTCGGCATCGGCCCGACGCGCGGCCGATCAGACGATCGCGGCGCTCCGCGATCCCGGTGGCCCGGCGACCGATGTGGTCCAGGCCACCACGCTGGCGACGCTGGCGATGGATGAGCTGATGTACGTGCGCTCGGCCGCGGCCGCCGCCGACTATGCGCGCCGCGCGATCGCGGCCGGGCTGCCGATCGAGCCTCACCGCGGCGAGGTCTGGTCAATCGTCGCGCTGGCGGTGCTCGCGACCACCGATCAGCTCGCGTCGGCGCTCCGCGGGATCGACGACATTCTCGTCCGAGCGCGGGAGCATGGGGTCGCGTTGACGGTCGCGACGATCTCCTCGCTACGCGCGTTCGTCTGTGTGCGAAGCGGCGACCTTCTCTCCGCTCAGGCGGACGCTGCCGGCGCGATCGAGCTGCTGCCCGACCTGTTTGGCACCGAGTTCGTGGTCCTCGCCGTGGCCGCCGCGGTGCTGGCCGGGCTGGATCGCGACGAGCCGCCGGAATCGCTGCGCCGGCTGATCGATCGCGCCGGCATCAGCTACGACACGGAGTTCTCGCCGAGCACGCAGCTTCGCTACGCCTCGGGTCTGCTGCGCGCCGCCGCCGGCAACCACGAGGCAGCCGTCGAGGAGTTTCGCGCCTGCGCGATCCACCACCCGGCGCTCGGCGGAGAGAACCCGGCGGCGCTCGCGTGGCGCTCGGCGGCAGCGCTCTCGCTCGCCGAGCTGGGCCGCCACGGCGAGGCTCGCGCGCTCGCCGACGAGGAGCTGGCGCGGGCACGATCGTTCGGTGCGCCCCGGGCGATCGGGATCGCGCTGCGGGCGCAGGCGCTGGTGGGCCCGGCCGGAGCTCGGCTGGAGCGGCTGCGGGCGGCTGCCGAGGTGCTGGCGGGCTCGGAGGCTCGGTTGGAGCATGCCCGCGTGCTGGTCGATGTCGGCGCGGCGTTGCGCGCATCGGGACAGCGCACCGCGGCGCGCGAGCCGCTGCTCGAAGCGCTGGTGATCGCGGCCAAGTGCGGGGCGCGGGCGGTGGAGGGCCGGGCAAACGCAGAGCTGGCAGCCGTCGGCGTGCGGCCGCGCACGGTCGACGAGTCCGGCGCAGAGTCGCTGACCCCGAGCGAACGGCGGGTGGTCGAGCTGGCGGCCGGCGGCGGCACCAATCGCGAGATCGCTCAGCAGCTGTTCGTCACCGAGAAGACGGTCGAGACGCACCTCGGACGGGCGTTTCGCAAGCTCAACGTGTCCTCCCGACGACAGCTGCCCGAGGTGCTGGCAGGGGTGCCGAGCTGACCGCCCGCGCGGGCTGATGCTCAAGATGGCGATGGACCAGGTGCACGACCGTGGCGCCCTCGCCCATCGCGGTGGTGACGCGCTTGATCGAGCCGTGGCGGACGTCGCCCGCGGCGAACACGCCGGGGGCGCTGGTCTCGAGCAGCATCGGCGCTCGTGCGGATGCGCCCGGCGGCCGGTCGTCGGTGACGAGATCGGGGCCGGTGAGGATGAATCCACGCTCGTCGCGGTCCACGGCGCCCGCCAACCACCCGGTGTGCGCCTCGGCGCCGATCATCACGAACAGGCCATCGCAGGCAATGCGGCGGGAGTCGCCGGTCGCGCAGTCGCAGACGGTCACGCCCGCCAGGCGCTCGTTGCCGTCCCCGCCGACCAGCTCCACCCCCAGCATCACCGAGACGTTGGGCCGCGCGCCGAGCTCGGCGATCAGGTACTCGGACATGCTTTAGCGCAGCGAGCCGGCGCGGACGAGCAGCGTGACCTGCTCGGCGTAATGGGACAGGTGCACCGCCGCCTGGCCGGCCGCGTTGCCGCCGCCGACGACGGACACGCGGCGCTCGCTCATCGCCCGGGCCTCGCTGACCGTGGCCCCGTAGAACACGCCCGCGCCGACGAGCGCCTCGAGTGCAGCGATTCCGAGCCTGCGCCACGACACGCCCATCGCCAGCACCACCGCGCGAGCGCCGACCGACTCCCCGCCGGCGAGCCGCACGATCGGATCGGGGCCGCGCGTACTCAGCGAAGTGACCTCGCGCGCGAACACGAGGTTGGCCCCGAGCAACCATGCCTGCTCGCAGGCGCGGTAGCAGAGCTCGTGGCCGCCGATTCCCCAGGTGAAGCCCGGGACGTTGCGAAGCCGGGAGCTGGAGCCCGCCTGGCCGCCGGAGATCTGGCGCTCCAGCACGACCGTGTCGAGCCCTTCGGACGCCGCGTAGATCGCCGCCGACAGCCCGGCCGGGCCGGCGCCGACGATCGCGATGTCGTAGATCCTGTCGCTGACGCTGGTGGAGCCGCCGATCGCCCCGATCAGGTCCGCGTCCGACGGGTCGATCAGCGTCCGCCCGTCGTGCCGGACCACCGTCGGTCCGCCCGAGGATCCGGGGCCGGCCTCGTCCAGCAGCGCGGCGCCCTCCGCGGAGTCCGGCAGATGGCAGCTGAACGGCGTGTTGAACCGGGTCAGCAGATCGCGGATCTCGACCGCGCGACGGCTGTTGCGCGAAGCGGCGATCCGGAACATCGAGAAGCCCTCGGCCTCGGTCCGGGCCCAGCTGCTGAGGAACTCGCTGATCGCGAGATACAGGCCCCCGTCGGGGACCCACGGCTTGACCAGGTGGTAGTCGATCTGCCCGAGCATCATCGCGGGCACGATCGGATTCGCCGCGGTGTAGTCGCGCTCGACGAGCAGCACGCGCTTGGCTCTCGGGTACAGCTTGTGGGCGTCGGCGAGGAACTCGACGCCGGAGGTCTCCTCCAGCTGCTCGTCGGCGATCAGCAACGCGACCGGCGCTCCGGCGCCCGCGAGCGAGCCCAGCTCTTCGAGGCCGGCGCGAGCTCCGTTCGCGCCCGCCACCCGGGTCTCGGTTCCGAATCGGAGATCCAGATCGTGCTGAAGCGTCCGGCGGACACGCTGGTCGCAGGAGACGACGAGGATGACCGGTCTGTCCGGGCCGCCGAGCGCCCCCTTGGTGCCCCCCATCGCTCAGGGCTCCATCCGCGGCGGGATGTTCTGGTTGAGCGCGAACGCGTTCGTCGGGTCGTACTCGCTCTTGAGCTCGACGAGGCGCTCGTAGGTGTCAGAGCCGTACGCCGACCCGGCCGCATCCCCGTCGCCGAGGAAGTTGACGTACGCCCGGCCGGTCGACGCGTCGGATGCTGCGTCGATCACCGCTCGCGCCCACGCGACGTGCGCCTCGGCCGCCGCGGGGTCCTGCCAGCCGGTCACAGCGTTGAGCACGTACGGCATCGATCGCTCGGCGAACGCGGACTCATCGTCGCCGACCCGGGCGACGGCACCGCCCATCTGGTGGACGTGGATTTCGCATTGCGGCCCCGGCGCCTGCCGGTGCAGCTCGCACAGCCGTTCGATCAGTTCGTCGTCGAGCCGGGCGAGATTGGTCGCCTTGAAGTAGGCGTGGGTGCCCTGCGGCCACAGCGGGTCGATCAGCGTCTGCATCGCCGTGTAGGGCATCGGTCCCAGCAGGTCCGCGACCGGCTCGGCGACCTCGCGGAAACCGTGCACGTGGGCTTCGGCCTCCTCGACCGGCCCGGCGGCCATTGTGATGAACGCGGCGACCTGCTTATCGTGCCACTCCTCCGGGATCACCGGAAGCGGCGGTGCGGTGGTCAGGTCGACGAGCGCGGTCACGTTGTCCGGGGCATCCGGCGCCCACGCCCGAAACCGCCTGAGCAGGTCGCCGTCGGCGTCGGCGGAGTAGAAGATCGGTCCGGCGTAAACGATCGGCCCGACCGGGTGCAGCTCGAACTCGAACTGGGTCACGATCCCGAAGTTGCCGCCGCCGCCCCGCAGCCCCCAGAACAAATCCTGGTTCTCGCTCGGGCTCGCGTGCACCAGCCGGCCGTCGGCGGTGACGACGTCGGCGCTGATCAGGTTGTCGCAGGCGAGGCCGTGCTTGCGCATCAGCCAGCCGATGCCGCCACCCAGCGTGAACCCCGCGACCCCGGTGGTCGACACCAGCCCGCCGGTCGTGGCCAGGCCGTGGGCCTGAGTCTCGTGGTCGACGTCGGCCCACACCGCGCCACCGCCGACCGTCGCCCAGCGGGTGGTGGTGTCGACCCGGACGTCGTTCATCGCCGACAGATCGATCACGATCCCGCCGACGTTGGTGGAGAAGCCGGCGATGCTGTGCCCACCGCCGCGGACCGCGATCTGAAGGCCGTGGATTCGGGCGAAGCTGACCGCCTCAATCACGTCCGCGGCACCCCTGCAGCGCACGATCACCGCCGGGCGGCCCACATGCGCTCCGTTCCAGACCCGTGCGGCCTCACCGTAGCCGGCGTCCGCGGGAGCGAAGACCTCTCCGCGGATCGCCTGGCGAAGCTCGCCGACCGCGGACTCATCGGGCACAGTCGCGGTGGTGTTCCGGTTCCCGTTGTGCTTGATCTCGATCAAAGACATGCTGGCCTCCTGTAGCGATATGCGATGACGCCCATCCTGGGCATCGGGTGAAGCCCCCACATCGGGCAGATCCCCTGACATCCACCCCTGATCCGCGGCCGGCGCCGACGACGTACCATCGCCCCGACGAGATGCCCGGACACGATCGCCCAGCCACCGCAGCGTCCGATCGCCGAGGTGTCGACGTCCCCGACGGCAGAGGGCGCACCGGCCTCGATCAGGTCGGCCGCCGCCTCGCTCGCAACCCGAACGTCGTGATCCGCGATGTCGAGGTGACTTCCGACGGCTGGCACGTCCTGCGTCGCACCACCTACGACTACCGTCGCGCCGACGGACACTGGGAGACCCAGCAGCGGGAGACGTATGACCGCGGCAACGGCGCCACGATCTTGCTGTACGACGCCGGCCGCGAGACCGTGTTGCTAACCCGCCAGTTCCGGTTCCCGGCCTACGTCAACGATCACTCCGATGGCATGCTGATCGAGACGGCCGCCGGACTGCTCGACGACGACGACCCCGAGACCGCGATCCGCCGCGAGACCAGCGAGGAGCTCGGCGTGACGATCGGCGACCTGCACCACGTGTTCGACGTGTACATGAGCCCCGGGTCGGTCACGGAGCGGTTGCACTTCTACCCCGCTCCCTACACGCCGGCCGACCGTACCGGCGACGGCGGCGGGCTGCAGTCCGACGGCGAGGACATCGAGATCGTCGAGCTTCCCTTCGCCGAGGCGCTCGAGATGGTCGCCGACGGCAGGATCGCCGACGGCAAAACGATCATGCTCCTGTACTGGGCCGCGCTGTACGGTCCGTTCGCGTGACCGCCCGCTACGGCCATCTGCATATAGCTTGAGCGCCGACGTGCGCACGGACGGGCTCAACCGCTCACGGTTTCCCGGGCTGGCCGACGGCTGGGTCAGGGCCGACGCCCCTTCGGGCACGCAGCCGGTCGATACGTCGATCGCGGCGATGCAGGAGTACATGGCGTCGGGAGACACCGCGAACATGTTCGGCCGCTACCGGGCGTCTGAGGCCACCACCGAGCTGGTCGCGACCGCCCGCCGGCGCGTGGGCGAGCTGTTCGGCGCGTCGTCGGACGGGGTCGTGTTCGGCCCCAGCATGACCGCGCTGACGTTCCGCCTGACGCATACGCTCGAGACCAAGCTCGGCCCCGGGGACCGGATCGTCTCGACCCGCCTGGAGCACGACGCCAATGTGCGACCGTGGGCGATCGCCGCCGAGCGCTCCGGGGCCGAGTTCGCGCTCGTCGACCTCAACCCGGAGACGCTCGAGCTCGACGGACGCAGCGTGATCGAGACGATCGACGAGCGCACGCGATGGGTAGCGATCGGCGCCGCATCCAACGCGCTGGGCACGCTCAACGACCTCGCGCCCGTGGTGCAGCGCGCCCGCTCGGTCGGCGCGCGGGTGTTCGTCGACGCCGTCGCCGCCGCCCCGCACCGGCCGCTCGACATCGCCGAGCTCGGAATCGACGTACTGGCGTGCTCGGCCTATAAGTGGTTTGGCCCGCACGTGGGGATCCTGTGCTCGACCCCGGCGCTGCTCGCTGAAGTGGCGCCCGACCGGCTGGCCACCTCCCCGGCCGACCCGCCGGCGAGCTGGGAGCTGGGGACGCTGCCGCTGGAGTCGCTGGCGGGCGTGATCGCCGCGGTGGACTACGTGCGCGAGGTGGGCTTCGAACGGATTGCCGCCCACGAGCGGGCGCTCACCGCGGCCCTGGCCGGCGGACTGGCCGCGATCGACGGGGTGCAGATCTTCGGGAAACCGGCCCGCCGGATCCCAACCGTGTTCTTCAACGTGCGCGGAGTCCGCCCGGGCGATGTGACCAGGGCGCTGGCCGACCGGCGCATTGCGGCCACCGGCGGCGACGTGTACGCGCACGAGCTGTGCACGGCGCTCGGCCTCGGCGTCGAGGGCGCGGCGCGCCTGGGGTTCGTGCACTACAGCGGGCTCGACGACGTCGAGCGGGCGGTCGGGGCAGTGGCCGAAATCGCGGCCGGCTGAGTTTGCGCGGCTCACGCCGCTGCCCTCAGCTCCCCCGCGCCGGCCTGCACGGGCACGCCGTCGGGACGGACCAGCAGCGACCCCTGCGGTCCGACCCCTAGCGCCCGGGCCGTGATCGCCGGCAGCCGACGCACAGTCACGGGCGCGCGCGCGAGCGTCCGGTCGCCCACGCCGACGCCGTCGGGTCCGGTGAACAGCGTCAGGCCCGGGCCCAGCAGATCGAGCGTTGACCGTCGGTCCTCGCCCGACGCCGTCCACACGTGCGGGATCCGCGGTCCGAGGTCGACGTGCAACTCGTCCGCGGCCTCCCGGACCGAGCCGTCCGGCTCGGCCGACCGCACGACGTTGTGCTCGGCGACAGGACGGCGCTCGGGCTCGTAGGTGTCAAGCAGCGCCGGATCGGCCCACCCGTGCAGGACCCAGGCGAGCTTCCAGGCGAGGTCGTACGCGTCCCGGATCGCGGTGTTCATCCCGGTGCCGCCTCGCGGCGTCACCCGGTGGGCGGCGTCGCCGGCTAGGAACACGTTGCCGTCGCGGAAGCGGTCGGCGATCTGCGCCGTGTAGGCGAAGGTGCCGATCCGCGCGATCCGCGGCTCCAGGCCCGGCACTCCGGCCGCGATCCCGATCACCCGGGCCATCTTCGGGAGGTCGAACTCGGACGCCTGCAGCGTTCCGGGCGGGCGGATCAGGGCGAAGATCCAGCGGTCACCCTGCCCCGCGGGCACGAACACGCCCGCCGCCTCGGGGTGGGTGATCGGATAGATCCCGTAGCGCCGCTCGCCGAGCAGGCGCCACAGCGGCGCGTGCAGCAGCGAGGTGATCGCCTCCACCGCCACCTCGGGACCGTCCATCGCGACTCCGAGCGCGCTGCGCACGGCGCTGTGTGCGCCGTCGGCGCCGACCACATAGCGGGCGCGGATCGTGCGCGGGCGTTGTACCCCGTCGCGTATCCGGGCCTCCACTCCGTCGGGCCCGGAACGCAGGCTCACCAGCTCGGTGCCGAACCTGACGCCGGCGCCGAGGCGGCGCGCATGCCGCAGCAGCACCGGCTCGAGGTGGTCCTGGGGCACGCACGCCGGCCCTGCCGGGCTGACCGCGGCGGCCTGCTCTCGGGTCGGCAGCCCGAGCGGGATCTCCATGCCCTCGGGCGAGGTCAGCGTCTCGCAGACCCAACCCCGCCACTGGACGTCGAGCTCTGCCGCCCGGACCTCGTCCTCCAGCCCCCATGAACGCAGCAGCTCCATCGACCAGGTGCTGATCGCTGTCGCCCGCGGGTGATCGAACAGGGCCGGGCGCCGCTCGATCAGTAGCGTCTCGATCCCACGCGCGGCCAGCTCGGCCGCGGCCGTCAGGCCCGCCGGACCGCCGCCGACGATCAGCACGGGAACCTCTTGCACCCCGCCCCCCTCTGTAGATCTCATGTCCTATCCTTTCCAACTCAAGGTGTGTATCACAGTTATAAACTATGAAACGTAGCTATGTCAAGCGATGAACTGAGCCTGTTCTCGTACGAAATCCTCGGGCTGATCGGCCGCAACGGCGCGGGGCCGCACGACCTACGCCAGATGGTGCATCGCGGCCGGATCCTGGATTGGGCCGGGGAGAGCCAGTACTACGTCGAGCCCAAGCGCCTGGCGCGGCTGGGATACCTCGACACCCACAAGGAGCCGGGAAAGACGCGCCAGCGCACGGTCTACACGCTCACCGACAAGGGACAGCAGGCGCTGCGCGACTATGCGCGCACGCCGGTCACGTTCCAGCCGTTCAAGAGCGAGCTGATGCTGCGGCTGCTGATCTGCGATCTAGTCGGGGAGGAGCCGACGCGCGAGAGCGTCGCCACCCTGCGCGACGACATCGCCGACCTCGAGGCCCGGCTCGACGAGACCGAGCGCGCGGCCGATTCGCTGCCGCACCGCCGCAAGTACCTGCTGTTGGTCAACGACTTCCTGCGGCGCCTGCTCGACCTGCACCTCGAGTTCGTCGACGAGCTCGAGCGCGAGCTGTGAGCAGGGCGGCGCGGCGGGCTAGCCGGTCGTCAGCAGGAAGTCGCGGTAGCTGCCGTCGTCGGCGATGTCGACGACCGCGCCGCGGAGCACGTCGGCGGTGTAGTCGCTGCCGGGATTGATGCACAGCGTCGACCCGATCTGCTGGGCCCCGCGCGACTCGTGGATGTGGCCATGGAGCCCGACGACCGGCTGGTAGCGGTTGATGGCGTCGCGGACCGCCTTGCTGCCGACGGGGACGAAGCTGGGCCGGCCGCCTCGCAGCACCGGGCGCAGTTGATCGTCGAGCTCCGGCGCGGTGTCCAGGCCGGAGCTGTAGGGAGGGCAGTGGAAGTTGATGACGCTCGGCGTGCCGTCGGGGACCCGGTCCATCATCCCGGCGATCCGCTCCGCCAGCTCGTCCTCGGTGTACTCGCGGTCGGTATTCCACGGCGTCGGCGTGACGTCGCCGAGGCTCGCCAGCACGACCGGCCCGAGCTCGCACAGCTGGCGCTCGGGGCACTCGACCCGCGTCGCCTCCTCGAGCACCGCGTCGATCTCGAACGGATCGTCGTTGCCCGGCGTGATGATGCAGCGGACCGAGGGGTCCAGCCGCTCCTGGGCGAGCTCGCACCAGCGCTGGGTCTGGGCCACGATCTCTCGCTTGAACAGGCGGTCGAGCTCGGACTGGTCGCTCAGCCTCTCGACCTCGTCCGCCCGCATCTCCACCGGATAGAAGCCGTGGAGGTTGATGTCGGCCTTGAGCCGATCGACCTCCTCGGCCGGGAGCGTCACCCGCTCCCCGCGCACCTCCGCGGTGACCGAGCCGCCGGCTTGCACGACCGGGATCAGGCCCTTGCCGGCGATGTCGCCGCCGAGCACCAGCGCGTTGGCCTCGTACACCTTGGCCGCCGCCAGGAACTTGCGAAAGCAGCGGTCCGAGCTGTGCACGTCGGTCGCGAAGAAGATGCGAAGCGCGGGCCCCCGCGAGCGACCCTTCTTACGTCCGAGCATCGGTCACTCCGGGGGCAGCTCCCGCATCGCCTGGCTGAGGTCGAGTGAGTTCCGCCGGCGGCGGACGGTCCGTGCGATCAGGTACACGACCGGACCGGCGACCAGGATCACCACCAGCGTGGTGATCGACTCGGCGCTGAACTTGCCGTACACGTTGGAGTGCACGATCACCAGGACGACCGTGAACAGGGCCAGCGCGGTCGTGGCCAGGCCAACCAGCGTGACGACCGGGACCCCGGCCAGCCGGTCGACGTCGGTCTGCCCGGCCCGGCGGATCAAGTCGGGACGGCGGGACGCCAGGAACGTTGCGGCGACCCCGCCCGCGAGCAGGATCAGCGCGAAGAACAGGCTCTCCAGCGCGACGATGTTCGACAGGTTCGCGTACACGGTCAGCACGCAGAAGACGATGCTGACGGCGAGCACGATCATGATCGCCACGGTCGGCGCGTGGTTGCGCTCGCTGACCCGAGCGACGCCGACCGGCAGCAGGCGGTCGAACGCGAGCGCGAACAGCACGCGGGTGGTGACCGCCACGAACGCCAGGTTGACCGCGACCTCGGCACACGGGACGGCGATCCCGAACAGGATCTTGCTGATCGGGTCGCCCGACAGAACCAGCCCGTACCCGAGCCCCCCGGCCTGGGAGTTCAGTGTCGAGATCTTCGCCAGCACGTCGGGGTTGCCGGCGCCGAGGTTCGCCTGCGCCTGCATGAAATGCAGTCCCGCGGTGTGGCGCAGCAGCAGCCACACGCCGCCCCACACGACGACCAGGATGCCGATGCTCAGCGACGAGGCCCACAGGTACGTGCGCCCCGGCCGGCGCAGCTCACCTCCGACGTAGTACGAGTACAAAACGCCGTTGTAGTTGAGCACCATGAACGGGATGATTCCGACCATCGCCGCGAACGAGGCGCCGTACACAACGCCGTTGGCCTTGCCGGCCGCGATGATCGCCTGGTAGGCGCCGGGCTGATGGCTGTAGCGCGCGAAGGCGTTGACGAACGCCGAATGCGAGTGGTCGGCGAGCAGCAGCGCGAGGATCAGGAACGCCAGCAGCTGCAGGACGATCAGCCCGAGGATGATCTGCGCCAGTCGCTTAAGTGAGAACACCGACAGGACCGCGACGACGACCATCACGCCGACGCTGATCGCGGCGACCGCGCCGTTGCTGGTCACGTGGTTGGCGGCGTTGGCGATCGAGTTGCTGTTGAAGGCCGCGCCGAGCGCGACCAGCATGAACGGCGCGAACGTGGCCACGAAGTGGGCGTTGGCCGCCAGCACCCAGGTGAACACCACCGCGATCGCGATGCCCGCCATCGAGCCCGCGGTGGGGGACACGATCCGCGACAGGAACACGTACTCGCCGCCGGCGCGCGGGACGGCTTGGAGCAGGTACCGGTAGGCGAACATCGCCACGAACCAGATCGCCGCCGCCACCAGCAGCGGCAGGTACATGTCCGCCTTGGCGAAGTCGGTCAGGCCGGCGTTGAAGTTGATGAACGTGTTGACGACCGCGACCGACGCGAGCGAGATCCCGGTGGCGGCCGGAATCCCGATCTCCCGTACCAGCCCGGAGGCCTGGCGGGTGAACAACCCATCCGCGGTAGCACTGCTCTGACCTGCGGCGATCGTTGGCATATAGCCCTCCTCGACCCCGTTCCCAGGAACGTTCCAATCCAGGGCGTACGTATACCACCGGGGTGATGGTGAATCAACAACATCTTCACCGGGCCGAGGGCGTGCCTCGCAGGCGATCTCCGGGGGGACCACCTCGCGGTCAGTGACCGGCGAGCTCCCACATCGCGTGGCGTTCGGGCGAGGTCAGCATCCGCCACCGCTCGTGAATCGGCTGCCATACGTACAGGTCGACGTCGACGAGGCCGTGCACGTCGCGCAGCGCGTCGATCGCGTCACGGGCGCTGCCGTCGTCGACCAGCTCTTGCCGGGTCATCACGTCGACGACCCGGAAGCGCCGTGGCGCGGGCGGCTCGGGAGCCGTCTGCACCCGGGGCGCGGGCTCGCGGGGAACGAACACCGGCTCCGTCGGCGCGGAGCGCTGGGTGGTGCTCTCGAGCGGCACCACGGTGGCGCCGGTTCCCTTCGTCTCGGTCTTCAGGACCCAGGTCTTTCCCATACCTTCAGGTTAGTCGGGAATGACCGTCAAACAGGGGTTCAGAGCACGCTGTGCTGGGCGCAGAGCACCTGCAGGCGCTCCATCGCGCCCGCCGTGCTCGACGGCAGCGACTCGAGCGCGTCGGCGGCCTGGCGCAGCGTCTCGATCGTCACTCCGTGGGCCTCGAGCGCGAACCGCCCGAGCCAGCGGACGGCGGCGCGCTCGTAGCGCACACGATCGCTGTCACGGAGCACCAGGCAGATCCGCAGCGCGTCATCGAGCGCGATGTGCGGGAGCTCGCGGGCCGCCGCGAGCACGAGCGTCTCGTTGCCCATCTCGAGCGCTCGGCGAAACCGGCCGTACGCGCTGCCGTCGCTGGTCACGAACGTATGTTCGCATCCGCGTCAAGCCCGCCGCGCGGTCGCGACGCACGCTACCGAGCGGCCGTCTCGGGCAGCGGCAGTGCGGCCAGCAGCTCCTCGGTGGGCGCCTCGAGCAGCGCGCCGTGATCGGTCTCGCCGGCCTCCGAGGCCCTGACGATGTCGATCGCGATCGAACGGACCTGGCCCGCGATCTCGCTCAGGGCGATGTCGGGATGTTGCGACGCGGCGCCGGTGGCGCGGCCCGCGGCCTGCAGCGCGATCCGGTGGACGTCACCGCTGCGCCACGGCTCGTCGAACTGCGCCGGCAGCTCCCACGCCGCGAGCCCGAGACCCTGTACGGCCTCGGCCAGCTCGGACACCGCCGGGCGCCCTCCGCGCACGTAGGAGAGCACATTCCGGCTGAGGATCCGCGCGCTGCGGGCGGCCAGGTCGGCGTGCTCGATCACCCGCGCGTAGTTGCCCAGCTCGGTCCGGCGCGAGCGGCGCAGCGGCGCCCACCGCGCGGTGTCGCTGCCCAGCATCACGGCCCGCTTGAGCTCGTCGACGCGGAGCTCGACGCTCTCGGCGCCCTTCACCGCGGCCTCCGCGCGGCGCACGTCCCCGCCGGCCAGCCCGGCCGCGGAGTCGCGCAATACCACCCCGAGCTCGCCGAACACCGCCGACGTCGCCCGGGCCACCCCGATCACGGGATCGGGCGGGAACACCAGCGTGTGCACGGCGAGCGCGACCCCGCCGCCGATCAGCACGTCGAACAGGCGCACCTCCGGCGTCGCGGACAGCGTCGCCACCAGGATCGCGGACACCGCGGCCTCACCCACCAGCATTTCGCCGCCGCCCAGCAGCACCGCCGCCAGCATCGCGAGCACCACCAGCAGCCCGATCTGGGGCAGCCCGCCCCCGATCACGCGTAGCAGCCCGTCGGCCACGAGGATCCCCAGCATCACGCCGCCGATCAGCTGAACGGCTCGCTGGCGGCGCTCGGCGAACGCGGCTCCGAGCGAGATCACGGCCGCGATCGAGGCGAACGCCGGGCGATGCTCGACGCCCAGCAGCGCGGCCAGATACCACGCGCCGACCGCGGCCACCGCGGTCTGCACGATCGGCCAGACGTGCCCGTACAGGCGGATCCTGGCCAGCTGAATGATTCTTGTGCTCACAATCTGAACAACACCCATGGTGACAGCCGTTACACCCCGGCTCGCACCGAGTACGCTGGAACGGCCCCGGGGGGAATCGAGTGCAGCAGAGCCCGGGGGGGTCACTTTGGATACCGAGCCTGTGCGTGCGCTTGTCGGTCGTGCTCGCGAGCTGGCTGAACTCGAGATAGCCCTCGACCAGCTCGCCTCGGGCGACCCGTGCCTATTGCAGCTCGTCGGCGAGCCGGGCATCGGCAAATCCAGGCTGCTCGCCGAGATCTGCCGCGAGGGCGAGGACCGCGGCCACCTGGTGCTCGAGGGCCGCGCCGCCGAGTTCGAGCGCGACATCCCGTTCGGGCTGATCGTCGACGCGCTCAACGACTACCTGGGCGCGCTGGAGCCCGCGCTCTTGCGGGCGCTGGACGAGACCCTGGTGACCGAGCTGGCGGCGGTATTCCCGGCGTTGCCCAGCCAGTACCGGGGCGAGGCCAGCGGCGGTGAGGGCGCCGAGCGCTACCGCCTGCACTACGCGGTGCGGAGCCTGCTCGAGCGGCTGACCGAGCGCCAGCCGATGGTGCTTGCGCTCGACGACGTGCACTGGGCTGACGCAGCCTCGGTGGAGCTGCTGACCCACCTGTTGCGGCGGTTTCGCGGCCCGCTGCTGACGGCGGTCGCCTACCGCCAGGCGCCGACGCGTCTGCTCGCCGCGCTGGAGGGCAGCGCCCGTGGCGGTCGCGGGGCCCGACTCGAGCTCGCGCCGCTCGGCCCCGAGGACGTGGCCGCGCTGATCGGCCCCGAGGTCGACGAGCCGACGCGCGCGATCCTGTTCGCCGAGAGCGGCGGTAACCCGTTCTACTTGGAGCAGCTGGCGCGAACCGGCCGCGTCCGGACAGCTCGCCCAGTCGCCGCGGCGCGGGGCTCGAGCCGGGCGGCACCCCGAGAGGTGATAGCCGCGATCGACGAGGAGCTGATCGCGGTGTCCGACGAATCGCGAATCGTGCTCGAGGCGGCGGCTGTCGCCGGCGAGCCATTCGAGCCAGAGCTGATCGCGGCGATCGCCGAGCGCGACATGATCTTCGTGCTCGCGGCGATCGACGAGCTGCTGAGGTTCGAGTTCATCCGCACCACCGAGGCCCCCCGGCGGTTCCGGTTCAGGCACCCGATCGTCCGTCGTGCGGTGTACGACGGGACGCCGCGCGGATGGAAGCTCGGCGCCCACGCGCGGGCCGCCGAAGCGCTCGCGGCCGCCCACGCCCCGGTGAGCCGTCGGGCCCACCACGTGGAGCAGTCCGCGGTCGCCGGCGACGAGCCGGCGATCGAGCTGCTGGTGGCGGCCGGTCGCGACGCTGCCCTGCGCGCGCCCGAGGCGGCGGGCCGCTGGCTGCTGGCGGCGACCCGGCTGCTGCCGGGACCCGACGACGAGCGACGCCGCCTGCCGCTGCTGGCGGAGGCCTCGAGCGCGCTGACGTTCGCGGGCGATTACGACGAATCGCTGGCGGTGCTCGACGAGGCGGCCGCGCTGCTGGCGCCCGAGCGCGTCGACGAGCGGGCCAGGCTCGTGGCCCGGATCGCGTTCGCTCGGAGAATGAGCGGCCGCCCGTTCGATTCGCGGGTGCTGGTCGTCGGCGCCCTCCAGTCGCTCCCGCCCGACAGCGCCGGCGCGCTGGTGCTGACGCTCGAGCTTGCGCTTGACCACTACTGGCGCGGCGAGTTTCCGGATATGTACGAGACCGCGCGTGACGTGCTGGCCCGCGCTCGGGAGGGCGGCAACCCGCTGCTCGAGACGTGGGCGGCGGCGCTGTGCAGCCTCGCTGCCACCGCGCTCGGGCGGCTCGAGGACGGCGGCTTGCGGCTGGAGGAGGCCGAGGCCGCATACGCCACGCTGTCGGACGACCAGCTCGCCGAGCAACTCGACGTGGGGGGCTACGTCGCCCAGGCGGCGCTGGTGGTGGAGCGCGTCGACGACGCGCTCGAGCACGTCCACCGCGCGCTGCGCCTGGCGCGGCGGAGCGGTCAGAGCACGTTGATCCCTGGCCTGCTGGTGCTCGAGGCCAACTGTCTGCTGATGCGGGGCCAGGTCACCGAAGCCGCGGCCGTGGCCGAGACCGCGACCGACGCCGCGATCCTCACCGGGAACGATCAGTTCGCAGTCTGGGCGCTGTGGGCCGACGCGATGGTGTGCGCGTGGACGGGCGACACGGGTCGCGCACTGGCCAGCGCTCGGGAGGCCGTGGCCCGTTCGGAGGGGGTCACCCAAACGTACTTCTCGAGCCTTTCACGCCTGCACCTCGCCGCCGCGCTGAGCGCGGCCGGCGACGCCGCCGGTGCCCGCGCCGAGCTCGCCGCGGTCGAGGCGGGGCCGGCGCAGCAGTTGCTCGACCTTCGCGGGGGCCATGGCTGGGAGCTGTTGATCCGGACGCAGCTGGCGCTCGGGGAGACCGACGCGGCGGCTGCGGCGGCACAGGCGGCGGAGGCCCGCGCCCGGGCAACGGGACTGGGCCAGCGGGTTGCCACTGCGCTCTGCGCACGGGCCGCGGTACTGCTGGCGGCCGGCCAGGCGGAGGGCGCGGATCGGCTTGCCAGAGAGGCGATCGCGGTCGGCGCGCGCACCGCCAACCCGGTGCTGAGCGCGCGGGCGCGGGTGGTGCTCGGGACCGCGCTGGCGCGCGCCGGCGATCCCGAGGCGGCGATTGCGGAGCTCGAGGCGGCAGAACGGACGCTGATCGACCGAGGCGCGATGCGCGAGGCCGACGCGGCCGCCCAGGAGCTGCGGCGGCTGGGCCGCCGGCGACGGCGTGCTCGCCCGGCCACGTCAGCCGCCGGGATCGCCGCGCTCAGCCCCCGCGAGCGAGAGGTAGCGGCGCTGGTGGCTTCGGGCAACCGCAACCGCGAGGTCGCGGCGGCGCTGTTCGTGAGCGAGAAGACGGTGGAGAGCCACCTCGCCCGGATCTACGACAAGCTCGGCGTCCGTTCGCGGACGGCGCTCGCGGCGATCATCGCCAGCAAGTCCGAGGGGGGCCGCGTCACCGCTCTCACCGGGCGCGACCCGGACTGACCTTCGGGCTCGCCGGCGAGCCGGCGCGCGATGTGCTGACGGCCTCGGTGCAGCCGGCTGGTGACCGTCGCCTCGCGGGTGCGAAGCGAGCGCGCCGCCTCCCGATAGGACAGGCCGAGCACGTCCACCGCGATCACCGCGTCGCGATACGCCACCGGCGCACTGGCGATCGCCTCCATGATCTCGCGCGCGGTGATCTCGCTCGGCTCCTGGGCAAGGGCGTCGTCCTCTAGCAACCGGTGCTCCACGGGGCGGTGGGCGAGCGTGCGGTAGCGACTGGCCCAGGTGTTGCGAAGCGCTCGCATCAGGTAGCCGATCTCATTGCCGTCGCGCAGCAACCGAGGCCGCTTGAGCACGTTCAGCAGCGTCTCCTGAACCAGATCCTCGGCGTCGTGACGCGATCCGCACAGCGCCCACGCGGCGCGATACAGCTGGTCGAAATGGTCACCCAGCCGCTCCGGGTCGAGCGTCCGCGGGCGGCCGTCTCGGCCAGGGGTCGGGGACGACCGCTTCACGGTAGCGGCACCTCCCTGACCTCCTCCGCGACCGTGCGCTGCGCGACGTAGTGGGGGAGCTGCGACAGCGCCTGGCGTTGGTCGGAAGCATCCACGACCCACCACAGGCGGTGGCCGCCGACCGCGCACGAGCCGAGCGGGCGGCCGTGGCGCAGCGGGCTGGCGAAGCCCTTCCACGCCGCGACGGCGATCGCGCACTCCTGCGGCTGGTGGCTGTGGCTGAGGACGTATTTCGGCATCGACGCAGGATCGCCGCCCAGCTCCCGTCCCGGTATGGGGAGATTCCCTGAACCTGTCCCTGACTCTCCGATCCACTGCACGCACTCATACGGAAAGTTCCATGGAGTAAGGGTCGCGAGCCCAAAGTCCAGGGCCGCTCACCGACTGACACCGCGGGCGATCGCGCCTACCGTGAGGGATCGGAGAACCGCACCAACGAGGACGCCAGATGCCGGGAAACACGAGCCACGCGATGAAGCTGACGATCCACCTGGACTGCCCGGTCGAGGCGGCCTGCATGGTCAGGTTCCAGCGGGTCCGCAACTGCTGGCTGGCGGTGTCGCCGTTCTGGTTCTCGCTGGTCAAGCGCGGCGGGGTACTTGGCAAGCCCGTAGGAAAGCCGTTCGCCGAGCTCCTGTTCGCCGACGTGGCGTCGGTGGCGCTCAGGTCCACGGTCGCCACGATGCGCGCGACCGTGGCTCTGCACGACGGGCGCGAGTTCGCGTTCGTGACCAACCGCCGCGGCCCCGACAGGCCCAATCCCGAAGTGCTCGACCTGTTCGCTCAGCGGTGCGTCGAGCTCAATCTTCGACCGCAAGCGATGCCCGGCGGTTGACGATCAGCTCGAACGCGTCCGCCACGTGCCACTCGTCCGACAGCATCACCGCGCGACCGCGCACGTCGTAATCGACCTGGTCGATCCGCAGCAGCGGGGCGCCGCGCTTGACCACCAGCAGCCGCGACAGCTTCGCGTTGGCGACCGTGGGGATCAGCCGGGCGCTGGCACGGGCGACCGGATGCCCGGTGCTCTCGAGCATCGCGTACAGCGAGCTGTCCAGCGGCCCGTCGGTGCGGTCGCCCAGGAGCTCCACCGGGATCCGGTCGCGCGAATAGATCACCGGGCGCCGGCCGGCCAGCCTGACCCGCTCAACCTCCACCACGGGCGCGCCGTCAGCCAGGCCCAGGCGCTCGCGTTCGCCGTCGTCGGGAACGCTCACGCCCTTACTGATGATGTGCTCGGCCGGCTTGTGTCCGGACTCGCGGATCATCGCCGTATAGCTCACCGTGGTCTCGAGCGGATGCCGCGTCCGCGGCGAGTAGGTCACATAGGTGCCGGATCCGTGCCGGCGGGTCAGATACCCGGCGTCCATCAGCGCCCGGACTGAGTCGCGGACGGTGGCGCGGCTGACGCCGAAGCGCTCGGCCAGCTCGTTCTCGTTGTCGAGCTTGTCCCCGGGCGCGAGCCTTCCGGAGACGAGATCCTCGAGCAGGCTGTCGCGAATCCGTTCGACCAGCGACGGATGTCGGCGGCTCGAGGTCATCCACCCCGCATGTTCACAGACCGCGGGGGCGGCTGCGCTACCCGTCCAGGGCGTCACTCAGCTCGCGCCGGCTGGCGATCTCAAGCTTGCGGTAACAGACCGCGAGGTGGGTCTCGACCGTCTTGATGCTGAGGAACAGCTGCTGCGCAATCGCGCGGTTGCTGTTGCCGGCGGCGGCCAGCTCGCAGATCTCGCGCTGCCGGGGCGTGAGTGCCGCGACCCCGTGCACCGCCGCCCGGCGAGGGCGCAGCCCGGTCGCGACCAGCTCACGCCGGGCGCGACGCGCCAGCAGCACAGCGCCGACCTCGTCGGCCTGGGCGAGCGCGGGCCGCAGTGCTCCCCGCGCCTCCACTCGGCGCCCGATTCGCGCCAGCGCGGCTCCCTGCTCGAGTCGCGCGCGCACGGACTCGAGCGCCCCGGAGTGCCCCTTGAGCACGGCGAGCGCGTCCTCGCAGGCCGTCGTCCGCGCCACCTCGTCGGGCTCGGCGACCGCCCGCGCGATCAGCGCGCCGGCGATCGGCACCGGGGCTCCGAACGATCGGGCCAGCGACAGCTCCTCCTCGGCCAGCGCGGCGGCCTCCTGGCGGCGACCCAGGTGCGCGAGCGCCAGGGCCGCGGTCGCCCGCCAACCGGTCCAAGCCGGGTTCGGGCGCCCCTGCGCAGCCCGGGCGGCGCCGGCCTGGACCGCGTCGGCGTGCGCGCGCTCGAAGTCTCCCTCGGCGAGCGCGAGCCGCGCACGCGCGTGCTGCACGCCGATCTCCCACGGCCGGTCGCCGAGCTCGCGGTCGAATCCCCTGGCCCGGAGCAGGTCATGCGCCGCGTCGAACGCGCCGCGCTCGGCAAGCGCGCAGATCAGCACGCGTGTGGCGCCGCCGGCGAACACGTTGACGTCCCGCTCGGCCAGCTCGAGCGCCAGGCCGCCGCTGCGCTCGGCGCCGGCCACGTCCCCGGTGCGGAGCGAGAGCTCGGCGGCGTGCCAGGCGGCCCCGGCGCGCAGCCGGATCGACCCCCGCCGCACGGCCTCCTGCTCGAGCGCCGAGATCGCGCGGCTCGCCTCCTGCGCGGCGTCGGTCATCACCAGCACGCGAATGCACAGGTGATACGCCGAGCGCCGTTCGACGTCGGCCAGCAGGTGGCCGCCGTCGAGCGCGTTGAGCGCGATCGCGGCGCACTGTTCGGCGGTCGAGCTCCCCTGCTCGGTCTCCAGCCACGCCCGGTGCGCCAGCCCGACGCGCCTCAGCAGCGGATCGGCCGCGGTGGTCAGATCCACCGCCGACGCCCGCCACGCGCGCTCGGCGTGCCGGGCCGGCTGCGCGACCAGCGCATCCAGCGCGGCGGCCTCGAGGATCATCCGCGCCCGCAGTCCGCGTTCGCCCGCCAGCTCGGCTTCCACGCGCTCGAGCACGCCGCCGTCCTCCCCCTCAGCCGCACTCAACGCGGCCAGGCGGGTCAGCGCATCGATCCGGATGTCGCTCTCCGCCGGCTCGCGCAGCGCCTCGTGCAACCGCCGGCGGACGCCGGGCAGACCGGCGTCGAACGCCGCGGTTGCCAGCGACGCGAGCAGCTCGCCGCGGTCGTCTCCCGGCGCCCGCTCCCCCAGCGCCCGCTCCAGGAACTCGGCCGCGGCACTGGGCACGCCGCGGCGAGCCGCCCGCTTCGCCGCGCGCCGGAGCAGCCGGCTGAGGTCGGGGTCGCTCTGCGGACGGGAGCGCAACGCGTTGCCGGCGAGGTGCTCGGCCGGCCCGCCCAGCTCGAGCAGCGTGCGCGCGCCCTCGCGGTGGAGGCGATCGCGCTCGGCGGGAGCGAGCGCGTCGCGGATCGCCACCCCGATCAGCGGGTGGACGAAGGCGTCACGTTCTCCGCGCAGCAGCCCGGCTGCCGCCAGCGCCGCTCGAGCCGTTCCCAGGTCCGCGACCGGGACGCCGGCCACCTGGGCCACCGCGTGGGGCGACTGGCCCTCGCCGATCACGGCCAGGGTCGCCGCGACCGCCCGGTCGGCGGGCATCAACCCGGCCAGGCGGCGGGCGACCGCCTCGCGGGCCCGGAGCGTGACCCCCGCCGCGTCGGAGTCGGCGTCATCCCCGCCGGCGCTAATCCGTGCCGCGAGCTCGGTGATCAGCCAGGGGTCGCCCGCCGCGGCCTCGTGGAGATTGCGGCAGACGGTGACCGGTGCCTCGGGCGCCAGGCGGCGGATCAGCCGCGCCGACCCGGGAGCGCTCAGCGGCGCCGGGCGCAGCGTGCGCGCGCCGCGCGCGTCCGCGATCAGACTCAGCAAATCGGCGGCGGCGCGCGGGTCGCCGTCTCGGGCGCCGATCAGCAGCAGTACGGGCAGGTCCTCGATCCGCCGGGCGAGGAAGGCGAACGTCTGCAGCGAGGCGCGGTCGGCCCAGTGGGCGTCGTCGACGATCAGCGCCAGCGGGCGCGTGGCGCCGATGCCGGCGCACAGCCACATGATCGCGTGCGCGGCCGCCGTCACCCCGTCGCGCTCCGGTGTCTCCCCGCACAGCAGCAGCGCCTTGGCGGCCCCCGCGGGACCGTCGAGCAGCTCGGCGCGACGGTCGGGGCGGGCGTCGCGCAGCGGCGCCTCCAGCAACGCGCGGACGGCGCCGAAAGGGAACTCCTGGTCGTGCGGACCCGGGGCCGTCCTGCGCACCTGGAAGCCCGCGCCGACCGCGACCGCGGCGGCGTGGTCGACCAGCGCCGTCTTACCCACCCCGGCCGGACCCTCGATCAGGATCGCGGCGCCGTGACCCCCACGGAGCCCGGTCACCGCCTGCGTCAGCGCTCCGAGCTCGGTGTCGCGCTCGATCAGCCGACGTCCCGCCGGTTGCTCGCCGCCCGAACCCGAGTCGAGCAGCGCCAGCAGGCGAGTGGAGGGCTGCGCCCCGAGCGGCTCGATAGCCAGCTGCGTTGTCATCTGTCCTGCCCCCAAGTCATCAGACGTCCGGTTGCCTGTCTGACCGATCAAGACGCGAACGAGGCGATGATCCTTCCATCGGAGCGCCCCCCGGCTCGCTGGCGGCTGCCCGCGTTGGCCGTCACGGCCCACGCCACCGTGGTCCGCTGCACCCCGGCGAGCGCAAGCTCGCGGCGGCTGCGGGCGGGCCAGTTGCGGCCCGTCTTGGCGGCCGCGCGGGTGGCGCCGCTGACCAGGGCCTGGTTGGGTTCGGCGGCCGCCGCCAGCCGCGCGGCGAGGTTGACCGCGCCGCCGTACCAGTCGCCTCCGCGCATCACGGCGGGGCCGGTATGGACGCCGACGCGGACCGGCAGCAAGTCGTCGCGGGTGCCGAGCTCGTGGACCGCGCTGGCCGCCAGCGTCACCGCGCGGCCGGCGTCGGGAGCCCAGATCATCGCCCCGTCGCCCATCGCCTTGACCTGACGCGCTCCGTGCTCGCGGCACAGCGCCGACATCGCCCGCCAGAACTCGTGTGCGACCCGCGCAGCGGCATCGTCGCCGCGCTGTTCGGTCAGCGAGGTGTAACCGACCAGGTCGGCGAACACGAACGTCGGGGCGGGGTGCCTCGCCATCGACAGCAGCCGTCGCTCGTCGACCAGGCGGCGTACGCAGAGGATCGCCGCGCCGGCGGCGCACCCGGCGAGGATCTCGATCACGAGCTCCGCTCCGAGGCCGGGTCAGACGTCTGACGACTTTCCTTCATACCTCGGCAGACGTCAGCGTCCCGCCGATCCTTCCACGCCCCCCCGAGGTTCAGGGTGGCGGCGAAAAGATCAGGGCGCCCGCCCGATTGTGCGACCGAGAACCGGCACCTAGTTTCGACCGTACGAATCTACGAGAGGAGCACCACGGATGTGGATCGAAGCTTCACAGGGGCGGCGTAGAGCGGTCCGCTTGTACTTGATCGCCGGCGCGTCGAGCGCAGCGCTGTTGGCCGTCGCGGCGGCGCCAGCGATGGCTTCCTACACGGCACAGGTGCAGGGCGGCACGCTGGAGTTGATCGGCAACGGCGCCGCCGACAAGCTGTCGCTCGCGCCGTCGCCGAGCGATCCCGGGCGACTGCTCGTCGACGTCGGCGAGGACGGCACGATCGACTTCGCGTTCGACAGCAGCACGTTCGACGCGATCGATGTGCAGGCCGGCGGCGGTAACGACACGATCGAGGCCGGCAACGGACTTGCCGCGTTCGGGCCGCTCACGATCGACGGGGGTGCGGGCAACGACACGATCCGCGGCGGCGACGGAAGCGACGTGCTGATCGGGGGCAACGGCAAGGACGCGATCGATGGGGGTCGCGGAAACGACACCGCCCTGCTCGGTGACGGCGACGACAGCTTCACGTGGGATCCCGGCGACGGCAGCGACACGGTCGAGGGCCAGGGCGGCAAGGACGTCATGAACTTCCACGGCTCCAACGCCGCGGAGAAGATCTCGGTGTCGGCGAACGGCTCACGCGTGCGCCTGTTCCGCGACGTCGCCGCAGTGACGATGGACCTGAACGGGGTCGAGGGCCTCAACGTCAACGCGCTCGGCGGCGCTGACGCGATCACGGTCGGCGACCTGACCGGCACCGATCTGAGCGCGGCGAACGTCGACCTCAGCGGCACGCCGGGCGGGGGCGGTGACGGCCAGGCCGACAGCGTGGTCGTCGACGGCACCCTCGGACCCGACAACGTCGATGTCGGATCGGACGGCGGCGCCGTGGTCGTCTCCGGGCTCGCCTCGACGGTCAACGTCACGGGCAGCGAGCCGGGACAGGACTTGGTCGAAGTCAACGCGCTGGCCGGCGACGACCACCTGACGTCGGGGGTGGGAGTGACCGGTCCGTCCGCGATCGTGCTCGACGGCGGCGTGGGCGACGACACCGCGACCTACGGCGGTACCCCAGCCGCGGACACGATCGGGGTCGTCAACAACGGGACCGCGGTGCGCACGTTCGCGCCGGGTGACTCGCCGCAGGACACGACCGCGGTCGAGAACCTCGTCCTGCAGGGTCTCGGCGGCGACGACACGATCACCGCCGGCAACGGGATCGCGCTGCTGACGCACCTGACGATCGACGGTGGGTCCGGAGACGACTCGCTGCGCGGCGGCGACGGTGACGACGTGCTGATCGGAGGCTCGGGGAAGGATGCCGTCGACGGCGGGCGCGGGAACGACACGGCGCTCCTGGGTGGAGGCAGCGACAGCTTCACGTGGGATCCCGGCGACGGCAGCGACACGGTCGAGGGCCAGGGCGGCAAGGACGTCATGAACTTCGACGGCTCCAACGCCCCGGAGAAGATGTCGGTGTCGGCGAATGGCTCACGCGTGCGCCTGTTCCGCGACGTGGGAGCCGTCACGATGGATTTCGCGGGCGTCGAAACGCTGAACGTGAGCGCGCTCGGAGGGTCCGACACGGTGACCTTCGACGACCTGACCGGCACCGATCTCAGCGCCGCGAACGTCGACCTCGGCGGCACGCCGGGTGGGGCCGGCGACGGACAGGCGGACACGGTGATCGCCAACGGGACCAACGGCCCCGACCGCGTCAACGTCACGCGGTCCGGCTCACAGGCGCAGGTCAAGGGGCTGGCGGCACAACTCGGCATCACCGGCAGCGAGCCCGCCAACGACGCGCTGCAGGTCAACACGCTCGCGGGCAACGACAAGGTCACGGTCGCTCCCGACGTGAGTCAGCTGATCGCCCCGGTCATTGACCTGGGCGCCGACCAGTAGGGGAAGGCCAGCGGGGGAACAGGGGCGTCGCCGCACTCTGCGGCGGCGCCCCGCCTTACCCACACCCCGGGCCGATCTCACGAACCCGGCCGCGGCGGCGTTTGGTTCGCGGGGGCAGATCTGACAGCGAACCCGAGGAGCCTCGCATGAGCGCCACCGACATCGTCACCGACATCCGGGAGCGCGTCGACGCGCTCCCGTGGTCCGAGCTGCGGGCGTCGCTCGACGATCGCGGCCACGCGATCACTCCGGTGCTGCTGGCCCCTGGAGAGTGTGAGCAGCTGTCGGCGCTGTTCGACGCCGGCCGGTTCCGGTCGACGATCGACATGGCCCGGTACCGATTCGGCGACGGCCGCTACCGCTACTTCGACCACCCGCTGCCCGACACGATCGGCGCGCTGCGGGCGTCGTTCTACCGTCACCTAGCGCCGATCGCCAACGACTGGTCAGAGCTGCTGCGCGGGGACACCCCGACGTTTCCCGCCGAGCACGAGCAGCTGCTGGAGCTCTGCGCCCAGGCGGGGCAGACCCGTCCCACGCCGCTGATCCTGCGCTACGGCGAGGGCGACTGGAATGCGCTGCACCAGGACCTCTACGGTGACGTGTTCTTCCCGTTCCAGGTGCTCACGATCCTCGCGCTCCCCGGCGTCGACTTCGAGGGCGGTGAGTTCGTGCTGCTCGAGCAGCGGCCGCGCGCGCAGAGCCGCGCCCATGTGCTCACGCCGCCCCGGGGAGCGTTCGTGATCTTCCCGACGGCCGAGCGCCCCAACCGCGGCAAGAGCGGCTACCACCGCGTGGGCATGCGCCACGGCGTGGCGACCGTGACCGGCGGCCGCCGGACCGCGCTCGGCGTGATCTTCCACGACGCCGCGTAGGCGCCTTAACCGGATCGTCACGGAATTCCGGCTCCGGTTGTCAATATCGAAGAGGATGAGTTATTCAGAGATCCACTTCCACTTGCTCCCCGGCGTCGACGACGGGCCGAAGTCGATGCGGGAGAGCCTGGACCTGGCCAGCCTGGCCGTCGCCGACGGCACCGAGACGATCGTGGCCACCCCGCACGTGCACCCGCAGCACATCACCGACCCGACGGAGATCGCCGGGCGCGCCGCCGAGCTGTCAGCGCGGTTGCGCGCGGACCGGATCCCGCTCGGCGTGCTGCCGGGCGGCGAACTCTCGCACCACATTGTCGGCCGTCTCTCGCACCGCCAGCTCGAGGCGATCGCACAGGGGCCGGCGGGTCGCCGTTGGTTGCTGCTCGAGGCACCGTTCGACGGGATCGGGGACGACTACACCGAGGCCGCCGACGAGCTGCGCAGCCAAGGCTTTGCGATCGTGGTGGCACATCCCGAGCGCGCCGTGCGGAACGCGGCAACCGAGCGGGCACTCGCGCACGAGCTGGACCACGGCAGCACGTTCCAGCTGACCGCATCGTCATTCGCGGGGCAATACGGCGGTCACGTGCGCGCGCTCGCGCGCCGGTTGCTGCGCCGTTGCACCGGATCGGTGATCGCGTCGGATGCCCATGGACGCGATCGGATGCCCTCGCTGAGCATCGCGGTGGCCGCGCTGCGCTCGGCCGGTGAGCGCAACGCTGAGCGTTACGCGGGCGCCCGCCCCCAGGCGCTGTTGAACCACGGTCTGGCGCTCACGCCGGCGGCGCGCGCCGCCTGAGCGCCGACCCTAAGGGACGGGCTCAGGCGAAGCGCGGACGCAGCAGGCGACGCGGGCGACGACGCTCGCGACGGTCCGACAGATGGGCGCCGCGGAGCCGCAGTAGCTTCACGACGTGCTGGGTGCGAACGAACGGATTGGCGACGATCCGCAGGTCGCTCATCGACATTGCGGCGACCGCCTCGCCGTCGACCACCGCGAGCATCGCCGGGCCGTCGAGCTCCGCCGCGTCGTCGAGCTGGGCGAGCCGGCGGACGTCGGAGTCCTCGTCGACTCGGGCGAGCCGGAGCTCGATCGCCGACTGGTGCTCGCGGTCAAAGCCGTCGGCCTTGTTGCGCCAACGCTGGGCCTGGCTGCGGAGGTCTGCCGTTCGCTGCTGTGAGACCAATGAGTTGAGTGTGCTGTTCACGACCGCTTCCTTTCAAATCGACGTACGTTGATCATGCGCGTAAGACGCTCCCGGCACATCGGGCAGACGCAGCGATGTCGCGGCCGTGACCCCTTACGCGGCTCAACTCATGCCTTACTGTCCTTCGAGTGCCAGGGATCGCCTGCAATCTGAGGAAATCCCTGCCTGCGGCGGTGCTCGTCGCGGCAGCGATCGCCGGGTGCGGCTCGAGCCACATCGCCCAGCACCCGGAGACCACCACCGCGACCGCGGCGGCGCCCGACGCGCCCCTGCCCCAGGGTCACCCGCAGGCGATCCAGCCGGCCGCAGGCGTGCAGGCCGGCGCTTCCGCAGGCGGCGAGACGAACGCGGCCGATCGTAGGCCGACGACCCCCGCCGTGGGGGACGTGAACGCCCACGCGCCGTCCCTGCAACAGGTCAAGCGCGAGCTCAAGCAGCTCAACCTGTGCGGCGGCGTCACCAACAGCGCGGATGCCGCCCCGGTGGTGAAGTCGTCCGTCCCGGGCTTCACGCCCGATCCGGGCACCAGCCAGACGCAGGGACAGCTGCCGTTGCTGACCGCGCGGCTGGATGCGCTCGGTAAGGCGCTCGGGGTCACGATCTACGGCATCAGCGGCTACCGCACGCCGGCTCACAGCGTCGCCGTCGGGGGCTACGCCCACGACCCCCACACCCAGGGCAAGGCCGAGGACATCGGCGTCGACAGCCTGCTGCGCTCAAGCGCCGCCCAGATCAGCGAGGCGGAGTTCGCCCGCTTCGGCCTCTACCGGCCGTTCGACCCAGCCGGCGACGCCAACAACACAGAGGTCAACCACATCCAGCTGATCCCGTCGGGGGGGCCGCTCACGCTCGCGCAGTCACAGGCAGCGTGGGATCCGGACCCGACCTGCAGCTAGCGGACGGCCACGGGTTACCCCAGGTGGCGCTCGGCGTAGTCCCGGGCCAGGCGCTTGGGGGCGCGGCACAGCCACGCCTCGACGATCACCTCCTCGAGGTCGGCAGCGGTGATCCGTTCCAGCGCCACCAGCACCGCCGGGTAGCCGTCGAAGTGGGGGGTGGTGAAGTACACGGCTGGATCGTCGGCGAGCAGCGCCTCCTTGGCCACCAGGTGCTCCACGCGCGCGCCGAGGACCGGACCGGTCGGGGCGGCCTCGCCGAGCGCCTCCAGATCTCTGCTGCGCAGCGGGCGGTCCCAGACGAACAGCTTGTCGCGAACCCGCCACGCGGTGTTCCCGTGCGCGGTGCCCTGGCTGGTCTCGGGCAGCGCCAGCGCGAGCCTGCGGACGTCGTCCCAATCGGCCACGCGCCAGACGGTACCGGGGCCGGCGAACGAGAAAGGGCCCGGCGGTCGCCGGGCCCTCTCGTCAACCGTGGTGACTGTCGTCAGGCCAGCCTGGCCGAGCGCGTGATCGCGCCGACGCGGCCGCCGGCGTCGATCGCCAGCCGGATCGTGTACTTGCCCGAGGGGGCCTTGTTGCCGAGCCGGATCGTGAACTGCACCCGGTGGGAGCGGACCCGTGCGGCCGAGTTGTGGACCAGCCGGTGCCCGTGGAACACCCGAACGCGCACCGTCGTGGCGACGTTCGAGCCGCCCTTGGTGGTACAGGTGAGCGTGATCGTGTGCTGATGGGTCGTCTGCTTGCAGGTGACCCTCGGCAGCTTCACCTTGGTGGTTTCGGCCGAGCCGGTGGCGCTGGACCCGTTGCTCTTGCCGGCGCCTGCGCCGGTCGTAGCGGAGCCCGTGGTCGCGCCCGCGCTACCGACACCGGTGCTCGCGACCGAGCCGGAGCTGGGCGTGGCCTGAGTCGAGGAGCCGACCGTCTCGGTGACCTCGCCGGTGGGGCTCGTTCAGGACGATCTCCGGAGCGCGCGGAGCGTTCTTGGTGAAGTCGAACGCGTTGTCCAGAGTCCCCGCGGCCGCGTCCGCGGAGCGGTTGCCGATCTGACCCAGGTTCCAGTTGTCTTCGATGAACTGGGGGATCGACGCCTGCTCGGTGAACGTGTTATCGACGAAGTTCTGCCGGGCGTAGGGCGAGATCACCAGCAACGGTGTCCTGGGACCGACTCCACAACGGTCGTTCTGGAGCGGCGGCGTGGCGGCCGAACCGCACTTGCCGGGACCGTTGAGCGCGTCAGCAGCATCCTGCGATTGACGGATGATCGGACCCATCTGGTGGTCGTACCACCCGTCGGAGTCGTCGTAGGCGATGACGATCGCCGTGCTCGACCAGTCGGGTGACTGCTCGATCTGGTTGATCGTGTCAACCATGAACTTCTGCTCGTCGAGCGGGTCGGAGTTACCGGCGTGGGCGTTCTGGTAGGACGGCGGCTTCAGGAACGAGACCTGAGGCAGGTTGCCGTTCTGGAGCGCCTTGGAGAACCACGACAGGTCGTACTGGTGGTTGACGGCCTGGGTGGCCGGGGTGCCGGCCGGGTCGCTGACGCCGACCTGCGAGACCGAGCTCGGCGACACGTGGTCGGGGTTGGCGGTGCTCGTGTAGTACTGGAACGGCTCGTGGTGCTCCACGTAGTCATTCTGCGTGGCGCCGGCGATGTTCGCGTGCTGCGTGCAGCAGATGGCCCTGCCGTTGCTGACCGAGGAGGGCGTGAACCCGCCCTGGAACCAGCCCCACGTCACTCCCTCGGCGTTCATCAGGTCACCGATGTTCTTACCGGTGAACGAGGCGGTGACGCCGCCGGGCGTGCCGTCGGGGTTCAGTGGCGTGTTCGCATTGGAGCACTGGTCAAACAGCGGCTCGGCGTCGCCGATCAGCGTCCCGTTGGCGACGTTGCCCGAGGTCCCGCCGTGCACGACCGCGCCGTTGGTCTGGCCGCTGATCAGGTTGATCGCTCCAGGCGTGGACGGTCCGAACTGGGTGTCGTAGGAATTGTCGTTCAGCGTGTAGTGCTGGGCGTAGTTCCACAGCGCGGTCACCGTGTTGCCGTCGTAGTAGTCCATGACGATCCCGTTGGGGCCGTAGTCGCCCTGGTTGGGGAACGTTGACTGGGTGCAGCCGCTGCCGGTCGTGTCCTGGACGAACTTGTCCATGAGACCCATGTCGTAGGCGGACTGCTCGGCGGAGTAGCCGTGGTTCTGGTCACAGGTCACGGCCTGGGTACGGTCCAAGCGTGCGGGCAGATCGGAGTTTGGGTTCGCGGTCAGCAGCGTGTTGCCGAGACCGTTGACGTTGGGAGTGCCCGGGAGGGGCTTGAACTTGGGTTCGTTGGGTGGGTTGGTGGCGTGCGGATAGGTGCCGAAGTAGTGGTCGAACGAGATGTTCTCGTCGAACAGCACGACCACGTGCTTGATCGGGGTACTGGCCTTGGGGAGGGCGGCCGTCGTCGACGGGGACGCCGACGATACGGAGAGGCCGATAGCCGCGGCCCCGACCGCGACCGCGGCCCCCGCCGCAGCGACGTACTTCTTCCTGCGCGTTAGCACATGAGCTCCTTTGCTCTCGAGACGACGGCCGCCATGCGCGGCCGTCATGCGGCAGCGAACGCATCCTGGAACTCGGCCGATCCCAAGGTGTGACCCAGTCGTAAGCGGCCCGTGTTCAGCTTGTGTCGCCGGTTCACAGGCGCCATCACCCCGACGTGACGGGCGTTTGGCCGCCTCGACAAACGTCCCGCCAGCGCCACATGTCGTTAACAAGCGGCGGCAGCTTCCCCACTACCTTCCGCTGCTGGTCGCGGTCCGAGGCGGCCGACGTCCTTCGTATGTCAGATTCATCGAGCAGCTCGCCCGACGCGCCGCCGCCTCGTCCCCGTCTGCGCCGCTATGGCCGGCCGGTCTTCTGGATCGCCGGTCTGGCGGGACTCGCCGTGCTGGCGCTGATCGGGGCGGCGGTCGCCCCCTGGTCGCGGGGCGACAGCCAGAGCTCGGCGACGACATTCGGCGTGCGCCGGCTGGCCGAGCGCTCGACCGAGACCAACCCGCTGCCCGACCACCCCACGAAGGTGTTCGGCTCGAACATCGACGCCAAGACCTACGGTTCGGTCATCGCCGCCCAGGAGTACCAGGGCGTTGACAGCAACGGGCAGCCGATCTCCGACCTGGACCCGATCCCGCCGCGGGCGTTCAACGCGCCGGTAGCCGCATACCGGTCCTATGCCGAGCGTTGGTCGGCCAAGCTGGCGGGCGAGGTTCCGATGCTGAGGGGCGCGCTGGCCAGCGGCGACCGTGAGGCGGGCAAGCGGGCGTGGAGCGACGCCTACGACGACTATCTCCACCTGGGCGCGGTCTATGGTCTGCTGCCGGGGACGATCGACCAGCGCATCGACGGGATGCCCGGCCGTCTCGCCGGCGCGGCTCATGACCCGGACTTCATCGGGCTTCACCGGATCGAGCTGGGCCTGTGGACGAGGGCCGCTCCCGCTTCGCTGGTGCCGCTGGCGACCCGGCTGCAGCACGACGTCGGCGACCTGGAGCGGGCACTGCCGGGACTCCAGGTGGAGCCGCTGGACTATGCGACGCGCGCCCACGAGATCCTCGAGGACGCGCAGCGCGACTTGATGAGCGGCACCGACGTGCGCTGGAGCGGCGCCGGCGTGCTCGGGACCGCCGCCGGGCTGGCGGCGACCCGCGAGGTGATCGGCACGCTGACGCCGCTGCTGCAGGGCCGCGACAACACCCTCGCCCAGGTTCAGAGCTGGCTGCTGCGGATGCAGCAGGTGCTCGACCAGGTCCGCGACGCCCATCACGGCAACTGGCCGGCACTCAACCAGCTGACGACCGCCCAGCACGATCTGGTCAACGGCACGCTCACCGGGACGCTGGTGGCGCTGTCGCTGGTGCCTGGCACGCTCGAGACCACCCGGCTTGCACAGATTCCAAAGCTCCCGCACAGCGGAGGTCAGAGCGGATGAATGAGCTCGACCGGCGGCGCTTTCTGAAGGGCTCGCTGACGACGCTCGGTGCGACGGGCATCGGCGCCGCTGTCGGCGCGGGCGTCGCCCAGGCGGGCGACCACAGCCAGGCGGCGGCGACCCCGACGCAGCAGGCCGCGCAGGTCAACGCACGCTCGCTGGCCGCGCGGATTCCGTTCGACGGAACCCACCAGTCCGGGATCATCACCCCGCCGGCGGATCAGGCCACGTTCCTCGCGCTCGACTCCATGGCCCCGAACCGCGCGGAGCTGACCGAGGCGCTGCAGGCGCTCACCGCCGAGGCGCGCCGCCTGACCCAGGGCGACACGGTCGGGGTCACGGAGGTCGACGACCCGCCGCCCGACTCCGGGACCCTGGGGCCGATCGATAGCCCGGACTCGCTCACGGTCACGATCGGGTTCGGCGCGTCGTTGTTCGACTCCCGGTACGGACTGGCCTCGCGCCGGCCGGCACGGCTGACCGAGATGCCGGTGTTCGACAACGACCGAATCGACCCTGCGCGCGCCGGCGGCGACGTGATCGTCCAGGTCTGCGCCGGTCAGCGCGACACGGTCGTGCACACGGTGCGTGAACTGCTGCGTGCGGTCGCCGGCAAGCTGATCGTCCGGTGGATGATCGACGGGTTTCAGTCGGCCCACCGGGGTCCCACCGCCCGCAGCAACCGACGCAACCTGTTCGCGTTTCGCGACGGCAGCGCCAACCCGCACGTCACCGACGCCGCCCTGATGAATCGCCTGATCTGGGTCCAGCTCGGGACCGACGGTCCGTCGTGGACGGCGAACGGCACGTACATGGTCGCTCGCACGATCCGCATGCACGTCGAGTTCTGGGACCGCGTCGGGATGCTCGAGCAGGAGCAGATGATCGGCCGCGACCGCGTCACCGGAGCCCCGCTCGGCGGCACCGACGAGTTCGAGGATCCCCGCTTCGACCTCGATCCCAAGGGCGACCGGATCCCGCTGGACGCGCACATCCGCCTGGCCAATCCGCGGACTCCGGCGACCGCCGACCAGCGGATCCTGCGTCGCGGTTACAACTACCACCGCGGCGTCGACGAGGCCGGTGACCTCGACCAGGGGCTGATGTTCATCGCCTTCAACCAGGATCCCGCGCGCCAGTTCGCCACGATCCAGAAGCGGCTGCACAACGAGCCGATGGTCGACTACATCACGCCCGTCGGTGGCGGCTACTTCTTCGTGCCTCGGGGGACCCGGTCGGCCGCCGACTGGATCGGCTCCGCACTCGCCTGACGCCCGCCGGGCAAGCCCGAGCGGAGCGTGCGCGGAGGCGCGATCTCGTCGCCTTGCCGGGTCCGGGAAGTTCGTTCCTCCCGGCGCGTCTCGGGTCTCGCGGGGAACGAACTTCCCGCTGACCGGGAACTTTGTTCCTCTGGGCGGCCCGGCGGCGTCGAAGGGAACGAACTTCCCGTCGGTCCGGTCGGCGTGCCGGCGCGGAGCCGAGCGGTTCGTTACATCGGGCGCACCCGTGCCACGGCGTGTGGCGAAAGCGATCCAGCCGCTCGACCAGGCAAGCCGAACGTCAGTGGCGGCGGTCGGGCCGCCCTCGGATCAGCGGGTATGGTTGACGGCGGATGGCCACCGTCGGCATCAACCACGTCAGCATCAACGCCCGCGACCTGCAGGAATCGGTCGATTTCTACATCGACCTGCTGGGAGCCGAGCCGCTCCCCACACCGAACTTCGGGATCCCCGTGCAGTGGCTCGCGCTGGGCGACACGCAGCTACACCTGTTCGAGCGCGACCTGCAGCCGTCCAGCCACCACCACCTCGGTATCACCGTCGACGATCTCGAGCCGGTCTACCGGGCCGCCGAGCGCCGCGGCGCGTTCGACGACGACGCGTTCCGCAACCATCTGGTCGAGCTGCCGGGCGACGTCGTGCAGCTGTACCTGCGGGATCCGGCCGGAAACCTGATCGAGCTGGATCAACACGGCGCCGACCGGCTGCCGGACGACATGCGCGCGCGCCTGAAGGGGCTGTGGGACTTCAATCCCCAGACCGACGAGAACATGCGCGGGCGCCTGTTCGTGCCGTAGTGGGCCCGGGGCCAGACGAATCCGCGTCGACCCTGCGACGGGCGGCGGAGGCCGCCGAGCGGTTTCTCGCCGGCCTCGATCGTGAGCCAGGAGCGCCGCCCGGCCGGGACGACGCCGCCGAAGTGCTTCGCTCCGGGTCCGCTCCCAGAGGTGGGCAGCGGCGCGGCGGAGGCGATCGACGAGCTGGTCGCGGGCGGGATCCCCGCCGCCACCCGCTCGGCCGGACCGCGCTTCTTTCACTTCGTCACGGGCCGCGTCACGCCGGCCGCGCTGGGGGCGGACTGGCTGACCTCGGCGCTGGACCAGAACAGCTTCAGCTGGGTCAGCTCGCCGCTGGGCTCGCGGGCCGAGCTGGTGGCCGGCGGTCGGCAGCGATACCGGCCCAGCTCCGGTGACCGGGGTTCGGAGATGTCGCGCCGGGCGCGGTCGCTGGCGGTGTGGGCGACGCTGCGCGCCTACGGTCGCGCCGGCTACCGCGAGCTGGTCGACCGGCACATCCGCCTGGCCCAGCGCGTCGGCGAGCAGATGGCCGCCGACCCCGAGCTCGAGCTGCTGGCCCCGTGCAGCTGAACGTGGTCTGCTTCCGCTACCGCCCGGCCGGCGTCCCGTCCGACGCGCTCGACGAGCCCAACCGCCGGCTCGGCGAGGCGATTCTCGCCGACGGGCGCGCCCACTTCGGGACCACGGTGTACGGCGGCGTGGTCGCGTTTCGCCCCGCGATCGCGAACAGGCGGACCACCGAGGTCGACACCGACCTGATCCCGGCGGTGGTCAAGGAGCTGGGCGCCCGCCTGCTCGCCGGGGCCTGAGACCCCGGCGGGCGCTACTTGCGCTTGGGCGGCAGCGAGCGTGCGCAGGCGACGCCGCGCGCGACCCACCGCTCCAGCTGGCGCTTGGTCTTCACGCCCTCTGCCTCGACCCGGACCCAGCCCTGCATCTCGCGCCCGCGCATCTGAAACGGATGCGCGTGCGGCTTGGCCAGCAGCGCGTCGGTCTCCTCGTGGTCGACGTGCAGCAGCAGTCCGCCCCGGCCGCTGGCGCTCACCGCCATGTGACCGTTGATCAGGAACGCGAGGCCCCCGAACATCTTCTTCTCGGTCAGGCCCGGCTCGGCCGCCACGATTTCACGGATCCGTTCGGCGAGGTGCTCGTCGTACGCCACGGTCTCGCGTTCAGTTGGCGGCGGCCGGGGCGCCGCTGAGCTCGCCCGTGAACGTCTCGGCGGTCATTACCTCGGAGAACATCGGATAGTCGAACTTGATCGCGTTGTCGTGCTCCTCCTCGGAGGTCGCGGCCACGCAGTCAGACAGCGTGATCACCTCGTAGCCCTTCTCGTAGCCGGTGCGCATCGTCGATTCGACGCAGCAGTTGGTGAGGAAGCCGGCCAGCGCGATCGTGGTGATCCCGCGCGCGCGCAAGATGAAGTCGAGATTGGTCGTCGCGAACGTGTCCAGGCCGCGCTTGCCCTCGACCACCACGTCGCCCTCCTGCGGAGCCAGCGAGTCGACGATCTCGGCGCCCCACTCGCCCTTCACGAATGCGGTCGAGTCGACCACGCCCTTGAGGATCCCGTAGGGGTGCTGCGGCAGCTCGCCGTACCCGGAGACGAACGTGATCGGGGCATGCACGATCGTGGCGCCGGCGGCGCGGGCGGCGTCCACGAGCGCGCGCGTGTTCTCGAGCATCCCGGTCTTGTCCATGACGCCCTCGACCGCGCCGTGAAGCGCTCCGCCGTCCGAGGTGAAGTCGTTCTGGTATTCGATCAGCACCACGGCGGTGCGCTTCGGGTCGACTGGCACGGGAGTTCCTTTCGGTTCGCGAGTTCGGGGTTGCGTTTCAGGCGCCGGGCGAGACCGAGGTACCGCCCCATTGCTCGGGCACGACGTCGTCCAGCGTCTCGGAGAACGTCCACCGGTGGCCCATCGGGTCCTCGGCCGTGTACTGGCGCTCGCCGTACTCGAAGTCGGTCGGCTCCATCAGGATCGTGGCGCCGTTGGAGCGGGCACGATCGCAGTGGGCGTAGGCGTCGTGGACCCGGACCATCACCTGGTGGGTGACCTCGCCCGCGCGCGGGGGGCGCTGGTCGTGGCGGACATCGGCGATGATCACCGCGCCGCCGTCGCCGACGGCTAGCTGTGAGCGGTGGTCCTCGCCGATCCTAACCCGCTCGGCGAACCCGAACGCGGCTCCCAGCCAGTCGACCGCCTCGCGCACATCCGGGTACACCAGCACCGGGATGACCGTGGCCGACGGGATCGAACGGTTGGTCCTCACCGCTGCTGGAGGTTACCGGCCGTCCGCTCGACGGCGGAGCGTGCCTGCACCTCGTAGGGGTTCTCCCAGTAACCCGAGCGGTCTCCCCAGAAAGTGGACGGCCTGACGTAGGAGATCCACAGCCGGATCCACTCGTGCTGGCCCTGCCAGACGTGCACGAGCTCGTGGGCGATCAGGTCGTCGTCGACCTGCTCGAGCGGCTCCCGCAGCAGGATCGTGCTCCAGATCGTGTAGCCGTCGAAGCGCCTGAACCACGGCAGCGCGAACAGCCAGCGGGCGGTGACGATTCGCACGCGCGAGCGATCAACGGGCCGCGGATACAGCGCGAGCGGCTCGATCCGCCGCCACGCGCCCTCGATCGTCGCGCGCACGGCCGCGCTCCGGTGCCCTGGTGGACCCGTTAGTGGATCTAGTGGACCCCGCCGCATTGGTCGCAATTGTGACGAGGTATGAACGCTCGATTGGTCCATTCGGACCATTCCGGAGACCGGAGCCGGTGGGATACTGGCCGTTCGCACGGCAATGGTGGTGCACCCGATGGTGCACGCGGATGGAAGGGCCGCGCCGTCGACCGGGGCATGACAACTATTTCGTTGGGGGCATACGTGATGAGGTCTCGCCGGCTGTTCGGTATCGGTGGCGCCGTCGCGGCAGCGACCGCGCTGGTCGTGTGCGGTCTGCTCGTCGCGATGGCGGGCGCGGCGTCAACGCCACCCGCGTTCGTGCAGCAGACGTCGGTGCACTCCTCCAACGTGACCAGCGTCAAACTGACGCCCGCCGCCAACGTGACCTCGGGCAACCGGCTCGTGGTGCTGGTCGGGGTCTGGCGCGACGGCGGCGCGACCGCCTCGAGCGTCACCGACTCGGCCGGCAACACTTACACGGAGGTGCTGCACTTCAAGGCCTCGGACAACACCGAGGAGAGCGTCTGGACGGCGCCGATCACCGCCGGGGGCGCCACCAAGCCGGCGATCACCGTGAAGCCCAGCGCGAAGGCCGACGTCGGCGCGGCGGTGTCGGAGTACTCGGGGCTGTCGACGGCAGCGGGCGCCGCGGCCGTCGATCGGACATCGTCGGCGTCGGGCACGACCACGACCGCCGGCACGGTCGCGTCCGGCGCCACCGCGGCGACGACCGCCGGCAACGAGCTCGCAGTCGGCGCCTACGTCGACTCGGGCTTCGGAGACACGCTCACGGCGGGGTCTGGCTACACCCAGCGCAGCAACGTCTCCAAGGCGTCGAACGTCGACCTGCTGACCGAGGACCAGGTGCTGGCCTCGTCGGGCGCGACTCCCAACGCGACGGCCGGGGCGGGCGCCAAGACCGTGTGGCTGATGGGCACCGTGGTGTTCCAGGGCGGCGGCCCGGCGGCGCCGCCCACGGTCCCCGGCACGCCCACCGGCGTGTCGGCCACCGCCGGTGACGGGAGCGCGTCGGTCACCTGGAACGCGCCCGGCGACGGCGGCAGCCCGATCACGAGCTACACGGTGACGCCGTACGTGGGCTCGACCGCACAGACCCCGACGACGGTGAACGGGCCCAACCCGCCGACCCAGGCGACCGTCAACGGCCTCACCAACGGCACCACCTACACGTTCACGGTCAGTGCCACCAACGCAGTCGGGAGTGGGCCGGAGTCCAGTCCGTCGGCCGCGGTCACGCCGGCGGCCGCCAGCGGTGGATCGTGGGGGTCGGTGCTGAACTGGCCGATGACGGCGATCCACTCGATTCTGCTCTCCAATGGCAAGCTGCTGCAGTTCGACGGCTGGCAGCAGCCGGAGCCGACCCAGGTCTGGGACCCGAAGAGCAACACGTTCACCACTCAGACCGCGCCCGACAGCATCTTCTGCTCGGGGATGGCCGAGCTGCCCGACGGACGCGTGCTGGTGATCGGCGGGTGGGGAGGGCTCAGCACGGGCCTGATCGGGATCAACGACACCGCGATCTTCGATCCGGCGACCGAGACGTGGTCGCGCGTGGCCGACATGCACTACCCGCGTTGGTATCCGGATCTGACCGAGCTGTCCGATGGGCGCTTCGTGGCGATCAGCGGCAACACCACCGACGCGGGCAACTGGGCTGACACGCCCGAGGTCTACGACCCGACGGCCAACAAGTGGACCGCGCTCACCGGGGTGTCGACCTCCGGGGTGCACGAGGAGGAGTACGCGTTCTCGTACCTGATCCCGAACGGCAACGTGTTCACGATCGGTCCGTCGGAGGACCAGTCGTTCGAGCTCAACGTCGACGCCAAGACCTGGACGCCGGTGGGCGGCTCCAGCGGCGTCGTCAACGGCTCGTCGGTGATGTATCGACCCGGCCAGGTCCTCTACAGCGGCGGCGCGGCGAACCTCAACTCGAGCACGACGGCGAAGGCGAACACGGCGGTCATCGACCTGAACTCGGCAAACCCGACGTGGCAACAGACGGCGTCGATGGCCCACGCCCGGATCTACCACACGCTGACGATGCTCGCAGACGGCACCGTGCTGGCCGTGGGCGGCGAGCCGACCGCCGGTCAGACCGGCAAGTCCGAGGTCTCGGGCGGCGTGCTGCCGAGCGAGATCTGGGACCCGAACTCGAAGACGTGGTCACCCGCGGCCGACACCGGCGTCACCCGTGGCTACCACTCGACCGCGGTGCTGATGCCCGACGCGACCGTGCTCGTGGGGGGCAGCGGCGCCGCCAGTCCCGGATTCGCCGCGCAGCAGTCGGCGCAGATCTACTCGCCGCCGTATCTGTCCAAGGGACCGCGGCCGACGATCGGCTCGAGCCCGGCTTCGGCCACGTACGGATCCACCTTCACGGTCTCGACTCCCGACGCGTCGTCGATCAGCGCGGTCAACCTCGTGTCGCTCGGGTCCGACACCCACCAGAGCGACATGGACCAGCACTTCGTGCCGCTGAGCTTCACCAAGGGCGACGGGACGCTGAGCATCCAGGCGCCTGCCTCGGGCAGCTACGCCCCGCCCGGCAACTACATGCTGTTCCTGGTCAATTCCAATGGTGTCCCGTCGGTGGCCTCGTTCATCCACATGCGGACGACGATCACCGCGCCCGACGCCCCGCGGAACGTGTCGGCCACGGCGAACAGCGGCGGCGCGCAGGTGACGTGGACCGCCCCCGACGACGGCGGCAGCCCGATCACCGGCTACACCGTGACCCCGTACATCGGTTCGGCGGCGCAGACCCCGACGACGGTGAACGGGCCCAACCCGCCGACCAAGGCGACCGTCAACGGCCTCACCAACGGCACCTCCTACACGTTCACGGTGACCGCCACCAACTCGATCGGGACCAGCTCCGAATCGGCTCCCTCGGCCGCGGTGACACCCGCTGCGAGCCCGACGCCGACGTTCGTCCAGCAGGTCTCCGCCCACACCGGCAACGTCAACAGCCTGGCGGTCACGCCGGGCTCGGCGGTCGCCGCGGGCGACCGGCTCGTGGTCGAGGCCGGCGTGTGGAGCTCGGGCTCGGCCACGGCCCAGAGCGTCACCGACTCGGCGGGCGACACGTTCAGCGAATTGCTGCACTTCAAGGCATCCGATCACACCGAGATGAGCATCTGGTCGGCGCCGATCACCGCCGGGGCCGGCACGACCCCGAAGATCACGGTGACCGCCTCCGCCAAGGCGGACATCGGTGTGGGTGCGATGGAGTACTCCGGGCTGTCCACGGTTGCCGACGCGACCGTGGTCGACCAGCAAGCCAGCGCCAGCGGCACAACTCAGACGAACGGCGCGACCGTGTCCTCGGGCGCGACTCCGGCCGTGGGCGCTGTCAACGAGCTCGCTCTCGGGTTCTACACCGACTCGGGCTTCGACGACGCGCTTGCCTCCGGCGCGGGCTTCACCCAGCGGATCAACGTGTCCAGCGTCGGCGACATCGAGTTGCTCGCCGAGGACCGCGTGGTCGGCACCAGCGACACGCCGGCCGCGACCGTCGCCACCGGCCCGAAGACGTCCTGGCTGATGGCCACGGTCGTCCTGAAGTCGGCGGGCGCCTCGCAGGCCATGGCCCAGCTTGCGGCCGGCCAGTCCGGCGTCGCCGCCGAGCCGCTGGCGGAGACGGCTGCGGCGACAGCGATCGCCGGCGGTGGCTCCACCTCGCCGAACGCGATGGTGAAGGCGAGCGCCGCGGCCGTGGCCACCGGCGCCGGCGACCCGCTCAGCAGCGCGGCGGCGAGCTCGGTCCCGAAGGCGAGGATCATCCCGACGGCGAAGGCGAGCGCGGCTCACGCTCGAGCACATCGCGCCGGTGCACGCCACCGCCGGCACGCGACCGCGTTCCCCGCCTGCACGAAGAAGTCCGGCGCGAAGGCGCGGCGTTCCTGTATCTCCGAGCACCGCGCGGCGGCCGTGACCAGGCGCGCCAAAGCACGGTTCGTGTACCTGGCGCTGCTGAAGGACCTGACGCCGGGCCTGTTCTGCCACCACGGCTTCGGCGCACTGAAGAACGTCGAGAACCTGTCGTCCGGCTGGTTTGCCTGGAGCTAGTGTCGCGTTTGGAAAGTTGGTCGGCACCGAGAGGTGCCACTGGTGGATGTTTGGCGAGGACGCAGGAGCCGTGGCGTAGCGGAGCTACGCGAGGCGACGAGGACGAAGCCAAGCGCCGCCAGGGGTGCCTCGAATGCACGCGAACTTTCCAAACGCGACACTAGTGTCCCGCGACGAGTGCGACACTAGGGCCGGCGGGTCACTTCGGGATGCGGAAGTACCCCTGGGGGCCGACGGTGAAGTGGCCCGAGGGGAAGTCCTCGCGCGACAGCGAAGCCATCAGCTGCGTGCTCTCGCCGCTGGGGTCGGGTGTGGGGACCCCGCGGCCCTCGAGCAGCAGCGGGATCCAGCGCCCCGCCAGCACCTTGCCACCGATCGTCAGGGTCACCCGCAGGATCGCGCTCTCGGACAGCACGCCGCCGAGGCCGAGTGTGTTGTAGCCGATGAAGTTGCCCAGCGAATAGGCGATCATCCGCCCCCGGTAGCGCTCGACGCCGCGGATCACGTGCGGGCCCGATCCGAGCACGATCGAGGCGCCGGCGTTGATCACCCCGTGCGCGAACGCCCGCGGGTTGCCTCGGTTCTCGCCTAGGTAGTACTCGGTGCCGTGCGGCGTGTGGACGGCGTCGGATCCCTCCGCGCCCGCGTGGATGATCACCGCGACGAGCGCCGCGTGCGCTCGGGCGCGCCGGACCAGCGCTTCCGCGGCCGGGATGTTGTCGAGGTCGGAGGCCCACTTGTAGGGCGCGAAGCCGACGAACGCGACCCGGGTGCCCTTCACGTTGAGGTAGGTGATCTGGCCGGGTAGGCCGGTGTAGGCGACCCCGGCCTGCTTCAGGGCCGCCAGCGTCTGGCTGTGCCCCGAGGAGCCGTAGTCCAGCGCGTGGTTGTTGGCCTGGTTGACGATGTCGAACCCGAGCGAGCGGTACTCGCCGGCGTAAGAGGGGGGAGCCTGGAACGCGAAACAGGTGCTGGTGTTGCCGCCGCCGCACTTCGATGCCCCGCCGACCGACAACGTGCCCTCGAGGTTGCCGGCGGTGATGTCTGCGTCGCGCAGCTCGGGGCGCAGCGGCGCGAGCGCGCCCGCAACCCCGCCCGGCGGCAGCCCGAGCCCGGTGCTGAGCGCCATGTCGCCGACCCACTCGAGCGTGACCGGGTGCGCCACGCGCGCGGGCGCTGCCGGCGGATCGGCCTGTCTGGTCCCGGAACCCGGTGCCGACTGGCCTGACTGGCCGGGGACTGACCGGTCGGCGACCTGCGTCGAGCCGCTGCCGCTCTGCCTCGCGCAGCCCACCACGGCGCCGAGCACCAGCGAGCCGAACGCGATCACTAACAGCATCGTCCACGTGGTCCGGGCCTGGAACCGGGCCTCCATCGCGTGCACGATAGGCGTTTGGGCGGCGGAGCTCGGGCATTAGCGTTTCCGGCTGCGCCCCACACCCATTCAGAGATCAAGGAGACGATCGTGAAGGCAGCCGCCATCTTCGAGGCGACCCTGACGCCGGAACAGACCGACGCGCTCGCGGCGCTGATGCGTGAGCACATCGACGCGCGGCCTGCCGAGGTCGAGCTGGCCACGCTGCTCGTCGACGGGGAGACCGTACGTCTGATCGCCTACTGGCAGAGCATCGAGGCGCTCGACGCCTACCTGGCGAGCGGCCAGATCCCTCGGGGCACCGCACTGATGCGCGAGGTCGGCGCCGAGCCGACCGTGACGATCGTGCGGGTACCCCAGTTCGGCTAGCCTCGGATCTCCGCATGGCGTGGCGGGACGTGAAACCGACGTATATCGTCGGTTTCACGTCCCACGGGTCGCTAATCACGACCCCGCCCTAGGGAGGCCCGTTGACCCCGGCGCGAGCAGACATCGAAGCGGCCATCACGTTCACGACGACGCTGCAGCCGCGCGGGCCAGCCGCGGCGGTCGTGCTCGACGACGACCAGGTCGCCACGGTCGGCCGCGGGGCCAAACGCTTCCCGGTCAAGGTGACGATCAACGGCTACAGCTGGCGTGGCAGCGTGGCCCGGATGGGCGGGGAGTTCCTCGTCGGGCTGAGTAAGGCGGTGCGCACCGCCGCCGGTGTCGACGCCGGCGACGAGGTGAAGGTCGTGCTCGAGCTCGACACCGAGGAGCGGACCGTCGAGCTGCCGGAGGCGCTGGCGACGGCCCTGGCCGGGGACACCAAGGCGAAGGCCGGGTTCGACGGCCTGTCCTACACGCACCGCAAGGAGTGCGCGCGCTGGGTCGGCGAGCCGAAGCAGCAAGCGACGCGCAATCGCCGTCTCGCCAAGGCGCTCGAGATGCTGCGCGAGGGCAAGCCACCGCGCTGAGCGCCGCTGGAGTCGCCTGGCGGTCTCGCCGGTCAGGCGCTCTCGGCGCGGATGATGCCGGCGCCGGCCGCCAGCGATTCGAGAGGCCAGTGGGGATGGCGGTCGGCGTGTGCGACACCGGCCAGGAGCCTATGGCACCCGCGGGCCGAGGAGACTCATTCGTAGCCCGTGAAAGGCTCGGTCTCGAATTGGCTGCCGTTGCGGCGATCCTTGAAGACATGGGTGATGCGCACCGCGGGCGGGACCCGCTCGACTCGGCTCTCCACCAGCTCGAGGTTCGGGTCGTCGCCCAGGCCGAGCGCGTTCAGCCGCTCGGCCTCGGCTCGGCAGACATCACCCGGGGTGGGATTGCTCTCGGGGTACACGTCGGTGTGGTGCCGGACGAGGGCGTCCCAGTGCTCGTCGCCCGCCCGTTCGATGGACTCTCGAATCTGCTGCCGGTCAAACGCCATGGCTTCAGCCTGCCGTGACTTCTAGCGCATTGTTTGGTTCCGTGTCCCCGCGCAATGCGGGCCTGAGCACCTCCCCGCACCAGGTGCGAAAGTCGCGGTCGACGACGGCCGGCTCGTCGTGCGAGCCCTGAACCACCTGCACCCTGTCGCGGACGCCGGGGTCCAGCCGCGACGGGTCGCGGGCGATCACTCGGATCGGTTGCTCGCGGTCGAGCAGCCGCGCGACGACCTGGCTACCGATCGGGCCGGTGGGGGTGGTGATCAAGATCATGACGCCTCCTGGAGAGTTATTCGGAATAGGGCTCGCCCGCGCCGCCGAGCGGATCGACGACCGGGGAGCGGCGTTCGAGACCCTGCTGTGGACCTACCTGGAGGCGGCCGAGCGCGACGCGGCGTTCCGGCTGGCCCTGCTAGGACCCGAGGAGCCCGCATGGGCCGACATCGCCGAGCAGAAAGCCGAGTTCGGCGAGGCCGCTCAGCGAATCCTCGAACGCGCGGTAGCCGCCGGACGCGTGCGCGGTGACCTGAGCTTCGGCGATTTCGTGCTGATCACGCGCGGAGTGATGGTCAACATGACTCCGGATCACGACTGGCGACGCCACCTCACGCTCGCGCTCGAGGGCATCCGGGCGCCGACGGAGCAGCCTGACTCGGGGCACTAGATCTGTCTCGGGACTCCGGGGCCGTCAGGCAGCCGGCGCGGCGGCGTCCTCGCGAGACCAGCGGGCGACCGTCGACCTGAGCCCCGGGATCGCGGCGATCGCGGCGGGCAGCGGCAGCCAGATCGCGATCGTGCGATAAGCCAGGATCGCCGGTAGCGCCACCTCGGGGTGGACGCCGAACGCGATCAGCACGCCGGCCATGCCGCCGCTGACCGATCCCGGCACCGGCAACGTGTTCGCGACCTGCCCGACGAAGTACGCGAGCGCGACGACGGGCAGCGCCGGCGCCGAGCCGAACGCGTGCAGCGTGGTCCATACCACCGCCGCGTCGAAGATCCAATAGGCGGCCGCCCCGACCAGCCGGCGATCGCCCGACCGCACCAGCCGGCAGGCGTCGAGCACGGCGTCGGCCAGGTGACCGGCGGCGGCCCGCACCCGCGCGAGGCGGCCGGACCCGTGGGCGGCGCCGGCGTCCGGCACGGCGGTCGCGCTGGCGCTGCGGGCGCGCGCCAGGGCCAGGCAGGCTGCGATCGCAATCAGCGCGCCGGCGGCCGGGATCGCTCCCATCGCCACCGGCCCGTGGGCGTGCACCAGCCCGAGCGCGAGCAGCGCGCCCGAGACGATGATCGCCGACAGGAACACCGAATACAGGAGGACCAGAAATGTGAGCAGGGTGCGCGCGGCCGCGATCGAGCGCAGGCCGGTCCGGCGCAGCGCCCACAGCGCCAGCGCGGCCCCTCCGGCGCCGGCGGTCGGCAATAGCCGCGTCGCCGCTGCCCCGGCAAGTGTGATCTGGGCGCTTTCGCGGATCCGGATCCGTGTCGTCACGCGACCAGCCACCAGCGACAGCAGCAGCACGTATCCGACCAGCGAGATCGCCTCGAACGCGACTCCTGCGATCACCCAGCCGGGCCTGATCGCCTCGAGGCGCCTCAGCGTGTCGGCGAACACGTGGACCTGTCCGGCGCCAAGCAGCACGCCGATCACTGCCGCCGCGACCAGCGCCGCGGGCAGCGCCAGGCGGCGCGCCAGCACACGCGGCTGGAGCGCGGGAAGCACGGTCGGCTCGGGGGCTGTCAGTTCGGGGGAGAGCATCTCGGTCGTGGCCGTGGGGGGTGGCCATTCTGTTTTTACGCGCCACCGGCGAGGATCCGTGTGACATCTGCCTCACCGGGGCGTATCCGGTTCTGCAGGTGAGACCGCGGTGCCCCGCGAGATTCATCGGTGCGCGCCGCGGTCAGCCGTCGAAGCGGGGGATGCACACGACTCGCTCGCGGAGCTCCTCGACCACGGCCGCGTCGAGGTCGAGCGCGGTGCCGAGATCCTCGACCGAGGTGAAGCCCGCGTCGCCGTCACGGAGTTCGACGATCTGATGCGCGAGCGCGTCGTCGATGCCCGGCAGGCGCGTCAGCGTCGCGGCCGGAACGGCGTTGACGTCGATCAGGCCGCCGTCCTGCGCTCCTGGCAGGTCGGGTCGGCCCACCCCGAGCTCACGGGCCAGGGCCGGTTGCTCACGCGCCAGCCGTCGCGCCCGATTGCGCTCGGCCAGCCGCTGACGGGCCCCGAGCATCGCGGTGTCGAACGGGGACGCAGCCCAGCCGATCGCGCGCCGGTACTCCGACCGGATCGCGAATGAGGTCACTGCCCCGCCGGCCCACCCGAGGATGATCAGCAGCCCACCCGCCGCGCCGCCGTTGCTGGCGATCGCGGCCACCCAGCCCGCCAGCGCGATCACCGACCAGAGCACACCGAGCAGCCACCACAGCCGCCGCCGCGCGCGGACGCCCGCGTAGATCGGGGTCCACGCGCCGAGACCCATCGGGATCAGCGACAGCCACACCCAGGTCGTTGAAGCATCCCCAGAGGAGTCCGCCCTCGACACTCACCAAGCGTAGGCGACCGTCGCGGCCGCGCGCGACGGTCGGCGGTATAACGCTGCTCGTCGCGGAAGCCGTCCGGCGCCGCACGAGAAAAGGAGCGAGATGACATCGACCGCGCTCGAGCGCCTCAAGCAGGCCGGCCTGGAGCTGCCGACTCCACCCGGGGTCGGAGGCGCCTACGTGCAGACCAAGCAGATCGGCGACATCCTCTACGTCTCGGGCCAGGTCGCGGTCGGCGCCGACGGCCTGGTCGCCACCGGCAAGGTGGGCGGGGAGGTCGACTTCGACACGGGATTCAAGTGCGCCCAGCGGTGCGCACTCAACCTGCTGGCCCAGGTCCAGGCAGCCGTCGGCGACCTCGACAAGGTCAAGCAGGTGATCAAGCTGACCGTGTTCGTCGCCGCCGTCCCCGACTACATCGAGCCCCAGAAGGTCGCCAACGGCGCGTCCGAGCTGATCAACCAGGTCCTGGGAGACGCCGGCGCGCACTGCCGCTCGGCGTTCGGCGTCGCGGTGCTCCCGCTCGACAGCCCGGTCGAGGTGGAGGCGATCCTCCAGGTCTAGTGCCCCGAGTCATCCGTGAGCTCGGAGTGGAGCGCGGCGAGGACGTCGCGGCAGCGCCCGTCGTCGGCCTCGTTCTGGAGCTCGTTGATCGCAAACGAGAAGGCCACGCCCTCAGACGGCCAGTATCCATGCGCCGAGCCGCCGGCGCCGGTGTGCCCGAACGCGTCAGCCGGGGGCCCGAACAGGCGCGCCTCGGTCTGCAGCTCGAAGCCGATCCCCGAGTGGATCGGCTCGCCGAACACCGCGTCGGGGACCTCGTCGAACTGCGGCGTCGTGAACGCCGCAAGCGTGGACGCCGAGACCAGCGGCGGGCGCCCACCGGTGCCCGCCGCGAACGCCTCGTAGCAGCGGGCGACCCCGAGCGAGGTGCCGATCGCGCCGATGCCCGGGATCTCGGACTGGCGCACGCGGGTCCGGTTGAACAGGAGGTCCGGGCCGCTCCACAGGCCGGGGGCGACCGCGAAGATGCGGCGTGCATATCCCGAGTCGATCACGGGCCCGGGCTCGACGAAGTCCCCGGCCACGAACATCTCGGCGGCCCGGTGAAGCTCGGCGTCGGGGATCCCGAACCAGACCTCAGCTCCGGCCGGGCGCGCGATCTCGCGAGCGAAGAACGCCGCCAGCGGATCGCCGCCGGCGCGGCGGACGAGCTCGCCGCACAGCCATCCGAACGTGACCGCGTGGTAGCAGGGGACGCCGGTCAGCTCGGGCCGCGGCGCCTGTGCGGCTAGCAACGACGCCGCCCGCAGCGGGGAACACAGCAGGTCGATGCCCTGCTCGCGTTGCACCGCCGGCAGGCCGGCGCGGTGGCTGGCCAGCTCGCGGACGGTGATCTTCGACTTCCCGGCGTGCGCGAACTCCGGCCAGTAGCGGGCGACCGGCGCGTCGAGCTCGAGCGCGCCCCGGTCGGCGAGGATCGCCAGGCACATCGCCACCAGGCCCTTGGAGCCGGAGAAGATCGTCGGCGCCGTGTCCGTGCCCCAGGCGCGCTGGTGGCCGCGGTCGGCCCAGCCGCCCCGGAGGTCGTAGATCACCTGGCCGCCGCGGATCGCCGTGAACGACAGGCCTCCGCGGGTCCGGGTCAGCGCCGACGCGAACGCCGTCGCGACGGCGCGCGACACTACGCCAGCTCGGGCGACAGCGACCCGCTCGCGACCGCCCGCCGGAAGCGCTCGATCGTCTGCGCGACCGCATCGTCCAGCGAGGTGGGCGAGCGCGAGCCGATCACGGCGTCGAGTCCCCCGTCGTCGGTGCCCGACGGGAATGGCAGCCGCGTGTCGGAGTCGTACGCGAGCGTGCCCTGGCTCTCGGGGACGACGCGCTCGATCGCCGCGATCACCTCGTCGATCCCGGTCACCTCGCCGCCCAGGTCGTAGACGGACGCTCCAGAGAGGTCGGCGTCGCTGGCCTGGATGAACGCGGCGGCGACGTCGGGGGCGTACTGCAGCTGGTGACGCCCGCCGTAGGGGATCCGGTAGCACTGGCCGGTGGCCGCGGCCAGCGCCGCGTAGGTCGGAGCCGAGGTCAGGCCCTGGTCGCGCCCCGGCCCGAACACCGTGTGCGGGCGCAGGCCGATGCTGGCCAGGCCGTGGTCCTCCCAGTACACGTGCGCGGTGCCCTCGTTGGCGCGCTTGTAGACGCCGTACAGCGTCGTCGGCAGGCCGGCCTCGCCGGGGTCGCCGTCGTGGCCCTCTGGGGCGTGGGCCGCGATCGAGGACGCGTAGACGATGTTCGAGATCCGGTCGGCGCGCCGCCGCACGGCCTCGAACAGGTTGACCGTGCCGACGACGTTGACCTCCGCGCCGAGCGGTGGGTCCGCGCGGCAGAACGGGACCTGCAGCGCGGCGAGGTGAATCACGTTGGTGATCTCGTGCTCGTCCAGCACCCACTGCACGGCGTCCAGCTCCCTGATGTCGCCGCGGATCTGCACCACCCGCTCGAGCTGCTCGTCGGACATCAGCAGCCGCAGTCGCCGCGGATCGTCGCCCGCGTCGAAGGTGACCACGTCGCTCCCGCGTGCCACCAGCAACAGCGCGGTCCACGCCCCGATGCATCCGTAGGCACCTGTCACCAGGTATCGGCTGGCGATGGATTTGCTCACCAAGCCGATGATATCTTTGCGACCCCGATCGGGGGTCGCCCGAACCGCGCGGTATCTGTCCTGTCAGGCGAGACGGATCCACCGCCGCGCCTCTGCCGTGATGACGGAAAGAGCTTGAGTTGCGCAGTGTGAGACAGTGAGAGTCAGTACCACCACCGCGGCCGTGTTCACCGCGGTCGGTGAACCTCAACGGGTGGTTGAGCTCGAGCTCGAGCCCCCTCGCCGCGGCGAGGTGCTGGTGCGGCTGCTGGCCTCCGGCGTGTGCCACAGCGACCTCTCCTACATCGACGGCACGTGGCCGATCCCGTTGCCGATCGTCCTCGGCCACGAGGGGTGCGGGGTGATCGAGGAGGTTGGGGAGGGAGTCGACCCGGCGCGCGTCGGCGACCGGGTGGTGCTGACGTTCTCCCCGCCGTGCGGGCACTGCCGCTTCTGCCTGGAGGGGCGCTCCAACCTGTGCTCCACGGCGGCGGCCGGTCTCGACGGCGGGCATCTCGGCGACGGGACCACGCGGCTGCGCCTCGACGGAGCGCCCGTCCACCACCTGGCGTTCGTCTCGTCGTTCGCCCACTACGCGGTGGTCCCGCTGGCCGGCACGGTCCCGGTCACCGAGGAGCTCGACCCGACGCTGGCCTGCCTGCTCGGGTGCGGCGTCACCACCGGGGTGATGTCGGTGACGCGCCGCGCGAACGTGCGCCCGGCGGAGTCGGTGCTGATTTTGGGATGCGGCGGAATCGGGTTGGCCGCGGTAATCGGGGCGGCGCTCGTCACCGCCGACCCGGTGATCGCCGTCGATCCGCTCGCCGCCAAGCGCGAGCTCGCGCTCGAGGTCGGCGCCACCCACGCGATCGACCCCACGGCGAGAGACGTGCGCGAGCAGGTGCGCGAGCTCGCGCCCGGCGGCGTCGATCACGCGTTCGTGGCCGTCGGCGTCGAGGGGGTCGCCGAGCAGGCATTCGCCTGCACCCGCGACGGCGGGACGACCGTGCTGATCGGCCAGCCGTCGATGTCGACGGCGATGAGGCTTCCGATCTACGACGCGACCCAGTTCGAGCACACCGTCCTGGGCTCGAATCTCGGCGCGGCGGTGCCGGCGTTGCACGTCCCGGGCCTGGCCCGCCTGGCGGCGTCAGGCGCGCTCCCGCTCGACCGACTCGTGACCCACCGGTTCGGCCTGGAGCAGATCGAGGAGGCGGTGGCGATGACCGCGAGCGGCCGGGCCGGCCGGGTGGTCATCGACCTCAGATGAGCTCCGCGGTCGTCACCGGTGCCGCCAAGGGCATCGGGCTCGCGGTGTCGCGGCGGTTGGTCGCCGACGGGATCCCGGTCGTGGGCATCGACGTCGACAGCGCCGGGTTGAGCGCGGCGGGTGACACCCTCGGCGACCGCTTCACCGCCCTGATCGGCGACGTCGGCGTGTGGGACACGCACGAGCGCGCGGCCGATGCCGCCGAGCGCCTCGGCGACCTGCGCGCGTGGGTCAACAACGCCGGCGTCGACTGGGTGGGAGCCGCCCACGAGGTATCGGAGCAACACATCCGCGAGGGCCTGCAGGTGCTCCAGTTGGGCGTCATGTACGGATCGGCGATCGCGGTCCGCCGGATGCTCCGGTCGGGAAAGGGCGGCTCAATCGTGACCATTTCATCGATCCAGGGTGTCACTGCATTTCCGCGTTATTGGGTGTACGACACAGCAAAGGCGGCCGTAACTATGAGTACCAGACAGATAGCCATGGAATATGCACCGCACGGGGTTCGCGCCAACGTGATCCTTCCCGGCTGCATCGAGACCCCGATGACCTACACCACGCTGCCGCCCGAGCTCGATCGGGATGAGGCGCTCCGACGAGAGGGCCTGCAGGCGCCGATGCTGCGGGTGGGTCAGCCCGAGGAGGTTGCCGACGTGTGCGCGTTCCTCCTGTCAGATCAGGCGTCATACGTCACCGGCGCCACGATCACGGTCGACGGAGGGTCGACCACCCGGTCCTACGCGTTTGACCCGATCGAGCCGGAGACGGGACGATGAGCCCGCGCCTTGAGGGAAAGCGCGCGCTGATCACCGGCGCCTCGAGCGGCCTGGGCCGGGGCGCCGCGCTGCGCTTCGCCGTCGAGGGGGCCTCGGTCGCCGTCGGCGGCCGCGACGCCGCGAGGGTCGACCGCACCGTGCGCGAGATCACCGACGCCGGAGGCGTCGCGATCCCGGCGGTCGGCGACGTCAGCCAGCCAGACAGCGCCGCCGCCGTCGTACAGGCCGCGGTCAGCGGCCTCGGCGGCCTGGACACCGTCGTCAACAACGCGGGGATCGACGCCACCGAGTGGTACCCGGTGGCCGAGTGGCCGGTCGAGGACTTCGACGAGATCCTGCGCGTCAACCTGCGCGGCCCGTTCCTGGTGGCCAAGTACGCGATCCCGCACCTGCTCGAGGCGGGCGGCGGCAGCATCGTCCACATGAGCTCGGTGTGCGCGATCACCGTGTGGGCGGGCGACTGCGCGTACGACATGTCCAAGGCGGGCCTGAACATGCTGTCCGATCACATCTCGGTGGAGTACGGGCCCGGCGGGATCCGCTCCAACACGCTGATGCCGGGCTGCATCCGCACCGAGATGCACGAGTCGGTGATGGCATCGCTGCCCAACGGCCGGGAGTTCGAGCAGGAGCTGATGGGCCGGCACCCGATCGGGCGCTTCGGCAGCGTCGAGGAGGTCGCTGCGGCGTGCGTGTTCCTGTGCGAGGACGACCACAGCTTCATGACCGGCGCGAACATCACGATCGACGGCGGCTACTCGCGTGTCTGAGTCCAGCCCGGCGATCGTCGACGTGCGCACGCACGTCCTGCTGGACCCGGGCTTCGACCTCGAGGCCACCAGCTCGGCCCAGGACACGATCGTGGTCGAGGTCGAGACCGAGGACGGGCTGGTGGGGATCGGCGAGACCGACCTCAACGCGTGGATCGCCCGGGCGTGCATCGAGGCGCCCGGGACGCACACGATGGACCGCGGCCTCAGGCAGATGTTGCTCGGCCGCGAGGCGCGGGACGTCGAGGCGATCTGGGAGGACCTCTACATCGGCAGCGCGATGAGCGGCCGGCGCGGCGCGGTCGTTCACGCGCTCGGCGCGCTCGACATCGCGCTGTGGGACCTGCGCGGCAAGGCGCTGGGCGTGCCGTGCTGGCGGCTGTGGGCCGATCGGGGCCGCGACCACCTGACCCCGTACGCGTCGCTCCAGCCCGAGAACGACTCCTATGACGCGTATCTGGACTCGATCGTGGCCTGGGCAGGTCGCGCGACCGCCGAGGGCTTCCGCGCGGTCAAGCTCGAGGCGACGTTCTCCGGACCCTACGTCCACAAGGGCCTGATCGGGCCCGACGAGCGGGTGACCGAGGTGATCACCGCGGTCCGGCACAGCGTCGGCCCGGACGTGACGGTCATGGTCGACGTCCAGTACGCGTTCGACTCGGTGGCCCGGGCGCAGGCGAGCATCGAGCAGTGGGCCGAGCTGGACATCTTCTTCCTGGAGGCGCCGCTGTGGCCCGACGACCTCGACGCCTACGCGGAGCTGGCCCGGCGCTCGCCGATCGCGATCGCCTCCGGCGAGTGGCTCTCCAGCCGCCACGAGTTCGCCGAACTGATGGACCGCGGGCAGGTGGCCGTGGTGCAGCCCGATGTGGGGCGGGTCGGAGGACTCACCGAGGCTCGCCGCGTCTGCGCAATGGCTGCCGACCGGGGACGGCGGGTGGTGCCGCACGCGTGGAAGACCGGGATCTCGGTCGCGGTCGCCGCCCACCTGGCGATGGTGACCCCGCACATGCCGTTCTTCGAGTTCCTGCCGGCGGAGCTGTGCGTCTCCCAGCTGCGGCGGGAGCTGGTCGACGAGGAGCTGGCGTTCCGCGACGGCGTGCTCGCCCCGCCGGCCCGGCCCGGACTGGGGGTCGCGCTGAACCCAGAGGCGCTCGAGCGCTTCGCCGCGGCCGCCGTCGCGCTCAGCGGTCAGTGATCGGCCGGTGCAGCGGCGCGCCGGCGAAGCGGGTCGCGTCCAGCGCGCAGATCGTCGAACCGCCCAGGCACGCGATCGCCAGCGAGCGCAGCCCGTCGCCGAAGAACGCCACGTTGGTCGGCATCGGGAGGTGGATTCCCCGCTCGTCGTCGATCAGCACCGAGACGTCGCGCCCCGAGCGGCTGACCAGCAGGATCCGGAACGGGTAGTAGCAGCTGACCACGAACTCGCCGTCAGCCGTCAGCGCCACGCCGTCGGGGACGACGCCCGGCAGCTCGGCGAGCGTCTCGAGCCCCGCCCGGCGAAGTGCCGACAGCCGCGGGGTGAAGCTCTCGAGCAGGAACACGGTGCCGTCCTCGCCGACGGCCAGGCCGTTGGGGAAGTCGAGCGGGCCGACGTCGACCGGCTCCCCATCGCCGCCGCCGGGCGGCACCCTGATCAGGCGCCCGTCGCACGCCCCCACCCGCTCGGTCCCCGAATCCGAGAACCACATCGAGCCGTCGGGCGCGAACGCCCCCCAGTTCGGGGCGATCAGCGGCGTCCCGCCGGCCGACTCGCACCAACGCTCGATCCGGCCGGCGGCGTCGAGCCTCACCACCGCGGCCAGCGCCACGTCGCAGGCGTACACGGCTCCCCGCCCGTCCACGGCCACGCCCTGCACCGAGCCTCCGGTCTCCGCGACCTGCTCGGTGCGGCCGTCCGGTGAGATCCGGTAGATCTGACCGGCCTCCCCGCCCGCGTACAGCGAGCCGTCGGGGCCCAGCGCGACGCCTTCCGGGTGATCGAGCCCAGAGGCCAGCACGCGCAACTCGGATACGTCGCGCGCCGCCCGATTAGCCGGCATCGCCGCCGGCCGGACCGGCCCCGAGCAGCTCGCCGGCCAGCTTCAGCCCCATCACGGCTGCCGGGATGTTCGTGTTGGCGCGCGGAATCACCGGCATCACCGAGCAGTCGGCCACGAACAACCCCTCAATCCCGTGCACCTGGCCGGTGTGATCGACCACGGCCGCGTCGTCGCTCGACGGGCCCATCTTGCAGGTCCCCACCGGGTGGTAGTAGTGAACCGACCCGCGCTCGATCAGCTCCTCGGGCACCGCGGCCTCGGCGGCCGGCGAGCTGATCTCCCCGCCGACGAGGTCGCCGAACGGCGCGGTCGAGGCGAGCTCGCGGGCCAGGTCCACTCCGGCGGCCAGCACGCGCATGTCGTGGCCGCGCTCGTCCGACAGGTAGCCATGGTCGATCAGCGGCGTCGCGTCCGGGTCCGAGCTGGTCAGCCGCATCTGCCCGCGCGACAGCGGGTCCATGCCGGCGACCATGACCGTCCAACGAAATCCGCCCGGCTTCTCGGGATCGGCTCCGCCGATTGGGCACATGTGCAGGTCGAACGCCTTCTCGCAATACGGCGACCTGGCTTTGGCGATCGTCTGCTCCTCGGGGCAGCGGCGCCGGCCCATGAACTCGCCGACCATCCGCTCGAGCTCGGGGCTGCCTTCGAAGCTGAGCACCACCGCGGGGTGGTCGTGGAGGTTGGCGCCGACGCCCGGGCGGTCGTATCGCGGCTCGATCCCGGCCTCCCGGAGCGATTCGGCCGGGCCGATCCCAGAGCGCATCAGGATCGGCGGCGATCCGTAGGTGCCCGCGGCCAGCACCACGCGGTCCGCGCGCACCTCGACCGGCCCGTCGGAGGTCTGCAAGGTCAGCCCGGCAACTCGGTCGCCCTCGATCAGGACGCGATCCACCAGCGCGTCGGCGATCACCGACAGGTTCGGTGAGTCACGGACCGGGTCGATGAACGCGAACGCGGAGTTGAAGCGGACGCCGTCAACCACGTTGAGCGGGAACGTGGCGATCCCGACGTCCTGATGGAGGTCGTTGAGGTCGACGTCTCGCGGGATCGCGATCGCGGGCGCAGTCTCCAGCGCCGCGCGATGAAACGGGGTGATCTCCTCGTCGGTGTAGGTGCGCACCGACATCCGCCGCATCGCGAGCTCGAACAGCGGCACCAGCTCGGCGCTCGACCAACCGGGGTTGCCGGCGGCCACCCAGTCGTCGTAATCCACGGCGCTGCCCCAGATCGCCGCGCAGCCGTTGTGCGACGAGCAGCCCCCAATCACGCGCGCCCGCTCGAACGCGATCTTGCGATCGGAGTACGTGCTGCCGCTGTCATAGCCCCACTGATGGGTGGTCGGCAGCGCGGTGTAGTCGAGCAGCTCCTGCGGCCACCGGCCCGAGGCGGCCGGACCGTAGTCCGGGCCCGCCTCGAGCAGCAGGACCGACAGGCTGGAGCGCTCGACGAGCGTCCCGGCGAGGGCCGCGCCGGCGGTCCCGCCGCCGGCCACGACCACGTCGTATGAACGCTCTCCCGGCGTCACTCCGGCGGGATCTCGCTGTACACGAGCCCGAGGTCGACGCCCTGACGCCGACGCACGACCCGAGCGCCGATGTAGAACAGGATTGCGGCGAGCACCGTGCCTCCCATCCACTTCAACGCGTCGCCCGCGTGGGCCACGCCGAGTGCGGGGTAGTGGAAGTACAGGAAGAAGAACACGCCGCCGCTGATCATCGCGACCAGACCGGCGATCGACACCACCGGGATTCCGAGGAACTTCGCCTGTGACACCGACGCGCGGAACATCTCCGGGCGTCTGTACGGGAACACGACTGCGGTGAACCCGAGCATCGTCATCGCGATCAGCTGGACCAGCGTGGCGTACACGATCACCTGGAGGAAGCTCTTGGACACGAACACCGCCCACAGCAACACGAGCGCGCACAGCACCGCGTTGACCAGGATCGCCACCCACGGCGCGTGGTTGCGCGACACCTTGGTCACCGCCTGGGGGAGGATCCCGTCGAACGCGAACGCGAACAGGATTCGCACCGGAGCGAGCGACGCCACGAACCCGATCGTCGGCCAGAACGCCAGGTAGGTGAACCCGAGGACCAGCACCAGGATCGCGCTGTGGGCGATCACGCCGGGCAGCGTGAAGTAGTACGGGAGGATCGGCGCCTGCGAGGGCACGAACCCGCCGAACGCCGCCGTCACGAACGGCTTGCCGAACGTGTGGAAGAACACGAACACGGCGATCGCCAGGAACGTGCAGTTCGCAATGCCCGCGAGCGCCATCCGGTGAGCGGTCGCGGTCGAGCGACCGCGTCGCAGCTCGGCGCCGACGTACGTCGAGAAGTAGGTGAAGATGATCAGCGTTCCCAGCACGCCGACCATCGGCCACGTCTTACTCAGCGAGAACGCCGCGTTCGGATTCACCCCGCCCTTACGGGCGTTGGCCAGCGTGTCGGTATACGCGTGGTGGTTGTGGGTGTAGGGCGCGGCGAAGTTGTTGAAGTCGTTGATGAAGCCCTGGTGCGAGGTGAACAGGGCAATGAAGAAGCTGACCAGGATCCCAGTGATCGTGATCACGAACAGAGTGACCAGGATCGTGTTGGTCCACCGCCAGCCACCCCACATCATCGCGCTGATCGTCAGAATCAGCGCGATCCCGAGCCCGAACTGCCAGCCGTGGCTGGTGCCGAAATTGGTCGCCCAGGTGACCAGTCCGGGATCGTGGTTGAGCAGCCCGAAGGCAACCAGTGTCGGGCCGATCGCCGTCCCGACGATGATCACGCAGAAGAACGCGACCGACAGGAAGTTGGCCATCATCTGGCTGAACGCCGCAATGATCCCGAACGGGCCGCCCAGGATCCGGCTGATCAACGTGTAGTCGCCTCCGGTGCGGGGCATCGCCGCGGTCAGTAGGCCGTAGGCGTAGGCCCACGACAGCATCATCGGCACCGCGATCAGCAGCGCCAGGTAGAAGTTCCCGCCCGGGAACAGCGCGAGCGCGAACAGCAGCCCGGCGCCGAGTCCCTGAGCGGGGCTGCCCGGCGTGAAGTTGATGACGAATGAGGTCGTCGACGAGACATCCCGCACCATGCCCGTCGCGTTGCGTACGAACAGGTGCTTCTCTTGTGCTGGAGGTTCAACGCCCGTCTCGCTGCTCACGGTCCTCTCCTATCAGTTGTGGTAAGGGCTTGGTCCGACCAGGCGGTCGGGGCTAGTAATCGGGCAGGAACCACTCGCCGCCGGCCAGGTCCTCCGCGCCGGACCCCGCTCCGGCTGTGGAGGACCGCCGGAACTCCTCGGCGAGAGCCGCCACGGCATCCTCGTTGACTGTCACCCCTAACCCGGGGCCATCAGGCACGGCGATGGAGCCCCCGCTCAACACCAACCGTTGGTCTAGAACATCTCTGGCTGCAAACTGGTACTCAGTCTGATTCGCGTAGGTGCAGTTGACGCACGCCGCTGCCAGGTGGACCGCCGCGGCCGTCCCGATCCCGGCCTCGACGTTGGAGTGCACGACGAACGGCAGGCCCGCCGCCTCAGCGATCGCGGCGCTCCGGCGCGCGGCCGCGATGCCGCCGGCGCCACCGGGATCCGAGCAGACGATGTCGGCGGCGTTGGCTCCGATCACGCGCAGCAGCTGATGGCTGGTCCGCGACGACTGGTCGGCGGCGATCGGCGTGCGGCAGCGCTGCCTCACGGTCGCCATGCCGGTGATGTCCTGCGCCAGGCAGGGCTGCTCGACGAACTCGAGATCGAGATCCTCGAGCTGCTTGATGAAGCGGACCGCCATCCCCGGAGACCAGCGCTCGTTGGCGTCGATGCGGATCTGGACCTTGTCGCCGACGGCCTCCCGCACGGCCCGGATGCGCTCGATCTCCTCGCCCGGTTCCTCGACGCCGACCTTGATGTACAGCGAGGTGAAGCCGTCGGCGACGGCCGCGCGGGCCTCGGCGATCGTCGCGTCGATCACGTCCCAGTAGAGGAAGTACATGAACGGGACCTGGTCTCGCACGCGGCCTCCCAGGAGCTCGCTCACCGACAGGCCGCTGGCGTGCCCGATCAGGTCGTACAGCGCGATGTCGACGCCGCCGAGGGCGTAGTGAGCGAGGTCACGGTGGAAGTGCCACCCCTGCTGGGAATGCAGGCCGGCGATGATCCGCTCGGGGTGCAACGGATTGGAGCCGACGATCTGGCGCCCGATCGCCTCCAGCATCGCCACCAGGATCGTGGCCGGCTGCCGCGGATGGAAGATCATCGAGGCCTCGCCCCAGCCGACCAAGCCGTCGTCGGTCTCGATCCGCACGAACGCCCCGGAGATGCTCGGGGTGACCCCGAAGCCCCACCGGTAGGCGCGGTGCCCGGTGGCGCCGTCGGGTGCGACGAACGCTATGTCGAATGGATACGCGTCGACCTTGCTTATACGACTCGAGCGCCCCAGGCTTGAGTCGGCACTGCTCTCCCTGGTCTCCAGCATCTGTCTCCTCAGCAAGCGTGTGGTGACTGACGTACGCGGGCCGTGACAGCCCGATGTCGTTACTCGAACTTCGCCATGAAATGCTTGATCTGCGTGTAGTCCTCGAGCGAGTAGATCGAGAAGTCCTTGCCGTAGCCGGATCCGCGGTACCCGCCGGCGGGCATCTCCGGCGGCAGCACCAGGTGGTCGTTGAGCCACACCTGCCCGAACCGGAGTTTGCGCCCGGCGTTGAGCGCGCGGCTGACGTCGCGCGTCCACACCGAGGCAGCCAGCCCGTAGCGGACGTCGTTGGCCCAGGCGATCGCCTCGTTGTCGTCGGCGAACTTCTGCACGGTCACGACCGGCCCGAACACCTCGTTCTGGACGATCTCGGAGTCCTGCGCGACGTCGACCACGACCGTGGGCTCGAGGAAGTACCCCCGGGTGGAGGGAGCGTCGCCGCCGGCGACGACCGTGGCCTTCGCGTCCTGAGCCCGCTCCAGGAAACCGAGCACCCGCTCGCGCTGGCGCTGTGAGATCAGCGGACCCATGTCGATCTCGTCGCTTGATGCCGGCTCACCGACCTTGATCGTGTCGACCTCGTTGACGATCTGCTCGACGAGCCCGCCGTAGACCTTCGGGCCGGCGATGATCCGGGTGGCCGCGGTGCACTCCTGCCCGGTGTTGAAGTAGCCGGCCACCTTGATGCACTGGGCGACCGCGTCGATGTCGGCGTCGTCGAACACGATCACGGGGGCCTTGCCGCCGAGCTCGAGGTGCACGTGCTTGAGCCCCTCCGCGGCGCCCGCCGCCACGTCCTTGCCGGTGGCGACGTCGCCGACCAGCGAGATCATGTCGATGTCGGGGTGGCGGACCAGGCTGCGGCCGACGGGGTCGCCGTCGCCGGTGATCACGTTGAACACGCCGGGCGGGAAGATGCCCTCTGCCAGCTCCGCCAGGCGCAGCGCCGACAGCGGCGTCTGCTCGGCGGGCTTGAGCACCACCACGTTTCCCGCTCCGAGCGCGGGGGCGGCGCCGAGCAGCGCGATCAGCAGCGGGTAGTTCCATGGCACGATTCGGCCGACCACCCCGATCGGCTCGCGCCGCACCATCGAGGTGTAGCCGCGCAGGTACTCGCCGGTGGAGAGCCCTTCCAGGACCCGCGAGGCCCCGGCGAAGAACCGGACCATGTCGATGATCCACACTCGCATCTCGTCGCGGGCCACCGGCATCGGCTTGCCGACGTTGGCGGACTCCAGCTGCGCCAGCTCCTCGGAGTTGCCCTCGATCCGGTCGGCGAGCTCCAGCAGCATCGCCGAGCGCTCGGCGGGAGTCGTGTCGAGCCATTCGGGCAGTGCCGCCTTGGCGGCGGCGACGGCGCGATCCACGTCCTGCGCGGTTCCCTGCGGCACCTCGGCGAGCACTTCCTCCGTGGCCGGGTTGACGATCGCCGCGGTCTCGCCGTCGATTGCCTCAACCCATTCGCCACCAACGAAATTCTTCTGCTGACTGACGCTTACAGTCATCTTCGTGCCTCTCCGGTCGATTTCACTATGACACTCACCCGACTACGAACTGATGACCAACGACCTCCGCTCCGCGTAACTTCACGATCACTCCGTGGATGCGACCGCTGTTGTATTCAGATCCCGGATTGATCGACAGCGTGCGCCCGATCTTCGTGGCTGCGCGGCACTCATGGATGTGGCCGTGCAGCGCCAGCAGCGGCTGGTATTCCTCGATGATCTGTCGCACCGCCGTGCTCCCGACCGGAATCTCGTTCGGCGAGCCCGCGCGCTCCACCCGGGACAGATCCTCCGGGTTGATCTCGATCGCTGTGTCCAGCCCGGAGTCATAGGGCGGGACGTGAAGGTTGAAGATGCTGGTGGCCGGATCCTCGAGCTGCTCGGCCAGCCGCTTGAACCGCTCGTACAGTGCGTCCTCGTCCAGCTCGCGCGGGGAGTTCCACGGCGTCGGGTTCGCGTAAGACAACGAGATCATCTCGTAGGGACCCGCCCGCACCACGCGCTCGTCACATTGGACGATGTGGCTGCCGCGCTCCAGCACTTCGTCGATCGCCCAGGGGTCGTCGTTCCCGGCCATCACGAATGCGTCGATGCCGCTGTCGGGCAGGCGATTGTCGGCGAGCTCGATCCAGCGGCCGATGTCCTGCCTGAGGATCTCGTCGAACAGGGCACCCTGGGCATCGACGCTGTCACCGACGCGGTTGATCTCCGCTTCGGGGGCGATCCACACGTACATGCCGTTGAAGCGGACCGCATCGATGATCTCCTGCAGTTGCTCATCGTTGGCGGCCTTGCGCACGTCGCCCAGGAACTCCGTCTCGTACGTGCCGTCCGGGCGCTCGCGGATCGGGACGATCGCCTTGCCGGTGAGATCTCCGCCCATGATCAGCGCGTTGACCTTGTAGTGGCGCCCGGCGCCCAGGAACTTGCGCCAGCACCGGTCCGAGCCATGGATGTCCGATGAGTAATACAGCGAGTAGCGCTGCCCATCGGACCCGCCGTTCGAGTCCTTCTTACGCAGCAGTCGCATCAGGCCAGCACCTCGCTCCCGGGGTCGGCCTGAGATCCGTCGGTCACATGGGACGGCGTCCCCGTCGCTTCCTCGCCGGCGCGCAGATCGGCGACCGCAGCGCCGAACCCGCGAAGGATCATCGCGGTGTCCACCGAGAAGGTCACCATGCGGACCCCGAGCTCGAGCCACCTGCGGGCGGACTCGGGCCTGTCGGCGAACACGCTGGTGGCGACGCCGTGCGTGCGGGCGCTGGTGACGACGTTGCGCACCGCCTCCTGAACGAGCGGGCTGTCGGTCTCGCCCGGCACGCCCGCGTCGGCGGACAGGTCGACCGGGCCGACGAACACGCCGTCCAGTCCGGGGACCGCGACGATCTCGTCGATCGCGGCGACGCCGGCGCGCCCCTCGACCAGGGCCAGGCAGGCGGCGGAGCTGTTGGCCTCGGTGAGGAACGAGCTCTGCGCCGAGTACGAGGCGGCTCGGACGTAGGGATTGGCCCCGCGGTGGCCCTCCGGCGGAAACCGGGCCGCGTGCACGACCGCCTCGGCGTCGGCGCGCGAGCCGACGTGGGGCACCAGCACGCCGTCGGCCCCGCAGTCCAACGCGGCCCCGATCTCCTGCACGTCGAGGCGGCTGACCCGCACCACACACTGGAGCCCGACCCCGTGCCCGGCGGCGACCAGCGGCGGCAGCGACCCGATCCCGTACGGGCCGTGCTCCAGGTCGATAACCACCACGTCGAAGCCGGCGATCCCGGCCAACTCGACGATCTCGACCCGCGGGATCAGCACGAAAGTGGCGAGAAGAGTGGGACCGTCGCCGGTTAGCCGGTGCCTCAGCGTCGTGGGGAGACGTTCCGTGGAGTAGGACATTTGTCTCGCCAGGTGAGACGCTGTCCCACCTGCAGAAACGACCCTAGCGATTCGTAGTAAGCTCCGCAAGCCCAGCTTTCGGGATCGCCACCGGCCCGTTGGACACCTCGAGCCCCCCATCCGAAACTCGTGGAAGCCTCGAGGAGGGGGCTACCGGCGCGGTCACATCGGTGGTGCGAGCGCTCGCGATCCTGTCCTCGTTCGACCTGGATCATGCGGAGGTCGGCGTCTCCCAGGTGGCGGAGCTGGTCGGCCTGCACAAGAGCACCGCTCACCGGCTGCTGGCCACGCTCGAGTCCCAGGGGTTCGTCAGCAAGACCGAGCGCTCCAAGTACGTGCTCGGGCGCAAGATCTTCGAGCTCGGCGCGGTGGCCTACGCGCAGGGCGGCTTCCACGGGATCGTGCTCGAGGAGCTCGGCCGCCTGGTCGAGCGCACCAACGAGACCGCGCACCTGGCGGTGCTGGACGATGCCGAGGTGCTGTACCTGGAGAAGGTCGAGAGCAAGCGGACGCTGCGGATGCCCTCCGCGGTGGGGCGCCGCCAGCCCGCCCACCGCACGGCGCTGGGCAAGGCCCTGCTGGCGCATCTTGACCCGACAGGCCTCGACCGCCTGCACCAGCGCCGTCGCGAGGACTCCGGCGTCGAGCGGGCCGAGGCGTTCATGCGAGAGCTCCAGGCCGTGCGCGCCGACGGCTACGCGGTCGATCACGAGGAGATCGAGATCGGTCTGGTGTGCATCGCCGCGCCGGTGACGACGCTGTCGGGCGAGGTCTGCGCCGCCGTCAGCATCTCCGGTCCGAAGGCCCGGCTCGAGCACGACGTAGACGAGAACGCGATGCTCGTCCGCGAGTGCTGCGGCGCGCTCTCGATCCGGCTGGGCTCGAGCCTCGAGTGGCTGCGGAGCTATCGAGTCGAAGCAGAGCGGTCGCCGGGCCGCGACGCCGCGCGCGGCAACGGCGGCAACGCGTCCACTTCCGACGCGCGCACATGAGCACCGCCGAGACCCACGTGATCGAGATGGACGACGTCCGCGCGGCCGCCGAGCGGCTGGACGGGGTGGCGCACCGGACGCCGGTGTTCACCTCGCAGACGCTCGACGAGCTGCTCGGCGCGAGCCTATTCTGCAAGGCCGAGTCGTTCCAGCGGACCGGCTCGTTCAAATTCCGCGGCGCCTACAACGCGCTGGCCGCCGAGTGCAGCAAGCGCCCGGTCGCCGGCGCGGTCGCGTTCTCGTCGGGCAACCACGCCCAGGCCGTCGCGTTGGCCGCGCGGCTGCTCGGGATCCCGGCGGTGATCGTGATGCCCCACGACGCGCCCGCGGGCAAGCTCGCGGCGACGAAGGGCTACGGCGCCGAGATCGTCAGCTACGACCGCTACTCCCAGGATCCCGGGGAGCTGGCGGAGAAGCTGGCCGACGAGTGCGGGCTCGCGTTCGTTCCCCCCTACGACCACCCGATGATCATGGCCGGCCAGGGGACCGCCGCGGCCGAGCTGATCGCCGAGGTGGGACAGCTCGACGCGCTGGTGGTGCCGATCGGCGGCGGCGGTCTGATCGCAGGCTGTGCCACCGCCGCGCGCGCCCTCTCCCCCGGGATCGACGTGTGGGGCGTGGAGCCCGAGGTCAACGGCGACACCCGGAGCTCGATCGCCGCCGGCCGGCGAGTGACGATCCCGATCAAGCGGACGATCGCCGACGGCCAGCTGGTCGAGACTCCAGGGGCGCTCACGTTCGCGGTCAACCACCGCCTGCTCAGCGGCGTGCAACTGGTCACCGACGAGGAGATCATCGCCGCGATGTCGTTCCTGTTCGAGCGCATGAAGCTGGTGATCGAGCCGAGCGGGGCGACGGCGGTGGCGGCCCTGCTGGCGCGCCGCTGGGACGTCGCCGGCATGCGGGTCGGCGTGATCCTGTCCGGGGGCAACGTCGACGCCGTCCGGTTCCGCGAGCTGACCGCTTCAGCGCCTGCGCCCGACTGACCCAGATTCACCTTCACCGCAGGCCAAGGGCGGCGCTACGCTCACATGAGCCACCGAACCCGAAGGGAATTACTTGCTGACCGCGCGGGAGTTCGAAGCTCGAGCGGGCGCCTTGGCGCAGCGCCGCGGTCGGGCACGGAGCGCAGTGATACTGGCCGGAGCGTGTGCGGCCCTGGCTGCGATCACGACGCTGTTCACGACCGCGTTGGAACTGCCGCTGGCGGCCGGCACGGTCCTCGGGCTGGCGGTTGCAGGCGTCAACTTCGTCGCCTACCGCGAGACCGTGGCGCGGATGGCGCTGGATCCGTCGGCGTACGTGATCCCCGAGGTCAGCCGCTACGGGCGCCGCTTCGCCACCCCAGCCGAACGTGCCCGCCTGGCCAGCTGGCTGCGCGACGTCCTGCGCGAGTCCACGATGCCCGAAAGCTGGTGCCTGGCCGATCGCGTCAGGCGCCACGCCTCGCAGCTGGAGGGCCTGGCCGCCGACCTGGCCCGGCCGCACGTCTCGATCCGCCCCGCCAGTGCCGTCGCCTGCCGCCGGCTACTGACGTGCGGCGCCGAGAGCCCGCTCTACAACCCCAGGATCCCGAGCAACGAGCTCAGCGCGGTGCTGCTACGGATCCGGCACGGCATCGGATACGAGCGCGCCGACGCCGCCTCGCGGCGCGAGTCTCCGGATCGATCCTGACGGCGAATCAATAGGCTGGACCGGTGTCCGATCCGCAGCCAGCCGCCGGCACGCTATCGCCGTCGCTCGACGATCTCGGGCTCGCCACCGCGATTCCACGGCTCGGCACCGAGACCGCGTTCTCGGTCCTGGCCCACGCCAAGGCACTGGAGCGGGCCGGACGCGACATCATCCACCTCGAGATCGGCGAGCCCGACTTCGAGACGCCGCCGCACATCGTCGACGCCGCGATCGCCGCGATGCGGGCGGGGGAGACGCATTACTGCCCCAGTGCTGGGATCCCCGAGTTCCGGGCGGTGATCGCCGACGAGTTGTCCCGCACCCGGGGCGTGGCGGTGCAGCCGGAGCGGGTGCTGGTCGGCAACGGCGCCAAGCCGTTCTTGTTCTTCACCGTGCTGGCGGTGTGCGACCCCGGCGACGAGGTCATCTATCCCGACCCGGGATTTCCGATCTACGAGTCGGCGATCAGGTGGGCCGGCGGTACCCCGGTCCCGCTGCCGATCCGCGAGGAGAACGACTTCAGCTTCGCGCCCGAGGACCTGGCCGACCGTCTGAGCGAGCGCACCAAGCTGGTGATCCTCAACTCGCCCAACAACCCCACGGGAGGCGTGTCTCCCGCGTCGGATCTGGCCGCGGCCGCGGAGCTGATCCTGGCCACGCGGGCGTGGGTGCTCTCGGACGAGGTCTACTCCCGGATCCTGTACGGGGAACAGTTCGCCTCGATCGCGACCGAGCCCGGGATGCTCGAGCGCACGCTGGTGCTCGACGGCCTGTCCAAGACGCACGCGATGACCGGCTGGCGGTGCGGCTACGCCGCGGTGCCCGAGCCGCTGGTCGAGCCGATCACCCGCTTCTTCGTGAACTCGACCTCGTGCGTGCCGCCGTTCATCCAGTATGCGGGGGTGGCCGCGCTGACCGGGCCCCAGGATCACGTGAACGCGATGGTGGAGGAGTTCCGAGCCCGTCGGGACCTAGTCGTCGATGGACTGGAGGCGATCCCGGGGATCTCCTGCCGGACGCCGCGGGGCGCGTTCTATGCGTTTCCGAACGTCAGCGAGCTGCCGGTGGCGCCGCAGATGGTGGCCGACAGCCTGCTCGACGAGGCCGGCGTCGCGGTGCTGGCCGGCGCCGCGTTCGGCTCCGCCGGCGAGCGCTACCTGCGGCTCTCCTACGCCAACTCGCGCCAGAACCTCGCGGCGGCGCTCGAGCGCATCGAGCGGTTTCTCGCCGGACTGTAGGATGCCGCCGCGATCATGAAGCGTCTCGACGGCCAGAACGCGGTCATCACCGGCGGTGCCTCGGGCATCGGCCTGGCGACTGCGCGGCTGTTCCTCGAGGAAGGGGCGCGGGTCACGATCGCCGACATCAACTCCGAGACCCTGCTTCCGGCCGCTGAGGAGCTGAGCGCGCTCGGGTCGGTCCACGCCGTCGAGGCCGACGTCTCGCGGATGTCCGACGGCGCCCGGATCGTCGAGGAGGCCGACGCGGCCCACGGCGGGATCGACGTCGTCGTGTGCGCCGCCGGGATCCCCAGCCGCTCGCGACTGCACAAACTCGAGGAGGACGAGTGGGACCGGATCATCGGCGTCAACCTCAAGGGGATCTACACCGTCGTCAAGGCCGCGGTCCCCAAGCTCAAGCAGCGCGGCGGGGGAGCGATCGTGACGATCGGCTCCGAGATGGGCTTCGTGGCCGACCGCGAGGCGCCCGCGTACAACGCGAGCAAGGGCGGCGTGATCATGTTCACCAAGGCGCTCGCGCTGGACCTGATCGCCGACAACATCCGGGTGAACTCGCTGTGCCCGGGGATCACTCAGACGGGACTGCTCGAGCAGGAGCTCGAGATCTCCGAGGATCCGGCTGCCACCCGCGAGGAGTTCGCCAACTGGGCCCCGATCGGTCGCACCGCGGACGCCAGGGAGCAGGCCTACGGAGTCCTGTTCCTGGCCAGTCGTGAGGCGTCGTTCGCGGTCGGGGCGACGCTGCTGCTCGACGGCGGCTTCACCGCGCGCTGAGGCTCCCGGCGACGTAGACGCGGCGCTCGCTGACTTGCGCTTCAGCTTGGGCCGGTATAGACCACGGGGCCCATCGATCCACAGGAGGTCCCAGCATGGCTCGCAAGTCAAAGCGTCCGGAGACGACCCCAGCCGCATTCACCGGCGCGGCGTTCACGGGCTTCAAGGCGGTCGGGGCGCGGATGCTCGGGCCGTCGGCGATGGGGCCGCTCGCGGTCGGCGTCTCGGCGGTCGGGGCGATCGCGCTTGGGCGCGTGGCGATCGCCAACGCGGTGATTCGCAAGCTCCGCGCCGAGCAGATCGAAATCGGCTCGCTCAAGGTCGGCCAGCTCGAGGTCGCCGGGCGCCGCTGGCCCGAGGAGTCGACCGCTGAGTCGTCGCAGCCGGGCGGGTCCAACTCTCAGCAGGCAGACCCGACATAGACCGCTGAGTCGGACGCTCGGGGCGGCGCGGGGGCGATTAGCCCGGCAGCCAGCCGCCGCGGTACGCGGTCGGCTGGTCGGGAGCGGTGTCGGCGTAAGCCTGGTCGGGGTCGGGCGTCTCCCGCGTGACTCCGGCGCCATGGCGCTGGGCCAGCTCGGACAGCGGATACACGACGTCGCGGCTCGTGCGGGTGCCGACCCCGAGCACCGCGCACGGGCCGTCGCCGGCGCCCACCAGCACGTGCTCGGTCCACGGTGGGCAGTGGACGAAGTCCCACGCCCTCAGCTTGCGCTCCTGGCCTTCGATCAGCAACAGGCACTCGCCCGACAGCACCAGGAAGCCCTCCTGGTCGGCCTCGCCGTGATACCGGCAGGCGGGCTGGCCGGGCTGGAGCACCGCGATGTTGACGCCCATCTGCGGGAACCGGACGTCGCCCTCGAAGCGCGTGTAGGCGCCAAACTCGCCGTCCAGCCACCTCGACTCGCGCGCGTTGACCACGAACCAGCCCTCGCCGCGGGGAGCCAGTCCGCTGTTGTCGCGCTCGAGCGGTGCCTCGGGAACCATCGGCGCCATTGTCACACTTCGGGCCGGTCCGATCAGCCGACGATCAGCTCGCCACCGCGGTGGGGCACGACCACGAGCATGCTGCGCCGCGCGCGCTCGGGCCGGGGGCGGCCAGGCCGCAGGTCCAGCCCCGCGGCTGCCCTCAGCACCTCGCGCATCTCCATCTCGGCGAACGGGGATCCGGCGCAGCGTCGCACGCCGCCCCCGTAGGGGATCCAGGACATCGGGTTGGGCTGAGGGCCCTCGAGCCAGCGCTCGGGCGCGAACGCCGACGCATTGCGCCACAGGTCCTCGCGCCGCATCGCCAGCCACAGGCATGCGGCCACCTGGATGCCGGCGGGCAGCTCGCGGCCGGCGATCCGGACGGGCTCGAGCAGCAGCCGGGGAGCGATCGTCAGCGCGGGCCGCGCCCGCAGCACCTCCTTGACGACCGCGTCGAGGTACGCCGGGTCGCCCTCGCGCAGGCGCGCGTGTACCGCCGGGTGGCGGGCCAGCCGCTCGAACGCCCACGCCAGCGAGGCGGCCGAGCTGTCGTGGCCGCCCACCAGCAGCGCCACCAGCTGGTCGCGGATGTGCCGGTCCGACGGCGGGTTGCCGTGCTCGTCGTGTTGCTCGAGCAACAGGCTCAGCACCGAGTCTGAACCCGACCCCGACCCCGCCCCCGCGCGACGGCGCTCCAGCAGCTCGAACAGCACCTCGTCGAAGCGCTCGACCGCGACCCGGAAGCGGCCCCACGGGCTGCGGGGGCCGAGGTCGCGCTGGAGCAGCACCATCCCGAGTATCTGGGGCATTGAGCGCACCGTCGCCAGCGCGCTCTCGACGACTCCCCGCAGCCGGGCCGCGTCGTCGTCGCCGTCGGCACCGAACACCACTCGCAGAATGATCTCGAGCGTCAGCGCGCGCATCCGCTCGAGCGCGACCACGCGGCCGCGCCACCCCGACAGCTCCCGCTGGGCGAGCTCGGCGATCGCCGGGGTCAGCCCCCGCATCCGTTCGCCGTGGAACGGGCCCTGCAGCAGCCGGCGCTCGCGCAGGTGCTCGTCGCCGTCGAGCAACAGGATCGAGTGCTCGCCCGCGAACGGCCGCAGAAACTCCCAGCTGCGCCCGGCGGGGGCGACTGCCGGGTCCAGCCGGAAGATCTCGCGGACCGCGTCGGGGTGCGAGAACAGCACCATCGGCTCCTCGGTCCAATACGTCCGGATCGTGACCGGGTCGCCGAACTCGCGGTGCAGCCGGCGCATGAACCCGCCCGGCTGGGCCATCCAGGCCAGCGTCTGCCAGACGGCGGGGGCGCGGGGTCCGGGCGGTAGCTGCATCGCTTTCAGATGCTAGGACCGGCGGTTAGAGTCCGAACACGAGCAGACAGAGGGAGCGTTCAGATGGTTGAGCCGTATCAAGCCGTCGGCCTGATCTCGACGATGCGCGGCATCCGCCGCCGCGAGGAGATCGCCTGGAATCTCGAGCACATCTCGCACTTGATCAAGGCGGCCTCGTGGCTGTCGAGCATGGACCTGCCGGTGAAGCTGATCTGCATCCCCGAGGGCGGCCTGCAGGGGTTCACCGACGAGGTGCTCGATCTCGACCACGAGGCGTACGCGAGCGAGTGCGCGATCGACATCCCCGGTCCCGAGACCGACTACCTGGGCAAGCTCGCGCAGCAGTGGAAGGCGTACGTGATCGGGCAGGCCAAGGCTCGCCACCCCGAGTTCCCCGGTCGCTTCTTCAACGTCGGCTTCGTGATCGAGCCCGAGGACGGCACGGTCGTGATGCGACACCACAAGCTGGTGCCGCTGCTCCCGGTCGAGCACTCGGTCACCCCACACAACGTGTGGGACCGCTGGGTCGAGCTGTACGGCCGCGAGCTCGAGGCGTTCTACCCCGTTGCCGACACCGAGATCGGGCGGATCGGGATCATGATGGCCAACGAGGCCTCCTATCCCGAGAACGCGCGCGGGCTGGCGATGAACGGCTGCGAGATCGCCTACCGCGGCCCGTACCCGGCGCCGGGGGTGATGAGCGGCATGTTCGCGGTCCAGAACCGGGCCCGGGCGCTGGACAACAACATGTACGTGATCGGGATGAACCTCGGCACCTACTACCTCGACAAGGACTCGGCCACTCCGATCGACACGTTCTCGGGCGGCTCGCAGATCGTCGACTACCGGGGCCAGATCGTGACCGAGGTCCCCTACGGCGCGGGCTCGACCTGGATCGCAGGGACGATCGACATCGAGGCGCTGCGGCACTTTCGCCAGACCGCCCAGTGGGACAACTGGATGAAGGACCTCACCACCGAGCAGTACCAGCTGATCTACGAGCAGCCGATCTACCCGAAGAACCTGTACATGGAGCGAAAGCCCTACACCCACGCCGAGTACCGCGAGGAGGTCACGCGCCGACAGGTCGAGCTGCTTCAGGAGCGCGGCGCCTGGGCCCGCCCGGCGAGCTCCGCCCAGGAGCCGGAGCTTCAGCTGGACTGATCGCCGGCGGGCGCGGGCTCGCCGCCGCTGGCCTCCGTCGCCCGCATCTCGTTGAGCTCGCGCATCGCGGTCTCGTCGCTGACCAAGCTGACGATGCTGATCAGCCGCTCGCGGCGGTTGCGGGCGAGGATCGTCCACAGCCACCGGGCCACGGCCTCGTAGCGGTTTCCCCAGCCCACGAGGTAGGCGAGGTGCACGACGCCCCAGATCAAGAACGCGATCGGGCCGCTGATCCGGAACCGGCCGAACAGATCGGCGACCGCGCTGGTGCGACCGATCGCCGCGATCATCCCGAGGTCGCGGTAGTGGAACGGCTTGGGCGCCGGCTCGCCGGTGAGGCGGGCCTTGACGACCTTGCCGGCGTACTTGCCCTCCTGGATCGCCGGCTGGGCGGTGCCGGGTACGCCCTCGAGCGTGATCATGTCCCCGATCGCGAACACCTCTGGGTGTCCCTTGATCGTGAGGTCGGGCTCGACCTGGATCCGTCCGGCCTTGTCGAGCTCGGCGCCGCTGCCCCGGGCGAGCTCCTTGCCGAGGTCTGAGGCGGTCACTCCGGCTGCCCAGATCACGGTCTTGGCGGGGATGTGGCGGTGCTCGCCGTTCGAGCCGATCGTGAGCCCGTCGGCGTCGATCTCGGTCACGGGAGCGCTGAGCTCGACGTCGACGCCGAGGTGGCCAAGGTCCTTCGCGGCGTGCTTGCTGAGGCTCTGCGGGAACGTCCCGAGCACGCTCGGGGTCGCGTCGAACAGCAGCACCTGCGCCTTGCTTGGATCGATCTCCCGGTACTCGCCGCGCAGCACACGATGGGCCAGCAGCGCGATCTGTCCGGCCAGCTCGACCCCGGTGGGGCCGGCACCGACGACGGCGAACGTCAGCCACGCCTGGCGTTCGGTGGGATCGGACTGCTGCTCGGCGATCTCGAACGCCCCGAGGATGCGGCTGCGCACCCGGCCGGCGTCGTCGAGCGTCTTCATCCCCGGGGCGATCCGCTCCCACTCCTCGTGGCCGAAGTAGGAGTGCGTCGCCCCGGTGGCCACGATCAACGTGTCGTAAGGGATCTCGTTGCTCTTGTCGGCGACCATCGTCACGGTTCGCTTCTCGATGTCGATCCCGGTCACCCGTCCGAGCAGCACGCGGACGTTCTTCTGCCGGCGGAACATCGCCCGCAGCGCGGGAGCGACCTGACCGTCCGACAGGACCCCGGTCGCCACCTGGTAGAGCAACGGCTGGAACAGGTGGTGGTTGGTGCGGTCGATCAGGGTGATGTCGGCCGGCGAGTGCTCGAGCGCCTGGACCGCACGGACGCCGCCGAACCCGCCGCCGATGACGACGACGCGGTGACGGCTCGGGGTGGGCGTGCTGTTGGTCTCCATCGGCGGTGCGGGCGGCGCCGCCGACCATACAGGCACGCCCAGGGCGTGACCAGCGCCCTCGCTAGCTGCAGGCTTCGAGCGTCAGGGTTCCGACGCCGTCGTTCTGGCGCTCGTTCTGGGCGGCCGCGGCAGCGGGCTTAGGGGTGGGCTTCAGCACCGTGATTGCGACCACGATCGCGGCGACCACGAGCCCGGCGCCGACGAGGAACCCGAGCCGGTAGCCGCTGGTCAGCGCCGCGTGCTCAGAGACGCCGCGGGCGAGCAGGTGCCCGCTCCGGGTCGTCGACAGCGTCGCCAGCACGGCCAGCCCGAGGGCGCCGCCGACCTGGGCGGTCGTGTTGACCAGCCCGGACGCCAGGCCCGCCTCGCTGGGGGACACATCTGACATCGCCAGCGTCATCAGCGCCGCCATCGAGACGCCGACGCCGGTGCCCATCAGCACCGCGGCGGGCAGCACGTCGGTGACGTACTGACCGTCGACCGGGACCCGGGCGAACAGGAACAGGCCGCCTGCGATCAGGACCAGGCCCGGAAGCAGCGTGGCGCGGGGACCGAAGCGCATCAGCAGCCGCTCGGAGTAGCGCAGCGACAGCGTTCCCATCACGAGCGTGGTCGGCAAGAACGCGAGCCCGATCTCGAGCGCGCCGAAGCCGAGCACCTCGCGCAGGTACAGGGTGCCGAGGAAGAACACGCTGAACATGCCTGCGACCAGCAGCGCCTGGATCGCGTTCGCCCCCGAGACGTTGCGCGAGCGGAAGATCCGCAACGGGATCAGCGGCGTCCGCGCGTAGGCCTCGCGGACCAGGAACGCGGCGACCAGCACGAGCGAGACCGCGGCGAGCACGAGCGTGGTCGGCGAGCCCCAGCCGGACTCCGCGGCCGGCTTGACGATCGTGTACACGCCGAGCATCAGCGCGCCGGTGATCAGCGCGGCGCCGAGCGCGTCGGCGCCCTGGCGGGCGCCGATCCCGCGCTCGCGGGGCAGCAGCCGGATCGCGAACGCGCCGGTGGCGACCCCGATCGGGACGTTGATGAAGAAGATCCAGTGCCAGCTGATCGCCTGGGTGATGACGCCTCCGGCGAGCAGTCCGATCGAGCCGCCGGCCGAGGCGACGAACGCGTAGACGCCGAGCGCCTTGGCCTGCTCGGACGGCTCGGGGAACATCGTCACGATCATCCCCAGGATCACGGCAGAGGTCATCGCGCCGCCGATGCCCTGGACGAACCGGGCCGCGACCAGCGTGCCCTGGCTGTCGGAGAGGCCGCACGCCAGCGATGCCGTCGTGAACACGACCAAGCCGGCGAGGAACACCCGCCGGCGGCCGAGCAGGTCGCCCAACCGACCGGCCAGCAGCAGCAGTCCGCCGAACGCAATCAGGTATGCGTTGACCACCCACGCCAGGCTCGATTGCGAGAAGTGCAGGTCGCTCTGGATGTTCGGGAGCGCGACGTTCACGACCGTCACGTCGAGGACGATCATCAGCATCCCCACGCACAGGACCACAAGCGCGATCCAGCGCGAGCGGTCAACCCGCTCGCCGCCCGCCGCGGGGCGATCCATCGTCGTTGCTGTGCTCTCGGTACTCACGTCGCCGCTCTCCTTGTGGTTGCCGTTTCGTTCCGACACCGATCAGACCGAGAGCCCGCTGAGAACTCATCGGTCGGGGTCCGAGGGAGAGCGGCCGCGACGTTGTGCACGCGGTCCGCCGCTCGGCGGCAGTGACTACGCGGCGGTGGCGGTCGAGGCGCGGCGGGTGGTGGTCCGCCGGCTGGAGGCGCTCCGGCTGGAGCTGCGGCGGCGCGCGGTGGTGGGCCGGGCTGGGGCCCGCTGGTCGCGCGGAATCTCCGCGCGGACGAGCTCCTTGACCAGCCGCACCTGCTCGGCATCGAGGAACTTGACCATCCGCTCCTCGTCGCGCCGGATCGCCTTCGCCAGCTGGGCGGTCTCGCGGTCGTCGACCTCGGTGGCCAGCGCCTCGATGCGAGCGTACAGGGCGATCTCGACGTGCTCCTCGCGGAGCTCCTCCTGGACGTTGCGCAGGTGGGTCTCGGGCTGCGGAGTGACCGCGGCGCGGGCGGCGCCGACCTGGCCCTTGACGGCGGCGACCGCTTTGCCGGCGACCTCGCCGACCGCTGCGGGGACTACCGGGACCGGGTTCGCCGTGGCCGAGCCGCCGAGCTGCTTGATCCGGGCCGCCACCCTGCGTCGGTGGTCGCGGGTCTCTGTGAGGTGCTTGCGCAGCCGCTTCTTATAGGACATCTTCTCGGTCGCCTTGATGTGGACGGACAGGCTGTCGATCAGCTCGGACTCCTTGGCGTAGGCCTCGTTGAGCCACTGCACGAGCTTCGCGTCGCGGGCGTTGAGGATCTTCTCGGCCATCGGTTACTCCCTTCGGTCGGGCGAACCGCGCCCAGTCTTGGTCTTCAGGCCGAGCTGCGCGGCGGCGAGCACGGTCTGTCGGTTGCGGTGCGTGCTCTCGTAGAGCTCGATCCCGGCGAGCTCCGCCGCCGTCGCATCGTCGATCCGCGCGATCACCTCGTCGGCGGTGAGGCCGCGGTATCCGCGCCACGGCTCGGCGATCTCGATCGAGGCCCCGGCCCCGTCCTCGGCGCCGGGCTCGGCGATCTCCTCGACCAACTCGGGTTCCGCGGACACGTGCGCCGGCTCATGCTCGGGCTCGGGCCAGGGATCGGGCTCCGGCCAGGGCTTCGGCTCCGGCTTCGGCTCCGGTTCCGGCTCCGGCTGGATCTTCTCGGCTGCCGGCGGGGGCGTCTCAGGCCCGCGTGGGGCGATGCCCGGCCCGGGAGCGGGCACCGGCGGGAGCTCGAGCGGCGGCGCCGGGCGTCCCCAGGCGACCTCGTCGCTGACGGTGCCGGCCGCGCGTGCCGCGGCCGCGGTCGCAGCCACGACGGCCTTGCCGCCGAGCTTCAGCGCGCATCCGGCCACCTCGCCGGTTGCGCGCAGTACGAGTCTCGTACCGACGACGCCGGCGCGCAGGGGAAAGGTCAGGATGGCGCCATCCATGTCTCGGTACTACCCCAGCCCCGGCGTTCCGAAAAAGTTGGCGCCGTCGCCGCGTGGGGTCGGCGACGGCGCCTTTCTCAGAGCAGGAGCTGCAGCGAGCTGGCTACAGGTCCGCTGCCTGAGGCTTGGACGAACCGCCCCACGGCCGGAGATCCGGCGGTTTCGGCGGTATCAGGGGGTTCGTCATGAGCTGATCAAATCCACGTGTCGACCAGCAGCCGGCAGACGAGCAATCTCGGGCCATACCCACGTCGCACCCACGATCGCCCCATCGCCTGCTGGACCGTTCGGGTCGGTCCGATTTCAATGGTCAACCAACACGACGCCCAGTCGCCCGCGATCCTTCCCGAGATCGCGTAACGTGGCCGCCGAGAGCCCGCCCGGGAGTTGTCAGCGATCGTAGATCTCGACCCCAAAGCCATGCTGGCGTCCGCGACCAAGCTCGCGGAACGCTTCGGCGACGAGGCCTATTTCGCGGCGCTGTGCCTGCGCAGCGGGATGATCGGGTTGCCGCTGCCCCACCGCACCGCGCAGATGCTGATGGCGCTCGAACGTCACGGGCTGGTGGGCGGCGCGATCGCGGCCGGGGCGGTCCGCTCCGGAAGCCGCCCGGCGATCATCGACGAGCTCGGAGCGGTCAGTTACGAACAGCTCGATCGGCGCAGCAACGCGATCGCCAACTGCTGGCGCGAGCACGGGCTCGTTCCGGGCGAAGGAGTTGCGATCCTGGCCCGCAACCACCGGGGGTTCCTCGACGCCGTGTTCGCCGCGGCCAAGTGCGGAGCGCGCGTGATCCTGCTCAACACGTCCTTCGCGGCCCCGCAGATCCGCGAGGTGGCGGAGCGCGAGGGGACCGACCTGCTCGTCTGCGACGAGGAGTACGGGCCGGCCCTGGAGGGGATCGAGCCGCCGCGGGGGCGCTGGCGGGCATGGGCGGAGGAGCCCGGCGACGACACCCTCGGCTCGCTGATCGCGCGGGGCAGCACCGCCGCGCCGCCGAAGGCCGGCCTCACGGCCCGGATCACAATCCTCACCAGCGGGACCACCGGGAGCCCGAAGGGGGCCCCGCGGGGCGAGCCGCGATCGCTGTCGCTGCTCGGCAGCCTGCTCAGCAAGGTCCCGTTCCGAGCGCGGGAGACGACCGAGCTGTCCGTGCCGATGTTCCACGCGCTCGGCTTCGGGCAGGCGCTGGTCGGCATCGGACTCGGCTCGACGCTGGTCGTGCACCGCCGCTTCGATCCCGAGCAGACGCTCGACAGCCTCGAGCGCCACCGGGCGTCGGCGATGGTGGCGGTGCCGGTGATGCTGCAGCGGGTGCTCGAGCTCGACGGCGACCCGATCTCCCAGCGCGACCTGTCCGAGCTGCGGATCATCTTTCTCAGCGGCTCTCAGCTCGGGGCCGAGCTCGCGCGCCGCGTCACCGCGGCGTTCGGCCCGGTGATCTACAACCTGTACGGGTCGACCGAGGTCGCCTACGCGACGATCGCCACGCCCGAGGATCTCCGGGCCGCGCCGGGAAGCGTCGGCAAGGTCGTTCGCGGCTCGGTGGTCAAGATCCTCGACGACCGGGGAGGGGAGCTTCCCCGTGGCGAGACCGGCCGGATCTTCGTCGGCAACCTCGCTCAGTTCGAGGGCTACACCGGCGGCGGCGGCAAGGAGCAGGTCCGCGGACTGATGGCCAGCGGCGACGTGGGCCACTTCGACGAGCACGATCGCTTATTCGTCGAGGGGCGCGACGACGAGATGATCGTCTCTGGCGGCGAGAACGTGTTCCCCGCCGAGGTCGAGGAGCTGCTCGCGGGCCACGACGCAATCGCGGAGGCGGCAGTCATCGGCGTCGACGACGAGCGCTTCGGTCAGGGTCTGAAGGCGTTCGTGGTGACCCGCCCCGGCGCGACCCTGAGCGAGGACGAGGTCAAGGACTACATCGGCGACAACCTCGCCCGCTACAAGACCCCGCGCCGGGTCGTGTTCATCGACTCGCTCCCGCGCAACCCGACCGGCAAGGTGCTCAAGCGCGAGCTCGCGGAGCGGGACGGAGGCGAGACGTAAAGCGCACAATGGAGCGATGACCGACTCCACCACGCAGGCCACCGATGCCGCCACCTTCCGCGCGCAGTTCCCCGTGTTCGACCAGCTCTCGTACCTCAACGCCGGCACCGAGGGCCCCGTCCCGGCATCGGCCGTCGAGGCCGTCCACCGCCGAGTCGACCTAGAGGCACTGCGCGGCCGCGGCGGCCGCCCGTACTTCGAGGGCCTGATGGAGCTGCGCGATAAGGCCCGGGACGGCTACGCGCGCGCGATCGGCGCCCGGCCGGCGGACGTCGCCCTCACCGGCTCGACGACCGACGGGATCAACACCGTGATCGGGGGCCTCGACCTCCGGCCCGGGGACGAGATCCTCACCACCGACGAGGAGCACCCCGGGCTGCTGGCGCCGCTCGGGCGGGCCCGACGGCGCCACGGGATCTCGGTGCGGGTGGTCCCGTTCGGGGAGATCGCTGACGCGGTGACGCCGTCGACCAAGTTGATCGCCTGCTCGCACGTGTCGTGGGTGGGCGGCCGGATCGTCGACGCGGCCGCGCTGTCGGCCACCGGCGTGCCGGTGCTGCTCGACGCCGCGCAGGCGATCGGTGCGATCGGGGTCGACGTCGACGAGCTCGGCGTCGACTACTACGCCGCCTCCGGGCAGAAGTGGCTGTGCGGTCCCGAGGGCAGCGGCTGCCTGTACGTGCGCGAGGGACGGCTAGAGGAGCTGTTGGTCCCGTGGCCCGGCTACGCGTCGCTGGCCGACCCGATGAAGGCGCTCGACTTCGAGCAGGCGGAGGGCGTCGCCCGGCTGGACCACGGCTTTCCGAGCGGGATGCGCAGCGCCTGGACAGTCGGGTCGTTCGAGGTCTTCGAGCAGGCCGGCTGGGACTGGGTCTACGAGCGCGCGGCGACGCTGGCCGAGAACCTCGCGCACAACCTCGCCCACCGCGGGCTCGAGGTGTTGCCCCGGGGCCGTTCGACGCTGGTGTCGTGGAAGTCCGCCGACCCCGAGGCCGACGTCGCCCGGCTCGTCGAGGAGGACGTGATCGTCCGCTATATCCCGGCGTTCGGCGTGGTCCGGGCGTCGGTCGGGGCGTGGTCGTCCGAGCAGGAGCTCGACCGGCTGGTGGATCTCATCACCGCCGGCTGACCCCACACATCGGTCAGTCCTCGACGATCCGCCCCGCGTGGGTGTAGACGTTCACCCGCCCGCGGCGGGCGAAACCGCACAGCGTCAGGCCGCGGTCGTCGGCCAGCGAGATCGCCAGCGAGCTCGGCGCGCCCACGCCGACGAGGATCGGCGCTCCGGCGACGGCGGCCTTCTGCACCAGCTCGAACGACAGCCGGCCGCTCACGCACAGGATCCGCCCGCCGAGCGGCACCAGCCCGTCGAGCAGCGCGCGTCCGATCACCTTGTCCATCGCGTTGTGGCGGCCCACATCCTCGCGCGTGTGGCTCAGCTCGCCCTCGGGCGTGAACAACCCGGTTGCGTGCAGGCCGCCGGTGTGCTCGAACGTCGGCTGCTCGAGCCGGTTGGGCAGGTCGGCGACCAGCGATCGCGGCACCCGCGGGCCGTCGGGCAGCGGCGCGCTGTGGACGGCGACCTCCTCGAGCGCGCCCTTGCCGCACACGCCGCACGAGGACGTGGTGTAGAAGCGACGCTCGCCGGGGTCGCGCGACAGCGGTCCCGCGACCTCGACCGTGTTGGCGGCTAAGTCCTCGGTCAGCCCGGCCTCGCGGGACCCGTCGATCAGACCCTCGCCGTACAGGAAGCCCAGCGCCAGCTCCTCGTCGTGACCTGGGGTGCGCATCGTGATCGTCAGGGGCCGGCCGTCGACGCGGATCTCCAGCGGCTCCTCGACGGCGACGGCATCCGAGACCCCGTCGTGCTCGACCTTCATGTAGGCGAACGACATCTCAGCTACACGTTACGCGCGCGCGAGTCCCCGGTCGAGCGCCGCGACGAGCCGCTGGAACGTGTCGTCGACCGGGAGCGGGAGGCCAAACCCACCACCGGCCTCGAGCGTGACGAACCCGTGCAACGCCGCGCGCACGATCCGCACGCCGTGGATCGCGTCGTCGCCCTCCAGGCCATAGCCCCGCAGCACCGCGACGACGACGTCGACGAGCCTGCGCGCGGCCGCCTCGCTATCGGGGTCGTTGAGCCCCGGCGCCCGTTGCAGCGCTTCGTAGACGCCGGGGTGGGCCAGCCCGTAGGCCCGGTAGGCATTGGCGATCGCCACCAGCGCATCCCCGGCCGCGCGTCCCGCCGCGGCGGCCTGGAGCTCGGCGGTCAGCTCGCGGGCGCCTCGCGCCGCGATCCTCCGCCGCAGATCCGCGAGCCCGCCGACGTGGGCGTACAGCGACGGCGCGCGCACGCCGAGCCTGGAGGCCAGCCCCGCCAGCGTCAGCCGCTCGAGCCCGTCTGCGTCGGCGAGCTCGGCGGCCGCCGCAACCACCGCTTCCGCGTCGAGTCCGGCCCGCGGCATCAGCCGCCGGCCCGGGCGATCGCACGGTCCATCGCGGCGCCGGGGGCGGCGACGGCCGGCCCGTGGCCGACGACCATCAGCGCCGGATCGAGCGCCCGCAGCGCCTGCGCGGACTCCAGGTCCTTGGCCTTGTCCCAGGTGGCCATCGCAGCCAGCGGGAAGCGCAGGTAGAAGTGGTTCGATACCGCGACGTTGCCGAATGACGTATATGTGTCGCCGACGATCAGCGTGCGGTCCCTAGTGTCCAGGAACGAGACGTGCCCTGGGCTGTGGCCGGGGCTGGAGATCACCTCGAGGCTGCCCACCCGATCGCCTGGCTGCAGGCGAACGTCGGGTCGCGTCTGCACCTTCGGCCAGGAGCCGGGCAACTTGCCCTCGACGACCTTCTCGCCGGCGTGGATCCTGGCGTCGAGCTCGGGCATCAGCACGGGCACCGAGTCGCCGAGCTTTCGCCGTAGCTCGTCGACCGAGCCGACGTGGTCCCCGTGCCCGTGGGTCAGCGCGACCCTGCTGATCTCTGCGCCGGCGCCGCGAGCCGCGCCGATCAGGTCGTCGCCCGCGCCGGAGGTGGTCGTGTCGACCAGGGTGAAGCCGTCGTCCTCGCGGACCAGGTAGGCATTGACGAATCCCAGCCTCGTCAGCTGGATCAGGTTCGGGTTCAGCGTTCGGATCTTCACGGCGCTTCCTTTCTCTTGTGTCGCGTAGGGCTATGAGTATTAGGTCATTACCTAATGATCGTAGGTTAGCATCCGAACGCGGAAATGTCACGTCAACGATGATCCAGTCGTGACCAGGCCGTCCCGACGCATTCTGTTCGCGCTGGCGACCAGCGAGCGGTTCGAGCAAATCGTGCGCCGGGCGCCGGGCGGGGAGCGCACCGCAGCTCGTCTGGCCTCGCGCTACGTGGCGGGGCCGACGATCGACGACGCGCTGGCCGTCGCCCGCGACCTCGCCGGCCACGGGATCGCGAGCTCGATCGACTGCTTCGGCGAGAGTGTCACCGATCCGGCCGTCGCCGATGCGGTGGTCGCGGCGTACCTGGAGCTCGCCGCGGCGCTCGGGAGGGCTCCCGATGGTACGTATCTGTCCGTCGATCTCTCGCACCTCGGTGTCGACCTGCCCGATCGGGCCACCGGCCCGCTGCGGACGATCGCCGAGGCGCTGCCCGCTGGGAGCGCGATCCAGGTAGGCGCCGAGCAGACCGATCGCACCGACCGGATCCTCGAGGCAGTCACCGAGGTTGCGCGCGCGGGAGCACCGGTGTGGGCGACACTCCAGGCCAACCTGCGCCGCAGCGAGGACGACGGCCGCGCGCTGATCGAGGCCGGGGTGCCGATTCGCCTGGTCAAGGGCGCCTACGTCGAGGATCCGGCGAGCGCGTACGCCTGGGGCGAGCCCACGGATCTCGCGTTCGTCCGCCTGGCCCACGAGCTGCACGGCGCGGGCGCGACAATCTCGCTGGCCACCCACGACGCGGCGCTCCGCGAGGCCCTGGTCCGGGCGCTGCCGAACGTGAGCGTCGAGATGCTGATGGGCGTCCGCACCGACGACGCCAGCGCCCTGGCCGCGGCGGGCATCCCCGTTCGCGTGTACGTGCCCTACGGCGAGAACTGGTTCCGCTACGCGATGCGGCGGCTGGCCGAGTCGCGCGGCAAATAGCTGTCCAGGGCCGTCCTGCGGCGTTGGTTCAATGAACCGATGCAACCCGAGCTGCTCGAGCGCCTGCGAGCGGATCTGGCCGAGACGGAGGCGGAGCTGAAGGCCCACATGGCGAGCTGGGAGTACGCGTTCGCGATGGGCGGCGGACGCGACGGCGCGCGTAACCACCCCGTCCATCGCCAGACCCGCGCTCGCACGGACGAGCTGGTCTCCCGGCGCCGCGACCTGAACGCGCAGATCGCCGAGCACCAGCTCTAGCCCGTCGGCTGACCGATGCCGGTTAGTTCGCGCGGTGGTGGGTAGGGACTTGATATGTGCCGCCCCGGCTCCTCGGAGCGCGCGGCACGTCCTCTGACCGCATCAGAACTCCGAAAGGAGACAACATGGCAGACAACAGAGGCGTTGCCTACATGGGCACCGGTAGGGTTGAGGTGCACAACATCGACTATCCGAGCTTCGAGCTTCAGGACGGCCCGGGGGTCAACCCAGCGAACGTGGGCCGCGAGCTTCCCCACGCCGCGATCCTGAAGTGCGTAGCGACGAACATCTGCGGATCCGACCAGCACATGGTCCGCGGTCGCACGACCGCTCCCGAGGGGCTGATCCTCGGGCACGAGATCACCGGCGAGGTGGTCGAGACCGGCCCGGGCGTCGAGTTCATCAAGGAGGGCGACCTCTGCTCGGTGCCGTTCAACATCGCCTGCGGGCGCTGTCGGATGTGCAAGACCGGCAACACGGGCGTGTGCCTGAACGTCAACCCCGAGCGCCCCGGCTCGGCCTACGGCTATGTCGACATGGGCGGCTGGGTCGGCGGCCAGGCCGAGTACGTGGTCGTTCCGTACGCCGACTGGAACCTCCTGAGGTTCCCCGACAAGGATCTGGCGATGGAGAAGATCCTCGACCTGACGATGCTGTCGGACATCTTCCCCACCGGCTATCACGGCGCGTACACCGCGGGCGTTACGTCGGGCTCGACCGTGTATGTCGCGGGCGCGGGTCCGGTCGGACTGGCCGCGGCGCACTCGGCGCAGCTGCTGGGCGCGTCGGTGGTGATCGTCGGGGACATGATCCCCGAGCGCCTCGCCCAGGCGCAGAGCTTTGGCTGCGAGACCGTCGACATCTCCAAGGGCGACCCCAAGGACCAGATCGAGCAGCTCCTGGGCGTGCCCGAGGTCGACGCCGCCGTCGACGCGGTCGGCTTCGAGGCCCGCGGCCACGGATCAGACTCAGACCACGAAGCTCCCGCCACGGTCCTGAACTCGATCATGGACGTCACCCGCGCGGCCGGCAAGCTGGGCATCCCCGGCCTGTATGTCACCGGCGACCCCGGCGGCGTCGACGAGGCCGCCCAGCAGGGATCGCTGTCGATCCGGATCGGCTTGGGGTGGGCCAAGTCACAAAGCTTCACCACGGGCCAGTGCCCGGTGATGAAGTACCACCACGGGCTGATGCAGATGATCCTGCACGACAAGGCGCACATCGCCGACGCTGTCAACGCGACGGTGATCTCGCTCGACGAGGCGCCTCAGGGCTACAAGGACTTCGACAGCGGCGTCGCCAAGAAGTTCGTCCTCAACCCGCACGGCCTGATCAAGACCTGACGGCGGGAGGTTCGCTGCGCGCCGGGGCGGGACGTGAAACCGACGTTATACGAGGTTTTCACGTCCCGCATCGGCCGCGGGGCGGTACAGCGCCGAGCGGTCGAGATCGGCGATCGACTGGTGGCCGGTGAGCGCCAGCGCGACGTCGACGTCGGCGCGGAGGATCGCCAGTACGTGGCGCACGCCGGCCTCGCCGCGCGCGGCCACGGCCCACGCCCAGGCCCGGCCGACCAGCACCGCCCTGGCACCGAGCGCGAGCAACTTGACCACGTCGAGACCGGTCCGGACGCCGCCGTCGGCCAGCACCTCGACCCGGCCGGCGACCGCGTCGACCACGTCCGGTAGCGCCCGCGCACTCGACGGCACCGAGTCCAGCTGCCGGCCACCGTGGTTTGAGACCACGATCCCGTCGACCCCCGCATCGGCGGCGCGCCTGGCGTCCTCGGGGTCCAGCACGCCCTTGACGAGCAGCTTCCCGGTCCAGTTCTCGCGGACCCACGCGATGTCCGCCCAGGTGACGCTGGGGTCGAACTGCGAGTCGACCCACTCGCGGAACGCGGCGGGGTTGCGTGCTCCCGGCACGGCCTGCTCGAGGTTGCCGAACGTCAGCGGCTTGCCGCCGACCGCGACGTCGCGGATCCAACCCGGGTGCGCGGCCAGATCGAGACCCCGCATCGCTTTGGCCAACGACGAGGGACGCCCGGCGATCGCGTTGCGCGTGTCGCGGTGGCGCGCGCCAACCACGGCGAGGTCGACGGTCAGGACCAGCACCGGTGCGCCGACCGCGTGCGCCCGGCCCATCAGCTCGCGCGCGTAGTCGCGATCGCGCATCACGTACAGCTGAAACCAAGGCGGCACAGAGGTCGCCCCCGCGACCTCCTCGATCCCGCACACCGACACCGTCGACTCGACGAATGGGACGCCGGCGCGCTCTGCGGCCCGCGCCGCCTGCACCTCGCCCCGGCGGGCGAACATCCCGGCGAGTCCGACCGGGGCGAGGATCACGGGCAGCGCCATCCGCTGCCCCAGCACCTCGACGGTCTGCTCGCGGGCGGACACGTCCCGCATCACCACCTGCCGGAGCAGCACCCGCTCGAGGTCGTCCACGTTGGCCCGCAGCGTCGCCTCCTCGTAGGCGCCGCCGTCGATGTAGTCGAACAGCTGGCGGGGCAGCCGCCGACGGGCCAGCTCCCGGTAGTCGGAGACTGTGGCGGGAGCGATCCCCAGCGGCCGGTCGGGCGCGAAACGCACGGCCGCAGCCTAACCAGTGCTAGATGCGCTCGAGCTCGTCCCGTGCACGCTCGAGCTCGGCGTCGGCCTCGTCGGCGTCGGCCCGCGCCTCGGCGAGCGACTGCTCGGCGGCCTCGAGGTCCTCCGCGGCGCGGTCGCGCAGACGCTGGGCGAGCTTGAGCGCGCGCTCCGCCCGCTCCGCCTGGCGGCGGGCCTTGGCCTCGGCGTCGCGCGCCGCCTTGAGTGCCTCGTCGCGCTCGCGCTCGCGCTCGCGGCGTTCCTCCTCGGCCCGCTGCGTGGCCGCGGTCGGCTTGGCCTTGGCCTCGGCCCTGGCCTTGGCCTTGCGCCGCGCCGGCGCGGTCGGCGTCTCGATCGCGCCGCCGCCTGCCAGCACGCCGAGGCCGACGTGGCGCAGCTCGCGCTCCAGGCGGCCCTCGCGCACCTTCTCGCGGGCCTCGTCGTCGAGTGCCGCCGCGCGCAATGTGTCCGCGACGCGGTCGATGATCGTCGCGCTCAGCTCGTGGCCGTCGGCCGTGAGCAGGCCTCGGGCGGCCTCCATCAGCTGGTCGACGGCGGACCGCTCGCGCTGGGCCGCGGACCGAAGCGCGTCGGCGTCGCCGCGCCCCGTGGTCGCGGTCTGGTGGGCCTCCTGCAGCGCGTCGCCGGCGTCGAACAGCTCGGCGACCGACCGCGACTGGGTGCGGACCAGTTGGTTGACGGCCCAGGCGGCGACCGACGGCTTTCGCAGCGCCGCGATCTCGGCTGCCTCGTCGCGCTTGCCGTGCTTGCGGAGCTCGCGGGCCACCTCCCCGCGCCGAGTTACGAACTGCTCGAGCGGGGCGTCGTAGAGGTCGTCGACATCCATCTAGTGTCCCGATTCAGAAGTTCGTGGGCACCGAGAGGTGCCACCGGTGGTGTTGGGCAAGGACGCAGGAGCCGACGCGCAGCAGCGCTGCGCGAGGCGACGAGGACGCCGCCCAGCGCCGCCGGGGGCCCTCGAATGCACGCGAGTTTCTGGATCGGGACACTAGGCGATGGTGTCACCCGCGGGGGCAGACCGCTGCAGTCGCAACGGTTATCAGTTCGGTCTCGTCGGGTAACCAAGACGATTAGGGCAATGAACGCTGTGGCGCAACAGGAACGGGCGGAAGACGGTGCCTCCGGCAATCAGCAGGGGGTACTCGGCGGTGGCCGATTCGGTGCCGGTTGCGCGCCGCGCGCTCGTCGCCGTTGCGCTCGAGGCTGGAGCCGAGGCCGATCAGCTTGAGGCGGTCGCGCTGGCGGTGTCGGAGGCGCTCACCAACGCCGTCGTCCACGCGTATCCCGATCGCCCGGGCGAGATCCGGGTCTCAGCCTGGGCCGCCGGCACCGAGCTCGTCGTCGTGATCGCCGACGACGGCAACGGGCTACAGACCCACAGCGACCGCCCCGGGCTCGGAGTCGGGCTGGGGCTGATCGCCACGCTGAGCGACGAGTTCGAGATCGTGCAGCTGCCGTCGGGTGGGACCGAAGTGCAGATGCGCTTCTGCCTGTCGGTCTAGCGGGAGACCCACTAGCTCTGCGGTGGCGCGACCGGGGGTTCGTGCCGGAGGCCGACTCGGCCGTCGCCGACGACGGCGCCGCGGTGGCCGGCTACGCGAAGATCATCTCGGCGGGGGCGATCGCGTTCGTTGAGCCTTCCCGCGAGGGTGAGGGGATCGGCTCCTCGCTGCTGGCCTGGCTCGAGCGGCGGGCGCGCGAGCTCGGGCGCGACATCCACCGCCAGCCGGTGGCCGAGCGCAATGCCGCCGGGCTCGAGCTGCTGTCTCACCACGGCTACGCGCGCGTGCGGAGCCTCCTGGAGATGACGATTCCGGTCGAGCCGTCGCTGGCGACGCCCGTTCTCCCCGACGGGATCGTCATGCACGAGCTCGACGTGGCCGCCGACGCGGCGGCGATTCACGCGGCCGATGCGATCGCGTTCGCCGACAACCGGGATGACCGAGCGCAACCGGATCCACGTACTCGAGAAGCCCGAGCCGCGCCGCGGTAGGTTGCGATCACCTCACTAGCGGTAGGTCACCAGCGATCGCTCGCCGCGCTCCAGATGCCCGTGTTCGTTGAACGACACGAGCGTCGAGCCTCGGAGCCCGTGGATGAGCTTCGTCAGCCCCGTGTTCACGGCGACGCGGTTGAAGGCGACGAACGACTCGCTCGGGAGCGACAGCAGCTCGACGCAGACCGCCGCGATCACGCCCCCGGAGGTGACCACGATCGGAGTTGTCCCCGAAGTGGCGCTAGACGCCAGGTCACTCAGCGCGGCGGTGACCCGGCCCCGGAACACGGGCCAGGGCTCGCGGGCGGGTCCAGCGTCCCCGGCACGGATCCACTCGAGGATCGCTGCTTCGAGGATGTTCTGGAACTCGCGGCTGGAGACCTGCGGCCGGCGCTCGCCCGACGTGCGGTTGACCCGGACGGCCGTGTCGGAGTGGCTGCGGAGGATGTCGTCCATGTCGTACTCGTCCCAGCGGGGTTCCTGCGCGATCCCGACGCCGTAGGCCTCGGCAATCGGGGCGGCTGTGTCGCGCTGCCGCGCGAGCGCGCCGCTGACGACCTGGTCGACGGTCAGCTGCCGCTGGCTCAGCTCGGCCGCGAGCGCCGCGGCCTGGACGAGGCCGTCGCCGGACAGGACGTCGTACTCGGAGGCGCCGAACGACGCCTGGCCGTGGCGCGCGAGCAGGATGGCCGGCACGGGGCGAGCATATGCGCACCGGGCGCCGGGCGACCGCTCGTGCCGCCCGGCGAGGACCGGACGGCACGAGATCTGGGACTTCCGCAAGCGAGAGCGGGAGCGACGGGACTCGAACCCGCGACCTCTGCCGTGACAGGGCAGCGCTCTAACCGACTGAGCTACGCCCCCGAGGGGGATCTCAAGTATGACAAGACGGATTCGCAATCGCTTATCGCAACTTTTGGGCGAGTTGGGAGTTTCAGGTTCCGGAGACGATTTCCCTGAGACAGTGCCCAACCCGGCCGTGGGCACACTGAGGGAATCACCGGCGGGGACCCTGGAAGCGGGTCCCCGCCGTGTTTTCAGGGAGCACCACCGGGGCGCGAAGTTGGTGGAGCGCGATGGGCTTGCAGCTCAGGAGGACCGCAAGCTCGTCGCGGCCCCTGCCCGGGCGCCTGGCCGACCAGCGGTCGTCCCGGCGCGCGGGACGATCGGTGAAATTCTGTAAACGGCGTTTGGCATTGTCGAACGCAGGCTGGTAATCTCGGCCAACTCGTGCATGCGGGCCCCGCCACGACGATACGGCTGGCGGAGGTGTGAGAGTGGTGTCGCGTTGAGTGCAGCCAGACTCGGAGTCGATTTGCATCGAACGTCGATCGATCCGCCTTTCGATCGCCGCCTTGCGAACCCTCTCCCATCAGGCACATGCGGCGGTCTCGGACGACCGCCGAGCAGACCTCGCCGGACGGCTGGCGGTGAGGCGTGGCACGGCCGGCGCGATCTGCACGGGAACCTGCGGGGCGCGAGGGGGAACATCACGACGCGCCCAGAAACCCACAGCGACAGACCCGCGCGCGCGCGTGCGGGTCGAAGTCATGTTTTGTTCGAACCCGACGTCTCGGGAGGAGGGTATGTGGCGACAGTAGCGGCTGGAAAACCAGCTGGCTGGCGAAGCAGCGCAGGCGGTGAGTACCTGGCCGAATTCCTCGGCACGTTCGTCCTGATCATGTTCGGTGACGGGGTCGTTGCGATGGCGGTCGCGGGCCTGAACTCGTCCGGACGCGCGTTGACCAAGACGACGATCTTCCTGGCAGCCGGAGACTGGCTGCTGATCGTCTTCGGCTGGGGATTCGCGGTCATGTGCGGTGTCTACGTGGCCGGCGGTGTTACCGGCGCACACATCAATCCAGCGATCACCCTCGCCCAGGCTTTGCGGCGGGGTTTTCCGTGGGCAAAGGTGCCCGGATATTGGCTGGCGCAGATCGCGGGCGCGTTCGTGGCCGCGGCCCTGGTGTACGCGGTCTACAAGAACGCGATCAGCTACGTACCTGTCAACACCCACGCGGTCAAGAAGACCTCGGTGGCGACGTACAGCATCTTCGCGACGTTCCCGCGCCGTACTACCACAGCGTCGGAGGTCCGTTCCTCGACGAAGCTGTGGGTACGGCGTTGCTGGTGCTGGTGGTGTTCGCCGTCACCGACGAGCTCAACATCGCCCCGCTCAGCAACCTGGCGCCGATCATGGTCGGCTTCACCGTGATGGCCGTCGGCGCCTCGTTCGGCGCAAACACCGGTTACGCGATCAACCCGGCTCGTGACTTCGGGCCGAGATTGTTCGCGTGGATTGCGGGGTGGGGCAAATTAGCCCTACCGGGTAACTTACGGGAGCATCAGCGATTATTTCTGGATACCGATAGTCGCGCCATTAGTCGGAGCGGCGATCGCGTGCTACATCTACGACTTCGGCATCCGGGACATCCTGGCGGCGCGGGGCAATGTCCCCACCGGAGGCGAGGAGGGAGCCCGGGTCGTCCGCGAGACCGAGGGCGACCAGCCCAACGCCTAGCAGTCGCGAATCTAGGGGCGGTGGCGCCGACCGGCGCTGCCGCCCCTTTTCATGCCCGGAATCGGATCCCCCGGGCCGCGACGACAGATTCGCTGTAACGATTGCAACGTAGGGGGGTTCTCCGTACGTGTTCCGGTTCCGGCGTAAGGAGACGAGGGCCCAACGCCTGCAGCGTCGGGGCCGCGAACTCACGAAGGCAGCCGACAAGCAGCTGCGCAAGGCGACGCCCAAGCGGCTCCGCAAGGCGGCCTCCCAGCTCGACGTGCCATGGGCCCGTTCATGGGCGGCGCGCGGGATCCGCGAGGCGTTCCTGCGGGGGTTCCTGTCCCCGATGATGGACTTCTACGTCCGCCGCCGCGCGACCGGCCGCGACAAGCTGTCGCGGATTCGCGGCCCGGTGATCCTGGTTGCCAACCACCGCAGCCACATGGACACGCCGGTGATCCTCGCCGCGCTTCCCCGCCGGATCCGCCGGCGCACAGCGGTCGCCGCGGCGACCGACTACTTCTACCGCAACCGCGCGATCGCGGCGATGGTATCGCTGCTGTTCGGGACCGTGCCGATGGACCGGCGCGGCGGCGGTCTGGACGAGCGCGCCTCAGGCCACCTCGACAAGCTGCTGGACCGGGGCTGGAACCTGCTCGTGTATCCGGAGGGGACCCGCGGGCGGGCCAACCCCGGTGCCATCCGGGTGCGCAAGGGAGCGGCGGTGCTGGCCGCGCGCCACCGGATGCCGATCGTCCCGATCCGGGTCACCGGCACCCGCGAGGCGATGCCGCCGGGCCACTTCTGGCCCAGCCGCAACCACGACCGCTTCGTCTCCAAGCGCTATCCGGTGAGCATCTCGTTCGGCGAGCCGATCATCCCCTCGGAGGACGTCAGCGACGCGATCCGCAGCGTCCAGCGGTTCTTCGAGAACGGCTCGGACGGCGAAGTCGCGGCTTAGTCGTCGTCGTCGTCGACCCAGTCGACGGCACGGGCTACGGCCTTCTTCCACTTGCGGTAGCCCTTCTCGCGGTGCGCGGGATCCATCGCCGGAAGCCACTCGGCGGCCCGGTGCCAGTTCTGCCGGAGGCTGTCCAGATCGGGCCAGAACCCGACCGCGAGCCCAGCGGCGTAGGCGGCGCCGAGCGACACGGTCTCGGCCACGATCGGTCGCACCACCGGTACGTCCAGCACGTCGGCCAGCGACTGCATCAGCAGGTTGTTGGCGGTCATGCCGCCGTCGACGCGAAGCTCCGATAGCCCGCGCCCATAGTCGGCGCGCATTGCCTCCACCACCTCGCGGGTCTGCCAGGCGGTCGCCTCGAGCACCGCGCGAGCCAGGTGGCCCTTGTTGATGTAGCCGGTCAGGCCGGCGATCACGCCTCGCGCGTCGCTGCGCCAGTGCGGGGCGAACAGACCCGAGAACGCGGGCACGAAGTAGCAGCCGCCGTTGTCCTGCACGGTCAGCGCCAGCGTCTCGATCTCCGAGGCGCTGCCGATCAGCCCGATGTTGTCGCGGAACCACTGCACCAGCGCGCCGGTGATCGCGATCGATCCCTCCAGCGCGTAGGTCGGCTTCCCCGAGCCCAGGTCGTAGCCCAGCGTGCTCAGCAAGCCCGCCTCCGAGCGGGCCGGCTGCTCGCCGGTGTTGAGCAGGAAGAAGCTCCCGGTTCCGTAGGTGCACTTGGCGTCGCCGGGGTCAAAGCAGGTCTGGCCGACCAACGCGGCGTGCTGGTCGCCCAGCAGCGAGGCGACCGGGACTCCGGCCAGCGGCTCGCCGGCCTCGCCGTAGATCTCCGACGAGGGCCGGATCTCGGGGAGCATCGCGCGAGGCACGCCGAAGGCGTCGAGCAGCTCGTCGTCCCACTCGCGCGTGTGGAGGTCCATCAGCATCGTGCGGCTGGCGTTGGTCACGTCGGTGACGTGCCGGCCGCACAGGTTCCAGATCAGCCACGAGTCGATCGTGCCGAACAGGACCTCGCCCTCCTCGCCGCGCTCGCGCAGCCCCGGGACCTGGTCGAGCAGCCACCTGACCTTGGGGCCGGAGAAGTACGTGGCGATCGGGAGGCCGGTCTTCTCGCGGAACCGTTCCTGACCGCCGTGGCGCGACAGCTCACGGCAGAGCTGGTCGGTGCGCGTGTCCTCCCAGTTGATCGCGTTGTGCACCGGGGTTCCGGTGCGGCGGTCCCACAGCACGGCGGTCTCGCGCTGGTTGGCGATCCCGAGCGCGCTCAGATCCGAGGGCTCGAGCTCGGCCGTGGCCACCGCCTCGGTCACGACCTCGAGCACGTTGGTCCAGATCTCCTCCGGATCGTGCTCCACCCACCCCGGTCTGGGGAAGTAGTGATGGTGCTCCTTCTGTGCCACCGAGACGATGCGCGCGCGCCGGTCGAACACCAGACATCTCGACGAGGCCGTTCCCTGATCGATCGCGGCGACGTAGCGCGCTGGCACATGACATTCCTACCATGGAATCGCGCCCAGCTCCCTGGAAACGGCGCGCGCGCCGGCGACCACGAAGCCCACCAGCTCGGCTCGCGGGCGCCCGTTCTCGCACAGCCGATCGATCGGCCCGGAGATCCCCATCGCCCCGACCGTGACCCGGCGGCGGTCCTCGACCGGGGCGGCGATCGACGCCGTTTCTGCAAACAGCTCCCCGACCTCGCCGGCCCAGCCGCGCTCGGAGATCTCGTCGAGCTCGCGGCGCAGACGGTAGACGTCGGTCACGGTCGCGGGCGTGAAGCTGGCGAGGTGGTCGCCGATGATCTCGGCGGCCAGGTACCGGTGTCTGGACAGCAGCGCCTTGCCGAGCGCGGTCGCGTAGGCCGGCAGCAGCGAGCCCACCTCCAGCGCCTGCCGGCTGTCGTCGGGACGGAACACGTGGTGGACGATCAGCACCTGGTTCTCGTGCAGGGTCCCGATTCGCACGCTCTCGCCGCTCTGGGTGGCGAGCGCGTCGGCCCAGTTGAGCGCGCGGGTGCGCAGCTCGTTGCCATCCAGGTAGCTCGACCCCATGTGCAGCAGCGCCGCGCCCAGCTGGTACTTGCCCGAGTCGCTGTCCTGCTCGACGAAGCCGACGTATTGGAGCGTGCGCAGGATGCCGTGGACGGTCCCCTTCGGCAGCCCCAGCTCGCCCGCCAGCTCGGCGACTCCGAGCCGTCGCGAGCGCCCTGATAGCAGCCGCAGGATGGCCGCCGCGCGCTCGATTGATTGGATCCGACCTGGCAAAGAATCCGCGCTCAGTCAGACGGACGCGAGCCCTACCGCTCTCGCTCGAACGATGTTTGACATTGTCGAACCGTTTCCGTTATTGTCGCAAAACAAAGCTCGTGGGTGGAGAGCGATGGTTCAAAAAAAAGGGCGCTTGCAGGCCATTAGCTGTGCTAGCTCGGTCACTTGCGACGGTTGTCACCGCCGGTGATCGCCCAACCGAACCGTCCGGATGTGTCGCGCGCTCCCGGTTGCCCTCATGCCACGGGTGATCCCTTCCGCTCGAATTTCCCCCTAGGAGTGGCATGAAGAAACTCATCAACGCCCCCGACGACGTCGTCACCGATGCGTTGCATGGCATCGAGGCGGCCCACCCGGACCGCTTCAAGGTCAGCTACGACCCGGCGTTGATCGTCCGCATCGACGCGCCGGTGCAGGGCAAGGTGGGGCTGATCTCCGGCGGCGGCTCGGGCCACGAGCCGATGCACGGCGGCTTCGTCGGCCCCGGAATGCTCGACGCGGCCGCACCCGGCGAGGTGTTCACGTCTCCGACGCCGGATCAGATGGCAGCGGCCACGAAGGCGGTCGACGGCGGCGCCGGCGTGATCCACATCGTCAAGAACTACACCGGCGACGTCATGAACTTCGAGATGGCAGCCGAGCTGACCGGCGCCGAGGGCGTCGAGGTCGAGACCGTGCTCACCAACGACGACGTCGCGGTCGAGGATTCGCTCTACACCGCGGGCCGGCGCGGCGTCGGGATCACCGTGATCCTCGAGAAGATCTGCGGCGGCGCCGCCGACGATGGCAAGTCGCTGCAGGAGGTCGCCGAACTGGGCCGCCGGGTCAACGCCAACGGCCGCTCGATGGGCATGGCGCTGACGCCGTGCACCACGCCGGCCGCCGGCACCCCGAGCTTCGAGCTCGCCGACGACGAGGTCGAGATCGGGATCGGGATCCACGGCGAGCCGGGACGCTTCCGCGAGAAGATCGGGCCGGCCTCGCAGGTCGCCGAGCGACTGATGACGCCGATCGTCGAGGACCTGCCGTTCTCCTCGGGCGACCGGGTGCTCGTGTTCATGAACGGGATGGGCGGCACGCCGCTGATCGAGCTGTACCTGATGTACGGCGAGGTCGCCAAGCTCGCGCAGCAGCATGGGCTGAAGATCGAGCGCAATCTGATCGGCAACTACATCACCTCGCTGGAGATGCAGGGCTGCTCGATCACGCTGCTCAAGCTCGACGACGAGATGATCAAGTACTGGGATGCGCCGGTGAACACGCCGGGCATGCGCTGGGGCGCCTAGCTTGGCTGTCACGCGGGACACGGTCCAGGACTGGATGAAACGCTTCGCGCAATCCATGCAGGAACATCGCGCGGAGCTCGTAGCGCTCGATACCGCGATCGGCGACGGCGATCACGGCACCAACATGGACCGCGGGATGCGTAAGGCGATCGAGAAGCTCGACGACCAGCAGCAGCCCGATGCCGGAGCGGTGCTCAAGACCGTGGCGATGGCGCTGGTGTCGAGCGTCGGCGGCGCCGCGGGCCCGCTATACGGGACGCTGCTGCTCCAGATGGGCACGGCGCTGGCGGGCAAGGAGGAGGTCGATCTCGAGACCTACGCCGCGGCTTGGCGTAAGGGAGCCGAGGGGGTACAAGCGCGCGGTAAGGCGCAGCTCGGCGACAAGACGATGCTCGATGCGCTTTTCCCCGGAGTCGAGGCGCTGGAGAAGGCGTCCGACCTCGACACCGGGTTGCAGGAGGCGGCGCAGGCCGCACAAGAGGGAATGCGGGACACGATCCCGCTAGTCGCACGTAAGGGACGGGCCAGCTACCTCGGGGAGCGCAGCCGCGATCACCAGGATCCGGGAGCGACTTCCACCACCTACCTCTATCAGACCGCCGCCGAAGCGCTGTCGGGTTGAAAGGAGACTCCAATGGCGGATTACGTCGCAGCACTCGACCAGGGAACCACCAGTACCCGGTGCATGCTGTTCGACCACGGCGGCAACGTCGTGTCGGTCGAGCAGCTCGAGCACGAGCAGATCTATCCCAAAGCGGGCTGGGTTGAGCACGATGCCAACGAGGTTTGGCTGCGCTCACAGGACGTGATCGAAGGCGCCCTGAAGAAGGCCGGCGGCGACGTCGGTTCGGTCGCCGCCCTCGGGATCACCAACCAGCGCGAGACCGCGGTGGTGTGGGACCGCAACACCGGCGAGCCGGTCCACAACGCGATCGTGTGGCAGGACACCCGCACGGACAAGATCGTCGATGAGCTCTCCGCGGACGGCGGTCAGGACCGCTTCCGTGAGAAGAACGGGCTTCCGATCGCGACCTACTTCTCGGGTCCGAAGGTGCGCTGGATCCTCGAGAACGTCGACGGCGCCCCCGAGCGCGCCGACGCCGGAGATCTGATCTTCGGAAACATGGACACGTGGTGCATCTGGAACCTCACCGGGGGTCCCAACGGCGGGCTGCACATCACCGACGTGTCCAACGCCAGCCGCACGATGCTGATGGACCTGGCGACGCTCGACTGGGACGACGAGCTGTGCAGCATCATCGGCGTACCGAAGTCGATGCTGCCCGAGATTCGTCCGTCCAGCGCGGTCTACGGCGACGTCACGACCACGGCGCTGGCCGGCGTTCCGGTGGCCGGCGACCTCGGCGACCAGCAGGCGGCCACGTTCGGCCAGACCTGCTTCTCGCCCGGCGAGGCCAAGAACACGTACGGCACGGGCAACTTCCTGCTGCTCAACACAGGCACCGAGGCCGTGCAGTCCAAGAACGGCCTGATCACCACCGTCGGCTACAAGATCGGCGACCAGGACGCGGTCTACTGCCTGGAGGGCTCGATCGCGATCACCGGCGCGCTGGTTCAGTGGCTGCGCGACAACCTCAAGCTGATCAGCAGCGCGCCCGAGGTCGAGGAACTCGCCAAGACGGTCGAGGACAACGGCGGCTGCTACATCGTGCCGGCGTTCTCGGGCCTGTTCGCCCCGTACTGGAAGGGCGACGCCCGCGGCGTGTTCGCGGGGCTGACCCGCTACGTCAACCGCGGCCACATCGCCCGCGCAACGCTCGAGGCGACGGCGTTCCAGAGCCGCGAGGTGTCCGACGCGATGAACGCCGACTCGGGCGTCGAGCTCGAGTCGCTCAAGGTCGACGGCGGGATGGTCGTCAACGAGACCCTGATGCAGTTCCAGGCCGACATCCTCGGCGTGCCGGTGATCCGGCCGAAGGTCGCCGAGACGACGGCGCTGGGCGCCTGCTACGCGGCCGGTCTGGCCACCGGCTTCTGGAGCACGGAGGAAGAGCTGCGCGAGAACTGGGTCGAGGACAAGCGCTGGGAGCCCAAGATGTCCCAGGAGGACCGCGAGAAGGCGTTCCACTTCTGGAAGAAGGCCGTCACGCGGACCTTCGACTGGGCCGAGTAGCCGGCCGCCGATGACTGACCATGACCGCTGCGTGGGACCGCCTCGAGCGGCCCCCGCGGCGGCCGTGAGTCGGCCCCTCTGGTCAAATTCTCCGCCACGGCGAAGATCGTGCGGCAGTAAACTCAACTGATGCTGAGCACCGATGTCCTGGTGATCGGGGGCGGCGCCACCGGCGCTGGCGTCGCGTGGGACGCGGCGTTGCGCGGGTTGGACGTCGTGCTCGCCGACCGCCACGATCTCGGGTCCGGGACCAGCGGTCGCTTCCACGGGTTGTTGCACTCCGGCGGCCGCTACGCGGTCAAGGATCCCGACGCCGCCAAGGAGTGCGCCCACGAGAACGGGATCGTCCGGGCGATCGCCGCAGACTGCGTCGAGGACACCGGCGGGCTGTTCGTCACGACGCCGTTCGACGACCCGGCCTACGCCGACCGGTTCGCGGCCGGCTGCAAGGCCACCGGCGTCCCCTGCGAGGAGATCGACCCCGAGGAGGCCAAGCGCCAGGAGCCGCGGCTGCACCCGGGGATCTCCCGCGCGTTCCGCGTGCCCGACGGGAGCATCGACGTCTGGAAGCTCGTGTGGGGGCTGGCGCGCGGCGCCCAGCATCGCGGAGCCCGGGTCCTGCCCTACCACGAGGCGGTGGCCATCCACCGCGAGGGCGATCGCATCACCGGCGCGCGACTGCGCAGTAACACCACCGGCGATGAGCTCGACGTCGCCGCCCGGATCACGGTCAGCGCCTCGGGCGCCTGGGCCGGCCGGATCGCTGAGTTCGCCGGGATCGAAGGCGTCCACGTGATGCCCGGCCGGGGAATCATGGTCGCGATGAACCACCGCCTGGTGAACAGCGTGGTCAACCGCTGCCAGATGCCCACCGACGGCGACATCATCGTCCCCGTGCGGACGGTCAGCGTGATCGGGACGACCGATGTCCACACCGAGGATCCCGACGACCACACCGTGCTGCAGGACGAGATCGACGCGATGCTCGAGGACGGCGAGCAGCTCGTCCCGGGCTTCAAGCAGGCCCGCGCGCTGCGCGTGTGGACCGGGGTGAGGCCACTGTTCGAGGACCGCAAGGAGAACGACTCGGGATCGACCCGCGACGTGACCCGCGCGCACGCGCTGCTCGACCATCGCCAGCGCGACGGTGTCGATGGGTTCCTGACGATCACCGGCGGCAAGCTGACGACCTACCGGCTGATGGCCGAGGAGACGGTCGACGCGGTCTGCCGGCAGCTCGGCGAAGACCGCGAGTGCACGACCGCGACCGAGCGCGTGTCGGGCGCGGAGAACGGCGAATACCTGCACGTCGGCCAGCGCCTGCAGCGTCGTGAGCAGACGCTCCAGGACGACCAGCTGATCTGCGAGTGCGAGCTGATCCCCCGCCGGCGCCTGGAGGAGACGATCCGGCAGCGGGCGAGCACCAACCTCGACGACATCCGCCGGCTCCTGCGGCTGGGGATGGGCCCTTGTCAGGGCGGCTTCTGCATCTACCGGGCCACCGGGATCCTGCACGCGCTCGACGGGATCGACGGCGAGCAGGCGTCCGCTTCGTTGGTCGACTTCATGCGCGAGCGGTGGAAGGGCGTGTGGCCGGTCCTGCACGGCGACCAGCTCCGCCAGATGCGTCTCGACGACTGGATCTTCCAGGGCGTGCTCGACGTCGGACACCTGCCGTGATCGGCGGCGGCCTGCACTACGACGTGGTCGTGATCGGCGCGGGCGTCGCCGGGCTGACCGCGGCGACGCGCCTGGCCGAGTCCGGTGCTCGCGTGTGCGTGCTGGCCAAGGGCGTCGGCTCGACCCATCTGGCGCCCGGCACCGTCGACGTGCTCGGCTATGACCCCGGGCGGGTCGAGGACCCGGCGGCCGCGCTGCCCGAGTTCGTGGCCAAGCATCCTGAGCACCCCTACGGCCTGATCGGGGTGGAGCGGATCGCGCCGGCGCTCGAGTGGTTCAGGGCCAAGATCGACGCCGGTCCGCAGCCGTCCTACGCGTACGTCGGAGACCTGTCGCGCAACCATCTGCTGCCTACCGCGGTGGGCGCCGTGCGCCCGTCCGGGCTGGTGCCCGAGACGGTCGCGCCCGGAGATCTCGGCGATCGCGCGCCGGTGTGCGTCGTCGGCGTGCCGGTGCTGCGCGACTTCCACGCCTCCCTGTGCGCCGCCAACCTCCAGCGCGCCGGGGTGCAGGCGCGCGGAATTGCGCTCGACGTCGACGTCGGCCGCGCCGAGGCGAACTCGCTGGGGCTGGCCCGGCGGTTCGACGACCCGGCGTTCCGCTCCGCGTTCGCCGCCCGGCTGGTATCGCTGCTGCGCGCCGAGGAGCGGGTCGGGATGCCGGCGATCCTCGGCCTAAAGGATCCGCATGGCGCCTGGTCAGAGCTGCAGGAGCGGCTCGGCCACCCGGTGTTCGAGATCCCGACGCTGCCGCCGTCGGCGCCCGGGATCCGTGTCTTCAACGCATTGAACGCAGCACTGCGCGCGGCCGGCGGCCGGATCGTGCTCGGCGCCGAGGTGGTCGGGAGCGAACGCGAGGGCGAGCGCGTGACCCAGGTCCGCAGCCACGCCAGCGGCCACGACCACGTGTACCACGCCAACTGGATCGTGCTCGCCACCGGCGGGTTCGCCTCCGGCGCGCTTTCGCTCGGCTCGGACTGGCAGGCGCGCGAGACCGTGCTCGGGCTGAAGCTGTCCGGGGTCCCGCCGGCGGGCGAGCCGCGTTTCGACGGCGATTACTTCGCCGAGCAGCCGATCGCCCGGGCCGGCGTTGCGGTGGGCCCCTCGCTGGTCGCCGAGGGGACCGAGAACGTGGTCGTCGCCGGGGCTTCGCTGCCGGGCGCCGAGCCCTGGCGAGAGGGATCGGGCGACGGGATCGCCCTCGCCAGCGGGCATTTCGTCGCGCAATCCGTAAGCGAGCGAGAAGGAGCGGCGACGACGGCATGAGCGTTGACCCGATGCACGAGCTGCTGCGCGAGTCGCTCGATCACTGCGTCAAGTGCACGATCTGCGAGACGGTGTGTCCGGTCTCGAACGTGACGCCCTTGTTCCCCGGTCCCAAGTACGCCGGCCCGCAGGCCGAGCGCTACCGGATCCAGGGCGAGGTCTCGCTGGACACCTCGGTCGACTACTGCTCGGGTTGCGGCCTGTGCACCCAGGCCTGTCCGCAGGGCGTCAAGATCGCCGAGCTCAACGCCCACGCGCGCCACCAGCTCAAGGAGCGCGACGGCGTCAAACTGCGCGACCGGATCATCGCCCGCCCGACCGTGGTCGGCCGGCTGGGGACCCCGGTGGCGCCGCTGGCCAACCTCACGCTCAAGCTCAAGCCCGCCCGGGTCCTGGTCGAGCAGACGCTCGGGCTGCACCGCGACGCGCCCTTGCCGGCGTTTGCGGGCCACCGCTTCGGCACCTGGGCGCGTAAGCGCGAGGCGCCGGCGACCGGCACGAAGATCGTGTTCTTCCATGGCTGCGGCACCGAGTACTACGAGCCCGAGGTCGGTCAGAAGGTGGTCGAGGTGCTCGAGCACAACGGCTTCCGCGTGGAGGTGCCCAAGCAGGACTGCTGTGGGCTGCCGCTGCAGTCCAACGGCTTGTTCGACGACGCCCGCAAGTACGTGCTGCGGCTGGCTCGTTCGCTCGCGGCCGCGGCCCGGGACGGGTCGATCATCGTCGGCAACGCCACCAGCTGCACGGTCATGCTCAAGCGCGAGGCGCGCGAGATCCTCGGCCTGGAGGACGACCCCGACCTCGCGCTGGTCAGCCGCCAGACCTACGACATCTGCGAGCTGCTGCTCGAGCTGCACGACGCCGGCCAGCTCAAGACCGACTTCCAGCCGGTCTCAGAGACCGTCGCCTACCACGCCCCCTGCCAGCAGCAGGGGCACTGGATCGGCAAGCCCGCGGTCGATCTGCTGCGGCTGGTCCCGGGGCTCGACGTCCGCGAGCTCGACGCCCGCTGCTGCGGGATCGCCGGGACCTACGGGCTCAAGAAGGAGAAGTACGAGATCGGTATGGCCGCGGGCGCCGACCTGTTCGGGCAGGTCGCGGCGTCCGGGGCGGGGCTTGTGGCGTGCGACAGCGAGACCTGCCGCTGGCAGATCGACCACGGCACCGGGCACAAGTCGATCCACCCGGTCGAGCTGCTGCATCGGGCCTACGGGCTCTGAGCGAGTGGGTCAATGACGGACGCGGCCCCGTGGTAGGGATCGTCGTCGTCTCCCACTCCGCTGAGCTGGCCCGCGGCGTCGTCGCGCTCGCGCGCGAGATGGGCGGCGAGGAGCTCGCGCTGGAGGAGGCCGGCGGGCTCGACGACGGCTCGATCGGCACCGACGCCGAGCGCGTGCGCGCGGCGATCGAGCGGGCGATGTCCGATGACGGCGTGCTCGTGCTCATGGACCTGGGCAGCGCGCTGATGAGCACCGAGATGGCGATCGAGCTGATGGAGGGTGACGGACGCGTAGTGATGAGCGAGGCCCCGCTGGTGGAGGGCGCGGTGGCGGCCGCCGCCGCAGCCCGGGGCGGCGCGCCGCTCGAGCAGGTCCGCGCCGAGGCTCAGGGCGCGCTGCAGATGAAGGCCGCCCAGCTTGGTGGCGACGAGCCAGCCGCGGATGCGGGTGCCCCGACGGCGGACCTGGAGCTCGCACCCGCCGATGCGCACGCGCGAATCCCGGTCGTCAACGCGATCGGCCTGCACGCCCGACCGGCCGCGCTGGTGGTCGAGCTGGCGGCGCGCTTCGACGCCGACCTACGGCTGGCCAAGGCCGGCGGCTCCGGGGCCCCGGTCAGCGCCCGCAGCCTGACCGGGTTGATGACGCTGGCCGCGCGCAAGGGCGACGAGCTGGTGGCCACCGCCGCCGGCCCGCAGGCGTCCGACGCCGTGTCCGCGCTGGAGGAGCTCGCGGCGGGCGGCTTCGGCGAGGGCGTGGCCGACGGCGCGGCTCCCGCGGCCACCGATGCCCGCCCCAGCGCGCCCCGCGCGCCGGCGACCGTGGCGGCGTCCGTGCCGGCCGAGGCTCCTGCGCCCGGAACGACGCTGACCGGGATCGCGGCTTCGACGGGGATCGTGCTCGGCCCGGTGCGCCACCTCGACCGCCCCTCGGGCCCACCGCCCGAGCGCGAGTCAGAAGGCGAGGACGCCGAGCTCGCCCGTCTGGACGCCGCGCGCGCCGAGGCGCGCGGGGCGATCGAGCGCGACCGCGATCAGGTGTCCGGGCGCGGGGCTTCGAGCGAGGCCGAGATCTTCAACGCGCACGTGGCGCTGCTCGACGACGACGCGCTGGTGGCGCGTGCCCGGGAGCTGATCGCCTCCGGCGCCGCCGCCGAGACCGCCTGGCACGACGCCGCCGCCGAGACCGCCGAGCAGCTGCGCGCGCTCGACGATCCGCTGCTGGCCGGGCGCGCGGTCGACGTCGAGGACGTCGGCGTGCGGGTGGTAGCGGCGCTGACCGGCGCCGGTCCCGCGCTGGCGCTCGAGGGAGTGATCGTCGACGACGAGCTCACCCCGCGCGAGACCGCCGCGCTCGATCCCCAGCTGGTCAAGGCGATCGCGACCGCGCGTGGCACCCCGACGGCGCACGCGGCGATCCTGGCCCGGGCGCTGGGACTGCCCGGCGTGGTCGGCCTCGGCCCCGCGGTGCTGGCGATCCCGGAGGGCACCCCGGTGCTGCTCGACGGCGACGAGGGCACGGTGCTGGTGGCGCCGGACGAGCAGGCCGAGGCAGACGCCCGCGAGCGGGCCGCCCGGGCGGCCGCGCGCCGCCGCGCCGCGCGGGAGCACGCCAGCGAGCCCGCGGTGATGCGCGACGGCACGGTGATCGAGGTCGCGGCCAACATCGGCGGCACCGGCGAGGCGGCCGGAGCGGTCGAGCTGGGCGCCGACGGAGTCGGGCTGCTACGGACCGAGTTCCTGTTCCTGGAGCGCCCCGAGATCCCGTCCGAGGACGAACAGGTGCAGACGCTCGCCGGGATCGCCGCCGAGCTGGGCGACCGCCCGTTGGTCGTGCGCACGCTCGATGCCGGCGCCGACAAGCCGCTGCAGGCGGTGCCGATGGAACCCGAGGCCAACCCGTTCCTCGGCCGCCGCGGACTGCGCCTCGGGCTCGAGCGCCCGGAACTGCTCGAGGTGCAGCTGCGGGCGATCTGCCGGGTCGCGGCCGACCGCCCGCTGCGGGTGATGTTCCCGATGGTCGCCGCCGTCGCGGAGCTCGACGCGGCCCTGGAGGTGCTCGAGCGTGCGCGCGCGGACACCGGCGGCAACGCGCAGCTCGAGGTCGGGATCATGGTCGAGGTCCCCGCGGCGGCGCTGCTCGCCGAGCAATTCGCGGCCCGGGTGGACTTCTTCTCGGTGGGAACCAACGACCTGACGCAATACGCGATGGCCGCCGAGCGCGGCAACGAGCACCTGGCCGGCCTGCTCGCCGGACCGCAGCCGGCGGTGCTCCGGCTGATCCGCGAGACCACCGCCGGGGCGGCGTCGCACTCGCGCTGGGTCGGGGTCTGCGGCGAGCTGGCCGGCGACCCCGCCGCGGCGGTGCTGCTGGTGGGCCTGGGGGTTCGCGAGCTGAGCATGGCCGCGCCGTTGATCGCCGAGGTCAAGCAGACGCTCCGCTCGCTGACGCTCGAACAGGCCGCCGCGGCGGCCACTCAGGCGCTTGGGGAGCCAGACGCCGCGGCCGCGCGGCTGCACGCGGCCGTCCTGGTGTGAGAAGCGACCGTTGGTACGATCGAGCACTGTGGAGGCCGGCGCGCTGAGAGGGACCCGGAGAGGCAGCATGCGCGCCAGCGCACTGATCCTGATCGGCACCTGTACCAGGATCGTCGCCACGCCCGTGGTGATGGCGTTGCTGCTGACCCATTCCTACACGGCTGCCGCGATCCTGTTCCTGGTCGTGTCCGCGACCGATTGGTTCGACGGCCGGCTCGCCCGCCGCTGGGGCGTCAGCTCGAAGCTGGGGTCGTTCCTCGACACGACCGCGGACAAGTTGCTGGTGACCGGCACGCTGATCGCGCTGGTCGCCGTCGACCGGGCCTCGCCGTGGGTGGCCCTGGTGATGATCGGGCGCGAGATGACCGTGCTCGGGCTGCGCGCCGCAGTCGCCGCCTCGGGTCAGCACCTGGAGGCGTCGATGCTGGGCAAGTGGAAGGCGACCCTGCAGTTCGTCGCGCTTGCGCTGGCGATGCTGCGCCCCGACGTGATCATCGCCGGCGCGTACCTCGACCAGTGGGTGCTGGTGATCGCGGCGGTGGTCACGGCCTGGTCCGGGGTCGACTACTTCGTGCGGTTCTCCTCCTCGCTTCGCACCGGTACGTGAGCCGCGTCTTCGTCACGGGTGGCAGCGGCGTCGTCGGCCGCGTGCTCGTGGAGCGCCTGGTCGCGCACGGCGACGAGGTGATCGGGCTGGCCAGGTCGTCGGAGAGCGCCGCCACGCTCGAGTCGCTGGGCGCCAGTGCCGTGCTCGGCGAGCTGCTGGACGAGGACGTCCTCGCCGGGGCGATGGCGGGGTGCGCGGTCACCTACAACGTGGCCGGCATCAACGAGCTGTGCACGGCCGACCCCGACCCGATGCGCCGGGCCAATGTCGACGGCGCGGTCACGGCGGTCCGCGCCGCAGCGCGTGCCGGTGTCCCGCGGGTCGTCCACACGTCCTCCGCGGCCACGATCGGGGAGCCGCCCGGCACGGTCGGCCGCGAGGACACGACGCACCGCGGGTGGTACCTGTCCGACTACGAGCGGACCAAGACCGAGGGCGAGCACGCCGCGTTTGCGGCGGGACGCGAGACCGGCATCGAGGTCGTGTGCGTCAACCCGTCGTCGGTCCAGGGTCCGGGCCGCGCCGGAGGCACCGCGCGCTTCCTGATCGCGTTCCTGGACGGCCGGCTGAAGGCGTTCGTGCAGACCAACGTCAGCCTCGTCGACATCGCCGACTGCGCCGAGGGCCACTTGCTCGCCGCGCAGCACGGAGTGGCCGGCGAGCGCTACCTGCTCAACGGGATCCAGATGCCGCTCAGCGACGCGTTGACGCTCGCCGGTGACGTGGCCGGCGTCAAGCACCGCCCCCGCCTGGTGCCGCGCCCGGCGGCGGTGGCCGGCGCCTATGTCGTCGAGCACGCGTTCCGGCTGGCCCGCAAGCGGCCCCCGGTGTGCCGGGAGATGGTCAAGACGCTGCTGCACGGCCATCGCTACGACGGCTCGCGAGCCGAGCGCGAGCTGGGCCTCAGCTACACCGCGCCGCGGGACACGCTCCGGCGGACGGTCGAGTGGGCCAGGGCCAACGGACTGCTGCGGGCCTAACCCCAGAGGCGCTGCGTCGCGAGTTCGGCGCCTTCGCTCATCGCCTTGAACTTCGCCCATACCACGGTCGGCACGACGATCTGCATTCCGGCGACCGTGCCAAAGCCGCAGTCGGTGCCTGCCATCACGTTCTCCGGGCCCGCGACCTGCGCGTACTGCGTCAGGCGCTGCGCGATTGCCTCCGGGTGTTCCACCACGTTGGTGGTCGAGTCCAGCACGCCTGGGATCACGTATTTGTCGTCGGGCAGCTTCCCGTCTTCGAACACCGTCCACTCGTGGGCGTGACGGCCGTTGGATGCCATCAGCATCAGGCCGGCGGGCTTGGCCTGGAGAATCAGAAGTCGGGGCAGTCGAGTTGCAGGATGAAGCCCGCCTCGTGGATCGCCTCGTACTCCTCGCGCATCGCGTTCGAGAGCGCCTCGAGGTACTCCTCCTGGCTCGAGTAGTACTTGTTCGGTGAGAACACGGCGATCACGCCGGGAGATGCCGCGCTCATGAATGTGCCGGCCGGCGCCTCGCCGTCGAGCGCCGCCTGCAGATTCTCGATGTCGGTCCTGACGGCGTCCTGGCCCACGTAGGAGACCGGCCCATCGCAGGTCGTGAACCTGATCTCGGAGACCGACTCCATCGTCGCGGCCATGTGGTCGGCGAAGTCTGGGAATTCCTCGAGGTTCATCACGGAGGCCGCCACCGTCTCGATCGAACCCTCGCCGCCGAAGCCGGTGAGCCGGTCCTTGACGTATGTCGCGTAGCTGGGCTTGCTCACCTCTCCGTCGTTGACCACGTCGACCCCGGCGACCACCTGCTTGCGAACGGTTTCCTTCACCGCCGAACGGACGCCGGCCTCGAACTGCGCAGCGTCGACCGACTCGCCCGACTCCTGCGCGAACACCATCGGCAGCAAGCTCGCCGGGCGCGGCAGGCTGCCGGCGTGGGTCGTCAGGATCCTGTCCGTGCTGCGCTGCATGACTACCTCCCGCTGTGCGTGGTTGCGCTCAGGTCCAGGGCAGGCCGGAGCGCCTGTCCCAGTACTGATCGGCCGGCTCGGTCACCGATGCCAGCTCCCGCTCGAGCGAGTCGTCCCAGCCGACGTCAATTGCCTTGAGGTTGCTGTGGAGCTGCTCCGCGGTCGAGGCGCCGCTCAGTACCGTGTCGACCCAGGGCCGGGCGAGGACCGCCGCGATCGCCACCGCGTCCTCGGCCGCGCCGAGGCGCCGCGCGGCCTCGTGCAGCGCCTCAACGTCGCCACGGGCGGTGAGTCGGCCGTTGGCCAGCGCCTCCTTGATGATGACGCCCATCCCCGCCTCGTGGGCCGCCTCCAGCGCCTCGCCGGCGGAGCGCTCGAGCAGGTTCCAGCTGGTCTGGACGGTGTCGTAGCCGCCGACCTCGATCGCCCGCAGGATCGTCGCGCCCTGCTCGGTGCCCGAGGTGCTGATCCCGACCGCCACCCCGTCTGAGCGCAGCTCGTCGAGCTCGCGGCGGATGTCGGGATCGTCGAGCACGCCGCTCGACAGCGTCGCTGAGTGGATCTGGTAGAGCGTCAGGTGGTCGCCCAGGTGCTCGCGGGTCTCGGCGAGCTGCCGGCGCAGATTGTCGGCGGTCAGCTCCTTGACCTCGGGCGGGTTGGCGTCGACCTGCCAGCCGGCGGTGTACCGGTATCCCCACTTCGAGCTGATCGTCAGCGCGCCGGGCGCCACCGAGCGGTCGCGGAGCCACTGGCCGAGAAACTCCTCGGCGCGGCCGTAGGAGCGCGCGGCGTCGAAGTGGCGCACGCCCGCCGCGTAGGCGGCGTCGAGGACCTCATGGGTCCGCGCCGCCATCGCCTCGATCGTGTGGTCGGGGAAATCGCCGCCATGGCCGAGCGTGAGGTAGCCCGGCCGGCCGAGGGCGGCCAGCCCCAGCGAGATCGGGGTGGTGGTGATCGAGGTGGCCCCCAGCGAGCGAAGCTTCACGGGACCGTTATACCCGGTGGCGGCACCCAACCGCCGAATACCCGCTCGAGCTCGAGCGCGACGGCGATCGACACGTGGTCCCGGCCCGCCCCGGCTGCGACCTGCACTCCCAGGGGCAGGCCGCGCGACGAGAGCCCCAGCGGCACCTCGGTGACCGGCACGCCGGCGAGGTTGAACACCGCTGCAGAGGCGAGCAGCCAGGGCCGTCCGACGGTGGTGCCATGCCGCGGGACCGTGCGCGGGTAGGCGGGGTGCAGCAGCACGCCGTCGCCGATCGCCTCGGTGACCTCGGCGGCCAGGCTGGCACCCGCGGCCAGCAGCTTGCGTTGCGAGCTGCGCGTGCTCGACGGCAGCAGTTCGGTCGCGAGCGTGAGCCTGGTCGGCACCGTGTGCGGGCTGCCGCGCCGGACAAGTGTGCGCAGCGTCGGGGTCGCCGCTCCCGCCTCCTCGAGCAGCCCCACGATCGTCTGCCCCGCGCCCGCCTGCAGCGTGGCCAGGAACGGGAACGCCGCCCGCCGCCACGAGCGCAGCGCGACCGGGACGATCTCGGCCCCGGCTGCGGCCAGCGCGCCGACCGCCCGCTCCCGCGCGTCGCGCAGCGCCCGGGTCATCGGAAACAGCGTCGCCTCTTCGACCGTCACCACCCGCAGCCCCCGCAGGGACGCGGCCGCCGGGTCCCCGAGCACGCCCGACTTGACCAGCGGGTCCTGGCCGTCGGGGCCAGCCATGATCGACAGCAACGGCAGCAAGTCCTCGGCGCGCCGGGTCAGAGGGCCGGTGCCGAGCATCCATGCGGCCTCGCCTGAGGTGGGCGGATAGTGGCCGGTGTTCGGGACCAGCCCGGGCGAGGGCTTGTGGCCGAACACGCCGCAGAAGAACGCCGGCACGCGGATCGACCCGCCGATGTCCGAGCCGACGCCGAACGGCGATCCACCGCTGCCGACCGCGGCTCCTTCGCCGCCGGAGGAACCGCCGGCGGCGCGGGCGCCGTCGTAGGGGTTGCGGGTGGACCCGTACAGGCGGTTGAACGACTCGATCCACAACGACAGCTCGGAGGTGTTGGTCACCCCCAGCGGGATCGCGCCCGCGTCGATCAGCCGCTGCACCGGGGGTGCGCTGCCGGGCGAGCGGTATTCGCGCCTGGCCACCAGGCCCCCGGACTGGGGCATTCCGGCGAGCGCGATCGACTCCTTGACGGTGAACGGGACCCCGAGGAACGGCGGCAGCTGCTCCTCGGGGGCGGCCGCGCCCACCCGCCGGTCTACCTCGGCGGCCTCCTCGAGCGCCACCACGAAGCGGTCGGCGACGATCGCGTTGATCTGGCGAGCGACTGCGCGATGGCGGTCGATGTGGGTCTGCACCACCTGGGTGGCGCTCACCTCGCGGCCGCGGATCGCCGCGGCCAGCTCCGAGGCCGAGCGCACCGTGAGCCCGGTCACGTCCCGGCTCACGAAGGCCAGATTAGCTTCATCACGGTCTGCACGAACCGCTCGTAGCGGTCCGGCGAGTAGCGCTGCGAGTCGGTCAGCACCATCCGCCCGGCCTGCTCGCCGAGGTCGCAGATCGCGCGCGCGGCGAGCTCGACATCGAGCTCGGCGGGGAGTTCGCCACCCTTGACCGCCCACCGCACCAGCTGCTCGATCCGTCCCAGGATCAGCGCCCGGTGGGTCTCGACGTGCTCGCGCACGATCGCCGGAGTGCCGTCGATCGGCAGCAAGATGATCCGCCACGTGTCGGGGCGCGCGGTGACCGCGTCGAGGAATCGCCGTACGCTTCCGGCCAGCACCTCCACCGGATCGCCGTCTCCGAGGTCGTCGGGGACGACGCGCGCCAGTTGTTCCAGCGAGTAGCGCTCCTCGCGCTCGATCAGCGCGTGCAGGAGGCTCCCGAGGTTGGGGAAGTGGTCGTAGACGACCGGCCGGGTGACGCCGGCGGTGCGCGCGATCGCCTCGATCGAGACGCCGCCGTACCCCTGTTCGATGATCACGCTCAGCGCGGCGTCGACGAGCTGCTCGCGCCGCTGCTCGGGCGGCATCCTCGGGGCGTAGCGCCGGGTGGCCTTGGCGCCGGGGGCCGCGGAGCTCGAGATCGGTCGTGCGGGCATAGCGCCGAGGCTAGCGGCGATGCCGCCGGCGGCCCTGCAACACCCGCTGCAGGACGTCGTCGCTCCAGTCGTGGGTGCGCAGCAGCCGGTAGCGCTCGGCGGCGATCCGCATGTAGGCCTCGGTCGGCGTCTGGCCGGAGATCAGGTCGGCCTCGCGCAGCATCGCCACCACGGGGCGGTACTCGGTCTCCAGCCACAGCGCCGCGGTGGTCTCGCGGTCGAGCAGCTCGCCACGGTCGCGCATCGCCCTGAATCCCCAGGCCTCGACGCTCTCGGCCAGCAACGTGTAGTCCCACGGGTCAGACAGCGAGATCTCCGCGCGGGCGTCCTCGGGGAGCGGCACCCGCTCGGAGAACACGCGCTCGTGGCTCTTGAGCGGGAGGTCGGTGAGCGTGATCGCGCGGCTGGCGTCGACGCGGGTGACAACCTCGGTCACGTAGGCGTCGATGTCCGTGCGGCCCAGCGCTCGGGATACCGACACGCGGTGGTGGCCGTCGCGGACGAAGTAGATCTCGCCGACCCTGACCAGGTCGATCGGCGGCATCGACTCGCCCCGGCGCATCGCGGTTGCGATCTGCTCCCAGCGGTTGCGCATGCGGGCCGAGGTGGGGCGGAAGCTCCGGTCGAAGTCGCGCCCGCGGTCGACGCTGCCGACGATCAGGTCGAGCGAGACGACGTTGAGCCCGGCGCTGCGCTCGCTGACGAACCCGAGCGCCTCGACAACCTCCTCGAACGGCAGGATCACGCCTACGTCATCGGGAAGTCCACGCAGCCGGGACACCAGCCTCGAGAACGTCGCGTGCCGGCGAGCGCGCAGGAAGTCGGCCTGCGCGTCGACGCCGGCCAAGCCGGTGGAGCGCGGCGTCGGCATATGTGAGTGAGATTAGCTGGGGCTGGAACCCGCTTCAGGCGGCTGCTCGCCGCCCTCGCCGCCGGCGGCCGTCTCGGCCCGGCTCTCGGCCGACGCGCCCGGAGGCGCCGCCGCCGCGGCGGGCTGGGCCGCGGACCCGCCGTTACCGTCGCCGTCGCGCGCGAGCAGGCTGCGTCCGGACTCGCTATCGAACAGCTGCAGGTGGCGCGAATCGAACCACAGCTCCGCGTCCTGGCCCTCCTGGACCTTGCTCTCGGCGCCCAGTCGGGCCGTGATCTGGACGCCCCCGCCGCGCTGCAGCTCGCTGCCGCCGGCGTCCTGGGCCAGCTCCTCGAGCTCGGTCGAGGAGACGCGCTCAGACTCGACCACGAAATACGCGTAGAACTCCGAGCCCATCGACTCGAGCACGTCGATCTTGGCGTTGAACGTGACTCCGGGCGAGCGGTCGGGGATCAGCGCGGCGTCCTCGAAGTGCTCGGGACGCAGGCCGGCGATCACGCCGCCCCGGCCCCCGCCGGGACCGGACTCCAGCCGCCGTCGTAGCTCGTCGGGGATCTGCACGTCGCCGATCGGCAGGTGGACGGTGTCGCCGCGGAGCTCGCCGGCGAGGAAGTTCATCGACGGGGAGCCGATGAAGCCGGCCACGAACAGGTTGTTCGGGTACGCGTACAGCTCTCCGGGGGGACCCACCTGCTGAAGCGTCCCGGCGCGCATGACCGAGATCCGGTCGCCGAGCGTCAGCGCCTCGGTCTGGTCGTGGGTGACGTAGATCGTGGTCGTCTCGAGCTGCTGCTGGATGCGCGCGATCTCGGTGCGCATCTGCACGCGCAGCTTCGCGTCGAGGTTCGACAGCGGCTCATCCATCAGGAACACGCTGGGGTTGCGGACGATCGCGCGGCCCATCGCCACCCGCTGCCGTTGTCCTCCGGAGAGGTTGGCCGGCTTGCGCTCGAGGTGCTGCTCGAGGTCGAGGATCCGCGCCGCCTCGTTGACCTTCTGGTTGATCTCGGCCTCCGGCGTCTTGGCCAGCTTCAGCGCGAACCCCATGTTGTCGCGCACGGTCATGTGCGGATACAGCGCGTAGTTCTGGAACACCATCGCGATGTCGCGGTCCTTGGGCGCGCGGTCGTTGACCACCTGGCCGCCGATCTTCAGCTCCCCGTCGGAGATGTCCTCGAGGCCGGCGACCATCCGCAGGGCGGTCGACTTGCCGCAGCCCGACGGGCCCACCAGGATCATCAACTCGCCGTCGGGGACATCGAGGTCGAAGTGCTTGACGGCCTCAAAGCCATCGGGATACCGCTTGGTTACGTCATCGAACTCGATCTCGGCCATTCGCTAAAGCTCCTTTTCGGTGTCAGCGCTCATCCCTTGACCGCGCCCGCGGTCAGGCCGGCGACGATCCGGCGCTGGAAAATCAGGACCAGCAGCATCACCGGGATCGTGACGACCACCGCGGCAGCCGCGATGTCGCCGTAGGGCACGGTGAACTGCGAGACGCCCGGGAACGACGAGATCGCGGCCGGCACGGTCTGCGCCCTCGACGTCGAGGTCAGTGAGATCGCGAACACGAAATCGTTCCAGCAGATGATGAACACGATGATGAAGGTGGTGACGATGCCTGGGGTGGCGAGCGGCACGATCACCTTCCGGAACGCCTGAAACGGCGTCGCCCCGTCGACCTGTGCTGCCTGTTCGAGCTCCCACGGGATCTCCCTGAAGAACGCCGACAGTGTGTAGATCGACAGCGGCAGCGCGAATGTCATGTACGGGATGATCAGCCCGGGCCAGGTGTCGTAGAGCCCGATCTGGCGCCACAGGTTGTACAGCGGGCCGACCAGCGAGATCTGCGGGAACATGGCCACGCCCAGCGCGACCGCCAGGATCACGCGCTTGCCCCGGAAGTCCAGGCGCGCAATCGCGTACGCGGCCGACGAGGCGAGGGCCACCGCCAGCAGCGTCGCGATCAGGCCGATCCCGATCGAGTTGCGCAGGGCGGATGTGAACGTGCCCAGCTTGAAGATGTCGGAGTAGTTCGAGAGCGTCCAGGCATGCGGGATGAAGCTGCCGTCGGTGGCGGTGGCGGGCGTCTTGAGCGACAGCATCACGATCCACACCACCGGCACCAGCGACGCCACGAAGATGATGATGATCGCCAGCGACCAGCCGCTGATCTCTTTTTGGCGCTTGCTCATTCTGGATCAGTCCCCGGTGCTGCGCCCGCGCCGAACAGCTTGATGAACACGAAGGCGATCAGCGCCACCATGATGAAAAGGAGCACGGACACCGCCGACCCCAGGCCGAGGTTGAGCCGGTCCAGCAGCGTGTTGTAGTTGAGCATCGAGATCGACTCGGTGCCCTGGGCGCCCTGGTTGAAGATGTAGATCGTGTCGAAGATCCTGAACGCGTCGAGCGTCCGGAACAGCAGCGCGACCAGGATCGCCGGCTTCATCAAAGGCAGGGTGATCTTGTAGAACCGCTGCCAGGCGTTGGCCCCGTCGACCTTCGCCGCCTCCAGCAGTTCATCGGGCACCAGCGCCAGTCCCGCCAACAGCAGCAGTGCCATGAACGGCGTGTTCTTCCACACCTCCGTGATGATGATCGCGACGTAGGTCCCGAACGGGTGGCTGAGCGGGTCACCCGACAGCCCCAGCAGCTTCGGGATCCAGCCGCTCTGCAGCGACCAGGCGAGCTCCCACGAGTAGGCGGCGACGACGGCGACGATCCCGTACGGGATCAACGCGACCGCTCGCACCAACCCGCGGGCGAACAGGATCCTGTACATGACGAGCGCCACGCACATCCCGATCACGAACTGGATCGAGACGCTGATGACCGTGATGATCACCGTGTGCAGCACGTCCTGCCACCAGATCGGAGCCGACAGCACATGGCCGTAGTTCGCCAGGCCGATGAACTTGTTCGCGTCTGGGAACCGCAGGTCGGCGCGCTGCAGCGACAGGATCACCGCGTCGACGATCGGGTAGGCGACCACCGCGAGCATCACGATCAGCGCGGGGGCGACCAGCCACGCAGCCAGGCGACGCTCGGCACGGACGCGCTCGCTCACATGCGCGCGCCGCGGCTTTTCCGGTGCCTGTGCAGGTGCTGTGGCGGTTTCGGTGGTCACAGCAGAGCCGCCGATGAGAGGGACAGCCTGAGCTTGTTCTGCAACTGGCTGACGAGCGTGCTCGGATCGATGCTCGACGTGGGCGAGAGCGTCTTCTGGATCGCCAGCGTGACGTCGGCGTAGGCGGCTGTCTGCGGACGCAGGCCGTAGGTCTGCAGCTGCTGCTTGATCAGCTGGTGGAACGGATATGCCTTCGCGAACGCCGGCTGGTCGTAGATGCCGGCGTCGACCGGGGCGAGGCCTCCCTTGACCGCGTCACGTGTCTGGTTGGCCGGCTGGATCAGGCACTGGGCCGCCTGGAAGGCCAGGGCGGCGTGCTTGGAATGCGACGAGATGCCGAGGTTGTAGCCGCCGATCGACACCCTCGGGGTCATCCCCGGAGTGACCTGCGGAAACGGCGCGTAACCCATGTTCTTGGCCACCGCGGGGTTGGTCGCCTTCGCCGACTGCCACACGAACGGGTAGTTGATCTCGAACGCCGCCTTGCCCTGGTCGAAGGCCGTGTCGGACTGGCCTTCCATCGTCACGTTCAGCGACGGGTCGGCCGCGACGGAGTTCGCCAACCGGCGCATGATCGTGGCGCCAACCACGGCCGGCTTACCGATCACGACCTTGTTGGCACCGGTGATGATCAGCCCGCCGGCGGAGTTGACCATCGAGTTGAACCACACTGTCAGTCCTTCGTACTGCGCTCCCTGCTCCTCGATGTAGTGAGGCTTGCCGTGCTTGGCCAGCTGCTCGGCGTCGTCGATCATCTGGTTCCAGGTCTTGGGCGGGTGCGGAACGAGGTCCTTGCGGTACCAGAGCAGCTGCGTGTTCGAGTTCAGTGGGACGGCCCACAGCCTGCCGTTGATCGTCGCCGTCTGGACCGGCCCCTTCAGGTCCTGGGTGCGGATCTGCTGGGCCAGCTGCGAGGGCACCGGGACGATCCACCTCGCGGTCGCGAACTCAGCGGTCCAGTCGACGTCCATCGCGAGGATGTCAATCGACGAGTCGTTCGCCGCCAGACGGCGGACCAGCGACACCCGCTGCTGGTCAGACGACGTCGAGAGGAAGTTGATCTTGATGTCGTACTTGCCGCCCGAGGCCTTGCTGCAGTTGGTCGCGGCGGTCTGGAACGACCCCGACGGCTCCGGGAACACGTACCAGTTGAGCGTCACGGGTCCACTGCCGGAAGATGATCCACAGCCCACGATGAAAGCGATCGTTGCGATTGCCGCCACCGCGGCAAGGATGTCCCGTCTGACCAATCCAGCCTCTCCTCTTGCGTCTGTCGTGGCTACTACCCGCGTCCCGAAGATTTGTAAACGGACCCTAAGTGCTCCCTCCGTAAATCCCGTCCCATTCGAGCGGCACCGCTCTCCGTGTGACCGTATTTACGGCGGGGAGCACTAAGCGAGCCTTCGGGAATCTCCGCACAGAGCGCAGACTCGCCAGTCGAACGGAGTTGAGATGCCGCGGAGACGGTGCCAGTTCTCGTGCCACTCGCGCTTCAGGTGGCGCCCGATCACCAGCGCGGCGACCGGTCCCGCGCCGGCCGCCTTCAGCGCCGCCGCCGCGCTCTGGGCGTTCGCCCCCGTGGTCCAGGTGTCGTCAATCAGCAGGACCGGCTGTCCGCTCAGGGCGCGGGTCGCGGCGAACTTCCCGGGGTCGTGGGCGCGAGCCGCGGCCGGGCGGTCCGTACGGCGCAGCAGCCGCTGGTGGCGATCGCGCGTCGGGCCGGCCAGCTCGCCTACGATCGCGCGTAGCGGATGGGTCTCGTCGCGGTCCCGGTCGCTCGAGGGGACGGTCGTGACCAGCTCGAACCGGTCGACGCCGTGCGCGGCTTCTGCGGCCCCTGCGGCCCTCGCGCCCGCTGCGGTCCCTGCGGCCGCTGCCAGGCACCGCTCATGGACGGCGAGGTGCCGCCATAAGACCGCCGCCAGCTGCACGGTCAGCCGCCGTCCGACCCGGCCGCCGTCGCGCTTGTATGCGGCCAGCGTGTGGTGCAGCTGCTCGTGGGCAACGCTGTATGAGATCGGCGCCATCGCGTCGAGCGCCTGCTCGACGCTCGCGCACGCGTAGCACCGGACGTACCCACGGGTGAACGTGAAGCAGATCTCGCATACGTCGGGGCCGCGCCGCGGACCGAGCATGAAATTCTCGTACGGCGCGGTCAGCTCGGCGACCGTTGCCATCGTCTCTCTCTCGAGTTATCGGGTCTGGGGGCGGCTCTGGCGGCCGGCGGCGCAGGCGACGAGCGGGTCAGGCCACGAGCGGGTCAGGCGATTCGAGGCGCTCGATCACCCCGACGATCTCGCCGACGCCGCCGACCACGTGCACGCCGCCACGGCCCGCGCAGTCCCGCGCCCACCCGTGCGCCAGCACCGACTCGTGCAGCAGCACCGGCCGGCCGTGCGCGAGCGCGGCTCGCACCTGCGTCCGCGCCCCGCTGTGCTGCGACGCCTCGATCACCACCGTGGCCAGCGCTAGCCCGGACATCACCGCGTTGCGCATCGGAAACCCGTGCCGGCTCGCCGGCGCGTCCGGCCAGAACTGCGAGACCACGGCGCCGCCGGCCCCGATCCGCCGCTGGAGCCCGCGGTTCTCGGCCGGGTAACAACGGTCCAGGCCCGTGCCGATCACCGCGATCGTACGGCCGTCGCAGCCGAGCGCCGCCCTGTGTGCGGCCGTATCGATCCCAGCCGCAAGCCCTGACACCACCACGTATCCGGCGTCCACGAGCTCCAGTGCAGCGCCCCGCGCACGCGCAAGCCCGTCCGCCGATGCCTGCCGCGACCCGATCACCGCAACCGAGCGCCCGTCTTCGGGCTCCAGCCGCCCGGCGACGAACAGGATCGGAGGCCGGTCGTAGACACCGCGCAGGTTCTCCGGGTAGTCGTCGTCGAGTACCGTCATGACCCGCATTCCGCGCCCTTCCCACGACGCCATCGCCGCTCGCGCAGCGGCGAGCTCGTCGCCCGAGAACAGCCCGCGCTCCTGCTCGAGCACCGCGATCGCGCTCCGGTGGTCCTCGACGACGTCGGCGTACACGTGCCACGGCCGCGTCGCGGTCCGCAGCAGCGCCACCAGCGCTGCCCTTTCGTCGGGCGGGGTCATCGGGCGAGACTAGCTTCGAGAACAGACGTCTGAGGGTGTCGAGCGGACGCATGTACTACAGAGCCTGTGGGCGGCGAAATTCGCCCCCCTTTGCGCGTCGAGCACCGACTCAAGTCTCAGGTTGACCGCCGCCGACGCGCCTGGCCGGAGCATCAGACGCCGCCTTGGCGTCGTCTCGGTAGGCGATCACGGCGCGATCGACGTACTCCATGAGGTCGGGCGGCATCCGGTACAGCCGCTTGCGGTCATACCAGTTGGTGATGAGGATGCCAAGCGCGAGCCAGAACGCCAGCCCCGCCCCCGTGGCGATCCAGGCGCGGGTCAGCCCGGCGTCACCCCGGGCGTCGTAGTAGAGGATCGCCCTGACGCCGTCGAGGATCTGCCGAAGCGGCTCGAAGTTGGCGACGAACCTGAAGAAGCCCGACAGCGCATACAGCGGCACTGTCCCGCCCGACGAGGCCAGCGCCAGGTAGACGAATACGAGCAACGCGACCAGCTGACCGATCGTGCCCAGCGCCGCGAACAGCGCCAGCGTTCCGATCGCGACCACGGTGGCGGCAAACCAGGACAGCAGCCACAAGTAGCCGAAGTGCGGCGCGTCCATGTTCAGGATCACCACCGCGGTGAACAGCATCAACCCGGTGAGCACAACCGTGAGTCCCGTGGCCATCACCCACTTGGCGAGGAGGGTGTGCCAGCGGCTGATCGGGACCGGCTGGCGCTGACCCCAGATCGGGCCGATCTCGGTCGTGGCGTAGCCGAGCACGGCGTCGATCGACGTGCCGACGATCACCGCTCCGAGAAACCCGCAGAACGTCGTCAGCAGCGCGATGTAGAACGCGCTCAGGCCCAGCGCGGTGTGCGACGGCAGCGGCCGGTAGGCGACCACCGGGACGGTCAGCGGATCCGTCAGCAGCGGGCTGGCGGCACCCACGGTGCGATGGGCCGAGTTCAGGGAGGCCAATCGCTGGCCGATCTGGCGGGATGCCTGGGCGAGCGCCGGCTGCAGCACGCCGGTGGCGAGCCCCACCGCAAGTGTGCCCGCGCGGGGATTGGTCAGCAACTCGACGCTCGGTTTGACGGCAGGACGCGCCGGCCCGGCGGAGATGCCGGCGACGGCAAGCAGGCTGGCGGTGAACCCGGGCGGGATCACGACCGCGGTGTACTCCTTGCCGACGTCCATTTGAGCCTCCGTCGCCGGCAACGTCGACGGGCGCAGCTTCAGACGGCCCGACACAGCCGGGGCGTTAAGCAGACCGCTCGCCAGCTGGCGCCCGAAGTCGACGTGCTGGCCACCGACGGTGGCGCCGGTGTCCCGGTCGACGACCGACACCGGCAGCCCGTGCAGGTGTCCGGTCGGGTTGACGACCGAGCCGAAGTACACGAGCGTCATCACGACAATCAGGATGGCCACGAGCACCAGCGGGGGCACCCACACCGACCGGACCTTGAACGGGTCGGTCCAGCGCCACGGAGAGCCTGGGTTCGGTGGCTCGGGCCCGGTCATCGATTGACCCGCGCGCGCTGGTTGTCTGGGTGGCGCACTGCGATGAGATCTTCGCGCATGACGGACGCAGCGGGTGAACCGGGTCGCGCCGGGAACGGTGCCCGGGCACCCCCTTATGGTGGGCTAGGCTCGCGGCCATGACCGCGTCCATTGCCCGAGCCGAGCCGCCGCCGCTCGGCCGGCGAATCGTGCGCCTGTTTCGCCCCCATCGAGGCGCGCTGGCGCTGATCGTCCTGACCATTCTGATCACGTCGGCGCTGAGCGTGATCAGCGCGCTGCTGGTCCGCCAGGTGTTCGACAAGGCCCTGTTCGTCCAGGGTGGCCCGGATCTCCATGCGCTGTACCCGCTCGTGGCGGCGCTGATCGCGATCCCGATCATCAACGGGGTCCTGAACATCGCTCAGGTGTATCTGACCGAAGTCGTCGGCAATCAGGTGTTGCGAGAGCTCCGCGACCGCCTGTTCGAACACCTCGAGAGTCTGTCGTTGGCGTTCTACACGGCCACTCGGAGCGGGGAGGTTCAGTCGAGGCTGGCCAACGACGTCGGTGGCGTGCAGACGACGATCACGTCGACCGCCTCCTCGGTCGTCAGCAACGTGGTCACGCTGGTGTCGTCAGTCGTGGCGATGCTCCTGCTCTCGCCGCTGCTGACCGTGATCTCGCTGGCAGTCACTCCGGTGTTCGTGGTGTTCAGCCGACGGGTGGGACGCGCGCGGCGAAGCGCTCGTCGCGACGCGCAGGCCTCGCTCGCGTCGATGGGGTCGATCACCCAGGAGACGCTGTCGGTGTCAGGGATCCTCCTGGCCAAGGTGTTCGGCCGCCAGGCGCACGAGGTCGACCGCTACCGCATCGAGAACGCGAACCAGGCCGAGCTGCAGGTCCGTCAGGCGATGACCGGTCGCTCGTTCTTCGCGGTCACTCAGGCATTCTTCGGGATCAGCCCGGCACTCGTGTATCTCGTGGCCGGTCTCCAGGGCACGCACGGCGATCTGTCGGCGGGGACGCTGGTGGCCTTCACGACCCTGCAGAGCCGGCTGCTGATACCGATCAACCAGCTGCTGCAGGTCTCGGTCGACGTGCAGTCATCGATGGCGCTGTTCGCTCGGATCTTCGAGCTGATCGACCTTCGGCCGCGAATCACCGACCGCGATGACGCGCTCAGTCTTGACGCGCGCGAGATCCGAGGAGAGGTGGCGCTCGAGGATGTGTCGTTTCGCTACGGCGGCGGCGAGGACGGCGGGCCGCCGGTGTCCGAGGAGGCGCTGCGCGACGTGTCGTTGCTGGTCTCGCCCGGACAGCTCGCGGCGCTGGTCGGGCCCTCCGGGGCCGGCAAGACGACGATCTCGTATCTGGTGCCGAGGCTCTACGACGTCGAGCTCGGCGCGGTCAAGCTCGATGGTCACGACGTGCGCGATCTCACGGCCGCGACGATTGCTAGCGCGGTCGGGGTGGTGACCCAGGAGAGCTATCTGTTCGGCGGCACGGTCCGCGAGAACATCAGCTATGGACGGCCGGGCGCGACCTACGAGCAGGTCGTGGCCGCGGCTGAGGCCGCGTTCATCCACGACCGCATCATGGCCTTGGAGAACGGTTATGACACGGTCGTCGGCGAACGTGGCTACCGGTTCTCGGGCGGAGAGCGCCAGCGCCTGGCCATCGCCCGGGTGATCCTCGAGGACCCGCCGATCCTGATCCTGGATGAGGCCACTTCGGCGCTGGACACCGAGAGCGAGCGCGTCGTACAACAGGCATTAGAGGCGCTGATGCAACGCCGCACCACGATCGCGATCGCGCACCGGCTGTCAACGATCCGCAACGCCGATGTGATCTTCGCGATCGAGGGCGGAACGATCGTCGAGCGCGGAACCCACGAGGAGCTCCTCGCCCAGGGCGGTCTGTACGCGCGCCTCTACGACGAGCAGTTCGGCGACGGAACGGTTGAGGCTCATTGCAGCGACGGCGTGATCCTGGCCAACGGCCGGCCCTGTCGGCCCTCCAGCCAACGGTCGCGGACGGCGTCGGAGGCCCCGGCGCCCCGTCCGGCTGAGGCGGAGGTAGTCGCCGACCTGCCGGCGGACCTCCGTACGGCGCTCGCGACGTGACGAGCCGGCCGATGCGACGGCTCAACCCGGCGCGACCTGCGCGGCCGACGCAATCGCCAGCATCTGCTTGTTCGTGAGGATGTTCTGCAGCGTGTTGACGAGCCAGTAAGCCGCCCGGCCGTCGTGCCACGCGACGATCCGCAAGCGCTGGCCCTCGAAGTACAGCTGCATCGTCCGGCCGGCGCGCTGGATCGTCTGGTCCGGGTGGTCAAGGATTGGCGGGTCCTGCCAGGTTGTCCCCTGGAGGTCGTAAAACTGGCCGAGACCTCCTTCGGCGACCACGACGACGTAGGCGGGACGGTGGTGCACTCGGTAGAAGCGGGTCTGGTCGATCGGCGCCGTGGGGCTCGTGACCCGCTTGCCCGGGTAGTAGACCTTGAACGGGACAGTCGCGGCGAGTCCGCGCTCCTGGGAGAGCTCCGCGGAGCCGGCATCCGTGAGCGGCACGTTCGCTGTGCCTGATCCGGCGCCCCCGGACCGAGAGCCCCCGGAGGTCTGGATGTGGCCGGTTCTGGCCCCTCCGTGCAGGAACTGATTGACGACTCCCGCGATCTGCGCCCTGGACGCCGTGACGTACGAGGGTCCGATCGAGGCGTTGAACTGGACCTGTTTGACCGGGTGCCCGGCCGACTGGACCAGCAGCTCGATCAGCTTCAGCACGTCGTCGGACGAGCGGATGTCCGTGCTCGAGTACTTGCCGAAGATCCGCTCGAGCGGGTGCAGCCGGGACACGAGTCCCGAGGCCCCGACCTGGTTCTTGATCTGCCTGAGGAAGTCCTGCTGGCGGGCCGAGCGGACGAGGTCGGTGTCGGCGTGCCGGTAACGGACGTAGTGCAGGGCGTCGTCGCCACACAGCCGCTGGTAGCCGGGCTGGATGTTGATCTCGTCGTACTGCTCGGACGGCGGCAGGCCCGCGTTGGAGTGGTAATAGCGGCGATCGACCTGGACATAGACGCAGTTGAGGTAGTTGACGAGCGCCCTGAAGCCGGCGAAGTTCACGTCGATCACGTGATTGATCGGGATGCCGAGGGCCTGCTTGACCGTCTTGGTCGCCAGCTTCACGCCCCCGAGCGTGTACGCGGCGTTGATCTTCTGCATGGTCGGCCGGCCGTGATCGGGGTGAATCGTGACCTTCAGGTCACGCGGGATCGAGAGCATCGTCGTCTCGGGCTGATTCGGATCGAGACGAATGAGCAGCATCGTGTCCGAGTGGGCCGGTGCGTTCGCGTCATTCGATGTCCGCGCCCGCTTGTCCGAACCGATCAGCAGCAGCGTCTGCGGCCCGCCCGCATCGGCGTTAGCGAGCACGTTGCCCAGCTTCAACTGCGGGTTCTGCTTGAGCGCGTCGGTGAACGTCTTGACTTCAAGCAGCGTGCCGGTGGCCACCGTGGCGGCCGTCGCCGCAACCACGGTCAGGCAGCCCAACAGCATGCGGACCAGCAGCCGCCAACGTGGGCGCGACTGTCGTCTCGCTCTGACTCCCGAATCGAGCGTCGTCATGCAACGCCGGGTTCAGCGGCGGTGAAGAGCAGGAACGAGAGAGTTAGCCGACGCGCTCGGCCGGCTCTTCAGCCGGCTTGGTGCTCTCGGCGCTCGTCTGGTTCAGGACGCTCGCGTGGGGCTCCTGCTCCTCGCCGCCGATCGCAGACTTGAAGTCGCGCAGGCCCTTGCCCAGCGAACGGCCCACCTCGGGCAGACGCTTCGGGCCGAGCACAAGCAGTGCGATCACGAGGACGAACAGAAGATGTGTTGGCTGAAGGATGTCGCCGATCACCCGAAACAGCTTAGCCGGTACCAAGTCCGGGCGCGAACGATTCTCGGATGATTCGTGTTAGCCCTCTGTAGGCAGCGTTGGTTGGACATCGCCTACGAACTCAGAGGTCGAGGAGATATCGGAGCAGTCGGCCGACTTCGAACGTGATTTCGGCGCTGACCGCTCCAGGCCGCGCGATCAAGCGATGTTCGGAGATCGATTTGACGTCCGCGCACTTCGCGTAGCTCATCTCATCGATGGGCGATCACGAAGCGCGCCGCCCTCGAGGTCGCGCTCGGACGCGATATCTCGCCAGGCGGCGGGATCCGCCAGCAGCTCCTCTATCTCGATGAGAGCTGTCGAAGAACAGCCGACGTTCAAGGGCGTCGGCCGCATCGTCAACTACTCTTCGAAGCCGTCTGCGTCAATGGCACGGACGCCTCGCGTTCCTGGGACCGACCTGGACCGGGATCCGACGGGACGTCGCCGGGTGGAACGGATAGTCGACCTCGCGCAGCGTCGATACCGAGAACCAGTAGTGGACAACCCCGCGGCCGGTTCCGAAGCAGTAGCTCGTGCGGAAGTTCCCGGCCCGGTCCACGTCGGGGATCCCGGCCGTCTGGGAGATATGGATCCCGCGGATCCCGATCCTGAGGCGCAGCAGCTGCGACACGGCCTGTGGGTTGGACGGGATGTATCCGCCGAGGATGTGGCCGCTGATCACGATCTTGTGGCCCCACCGGACGCGGGCAGGCCTGAGCTTGACCGCGAGCTTGGACGGCACGACCAGTCGCACCTGTCCCGATGTCGAAGATTCGGTGGTGGGGCCGCCGTTGAAGACCGCCTCCACGAGGCGCGACGGGCCGGCTGGCAGAGTCGTCGTCCAGGAGCCGTTAGGCGCGGTAGCGACGACTGCTGCGGGAACAAACCGGCCTAGCCCGTTGTTCGGCGCCGTCAGGACTGTCACCGGCTGTCCGCCGAGCGCGACGCCGGCATAGTTACCAAGCCACCCGCTGACCGTAGCGGTATGCCCGTGCCTGATGCGAAGCTCGGTCGAGTTTCGGAGGTGGGGCGGCACAACCACGCGCCTGCGCTTATGACGAATGATCCACACCGTCTTGCCGTGGCGCCGCACCCGGACCCGCACGGCGACCCGTTCAAGCTTCGTGCGGGGATGGCACTTGGTAACGCTCTTGATCTTTACGGAGGCTCGCCGCTTGACCTTGACTTGCCTGTGATGGCGCTTCACCGTCACCCAGTGCGCGGGCACCTCGACACGCTGCCTCACGGACTCGCAGCGCAACGCATCGACGATGTGACCGAACGCGATCCCGCTCACGGTCGGATCGCCGATCTTCAGCGACCACGATCCTGCGCTTGACCAGCCGTGATTCCCTGCGGGATCGACGGCATTGTTGGCCGCCGAGCAGCTGACCGAGTGCACGCCGAGTCCGGCGACCGGAACCTGGGCCTTTGACCCCCAATGCCACTGGGGCGGGCCATCATCAACCGAGCACGAGATTCCGTCAACGCCCGAAGGTCCCGCCGAGGCGGTCGCCGTCACTAACTGAGTGCCGGTCGTCGAGGGCGCGTCCGTTGGGCCTGACAGCGAGATCGTCGGCCGAGTGTTGTCGACGTAGATCATCTTTGTAAACGCGTTGCCGGTACACGCCCCCGCCGCATCACAGCCACCGATCGTCAGCGGCAGCGGACCCGAGCCGTAGTCGGCCGTCTGCACCGTCGGGTTTGCGGTGGCGCCGGCGCACTGATGCCAGGTGCCGCTGTTCCTGGCCACCGCAGAGGCGGCACCGAGCGCCAACGGCTGACCGTTGAACGAGGCCGAGAGGCTGCACACCCCGGATGGCGAATCACCGGCGAACGGGACGGGCCATGCCCCGCGGACGTAGCCCTTGGCTTGCCACAACCCCGATGGCGACACGAGCCAGGGGCCCTGCTCCTCCGTTACCGCGAGGGCAACCCCACCGACGTTGAGGTCGGCGCGGCTGACCGCACGACGACCACGCCGCAGCTCATGAACCAGCCGACCGTTCGATCGTTGAACGAGGCCTGGCAGCAGCCATAGCGTACCGAATGTGTCGGTGAGCTGGGCGCTTCGGCCGGCGAGGCCCGGACCACCATTCCAGAAGAACTCACCCCACCACCCGTGTCCATCCCCGACGCCAGCTGAGATCATCGTTAGTCGGTGTAGATGTGGGTGATGCGTCAGGCCAGCGGGGCGGTGGTGGTCCAGCTGGCGCCTTGTCCGTTCGGCACCGGGCCTAAGCCGTTCTTCGCCAAGCACGAGTCGTCGCGCTCCGCCGCCGCCCCCGCAGTCGTACGCATGAAGCTGTCGTCCCCGGGGCCGCTGCGGGCACGAAAGGTGATGCGGTCGGGCTCCATGCGCCGCACACGTAGACGGTGTAGCTAGCTGCGAGAGCTGGCGTCGCCGCTGTACCAGGCGCTCAGCAAGAGCGAGCGACCGCGACGACCAGGACCGCAGCACGCTTCATCTGTTGACCTTCTGGCTCCCGGGCGAGGGGCACACGATCAGCACATTGGCGCTCTGCGCCTGCGGGCGCCCGTTCGGGGCGAGCGCCGTCGATCGTCGAGCGAATCCGCGCGGGGATTGAAGGACGTCGTCACGTACCCATGAAGATGCAGCTCCCGGCTGCGCCCAGGAAGTTCCGCATCGGGGTCACCGACGCCATGCAGTTGCTCGGGAAGCGCGTGTGGCGCCAGCTGACCGCCTCACCGCGGCAGCTGGTCTTGACGCGGATGTCGCTGCTCGAGGCCCGAACCCGCCACGCGCCATCCCAGGTCAGTGTCGCCCAAGCGCGGACACTCGCAGCGACGCTCGATGGGTTCAGCTTGCTCGCCGTCACCGAGCGATTCTTGAGCTGGGGAGTTCCGACAGACCCCGCCGGCAAGTTGAGGGCGGCGTAGCTGGTCCCGCCGAGCGCGACGAACAGGGCGATGAGGGCTATGGCGTTGTGGCGGATGAGGTGCAGCAAACGAGTCAGCATTTGATCCTTTCGCCGGCTAACAGTTGCAATGACCTGGGCCGAGTAGGGCGCTGTTGCCGGTAGGGCCGGCGGGCGCTTTTGCCTTGCTGCTTTGACCTCCGGAGTGGCTGGAAGTTGCGCTGCCGCCTGAGGTGGTGGTGCTACTCGTTGGTTGGGTGGGCTCGGATACGACGGTGCCGGACGATGAACTTGGGGTGTCGACGGGCTGGGTCGGGACCGAGCTGGAGACCGGAGCGGATCGTGTGGAGCTGACCGTCGACGTGGAGCTGGGCGCCGACTGTGTGGAAACGGGGTAAGCGTGCGCCGACGTATGCACAGGTGTCGCGTGGTGGGTCGGCTTGGGCGCGGACGGGTGGTCTGGACGGTGGCGCGCGGTCCTGGCGACGACTCGCTGGCTTACCTTCCGCAGTGCCTGGGACGCGTGAACGTTCGCCGCTACCAGATACTTCCGCCAGCTTGCGAGCCGCACCTGCTGTGCGCTGAGGCTCCCCGAAGCTGGGTTGAAGACGGCCTCCTGAGCCGGTGGCGACGACGACCGGATGCCCAGCTCGACGACTGCGACCGTGACAACTGCGACTGCCGCAACCAGCGCCGCGGCGATCAGCGCGACCGTGCGGCGTGGTCGGCGCCTGGTCGCGGGCGTCGGCTTGTGGCCGGCATCGCGATCCTCTCGATCCTTTTGATCACGCGGGCCGACGTCGGGACCTTGCAGCACCGCGTGGATCTCCGCGGAATCCTCGCCCCAGAACGCGTCCGGACCAGGCGGCGGGGCGAGCGAGATCTCGTGGACATCCGCGGTCTCGGCGTCGGCCTCAGGTGCCTCAGCGGCATCTCGGCCGAACGGCACCAGCTCGTCGCGCGGCCCGAGCCAGTCGCGGGGGAACGGCACGACGTTGCTCACGGTCCCGCTCTGTGGGGCTCCTTCTTGGCTTTTGGGACCGTCGGTCTCCATCGCGCGAGGGCCTTTCCTGCCTCATTTGCAGAACTTTTCTGCCAGTCGGAGCTGGCTCCGTCCTCCGTGGGCGGTAGTATATCCTCTGAATTGGTTCCAGTTTGTCTCAATTAGCAAAAGAGGTAGCTTCACTTGAGCAGTAATGATCCGGAGGAGTCGTTCCTGACGGTTGCCGACGTGGCGGAGAAGCTGCAGCTCAATCAGCAGACCGTCCGTAACTGGATCGACCAAGGTTCGTTGCCGGCGATCAGGGTTGGGCGGCGGGTGCGGATCAAGCGCTCTGACTTCGACCGAATCCTCGACGAGGGGTACACGGGCCCGAGCGCGTCCGGCGCTCAGGACGGGGCGCCCACGGCGGAGGACTTCTGGGGCGGCGACGCTGTAGCGGTTGCCGATCCGGGCGCGACCTCGCGAGACGGAGATTGAGGTTGAGCTTCGGCGCCGATCTCGATCACCAGCGGGCGCAGATCATGCGGGCCGTCCGCCAGGCGGGCAACCACTGGGCCGAGGCGATGCGCGCGCACAAGCTTGCGCCGCCTGATGCCGGGTTCGCTGCGCGTCTACGGGCGCTCGCCGAGGCGGCAACCAGCGAGCAGGTTGCGTGGGAGCACGCGCACGCGGCGGGGCTCCTGTGGCGGCCGATTCCCGGTGCGGAGAACGCCGAGCCGCCCTACGAGCTGAGGCCAGGCACTGGCCGGCGCGGGCCGGCGGACCTATGGGCCCGCTTCGACACGTCGGTGACGGCGCTCAATCGGGCGATAACCGGCTCGGACGCGGCAGCGGTCTCGGATGCATTCGGGGAGCTGTCGACAGCCGCGGCCGAGCTTGCTGACGCCATCGCTGGCGAGGACGAAGCAGCGAGCGCTCGCCGCGCCGGCGGCGCCGTGGCTTAGTGCTTCCCGCCATAAATACGGCCCACCGAGGACAAAGCCAGACGCCGGCCGGTGCCGCTCGAATGGGACAGTATTTATGGCGGGGAGCACTTAGGAGGCGGATCGATCCGCCTCGGCGGGTGTGGACTCGAGTCGCCTGCTTAACGTCCCAACGGCGCCGCCTGACTGGCACTGTGGGGCGTTAGCCACGTGGGACGTGATCAACTGCCCAAACATCCGCGAGAACCGGTCGGTTGGGGAGTTAAGCATGCTCTTGGTCCTGGCTGGCTAGCCAGCCAGGCGGGTTCTCGCATAGAGGTGGGGACCGTGGGGCGGAGGCGGTGCGGAGGCCGCGCGGAGGCGGTGCGGAGGCCGCGCGGAGGCGGTGCGGAGGCGGTGCGGAGGCGGTGCGGAGGCGGTGCGGAGGTACGACTCGCCGGGCGGACGGAGGCGGAGCTGAGGGGTTGGGCGCTCAGCTGACTCTCAGCCTCCCGTAACGCCCGGCTCGCATCATCCTCACCAAACTGCCACCGAATATTTACGACGCCTGAAATTGGGAATGTAAGCCTGGACTCGGAACAGACGAAGACTAAGAAGGAGGACGAGATGCCTCAGATCATCGTCGTGGCGGATCGCCCGAACGGCCGGGGGGAGGGCCCCGTGATGCTGAACGAGCGAGTGAACGCTGCGGACTTCGAGAGCAAGCACTTTGCGGCGCTGCTGGTGGAGCGCCTCGGCTGGGCGGTGACCGACGCGAGCGCCGCCGAGCAGGACCGCCCGCGCCAGGCACCCAACGGCGCCTATCGCGACGCTAGCGCTGCTCGGCCAGGGTCGTGACCACGGCCTCGTAGACGCCCGCTCCATAGCCCTCGGAGGCGACCCGAATCCCCGGCCGACCGGCCAGCGAGGAGCCAAGCGTCGGGTCGCGCTCGAGCGCGTTCGCAACCAGCCAGAACGTCTGCACCACCGACGCGGCGTCCATGTCCTCGCGCGAGTCGCCGACAGCGATGCAATCCGCGGGCGTGTACATGCGCGCCCGCATGTGGCGCGCGACCGCGCGCGCCTTGGACGCGCCCGCGGGGATCAGGTGGTACGCGTGCACGACGGGCACGTCGGGGAAGCTGGCTGCGTGCTCGCGGATCACGCCGTTGTCGACCAGCCGCAACCACCCGAACCCGGCTGAGTCGAGCACGCCCGCAACCTCGTCGAGGTCGACCGCACCCCGGAACAGGTGCGAGATCTCGCGCCCCCTCGACCAGGGCGTGTGGTACTCGAGCCGTCCGGCGTAGCGCTCGAGCAGCAGCGCCGGCGCGCCCGCCGCCTCGATCTGGTCGAAGATCGACCCGCGCTCGTCGGACGGCTCCAGACCATCGGTGAGCCATTGCAGCTCGCCGTCGATCACCAGCCCGCACCCGAGCTCGAAGATGTAGGACGCCGACCCGATCAGGCGGGCGCACTCGAACACGCTCTGCTGGCGGCGCCCCGAGAACAGCACGACCTCCACGTCAGCCCGCCAGCACGCCTGCAGCGCCCGCACCCCGTCGAGCGCGAACGCCCCATCGGCGCCCCGCAGCAGCGACGCTCCGCTGCCCAGCAAGGTCCCGTCCAGATCCACGTACACGCACCTCATGGCGGGCGCGACCGTAGCAGCCATACTCAGATCCGATGGCCGTCAGACCAAACACCGAACCGTGGGAGTCGCTGCTGGAAACCGGACGCGAGGACGAGCGCCTCGTGCACGAAGACCTGTACGAGGCGCGATCCCCGAGACTTGTGCCGATCCCCGAAGAGCTCGGTCCGACGGTACGCAAAGCGCTGGACGACGCAGGGCTGCACCACTTGTATTCACATCAGGCCGACGCCCTGTACTCCGCGTTCGAAGGCCCGACGATGATCACGACCGGGACCGCCTCGGGCAAGTCGCTGTGCTTTCAGCTGCCGACGCTCGAGGTCCTGACCGCCGACCGCCGCGCGCGTGCCCTGTACCTGTACCCGACCAAGTCGCTGGCCCAGGACCAGGCCCGGGCGATCCACGGCTTCGGACTCCACAAGCACGTCCGTCCGGCGATCTACGACGGCGACACCCCGCGCGCCGAGCGGGCCGCGATCCGCAAGCGCAGCAACCTGGTCCTCACCAACCCCGACATGCTCCACGTCGGGATCCTCCCCAACCACCCCGCCTGGGACGAGCTGCTCTCAAACCTCGCGTTCGTCGTCGTCGACGAGGCGCACGTCTACCGCGGGGTGTTCGGATCTCACGTCGGCAACGTGCTGCGACGCCTCCGGCGCCTGGCCGCGATCCACGGCTCGGCGCCGCGGTTCGTCCTGGCCAGCGCGACGATCGCCAACCCGCTCGAGCTGGCCGAGCGCCTGACCGGCCTGGACGACTACAACCTGATCGACCGCGACGCCGCCCCCAAGGCCGAGCGCCGCGTGGCGATCTGGAACCCGCCGCTGCTCGACGAGAGCCTGGGGGTGCGCGGCTCGGCGCTCGCGGAGGCGGCCGAGCTGTTCTCCGAGCTGATCGCCTCGGGCGCACGGACGATCTGCTTCATGAAGTCCCGCAAGGGCGTCGAGCTGATCCTCCGCCACGCCCGTGACCGCCTCGACGACGAGCTCGCCGAGCGAATCGCCCCGTACCGCGCCGGCTACACGCCCGCCCAGCGCCAGGACATCCAGCGCCGGCTGACCCAGGGCGAGCTGCTCGGGGTGGTGGCAACCGACGCGCTCGAGCTGGGGATCGACATCGGCGAGCTCGACGCCGCGATCTGCGTCACGTTCCCCGGCACGGTCGCGAGCCTGCGGCAGATGTGGGGCCGGGCCGGCCGTCGCGGCCGGGGGCTCGCGGTGTACATCGCCGGCGAGGACGCGCTGGACCAATTCTTCTGCCGCCACCCCGACGAGTTTCTGGGCCGCCCGGTGGAGAGCGCGATCCTCGATCCGGGCAGCCCCGAGATCTACGGCGAGCACCTCCTGTGCGCCGCGCACGAGGCGCCGCTGACCGACGCCGACGAGCCGTTCCTCGGAGCGCAGTGGCGCGAGTTCGCCACCGACCTGGCCGATGCCGGCTACCTGCGCGAGCGCGCCGGCGGCTTCGTCCCCAAGCGCGCCGACGACTATCCGGCCGCGCGCGTCGCGCTGCGCTCGGCGTCGGCCGACAGCTTCGTGCTGATCGAGGCCGGCACCGGCGAGGTGCTGGGCACGATCGAGGCCGGACGCGCCTACGCGACCGTGCACGAGGGCGCCGTCTACCTGCACCTGGGACGCTCGTATGAGGTGCTCGAGCTCGACCTCGCGGCGCGGCGGGCGCTGCTCGAGCCGTTCGGCGGCAACTACTTCACGCAGGCCAAGAGCGAGAGCATGACCTACATCGAGGCCGTTGAGGAGCAGCACAAGCTGCTCGGGGTGACCCTGTCGTTCGGCCGGGTCGTGTACTCCGAGACCGTGCTCGGTTACCAGCGCAAGGGCTTGCAGGACCACGAGGTGATCGACTTCCAGTCGCTCGAGCTGCCCACGGTCGAGTTCCCGACGCGGGCGCTGTGGTACGAGCTCGACGAGCTGATCGCGTCCGAGCCGTTCCCGGCCGGGGATCTGCTGGGGGCCCTGCACGCGCTCGAGCACGGGCAGATCGCGGTGCTGCCGCTGATCGCGATGTGCGACCGGTGGGACATCGGCGGGCTGTCGACCAACCTGCACCCGCAGACCGGCGGCCCGAGCATCTTCATCTACGACGGGCATCCTGGCGGCGTCGGGATCACCCGCCGAGGCTACGACCAGTTCGAGCGGCTCGTCGGCGACGCGGCGCGGCTGATCGGCGAGTGCCCCTGCAAGTCCGGCTGCCCGTCGTGCGTGCAGTCGCCCAAGTGCGGCAACCTCAACGAGCCGCTGTCCAAGCACGGCGCGATCGAGCTGCTCGCGCGCCTGCAGGCGCGGGCTACTTGACGGCGAAAGCCTCGATCAGAAGTTCGGACTTATTTCGAGAGCTGGCGGGCGATCGCCTTCGGGCGCACGTACGCCGACAGCTCCGCGGTCCCGGGCGAGAGCTCGCTCCAGGCACACGCGAACGTGAGCGTGGCCAGGGCCCCGGTGGCGAACTTCTGCTGGACCGCCGCGAGGTCGGAGCCCTCGGGCACGCGGGCGCCGCTGGCCGTGAGCCGGAGCACGAGCAGCTGCATCGCCGGGTCGTGGCCGATCACCATCACCGAGCCGGTGTCCTCGGGGACGCGCCGCAGGCGCTCGAGCACGTCCGTGGCGCTGGCGGCGTACAGCTCGGACTCGATCGAAATCTTGCCACCCGGTTGCACACCCTCGAGCGTCTGGCGCGTGCGGCGCGACGTCGAGCAGATCACCAGCTCCGGAGCGATGTGCTGGTCGCGGAGATGCTGATTGAGCAAGCTGACCGCACGCCGGCCGCGCGGGGCGAGCGGACGCTCGTGATCATCAAGACCGGGGTCGTCCCAGCTCGACTTGGCGTGGCGCAGTACGAACAGTCGCTTGGGATCGGGCATCGAACTCGATTGTGGCGGGCGCAGCGGCGAACGCTTCGGTGCCGCCGCGAATCGCTAGCATCGCTCGCCCGCGGCGAGATAGCTCAGTTGGTAGAGCACACGACTGAAAATCGTGGTGTCCCCAGTTCGAGTCTGGGTCTCGCCATCAGTTGGCCGGCGTGTCCCCCGGGGTCTGGCCCGGCTGCTGCTGGGCCGCCTGCTGATCGGCCGGCGCGTCGTGATGAGCGCCCGGCTCCTTGAGCGCGTCGGCCCCGCGCTTGGCCTTGTCGGACAGCGAGCCGTCGCCCTTGACGATGTCAGCCAGCTCGCCGGCATCCTCCTGGACGGACTTCATCCCGCCGCGCTTGTTGACCAAGTCGCTGGCGCTCTGGGCAAGCTTCTTGAAGTCGACCATGGTCCCGCCCTCCTGACTATGAGGTGTCGCTCGCGCCCCGGGTGGCACCGAGACGCCTCATCGCTGAGCTTATCCTCGCGCGGTCGGGTGTCAAACGGCCCGGTCACGTATCGTCGGGTGCGATGAGTGACAACACGGACTCGCTGGTGGTCGTCGGCGACGTGTACACGCTGGCCGGGCGCCGCGACGAGGTGGTCGCGCTGCTGGCCGAAACCCAGGAGCACACTCGCCCGCAGCCCGGATGCATCGGCTTCTCGTTCGCCGAGGTAGTCGGCGACCTGGGTCACTACCTGGTGGTGGAAGAGTGGAGCGACGACGCGGCGCTGCGGACGCACTTCAAGTCAGACGCGTTCACGTCGTATCAGGAGACCGTGGGCGACCTGCTCGCCCGCCCCTCGGATGTCCGAATCCACCGGGTGTCGGAGACGACGCGCCCGGTCGACTCCGGGCCGATGGATCCACGCAGAGCGGATTGAGGAGATCAGTGGTGGAGATCGGGATCATCGGCGCCGGCAAGATCGGCGGCACGCTTGCCGGGCTGTTCGCGCGGGCCGGTCACGAGGTGGCGATCAGCAACTCGCGCGGGCCCGACACGCTCGCGGACGTGGTCGAGGAGATCGGGGGCGGCGTGCAGGCGATGACCGTCGCCGATGCGGCCGCGTTCGGTGACGTGGTCGTGGTGTCGATCCCGTTGCAGGCCTACCGGGACGTGCCGGTGCAGCAGACGGCCGGCAAGATCGTGGTCGACGCCAACAACTACTACCCGAGCCGCGACGGCCAGATCCCCGAGCTCGACGACGACAGCACCACGTCGACCGAGCTGCTCCAGGCCCACCTTCCCGACGCCCGCGTGGTCAAGGCGTTCAACGCGATCATGTGGAAGCACCTGGGCAACGACGGGCGCCCCGCGGGCGATCCCGAGCGGCTGGGGATCCCGATTTCGGGTGACGACGAGGACGCCAAGCGGATCGTGTCCGAGCTGATCGACCAGATCGGCTTTGACCCGATCGACGCGGGCACGCTCGCCGAGGGCGGCCGCAGGCACCAGCCGGGCGCCCCCGGATACACGATGGGCACGCCGACGCCTGAGCTGCGCTCGCTACTCGGCGTCTGACCCGACCGCGGCGACCGGCGTCAGATACAGCCGCGCGATCGCGGGGACGTCGTCCATGATCTCCGCGCGCGCACGCGCGAGCGAGGCCGCCACGTCGGCCCCGCTGAGTCCGGCCGACAGCTCGACATCGGCCGCCGCCAGCACCTGGGCGGGACCGAGGTAGACGGCCTCGAGGTTGGACACCGTGCTGATCACGTCGTGGGCCACCAATCGCGCCCGCAGCCGCTCGACGTAGCGGTCGGGGACCGACTGGTTGGTGAGCAGCCTGCGGTTGTGCGAGGTCAGCCGCAGCGCCACGTAGCAGAGCAGGCAGCCGATGATGATCGAGCCCAGCGCGTCGGGGACGCTCGAGCCCGTGACTCGATGCAGCACGATCGCAATCAGCGCCAGCGCGGCTCCGAGGACGTCGATCGAGTCCTCGAGATACACGGTCAACACGGTCGGGTCCTCGGACTCGCGCAGATACTGCCCCATCGAGAGCTGCCGTCGTGCGGCCTGCACGCCGAGCTGACGGCGGGCCACGGTGCGGCTGATCCCGTCAAGCGTGAGCGCAATCACCAGCACCGCCACCCCCGCCCAGAACGCCTCGAGCTTGGGCGGGTGCAGCAGCGCGTGGACGCCGTCCCAGATCGAGACCGCACCTCCGACCACGAACATCCCGATCGCGGCGAGCAGCGCCCAGTAGTAGCGCTCGGGCCCGTACCCGAACGGGTGCGAGGAGTCCGCGGGCATGCTGCTGCGGCGGATTGCGATGAACAGCAGCACCTCGTTGCCGGCGTCGGCGACCGTGTGGAGCGTCTCGGCGAGCAGCGCCGGCGAGCCGGTGAGCACCGCGGCGGTGCCCTTGGCCACGGCGATCGCCACGTTCGCAAGGAACGCGACGAAGACGCTGCCGAAGCTCTCGTCGCGCGAGGTCGCACTCACGCCGTCACTGTGTCACGAGACCGCTATACAGAGGCATGGTCCGCCAAGACGAAGCTGAGGAGCGCTGATGCCCAACTCCGATGATCGATTCGTGTCCAGTGCCCTGCGGTGGGGAAGACGCCTGGCACCGGTGGCGGTCGTGGTCGCGCTCGGCGCCGGCGCGGTCGCGCTCGCCGCGCGGGGCGGTGGCACCGTGCAGTACCGCAGCTCCGGCGGCGCGTACTTCACCTCGGTGCGCCCGACCGGGGTCGGGCTTCCCCAGCTCGGCGAGTCCGGGACGGTCGGCGCCGGCGATCTGGCGGCGTCGCTGCGCAAGTACCACGACTCCGGCGCCTATGGGCGCGACCTCAGCTCGGTCGACGGTGCCGCCCAGACCTACCTCGCGCTGCGCCTGAAGCAGGCCAAGGCACCGAAGGGCAAGCGCGTCAAGCTGACCGGCAAGCCCGCGATCGTGCTCGACATCGACGAGACGTCGCTGTCCAACTACGACGGGCTGGAGCACTCCGGATTCACCGCGGCCGGCCTCGCGGCGAGCTCGGTCGTGACGCGGACTCCGATCAAGCCGACGCTGAGCCTGTACCGGTACGCGCGCGGCCACGGGGTGGCGGTGTTCTTCGTCACCGGCCGCCCGTCGCTGATCGAGGCGATCACCAAGGCCAACCTGCGCGCCGCCGGCTACACGAAGGGGTGGGGCGCGCTGCTCGAGCGTCCGGCGGGCGCCAGCACCGAGGCGTTCAAGGCGGGAGCGCGAACGCAGATCCAGCGCCAGGGCTTCGACATCGTCGCCAACGTCGGCGATCAGGAATCAGACCTCGACGGCGGGCACGCGGACCGCGCGTTCAAGCTGCCCGACCCGTTCTACTTCATCTCCGACTGAGCCCGGGAGGCCGGCGATGGCAGAGCCGATCCGGATCCTGCTGATCTCGGGCAGCCTTCGGGACATGTCGGGCAACACCGCGGTCCTGCGTACCGCGATCGCGCTCGAGGACGAGCGGTCCCGGCTGTCCCTGTACGAGGGCATGGCGGCCCTGCCCCAGTTCAACCCCGACGACGATCCCGACGGCGGACCGGTGCCCGCCCCGGTGGCCGAGCTCCGAGCGGCGCTGGACGAGGCCGACGGGGTGTTGCTGTGCACGCCCGAATACGCCGGCGCGCTCCCAGGATCGTTCAAGAACCTGCTCGACTGGACAATCGGTGGCGCGTCGACGTACGGCAAGCCGGTGGCGTGGATCAACGCGTCGAGCCGCCCCGAGGCCGGCGTCAACGCGCACCACTCGCTGCGGCTCGTGCTCGACTACGCCTCGAGCGACATCGTCGAGCACGCGTGCCGCCGGATCGTCGTCCCCCGCGACGCGGTCGGCAGCGACGGGCTGATCGCCGATCCCGGCATCCGCGAGCAGATCGCGGCGGTGGTGCGGGCGCTGGTCGACCGCTGCGCGGATCCGGCGCGCGACGGCTTCTCGCCCTCGGCGCGGCCGACCCCGCAGCAGGCGCTCGAGGGGGCCGACGCGGAGTTCTTCGCCGCGTTGCTGGCCGCCGACCGGACGGCGCTCGACGCGCTGCTGCAGGACGAGTTCACGATCGTCGACGTCGCCGCCGGTGCGGTCCACTCACGGGCCGACTTCCTCGAGGCGGTCGCCAGTGGAGCGGTGGCGTTTGCGTCGATCGAGAGTCATCCGGAGGAGGCGATCGTCCGCGTCTACGGCGGCGACACCGGGATCGTCGTCGGCCACACGTCGATGTCCTTCGCCGGCCCCGACGGCGCGGCGGTCGGGGTGGAGAGCCGCTACACGCACGTGTTCCGCTACGACGGATGGCGGTGGCGGCTGCTGGCGGCCCAGGGAACGGCGATCGCCGGTCTGTGAAGATGCCGTGAGGACCAATGACGCGCACAGGAGAATCGGATGACGGTGTCGGTGATCGGCGTAGTGGGCGCCGGGTTCATGGGATCGGGGATCGCGGAGTCGGCCGCGGCCGCGGGCAAGCACGTGATCGTCTACGAGCCCGACGACGGTCCATTCGAGCGCTCACGCGAGAGCCTCGTGACCTCCCTCGACAGGGCGGTGTCGCGCGGCAAGCTCGATCGCGACGAGGCGATCAGCTCGTCGAGCGGGTGCTGTACGAGGACGGTTTGCCAGCCGCGAGGACATCGACACCGGCATGAAGCTGGGTTGCGGACACCCGATGGGCCCGCTGACTTTGTGTGACTTCATCGGCCTCGACGTCCTCTACGCGGTGTGCGGCTCGCTGTACGAGGAGTTCAAACGCCCCGAGTACGCGCCCCCGCCGCTGATGAAGCGGATGGTCTCGGGGCACTACGGTCGCAAGACCGGACGCGGGTTCTACGAGTACCCGCCGGTGGCTCAGACCGCCGACACCACGGTCTGAGCGCCGGCGCCCGTCAGTGGGCGCCCGAGACGCTGTGCTCGTGGTGCCCGCCGCCGTGCATCTCGCAGGCGTGCTGACGGCCAGCAGCGCCGCGCCGCAGGGTCAGCCCGAACAGCACCGCGAAGATCGCCACACCAAGGATGTTCAAGAACAGCTTGTAGTCGACCTTGACCGAGCTGAAGATGTCCTCGCGCGGCGGTCTGACCTCGGGGATCAGGTGCAGGACGCTGAACAGGCCGTCGACCACCAGCGCCGCCAGCACCATCGTCACGAACATCAGCGCGACGATTCGGACGGTGAAGCGCCCGCCGTAGTACTTGCGGTAGATCAGCACGATCGGGATCACGATCAGGTCGGCGAACAGGAAGGCGATCACGCCGGCGAAACTGATCCCGCCCGACCACAGCACTGCCGCCAGCGGGACGTTGCCGATCGAGCAGACGAAGCTCAGCACGGCGATGATCGGGCCGACGATCACGTTCTCGGCCAGCCTCAGACCACCGGGCGCGTTCTCGATGAACAGCCCGTTGAAGAAGTCGTTCCCCAGCAGCCCGATGAAGCCGGCCAGCAGGAACCCGATGGCGATCTCCTTCCACAGCATCGACCAATCGCTGCGGAAGTTCTGGGCGACGTCGGTCCACGCGTCCACCGACGTGATCCGCTCGCGGAAGCTCAGCTGCGCCCCGGCGGTCTCGTGCTCGTGGCCGGCGTCCGCCTGCCGGGCGTGCTCACGCGCCTGCGCTTCCAGTCGCCGCGACACGAACAGACGCAGCAGCACGGTCATCAGCACGATCAACACGAGGCCGCCGACGAAGATCGCAAACGTGAACTGCCAGCCGATCAGGACCCAGATCACGACGCCCAGCTCGATCACCAGGTTCGTCGAAGCGAACTGGAACGCCAGCGCGGAGGCAGCCGACGCGCCCTTGGAGAACAGCGACTTGGCGATCGCGATCGCCGCGTAGGAGCACGAGGACGAGGCCGCGCCCAGGCCGGTTGCGATCGCCACCGGGCGCACCCCGTCGCCGCCCATCGCGCTTTCGATCCGGGCCTTGGGCACCCACGCCTGGACCACGGCCGAGATCGCAAATCCGAGCACGAGCGCCCACCACACCTGCCACGCCATCAGGAAGGCGTTGCTCAGTCCGTCGCCGATCGTGGCGATGATGCTGGCCATGGGTCCTCGTTACCTGGTAGGGGTATCGGACACAAATCCTAGCACATACTACCGGGGGGTATTTGCTAAGCTGTGCGACATGACCGAGACGACGACGCCCGTTCGGGGCTACAGCGCCAGCAAGCAGCAGCTGCAGAAGCGGCTCGCGCGGATCGAGGGACAGGTTCGCGGGATCTCGAAGATGGTCGACGACGACCGCTACTGCATCGACATCCTCACGCAGATCACGGCTGTCCAGGCGGCTCTGGACAAGGTTGCGCTGGGCTTGCTGGACGGCCACGCGCATACCTGCGTGATCGGCGCTGATCCCGAGCAGCGCGACGAGCGAACCGAAGAGATGATGGCCGCCGTGGGGCGGCTGCTGCGCCGCGGCTGAGCACCAGCCTCAGCGCCAGATAGCGGCCGACCGTGCCGGCGGCGCTCGCGACCACGAGCACCGAGGTCTCGAGCGCCCGCGAGGCGCCGCGGTCCAGCGCGGTCAGCGCGGCGAGTGCGCCGTCGGTCAGCGCCAGCGCCAGCGCGAATGCCGCCAGTCCAGCGGCGTGCTGGGCGAGCAGCCCGTCGGCGCCGCGCAGGTCGAACGTGACGCGGCGGTTGGCCTGCGTGTTGGCGACGGCCGTGACCGCCAGCGCGAGCGGCGTTGGCGCCAGACCGGCGCCGAGCGCCGCGCGCAGCAGCAGGTACAGCAGCGGCGTAGGCGAGCGTCGAGGCGACGCCGACGAGCGCGAAGCGCGCGAACCTTGCTGCAGCACCAGGCGCGCGACCCCGCGGAGATCGTCGAGCGCGGTCGGGACGATCGTCGACGCTCGAGTCGGGGTCGTCGACCCAGTCGACCGGCGACCTCGTGGATGCGCAGCCCGTGTCGCTGGGCGAGGACGAGCAGCTCGGTGTCGAAGAACCAGGCGTCGTCGTCGACCCGCGGGAGCAGCGCGCGCGCGACGTCGCGCGCGGATCGCCTTGAAGCCGCACTGGGCGTCGGAGAAGCGGCGCGCAGAGGAGGTCCGCAGGAGGCGGTTGTAGGAGCGCGAGATCAGCTCGCGCTTGGGGCCGCGGACCACGCGTGAGCCCGGCGCCAGACGGGTGCCGATCGCGACGTCGCTGTGGCCGGAGAGCGAGCGGCGCGACCAGCGGCAGCAGCGCGCGCGAGGTCGGTCGACAGGTCGACGTCCATGTAGGCGAGCGACGTCGGCGTCGCTGCGCGACCAGGCGGCGCGCAAGGCACGCCCGCGGCCCTTGGCCGCGAGCCGCAGGTAGCTCGACGTGCGGCAGCTCGAGCGGCCAGCGCGGCGCCGATCGCGCGGTGCGCGTCGGTGCTGGCGTTGTCGGCGATCACGATCCGCCACGCGAACGGGAGCTGGTCGTCGAGGAACTCGTGCAGCCGGCGGATCGACGGCTCGAGCGATCGCCTGCTCGTTGTAGACAGGCACGACCACGTCGATCAGCGGTCCGGTAGCGGGGTCCCGGGCGCCGTCTTCTGTGCTGGTCGGGGCGGTGAGCATCGCGATCATGAGCATCGAGCGCGATCCGAAGCCGGCACGATGAATCGCCTAAGAGGAATGTCGGAGCGGCTCGGCCGCGGTGGGGCGGGACGTGAAACCGAGGGAGCGAGGCGGTCGAGGTGAGGCGGGACGTGAAACCGACGTATATCGTCGGTTTCACGTCCCACCCTGCCGCGCCGCGCCCGCCCTGCGGCGACCAGCGGTCAGTCGCGGTTCGGAAGCCCCGCGTCCAGCACCTGGGCGCCGGCCGGCTCGTCGAGCTCGAGCTCGAGCGTCGTCATCACGCGCGCGAGCATCAGGTAATTGCCCACGGTCAGCAGCAGCTCGACGATCTCCCGCGGGTTCAGGTACCGGCGCACCGCCTCGAACGTCTCGTCGCTGACGCGCGGAGTCGCCACAACCTCGGCGGCGAAGGCCACGACCGCGCGCTCGACCTCGCCGAGCGCCTCCGAGCGGACCGGGTTGCCGAACTCGACGGCGGCGATCTGCGAGTCGGTGAGGCCGACCTCTCGGCCGATATCGACGTGCTGGACCCACTCGTAGCGGGCCTCGGTGCTGGCGGCGACCTGCAGGATCGCGAGCTCCCTGAGCCTGGGGTCGAGCTCGAGCCGCTCCAGGATCGTTCCCCCGAACCGCAGGAACGGCCGCAACGCGGTCTCGGCGTGGGCCAGCATCCGGAAGATGTTCAGCGCCGGCAGCCCGGCCAGCGCATCCCGAACCGGCTCGGGAGCCTGATCGGGGTCGGGGTAGGGCAGCCTGGCCACGGAGCCAGCCTAGTGCTCGGAGTCACAAATCGCGCCGCGGTGGCGTCCGACTCAATCATCACCATGCCCGGCCTTGCCCGCACGCAAGTCACACCCCCGGCCGAGCGCCTTACGCGCCTGGCAGCGCCGCGCGCTGTCAGAGATGTCGCAGTGGGCCAAGGGCACGTTTCTGCTCTCGGCGGCGCCCGGAGCGGGGAAGACGCGACCGGCGCTCGAGTTCGCCCGCGAGCAGCTCGCGACCGGCGCGGTCAAGTCCGTCGTGGTGGCCTGCCCGACGGCGCCGCTGACCCGGCAGTGGGCGCGGGCCGCGGCCGGGCTCGGGATCGAGCTGGCGCCCGACGCCGACTCGCCGCGCCCGCCGCGCGGCTTCGACGGCGTCTCGGTCACCTACGCGCGGATCGCCAAGTCGCCGCGCCGGTGGGCGGGGCGCGGTTCGGACGCGCCACTGGTGGTCGCCGACGAGGCCCATCACCTCGGTGAGGACCTGACCTGGGGCGATTCGTTTCGCGCGGCGTTCGGCGGCTGCCCGAGGTGGCTGCTGCTGTCGGGCACGCCGTTTCGCTCGGACGCGACCCCGATCCCCGGCGTCCGCTACGACCGCGCGGGCGTCGCCGAGCCCGACCTCACCTACACCTACGCCGAGGCGGTCCGGGACGGCATCTGCCGCCCGGTCTGCTTCGTCGCCTACGACGGAACGCTGTCCTGGCGCAGCGGCGACGACGTGATCGAGTCGAGCTTCGAGACCGTGCTCAGCGCCCGCGAGGCCAGTCGGCGGTACCGGACCGCGATCTCGACCGAGCTGCCCGACGGGCTGCCGCGGATCCTCGCCGAGGCCGACGCGAAGCTGCAGTCGCTGCGGCGCGACGGGCACGGCGACGCGGGCGGCCTGGTGATCGCGGCCGACTCGAACCACGCCCGCCGGATCGCGGCGCTGCTGCGCGAGTGCACCGGCCGAGCGCCGCTGGTCGTGCTCCACGCCGAGCCGCGCGCCGCGCAGAAGCTGGCCGAATTCACGCGCTCGCGCGACCCTTGGATCGTCGCCGTCAACATGGTCTCCGAGGGCGTCGACATCCCGCGGCTGCGGGTCGGCGTGTACGCGACCGCGGCCAAGACGCCGCTGGTGTTTCGTCAGATCGTCGGGCGGTTCGTGCGGACGATCCCCGGCCGCCCGCCGGAGCCGAGCTGGCTGTACGTGCCGGCCGACCCGGTGCTGCGCGAGCACGCCTCCGACGTCGAGGACGAGCTGCGCCACGCGCTGGGCCGGCCCGAGGAGGCGCGACGGTGCTCGAGCCGGCCGAGCGGGTAGCGACCGAGCGCTCGGAGGAGCCCGCGTTCGTCCCGCTCAGCGCCGACGTCGCGCCACAGATGACCCTGTTCGGTCCGCCGCCGACGGCCCCGAGGCCGCCGATCGCTCGTCCCGGTGGTGCCCGCGCTCCCAGCGACGGCGCCGACGCCGACGAGCGACCGGCGTTCGAGCGCCGGGCGCAGCTGCGCGGCGAGCGCCACCGGCTCGTGTCCGACGTCCGCGCCGGGACCGGTCCGAGCCACCGCGAGATCAACGCGTGGCTGAACCAGAGCTCGGGATCACGAGCGTCGAGAACGCGACGGTCGAGCAGCTCGAGCGCTCGGTCGAGCTCCTCGTGAGCAGGCTCACCAAGCGGTGATAGGCCCGCGGTCAGCCCGGCGGCGGCGGCGCCGGCGCCGGCGCCACGGCGGTCGCGCTGGGCACGCCGGTCTCGGACACGGCCGTCGCGTGGACCGACAACGGCCCCTCGCCGCTGGGCGTGGGGATCTCGACCGTTGCGGTCGAGCCGACGACGTCGGCGGACGCCGTCACGGCCGGCGTCGAGGGATCTCGCACACACCAGGCCCGCGACGACCTTGGCCGGTGCCGGACCGGCGGTCGGCGGGACGGTGACGCTGACCGTGGTGGTCCTGGGCCCCGACTCGACGCTCTCGATCTGCGGTTGCGGCGGCGTCGGCACGGCGGCGCCGGTCGGCTGTCCGGCGGGCGGAAGATCGTCGGCGACGTCGCAGCTGGAATGGAATCCTGCTGGGTCGCTCCAGGCGCGGTGGCGGGGCAGCGCCGCCGGGCTGTTAGCGGTGATTCCGATCTGGCCGAGCAGGCCCGTGGCGCGGCTGGCGCCCCACGCTCCGGGCCACCGCGACCACGGAGCCTGGGCGTCTGACAGCACGACCAGCTCGGGACGCACCCGGTCGCCGCGACCGTCATTGTGGTCGGGCAGGAACGAGCGGGCGCTGACCTGGCCCGACCGGAGCAGGTTGGCGTGCGAGCCGCGGGCGCTGTAGGTGACCGGCGCCGGCCCGTCCGGAGTCGAGGCGTGCTCGAGCTGGCCTCCAGGCGGCGTCGAGCACCGCTGAGGTGCTGCGAGTAGCTCGCCACGTCCGGCCGGTCGTTGGCGTCGAGGCGAAGCTGGATCATCTCGATGTCGCCCTGGTGGGTTCCCAGGCCCAGGAACCCCGGGTCGTCGTAGTACATGAACAGCCAGTACTGCAGCCACCGGGCGCCGGACTTGTCGACGACGACGCGGCCGTGGACGCGGTCGCCGTAGCCCGGGTGCTGGTGCATCTCGCGCGCCTGCGCGCCGAAGTCGCCTTTGACCTCCTCGAGATAGTCGGTGGCCGCTGCGGGGTGATCGTTGGGGTAGCGGCCAGCGGCCAGAAACTCGAGCGTCAGCCGGGAGGTGCCGGCGTCCGGTGCAGCGGCGGCCGCGATCACCGTGCCGTCCTGGCTGCGGAGCAGGTTTCCGGGGTGATCGGTCAGCACCGCGGCCGAGTCGGCGTAGTAGCTCTCCAGCGAGTCGTAGCGGACCTCGGGACGGTAGCGCTGCAACAGCGAGATCAGGCCGGGCGCCGTGGACGGCTCCGGCACGATGACGCCCGGCGAGGTGACGATGCGGATCGTCGCGGCCGGCAGGGCGGCCGCTCCCGTGCTCGCGAGCGCAGCGGCGGGACCGTGTCCGGCGGCGGGACGCGCGCCCGTGAGCGCTCCGAGCGCATCGGCGAGCGGCGTTGTCGGGGCGAGGCTCGCGAGCTCAAGCTCGGCTCCCTTGAACAGCATCCCGGACAGCCCGCCCGACGAGCTGGGGGCGATCAGTCCGGCGATCCCCGACGAGGACTTCAGCTGGGCCAGGGCGATCGTCTTGGGCGAGAACGCCTGCTGGCGGGTGAGCACGCCCTGGGTGACCGCGATCCCGCCGGCGATCCCGAGCGCCTGCAACAGGTTGCTCGAGCCGCCGATCACCTGCACCAGGAACCCGACGAACAGCCCAACCACCGCCATCGTGAGCGACGGCTCGGCGCCTGGGCGAGCCACGGGGTGGGGGAGCTGGGGTCGATCAGCTGCGCCCGGTTGCCGGTCAGCCGCTGCACCGCAGCCGTGGTGCGCACCGTGTCCGGGCTGAACACGCTCGCCCGCGTGAGCAGTCCCTGCAGGCCGCTGACCGTGACCGACGTGCCCAGCGCCGGCAGGCTCGCGATGTGCCCGGGG
>CAWDJM010000016.1:0-518120 GCA_963802655.1 uncultured Solirubrobacterales bacterium | reverse complement strand
AACACGCGAACCTCGGGATCACAAGCGTCTACCTGCAAGGCATTGATAGTTCCGAGATCATCGACACCGTTCATCGCCGCCCGTCGCCAGTGATCTCCGCAAGCGCCGGGCTTGGGATCAGCGGTTAGTCCGAACGCGGCGGGTCGAATGCACTGGCCGGGGCCGACCCGCCGTCGAACCCTAGCCTGGCGAAACTCAGGGCTGGCGACCCTACGCCCGCCCGAGACCTGCTTCGTATCAGCGTGGTAAGGGTGCCGCTGTACCCCGAACGGGTCACGTCTGGCCCAGCCGTGATGCTCGGCCACCGACCACCGTCTGAGCAGATGCGTCCCAGCCGTCACGCCCGGGCGGTCGCAAGGCGTTCCGCACGGAATACTTTGAGCTTGTGGCGGTCGCCGGCGATGACTTGGGTGCTCCGCTCCTGCGGACGAAGCTCGTTGTCCCTGCCTCTCCTCGCCTCGTAGTCCGTGAAAGCCTGATCGACGCACTCTTTGAGGGCCTGTCGCGACCGCTCACGCTGGTCTACGGTCCCGCTGGTAGCGGAAAGACGATGCTCGTGGCGCAGTGGGCCGCATCCGCCCGGGAAGAGCATCCGGTGGCCTGGCTCTCGTTGGAAGCGGACGACAACGACCCCGCGAGGTTCTGGATGTACGTGATCGAGGCCCTGCGCTGCGTGGTGCCCGTCATCGGAGAAGCCTCGCTGGCGATGCTGCGTGCGCCCAGCGTCAACCTCGCTGCAGAGGCTCTCCCCGCGCTGATCAACGAGCTCGCCGACGCCTCGGAGCAGCTCGTCGTTGTACTCGACGACTATCACGCGATCGCAGACGAGCGGATCCACGCAGGCATGGCTTCGCTCATCGAGCATTTGCCGGCCACGCTGCGGATCGTGATGACTTCACGCGTGGAGCCGCCGCTCCGGGTCGGCAGGCTGCGCGCGCGGGCGCAGCTTAAGGAGATCGATGCTGTGCAGCTGCGCTTCTCACCCTCAGAAACGGAGTTGATGCTCAATGACGTGCATGGCCTCGGCCTGACCCCCGACACTGTCAAGCGCTTGCACGACCGCACCGAGGGTTGGGCAGCCGGCCTCTATCTGGCCGTTTTGTCGATGCGCGGGCGAGACGATGCGAGCAGCTTCGTCGCGTCCTTCACTGGCAGCGATCGCCGGGTGGTCGACTATCTCGCAGCTGAGGTGCTCCGTGAGCAAGGCGAGCTGGAGGTGGACTTCCTGCTTCACACGAGCGTGCTCGACAAGTTCTGTGCCCCTCTGTGCGACGCCGTCACGGGCGCGCCCGAGAGCAGGGCGATGCTTGACCGGATCGAGCGTGCGAATTACTTCCTGATTCCCCTCGACCCAAGGCATGAGTGGTATCGGTACCACCAGCTGTTCGGCGAGTTGCTGCGCCACGAGCTCGAGCGCAGACAGCCGGGGAGCGCGACTGATCTTCATCGTCTGGCCGGGCGTTGGTTTCTCGAGGCCGGGATGGTGTCCGAGGCGATCGGACACCTGACGGCTGCTGGAGAGCTCGACGCGGCTTCCGAGCTGATCGACGCTCACTGGCTGGCGTTCACGAACGCCGGCCAGCGGGAAACGGTCGCGCGGTGGATGGACCAGCTCCCCCGCGGCTATATCGTGAACGACGGCCGCTTGTGTCTGGTCCAGGCGAGGACCGCACTGACAGTCGGCGAGCGGGCTGAGGTCCTGAGGTGGGTGGACCTGGCTAGGCAGGCGCCGACAAACAACCCGGGTGATGACGCGGAGTTGGGGGAGGAGCTAACCGTCGTTCGCTCCGCGGCATGGCAGCTGCTCGGCGACATGCGTCAGGCCGAGCAGCTGGCTGGGCGACTCGCGCCTCTGGATGGGAGCTCCGTCTGGCACTCACTCGCGGCGTGTGTGCTAGGCACCTCAGCGCGATTCTTCGATGCCAACGACGACGCCGAAGCACTGTTCGACATGGCGTTGAAGCTCGGCGGCTCGAGGAACTTCATCGTGTCGATGCTCTCGCTCGGACGGCTCGCCCTCATCGCCGCCGATCGCGGGGACTGGCGGGGATGCTCCACCAAGATCGAAGCCGCATTCGCTGTGGTCCGCGCAAATGGTCTGGAGGAGTACTGGATCTGCACATCAGCCCAAGTCGCACGCGGACGGCTGTTCCGTCACGAACGGCGGTCAACCGAGGCACGGGCCGAGCTCGAGCGCGCGGTCGGCCTCGCTCGGCGCGGCGCCGGCCTCGTCGAGTGGTCGTACGCACTGACGACACTTGCCGAGCTGCTGCGCGAGCTCGGCGATCGCCGCGGAGCACGCAAGCTTGTGCTCGAAGCGCGTGAGCTGCTCTCACGCTGTCCCGAGCCCGGCACGCTCGCACCGCGACTGGTGGAGCGGGCGGAAAGCGCGCTACGACTCGTAGTCGATGTATCGGGCCCCAGACCAGTCGTCATCGACGAGCTGACAGCGCGGGAGCAGGCCGTGCTGGGGCTTTTCCCAACGGGCCTGTCGACCAGGGAGATCGGGGACGAGCTGGGCATCTCCCGCGACACGGTCAAGACGCACACCAGGCGCATCTACCAAAAGCTGGGTGTGTCAAGCAGACGCGACGCCGTCGCGCGCGGCCGAGACCTCGGACTGCTCTAGCCGGCCGTCGCCTCACACCGGGGTGATTGTGGTCGGGGTGATGTCAGCTCACCCCAGGCGGCCACATCCTCATGCCGTGACATGAACGCGACGCACGAGGAGTGCAACTCAGCCATGCAAGCCGATGACCGAATCGAAATGTCCGCCCATGTAGGTCCCGCGCTCGAGCGCAACCGCGTCTTCGCCGCCGAAGGCGGGCACCGAGACGCCGCCGTGTTTCCAAGGCTGGGCCTGTTTGTGGTCACGTGCCTCGACCCGCGCGTCGACCCGGCCCACTTCCTCGGCCTCGACCTCAGCGACGCCATAGTCGTCCGTAACGTCGGCGGCCGAGTCACAGCGGAGGTGATCAACGACGTCGCCTTCATCGGCCAGATCGCCGAGAACGTCCTGCCCGACGGCCCGCTGTTCGAGGTCGCTGTGATCCACCATACGCAGTGCGGAAGCGGAGCGTTCGCCGACGCTACTTTCCGTCGCCGCTACGCCGAGCGCATTGGCGCCGACGAGACGACCCTGCGTGAGCACGCGATTCTCGACCCCACAGCGACCGTGAAGCGGGACGTTGAGCGCCTCCGCTCGCTTCGCGCGATCCCGGAGCGCGTGGCGGTGTCCGGCCACGTGTACGACGTGGTCACCGGCTTGGTGGAGACGGTCGTGCCCGCCTGACGAGGGCGCGCGCGCATCAGCAGATACGACAGAGAGAGGGCATCGCCATGTTCGAGAAGCTCGCGACATTCGCATACGCCAACGGCCGCCGCGTACTGATGCTCGCGGTGGTTGGGGCCGTGGTCGCCGCCGTGTTCGGCGCCGGGGTGTCAAAGCACCTGAGTCCGTACGGCGTCGATGACCCGGCCACGCAGAGCGTCCAGGCGAAGAACCGTTTCCAGGCGGCGACCGGACGCCAGATCGATCCCGGCGTGGTCGCGCTCGTCTCGAGCGGTGACGTGCGCAGTCCCGCCGTCCGACAGCGAGTGCAAAGCGTCGCGGCGGAGCTCGGGGCGCAGCCCGACGTGGCGAGCGTTCAGAGCTTCTACACCACGCACGACCCAGCGATGGTGGCGCGCAACGGGCGCTCGACATACGTGGTCGCGTATTTCAAGGCTCGGTCGGACCTGCAGATATCCAACGATGCCAAGCTGATCGAGAGTCGCTTCTCCTCCCAGCACGACGTCAAGCTAGGCGGCGACGCGATCGCCAATGCGCAGGTAAACACGCAAGTGGGCAACGACTTGGCGCACGCCGAGCTGCTCGCGTTCCCGCTCATCTTCCTGCTGTCGCTGATCTTTTTCCGATCGGTCGTGGCGTCACTGCTGCCACCGCTGCTCGGCGGACTGGCGATCGTCGGCACGTTCTTCCTCCTGCGGCTCGTCTCGACATTCACCGACCTGAATGTGTTCGCGCTGAACCTGACGACTGGGCTGGGACTCGGGTTGGCGATCGACTACAGCCTGTTCATCGTCTCGCGCTACCGCGAGGAAGCCGCCAGGGACGGGTTCGGCGTCGACGCACTGCGCCGGACCCTCCAGACCGCTGGACGCACCGTGCTGTTCAGCTCGGTCACGGTCGCGTTCTCGGTGGCCGCACTCATGATCTTCCCGCAGTCGTTCCTGTACTCGATGGGGATCGCGGGCGCGATCGTGGCACTGCTGGCGGCGACGCTAGCGCTGACGGTGCTGCCCGCGCTGCTCGCGGTGCTCGGCCCGCGCGTCAACGCGCTCTCACCGCAGCGGCTGCGGCGCGCCGCCGAGCGCGACGCGCGGCCCGCCCACAGCGGCGCCTGGTATCGCCTCGCGCGGTTCGTCACCAGGCGGCCGGCGCAGGTCGCGGTCGCGAGCGCCGCGCTGCTGATCGCGCTTGGCATCCCGTTCTTGACCCAGGTCAGGTTCATCAGCGCCGACGCGCGGGTGCTGCCCCCGAGCGCAAGCGCCCACCAGGTGCAGATCGCGCTCGACTCGCAATTTCCGCCCAACCGCACCACACCGCTCGAGGTAGCCGTCGGGGAGCCCGCGTCCTCATCGGCAGTGCGGTCGCTCAGCGACCGGATTGCCGGACTGCCGGATGTGTCGGCGGTCGGACCCGCGCAGCCGGCGAGCCGCGGAACATCGCTGCTCCAGGTCGCACCGGTGCACGGGCCGCTGACCGGCAGCACTGAACAGCTCGTGCGTGACGTGCGCGCGATCCACACGCCCTACTACCTCGGCGTCGCCGGAGAGACAGCGTCCTACCTCGATCTGGAGCACAGCCTCGGCGTCCATCTTCCGGTGGCGCTGGCGATCGTGATCGCCGCCACGCTCATCGTCTTGTTCCTGATGACCGGTTCGGTCGTGCTGCCAGTCAAAGCAATCGCTATGAACGCCCTGAACCTGAGCGCTGTGTTCGGGATCCTGGTGTTGATCTTCCAGCACGGCAACCTCCAGGGGCTGCTCGGCTACCACAGCGTCGGCGCGCTCGACTCCACTCAGCCGATCCTGCTGTTCGCGATCGGCTTTGGGCTCGCCACCGACTACGGCGTGTTCCTGCTGGCGCGGATCAAGGAAGCGCACGACGCGGGCGCGCCGAACTCGCAGGCAGTGGCGCTGGGGCTTGAACGGACCGGGCGGATCGTCACCAGTGCCGCCCTCCTGTTCGCCGTCGCCGTCGGGGCGTTCGCGACCTCCCAGATCGTGTTCATCAAGGAACTCGGGATCGGCACCGCACTCGCCGTACTGCTCGACGCCTCGATCGTCCGGGCGCTGCTGGTCCCGTCGCTGATGGAACTGCTGGGATCGGCCAACTGGTGGGCGCCGCGTCCGCTGCGGCGCCTGTACGAACGGATCGGACTCCGGGACACCGCGCCGCAAGCGGCGTGACGGCCGATGCCAATCCCGGCGACTTAGCTTAGGGGACCGTCGACGGTCCGACCCACCGCGACGAGAGCTCGTGCTGCGGCAGGAGCGGATGCCGCTCTGGCGATCGGCTTTTTGGGTCGGGCCGCCGAGGGGCTGAGTTGCTCTAGGCGCGCGTGGCCCTTAACAGCAGGGTGACTGTGGTCGGGGTGATGTGACCTCACCCCAGCGCTCCACATCCTCCTACGAGCGGTCCCGCCCAAACCCACAGACCGAAGCATCAAACCCAACCGCATAGCGCAAGGAGACGACCCATCATGAACACCGCCATCGCCCCGAACGTCCGGCCGCGGCCCCACGAGAGCGAAAGATGGCCGACGCCCGTCCCAGACTTGCCGGGGGGAGCCCGTCAAGAGTCAGGCGCTCGCTCGCTCGACCCGACGCAAGGAAGGAAGATCAGCTCCGAGCCATATGACGATCCCACGCAGGGACGCCAGATCAGATCGGATCCCTTCGACGACGTCACACAGGGACGCAAGCTCGGCCCCGACCCCTACGACGACCCGACCCAGGGACGGAGAATCGGGGCTGACCCCGGCCACGACCCGACCCAGGGACGGAAGATCGGGGCTCACACCCACGACGACCCCACCCGAGGCCGGTAGCGCTGGCCACCTTCACCTCGATGGCGGAACTACGAGTTGCGAGCCATCGCTGCTCACCGGACCCTGCCCGGACGGGCGCGCGAGCCCTGCTATGGCTACACGACGAGCATCTCGAGCGTGATGCCGGGCGCCCCGCATCGCGCGGAAACCGAGCACGCCCCGGTCCGCCTGCTAACAGGTCCGCCGCTAACGATTGTGTCGAAGCGGAACTCTGCGGTACTCAGCCGTGGCTGCCATCTCTGTCGCCCACGCGAGCGTAAGGAGTCGAGTTCTGCTTCAGCTCCGGCGCGGCCCGTAGCAGCAGTTAGAGCCGGGGCAAATGCCGCCGATCCCGCTGCCCGGCGTTCGTCCCTTGCGGGCGTCTGGTGCGACGTCGGAAGACGCCCGCGATCACGCGGGAGCACCAGCCCCGCCAGCACACCTTCGACTCCTGGTCGGGGTGATCGATGAACTCCAGGCGTTCCCGCGGTCTGTTCTCTGAGACACCGAATCACGAAATGGAGGCGAGTCCTGAGATGAGCGCGATCACCGACCTCTTCGCTGGCGTCGCGGTATCCGATCTGGATGTCAGCATCGACTGGTACACGCGGTTCTTCGGGCGGCCCCCGGACCGTCGTGTCCTCGACGAGATCCTCTGGGAGATCGACGAGCACGCCACGCTGTTCATCGAGCCGAACGCGACACAGGCCGGCAACCGGCGCATCACGCTCGGTGTAGCTGGGCTTGACGCGCTCCTTGAGCGTCTCGCCGCCGAGCACATCGAGCACGAACCGCTCGCGACCTATTCGAATGGCGTTCGCCACCTGAAGGTCACCGATCCGGATGGGAACGCGATCGCGTTCGCCGAGTCGCCCAACGCCGCATGACCGAGGCCTCGATTGAACCGTTCGCTCGAGCTCACCTGGATGGGTTGATCGCGCTGGTCGCGGCGGAGGGCTGGACCGAGTACACAGACGATGTAGAGCGGACCTACCGCGCGCTGACCGCGCCAGGCGTGACGACGCTGGTTGCGACCGTGGGCGGGCCTGTTGTCGGCGCGGTCCAGGTCCAGTCGGATGGGCTCATTCAGGCCCACGTTTCGATGCTCCTGATCGACCGGCACTGGCGAGGAGTCGGGCTCGGCTTCCGGCTCCTGCGCGAGGGCCTCAAGCGCGCGGGAGGGCTGCGACTCGACATACGGACTCGGACCGAGGGTTACTACGAGCGCCTTGGTGCGACCCGCTCGCTCGGCTTCCGCCTGACGTGCGAGGACCTCGGACTCTCCCCAGATGTCGCTTAGATGGCCGACGTCCTGCTCGGCGCGGTCGCGAAAGGCCCCGCTGGGGCCTCTCGCACAATCACTTGAAGGCGCGCCAGGCCGGCGGCTTGCCACGTCCGAGGAGGACGCGGCGCGGACTTCTGCGGCGACCCGGCTCGCTTCTCCTCCGCGCGAGTACCAGGCGTGTCGCCGGCCTCGCCCGGCGAACCTGCTACGCCGGCAACTCGGGTCTCTCCTGCAGCCCACGAGAGACGCGCCAAGGCGGAAACCGAGCACGCGGCGGTCCGCCTGCTGGCAGGTCGGCTGCTGACGATCGGGCCCAAGCGGAACTCTGAGGCGCCCAGTCGTGGCTTCCGCTCCGTCGTCGACGCAGGCGTGTCGGCCCGGCTGCTGCTCTGATAGGGCGGTCCCGCTGAGGCAGAAGTGCTCGACCGCCACAGATCGGGCGGCGACGTGCCTGCTATTTCGTGACAGCAGAAGCGCGGCCATGCAGCGCGAACGCGCTGTGCACCTCGGCTCGCGAGGCGCATCGGCGAGGGCGTCAACATAGCCGAGGACCAGCCTGCCTACCGATTACGACCTCTAGGCCGAAGTCGACCCCACGCCGATCTCGAAAAGGAAACGAGACGGCTGCTCGGTCGCCAATCCGGCACGACGTCTGGACTGCTGCTCTACCACCCCGCCAGGCCGAAGCAGAAGCGAATGACGGTGCGCCAGACGCCGCCGCCAGTGCTCGTCGTTCGTGAAACGAGGTCTGTGGGACTGTGCTTGTGAGGCCCTACGCGGCAAGGTCGAGAGGCCCGGTCTTGTCGATTTGCGAGACCATTTCCACGGAGCGGTTGCTGGCCTGCTTTCGCGGCACGACGCGAATGTCGCGACTTCTGCTCGCGCGGCGAGCAGCACGAGCCATCGGCCGGACCAGACGCTCCCCCTCGTCCCGAGCAGCAGAGTCACGCGAGCAGATTCGGCGGGATCACGATCTTGCTGTGCCCCTCTCGCGCTGGCGTGGACCGAGTCCTGCTCGGTCACGACGACGTTGCGGCGGCGTCGGGCGAAACGTCGCCGCGCGCGCTCCTCGTTACCCAGCGACGCGTCCCGCTCAATCGCTGTTGGTGGCATCCATCGTTGCCTCCGCCGTTCGGTTTGCTTCCGCTACGACAACGGCGATTGGAGATGGGGAAAGCCTCCACCTGCCTCGGCGCTGTCCAAATCGGCTGGTGGGTGGCGACGTAGGGGTAGTGGCCGCGTATCGTGCGGCCGTACCGATAGGAGGCGACCGTGCCGGAGTACATGCTGTTGCTTTATGGGTCCGAGTCTGCTGATGAGGCTGAGCGGGCGCAGCGGTGGGCGGAGATGCCGTTGTGGGATCAGGTGAACGCGAGTCTGCGGGACGCGGGTGTGTTGGTCGCGCACGCGCCGCTTCATTCGGTCGAGAGCGCCACGACGGTGCGCGTCCGGGCTGACGAGACCGAGTTGACCGATGGTCCGTTCGCGGTGACGAAGGAGGTGCTGGCTGGCTATTACGTGCTGGATTGCGCCGATCTGGATGAGGCGACCAGGCACGCTGCGAGGCTGCCGTGGGCGCGCTACGGGTCGGTCGAGGTGCGGCCGATCGTGGCCGATGACGAGATCCCGCGGCCCGATCGGAGCGCCAGCGCGTCTTGAGCTCTCCGGAGCCGCCACGCCGCGCGAGCCCCGATCCGGTCGGCGCCGCGATCGCAGCGGCGTTCCGGGCGGAGCGCGCGGCGGTGCTGGCGACGTTGATCCGACATGTGGGCGACTTTCAGCTGGCAGAGGACGCCGTGCAGGACGCGTTCGCTGACGCGGTCAGCGCGTGGCGGCGAGACGGCGTCCCCGCCAGGCCGGGCGCGTGGCTCACGGTCGCCGCGCGGCGGCGGGCGATCGATCGGATGCGCCGCAACCGGTCGGTGGCCGATCGAGCCGATCGGCTGGCAGAGTTGATGCGGCTCGATCGCCAGGAGCACCCCGACGCGGACGAGGACAGCGCGATCGTCGATGACCGCCTGCGGCTGATCTTCACCTGCTGCCATCCGGCGCTCGACCTGCCGGCGCGGGTGGGGTTGACGCTGCGCGCCCTCGGCGGGCTCACGACCGGTGAGATCGCGCGCGCGTTCCTGGTGGCGGAGCCGACGATGGGCAAGCGGATCGTCCGCGCCAAGCGCAAGATCGCCGATGCACGGATCCCCTACCGGGTGCCCGACGACGAGGAGCTGCCCGACCGGCTGCGCGGCGTTCTCCGAGTGCTGTATCTGATCTTCAACGAGGGCTACTCGGCGACCGAGGGCGAGCGACTGGTGCGGGCCGAGCTGTGCGACGAGGCGATCCGCCTCGCGCGGCTGCTGTGCGAACTGATGCCCGACGAGGCCGACGTTTGGGGACTACTGGCGCTGATGCTCCTGCACGACGCTCGTCGCGACGCGCGCGTGGCGCCTGACGGCCGCTACCTCCCGCTCGGCCAGCAGGACCGCTCACGGTGGGATCGCGAGCGGCTCGGCGAGGGGCTCGAGGCCCTCGACCGGGCGATGCGGTTCCGGCACCCGGGCCAATACCAGCTGCAAGCCGCGATCACAGCCGTCCATGTCCGCGGGGCGGACACGGGCACAACGGACTGGGAGCAGATCGCGGAGCTGTACCGCGCCCTCGGCGAGATCGCACCCTCGCCCGTCGTCGAGCTGAACCGCGCGGCGGCGGTCGGGTTCGCCGTCGGACCGCAGGCCGGGCTCGAGCTGCTCGAGCCGCTGCTGGCCGATCCTGCACTTGAGCGCTACCAGCCGCTGCACGCAGCACACGCCGACCTGCTCCGGCGAGCCGGCGACCCAGTGGCCGCCGCGCGCGCGTACGAGCGCGCGATCGCGCTCAGCGCCAACAAGGTCGAGCGGGCCGAGCTGCACCGGCGGCTGTCGACGCTCGCCGCCGACTAACGGCGCCGGCTCGCGAGCGAACACCGGTCGCGGCTCCCCGAGCGAACGCTGGTCGACGCTGGCGAGCGGGCCGTTCCCGGTTTCTCGCCGCGGCCGTCCAAATCGGGCGCGGTGATGCGACGTCCTCTGTGAAGCCGCCAAAACGGGCGGCGAAACCGACTGGAGGTCTGATGACGTCCCACTCACCCCATATCAATCGCTGGCGGGCGTTCGCGCTGCTGGCCGTGTCGTTCTTCATGACGGTCATCGATCTGACGATCGTCAACGTCTCGCTGCCGACAATCGGCCGCGACCTGCACTTCTCCCAGACCAACCTGCAATGGGTCGTGACCGCGTACGCGCTCACGTTCGGTGGGTTCTTGCTCCTCGGCGGCCGGGCCGCCGATCTGCTCGGCCGCCGCCGCATCCTGATGCTTGGGCTCGGGCTGTTCAGCGCCGCATCGCTGGCCGCTGCGCTGGCAACCGATGCCGGCTTCATGGTCGGCGCCCGGGCGGTCCAGGGCATCGGAGCAGCGATCATGCTGCCGGCAGCGCTGTCGATCGTGATGAACATGTTCCAAGAGGGCGCCGAGCGCAACAAGGCCCTCGGAATCTGGGGCGGGCTCGGCGCGGGCGGCGCGACCGTCGGAGTGATCGCCGGGGGCCTTTTGACCCGGTACGCCGGCTGGCAGTACATCTTCTACCTCAACGTCCCGATCGGCGTGGTCGCGCTGCTGTTGGCGCCGCGGATCGTGCCCGAAAGCCGGCTAGAGGCGGTGCGACGCAAGTTTGACGCTGCCGGCGCGCTCGCCGGCACCGGCGGGCTGGTGCTGCTCGTGGACGCTATCTCGCAGGCACCGCAGTACGGCTGGGGCGCCACGCGGACGGTCGGCGTGCTCGCTGCGGCAGCCGTGCTGCTCGGCGCGTTCCTGCTGATCGAGCGCCGGGTCACCGATCCGATCCTGCCGCTGTCGATCTTCCGGCTGCGCACGCTCGCCGGTGCGAACACCGCGGGCCTGCTGCTGGGCGGCAGTTTCTACGCGTTCATTTTCGTCGGCACCCTGTACATGCAGCAGGTGCTGCACTACAGCGCGCTCCAGTCCGGGCTCGCCTGGCTGGCCGCGTCGCTGACCTCGATCGCGCTCGCCGGCCTCTCGCAGGCGCTGGTGACCCGCGGCGGCACCAAGATCGTGATGGCGGCAGGGATGACCATGATCGGCGCTGGGGCGATCTGGGCCACCCAGGTGCCCGTCCACGGACACTTTCTGGCCAACCTCGCCGGCCCGATGGTCGTAGCCGGCGCGGGAACCGCGTTTGCGTTCATCCCGATCTCGATCGCCGCGCTCGCCGGCGTGAAAGAGCACCAGGCCGGGCTCGCGTCCGGACTGTTGAACACCAGCCAGCAGCTCGGCGGCGCGATCGGGATCGCGATCGCCTCGAGCGTCGCCGCGAGCCACACCCAAGCGCTGCTTCACGCCGGCCACGCCGCCCCCGCGGCCCTCACCGGCGGGTTCCAACAGGCGCTCTGGGTGCTCGGCGGGATCGGCCTGCTCGCCATTCCGGCGATCTTCGCGCTCGTCCGCCGCGAAGAGGTCCCGACCGCCGCCGCAAAGGCGAGCGTCCGCGACCCCCAACCGGCGCTCGCCGCCACCCGCTAACCAACCACACAACCCGAGCCTCACACCCGAACACAAACCAGCGATTGGAGAAACCCATGCGCAAGCTCATTGAATCCACGCTCGTCTCTCTCGACGGAGTAATGGGGTCGCCGGAACTCTGGTCCCCGTTCGACGGGGAGTCCAGGCAATTGGCCATCGAGGAACTGGAAAAGCACGACGCGTTCGTCATGGGCCGGGTCACCTACGAGCAGGTACTAGCGTTCTGGGGTCCCCGTACCGGCGACCCGTACGTCGACCGGATCAACGCGATGCCCAAGTACGTCGCCTCGCGGACGCTTAGCGAGGTCACGTGGAACGCCACCCTGCTCGGACCGGACATCGTCGGGGCGATCGAGCGGCTGAAGGCCGAGCCGGGCAAGGACCTGATCAAGTACGGCACCAGCCGTGTCGACGACACGCTCCTGCGCGCAGGTCTCGTCGACGAGGTCCGCGTGTGGGTCATGCCGGTCGTGGTCCACACCGGCCAGCGTCTGTTCGAAGACATCGACACCTCGTCCGTGCAGCTCGCGCTCTCGGATGTCCGCAAGCTCAGCAACGGCTCGGTGATCCTCACCTACATCCCGAGCTACGAAACATGAGTCACACGAAGAGACATGCTGGCCGTCGCGACTTGAGACGGTCCTGCTGTCTGCCGCCTCTGGGCGGGCCACGCCGTCCTGCGGCTCGCCGACAGCGTCACCTTCATCCACATCTCCGAAGAGACCGAAGAGGCTCCGGTCCCGCCCGCCGTCCAGGGGTCCAGTGAGGTGGGGTCGTATCGGCTGTTCGCGTCCTCGTCGCCTACACAGGAGACCCAACCATGACCGCCGACGTCCAAGAGATCAAAGGTATCGACGTCCCGGTCGAGCGCGACGGGAACACGACGCACGTCGAGAGCGCCTCCCGCTGGTCGGGCGCGAGAGGGCGCCGCTGGCGCTGTGGGTACCGCCGTTGGGCATGACGAAGGACGACATGCGCCCCGTGCTCGAGTCGCTGGCTGGCGCCGGGTTTCGCGCCGTGAGTCTCGATCCTTGGCAGCACGGCGAGCGCGGCAGCGAGTCCGCCGACGAGATTCGCGCGCGCGTGCTCACCAACTCCGGCGTCATATGTGGCCGATCATCGGCCAGACAACTCTCGACTGCCTGCGCGTCATCGACCACCTCGGCGGCGGGCCCGTCGTCGCCGGCGGCACCTCGATGGGCGGCGACGTCGCGGTCACGCTAGCCGGCCTCGATCGCCGCGTGACCCGTGTGGCCGCGATCGTCGCCACGCCGGATTGGACCCGCCCCGGGATGCGCGACATCCGCGACCCTTCACGCGTGCTGCCGCAGGGCGACGCGGACGCCTCCGCGCAGTGGTTCTTCGACCGCCTCGACCCCTTGACACACGTCGAGAACTACGCGCACGGGCCAGCGATCCTGTTCGAGTGTGGCGCTGACGATCTGCACGTGCCGCCTGACGGCGCCCAACGCTTCGCCGCCGCGCTCGGCGAGGACGTCCGCGTGAACGTCCGCGTCGGCCTCGGGCACATCGATGGGGCGAGCAGCGCGGAACTCATCGACAGCTGCATCGGCTGGCTGCGCGGCTAGGACCGCGGCCGGCAAGCGCAAGAAACGAAGAATGTCCGCCATGCCAGAAGATCAGACGAGCGAGAAGGGGGCGGACCTTGGGTCAGGCATCGAGCCCGGTCATCCCCGCGAGGATCCGCGGCCCGCGGCGGTTACGTTTGCGACGACCGAGCACTTCACGCTTCAGGGCGCTCGGGCGTCGACGATCTCCGCGTCGACCGGCCGAGCGACGATCTTCCTTGGCGCCGTCTCCGGCGGCCTAGTCGCTCTCGGATTGATCGCGACCGCGAGCCGGGTTGGCACCGCTTTCTATGCGTTCGGTCTCGTACTCCTGCCGACACTCGCGTTTGTTGGCCTGGTGACGTTCGAGCGGGTCCTGTAGTCCGGAATCGAGGATCTTGGCTACGCGCGTCGCATCGCGCTGCTACGCGGCTACTACTTCGACGAGCCGTGTGCGGGAGAACCGCATGCACGGTGTGCGCGCGACATGGCCAGCAGCTCGGGGGTGCGAGTCCCCTGTGGAGGTTGATGGCACCAACCACAAGCCGATGGCAACCGCTCAGTCGTGAGGCTGGGTGGGGAGGAAGCCGGAGTGCGAAGTCGCGACCCTAGGAACACATGGCGCATCTGGGCCCGGTCGATGCGTCAGGTGGGCTGCGCGTATAAGGCGGGGCGGTCCGGGCGAGTCTGCACCACGAGGCGAAGCCCGATGTCATCAAGGGGCCGTTCCGTAAACGCGGTGGGTGTGCGATGAAGGTTGCTGGTCTTACTCGTGGAGATCTCCGCGGGTGTCCTGGGATGCCCGGTCACGCTTGGCGTGTTCGCCGGGTGGGAAGGGACGGCGATGCCCGTGAGGGCGTCGCTCGCCGTGGAGAAGTCAGCAGAGGTCGTATTACCAGCGGGATCGACTGCTCGCTGGGAAGGACCGAACGCGAAGCCGAGGCGCAGGACGCTCGTGCTCGTGGGATGGATGTTGAACGCAGCCAACCCCGCAATGGGGCCTGGGCGGGACGGTCCGACGGTGAAGCCCGAAGATCCCCGCCCAGAGCGCAGTCCATCCCCGGCGCCTGGCGATACCGCACCTCACCCCGCCGAGGCGAGTTTGTGGGAGCAGTTCTTATCCCGCGACAACCTCGCCGAGGCGCTCAGACGCGTCGAGCAGAACGCCGGTGCCCCAGGCATCGACGGGATGAGCACCAAGGAGCTGCGGCCATGGCTTCACAGACCACTGGTCGGAGGTCCGCTCGCAGCTCGAGGCGGGCACCTACCGGCCGCAGCCCGTCCGGAGGGTGATGATCCCCAAGCCCTCGGGTGGTCTGCGGATGTTGGGGGTGCCGGCTGCGGTGGATCGGTTGATCTGCCAGGCCATCGCGCAGGTGCTCACGCCTGTCTTTGATCCGCTGTTCCATCCCCACAGCTTCGGGTTTCGCCCGGGGCGCTCGCAGCATGATGCTGTCGAGCGGGCACGCCAGTTCATCGCTGATGACGCGGCGTGGTGCGTCGATTTTGATCTCGACTCGTTTTTCGATCGCGTTCAGCACGACGCTCTGATGGCCAGGGTCGCCAGACGGGTCCACGACAAGCAGGTGCTCCGGCTGATCCGGCGCCTACCTGGAAGCGGGCGTCATGGCTGACGGGCTGGTGCACGCGAGCGAGGAGGGAACCCCACAAGGGTCTCCGCTCTCGCCGCTGCTCTCAAACGTCATGCTCGACGACCTCGACTGGGAACTGGAGAAGCGAGGGCACAGGTTCGTGCGCTACGCCGACGACGGACGTATCTACGTCTAAAGCGAGCGCGCGGGACAGCGTGTCATGGAGAGCGTCACGCAATACATCGAGCAGCGCCTGAAGCTGCGCGTCAACCGACAGAAGTCGGCGGTCGCCCCCGCGGTCGAACGACCCCTGCTGGGGTTCCAGTTCTTCCGCGACCGGGACGGCAAGGATCGGCGTGACGGTCGCTCCGAAGGCTCTCAAACGAGCCGAGGATCGAATCCGTCAGCTGACCACGCGCAACTGGGGCGTCTCGATGGAGCGGCGGATCAAAGAGATCAACCGCTTCACGGTCGGATGGACCGGCGTACTTCGCGTTTCGCCGATACCATCCTGCCGTTCGAGCAGCTCGACAAATGGCTGCGCCGCAGGCTCAGACAGGTGCGCTGGAAAGAGTGGAAGCGCCCACAAACGCGCTACCGGAACCTCCGCACGCTCGGTATCCCCGACCACGACGCCCGCTCCTGGGCGGCGTCGCAGAAGGGCTACTGGCGCGTCGCCGGATCCTGGCCACTCCAACGCGCGCTGCCCAACACCTACTGGCACAAGACCACAGGCCTGAAAGGGTTCACTCGACCCCTACCGCCGCTTCCGGGAATGCTGAGCGAACCGCCCGGTGCGGACCCGCATGCCGGGTGGTGTGGGAGGGGCCAGGGCGAGCCTGGCCCCTACCCGATTCGATGCGGCGGCGGGAGGCAAGCGCGGAACAGTCGGCGATGCCGCGCAATCCCCGCAAGCCTCCCGCCGACCCTACACTGCGGTCACGAGATCGTCGCTGCCGCTTCGGATCGTGACCGGTCCGGAGCAGCAGCCGTTCCGGCAGCGTGAACGCATCCACCGATCCGCGATTCTCGGCGAAGACGACGACCCCGGGAGTGTCTGGACACTGGGGTTCTGACCGTTCCTCGGTTGTGGCCATCAGGGAAGCGTCGTCGCCGGCGTGAGTCGTGACCGGGATGTGTGGACGGGTCGGCAGAGTTCTCATGTTGTGCTGGCCAGATGCCGTGCTGTTTCGATGAACGCGTCGACGGTTGGACGGTCCGCTCCGGGTTGCCATGCCAGCGATACGACGGCGGGGTCGGCGTCGGTGACTTGGATGTAGTTGACGTCTGCGCGTGGGTAGTGGTCGACCACGGAGGCGGGCACGAGGCTGATTCCGCGTCCGGTGGCCACTAGGGTGAGGATCTCCTGGACGCTAGCGGCTTCGGCGGCGACGTGTCCCGGGAGTCCGTGCCGGGCTTGCTCGGCGAGCCATCTGACGGGCGGGCCCTGCGCGTCGATGACGGGGTTGGTGATGAAGCTCTCGTTACGCAGGTCGTCGAAGGTGAGGGAGTCGCGGTCGGCTAGCGGGTGCGTGTTGGGGACCGCGACGAGCCGCGGCTCGCGGGCGATGACCTCGATCTCGACGCCGGCTTGGCCGGGTAGGAGACGTGTGAAGGCGATGTCGACGCTGCCGTCGAGGATGTCCTCGATTCCGCCCAGGAGGAGGTCCTTGACAGACACGTGGACGTTTGGGTGCCCTTCGGTGAAGGCGCGCAGGAGGCGGGGTAGCCAGGCGTTGGCGGCAGACCCGTAGAAGCCAATCGTCAAGTGCTCTGACTCCGCGGCTCGGGTGAGCCCGATCGCCCGCTCTGACTGCTTCAGCAGCCGGCGCCCCTCCGTCAGCAGCACGCGCCCTGCGGGTGTCAACTCGACGCGGCGGCTTGTCCGGTTCAGCAGCGTCACCTCCAACTGCTGCTCCAGTCGGCGGATCTGGTGGCTCAGCGATGGCTGTGCGATGTGCAAGCGCTCGGCGGCACGGCCGAAATGAAGCTCCTCCGCGACGGTCACGAAGTACTCCACCAACCGCAGGTCCAGGCGTTCGATAGACGCAATCTACTGATCGTCGGGCAACCTGTCTTGGACTTGAGCGCAAGGTGGGGCGACACTGGCGCCTGGACCAGCGTGATCGAGCGTGCCGAGCGAGACGACAAAATCAGCGGTTCAGACCTTCGAGCTTCCCGGCGAGGCGGTGTTCCCCGAGAGCGTCGGCGTCGATCCGGCGAGCGGCGACGCGTATGTCGGCAGCCTTGCGGACGGAGCGCTGTACCGTCTCCGCGGCGCTGCCGAAGTGGAGGTGTGGTCGCCGGCTGGAGCGGACGAGCGCAAGTCGGTCGCCGGGGTAAAGGTCGACGCCCACGGAAGGTTGTGGGCGGCAGGCGGATACGAGGGAACGCTTCACGTGTATGACCTCGCGAGTCGTTCGTTGATCGCCCGGCTCGACGTGGGCGCGCGTCCGTCGTGCGTCAACGACATCGCGTTCGGCCCCGCTGGCGAGGCGTATGTGACCGACTCGTTGATCTCGCTGCTGTTTAGAGTCGCGGGCGAGCCGCTGGTGATTGAGCCGTGGGTCGACCTCGCCGAGCAGGGAGTCCCGTGGGCGGAGGGACTGAATTTCAACGGGATAGTCCTGACCCCCGACCGCCGGCACCTGGCGGCCTGCCAGACGAACCTGGGGCGCTTGTGGCAGATCAGCGTGCAGACCGGCCAGCTCAAGGAAGTTGCCTTAGACGGCGGGCCGCTTCAGCACTGCGACGGAATGGCCCTGTTCGGATCGACCCTGTACGTGGCGGTCAACGCGGGCCATCGGATCGCCGTCGCCCAGCTCGAAAAGGACGGCGCGGCGGGAAGGGTCCGGACGATCCTCCGAAGCGACGTGTTCGCGTTTCCGACCGCCATCGCCGTCCGCGACGAGCGGCTACTCGTGGTCAACAGTCAGCTCGACAAGATGGGTCGCGCGCCGCAGCTTCCGTTCACGGTCGTCGCGATCGAGAGAACCGACGGCTGACGGGATCGAGCGGGCGATGGAACACGCCGCCATCCCGCGCCTACGGCGGCCTTCGGCCGGTGAGATCACCGGCGCGGGATCGACGCGGGCGTTCTGGCTCCTGGCATTCGCGCTAGCGGTGGCCCTGCTCGGCCCTGCGCTCGTCCCCGAGACCGTAAGCCGATCAGGTGCCGTTGCCTCCGGAGTTCTCAGCGCGCGGAGGGTCGGACTATGAAGATCCTCGCGATCCTGCGCCCGGCCGATGGCGGCGATCTCGGGGCTGCGATCGCCGCTCGCGCACAGGAAGAGCTGGGCGTGCTGTGGAATCAATATCGAGAGGGGTTGGTCCGGGAGATCTACTCGCCCGGTGGGCCAGGCGCGGTCCTGATCGTTGAGGCGGGCTCACGCGACTCGGCGCACAGTGCACTCGGCGAGCTGCCGCTGCTGGCAGACAAGATCATGAGCCTCGAGCTGATCGAGCTCCACTCGTTCACCGCTTTCGAGAGGCTGTTCTCGCGGGAGTCCCGGCGATGAGTCCGGCCGAGTTCGCTGCCCGTCTCGGGTTCGAACCGCCGTCAGCGAGAAACGCGAGACCTGAGGATTCACCCACGTTGCGCATGGGAGAGCGCGCTAGCGGCCCCCGGCGATCACCCTTTCAAAAGGAGAGCTCCGAGATGAGACCCACGGCATCAATGACTTCCAGCCCCGCTAATCGCTGGCCTCTCTCGCTTGCCGTCTTGGCGCGGGTGACCACGCGGTTGGCTGGCACGGTAGCGGTGGTGCTCGGGTTCGCGGCGGGTGCGGCCGCGGCCCCGTTGCAGACGGTCGTGGCGTTCAATCCGGCGGCGAACGAAACCCCGGAGAACCTCGCAATCGCACGCGATGGCACGATCTACGTCAGCCTGGCGTTCGCGAGCGAGATCCGCCGCATCGCCCCTGACGGGGCCCAGCGGACGCTCACGATCCCGACCATGGGAGGCATCACTGTCGGCGTGGCAATCGACCGCCACGCGCACGGTCTCGACGTCGCCGTCCGCTCGCCCGACCCCGCGGCCGCCGGCATCTGGCGTGTCCCGCTCGCCGGCTTCGCGGACCCGACCCGGATTGCCGCGCTACCGACCAGCTCGTTCCCCAACGGGATCACGTTCGACCCGGCTGGGAACCTCTACATCGCGGACTCCAACCTCGGCGTCATCTGGCGGCTGGCGCCCGGGGCCTCACAGGCAACCACATGGAGCGAGAGCCCGCTGCTCGCGCCGACCGGCGCCGGTTTCATGAACTTCCCCCTGCCAGGCGCGAACGGCATCAAGGTCCGGCACAGCCGTGTCTACGTCTCGAACACGTCGACGGACAACATTCTGACGATCCCGATCCGGCCAGATGGGGAGGCGGGGCGGGTCGCCCTCGAGTTCACGGGAATCGAGGCGGACGACTTCGCCTTTGCCGCTAACGGCGACCTGTACGTCGCGGAGAACCCGGCGAGCGAGCTCGTGCGCGTCACCCGGAGTGGAGATGTCAGGCGGCTCGCGACACGGGCGGACGGCCTCGATAACCCGTCTGCTGTCGCGTTCGACCCGAGACCCGGCGAGCGCAAGGAGCTCTACATCACCAACTCCGCCTACTTCGGAGCGCACCCCAGCCTCGAGGTAACCGCCACCGAAACGGTTGGGCAAAGACTGCCGTGACGTCCTCGGCTGACACGACCTGGGGTCGGCCGACCTTGAAAGTCAGAGCCGCCATCTTCGCGCTTCACAACGTGCTGATCCTGCGAGGCGACCGCGGGACGCACGCGCGGCCTCTTGCGACAGGACAGGCGGCTCAGACCAGCGCGGCGCTGGGGCCGCGACCGCTGGCTCGCGATGCCGCTTGACCAGGTGTCCGACCAAGAGTTGTCCGGGCTGCTGTCCCAAGTCGGCGAGCTCGCGGGCGGGACGAAGCGATGAGCTCAATCAGTGGGGTGGCGCAAGATGCTCGCGCCCTCGCTCAACGAGCGGACAAGCTTCGGGCCCGGTGCGAGGCGCTGGCGGCCTGCGCGCAAGACGAGGCGACCCGCGCGACGCTGGCGCGCGTTGCCAGCCGTCTGGGCTTGTCGGTCCTACGCCCGCTGAGTTCCGCGTTAATCCAATCGGCGCCGAACGGCCCCTAGCTGCTCACCAACGTCGACACGATCACAGATTGGCTCGGGGTAGCGCTCGATCCCGCCCCGTACGCGGCGCTGTGCCGGTGCGGGACCTCGACCATCAAGCCGTGGTGCGACGGCTCCCACGCCCAGATCGGATTCGAGGATGCGAAATCCGATCGACGCGTCGCGGATCGGCTGGACCGCTACAACGGCCTCGGCGTCGCGATCGCGGACAACCCACGATCCCCGCCCGAGTAGGCCTCCGTGTTCCAGTGGGCCGGTGGGTTCCCGGCGCTGCTGCGGCTCACGCGCCGCTTCTACGAGCTGCACGTCCCGCAGGACCGTTGCTCTCCGGGCTGTTCTCGCAGATGTCCCCCGATCACCCCGAGCGCGTCGCGTCATGGCTCGGCCAGGTGTTTGGCGGGCCTCCGGCCTACAGCGAGCGCTACGGAGAGTACGACCGCGTGATCAGCCAGCATCTCGACAAGGCGCTTACCCCGAGCAGCGAGCTCGATGGGTGCTGCTACTCGCGCGCAGCGCCGACGAGACCGGGCTTCCCAGCGACGCCGAGGTCCGTGCGGCGTTCACCGCGTACCTGGAGTGGGGGTCGCGGATCGCGTTTGAGAACTCCCAGCCTGGGATCCACCCGCCACCACATATGCTCTCCTACGACGTCGCGTCTCACGCGGACGCGATCGCCGAGCGGCTCAGGGCCGGGACGATGCCATGTGACGGCCCATGGCCGCCCGAGCAGGTCGACGTATTCGAGCGTTGGGTGGCGGCGGGGAGCCCGCCATGAAACGGGTCCTGGCGTGGCAGGGTAGAAGGAGTGATCGCACACCGGGGCTCGGCGGTGAGCGTGGCCACGGGTGACGTTGTGATGCGCGGGGTGGTCCCGGTGAATGCGGCTGCGCCAACGCGGGACTCGGCGAGGACGACGCTTTGGATCGGCTTGGCCGCCGCCGGCGTGCTTGTCGCCGTGGGTCTGCTTGTGCGCCAAGACCCGCGGCTGTGGCTGGTCCTCGGGCTGATCGCCGGCCTCGGCCTGGAGGCCAAGTACACGATCGCCTTTCTGATCGTCGTCTTCGCCGCGTCGCTCATCCTCACCCGCGAGCGCCGCCAGCTGGCGACCGTGTGGCCCTGGATGGGATTGATGATCGCTCTGCTGCTGCTGCTCCCCAATGTTGTCTGGCAGGTGCAGCACGGGTGGCCGAGCCTGCACTGCTTCTCAAGCCAGAACGCGAAGACCGCTTCGGACACCTCGCGTCCGGCTTACGTCGCTGAGCACCTGTTGTTCCTCGGCGCGACCACCGGTCTTGCCACGATCGGCGCGGTCTGGCTGTGGCGTCACCGCCTGCGGGCGCTTGCTCTAATTCCCGTGCTCGTCACGTTGGTCTTCCGGCTCGAGCTGCGGGCTTCTCTCTTGGACGAACGGCGGCCGCCCAGACCGGCACCTCGGCGGTTTATCGACCGCCGTGTCCGCCTGGGCGTCGGCTGTTCGTCATCAGATCAAAGGGCCGGCATCCGCGCCGGCCGCGACCGAAAGGGTGCAGGAGATGACTAATTACGTGTTCGCGTACAGCGGCGGGAAGGGTGTGGCCGCCGACGAGGCCGAGCGCAACGCGCAGTATGCCAAGTGGGGTCAGTGGTTCGGAGAGCTGGGTTCGGCCGTCGTGGACGGCGGCGCGGCGACCGGGACCGCGAAGACGGTCGGCCCCGGCGGCTCGGTCAGCGATGGCGGCTCGCGTGGCCTGACCGGCTACTCGATCGTGTCGGCCGACAGCCTCGATGCGGCGGTCGAGCTCGCGAAAGGCTGCCCGGTCCTCGAGATCGGCGGCGCGGTCGACGTCTACGAAGCGATCGCGATGTAGCACGCGTACGGGGGCCCGGTCGGCGAGGACCTCAGGTCCCCAACCCGACCCGGTCCTCCTCGTGATCGACCAGCACACCACGCACGACTCGCCCGGATCTCATCTCGGGACGAGAGCCAAGTCGACGCCGTAGCGGACTACTGTGCTTCTAGCTGACCATTAGCAAGATGGCTGCGAACACAGTGATCCGACGGTCCGCCAGATCCTGGGTCGATTCCTGGGCGGATAGCGGGCGGAGATGGGTCCACCGCGGGGTGGACCCATCTCGCTGAGCCTGTGCTAGCCGGCCGCCGGGTCGATCTCGCCCAAGAGCCCGTGGCCCTCGTCGCCGATGCCCGCGGTGAACACCAGCGTGTTCGGCGAGGCGAACCTCCCGTTGCCGAACCGGAGCGCCCAGAGCCCGTTGATCAGGATCCGGTTGCCGTCGGTGTTGGTCAGCTGGCCCTTCTCGGCGCCCGTCGTCGGGTCATACGCGTGGATCGCGCCGTCGCCGAAGTTGCCGACAAGCAGGTCGCCGCCGAACGCACCGAAGCTCGCCGGCGCGATCACCAGACCCCATGGGGAGTTGAGATCCCCGTGAGAGATCAGACGCGTCAGCAGCTTCCCGCTCGTGTCGTACACGTCGACGAACCCGTTTCCGGGCCCGGCGACGTCGTCATGCTTGGCCGCATCCTGCTTGGCGTAGGACACGTACAGGTCCCTGCCGAGCAGTTGGACGTCAAACGGAGCAAAGCCCGCCGGGATCGCCGCGTCCTTGAAGGCGTGCGGGAACTTGACCCGCTTGAAGTGGTCGTCGAACACGTCGATCCGAGCCTTGCTGAAGTTGGCCGCGTAGAGGAACGAGTCACCGTCGAGCGACGCCAGCGCTAGGCCCTTGTAGACGTAGTGCTTGTTGGAGAACTCGACGTCAGCGTTCGTGCCCGACACCGCCCCGCTCCAGGCGCTGAGCACGCCCGCCTCCGAGTCGAAGATGAAGTTCGCCGGCGCGCTCCCGGTCGCCGTCTTGAGGACGAAGTCGGTCGTTGGGTTGAACACCACACCGGTCGGGGCTCCGCCCGGAATGTTCACCGTCAGCGAAACGATCTGCGGGATGCTCCCGCTGACGCCACCTTGGTACAGCGTCGAGACGTCGGAGCCGTTGTCGGCGACCCAAAGCGGCGACGACGCACTCGCGGCCTGGCCCCACGGGTTGACGAGATTCGGGTCGGTGATCCGAGCGACCCCGGCGATGTCCGAGATCAGGTTCGTCTGTTGGTACTGACCGGCGGTCGGAGCCGCCGCCGTTGCGATCGGTATCGCTACCGCCGTGATAGCGGCGACGACGGCCAATGCGCCGCCCAACCACAGGCGTCTGCGTTGACAGAATCGCGCGGCACGAACACCCACACGCGCGTTTGCTGCACCCATCGTGCCACCTCCCTTGTGCGCGCGACCGAGCCCGCGCGCGGTCAAGCCGGCCGTTCGCCGGCAACTACTACTTGATGACGCGTCTGCGACGCGAACCTTCCCGTGCTCGGCCGCGACCAGGTGCGCTTTCTGCGCCGACGTCGGCTTCGTCGCGAGCTCTGAAGCCTGCTTGGCCGGCTCCCTGTGCCGCCGGTCAACACCAATCCGGCCCTACGCATCCCACAGCGAGCAGCGCTTCGTCGATGCTTGGCTCGGACGCTCCCTTCTCGCCTGCTCCGGCAGTGTTTGGGTCAGCGTTCCGCTACCGGTCGGGCTGCACATAGGCACCTGCGCCCCCAGCGAGCATGGGGCCCACCCACACGCGGTTGCGCGATACCCGGGTCACGTCGGTAGAAGTGGTGTGACGAGCGCCGAGTAGGTTGACCGCTTTTGAGAGGGGTCGGCCACCGCGGTGCCGAACTCGTCGGCTGTTCCTGCAGTCGACGCGAAGGAGACACGACGATGGCCGATGGTCAGAGCATGACGGTTGCCGATGTCGTCGCCAGGACGATGGACGGTCGGCAGAGAGGATTTCGTTCGTGAGGCAGAGCCGCGAGCCTGATGTTCATGCTCGTCTCCCGCCGCTACGAGCGCGCGTCGATGATCGTCACCAGCAACAACAAGCCGTTCTCCGCGTGGGGCGAGATCTTCGGCGACGACATGGCCGCCACCGCGATGGTCGACCGGCTGATCCATCACGCCGAGATCCTCAGCCTCAAAGGCGATTCCTACCGGCTGAAAGACCGCGACCTCGGACCCCGCCCAGGCCGCCAAAGCGTCGAAACCGCCTGACCGATACCCCTCGGCCACCTCGCCGAGGGCCGCAGAACGGCTTACAACGCGCCAACCAGTACGGGGATCCCCTCCCGGACGCGCTTAAAGCGCTAGCCCGAGAGGGGGGTCAATTCTCAACCGGCCTTGACAAATGTCGGCGCCGGTGAGAAAGCAAACGACCGTGCAAAACGTCCATTTCCCTGATCATTGCTCCGATGCCGGATAGCAATTAGCTGGGGACTGGAGCCGGTCTCTGTGCCTGACCGGCTCGGCGGTTGTCGGGTGGTCGCTCAGTGGCAGGTCACCGTGGGTGTCGCCCAGTCGCCGTGGTCGTTGCCGTTGCCGTCTCCTGCGTCGCCGACTACGAGGTCGAGTACCTGCGCGCCGGTGACGTCGACGTCGATCGGGACGGCCGCCGCTTTCCCGGAGATCGTCGGCGTGGTCACGAGCGCCTTCCCGTCGGCGAGCACGCTGAACGTCACCGTGCCGGCGCCGCCGGTCTCGTCGTCGACTCCCACGCTCGCGGTGAACCGGGTGCAGCGGCCGCCGAGGTAGACCTGCACGTCGCTCGGCGAGTTCGTGCCGAGGCCCTTCGCGTAGGTGACGCCGGCGATGGTGATCGGGTGCCCGTCGCCAGCGGCCTGCTCGCCGACGCTCGAGTCGCGCTCGACGGGTCCCCAGCCGTTGCTCGCCGCCAGGAACGGCAGGTCGCTCACGGCGTCGGAGCCGGCCGGCGGCGCCGGCGGGACGTAGCCCACGATCCGCTCGTCTCGGTTTGTCGCCACCCCACCTTGCTGCCGGTAGCGTGCCACGACTGTGAGCTCAGACGCCTTCGGCAGCTCGCCGGACGGCGCCTGGACCTGCCAGCGGAACGTAACCGCCTCGCCGGGCCGCACGGCATCCGCCGAAGACGGCTGCGGCGCGCCGGCGGTCCAGCCGTCGGGTAGCTGCAGGGCGGCGGTGACGCCGGTCGCCGTCCGTCCACCCGCCGGCACGCGCACGGTCGCCTTGGCCACGAAACGCTCGCCGCTCGCGACCGAGCCGGGCACCTTCAGCGCCACGCGCGTGCCCGGCGCGACGGGCATCGCGTACTTCGCGCGGTCGTACCCCGGACTGGCCACCTGACCGACGTTCAGCGAAGACGCATAGCTCCCGTAGTTGGTCAGCGACACCTCGCCGAGGCCGCCTGTGCTGCCGTCCAGGTTCCACACGGCGAGCGCGATGGTGTTGCGCCCGTGCGGGTTCAGGATGCCGTTGGGGATCGGGAACGAGTGCTGCGGGCCCACGTAGTTGACGTAGTTGCCGAGCTGCCAGCCGTTGACGAACATCGTCACGCGGTACTTGCGCGACGGGTCGTCGGCGAACATCAGCCCGAGCGACGTGTCCTGGCCCTTCGGGAGGTGCAGCGTCACCTGGGTGCGGTACCACGACACGCCCGGCCGCTTCACGCTCGTCGGCAGGGTCACGGACTTCCAGCCGCCGTCGGGATACCCCCGCAGCGACCAGCCGGCGCGCTCGCCGTAGAGGCCGCCGGTGGACAGCGGGCCGCGCACGGGGTCGATCTCGTCCTCGCCGCCGCGCACGCCCTGCAGGCGCCACGTGATCGTGTTGAGCGGCGCGCCGGTCAGCGAGGCGGTGGTGAGCCCGCGGGCCGTCTTGTTGCCGTTGGTCGAGTTGTAGTCCTCCTCGTGGCCCATGTTGACCGTCAGCACGGAGAGGACGTTGTCGCCGTGCGTGCGCAGGCTGCCGGCCGGGAACGCGAAGTCCGCCGAGCCGCTCGTGGAGCTACCCAGGAACCGGCCGTTGAGCCACGCCGAGAACGCCTGGGCCCCGCCGCCGGAGTCCGACACGAGATGCACGCCGGTCTCCTCGCCGGTGCTGCGGAAGCGGCCGCGGTACCAGGTGTTGCCCGTGTGGAACCCGTAGTCGTCGGCGTAGAGCACCGGCAGCGAGACGACGCCCGTGACGCTGTTGGTCGTCATCTTGTCGGCCACCGCCCAGCTCGAGTCGTCGAAGCCGCGCTGTGCCTCGGGCGACTCGCGGTGGTACTTCCAGCTCGTGAGCTGGGGCAGCTTGACCGCGACGGCCACCGGGATCGTGCCGGAGAGGCTGCCGGTCGCCGTCGGCCGGGTGCGCACCCGCTTGCCGTTCCACGTCACCTTGCGGGCGGAGGTGAACACCTCGATGGCGCTGTCGTCGCCGTTGTCGCCCGTGAGCGCGACCGCGTCGCGGCGCGCCGTGGCCGTCCGCACCAGGTGCGTGCCGCGCACGAGGACGGGTCCGGCGGCCGTGTCCTGCCGCCAGAAGGTCTCCGCGGTCGCTTTGTCGGCGAGCAGGAGCAGCAGCGGCCGTACGCCGCCGCCGAAGATCTGCACGCGGGCGAGCCCGTCGTGGCGGTAGTTCAGGCGCAGGTCGCCGGTCGCCGCGTCCCACGTGGTCGTGACGTCCCCGCCCGTGACCTGCACCGTCGGCTTGGACGCGTATCGGAGCACGGTCTCGCCGTCGCTGCCCGGATCGCCGTAGAGCACGGCCACGTCTCGCCCGCCGATCGTCGCGTCGGTCATGAGCTCGGACGTGGAGTACTGCAGCTGCGAGGCGCCGAGCTTGTCGTTGGCAACGATGATGTGCGAGTCGCGCCCGTCGAGCGTGATCGCGGTGCCGGGCTGCTGCGGCACGACCGGGTACGTCGGGTTCGCCGCCGCAGCGGTCGGGACGTCGATCGCGTCGATCGAGACGTAGTTGTCGGTCGACGCCGCGCTGTGCGTCCCGTCGACGACGATCTTCAGCGTGTGCGGCCCGTCGGTCAGCCCGCTCTGCTGGAACAGGACCGCCTGGTTCTGGCTGCCCGAGGCGTCGACCGTGGCCTCCTTCTGCCCGTCGATGTAGACGTCGGCGTTGCCGTGATTGTTGGTTTTGGAGCCGATCCAGCGCACGGCGGTGCCCGAGAACGGGACTGTGACCGAGTCGCCGGCGACGTTCGAGAACGACTCCGTGTCCTTATAGTCGCCGCCCGTGTAGCTCTGGTTGGCCACGTGCGACCACGAGCCCGTGTACTGCAGCGCCGGGTCGATGTCGTCGTAGGTGTACGTGACGCTCGCCACGGGCTGAGCATTGAAGTCGATGGCGATGTGGGTGGTGTCCTTATTCGTCGATGTCGAGTCGGCGTGGCGCAGGACGTGAAACTGCGTCTTGGTGTCCGGGTTCATGCGCGCTGTGTCGACGATCGCGGCGTTGTCGGGCGGCGCGACGTTGATCCGGTCGGTCTTCGTCAGCGGCTCCTCCGCCTGGGTGAAGTAGCCGATGAGCTTGTCCTCGAAGTACTTCGGGTCGAGCTGGCGCGTCTCGCGGATCGCCGCGCCGTAGTCATAGGACGTGTAGTTCTCAGGCATCCCGAGCCAGCCCCAGTTCGTGCCGCCGTAGGTCATGTAGAAGCTCTGGGCGGTGGCGCCGACCGCGATGTTCTGCTTATAGAAGACATCGGCGAACTGGTCGTTGATCAGCTGGGCGCACTTGTCGTAGCCCGGGCCGCCCCACGGGTCAAACGCGCCGCCCTGGAACTCCGGCGAGTAGAGCGGCTTGCCCGCCGGGTGGTCGTAGCTGAGGTCGGGGACGCCGTTCCACTTCGTCGGGTGCGAGCAGTCAAAACCCTGCGGATAGGAGTCCGGCCCGTCGACGTCGAGCGCGCCGACGCCGGAGTTGAACGTGCCGTTGTTGTTGCCGGTCAGCGGGACCGTGATGCCATCGGCGCGCGCCTTATCCTCGAGGTGCTTCATGTAGTCGCGGCCGGCGGCCGAGCCGTTGTAGAACTCGTTCTCGACCTGGTAGGCGATGACCGATCCGGTGCCGTTGGTGAGCTGGTGGCGGGCCAGGATGTGATCGATCCGGGTGAGCCACTCGTCGGCGTACTGCTCAAAGCGCGGGTCGTCGCTGCGGTTGTTCTCCGCCTTTGTCGTCAGCCAGCCGGGCAGGCCGCCGCTGTCGACCTCGGCGTTGATGTACGGCGCGGGGCGCGCGATGACGTACAGGCCCGCCTCCTGCGCCAGGTCCAGGACCTTGTCGACGTCGCGTACACCGCTGAAGTCATAGACGCCGGGTCGCGGCGAGTGGTAGCCCCAGTCGAAGTACAGCGACGTGGTGTTGAACCCGGCGGCCTTCATCTTCTGGAAGATGTCGCGCCACAGGCCAGGGCTGGGCAGGCGGAAGTAGTGGAACTCGCCGGACCACAGGTAGGTACGGCGGCCGTCCACCTTGAACGAATAGCCGTCGTAGGTGACGGTGTGCGCGCCGGCGGTCGCCGTGGTGGCGGCCGCGGCCCGCGACGTCCAGCACACCCCCGTCGCGACGAGCGCCGCGAGCACCACCACGCTCGCGACCGACCTCATCGCGAACCGGCGCCAACCCCGGACAGCGAACGTATCGATTCCGTACATGGCACCTCCACCAATAAACGCTCGAAAGGAAACGCTCGCGATTCGCAAGCGCTCAGGCAACGTAGTGAAACCGGACGCGGGTCGCAAACCACATGTCAGCGCCCCGACGTGAGAGACCACCGGCCCGCCACCCACCCAGCCGATCCACAGACCCGGCCTCACCAACGCCAAATGCGAGAAACCCCCACGCCCCCCTTGACAAAAGACTCTCCATATCAGGCACGGACGCGGCGTGCCGCCCTCCTCCTCATCCGCGACGGGGCGCAGGACGCGGAGGCTGCGTGGATGGCCGGCGCTCCTCGTCTGCTTGGCCGTCGGGCTTGCGCTGACACTTCTATCCGGCGCATTCGCGCCGGCCACGGGCTACGTCTTGATCATCGCTGCCTGCGCCTTCATCGGGCGTGGGCTCGGGAGCCCCGTGCACACCGGCTTCAAGGATTACCGGCAATAGGCCGACCGTCGCTTAGCGAGTGACGGATCCCTAAAGCGCGCGGGCCCGTGGGCCGTGCTCGGGCGAGCCCTAGGCAGAGTCAGCGCACGCGACGGCTACGAACACGCACGGATCCCCGCCAACGGTCCGCGTCTTGTGCCCGGCACCGGTCAGGTCCTCAACGAGGATCATCGATCCTGCGCTGAGCTGCCGAACCTCGCCCGGCGAACAGCAGGGACACTGCCCTGCTGTTGCCGCGTCCTGCATTCACGGCCGTGCGGGTATTGGTCGCACGTTCGGGCTGAGCGCAGCGGTCGGTCGGCGGTCAGCCGCGGTAGCTCGTGAGAGCCGGGCGTCCGTTTAGTACGAACAACCCTTACTGAATTCCGATCGTCCCGGCGCAGCTGGTAAAGCGCCGATGCGCTGCGGCTGGCGTGCGGTTGTGGATCGATAGTCGGACACCCGCTCTGGCCGAAGTCGAGCTCTGAAGCGAGATCGGAGCTGTGGAGCAGCGATCGCTGGGGTAGGTAGGTGGGCGCCTGCACCTGTGGTCTGGTGCCCGGTTCCGTCTGCGGGTGGATGTCGAGACCGCCGCGGCGCGGTAGCTTCCGGGCGTGGGTGACGAGTCAGATCGGGCGTGGGCCCAAGCAGATGAGGTGCGGCTCTTAGTTCCGATCTTCGCGCTTGCTGTCGCGGTCGTGGGTGCTCTGGCTGACCCGTCGTCGGTCGTGGATCTCATCCTGATGGCGATCCCGGTCGCGGCGTTCGTGTTGTGGACGTATCTGCGGAGCGTGCCCCTTTGGGTGGTCTCTGTAGCAGTGGTCGTGCCAGTCGTCGTGGCCCAGCGCTCCGGGAGCCACGAGCCGCTGATGTTCGAGGTCTCCGTACTCGCGTTTGTTGTCGGGCGCTGGTCGGGGTCGCTCACTACGGCGGTCGCGCTCGGCCTGTTGGCGGTCGCGACGCCGGTGGTGGTGGGCCTGATCGAGTCCCGAGGCAATATCTCTGTCGCGATCTGGATCCTGGGGATCGCGTTTCCCTGGCTGATCGGTCGCGCGGTCTTCCGCCAGGCGCAGCTGGCGGCTGCGCTCCAGGCCACGCGGCGTGAGCTGGCCGAGCAGGCGATGCTGGAGGAGCGCCGTCGGATCGCTCGTGACGTCCATGACTTCGTGGGTCACGGGTTGGCTGCGGTCATGCTCCAGGTCACGAGCGCCCGGCACGTGCTCCGTCGCGACCCTGCGGCGGCCGAGGAGGCGCTGCTGTCAGCCGAGGAGGTGGGCCGTCGCAGCATGCAGGAGCTGCGTCGCACGGTCGCGCTGTTGCGCAGCGACGACGAGCCGGGGGTGCTGCCCCCGGTTCCCTCCGCGCTGGAGATCCCGGCGCTCGTTGATGATGCTCGGGCCGGGGGTCTCGCGGTCGAGCTGCGGATCGGCGGGGACCTATCCGCGATCCCGCCGAGCGTCGGCGTGGCGGTGTACCGGATCGTGCAGGAGGCGTTGGCGAACGCGGCTCGTCACTCGCCGCGGGGGCGGACGGTGCTCGAGCTGGAGCTGTCCGATGGGCATGTTTTGCTCGTCGCCGAGACCGTCGGCCCGGTCGTCGCCGCGCCGGCTAACGAGCCGCAGCGACGCCGTTACGGGCTGATAGGAATGCGAGAGCGTGCCACAGCGCTCGGCGGCGAGTTCGCCGCTGGGCCCACTCCCGACGGGTGGCGGGTGACCTGCAAGCTTCCGTTGGAGACCGTGGATGGGCGGGCGGGCAGAGGGCCCCGCAGCCGATGATCCGGGTCGCTCTCGTTGACGATCAGGCGATCGTTCGCGCAGGATTGGCGCGGATCCTCTCGCTGGCTGACGGGTTTGATGTGGTCGCCGAGTGCGCCGATGGCCGCCAGGCGGTGCAGGAGCTGCCGGCGCTGCGCCCAGAGGTGGTGCTGATGGACATCCGCATGCCGGTCCTGGACGGGATCGCGGCGACGGTGCAGCTGCGCCGAGCGGTGGACACGATCGCTGTGCTCGTGTTGACGACGTTCGGTGAGGATGAGGTGCTGTGGGGCGCCTTGGAGGCGGGCGCGGCGGGGTTTGTTCTCAAGGATTCCTCGGCGGAAGAGCTGATCGCGGCGGTCCGCGCGGTCGCCGCCGGCGCGGCGTGGTTCGATCCCGCGGTGGCACCGAGGATCCTCGAGCACTACCGCCGGCGGGTCGCGCCAGCCGCCCGGGAGGCGGCGCGGCTCGACCTGCTGACCGAGCGCGAGCGCGACGTCCTGCGGCTGATGGCGCGCGGGGCGAGCAACGGCGAGATCGCCGCCGCCTTGTATGTCGCTGAGGCGACGGTGAAGACCCATATTGGGAGCATCTTCGGCAAGCTCGGCGTCCGCGACCGGGCTGCGGCGATCGTGTTCGCTTACGACCACGGCGTGGTCACGCCCGGACCCGGACGGCCGTAGTCGTCGGCGCCTCCGACTGTGGTCGGAGGTCAACTCGGGCCCGTGGGGCGATGTGCGATCGGCGACCGACGCTTAGCGTTGGCGGCATGCAATGCACAGCGATCGAGGTCCACGACCTGTATAAGGCCTGCGACGAACAGCCGGTGCTTCTTGGCGTGTCGTTCGCGGTCGGCGGTAATGGGATCTTCGGCATCGGCGGGCGCGACAGCGCCGGGTGGGCGACGACGGTGCCGATCCTCCAGGGTTTGCGCAGTCGCGACGGCGGCCACGTCGCGATGCTCTGCCGCGACCCGTCGGGCGAGCGCGAGCGGCGGCGTCCTCACCTGGGCGCTCAGCTGCAAACTTCGGTGCTCGTCGATCCGCTGCGGGTGGGGGAGGCCCTGCGGCCGGCTGATCGTCGGTGCTCGATGTTCCCACGAGCGGCTGGCTTGTATGGGATCCGCCACGCGCGGGCCACGCTCGGCTGGGTGGCTGACGTCCGAGTGAGCCTCCGGGACCCCAGCGTGTCATTGGTGAGTGAGCGCTGGTGTCGGGCCGCGGGCGGCTGGTGACGGTGCTCGGTCGACTTGCGAACCTCGCGTGCTCGCGGCCGCGTCGGGTGGCTGTGCTCGGCGCGCTGTTGTTCGCGGTCGTTGGCGTGATCGGTGGTCCGGCGCCGGGTAGCTTCAGCGCGTCGAACGCGTTTGACGATCCCGGCTCTCAGGCGACTCGCGCGCGAGAGCAGGTCGAGCGCGCGACGGGGGACGCGGCGAGCGCTGGGGTGGTCGCGCTTGTGCGCGCGCCGCGTTCCAGCGCCGAGGTGGCGCGGGTCGCTCGCACCCTCCGGGCGGATCCGGGGATTGCACGTGTGTCACTTCCGCCGCCTTCGGGCCGATCTGCAGCCGTCTCACGCAACGGTCGGCAGGTGCTTGTCGCCGCGATGCTGCGCGCTGGAGCGAGCGACACGGATGTCGTCAACCGCCTCCAGAACGCGTTCGCCAGGGACCACGGAGTAGTGCTCGGCGGGTCGGCGGTCGCGGGCCAGCAGACGGGCGCCCTGGCGACGAGCTCGCTCGCGATCGCAGAGCTGATCGCGTTTCCGCTGCTCGTGCTGCTGTCGATCGTCTTCTTCCGTGGCGTGGCGGCGTTGTTGCCCGTCGCGATCGGTGGCTTCAGCGTTCTCGGCACGTTCGCGGTACTGCGCGCGATCAACTCGGTCCTCCCGCTCTCACCGTTCGCGCTGAACCTGGTGATCGGTCTCGGTCTCGGGCTCGCGATCGACTACAGCCTGTTCTGCGTCTCGCGCTTCCGCGAAGAGCTCGGCCGCGGAGCCGACATCCCTTCTGCGGTGCGTCGAACGATGCAGACCGCCGGCCGGACGGTGCTCTTCAGCGGGGTGACCGTGGCGGCCGCGATGGCGTGCCTGACGGTATTCCCGCAGCGCTTCCTGGTCTCGATGGGACTCGGCGGGCTGGTGGTCGCACTGGTCGCGGCCGCCTCGACGGTGGTGTTCGTGCCGGCGCTGCTCGTACTGATGGGACGGCGGCTCGGGAAGGTGACACCGGGACCCGAGGGCACCTGGGGCTGGTACCGCCTCGCGCGGACCGTGATGCGGCACCCCGGCATCGTCGCAGCGCTGACCGCGGTCGCGCTCCTACTCATCGCCACACCCGCCCTAGGGATCCGCTGGAGCGGAATCGACGCCTCCGTGCTGCCGACCGGCCAGAGCGCACGCACAGTCTCGGACGCGATCGCGCAAGACTTCCCCGGCGCGGACTCAACGCCCGTGATACTCGCGGTCAGCGCCCCCACCGACGCCAGCCCGGCGATCCACACCTACGCTGCCCGGCTGCAGCGGATGTCCGGCGTGCACCGCGTCTCAGTCCCGCGCGACCTGGGCCGCGACACCTGGGAAATCGACATCGATGGTCGTGGTACGCCGATCACACAACAGTCGCAAAGCCTCGTCAACGCGATCCGGGCGCAGCCCGCGCCCTATCCCATAGCAGTCGGCGGTGCGACGGCCGACCTCATCGACCAGCACGCAGCAACCTCGCAATCGCTGCCGATCGCGATCGCGCTCCTCGTGGTGCTCACGATCATCGTTCTGTGGCTGATGACCGGGTCCGTCGTGCTGCCGATCAAAGCGTTGCTGATGAACCTGCTCACCACCGCAGCCACCGCCGGAATCCTCGTGCTGGTCTTCCAAGACGGCAACCTCACCGGACCGCTGGGGTTCACCAAGCCCGAGGGGATCGAGCAAACCGACTTCCTCGTTCTCGTCGCGATTGTGTTCGGCCTCTCGACCGACTACGGCGTGTTTCTTCTCACCCGGATCAAGGAGGCCCACGACAGCGGTCTGGCCAACGCCGACGCCGTCGCCGTCGGTTTGCAACGAACCGGCGCGATCGTGACCGCCGCAGCGATCCTCCTCGCGGTCGCGCTCGGAGCGTTCGTGACCAGCCAACTCGTGTTCCTCAAAGAACTCGGCCTCGGCGCGGCCTTCGCAGTCCTGATCGACGCGTTCGTCGTCCGCGCACTACTCGTACCCGCACTGATGGGGCTACTCGGCAGCGCAAACTGGTGGTCACCCCGTCCACTGAGCCGCCTACACGACCGATTAGGCGTAACCGAACCGAGCCCTGGCGCGACGGATTCCTCGCCGCCCTAAACACAAGTCGCGGCTGCTCACGGACAACAGCATCGCCCAACCCGAGATCCAACACCTGTAAAACCAAAAGAGAAACGAGCGGTCTCGGGCGCGCTTCTACGATGTCGCCCACGGGGCTGTGATAGCTCGGCAGCGCGTCGGCCGAAAGCGGAACTCTCCAGCCCGGCGTTCGCGCCCAGCGACACAGGTGAGGCTTCGTGAGGATGCAACGGCTAGCGGCGCCCTGAGCCTGCACCGCCCCGCTCCAGAAGCACGTCCGTGGGCGAGACTCCCGGATCCGCCGAGAGCACGCGTGAGTCAGGATCCGGCGGCGGCCGAGTGGGACCGTCGTTCAGGCGCCAGCCACTCCGCTCACGAAAATGTCCTTAAACGTGACCGTCTAGGCCGACTCGGATGCTAGCTGCGGGGTGGACCTCCTGATCACTCCGCCAACGCGTCGGTGCGCGTCGTGGTACCACCTCGGCCCGTGATCAGCCTCACCCGTGCCGGGCGCGCCTGGTCTAACCAGATCGGCGACGCATTCCAATGGCGCGCCGTTACAGCGTTTAGGAACGCTGCGCATGCGGCAGATAAGGAGCACGAGGGTTGTCCCGCCGCAGTCCCCGGTCCCGTGCGGTGGGCGGCCCTTGTTCAAAACGTCCGGGTTGGCCGTTGGCACCGCGACCTCGAGAGATCAGCAAGCGCCGCGGTGGCCGGCGACGCTGTGCGGTAGTCCTTCCCGACCTGAGACACGCTCTGCGTCCAGCGGACAACGACGGGCACGGAAGCGGGTCTGTGGCCTCGCCGGTGTCGACCACCGTAAAGATCGGCGCGGAGTGATTTTGCGGCGGGAGTACGGTGTGAGGAGTGGAGGACGACGCGATTCTCGCCTTGGTGACGCGACTAGCGCGGCCTCACGCGTCCGGTGGCGACGTCATCGAGCGTGCCGCGATCCTCGCCGAGGGCGCCGATTTCGCTGCGGTGATCGCCTGGATCATCAGCCACGCTGGGGAACCCGAGTCAGCCGTCGCTTCCGCTTCGACGCGCGGGCTGCACGGCTCGCGGCTCAGCGGCGGCCGTGATGCACCCTCCCGGCCGCCGCTCAGGTTCGTGCTGCCGGCTGGCACTCTGCGCTGAGAGCAGATCACGGTCTCGGCACCCACGGCGCTGATCGCAACGTTGCCGGCGGTGGGACGAGGATCCGCACGACCTGCGCCCCAGTACCTCGATCATGCCCGTCGCAGTGAAGGTTCGTCGACATCCTCGAGGGTCAGCGCAAGGGCCGTCGCTGCGGCGGCGCCGGTCCAGATAGGGAGCCGCCGGTCGCCGTCGTATTGGAGGGACGATGTGGCGCTCGGTGCACTCTTAGCTAGCAGTGGCTGGTGCCCCACCCGCTCCAGGCGGCCAGGGCACCAATCACTGAGCGACAACGGCAGGTGTCCAAGCGATCTCGAACGAGCTCACCTGGCAAGGCCGATCCGCGTCCCGGCTTCTCGACCCTTAGGAGCACCCTCCGGTGGGCGGCTGGATACTGCCGCGCAGTGGGATCCAGTCGGCTGGTGCGCCAGGGGCTGTGATCCGCACGAGCGGGTGCAGCAACACTCTGGCTGTACTGCCGGGATAGTCTGGGACCTTCCAGGTCACCTCCCACAGCTTGGAGGTCTCACCCGCGACCGTCTGCTGGTTGGTCGTGGTCGAGATCGCGTCGGTGGAATCCCAATGCTCATCGGTCGACAGCGCGAACTGGGCACTGATGCTGAGCGAGCCCGGCGAGCGGTTGGCCACGGCAAACCGCGTCCGCACCGTCTGACCCGGGCAAACCAGTGACGATCCGGCGACCGACTGGTCGGTGCCGCACGATACGCCGGGTCCCCCGTTGAACACCGGCGCGCCGGCCACGCTCGAGCTCCAAGCGGTCCCCAAGCTGGGCTGACACAACGCCACCTGCTCGCTCTGGCTGCTGTCGTCCGGCTGCTGCTCATACCACGTGTCGAGCACAGAGATGTCGTCCGAACCTGCGTTAGGTCCAACGTACTCGTGGCGCAGCCACCGCGCGTCCTCGGGCAACGGGCGGACGGCATCATCGCTTGCTCGGTTGGCCCAGGGATAACCTCCGGTCCCCGGCGAGTTGTTCAAGAACGAGTAATCGTTCTCGACGTGCTGCCAGCGGCCGAACGCGTGAAGCAGCTCGTGCAAGAACGCCGGCCGGAACCACAGACGCGGAAGATTGTCCTCAGACGCGTAGGACGTAAGGCCATGTTGCGCGCGCTCGGCCGCCGACAAGCCGTGCGCGACAACCGCCGTCGTATCCGATGAGCCGGCGTCGTAAAACGGATGCGTCGCATACAGACTCGAGGTTGATGGCGGTGTGGCGAAGCTCCACGGCTGCGTGTTAACGTTCTGAAACCGCACCGCCGTATCGGGGAACGCGATATGTACCTCCTTGAGGTACTTCCCGTCGACCAGGTCCGCGGTCTTATCGTCGGGAATCGTGACGCCGCGAGCGTTGTCGCTCGTGAGGTGATCCCAGGCCCCGACGGTCTTCACGAACCCGACATGGATCGTCGGGGTCGAATCGTGGTACCACTGCCCGGGCGTAAACGGCGCAGTGGAAAGCTGGATCGGTTCCTTGACGTAGGTATCGATCCCGCCGACGTCGTTGAACGAGTTCACAACATCGACGATCGCGTCGACCATCGCGAGCGAGTTGGTCATCGGACTCGGGCCCGACGTGAACTCCGACGTATGGAGCACGATCCGGGGCGGCGTCTTCCACGTGTAGTAATCAGGCGGGCCCGGAGGCGGAGGCGGAGGCGAAGGCGGAGGCGGAGGCGCAGACCCCGTCCCCTGCGGGCCGCAACAGCCCCCCGGCGGCGATTCCTGCCCATGCGCAGCACTCACAGCAACCCCCAACACCACGCAGAGCACGGCCGCGACCGACCAGACCCGACGCCACATCCCGTAACCCCTCAGTCGTCCAGCAACCGCCAACAACATGCTTGACCCCCTTATGAATTGGCTAACACGGAGCCAGAACCGCCAGGACCCGCCGGCCGCTACTGGCACCGAAGAAGCCTCGCCCTCCGCAACAAAAGGAAGCTCGAAGCAGAACGCCTGGCCCACGCCGGGAACTAGCGTCCTACTGAGTCGGTACGACGATCGAGACGACGCCACCAAACTTCACGTCGTCCAGGCCCATCGCGCCGCCACGGCCCCACGCTCGTATCGGTTGAAACTGGCTCCTCACCCGCACTACGCAGCCGTCCGCCGAACGGTTCTTGAATCGGCGACCGCCACGCCCGGTCCGTAACTAGGCCAGTGCTCGGCCAGTGCGGTTGTGCAGCGGCTGTCCCCGGCGAGATCGGGTGCGGACCCGTTCCCTCCTAGGTCCAGAGCCCTGGCGGGCTGCGAAGGATCGGGAAGCGGTCCCGCACCCGGCGGCGGCCACACTCGAGGAGACGCAGCTGCCGAAGACGCGACGACCGCTGACCAAGGAACAACGCGAACAGCGGCGCGCCCAGGAACGCGAACTGGTGCGTCAATCGGTCGAGCGGTGCGGACAATTGACGGCCGGCGGGCCTGCCATAGCAGGTGTAGTTCCTGAGTAGGTTGGGCCATCCGGGCCTCCCTGGAGGCTGAGAGCTGCCAAGCACCTCAATCCCACCAAGGAGGACACCGAATGAATCTGCACGCTAACGCGGCGCTCAGCCTGAAAAGTGCGCCGACAGCTCTGTCGGGCGGTGGTTGAGCGGCAGCGGACGGTGGCGCAGGCGGCCGAGGCCGCCGGCGTCAGCGTCCGCTGCGCCCGCAAGTGGGTGGGTCGCTACCGCGATGAAGGGGAGGCCGGGCTGCGGGATCGTTCCTCGGCGCCGCACCGGATTCCGCACCGCACCAGCCAGCCGCGGGTCGCGGCGATCGCGGCGTTGCGCTGGGTGCGGTTCACCGGCCCGAGATCGCCGAGATCCTCGACATGCCGCTCTCGACCGTGTCGGGGATCCTTCACGGGATCGGGATGGGCGAGCTCGGACGTCTCGGCCTAGAACCGGGCGCTACGAGCGCGACCGCCCCGGGAAGCTGATCCACATCGACGTCAAGCGACTGGGCAAGATCCAGCGTGGTGCGGGCGCTCGGATCAGCGGAATGGCCAACCGCGGCAGCCGCCCACGCCGCAAAGACGCGCTGGGTGTCATACGCCAAACCGCGGGCTGGGAGTGCGCGCCCATCCCGGTTGATGACTGCACGCGCCTCGCCTACGCCGAGGTTCTCGCTGACCAGAACCGGCGGACCGTCATCGGATCTCTCAGACGAGCCGTCGCGTTCTACGCCCGCCACGGCAACACCGTGGAGCGGGTCCTGACCGACAACGGCGGCGCCTACCGCTCCACGATCCACCCCGCCGCGTGTCGCACCCTCGGGATCCGCCACCTCCGCACCCGCGTCTACCGACCCCAGACCAAGGCGTGGGTTTCATAGTGCACCTCGTGGGGTGGTGGGGTGGGTTCTCTGTCGCGGAGGCGCCAGCCTTGGCGCGCCTGAGGCGTGGGTCGTGGGGGTCGGGTGGGTCGAAGTCGTGGTAGGGGTGAGCGCGAACAGTCGCGACCGCGTTTTGGACGCGAGCGCTACGGTCTGGGACGTGTGGCGTCCGCGGACTGCGTGGACGCATCGGTCACAAAACTCGGGCCTGTCCGTAGTCGTCGGTGATGAGAGTCGGGCAATCGGATTCGGAGTTGCTGGGAAGCGATGACGCCGAGATGTTCGGCGTCTTCTATGAGCGGCACCTCGACGCCGTCGTCGCGTTCGTCGGTTTGCGGACGCGGCGGGCGGATCTGGTGTTCGATCTCGTCGCCGAGACGTTCGCGCGGGCGCTGGAGCACCGCGATCAGTACGACGTCGCACGTGGCCCAGCGGTGGCGTGGCTGTTTGGCATCGCGCGTCATCTGCTGATCGACGCGGCGCGCCGCGGGCGCGTCGGCGCCGACAGCCGCGTGCGGCTTGGGATGACGCGGGTCACGCTCGACGACGAGCAGTTGGCGCGGGTCGATGAGCGTTCGCGGGTCGACCTGGGCGCAGCGCTTGCGGAGATGCCGTTCGATCAGCGAGAGGCAGTGATCCGCCGTGTTGTCCTCGAGCAGGACTATCCGGCGATCGCGAATGAGTTGCGCTGCTCGGAGCAGGTCGCGCGCAAGCGTGTCTCAAGGGGGCTTGCGTTCTTGCGAAGGGGATTGGAGGGACAGCTGTGACCGACCCGTTCGATCTGCTGAGGGCCGATCTCGTCCGCGCGGCGGCAGCCGCGCCATCACGACGGGCGTGGTGGTCGCGTTGGCGGTCTTGGCTCGGGCGTCGCCCCCGGGGCCTGGTGTTGGTCGCTGCGGCGCTGGTCATCAGTGGCTCAGCAGCCGCTGCGGTTATCTCGCTGCACGCGACCGGCTCGGAGCGGCTAGCCGGGAAGGTTCCAGGTTCGCCTACCCGGCCGACCTCGGCATCCTCGCCCATCTCGGTGCGCGGCGACCAGTATCGAATCGTGGTGTTCCCGCAGCTCACCGCTGGCGAGGTTGGTTGGTGCACCGGGATCACCTACAGCTACCACGGGAAGCCGGGTCGCTACGGCGGGTTCGGGGAGTGCGGAAGCGACTATCCGATGCGCCGCGTGCCATTGTTCGGACCTGACGTATCGGGTGGAAGCTACTCCGCTCCGTCGCCGCAGATCGGGGACACGGTCCACTTCGTGCTGACCGGGCCCGGGGTTGAGTATGTGCGCGTCGGCCGGACCACGATCGCGGTCCGACAGGGCGATCCTGACGTGCCGGCGGGCGATGGCGTTGCCGTGTTCTTTCTACCGGCGGCGACGCCGCCGCTGTACGTGCCGCCCGCTGGTTCCGGTCCGCCGTACTACGTCACGATGTTTGTCCCGCCGCATTCGAGCCGCGAACAGTTGCCGCCGTGGCTGCCGCGAAAGAGCGGTCTGCACCGGGTCCGGGCAACGCCAACGGTCGCTCTTGACCGGCTTGGCCGCGTGATTCCATACCACGTATCGGGCGGCTATTTCGTGTCCAGCCGGTGGTGGCAGCGGGCCGGCGGCCAGCCGGATGGCAGCTGTCAGCTCGCAAGCCACGGACTGCCAGGACTGGTCGCTCACTGGGGGCACGTCAGCGATCGGATCCGGGCGATCTCGAGTGCTCGGGGTACAGCGTTTCTCTCGTGCCTGAGCACCGAGTACTACCTGGACGGCTGGGGGATGACCGTGGCGGTACTGCTCAATGCTCAGCACCCTGGCGCTCCGGTTGGACCGATGCCGGGAACCGAGGCCGTCATCGGTCACCCCGGCGTGGTCAACACCCGGTACCCGACCGGGTTCGGAGCGATCACCGCACGACGAACTGGCGACGCGTGGCTCGTAGTGCAGGGAGGACGCGACCTCACGCAGCGACTGCAGGTCCTCGACGCACTCCGGATCCATCGGATTCAGCTTGCGCGCAACTGAGTGCGCCGCGGCTGTATGAAGTTAGCCGCGACTGTCGTGAAGGCGGAAGCGAGCTTCGAGCTTTCTGGGCGCGGTGGGTCGAGCACTGCTGGCGCTTGCCTGCAGGACGGGGGACACGGATTCGAAACCGGATCTTGATGGCCTCGCCTTAGTTGGGTCGGGGCGTTGGCGAGGTGACGGCTCGACGTTTATGCTCGGCCGGGTGCCCGGCCAGTCACGCTCATGACGATCCGTCGTCTGCTCGCCGAGACGGCCGGTATGGCGGCGTCCTACCTCGAGGGGATCTCTGATCGGCCGATTGGCTGGTCCGCCGGTGTTCAGGAGCTCCGCTCGGGCTTGGACGGACCGATTCCGGAGTTCCCGGTCGATCCGCGGCAGGTCATAACCGAACTCGCCGCGTCCGCCGAGCCTGGGCTGGTGTCGAGCCCGAGCGGGCGCTACTTCGGGTTTGTGATTGGGGGCGCCGCGCCGGCGGCGCTTGCGGCGGATTGGCTGACTTCGGCGTGGGATCAGAACGCGGGGCTGTATGTCTGCGGGCCGTCCGCTGCCGTCGTGGAAGAAGTAGCGGGCGCTTGGACTGCGGACCTTCTCGGGCTGCCCGCCGACCTGTCGTTTGGTTTCGTGACCGGGTGTCAGATGGCGCACGTCACTGGGTTGGCTGCGGCTCGCTACAGAGTTCTGGCTCGTGTGGGTTGGGACGTCAACGAGCAGGGGCTGATCGGCGCGCCCGCGGTTCGCATCTTCGTCGGCGCAGAGCGCCACGTCACCGTCGACCGCGCGCTGCGGTTGCTCGGGTTTGGTGTTGCGTCGATCGTGTCGGTAGCCGCTGACGCGCAAGGTCGGATGAGGCCGTCTGCCCTGCGCGAGGCGCTCGCGCGTCATGACGGGGCGCGGATCGTCTGCGCTCAGGCCGGCAACGTCAACACGGGCTCGGTCGATCCGTTGTCGGAGATCGCCGATATCGCGCATGAGTCTGGTGCATGGCTTCACGTCGACGGTGCCTTCGGTCTATGGGCCGCCGCAAGCCCGGCGCTCCGACACCTCGTCGCGGGGGCCGATCGTGCCGACTCGTGGGCGACCGACGCTCACAAGTGGCTCAACGTTCCGTATGACTCGGGGATCGCGTTCTGCGCCGATCCCGAAGCCCATCAAGCCGCGATGAGTGTCCGGGCCGGCTATCTGGTCCACGCCGATTCCGACGGTCCTCGGGACCAGCTGGATTGGAATCCTGAGTTCTCGCGCCGCGCACGCGGCTTTGCGGTATACGCAGCAATTCGCTCGCTCGGACGAGCCGGAGTCGCTGAACTGGTCGAGCGATGCTGTGCTCACGCGCGACGGTTCGGCGAGGCACTCGCCGCCGTTCCCACTGCTGAGGTGCTGAACGACGTCGTGCTCAACCAGGTCCTGGTGCGGTTCCTCGACCAAGCGGGTGATCACGATGCGCAGACACGCTCGGTCATCGAGGCCGTCCAGAGGGATGGCACCTGTTGGCTGAGCGGTACGACCTGGCACGGCGTCGCCGCGATGCGAATCTCGGTCTCGAGCTGGGCCACTAGCAGCGACGATGTGGAACGCTCGTTGGAGTCGATCGAGCGAGCGGTAGCCCACGCTCGCCTCAACCGAAGCTAAGACCAGCGCGGGTCGATCCCAGGGCGGCTCCGCTCCGTCGTTGGGGCAGCCACGAGACCGCCTCTGCCGCTCCGTTGGGCCATAGCTCGGAGGAGCAGTCGCAGAGCCCCCCGGGGCCTGCCGCCGCCGTGACCGCTGGTCCGCTTAGAGCCAGAGATAACAAGAAGCCGGTCGGCTCGTGGCTTCATTTCGGTTCGCACATGCGTCGTGCGGCCTCGACGATCGCTGGGCGGTGTTGGGCCAGTCGCGCGGCGAACTCGGGGTCGCTGCCGTCGGCGCAAAGCAGGTCGCGGGGGCTCATCAGCATCGGCCAGCTGTAGGCGAGGCGGTTGATCAGTACGAGCAGCCCGGAGGCGAGCCGCGAGCACGCCGTGCGCGCCGCCCTTCCGGTCGACGAGATCGTTCGGGTTGCCAACACGGCTGTGGTGCGGGAGGATCCGCGGAGGGCGAGTAGGGACATGGTCGAGCGCAGCGTCAGGCGACACGAGAACCCGATTGAGCGGCACGATCGTGATCCGGTGAGCGATTCGCGTCGGCTGGCCGAGGATCTCGAGCGGGCGACCGCAGGAACACCGTCCGGCAACGGCGGCCGCCGTGCGGCCCGCGAGCGCTCAGATCCGGTGCTCCGGCTCCAGGGAGCGATGGGCAACCGCGCCGTGGCGCACCTGCTCCAGCGCGACCCGGTGCCGGTCGCCAAGCCCCCGCCGCCTCCTGCGGCCAAGCCGTCCGCCGCTCCGGGGGCCAAGCCGTCCCCTGCCCCGGGGGCCACGCCCGCCCCGGCCCCCAGCGTGAAGGCCCAGCCGGCGCCGGCTTCCACGCCGGCCAAGAAGCTCCCGTTCGCGATCTCCGACGATCCCGCCGACGCGATCGTCTTCGAGACCCGGCGGGCGAAGCTCGGCGGCGGCGAGGCCTACTGCACGGGCCGGCTCTCGCTCCGAGGCGTGGCGGCGTTCGAGGGGGAGTCGGTCCCCGACGCCAAGCACCTGCCCAAGGCACGCGCTGGCGTGTCGCCGATCTCGGCCTGGACGGCCGAGCACGTGCGCGAGCAGGCCGAGCGAACGTTGCAGGCCTCCGCCCCTCAGGGCTCCCTGGACGAGATCGTCCTCCACATCGGAGGGCAGGTGCTGTCGCTCGACCTCGTGCGAGACAGCGTGGGGCATCAGCCCTTCGGCGTGGCCGGGAAGTTCGAGTTCGACTCGCTCGACCTGACGTTCGGCTCGCTGAAGATCGTCGGGGCGAAGGTGCGTCTCGACACCACCATGTGGGTCACCCCGCCGCCCGTCGGGCTCGGCACGCCGCCTGGCCCCGCGGCCGGCGAGCAGGCCGTGGTGGCCTTTCGCTTCGCCGGTCGAGACATCCGGCTCGACGACACGCTGAGCGGGAAGGATCCCAGTTTCACCGTCCGCACCGGGGCGGTGGCGTTGTGGGCATCAGTCGCCCGGCTGGAGCGAGAGCTCCCCGCCGCTCTGCTCAGCCATCGGGCGCTCAAGAATCGCGAGCAGCGGGTGGCACTGCTTCAGCAGATGCGGCCCTACTTCGGCTCCGACGACCGCACGATCGAGCACTTCAAGGGGATCCGCCGCGTCTTCCTGCACGACGCTGCCACGGCGAGCGACCTGTGGCTGCACGACGAGGCCGCGAGCCGGCTGGAAGCCGTCCGCGACGAGCTCCCCGCCGGGGCGATGCCGATGAGCACCGTGGGCTGGCCGCGGTACGGCCATTTCCTGGGGGTAATCGGCAACATCGCCGACCTGCACGACATGGGCATGGCCGTCGATTTCAACGCCTACGAGATGCCGAAAGTGGGAAAGGGCTCGGACCTCGACACGGAACTCGTCAAGGCGATCACCGGCAAGATCCAGATGGAGATACCGGCCATGACCGGCCCGTACAAGGACCGGCCGCACGAGGGGCCCTGGTCGACGCTGGCCAAGCGCACCGCCGAGCGCGGCAAGATGGCCGATCCGGCGCCCGAGAGCGCGGAGGGCAAGCTGCTCGAGCTGACTGTCGCCGAGGCCGAGGACGCCTCTGCCCGGTCGGAGCAGTTCAAGCACAGCCTCGACCGCGCCGACGCCGAGGGGAAGATCATCGACGGTCGTGCCGAGATGGCGCGACTCCGCGGCAGCTATCTGGAAGCGCGCGCCAAGGGGGGCCCGAAGTGGACCGACGCCCAGTGGAGCCAGGACGATCGGGAGGCGTTCACCCGTCTCGTCGAGCCCTGGGCCGACGTGGTCGATCAGCAGAAGGCCGAGCGCCAGGCGAAGCTCGAGGCGGCGGGGTTCCAGATCGACGCGCTCCCGCGCGGCAAGGACCTCGGCAAGGAGAAGGCGAAGTGGAAGGACGCGCTCGCGGCGGCCGCGAAGCTGCGCGCGCAGATCAAAGGCGGCACCCCGAGCACGCCGCAGCTGAAGGCCCTCGGCCCGGTGCTGGAACGGCTCCGCACCCTCCTCGGGCGCCAAGTGCCGGATCCGACCCCGGCACCGCCCAGTCCGCCCGTGGACAAGCCGGCCGCGGATGCCGGGACCTCGGGGAGCTCGACCCCCTCGACCCCCTCGACCCCCTCGACCCCCTCCGCCGCACCGGCGGCGGCCACGCCCGTGGCCGAGCTCGACGAGCTGGTCGCGGCCGCGAAGACCCACCTGGCAGGGTTCGACGAGATTTCCGATTACGATCGCGCGGCCAGGCTGCGGGCCGCGCTCGACTCTCCGGCCTGGGTGCTCGGGACGACCGCCCAGCTGCAGGTGAACGAACCGGCGCCGGCGCAGATGCTCGAGCACGGTTTCTTCAACCTCCGCGACAACTCCGCTTATAAGAGCGCGGCCGTGACGGTCGAGTTCATCCGCGCGATGGTCAAGCACGGCTTCGTCCCGCTCGGCGCCACCGAGAATCCTGACTCCATGCACTTCGAGCTCCGCTGGTGGCCGCCGGCCGAGGAGGGCAAACACTGAGGACGTGTCGACCGCGCAACATCGCGACGGCGAGCCGCGCCATCAGCGATCCGCGGGCAGCTCGAGTCCTCGTTCGCGAACTGCGCCTTCGACTTTCTCCGGCGATCCGGCGCTCACCGCGTCACGGTCGGAGCGGCGACCGCTCGAACGCTGCGCCGCACCTGGACAGCGCCTACACGTGACTCCTACACTGACGTCGATCCGAGCACCCGGGGTGACGGACTGATGAGCATTGGCGGCGAGATCGGCGAGGGACTTTCGCGGCGGCGCTTCGTCGGCGCTGGGGCGGCGCTGGCGGCTGGCGCGGTCGGCTGGGATCCGCTGTCGGGGGTGTGGTCGTGGGCCGATGCGGCGGTCGCCGGAGCGCCGCGCGGGTTCCCGGACGGTGTCGCGGTGTCGCGGCGGCGGTTTGTGAACTGGGCGGGGGCGATCGAGGTCGACGGGGTGTGGACGTGCGCGCCGCGCACCCCGGACGAGGTCGTCGCGGTCGTGAATTGGGCGTGGCGGCAGCGGTATCGGGTGCGCGCGTTGGGTCGCGCGCACGGGTGGTCGCCGCTGGCGTTGGCCGGGACGCCGTCGAGCCGGCCGCGGGTGCTGCTGGTCGACACGACCGCGCATCTGAAGCGGATGCGCCTGCCGGCTTCCGGTCCGGCGGCGGTAATCGCGCAGGCGGGCGCCACGATGGAGGACCTGCTGGGGTTTCTCGAGCGTGCCGGTCTGGGGCTGGTCGCCCATCCGGCGCCGGGGGATCTGACGGTCGGGGGTGTGGTCGCGATCGACGGGCACGGTACCGCGATCCCGGCGCACGGTGAGCACCGGGCGCGGGGGGAGACGTTCGGCTCGGTCAGCAACCTCGTGCTGTCGCTGACCGCGGTGGTGTGGAGCGAGCGCCATCGCCGCTACGTGCTGCGATCGTTCGATCGCAACGACCCAGCCTCCGCCGGCCTACTGGCGCATCTCGGCCGGGCGCTGGTGACCAGCGTGACGTTGCGCGCCGCGCCGATGCGGCACCTGCGGTGCGTCAGCCATACCGACATTCCCGCCGGCGAGCTGTTCGCGGCCCCCGGCGGCGCGGGACGGACGTTCGCGAGCTTTCTGGAGGCAAGCGGCCGGGTCGAGGCGATCTGGTACCCGTTCACCGAAACGCCGTGGCTGAAGGTCTGGACCGTGAGCCCGCGTCGGCCCGGTAGCTCGCGCATCGTCCGGGCGCCGTACAACTACCCGTTCTCGGACACGCTCACCGACGCCCAGCAGCGCGCGATCGCTCACGGGGTCCTTGCAGACCCCAGCCAGGCGGTCGCGCTCGGCCAGGCGTCCTACGCTCAGACGGTCGCCGGCCTTGGCGCCGAGCGCTCGGGCGACATCTGGGGCGCCGCCAAGGACCTGCTGCTCTACGTCCGCCCCTCCACGCTGAGGGTGACCGCCAACGGCTATGCGATCCTCACCCGTCGCCGCGACGTCCAGCGCGTCATCCACGAGTTCACCGACCGCTACCGCGAGGTCGTGGCGCGTTACCGCGCCCGCGACCTGTACCCGCTCAACATGCCCGTCGAGATCCGTGTCACCGGCCTCGACCATCCCCGCGACAGCGGCATCGACGGCGCCCAGCCCGCGCTGCTCTCGGCGCTCGCGCCGCGCGCCGGCCGCCCCGAATGGGACGTCGCCGTGTGGCTCGACATCCTCTCGTTCCCCGGCACCCCAGCCGCCGATCGCGCCTACCGCGACATCGAGCGGCTGGGTGTTTTCCAACTACCGGCCCCCGTACGCCGCCGCCCGCCCCGAATGGTCAAAGGGCTGGGCTTACACCGAGCACGGCGCGTGGACTGACCACAAGATCATCCAACGCACCGTCCCGCACGCCTTCGGTCCTAGAACAGACTGGGACGCCGCCATCCGCACCCTCGACCGCCTCGACCCGCACGCCGTCTTCACGAGCCCGTTGCTGCGCACCCTGCTACGCGCACGGGGCCGCTGACCCACCTACGCGCCGCCCCCTGGATTCATCCCCTAATCATTCACCGAGAGCGCGTCACACCCTCCGGGCACCAGCCGCGACGGCCCGCACCGGCGTGGGCGTACCCAACCGCCCTCACACGACTGCGGCCGTCCGACGTTTGTGCCTCGCCGCTTGCTGGACAAGCCGATCCCGCTCCAGAGCAGGGCTTCTGGATTCGACTTGAACCGACAGTCTCGGCTACGCCCGTCGGTGTGGATCTAAGCGTCGGCGTGCAGCTAGATCCCGGTCACGGGTCCTGACAGTGTGCAGCTAGTTAACAGTGGTATCCGGTGGGCACAGATCATCGTCAGTGTCCCGCTCACGTGCTTGAACCGCCCGGAACCGCCAGTGATATGAAACGTCCCGTGGAACGCCGCGGTTCCAGAAATCGGGGCTGGAGGCAACGCATAGGTACCGCGAACAGTCCCGACCTTGAAGGAGAACTTTGATGAGCCGGTCTCGCTGCCGGTGACGGAAGACGGCTCGACGTGGTCGCGGTACCGCCCGTGGTAGCTGCCCTTTCCAAACCGATGCCCGCATGCGACAGACCCGACCAACGCGCCCTGATCGCTTAGCCCGCTCTTGAGGTGGGCGTGCAAGGAGCACCGCACAGAGGTCGCAGCCGAACTCGCTGCTGACGCCTGACCAATCACGGACGCGACGGCTGCCAGTAACCCGACGAGAACTACCTTCCTGGTGGCGCGCACACCGCTCTCCGATCTCATTAGAACCCTCAACCCCGAGCAGCACCTTCAACCCGACCGTACCACGCGAGCACGTTGTCGCAAGCGCTATTTCCAGCCGCGCCAATGCGGCGCGACAAGGCCATAGGCATCGTGAGCTCTGCGACGGCGGGCCGAGCAAAGCAGTGGTCAGCTTCCGGGTCTAGGCGCATGGTGATGGGCGACGGGGAGCGTCGGGTGCCCCACGCGCGGACGGCAGCCTCTGACCTGCCGGCTATCGTCGAGCGCGTCGCTGGGCTCGTTGCCGACCGCCAGGGGAGGTCCCCACCGTCCAGGAGATGCGCGGGACTGGCGAACTGGGGTACTCCACGGCCGGCGGGAATGAGTCCTGCTTCTGTCGTGCGCGAGGTAGACGACGACCGGCTGAAGCGGTTGCTATAGCTCGACTCGATTTCAACCAACTTGGCTGATGTCGGCAGACCGAACTCCCGGTCAACTGTAGGCATGGCCGCATCTAGGCGCGGGACGGTGCTGCGTTCATCGGGCCTCGGCGGGCTTTGCCGCGACATGTAGGCGCAGGGTTCGAGAGAAAGGGACGACCATGAGCAAGCCGTTCACGGGAACGATCAACATCGATGTGCGCGACTCGACTCATGACTGGGGGCCGTACGAGCAGCCTGAGGCGCCCGATGGGGCGCCGAATGTGATGTTCATCGTGTGGGGCCGACACCGGTTTCGGCGCGCTGTCGCCGTTCGGCGGTCCGATCGAGACGCCGACGATGCAGCGACTGGCCGATAACGGGTTGAAGTACACCCAGTTTCACACGACGGCGATCTGCTCTCCTACGCGGGCGTCGCTGCTGACGGGGCGCAACCACACGACGGTCGGGATGGCGTGTATCGCCGAGGCGACGACCCGCTTTCCGGGCTCGAACGGTCAGTCACCGTTTATTCCGGCACGCTGCTCGTCTTGGCCGTCGCAACCTCTGACTGGGGCGCGCCACTCTGTGGCAGCACGACGAAAGGCGCCCCTCCGGCGGCGGACCGGTTCTCTGATAGACCAAAGACGGGACAGGACATCGTCGCCGTGGGGTCTGCCATCGGGAACTAACGCGCCGCTCCGATCGCCGGCTTCACGGACTGCTCGGCGCGGCGTCGTCTAGACCTCCCACGTTCGGCGACGAAAGGGTGTCGCGCAGCCATAGCCCGACTGCTCGAGTGCGCGGTCGTTCGATTCCGTTCCGCGCGTTGCGCAACCCTGTGGAGAGCCGATGGACGCTAGCCCAGGGCACTCGCTCCACGCGAGTCCCGCTCGCCGCAGACCATCATTCCGGCTGGAAACGGCCACCTCGGCGCGATACCTTGCGTTCGCAGAGGCCGCGGTGCCGAATATCTTCATCTCCTATCGGCGCGACGATACCGGCGGGCATGCCGGGCGACTTGCTAACGCGCTGCAGACCCGCTTTGGGCGGTCGCACGCGTTCATCGACGTCGAGACGATGTCTGGTGGCGTCAACTTCGAGGATGCGATCCGCGAGTGGCTCGCCGACTGCCAAGTTGCGCTGATCCTGATCGGCCCGCGGTGGTTGTCGCTCACTGAAGCCGACGGCACGCGACGCATTGACGCAGACGGCGACACAGTTGCCCTAGAGGTCGAGACGGCCCTGCGCGAACCCGGTGTCACCGTCATCCCGGTGCTGGTCGAAGCCGCATCGATGCCATCCACCGATGACCTACCACCGAAGCTTCAGCCCCTGTCCAAGCTCAACGCCTTTGACCTGTCGACCAAGCGCTGGGATTACGACGTTCGTCAGATCGAGACGTTCGCCCGGCGCCGCGATCGCTGGTGGTGGCGACTGGTGTTTCGCACTCCGCGGGCCGTGCTCCGGGCCGCGCCAGTCGTCATTTTGGCCGTCGTCGCGGCAGTGGTCGCGGTTCTCGCGACGGGTGGCGGGTCCGCCTCCAGCCACCAATCGCCGGCCCAGCATGTCGCCGCGTGCGAGCGAAACCACGGCATGGCCAGCGCGAGCGTGGCGCGTCCGCCCGGTACGGGGGAGACCCAGCTCAACCAGAACCAAATCAGTCCGCCCATTAATGGCGAGCAATTCACGTTCACCCAGATGACCTACGCCTCGTGCACGTGGCCGCCGGGGCCAGGCGCGGACCCCGACGGCTACCGGGCGATGACGGCCACGCTCACCAACGGACCAGGGACCACCGACGCCAGCCCAAACGAATACGTCACGGTGATCGAGTCAAAATGCAAGCGAGTCGAGGTGCTCTATTCGCTAGGCAAGAGCGGGGACGAGCAGCTATTTCGGCCGTTCGTCGCAAGACCGAACGAAATCTGGGAAGCGAACGTCGGTAATGCGCTCACGTTCGCCCTTGTCGCGAGGATCGGCTCTAGCGCCCAGCCGCGATTGGAGCTGCCGTTCTACCCGCCGACAAACTCAATCGTGGCCCTAACCGGCGCAATTCAGCTGCAGAAGCTCACCTGCCTCGCGTGAGCCGAACCACACAGGGCGAACCGAGATCCGCCCAGCCGGGTCAGGACTCGCGCGCCAAGATCAGAACCCGCTGAGCGTGACGGTCAGCGGGGCGGGCGCAGGTCGTCCGTTGCGCAAACGCACGGCAGCGATAGCTGACCCAACGGCCTACTACCGGTTTTCGATGGATCGCACGGACGGCTACCGCAGGCTGGTCCGCGTCGCCGGTGGCGCGCACACGATCCTCGCGCAGGACTCGGTCCCGTACCCGCTGAACACCGACCAGCTCGTGACGATCGAGGCGGCCGGCCCGGCGCTCGGCGTCTATGTCGACGGCGAGCCGGTGTTCGGGGTGCAGGACACCGTCCTCACCGCGGGAAAGGCCGGCCTCTACTGCCACGCCGACGCCACCGCGTGCTTCACCGACGCACGGATCGACGACTTCCGCCCGGGCGCGCCCATCGCATATCGATTCTCGTTCACCACCTCGCAGGCGACGAACTTCTTTCATCACCTGCACAGCTTCGACGACCGTCGCTGGCTGGCCACGATCGAGAGCGACGCCTCGCTCGACGCCGAGGTCACGGCGGCGCTCGCGGCGGCCCGGCCGGCGACCGCCGCGCCCGGCGACGACGAAGCCAAGGCGTACGAGTCGCTGGCCACGCTCGCGCTCGGCCAGGACGCCGCGCAGTACGCGACGCGAACCGAGGCAACCCGGGTGCTGCGTGGCGGCGCCCCGGTCGCGCTGCTCGTGCGCTCGCCCGAGCCGATCGACTGGGCCCGATCCACGCTCGCGGTCTCGCGCGCCGCGCCGTACGCGTCGGTGCCCGCTCCACCGGCCGAGCTCAAGATGGTCGCACTCGCCACGGGCAGCGGCCTTCCCGCCGAGGCGAGCGTGAGCTTGCTGGTTCGCGACACGACCGAGTTGGACGGCCGCCGGATCGAAGCGCTGGCGATGCCGGGCGGCGTCGTCCCACAGCCACGCCCCACGCTGTACCGCGACGCCTTCGCGACGCCGGGCGGCGTTCTGCTTCGCGAGACGTTCGGCACGAACGCGTTGGACGCCTACACGATCGTCGACCAGGGGATGCAGTCTGGCCCGTCGCAGTGGTCGGTGATCAACGGCGCGATCGTGCAGTCGTCGTGGATCTTCGGCGGCACGTACGGCGGCGCGGAGGACGGCAAGCCGGGGACGATGGCGATCACCGGCTCCCCGGCCTGGACCGACGTAAGGATCGCCGCCGGAGTCGATCCCGGGTCGGGCGGCGCCGTCGGGGTCGTGTTCCGCTACGCGGACCCCGACAACCACTACCGCCTCGCAATCGACTCGCGCTTCGGTTACCGGCGGCTGACGAAGACCGTCGAGGGAACGACGACCGTGCTGTGGGACGACAGCGCGCCGGTGGCTGCGGGACGGCGCTACGAGCTGACGATCGCCGCTTTCGGCTCGTCTCTGAGCGCCTCGATCGACAGCGAGCCAGTGTTCGTCGTCGACGACGGTGCGCTCGGGGCGGGAGCCGTCGGCTTCTACTCGTGGCTGGATGCGAACGCGATCTTTACCGAGCTGGCCGTCGAGTCGCTGCCATCCAACCCGGTCGTGTGGTCGCCGGCGTTGAATGACCTGAGCGGCGTTACCTCGTTCGATGATCCGGCCGCGATCGGCGGACCGTCGTCGTGGACGGCGGCCGGCGGTGAGCTGGAGCAGACCTCGGCGATCGGCGACCCGAGCGGGACCGTGCTAGCCGCTGGCACGTGGGCAGCGGGCGGCGATGCGGGGGCCGACGACGTCCGGATCTCGGTCCGCTTAGGCAGCGACGGTGGTGCGATCGGAGCGATGTCCGCGTGCGCGATGCGAACAACTACTACCGCGTCTCGCTCGACGCCGCGACGGCACGCCGGCGGCTCGTGAAGGTCGCTGGCGGCACCGCGACGGTGCTGTGGGAGGACACGACGCAGGGCTACACCACCGGAGCCTGGCACCGCCTGACGATCGATGCGGTCGGAGCCTCGTTGCGGGCATCGCTCGACGGCGTCGCGCTGTTCACCGTGATCGACTACGACCTGCAGACCGGGCGGGCCGCTGTGTACGCGTCGGGCGCGAACACCGCCCGGTTTGACTCCATCGCCGTGCTCAACCTCGACCGCCGGGCGGGCGACTGGCGGCTCCGCGACGACGATGGCGCGGCAGCGGCGCCGTCGCAGTGGTCGATCGCGGGCGGCGCGTTCACGCAGACCGCCTCGATCGGGTCGGGCGCCGCCCCGTACCAGGGTACGATCGCGCTGATCGACGAACGCAGCTACGGCGACGTGCGCGCGACCGTTCGGCTCCGTGCCGAGGACCCTCATCCGATCGGCCTCGTCGTTCGCTATCGAGGGCCCGGCAACTACTACCGCTTCCTGCTCGACCAGAGCACGAGCCGGCGAGCGCTCGACGCGTTCGTCGATGGCGTGGCGTCGACGCTGTGGAGCGACTCGAGCGGGTTCGACGTGGGCGCCGAACTGACGGTCACGTTCGACGCGGCGGGCGACAGGCTCAGCGGCTACGTCGACGGCGAGCTCGCGTTCACGGTCACCGATGACTCGCTGTCGGCCGGCATGGCCGGGGTCTACTGCTCACAGAACCCGGCGGTGCGTGTCGAGCATGTCGAGCTCGCGCCGCCGCCGCCCGACGCGTCCGCGCTCCTTGCCGACCGCTTCGCCGACGGCAACGACAGCGGCTGGACGATCGTCGACCAGGGCACGGTCGGCGCTCCGTCGGCTTGGGCCACTGGCGACGGCGCGCTTCACCAGACCAGCGCGATCCACGACACGCCGGTGGACGCGGCGACGATCGCCAAGCTCGGGACGCTGGCGGTCGCCGGAGAAGAAACGTGGACCGACGTGGTCCTCGCCGCCCGTCTCGCGTCGCCGACCGGCGGGACGATCGGCGTTTGCGTGCGCTATGGCGACGAGCACAACCACTATCGCTTCGCGATGGACAGCACGCGGTCCTACCGCCGGTTGGTCAAGTGCGTGGGCGGGACGTTCACGACGCTCTGGGAGGACGGAGTCGCCTACGACCCATCGCGCGTATACGAGCTCCAGATCGTCGGTAGCGGTCGTTGGCTGCGCGGTTACCTCGACGGCGTGCCGCTCTTCTCGGTGGGCGACGGCGGTCTTGGCACGGGCGCGATCGCGCTCTATGCCTGGGACAACAGCGACGCGCGCTTCTCCGGCGTGCGCGTCTGGGACGCCTCCCAGGCCGACGATCGGTGGGAGATCGCCGATCAATTCGACGTACTGGCCGCCGGTCGCTGGACGTTTGCCGACGAGCCGGGCAACGGCCAGGACTCAGCTTGGGCGGCCGAAGCCGGGGCGCTCACGCAGACGACCACGCTGAGCGCCGGGAGCTACGCCACCGCGGGTGATCCGACGACGACCGACTGCCGGGTCGCCGTGGCGGCGTCCGGCACCGGACACGGCGCGATCGGTGTCGTCGCGCGTTATACCGGCCTCGACAACCTCTATCGGCTGGCGATCGACGCTCCGGGCAACACCGTCACGCTCGTCAAGCGGGTCGTCGGCAGCGACACGTCACTTTGGTCGGCGCCGATCGTGTGGCGGACCGACCACCCGTACCAGTTGACGCTCGACGTGGTCGGCGCTCGCGTCGTCGCGTGGGTCGACGGAGAAATGGTGTGCAGTGTCGAGGACGGCGACCTCGCGGCGGGGCAGGGCGGCGTCTACACCGCGTCCGAGTCCGGCGCACGCTTCGCGGACTTCCGGCTCGGCTCGCCGATCTGGTCACACCTGTACAGGTTCGTCGACGAGCCCGCGCCGGCGGACGGTCGCCGGATCGAGGTGATCGGCGGCGCGTACGACCCGTCGCTCGTCGCCGGCGCCGCCGTCGACCTGCGCTTCGCCGCTGGTCCGGGTGAGCGTGGCTGGGCACCGCGCGGCGATCCCGACGTCGACCTGCGACTCGTCGCGAGCGACGAGACCGTCGAGCACACGCGCCGCTTCCTTCCGGATGTTGAGTTCGCGGCGGCGTCGTTCTCGGTCCTGCGAAAGGCCGACGGCACCGCGTTCTTCATGACCGGCACGCCGCTCGATTCGGGCACCTACCGGCTTGAATTGACCTACCGGCGCGACAACACCGCCAACGACCCGACGAGCATCGTGCTGTCACAAGCCGGCGACAAAAGCGACGAGATCGTGGTGCTCGATGTGCCGTGGGACGGGTAGGGGCGCAAAATCGCCCAGCTGACCGGTTCTGGACGACGTTGCACGGGGGTGTGCGTAATTTCACAGCCTTCAACGTCCGCTAGGCGCATAGTTGGCACGAGCATCGCCCGGGCGGGGCCGTCACGCTCGAAAGGGCACTTGCGGACTGCGCATGGGCCAGGGACGGGTCCTACTGAGACCAGACGAGACACGAGGAGGCGGATATGCCGCAGAGCATCTATGACGCAATCGGGGGCGCCCCAGCAATCCGCGCTGCGGTCGATCTCTTCTATGAGAAAGTGTGGAGCGATCCGGACCTGGTTGGGTACTTTGACGGCGTGGATCGCAGCAAGCTGAGGCGTCACCAGCGCGCATTCATGTCGGCGGCGCTCGGCGGCCCGCGGGCAGACGCGGGTAGCAAGATCAGTACAGCGCACCACGGACTCGGGATCACCAACGACGCTTTCGACCGAGTCGTCGAGAAACTGGGCGACACGCTCCGAGAGTTGGGCGTTCGGTCCGAGCTGATTGACCGCATCGCTGGGACGCTCGCGCCGTTGCGGCCAGATGTTGTCGAAGGCGCGATTGCTTAGATCGCGAGATCACTGAACCGGCGATCCGGTCCCGCTCGGCCGCGGGGCGTGACCGGCGGTGCGCGCGCCGCCGCCTGGTCGCGTGCGAGACTGCTGTCGCCGACGTCGGCGACTTGCGTCGTGTGCTCGACGACGCAGCCTCGCGCTCGACCGAGCGTCTCAGGCGCACCGACCGGTAGGTGCCCGCCTCCTCGTTGAACCGATGGACCGCGAGGCGCTGGTCGAGTCCGAGCAAGAGATTGAGGCAGCGAGGGAGGCGTGTGACGCCCTGCTGGCTCGGTTACGAGTGCGGATCGGCCAGGACGACCCAGTGGCCAAGGCCTTCCACAGGCAACCGACGCGCTTCACGAGCTCGAAGCATCGACGATCTTCGTCCGCAACGCTCCCGACGCGGAGCGAAGAGCATGGTCCCGTGAAGAGCTCTTTTCCCAGGCCGACCGCAAGTTCCGCGAGGGCATAGACGCTTTCCTCGGTGCAGCAGTGCTGGTGCGGGTCACGCACAATCGCCCCGATACAAGCCCCGCAAATGCGGGGTTCTTATGGGGAGAGCGCTTCTCGGTCAGGCGGGGTTCGGGCATAGACGCCGCACCGCGGTGGCCTGGCGAAGCCAGAAGGTCCCCGCGAGCAGGGATTTTGAGCGATCGCGCGCACCGGCCGGTGCGGTGAGGTCCCGGTTCAGATCCGGACGCCCCAAGCTCAACTCGCGTGCAGGGGAGGCCTCGGCTGATTCGCCCCCAGGGCGACTAGCAGGTCCGACACCACGAGTCCTCGTCGCACCGCCGCGCTGAACGCCGCCGGACCCGAGGTGCTCGTTCCCCTGTCGCCAGCGACCGACTAGACCATCGCTGGTCAACTCATCGTAGAAACCGTCGCTTCCGGGGTATATATCTCACGTGGCTTGTCCTCCATCAGCGGGATAAGCGGCCCGAGGCAGGCGGATCTATTTTCCCGACCCGTGAAGGGGACCCAATGATCAACCCAGCCCGTCGCTTGATCAGTACCGTCTCGGTCGCGTGCACCTTGGGGGCTACCGCTCTCCTCGCGCCGATCGTCTCGGACGCACAGGCCAACGTGGTCAACCCCACGTCTTTAGTCAATCTCGACACCTGCAACGTCTCGGCGCTCAGCCAGCCGTTCGTCCCGTGGTTGGATTTAGCCGATTACGAGCTTGCACCCGGCGGCGACTTCGAGAGCTCGACGTGGACCTTCACTGGCGGGGCCAAGCTTGTCGCGGGAAGCGAGCCGTACGCGGCAACGGGCACCCTCGGCTCCTCCTCGCTGTCTATGCCAGCCGGTTCATCAGCCCAGTCGCCTCTAGCGTGCGTCGACGCGGCCTACCCTTCGATCCGTTTCTTCATTGCCGGCAAGGGATCGGTTGCGGTCAACGTCGTGGACGGGAGTTTGGTGATCCCTGCTGGCGTTGCCATCGCCGGCGGCGATTGGTTGCCGTCGCCGGTGATGCTGACGAGCTCGGCGGTGCTCGGGGCGCTGTCAGGTGGCACCGCCCAGGTGTCTCTGACTTTCACCGGCCTCTCTGGCAGTCCACGGATCGATGACGTGTTCATCGATCCGTGGGGTCGAATGTGATCGCTGTACTGCGGGGTTGGCGGGATTGGTAGATCGCGGTCGCGTTCAGGCCGGTGCAGCTGCAGCGGGGATGTCAGGCGCGTGGCCGGCGTTGTAAGCGGTCTGAAATGCGGTATCGCCGAGCGCCGCTCGCAGTCGGGTGAGGTCAGCATCGCGCAGCCGGGATTCCAAGCTGTCGAAGCGTGTACCGAGCTTGTCGTGGATCGCATCGGCGGCGCCGTGCAGCGTCGCGGCTGTTTGCGCGTCTCCGGCGCGACTGGCTATCAATGCTAGGCCGAGGTGCGCGTAGGCGACCATCAGTTGGTCGCCGTTGCGCTCCGCGATGGCCAGCGATTGATCGAACATCGCACGGGCATCAGTGTCGGCGTTGTCGAGGTATGACGCGAAGCCGAGCGTGCACGAATGCAAGCTCAGGCCTCGTCGGTCGCGGATCTCTCGTGCGAGACGGACTCCCTCGGCAAGACGCGCGCGCGGCACGCTGATCTCTCCGCCTTCCATCTCGAGGTAACTGAGATTGTTGAGACCGACGAGGTACTGCACTTTGTTACCGGCTTGGCGAAGCAGTTCCAGGCTCTTCTCGACCGTGCGCGCTCGCTCGGCGTAACTCAGGTGCGGAGAGGATCCCCTCGTCATCAGTAACAGCGCCGTGAGATGCGGGTCCGCCAGCGCCACGGCCAGGGCGAGTCCCTCGCCGGTGAGTTCGAGGTGGACCTGCTCGTTGCCTCGACTCCCGTTGATGAGGCCAAGCACGTGGAGCGCTTCGGCACGGAGGTGGTCATCGGAAAGTGCACGGGCGATCGCGAGCGCTTCCTGAGCGCGGGCGGCTGCTGCGTTGTACTCACCCGTGATCATCGTGAGCAGGATGCCGGTGGCAACGAGAGCGCGGCCGCGGGGGAGTGTGGGCTGCTGGGCATCTGGCCGGTCAAGCGCGGCGGATAGTGCCACCGCACCTTCAGCCCTCGGCTCTCGGTAGAGCCAGAAATAGCACAGCGCCCGGCCCAGCCGCAGTCCAGCGGCGGGGTTGGGGTCTTCGAGACTGTAAGAGATCGCCGCGCGGAGATTGTCGAACTCAAGTTGGAGGCGGTCAAGCCACTCGATCTGGCCGTGGCCGATCAGGTGCGGCGCCGCGGTCTCGGCCAAGGCGAGGTAGTGATCGCGGTGCGCGGCGCGCAACGCGCTAGCAGCCGTCTGGCTGCCCGCCAGCAGCTTTGCGGTTGCGTAGTCGCGCACGGTGTCCAGCAACCGGTAGCGGACCGATCCGACGTCGTCGGCTTGGAGCAGGCTCTTGTCGACCAACGCGGCAAGCCGATCGAGGACGCCGACCGGGGAGTCGAAGCCGGCGCCTGCCACCGCCTCAGCGCTGTGGAGGTCAAAACCGCCCGCAAACACCGATAGACGCTCGAGCATCTCCTGTTCTCCTGGGTCTAATAGGTCATATGACCAGTCGATCAGGGCTTGGAGGGTTTGTTGGCGCGGCGTGGTGATGCGATGTCCGCCGGTGAGCAGTCGGAAGCGTTGATCGAGCCGATTGTCGATCTCGTCGAGCGGCAGCGTGCGCAGCCGGGCAGCGGCGAGCTCGATCGCGAGTGGGATCCCGTCCAGGCGGCGGCATAGCCTTCCGACCGCAGACGCGTTGTGGGGGTCGACGGCAAAGTCGGAGCGTTGCTGTCGCGCGCGGTCAGCGAACAGTCGAACCGCGTCGCACGCGAGCAGACGGTCGGGATCGGCGCTGGCCGGCGGGACGAACAGCGAGGGGACGCGATACAGATGCTCGCCTTCGATCGCGAGCGGCTCGCGGCTGGTCGCGAGAATGATCATCCTCGGACAACCGCGCGCCAACTGGTCGGCGACATTGGCCGCCTCGCCGATCACGTGCTCGCAGTTGTCCAGGATCACGAGTAACTGTCGGTCCCCGCACGCGGCGATCAGCGACTGCAGCAGCGATCGTCCCGGCTGCTCCGGGACCCCAAGAACGCCCGCCAGCTTCGCGGCGACCAGCGTGGCGTCCGTCAGTGGCGCGAGATCGACAAACCAGGCCCCATCGCCCGACCCGTCCAGCATGCTCGCCGCGAGCTGCAGCGCGAGCCGCGTCTTGCCCACGCCCCCGGCGCCAGTCAGCGTGATCACGCGAGCGCGCGACAGCAGCTGGCGAAGCTCGCTCAGCTGGCGCTCTCGGCCGACGAAGCTGGAGACCTGGGCGGGCAAGTTGTGAGGCGCGTTCGGGTCCTCGCGCGCACGTGGCCGCGAGGACTCCGACACCGCAGCGACCAACGGGGCGCGCGCAGCGACCGTCGCTGCGAGGTCAAGCGACGGTTCCTGGCGAAGGATCGCCTGCTCGAGCTGCCGCAGCGGCGCGCTCGGCTCGATCGCCAGCTGCTCGACCAGCACTCGCCTGGCACTCTGATACGCGGTGAGCGCATCGGCCTGCCGGCCGCACCGGTACAGCGCCAGCATCAGCTGTACATGCAAATGCTCGCGCAACGGATGCTCCTCAACCAGCGTCTCAAGCTCGCCGACCACGTCAGCCTGTCGCCCGAGCTCAAGATCAGCCTCGATGCGCTTCTCAAGCGCCGCGAGCCGCAGCTCCTCCAGCCGCCTGATCGCCGGCTGCGCGAACGACGCGTAGGACAGATCGACAAGCGGAGTCCCGCGCCACAAGCCAAGCGCCTGGCGCAACTTCGCGGCCGCCTCCGCCGGTTCGGCCCCGTCCGCCTCGCTCACCAGCCGCTCGAAGCAGCAAAGGTCAAGCTCGTCGCAATCGACGCGCAACAGATATCCCGGCGCGCGGGTGGCAATCCGCCCGCCGGCACCGCCGAGCGCCTTTCGCAGCTGCGAGACCCGCACCTGCAACGCCGTCCGCCCCGACTCAGGAACCTCTTCGCCCCACAGCTCCTCGATCAACCCATCAGCGGACACGACCTCGTTCGCGCTGAGCAGCAGCAGCGCCAACAGCGACCGCTGCGCGCCGGCGAGCGAAACCAGACGGTCGCCATCGGCAACCTCGAGTGGACCGAGAATTCGAAACTGCATCTGCTTAGCGATCGATTAGCGATCCAAAAGCGGACCCAGCCATTCTCTCTGATCCGACCCGCAGCCACAAGCTCACAGCCGGACCAGCCTCTCACCGCCACGATCTGAAGGACCCAACGCTGGGCGAGCCCAGCCGGAGTGGCGGTGTGTAAGTGGGGGCGTTCCCTGGGGCGGCCTCGGCGGGCCTCCTGAGTGAGGCCCGCCGGGCCTCTCGTCAGCCGGTCCTGGGCCGCCAGGCTGATCGGCAGCAACCTTGGGCTGGCGGTGGAGAGGAAGGAGCAAGATGCGCTCGAACGATTTGCAGGGTTCCCGGTTGACGCTCGCGCCAGCCTCCTGCAACGACCGAAACACGTTGAACGACAGCGCATCCTCAGGCCCGGCACCGTCGGGCGGCGCCACTCGAGATCTAACCCATCCGAGCATGCCTATGCCGTCACGTTTCTGAGCCAGAACGTGACTGGAGGTGCAGTCCCGTCCTCCGGGGTCCGGGTACGCTTCCGCTCGGTGGTCGCCGAAGCGCGTATGCACCAGTCTGAGGCCGGCCTCGTGGCGGCCACTGGCGGCTGGTTCGTCGTCAACGTCCGCGACGCGGCGTGGGTGACCGGCGAGAGTTTCGGCGACGCGTGCATCTTCGAGGGCGACGCGGCGCCGTTCGCGCAGATCGGATACACGCTGGTGGTCCTGCAGCCAGGAGAGCCGAGTGGGCTCTACCACCGCGAGGCCAACCAGGAGGATTTCCTCGTGCTCGTGGGGGAGTGCCTGCTGCTCGTCGAGGGCGAGGAGCGCCCGCTGCGGGCATGGAGCTTCGTGCACTGCCCGCCTGGGACAGAGCACATCTTTGTCGGAGCCGGCGATCGCCCGTGCGTGATCTTCATGGTGGGCGCGCGCACCGAGCCGCGCGACACCGTCTACGTGCGCTCGGAGAAGGCGCTGCGCCACGGTGCGGGAGTGCAGAGGGAGACGGAGTCCTCGAGCGAGGCGTACGCGCCGTTCGGCCGCTGGCGGCCCGGTCCGCCGGCGAGCTGGGACGGGCTGCCCTGGGCGCTTCGCTAGGAGTGCTTCCAATCGCGACGCCGCCATCCGACGTTGCACGCACGGTCACGAAATCGACAGTTTCGTGACTTGAGTGGCGAACGACCCCTACACGTCCGGCTCGCCCCGCCGCCAGATCCCGACCAGGCTCGCCCAAGGCGGACGCGGTCTCGTCCATGGACCTGCTACGCCGGACCCAGGGAGTGCCTGGACGTCGCCGGACCCCGGGCCTTATCGCCTGCCCGAGTTCGCGCGAGCTCCCGTGATCCCGATTCTGACACCCCTCGCCGGCCTCCAAGAATCGCCGAGCTGAAGTAGCTCCGGCGTGACGCAGCTAGGGCACCATTCTAACAGTGTTATGATAACGTTGTTATGAGATGCCGCCTCGTCCTCGAACCGCCGAACAGCTCGCTGATCACGCCAGTCGATCCTTCACCAGACAAGTGCCCTCGCGGCCGACGCGGGGTGGGACGCCGTAACCATGCGCGCAGTCGCCACCGGCGTCGGACTCAATCCGCCCGCGCTCTACGAGCACTTCCCAGGCCGGAAGGCCGACCTACTGGCCGCGGTCGCGATCGAAGGCTTCGGCGAGATCGCCGACGCGCTCGAGCACGCGACCAGGGCTGAGGAGCCACTTGAGCACCGGTGCATTTCCGCCTTGATCGCGCGGAGGCCGTCCCGCAGGACACGGGCTACCGGCGGCCCACTAGCCGCTTGATCGTGGTTATCGAGTGCGCGACCCCGTTAGCGTTGGCGGCGGTGAGCCGGAACACTGCGGACTCCCTCGCTCCTGCGGTAAGGGCGGCCGTTGCCGGAGCGGGTACCTTGATTGTGAGCGTCACCTGCCTGCCCGCAATTGCGTGGGCGCTGAGCGGGCGGAGCCGGAATGTCCGGCGGCGACGGTTGCGGTGGTGGTGCCTGTCGGGCAGCTGCGTGAGTGTGCCCGCCAGCGTGAGCTTCGCTGTCTGGTTGCAGCGAGCCCGGAGCGTCAGGGTTCCGCGCCGGCGCGACTTGGTCGGTTTCCGGCCGGCCCGAGCGGCGAGCGGCACGCGGTTGCTCGTGGTCCTCAATGTGCATTTTGCGACGGTCCGCGGGCTGGGGCGGTGAGCGGCCGGCGGCGGAGGTGGAGGTGTGGGATTCGTCCGCGGGGGGGTGGGGACCGTGGGCGGAGGAGCCGGGGCAGCGACGAAGGTCGCGGTGACGCTCTGGTCGTATGGCAGCGCGATCGTGCACGTCCCGGCGCCGGTGCACGCACCGCTCCATCCGGCGAACCTGGAGCCCGCCGTGGCGGCGGCGGTGAGCGTCACCGAGGTGCCCGGGGTGTAGCTGTGAGAGCACGTCCCCGGGCACTGGATCGGGCCGCCGCTCACGGTTCCTCTGCCCGCGCCCGCGACGGCGACGAACAGCGAAGCACCATGGTTGATCGTGTCGCTGAGCGCGGCGCGGGTCTCGTCGAGGCGGTCGATCGTCGGGCTGATCAGCGCGTTGTCTTGCGCCAGCGGCTGACCCGACGGGACCGCGGCCGCAGTCCTGGCGAGGGCCTGCGCTCCGACCGGCGCAACGATGTACGGCCGGACGGCGCCGCTGATGGCCAGCGCGCGTAGTTGCACCAGGTCCCAGACGAAGTCCGCCGGGTCAAAGCCGGGCATCGCCGTCAGCGCGGCTCGGTAATAGTTGACGACTTGGTCGGGGACCGAGCTGGCGTACTGGACTCCCCACAAGTTGAGGGTTGGGTCGGTGCGGGCGAACGCGTCCGCGTTGGCCCCGGCGATCAGGCTGTGCAGCTTGTCGTCGCTGGCGAGCGCCTGCGGCAGCCCCAGCGACACGTAGCCGTCGAGGATCGCGCTGGCGCCACCCAGCCGCTGGGCGGCGGATTCGACGTCGGTCGCCTGGGACGTGCCGGAGGTCAGCGTGGACCCGTTGCTGAGGATGTCGTTGTAGATCCCGGTCTGCGCGGCAGCGAGGGCACGGTCCACCGCCGGTCCGACGTAGCCGCTGACGTCGCCTGGATAGCTGGCGGTCTGGAACTGGCCCTGTCCCAGCAGTCCGTTGGTGTCGTTGCAGCCGGCCGCCACGGCGTCGATCGCGTCGATCTCCTGGTTGCCGACGCTGAAGCCCCTACAGTAGGCCTCGAACGAGCTGGTGGCGCTGATCACGCCGACGTTGTCGCGCACTCCGGTGCCGTCCGGGCCGACGTAGGTGAAGTGCATGGTCATCGCGAATGGCCCGCCGGAGGCCGTCTCGGGGGTATTGAAGGTGGCCGTCCAGCAGGCCGAAATGTGGCCCAGCCCGAGGCGGACGGCATTCAGCACCTGGTTGGGCAGGAAGCTGATGATCGAGGTCGTCAAGTGTGGGATGAGATAGTTGTTGGGGTTGATGTTGCCGGTGATTCCGTCGTTGACCTCGGAGCCGCACAGCGGCACGTTGTTGAACGAGCTCAGCGTCAGCAGTCCGGCGAGATCGGGCCGCTGGTCATTGCCGCCCCACGGTTGGATCGGGCTGTAGGAGAGCGACAGCCCGGGCACGTCGGTCGTGTCCAGGTAGTGCTGCTCCGCGGCGTGGAGCGCCTGCGGAAGGCTCGGCGGCGCGCTGGCGTCGTGTCCCTGGTTGCCCCAGTACTGGTAGTAGTTGATCGCGGCATCGAGCGTCTGGTTGCCGGTTCCGTTGACATCGGAGCCGGCGTCGTTGACGGTCAGCTGGTGCAGCGCGTTGGCGATCACCTGCCCCTCCTGCATGATCGAGTTCAGCTGGGTCAGGCGGGTGGGGGTCACGTAGGCGGGATTCTCGGTCAGCAGCTGGGCGAACGCTCGCGCCGACGTGGCCCAGAAGTCCGGGTCGGGCAGGCACAGCCCGTGCTGCGGATCCGCACCGGCCGCGCAGGTGTTGGTCAGCGGCCCGGGCCAGACGATGCTCGGCGGCGAGTCGGTCACCTGGCTGCCGAACAGATTGAAGAAGTTGACGTTCGCGTCCAGGGACAGGGGGTCGGCGGGCGTCACCAGGCCGTTGGCGTTCAGCGCGTCGAATCCGCTCGGTGGCGCGGTGACGGTCGAGGAGAGCGCGGTGCTGGTGGCGTCCTGATACAGCGCGCCCGCGGCCTGGGCAAACTGGCTCTGGGGAAGAGGCACCCCGTTGGCTTGCTGGTAGCCGAGGTCCTGGTTTACGAGCGTGCCGAGGTCGTTCTTGGCTCCCTGAGCAAACAGCGACTGAACCTCGGACTGGAGATGATCCACGGAGCTCTGCAACGTGGTCAGCTTGCTGGCCAGCTGCGTGATCTGCTGCTGGACCTGGGTCAGCTGCACGCTGAGTTGATAGCTGTCCTGCGCGATCTGATCGGACAGGTTCGCAAGTTGGGTGTCGATCGCGTGAAACGCCGCCTGCGTGTACTGCTCGAAGTCTGAGAGCTGCTGCGAGATGTCTTGGATGCCCTGGAGGATGATCGTGTTCGGATCCGGCCCGCTAAAGCCGAATCCGAGCGCGTCGCCAACCACGTTGAACAGGCCCGTGAAGGCGGCCACCGGGTCGATCTCGGATACCGACAGGGTCACCGCGAGCGTGGCCACGTCGAAGCCCGCCTTCTCGAACTGCTGCGCGTTCTGATAATCGAGATACTGGTTCTCCTCATCGGCGATCTGCGCGGCCGCCTGCCCTTCGGCAGTCTCGGCCTGGCCGAGGGCCTGGTCGGCGTCGGACAGGGCATCCCCCTCGGCGGCCGCCGCCGCCTGGGCGGACGTGATGAAGCGCAGCTGAGACGTGGCGTCAGCCTGCGCTTGGTTACGGGCGGCGGTGCACGACCCGGTCGCGGTGCTAGTGCCGTTCGGGCACTGCGCGGCGACGAACTGGGCGTCGTGCAGCGCGCCGGAGGCACAGTTGCTCGGGGAGGCGCCCGATGCGCCGGCCGCCAGCGTGCAGTTCTGGTTGTCGATCTGCGTGATCGAGCCCCGGATCAACGCCTCGAGCTGACCGACCGTAGTGCTGAGCGACCCGTCGGAGTTGATCATGTTGGTCAGCGACTTGATCGCATCGGTCTGAAGCGCGGGATTTGCGCCGAGCAGTGTCTTCGCGTCGTCGAACACGCTCTCATCGCTGGCCTGCTTCCACAGCGAGTCGCGTGCCTGACCGAACGCCCGGTTGGTCGCGGCGAGGCTGGCGGTCGCCGCGAGCACGCGCGCGGGGGCGAAACTCGCGTAGGAGATCGTGTCAAGTGAGTCCGCCGAGGCGTCGAATGCCTGGCCAAGCATCTCCGTCGACTGCGATGCGTCCGTCAGCGCGTGGTCGGTGACCTGAGCCAGCGCGTGGCCGACCTCGGCGGTCTGGTTTGAGTCGGTGAGCGCGCGAAGGATCGCGAGCACCCGCTGGTTGCCGGCCATCACAGTCAGAGTCGATGCCGAGATCGCCTGCGTGCCGGAGGTCAGGACGGCTCGCAGGCCCTGGATGTCCGAAGCGGCCTGTCCGGGGTCAAGGGTCGGGTTCTCAACATAGAGTTGCTGGAGCACCTTCTCCAGCACCACGTCCTCGGTGCCGCTGGGGATCTGGCTCAGGCGGGTGACATCGCCGGCCACGAACAGGGCCTGAGCGACCTGCGCCGCCGAGAGATGGACGGGCGTGGACGGAGCAGCGGCTGCCTGGGCGTTCGTCGTCAGCCCGATCGCGATCACCGACGTGATCAGGAACGCGAGCGATGCCGAGCGGATACGGATCTTCATCAGGCAACCTCCGGTGGGATCTCGGTTCTGCCAGCTGGTGGACGCCACTGCTGACAGCGACAATCCTGCTGCTAAGGGGGCCTCGCGCGCATCGGGCGATCGCTCAATTTTTCGCGCCCCGAGCCGCCGAGGCTGAACGTTTGTTTACAGGCGAGCCACGAGTCTTTAGTCCGCGGCACGGTGTCTTTAGACTCTCGGCAGCGGGGCAACGTGGAGGCCACGCCCGGACGTTTGAGTGGCCTCCTCCAGCAAGGCGGAGGCTGCGTGACCTCAGAGCATGAGCCGGGCGGAAGCGAGGAGGGCGAGACCGCGCTGGGGAACCTACCCCCGCAACTGACCGAGCTCATCGGACGCGAGGACGAGCTCAGGGTGGTGAGCGCGCTGGTGTGGCGCGGCCGGTTGCTGACGCTGTCGGGCCCCGGTGGAGCGGGAAAGACGAGGCTCGCGATCGCGCTCGCCGAGGCGATCCGCGCGGACTTCGTCGAAGGCGCCTGGTGGGTTGACCTATCGCACACGTTGGATCCCGAATCGGTCGCGCAGGCGATCGCCGCTACCGTGCTCCCAGCAGAACCGTCCAACGGCTCGGCGTCGGCGACGATCGCGAGACGATTCCCGGATTCGTCGCTGCTTCTGCTGGACAACTGCGAGCAGGTGATCGAGGGCTGCGCGACCGTGGTGAACGAGTTGCTTGGGAGAACCCAATCGCTGCGGGTGATAGCGACCAGTCGCGAGCCGCTGGGCGTCCCCGGCGAGCAGGTCTGGCGGGTTCCCGGGCTGGGAGTCGCGCATCCGCCGAGCTCAGCGCGCCGCCCCGTCGGCGACGCCGCCGCGGCGCAGCTGTTCATGGCGCGGGCGCGGGAGGCGGCGGCATCATTCGATCCCGATGCCCCCGACGTGCGCGACACCGTCGCGCGCATCTGTCGATGGCTGGGCGGCATGCCGCTTTCGATCGAGCTGGCAGCCGCTCGGGTGCCGGTGCTCAGCGTCGGTGAGATCGCCGAGCGCCTGGAGCGTGGAACGGGGTTCCTTCGGCACCTCAGCCGGACCGCTCCGGATCGCCACCGCACGCTGGGCGACACCCTGGAATGGAGCCATCGCTTACTCGAGCCCGCCGAGCAGCTCATGTTCAGGCGGCTCGGCGTATTCAGGGGCAGTCTGTCGCTCGCGGCCGCTGAGGCGATCGTCGCCGACGAGTTGCTCCCCGCCGACGACGTGCTCGACCTGCTGAGCCGGCTGGTCGCGCGCTCGATGGTGCAGGTCGTCGAGGGCCGGGACGCTCCTCGCTATGCCCTGCTAGCGCCCGTCCGACAGTACGCCGCCGGCAAGCTCCGGGAGAGCGGCGAAGCGAACGCAGTCCGTCAGCGCCACGCCGCCTACTTCCGGAAGCTCGCTGGCGACGTCGGGGCGAGTGTCGCGACGACGGACCAGATTCGAGCGCTTGAGCAGCTGGAGCTCGAGCACGACAACCTCGCCGAGGGGCTGCGGTGGCTGCTTGAGCAGTCTGGCCAGGACGCGATCGAACTCGCTTCGCTGCTGTGGCCCTACTGGTATCAGCGCGGCCACTACCGCGAGGCTCGAGACGCCTTCGAGCAGGTGCTCGCATCCCACCACGACGTGCCGCTTTCCGCACGCGCCCAGGCGCTGAGTGGGGCCGGGGAGGTCGCGTTTCTGCAATGCGACTATGCAGTGGCCGAGGCCCACCTGCGACACGGGCTGGAGCTGAGTCGAGGCCTGGGAGATCGGCGGGGAGCAGCAACCGCGCTACAGCGACTCGGTTGCATCGCTCGGGAGCAGGCTCGCTATGACCACGCGCGTGACCTGCACACGCAGAGCCTCGATCTCTGGACCGAGTTGGGCGACGGTCATGGGATCGCCGCGTCACGCAACTACCTCGGCTTCGTTGCCTGGTTGTCCGCCGACCACCTAAATGCCGAGTCGCTGTGCTCCGCCGCGCTGGTCCAGTTTCGGAACGAGGGCGTCCTTCAAGACGTCGCCGGCACACTGATCAACCTGGGTAGCAGCGCGCTCTATCGTGGCGAACTTGGGCTGGCGCAGAACCGGCTCGTAGAGGCGCTGACAATCGCGCGCAGACTTGGTTTCGAGGAGGGAATCGCGTGGTCGCTGCACGAGCTGGCAATGGTCGGCCGCCAGACTCGCCAACCACTTGACGAACGGGCGCCGATGCTCCGCGACGCCCTCCTGGTGCACAACCGGCTTGGCGACCGCTGGCGTTTTGCCAGCGTGCTAGAAGAGCTCGCCGGCTCGCTGCTGGCAGGACTTGACCCAAGCCTGGCAGTGTCGATTCTGGCGTGCTCGGAGACGGTGCGCACCGAGCTGGGCGCGCCGATCCCACCCGTGGAAATTCCCGACTACCTGGCGGTCCGATCTCGCCTCCAACACAAGCTGAGCCGCAGGGTATTCGCCGACGCACTCTCAGCGGGTCGCGAGCTCACCCGCGAGCAGGCCGTCGACCTGGTGCTCGAAGCAATCGCACGACTGCAGCAGAACGACGCCGGGCCGACAACGCGGACCACCGCGCCGATCCTCACACCACGCGAATTGGCGGTCCTGGAGCTGGTGGCCAAGGGTCTCACCAACCGCGAGATCGGCGCGTCGCTCTACATGAGCCCGAGCACAGCCGGGGTGCATGTTTCGAACATCCTGCGGAAGCTGGGTGCCAAACGACGCGTCGATGCAGCCGGATTGGCGCAGGCGCTGGGGTTGGTCCAGGTCGGCTGAACAATAATCGTCAGCCCGCGTCGGCTGCTCGGCCCGATCGAGCGACGCCTTCAGTCCCAGCATCGCCTCCGCAGCGTCGCCACAACCCGTTGTTGCCATTGACGACCTTGCGGGCCGCTCAAAACAGGGGTAGGCGCCGGACACGAGCGCAGCGCAGCTGCCGCCGAAGCAGTCAAAGCGGGCCATCGGCTCGCTCACGACTGACCCGTGGTCAGCGGAGCCACCTGGTCCGGGGACGAACCCGACGAGCCGTCGGAGGGGCACCGGTACCGGATCCTGGCCTGCGTGCTATGCCTGATCGGTGGGCGACTCATAAAGTCTGCTCATGCTGTTGTGGATCAATGGCCCGTTTGGCGGTGGCAAGACCCAGACGGCTCACGAGATCCGCCGGCGGCTGGCGGGCAGCATCATCTGTGATCCTGAGTTGATCGGCTTCGGTTTACACCGGATGATGCCGCTGACCCTCCGCGGAGACTTTCAGGATCTGGCGGCGTGGCGCCACGGTGTCTTCGAGGTGCTGGACCTCGCGTTGAAGGGCTCGGCCGACCCGATCATCGTGCCGATGACGATCGTGGAACCGATGTACTTCCGCGAAACGGTCGGCCGTTTACGCGACCAAGGCCATGACGTGCGGCACTTCGCGCTCCTGGCTCATCGGAGCACGACGTTGCGCCGCCTGCGTGAGCGAGGACTTGGACACGCAGTCCAGCTGATCGCAGGGAGGGATGCTGCTCTGCGTGTGGAGAGCTTCGCCGTGTCTAGGCTCGACCTGTGCCTGCAGCGTATGCAGGAGCCGGAGTTTGGCGAGCAGGTGTGGACCGATCACCTAACGATCCCGCAGGTCGCCGACCACATCGCTGCCTCCGCAGGACTGTCGCTGACCCCGAATAGCGACAGCAAGCTTCGAGGTCGGTCACGCACAGCGTGGATCAGCGCCAGGCAAATCCGCTTCGTGAAGACCGGATTCTGACGCTGAACTCTGGGGGTTGACCCAACACGAGACCGAAGCGGTTCACAGGTAGGCTGCTGCCAGGCCGTCCGTGACGTCCGCCGGCGCCGGTGCGAGCGTTTCTGTCGGCAGCATGCGGTCAAGCAGCGCGAACGCCGACTCGTGCAGCGCAGCGCCGGTCGCAACCAGCGCGCCGCGAGCGGCTGCTCGTGAGCTCGTGCCTCCGCCCCGCCGCCGCCCCTGGCAGGACGCGGCGGCGGCGCCATCTCCCGCTGCGGCGCGTACATGCTCGCGTGCGCTCTCCCCGGCGGCGCCACCCACCGGGACCCGCCCGACGACCCAGACCGCCGCCTGACCCGAGCCCCAGGCCGCCTTGCGAGCGGGGCGTCCAGCGGCCGCTGGGAGCACCCGCGCGACGTGCGAGCCGCGCAGCGCTACCCGCAGGGCAGCGCGGGTATCGCGTCTGGCCGGCTCCAGCGTTTCCAGTGCGCCTGCGAGATCTCCAACCCCCTGGACCGGCGCAAGCAGGGCCAATCCCCGCGCCGCCTCGGTGACACCCGCGAGCTCGAGCCACGCGGGCGCGTAGACGCGGATCAGCCAGTCCATCGCCATCCACGAGCGTTCCTCGTCGAGGCCATCATGCGTCGTGCCGATCGTCCGCGCCAGATACGGGCGCAACCGTTGACGCGCGTTCTTGTCGAGCCCGTCGTTGAACGCGACGCAGAAAGCCCGCAGCGCAGGGCTGACGCAGGCGGGTTGATCGCTGTGAGGCTCACCGGCCAGGTAGCTGACCCACTCCATCGCGCACCGACCATCCTCCGGCGTGGCGTGAGGCCCGCGGGCCAGCCAGTACTCGCTGCGCATCAGATCTCCCAGGTCAGTCGTCGGTCAGCTCATTGTGCCACTAGCACTTTGGCCCCCGGGGCGTAGGCCGCTAGGGTCGATACTTCTTCGCGTTCAACTTCTGCCTAGGAGCAAGCTTATGTTGGGGACCATCATTGGATTGATCATCATCGGGCTGGTCGCTGGGTTTATCGCCCGCGCGCTGGTTCCCGGCAAGCAGTCAATGGGCGTGCTGCAGACCATCCTGCTCGGGATTGTCGGGTCGTTCGTCGGCGGGTTCCTCGGCCGGCTGCTGTTTCACCACGGCCACGGCTTCGTCCAGACCTCAAGCTGGATCGGCTCGATCATCGGCTCGATCATCGTCCTGCTCATCTACCTGCAGGTGCAACAGCGTCGGGTCTAGGTGGCAGACGAGGAGTGCGGCGTGCCAGCCGTTCAACGTTTGGCGCCGACGACGACGAACGCCGTGAAGCTGACCAGCAGCGTCCCGTCGGCGTCGGCACGTTGCAGGTACTGCCACCACTGGTGTGCCTGATCGGGGGGTAGCGCCCCGTCGGACTGGAGTGCGACGAGGTGGGCGCCGAGGAACAACTCAGCCAACGCGTAGTGAACGAAGACCTGCAGAGGGTCGATCGAGAGCAGATCCAGGCGCCGCTCTCGGAACGGGCGCGGCAGCTGGCGACCGATCCACGGGGCCGACGCGCTCGACCATGTCGAACAGGTCGTCTCCTGGGCCGCAGCCGGCATCCAAGACCGATTCGCCGGACGTCAGTGCGGCGCGTTCCACCATGAGTCGCTTGCTGGCCTTGATCGCGTCGGGCTTCTGCGCCTCATCCATGAACCTCACAAAGAAATCGGGATCCTCTGTGCGGTCAACCTGTGTGAAGAGATTGGTATGAGGACGCATCCCTCTGGCCGTCGGGCGACGATGTCCATCGTATGCGCTGCCGCCCACGAGGACCGGATTTCTGAACGATTGCGATCATGCGTGGATCGCACCTGCAGACGACTTCGGCGCCGCGACGGTCGACCCCTTTCAAGCGGTCGACCTACACGGCGTCACACCGCTTCTGCCGACGTGACTCCAATCCTCGGGCTCAGAAGGCTCCGGGCGCCGATCGCCAGTGGCGAGCGACGCCCGGAACAGCTCAGCTGCCTAGCCGAATCTCTCGGCCCGATCCGCGGCGCGCGCCAGCTCTTCCATGAAGCGGAAGAACTTCTGGGACTGGCCACGGAACAGGCCGTCGGCGGTGAGGAACTGCAAGGCGCCCATTGCCGCGCCTTCGGTCGCCGTCGGCCGGATGATCGAGACTATCGGGAGCTTGCGGCTCAGGAAGATCGTCGGCTCGGGCATGATCAGGTTGGTCTGGAACAGCTCTCCGCCAAACGGGGGCGAGTTTAGATCCGGAAATACCAGGCCATTGGTGGGATCCGTGACCGGGGGGCATCACCGGCTAGGTCATGCCAGGTCTGGAAGTGCATCGTTTCCGTCGGTCCGATGCTCAGCAGCACGCGTAGCACCTCCGCGTCAGTGGCCCTCTGCGCCAGCTGCGGGTAGAGGCTGTTGCCGCCCTGTTCGATTGTCGGGAAGTGCCACGCCGCCGTATTGGCAATTGCCGTCAAGTGATCGGAGGGTGTGAGGTCCGCATCCGACCGGGGGATCGCTGGGAATTGACCCTTTAGAAGGCCGGGAACGGCGGGCGGAAAGCTGTCGCCGAAATCGGGGTTCTTGTTGTCGCTGCGATACCGCGTGTACCACGTGGTGTCGATGGTCAGCTGCATCAGGTTGGTCAGGCGCTTGATCTGCTGGGCGCCGGTAGCTGTGCTGCCGGGGAGCGTGCGGAAGGGCTCGAGATCAACTGGGCGGCCGCCGCGCGATTCCAGGTAGGCGTTTAGGAACGTGAAGTGAGTGATCTCGTCATCGGTGTTGTCGTGGATGTACTGGGCCATATCGTCATCGAGCGTCGCTAACGCAGCCTCCCGCGCGATCGTGCACGAGCTCGTGTGTGAGCAGCGCCAACCGATGCAAAGCCGACGAGCGTGTGTGTGAGCAGCGTTAGCCCCCGCAAAGCCGTGGCGCTGCGCATTTTGTGTGCATGGGCACGCTCGCCCCCGCTCTCAGACCCCAGGTCCGGCTCGAGTGATACCCAGCTCTACGCCCTTCCTCTTCTACACAACCGACGTCGCCACAGCGCCGCCGTGCGTGCACGAGGTGCGAGATCTTTCTCCTCCAGTGCTCGTGGTCATGGCTAACGACCCCGGCCACCCGGAGTTCCTTCCCAAATTTCTCAGATATGAGGCGCCGTGTCGTGGACTCGCGGCTCGGCGTAGAGGCAGAGCATCTTGGCCTGGTATTCGACCACACAAGCGACCTCGAGGACACGTCGCGTCTGAAAGTCGCCCCAGAGGCCGCGAGCCGGCGCTGCTGCTTCTGTTCGTCGGCACATGTTGCACACGGCGCGTCCAGATCTGCCGTCCCTTGTCGCCTTTCGGGTGTCTATGAAGCGCACGGCGACCGGGTCTCTCGACCGGTCGTCTTTCAGCCATCGACGGCCATGTTGCTCCCCGCCAGATTGCGCTAGCGGCCGTCGTCACAGGGCTGAGCGCGTGGCGTAGGGGAGCGGCGATCGTCGCTGCGGGCGGTCAGCCGAGGGGCCTCGCCTTCTTGCCAGCGGTCGCTTCGACGAGCCGGTGGCTCCCCAGTCGGTCGGTGACGGTCATCTCGGCCAGCTGACCGTCGGACCATCGCTGCTCAGTTGATGGACTCTCGGCGGCGCGGCTGGCGCGGGTCACCTGATTGGGGTGACGATCGGCGGGTCGCGGTCGGCGATCCTTCACGTCTGGTTTACAAGTGATGTCAGTTCAGGAACCCACGACGGTCGCGGTCCACGATCAGCAGCGGGCGGGTCATTTGCTGATGCTGGAGTTCGGCTCGCGTTCGCAGTTTGATGATCCGAAGCTGGAGTACCGCCGGTTGTTCTCGGAGTTGCTGGGGACGTTCATGTTGGTGTTGGTGGCGGCCGGCGGCGGGATCCTGCATGCCAAGGGCCAGATCAGCCTCGCGGCGGCGGTGGTCGCGCCGGGGTTGATGGTGCTGGCGATCATCCTGTTCATGGGCGCCGTCTCAGGCGCGCACCTGAATCCCGCCGTGTCGCTGGCGTTTGCGGTGCGCGGCGACTTCCGGTGGCGGCGCGTGCCCGGCTACATCATCGTGCAGCTGCTCGGCGCGACCCTCGCGTGCCTGTTCCTGCTCGCCGTGTTCGGCAATGTCGAGCACCTCGGCGCGACGCTGCCCGGAGCCGGGTATCACGACTGGCAGGCGTTTCTGATGGAGATCGTGCTGACCGGGGTGCTGCTCAGCGTGATCCTCGGTACCGCCTCGGCGGCCCAGAACGTCGGCGCGATCGGTGCGCTCGGCGTCGGCGGCTACATCGCGCTCGCCGGACTGTGGTCGGCGCCGGTGAGCGGCACGTCGATGAACCCGGCACGTTCGTTTGGCCCCGCGTTGGTCAGCGGCGACTGGCACGCCTACTGGGTGTATGTCGCCGGTCCGCTGCTTGGCGCGGCGATCGCGGTCGGGTGCGCGATCATCCTGCGGGGTCGCGGTGGGGACCCGATCGCTCACGCGGCGGGGTCCGGGGTGTTGACCCCGGGTCGGCTGGCGGAGAAGACCGAGCTGTCTCGCGAGATCGACGAGGGAAAGACCGCGCCGCCCGGGTTCGATTCCACGAGCGCGGGCGGGGGCTCCTAACCCGAGACGGCGGCGAGGTCGTGCGCGAGATCGCGGGACCGACCGAGGGCATCCGCGACGATGACGCCGCCGACCGCGCCACCGACCGGCCTGGCGGCCTCCCGATCGTGCCGGCGCGAGGCGTCTGAGCCCCCGAACGGGCCTGGCCGCTGTCCTACCTGGCCGTGGGGGCCAACTGTTTCGCGCGCTTAGTTTCCCCTCAACATGCCCCGTCGCTGGTAGGGATGCTGACGAGCAACCCCTTCCTCGATATACGCCACGTGGGCTTGGAAGACGTAGACGCGTCCGCCGCTTGAGTCGATCACCGAGAAGGGCTGCCCTGCGATCACCTGGTCGGCCACGTCGTTTACCGCGCCGTCAACCACCAGTTCCTTACCCCCGGCAGAGCCAATACGGGTCGCCGCAGCATCTCCTTCTTTCGATGTTGTGTGCGCATCTTGACTCGTCTCGACAGGCATTGGAAGAAACCGGTTGCGCTTCTCGGCCTCGAGCTCTACGTGACATGGCCTACATACTCCTAGAAGCGACTCAGGACGGTGGTCGTCAAACGCGCGCAGATGATGAATCTCTTCGTCCCGAATCGCCAGAGCTTGTGATCGACCCGTCCCTTCTCTCGGCGCCACAACCGATCGGCCAGGCGCTCGAGCTCCCGCCGTGCTGCCCGAGAGACTCCCGGGCGACGGCGCGCTCGAGCACGGCCGGTGGCGCAAGGCGATCGCCGGCGGCGGCCGCGAGGTGACAGACGCGAGGACCGCAGAGACGGTCGACGCGACCAGCGCGAAGACAGGCGTTTGCGCTGATATGAAGCCCATGTAGTCGCCCGCTGACGTCGGCCATTCGGCGACGGCAGCCCCGAGGTATCACCCGAATGGGATGACCCGCGCTCACGCGCGTGGCCATATGCTGGCCGTCGCTGGCTCCGACCAGGTTTGAGGTGAGGGTCGCGGGATGCGGTGTGCCGCGATGTCCTCGCAGCAGCGTTGTCAGGATCGGCGGTCAAAACAACCATTACCCGGGAATCGGCGACGCTGACGGCGGCGGCCGGTAGCACGCGTCGATGCCGACCCGGACGGCGCAGATGGAGGAGACTCATGGCCGAAATCAACCTTGACCAGCTCGGACCGGTCGACTACGTCGTTGTCGGGTTTCCTGCCGACAAGGCGGACTTCTCGGGTGCGATGGCCGACGAGCTGAGGAAGCTGATGGACAGCGGCACGGTACGGGTGCTCGATCTCCTGATGGTCACGAGGGGTGAGGACGGCACCGTGGATGTAGCCGAGTTGCGGGATCACGACGACAGTGAGCTCGGCGAGCTGCGGTCCCTCGAGGCCGATCTGTCGCTTGTGCTGGCCTTGGAGGACGTCGAGCAGGTCGGCGCTGATCTCGAGCCCGGCAGCGCGGCTGCCGTGCTTGTCTGGGAGAACACGTGGGCTGGTCCCTTCGCATCGGCGATTCGCCATTCCGGCGGGGAGCTGATCGGCATGGGTCACATCCCCACTCAGGCGCTGATCGCCGCAGCCGAGGAGGACCGCGAGGCGGCCGAGGCAGGAGCGTGACGCGGGGTCTTTGACGAGACGAGGTGGTCGTCCGGTCCCGTGATCCGAGGTCGGGCCGCGAGCACCGCGTCGACGGTCGCGCGGTCGACGTCGCCTGGCGGCCCGCCAAACCAGATCGGGATTCCTCATGCCCTCCGGGATGACGACGAGCTGAGGTTCTCCGCTGCCGCACGCTGACCTGTCGCCGGAGACGTGCCTACAGCTCGCGCCGGGCATCCGGACGCGCTTGGACGCAGCCGGGCACGTGCTCGTCGACGCGCCGGACGGCACGATTGTCGACGTAGGTCCGAAAGGGTTCGCAACCTTGTCGATGTTCGCCCGGCCGCTCAGCCTTGGAGCGGCGATCGAGCGACTCGAGAACAGCAGCAGTGGCTCGACTGATTTCGTGCCGACGCTGAGTGTGATCAACATGCTGATCGAGGAGGGTGCGCTCGTGCCGCCCGACGCAGATCGGATTCCAACCAGGGGGTGGGCAGATCCCGTTGAGCACGCGCGCATGCTCCACGACGAACGCCGGACTAGTGACTACATCGCCGCCCTGCGCAAGGCAGTACGACCCACGGACATCGTTCTCGACGTCGGCACCGGCAGCGGGGTGCTCGCGATCGCCGCCGCCCGAGCGGGAGCGCGTCACGTCTACGCCGTCGAGGCCAGCGACATCGCCGATGTCGCCGAGCGCGTGTTCGCCGCCAACGGCGTCCGCGACCGGGTGACGCTGATTCGCGGCTGGTCCAGAGACATTGAGCTGCCCGAGCCGGCGGACGTGCTCGTGGCGGAGGTGATCGGCAACGAACCGTTCGAGGAGGAGATCCTCGAGACGACGCTCGACGCCCGGCGCCGGCTCCTGAAACCCGACGCGCGGCTCATTCCGCACGCCCTCGAGCTGGCGGCCCGTCCGCTGCTGATCCCCGATGCGGAGGCGAGGCAGCGCGCGATCGGCCCGCGGGCCATCCAACGCTGGCGACAGCTCTACGGGATCGAGTTTGACCCGCTGCTCGACGCCGCCTTCCCCGGTCCGGTGAATAACCCGACCGAAGCCGACGTCCTCGCTCGGTGGCCACCGGTGGGTCCGCCGGTCACGCTCGCCACGGTCGAGCTCGGGTGCTATGAGCGATCCACCGTCAACGCGTCCGCCGAGCTCGCCGTCGCGAACACCGGATGGGTCAACGCAATCGCCATAACCTTCCGCGCGTACCTACACGGAACCCTCGTTCACACACTTGATCCCTGGCGGTGGCCGTCTTCGAGCTGGGCGACGTCGGTGTGGGTGCTTCCTGACCCCGTCCGGGTCGGGTCCCCCGACACCTTGCGCGTGCGCTACTGCCGCCGGGTACGGGGCCGGGCCGACGGATTGACCTGCGAGGTTTCGCCCTTTTTGGGTGATGCCGCAACAGCCCCCGACCGGCACGATAGAGGTGCCGGGGTTCCGGTGAGGTCATCGGAGCCCTGATGTCAACACCGTTCATGATCAGGAGGACGCGATGGGATTTGTACGTCGACGCGCTCGCCGCCGGACAGCGCTGGTGGTCGGAGGAGCGGCATACGCAGCGGGCAGGCACGGAGGCCGTAAGCGGGGTTACGAAGAGGGTTACGACGACGCCGGGCCGGACGAGCAGCAGACGGCACCACCGCCGCAGGCAGCGGCTGCGCCCGCCCAGGCGAGCCCGAGCATCGACTACGACGAGCTCGAGCACCTCGGCAAGCTGCACGCCGACGGCACCCTGACCGACGAGGAGTTCGCGGCCGCCAAGGCCAAGATCCTTGGAGGCTGACCCACGCGATCGCGCAATGCGACCGCGTGTGCCCGAGCCGACGGGCCGGTTGCCCGAACTCGTTGTCGAGGACTCGCCCGACGCGGCCGACCTGGCGCTGCTCGAGGAGCAGGTGGCGGCCGCCGCGATCGCCGCCGCCGGACTTGGTGACGAACGGGAGTTCGGGATCTTCGGTCGGGACGACGACGGTCGCGTCGTGGCGGGCATCTCCGCCATCGTCTGGGGCGGGTATTGCGAGCTGCAGGCGATGTGGGTCGAGGAATCGCTGCGCAACCGCGGGCTGGCGCACGCACTCTTCGCCGGCGCGGAGGCCGAAGCCCGCCGCAGAGGCTGCGCGCTCGTCGTGTTTCACGCCTACGACCTGCTCGCTCGCGGTCTCTACGAGCAGCTCGGATACGAGACGATCGGTGTCATCGAGAACTGCCCGGCGGGAAGCGCTGCGCGCTGGTACCGCAAGGTCCTGTGAGCGCGCCCCCCGACGCGGCGGGCCGGGCGCCTACCTCAAGTGTCTCCAGCGGGGCTGGATCGTCAGCGACCGAGATCCGTGAGGACCGCGGCCAGTGATTTGTGGAATTCCCCCCAGGAACCGACGCCGAGCGCCGTGAAAGCGCGACTGTCACAATCACTCGACTGACTACGGCTGCGCGTGCGGTCATGACCGGTTCGATTCTGTCGATCGGACCGCGGCCGTGGCCGCTCGAGCGTTCGTGATTCCGTCGTGCGCGGAGATCGTCGTTCCTCCAAACGCAAACGCGTAGCGTGCTCCGAGCCTCCTTTGACGATGAGGCGGCAGCAGTCAGGCGACAGCCGTGCCAAAGCGTGCCCGACGGCGGCCCAGGGTTACCCGGTCGCAGGCGATATTCCTTAGCTCGTCCGCGGCGCCTGGAGAGCTCTACTGTAATAGAGTCGCTGGGGAGTTACCCGAGCGGACGTACCGACTGGTGGAGCACGACCAAGTCGATCGACGGGGACTTGACAATCGGCTGGGGCAGGTGCGCGAAGCGCGCTGGCGGCTGCGATATTCGGCCTGCTCGCTCGTGTCCTCACTCATGCGGCGCAATGATACGCGAGGGCTTGACATGCCACAGCGACTGTGGTTAAGCTCGACTGGCACGGAGCGGACAAGGGGATTGGACTCCCGCCAAAATCGGCGCTAGGCGTGTTGGGAGTCACTGCACGGGGATTTCGGCTGACGCCGCCGCGTCGGATCCATAAGTGGGGTGTGCTCATGACGCGTATGCGGTCTGTTGCGTCGTCTTCACGGTGACGACAGTATGACGTCCGTCGCGGTCCCGGTTGCGTCGGCACGGGAGGGAGGTCAGCCATAGGATCTCTACCCTCTCGGCCTGTGTGGTGAACCACGTGGCGCAAAAGCTAGTCACTCACCAACGGTTGCGCGTGCGTGTGTGCGAACCTAGCACGGAGCGTCACCGACAATAACGTCACCGCAAGCGAAGTTCGCAAATTGCGCCGGTGAGGCGCAGTGCGCACGGTCATACTATTATCCTCCCGCTCGCAACGGCCGATTGCGACACCTCCGCAACGGGCGCGAGTTCACTCTCACGGAGCGTGCCTGGTGGCTGAGAACGAACCGATTTTCAACTTCATGTACCTGCGCCCGGTCGAGACTCTCGCCGCGGCGAACGAGCAGCGCGACTACATCCGCGATCTCGATGAGCACCCCGCGCGCACGACGGCGATGTCGATGCTGCCGCGAGACACCAGCCTAATCGACGATTCGCCGGTGACGAAGATAGTCTGCGACGCGGTCTTCGGCCCGCCGGTCGAGATCTCCGAGGGCATCGCCCAGCTGAAGCTGGATCTCCTCACCTTGCTCGTCGAGGTGATCCCCGTCGCCGACATCAGCAACCCTCCGCAGAACCCGAACAACGCGGTGCCGATCCCCGCCACCGAGCTGGAGCGCTACTCGTACCTGGTCCACGAGGGCCGCTTCTTCGTGCTCCCGGACCGCCTCGGGACGATCAACGTGCCGCTGCAGCCAGCGCTGCTCGCGCTGATCAAGATGCTGACGACCGACCCGCCACCCAAGCAGAGCGACCTAGTCGAAGGGCTCGAGGGACTCGTCGACAACCGGGCGCTGAGCGATGTCGTGTTCGGCGACACCGGGCACTCCGACGAGTACATCGCCGCCGCCCGCGAGCTGTTCAACGTGTTGTATCTGCTCTACATGCTGCGTCGCTGGACCTCGATCGACCTCGAGCCGATCATGAACGCACTCCGCGCCCTGCACGTGCTCGAGGCGCTCGCCGTAGACGAGCTGGTCGCCGCGAAGATCGGCGGCACGATCGACGCGGCAGGTGAAGCAAAGCTGGGTCGCGGCGCCGTGTACTTCCCCCAGATTGCCGACTGGGACGGCAAGCAAGCCGTTCCGGGGGTGCTCCCCTTGCTCGCCGAGAAGGACGCGCTGCAGGCCTACTGGTCGGCGACGCCCGTGATCCACCCGATCTTCGCGAAGCTCTTTTACTACGTCCGGCCGTTCAACGACATCAGGCCGATCGGCATCGGCGACCTGAAGGTCGTCAAGCAGAAGCTCCTGAAGTACGAGGCCGGCGAGGTCTCGGACATCCACAACATCATGAAGGGCGAGGCCAACATCCGCGACCACCGACGGTTGGAGAAGACCGAGGAGTCCTTCTCGTTCAGCTCGTCGACCGAGCAGGAGTCGCAGCGTGACTCGCAGACGACCGACCGCTCGGAGGTAAAGCGCGAGGCCGAGGACGTGATCAAGACCGAGATGGGCGGCAACGCCGGCACCAGCGTGACCTACAACCAGGGCATGGTGATGGCGACCGTCTCGGCCGGCTTCGCGGCCAGCCGTTCGGGCACGAGCACCGAGAAGTCCGCCAACAACTTCAGCAAAGAGGTGATCTCGAAGGCGCTCGACCGCGTGGTCAAGCGCACAGCCGAGGCACGCTCCACGAACAAGACGTTCGAGACCGAGGAGCGCAATCGCCACCAGTTCTCGAACGTTGGTGGCAACGAGCACGTCGCCGGCATCTACCAGTGGGTCGACAAGCGCTACCAGGCGCAGGTCTACAACTTCGGCAAGCGGATGATGTTCGAGTTCATCGTGCCGGAGCCGGCAGCGTTCCTGGTGGAGCAGCGGATGCGCGGTTACGAGGCGGCTCTGCAGATCCCGATCAAGCCGACCCGCGAGCCCGATGACACGCTTGACATGGGCTTCGAAGCCTCGGACATCACAGAAGGGATGTTCCGCGAGCTGAAGTCGCAGTACGACCTTGACGACTTCACCTACCCGACCAAGGAGATCAAGGCGCACGTCGTCGACCCGGAGACCGGCGACACGCTGCTGAAGCGCGACAACCTCAACTCCGACGACCAGTGGTGGGCGATGACGTGCAAGCTCGACGTCGCGAACGTCGCCGGCTACGACCTCGACTGGATCGCGGTCACCGGCAACATCCAGTACGCCGACCACAACAAACCGGCCTCGGGCAGCGACCGCAACATCGTCGCCGTGCGCGTCGACGGCACGCTGATCTGGGACGACGAACAGGACAACATCTACGTCGACTACGGCACCGACTACTCGACCGACCTGAACGAGTCGACGATCCGCAACGTCAGCGCGAACCCGAAGATCCAGCTCGCGCTGGAGGACGCGCGCCTCTTCCAGCTGATCATCTCGGTGCGATTGACGCGCTCCGCCGACGGCCTGCAGGCCTGGCAGGAGTCGGTGTACGACGCCGTCAAGCGGGTTGAAAACGGCAAGCTGAAGGCGCTCAACAAGGAAAAGGACCTCGCGTACCAGTCGGCGATGACCACCTACAACAACCGACTTGATGAGATTCGCGCGGTCGCCGTCAACGACATCCTGCAGGGCAAGTCCGAGGTCTACAACAAGGCGCTGATGATGACCGAGCTGAAGCGCGCCTGCCTATCGATCCTGACCAAGGAGTTCGATGTCGACGAGAGCGACGACCTGCTGACCGAGTGGAAGACGATGGGCACGTTCGATGTCTCGTCGGACGTGACACGCATGAACGTCGATCGCACCGTCGATCCTGCGACGGCGCGGTTCAAAACGACGGAGGACAACCTGAAGTTCCCGGCGATCGACCTGCCCGAGGCGCGCGGCAAGGCGCCGTACATCCAGTTCCTCGAGCAGGCCTTCGAGTGGGAGCAGCTCGGGTGGGTCTGTTACCCCTACTTCTGGACCCCGCCGCCGAAGTGGGTTTCTTTGATGTCGCGCGAGGACATGACCGACGCTTCACTGACCGAGTTCCTGCAGGCCGGCGCGGCGAAGGTCCTGATCGCCGTCAGCCCGGAATACGACGACGCGTTGGTGCACTACCTCGCCACGCGCGAACCGTGGGAAGGCGGTGCTGCGCCGGCGCTCGGCGACCCTCTGTATCTGCCGCTCTACGAGGAGATGCACAAGGCACAGGACGACACGTACGGCGGTACGCCCGTGGGCGAGCCCTGGGAGTTCACGGTGCCGACCTCGCTCGTCTACCTGAGCGGCGCCAAGGACAAGCTGCCCGACTTCACCCAGCCGTAGCCGGCGGAGCGCCGTGACGGTCTTCGTCAACTACGACACGGCGCCGTCGCTGGTGACGCGCTCGCTGCCGACCGACCGCTGGAAGCTCTCGGGACTCGGCGCCAGCGGCACGCTCGCGAAGCGGCTGCAGGGGCTGTACCACGACCGGCTGGCGCAGTACAAGCGTGACCTCGCCGACGCGGGGGCGCAGAACGCATTCTACCGGGTCGGCGGCGTGGAATCCGGCTTTCCCTACGTGGAACTGCTGCTCCACGGCGAGAAGCAGCGGCTGCCAATCGACGACGGGCTCTACACGGCGCTCTACGACCTGTACACCGTCTACGGCTGGGACGGCCTCGACGCGGTGCGCCAGGCGCTCACGGACCAGATCACCGCCAACACGCCCGACGAAGTACTGATGACTGCGTGGTGGTTCTTCCTGTTCACGCGCAACCTGCTCGCCGTGCTGATCCGCGAGACGCTGATCGAGCTCGAGGCACAGGCCGCGCAGATCGTCTTCGGCAAGCTCGGCGAGGTCCAGCAGAAGCTGTCGGCCGCACTCATGGGCGACTTCGCGTTCGACTACACGCCGCCCACGCAGGAGCCGAACTACGACGTCGAGGAAAGCTTCTCGGAGGTCCCCGAGAACTACAAGATGCGCACGCGCGCGATCGCCACCTCGGTATACGAGGCGACGAAGAAGGCCGTCGACGCGCGCACCGACTACGAGGCGCTGGTGGCACGGCAGGCGGCGACAGAGAAAGAGGCCGCGTCCGTCCGGCAAGCTCAGATCGACGAGACCGGGCCGGGCTACACGAGCCCGAGCACGGGCGACGATGCCGCCAGCGAGCGCCTCAAGCGCGCCGCCAAAGAGCTTGGCGAGCTGCCGGGACAGCTGGCGGCAGCTTATGACAAGTACCAGTCCGCGCAGGAAGCCCTGATCGGCAACACACCCTTCGCCGGGGTCACGCTGCCGGGACTGAAGAAGGGCTTCCCACAGGAAGACATGGAGAACGCGCTCGGCAAGATGCTCACCGAGCTCGCGCGCGGCGTTGACGAGGTCGCGGCCGCGACCAAACCCGGGGACTCGCGCATCAAGCGCAACATCGTCGGCCTGCCCGACAAGTGGCTGCGCGACACGACAGGAGCGATGCCGTTGCCGCCGATGACGCTGGAGCGGATGTACCTGCCGCAGATGCACTTCGAGACCGACCTCGTCAGTGCGCTCAACAGCAGCTCCGGCGACGACCCGGCGATCTCCTGGCTGCTCGAGCCACGCAGCTGGGCGTATCTGCTGCTGTCGGGAACGATCGAGCCCGGCAGCTTCCAGGACGTCGTGGTCTTCCAGTGGGTGCGTTCGATCGTCGTGCAGCGTCAGGCGTCGGCGAAGGCGCGCGTCCGCTTCAGCCACAATCTGCGGATCTGCGCTGCCGTGCTCGGGCTGGCGATGTTCGTGTTCCCGCCGGCCGCTCTGCTGGCGGTACCGGCCGTCATGGCTGTGACGGCCGACCACATCCACTACGCCGCGAGCCAGCTCGCCGGGCTCGACGCGTCGATCCGAGCGCTGCTGCCGAACCTCGGATCGGACGGCCAGGAGACGCTCGCCGAGATCGGCAGCCTCCATGCCGCGCGGCCGAAGATGATCGAAGCGATGACCAAAGAAGCGCTGATCATGATCCTCACGCTCGAGGTCGCGCAGATCCGAGTCATCGGCGAGGCGCTGCTGGCCGACGCGTTCTTCAACGACTCGATGACGCTGATTCGCGCCGCCGACCCTCTGCCGGAATGAAGTGATGGCTGCGCCAACGGGAAAAGTCGCCGCGTTCGACGCTTTCGCGCCTAAGGCAAAGGCGCTCGAAGAGCTGATCGCCGAGCTGCCCGAGCCGGTCAAGCCGAAGGTTTCTCCGCCCGCACCGAAGCCGACAGCGATCGAGCTGCTGCGCGTATATCGCGACTTTGCTGCCGGCGCCGCTCGCACCGCAGAGCTCGAGCGCCTGTTCCCGAACTTCGCAAAGGAACTGGAACGGATCTTCCAAGAGTTCGACCGTCACCCGAGCGTGTTCAACGCGCCGACCGTCGAGGTACTGCGCGATCGGGTGTTCAAGTTCCTCTCCGAGTTCGGCATCCGCGCCAAGACGAAGCGTGAGTTCCTCGACTCGACGCAGGGATACGAGTCGAACCTCGCCGGCGAGCTGGTCGAGTGGATGATCGACGGCAACCAGCAGCTGCTCGCCGACCTGCGCACTTGGGCGCGGGGCGAAACGGCCGAGCTCAACCGCATCGCCGCGCAGTGGCAGAAGCTGACGCCGGCCGAGCGAGTCAAGGCGCCAGAGCAGCTATTGGACGCGATGAACAAGCCCATCGAGCTGCCGCCGGGGCTGCAGTTCGGCGAGCCGGAGGTGGCCACGAACATCAGGCTCGAGCTGAAGAACGGCCAGAAGAAGAAGTTCGTCGACGGGATGCAGGTCTCGCTACTCGGCCCCGCCGGCGCCGAGCCGACACATATGTCGCCGGTGACGCTCGGTCAGTACAAGTTCAATACGGCGATCCGCAAAGCCACCGGACAGGTCGCCGAGGATCCGGGGCGGCTGGCGGAGGCGGCGTTCCTGCACTTCGAGGCGGGCGGCAAGCAGTACTCGTTCGCGCCGGAGCAGATCGTGTTCACCGGGCAGAACCAGCGAGCCAACCCCAACCAGTACATCGTGACCAATTCCGACCTGCTCGCGAGCAAGCCCAACGCCACCGCGGCTTACGCGGCGGAGATCGACGAGGTGCTAGGTGCGGCGCAGCTGACGCCGTTTTCACGCGCGGTCGCGACGTCGGCCGGCAGCAAGGTCATGGTGAGAGGCGTGCTCGTGGAGATGAGCGTCAACGCGAAGATGGTGCTGGCGATCGCACGGCTGGCCTTCCGGCCGTGAGCGCGACGGCCTAGCTATTCCCCCGGATGAACGATGGGGGTTAGGCGGCGATGTGGAGGCCGCCTGGGGTGCGGCTGACGCCGACGGAAACGGCGACCGCCTCGAGCAGGCTGGCGCCGATGAATCGGCCAAGCGGCTAGCGGCCGCGGCCACAGCATCGGCACGTGGCCGCGGCGCACGGGTCAAGCTCAGGGCAGCGAAGCGACTGTAGGAGTTGGCTTCCCGTTGCCGCAAGGTCGCCGACCGGATCGATCTGCGAGATCACCGAGAACACGCGCAAGGGCGCGAAAGGGGCGGGCGCGAGACCGGCTCAGTGGGGGTGCTCACGGCCATGCTGGGCCACCGCGAGCGCCGTGACCAACAGCGGCACGAACAGGCGCACCTGGGCGCGCGAGTTGGCGATGCGTTCTGATCAGGTTCGCCGCGATCCCATAGAACCAGACTGTTGGCCTTCCGCTACTTCGCCACCCGGCCCTGGTTCTGGCCGCTTCGGCGCCGCAGCCAGCGCACGCGTCTAACGTGGTTGCGCCGAGCCGACCTCGTCGAAGTAGTCCACCCACACGGATGACATGTCGATGCCATCGGCTTCCATCGCCGCCTGCGTCTCGGCCGACGTCCATGCCGCCTGCGCCTGCTCGCGCGTGTCGAAAGTTTCCTCGACCATGACGAGGCTCGGATCGTCTTGTGCGCGCCACGCACGGAAGCTGCGTACGCCAGGCGTGACCTGGAGCGCGTGGTCGTAACCCCGCCGCCAGGCGTCGTAGTCGGCAACCCTGAAGTGGCAGAGCACGGTTGTTGTCATGCGTTCCCCTTGTTCGGTCGCCGCCGACGCTAACACGGCCCGCAACAGCAGCGTCGGGCTCGCCGGACCGGGGTCCAGCGCGCCCGTTCGTCTGGTAGCAGGGATCAGATCGCGGCGGCCGGGCGCCGGTCTGACCACGGACGTTCGGACTCGATTTGCGCGGCGAGTGAGAGCAGCGTGCTTTCGTGGTTGGGTCTGCCGACGATTTGGACCGCCAGCGGCAGGCCGTGCGACGTGAAACCTGCGGGCAGCGAGGCCGCCGGCTGACCGGTCATGTTCCAGAGGATCGTGAACGGCACCCACCCGCTCTCCCAGAAATACGTCGCCGTCGCCCCGCGCCCTTCCATGATGCCGGCGGGCACAGCGGGCTCGGACATCATCGGGGTCAGGAGCACGTCGTGATCGTCAAACAGCCTGCCGAGGCGCTCCACGAACCTGTCTTGGCCTCGGAGCAGGCGCTCCTTTGTGCGCCCTGAGATGAGCGCTCCCGGTCTGGCGAACGCTCGGGTGCGCCGCTCGAGCCGCTGGGGGCGCTCCACGTCATCCACCAGCTCGCGGATAAACCGGAACATGAGCCCGAGGATCACCGCCGTGTCCTGGGGACGCAGGTCGATCCTCTGCTCGGCGACGGTGTGCCCGAGCGAGCCCAGCAGGTCCGCCGCGCGGTCCAGCGCACCGCTGACCTCGTCGCTCAGGCTCCCCGGAGCGCCGAGGGGAAAGCCTCTCACGACCCCGACACGCAGCCTCCCCGGGGGTGTCCTGGTCGCTTGGGCAAAGCCCGGCGACTGTGTGCTCAGCACGTCGAGCATTACCCCTGTATCCAGGACAGAGCGCGTCACCGCTCCGAACACGACCCACCGCACGCCATTGGCAAAATGCGGACTCGTCGGCACCCGGTCGCGCTGCGGTTTGAGCCCAAACAGCCCACAGCACGCCGCCGGGATCCGGATCGAGCCCGCGCCGTCTACCGCGAGCGCCGCTGGGACGAGCCCGGCCGCCACCGCGGCCGCCGACCCGCCACTCGAACCGCCCGGCGTGCGCTCCAGATCCCACGGGTTACGAGTCACCCCCCAAGTGATCGACTCCGTGAACGGCCACAGGCCCAGCTCAGGCATCTTCGTCTTGCCGACCACGATCGCGCCCGCCGCCCGCACACGGCCGACGACCTCGGCATCGGCCCGCGCGGGGGTCGTGTACGCGCCAGTCCCACGGCTCGTGACCTCCCCGGCGATGTCGATCTCGTCCTTGACCGCGATCGGGATGCCCGTCAGCGGCCGAAGATCGCCCTTAGCCACCCGAGCATCGGCTTCGGCCGCCTCCTGAAGCGCCCGCTCCCCATATACAGCGCCGAACGAGTTGAGCTCGAGGTCCAACCGCTCGATCCTGTTCAGAGACAGCCCCACGAGCTCCCGCGCCGACACAGCGCCATTCCGAACCAGCTCGATCTGGCCCGCCAACCCCGCGAACGCCACATCGTCACCGGCCACGCACCGATCTTACGAGCCCCCAACGGTCCCGTCCACAACGCTTCACAACGCCGCCTCCACCCTAGCCGGCCAAGCGGAGCCAGAGCAGAGCAGGAGCCGTGGCGTCGCACCTCTGTCGGCGACGAATGGAAATCGGTCGGCACGCGGAGCCGGTCGAGGCGGACGCTCGGATTCACGCGCATGCGGGAGCGCGGGTGCCGGTCTCGTATATCGGAGCGCACCGGTCGGAGCCGCGTGAGTTCACCGCCGCGATCGGGTCGCCGAGTCGTCACAAGGGCGTGGCTCGCCACCCGTCGCTCGTCCCTAGTTGGATCGTGGAGCGGTGCTGGTGTCAGTCGTGGAGGAGTAGCGTCGCGCCCAGCTCGGCCGCCAGGCCCTTTCCTCCCTGACGCATCACGACGTCATGGTTCCAAGAGAACGCGGGGCGTGCGAGGGGCCCGAGGATGTTCATCCACCATTTCGTCGTACGGACGCGCCAGTCATAGACGACCGCAACGCCCTCTCCCTCGTACAACCGCCAGGTGCCCACGCCCTCAAGCTCACCAGAAGCGTACCCCTCAATCAGGTAAGGGCGCTCGACCCGCGTGACTCGCAGGTCAAAGCCGAGCGAGTACGGCAGCACGCTACGCCAGGCGAAACGGTCCAGTTCACCGACGCCGATCTCATCGCCTTCCTCCAACACCTCAACGCTGACCACGCCCTTCCACCAGCGAGCGTACCCCGGCGAGTCATTCAGGACATCAAAGACCGCCTCGATCGGCGCGTCAACGCACCACGTCGTCAGGAACTGATACTCCGCCACAGGCACCCCTCTCCGGTCCGTTGGCCACGGTGCGTCCCAACACTAACGTTGCTCGCGCGACGACACCATCGATCAGAAGCCGACTCTCGAGGGTCCGCGATATGGAAGGCACGGCCAGAGCGGAACCTGCGTTTCGCGCGACAAGCGAGCGTCACGTCGGCGAAAGCTTCACGAAGGCCGCGGCATCTGACCAGCTCGGTTGTGGCCGACCCCGGCTTCCGCTCCCGGTCGGTGACTCGCCGGTGACGGCAGTCTCTGGCAGGGCTCTCAGCCGGCGACGCAGAAGCGGACGCACCTGGCCACACTAAGTTTGCAACGCCTCAGGAGCTCCACCAGCGGCCGCCGTCGCTCCCACGAGAAGAAGCCCGAGGAACCGGGCGCTTCTGACTTGGATCTGGACCGAGCGCACGGCCTGGTCGCAGTAGCCGCCGAATGCTCGTGATCGAACGGATCAGCTGGCGAAAGCCTCGCTATGCGGTCCGCGACGACGCGAGCCACAGCAGCTGAAGCAGCGAGGCGCGGACAGTGGACGATCAGTGCTGACGGGGGCGCGTGTCAATTGCAACGAGGCTCCGGGTGGTGCTCGGACATGGCCTCCGCCGCCCCCCACCCGGAGGGAATGCGGCGTCGGTCGGGCGTAGAGCGCACGCTCAGCTGCGGCCGTGAGAGGAAGGAGAGCTCGAGACCAGCAGTCCAAATCCGGCGGCGTGCGTTTTGACCGTCGGCTGTTCTGTGCGGAGGGGCGGGTGGCGCAGGCGCTTAGGGCGCGGCCGCGGTCAGCGCGGTCGTCGCGGCGAGCACCTCGGCGATCAGTGTGGCGAGGTCAACTTCGGTGGTGCCTGGGTGAAGGATGCAGGCGCGCATGGTTTCGCGGCCCTCGTAGATGGTGCCCGTCACGAACGCCCGCCCTCCCGCCTGGACGGCCTCGGGCAAGGCGCGGTTGACCGCCTCGAGCTGGTCGGGCGCGTATCCAGGCGGCCTGGCCCTGAACGCCACGATCGACGTCTGCGGGACGGCCGCGACCTCAAGCCAAGACTCTCGCGCGATCAGCGTGGCCAGATCGCGGGCGAGAGCGTTCGCGCGAACGACCTGGTCGACGATCCCATCGCGGCCATGGGCGGCGATCGTCGCCCACGTCTTCAGGGCGCGGAACGGCCGCGTCTGCTCGAGGCCGTACTCGGCGAAGGTTCCCACCTCCCCGCCGGCGTCCTGGCGCAGGTAGGGCGGGACGACGCTGAACGCGTCGCGCAGTTCTTCGGGGCGGCGCACCAGCGCGCAGCCAGCGTCGACCGGGACGCCGAGCCACTTGTGCGGGTCGAGTGTCAGCGAGTCCGCTCGCTCCATCCCCCGGTAGCGCGCAGCGATCGCCGGGTCCAGCACCCCGAAGGCGCCATAAGCGCCGTCGACGTGGAACCACAACCGCTCGGCGGCCGCGACTTCGGCAAGCGTGTCGAGCGGGTCGATCGCGCCGGTGTTCACGGTTCCAGCCGAGCCCACAAGCAGCGCAGGCGTCAAGCCGCCCGCGCGGTCGGCCGCGATCGCGCCGCGCAACGCGTCCGCGTCGAGACGCCCGCCCGGCAGCGCCACCGTCCGGATCGAGTCGCGCCCGAACCCGAGCAGCTCGAGCGCGCGCGGCACGCAACTGTGCGCCTCAGACGGCACGTAGGCAACAAGGCGCGGGCCGTCAGCGAGCCCACGCCCCCGCACGTCGTGCCCCGCGGCGTCGCACGCGCGGCCGCGAGCGCCGGCCAGGCACACGATCGTCGCCGCTGACGCCCCGCTGGTGAGCAGCCCACCGCCCGGCGCGTGCGGGTACCCAACGAGCTCCGCCAGCCAGCGCACTGCCATGCGCTCGAGATGAACGTCGGCGTGATCACCCGACACCACGCTGGGGTTCATCGCCGCAGCAGCCAGCGACGCCAGCACACCAGCCAGCGCCGGGGGTGAGTTGACCCAGCCAAAGAACGCGGGATGCCCGTTGCCCATCGCATGCGGCAACACGTCGCGCGCCATCGCCTCCGCCAGCTCCTCGAGACCGGTCGGCCCGTCCGGCAGCGGTAGGCCGAGCAGCGCCATGCGCAACTCGTCAGGCACCGGCTCCCACACCGCCCTTGCCGGCAGCACTGCCAAATCATCGGCAACCGCGTCCACGAGCGCGTGACCGGCCCGCCGGAACTCCTCCAAATCGCCGGTGCCAAGCTCGCGGGTGACCCGTGCGCCCACACGCGCAGCATAGGCTTCCCTGCCGCAGTGGCCGACGCATCCCACCGGCTCACCGTGACCGACCCGGCGCTCTGGTCCCCGTCGGCTGTCCGCCTGAGCCGCAGTCGGTGACTGAGTTCGCCACCGGCGACCGAGCGCAAGCGTCAGTCGTCGGCAGCGCCACTCAAGTGGGTGCCGGGACGACAATCGGAATGCGTCGGACGATGAGCTGTGATCTGCGCGCAGTGGTCGATGCGCTCTCCTACCTGCGGACCCAATCGGTGCGGACGCTCGTCGACGCGCTGATCGGCCGCTGATTAGGCGCCTTTGCAGCGAGGATCTAACTCTTGGCGTTGGTTGGCTGGCCGACCCCGGGTGCGAGCCCAGTCGTGAGCGGGGCCGGGGGGTTCTGAGGCGCTGGCACTGAGCGAGCGCGACATCGCCGCGCGCTGCGGCTCGGTTCAGGTGGTGCCTACTCGCGTTTCGCGTTCGCCCCATTCGCGCTCGCGAAGAGCCAATTTCTGGACCTTGCCGGTCGAGTTCTTCGGAAGGGATCCGAACTCGACCGCGTCGGGGCACTTGTAGTGGGCGATCCGGCGCCGGCAGAAGGCGATGATCTCTTCGCCGGTGGCGCTGGCTCCGCTGTTGAGCGTGACGAAAGCCTTTGGTCGTTCCCAGCGCTCGTTCGGAATGCCGATCACCGCGCACTCGAGAACCGCCGGATGTGCAGAGATTGTCTGCTCGACCTCGATGCTCGAGATGTTCTCGCCGCCGGAGATGATGATGTCCTTGCTTCGGTCGCGCAGCTCGATGTTGCCGTCCGGGTGCCAGGCCGCGAGGTCACCGGAATGGAACCACCCGCCGCGAAATGCTTTCTCCGTGGCGGGTTCGTCTGCGAAGTAGCCGCTCATCACGTTGTTGCCGCGCATAACCACCTCGCCCATCGTCTCGGCGTCCTGCGGGATATCGTGCATGTGCGTGTCGACGACTCGGATCAGGTCGGCCGTGGAGTAGGCCTGTCCTTGACGCGCGAGCAGCTTCGCCCGCTGCTCGAGCGGCAGCTCCTGCGAGTCCTCCTGGACGGGAGACACTGTGATCGGGCCGTAGGTCTCGGTGAGGCCGTAGACGTGCACGGTGCGGAAGTTGAGCTCGGCCATGTGAGCCAGCAGGGTCGGCGAGGGTGGCGACGCGGCGACCATCGCCGTCACTGCCTTCTCCAAGCGATGGGCACCGGGATGATTGATGATCATCTGGTGCAGCGGACAGCGAGAGCGGCAGCACCGCGACCAGAGCCGTGTCGGCGACGAAGGAGCACGCTCGGGAGTGAGGCCGCTCGATATAGGTCAGCCGCTGGGCGCTCGCGAGGGCCCAGCGGGTCGCGCGAATTTAGAGACTGTCTGGGTCAGCAGTCTGCAGTGCGTCGCCGAGCGGTAGCCGCCGCTCGCCGCTCCACGCCTCAACGGGTACCAAGATCCGCACAGTGGCCATCCCGACGACGCTCGTGACGGCGGAACGCTAACAACCGCCGTTGCCACTGGCAACGGAGCGCCGGACGGTAATCGAGCCGTCAGAATCGTGGCGGGCCGCTCAAACGAACACCTATCAAGTCGCTAACAAGATGCGGTTACTGCTTGTGACCGGGGTGTTACGGCGACCGGCAACAGTCTCAGGCACATACGAGGAGCGGAGCGTGTTCCTTTTGCGCGGCCGCTCTGAGACGCACTGAAGGCACCTCAAGCCAGCAGACCATTGACGCCCTGATGTGACCGGGGGCGCGAGGAGCACCGATGGCTGTTCAAGCTCAGCCCGGGCGACGCCCGGGCGCGATCACTCGATGCCTGAGCCGTGTCCGCGCGTGCGCGCCGGGCGCTATCCAGTGGTTGTCACGTCGGAGAGCACTGTTCGCATGGGGCTCGATCGTGGTCGCGTTGGCCGGGTTGGCGTGGTCACCTGCGGCCGGTGCCGCGGCGATGCCTCGTATCAGTGTGCACGGTGACCGGTTGTATGCCGGCGCCAAGCCGTGGCGCGCCTGGGGCCTGAACTGGGGCGTGAACGACCACGCCCCGGGTATCGCCTACTTCGACCACCCCACGGCCGCGAACCTCGCGGTGCTGCGAACCGAGCTTGGTATCGCACGGGCGATGGGCGCCAACAGCATGCGCATCTACGTCCAGCTCGGGCAGGTCATGGCCACCTCGACACGTCCGCGCGAGCAGACGCTCCTCGCGCTTCAGCGTCTGCTCGCGCTCGCGCATCACGATCGCGTGTACCTCGACATCACCGGCGATCTCGTCTGGCGCCCCTCACTTGCGCCCACGTGGTACGGGCGCATGTCCTGGCAGGCGCGATGGCGCGTGCAGGCGAGGTTCTGGAAGTTGGTCGGTCACGCGGCCGCGAGCTCGCCGGCGGTGCTCTGCTACGAGCTGACGTCCGAGCCGACCGTCGCACCAACCCCTGGCTACTACTACGGGCAGATCGGCAACTGGTGGTTTCGCCAGAGCATCGCCACCGCCACAGGCAGTCGCGCGTACTCGCTCGCCCGCGCCTGGACCCGCATGATGGCCGCCGCGGTTCGCGCCCAGGACGATCGGCCCGTGACGATCGGATTGCTGCCGGACGCCAAGGGGCCGTTCGCGCCGGCCAACATCGCTGGCCTCCTCGACATGTTGGTCGTCCACGAGTACCCCGCCACAGGCCAGGCACCGGCGGCCATTTCGCTGATCCGGTCGTTCGCAGCTTGGCATGAGCCCGTTCTGATCGGCGAGACGTTCATGCTCGAGGACGACGCCGCGACCCAGGACGTATTCCTAACCGGCGTCGCGCCGTCCATCGTGGGCGCTTTTGAGTTCTTCGACGGCCGTGACGCGGCCACGATCGCGGTCCACACCATCTACGACGCCATCTACCAGCAAAGCCTCGAGCAATTCATGTCACTTCGACCGTTGCTGCTTGAGGGCTAGCCCGGCGGTCAGCTTCACGGGGTTGGCGTCGCGCGAACTGCGCCGAGCTACTGCGTCTGGACCAGAGCACGAGCGCCATTCAGCCTGCGGCGGTGTTGGTCACGACCCCGCTTCGGAAAGGCCCAGGAAGTAGCGCACGACCAGCACCGCCCCTTGGCGCGGCGGAGCGCCACAAGTGCGGCGTAGAGCTCGTCGTGGGTGTCGAGCGGGCGGCGGAAGCTGCTGGGTCGCCGGGGCGCGTTTCGCTTAGTCCGGCCCGGCGGACCGACCGCTTGGGGCCCCCGTCCAGCGGCGGGTTGCCTGGATCCGGCGCGCATACGCGGCCGGGTGGCCTGCGGCCGACGCCACCGCCTGGCCACCTTGAACAGCGCGGCAAGGTTGAGTCGTGAGCTCGAGATCTTCCTACGCTCGGCGACCGCGGCTCGACCTCACTTCCTCTATGGGCTTACTCGCAGAAGCCACCCTCAACCGGCCTGTGAGAGCGGCTCCTACGAGCCGATCTGTGTCAAGGCCCGTCGAAAAGCGTCCCACCCGCACTCGGGCGGGGCGCGTCCGACTACCCGACCACGTGGGTCGCCCGCTTGTGAAGCACGAGCGGGCGTGGCCGAGCTAACCGGTAACGCGCGGCGGCGGCGGCGGAGCTGGCCGACTCGGACACCACGGATTGACGGGCACGTGCGCGCACGGATCGGGCATCGTCGCCAGGTTCTTCGGTAGCGGGTGCATGACCACGTGCGTGGGGCTCGGGTAGGGCTTGCCACCTGGACACGAGATGCTCCCCCCGACCAGGGAGCCCTCGTTGCCGCAGAGGATTTCTTCGACCAGCGGCACGTTCACGTTGGCCGGCGCACCGGCGCCTGTGCACACCGGGTGTTTCTGCTCGAGGCCGGCCGGCGATGTCGTTAGCCCAGCCGAATTCACGTTACCGCGGTAGCAGGATGTCGGATGGCCGCCCTCGAAGTTGACCACGGCGATGTCGCCGTTGGTCTGGTGCCCGTAGGAGCCGTTGTCCGCGAAGCTGTTTTTGAGGATCGCGGCCCCAAAACCGTCGAACAGGCACGGGAGCGTGAGGATGCCGAGTACGTTGAAGTTCAGCGTGCCGCCGATGCACGGCGGTCCGCCCTCCCCCTGCTGGACCTGGATTAGCACTCCCCACGCGTTGTTGCGGACGATCCGGTTGTGCATCACCGTGTCGTTGCGTGCTCCGCTGAGTGACAGGCCCACCCCGATAGGCGTCGAACCGGCCTGGCCCACCTCGGGCACACTGCGATTGTTGTTGTCGTGGATGTAGTTGCTCATCAGCACCCAGCATGAGTGGGTGTGGGTGATCGAGCTGATGCCAGTCTTCGGACACGCGCCGTTTTGGGGCGACGGGGCATCTCCGTTCTCGCTGTCGGTGTCGAAGCCGTCCTGGTTGTCGTTGAACTCGGAGTTCTTGATGACGATCTGGCCGCCGGAGTTGGTCCCCGAGTAGCCGACTGCGTTGAACTCGCCGTGGGCCCGGTTGATTGTCTGGTCACACCGCTGCTGGCAGGCGCCGATGTAGTAGCCGGCGTCGCTGAAGTTGCTGGCGTACGTCTGGGACCACGTGCCCCCGGTCCAGTTGCTCGAGAAGATGCCGTACTGCGCCGGGGTGTCGTTGGGCTTGTAGAACGTGCTCGTCGTGCTCAGATACGAGCCGTAGTAACGGTGGCCTCCGATCTTGCCGCTGCCGTCGCCGCCGTTCCACCAGATCTCGTTGCCCGCGTCGCCCTTGCCGCTGAGGAAATTGCAGGCGGTGAGATTCTGGACCCACACATCGGCGGCCTTCCACACCATGATCCCGTTGCGTCCTCGTGCGCCACCCTTGCCGTGCGGACCGAAGTTCTGGTTGCTCTTGGCTCGGCTGCACGCTGGACCGGATTTGGTCCCGTCGACGATCACCGTCTTGCGGTTCATGCCGCGCAGGTGCACCCGCGGCGTGGTGATCAATACGCCGGCAGGAGTGTCGGAACGGCCGGCGGGGGCTCGCGAGGTGGTCGTCTTGTAGTCGCCCGGCCCGACCAGGATCCAGTCGCCAGGTAGAGCGGCGTCGACCGCGGCCTGGATTGACTCGTACTGCCCGCGAATGCCCTTGTAGGTTCCGACCAGGAGCACGCGGGCGCCGGCCACGCTGGACGATCCGAGCGCGGCAAGCGCCACGAGGACTACGACAATGCGTTTCATCTTCCACCTCCAGATCGCGCCATATTGGACGCTGCCATGTCAAGCGTCGATCGCATCACCCAATTCGGATGACCTCCGCGGGCAGCACGCAGGAGTGAGCGACTCGGGAACTTGGTCAGGCCGTCCGTTCCGGCCCGCGGCGTAGACGCGGCGCGTCGCCAATACGAGCGAGTTGAGGACTTGCGGCCGTTCCAATGGCAGCGACCGCCACATCCGCGGCCTCGATCGCAGGGCACCCCGCTTCCACGAACCAGCGGCCACGTCGTCCGCCGAGCCGTGCGACACCGGGCTTCTGCTCTGGGCCGCCGGCCAGCTCAAGCGACGGTCGAGCCGTCGCACCATCGGGTTTGGTGCGGGCGAAGCGCCGCAACTTTCGGCGCGGATTGTTGTTTGACTGGCGACGAGTCCCAGCCCACAGGAAGTCGGGTTGGGGGGCATTTACACGGCATTCGTGGACTGGTCTTGCTGCTCTGCGGCGAGGGCACCCTGATGTGCCGCATCAACGAGAGGAGCATGCTGTGAAGCGACTTGGATCGCTAATTGTCGTATCGAGCGTTGTGGCTGCCTGCGTGGTCGGGCTGGCCGGAGTCGCTGGAGCGAGCGCGGCTTCGACGCTGCCAACGCTCAACGTGGCGGTGACTGGGAAGACCGCGATCAAGGTCTCGGGGTCGGAGGTGTCGGGCGCGGTGAACGTCACCTCGACGTTCAGCGGCAAGGGCCAGGGCGGCTACGGGCTCGTCCGGCTGAACCAGGGCGTGTCGTTCCCGGAGGCGTTGCATGCCGTCCAGAGCCATCACGGTGACCCCAACGCGCTGACCCCGTTCGGGTCGCTGGTCGTTGCCGCCGGTGCGCCGGGCATGATCCAGACGGTCCTGACACCGGGCAACTACGTGGCGCTTAACCTCACCGGCAATGGGCCGGCGGCGAATGTGGCGCAGTTCACGGTCACGCAGTCGCCCTCGCCGGCAGCGCTGCCCGCGGCCGCAGCGACCGAGACGTCGATCGAGTTCGGCTTCAAGGGGCCCAAGGTCCTGCATGACGGGACGATCGTGCGGCTTGAGAACGACGGCTACCTGGTGCACATGGATTCCCTGATCGGCGCGCGCAACAAGGCGGACGCTGAGAAGATCATGGCGCTGCTGAAGGCTGGCAAGGACCATAAGGCCCAGAAGTTCGCGACGGGCTTCGTCGACCTGATGGATCCCGCCTCGCCCGGCGCGATGCAGCAGCAGATCCTGAACGCCAAGCCTGGCTACTACGTCCAGGCCTGCTTCATGGACACCCAGGATGGGCGCGAGCACACCACGCTCGGCATGGAGCGCCTCGTCCGAATCACCAAATGAGTGACGGTGGGCAGGCCGCGCGATTTCGGTCGCGCGGCCGGCGCGCCGGGCTGGTGGCGCTGGCGGTCATGTTCAGCGCCGGGATCCACTTGGCGCTGGTTCCCGAGCATCTGCGGGAGACGCCCCCACCGGGCTGGTCGTTCATCGCCGCCGCGGCGCTCGGCGTGCGCTGGCGTGCGCTCGTGGCCAAACCCGAGAACCAGGTGGTCACGAGGCTGGCGGCGGTGTTCTTGGCCGTTGAGGTCCTGGCTTGGGACCTGTTCGTCAGCGCTCCGGTGCCCGGCTTGAGCGGGGGCTCCGGCCGGTCGAGACGATCGCGCTCGTCTGCAAGGCAGCCGAGCTGATCGGACTGTGGCTGGCGGTGGCGATTGGCTGGCGTGACCAGATCGCCGCCTGGACCGCGTCGGTCAAGGCACTGGTGCCCGAGCCGCCCCGGGGGCTCCTCAAGAACGCACTGGCCAGCATGCAGGACGCGCCTGAACTCGGCGTCACAGGCGAGACTCGACATCTACGGCCCGATCCTCGCCCGCGTCGCGCTCCTCGCCACGACGGCGGGACGGCACTCGCGACCAGCCACACCGTACGCATGCGGCGGCGTTAGATGTTGATTCCACGGCAGCGCGGTCAATGTGATGGATCTTCGGCGGATGGGTGCCAGGACGGTCCCAGTCGGCCGTGCTCATTTCGCCCCGTCGACCCGGCACGGCCACGATGCTCGCCGACGTCTACCTGCTGCTGACAGCGGGGTTCGGCACCACCGACTGGTGCGAAGCCTAGGCGGCTGAATCCGGTGGCAGACAGGGCCGGCGTGCCGGCACTCCTGCTTCGCGGCGCCGCCGCGGTGCTGTCGATCGCGACCGCCGTTCCGGTCGAAGCCCAGCAGATCACCGACGCCGAGCAGCGCGCCGCCCTGCGCGCGACGCGGGCATGGGACAGATGGCCGTCGAGGGAATCGTCGGCATGCGCGTCGGCAAGCGCGAGGGATTCACCCCGGAAGAGCCCCGCTCGCTGCAGACCACGGCGCCGAGCAGCCTTGGCGCCTGGGCGCTCACCCATTGCGGCCGGTCCCGCAGCCGCGCTTGGCGCTGGAGGCCTTTCCACCAGTCAACCCCGGGGCGCGGCGGGGTCGTTTCATGAATAACGGCTCGCTTACGCAAGCACGTCGAGCGAGACTGCCGGATCCACGCAGCCCGAGAAGCCTCGCTCCGTCGTCCGGCTCGCGCAAGCGCTGCTGCTTCGATCGAGGTCGGCTTCGCGCACGGATTCGTCTACCGTCGGGCGCGGGTGGGTCGCGAGCCGGGAAGTGGTGGATCGGTGGCAGCGAGGCCGGCGATAAAGATTCTGGCTTGCCGGCGGGCGAGTTGGTCCCAGTCAGCTGCATGGGGGAGTGGTTGGGCGAGCATCGCTCCGGTGATGATGATGTCGATCGGGGTGGCGTCTGGCCGGATGGTCCCGTCGCGGCGTCCGCGGGCGAGGACCTGCTCGAGGAGGTTTCTGATCTCGCTCTGGAGTGCGACGATCTTCTCGTCATGGATGACGGGGCCGCCGTGGAGCGGGAGGACGAACTGGTCGCGGGCCGCGATCGTCTGTTCGAGGAACCCCGTGAGGGTCCTGGGGGCCGGGTCGTCGCTCTGCGCGGCGGTACGCGCGTGTTCAAGGACGAGGTGGAAGGAGCGGAGCGTCAGCGCGGCTAAGAGGGCCGGGCGCGTCGGGTAATGGCGGTAGACGGTTCCGATCCCAACACCGGCCCCCTCGGCGATCGTTGCCATCGGGACTTTCTCGCCGTCGCGCCTGACCGCGATCGTGGCGGCGGCGAGGATGCGTTCGCGGTTGGCCGCGGCGTCACTTCGCAGTCGCTGCGCGATGGGCTGCTCCTTTGTCGGTGCTTCGGACATTCCCGGAGGTGATCGTGCCAGGTGGCGACACGGGGGTTTGCCTCTGTAGGCTCCCAGATCATAAGCGGACGATTTCGACCGCTTAGCCCACGATAGAGGAGCGCCGATGAACGACACCCCACCCGCCCGGTCGAAGCCGCCAGGACCGGTCCCCGCCGATGACCCTGGGCGCGTCCTGACGCAGGTGAGACCCGACACCGATGACTCGCTACCTCACCTCGGCGTGGTCGGCGACACCTACACCATCCTCGTGGCCGGCGCCGACACCGCTGGGCGCTACACGTTAATCGACATGCACGTCCCGCCGGGCGGGGGACCGCCGCCCCACCGTCACGACTTCGAGGAGATGTTCACCATTCTTGACGGCGAGATCGAGCTCACCTTCCGCGGCGTCAGCGCGGTTGCCAAGGAGGGCGAAACAATCAATGTGCCCGCCAACGCCCCGCACGTGTTTCGGAACGTCTCCGGACGGCCTGCGCGGCTGCTGTGTCTCTGCTCGCCAGCAGGTCAGGAGGAGTTCTTCAAGGAGGTCGGCGTTCCGGTCGCGCACCGAACCGAGGCTCCGCCAGCGCTCGACGATGCCGCCACCGGCGCGTTCATCGCTAAGGCGATCGCACTCGCCCCGAAGTACCGGACCGAGCTGCTGCTCGGCGTTCCGAAACCCTGATCCGCGAAACCGAAGACACACCGAGACCCAGCACCAGCGCGACGCGCTTGACCAACTGCTGCGAGACGCACCTCTCGATCTCAGCGGCGACGTAGCCCAGCAACGAGTCATCTTCGAGGAGATGATGGCAACGATCCCGAGCTGCTAGCCGAAATCCAGATCGCTGGACGTCACGCCGCGAGTGCCCGACGTCGCGCCGTTGCTGGACTTCGGCTTTCAAAATACGGCCGCGCGTCACGCGCGTCTGGTGGGTTGTCTGCGCAGCGACGTCCGGCGTGAAGGCGTTCGCTTCGGTGGCCGCCTCGATCGTGCCGAAAGCGAACCCACGGATTGCCAGAATGGTCCGCCTATTCGCCGGGAGCCCACGCCTCGCCGGTGCCCAGGCCGTGTGGAACACGGTCCGTCGTGTGTGGCTGTCGTGGACCCGGTTACGCGCCTGTGAATCGGTACTCGGTCTGCCAGGCGTCGGTCGGGTCGGTGTGGGCGGTCCAAAAGAGGTCCGCGATGTTGTCCGGATCGAAGGCCGTCCCACGCACGACCGAGCCAGCGATCGTGACGGTTGCGGCATGGATGCCGTCGTCCTGGACACCGGCGGCGATCAGGGTCGCTGCCGCGCGTAGGGCGGCCTTCCCCATGGAGAGGCTCGCCAGTGCGGGCACCGGATGGTCGGCGAAGCCGCCGCTGGTGAACAGCAGTGTGCCGGTGCCGGCGGTCCGCAGGACGGGTGCGGCGACCTGTGCCGCGACGACGGCGCCGAGGACGTCGACGTCGTATGCGGTCCGGAGCCGTCCGACCGTCGTGTCGAGGATCTCGCCAGGATCCGGGAGGGCGGCGTTGTACACGGCGACGCCGGGGGCGCCTGGGGCGCGGAAGATCCGCTCGAGCGTCGCACGGTAGCCGTCCAGATCTTCGATGTCTGCGCCCACCGCCTCGATCTCAAGCCCGTCGCTACGCAGCTCAGCGGCGAGTTGCTCGAGCGTTTCGTCGCGGGAGATGAGCGTGCTGCGGAAGCCTTCGCGGCCGAAGCGCCGAACAACGCTGGCGCCGACGCCGGGTCCGGCCCCGATCAGCAGCAGATGACGAGGGTTAACAGACTCGGGCATATGCCGCCTCCGGGTAGAGCTTCGCCCGGCTGTCTGCTCGGGCAATATGTCCTTGGGGTCCAATCACCCGACGAACATTTACCAAGGTTCGGGTGAGACGTCATCACCGCATCACGGTGATTTCGGTCCCGTCGGGATCTGACGGAGCTCGAGCAAACTCGAGGCCGAGCGCTTCGATCTCCGCGAGGACTCCGAACAGCGCGGAGCTGTCCTCCAAGAAGCCGCGGATAGCGAGACCGTGCCAGCCTGGGTGCTCGCGGCGATCTTGCACCATGCGCTCCGCGAACCGCGTGGCGCTGCTGGTAGTCGTCCCCAGCAGGCATGTCGTCGCACTGGGTCGCGCGCCCCAACCACGCGATTGCGGAAGCGTGCTGGGCCTGTCCTTCGGGGTGCTGATACGTTCTCGGCCTGATGGAGGTTCCCAACTCCGCTCGCGCTGTGCTTGACGGTCCGGGGCTGGCCCACCTGGTCACCATCGAACCCGACGGGCGTCCGCAGGTCTCGATCGTTTGGGTTGGCCTCGACGGTGACGAAATCGTGGCCGGGCACTTGCCCGAGCACCGCAAGATCCGCAATATGCGTCGGGACCCGAGGGTCGCTCTGTCCGTCGAAGCGGGCACCCGTAACCAGCTCGGGCTCGACGAGTACTTGGTCGTTCATGGACGTGCCCGGATTACGGAGGGCGGCGCGGCGGAGCTGCTCCAGCGGCTGGCTCACGTCTACCTGGGACCGGAGGTCAAGTTTCCTCCAATGGATGATCCGCCGCCGGGTTACATCACGCACATCACCGTCGACCGCATCGGCGGTGTGGGTCTGTGGGCGCGCTGACCATCAGCCCTCGAATCCTCCTCAACATCCCGGCGTAAGGACTGCTTCCTTTCGCGAGTAGCGATCGCGCAGCCGAGGCCTGAAGCGGCGACAGCCGCGCTCCTAGTCTCTCGACGACGTTCGGATCCGGGTGGGGATGATCGTTGCGATCACCCGTATGGCGCCCGGAGGGTCGAATGCCGTGCCGTCGGGGAACCCGTGTTTGACCGCGATCCGGTCGCGCATCTCGCCGTCGGGATCGTCGTGGAGCTCCGCCGTGCCGCGGATCTCGATGTAGCGCAGCGGCTGCGCAGGATCGAACACGGTCAGCGCGAGCCTGGGATCGCGTCGCAGATTGCGGTACTTCTGCCTGCCCGCGAGCGTGCTCACGTGCACGAGCATCCCGTCAAACCAATACCAGACCGGCGAGCCTTGGAGGCTGCCGTCCGGCAGGACTGTGCTTAGCACGGCGGTGTTCGGCGCGCGCAGGAGATCGTGAAAGTCCGGCGGTGCTTCCAGGGTCTCCGATGTCACCGAAAGACAGCCTACCGGCCGACGTGCGCGAAGTGAGGCCGCCACTGACGCCATCTTGGCGTGACATCCCGCAGTTCGGCCCGCTGCGCAGTCAATGCACGATCGGATCCACGTGAAGGCGAAAGGGCGACGAAGCAGCCGCGCGCGCTGGCGAGCACGCGCGTCACAGGTGGACGCCAATCGCTGGCGACGGTCCGCCAGAACCAGTACTCGTTGCCGTTCGTGCTCGCCGGCCTCAGGGTCGCCGCAAGGATCGGCGCCCGCGAGATCACGTTCCTGCACGACGGCCGGTGGCTGATCGAAGCGCACGCCACCGAGCTCAAGCTCGCGACCGTCAAACGCCGGTTCGGGCACCTCGCCACCGGGGCGCTGCGTGAGCAGCAAGCTCCGATCGCGTAGTAGCCGCCCTGCGCTGCTCGCTCACCACGTCAAACGGCAGGGGTGTTCGACGGTCGCCAGGCCGCCGAACCGCGCGACCTCCAGCGCGTTCTGAGCGGCCGCGCCGAGGCGGGTGACCGATCCGTTGATCGTTCTGGGCAGCAACAGCAACCGGGGCCGCCATGTTCTCTGAAATCGGCGCCGCGCCGGAACAAAGGCCACGCGATGCGCCGCGCGCGCTAAGGTGCTCCCGCGAGACTTCGATGAACCTCGCCGGCCTCCTCACTGAATCCGCCCAGCGCGATCCGGCTCACGTGGCGCTCAAGCTCGACGCCACGGAGGTCAGCTATGCAATGCTCGACGAGGCGGCCGCGCGGCTGGCCGGGGTGCTCGCCGACCAGGGCCTGGCTGCCGGCGATCGCGTCGGGATCATGCTCCCGAACCTTCCCTACTTCGCGATCTGTTACTACGGTGTGCTGCGAGCCGGCGGTGTTGTCGTGCCGATGAATGTGCTCCTCAAGCGCCGCGAGGTTGCGTTCCATCTGAGCGACGCGGGGGCGACGCTCGTGTTCGCGTGGGAGGGATTTGCCCAGGACGCCGAGGTCGGCGCGCAGGACGCCGGCGCGGCATGCGTGATCGTCGCGCCCGGATCCTTTGAGCAGTTGCTCGGCGGCGCGGACCCCCGGCCCGAGGTGGTTGACCGCGACCCCGATGATACGGCTGTGGTCCTCTATACGTCAGGCACCACGGGGACGCCTAAGGGAGCGGAGCTGACGCACCAGAACCTCACGCGCAACGCCGAGGTGTCGCGGTCGCTGTTCGACCTCGGGTCTGAGGTGATGACGCTTGGGGCCCTGCCGCTGTTTCACTCCTTTGGACAGACGTGCGGGCTGAACGCGACGATCTCAGCCGGGGGGACGCTGACCCTGATCCCGCGGTTTGATCCTGGCAAGGCGCTCGAGATCATCCAGCGCGACCGCGTGAATCTGTTCGAGGGCGTCCCGACGATGTACAACGCGTTGCTGCATTACCCCGAGCGAGACGAGTTCGACACCTCGACGCTGCAGTTGTGCGTGTCCGGAGGTTCGGCGATGCCGGTCGAGCTGCTGCGCGGCTTCGAGGATGCATTCGGGTGCAAGGTGCTCGAGGGCTACGGCCTGTCGGAGAGTTCGCCGGTCGCCTCGTTTAACCCTCGCGATCGCGAGCGCAAGCCCGGCTCGATCGGCGTCCCGATCAGCGGCGTCGAGATGAAGGTCGTCGACAACGAGGACAACGACGTGGCCCAGGGCGAGATCGGCGAGATCGTGATCCGCGGCCACAACGTGATGAAGGGCTATTGGAACCAGCCCGATGCGACCGCGGAGACCTTGCGCGACGGCTGGCTCCACACCGGCGACATGGCGACGATCGACGAGGAGGGCTACTTCTTCATCGTCGACCGTAAGAAGGACATGATCATCCGCGGCGGCTACAACGTCTACCCGCGCGAGATCGAAGAGGTCCTCTACGAGCATCCAGACGTCATCGAGGCGGCGGTTGTGGGCCTCCCGCACGATGAGCTCGGAGAGGAGGTCGGCGCGGCCGTCGCGCTCAAGGACACCTCAACCGCGACGTCGCAGGAGCTGTCTGATTTCGTCAAGGGTCAGGTCGCGGCGTACAAATACCCGCGGCGCGTGTGGTTCGTCGATGAGCTGCCCAAGGGGCCGACCGGCAAGATCCTCAAGCGCGAGATCGAGCTGCCCGAGTCCGGTTGAGCCGACCGCCCGGGCGTCCGCGAGACCAGGCGGGACAACGGAGCCGTGCGGGAGGAGCTGACTGCCCACTCGAGGACGACCGGTATCGGACAACCTAGGCCACGCGCGACGCCCGGCCGGACAACTACTGGGGTTTGACGACCGTCGACGGACCCTCCTCGCCTCGATCCTTGGCAGCCCGGGTCGATGACTCGCGGGTGGCCGGCTGGGCGCAAGAGCGAGTTTCGTGATCCAGGCGACGATCGCAATCTGCCGTATGGTTGGCTCGTATGCGGCGGCTTCAGGTCCGGCTGCTCGGACGCTTCGAAGTGCGCGTGGACTCTCGACCCGTCCCGGCTGACGCGTGGGCGCAGCGACGGGCGACGGATCTGGTCAAGCTCCTTGCGCTTGCTCCCGGCCATCGGATGCCTCGCGACGAGGTGCTTGAGATGCTATGGCCGAAGCTTGGTCCCGATGCAGCGGCATCCAACCTGCACAAGGCCGCGAGCTACGCGCGCAGCGCGCTCGGCGATCGCGGCGCGGTCGTACTTCGCGGCGGGGTGGTCGAGCTCGCCCCGGGCGCCGAGGTAAGCACCGACGTCGAGCGCTTCGAGCGTGGCGACGATTCCGCCTACGGAGGCGAGCTGCTGCCGGACGAGCCCTACGAGCAGTGGACTCTCGGCCCGCGCGCGAGGCTCCGCGAACGCCGGCTCGCGGTTATGCGCTCCGAGGGCCGTTGGGAAGAGGTGCTGCGCGAGGACGCCGCCGACGAGGAGGCCCACCGCGCGCTCATGCGCCGCAGCGTGGCGAGCGGCGACAGGCCAGCTGCCGCGCGCCAGTTCCGCCTGCTGCGTGACGAGCTCTTACGGCTCGGCGCGGAGCCCTCGGAGGAGTCGCTGGCGCTACAGCGCGAGCTCACGCGCGGTCCGGCGGTCCGCGCGGCTCGGCTCCTGCACGCTCCGGTCGAAGGGCGTGAGCGAGAGCTCGCCTCGGCTCTGGGCTCGCTTCAGCGCGCCGCGGCCGGTGATGGCGGCGCGCTGCTCGTCACGGGGTCGCTCGGGATCGGCAAGACGCGCGTCCTCGAGGCTGTGCTCGCCGCGGCGGAGGAGCTCGGCTTTCACACGCTGCGCGGCGCTGCCCAGGAGGAGGAAGGCCGCACGCCGTACGCGCCGCTCGTGGAGGCGCTCGACCCTCTCGCTGCGAGGCGTCCTGAGTTGACCGGCGCGCTCACCGACAGCGCACAGGTCGCGCTTTCGCGACTGCTGCCCTCGGTGCGCAGCCCGGCGCGGGCGGCGGATGAACCCGTCGACCGCCGTCGCGTCTTCTGGGCGGTCGCTCAGCTCCTGGGCCAGGCCGCCGAGGAGCGCGGCGTCGTGCTCGTGATCGATGACCTGAACGCCGCCGACGAGGCAACGGTTGCCCTTGTGCATCATCTTGCGCGCAGCGCCGCCCGCGAGCGCCTGCTCGTTGTCGCCGGTATACGCGATGAGCCGCTCCCGGAGCCGGCTGCGCTCGTGCGCTCAAGCCTGCTCGCGCGCGGGGCCGCTGCCGAGCTGGCGCTCGGTCCGCTCGATCGTGGCGCGCTCGCAGCGGTTGCGCAACGGGCGGCTGGCCGGCCGCTGCGTCCCGAAGCCCTGGGTGCGATCGAGCGCTCGGCGGCGGGCAACCCGTTGTTCGCGGAAGAGCTGGCGGCGTCGATGGATGCCTCCGGCGAGATCACGGTGTCGACGCGGCTGCGCGAGGTCGTGGCGCGGCGGCTCGAGCGGCTCGAGCCGCTCGGCCAGCGGCTGCTGGCCGCGCTTGCCGTGATCGACGACGGCTTCACGGACGCGGAGCTCACGGCACTCGCGGGCGCCGAGGGCGTCGAGCAGGCGCTCGGCGAAGCCCGGGCGGCCGGCGTGCTCGAGCGAGTGCGCGGCCGCTACCGCTTCCGGCACTCGCTCGTGCGCGAAGAGCTGGCGGCCCGGCTGCCCGAGGAGGCACTGCGCCGCACGCACGCCGATGCCGCCGCGCTCCTCGCCACGGACGATGCACCTCCGGAGCGGGTCGCCCATCACCTTCTGCGGGCCGGCCGCGCGCGGGACGCCGTCCCGTTGCTGACTGAAGCTGCCGAGTGGGCCGCGGGCGTCGGCGCCTACCGTGACGGCGCCGGGTGGGCCGAGCTGGCGCTCGAGCACGCGAACGAGTACGAGCGCCCAGTCCTCCTTGCGCTGCGTGCGCAGCTGCTCCATGGAGCCGGCGAGGCCCGCGCTCCCGGCGCCTATGCCGCGGCGATCGAGCTCGCCGCCGCGGAGCGAGTGCCCGCGCTACGAGCGCAGCAGGCGCGCGCGTGTCTCGCAGCGGGCGACATCCCCGGCGCCAAGGCCGCGCTCGAAGGGGTGCAGGCCGAGCGGCCGGAAGACCTCTGTGAGTTGACGCTGCTGCGTGGCATGGTGGCCTGGAACACGGGCGATTGGGAGGGAGCGCGCCGGCTGGCCGCCGAGGCGGACCGCGTCGCTGCGGACCCGGGGGAGCTCGCCGACCTCAGAGCGATGCTCGCCCATCTGGACGGGGGCTGGGAGCAGCATTCCCGCCATCAGCTGATGCACGTCTGGGACTCGCCGCAGCTCGCGGGGCGCGTCTTCGACGCGTACTTGTGCGTGACCGAGTACGTGCTCACCGCAGGCGACCCCTACGACCGCATCGCCGGCTTCGCGAAGCGCCTACGCGCGCAGGCGCACCAGGCAGGCGCCCGCCGCGGAGAGGCGTTCGCCGCCACCGTGCTCGGCGAGACCGAGCTTTTCACCGACAACCTCGAGGGCGCGCGCGCCCACCTCGTCGACGCAGCGCGGCTTAGCCGGGAGCTCGGTGCGGTCGGAGGGGAGTCACTCGCACGCATGCGCCTGGGCGAGGCGCTGCTTCACCTTGGCGACCGCGCCGGCGCGCGGGCGCAGCTCGAGGAGGCCCTCGAGCTGGCGCATATCTCGCCTCTTGCCCAGCACCTTCTGTTCCTCGTGTACGGCGTCCTGCTCCAGGTACCCGATGACGGCGCCGAGGCGCTCGCGCTGATCGAGCGTGCCGAGACACTGTTCGACCCACGTTGGGTCTGTCCCTTCTGCCCAACCATCTACCACCTGGCCGCGGCCGGGGTGTGCGCCCGCGCCGGGCAGCTCGAGCGCGGCCGCGAGTTTCTGAAGCGCGCGGAACACGGCGCGGAGCGGTGGACGGGCGGCCCATGGCCGGCGGCTTTAGCGGAGGCGCGGGCCGAACTGCTGTTGGCCGACGGCAACCAGCCCGCCGCGGCGGACGCACTGCGCCGCGCCGCCGAGGGCTACGCCGCGGCCGGGCAGCTGCTCAACGAGCGGAAAGCGCGCGAAACGCTGGAACGACTCCAGGGAGCGCAGACCAGCGCCTAGGAAGGTTTAGGGAAGGCGTGTCGGCGACGCTGCCGGCATGCACACCGAACGCCACATGAAGGTCGTTTGGGGCGTGGATCCCGAGGCCCTCGATGACCAGGCCGCGGAGATGTACCGCGGCGTAGCCACCGAGGAGCCGCGACCGGCCCCTCCCCGCGCCCGCTCGCTCGGCGAGGCACTCGGCTACCCGCCGCTCTGCGCCCACGGCATGAACTCGTTCGCCGACAGGGGCTACGACCTCGCCCTCGCACGGCTGCGCCACGGCTGATCGTCGAACGGCAGACGCCAATCCACATCACACGATCGAAAGGAACCACCGATGTCCCCGTACCTGTATCGCCGACTGTGGCGCGAAAAGCTTGCCCGGCTACGCCGGCACCTAGTCCCTGCCTTACAGCCGCGCTACGCGCTGTAGAGAGGAGCACCGTCGTGACCACCCCAACCACCTACCGGGAACTGGATCAGCGGACCGCGGACGGTCTCGCGGTTACGCTCGAGTGGAACCCCGCGACCGACGCGCTGCGTGTGGTGGTCGTGGATCGCGAGAGTGCAGCTGTCACCTTTCCGGTGAGCGCCGAGGACGCATCCGAAGCGTTCGTCCACCCGTTCGTCTACGCCGAACGCGTCGTCTACGAGGTCGCGTGATGCTGCGCCACACACGCCACTACGCGCGGTATGTCTCAGGTCAGGCAGCGGCCCGTGGCCAGGACCGCGTGCATGGAGGTGATGGTCAGATGACCCGTGTTGGTCCGGTCGGCCGTCTCGCCCGCTACACCGCGACCCACTTCCGGGTCGTGCTGATCGTGTGGTTGCTGGTCGCCGTAGTGCTGGGGTTCTTCGCCCCGCGCGTCGAGACCGCGCTGTCCGGAGCCGGTTGGGAGACGACGGGGTCGGAGTCGGTGCAGGCCCGGCAGCTGATCGATCGTAACTTCCACGGCCTCTCAAGCTACGGCTTGATGACCGTGGTCAGCTCGCCCACCAAGACGGTGAGCGATCCGTCATTCCGGGCCGCGATCGCCGGCGTTGAGCGCACGTTGCGGGCGGACGGCGCGGTCAGCACCGTTGTCGCGCCGACCGCCGGCGTGTCGATCTCCCGAGACCGGCGCACTGCGATCGTGCAGGCCGGCGCGGCGCGCGATTCGAACGCGATGGTTCAGGCGGCGGATCGTCTGAAGGGCAAGCTCGCTGCGCTGACATCCGCCGGTGTGCGGGTGCACCTGACCGGCGCGTCGGCGCTGTGGTCTGACTTCAACGCCGCGAACCGCTCAGCGATGCTCAAGTCAGAAGTGATCTCGTGGCCCGTCACGCTCCTGATCCTGCTAGTCGCGTTCGGCTCGCTGGTCGCGGCCGGACTGCCCTTGATGCTGACGATGGTCGGTCTGATGGCGGCCGCCGGATCGCTGTTCCTCGCCACCAAGCTGATGCCGGTGTCGATCTGGGCGATGAACTTCGCGCTGATGTTCGCGCTCGCGCTCGGGGTCGACTACGCGCTGTTCATCGTGCATCGCTTCCGCGGCGCGTTCTTCGGCTCGAGGCTGTCGACGGTCGAGGCCACGGCCGTGACGATGGACACCGCCGGCAAGGCAGTCCTGTTCTCCGGCGGAACGGTGCTGATCTCGCTGAGCGCCGTGATGCTCGTCCCAAGCCCAGCATTTCGCTCGACGAGCCTCGGGATCATGCTCGCGGTCATCTTCGTCCTCGCCGCGACGCTGACGCTGCTCCCCGCCGTGCTCACAAAGCTCGGCCCGAGCGTGGACAAGCTCGCGCTCCCGTGGGCGAACTCGGGCGAGCACCGCTCAGCCAGGTTCGCCGCCTGGGGCGAGCGACTCTGGAAGCGACCGGTCGCGTACGGCGCGGTTGCGCTCGTCGCGCTCGTCGCGCTCGCGATCCCCGTGACCCAGCTGAAGATCGCGATGCCGTCAATCAAGGTCATCCCGACCTCTGACTCTTCCCGCGTCGGCTACCAGCAGGTACGAGCGGCGATGGGACCCGGAGCGACCGGGCCGATGCAGATCGTCGCGCCCGCCGCACAGGCCACCCAGGTCGCCCATGTCGCTCAACGCGACCCCGGAATCGCCGCGCTGCTCTCGAGCCAGACGAGCAACGGCTACGCGCTCGTGACCGCGCTCCCCAAGCAGGATCCCTCCGATCCGGCCGTCGGTGCCACGATCGACCGCCTCCGCGCGGAACTTCCGGCCCGATCGGTGATCGGCGGGGCGGTCGCGGAGAACCACGACCTCCAGACCACGCTGTCGGCGAAGACGCCGCTCGTGATCGGCGTCGTCCTCGCGCTCGGGTTCGTGCTGTTGGTGATCGCCTTGCAGGCACCGCTGCTTGCGGCCGTCGGCGTGCTCATCAACCTGCTCGCCACCGCCGCCGCGTTCGGCGTCGCCAAGTGGGTCTTCCAGGATGGCGCGCTGCACTCGCTCCTGGGCTTCCAACCACAGGGATTCGTCGATGCGTGGGGACCGGTGTTCTTCTTCGCGATGATCTTCGCGATCTCGATGGACTACACCGTGTTCCTGCTCTCCAGCGCCAAGGAGCACTGGGACCGCAGCCGCAACCCGAAAGAAGCGATGATCGGCGGGCTCGCCCACTCAGGACCCGTGATCTTTGCCGCCGGTGCCGAGATGATCGCCGTGTTCTTTACCTTCGCACTCTCCGGACCGCTCCCACCCAAGGAGATGGGAATCATCCTCGGCATCGCCGTGCTGCTCGACGCCGCGCTGATCCGGCTGCTTCTCCTCCCCGTGCTGCTACGGCTGATGGGCCGCTGGGCCTGGTACATACCACGCTGGGCACACCGCGTCCTTCCCGACGCCTCCTTCGGGCACGCATGAGAAGCACTCCTCGACCGGCTTCGACGCGCTCGGCGCATCTTTGCGCCCCAGCACCTGGGGTGACAGGCACAGCCGACGCGCAATCGTTGAGAGGCTGAGCGCAAGCACGGCGCGTGCCGGCGAGCAGGTAGCGGCGTCGCGCTGGCGACCAGCACCTGACCTCGACGTTAGCTCGTGACCGCGGCCGCCAAGCGCGAGCCTGCCTCACGGTTCTCTCTCGCCCCAGCGGCAATAGTGCGCCGACGAGCGCTGAGCGATGCGCCGCGGGCAGCTGGCCATGCTCGGCGCGCCCACGGGTACAGCGCGGGCAGGCGCTCCAGTGCGCCGGCGACGGAGGCCTACGCGTCGTCGGACAATCCGTGCGGCGCCGGCAACCGAGCGAGCTCGCGCCCGCCGGCCTGACCCCTGCCGGGAAGGCAGACCACCGCTGCGACCCGCCCCACCTCACAACCAGTTAGACCCGCGGGCCAACGGCGCCTGCACGTCCGGGAGTCTCCAGCCCCACGAACGCCCGATTCAGATGAGCCTTCAGGAAGGTTTAGGGAAGGCGTGTCGGCGACGCTGCCGGCATGCACATGAACTTCACATACCCCACCGAGCTGCTCGGCCGGCGACCCGCCCAAGCCGTGAACTCGTTTGCCGGCTTCCATCGCGCGCGGATCGAGGAGCTGCCCTTCGGGACGGTCCGAAAGCACGGCGCTGGCAGCCTCTCGCTGCTCGCGCTCAAGCCGGTACGTGCACCCCGGCACACCTCCCGCCCGGATTTGGGTAGTGGCGCGGATGTCGCGCAGGCGGCTTGCGAGCACTGTTCCACCAACACCACAACCACCCAGGAGGTCACAAAATGAGCGCAGTTACACACACGATCCGCAACGGCGTGGACACCGAGACGATGTTCGCCACGCTGGATCTGATCAAGGCGCAGCCGGAGCTGGCGAAGTTCCAGTTCCGCGCCAGCAACCGCTGGATTGACGGGTCGCACAACCGTTCGACAATTAAGGGCTTCTACGCCGCGGGCGGGGAGGACACCACTCGCGTCGAGGAGTTTGTGATCGACGCGGGGGAGCCGGCGATCCTGCTCGGCACCGACACCGGCCCCAACCCAGCCGAGTACCTGCTGCACGCGCTCGCCGCCTGTCTGACGACATCGATCGTCTACGTGGCCGCGGCGCGCAAGGTCGAGCTCACATCCGTCGAGTCGACGCTCACCGGCGACATGGACGTGCGCGGCGCGCTCGGCGTGGACGACGAGCCCCGCAACGGGTTCCAGCGGATCGGCGTGTCGTTCCGCGTAACGGGCAACGCGCCGGAGGAAAAGCTCCGCGAGGTCGTGGAGCGGGCCCAGCAACGCTCCGCCGTTTACGACATGGTCACCAACGGCGTGCCGGTCGCCGTCGAGGTGACGACCCACTAGGCCTCGCATGAGACCCGTGGCCGGAGTCACGCTCCGCCACGGGTCCATGACGAGCGGATCGGAGAATTCGCGATGCCAATCGAACTTGCAGCTCGTACCGAAGCCGGCGCCCGCCTCGTCGCGATCGCCGAGGGGCTCTCGCGGCAGCTCGCCACCCGCGCAGCCGCACACGACCGCGACGGCAGCTACCCGTTCGAGGCGATCGACGCGCTCAAGGCCTCCGGCTACTTCGCGGCGCCCGTTCCCGTCAAGCTCGGTGGGCTCGGCGTCTCGTCCGCGCACGACTTGGTCGTCGCGTCAAGCCGCCTGGCGCGCGGCGACGCCTCCGTGACGATCGGCGTGAACATGCACCTCGTCGCGGTGCTCAACATGGAACGCCGTCGCGAAGTCGCCCTCGCGGCCGGCGCAGAGCGCCGCGCTCGCGGCTTCGCCGCGTCACTGGAACAGATCGCCCACCAAGGCGTCGTGCTGGCCGCCGCGATCAGTGAACGCGGACAGGACCTCACGCGGCCGAGCACGCGTGCAACCCGCACCGAGTCAGGCTGGCGGATCGACGGTCGCAAGATGTTCTGCACCATGTCCCCCGCCGCTACCGATCTCTACGTGGCCGTCACCTATGCCGACGGCGACGGCGGCGAGCGCTATGCGTACGCGATGGTGCCCACCGACGCGCCCGGCGTCGTGGTTCACGACGACTGGGACGCGCTCGGGATGCGCGCCTCGGGCAGCAACTCAGTCTCGTTCGAGGCCGTCGAGTTGCCCGAGTCCGGCGTGCGGGGCGGCTTCAGGGCCGGCGACCCGCTGCCGTACATGGAGCGAAACCTCGTCGCCGGGCTGTTTCACGCCGCGGCCTCGCTTGGCATCGCCGAGTCGGCCGAGGCGATCGCCCGCCAGGGTATCGCCGGGCGCATCAACGGCGACGCGCGCCCGCGCGTCCAAGCCGCCGAGAACGCGATCGACCTCGCCGCCTCGCGCGGCGTCCTGTCCCGCGCGGCCGCGCTGATCGACGAGCACCGCGTCGCCAACCCGGCGTCCGACGGCAGCGCCGACGAGCTCGGCGCGCTGTTCGCCGAGGCCCAGGCCGCCAAGGCGTTCGTGAACGAGGCGGCTGCTCGCATCGTGGACCGTGCGCTCGCTCTCTCGGGCGGCGCCGGTTATGTCAACGGCAGCCCGCTCGCCCGCGCATACCGCGACGTGAAGGCCGGCTCCTTCATGCATCCGCTCGGCGCCAACCGCGCCTACGACTACCTCGGCCACGTCGCTCTCGGCGAAGAGTCTCAGCTGCACTGAGATGGCGCTCGCAGCTCCAACGCCCGCCGCGACGGCGCCCGAGGCGCGCTCGTTCCGCGACGTACTCGGCAGGTTCGCGACCGGCGTCGCGTTCCTCACCGCGGCGCTCGATGGCGAGCCCGCCGGGTTGATCGTGAACTCGCTCACATCCGTTTCGCTCGAGCCGCCCCTAGTCTCGTTCTGCCCGTCCCGCAGTTCGCTCACGTGGTCCCGGATGCGGCGCGCGGGCCGCTTCGGCGTGAACATCCTAGGACGACAGCACGAGCCCTTCGCAAAACGCGCGACCCCTGCCGGCGCGGACCGATTCGCCGGTCTCAACTGGGAACTCGGACCCGGCGGCGTACCGCTGCTCACCGACGCCCTCGCCTCCTTCGAGTGTGAGATCGTCGCCGAGCACCCCACCGGGGATCACTGGATCGTCGTAGGAGAGGTCGACAACCTGCACATCTCGCCCAACAACGACCCACTCGTCTTCTTCGGCGGCGCATTCGGCGCCCTTCAATAGCGAGCGACACCAACCGTTTAGCCAGGGCCGCCAAGCCTTAAGACCTGATGCACGCCTCGATCTGGAGATTCGCCGACGATCCAGACGACCTTCTGCGCCGCTACGACGCAATGCTCGCCGAGATCGCCACCGCAAACATGCGTCTGCATGTCTGCCTGCGAGCACCCAACGGGATCGTCCTGGTCGACACCTGCCCCAGCCGCGACGTGTACGAGGCGTTCGCTGCCGGACCGTTCCCGGTGCTTGGACAGCGGCACGGCCTCCCCGATCCCGTCGCGCTTGAGGATCATGCGGTACACCGCGCATCCATCGACGGACGCCCGGCCGACTGACCTCAATTCACGACGGTGGCGACGAACGGGCGGCGACTTCCATGCCGAGCAGCAGCGATGAGCGGACCCGCTTCGATCGCGGCACCAGCCTTCTCGCCGTGTTGGCCACCCGGCCGCGCTGGTGCGACAACCCTATCTGCCGGTCTCGGCGAGCTCGGCGGTCGCTCCTCGACCGCAACGTCGTCTGACACCGTCCGCCCGACAAAGTCCACCACCGCCCGCCTTGCTGCGCCAGGATTCCAGCTGGTCAGCACGTCGGTTTGAACGCTCATCAAGCTCTCTCTTTCGGACCCGTGATCTAGCGCACAAGGAGGTGGTTCTATTCGCGTGCGATCATCGCGGCGGCCTCGCGCTCGAGATCGACGTAGGGTTCGCCGCTGACGTCGACGGCGCCGAAGTGGATCGTGCCGCCGGTGAACGGCCACGGCCGCTGGCCGGGGTAGTCGTAGGTGATCGCGTGGAGGCTGCGCCCGACGGTCAGCCCCGATCCGGTCAGGCCGAAGGTCGCGGGCTGGGTCTTGATTTGCCCCTCGCCGACCTTTTCTTCGCCGTGGTAGAGCGACAGGGTCCCCTTGCAGACACCCGGCTTGCCATCGCTGTCGTCCTTGACGAACTCCGCGGAGACGATCACGTTCTCCCCGGTCGGCAGGTCCTCGGTCGCGTCGATCTTCTGCTCGAGCATGCCGACGAAGTTGTAGATGTAGTGCAGCCGGTTGTCCTTGACGTAGAGCGTGTGCCCGCCGAAGTGCGAGCCGTGCGCGAACAGCACCCCGCTCGCTCCGGCCGCCGGGATGTCGAGCCACATGCCGATGATGTAGTCGCGATTGCGGACATTGACGGCCAGTGCCTCTGGAACTTCGGCTACGCCGGGGAAGTAGCGGTAGCGGTCCCTCGGGCTGGTGATCTGGGGACGAGGGGTCGTGATGATCTCGACCGGCGAGCGATCATCGAGCGGGAACGCCCCGTTGCGTCCCGCTTCCGAGAACCACAGGTTGATCAGCTCGCGCAGCTTCTCTGGATGCTCGCCCGCGAGGTCGCGTAGCTCCGCGCGATCGACCTCGACGTTGTACAGCTCCCACGTGTCGTCGTTGAAGTGGCTCCAGCCAGCGACCGTGGGGTGGGTGCTGACGGCCTTCCAGCCCTTGTGCCAGATCGCGCGCGAGCCGAGCATCGAATAGAACTGCGTCGATCGCGCGGACGGGACCGATCCCTGGTCGAAGCTGTAGCGCATGCTGATCCCGTCGAAGCCGTTCTGCACGTGGCCCTTGATCGTCTCCGGCGGCTCGACGCCGAGGCAGTCGAGGATCGTGGGCATGATGTCGATCGCGTGGTGGTACTGGTGGCGAATCTCGCCCCTGGCTTTGATCCCCTTGGGCCAGGAGATCATGCACGGGTCGCAGCTGCCGCCGTTGAATTCGTAGCGCTTCCACATCTTGAACGGCGTGTTGAATGCCATCGCCCACCCGTTGGGGTAGTGGTTGTAGGTCTTCGGGCTCCCGAGCTCGTCGATCATCGCCAGGTTCGTCTCGATGTCATCGGGAATCTGGTTGATGAACTTGTTCTCGTTGAGCGATCCGTTCGGCCCACCCTCGCCGCTGGCGCCGTTATCGGACACCAGGATGATCATCGTGTTGTCCAGCTGCTCGGTCTCCTCGAGATACGCGAGCAGGCGACCGATCTGATCGTCGGCGTGGGCGAGGAACCCCGCGTACACCTCGGCCATGCGACAGAACAGCCGGCGCTCGTCATCGGACAGCGACCCCCACGGGCGCGTGAAGTCAAGCTGCGGGAACGGCCTGTCCTCCGGGCCTTTGCGAGATTCCGGGGTACCGATCGGGTTCAGCGCCGGGAGCTCCGTGTCCTGCGGGACGATGCCGAGCTTCTTCTGGCGCTCGAGCGTCTCCTCGCGCATCGCCTCATAGCCCATGTCGAACCGGCCCTTGTACTTCCCGATCCACTCCTTCGGGACGTGGTGCGGCGCATGGCACGCGCCCGGCGCGTAGTACAGGCAGAACGGCTTGTCCGGCGCGACCGCCTTCGCGTCCATGATGAACTCGAGTGCCCTGTCGGTCAGATCCACCGTCAAGTGGTAGCCGTCCTCCGGCTGGGCGGGCTGGTCAACCGGATGGTTGTCATAGACCAGGTCTGGATGCCACTGGTTAGTCTCCGCGCCGAGGAAGCCGTAGAAGCGCTCGAACCCGCGCCCCGTCGGCCAGTTGCGCCGTGTCGAGGCGAGATGCATCTCGTCGGTGGGGCACAGATGCCACTTCCCGGTCATGTACGTGTTCCAGCCGAGCTCGCCGAGGATCTCCGGCAGCATCCCGTTTTCGGGCGGGATCGTCCCGCTCGCGTTCGGGAACCCGATCGCGGCCTCCGTGATGCAGGCCATGCTGTTGCGCGTGTGATTGCGTCCGGTCAGCAGGCACGAACGCGTCGGCGAGCACAACGCCGTGGTGTGCCACTGCGTATAACGGACCCCGTTGGCGGCGATCCGGTCAATGTTCGGCGTCTCCACCGGGCCGCCGTAGCAGCCAATCGCCGAGAACCCAACGTCATCGAGCACGATATAGAGCACGCTCGGCGCTCCGTCTGGTGCCCTTGGCGGCTCAAACGGCGCCCAGTCAGGAACCGAGTCGCGGATGTCGACGTTGATGACTCCCTGAAACGGCTTGCTCATGATCTGACCTCGTTCACTCCGGGCATATCGATCCACGATCGCCGACCGCGGGCGGCCGAGCATCACCTCCATTGGGTGATCTTCTCGCGGCCGTGATGACGTTTCGTCGGCGTCGCAGCTACCCGGCCAACACCACGAATCTCGCTGTCCCAGAACGACACCGTGGCCGGCGAACCCCGCACCGACGTCGGGCAGATCCTGCCTTAGCGCGCCTCGGGTAAGCGCAGCGCCCAGTACGTCTCACCGGCGCGCGCTCTGGCTGATCGGTCCCTGTTCAGTGGATCCCAGCAGGCATCGCGCGCTGTCCGAGGAACCCGTCGAGCTCGTCGCGCAGTTCACGGACGAGCGGCGATTTGGGTAGGCGCTCCTTCAGCAGCACCAGCGAGCGCTGATAGTGCCTCAGGCGGCGAGCTCGCCGCACCCGACCCGACGCGGCGGTGGCCTCGGAGTCGACCGCAGTTTCGCGGCGCAGCTCGCGCAGCTTGGAGAGCTTGTCGGCTGCGAACAGCGTCAGCGCCTCGTCATCGGCGCCGGCTACCTGATGGCGCAGCGCGGCCTTGCGCTTCGCGTAGCCGGTGATCCGGTCGTCATCGCTGACGGCGAGGACAAGCCCGGTGATCCGGGGGCACAATCCGGATTCTCGTCGTAGCCACGAGGTCTCCAAGGCCGTCATGTTCGGATGCCTTTGGCCTTTCCTGCCGGTTGGGTGCTATAGCCCTGTCTGTGCTTTGACGCGTCCGGTCTTGGCCGCAGTGGCCAGTGCGGCGTAGTCAAGTTCGTTTTGGTCGGCGTAGAGCTCGGCGAAGTCGGCCAGGGCACCGTCCATCACGTCGCTCTTGCCGAGGTAAGCGCTGATCGTGACGGAGTCGCCGGACCGCGCGTGGGCGCGGGCCAACGTTCGGCCGCAGATCTCAGCGTAGGCGGCCAGCTCCTTGGGTTTCATGCCTTCGATAATCACCGAGCCCTTCTCGTCCCAGAGCTGGCGGAAGTAGAAGTCGCGTTTGACGTCGTCGATGCCGGTCACACGGTGCCAGCCGAGCATGATGTCGCTGGCGGCCTGCATCAGCCGCTGACCCTCGACCACGCGTTGGCCGTGGTTTGGGTACTGGCTCTTGCCGATGAAAGGCTCGAGCACCGAGGGCTGTGCTTCCTTGAGCTGTAGGAACAGCGGATCGTCGTTGTCGCGGCCGAGCATCAGCATGATCCACGCGCGGGTGCCGACGCTACCGACACCCACGACCTTGCGCGCCGCATGCGCGTAGCGAAAGCGCTCGAGCAGACGTTTGCGATCGCCCTGCAGTGTGCGCCGGTACCCGCGGTTCACGTCCCGCGCGAACTCCTCGATATCTCGGCCTTCGGCGAGGTCCTCGACCGGCACGATCAGCGGCGGGTCGCCGACGATCCGCGGCTCACCATCGACGACCGTCGTCAGCTTCGAGAACGCGCGCAGGCTGTCCTTCGCCCGCGTCTTGGCCAGGTTCTTCTCCATCAGCTTGCGGCGCTTGGCGCTCGCCGTGCTCTGAAACTGTGCCATCAGCGCCTCGGCATCAACGCGCGAGTACCACAGATCGAGCGTCTTCATCGACGCCAGCGCGCGCATCGCCTCGCGATAGGAACGCGTCACCGCCAGATTCACATCGCGGCGCTCCCCCCTCGCGAACCCGAGGTCGCGCCCCGCGACCGCGAAGCTCCCAACCAGCCGTTTGAGATCCCACTCAAACGGCCCCGGCAGCGTCTCATCAAAATCGTTGATGTCAAACACCAACCGCCGATCCGGCGCGGCGAACGCACCGAAGTTCGACAAATGCGCATCACCGCATAGCTGCACGCGCAGACCGGTTCTCTGCGAGCCGGCCAGGTCCGCTGCCATCAGGTACGCCGCGCCGCGGTAGAACGTAAACGGTGACACCAGCATCCGCCCGTAACGGATCGGCACTAGCTCCGGCACCCGCGAGGCGGCCTGCTCCTCCAGCAGCTCGACCGGATCCCGACGACCCGAGGGTGCTGACCACTCCCCATGCACGCTGCGCCCCACCTCGGTTCGCTCTTCCTTTCCGCGCGCCGCCCGCTCCCTCACCGACAGATGCGGAGCCTTGGCGTTCTCACCGGACCCACGTGATGCCGGTGCGGCGAGCTTCTGGTCGGTTGCGGCGGTCGATCCGGCACTCTTAGCGCTCATGGCTATGGCTCCTCGTGATGACCGGCCTGAGTCTCGGGAAGCGACGCAAACCCGGCCGACGCCTCACGAGCTTGATCGCGGCTGGAGAACATCGTCCGCGGATTGTGCAAGCCATCCTGGACCGAGGCATCATCCCAACCGGGTGACTGGTCAGCAGCGATCGGCCCGTCGGGACGGGAGCCCGGCCGTCGACGAGCCGTAGCCTGGCTGGCGTGAGCCGCGAATGGTCGCCGTGGGTCGAACGCCGCGCCGGGCGGCCCGGGAGAGTCGGAGGGACAGCGAGACGCGACCTGATCGAATCGCAGTGGGCTGAGATCCCATGACGCCGGCAGGGTCGGAAGTTGGGTCCGTTCAAGCGCTGGGTCTGTGAGCAGCTGCGGGAGGTTCCGTCGGTCCGTCGCCGCCGCCCGGGAAGCCGAGCTCGACCGGCAACGTTCCCGCACAGAGCGTTCTGCCTAATGGCAGCCCACGCGCGCCCTGCGAGTCACCGATGCCTATCGCTATCGGCACGCGCTCGTGCGCGACCACGCCCAGCGCGCTGCGCGGCCTAGCTGACAGCGGAGGCTTTCCACGATCGCCACAGTCCAGGCGTTCACCACGAGCTTCATGCGGCTCGCCCCGCCGGCCTTCGGCTCGAGCCTGACGGTTTTCGACCCGATCGCGTCGAAGACCGGCTGTGCCCGGTCGAGGGCGTGGCCGGGTCCGGACGCGAGCACGACGAGACGGCCCTGCTTGGCCGCTCGTCGTGCTGCCGCGCGCCGCGACCACCTGAGCGGCCGCAGCGTGGGCACGGGCTACATCGTCCGCGAGCCGAACTCACACGGGTACAGCGGCCGTAGTCGCGGTCGCCGACGTTGATCGGCTGCTGCGCGAGCGTGCGCGGCCACGTGACCGGCCCGTTATCCGAACTGTGCTCGGTCACGCCGCGGCGCCGGGGCCGGGAAGTAGGTCGACGTCGTTGGCGTGCATCGGCTCCCCGCAGTGGGTGCAGCGCAGGTCGACCCGGCTGATCTCGCCGCATGCGTGGTGGCGGTAGAGGACGGGTGGGCCGGACTTTCCGGAGAGCCATTTGTCACCCCAGGAGACCATGACCATGAGCAGGTCGATGAGTTCAGCGCCCTTCGCGGTCAGGTGGTACTCGTACCGTGGGCGCCGGTCGTAGGGACGGCGCTCGAGCACGCCGCATTCAACGAGGTGGTTGAGCCGCTCGGTCAGGACCTTGCGCGAGATGCCAAGGTCGGCCTGGATCGCGTCGAAGCGGTTCATCCCGACCCAGACGTCACGCAGGATCAGCGGCGACCACGGTTCGCCGATGACGTCGAGGGTGCGCGCGATCGAGCAGGCCATGTCGCCGAAGTTCGTGCGTTGCACGGCGTCACCAACTTCGTCCACATCGGACTTGTCGTCGAGGACCTCGACGAGACAGTCCGGTTCCTTGAGCTGCTCGGCTTCGACTGCGGCGAGCCCGGGGTATTCAGGGCGAGTGGATCGATCAGATCATCGGTCTCGACGACGTGACGGTCGAGACCGTGATGGCTCGCGCCTCGGACGGCACCGACATGTTCGAGGTGGTGCGCTTCCACTCACCTTCCGCTGGCGCTCAAGAGCCGACCCCGGCCGCGAACCGTCCGGGACTCCGGCATCTCGCCGAGCCGCTCGACGGCGCGCCCGACTGAACGGCCAGACTGAACCGCCCCGGCACCCTGGCAATCCCCTAGCCATCAGAGCTGCACGCCGCCGGCCGATCGCTGCGGCAGCGACGCTCCTGGCGCCGGTCAGCGCCCTGACGTTCGATCGCCGCTCGCCCCGAATCTGGATTGAAACGATGGGTCCTTTTGCGTAGGTTCGCGTTCTACCCGGTCAAGGTGGCGGTGTGGGAATCCGCCTAATCGCCATCACCGGGGGAAAAGGTTCCAACGGGTGTCCCGGGATCAGAAGAGGGCGCATTGGTTCGGCGTGCTCTTCCTCATCACGTTCATCACGTCGATCCCAGCGCTGCTTCTTTACGAGACCGTGCTCCGACATCCGGTGAGCTACATCGCGGGTGCTGGGCACGACAAGCAGGTCTTGCTCGGGGCTCTGCTTGAGCTGCTGCTGATCATCGCGAACATCGGCACCGCGGTCGTGATCTTCCCGATCGTTAGACGACAGAACGAGGAACTGGCGCTCGGCTACGTGACCGCGCGCCTGTTCGAGTGCACGTTCATCCTCGTCGGCATCCTCTGCATGCTCGGCATCATCACGTTACGGAACCAGGTTGCAGGTCCGTCTGAGGGGACAGTCGCCTATACCCTCGCGGCGATCAAGGACTGGACTTTCCTCCTCGGCCCGGGCTGGGTCGTCGGCTGGGGGAACGGGCTGATCCTCGGCTACCTGATGTACAGCTCGGGCCTGGTGCCGCGAAGGCCAACGTGGCTCGGCCTCATCGGTGGACCGCTGATCATCGTGTCCGGGACGGCCGTGATGTTCACGGGCAACCTTCCGAGCAACACGCTGCACTCGCTGCAAGCGATCGTGACCATCCCGGAGTTTCTATGGGAGCTGTTCCTCGGGATCTACTGCACGATCTGGGGTTTCAGGCGCGATGCCCCGATCCTTTCCGGGAGCGCCCGATGACAACTCAACCCGACCCGACTCCGCACACCCCAGATGCCGCGACGGCGCTCTCCCACCGCCGCGGCAGCGGCTCCTCGCCCTATCCGAGGTCGCGTTCGCACCGCTCTTTGTCATCGGCTGGTTGACAAGCTGTCGCTCGTCACTTGACAGTCGCGACGATTGCGGTGCGGCTGGCCGGGGGCTGTTCGGCTGGCGATTGCGCTGGCCGGCGCGGGGGCGCGGCTTGATGGGCGTCGCGGCGTCCTGATCTCGCTGGCGGGCGGAGGGGTGCGTGTCGCGGCGGCCTGTGACGTCCTTGCTTATCCAGACCGGCGGGCGTAGTCTCGCGCCCCAGTCCACTACCCCACGGAGGTCCTGATGACGTCCACCAGCTTGCTGCCTGACGTCGGGATCGAGCTTCGGGAGGGTTATGCCGCGGTCGGCGATCAGAGCTTGCATTACGTCGAGGCCGGTGACGGGCCGCTGATCGTTTTGCTGCACGGCTTCCCGGAGTTCTGGTTCGGTTGGCGGCTACAGATCGAGCCGCTGGTGGCGGCCGGTTTTCGGGTGGTCGCCCCCGACACGCGTGGCTACAACCTGTCATCGAAGCCAGAGGGCTTTGAGGCCTATGCCGTCGACCTGCTCGCTGCCGACATCCGCGGCCTTATCGAGGAACGCGGTGCCGAGTCCGCGCTGTTGGTTGGTCACGACTGGGGCGGGAGCATCGCCTGGACGATCGCGATGAATCACCCCGAGGTGGTCGATCGCCTCGCGATCCTCAACGCGGCCCATCCGCGGCGCCTCCAGGAGGGACTGCACAACCCGAACCAGCTCCGGAAGTCCTGGTACTTCTTCTTCTTTGCGGTACCGGGACTGCCCGAGGACGTGGTGCACGCCAGAGACTGGCATTTCTTCCGACACTTCCTGCAGGACGCGAACCCGCCTTACACGCCGCAGGAATTCGAACGCTACGTCGAGGCGTGGTCGCAGCCGGGGGCAGCAGCCGGGATGATCAACTACTACCGCGCCTCGGTAAGACAGTCCCAGAAGGAAGCCGCAGCCAAGCTTCGGCCGATCTCGGCGCCGACACTGGTCATCTGGGGGGAGCGCGACTCCTACCTCGGCCCAGAACTAGCAGAGCCCGAGCGCGACGATGTGCCCAACCTCGACCGGGTCGAGCGCCTGCCCGACGCCTCGCATTGGGTCCATCACGACGCGTCTGAACGCGTCAACCAACTGCTCATTGACTTCTTCGCCCCCGCCCGTCCAACCCAATAGGCCCAAACGTCGACGACATACTCACTCCTCGTTTGTCGCGGCAGCGGCCCCGCACGCGATCGGCGAGCCACTACCGCCGGCTCGTGCCGCTACTCGTGGCAAGCCCGGGAGCGGCAAGCTGATACGGGCAAGCCCGGAAAGGGCAGGCAGGGATTACCTGGGGACGCGGAACCGGAGGATGGTGACGGCGCCCGACCGCATGCTGCTGACCGGTTCCAGGTCGATCCTGGGGAGGCTCGGGGGCGAGAAGCGGATGCCGTCGCCGAGCAGCACCGGCAGTACATACACCAGGATCTCGTCGACGAGCTCCCGCCGTAGGCACTGGCTGGCCACGTCGGCGCCGAGGATCTCCAGGTTCTTGCCGCCCGCGGCGCTGCGAGCCGTGGCGACCGCTTCCCCAATGTCACCGGTGAGGTACGTGACCTTCGCGTCCGGCGGCTCCGGCGGCCTATGGGTGAGGACGAACATGGGTCCGGAAAACGGGTAGTCCACGCTGCCCGGCTTCTCGGCTTCCATCCTGGCGCCTACCTCGGCGGTCCGTCGGCCGATGAGCATGGCGCCCGTGGCCGTCGCGATCTCCCGGAACTCGTCCGGCGCCACGAAGTCGGCGAGTTGGCGACCAGCGCCCCAGTCCATCGCGTGGCCGGGGGCGGCGATGAAGCCGTCAAGCGACATCGCCCTGTTCACGACCACCTTGCCGCTTCCGGTACTCGTATCGCTCCTGTTCCTCACCGCGACAGCTTACGCGGACGCAGTCACGACAGGAGGCAGCGGGGCTGCCGCTCCTGCCGGCCGCAGGCCCAGAGGAGAAGTCTCGACAGTCCAGAACCGGCCGGGCCGTGCGGGGTGTCGAGCTCGAGCATGCTCGCAACGGTAGCCTCGTAGCGATGTTCGACCACGTGGGGATCGCCGTGTCCGACCTCGCCGCGTCCGAGCGCTTCTACCGCACCGTGCTCTCTGTGCTCGGCGTCGAGCCGAGCCACGCGGACGCCGGGCTGGTCGAGTGGGAGGACTGGGCCATCGGCCCGGTGGACCGCCAGCACCCTGTGACCCACGGCCTGCACGTCGGCTTCCGCGCGCCGGACCGCGCGGCCGTAGACGCCTTCTGGCAGGCGGGGATCGATGCCGGTTACCCGCACGACGGCGCGCCCGGGCCGCGCACGGTCTACGGCCCCGACGACTACGGCGGCTCCCTGCTCGACCCGGACGGCAACAGTGTCGAGGCGGTCCACGCCGCCCGCGAGCGCCCCGTGCCCGACGGCCGCATCGACCACCTATGGCTCCGCGTCCGCGACCCGCAGGCGTCGCGCCGCTTCTACACGACGGTCGTCGCGCCGCACGCCGGGCTCCGCCTGGCGCACGACTCGCCGGATCGCGTCCAGTTCTCCGGCCCCGACTTCTCCTTCTCCCTCGTGCGTGACGAGCGCCCGCTTACGGAGCACGTCCACCTCGCGTTCCCCGCGGACGCGGACGCCACGGTGCGGGCCTTCCACGCCGCCGCGCTCGCCGCGGGCTACGAGGACCACGGCGCCCCCGGCGAGCGCGCCGTCTACCACCCGGGCTACTACGGCGCGTTCGTGCTCGACCCGGACGGCCACAACGTCGAGCTCGTCAACCACAACCGCTAAGCCCTGGCCGGCGAATCCGTCCCTACCACATCTCGGCCGAGGGCCTGGCGGCGCTCGAGGCCGAGCTGCGCGCGCTCGAGAAGAGGGTAGCCGCGCGATCGCCGAACGCAGCCGCGTCGAGCACCAGCAGTTCCCGCGTACCGACACGACTTCTGAATTGTCGCCCCGCGGCCATGAGCAGGCGGCTTCTCCTTCGGTCGGGCGCCGACCTGAGGCGGCAGTTCGCCGGCGACGCCAGCCACCTCTTGAGGTGGTCGCTGGTTCGTGTGCGGCGAGGACCCCGTCCTCTCCGCGACCTCCCCGCGTCGCTGAATCGACTTCAGACTCGCGTTCGCGACCGTTGCCTGGCCGATCCAAGCGTGACGACCTGACGCATCATCTCCTCGACGTGGACGCGTGAGTACCACAGATCGAGCGTGCCCATCGCGGCGAACTCGGTGATGGCCTGCCGGTAGGCACGCGTGACCGTGGCGTTGATCGCCGCGCGCTGGTCGGCGTGCAGTCTGCGGTCGCGGCCGGCCACCGCGAAGGACGCAACCAGCGCGTGAGATCCCACTCGAACGGGCCGGGAACGCACGCGCGGGCATCATCCCAAGCGGATGATGCCCGCGGTCGATCCTCGCGCGAGCATCGCCTCGCGTCCTGGCGATGCCCTATTGACGCGCGAGCCGAACTAACGGAGGAAGCATGCTACGGCGGATGAACGACATGCCGGTTGGAACCATCGGCTTCGAGGCGATCGGCGAGGTGGACGACGACGACTGGGAGGACGTAGTCGAACCCGTGCTGCGCGGTGAAATCGCCGCGGGGCGCAAGGTGCGGCTCCTCTACCACTTCGGGCCGGCCGCCGATGACATCGAGGGCGACGCCATGAAGGCCGACACCGGCTTCCGCGCCCGTCATGCCAAGGACTTCGAACGCGTGGCCGTAGTGACCGACGAGTCGTGGATCAAGCCGGCGCTGCGGGCATTGTCGTTCCTGATGCCGGGAGGCGCACAGGGGTTCGCCGTACGCGACCTGCCCGCTGCCAAGACGTGGCTGGCCGAGGGCGTCGAGGCGCCCTCGTGACCCGCTCGCACGGCCGCGGGCATCAGTAGGCGCGTGCCGGACGGCACGTGAGACACGGAGGGGCTCGAATGGCCAGGAACACGCGTTTGTCGCTGGTTCTGGCCGCGGCGATGTTCGTCCTCGTGGTCGACACGTCATTGATGAACGTGTCGATCTCGGCGGTGGTCCGGGATCTCGACACGACGGTCAGTTCGGTCCAGAGCGCGATCGCGCTTGAGGCGCTGGTCTCCGCCGCGTTCATCCTAATCAGCAGTAAGCTCGGCGACCTCTTCGGTCGCAAGCGCGCGTTCGTGTTTGGTTTGGTGGCGTATGCGGCTGGTGCTCTGGCGATGGTCCTGGCCCAGAGCCTCACGGCGATCATCGTCTTCTGGGCGATCGTCGGCGGCCTTGGCGCCTCGCTCTTGCTGCCGGCGATGCAGTCGCTGATCCACGGCAACTTCGAGGGAGCGGCACAGAAGAAGACCTATGCGCTGGTCGGAGCAGCCGCTGCCATTGCGGCCGCGGTCGGGCCGCTGCTCGGCGGGTTCCTCACGACCTATCTGTCCTGGCGTGTCGGCTTTCTGCTCGAACTCGTCGTCATCGCGATCGTGCTGTCGCAGGTCGGGCGCCTGAAGGACGTCCCGTACACGGGCGACCGGCAGATCGATGCGGTCGGCGCGGCCCTGTCGGTTATCGGGATGGGCGGCGTGGTGCTTGGCATCCTGGTGTGGCAGGAGGGCGGTGATTACGTCGTGCTGCTGATCGCGATCGGCGCGGTTGCGCTCTGGGCGCTCGCTCGGTGGCTCGTTCGGCGCCACCGCGAAGCAAAGGTCACACTGCTCGACCCGGATCTGTTCCGGCTTCCGAACTTCAGGACCGGGATCACCGGGCAGATGCTCCAGAACATCACCCTCGGCGGGGCGATGATCGCGCTCCCGATCTTTCTGCAGATCAAGTTGGAGTACAACGCCATGCAGACCGGCCTGTCGCTAGCGCCGCTCTCGCTGACCATGTTCGCCGTCGCGATCCTCGCCGGCCGCAAGGCGGGCGGCCGGCGCCCCGCCACGATCATCCGCACCGGGTTCCTGCTGAGCGCCGTCGGCTTGGCGGTGATCATCCCGATCGTGCCCAGGGCCCACTCCGGCTGGTACCTGGTGATCCCACTAGTGATCGCGGGAGCGGGCCTCGGCCTGCTGGTCTCGCAGCTCAACAACTACACGCTCGCCCCAATCGGTGAGGAGCACATCAGCGAGGCGGCCGGGGTCAACTCGGCGGCTGGCTCATTCGGACTGTCGTTCGGCCTGGCCGTAGCAGGTGGCGTCCTTCTCGCCACCCTCTCGCTGGCTTTCACGAACATGACAAACGCCAGCCCCGCGATTCCCTCCACCCAGCAGCACCAGATCGCCCAGACCCTCGAGGACGACGCGCAGGTCGTCAGCAACACCCAACTCAACCAACTCCTCGCCGACGAGCCCCCAGCCGTCCGTAAGGAGATCCTCAACATCAACACCGACGCGACGAACCTGGCCCTTCAGGTCGCGCTGCTCATCCCGATCCTCGCGGGTCTACTTGGGTTCATCAACGCGGCGCGGATGGTGCGCCTCCCGGACGTCGAGCCCTCAGCCTCCGTCGAAGCAGCGGCGCTGGGCTGACCGAGGTCGGGCAGTCACCGGTCCGGATACATGACGGCCTCGGGGTCGGGTGCGCCGGGTTAGCCCTGTCCGTCGTCGTCGCGGTACAGGAGATTCGCCCGCGATAATGCTGGCTTGGCATGCTGGATACCTACCTTCCACGGGCGGGGTTGCTTGATCGTGTCCACGAGCGCGATGTGCTGGGCCGGCTTGTCGCGGGAGTGCGTGCGGGGCAGAGCCGGGTGTTGGTCCTTCGCGGCGAGGCGGGAATCGGAAAGACGGCCCTGCTGGCGCATCTATCGGCAGCCGCGGAGGGATGCCTGGTCGCCCGGGCGGCGGGCGTCGAGTCTGAGATGGAGCTCGCGTTCGCCGGCCTGCATGCGCTGTGCGCGCCGATGCTCGGGCGTCTCGGGCATCTGCCGGGTCCGCAGCGCGAGGCGCTGAGCACGGCGTTCGGCCTCAGCGCCGGTGCTCCGCCGGATCGTTTCCTGGTCGGTTTGGCGGTCCTGAGCTTGCTCGCCGATGTCGCCGAGGAGGACTCGCTCGTGTGTATCGTCGACGACGCGCAGTGGCTTGATCGGGTCTCGGCGCAGACGCTCGCGTTCGTGGCGCGACGGCTGTTGGCGGAGCGGGTGGGGTTGGTGTTCGGGGTGCGCGAGTCCGGCCACGAGGAGGAGCTCGCGGGGCTGCCGGAGCTGGTGATCGACGGGCTGCCCGCCGATGACGCTCGCCGGCTGTTGGACGCGACGATCCCGGGGCCGCTCGATGCACGGGTGCGAGATCGGATCCTTGGCGAGGCCGGCGGCAACCCGCTCGCGCTGCTCGAGTTGCCGCGTGGGCGAAAGGCGGTCGCGCTCGCGGGTGGATTTGGGCTGCCCGGGGAGATGCCGCTGGCCAGCCGCATCGAGCAGGGCTTCGTGCGGCAGCTGGAGTCGTTCTCGGCGGATACTCGGCGGCTGTTGCTGCTAGCGGCGGCGGAGCCGATCGGCGACGTGACGCTGCTGTGGCGCGCGGCCGAGCTGCTCGGCATCGAGCCCGAGGCGGCGGCACCGGCCGAGGCCGCGGGCCTGGTGGAGATCGGCGCGCGCGTGCGGTTCCGCCATCCGCTCGTCCGGTCGGCCGCCTACCGGGCCGCGTCTCCACCCGAACGACGCGAGGTTCATCGGGCGCTCGCCGACGCGACCGACGCGCAACGGGACCCGGATCGCCGTGCGTGGCATCGCGCTCGCGCGGTCGACGGACCCGACGAGGCGGTGGCCGGTGAGCTAGAGCGCTCCGCCGACCGGGCGCAGGCACGCGGGGGGCTGTCCGCGGCCGCAGCGTTCCTGCAGCGGGCGGCCGAGCTTACGCCAGACCCCGCGATGCGCGTAGAGCGCTCGCTCGTCGCGGCCCAGGCGAAGCTCGACGTCGCCGACGCCGCGTCCGCGTCCGAGCTCTTGGCCGCCGCCGAGCTCGGGCCGGTCGAGGAGTTCCAGCGCGCGCGGCTCGAGAGGTTGCGCTCGCAGATCGCGTTCGCGAGCCGGCACGGGCGCGACGCGCCGCCGCTGCTGCTCGCTGCGGCCAGGCGGCTCGATCCGCTGGACGCCGCGATGGCCCGCGAGACCTACCTCGAGGCGATTGCGTCGGCAATGTTCGCCGGGCGCCTCGGCACCGGCCCAGATGAGCGTGAGGTGGCCGAGGCGGCGCGCGCGTCGGGCCGGGTGCAGGGCCCGGGCGCGGCCGACCTGCTCCTCGACGCCCTTGTGACCCGGTCTACCGAGGGGTATGCGGCGTCGGTCGAGCCGCTCTTGCGGGCGCTGCGCGCGTTCGGCGGACCCGACAGTGGCGCAGCCGACCGGCGCTGGCTGTGGTTGGCGTGTCGCCTCGCGCAGGATCTCTGGGACGACGAGCTCTGGCACGTGCTGGCGACACGCGGTGTGCGGGTAGCGCGCGACACCGGCGCCCTCAACCTGCTCCCGAACGCCGCCAACTACCTCGCCGCATTCAACGTCCACTCCGGGGCCTTCACCACCGCCGCCGTGCTGATCGACGAGGTTGAGGCGGTCACGCAGGCGACCGGTATCGCGCCGCTCCACTACGCGGCGTTGATGCTCGCCGCGACGCGTGGCGATCAAGCGCAGGTGCAGGCGATCGCCGGACCCGGGGAGCCGAGCGCCAGGGAGCGCGGCGAGGGATCAGCGCTCGGCCTCCTCGGGTGGGTGACCGCGCTTCTGCACAACGGCCACGGCCACTACAGCGAGGCGCTTGCGGCCGCGCGGCAGGCTTGCGAGCACGAGGACGTCATGGCGTACGGTCGCGCGCTGGTCGAGCTGATCGAGGCCGGCGTCCGCGGCGGGCGGCCGGACGATGCCGCCGCTGCGCTCGAGCGCCTGAGCGAACGAACCCGGGCGAGCGGCACCGAATGGGCGCTCGGGATCGAAGCGCGCTGCCGGGGCTTACTGAACGACGACGAGTCCCTCTACCAGGAGTCGGTCGAGCGGCTCGCGCGCAGCCCCGCGGCGGTCGAACTCGCGCGCAGCCGGCTCCTGTACGGCGAGTGGCTGCGTCGTGAGAACCGCCGTGTGGACGCGCGCGAGCAATTGCGTGCTGCCCACGAGATGTTCAGTGGAATGGGCGCCGAGGCGTTCGCCGAGCGTGCTCGGCGGGAACTATTGGCCACGGGCGAGAGGGTGCGCAAACGTACGGTCGAGACGCTGGACGAGCTCACCAGGCAGGAGGCGCAAGTGGCCCGGCTCGCCGCTGAGGGGCACACCAACCCGGAGATCGGCGCCGAGCTGTTCATCAGCCCGCGCACGGTCGAGTACCACCTGCGGAAGGTGTTCGCAAAGCTTGGAATCAGTTCGCGCAGAGAGCTCCGGAGGGCGCTTCCGAACGCGGAGGCCGCCGCTGTACCCGCGTAGTTCCTAGGGACGTTCGTCACTAAAGACATCCGGGTCTCGTTGGAGGCGCGGCCTACTCATGGATTCCACCAGGGGTACCTCTACCGCGGGATAATCGTGCTCGGTGGCGGCTCGGCCAACATGCCGCAGGACGCCGTATACGCCCAGGTCAACAATCTCGGCCAGAGTAACGACACCCAGCTCAACGGCAACGACAGCTACAAGTTGACGTTCAAGCCGCCGGCCACCGGCATCATTAACCTGCCGGCGGTCGGCACCCTGCCGCCGACCGTCAACGACAGCAGCGGCGATCCGCGGGTGTTCTGGTCAATCCACGTTTACCAGATCGATCCAACGGAATCGGCCGCGCCGTTCCTCACCCAGGCGAGCGTCCTGAACACGTCATACTCGGCCGCGAATCTCGACGTCACCGCCGTCGATCCGTCGAGCGACACCCTCACGGTCGAGCTCCCGGCAACCCCATGGGGCCCGCTGCTCGCGAGCACACCGGTCCTCTTCGGCCCGACCGCGGCGCAGTACGGCCTTGCGCCGAGCACCCCGTACTACCTCGTCAAGGACGCGACGAAGAACGCGGACGGGACGTACTCGTTTCAAGTGTCGACCCAGTGGCGGCAGGACGTGTCGCCCGCGACGTCGTTAGGCGGCGACGTACCGATTCAGGGAAACGATCCGGGGCCGAACGGCGGGCCTGGTTCGATCGTCCAGTTGCAAGACCCGGGCGGGTCCGTCAACCTGCAGTGGGGCCCAATCCAGCCTGTCTCGCAGCTCGGCTCGCAGCAGCTGACGTCAGGCAGCCTCGCGCGGAACGCTGACGGGTCGGTGACGATCTGGGTCGCGCCAACGTTGCCCGCGGGCGCACCCGCGAGCAACTGGATTCCGACACCGTCCGCGGCGTACTACGAGAGCATCTACAAGGATGATCCGGACGCCACGCAGCCGATGCCCACGAACATCCGGGCGCTGATCCGCATCTACTACCCGACCCCCGGAAACACCCCGCCGTCGATCCTGCCGCCCCTAACGGGAAGCTGCAAGCCACCTACGTGTTCCCGAAGCTAGAGCAGGTGAACCCGCCCGCGTCCTGAGATCAGTCAGGGTTGTGCGGGCAGAGAAGAAGACTGACAATCGAACAGTGAGCGCGCTTGAGTCGGGGCCTATGCGTCGGTGGAAGCCCCGGTGGTCGAGGGCGCCGGGAGCGGTTTCGTCCATGCCGGTCCGGGTACCCGCTGGCGGGCGATGGCCAGTGCACGTCGCGGCGAGAGCGTGCCGAACTCGCCGGCGATGATCGTCAGCGCGAGCACGAGCCCAGCCAGCGCGAGCACGGCGCCGACGCCGAAGGTGAACGCGGTTATGGCCGCGATGTCGACCTGGTGGCCGGTGACCTCGACGAAGCCGTAGGAGAGCATGGCCAGGCGCAGGCCGGCGCTGGCCGGGGCCAGCGGCAGGATGCGACCGCCGCCCTGGGCGGCCATGACCAGCACGACCGTCGCGGCGGTTACCGGCAGGGCGAATGCGGCCATGAACGCGGCCAGCGAACCGAGCCTGATCAGCCGCGCGAGCGCCTGCCAGCTCACCACGCCGGTAAAGAAGCGCCGCGGCGTGCCCAGGATGGCCGCGCCCTGGCGCAGCTGCGCGCGCAGCAGGCGAACGAGTAACCAGCCGACCGCGGTCGCTGCGGCCGCCACCAGCGCTGAGGTGATCGGGTGGCTGACCACTAGCGAGACGTCGAGCGCCGGCAGCTCGCCGTTAGCGGTCGGGACGGGCAGGAACCCGTTGGCCAGCGCCCACGCGACGAGGGCCGCGCCGAACGCGGCCTCGCACAGCGCGTCGGGGACGAAGGTTGCGGCGAGCGTCGGGTATCGCGAGCCGTCGATCCGGCGGTGGACCATCGCCAACTTGATAACGTCGCCGCCGCGCGCCGGGACGATCGCGTTGACGCCCGCGCCGGCCAGATAGGCGCGCGCGACATGGCCGGCGCGCAGGTCGGTGGCCTCCGGATAGGCGGCGCGCAGGATCGTGTACCAGCCGCGCGTGCGCACGGCTTGCGCGGCAAAGTACAGGATCGTGCCCGCGGCCAGCCAGCGAAGGTCGACCGACGCCGCGCGGTCGACGATCAGGCCGATCGCGTGGCTCGCGCTTCTCCCGGCGGCGTGGAGCTGCTCGAGCATGGGCACCCTCAGGCGCGGCCCAAAGCGAGCACACCGGCTAAGTCGAGCGTGAAGACCGTACCGACCGAATACCGTTTGTCGAGCCTGTGGCTGGCCTTCCACGTGGCATTAGCGGCGCCGAAGCCCGCAACCTCCGTGTGAGGAGCGTTGGTCGCAATAATGGTCGGGGCGGAGCTGCCACTCGAGGACGACAGGGGGGTTGGCGGTGGCGCAGTAGTACTCACGGAAATGGTCGGAGCGCGACTGGCACTGGAGGACGAGGCACGGGTCGCGGAACCGATACCGCTGCCACGGCCAGCGATGAGCGCAGCGCACGCAAGCAGAATGAGAAACACCGGCTCATCAGTCGGAATAAACGCCCCGGTTACCGCAGAACTTCTAACCGAGCGGACTCCCTACGCTTACCCCGGGCGAAACAACGCAATGTGTAGGCTCTGAACCCCGGGAGCTCGTGCGCCGCCGGAAGTTGCTCCCGTGCGACCTTCGTCAGCTCGTCGAGCTTCTCGTGTGCTGGCCTACTTGGTGACCAGGAGGTTGATGAAGGCGGCGTTTGCCGGGGTGCCGCCGGCCGGCCGGTAGCTGACCCAGAGGTTGATCCGCACCGGTCGGTGGTGGTGGCGGACCTGTCGGCGCCCGCGGCCGCTGGGCGTGATCTTGATGTGGCGGGTGCTGGCCTGGTGGAGGTCCAGGCGGCGGCGGGCGAACGCGTAGCGGTGCGTTCCGGGGCGCAACAGCATCGCATGCGTGGCGCGCGGCGGCGAGGGCTTCCAGGTGGTCTCCAGCACATCGAGCCGGCCGGCGGCCGGGACGGTGAGGTCAAACGCGACCGTCCCGTTGCGATGCACGTTGAGGTGTCGGACCCGAAACCGGTTGCTCGGCAGCACGACCGTGTAGCGGACGGCCGCCACGGCGCGCTGCCCGTCCCTGCTGAGGGCGGTCACGGTGTAGGTGTGCGACCCCGGTGTCGAGGTGTCCAGCTGCCCCTGACCGCCGCGCAGTGTGCGGGCGGTGGTCGAGTCATCGCAGGACGCCAGGCCGGGTCCGTCCGAACTCTCGGCGCAGCTAAAGCGGGTGTTCACCGACTGTCCCGCGGGTGTAGGTGCCGCCCGAGGCGGGCGAGGAGATCGACGCCGTCGGCGCACCGGCGACCGTGTAGTGGATGGTGGCCACGCTCGTCTGGCCGTCCTGGGCCGTCGCCGTAACGGTGTACGTGTGCGTCCCCAGCGTCGAGGTGTCAAGCGTTCCAGAGATCGTTCCGCTCGTCCCCGATACGCGGTTTGAATCAGTGCAGCTCGTGACCGGTGGTCCATCGACCCCTGGCGCGCACGAAAAGCTCGTTGCGACCGGCTGATTGAGCGCGTAGCTCTGACCGTCCGCGGGCGAGGAGATCGACGCCGTCGGCGCACCGGCGACCGTGTAGTGGATGGTGGCCACGCTCGTCTGGCCGTCCTGGGCCGTCGCCGTAACGGTGTACGTGTGCGTCCCCAGCGTCGAGGTGTCAAGCGTTCCAGAGATCGTTCCGCTCGTCCCCGATACGCCGTTTGAATCAGTGCAGCTCGTGACCGGTGGCCCGTCGACCCCTGGCGCGCACGAAAAGCTCGTTGCGACCGGCTGATTGAGCGCGTAGCTCTGACCGTCCGCGGGCGAGGAGATCGACGCCGTCGGCGTACCGGCAACCGCGAACGCGCCGTTCGGGTCGTTGCACGCCGTGCTCGCCGGCGCGCTCGTGCCGTCGCCCCCGTAGCTCGCCTGCCACTGGTAACTACCCGGCGCAAGCGACGACACCGGGTCGCTCTGATAGCTGCCGGCGCCAGACACCGTCTTAGTCGACGTTGCCAGCGGCGACGAGCAGCTACTGTCGCTGGCTGCGAACACCGAGAACGTGATCGCGCCGGTCGGGGTGGGTCTCGTTCCCGATCCGACCGCGAGCGTAGCCGTGTCAGAGGCCGGCGAGCCGAACACGATCGGCGTGGACGAGGATTGGCTGATCGTGGTCGGCGACAGGAGATTGAACGTCTTGCAGGCGTTCGCCGACACGCCCTGGGATGTCGAGAGCGTGGCGCAATTCTGGATCACGTCTCCGTAGCTCACTGGCCTGCCCGCGTTGTCCGGATTGATGATGCTCCCGTTGATCCTGGGAGCGGCTGACGCGGACATGCCCGGCTGAGCCTGACCAAGCTCCCATCTCACCCGGGTGATGTATTCACCTGCGCCCAGACCCGGCGGTGGTGCAGTCAGGGTCGTATTCGTACTCACGGTCGGCGAGGCGCCCCACAGCGTGAACACTCCCGGAGCGGTGTTCTTCTCGTAGCTAACCCGCACCCCGACTCCAGCCGCAAAGTCGGAGAGATTGTTGTACGCGCCGGTGGTCACGCTGATGACCTGCAATTGGATCGGGACGGTGTCGATGATTGTCGTCCCGTCCAGCGGCGCATCGCCCACGTTCTGGGGACTGAGGCGGTAGGCGAACAGCTGGCCGAGATCGGGGTGGGCCGGCGACCCCGGGGCAAAATCCACGCCCAATGACACCGCCGGACCCGCCGCGCGGGCAACGCCCCCGAGGCCACCAAACACAACCATCAACGCGATCAGCGCCAAGCGGATAGCACCACGCCAGGACGTCCTCGCGTGGGGCGGATGCGCCCGCCTGCACGTCCCGCGAGCGCGCCTCAAAAGTCCCCGTGCTACCTCCATTCGACACCCCATCAGGAGCACGACATACTAACCGACCGCGCTAGAGCTCCGGTAGCTATTTCCCGCGGATAAGCGCCGCGGCTGATGCTGACGAGTGAGGAATGGCGGCGCGGTGACCTCGTTGTTGAGTGGTGGTCATCCCTTCGGCTCCCTGCGGGCTCCCCGCAGCCCGTGTGCCGCGGCACCAACGCGCTCAACTCGCAGGAGCACATGCCCGAGGTCCGCATCGAAGGGCCGAGTCCTTCAAAGCTCGCGTCGAGCGTCACCCGTGGCCGGTCGAGGCGGAGCCTGTCGCCCCCAGCTGATCTCGGGGTCGCTCCGCGGAAAAACCAGGGTGGTCGCCCGATTGTCACGCCCCGCCGCTGCGTCCAGAATCCACGTGTGGCGACTGATCCCAGCAACGGCAGCATCGACCCTTACCGCTCTCGCGTTGGCGTCGCGTTCACCCCGTTTGAGACCCGAACCGATGTGATCGGGCGGCTCGCGATGAAGGCGGACGACCTGTGCCTCGCCCGGGTCGACGTGGCGGAGGGGTGGACCCATGACGCGCTGCTGCTCGTCGCCGACCTTGCGCTGCTGACCTCGCGCGTGGAGCTCGGGACCTCGGTGATCTCGGCTTGGGGTCGCACGCCCGCGACGATGGCGCTCGCCGCGTCGAGCCTCCAGAGGTATTCGTGCGGCCGGTTTTCGCTCGGCATCGGCGCCAGCAGTCCGCCGCTGACCGAAGGGCTGCACGGCATCAAGTGGGACCGCCCGGTTGCGCGGCTGCGCGAGACGCTGACGTCGCTCCGGGCGCTCCTGGCCGGCGCTCGGCTGCCGAACCCGGTGCCGGATGCCCACCCGTTGCGGTTGGGGGTCGTCCCCGAGGTACCGGTGCCGATTGTGTTGGCGGCGCTGTCGCCGGCATCGATCCGCCTAGCCGGCGAGCTCGCGGACGGTTGGGCGCCGTTTCTGTGGTCGAGGTCGCGCATCGATGAGGGCCGGACGCTGCTGCGCGAGGGCGAGGAGCGCGCCGACGCCCCGACGCCGACCCGCGTGTCGATCGGGGTCCCGACGGCGCTCGGACCTGACGCCGATGCTGCCCGTCGGCTTGCTGCCTGGTGGCTGTCGACGTACACGACGCGGATGGGGCCGCTTTATCGACGGATGCTGTCGGAGCGATTCGGGATGGCCGGCGCCGTCGGCGAGATCGTCGAAGCCGCGCGACGGGATCAAGGCGAGCAGCTGCCAGCGGCCGCCGACGAGCTGGCCGACGAGGTCACGCTGATGGGAACATACGAGCAAGCGAGCGAACTGATCAAGTCCTGGTTCGCGGCCGGCGCCGACACGCTTCAGCTCGTGCTCCCGCCGGGGCGCCCGGAACACGAGCTCTGCGAGATCCTCGAGGCCGCGGCCGCCGTCACCGCGCCTCTGCCGCCGCCGGGCGATCGATCAGCCGGCGAAGTCGGTCGGCGGCCATCGGTGGCTTCCGGCTGATCCGCGCCCGGAGGGTCGACGAGCTCCCGGATCGATGACGACCTGCGAGGCCCTGCCACCACCTCGGCTGCAGCCGAGGCCAGGGCATCCTCGTGAGTCTGATCCCACGAGATCGGGTCCGGCGTCCGCGCCGGGGGCTCACGAAATGTTCCGGGATCGAGTTAGGACGCCCCGGATGGCGGAGCGGCCGGCGCGGTTATTGTGTCGTCAATGCCCGTGACGTCGTGTCTGATTGTGGACGTGCCGGTGGCCCTCGAGTCGATCAGCGGATCCGTGGCGGCTGCGCAAGGTGACACTAGGTCGTTCGAGCAGGTGGTTGGGACCGATCTCGATAAGGATCAGCCCGTCGCGCGAACCTGGGAGGAGGCCATCATGACCGGCGATCCGACGAGCAGATGTGATTGGGGTGAACGGTGACCGGGTTGACCGTCGGGGGCTTGACTCGCCGTCAGGTGCTGGGCCGGGGAGGGCGTCTCCTGGTCGCGGCGGCCGGAGCCCAGGCCGGGGCAACCTGGGTCAGGGCTGGCTCCAGCAGCGCCAAGACCCCGCGCGCCAGTTGGCGTGTGCTTGCGGGAAGTCTCCGGGGCCCGCTGCTTCGCCCGGGGGATGTGGGATTTCGCGCTGCCAGTGCGGCGGAGAACGATCTGTATGCGAGCGTCGTTCCGGCTGGGATCGCGCTATGCGAAGGCCCCAGGGATGTGCAGACTTGTGTGCGATGGGCTCGGGACAACGGGGTGTCATTGGTCGCGCGCTCGGGCGGACATAGCTTTGGCGGATATTCACGGACGACCGGTCTGCAGGTCGATCTGAGACGTATGAAGTCGGCGATCGTTGACCATGATGCCGGAACGCTGCGTGTCTCCGGTACCGTCCGATTCGCGGACCTCGATCGCGTCCTGAAGCCCTACAACCTGTTCATCCCGGCCGGGCAGTGTCCGTCCGTGGCGGTGAACGGGTTCACGCTCGGTGGAGGCTTTGGCTTCTATTCGCGCGCCCACGGCCTCGCTGTCGATCAGCTCGAGCGGACCGATGTGGTACTTGCGAGCGGACACAAGGTGACGGCCGATCCGTCGCGACACTCCGATCTGTTCTGGGCGTGCCGGGGTGGCGGAGGCGGCAACTTCGGGATCAACACGTCGATGACCTTTTCGTTGTTCCCGGTCGGGAAGGTCAGCGTCTGCACATGCGTGTGGTCGTCGAAGCACGAGGATGTCCTGAACGAGTTTCAACAGCTCTTCAAGCATGTTCCGGACACGTTCTCGTTGATCGTCAGGATTACTCCGGCGACTCGTTCAGGCCCGATGACCGTAACCGCATTGGGTCATTACTTCGGGCCCAGCCGCGAGCTTCGCGACATCCTGTCGCCCGTCTTGTCGGTGGTGCGAGCCTCACATCAGCAGTTCTTGGATCTCGACTTCTGGAAGGCCAGGGAATATCTGGCCGACACGAATGGTCCGCCACACTCCTACGTCGAGAGGTCCGCGTACGTGGCCGGACCGATGTCCAGTGCGGGGGTCGCCACCCTCCTCGATCAGACGAGGCGCTGGCCGGGCGCCGGCTCGACCGCGGGGCGTCTTGACTTCTGGCTGTGGGGTGGGGCGATGAATAAGCCGGGTCCGCGCAGCACCGCGTTCGTGCATCGGTCGGCGCGGTCGCTGTTCGCGGTGGGAGCCACTTGGCCAGCCGCGATGGTTCGCCGCCGAGCCCGACCGCTGATCAACTGGGTCAACGACACATGGGCGGCCGTCGGTCCCCACGCAACCCCGTACGCCTACCAGAACTTCATCGATCCCGCGCTCACGGATTGGCAACGTGCCTACTACGGAGCGAACCTGGGTCGTCTGATCAAAGTCAAACGCGCATACGATCCTGACGACCTGTTCAAGTTCCCACAGAGCATCCCCACCTGAGCGGCATGGTGTGATCGAACAGCGAGCGCTGTCGCAAAGCAGCCGTCGACCATCCGCGCACGCCGTCGAGCCGAACGGGTGGGCGCGCACGAGTCGAGGGGGCGCCATCCACGCCGGTGGCTGCTCGGCAAAAGCTCTCGGGTGACCTCGGCGGTGGCTGCATGTAGCGCGCGATGCTCGTGCGGTGGCCGTGTGGGCTGCGACTCGGTAGGCTGCGCACATGCGGGACCGGAGCGTTAGGGACGCGCCTGTTCAAACGGCCGAAGCGATCCCGGACAGTTCGGCCGTCGCGGGTTTGCCTGCTGCCCCGGTCAGCTCGCTCGCTGACCTGGAGCGGCTCCCAGGGCCCGCGCGCCGGCAGGCGGTTCAGTCGCTCCAGCGCTCGGTCGGCAACCGCGCGATCGCTCACGCGCTGACGACCACCCCGAATATCGTCCTTGCGCGCGAGCCGCCGCCGAAGAGTGCCAACGCCAACCCGACGTACAAAGCGATCACCGGGACGCCGATCGTCAACGGTGTCAGCCCCGACGACGTCCACCAGGGGCAGCTCGGGGACTGCAACCTGCTCGCACCGGCGATGGCGGTCGCACGGGTCAGCCCAGCGGCGATCAGCTCCCTGATCACCGACAATGGCAACGGGACCTACAACGTCAGCCTGTATTACAGGGACCATTTTTGGAGCGACCTCACCGCACACGTTTTCACGCTCAGCAACCAACTCCCCGTCGACAGCAACGGCAACCTCGTCTACGGCCAGTCGTTCGACACCGGCCCGGGCGGGCGTGAGCTGTGGGTTTCGCTGCTGGAGAAGGCGCTGGCGAAGTGGAAGGGATCGTATGCCGAAGCCGAGGGCGCTCTCTGGGACAAGGAGGGGCTCGAGACGCTCACCGGCAACGAGGCGACCGAGCACGACCCCCGCGACTACGCCGAGGACCTCTCGCTCGGACTTGTCGCGAGCGCACTGCGGGCGAACCACGCAGTGACCGCGTGTACCTCGACGAGTCGCTGGACGAAGTTTTGGCTAAACGATGACGAGAAGGCCGAGATCAAGCGGTGGGACATCGTCCTCGACCACGCCTACTCGATCGTCGCGGCCGACGAGAAGGCCAAGACCGTCGACCTGAAGAACCCGTGGGGCAACCACCACATCAGCGGCCTACCGTGGTCGGTCTTCCGCCACTATATGTACAGCTGGTCCGATGTGAAGGTCAGGTGACCGACGCCGTCCGAGCAGGGGAGGGGTTGGTCGCCTGGCTCGGCGGTGTCCGAGTCGGCGTTGCCAACATCTGGGACCGCCCCTACGAGCTGGGGGACGGCTCGGCAGCGACCGGCCTCAGCGCTCAGCTGATGCCCGACGACGGCGCGGACGTGGTCGTCGGCGAGGGCAGCCATGTCGAATTCGGCGGGACGCAATTCCGCGTCGTCGAGGTTGTCAAGCACGGTGACGAGCGCGGCTACGTGATCTTTCAGCGACTTTCCTAGCTCGATATCGGCAACGAGAAGGCTCAGCAGCGTGCGGTGACTGAGAAGCGATCCGGAAGGCGGCCCTACCAACAATCTGCGCCGGAAGCGTCTGCACTGCTCACTGCGAGCAAGGGTTTGCTGCTCGGGAGCTTCGAACGCGACACAGGACGTCGTCCTTCCGCCGTCCTGCTCTACCGTTTGCGCCTACCGAATTGGAGGGCGCCTGATTCAACGGAAGGAACCTCCGCCTCTTCAATCGACGCCGATCGGAAAGCGAAATAGTTTGCCTTACAGCGTCACAAAGACAAACGGGGCGTACCAAGTCGTAGATCGAGAGACCGGAAAGGTCTACTCCCGCCACACCACCAAGGAGAATGCCGAGCGCCAGCGTCGGCTGCTAGAGGGCGTCAGGCATGGCTGGAAACCGACGGGAAAGAAGCACGACGGATCCTGACCCGTCCCGGCAGCTCAAGGACCTCGGCAGGCCACCGTTAGCCTCCGCCCTCCCCGGTTGGCGGTACTCCGGCACACCGGCGGCCGTGCCGGCCGAGAGCACCTCAGATCCGGCAGCCGCCCGCCCCCGATCGTCGCTGGTCCTGCCCCTGGTTGGAAAGCAGCAGCCGCGAGCGCCGGTCTTAGGTCGTGGGCTCTCGGAGCATCGCCCAGAGCGGCGGTGAGGTTCCGGCCTGGATGATCTCGACGATCGTGAAGCCGTGGCGTGCGTACAGGTTGCGGTTGCGCGGGCTCGTCGCTTCGAGGTATGCCGGGAGGCCGTCGCTGTCGCAGGTCTTCAGCGCATGTCGCAGGAGCGTCGTACCCAGGCCGCGGCCCTGTGCGACTGGGTCAACGCCCGTCAGCGGGAGGTACCAGTGGTCGTCGTTGGGATGGAGATCGTCCATCTGCTCGAACACCCCGTTGATGTCCTCGAACGTCTGGTCGTCCATGCTCTCGCGCATATATTCGATCACGGTCTGCCCGTCGGGTTCGACCCCGGGCGGGAGCCACAATGCGACGGCCACACAGTCCTCCAGACCGTGCGCGGTGCCATGATCAAACGCTCCCCCACCGAACGCGTCAGCGATCGGTGGCCAGTAGCTCAGGTACCGCTCCGGGTCTGGCCACCCCCACCGCATCACCGGGTCAGACGAGAACGCCAGCGTGAGCGACGCGACCGCGCGCCGCCGATCGGTCGCCTTGATGACCTCGACCGCGTCCACTGTCATCGCTGATCCATCCTTTCGGTCGGCCTCGGCCTCGGCCTCGGCCTCCGCCTCCGCCTCGGAACGCCGGCGCGCGGTGAAGCCTACGCCCAGGCAACTCGTCAGGACAACCAGAACCTCGCCCCGCCAGGCACTGCGGCAGAGGACGAACTCCGGCGCCCGCGGATGCCGCGCTCGATCGGCGCGTCAACCGCCATCGACATAAGTAGGAGGCCTGGGGGGCAGGGGGTGCTTCGCCACGCGATCGTTGTCGAGGCGGTCTGGACGGCCGGCGTTCCGAATCGCGAGCGGCTCGTGCTGATGCCTCACGGACGAAGTCGGTTGATGCTGGCGCCAGGTGGTGCGGTCAAGTGGGGCTACCGCTTCGCGTGGCGACTCTCGGGGTAGCTGGGCAGCCCGTCGTCTGGGATCGGCTCCCACGCAGCGGCGTAGGCCACGAACTGGCGGATGCTCGGCCGGATCCCGGGATCGTCGTCGAACGCTCCCATGCGAATGCCGATCGGATCGGCGTGGTTTGGGTTGCGGCCGAACAGCGACGATCCGCAGTCGCCGCAGAACCATTTCTCGCCACCGTTGTCCGGGCTCCACACACGGAGCCTGTGCTCGCCGGCGACGATCCGGAAAGTGTCGGGTGCGGGGTGGGCGTTCGCCGAGGCCGCCGCTCCGCTGCGACGCTGGCATCGCTTGCAGTGGCAATAGCTTGCGATCGCGAGCGGCCCGGTCACCTCGAACCGCACGGCCCCGCAGTTGCAGCCACCGGTCAGCGGGAAGTCGGTCATCGTCAGCGGTCCCTCCTGATCTCGGGGCGGAACCGAGAACAGTACGCCGGCCTTGCGGCCTAGTGTCCTGTGCGTTGCACTGGTGATGCGGAAGCCGTCGGCCACATCGGCGCGGCCGCGCGGGGGCAGCTCCGACTAGCGCTCGTACAGGCGAGCCGGGAATGGGCAAGAGCCGTCTCCTGGACCAGGCGCGATTGCGCTTGACAGGGGAAGGTTTCTCCGGAGACGCGGCATGACCGGATTGACGCTGTCGCCGTTCCGGTCACCGGGCAGCTTCGACCTTGCGTGCGTCGGCGACGATCCGGTGCGGAGCGAGGTCGATAAGAGCTCGGGCGGCCCCGCGGAGGCGGTGCACCAGCAGCGGCAGGTGGCCTCCATGGTGCCCGCGGACGTGGTGGACGAGCAGGTACGGCGTCGAGAGGACCGCCGCGAATAGCCCGAGCACGAGAGCCATCACGACGAGGGGGGCGACAACGAGCAATACGAAAATCGCCAGCGGCGGGCATACCAGGAGCCCGATGAGCACGCAGGGCGCTATGCGAAGCGCACCAGCGGCTGCGGCGCCTGCCACCGACGCCTCCTCCTCGACCGTCTCGGCGGGTGATAGCGGCTGTTCGGCGTCCGGAGCGCTCGAAGCGCTGGTGTTCATGACAGACATGTGCAACTCCTCTCGTGTGGCAGTCAGGGTTAGGCGTGGGCGGGCGACATCGCGGCCTCGAGGATCAGCTGAGCCGTCGCCTCGGGCCGCGAGACGGTGATCGCGTGCGAGGCACCGGGGATTTCGATCGTGCGCTGCGCCCCGGCACGGTCGGCCATGAAGTGCTGCAGGGCGGCCGGGATCACACGATCGTGCTCGCCGATGAGGAACCAGGACGGCAGCTCCTTCCACAGCGGGCGCTCGCCCGAGGGCTCGACCAGCGCTTCCTGCGTAGCCGGTCGCTGCGTCGCGGCCATCCTGACGGCCTGCTCAGCCGGCACATCCGGGCAGAACACGTCGTGAAAGCTGTCCAGGTTGATGAATAGATCCGTCGTGCCGTCGCCCCGCGGCACAGGGCGGAGCGTCGCCTCGCCGAGCATGCTGCCCGGGAACTTGCCGGCCAGCTCGAAGCAGCTCTCGCCGGTACCGGGAGCGAAACCGTTGAGGTAGATCAGGCCAACGATTTCGCCGGCGTCGGGATCGACGTTCGAGATCACGGCGCCGCCGTAGGAGTGGGCGGCGAGAGCCACGGGCCCCTCGATGCTGCGGACCACATCGCTGACAGCGGCGGCGTCAGCCGCGATGCTCCGAAGCGGGTTGGGAGCGGCGATCACGGGATGGCCGGCCTGCAGTAGGCGGTCAATGACGCCGTCCCAGCTCGCCGATTCGGCGAAAGCGCCGTGGACGAGAATGATTGTGGGTGGCATGGCAGGTCCTTTCGGTCGAGTGGAGCTCCTGATGGAGGTCCGGTGTCGAAGACCACCGTGATGGCTTTGAGCGCCCGTCGCCTCCGTGTGAGGCCCTAGTCTGTGCCTGGCCTAGGGTCCGCGGCGCTTGGTCAGGGGCGCGGACGGAACGCTGACTTATGCCTCACGGCCAGCATGTCGGTTACAAGATCTCGCTCGAGCAGGACCGCTATACGTAGAGCCAGATCGTCGTAGGTGATACCCGGACCGCCAGCCAACTCGCGATCCCTGCGCCGGCGGCCAACGTCGGCGACGCGTTGCGTCGTCGGTTCGGATATCCCCGTGAGTACGCGGACCTGCCTTCCTAGGCCCCGGCCAGCGCTCGCGACTGCGCACACCCTGCAATACATTTGTACGTGATAACGTACGGACCAGTGGGCGACACGTACACCCATGGCCACCACGAGTCGGTGCTCCGCAGCCACCGATGGCGGACGGCCGAGAACTCGGCTGGCTATCTGCTGCCGTTGCTTGGGCCGGGGATGTCGCTCCTCGACGTCGGGTGCGGACCGGGCACGATTACGCTCGATCTCGCCGCTCGTCTCGCCCACGGTCGCACGGTCGGCGTCGACCGCGACGCGGGCGTGGTTGCCGAGGCTCAGCGCCTGCTCGACTCGAGCCCGATCTCCGGCGTTGAGTTCAGAACCGCAGACGTGTACGCGCTCGAGTTCGACGATGAGTCATTCGACGTCGTCCACGCCCACCAGCTGCTCCAGCATCTGACCGATCCCGTCGCAGCGTTGGTCGAGATGCGCCGCGTGCTGCGGCCTGGCGGTGTGCTCGCCGTGCGCGACAGCGATTACGGCGGCTTCGTCTGGGCGCCGTCTGACCCGCTGCTCGACCGCTGGATGCAGCTCTACCACGACGTGTGCCGTCACAACGGAGCCGACGCTGACGCCGGCCGGAGCCTGCTCGGCTGGGCACAGACCGCCGGCTTCACTGAGATCCAGCCGAGCAGCTCGACGTGGACGTTCGCAGAGCCGAGGTCACGCCGGTGGTGGGGCGAGCTGTGGGCCGACCGCGTGGTCTCGTCGTCCTTGGCCGAGCAGGCGGTGCAGTATGGGCTCAGCAGCCGTGACGAACTCGAGGCGATCGCTGCAGCCTGGTGGCAGTGGCTCGAGCAGGCCGACGGCTTCTTTGTCGTCGTGCATGCCGAGCTCATCGCGCGGCGGTGAGGCCGGCCACGAGGAACTGGCCCGCGTGGGCGCCGGGCGGTACGCAATTGCACTGAGCTTGAGTAGAAGACCCGACCGCGGCGCAGCTGCTCGGCGCAGTCCCTCAGCGCGCGAAGCTCTCATCTCGGGCGGGCGGCGGCGCCCGCGAGCCCGCGGTCGCGGCGCCCGTCGCCGGGCTAGCCAAGACACACGCCGGCTCAAGCAGCGAGTGGAGCGACCGGACTGACGATCACGTTGCCGCGGCTCCCAAAGCCGCAGCCCGATCTCGTCGGTCGCCTGCGACGCGGCAGATGCCAGGCAGCACTCCACCGCGACGCTCGGCGTGGCGGCTCGGTCGCCGGGGCAGTCGTAGGCCCGGCGAGGGAGTCGATGATCGCGTTCGTGGCCGATCACTCGTCCGACCTTGGCGCCGACGGACCACTCTTGAGTCGCCGACGCGATCGCGCGACGCGACGTTCCGGTAACGCCGTCGGACGGCCGGTCGGCTTCCGAGGTCGTTCCAGGACCGATACCGCCAGAACCGGCTGGCCAGGGGCGCGTGTTGTGTGCAGCGGGTCCTCGACGATCTCGCCGAGGACCTGCTCCATTGAACGGCGAAAGGCCCGGGCCTCGTCCCCGAAGGACGAGGCCCGGGCTGGTTCGCCGCCGTGGTGCCTAGTGGTGGTGCTTCTTGTGCTTCGGCGCCTTGAACTTCACGGTCTGGGAGACCGTCTTCGAGCGACCGCCGCCGAGAACCTGGGTGACGTGGAGCGTCACCTTTAGCGTGTGGCGGCTTGCGAGCAGGCGCTTACCCCTGCGGTTCAGCGAGATCTTCACAACCTTCGACTGACCGGCTACGAGCGTCAGTCCGCGCGCCGAGCCGACCGTGACCACGACCTTGCGGATCTTCGGCTTCTTGCGAGCGGTGATCGCGATGATCTTGCGACCGCGGAACTTCTCGGTCACCGTCATCCGGAACTTGAGCTTGCAGGTGGCTCCTGCGGCTCCCGTGCACGACACCCGGACGAACGCCGACGTGCCTCTCACCTTGGCGTGGCCGACCGACGTATGGCCGTTACCGGGCGGTGGCGGTGGCGGTGACGCCGTCGTGAACTTCTGATCGGCGCCGACCACTGGCGGAGCGAAGTCGCTCGTGATCACGGCGCGATAGTGGATCGTGGTCCCGGGCGCGAGTCCGCTCAGATTCGCGGTGAAAGCAGTCGCCGAGTTGCTCACGCCGATCTTCTGCGCCGGCGTGCTGCTGCCGTAGTTGATGTCCTTGCCGAACTGGAACGAGACGTTCACCGCCGCTCCCTCAGGATTGACCGAGCCGTTCAGCGTCGCGGTCGATGTAGTCACGTTGGTGGCCGGCCCAGTCAGCTGATTGTCGGCCTGGTAGGCGTCGGCGAACAGCTTCGAGTTGCCGTTGGTGAACAGGAAGAACGGCGTTCCGACCGCGTGTGCCTGGCACGCAGCACCGTCGTTGCTGAACGGATCGGCGATGCATCCCGAGGAGATCGGGGCACGAACCGTGTCGGGCGCGCCCGTGCCGACCGGAGCATTGTCCTTGACGAACGCGTCAGGGGTGGTGAAGTGTCCGGTCACAACCGACCCATTGTGGTGCCAAGTGACGTACGGCGTGTTGCCCGAGAACGTGATGTCGGCGCGGTCGCCGGTACCGATCGGCTGACCGCCGTTGGCGATCACGAACCGCGCCGCCGCGCCGGCGCCGACGAGCCGGGCCACGAACACATCGTTGTTGTTCGGAGTGGCAGCGGTGCCCTCGTCCCACACGATCCATGGGACGGTGGGGTTGCCGGGGGTCATCGTGCCTGCGGCGACTCGGGGATCCTCGGCGTCCTTGGCGGGATCGTGGTTGATCGAGCAGCTCGCCTCAGTCGTCTGATCCTGCGCGCATGGTCCGAAGCTATTCGGCCCGTGCGTCGACGTATCAAGCACTCCGAATCCGGGAGTCCCGGTCCGCCCGAACGCGGTCCAGTTGAAACCGCCGTCGACCGTTCCTGTCGGAGGTGTTGTCGGGCTCGGCGGCGTCGCCTTTGCCGCGAACACCATCTCGTTGTTGCGTAGACCAATCCCGCTTGAGTGTGGGTTGGGCGAGCTGTTGCTCACCTCGTACCACACGACCCAGGGCACAGTGTCGCTGGCGCCCGTGAACGCCATGTCGGGCTCGATCCCGTCACGCGTCGGGTCGACGTTCATCGACGGATCGGTGGTCGAGGGCGGGACAGACCCTGCGCCAGACCCAACCCGCTCGACTCCGACCTGCTGGAAGCAGAATCCGCCGTTCGCTCCCGTACTAGTCGGGGGCTTGATCGGAACCGCCCCGTCGTTCGGGCAGGTCGTTCCGCTTGTGGGCTTCACGGCCTTGCTCGTGAAGATCTGCTGGGGGCCGGTGGCGCTGCCGTCGATCTCCTGCCACGTAACCCACGGAACCGGATCGTTGCCGGCGACCGTCGCGCCGCCTTGGACGACAGGATTGACCGCGTCGCGGTTGGTGTGGATGTTCAGCGACGGAACCTCGGGGCCGCTTCCGCCGTTGCCCCTGCCCTGGCCGGCGAAGATCCACTTGCCCTGGTTGGCGTCGCCGGTGTTGTCGAACTTGCTGGCGAAGATATTGTCGGCGACGAAGTCGGTTCCTGACGTGCTCTCGTACCAGCTTGCCCACGGAACTGTCCGGCCCGTGCCAGCGAAGTCGATCGAAGGCGCCTCGCCGTCCTGGCCCTGGTCGAAGTTCAACGAGCCGAGGAACGTCGGGCTCGCACTGGACCGGCCGCCGACGGTGCCGCTGCCGCGGGTCGTCCAGACGCCTGGCCCAAGCGGGTTTGCGGCCGGAACCGCAAACGAGCGGCTGAATATCTGGTCCTTGTTGCCCGAAGACTCGGTTTGGCGGAAGATCGCCCACGGCACCAACGGCTTGGTTGCGACGAGCGAGCCGCCGACGACGTCCGAGTTCGCCGGGTCCTCGGTGTTGACCGGCAGATTCGGGTTGATCCCTGCCGCCAGGTCGTTATTGACCTGATCGCCAGGCGGCAGCGCCTGAAACGCCGCCGATGCGGATCCAGCTGCCGCCAAGGCGGCGATCACGCCCACCACGGCCACCTTGCGGCGCCGCGGCCCGCGCTTGTCCATCCCCATGACCCCTCCTTCGTTGGGTTGGTTCGAGTCCTGCATCCTCGAACCGCACTACATGGCGCGACCGCGAACCGGCCACGCCCGAGCGCCAGCCTTCAGCCCGAGGGGGTGATCCTACCTATCAGCACGGGCCCGCGGGAAGAAATCGGGTTGCCGTCGGCCGGCCGGACGGTGACCGCCAGGGTCGCGAACCGCGTCACCGGCACGCCGGACCAAGAGCGTGACGTGCTTGGGGCTCGGTTCGGCGGGCCGGCGCTCCTGCTCGGAGTCGAAACAGAAGCCGGGCGCCGTGACGCCACGGCAATCGGGGCCGACGCGAGCGGAGTCAGTAGCTGAACACGGTCGTATCGTTGCCGGCCCACTCCCACACTGGGGTCGCGCCGGCGATCCGGGCGTTCGATACCTTCTCGGCGTCGCCGAGGTCGCGAGCGTCGAGGCAGATCGGGCAGAGCCAGAGCTCGCCGCCGCCGTCTGCGAACTGTTCGAAGAGCCGCTCGAGCGGCGGGCAGCCCTTGCAGGCGACGCCTTGGGCTCCGCCCGGCAGGCCAAGCCGGACGGCCTCCTTCGTTGCCCAGATCACGACCTGCTTGCCCTGGCTTAGCGCGGCGGTCGCTACGAGGAATGCGACGAGCACGCGCTCGGCGTCCTCGAGCCCGGTCGCGAGATTCACGAGGGCCTTGTCCTTCGCTGCGGCTTCCATCATTGCTCCTTGATAGGACGATCGGTCGTAGGAGAGTCTGCAGCACACGCTCGCCCGAGCGCCACTTGCGGGACGGGCGTTTTGGACGACCGAGCAGCGCGAGTCCCGCGCGGCGACTGGCGGCTCCTCCGGCGCCGGGGAGAACGCAGCACGTTGGGCCCTGGCTCCCGCTCCTGAGCACGAGTGGCCACGCGAGCGCCACGAAGCCTCAGCTGCGTCGCCCGCGTCATCGGCGAGGCGGCGCACTGCTGCTTTGTGTGGATGGTCGCCCTTCTTCTCTACGCCTACGCGCGCGGGAACCGCTCCTCGCGGGGGATCGAGCGGGCGTGCTGGGAGGACGTGGCCTATCGGGTGGTCACGGCGATGCGCTGCCCGGATCACTCCACGATCGCGGAGTTTCGCCGCCGCCATGAGGCCGAGATCGCCGGGCTGTTTGGTGACGTGCTGGGGTTGTGTCGGGAGGCCGCGCCGTCGCGATCTGCCCGGGTCACGGCTGTGCGGAGAGGTTGGCCACCCCCCGTACCTGACCGGACCGTCGCAGGCTCGCAGCAGCGCCCGTATCGTGGTCCAGATAACGCTTCAAAAAGGCGATCGAGACCCGCTCGACCACCCCCAGCTGGGGCTGCTGGGTCGTGTAAGGCGGGAGATGGCCGGCGCCGATGAGCCGCAGCAGGAACTTGGGTCGCGGCGCGAATCCGAACGCCCGGTAGGTGAGGCGGGGACGGTTGATCGTGTCGGCCGTGCCCTGCGTGGTCAGCAGGGCCGGGCTGGGCGCCGGAAACGAGAACGACGAGGTCCGCGGCAGCACCGCACCGGAGAGGATTATCGCTGCGTCGATCCGCCGGTCGCGGTATCCGGGGGCGTAGGCAGCGAAGAGCGCGGTCTCCCCGCCGTCGGAATGGCCGCTGACGGCGATTCGCCGTGGATCGATCATCCCTCGCAACGGCGACCCGGGGTGTCGGGCAAGGGCGAGCATCTGCGAGATCACAAACCGCAGGTCACGTGGCTGATTGACGATGTCGGCCTCGTGGGGGCCGCCAGGCGCGTGCGCGTTGGTCAGCGGGAACACCGGTGCGGCGACCACGAAGCCCGCCCGCGTCCAGGCTCGCAGCAGTGGCGCGTACGGACGGGGAGTGACCGCGAAGCCGTGCCCGAACACGACCAGCCCAAACGGGCCGGCGGCTCGGTCGGCGGGCGCGTCGCGCCGGTCGCCGGCGCCGCTCGCGCCCAGCGCGGGATAGCGCACGATCGTTATCAGTGTGCGCGCGGTTAGACGGTGGTCGGGCAGGCGGACGCGGCGGCTGGTGTCCACCAGGGCCACGATCCGCTCGCCCACCGGGAACGGCGCCCGGGCATCCGGGCTGCCCGGACCGCGCATGCGCCGCGCGTCGGCGACCGTTCGGTGGACGCCGACCGACGGAGAGGCGGATGACGTAGACCGAGCCGGGGGCGGAACCGCGCGCGGGGAGCTAGTGCACGCGCAACCGGTGGCCGTGAGTCCGAGCACGAGCACGGCGGCTCGGAGCCGCCGTCCGGACCGGCGCCGCTCAGCGCACATACACGCCAAAAGAGTCACGGTCGTCCGAGGTCAGATAGCGCAACGGAGAGCGGCCTATGTCCGGCAACAGGTCGGCCGGGCCCGAGGCGCCGGGATGCCGGTAGGTGATGAAGCTCGTCCAGTAGGCGGTGATGTCCAGCTCCGTCGCTCGCATCGCGCCCCGCGCGGCGGAGGATCTCGGCCGGTGAGCCCACCGTCAGCGCGTTGGCGGCAGCGTAGCTGAGATTGCGCAGCGGTCGATGCCCAGGCCGGAGCGCCACACGCGGACGGCATTGCCGACCGTCGCGCCCCACTCCGGTCCGTCTGACAGGTCCGGGTTGAGCCGCGGGCCGGCATCGGAGATGAGCGGCGGGATGAGCGCCAGGAGCGAGACGATGAGCGCCAACCGGTGCACCCGCCCGCCGCGGCCGGGCCGTCGGCAACCGTTCGGGCGCCGGGGCCACTGAGGCGTGGCGCGCGGCGTGGCGGTGAGGGTTCCAGCAGCAGGCGGACCCAAGACTAAAGGAAAACTGAGAGTCTCCTCATCCGGCGGACAGGTGAGGTTCATCGTCTTGACCTACTTATGCCTGGTATGCCGGGCGCCCACAGATCCTCGCTGGCAGACGATCCGCTGCGTCCGGGACCCTCTCCGGCCTACGGCGGCGCCGGTGCCACCGCGACACTTTCCGGCCCGGGGTCGCAGCGACGGGCCCGGTGGCGGCTGAGGGCGGCTCTGGCGACGGCGCGGCCGCGCCAGTGGATCAAGAACGGGCTGGTAATCGCCGCTGCCGGGGCGGCCGGAGCGCTGGGCCATGACGACGTGCCCGTGCGAGTGCTAGTGGCCTTTGGCGCCTTCTGTCTGCTCGCCTCCGGCATCTACTGCCTCAACGACGTAAGGGACGCCCCCGAGGATCGCCTACACCCGCGCAAGCGCCACCGTCCAGTGGCGGCCGGTGCGCTGAGCTCCACCGAAGCGGTGATCCTGGGCGTGACGCTGATCGCCGGGGGCCTGGTCGCCTGCGCCCTGGTAACGCCGCTGCTCGCGCTGGTCGGCGTGGCGTATCTCGCCGTCACCATCACCTACACCTTCATCTGGCGGCGCATCCTGTTCCTTGACGTGGTCGCCATCGCCGGTGGGTTCGTGCTCCGAGCTGTCGCGGGAGGGGTAGCGGCGCCCGTCGAGCTCTCACGGTGGTTCGTGCTCGTGGTCACCTTTGCGGCGTTGTTCCTGGCCGCCGGCAAGCGCTACGCCGAGCGCCTGCGCACGGACGCCGGCGGCGCAGCGCGCCGGGGGGTGCTCGAGGGTTACTCCCTCAGGCGCCTGCGGGCGCTGCTCATGGTGAGCGGTGTCGGCGCCACCGTCGCCTACTGGTTCTGGGCGTTCGGCGTGCCCACCGTCCACGGTATACCGTGGCGCCCGTTGACCGCGATCCCGTTCTGTGTGACCCTTCTGCGCTACGCCCACATCGTGAGGTGCGGCGGAGGAGAGGCGCCCGAGGAGGTCATCCTGAGCGACCGCGTGCTGCTCGCGAGTGCCGGCAGCTGGCTGCTCTTGTTCGCGTTGAGCGTCCATGTCGCAGCATGACGCGCCCACGCTCGACCGGAGCACGCCCACCGCGCGGCGGGCCCGGTTGACCGGCTGGGGACTGGGGCCTGAGACCGAGGCCTGGGTGAGCTCGCCAGCTGACCACGACGGGGTTCTCGCCGCGGTGCTCTCGCCGTGCTCAAGCGCTTCGGCCGGGCGAGCGCGAGCCCGCTCTCGTGCCATCGACGGATGGCCCTTGGCCATGGACATGCTCGCGCGCGGCTCCTGAGCTGCCGCGGCTAGTCCGCACCCTCGACGAGCTCGTCGCACAAGCCGCAGGTCGGGTCTATCTCGCCAAGGACGCCCTCCTCTCCCCCGAGATGCTCAGGGCGATGTATCCCCGCGTGGGCGAGTGCTGAGCGTCAACTTCGTCAGAGCGGATCGCTTCTGTGGCATGGCCTGCGGGGGCTCAAGGCGCTCCCGTTCGCGGGGAGCGCCCAGACGGTGGCCCGCGCCTCGCGTCACCTCAGGTAGACGGCGAAGAAGTCTCGGTCGTCGGGCGATAGGTAGCGCGTAGCCGGGCGGGTCATCGCGGGCAGCAGCGGGCTCGGGTCACCGGCGTCCGGCCGGGCGTAGGCGTTGAAGGTAACCCAGTAGGAGTTGATGTCCAGCTGCATCGCGCGGATCGCCCCAGCGTGGATCAGAATCTCGGCCAGCGAGCCGACCGTCTGGGCGTCGGCGGCGGCGTAGATGAGGCCCCCGGCGGCGTCGATCCCGAGCCCCGAGCGCCAGACGCGGACCGCGTTGCCGAGCGTCGCGCCCCACTGCGGGCCGTCGGACAGGTTGGGATTGGGCCGGCCTCCGTCGACGATCAACGGGAGGTTCTGGCGGGCGAAGGTCACGCCCGCGGGAATCTTCGGCCCCCCGAGCCAGCGCTTGATGTCGACCCCGCCGTTCGCGTATCCCACGAAGGTCGCCATCCCCTGAACGAGCGGGGCATACGTGACGCCGCCGTCCGCCCATCCGCCTCGGGCGTCGGAGAGCTTAAAGCCGCTGTTGAAGGTGGCGAGCAGCCGCGAGCGCCGAGCTGGTGGCACCTCCATCGCGCCTCGGGGCATCGACACCGACGGCTCTAGTCGACCGGGATAGAGGGCGATGGAGGTGCGGCGAGGATCGATCCAGGCCACCCCGGCGACCATCCGCGGATACGCGGGATCGCTACGGAACTGGGTCTCCTGGATCGGCGAGCCCGCGCTCCACGTCTCCGTGGGCACCCATCCGCCCTCGCCGGGCAGCGCCGGACGGATGATCGGTCGCAGGTCCGGAGGATGCGAGGTTGCGGGCATCCGCGCGCGCAGCGGGAGCGCGTGCAGCGCCGGGCCGCCGGTCGAGGGAGCGTTCAGGCTGTAGTAGACGCCCTCGATGCCTGAGGCGAAGGACGCGGCGCCGTGATCGCGCAGCCATTCGAAAGCGCGGATCGTGAAGCTCGAGTTAGACGGTCCGGAGACCGAAGCGACGAACGAGATCGATACCGGCAGTGCACACACGACGGCGACGATCCACGCGACCCGGCGCAACCGGCGGGGCGGATCCAGGCGCGGGGGCAGCGGGCGCCGGGCAGCCCCGGCGGGATGAGCGGAGGAGGCGGGCATGACTGGATCGGACGGGCCGTCTCGCTGTCCGGGTTCTAGGTCCCGTCGCGCTCTCCTCTTGACCGGGCGTCGCGTATGGGAGAACTCTCATCGTCGGGGCGGCAGGGATGCCGTGCACCGTTGAGAACAAGTAACCGTCATGGCGCCATCGCACGCCACAGGCTTGGCACACGTCACGCCCGCGCCCAAACCTGACCCGCTGCCGCCGCGGCGCTCGGCACCGGCGAGCGCCGAGCGGCGGCGTCGGGCGCGCCACTACCGCCTTCGCCGGCGTGATCTGCTGGAGGATCTCGGGGCGGGCCTGCTCCTGGCTACCCTGCTGCTGGTCCTGACCGCCGGCCTTGGGGTTCTAGCGCTGCTCGACCTCGCTCTCGTGGGCGGACTCTTCGTCTCCAGCGTCATCGCTCGTCGCCGGAGACGGCGCAACGGCCGATCGGCGCCGGCCAAGCGGCGCCCGGAGCCGCGAGGACGGGGGCGTCAGGCGGGCAGCGCGTAGATTTCGCCCGCGTGCTCGATCACCTTGCGCGGTGGCAGCGGCGTGACCGCAGGTCCGGTGATGACAGCGCCGGTCCGCGCATCGAAGACCGAACCATGACAAGGACACACGATCTGTCCGCTGCCGGCATAGCTCACCGCGCACCCGGCATGAGTGCACACCCCGTTGTGGGCGGCGAGGCTGCCGTCGGCGAGGCGAACGATGATGTCCGGTTGCCCGTCGCCCGGGTCACGATAGGTCGCGCCGTGGCCAACGGGCAGCTCCGCGGCGGGACCCAGCTTGACTGCTCCGCGGGGAAGGCGGCGAGCTCTCGTTGTCCCCGGGGTGACGCCGGCAGAGGACCTCCTCGGCGACGCGCCGGTCCGTGTCGGCGTGGTCTGCGGAGCCGACGCGCCCAGCGTGCGAGGGGCGCGATAGCCGCCGCGCAGGAGAAGCGAGATTCCCGCGATGGCTCCGGTCGCCACGGCCACGCCCACGGCCCCGAGGGCGTCGCGTCGCGTCACCGCTTGGCGATCGATGGCCGGACGGGTACCCGCCGGAGACCGCCGCTCCCCCCTGCGGGGCACCGGCCGGCCCCGGCCGGCCCACCGGCTCGCGATCCGCCGCACGGCCGGCTCCAGCGTCGGCTGCCCGGCCGCGCCGATCAGCACGAACGGCGACCACGCGAACACGAACACGATGTCGGAGCCCAAGAAGTAGGGATACGTGTGCCAGCTGTTGGTGGTGAACAGCACGAGGTTGAGAAGCAGGCCGGCTGTCGCGGCCGGCCGCGTGAGCAGACCGGCCGTCACGAGCAACCCGACCGCGATCTCGACCAAGGCGACGGCCGCGCCGGCCAGCGTCGGATGCGGGATCGCAAACGCGCGCAACAGGAACCCCCCGGGCGTCCCGCGCGCGAACCCGCGCAACTGCGTGCCAATGTAGGTCGGCGCCCCCGGATGAAAGAAACCAGGGTCGGAGAACTTCTGGATGCCCCCGTAGACGAACGTGAGACCCAGAAACAGGCGCAACGGAACGAGCGACCAGGCCAAGCGCCTGCCATCCAGTTCGCTGAGTCTGGCCTCTGGCACCTGAGCCGAAACGATCCCCGCTCCCTCCAAGATCCGCCTAAGCACGGGATGAGAACCTGCTCACCGCTCGGTCCCTCGGCACGGCCGCGAGGGAGTACGGAGGGGCGTCCTGAATCGCTCGGCCGATCGCCCCGCCCCCCTCGCTTCGCTCTGCCGCTACGGGCAGAGCACGACAGCGTTAGTAGCGACAGCAGCAGCTAACTCGCCCCGTGCGCACGTGGTTACGGCCGCCGCACCAAGTCCGAGCTGCAGCGCCCACGCCGGTCGCGCGCGAACGAGACACGTCGCCCGTGGTCACCGGGCGCTCCGGATGCAGTCAGGTACGGGGATTCTCAACGAAACCCAACCGTCCTCTTACCTACTGCGCTGACACTGACCGTCTGCCCGCAGAACTGAGGGCGCAATGTGCGAGAACTCTTTCGATCCTAATCCTGGAGCCGCTGCTGGCGGGCCGCTGGTGCTGCTCGTCGAGGACGAGCGCTCGATTGCAGAGCCGTTCGCGCACGCGCTTCAGCGCGCGGGGTTTCGCACCTCCGTCGCGAGGACCGGGAGCGAGGGGATCTCGCTGGCTCGCACCAGCGCGCCCGACGTGATTCTGCTCGACTTAGCGCTCCCCGACGGCGATGGACGCGACGTCTGCCGCCGAATCCGCCGCGACTCGACTGTCCCGATCATCATGGTCACGGCCAGCGGCACGGTCACCGATCGCGTCGTCGGATTGGAGCTCGGCGCCGACGACTACGTCGTCAAGCCGTTCTCGACCGGCGAGGTGATCGCGCGGATCCGCGCCGTGCTGAGGCGTGGACAAGCGCGCTGGTCGGATGGCGCGGAGCTGAGGGTTCAAGACCTGCGCATCGACGCCGGGGCCCGGCGAGCGTGGCACGGCAGCGCTGAGCTAGAGCTGACGCGCAAGGAGTTCGACCTGCTGGCGCGGCTCGCCCGCGATGCCGGGCGAGTCGTCACCCGGGAGTCGCTGATGTCCGACGTCTGGGACATGAACTGGTTCGGTTCGACTAAGACCCTCGACGTCCATATTGGCTGGCTGCGCCGCAAGCTGGGCGATGATCCCGCAGATCCAGCCTATATCCGGACGGTGCGCGGCGTCGGCTTTTGCCTTGCCCCTCAGCGAGAGCCGGCGTCATGAGCCTGAGGGGGCGCCTACTGGGCGCCGTGACGTACGTGTTGTTGCTTGCGATAGTGGCGTTCGGCGTCCCGCTGGCGCTGAGCCTGAGCGCTCGTGTCAATGCGGAGGTTCGCACGCAGGCCCAGGCTCAAGCGGACCTCGTGGGGGCCACCGCTGGCGACCTGCTCGCTCCCGCCAGCCGCCGAGAGCTCACGGCGCTCGCACGCACGGCTGCGTCGTCACTTCGTGGCCGAGTCCTGATCGTGAACGCGAACGGCCGTGTGCTCGTTGACAGCGCGGGGCCGGCTGAGGTGGGAACCAGCTACCTCAGTCGGCCCGAGATCAAGGGCGCGCTCGCCGGCCGGCAGGTTCAACTTCAACGGCCGTCCAAGACGCTTGGCAAGGAGATTCTCGCGACCTCAGTTCCGATCATCCACGACCGCCGTACCGCCGGAGCGGTTCGCGTCACCCAGAGCGTCGCGGCCGTCCAACGGGCAGTGCGCCGTGTCGAACTTGCGATCGCTCTGATTGGACTGATCGTTCTCGCGCTCGGGCTGCTAGCGGGGGGCCTGCTCGCCGGACAGATCGGGAGGCCCCTGCGGCGGCTCGAAGCGGTCGCGCGACGCGTTGCCCAGGGCGATCTGGGCGCGCGCGCCGAGGTTGAGGGGAGCCTCGAACAACGGTCTCTGTCGAGCTCGTTCAACGAGATGACGGATCGGATGACGCGTCTGTTCAGCGCTCAGAACGACTTCGTCGCAGACGCCTCGCACCAACTCCGCACGCCGCTCACCGGGCTGCGGCTTCGGCTCGAGGAGGCCAAGGCGCTCGCCGGAGATCCCGAGGTAGTCACCGAGCTCGACGCGGCGATCGGGGAGGTCGATCGCCTGTCGCACACTGTCGACGAGCTGCTCCTGTTGAGCCGAGAGGGAGAGCGCCCGCCCGCCGGTGCGCCGGTAGCTCTCGGTGACCTCGTTACGGACGCGCTGCGCCGTTGGCGCCCGGAGGCTTCCGCGCGCGCGATCGGCCTCGCGCACCGCCGTCATGGCGAACCAGACACTGTCTGGGCTGCTCGCGCCGACCTTGAGCGGGCCCTTGATGCGCTGATCGAAAACGCGATTCGGTACTCGCCGCCCGGCTCCAGTGTGACGATCGTCAGCGCCCCCGGCCGGATCGAGGTTTGCGACCGCGGTCCCGGCGTACGGACGGACGAACGCGAGCGCGTGTTCGAGCGTTTTCGCCGTGGCAGCGCGGGAATGTCCGGCCCACCTGGCCATGGGCTTGGACTTCCGATCGCGCGCGAGCTGGCGCGTGAATGGGGAGGAGAGGTCTCGATCGAGGACCGCGACGACGGCGGTGCGACGGCGATCCTCGAACTCGAGCGCTACGAGGCTCCTGGCAAGGGCGATGGACGGGAGTTTGCTTGTGCTTAACCCACCGATGGCTACCGTGCGCCGGCAGTGAGTCTGACACGTCGAGGTTTCGTGTGGGCGGTCGCAGCGCTGTTTGGCATCGTTGTCGCGGCCGCTCTGACCTGGTCTGTGACCAGACTTGCGGCCCAGCGGATCGGGCTCGCTGCCGAGGCTCCGTCTGTGATTCGAGGGCTCGCGCCCGCGCACGCGGCGCCGACGGACGCTGATCCGAACAGCAATTCCTTGCAGCCCCGCGGCGACCGCGCGAAGTCCAGCTCAGGACATAGCGGATCGGCTGCGACGCTCCCGGTCGCCGCCGCGCCGGCTGCCCCCACCCCGGCGCCGACCGCACCGGCGAGCTCGACTCCAGCGAGGTCGGCTACGTCGACGGCGAGCTCGACATCGATCTCGACCGCGCAGACTTCGGCCGCACCGGCGAGTCCAGGCCCGGGGCCAACGGCTCAGGCTTCGGCCGCCGCCACGAGCGCACGAGGATGGCCCCGATCGAACGGGGCAGACCACCCCGACGACTCTGGCGGCCGCGCGTCGAACGGTGGTTCGCGCGGCGGGAACTCGAGGCCGGACGATTAACTGGGGGACCGCTTCGCAGGCGATCCCCCAGTTACGGATTCACGGGTAAACCTGCTCGTTGGTCCGCTGATCGATGACTCGGATCGCCGTGCTTGGACATCCCTCGGCGGCGGCGAGCAACAAATCGTCTGGTCCGGTCCCGATCACGTGCGCGACGTCGTCAAGCTCGAACACTTCGGGCGCGACGTCCACACAGTCGCCATGCGCGGCGCAAGCGCCCTCGTCGACTTCCACTGAGTAGGTCATGGTCTTCCTTTCTCTATTAGCTTGCGTGCCGCTGGTAGTGAGCCCGGGCGGTTTACGAGCAGCGCGGCGACTCCCCGCCCGGCGCGGGAAAAGACTGCGGTGAAGTTGCGAGCCACGAGATCGCCGTCGATCTCGATCGAGTCGGCGAGGCGGCCTTGGCCCACGTACTGGATTCGCAGGCCGTACTGATCAGTCCAGAAGCTGGTCAACGGTGCGGCACCTGGGTCGAGCCCCAGCATCGCGCGTGCCGCGCGCGCGCCCTGCCGCCCCGCGGCCTCCCAATGCGATCCCGGAACATGACAGCCACAGCCCTCATCGAATGTCGCCGCCGCGTCGCCGGCGGCGAACACGTGCTGGATCTCCGTCCGCCCGTGAATGTCAACTGGCACGCCGCGTGACACATCGAGCCCGCTGCCGGAAAGCCAGCCGACATCCGGGTCGATCCCGGTGCCGACGACGACATGATCGGCGTCGACAACCGAGCCATCGGACAGACGCAATGCGCGGACCGAGCCGTTTGAGTCCACTCGATCGACCCTCACACTGGTGCGGACATGAACGCCCTCCGACTCGTGCAAGCGCTGAAACCACGCGCCGAGCTTCGCGCCGAGCACTCCCAGGAGCGGGGAGCTGGCCGCTTCGACAAGCGTGACCTCGACCCCGAGCTGTCGCGCCGTCGCAGCGATCTCGAGTCCGATGAAGCCTGCGCCGATCACCGCGAGTCGCGCTTCGGACGCGAGCGCCTCCCGCAGAACTCGGGCATCGTCGAGGGTCCGAAGAACGGACACGTTGTCGTAGCCAGCGAGGATCGGCAAGGTGCGTGGACGCCCGCCGGTCGCGATCAGCAGCTGCTCAAAGCGCAGCGCGCTGCCGTCCGAGAGTGACAGGCGGTGCTCGGCGGGATCGAGGCCAGTCGCGCTGACGCCAACCAGCAGCTCCACCGCCTGCTCCTGATACCACTCAGCAGAGCGGTACGGCAGATCGGCATCGTGAGCCGAATCGGTCAGCAGCTGCTTCGAGAGCGGCGGTCTGTCATATGGCCGGTAGGGCTCGGAGCACACGACCCTGATCGCGCGTTCGTAACCTTCTCGCCGCAGCGTTTCGGCACATCGCTGCCCGGCGAGCCCGCCGCCCGCGATTGCGATGCCGTCGCTCGGCACCAGTCCGTGGGTTCGATTTGCCATCGCATGGAGCTTGGCCGCAGGTGGGTAAAGAGATAGTTGGCCGCGCCTAAGAGCCGCTCCGGCTTTGCCAAACCTTTGCCGACGGTTGGTCTGCGGCTGAACCAAGACCGGGCACAGTGGGCACCGAACCCACAACTGGAGGCCCCTGAACATGGGCAGGACACAGACCCGCTTCATCGCAGCCGTGGCGGCTCTTCTCGCGGCCGGCCTGGCTGGTTTCTCGCTGCGATCCCAACAGCGATCGGTGACGACGGTTGCAGCCCGCAATCCCGCGGCGGATGTCAGGACGCAGGTGATCCGCCGGACAATCCACGTAACCCGCCACGAGCATGCTCACCACGGCATGGGGCCGTCCGGCGGTCCGTCCGCTGCAGCCAGCCGTGGACGTTCGCCTTCGACGAGCTCGGTGGGCACCAGATCGAGCGGCTCGCACGCGGCGGGATGGGCCGCCACCGTGGCCGCCGGCGGGGCCGCCGTCACGACCCGGACCAGCGCGTCGCACTCCAGCTCGGGCGGGAGTGCCAGCTCGGCCCCTTCCGCCGGACCAATCACGACGCGCACGTCGCACTCCGGGTCCGGTCCGACAGCCGTCAGCTCGGCTCCACCGAGCGGACCGGTCACGACACGCAGCAGCTCGCATACTTCAGGCGGATCCACGGCGGGGAGCGGTCCGGTGACGACCCGCTCGAGCGGCGGCCACGGCGGGCACGGCGACGGCGGCGATGGCGGGAACAATGCCGGCGACTGACACAACCGCCGGGGCGAATCGGAGCGAGGTAGCGCACTCAGGCCGCGCGCGTCGCCGGTGGGGCTCGCCCGCCTCTTCTGACCGGCTGACCGTCGTGCTGTTCAGCGTCGCTGCCTTCATGGTCGTGCTCGCGCTCCTCGCCCACCAGCTTCCGCCGACCAGTTACCGCCGGTCGAATCCAGTTCATGTTCTGCGCAAGATCTACCGCACGACTGTCGTCGAAACGATCGCAGGTGGAAGCGGCCACGTCGGGACCTCGGTGAGTCAGTCGGTCTCGAGCTCGGGCACAAGCGGCACGGCGGCGGCCCCAACCACGCGCACCTCGTAAACCCACGATTCGATGACCGGCGAACTCGATTACGCGTTCCACGCGATGGGCAGCGACGTGCGCCTGTTGATCGGTGACCCGTTGCTGACGAGTTCTCCGACCCCGCTCGAAGCGGCCGATCGAGAGCGCGCGTTCGTGTGGAATTTCAGCGACCGGCTGTCACGGTTCCGCCCCGACAGCGACCTGTCGGCACTTAACAGTGACCCCCGCGCTTGCGTCGCCGCCCCGGCGCTGCTGCGCGCAGCGGTGAATGCCGGGCGCTGGGCCGCAGAGCGCAGCGGCGGGCTCGTCGACCCGACCCTGGGTCGAGCCCTCGAGCAGAGCGGCTATGACCACTCGCTCGACGGGGTCGAGCCCGCCTCGCTCGAGGAGGCGCTCGCGCACGCGCCGCCAAGACGGCCTGCCGAGCCCCGTCCGGCTGCGCTGTGGCGACAGGTTGTGGTCGACGATCAGGCGGGCACGATCACCCGGCCACCTGGCGTCATGATCGACACCGGGGGGACCGGCAAGGGCCTGTGCGCCGACGCGGTCGCGCTTCGACTTGGGCGGTATACCCGGTTTGTCATCGACTGCGGCGGCGACATCGCGATCGGGGGCGTCGGCGCGCAGCTCAGGCCGTACGAGGTCGCCGTCGAGCATCCCCTGACCGGAAGATCGATCGGCTCGATCAAGGTAGCTCGCGGTGGGATCGCCACGTCTGGTCTGAACGTCCGGATCTGGCGGCGGATGGACGGCACCTATGCCCATCATCTGCTCGACCCGAGTACCGGGTCGCCCGTGTGGAGCGGCTTGATCGGCGCGACTGCGCTCGGCGCGACTGCCCTCGAGGCGGAGACGCTGTCGAAGATGGCACTGCTGTTAGGGCCGGATGGGGCGCGCAGAGTGCTCGCCGAGCGCGGGGGCGTGGTCGTGTACGACAACGGCGACGTGGAGGCGATCGGCTCCGTTGCGGGCCAGGTTGACAAGCGGCCCGTGCACGAGGTGCTCGGCCGATGAGCCGCGCCCAGCCGTTGACATACCTGTGGTGGCTGGTCAGCGACGCTTCGGGCATCGTCGGGCTCTTGCTGATCTCGCTGTCGGTCTTGCTGGGGCTGGCGATGGCGGCGAAGGTGCTCAAGCGGCGGAACGTCAAGCGCGTGGCTGCACGCCTCCACGAGCACGTCGCGATCGCGGCGCTCGCCGCGATCGCAGTGCATGGGCTCGCGCTACTCGGGGACAACTGGCTGAAGCCAGGCTGGCGCGGCATCGCGATTCCGTTTGCGCTCAGCTACAGACCCGGCTTCACCGGGATCGGCATCATCGCCGGCTATATCGCCGTGCTCCTCGGGCCCAGCTTCTATCTGCGTCGGCGGATCGGCGCGCGCCGGTGGCGCAAGCTGCATCGCGCGACCGTGATCGTTTGGATCCTGTCGGTCATCCACGCGCTCGGCGCCGGATCGGACGGATCGAAGCTGTGGCTGCGCGCGTTCGTGCTCGTCCCGATCGCGCCGATTGTGTACCTGCTCGTAGTGCGGACCCTCGGCGCAGGACGGAGCCGCGCGCAACGCGCCGGATCTATTAGCACGAGTCCCGCAACCCGAGCTGAACAACCCGCGGGCGGCGCTTACTCCGCCTGCAGGGCGCCTCGCCGCGAGCCCAGGCTCGATCACCCAGATCACAGCCTCGTCAGCTAGAAGTGGCATCGCAGATGATGCGGTCTAGGGGGGCTCCGACGGCGGCCGATAGCCCGGCAGCTCGATGCGAAACGCGGCACCGTGGCCCGGTGTGGACTCTGCGCGGATCTGGCCACCATGCGCCTCGACGATCGCCCGCGCGATCGCGAGACCAAGTCCGGTGCCGCCGCTGTCACGCGAGCGGCTGCGATCGAGCCGGTGAAAGCGCTCGAAGATCTGCTCTTCCTCCTCGGCTGGGATACCCGGGCCCGTGTCGCTCACCGAGATCTCCAGCCGACGATCAAGCGGTCTCGCTGCCACCGCGACCCGATCGCCAGGACTCGTGTGAGCGACAGCGTTGCGCACGAGGTTGCGCAACACCTGGGTCAGGCGGTCGGGATCCGCATCGAGCGTCCCCGACACCGCGTCCACGTGGAAGTCGCGCTGCCCGAACAGCGGCAGATCTCGGCGCACGTCCTCAAAGAAGTCCTCTAGATCGATAGGGCGTGGTTCCACGAGCTCGCCCGCTTCGGCGCTCGCAAGCGTGAGCATGTCGCCAACGAGGCGGTCAAGCTCGTCGAGGCGACGAACCAAGGTGATAGTTCCTTGATGGCGGATGCGTTCATCGGTCTCACGATCGAGCAGCTCGATCTGAGCGCGCAGGACAGACAGGGGCGTCCGCAGCTCATGCGAAGCGTCGGAGACGAAGTCGCGCTGGCGCTTGAACGCGCGCTCGAGCCGCTCGAGCATTTCATCGAACGCGGTGGCGAGCACGCCCACCTCCCCCCGTGCGGAGATCGGTCCGGCGCGCTTGGACAGATCGCCTTCGGTCGCGGCCGCCGCCACCGTCGTGATTCGCCGCAGCGGCGCGGAGATCAGGGTCGCGAGTGCCACCCCCGCAATCGCCGCCAGCACCACCGCGAGGATGCCCACGATCACAAACGTGCGCCGCAGGCTCGACTGTGCCTGGGTGAGCGGCGTCAGCGGATTGGCGACGCGTAGTGTCCCGACGCGACGGCCGTTGCTGACGATCGACTGGGCGAGCACTCGCATGCTTCCCGCCTCTGCGACCGAAGCGGTCGAGATGCCCACGGGCGAATTCAGCAATCCCACCGGTCCGTCCGGGCCCTCTTCGCGACCATCTTCACGCGCGAGAATCTCGGGGTTGCTGCTGACCGTCCGGCCACCGTTGACCTGAATGACGTTGATCAGCGACTCCGCGTGATAACGCTGATTGGCGATGAATCGCTCGGCGGTCCGCTCCAGCGCGGCTGCCGGCGACAGATCGACGCCGGACGTGAACAGGCGCCACTCCGCCGCCTGCGTCTTGAGCTGATCGTCGATCTGGCTGCGAAGCCGCGCTGTGGTTCCGCCGTAGAGCGCCAGGAAACTCGCGAATACGCCAAACGCCGTCACGAGCGCGATCGCCAATGCCAGTTGGGCGCGTAGCCCAGCCGGAAGCAACCGCCTAATCATGTGGCACGCGCAACCGGTAGCCGGCGCCGCGGACGGTCTCGATCGGGTCCGCATCGTCGGCGTTGCCGAGCTTGCGCCGCAGATAGCCGACATAGACCTCGAGCACCTTGGTGCCCGGGTCGAAGTCAAAGCCCCAAACGGCATTGAGGATCTGTTCGCGCGACAAGACCTGGTCCGGATGACGCATCAGGTAAGCCAGCAGATCGAACTCCCGCGCGGTGAGCTCCACGCCGCGCCCGTCACGCTTCACCCGCCGCGTTCTCAGATCCATACGGATGTCAGCCGCCTCAAGCACGGACGCTTCGCGCTGGCCCGGCGAACGAAGCTGCGCGCGCACCCGCGCCAGGAGTTCCTCGAATGAGAACGGCTTTGTCACGTAGTCGTTCGCCCCGCGATCCAGTCCCTCGACCTTCTGCTCAACAGCTGCACGAGCCGTCAAAACGATCACCGGAAGATCGGGTAGTCGTCCGCGGATCGCCTCCAGTACGGCGAGACCGGGCTTGCCGGGAAGCATCAGATCAAGCAGCACGAGCGCGTAGTCGCCCGTCAATGCGGCTGCCTCACCGCTGTCCCCGTCGTGTCGGATCGTGACCGCGTGGCCCTCCGCCCGCAGTCCCTGCTCGATAAAGCCCGCAAGCGTCCGCTCGTCTTCGATCACCAGGATGCGCATTCTTCAGACACCACCTTATGCGCCCGCAACGGCTGAATCGAGCCGTTAAGCCGCTTCTGACCCGTCGCTTACCAGGCTCTTGACGGACGCTCGCACGATTGTGAACGTCAACTCGTACGCGCTCGTTGGAAGCGCACTAACTCAAAGGACAATCGATGAGAACACCCACCATCCACACTCCCGGCAACGCAGCGAGAGGCCTTAGGAGGATCACACCATGACTGACAGAGCCAGAATCACGATCGCGGCCCTGACGACAGCGCTTTTCCTCGGCGCGATCTCTGCAGCCGGGGCGTTGACCCACAGCCACGCGACGTTGGCAACAACGACGAGCCACGCTCGGCCGGCCGCGCTCTCGGCGCCGCGGGCGACGCCGTTCCCGAGTCCGGACATGATGACCAATGACTGAGCAAGCTTTATCAACTGCGCGGACCCCGGAGTCCGGAGCTCGACCGAAGACTCGGCGACCTTCCCTGTATCGCCGTGTGCTGAGCCTTGGCGTCGCGGCGATCGTCGCCGCCTGGCTTCCGTTCTCGGTGATGTACATCGGTGCCGTCAACAAGCAAGCCACCCACATGGCTGCGATCACGGCTCAGCATCCGGGCAGCGCCGCGACCCGGGTGATCACCACGGCGTCGGGCGCCACGCGGGTGCTTGCCGCCAACAGCGCAACGGCGCCGTCGGCAGCTGCTGCGCTGACCCCGGTAACCACCCGCGTTTCGTGACGACCATGGGTGTCCCTACGCAACAGGTGTTCTGGTTTGCAAGCCGTTCGTTTGGGATTCTCGCGATGCTCATGCTCGGGGTGTCAGTCGCGATCGGATTGACGATGTCGGGCCGAGTCGCACGCCGCCCTGGGCTGCCCGCAAAGCTCAAGCGCTTCCACGAGTCGGCGACGCTCGTCACGCTCGGGCTGATCGTCGCTCACGCTGGACTGCTGCTGTTCGACTCCTACCTCCGGCCTGGCCTAGCCGGGATCACGCTCCCTTTCACTCTGGCATACCGCCCGCTGTTCACGGGGATCGGGATCATCGCGGGATGGCTGGCGGCGATCCTCGGACTCAGCTTCTACGCGCGCAGGCGGATCGGCGTGAAGACGTGGCGGTTCATGCATCGCTTCACGATCGTCGTGTATCTGCTGACGCTGCTCCACGTGATCGGGTCGGGCACCGACGCTCGTAGTCCGTGGATGATTGCGATGCTGACCGGACTGACCGCGCCAATCGTGTTCGCCTTCAGCTACAGGATGCTGCCGGCCGCCCCGCGCCGCGAACCCCGACCGGCACTTACATGAGCGCCCGCCCGGCGAAACTCTCTGCGGTCGCGGTGTCCCGCAGCCGCAGGACTGGCGGGATGCCCTGCGTCAGGTCGACCGTGCCGCTGGCGGTAGGTGAACGCCGGCAACGGGCGACTGGGAGACCACCCTGTCGATGTCCTCGCAGTTGATCGTCGTGCGGACAACCCCCGAACCGGTAGCACACGTCAGCCTCTACGACGGTCGACTCGTCCGGCGCCCGCTCCCCCGAACCGATCAGACAGAAGCGGCGCAGATGCAACGAGTCCGACACCTCCCGCATCAACGTCTCATGCCCCCAGCCGGGCCGCTGCTTGAACGCCATCAACCGCACATACGTCGCCATCGAGATCGATGGCCTGCCATGAGCCAGCGCCTGCTGTTCTCAGTGCGACTCGATCGGCGCCAACAACTCGGGATCTGAAAGCAACACATCCAGCGCCGCCAGATCCTCGGGCAGCTCGCGCACTTCGCCCGGCAGCACCTCGTCCCACAACGACTCGACGTGTCCCGCCGACAGCCGCAGCATCCACAACCTGCTTGACCAACAAAGCGACCATTTGCAGGCCAAATTCTCTTGATCGAGTCGGACGGAACGAAGGTTCTGACCGGTCTGGATGCGACCCTCCCAAACAGGCGACCAGGAGGCTCCAGATGCCCAAGCCCCGACGAAACGATCCCTGCCCATGCGGCTCAGGCCGCAAGACCAAACACTGCTGTGGCCAGAAACCCGGCCCGTCCGAGGAGCAGCTCGCGCGCGCGCACCTGGCCGCCCTCGCACACGAGGCCGTCCACGATCTCGCCCACCTCTCAGACGAAGCGCTCGAGATCCTCTGGGAGGGCCTCTTCGACCTCCCAACGATCGACCTCTCACTCCACGTCGAGCTCCCCGAACCGATCACTCCGGAACTGCAGCGACTTCGCGACGCGGTCACAGACGACGACCCCGACCGAGGCTGGGACGAACTCCGAGCCGTGACCGAGCAAATCGACACCCCACAAGAACGCGCCCGCCTCGCCGACGCGATCCTCCCACTCCGCGCCCACCACCGCCTCACACGCGCCCAGGCCGCCTACGCGATCTACCACCTCAGCACCAGATCCCAACACCTGCTCGCCGCGAGCGTCACCCACACCATCGCCGTCGAAGCCGGCGCCAGCCGCACCCCCGCAGGCCTCCAAACCGCTGCCTAACCCCGATCGTTTATCCGGGGGGAAGTAGCAAGCTGCTCGGCCAGCGGGCTCCTCCCCCGGAGCCCCGAATTTGCACTCGTTCGGCCCGTCATACGCGCCGACCTGCTCAAGCGAATCGTGGACGAGCTAGTCGCAAGGCAGATCTAGACACGACAATCCCGTCGTGAGTGCGCCGTCGCGGCCCGGCGCGCGCAGCTAGGCGCGGTCGAGCTCTACGACGAGCTCCCCGTCGCGAGGGCTCAGCACGCGACGGATATCGGTAGTGCTCGACTCGGATTGGACCCGCTCCCCAGCCGCCGCATCTGAGTTCCCGGGGCTGAGGCGAAGCGAGCTCACGCCACTGGCGAGCTCGGCGAACACGCCAGCCGAGGCAAGGGCGGTGCGGGGTTTGAGCGAGGGTCGGTCCCATCCGCTCAGGCGTTCCCACGCCGCAGCCGCGCGGAGCACGAGAGCGTCGTCGAATCGTCGGCCGACGATCTGCAGCCCGACAGGCAGGCCGTGTTCAGCGGTTCCCATCGGGACACTCATCGCCGGTTGTCCGCTGAGATTGGAGGGGTAACAGAAGTGACAGTAATCGTCATAGAAGTCACCGATCGGCTCGCCAGCGATCGTCGCCGGACCGGTACGACCGTGCTCGAATGCGACGCACTCCATCGCCGGTGACAAGAACAGGTCGTAGCCGGACATGAACCGGCCCCACGCGCACGCATATTCCCACTGCGCGTTCCGAGCCCGAGCGTACTCCACACCTGATATCCGGTCGCCGGGCTCGATCAACCCACGCGTGTCGTCAGCGACCAATCCCGTCTGCAGCAGAGGGCCCTCGGAGGCAAGATTGTCGACGGTCGTGAGCGTGTTCCAGATGTCGACCGGGTTTGGGAGATCGGGATGCGCAGCCACAAGCTCCGCGCCCAGCGATCCGAACCGCTCGACGGCCGAGCGGAACGCGTGCCGGACCCCGTCATCGACCCGGATGTAGCCGAGATCCTCCGACCAGGCGACCCTCAGCCCGAGCAGATCCCCACCCTCTCGTGCTGCGGCGACGAACTCAGCGCCCAGCGACGGGAGTGACATCGGGTCCGCCTGGTCCGGCCCGGCGATCACCGAGAGCATCAAAGCGCAGTCCTCAACCGTGAACGCGATCGGTCCAAGATGCGTCAGCGACAGCCACCCCGGCCACTGCGGCTCGCGGGGGACCACGCCGAACGTCGGCTTGATCCCCGCGGTGCCACAGAACGACGATGGGATCCTGATCGAGCCGCCTCCGTCGGTCCCGATCGCGAGCGGAACGAGACCGGCTGCCACGGCAGCAGCTGCGCCACCGCTCGAACCGCCCGGGACCCGACCGAGGTCCCATGGGTTCGAGGTCGCGCCATAGAGCTCGTTGGCGCAGAAGCCGCGATAACAGAACTCGGGCACGTTCGTCCGGCCGACGACCACCGCGCCGGCGTCGACCAACCTACGCACGACCGTCGCGGTCTGCTCGGGCACAAAGCCAACCAGCGCGCGTGATCCGTCGGTCGCCTCGACGCCCGCCTCCCAGACCACGTCCTTGACGGCCACCGGCACCCCGGCGAGAACGCCCGGATCGCCGCCAGCCGAGACTCGCGCATCGAGGGCCGCGGCAGCCTCCCGTGCGGCTCGCGGCCTAACCTCGCAGAACGCCTTCAACCCTCCGTTCAGGCCGGAGATCCGTTCCAGAGCCTCCTCGACGACGACTGCGGCAGACCGCCTGCCGACCCGTACGTCATCCGATATCGCTGCGGCTGTCCACCGGTCGTCGGTCACCCTGACGGCAAACTACACGGCTTTCACATCGGCAGGGTGCGGAAGCGATCGATCACGCCCGAGCCGAGGTCGTCGCTCAGTCCGACGGCGGTCCCGATCGCCGAGGTGACGAGGTTCATCGCGAGCGGACCGGCGATGACGAACTCGGTGTAGTTGCCGTGCCCGAGCAGGATCATGCTCGCTCCGAGGACATAGATGAACGGCAGCGTGAATACGATCGGCTGCACCGTCACGTCCGACACCCGCAGCGGCTCGCGCCGGATGTGGATCAGGTTGCGTGACGTCATCACGACGACGTCGCGAACGGCATCCACCAGACGACTCATCGCCCACCTCCGGTCAGCGCCGGGAACACGTCATCCAGCGAGGGTGGGCGGACCTGCACGTCCTCGACGGTGATCTCCGCGGCGTCCAGTGCGCGCACCACGGTCGTGGCCAAGCCGCTGTCGCCGTTACCAGTGAGCGGATCACGTCTCCAGAGGTGTTCATCGAAAGCGGCGCCGCCTTCGACGACGTCCCCCTGGACAGCTCGCCGCGCTCGTCCGAGAGGCGATCGCCGAACTGCTCGCGAGCGAAGTCTCCGCGGGCGCGTAACCCCGCTCCGTGACCACGCCGTGGTCTTGCAGCGCTACTTGCGCTGGCACGCGGCGATTTTGTTCACGTCGCCCTGAGAGCGTGCGATACAGGTCACGAGGCGCTGGGTGGTGCCGGTGAGCTTTCCCGGCTTCGTCGAGCCGGACGAGATCGTGGTCGTGAAGCTGTAGACGGTCCTGCTGGTCGCCTTTGACCCGTTGGACAATGGCGGAGTCCTGGCCTGCGTGGAGGCCGGGATGGTCGCGGTATTGGGATCCGGTGGCGCGGCCGCCTGGGTTCGTTGAAGTTCGCCGCCGCTGTATGCCGCGACGAACCGATGCTCCGGGTGGGCGCCGGATTCCAGGAACCATGAGCGCCCGGTCAGCGTTGCGCTCGATCCCTGCCGCGGAAATCCGACCTTGCCATAGAGGCTGTCCACGACGCCGGGATCGACTTGACCCAGGGTCACCACCGCGCCGCGTGCCTGCGCCGGCGTCGTGGCACGGACGAAGTTGTGGGTCTTGCGGTTATAGCCGTAGGTCCCGGCTTCGATCTCTGACTCGACTATCGAGTAATCCCGGATATGCAGCTGGCGATCCGCACCGATCACCTGGTAGTAGACGCCTGACGAGCCAACGATGATCTCGACGACAGGGGCGTTGGCTCCGAAGGACGCCACCATCTGAGGAAGCGTCTCGCGAAGGCCGTACGGCTTCAACCCGCCGTTTGAGTCAGACCCAACGTGCCCCGCGATCGCAACACCGACGATCGCGGCCACCGCTCCGACCACGCCCACGACAAGCCGCTTTAGCCCGCTCATTTAGTCCCCCCCGGCCCACGGTTCAGTACGTGTACCACTGGCTCGACCGCGCAACGTGGCGGGATCATCGGTCGTTGGCCGACCGGCGACAAGGAACCCTTGGGTCAGACATGCATAGCCCTGCTAGGCCCTCGCGAGCGCTCGGCCGCGGGCCGGAGGAGGAGCCTGTCTTCCTTGCCGTGCAATGCCGGCGACCAGGCACGGCTCCCAGTGATGTGGGTTTGCAGCCGAGTCTTCGACGGCGTGAAGCGCCCCTTGGCCGTCAAGCAGCGACGATCCTCGGTCGGTTCGCTGTGCTGAGTAGGGGAAGGTGGGCGTCGTAACGTAGCCCGGCCTGGCAGCCAGGCCATAGAATGGGGCCATGAGCGGCTTCAGTGCAGACGAGGGGCTCGCGCGCGCGCACGACGAGGACCTCTCCCGGATTCCGCGCGACCTCGAGGCCTACGCGCACATCGAAGGGCTAGTGGGCGAGGAGGACGAGCTCCTGGAGCAGGCCGAGGAGGGCCGCAAGGAGGAGCACCGCGAGCGGCTCCACGCGATCACGGAAGAGCTCGATCGCGCCTGGGAGGCCCTGCGCCGGCGCGCCGAACGACGCGCCAAGCCTGGTACCTGACACTTCCGCTCGGCGTCTCCGCGCTTCGGACGACGAGCGTCCATCCGGAAGACCGTCCGGCGGCGCTCCAACGGGGTACTGATCCGAGCGGCGGGCGGCTCGAAATCGGTCGACCCTGGGAGGAGCCCCAGCTCGTCTCCGGGGAGGTACGCGCACCGTTCCGATCGCTGCGCTAGAGAGACTGGCCGAGACGGCTCGGAGCTAGCTTGGGCGCCTCGGCCTCGCCCGCGATTAGCCGCGCGCCGCGGCCGTGGGTGGCGAAGCTGAACGCCCAGCGGATCAGCACGAGCAGCCGGTTCTCGAAGCCGATCAGGTAGAACAGGTGCACGGTCAGCCAGGTGACCCAGGCGATGAAGCCGCTGAGATGGATCCCCTTGACGTCGGCGACCGCGCGGGCGCGGCCGATCGTCGCGAGGTTGCCCTTGTCGAAGTAGTGAAACTGACGTGCCGGGCGGCCTTCCAGGCGGTCCTTGACGACGGCGGCCGCGTGCCTGCCTTCCTGCATCGCGACCGGCGCCAGCCCGGGCAGCGCGACCGGCGGACCGGATGCCTGGCGGATGCGGACCATGTCACCGATCGCGAGCACCTCAGGGTGCCCGGGCAGCGACAGGTCCTCCGACACCTCGACGCGTCCTGTGCGGTCGACGTCGAGGCCGGCCTGCTGGGAGAGCAGCGACGCCAGTTCGGAGCCGACCACCCCCGCGGCCCAGACGACGGTGTGGGTCGGGATCCGCTGCTCGGAACCGTCCGCCGCTCGCAGCGTCACCGACTCATCGTCGAGATCGGTCACCGTGTGGCTCAGCCGCACGGTCACCCCGAGGCTCTGTAGTGAGCGCATGGCGTTGGCGGAGAGCGACGGCGGGAACTCCCGGAGCACCCGGTCGCCCGTCTCGACAAGCAGGATCTGGGCCTCGTGGAGGTTCAGCGAACGGAAGTCGCCCCTGAGGTCGTGCGCGATCTCGCCGATCTGGCCGGCCATCTCGACGCCGGTCGGTCCGGCACCGACGAGCACGAACGTCAGCAACGCGGCGCGGCGCTCAGGATCGGGCTCGAGCTCCGCGGCCTCGAGCGCCTCGAGCACGCTGCGCCTGATCGTGAGCGCTCCCTCGAGCGTCTTCAGATCGGTCGCCGACCCCTGCCACTGGTCGTGGCCAAAGTAGTTGTAACGCGCGCCCCCCGAGACGATCAGCGTGTCGTAGGGGATCGCCTCGGGCGCCTGCTCGCTGGCGATCGGCCTGAGCAGCACCAGCCGGCGCTCGAGATCGAACCCTGTCACCTCGGCGAGCGCAACGCGAACGTTGCGCCGCCGGCGGAAGATGCGCCGCAGCGGATAGCAGATCTCCGCCGACGACAGCGCGCCGGTCGCGACCTGGTAGGCCAGCGGCTGGAACAGGTGGAAGTTGCGCCGGTCGATGAGCGTGACCTCGACCGGCATTCGCGAAAGCTTCAGCGTGGCCTGGAGACCTCCGAAGCCGCCGCCGATGACGACTACTCGATGTGGTTTCTGTTCTGTGGTCACAACTGGCAGTCTGCATCATTCCGGCCTTCGTCGAAGGCGTCGGCCCTGCTGACGGTATCGTCGAGTGGTCCAAGTATCGGCGGCGTAGATTCTGGAGGTTCCGGTGGCGGATCGCGATTTCAACGTTGTGCGCACGGCCGTCGCCGAGCGAGGAGCGCCGACCAGTTCGACCACCGTGATGGTCAGCCGTCGTGAATCGTTCAACGCGGCTCACCAGTTGCGGGATCCTGGCTTGTCTGACGCCGAGAATCGGCGGCTGTTCGGGCGTTGCGCCAATCTCCACGGCCACAACTACGTCCTCGAGGTTGTCGTGGCGGGTGAGATCGACCGGTCTACGGGCTATGTCCTGGACCTGAAGCAGCTGTCGGATGTCATTTCGAGGCGGATCATCGAAGACGTGGATCACCGCAACCTGAACACTGATGTGGGCTGGCTCGAAGGTCTCATCCCGACCGCGGAGAACCTGGCCGTGGCGTTCTGGGAGAGGATCCGATCGGAGCTCCCGGCGGGATCGCTGCGATCGGTCCGGGTTTGGGAGACCGACAAGAATTGGGCCGAGGTCGGTGAGCGCGCCTGAGGCGACGGCGCGATCCTCGCGTGAACTGCGCCGGCGCTACACGGTCGCGGATCTTGGGGTGTTCACGGCGGATGAGGCGCGACGGTTCGTCGGCCGTGGGGCCGACCCGGGCGTGGATTTCCCGCTCGCCTGGGAACTTCTTTATCGGCTGGAGCCGGAGCTCTATGACCGTCTGGCTCGCGCGGAGCGACTCCATCCCGGTGTGCTGCGGTGGCTGCCAGATGGGATCGATCGAATCGTCGAGGTCGGCGCGGGTACCGGCCGGCTGACGCTCGAACTGCTCGAGCGTGCTCGCGAAATCGTGGCGGTCGAACCCGCGGCCCCGCTGCGTGACGTGCTCGGTCGTAAGCTCGCGCGGGTGAGACACGGCCACCGTGCCACCGTCGCTACTGGATTCCTCGACGATCTGCCGCTACCCGACGATTGGTCTGACCTGGTAGTCGTCTGTTCGGCGTTCACGCCCGAAGCGGCTCACGGTGGCGACGCGGGCCTGGCGGAGATGGAACGGGTCTGCCGGCCCGGTGGCTGCGTCGCGATTGTCTGGCCGAACCACCTCAGCTGGCTGGCCGCCCGCGGCTATCAGTACGTGAGCTTTGGCGATGACGAAATGTTCGTCGAGTTCGCCAGCCTCGAAGAGGCCATCGAGCTCGCCGAGATCTTCTATCCACGCGCTGCCGCGGACGTGCGTCGCGGCGCTTCCCCGCGCGTGTCGTTCGACACGCTCGGAGTCAATCCTCCGCGGGACGTGGCCTTCAAGGTGATCGCGCGGTGAAGGTCGCGATCGTCGCCCCGCTCGTCAGTCAGATCCGAGAGCCACAGCAGGGGGGCTCACAAGCGTTCGTGTCTGAGCTCGCGCGCGGACTCGTCGACAGGGGCCATGACGTCGATCTGTATGCCGCCTCTGGATCAGCGGTGCAGGGCGTGCCGGTGATCGACACGGGAGTCGATCACCACGAGTTGGCCTCCACGCTCTATCGAGCTTCCGGCGCGGCCGCGGGCGGCTCGGGAATTGTGGAGCGGGCCTTTGCTCGCGTCTACGGCATGGTGCGCGCGGCTCGGTACGACGTCGTCCACAACCACGCCTTCGACGCGCCCGCGATCAGTCTGGCGTCCAGCCTCAGCGCGCCCGTGGTGCACACGCTCCACCTGCCGCCGGACGTGGCGGTTGCAGCGGCGATACGCGACGCCGTTGCGCGTGATCAGCCGCCGATGGTGGCCTGCGTTTCCGAGAGTCAGGCGACCTCTTGGGGCAGGATCGTCCAGGTCGACGCGATCCTGCCGCCGTACATCGCGACCCGAAAGATCCGCTTCTCGCCGAGCGCAGGGTCGGGCGCGGTGTTCGCTGGCAGGTTCAGCCCCGAGAAGGGAGCCGCCGACGCGATCGCGATCGCCCGGATTGCGGGCGTCCACATCGACCTCTTCGGCGATAGCTATGACGTCGAGTATGCCCGCGAGCAAATCGAACCGCGGCGCGCTGAACCAGGGGTGGTCGTGCATGAGGGCGTCCCGCAGACGACGCTCTGGGCGGCAATGGCTCGCGCGGCCGTGGTGCTCTGCCCCGCGAAGTGGGAGGAGCCGTTCGGGATGGTCGCCGCAGAGGCGCAAGCATGCGGAGTTCCGGTTGTCGCGTTCCGACGCGGCGCGCTGCACGAGGTGATCGTCGACGGCACGACGGGATTCCTGGTGAAGGCGGACGATCAAGAAGCCGCGGCGCAGGCCGTCGATAGGGCACCAGCGCTGTCTCGCTCGGCATGCCGAGAGCATGCCGAGCGCCATCTCGACATCGGACGCAGCCTCGACGCGCACGAACGGGTCTACGAGCGAGCCGTCGGCGCTCGTGTAGGAGCGCGGTGTGGTGGCTGAGCCGGCACATTGGCTTGCGGGACGGCTCGCGCTCGTCACCGGCGCGAGCCGAGGGATCGGAGCCGCAACGGCGCAGGCGCTGGCAGCCGCCGGCGCACGCGTCGTGCTGGCGGCTCGCGACCGCGACGGGCTCGAGGGCGTCGCCCGAGCGATTCGGGAGAGAGGCGGCGACGCACGAGCCGTGCCAACCGACGTCGCCAAGCCCACGGACGTGGACGATCTGTTCGCTGCCATTGATCGCATCGGCCCGTTGGCGGCGCTCGTCAGCGCGGCCGCGGTCCTCACCTCGGCGCCGTTCGAGGAGACCACGTCAGAGATCTGGGAGCAGACGCTCACGGTGAACCTGACCGGCTCGTTTCTCTGCTGCCGCGCAGCGTTCGGCGTGATGCGGGCCGGGGGAGAGGGACGGATCGTCAACATCGCCTCGCTGTCGGGCGTCTACGCGACCGAAAAGTTCCCCGGACTGGCCGCATACAACGTCTCCAAATACGGGGTGATCGGACTCACCGAGGCGATCGCCGTCGAAGGCAAGCCGTTTGGCATCAGCGCAATCTGCCTCAGCCCGGGCGCGGTGGACACTCAGATGCTGCGCCAGGCGAATCCCGAGCTTGCACCCGGCCTCACGGCCGACGACGTCGCGCAGCTGATCGTGGCGCTGCTCGACAGCCCCCTGGTTGCCGCCAGCGGGGCGAACATCCCTCTGTTCTCAAATGCCTAGCCGACGAGGGACCATAGATCCACGTCCTCGTCGGCCAGTTGGGCGGGAGCCGGTGTGGCTCGCTGGGCTACCAGTCGTGCGCACGCCGCCATTTCCGAGTCTTCGTCGAGCTCGGGGTCGCCGCCGCGGTCAAGACCAACGGCAGCGTGGATTTGGCCTGCGCTTAGGTAGAACCCAACCAGCTTTCGTTCCTGCAGACTCCCGCGGACTATGAACTGGTCCCAGCTCGCGGCGTGTCCGACGTACTCCAGCTTGTGCTCGAATTGATCGGACCAGAAGCTGTGAACGTAGTCGTACGGGGTGGCTGACCCGAGCATCGAGCGTGCCGCCGCGCGCCCCTGCTTTTCGGCGTTGTTGAAGTGCTCCACCCGAACGCGGCCGAACAGCGGATGGAGGTGGTTCGCCACATCCCCAGCGGCGTAGACGTCGGGCTGGCTAGCGCGGCAACGCTCGTCGACTAGCACGCCGTTGGACTGCGCGACCGACGCGCCGACGAACGTAGGGACATCCGGCTCGATCCCGACACCGGCAACCACGAAATCGCACGGCACGCGCTCGCCATTGACGGTCAGGGACGCCTCGACGCGGTCCGAGCCGTCAAACGCCGCGACCTGATCCCCAGCTAGCAACTCGACGTCGTTCGCCCGATGAATCGCGGCGATCGCCGCGGCGACCTCCCCGCCCAGAACCCTCTCGAGGGGTGCTCGACCCGGGAAGATCGCGGTCACATGTACGCCTAACTGCCTCAGAGACGCAGCCACCTCGCAACCGATGAACCCCATCCCCACTACCACCGCGCGCCGGCCCGCCTCCACCTCCAGCTTGATCGCCTGGCACTCGGCGAGCGTGCGCAGATAATGGATCCCTGACAAGTCTGCGCCCGGCACCTCGAGCCGACGGTTCCGGCCGCCGGTAGCGATCACGAGCTGGTGGTATCCGAGCGCTTGGCCCGAATCGAGCACCACCGAGTGAGCGACGGGGTCGATCTCAACGACGCCGACCTCCACTAGTCGCTCGACGTCATGCTCCTCGAACCAACCCGGCGGCTTGACGTACCAGTCGTCGAGATCCTCCTCAGAGCGCAGGTACGTTTTGGACAGCGGAGGTCGGCCGAACGGAATTCCCGGCTCTCGGCCGACGACTACAACCCTCCCGAGGAACCCCTCGTCACGCAGCGTGGCCGCGGTATTGCCTCCTGCCACGCCACCGCCGACGATCACGACGGGGTCGCCGTTGGTTTCGGCAGACATCGCTGACCAGGCTACTGTCCCGCAGCATGGCGGAGGTCACGCAACTCGGGAAGACCGCGCTGGCGCTCGGCGCCCTGGGCGTCGTTTTCGGTGACATCGGCACGAGCCCCTTGTACACCGTCCAGGCGGTCTACAGCCGGGATGCCACGCGGCCGGTTGCGGTCGATGCCACGTCGGTGTTCGGAGTGATCTCGCTGATCTTCTGGGCGGTCGTGATCATCGTCACGCTGAAGTACGTCGTGTTCGTGATGCGCTCGGACAACGACGGCGAGGGCGGCATCATGGCGCTGATCGCGCTGCTGCTGCGGCGGGCCGGGAACCGCGGCGCCGCGTGGCTCGCCGGCCTCGTCGCGCTCGGGATCTTTGGCGCGTCGCTTTTTTTCGGTGACTCGATGATCACGCCGGCGATCTCGGTCCTCTCGGCGGTCGAAGGCGTTGAGGTCGTGCAGCCGTCGCTGGACAATCTCGTCGTCCCGATCGCGGCCGCGATTCTGATCGGGTTGTTCGCGCTGCAGCGCCGCGGGACCGGGACCGTCGGCCGGCTGTTCGGTCCCGTGATGCTGGTGTGGTTCGCGGTACTCGCGGCGCTTGGCGTGCACGGGATCACCGCGCACCCGGAGATCTTGCGCGCGCTTTCGCCTACGTACGCGGCGCGGTTCTTCGGCCATGATGGTCTGACCGCGTTCCTCGCGCTTGGCGGAGTCGTGCTTGCGGTCACGGGCGCCGAGGCGCTGTATGCGGACATGGGTCACTTCGGCCGCGGGCCGATCCGGCGCGCCTGGCTGATCGTTGCGTTCCCGGCACTGACGCTCAACTACCTCGGGCAGGGCGCGAACATCCTCGAGCATCCGGCCGGCGTGGCCAATCCGTTCTATCTGCTCGTCCCGCACGCGTTACGCGTGCCGATGGTCGCCCTCGCCTGTGTTGCCACCGTGATCGCGTCGCAGGCGGTCATCTCGGGCGCGTTCTCGGTCACGCACCAAGCGGTGCAGCTCGGCTACCTGCCGAGGTTGCGGATCGTCCATACCTCGCACGTTCAAGGGCAGATTTACGTCCCGTTCGTCAACTGGACGCTGTTTGCGGCGGTGCTGATCCTCGTGTTCGCGTTCCAGCGCTCTCAGAAGCTCGCCTCCGCGTACGGGATCGCGGTGACCGGGACGATCACGATCACGCTCGTGCTGTTCCTCGTGCTCGCGAGGGTCTGGGGGCATTGGCGGATTTGGCAGATCGTCCTCGCGGGGGCCCTGTTCGGCGTCGTCGACGTCGCCTTCCTGGGCGCGAACCTGGTGAAGATCTTCACCGGCGGATGGCTGCCGATCATGGTGGGCGTCGGCGTGTACACCGTGCTCTCAACCTGGCAGCTCGGTCGCCGCATCGTGACCCGCAACCGGGAGCGAGAGGAGGGCTCGCTGAGTGAGTTCATCGAGATCCTGAGGATCAGCCAGCCGGCGGTGATCCGCGTGCCCGGGACGGCAGTGTTCCTCAACCGCAACACGGCCACCACGCCGCTCGCGATGCGCGAGAACGTCGAGCACAACCGGACGTTGCACGAATCCGTCGTGATCCTCTCGATCGAAACCGAACCGGTTCCCTACGTCGCCGACGAGGAGCGCCTGACGATCGATGACCTGCACCACCGCGACGACGGGATCAGCCTCGTCATCGCTCGCTACGGGTTTCAAGAGATGACGGACGTGCCGGCGCTGGTACGGCAGATCGCCGCCGCCGGGTGTGAGACGCCGATCCACCTCGACGACGTCACCTACTTCCTCTCGAAGATCGAAATCGTCCAGACCAACGCGCCGGGGATGGCGCCGTGGCGCAAGCGCCTGTTCCTCGCCACAGCCCACATCGCCGCCGACGCCGTCGACTACTTCAAGCTGCCGCGCCATCGCACTGTGCTCCTCGGCTCGGCCATCGAGATCTGACGCGGAGTCTAGGGTCGTCCCGCGGGCGCGCGGACGGCCGTTATCAGCCAGGGCTGCTCGTCGGGTCCGTCGAGAGCGAGCGTCCAACGTTCGGTGAACTTGACCGCTCGCGATTGGCTTCCGGCGACGACCGCCGCGGTGTCGCGGTCCTCGAGGTAGCGTCGGCCCGCGAGCTCGACCTCGATCGTCATCGTCGCGGGCTCTGAGCCGGCGTCGAGCGAGACGATTGAGATGTGACGCACGTCGAGGCCGCGCACGACCAGGCGGGTGCGCTCGCTTGGGTCCCCGGGATGCAGCAGCTCGCGCGCGGCGTCGCGATGCGAGAGCCCCAGCAGCGGTCCATCGTCGCCGTCCACCGCATCGACCCATGCGGCGACAGCACGTCGGGCGGCGATCTCGAGCACATCGGGCGCGAAGCGCCCATCGGCGAGCGACAAATCGAGCGCCGCGGCGCGCCCATCACCCTCGTAGTCGAGATCGGCGACCTCGGCGACCTTCGTTCCCTCGGGCACGGCGTCTTGCACCGCGCCCTGGACCAACGCCTCGTCGCGCATCGCCTGCTCGTCGGCCCACGGGGTGGCCACGAGATCTTCGCTCAGCCGGTGGGAACCCTCGGCGCCCTGTTCGATCGACTGAAGAATCCAACGCCCGTCGCGCTTGACCAGCGTCCAGAACTCCCGCACCCAGGTCGTGTCGCCGACGGCGTCGACGCGGCCGACGCGCTGGCCGTAGGCGTCCTCGACGTAATCGCTGAGCCGCGCCTCGACCCGCACCACCACCCGGTCGGAGCGATCCTCGCCCCGGTTGGTCAGTCCCACGTATTCGATCGATGGTTCGCCGAGCGGCCGCACCCGGTTACGCCAGCCCTTGCGATCAAAATCATCCAGACGCCGCTCCCATTCGGCCAGCAGCTCCGGCGCGACAAGCCCACGCAGTCGGACTCGATCGCCCGCGTCCCACGCCGACTGAATCTCCACGAACAACCTCGCCGCCTGCGAGCGAACCTGCTCGGGGGCAAACGCCGCGTCGTCGTCGGCGGCCTCGGCGGCCGCCAGCTCCACCTGCCGCTCACGGGCGGCGACGCGCCGTCGCGACGCCATCCCGGCGCTCTGCTGACCCTGCCACCACCTCAGCGTCCGCGGCAGCACGACGAACACCAGCACCAGGATCAAGATCAACACCAACACGCCGCCACCGCCGCCGACCGGGATGAAAAAGAAATGCCCGCGACCGAACCCGCGGCCAAAGCTGCCGCCGCCGCCGCCGCGGCCAAAGCCCGAGCTGCCGCCCCCGGCACGCGCGAACGCGTCCGGCGCGACCAACAACCCCGCGCCGATCGCCGCCACGATCACGCCCAACGCACGCCCCATACCGCGACCGACCGAACCGGAGCAAGACCGGCTGACACGCTCATGGGTCGACAACTCACTCACACGATCAAGGCTAACGCCACCAACGCTCGTCGTCCGCGCTCACGCTCAGGGAAATCTCAGGCTGTGGCCCTACCGTGCACCTCTTAGTGGCATGAGAGCCTGGTCACACCGTCTTCGCCCGCCCATGATCCCTCCTGGCCGCCGGTTCACGATCGCCGCGCTGGTCGGGGTCGGGGCGGTGGTCGCGGTCGGCCTTTCGATGTGTGGCGCCAGCGCAAGCCTGCGCCACGTGACCGTCTCCGGCGCCCCCGCCGGCGCTTTGAAGCTCGGGTCCGGTCGCCAGATCGCAGCGGCTCTGGAGGCGCGGATCGACAGCGAAACCGGCGGCACCCTGACGACCGTGCACTTCTACTCGAAGACGCTCGGCAAGCAGGCCGACTACCTCGTCTATCTCCCCGCCGGGTACTCGGCCGCCGATCGCCTTCCGGTCTTCTACATGCTGCATGGGATGCCGGGCAGGCCCGTCGCGTTCACGGTCAACGCCAACGTCGAAGTCAGGCTCGAGCGGCTGATCCGCGAACGGCGGGTGGCGCCGATGATCCTCGTGTTTCCGGATGGGCGCATCGACGGTCGCAGCGCGAGCGATTCGGAGTGGGCCAACACCCCTTCGGGCAACTACGAGGACTACGTCACCGACGTCGTCCGGGATGTCGATCACCGGTTCGCCACGCTGCCCGAGCGTCAGGACCGCGCGATCGCCGGCCTGTCGGCCGGCGCATACGGTGCGGCGAACGTCGGCTTGCACCAAGACGCGATGTTCGGCCTGATCCAGGTCTGGTCCGGCTACTTCGTGGAGACCCACAACGGCGTGTTCGCCGACGCCGGCCGAGCGGTGATGACCTACAACAGCCCGCTGGACTACGTCCGCACGATGGGCCGCACGCTCCAGCGGTTCCCGCTGCGTATCTTCATCTACGGCGGGCGCGATGACGCCGAGACATCCCAGATTCCGACGATGGCGGCGGCGCTCAGGGCCGCGGGTGCACGCGCGTCGTGGGCGGTCTATCCGGGTGGCCACAGCTGGAAGACCTGGACGCCCCACGTCGACCAGATGCTGATCATGGCCAGCCACGACTTCCACCACCCGCTCGCCTGAAGGGTGTCGCGTTTAGGACACTAGACGCTGAGCAGACACGCGTCTGCTTAGCTTGCGGCGATGAGGTTCAATCGCCGGATGTCTGCAGCGGCCACCGTTGTTTTGGCCGGGCTGGCGGTGCCAGCGGCTGCGCTGGGGCTGATGGTGCGTGCCTCGCTGTCGGCGCGCGGCCACGCGCGCGCGGCGGTCCCGAAGTCGAGGACGACGAACGGGGTGCCGGAGGTCGGCGCCCTGTACCCCAACTCCGCCGCGGCGCGCCACATGTGTACCGCCGGCGTGGTCGACAGCCCCGGTCAGAACACGCTTGTCACCGCCGCACATTGTGTTTCCGGCAGTGGTGCGGGGATGGCATTCGTGCCCGACGAGCACGAAGGACGGGCGCCGTTCGGTCGCTGGCGGGTAACTGCGGTGCATCTGACGCCCGCCTGGGTCAGGCGTCAGGATCCGCACGACGACGTCGCGTTCCTCACGGTTGCGCCCCGGCGAATCCACGGGAAGCTGACCGAGATCCAGCGCGTGACCGGCGGCTACCGGCTCGGGTCGACCGCGGTCAGCGGCGAGCGGGTCACGCTCACCGGGTACCCGGCCGGCGCGAACAACGACCCGATCACCTGCACGGCCAAGATCTATCTCACTCACGGCTTTCCGTCGTTTGACTGCAGGGGCTACGTGGGCGGGACCAGCGGGTCCCCGTGGCTGCACGCCACCGCGCACGGGCCGGAGATCGTCGGCGTGATCGGCGGACTGAACGACGGTGGCTGCATCGACAGCACATCGAGCAGCCCGGTGATCGCAGGCCACGCGCACGCGGTATATCACCGCGCCGCCGCGGGCGTGACCGGCGACGTCGCGCCGGCGCCCGCCGACGACGGCTGCAACTGAAACAATCTCGCCCGTGACTGACGTCCTCGAGCATGCGCGCGAGACCGTTCTGAACACCGGGCGCGGGCTCGACGAGCCATCCGTGGTCGGCGTGCTGACGCTCGATGAGGGCCGACTGGGCGAGGCGCTCGCGCTGGCCCACGAGGTCCGGCTGCGCTGGTGCGGGCCCGAGGTCGAGGTCGAGGGAATCGTCAGCGTCAAGACCGGCGGCTGCCCCGAGGACTGCCACTTCTGCTCGCAGTCGGGCCGGTTCGACACGACCGTCCGGGCGACGCGGCTGGACATCCCGTCGCTGGTGCAGGCCGCCCGCCAGACGGCGCAGACCGGCGCCAGCGAGTTCTGCATCGTCGCGGCCGTCCGCGGCCCGGACGCGCGACTGATGGCCCAGGTTCGCGACGGGATCAAGGCGATCCAGGACGAGGTCGAGATCAACGTGGCGTGCTCGCTGGGGATCCTCGACCCCGAGCAGGCACTGGAGCTCGCCGCGATCGGCGTGCACCGCTACAACCACAACCTCGAGACCGCGCGCTCCTACTTCCCTCAGGTCGTTACCACCCACACCTGGGAAGAGCGCTGGGACACGCTCCAGCTGGTGCGCGCGCACGGGATGGAGGTGTGCTGCGGCGCGATCATCGGGATGGGTGAGACGGTGGAGCAGCGCGCCGAGCTGGCGCTGCAGCTGGCCGAGCTGGACCCCGACGAGGTGCCGATGAACTTCCTGGACCCGCGGCCGGGCACGCCGTTTGCGACGATGGAGCCGGTCGACGCGACCGACGCGCTGCGCGCGGTGGCGGCGTTCCGGCTCGCCCTCCCGCGCACCGTCCTGCGGTTCGCGGGCGGCCGTGAGCTGACTTTGGGCGATGACGGCGCTCGCCAGGGCATCCTCGGCGGGATCAACGCTCTGATCGTCGGCAACTACCTGACGACCCTGGGCAGGCAGCCCGACGAGGACCTCGACCTGCTCGCGGAGCTCGCGATGCCGATCAAGGAGCGCTCCGCGCCGGCATGACCGAAGGGCCCTACTGCGACGGCTGCGGACGGCCGCTCGCGGAGTCAGACCACGCCCGGTGCCAAGCTCGCAGGGCCGCGACCGACCCGCCTCGCTTCTGCGCCGAGTGCGGGCGAAAGCTCGTGGTCCAGGTGCTGCCGCTGGGGTGGACCGCGCGCTGCGTGCGTTGCGGCCCACTGGCCCAGCCCCCGGGCTGAGCCGGGGGAGGCTACGGTTTCGGGCCGTGGCCGAAACGCAAGATTCGAGCCGGTCGATCGTCGCCGAAGGCCTGACCAAGCGCTACGGCGCGGTCACGGCGGTCGACGACCTCTCGTTCTCGGTCGGCGCGGGCGCGATCACCGCGTTTCTCGGGCCCAACGGCGCGGGCAAGACGACGACCCTCCGCATGGTCCTGGGGCTGGCCAGGCCGACGGCGGGCGGGGCCACGATCCTGGGGCGGCCGTTCACGGCGCTGCCTGACCCGGCCCGGTCGGTGGGGGCCAATCTGGAAATCTGCGGGATGCACCCCGGCCGCTCGGGACGCAACCATCTGCGCGCGCTCGCGGCGCTCGCCGGACTGCCCGGAGCGCGGGTCGACGAGGTGCTCGAGCTTGTCGAAATGCGCCATGCGGCCAACCGACGCGCCGGCGGTTACTCGACCGGGATGCGCCAGCGGCTGGGGCTGGCCGCCGCGCTGCTGGGCGATCCCGAGGTGCTGGTGCTCGACGAGCCCGCCAACGGCCTCGACCCCCAGGGCATCCGCTGGCTGCGCGACTTCCTCCGCGGCGTCGCCTCGGAGGGGCGGACAGTGCTCGTCTCCAGCCACGTGCTGGCGGAGGTCCAGCAGACCGTCGACGACGTGATCGTGATCAACCACGGCCGCCTCGTCACGAGCGGCCCGATCGGCGGCTTGGTCACCGAGGGAGCGGTGCGGGTGCGGTCGCCGCGCGCCGCCGAGCTGGCGGCCGCGCTCGAGCGCGACGGCGCCGACGTGGCGGGGAACGGAGATGCGCTCGAGATCAAGGGCCGGACCACCGAGCAGGTCGGCGAGCTGGCGTTCTCGATCGGCGTCCCGTTGCACGAGCTCACGCTAGAGACGGCGTCGCTCGAGGACGTGTTCTTCAGGCTGACGGCGGACGAGCCGGCGCCGTGAGCCGCCTGATCCGCGGAGAGCTGATCAAGCTGCGGACCACGCGCACGGCGCTCGGGTTCGCCGCCGGTGTGGCGCTGGCGACGCTCGCGATCGTGTTGATCACCGTGCTCGCCGGAAATCCGAAGACGATCCCAGACAAGCGCGCGGCGCTCGCCGTTGGGAGCACGATCTCCGCGCTGCTGCTGCTGTTCGGCGTCGTTGGCGCGGGCGCCGAGTACCGCCACCGGACGCTCGCTCCGGCGCTGCTGGTCGCGCCGGCCCGGGGGCGCCTGCTGAGCTCGCGGATCGTCGCCTACGCGCTGGCCGGGCTGATCATCGGCCTGGTGATGACCGCGGTCGCGTTCGCGATCGGGCTGCCGCTGCTGTCCGGTCAGGCCGGACCGAGCCTGCGCGGGATCGACTATCTGCGCGCGGCCGGCGGCGGGCTGCTGACGATCGTGCTCAGCACGATCCTCGGCGTCGGCGTCGGCACGCTGGTCGGCAATCAGATTGCGGCCGTGATCGGGTCGCTGGTGTGGATCTTCATCATCGAGCCACTGTCGAACCTCGTCGGCTCGATCTCGAAGTTCACGATCGGACAGTCCGCCACCGCGATCGCCGGCGACACCGGGGGCCAGACGCTGCCGTGGGCGGTCGCGGTTGCGGTGCTGCTTGCCTGGACGCTGCTGTTCGTCGTCTCGGCCGTGCTGGTGGACCGCCGGCGTGACATCGGCTGACCGTCCGGAAGGTTGGGGCCCGGCGCCGCGTCCTGCACGCACGACCATGCTTCGCTGCGCCCTGATCGCCGCCGTGCTCGCGCTGGCGCTCGCCGCCTGCGGCGGTAGTGGCTCTGGCTCGCCCGGCTACGACACCTCTCAGCTGGCCAGGATGATCCGCGTCAGGCTCGATCAGCATCCCGGCTTCCAGGTGCAATCGGTCAGCTGTCCTCAGCACGCCAAGCTCGGCAAGGGCGTGGTGGTTCGGTGCACGGCGACCAACCGGGGGGGCCACGTCGTCCGGATGCGGGCCACCCAGCTCGACGACAAGGGCACGGTCCACCTCGTCGCCGACGAGATGTTCGCCGACAACGTCGAGCGGGGGATCGTGACCACGCTGGCCCAGCGGGGAATCCCCTCCAGCGCGGTCTGCCCCGAGCACGTCCCGGTCGTGATCGGCCACCGGTTCGACTGCAAGGTGGTCGAGAACACCACCGGCCACGCCAGCGCAAACGTGACGATCGTGGACTCCGACGGCGGCTTCAGGCTGCGGCTCTCGTGATGCCTACTCAGCCGCGCCACCTGGCGAGCCGCCGGGCCCCGTAGGCGAGCGCGGCCGCCTCGACAAGCGTCACCGCGCAGGCCGCGGCCAGGCGGCCCGAGACCGCGTCGGCCGGCGTCCCGTCGAGCGCCCGGGCGGTGACCGCGAAGCTTCCCTGAACCGGGTTGGGCCGGTACGCGTACACGCCGGTCACCGTGAACAGCGTCAGCGTGGCCGGCGCCAGCAGGCGCCGGCCCGAAATCGCAGGCGACAGCTGGGCCGACGCGTACCTCACGGCAGCGGCTCCGCGCGATCGATCCGCCAGCCTTCGGCCAGCCTGGCAGCAAGCTCGGGGTCGTCGACCGTCAGCGCGGCCCGATCGCTCCCGCGCACCAGTTCGATCCGAGCAGCGGCCGGGACCGGCTCGGCCTCAGGGGAGGCCGGGGAAGCATCGCCGGGCGCTCCGAGCGCGAGCGAGCGCGTGGCCGACAACGCGCCGGCGCCGCTGTGGTCGGTGTAGATGACCGCCGCGCCTCGACCGGCTGCCCCAAGGCCAGATCCGCGTCGAGCTTGGCCCTCGAGCAGCACCCGACGCCCGCGTGCGACCGTCAGGCGTTCGGCGCGGAGCACCTTGGGCGCTTGCCGCGACCCCGAGGAGTGCGAACGGATATGGTCTTGGGCAGTGCGGATAGTGGTGCTAGGGGCCGGGTTCGGCGGGCTGGAGCTCACGAGCAGATTGTCGGATGAGTTCGGGGACCGCGTCGAGATCGTTCTGATCGATCAGAGCGACGCGTTCGTGTTCGGGTTCTCGAAGCTGGACGTCATGTTCGGCCGAACCATTCCAGACCACGTCCGCCATCCGTATCGCGACATCGTCAAGCCGGGCGTGCAGTTCGTGCAGACGACGATCCGCTCAATCGATCCAGGCGCCCGGCGCGTGGAGACCGACGCAGGCCCGTTCGAGGGCGACTACCTGGTCGTTGCGCTCGGGGCGGACCTCGACCCGGCCGCCACGCCAGGGTTGCTCGAGGGAGGCCACGACTTCTACACCGTGGGCGGTGCGTTCGCGACGCGCGACGCGATCGAGCGCTTCGAGGGTGGCCGGGTCGTGGTCGGCGTCCTCTCGACGCCGTACAAATGCCCGCCCGCCCCGAGCGAGACCGTGCTGCTGATGAATCAGTACTTGCTCGACCGCGGTCTGCGCGACAAGTCCGAGATCGCACTGGTGGTCGATTTCGGGCGTCCGATCCCGCCGTCGCCTGACGCGTCGGAGGCACTGATCAGCGCGTTCGCCGAGCGCGAGATCGAGTGGCACCCGCGCCGTGAGGTGTCCGAGCTCGACCCCGCACGCAACGTGGCCACGCTGCGCGACGGCGGCGAGATGCCCTACGACCTGTTCCTCGGCGTGCCCGTGCATCGAGCCCCCGAGGTGGTCGTGGACTCGGGGATGACCGAGAACGGGTGGATTGCGGTGAATCCGCTGACGCTCGAGACCTCGTTCGAGCGCGTGTACGCGATCGGCGACGTGGCTGCGGTTGGGACTCCCCGGGCGGGCGTGTTCGCCGAGGGCCACGCCGCGGTGGCGGCTCAGCGCATCGCTGCCGAGATCAACGGCACGAGCAGCTCGGCCGAGTACGGCGGGCGCGGCATCTGCTACCTGGAGTTCGGCCGCAACCAGATCGCGACCGTCGACGTGACGTTCTTCGGCGAGAAGCGGACCGGGGCGCTCATCGGTCCGTCCGAGGAACTGATGGCCGACAAGGCCGAGTTCGGCAGCAGCCGCGCCAAGCGCTGGTTCGGGCGCGAATGGGTCGCGACCTAGACTTGAGAGCATGAGCTCCATTCGCGGTGTCGGGGGATCGTTCTCGTCGACGGGGCCGCTGCAGGCCCGGGTCGCCGTCGGGCACGAGGAGAAGCGGCGCTCGATCCGCTCGACCCGGCTCGGCACCGGCACGCTCGCCTGCGGCCGGTGCGACGCTCCGATCGCGATCGGGCCGGGGTCGGTGCCGATCGCCGCCGAGCTGATCTGCCCTTACTGCGATCACCGCGGTCCCGCGCGCGACTTCCTGTCGCTGGCCGCGCCGACCCGGCCGGCTCGGGTGACGGTCAGGGTCAGGCTCCGAGCCGGATCGCTCGTCTGAGCGCAGCCGTCACCTGACCGGCGCAAGCGGGTCGATCACGTCGTGAGGGCCGGAGTGCGGCCAGCGCTCGCCACGGCTCGGGCTCTCTGACCACGTAGGCGACGGCGACGCGCGACTCGCCGCCGTCGACCGGCTTCACCCCGAGCTCCGAGCGGGCGTACAGGCCGGCCGGACGGCGGTGTTCGTCGTAGTCCTCGAGCCGGTCGATCGCCGGGGAGCGCCGAAGTAGCCAAGGCCCTCGCCGATCCGGGTCGCGGTCAGTGGACGGGGAGCTCGACGCCGCGCTCGTCGTCGCCGCGGGGGCCGAAGATGCGCCGGTCGCGCTCCTCGATCGCGACGTCGTTGATCGATGCCTCGCGCCTGACCATCAGGCCGGAGTCGTTGAACTCCCACAGCTCGTTGCCGTACGAACGCCACCAGTTCCCGGCGGGGTCGTGGCTCTCGTACTGGAAGCGGACCGCGATCCGGTTGCCCTCGAACGCCCACAGGTTCTTACGCAGGGCGTAGTCGAGCTCCCGCTCCCACTTCTGCGTGAGGAACGCCACGATCGCCTCACGCCCGGTGAAGAACTGGTGCCGGTTGCGCCATACCGAGTCCTCGCTGTAGGCCAGCGAGACGCGCTCGGGGTCGGTGGTGTTCCACGCGTCCTCGGCGGCCTGGACCTTCTGGGCGGCGGTCTCGGCGTTGAACGGCGGGAACGGAGGGCGGCCGTCGGACATGGCGGGCTCCTGTCTGTAAAGGCGAGGTTGACAACGCGCTTGTAAAGGGTATATTGACAAAAGTGGCCTCGAACGTGGGAATCGAGTCGTGACCAGCGACGGCGAGCGCGAGGTGATGGGCCTGGTGCTGACGACCAACGCGGAGCTTGTCAGCCGCGTGCTCCGCGGTACGGGTGCGGGTGCGGGCGACGGTCCGTCGGTGATGGCCGCGGTGTCGGCCACGCGCACACTCGACCTAATCGTCAACGACATCTTGCACACGCTCGTCCGCCAGGCGCGGGCCGAGGGGCGTACGTGGGCGCAGATCGGGGAGGTGCTGCACGTCACGCGTCAGGCGGCGTTTCAGCGCTTCGGGGGAGCGACTGACGATCCGCGAGCAGAGGGGGGAGTGATGAAGCCGATCCCGGGCGCGGCGGACAAGGCCACCACGATCCTTGACGACTGGCTGCACGAGCGCTACGACGAGGTGCGACGGGACTTCGATGCGCGGATGGTCGAGCAGTGCACGGTCGAGATGCTCGAGGTCGTGCGCGGCCAGACCCGGCAGACCGCCGGCGAGTCCGTCGAGTTGGGGACCGGGGCGGTGTCGGTCCGCAGCGGCTACACCGTCGTGGACGTCCCGATCGCGTTCGAGCGGGGCCAGGCCACCGGCCGCGTCGCCTTCGACGCCGACGAGCGCGTGGCCGGCTTCTTCATCTTGCCGTCCGAGTCCAACTAATGCCCCGATTCATAAATTGGATGGCAGTCAAGCCACCGAATTCATGACTCGCGACGCCCAGGGGAGACAAGACACCGGAGGTATCAGACAAATGCCGAAGCTCTACAAAGACAAGTGGATCACCTGCAGCGGCGACGCGCTCTCGATCCGGGGCTACTACTTCCCCTGGGGGACCAAGCGGATCCGCGATGAGTCGATCCGGTCCGTCCAGCCGGTCGGTTTGGCCAGATTCCGGGGCCGCGGCCGGATCTGGGGGACTGCCAACCCCCGCTACTAAGGCGCTCACGAGGGCTTGATGCCGAGCGCGGCCGCGAGCGCGGTCCACTCGGCGCGCGGGATCCCCTCGACGCCGGCGGTCTGCAGGCACACGTGGTTGGCCCCTGCATCCAGGTGCTCGAGCGCGATCGCCGCGATCCGCTCGGCGTCTCCCTGGGGTACGACGGCGTCGATCAGCCGGTCCGAGCCGCCGTCGGCGATGTCGCGCTCGTCGAAGCCGTGGTTGAGGAGGTTGTTCGTGTAGTTGCGCAGGCCCAGGTACAGCTCCGCGTACGTGCGCGCCGTGGCCCGGCCGGACTCGGGGTCGTCGTCGAGCACGCAGGCCATCTCGGGGGCGAGCAGCGGCGACGGGCCGAGCCGTTGTCGGGCCGCTCGGGTGTGCGCGACCGGGACGAAATAGGAGTGCGCTCCCAGCGAGCGCTCGGCGCTGAGGTCGAGCATCTTGGGGCCCAGCGCCGCCAGGCAGCGCCGCTGGACCGGCACCGGCTCGGCCGCTGCATCGACGCCGTCGAGAAATTCCCGCATCGCGGTCAGCGGTCGGTCGTACTGGCTGGTGGCCTCGGGATGGCCGATCCCGATCCCCAGCAGCAGGCGGCCCGGGAAGTCCGCGTCGAGCTCGGCGAAATCGCGATCGACCTGGGCGGGGTCGCTCTGCCACACGTTGAGGATGCCGGTGGCCGCGACCATCCGGTCGGTCGCCTCCAGCAGCGGCCGGAGCGCCGGCAGCTGCTGGGATCCCCCCAGCCAGACCGTGCCGAACCCGAGCTCCTCGAGTAGCCGCGCAGCGTCGCCCGCCTGCTCCTGGTCGATCACCCGGTAGGTCGTCCAGATCCCGAACCGTCCGAGCTCCATGCGGTGCAGCTTCGCACACCGCCCAGGTCTGACCGCGGACGGCCCGACGGGAGTCGGCTGGCGCAGTCGGGAATACTCCTTGGAGTGTCTGTAGTTCCGATGATTGGCGTGGGGAAATCCGGAGTCGATGACCTGAGCCACCTGATCGCGCCGTGACCGCCCGGGACGCCGCCGCCCGCGGAGGGCTCGCCGCGGCCCGCGGCACGCGGTGGACGGGCCGGGTGCTCAGGGGAGAGTTCGTCAAGCGCGTCGGCGGCCCGGCGCGGGCGCGGGTGATCGCCCTGTTCGGTGCCGTGCTCGCGCTCAACGGCGCCGATACGGCGACGGTGGGCGCAATCGCGCCTCAGCTCGAGCACGCGCTGCATATCGGCAACACCAAGATCGGGCTGCTCAGCTCGGCCGCCCTGCTGGTCGGGGCCGTGTTCACGATCCCGGTCGGGCTGCTCGTCGACCGGATCAAGCGAATCCCGGTGCTGTCGCTCAGCATCCTGCTGTGGAGCGTCGCCTCGCTGCTGAGCGCGTTCGCCGGCAGCTACTCGGGGCTGCTGCTGACGCGGCTGCTGCTCGGAGCGGTCACCGCGACTGCCGGGCCGGCGATCGCGTCGCTGACCGGCGACTACTTCCCCGCGCGGGAGCGAGGCCGGGTCTATGCCTACATCCTGGGCGGGGAGATCGCCGGGACCGCGTTCGGGTTCATCGTCAGCAGCTCGGTGGCCAGCCTGATCGACTGGCGAGCCGCGTTCGTGCTGCTGGCGATCCCCGGGTTCTTCCTCGCGCGCGAGCTGTACCGGACCGTCCCCGAGCCGCTGCGGGGCGGTCAGAGCTGGCTGGAGCCGGGCGTCGAGGACCTGAGCGCATCGGTGGCGGAGTCCGCCTCGAAGCCGCCGCGCGACCGGGCCGAGGCCGACGCGCCCCCGCCGCCTGACGACCTCGCCCACCAGGCGGCGATCCGGCTGGGGGCCGAGCCGGATCCAGAGCTCGTGCTCGACGAGGACCCCCGCGAGATGGGCCTGATCAAGGCGGTGAAGTACATCCTCTCGATCCCGACCAACGTGCTGATGATCATCAGCTCGTCGCTGGGCTACTTCTTCTTCGCGGGGCTGCAGACGTTCGCGCTGCTGTTCGTCCGCGGGCACTACCACGCCAGCCAGGCGAGCGCCGAGCTGGTGCTGGCGATGCTCGTCCTCGGCGCGCTGGTCGGCACGCTGGTCAGCGGGCGGGTGACCGACGCGATGGTCCGTGCGGGGCATCTCGAGGCACGGGTGTGGGTGCCGGCGCTGTGCTATTTCGGGGCGGCGGCGTTGCTGATTCCCGGGATCCTCAGCAGTCATCTGACCCCGGCGCTGTGGTTCGACGTCGGCGGCGCGGCGCTGCTGTCGGCCGCCAACCCGCCGCTGGACGCCGCGCGGTTGGACATCATGCCGGCAGGGTTGTGGGGGCGAGCGGAGAGCACCCGCACGGTCCTGCGGTCGCTGGCGCAGGCGCTCGCCCCGGTGGTGTTCGGCGGCCTGTCGCAGCTGATCGCCGGAATCGCACCTGCGCAGGCGCCGGTCGGGACGCACACCGGGGTGATCTCCGCGAGCACCGCCCGGGGGCTCGAGATCAGCTTCCTGCTGATGGTGAGCACGATCGCGGCCGCCGGGGTGTTCCTGCTGAAGGCGCGCTCGACGTATCCGCGGGACGTGGCGACCGCGGCCGCCTCCAACCAGGGCTCGCCGGATCCGCCCGGGGTCCGGCAAGCGATCCAGGAGGGTGAAGGCTCGGCGCCGGGGGCGCCCTGACGCATCTCGGGCGCCGCTTTATCATCGGCTGACCGCGCCCGGCGCGGCTCGTCCGATGAGCGATCTCACCCCCCGTCAGCCAGACGCCGAGACCACCTCCGGCAGCGGCGGCCCGCCGGCGCTGCGCGCGTCCGACGCCGACCGTGAGCGCGTGGTCGACATCCTCCGTCAGGCGGCGGGCGACGGCCGGCTCGACGTGGACGAGCTCGACGACCGCCTGCAGCGGGTCTATGCGACCAAGACCGTCGCCGAGCTGCGGCCGCTGATCGCCGATCTCACGCCCGCGGAGGCGGTCACCGCGCAACCCGCGAGCGGGGTGACCGTGCGGCCGGGCGAAGGCGGCACCGGCACGATCCTCTCGATCATGGGAGGCAACGACCGCAAGGGCCGCTGGCGCGTGGCCAAGCACTGCAAGGTGATCAACATCATGGGCGGCAGCGATCTCGACCTCAACCAGGCCGAGCTGTCAGACCGCGAGGTCACGATCACGGTGTTCTCGTTGATGGGCGGTTCCGAGATTTACGTGCCCAAGGGCGTCGACGTCCAGGTCTCCAAGCTCGGCCTGATGGGCGGCAACGACGTCGAGCTCGACGACGCACCACCGCCGCTGGGGGCCCCGGTGATCCATCTGCGGTTGATCTCGATCATGGGTGGGACGGACGTCAGGCAGGGCCCGAAGCTGTCGCGCGCCGAGCGCAAGCGCCAGAAGGAGCGGCGCCGCGCCGGAGAGCGGGGCGAGCTCGAGCGTTGAGCTACGAGGTCGATCCGCGGGTCGACGAGTACATCGACGGGCTGCCCGAGTGGCAACGGGCGATCTGTCACGAGGTTCGCGACCTGATCCACGCCGCCGATCCCGAGGTGGTCGAGACGATCAAGCGCCGGGTCCGGCCGTACTTCGTGCTCGAGGGAAACGTCTGCGCCCTGCTGGCCGCCAAGGACCACGTCAACGTGTTCCTGTACGACGGCGCGATCGTGCCCGACCCCGACGGGATCATCACCTCCGGGCACGACAACAAGACCGCCCGGACGGTCGCGATCCGGCGTGACGAGCAGATCAACGCACCGGCGCTGAAGGCCATGTTCAGGGCGATCATCGCCAACAACCGCGCCGGGGGCTGGCGCAAGCGAGAGCGCGAGCGCGAGCGCGACGAGTCGTGATACGCGCCGAGCGGGCCGGACCTGCATAACGCGACAAAGCCGCCGGATTTGGGCGAGCCGTGTCGCGTTATGCACCGTATACGTGCACCACACGGCAAGCCTCGGCCCGCGCGTCGGATTTGACGTGTTATGCAGGGGTTTTCGTGCTTGCAACGCGGCGTTGCCCGTCACGCCCACGAGTGCGGCATGCTTGTCGGGCGATGGGCGCCGACTGGTCAACCGATCCACCACCGAATAACGGCATCGAGCTCCGCCTATCCGAGGTGCTGTCGGCGCTCTCGCACGCGCTGGACATCACTGAGGGCCAGCCCCGCGGGCACGCGGAGCGCAGCTGCCTGATCGGGATGCGGTTGGTCGAGGCGATCGGGCTCGACGAGGCGACCAGCTCGTCGGCGTTCTACGCGCTGCTGCTCAAGGACGCGGGCTGCTCATCGAACGCTGCCCGCGTATCCGCGCTGTTCGGAGCCGACGATGCGACCGTCAAGAGCACCCGCCGGCTGACCGACACCAGCAGCACGACCGAGGCGCTCGCTCATTTGCTGCGGACCGCGTCGCCCGGGGGCTCCCCGATCAGCAAGGCACGCCATGTCGGCGCCGTGCTGCGCTCCGGCCGCGAGGGCGCCCGGTCGCTGGTCGCGCTGCGCTGCGAGCGCGGGGCCGACGTGGCCCGCGGGATCGGGCTCGGCGACGTGGCCGCGCAGGGGATCATCGACGGCGACGAGCACTGGGACGGCAGTGGCTATCCCCGCGGCATCTCCGGCGACGCGATCTCGTCGGTGGGCCGGATCATCTGCCTGGCCCAGACCGCCGAGGTCTACTGGCAGCACGGCGGCCCCGCGGCGGCCACCGAGATCGGGCGTAAGCGCCGCGGCACCTGGTTCGATCCGGCGCTGGTCGACGAGCTCGTGAAGCTCCAGCACGACGAGGCGTTCTGGGGCTCGCTGCGGATCCCGTCGGTGTCGGCGCTGGAGCCGGCCGATCGCGTGGTGGTCGCCGATGACGAGCAGCTGGACCGCGTCGCCCAGGCATTCGCGCAAGTGGTCGACGCGAAGTCGCCCTACACCGCTCGGCACTCCTCCGGGGTGGCAGAGATCGCGGTCTCGCTGGCGACGCTGCTGGCGATCGACCCTGGCGCGCTGGCGACAGTCCGCCGTGCGGCGCTGCTGCACGATATCGGCAAGCTCGGGATCTCCAACCGGATCCTCGACAAGCGCGACGGTCTGACCGACCAGGAGTGGGCGGTGATGCGCTCGCATCCGCGGTGGTCGCTGGAGATCCTCACGCGCGTCCCGGCCTTCCACGACCTGGCGCGGATCGCGGCCGCCCATCACGAGCGGTTGGACGGCAGCGGCTACTTCGCCGGACTGACTGCCCGCGAGCTCGACCCCGCCTCGCGACTCCTGGCGGTCGCCGACGTGGCGGAGGCGCTCAGCGCCAACCGGCCCTATCGCCCGGCGCTGGGCCCCGACGAGGTGCTCCAGATCATGGGCCGCGACGCCGGCCGCTCGCTCGACGGCGAGGCGTTCGCGGCGCTCGGCGAAGTGCTCCCGGCGTGGTCCCCGCGCGTGCTCTCCCCTCAGTAGTGCTTGACCCCTCGGCGCCGGGCAGGGGAGAATCGGGGCAGACCGCGATCTCGGAGGGCAGTTGTGGACAGCTACGACTACATCATCGTCGGCGCCGGCTCGGCGGGCTGCGTGCTCGCCAACCGCCTGAGCGAGGACCCGGAGGTCAAGGTCCTGCTCGTCGAGGCGGGGGGCCGCGACGACGATGACCTGATCCACATGCCGGCCGCCTATGCGGCGCTGTATCGCAGTCGCCACGACTGGGACCTGTCCAGCCACCACGAGCCGTTCGCCGACCGGCGGCGGATCTACCTGCCCCGAGGCCGCGTGCTCGGCGGTTCTTCGTCGATCAACGCGATGGTCTACATCCGCGGTAACAAGGTCGACTACGACGAGTGGCGCGATGTATACGGGTGCGCGGGCTGGGGCTATGACGAGCTGCTCCCCTACTTCAAGCGCGCGGAGGACAACGAGCGCGGAGCCGACGAGTACCACGGCGTCGGCGGCCCGCTGTCGGTCTCCGACGGACGCGCCCGCAGCTTCCTGTCGGGCGTGTGGCTGGAGGCGGCGCTGGCCGCGGGCCTACCTGAGAACCCGGACTTCAACGCTGCCGGCCAGGACGGCGTCGGCTGGTATCAGGTGACCCACCGCAACGGCATGCGCTGCTCGGCGGCCGTGGCGTACCTGCATCCGGCGATGCAGCGTCCCAACCTTGACGTCATCACCCACTTCAACGTCACCCGCGTCCTGCTCGAGGACGGCCGCGCCACCGGGATCGAGGGCGTCAAGCTCGACGAGGTAGAGAGCTATGCGGCCGAGCGTGAGGTGATCCTGTCGGCGGGCGCGTACCTGTCGCCCGTGATCCTCACTCACTCGGGCGTGGGTCGGCCCGACGAGCTGATGGCACTGCAGATCGCGCCGGAGCACGAGCTGCCGGGCGTCGGCCTGAACCTCCACGATCACCCGAACGCCGGCGTCAACTACGCCACCGATGAACCGGTGAGCATCAAGGACGCGATGACCGAGGAGAACCTGGCGCTGTTCGCCCAGGGCCAGGGGCCGCTGACGACCAACATCGCCGAGACCGGCGGCTTTCACCGCACGCGTGACGGTCTGCCCGCCCCGGACATCCAGTTCCACTCGGTGCCGGCGCTGTTCATGGACGAGGGCTTGCTGCCCCCGCCCAGCCACGGCTGGGCGGTCGGCGCCTGCCTGCTGAAGCCGGCCAGCCGCGGCCAGGTCGCGGTGGTCTCACCGGATCCGCTGGCGCGCCCGCTGATCCTCCACAACTACCTGGCCGAGGAGGACGACCGCCGGTCGATGATCGAGGGCGTCCGGCTGTGCGAGCAGATGGCCCACACCGAGCCGCTGGCTCGCTACTCCCAGCGCCCCGTGTTCGCGCCCGAGGGCGACAGCGACGAGGAGATCCTCGCCTACATCCGGGCGACGATGCAGACGATCTACCACCCGGTCGGCACCTGCAAGATGGGCGTCGACCCGCTCGCCGTGGTCGATCCCGAGCTGCGGGTGCGAGGCCTGGAAGGACTGCGCGTGGTCGACGCGTCGGTGATGCCTGCGGTTCCGCGCGGCAACACGAACGCGCCGACGATCGCGCTCGCCGAGAAGGCGTCAGACCTAATCCGCGGGCACGAGGCCGCGCGGACCGCCGCGGAGACGGCGGTCGCCTAGGGCCCGTCGGCCGTCCCGGCGTTATCGCGGACGTTGTCGGCCGCGCGCTGGGCGTTTGACTTGCTGCTGAACGCCTCGCCGCCCGAGCCGACGGTCTGGCCGTTGCTCGCCTTCGCTCGCCAGCGGTGCTGGTCGGATCGGTCGGCGTAGATCTCGTAGTTCAACGAGCTCGCCCGGGACTTGAAGTTCTCCGCCGCGGCCACGGCCGAGGACTGACTCGAGAACGACTCGCCCGACGAGGCCACGGTCTGCCCGTTGGTTGCTACCAGACGCCAGCGCGGCTTGCCGCCGCTGTCGTCGTCCACCTCGAACTTCATTTGTACCTCCCAGCCGGACGGTGGAAACGCCCCGCACTCTTACAGCTTGCGCGGGCTGAGCTCAAGAAAGTTCTGTTACTGCTTGGCCGGCGACAGACGGACCCGGAAGGTCGTCTCCCCGGGCCGGCTGTGCACGGTCAGCGAGCCGTCGTGGCGGTCGACCACGATCCGGCGCGCCGTGGCCAGGCCCAGCCCGGTCCCCTGGCCGACGTCCTTGGTGGTGAAGAATGGGTCGAAGATCCGGTCGATCAGCTCGGGCGGGATGCCGGGCCCGTCGTCGGTGATCTCGACGACCGCGCAGTCGTTGTCGCGGTGCGTGGCGATCGTGATCGTGCCCCGGTCGCCGAGCGCGTCGATCGCGTTGTCGAGCAGATTCGTCCACACCTGGTTGAGCTCGGATCCGCGCACCGTCAGCTTCGGGAGGTCGCGGTCGTAGTTGCGGACGATCTCGATCTCGGTGTGTTTGAGCTTGTGCCCGAGCACGACCAGCGTCGTCTCGAGGCCCTCATGCAGGTCGACCTCGACGACCGCGCCACGATCCATGTAGGCGTAGGACTTGACCGCGCCGACGAGCTCCTTCATGCGCGACGTCGATTCGCGCATCTCGGTGGCCAGGCGGGCGGCGTTCAGCGTCGCCGCGACCCAGGCGAGCGCGGTACCGGTGGCAGTGCCGGCCGCGTCGGACACGCGCCGCAGCCACTCGCTGTCCAGGCCCGCCGCGGAGAGCGGCTCGGCGACCTCCCAAGGTGACTCGACGCCGAGCTCCTCGAGCTGATCGAGCAGCTCGTCCTCGGCGTCAGCGGCGTCGAGCGCGCTCAGCGCCGTCGAATCTCCCGCGCGCTGGACGGCCTCCTGCTGCAGCTCGACGAGCTTCTCGGCCTCGGCGCGCTCGACCCCGGCGGCGACGAACTTCGCCAGCGCCGAGTTGATCACCTTCAAGGCTCCGGTCATCTGATCCGCCGCGCGCTCGGCGGCCGAGGCCGGGTTGCCGAGCTCGTGGGCGAGCCCGGCGGCCATGGTCCCGAGCGAGGCGAGCCGCTCGCGGTTCTGCTCGATCGACGTCAGGCGCGTCATCACCGGCGCCACCTGCTGCATCACCCGGCGGTGCACGGTCGGCTGCGAGTACGCAAGCCGGCGGAACTCCTCGGCCGGCACCAGCGCCACTCGCACCGGGGTGGCGGCGCGCATCCGGACCCCGAGCGGTGCCTCGGTCAACACCGCGATCGCGCCCATCCAAGTGGGGGCGTGCTGGCGGCCGACGGGCTCCTCGCGCCCGTGCTCCTCCATCAGCGAGTCAGCCTCTCCCTCGAGCAGCAGCTGCAGCCCGCGAGGCTGCTGACCGTGCTCGGCAATCACGTCACCGGCCTCCAGGCGCCGCACCGTGGTCACGGGCAGCCATTCGCCCAACTCCTCGTCGGTGAGGTCGTCGAACAGGTCCACCGCCCGCAGCTCGGGCAGCGTGACCTCGGGCTCGGTCATGCCTCGACGAGATAGTCGTGAATCAGCGAGATCGCCATCGAGCCTTCGCCGACCGCGCTCGCTACGCGCTTGATCGAGCGGGCACGGACGTCGCCAGCCACGAACACACCGGGAACCGTGGTCTCGAGGGTGTACGGCTCGCGGGGAAGCGGCCAGCCGGCGGACTGGGCGTCGCGGCCGGCGAGGATGAAGCCGCGATCGTCGCGCGCAACCACGCCCTCCAGCCAGTCGGTGCGCGGCTGGGCGCCGATGAACACGAAGCAGGCGTCGACCTCGAGCGACTCGCGTCCCTCGGGGCCGTCGACCACCAGCCGGGCCAGATGGTCGTCCTCGCCCTGCGCCTCGACGGCGGTGCTGCGCGTGCGCACGTCGATGTTCGGCTGCCCGGCGATCTGCTCGATCAGATAGGTGGACATCGACTTCTGCAGCGATGCGCCGCGGACCAGCATCGTCACCTCCGAGGCGTAGTTGCTGAAGTAGACGGCGGCCTGCCCGGCGGAGTTGGCGCCGCCGATTACGACCACGTGCTGGTCGCTGCACGACCGCGCCTCGGTCAGGGCGGCGCCGTAGTAGATGCCGGCGCCGGTCAGCTCGCGGAACCCGGGGGTGTCGAGCTGGCGGTAGGAGACGCCCGAGGCGACGATCACGCAGCTCGTGCTGAGCACGCCGCCGCCACTGAGCTCGACCAGCCGGCCGGCGCCCTCGGCGCGCAGCCCCACCGCCTCACGGACGGTCAGCAGCTCGGCGCCGAGCCGGCGCGCCTGGTCGGTGGCCCGGCGGGCCAGGTCGGAGCCGGTGAGCCCGACCGGGAAGCCGAGATAGTTCTCGATCCGGCTCGAGGTGCCGGCCTGCCCACCCGGGGCCTCGCGCTCGACCATCACGGTCTTGAGACCCTCGGAGGCGCCGTACACCGCTGCTGCGAGCCCGGCCGGGCCGCCGCCGACCACGACGACGTCGTAGTGGTCCTGGGCGGCGGGGGTCCCGGCGACGCCCAGGCGCTCGGCGAGCTCCATCACGGTGGGGCGCTCGAGCACGGCGCCGTCTTCGAGCAGCGCCACCGGCAGTCGCTCCTCGGCGACGCCGGCGACCTGCAGCAGCTCACGCGCCTCGGCGTCGCGCTCGACGTCGAGCCACCGCGCGGGGACGCGGTTACGGGCGAGGAAGTCGCGCAGGTCGTGGGACTCCTTGGAGAAGCGGTGGCCGATCACGCGGACGCCGCCGGCGCTGAGCGCGGCGCCGGACTCCCACGTGGTCAGCAGATCCTCGATGATCGGAAACAGCTGCTCTTCGGGCGGATCCCAGGGCTTGAGTAGGTAGTAGTCGAGCGCCACGTCGTTGATCGCCGCGATCGCCGCCTCGGTGTCGGCGTAGGCGGTGAGCAGCACCCGCTTGGCGTCGGGCACGATCTGCCGGGCCTGGACGAGGTACTCGGTGCCCGACATCCCCGGCATCCGCTGGTCGGCGATCAGCAGCGCCAGCTGGTCGCCGCGGGTGCGGACCTCGCGCAGGATCTCGAGCGCCTGCGCGCCCGATCCCGCGCGCAGGATCCGGTAGTTGCGGCCAAATCCGCGGCGCAGGTCGCGCGCGACCGCGGCCAGCACGGCCGGATCGTCGTCGACGGCGAGGATCGCGGGGCGGCGTTCGCGCTCGGCAGCGGGGGCCGGGGAGGGCTCGGTCAGCGTCGTGTCCGACATCGCCGATGACTATCGCACGTGGCACGATGCGCCGGTGGTGCCAGAGTCCCTCCACGAGTTCTTCGTGGCCACCGCCGGCGTGGCCGGCGCGCTGATCGGTCTGCTGTTCGTGGCGATCTCGGTCGCTCAGGATCGGCTGGTGTCCGAATCCGCCGACCCGATCCACCAGGTGCGCGCCTCCGCCGCGCTGTCGGCGTTCACCAACGCGTTGGCGATCTCGCTGTTCGCACTGATCCCGAACGGCGGGATCCCGTGGGTCGCCTTCAGCTTCGGCGTCGTCGGGGTGCTGTTCATCGCCGGGTCGCTGGTGTCGCTGCTGCGCGAGCGCCAGGCTCACCGCGCGGCCCTTCGCGACGCCACGTTCCTGATCGGGCAGCTGGTGGTCTTCTGCCTGCAGATTCGATACGCGCTGCGGCTGATCGCCGACGGCCACGACACCGATGCGGCGCAGGCGATCGCGATCCTCGTGGTCGTGTGCTTCCTGCTCGGCATCTCCCGCTCCTGGGAGCTCGTGGGTGGCCCCTCGTTCAGCTTCTTCGGCCAGTCGTTCGCGTTCCTCAGGGAGCGGCGCGATCGCCCAGACAGCGACGACTAGCTAGTGTCGCGTTTGGAAAGTTGGTGGGCACCGAGAGGTGCCACTGGTGGATGCTTGGCGAGGACGCAGGAGCCGTGGCGTAGCGGAGCTACGCGAGGCGACGAGGACGAAGCCAAGCGCCGCCAGGGGTGCCTCGAATGCACGCGAACTTTCCAAACGGGACACTAGTCGACTGGCGCTAACACTGGATTCCCAACGGGCTGGCGGCCTCGCGCTCGAGCTCCTGGAGCGTGATGTTGGGCTGCTCGCGCCGGCATATCGGCAGCAGCTGCTTGGCCTTGGCGACGGCGCTGGCCGACGGCTGGGACCCGCTCGGCGTGGTCGTCGTGCCCGTGGCCGGCGTGGTCGTCGTCTGAGCGGGCGTGGTGGTCAACTGGGTCGGCGTGGTTGGTGTCGTGGTGGTGCGGGCCGGGGTCGTGGTGGTCGACGTCGGCGACGTCGGCGTGGTCGAGGTGGTCGTCGTCGGCGCGGTTGTGGTCGTGGTCGCCGCGCCCGGGGTGGGGACCTGCAGCTGGGCGGCGAGACGGTCGGCGGCAGTGCGGGTCAGGTTGGACTCGAGGGCCGAGTCCGGTGCGGCCGAGGACCCGATGAACAACAGGACCTGGATGCCCCGGTCCACGCGGACGAACTCGAGGTCAATCACGGCGTCGAGGTTGAGGCCGGATGCGGTGTAGGGGATCGTGATCCGGCCGGCGGCCGACTGATCACCGACGGACGGGATCGAGACCACCCCGCTCGTTGGTTGGCCGAACGTGACCTTGCCGGACGTCGACGCCGCGGCCTTGGCCAGCTGGGTACCGAACGCCTTGGCGATACATAACCGTGCGGAGGGGCCGCTCAGCCGCGCGAACGAAGCCTGTGCCGCGGACACGCTCGGATACACGTAGACGGCGTTGTCGACGAAGTCGTCGGACCCCTTGGCGAACTGGGGACTCGTGGCGCGGCCGGACAGCGACGCCCGGGCGGTCGCGATCGCCGGGCAGGTCAGCGAGCTCTTGCCGCCCGATTGGTCCTGCTGCTGCCAGCCGGTCGGGAAGTCGGGCAGCCGCAGCAGCGCGCCCACGGCGATCGCGTGGTCGGCCGGCACCTCGGGGCGGGTCTCGGCGGTGGCAGTCGGCGTGGTCGCGCTGGTGGGCGTCGAGGCGTGCGCCGCCGTGTCGGAAGACTTGTGCGAGCTCCCGCAACCGGCGATCAAGAGTGCGGCGGCGACCACCCCCGCGGACACGATTTTCGCGGCCACTGCCGCCCTGGTGTAACAAGCGGTTCGGACGATTGCAACCCGCCCACCGGCCCCGCTACGACCCGCGGCGGTAGCGCATGTACACGATCGGCGAGTCGAACGTCCGCGTCTCGACCAGCTCGAGGTCGATCGGCGAGTTCAGCGGCGGGAAGTACGGCGTCCCGCCTCCGACCACGACCGGGCTGACGAACAATCGGTACTCGTCGACCAGCCCGCGCTGGATCAGGTCGGCGGCCAGGCCGGCGCCGCCGACCGCGATGTCGCGACCAGGCTTCGCCTTCAGCCGCGCGATCTCCTGGGCCGGATCGTCGTCGGCCAGGCGGGCGTTGCCCTCGACCGACTTCAGCGTGCGGGAGAACACGATCTTCGGCAGCGCCTGCCAGATCTGCGCGAACTCGGCGGTCACCGCCGGCTCCGACGGGTCACGGTCCGCGGCCTCCCACGGGAGCATCGTCTCGTACAGCCGTCGCCCGACCAGGTGGGCGTCGAGCTCGGCGGTCTGCTCGTTGTGCAGGCGGTGCAGTTCCTCGTCGGGCGCCGCCCAGCCGAAATCGCCGTCGGGCCCGGCGATGTAGCCGTCCAGCGACACCCCGATCGAATAGATCACGTTCCGCATCTGGTCCTCCCGAGTCGTGTGCCAATTCGTTGCACAGACGATGACCACGACGCTCCCGGGTTCTAATCGGTCGCGCGACCGCTGGGAGCGCGCCCGGGTCAGAACGCCCGATTGTCCGGGTCCCCGATCAGCACGGCCTCGGCCTCCAGGAACCGGCAGTTCATCGCGGGCGTCTCGAGGAACGTCATGAACAACCGGTCCACCGGCACCTGCTGGCGCATCAGGGCCGCGGTCCGGGTCGCCGGTCCGCCCTCGAAATGAGCATCGGCGACCTCCGCCGAGAACGTCGCCGACGGGAACGAGGACGGCGCGTAATCGGGCAGCGGACCGTCGACCGCGAGCCCCCGGTACAGGGTCACCTCGTCGCGTTCCCACGCCGACCACAGCTCGCGCACGAACGCGAGCCGCGCGACGATGTGCGCCGCGCGCCGATCCCGCGTCAGCGGCGGCTGCAACGTGCGCGGATCGCGCACCGCCTTGCCCCGGTACCGGCACAGGCCGAGCTCGGCCAGGACGATCGCGTGACCCTTGACCAGCTCGCCCGACGCCGGGTTTGAGACGAACCGCTCGGCAAACCGGGCGTCGAGCTCGGCCAGTCCCCGATCGTCCAGGAAACCCTCCAGCAGCGCGAACACCTTGGGGTCGCCGGCGCGCGCCTCGATCCGCTGGCCGAGCACGAGCGCGGGAGCTCCGCCGCGCGCCGCGATCCACTCACGGGCGGCGCGTCGGTCGCGGGCGATCGCCTCCTCGGTCCGCACGGCCGCGCCCGTCTCGCAGCCGACCGCCAACGGCCGATCGAATCGCGCCAGCGCCCGCGCCAGCAGCGCCAGATCGGAGCCGCCGACTGCCGCCGACCCGCGCTCGAACTGAAACCGGGCAACATCAGAGAGCGGCAGCTCCCAGCGCGCCCCGGCGTCCTCGAACGCCCGGATCTCCACCTCGAAGCCGCCGATGCCCGGATCGACCGCGGCGATCGCAATCGGAGTGCGCCGCGCGTCGAGCAGCCGCCCCCGGTTGCCGGGCACGAGCAGCTCCAGCCGGCCGGGCACAAACTCAGCGTCCGGGTCCCTGTCAGGATCGGTCGCGTAGACCACGGGTCACAGCCATCCGCGCGCGGTGGCGAGCGACGCCGCGACCTCGAGGAAGCGCCCCACCGCTGGCGGCTCGTCGTCCTCGAGCCACACCGCGTTGAGCGCGAGCGTCGGGCGTGGCGGCGCCAGGTCGACGAGCGCGATCCCTGCGGGCAATTGCGCAAACAGCGACCCGACGACCAGGCCGGCGCCCCGGCCCTGGGAGATGTAGCCCCAGACCGTCGAGCCCGCCCCATGCTCGTCGAGCGCCGGCTCGAAGCCCGCGGCACGGCACGCGCCGACGACCACGTCGTAGTAGCCCGGGGACATGTGCCGGGGCCACACCTCGAAGCGCTCGTCGCGCAGCGACCCGAGCTCGACCTGGGCCGCCGAGGCCAGCGCGTGATCGCGGCTGACCGCGAGGCGCAGCACCTCTCGCCGCACCAGCCGCTGGCGCAGGCCCCGGGGGTAGGAGGTCATCGGCGCGAGCGCCAGATCGCACTCGCCACCGAGCACGAGCCCGCCGACGTCGGCGCCGTACACCTCGCGCGCGCTGATCTTCAGGTCGGCGTGCTGGTCGCCGAGCGCGTCGAGCAGCGCTGGCGTGGTCACATATGCGGTGGCCAGCGTATAGACGAGCCGCAGGGTCCCGGTCTCGCCGCGGGCCGCGGCCTGGACCCGGCGCACGGCCCGGTCTGAAGCCGCCAGCACGCGCCGGGCGTCGGGGAGGAACACCGCTCCGGGGGCGGTGAGCTCGACCTGGCGTGAGTTGCGCCGCAGCAGCGTCACCCCGAGCGTCGCCTCCAGCGAGCGGATCTGCTGGCTGACGGCCTGCTGGGCGACGTGCAATTCGTCGGCCGCGCGCGTGAAGCTGCCGTGCTCGGCGACGGCGACGAAGCAGCGCATCTGCCTGAGGTCGGCGGCCACGGTCGCGGGCGAATGCTACGGGCTCCCGAGCCGGGCATCCACAAGCGCCCGATGTCGATCGACAACAACAAACGCTTGTCGATCACGATCCGCGGGCCTAGCGTCGCACTCGTGTTCCCAGATCCAGACGTCATGGAGTTGTGATGACCGCCGCAATCGACATCCTCGACCCGTCCCACCCTAAGCGGGTGGTGATCGTGGCCTCCAACCCGGCCGTCTCGGAGCAGACCGGCTGGCCGATCGGCTTCTGGTGGTCGGAGCTGAGCCACCCGTACTGGGAGCTCACCCAGAGCGGCTACGAGGTCGACGTCGCCAGCCCTGACGGCGGCGCGCTCGAGGCCGACAGCTGGAGCGACCCGCGCGACAAATCCGGGTACTCGGCCGACGATCTGATCAGCCTCGGGTTCATCAACTCTCCCGACCACGCGAAGTTGGTGCTGGAGTCAAGGCCGCTGGCGGGCGTCGAGGTCGGAGACTACGACGCCGCGCTGTTCGTGGGCGGGCAGGCGCCGATGTACACGTTCTTCTCAGACGACCGGGTGCACGCCCTCGTCGCCGGGTTCTACGAGGCGGGCAAGGTGACCGCGGTGATCTGCCACGCCACCTGCCTGCTGCTCAAGACCCGGCTGTCGGACGGCCGACTGCTGGTCGACGGAAAGACATGGACGGGGTTCGCCAACTCCGAGGAGCGCTACGCCGACGAGTACGTCAACCAGCGGATCCAGCCGTTCTGGATCGAGGACGAGGCCGCCAAGCTCGCGCACACGAACTTCACCGTCGGCGGGCGCTTCAAGCCCCACGCGGTCCGCGACGGGAACCTGATCACAGGCCAGCAGCAGTACTCGGGCGCCGCGGCGGCGCGGCTGGTGATCGAGGCGCTGGGGGTGTGAGCCGGCCGGCCGGGTCGGAACCGGCCGGCCGACACCGGTCTATTCGGTCGCCGTGGCGGCGGCCGGAGCGGGGGCGGGCTCCTCGGCCGGAACTGCCGGGGCGGCGGCGGGCTCGGGCTCTGCGGCATTGACGAGGCGTGCGCCGGCGTAGCCGACGATGCCGGCGGCCAGGGCGGACAGGGCCCATCCAGGGCCTGATCGCTCGACGCCGAGGGCGTGGTCGACCGACAGCGGGCCCGGGCCGGTCTCGGCGATCGCCAGCGCGGCGGCGATCAGCACGAGGTTGTACTCGGAGCCGCCGTTGGTGACCCAGGGGCCGTTCTTGAAGTGCACGCGGTCGATCGCGGTCAGCATCGTCGCGGTCAGCGACGCGGCGGCCAGCGGCGTGGCCGCGCCGAGCGCGAGGGCCGCCCCGCCTGCGGACTCGCCGATTCCGGCGGCGACCGCGTGGTGGCGGCCCGGCCGCAGCCCCAGGCCCTCGAACGCCTGACCGGTGGCGTCGAGGCCGTGGCCGCCGAACCACCCGAACAGCTTCTGGGTCCCGTGCCCGATGAACAGGCCTCCGACTGAGGCGCGGAGGACCAGACGAGCGAAGCTCATGGACGTGTCCCTTCCTGGAAGGTCATTGAGAGCGCAATTATATCGTTGTTCCACCGGCGACGGCTCCCGCTCGGCGACTCGGGCACCAGGTGCGGTGCGACGGCTCAGCCGGCCAGCTCCAGCAGCCGCTCTGCCTGCTCGGCGCCCGACACCGGGAGCAGCGCCGGATCGAGCAAGCCGAGCTGCACCAGCACCGCAGCCTGGTCCCAGTAGATGTGCTCGTAGGCGACCCGGTCGCCGCCGAACCCCATCACCACGACCATCGGGATCCGGACGCGGCGGCCGGTCGGAGCCACACCGGGCAGCATCCACGGGATCTCGATGTCGTGGGTGAACTCGAACACGAACTCGTCGATCACCCGGTCCTCGGACACCGTCCGGCCGATCGGGGTGAGCACCGAGTCGTCGGGCGTGTGGCCGACGAACTGCGACGCGTAGAACCGCCTCACGTCAGCGCCGCCGCTACCGCCGGTGAGCGCCGGGACGTGCCACACGTACGGCTCGGCGACCATCGTGGCCATCGTCGCGTCGACGTCCTTGGCCACGAATTCGTTGGCCACGTGCTCGTCGAACCTCGCTCCAAGATCAGGCATCGGGACTCCTTGGTTCTCAGCCGGCGAGCGCCTTGATCACGTCGCCCGAGTGGGTTATCGGCAGCCGGTTGCCCTCGAGCTCGATCTTGTCGCCGCTCTGCTTGTCGATCAGCTCCAGGATCCGCACGTTGACGCGCTGATGGACCTTGGCCTCGACGCTGCTGCGTGGCAGACCGAACACGATCCCCCGCGGCTCGGAGTGCCGGGTCGGCGCGTCGAATCCGTAGACGTTCTCGGCGGACACCGCGACCAGGATGCTCGACGGCAGGCCGGAGGCCTGGTCGGCCGCCCGCTGTCCGGCCAGCGACCCGGTAACCATGCCGATGTCGCCGCCAATGCCGCCGCCGAGGCGGCCGCCGGCGTCTGAGCCGATCAGCCCTCCCGCGAACAGTCCGCCGGTGTGCCCCCGGGGGTTGAACTGGCCAACCGCGATCAGCTCGTCCTCGATCCCTCCGTCGCGCAAGGCCGCCTGCACGAGCTCGAGCATCGACTGCTCGGACATCTCCCGCCCCTTCCACGTAGCCGTTTACCGCAGCGGATCGTATCGGCGCCCGTTGGGTCCGGCACAATGAACGCCGTGCCCGAGCACTATCAGCGCCCAGGGTGGTTCACGGCCCACGTCTTCAACCCGTTCGTCGCCGGTTTTACCCGCCTCGGGGTGAGCCTGTACGGCTCGAGGGTGCTCGAGGTCCAGGGTCGCAGGTCGGGCGAGTGGCGCCAGACACCGGTGAACCTGCTCCGGTTCGAGGGCGCGGATTACCTGGTGTCGCCCAGGGGGCAGACCCAATGGGTGAAGAACCTGAGGGCCAGCGGACAGGGCCGGCTCCGGGTCGGGCGGCGCGTGAGCACGTTCACCGCGACCGAGGTCCCCGAGGACGAGCGGCCGGAGGTGCTGCGCGCCTATCTGAAGAAGTGGAAGTTCGAGGTGGGCGCGTTCTTCGCGGGTGTCGGGCCCGATTCCAGCGACGAGGAGCTGCGGCGGATCTCGCCAGATCACCCGGTGTTCCGCCTGCAGATCTCCTGAGGGAGCCCTGATGGGTGGCTTCAGGATCCTGGCCGGCGTGCTTGTCGCAGCCGCGGTCGTGGCCGGCGCGCTGATGCTCCGCCACGGGGCGGGCGTCGGCGACTCGAGCGACGCCACGACCGCGCCACCCGCCGCCGGCAGGGCGGCTCACCATCTGCACCCCGTGTCGCCGTACGTCGCGGCCGCTCAGCGCCTGTCGCTCGAGCAGCTCGCCGGGCAGCGCATCATCTACGCCTACTCGGGGCTGCGGCCGCCGCGCTCGCTGCTGGACGCGATCAGGGCAGGCAAAGCCGCCGGCGTGATCTTCTTCGAGAACAACATCTCCAGCGTGGGGCAGATCCGCGGCGTGATCGGACGCCTGCAAAACGCCCGCAAATCGAGCCCGGTTCGCGCTCCGCTGCTGATGATGACCGACCAGGAGGGTGGCGAGGTCCGCCGGCTGCCGGGTGCCCCGGAGCTGTCGGAGAAGCTGATCGGCGAGGGCGCGGACCCGGTCGCGCTGGCTCGCAGCGCCGGGACCGGTGCGGCCCGGAACCTGCGCGACGCGCGGATGCGGGTCAACCTGGCGCCGGTGCTGGACGTGTTCCGGACGCCGGGCGACTTCGTCGACGAGTTCCACCGGTCCTATTCCAGCGATCCAGCGGTCGTGGGTCGTCTCGGGGCCGCGTTCATCGCCGCCCAGCAGCGCGCCGGCGTGCTCGCCACCGCCAAGCACTTCCCCGGCCTCGGCGTGGCCGCGCGCGACCAGAACACCGACGCGGGACCGGTGACCCTGCCCACGTCGCTGTCGAGACTGCGGGGCGTGGACGAGGCGCCCTACCGGGCCGCGATCGCCGTTGGCGTCAAGCTGGTGATGAGCTCATGGGCGGTGTACCCCGCGCTCGATCCACGCCGGCCGGCGGGGCTGTCGCCGGCCGTGATCCAGAACGAGCTCCGAGGCCGCCTGGGATTTCGGGGGGTCACGATCACGGACTCGCTGACCGCCGGCGCGCTGCGGGGCTACGGATCGCTGCAGCGGCGGGGGCTGATGGCCGCGCGCGCGGGCGCCGACCTGCTGCTGGTGAGCGGCAGCACGCCCGACGAGGGCACCGCCGTCCTGCACGCGCTGTCGACGGCGCTGCGCCGGGGGAAACTGAACGCCGCCGCGGCGCGTGCGTCGGCGGCGCGGGTGCTGGCCCTGCGCGCTCAGATCGGATAGCGGAGGATCGCCGCGACCCCGGTCGTCCCGGGGACGTCCTCGCGGCGCACGGCCAGGACCGTGCCGCCGGTGAGCCAGACGCGGCGGGCGATCTCGTCCACGACGCCGTAGCGGTCGGCGGATGGCGCGTCGGCCAGTGTCACCGCCCCGGTCTCCTCGTCGACGGAGCCGGGCACGACCTCGTCGATGTCAACCAGCACCGTGTCCACCGCTCCGTAGGTAGCCGCGCGCGCGACGTCGCCGATGTCCACCAGCCCCCGGCCCTGAGCCCGGCGCTGCTCGAACAGCTCCTGTCTGCGGCGCAGCTCCGCCGCGTACAGGCCGTCGAGGATCTCGCGCGCCCGGGCGGCGAGCTCGGCGTCCGAGGTGTTCTCGGGGTTGCCGCCGATGCTGTCGGGAGTCAGGTGCGGGTAGGTGTTGACCGAGCGGAAGATGCTGTCGAGCGGCTCGGCGGCGGCGAGGGTCAGAGGCATGTCGAGGCCGTTCAGCAGCGGCCGCAGAGCCAGATCGATGTGGCGCGCGTACTGGCGCAGGCGGAGCTTGTGGCCCTCATCGCCCTGGATCCGCCGCGTTGGGGCCCGGTCTGCCAGCGAGGAGCGGCCGGCCACCGATGCGGCGTCGCTCGGCAGGTCAGGGACCCTGACCTCGGCCGGCTCGTCGTCGGCCGAGACCTCGATCACGCGCACCGAGTTCTGGGCAAGTGCGAGCACGAACGCCGCTTGGGGGAACGTCACGGCGCGCAGCAGCGGCTTGAGGTGGAAGCGGTCGGAGACCTCGAGGTTGCTCAGCAACCGGTTGGGTAGGCGGAACGTCTGCAACAACTCCGGCGTCAGCAGCACTGCCAGCGTCCGCGCCTGATAGCGCCAGAACGCCAGATCGTCGAGCAGATCGGTCAGCTCCTCCTCGATCGCGGCCACCTGAGGCGCGCCGATCCCGGCCGAGCGGAGCTGCTGCAGGGCCTTCTCGCCGAGGTTGCGCAGCGCGGTGCGCGGCCCGGCGTTCGACGAGGCCGGATCGGTGGGGACGTAGATCGACACGCTCGCCGGGTCGCGGTTGACCAGCAATCGGTCGATGTTCGCCCGCGTCGGGATGTCGGTGTGCAGGATCATCGGTCGGAGGATTGTATGTACCGAGTGAGGGCCGACGGCATCGCTATGCTCGGCGACGGTCTGGTTGCTGTTATGCCGCGAGCCGAGCGTCTCGCGTGGTGCAGGACCGGCTGGGACCACGCGGGAGTCGACGGCTCCCGCCTGTTTAACGTGCGAACACCCGGATCGATGACAGAGACCCAGAGAGGGGTGGTCGGCGATGCCACGGCCGGTTGAAGCCGGTCATCGCTATGTAGCGGGCCTGGACGGCATCCGCGCGATCGCGGTGCTGGCCGTGATCGCCTACCACCTGAATGTCGGGTGGGCCAAGGGCGGGCTGCTCGGGGTCGGGGTGTTCTTCACGCTCTCGGGCTACCTGATCACCGACCTGCTGCTGAGCCACTGGGACCGCTACGGCAACCTCGGCCTGGCCATGTTCTGGCTCCGGCGCGCCCGGCGGCTGCTGCCGGCGCTGTTCGTGATGCTGATCGTCGTGAGCATCTGGGTGGCGCTGTTCGACGCGGCGCAGATCTCGCAGGTCCGCCGGGAGGTCGTTTCGGCGGCGCTGTACTTCGCCAACTGGTCGACGATCGCCAGCCACGGCTCGTACTTCGCCCGGTTTCAGGCGCCGCTGCCGCTCGACCACCTGTGGTCGCTGTCGATCGAGGAGCAGTTCTACCTGGTGTGGCCGTGGCTGCTGTTGATCCTCCTGCATCTGGTGCGCAGCCGGCGGGCGCTGGCGCTGCTCGCGGTGATCGGGGCGGCGGTCTCGGCCTATCTGATGGGCCAGCTGTACCACCCAGGTGTCGACCCCACGCGCGTATACGAGGGCACCGATACCCGCGCGTTCGGGCTCCTGATCGGCGCTGCGCTGGCGATGGTCTGGCCCACCCGGATGTCGCGGTTGGCCTTGCGCCGGTCGGTCCGCAGCCCCGCGGCCCTGGACGTCGTCGGGACGATCGGGGTGATCGGGATCCTGCTGCTGGTGTGGCGGACGAGCTCGCTGAGCTCGTTCCTGTACCCCACCGGGATGATCCTGCTGTCGCTCGCCACCGCCGCGGTGATGGCCGCGGTCGTCAACCCGTCGAGCACGCTCGGCGAGGTGCTGGGCTGCCGCCCGATGCGGTGGATCGGCGTCCGCTCGTACGGGATCTACCTCTGGCACTGGCCGATCATCGTCCTGTGGGGCTCGCCGCACACCGGAGTGAACTGGCCTCAGGCGATCCTCCAGTTGGCCGTCACGTTCATCGTGGCGGCGCTTTCGTGGCGGTTCGTCGAGGAGCCGATCCGCCAGGGCGCGTTGGGGCGTCTGCGGCACCGTTCGCGCTCACGGGTCGCGGTGACCCGCGCCCGGCATCGCGCGATGGCGATCTCGGCGACCGCGGTGATCGTGCTGTCGCTGGTCGTGGTCGGCCTGGCCGGGGCGCTGCCAGTCCTGTCCAACGGCCACAACTCACCCGCGAAGATCTCCCAACTCCCGCCGAAGCTCTCGAACTCGGCCGGCAGCTCCGATCCCGCCACCACGTCGCACGTCGCGAAGAAGCTTCCGCCTGCGACCAAGACCTCGTGCCGCTCGGTCGTCTACATCGGGGACTCCACCTCCGAGGGCGAGACCTCGACCAACTACATCCCCAATGCCCGCAAGCGCCTGCCGGCGCAGCTTCGCAAGGTCGGCGTCAAGACCCTGTATCCGGAGATCTCGGGCGCTCGGTCGATCGTCGAGACCTACGAGGGCTTCCCCAATGCCGCCACGGTCGCCCGCGGCCACATCGACACCGGCTACACCGGCTGCTGGATCCTGGCGCTAGGGACCAACGACGTCGCCAACTCCACTACCTCGCCGGTGGGCGTGACCACCCGGATCGACGACATGATGAAGGTCGTCGGTCGGCAGCCGGTGATGTGGATCGCCGCGATCTCGCTGCTCAGCTCGGGCCAGTACTCCGAGGCCGGAATGCAGCACTGGAACCAGGAGCTGCTCAAGGTCTGCAAGCGCTACCCGAACATGCGGGTGTACGACTGGCCCGACAAGGCCAAGCGCAAGTGGTTCATCCCCGACGGGATCCACTACTACTCGCCGGGGTACGTGGCCCGCACGCACGACATCGCCCAGGGGCTGGTCCACGCGTTCCCGCGCGGCCGGCCACCGGCCGCGAGCTGCCTGGTCCAGTAGCCGCGGGTGGCCGCTCAGGCCACCTGGGCGGGCATCAGGTGGGTCTCGTCCTGGATCTCGGGCTCCAGATCGCCGCGGATCCGCAACCCGAGCACCGGGAATACCAGCGTCGACAGCACGGCGGCGCCGACCAGCGCGGCCGCAGTCGAGGCTCGCATGTGACCGCTGTCGCGCGCCAGCGCGGTGATCGCCAGCACCAGCGGCAGCTGCGTCGAGCTCATCAACGCGAGCGCCGTCCGCGTCCGGCGGTCCGGGAGCGCGTGCCCGTAGAGCAGGATCGCCGGAGTGCCGCGCACGACCAGGAACAGGAAGAAGAACAGGAACAGCTTGAGGACGGCGCCGACGCTCGCATACAGCGCGGTGATGTCGAGGTTCATCCCGCTGGCGATGAAGAAGAACGGCACGAACACCCCGAACGCGACCCCGGTGAGCTTGGAGTCGAACGCCGGGATCTCTCTGGTCTTCAGCACCTGGCGGGTGATGACCCCGGCCGCGAAGCCGCCGAGCAGCAGGTCGAGCCCGAGCTGAGAGGCCAGGTAGGCGAGCGCGAACACCAGCACCACGATCCAGCGTACGGCGAGCTGCGAGCTCGATTCGAGCGTGCGCTCGAACAGCGGGATCGTCCGGCTGGAGGAGCGCACTGCGATCACCGCGACCGCGACCGCCGCCAGCACGAACGCCAGCAGGATCAGCCCCTGCTTCTCGACCTTGGCGGTCGACAGGAACAGCGTCAGCAGCACGATCGGCCCGAACTCCCCGACGGCGCCGGCGGCCAGCAGGTAGGTGCCAAACCGGGTGCGCAGCTCGCCGCTGTCGGACAGGATCGGGATCAGCGTGCCGATCGCGGTGGTGGCCAGCGCCGACCCGGTGTAGAGCAGCGACAGCACGATCCCCAGGGCGGCGAGGATGCCGCCGATCGTGTAGGCCAGCGCAAGCGAGATCGCCCAGCCCAGCAGCGCCAGGCGCAACGGCTGACCGCTGATCCGCTTGAGGTCGATCTCATAGCCGGCGAAGAAGAACAGGAGTCCGAGGCCCAGGTCGGCGAAGAACGAGATGAAGCCGTCGGGCTGGAGCCCGATCACGTGGGGCCCGACGATCACCCCCGCGATGAGCTCGACGACCACGACCGGGAGCACGATCCCCCGGGTGGACGCGAGTGCGGCGATCGTGCCCGAGAGGGCGGCGGCGCACGATCGTGAGGAACTTCGCCGGCGACAGCGTGATCAGGACCGCCGCGACGCTCATCGCCCAGCCCATCCACCCGACATGATTGTCATGCCCCGTGAGCCCACAACACCCCCTCGCCGATAAGAGTAGACCCTCGGCCGGCTCCGCACCACGCGGGGTCCTGGTGTGGATCCTGCTCGTGCTGGCCACGCTGGCGCTGTTCGTGGGGAGCTTTGCGCTGTGGGTCCGGCGCCAGCTGCTCGACACCGACAACTGGGTGACGACGAGCTCGCACCTGATCGACAACCAACGGATCGACGGTGCCCTGAGCACGTTCCTGGTCGATCAGGTGATCACAGCCCCCGGGGTGTCCGACGTGCTCGGCCAGATCCCCGGGGGCGACCGCGTCGTCGCCGCGCTGCGGCCGGTGGCGGCCAACGTCGTGTCCCACGAGCTGGAGACCGAAGGCGGACAGCGGGCGTGGCGGACCGCGAACCGGGCGGCGCATCGCCAGCTGGTCGCGATCCTCAACGGCGGCGGCAAGACCGTGTCGACCGGCGAGGGGGTGGTCACGCTCAACCTCAAGCCGCTGGTCGACGACGTGGCCAGGTCGCTGGGTGATACGCCTCCGTTCTCGCTGCTGCCCAGCGGCACCCGCGAGCAGCTGGTCGCGGCGATCCCTGACCAATCCGGGCAGCTGGTGATCGTGCGCTCCGACCAGCTGCGCACCGCCCAGAACGTGGTCAAGGGAGTTCGCGGCCTGGCGGTCGCGCTGCCGATCGCCGCGGTGGTCCTGTACCTGCTGGCGCTGCTGTTCGCCACCGGCTGGCGGCGGCGCGTGGCTCGGTCGATCGGCTGGTGCCTGATCGTGTGCGGCGCGCTGCTACTGGTCGCTCGCCAGTTGATCGAGCCGCACGTGGTGGGCGTGCTCGTGACCGACGAGTCGGTTCGGCCGGCCGCCAACGAGGCGTGGCTGATCGCGACCACGTGGTTGCGCAACGCCGCCTACGTCGAGATCGTCATCGGGGTGCTCCTGGTCGTCGGGGCGTGGCTGGCGGGGCCGACGCGGATCGCCCGGGCGCTGCGGAGTCCGCTGCGTGGCGCGTCCGGGTCGTCAGTCAGAGTCCGGCCGTGAGCTTTGACCAGCAGCTCTCCGTGCGCGAGCGCTCGGAGTCGTGGGCCTGGCGCTTTCGGTTGCGCGAGGCGTGGGCGCACAGCCTGGTGATCGTGCCGTGCGCGTACATCGTGGCCGCCGGCGTGCTCGGCGAGCTGGTGCCACGAATCGAGGGCAGCCGAGACCTGTTGTCGCTCGGGCTCGACGCCGACACGGCGCGGACGATCCTGTCCTCGGTCGCCAGCGGCATGATCGCGTTCACCGGCCTGGTGGTCACGATCGCGGTCGTGGTCGTTCAGTTCGCCGCGACCCAGTACACGCCGCGGCTGGTGGCTCGGTTCCGCGGAGATCCGCTGGTCAAGCACGCACTCGGCGTGTTCGTCGCGCCGACCATCTACGCGCTGGTGGGGATCCGGAACATCGGGCGTTACGGCGCGACCAGCGTGCCCAGCCTGACCGTGGTGATCGGGCTGTTGCTGCTGATCGCCGCCCTGATCGTGTTCTTCGTGCTGGTCGGGCGGCTGCTGGACCTGATGCGACCGCGGCGCGTCGTGGCCAGGGTCGTCGAGAGCGGCGGCAGCGCGATCCGCGAGGCGTACCCGTTCCCGGTGGGCGCGGGTCCGCGGTCGGCACCGCCAGCGGTCACGCCGGTGACCGCCACGATCCGCCACCCCGGTCGGCCCCGGGTCCTTTCGGCGCTCGATCGCGGTCGGATCGTGCGGATCGCCAGCGCCGCCGAAGTGATCGTCGAGGTCGCGCTCGGGATCGGCACCGCCGTGCCCACCAACGCGCCGCTGTTCTTCGTCCACGGCCCCGCCGACCGCGTCGACGAGGTCGAGCTGCGTCGGGCCGCGCTGCTGGCCGAGGAGCGCACGATGGCGCAGGATCCGGCGTTCGCGCTGCGCGCGCTGGTCGACGTCGCGCTGCGGGCGCTGTCGCCGGCGGTCAACGACCCGACGACCGCCGTGCAGGTGCTCGACGGAGTCGAGGAGCTGCTGATCGAGCTGGGTGCGCGTGACCTCGAGCGCGGGGCGATTACCGACTCGGCCGGCGCGCTCCGGCTGGTGTATCCGAACCCGAGCTGCACCGAGCTGCTCGACCTCGGGGTGACCGAGATCCGCGTGTACGGCGCTGACTCACCCCAGGTCGCCCGGCGCCTGCGGGCGTTGCTGCTGAACCTCGCCGACATGGTCCCAGACATCTGCCGCGAGGCGGTCGACGCGCAGCTGGCGCGGCTGGACGCCGCGGTCTCGGTCGCCTATGCCGACCCCGTCGAGCGCGCCCACGCGCTCCAGGCCGATCGCCTGGGGATCGGGGGCGCTGCGCCGGTCGGCTAGGCCGGCTTGCGATCCGCGAGCACCATGATCTGCCCGCTGTAGACGGCCACCCACACGTTGCCGGTATTGGCGTCGTAGGTGATCCCGATCGGGCGTTCGCCGGTGCTGAAGTCCTGGAGCACGCTCAGGTCCGACGCGCGCAGCTTGGTGACCGTGTTGGAGTCGTAGTTGACGACGTACAGCGACCGGCCGTCGGCGGAGATCGCCAGCGAGCGGGCGTCGGTACCGGTGTGCTGGGTGGCCACCACCTCCTCGGTGGCGACGTCGACCTTGGCCACCTCGCCGGATGCGTTCAGCGACGCGTACAGATAACGGCCGTCGGGCGAGATCACCAGGTGACGGGGGTTGGGTCCGACGTTGAAGCTGCCGGCCGGCTTGAGCGTCGTCAGGTCGACCTTGTTGACGACGTCTGAGCCCATCACCGCCACGTAGGCCATCTTCGAGTTCGGGGAGACCGCCAGTCCCCGCGGGTAGGCGCCCATCGGCAGCCGCGCGACCTCCCTGCCCTGGGCGACGTTGATCACGCTCAGATCGAACGAGCACCAGTTGGCGACCAGCACGTACTTGCCGTCGGGGGTGACAGTGAGAAACTTCGGGACCAGCCCGACCTTGATCACCTGGTCGATCGACAGAGACGAAGTGCTGATCCGGTAGACGTAGCTGTCGGTGTCCCCGGCGGCCTCCGCGCTGGAGGGAGTGCAGGTGTCGTTTCCCTCCGGACCAAAGCCGCTTCCGTACATCGAGTAGTTCGACACGTAGACGTACTTCGCGTCCGGGGTCACGGCCGCCTCGACGGGCGCCCCGTGGATGATCCCGGGATGCCCCTGGATCCCGAACTTCGACATGTCCACGGTGTCCGGGATCGTCTTGACGAGCTTGCCGGAGCTGTCGTAGACCGTGTCGGTGTGCGTGTACATCATGTTCTGGGCGAACACGAGGCCGGTGTCGGTCGCGGCCACCGACTTCGGCGAGATGTGGCCGCCGATCGTCTTGAGCAGCGTCAGCTGGCGCTGGTCTGAGGGCGGGCCGAACGGCACGCGCCTGAGCGGCGACCCGACCGGCTTGGGGTGCGCGGGCGCCTTGGCGGTGTGCTTCGTCGCGGTCGCGGTCGCGGCGGCGTCGGCGTGTGACGAGCCCGAGCCACCGCCGGAGCGCAGCAGCGCGAACACGACAACGATGAACAGCAGCGCGAGGCCGATCAGCGTCAGCGCTCGGCGGCGCCGGACCGCCGGGCTCGGCGGTCGGCGAGCGGGCGGGCGGCGCGGCGGCGGCCGGCGGCCCACGGGCCGGCGCGGGGGCGGCCGGCGCGGGCCCTGGGGCCCGCGAGGCGGTCGGGGAGTTGTCGTCGCCATCGCGAAAGAAGTACGGAATCGGGCCGATAAACCCTGCAAACCGAGGCGGTCCGCGCGGAGCGGTCGAGTTCGGCCACAATGGCGGCGGTGCGTGCACTGGTCATCTCAGACACCCATTTCGGCGCCTGGACGGGGGAGGACATCCTGCGCGACCCCGAGACGCTGGCGCTGCTCGAGCCGGCTCTCGACGGTGTCGACGAGGTGATCCTGCTCGGCGACATGTTCGACTTCATGTTCAGCTCGCTGCGGGAGGCGTTCCGCGCCTCCGAGGGACTGATGGAGTTGCTGCGCGGCAAGCTGCAGGGCAAGCGGTTCGTGTTCCTGGCCGGAAACCACGACCACTACCTCGTCAGGCGCGAGGCCGAGGAGCTGCTGGGGCTCGAGCTGGCTACGGGCAAGTCCCCGCAGGAGCTGCAGGATGACCTGCGCCGCACCGACTTCTTCCGCCGGATCCTCCACCAGCGGCTGGACGGCGTCGAGGTCGAGATCTGCTACCCGACCTATACGTTCGCGGGCGTGTTGTGCACCCACGGTCACTACCTGGACTTCCACGCCCGCCGCAGCGGGACCGCGCCCGGGCGGCTGCTGGCGCGGACGCTGTGGGCGATCGCGGTGGGGGGCGAGGAGCACACGCCCAGCGTCCAGGACTACGAGGCGACAATCACGCTGTTGACCGCGTTGCTGTACACGGTCGCTCAGCTGCCCAACGGCACCCAGGCACAGCGCCGGGCGTTCGCGGCGTTCGAGGGGCTGGAGCGGACGATCCGCGGGGCGCGGGCACCGCTCAGGGGCGTTGAGCACGCACGCTCGTGGATGACCGAGCACGTCGGCTCCTCGATGAGCGAGCTCCAGCGGCGGCACGCCCGACGCGCGGCCGCCGGGTACCGGGAGGCCCGCTCCCGGGAGGAGGCACGGCGGCGGCACACCGGCGCCCCCACCGGCGGCGAGGCAGCCAGCCACGCGCTGGTGCGGCTGGTCAACCCGAGCGACTCAGCCGTGCCCGCGGTCGAGGCGATCGACCAGGTCGTCAAGAACCTCGGCTGGGATCGCGAGGCCGACCAGATCGTGTTTGCGCACACCCATCAGGCGCTCGACGGCGTGACCGCCCCGGGCGGCACCGTTCGTTACTGGAACACCGGCTCGTGGATCTACGAGCCCGAGCTGAGCTCCCGCGAGGGCTATCTGGCGTATCTGCGCAACGGCTGGCCGGCACGGCGGTGCTGATCGATTCCGAGGAGCCGCAGCCGCGCCTGCTGCGGCTGCGCGAGCACCTCAACCCGCTTCACCAGATGAGCTGAGTTCGCCCCAGCGCGATCACGCGTAGCAGTACAGTTACGCCCGGTCCGCGCAAGCGAAGGGGGTACGGGGTGGCGCCTCAGTACAGCATCGGAACCGGGATTGCGGAGGTCACCGATACAGCGGTCGGACTCCCGTTGCAGGGGATGGCCGATTCCAACCAGGTCTCCACCGGCGTCGATGCGCCGCTGTACGCGCGAGCGTTCACCGTGACCGACCAGGACACCGGGCACTCGGTCGCGATCGTTGTGGCCGACATCTGGTCGGGCACGCGGCGGATCAAGGACGCGGTCGTGCGCCGGCTGAGCGCGATGCACCGCAGCCCGTTCGGCGAGGAGAACCTGCTGGTCGCCGGGACCCACACGCACAGCGCCCCGGGCGGCTTCTCCGGAATGCTGCTGTACGACTACACCGACGGCGGCGTCGACGACGCCACCGTGGAGTGCATAGTGGATGGCTGCGTGAGGGCGATCGAGATGGGCCAGGCCAACCTCGCCCCGGGTCGGATCTACGTCAACCGCGGCGAGGTCACCGACTGCGGACGTAACCGCTCGCCACAGGCATACGTGTGCAATCCGCAAGCCGAGCGCGACCGCTACGGCGCCGACACCGACCGCGAGATGCTGCTGCTGAAGTTCGTCAAGCTCGACGCCGCTGGCGACGAGCGGCCGGTGGGGGTGCTCAGCTGGTACGCGATCCACCCGACCGACTACGGCCAAAAGAACACGCTGATCTCCGGCGACAACAAGGGCTTCGCCAGCATGCTGTTCGAGGCCGCGATGGGCACCGATCCAGCCAGCCCCGAGTCGTTCGTGGCAGCGTTCGCCAACTCCAACTGCGGCGACGTCTCGGGCAGCGTCGAGCTCGGCCACATCCCCGACGGCGTCCACGATCGCGAGCAGGTCGAGAAGCACGGGCGCGAGCAGTTCGACGCCGCGCAGCGTCTGTTCGACGCCGCCTCCGAGGAAGTCACGGGACCCGTCGATTACCGACATACCCGCGTGGATTTCTCGCAGGTCAAGATCGGCGACGGGGAAGATCGCACCTGGCCGGCCGCACTCGGCGTCTCGTTCGCCGCCGGGAGCTCGGAAGACAGCGTGCCAGTGCCGAACATGGGCGTGCACGAGGGGATGGCAGCGTCGAACCTCACCGAGGCCGAGTGGGTGCTGACCGACGCGATGCGGGTCGGCCTGAGCACGGTCGTGGGCGTCAACGCGATCCAGTACGCGCGGGCCTCCCGAGAACGCGAGGGTCATCTGCCAAAGCCGGTGGTGGTGATGCCCGGGATCGAGCATCCGCCCGCGGTTCCGCAGATCCTCCCTGTCCAACTGCTGCGCCTGGGGACCGTTGCGGTCCTCGGGATCCCGGGCGAGCTGACCACGATGGCCGGTCGGCGGCTGCGCGAGTCGACGCTCGCAGCGCTGTCGGCAACCGGTGTTCGCTCGCTGGCACTGGGCACCTACGCCAACGAGTACTCCCAGTACGTCACCACGATCGAGGAGTACGGCTCGCAGCAGTACGAGGGAGCCTCGACGCTGTTCGGACCGCACACGCTCGCCGCCTACCAGCAGGTGGTCGCTGGGCTCGCCGCCGCAGTCGCCGGAGGCACCGCTGCCGACGCCGGCCCTGATCCGACCTCGTGGACCGCGCCCCCGCAACGGCGCTACCGCTTCCGCAACCTGTCGGGCTCGACGGTGAAGCTGCAGTTCTACAACACCGAAGACCGTCAGCACTGGCTGACGCTGCCCAACGGCAGCAAGACGATCGACGCCCACGCGGAGCTGGCGTTCCCCGAGCGGGAATTCACCGGAGGGCTGCTGCCCACGATCTGCACGGTTCAGGTGAGGCTGGCCGATCACCGCACTCTGGGGATGTCCGCCGGCCAGCTGATGACGATCGCGCCGGGTGGCTCGATCACTGTAGGTAACTACCGCCCGCCGTGGCAGGTCCCCTGAAATTCAGTCCCTGCCACTGGGTCGACTATTCTGCTGCAGATGAGTGTCCGCTGGGGTAACCGGACACAGGGGCGGGCAGGCGTGGTGGCGGCACTGACGCTGTTGCTCGCCTTGACGCTCCCCGCGAGCGGCCGGGCGGCTGAGCCGCCGTCGGTGCAGCAGCGCCTGGCCACCGAATACTCGCCGATCCTCGAGATCCGCAAGCAGACCGATCCGCCGTGCCAGACCAGCACGGAGCAGTACCAGCCGACCTCGGTCGACACGATGCTCGGCAATCCGAACGTCACGCTCGAGCGCTCCGTGCCCGGCCGAAGGGGGCTGCAGGCGATCCGCAAGGGGCCGACGGCTCACCAGGTCGCCGGCCTGGGACCGAACTACTACCTGAACCTTCCGGGCCGCCCGCTCGGCGACACGTGCGTGTACGCGCGCGACTTCGCCAAGCTCGCGGCGCAGGGCAAGGCGCCCGTGATCACCTACGCCCACATCGCCCACGAGACCGGGCACGCGGGCTTCGCGCTGCAGTACTGGTTCTTCTGGTACTTCAACCAGTTCAACGATCTCCACGAGGGCGACTGGGAGGGCATGCAGCTGGCGTGGGAGTCGGCCACGCCCGAACAGGCGCTGACGCAGCCGCCCGACCAGCTGATCGTGTTCCAGCACGCCGGCGGCGAGCGCGCCAGCTGGGACGCCACGAAGGTCCACCAAGAGGGCAACCACCCGATCGTGTATCCGGCCGCGGGCTCGCACGCGACGTTCTACGACTCGGCCGTGTACGTCCAGAACGGCGGACACGGATCCGGGCTCGGCTGCGACAACACGAGCGCGCCGGTGCGCGAGCTGCGCCCGCGGCCGGTCCTGCTCCGGGAGTTCGTGACCGAGACCGGCCGGTTCGCGTGGCTGAGCTACTACGGGCACTGGGGACAGAAGGCCAAGGGCTTCAACAACGGCCCGACCGGCCCGCAGACCAAGGGGCAGTGGAAGGAGCCGTTCGCCTGGATGGACAAGCAGCGGAGCAGCAGCCCGCGGATGCCCGGCGGCTCGGTCGTGGGGCCGCAGGTGACGTCGGCCTTCTGCGGCGCCGTCGCGACGGCGTCCGACGTGATCAACGCCAACCAGGGCAATTCGCTGGCCACCGTGCTCGTGCTGCTCGGGGTCGCGATCGTGATCGCGTTGATCGTCGGGTTCACCCGCTGGAGCCCGATCGATCTCGAGCACCTGCGCGCGCGGCGGGCGTTCGGGCAGATCGTGCGAGCGGCGCGCCAGCTATACGGCCGCCACTGGCTGCCGATGCTGGCGATCGCGGCGGTGGCGGTGCCGATCATCGGCGGCAGTGAGTACCTGATCGAGCTCGTCTCCTCGGTCACGCGGGGGACGCAAGCGGTCGGCGACCTGCTCGACGAGCTCGTCCGGCCGGCGGCCACGGCGATCGTCTCCGGCGTGGTGATCGTGTTCGTCCGCTCGCTGGTCACGGTCGGCCGGGCCGGCTTCACCGATTCCTGGCGGGGGATGTCCCGGCGCTTCTGGCGGGTGGTCGGGGCATCGCTGCTGGCCACGATCCTGGTGATCCTGATGGCGGTGACCGTGATCGGGATCCCGTTCGCGATCGCGAAGCTGGTGAGCTGGGCGTTCACCCAGCAGGAGGTCCTGTTCGAGGACAAGTCGATCTGCCAGTCGCTGAAGACCAGCTCCGAGCTGGTGCGCGGGTGCTGGTGGCGCGCGATGCGCGTGATCGTCCTGTTCTACGTGATCACGATCGGCGCCGGTCCGATCCTCACCTTCGCACTGATCTTCACGACGTTGCCGCTGGTGTTGATCAACCTGATCGGATCGCTGATCTACGCGCTGCTGATCCCGTACAAGGCGCTCGGCGAGACGCTGCTGTTCTTCGATCTGCAGACCCGCGCCGCCACCGAGCCGGCCAAGCCGCACCGCTCCTGGCGCGTTTGGCGGCCGCGTCAGTTCGGCCGGCGCGTGGTGGTTGAGCCGGCGCCCGCGGCCGCCGCCCACGCGTAGCCCGATCAGCCGCCGGGTTCGGCCGCGATCGGCACTGCCGTGCTCGCCGCGACCACGCTGGTGCCGGCCGCGAGCTTGGCGGCGGCCGCGCCCTCGCGCCGGCGCGCCAGTACGGCCAGCGCGCCCAGCGCTCCGGCGAGCGCCGCCACGGCCACCACCGAACCCGCGGTGCCGGCGGTCAGCGTCTCGTCGAGCAGCGTGATCCCGAGCACCACCGACACGATCGGGTCAAACGCCATGCTGGTGGCGACCGCGGGCGCGAGCACGCCGGTGTTGAGCGCCATCTGGTTGAGCGTCATCGAGGCGTAGCCGACCGCCACCAGCGCGTACAGGTGCCCGTGGGTGAAGATCGAGAGCACGTCGTTGGAGAACTGGTCGCCGACGGCCTTGGTCAGCGCCGCCGACAGCCCGAACAGCACCCCGGCGGCGATCCCCAGCAGCGTCGCCTTCAATCCAGGCCGGGCTCCGCGCGATCCGACATACAGGCCCGCGCTGATCGCGGCGCAGGCCGTGCCGGCGATCACCCATTGACCGAACGGCGCATTGTTACGACCACCCGATGGGTCAGCGATGATCAGGAACACGGCGAGCGCGCAGGCGACGACCGCGGCGGCGACGATGTCGAGCCGCCGAACCTTCTGGTGGGTCAGCCTCACGCCCAGCGGCAAGGCGAACACGACGCTCATCACCAGCAGCGGCTGCACGACCGCGAGCCTCCCGATCGTCAGCGCGATCGCCTGCGCGATGAACCCGAGCGCGTCGGCGGCGATTCCGGCCAGCCACACCGGGCGGCGCGCCATCTGCAGCAGCAGCCCCGATCCTTCGACCTCGACCGGCTCGTCCAGGCCGGCCTTCTGCTGGAGCACGGTGCCGAGGGCGAACAGGATCGCGGCGACGATTGCGAGGATGATCTCCATCGCCGCGAGAGGTTCAGCCCGTCGGCGGCTTCGGAGGGATCTCGGCGCAGCTGAGCTCGGGAGTAGGGGTCCCGCCGATCATGTCCTGCAGGCGCCGGCCCACACGTTTGGTCCAGCGGTCGGGTGGGAACCGCTGCAGCGATTTGGCCAGCTTCCGCCGGCCGCGCTCGTTCCTGTCGCTGTAGAACCTGGTCGCCCAGAACGAGTTGGGTTTGCCGACGCGGCAGGCGCACCACAGGCCGATTATCGGGATGAAGAACGCCAGCACGCCGAGGAACAGCCGCTTCTTGGCCAGCGTGATCAGGGCCAGGCAGGCATCGACCAGGGTGTAGATGATCGTCCCCACGATGTCGCCGCTCTGGTCGACGTCGAACGGGCGCGCGCCGATCACGATCAGGGTGAAGACCAGGAACGCGATGACCACCGCGTCGATCGAGGACCGGCCCGTATCGGACCAGTAGACGTCGTCGAGGTGCAGCCACAGCGCGTACTCGTCGAGCGTCAGCCCGACGCCGACCCCGAACCCGATCGCGGTGATCTGCCACCACGGCGACACGAGCTCGAGCGCGCCAATGAAGCCCGCGAGGATCATCAGGATGATCCCCCAGAACAGGTGGTGGATGTGCAGCCCGCTGGAGGTCTCGACGTTGCCGGGCCACCATTTCACCTCCATCCTGATCAGGCGCGTGCTGGTGCGGATGAACGCGAACGACACGAAGAATCCGAGCAGGATCAGGAATGCCGAAGACCGGCCGCCAGGATGGCTGACGCCGATGTTGACCCCCTGCGGCGACAGCGAAATGTCCGCCAGAACTGCGCCCATTGGCCGCGTAAGTTACACGCGGTAGCCCCGACCCGCGCGGCTCAGCGGATAATCCTGAGCACCGTTTGGAGGTTCTCGCGGTGGACCGCCTCATACGGCGGGTAGTAGGCCACGGCGCCCGCGTCGACCCAGTCGGTGACCAGCTCCCGCAGCGGCACCTCGCGCAGCGCGGGGTCGGTTCGCGCGCGCTGCAGGATGCGGATGTAGTCCTGCGTGGCCGCGATCAGCTGCTTGGGATAGCCGCCGCCGGCGATCAGCTCCGGGCTGCCGTGGTTGGGCAGGATGCGCCGCGGATCCAGCTCCGAGAGCAGCTCCAGATTGGCGATGTGAGCGTCGAGCCGCAGCGGCTCGGCCACGTAGGTGACGGTGTCCTCCATCGTGTCTCCGCTCAGCAGCAGTCGCCGGTCCTCGATCCAGACGACGGTGGCATCGTCGCTGTGGATGTCGGTGTGGATCAGCTCGAGTGACAGCGCTCCCAGCTCCAGGCGCCGGCGGCCCGAGAACGTCGTGGTGGGGAGGACCAGCGGGTCGATCGCCGGAGGTCCCTCGTGCTCGCCGCGCTCGATCGCCGTCCGGTGGCGGGCCATCAGCTCCTCGGTACGATCGCAGGCGATCACCTCGCAATCGTCAAACGCGGCCGTGCCGGCGATGTGGTCGAGATGCCAGTGGCTGAGCAGTACCGTGAAGTCCCGCACGCCCCGGCCCTCGAGGTAACCGCGCACGTACCGCGCGTGCTCCACCGACACGTGCGTGTCGTAGATCAGCGCGCGCTCGCCGGACACGAGCGCGTAGCTCGCGATCCCGAGCGAGATCGCCCCCGCGTCGACCCAGTTCGGGCCGTCGGCGAACCGGTAGCCGTCGATCCTGCCGTCGTAGAAGGCGTAGATGTCGGCATCCGGTCTGAGCACGCGGATGTGGTGCGCCATGGGGCGATCCTATGCCCCGGGGCGATGAGTTCGCGCGGCGCGGCCGGTCAACATGGCAGCAGAGTCGGCCGACGACGAGGAGGACCCGAGATGGCGGGCGAGGTACAGCTTGGTGAGGTGCGGACGTGGTACGAGGAGCTCGGCGACGGCGAGCCGCTGGTGCTGCTGCATCCGGGGGGCGCGGACGCGCGCGCGTGGTCGCCGAATCTCGGCGTGCTGTCCGAGTACTTCCGCGTGTTCACCCCGGAGCGGCGCGGGCACGGGCGCACGCCCGACGTCGACGGCCCGATCACCTACGAGCTGATGGCGCAGGACACGATCGCGTTCCTCGAGGTGGTCGTGGACTGCCCCGCGCACCTGGTGGGATGCAGCGCCGGCGCGATCGTCGCGCTGCTGGTCGCGCTGCGCCGGCCCGACCTGGCGGAGCGGGTGATCCTGGTCAGCGGCGTGTTCCACCGTGACGGCTGGATCCCCGCTGCGATCGACCCGAATGCCGAGGCGCACCCCGCGATCGTCGCCGGCTACGCGCAGATCTCCCCCGATGGCGCCGACCACTTCCCGGTGATCTACGCGAAGCTGGCGCGAATGGGGTGGGAGGAGCCGACCCTCGACATCACGGAACTGGCGGGCCTCACCAGCCGCACGCTGGTGATGGTCGCCGACGACGACGAGGTCGGGCTCGAGCAGGATCAGGACTGCCTCGAGCCCCTCGCGGAACACGATCACGCCCGCATCGGCGACCACAGTCCGATCACGTAGGTGGCGATCACGGGCGAGCACCGTACCGCACATTAGGGCCCCTTATTAGGGTTGCCTTATGCGGCTGGTTCCATTCAAGCGGCTCGGCTCGACCGCCGTCTTGGGCGTTCGTAGTCGAGTGGGGTTCGTGGGCCCGGGGGGACGGTTGGCTCGTAGCGGGCGGGGCTCAGGGCGCGGACCATCGCGGTGCGGCACGCCAGCCGGCGGATCGCGCTGCAGACCTCCTCGCCGAGCTCGTGCTTTCCCAGGAGGCCGTCGGCGCCGACGATCAGCGCGTTCACGGCGAGGGCCCCGTCCGCGAACGCGGAGTACACGAGGACCCGGGGCGCAGACTCGAGGCGTTTGAGCTCCGTGGTGAGCCAGAGGCCATCCTCCGCCCCGCCAAGGTGGTAGTCGACGATCGCCACATCGCTGTGACAGTCGCTGCGCCCGACGGCCTCGCGAGCACTTGCGGCCTCGGCGACAACCAGCATGTCGGGCTGATCGTCGATGAGCTTGCGAATGCCGATGCGAACGGCCGGGTGGTCGTCGACCAGCAGCACGCGGATGGGTTGGTTGTGTGGGCGATCGTCGAGCATCTCGAGGGCCTGTCGCTCAACCATCGGCCGGCGACGGCTTGCTGCCAATGGGGGGGAGCCCTCAAGTCGGAGCCGGCCTGATCGCTAAGCGGGGCCTTGACGATCGGGGTGGCCTGCCGCTAGCTTCCAAAACTGAAGGGAGTCGCCGTACACCATGTGAATGTGAGTCACCGGCGCGAGTGTCACTCGCGCCGAGGGTGTCGGACGAGAGGAAGCAGTGGCGCAGCAGTACGCACTCGGCAGCGATCCGGACGAGCTGAACCGTCTCGATGCTCAGGCCAGGTCGATCGCGGCGCCGACCGAGCTGCTGCTGCGCGCCGCGGGGATCGAGCCCGGGATGACCGTGCTTGATCTCGGCACCGGCCTGGGGCACGTCGCCCGTGCCGTCGGCGCGCTCGTCGGCAGCGACGGCCAGGTTCTCGGCATCGATCAGGATCCGCGCATGATCGAGGTCGCGGAGCAGCGACGGTCGGCCGCGGGGATTGACAACGTGCGCTTCCTCCAGGCCGACGTGCGGACGTTCGCGACCGACCAGCGCTTCGATGCCGTGGTCGGGCGGCTGATCGTGTTCCACCTGCCCGACCCGGTGGAGGTGATCCGTCATCACGCGGGAGCGCTGGCTCCGGGTGGACGGATCGTCGCAATCGACTTCGACATCGGGACCGCCCGGTGCGAGCCGCCGGTGCCGGTGGTCACAGCGGCCAACGACTGGATCATGGACGCGTTCAGAGCTGCCGGCGCCAACCCGGTGATCGGCTCGCGCCTCGGGCTGATCCTGCGCGCGGCGGGGCTCGACGCGGTCGCGACGTTCGGCATCCAGAGCTACCTGGCTCCGGACGACCCCACCGGAGCGGCATTGATCAGTGGGGTGATCAGAACGCTTGCGCCGACGATCGTGTCCGCGGGGATCGCGACCGAGAGCGATCTCGAGCTCACCACGCTGCACGACAGGCTCTCGGACGCGATTCGGGCGGCTGACGCCGTCGTGCTGCTGCCCGACGTGGTGGTGGCCTGGGGCACGTCGGGGGGCTGACGACGCTCAGCGGCCGGCGGGGACGACGGTCTCCACCAGGCCGGTGACCACGTCGTAGACGTGCCCGGACACGCGGACTCGTGGTGAGACCGCGGGCGCGGCGCCTAGCAGTCTCTGTTGTTGATGGTCCCCGGGGTCGGGCTGGCGTCATTCACGTGCGGGGCGAGGTTGGGCGACCGGACGGTCCCGGGGTTGATTCGCCGAACTCCGTGACGCTCCAGCGGCCTGAGCGTCAGCGCGAACCGATGCCCCGGGAGCGGCGCGGATTCTCTGCTACCGACGGGGGCCAAGTCAAGTTCGTCATGGCTCGGTGCGCGAGAAGTTCGATGCAGGTCGCCTCGGCTAGCTTGGCTCCGTGTGGACGATCACGTCCGCCAGGTCGGGTCGCTTTAGCCTGAGGTCGTGTTCGAGCTGGCTGGCGAGCCCGTGTGACGCGGCGAGGTCGGTGTCGGGGTCGACGGCGATCGTCAGGAACGCGACCGGCCCGGCCTCGGTGTTGCGAGCCTGGACGTCGCGGGCGGGATGGCCAAGCAGCTCCGCGACGACCCGAGCGAGGTCCTCGTCGGAGCTCTCGGTGGTGTCGGTGACCGGAGTCTCGAGCGGCTCCAGGTGCGACTGGACGGCGGTGACCCGAGGGTCGAGGCTGCTGATCGCGGCCTCGACGCGCTCGGCCGCGTCGTGTGCCTCCTGAAGCGTGGCATCGCCGTCGAGCTTCAGGTGCAGCGCCACCACGTGCTGGCCGGCGGCGTCGACGTAGATGCTCACGTCGTGGACGTCGCGGACCGACGGGTCGGCGAGCGCCGTGGCCAGGATCCGCTCCCGGAGGTCAGCGCCGGTCATCGCGGGTTCGGTGTGCACGACGACGTCACTGCCGGGGGCGGCTCGCTGGACGGCGTCCTCGACCCGATCGGCGATGTGGTGGCTAGCGCTGGTGGCGCTGGCCGGCGGCACGCCCACGGTGACGTCGGCGTAGATCCGCCCCGCCACGTCACGGACCCGCAGCCGCCGCAGCTGAGCACTGGGCTCGGCCTCGGCGATCGCGCGGGCGATCGCCGTACGCGACCCGGGGGGCGCGTAATCCATCAGTGCGCGGACGTTCTCGAACGCAAGCCGGCCGACGGCGGCGAAGATCACGACGGCGACGACCAGCGCCGCGATCGCGTCTCCCGCCGGCACGCCCGCGGCGACCAGCACGAGTCCCGCGAGCACGGCCAGCGACCCGGCGAGGTCGCTGGAGAAGTTGAAGGCATTCGAGCGGAACGCGGCGCTGTCGTAGCGCTCCGCCGCGCGCAGCGAGACAACGATCCGCGCCACGTCGATGCAGAGCGCCACCCCGATGACGGCGAACAGGTACCAGCTGGCGTGAAGGTCGCTGCTGCGGTGGACGAGCTGCCTGACCGCTTCGAACGCGATGATGCATCCGCCGACGAACACGATCCCGGCCTCGCCGAGCGCGGCGATGTTCTCCGCCCGGCGGTGGCCGTAGTTGTGCTCGCGATCGGCCGGACGGCCGGCGATCCGGATCGCCCCGATGGTGAGCAGCGCCGCGATCACATCGCCCGAGGACTCGACGCCGGCCGACACCAGCGCGAGGCTGCCGGTGGCGAGCCCGGTACCGAGCTTCAGCGCGACCAGGACGAATGCCGCGGCTAGCGACACCGCGGCCGTACGTTGCTGTGCGCCTGAGGACTCGTCGATTATCGAGGTGGCTTGCTCCACGATCCCGCAATTATCGAGATCGTGCTGATTTCCCAGAGCTGCTCGCCAGGTGTTACCGCTTCGCCGCCCGGAGACGACGATGGGCCAGCAGCCCGCCGGCGACCAGCACCGCGGCTAGGGCGAGCGCCGCCGTGCCCTGTTGCACGATCGCAATCGCCTGATCGAAGGACTGCCAGAGGAGGAAGCCGAGCACCACGCACGCGGTGCTCCACAGGGCCGTGCCGACCAGCGCCACCGCCGCGAACCGGCCGCCGGGGTAGCTTGACGCACCGGCCATAAACGGCGCGAGCGGCCGGACCAGACCGACGAACCGCCCGACGAGGATCGTCGCCAGTCCATGCCGGGCAAACCAGCTCTCGACCCGGATCAGCCGTGGCTCGGTGATGTGCAACCTCGGGCCGTGCTCGAGCAGGAACGGCCGTCCCAGCCGGCGGCCGAGCGCGTAGCCGCTGAGATCCCCGCAGAGCGCACAGGCCCACGTCAGCGCGATCAGCGCGACCACGTCGAGGTGGCCCTGCCCGGCGACGACGCCGCCGACGATCACGAGTGTCTCGCCGGGAACGATCAGCCCCACGAGCGCGGCCGTCTCGAGGAACGCCATCACGCCCACCAGCACATACGTGTAGGGGCCGAGCGTCAGCCCCAGCGTGTCGACGAGTGCCTGCGGCTCGGGGAGGTGGACGACGCCGCTCCCGTACACGAACAGAACGCCGCAGAGCGCGGCGGCCGCGGCCCTGGTCGGCCAGCCCAGATCGCTCCAGCGCCACACGGTCAATGCGGCGACGGATAAGCCAAACGCGAGCGGCAGCACATGCATATGTAGCCATCAGCATCGGGCGAACCAGCCAGGGCCGATATGGGTACTGCGCTCCATCTCGATCGCGGATACACGGGCGCCCGATGGCGAAGCAGATCCACCGTCGGAGGGGTGATCGGGGCACCGTGGCCGCTGCCCGGCGCCGTGCTTGCTCTGGTCGCCGCTTACCTGTACGGAGCTACTGGTTAGTCGGCAGCCAGGAGCGCGCGGAGCTTTCAGGTAGCCGTCACGACGGACCGACGTAATCCTCGACCGAGTAGTGCGCAACCCGGTCATCGCGCTCGACCAGGTAGCGCTCGTCGTCGGGGTAGTAGACAGCGCGCTCGATGTCGTCGCCTGCGAACGCGCGGATCGAGTCCACGGAGTCCCACAGTGAGTAGGTGATGAACTCGGTGCGGTCGCCCTCGTCGCGCCGTAACAGCCAGGCGCCACGGTTGCCGGCGGTCTGGGCGTACTGGTTGAACCCCGTCTCGCGGATGTAGTCGGCGTAGACGTCGGCGTCCTGGAGCGCCACGACGCCTCGCCAGACGCGGGCGATCAACGGGTCGGCGGGAGCGTGCACAACATGGGGTGCCGACCCTATAGGACCGCCGCGAGATCCGGCGCAGGATGCTTTCATAGCCATACCCGACTGCAGAGGAGCCCGATGATCGACCACGATCAAACTCTCCCGCAGCTCGAACACCGGCCGTTCCTCACCGACAGCGGCCTGGAGACGGCCCTGATCTACATCGACGGGATCGAGCTCCCCGAGTTTGCGGCGTTCGTGCTGCTCGAATCGACCGAGGGGCGCAGGCGCCTGCGCCACTACTTCGAGTGCCACGCGGCGATCGCCCGCGAGGCAGGCTGCGGCTTCATCGCCGAGTCTCCGACCTGGCGCGCGAACCCCGACTGGGGCCGCAAGCTCGGCTACGACCGAGCGGCGCTCGACGCGATCAACGCCGAGGCGATCACGATGCTCGCCGACCTGCGCGACCGCGAGGACCCAGACCCGGGCGAGTACGTGATCAGCGGCTGCATCGGCCCGCGCGGCGACGGCTACACGGCAACGGAGACGATGTCGGCCGACCAGGCCGAGCGCTACCACGCCGAGCAGATCGGGTCGTTCGCCGACACTCGGGCCGACCTGGTCTCGGCGCTGACGATCACATATCCCGACGAGGCGATCGGCATCACCCGGGCCGCATCCGCGGCGTCGATGCCGGTGGTGATCTCGTTCACGGTCGAGACCGATGGGCGGCTACCGTGCGGCGTCACGCTCGGCGAGGCCGTCACCGAGGTCGACGCCGCCACCGGTCACGGTCCGGCGTACTACATGGTCAACTGCGCTCATCCGGTGCACTTCGCGCCGGCGCTCGACGAGGGCGGCCCCTGGCTGAACCGTCTGCGCGGCATCCGGGCCAACGCCTCGCGCCGCAGCCACGAAGAGCTCGACGCCGCGGCCGAGCTCGACGCGGGCGATCCGCACGAGCTCGCCGACGACTACGCGCGCCTGATGGTCCGCTTCCCGCAGCTGACGATCCTCGGCGGCTGTTGCGGCACCGACGAACGCCACGTCAGGCAGATCGCCCGGACGTGCGTGACGGCCGCATGGCCGCGCAGCGGCTCGATCAGGGTGGCCGACCTGCGGTTGCGCGGCTGAGCGCGGCTCAACCCAGCAAGTCGGCGACCGCGGCGATCCCGCGGGCGATCGCGGGCTCGGAGAGGTTGCCGAACCCCAGGGCGAGCTGAGGCGGGCGCGTCTAGCCCCCGGCCCGGTAGCCCCGCCCGGGCGGCGCCGCGCGCGGAGTCCGCGGGCTGGTGGCGCTGGTCGCCGCGCTCGCGGTCGGGCACGCCGCGCTGCTGCCGAGCAGCGGCAGCGTGCTGGCGATCGGCGCCGTGTTGGTATTCGCGGGCGCCTGGATCGCTCCCACCACCGGCGCGATCTACGCGATGGTCGAGCGCTGCGCTCCGGGTGGCACCGTCACCGAGGCGTTCGCGTGGGTGACGACCGCGAACTCGACCGGAGCCTCGATCGGAGCTGCCGTCGCCGGGTCGCTGACCGTCAGCTTCGGAGCGGCCGGCGCGTTTGCGCTCGCCGGTGCGGCCGGGGCGCTGGCGGTGGCGATCGTCGCCCTGCGGGCCGGCACTCTGCAGACGCACGACACCGTGCCCGTCGCGGGGCTCGCTCCGGCCGTCGCGTAGCCTGCACGTCGCGTGGCCCCGATCAACCTCTACAGCGACACCCAGACGCGCCCGTCGGATGGGATGCGGGCGGCGATCGCCGTCGCCGACGTCGGCGACGAGCAGCGGCGGCGCGACCCGACCACGATCGCGCTCGAGGAGCGGGTCGCGGAACTGCTCGGGCACGAGGCGGCGGTGTTCCTGCCCAGCGGGACGATGTGCAACGAGATCGCGCTGCGCCTGCACATCCGCCCCGGCGGCGACGAGCTGATCGTCGACCGGACTGCGCACCCGGTCAACTCAGAGGCCGGCGGACCGGCGGCCCTGGCCGGGGCGATGGTCCGCACGCTCGAGGGCGACGGCGGCATCTTCACCGCCGACCAGCTCCGCGCCGCGGCGCGCTCGGCCGGCAGCCGCTACACGCCGCGGTCGCGGCTGGCGTGGGTGGAACAGACCACGAATACGGGCGGCGGCAAGGTGTGGCCGGTCCAGGCGATCCGGGAGGTGCTCGGCGCGGCGCGCGACTTGCACCTGCGGGCTCACCTCGACGGGGCACGGCTGATGAACGCGGTCGTCGCGTCGGGCGTCCCGGCCCGCGAGTACGCCGGCGGGTTCGACACCGCCTGGATCGACTTCACCAAGGGGCTGGGAGCCCCGGTCGGTGCTGTGCTGGCCGGCTCCGGGGAGCTGATCGCCGAGGCCTGGCGCTACAAACAGATGAACGGCGGCGCGTTTCGCCAATCGGGGATCGTTGCCGCCGCCTGTCTGTACGCGCTCGACCACAACGTCGAGCGCCTCGCCGAGGACCACGAGCGCGCCCGGATGCTGGCCGACGGCCTTGGGGCCGTCTCCGGGGTGACGGTCGATCCCGACGCGGTGCAGACGAACATCGTGGTGTTCGAGGTCAGCGACGCGCGCGAGCTGGTGGAAAGGGTGGCCGATCGAGTCGAGCTCAACACGCTCGACGCCACCCGGGTGCGGGCCGTCACCCACCTCGACATCTCCACCGAGGACGTCGAGCGGGCGGTCGAGGCGATCGCCGACGCCGTCCGCTGAGGGCCGCTACGGGCGAACTCACCGCTCGCGGAGCAGCCGGCCGCGGCGAGGTCGCCCTAGAACGTCATCGTGGCTCTCTCAGCGAGTCCCAGGCGGCCTGCGCGAGCACCTCGGCGACCGCCGGGGGCGTCCGCCGGGCGTGGCCGGCCAGCCACGAGTGGGCGTACTCGTGCGCGGGTCCGAGCCACAGCGTGTGAATCACCTGCAGCTGCAGATCGCGCTGCGCCGGACCGTAGGGGGCGGCGGAGAGCAGGATCGCTGCGCCCGCGCGGTTGCGCGCCCACCCAAGCGCAGGTAGAAGCGGACCCGGCCTTGACGCCCTCCTCGGCATCGCTGTGGGATCGCAGCTCGGCGACGAAGCCTGTCTGGAAGTCGTCGATCAGCTCCAGGTACAGCGCCTCGAGCAGCGCTCCCTTGTCGGCGAAGTGGTGATACAGCGCGCCGACGCTGACGCCAGCCTGGAACCCGCACGCCGTCGAGCGTGACGCTCACGACCCCATCGGCGGCCGGCGGCGACGTGCTTAACGCCCCACTCGAAGCCTTCGCGGTTTAGCGTGGGCCGTTGATCACGTCCCAGGTGCACAACGTCCCACAGTGGCGTCCAGAGTGCTCGAGTGGGACGTTGTACACGCGGTTTCGCCCGCCATCCGCGCACCCGCGCCTACGGTCCTGCAGCTAGTGTCCCGTTTGGAAAGTTCGCGTGCGTTCGAGGCACCCCTGGCGGCTCTCGGTGCCCACCAACTTCCCAGACGCGACACTAGCGACCCAGCGCCTGGGCGAGCAGCCCGACCTGCGCTGGGTCGCCGGAGGTCGGGGTCATCACCAGCTCGCCGCAGCCGGCGTCCGCGAACGCCGATACGTAGGCGTTCACGGTGTCGGCGTCCTTGGCGGCGCTGGCGGCGATCATCCCGCTGAGCTCCTCGCCCAAGAAGCCGTAGTAGTCGAGCAGGTACTTGTTGGCGTTGGCCTCGGCGTCGTCTCCGAGCGCGAAGTAGGAGAGCGCCATCGTGTGAGGCTGGCCATCGCGGCCGTGCCGTGACCAGGCCGCGTTCAGCTGCTCGGCGGCGGCGCGGAACTGGTCGGGTGTGCCGCCGCCCATGATCCAGCCGTCGCCCCAGCGCGCGGCGCGCTCGAACGTCGCCTCGACCGAGCCGCCGATGATCAGCGACGGACCCGAGCGTGGCGGGCGCGGTCCGACCTTGGCCGCGTCGCCGTCCTGACCGTCGAAGATCTGGCGGATCTGGGCGACCGCCTGGTCCTGCCAGCGGCCGCGGCCGGACATGTCCGCGTCGCTGATCTCGTAGTCGTCGTCGCGCCCGCCGAGCCCGAATCCGAGCACGGCGCGGCCGCCGCCGGCGAGCGTGTCGAGCGAGAGCACCTGCTTGGCCACCATCGCGGCGTTCATCCGCAGCGGTCCCAGCATCACCGTCGTGGCCAGCCGGATGCGTTCGGTGACGGCGGCCGCGGCGGCCAGCGCGACGATCGGCTCGTAGTTGTCGTAGACGATCCGGTCGATCGTGCCCAGGCTGGAGAAGCCGGCGTCCTCGGAGGCACGAGCCCAGTCGAGCAGCTGCTGTCGCGTGGTGCCGGGGACGGCGTTGGGCAGCCCGATTCCTACGTCCATGATCTCTCCTCGTTGTTCGTATGCTCGCCGCGGTGACGATCTGCACCCTAGTAGTGTCCCGTTTGAAGAGCTCGCGTACATTCGAGGCTCCCCTGGCGGCGCTTGGCGTCGTTCCGCCACCGTCTTCGCCGGCGGCGCCGGCCTATCGTAGCTCCGCTACGCCACGGCTCCTGCGTCCTCGCCAATCATCCACCAGTGGTCCCTCTCGGTGCCCACGAACTCTCCAAACGCGACACTAGCTCAGCTCCCCGTCTGGGCCACGGCGCTACTGGACGAGGCGCGCGTGGCGCACCTGGGGTTCCTCGACGACCTCGACCGGCCGCGCGTGCAGCCGATCACGTTCGCCGTCGCGGGAGCGTTGGTGTGGAGCGCCGTCGACGCCAAGCCCAAGCGGGTCCCGCCGCAGCAGCTGGCGCGCGTGAGGTTCCTGCGCCGCAACCCGAGCGCCGCGCTGACCGTCGATCGCTACGACGACGACTGGACGCGGTTGGCCTGGGTGCAGGTCCTCGGCGCCGTGGAGATCGTCGGCGCCGCCGACGCGCCCGAGGCGATGTCCGCGCTGGCCGCCAGGTACGCCCCGTATCGCGACTCGCCGCCCGAGGGCCCGCTGCTCGCGCTCCATCCCGAGCGCTGTTTGTACTGGCGCGCGGTGGGAGCGACCTAGGGCGGGCAGAATTGCAGGCGGTGAGAGCTCACCGGCCGTTCGCAGACCGCACGTTCGACTGGCACGAGGGTGTCGCCGGACCCCGCGAGCGGCTTCGCGCGTCCGCATGGGCCGCCGCGCAGGCGGCGCTCGCCGCGGCGCTGGCGTGGTTCGTGGCGCACCAGCTGCTCGGTCATCCGCAGCCGTTCTTCGCCCCGATCGCGGCGGCCGTGGCGATGAGCACCAGCTACTTCGGGCGTGGCCGGCGCGCGGTGCAGATGGTCATCGGCGTGTTGCTCGGGATCGTGATCGCGGAGGCGATGCTGGCGCTGCTGGGCAGCGGCACGGTGGCGCTCGGCGTCACCGTACTGGTGACGATGCTGGTTGCGCTGGTCGTGGGGGCCGGGTTCGTCGGCGAGGGGCCGATGTTCGTCAACCAGGCCGCCGGATCGGCGATCCTGGTGGTGGCCCTACAGCGGCACGGCACCGGCGCCGAGCGCGCGGTCGACGCGCTGGTCGGCGGCGGGGTGGCGCTGCTGGTCGGGCTGGTGCTGTTCCCGGCTGCGCCGTTGCCACGGCTGTGGGCGACCGAGCGCGGGCTGCTCGAGTCGCTGGCGCTCGCGATCGAACGCGCGCTGGTACAAATCGAGAAGGGCGAGCCGGTGCCCGCGGAGTGGACGCTGGCCACCGGCTACAACATCCACCGCCGGCTGGCAGACCTGGCCGAGGCGCGCCGGCGCGCCCGGGCCAACGTGCGGATCGCGCCGCGCCGCTGGCGGCTGCGGCCGGTGGTCGCCGCCGAGGATCGCCGGATCGCGCGCTTTGACCTGCTGGCCAACGCCGTGCTCAGCCTCGTGCGAGCGATGGTGCTCGGCCTGGAGGACCGCGAGCAGCTGCCCGACTGGCTGTCGGAGCAGATCGCGTCGCTGGCGGGCTCGTTGCGCAAGCTCGCGGCGACGCCGCAGCCGTGGCCGCCCGAGCTGGCTCGCGACGTCGCGGCGATCGCCTGGCACGCGGTCCACGACCTTCCGCTCACCCGTGTCGACCGCGCGCCGATGGTCGCTCAGATCGTCCGCGCCACCGGCCGCGACCTTGCCGCGGTGGTCGAGCCCGAGCACTGATATCTGGACTGGCCCGACAGACTTGCGCGAATGGGTCAGGCTGAGCTGCTGATAGCGGGACTGCTGGTCGCCGTGGCGGGGCTGAGCGCGCTCGCCCGGCGGCTCTCGCTGCCGTATCCGATCGTGCTGGTGATCGGCGGCGCGCTACTCGGGTTCGTGCCGGGGATGCCGGCGGTAAACCTCGATCCGAACGTTGTGCTGGTGGTGTTCCTGCCCCTGCTGGTCTACGGCGCGGCGTTCTTCGCCAACCTCAACGACATCCGCTCGAACCTGCGGGCGGTCACGCTCAGCTCGGTCGGGCTGGTGCTGGCGACGATGGTGGCGGTCGCGGTCGTGGCGCACGAGCTGGTCGACGGGCTGTCGTGGGCGGCGTCGTTCACGCTCGGGGCGATCGTGTCGCCGACGGACACGCTGGCCGGGGCGCAGATCATGCGCCGCCTGGAGTTCCCGCGGTTCTTCGTCAGCGCGATCGAGGCCGAGGGGCTGTTCAACGATGCCACCGCGCTGGTGTGCTTCCGGGTCGCTGTCACGGCCGTCGTCGTCGGCAGCTTCTCGCTGCTGGACGCCAGCTGGAAGTTCCTGGCCGCGGCCGCCGGCGGGGTCGCGATCGGCCTGGCGATCGGCTGGTTGATCGCGGAGCTGCGGGCGCGCACCACCGACGCGCCGACCAGCGTCACGATCTCGCTGTTCAGCGGCTACGCCGCGTTCATCCCGGCCAACGCGATCGGGGCCTCCGGGGTGCTGGCCGCGGTCACCACCGGCCTGTACATGGGCATCCGGGGTCCGAGCGTGATCCCGGCCCGGATCCGTCTGCAGGGAACGTTCGTGTGGGAGATGCTCGACTTCATCGTCAACGCGAGCCTGTTCGTGCTGGTCGGGTTGCAGCTGCACTCGGTGGTTGACCGGCTGGGGGCATATCCGCCGGGAAGGCTCGCGTTGTATGCGGCGCTGGTCAGCCTCGCGGTGATCCTCACCCGGATCGCCTGGTTCTTCACCACGCCGTATCTGATCCGGGCGCTCGACCGCCGCCCCAGCCAGCGCGCCCGAAGAGTGGGGCCGCGTCCGCGGTTGATCTTGGCCTGGGCGGGAATGCGCGGCGCGGTGTCGCTGGCGGCGGCGCTGTCGCTGCCACTGACCACGCACGCGCATCAGCCCTTCCCCGACCGCGACCTGATCATCTTCCTGACGTTCGCGGTGATCTTCGCCACGCTGGTGCTCCAGGGGCTGACGCTTCCCGGGCTGATCAAGGCGCTGCACGTGGAGCGCGACGGCAGCGAGGAGAGCGAGGAGATCCAGGCGCGCCTGGTCGCCACCAAGGCGGCGCTGGCGCAGCTCGACGAGCTCGAGTCCGAAGAGTGGACGCGCGACGACACGATCGAACGGATGCGGGCCGCCTACAACTACCGCAAGCGCCGGTTCGCTGCGCGCGCCGGCAAGATCGAGGACGACGGCTACGAGGACCGTTCGCTCGCCTATCAGCAGGTCGTCCAGCTGGTGCTCGCCGCCCAGCGCCAGGCGCTGGTGCAGGCGCGTAACGACGGCGAGATCTCAAACGAGACGATGAACGCGGTGATCCAGGACCTCGACCTCGAGGAGTCGCGCCTGGAGATCTGATCCGCCGCGGGCGGCGCCACCCGCTGCGTGGTCAGGCGTCGGCGATCACCCGGAGGATCACCGCGCGCGATGTATGCGCGGCGGCCCCGAGCACGATCTGTAGCTGCTCCTCGGTGAGCTCCTCGCCGGTCTCGAGCACGAGCAGGATCGGTTCGACGCCCGTGCCGGCTCGCCCGATCACTCGGTGGACCTCGTCGGCCTCGCGCTCGAGCGCCTCGGGCGACGGGAGCGTGAGCAGCGCCTGACCGGTTTCGATTGCCTCCAGCCGGCCCTCGGAATCGGTCGCCGGATGCTCGACGACGACGTCTCCGTGCTCGACGCTGGGCGGCGGCTGCGAAGCCATCTGACGGGCGACCTCGCCGCCGCGGGGAATCTGCACGATCAAGGGCTGTGATTGCTTCATTCGCGCAACGGTATCCGGTATAGACATGCGCGTCGCCCTCGCAGCAGGTGTTCAGGTTCACGCGCGCGGGGACGATCCGGGGGCTCCGAGGAACCGCTGCAGACGATCGCCGACCGTGATGGGGGTCGCCACCGGGATCGACGGGCGCATCTGGATGATGTGGGGGAGCGACAGCGGCGAGATCTCGGTGACCCGCTCCAACAAGGCCGCCACCAAGTTCGAGCCGATCCAGAAGCTGCACGACAGGGTCACCATCCTCGGACGGCTGTAGAGGTGACCGCGCATCGGCTGACCGTGACCGTGACCGACGCCGGTGATGCGGTCACGAGCGCCACGGTGTCAGTGAAGGGTCACACCGAGAAGACCAACGTGCACGGGTGGCGAAGATCAAGCTCTCCGGCTCTTCGACCACCCCCGTGAAGGTCGCGGTCACCGCGCCTACCTACCGGACGCTGTAGCGATCGCGGCGTCGGCGATCGCCACGACTCCGGCCAGCGGCGCCGCCAGCTCGTCGCTCAGCCCGTAGCGGGCGGCGAGCGCCGCCGGGTCGGTGTAGCTGATCTTGGTCTGATCCCCGTCGGCCCAGACCAGGAGCTTGAGCGGGAGGTCGATCGCGGCCAGCGGCGCGGCCTGCATGACCGGCGTGCCGCCCTTTGGGTTGCCGAAGATCACGAGCTTGGTGTCGCGCAGCTCGAGCCCGTTGGCGCGCGCCTCGCCGCTGTGGTCGATCACCGCGAACAGCCGCAGACCGCGGGCGGCGAGCACGTCGCGGATCCGCTGCACGGTGTCGTCGACCGACAGCGGACTCGGCGTGGAGACGATCTCGCGATCGGACGCGGGCGGAGTGTCGGTCATCGGGAAGGCGTATCGTGGGGAGCGGCGGATGTCAACTCCTGTGGGGTAATGAGATGACTGGCGCATCAAACAAGGGGCTGGTGTTGGCCGCGATGGTGTTCGCGGTCGCGATGACGTTCATCGACCAGACGATCGTCGCCATCGCGGTCCCCAACCTGCAGAAGGACCTGTCGCTGTCAGCCACCGGGTCCCAATGGATCATCAACGGTTACCTCCTGTCGCTGTCGGCGCTGTTCGCGTTCGGCGGCCGGCTCGGGGACGTGCTGGGGCGCCGGCGGATGGTCACGATCGGCGTGATCGGGTTCGCCGGCGCGTCGGTCTTCTGTGGTCTGACCCCGACCGGGAGCATCGGCGAGAGCTGGATCATCTTCTTCCGGGTGGTCCAGGGTGCCGCCGCGGCGCTGATGTTCCCCGCGGCCGTCGGGATCGTGGTGGCGTCGTTCCCGCTCGAGGAGCGCGGCAAGGCAATGGCGCTGTTCTTCGGGATCACCGGCGGGCTGACCGCGATCGGGCCGATCGCCGGCGGTTACCTCACGCAGTGGACCTGGCGGTCGATTTTCTGGATCAACGTCCCGGTGGCGATCATCGCGCTGATCCTCATCTATCTGTCCAAGCCCGACGACAAGCGGCGTCCGGCACCGCTGGACTACCGCGGCACGGTGCTGATCACCGGCGCGATGGGCCTGATCGTGCTCGGGCTGCAGCAGTCGGCGGTGTGGGGCTGGAGCAGCGTCGCCACCTGGGGGTGCGTGATCGTCGGGGCGCTGCTCATGGTTGCGTTCGTGGTCTGGGAGATGCGCACGCCGAACCCGCTGCTGCGCCTCCAGATCTTCCGCGACCGCGGGTTCTCGACCGAGACGGCCGTCCTCGGTCTGATGTCGGTCGCGTTCATCCCGTTCTTCTTCTTCGCCAGCGTGTACGCCCAGGTGTCGCTGGGAGACTCGGCCTCCAACGCCGGCGTCTACCTCCTGTACTTCTTCCTCGGGTTCGTGATCCTCTCGCAGGTCGGCGGGCGGATCCTCGACCAGCGCGGCGCCCGGCCAGCTGTGGTCGCGGGCTGCGCGATCTCCGCCGTGGGATTCTTCCTGCTCGCGGGCAAGCTCACCGACCTGTCGCTGAGCGCGCAGTGGCCCTACGTGATGCTGGCCGGGGGCGGGATCGGGCTGATGCTCGGCACCGCCAGCACCGACGCGGTCAACCGGGCTCCGAGCACGAGCTACAGCGAGGTCACCGGCATCACCCAGACCTCGCGCAACTTCGGCGCCAGCCTCGGCCTGGCGGTGCTCGGCGCGATCCTGATCGCCCAGAACAACATCCACGTCGTCAACGCGCTGACCAAGGCCGGCGTCCCGTCGGGGGTCGCCCACAACGTCGCCTCCTCGCTCGGTACCGCGAGCGCGAGCTCGGGGGGCGGGGGAAACCAACCGGCGGCACTGGTCCACGACGTACAGCTCGCCTACGCCCACTCCACCCAGACCGTCTTCTACATCATGGCCGGGGTGATGGCGTTCACGTTCCTGACCGCGCTGCGCTGGCTGCCGGGGGGCCGCCTCGCGCCCGCAGAGGAGGTCGGGCAGGCCTCCACCCCGGCACAACAGGACCTTCAAACCACCTCATCAGGGGGATGACGAGATGCCGTTCACGATCTCATTTCGCCAGCTGACGCTCGTGCTGGCGATGGCCGCGATGGGCGTCGCGCTGGCGGGCTGCGGCGAATCCAAGGAGCAGAAGGCGATGAAGGCGGTCTGCTCTGCGCGCGGCGAAATTCAGAAGAGCGTCAACAACCTCAGGTCGTTGACGCTGACCACGGCCAGCGTCAACGGGGTCAAGGACGAGCTGAACTCGATCAAGAACAACGTCCAGAAAATCGCCGACAACGAGAAGAACCTGTCGAGCGATCGCAAACAGCAGATCACTCAGGCCAACCAGGAGTTCTCCCAGCAGTTGCAGTCGATCGCCTCGGGGCTGACAAGCAACCTGTCGCTGAGCAACGCGGCCAGCCAGGTCAAGACCGCTGGGCAGAAGCTGCAGTCGGCCTACACGAGCGCGCTCGCGCCGATCGACTGCTGAGCTCCGGGCGGCGCCCAACGTCGTGCATGACCACGTCGCGCCGGGCCGCTAGCGCACCGCGAACGTGCCGACCTCGTCGGTCGGCACGATCTCGCGGCCGAGCGGCATCAGCGAGATCGGGATCAGCTTGAAGTTGGCGAGGCCCAGCGGGATCCCGATGATCGTGATGCACAGCGCGACCCCGGTCACCAGGTGACCGAGCGCCAGCCACCAGCCACACAGGATGAACCACAGGATGTTCCCGATCCCCGACGCGATCCCGGCGTCGGGGCGGCGGACCACGGTCTTGCCGAACGGCCACAGAGCGAACACGGCGATCCGCAGCGCGGCGATCCCGAACGGGATCGTGATGATCAGGATGAAGCAGATCAGCGCCGCGAGCGTGTAGGCGAGCGCCATCCACAGGCCGGCGAGCACGAACCAGATGAGGTTGAGGATCAGTCGCAATGTCGTCCCGCATTGGCGTCGTCGGCGATGATTCGGGGGCTGTCGGCAATTATCTTGCGCCGCCGCAGCCCGGCGATCAGCGACTCCTGGTCGTCGAACATCACGACCGTGGCGGCGTTGGGTCGCAGGGCGATCGTCATCTTCCCCATGTGAGAGTCGGCCACCTGGCCGTCGAGCTCGAGGCGGGCGCCGCCGTAGCCGGCGGCGGTATCGAGCGTGAGCTCGGATCCGACGGGGACGACGAACGGGGGACAGAACCCGCCGTGCGGGGCCAGCGGCGTGAACACGAATGCATCCGTGCCGGGCACGATCAGCGGGCCGCCGGCCGACAGCGTGTAGGCGCTCGAGCCGACCGGCGTGCTGACGACGCACCCGTCCCCGGACAAGCGCGCCAACAGCGCGCCGTCGACGCTGGCTCCGATCCGCACCTGGCCCTCGCCGGCGCGGATCACCACCAGGTCGTTGAGCGCCAGCAGCGGCCCCCCTGCCTCGCGCTTGACGTCGAGTGCGGGCAGCGGCTTGGCAACCCAGTCCCCGGCGCTGAAGCGGTCCAGCGCGGTCCAGATCCCGTCGACGTTGACCGTGGTCAGCACTCCGAGGCTGCCGCAGGCGATCCCGAGCACCGGGCGGCGAGCGTCGATTCCGGCGTGCAGCGCCGCGAGCGTGGTGCCGTCGCCGCCGACGGACACGATCAGGTCGCAGGTCATCGGATTGCCCTTCTCGGCGACCCGCTGCTGCTGGTCGAAGCCGCTGATCTGGACCAGCTCGACCCCGTTGCGCTCGGCCCAGTCGCGCAGCGTGCCGAGCGGCTCCTCGAGCGAGCGCGTGGGGTGGACCACCAGGCCGATGCAGGACGGCACGTCGGCCGAGGGCCCACGAGGGACGACGAGGTTCTCGGGGAGAGACATCGCCTACTCGGTCCGCCCGGTGGGAGCCGCGGCACCGAACCGCAGGCCGTCGATCAGCAGCCCGAGCACCCGCAGCGCCTGCGCTGCCCACGCCTCGCCCTGGCCGTCGATCGTCCAGATCGCGTTCATCGATGTGAACACGTCCTCGGCCGTGACGTCGGGGCGGACCTCGCCGGCCGCGATCCCGGCGTCGAGCAGCTTGCCGATCGCCTCTCGCATGCGGTCCCGCGTGGAGGGGAACAGGCCTGCTTGCGACGCCGCGATCGACTTCAGCGCGCCTGCGAGTCCGCGCTTGGTAGCCGCGTAGGCGACGAACCGCGTCATCCACTCGGCGAGCGCGTCGGCTGGGGCGCGCTCGGCCAGCAGCGTGTCGGCGGCCGCGCACACCTGGTCGACCTCGTTGCGGTAGACGGCCTCGATCAGCGCCTCGCGGGTGGGAAAGTGCCGGTAGAGCGTGCCGATCCCGACGCCGGCCTCGCGCGCGATCTGCTCCAGGGGCACGTCCGGCCCGCCGGCAGCGAAGCGCTCGCTGGCGACCCGCAGGAGCTTCTCGCGGTTCTCGCGGGCGTCGGCGCGAAGCGGGCGGGCGGATTCGGTGGCGGACATCATCCCTCTGGTTGCAAAGCTTGGCACGAACGTAAACGGAGGAAACCTCCGAATAGTGCTAGAGTCCGCCTGAACGGAGGAACCCTCCGCTTGATCTTACCCTCCGCGGCGCCGCGCCGCCAGAACATCGGAGACTGAGACATGGCAAAGGTCTGGTTCATCACCTGGGACATCCAAGGGTTTCGGGCGGATCTGGGCGCGTGCAGCACTGGGGCGCGGCGACCAGGTCGCCGCCACCGCCCGCAACCTGGAGATGCTAGGAGCAGGCGCGAGCGCAGGTCGAGACGAACCTGTTCGGGCCCCTGTGGGTCACCGGGGCGGCTTGCCGATCCTGCGCGAGCAGGGCTCCGGCCACATCATCCAGGTGTCGTCGATCGGCGGCGTCCAGTGGCCACTGGACACCATCCGCGAGGAGTACGCGCGACGGATCGCCACCTGGGAGGAGTGGGAGCCGCTGTCGGTGCGCGCCCACGGACAGAGCCAACTGACAATTCAGGAGAACTGACACAGATGAGCGCCACACACGAACTGATCAAGACGCCATTCGGGTTCGAGTCGACCGCTGCCGAGGTGGCCGCGGGCATCGACCTAGCGGGCAAGCGAGCGATCGTCACCGGGGCCTCGTCCGGCATCGGGGTCGAGACCGCGCGGGTGCTAGCGAGCGCCGGCGCCGGGGTGACGCTGGCGGTGCGCAACCTCGAGGCGGGCGCGCGCGTCGCCGCCGACATCACGGCCGGCACCGGCAACGCCGACGTGGTCGTGGCCGAGCTCGATCTGGCCCGCCGGGAGACGATCGACGCGTTCGTCGCCGCCTGGGAGGGCCCGCTGCACCTGCTGGTCAACAACGCCGGCGTGATGGCGATCCAGGAACTCGAGCTCAGCCCCGAGGGCTACGAGCTGCAGTTCGCCGCCAACCACCTGGGCCACTTCGCGCTGACGCTCGGCCTCCGCGCGGCGCTCGCCGCCGACGGCAACGCGCGGATCGTGTCGGTCAGCTCGGCCGGCCACCTGCGCTCGCCGGTCGTCTTCGAGGACATCAACTTCGACTTCCGCCCGTATGAGCCGTTCCTCGCCTACGGGCAGTCCAAGACCGCGAACATCCTGCTCGCGGTCGAGGCCACGCGGCGCTGGGCCGCCGACGGGATCACCGCCAACGCGCTGATGCCCGGCGGGATCGAGACCAACCTCCAGCGCCACGTCGACCCCGACTACATGGAGCGCGCGCGAGCCCAGTCGGGCGGGCGCGTCCGTTTCAAGACCGTCGAGCAGGGGGCGGCCACGAGCGTGCTGCTCGCGGTGTCGCCGCAGCTCGAGGGCGTCGGCGGCCGCTACTTCGAGGACTGCAACGAGGCCAAGACGCTGCGCAAGCGCCGCGAGGGCGGCCCCGCCGCCGGCGGCGTCGCCTGGTATGCGCTCGACCCAGCGATCGCCGAGCGGCTGTGGGACGTGTCCCTGCAGATGATCGGGCGCTGAGCGAGCGGGGCCGCGCTCAGCAGCCGTCGACGCCGCAGCTCTCGCCGCCGGCGACGACCGACACCGGTGAGCGGTTGGCCCAGCCCTGCTCGAGCAAACCCAGGAGCGCCTCCGGCGGGTGAGCGCCGGAGGCGCCCAGCGACCGGTCGACGACGAACGTCGGCACCGCGCTGATCCCGAACTGGCCGGCCATCCGCTCGTCGGCGCGAACGTCCTCGATGAAGCGGTCGCTGGCGAGCATCGCCCGGACCTCGTCCTCGTCGAGCCCGACCTCGACCGCGAGGCGCACGAGCGTGTCGCCATCGCCGATCAGCTCGCCCTCGGTGAAGTACGCGTGCAGCAGACGCTCCTTCATCGCGTCCTGGAGCCCGTGCTCGCCGGCCAGGTGGATCACCCGGTGGCCATCGAACGTCGCGCCGCTGCGGGCGACGTCCAGGTGGAAGTCAAGTCCCTCGCCGGAGGCCGCCTCGGTCACCGCCCCGTCCATCTCGCGGGCGCGCTCGACCTGGATCCCGTACTTGTCGGCCAGCCGCTCGATGCGATCGCCCTCGCGCTCGCGCGGGGCCGACGGGTCGAGCTCGAAGCTGCGCCAGGTGACGCGGACGTCGTCCTTGTGCTCGAACTGGGCGAGGGCGGCCTCGAACCGGCGCTTTCCGATGTAGCACCAGGGGCACGCGATGTCGGACCAGATTTCGACGTCCACGGGAGCTCCTTAGTTGAGTCGGCAACTACAGACGAGTCTAGCGCCGGCGTCGAGGCTCGGGGGCGGCCGCGACCGCAGCGTCGGGAGCCTAGGAGGCGTACCGGCGCAAGGCCTCGTTGGCGACTGGGCACCGGCCCTGCTCGCGCCCGCACGCGGCGGTGTCGCAGAACCGGCACATCCAGCGCGTGGCGCCCGGGCCGCGGATCAGCCCCGGCAGCACCCGCGACAGCAGCCCGTCCAGCGTCTCGCGCTCGGCCGGGGTCAGATCGCGGAGCACCTGCTGGAGCACCTCGGCTCTCGCCGCGGCGACCCGCCGCGCCGCGCGGCGCCCCGCCGGCGTCAGGTGCACCGACACCGACCGCGCGTCCGCGCCCGGCCGGCGGGTTACATAGCCCGCGTCCTGCAGGCGGTCGACGAGGCGCACGGCGCCCGACGGGGTCAGCCCGAGCACCGACCGCAGGCGGTCCATCGAGGGGCCGTCCAGGAAGTCGTTGAGCGCCGACAGCGCGATCGCGGAAGTCTGCGACTGGCCCGCCGCGTCGCCGACCGCGTCGGTGGTGCGGTCCGCGACCGACAGCGACAGAGCCCCGAGCAGGTTTGCGGTGTGGTCGAGCTGGGCGCCCGAGGACGAGCTCACCGCGTCGGTCAGCGCAGCTCGTAGTCGACCTCGGCCGACGGCTCGCCGCCCATCGGGGCGTTGAACATCCCGCCGCCGCTGAGGCCGGCGAGCTCGCCGGTTCCCGAGCCGGGGACGATCGTGAGCTTGCCCTTGGCGACCTTGCCGTCGAACGTCCCGTCGGTCTGGAGCATCACGAAGCTCCCCGAGCGGTCGCCGATCCTCCCGACGACGCGCTGCATCCCCACGAACTCCGCGGTCTGGTCGGGGCGGTAGCACATCAGCCACTGCACCGAGGCGTCGCCCTCGACGTCTCCGGAGAACGACTGCTTGACCGTCGCCCGGGTGAGCTTGCCGCCCGAGTCGGTCTCCGTGATCGTGTTCTCGTCCCAGCCCTCGATCTTGCCGATGAACTTCGCGCTAGCCATGTCCGTGCCTCCTCGCGTGTGGTAGGCGTCAATTGTGTGACTCAGTCAACTGTCTACCGCGAGGGCGCGAGTTTCAAACCCCGCGAGTTTCAAACCCCGACCCTGGAGGGGTCGCGTTCGAACAGCACCAGGCGGTCCACCTCGTGGTGCTCCTTGCGGATCTGCTCGGGACGCAGCTCGTGACCAGCGACGACGGCCAACCGGCGCGAGTCCTCGGCGGCTTGCTCGGAGCGCTCGCGCGATGGCCACACGTTGATGATCGTGAGGCCGTCGTCGGTCGCGGCGGCGAGATGCACGATCAGGTCGTGATCGCGCCCGACTCCGTCCATCACCTCCGCGGTCTGCCGATAGCCCGCGAGCAGCGGCTCGGGGTCGCCGTCGATCCGGGTGATCGTGAGATAGGTCATCGCCGCACCTCGCTCATCGGGCGGGCGAATCGCTCCATCTCTACGCCCGGCGAGAGCACGGCCAGCGCCAGCGCAGGGCCGCCGCCGGGCGGCAGCCCGACGTCGAAGACGACGAGCGTGCCGGCGCTCTGCTCGGGGATGTGGATCGTGCGGACATGCCGCTGATCTCCTTTCTGATGTGCGCCAAAACGGAGCCCTGTCTTGTTCCGGGGTTAGACAGGAGTCCTGTCTATGTCCAGTCGGCTTCCCGATACCTCCGCCCGCCGCGCCCCCGAGAACCTCGCGATCCTCCTGCGCGAGCCGTTCCGGCTCGGCTCCGAGCTGCTGCACGTGCGCCTGGCCGAGCGCGGCCACCCGGACGTCCGGCCGCCGCATGGCAACGTGTTCCAGTTCCTCGACGACGACGGCACGCGCGTGAGCGTGCTCGCGCAACGGGCTCAGATCACCAAGCAATCGATGGCCGAGCTGGTGGCCCACCTCGAGCGCCACGGGTACGTCGAGCGCGTGCGCGATCCCAGCGATCGCCGCGCCAAGCTGGTCCGAGCGACGACCCGCGGTCGCGAGGTCTACGCGATCGCGCGAGACGTCGTCGCGGAGATCGAGGCGGACTGGACGCGCCAGCTCGGCGCGGCGAAGATGCGGCAGCTCCACGAGCTGCTGACCGAGCTCAACGAGGTGCTGTGACGGGTCAGACCTGCACCACCATCAGCGAGTTGCCGTCGGGGTCACGGAACCAGAACATCGGCGGCACGGGGTCGCCCATCCGGGAGACCTGCTCGTCGACGTCGACTCCGTTGGACTTCAGGTACTCATGGGTGGCGTCGACGTCGTCGGTCGCCAGCGTGATCCCGGTCTCGACGCCAGTGGCGTCGCCCTCGCGCGGCGGCGCCAGCGCGATCCCGGTGCTGCCGCTGGGCGGGTAGACCTCGACCCAGCGGTACTTGTCGCCGAACGGGACGTCGGTGCGCTTATCGAAGCCGAGCTGCTCGTAGAACTCGATCGACTTGTCCTGGTCGACCGACGGGATGACCACCAGGGTGATGCTGCTGATCCTGCTCTTGGTTGCGGACATCGCGCCTCCTTTGGTGAGTGACTGTGCCGGTTCCGACCGCCCGCGCTTAGGAAACTCATCGGTTAGCCAACTATCGTGTCTCCATGGCGCACCCGGAGTCGAGCGCATCCGAAACCGTGCCCGTGATCGCGTCGATCGGCGACGAGCGCCACAAGGTCAGCGGCGAGATCGAGGCGTGGCTCGACGGCGACGGCGACAAGACCGTCGGCGGCCTGATCGACGTGTTCGAGGAGAAGAGCTTCGCGATCCTGTTCGTGTTCCTGCTCGGCGTTCCGGCGCTTCCGCTGCCGACCGGGGGCGCCACCCACGTGTTCGAGATCGTGGCCGCGCTGTTGGCGTTGCAGCTGATCGCGGGGCGCGACCGCATCTGGCTGCCCGAGCGGTGGCGCAGGCTGTCGCTGACGGGCCCCAAGCAGCAGCGTTTCCTCAACGGGCTGATGAAGCTGATCCGCCGGCTGGAGCGACTGTCGCGCCCGCGCCTGCGGTTCCTGTTCGACCATCGATTGAGCAACTCGGTGTTCGGGCTGCTCGCGCTCGGCGGGACCGCGGGCGCGTTCCTGGCGCCGCCGTTCACCGGCCTGGACACGCTGCCCGCGCTCGGCGTGGTGTTGCTGTCGCTCGGCGTGCTGCTCGAGGACATCATCGTGGTGGTGCTCGGGGTCGTGGTCGGCGCCGCGGGCGTGTTCCTGGAGATCTTCGTCGGCGGCGCCGTGCTGCACCAGGTCCGCAAGCTGTTCTAGTGTCCCGTTTGGAAAGTTCGCGTGCATTCGAGGCACCCCTGGCGGCGCTTGGCTACTTCCCAAACGCGACACTAGTGTGCCGACACTAGGCCAATGAGGCATCGCGGGCGCGCACCTGTAATGCTCCCCGCCGATGCAGAGCGCGCTGGTCGATGTGAGGAGTCCCGACGGCACCGCCGACGCCTACCTCACCCGTCCCGACGGCGACGGCGACCTGCCGGGAGTGCTGTTCGTGATGGACGCCTACGGCCTGCGCCCGCGGATCGAGGAGATGGCCGACCGGATCGCCGAGCAGGGCTACGTGGTGCTCGCTCCCAACGTGTTCTACCGCGCCGGGCGGGCGCCGGTGCTGCCGATGCCCGACCACACCGACGCCGAGAGCCACCAGGAGTTCATGACCGGGGTGCGGCCGCTGATGAACGAGCTCACGCCGGAGGTCACCGCCTGCGACAGCGCCGCCTATCTGGACTTCCTGTCGGACCGGGCTACCGGCCCGGTCGGGATCACCGGGTACTGCATGGGCGGCCGCTATGGCTGGCGCGTCGCCGCAGCGCACCCCGACCGCGTCGCGGCACTGGGCAGCCTCCACGGAGGCGGGTTCGTGACCGATGCGCCCGACAGCCCGCACCGCTCCGCTGACCAGATCGAGTCCGAGCTGTACTTCGGGCACGCCGACCAGGACGCCAGCATGACCCCTGAGCAGATCGGCGTGCTGGAGCGGGCGCTCGACGACGCCGGGGTGACTTACCGGTCCGAGCTCTACGAGGGCGCGCTGCACGGCTACACGATGTCCGACACCGCCGTCTATAACGAGGCGGCGGCGGAGCGCCACTTCCGCGAGCTATTCGCGCTGCTCAAGCGGACGCTCGGGCGGGCCTGAACGCCCCGAGATGACCGAGCGCCAGCGAGTCGCGGTCGTGACCGGCGCCGGATCCGGGATCGGCCGCGCCGTCAGCGAGCTGCTGCTCGCCGCCGGCGACCGCGTGGCGCTCGCCGGGCGCCGCGAGGACGCGCTGCGCGAGACCGTCGCCCGCGCCGGCGGGTCCGAGGAGGCCGCGCTGGTGATCCCGACCGACGTCAGCGACGCGGCCGCGGTCAGCGACCTGTTCGCGCGCACGCGCGAGGCCTGGGACCGCGTCGACGTGCTGTTCAACAACGCGGGCATGTTCGGCCCGCCGGCGGCGCTGGAGGAGCTCGCGGTCGACCAGTGGCGCGAGGTCGTTGACGTCAACCTCACCGGTTGCTTCCTGTGCGCGCAGGAGGCCTATCGGGCGATGAAGGAGCAGCGGCCACAGGGAGGGCGGATCATCAACAACGGATCGATCTCGGCCCACGTGCCCCGACCACACGCCGTCGCCTACACGGCCACCAAGCACGCGGTCACCGGGTTGACCAAGACGATCTCGCTCGAGGGGCGCCCGTACAACATCGCCTGCGGCCAGGTCGACATCGGCAACGCGGTCACAGACCTGAGTGCCGGGATCGGACGGGGAACGCTGCAGGCCGACGGCTCGACGAGCGTCGAGCCGATGATCGACGTGCGTCACGCCGCCGACGCGGTCGTGTACATGGCCAGCCTGCCGCTCGACGCCAACGTCGAGTTCCTCACCGTGATGGCCACGAACATGCCCTACATCGGGCGCGGCTGACCCCGCCCGCGGACCCGATCGCCGATGTTGCCCCACGACGAGCTCGGCACCGGACCCGCGGTCGTGCTGTTGCACGCCGGCGTCGCGGACCGGAGCATGTGGTCAGAGCACCTGGAGCCGCTGGCGGCGGCCGGCTACCGGGTGGTGGCGTTCGAACTCTCCGGCTTCGGAGAGGCGCTGGCCGGCCCGGGACCGTGGGCGCCGTGGTCAGATCTGGTCGGGGCGATGGACGAACTCGACATCGAGCAGGCGGGGGTGGTGGGCAACTCGTTCGGCGGCGCGGTGGCGCTGCGGGTCGCGGTCGTCGCTCCGTCCCGGGTGAGCTCGCTGGCGCTGGTCTCGGCGCCCGCTCCGGGGATCGAGCCTTCGCCGCAGCTCAAAGCGGCCTGGGAGCAGGAGGAGCAAGCGCTGGAGCGCGGCGACATCGACGCCGCCGTCGATGCGGTGGTGCGCGCCTGGACGCTGCCTGACGCGCCGGCGCCGCTGCGCGAGCGCGTGGCCGAGATGCAGCGCCGGACGTTTCGGCTGCAGGGCGAAGCCGGCGACCTGACCGAGGCTCCCGACCCGCTCGACGAGCACCCGGACGTGGTCACCGCGATCAGGGTCCCCGCGCTGGTCGCGGTCGGCGAGCGCGACAAGGCCGATTTCCGCGAAGGCGCGCAGGCGCTGGCCCGAGCTCTGCCGAATGCCAGGCAGGTTGTGATCCCCGGCGCCGGCCACCTGGCGCCGCTCGAGCGCCCCGACGAATTCCGAGCGCTGCTGCTCGAGTTCCTGGCCTCACCCGGGGCGGCTGCTTCGCGGTAGGCCCGCCGCGGCCCTCAGGCCGGGCGGGCCTGGCCGCTGTACTCCTCGTTGGGGAGCATGTTGGTGGCCATCGCCATCCGGTTGGTGAAGTTGTACATCGCCGCGACCTCGGCGACGTCCCAGGCCTCCTCGAGACTGAGTCCGGCGTCGAGCAGCCCCTGGACGTCGTCGCGCGTGAGTTCCTGTGGGTGCACCGTCAGCTTCTCGGCGTAGGCGCAGATCGCGGTCCGGCGGTCGTCGAGGCCGGCCCGGCGCCAGTCGTAGGAGATCCGTTCGCCCAAGATCGGATCGCCCAGCGCCTCACGTAGCGCCGCCCCGTGGGCGACGAGGCAGTACAGGCACCGGTTGGCGGCGCTGACGACGACCGCGATCATCTCGCGATCGGCGGCGCTGAGCTGCTCGGTGGGCTGATGCAGCTGGCGGAAGTGGGTGAACCAGGCGCTCAGGCGCTCGGGCCTGAACGAGTACACGCGGAACACGTTGGGCACGAACCCGAGCCGCTCGCGCGACTTCACGAACAGCCCGCGCAGGTCGGATGGGAGCGCGCCCTCATCGGGGACCGGGAACCATGACCCGGTGCCGGAGGCGGCCTCGCCGGAGGTGGTGGCGGTGTCGGACATGCGCGCATTGTCTCGCGCCGGCCCGGCCGCGCGCTAGCAGGTGAACTCGTCCCAGGCGCGCGCCTCGTAGTCGGCGCGGGACTCGTCGACGGCCTGCCGCCCGCGGCTCCAGGTTCCCGGGCGCCCCGGCGCGAACAGGTCGACTCGGGCCTCGAGCCTCCGCTGCCGCGCGTCGTCGAGCTCCTCCAGCGCGTCGTTGATCCGGGCCAGCACGCGGCCGGCGCGCGAACTTGGGTAGGTGGCCATGTCTCCGGCTCCTCTCTTGTCGATCGAGCCCGCCCAAGTTGGACGGGCGTGCATAGCAGTGTCGGCTACGCCCGGCGGCGGCGCATCGGCAATTCGGTGCCGATCGCGGGCCGCTGGTGCCTCATATCCCGGCGACGACCACTTACTATGTATGCGCGCCGCATCGCCCTGGGGCGGATTTACGCAATTCTTCGCCCCCGGACCCCAATCGTTCAGATGTATGCGGCATCCTCTTCAGGCTTATGGCGTCACGTACCAAGCAAAAGGAAGCGGCCCGCGCCCGGCGGCTGGCCGAGGAACAGGCCCGCGCCGAAAAGGACCGTCGAACCCGTCGACTCCGGATCGTGCTCGGGATCGTGGTCGGAGCGGTTGCGGTCGTCGCGATCGTGGTGGCGATCTCGCTTGGCGGCAACAAGTCCAGCGGACTGCAGTCCGGCTCCAAGAGCGGCGCGACCGTCGCCTCGGTCCAGAAGCTGCTCAACGGGATCCCGCAGTCCGGCGCCCGCCTGGGCAACCCCAAGGCGCCCGTGACGCTGACCTACTACGGCGACCTCGAATGCCCGGTGTGCCGCGACTTCACGCTCAGCTCGTTCCCGCAGCTGGTGCAGAGCGAGGTTCGAGACGGCAAGGTCCAGGTGGTCTACAAGTCGTTCCAGACCGCGACTCCGAACCCCACGACGTTCCAGACCCAGCAGGCCGCCGCGCTCGCCGCCGGTAAGCAGAACAAGTTCTGGAACTACGTCGAGCTCTTCTACCACGAGCAGGGTCAGGAGAACACCAACTACGTCAACGAGGAGTACCTGACCGGCCTGGCCAATCAGGTTCCGGGGCTCGCGGTCAACAACTGGAAGACCGCGCGTAATGATCAGTCGCTGGTCGCCCAGGTCCAGAGCGACGAACAGACCGCGACCAGCGCGGGTGTCAACGCCACGCCGACGCTGATCGTGTCCGGCCCTAAGGGCAAGACCACGCCCTCGGCGGCGGTTCCCAGCTACAGCCAGCTCAAGGCGGCTATCAACCAGGTCTCATGACCGCGCTGACCCAGTCGGTCGGGCGCGCCGCCGCGATCGACCGGCGGCTGAAGATCGCGATTGCGATCCTCTGCATCCTCGGGATCGGCGACGCCGGCTACCTCACCTACGTCCACTATGAGGGCCTCAAGGTCGTGTGCCTGTCGGGCGGCGGCGGATGCGAGACCGTCCAGGCGTCCAAGTACGCGAAGATCGGTGGCCTGCCGGTCGCGGTCCTGGGGCTGGCCGGCTACATCGGGATCCTCGGGTCGCTGGCAATCAAGGGCGAGCTCGGCCGCGCCGCCGGGTTCGCGCTGGCGCTCGTCGGGTTCGCGTTCAGCATGTACCTGACCTACCGCGAGCTGTTCACGATCCACGCCATCTGCCAGTGGTGCGTCGGCAGCGCCGTGTTGATGACGCTGCTGACGATCCTCACGCTGTATCGCTTCCTGCGCGCCGACGACGGCTGAACCGCCGCCGGCGCGGGGAACTAGCCGAGCACGCTGCGGACGAGCAGGATCGCGATCACGACCGCGGCGACGCCGGCGGCGAGCGCGATCGCCGAGGCGAGCAGCCTGAGCCGGATCTGGGTCGGGGTCACGATTTCACCTTGAGCGTGTAGGGGGCGGTGATGACCTTGCCGCCGAGCTTCATCTGCAGGAACAGTCGCCAGGTGCCGGGTTCCGGTAGGAGTACGCCGATCGTGAGCTTGCCGGGGGAGTTGGATTTCCCGGCGATCTTGGTGGCGCCGACGAGCGTGGAGCAGTTGGGTGCGTTGGGCGCGCATACGTGGGTGTGGAAGTAGTCGAGTGTTCCTTGGTGAAAGAAGATCGCGTGGGCCAGCGCTCCGAACCAGGGGACGAACGTGACTTTCTTGCCTTGGGGGTCGGTGACGTTGACGTCGACGAACTGCGCTTGGATGGCTTTGAGGGAGGGGTGGCCGTGCATGTCGATGTGATAGCCGTCGATCGTCTGGTCGGAGCTGAACGAGGGGAGCGACTTGCGGTGGTAGGCGCCGGCGACGTGGACGGTCTTGAACAGCTGGAAGTTGGGCTGTCCGCCGGGGATGTTGGGGTAGAGGTCGATCAGCACTCGGTAGGGGCCGGGGGCGGGGAAGGTGACGGTCTGGTGCAGTTGGCCGTCGGGGCCGATTGGTGGGTGTTGGTGGATGATGTAGGCGAGGTCGTCGCGGACGATGATCAGGTGCACGCCGCTGTGCGGGCCCGGGCCGGTCTTGTATTGGGTCAGCGGCTTGCCGTTGGGCAGCTTGACGGTGAACGAGACGGTGACGGGCTTGCCGGCGTGGATCGTGCCTTGGGGCGCGAAGCCGCCGAGCGTGAACACCTTCGCGGCGCCGACGGTGGGGACGCTGACGGTGCCCGCACCGGAGCTGCTGCCGCAGCCGGCGACTGCCAGCGCGCAGCAGGCGGTGGTGAGCGCGAGCAGGGCTGGGAGGCGGGTGGTGGGGGGCTGCACGGCGGGTCTCCTTTATCCGTCGGCTTGGTCGACGATCAGGGCGGTGAACGGGGGTCCGGATTTCGGCGTGATGTTGAACGTGAGTCCCCAGCGGCCGACCATCACCAGCGCCGCGGCGGCGTGGGAGTAGATGCCGGGTTTGGTCTCTTTGAGCTGGTATTCCTGTTGGGGCATTTCCATCTGGAGGTGGTTGAACGCGAGGGTCACGTTGGCGCCTGTGACCGGCTGGCCGTTCTTGGTGATCCGGAGCGCGAACGAGTTTGGCGCCGCGGCCTTGTTGGGCGAGACCAGGACTTGCAGGCGGTAGCCGGCGTGGTTGACCGAGGCGGCGACGTGGCCGGGTCCGACGGACGCGATCGCCGAGTTTTCCTCGGCGAACGCGGGGGGTGGTGGCGGCAGGCTCGACAGCACCGCTGCGGCGAACACCACGCCGATCACGACGATCGCTTCGCCGCTGATCAGCCTGCTCAGCAGGCGGGCGGCCGGCTCGCCGTGGTCGGCGCGGTCGCCGGCGGACGCCAGCTGCGGCTTGGTTCGCAGCAGGTTCCCCGAGGCGAGGCCGAGCGCGACGATCAGCAGCCCCGCCTTGACCAGCAGCGCTCGCCCAAAGCCGGTCTCCCACAGGGCGTTGATGGCTGGCATGTGGATGATCGCCTCGCCGACCCCGGTCGCGGCGAGCAGGATTACCGACACCAGCGCGACGTTGGAGAACCGCGGCACGACCGCTGAGAGGACCGGCACCCGCTGTAGCTTGGGCGCGGTGCGCCAGATCACCAGCAGCCCCAGCAGCCCGCCCATCCACACCGAGCCCGAGGCCAGGTGAACCCAGTCGAACATCAGCATCAGCCCGCGCGGCGACGTCTGCGCGGCGTGCCCCGCGAGCCCGGGGATGATCAGTACCGCCGCGGCGGCGAGCAGCGCGCCGGTGGTCGCGACCAGCCCGGCGATCGACCGGTGTTGGCGTTCGGGGCGATCGACCCACACCGCGGTCCACGCCGCCACGCAGAACAGCGCGAAGCACAATTCGAAGTCGACGATCGCGCGGCCAAACGCGGTGACCCGGAACAGCGGCACGAGCGCGCCGACGGCGAACACCGACCGCAGCGAGTCGTTCGCGGTCGAGAAGTCCAGGTAGACGGGGATCGCGATCAGCCCGACCACCGACGAGACCGCCAGCGCCACCGACACCGGACGCAGGCTCGAGTTGCGCACGCGCCGGATCAGCGGGCGGCCCACCAGCAGCCGGAGCACCAGTAGCCCGATCGCGCTCATCACCGACACGAACATCACCCACCGGGCGATCAGCAGCTGCGGGGTGGCGGCCGTCGCGGACACCTTGGGGACCGGGAACTGCGGCGCTGGGCCGGGGTTGGGGCCGACCGCGTAGGTGAACGCCCCCTGTACGGGATGCCCGTCGACCGAGATCGCCCGCCAATACACCAAAAACCAGCCCTCGGCCTGATGCGGGCGCACCGGGACGATCAGCGTGTCGGGGTTGCTCGGCGAGCGCCGCGGCGTGCCGGTCGTCTCCTGGCGCCCGTCGGCGTCGGTGACGGAGACGATCGCGAACCGCGGCTCGACCGCCTCGTCAAAGGTCAGCTGGACGTTGGGGGGCGGACCGTCGAGTACGCGGCTGGCGGCCGGCGAGGTCCGGATCAGGTACGCGTGCGCCGACGCGACGCTCGGGAGCACCAGTCCGGCCGCGACCGCAGCCAGCACCACCACGATCCGCCCCACCTTCGTCATGCCAGCGGTCGCCCTCCGCCCGCGCCGCCGCGCCCGCTGACCAGCGCGAACGCCCCGGCCAAGAGACCCAGCACGCCGATCACCAGTGCGATGATCGTCAGCGTCGAGACACCACCTGCGCCCAGCGAGTCCTTGACCGAGATCGTCGGCGCCGGCGCGTCGGATGACTCCGGACCCGACCAGTTGACGATCGACCCGTCCGAGTACGTCTGCTGGACCGCGAACGTGTACGTCTTGGCCGACGACGCCTGGGCCAGGAACTGAAACAGCGAGTCCTCACCCGTGGGCGTGCTGCCGCCCGTCCAGGTGACCTTCGTCACCACGGCGTCCTCACCCGAGCCCGTCTGCGCGACCTGCTGATGCCAGCCGGCCGGCGGCGGCACGAACGAGTCGATCCCGAACCCCGACGGGACCGTCATCACGATCTTGGTCGTGGTCAGGTTCTCCTTCTCGGTCGGCACCGCCAGGCTATACAGCTGCAGTTGCTTTGAGACCGACACCGCCGGGCTCACCCGTGCATGGCCAAGCGCGACCGCCGGCAACGCCAGCGCGACCGCGGCTGCGACCGGCGCCACCAGCGCCAGCCGTCCCCGTCTGTTCGATTTGACCTCCACAGTTCGTTCGTCCTCCTCGCTGATTGATCGGGTCGGCTCGCCCACGGGCGAGCAGGGACCGGCAGCCGGCGCGGGTGACCGCTCGCCTCAGGCGACTAACCGACGCGAGCGCTCACCGTGCGCGGTGCACGGCGCGCGATCAGCGAGGAGGACTGCGCCCGGAGCAGCCGCCCGCGAGCGCCGCCGCCCGAGGCAGCAACACGTCACGGGGAGCGCGGGCGACGACCGCGGTCCGGGCCGGGATCAAGACGGACCGGGAGTGACGGCGGGCGGTCTCGCGCAGCACCCAGCGGGCGCCCGCAAACGCCGCCGCGAGCACCAGGCCCACGCCCAACGCGGCCGGCACCGCCCACCAACCGCCGTAGCCGAAGATCCCCACCAGACCGGCCGGGTGGCCGGTCACGAACGTGCCCTCGAGGAACTCCTGGCAGGTGTAGACGGCCAGCAGGCAGGCCGCGCACACCACCCACAGCAACGCAAACGACAACGTGTAACGCGGGAGCGAACAATGCCCGCCCAACGCGCGGCCCAGCGCCCGGAGGAACACGCCGGCCGCCAGCGCGATCCCCAACACGATCCACGGCACCAGCGAATGCAGGTACGCGTGACCCTGACGCTGGAGCTCGATCTCGGCAGCACCATGAAACGCCAGCCAGTAACGAAGCTGATGAACCGCGAACGCGGCCGCCGGCATCAGCGCAAGGGGCGCGAGCCGTCTGAACACCACGCCCCTGGGACCGGGCACCAGCATGACCGGTCTGAGCATACCGACGGCCACTAGGTTCCGGGCGGGAAGGTGTAGGACTTGTGCGGCGGGACGTGGGGCCCGACCTCGAGCACGATCTCCGAGTGGCGGGAGAGCGGCACATCGCCGGGCGGGCCGTTCCACCGGCGCCCGTTCATGAACACCTCCACCCGGTGGCCGGGGTCGGTCCGGAACGGGCCGAGCCTGACGGCCGACAGCGGCTGCCCCCAGCTCCTGAACAGGTCAGCCACGGTCAGGTGCGAGCCCGGGCGTAGGAGCACCAGCCCGGTCGGCTCCAGCGTGGCCGCCAGGCCGTAGCAGCGGGCGTGGGTGATTCGTCCGGCCGACGTCCTGAGTGGCCCGCGCAGCCCGATTCCGGCGGGCACGATCACCACCCGGTTGGCGGCGAACAACTCGATGTGGACGCCGTGGCGGGAGCCCAGCCGACGGCGGCACGGCGCGATCACCGATCCGCGGGCCGGCGGATGGAACTGTGGGCCGCGGCCGATCGGCCGCGCCTCGAGCAGCAGGTCGCGTGGAATCCCCGAGGTCGAGCTCGTGGACTTGCTCGATCCACAACCCGAGAGCGCGATCGCGCCCGCGAGCGCGAGCGCCACCGCGATCAGCTTCAGACCTCGACCCCCCAGGCACCGTCGTCATCGAGCTCGCGATCGTCGTCCCATTCGTCGGGTTCGTCGGCCTCGCCCTCGCCGCGGCGTTGCGACATCGCGAACACGATCACCAGCAACCCGATGCCGGTGCCGAGGCAGACGACGGCCGCGGTCCGGGCGACGAACGCCGGGACTGCCGCCAGCACGAACCCGTCGAGCAGCGTCGGGAACAGCTCGGCGCCCTGCCACAGCGCCGCCACAGCGACGACCAGGTAGAAGAAGTATCCGGGCCGGCGCAGCACCATCCGCGACAGCGCCCAGCCCACGAACGCGAGGATCAGGGCCAGGCCGACGACCTGGAAGGCAGACACCGCGGGGCGCCCGTGCAGCTGACGGGCGACCCCGCCCACGGTCACGCCGGCCAGCGCAGCGAACCCCAGTACCCGGGCCAAGCGCTCGTCGAGCTCGGCCCGGTGCAGACGCCAGACGGCCAGCACGCAGGCGATGACCACCACCGCTGGCCAGAACCAGGCGATCGATGGATCGCCGGCGTGCCACAGGCCGCCCGCCACCGCCGTCGCCCGGCCGTCGACCGTCATCGGGATCGTCCAGCGTCCGACGTACGACGCACCCGGGGAACGCGCCACCGTCGCCAGGGCGTGCAGGCGCCCGTCGTGCCAGCTGTAGGGGTTCCCGCTGCTGACCCGGTGCCAGCTCGGCGGGGTCGTTCGCGTCAGATTCGACGGCGGGACCTCCGCGACGGGCGTCTGGTTGAGGTAGTAGATCGCCGAGTTGTGGTTGACGTCGACGCCCGCCGGGGTGAAGCGCAGGTACGGAGCGCCGCGGTAGTCGAGCACGGTCACGTCGTGCCCGCGCGGGACACGCAGCCACATCCGCTGATCGCCGTCGATCACCTTGGCGTCGAGACCGGCGGGCGCCTGGGAGACCTTCGCCAGGTAGCTGCTGGCGATCGGCGCGACCGGCCCGTGCGCGGCCGCCGCCGGGGGGAAGGCTCCGAACAGCGTGACCGCGGTGAGCACGATCGACAGCGACGCCGTCACTGCCGCCGGGCGCCTGCGTACTCGCGGGCGATCCATACACTTGGCGTCGTTCGGACTCATCCCAGCTTGTCTGACTGTACGCGCATTCCCGATCATCGCTCGCGGAGTCGGCCCCGCCCGCCCCGCCGGCTGGCCGCGGCGATCGTCGCGCTGGCGCTGGCGGCGGCGGCGTTGCCGGCCGTCGCGTTGGCCGACGGCGACCCGGCCAGCGACGTGCTCGCCTCCCAGCCGCTGTTCCTGCCGTCGGACGCGGGCGTGCCCGCCGCCCAGCAGGCGCAGCTGAGCGCCGTGCTCGCTGAGGCGCAGCGCAGCGGCTACCCCGTCCGGGTGGCGCTGATCGCCTCCAAGACCGACCTGGGCTCGGTGACCGGGCTGTGGCGATCGCCCCGCAACTACGCGAAGTTCCTCGGCCAGGAGCTGTCACTGGTCAACCAGCGGCCGCTGCTGGTGGTGATGCCCAACGGCTTCGGGCTGAGCGGGCCGCCGCAGACCGTGGCGAGCGGCGAGTCCGCGCTGCGGGGGGTCCCAATCTCGGCCGGCGGAGGCGGACTGGCCACCGCGGCGCTGACCGCCGTCCAGCGCCTGGCGGCGGCGGCCGGACATCAGCTGCCGACGCCGCAGGCAACCCCGGCAGCGACGACGACGTCATCTCCGTCGGTGGTCCCGTGGATCGTGTTCGCGGCCGGAGCGGCGATGATCCTCGCTGCGTGGGCGGCGAGCCTGCGCGCGCGGCCGCTGCGACGCCGAGCCTGACGGCGCGACGCCCGCGTGGGCGTGAGATGATCTGCGCCGATCGCACTAAAGGGAGGTCGGGAGATGAAACGTCGTGTCATCAGCACCCTGTTGGTTGCGGGCGCACTCGCCTGTGGACTTGCCCCGGCGGTCCGCGCCGCTGTCGCTCCCGGCGCTCCGGGTACTCCGAGCTACTTCGATCTCGCGCGCAAGGACTGCGTCGGCACCGCCCGCGACGCGGGCTCCAAGGTGTGGTTCACGGTCGCCGGCGGGGTCCTGTCGGACGTCTACTGGCCCAACGTCGATGCCACCAACGTCAAGACGCTGCAGTACGAGGTCAGCGACGGGCGCAGCTTCACCGACCTGCAGACGCGCGACATGACCTACCGGAGCTTCTCCGATCCGACCGGAATGGCCTGCACGGTCGTGGCCTCCAGCAGCGCGCACCACTACCGGCTGGTGACCACCTACCTCGCCGACCCCGCGCGCGACGCGGTGCTGATGCGCACGCGGTTCGAGGGCCCGGCGGCCGACCAGGTGTACGTGCGGCTCGAGCCCCTGGCCGGCGGGACCGGGGGTGGGGGAGACCAGAACTCCGGCGCCAACAGCGCCAAGCTGGACAGCCGCCGCGGCGATCCGGTGCCAGTGGCGTTCAACACGAACACCGTCACCCAGGCGGTCAACCGCGACTACGCGGTGCCGACGTTCGAGGCGCTGCAGTCCTCCGGCGGGTTCTCGGCCGCCAGCGTCGGCTACGCCGGCACGTCCTCGGACGGCCAGCAGCTGCTCGACTCAGATCACGCGCTGACGAGATTTCACTCCGCTCCGAACGGACACGTCGCCCTGACCGCGCGGCTGCGCCTGCGCGGCGACCGCGACGTGAGCCTGGCGCTCGGATTCGGCACCACCGAGAAGCGGGCGCTACGCACCGCCGATCAGTCGGTCGACCAGCCGTTCACGCGCGCGTGGACCCGCTATGACCGCCAGTGGCAGCGGTATGACTCGAGCCTGCGCCGACCGTCCCCGCGCCTCGGGCAGTCGGTCGCGCGCCAGTACTACCGCTCGGTCAACGTGGTCAAGGCCAGCGAGGACAAGACGTTCAGCGGTGCGATCGCCGCCGGGCTGGCCTCCCCGTGGGGCCAGGCCGTGCCTGCCGGTAACGCCACCAACGGCAAGCCGACGTACTTCGGCTCCTACCGCGAGGTGTTCGCCCGTGACCTGTACGAGGCGTTCACCGGGTTGCTGGTCGCCGGCGATCTGCGGACGGCACGCGCAGCCACGCGGTTCCTGTTCGATCGCCAGCAGCAGTCCGACGGCTCGATGCCGCGAAACTCGCTGCTCAACGGCAAGGTCGCGCCCGACACCGGCGGCCTGCAGCTCGACGAGACCTCGTATCCGATCCTGATGGACTGGCAGTCGGGGCTGGCCGGCAATCGCCGGCTGTACCGCGACCACGTGGTGCCGGCCGCCGACTTCCTCGTCGCCCACGGCCCGTCGGACGGCGTCGAGCGCTGGGAGGAGCAGTCCGGCTACTCGCCGTCGACGATCTCGGCCGAGATCGCCGGGCTGACCGCCGCCGCGAGCATCGCTCGGGTCAACGGCGACTCCGAGCACGCGGCGGTCTATCAGGCCACCGCTGACGACTTCGCACGCAACATCAAGAACTGGACGGTGACCACGACCGGGCCGTACGGGTCCAGCTACTTCATCCGGCTGTCGAAGACCGGGGACCCGAATGTGGCGAGCCCCTACAACCTGGGTAACGGCAGCGTCATGGTTGACCAGCGCTCCGTCATCGACGCCGGTTTCCTCGAGCTCGTGCGCCTGGGCGTGTTGCCGGCGAGCGACCCCACGATCGCGTCGTCGCTGGCGGTCGTCGATCGGGTGATCGAGCGCCAGACGCCGAACGGTACCGGCTTCTATCGGTACGGCACCGATGCGACCGGCTCCGAGGACGGGTACGGAGACTGCTACGAGCCCGACCCGACCAACTGCACTCCCACCGGCAAGCCGTGGCCGACGAATAACGTCGCCCCCGGCCAGCCGACGCCCAACGTCGGCTCCGGGCACCTGTGGCCGGTGCTGGCCGGCGAGCGCGGCGAGTTCGACGTCGCGTCCGGCGACCGCGGGCCGGCGGCAACGCTGCTGGACGCGATCTCGAACATGACCTCCGGCGGCTACCTCGAGCCCGAGCAGGCCTGGGAGGACCCGGCCGTCGCCCCGTCGCCGTTCGGGACCGACCCGACCACCGCGTCGATCGGGTTCGAGCCCGGGCAGCCGACCGGCTCGGCCAGCCCGCTGACGTGGGCGCAGGCGACGTACGCCCGGCTGGCCGTCGACCTGGGCGCGGGCCGTAACCTCGAGACGCCGCAGATCGTCTCGGACCGCTACGTCGCCCACGGGATGCCCGGCTCACTGGCGCTCACGATCGGCTCGCCGGCCGCGGGCACGACGATCGGCAGCTCGTCGGTGACCGTCAGCGGCACCACCGCACCGCGCGCCAAGGTCGTGGTCGAGTTGTGGGGACCGCTGGCGACGGCGATCGCCACGACCACCGCCGACGCCTCGGGCGCCTGGTCGGTGCCGGTGGCGGTCAGCTTCGGGCCTGCCGTGATCACGGCCACGAGCACACTCGCCCGCCGCACCGGCTACGCGCAGACGTCGGTCACCGACACACTGGTGCCGGGGCCGACCGTGTTCAGCGCCACCGACCCGACCGGCGACGACAACGGGCCGGGCACGTACGGGTATCCGACCAGCGGCGACTTCAAGCCCGGGGCGTTCGACCTCGAGGGCATGCAGGTCAATCAGACCCCAACCGACGTGTTCATCCAGTTCAAGCTCGGAGACCTGACCCCGACGTTCGCGACGAACTTTCGGCGCGCAGCTGCTCGACCTCTATGTCCGCGATCCGTCCAAGACCGCCACGTCTACCGCCGCGCCGTTCGCGACGCGCAACTACACGATCGCGACCGACGATGCCTGGAGCCAGCGGCTTGAGGTCCAGGGATTCGCCGGCCCGGCGTGGGTCGACCCCTCGGGCAACACGGTCGGCTCGGCTCAGTTCGTGGTCGACAGCGCCAACGCCACCGCCACGATCGTGGTCCCGACGGCGCAGTTCGGGACGGTCGGCGGCGGCTGGAAGTTCACGGTCGCGCTGACCGGCCAGGACGGATTCAGCCCCGATCAGGCGAGGGCGTTCGCCTCGACGCCGCAGGCGTTCGCGTTCGGCGTCTGCCAGCCCGGTAAGGCGAGCCCGATCTGCGCGGTCGATCCTGCGACGGTCCCCAAGGTGGTCGACACGATCACGCCGGACGGCGTCTCGCAGGCGACCGAGCTAGACCCGACGCAGGGACCGGTGATGCTCCACGGCGTCACCGTTCCGAAGTGACCTGCCAGCATCTGGGGAGATGTCCCCGACGCGCCCGAAGGCGATCGCCACCGACCTCGACGGCACCCTGCTGCGATCCGACGGATCGCTGGACGACCGCAGCTGCCGCGCGCTGACCGCGGTTGAGGCGGCCGGGGCGATGTTCGTGATCTGCACGGCGCGCCCGGCGCGGTGGATGCGGCCGCTCGCCGAGGCCACCGGCCACCGCGGGGTCGCGATCTGCTCCAACGGCGGCGTGCTGTGGGATCTGCACACCGAGTCGGTGCTCGAGGACTTCCCGCTCGACCCCGGGATCGCGGGCGAGGTCGTGGCGCTGCTGCAGGAGGAGTTCCCCGGCGGGGTGTGGGCGGTCGAGCGCTCCAGCGGGTTCGGCCGCGAACCCGCCTACTGGTCGCGCTGGCCGATCCCGCCGGAGACGACCGTCGCCGCGATCGAGTCGCTGGTGACCGAGCCGTCGCACAAGCTGATGTTCCGCCACGAGCGGCACACCGCCGACGCGCTGCTCGAGCGGGCGCAGGCGCTGGTCGGCGATCTCGCCGAGCTGTCGCACTCCAACTCGGCCGAGAGCCTGATCGAGATCGCCGCCGCGGGCGTCAGCAAGGCGACCGCGCTCGAGCGCGTATGCACCGAGCGCGGGATCTCCCGTGAGCACGTGGTCGCGTTCGGCGACATGCCCAACGACCTGGCGATGCTCCAGTGGGCCGGCCACGCCGTCGCGGTCGCCAACGCTCACCCCGACGTGCTGGCGATCGCCGACGAGATCACCGCCGCCAACGACGACGCGGGAGTGGCGCGCGTGCTGGAGCGGCTGTTCGCAGACACCGCTGACTCAGCCGACGATCTGGCCGCGGGGCGCTCGTGAGCTTCATCGTAGGGCTCGACCACGTCTTCGCCGCGGATCCGTTCGACAACCGGCTGGAGTTCGTCGGGGGCGCCTGACCGAAGCTGAGTTTGGGCTGTGCCGAGGGGGGCAGAAGCCTTCGGACAGTCAAATCAGGGAGGTTGAAATATGTCGACCGGATTGCTGGTCGTGATCATCGTCGTGGTGGTGTTGATCGTCGTGTTGATCGCGCTGTTCTCGATGCGGGGGCGGATGGCGGCACGCCGGCGGGAACGCGAGCTGGAACGTCGTCGAGACGAGGCCGCCGGTGAACACCGCCAGGTCGCACAGGCCCGGGAGCAGCGCGCCGACGTGGCCGAGCGCAAGGCCCGGATCGCCGCCGCCGAGGCCGAGCGCGAGCGGGCGGAGGCTCAGATCCACGAGGAGACCGCGCGCGCCCACGAACATGGGCTCGCCGACGACGAGCTCACCAACGAGGACGGCTCTTTACGCGAGACGGACGCCGGCGACCATGACGCCGCCGACCGGGGAGGCGCCGGCAGTGACGCGACCGGCCGTGACACGTCGGGCCGCGACACCGTCGAGGTGGATCGCGAGGCGGCCGAGCGCCGTGGATTGGTCGACAGCGATTCGCCCGCCGACCCGCCGCCAGCACGGGGAGGTTGACGAACGGGCCAAGCCGCCCATATGGGCGATGAAGGGAATGCGCCGGAGCGGTCTAATTGCCATGACCGTGACCCCCGCGAACAGCACACCTGCGGTCGAGCTCGAGGTCGGAGGCAGGACCGTCCGGATCTCGAGCCCCGACCGCGTGTACTTCTCCGCCCGGGGCGAGACCAAGCTCGACCTGGCCCGCTACTACATCGGCGTCGGCGACGGGATTGTGCGGGCGCTCCGCGAGCGCCCGTGCATGCTGCACCGGTTCCCCAAGGGCGTGGACGACAAGAAGGTCCACCAGAAGCGGATCCCGCAAGGGCGCGCCAGCGTGGGTGCAGACGGTCCGGGTCGACTTCCCGTCCGGCCGCCACGCTGACGAGCTGTGCGTGACCGAGCTCGGCAGCGTGATCTGGGCGGTGCAGATGGCGACCGTCGAGTTTCACCCCTGGAACTCGCGCCGCGCCGACGTCGAATGCCCCGACGAGTGGCGGATCGACCTCGATCCGATGCCCGAGTGCGAGCTCGACACGGTCCGGCGAGTGGCCGGGGTCGCCCACGAGGTGCTCGACGAGCTAGGCGCCGTCGGCTGGCCGAAGACGTCCGGTGGCTCGGGGCTTCACATCTACGTCCGGATCCCGCCGCGGTGGGGTTTTCACGACGTCCGCCGCGCCGCGCTGGCGTTCGCCCGCGAGGTGGAGCGCCGGGCGCCGGCTGACGCTACCACCACCTGGTGGCGCAAGGACCGGGAGGTCGACAAGGTGTTCGTCGACTACAACCAGAACGCCCGCGATCACACGATCGCCAGCGCCTACTCGGTGCGCGGGGTCCGTGATGCAACGGTGTCGACCCCGGTGCGGTGGGACGAGATCGACGACGTCGAGCCCCAGGACTTCACGATCGCCACCGTTCCGGAGCGATTCGCCCGGCTCGGGGACCTGCACGAGGGCATCGACGACGCGGTGTTCGCGCTCGATCCGCTGCTGGCATGGGCGGATCGCGATGAGCGCGAGGGCGCCGCAGACCCGGGACAGCCGTCGAGCGGGTGAGCGCTGACGATCGGCCGATCCGCTCCCGGATACGATGAACTGGTGGACCAGGAGAACCCCGGACGATGAGTGATCATGACGATTTCCACGTGGATGTGCGCAGCGAGGACCGGGCGATCGTGTTCGCGGTGGCCGGCGAGCTCGACCTCGCCACCAGCCCGACGCTCGAGCGGGAGATCGAGCGCGTCCGCGACGCCGACGTCGACCTCTTGATCGTGGACCTGCGTGACCTGAGGTTCATGGACTCCACCGGCCTGCACGCGCTGGTCAAGGCCCACAAGCAGGCCCACGAGGCCGGCCGCCGCTTCGCCGTGGTCCAGGGCGGCGCCCAGATCGAGCGGTTGCTGGACCTGACCGGCGTGGGCGACCTGCTCAACGTCGCCGAGTCCCCCGAGGAGCTGTTGCGGGCCGGCTGAGGCCGCCGCCGCGATGACGCGCGTCGCCGTCGTCGGCCACGTCGAGTGGGTCGACTTCGTCCCGGTGGAGCGGTTCCCGGCCCCCGGGGAGATCCTCCACGCCCGCGGCGCGTTCACCCGCGCCGGCGGGGGCGGGGCCGTGGTGGCGGTGGCCCTCGCCCGGCTCGGCGCCGAGGTCGACTTCTTCTGCGCGCTGGGCGACGACCGGCTGGGTCACGACGCCGACGAGCGCTTGCGTCGTCTGGGGGTGCGCACCCATGTGGCTTGGCGCGAGGAGCCCACCCGGCGCGCGGTGACGCTGCTCGACGGCGCCGGCGAGCGGACGATCATCACGCTGGGTGAGCGCCTGCAGCCGTTGGGGTCAGACGAGCTCGATTGGGGCCGGCTGCGCGACGCCGGCGGCGTGTACTTCACCGCAGGCGACGACGGCGCGCTGCAGCACGCCCGCCGCGCGCGGGTCGTGGTCGCCTCGCCGCGGGCCCGGACCGCGCTCGAACGGACGGCGACGCCGATCGACGCGCTCATCTACAGCGCTCGCGACGCGGGGGAGAGCGAGTGGGCGCGCCGCGTCGAGGCCCGGATGCGGCTGCTGTTCGCCACCGAGGGGGCTGCCGGCGGGCGGTGGTGGGGCGAGTCCGAGGGCCGCTGGGATCCGGTCGCGCCGTCGGGCGAGCCGCGCGACGCCTACGGGTGCGGCGACTCATTCGCCGCGGGGGTCGCGTTCGGGCTGGCCGAGGGCGCGTCGGTGGCCGAGGCGGCGGCGCTGGGGGCGCGGTGCGGGGCGCTCTGCCTGACCCAGGCAGGCGCCGGCGCTCCGTAGCATTCATTGATGAAAAAGGTCTGCATATGCGACCTTTTTCATCATCGAACCCGGCTGCCTCCGGCCAGGGCCACGGTCACCCCGGCCGGCACAGCCAGATGTCGTCGGCCGCGCCGATCCGGCAGCGGGCGGTCAGCTCGGGGCCGAACTCGGCGTCGGGGCGGATCCGCTCGACGTCGAAGCCGGCCGCGGCCAGGCGCGCGCCGATGTCGGGCGCGTACAGGCGGACGTGGTCGCGCTGCCAGAACGCCCGCTCGCGGTCGGCGGGCGCGGTGATCGCCGCGTCCTCGTAGGTGCGCTCGCGGCCCAGGTCGAGCGGGACCATCACCACGCACCACCCGCCCGGCGCGGTGATCCGCCGCAGCTCGGCCATCGCCGCGGCATCGTCGTCGACGTGCTCGAGCACGTGCGAACACAGAACCGCGTCGAAGCTGGCGTCGGGCAGCGCGATCGCTCTGACGTCGAGCGACAGGTCGACCCCTGGCTGATCCAGATCGGCCGTTACGTACCGCAACTCTCTTACATGTTCAAATCGGCGTCGCAGCGCCCACTCGGGGGCGAAGTGCAGCAGCGACCCGGCCTCGCGCAGCAGCTCCGGGCGGCGTTCGAACAGCAGCCACTGGGCGCGGTGGCGCTCGTGCGAACCGCACCGCCAGCACAGCGCGTCGGCGCGGTTCCAGTCGTCCTTGAAGCGGTCGAAGTGCCCCTCGCACAGCGGGCAGAAGACCGCGTTGCCCCGGTGCGCGCGCACCGTCGCGCGCAGCCTCACGGCTCGCGTCAGCCGGGACGGGGTCACGCCTGCCACGGCGACGAATCTAGTGAACCCCGCCCCGGCCGGGCTACGATCCGCGTCGATGGCCGCCCCGGTACTCGAGATCGACACCCCATACGGCCCTGCCCGGGTCCACCTGCACGCGGCGCACGTCGAGCCGGTCGGCGCGTTGATCCTCGGTCACGGCGCCAACGGCGGCGTGCGCGCGCGCGACCTGGTGTGCGCGACCGACGTGGCGGTGGCGCTGGGGCTGACCACGGCGCTGGTCGAGCAGCCCTACAAGGTCGCCGGCAAGCGCAGCCCGGCCCCCGCGACGCAGCTGGACACGGCCTGGCGAGCGGTGGTCACGGTCCTGCGCAGCGGCGAGCTCGACGGGCTGCCCGTGATTGCCGGTGGGCGGTCGTCGGGCGCGCGGGTGGCCTGCCGGACGGCGGCCGACACGCAGGCGGCCGGGGTCCTGTGCCTGGCGTTCCCGCTGCACCCACCCGGGAGGCCGGAGAAGACCCGCCAGTCCGAGCTCGACGCCGTCCGGGTGCCCACGCTGATCGTCCAGGGGCAGAGCGACCCGTTCGGGCTGCCGCCGCGCGCTCGTAACCGCAAGGTCCAGACCGTGCGCGGCAACCACAGCCTGTCGAGCGACCTCAACGGGGTCGCGGCGGCGGTGCGCGGCTGGCTGGTCGGGATGATCGACAAATTCGCCTGGAGGCCCGACTTTGGCGGCCACATCGGCCGTCAAAGTCACCCCTAAGCGACGAGGGCGCTACTCGTATTGGAGCGCCTGAAGCACGTTGAGCTTGGCGGCGCGCCGCGCCGGGAAGATCGCGGCGATGATCCCGCACAGGATCGCGGCGATCACGAATACGACCAGCGTGCCCCAGGGGATCGTGAACGCCGGGTACTTGATCGCGACCCCGACCATCAGCGCCAGCGCCACCCCGAGCGGGATCCCAAAGGTCGCGCCCAGCAGCGCGGTGATGATGCTCTCGTGGCGGATCATCCGCCGCAGCTGCCGGCGGCTCATCCCGATCGCGCGCAGCATCCCGATCTCGCGCGTGCGCTCGAACACGGTCAGCACCAGCGTGTTGACGATCCCGAACAGGCTGATGATGATCGACAGCGACAGCAGCACGTAGAGGATGTTGAGCAGCTGGTCAAGGCCCTGGAGCTGGTTGTTCTTGAACTGCGACTTGGTCTGGACCTTGGCGTCGGGGAAGCCGCTGAGCGCGGCGTCGAGCCGGTGGGTGTTGGCGTCGGTCACCCCGCCGACCATGTTCACGAACGTGTAGAGGTTCTGCGGGTTCTGGTAACTGCGATCAAACAGCGCCGTCGAGATCGTCACGTCACCGTAGGGCGTGCCGCCCTTCGGCGGCGAGAAGATCCCGCGTAGCTTCAGGTGCAGCGTGGAACCGGTCGGGGTCAGCACGTCGATCGGCGAGCCGACCTGGAGGTGCTGGGCCTTGGCGTAGTCGTGGTTCACGAACGCGCCGGCGTTGCCCAGTGTGGCCGGCGTGGCCGGGCTTCCCTGCTGCCAGTCGACCTTGATCACCCGGCTCACGTCGCCCGGCACGCCGGTGACGTTGATCTTCGATCCGAACGCCTTGCCGTCGCCCGCGCGCACGCCCGTGACCACGACGGCCCCGGGGACGCGCTTGAGCGTGTTCTCCGACGACACGCTGATCGGCGAGAAGTTGTCGGTCGCGGTCACGGCGTAGTTGGCCACGAACACCTGGTTGACGGCATCGGAGAAGCGCGACTTCAGCCCCGCGGCCAGGACGCCGACGAACGTCACCAGCGCCAGGCCGATCATCAGCGCCGAGGCGGTCGAGGCAGTCCGGCTGGGATTGCGGCCGCTGTTGCCACGGGCGAGCTTGCCGGCACCCCCACCGATCTTGGTGGCCGGCCAACCGAGCACGCGGACCAGCGGCGGCACCAGCCGCGAGGACAGCATCGCCACGCCGATGAATACGAGTACGGTCCCGAGGCCCAGCGCGATCAGCCGCACCGGCGTGGACAGCCCGCCGACGAGCAGCCCGACCAGCAGCAGCGCAACCGCCGCCGCGACCGTCAGGGCCGCGGCGGTGCCGCCGAACCGGGCCCACCGAGACGGAGGCAGCACGGCGCCCTCGCGTACGGCGGCAATCGGCGGAACCCGCGTCGATCGCAGCGCCGGGCGCAGCGCGGCCAGCATCGTGATCACGATCCCGACCAGCAGCGAGACCACGATCGTCCGCGTCTTGAACACGGTGCCGGCCGACGGTAGGTCGATCCCGAACGAGACCAGCAGCGCGTTGAGGCCCTTGGCCAGCGCGAGCCCTAAGAACAGTCCGATCACCGACGCCACCACGGCAATCAGGAACGCCTCGAGCAGCACCGAAGTGAGCACCTGCCGCCGGCTGGCGCCGAGCGTGCGCAGGGTCGCGAGCTCGCGGGTGCGCTGGGCGACCGTGATCGACAGCGTGTTGGCGATCACAAAGCTCCCCACGAACAGCGCGATTCCACCGAACGCGAGCAGGAACGACCGGAAGATGTTCAAGAACGAGCTGGTGTCGTGAGTCTGCTGGGCGGCCTGTTGCTGGCCGGTCTTGACCTGGCTGCCCGGCGGCAGCAGCGGCTGGATCGCATGGACCAGCTGCTCGGGGCTCGTGCCGGACTTGGCGGCGACGCTGATCGAGTCGAGCTTGCCGACCTTGTGGAAGATCCGCTGTGCGGTCGGCAGCGAGAAGATCGCCATCGTCGCCCCGCCGAGCGACGACACGCCGCCGAACTTGGCCGTGCCCACGATCCGGAACCGGTCGACCGGACCGCGTGCGACGACGCCGATCTGATCGCCGACCTTGAAGTTGTCCTTGCTGGCCGTGTCGGCGTCGATCACGACCTGGTCGGGGCCGGTCGGCCAGCCGCCCGCGGTCAGCGTCAGCGGATTGAAGCGCTGGCCCTGGGGCGAGTAGCTGAACGCCAGCCCGGGGGCGCCGCCGCGGGAGATGACCTTGCCGTTGCGCCCGACCAGCTGGGCGCTGTCGGAGATCCCGCCCGACGCCTGGAGGACCTGGGGCAGCGACTGCACCTTGGTGAGCAGCGACTGGGGCAGCGACGGCGTTGACGGGTCGTTGCCGCCGTTGCCGTTACTGCTGACCGCGCTCTTGCCGCTGACGACGGCGTCGGAGTTCTTGTTAGCCTGGGTGAAGACGGTCGAGAACGCCGACTGGATCGTGTCGGTGAGCACGTAGGTGCCGCTGATCATCGTCACCCCGAGCACGATCGCGATCGCGGTCAGCGCTGCCCGGAGCTTGCGCCCGGCGAGTCCGGCGAGAGCGACCTTGGTCACGACTGCAGGGTGCTCATCACCTCGACGACCTCCCCCGGGGTCGCGTCGGTGAGCTCTCTGACGATCTGCCCGTCGGCCAGGACCAGGATCCGGTCGGCGATCGCGGCGGCGTGGGCTTCGTGCGTGACCATCACGATCGTCTGGCTGTACTTCTCGGCCGAGGACCGGAGCAGCTCGAGGATCTCCTCGCTCGTCCTGGAGTCGAGGTTCCCGGTCGGCTCATCGGCGAACACGATCGTCGGTCGGGTCACCAGCGCCCGCGCGAGCGCGACGCGCTGCTGCTGGCCGCCAGACAGCTCCGACGGGCGGTGCTTGCGCCGGTCGGCGAGCCCGGTGGCGCTCAGCAGCTCCTCCAGCCACTCCCGGTCGGGGTGCTCGCCGGCGATCGACAGCGGCAATGTCACATTCTCCTCGGCCGTCAGCATCGGCAGAAGGTTGAAGAACTGGAACACGAACCCGATGTGCTCTCGGCGAATGCGGGTCAGTTGAGCGTCGTCGAGATTCGAGATCTCGGTGCCGGCGATCGTGACCGAGCCGCTGGTCGGCTTGTCCAGACCGGCCAGGATGTGCATCAGCGTGGACTTGCCCGATCCCGACGGTCCCATGACCGCGAGCAGCTCGCCGTTGGGGACGTCAAGGGTCACGCCACGGAGCGCGTGCACGGCGGTGTCGCCTGCACCGTAGGTGCGCACGAGGTCACGCGCGCCCACAGCCACGCCTTGCCGTGGCGCCTCTCCCACCTGAGTCGCTTGGCTGCGGTTTTGCCGCACAACTCGTGTATAGCAAGGCCCTCGGAGGGTTCAAGTGTGCGTAACATCACAGCTACGCGGGCATGTCTTTGTTACGCGTGCGGAGCAACCACGTGGAGGTCCGGATCCGACTTGGCAGCGCCATCGCGAGGCTCGCGCCGGCGCCCTCAATGAGCTTGGAGCTGCCCGACGGGGCCACCGTCGATGACCTGTACGAGCGGCTGGCCGACGGTCATCCCGAGCTCGCGCCCGCGCTCCGTTCGGCGCTGCCGCTGGTCGGGGGAGCGCACGTCAAGCGCGACCGCGCGCTGGCGCACGGCGACGAGGTCGCGCTGCTGACCCCGGTGGCCGGTGGATGACCCCAAGCCCACACCCACGACCCCCCTCGAAGGGAGCACACACATGGCGATCGAACCGGCCGAAGTTGTCACCAAGCGCGCGCGGCGGACGGTGTTCGTGGAGACGTTCACCGACGGCCTGCTCGGGCCGGAGGTCCACATGGCCGGACCGGTCGCCGACGGCGGCCACATCGTCTGGAACTCCACGCCGGGCTGCTGGGGGCCGATGATCACGCCGTCGATCCGCGGCGGCCACGAGGTCTGCACGCCGGTCGCGGTGGCCGGCGCCGAGATCGGCGACGCGATCGCGATCCGGATCAAGGCGATCGACGTGACCTCGCTGGCGACCTCGTCGGGCAACGACCAGCCGATGGAGGGTCGGTTCGTCGGCGACCCCTTCTGCGCGCCGGTGTGCCCGGGCTGTGGGACGGAATGGACGGAGACGACCGTCGAGGGGATCGGGCCGGAGTCGGTGCGCTGCGCGAAGTGCGGCGCCGACGCGACCCCGTTCACGTTCACCAACGGCTACACGATCGCGTTCGACGAGATGCACACCGTCGGCGTCACCGTGCCCCAGGAGGCCGCCGAGGGCTTCGCGCGCGACGCGGCGCGGTTCGCGGCGCTGCCCGACAGGTCGGTGCAGAACCCGATCCTGGGCTTCGCCCCCCACGACCTCGTGGCGCTGGCCACGCGGTGTCGCCCGTTCCTGGGCCAGATCGGCACGTCGCCGTCGATCATGCTCCCCGACTCCCACAACGCCGGCGACTTCGGGTCGTTCCTGATCGGCGCCCAGCACCGCTACGCCGTGAGCGCGCAGGAGCTGCAGGACCACAAGACCGACGGCCACATGGACGTCGACGCCGTGCGCGCGGGCGCGACGCTGGTGTGCCCGGTCAAGGTCGACGGCGGCGGGATCTACCTGGGTGACATGCACGCGCTCCAGGGCGACGGTGAGATCGCCGGCCACACCTGCGACGTGGCGGGCACGGTCACGCTGCAGGTGGAGGTGATCAAGGGACTCGGGATCGACGGGCCGCTGCTGTTCCCGGTGGCCGAGGACCTGCCGTTCCTGGCTCGTCCGCTGACCGACGAGGAGCGGACACGCGCGCTGGCGCTGGGGCGCCGCTATGGCGTCGAGGAGCTCGAGGAGTCGCTGCCGATCTCGGTGATCGGAACCGGCCCCGACCTCAATAGCGCCACCGACAACGGGCTCGCGCGGGCCGCCGAGCTGCTCGGGATGTCGGTCCCCGAGGTCTCAAACCGGGCCACGATCTCGGGCGCGATCGAGATCGGCCGCCACCCCGGCGTCGTGCAGGTGACGTTCCGGGCACCGGTGGAGCGGCTCCGGGAGCGCGGCCTGGAGTCCTACGCCGCCGAGCAGTACCGATGAAGTACCCGCGGTCACCGACGGTCCGTTCCTGGAGGCCAAGGAGCGCCGAGCTGCGCCCGCTGCTGGGCGGCTAGTGTCGCGAGCGGCTAGCCGACGATCCGGAACACGCCGCGCATGAACGGGTGGATCCGGCAGTAGAACGTGTACACGCCCGGCTTGAGGTTCTTCGGGGTGCTCCAGCTGAGCTTGCCCGAGGCCGGCGCCCCGACGCCGAGCTGAGCCGAGTCGAAGCCGCCGGCGCCGTTGGCCAGGGGGTAGGAGATCCCGGTGTCCAGACCGCAGGGGTCCTGGCAGGCGGTGACCGTGTGGAAGATCGACTGCATGTACGCCGCGCTCGGGTCCAGCCCGGGGAGCCCGGGTGACAGCGGGCTGGCGTCGTCGTTGTGGAAGATCACCGACTGGCCCTCGCGGGCGGTGGGGGCACACCGCTGTGCGGTCGGCGGCGCCTCGAGATCGCCGGGCGTGTACGTGAAGCCGGCGATCTGGACGGTGCGGCTCTTGCAGCTGCGGAGCGTGTTGGGGTCGACGGTCAGCCAGGTGGTGCCGCCGTGGTGGTTGTTCTCGGCCAGGTGGCCGTGGGTGATGTGCCCGGTCTCGTCGATCGTCCGCCGGAACGGGTCGACGCCGGCGGCGACGCGGGCCCGGGTGTCGCGCACGCCGGTGAACGGGTCCAGGCCGGTCTGGTCGTCCCAGGCCTCCCACACGACCATGATCCCCATCGACTCGTACCAGGACGCGCGCTTGGTCTCATAGGTCGTGCTGATCCGCATCACGTCGCCGGCGTTGACGTGCGGGCGCCAGTTCTTCGGGGTCGCGGTCATCGCCATATCCCACGAGATCGGGCCGCGTTTGTCGAAGTAGTCGGCGCTCGAGCGGAACAATCGGACCGAGTTGCGCTGGGTGCCCCGGGGCGTCTTGCTCGTGTCCTTGGTCCCCGCACGGATCAGATCGAGGTCGTCGTAGAGCCCGCCCGGATGCAGGTGGCCGGCGGTGGCCACCAGCCTGCCGGGGTGGTCGACCGTGAACAGGTTCAGCGGCGGGCCGCCCTTGTAGGGGTTCTTGGCCATGTCGGGGAACGTGAACTTCCCGTTGCGGCCGCTGTGGCGGTAGACGTTGAACACGGGGTAGAGGTTGTGGTCCTCGACGTCCATCCAGATCGGGTGCACCGGCGTGATCCCCCTCGCCGCGGGCGAGCTGTCGGGGATGAAGTCCATGTCGTAGGTGATGTAGACCTTGGCGGGCCGGCGGCGGAGGTTGTGGATCATGTAGTTCAGGATCCAGTGGTCGGCCGAGCCCACCGGGTAGCCGTAGCCCTTCGGCAACTGGTAGATCGTCTTCTCCTCGCCGGAGGCCATGAACGGGTACAGGCCCGCTTGGCCGTTGCCCTCGCCCTCGCCGGCCGCACCGTCGGTCAGCCACACGCCGTGATGCAGGTGGATGACGTCCACGCGCGGGATCGCGCCGCAGCACTTGCCGTTGGCCTTGGCGTAGTGGAGGTTCGGCGCGACCCGGGTCATGAACCCGTTGGCGTCGGGCTTGGGGACGTCCTTGGTGTCGGTGAGGATCAGGTTCGCGCCGGACTTGATCAGATACGGGCCCGCGGCGAAGTGCAGGTGCTCGACGCCGTTGGAGGCGAACGCCGGCGCGGCGAGCGCAAGCACGGTCGCCACACCGATCACTGCGCAGATGACTGCTCGTCTCAAGTTCGCTCCTCCGTGCGCCTGCGACGTCTCTCTCTCCGGCCGGGTATTGAATCACGATTCACCGACGCGCGCGGCGCGAAGCTACGCGCGTGTAGGCGCGCCGCGGTCCCCGCCGGGTCTGGCGGTCTACCAGGCCTGGGTGTGCCCGCAGTGCGGACAGCCGACCGTCGTCGAGACCTGCTCCTCGAACACGAAGCCGCACTGACAGCTGTAGACGGCTCGGTCCTCGGAGGGTCCGCCGTGGCGCGCGCGGGAGCTGGGCGCGGCTGGTCGCTCGGACGCGATCCCTCCACGCTGCTCGGTCAACGGCTCGTTTACGCCGGTGGGACGCTCAACGTTTCGGCCAGTCCGACTCCGAGTGCGAAGCCGGCTGTTGGTGTTTCCCCGCTTTGATCTGACGATCATGCTCATAACTCGTAACGCCCCTACCCGGGTTTTGTTTCGCGTTGCGAGCGATTAATTCCTGGCGCTAACAAGAAGCTAATCGGCCAGAAGGCCCCGTTAGCACTGGGGGCCGCCGATCGGGCCCGGGACGGAGCGGCGGCCTGGTGTGGGAGAATTGCGCCAGGCATGGATCCAAGCCGCAAGCGTGCCATCCGCCTGACCGTCGCCCTCACCGCCGCACTGCTGTTGGCGTCGGCGCTGGTCTATACGAGCTTCGCCGCAGGCCGCGACGAGGTCACCGCATCGCAGCTTCTGCAGAAGGCCAAGCCCGGGCAGTCCTACATCCTCGCGGGCACCGTGCTCGCCGGATCTGTCCGCCACCAGGGCTCGACGCTGCTGTTCCGCGTGCGCGACCCGAAGCAGAAGCTGTCGGTCCCGGTGCGCTACACGGGCATCGTTCCCGACCCGTTCGCGGAGGGCCGGGGCGTGCTGGTCACGGTCAAGGAGCAGGGCTCGACCTCGACCTCGACCTTCGTCGGCGAGCAGAACTCGCTGACCACCAAGTGCCCCTCCAAATACCAGGCAGCGAGCTCGTCGTATTGATGGTCGGGCAGTGAGATGGCGCTGACCGGTCGCGCGCTGTTGATCATCGGCCTGCTGGTCGCGCTGTACGGCGCGGGCGCCTCGCTGTATGGGGCCCGCACGGGCCGGCGCGAGTGGATCGACTCGGGCCGGCGGTCCGTGTACGCGCTGGCCGGGCTGATGACGATCGCGTTCGTGATCCTCGAGTCGGCGTTCCTGCGGTCGGACTTCACGTTCAACGTCGTCGCCGGGCACTCATCGACGACCACGCCGACGTTCTACAAGCTGACCGCGCCGTGGTCATCCCAGGAGGGGTCGCTGCTGCTGTGGGTGTGGCTGCTGTCGCTGTGGTCGAGCCTGGTGTTGTTCCTGACGCGCGGCCGGGTCCGGGAGATCGCCCCGTACGCGACCGCGGTGCTGCTCGGGTTCGCCTCATTCTTCTCGATGCTGACGGTGTTCTGGGCCAACCCGTTCGCCACCACCCACAACCCGCCGACCGAGGGCGCCGGCCTGGACCCGCTGCTGCTGCACCCGAGCATGATGATCCACCCGCCGATGTTGTACTCGGGGTACACGTTGCTGACGATTCCGTTCGCGTTCGCGGTCGGCGCGCTGATCACCGGCCGCCTCGGGTCGGAGTGGATCGCTGTCACCCGGCGCTTCGCGCTGGCGGCGTGGCTGTTCTTGGGGATCGGGATCCTGCTCGGCGCCCGCTGGTCCTACACGGAGCTCGGCTGGGGCGGCTACTGGGCGTGGGACCCGGTCGAGAACGCCGCGCTGATGCCGTGGCTGGCCGTGACCGCGTTCATCCACTCGGCGATGATCCAGGAGAAGCGGGGGATGCTGAAGGTGTGGAACGCATCGCTGATCCTGGGCAGCGCGACGCTCGCGATCATCGGCACGTTCCTGGTCCGCTCCGGGGTGCTGGACTCGATCCACGCGTTCGGCGCCTCGACGCTGGGGATCCCGTTCGTGCTGCTGATCGGGGCGATGGTGGCCGGCTCGGTCTGGCTCGTCGTCTGGCGCCGGCCGCAGCTGCGATCCGATTCGCAGCTGGACTCGCTGCTGTCGCGCGAGGCTGTGTTCCTGTTCCAGAACGTGGTGCTCGTGGCGATGGTGTTCGTGATCTTCTGGGTCACGTTCTTCCCGCTGATCTCCGAGGCCGTGACCGGGACCAAGGTGTCGGTCGGGCCCCCGGCGTTCCGGCCGTTCATCGTGCCGCTGGCGCTGGTCCTGGTGCTGCTGTCGGGGATCGGGCCGATCATCGCCTGGCGCCGGGTGACGGCTGCCAACCTGCGGCGCAACTTCACGATCCCGGTGAGCGTCGGCGTGGCCACGCTGATCGTGCTGCTGGTCGCCGGCGGCGGCACCAGCTCGCGCCCGTTCGCGCTGGTGATGTTCGCGCTGGCCGCATTCGTGGTGGCGACCGTCGTCCAGGAGTTCTGGCGCGGGGTGTCGGCGCGGCGCGCGATGACGCGCGACCCGGTGCCGATCGCGCTGGGCCAGCTGGTCCGCCGCAACCGCCGGCGCTACGGCGGCTACATCGTCCATGCCGGCCTCGCGGTACTGCTCGTCGGCGTGGCTGCGTCGTCCTCGTTCCAGCACTCCCACGACGTCACACTGAAGCCGGGCCAGAGCGTCGTCGTCAACGGCTACACGATCCGCTATGTCCGCCCGACCGCGTCGGCGTCGGCCCAGAAGATCTCGTTCGGCGCCGTGCTCGACGTCTCCAAGAAGGGCAACCACGTGACCACGCTGCGGACCACGCGCGGCTTCTACCCGGCCCAGGACGCGAGCCTGGGGGTGATCGGACGCTTCTTCAACGGCCAGGCCGACAGCAACGTGGGCCTCGACGCCGGGATCACCCACGACATCTGGACGGTGATCAACCCCGATCTCACCCCACTGCAGCCGCTGATCAACAAGGGCGACAAGCTGTTCGCCGCCGACGAGGCGAACATCATGTCCAAGGCGGCGTCGCTGCCCCCGGCCCAGACCCAGCAGGCGCTCAACTCGCTGTTCTCCGAGCGCGACGCGGCGATCACCGGCCTCACGCATCGGTTCGTGACCCACCCGTGGGCGGTGAACTTCCTGATGATCGTCTCGCCGCTTGTCACCTGGATCTGGCTGGGCGCGCTGATCATCGCGCTGGGCGGGCTGATCGCGCTGTGGCCGGTCCCCACGTTCGCGCGGCGGCGGGCCACCTCGCCGGCGGCGGCGGGCGCCGGCGGCCACCGCCCCCAGCCGGCGCTGCCCGCGCGCGAACCGGTTAACCCGGTGCTGCAGTTCCTGATCGTGCTCGCGATCCTGGCGGCGGTCGTGGTGATCGTCGGCATGCCGATCCGCCGAGCCCGGATCGCGCGAGTGCAGCGACCTGCCGCCCCGGGGGCCGCGCCGGCCGGCCCAGAGCGCGAGGCGGGCCCGATCGGCTTCAGCGAGGTCGCCGAGCTCGAGGCGGCGCGGGACGCCAAGTACCGCGAGATCCGCGACGCCCAGCTCGACCATCGCACCGGCAAGCTGTCTGACTCCGACTTCGAGATCGTCGACCGGGGCCTGCGGGCCGAGGCGATCGAGATCCTCTCCGAGCTCGACCGAATCCAGGGCGAGAGCGACGCACACCAGCAGGAGCCGCACGCGGAGGCGCCCGGGTCCCGCGCGGGACCCAGCTCCGCCAACGGCGCTAGCTGACTTTGATCAGGATGATCGCGTTGATCGCGAACGCAATCGCGAAGGCGATCGTCCAGCGGTTCAGGTTGCGCTCGACCAGCGAGCCACCGCCAAACGGACCGGCGCCGGTGCCCACGCCGAACGCGCCGGACAGGCCGGCGTCCTTACCCGAGTGCATCAGCACCAGGAAGATCAGGACGACGCAGATGAACACCTGCACGACGCTGAGGATCGTTTCAACCATCGCCGCCGGATGGTAGCGGCCCGGCGTCGAGGGGCGCGCGGGTGCCGCGCCGGCGCCCGACCAGCCCTCTGAGCGGCGGCGGCAGCCGGCCGTCGGTCGACAGCCACGACCCGGCCAGGATCAGCAGCAGGCCCGCGACCGCGCCGGCGCCCGGACGCTCGCCGAGCAGCGCCACCCCGAGCGCGACCGCGACCACCGGGTTGACGTAGGTGATGACGGTCGCGCGGCTGGTGCCGGCCTCGCGGATCAGCACCGTGAAGATCACGAACGCCAGCGCGGTGCAGAGCAGCCCGAGCACGACCACCGACCCAACCGCTCCCGGCGTCGGCGCCGAGTGCGGGCGGTCGATCGCCGCGCCGGGCGCCAGCACCAACGCGGCGATCGCCAGGCTGGTGCCCATCGTCGCGCGCGGATCCAGCCCAGCCAGGCGGTGCTTGATCACCATCGGCCCGACCGCGTAGCCGCACGCGGCCAACAGGATTGCGCCGGCGCCCAGCAGCTCCTGGGCGTTGCCGGCGATGTCGACGCCAACGAGCACGATCACGCCGCCGAACCCGAGCATCAGCCCGAACGCCCGGGCCACGGTGGGGCGCTCGGAGTGGTCGAAGCGCATCGCCAGGAGCGCCCCGACCAGCGGGACGGCGGCGATGATGATCGCGCTCACCGACGAGGCCACGTGCACCTCGCCGGCCGCGATCAGCGGGAACGGGAGTGAGATCTCGGCGACGGCGTAGGCGAGCAGCCAGCGCCCCCGGCCCCGCACCGAGCCCAGTGTCCCCGCGCGCCAGGCGAGCGTGAGCAGCACGATCGCGGCCAGCGTCACCCGGCTCCAGGCGAGCATCAGCGGGGTGACGCCGCCATCGACGGCGATCTTGATGAACAGGTACGGGACCCCCCAGATCAGCGACATCGCCGCGAACGCGAGCCAGGCCCGGCGCGACACGGTCAGCGAGACTGTTCGTCGAGTCGGTCGACGAGCCGAAGCAGGTCGAGCGGGCTGAACGGTTTGGTCAGGAACAGGTCGGCGCCGGCCTCCTCGGCCTCGGCCTGGACCGTGTCCCCGTGCGCCGCGGTGAGCATCACAATCGTGGTCTTACTGGTGTCGCGGTCGGCGCGCAGCCGCCGGCAGGCCTCGATCCCGTCGAGCCGCGGCATGTCGACGTCGAGGAACACGATCGCCGGGTGCTCGCGCTTGGCGACCTCGACGGCCTCGAGCCCGTCTCCCGCCTCGTGCAGGTCGAACTGCGTGACGTCCTCCAGCGTGGTCGCGATCAGCTTGCGGATGAACTGGTCGTCGTCGACGATCAGCACGCCTCGATTCATCCCCGGGCTCCCGCGGGCGCCCGCCGGTTCATCGAGTCTCGCGCCGGATCCGCTCGAACGTCTCGTCGGGGATCGTCTTGAACGCCTCGATCACCCGCGGGTCGAAGTGCCGGCCTGACTCGGCCACGATCATCTCGCGGGCGACATCCAGCGGCGAGGCGGTGCGGTACGGGCGATCGCTGGTCAGCGCGTCGAGTACGTCGGCGACCGCGAAGATCCGCGCCGACAGCGGGATCTTGGTGCCGGCGAGCCGATCGGGGTATCCGGTCCCATCCCAGCGCTCGTGGTGGTGGCGCACCACCTGCATCGGTTGGGCCAGAAACTCGATGTCGCGCACGATCTCCGCGCCGACCACCGGGTGCTGCACGACCAGCGCGCGCTCCTCGGGGGTCAGCTGCCCCGGCTTGTAGAGGATCGAGTCGGGGATCGCGAGCTTGCCGATGTCGTGCAGCAGGAAGCCGAACTCGAGGTCGGCCACGTCCGACACCGACAGGCCCACTGCCCGGGCGATCTCCAGCCCGTAGGCGGTGACCCGCTCGGCGTGCTTGCTGGTGTAGGCGTCGCGCGCCTCGACGGCGTTGGAGAGGGCGCGCACGGTCGCCATGTAGGACCGCTGAAGCTCGTGGGCACGGGCCCGCTCCTGCTTGAACGTCTCGCGGAGATCCGCGGCGTAGCGCTCGAGCTGGCGGTCCTTGTCGGCGGCCTCCTGCTCGCGGACGGCCAGCTCGCCGCGCAAACGCTCCAGCTCTTCGATCAACTCGACATCGCTCTGGACTGCCATTCCTTCGGGCTCATCCTTCCCGCTCCGCGCGGAGCGCTGCTAATACTGCCCCGGCGGCCTCTTCGGCCGGAATGACTTCCATGCCAAGCCTGTTAACTCCGTTAGGAGTAGGCGTCTCGCTGTCGGAAAACAGTATCACCGCCCGCCGGAGCCGACGACCCCTCAGGTCCAGAGCCTGGAGTACGGCTTGAGGGTTGCGGACTCCGACGTCGACCAGCGCGACCTCGAACCGGCGCTCCTCGCAGACCCTGGCCGCGGCCGGGCCGGTCAGCTCCCAGTGGTGCTCGATCCCGAACTCGTCGAGTGCCGGTTCGAGCACCGGCTGCAGCTCGGCGCGCCCCACCACGAGCACGCTGGAGCGCCCCGCGCGGACCGCGGCGCCCAACACGTCGCGGAGCTCATCGGCGTCGATCGGCTTGGCCACCACCCACTCGCCGGCGAGCGCGTGCGAGCCCGAGAACACCGACACGAACACGATCGGAGTCGTCCGCAGCATCCGGTCCTGGCGGATCGCATGCAGCACCTCGAAGCCGTCGAGGCCGGGCATCAGGATGTCGAGCGTCACCGCGTCGTAGCGCCCGCTGCGCAGCAGTTCGAGCGCCTCGTCGCCGTTGGTGGCGATCGTCGCGGACACGTCAAGCGGGGCCAGCTGCCCGGCGATCAGCTCGGCGATCTCGCGTTCGTCATCGACCACCAGCACGTGCCGCCCGCGGATCGCCGCCAGCGACTGCGCCGACTGCGGGCCGCGGATCGCGGCCGGCAGCCGCACCCGGAACGTGGTGCCGCGCCCGAGCTCGCTCTCGACCTCGACCTCGCCGCTGTGCAGGTCGACCAGCGACTTCACGATCGACATGCCCAGGCCGGTGCCGGGGCTCGAGGCGCTGCCGTTGCCGCCGCGGAAGAACCGCTCGAACACGCGCGAGGTCTCCTCCTCGGTCATGCCGATCCCGGAATCGGAGACCTTGATCTGCACCCACGCCCGATCGGGCTCGACGGCGACCTGAATGCGGCCGCCCTCGTGCGTGTACAGATGGGCGTTGGTGACCAGGTTGGCGACGATCTGGCGCACCCGGCTCGGATCGGCCATCGCCGGCGCCAGCGTGGGGGCGATGTGGACGTCGAGCTGCTGACCCTTGTTGGCGATCCGCGGGCCCATCAGCTCGGTGACCTCGGTGACGGCTTCGCCGACGTCGATCGGGCGCCGGTTGATCTCGACGTGGTCGGCTTCGATCCGGGCCACGTCGAGCAGGTCGTTGACCAGGTCGACGAGCCGGTCGGTCGACTTCAGGATGATGTCGACGAACTCCCGTTGGCGCTCGGACATACCCTCAGGTGACCGTTCCAGCAGCTCGACGAAGCCCTTGATCGAGGTCAGGGGGCTGCGCAGTTCGTGGGAGGCCGTGGCCACGAACTCGCTCTTGGCGCGCTCGAGGCGGGCGCGCTCGCTCATGTCGCGCACCGTCCACACGACGCCGTCGGTCTCGCTGCCCAGCAGCGCCGCGGTCACCGCGAGGGTGCGCTCGTGATGGCGGACGATCGATTCGCCGCTGAGCGCCTCAGTCAGCGACGGCAGCGGACTCTCATCGCAGTCGGCAGACGATCCCACGACGAGCTCGGGGACGAGCTCGGTGGCCCGCGGGTTGACCGCCGAGATCTTGCTCGAGCCGGGCTCGGTGACGATCAGCGCGTCGCCGAGGCTCTCGATCGTGACCGCCAGCGCCCGGCGCTCCTCCTCGATCTGGCGCTGGGCCCCGCGCAGGTCGTCGGCCATCGCGTTGAACGCCGTGCCGAGCTCCTGGAGCTCCCGCGGGCCTGACGGCTCGACCCGGCGGCCGAGGTCGCCCGAGGCCAGACTGCGGGTCGCCTGGACGAGGTCGTCGAGGGGCCGTCGCATTCCCCGGATCAGCAGCGCGATCAGGGTCAGCGCGCCGACCACCGCCAGCAGTCCGGCGATCCCGACCATGATGATCGCCCGCTTGGCGTCCGAGCGGGCATTAGCGTGGGCGATCTGCTGGCGGGTCAGCTGGCGCGCCTGCAGCTGCGTGGCCAGCGTGCGCGCCTCATTCAGCGGCCCGTCGGGGGCGGTCGCGGCGGTGTACTGGCCGTTAGCAGCCAGCCGACGGGCCCTCGTCTCGGCCGCGATCTGCTTCTGGGCGAGGACGCGGCTCGGTGGATCCTCCATCGCGAGCGAGCTGACCGTGTGAGCGGCGGTCAGGTAGGTGGCCTGGGCCTTGGCCCGCTCTCCGGCCGAACGAGGCCCGCGCGTGTCGCGAAGCGCCTCGTCCTCCGCGACGCCCGCGCCCGCCAGGTTAGCGGCAGCGGTCGAAAGCGCCGAGGTCTCCAGCAGCCGGTTTTCGTAGCGTTGACGGGACTTGTAGAGGGTCGCCACGCCGAACGCAGCGACGATCGCCAGCGCCAGGGTCAGGCCGACGAGCGCCAGCCGGAGGGATCGCGCGATCGAAAGCCGCTGCATACGGTCATCAATGGTTGGTCGTGGCTTGCCCCTGCAGGGTGATCGTACCCCCGTACAGACCAGCCGTCTGAACCTACGCAACGGTTCCTGCCCCTGCAAGTTTCGCTTCATGGCCCCACGAGGCGCTCGGGATCGCGCGACCCCCTGGTAGCTTCGCCGCCGTCTGAGACGCAGATCGAACCAATTTCGACGTAGCGCCTCGATCGCCGCCCTGCCGCTGCTGGGCGCGATCGTGGCGATCGCGCTGCTCGCCGGATCGAGCAGCGCCGATCTGTCGAGCCGCTATCAGGCGGCTAAGCAGCGGGCCGGTCAGCTGCAGTCGGAGATCCAGTCGGACTCGACCCGGATCCAGGGCTTCGACGGCTCGATCGGCGACCTGGAGCAGCGTCTGGGAGCGATTCAGCGCAGCATCACCGTCGAGGAGGGCCAGCTGTCGGAGGTGAGGGCGTCGTTGGATCACGCGCGCACGCGGCTGACCAGCCTGCAGGCCAGGTACGAGCGCGGCCGGCGGATCCTGGGCGCCCAGCTCGTCGCCCAATATGAGTCCCCGCCGCCCACGCTGATGAATGTGGTGGTCGACGCGCAAGGGTTCGACGATCTCCTCAACCGCGTCAACGACCTGCGCACGGTCGAGCGCCACAGCACCGAGACGGTGCTCCACGTCAAGCAGGCGCGAACAGCCGTGACCGCTCAGACCAAGCGGCTGGCGTCGATCGAGTCGCGCAAGCAGCGCGCGGTCACGTCGGTGCTGACCGAGCGCGACAACGTCGCCCAGCTGCGCCTGTCGATCGTCCGCCGCCGCCTGTCCTACGTCGACGCCCGCAGCCGCACGGCCGCCGAGCTGATCTCGCTGCGCAAGACGCTGACCCGGCAGGCGACGATCCTCGACCGGCAGGCCGCCGCCGCCGCCCGCGCCGCGGGCGCCGGTGCGGGTCCGTCCGGCGGCGCTCCGGTGCCGCTCGGCTCGTGCGCGAACACCCCGTTCGTCGCCCACGGCGGGTCCTACGGCTTCTTCCCGGCCGCGGGCACCGACTACAGCGTCAACCAGGAGCCGATCATCGCCGCCAGGCTCGACCAGCTCGGGCGCGCGCTGCAGCTGCACCTGGTCGGGATCTCCGGCTACCGCAGCCCCCAGCACTCGGTCGAGGTCGGTGGCTTCTCCGACGATCCGCACACCAAGGGCGAGGCGTCGGACACGCCCGGGGTCGAGGGCGTCCCCGAGGCCGCGCTCAACCGCTTCTGCCTGACGCGCCCGTTCGGCGGCGCGCGCGAGGCCGACCACATCCAGGAGAACTGATCGGCGTAGGGACCGGAGACAGCTCGCTGCGCGGGCCAGGGTAGAGGCTCGGAGGAGCATCCGAGCTTGAAACTCGGCATCTGTGGGGAGCATGGAGGAGATCCGGAGTCGATCGCGTTCTTCGACGCGACCGGCTTGGACTACGTGTCGTGCTCGCCGTTTCGCGTGCCGATCGCCCGTATGGCGGCCGCGCAGTCGGCGCTTGAGTCCGCTTGAGTCCTGAACCCGGACCCGAACCGAAGGCATTCATAAGAACGGGAACGCTGCGGTAACTCGTGGCGTCTTCGAACGTAGGTTCTCATGGAGCATGACGTTTTAGGGGGCTCCGGGCATTGTTCGATCACGGTCGAACAATGCTATAATTCGATGAGTATCGAACAATCTTCAGTACACGGAGATCGAACTGAATACTGAATCCCAGCGCCGCGACGTTTCCCGCGTGCGTGGCGACGAAAACAACACTCAGAGAAATCGCGCCCGGCGGCCTGCCGCCGCGGCGTCGAACAAGCGGCAGAACCGCAGACGGGGCGCTCATGCCGACTCGGCTGAGCTCCGGGCTGCCACCGGCACCGACGGTGGTGCCGGGGTTCGCGATTCGCTTGAGCTGTTCCTCCGTAGTGCTCGTGCGCATCCACTGCTGACCGCCGCCGAGGAGGTCGAGCTCGCCAAGCGGATTGAGCGCGGCGACCTCGAGGCCAAGGAGCGGATGATCAACTCGAACCTGCGCCTGGTCGTTTCCCAGGCGCGCCGGTACCAGGGCCACGGGCTACCGATGGAGGACCTCGTACAGGAAGGGATGCTCGGATTGATCCGTGCCGTCGAGAAGTTCGACTGGCGGCGCGGCTTCAAGTTCTCCACCTACGGGACGCTGTGGATCCGTCAGGCGATCCAGCGCGGCCTACAGAACCACGGGAGGACGATCCGGGTTCCGGTCCACGTTGCTCAGCGTCAGGTCAAGGTCCGCAAGATCGAGGCCGAGCTGAGCACGAAGCTTGGACGTGAGCCCACCGACGAAGAGGTCGCCGAAGTGGCGAAGCTGTCCGTCGACGAGGTCACGGAGCTGCGCGAGCTGAGCCGCGGTCTGGCGAGCCTGGATCAGGCCGTCAGCGAGGACGGGGAGACCGCCCTCGGGGACCTGCTGGCCAGCGAGCGTCCCGAGCCGATCGAGGAGGTCGCCACGGCTGACCGCGACCAGCGCCTCAGCCAGGTGATCGACACGCTCCCGGAGGTCGAGCGCAACGTCATCAAGCTCCGCTTCGGCCTCGCCGGAGAGGATCCGCGGACGCTGCGGCAGACCGGCAGCGAGCTCGGCTTCTCGGCCGAGCGGGCACGTGAGCTCGAAGAGCGCGCGCTGACCCGGCTGGCCGGTCGACCGGAGCTCGATGGGCTCCGCAACGCCGCCTAACCGGACTGCCGCTGCACCACAAGCCTCAGACGCGGTCGTCGAGCTCAAACGGGCTCGGCGGCCGTGTCTGCCTCTGTCAGCACGACCGGCGCCAGCTCCGGGCGCTTGGCGCTGCGGCCGTCGCCTGAGGAGCGGCCGCGGACGCGGCGCATGATCCACGGGGCCGCGTGGCGCCCCATCCACAGCGCCTCGCGGCGCCACACCGCGGCCCGGGAGACGCCGGGCGCGGGCGGCAACAGGGCCCAGGGGTCCTCCGCGGGCTCGAGGCCGAGCGCCTGCTCCATCGCCGCCGCGATGCGGATGTGACCGGCCGTGTTCGCGTGCAGGCGGTCGACCGCCCACAGCCGCGGGTCAATGACGCCGTTGCGGTCGAGGTCGGCGACGAGCATCCCGTGACGCTCCCCGATCGAGCGGATCGCGGCGTTGAACGCCTGCATCCGCCGGCGCGCCGGGAGCGCGGCGGGCATCACCTTGGCGGCATCGGGGAACGTCATCCCCAGAACGGTCGCACCGCGGGCGGTCAGGGCCGCGACCATCTGCTCGAGGATCGCGGCCAGCGTCCCGATGTCGCAGCGAGGACGGAGGATGTCGTTGAGGCCGCCGACCACGCTGGCCAGGTCGGGGTCCAGCGCCAGCGCGGGCTCGAGCTGCTCGTCGCGGATCTGGCGCAGCTTACGGCCACGGATGCCCAGGTTGGCGTACAGCAGACCGGGCTGGTCTTGGGCCAGCCGCGCCGCCAGGCGGTCGGCGAACCCGAGGTAGCCGAGCCCGTCCGGGGACGGGTCGTCGAGCCCCTCGGTGGTGCTGTCGCCGATCGCCACGTAGCGGGTGAAGCGTGCAGCTTGCATCCGGTCGAGGCTATCGAGAGCCTGCGACCGGATCCCCATCGTCGATTGCTGTGGGGTCAGGTTGCTGTGGTGCGAGCGCGCGATCCGCGCGTGATACCAGGGCGGTGCGCGCGTGAACGGTCCCGTTCGCGTGCGGACCACGTGGGCTTCGCCGAAACGCTCCGGTGGAGCTCACGAGTTCGAAGCTGCACCAGATCGGCGAGGTAGCCGAGCGCGAGCTGGCGAACGCGAGGTTGCGCGAGTTCGCGGCGATCGCCTCGAACCGGTGCGACGAGCTGCCGCTGGCGCTGGACCGGGCGAGTGAGCTGGCGCGGCGGTTGCGGCGCGAGGCTCGTTCCGGCGCCGCCGCGCAGCCTGGGGCAGTCCCGAGCGCTGAGGGCAGAGCTACGGCGCCGATCGCCAGGCGAAACGATCGGCGCCGGAGCCTGCGTCGCAGGCGCCGAGTCCCGGTCTACAGGGGCTTGTCGACCGTGCCCGAGCCCACGTCACAGTTCCCACGTGTCTGCATGGGTCAGATCCGCAGAATTTGCAGAATCCTGCGAAAACCTACTATTTCCGACGGACAGCTGCTTCCGCCGGGCGCCATCGGCCGGGCGAACGCCCCACTCGAGCCCTTCTGGACGGACCGCGGGGCGTTAGTCACGTGAGACGTGGTCAACGTCCCACGGTTCGGCCGGGACACCTGGAGTGGGGCGTTGATCATGTGACCCGGTCCGTGGGCGCCTGTCGCCGCTAACCGTCCCAGGGCCCGGCGCCGGCCCACCCGTGCCAGTGATCGACGTCGATCCAGGCGCTGACGCGCCGGCGGTCGCGCCTGGAGAACGGCTCGCCGGTGTAGTGCCGGGCCAGGCGGTCGATCGACACTAGTGTCACGTTTGGAAAATTCGCGTGCATTCGAGGCACCCCTGGCGGCGCTCGGCTTCGTCCTCGTCGCCTCGCGTAGCTCCGCTACGCCACGGCTCCTGCGTCCTCGCCAAGCATCCACCAGTGGCACCTCTCGGTGCCCACGAACTTCCCAAACGCGACACTAGATCCGGGTCGGGATCGAGCGAGGCGACCCGCCCGGCGAGCGTCACGTGGACCGACCAATCGTCCTTGCCGAGCACGGTCAGCGACACGCGCGGGTCGCGCCGGAGGTGCTGCAGGCGCTTGCGGTCCGCGTCCATGTTGACGAACAACCGGCCGTCCTCCCACAGGTACCGGGTGGCAACCGTGTGCGGCTCGCCGCCGGGCGCAATCGTCGCGATCACCGCGGGGTTGGCCTCGGCCAAGAACCGGCTGACGCTGTCGGGCGGGCGCGGCGTCGCGGACACTAAACCGCGTCGCGCGTGAACTCGCCGTTGACCAGCCGCCAGATTCCCAGCGGGTTGGCGTCCTGCAGCGCGGCGGGCAGCAGTTCGGCGGGAGCGTTCTGCCAGGTCACCGGGCGCTGGAAGCGGCGGATCGCAGTGGTCCCGACCGACGTGTGCAGCGCGGTCGTCGCGGGGTACGGCCCGCCATGCTGCATCGCGTGGGTGACCGCGACCCCCGTCGGAAACCCGTTGAAGATCACGCGTCCAGCAAGTTCCTCGAGCCCGGCCACGATCCCCCGCAACCCGTCGAGCTCGTCGGCCTCGGCGTGGAGCGTCCCGGTCAGCTGGCCGCCCAGCACGCCGATCACCCCGGCGGCGGACTCGAGCCCGTCGTAGCGGATGAGCAGCGCCGTCGGTCCGAAGTGCTCGTCGAGCAGCTCCGGCCGGCGCGTCGCCGTCGCGGCGTCGATCGCGTACAGCACGGGCACCTGCAGGTAGCCACCGCCGGCTGCGCCCTCCGAATCCTCGCCACCAGGCCCGAGCCGTGTCACGTCAGGATCGCGGTCGAGGTCGGCCAGCGCGGCGCGCAGCGCGGAACAGATCCGCGCGTTGAGCAAGGGCGCGGCCTCGACCTGGGCCAGGCGCCGGGCGACGTCATCGGCGAACGCGTCCCCGTCGGCGCCCGCCGGGACCAGCACGACCCCGGGCTTGGTGCAGAACTGACCCGTGCCGCCGGTGATCGAGGCCGTCAGTCCCTCGGCGATCGCATCGCTGCGGGCGCGCAGCGCGCCCGGGCTGATCACCGTCGGGTTGACCGACCCCATCTCGGCGTACACCGGGATCGGTCGATCCCGCGCGGCGGCGACGTCGAACAGCGCGCGGCCGCCCACGAGCGAGCCGGTGAAGCCGATCGCCTCGATCTCCTCGGCCCGCGCCAGCTGCTCGCCGACATGGCTGGAGGCGCCGTGCACGAGCGAGAACGTGCCCGCCGGCAATCCGAGCTCGTCCACGGCAGCGGTCACGCAGGCGGCGACCTGCTCCGACGTGCCAGGGTGCGACGGGTGGCCCTTGACCACGACCGGACAGCCGGCGGCCAGGGCGGACGCGGTGTCGCCGCCGGCGACGCTGAACGCATAGGGGAAGTTGCTGGCGCCGAACACCGCAACCGGCCCGAGCGGGACGAGCATCCGCCGCAGATCGGGGCGCGGCGCGATCGGAGCGTCGGGCTCGGCGGTGTCGATGATCGCCTCGACGTGGCTGCCGCCGGCGGCGGCGTCGGCCATCAACTCGAGCTGCACGCAGGTGCGCTCGAGCTCGCCCTCGAGGCGGGCGCGGGGGAGACCCGTCTCGAGCTCGCAGATGTCGTGCAGCTCGTCGCCGGCCTCGCGCAGCCGCCGCGCGATCGCGCGCAGCAGCCCCGCGCGGACGGCGTCGTCGCGCAGCGCCGGGACCGCCTCCCGGGCGGCGGCGCAGGCCGCGGCGATCTGGCCGTCGGTCGCGTCGGTGTAGGTCTGGAGCACCGCGCCGGTGCGCGGATCGTGCGCCGCAAACGTCGTGTCGGCCATCGACTGGTTCATATCAGAACCACGGCGCGAAGTGGTGTAAGGTTCAAACCGGTGGTCGTCGAAACTGGTTTGACGATAGGTCCGCTTCGCGTCGAGCAGGTCTACGAGCAGATTGCGCGGAGGATTGTGCAGGACATCCAGGTCGGCTTGCTCGCCCCCGGGCAGAAGCTGCCCTCCGAGCGCGAGCTCGCCCGGCAGATGGAGGTCGGCCGCTCGTCGGTGCGCGAGGCGATCGGGGTGCTGCAGGTCGACGGGATCGTGGAGACGCGCCCCGGTTCGGGCTCGTTCGTGGCCGCCGACGCCACAGCCCGGTTGCACGACGAGTCCCCGCCGGTGCTCCGGGCCCACGACGCCAGCCCGTTCGCGCTGCTGCAGGCGCGCGAGGCGTTCGAGCCCGCTGTCGCCCGGATCGCGGCCGACCGCGCCCGCCCTGACGCGTTCGCCGAGCGGCTGCTGGACGAGATGGAGCGGCTGTCGGACCCGACCAGCTCGGATCAGCGGGCGATCTGGTCGGAGGCCGACCGAACGTTCCACCGCCAGATCGGTGTGATGACCGGCAACCCGGTCGTGATCGCGATCTGCGACCAGCTCGCGGCGATCATGGACCAGCCGCTGTGGCGGCGGCTTCGCGACGACTCGCTGTCGGACGCGAGCCGGATGCGGATCCACATCGCCGAGCACCGGATGATCTACGAGGCGGTCAGCGAGGGCGACGCAGCAGCCGCCGAGCTGTACTCCCGCGAACACATCCGCCGGGTCCGCAAGTACATGACCCAGACCGGTCAGGCCGGGCAGGAGCCGCCCCGGCGATGAGGGCGTCCCGCTACTTCTCAGCGGTCGACTCGCACACCGAGGGGATGCCCACCCGGGTGATCACGGGTGGTCTCGGCGCGGTGCCCGGTGCCACGATGCAGGAGCGTCGGCTGTACTTCGAGCGCAACCTGGACGACCTGCGGCTGCTGCTGATGCGCGAGCCGCGCGGGCACTCGGCGATGTCGGGAGCGTTCCTGCAGCCGCCGACGCGCCCCGACGCCGACTGGGGCGTGCTGTTCGTCGAGGTCTCGGGGCTGCTGCCGATGTGCGGGCACGGAACGATCGGGGTGGCCACGGTGCTGGTCGAGTGCGGGATGGTCGCGGTCACCGAGCCCGAGACGATCATCGCGCTCGACACGCCGGCCGGGCTGGTCGAGGCCTCGGTCGCCGTCCGCGACGGCCGCGCCGAGCGCGTGTCGCTGCGCAACGTGCCCGCGTTCGTGGTCGGCCTCGACGCCGAGGTCGAGGTCGACGGATTCGGGACGGTCCGCTACGACATGGCGTTCGGCGGCAACTTCTACGCGCTCGTGGCCGCCGACTCGGTCGGCCTGGACCCGATCCCGGCCAGCGGCCAGCGGCTGATCGATGCCGGGCTGGCGATCGCGAGCGAGATCAACCGCTCGGCGCGGCCAGTGCACCCGCTCGACGCCGCGATCGGAGGCTGCAAGCACGTCGTGTTCCACGCCGGTGGCGACGACGGGGCGCACGCGCGCAACGCGACCGCGATCCATCCGGGCTGGCTCGACCGCTCTCCGTGCGGCACCGGGACCTCGGCGCGGATGGCGGCGCTGCACGCCCGCGGCGAGCTGGCGATCGGCGAGGAGTTCGTCAACGAGTCGGTGATCGGCAGCCGGTTCGTCGGCCGGCTGGTGCAGGAGACGTCCGTCGGCGCGCTGCCGGGCGTGATCCCGGAGGTCAGCGGGCGCGCCTGGATCACCGCGATGGGTCAGTACCTGCTGGACCCCACCGACCCGTTCCCGACCGGATTCGCGCTGTGACCGCGCCGACCTCGCCGGGGCCAACGGTCGTGGTCGGCGCCGGCGCCGTGGGGCTCGCCGTGGCCGAGTCCCTGGCCAGCCGCGGCGCCGACGTGACCGTGCTCGAGGCTGATCGGCCCGGCGCGGGCGCATCGGCGGGCAACGCCGGCTGGGTAACGCCGTCGCTGGCGATCCCGGTTCCGGGACCGGGGGTGATCGGCACCTCGCTGCGGTGGCTGGTGAACCCGTCGGGCCCGTTGTGGATCCGCCCGACGCTGTCGCCCGCGCTGCTGGACTGGATCGCGCGGTTCACGGCCAGCTGCTCGCGATCGGCGTACGGCCGCGGGCTGGCCGCGCTGCAGCGCGCCGCCGCGACGGCCGGGCCGGCGTTCGACCGGCTGGCCGAGCGCGGCGTCGAGTTCGAACATCACGAGCAACCGCTCCTGTACACCGCATTCGAACGCTCTGAGCTCGAGCTGTTGCTGCGGATCGCCGGCGAGCTTCGCGAGGCCGGCGCTACGCAGACGCTGCGGCAGATCTCGGCCGGCGAGTTGCGCGAGCTCGAGCCCGCACTCGGCCCGGAGCTGCTCGGCGGCGTGATCGCCGAGGGGGAGCGCCGGGTACGTCCAGAACTATTCACCGCGGGCCTGCGCCGGGCGCTCGAGGCGCGCGGCGCCAGCGTGCGGCAGGGCGCGCCGGTCACGACGCTGGCTCGCGACAACGGCGGCTGGCTGGTGCACACACCGAGCGCGACGGTACGAGCCGTCAACGTCGTGCTGGCCGCCGGGATCGCCTGCCGGCGGCTGCTCGCCGGGATCGGCGTGAGTTTGCCGATCGCGGCGGCCAAGGGTTACAGCCGCACCTACGAGCCGGGCCCGACGGCGCCGCGGCGCGCCCTATATCTCGAAGGTCCGAAGGTGGCGGTCAGCGTGTTCGACGGCGGCGTACGGGTGTCGGGGACGCTCGAGCTCGGCGCCACCGGCCTGGCGCTGTCGCCGCGCCGCCTGGCCGCGATCACGGATGCCGCCCAGCGGGCGATGCCGGGTTGGCGGATGCCCGGACGGTCGCGCGATTGGGCTGGAATGCGGTCGCTGTCGCCCGACGGCCTGCCGCTGATCGGGCCGCTGCCCGGCCTCGACGGGATCCACCTCGCCACCGGTCACGCGACGCTGGGGATCACGCTGGCGCCGGGCACCGGCGAGCTGCTCAGCAAGTTGCTGCTCGACGGGGAGCGTGATCCGCTCCTGTCGGCGTTCGACCCCGCGCGATTTGCCAGGCGCGCGTCGCGGGCCAACCACCAAGCCACGATCGGAGGATCTCAATGAAAGGTGTTCACGCCGCGATCGTCACGCATTTTCACTCCGACCTCGCCGTCGATCACGATGCGGTCGCGGCGCAGGTCCAGCGGCTGATCGAGGGCGGGATCCGCGGGATCGTCCCCAACGGCACCGTCGGCGAGGGCGGCAGCCTCAGCCGCGAGGAGCGCCGTGCCGTGCTCGAGACCGTGGTCGAGGCGGCGGCCGGACGCGTCCCGGTGTGCGCCGGCGTGTCGGCGCCCACCGCCGGGCAGGCCTCGGACTACGCCCGCGACGCCAGGGCCGCCGGCGCCGACGGCGTGATGACGCTGCCGCCGCTGCTGTATCGCGCCGACCGGCGCGAGTTGCTGCGGTTCTTCGGCGACGTGGCCGCGGCCGCCGACCTGCCGGTGATGATCTACAACAACCCGACCGCGAGCGGGTCGGACCTCGCCCCCGAGTTGCTGGCCGAGATCGCCCGTGCGGTGCCCGCCGTCGGGGCGCTGAAGGAGAGCTCGGGCGACGCCCGCCGGATCGCCGAGCTCGTCAACCTGTGCCCGGACGTCGACGTGATGGTCGGCGGCGACGACTGGGCGCTCGAGGGGTTCTGCGCGGGCGCGGCCGGTTGGATCTCGGGCGTAGGGGTGGTGTTCCCGGTGCAGAGCGTGCGTCTGTGGGACCTGTGCGCCGCCGGCGATCTCGCGCCCGCGCGCGAGCTTTACGCCGTGCTCCTGCCACTGGGTCGCCTGGACATGACGCCGAAGCTGGTCCAGTACTTCAAGGCAGGGCTCGACGAACTCGGGATCGGGGGCGGGCCGTGCCGACCGCCGCGGCTGGAGCTGACCGCGGATGAGCTCGAGACGCTGCGTGACGCGGTCGCCGCCGCGAACCCTGCGGCGGTGGGCGGGCGCTGACCGGGGTGCCGGGTTGAGCGTCCTCACCGGCACCTGCTCGTGGGCGGACAAGACGCTCGTCGAGGAGAGCGACTGGTACCCGCAGCGGACGATGACGCCGGAGGAGCGGCTGCGCTACTACGCGTCGCAGTTCCCGCTGACCGAGATCGACTCGACCTACTACGCGCCGCCGGCCGAGCGCCAGGCGAGTCTGTGGGCGGAGCGTACGCCCGAGGGATTTCGCTTCAACGTCAAGGCGTACTCGTTGCTGACTGGCCACCCGACCCGCCCGCGCAGCCTTTGGCCAGACCTTCGCGAGGAGCTGCCGGAGGAAGTGCTGGAGAAGCGCAACATCTACGCCTCGCACCTGAGCACCGAGGCGCTCGAGGAGGCGTGGCGGCGGTTCGACCGCGCGCTGCGGCCGCTGCACGAGGCCAGCAAGCTCGGGGCGGTGCTGTTCCAGTACCCGCCCTGGTTCGGCCCGCGCGGCGACAACCGGGCCGAGATCGAGAAGCTCCGCGAGCGGCTCCCCGACTACCGCCTGTGCGTCGAGTTTCGCTCGCCCCGATGGCTGGCCGAGGATCGCGACCGCGAGCGGACGCTCGAGCTGCTGTCCGGGCACGAACTGATCTACGTGTGCGTCGACGCGCCGGAGGCGTCGAGGCTGCCGCGGCTGTTGGCGGTGACCAACCCCGATCTGCTCGTGGTCCGCTTCCACGGCCGCTCGGACAGCACCTGGTCCGGAGGGGCGCGCTCGGCCGCCGAGCGGTTCCGCTACCTGTACTCCGAGGAGGAGCTCGAGGAGCTCGCGCACCCGATCGCCGACGTTTCCAAGCAGGCGCGCGAGAGCCACCTGCTGATGAACAACTGCTACCGCGACTTCGGCGTGCGCAACGCCGCGCAGCTGCGCGACATCCTCGGTCGCTCCCGACGCTAGCCGGCGGCTTTGGCGTACTCGTCGACCATGAACAGGCCGAGCTGATCGACGAGCTCGGTCGTCTCGAGGATCGAGGCGATCAGGCCGACGGCGTCGTCCTGGAGCTCGTTGGCGAGCCGGGCGAACAGCGGCTGCTTGAGCGAAAACATGAACGTCGCCGCCTCGGCGGGGGAGAAGCCCGCGGCGGCGCGAGCCCGGGCGATAGCGCTCAGGAACGACCGCACCGGCTCCCATCCGGGGCCGCCAATCTCGCCGGACTCGTCGTCGGCCACCGCGGTCGCGAACAGGCCGAGGAATTCCTGAGACTCCCGGGCCAGATTGAGCTCGCCGAGGCCGTGCGGTGCCCGGCCGACGGAGTCCTCCTGGACGAGGACCCACTCGCTGAGGATGTCGTCGCGGTGGGCGGCGACAACCTCCGGGAGGGTCGGCATCAGTCGATCACCGTCAGCCGCGCGTCCACGCCCGTGATCTGCAGCAGACGCGAGACCTGAGGCTGGGGAGCGGCCAGGACGAGCGACCAGCCCTCGGCGACCCCGCGCCGGTACAGGCCCATCAGGGCCCCCAGGCCCGACGAGTCCATGAACGACAGGTCGCGGAGGTCGAGCACCAGCGACCCGGTCGGAGCGACGCCGGCGATGGCCTCATCGAACTGGCGGACGCCGGTCAGGTCGAACTCGCCGCGGAGCACGAGCATCGGTCCGCGGTCGCCATCGACGCGCTCGATCTGAAGTCCCGAGCGTGCGTGATTGCCGTTGACGCTGATCGGCGCCGGCGCCGCCCGATCGCGACTAGCGTCCAGCGAAGGAGCCCTCGGACGCCGTCAGCTCCTGCAGCCGGCGCGTAGCGCGGCGCAGGATCCTCGACACCTGCATCTGGGACACCCCGATCTCCTCGGCCACCTGGACCTGGGTCCGCTCCTCGAGGTAGTACATCGTCAGCACCTGGCGATCGAGCTTGGCGAGGCAACGCAGGCCACCGGCGATCGTCGCGGCCGCCTCGACTCGCTCGTAGCGCTCGTCCTCCTCGCCGAACGTCTCTGCGAGCCGGTCCGAGTCGCCGTCTCCGATCGGCGCGTCCAGAGACACCGAGCGGTGCGCGGCGATCGCGCACAGCGCGTCGAGCACCTCCTCGACATCGAGCTCGAGGTAGTTGGCGATGTCCTGCGCTGTGGGCGAACGGCCGGTCTTGGCGCTCAGTGTGCGATCTGCCTGCTGGACCTTCAGCGCCAACTCCTGCACGCCCCGCGGCACGTGCGCGAACCATCCGGCGTCGCGGAAATATCGCTTGAGCTCGCCCAGGACTGTGGGCACCGCAAGCGAAGTGAACGCGGTCCCGCGCGAGGGATCGAACCGGTCGATCGCCTTCAGCAGCCCCAGGCTGGCCACCTGGATCAGATCGTCCGAGGTCTCCCGACCCGCGTACCGCCGGGCGAGCTTGCGGGCCAGCGGCATGAAGCGCTCGACCAACAACTCGCGCGCCCGAGGATCGCGATCCCGCCGCCACCGCTCGAACAGCCTACGCGTCTCAAGGGTGCGCGGAATGCTTGCGCTGAGCCCGTCCATGTCCGTGCAACGTATAGCGCAGCGACGACTGAATTCAAGTATCGCCACCTAAAAGTAGCACCGACCGCACGGCGCCCGACCACGGGGGCAATCTAAGCTTGCCGCCATGTACGGTGGCGAAATCAGCGTCCGCGAGGCGCTGCCGGGCGACGCCGACGCGCTCGAGCTCGTACACGCCGACGTCGCCCAGTACTACGGCCAGGGGGCTCCGCGTCCCTCTGAACAGCCGACGGCGGCGGGCGGCCCGGCCCTGCGCCTGGTGGCCGAGGTCGACGGCGAGATCGTCGGCGTGCTGGCCGCGAGGGTGACGAGCGACGAGAACGGCAACGGCCATGGCGGCGAACCGGACCCGGCCGAGAAGCGGCTACTGATCAGCTACCTGGCGACCTCCGCCGACCGCCGGCGCACCGGCATCGGGACGCGCCTGGTGGAGACCGCCGAGGAGTGGGGCCGCCAGTCCGGGGCCACGGTCGCGGAGACGACCACGTTCCAGGGCAGCCCGCTCTCCGTTCCCTTCTGGGAGGACCGGATGGGATACGAAGAGCTGGCTACGTCCCTGGAAAAGCGCCTCTGAGCGCTGGCCAGCGGCCGCCCATCGGGTGGGTGGTCCCGTCCACGCCCAGGGCGGGCTCGGCCTTGGAGTTGGCGTCGGTCGAGCCGAGCTGACCCCAGCCCGGTCCGATCAGCGCGATGCGGCGAGCACCGCCGCCGCCACGGTCAGCAGCGCCTTGGATCGGCGGGCTACAACAGCCATCGAATTCTCTCCGCTGGTGGTGAAGCAGGCGCGACGTGGGCCGGCCCGGGCCACCGGGGTCCCGCGGATTGGCGCAGTAGAGGCGGGTCGTGACGCGTCCGCTTGACAGCTTCGGCAAGGTGGTGTCAGGCGAGAACAAATTGAGGAGCGGACCCTTGCAGCTCGACGGCATCCATCACATCACCTGCATCACGGCGGACGCGCCCCAGAACGTCGACTTCTACGCGCGCGTGCTCGGCTTGCGCATGGTCAAGAAGACCGTGAACTTCGACGCCCCGGACGTGTACCACCTGTACTACGGCGACGAGCGGGGGGCCCCGGGCTCGATCCTCACGTTCTTCGAGTTTCCCGACGCGGCTCCGGGCCGGGCCGGCGCCGGGATGATCCACCGGCTGCGCTGGCGCGTGGCCTCCGAGCAGGCGCTGTCGTTCTGGGCGCAACGGCTGGGCGCCGAGGGCGTGACGCTCGACGGCGGCGGGGGCGACCGGGCGCTGCGATTCCGCGACCCCGAGGGCCTCGGCCTCGAGTTCGCGGTGGTGCAGACCGACGACGAGCCGCTCGTGGCCCGAGCCGACGACATCCCGGCCGAGCACGCGCTTCAGGGATTCGAGGGCGTCCGCGCGTACGGCGCCGCCCGAGAGCGCGAGAACGACCTGCTGACCGGGCCGCTCGGGTTCACGATCGGTTCCCCGGGCGAGTACGAGCTGAAGGGAGGGAAGCGGACCGCCACCTACGGCTACGACGAGCCACCGGCGGACGTCGGCCTGCAGGGCGCGGGCGCCGTGCACCACATCGCATGGTGTGACCGCGACGAGGAGCACGCGCTGTGGGGCGACGCGCTCAGGCTTGCCGGGGCCCACCCGACGCCGATCATCGACCGCCAGTACTTCTTCAGCATCTACTTCCGCGAGCCGCGCGGGATCCTGTTCGAGCTCGCGACTCCGAGCCCGGGATTCGCGACCGACGAGGACCCCGAGCACCTCGGCGAGGCGTTGCGGCTGCCTCCGCAGCACGAGCACCTGCGCGAGCGGCTCGAGGCCACGCTGACCCCGCTGGTCAACCCGCGCGCCTCGCGGGAGCCCGCGTGAGCTCCGACAGCGAGGAGGCAGCGGGGGAGCCACTCGGCGTCGGGATCGAGGAGCCGCCGGATCGCAACGGCGCGTTCCCGAGGCTCGACGACGACCAGCGCGCGCGGCTGCTCGCGGTCGGCGAGCTGCGCAAGGTCGCGCCGGGCGAAGTGCTATTCCAGGATGGCGACGACAGCTACGACTTCTTCGTGGTCGAGTCGGGGGCGGTCGCGATCGTCCGCGGCTACGGCACCGAGAACCACGTGATCGCGATCCACGGACGTCACCGCTTCCTCGGCGAGTTGAACCTGTTGACCGGCGGGCGGGTGTATCTGACCGCGGTCGTCCGCGACGCCGGCGAGCTGATCCACGTCCCGCTCGATCGCCTGCGCGAGCTGGTCGCCCGCGACGAGGAGCTCAGCAACCTGATCCTTCGCGCCTACCTGGCCCGAAGGTCGCTGCTGATCGAGATCGGCGGCGGCGTGCGAGTGATCGGCTCGCGCTACTCGCCGGATACCCGCCGGCTGCGCGAGTTCCTGACCCGCAACCGGGTGCCCCACCACTGGGTGGACCTGGAGGCCGACGAGGAGGCTGAGTCGCTGCTGCGAGCGCTCGGCGTCGCGGCGTCGGAGACCCCGGTGGTGGTGGGAGCGCGCGGAGTGCTGCGCAACCCGTCGAACGCCGACGTGGCCCAGCTGCTCGGCCTGAGCGCCCGCGGGACGCCGCCGCCGCTGTGCGACCTGGTGGTCGTGGGCGGCGGGCCGGCGGGACTGTCGGCGGCCCTGTACGGCGCCTCCGAAGGTCTCGACACGCAGGCGATCGACGCGGTCGCCTTCGGCGGCCAGGCCAGCACCTCGGCGCGGATCGAGAACTACCTCGGTTTCCCCACCGGGGTCTCGGGCAGCGAGCTCGCCGAGCGCGCGCAGATCCAAGCCAAGCGCCTGGGCGCCCGGATGGTCGTGCCGGCCGAGGCCGTAGGCCTCGAGCGCGAGGACGGCCACTTCGCGATCAAGCTGGCCGGCGGCGACGAGGTCAACGGGCGCACCCTGATCGTGGCCACCGGAGCCCACTACCGCAAGCTGCCGGTCCCCGGGCTCGAACGCTTCGAGGGGGTGGGCGTGTACTACGCCGCGACCCAGTCAGAGGCGCTGCTCTGCTACGGCGACCCGGTGCTGATCGTCGGCGGCGGCAACTCCGCCGGCCAGGCGGCGATGTTCCTCTCCCAACACGCCTCCAGCTGCAGGCTGATGATCCGCGGCGACGACCTCGCGAAGTCGATGTCGCGGTACCTGATCGACGAGCTATCCAACCGGCCTCAGGTCGAGTTGGTCACCCAGTCCGAGGTCGTCGAACTGAAGGGCGAGCAGGGCCTCGAGGGGGTCGTGGTCAACGACAAGCGCACCGGCGAGCAGCGCGAGCTGGACGTCAAGGCGCTGTTCGTGTTCATCGGCGCCGACCCGCGCACCGACTGGCTCCGGGGCCACGTGGAGATGGACGAGCACGGCTTCCTGGTAGCCGGGCGAGACCTGCGCGACGACCAGCTGGGCGCCTACGGCAGCGAGCGCCCCTACTTCCTGGAGACAAGCCAGCCCGGGATCTTCGCCGTCGGCGACGTCCATTCGGGGTCGATCAAGCGCGTCGCCTCCGCGGTCGGCGAGGGGTCGATGGCGGTGCGGCTGATTCACCAGCGCCTCGCCGCGCCCATCAGCCGGGGCGCCTAGATCGGGTACTCCGGTCTCCTCGGTGACGATCCCGGCGATCTCCACCTGTCGCTCCATCAACAGGTCGGCGGCCTTGGAGAGGATCGCCCGCCGCATCGCCGGCGCCCTGCGCGACCACTCTCCGAATGCGGCAGCGGCCGCGTCGACAGCGGCGCGGGCCTCCCCGCGCCCCGCGGCGGCGGCTGTACCCGCGGGGGAGCCGGTGAACGGGAAGTTCTGGTGGTACTCGCGCCCGGAGCGGGCTTCGGTCCAATCGCCGCCGATCAGAAGCTCCTGGCGGGCCAGGTCAACGGTCGTCATCGCGCCCCTTCTGCGTCTGTGAGTGTGCTCGGGTCAGGCAGGCGACACGGGGACCGGGCCGAGCAGGTCCCAGGCCCGTTCGATCGTGCCGTAGCGACGTCTGATCGTCGGCGCGGTCGGTCCCTGCCACGCTTCGGTTCGAAGGTCCGCGGCCTCGGGAGCGCGGGCCGTGCGGGCCCAGAAGCCGGCCAGCGCGGCGCGGATCGCGTCGTCTGACCAGCGGCGGAAGCGGATCTCGGCGCCGGCGTCGGCGAGCGCCGCGTTCCACGGGTCGCCGTGCTCGCAGTAGAGCTCGCAGACGACCGCTGCGCTGGGCCACCGCGGGCTCTCGGCCTCCCAGCGGCCGGGCTCGGTGCGCGACGGTGTCCACTCGTGGTAGCGGGGAGGCCGCCCGTGCTCGAGCTGCCACTCGCGGATCGCCGCGCACACCCCGTCGTGCTTCCAGGCCCGGGGGGTCGTGGGCTCGTGCACGGTGCACGTCCGGCAGCGGGCGGCGCGCGGGTTGGTCACCGGGCCGCCGCAGTCCGGGCAAGCGCGGGCGCGCAGGTAGTTGTTGACGCTCGAGACCGACACCCCGAGCTGGTCGGCGATCGTCCGCAACGTGTGCCCGGCGGCGGCCAGCCGCCACGCCGTCTCGACGCGCTCACAGACCGAGTCCTCAAACGTCAGGCACCGCGCGGGTAGGTCGGCGGCCTGGAGCGCCTTGCTCCAGGAGCCGAAGTGGTTCGCGACGCATGAGCTCGACGGCCAGCGTGGGTGCTCCCGCATCCACTTGCGCTGCGCCGGCGCGGCGCACTGCGGCCGTTCGCCCGACCAGTCCTGCCGGCGCGGGGCGCTGCCGACCTCGTTGGCCCAGGCGCCCAATGCCTCGATGATCGAGTCCCGGTCCCAACGCCCCGGGCTGCCCGGATGCAGCGACGGGGCGTAGGGGGCGGGCGATGCCGAGATCCTCACAGGGCCGTGACGACCGACTTCGTCTCCAGGTAGTTGTTCAGGACGGCGTGACCCATCTCCCGTCCCCAACCGGACTCCTTGTAGCCGCCGAACGGCATCGCGGCGTCGAACACGTGGTACGTGTTGATCCACACGGTCCCGGCCCGTAGGCGCTTGGCGGTCCTGTGCGCCTTGGAGATGTCCCTGGTGAACACTCCGGCCGCGAGGCCGTAGTTGGTGTCGTTGGCCGGGGTGATGATCTCGTCCGCCGAGTCGAACGGAATCGCGCATACGACCGGGCCGAAGATCTCCTCGCGCTCGACCTTCATGTCGGGCGAGGTCTCGGTCAGCACGGTCGGCGCCACGAAGTAGCCGCGGTCGCCGACGCGGTCGCCGCCGACGGCGGCCTGCGCGCCCGACTCCTTGCCGGACTTCAGGTAGCCGAGCACCTTGGAGAACTGCTCGTCGGAGATCAGTGGCCCCATCTGCGCCGCGGGGTCGGTCCCGGGCTTTACCTGGATCGAGTTGGCGATGTCGGACACGCCCGACACGACGTCGTCGAAGATCTGCTTCTGGACGTACAGGCGCGAGCCCGCGTTGCAGCACTGCCCGTGGTTGAAGAAGATCGCATTGGCCGCGCCCGGGATCGCAGCCTCCATGTCGGCGTCCGCGTAGACGACGTTCGGCGACTTGCCGCCGAGCTCGAGGCTGACCTTCTTCAGGTTGCCGGCGGCCGCCTGGACGATCAGCTTGCCGACCTCGGTCGAGCCGGTGAACGCGACCTTGTCGACGTCGTCGTGGGCGGCCAGCGCCGCGCCGGTGTCGCCGAACCCAGTGACGATGTTGACGACGCCGTCGGGCAGACCGGCCTCCTGGATCAGCTCGCCGAGGCGCAGCGCCGACAGCGGTGTCTGCTCAGCGGGCTTGAGCACCACGGTGCAGCCGCAGGCCAGCACGGGCCCGAGCTTCCAGGCCGCCATCAGCAACGGGAAGTTCCACGGGATGATCTGGCCGACGACACCGACCGGCTCACGCAGCGTGTAGGCGAGGTACTCGCCGGGGGCGGGGAGCGCCGAGATCGGGACGGTCGTGCCCTCGATCTTCGTCGGCCACCCGGCCATGTAGCGGAACAGGTCGGCCGCGAGCGCCACGTCGGCGGCGCGCGCAATCGCGAACGGCTTGCCGTTGTCGAGCGTCTCGAGCATGGCCAGCTCGTCGGCGTTCTCCTCGATCAGCTCGGAGATCTTCCAGATCATCCGTCCGCGGTCCGACGCGTTCATCTTCCGCCACGGAGAGTCCTCGTCGAAAGCCTTGCGAGCCGCGCGTACGGCGCGGTCGATGTCCTCGGCCTGTCCGTAGGACACCTCGGCCAGGGTCTCCTCGGTGGCAGGGTTGATCGTCTCGAAGGTCTCGCCAGATGCGGGCTCGACCCACTCGCCGCCGATCAGAAGCTTGTGCTGGGAGCGAACGAAGCTGTCCGCCTGCTGTTCGGGTACGGCTACGGCCATGGTGTTCTCCTCTCTGCGCGAGCGGCGCTCGCGGATGACGGGTGCTACCCGCGCTCTCGGTAGTCCGACGTTGACTACCGACGCTGGTTGCGCAAGGTAGTCCAAATCTGACTACCACGCAAGAAACAATCGAAACCGGCCGGGCGCCGTTAGCGTCTGGGGTCAGATGGCGCGATCACGGTACGAACTCGGAGCCGGCGACTGGGCCGTGCTGGCGTTGCTGGCCGAGGAGCCGACGCACGGGTTCGCGGTCGGCCGCGCGCTCGCGCCCGACGGCGAGATCGGCAAGGTGTGGTCGGTCCGGCGCCCACTCGTCTACCGGGCGATCGACTCGCTGTCGGAGATGGGGTTCGCGGCGCCGACCGGGACCGTGCCCAGCCCCTCGGGCCCGCGGCGCACGGTGGTCGCGGCGACCGACGGCGGGCGTGCGGCCGTCGACGAGTGGCTGGTGGAGCCGGTCGGTCACGTGCGCGAGGCGCGCTCGCTGCTGATGCTCAAGCTCCTGTTCCTCAGCAGGCGCGGCCAGGACCCGGCACCGCTGCTTGATGCCCAGCGCGAGAGCTTCTCGGCTCAGGAGCGCCGGCTGGAGGAGGCGGCTGAGGCCGCCGACGGGTTCGACCGGGTGCTGATCAGGTGGCGGCTCGAGTCGACGCGGGCGGCGATCAGGTTCATCGACGAGCTGCTGGGCTCGGGCTAGGCGGTCCCGCCGCGCTCGATCATCACCGAGGTGGCCTTGACGACCGCGGTCGCCTCGACGCCGGCGGCCAGGCCGAGCTCCTCGATCGAGTCCCGGGTGATCGCCGCTGTGACCAGGAACGGGCCGGCCTCGAGCTCGACCAGCGCCATCACTCCGTCGGCCTCGACCGAGCGGATGACCCCGCTGAAGCGGTTGCGCGCCGAGCCCTCGGTGCCGGTCCGGTGCCGAGTCGGGCGCGCGCTGAGGCGGCGGATCTCCGACGCGGGCACCAGGCGGCGGTTGCGGCTGTCGCGCTTGGTCCGCAGGCGGCCGTTGCGGTCCCACCGGCGCAGCGTGTCGACGCTGACGCCGAGCGCCGCCGCCGCTTCGCCGAGTGACAGATCCGGGGGCATTACGTTGACCCGGACGGTACCGCCTCAGACGGCGGTCGAGCCAGGCGCTGCGCAGGACTTCAGGCCGTACCTCGCGGCCAGCGAGGCGGCCTGGCTCGCCTGCAGGTCGTTCTCGGCCGCGGACACCCCGTCGCCGTCGTTACGGGCGGCGGCGTCCCGCAGTCGCTTGGTCGCGGCCACCTGGCCGTCGAGCGCCGACAGGTAGCGGTCGAGCGCCGCCTTGTCGGCGTCGCTGCCGGGCGGTCGCCGCAGGGCTCGCAGCTGGGTCGCCTCCTGCTGGAGGATCGGCTGCACCTGGCGCAGGTAGGCAGCCAGGGCTCGGTTGCTCTGGGGCGCGCCGGACGGCGCGATCGCCCGGGTCTGGCCCAGCGTGTCGGTGCAGATCCCGTTAGCGCGGGCGATGAAATCCTGCTTGGTGTAGGAGCTGCCGCACGCCGTGACCGCGACGGCGACGGCGATCCCGATCAACGGGCGGAACGCCAGCCTGCATCTAGGTCTTGCACGGGTCTCAGCGGGGCCAGCCACGCGGTCTGAATACGAGTGGGAACCGTGTTTGCCTAAGCAATGCCTATATATTCGGCGCATGTTTGAAATACTTATCCCGCGCTGCCGTCTCGGATGGACGCGCCAAACACCGGGACGAGTCGGGGCACGAAAGATAGTCCTGGCTCCCGTCCTGGCCCTCGCCGCGGCCGCGATCATGATGATCGCTCCTGGGATGGCGAGCGCCGATACGTCGTCGACTCTGACCGTCATCGGTACGAGCGACGTGAGTGACTCCGGACTGATTCCAAATGTGATCCAGCCCGGCTTCCAGAAGCAGTTCCCCCAGTACGCGTTCAAGTACATCGGGACCGGGACCGGTAACGCGATCTCGACTGCCGAGTCCGGCTCCGCCGGCGCCAGCGTCCTGATCGTCCACGCCGCCTCGCTCGAGAACCAGTTCGTCGCGAACGGTTACTCGCAGGAGCAGTACGGCCGCGCGCTGTGGATCAACGACTTCGTGCTCGGCGGACCCAACGCCGATCCGGCGGGCGTCAAGACCACTGGCCTTCACGACATCGCGCGGGCATTCGCCGGCGTCGCGGCGTCCGGGATCGCCGGTAAGTCGACGTTCGTGTCCCGCGGGGGAACCCCCGGCACGACCGTCCAGGAGCACCTGATCTGGCAGCTGATGGCGCAGTCGGGTCTAAGTCCGGCCGGGTTGCTGCTGTGCGGGGTCAGCTCCGCCAACGGCGGTGGGTGGACCCCGATCGCGGCAGGCCAGGGCGTGACCGCCTCCGGCCAGGAGTGCCCAGGCGCCGGCGCGCTGCCCAAGGGCGCCGCGCTGCCGAAGTGGTACGTGGCCACGGGCCTGACCCAGGGTCCCAACGTACAGGCGGCCAACGCCTGCAACGGCTTCCCCAGCGGCCCCAACTCGTGCTACGTGTTCACCGACCGCGGCACGTATGACTACCTCGCGTCCGGGACCGACCCGGCCGGGGCGATTCCGGCGCTGACGATCGTCTCGCGTGACAACAGCGCCTCGGCGCCCGGTGGTCAGTTCGAGCTGATCAACTACTTCCACGGCTACATCATCAATCCGAACAAGCCCGGCCAGACGGTGAATCTGCCCGCCGCTCAGGCGTTCATGAACTACATCACGTCGCCGGACGTGCAGAAGCAGGTCGGCGCCTACCTGGCCCACACCGCCGACACCGGCGGCGCTCCGTTCACGCCGACCGCGTCGCCGCTCCTGTCGGGCACGCGATTCCCCGGGAAGTTCGTCGCCGCCGCCGGCAAGAAGGTGACCGTGAAGGGCACGCTGACCAACGCGCAGCCCGGTTATCCGGTGCTGTCGGGCAAGCAGGTCTCGATCGCCAACCTCAACGGCAACGTGCAGGTGCAGGTCGCCAAGGGCAAGACGGACGGCAACGGGAAGTTCAGCATCAGCTTCGTCCCGCCCAAGACCGGCAACTACGTGGTGTCGACCGCACAGATCTCCATGATCGAGGACAGCAAGCTGAACCCGGTGTTCGGCGACCTGCTGTCGCCGGCCGTGACCGCTCAGTCCAAGGTCTCGGTCACCAGCGCGATCACGAAGCTCAACGTGCGGGCGCAGACCGGTCAGGCGCTGATCTTCGGAACGGTGTCACCGGGCAACAGCCACTCCAGCAAGGCAGCCGTCACGATCCTGGCCAAGCAGGTCGGATCGAAGAAGGGCTTCAAGAAGGTCGCCACAACGAAGCTGGCCGCCAACGACGCCAACTTCGCGGCGGTCGCGAAGCTCGCGCCGGGCAAGTGGCTGCTCCAGGTCAAATACAGCGACTCGAAGGTCGTCACGGCCGCGCGTACGCGCACCACGAACGTCAACGTGAAGGCCAAGCCCAAGACCGGCGTCAGCTTCAAGTCGGTCAAGGTCAACAAGGGCTCGGTCACGCTCAACGGCGCGATCAAGCCCGGTGCCGTCAAGGGCGGCGCGACCCTCGAGGTCCTCGCGATGCGGACGTCCGGCGGCTCGGCCAGCTTCGGCGAGAAGGCCAAGGTCAAGGTCAAGCAGGGCAAGACCGCGTTCACGGCGCACTTCAAGCTCAAGCAGGGCGTGCGCTGGGTGCTCCGGCTGGTGAACAACCAGAACGGACTTGCCTCGAGCAACTCGGGCCTCAAGACGATCAACGTCAAGTAGGCCTTGCGCCGGACCCAATCTGGGAGCTCTTTCAACCGCCGCCCCGGGGTTTTCCCGGGGCGGCGGTTGTGGTTATCGCTCGCGGGCTCGCTGGTGGTCGCGGCGTGCGCGGCGGCGACCGCGTCCGCCGATGTGCCCGTGGTCAGCGCGACCGTGTATCCGGGCTCGGGCACACGCGTGCTCGCGCTGCAGGCTCTACAGGAGTGTCAGGCGACCGACGAGACCCAGCTGTACGTACCCCCACCGTCCCCCGGCGGCAACCTGCCGTCGGGCTCCACTTGGACGCTGGCGACCGTGCTCAGCTGCGCCCTGCAGATCCCGACCAGTGACGTGACGAACGTTCAGGTGCAACGGGCAAACGGAAGTGGGTTCGAAGATCCCCTATCCAACGCCGATCTAGTCGACCCGACGAGTTACCACGACCCACAGGACCCGGGTGCGGTGCCGGTTATCGCGTCCAACGGTCCGTCAGGTCCCAACTACTATGCCCGGCCGTTTCGCGGGGGCAGCGATGACAACAGCAAGGACAGCGTCACCGCCGACGGGCCGATCACGATCCTGGTTTGGGTTAAGAGCCAGCCGTTGGCGGTCTTGGTCAAGACACGTTCGGTCCCAGGCAGTACGGCATTGAAGTTTTCAGCGTCGGTCACTTCCGACGGGGCCGCCGTCCCGCCGTCCTCGCTGAAGTGGCAATGGACGTTTCAGGACACTGGAAAGACGTCGACGCAGGCCAGCGTCGTCCACGGGTCAACCTGGGCTTCGTACTTCGTGAGCGTTCAGGTGACCGACCCGGCGAGCGGCAACGCGGGCACCGCCACGACCCGGGTCACGACCCCTACCCAACCCGCTCCGAGCAACCACAAACAGAGCGGCGGCCACAAGCACACGAACTCGAAGTCCCCGACCGGCAAGGACAACGGCGGGCCCAACCAGAACCCCGGCACCGGCGGCTCCAAGCAGTCCGGGAACTCGAACCAGAATGGCTACTCGTCAGGACAGTCCAGTCCGACGTCGAGCGGCCAGCAGCCAAAGCCGCAGTCCTCCACATCGACGACCACCACGCCGACCGCGTCCACGCCGGCCACCACCACGCCCACGACCACGCCCGCGCCGCCGACTCCCCACCGTGCGCCCCCGAAGCGGACCACCTCACACAAGCCCGCTCCGACCGCAACCGGCCCGCTGGTCACCGGCAGGCTGATCGCGGACGTCACGCCGCTGCCGCAGAGCTCGAGCCCGCTCGTGCCCGCCACCGCGTCCGCCGCGCCGACCGTACGGCAGGCCACGAGCGTGACCACATCGCCGCTGACCGCGATCGGCGCCGGGCTGGCGGTAGCCGCATTGCTCGGCCTCGGCGCGTGGCACGAACTGCGCGGCCGCCGCCGCTCGCGTACCGCCCACTGAGTGGCCGCCCACGCAAGCACGGTCGCATTCGAGTCGCCCCCGGCGGCGGCTCGCGGCGTCGACCTCGACGTAGCTCCGCTACGCATTCGGTCCTGCGTCCTTGCGATCCATCCACCGGTGTCACCTCTCGGTGCGACCCTACTACTGGACAACCACTGAGGGCCGTGGCACCATCGCCGACGTTCTCGTGATCTTCGCCCTCACCACCCACGACATCGACGAGGTCATCTTCCACGTCGCCAACGCGCTGCGCGTGCCCGTGCTGATCCTCGCGCTGGTCGCGCTTGCGCTGGTGATCTTCGAGCTCGGCAGCTTTGTGATCGAGCTGCGCGGCCGCCGGCGGCGCCGGTACGCGGTGCTGTCGAGCGGGGCCGAGCGGGCGCGCGAGGCGCTGCTGCAGGGCGACCGCCAGGGCGCGGAGGCGGCGGTCAGCGGCCTCGCGCAGAGCCAGGCGATGGCGGGCACGCTCGCGTTCATCGTCGAGCACTCGCGGACCGACGGCAGCGACCACGAGATCAACAAGGCGCTGGCCGACTTCGACTTCGACGCCCAGCGGCGGCTCGGGCGCACGCGGCTGCTGGTGCGGGCCGGTCCGGCGCTGGGGCTGATGGGCACGCTGATCCCGCTGTCGCCCGCGCTGACCGGGCTCGCCAACGGCAACACCGCCGCGCTGAGCTCGAACCTCCAGGTCGCGTTCAGCGTGACCGTCGTCGGGTTGCTCGTCGGAGCCGTCGCGTTCGGCCTCTCGCTATCGCGCGACAACATGTACGGGCAGGACCTCTCAGACCTCGAGTACATCGCGGCGATCCTCAACGATCCGCGCACCACACCGACCGACAAGGCCACCGCATGATCAGCGTCACCCCCCGCTCGCGCCGCCGCGAGGACCGTGCCGGAGACCCGCTCGACGGTCTGGTGAACCTGTTCGACCTCGGGATCGTGCTGTCGGTGGCGTTCCTGCTGGCCGCGCTGTCCTCGCTGCACCTCGAGGGCACGATCACCAAGACCGGCCTGAAGGCGAACCCGGCGAAGCAGGTCACCGTCAAGCCCGGCCAGACGGTGGCGCCGCTGCCCAAACCCGGCCAGCGGACGATCGGCCGTGGAACGCAGGCCGGCGTGGTCTACCGGCTCGACAACGGCCAGCTGGTCTACGTTCAGAACGCTCCCCCGCAGAAACGGCGCTGAATGTCGTACCTCTGGGATCAGCTACGGCAGGCGATCCCGTTGATCTTCAGCGGGGACGGCTACATTCGCGCCCTCCTGTGGGTGACGCTTCGGGTCGCATTCGTTTCGACCGCGATCGCGCTGGTGATCGGCCTGCCGATCGGGCTCGCGATCGGGCTCGGCCGCTTCCGGGGGCGACGCGCGCTGCAGGTGCTGGCCAACGCCAGCCTGGCGCTGCCGCCGGTGCTGGCGGGACTCGGTGTACTGCTCCTGGCGCTGCCGAACGGGTTGTTCGGTGGTATGCACATCGCGTTCACGCTCAAGGCGGTGTACGTCGCCCAGACGGTTCTGGCGCTGCCCTACATCGTCGCGCTGACCGCCGCCGCGGTGCAGGGCCTGGCGCCCGGGCTGCTGGCCCAGGCGCGGCTACTCGGCGCCGGCCGCTGGCAGCTTGGGCTGTTGGCGCTGCGCGAGGCCAGGATCGGAGTGTTCGCGGCGGTGATCGCGGCGCTCGGGGCGGCCCTGTCGGAGGTCGGTGCGGTGGTGATCGTCGGCGGCAACATCCAGAACTACGACCAGACGCTGGCCAGCGCCGTGCTCCAGCAGGTCAACGATTACGTCGACTATCCCTATGGCCTGGCGATCGCGATCGTGCTGCTCGTGCTGATCCTGCTGCTGGTGGGGATCCTGACCGTGCTGCAGCAGCGCGGCGGCGGCCTGCGGCTGCGCTTCCGGGGGGCTTGAGATGGGGCTGCTGTGGGACGAGTTCCGCCACGCGGTGCCGCTGATCTTCCATGGCGATCCGACGCTGTGGAAGATCATCTCGTTCACGATCCAGGTCGCGGTCGTGGCGACCGCGTGCGCGGCCGTGATCGGGCTGCCGATCGCGCTGTTGATCGGGTTGGGGAGATTCCCGGGACGGCGTGCCCTCCAGGTGCTCGCGAACGCCAGCCTCGCGCTGCCGCCGGTGGTCGTCGGCTTCATCCTGTTCCTGCTGTTCGTGCCGCAGGGTCCGCTCGGTGGGCTTCACCTGACGGTCACTCGGAAGGCGGTGTTCGTCGCGCAGACGGTGCTCGCGCTGCCCTACGTCGTTGCGCTCGGCGCGGCCGCGATCCAGGGCCTCCCGTCGGGGCTTGTGGGGCAGGCTCGCCTACTCGGCGCCGGTGGCTTCCAGCTCTCGGTCCTGGCCCTGCGCGAAGCTAGGATCGGCGTGATGGCGGCCCTGATCGCGTCGCTGGGGACGAGCCTGTCGGAGGTCGGAGCGATCGTGATCGTGGGCGGAAACGTCTACGGCTACGACCAGACGCTCGCCAGCTCGACGCTGTATTACGTCAACCAGTCGCGGTATGAGTACGCGGTGGCGGCCGGGCTCGTGCTGATCGTCCTGATCCTGCTGTTGATGGGCGGCCTCAGCCTGCTCCAGCAACAGGGCGGCGGCCTGCGGCTGCGGTTCCGGACGGCGGCGGCGACGTGAGCATGGCCGCGGCCGCGGGCGATCCGATGCTGGGCTGCGGGCACCTGAGCCTGCGCCGCGGCAGCCGTGAGGTGGTCAGCGACGTGAGCTTCGAGCTGCGGGCCGGCGAGCTCGTCACCGTGCTCGGGCCCAACGGCGCCGGCAAGAGCACGTTGCTGGAGGCGCTGGCGGGATCGCTGGAGCCAGCGAGCGGGAAGATCACGCGCTCGGGTCGAGTGGCGCTGGCGCTGCAGTCGCCGGATCTGGCGCGCCGCACGGTCGCTGCCAACGTCGAGCTCGCGCTCGGCTGGTGGGGCGTGCCCCGGGCGCAGCGGCGCGAGCGGGCGGCCGGGGCGCTGGCGGCGATGAAGGCCGATCACCTACGGGGTCGCGCCGCGAGCACGCTGTCGGGCGGCGAGCGCCGACGCGTGCACCTGGCGCGGGCGGTATCGGTGCGACCGGACGTGCTGTTGCTCGACGAGCCGTTTGCCGGCCTGGACGCGGCCACGCGGGCGGCGATGCTCGACGACACGGGAGCCGCTCTGCGCGCCTGGACCACGGCCGCGCTGGTAGTCGTCCACGACCGGGCCGAGGCGTGGGCGCTGGCCGACCGGCTGCTGGTGCTGCTCGAGGGGCGGCTGGTCGCCGACGGGCCCCCGCGCGAGTTGCTCGAGCGTCCGCCGACGGTCGAGGTGGCGCGCTTTCTGGGCTTCGACGGAACGCTGTCGCTGCCAACCGGCGAGGTCCAGCTCGTCCGATCACACCACGTGACGCTCGACCCTGAGGGCCCGCTGCGGGCGCGCGTGTCCCGGTCGATTCCGCTGGAGGACGGCGTTCGGCTCGAGCTCACGCTCGACGAGGGCAGGCTCTACGCGGTGTCGCCGCTGCCCGGCCCGGCGACCGGCGACCAGGTGCGCGTGCGCGTGACCGGAGGCGTCTGCTTCCCCGGGTCCGCCGCGGCCGAGATCCAGGACACAACCCCGTCGCCGGTATGACGATCAACCTGACCGTGATCGGACCTGAGGGCGCGCCGCCGCTGGTGCTGTCCAACGCGCTCGGCGCCTCGTCGCAGATGTGGGACCGCCAGGTCGACGCATTCGCGCGGCGGTTCGCGGTGGTGCGCTACGAGCACGCCGCCCGACCGTCGGTGAGTGAGCTGGCCGACTCGATCGTCGACGCGCTCGACCGCGTCGGGGTGCGGCGGTTCTCGTTCTGCGGGCTCTCGCTCGGCGCGATGGTGGGGATGACGATCGCGGCCGCGGCGCCCAACCGGATCGACCGGCTGGTGCTCGCCTGCACGTCGGCCCGGCTGGGGCACGAGACCGAATGCAACGAGCGGATCGCGCTGGTGCGCTCGGGCGGGGTCGATACGGTCGCGCCAGGGATGCTCGAGTCGTGGTTCACGCCCGCTTTCGCCGACCGCGAGGCGTTCCTGCGGATGCAGCTCGACAAACCGCGCGAGGAGTACGCGCTAGCGCTGACTGCCGCCGGACGGTTCGACCTGCGGGAGCGGCTGCGCGAGATCCGCGCGCCCACGCTGGTGGTCGCCGGCGCGCACGACACCGCGACGCCGCCGGTGGCCGCCGAGCTGATCGCCGCCCGCGTCCCAGACGCTCAGCTGCGGGTGCTCGACGGCGCCGCGCACCTGGCCAACGTCGAGCAAGCCGACGCGTTCAACCTGGCGGTGCTCGAGCACCTCTGGGGGTAGCGCCGGGGCCCGGTCCGCTCGGTCCGCTCGGTCCGCTCGGTCGGCTCGGTCCGGCGGTCGGGCGGTCTGGCGGTCGGGCGGTCGGGCGTCTGGCGGGCGGTCGGGCGGTCGGGCGGTCTGGCGGTCGGGCGGTCGGGCGCTCGGGCGGGAAGATCGTTCCACTCGATGAGTTTCCATCGCCGAGTGGAACGAACTGCCCGCTGAGCGGGAACAAGGTTCCACTCGACGCCGGGGAATCGCCGAGTGGAACGAACTTCCCGGGTGCGGGGTCAACCCGGGACCCCACAGGCCCGCTCGACCCCGGGACCCCCGCTCGACCCCAGAACCCGCTCGACCGCTAAGCGGCGGCGGCGGGCTCGAGGAACCCGGTGATCGCCCGCATCCGCCCGTCCTCGGCGACCGTCACGAAATCGGTCCCGGTCGCGGCCGGATCGCCGTCGTAGGCGGCAAGCGACCAGGTGAACCGCACCCAGTCGTGGTGGGCGTCGGGTCCCGCCACCAGTGCGAACCGATGGCCGGGGAACTGCTGCTGGGCACCGGCGATCATCTCCGCGATCCCGTCGATCCCCTCGCCGGCCATCAGCGGGTCCAGGTAGCGGGCATCCTCGGTGACGGTCTGGGCGACGAGCTCGCGCCGGCGCTGCGGGTCGGTCTCGTTCCACATTTCGATGTAGCGGGCGACGACTTCCTTCGAATCGGCCATCTGGGGCCTCCTGAGGTGGGTTGCAGTGACGTCCCGCAACCTCGCACCGACCGCCGCCGAAGTCGATTACCGGCGGGGTAATGGAATCCCCGCGCGCTTACCACCTGGGTAATCGACACGGGCCCGCGCGACCGGCAACTTGGCGGCATGACCACACAACAGAACACATCAACTCTCCCGGCACCCTTGTTCGCGGGCCTCGCCCGGGCGCGGGCGAGCAGGTGGGCGGCGCTGCCGGTCGTGCTCGCCGGCACGTTCATGGTCGTGCTGGACTTCTTCATCGTCAACGTCGCGCTGCCGTCGATGCAGGTCGAGCTGCACGCCAGCGGCGGCGCGATCGAATGGGTCGTGGCCGGCTACGCGCTCACCTCGGCCGTGTTCCTGATCGTCGCCGCGCGGCTCGGCGACCAGATCGGCCGCCGCCGGACGTTCGTGCTGGGGCTGACCGTGTTCACGCTGTCCTCGGCCGCCTGCGGCGTCGCCGGCAGCCCGGAGATCCTGGTGCTCGCGAGGCTGGTCCAGGGCATCGGCGCTGCGCTGCTGATGCCCAACGTGCTGGCGATCATCGGCGTCACCTACGAGGGCCCCGACCTGGCCAAGGCGCTCGGCGCCTACGGGCTCGTGATGGGGCTTGCGGCCGTCAGCGGCCAGCTGATCGGCGGGGCGCTGATCCAGGCCGACATCGCCGGGCTGGGCTGGCGCAGCTGCTTTCTGATCAACGTGCCGATCGGACTGGTGGCGGTGTTCCTGGCCCGGCGGGTGGTGCCCGAGTCGCGCTCGGAGCAGGGCAGCCGGCTCGACCTCGTCGGGACGGCGCTGCTCACGACCGGGATCACCGCGGTGGTGCTGCCCCTGGTCGAGGGACGCCAGCACGACTGGCCGCTGTGGACCTGGGTGTCGCTCGGGATCGCGCCGCTGATCCTGATCGGCTTCGCCGCCCACCAGCGGCGCCTGGCCGCGCGCGGGGGGCAGCCGGTGATGGCGCCGGCGCTGTTCCGGGCCCGGGCGTTCAGCGCCGGGTTGCTGACCCAGCTGGCGTTCTGGTCGGGCCAGGCGTCGTTCTTCCTCGTGCTCGCGCTGTACCTGCAGCAGGGGCGCGGCCTGAGCGCGATGAACTCCGGCCTGGTGTTCACGATCCTCGCGGTCTCCTACGTGGTCACGTCCGTGCGGGCGCCGCAGCTGATCGCCCGTCACGGGCGCCGGCTGCTGGCGATCGGGGCGCTGGTGCTAGCGGCCGGCCACGGGTTGCTGCTCGCCGCCGTGGCCGACGTCGGCGTCGGCGGCTCGGTGTTGGCGCTGGTGCCGGGCCTGCTGGCGATCGGCGCGGGGATGGGCCTGCTGATCGTGCCGCTGACCACGACGATCCTGTCGAGCGTCCCGGCCGAGTACGCCGGCGCCGCCTCGGGAGCGCTGACCACGATGCAGAACGTCGGCGCCGCGCTCGGGGTGGCGATCACCGGCGTGATCTTCTTCGGCGCGCTGCACGGCGGCTACGCCCACGCGCTCGAGCTGAGCCTGGCCGAACTGGCGGCGCTGCTGCTGGCCGTGGCGGGGCTCACCCGGCTGCTCCCGAAGCGGGCGCAGGCATGAGCGTGGGCGCACGCGGGGCGCCGCACGATTACCTCCCGGGTAATCGTGCGGCCGCCGCAACCGCGCTAGGTTTGCGGCCATGGCAGTCACCACAGCAGAGGCCGGAGTCAGGGACTCCCGGCCGCCGGTCGGAGAGCTGCTGCGGACGTGGCGGCAGCGCCGCAGCCTCAGCCAGCTGGAGCTCGCGTTGAACGCCGACGTCTCATCCCGCCACGTGAGCTTCCTCGAGACCGGGCGCGCCCGTCCCAGCCGCGAGATGGTCCTCCACCTGGCCGAGCATCTCGAAGTCCCGCTGCGCGACCGCAACGGGCTGCTGCTCGCGGCCGGCTACGCGCCCCAGTACGCCGAGCGCCAGCTCGAGACCCCTGAGATGGCGCCGGTGCGTCAGGCGCTGGACCGGTTTCTGCGGGCGCACGAGCCGTATCCCGCGGTGGTCGTAGACCGCCACTACAACCTGATCTCGGGCAACGACGCGCTCTCGCTGCTGACCGAAGGCGTCGCCCCCGAGTTGCTCGAGCCACCCGCCAACGCGTTGCGCGTCACGCTGCACCCGCAGGGGATGGCGCCCCGGATCAGCAACCTCGAGGAGTGGAGCGGTCACCTCATGCACCGTCTGGCGCGCCAGGCTTCGGTCACCGGCGATCCCGAGCTCGAGCGCCTCCACGAAGAGCTCTCGGCGTATCCCGGGGCCAGCACCGAGCCGCCGCACGACGGGATCAGCGGGGCCGAGATCGTGCTGCCGCTGCGGCTTCGCGAGGGCGACCACGAGCTCGCGTTCTTCGGCACGATCTCCACGTTCGGGACCGCGGTCGACATCACGCTTGCGGAGCTGTCGATCGAGGCCTTCTATCCGGCCAACGCTGCCACGGCGACGAGGCTTCTGCAGGCGATCGCCGCTGACAGCGCGGCTTAGTCCGTCTCCTCCGAAAGTCTGATCACAAGATCCGACCACAGGCCGATGTGCGTCGCCCGCCGGTCGCGTAGGTTCCTTCGCGAGCCCGAATGTTGCTCTCCAGCCTCCACTCCCACACCGCCCGGCACGAGGATCCGCTCGCCGTCGCCGCGACGGCTCACGACGGCTTTGACCCGTGGTCGGTGACCGTTCTGGACCGGGTCGGCGTGTGGCCGGGCTCGCGGTGCCTCGAGCTCGGGGCGGAGAGCGCCGCGATCAACCGCTGGCTGCGCGACCGCGTCGGCCCCGACGGCTCGGTCGTGGCCGCCGAGCTCGACGACGAGCTCGAGGCCGACCACTACGACCTGATCCACTGCCGCTCGCTGCTGCACCAGCTCGGGCCGGGTGCCGCCGACGCCGTCCGGGCGATGACTGCGGCGCTGGTCCCCGGCGGATTACTGATCGCCGAGGATCCGTTCACCGACCCGGTGCACATGTCACGCAGCCCGGATTGGATCGCGATGTGGCGAGCGTTCCACGACGCGGTACCTGACGCCGACTACTCGTGGGCGTGGAGGCTGCCCGGCACGCTTGAGGACGCCGGACTGGTGGACATCGCCGGGCTCGTCCACGCCGACGTGATCAGGGGCGCGACCGCCAACGCCGAGCTCCTCAAGCTCGGTATCGAGGCGGTCCGCCACCGGATGCCGCCGCACCCCGACGTCGATGCCGGGATCGCGATGCTGTCCGACGCCGAGACGGTCGAGCCGGGCCCGGTGTGGTACGCGGTCTGGGGGTACCGGCGTCAGCCGGCAGCCGACGCCTCCCCGCGCAGCCGCGGCGGCACGTAGGCGATCGCGGCGGCCAGCACGAGCACGGCCGCCACCGCGAGCGGTAGCGCCAGGCTCGACTTGAGCAAGAGCGCGCCGGAGATCGCGCCGGTGAGCATCGCCACCACGGCCGACGTCCGGCGGACGGTTCCCGTCCCCGATCCGCCGGCCAGACGCGAGTCGGCGGCCAGCCCGGTGAGCGTCATCGTCAACACGGTCGTGGTCATGTCGGGGACACCGATCCGCCTGACGGTGGCGTTGCGGGCGCCCATCGCAAACGCCAGGATCACGACCATCGTGTCGCCGGCGAACGTGTTGGGGTGCACGTCGAGTGTCGCCGCGAGGATCGCGGCCGCCGCCACGAGCGTCACCTCGAGCGTCAGCGTCGTCCCAAGGTGGGCCGTGTGAGCCCGTTCGGGCAGCCTACCCAGCGCCGCGCCGAGCCCCGAGCCGACCAGGAACGCCGCCAGCGACAGGATCGGCGAGATGATCGGCAGGCCGCCCGCGCCGGCGAGACCGAACCCGAGCAGCACGACGTTGCCGGTCATGTTGGCGGTAAACACGCGACCGAGCCCGAGGTAGCTGGCGGCGTCGATCAGGCCGGTCGAGAACGTCAGCGTCAGCAGCGTGATCGTGAGCGGATGGCGGATGCTCGCCGCCGCCTGCTGCGCGGTGCTGTCAGCCAAGGAGGCCCTCCGATGCGGTCGGCGCTGGGCACCACGACGAGGTGAGGTCGTCGGTGTCGTACCCCGACGTGGTGGCGCCGGCGAGATAGGCGCTCTGGAGGAACGCGAGCAGCACCCGCTCGGGGTCGGCGGCGGTGCGGACCGCGTCGTAGGGCAGCAGCGCGATCGAGCCGCTGCCCTGCTGCACCCAGTGGGCGGCCCCTGGCGCCAGGGGTCGGTCGCGCAGGCCCGACGGCTCCGGCGCGGTGTAGGCGTAATAGGTGGGCTCGCGGACGTTGGCGTCGCCCGCCCAGAACCCGAACGACACGACCTCGTGCGAGTAGGCCTCGGCGGTCACCGGATCGGCGTCGGGGATCGCCGGCGCACGGGGGCCGCCGAAGCGGGTCAGGGCGAGATCGAACGAATGCCAGAAGAAGTGGACCGGGCTGGTCTTGCCGCAGTACCAGCCGGCGAACCGCTCGAACACGGCGTCGGTCCAGTCGAGGATCCGCCAGAAGCGCGTGACCGCGGACGGGTCGTAGGAGGCGTGCTCCTGGTCCTCGCGAAACGGGGTCGTGATCGGCACGCCGAACGGCTGCTCGAGGATCTGCACGTCGACGTCGAGCGTCGCCAGCGTCCAGTGCAGCTGCTCGTCGAACTCAGCGACCGAGAGCCCGTCGTGGAGCTCGAACGACGCGTTGCCGCCCTCGCTGGTGAACACCTGCAGGCGGTGGTCGATCAAGTCGAACACGATCTCGAACGTGATCCCGCTGGGCGCGTGCAGCCGGCGCGTGGTCATGCCTCGCACGTCGACGTACAGTGGGACATGCCACCAGTGATTGCGGGGAGGGCTGGTCGCGAGCTTGATCTTGCCCACGATCTGGGTCCACAGGTGCAGCGTGGTCTTCGCCGGCTCCCATTCGGCCAGCGACAGCGGGGGCAGCGGGCGATCCGCGGGCTCGGACATTGACGGCACCTCCAGGCGCTCGTGATCTAGCGTGGACAGCGAAGCGGCGCGCTAGCACAACCCTCAGCCGCTGACAACGGCTGCGGCGCCCGGCGCAAGCACTCTTCGCGGATTTTGCGGCTTACCTTAAACTGCCGCCCGTGATTGGACCGAACCCCACCCCGGAGTTCCTCTCAGAGCTCCCGTTGACGCGCGCTGCGCTCGAGTACGCAACCGACCTGCACGAAGGGCAGCGCCGCCAGTCAGACGGCAAGCCGTTCATCGCCCACCCCCTCGAGGTGGCCTCGTTGCTGGCCGCGACCGGCGCCGACGACGAGGTGGTCGCCGCCGGCGTCCTGCACGACACGCTCGAGAAGACCCGGGCCGACCGGGCCGAGTTGTCGGGGCGGTTCGGCGATCGTGTGGCCGGGCTGGTGTCCGCGGTCAGCGAGGACGAGAGCATCGCCAACTATGGTCGCCGCAAGGCGGCGCTGCGCAACAACGTCGCGGCCGCCGGCCCCGACGCGCTGGCCGTGTTCGCCGCCGACAAGGTGTCCAAGGCCCGCGAGCTGCGCGTGGTCGTGCCGCTGGGCCCAGGGCTGCTCGAGCGGCGCCTGGATCACTACAACCGCTGTCTGCTATTGCTGGCGGAGCGGCTGCCCGACTCGTCCTTGGTCAGGGAGCTCGAAGCGGAGCTCCTGACGGTGCAGGCGCCGGCGATGCCCGCCGCGCGCGTCGCCTGACGCTTCAGCGGGCCGTTAGGGAGTGCTTAGGGTTTTTGTTATGTTTGTGTTAGCAACTACCCTGGGTAGCCACAAGACGTCTTGGAGACGTCGTATCGAAACCAACGCTTTGACGCAGTAACCCAGCCCGGGATCACGGCGGGGGCGAGCAGTTTCGTGGTCGGCAGGGCGAGTTGAGCCTCTCGAGTTTCCTGGCGATCATCGTTCTGGCGACGATCGAGGGCGGACTCGTGGCCCTGCCGAGAGCCGACGCGCTCGCTCAGCTGCATCGCTTGCGGTCGCCCGCGTGGGCGGCGTTGCTGCCGGGATCGATCCTGATCGGGACGTTCGGCCCACTGGCCGCGCCATCGATGGCGCGAGCCCTGGTCGTGCTGGCCGCGGTGGCCACGCCCGCGCTCGCTTTGGTCGCGATCCTCGCTGTCGTCCGGGGCCCGAAGCCGGCGCTGATCGCCGCTGGGCTCGGGCTTGCGCTCGGGACCGCGCGCGTGACCGGCTGGCTGAGCGAGACCTCCGACACCCTCGTAACCGCGCTGGGGTGCCTCGCCCTGGGGGCCGGGCTGGTGCGGTTGATCCCCGCCAAGTGGATGCTGGTGGGCGTGGTCTGCATGTGCGCCGCCGACGTGGTCTTGCTGATGTCGGGCGCGGGGGAGACGGCGTCGCAGGTGATGGCCGGCGCCACCGCCAGGGTGCACCTGCCGACGTTCGATCAGGCCGCGTTCGGGCCGATCGCCACCGACTATCCCGACCTGGTGCTGGCCGGGGTGCTCGGCGGCTTTCTGGCCGGGCACCGCTACCAGGGCCGCGCGGCGATGTTGCTGATCGCGCTGGCGACCGGGTCGGGGATGCTGCTGCCGCTCGTCGGGTGGCTGCCCGCGACGGTGCCGGTGACCGTGGCGTTTGTCATCTTCTGCCTCGAGCACCGGGCGCGGGGCTCCGACCGCGCACGCCCGGCGGTGCGTCCCGCGGTCACCGCGCGGTCCGCGCCGGCGCCGCACGAGGCGGCCGCGTGATCGCCCGAGCCTCGTCGCGGGTACATTCGTGGCGTGTTCGACCACGTGACGTTCCGCGTAGCCGACCGCGCCGCCAGCGAGCGGTTCTACCGCATCGTGCTCGGGGCGATCGGGGTCGAGCCCAACCACGCGAGCGAGGCGCTGGTCGAGTGGGACGACTTCTCGATCGCCATCGCGCGCGAGCAGCGCCCGCCCACCCGGCACGCCCACGTCGGGTTCGTGGCCCCGTCACGTGACCACGTCGACGCGTTCTGGCGAGCCGGCGTCGACGCCGGCTACGCCGACGACGGGGCGCCGGGCGTGCGCGCGCAGTACAGCCCCGAGTACTACGGGGGCTTCCTGCTGGACCCCGACGGCAACAGCGTCGAGGCGGTCCACCACGACGACACCCGCCGCGGCGGTCACGTCGACCATCTGTGGATCCGCGTCCGCGACCTCGGCGCCGCGGCCGCGTTCTACTCGGCGATCGCCCGCCACACAGGGCTGCGGCCGGGGGCGACCTGGGATCGGGGTCGCCAGTTCCGGGGCGGATGGTCGACGTTCTCGCTGATCGACGACGGCCGGCCGCTCACCGAGAACCTGCACGTCGCGTTTCCGGCTCCCGACCATCAGACGGTCCGGGACTTCCACGCGGCGGCGATCGCGGCGGGCTATCAGAGCAACGGGGAGCCGGGCGAGCGCCCCCAGTACCACCCCGGCTACTACGCTGCGTTCGTGATCGACCCCGACGGCGCCAACATCGAATCGGTCTTCCACGGCCGTCCGTAGGCGGGGCGTCGCGTGCGGCTGTTGATGGTGGGCTCGACGACGCCCACCCACGTGTACCCGAGCCTGGCGCTGATTGCGGAGCTGGTGGCCCGCGGTCACGACGTCCAGTACGTGATCGGAGACCGGCTCAGCGAGCTGGTCGCCGCGACCGGGGCCGAGGTGGTCGGCCATCCAACCCTGCTGCCCGACTCCGACACCGCCTGGCCCGATGACCTCGGCGAGGCGATGCAGGTGTTCCTCGACGAGCAGATCCGCGTGCTCGAGGACCCGCTGCTGGAGCGCGTCGGGGCGCCGGACGCGGTCCTGTACGACATCGGCGGGTTTGCCGGCCGCGCCGCCGCGCATCGGTGGGGCGTGCGCGCGGTGCAGCTGTCGCCCACGTACGTCGCCTGGGAGGGCTACGAACAGGACATGGCCGAGCACACTGCCGCGCTCAAGGCCTCGCCGTCGGGCCGGCGCTACTTCGAGACCCTGGGCCGCTGGCTGGACCGGCACGAGATCCCGCTCGGCGGCGACGACTTCCTCGGCCGTCCGCAGGCGTGCGTGGTGCTGATCCCGTGGGTGCTGCAGCCCAACGGCGACCGCGTGGGACCGCAATACGTGTTCGCCGGGCCCTGCATCGACGAGCGCCGCCGCACCGGCTGGGCGCCGTCATCCGGCGACGATCGCCCGCTGGCTTACGTGTCGCTCGGCACCTCCTACACCGACCGGCCGGAGTTCTATCGCGACTGCGTGTCCGCGCTGGCCGCCGACCACCGCCTGATCCTCTCGACCGGGAAGGTGGATCCGGCCGTGCTCGGGCCGTTCCCCGAAGGGGTGACGGCGGCCCGCACCCAGCCCCAGCTCGACATCCTCGACCACGCGGACGTGTTCGTGACCCATGCCGGGATGGGCAGCACCGTGGAGTCGCTGTGGTACGGGGTGCCGACGGTCGCGGTCCCGCAGGCCGTCGACCAGTTCGCCAACGCGGCCCAGCTCGAGGCGATCGGCGCCGGGGTCCAACTCGCCGCCGCGGCCGCCACTCCGGAGACTCTGCGCGGCGCGGTCGCCGACGCGCGCGGCCGGGCCGGGCGGCTGCGGGAGCTGCGCGACGAGGTCCGCCGCCGGGGCGGAGTGGCGATCGCAGCCGACGTCACCGAGCGTCTGTGCGCGGGCGCGGCCTGAGGCGTCAACCGCTGGAGTGCTCGCCGGCGATCTCGAGTTCGCCGGGTGCCGGGTCGACTTCGGGAGTCGTGGCGTTCGTCGAGGGCAGGCCGGGAACCAGCAGCCCGGCGACCACGCCGACCGCGAGGAACGCGGCGGCCATGATGAACGACAGCGTGAACCCGGTCACGGTGGGATAGCCATTGGCCATGTGGTCGGCGATGAACGTCGCCGACAGCTGCCCGCCCAGCGCGCCGCCGAGCGTCCGCATCACGGTGTTCATGCCCGAGGCGATCCCGGTCTGGGTCGGCGGAACCGCCTGCACGATCAGGTTCCCGAGCGCCGAGAACGCGAGGCCGATCCCGATCCCCAGCAGCGTCGAGGACAGGAGCATGTTCCAGGGATGCGCGTGCGCCACGGCCAGGAACGCGAACGAGACGCCGGTGATCGCGGTTCCGACCACCAGCGCGAGCCTTGAGCCGTACACCCTGGCCACGCGCCCGGCGACCGTGCCCAACAGCCCCATCCCGAACGCGGACGGGGCGAGGTACAGGCTCGAGACCACGACCGAGGCGCCGAACCCGAAGCCGGTGCTCGTGGGCAGCTGCGCGAACTCGGGATAGATGATGAACGAGGCGTACAGGCCGGCGCCGAGCAGGAACGCCGCGAGGTTGGTCGTCCACACGCCACGGATCCGCATCATCGACATGTCGACCAGCGGCTCGTCGCTGCGGATCTCGACCCCGACCCAGAGCGCGCAGATGATCAGGCCGGCGACGAACAACGCGATCGTCTTGAGGCTGCCCCAGCCCCAGACGGTGGTCTGGGCGATCGCGATCAGCACCAGCGAGATCCCGAGCGACATCAACGCCGCGGCCAGCCAGTTGACCCTCCCCGGCGAGCGGACCGGGGACTCGGGAATGAAGCGCCAGGTGGCCACCGCGGCCAGCACGGTCACGAACAGCGGCAGCCAGAACAGCCAGTGCCAGCTCAGGTGCTCGACGATCAGCCCACCGATCACCAGGCCGGCGCCGCCGCCGACGCCGAGGATCGACGACATCAGCCCGATGCTGCCGGCGACCTGCTCGCGCGGGAACTCGTCGCGGATGATCGAGAACGCCAGGGGGAAGATCCCGCCGGCGACTCCCTGGATCACGCGGGCGACGATCAGCACCGCCAGCGAGTTGGAGACCGCCGCCAGCAGCGTCCCGAAGGCGAGGATCACGAGCGTCCACAGCAGCAGCCGCTCCTTGCCGTACATGTCGCCGAGCCGGCCGATGATCGAGGTCCCGACCGAGGCGGAGAGCAGGAAGCCCGTCAGCAGCCAGGTGACGCCGGTCTCGGTGGTGTGCAGGTCGTGCTGGATCGTCGGCAACGCCGGGATCACAGCCGAGCTGAGGATCGCGTAGGCCAGTCCGGCCAGCGACAGCACGGCCAGGATCACGTTCGGGTGGATCCGCTCAGACCCATGACCGAGAGCTGCCCTCCGGCTGCTCTCGCGTCGGGTTGACGGGGTGGCCATGTCTTCTGAGCTAGATCTCGGCCAGCCTGGCTAACAGTGGGATCGCATTGGCGAGGACACCCTGCTCCTCGGCCGTGAAGCCCGTCTCCATCGCCTCGGCGAGCCAGCCGTCGCGGCGCCGGCGGTCCGTGGCCAGGGCCTGGCGTCCCTCGTCGGTCAGCTCGAGCAGCGTGCGCCGGCCGTCGGTCTCATCGGGGCGGCGGCTGATCAGGCCCTGAGACTCGAGCTCGGACAGCGTCTGTCCCATCGACTGCGGGCGTACGCGCTCGGCGGTCGCGAGCGCGACGGTGGTCTGCGCGCCCTGCCGGTCCAATCGCCCCAGGACCGCCCCCTGGGTCAGGGGGAACCCAGGCTCCGCCCGCAGGCGCCGCATCAGCTGGCCGAGGACGACCCGGAGCTCTGATGCGAGCAAGGTTGTATCCGTGCGCGCGGGGATGGGCGAACTATAGGACATGGAAGGACAACTGAACAGTTTGCCTGTGTATTATGGAGAGGCGTGGCAGTCAATCTGAACGTCCGATCTCGCGTCAACGGCACCTCCGCAGCCTCCAACGGGCGCTCGGATCTATCGGACAACTACAAGTGGATCGCGCTGTCGAACACAACGCTAGCGGTTCTGCTGGCAACGTTGGACGCCTCGATCACGCTGATCGCGATGCCCGACATTTTCCGGGGCGTCAAGCTCGACCCGCTGGTCCCCGGAAACAGTTTCTACCTGCTGTGGATGGTGCTGGGCTACCTGGTCGTCTCGAGCGTGCTGATCGTCAGCCTGGGTCGGCTCGGCGACATGTTCGGGCGGGTCAAGATCTACAACCTCGGGTTCGTGATCTATACGGTGGCATCGCTGTTGTTGACGATCGATTGGATGACCGGTCGCGCCGGCGCCACGTACCTGATCGTGTTCCGGATCGTCCAGGGGATCGGCGGCGCGTTCCTGCTGGCCAACTCGGCGGCGATCCTGACCGACGCGTTTCCCGCCAACCAGCGAGGGATGGCGCTCGGCATCAACAACATCGTCGGCGTCAGCGGGCTGTTCGTCGGGCTGATCCTCGGCGGCCTCCTGGCGCCGATCAGCTGGCGGATGGTGTTTTTGATCTCGGTTCCAGTGGGCCTGTTCGGCACCGTCTGGGCCTACCTGAAGCTGCGGGAACTGAGCACGCCGCGGCGTACCAGCGTCGACTGGCCCGGGAACATCACGTTCGCGTTGGGCCTGATCCTGATCATGGTCGCGATCACCTACGGGATCCGACCGTACGGCAGCCATCCCACCGGCTGGACGAGCCCGCGGGTGATCGGGCTGCTGGCCGCCGGCGTGGCCTCGCTGGTCGCCTTCGGGGTGATCGAGCTCAACGCCCGGGACCCGATGTTCAATCTGGCGCTGCTGCGGATCCGCGCGTTCACGTTCGGCACGCTGTCGACGTTCCTGGCGGCGATCGCCCGCGGCGGCCTGATGTTCATGCTGATCATCTGGCTGCAGGGGATCTGGCTGCCCCAGCACGGCTACGACTTCACCCAGACGCCGCTGTGGGCGGGGATCTACATGCTCCCGCTGACGGTCGGAATGCTGCTCGCGGGTCCGACCTCGGGATACCTGTCAGACCGCTACGGGGCGCGACCATTCGCGACCGGGGGGATGATCGCCGCCGCGGTCAGCTTCGGACTGCTGATGCTGCTGCCGATCGACTTCTCCTATCCGGTGTTCGCCGTGATCCTGTTCATGAACGGCGTCTCGATGGGGTTGTTCGCGTCGCCCAATCGCGCCGCCGTGATGAACAGCCTCCCGCCGGGTGACCGCGGCGCCGGCGGCGGCATGAACCAGACCTTCCAGAACTCTGCCCAGGTGCTGTCGGTCGGGATCTTCTTCTCGTTGATGATCCTCGGGCTGGCCAGCTCGCTCCCCCACACGATGTCGGCCGGGCTACAGGCCCACGGCGTCGCCGCCGCCGACGCCCACCGGATCGGCCAGACGCCCCCGGTGTCGGTGCTGTTCGCGGCGTTCCTGGGCTACAACCCGATCCAGCACCTCGCCGGCGCCCACGTGCTGGCGTCGCTGCCCGCCCACACCCAGGCGCTGATCACCGGCCGAAGCTTCTTCCCACAGCTGATCTCCGGCCCATTCAAGACCGGGCTGCACGAGGCCTTCATCTTCGCGATCGGGGCCTGCCTGATCGCCGCGCTGGCCTCGCTGATGCGCGGCGGGATCTACCACCACGACGACACGGAGGAGCAGCATGCGGATCCAGTGGTACGGACAGTCGGCGTTCTCGCTGACGGGCGATGAAGCGTCGGTGTTCATCGATCCGTTCGGCGACATGACGCCCCTGGCGGGGCGGGGCGTGCAGTGGGAGTACCCGGCGATCTCCGCCGGGGAGCCGCACCTGCTCCTGATCACGCACGAGCATCTTGACCACAACGCGGCCGAGGCGATCGAGGGAGAGCCAACGATCCTCCGGTCGACGGCCGGCAAGCTCGAGTCGCCGATCGGGGAGATCGTTGCCGTCGCCTCCGAGCACGACGAGTCGGCCGGCACCGAGCGCGGGCCGAACACGGTCTTCGTGTTCTCGCTCGACGGCCTGCGGATCGCGCACTTCGGCGATTTCGGGCAGGCCGCGCTGCGCGACGAGCAGGCCGAGGCGATCGGTGACGTCGACCTGGTGTTCCTACCGGTCGGCGGTGGCCCGACGGCCGGTGCCGCCCAGGCCCGGGCGATCGTGGAGCGCCTGCGTCCCCGGTGGGTCGTGCCGATGCACTACCGCACCCACCGGATCGGATTCCTCGAGCCGGCCGACGAGTTCCTCGACACGTTCGGTCAGGTCCACCGCTCCGACGAGCCGAGCTTCGACACCGCCGACCTGCCCTCGGGCGAGGAGCCGGTCGCGGTCGTGCCCGCGGCTCCCTAACGGCGGCGACTAACGGCGGCCGCCTAACGGCGGCGCCGGGGGCGCCGCTGACGCGCCGGGGCCCGGTCCTCACCGTAGGCGAGCCCGAGCTGCCCCGCCAGCTGACCGACGTCGTGGCGCTGGTCGGCGGCGACGAGCGTGATCCCGACGCCCTTGGCGCCGGCGCGCCCGGTGCGTCCGATTCGGTGGACGTAGGTGTCGCGGTCGGCGGGCGGGTCGAAGTTGATCACGTGCGAGATCCCGCTGACGTCGATGCCGCGAGCGGCGACGTCGGTGGCGACCAGCGTGTCGACCGCTCCCGACTCGAAGCGGGCCAGGGCCTGCTCGCGCTGGCGCTGTGACTTGTTGCCGTGCATCGCGACCGCCTCCACGCCGTGGCGGCGCAGGCGCCTGACCAGCCGGTCGGCGCCGTGCTTGGTGCGGACGAACACGAGCGTCAGCTCCCGGTCGCGCCGCAGCTCGGCCACCAGCGCCTCGACGCGGTGCTCGTGGGCGATCTCGACGAACCGGTGCTCGACGTCGACGCTGGCGCGCCTGGCCTTCGGACCCTGCTCGTGGACGACCGCATCGCGGGTGTAGCGCCGCGCGACCTGTCCGGCCTCGCCGTCGAGCGTCGCGGAGAAGAACAGCGTCTGGCGGTCGGCTGGGCAAGCGGCGACGATCCGGTCGACCGCCGGTCGGAAGCCCATGTCGAGCATCCGGTCGGCCTCGTCGAGCACGAGGATCTTGATCGCGCGGAGATCGAACGCCCGGCGGGCCAGCAGGTCCTCGAGCCGGCCCGGGGTGGCGACGAGGATGTGCGACCCCGCGGCGGCCTTGGACTGGGCATGCAGCCCGACCCCGCCGTAGACGGCGGTGACCCGCAGCGCCCGGGCGCGGGCGACCGAGCGGATGTCATCCACGATCTGGGTGGCGAGCTCGCGCGTGGGCGCCAGGATCAGGGCCGCCGGCCGGCGGCTGTCGGCGGCAATTCGGTCGGCGATCGGGACCCCGAAAGCGAGGGTCTTGCCAGACCCGGTAGGCGACTTGGCCAGCACGTCGCGCCCGGCGAGCACGTCGCCGATGACCGAGCGCTGGATCTCGAACGGCTCCGTGATCCCATCGCTGGAAAGCGCGTTGACGACCGCGCTTGATACGCCGAGCTCGGCGAAAGACTGATTGGACATGCACAACTCCTTGGCGGCGCTGAGGGCCGCGAACGATTCGGGAGGCTATTGCTGACCCGAACCGCTGATCTGCGGGACCCAAGCGAGCTGCCTCGCGGCCGACGGCGTCGACCGCTGCCCCTGAACGTAGCAGGCGCGGGCGTTCAGAACCTGTGGTGGGCCAGGCGCAGGCCCCCGCGGTGCCGCACGCCGTCGGCGATCGCCGCCATCGCCGGGACCATCTCGCTGGTGACCAGTCCCGAGCGCTGGGTGAGCTCGTCGACGATCTGAAACGACGCGGCGATCCGCTCGGGCGTGTCGACGATCGTGGTCACGATCGGGACGCGGCGACGCAGCTGCAGCAGCCGGTCGCCGTGGGGGGCATGGTCGCGGTGAAATCCCCACACCCCGCGCACGCAAGTGGCGCCCGCGGCGCCGGACTGGCTCAGTCGCCGCACGAGCGAGACGTGGCGGGCCGGGAGCTCGCCGTCGCGCCTGCACACGCGCACGCGCTCGAGCGTCAGCGACGGTCGCGCCTGCGACCACCGTGCACGGTCCCGTCGACGCCGAGCAGCACGGTCGCGCCCGCGAGCTCGCGGCGACGCAGGAGATCGCAGATCGCAACGAAGGCCGGCACGCCGCCGCCGCGCTCCTGGCGGCCCACGTAGCTCGTCAGCTTGGTTGCGTCGTGGACCTGCTCGGCGAGCATGACCGGCCCGGACGACCCTGTCAGCATCCGCGCGCGCTCGAGCGTGACCAGGCCGTGGCGCTTGACCGCGAGCACGTCGTCGAGCAAGGCCTCGATGCGCGCGCGGGTGTCCAGGGCGATCGACACCAGCGGCAAGTCCTCCCACAGCGTCAGCAGGCGGTCGGTGCGGAGGTGGTGTTTGACGCCGACCCCTCGGCGCCGCGGAGCATCAGGCTGAGCCACCGCGACGATCGGCTCCTAGACCACGTTCTCGACCTGGATGCCCGGAATCGGGCCGGTCGTAGAAGCCATCAGCGCCAGGAGGCGCGGTCAAAGGCGAGCTCCGTCGCCTCCGACCAGAATCGCCCCTGGCTCAGCCCATGTCCTTGAGGATCAGGTGGACCATCGTGTCCTCGCTGGCGGCCGGCGGCGGCGCGGTGCCGAGCAGCGTGTCGAGGATCTCGTCGGTCCCCTCGTGCGTGGCCAGCAGCAGGTAGCGCAGCATCGCAACCCGGAGGTAGCGCTCGGTCTCGGTGCCGCCCCCGCCCGCGTGGGCCTCCGACAGCGCCTCCACCACCGGCTCGTACTCCTCGTGAAACCACGCCGCGGCCATCTCCCCCCGCGACAGCAGCCGCTCGCGCGCCAGGCTGGCGCGCATGCCCCAGGACTCGACGAGCGTTCCCAGTTGCGCGTAGCGCCACTCATCCGACAGCTTGATCCGCGCCCGCAGCTCGGGAGCCAGCGGGACGCGCTCGTTGAACACGCGCTCGTGGCGTTTGAGCGGAAGGTCGCGCAGGCGCAGCTGCGCCTCGGCGCCCAGCGCCGTGCGCACCTCGCGGACGTGGGCCTCGATGTGAGTGTCGCCGAGTGCGCGGGCGACCGACACCCGGTGATGCCCGTCCTGGACAAAGTGCAGCTCGCCGACGCGATAGACGTCGATCGGCGGCATCGTCGTCCCCCGCCGGCGCGCCGTGGCGATCCGCTCCCAGCGGGTGCGCACGCCCGACGAGGTGGGACGGAAGTCGCGATCGAACTCGCCCCGCCGACGCTCGACGGTCCCCACGATCGAGTCCAGGCGTATCTCCTGGATGCCGGCGTCGCGCTCGCTGACCCGCCCGAGCGCGGCCACGACCTCCTCGAACGGGAGCATCGTGCCGACGTCGTCGGGCTCGAACCGCAGCCGCGCGACCGCCTTCGCGAACGCGCGTCGCCGGCGCTCTCGGGCGAAGTCCGATTGCGCATCCTGCTGAGGCAGTCCGGTGTCCCTGAACGACATCGCGAGCTCCCGACGGGCCGACGCGGATTCGGGCTGATGATAGGCCGTCGAGGGCGTTCGTCGAATCGGGACACGCGGGTAGGCTCAGGCCGTGTCGCGCGAGTCGGTGCTCCTCGCCGGGCTGTCGACCGACCCGGTCAGTACGTCGGACCTGTACGAGCGGATCGGCTACCGGGCGCTGACCAGGCTGGGACTTGTCCCGTATCCGGCGTTTCGCGATGCGCTGGCCGAGCTCGAGGCTGCCGGGCTGGCGCGCAGCGGTATTGCGGACGACGGATCAACGGTCTGGTGCCTGGCCGCGGCTCTCGGCTGAGGCGCTTTGCGCCGCCACTCCCCGGTGTTACCGTTACTCGGGTCGTGCTGGTATTCGGGTTGATTCATGACAGTGGCTGGGAGCCCCCCGATCAGCCCCCTGAGCCGCCGCCGTCGCAACCACATCGGTGGCGTCTGCCGTGGCGCCCGCTGGCCTGGGTGGCCGCGTTCTGCTGGCTGATGGCGCTCGTGCCGATCGTCAGCGCTGCGTTCGGCGGCCTCGCCGGATACGGCGTGCTGCTGCTCGCCCTCGGCCTCGGGTTGTGGCGCGCGGAGCGCTGGTGCGCGAAGCAGTACTGGTCCGGCCTGCGCGAGTACAAGCTCTGAGCTCGACTAGATCGCGGCGGCCGCCGGCCGCAACCGCGTGGTGGCGCAGCGCGGTCATCTACCAGGTCTACATCCGCAGCTTCGCCGACGGCAACGGCGACGGCGTGGGCGACATCGCCGGGCTGCGTTCGCACCTGCCCCACATCGCGCAGCTCGGTGCCGACGCGATCTGGATCAACCCGTGGTACCCGTCGCCGATGAAGGACGCCGGCTACGACGTCTCCAACTACCGGGCGATCGAGCCGGCGTTCGGGACGTTGGCAGCCGCCGAGGCGGCGATCGACGAGGCCCACGACCTCGGCCTGCGCGTCCTTCTCGACATCGTCCCCAACCACGTCTCCGATCAGCACCCCTGGTTCCAGGCGGCGCTCGCGGCGGCGCCGGGCTCGCCCGAGCGCGCGCGGTTCATCTTCCGCGACGGACGGGGCCGCGACGGCGACCAGCCGCCAAACGACTGGGCCAGCAACTTCGGCGGGAGCGCCTGGAAGCGAGTCACCGAGGGCGACGGCCGCCCCGGCCAGTGGTACCTGCACCTGTTCGCCGCCGAGCAGCCCGATCTCGACTGGACCAACCCCGAGGTGGGGGCCGACTTCGAGCAGACGATCCGGTTCTGGTTTGACCTCGGGGTCGACGGGTTCCGGATCGACGTCGCCCATGGCCTGGTCAAGGCCGCCGGCCTGCCCGACGTGGGCCCGACGATCTGGCCGCCGCCCGGCGTCGCGCGGGTGCAACATCCCCACTGGGATCGCGACGGGGTCCACGAGATCTACCGCCGCTGGCGCGCGCTGGCCGACGCCTACGATCCCCCGCGGGTGTTCGTCGCCGAGGCGTGGGTTCACAATCCGCAGCGGCTCGCGCAATACGTCCGCCCGGACGAGCTGCACACCGCGTTCAACTTCGAGTTCCTGCTGGCGCCATGGCGGGCGCCGGCGATCCGCGAGGCGATCGTGGACGCGCTCAACGCCCACGAGGCGGTTGGCGCTCCGCCGACCTGGGTCCTGTCCAACCACGACACCGTGCGCGAGGTGTCGCGCTACGCGCGCCCGCAGGACGACGGGCCGATCCGCCGGCTCCAGGACCTGGTCGGACGCTCCGCCGACTTCGAGCTCGGCCGCAGACGAGCCCGTGCGGCCGCGCTGCTGATGCTGGCGCTCCCCGGCGGCGCGTACGTCTACCAGGGCGAGGAGCTCGGGCTGGCCGAGGTGGAGGACCTGCCCGACGAGGTGCTCCAGGATCCCGGTTGGGAGATGTCGGGTCACACCAACCGGGGCCGCGACGGTTGCCGAGTGCCGATCCCGTGGTCGGGCTCGTGGCCACCGTTCGGTTTTAGCCCGAACGGCGCCTCGGCGCCGCCGTGGCTGCCCCAGCCGGTCGACTGGGCGTCGCTGACCGTGGAGGCGGAGACCGGTGACCCCGGATCGATGCTCGCGCTCTATCGGCGCGCGCTGGCGCTCCGGCACGAGCGCTCCGAGCTCGGCGACGGGGTGCTCGAGTGGCTCGACGCGCCCGCGGGTGCGTTGGCGTTCCGGCGCGGCGAAACGCTCGCCTGCGTGGTCAACGTCGCCGCCGAGTCGGCGCCGCCGCCGCCCCGAGCGACGCCGTTGCTCGTCAGCGCTCCGCTGACCGATGCGGGAGCAGTGGCGCGGGACGCGGCCGGTTGGTTCTCGTTGTAGGCGCGGTCAACGGTCGAGGCAGAAGTGGGTGCGCGCCGAGTTCAGGCACACGAGTCCGGCCAGCACGGTGCCGCCCTCGTCGAGGACGACCAGCCGGTGGCCGTCGTCGGAGGCGTCGAGCCGGGCCAGGGCGTCGGGGGCCGGGTCATCGGGTCCGATCGACTCGGGCCGGCGCCGGGCGAACTCGGCCGCGGGCGCGTGGGCGTCGCCGGCCTCCTCCAGGTCGCCGCGCTCGACGGCGCCGAGGAAGTGGTTGCCGTCGGTCAGCAGCGCGGTGCGCATCCCCGGCCGGCGCGCGAACTCGTCGCGCAGCTCGCCGACGGTGGTCGCCGCCGCCATCGTCTTCGGGGCCAGATACATCACGTCGCGCACCCGGAGGTCCGCGGCCTGCTCGCGGGAGATCTTGCCGTGCTCGATGTGCTCCGGCGCTCACACGCCCGGATTCTAATCCGGCGGTCCGTGATGAAAAAGGTCGCATATACAGACCAAATTCATCACGGAGTCCCGCTCCGCCCCTGGATCGTCCCCTGCTGCTCGCGACCGGGCCACGCGGCCCGGCTCTAGGATTCCCCACATGCCAAAACTGAACGACGAGCAGGTGCAGGCGCGGATCGAGCAGCTCGAGCAGGAGGAGCGCCGTCTGCGCCAAGACGAGACCGAGGCGGCTAACGCCGAGCGCGACGAGAAGGTGGGCGCCGACGCCCAGCGGCTCGAGGCGATCCGGGTCGAGCTCGACCAGCTGTGGGACTACCTGCGTCAGCGGCGTGCGCTGCGCGACGCGGGGCAGGACCCCGACGGCGCTGAGCTGCGCGACCCCGGGACCGTCGAGCGCTACCTGGGCTGATCAGCGGGCCGCGGCGTAGCGCTCGAGCGCGTCGCGCCGAGCCTGCGCGTGATCCACGATCGGCTCCGGATAGTCGCGGCCGATCACGCAGCCGGAGTCCTGCTGCACGGACTCGGGCATCGTCCACGGCTCGGCCAGGTAACCGGTCGGCACGCGCTCGAGCTCGGGCACGTAGCGGCGAACGTACACCCCGTCGGGATCGAAGCGCTCGAACTGCCGAGCGGGGTTGAAGATCCGGCGCGCGGCCGGCTGCGGGTCGACGCCGACCGAGGCGATCCATTGCCAGTTGCCGTTGTTGTTGGCCTCGTCGCCGTCGAGCAGCAGTCGCATGAACCAGCGCTCGCCCCAGCGCCAGTCGATCCCCAGGTCCTTGGTCAAGAACGAGCCGACGATCAGCCGCCCGCGGTTATGCATCCAGCCCTCGCGCTGCAGCTGGCGCATCGCGGCGTCGACGACCGGATAGCCGGTCCGGCCCTCGCACCAGGCGTCAAACCGCCGTCGCGAGCGGCTCCAGCTCATCCCCCGGTAGCGGTCCTGATGCTCGGCACGAGCGTTGCGCGGGAACGAGCGCAGCACCTGGGCGTAGAACTCCCGCCAGCACAGCTGCCGGTGAAACTCGCCCGCGCCGGCCCCGCCCGTCGGCAGACGCGCCTCGATCTCGCGCGCCGACAGGCAGCCGAAGTGCAGGTACGGCGACAGCATCGAGGTCCCGCTGTCGGCGAGCGTGTCGTGCAGGTCGCGGTAGCGGCCCACGCGGTCTGACAGGAACGAGCTGAGCACGTTCCGGCCGGCGTGCTCGCCGCCCGGCGCCGGGTCCGAGACCGTCTGCTCGAGGCCGAGCTTCTCCAGCGACGGGATCTGTCCCTGGCGCAGCCGCGACGGCGCCGGGGAGAGCGACCGGGGTCTGCCGAGGACATCGCGGCGCCGCGCCTGCGACCACGCTCGGTGATAGGGGGTGAACACCACGTATGGCCGCCCCTCCCCGGTGCGGATCGCCGCCGGGTCGTCGACGGCGAACAGCCCGGGGTGAAAGCACAGCTCGACCTCGGCGCGGCGAAGCGCGTCGCGCACCGCCCGGTCGCGGCGCCGGGCGTACGGCCCGACGTCGGCGGTCACGTGAACCTCGCGCGCGTCGAGCTCGCGGGCCAGCGCCGGAAGCTCGCGCTCGGGCGGCCCCTCGCGGATCACCAGCCGGCTGCCGAGCCCGCGCAGCGAGCCGTCGAGGTCGCGCAGGCACTCGAGCAAGAACTGCGTCCGCGGCCCCGAGCGGTGCCGTCCCTCCAGCAGCGCCGGATCCAAGCAGAACACCGGCACCAGCGAGTCGGCCGCCTCGCGTGCTGCTGCCATCGCGGGATGGTCGGTCACCCGCAGATCCCGTCGCAGCCACAGCAGCGCGACCGAGCCCATCAGCCGTTGAGGACGTCGCGCAGCGCCGGCTCGAGCTCGGGGAACTTGAAGGTGTAGCCGAGCTGCTCGAGCTTGCTCGGGATCGCTCGCTGCCCGGTGAGCACGATCACCGCCATCTCGCCGTACAGCGCCTTGAGCGCGAACGCCGGCACCGGCAACAACGCGGGGCGCCGCAGCACCCGCCCGAGCGCGTGGGAGAGCTCGGCGTTGGTCGCCGGGGACGGCGCCGACAGGTTGACCGCGCCCTGCGCGCGGTCGTCGTCGATGCACCGCAGCATTCCCCCGATCACGTCGTCCAGGTGAATCCACGGGACGTACTGGCGCCCGCCGGCGACCGGGCCGCCCACGCCCAGCTTGAACGGCGGCAGCATCTTGGCCAGCGCCCCGCCCTCGGGGGACAGGACCACGCCGGTCCGCGTGCACGCGACCCTGACGCCGGCGTCCGCCGCCGCCGACGCCTCGCGCTCCCAGTCGCGGACGACTCCAGCGAGGAAGTCCCCGCCCGCGGGGGTCGACTCGTCGACGGGCTCGTCGCCGTGGGCGCCGTAGTAGCCCACGGCCGACTGCGACACCAGCGTGCGGGGACGGCGCCCGGCGTCGACCGCGGCCAGGCCGCTGACCAGCGATCTCGTGCTGAGCACGCGGGAGTCACGGATCTCGCGCTTGGCGTCGTCGCTCCAGCGCTGATCGATTGGCTCTCCTAGCAGGTGCAGCACCGCGTCGGCGTCCTCGAGCGCCGCCGCGGGCGGGGGACCCTGCTTGGGGTCCGGCCAGGACTGGAGCTCGACGCCGGCGCCGAGCTTGGACCGCGCCTTCGCGGGGTCGCGCACCAGCGCGACGACCTCGTCGCCGCGCGAGCGGATCGCTTCGATTGCGGCGCCGCCGATCGTTCCGGTGGCGCCGGTGACGGTTATGCGCATTGCCTTCCTCTGACGGGTATTTGAGCATCGATTCGGCTCGGGGTCACGACAAATATAACGGACTGTTGAAGTTTGCTCAACATCATGTACTATTCCCTTGAATGACCGAGCCAAACGTCATCGCCGGCACCGGATTGACCACGACACAGCTCTCCGAGCGCACCGGCGTGCCGGCTGCCACCCTGCGGATGTGGGAAGCGCGCCATGGTTTCCCGGTACCCGCTCGACTCCCCGGCGGACACCGCCGCTACAGCGAAACCGACGTCGCGTTGGTCCGCGCGGTGATCAGCCAGCGCGAGCAGGGCCTGTCGCTGGCGGCGGCGATCGGCCGCGCGCTGGGCGAGTCCTCCAAGCCGGCGTCGATTTTCGCCGGGCTCGCGCAGCGCCGCCCTGACCTGCAACCGATGACACTGAACAAGTCGGCGATGCTCGCGTTGTCGCGCGCGATCGAGGACGAGCACTGCGCCCGCGGCAGCGCCGGGGTCGTGATCGGCAGCTTCCAGACCGCCGCGTTCTACCGGCTGTCGGCGGCGCGCTGGGAGGAGCTGGCTCGGACCGCGAGGGTCGCGGTCGTGCTGGCTGACTTCGATCAGCTCGGCGAACGCCCGGGACGGCCGATCGAGGTGCCGATCCGCCGCGACCATCCGCTGGCGCGCGAGTGGGCGGTGGTGTTCCAGGCTCCCGGCACCGCGTCCTCCCTGGCCGGCTGGGAGATCCCGGAGCCGGGCGGCGTGCCGGCGGACGCCGAGCGGCGATTCGAGGTGCTGTGGTCGCCCGAGCCCGAGGTGGCGTTCGCGGCGGCGTCGATCGCCGCCGACCTGATCGGGCCGCTGGCGCCGCAGGTCGCACGCAAGCTCGTCGCCGCGCTGGAGGAGCCGGCGGTGCTCACCACCCCCGACCTCCGCTCCGCGGTCAAGCAGGCTCATCGGATGCTGGCCTATCTGAGCGGCGCAGCGACCCAGAGCAAGTGATCCATTCGCCGCCCCCATGCGAACCGGTGGACGTGTCCGGTACCGGCGAATCCAGGTGCAAGCGATGAAGATCGCGATCGTCGGCGCGGGCGTGTCGGGCCTCGTAGTGGCGTACCTCCTGCACCGCGACCACGAGGTGACAGTGTTCGAGTCCGGCGACTATCCCGGCGGCCACACCAACACGATCCGCGTCGACACCGCCCACGAGACGCTGCACGTGGACAGCGGCTTCATCGTCTTCAACGACCGCAACTATCCCCGTTTCGAACGGCTGCTGGCGCGCCTCGGAGTGGTGTCGCAGCCGTCGGTGATGAGCTTCAGCGTCAGCGACGGAACGGGCGACTTCGAATACTCGAGCGGCTCGCCCAATGGGCTGTTCGCCAAGCGCGCGCACCTGGTGACGCCCTGGTTTCACAGGATGGTCGCCGACCTGGCGCGCTTCAACCGGCAGGCCCGGAGGCTGCTCGATCAACACGACAGCGACATCTCGCTCGGCGAGTGGCTCGAGCGCAACGCGTTCTCTCGCCCGTTCGTGGAGCGGCTGATCGTCCCGCAGGTATCGGCGGTGTGGTCGGCCGATCCCGACCAGCGGTGGACGTTCCCCGCTCGGTTCCTGGCCGAGTTCTTCGACAACCACGGGGTTCTGTCGTTCCTGGGGCGACCACGTTGGCGGACGATCGACGGCGGCTCGTTCCGTTACGTCGAGGCTCTGACGCGCCCGTTCGTCGACCGCCTGCGGCTGAGCACGCCGGTGCAGTCGGTCAGTCGCCATCCCGATCACGTGCTGCTGAGCGCGCGCGGGTGCGAACCTGAGCGGTTCGACGAAGTCGTGTTCGCGACCCACTCCGACCAGGCGCTGTCGCTGCTGGCCGATGCGTCGGACCGCGAGCACGAGATCCTCGGCTCGATCCCGTACCAGGCCAACGAGGTGGTCGTCCACACCGACGCGCGGATGCTGCCGCGCCGCCGGCGGGCGTGGGCCAGCTGGAACTACCACTTGCTCGAGCAGCCCGGGGACCGGACCACGGTCACATACCACATGAATCGGCTGCAGTCGCTGACCACCGATACCCAGCTGTGCGTCACCCTGAACCGGACCTCTGAAATCGATCCAGATAAGGTGATCCGCAACATCACCTATGACCATCCGGTGTTCACTCGCGAGGGAGTCAAGGCTCAGCGCCGCAACGAAGAGATCAGTGGGCGCAACCGCACAAGCTACTGCGGCGCCTACTGGGGCTGGGGTTTTCACGAGGACGGGGTCGCCAGCGCGGCGCGGGTGGCCGCGCGCTTGGGTGGCCGACTGTGACGACCAGCTGCATCTACGAGGGCACGGTTCGCCACCGCCGCCTGCACCCTGTCAACGAATTCACCCACCGGCTGGCGATGGTGTACGTCGACCTCGACGAGCTCCCGGCACTGCTCGGCGGGCGCCTAGCGCGCTCGCGCCCCGGGCTGCTGCGCTTCCGCCGCCGCGACTATCACGGCGACCCGTCGCTGCCGCTGACCGACGCCGTGCGCGACACCGTGGCCGCGCACACCGGCGCGCGCCCGCGCGGACCGATCCGCCTACTCACCCAGCTGCGGTCGTTCGGGCGCTGCTTCAACCCGGTCAGCTTCTACTACTGCATGTCCGCTGACGGCGAGCAGGTCGAGGCGATCCTCACCGAGGTGACCAACACCCCCTGGGGCGAGCGCCACGGATACGTGATCGCAGCCGCCGGCTCACCGGTGCTCGGAGGTAGCTTCGACAAGGCCATGCACGTGTCGCCGTTTATGCCGATGGAGCAGACCTACCTGGCGCGCGCGACCGCGCCGGCCCAGACGCTGTCGGTGCACATCGAGAACCGCGACGCCGGCGAGCGGGCGTTCGACGCGACGCTGTCGCTGAAGCGGCGCGAGCTGACGCGCGCTTCCGCCCGATGGCTGACGTTGCGCTACCCGATGGCCACCGTGCGCGTGCTGGCGCTGATCTACGGCCACGCGGTGGGGCTCAAGCTCGCCGGCGCGCACGTGCACTCGCACCCGAGGACGCAGTCGGCGTGATCGTCTGGATCGCCCGCCTGCTCGGTTACCTGCTGCTTCGCCGGATCGCGGTCGGGAGCCTCGTTGTGGTCGAGTCGGGCAAGCGCCGGAGGTTTGGCGCGGGGGCGCCGACGGCCACCCTCGAGGTTCGCTCCGGGCGCGCCTGGCAGATGCTGCTACGCGGCTCGCGCGGGCTGGCGGAGGCCTACGAGGACGGGTTGTGGGACTCGCCCGACGTGGTGTCGGTAATCCGGCTGGCGGCCGTCAACGCGACCGGGTTCGATCGGGCGCGCACCGTGCTGGGGCCCTTGCTGTCCCCGGTTCAGCGGCTGGCGGCGCTGCGCTCGCCGAGCACCCGCGCGCGCAGCCGCCGCGAGATCGCGGCCCACTACAACCTCGGAACCGAGCTGTTTGCGCGGATGCTCGATCCGACGCTGAGCTACTCGTGCGCGGTGTTCGAGCACGCGCGGATGACGCTCGAGCAGGCGCAGGCGGCCAAGCTCGAGCGCGTGTGCGAGAAGCTCGCGCTGGAGCCGGGCGACCGAGTGATCGAGATCGGCACCGGCTGGGGTGGCCTCGCGGTCTACGCCGCCTCGACGCGGGGCTGCCACGTGACCACGACGACGATCTCGCGCGACCAGTACGAGTACGCGAACAAGCGCGTCCGCGATGCCGGGCTCTCCGACCGTGTGACCGTCCTGACCGAGGACTACCGCGATCTCGCCGGCCGCTACGACAAGCTCGTGTCGATCGAGATGATCGAGGCGGTCGGCTGGCGGCAGTTCGGGACGTTCTTGGCAAAATGCTCGGACCTACTGGCGCCCGACGGGGTGATGCTGCTGCAGGCGATCACGATCGACGGCCGCGCCTACGAGGTCGAGAAGGCGTCCAGGACGTTCATCAATACCCGGATCTTCCCGGGCGGCTGCCTGCCCTCGCTGGAGGTGATCGCGCGCAACCTGGCGCGGAAGACCGACCTGCAGGAGGTCGATCTCGAGGACATCACCGCGCACTACGTGCCGACGCTGCGGCAGTGGCGGGAGAACGTCACCGCAAAGGCCGCGGAGCTGGCCCGGTTGGGCTACGACGAGCGCTTCCGCCGGCTGTGGACCCTGTACCTGGCCTACTGCGAGGCCGGCTTCGCCGAGCGGCGGATCTGCGACGTGCAACTGCTGCTGGCCAAGCCGAAGTGGCGTCCGGCGAGCGAGGGCTTCGCTGTGCGGACCGCGCCCCTACTGTTCGCGCGCGGCGAGCTGGCGTGAGCACCGGCTCGGCCTCGCTGCCCGACGCCGTGCTCGATCGCACGGTCGTCGGCAGCTACACCCGCCTCGGCTACGCCCTGCGCAGCCCGCACTGGGATGACTCCGAGCTGCGGCGCATGGATGGCGAGGTGGCGATCGTGACCGGCGCGACCTCGGGGCTGGGGGAGGCCGCGGCGGCCGGCTTCGCCCGGCTCGGCGCCACCGTCTGGCTGGTCGTGCGTAACGCGGAGCGCGGCGAGCGCGCCCGAGCCCGGATCGCCGAGCGGACCGGCCGCGACGAGTTGCTGGTGGCGACCTGCGATCTCGGCGAGCTGAGCTCGGTCAGGCGCTTTGCCGGGGAGTTCGCCGAGCGGTCGCCGCGGCTCGACGTGCTCGTCAACAACGCCGGCGTGCTTACCCGCGAGCGCTCGGTGTCGGCTGATGGGATCGAGCTCACGCTGGCCATCAACGTGCTGGGCCCGTTCCTGCTGACCACGCTGCTGATGCCGCTGCTCGAATCGAGTGCGCCGTCGCGGGTGATCAACGTCTCCTCGGGCGGCATGTACACGCAGGGGCTGCATCTCGACGACCTGCAGAGCGCTGAGGGCCGCTTCCGCGGCGCGGTGGCGTACTCGCGCAGCAAGCGGATCGAGGTGGTCCTCACCGAGCGCTGGGCCGAGCGGCTGCAGGGGACCGGCGTGGTCGTGAACTCGATGCACCCGGGCTGGGTCGACACGCCGGGGCTGCGCGACTCGCTGCCCGCGTTTCGCAAGCTGATGCGCCCGCTGCTGCGCACCGCCGAGCAGGGCGCGGACACGATCGTGTGGCTGGGGGCGTCCGCGCCCGCCGGCGAGGTCAGTGGCGGCTTCTGGCTCGATCACGCCCGTCGCCCCACCCACGTGCTGCCGTGGAGCGGCGAGTCAGACGCCGATAGCGAGCGCCTGTGGGAAGCGGTGCAGCGGCTCGCCGGGGTCTGATAGAAGGCCACGGTCACGACACACGACCCGAGGTGGCGCCATGGCCGATCGAATCCTGACCACGCATGCAGGGAGCCTGCCCCGCCCGGACCAGCTCGCCGACATGATCTGGGCCCGGCTGGACGGGCAGGACGTGGACGAGGGCGAGCTGCAGCAACAGATCGAAGCCGGAGTCGCCGACGTGGTGGCCAAGCAGCGCGCGGCTGGGATCGACGTGGTCTCAGACGGTGAGCTCTCGAAGACCGGCTTCAGCACGTACGTGAACGAGCGCTTCTCCGGATTCGACGGCCGTTCGGAGTTCCAGGCCGACGACGTCGCCGACTTCCCCAACCTGGCGATGCGGTTGTTCAACACGCCGTCGATGGCCCACATCGTGTTCTCCAACTGCGTCGGGCCGGTCGAGCTGCGCGACAAGCAGGCGGTGCACCAGGACGTCGACCGGCTCAAGCGTGCGCTCGGCGACGCCGATCCCGGCACCGCGTTCATGGGCGCGATCAGTCCCGGCCAGATCGCGTTCAACTATCCCGACCAGCACTACGGCTCCCACGAGGCCTATCTGGGCGCGCTCGCCGACGCACTCTCGTACGAGTACCGGGCGATCGCCGACGCCGGCTTCAAGCTGCAGATCGACTCCCCGGATATGGCGATGGCCGCCCACTGCCGCTCGGTCGGCAGCGGCGTCGGCGACTGGCACCATCACCTGCCGCTGGCCGTCGACGCGCTCAACGCCGCGCTCGAGGGGATCCCGGCGCAACAGGTTCGCCTGCACGTCTGCTGGGGCAACTACGCCGGCCCGCACCACAAGGACGTGGCGCTCGACGAGATCGTCGGCGAGGCCCTGCGGGTCAACGCCGGGACGATCTATGTCGAGGGCGCCAACCCGCGCCACGCCCACGAGTGGCGGGTGTTCGAGCAGATCGACCTACCCGACGACAAGTCGGTGATTCTCGGCGTGATCGACGTCAAGGCCAACTGCATCGAGCACCCGCGGCTGGTGGCAGACCGGCTCGTGCAGCTCGGGCGGATCGTCGGCTCAGACCGGGTGATCGGCGGCACCGACTGCGGCTTCGACACGTTCATCCGCTTCTCGCAGGTCGATCCCGATGTCGCATGGCTCAAGCTGCAGGCGCTGGCCGAGGGCGCGGAGATCGCCTCCGGCGAGCTCTGAGCCCATCGCCGCGGCGGGACACGTCCGATTCGTTCAAGACGGCGCCCCCGCAGCGGCGTAGGTTGAGCGCATGACGATCGACCTCGACTCAGCCCGGACGTTCATCTACGCCAACGCACGTGTGCTCGAGCGCCACCGGCTCGCGGCGCTGCTCGACGGCGCGCCGGGCGCCGCGGTGGTGGCCGCGCTGCGCCCCTATCGCAATCCCGACGGTGGCTTCGGCCACGCGCTCGAGCCCGACGTCCGCGGGCCCGAGAGCGAGCCGGCAGCCGTGCTGCATGCGCTCGAGGCGCTTGCCTCGGTGGGCCGGCTCGACGAGCCGCTGGTGCGCGAGGCGGCGGCCTGGCTGGACGGGATCGCAGGTCCCGACGGCGGCGTGCCGTTCGTGATGCCGACCGCCGCCGGATACCCGCGGGGACCGTGGATGGTCTCGTCTGACGGCGGCTCGCAGTTGACGTTCGCGCTCGCGGGCGTGCTCTGGGACGCGAACTCCGACGATCCCTGGCTGCAGCGCGGCACCGACTGGTGCTGGTCGCGGCTCGAGGGCCCCGGGGAGGTCGGCGGATACGCGGTCAAGTTCGCGCTCGAGTTCCTCGACCAGGTGCCCGACGACGCGCGCGCGCGGGCAGCGATCGAGCGGCTGGCACCGCGGATTGGACCGGACGGCTCGATCGCGGTCGTGGGCGGGACCGAGGACGAGCGGCTGCGCCCGCTGGAGCTGTCGCAGCGGCCGGGCCGCCGCAGCCGGGCCCTGTTCGAGGACGGCCAGATCGAGACCGAGCTCGACGCGCTCGAGCGCGCTCAGCAGGACGACGGCGGCTGGATGTTCGACTGGCTGGGCTGGTCTCCGGGGCAGTCGGTCGAGTGGCGCGGGATCGTCACGCTGCGGGCGCTGGCCACGCTCGCCGCGCACGGGCGGCTCAGCGGAATCCCGGTATCCGCCTGACCTGCTTGGAGACCCAGGGGACGCTGAGCCGTCCGCCGGCGCCGATCACGAGCGCGCTGCGAACGGCCACCAACAAGTAGGCGATCACGGCCGGTCGGGGTACCAGCACCCCGTCGCTGAACGCCTCGACGCGGCCCGTGCCCCATCGCGGCAGCTCCCGCCCGTTGTCGTCTTCGTCGCCTCCGTGAGCCGAGGCCACCCGCTCAGTCCTCGGGGATGTGGTAGCGGTAGGTGGCGACGAGCACGTCGGTCCGCGACTTCAGCGCGGTCTCGAGCATGCGCCCGCGCTGGTTGTGGAGCATCTCGTAGCGGCGCTTGTTGGGGATCAGCTCGGGGATCAGCACGGTCACGGTCACATCATCGTTCTCGACCGAGTCGACGTACTTGGTCACGGTCCGCACCAGCGAACGGTGCGGATCGATGATCACCTCGAGCGGGACCGAGCACTTCCACATGCTCCAGTCGTCCAGAAGGCGCTCGCGCTCCTCCTCGTCGCCGGCTACCGCGACCGCGATCACGGTGTTCCCGAGCGACAGCGCCGCGTTCAGGGTCAGCTCGGTGAGTGTGCTGACGGTCGAGGTAGGGACGATCACAACGCTCTCGCGCTTTATCGGGAGATCGGGAGTCCTACCCAGCCGCAGCGCGGAGGCCACCTTGGCGTAGTAGGTCTCGATCCGCGAAAACAGCAGCATCAGCAGCGGCACGGTCACCACCACCACCCAGGCGCCCTCGGTGAACTTGCTGACGAGGAACACCACGACGGCGATCGCGGTCATCACCGCGCCGGTCCCGTTCAGCGCGATCCGAAGCCGCCAGCGGGGCGATCGCTTCTGGTTCCAGTGGCGCACGAGCCCGATCTGGCTGATCGTGAACCCGACGAACACGCCGATCGCGTACAGCGGGATCAGCCGGTTGGTCTCCGCGTCGACCGCGACCAGCAGCAGCGCCGCCAGCACGGCGAGCGAGAAGATCCCGAAGCGGTACACGGGCCGCTCGGCGCGCAGATAGAACACGTGGGGGAGACGGTGGTCGCGGGCGAGGATGCTCATCAGCACCGGTAGCCCGCCGAAGCTCGTGTTCGCGGCCAGGCCGAGGACGATCGTGACCGCGAGGTTGGAGACGTAGAACGCCCAGCCGGTGCCGAACGCGCCGGCCGTCAGCTGGGCCAGCACGGTCACGCCCCCGCGGGGCACGACGTGGTGAGCGCGGATCAGGATCGCGAGCCCGATCAGCACGATCCCGAGCATCACGCCGAGCGAGATCTCGGTGCGCTGGGCGGTTCGAACCCTTGGTTTTCGGAACGCGGGGACGCCGTTGGCGATCGCCTCGACGCCGGTGACGGCCGAGCAGCCGGCGGCGAACGCCTTCAGCAGCAGCACCAGCCCAACCGCCTCGGTGGCGTGGATCGGCTCGGCGGTGCCGACCATTGCGACCGGATGCGGGTGAAACGGCGAGATGATCAGCAGGGCGACGATGCTGACCAGGAACACCGCCGCAGGCGGCATCAGGAACCTCGCCGACTCGGTGATGCCGAACATGTTCACCGCGGTCAGGATCAGCAGCTCGAGCAGGCACACCTCCAGCAGGTCGTGCGACAGCGATGGGAACATGCTGGCCAGGCTGGCCGCCCCCGCGGAAAGGCTGACCGCAACCGTGAGGACGTAATCGACGACCAGCGACGCGGCCGCCAGCAGCGCGGGGATCCGTCCGAGGTTGACCTTCGCGACCGCGTAGGACCCGCCGCCCTCGGGGTGCGCCGCGATCACCTGCGAGTAGGAGAGCACCAGCAGGACGAGCATCCCGGTGATCACCACGGTGATCGGGACCGTGTACTTCAGGGCGCCGGCGCCGGCGGCAACCAGCACGAGCACCATCGCCTCCGGCCCGTAGGCGACGCTCGACATCGCGTCGAGGCTCAGCGCCGCCAGGCCCCCGATCACCGACAGGTCGTGGCCCCCGTCGGTGTGCTTGCCGACGCGCCGGTGTCGCGGGTGGGGAGCTCCCCGGAGGGGCGCGACGTGGCCTATGAACGATCGGCCGTCCCCAGCGGGCTCGGTCGCCTCAATACCTGCACGCTCTCGGGTGGAATCGCTCAAGCAAACGCCCCTCACCGCAACTGCGGTGGGGAGCGTAGCCCTTTACGAGCCGCGGGCGTAGTGGTGGGGGCGGGTGTTCAGAATGCCGGTGCGAAGCACACCAGATCGGCGTCCTGCGCGACCGGCGCGGCCAGCGGAACCGTCGGCAACAGGCGGTCGAGCAGCTCGAACGCCGATCGCTGCAGATCCTCGACGGTCGGCGCCAGCGCGGCCCGAGCCGCGTCGCGCGCGGCCGCCCGGCTCGCGCCCGCGCGGGCCTCTCGCGCGACGGTCGCCGCCGCGTCGCCCGCAATCTCACGCGCGATTGCCCGAGCCCGGTCGCCGGCGATGTCGCCGACCGCTACGCGGGCAGCCGCCCAGGCCGCCGCTCCGGCCGAGGCCCAGGCCGCCTCGCGCGCCGCCGCTCGGCCGGCCGCCCACGGGGCCCAGGCGGCGGCACGGGCCGCGCCCAGGGCCGACGACCATGCCATGCGGGCGTCGCGCCGGGCCACGGTCAGCTCGGCCAGCGCCTTCTGCAGGCTGGTGGAGTCGACGACGGGCGCCAGCGAGTCGAGCCGGTGGGCCGATCCGGCCAGCCCCGCCATCGCGAGCCAGCTGGGCGCGTAGGTGCGGATCAGCCAGTCGAGCGCCATCCACGATCGCGTCTCGTCGAAGCCGTCGTCGGCGGTGCCGATCGTACGGGCCAGATATGGCCGCAGCCGCTGGCGCGGCGTGTCCTCGAGGCTGTCGTTGAGCGTCATGCAGAACGCCCGCAACACTGGGCTCACGCACCCCGGATGGTCGCTGTGGGGCTCGCCGGCCAGGTAGCTCACCCACTCCATCGCACAGCGCCCGTCCTCGGGAGTGGCGTGGGTCCCGTAGCCAAGCCTGTAGTCGCTGCTCATCGATTCCCTCCTGTGATCTGCCGACGGCGTCCCTGGATTGTTGCGCGGCGGGTGGTGTAGTCAAGCCAGGGCGTAGCATCGAGGCCGATGGAGCTAGGTCTAATGGGCCCTCGAGCCGCCTGGCGGAACCGCGGCTCGAGCGTGTGTCGTTGCGCCCTCGGGCTGCTGGTGGTGCTGGTGGCGATGATCCCGACGTCGGTCGCCCGCGCCGACGGCGACCCCGGCAGCGACGTCCTGGTCTACCAGCCGCTGTTCCTGGGCGGGGACTCGGGCGTGTCGATCTCCCAGCAGTCCCAGCTCGGCGGCCTCCTGCGGTCGGCGGCCCGCGCCGGATTCCCCGTTCGGGTGGCGATCATCTCCAGCCGCACCGATCTCGGCGCGGTCACCGGCCTGTGGCGCCAACCCCGCAACTACGCGCGGTTCCTCGGTCTCGAGCTGTCGCTGGCCTACAAGGGGCGGCTGCTGGTGGTGATGCCCAACGGGATCGGCTTCAACTGGCCCGGACACTCCTCGGCGGATGCCGACCGGGCGCTCGACAAGGTCCCGATCAAGCCGGGGGGAAGCGGCCTCGCCACTGCCGCTCAGACGGCCGTGCAGTCGCTGGCGTCAGACGCCGGGATCAAGCTGGCGATACCGGCCGCCGGCGGGGGCGTGTCTGCGGGCGGCGAGCCGTCAGCGGGCGGCGCCAGCCCGTCCAACAACGGCAGCAACGACAACGTCCTGATCTTCCTGGGCGTGGTGGTGGCGCTGGTTGCGGCCGGGGTCGGGGCCCGGTACGCGCTCAGGCGCCGGCGGCGAGGAGCGCAAGCGCACCCGGCCCGGATGACGATCCCGCGTCGCTCACTGCGCCTCGGGATCCCGGTCGCGGCGTTCCTGGTAATCGCCGCGGGCGTCCCGATCGTGGCGTTCGGCGTGCTCGCGTCCCCGAAGACGACGCAGATCGACGCGCTGGCCAGCAACCCCAACCTCGACTCCGGCACCCAACTGCGCGGCCGCGCCCCCGACTTCACGCTGTCTGATCAGTTCGGCAAGCGGGTCTCGCTGAGCTCGTTCCGCGGCAAGGTCGTGGTGCTCGCGTTCAACGATTCCGAGTGCACGACGATCTGCCCGCTGACCACGAGCGCGATGGTGCAGGCCAAGGCGATGCTCGGTTCGGCCGGCAAGCAGGTCCAGCTGCTCGGCGTCGACGCCAACCCGAAGGCGACCTCGCTGGAGGACGTGCTGTCCTATTCGGAGGTCCACGGGATGCTGCACCAGTGGCGCTTCCTCACCGGGTCGATCGCCGAGCTCAGGGCAACGTGGAAGGCCTACAGCATCGGCGTCCAGATCAGCCAGCGTCAGGTCGACCACTCGCCCGCCGTGTTCGTGATCGATCCAGACGGCAGGCTGGCCAAGCTCTACCTGACCCAGCAGTCCTACGCCGCCGTTGGGCAGTTCGGCCGGGTGCTGGCCGAGGAGGTGTCGGGTCTGCTGGCCGACCACCCGCAGGTCCGCTCGGACGTGTCCTACTCCCGGATCTCGGGGATCAGCCCCACCGTCCCGATCAACTTGCCGCGGCCGGGCGGCGGCACCGTCGCGCTGGGCGCGGGGCGCTCGCCGCGGCTGCTGTTGTTCTTCGCCACCTGGGACCGCGGGGTGACCAGCCTGGCCGGGCAGCTGCAGCGGCTGGACGGCTACCAGTCCTCGGCCGCGCGCTCGAAGCTGCCGCCGCTGACCGCTGTCGACGAGGGAGCGGTCGAGCCGTCGCCGGCCGCGCTGCCGTCGTTCCTCGGCGGCCTGGGGCGCAAGCTGGCCTACCCGGTGGCTGTCGACGGCGACGGACGCGTGGCCGACGGCTACGAGGTCCAGGGCCAGCCGTGGTTCGTGCTGACCTCGCCCAGCGGCCAGATCCTGTGGTACTGGGACGTGTCGAGCTCCGGCTGGCTGAGCCCAAAGCGGCTCGCTGAGCACGTCCGGGCCGCGCTCTCGCGGGCGCCCGAGGCGCCGGCCGGCGCTCGCGCCACCGAGCGAGCTTTGGCCGGCTCGCCGGCGCCGCTGGCGGCGTTGCACCAGCAGTCCTCGAAGCTGCTCGGGTCCACGGGCGCGCTGACCCAGCGGCTCGGGGCGCTGAAGGGCTACCCGGTGGTGATCAACGCCTGGGCGTCGTGGTGCACGCCGTGCCGCTCGGAGTTCGGGTTGTTCGCCGACGCGTCGGCGCGCTACGGCCGCAGGGTCGCGTTCCTCGGCGCCGACACCAACGATTCGGCCGGCGACGCCCAGTCGTTCCTGGCCCAGCACCCCGTCAGCTACCCCAGCTACCAGGCCAGCCTCGACGACCTGCACTCGCTCGCGATCGTCCAGGGGCTGCCGACGACGATCTTCATCGACTCCACGGGCAAGGTCGCCTACGTGCACACCGGCCAGTACGACTCCCAGGGGACGCTCGACTCCGACATCCAGACGTACGCGAAGTAACGGGTGCGACGACCCCGCTGCACGATAATGCTCAGCACGCCTCCCGACGCCGACACCACCGCACACAGCACCGACACCTCCGGGACCGCCCAGAAGTCGGGGCCGGCGCCGCCGATGCCCCGCGACCAGCAGGGCTGGCGGGTGGCGCCCGCCCCGGACGGCCGCGGCACCCCCGACCAACACAAGCCGCGGCCGCCGCACCGGTGGATGGGGTTCTGGATCTTCGTCGCGGTGCTGCTGGCGATCAACTGGCTGTCGGTGCTGATCTTCCAGCCGTCGTCCGAACCCCGGGTGAAGGTGCCGTTCAGCCCGTACTTCCTCAACCAGCTCAACGCCAGCCAGATCAAGTCGATCGAGTCGACCGGGGACACGATCAAGGGCACGTTCAAGAGCAAGCAGAAGTACCCGCCCAGCGACTCCAAGGCGACCGCGACGACGCTGTTCTCGACCGAGGTTCCGACGTTCTGGAACAACACCCAGCTGACCCAGGACCTCCAGTCCAAGGGCGTCCAGGTCAACGCCCAGTCGACCTCGAAACACACGCCGTTGCTGCTCGAGCTGCTGCTGGGCTTCGGCCCGACGCTGCTGATCGTGGGCCTGTTCGTGCTGCTCGCCCGGCGGGCGATGTCGGGGGGCGGCGCGGCGGGGGCGCTGGGCAACTTCGGGCGCTCGCAGGCGCGTCGGATCGACCCCGAGAAGATCCGCGTCACCTTCGACGACGTCGCTGGGATCGACGAGGCCAAGGCCGAGCTGACCGAGATCGTCGACTTCCTCCGGGACCCGACTCCGTACGAGCGCCTCGGCGGGAGGATTCCCCACGGCGTGCTGCTGTCGGGCCCGCCCGGGACCGGCAAGACCCTGTTGGCGCGCGCGGTCGCCGGCGAGGCTCACGCGGCGTTCTTCTCGATCGCCGCGTCGGAGTTCATCGAGGCGATCGTCGGCGTGGGGGCCTCGCGGGTGCGCGACCTGTTCGCCAAGGCCAAGGAGGCGGCCCCGGCGATCATCTTCATCGATGAGCTCGACGCGATCGGCCGCTCGCGCCAGGGGTCGATCTCCGTCGGCTCGAACGATGAGCGCGAGCAGACGCTCGATCAGATCCTCACCGAGATGGACGGCTTCGACTCAACCGAGGCGGTCGTCGTGCTGGGCGCCACCAACCGCCCGGAGATCCTCGACCAGGCGCTGCTGCGCCCCGGGCGCTTTGACCGGCGGGTCGCGGTGCAGCCTCCCGACCGCGCGGGCCGCGCCAAGATCCTGGAGGTCCACACTCGCGGGATTCCGCTGGCCGACGACGTCGACCTCGACGCGATCGCCTCGACCACGCCCGGAATGGTCGGCGCGGACCTCGCCAACCTGTGCAACGAGGCCGCGCTGCTCGCCGCGCGCCGGCAGCACGACAAGGTGCATGGGTCGGACTTCACCGACTCGCTGGAAAAGATCCTGCTGGGCGCCCCGCGCGGGATCGTCCTCAGCCCCGAGGATCGCGAGCGCACCGCCTACCACGAGTCCGGCCACGCGCTCGTCGGGATGCTCACCCCCGACGCTGATCCGGTCCGCAAGGTGTCGATCATCCCGCGCGGGATGGCGCTCGGGGTGACGCTCTCGACGCCCGACGCCGACCGTGTGTCGTACTCGCGCGAGGACCTCGAGGCCAAGATCAACGTGGCGCTCGGCGGCCGCGTCGCCGAGGAGGTGGTCTACAACAAGATCACCACGGGCGCCGAGTCCGATCTGCAGCAGCTGACGCAGATCGCTCGCCAGATGGTGGGTCGGTGGGGGATGAGCGACAAGGTCGGGCCGGTGACCGTGCTGCCGAGCAACGGCAGCGGGCCGCTGCTCCCGGGCGCGAGCGAGACCTCGCCGCAGACGCAGTATCTGATCGACGAGGAGGTGAAGCGGCTGGTCGAGGAGGCGCACGTGGAGGTCACGCAGCTGCTGAGCGAGCACCGCGATCAGTTGGAGAGCCTGGCCCGGGCGTTGCTCGAGGCCGAGACGCTCGATGCTGCCGACGCGTATGCGGCGGCCGGCGTGGAGATGCGCCCGGTCGAGCTGGCGCCCGGGGCCCAGGCAGCGGCCGCGGCGCAGGGCAGCTAGCGGCTAGCCCGTGGCCTGATCGTCGGGGCGCGGCACGATCAGCACCGAGCAGCCCGCGTCGGCGACGAGCGTCTCGCCGACCCCGCCGTTGACCGTCCGCGCGATCGGGCCCCAGCGGCGCGAGCCGACCACGACCAGGTCGACCTGATCTGACAGGCGCCGGAGCTCGAGTCCCGGATCGCCGATCACGGCGTGCGCCTCGGCGTCGATGTCGAGCTGGGACGCCGCCTCTTCCTGCTCGGCCTCGGCGGCGGCGCGGTCCCCGGCCCAGGCACGTTCGAAGTCCGGCAGTGAGGACGGGACCGCCCCAACGATCAGCGGGTAGCGGTCGTCGATCACGCTGGCGATCACGAGCGTCGCGCCCGACGCGCGGCAGAGCTCGATTGCGGTCGCCTTGGCGACCTGCGCCTCGGGACCGCCGTCCTCGCCGACCGCGATCCGGCGCAGCCGGAACGGCTGCTCGGCGAGCCCCCGCCGCGTGACCGCGATCGCGAACGGCACGTCGTGCAGCAGCTGCCGTCCTCGCCGACCGATCGCCGTGCGCTGCTCCGGGGCGGTGGGGGAGGAGCCGATCACGACCAGGCCGGCGTGGGTGCGCTCCGCGAAGTGCGCCAGCGCGCGCGACACCGACAGGTCTGCGACCGAATGCAGCAGGGCCTCGGGCGCCAGGGCGTCGCGATCGTGGCGCAGGCCGGCGTCGGCCTGCTCGCGCAGCGTCGCTCGGTCGGTGATCCCGGCCGCCGGGAACAGCGTCGTCGGAAACACCCGCACGAGCGTCAGCCCGGCGCCCGTGCCGTCGGCGAGCGCGGCCGCGAACGCGACCGCGTCCCGGCCCTCGTCGGTGCCGTCAGCGCCGGCGGCGATGTGCGTGATCGGCGACTGCATCAGCTCGCTGCCCGCGCCTCCAGCTGCCCCTCGGCCCAGTCGATCGCGTAGTCGGAGACCTCCTCCCAACCCTCCTGGCCGATGATGAAGTGCGAGCGGCCCGGGAACTCCTTGTAGTCGGTGACCGCGTTGGATTTGCCGTAGTGCTTGAAGGCGGAGTGGTCGACTACCGCCGGCACGGTGTGGTCGAGCTCGCCGGCGATCAGCAGCAGCGGCGCGCGATCGTCGTTTGCGAAGTCGACGTGGGTCGCCGCGTGCGGATTGAAGTTCGCGAACGCTCCCTGGAACAGGATCCGTCCCGGCCCGGGGACCGCGTAGCGTTCGTACACCCGGAGCGAGTCCTCCTCGCTCATCGCATTGGTGAACGCGTAGTGGAACTCCTCGGCGGAGAGCTGCACCGCGCGGTGGTTGTTGGCGGGGTTCTTCAGCACCGGGAAGGCGGACTTCAGCTGCGCGAACGGGAGCCGGGCGATCCCCTTGACCGCCGCGGCGTCGATCGCCACCCCGGCGGCGCCCAGCCCGCGGTCCAGCAGCACCTCGCAGAACGCGCCGCCGAACGAATGGCCGATGATGATCGGGGGCGCGTCGAGGTCGCGGATGATTCCGTCGTAGTGGTCGACGATCTCTTCGATTCCCAGGTGCTCGATCGGGGTGGGGTCGGCGCGGAGCTGCTCGGGGTCAACGTCCATGCCGGGCCAGCCGGGAGCGAGCACCTCGTAGCCGCGCTTGCTGTAGCGGTCGATCCAGTGCTCCCAGCTCAGCGGGCTCATCCACAGGCCGTGGATCAGCACGATCGTCCTCGCCGGTGCGCTCTGGCCGGTGCTCATCGCGGTCCCGAGGTATACCGGTCGATCGTCTCGGGCGTCAGCTCTGCGATCGAGTCGAGCACGATGTCTGCCCGCGCCAACGAGTCGTCGTCCGGAGGAAACTCGCGGTTGGGGATCGCGATCACGACCATGTCCGCGGCAGCCGCGGACCGCAGGCCGTTGCTCGAATCCTCGACCGCCGCCGCTTTCGAGGCGTCGACACCGAGCTTGCGGGCGGCCGCCAGATACACGTCGGGGGCAGGCTTGCCGCGCTTCACCTCGTCGCCGGAGACCGTCGCGGCAAAGCGGTCGGCGAGGCCGGTGGTCTCGAGCACGGCGTCGATCACGGGGCGGTTGGCCGACGAGGCGAGCCCCAGCGGCCACCTCGAGGCAAGCCGCCCGACGGTCTGCGCCGCGCCCGCCAGCACCGGCACATCGTGGTGGTAGGCGTCGAGCACGCGCGCCACCACGCGCGCATTGATCTCCGTGGGCTCGAGCGCGACGCCGAGCTCGTCGTGCAGGTACCGCGACCACTCCGACGAGCTCATCCCCATCATCGCGGTGGTCGCCTCGGGCTTCCAGGTGCCGCCGTTGTCGGCGACGACGCCGCGCCGTGCCTGGTCCCACACCGACTCGGAGTCGACCAGTACCCCGTCGAGATCGAAGATCACCGCCTGCAGCTCCATGGCCGGGAAGCTACGCCGAATTCCCATCCGGCACACGCCTGCCCTTGACGCCGCTCCCTGTACGGTGCAGTAATGCGCGCGGCCGGGATCAGGGCGGCGTCGGATCCAGTCGAGTTGATCGACGTCGCGGACCCGCGCGCGCTCGCGGCCGACGAAGTGCTGATCGACGTCAGGGCGGCCGGCGTGGCCAACTGGGATGCGTTCGTCCGCGACGGCGAGTGGGACGTCGGTATCTCGCCGCCGATGGCGCTCGGCACCGCGGCCGCCGGCGTGATCGTCGCCGTCGGTGCGGATGCCGGACGCTGGGCCGAGGGCGACGACGTGCTCACCCACCCGCTGCCGCTGCGCGACCAGGGCACCTGGGCCCCGCAGCTGATCGCCCCCGCCGCGACACTCGCCCGCAAGCCCCCCGCGGTGCCGTGGGACAAGGCCGCCGCGTTCCCGGTCCCGGCGTTGACGGCCGAGCAGGTGCTGGGGGAGACGCTGGGGATCGGGGCCGGGGAGACGCTGCTCGTCAACGGCGCCGGCGGCGTCAGCGGCAGCCTGCTGGTCAACCTCGGCGCGATGCTCGGCGCCGAGGTGACCGCGCTCGCCAGCCCGTCCAACCACGAGCGCCTGAAGTCGCTGGGCGCCGCGCACGTGCTCGACTACCACGATCCCGAGTGGGTCGATCGGGCGCGGGAGCGCGGCGGACTCGGCGTCGACGCAGCGGTGAACGCCGCGCCCGGCGGCGCCGCCGCCGCGATCGGCGCGGTTCGCGACGGCGGTCGGCTGGCGACGATCACATCGGACCCGCCCGACGCCCAGCGCGGGATCGCGATCTCGACCGTGTACGTGCGGCCGGACGGGCCACAGCTCGAGCGGCTCGCCCAGCAGCTGGCCGACGGCCGGCTGAACATCGAGGTCGGTTGCATGTTCCCGCTCGACCAGGCCGCGTCCGCGCTCGAGACCGCCCTGACGGGGACGTCGGGCCGGGCCGTCGTAATCGCCCCGTGATCACCGGCGCGGCCCTGCCGGCGATCACGATCTGACGCGACACGGAAGGATCCACCGCCTTGCGGCGTCATGCGCGGTAAGGAGCGGAGTCTCGAGGCCTGGACTCCTCCGCTCCGGAGGATGCGCGTGATCGTCCACCAAATCGAGCTGTTCGAATTTCCCCGCGCCCGCGGGCCCTGACCCGTTCGGAGTAGGGGAGGAGGAGCTGACAGCGACCGTAATACCGACTCACGTTTGGAGCATCACATGAGCACTGAATCCTCATCGGTCCCCGCCAGCCGCAACCACGTCAGCAGTCGCCGCGCGTTCCTCGTCGGAGCCGGGGCCACAGCGTTGGGTGCCGAGTTCTTCGCCGACCTGCCGCTCGCGGCGGCGCGCACGCGCCTCACCAAGGGCGACGAGGCGATCCTCCGGTTCCTGTCCGCGGCCGAGATCCTGGAGACCGATCTCTGGCAGCAGTACAACGAGCTCGGAGGCATCCAGGACAGCCAGGTTCCGGGCGGCACCGGCAACGCCGCCTACACCGCGGCGCTGTCGATGCTGGACTCGGACATGGCCCAGTACGTCCACGACAACACCCAGGACGAGTTCACGCACTTCACGTTCCTGAACGCGTACCTGAAGTCGCGCGGTGGACGCGCCGTGAGCCTCGACAGGTTCCGCACGCTGCCCGGTAGTAAGGCCAGCGGCGCCCAGCAGATCAAACGCCTGACGAACCTGATGGAGCTGACCGTCGACACGACCTGGTGGACGCGATATCGCAGCGCCAACAAGAACCCGGATTTCGGGGACACGCTCCCACCGGCCGTCCCGGGGCTGCTCAAGGGCAAGTTCGCGGCCATCCCCCGGACCAACGCCGACCTGGCGCCGGCCAACCACCTGCAGGCGATCGCCAACACCGCTGGGTTTCACTTCGCCACGATCGAGCAGGGTGGAACCAGCCTGTACCCGTCGCTGGCGCAGCGCGTCACCGATGCCGAGGTGCTCCGGGTCGTACTCAGCATCGGCCCCACCGAGACGATGCACTTCCAGACCTGGAGTGACAAGGCCGGTAACGCGCCGCCGCTGACCGATCCGACGAACGGGCTGGTGTTCCCGGATCTGAACTCGCCGCCGTTCGGCGGGGAGCTGTTCCAGACCAACTTGATCATGCCCGAGCCGACGATTTTCCTTCGGCGCAAGTTCCCGAAGTGCTCGATCATCCGCCCGACCGAGACCCAGGGGGCAGCGATGGGGGCGCTGAAGTTCCTGACCGCCGACGGGCTATTCCGGGGCCAATCGACGGCGTTCTTCAAGTTCATGAGGAACCTCGCCGTCAAGGCCGACGCCGCGCGACGCGGTCAGGTCTAGTGGCTCTCAAGGCGACCTACTAAGCGCAGCCCGACCGCGGCCGTCCGCCTCGGGGCGAATTCCTGGGGCGGGCGGCGGCGGGACGCGGGCGTTAGATTTCCCGGCCCAGTCCAACGTCCTCGTCGTGAGGTGTGATGGTCACTGCGGGCAACCGTCTGTCTGGAGCGCGGATCGCGATCACCGGTGCCGGTACCGGGATCGGCCGCGCGGTCGCCTCGCGCTGCCTGAGCGAGGGCGCGCGCGTCGCGCTGCTGGACATCGACGGGGCCGCGGTGCGCAGCGTCGCCCAGGAGCTGGGCGCCGAGCTCGCCGTCGAGGTCGACGTCGCCGATCGCGCCAGCTCCGAGGCGGCGATCTCGCAGGCCGCGCAGGCCCTCGGCGGCCTGGACCGGCTCGTCAACAACGCCGGGATCCCGATGGTCGGCGCCGTCCACGAGCTCGCCGAATCCGACTGGGACCGGGTGCTCGACGTCAACCTCAAGGGGATCTACCTGATGTCGCGCGCGGTCTGGCCGCAGCTGCGGGCCGGCGGTGGCGGCGCGATCGCCTCGACCGCGTCGATCGCGGGCATGTGGGGCACCCACGGCCAGGCCGGCTACGCCGCGGCCAAGGCCGGGGCGATCATGCTCACCAAGTGCATGGCCCTGGACGGCGCCCGCGACGCGATCCGGGTCAACTGCGTGTCCCCGGGCTTCACGCGCACTCCACTGCTGGAGCGCTACCTCGATGGCCAACCGGACCCCGAGGCCGCGGATGCCGCGATCTCGGCCCGCCATCCACTCGGCCGGCTCGGCGAGCCGCTCGACATCGCTGACGCGTTCGTCTACCTGCTGTCCGACGAGGCCCGCTGGGTCACCGGCAGCAACCTCGTGGTCGATGGCGGGCTGACCTCGGGAATCTGGGGCTGATCGGGGCCGGCGCCGGTAGCGCGGCTCAGCGCGAGAGCACGAGCAGCGACCGCGGCCCGACGGTCAGCTCGTTGCCGTCGAGGGCGGTGCCGTCGCCCGTCGTGTCGACCACCGTCGACATCGATTCCCCGCGCAGCCGCTCGGGGAGCCGGAACGTCAGTGGCTCCCACCAGGCGTTGATGAGCAGCAGCAGCGGCCCGGTGGACGAGGTCACGGCCACCGCGCGCGCGAACGACTCCGACCAGTCGGCGTCGGTCATCTCGTTGCCGTCGGGGCGCAGCCACTGGATGTCGCCGTCGGCGAAGAACCGCCGCCGGTGCAGCGCCGGATGGCTCATCCGCAGGCTGACAAGGCCGGCGACGAACTCGGTGAGGTCGCCGCCGCCGCCGCCGAGCGACCAGTCGACCCAGCTGACGGCGTTGTCCTGGCAGTAGGCGTTGTTGTTGCCGCCCTGGGTGCGGCCGAGCTCGTCGCCGCCGAGCAGCATCGGCACGCCCTCCGACAGCAATACGGTGGCCAGCAGGTTGCGGCGCTGGCGCGCCCGCAGCGCGAGCACTTCGGGATCATCGGTGGCGCCCTCGACGCCGCAGTTCCAGCTGCGGTTGTCGTCGGTGCCGTCGCGGTTGTCCTCGCCGTTGGCCTGATTGTGCTTGGAGTCGTAGCTGACGAGGTCGGCCAGGGTGAACCCGTCGTGGACCGTGACCAAGTTGACCGACGCGGTCGGCCGGCGGCCGCGGCCGTACAGGTCCGAGGACCCGGTCATGCGGGTGGCGAAATCCCCGAGCATCCCCTCGGTCCCGCGCCAGAAGTCGCGCACGGTGTCCCGGTAGCGCCCGTTCCACTCGCTCCATCCGGGCGGGAACGCCCCGAGCTCGTAACCACCGAAGCCGATGTCCCAGGGCTCGGCGATCAGCTTCACTGCGCCGAGCACCGGGTCCTGGCCGATCGCCTCCAGGAACGCGCTGTGGGGATCGAAGTCGGCGGTGCCGCGGCCGAGGCTGGCCGCGAGGTCGAAGCGGAAGCCGTCGACGCGCATCTCCTGCACCCAGTAGCGCAGCGAGTCCATCACCAGGCCCAGCGCCTGCGGCTGGTGGGTGTCGAACGTGTTGCCGGTGCCGGTGTCGTCGACGTAGCGCGAGCGCTCGTCGGCCAGCCGGTAGTAGGCCTCGTTGTCGAGCCCGCGGAAGCACAGCGTCGGCCCGGCCTCATCGCCCTCGGCGGTGTGGTTGAAGACGACGTCGAGGATCACCTCCAGGCCGGCCGCGTGCAGGCCGCGGACCATCGCCTTGAAGTCGTCGATCTGCTGGCCGCCGTCGCCGGCTGACGAGTACTCGTTGTGGGGCGCGAAGTAGCCGATCGACTGATACCCCCAGTAGTTGTGCAGGCCGCGCGCCACCAGCGGGCGGTCGTGCACGAACTGGTGGACGGGGAGCAACTCGACCGCGGTCACTCCGAGCCGCTGCAGGTGCGCGGTCACGGCCGGTTCGGCCAGCCCCCGGTAGGTGCCCCGCAGACGCTCCGGGACCTTCGGGTGCAGCTTCGTGTAGCCCTTGACGTGCAGCTCGTACATGATCGAGTCCTGCAGCGCCGTCTCGGGCGGACGGTCGCCGTCCCAGTCGAACTCCGAGGCGCACACCACCGAGCGCGGCACGTACGGGGCGGAGTCACCGGGGTCCTCGCCCTGCACCGCCTGGTGCCAGTGCACGCTGCCGGCGATCGCGCGGGCGTACGGATCGAGCAGCAGCTTGGCGGGGTTGCAGCGTTTGCCCGAGGCGGGGTCCCAGGGGCCGTGGACGCGGAAGCCATAGCGCATGCCCGGACCGGCGCCGGCGACCCGGCCGCGCCAGACGAAGCCCTCGTCGGCCTCGAGCGGCCGGCGACTCTCGGCGCCGGCGTCGTCGAACAGGCACAGCTCGACGGACTCGGCGACCGAACTGAACACCCCGAATTCGACGCCGTCGCCGTCGACCCGGGCGCCGAGCGCCGGCCGCGTCATCGCGGGGCGTCCTCGCGCCTGCGCGAGAGCCGGATCACCATGTCGGCGACCAGGCCGGTCCAGCCGGTCTGGTGCGACGCGCCCAGGCCTCGGCCGTCGTCACCGTGGAAATACTCGTGGAAGAACACCGCGTCCCGCCAGCTCGGATCGGGCTCTTGGCGGTCGCCGAACACCGGGCGGCGGCCGTCGCCGTCGGCGAGGAAGATGTCGACCAGTCGCTGTGAGAGATCGGTGGTGATCTCGGTGAGCGTCCGCTGGTTGCCCGATCCGCGCGGGTACTCGACCGTGAACGAGTCTCCGAGACGCGCCGCGTAGCGGTCCAGCGCCCCGATCACCAGAAAGTTGACCGGGAACCAGATCGGCCCGCGCCAGTTCGAGTTGCCGCCGAACAGCGAGGTGGTCGACTCGGCGGGCTCGTAGTCGATCGTGGCCACCACCTGGCCATCCTGCCAGAACTCGAACGGGTGTCCGCGATAGGCCGCCGAAACCGAGCGGACACCGTGGGGCGACAGGAACTCCTGCTCGTCGCCGAGCCGCTCGAGCACCCGCGGGAGCCGGTCGTGCCCGACCAGCGCGACCATCACCGCCTGATCGTCGCCGTCGGAGGGCGCGATCACGCCGGCGTACTGCGGCTTCACCCGGAGGAAGTCGCGCACGCGGGCCGAGAACTCCGGCAGCCGGTCGGCCAAGCCGCCCGGACCGATGGCCACCGCGCAGAGCGGGATCAGCCCGGTCATCGAGCGGGTGCGCACCGGCCAGACACTCCGGTCGCCGGGCCGACGGACCTGGTCGTAGTAGAAGCCGTCGGCCTCGTCCCATAGGCCCTTGTCGTTGATCGCCTCGGCGATCAGCGCGAAGTGCTCGAAGAACTTGATCGCGACGTCCTCGTAGGCCGGGTCCTCGGTGGCGAGCACGATCGCGATCTCCAGCATGCTCAGGCAGTAGAGCGCCATCCACCCGGTGCCGTCGGCCTGCTCGAGCACGAGTCCGGGGGTGAGCGGCTTGGAGCGGTCGAACGGCCCCACGTTGTCCATCCCGAGAAACCCCCCGCCGAACAGGTGGTCGCCCTCCGGATCCTTCACGTTGGCCCACCAGGTGAAGCCAAGCAGCAGCTTGTTGAACATCTGCACCAGCCACTTGCGGTCGCGCTCGCCGTCGAGCCGGAACACCGCGAGCGCGGCGAGCGCGTGCACCGGCGGGTTCACGTCGCCGAAGTCCCACTCGTACGCCGGCAGCTGACCGTTGGGATTCATGTACCACTCGCGGGTGATCAGGCGCAGCTGCTGCTTGGCGAACTCCGGGTCGACGTGGGCCAGCGTGACGCAGTGGAAGGCCAGGTCCCAGGCGGCGTACCACGGGTACTCCCACTTGTCGGGCATCGAGATGATGTCCCGGTTGAAGGCGTGCCGCCAGCCGGAGTTGCGACCGCTCAGCCGGCTCGGCGGCGGCGACGGGAGTCCGGGATCGCCGTCGAGCCAGCGGGTCACGTCGTAGTTGTAGAACTGCTTGCTCCACAACATCCCCGAGAACGCCTGTCGCATCACCATCGCCTCGTCCGCGGTGGCGGCGGGCGCCAACGAGGCGTAGAACGCATCGGCCTCCTGCGCGCGGGCCTTGACCGTCGACGACCAGCCCCTGCCGACGCCGCGCCGCTCGGGCGCCAGTCGCAGCCGCAGGTCGGCGGTCTCGCCGGCGGCGACGTCGAGGCGGTAGCGCAGCGCCGCCTTGGTGCCGGTGCGCGCCGGATTGACGGTCGGCGCGCCGTCGACCACGTGGTCGTTGATCCCGTCCTTCGGATACTCCGGCCCGGCCGAGCGCCACAGGCGCTCGGTGTTGGTGTCGTTGTCGCAGAACAGCGGCTCGGGAGTCCCGTCCCCGGCGAGAACCATCGTGCCGAGCTGGTCGTGGGTGGCGACCAGGCTGCCGTCGCGCTCGACGATCGACGGGCGCACCGCCTCGGGGTCCCAGGACCAATGGTTGCGAAACCACAGCGTCGGCAGCAGCTCGAGCGTCGCGTCCTGCGGCCCGGCGTTGCGGACCTGCACGCGCAGGCAGATGTCGTCGGGTGCCGCCTTGGCGTAGTCGACGGTCACGTCCCAGTAGCGGCTGTCGTCGAACGCGCCCGAGTCGAGCAGCTCGTATTCGGGGGCCTGGCGGTCGCGCCGCGCGTTCTCGGCGATCAGCTGGGAGTAGGGGAACTCCCCCTGGGGATACACGTACCGCCAGCGCATCCACGAGTGCGTCGGGGTGCAGTCGAGGTACCACCAGTACTCCTTCGCGTCCTCGCCGTGGTTGCCCTGAGGACCGGTGAGGCCGAAGATCCGCTCCTTCAGGATCGGGTCGCGCCCGTTCCACAGCGCGAACGCCAGGCACAGGAGCTGGCGGTCGTCGCAGATCCCGCCGAGGCCGTCCTCGCTCCATCGGTACGCGCGCGACCGCGCCTGGTCGTGGGGGAAGTACGCCCACGCTTCGCCGTCGGCGCTGTAGTCCTCGCGCACCGTCCCCCAGGCCCGCTCGCTGACGTACGGGCCCCACCGGCGCCAGGCGTCGTCCTGAAGGCGGGTTCGTTCGGCGTCGCGGCCGGGCACGACCGCTAACGGTAGACCTCCGCGGGGCCGAGGCGGAGTCCGAGGTGTGTCCGAGCACTTAGACTCTTCCCGTGAACCGCATGAGCGCGCAGGACGCATCGTTCCTGCACATCGAGAGCGATCGCAGCCCGATGCACGTCGGCGGGGTCAGCCTGTTCGAGGGCCCGCCGCCGCCGTTTCAGGACGTCGTGGCGATCGTCGAGGGCAAGCTGCCACTGGTGCCACGCTACCGCCAGGTCGTGCGGGCGGTGCCGCTGTCGCTGGCCGAGCCGGTGTGGGTCGACGACCCGCACTTCAACCTCGGCTATCACCTACGGCGCACCGCGCTGCCCGCGCCGGGGGACGAGGGGCAGCTGCGCACGCTGGTCGGCCGCGTGATGTCGCAGAACCTCGACCGCGCCAAGCCGCTGTGGGAGCTATGGCTTGTCGAAGGCCTCGAGCAGGGGCGCTGGGCGCTGCTGTCCAAGGTCCATCACTGCATGGTCGACGGGATCGCCGGGACCGATCTGATGACGGTCGTGCTCGATCGCGCGCGCGACGCTTCGGCGCTGCCGCCGTCCGCCTGGGATCCGGGGCCGGGGCCGAGCACCGCCCGGCTGGTGGCCGACGCGCTCGTCGACCGCACGCGCAATCCGTTCGCGGCGACCGGCCAGGCGCTCGGCGGCTTGCGGTCGCCGCGAGAGCTCGCGGGCACGCTCGTCGACACGTCCCGCGGAGTGATCGGGTTCGTCGGCGCCGCCGGGATTCCATCGGGGTCGTCGCTCAACGGGCCACTCGGCCCACATCGCCGCTGGGACTGGGCGCGGGGGAGGCTGTCGGACGTGCAGCAGGTCCGCCGCGCGATCGGCGGCACCGTCAACGACGTCGTGCTGGCGGCGATCACCGAGGGGTTCCGCGAGTTGCTGCAGTCCCGCGGCGAGTCCGTCGACCGGGTGCTCCGCACGCTGGTACCCGTGTCGGTACGCCGGCCGGGCGAGCGTGGGACCTATAACAACCGCGTGTCGGCGATCTTCGCCGAGCTCCCGGTCGGGATCGAGGATCCCGAGCGGAGGCTGCGCTCGATCAGCGAGCAGATGGCGGATCTGAAGGAGTCAAAGCAGGCGGTCGCCGGCGAGGTGCTGACCTCGCTGTCGGGGTTCGCGCCGCCGATGCTGCTCGCGCTGGGCGCCCGGGCGGCGAGCCGGGTGCCGCAGCGCAGCATCAACACCGGGACGACGAACGTCCCCGGGCCGCAGTTCCCGCTCTACCTGGCCGGCCGCCGGATGCTCGAGTCGTTCCCGTACATCCCGCTGTTCGCCAGCGTGCGCGTCGCGGTGGCGATCTTCTCCTACGACGGCGCGCTCAGCTTCGGGGTCAGCGGCGACTATGACGGCGCCCCGGACATCGACGTCCTGTGTGCCGGGATCGAGCACGGCCTGGCGCAGCTCGTCGAGCTCGCGGCGACGGCCGACCCCGCGGCCACGACTACGCGGCAGCCGCCACGGCCGGCTCCAGCGCCTGGGTCGCGACCCTGATCTGACGCCGCAGTGTGCCCGGCTCGCTCCGGTTGTAGAGCGGGCTGCGGTTGGCGTTGGTGATGATCTCGTCGGCGATCGCCATGCCCTCGGCGTCTACCTCCGCGGGGCTGTCGAGCCGGTCGATCATCGCCCGGATCTCGGGTTCGGCCTCGAGCACCGCCTTGCGGCGGATCAGCGCGACCCGGAACGTGTCGACGGGCGGCCGGTGGGCGTCGTCGACCGCGCGGCGCAGGGTGCGCGCGACCCCGCGGCGGTTACGCGAGCTGGTCAGCTGCGCGGCGCGCAGCGCGAGCTCGGGGCGGGTCGTTGGCCGCTCGCCGCGCGCAAGCGCGTGCGTGAGACCGTGACGGTGCACGTACACGCGCGTGCGCAGCGGCAGCGGTGGGGGCGACGGGAGGGCCGTGTCGGGGGCGGTGGGGGTATCTGAGATCGTTGCCATCTGAAAGCTCCTGAAGACCGATTCGTGTCCATATCAACGTAGGACGCACGTCGTAAAGCGGAGATTGAGATCAGCGGTCGGCGCATCAAGATCGTGTGAAGATCGCTCCCCGGCGCCTGAAAAGCGTGTGCTCCCCGCCGGGGGCGGCGGGGAGCACGGGTGCTTGGCGCCTGTGGAGTGGGGCTACCAGTAGGCGTAGCCGGGGACGTACGCGCCCCATCCGCTATCGCCGTAAGCGGAGCTACCGTCGTCGCCCCAGGACGAGCCCGAGCCGTCATCCCAGCCCGAGCTCGAGCCGTCGCCCCAAGCGGAGCCACTGCCGTCGCCCCAGCTGGAGCTTGAGCCGTCGCCCCAAGCGGAGCCGCTGCCGTTGCCCCAGCCAGAGCCCGAGCCGGCCGAGCTGCCCGAATCGGCAGCCGGCTGAGCGCTCGAGCCCCACTTGACCGAGAAGGCCGAGCCATCCGACGAGAGGTCGGAGGGGATCGCGCCGGCCGACGAGGTGTCGTTGGACACGAAGCCGCCGCCGTCGCCCAACTGGCTTGCGCCGGGCGTCAGCTGCACGGGGTTTGAGGCCCATGCCGGGTCGGAGATCGTGCCGGTGTGGCCGTCGGCCGTGGCCGACGCGTCGCTGAAGTTGACGGTGCCGAAGTCGGTCAGCGGGAGCGGCTGACAGCCACTGCCGTTGCCGCACTGTGACGGGGCCTCGGCGATCCACTCGGCACTGGACGTGTCAGGGTTCTGCATGGTCAGATTCTTGGTGGCCGACTGACCGGTGGTGCTGTTTGACACCGACACCGTGATGTTCGTGCCGTTGACCGTGACCTTGCCGGTGATGTGATCACCTGGCGACACCTTCAGGTCCATGTGGACGGGAGCCGCGGGGACGAGCTCATACCATGCGAAGTGACTGGCCGAGCCGCCGGCGCTGCAATCAGCCTCGGTGCCGGTCTGCTCGAGCGCCTGGGACTGCTGTCCGGCGCCGCCGATCCCCACCCAGAAGGCCGAATAGCCCTGGCCGGAGCTGCAGTCGACATTCGGTTCGGTCCAGCTTCCAGAGACGCTCGAGAACTTCGGAGCGGTCCCCGAACTAGCGCCGGCGACGTACCCGGACCAGTTCGCGCTGGACGCTGACTGCCCCTCCGTCGTCGCTGCCGACGCCGAGGACGCCGCCGCGGCCGCAATCGAACCTGCGACTGCGAGCGCGGATATCAGACGTGGAGTGTTCATGTTCTTGATCCGTTTCTGTGCGCCGCCGGTGACCGTGCGGCACGGTTGATCTTGAGTCGAACATGAACCTAGGTTGGGCCAGTAAGAAAGCTTTGAGAACTGGCGAAGAGAACGCTACGAGCGGTGAAATCGTCGGTTCGCGTTGCCCGCAAGGCGGTGCGTCTCGCCGATCAGGTCGCGAGCGCCTTCGCCTTGGCGCGCACGAACGGCTGCGAAAGATGTCGAGCACGACAGCGATCCAGATCCAGATCCAGATCAGCAGGAGGGCCAATTCCACCATCTACCCTCCGCCTCCGACGCCGTTGAGCTCGTCGACCACCCCGACGACGTCACCCCGCCGGTAGAAGTCGACCGCCAGCAGGTTGGGGAGGCGATCGCGGATCCGATCGCAATCGCGGGCGCGGGCGAGCAGCGGCTGGCGCGCGTTGACGATCTCGGCCAGCGAGGCGCGCGGGAACGGTGTCGTGTCGATCCAGTGGTTGACCAAAAACAGCGGCGCCGACGCGGGGCCGCGGTTGGGCCGGCAGCTGGCCGCCAGATTCGCCGGATCGGTGAGCTCTGACGCTCGCGTGAATCTGAACGGCGTCTCCTGCAGTGCGTGCGCGTAGGCGAGGTGGTACCAGGGGATGTCGCCCGCGTCGTTCTCGGCCATCACCACCAGCCGCTGGTTTGAGTCGATCATCTGCCGTAGCGTCGGGAACGGCCCCATCGGCCCTCGGTAGACGAGGTCCAGCAATCCGGCCTGCTCGAACGCCCGCTCGATGTCGGTCGGCTTGACCCCTTCGTCCTGGTTGATCACGACCACGACCTCGCCGGGATGCGAGACCAGGAACAGGCGTAGGTCGTGCAGCGCCGAGGACAGCGTGATCGCCCCCAGCTCGCAGAAGCCGTGGCACAGGAAGATGTCGCGCCGGCCGGCGCCACGTGTGCTCAGCCGGTCGTGGATCCGCTGCGCCGCCTCGACCGCGGGCTCGCCGATCTCCTGTACGGCATGCTCGCGCTTGGGGAGGCTCTCCAGGTCCGTGCGAACCCCGCCGCGGACCGCCTCGCCGTAGTAGCTGTCGATCAGCAGTCCGTGAATCCCCTCGTCGAGCTGGTCGGCGATCGTGCCGTCCTGCTGACCCAGCCGCCAGGTCGGGATCGTCACCGAGGCCATCGAGTTGTGGGTGGCCGCGACCGCGACATCAGACAGCGGCCGGTCGCACAGCGCGGTGAACCCGTTGCAGGTGAGCGGCACGGCGGCCGGGGCCTGGTCCTCGCCTCCGGAGATCAAGATCGCGGCCACCGCGGCCACCGCCGCGATCCCGATCGCCGCGGGAACGAACCGCAGCGCGCTCGCCATCCCGCGGCGCGCGGGCAGGCCCGACGCCGCAGTCACGTCGAGACCGGGACCCCGACGCAGACCCTGCACCGCGGCAACGATCCCCTCCACGCCCTTGGAGATGACGTACAGGCCTGCGGCAAACGCGGCGATCGTCACCGCCGGACCCGGCTCCAGCAGAATCGCCGCGCCGATGGCGAGCAGCACGAGCGACAGGAGCAGACGCCGCCCAGGCGACGCGGTCGGGTCGGTGAGCGTCCGCCATGCTCGCCCCAGCGCGGTGTCGACGACGATCGGTCGCAGCCTTCCGGACACGGCGCCGGCGAGGATCGCGCCGCCGGCGGCGAGGATCAGCGCCTGCACCTCCAGACCTCCGAGGAACGCTCGCCACAGTGCGCGGGCGACGGCGCCGCGCCCGGACGGCGCCGCCTGGGCGGCGACGGCCATCCCCACCAGGTAGAACGCAACGGTCCCGATCCCGCCGATCATCAGCCCGAGACCGAGCTGCCGGGCCGTCCGCCTGCGGTTGCCCGACCGCCACAGCGCGACCGCCGCCAGCACGGCGGCCAGCGCCGCCAGCATCCAGGCGATCCCGTAGACCCTCTGGGCGATCCGGACGACCTCGATCAGGTCGCCGCCTGGATGCAGCGTGAGCAGCGCCGCCAGTCGCTGGGCCTGGATCTGATCCGCCGTGTCGGGGGACAGGCGCTCGAGCGCTCCCTGGACGAGCACCGCCGCGTCGGCGACGTTCAGGAAGATCGCGCCGCCGTTGCCCTCGACGACCGATCGGTGGGCGTTGCGCACGGCGGTGTGGAACAGGGCGGCGAACGGCCGGCTGGCCACGATCGTCCCCGCCACCGAGCGCACGACCGGCCGCAGCGTGACCAGATCACCGTTGCCGGCCTGCACCGCTGCGGAGGTCAGATGATCGGCGACGTCGTCGCGCACCGCGGGAACGCGCAGCGCCGCCACGGCGCGATCGGCGAACGGCTCCGGGCGCAGCACCGAGCGACCGGCGTAGGACAGGATCAGCGCCAGCGTGGCCAGCACAACGGCGGCCACGACCAGCGCCCCGGCCACGCGGCCGCTGCCGGCCTGCTCGTCGTCGTGCTCATTCATCTCGCGCTGCAACCGTGCCCGGCTGGGTCGCGTAGCGTACGAGTTCCGGCGCGCCGGAGCGCCTTCCCACCCGATTGAGACCCTCTCACAAGATCTTCCGGCCGGCGCGCCGCGCGCTCGGCGAGCTCGTCGGCCTCTACTGGGAGTCAGGTCTGGGCGACGAGGTCCCCGCGCTGTCGTGGTTCTTGCTGTCGTCGCTGGTCCCGCTTGCCCTGGGGCTCACAGCCCTGGCCACGATCGTGCTCGGCGACTACGCCCGCGCGCAGGACGTCGCGGGGCGGGTGTCGGAGGTCCTGCCCAAGGACGTCCACGACCAGATCGTGGATCTGATCCTGCGCACCCGCCGCAACTCGCCCCTGCTGATCGCGGGCTCGATCGCCGGCATGCTGTGGACCTGCTCGGGCGCGGTCGGCGTGCTGGCCAGGTGCCTGGTGCGCCTGCTCGGGCTGCGGGGCGCCGGGATCGTGCTCGGCAAGCTGCGCAACCTCGGGGTCGCCGCCGCGCTGACCACGCTGCTCGTGCTGATGGTGCTGGTCGCCTCCGTCGGGACCGGGCTGGCCCACAAGGTCGGGTTGAACTCCACGGTGGTGGCGATCGCGGTTCCGCTGCTGTCGATCGTGGTCACGATGCTGGTCTGCGCGGGCGTCTACTGGCTGCTCGCGAACGGCAGCGTGCGGGGCCACAGCGCGCTCGCGGGCGGCGCCGTCGCCGGCCTGATCCTGCTCATCACGCCGACGATCGCGGGCTACTACCTGCGGTGGACCGCCGGGCATACCCCGGTCGAGCTGTTCCTGATGCTGGCCGGCGTCCTAATCACCTGTTACCTGGCCTCGCTCGGGCTGCTGCTCGGCGTCGGCGTCACCGCTCGGCTGGAGCTGGGCCGTCCGCTGGGGGGGACTGACGAGGCTCAGCCGCCGGCGCCCGAGCTCGCTGGCGATGACCGTGCTGCCGACGATCAGAAATGAGAGCACGACCAGCCACGACATCAGCGCGAAGGCCACGCCGATCATTCCGAAGCGGGCGGCGTCGTCGCGGATCATCTGGGGCATGTACAGAGGAGTGGCGAGCTCGAGCAGCGTGACCGCGATCGTGGTGAATCCGGCGACCGGCGCGAACCTTCGCCACGACTGACGCGGACCCAGCAGGATCCGGGGCGTCAGCAGCCAGTACACGTAGCTCCCCACGGCCGAGAGCAGCGTCAGGGGGATGTTCAGGCCGCCGTCGTAGATGTTGGGCCGCAGCGCGATGAACCACTCGATATAGGCGGCCGTCAGCAGCAGCCAGACCACGGTGCGCCAGCGGTTGCGCAGCCCAACGTGGGGCACGATCATCGCCCGCTCGTAGACCTTCTGCAGCGATGTCGCCAGGCTCAGCGCCGACCCGATCAGGAACACCACGCCGATCCAGGTGGCGGCTCCTCTGACGTCCTCTCCGGACAGGAACAGCGCCCGGACCTGGTCGGCGGTCGAGCCGGTGACGTGAAACCGGTTGATCAGCCGCTCGACCGCGTCGCGGTTGCCCGGGGTCAGCGCGGAGAACACGATCGTGAGCGGGATCCCCGCGGTGAACGCCTGGGAGGCGAGCACGATCGCGCGCTGGACCGCGTCCATCTCGAGCGCTCGCTCCAGGCACGCGCCGATAAAGCCGCCGCGCAGGCGGTCGGCGGCGTGCTGCACCCGCCCCCGGTAAGCCGACAGGTCCATCGTGGCCGGGAAGCTACTCCGCGGCCGAGCTTGAAAGTTGTATCGCAAATAATATAGTTACACAATATGAATTTCGAGATCCCCCAGACAACAGATCGCGCCGCTCAGATCGAGCACGTGTCCGGGCACCTCGTCCGTCGCGCCTCGCTGCTGGTGAGACTGCTGACCCGCCAGCTCGACGTCGAGCTGTCACGGACCGAGGCCGGGCTCCTGGGCACGCTCAGCAACGGGCCCCAGCGGATCACCAGCCTGGCCGAGCTCGAGGGCCTCGCGCAGCCGACGATGACGCTGATGGTCAAGCGGCTCGAGCAGCAGGGACTCGTCAAGCGCGGGCGTCACGCCGACGACGGACGCGTGGTGCTCGTGTCGCTGACCGGCGACGGGGTCGCGGCGGTGGCCAACTACCGGGAGCGGGCGAGTCAGAGGCTGCGCGATTACCTCGCCGCCATGTCCGACGCGCAGGTGCAAGCCCTCGCCGACGCCACCGACGCGCTCGACTCGCTGATCGGCCTGTTGCAGGGTGAAGCGGCGGAGGCCCGGGCGTGAGCGTGTTCAGGCGCGAGCCGACGGCGGTGTGGGCGGTCGCGTTCGCCGCGGTCGTCTCGTTCATGGGCCTGGTACTGGTCGACCCGATCCTGCCGGCCGCACGGGTCAGCGCACAGGCGGCCGGGTCGGCGGCGGCCACCGTGATCATCCTGGATTTGCGCGGCGAGCCCCTGGCCGCGGTCAGCGAATAGTCTTCCCCGCATGGATCAAGAAGAGGCCGCGCAGCTGCTCGCGCGCGAGCGAACGCGGATCGAACAGGCATTGGCTTCCCTGGGCGCCCCGCTCGAGGGCGATGACCGCCTCGAGCCCGGCGACGAGGGGACCGAGGACCTCTACCAGGACGAGTACAACGTGGGGCGGCGTGACGACCTCCGCAAGGACCTGGCGAGCCTCGAGCGGGCAGAGACCAGGCTCGCCGAGGGCAAGTACGGGCTCTCGGTGCAGAGTGGCGATCCGATCCCCGACGACCGCCTCCGGGCGCTGCCGACGGCCGAGCGGACGGTCGAGGAGGAGGGGGGCTTCCGGAGCGCGGGAGGCTGAGGCGTTGACCGCTTCCGAGGACGCCCTGGCCGGGCGCTCGCCGGCGGAACCGGGCCTCACCGAGGAGGAGATGATCGCCCGGGCGGTGGCGCTGCGCCCGCGCCTGATCGCCGACCAGGAGGAGACTGAGCGGCGCACCTTCTACTCGGAGGAAATGCACGAGGAGTTCCTCGCCGCCGGCTTCTACCACCTGTACGTGCCGCGTCGCTACGGCGGCTATGAGTTCGACGTGCCCACGTACGTGCGCGTCGTGCAGGAGGTCGCCCGCGGCTGCGTGTCGACCGCGTGGTGCATGGGCCTGGCCATGAACCACGCGCTGATGGTCGGCTCGTGGTGGCCCCAGGAGGCCCAGGACGAGATCTTTGCCGGCGGCGATTTCCGCGCGGCCTCGGTCGCCGCGCCGGTCGGCACCGCCACCGCGACCGGCGACGGCTGGGAGATCAACGGCCAGGTCGCATTCGCCTCAGGCGCGCCGTACTCGACCTACTACATGGGCCAGGCGATGCTCCCCAACCCAGGCGGCGACGGGTCGCCTCCGATGCTCCTGTTCGTCGCGGCGCGGGAGCAGTGGGAGATGCTCGACGACTGGGGCGACATGCTCGGCCTGAAGGGCAGCGGGTCGCACAGCATCCGCTTCGACCACACGCGGATCCCGGCGCATTGGGGCCTTCAGGGCAACATGATCGACATCAACGTCGCCGGGGGCACGCCGGGATCACGGCTGCACGGCAACCCGATGTACGCGGGCCGCGCGATGTCGGTGTTCACGATCTCGCTGGCGGCGGTGACGGTCGGCGCCGCCTACAACATGGTCGACGAGTACGAACGGCTGATGCGCACCAAGACGACCGGGCTGCCGCCGTTTGCGCCGCGGATCGAGGACCGCGAGTACCAGCGCTTCTACGGCCGGGCGCTGACCCACATCGCCACCGCCGAGTCCGCGCTGTACCAAGCGGCCGACCGGCACATGGAGCTGTGCCGGCGGAACGTCGAGGACGGGATCGACTACACCTACGGCGACGACATGCTGGTCGCCGGGATCGCCCGCGAGGTGCTGCTGATGTGCTGGAACGTGATCGACGACGATTTGTTCCAGACCGTCGGCGCGTCGGTTGCGCGAGACGGCGAGCGCACCGCGCGGATCTTTCGCGACATGGCGGTGGCCACGGCGCACCGCAATCTCCAGCTGCGCGACATGTGGTACGGCGAGATCGGCCGTGCCGCGCTCGGCGAGCCGCGGCGGATCCCGCTGGGAACCTGAGCCGGCTCAGCCGCTCGCGGGAGGCCCCGCGATCCACTCGCCCGCGACCATCGTCGCGCGGCAGCGCAGCTCGTCGTCGAGGACCACCAGGTCGGCGTCGAGCCCGGCCACGATCGCGCCCTTGCGGTCGGCGATGCCCAGCAGCCGGGCGGGATTGCGCGACGCCATCGCGATCGCCTCCGGCGGCGGGACGTCGAGGAACTCGACGGCATGGCGAACGGCCGTGTCCATCGTCAGCGTGCTCCCGGCGAGCGACTCGCCGCCGGCCACCCGGGAGACCCCGCCCGACACGTCGACCGCCGCCCGTCCCAGCAGGTAGCGCCCGTCGGCCGTTCCCGCGGCCTGGATCGCGTCGGTCACCAGCCGCGCGCCGGCCGTGCCCTTGATCCGGTGCGCCACGCGCAGCGCCACCGGGTCGACGTGGACCCCGTCGCAGATCAGCTCGCAGCTGACCAGCGGCAGGTCGAGCGCGGCGCCGATCACGCCCGGATCGCGATGGTGAAACGGCCGCATCGCGTTGAACAGGTGGGTCACCGAGCGGGCGCCGGCGGCGACCGCCACCTCGGCCTGCTCGTAGGTCGCGTCGGAGTGCCCGATCGAGGCGATCGCGCCCACTCGCCCCAGTACGGCGACCAGCTCCGGGGCGCCCGGGAGCTCGGGCGCCAGCGTCATCATCGCCAGCGAGCCGGCGCCGGCCTCCAGCAGCCGGGCGACCGCGTCCGGATCGGGGTCGAGGAACGCCGCGGGATCCATCGCCCCGGGCCGCTGGGGACTGAGGAACGGCCCCTCGAGATGGGCGCCGAGCACGCTCGGTCCGCTGCGGGAAATCGCCTCGAGGCTAGCCGCGAGCTCGTCTAGCGGCGCGGCGACCGCGGTCGCCAACAGCGCGGTGGTGCCGTGCAGGGCGTGGAACGCCGCCACCGCGTCGACCTCCTCGGGGTCCGCGGTGTTGCACTGCGCGCCGGCGCCTCCGTGCACGTGGGTGTCGATGAAGCCAGGCGCGAGCCACTGCGCCCCGAGGTCGACCGCGTCGCCGCCGCCCGGCTGCGGCTGCTCCGAGACCGACGCGATCCGCCCGCCGTCGATCGCGACCTCGCCGCCGATCACCCCGGATGGGGTCACGATCCGTTCGGATCGCAGGCGCACCCCGGGCTACGTTCCCAGGGTCCGCGCCACCCAGCGGGTGATCACCGCGAGCGCCTGCTCGTGGTTGCGCTCGAGCATCATCCCGTGACCGTTGCCGTGGACCCCGTGGTCGGCCAGCCGGACGAGCTCGGCGTCGCACCCGGCCTGGCGCAGGAACGCGACCAGGTGGCGGTCGAACATCGCGAACATCGACGCCTCGGCGGTCACTACCGCGATCGGGAAGCGGGCCAGGTTCGGCAGCGACCGCGCCGGCTCGCGCTGGAGCGTCAGCGGCACCGGCGCCAGCTCGGCGGGCTCGGTCGTGACCAACGACAGCTCAGACGGGTCCGCCACCGGCGGGTCGTAGCGCAGCGGGGCCGCCGCCAGACCCCAGGCGAGATCGATCCCGGCGTCAGGGCGCCGGACGAACGGGGGTCCGACGGTCTCGATCGCGACCAGCGCGGCGACGCGTTCGGGGCGGACGTCGGCGGCCAGGAACGCGCCGGGACCGCCGGCCGAGTGGGCGACCAGCACGGCAGGGCCGACCCCCTCGATCAGCTCGGCCAGCCGCGTCTGCTCGAGTCGGTGCATCTGCGACCAGTCCGCGAGCGTCGGTCCCGCCGGCGCCAGCCACCGGTCGTAGACGGGGTCGCCGGGCGCGCGGCCGCCCGGCCACTGGGTGTGCAGGTGGGCGACCGGGTGGCTGTCGGGGCCCTGCGCCGGGGGCACGAAGATCGCGCGCAGGCCCTCGGCGCTCGGCGGCGGCGACATCGGGCCCAGCACGTCGGGGTGGTGGGGGGAGCGGCCGTGGCCGGGTCGGTCGACCACGTACACGGTGTGGCCCTGGGAGACCAGCAGCCGCGACCAGCCGGGTCGGCCGTCGGGCGTGGCCAGGTAGTCGGTTCCCTGGCCGCCGCCGCCGTGGACCAGCACCCACGGCGGGCCGGCCGAGGGCTCGGCCGGGGCCTCCCACTCGACGTACATCGGGCCTCGGGAGACGGTCCCGAACGGGCCGCTGACCGGCTCGGTACCGATCCAGAACGACCCCCGCCGGGAGCTGGTGAGCGGGCCGCTGGGGACGTGGGCGCTCACCGGCGGTGAGTCTATTCCCCGCACACGGGCATGATTGAGCCGATGTCCGAGGCGGTGCTGGCGCGGTGAACGAGGCGATCGCCCTGGTCGCGCTGGCGGCCTGCCTGGTCGCGGCCGTCACCCGGCCGCGGTGGGCGCCCGACTGGGTGGTGGCGATCGCGGCGGCGATCGTGGTCGTGGCCGCCGGCGCGATCAGCTTCAAGGGAGCGAGGTCGGCGCTGAGTGACCTCGGCCCGACCGTCGGATTCCTGGCGGCGCTGTTGCTGCTCGCCGACGGGTGCCGGCGGGCGGGGTTGTTCGAGGCGCTCGGCGCGGCGATGGCCGCGGGGTCGCGGCGCCGGCCGCGGCGGCTGCTGGCGATGGTGTTCGTGGTGGCCGCCGTCACCACCGCGGTGCTCAGCCTCGACGCGACGATCGTGCTGCTGACGCCGATCGTGTTCGCGACCGCCGCGCGGCTGCGCACCAACCCCCGGCCGCACGTGTACGCCTGCTCGCACCTGGCCAACTCGGCGTCGCTGCTGCTGCCGGTCTCGAACCTGACCAACCTGCTGGCGTTTCACCGAAGCGGCCTGTCGTTCGCGCGCTTCGGCGGGTTGATGGCGCTCCCGTGGCTGCTGGCGCTGGCGGTCGAGTGGGTGGTGCTGAGCCGGTCGTTCTCGGGCGACCTCCGGCGGCCGCCGACCGAGGCGGGGGAGATCGAGCGGCGGCCGCTGCCGGCGTTCGCGCTGTGGGTGGTGGCGTCGACGCTCGCCGGGTTCGTGCTGAGCTCGGCGGTCGGGATCGCTCCGGTGTGGGTGGCGGCGGCAGGGGCGCTCGTGCTCGAGCTGCGCTACCGGCCCGCGCCCCGCGAGCTGTTGCTCGCGGCCGAACCGACGCTGTTGGTGTTCGTGCTCGGCCTCGGGATCGTGGTCGCGGCGGCCGGCGACCACGGGCTCTCGAGCGCGGTCCGGTCGGTGCTGCCCGGCGGCAGCGGGCTGCCGGCGTTGCTCGCGGTGGCCGCGATCAGCGCGGTCGCCGCCAACCTCGTCAACAACCTCCCGGCGACGCTGATCATCCTCCCGGTGGTCGCGGCCAGCGGCCCCGGAGCGGTGCTCGCGATGCTGGTCGGCGTCAACGTCGGGCCCAACCTGACCTACGTCGGCTCGCTGGCAACGCTGCTGTGGCGGCGGATCGTCCACGCCCACGAGCAGGAGACCGACATCGGCGAGTTCACGCGGCTGGGGGTGAAGACCGTCCCGGCCGTCCTGCTGGCTTGCACCGTCGGCTTGTGGTTGGCTCTACAGGTCCTGTGATGCGCACTGTGATCTGGATATCGGAGAACACCTGGGAGGCGTGCGTCGACCACGCGCGCGAGCTGGTCGGCGCCGGCGCTGAGGTCACGCTGTTGCACGTTGCGCCCAGCGACGTCGAGGAGCTCGCCACGCGCAGCGCCGCTCGGCTGCTGGGGCGGCGGCCGCCGCCGCCTCCCGGGCCGCCGCTGCGCGCGATCGCCGCCGAGGAGGCCCAGGCGCTGCTCGAGGCCGCCCGCGAGCGCCTCGGTCGGCCCGCCGAGATCGACTCACGCCGCGGGAACGTGGAGCGCGAGGTGCTCGCCGCCTGCGGCGATGCCGACCTGCTGGTGCTCGCGCGCGACGGCGACGCCCGCGTCGGGCCTCACAGCCTCGGGCCCCGGACGCGCTTCGTCGTTGACCACGCGGCGTGTCAGGTGCTGCTCGTGTGGGCCGTGGCGCTCGGCCCAGGAACCCGAGCAGCGCCTGCTTGACCCCTGGGGGTGGGGGCGGGACGTAAAAGCGACGTATATCGTCGCTTTTACGTCCCGCCTGCTCGCCTGCCCCACCCTGGTCATCTCAACATCACCCTCCCGCTCCTGCGCCACACGACCACCAACGACCCGCCCGGCGCCGGCGGACCCTACGACCTCCGCCCGATCGGGGTGGTCCGCTCGGAGCTGACCAACCCCGCGGACGCCCCCAAGCAGGGTGATGAGGGTGGTCCCGAGGCCTGGCTGGAACTCGATCGGAGCGTTCGCTTGGCGGTGCGCGACCTCGAGCCCGGCGACGAGGTGATCGTGCTGACCTGGCTTCACCGCGCGCGGCGCGACGTGCTCGAGGTTCACCCGCGCGACGACGCGTCCAACCCGCTGCGCGGCGTGTTCAGCACGCGATCGGCCGACCGGCCCAACCCGGTCGGGCTGCACCGGGTGACGATCAGCGCAGTCGAGGGGACGCGGGTCCGGGTGCGAGACCTCGAGGCCATCGACGGGACCCCGGTCGTCGACATCAAGCCCGCACTCGGCCCCCGCGACCGCTGACGATCCGGCTACCGGCTCGAGAAGTGAGCCGCGAGCAGATGCGGGATCTGCCCGGGCTTGGCGCCAGGCAGCGGCGGCGCAACCCAGCACGCCTGGGTGGTGTCGGTGGCCGGGCGCGCGCCGGTCCCGGGCGCGCCGGTCTGCGTGCAGTCCCATGACGGGAACGTGAAGCTGCCGGGGAACTTGCCGCCGGCCGAGAACGACAGCGGGTCGGCGAGCCATAGCGACGGTGGGTAGGTGTTGCCGCGGCTGTTGGCGTCGCGCTTGGCCGCCAGCCCGCTGGTCTGCGGGCCGACCGGGGAGAACTGGCGCAGGTAGTGCCCGCACGCCGACGCCGACGCGCCGCACTTCAGGGCGCCGCCGTAGGTGCTGGTCTTGGCGGCCACGCCGACCGCGCCGACCGAGATGAAGTCAGATAGCAGCTGTTGGTGCAGCGACAGCCAGTCGAGGATCGGGTTGAGCTGCCCCAGGAACGGGGCGACCGCCCCGAGCAGCGGCTGGGCGCCTTCGAGCACGCGCTCAAAGCCCGGAAAGCCCGTCTTCGACGCGGTGATCAGCGGTCCGAGGTCGACGAACAGGCGCTGCAGGTCGGGTGCCAGCGCGCCGACCGCGCGCAGCGTCGGCCCAAGCTGCTCGGCCACCGGGATCAGCTCCCGGACGACCGGATCGGCGTCGAGCGAGAACGACTGCACCTGCCCCAGCGTCGCTCGGGTCTGGCGCAGGAACTCGGGCAGCTGCTCGATCGTGGCGGCGAGCTGATCGTTGTTGGCCGCGGTGGTCGCGAACGTCGCGCCCGCGCTGGTGATCAGGCTGCGGAGCGCCGACTGGTTCTGGCTGAGCGAGGCGAACACGGTGCCGCCGTTGCGGACCAGCCGCGTCACCGCCGTGTGCTCGACGTCGAGCACCTGCAGCACGTCGGTCGCGTCGGCCGAGAACGCCGGCAGGTTGCCGAGCACGCTATTCAGATTCCGGCCGTTGCCCTTGACCGCCAGCGCCAGCTGCTGCTGCCACACCTGGAATGCGCGGCGCGTGGCCGGGTCCAGCGCGTCGAAGATCTGGTCGAGCTGCACGGCGGGCTGGACGCTCGAGCGCGGGAGCATCCCGCCGTCGGCAAGCGCCGGGACATCCTGGGAGCCTGGCGCGATCTCGACGTAGGTCTCGCCGAGGATCGTCTTCTCGCGCAGGATTGCCCGCGCGTCGCGGTGGATCGGCGCGAATTTGTTGTCGAGCTGGATCGTGGCGATCGTGCGGTTGCCCTGCGGATCGAGCGACTTCGACACCACCTTGCCGACCGACACGCCGGCGATCCGCACGTCGGCGCGAATCGGGAGCTCCTGGGCGTTGGGGAACGAGGCCTCGAATCGGTAGCCCTGGGGGTTGAACGGGATCGTGCCGCCGAACGACAGCCAGAGGAATAACAGCAGCCCCACACACGACAGCGCGAACAGCGCCATCGTCACGACCTTGGTGATTGAGGGGGTGCCGGTGTCCATCGGGTCAGCTCGTGGCCGGGCAGTGCGCCCGCAGCGGTGCGAGGTTCAACAGGCTTCCGACGAGACTGAACGGCGAGGTCGCTCCCGTCAGCAGGTTCACCTGACTGCAGCTGAACTGGATGAACACCGGTCGGTAGGGGCCGTTGGCGTCCTGGCTCGAGAACAGCGTGCGGGTGTTGTGCCCCAGCCAGGCCAGCCACCACAGATAGCCGTGCTGGCCTGCACCGGGGTTGTAGCCGAGCATGTTGGTGAGGTGGTTGACGACACCGAACACGCCGCTCAAGTTGGGAGTGGCGTTCGCCAGGTCGTTGGCTGCCGGGGTGAGGTCTGAGAGCAGTGGGTTGGCGGCGACCACGAACGGGCGCACCTGGTCGCGGATGATCGGCGTGGCCGGCTTGGCCAGCGCGGCGAGCGCCTGGTTGGCCGCCGGCAGTGCCTGGGCCGCGGGCAGCAGGTGGGTCGCCGTGGGACCGAGCTGCTGGGCGAGCGTTTGCACCTTGCCGAGCGTGTCGGTCGTCTGGCGCAGCGTCGCGGGCAGATCGGCGACGGCTCGGCTGACGTTCTGGTCCTCGGAGGCGAACGCCCTGAACACCGTCGAGCTCGAGTCGACCAGCTGGCTGATCTGGCCCTGTTCCCCGGCCAGCGCGGTGTTGACCTGCGCCAGCGAGTTGACCAGCCGGCGCAGGTTGGAGCCGCGTCGGGCGATCGCCTGGCTGACCCGGGCGAGGTCGCGGTGCGTGGGCTCGAAGCGCTCGAGCACCTGAGCGAGCTCGTCGCCGCCGCCGTCCTTCAGACCCTGCCCGGCGCCGTTGACGAGCAGGTTCAGGTAGGCGCGCGTGTCGCCGTCGAGCGAGGACAGGATCTCGTCCACGTTGACGTCTGGGGCCGTGTTGGCTACCGGGATCGTGAACCCGGGCTTGACCGCGGGGGCGGTCTTCGACCCGGGGTCGAGCTCGACGAACATGTCCTTGAGGCCGGTGCGAGGGCGCAGCAGCGCGGTCGCGTCGATGTGGATCAGGTGCTTGTAGCGCTGGTTGATGTCGAGCGTGACGACCGCGAGGCCTTCGCGCAGCTTGACGCCCCCGATGTCCCCGATCTGGACGCCTGACACCCGCACGGCCTGTCCCTCGGCGGGCGCCACCGCCTGGGCGGTCGAGAACTCCGCGTTGATCTTGAACTGCGCCGATGTGATCAGCGGGAAGCGGAACCGCTGGTGCTCGAGGATGTAGCCGGCGACCGCGACGGCCAGAATCAGCAACCCGAGGATCGCCGCGACGTCGCCGATGTGGTTGCGGATCGCGCGCTTCATCGCAGCTCCGCCAGGGGCGGGCCCGTCGGCGAGGAGAGGTCGTGGATCGGGGTCTGGGTCTCGCATGGCACGGTGGGCTCAAGCGGCGGCCGTTTTCCGCCCGGCGGCAGCGTCGGCTGAGTCGAGACCAACGGGGCCACCGCCTGACCGAAGGCGCCGGGGGTCAGCGAGTACGTCAACGAGCCGGCGGTCAGCAGCACGCGGATGTAGGCGCCGTTGGCATCGAAGTTGCGCGACTCACCGGCCAGCCCGGGCAGGTAGTCGACCGCCTCGACGTAGACCTTGCGCGGGGGGAACCCGTTGGAGGCGTTGAAGTGCGGGTCCTTCAGGGTCAGCTGCGACCACGGGTGGACGACGGTGGCCAGGCAGCTCGAGGCCGGCCGCACGCCCTGGGACATCAGCGGGATCGTCGCGCTGGTCAACCGGGCGAGCGCTGGGGTGGCGACCGACAGCGTGGACGCCAATCCGCCCAGCTCGCTGGGGGCGACGAGCGCGCGCAGCTGCGCCACCAGCGGCAGCGTCGCGTCGATCGCCGGGCCGGCTGACCGCACGCCGGGCAGGAGGGCGTCGGCGAGCGTGGTCAACGGCGGCAGCGACGCATTGAGCGCGTTGAACGCCGGGATCGCGGCCGACAACGTCCGCGGCAGCTCGGCGAGCGCGTCCTGCAGGGCAGCGCTCTGGCGCGCGAATGCGCCGGCGGTGGTGTTGAAGTCCGTGACCAGGCTGCCCAGGTTCTGGGGGTTGGCGTTCAGCGCGCCGGCCACGGTGCCCTGGGCGGCGATGAAGTTCGACAGGTCGTGTGGGCCGATCCCGAGCGCGTCGTGGGCGACGACCGAGCTGTAGCGGTAGGCGGGCAGCCAGTACGGGATCGAGCGGTTGTACGCGGGGCCGCCGCGCTTGACGGCGGTGCCGTACTGCACCAGCAGCGTCTGCAGGTTGCGGCGGGTGTCTGACTGAAGCGAGGTCAGCACCTGGTCGAGCTGGACGGCCTGGGTCCCCTGCTGGACCGGGAACGTGTGGCCGTCGGGCGCCTTCGGCGCCTCCGGCGTGCCGGGGCTGACGTCGACGAAGAAGTTTCCCTCTAGGAACGTGCGGGGGCGGATCGCGAACGTGGCATCGGTGTGCAGCGGCAGCCCCTGGTCGTCGATCGTCATCGTGACCTGGGCGGCCGAACAGCTCGCCCGGCCCGGCTGGTCGTGGGCGCAGCCGGAGACCTTGCCGATGCCGGTGACCCTGCCGACGTTGACGCCGGCGATCCGCACCAACGACCCCGGGCGCAGCCCGCCGGCGCTGGAGAACGTGGCGTGGACAGTGAATGGGTTGGCGAACGGGTTGGCGAACTTCGTGAACGCGAGGTACGTGAACACGACGATCACGACGATCCCGATCGCGCCGGCAGCAAATGCGCTCAGGCCCCGGCGTCGGCGTGCGCGCGTCATCGGCCGCTCGCGTTCGTCGGGAGCTGGGGGCCGGTCTGCGGGTTGCGGCTGAACGTCTCGCCCGCGGGCACCCGGGTGCGGCCGTGGAACGTGGGGCCCTGGTCGCCGGGCGTGTGCGGGTCGACCGCCAGGTTGCGGCCCTCGGGGTCGAAGCTGTTGAGCTTCTTGGGGTATCCGCGCTGGCCGGTCTCGCAATCGGCGTTGCCCTGGTCGTCGATCGCGGCCCCGTATGACTGGGCGTGCAGGAACTGCTTGCCGCCGAACACGGTCAGCGGCGGGCTGTCGCTGCCTGAGGTGCCGTTGACCGGCGTGGTCGCGCCCTGCTGGCCGACGCCGCCGCCGGACGGCGCCCCGAGGTTGAGCAGCGCGCGCTGGGCGAAGCCGAACCTGGTCGGCTGGGACAGGTGGTCGGCGAGGTACGTCCACCAGTAGTTCCAGTCGTCGCAGACGGTCTGGTAGGGCCCGAGGTAGCGGACCATCGGGTTGAGCGTGTCGACGGTCGAGGTCAGTCCGTTCAGCGCCTGGTTGGTCGTGGGCGCGACCGCGAGACGCTGGAGCGCGGCGAGCAGCTGCTGCAGGTCCTCGTTGAACGCCGGGGTCCGGGTCAGCGTGCTCGTCCCGGCCTCGATCGCGGGGTTGAGCACCGGCAGCGTGCGCACGAGCTGGGCGGTCGCGGGGGTGAGCGCGCGCCCGAGCCGGGTCAGGTCTGAGAGCAGCGGCTGGGCCGCCCGCAGCGACTCGGTGCCGACCGCCAGCGTCGAGGGAGACTCGGCGATCGCGTCCTGGAGCGCGGCCGGGTCGCGGGAGAGCGCCTCGAACGTCGTCGCCATGTCGGTGAACAGGCGAGAGAACACCGGCGCAACCGGGGCGATCGTCGCCGTGAACGTGTTCAGCGACCCGATCAGTCGGGTCAGCTGAGTTCGCGGATCGGACAGGTTGCGCGCCACCGGCTCGAGGTGGCCGAGCAGTGCCGGAAGCGCGGCGAGCGTTTCGTTGACGGCCGAGCCGCGACCGGCGAGCGTGTCGCCGATCCCCACGAGGTTGTCCTGGATCGCCCGGCGGGTCTGGGGATCGAACGTCTGGAAGATGTCGTCGAACTGGACCGGCACGTGCGTCTGGGAGATCGGCAGCGTGCCCCCGTCGGCGAAGATCCGGGGCGAGTTGCCCTTGTGCAGGTCGACGTACTTGGAGCCGAGCACCGACAGCGGGAGGATCGAGACGGTCGAGTTGACCGGGACGTCGCCGTACTTGTGGGTCAGCTTCAGGGTCAGCTGGGCGCCGACCTGCCCGTTGGCCAGCCGGATCGGGTCAAGGCCCGAGACCAGACCGATCCGGTAGCCGCCCTCGCGCACGTCGTTTCCGACCGTCAGGTTCGAGCCGCTGGCGATGTCGACCTTCAGCTCCCGGGTGGGGACGAACGGGAGCCCGGTGTTGGCGTTGTAGGCCAGGAACACCGCGACCAGCAGCACCAACACGGTTGCCGCGCCGACCAGCACGGGGTTGTGCAACGCCGATTGGGTGTTGCGGCGTCTCATGGGTCGAGCAGGTAGCTGAGGAGCCGGCGGGCCTGGCCGCTCTGGGCCTGAGTGGACCGCGGCCCGGCGGACGCCACTGGCGTCGCGGCCGTGTCCGCGCTGACCGTCGACGCCGACGCCGACGCAGACGAAGGCGCGGACGCGGACGAAGCGCCGCCGCCGGCGACCGCCGACGCCGTCAGCCGGCAGGCACTGGTGCGGGGGCCGTCATCGCCAGGGGGCGCTCCGCCCGGGTCAGGCACGCAGGCTCGGGGGTTGGTCGGGTCGAGCTCGTTGACGCCGGGTTGGCTGGGCCCCAGCCAGGCGTAGCACTGCCGGTAGCTGGGCCCGAACTTCTGCAGGCTGAGCGCGATCGTCGGCGGCGTCGCGTACGGCGTGCACTTGGGGTCGACGAACGCGTCGACGGCGAGCAAGTGGCCCAGCGGGCCGAACGTGTTGATCGCCAGCGTCTGGTTGAACACGTACTGGAGCAGCGCTTCCAGGCCGGTGTAGCCCTTGCCTCCGGGGCTGCGCGGGTCGGGCTCGACTGCGCGGCCGCGGTCGTCGAGGTCGCGCAGGACGATCGACAAGTTCTGGGCGAGCTCCGGTGTCGGCTTGGCGAACGCCGCGAGATCGTTCACCGTGGGAGTGGCCGCCTGGACCGCCTTGCGGCCGGTGGCCGACGCGCGGCCCAGTGACCTGACCGCCGGCAATGCGGCTCTCGAGAACGGGGTCAGGTCGGTGAACAAGCGGTCCAGCTGCGACGAGGCCGCGTCGAGGTTGGCGAGCACCGGCTGGTTCGCGGTTGCGGCCTGACCGAGCTTCGCCATCGCCGGCCGCAGCTGTTCGAGGAAGCCCGGCAGTCGCGCCAGGCTGTCCTGGAGCGCGACGTGCTGACTGGCGGCGGCGGTCGCGGTGTTGTTGGCCTCGGTGACGAACCGTGCCACCTGGCGCTTGTTGCGGGCCAGCGCGGTGACGACCGTGTCGGCGTTGACCGTCAGCCGCTGGAGCGTCCGCGAGTCGTCGGCGAGCAGCTTGAGCAGGTTGTCGGTCTCGGTCAGCGCCGGGACCGCGCGGCGCAGCGCGGCCTGCAGGTCACCGGAGCGGCCGGCGACGCCGGCGCCGAGCTCATTGATGATCAGCGCCAGGCGCTGGCGATAGGGGAGGCGCAATACGTTCTGGAGCAAGTCGGCAGGGATCGTCGACTGCGTCTGGGTGACCGGGATCGTGCTCCCGGGGGCCAGCACCGGGCCGGAGTTACCGGGCTGGCAGTCCACGAAGTACTCGCCGATCAGCGACTGCGGGCGCGACTGGCAGAACGCGTCAGCGTGAAATGCCCCAAACCCGTCCTGGGAGACGTTCACGGTCACCACCGCATGCAGCGTCTGTTGGTCGAGGTCGATCGACGTGATCGTGCCCGCCGGCACGCCCGAGACCTTGAACTGGCTGCCGTCGACCAGGCCGAACGCGTTGTCGAACTCGATCTTGTAGCTGCCCTCGGCGCTCGGACCGCTCGCCGAAGCGCCGCCGATCGCCACGAACGCGGCGACCGTCGCGACGGCGGCGAGCAGGGCGGATGCGGCGAGGATGCGCCTCACGGGCCGCTCGGCACCTGCCGCGGGTTGCAGGGGAAACCGCTCTCGGGGAAGAACACTGCGCCGCGCTCCATCGAGCCGGGGCAGCGGTCGCCCTGGAACGCGGTCAGCCCGCCTCCAGGGCCGGTCAGGAACTGGATCACCTTGGCGATCTGCTGATCGAGCGGCAGCCCGCCGAGCAGCGCGCTGTCGGTCGGCGACAGCACGCTCAGGGTCGCCGCCACGCGGCTGGAGCCGCCGTTGGCGTCGATCGTCCCCGGATGCGAGAAGCCCTCGAACCAGCCGGTCAGGTCGACCGCGTACGGCCGCGCGGTGGCGAGCTCGGGGGTGAAGTCGTTCAGTGCGGCGGTCGACTCCGGGAACGCGCCCGGGCGGCGCTTGCCGTTGACCCGGACCGGGTCGACGGTCGCCGCGGCGAGCGGGGCTCCGAGCCTGGCCAGGTCGGTGAGGTCGTTACCGGCGCCGGGCCGGCTGACCGCGTTGGTCAGCGCTCGCACGGTCGGCACCGCTTCCTGAGCAAGCGGCTGCAGGGCGGCCAGCAGTCGCTGCAGTTGGGGCGCCACCGGCCTGGTGGCGTCGATCAGCGGGGTGAGCGCGTCGAGCGCGCGGCGGACGTTGACGAACGTGGTGTCGGCGAGCCGCATGAACCCCGGCAGCTGGCGGATCGACTGACCGAGCGCGTCGCGCTGCGCGGCCAGCGCCTGGGTGGTCTGGGACAGGTTGCTGACCAGGCCGCTGAGGTCGCTGCTTCGCCTCGACAGCGTGGTCACCAGGCCGCTCGACTTGACGATGAAGTCGGTGAACTGGCTGGTGTCGCGGTTGAGCTCGCCGAACAGGGCACTGCTGGACGCGATCGCCGGGTTCAGGTACGCCCAGGCTTGCTGGGCCTGGCGGCCGCGGCCGGCGTACTGGGACGCCGAACCCTGGAACACGTCCTGGAGGCCCTTGAGCGTCGGCGGGTTGAGCGTGTTGAACAGCTGGTCGAGGTCGACCGCGCTGGTGGTGTCGGCGGTGCCGATCACGCCGTGGTCGGGGATCGCCGAGGCCGTGGCGGGCCCCAGGCGCAGATCGACGTAGCGGTTGGCGACCCCCGACAGCGAGGTCTGCCGGACGGTCGCCTGGGTGCCCTCGTGGAGGGGGTCAAACCTCGAATCGTTGATCGCCAGCGTAAGCTGCGCGCGGCCGTCGGGCGTGATCGAGATGCCCGAGACGCTGCCGATCGGGTTGCCCGCGACCGTGACCTGATCGCCGGTGACGATTTGGCTGGCGTTGATGAAGACGGCCTTGACCTGATAGCTCGAGCCGCCGAACAGCAGGATCACGACGACGGCGACCAACACGATCGCGACCGCGGCGACGCCGGCGATCCTGGTGATCGTGCCCGAGCGCCGCACGAGTCCTAGTGTCCCGCGCCGTAAATTGGATGGCAGTCGAGCGGCCCCTGGCGGCGCTGCACTTCGTCCTCGTCCCCTCGCGTAGCTCCGCTACGCGTCGGGTCCTGCGTCCTCGCGCCGCATCCGCCAGTGACCACTCTTGGTGCCACCGAATTCCCGACTCGCGACACTAGTGGCGTCTAGCGAACCGCACTACCAGCGACCCAGGCCTGTGGAGCACGGCTCCCCCCAGTTCGGACGGACTATCCCCACCGCCGCGGTGCGACGGCCTTCCGCAAGATAACCAACACTGCAGGCGCAGGCAAGGGGCACGACCCGCGTCCGCGGCGGCCGGTGCGGCCGCGAGGGCGACTGGTCGCGAGAAATGCCACGATTTCACAAATGGACGAAGCTCTGCAGCAGCGCCTGGCCAACAACGAGGCGACGTTCCGCGATGTCAACGAGGCGCTCGAGCGCGGTCACTGGCCGGGCGAGGACCGCACGCCGGTCGCGTTTCGTTGCGAGTGCGCCCGGCTCGGCTGCACCCGTCTGCTCGAGCTGACCCCGCGCGAGTACGAGCGCGTGCGCGCGCATCCGCGACGGTTCCTGGTCGCGGTCGGGCACGACGTTCCCCAGGTCGAGACCGTCGTCGAGATCCACGACAACTACGTGGTGGTCGAGAAGCGCGAGGCGGCAGGACGGACGGCCGAGGCCACCGATCCGCGGTCCTGATCGTGCCGATCAGGCCGGTCTGCTGGGCTCGGCTGAGGTGGAGCGCTACCGCGCGCAGAAGCGCAGGCGGATCTCGGTGCCCCCCGAGGACCGCTCGACGACCGAGAACCCGTCGGTCATCTTCGAGATCAGCGCCAGCCCGAGCCCGAGGCCCTCGCTGTCGCCCCCGGCGTGGATCCCGCAGCCGCTGTCGGCGATCAGCACCCACAGCTCGTTGCCGGCCATTCGCGCCGTCACGTGGATCTCGCCGGTCCGCCACGGGTACGCATAGAGCACGACGTTCGTCAGCGCCTCGGAGACCGCGAGCCGGATCTGGTCGATCTGCTCCTGGCCGGCGCCGGCGTCCTGCGCCCATTCGGTGATCACGCTCCGGGCGAGCGGAATCGATCCCGTGATCGCTGGGAAGGACTCCCGGACGTGGGGTCGATCGCTGACACCGGCGAAGTAGCTGGAAAAGCGTGCGCTCTCAATCATGGCTTTGGAAACTTCAGCTACCCGCCGCGGCACTTTGAAAACCTGCGCATCGCGAACGATCTTTGCAGGACCCGCGGCCGATTGAAAGCCGCGGCGGCTCCGGGGATGATCTGCGGGCAATGCTGGCAACCGCCGTCATCGGCAGCTATCCCCAGCCGGACTGGCTGATCGACCGCTCCGCGCTCGGGGCCGGGTTCGTTCCGCGCGTGCGCGTGCGCGACGCCTGGCGAGTGGCTGAGCCGTTCCTCAGGGAGGCCCAGGACGACGCCACCCGGCTGGCCATCAGCGACATGGAGCTTGCCGGGATCGACGTCATCACCGACGGCGAGATCCGCCGCGAGAGCTACTCGAACGCCTTCGCCACCGCGCTCGAGGGCATCGACGCCGACACGCCGGCCACGATCACCACGCGCTCGGGCGAGCCGCGGACGGTGCCGCGGATCACCGGCCCGGTCCGCTGGCGCGGGCCAGTCGAGGTGCGCGACCTGGAGTTCCTGCGCGGGCACACCGACCGGACCGCGAAGATCACGCTCCCCGGCCCGTTCACGATGGCTCAGCAGGCGGCCAACGAGTCCTACGCCGATCCAGACGAGCTGGTGATGGACCTGGCGGCGGCGGTGAACCGCGAGGCGCACGCACTGCAGGCGGCCGGCGCCGGGGTGATCCAGCTGGACGAGCCGTGGCTGCGAAACGACCCGGACGCCGCTCGGAGGATCGCCGTCACCGCGATCGACCGCGCGCTGCACGGGATCACCGTGACGACCGCCGTGCACCTGTGCTTCGGCTATGCGGCGCTGGTCGGCTCAAAGTCCCGCAACCGCTACGACTTCCTCGGCGAGCTCGGCGCCAGCGGGGCCGATCAGATCTCGATCGAGGCCGCGCAGCCGCGGCTCGATCTCGCCCAGCTCAGCGAGCTGGCGCCGAAGACGATCCTGCTCGGGGTGCTCGACCTCGGCGATCCCGAGGTCGAGTCGGCCGAGCGCGTGGCACAGCGGATCCGCGCGGCGCTGGCGTATGTTCCCGCCGACCGGCTGGTGGTGGCCCCTGACTGCGGGATGAAGTACCTGCCCCGCGAGCGGGCATTCGGAAAGCTGAAGGCCCTGAGCGCCGGCGCGACGATCGTCGGCGCCGAGCTGTGACGCCCAGGACCTTGGCCGCCCGCTTTTACCCCGTGGTTCGCTTGCGGTAGGCCCACAGCGTCGCAGGCACCGCGATCGCCAGCAGCACCGCGCACCAGGCCAGCGACGCGACCACCGGATGCTCAATCGGCCACGGCGCTCCGTGCGCGATCGCCGTGGGGTTGCCGAACAGCGTCCGGATCGCCGCGGCGAAGGCACTGATCGGGTTGTACTGCGCGACCGTCTGCAGCACTCCGGGGAGACCGGCGATCGGCACGAACGCGCTCGCCACGAACGTCAGCGGGAACACCACCAGGAACACGATTCCCTGGACCGCGTCGGGGGATCGGGCGGTCACGCCCAGCCCGGTCCCGACCCACAGCATCGTGAACGCGATCAAGGTCAGTAGCCCAAACCCGCCGATCGCCTCGGGGATGCCGGTGTGGATCCGCCAGCCGATCAGCACCCCGCTGACGGCGAGCACTGCGATCGCCAGGACCGAGGTGGCGAGCTCGGCGATCATGTGGCCGAGCAGGTAAGCCGACCGGGCCATCGGCAGCGAACGGAAGCGGTCGACGATCCCCTCGTTGAGGTCGGTGGCGATCGACGTTCCGGGACCCATGATCCCGAACGCGATCGTCTGCACGGCGATCCCCGCGAGCAGGTACTCGTGATAGTTGCCGCCGGGAACGTGGATCACGCCGCCGAACACGTAGGCGAACAGCAGCACGAACATCACCGGCTGCAAAGTCACGTCGATCAGCTTCTCGGGGATCTGCCGGACGTGGGCGAGGTTGCGCCGCGCCAGCACCAGGCTGTCCTGCAGCTGCCAGCGCAGCCGCGTGAACAGCCCAGGATGTGGGGTTAGGACGCTCATCGCTGGTGGGCCTCCTCGGGGTCGGGGTCGTGGTGGTTGCGGGTGATGGTCAGGAACACGTCGTCGAGCGTGGCCTCGCGACGGTGCACGTCGGTCGCATCGACGCCGGCGGCGTCGAGCGCGCGCACGATCTCGACCAGCCGGGTGCCCGGCCGGACGGGCGCGACCACCTCGGACTCGGCCGCATCGGCCACGATCTCGCCGTCGGCGAACGGGCTCAGCGCCCCGGCGACCACGTCCGCGCGGTCGTCGTCGCCCAGGGTGATCGCGACGCGCTCGCCGCCGACGCGCAGCTTGAGCTCGGACGGAGTGCCCTGCGCGGCGATCCGGCCGTGGTCGAGGACCACGATCTGATCGGCGGTGCGGTCGGCCTCGTCGAGGTACTGCGTGGTCAGGATCAGCGTCGTGCCGTCACGAACGAGCTCGCCGAGCAGGGACCAGATCTCGCTGCGGCTCTCGGGATCCAGTCCGGTGGTCGGCTCATCGAGGAACAGCACCGGCGGCGCGGCGATCAGGCTGGCGGCGAGGTCCACCCGGCGGCGCATGCCACCGGAGTAGGTCTTGACCAGCCGATCGGCCGCGTCGGCGAGCCCTAGCCGCTCCAGCAGTTCGTCCGCGCGCCTGCGGGCGATCGCCCGCGGCAGGTGATAGAGCAAGCCGACCATCTCGAGGTTGGCCCGCGCGGTCATCAGGTTGTCGACGCTCGCGTACTGGCCGGTGAGCCCGATGCTCGCCCTGACGCCCGCCGGGTCGGTGACGACGTCCAGGCCGGCCACGCGGGCGCTGCCCGTAGTGGGCTCGGCGAGCGTGGTGAAGATCCGGACCGCCGTGGTTTTGCCGGCGCCGTTGTGTCCCAGCAGCCCGAGCACGGTGCCGGTGGGCACCTCCAGATCGAGCTCACGCAAGGCCCACAGGTCGCCGTAGCGCTTGCCGAGTCCCTCGGCCTGCACGGCGGTCTCGGAGTGGTTATTCGTATGTTGTACTGTGGATTCGTACATGGTACGAACACGCTAGCAGTACACTGTACGACATGTCAAGCGAGGAATCCGAGAGGCCAGGAGGTCGCCGCCGCCAGCGGCCGCAACGACCCCCCCGCAGCCGTCCGACTCGCGCGCAGCGAATTGAGGCGCGCGATGAGCGCCGGGTCGCCCGCGACCGCGGCCGAGCAGGAAAGGGTGAGGAGCCGTTTGACCTGATCTGGTCGCGCCCGGAGCCGGGCGCGCGACGGGCCTCGCTGACCCGCGAGGAGATCGCCGATGTGGCGCTGCGGGTGGCCGACGCGGAGGGTCTCGAGGCGGTCTCGATGCGGCGCATCGCCGGGGAGCTGGGCGTCGGGACGATGACGCTCTACTACTACGTCCGCACCAAGGACGAGCTGATCGAGCTGATGCAGAACGCGATGATGGCCGAGGTGCTGGTGCCCGACGGGGAGCTGCCCGCGGACTGGCGCCGGGCGCTGGAGGCGATCGCCGGCCGTACCCGCCACACGATCCTGCGCCACGACTGGTCGATCTCGGCGCCCCCGACCACCGGCGGCCCCAACGCGATGGCGCACTTCGAGCAGTCACTGGCCGCGGTCTCCGGTCTGCGCGTCGATCTCGTGAGCCGCTTCGAGATCATCTTCATGGTCGACGACTTCGTGTTCGGATTCATCGCGCGCGAGTTGGAGATGCGGGCCGAGCGCGAGAGCCCGCTGGCCGAGGAATCGGCGATCGACGCGATCGCCGAGTGGATCGGATCCCAGCTCGGCGACGGCACCCACCCCAACCTCGAGGCGCTCTTCGGCGAGCGCAGCCCGCGCGAGGTGATCGACGAGCTGGAGGCGTCGGTCCGGGACTCCGGACGGTTCGAGCGCGGCCTCAGCCGCCTGCTCGACGGGATTGCGCTGGATCTGGAGCGCCGCGGAGCGCTGTGACACACCGCCGCGGAGCGCCGTGACAGAGCGCCGCGGGCCAGGGGCGTGGGGCCCCGTGGCCCGCGGGCCTGTCCGTGCTCATGAGGCGGGCGGCAGCTGCGGCGCCACGAGGATCCCGTGCGGGTCCATCAGCTCGCGGGTGCGGCTCAGCCGCTCGAGCGCCCGCCTGGGCACGCAGCTCTCGAGCGTGTCCCGCCGCTCGGCGAAGCTCGAGAACAACGTTCCGGTCGCCCACGGCCGCATCGAGCCCAGGTAGCGGTCGAGATGCCCCTCGAGCTGATCAGCTGGAGCCGGCATCCCCGGGATGCCCACGCCGAACATCAGGTACTCGCCCTCGAGGTGGCCACGCGCGCCGGCGCCCTGGGGCGACGAGGCGAGCGCTCCGCCCAGGTGCCGGATCTCGGCCGACAGCAGCGGCGAGCCGGGACCGGCCGAGCGCAGGAACACCTCGATCGCCCAGTCGTCGAGCTTCTCGAGCAGCAACCCGTCGCCGACCGCCGGGACCGGGGCCTCGGGGTCGCCGTGGAGGCGGGCCACCGAGGCGCTCGGCATCGTCCCGAATCCCCCGAGGATCGGGGATGAAACCCAGCGCAGCCGCTGCTCGAGCCCGGCGAGGTCGTCGGTACCCAGCGCAACGCCGTCGATGCAGACGGTGGGGACTCCCTGCAGCGGCTCCGGCACCTCGGGCATCGGCGGCAGGCACAGCATCCGGAACGTGGTCGTGACCGCGTCGGGGGCGTGGGCCGTCCAGTCGCGCCAGGTGCGCAGCAGCGCGAACGCATCCTGGGCGGGGAAGAACATCGACCCGGCGTTCACCTCGGCGTACGGGAGCAGGCCGATCTCGACGGCCGTGACGATCGCGTAGCCGCCGCCACCGCCGCGCAGCGCGTAGAAGAGGTCCGGGTCGTGGTCCTCGTCGACCCAGCGCCAGCTGCCGTCCGTGGTCACGACCTCGAACGCGCGGACGTGGTTGACGGCCAGTCCGTGCTTGCGGCCGTAGAAGGACAGACCGCCGCCGAGCAGGTAGCCGATCACCCCGACCGACGGCGACGAGCCATGCATCGCGGCGAGCCCGTGCGGGGCCGCGGCGGCGACGACGTCGCCCCACACCGCGCCGGCCTGCACGCGCGCCACGCGAGACTCGGGCTCCACCTCGACCTCGCCGTCGTGGAGGGCGAGCTTCAGCAGGACGGTCCGGTCGAGTGACGGCATCGCCGCCCCCATATGGCCGGTGGCCTGCGGGGCCACGCGGAGGCCTTGCTCGCGCGCGAACCGCACTACCGCCTGGACGTCCTCGGCGGTGCGCGCGACGCACACGGCGGCTGGCCGCTGGTCGGCGTGGAGATTCCACGCCTGGCGAGCGCTGTCGTATTCCTCGGAGTCCGGGAGCACTAGCGGTGGCAGGCCGGCGGGTCGTGACTGGGACAGCGTGCTCGTGGTCATCAGGTTCCTTTCATGGCTCCCCGCCTCGGCGCAGAGGGCGTCGATCGCGGACATCAGCCCGAGCCAGCCCGAGAACGTCCGCTCCGGGGCATGCGGGACGTGCGCGCGCCCGGCCGGATGGTCGTCGGCGAGAGTGAGGTCGAGCTCGATGGAGATTGGCTTTGTGTTCACGGTGTTCAGCATCCGCGACAAGGCCCATTCGCGCGTCAGGCGGATCCCTAATCCTTGACCCCAATCTTTGAATCGGGGGACCCCTACGGATTACCATCGCCTGATGCTGCTGCAGGGGCCCGCGCTCGCGTCTCCGGCGGCCCCGCTCAACGACCTGCTGCAGGCCGGTCTGGCGCGGGCTCCCGACGAGACGGCGATCGTGTCGATCGTGCGCTCGATGACGTGGCGCGAGCTAGACCGTGAGAGCTCGGCGCTGGCCGGTGGCTACCGCGGGCTCGGGTTGAGCGAGGGCGACCGGCTCGCGTCGCTGATGCCCAACCGGATCGACTTGGCCGTGCACTACCTGGCCTGCTTCAAGGCCGGGCTCGTCGCCACTCCGCTGAACTACCGCTACACGTTCCGCGAGATCGATCACGCGCTGGAGGTGAGCGGCGCCGACGCCTTGCTGGCCCATGTGGAGCGGGTCGAGGACGTGGCCGCAAGCACGCTGACCGGCGGGCTGCGCTGCGGCGTGATCGCCTATCGCGACGAGCCTGGCGCCGGCGTCGGCTGGACGCACGATTTCGGCGCGTTGCTGCAGACCGAGCCGCTCGTGTACGACCCGTCGCCGGATCCCACGATCCCCGCGGCGATCTTCTTCACCTCGGGCAGCACCGGGCCTGCTAAGGGCGTGACCCACACCCGCGAGTCGCTGCGGTGGATGATCGCCAGCGCCGCTGCCGCGTTCGAGCTCGATGCCAACGACGTGTTCCTCCCGGGCTCGTCGATGTCGCACCTCGGCTCGTTTCTGTGGACGTTGACCGCGCTGGCGGTCGGCGGCCGGGTCGTGGTGGTGCGGACGATCGACGGCCACGAGCTGCTGCCGCTGCTGCGCGAGCACCGGCCGACGGTGCTGGCGATGCTCCCGGCGGCGCTGCTGGCGCTGGTGCGCGATCACGGGCTGCGGCCCGGCGACTTCGCCTCGCTGCGGATCTGCCGCGCCGGCTCCGACAAGGTCTCGACCGAGCTGTTGGTGGAGTTCGGGGACGCGGCCGGGTTCCCGATCGTGGAGGGCTACGGCATGACCGAGGTTGGCCTGGCCGCGCTCAACCCGCCGTCGGGGGTCAACAAGCAGGGATCGATCGGGCCGCCGATCGACGGCTTCGCGATCGAGCTGCGAGATGACGACGGCCAGCCGGTGGCGCCCGGGGCGGTCGGGCGGATCTTCATCCGCACGCCCAGCCAGATGGTCGGCTACTGGAACGCCCGGGAGGAAACCGACCAGGTCGTCTCCGGCGGCTGGCTGGACTCAGGCGATCTGGCTCGGGCCGACGATGACGGCTACCTGTGGTTCTTCGGCCGCAAGAAGCAGATCATCGTCCACGACGGATCCAACATCAGCCCGTTCGAGGTCGAGGGCGCCCTGCTCAAACACCCCGCGGTCGGGCTCGCGGGCGTCGTCGGCGTCCACGACGCCGTGCACGGCGAGAGTGTCCGCGCGTACGTGACCCTGCGCGAGCAGGGTCCCCGCCCGACCAGCGCGGACGTGATCGTGTTCTGCCGCGATCGCGTCGGCTACAAGGCCCCGGAGGAGGTGATCTTCCTCGACGAGATGCCGTTGAACCCCACCGGGAAGATCGACCGCGTCGAGCTCAAGCGGATGGCCGAGGACCACCTGCACCCCCACGGGCTGTAGGCGCTAACCCGAGGCCAGCGCGGGGACCAGCTCTCGCCGCGAGCCGACGCCCAGCTTGCGGTACGCCCGCGACAGATGCACCTCGACGGTCTTCGGCGTCACGTACAGCACCTGGGCGATCTCGCGGTTGGTCCTGCCCTCGGCGGCCAGATCGGCCACGCGGCGCTCGCTCGGGGTCAGTGATCCCGGACCGGACATCGCCGCCGAGCGCGGGCGGGCGCCCGACGCGTGCAGCTCGCCCCGGACCTCGTCGACCAGCGGCGCGGCGCCGCAGGACTCGGCCAGCTCGAGCGCCCGGCGCAGTGGCTCGCGGGCGTCGCCGGGGCGGCGATGCAGGCGCAACGACCGGCCCAGGGCGGCCAGCGCACGGGCTTGCTCGAGCCGGGCCGGGGACCCGGCCAGCAGCTCCGCGGCCTCGTGCAGCCGCTCGATTCCCGAGGCGCCCTCGAGCCGGCCGAGGATCGCCAGCCCGCGCCCGACCACGCTCGTCGTGCCCCAGCGGCGCGCCAGCTCGAGCTCCTCGGTGGCCAGCGCCACCGCCTCCTCGGCGTGGCCGAGGGCCTCCAGGCAGATCGCGGTCAACGTGCGCCAGGGCATCCACGCTGGGTTGTTGACGCGCCGGGCCGCCTGCCCGAGCTCGCGGGCCAGCTCCAGGCCGCGCTCGGGCCGGCCGCGCGCCAGCTCGAGCAGCAATCTCCCCTGGCGCAGGAAGTTCTCGCCGTCGGAGTGAGCGATCGTGGCCCCGGCGCGATCCATCACGCGCTCGGCCTCGTCGAGCGCGCCGTGGTCGAGCAGGCTGATTCCCAGCATCCCGTACGTGTAGCCGGTGGTGTGGCGGCGGCTGCCGGCCCACAGCTCGATCTCCTCCGCGGCGTCGGCCAGCAGCAAGCCGGCGGATTCGAGATCCCCGCGCCGCAGCGTCAGCGCTCCCTCCCACAGGTGCACGGTCAGCGCTGTGAACAGCGATCCGCGGCCGTGGGCGACCTGGCGGGCGAGCTCGAAGTAACGGCTGGCGTCCTCGACCCGGTCGGCGAGCGCCAGCGTGTTCGTGGCTGCGACCCAGAACAACCCCGAGTCCTCGGCCAGCAGCAGACCGTCCGACAGCGCCCGCTCCGCCAGCTCGCCGGTGGCCCTCGCGTCGCGCCCGTCGATCCCCAGGTAGGTGCTGGCGATTGCTTCGAGCGCCCGAGCGCCGAACCCGTCCTCGGGGACGCCGCCGGCCAGCTCGTAGAAGCCGGCGACCTCGTCGGGGTGCCCGGCGCCGAAGAACACGCAGACCGCCTCGAGCGCGCGCAGCGCGCGGGTCAGATCGCCAAGCTCCGAGGGCGTCTCGGCGAGCGCGTGCCTGACGATCGTCAGCGCGTCGGAGGCGTCCACGAACACGGCGGTGTTGACCAGCGTGTACGCCGCCCATCCTCGGGCCTCGGGATCGGCGATCATCGGATAGCCCTCGCGGAGGTGGACCACGCTCTGCGGGGCGTCGACCTCCTGCTCGATCCGACCGAGCGTCAGCAGCAGGCGGCCGCGGTGCTCTGGATCGGGGTGTTCGGCCAGCGCCCGCCGCAGGTACGCGACCGCGCTTTCAGGCGCGCCGCGGGCCACCGCGGCGCCGGCGGCCTGTTCGAGCAGTTCGGTTGCCCAGTCACCGAGCCCGGGCGGGCCCAGCAACAGCTGGCCGGCCACCAGCTCGGGCGAGGCCCCGGACTCGCGGAGCATCGACGCCGCGCGGGCGTGCTCGTGCTCTCGTTCGGCCGCGGTCAGGTCGTCGTAGACGGCGTGGCGCACCAGCGCGTGGACAAACCCGAGCGGCGGCTGGGCGCGGAGGATCTCTGCCCGCACGAGCGCGCGGGCGGCATCGACCACGTCGCCCTCCGCCAGCCCGGTGTGGTCCGCCACGTACGCCAGCGACGTGCCCTCGCCGAGCACCGCGACCGCCCGGGCCACCGCGGTGGCGTCCGGACCGAGCCGGGCCAACCGTGCGAGGACCGTGCGCGAGACCGCTCGGGGGCCGATGCTGCGGACCACGTCGGCGTTGGCAGCGGTCGGGCTCACGTGATCGACCTCGAGTGCGCGCACCAGCTGGCGGAGCATCAGCGGGACGCCCCCGGTGGCCTCGTGGCACTCGGCGCAGAACCCGTCGTCGGCGTCCGGCAGGACCTGGCGGATCAGCCGCGCGGAGCCGTCGCGGGTGAGCTGGCCGAGGTGCAGCGAGACCGACAGCGGATCGCGGGCCAGGTCAGCGAGCAGGCTCGGGTCGGCCCCCGGCTCGGCGGTGCGCAGCGTGGCGATCAGCAGCACCGGCAGCTCGTCCAGGCGCCGGGCCAGATACGACAGGAACCGCAGCGACGGGGGATCGCACCAGTGCAGGTCGTCGACGGCGAGCAGCAAGGGCATGAGGTCGGCCAGGTTGAGGACGAGCCAGTAGAGGCCGTGGAGCGCCGCGAAGCTGCCCTCCTCGCCGGTCTGATCGTCGATGGCGGCGAACACCGGGGCCGCGGCGGCGGCAGCCCCCGCCAGTGCCGTCTCGCGCTGCTCAGGGTCGGCGATCACCGCCTCGAACAGCTGCCGGACGACGCCGAACGGGAACTCCTGCTCGAGCTCGCCGCCCCGGGCGGCCAGCACCCGCAGCCGTCCGGCGCGCCATCGGGCCTCGGCGAGCAGGCTCGACTTGCCGACCCCGGCCGCCGCCTCGATCACCACAAAGCGGCCCTCGCCGGCGGCAGCGTCGAGCATCAGGCCGTCGAGGACCCCGATCTCGTTCTCGCGCTCGAGCAGTTCTTCCACCCGCGCGCGACTCGCTGGGTTGTGCGCCCCGCTCATCTGAGCCTCCTGAGCGTATCGGGGCGCCGGTTAAGCGCCGCTGAAGATTGGCCGAAAAGCGACCGCTGTGGTCGTCTGCGAACTAACGGCGGCGCAGCGAGGCCGCGAGCAGCGCCGTGACGGCGACCGGCATCACCCACCACGCCGGGGCCCCGGCACCGGCGATCGCCGCTGTCAACGCCACCGCGACCACGACGCCGACGGCCGTGACCCAGTCGTCGCCGACCACGAACTCCCAGATCGCGCCGAGGATTCCCGCCAGGCGGCTCACTTGTTGCCTTCCAGCGACGGCTCCCCGGAGGACCGCGAGATCCCGGCGGCGTGGGACATCCGCGCGACCAGCGCGAGCGCCAACAGCGCCACGCCGGGGATGATCACGAGCAGCGCGGCGTCCCCGCCGGGCCAGCTTGCGCCGGCCCCCTCGGCGCTCCAGAAGATGCCAAACGAGGTCAGCATCACGCCGACGACGAACTTGAGCTGGTTCTCGGGCACGCGCTGCAGCGGGGCACGGATCAACAACCCGGCGGCGGTGACCACGACCACCGCGAGCGCGGCGGCCGCCGCGGCCAGCCCCACGCGCTGCTGGGTGGCGCCGAACGTGAGCACGATGAACACCACCTCGAGTCCCTCGAGCAGCACGCCTTTGAACGAGAGCACGAACGAGTAGGGGTCGAGCGACCCGGACACTGCGCCGGCCTGCATCGCCCGGTCGGTCTCCGACGCGAACGCTTCGGCCTCGTCGTGGAGCGCCTTGCGCCCGGCCGCCCGCAGGATCGCCTTGCGCAGCCACTGCAGGCCGAACACCAGCAGCAACGCGCCCACCACCATCCGCAGCGCGTCGATCGGCAGCGCCGTCAGCGCCGGGCCGAGGGCTGCCACCACTACCGCCAGCGCCAGCACGGCGGCGCCGACGCCATACAGCGCCGAGCGCCAGCTGCGCGTCGATCCGACCGCCAGCACGATCGTCAGTGCCTCCACGGCCTCGACCGCGCAGGCCAGGAACACCGACAGCGCGAGACCGAATTCCGTACCGGACATCGTCTACCCAGTGTGCCGCCTCAGCGGGTCCAGGCGGAGAACTGGGGGATCAGCGAGATCGCCAGCACGGCCCCGGCGACCACCGCCCCGGTCAGCGAGATCCACCGACCGCCGCCGCCGGCCACGGTTCGGGTGGGCGCCGGCAAGCGGGCGAGCTCGCGAACGTGCCCCAGGATGTGGAGGCCGACGAACACCGCCCAGGCGATGAAGCTGACCTTGTGCACGAGCACCAACGGGTCGCGCGAGCTCGGGCCCAGCAGCAGCAGCGCGACCCCGGTGGCCAGCACCGCGAGCGTCGTCAGCACGACCAGCGCGGCGAGCACGCGGAGCAGCGGATGCGGTGGACCCCTGCGGCGATAGGGGACGCTGTGGGTGTAGTAGCGGGCGAACCGGTAGCCGGTGGACAGCAGCTTCAGCGCGAGCGGCCCGATCACCAGCAGCCCCAGGAACAGGTGCAGCCACAGCAGCTGGCCGATCCACACGATCGTGACTCCGACGGCCGCGAGCACCACGACCAGCAGCGCGCCCGTCATCCCGGTCAGGCGCTCGTTGCCGGCGGTGCCCCCGCCGGTCAGGACTGGGCCGCGTCGGCGCATCGCAGTAGAAGGTGCGCGATCGACGTGAGTCCAGGATGAGAGCGGGGAGCACTTAGCCGGCGAGCGCCGGGTCGCGGCTGCGGGACGCGCTCGCGGGCAGGGTGACCCACACGTCGGCCCCGCCGTCGGGCAGGTCGCGTGCGCCGGCGTCGCCGCCGTGCGCCTGGGCGATCGTGCGCACGATCGCGAGGCCAAGCCCGACGCCGCCGCGCCGGCGCGCCCAGTCGGCGCGGCTGAAGCGGTCAAACGCGTGGGGGAGGAACTCGCCGAACCCCGAGCCGCGGTCGGTCACGTGGATCTCGATCGAGCCCGCGGCGGGCCGCGCGCTCAGCGTGATCGGTCCGCCGCCGTAGCGGAGCGTGTTGTCGATCAGGTTCGACACGGCCTGGGCGATGCGATCGCGATCGCCGCGCACGACGATCGTGGTGGGGATCGCGACGGGCTCGAGTGCCAGCGAGCGGCTGTCGCGCTCGACGATCGGCTCAAACCGGGCGTGGAGCTCGGACAGCAGCTCCTCGAGATCGAGCTCGACGGACTCGATCGGCAGCGTCCCGTCCTGCGCGCGCGCCAGCAGCAGCAGGTCCTCGGCGAGCTTGATGATCCGGTCGGTCTCCTCCACGGCCGAGTCCAGCGCCGCCCGGAGATGGCGCTCGCCGCCGCGCTCGCGCAGCGACACCTCGAGTTCGGCCTTGAGCACCGCAAGCGGCATCCGCAGCTCGTGGCTGGCATCGGCCACGAACATCCGCTCGTGCTCGAGGCCCTCCTCGAGCCGGTCGAGCATCTCGTTCAGGGTGACGCCGAGCCGCCGGATCTCGTCCTCGCTCTCGGGCAGCGGCAGCCGCTTGCCGAGCTCGTCGGTGGAGATCGTGGCGGCGCGGCTGCGCATCCGCTCTACCGGGCGCAGCGCCGCGGCCGCCAGCAGGTACGCGGCGAGCGTGGCCAGCAGCAGCGCTGGGGGGACGCCGATCGCCAGCGCGTCGTCGAGCTTGTCGAGCGCCTCGTCGCGCTCGGATAGGAACACGCCGGTGACGACGATCTTGTGATCGTTGGGGAGTGGCATCGCGTACAGGCGCAGCTCCTTGCCGCGCTGGATCAGCTCGGCGCCGCCGGCCGCCGACGGGATCTCCTGCGGGCGCAGCAGCGACGGGCTGGAGAAGCCCGCGCTGGCGCCGAGCACCCGCCCGGACTGGTCGAGCACCTGCACGACGTTGTTCTCGCTGGTGGGCAGCTGCCCGAGCGCGCCACGGGTCTGCTGGGCGTCCTGCTGACGGACCAGGCCGGCGATGTCCTGGGCGCGCGTGCGCAGGCCCTGGTTGATGTTGTAGTCCAGGTCCGAACGGAAGTGGAAGTACAGGAACGCGATCAGCCCGGCCAGCAGCACCGCCATCACCGCGGCGAACATCAGCGTCAGGCGCCAGCGGATCGGCACGCGGCGCAGCCAGCGCTTCAGGTCGGCGGGCTGGTAGTCGGGGGTTATTCCTCGCCGCACAAGCGGTAGCCGACTCCTCTCACCGTCTGGATGCTGTTGCGCCCGAACGGGCGGTCCACCTTCTCCCGTACATAACGGACGTAGACCTCGACGATGTTCGAACGGTTCTCGTAGCCGTACCCCCACACCTGCTCGAGCAGGTCGAAGCGCGACAGCACGTCTCCGGGATGGCGCATCAGCGCCTCGAGGATCGCGTACTCGGTGCGCGACAGGTCGATCGGGACCTCTCCGCGCCACACCTGATGACGCGCGGAGTCCAGGCGTAGGTCGCCGGCCTCGAGCATCACCTTGCGCTCGATCGGCCCGCGTCGGCTCATCGCGCGCACCCTGGCCAGCAGTTCGTCGAACGAGAACGGCTTGACCAGGTAGTCGTCGGCGCCGCTGTCGAGGCCGTGCACGCGGTCGCGGACCGCGTCGCGGGCGGTGAGCATCAGCACCGGCGCGAGCGTGTCGTCGTCGCGCAGTTCCCGGCACACCTGGAACCCGTCCATGTCCGGGAGCATCACGTCGAGCACGATCACCGCGTACTCGGTGGCCCCCGCGCGGACGATCGCGTCGCGACCGGTGGTGACCAGGTCGGCCGCGATCGAATCGGTGGCGAACCCGCGGACCAGCACCGGTCCTAATTTCGGATCGTCTTCCACCACCAGGACTCGCATGTCAGCAAGGGTGCGAGATCAACATGAGTCATGGATGAAAGCGCGCCGCGGGCGTTCTCATCGCAATCTCATCTGCGGTACCTACAACTGCGCGCCGATGACCTTCGCCGGCATTGCGCATATCAGCATGGCCACGTCCGCGCCGCTGACCTATTTCCAGGCCGTCGTCCTGGGCCTGCTGCAGGGCGTGACCGAGCTGTTCCCGATCTCCAGCCTCGGCCATACCGTGCTGTTCCCGACCCTGTTCGGGTGGGACGACCTGGTCAAGGCCCAGTCGGACCCGGAGTCGTTCTGGCTGGCGTTCGTGGTGATGCTCCACGTGGGCAGCGCGATCGGGCTGCTGATCTACTTCTGGCGCGACTGGGTCGAGATCGTGCGGGCGTTCTTCCGCACGCTGGCGCGGCGACGGATCGAGACTCCGACCGAGAAGCTGGCGTGGCTGATCATCGCCACCACGATCCCCACCGGGATCCTCGGGCTGGTGCTCGAGCATCCCGTCCGGGTCGCGCTGGCCAAGCCCACCGCAGCAGCGGTATTCCTGATGATCAACGGGCTGATTCTGCTAGGCGCCGAGCGCCTGCGCCGGCGCGCGGAGGTGCGGGCACTGGCCGCGCGGTCGGGCCCGGGCCGGACCCGGGCGGTCACCGATCTGAGCTACGGCGAGGGCGTCGGGATCGGCTTCGCGCAGTCGACGGCGCTGATCGCCGGGCTCAGCCGCGACGGCGTGTGCATGACCGCGGGGCTGTTGCGCGGACTGGACAACGAGGACGCGGCGCGGTTCGCGTTCCTGCTCGCGACCCCGATCATCCTCGCCGCCGGGATCTTCAAGTTCTCCGACCTCACCGGTCCGCTCGGCGCCGGGATTCGCGGGCAGGCGGTGGTCGCGGCCGCGTGCGCGGCGATCGCGGCGATCGTCTCGGTGCACTTCCTGCTGCGCTACTTCAAGACGCGCAATCTCGTCCCGTTCGGGATCTACTGCCTCGTGTTCGGCGCCGCGATGGTCGTATACACGACCGTCACGTAGCCAAGGCCCCGGGGCCGCGCGAGACCGCCTCAGGGCGCGGTCCACTCCAGCGCCGCGTGATCGATCACCCGCCCGGTGCCGCCGCACCGCGCGCATGCGGTGTCGGAGCCGCCGCACGCCGGGCACCGGGCAAACCGCGCCTGCGCGGTGTCGAGCACCTCGCCGCAGGAGCAGCGGGCGAGCAGCAGCGGCGAGGGCGGGACGTGAAACCGACGATATACGTCGGTTTCACGTCCCACCTGTGTGGGCGTCTCACTCTCGGACTCCACCAGCTCGAAGCCCTCGAACAGGTGGCCCGGGTGGACGTGGAACGGCGGGACCCCGGGCGTGGTCACCCGCTTAAAGATACGGCGATGACCACCGAGGTCTCCACCGGAGAACGCCCCGCCCGGCAACGCGAGACGCTGGCCGACACGTTCGTGGTCGACGCCGACGTGCACGTCCACGAGGATCCGGCGGAGCTGGCCGAATACGCCGAGCCGCCGTGGGATGTGGGACTGCGCGAGATCGCGACCGTCGAGGAGCGCTACCTGGACCTGCCGGGGATGTCGCCGCGCGCCGAGTACCGGGTCCCGTTCCCGGGCGGCTCCAACCGGCGCCAGATCGTGACCTCCGCCCGGGAGATGCGCGAGGGCCTCGACGAGCTGCACGTCGATCAGGCGGTGCTGTTTCCCGACCATCTGCTGTCGCTGGCGATCGTCCGCGATCCCGCGTTCGCGACCACCCTCGCCCGCGCCTACAACCGCTGGCTGCACGAGCGGTGGCTGACCGAGGAGCGATCCTTGAAGGGCGCACTCGTGGTCGCGCCGCAGAACCCGGAGGCCGGCGCACGCGACATCCTCGCCCACGCGGGCGGCCGCGAGTTCGCGTGCGTGTACCTGCCGGGGTCTGGCCTGAAGACGCTGTACGGCGACGAGCGCTACGACCCCGTGTACGCGGCCGCGTCGCAGGCCGGGCTGCCGGTCGTGATCCACAGCGTCGAGGCCGTGTACCCGGTGTTCCCGTTCCAGCTCGAGCAGTTCCGCACCTCGATGGCGGTGCACGCGCTCGCCCACCCGCTGTCGATGGTCGCCAACCTGGTGTCGATGATCGAGACCGGCGTCCCCGTCCGCTACCCGGACCTGAAGATCGGCTTCATGGAGGCGGGCACGGCGTGGGTCCCGTTCATCGCCAACCGTCTCGACAAGGAGTACATCGAGCGCCGGCGGGAGGTCCCGCTGCTGCAGGAGCGGCCGAGTCGCACGATGCGCCGCTTCTACTACGGGACCCAGCCGATCGAGGAGCCCGAGCGGCGCGCCGACCTGGTGTCGCTGTTCGAGCTGTTCGACGGCGAGAACCGCGCGATGTTCGCCTCCGACTGGCCCCACCACGACTTCGACCATCCCCAGCACGTGTTCGGGCTGCCGTTCTCGCCCGAGGCGCGGCGCCGGATCATGGGCCTCAACGCGGCCGAGTTCTTCGGGCTCGACGTCCCGCAGAGCTACGCCCACGACTAGTGTCGCGTTTGGAAAGTTGGTGGGCACCGAGAGGTGCCACTGGTGGATGCTTGGCGAGGACGCAGGAGCCGTGGCGTAGCGGAGCTACGCGAGGCGACGAGGACGAAGCCGAGCGCCGCCAGGGGTGCCTCGAATGCACGCGAACTTTCCAAACGGGACACTAGTGCCCCGCGAGCATCCGATCGGCCGGGCCGAGGAGATCCCGGAGGGCCAGCACCGTGTCGTCCGGGTCGGCAACCGTGAGATCGGCGTGTTCAACATCCGGGGCGAGTTCCACGCGATCCCCAACCTGTGCCCGCACCAGCGTGGCCCGCTGTGCGACGGCGGCGTGTCCGGGACGATCGACTACGGGCCGCACACCGACTTCAAGCTCGCCTGGATCTGGGAGGGCGAGGTCGTCACCTGCCCCTGGCACTCGCTCGAGTTTCACGTCCCCACCGGGCAGTGCGTCGCGTTTGACGAAATCCGCCTGCGCACCTATGAGGTGCTGGTCCGCGACGGCGAGCTGCTGGTGGTGATCTGAGCTAGTGGCGGAGCTCGACGGCAAGGTCGCGCTCGTCACCGGCGCCGCCCGCGAGCGCTCGATCGGCCGCGGAATCGCGCTCGCGCTGGCCCGTCGCGGGGCCGACGTCGCGGTCAACGACATCGCGTTCGAGGACGAAGCGGCCAACGGCGTCGCCGAGATCGAGCGTCTCGGGCGCCGCGGCGCGTTCATCGCCGCCAGCATCTCGGACGCGGCTGAATGCGAGCAGTTGGTGGCCGAGACGGTGCGGCGCCTGGGGGCACTGCACATCTTCTGCGCCAACGCCGGCGTCGCCCACTGGCAGATGCTCGCCGATGTCACCGAGGAGGCGTTCGATCAGATCGTCGCGGTCAACCTCCACGGCTGCTTCTACGGCTGCCAGGCGGCGGCGGCGCAGATGCGCCGGCAGGGCGACGGCGGCCGGATCGTGGTCACCTCGTCGGTCAACGCGGTACGGCCGTCGCCGACGCTCGGCGTCTACGGGGCCACCAAGCACGCGGTCGCGCAGCTCGTCGGGGTGATGGCCCGCGAGTGGGCCGCCGACGGGATCACGGTCAACCACGTCGGCCCGGGCTGGGTGGACTCGAACATCAACGACCGCTCGCCCGACTTCGCGACCGACGAGCTGCAAGCGGCGGTGAGGGCGACGATCCCGCTGCGCCACCGGCCGGTCGAGCCAGACGAGATCGGCGACGCGGTCGCGTACTTCGCCTCGCCCGGCGCGCGGATGACGACCGGCGCGTACCTGCGCGTCGACGGCGGCTCGGTGATCGGCAAGTACTGATGCCCAGGGTGCTGGTGCAGGGGTCCGATCCGCCGCTCGAGGCCGCGCTGGCCGGGCGCGCCGAGCTCGAACTGGTCCGCGCGGGCGACGCCGAGGCGTTCCTGTCGTTGGGTCCGCCGCCGCGGCTGCAGGCGCTGGCCGACATCACTCCGCAGGAGTGGACCGACCGCTTCGGCGTCTGGGCGCAGCAGCCGTTCTGGGCGTTCCAGGCGTGGCTGCGACGCGCGCTCGAACGCGGGCAGGGCGGCCGCTGGGTTGCGGTCACCACCACGCTGGGCGCGCACCCGTTCCCCGGCGGCGGCCCCGATGGCGCCTCGGCGGTGGCGCTGCAGACGCTGGTGCGGATCGCGGCGGCCGAGTACGGCTCGTCGGGCATCCGCGCGAACGCGATTGCGGCCGGCTGGCGCGCGGGGTCGATCCCGGACGGGCTCGACGCCGAGCTGGCACTTGCCGACACCCCGACCGGCCGGTTGGTCTCAGACGCCGACCTCGCCGCGACGATCGCGTGGCTGCTGTCCGACGACGCCGAGCAGGTCAACGGCGAGATTCTCCGGCTGGACGGCGGCTATACGATCACCGCCGGCTCAAGACCCGACCCGAGGACGCAATGACAGTCGACGAGATCGTTCCTGGAATCCACCGCATCGAGTCCGATCTGGGCGTCCGCTTCATGGCCCAGTATCTGCTGGTCGGCGGGCGGCGCAGCCTGTTGATCGACACCGGCATCGGCCAGACCCCGGACGGAGCGCTGATCCCCGCGCTCGAGCAGCTCGGCATCGAGCCCGACGTGATCGCGATCAGCCACGCCGATCTCGACCACAGCGGCGGCAACCGCCGGATGCACGAGCGCTACCCCGACGCGCTGCTGGCCTGCCACGAGCTCGACCGCCCCTGGATCGCGTCGAACGCGGCGATGCTCGAGCAGAACTACCTGTGGTACCAGGACCACGGATTCGAGCCGGTCGACGAGCAGGAGCGCGGCGAGATGCTCGAGCTGCTCGGCGGGGATGCCCCGATCGACCTCGGGTTGCGCGGCGGCGAGACGATCGGGCTGTCGGAGGACTTCCGGGTCGAGGTCCTGCATCTCCCCGGACACACGCTCGGGCACATCGGCTTCTGGGACGCCGACCGCCGGATCGCGATCATCATCGACGCGGCGCTCAGCGACGGGATCTACGACCGCGCCGGCAATAAGCTGATCCCGCCGCGCTACTACGACGCCGAGGCCTACCGCGACTCGATCCGGCGGATCCGCGCACTCGAGCCCGAGTTGCTGCTGACCGCGCACTACCCGCCGATGTCCGCTTCGGAGGCCCGCGCCTTCTGCGACAAGTCGCTGGCGTTCGTCGACTCCGTCGAGGCGGCCGTCCGCGAATCGCTGGCCGCCGGTCACATCGGGCTGTACGAGATCACCGTGCGCGTTGACCAGCAGCTCGGCCCGTACCCCGAGTACGCCAAGGAGCTCGGGGCCGGCGTGCGCTCACACCTGAGCTAGTGTCCCGATTCGCGACACTAGCGTCGCTCCGCCGTGCTCGCGCGTCCGAGAACGGCCGACAGCGCCCGCTCTGCTGACCCGCTCGGGTCGGCGCCGGCCACCGGCTGGCGCCAGGCCACGAACCCGTCGGGCCTGACCAGCACCGCTCCGTCGGCGGCGATCCCGTATGCGTCGCAGAAGCTGCCGTCCGGATCGACCAGCTCGCCGCGACCGACGCTGTGCACGTCGACGGCCAAGCCGCAGGCGTGCCACCGGTCGCCGCTGAGCCGGCGGCGCTCGGGGCCGGTCAGCAGCGCGAACCCCCGCCCGAGCAGGTCGTGGGTCGAGATCTCGTCGCCGCCCCGCCGCAACCGGACGTGGGGCGCACGGGTCCCCGGGCGTCCGCGGGTGGCGCGCGGGTCCTCGTGGACGGCGCCGTCGCCGTCACCCACCACGCACGCCGAGCGGTAGCCGAGGTCGACGTTGGCGTCGCTGACGAACTCGGGCAGCTCGGGGCCGGCGACATGCAACGCCGCGCGGACGACGAAGCGGAGATACGCCTGGTCGACGGTCAGTTGGGCAACCGGCCGCCGCTCCTGCTCGTAGGTCGCCAGCACGCTGGGGTCGGCGACGCCGTTGAGGACGAGCGCGAGTTTCCAGGCGAGGTTGTGGGCGTCCTGGATCGCGGTGTTGCCGCCGAACCCGTCGGTCACCGGCCGGTCGGGGTCGCCGAGCATGTGCACGATCAAGAACCCGGAGCGGTATGGCTTCTCGATCCGGAAGAAGCCCCGGAAGGTCGGGTTGCGCACCAGGATCACGCTCAGGTTGCGCCCGCGCATCAACGGGCCGACCTCTCCCCGGAAGTAGATCGTCAGGCTCCTGGACAGCACGCCCTGCCCGTCGAGTGTCGCGCCCACCGCCTCGCGGATCACGCTGCGGCCTCCGTCGGCGGCGACAAGGTAGGAGCCGTGGATCGTCGAGATCTCATCCGTGTCCCGGTCGCGTACGGTCACCGTGACCCCGTCGGGGTCCTGCTCGAACGAGGTCATCTCGGTCCCGAACCTGAGCTCGGCCCCGAGCTCGCCGGCGCGCTGGTGCAGCACCGGCTCCAAGCGGATCGGCGCCTCGATGTCGATCGAGCGCAGGATCTCCATCGAGCGCTGGTAGACGAGCGCGGCGCGGGGATAGATCGCGGTGCCGCGATGGCGCTCGATCACCAGCGAGCGCACGCCCTGCGCAGCCAGGAACGCGGCCGTGGTCAGGCCCGCGAGACTGCCTCCGACGATCACCACGGGGGCGTTTCGATCGATCACGTCACGAGCTCCACTCGCTGGACCATCACTGGCGCAACGTGTTCAGCAGCCTACGGGTCCTCGTCGCCGGTCGCGTTGGCGATCCGCCACCACCCAGGACGTCGCCTGATCAGGCAGGGCGGCCGGCCGCCGGCTCGCCGGGAGCCGCCTGGGCCTGACCGTTGCGGGCCCCGTCGCCACCGAGCGCGACGGCCGCCCGCGCGGTCACCAGGTGATAGAGGATCAGCAGCTGGACCAGCGCCAGCGGCTCCGAGCGGTACAGCTCGGTGCCGACGGTGAACTCGCCCAGCCGGCGCGCGCGCAGGTGGGTGGCGAAGTGCATCCGGGTCCAGATCGCCTCCTCGATCGCGGCGGCATGATCGGGGTCGACCCGGCCCGGGATCCGCAGCAGGCGGTCCTCGCCGGTCTCGATCAACGTCAGGCCGTTGGGGTCGTTGTTGATCAGCGCCGACAGGTCTGGGTGGGGGAGTCCCTCGTGCAGGGTCAGCTCCGCGTCGAGGTGGGTGGGGTCCGCTTCGCCCTCCGGGACCACGAACGACACGATCATGTCCGCGTGCCGTCGCTGTGGCCGGATGAACGCCTCGGAGTCGGCCTCACGGCGGTCGAGCTCCTCGAGCACCTGGTCGGTGGTGTAGCCGCGGCGCGAGCAGTCGCGCTGCACCTTCCATCGGCGCCTCAGCTCCTCGGGCGGGTTCAGGAACACTCGCACGTCGTAGATGTCGAGCATCGCGGGCAGGTGGTAGCCGAGCAACCCCTCGATCACCATGAAGCGCTCGGGCCGGACGTACACGGGCGGTCCGAACGTCCCGTCGCTGTGGCGGTAGACGGGCTTGAGGATCGGCTCGCCGCACCGCAAATGGACGAGGTGCTGGGCGATCATGTCGACGTAGTTGCAGTCGGGGTGCAGCGGGGTGATCCCGAGCTCCGCCCGCTGCCGGCGGTCGTAGCGGTGGTAGTCGTCGGTGCAGATGTGGCTGACGTTGTCCTCGCCGAGCACGCGGACGAGACCCCGGGTGATCGTCGTCTTGCCCGCCGCCGAGTCGCCGACGACTCCGAGGATCACCGGGCGGGGCATGGCTCGCTCCGCTCGGCTTGCTTGAACACGCTGCTGGCGCGGATGTCCTGCGCCTCGATCCGCGCGAGCTGATCGCGCGTCGGGGGACGTCCCTGGCGCGCGGCGTCGTACACGCGGTTGGCGTGGCGCAGGCGGGCGCGCTCGATCGCGTTGCGCACGCTGCGGGCATGCGCGAACCGGGGCTGGAGCATCCGCAGCTCGAGGTACTCCTCGAACGCCTCGTCGGCGTCGGGCGAGAACTCGTAGGCCTCGGCCGCGAGCATCAGCTTCGCGATCTCCATCAGCTCCCCGGCCGTGTAGTCGGGGAAGTCGATGTGGTGGGCGACGCGCGACGACATCCCGGGGTTCAACGCGAAGAACTCATCCATTCGGTCCTTGTAGCCGGCGAGGATCACGACCAGACGATCGCGCTCGTTCTCCATCGCCTGCAACAGGATCTCGATCGCCTCGACGCCGTAGTCGCGCTCGTTCTCCGGACGGTACAGGTAGTACGCCTCGTCGATGAACAGGACGCCTCCGGTGGCGCGCTTGAGTACCTCCCTGGTCTTAGGCGCGGTGTGCCCGACGTACTGGCCGACGAGGTCGTCGCGGGTGACCGCGCTGACGTGGTTGCGCTCGATGTATCCGAGCCGGTGGAGGATCTGGGCCATTCGCATCGCGACCGTGGTCTTGCCGGTCCCGGGGTTCCCCGTGAACGACATGTGCAGCGTCGGGCGGCGCGAGTCCAGCCCGACCTCGCGCCGCAGGCGGTCGACGACCAGCAGCGCCGAGATCTCGCGAATCCGCGTCTTCACCGGAGCGAGCGCGATCAGGTCGCGGTCGAGCTCGCCCAGCACCACCTCGATGTCGGCGTCGCGCAGCAACGCGCCGATGTGATCGTCGCGATCCTGCGTCTGCTCTAGCACGGTCACGCCGCGCCGCCGTTGAGCTCGGGCGGTCCGTTGTGGGCTGCCGCCTCGGCCGGCTGCAGCCGGTAGCGGACGACCCGGTCATGGTCCTCGGTCCGCTCGACGCGGAAGCTGCGCTCGTGCGCCGGCCTGCCCACGATGAAGCTGAGCGCGGTCGTCTGGCGCCCGCGGGTCGGGTCGTAGGCGATCAGCTTGACGTAGCAGTCGGGGTGCGCCTCGCGGCAGGCACGCACCTCGCGCAGGACGACGTCGGCCTGGTCGGTGGCCACGTCGAACATCGGCAGCCCCCACATCTCCCAGTACTGGTTGCGCGGGTGCGGATCGTCTGTGTGCTCGACCGACATCGCCCAGCCGTGGTGCAGCGAGTAGCGGATCTGGGCAGCGATCTGCTCGTCGGTGAAGTCGGGCAGGAACGAGAACGTCCCCTGGGTGATGCGCATGCTCTCAACCTCCTAGTGTCGCGTTTGGGAAGGTCGTCGGCACCGAGAGGTGCCGCTGGTGGATGCTTGGCGAGGACGCAGGAGCCGTGGCGTAGCGGAGCTACGCGAGGCCGGCGCCGCCGGCGAAGCCCGTGGCGGGACGAAGCCAAGCGCCGCCAGGGTGCCTCGAATGCGCCCGTACTTTCCAACGTGACACGCCTCAGGCGACCGTGGGGGTGACCGTGTAGTCGGGCGTGTCCGTCGACGCGAAGTCGAACGTGACGTCCTTCCACACCTGGAGGGCGGCGTTGAGCTCGGGGCAGCCCTTGGCGGCGTGCGCGAGGATGTCCGGTCCCTCCATGAAGTAGTCCCGGCCCTCGTTGCGCGCCTGGATCATCGCCTCGACGGCAACCCGGTTCGCGGTCGCGCCGGCGGCGATCCCCATCGGGTGGCCGATCGTGCCGCCGCCGAACTGGAGCACAACGTCCTCCCCGAGGTACTCGAGCAGCTGGTGCATCTGGCCGGCGTGGATCCCGCCCGAGGCCACCGGCATCACGCCCGGCAGCGACGCCCAGTCCTGGTCGAAGAAGATCCCGTGCTCGGGGTTCTCGGGGACGTGGTCGAGCCGCAGCGTGTCGTAGTAGCCCCTGACCATCGCCGGGTCGCCCTCCAGCTTGCCGACGACCGTGCCCGCGTGCACGTGGTCGACCCCGAGCAGCCGGCACCACTTGGCGAGCACCCGGAACGAGACGCCGTGGTTCTTCTGGCGCGTGTAGGTCCCGTGCCCGGCGCGGTGCAGGTGCAGGATCACGCCGTTGCGCCGGGCCCACTTCGACATCGACTGCATCGCCGTGTAGCCGACCGTCAGGTCCATCATCACGATCACGCTGCCGATCTCCTTGGCGAACTCGGCGCGCTCGTACATGTCCTCCATCGTTGCGGCGGTCACGTTCATGTAGTGGCCCTTGACCTCACCGCTGGTGGCGGACGCCCGGTTGACGGCCTCGATCGCGTACAGGTACCGGTCTCGCCAGCGCATGAACGGCTGCGAGTTGATGTTCTCGTCGTCCTTGGTGAAGTCCAGGCCGCCCCGGAGCGCCTCGTACACGACCCGCCCGTAGTTCTTGGCCGACAGGCCGAGCTTCGGCTTGACGGTCGCGCCGAGCAGCGGGCGGCCGAACTTGTCGAGGTACTCCCGCTCCATGACGATGCCGTGCGGCGGCCCCTGGAACGTCTTGACGTAATGGGTGGGGATCCGCATGTCCTCGAGGCGCAGCGCCTTGAGCGCCTTGAACCCGAACACGTTGCCGATGATCGACGACGTCAGGTTCGCGATCGACCCCTCCTCGAACAGATCGATGTCGTAGGCGATCCGGGCGATGTACTCGCCCTCGCGACCGGGCACCGGCCGCACGTCATAGGCCTTGGCCTGGTAGTGCCGGTGGTCGGTCAGCCGGTCGGTCCAGACCACCGTCCAGGTGGCCGTCGACGACTCGCCGGCGACGGCCGCCGCCGCCTCGATCGCGTCCACACCCGGCTGGGGCGTGATCCGGAACGCGCACAGGATGTCGGTCGGCTTGGGCTCGTAGTCTGCGTCGTAGTAGCCCATCTCCGCGTAGGGCGTGACGCCCGACGCCCAGCGATCCTTCTTGTGCTCTGTGGTCGCAGCAGCAGCAGTGGCGGTCATCGAAAACCGAGCCTTTCGGTTGGACTCGACGGTGAAGCTACTGCGCCTGCACATAGAGAACAAGCACTTCTTCTGCAAGCTCTCATAGAGTTTTGGCTATTGCTACAGGTTGCCCACGCGGCCGGGACATAGACGCGGGTCGATCCGGTGGCGGAGATGTCCGATGGACTGCGGCGACGCCCATGTGTATCCATTCCCTGTGGCCGGATACGAACGCGAGCGGACGGTCGCGGCGGCGCGATCGATCATCAGCCGGGGTGGCTGGTGCGTGCTGGAGGTCTGCGTGGACGTGCCCTCCCAGCAGTGGGAGGTCTGCGCGCTGCTGTTCGATCTCGTGGCCGAGAGCGTCGCCGACGTGGTCGAGGAGGAGATCGCGTCCGAGCCCGACCTCGACGTGCGCCTCACTGGCTGTGACCGGCGCACGCTGGCACCGGACCGGGGGCTCGGCGCCCCGCTGTGTTACGTCGCCGACGGCTATGTCGCCGACGCGCCGCGGCCCGCGTTCTCAGCCCGGGTCGGCTGAGGCCGCCAGCAAGAACTCCACGAACAGCTCGCGCGTCGGCTTGGCGGGCCCGACCGTCGATCGCAGCACGAACCAGGGGCGAGCCGGCGGTCCGTTGATGAGCCGGATCTCCGCGAGCCTGCCCGAGGCGAGCTCCGTCTGGACCGCCGCCCGCGAGACCAGGGAGACGCCGAGCCCGGCCCACGCCGCCTGCTTGATCGCGCCGTTTGAGCCGAGCACCAGCGTGCGCGGGGTCAGCCCCCGGTCGGCCAGGAACTGCTCGTTGAGCTTCCGCGAGCCCGAGCCGGGCTCGCGCATCAGCCAAGCCCGGTCCGCGAGCACTCCGGCGTCGACCGGTCCGTCCGCGCACACCGGATCGTCGGGGGCGGTGATGCAGACGATCTCGTTGGTGGCCAGCGGCTCGGCGGTCAGCCGCGGATCGGCGGGCGGTCGGCCGCAGATCGCCAGGTCGGCCGTGTGACCGAGAACCCGTTCGAACACGTACTCGGCGTTGCCGACATCGAGCGTCAACTCGATCTCGGGCTGTTGCTCGGCGAACGTGCGCATCAGCGGTGGGACGAACGACTCCGCGGCGGTGGTAACCGACGCGATCCGTAGCCGTTTGTCCGCTGTCGCCGACGCCTCCAGCACGGCTCGGCGGCCGTCCTCGAGGACCCCCAGGACGTCCCGCGCGTACGGCGCGAACGCCGATCCCTCCTCCGTCAGCCGGATGCCCCGGCCCGCGCGTTGGAACAGCTCACACCCGAGCTCGCGTCCGAGCGCGGCCAGCGCGGAGGACACCGACGGCTGCGTGACCACGAGCTCGTCGGCGGCGGCCGTCACCGACCCGCCGCGGACGACCGCGAGGAACGTCGTGAGCTGAGTGATCGTGATCGCCATCGCCGTGCAAGGGGGCATCGGGATTTAACTAGACGAGCGTCCTGATCCAAAGCCTTCGATCTATGCGATCACGTAGCGGTGGCGTTGGCGCCGGCGCGGATGCGCGGCGCGCGGAAGGCGCGGGCTAGAGCCCTGGCGCTCGCCGCACTCGCGAGCCGCCAGCGTGCATAACGCGTCAAATCCGGCGCGGACCGTGAGGCTTGCCGTGTGGCGCACGTATACGCTGCACAGCGCGTCAAGGCTCGCTTCTGTCGGCGGATTTGTCGTGTTATCCACCCCGTCGGACCGCGGGAGGTCAAGCGGGTTGGCCGGCGACACGAGCGCGCATGGGCAGCGGTCCACCCGCACGGCTTCGGGCAGCTTCGACCCGGGAAGCGAACCGCCCGAGGCTGCTGCACGAGTCGACCGCTGGGCTACAGCGGCGCGCGGCCAGAGCCGGCGATCAGCGCTTGGGAGCGGCCGGCGGCCGCCACGGCTCGCCGAAAAGGCGGGCGCCGTCGGGCCACCCCTGCGCGGTCACTTCATCCTTCGCATCGCGTCGCGCTTGAACTCCCACGGCTCCCGCCGGTACAGGGGCACGAACAAGTAGCGCCAGAACAGCCCCCCTGGGGCAGCGCCGACGGCGCGAGTCGGCCGGGGTGGCGGCGGGCGATCTCGTCCATCGCCGCCAGCCGCAGGACGTATTCCGAGCGTTGGCGCAGCTCACGCCGGCGCTCCGCGACCGTCATGCCGGCACCTGCTCTCGCTGCTTGGCCCGGACCTCGGCGAGGCCGTTCTGCGCGGCGATCTGGATCGGCTCGAACAGCGCGCCGATCGGGGGCGAGTAGATGTTCTCCATCCACGCCAGATCGTCGAGCGTGGCGCCGCCCTTGCCGACGAACGCGAGGAAGTCGCAGCGCTCCTTGATCCCCTCGCCGCCGTGCAGCTGCGCGCCGATCAGCCGCAGCGTGCCGGGTTCGGCGAGCAGCTTCACGTGGGTGCGCGCCGCGCCGGGGAAGTACCGGGCGCGGGACACGCCGACGCCCTTGGCGACCAGATAGGGGATCCCCATCGCCTCCGCGAGCGTCTCGCCGATCGAGAACCCGCCGATCGTGTAGTCCCCCGACATAAACCCCCACGGGATCCATCCCGGGTCATAGGCGCGGTCCTCGCCGGCCGCGTTGGCCCCGGCCGTGCGGCCCTGGGCGTACGCGTGCGAGCCGGTCAGCCCGCTGATCGGAAGCATCGACAGCCCGTGCGGCACCTCGCTGACGTCGCCGGCCGCCCACACGCCCGGTGCCGACGTCCGCATGTGGTCGTCGACCACGACCGCTCCGTGGTGCCGAGCTTGAGCCCGAGCTGCTGGGCGAGCGACGTGTTCGGGAGCTAGTGAGTTGACTAGCGCCGCGCCCACATGTCCAAAGCGGCTCAGGCGGCCGCGTGGGTGGCGTGGACGCCGGCCGCGTCCAGCGGCGCGCCGGCGAGCTGGCCCCCAGAGCACTGCTCCGCCGACACGACGCGCCGGGGGTTGCGGATCCCGGCGGCGCCGATCATGCCGCCGATGATCACGAGCACACCCGATACGCCGATGCCCAGCCTGAACGCCGACCGCGAGGACTGGTTGGAGGCGACCGTGATCCGGACGGCCTCGCCGGGCGGGACCCCGGCAACCGAGGGACGCCCGAGCGTGTCGCGCTTGGCCTGCGCGACCGCCGCGTGCCCGGACGCGGTCAGCGGCGTCCCCGATAGGTGGTGGTTCAGCGAGGAGCTGAACTGCGCCGCCACCAGCGCCCCCACCGAGACCGTCGCCACCAGGCCGGCGACGCGCGCAACCGCGTTGTTGACGCCGGAGGCGATCCCGGCGTCGTGCTGCTCGACGCCGGCGAGGATCGTCGCGGTCAGCGGCGCGACGGTCATCGACAGGCCCAGGGCGAACACGAGTACGGCGGGCAGCACCTGCGTGACGTAGTTGACGTGCACCCCGATCCGGAGCAGCAGCAGCATCCCGGCGCCCGCCAGCAGCGGCCCGACGCCCATGAAGATCCTCGGCCCGATGCGATCGGCAAGCGCGCCGAAGCGAGACGACAGGAGGAACATTACGATGCTGTCGGGCAGCAGCGCCAGTCCGCTCTGAAGCGGGGAGTAGCCCGCGACCTGCTGCAGGTACAGGACGAGGAAGAAGAACAACACCGAGAAGCCGCCATAGATGGCCAGCGTCTCGATGTTGCCCACGGAGAAGTTGCGGCTGGCGAATAAGCTCAGCCGCAGCATCGGGTCGCTGGCTTGTGACTCGTAGACCAGGAACGCGGCGAACAGGATCAGGCCGCCGATCAGCGAGCCGCCGACCGCCGGGCTCGACCAGCCGAGCCGCGGCTGCTCGATCAGCGCGAACACCGCGCCGCCGAGCCCCAGCACGCACAGCGCGGCGCCGGTCACGTCGACCTTGCGGCGGGGTCCCGCCGGGCTGGTCCTCGGCACCGCGCGGGCGATCAGCCACAGGCACACGCCAACCAGCGGCAGGTTGATCAGAAAGATCCAGCGCCACGAGGCGACGTTCAGGATCGCGCCGGCCACCAGCGGGCCGAGCGCGCCGGCGATCGTGCCCCAGGCCGTCCACGTACCGATCGCCGGCCCGCGCTCGCGCGCCGGGAACGACGCCACGATCACCGCGAGCGAGCTCGGTGTGAGGAGCGCCCCGGCGACACCCTGAAGCGCGCGGAACAGGATCAGCAACGTGATCGAGGGGGCGATCGCGCACAGTAGCGACGCCGCGCCGAAGCCGCCGACGCCGAGCGCGAATACCCGCCGCTCGCCGAAGATGTCACCGAGCGAGCCGCCGAGCAGGATCAGCGACCCGAGCATCACCAGGTAGGCGTTGGTTACCCACTGCTGGCCGGCGAGCCCGCCGCCCAGGTCGCGCTCGATCGACGGCAGCGCCACGCTGACCACGCTGCTGTCGAGCACCGCGATGCTCGACCCCAGGATCGTGGCCATCAACGTCAGCCGCTTGGCCGACGCCGACGCCGACTGGTCTGACCCGGACCGGCCGGGTGTCTGATCGCTAGCTGGCGTCCTTCTGGGCCTCGGCGGCGTCGCGCTCGATCTGCTCGTTGTCGGCCTTGAGCTCGCGCTGCTCGAGCTTGGCGGCGCGCTTCATCGCGCGCTGGACCTTGGCCTCCATGTCGGACACGGCGACGACGACGAGGCCGGCCTGGCCGCGGTCGAGGTGCTCGCCGAGCTCCTTGAGGTCGTGGCGGCTCATCCCCATCGCGGCGTGCCCGGCGACCGCGCCGAGGATCGCGCCGCCGGCGGTGGTGCCCACGAGCAGGCCGCCGCCGATTGCGGCGAACGGGAACAGCGCCACCACCAGGCCGGTGGCCAGGCCGACGCCGCCGCCGAGCACTCCGCCAACGCGGGTGGGCGTCTCGTGCTTGGAGACGATCTTGGCCTTGCCGTCCCGACGGCGCTCGACTACCGCTGCGTCGTAGGCGTCGATCAGTCCGGCCTCGACGTGCAGCTCCTTGACCAGCTGATAGTCGGCCTCCGCGCCGGCGACGCTGTCGTAAACCCCCACGTAGGCCATCAGCGTGTCGATCGCCATCGAGCTCTCCTTTGGTCGCTGGGTGAGGGACGATCCTACGCGGCCGAGCGCCGGGCGCGTAGTCTCCGGCGGCGATGCGCCGGTCCTGCCTCAACGTGTCGCTGCTGTTCGGCGAGCTGCCGCTGCTCGAGCGTTTCGGGGCCGCGCGGGCGGCCGGCTTCGATGCCGTGGAGATGCACTGGCACCGCGACGTCGCGCCCGGCGACGTCCGCGCCGCGATCGCCGATGCCTCGTTGCAGCTGGCGCTGCTCAACTTCGACGGCGGCGACACCGCCGCGGGCGACCGCGGCCTGGCAGCGGACCCCGGCCGCTGCGCGGAGTTCCTCGACAACGTCCCGGTGGCGCTCGAGCTCGCGGCGGCGGTCGGCTGCCGCCGGCTGAACGCGCTGGTCGGCAAGCGGGTCGAGTCGGTGTCGCCCAACGAGCAGCTCGCGCTCGCCCGCGAGAACCTCGCCGTCGCCGCCGACGCTGCGGCCGGCCAGGGCGCCGAGGTGATGATCGAGGCGCTCAACCGGCACGACACGCCGGGCTGCCTGATCGCGGGCACCGACGCGGCCGCCGAGTTGGCGCGCCGCGTGGGGCGGCCCAACATCCGCCTGCAGTTCGACGTCTACCACATGAACCGCATGGGCGAGGACCTCGCCGGTTCGATCGCCCGCCACCGCGGCGAGATCGCGCACGTGCAGCTCGCCGACAACCCCGGGCGGGGCGATCCCGGAACCGGGGAGATCGACTTCGAGGCGGTGTTCGGCGCGCTCGACGCGATCGGCTACGACGGCTGGATCGGGTTCGAGTACCTGCCGCCGGGCGGAGATACCGCCGCCAGCCTGCGGCGCCTCCGCGAGCGCGGGCTGCTGTAACTCAGCCGGGAGCTCAGTTCGAGCGACCGAAGATCCGCAGGAAGAACAGGAAGATGTTCAGGACGTCGAGGAAGATCCCGGCGGCGAGCGGGATCGCATCCTGGGTGCCGGCGCGGCGCAGCCGGTTGAAGTCGATCACGGTGTAGAGGCCGAACACGCCCAGCCCGACGATCGAATAGATCGTGTAGGCGGCCGGGATCCGGACGAAGATCAGCACGATCCCCGCGACCAGCAACGCCAGCAGCAGCCAGAAGGCAAGCCGGTACAGATACGAGAGGTCACGGCGGATCGCGTACCCCACGGAGCCGAGGCAGCCGACGAACAACGCCGTGGCCCCGAACGCCTGGCGCACGGCGGTGGGGTCGGTGGCGGCGTAGAAGTTGACGGTCGCGGAGATGCTCACGCCGATCAACAGGCCGAATCCGAACAGCAGCACGAGCGCCAGGCTGGTGTTACCGCGGGCGTTGGCGAACTGCAGCCCGATCAGGCAGCCGATCGACAGCAGCCAGGCGATGAACCAGCCGCGGCCGCCCCAGCTGCGGGCGATGAACACCCCGAGCGTGGCGAAGCCGACGGTCAGGGCGACCAGGCCCATCACCCGTCCGAACAGTGCGGGCGTACTGCGGGCGCCGGGCCGCTCTGCATAGCCGAGTGCGCTCATCGCTCAGTCCAGGGGTCGGCGCTCATGCGGCGGCGCAGAAGGCTCGGGTGACGATGTCATGTGCGTGCCGGAGGCCACGCGATCCCGCATCGCCCCGGAGGCCGATCATATTCCAGGCAGCTTCTGGGTGCGAGCGCTCGGGCCGTTGTGCCCGCGGCGCGGGCGCCCGAACGTCAGCCGCAGCGGCTGCGCCGATCCGTCGCGGGCCAGCCACACGGTGGCCAGCGCCAGACCGGCGAGATAGGGGAGACCGTGGATGTCACCGAGCACGGTGTCGAGCACCGCGAGCGGGATCGCCACCGCCGCTTGGAGCCTGACACGCTGCAGTTGGGGAACCCCGCCGACCAGCGAATACGCCGCCAGCCCGCCCAGGATCCCGACGAACGCGACCGAGGTGCCGCCCTCCAGCGGCTGGAACACATCGCCGATCGCGTGGCCGACGAGTGCGCCGACTAGGTACAGCGCCAGCCAGCGACGGGGGGGTGAGCAGCTGCTCGGCGATCGCGCCGATCACCGCGCACATCACGAACACCAGCAGCACGTTGCCCAGCCCGGAGTCGCTCTGCACCAGTATCGGCGAGAGCAGCCGCCACAGCTGACCGTGGCCGAGCGCGCCGGGGTCGCGGCGCAGGGCGTCGAGCGGACCGTCGCCGAGCAGGCGGGTCGCCGTGACGATCGCGGTCAGGCCGACCGTGATCGAAGTGAGGACTGGAGGGCGTTTCGGGAAATTCATTTGAGTCACTATATCATTTGAGTGGCACTAGCAATCTGCTAGCCTTGCCGCCATGGCGGTGACCGAGGGCAGACGCGAGCGCAAGAAGCGACTGACAGCCGAGCGGATCGCGCTCGCGGCCGGCACGCTGTTCGGCCGGCGCGGTTACGAGGCGGTCTCAGTCGCGGAGATCGCCGAGGCGGCCGATGTGTCCGAGCAAACCGTCTACAACCACTTCCCGACCAAGGAGGACCTGGTCTTCGACCGCACCGACGAGCTCGATGCGGCGCTCGCGGCCGCGGTCGAGCAGCGCCCCCCCGAGACGTCCGCGGCCGCTGCGGTCGCTCCGATCCTGCACGGAATCCTCGACCGGATCTCGGTCCTGACGTTTGATCAGCACAGGGGCGGGATGCCGAGCCTGGCCGCGGCCAGTCCGGCGCTGCAGCGGGCCGGGCTCGAGCGCACCCGCCGGCATGCCGCGACGATCGCCCGGGCGCTGGCGGCGGACGGTGCTCCGTCCCCGGAGGACAGCGTGGTCGGATGGGCGGTCGCGGGGTTGCTGCAGCTGCTGATCGAGGACCTCGGCGGCGCCCACGAGCGCGACGAGCAGCCAGCCGACGTCGCCACACGACTGCGCGGGGTGGTCGACCGCCAGGTGGCGGCGCTGTCGGGCCTCGGCTGATCGGCGATCCTCCGAGCAATCGCGAATCTCGCTCGCCGATGTGCGGCGGCGGTACATACTGCCGGGTGGTCATGAGCATCCGCCTGCTCCCCCGCCCGGACGGCCTGATATCCCGCATCAGCGGGCTGGTTGGGGCGATCCGTGACGGCGACGAGAAGATGGTCGAGGACGCGGTCACACGGCTCAGTCAGCAGAAGCGCTGGCTGGCCCCGCTGGCGTTCGCGGTCGGCGCGCTGGCGATGCTGTTCGAGGGCCTGCGGCTGGTGTTCACCAACTGGCGGCTGATGCTGATTCAGATCCCGCCGGCATCGTGGATCTGGCTGGCCACGTTCAACCTGAAGGTGCACCTCCTGCACGGCCGGCAGTTCAACGTGCTCCGCGGGCCGATCCTGGTCCCGCTGGTGATCGCGATCGCGGCGATCACCGCTGCATGCTTCTTCCTCAACGCGGTGTTCGCGTTCGCGATCGCCGACAAGGAAACTCACGAGGTCCGCCCGGCCGTGCGCCGGGCGCGCGGTCATCTCGGCGTCGTGCTCGGGTCCGGCTTCGTCGTCGGCCTGGCCCTCGCGTTCGCGACGTTGATCGCGGCGCGGTTCGGGCCGCCCTGGTTCACGCTCTCGCTCGGGATCGTGATCGGCGTGATGATGCTCTGCTACGTCCTGATCCCGTCGCGGCTGATCGGCGTCAGGCCGGTCCGATCGCGCCGCGACAAGGTGATCGCCAGCGCGGTCAGCGGGGCGTTCGGGACGATGATCTGCACACCCCCGTACGCGCTGGGACGGATCGGGGTGCTGATGCTCGGCAGCCGGGCGCTGCTGATCCCGGGGATCATCTTCATGGCGGTCGGGTTCGCGCTGCAGGCGGGCGCCACCGGGGCGGTCAAGGCGATCAAGATGAGCACCAAGCTCGTCGCCGGCCGGCGCGTCGACGACGGGTCAGACCGCGGAGTCTCCGGTCAAGGCGCCCGGGACGATCGCGGCGAACGCGGTGATCACGAACGCGAACAGGCAGACCACGCCGATCGCGTGCGCCCAACCGGCATCGGCGACCGTCAGCCCTCCGAAGCCGGCAATCAACAGCGCCACCGAGATTCGCGCCAGGAGGCCGGTCCGGAAGTTCGGTAGCGGCGCGGCGGCGGGTTCCGGCGGTGCCTCGGCGGCCGCGAAGCGCCCCGTCAGCGCCAGCCGGAACAGTAAGACCAGCGACGGGAACAGGATCGCGCCGCCCGCCAGAACGGCGACCACCACCCACACGAGGGTGTCGTGTCCGGCCGCCGCCTGGTCGATCGTCAGCCCGGGGAGGATCGTCGGCCAGCGCGCCAGCGTCCAGCCCAGGATCACCGCTGCGACCGCCACCGCGGAGGTGTAGCGGGCGGCTTCGAAGCGCCGCGCATACACGAGCGCGAGCGTCCCCGCTCCGGCCAGGGCGGAGACGATCACCGCTACCAGCGCGTCTCCGCTCAGCAGCGAGTGGACGAGCTGGTGGTCGTCGCTGTTGATCACGAACAAGCCGCCGAACGCGACCGCCCCCGCGACCACACCGATCGCCAGCGCCCGGTTGCGAAACGCGCGCACCAGATCCTCCTCGCCGCGGCCGGCGGCGTCGGCGGCCAGGTACACCGCCGACAGGTAGGCGCAATTGCTCACCGCCAGCACGCCGATGAAGATCGAGGTCGGGTTCAGCCAGCTCGACCACATGTCGCCGATGCCGGTAGCGGGGACGCGATCTGAGGCGATCCCGCCGACGGCCGCGCCGAGGGCGAACGGGGTCAGGATCGAGGACAGCGAGAAGATCGTGTCGATCGCGCTCGACTCCCGCAAGCTGGAGGCGCCCGCCCGGAGTGCGTAGGCGGCGCCGCGGAACAGGATCCCGAACACCGCGATGAACAGCGGGATCGCCAGCGTCGTAAAGATCGCCTCGAACGCCCCCGGGTAGGCGGTCCAGAACACCGTCAGTACGAAGATCAGCCACACGTGGTTGGCCTCCCACACCGGCGCCATCGACTCGTGGGCGTGCTCGCGGACCCGCTCGGCGTGCTCGCCGCGGCCCGCTGACAGCTGCCAGAACCCGGCTCCGAAGTCGGCCCCGGCCAGCACCGTGTACAGGGCCACTCCGGCCAGCACGAACACGAGGGGGAGCGCTTGCAGCATCGGTCAGGCGGGTTGGGGGTGGGGGCCGAGGTCGGGCTCGGGCTCTCCGGGCAGCTGCAGCGGGGCCTTGGCCAGTCGCCGCAGCACCCAGGCCAACCCGCACGCGATCACCACGTAGCTGGCGGCGAGCACTCCATAGCCGACCGGAATCCCGTGGGCGCCGGTGACTGCGGCCGAGGTCGGCATCACCCGGTAGACGACCCACGGCTGGCGGCCGACCTCGGTTACCACCCAGCCGGAGATCAGCGCCACCAGCGCGCCAGGGCCGGCGAGCACGACGGCGGCGTAGAACAGGCGCGAGCTGGGCAGCGATCTTCGCCGGATCCACACGCCCAGGTACAGCGCGCCCAGCAGCGCCAGCAACGACCCGATCCCGACCATGGTCTGGAACGCGAACCGCTCGACGTTGACCGGCGGCCGCTGGCTGGCCGGCACCGCCGCGAGCCCCTGGACCCTGGCGTTCCAGCTGTGGAACGACAGCAGCGACAGCAGATGCGGGATCTCGATCCCGTACTTGACCTGGTCGTCGGTGTACCAGCCGAGGATGTGCTCTGGTGCGCCGCTGGTCGTCCTGTAGAGGCCCTCGATCGCCGCGAGCTTGGTGGGCTGCTTCTCGGCCACCACGCGCGCGGCCCAGTCGCCGACCAACACCTGGACCGGCGCGGCCAGCGCGGCGATCGTCAGCGGGATCGTCAGCGCCACCCGCTCGTAGCGACCCCAGCGCCCGCGCAGCCGGCAGGCCGCGTACACCCCGGCCATGATGAACCCGGTCACGATGTAGCCGGCGATGTACATGTGGATCAGCTCATGCCACAGGTAGCTGTTGGCAAACAGCGCCTTGAACGGGTTCACGTCGACGACGCGGCCGCCGACCAGTCGAAAGCCCCCGGGGTGGTTCATCCACGCGTTCACGGCGATCACCATCCACGAACCGGTGAAGCCGGTGATCACGATCGGGATCCCGGTGGCCAGGTGGGCGCGGGGGGAGAGGCGCCCCCAGCCGTATACGTAGATCCCGATGAAGATCGCCTCCATGAAGAACGAGAAGCCCTCGATCGCGAACCCGAGGCCGAACACGCTTCCGAACGTGCCGGTGAACTTCGGCCACAGCAGCCCCATCTCGAAGCTCAGCACGGTGCCGGTGATCACCCCGACCGCGAACAGCGCGACCATCAGGCGCGTCCAGCGCCGGGCGACCATCAGGTAGACGCGGTCGCCGCTGCGCACGTACAGCCACTCGACGAACAGGACCATCACCGGGAACGAGATCCCGAACGCGACCAGCGGGATGTGGACCGCAAACGACAGCGCCTGCATCTGGCGCGCCTGCAGCAGGTAGTGCTGGTCGACCGGAACGAACGCGGCCGCCGTCGCGAGCATCGAGCCCATCTCGCTGTCCTTTCTGAAAGAGCAGTCCGACGGCGCTGCTGAGCGGTCCATCGTACAGGCGACCGTGGGCGTATGGTTGGGCCCCCGGCCGTGGCGCGCTGGATGTCGTGCGCCGCCGGTCCCTGTCATTTCGCCAACGCGGAGGAGGACCATGGATCGCCACACGCCGACTGTCAGCGAGGTTGTGCGCCGCGCCGTCGAGGTGGCCGATCCAGACGATCGCGACGAGGCGCTGGCGCGCCTGGAGGAGCAGTTCGAGGACGACGACGAGCCGATCACCGCGGTCGACAACATCGAGGAGCGGCTGGCGATCGCCGCCGAGGGCGCCGACTACGAGGCCGAGAACCCGGCCGTGTCGGTCGCGCTGGCGATCGTCCTGTACTCGGCGTCGAAGGGCGGCCGGGTGGACTACGACCGCGACCCCACCGAGCTGATTACGCTGGCCGCTCGGGCCCAGTGGCACCGCGACCCGCCCGAGGCGGTCGTGGACTGGCTCGCCGACCGCGGCGTCAGCCTGTGACGATTTCGGCGTGCGGTTCAACTCCTACCACGCGCGCGGCCACGCCGACGACGTCCGGCAGCTGATCCGCGACAACCCGTGGGGGACGCTGGTCAGCCACAACGACGGTGAGCTCGTCGCCTCGCACTACCCGGTACTGCTCGACGAGGACGCCGACGAGCTGGCGATCGTGACTCACGTGGGCCGGCCCGACGACGAGATCCACGGGTTCTCGGATCGCGAAATCCTCCTGATCGTCCAGGGCCGCCACGGCTACATCTCGCCGAGCTGGTATGCGCCGGGGGCGACGCGGGCGCCGACGTGGAACTTCACCGTGGCCCACTGCTACGGCGTGCCGCAGCTGCTCGGAGAGGATCAGAACCTGCGAGTGCTGACGCGGTTGGTCGAGCACTTCGAGCGCCACGTCGAGCAGCCGGTGCTGCTCGACCGGGAGTGGGGAGCGCGGCTTGCCCGCGGCACGGTCGGCGTCCGCCTGCCGATCTCGCGGTTCGTGTTCAAGCGCAAGCTCAGCCAGGACAAGGATCCGGCGTCGCGGCGCCAGGCGATCGCCGCGCTCCGGGCGGCCGGGCCCTACCGGCACCCGGAGCTGGCCGACGAGATGGAGCGGGAGCTCGCGTCGGAGCGGGACGGTGGGACGTGAAACGTCGACATACGACGTGTTTCACGTCCTGCCTGGCTACCAGTGGCGGCGGGCCGGCCACGAAATCGGGCCGTGGCCGACCACGAGGTCGACCGTGCCCGACACGTACCGGCCGCCCTTGACGTCGCCGTCGACGACCGGCCGCGGCTGGTCGAGCGTGACGCCGTCCTCGTTGAGCGAGAGCTGCTGCGGGCGGCGCGGAGCACAGCCAGCGACGGCCCGATCTCGATGTGCTGGTAACGAACGGAACTGGCCGCGCGCCGCCGGCGTCGCCCGGCACGATCAGCTTGGGGGCGGCCTGCGGGTGCCCGTTGCGGTCGAGCGCCAAGTACGCGGGGTGGTTACCGAAGGCGGCGTCGAGCTCTCCCAGCGCGATCGCCACCGGCAGCTCGAAGCGATTGCTCAGGGTCACGGTCGCGCCGCGGCAATCCCGGCGGGTGACGCTGAAGCCCGTCGGCGTCATCCCGCGCGTGATCGCGACGACCCGGATGACGCGAGCTGAGTATCCCACCCCTCGGAACCCGCGCCGCGCCTGCGTGGCGGCGCCTCCACTACGGTTGGCGCGATGAGTGAGCACGACGTGATCGTGATCGGAGCCGGTCCCGCTGGGGAGGTGTGTGCGCGGCGGCTCGCGGGCGAGGGTCTCGATGTGGCGCTGATCGAGCGCGAGCTCGTCGGCGGCGAGTGCTCGTTCTATGCGTGCATGCCGTCGAAGGCGTTGCTGCGCCCGGCTGAGACGCTCGCCGAGGTGGAGCGCGTCCCGGGTGCCAAACAGGCGGTGACCGGCGAGCTCGACGCGAAGGCCACGCTTGCGCGCCGCGACGAGCCCATTCACGATCTCGACGACTCCGGCCAGCTGCCGTGGCTCGAAGGGCGATCGATCACGCTGATCCGCGACGAGGCCCGGTTCGAGGGCGAGCGCGCGTCCGCGTGGGCGACGAGCTGATCGAGGCGCGCCGCGCCGTGGTGATCGCGCCGGCACAACTTCCAAGCAGGTCCCGAAGCGCCTGGCCGTGCTCGGGGGCGGCGTGGTCGGATGCGAGCTGGGTCAGGCCTGGTCGACTCTGAGCGCAGGTTGCGATCATCGAGGCCGCTGACCATCTGCTCCCGGGGAAGGAGCCGTTCGCGGGGCAGCTGGTGGCGGAGTCCCTGTCGGAGATGGGCATCGACGTGCGCGTGAGCACGAAGGCAACCGCCGCGTCGCGCAGCGATTCCGGCGAGTTCGCGCTCGAACTCGCGACGGCGTCACGCTGGGCAGCGACGAACTGCTCGTCGCCGTCGGGCGCAAGCCCCGGACCGAGTATCTGGGTCTGGAGACGATCGACCTGGAGCCAGGAGCCGTGATCGCGGTCGACGACAAGATGCGCGTCTCCGGGCGCGACTGGTTGTACGCGATCGGCGACGTCAACGGGCGCTCGCTGCTCACGCACGCCGGGAAATACCAGGCGGTGGTCGCCGCGGCCACGATCATGAATCGCGAGGCCCGGGCGGTATGGGACGGAAAGAACACGCCGCAGGTCGTGTTCACCGAGCCGCAAGTCGCCGCCGTCGGCCTGACCCTCGAGCGGGCGCTCGAAGAGGGAATAGCGGCTCGGGCGGTTGACGCCGACCCCGGCGCGACGGCAGGTGCGAGCTTCGTCGGCAAGGGGTCGCGTACCGCGGCACGGATCGTCGTCGACGAATCGCGCGGGGTGATGATCGGCGCGACATTCGTCGGGGCGGAGATGGCAGAGGGCCTACACGCGGCGACGGTGGCGATCGTCGGCGAGGTTGCGCTTGAGCGCCTGGTGCATGCGATCCCGTCGTTTCCGACGCGCAGCGAGGTCTGGCTGAAGCTGCTCGCCGACTGGGCGCCGTAGGTCTGCTACTCGGCCAGGGCGCGGAGCATCACGACATGCTCGGGGTTGATCCCGATCTTCTGACCGGTCTCAGCGTCGGTGACCCAGGCGAGCTCCATGATCGAGCCGCGCGCCGCGCTGAGGATGGCAGCCTCCAGGGTCTTCGCGTTCTCCTCCACGAGCAGCCTGTCCCCGCCCACCATCGTGACCTCGGCGTTGGGCTTCACCGCGTCGATGATCCGCCGACGCGACAGCGCCCGCTCACGGGTCGAACTCCGCTACGTCGTAGGCGTTTCCCTCCAACACCTCGCAGCGTATGTCGAACGGGACATCGCCTCGCCGGTGGTAGACCAGAAACGGCTGATGCGGGCCCATGTCGAAGATCGCGATCACCGTATGTCCGCAGATCGGATCGGGCTCGCCGACGGTGGTGACGCAATCGACGTTGCCCCTGCGGGTCCACAGTTCGATGATCCTGCGGTCGCGCGGCGCGCGGCCCATCCGTCGTTCGGCCAGCCTGCGCATTTGCTCGTAGGTCGACTGGACCGACGGATTGTCGACGAGCCCCGGAATGAAGAACGAGGTCACCGCTCACAGTCCCCGCTTGCGGGCATCCTCGCTGAGCGCCACCGAGAGTTCGGCTGGGTCGAGGCGTGCTTCCAGCTCCTCGATGCGCCGCTCCTGTCGCTGGGATTCGCGATACATGGCGTCCTGTAGGCCTTCGACCAGCTGCTCCAGGTGTTTGATCCGCGCCTCGAGCGTCTGACCGGCCGGGGCGTTGCCCTGCGAGCCCGCGCCGACGGACTCTGTCGCAGCGGCCGGGAAGGCACTTCGGACCTGGCGAATCCCGGCTATAGGTCCTGGTCGCTGTTGAGCGCTCATTGCCCGTCCTTGGTTTGGGGCGACGGGTAGAGGGTCCTTGCCGGTCGCGTCGTCGGGCGGATCGCCTGCTCCTCGTGACAGCAAGTCCTGCTCCCTTCGTTCGCCGGCGCGACCCGATTAGGCGGAGACTCGCGGCGTCGCCGAGCTGACCGTCACGGGCGGGGCCCGTAAAGCGAAGCTAGCACCTGCCGGTTGTTCCGGCAAATCGGCACGATCTGTGCTGACAAGATGCGTTATGCTGACCCTCGGTCGAGCGTCCGCTCGACGTTCATGCGGTGCCCCGCGTTTTCGCAGTCGTTGCTCTTCAGCGTCCTCCGCGTTTCGCAGTGCACATAATTTCTGGAGGAATGCCAAATGGCAACTGGAACCGTCAAGTGGTTCAGCGACGACAAGGGCTTCGGCTTTATCACGCCTGATGATTCGGGCAAGGACCTGTTCGTCCACCACTCGGCGATCCAAGGCGACGGCTTCAAGACGTTGACCGAGGGCGCGAAGGTCAGCTTCGACGCCGAGCAGGGAACCAAGGGTCCCGCCGCGGCGAACGTAACGCCGATCTAAGCTGAGATGCACCGCGACGGAGGACGCTGCGTCCTCCGTCGTTTCTAAGTTGAGAGCTCCATCGAAGGAGGAACTCGATGCCGCATGGCAGGAAGACCACGATGGCGAAGCTCTCACGGGAAGCCCGTCTGCGAGAGCGCCGTCTCGAGAAGAAGGCCCGGAAGGACGCTCGAAAGCGCCAGGCGGCCGAGGGGCCTCGTGACGGTTACGACACACCCGGCACCGACGAGATGACCGACGGCTCCGAGGCGGCCGGCGGAGAGCCGACGTCAGCCGGCGAGCCGGCTCCGGTGCAACAGGAGCTCGCACCAGACCCGAGTCGGTCCGACTCCGTCGCGCCCGACTCCCCATGAGTCGGATAAAGCCTCGACGAGGAACAGCCCGAACCCGCCCGGGGGCCGCAGTCGGATCGGCCGATTGGATTGCGAAGGGTCCGTAGTCGGCGCCGTCAACTGACGGCCCACCTTCCGTAGGCATCGACAACGCGTGTCGTCGTACGCCACGATGCAACATCATCATCCGTCGCGGTACGATCCGCCCAAGTTCGGAAGAGAGCGCTCCCGGTACCGAGTCGGGACGGAGCGTGAGGAACGGCATCCGCAGCATCCGTGACCACAGCACAGGGTTCAGAACACGAAGGCACCAAGTGAGCTTCGGCGGCCAGGGAGAACCGGCAGCCGAGCCGCTTGCGGGTGGCAGGCTGATGGCGGAGATCACCAACCGGATCGTCGCGTTCATGCGCGAGCACTACGGTCGGGGACCGATCAAAGCCAAGACGTACGTGCTCGACAACCTGATCGTTTGCGTCCTCAGCGACGGGTTCACCGCGATCGAGCGCACGATGATGGAGGGCGGCGAACCGGACCGCGTGCTCGAGATGCGTCGCGACTTCCAGCGGATGATGAAGGAGCGCTACAGCCAGATGATCGAGCAGCTGACCGGACGCAAGGTGCTCGCGTTCCTCAGCCAAGCCCATGTCCAGCCTGATCTGACGATCGAGATCTTCCTGATGGACGGGCCGGTTCCGGGCTTCGGCGCGCTGGAGCTAATCGACCCGCCACCTCCGGGGTCCGGCGAGCCGACTCCCTAGCGCAGCCCCTTCGGGCGAGGGGATTGATCCATCCCGGGGGCCGCATCGAGTAAGCTCCACGACGTCTAGGCAGCTGGCGGGACCATCTAGGTGCGGCCGGTTCGTCGCGACGAATTAAGAGCTCGCGCTCGTGGCGGTCTGCTGACGGCCTGCGGGGGTGTTGCGCTCTGCAACGTCCCCCTTGCACTGGAGCAGACCCATGTCGCGTGAAGCAAGCTGCCGCACCGGCCCTGAAGCGCTCGCGTGTTACGCCCAGCCCCGTCTGGAGCGCAGCCTGCTCGAGCTCGCCACCTCCGTCGTCCCGTACCTGGTGGGCTCGGTGTTGATCTACTGGACGCTCGGTGTCTCGTTGGCGCTCACGCTCGGGCTGATGATCCTGACCGCAGGCTTTCTGGTGCGCACGTTCGTCGTCTTTCACGACTGCGCGCACGGATCGTTTCTGGCCTCCAAGCGCGCGAATCGCTACGTGGGTCGAATCATGGGTCTGTTCGTGCTGTCTCCGTACCTGCGGTGGCGCCACGATCACGCGATCCACCACGCTACGTCGGGCGACCTCGAGCGCCGCGGCGTGGGAGACGTGATCACGCTGACGGTCTCGGAATACCGCGGTCGCCAGTGGCGGGGCCGGCTGGCCTACCGGATGATCCGCAATCCGCTGGTGATGTTCGGACTCGGTCCGGTGATCGCGATGGTCGTGGGACCGCGGATCGCGACCCGCGCACAGCGGCCGCGGATGCGCCACAGCGTGCTCGCAACCGACGTCGTGCTCGTCACCATCATCGGCGGGCTGTGCTGGCTGATGGGCTGGCAAGACTTCCTGATCGTGTGGGCGCCGCCGGCGATGCTCGCGGGCTCCGTGGGCATCTGGCTGTTCTACGTGCAGCACCAGTTCGAAGACGCCTACTGGCAGAGCGCCGACGGGTGGGACTACGCCGATGCGGCCCTGCGCGGCAGCTCATATCTGAAGCTGCCCAAGGTGCTGCAGTTCTTCACGGGCAACATCGGCCTGCATCACGTCCACCACCTCAACGCGCGGATCCCCAACTACAACCTGCAGCGGGCGCACGATGAGAACCCGGTGTTCGCCCAGGTGCCGACGTTGTCGCTGTGGGACGCGCTGCGGACGGTGCGACTCAAGCTGTGGGACGAGGACCGGCGCAAGCTGGTCACGTTTGCTCAGGCGCGCGTGGCCCCAGCGGCGGTGTAGCCGTCTCGCCCCCGAGCCGCGACCGGCTCAGCGGGCTCGGTCTCGGTCCCGGTCGCCGTCTCTGACGATGCGGAGGTTGCTGGTGCGCGCCTGGAGGCGGTCAAACGCCGCGTCGAGATCCGTCGACGGCCGCTCCGTCGACCACCGTCGGCCGACTCGGTGGACCTCGCCGGCGGCCTCCAGCCGCTCTAGACGCGACAGCACCTTGGCCTCGTTGAGGCCGGCCGCCTTCGCGATTCGCCCGGTGGAGTGTCCACCCGGGGGCAGCGTACGGAGCGCTCGCTTGAGCCGGTCCTCGGACTCCCTGGGGCGCGGCGGACGACGTCGCTTGGGCCGCCGCTCGGCGGGTCGTGCGGCTGGCTGCCCGGCGGCCTCTTCGGCTTGCCCCTCGGTCTCCGCTGACCCGGGGCGCGGCGCCAGGTCGCCGAAGCGGGCGCGGCACCCGCCGCACATGACGACCGGCTGACGGCCCTCGTGGCGGACGACCTCGAAGGTGCGCCACCGGCGTCCGGTGCGACACACCGAACAGCGACGGCGGCTCTGCTCGATTACGGTGAGGTCTTCGGGGGTCATCGGGCGCTACACCCAACATAGACGGTCCCGGCGAAAGCTGACTTGCCCGACCGTTGCACCGGTCGCCGCGAGGCGACGCCGCAGCCCTTGTGGGCCGACCCCAGTGCGCCCGAGAGGACTCGAACCTCCACGGACCATTCAGTCCACAAGGCCCTCAACCTTGCGCGTCTACCAATTCCGCCACAGGCGCTGAGGCGGCCAGTATAGCCCGGAGCGGGCCACGGCTGCCGGGCCTGAGCGCCGGTCCGGGGCCCCCGTCCGCGGGTTGAGTCCGTCCTTGGCCCGCGCTAGTCTTTCGAACACATGTTCGACGTACGGGATCAGCCCGGGTCAAACGAGTAAGGAGTTGGCGGTGGACCTCACCAAGCGTCAGCAGGAGATCTTCGACTTCATCAAGCGCTACTCGGCCATGAACGGCTATCCCCCGACCGTCCGCGACATCGGCAAGGCGGTCGGCCTGGCGTCGTCGTCGACCGTGCACGCGCACTTGGCGAACCTGGAGCGGATCGGCTTGCTGCGGCGGGACCCGAGCAAGCCCCGGGCGATCGAACTGCTGGACCGCGCTGCGGCGGGAATGCGGAGCTTCGTCAAGCCCGGGCTGCCGTTGGTCGGCCAGGTCGCGGCGGGCCAGCCGGTGCTCGCCGAGGAGAACATCGAGGACTACGTGGCGACGCCGACATTCGCGGGCGGTGATGACGGCGGCTACCTGCTGCGGGTCCGGGGCGAGTCGATGAAGGACGTGGGGATCTTGGATGGCGACCTGGTGGTGGTGCGACCGCAGGACGCGGCCGATGACGGCGATATCGTGGTCGCGCTCGTGGGGGAGGAGGCGACCGTGAAGCGGTTCTTTCAGGAAGCCGATCACGTCCGCCTGCAGCCCGAGAACGAAGCGATGGAGCCGATTCGAAGCCGCGACGTGCGAGTGCTCGGCAAGGTCGTGGGCCTGATGCGGAGCATGAGGTGACGGGGAGGTGAGCGTTGTGGCTTCGCCTGCGGAGTGCGCTCCGCCCGCACTGTTCGACGCGACGGGCGGTGAGCCCATGCTCGACGAGTTGCTCGTCGGCGTGTGGGAGGGGCTCGCCGCTCATCGCGTCGCGCAGTGCCCGGTGTGCGGCGGCGAGATGCACGCCGAGTACGGCGTGCACTCCCGTCCCGTGGGCGGTCGCTGCAAGACCTGCGGCACAACGCTGAACTGAGGGCGGCAGTGCCCACGGCGCGACGATCCGCCGCTATGCTCGCTGGCGCAGGCCGAGCAGCCGCGGAGGTAAGTGCCTTCGAGGAAAGTCCGGACATCACAGGGCAAGGTGGTCGGTAACGCCGACCCGGGGAAACCCGCGGGAAAGTGCCACAGAAATGACACCGCCTAAGCCTGGAGCCGCTGCAGCGCTCCAGGCCGGTAAGGGTGAAATGGTGCGGTAAGAGCGCACCGGCGTCGCGGTGACGCGGCGGCCAGGCAAACCCCACCCGATGCTAGGCCAAGCAGGACCGCTTGTAGGTGGCCCGCCAAGGTCCGGGTAGGCCGCACAGATGGATGGTTGCTCACGACAGGATCCGGCTTACAGGCCTGCTACGGAGGAGCCCCGCTTCGGCGGGGCTCTTCTATTGCCGCGGCGCGACGGAGCGCGTACCGCGGCCGGGGTGCTGCTACTCGATGGTCGACATTGCTTCACCGCCCGGTAACACGAACAGGAGGGATCCTTGAGCTGCAGGTTCGACGGGCCCGGGGGCGGCTCAGCGCGCCAGCGGGCCGCCGGCGAGCGCGACGATCACGCCGACGCCGCCGGCGACGACCAGCGTCGGCACGATCCCGCGCCGGGCGCCCAGCAACGCCATCGCGGCGGCCGCCAGCAGGCCGAACTGCCACCCCTCCGGCAGCGCCCGGGCCAGCGGGATCGCCGAGCCGAGGATCGCCCCGATCGCCGCGGGGCCGGCCCGTCGAGGAACCGCCGCGCACGCAGATCGGTGGCACCCGCTACCTGGCCCAACACGACCGCATTCAGGAACTGACCGGAGGTCATCCAGTGGTACGTATGGACTGCGTCGCCGGCAAGGCGCCGGGCGCAGAAGATGCACAGCTGCGTGGATGCGGGCCCCGGAAGCAGGTTGCAGGCGCCGACGGCATCCTCGAAGTCCCGCAGCTCGATCCAGTGGGCGCTCGTCTACGACCAGCCGGCGTAACAGCGCGATGTGAGTCGGCGGACCTCCGAATCCGGTGAGGCCGATCCGTCCCCACTGGAGCGCAATCGTCGGCAGCGAGGGCGCCGGGCGCGGCGCGGACGGTCGTCGGCCAGCACCTCGGCAAACCCTACAACTCACCTCTGCGGCCACGATGGTCGTGGATTTCGGACAACATAGGCGGTCTCGGTGCCGCGCCTGCCTAACACGATCATCCGGCCGGTCGGCCGCCTCGGGGCGGCGGCGCAGAATGCGCTCGAGATCGCCCGCTTCGGCGGGCTGGAGACCGACCAGCAGTCCTCTCCGTACGACCTGGCCGCCGAGCACCGCGTCTACCAGCTGCGCCACTACTACCCGTCTGCAGACGCCTCCCGACGACCGGTGCTGCTCGTGCCGCCCCTGATGCTGGCCGCCGAGATCTACGACGTGGCGCCGGCCACGAGCGCGGTCAGCCTGCTGCACGCCGGGGGCGCCGATCCCTGGGTGGTGGACTTCGGCGCGCCGGAGCGCCAGGCCGGCGGGCTGGAGCGCACGCTCGCCGACCACGTGCTGGCGGTGTCCGACGCCGTTGACCGCGTGCGCGACGCGACCGGCGCGGACGTCCACCTCGCCGGCTACTCCCAGGGCGGGATGTTCTGTTACCAGGCGGCGGCCTATCGCCGCAACGACGGCCTGGCCTCGCTGATCACGTTCGGCAGCCCCGTCGACACGCGCGCCGGGATGCCGTTCGGGCTGCCCGAGCAGCTCGCGGTCAGCGCCGCCGACCTGCTGGCCGACCTGCTCCGCGGCGGGGCGCTGCCCGCCTGGGCCAGTCGCAACGGCTTCCGGCTGCTGGATCCGGTCAAGGCGCTGCGCAGCCAGGTCGAGTTCATTCTGCAACTGCACGACCGCCAGGCGCTGCTCCCCCGCGAGGGCCAGCGGCGGTTCCTGGAGGCCGACGGCTGGGTGGCCTGGCCGGGTCCCGCGCTGGCGGAGTTCGTCAGCCAGTTCGTCGCGCACAACCGCATGCTCGAGGGCGGGTTCGTGATCGACGACCGCTTGCTAACGCTCGCCGACATCGCGTGTCCGATCCTGTCGGTCGTGGGGACCGTCGACGAGATCGCGCCGGCTGCCGGCGTCCGCGCGATCCGGCGCGCCGCGCCGCGAGCCGAGGTGTACGAGCTGGCGCTGCCGGCCGGGCACTTCGGGCTCGTCGTCGGATCCAAGGCCAACGCCGTGACGTGGCCGGCGGTCGCGGCCTGGACGCGATGGCTGGCCGGGGACGGCGAGCTGCCGGCGCCGGTGCGGGAGGTTGGCGGCACCGCGGCCCCTGCGCCTCCGGCCCACAACCGCCTCGGATACACGCTCGAGCTGACCGCCGCGGTCGGCGGCGGGATCGCACGGTCGAGCCTCGGGGCCGCCCGGCGCACGGCCCGTGGGCTGCGCGAGCTCGCGCGCGAAGCAGTGGCCGAGCTGCCGCGGCTGGTGCGCCTGGAGCAGATCCAGTCGCGCACCCGGATCTCGATCGGGTTGCTGGTCAGCGAGCGCAGCAGTCGCGCGCCCGACGAGACGTTCTTCCTGTTCGAGGACCGCGCCTACACGGCGGGCGAGGTCGATGTGAGGATCGACGACGTCGTCCGGAGGCTGATCTCGATCGGGGTCCGCCGGGGCGAGCACGTCGGCGTGCTGATGGGCACCCGGCCGAGCGCGCTCGCGCTGACGGTCGCGCTCAGCCGGCTCGGGGCGGTGGCGGTACTGCTGCGCCCCGACGGCGAGCTCGAGCGCGAGGTCGAGCTCGGGCAGGTGCGGCGGATCATCTCCGACCCCGAGCGCGCGGCGGCGGTGACGGGACACGGCGAAGTGCACACGTTCGTGCTCGGCGGAGGCGCGGCGCCGCGCGAGTTCGACGTGGCTGTCGCCGCCGACATGGAGCAGATCGATCCGGCGGCGGTCGCGCTGCCGGCCTGGTATCGCCCCAACCCGGGACGCGCCGCCGACCTGGCGTTCATCGTGTTCAGCGGCGAGGGCGCGGCGACCCGGATGAGCCGGATCACGAACCGGCGGTGGGCGCTGTCGGCGTTCGGCACCGCCTCCTCGGCCGCGCTCAGCAGCGCCGACACGGTCTACAGCGTGTCGCCGCCGTATCACCCGTCCGGGCTGATGACGGGCATCGGCGGCGCGATCGCCGGCGGCGCGCGGCTGGCGATGGCGCGGAGCTTCAACCCGGACACGTTCTGGGACGAAGTCCGCCGCTACGGGGTGACGGTGGCGTCCTACACCTGGACGCTGCTGCACGACATCGTCGAGGCGCCCGCACATGCCGGAGAGCGCGGCCACCCGGTGCGGCTGTTCATCGGCTCGGGGATGCCGCGAGGCCTGTGGCGCCGGGTGCAGCGGCGCTTCGCGCCGGCTCGGGTGGTCGAGTTCTACGCCTCGACCGAAGCCGGGGCGATCCTGGTCAACGTGCGTGGCGCCAAGCCCGGGTCGATGGGCCGCCCGCTTCCCGGCAGTGCGCGCGTGCGGATCGTGGCCTACGACCTGGGATCGGGCGAGCTCGAGCTGGGGGCCGACGGGTTCGCGCGGGAGTGCGGGGTCGACCAGGTCGGGATGCTGCTGGCGCGCGTCAGCGCCGCCGAACAGTTGAGCAGCACGCCGCTGCGCGGGGTGTTCTCGCGCGATGACGCGTGGCTGCAGACCGGCGACCTGTTCCGCCGCGACGCCGACGGTGACTACTGGCGCGTCGACGCCGTCGCCGACGTGATCCGAACCGCCTCGGGCCCGGTGTTCCCTGCGCCGATCCGGGATGCGCTCTACGACCTGCCGGCGGTCGACCTGGCGGTGGCCTACGGGGTCCGCCCGGACGACGGATCGACCGAGCTCGCGGTGGCCGCCGTGACCCTGCGCCCCGGACACGAGCTGACCGCTCGCGAGCTCGCGGCCGCAACCGCGACGCTCGAGGCCCACCACCGTCCCGCGGTCGTGCAGGTCGTCGACCGGATCCCGGTGACCACCTGGTATCGCCCGCTGACCGGTCCGCTGCGGGAGGCCGGCCTCCCCGAGCCCTCGGGGCGGGGCGGCGCGTGGTACCTGGACGGGTCAGGGCGCGTCTACCGGCCGCTCACGGAGACGGCCCGGCTGCGGCTGGTCAAGCGGGCGCGTCCGGCCGCCGGTCAGGCGCCGAGGAGTGCGCCGCCGTCGTAGAGCTTGATCACCCGCACGGTGCCGGCCGGCGCCGCGTTCAGGCACAGTTCGCAGAGCACGCACTCGTCGAGCTTGCCCTGCACGATCTCGACGCCGTCGGCGCCCGCGCGGAAGATGTCGACGGGGCAGACCTCGGCCAGCTTGGCGGCGAGCTCACGGTCGTGGGCGACCGACTCGTCGACCTGGACGTCGATGAACAGCGCGGCGCTCACACCCGTGCCCCGATCCGTTCCCGGACGATCTCGGGGATCTGCGAGATCTCCTCGGCGACGACGATGCCGGCGGTGGCCAGACGCGCGATCTTCTCGGACGCGGTGTCCTCCTTGCCCTCGACGATCGTTCCGGCGTGGCCGAAGCTCATCCCCGGCATCTCGTCCATGAACCGTCCGGCCATGAACGCGACGATCGGCAGCCGCGAGCTGTGCTCGGTCACCCAGCGCGCCAGCTCGGCCTCCATCCGCCCCCCGGGCTCGGTGTAGATCACGATCGCCTGGGTCTGCGGGTCGGCCTCGAACAGCGGCATCAGCTCGGCGTAGCTCGAGCCGATGATCGCGTCGCCGCCGATCGATACCGCGGTCGACTGGCCCAGGCCGGCCGCCGTCAGCGTCGAGGACATCTCGGTCGTCATCCCGCCGCTGCGCGAGATCACGCCCACCGGACCGGGGGTGTAGGACTTCGCGGCGTCCTTGGCGGGGCCGCCGATCCCGCCCATCTTGATCACCTCGGGGACGATGATCCCGAGGCAGTTGGGGCCGATGATGCGGGCGTCGCGCTCGCCGGCCAGCTCGACCATCTGCGCAACGTCGCCGCGCGGGATCCGCTCGGTGACGATCACCACCAGCTTGATCCCGTTCTCCAGCGCCTCGAACACGGCGTCCTTGGTGAACGCGGGCGGGACGGTCACGACGGATCCGTCGATCGGGCCGCCATGGTGCTCGACAGCCTGCGCGACCGTGTCGAACACCGGCACGCCGTGGACGTCGCGTCCCAGGCGCCCAGGGGTGACGCCGCCGACGATCTTGGCGCCCTTGCCGTAGTCCAGGCACTCGCGCGTCAGGTTCACGGCCTCGCGGCCGGTGATGCCCTGGACGATGAACGTCGTGTGCTCGTCGAGCAGGATGCTCACGCCGCCACCCCCTGGATCTTCTCCACCGCCCGCCGGGCGGCCTCGTGCAGCGAGACGCTGCGGTCCGCGTACTCGATCCCGTACTTGTCCAGGATCTTGAAACCCTCCTCCTCCCACGCGCCCGGGATCCGGAAGATCGCGATCTTGTCCGCCGGGTCGTGGCCGAGTTCGACGCACGCCTTGATCACCCCGCGCGCGACGATGTCCACGCGCGTGTTGGAGACGATCGACATCATCACCGCGATCTTGTCGACGCCGGGCTTCTGGAGCACGAGCTTGGCCAGCCCACAGGCCTTAGCGACCGAAGGGTTGCCGCCGATCTCGCAGTAGTTGGCCGGCCGCCCGCCGTGGGCGCGGACCGCGTCGAACAGCGTCAGCGACCCGCCGCCGGCCCCGATCACCAGACCGAGGTTGCCGTCGAACTCGGTGACGTTGCCGGCCACGCCGCGATGGTCCTGGGCGTCGACCTCCTCGCCGGCCAGCTCGAACGGCGTGGCCTCGCGCGCCTGGCGGGTCTCATCGTTTCCGACCCCGAGCTCCGTCAGCAGCGCCTGCTGGCGCGGGCGGGCCTCGTTCTCCATGTCCATGTGCGCGTCGAGCGCGACGAACGACCCATCCTCGAGCCGGCCGAGGGGGTTGATCTCGGCGAGCGTCATGTCGTAACGGATGAACAACTTGGCCAGACGGGCCAGGATCGGGGTGATCCGGTTGAGGTCCGAGCCGGTGATCCCGAGCGAGGCGACGACCTGCTTGGCACGCCAGTCGGGGAACTCGCGCAGCGTGGAGAAGTGCCCGCGGGCGACGTGATCGGGGTGCTGCTCGGCGACCTCCTCGATGTCGATCCCGCCCATGTCCGAGAACAGCATCACCGGGCGCTTGCGCAGCCCGTCCCAGACGACGCCGGCGTAGTACTCGTGTGCCACCGCAGCGCGCGAGTCGACCAGCACGCCCCGGGGCAGGTGGCCGCCGATCTCGAGGCCCAGGACGTGCTCGGCGTGGCGCTGCGCCTGCTCGGGCGTGTCGGCGAACTGGACGCCGCCGGCCTTCATCCGGCCGCCGGTCAGCACCTGCGACTTGATCACCACGGGGCCGCCGATCTCGGCCGCGATCTCGCGGGCGTCGGCGGGGGTCTTGGCGAGGCCGTGCTTGGTCACCGGGATCCCCGCCTTGGCGACGATCGCGCGAGACTCGTACTCGAAGAAGCGCATCGGGCGGGGGAGCGTACCGGAGCGCGGGACGGCGTGGTTCGTACGCCCCGCCCGACGTCCGCCGGATACTCCACTAACCTCACCCAAGCAATAAGTCCGATAATCTCGATTGACAAAGCAGGTCTTGTGGCAAAAGGAGTCTTGATGAGAACACCGTTTCGGGCCGGTCACCGGCTCTTCACCCGCGCCGGTGCCCTGGCGCTTGTCACGGCCGTGGGCGCCGGAGCTGCGCTCGCCGGCTGCGGCGGGTCCTCCGACACCAGTAGCGGCTCGAGCGGCGGCTCGTCGGGCGGGAGCAGCGGCGGCGGACCGCAGCTGGCGTTGGTCGGTTACTCGACCCCGAAGAAGGCCTACGGGGCCCTGACCGACGCGTTCGCCAAGACCAGCGGCGGCGAGGGCGTGACCTTCAGCCAGTCGTTCGGCGCCTCGGGGTCGCAGAGCCGCGCGGTCGACTCCGGCCAGCCCGCGGACGTCGTCGCGTTTTCGACGACGCCGGACATGACCCGCCTGGTCGACGACGGGATCGTGGCCAAGGACTGGGACGCCAACCCCGCCAAGGGGATGTCGAGCGACTCGGTCGTGGTGATGGTCGTGCGCAAGGGCAACCCCAAGCACATCACCGGCTGGAGCGACCTGATCAAGTCCGGCATCGACGTGATCACCCCGAACCCGTCGACCTCCGGTAGCGCCCGCTGGAACATCCTCGCCGGCTACGGCGCGATGTTGAAGGAGGGCAAGACGCCCGCCGAGGCGCTCGACTACGTCAAGACGTTGCTGACCAAGAACGTCAGCGTGCAGGACTCAAGCGCGAGCGCGGCGCTGCAGACGTTCACCAGCGGCAAGGGCGACGTGCTGCTCGACTACGAGTCCGACGCGATCGCGGCCCAGAAGGCCGGCGACTCGATCCAGTATCTGATCCCCAAGCAGACGCTCCTGATCGAGACGCCGATTGCCGTCACCAGTAAGAGCAAGCACGCCACTCAGGCCAAGGCGTTCCTTGACTACCAATGGTCCCAGCCGGGCCAGACGATCTGGGCACAGCAGGGCTACCGACCGGTGCTGCAGTCGGTGGCCAAGCAGTTCACCAAGGAGTTCCCGACCCCGCCGCAGCTGTTCACGATCGCTTATCTCGGCGGCTGGTCGAAGGTCAAGGACGAGTTCTTTGACCCCGACAACGGGTCGATCACCAAGATCGAGCAGGCCGCGGGGGTGCCTACTGCCACCTGACGCGTACGCGGTCCCGGCCGCGCGCGCCGTCCCCCGCCGCCGGGCGCGGCGCGAGGGCAGCGGCGCGCTCGGCCTGGGACTCGCGATCCTCTACATGAGCGTGATCGTGCTGATCCCGCTCGCTGCGGTCGTGGTCAAGGCGGTCTCACAGAGCCCCAGCGAGTTCTGGCAGTCGGTCACCAATAAGACGGCGCTGACCGCGCTCGCGGTGACGCTCGGGTCCTCGGCCGTGGTCGCCGTGATCGGCGCGGTGATGGGCACGCTGGTGGCCTGGGTGCTGGTCCGCGACGAGTTTCCCGGCAAGCGCTTCGTCAGCTCGCTGATCGACCTGCCGTTCGCGCTGCCCACGATCGTCGCCGGGCTGACGCTGCTGGCGCTGTACGGGCCCCAGAGCCCGTTCGGGGTGCACCTGGCCTACACCCGCGGCGCGGTGCTGCTGGCGCTGTTGTTCGTCACCCTGCCGTTCGTGGTGCGCTCCGTGCAGCCGGTGCTGCTCGAGCTCGACCCGGAGGCGGAGGAGGCGGCGGCATCGCTCGGCGCCTCGAACATGACCACGTTCCGCCGCGTGGTGCTGCCGTCACTTCGTCCGGCGATCGTCTCCGGCGCGGCGCTGGCGTTCGCTCGCGCGGTCGGCGAGTTCGGCTCGCTGGTATTGCTCGCCGGCAAGGTGCAGATCGCCAGCATCGTGATCTTCGCCAACATCGAGAGCGATGCTCCGAAGGCGGCGGCGTCGCTGTCGGTCGTGCTGCTGGTGATCTCGCTGATCGTGCTGTTCGCGCTGCGCGCGTGGGGAGGCCGGATTGCACACTAGCCGCGGAGCCAGGCTGTCGCTGCGGACGATCGCGATCCTCTACCTGACGCTGCTGCTGCTGCTGCCGCTTGGGGTTGTGCTCGTCCGGACGTTCGAGCACGGTTTCGGCGTGGCCTGGAACTGGATCACGACTCCGGCGGCGATCAGCGCGCTGTGGCTGTCGATTCTGATCGCGGCGATCGCGGTTCCGCTGAACACGATCTTCGGGGTCGGGGCGGCGCTGGTGATCGTCCGGGGCAAGACCCGCGGGCGCAAGCTGCTCGACGCGCTGATCGACCTTCCGTTCGTGGTCTCGCCGGTGATCGTCGGCCTGGCGCTGATCCTGGTCTACGGCAAGGGCGGCTGGTTCGGCGACTGGCTGATCAACCACGGCATCACGCTGATCTTCAACCCCGCGGGGATGGTGGTGGCGACCGTGTTCGTGTCGCTTCCGTTCGTGGTCCGCGAGGTTGCGCCGGTTCTGGTCGAGGTCGGTGATGAGCAGGAGCAGGCCGCCGCGACGCTCGGAGCGTCCTCGTGGCAGACATTCTGGCGCGTGACGCTGCCCTCGATCCGCTGGGGGGTTGCCTACGGCGTCGTGCTCACGACGGCGCGGGCGCTCGGCGAGATCGGGGCCGTCGCGGTGGTCTCCTCCAACGTTGCCGGCTCGACGCTGACGCTGCCGCTGCTGGTACAACAGCGAGACGCCGACCTGGGCGCCGGTTCGATCACCGGCGCCTACGCCGCGGCGACCGAGCTCGCCGTGATGTCTCTGATCGTGCTGGTCGCGATGACCCTGCTCTCGCCCGGGAGGCATGAAACCCGATGAGGATCGATGTTCAGGACGTGTCCAAGCGGTTCGGTGATTTCACCGCGCTGCAGGACGTGTCGCTCGAAGTGGAAAAGGGCTCGCTGACCGCGCTGCTCGGGCCTAGTGGCTCGGGCAAGTCGACGCTGCTGCGGATCATCGCGGGGCTGGAGATGCCCGACAGCGGCACCGTCCTGCTCCAGGGCGAGGACGTCACCCGCGCCCGCCCGCAGGATCGCGGGATCGGCTTCGTGTTCCAGCACTACGCGGCGTTCGCGCACATGAGCGTGCGCGACAACGTGGCCTTCGGGTTGCGGATCCGCAAGCGTCCCCGCGACGAGGTCCGCGCCAAGGTCGACGAGCTGCTCGAGCTCGTGGGGTTGACCGCGTGGGGCGGCCAGCGCCCGGCTCAGCTGTCCGGCGGCCAGCGCCAGCGGATGGCGCTGGCGCGAGCTCTGGCGGTCGAGCCCCAGGTGCTGCTGCTCGACGAGCCGTTCGGCGCGCTCGATGCAACCGTCCGCGCCGAACTGCGCCGCTGGTTGCGGCGCCTGCACGACGAGCAGGGCGTGACCACGGTGCTGGTCACCCACGATCAGGAGGAGGCGATGGAGGTCGCCGACCGGATCGCGGTGATGCAGACCGGCCAGATCGAGCAGGTGGGCTCACCCCGCGAGGTCTACGACTCGCCCGCCAACACATTCGTGATGGGCTTCGTCGGCCCGGTGTCCAAGCTCGGCGACCGGCTGGTGCGCCCGCACGACATGACGATCTCGCTCGAACCCGACGAGGACACGCTCGAGGCGATGGTCGTGCGCGTGGTGCACCTCGGATTCGAGGTGCGGATCGAGATCGAGCTGCCCGGCGGCGAGCCCGCGCGGGTACAGCTGACCCGCGCGCAGACCGAAGAGCTCGAGCTGGCCCGCGGCGACATCGTGTACGTGCGCCCGCCGATGGACGGCGCGGCCAGCGCTCCCGTAACCGCCGACGCCGCAGCGACCGCGGCGGCGGGCATGGTCCCGGCGGCCGACGTCCCGCCCGACGTCGGCTGACTCAGGCTGCGGTCAGCGGGTGACCCAAGCCTCCGGGTCCTCGGCGAGCTTGTCGATATCCGCGGGCAACGTGCCGCGGGCGACGTCGGCCACCGTGACGTGCTCGACCACCCGGCGCAGGTTCGCGCGCACCGCGATCCACACCCGCGGCAGCGCCGCCGACGTCCCCGGGTAGGAGGTCTCCTCCGGCGGCCCGCCGCGGACGCTGGCCAACGGGCCCTCGACCGCGCGGATGATGTCGGCGATCGTCAGCTCGTCGGGGGACTTGGCCAGCCGGAAGCCGCCATCGGCGCCGCGGTGGCTGCGGACGATCCCCGCGTGGCGCAGCTCGCCAAGGATGTTCTCGAGGAAGTTGAGCGGGATGTCCTGCGCGGTGGCGATCCGCTCGGCCTTGACCGGCTTGTCGCCGGTGGCACCGGCGAGCTCGACCGCCGCGCGGACGGCGTAGTCGGCCTTGGCTGAGATCCGCATGCGCGCAGCCTACGCGGTCGCCGTCGGCTCGAAGCCGTAAGCGCGGGCGAGTTCGGGATCTTTGTGGGCGAGCATCTCGGCGAGCGTGACCATCACCTTGCATTGCTTCCAGGTCGCGTCGTCCTGCATCTTGCCGTCGATCATGTGCACGCCACGGCCGTCGGGGATCGCCTCGAGCACCTTCTTGGCGAACAGCACCTCGTCGGGGTCGGGGCTGAACACCTTCTTGGCGATCTCGATCTGGACCGGGTGCAGCGACCAGGCGCCCACGCAACCGAGCAGGAACGCTGCGCGGAACTGCGTCTCGCAGCCCTCGACGTCGCGGATGTCCCCGTAGGGGCCGTAGAACGGGAGGATCCCGGCCGAGGTGCAGGCGTCGACCATGCGCGCGATCGAGTAGTGCCAGGGGTCCTGTTGGGCGGTCGGCCGGGGCGCGTCGGGGTGCTCGGGATCGGGATCATTGATCACCCGGTAGCCGGGGTGGCCGCCGCCCACCCGGGTGGTCTTCATCCGCCTGCTCGCGGCCAGGTCCGCCGGGCCGAAGCTCATCCCCTGCATTCGCGGGCTAGCGGTCGCGATCTCCTCGAGGTTGACGACGCCGAGGCCGGTCTCGAGGATCGCGTGGACGAGGATCGGCCGGTCCAGGCCGGCCTTGGCCTCGAGCTGGGCGAGCAGCCGGTCGACGTAGTGGATGTCCCACGGGCCCTCGACCTTGGGGACCATGATCACGTCGAGCTTGTGGCCGATCTCCTTGATCAGGATCGTCAAGTCGTCGAGCACCCACGGGGACTCGAGGCTGTTGACGCGCGTCCACAGCTGGGTGTCGCCGAGCTCCACCTCCCGGCCGACCTTGACCAGGCCGTCGCGCGCGGCCTCCTTGCGGTCCACCGGAACGGCGTCCTCGAGGTTGCCGAGCAGGATGTCGACGGTCGGCGCGATGTCGGGCACCTTCGCGACCATCTTCTCGTTGGAGAAGTCGAGGAAGTGGATCATCCGCGAGGGCCTGAATGGGATCTCGAGGACGGGCGCCGGCGCGCCGATCGCCAGCGGCTTTCCGAAGTCACGGGGGTTTCTCAAGTGGATCTCCTGGTCGGTTCCTTGCTGGGAAAGTATCGGGGCGAGGGCGGCCCGGCGTACGCAACGAGTCCGAACGTATGCGGCGCGACCGGGAAGTTCGTTCCTCTCGATGCGACTCCACGCCGGTGGGGAACGTAATTCCCGCTCAGCGGGAAGTTCGTAGACCTCGGCGACTGGGATCCGCCGAGAGGAACAAACTTCCCGGCTGGACCGCTCGGCCGTCTACGCCGCCTCGGACGCCCGCAGGTACGTGAGCACCGCGAGCACGCGACGGTGATCGTCGTCGCTGGCGGGCAGCTGGAGCTTGCCGAAGATGCTCGAGATGTGCTTCTCGACCGCGCCGACGGTGACCACCAGCTCGCGGGCGATCGCGGCGTTCGTCCGGCCCTGGGCGATCAGCTCGAGCGTCTCGCGCTCGCGCTGGGTGAGCGCGCCCAGCGCGCTGTCGGCGTCCCCGCGGTCGCGTTCGCGCACCAGCGACGCCACAACCTCCCGGTCGAGCGCGGTCCCGCCCTCGGCCACCCGCCGGACCGCGTCGAGGAACGAGCGGATCTCGCTGACTCGCTCCTTGAGCAGGTAGCCGACGCCGCTCTCGCCGGTGGCCAGCAGCTCGCCGGTGTACACGGGCTCGACGTACTGCGACAGCACCAGCACCGCCAGGTCGGGACGCTGCCGGCGCGCCTCGAGCGCGGCCCGGATGCCCTCGTCGCTGAACGTGGGGGGCAGGCGGACGTCGACGATCGCCAGGTCGGGCTTGTGGCCGGCCACGATCCGCAACAGCCCCGGCCCGTCCTCGGCCTGAGCCACGACCTCGATCCCGTTCTCCTGCAGCAGCGCGACGATCCCTTCGCGCAGCAGCGCCTGGTCCTCGGCGATCACTACCCGCATGGGAGATCCGCCCGGATCGTGGTGCCCGAGCCGACCGGGCTCGAGATCTCGAGCTGGCCGTCGAGCGCCTCGACGCGCTGACGCAGGCCGGTCAGCCCGGAGCCGTGCGGATCGGCGCCGCCCGGGCCGTCGTCGCTCACCGACACGATCAGCTTGTCGCCGGACTCCGCGATCGTGATCCGCATGGCGGCGCCCGGGGCGTGCTTGGCGGCGTTGGTGATCGATTCGGCGGCGACGAAGTAGGCGGCGGTCTCGACCACGAACGGCGGGCGGACCGGGACCAGCGCGTTGACTGTCACGTCGAGGGCCGAGCGGTCGGCCAGCGCCTGCACGGCCGCCGCGAGGCCGCGGTCGGCGAGCACCGGCGGGGCGATCCCGCGCGCCAGGTCGCGGAGCTCTCCGATCGCGGCGGTCGCCTCCTCGCGGGCGCGGCGGACGAGCTCGGCGGTCTCGGGCCGATCCTCGAGCCGCTCCTCGGCGCGGCCGAGCTGGATGCTGAGCGCGACCAGCCGCGCCTGCGCCCCGTCGTGCAGGTCGCGCTCGATCCGGCGAAGCTCGGCGCCCTGGACGTCGAGCGCGCCGCGGCGGGTGCGGGTCAGCTCCTGCACGCGGACCTCGAGCTCGCGCGCCTGGGGCCAGCGCACGGCGGCGTGGATCGCGAACAGTCCGCCGAGCGCGACCAGCGAGAAGATCGGCCAGAACAGCCCGGCGCCGGTCATCGCCCACACCGCCACCTGGATCGCGACCAGAATCGCGGTCAGCACCCCGTGCATCGCGAGCTGGCGGCGGCGGCCCTCGGGTTGGGCCCAGGCCCACACGACCCCGAGGTGCACGCTCAGCACGATCGCGATCGCGAGGTACACCCACATCGGCCAGAAGTAGCCCCTGCCGGTGACCGCCCAGATCACGGTCACCGCCGCCGCCAGCGCCCACACCGCGGTCAGCTCGGTGATGAGCGTGGTCCGCTCCGGGAGCGGTCTGCGTGGGGCTGCTGCGTTCATGGCGTCAGCTTGGCGCATGATCGAGATCCTGTCTCGGGGGATATCCCCCGCACGTGCTCCCGGCGGCCCCATTGTTGCGCGGCCTCGGTGGGGTCAGCCTGGTGGCATGTCGATCACAACCCTCCACACACGAGCGACCGCCGTGTCCCTCGCCGGCGTGACCAAGACCTACGGGCGCGGCGAGGGGACCGTGCGCGCGCTCGACGACATCTCGCTCGCATTCGAGCGGGCTACGTTCACCGCGATCATGGGGCCCTCGGGGTCGGGAAAGACCACGCTGCTGCAGTGCGCCGCCGGTCTCGATCGCCCCGACCGGGGCACGGTCCGGATCGGCGGTACCGAGCTCACAGGGATGCGGGAGCGCCGCCTGGCGCGAATCCGACGCCAGCGCGTCGGCTTCGTGTTCCAGTCCTTCAACCTGCTGCCGTCACTGACCGCGGCCGAGAACACGATCCTGTCGCTGCGGCTGGCCGGCGAGCATCCCCGGCGCCGCGTGGCCCGCGAGGCGCTCGGCCGCGTCGGGCTCGCCGACCGCGCCGCGCACCGTCCCGCGCAGCTGTCAGGCGGTCAGCAGCAACGGGTGGCGATCGCCCGCGCGCTCGTCACCGAGCCCGAGGTGATGTTCGCCGACGAGCCGACCGGCGCGCTCGACACGCGCAGCGCGCGCGAGGTGCTGGCGATCCTCCGCGGCATGACCGACGACGACGGCCGCACACTGGTGATGGTCACGCACGACCCCGTGACCGCCGCGGTCGCCGACCGGGTGGTGTTCCTCGCGGACGGGCGCGTTGTCGGCGAGCTCGCGGGCGCGCCCGCGGAAGCGGTCGCCGACCGGATGATGGATCTCGGGGCGTAGTGATGCTCCACCCCCCGACCCGGATGCGCGCCGGCTCGCTGGCCGGCGTGTTCGCGATGATCGCGATCACCGCGACGATCGCCGCCGCCGCCGGACAGATCATGTCGACTGCGCTGGGGGCGCCCGGACCGGGGCGGTTCGCGGCGGCGGACGCGGTCGTGCGCCCGAACCCGAGAGTGCAGCTCGGCCACGGCGACAACGCCGACACGTTCGACGTCCAGCGCTCGGCGCTGTTGGCGCCCGCGGCGGTCGCGCGGGTCGCGAGCGTCCCCGGAGTCAATCGCGCAACCGGTGACATCGCGTTCCCGCTGACCGTGATCGGCCCCGACGGCCAGCTGCTGCACTCGCGCGGCGGCGGCCCCGCGCACGGGCACGGTTGGCCGAGCGCAGCGCTCACGCCCTACCGCCTCGTCGCCGGCCGCGCGCCCACGTCGCGCAACCAAGTCGTCGTGGACGTGCCGCTGGCCCGCGCCGGACACCTCCGCGTTGGCGGCTCGGTCAGGCTCGTCACTCCCGCCGGCCCAACAGACCTTCGTCTGAGCGGGATCGCCACGGCCCCGCGCGGCCAGCTTCAGCGCCAGTCATCGGTGTTCGTGACTGAGCAGCGGGCCCAGCAGCTATCGGGACTCGGGCCGGGATTCAACGCGATCGCGGTCCGCGCCGACCCGGGACACAACACGGCCGAAGTGCGTCGCGGCGTCGCCGCCGCCGTCGGCAGCAACGCCCAAGTGCTCGACCACCGGCAGGCGGCGGCCGCCGACGCGGGCGACCCGCGCGCGTTCGACCGGATCGAACTGGTCGCGGTGGTCGCCTCGAGTGGCGGGATCACGCTGGGGATCGCGATCTTCGTGCTCGCCGGGACGGTGGCGTTCGCGATCCAGGGGCGGCGGCGCGAGCTCGCGCTGATCCGCGCGGTCGGGGCTACGCCGTCCCAGGTGCGGCGGATGCTGATGGTCGAGACCGTGCTGATCGGGCTGGCCGCCGGCGCGGCCGGCTGCTTCGCCGCCGGTGCGCTGGCGGGATGGTTCACCCGCGCGCTGGTGTCGGTGGGGATCGCGCCCGACGGGTTCTCGATCACACCGATGTGGATCCCGTACGCGATCGCGATCGGGGCCAGCGGCGTGGTGGCGCTGCTGGCAACCGTGGTTGCGTCTCACCGTGCGCTGGCGATCCGGCCCGGCGAGGCCCTCACCGAGGCCGCGCTGCCTGACCGCCGGATGGGCATCGTCCGCGGGATGCTGGGGCTGGTCGCGATCGGCGGCGGCATCGCGCTGGTCGTGGTGCTCTCGGGGCATGCGCTGTCCTATGCGACGCTGGCCGCGTTCTGCTTCATGATCGCCGTCGTCCTGCTGGGTCCAGTGGTCGTCGGGTGGCCGACGGCGCTGGCCGGCCAGGCGCTCCGGGCGACGGGCGGGAGCGGGTTCCTCGCGGCGGGTGCGCTGCGCACCGGCCGCTTCCGCGTCGGCGCGGTCGCCGCCGCGATCGCGCTGGTCGTGGCCCTGGCCGGGGCTCAGGTGCTGAGCCTCGCCACGGCCCAGCGAGCGACCGAGCGCACCACCGCGCAGCGCGTGCACGCCGACGAAGTGCTCGTCTCGCGGGCGGGCGGCGGGCTGCCTCCGTCGGTCGCGGCGGCGGCCGCGAGGATTCCGGGGGTCACGGCCGCGGGGAGCGTCTCGACCGAGGTGTACCTGCTCGATCGCCATCTGACCAACGAGGGCGACAGCTGGGACGCCGTCGGCCTGGATCCCGCCACCACCCGCACGACCCTCGAGCTCGGCGTCGACAACGGCTCGCTCGCGGAGCTCACCGGCAGCCGGGTGGCGGTCAGCGAGACGATCGCCCGCCACGGCGTCGGCCCCGGAAGCGTGCTCCACGCCCGTCTGGCCGATGCGACCCCGGCGCTGCTGCGGGTGGTGGCCGTCTACCGCCACGCCAACGGCCTTGGCGACGTCGTGCTCCCGCGCGGGCTCGCGCTCCAGCACGCCCAGGCGGCCCTCGACAGCGCGGTGTTCATCCGCGCGCCGCAGCACGGACCCGCCGCCGGAGCCCTCGGTGCGCTGACCCGGTCGGTCCCGACCGCGGCGCTGGAATCCCGCGGCCAGTACCTCGACGACGTCCGGGCGCAGGGCGAGGACAACGCGCGCGCCCAGTGGGTGGTGGTCGGGCTGATGATCCTCGTGTCGGTGATGGCCGCGTTCAACACGGGCGCGATGGCCGCCTCCGAGCGCCGCCGTGAGCTGGTGCTCGCGCGGCTGTCCGGGGCCACACGCACGCAGGTGATCGGTGCGCTCACGCTGGAGTCGCTGCTGACGACCGTGGCCGGGATCGCGATCGGAAGCCTGGTGGCGCTGATCTCGCTCGCCGGTGCGGGCAGCGACTCCGCGGGCGGACCGCTTGCGATCCCACTCGGGCAGGTGGCGCTCGTGCTCGGCGGGGCGGTGGCGCTCGGGTTCGTGGGCACGCTCGTTCCGGCCGGCCTCGTCGGGCGCGCCCGGCTGAGCGCGTTCGCCGGCGCGCGCGAGTAGCCCGAAACCGCCCCGATTTCCGGCGGGATGACATGCTCCCGGGCCAATCGATCCTCCAGGAGACGCCGCACATGAACCAAGTCGACACCGATCAGACAGCGCGCGAGGCGTCGGGCGCGCACCCGTACGGCCGCTACCTCGAGGAGTTCGAGGTCGGTGCGGTCTACAAGCACTGGCCCGCCAAGACCGTCACCGAGTCCGACGATCACCTGTTCTGCCTGATCACGATGAACCACCACCCGCTGCACATCAACGACGTCTACGCCAAGCAGTCCCAGCAGGGCCGCAACGTGGTCGTCGGCCCGCTCGTCTACTCACTCGCGCTCGGGATGAGCGTCTCCGACGTGAGCGGCAAGGCGATCGCCAACCTGGCCACCGAGGAGCTCAAGCACCCCGCTCCGGTGTTCCACGGCGACACGCTGTTCTGCGAATCCGAGGTGCTGGACGTCAGGCCGTCGCAGTCCAAGCCCGACCGGGGGACGGTCCGGGTCCATACCCGCGTGCTCAACCAGGACGGGGTGCTCGTGGCCGAGTTCAAGCGCCTGGTGCTCGTACCGCGCCGCGAGCCCGGCGCCTAAACGCGCACCAACAGCGCGTGTTAATCGGTCCCATACCGTTGTTGGACCAACCCAACCGACCGGCGACGCGTCGCATCTGACTCGCGCTGACCATCGGGTCGCGCGCGCCGGGTAGGCTTTTCTGGGCCGAACCACAATATCAAGGAGTGCCTGAACACAAATGGCCCATACCGCACCCAAGCCTCAAGCCACGACCAACCACGCCGCCCTGCGGGCGTGGGTAGACGAGGTCGCGGCGCTGACCGAGCCGGACGACGTTCACTGGTGTGACGGGTCCGCGGAGGAGTACGACGTGCTCGCGCAGAGGCTGGTAGATGCGGGAACCTTCGAGCGGCTGTCGGACGCCAAGCGTCCAAACTCCCATCTGGCGCTGTCCGATCCCGACGACGTGGCACGGGTCGAGGACCGGACGTTCATCTGCTCGGCGCGTGAGGGCGACGCCGGCCCGACCAACAACTGGCGCGAGCCGGCGGAGATGCGCGAGACGCTGACCGGGGTGTTCAAGGGCTCGATGCGGGGCCGGGTGATGTACGTGGTCCCGTTCTCGATGGGGCCGCTGGGCTCGCCGATCTCCTACATCGGCGTGCAGATCACCGACTCCTCGTACGTGGCCTGCTCGATGCGGATCATGACCCGGATGGGGCAGGCGGCGCTCGACGTGCTCGGCGACGACGGCGAGTTCGTGCCGTGCCTGCACTCGGTGGGGATGCCGTTGACCGACGGCGTCGAGGACGTGCCGTGGCCGTGCAACGCCGACAACAAGTACATCGTGCACTTCCCCGAGTCCCGCGAGATCTGGTCGTTCGGGTCCGGCTACGGCGGCAACGCGCTGCTGGGCAAGAAGTGCTTTGCGCTGCGGATCGCCTCGGTGATGGCGCGCGACGAGGGCTGGCTCGCCGAGCACATGCTGATCCTCAAGCTCACCTCGCCCGAGGGCGATGTCAAGTACATCACCGGCGCGTTCCCGAGCGCCTGTGGCAAGACCAACCTGGCGATGCTGATCCCGACGCTGGAGAACTGGAAGGTCGAGACGATCGGCGACGACATCGCCTGGATGAAGTTCGATTCCGACGGGCGGCTGCGCGCGGTCAACCCCGAGTCGGGCTTCTTCGGCGTGGCCCCGGGCACCGGGAAGCGGACCAACCCCAACGCGATCGCCACGATCGAGCGCAACTCGATCTTCACCAACTGCGCGAAGACCGACGACGGCGATGTGTGGTGGGAGGGGCTGACCGGCGGGCCGCCGGCCCACGCGATCGACTGGCACGGCAACGACTGGACGCCGGACGCCGATCACCCGGCCGCCCACCCGAACGCCCGATTCACGACTCCGGCCTCCCAGTGTCCGTCGATCGCGCCCGAGTGGGAGGACCCCAAGGGCGTCCCGATCGACGCGATGCTGTTCGGCGGCCGGCGCTCGACCGTGGTGCCGCTGGTCGTCGAGGCTCGCGACTGGACGCACGGCGTCTTCCTGGGCTCGACGATGTCGTCGGAGAAGACCGCCGCGTCGGCCGGCAAGGTCGGCCAGGTGCGCTGGGATCCGATGGCGATGCTGCCGTTCTGCGGCTACCACATGGCCGACTACTTCCGCCACTGGCTGACGACCGGCCAGCGCAACGGGGCCAAGCTGCCGCGGATCTACAACGTCAACTGGTTCCGTAAGGACGACGACGGCAAGTTCATGTGGCCCGGGTTCGGCGAGAATTCGCGGGTACTGGCGTGGGTGTTCCGGCGCTGCGAGGGCACGGCCGGGGCCGTCGAGACGCCGATCGGCCTGGTTCCGCCGGTCGGCGAGGGCGGCATGGAACTCGACGGGCTCGACCTCTCGGAGGAGATGATGGTCAAGCTGCTCGAGGTCGACGCGGACGGCTGGAAGGCCCAACTGCCGCAGATGCACGACCATTTCGCCGAGTTTGGCGACAAGCTGCCCGAAGAGCTCCGTGCCGAGCTGGAGGCCCTGGAGCGCCGCCTGGAGTCCTAGAGTGGCTTTGGCGGCCACGTGGCCGCCAAAGTCGGGCCCCCAGGGGGTGTCTGTCGCCCCCGGGCCAGCCTAAGAAGTCGAGAAGAGCTGCGGGCAGCGGGCCCGCGGCGACGTAAGCTCATCGTCATGACCCTCGGGTTCGTGCCGTCCGACGCTGGTCTGCTCGCGCTGCAGGCTGGGATGGTCGCGGCCCCGAGGGCGGCCTCGCGGATCGAGGCGCTGCGGCGCTTCCGCGGCCGCGGCTGGGCGCTGGTGCCGATCGGCTCGATCGTGCTGGTGATCTTCGCGATCCGCTACGTGTCAGACACCGCCAACGGGCTGACGTGGCTGGCGCTGATCGCGGTGCCGGTCCTGGCGGCGGTCACGCTGGCCTGGGCGATGCGCGGCGCCACGCCGCTGGCCGCGCTCGCCGTGATTCCGCTGTTCGTGCTCGCCTGGGCCGCGAAGGACTCGCTGGCCGGCCAGGCGGCGGGGGCGATCCTGTCGGGGCTGAGCTGTGTGACCCTGGGGGTGGTGCTCGCCGCGGTCACGCCTCCCGCGTGGTTGAAGGTCGGGATCGTGCTGATGGCCGGCGCTGACGTCTGGCTGGTGGCCTCGGACCTGTTGCAGGCGCCCAACGCGACGCTTGGCGCCGCGGCCCCGCCGGTTGGCCTCCCACAGCTGCAGGCCGAGGTGTTCGGCACGGTCACGATGGGCTACGGCGACCTGTTCATCGCCGCGGTGCTCGGCGCGGTCCTGGCCGACCGGCGAAACGTGCAGCTGTCGGCGGCGCTGCTGACGCTGGTGCTGGCGGGCCTGTTTGACCTGCTGTTCTTCGTCGTCGACGAACTGCCGGCGACCGTCCCGGTCGCGCTCGCGCTGATCATGGTCGAGGTATGGAGCCGGAGTCGACGCCGCGCGGAGTCGCGCACGGAGGCCGTGACGCCCGCTAGTGCTGCTTATCGTCGCCCGTGGACGCGGGCGGGCGCGATTCCTCGGCGAGCGAGGTGATCGCCAACTGGCCGCGGGCGGCCTCCTCGAGCACCTCGGTGGCCTCGTCGGCCGAGCGCGCGTAGAGCTCGACCAGCAGGTGCACGACGATGCGATCGTCGTCGTGCTTGTGGAAGCGCACGTGGGTGAAGAACTCGCGGGTGCCGTGATCGCCGAAGGACGCGTAGGACAGCGCGTCCCCCGCCTCGGGACCCGAGCAGGTCTCGACGTCGTCGGCGTCGACCGTCACGGTGCAGGACGCCACCCAGGGCGTCCCGGCGATCATCCGCTCCCAGCGGTCCTCAATGGGCTCCACACGGCCGTTGTGGAAGCCGAGGTGGGGTTGGTCGTGCATGCACTCGAGGCACTGCACCACCGCCTCCTGCATCTCGTCGACCACCTCGCCGCGCTCGCCCGTCTCGGGGTCGATCCGATGGATCCCCTCGTAATGCACCTGCACCTCGAGGTTCTGGGACCAGCACCGGTAGCAGCGCAACCAGCTTCTGACCGAGGTTGAGCCCTCCATCGGGTTGATTCTAGGATCCTTTTGTGAGTAACCACGGCCAAAGAGTCTGATGCGCCGCCGCCGGGAGCCGATCGGCGTGATCCTCGCGGGGGGATCGGGCCGCAGGATCGGGGGATCGAAGGCGACCGTCCAGCTCGCCGGGACGCCGCTGATCGCCTATCCGCTGCGGGCCATGCGCGACGCCCTGGGCGACGTCGCGATCGTCGCCAAGACCGACACGCAGCTGCCCAGCCTGCCCGGCGTGACGGTCTGGATCGAGCCCGATGAGCCCCGCCATCCGCTAGTCGGGATCATGCAGGCGCTGGCGCTGGCCGACCGCCGTCCGGTGGTCGTGTGCGCCGCCGATCTGCCGTTCGTGACCGGCGAGCTGGTCGCCGAGCTGGCCGGCGCCGATCCCGGCCGCGCGCCGGCGGTGCTGGCCGCCTCGGAGGGCAACTTCCAGCCGCTGCTGGGCTGCTATCAGCCCCGGGCGCTCGAGCTGCTCGAGCGGACGGGCTCGGTCCCCGATCGGCCACTGCGCGAGTGCATCGCGGCGATCGAGCCCGCCACGCTCGAGGTCTCTGACCCCGACCTGCTGTTCAACGTCAACACGCCCGACGACCTGCTCCAGGCCGCCGCGATGCTCGACACGTGGCGCGCGCGATCGGCCCCCACTACCCGAACGTGAAGTCGTACGCGCTGACCCCCTGGGGCACCTGCACCGTCAGCAGATGCTGCTGGTCGTCGGGCAGCGAAACCAGCGAGTACAGGCGCTGACCGCGCACGGTCACCAGACTGTGGCTGACGTCGGCGCCGCTCTGCCTGTCGGAGATTGGCTTGCCGTCGAGTAGCACCTTGACCTTGCGAGGGATGTCTCCGGCGGACGTCAGGACCAGGTACACGTGGGCCGCCTTGACCCGGCCGATGATCGAGGCGCCGTCCGAGACCGGGGTGGAGGACTGGTCGGTGACCTTGAATGTGCCGTTCAGCGCGAACTGGTTGAGGGCGGGGTTGGTGGTGCCCGCGTACAAGCTCACGCCTGGCCGGAGCTTCTCGGCGAACCCCTGCGAGCGCTGGTCGTCGAGGTATGTCTCGGGCGTGCCCAGCGACTTGGACGGGATGATCGCCGTGGCGGTCATCGGCGGCGGCAGCCGGTGGACGCCGGCGTCGGAGAGCAGCTGGCGGACGGCCGCCTCGTCCTGCTTGTAGTCGCCCTCGCCGAACTGAGCGTGGCGGACCTTGCCGTTGGAGTCGATCAGGTACTCGGCCGGCCAGTACTGGTTCTGCCAGGCGTTCCAGGTCCCATAGCGGTTGTCCTGGACCACCGGGTAGGTGAGTCCGTCGGAGTGGATCGCCTGCTGGACGTTGGACGCGCTCTGCTCGAACGTGAACTCGGGGGTCTCCACGCCGACGATGTCCAGCCCGTAACGGTGATAGGTCGAGTACAGGCCCTCGACGAACGGCAGCGTGCGGATGCAGTTGATGCACGTGTAGGTCCAGAAGTCGACCAGCACCACGTGGCCGCGCATTCCGGCGAGCGTCAGCGGCGCCCCGTTTGGGGTGTTGAACCACCGCTGGGTGCCGGCGAACTCCGGGGCGTCGCCCAGCTTCGGCAGCTGCGGCGTCTTCACGCCCGGGATCGAGACTCCCTCGGTGGCCGGCACGGGCTTGGTCGATGCCTCGTTCTGGCGGGTCACGAAGCGCGACTGGGGGCGTAGCGAGGCGAGCCGGTTCTGGACCGCGTTCGAGCTCTCCAGCGAGCGCGTGGGGTCAATCAGGAACCCGGGGAGGCTCTGGTCCTTGGCCAGCGCCTCCTCGAAACGCACGTCGACGTTGGCCAGCATCAGCACGCCGGTGGCGAGCAGCACGACCCCGAGCGTGCGCTCGACCACGTGTCCCCGGGCCGAGCGCCGAACCCGGTCGATCACCGCCCGGCCCCCCAGCGCATAGAGCAGCAGCACCGCGCTGAGGCCGATCGCGTAGGAGATCGCCACTGCGACGATCTGCGCCGTGGCGCCGCTGGACGCGCTCACCGACGTCACCGCGGCCAGGATCGGACCGGCGCACGGGGCGCACACGAAGCCCAGCGCCGCCCCGACGCCCACGCCCGACCAGAACCCGTCGCCGCGGGTGCGCGGCCCAAACCGCGCCAGGCGTGACAGCGGCGCCTGCACCCTCGCCGCCAGGCTCGGGATCAGCAGCAGCAGCCCGAATGCGATCAGCACCACGATCGCGATCGTCCGGGCGGCGCCGCTGGCCAGCCCCACGCCCTTGACCAGCTGGGCGAGCGCGACGATTGCGATCGTGAATGTCGCGGCCAGCCCGATCACGATCCCCAGCGGCCGCCAGCGGCCGCCGACCGCGCTGGCGGACAGCAGGGCGGGGAGTACGGGCAACACGCAGGGCGTGATCGCGGTTCCCGCGCCCGCGATCAGCGCGAACAACATCAGCAACAGCATTAGATTCAGCCGATGATGCCGCTACGCCATTGCGGAGTTATTAACCGCCGATCGCCGACATCGAGCGCGCCGGCTGGATGAACCCGGGCTCGCCCACGTGGTGCTTGAGCTCCTTGTGCCAAACCGCGTTGCGGATCACCCGCTCGAGCTCGTCGTCGGCGGCTCCCGCCCGCATCGGCTCGCGGAGGTTGGTCTCGTTCATCGAGAACAGGCAGGTTCGGAGGTGCCCGTCCGCGGTCAGCCGGATGCGGTTGCAGTCGGCGCAGAACGGCTCCGAGACCGGGTTGATGAAGCCGATTCGGCCCTTTCCGTCGGCGAACCGGTACACCCGTGCGGTCGCGTGCGGCTCGCGCGGCTCGGGCTCGAGCGGGTATACGGCGCTGATCGCGTCACGGATCTCAGCGCCGCTCAGCACCTGGTCGTCGCTCCACGCGCGGTCGGCGTCGAGCGGCATGAACTCGATGAACCGCACCTCGTAGGGGGTGCGCCGCGCGAACTCCGCGAACGGCAGCGCCTCCTCCTCGGTGAAGTCGCGCATCGCGACCGCGTTGATCTTGATCGGATGGGCCTCCGGAAAGCTGCCCAGGACCTCGAGCCCGCGCAGCACCTTGGGCAGTGCGTCGCGGCGGGTGAGCTCGTAGAAGCGGTCCTTCTGCAACGAGTCGATCGAGACGTTGAAGCGATCCACGCCGGCGCGGACGAGCGCTTCCGCGTCGCGCTCGAGCAGGAACCCGTTGGTGGTCACCGACAGCTCATGGACGTCGGCTACCTCGGCGAGCATCTCGACCAGCCGCGGGAACTCGCGGCGCACGAGCGGCTCGCCGCCGGTCAGGCGCACATCGTGGACGCCGATCCGGGACATCAGCGAGACCAGGCGCGTGATCTCCTCGAACGTGAGGATCTCGGCGCGGTCCAGCCAGGGCAGACCCTCCGCGGGCATGCAGTACTGGCAGCGGAAGTTGCAACGGTCGGTGACCGACACGCGCAGGTCGCCGATCAGGCGGCCATGACCATCCCGGAGGGGCTCTAGTGTCGCGTTTCGGAAGTTCGTGGGCTCCTCGAATGCGCGCGTACTTCCGAAACGTGGCACTGGCTCCATACCCAGAGGCTACCCTGTCGCTGCCCGGCTCCACCGCCGATCCGTCCTCCGCCCAGGAATCGATGCCGATACCCCCTCGAATAGTGCGTCTGGAACAGATCGAGTCGGTACCCGGCCCCGGGAGCCTGACGTGGCATCCGGTCCGGCTGACGCTCGGGATCCGCGCGTTCGGCTGCAACGCCTACACCGCGGCCCAGGCCGGCGACGACGTCGTCGAGCCCCACAGCGAGGATCCGAAGCTCGCGCACGAGGAGCTGTACTTCGTGGCCGCCGGACGGGCCACGTTCGAGATCGACGGTGAGCGCCACGACGTCCCCGCCGGCGCCTACGTGTTCGTGCCCGACCCCACATCGCAGCGCCACGCGGTCGCCGCAGAGCCCGGCACGACCGTGCTCAGCTTCGGCGGACCGCCCACGTTCGAGCCCTCCGCGTGGGAGTGGGCGTTTCGCGCCGGGCCGTTGCTGCGCTCGGACCCTGACCGCGCCCGGCGGATCCTCGAGGAGGGACTGCAGGCCAACCCGGACGCGCCGACCCTGCACTACAACCTGGCCTGTCTAGAGGCGCTTCAGGGCGACCGCGACGCCGCGATCCGCGAGCTGCGCCGGGCGATCACCGCGCGTTCGGAGGCGGCGGGCTGGGCCCGTGACGACGAGGACCTCGCGTCGCTGCGCGACGACTCGGAGTTCCGGGCGCTGATCGGATCGGGCTGAGCGGACCGGACCCGGGCCGGGGGTCAGGTCGCGCCGCGCAGCACCGAGTCGCCCGAGTGGGCGGTCCCGTTGCGCGGCAGCTGGCGCGAGATGTCGATGTAGCGATAGCTGCTGGCGGGCTCCGGAAGCGTGAGCTGTAGGTGTGCGCGCCCCTGGGAGTCGACGGTGAACGAGGCGATCGGCACGAGCTTGGTCGTGCTCGACATCAGCCACGCCTCGTAATACGAGCCGGCCGCATTGGGAGGGAGGTCACTGACGACCAGGTCCAGGCGCTCGGACCCGTTGACCCGGGCGGTGCCGCTGGCTGGGGACGGGCTTCCCGGCAGCGGCTTGAGCGCGACCGTGGCGCCGGACGGCCCCGAGCCGCGCTCGAGCAGTACGCCGACCCCGATCCCGGCGGCGAACAGGACGATCGCCGTGGTGGCCAGCGCGATCGCCACCCGCGGGGTCAGGCGCCCGGAACGCCGTGGGGGAGGAGCGGGCGCTGTCGCGGGCTGGCCGCGGTCGGCGCCGATCGCCTCCCAGGCCGCCGGGGGCAGCGTCTGCAGGCTGCTCACGAGCGGGCTCAGGCGCTCGGCCCGCGCCCGCAGCTCGGGATCCTCGGCCAGCCGGCGCTCCATCTGGCGGCGGGCGTCGGCGTCCAGCTCGTCGAGCAGGTAGTCGCTGAGTTCTTGGTCGTCCGTCATCGGCCTTCCCGTTCGATCAAATCTCTTAGCCGCTCCAGGGCACGGACCATCCGCATCTTGACGGTGCCGAGCGGGATCCCCGTGCGCTCGGCGATCTCGCGCTGCGACAGGCCCTCGTAGAAGCGCATCGACAGCAGCCCTGACTCCTCCTTTGGCAGGTTCGACATCAGCGCTGCCATCCGCCACTGTTCCAGCAGCGCGTCGACGGCGTCCTCGGCGTCGCGGTCGAGCGCCTGGGCGACCGCGCCGGGATCGAACGGCTCGGGCACGCGCCGGCGCAGCTGGTCGAGTGCGCGCGAGCGGGCGATCGTGAGCACCCACGTGGCCAGCGAGCCGCGATCGGGGTCGTATGACGGCCCGCGCCGCCAGACCTCGACCATCGTCACCTGCATCGCGTCCTCGGCCGCCCCGCGATCGCCCAGCACGCTCGTCAGGTAGCCCAGCACGATCGGTCCGAGGCGGCTCCCGATCCGCTCCACGGCGGTCGGATCCTGGCGGCGCAGGTCGCGCTCGAGCTTGCGGTCTCGCAGCGAGTCAAGGGTCGGCCGAGCAGGGGTCACGGGGTCCGAAAAGTTTCCCAACCGATCTCGGCGGTCGGCTCGTACTGACAACTGAACCCGCCACGAGCAGAGGAGCCTCGATTGAAACGCATCACGGCAGTCATAGTGGCAGTTGCAGCAATCGCCCTGGTGGCGGTGCCCGTCGGCGCAGCCGCGGTCAGCGCGCCGAAGAAGAACATCGTCCAGACGGCGGCCTCCGCGCCGCAGTTCTCGACGCTGGTCAAGCTCGTCAAGTCAGCCGGCCTGGCCGGAGCGCTGTCGGGCAAGCAGAAGCTGACCGTGTTCGCGCCGACCAACGCGGCGTTCAAGAAGGTCCCCAAGCAGACGCTGAACAAGCTCGCGCACGACAAGCAGCTGCTGCGGGCCGTGCTCCTCTACCACGTCGTCAAGGGTGAGGTGCAGGCCAAGCAAGTGGTAAAGCTCCACTCCGTCAAGACGCTGAACGGAGCCAAGCTGACGATCCACGTCCGCAAGGGCAGCGTGTTCGTCAACCAAGCTCGCGTGACTAAGGCCGACGTACTCGCCTCAAACGGCGTGATCCACGTGATCAACGCGGTCCTGATCCCGCCGAGCTGAGCCCCCACCGTGGGCGTCGCCGCGCGGCTTGTTGGCCCGCGGCGGCGCCCGCGCTCAGCGCTCGCCGCGCAGCAGCCCGAACGCGACCATGTCCTGGCGCTCGCCCTTGCCCTGGAGGAATGAGCGCACGACCGCCTCGCGCACGAACCCGCTGCGCTCGGCGACGCGCTGGGAAGCCGGGTTGCCGGTACCGGCGTAGAGCTCGATCCGCTCCAGGCCCAGCGAGTCGAAGCCGAAGCGGCAGATCAGTCCAACGGCCCGGGTGACGTGCCCCCGCCCCCGGGCGTCACGTCCGAGCCAGTAGCCCACCTCGCCGCGGAGGTGATCCCAGTTGAGCGCAAACAGTGACGTCGACCCGAGCACGCGCGTGTCGTCGTCGGCGTCGACGATCGCGAACGGCGCCGTGACCCCGGACGCGATCGCGTCGTAGCGCGACAGCAGGTAGGCCCGCCCGTCGGCCTCGCCGAAGCGCTCCGGGACCCGCGTCCAGCGCGGTATCTCCGGGTCCTGGCAGATGCTCACCAGCTGCCGGAGATCTGAGTCGCGCCACGGTCGCAACGCCGTGGGTCCGTCGACGAGTGGCTCGGCCGGGAGCACGATTCGGTTCACGGCTCGATTATTCCTGTCACGGACCCCCCTCCGCCCGCTGGGCCAGCAGTCGCTCGAGCGCGGGGACGTCGAGCCCCGGCTCCTGTTCGGCCAGCCACCGCTCGGCCTGACGGCGCCCGCCGAGCGCGCGCAGGCCGCGCTCGCCGAACTCGCCGGCGAAGTCCGCCAGCGCGTGCATCCGCCGGGACCGCAGCCGCCGCGCCGCGAGGTCGAGGTCGGCGCGGTGGCGGTCCAGCGCCGCGGCCAGCTCGGCGATCCCCGACGGCGCCACCGACGACGCCGGGACGACCTCGACCTCGCCTGCGCCGAGCGACCGCAGCGCCACCCGCAGGTCGGCGACCGTGCGGTCGGCGATTCGTCCGAGGTCGGACTTGGTGACGACCAGGACGTCGGGCACCTCCATGATCCCCGCCTTCAGGAACTGCAGCACGTCCCCGGAGCCGGGCTGGATCACCACCGCGACCGTGTCGGCCACGTCGGCGACCTCGGTTTCGGACTGCCCGACGCCGACCGTCTCGATCACCACCACGTCGAATGCCGCCGCCAGCGCGCTAGCCGCCGCGCGCGTGGCCGGGGCGAGCCCGCCGAGCCGGTCGCCCGCGGCCGTCGAGCGGATGAACAGCTCGCGGTCGGTGGGGTCGACCTCGAGCCGGGCGCGGTCGCCCAGCAGCGCGCCGCCCGACCGGCGCGAGCTCGGGTCGACCGCCAGCACGGCGACCGACCGCTGCGAGCCGCGCCACTGCGCCACCAGCCGCGACAGCAGCGACGACTTGCCGACGCCGGGCGGGCCGGTGATCCCGACCACGTGCGCGGGCGCCTCGCGTCCGAGCGACCCGGGGGAGACGGCGGCCAGCAGCGCCGCCGCCTGAGCGCGCGCCTCCGGGGTGCGGCTCTCGACGAGGTTCAGCACGCCGGCGGCCGCGGTCAGGTCGTGCGCGGCGAGGCGTGCGCCCAGCTGGGCGCCGTCGACCTCGCCGGGGCTCAAGCGACGGTGGCGGACTCGACGCCGTGGCGTTGGGCCACGAGCTCCACGATGTCGCGCATCATCGCGTTGAGGTCCCAATGCTTGGGCGTGTACACGGCGGCCACGCCCTCCTCGCGCAGGGCGGCCGCGTCGGCCTCGGGAATGATCCCCCCGACGACCACGGGTACATCGCCGACCCCGCCGTCGTGCAGCGCCTGGAGCACCGACGGGATCAGCTCGCGGTGCGAGCCCGACAGGATCGACAGCCCGATCACGTGCACGCCCTCTTGGACGGCGGAGGTGGCGATCTGCGAAGGGGTCAGGCGGATGCCCTCGTAGACCACGTCCATGCCGGCGTCACGGGCGCGGACCGCGATCTGCTCGGCTCCGTTGGAATGCCCGTCGAGCCCGGGCTTGCCGACCAGGAACTTCAGCCGGCGGCCCAACACCTCGCTGACGCGCTCGACCTCGTCGCGCAGCACGGCGATCTCCCCGCTGGACACCGCCGCCGCCTCGCCGACGCCGGTGGGCGCCCGGTACTCGCCGAACACGTCGCGCAGCGTCTGCGACCACTCCCCGGTGGTGGCGCCGGCGCGGGCGGCGGCGATCGTCGCCGGCATGATGTTCTCGTCGTGTTCGCGGGCGACCCGGGCGAGCTCGGTCAGCGCGGCGTCGACGGCCGGCTGGTCGCGCAACTGGCGCCAGCGGGCGACCGCCTCGCGCTGCTGGGCCTCGACCTCGGGGTCGACCACGAGGATGCCGCCGTCGGCGTCGGCGGTCAGCGGCGAGCGCTCGGTCGACTCGAACCGGTTCATGCCGACGACGGTCAGCTCGCCCGACTCGATCCGGCGCCAGCGCTCGCGGTGGGACTCGACCAGCCCCGATTTCATGTAGTCGACCGCCTCGACCGCGCCCCCGAGCTCGGCGACGCGGTGCATCTCCTCGCGCGCGCCCTCGGTCAGCTCGGCGACGAGCCCATCCATCACCTTGGAGCCCTCGAAGATGTCGGGGTACTCGAGCAGGTCGGTCTCGTAGGCCAGGATCTGCTGCAGGCGCAGCGACCACTGCTGGTCCCACGGGCGCGGCAGCCCCAGCGCCTCGTTCCACGCCGGGAGCTGGATCGCACGGGCCCGGGTGCTGCGGCCGAGGGTGACCGCCAGCGCCTCGAGCGCGATCCGGTAGACGTTGTTCTCGGGCTGTGACTCGGTCAGCCCCAGCGAGTTGACCTGCACCCCGTAACGGAAGCGGCGGTGCTTGTCGTCGGCGACGGCGTAACGCTCGCGCCCGAGTTCTTCCCACAGCGCCGCCATCGCCCGCAGCTTGGCGTGCTCCTCGATGAATCGCACGCCGGCATTGACGAAGAACGAGATCCGCCCGAACACGCTGCCCATCAGCTGCTGCGGGACGCGATCCCGGACGGCGTCGAGCACTGCGACCGCGTTGCTCATCGAGTAGGCGATCTCCTGCACGGGCGTGGCCCCGGCCTCCTGCAGGTGATACGAGCAGATGTTGATCGGGTTCCACTTCGGGACGTGCTCGACGGTGTAGGCGATCGTGTCCGCGATCAGCCGCATGCTCGGCCCCGGCGGGAACGCGTAGGTCCCGCGGCTCAGGTACTCCTTGAGGATGTCGTTCTGGGTGGTGCCCTGGAGCTGGCGCTGATCGATCCCGTGCTCGTCGGCGGCGACGATGTAGAGCGCCAGCAGCCAGGCGGCGGTGGCGTTGATCGTCATCGAGGTGTTCATCTGGTCCAACGGGATGCCGTCGAGCAGCGTCCGCATGTCGCCCGAGTGGGCGATCGAGACGCCGACCTTGCCGACCTCGCCGCGGGCCAGTTCGTGATCGGGGTCATAGCCGATCTGGGTGGGAAGATCGAACGCGACCGACAGCCCGGTTTGCCCCTTCGCGAGGTTGCCGCGGTACAGCTCGTTGGACCGGCGGGCGTCGGAATGCCCCGCGTAGGTCCGCATCATCCACGGACGATCGGGCTCGGGCAGCCGGGGCGGAGGCGTCTCCGACATGGATCGCCATTGTATGGAGGCAGATCGGCGGCGCATACGGAAATCCCAGAGAATCGCGGGAATCAGCCGAGCCACTGTTGCGCAGCCGACCACTGGGGTAAGGTCAAGCCATGCCTGATCAAAGCTCAGCTGCTTCGGAGCACGCGATCATCCAGGAGATCACCGCGCCGCTCGCGACGATGCCCGACGATCCTGTCTCCGTCACCGCCGATCCCCATTTCCCGGTGGCGATTCGCGGCTATGACCGAATCGCAGTCGACGCATACGTCAAGCAGACAAGTCAGCTCGTCGCCGAGCTCCAGGCCACCAGGTCGCCCGAGGCCGCGATCAGGCGCGCGCTCGACCGGGTGGGCGAGCAGATCTCGGGGATCCTGCAGCGGGCCCACGACACCGCCGAGCAGATCACGGCGCAGTCGCGCAGCGAGGCCGAGGACCGGCTCGAAGCGGCGCGGCAGGAGGCCGCGCGGATCACCGCCGCGGCGGAGCAGCGACTGAAGGATCTGGACGCCGACACCGACAGGATCTGGGCCGAGCGTCGCCAGATCGTCGAGGACACCCGCGAACTGGCCGGACAGCTGCTCGGTATGACCGACTCGGCGGCCGAGCGGTTCCCCGCCGCGGAGACCTCCGAGGAGCCCGTGCTCGGCGACACGCCGCAGCCGGCCGAGCCTCCCGAGTTCTACGAGCCGGGCGAGGGCGAGCCGGCTCCCGGCGAGACCGGAGCGGCGGAGCCCGCCGCCGTCGAGGGCGAGGCCGACCGGGCCGACGACCAGGACGTCGAGCAGCCCTACGACGTCGAAGGCGATCCCGGCGCCGAGTTCGACGCCGCCGACTCGCCGACCGCGGTGATCGACCGCGACGCGATCGACCAGGAGGCCTCCGACAAGGAGTCCACGATCGTGATGCCACCGCGTCCCGCGGACGACTCCAAGCACCGGTAGGGGAACTCGAGGTGATACGGCCGATGCACCGATGAGGCTCATCGACCTGATGCACACCGGTCTCCCCAGGGTGATCGGGTGCTATCAGCTGGATGACGTCCTGGTCGACCCCGGGCCGGGATCCTGCCTGCCGACGTTGCTCGAGGGGCTCGGAGGTCAGGTTCCCCGGGCGCTTTTGCTGACTCACATCCATCTCGACCACGCCGGCGCCAGCGGCGCGCTGGTGCAGCGCTGGCCCGACCTGGAGGTGTATGTGCACGAGCGCGGCGCTCAGCATCTGGTCGACCCGTCGCGGCTGCTGAAGAGCGCGCGGAGGCTGTACGGCGAGGACATGGACGCTCTTTGGGGCGAGATGCTCCCGGTGCCCGAGGCCAACCTGCGGATTCTGTCGGGCGGCGAGCGGGTGCTCGGCGAGGCCGTCGAGGTCGCCTACACCCCCGGGCACGCCTCGCATCACGTCTCCTTCCTGCACAAGGGGACGGCGTACGTGGGCGATGTCGGCGGCGTGCGGATCCCGCCGTCGTCGATGGTCCAGCCGCCGACGCCCCCGCCGGACATCGACGTCGAGGCCTGGCACCGGTCGATCGAGCTCGTGTCCGCGTGGCAGCCCCGCCGGCTGGCGATGACCCACTTCGGGCTGACCGAGGACGTCGACGGGCAGTTCTCGGAGCTGGCGCGGCGCCTGGACGATTGGGTTCGGATCGTCCCCGACCACGATGAGCAGTCGTTCATCGGATGGCTGCAGGGTCAGATCGAGCGCGAGGCCGGTCCGGAGCTGATGCCGATGTACGCCCAAGCCGCCCCCGCGGACCAGATGTACAAGGGCATGGAGCGGTATCTGCGAAAGCGTGCAGAAGCGCTCAGGGGCCCAGCGGGTAGCGGCTCGCCGGTATCCTGAGGGGGTATGTCGAGGACTGTCGAGCTGCCTCGTGTCAGCGGTCCCGGGACCCGCACCGGCGGACTCTGGCGCGTGGTGGTGCTCAACGACAACCACAACACGTTCGATCACGTGGCCGAGACGCTGGCCCACGTGATCCCGGGCGTGTCGTTGGCCGAGGGCTACCGGTACGCCGATCGGATCCATCACACCGGCTGCGCGATCGTCTGGAGCGGGCCGCGCGACGACGCCGAGCTGTACTGGGCGCAGCTTGACAGCGCCGGGCTGACGATGGGCCCGCTCGAGGAGGGCTGAGGTGGTCGCTCCCACTACCAGGCGCCGGACACGACGAGCGCGCGGCCGTTGCGGGTCGCGCGTGGCGTCGAACGTCTGCCCCTCCGTGTAGAGACGTGGCTCATTCGCGCCGGCATCGGCGCGGCGGCGAAGCCCTTCCAACGCCCGGGGCGCGATGCTAATGCGATGTGGCGGCGAGCCCGGCGTTCCCGGCCCGGCGGGGGCGCCGGCGACGAGCGACCCTAAGCCTGGGTGGGGAGCGCCTTGGCGCGGCGGTCCGGCAGCGCCTTGGCCGCCTGGCGCTCGGGGCTGATCCGCACTACGTTCCAGATCACGCCGAGCTTCTCGAGCACCCGGATCACGAGCCCGGCCGGGTCGGCGATCCGCTCCATCGGGCTGAGCCCGTGGAACGCCGAGGTCGGGAACGCGTGGTGGTTGTGGTGCCAGGCCTCGCCCATCGACAGCGGCGCCAGCCAGAACACGTTGCGCGACTCGTCGTCGACGTCGAAGCGCTTGCGGCCCACGAAGTGGCAGACCGAGTTGATCGACCAGGTCACGTGGTGCAGCAGGAACACGCGGACGAAGCCGCCCCACAGCAGGGCGGTCAGCGCGGCGCCGAGACCTCCGCCGACGAACCATCCCAGCGCGAACGGGATCACGAACCCGAGCACGGCCCACACCCAAAACAGTCTGTCGACCGCGAGCAGCACCCGATCCTTGAGCAGGTCCGGGACAAAGCGCTCGCGCTCGGCCGTGCCGACCGTCTCGAACAACCAGCCGATATGGGCGTGCCACAGCCCCTTGACGGCGCCGACGAAGCCCGGGCCGGCCAGGTGCGGCGAGTGCGGGTCGCCTTCCACATCGGTGAAGACGTGGTGCTTACGGTGGTCGGCGACCCAGGTGATCACGCCGCCCTCGACCGCCATTGACCCGAGCACCGCGATCGTCGCCCGGAACGCCCGCGAGGACTCGAACGCGCGGTGGGTGAACATCCGGTGGTAGCCGACGGTCACGCCCAGCGCAGTGATCACGTAGAAGAACACCATCAGGCCGAGCTGCAGCGGCCCGATCGCGCGGTTCCACAGGAGAGCCACGGCTGCAACCAGGCCGATGAGCGGCAGCGGCACGCCGATCAGGTTCGCGATCTTGTTCGTACGACTCATGCGGGAAACTGAGCATACTTGGATATCCTAAGAAATTCTCTTATGGTTGCCACGACGATCGCGATCAAATTTGTGGGTTTGGCATAAGAAATGGCCGATCAGCCCTGGCACGAGCTTCCGCCTGAGATCGCCACAGTCCTCCGACCGGTGCTCTCGGACGTAGCCGACGAGATGATCGAGGCGGTGCGAACCGTCCCGGCCTACTCACGGCCGATCGACGGCGAGTTCGGCGCGGGCGTGCGAATCGGCGTGGAGGAGGCGCTGCGGCACTTCCTGGTCGAGATCGAGGCCGGCCGTGCGGTACCGCGGCGCGACGTGTACGTGGATCTCGGCCGGGGGGAGATGCGCTCCGGCCGCAGCCTCGACTCGCTGCTCAGCGCCTACCGGATCGGCGCCCGGGTGGCGTGGCGGCGGTTCGCCGCGGTCGGTGTACAGGCCGGGCTCGATCCCGACACGCTGTATCTGCTGGCCGAGTCGCTGTTTGCCTACATCGACGTGCTCTCCGCCGAGTCGGCCGAGGGTCACGCGCTCGAGCAGTCGGCCGTCGCCGGCGAGGCCGAGCTGCGCCGCCGCCGGCTGGTGCGGCTGCTGGTCCGCGAGCCCCCGGCGGAGGCGCGCGCGGTCCGCGCGGCGGCCAACGAGGCTGGCTGGCAGCTGCCCCGGCGGCTGGCGGTGCTGGCGATCGCCGGTCCGGGGCGCGACCGAGTCGCGACGCGCCTGCCGGCCGGGGTGATCGCCGAGACGTTCGGCGACGCGCTGGTCGCGGTGCTGCCCGACCCAGACGGGCCGGGGAGGCGCGCCGCGGTGCAGCGCGCCGTGGCCGACGCCGGCGCGGCCGCGGGGCTCGGGGCGACGGTCGAGTGGGGGAACGCCGCGATGAGCCTCGCACGAGCGCGGGCGGCGCTGGGCCTGGCCAACGGGGCGCCCGAGCTGGTGGTGGCGCGCGAGCAGGCGGGGCGGCTGCTGCTGCGCAGCGACCCGGGGCTCGCCGACGAGCTCGCGCGCGACCGGCTGGCGCCGTTGGCCGAGCTGTCGGCCGGCCAGCAAGCACGGCTGACCGAGACGCTGCGGGCGTGGCTGGCGCAGCAGGGCCGGCTCGGCCGCGTCGCCGAGCGGCTAGACGTGCACCCGCAGACCGTGCGCTACCGCCTGGCGCGGCTGCGCGAGCTGTTCGGCGACGCGCTTGAGGACCCCGACGAGCGCTTCTGGCTCGAGCTCGCGCTCCGCGCCGCCGACGCGTAGCCGGGCCGGGCCGTGGCGGCTAATGCGCGGCGGCGGGCTCGACCGGGGCGGGTTCGGGCTCAGGCTCGCCGTTGGGCACTTGGGGACCGAGCGCCCCTGCGATCAGCTCGTCCTGCCACACGTACACGATCGGGATCGTGTAGTGGCCCGACAAGCGAGCGCGGAACTCGATCATCTCCGGCCCCTCCCAGTAGCGGTACCAGTCGGCCTTGCGCTCAAACCAGGACATCTGGGTGACCTTGTAGCGGTCGTCGCGGGAGGTCTGGACCGAGTACTGCGTGCCGCCGTAGCGGAGCACCAGCGGCGCCACCTTGACGACCTCCTCGGCGAACGAGTACTGCCGCATCACGGTCGCGTACCACTGGACGTGGATGACACCCGCCATCAGTGCGATACCTCGAGCAGACCCACGATCAGGCACCCACCTCGGCGCGGATCGCGCCCGGCCCCTCGGCGTGCTTGCCCTCGCCCTCGCTCGTCGCTCCGACGAGGATCGCGATCTTGCCCAGGTGCTTGTTGTCGCGCAACAGCTGGTGGGCCTCGGCGACCCGGTCAAATCCCATCGTCTTCCACAGAACAGGCCGGATCTTGGACTCCTCAATCAGCTCGTTTGCCTTGGTCGCCTCCCACGCGTTGGCGAAGTGGGAGCCGATGATCTCCTTCTGGCGCATCCACAGGTAGCGCACGTCGAAGTCAAGCTGGTAGCCGGACGTGGCGCCGCAGATGACGACCTTCCCGAACGGCTTGGCGACCAGCACCGAGGTGGGGAAGGTGGCCTTGCCGACGTGCTCGAAGACGATGTCCGGTGAGCCGCCCAGGAGCTCCACGGCGGCCTTGCCGAAGCGGCGGGATTCCTTGAAGCGCGCGATCTCCTCGTCGGGCGATTCGCCGCCCTCGCGCATCATCCCGGCGTACTGAGAGCGATTGATGTAGCCGATCGCCCCCAGCTGTTCGATCAGCTTGCCCTTGTCGTCGCTGGAGACGACCCCGACCGCGTCGGCGCCGGTTAGCGCACACAGCTGTGTGGCGAACACGCCCAGGCCGCCGGCCGCGCCCCAGATCAGCACCCGGTGGCCCGCCTGCAGCCTGCAGCGGTCGATCAGCATCCGGTAGGCGGTGAAGTACGTGAGACCATAGGAGGCCGCCTCCTCCCAGGCGAGGTGCTTGGGCTTATGCAGCAGCTGCTGGGCCTGGACCTTGCAGAACTGGGCGAACGAGCCCCAGCTGGTCTCGTAGCCCCAGATCCGTTGGCTGGGCGCGGCGAGCGGGTCGAGGCCGTGGACCTCGGGGTCTTCGTAGGAGGCCTGGTTGCAGTGGACCACGACCTCGTCGCCGGGCTTGAAGCGGGTGACGCCGGCGCCGACCTTCCAGACGATCCCGGAGGCGTCCGAGCCGCCGATGTGGTGGTCCTCCTCGGGGTGGTAGCGGAACACCGAGACGGGCTCACCGAGCGCAGCCCAGACGTTGTTGAAGTTCACGCCGGCGGCCATCACCCGCACGATCACCTCGAACGCGCCCGGCTCGGGCACCTCGATCTGCTCGATCTGAAACGCGTCGACGGGCTCGCCGAATCGCTCCTCGCGGATCACCCAGGCCGCCATCGTCGCCGGCAACTCGCCCGGCTCGGTGTCGATCTGCGTGATCTGGCTGAAATCGAGGGCCATGCTCACGCCTGATCGTACCCGGGCCGGGAGGCTCGCGCCGGATCGGCGCAACGGTCCTCGGGCCGGGGGCGGGCGGCGCCCCCCGCGCATGCTTGTTCAGGCGGTGGTGAGCTCCGGCGCCGGCGCCTGCTCGGGGCGCTCGGCCGGCTGGGGCTCGACGGGCTCGGTAGCCACCACGCGGGGCTCGATCAAGATCCACGCGAGCACCGCAGCGCATAGGGTGAGCGCGCCACTGATCGCCAGGCCGGTGCCCAGAGCCGACACGAACGCCTCGTGGACGGCCGAGACCACGTTGGCCGCCAACCCGTGCCCGGACCCGCCCCCGGCGCCGAGCGAGTTGGCCAGCGCTCCACGGGTATGAGCTGGGAGCTGCGGGAGGCTGTCGTCGATCTTGCTGCGGCCGAGCGTCGCGATCAGCGCGCCCATCACCGCGACGCCGAAGGTTCCGCCGACCATCCGGCTCATCGACAGCACGCCCGATGCGGCGCCCGACTTGGTGCGGTCGACCGAGTTCATCGCGGCGGTGCTCATCGGCGACATCACAAGCCCGATGCCGATACCCATCAGCACGAACCCTGGGAGCAGCCGTAGATAGCTGGTGTGGACAGTGATCCCCGACTGGGTGAACAGCGCTGCCGAAACCACGACCAGCCCGAGCGTCATCAGCGGGCGCGGACCGACTCGATCGGTCAGACGCCCCGCCAGCGGGCCGAGGACGACCAGGATCAGGGTCGAGGGCAAAAACCGGATCCCGGCCTGAAGCGGCGAGTAGCCCAGGATGTTCTGCATGTACAGGGCGAGGAAGAAGAACTGGGCGAGCATCGCGAAGCTGACGAAGAAGCCGACCAGGTTCGAGCCCAGGAACGTTCGAGAGCTGAAGAAGCTGAAGTTGACCATCGGCGCCTTGACGTGCAGCTCGATCAGCACGAACGAGACCAGTCCGATCACGGCGACCGCCAGCAGCGCGATCAACCGGGTCGAGCCCCAGCCCCAGCTGTTGCCCTCGACCAGGGCGAGCACGAGCGCGGTCAGCCCGACGGTGATCGCGGCGATGCCCGGGTAGTCGACCGTGCGGTCGACGGTCTCGTCGCGCGACTCGCGGGCGGCAAACAGCGTCACCGCGACCGCGCCGATCGCGATCGGCGGGTTGATGAAGAAGATCGCCCGCCAGCTCACGTACTCGGTGAGAAAGCCCCCCAGCACCGGGCCGATCGCGAGCGCGAGCGCGCTCACGCCCGCCCATGTGCCGATCGCCGTGCCGCGCTGCTCGGGCGGGAACGCCTGGGTGATGATCGACAGGGTGGCCGGCATCATGAAGGCCGCGCCGATTCCCTGGACCGCCCGGAACGCGACCAGGGTCGTGTCGGTCGGGGCGAACCCGATCGCCGCGCTCGAGACGCCGAACACGACCACGCCGAACAGGAACATGCGGCGTCGTCCGAAGATGTCGCCGAGGCGGCCGCCGGTGACCATCAGCACCGCGAACGTGAGCGTGTACGCGTTGACCGTCCACTCCAGCGCGGATAGCGACGCGTGCAGGTCGCGCTGAATCGACGGCAGCGCCACGTTCACGACGGTGTTGTCGAGCATGATCATGAACAGCGCGAAGCACATCGCGCCGAGGGTCCACCAGCGGCTGTTCTCCTCGGTCACGAGGCGATGACGGTGCGCAAGGATTCGGCCTGTCACTGGATCGCCTCCTCGGGTCGGCAATTGGCAAGGTCTTGACGCTGCATCAGCCTGGAAAGGGCGGCGGCGAGCTGGTCGTGCTCTCCGGCCGAGAGGGTCTCGACGAACTGCATGAGGCGCCGGAAGCGAGCGGCGTTCAGCCGCCTGATCACCGCGCTGCCGTCCTCGGTCAGGCAGACGCGCTTCATCCGACGGTCCTCGGCGTCCTCGTTGCGCTCGACGAAGCCGCGGCGCACGAGGTCGTCGACCAGACGGCTGGCGGCCGGTAGCGAGACGTGGACGAACTCGGCAGCCTCCTTGAGCGAGATCGGGCCCGAGACGTCGGCCAGATGGCCCAGCAGCTTGATCTGCGAGAGCGACAGCTCCAGCGACCCAACCGCTTCGAACAGGTCGTTGTTGCACTGCTTGTGCAGGTAGACGATCAGCGCGTAGATGTCGACCGCGAGGTCGTTCGCGGTGGTCGACGTGGGCGTGGCCGTCACGGACCTGTCGGCAGTTGCTTGCATGCATGCAAGTATTGCACAATTCGTAAAGGTTGTCCGGAGCGGTCGGATCTCCCGACGAGGCACGCAGGGGAGGCGGGAGCGTGCCGTGGTCGCCTGACCCCGGAGGGGCCGGCCAGCTAGCGTCCCGATTCAGAAACTCGCGTGCATTCGAGGCAGCCCCCGGCGGCGCTGGGCGGCGTCCTCGTCGCCTCGCGCAGCGCTGCTGCGCGTCGGCTCCTGCGTCCTTGCCCAACACCACCGGTGGCACCTCTCGGTGCCCACGAACTTCTGAATCGGGACACTAGGGCTGGAGCAACTGGTTGCTCGCCGAGGCCCGCGGCGGCCCGATGTGGAGGCTCGCGCCGCGGACCGGCTTGGCCGTGGCCCGCTGGGCCTCGGTCCCGCCGGCGGTCGAGGTCGAGATCGTGTAGTCCCCGGGCCGGAAGTTGACCATCACCTGGGCGGTGGCCTGGGGGTTGATCGGCCCCGTGTCGGCGAGCGCGTTGGCGGTGCTGGTCCGGCCCTTGTGGACGATCGCGAGCGACTCGGACGTGTCGGCTTGGTTGGTCACGATGAACACGACCGGGCCGGCCCCGACCGACCGCGGCGACAGGGACACGCGGGCGTTGCCGATGTACACGGTGAGGTTCACCGGCGACGGCGGCCGCGGGTCGTTGGCAAAGCTGCCGCTACCGCCGCACCCCGCCAGCGCGAGGGCGCAAATCCCAACCATCCACATGATCGTCCTACGCATCCGTGTCAAGACTTGTTCGATGGCCCCGCTGGCCGACCCGACCGCGGCCCGGAGGATCGTTCAAACCCTAACCGAACAAACACCCCTGAGGTCAAAACGGCTCGGCCTCCAACCGAGCCGTTCAAACACTCGTGCTCCCCGGACTCAGGCAGCGGTCTGGTTCAGCGTCTGGCGCCGGCGCTCCAGCCGCTGCAGCTCGCTCTGGAGCTCGGCCCACGACTCACGCTCGGCGTGCTCGTAGTCGTCCCCAGCAAGGCCCCGCAGGCTCTCGCTGTACGCGCTCCAGGCGCGCTGCGTGCCGGCCTCCAGCTCGCGCTGCTGCTCTTCGGCGTCATGGGCGATGGCTGCCATGTCCTGACTCCTTAGTAGCTCTCTGCTTTGGGATGGTACCCCTCAACGCGGTCGCCAACCATGAGATATGCCACGTATCGGCCCGTCCGGCGGGCGTTCGCGGGCGATTCGCAAACGCCCCTGCATGCCGTCCGGACGCTGGCGTATCACGCGATCCTTGGAGTTTCTCGACGCACCGATCGCGACCGCCGAGTTCCTCGTCGTCGACACCGAGACCAACGGCCTCAACGGTGACGGCTGCGAGCTGACCGAGGTCGGCGCCGTGCTCGTCGGCGGCGGTGAGCTCCATGATCGCTGGGATTCGCTGGTGCGCACCGCGTCGCCGCTGCGGCGAGGGGTCCAGCGGCTCACCGGGATCACCCAGGCGATGGTCGAGGATGCGCCCCAACTCGAGGTCGTGCTGCCGGCGCTCGCCGAGCGCCTCGAGGGCCGCGTGATGGTCGCCCACAACGCTCCGTTCGACCGCCGGGTGCTTCGCCAGGCGTTCGAGCGGATCGGCCTGGACTGGCCCCAGCCGCCGGTGCTGTGCACGGCCGCGTTGGCCCGGACGCTGCTGCCGCTCCAGCGCCGGCGCGGTCTGCGCGCGGTCGCCGACGCACTGGGGATCGACGTCGACGTCGTGCACCGGGCGCTGGCCGACGCCGAGACATGCGCACGGGTGCTGTGTGCGCTGTTCCCGCGCCTGTGCGCGAACGCGCTGACGATCCGCGACGCGGTGTCGATGCTGGCACCGCGGCGCCGGCGCCGGCCCAAGCCGCCATCGATCCGGGTGGCGGCCGCCCCGGCGTTCCCAAAGCTCCCCCAGCTCGACTTCGCCAAGCTCCCGCGCGACCCGGGCGTGTACCTGTTCCGAGACGGATCGGGTCAGACGCTGTACGTCGGCAAATCGGTCTCGATCCGCAGCCGAGCCCGGGCGCACTTCGCGCCGTCGAGTCCGCAGGCCGACTGGACCGCGCACGCCGAGATCGTCGACTACCGCACGACGAATTCCGAGCTCGGCGCGCTGGTGCTCGAGAACCGCCTGATCAAGGAGCTTCGCCCGCCCGGCAACAGCCGGCTGGTGCGCGGCGACGAGCGGCTCTGCTACATCCGCTGCCGGCTCGACATCCCGTTCCCGATCCTCGAGGTCTCCTCGGAGCCGGCGCCGGGACACGCGGTCACGGTCGGTCCGCTGCGCGGCCGGCGGCTCGCGCTCGAGCTCGTCGAGCAGCTGGACTCGCTGTTCGGCCTGCGCCACTGCGGCCGCAAGCTCCCGCGCCGCGACCACCCCTCCGCGTACGGGCAAATGGGCCGCTGCCTGTCGCCGTGCCTGGGTGACCTCGACCCGAACCTGTACCGCCGGCGGCTGGACGAGGCGTTGCGGATGTTCGTCGGCGCCGGAGCCGGCCGCTCCCGGCTGATCGCCCACGTCGAGGCTCAGATGCGCCACGCGGCCGCGGAGCAGCGGTTCGAGCGGGCCGGCTGGCTGCGGCGCCGCGCCCGCCGGCTGTCGGCGATCCTCGATCGGCTCGGCGGCGTGCTCGAAGCCACCCACGCGCGGCCTCGCCTGGTGCTGGCTGCGCACCCCGTGGCCCCGAGCGTCGACGCGTTCTGGCTGGTGGCCGGGCGGCTGGTCGACTGGGGCCCGATCGGCCACGCGGACCGCGATCCGGCCGATCTCATGCGCCGCACCGAGTCCGCCCTGACGCGGGCCCCGCGGCCCGGCGAGCTGGCCACGCACCTGCCGCCGGGCGAGGTCGACGAGATCCGGATCATGGCCACCTATCTCGCCTCGCACCCGGATACCTCGCAGCTCGTGCTCGATCCCGCGCCGGATCCCGCGGACCTCGAACGATTCATCAGCGCGAGCGCGGCTGGGCGATCGAGTGCCGCCTAGAGCGGCAAAATCTCGACCAATCAGGTGAAGGGGAGCCCCACGACCTCCGCGGTGATGCCGCTCCCGAGCTGCAGCGTCGCTCCGACGGGAGCCTCCCGCCGAATCAGCGCCAGCGCGATCGGCCCGAACCGCGGCGACAGCGCGACGCTGCCGACCCGCCCGACGACGCGGTCCTCGAACGCCAGCTCGTTGCCCGGCTCGGCCGGGGCCGTCAGCCGCAGGCCCTGCAGGCGCCGGTTGGGCTTGCCCCGGTAGTAGAGCCGCGCGACGGTCTCCTGGCCGACGTAGCAGCCCTTGGTGAACGACACGGCGCGCTCGTTGAGCCCGGCCTCCTGCGGGATCACGCCGTCGTCGAGATCGACGCCGAAGCGCGGGCGGCCGTGCTCGACCCGCAGGCACTCGGCCACGGCCTCGGACACCGGCACGGCTCCGGCCTCGGTCACCGCGGTCACCAGGTCCGAGGAATCGGCGGAGTCGCAGAGCAGGTCGATGCCGAGGTCGGTGCGGATCGCCCTGGCCGCCACGCCGCCGACCGACGCCTCCGCGTTGGAGTGCTCGGCATCGCCGAGCGAGCCCGCGCCGATCACGCCGTCGGCTCCGGGACCCAGCAGCGAGAACAGGCCGCGCTCGAGCGTGCGTTTGTGGAGCGCGACGTCGTAGCCGATGCTGAACCGGCGGATCATGTTGAACAGCTCCTGGAGCGCCACGCGCTCGGTGTCGAGCAGCAACTCGTCGCCGGTGTCGAGGATTCGCAGATCGCCGAGCATCTTGCCCTTCGGCGTCAGGAATACGGAGTAGCAGCCTTCGCCGGGCGACAGCGACTCGACGTCGTTGGAGACCTGGCCCTGCAGGAACTCCTTCGCCGCCGAACCGACCAGCGCGAGCTTGCCGCGCTGCGAGCGGTCGAGCACCCCGCATGCCTCGGTCACGGTCTGGTACTCGGCGGCGGGGAGGGCGATCGCGGTCATGTCTCACAAAATAGCGCCCGGCCGAGCTCGCTCCTCTTGGCAAAATCGAAATTTAGGCCTACCATAACTTTCGTAATGGGACACCAGGAACAGCAGCCCGTGATCTCGCCGGCGATCGAGGACTACGCCAAGGCGATCTACGCGCTCGAACTTCGCGACAAGGAGCCCGTGAGCACCAACGCGCTCGCCGAGCGCCTGCGCGTGACCCCCGCGTCCGCCTCGGGCATGGTCAAGCGCCTCGGTGAGCTCGGGCTGGTCGAGCACCAGCCCTACCGCGGCGTGTCGCTGACCCCCGACGGCCGGCGCGTGGCGCTCGAGGTGATGCGCCACCACCGCCTGCTCGAGCTGTACCTCGTGCAGAGCCTCGGCGTCCCCTGGGACCGGGTCCACGCGGAGGCCGAGGTGCTCGAGCATGTTCTCTCCGAGGAGCTCGAGGAGCTGATCGCAGCCAAGCTCGGCGACCCGACCCACGACCCACACGGCGACCCGATCCCGACGCGTGAGCTGACGATCGAGGAGGGCCCGACCCGGAGCCTGCAGTCGCTCGACGCGGGCGCCGGCGGCACGTTCGCTCGGGTGTCGGATTCCGACCCGGAGATGCTGCGGTTCCTGGCCGAGCGCGGGATCAGCCCGGGCGATGAATTTGAAGTGATCGAGAAGCAGCCGTTCGAAGGGCCGCTGTTCGTCCGCTTCGGCGACAACGTGCACGTCCTGGGCGGGATGCTGGCGAAGGCGATGCGGGTAGAGGTCAAGCGGTGACGCCGCCCCCTCCGGTGGTCACGCCGGCGCTGGAAGCGGCCGCCGCCGGCGAGCAGGCTGCAGGCGCGCCCGGGGCTCAGGGCCCGAGCGTGCTCGACGGAATCCTCTCGCGGGGGCGGCTGCGGGCCCTGCTGACGATGCTCGGGCCGGCGTTCGTGGCGTCGGTGGCTTACGTCGATCCTGGCAACTTCGCCACCAACATCACGGCCGGAGCCAAGTTCGGCTACCTGCTGCTGTGGGTGGTGGTGCTGGCGAACCTGATGGCGATGCTGATCCAGTATCTGTCGGCCAAGCTCGGGATCGCCACCGACCGCAGCCTCCCGGAGATGTGCCGCGAGCAGTTCTCCAAGCCGGTCACGATCGGGCTGTGGGTGCAGGCCGAGGTGATGGCGATGGCCACCGACATCGCCGAGTTCATCGGCGCGGCGATCGGCCTGAACCTGCTGTTCGGCGTGCCACTGCTCGTCGCCGGCCTGATCACCGGCGCAATCACGTTCGTGTTGCTCGAGTTGCAGCGTCGGGGCTTTCGCCGGTTCGAGATCGCGATCGCGGGCCTGCTCGGGATCGTGCTCGGCGGGTTCCTGTACCAGACCCTGAAGATCGGTCCGTCGGCGCACATGGCGCTGTCGGGGCTGGTGCCCCACTTCGCCGGAACCGAGTCGCTGTACCTCGCGGTCGGGATCGTCGGGGCGACCGTGATGCCGCACGCGATCTACCTGCACTCGGCGCTGACCCAGAGCCGGATGCCGGTGCGCGATGACACCGAGCGCCGGCGCGTGCTGCGGTTCGAGCGGCTCGACGTGCTGGTCGCGCTCGGCCTCGCCGGGCTGATCAACGTCGCGATGCTGGCGGTCGCCGCGAAGCTGTTTCACACGCCGGGGTTGTCTGATCTGGACACGATCCAGGCGGCGCACGGCGAGATCGGGCGGCTGGTCGGCGGCGGCGCCGCGCTCGCGTTCGCGGTCGCGCTGCTGGCTTCGGGCGTCTCCTCGTCGAGCGTCGGCACGGCGGCCGGCCAGGTCGTCATGCAGGGCTTCATCAGAGTTCGGATCCCGCTGATGGCCCGCCGTGCGGTGACGATGCTGCCGGCGCTGATCGTGCTCGCCGTGGGGGTCAACCCGACCAACGCGCTGGTGCTGAGCCAGGTCGTGCTGTCGTTCGGGATACCCTTCGCGCTGGTGCCACTAGTGATCCTCACCGGCCGTCGCGACGTGATGCGAGTCCACGCCAACCGACGCCTGACTCAGTTCGCGGCCTACGGCGTGGCCGGGTTGATCACCGCGATGAACGTCGTCCTCCTCGTCCTCCAGTTCGGCGGATAGCTCTCTACTGCTGATGCCCCCGCTCGCCGACACCTTCATGCAGGTCGTGGACTCGCTCCCCGACGACTGGACCGACCTCGAGCTCGACGTCCGGATCTTCGACGAGCGCCGGTACGTCGACGCCGCGGTACTGATGGTCACGTGCAACGCCCAGCCGTATTCGAAGGCCGACTGGCACTGGCGGCTGCTCGTCGCCCACCGCTTCGGCCACGCCGCATCGGTGCCCGCCGTCCACACCGCGCTCAAGCTGCTCGACGACGCGGGCATCGACGGCGAGCTCGCGGTCCGCGAGCAGCGCACCGGCCGCGTCGAGATCACGCAGGGGTGGGGCCGGCCCGAGTCCGCCCGCGAGGAGTTCAGGCGGATCCGGGCCCAGTAGGTCCGTCGCTGACCGCCGGAGCCCACCGAATGGCCCGCGTAGTCGCGTTCGTGCCGGACCTCCTGTTCGGGTCGACCGTCGTCGGCGCGCTGACCGCGGCCGGGCACGAGCCCGCGCTCGTCTCGGACGGCGACGCGCTGCGGCGCGAGCTGCCCGAGGCGCAGGTGCTGATCGTCGACCTGACGTTCGACGCGCCCGAGCGGATCGAGCTGGTGCGCCTGACCCGGCCGGCGGGAGTCCGGACGCTCGCGTTCTACTCGCACGTCGAGACCGACGTGCGCGACCGCGGGCGCAAGGCGGGCTTCGACCTGGTCGTGCCGCGCTCGCGGATGGCGCGCGAGGGAGCGGCGCTCGTCGACAGGCTGCTCGCCGCCGAGCCCGGGGAAACCGACCCCGGGGACCCCGCTCCGTAGAATCCACCCCCCGCATGCGCCGCCGCGTCACGTTCAGTCGCAACCTCACGCTGTCGCTGTCGCGAACCTGCCGCTGCTACTGCAAGTACTGCGCGTTCGCGACCCACCAGCCGCATCTGCACGCGCCCGACGACGTGCTGAAGATCCTCGACCGCGCGGTTGGGCGCCATCGGGTCAAGGAGCTGCTGGTGCTTACCGGCGAGAAGCCGGAGGTCAACGCCGGCGTCGCCGCCAAGCTGGCCGAGTACGGCCACGAGGACTTCACGTCATACGTGGCCTGGACGTGCGAGCGCGCGCTCGAGCGTGGCCTGCTGCCGCACACCAACCTCGGCGTCCTCAGCCGCGAGGAGCTGGCCCGCCTGCGCGAGGTCACCGCCTCGCAGGGCCTGATGCTCGAGTCCGTCTCGGAGCGGCTGATGGAGACCGTGCACGCGGGCTCGCCGACCAAGCATCCCGCACACCGGATCGCCACGATCGCCGCTGCCGGCGAGCTGAAGATCCCGTTCACCAGCGGGATCCTGGTCGGGATCGGTGAGACCGAGGAGGAGCGGGTCGCCTCGCTGGAGGCGATCGCCGAGCAGCACCGCCTACACGGTCACGTCCAGGAGGTGATCCTCCAGAACTTCGTCCCGCACCAGAGCTACTACGGGCAAGAGCCGGCCGAAATCGCCGACGCCGCCGCGCAGGAGTACTGGCGCACGGGCGTCGCCGACGGCCCGCAGCTAGACGCGCCGAAGTGGGCCTGTGAGGTGACGATCGAGGACATGAAGCGGCTGATCGGCGAGGCCCGCAGGCTGATGCCCGACGTCGGCATTCAGGTGCCGCCGAACCTGTCGGATTGGTGGGTCGAGCTAGCGCGGGCGGGCGCCACCGACCTCGGCGGGCTCAGTGCCAACGGCGACCACATCTCGCCCGAGCACCCGTTCCCGTCGCCCGCCCAGGTCCGCGACAAGCTTCAGGCCGAGGGCCTCGCGCTCACCGAGCGGCTGTGCGTGTACCCCGAGTACATCGACCCCGAGTGGGTCGCCCAGCCGGTGCTCGACGTGATCAAGAGCCGCTACTGGTCGTTCATCCCGCGCCGTGGCTCGGGCCGCCGCGCCGAGGTGTCGGTCTCCGACGACGCCGCGCCGCGTGCGATCGCGCACGCCCGCGACGGCCGGGCGCTGACCGCCGAGGAGCTGACCGCGCTGTTCGCCGAGCGCCGCCCGGCGGTGATCGAGGACATGCGCGCCGCCGCCGACGAGCTGCGCACCGAGCTTGCCGGCGAGACGGTCACGTTCGTGGTCAACCGCAACATCAACGTCTCCAACGTGTGCATCGTCGGCTGCGCGTTCTGTGGGTTCGGCCAGGCGCGGCGCTCCCCGGACGCCTACGAGCATTCCGAGGCCGAGTTCGCCCAACGCATCGAGGATGCGGTGGCGTCGGGCGCGACCGAGATCTGCATCCAGTCAGGGATCCATCCGGACTGGGATCTGGGCGACTACGAGAAGTGGCTGCGGTTCGCCAAGCAACTGGCCCCGCAGCTGCACCTGCACGCGTACTCGCCGATGGAGGTCGCGCACATGTGCGACGTCTCCGGGCTGGAGCCCCGGCGCGTGTTCGACCGCCTGCGCGAGGCCGGCCTGGACTCGACGCCCGGCACCGCCGCGGAGGTGCTCCACGACGGGGTCCGCGAGCGGATCTCGCCCAACAAGCTGCCCGTGGCGCGCTGGGTCGAGATCATCGAGGCCTGCCACACCGAGGGGATCCGCTCGACCGTGACCGTGATGTTCGGCCACATCGAGGAGCCCTGGGAGCTGGCCGAGCACATGCGGGTCGTACGCGAGCTACAGGAGCGCACCGGCGGCTTCACCGAGTTCGTGCCGCTGTCGTTCATCCCGTTCCACACGCTGCTCGGGCGCACTCACGGGGTCCAGGAGATCTCCCGCGAGGAGAACCTCAAGCACACCGCCGCGTTCCGCCTGGCGCTCGGCCGCACGATCCCCAACGTCCAGGCCAGCTGGGTGAAGATGGGGCTCGACGCGGCCACCGAGGCGCTGCAGTGGGGCGTCAACGACCTCGGCGGGACGCTGATGGAGGAGTCGATCTCGCGGATGGCGGGCAGCTACCACGGCGTCAGGCTCGAGCCCGAGGACCTGGTGGCCGCTGCCCATCGAGCCGGCCGGCCGGCGGCCGAACGCACCACGCTGTACGACATCCGCCGCCGGTACGAGTTACCGGTGGCTGCATGAGCGCCACCGAGCGCCCACCCGCGTTATTCGCCGGCGTCGAGCCGCTGGAGGTGTTCGTCGAGCTGCTCGCCGACCTCGACACCGACACCTCCTCGACGGAGTTCTACGACCGCATCTGCGAGGCGATCTGCCGACTGACGTCGATGCGCCGGGCGGCGATCTTCATGGCCGACGCCGGGCGCCGCCGGGTGCGCGCGGTCGGCTCGCACGGGACCTCTTTCTCACAGCTGGCAACGCTGCGTCCGACGCTCGTCAACACGCCAATCGCCCAGCGGGCGCTGCTCGAGGACAACGTGGTCGTGGTCTCGAACCGGATCGAGGAGGCGGTCCCGTCCGAGTACGCGCAGCTGCTGGGGATCACCACGCTGGTGTGCACGCCGTTGAGCGCCGCCGGCCGGGCCTACGGGGTGATCTGTGCCGACCGCGGCGGCGGCCGCTTCGAGCTGTCAGACGGCGAGCGCCACCTGTTGTGGACGCTCGGCAAGACCGCCGCGCTGGTCGCCACCGCCCGCAACGCCACCAGGCAGCAAGAGCGCACGCGGCGGCTGGGGGAGCGGCTCGAGCTGGCGCGCGAGATTCACGAGCGGGTGATGCAGCGCCTGTTCGGGGTGTCGCTGGCGCTGGGGGCCGAGCAGCAGCTCGATCCCGCCGAACGCGAGCGATGCCGGGTCGAGCTCCAGGAGGCGGTCGGCGACCTGCGCCGCGCGCTCGAGCGGCCGCTGGCGCCGCTGCCGCCCGAGACCGGGACCACGCTGGCCGACGAGCTCGAGCGCCTCCGAGCCGCCCCCGGCGCGCCGCTGCACATCAACTGGCCCGAAGACGTGACCGTGCCCGCCGACCTCGAACCGCTCGCCCAATCGGTGCTGACCGAGGCGCTGCGCAACGTGGCCAAGCACGCCGCCGCCAAGCGCGTGGACGTGGTGATCCTCCGCGACGCCGACACGTTCACGCTCGAGGTCCGCAACGACGGCGCCCGGACCGACGGCCGCGACGCTGGAATGGGGTTGCGGCTGGCGGCGTTCGAAGCGCTCCAGCAGCGCGGCGTGCTCGAGTTCGGACCCACCGGCGAGGACGGCTGGCGCATCCGGCTGGTCGTGCCGCTCGAGCAGGAGACCTCGTGACCGCGCCGCTGCCGCCGCGCTTGGAGGAGAAGCGCCTGCGGGTGCTGGTGGTCGACGACCACGACGTCGTGCACTGGGGCTTTCGGGTGCTGCTCGGCGAGCAGCCGTGGGTCGAGCGCTGCCTGGCGGCGCGCACCGGCGACGAGGCGATCGCGCTGACTCGAGGTTTCGAGCCGCACGTCGCGCTGGTCGACCTGTTCCTGGCCGGCGAGTCCGGCGCCGACCTGTGCGAGTCGATCCGCGAGGCCTGCCCGGCGACGCGGGTGCTGCTGATCTCGGGCGCCGGGCGGATGTCGCCGGCCGCCGCACGCGCCGCCGGCGCGTCGGGGTTCGTGTCCAAGGACTGGGAGGCCCACGAGGTGGCGACTGCGGTGCGGATGGTGGGGCTCGGGATGACGATGTTCCAGCCCAAGGCCGATCAGCCCTCGACGCTGCTGACCGAGCGCGAGCAGGAGGTGCTCGACCTGATCGCAGACGGCTCAACCAACCGCGAGATCGCCGAGCATCTGTACCTGTCGCCGCACACGGTCAAGGAGCACACCAGCGCCCTGTATCGCAAGCTGCAGGCGCGTAACCGGGCCGAGGCGGTCCAGCGGGCGCAGCGGATCGGCCTGCTGAGCTGATGGGCGCCGGAACCGCGAGCAAGCCGGGAGCCGGATGAACCCGCGACGGGACGCGGCGGACCGGATCGGCGAGCGCTGCGACCCGCGCGTGCTCGAGCCCTCGCCGCCGGCGGTCTCGGAGCCGCCATGGTTCGCCGACGACCCGGTCGCTCGGGGCGATCTCGAGCCGGGCCGCACGGTCGTGTCGCCGGTCCCCACCGGCGACATCACCTGGGTGGAGCTGGCCGCGGGCGATCCCGAGCTCGGTGCCTGGTGCGCCGACCGATGGCTCGGGCCCTACAAGCGGCTGGTGCCCGCGCCCGGATCCCTGGTGCTGACCCGTCGCTCGCTCCATCGGCTCGCCGAGCGGGTGATGTCTGCGGCCCGGAGCCACGCCAACGGAAAGATCGGCCTGCGCTACACCCACCGCGGCTTCGGCACGCCGTTCTTCGGCGCCGACGTCCAGGTCCGCGTCGTCGGGGCCGAGCTGATCGTCCACGAGCGCGGCGTCGAGCGGCGGACCCCGATCTCGACGCTCGACGCGGCCGCCGACCACGTCGGGCGCGACGAGCTTCCCGATGACGTCGAGCTGGGCGCAGAGCTGCTTGCGGTCGACCCGCGGGCAGCGGTGTTCCTCGGCGACTGGTACGGGTTCGCGGCCTCGGTGCTCGAGGAGCTGCGGGCCGGGTTCGACGCCGACGGCGATTCCTCCCGGGTGCAGCTGTGGCCCGAGCACTTCGATCTCGCGGTGCAGCTCGGCTCTGAGGACTCCGGGGCACGCGCCACCTACGGGCTGTCGCCCGGAGACGAGCTGCATCCCGAGCCATACCTGTACGTGGCGCCGTGGGCGCCTCAGCCGCCGGGGGAGCTGTGGCAGGCCGGCCAGTTCCAGGGCGCCGAGCTGTCCTACGCCGGCCTGATCGGCGCGCCGGATCAGCGCGCCGCCGCACTCGAGTTCTTCGGTACCCGCCTGGCCGCGCTGGCGGGCTGAGCGCGCACCGGACCGACGACCCCGCCAAATTCGTGCAGGAGTCGCGGGGAAGATCGCTAAAGCTCGACACGTTGGTCCAATACAATGTTCAGTGCCGGGTTGGACGTTGCAAGTCGTCCAAAGGAGTGGGTGGTGCCGTGAGTGTCATGGATGTAGCTCGCATTGCCAGCGGCCAGCTTTGGCTGGTTTCGCCACCTCGGCGCCGCGCCGCGACCAGCGAGGGCTTCTACCAGCCTCCGGATCCGCTCGGCGACGGCGAGCCCGGCGACGTAGTCCGGTTCGAGCCGATGGACGCCTACCTCGCCCCCGGCGTGCGGCTGCGCGCCCGCGCCTGGCGAGTGCTGTACCGCTCGACCTCGGCGCTCGGCCGGCCCACCGCGGTCTCGGGCACGGTGCTGGTGCCCTACGGGCGGATCCGCGGCCCCCGGCCGCTGATCGGCTATGGCGTCGGCACCCACGGGATCGGCGACTCGGCGGCGCCGTCGCGGCTGCTGGCGCGCGGTCTGGAGTGGGAGAGCGGGATGATCGCGATGATCCTCGCGCGTGGCTGGGCGGTCGCGATCACCGACTACGAGGGGCTGGGCACGCCCGGCGACCACACCTACATGGTCGGCCGCGCGCTCGGCCCCAATGTGCTCGACGCGATGCGCGCCGCCCGGCAGCTGCACCCCTCGGAGCTGCCCGAGGAAGGCCCGGCGGCAATCGTCGGCTATTCGGAGGGCGGAGCCGCCGCCGCCTGGGCGGCCCAGCTGCAGCCCACCTACGCCCCAGACCTGCCGCTGACCGCGGTCGCCGCCGGGGCCGCGGCCGCCGACGTCGAGTTGGGCGGAGCCGCCGTCGACGGCACCTTCTTCTCGTTCTTCATCTCCTACGGCGGGATCGGTTACGCGGCCGCCTACCCCGAGCTCGAGCTGGATCGGTATCTGACGCCGAGGGCCGCCAAGGGGATCGAGGCGATGCGTCAGTCCACGATCTACCAGGCGATGCTGTCGGGACCGCGGTTCGCCCGCGCCTCGGACCTGACCCAGCCCAACGTGCTCGAGCTGCCGGAGTGGCGCGCCCGCCTGCGCGAGAACCGCCTCGGCGAGATCGCGCCCGAGGCGCCGGTGCTCCTGCACCACGCCCGCCGCGACCAGATCGTCTCGTTCGAGCAAAGCCTCAACCTGCAGAAGTCGTGGGAGCGGCGCGGCGCCGACGTACGGCTGTACGTGACCCGCGGCGGCGTCGACCACATCAGCGGAGGCGTCGCTGGAATGCCGGTCGCGCTGGGATGGGTGGCGAACCGCCTGCGCCGGGCCGGCAAGGCGGTCCCGCCGCCGAAGCAGCCGGTCGTGGCGCCTGTCCGCAAGGTCGCCTGAGCGGCTGGCGGCCCCGGAGCCGCTCAGCGCCGGCGCATCGCCCACTCGATCACGGGCAGTTTGATCGCGTTCGGGATCGCGCGCGAGGCCTCCATCGCCGCTCGCATCGGCAGGCCCGGCACGATCACGCGACTGCCCGATTGCAGTCCGTCCACGCCCGCCTTGGCGGCCTGCTCGGCGGTGATCAGCGCCGGGCGCGGGATCGCGCGCTCGAACGACTGGCCGCTGGCGACCTGCCAGTCGGCGATCTGCCAGAAGTCGGTCTCGACCGGCCCCGGGCACAGTGCGGTCACGGTCACGCCGCGGCCGATCAGCTCCTGGTGCAGCGCCTCTGAGAACGTCAGCACGTACGCCTTCGCGGCCGAATAGCCGGCCGAATAGGGCATCGGCTGCATGGCCGCGGTCGAGGCGACGTTGAGGATCGCCCCGCGGGCTCGCTTGACCATCGCGGGCGAGAACGCCGAGGTCAGTGCGACGACCGCCTCGACCAGCACGCGCACCTGCTCGAGCTCCCGCTCGGGGTCTGACTGATAAAACGGGCCGCCGGTGGCGAAGCCGGCGTTGTTGACGAGGATCTCGATCCCGAGCCCGAGCCCGGCGACCCGCCCGGGCAGCCGCTCCACCGACGGGGCCTTCGACAGGTCGGCTCCGAGCGCCTCGCCGCGGATGCCGTGCTCGTCGGCCAGCTCCTGGGCCAGCGTCACCAGCCGCTCGCGGCGGCGCGCGACCAGCACCACGTTGTGACCCCGCGACGCGAGCTCACGGGCAATCGCGGCGCCGATTCCGGCCGATGCACCGGTAATCAGAGCGGCTGAGTCGGGGTCTGGAGGTGGAAGGCTCATCTCGTCCATCGGAGATTGGACCACATCCCTCCCCCCGAACGGGGGGAAGTCCGGGGTCGGGCTGTATCTGTTGCCCGCTGCGTGCGTACGTTCAAACGCATGCCGATGACAGCGATCTTGTTCCCAGGCCAGGGGAGCCAAACCCCCGAGATGCGCGACGACGTCAAGCGCGCCCGTCCCGATCTGCTCGAGCTCGCCACCGAGATCGTGGGCGAGGACCCGTTTCCCAAGGCCGAGGAGGGGACCAACTACGCGCAGCCGGCGATCTTCTGCGCCAGCCTCGCCGGCTGGGACCGTCTTGGGCGCCCTGACGGGGACTTGATGGCCGGCCACTCGCTCGGGGAGCTCGCGGCGCTGGTCGCGGCCGGCTCGCTGGAGGAGCGCGACGGTCTCGAGCTGGTCGCGCTGCGCGGCAGGCTGATGCAGGAATCAGGCGAGGCAGCCGGGGACGGTGGCATGCTTGCACTGCTCGGCCGCGGCGCCGCGGACCATGCTGCCGAGCTCGCCGAGGCCCACGGCTTGTCCGTCGCCAACGACAACTCCCCCCAGCAGGTCGTCCTCTCGGGCGCCAAGCAGGCGCTACCCGAGGCCGCCGATGCCGCCAAGGAGCTGGGCCTGCGGGCGGTCGAGCTGTCGGTCAGCGGAGCGTTTCACTCGCCGATGATGGCCGCGGCCGTCCCCGAGTTCGAACAGGCGGTCAAGCAGGTCAAGATCTCGCCGCCGCGCGTCGAGGTCCTGTCGGCCGTCACCGCCGCGCCGTTCGAGGACGTGGCCGCTCAGCTGACCGAGGCGCTGACCAGCCCGGTCCGCTGGCGCGAGACGCTGATCGCGATGCACGAGCGCGGCGCCGAGCGGTTCGTCGAGGTCGGCCCGGGACGGGTCCTGAGCGGCCTGGTCAAGCGCACGCTGAACGACGTGGAGCTCGCCAATGCTTGATTCGAACGGGTCAGCTCCCGCCGTCCACCCCGAAGGCGAGTTACGCCGGCCACAGTCGGCGCTGGCCCGCCCGGCGGTGCTGTCGGTCGCCAGTGAGCTGCCCGAGGGCAGGCTGACCAACGCCGAGCTGTCGGCGAAGCTCGGCGTCAGCGAGGACTGGATCGTCTCGCGCACGGGCGTGATCGAGCGCCCGATCGCCAAGCCCGACGACCGGCTCTCGGACTTCGCCGCCCGGGCCGGGGCGACCGCGCTGAGCCGCGCCGGGATCGACCCGGCCGACGTCGACTTGGTGATCGTCGCGACCCTCACGGCCGACGAGATCACGCCGAACGCGGCGCCGCTGGTCGCCCACCAGCTCGGCGCCGAGAACGCCGGCGCGGTCGACGTCGGCGCTGCCTGCACCGCGTTCCTATCGGGAATGTCGCTCGGAGCGGCCCAGATCGAGAGCAATCGCGCGCGCAACGTCCTCCTGATCGGCGCCGACTTCGTCTCGCGCGTGGCCAACTGGGAGGACAAGCGCTCGGCGCCGCTATTCGGCGACGGCGCCGGAGCGGTCGTGATGGCCCCCGCAAGCCGCGACTACGGCGCGATCGGCCCGGTTGTGCTCGGCTCCGACGGCTCCCAGGCGGGCGCGATCGTGGTCCCACGCGATGCCCGGCTCGAGATGGACGGTCCCGAGGTCTACCGCCACGCGGTCGCGCGGATGAGCGAGTCCACGCTCAAGGCGGTCGAGCTCGCGGGGCTGACGCTGGCCGACATCGACCTGTTCGTCTACCACCAAGCCAACGCGCGGATCACCCGCGCGCTCGGGGAACGACTCGGGCTCGAGCCCGAGCGCGTGGTCGACGTGATCGCGTATCTGGGCAACTCGTCGGCGGCGACGCTGCCACTGGCGCTGGCCGAAGCCGAGCGCGACGGTCGGCTGAAGCCCGGCGCACGGGTCCATCTGGGCACGTTCGGCGCGGGCTTCACCTGGGGCGCCGGAGTGATCGAATGGGGAGGCGGCGGCGATGGCTGAGCGCGAAGGTTGCGCGCTCGTGACCGGCGCATCACGCGGGATCGGCGCCGCGATCGCTCGCGCGCTCGCCGCGGATGGCTGGGCGGTGGGGGTCAACTACCGCTCCGACCAGGACGCGGCCGAGAAGGTCGTGGGCGAGATCGAGGGCGACGGCGGCCGCGCGGTCGCGCTCGGCGCCGACGTGGTCGATCCCGACGCCGCCGACCAGCTGTTCTCAGAGCTCGAGTCGCATTTCGACGCCCCCGTGCAGGTGCTGGTCAACAACGCGGGCATCAGCCGCGACGACCTGACCCCGTCGCTCGACGACGAGCAGTGGAACGCGGTGATCGACACCGACCTCACGGCCGCGTTCCGACTCACTCGCCGTGCACTGAAGGTGATGCTCCGCGCACGCAACGGGCGGATCGTCAACATCTCCTCGGTCGTCGCCCTGCGCGCCAACCCGGGGCAGGCCAACTATGCGGCGGCCAAGGCCGGCCTGATCGCGATGACCCGGACCGCAGCGGTCGAGGTCGCGCGGCGCGGGGTCACGATCAACGCGGTTGCGCCCGGGTGGATCGAGACCGAGATGACCGAGGGGATCTCGACGGACCTGCTGCAGGCCGTGCCCGCGCGCCGGGCGGGCAAGCCCGAGGAGGTGGCGGCGGCCGTGCGGTTCCTCGTGTCTGAGGACGCGGGCTACATCACGGGCGCCGTGTTGAGCGTCGACGGAGGACTTGCCGCCTAGGTGGACGAACCACACGGGCGAACCGAACTTCACCAACCCCACTTACCGACAGGAGAATCAATGTCAGCAGTTACCACCGAGCAGGTCGAGGCCCGCGTCACCGAGACGCTTGCCAGCTTCGGCCCCGATGCCGACCAGATCAGCCGCGGCTCCACCTTCGAGGAGCTCGACATCGACTCGCTCGACCTCGTCGAGCTGGCCCAGGTCGTCGAGGACGAGTACGGCGTCGTGCTCAAGGGCGAGGACATGAAGGACCTCAAGACGGTTGGGGACGCCGTCGACCTGATCGTCAGCCGCGCGGAGTAGCGAGCGCGGAGCGGGAGGTGTCCTGATGCCCACGAACGACAACGGCTCGAGACCCGCGCGCCTGCGCGTGGCGGTGACCGGTCTGGGCGCGGTCACGCCGCTCGGCCTCGGCGCCGCGCAACTGCACGAGCGGTGGGCCGCAGGCGACGTTGGGATCGTCGACGGCGCCGGGGCCTGTACCGATTTCGAGCCCAAGGAACAGCTGTCGGTCAAGCAGATCCGGCGTCTCGACCGGTTCTCGCAGATCGCGCTGGTCGCCGCTGACGAGGCGCTCCAGCAGGCGGGCTGGAACGATGGGCTGCCCTGTGACCCGATGCGGATCGGCTGCGTGATCGCGACCGGGATCGGGGGGATCGAGACCGTCGAGTCCCAACACGACGTGATGCGCGACCGCGGGGCGAAGATGGTCTCCCCGTTGGGGATCCCGCAGTACATGCCCAACGCCGCCGCGGCCGCGGTGTCGATGACCTATGGGCTCCAGGGCCCGATGTACGGCGTCGTGTCGGCCTGCTCGAGCGGCGCCCACGCGATCGGATCGGCGATGCGAATGATCCAATACGGCGACGCCGCTGCGGCCGTCGCCGGCGGCTCGGAGGCGACGCTGACCGCGTTCGGGTTCGCCTGCTTTCACTCGATGCAGGCGCTGTCGCCGACCGGCATGTCCCGCCCGTTCGACGCGCGGCGCGACGGGTTTGTGATGGGCGAGGGCGCCGGCATGATCGTGCTCGAGGAACTCGAGGCGGCCAGGCGCCGCGGCGCCACGATCCTCGGCGAAATGGTCGGCTACGGGTCCACCGCCGACGCCTACCACCTGACCGCGCCGCAGCCGACCGGCGAGCCGGCCGCGCGGGCGATCGAGCTGGCGATGCAGGACGCCGGCGTGACTCCCGGCGAGGTCGCCTACATCAACGCCCACGGGACCTCGACCCAGCTCAACGACTCCGCCGAGACGTTCGCGATCAAGCGCGCGCTCGGCGAGAACCGCGCCAAGCAGATCCCGGTGTCCTCGACCAAGTCGTCGATCGGCCACCTGCTCGGTGCCGCCGGCGCCGTGGAGGCGGTCGCGACCGTGCAGACGCTGATCACCCGCGTGGTCCCGCCGACTCTCGGTTACGAGGTCCCCGACCCCGAGCTGGACCTGGACTACGTGCCCGGAGAGGCGCGGCCGCTGCTGGCGGCCAACGGAGGACCCCCGGTGGCGATCTCGAACTCATTCGCGTTCGGGGGCCACAACGTGGCCCTGGTGCTGCGAGGAGCTCCCCAATGACCGCGACCGTGATTCGCGAGCGGACCGAGCGCCGGGGGCCGCTCGAGCGCCTGGAGGCGCTGTGCGACCCCGGCAGCGTCCACGTATTGCGCTCGCGCATCGTCTCGTCCAAGCTCGGCGCCCGCGCGATCGAGGGCGACGGTGTCGTCGGCGCGACCGGGATGGTCGCGGGCCGGCCGATCGCCTGCTACGCGCAGGACGGCGCGTACCTCGGTGGCTCGCTCGGCGAGCGCCACGCCGACACGATCGTGCGCGTGCTGCAGACGGCCGAGCGGGCTCGGATCCCAGTGGTCGGGTTCGTCGAGTCCGGCGGCGCGCGCATGCAGGAGGGAACCGCGGCGCTCGGGGGCTACGGGCGGATCTTTCGCCACACGGTTGGCCTCACCGGCGTGGTCCCGCAGATCTCGGTGGTGAGCGGCTCGTCGGCCGGCGGCGGCGCCTACTCGCCCGCGCTGACCGACCTGATCCTGATGACCGAGGACGCCGCGATGTTCCTGACCGGCCCGGACGTGGTCCGCGAGGCGCTCGGGGAGGAGATCGACGCCGCCGGGCTTGGTGGCCCCCGCGTGCACGACCGCAACGGCGTCTGTCACCTCGTCGAGCCCGACGTGCGCGCGGCGGCGCTCAGGGTCCGGGAGCTGCTCGGCTTCCTGCCCTCGGCGTCCGGCGAGGCGCCGCCGGTGACCGCGCCGATGCCGGCTGCGATCGCCGACCCCGGAACCGTGGTGCCCAGCGAGCCCCGCCGCGCATACGACGTCCGGGATGCGCTCGCGGGAATCGTCGATGCCGGCTCCCTGCTCGAGCTGCAGCCCCGGTGGGGGCGCAACGTGGTAACCGCGCTGGCCAGGCTGGACGGACGTCCCGTGGCGATCGTGGCCAACCAGCCGCGGTACTTGGGCGGTGTGCTCGACGCGGTCGGATCCGAGAAGGCCGCGGGGTTTGTCAACTTCTGTGACTCGTTCGGCGTGTCGCTGATCGCCGTCGTCGACACCCCGGGGTTCATGCCCGGCTCCAAGCAGGAGCAGGCCGGGGTGATCCGCCACGGCGCCTCGCTGGTGCGCGCGTTCGCTGCGGCGCGCGTGCCGAAGCTGACCGTGATCCTGCGCAAGTCCTACGGCGGCGCCTACATCACGATGAACTCCCGCGACCTTGGCTCGGACCTGGTGCTCGCGTGGCCCGACGCCGAGCTCGGGATCATGAGTGCCCGGGCGGCGGTCGGGATCGTCAACCGCCGCGATCTGGTGGCGGCAGGTGACGCCGAGCAAGAGCGGGAGCGCCTGGCGACCGCCTACGCCGACGAGCACCTGCTCGCGCAGGCCGCTGCCGCCGCCGGATTCATCGATGAGATCATCGAGCCTGTTGAGACGCGCGAGCGGCTTGCCTGGGCGCTGAGGGCGCTGGCGAGGCCCGCTTCGTGATCCTCGAGGGCAAGCGCCTTCTGATCACCGGCGTCATCACCAGGGACTCGATCGCCTACCACGTAGCCGAGCAGGCCCAGCGGGAGGGCGCCTCGTTGGTGCTGACCAGCTTCGGGCGCGTGCGGCGAATGACCGAGCGCGCGGCCAAGCGGCTGCCCGACCCGGCCGAGGTGCTCGAGCTAGACGTCAACAAGCCCGAGGACTTCGACGTGCTGGTCAAGGAGCTCGGCGAACGCTGGGACGGCCTCGACGGGGCGCTGCACGCGATCGCGTTCGCGCCCGAGGACGCGCTCGGCGGTAGGTTCCTCACGACTCCCGCCGACAGCGCCGCCCAGGCGTTTCACACCAGCGCGTTCTCGCTGAAGGCGCTCGGGGCCGCGCTGGCGCCGCTGATGCCGCCGGGGTCGGGGATCGTGGGCCTGGACTTCGACGCCGGCGTCGCCTGGCCGATCTACGACTGGATGGGCGTCGCCAAGGCCGCGCTCGAGTCGGTGTCGCGGTACCTGGCGCGCGATCTCGGGGGCCAGGGGATCCGCGTCAACCTGGTCTCGGCCGGTCCGCTCGGGACCGTGGCCGCCCGCGGGATCCCGGGCTTCGAGGACCTCGCCAAGCTGTGGGTGTCGCAGGCTCCGCTGGGTTGGGACATCGAGGATCCCGCGCCCGTGGCGAGCACGATCTGCTTCCTGCTGTCGGATTACGCCCGCGCGATCAGCGGCGAGATCGTCCACGTCGACGGCGGCTTTCACGCCGTCGGCGCGCCCATCGACCCCTGAGCGGGTCCACCGACTCTCAGCGCGTCGGCCGGCGCGCCGCCGTACCCTGGAGAACATGGAGCGCTGGCTGGCCACCGAGCGCAACGTCCGCCTGTGCGCCGTGATCGGCGCGCTCACGATCGCGTTCTCGAGCATTCTCGTCAGGCTCAGCCACGCTTCGCCGTCGACGGCGGCGATCTACCGCTGCGCGTACGCGCTGCCGGTGCTGGCGTTGCTGGCGTGGCTCGAGGATCGCCGTCACGGACGCCGACCCTGGCGCGACCGCCGTGCGGCGCTGGTGGGGGGCGTGTTCCTGGCCGTCGACCTGATCCTGTGGCACAACGCGATCGAGGACGTCGGGGCCGGGCTGGCCACGGTCCTGGCCAACATCCAGGTCGTGCTGGTCCCGCTCGTCGCCTGGGCAGTCCTGGCCGAGCACCCGCGCCGTCAGGTGCTGGCGGCGCTGCCGGTCGCGCTGCTCGGCGTGCTGCTGATCTCGGGCGTGCTCGAGCATGGTGCCTACGGCACCGACCCCGCGCGGGGCACCGTGTTCGGGCTCGGGGCCGGGGTCGCCTACGTGGGCTTCCTGCTGCTGCTGCGCTACAGCGGATCTGACCTGCGCCGCCCGGCCGGGCCGCTGTTCGACGTGACCGCGACCGCGATGGTGGTCAGCATCGTCATCGGCTCGCTGATCGGCGACGCTCATCTGGCGCCGCAGTGGCCGGGCGCCTGGTGGCTGATCACGCTCGCGCTGACCTCTCAGGTGTTCGGGTGGCTGCTGATCAGCAGCTCGCTGCCGCGCCTGCCAGCGGCGATCACCTCACTGCTGCTGACGATCCAGCCGGTCGCCTCGGTCGCTCTGGCCGCGCTGATCTTCGGCGAGTCGCCGAGTTGGCTGCAGCTGGTGGGCGTGGCGATCGTGCTTGCGGCGGTGGTCGGAGCCACCAGACCGACGCGGGGCGCGCCGGCCATCCGGGGGGTGGTCTCAAACAAGCGTTACGCGATCGCGGGCGCCTCGGGCAGCCGCTCGATGGCGGCCTCCATCTCCTCCTCGGAAAACTCCGGATCCTCGAGCTTGCCGGCCAGGAACGAGTCGTAGGCGCCGAGGTCGAAGTTCCCGTGGCCCGACAGGCCTAGCAGGATCACCCGCTCCTCGCCGGCCTCTCGGGCCGCCAGCGCCTCGTCGATCACGCCCTTGATCGCGTGGGCGGGCTCGGGCCCTGGAATGATCCCCTCGTTGCGGGCGAACCGGATCGCCGCGGCGAAGATGTCGTTCTGGTTGTAGGCCCTGGCCTGCACCATGCCGGCCTTGACCAGGCCGCACAGCATCGGCGCGTCGCCGTGGTAGCGCAGGCCGCCGGCGTGCATCGGCGGCGGCACGAAGTCGTGGCCGAGCGTGTACATCGGCATCAGCGGCGTAAGCCCGGCGGTGTCCCCGAAGTCGTAGCGGTAGACGCCACGGGTCAGTGTCGGGCACGCTGTGGGCTCGGTGGCCAAAAAGCGCGTGCTCGCGTTGCCGCGCAGGACCTCGCGGATGAACGGGAACGTCAGCCCCGCGAAGTTCGAGCCGCCACCGACGCAGCCGACGACCACGTCGGGTGCCTCGCCGGCCATGCCCATCTGCTCGATCGCCTCCTGGCCGATGATCGTCTGGTGCAGGCACACATGGTTGAGCACCGAGCCCAGCGAGTAGTTGGTGTCGTCGCGCTGGGCGGCCACCTCGACCGCTTCGGAGATCGCGATCCCCAGCGAGCCGGTGGGGTGTTCGGCGTTGGCCTTGCCCGACTGGGTCAGGTCCGACGGCGAGCGGTGGCAGGTCGCGCCCCAGGTCTCCATCATCGAGCGCCGGTAGGGCTTCTGGTCATAGCTAGAGCCGACCATGAACACCTCGCACTCCAGGCCGAACAGCGAGCAGGCGAACGCCAGCGCCGAGCCCCACTGGCCGGCGCCGGTCTCGGTCGACAGCCGCTTGATCCCCGCTTGCGCGTTCTCATACGCCTGGGCGACCGCCGTGTTCGGCTTGTGCGAGCCGGCGGGGGAGACGCCCTCGTACTTGTAGTAGATGTGCGCCGGCGTATCGAGGTCGCGCTCCAGGCGGCGGGCCCGGTATAGCGGCGTCGGGCGCCACAGTTTGTAGGCGCTGCGGACGGGCTCGGGGATCTCGATCTCGGGCTCGGGCGAGACCTCCTGCATGATCAGCGACATCGGGAAGATCGGGGTCAGATCGTCGGGGCCGGCCGGCTGCATGGTCCCGGGATGAAGCGGCGGCAGCGGGTCGCCGGGGAGGTCTCCGAGCAGGTTGATCCAGTGGGTGGGGATCCTGCTCTCGTCCAGCAGGTACTTGACGGTCTCGTCGCTCATGCTCTCTCCCATGGGGCGTCTCGGATGGCGCGCCCACGCTACCTGAAACCCCGCGGGGCGACGCTATCTGAACAGGTCCTCGGCCTCGGGCCGGACGAGCGCCGTCGCGCCGGGGCCGTCGGCCTCGGTCACGTGCCGGCCGGCGCCGCGCACGACCACGACCGGCTGCGCTCCGTCCTTGCTCCGGGCCAGATCGGCAGCAGCGGCGAGCTCGTCGGCGGCCGCGATCGCGGTTGCGTTCAGCTCTCGGCCGGCAGCGTCGGCGCGGCCGCGCCAGTCCTCGACCGGCTCGATCCCGGCGGCCCCGATCGCGACGTCGCACTGCCCGTGGCGCCAGGCCCGCCCGAACGAGTCGGTGATCACGACCGCGGGTGCGGTGCCGAGGCGGATCCGCAGGCCCTGGCGGATCCGGCGGGCAGAGGCGTCGGGGTCGACCGGGAGCAGCACCAGCGTCCCCGGCTCGGGCGCGTTGGAGGCGTCGACGCCGGCGTTGGCGCACACGAACCCATGCCGGGTCACGCAGATCAGCACCCCGCGGGCCGCGCGCAGCAGCTGCTGGCACTCGTCGAGGACGACCTGCACGTGGCGGGGGTCCTTGCCGTGCTCGTCGGCGAGGGCGAGTGCTTCCTGGCCCGGGGTAACGTCGGCCAGCCGGCGGACCCTGCCCTCGGCCTTGGACACGACCTTGTGGGCGATCACGACCACGTCGCTCCCTGAGATCGCGTCGCCCGGCGGGGGCGGGGCCGAGGCGATCAGCGCCGCGATGTCGTCGCCGGGCCGCACCTCGGGGATCCCCTCGAGTGCCACCGCGGCGACTGCGCTCAAGCCAGGCTCCGGCTCATCTGGTTGAGCATCCCGCGCGTGCGGGCGGCGCCGCCGTGGGTCGACGCGAGCGTGTCGCGGGCCTCGTCGAGGTCCTCGGGCGTGTCGACGTCGAGTGCCAGCGAGGGCACCTCGACGACCTCCGCAACGGCGCCCGCGGCCTGAGCGTTGTCGACGTGGCGCTGGCGGCTGCCCTCGCCAAACGCCGGCTCGAACACGTCCGGCGGCGTCAGCAGCAGCGCGTTCGTGCCGGTGCCATGGCGATCGGGGACGATCAGCACCGAGCGCTCGCCAACGGGGCGCTCGATCAGCGCCGCCAGCTGCTTGGGGTCCAGCAAGGGGCAGTCGCCGGGGACCATCAGCGCTCGCTCGGCCCCGGCCTTGAGCGCCTGCAGCGCGCCGTTGTGGGCCGCCACGTTGTGGCCCTGGTCGGAATCGCCGATCACGGTCGCGCCGTAGCCGCCGGCGATCCGCTGGGCGCCGTTGTCGCCGGTCACGACGATGATCTCGTTGATCGCCGGGGTGCGCCTGAGCGCGACCAACACGTCGGAGAACATCGCCTCGGCCAGCGCGCGGCGCCAGGAGGCGGCGAGCCCGTTGGACAGGCGCTGCTTCGCGTCCGGAAAGCTCTTGATTGGAAGGATCGCGGCGGTGCGCATGGCGGCGAACGGTATACGCTCGTGTGCGGCACGGGCAGCCCGCGGCGGCCTCAGGCGGTCAGCTCGAGGGCAAACTGCAGCGTCGCCTCGGCCACGCGGAGGCGCTCGGCGGGCGTGTTCAGCAGCACGTCGTCCTGGAGCAGCGGCACCAGCTCGGTGCGGTCGTCGGCCACCAGCCCGTCGATCACCCCGTCGTAGACCGATGCGATCCCGTCGGCCGACAGCGGCTGGCCGGACCACTCCATGAACGCAGCGGTCGGACCCTTGAGCACCTGGCCACCGACCAGCGGGCTGACCGCGATCACCGGAGCCCGCGCGTCTGTGAGCGCGTCGCGGATGCCACGGGTCTCAAGGATCGGGCGGATCGAGATCACGGGGTTCGACGGCCCGATCACGATCGCCCTCGCGGTCGCGATCGCGTCGAGCACCTCCGGGGTGGCGCCGGCGGCGGCGACGCCGCGGAAGTCGACGCCGTCGACCGGACCCTCGCCGCGGCCCTTGATCATGAACTCCTGAAGCGGCCACCAGCGGTCGTGGGCCAGCACCCGGGTGCGGACCGGAGCGTCGCTCATCGGCAGCACGCGAGCCCGCACGCCCAGCGCTGCCGCGATCTCGGCGTGCGCGTGGGTCAGGCGGGCGCCGCGGTTGAGCGCCTGCCCGCGGTGCAGGCCGATCGCCAGGTCGTGGTCGCCGAGGTTGAACCAGATCTCCACGCCGAGGTCGCGGAGCCCGTCCATCACATGGAACGTGTCGCCGAGCAGTCCCCAGCCGCGCTCGTCGATCAGGTCGGCCAGCCAGAACGTGACCAGGTCCGGGTCGGGTGACACGTGGGCCCCGTAGATCTCGATGTCGTCGCCCGTGTTGGCGACCACGACGAGCTCATCAGGGCCGACGGCGTCGAGCATCCCGCGGGCAAGCTTGGCGCCGCCGGTGCCCCCTGCCAGCACGACGACGAGACCGCTCACAGCCCGGTGATCTTGATGCCCGCTCGGACCTTGTTGCGGACGTTGATCGAGATGATCAGCGGCGTGAACTGCTCCACGATCCGCGCCATCTCGAGCGGCCCGCAGTCGACCGGGCGCAACCCGGGGATCAGATCGACCAGCGTGGCGACCCTGTCCTTGTGCTCGCGGCGGTCGCCGCAGATCAGCACGTCCTCGTCGAGTTCGTGCTCGAGGTCGCGCAGCAGCGCGGCGCTGACGGTGTGAAACGCGGCCACCACCGGGACGCCCTCGGGGGCCATCTCCTGCGCCGCCTGGGCCGCCGATCCCTGCCACACGCCGAGCGTCCGCGTGGCCTTGCCGCTGACCGCCGCGGCCAGCGGCACCGTCGCATCGATCAGCAGCTGCTCGGGCTTCAGCACGTGCTTGAGGTGCGTCATCGTCTCCGACTGCGTGCGGAACGGCACGCTCAGCAGCACGATCTCGGCCTTGGTCGCCGCCTCCTCGTTCGTGTAGCCCTGAAACGACCCGTCGGGGACATGTTCGCGCAGGTTGCTGACGGTCTCCTCGGCGCGCGCGGCGTCGCGCGATCCGACCACGATCGGCACCCCAGCCTGCCCGAGCCGCAGCGCCAGACCGAAACCCAGCGCTCCCGAGCAGCCGACGATGCAGACGGTTGGTGGCACGGCGGCGGAGTGTATGGATCTCGGGGCGAGTCCGGCTCGCTCGATGTAGGGTCCGCGGTTCATGGACGCCGCCCTGGAGACCGGCCTCGAGGCCACCTACGAGTTCGAAGCGGAGGGTGCGCTGCTGACCGACGTCGGCGGGACGCTGCCTCAGCACGTGCTGTCGACGCCCGGGATGATCGCGATGATGGAGCGCACCGCCGCGCGGCTCGTGTACCCACTGGTGGGGGAGGGGAAGGCGACCGTCGGGTTTGAGGTGTGCGTCAAGCACGTCGGGGGCGCGGTCGAGGGGACGCGGTTGGTGGCCGTGGCTCGCCTCGAGGAGATCGTCGACGACCGCAAGCTGCGGTTCTCGGTCGAGGTGCAGACCGACGACGGGCGAACGATCGGCGTCGGAACGCACGAGCGGCGGATCGTCGAGACCCGATAGCCCGCCAGATTGGCGCCGGGGCCGGTTCTAATATCCGAACGGCGTGCGAGCGAGGTATGTCGTAGCTGCAGTGGTAGCGGCGCTGGCCGTCGCAGTTCCGGTCGCCGGCGCGGCGAAGACGCCGCCGGTCTCCAGGCGTCCGCTGTCGATCGACTCGGCCTCGCTGACCCAGTCCGGTCAGCAGCTCGTGTGGAAGGTCGACCTCGACCGTCGGTTCTCGCCGGCGGCGCTGACGCAGGCTCGCCGCTCGCTGTGCCTGCTGTTCGAGCGCCCCGGTAACGGCAGCGTGGCGGGCCAGCTGTGCGTCGTGCCGCCGGCCAAGAAGGGCGGTGACGCGCGGGTCGCGTACGCGCCGATCACGCGCAAGGGGCCGGGGACGCTCAAGGTGATCCCGGCCCAGATCTCGCGCAGCGGCGCTCACGACTTCACCGCGACGTTCCTGCCCCAGAACGCCGGGCGTTCGTATGCATCGCTGCGCTGGCAGGTGATCAGCACGCTTCGGCCTCCCGCCTGCAAGCCGCCGAACTCCAGCCGGATCGGCTGCTTCGTCAAGTTCCCCAGCCGCCCGACGCTGGAACGCCTGCACACCCCCCAGGTGGTGGGCTGCGTCCCCAGCGGCGCGCCGTTCGTCAACAGCATCGACACGTCGCGCAAGGAGATCGCGCTCACGTTCGACGACGGACCGTGGATCCTGACCCCGAAGTTCCTCGACGTGCTCGAAGCCAAGCACGTGGTCGCGACCTTCTTCGAGGTGGGCGAGTACATCCCGACGTACGGCGACGGCGGGGCGATCGAACGACGGATGCTGCGCGACGGCGACATGATCGGCGACCACACCTGGAGCCACGTCGACGTGTCCGGCGCGGGTCCGGGCGCCGCCAGCCAGATCTCCCGGGCGGCCGATGAGCTCCGCAGCGTCACCGACGGGTTCACGCCGTGCCTGTTCCGCGCTCCCGGCGGATCGGTCAGCTCGGCGCTGATCTCCGAGGCCAGGTCGATGGGCTTCACCACGATTCAGTGGAGCGTCGATCCGCGCGACTGGGCGACGCCGGGCACCGACTCGATCTACAACACGGTTGTCCGCAACGCCCACAGCGGCTCGATCGTGCTCCAGCACGACGGCGGCGGCCCCCGCTCCGAGACGCTGGCGGCGCTCCCGCGCGAGGTCGACACGCTGCGCAGCGAGGGCTACACGTTCGTCACCGTGACTCAGCTGCTCGGGCAGAAGCTGATCTATAAGTAAGGACATGAGCCCCCTGCCAGAGCGCGTCCGCGTCCGAGAGGTCGGGCCGCGGGACGGCTTTCAGAACGAGCCCGAGGTGGTCCCGACCGCCGACAAGGTGAGGCTGATCGAGCTGCTCGCCGCGAGCGGCCTGGAGCGGATCGAGGTGACCAGCTTCGTGCGTCCCGACGTGATTCCGCAGCTCGCCGACGCCGGGCAGGTGCTGGAGGCCATCAACCTGCCCGACCGCGTCGCGGTCAGCGTGCTGATCCCGAACGAGCGAGGGCTCGAGCGGGCGCTACGCCACCGCGACCGCTTTCAGGAGATCAACGGCTTCCTGTCCGCGTCGGAGACCCACAACCGTAAGAACGTGGGCCGCTCGATCGAGGAGTCGCTCGAGGGTCTGCGGCGCACGTTCGCCCGCGCCCGGGCCGAGGGTCTGCGCTGCGAGGGGGTGATCTCGACGTCGTTCGGCTGCCCGTACGAGGGTCACGTGCGCCCCGACCGCGTGCTCGAGATCGCGCGGGCGCTGGCCGACGCCGGCGCCGAGGAGGTCGGGTTCGGGGACACCACCGGCATGGCCAACCCCGTTGGAGTGCGTGAGTTCTTCGCTGTCGCGGTCGCCGCGCTGCCGGACGTCGAGCTGACCGCGCACTTCCACAACACCCGCGGCCAGGGCCTGGCGAACGCGCTCGCCGCGCTCGAGCTGGGCGTCGACAGCTTCGAGTCGTCGTTCGGCGAGCTCGGCGGGTGTCCGGTGCCCCCAGGAGCGACCGGCAACATCGCCACCGAGGACCTCGTCTCGATGCTGCACGAGATGAGGATCGAGACCGGGATCGACCTGCCGGCGCTGGTTGCGGCGTCGCGAGCCGCGCAGGAGGTGCTCGGACGGCCGCTGGGCAGCCACGTGCTGTCGGCGGGCCCCGTGGAGTGGTGAGATCGACCGCGGGCTGATCAGCACCGCGCTGGAGTGGCTGCGGCCGGCGCCGTTTCGCGGCGACGTGATCGCGGCCGGGGCGATCCCGCTGGCGGTGGCGGCGATCCTGATCGACCTGCGGATGACCCAGTGGGCCGTGGGTCCGCGGCTGATCGTGGTGGCGGTGGTCGCGGCGCTGATCCTGACGATGGGCTGGCTGGCGCCGTTGGAGAGCCCATCGCCGCGGGCGTATCACTCGATGCTGCTGGTCGCGGGGCTGATCGTGCTGGCGGTGGCCCTGCAACTGCTGGCCGAGGTGCTGGGAAGCTCGCGGCCGCCGGGGCCCGGTGCCGACTTCTGGACTTTCGGCCTGGTCTGCGCGGTCGCGGCGACATCCGCGCGGCGGGCGAACTCGGCGGTCTGCACGCTGAGCGCGGCGCTGGCGGGCGGGATCGCGCTCGAGGGCCTGATCGCCTGGGTGTTCGCGCCGACCAGCCTGAGCGCCACCCGCTGGGTGCTGCTCGCACTGACGGTCGGGTTCGGGGTGGGGGCGGTGCGGCTGCGCGACGGGCAGCGCCGTCACGCGGTCGCGCTGATCAACGCTGCCGGGCTGGCCACGCTGGTGCTGGCGCTGACGCTGGTGATCGAGAGCTCGGTCGCCACGGTCGTCTCGCGCCTGGGAGGACCGGTGATCGGCGTGCGTGGCGGCGGGGCCGCGTTCGGCTGGAAGCTGTGGATCCTGGCGATCGGATTCGGACTGATCGCCTACGCCGGTGCGGACCGCGAACCCGGCCCGGCGTACATTGGGGTCGTCGTGGTGCTCGCGTTCATCCAGCTCGCAGCGTTTTCGCCCTCCGGTCGAGGCTCGATCGTCGGCTGGCCGCTGTTCCTGCTGGTGGCCGGCGGCGCCGGGCTGGCGATCGGGCTGCGGCCCACCACGCCCGCGCCGCCGCGGCCGAAGACACCGGTGGCCGAGACGATCCAGTTGCGGGAGGACGACGAGGCATGACCGACTCCGAACACGGCGACGCCCTGGACGAGGCCACCGGTCGTGCGGTTGCCGGCGGGCCCGAGCGCCACCGTGTAAAGGCGGCCGAGCAGGGCAAGCTGCCGGTACGCGAGCGCGTCGCGCGCTTGCTCGACGCGGGCTCGTTCGCCGAGGAGGGCCTGCTCGCCGGCTGGGACGAGGACGGGCTCGGGGCCGAGGGGGTCGTGACCGGGATCGGCACGACTGGGGGGCGCACGGTGGCGGTGATGGCCAACGACCCGACCGTGAAGGCCGGCTCGTGGGCGCCCCGGACGGTCGAGAAGATCCTCCGCGTGCAGGAGCGCGCGATGTCGTTGCGTGTCCCGCTGGTGTACCTGGTCGACTCCGCCGGCGCGAGGATCAACGAGCAGGTGCAGATGTTCCCCGGCCGCCGCCACGCCGGCCGGATCTTCTTCAACCAGGTGCGGCTGTCGGGCGTAGTGCCGCAGGTGTGCGTGCTGTTCGGCCCGAGCGCGGCCGGCGGCGCCTACATCCCCGCGTTCTGCGATGTCGTGATCATGCGCGACGGCAATGCCTCGATGTACCTCGGCTCGCCGCGGATGGCCGAGATGGTGATCGGCGAGAAGGTCTCGCTCGAGGAGATGGGCGGTGCCCGGATGCACACGTCCAAGAGCGGTGTCGGCCACGCGCTGGTCAACACCGACGAGGAGGGAATCGACTTCGCGCGCCGCTACCTGTCGTACTTCCCGGGCTCGTGGAAGCACGAGCCGCCGGGCGCGCCGCCCGCCGCTCCCGCCTCCGAGCGGCCGATCCGTGAGCTGATCCCGGCCGACGAGAACAAGCCATTCGACATGCGCGAGCTACTCGACTCGCTGGTCGACGCCGACTCGTTCCTGGAGATCCACGCCCGCTGGGCCAAGGAGGTGATCGTCGGCTACGCCCGGATCGACGGGCGCGCCGTCGGGATCGTCGCCAACCAGCCCAAGGTCAAGGGCGGCGTGCTGTTCGTCGACTCCTCCGACAAGGCCGCGCGGTTCATCTGGACCTGTAACGCGTTCAGCATCCCGTTGCTGTTTCTGGCCGACGTGCCCGGGTTCATGATCGGCACCCAGGTCGAGCGCGACGGGATCATCCGCCACGGGGCCAAGATGATCAGCGCCGTCTCGGAGGCCAACGTGCCGAAGATCTCGGTGATCGTCCGCAAGGCCTACGGAGCGGGCCTGTACGCGATGGCCGGCCCGGCGTTCGATCCCGACTGCTGCATCGCGCTGCCGACCGCGTCGATCGCCGTGATGGGCCCCAGCGCCGCGATCAACGCGGTCTACTACAACCAGCTGCAGGCGATCGAGGACGCTGATGAGCGCGCCCGTAAGACCGAGCAGCTCCGGCGGGAGTACGCCGAGGACATCGACATCCTGCACCTGGCCTCCGAGCTGGTGATCGACGCGGTGATCCAGCCCGAGGAGCTGCGCTCCGAGCTGATCCGCCGGTTCGCGCTCGCCGCCGGCAAGCACCGGGAGTGGCCGGCCAAGCGCAATCCGGTCACGCCGGCGTAGACGACCGGCGTACCGCGCGCTCGCGCTGCACGAACGCTCCGATCGCGTCGGCGAGCAGCAGTCCGAACTGCAACGCCCGGTCGAGTGACTCCGGCTCGAGCTGGTCGGCTAGGTCGCAGGACTCGTGCGATCGCGGCGCGATGCCCCGTCGGTCCAGGCACCCGATCGAGATCGCGGGCAGCCGCCGCGCGCGGGCGAGGTAGGCGGGGGCCGCGCCGCGTCCGCGGTGGCGGGTGGCGCGAAGGTGGGGCTCATCGGCGGCCACGCGGCCGCTGAGCTCGCGCAGCACAGGGGCGTAGCGCAGCGGCACCAGGCGGCCGTCGCTGTGCCACCAGCTCGGCCGGCCGGCCCCGGCCGGGCCGATCCCGAGCACGACCGTGTCGGCGGGCCTGAGCTCGGTGCGGTGGGCGCGGAGGTAACGGCGCAGGCCGATGGATGCGCCTTCGCCGGCGCCCTGGAGCAGGACGTCCACCGCGACGCCGGGGGGCGGGGCGGCGTCGAGAGAGTCGGCGAGCGCGAGCGCCACGGCCGTGCCCGAGGCGTTGTCGTTGGCGGCGGGGCCGGGGTTCGCCGCCGCCAGGTCGACGAGGAACGCGAGCGCGATCAGCAACGCTGCCGCCGGGACGATCTGAATCGCGCCGATCACATGCGAGGAGACGCCGCCGGCGATGCGGAGCACCGAGGTGCCGAGCAGCCAGACGATCGCGATCGCCGTCCAGCCGAGCCAGCCGAGGGTCAGGCCGTGGAGCGATCGCGTGAGCCGCGCAGCGGTCGAGCGGAAGATTGGGTGGTAGGCGAGCCCGGTGCGACCGGCGTCGTAGTTGGCGGTGATGATCAGGCGGACCTGCGTTGGCTGCGGCTCGTGCGGGGCGGGGGCGGTCCGGAGGGTCGCGACGATGTTCTGGCTGGCGCGCTCCGGGGTGAGCCTGCGACCGAGCGACACGCCGAACAGCTCGTCAGCGAGCAACGACACCAGCCCGATCAGGACCAGGGCCGCGCCGGTCCACGGGCTCGGGATCGCCAGCAGGCTGCCACCGATCGCCAGGATCAGGTGCCAGACGTGCGCCAGCGCCCAGTTCGGACGGCACCAGAACGGCTCGATTCGGGTCTCGCGCCCGCCGTGCCCGAGCCGCTCGGCCAGCCAGCCAGCTGCCCGCCGCTCCGCATCCGTGCCCGGGCCCCGCCGGTCAAAGCCCGCAAGTCCCGCGGCGGTCTCTGTGACCCGCATCGCCTCCGGATGATCGCAGCGACGGCGCGGATCGTGTAGAACGGCGGGCATGACGCAGACCGAGGAGCAGGAGCTTCTCGCTGTGGCGCTGGAGGCTGCCCGAGCTGCTTCGTCGGAGCTTCAGTCTCGGTACGGCCGGCGCCCGAGCGGGGTGCGCACCAAGAGCGGGCCCACCGACCTCGTATCGGACGCGGACATCTCGGCCGAGTCCGCGATCCGCGCGGTGCTGGCCGCGCGGCGGCCGGACGACGCGATCCTCGGCGAGGAGGGGGGAGCGACCGGCGACGGGAGCTTGCGATGGGTGGTCGATCCGCTCGACGGGACGATCAACTACCTGTACGAGATCCCAGCGTTCGCGGTCAGCGTGGCCGTCGAGGACGCGGACGGGACGATCGCGGGGGTCGTGATCGATCCGATCCGCGAGGAGGTGTTCGCGGGGACGCGATCGGGCGCGCCGACGCTCAACGGCGGGCCACTGCCCGAGCGGCCGAATCCGCCCGACAGCCTCGGGGTGGCGATGGTCGCCACCGGGTTCGGCTACGACCGGCAGGTTCGCACGGGCCAGGCCGAGGTGGTCGCGCGGCTGCTGCCGCACGTGCGCGACATCCGCCGAGTGGGTGCGGCGGCGCTCGACCTCACCTGGAGCGCGCTGGGGCGATTCGACGCGTTCTACGAGCGCGGGCTGCATTCGTGGGACCTCGCCGCAGGCGCTCTGGTGGCCGAGCGGTCGGGGTTGGTGGTGCGGGAGCTGCCGGAGGCCGATGGTCAGCCGTGGGGCGTGATGACCGCGCCGGCGAACATCGTCGACGAGCTGTACGAGCTGGTCGTCGGCTAGACCCGGGCCATTCGGCCATTCGGCCCTTCGGCCGGCCCCGACCGTGCATATCGCGTCAAATCCAGCGCTCTACGGCGAGGCTCGCCGTGCTGTGCACCGTATGCGTGCCGTACACGGCAGGCCTCAAATTTCGCGGCGGATTTGACGCGTTATGCACGCACCGCCCTCCACGGACTGATGCCACCGCCCGCGCGAGGACCTGAGTGCGGCGGGTGGGATTCGAACCCACACGTCCGTTCGGACAATGCCTTTTGAGAGCATCGTGTCTACCGTTCCACCACCGCCGCCAGCGTCCGGAGTGTAGATCGGCGGCCGGTCGTACGGGACGGTCCGGCTTAAGCGGGCGTGGTCCGGGCGCGGCGGGTCAGGCCGCGGCCGGGCTCGGGGGCGGCGGCCCCGCGGGCGTGAAGCCGCGCCGTCTGGCCTCCTCCTCGGGGACCTCGAGCTCGACGTTCCACGCCTGGGCGAATCCGCGCATGGCGCACACGACCAGCAGGATCTGCACCGGCGCCAGGATCACGGTCAGCAGCCCGAGCATGTTCGGATCCAGGCCGTCGCCCCCGAACAGCGACTGCGGCGGCGCAAACCCCTCGTGCGCGCGGTCGAACCAGCTGGTGCCGGAGATCCCGGTCGCCGAGATCACCGACAGGATCAGCAACAGCACCGCCAGCGCCGCCGCGATCGGCAGCAGCCCGCGCGTCCAGCGAACCATCACGTAGTAGGCGATCAGCAGGTAGGCGATACACCAGGCGAAGTTGACCGCCTTCAACCCCTCGAGCTTGGACCACCCGCCGATCGTGATCAGCAGCATCAGCGCGACCGAGACCAGCAGGATCAGCGCCACGGCCGCCTTGGTGACCTTGCTCGTCGACTTCTCCCGGTTGGGGTAGACGACCACGTAGCCGGGGGTCAGCGTCCGTCGCTGCGCCATTGGCGGACCATACATTCTCGGTCGAGCTATTGCCCGGTCTGCAGGGCATCGGCGACATCATCAAGGGATGGCCGCGGACCGCGATCAGGCGCCGCACGGGTTCGCCGTCAGCCCCGAGGACGACCTGCTGCTGCGTGGGCCGGTGCCTGAGCGGGCGCTGGCGTGGGCGGCCCGCGCGGTGGGTCACGGGGCTCGGGTGGTGGGATCGCGGCCGCTCGCCGGCGGGACGTCGTCGGCGGTGCACGCGCTGAGCGTGTCGAGCGCCGGTGGGGGCGTCCACGAGCTGGTGCTGCGGCGCTTCGTGCGCCGCGACTGGCTGGCCGAGGAGCCGGACGTCGCCCGGCGCGAGGCGACGGCGCTGGAGGTCATCACCGCGTGCCCGGTGCCGACGCCGCGGCTGGTGGCGGTCGATCAGGACGGAAGAGAGGCGGGGGAGCCCGCGGTGCTGATGACGCTGCTGCCGGGCGGCGTGGTGTGGGACCCGATCGATGTCGAGTCGTTCCTGCGGACGTTGGCCGAGATCCTGGCGGCGGTGCATGCGACGCCCGTTCCGGGCTGTGGCCTGCTGCCGCAGTTCAGGTCCTACAGCGTCGAGCTACGGCGTGCGCCCCGATGGGCGACCCGCCCGCACGTGTGGGAGACCGGGATCGAGATGCTTGATGGACCTCCACCGAGCTCCGAGCGGCTGCTGATCCACCGCGACTATCACCCGGGCAACGTGCTGTGGGAGCGTGGCGAGCTGGGCGGCGTGGTGGACTGGGTGAACGCGAGCATCGGCTCGCCGTGGGCCGACGTCGGCCACTGCCGCGCCAACCTCGCGAGCGAGCTGGGTCAGGACGCCGCCGACCGGTTCCTCGAGCGCTACCGGGTGGCCGCCGGGCGCGATGACCAGTACCACCCGTACTGGGACGTCTCGGCCGCGGTCGGCGGGCTGGACGAGGACGCCGACGGGGCGCCGAGTCCGGCGGATGAGGGCTTCCTGGCGGCGGCGGTGGCGCGGCTCTGAACTGGATGCGCGTGTCGGGCGGGAGGTCGAGATTGGTGTTGTTGCTGTTGTTCATAGGTGGTGTGCCGGGGTCGGGCGGCCAGCGTGACGGCAGCGACGAGTGGTCACTCTGACCCGGGCGGGTCGGGATCCCCGGCAGCGGACCAGATCTCGCAGCCGGTCCTGCACCGGCGACGACGGCCCGCAGGTCATAGCGGCCCGGTTTCGCCTCAGATGCGACGGCTCGTGCCTCGGGCTCGCCGAGCCCCGCCGAGTCTGGCCACTAACTAACCCCTGCATGGCACGCTCGGTGTTCTCTGACGCCTCGACCGCGGGCGGTGACGTGCTTAACGTCCCGCTGGAGGCTCCCGCGGGTTGACGTGGGATGTTGATCACGTCCCACGTGGCGAACGTCCCACGGTGGCGTCCGGAGCGCTCGAGTGGGACGTTGTGCACGCGGTCCGCCGCCCGCCGGTAGCGTCGCTAGCGTCCGGCACGGCCGGTCCTGGTTCGTATCCGGCACTGGCTGCACCGGTCACCGAGCAACCGCGAGGCTCACCCGCGACCCTGCGAAGGCCGAGGGGCCAGCCCCACCCAGCATCCACACTGACTTGACTAGGGTCGCGATTCGGCCCTGGCGTCGTGCTCGACCTCGCCCTCGCCCTCGCCCTCGAGCAACGAGGGGAGCGCCAGCCCGAAGAAGTACGCCAGGCCGACACCCAACAGCGTCTCCAGCACGCGCTCGCCAAATCGCGATCCGGCCGACGCGGGACTGGAGGCGAGCAGCAGCAGAAACACCAGGAAGGTGGTGAATGCCGGGCTCACGTACCACCGGCTGCCGTGCGTGCCGCCGGCGCCGGCGAGCGCGGCGATCGCCGCCAGGGCGTAGACCACGTGCGTAGGGTTGAGTTGCACGAGCAAGATCCCAGCGACCGCGCCGATCACCACCGCGCACACGCGGCCGACGCTCCGCAACCGCTGCATCTCCGCCACCGGGCGCATCACCAGCAACGCCGCCGCGCACGCCCAGCCCACGTGGTCGAGGTCGAGGATGAACCCGATCGCCGCTGCGACCGCTCCCGCCAGCCCCAGCCGGATGCCGTAGTTCAGCGTCGCCTCGGGCATCGCCGTCGGCCCGGCGCGCGCCCGCGGTGGCGGGCGTTCGGGCCACAGCATCGAGACCGCGCAGGCGTACAGCGAGCCCGCGATCATCAGCAACGCCACCTCCCCGCCCTTGCCCGCCGTGAAGCTCAGGCCGATGCCGATCATCGGCAGCGAGAAGAACAGCGCCAGCTGCCCGACCGGCGTCCGCGCTGCCAGCCAGGTCGCTCCGATCGCGAGCACCGCGATCGCCACCACCGCGAGCACCGGGATGCCCTCCAGCGCGCTCCCGATGAAGATCGACACGCCAGCCAACACCCCGACGCTGACCGACCGCACGCGGCCCCTTCGCGTGGGCGCCAGCCCGAGGATCGCCGCCGGCAGGACCCCGACCGTGAACCCGAACCCCTTGACTGGGTCGCTCAGGACCACGACCGCACCCGGGAGCGCGTAAATCGCCCCAAGCGCCGCGTTGGTCCAGTTCCACGCGATGTTCGGCGGCGCGCCCGGAGGTCGGGCGGGGTCCCCCGCTCGCGGCTCGCTGTCCGTATTCAGTTGTGATCTGTGGATGCCGGGCATGGGCAAGACAGGTCGGGCCGACCGCGTGGAGACCGCCAGCGGCGAACAACCAGACCGATCAGTCGACGAATGTATCCCGCGCCCCGGCACCATCCGTCCGGCATGGGCCCGACCGCCGCCCGGCTCGCCACCATTCGCGCTTGCGCGCAGCCTCGCCAGTGGCACACTCCAGCCCATGGCCGACAGCAACGCCGACCGCGCTCGGCGGGGATTCGACGCCGCGCTCCGCGGCCGTTTCGACGTCATCGCAGATCTGCTCGACCCGGATGTCAAGTGGCACGGCGGCGACCCCACCGCCGAGGGCTCCTGCCGCAACCGCGATCAGGCGCTTGAGTTCATGCGCATCGGACTGGCCCGACGCCCAGCCCCCGAGCTCCTCGAAGTGGTCGATGCCGGCGACAAGGTGGTGGTGATCCTGCGACCCCCGTCGAGCTCAGCCGAGCCCGCGGCCCCGGTCGCCAACCTCACCACGTTCCGCGACGGCAAGGTCGTCGAGATGGTCCACTATCCGAACCCGGACGACGCGATCGCGGCGGCGCGCGGCTGACCGGCCGCGGCCGAGTGCGGGCGGAGGGACTCGAACCCCCAAGAGCGCAAGCCCACCGGCACCTAAAGCCGGCGCGTCTACCAATTTCGCCACGCCCGCGACGAGCTTGGGCGATTCTAGTCCGCATCACGGGCACGAACGTAGGTTCGCACCGGGCGCGGACGGCCTCGTTCAACGGGGGACCGAGGAGTCGAACCTCGCTTTGCGGTTTTGGAGACCGCCGTCGTAGCCGATAGACCAGTCCCCCCGGATCGGTGCTGCCATCGTATCGACCGCTCACTGACGCGTAGCCCGCCGTCTGCCGAGCACCGCAGCCCATACGATCCGGCCCATGAAATCGCATACCGCCTACCACACGTTCAACACCCAGCAACGCCGCGAGTTCGTCAGGATCACCGAGGACGTGCAGGACGCGGTCAACGCGGCCGGGATCAGCGAGGGCATGGCGATCGTGTGCGCGATGCACATCACCGCCGCGGTGTGGATCAACGACGACGAGCCCGGGCTGCAGGAGGACGTACTCGAATGGCTCGACAAGATCGCGCCGCCGAGCTGGAAGAAGCCCGACGGGGACGTTGCCCGCGAGCTACTGCCGAATCCCGGTGACTACCGCCACCACCGTGGCGGCGAGGACAACGGCGACGCCCACCTGAAGAACCTGCTCGTGCATCACCAGGTGATCGTGCCGGTGACCGAGGGTCGCCTCGACCTCGGCCCGTGGCAGCAGATCTTCTACTGCGAGTTCGACGGCCGGCGGCGCAAGCGGCTCGTGATCAAGGTGCTCGGGGAGTAGTCGTGGAGCCGTCACGTATGTTCGCCGACGGCGCGCTCGATGGGCGCGTGGCGATCGTCACCGGAGGCGGCACCAACCTCGGGAAGGCGGCGGCCGCAGAGCTTGGGCGATGCGGTGCCTCGGTGCTGATCGCGGGCAGGCGTGAGGGTGTGCTCGAGGCGGCCGCCGCGGAGATCGGTGAGCGGTGCGGGTGGGTTGTGGGCGACATCCGCGAGCCAGCGGACGCCGAGCAAATCGTGTCGGACGCGCTCGACCGTCACGGCCGCCTGGACTTCCTGCTCAACAACGCCGGCGGTCAGTACTTCGTCCCGGCCGAGAGCATCAAGGCGAAGGGGTGGAGCGCCGTGCACCGCCTGAACGTCGACGGAACGCTCGCGATGAGCGAGGCGGCGCATCGGCTGGCGATGGGCCCGGCGGGGGCGGGAACGATCGTGAACGTCACCGTCTCGCCCCATCAGGGCTTCCCGGCGATGGCGCACACCGGCTCGGCCCGAGCCGCGGTGGAGGCACTCACCCGCGAGCTCGCTGCGGACTGGGCGGCCGACGGCGTCTCGGTGATCGCGGTGGCGATCGGCAGGTTCGACACCGAGTCGCTGCGCAAGTACCCCGCCGAGCTGTGGCGCAGCGCCGCGGCCACCGTTCCGCTGCAACGCCTCGGAAATGTCGAAGAGTACGGCTGGCTGGTCGCGCTGCTCGCCTCACCGCTCGGCGAGGCCCTGTCCGGGTCCGTGGTGACGATCGACGGAGGCCTCGACAACTGGACCGGCCCGTGGCCGCCGCCCGCCCTTGCGCCCGGCGGCGACATGCCCACCGAGCGGCGCATCGCCCGCTGAGGCGGCCCCACGGGCGCCCGCGCAGGACGAAAAGCGGCGGACGGGGATCGAACCCGCATCATCGGCTTGGAAGGCCGAGGCTCTACCATTGAGCTACCACCGCGGCGGGGGCCTTGGGCGACCGTTGCCGCCCCGCGACGAGGTCGAGCGTAGCGCTCAACCTGACCCGACGGCCCACCAGGTCGTCTGCGTGTCGAGGGCGTCGACTGGCGGGCATCGGGTCGTTGGCCCTAGAATCCCGATCACCACGGGGAGTGGCGCAGTCTGGTAGCGCACCCGGCTGGGGGCCGGGCGGTCGCAGGTTCAAATCCTGTCTCCCCGATTGAAGGAAAGCCCCGCTCAGGCGGGGTTTTTGCTTTAAGCAATTCGGTGGTCTACCGGCTTCCCATGTACCGTCTGTGTACCGTTCTTCCAGTCCCACGCCCGGAAGGTCGTGGTCGTGCGCAATTCGATCGTGCGTCGGCTCGATGCGAGACGATCGAGGCGTCGCCAACGCATTCGTCCACTCCACGCAGCATTCCTACGGATGCAATCGTCCGGATCGCGTGCCGAGGCATCGGCTTGGCGGCGGTTCCGAGACCCCAGCGCCTTCCCGCTACCGCGGGGTGCTAGTCGGCGGTGTGCTGGCAGCTACCTGGGGCGTATCTCGAGTCAGGTTCGAGCGTTGAGTATCAGCGCGCCGACTTGGCCAGAGCGTTCGTTATGCGGGGTAGCTCGCGCGAAAGGTCGGTCCACGCGGCTCTTGGCGAGAGCGTTGCGATGGCCATGTCCTTGCGCTGAGGGTGTTGCTGAGCAGCCACGCCGTTATCCGGGCACTGCTCGCTCGGGTAGCCAAGCGGATCACGCGTTGTGCAGAGGGCGCACTGACGCGCCTTGCTCAGTTGTGGTGGCCGTCTCGGTTTGGGAGGGTGTTAGCCGATGTGAGCGACGTGTTATCCGGGGGTGGCAGTGTCGACTCCCATGGCAAGCGATCGAGCGAGCGACGGCTCAGCAAGCCGCTCGCGAGCACTCTCCAACGAACGATGGAGCAACTGATGAGGACTAGTGTGACCGGATGCCTGGCGACCCGAGAGCGTCGCCGGCGACCAGTCGCAGGACACCGCGGGGCGCTCCAACGGTGTGCACGCGCGGTCGCCTTGATGGCCGCTGTCGTGGCGCTCGCCGCGCCATGTACGGCTGAGGCGACGTTCGCTGGACGCAATGGTCTGCTGCTGATGGGCAGCGTCGAGCGCATTTCGCCCAAGATCGGCCCCGTCGCGAGAAAGGCGGATTGCGACGGTCGCGCGGACCTGTGGACCGTCTTTCCGGATGGGTCACACCTGAAGCGGATTGGTTGGGGCGACACCGGGCTGTTCTCGCCGATGGGCCGCCGGCTGGCGATCGACTACAGCGGCGATTCGTGCTGGGCATACGAGCACGACGGACCCGACCCCCGCGCCGGCTTGTTCCTATCGCGCGCGGACGGGTCAAACCGTCGCCGAATCAGAGGCACCGACCTCATCGGCTGGCTGCCAAACGGACGACTGATCGTTGTCGGGCGAGGCGGTGGGTCGCTTGTCGATGCACTCACTGGGGGCCTGTTTATGACCGGCGACGGCCCGTACACCTTCGACGCCAACGCGACCGTGCTGTCTTGTAGCGGCCGAGTTGCGGTCGCCCAGCACAATGAGCTTGACATTTACACGCGCACCGCTGTTCACGTAGCGGGCCGCGTCAGGGTACGAACCGTCAAACAGCGCGTCTTGACCAGCCAGCGGGCGCTGGACGACATGACGCCCGTGTGGTCGCCGGACGGCCGCTCATTGCTGTTCGCTCGCGAGGAGCTGGGACCTGATGCGCCGGTTGACCTATGGACGGTCGGGGCCGACGGTCAAGGGCTGCTCCAACTGACGAATGCGTCGACACCGCAACTCGCTACCGAGGACTACCTCGAGGCGGCCTGGTCGCCCGACGGGCGTCGGATCCTCTTCGACAGGATCCAGATTCCGGAGCCCACGGGCCTGGGCCAGAGCGAATACGGCATGATCATGAACGCCGACGGCAGCGATCAACGCGTCTTCGACAACAGCGGCCTCAGACCCCACATTTGGTCGCCGGACGGGGGATCGATCGCCTTCAATGGCTACCCGCTTGCGATCTTCGACCTGACCACGGGCCGCACCCGACACATTCCGTACGAGCCCTCAACGGGGCCATTGGACTGGCAGGCGCTGCCCGGGAATTCCCGCGTCGCATGCGCCGATCACGCCACAGCTCCGATACAAACCCCGTGACAACCGGCGTGCTCGGCTACCACAAATGCGTACGCCTCTTACATCAACCCACTGCTTCGACTCGACAGCCCATAGTCGCCGAAAGCCACCACTGCGCACGCGTCACCCCTGCGGCGTCATCCATCAGCACGAGTTCGGTGACGTGCCGTACTGAGCTGAGGTCCTCGGCCGTCGGCGCCGGCGATTGCCTCCGCCTTCGCGCAGGCTTCCGGCTTGCGAGCGCTCCTTGGCGACCAAGCGCTAGCCCGCATGCGAGCGGTGTTAGCCGCGGACGGCGCTGCCGGTAAGCTGCAGATGCCATGGAAGTCGAGCGCAACCGCGCCGAGAACCGGTGCTGCTGCGGACGAGAAGGCAGGTGCGCGCCCTAGGACGCCGCGCCCTGCCGCATTGTTGTCGAGCGTCAGCGTTGAGTTTGAGCTCCATGCAGACCTATGATGCCGGTGCTCCTGGGCCGGCTCGCCTACGCTGCGAGACCCTCGTTGTACGTCTTGACGAATGCGTTCAGCGCGTTGGGATCCGTCAGGTCGACGCCGGCCGCCTGTGCGGCGACAGCGAATGTCTTGGCCGGGCCCCAGGCGTCGGGATCGTTGACCGCTTCGAGCATCTCGTCCCCGAACCGCTCGACGGCTTGGACCGCCTCGATGAGTGCCTCGGCGGGTACGCCACGGACGCGGCCGGCGTAGCGCACCCAGTCGGGCAACACCTCGCTAACGCGCTCGAAGAACGCCGGCTCACGTGTGACCTTGCGCGGCAGCCAGCTGGTCATGAAGATCTCGACCACCACGACGCTCCAGCGCAGCGGCCCGCCGTGGTTGTAATCCGCGCCGAACCAGATCGCGGTCTCGACGACGTCCTCGGCGTCGCCATCGCCGCGCCAGCGCTGCCCCTCGGGTGAGGCGAGGAACTCGGCGAGCAGTCGCTCGCGCTCCTCGACCGACATCTCCTCGTAGTCCTCGGGCAGTTCGAAGCCGTCGGGGAGCTGCCTGACCCGCCCATCGATCAGTCCGCGCAGAGCGCGGACGTCATCGTCGACCGGCGGGGCGTAAATGTGATCGAGCATGTATAGCGCTCTTTCGATTCGCGCTCTGGCCTCCGCCGGCTCGAGCTTCCTGACTGCCAAGCCGACGCCATTATGCGCTCGAGAGCTCAGCTTGCTTCGCACCTCGTCCAGCGGGCCGGCCAGAAACGCGTCCTTGACCAGTCCGCCCAGGTTGTGATCGATGTAGATCCCAAGTGTGTGCCGCTCACCGTCTGGTGGGGCGAACTCGACGAACACGCTGACGCCATCGCCGAACGCCTCCTCGTACATCAGTTCGGCAGCCACAGGCTCGGCATGGCCCAGCTGGCTCGCCCACAGCGGCTCGGGCACGCCCCGACCGGCGAGCCGGTCAGCCGCCGCGCGTGCCTTCCGCGCGTGTGACTCGCTCCCGACTGCGCTCAACGCTCGCAGCGTCGCGAGCGACTTGGTCGAGCCCTTGCGCTCGAGCGCCCGAATGAACGCGGGAAGGAACACCTCCTCGGCGTCGCCGTCGATCAGCTGACGGCCCCTCCACATCGAGATCAGCTCCGACGCCCAGCATTCCGCTTCTAGCGCGTCCTCCAGCTTCCCCACGCTCCGGAGCACAGTCGGTACCAGCTCGTCCATCAACTCGGCCAGCTCCCGGCTCAGGGAGGCGCCGCCGCCGCGGCCGGCACGAGATACGTGACGCCTCGCTCGCCGATCCTGCTGTCCACGCCGCTTCTCACTCATGATCATCCAGACTAAACCCGCCCCCGGCTGGAACCGACTCAGCTTCACGCAGGCTCCGCGAAAAACGCATCAAACATCCCGTCGCCTGGTTGAACGCATAGCTGCCCACCCAAGCCGGCTGCCGAGGCGGGACCCCAGCTTCTCAAACAGGAGCGTTCCGGAGTGATCGTTGAACTCGACCCTCACCGAATCGAGACTCGCCGGCCCGGCCGGAACGTCCGCTGCAGCGTGCACCATATGGGTGACCTCCTGACAGGGCCGCAGCCGCCCCATACGACTGCTACAAAAGCCCTGCTCAGGAGGACATTTAAGACTCAGGCCCGGACGGAACCAGCCACGTTACTCGGTGGTTCCAGGCTAAGACATGCCGTGGGACCTCGCGGTCTGGCGAGGCGCGAAGGACGATTAGAGAGGGTCGTGTTATGCGATCACGCGCGTTTAGGTGGCGGCTTGCAGCGACTTCTAGTTCATTGGCCGTGCCGGCGGGGTTGTTGTTCGGGTTTTCGTCGTCGGCAGTAGCTGCATCGGCCACGGTGTCGTGCTCGGCCGGTGGTTCGGGTCTGGTAGCGGCGATCAATGCAGCTAACGCGGCCGGGGGAGGGACGATCAACCTCGCCGCAGGCTGCACGTACTCGCTCACAGCGCCGAACAACTCGGTGATGGGCAGCAACGGCCTGCCAGTAGTCGTCACACCGATCATCATCAACGGCAAGAACGCAGCAATCGCCGGCAACTCGACGAACTTCCGAATCATCGCGATCAACGGCATCTCCGGCGGAGCGCTCACCCTCAACGGGGTCACGATCACCGGGGGACATGTCTCCGGGATGATGGCGACCGGTGCAGGCGGCGGGATCCTGAACCTCTCCGGCACGCTGACCCTGAACAGCGCCGTGATAACCAACAACTTCGCGTCCGACGCAGGTGGGGGGATCGCCAACGGCGTTGGCGCGACCGCCACCCTGAATAACAGCGAATCGCCGACCCGAGCGTGCCGACCGTGGAGGGATTCGCAATCCACGTCAAGGGCGATGACGAGCGCGGCTTCCGGTATCAGTCGCGAGGCGCACAGTTCGGAGGGTTCCCGCAGACCCTTACTCCGGGCGTAGAAACGCAACTTCGGTTCGGCAAGCCGGCCTCCGCTGGAGGTTATGGCTATACGTACTTCATCCCTGCTGAACCGGGCGTTGGAGCTGTCGGCATCCATTTTCCGCAGGGACGGATTGGCGCGCTGTTTCACCCCTTGGTTGAAGACAACCCGGTCCCGTACCGGAACGCCCGCTGATGCTCACGCTCGCGTCCAGGTTGCGCGCGAACGCGCCTGTCGATCCGCGCGGCATCGCAGCGCTCAAGGATCTGCTCACCGACGGCGCCGGGCCGGTCTTCACGCACGGCGATCCCAACACGCTCAAGCGCCGGATGCAAGCCATCGACGAGTGGCTGCATGTACAGGACTGAGCACCGGTCATCTGCTGCCCCGAGCGTATCCACACGCGGCGCGCGTTTCGGGGTTGTGCTGAGCCTCGCCCGCGGCAAGAGCGCGTGTGCCAGAGGTGGCGACTCCGCCTTCACAGCATCTTCGCGCTCAGCTGGGGATTCTGCACATCGTCTTGATACGCCCAGGTGCAGGATGGATTGTGTACGAAACCGCCTTGAAGGAGGCGCACGAATGCGAGCGCTAACCACGCACAAAGCCAGCAACCCGAGGACCGCGGCGCCGACACGGTGGTACTCACTGACCCTACCTGGATGGGCCAACCAGACCTCCGATCGTCCGCCATCAGACTCCCGAGCCACGCGGAGAACCCGCGTCGCGCGACAGACACTGCGGCGCATCAGGAGCCCCCGCGCAGGTTCCGGGCGATGACCGACGCAACGTGCACGCCACTACGAACGCTCGGGGCGATCGCTGACCGCGAGCAGAAGCCTGATCGGTTAGCCGAACTGCTGGACTGCATGGCGGAGCTGATGGTCGAGACAGCCAAGCTTCGCGCAGGTCTCGAGCAGCATCGCGACCAGCGACGATCCGCGCGTATCCGAAGCCATTGCGCGCCTTGCCGTGCTGCAAGGCTCGCTCCGCGCGGTGGGACTCAACGCCGCGTCGGTCCACCAACAGCTCCAGCACGTCCACCTGATCTAGCGGGATGGGAGAGTGGGCTCGACGGCGATTGCGCTGTGACGGTCGCTGGCTACCGGGGCTTGCAGTTTGAGGTGTAAACGCGCGTAGCACACGGACGGTACCTGCACACAATCTTCATGCCCTTGGCCCCGATCTTGACAGAACCATCACGGCCGCAGATCTACGCTGAGATTGTTGAAGGCGCGCTCGTGCAGACGCCCTAACGCGGCGCTACGAGGGCCACCGCAGTATCGCTCACCTTCAGGAGTGTGACATGCCAGAAATTGCAGATCCGTACCGCGCTCGTCTTTGTGACGGGCCCTCCGACACGTTCCGTCGTCCCACTTTCGACAGCCGGTCGCGCTCGCTGCGACTGCGGATTCGCACCGCTCGTCAGCGCGCCGAACTTACGCGAGCGGTGGCGGAGGGTGCGGATCCCACTATGCGTCATGAGCTTGCGCTGCGCGCGGCGCAGCTCACCAGTGACCGCAGCCGCAGGACGCTCGCGCGTACGCTGCGGCGCACGATTGCCGAGGCCCATCAGCCCGCGTTGACGCGCTCACGTGCGGTCATCATCCGCCGTGGCGCTGTGCTTGACGCCGAGGGCGCGATCGAGGCGATGATCGAGCGCCTGGGCGGTTCGAAGCTAGTCCGTGCGGAGGGAATGGCGATGGCCGAATGGATTCTCACCGATGCGGACCGGAGCCCGCTCTACAACTCAAGCGAGCCGGGCACGCTTCGGCGGGTGGTCGGCGTTGCAACCGCGGCAATGGACACTCATCTCTCCCAATCACACGAGTTTCCGATCGCGGCATAGCTCGACATGGTCGCTGGGGGGTAGCTCCGAGTGGCGGCTGCGGCTGAGCGTTCGGGTCTGCCGAAGAGATCTCGATCGCCAGATTGCGCACGGCGCTTGCCTAGATGAGGACCCGCTTCGCGCGCTCCGGGCACGACAGCTCGGCTCCGTGTCCGAGCGCTGGGCGATCGCCGCGTGCTTCGCAAACATTCTTGATGCCGCGGCGGAAGTCGAAGCCGTCCCTTCGGCACGGTTGCGTTTGGACCATCGGGCGGTATTGTCGGCTCGGCCCGAGATCGCCCGGTTGATCGTGCTGTTGCGCAGCGACGTGGCGGTCAACGTTCGTGGCGTCGCCCTCGCTCGACTGCTCGCCGACGACCCGACCGGCTTGTTTGTGCGCCCACGTGCCGGCCAGCCGCTTCGGCAGGCGATCGCGGACGTCATCCGCGCGCTCTAGCGCGTCCCTGGGGCCGACGGGTTCCGAGGCAGGCTGCGGAGGCGTTACGATTACCGCTGGTGAGCCGGGAAGTCTGGTCGGCGTCCGTCGCCTGCTGCCACAGTCATGCTCACCACCCCTCAGTTCCTGTGATTTCGCCTCTGCCGTTGGGCTCCGACTGGCGGCGCGAAGCGCTCCGAACCAACCTGTGGTTGGTGCCGTCGCTCGAGGTGATCGCGGCGGTCGCTCTGTATGTCGCGACGCACGCGCTCGACAACGCGGCGTATGCGGGCACGGTGACGCTCCCGTCGTGGATGATCTTTGGCACCGCCGACGCCGCTCGCCAGATCCTGACCACGCTGGCGGCAGCGGTGATCACCGTCGTCGGGATCGTGTTCTCGATCACGATCGTCACGTTGACGCTGGCCTCGACGCAGTTCGGGCCGCGGATGCTTCGCAATTTCATCCGAGACCGTGGCACCCAGTTCACGCTGGGCACGTTCGTCGCGACGTTTGTGTACGCGACGCTGGTTCTGATCTCGATCGGTCCGGGCGATCGAGGCAAGGATTTCGTCCCGCATCTCTCGATCACGTTGTCGGTCGGCCTGGTCACTCTGTCGATGGCGGTGCTGATCTATTTCATTCATCACATCGCGACCTCGATCCAGCTGCCGCAAGTGATCGCGAGCATCGCCCGGGATCTGTCTCGGCGCGATCGACGCAGACTGGAACGACGACGGCGTTCCGGTTGAGTCAGGACCGTCCGTGCCCGAACTCCTGAGGCGCATGACGGACGCCGGCGGGACGGTGCCGGCGCCGGCGACCGGCTACCTGCAGTTCATCCGCCACGAGACGCTCACCGGGTTGGCCGCCGAGAAGGGCGCGGTGATCCGCCTCCTACACCGGCCGGGCCACTTCCTGGTGGACGGTCACCCGATGGCGACCGTATGGCCTCCGGGCGCGACCGAGTCGGTCAGCAACGCGTTGCGGCGTGCGCACATCACGGGCCCCAACCGGACGCTGGCTCAAGATCTGTCGTTTGCCGTCGATCAGCTCGTCGAGATCGCGATCAGAGCGCTATCGCCGGCGGTCAACGACACGTTCACGGCGCTCACATGCATCGACTGGCTCGGCGCGAGCCTGTGCAAGGTCACCACCCGATGGCGGCCGGTTCGCGTACACCGCGATAGCCACGGCTACGTGCGGCTGATCACCGCTCACGTCAGCTACACCCGGCTGATCGAGCGCGCGTTCGAGAAGATCCGCCAGGCGGGGCGCGGCATGCCGGCCGTGATGATTCGCCAGCTCGACGCTCTGTCGATGATCAGCGACCACACGACGACCGACGAGCAGCGCGAGCTGCTGCTCGAGCAGGCGGCCATGATCCTCCAAGCAAGCGAAGAGTCAGTCCCCGAACCGGCAGATCGCACCGATGTACGGCGGCAGTACGAGAAACTGTCCACGGCGTGCAGGCGGGCGGGCGCATCTGACCTAGGCGCAGCGTCCGTCACGGAAGACCTCGAGGTGTCTTAGCGTAGAGGAGGTGGGGGGCGACAGGGAGGCCGGGGTCGTGATTCGCGTCCGGTGGCCGCGTGACCGTGGGGCGGTTGGCTTGAGAAGTTTGGGTCATCGGTGCCTCCTGACCGGCTGTGTCACGACGACGTCCTGTGCGGGTCAGCCGTAGAGATGCTGCGTGAGCGACTGGTCGAGCGGCCCGAGGCACAACGCGGCGAGGAAGTTCAGCAGGGCAAACACGATCACGAATCCGACCAAGAAGACGACGAATGTCGGGGTGTCGGTGCGCAGAGTCCCCAGGCCAGGCGGCGACGTTCGGCGGCCCGCGAGCGAGCCGGCAAGTGCGAGCACCAACAGGATCGGTACGAACCGCCCGAAGGTCATTGCGAGTCCGCCTGCGACGTCCGCGAACACGATTCCGTGCGCGCCGGCGTTCCCTGGGGTCGGCTGCACGAAGCCGGTGTATCCGGCGAGCGCTGATCCGTTGTTCTTCGCTTGGGACAGGTAGGCGTACAGCGATTCGGAGAAGGCCTGTGGTCCACGAGCAAACAGCGACTGCCGGCCGGCTTTGGTCGAGGTCGCGATCGCGGTCATCGAGAGCACCAAGGCCGGCACGAACAGCGTCCCGAGCGCAGCGAGCTTGATCTCGCGGATCCCGATCTTCTTGCCGAGGTATTCGGGGGTTCGGCCGACCATCAGGCCGCAGATGAACACGGCGAGCACGACGACCAGCAGCATCCCGAACAACCCGGATCCAGGGCCGCCGAAGATCACCTCACCGGTCATGATGTTCGACATCGCGACAGCACTTCCGAGCCCGGTGTAGGCCTCAAGGCCGCTGTTGACGGCACCGTCGCCGCCTGCCGTCCCGGCGGCTACGAACAGCGCCGACCCGGCGGTTCCAAACCGCTGTTCCTTGTCCTGCATGTTGGCTGCGTGCAATCCGGCCGCGTGCAGGGCAGGCGTGCCGTTGGCCTCGGCCGCGTAAAGGACACCGACGCCGGTGACGAATAGCGCGAGCATCGCCGAGTAAAGAGCCCAGCCTTGCCGGCGCCGGCCTACCATCCGCCCGAACGTAGATGTCAGCGACGCCGGGATCAGCAGCATCAGCAGGGCCTCGACGAAGTTCGATAGCCCGGTCGGGTTTTCGAACGGGTGCGCCGAGTTCGTATTGAAGAAACCGCCGCCGTCGCCGGAGAGCAGCTTGATCACCTCTTGGGAGCCGACCGGTCCCATCGCGATCTTTTGACCCAGGCCTGTCGGCCCTCGGACGGTCAGGTAGTGCGACAGGTTCTGGATCGACCCCTGCGCGACGAGAAACAAACCACCGATGACCGAGAATGGCAATAGCACATAGAGCAGCGAACGGGTCAGATCGACCCAGAAGTTGCCGAGCTCCCGAGCGTCGCCCCGCCCCAGACCACGGATCAACGCTACCGCCACCGCCATCCCCACTGCACACGAGGTGAAGCTGGCGACGGTGATGCCGGCCATCTGCGCGAAGTAGGACAGCGTCGTCTCCCCGGCGTAGAACTGCCAGCTGGTGTTGCTGACAAACGACGACGCCGTGTTGAACGACAAGGCCCACGGCGCCGCGACGAAGTGCTGCGGGTTGAACGGACCAGCGCCCTGAGTTCGCAGCACCGCGTAGAGCACGAGCCAGCTCCCCAAACTGAAGGTCAGCACCGACCGCGCATACGCCCGCCAGTCCTGCCCGTCGCGCGGCTCGACCCGCAGAATCCGGTAGGTCAAACGCTCCACCGGTGCGGCCAGTGGCGAGAGCGCGACGCGCTGCCCTTGATAGACCTTCGACATGTAGCCGCCGGCCCCAACAGCGGCGTCAGCCCCGTCAGCACGGCGATGAAGATCACGATCTGCGCCCAGCCGGCGACGGTCATCCGTTTCGCCTACCGCGAGCCGTTCCGATCCGGACCGGCTGTCTTCGCCGACCATAGTCTGCTCCGTCATCGCTTAACGTCGGTCGTTGATCTGCTCCGATCTGTCGCACCGTAGATCCAGAGCCGTGAAGGACTCGTCCAGATCGTGGCGCGCGGCATCAAGATCGCGTGAAAGGACGCCGCGCGGCCGATCTAGCGAAGGTCAAGTTGTAGTCGTGCTCCGACGCCGAGCGGGCGGCCAAGTCCATGCCGATGCTGGTGGAGACGCCGCCGACGGATGAGGTAAGGGTGTTCTCGATGTGTATGGCCTCGAGCATGGGCTCCGCTGGGCTGACGACAATCGGGGCATCGATTCGGCGACCGTCGAGTCGTGCGGTCCTGGATCACGAGGACTCTGAGCGTGTGCGGTCCGCCACTGTCGAGGCTGACCTTGTGCGCTGTGCGCCGCGCCGCTGTTTCGCGTTGAATCGGAGCGTGAGATAGCGCCTGACGGCGACCACCGACCAGATCGCCTCGACGACGCCGAACGGCCAGGTTCCGGCGAAGAACCCGTAGGTGCTCGAGAGCGCACAACCGACGGCGAACGCGAGCACGAACCGCGGGTCGCGGCCCTCCAGCGCGTACATGAGCATCATGAACGGGACTGCGCACGCCCCAAAGAGCGTCAGCATCCGCCCACCTCTGGCGTCGGACTGGAAACTCTGGCGCTCGTGTAGCCAGGCCGGGCCAAGGTAGCGGACGGCACTGTGAGAACCGGGACCGGCGAGCGTCGCTGAATGCGGGCTCGGGTCGGCGCGGCCAGCCGCGCCGACAGCCGCGAGCGGCGGGTGCCGATCACGATCAGCGTCGGGCTGAGCTCGCTCGCCGCCATCAGCACGCCTTCCGCGGGGAGGACCGAGATTAGTCCGACTCGCGCCAAGATTCCGTGTGCCCAGGCGACTCGGCGCGCATCGAGCAAGACAGGCCCCAAGAACGGATCGGCCAACCAGCCAATCTCGACGATTGTCAGCCCCAGACGCAGGACCCGCAGCTGAGTCGGAGGCCTCACGTGCACGACGATCAACTCGCCGCCGTGGTCCGCAGCCAGCCGCGCCGCCGCCTCGGTAGCGCGACGAGACGCCGGCGAGCCGCTTGCGGCGCTGAGAATTGTCAGCCGCGATCGGCCACGCTCGTCCCGCGCCACCGGTGTCGAAGCCGATCGAGTCGTCGCGGGAAGAGCACACGCCACCGTTGTTACGCTGCCACTTGAACCTGGGTTTAAGTCAAGGAGGTTTCGATGGCAGATACGGGCGATCAGCTAGCGATCGGCGAGGTCGCGCTTCAGGTTGGGATGGCCACCAGCCGCCTCCGTTACTACGAGCGCCGCGGCCTGATCGAAGCGCCCGGCCGCCATGCCGGCAGGCGGCGCTATCACCCTCGGGTCCTCCGTCGCCTGGCGATCATCGACGCCGCCCAGCGTGTCGGCTTCAGCCTCGACGAGGTCAAGGATCTACTTGGCTCTCGCGACGGGCCGGCCCACGAGCGTCTCCGCCGCCTTGCCCTCCGCAAACTCCCGGAGATCGACGAGCTGATTGATCGCGCCTCCACCGTCGGAGCGCTGTTGCGCTACTGCAGCGACTGCCAATGCGCCTCGATCGATGACTGCAAGCTCCTGGACCAACGCACCACGAGACTGGACCACCGGGCACTCCTAGCCCGCTCCCGGTCGCGAGCCGTCCGGCGCCACACCGACTGAGTCACACGATCCGGAACCCGCTGGGGTTGGACGACCAGATCCCTACGCGCGCAGGCCCATCAGCACCGCTGAGCGCATCCCGATTGACGAGCAGCAGAGGGCCTCACACAGACTTCACTTGCACCCAAGAGGAAGAAGGCGTCGAACCGGCAGCACTTCTGGGTGTCTTGCCGGACCCGACAAGTGGGCAAGACCCGTCCCCGCGGTTTGGTCGCGGACGCTGGATTCGTTCGCGCCTTCGCGATAGGCCTCACCCTTGGCGTGTTGCTCTGAGCGCCGGTCATCCTCATCGGCGGGAGGCGGCGTCGCTCGCCTCTCGCCGGTGCAGGCCGTCCGACTCGTCGAGAAGCGGTGGTTCGTCAATCAGCGCGAGATGCTGGTCGCGAACGGAAGCGGCATGCGGCACGAGCAGCCTGCAAGCTGCGACCACGTCTGGAATGCACGCTGCATGATCGAGCGCCTGCTGTGGATACAGGCTTCGTCCG
>CAWDJM010000015.1:0-228658 GCA_963802655.1 uncultured Solirubrobacterales bacterium | reverse complement strand
GAGCGCATCGACCTCCCATGCCTCGAGGCGAGAGACGGCAGGTCCGGCCGCTCGTGCTCGTCGACCACACGCAGCAGTTGCGGAGAACACTGAGGGCCGAGCTCCGACGACGGCAGCATCAACTCCAGCTTGCCTTCGACCGTACCCTCAGGGAGGCCGTGATCCCGAGCCGCGCAAGCGCCTCACGCAGCAGACCTGCGTCACACGCGAACGGATGCCGCCGCGGCCGCGCCGGCGGGCGGCCTGGCGGCCTTCGCGCGCAGGCGGACAGCGACGACTCCTCGCCCCAGACGCACAGCCGCGAGTCGCACGACCACGGGCGTCCGAGCGATCACGCGCGGGATCCTCGCGCAGCGCCCGGACGAACCCGGGGAGCTTATGGGATCGTCAGAGCTCGAACCTCTCGGACCGTGGGGGTGGAAATCGCCAGCCCGAGCCTCTGGCAGGCATGGACGAATCAGTAGTCAATGCTTCACACCACTATCGCTGCCTGCGCGGCGACGAATTCGTGGACGAGCTGGAGCTTCCGGGATGGGACTGGCGGAGCGTCTGGGGCTTCGACAACCACCACCGGAGCTACTTCGCGGGGCTGTGGCGCAACGGCAGCCACGCGCCCGTGCCCGACATCTGCCTCTCCGGAGGTCACGCTCGCCTGTACTGGTGGCCGGGATGCATCGCGTTGGAGCTGCTCGCGATCACCGAGCACGACCCGACGACCGTGATCCGGGCGATGTCGATCGCCGATCCCGCACCGCGCCTGCGCCCGCGCGAGGAGATCGCCCGCGAAGCCGAGCGCGTCTCGCACTTAACGGACAACCCCTTCTATCAGGGCAATCTCGACGCCCTGAGCTGGGCGATCGGCGATTCGGACATGGTTCCCGGATCCCACCAGCGCTGGCCAGGAGAAGCGCCGACGCCCGCGCAGATCGACGCCGAGCATCACCTCGTCGTGGGACGCGTTCACGACTACGATCAGATCCAGGACCAGATACCGCACGGCGGAGCTGAGGCTGCACTGTGGCGGGCGCTCGGACGCGAGTGATTCCCGCACAACCGATGACCTCGCGGGCTCAGGCCGCAGCCGGACCATGTAACGCCGTCCGCGATTCGCAGAGCAGCGACCCTCACCGACTGCAGAGGCGGACCGATTGGCTGGAGGTTCCGGTTGCATGGTCCGACGGCGGGAGTCGATACGGTGGGCTCCGTGAGCACGATCGTGAGCAGCAGCGCGCGCACCCGTGCGAACGCGCTGTTCGCACACCATCCGATGGGCGTCTCTACGGGGGTCTTCGACGAGTCGCGAAATGCCTGGGAGCACCTGGTCGCTGAGGCATGTGGGGTTTCGACCTACGCAATCGAGCTCTCCGCGCTTTCCGAGGAAGAGCTTCCCGGCCTAGTCGCGTATCTCGCTAGCGAGCCGCGGCTCCCATTCCGCTACGAGCGTCCACGCGCCCACTAAGGATCGCCAGCTGGACGACGGCGTGAGCGCCCGCGCCCTGGGAGACTGCCGCTCTGGGTGAGATCGATCGTGACCCATCCGGACAGTCTCCGCGATTTCGCTCCGTACCGTGAGCTCGGCACGCGCCTCGTCCTGGAGAACATGGACGACCGCAAGAGCACGGGACGCGTCGCGGACGGAGTTGGAGCTCGTCTTCGACGAGCTGCCGCACGCCGGCTTCTGCTTATCTGTGCAGTCGGGTCTGGTCAGTTTCCTGTTGGTGAAGTTGTTGCGGGTGGCCGGGGTGGACTCGGCCACCTCGTTGTGTGTGAGCGCCAGCTCCGGCGTCCGGTCACCCGGGGAGGGCGGCGCCGCAGGGGCCGAGCGCGGGGCGCTTGACAGGCTCGCCGGGCCTGGCGCTATCGGCGTTGTGTGCGCGCGGGTGCCCAGCTGCTATTCGGTCCACGACCTCGGGTTGGCTCCGGGCCGGCGACATGATGGTGATGGGGTTCCCGCATGGGGAAGGGCAAGGCAGCCGCTCAGTCTTTGGAGGCCGTCCCACGCGAGCGTGGCGGCAGCAGAATGCCGGGAGCTGGCCGCGGTGCATCGGCTTGAGGAGAAGGCGTGCGCGCACGAGGGAAGCTCATGCGGGCGCGAGTCCCTCCTCGCCGAGGTCTTTGAGGGTGTGGTAGCAGCGTTTGAGCAGCTTGCGCGCGAGCGCCAGGCAGGCGCGGTTGCGTCCGAGCCGCTCGGCGGCTTGCAGGAAGTAGTCGCGGTCCGCCTAGCCCTCGCGGCTGGCGCCTGAGCGGCCTCATACAGCGCCCAGCGCAAAGCGGGCGGGCCGTGGCAGAGAGGTGCCCGGGCGCGCGGCGCTTGTCGGAGGCGTGCACCGCGACGTCCATGCCGCCATAGCGGACCACCTGACGCGAGCAGCCGAACCGCCTGACGTCGCCGAGCTCGGCGAGGATCGTGACGCTCGTCAGCGCGCCGATCCCGGTGGCCGATCAGCGCCTTGCACCCTGGCTGGCGGCGAGCGTAGCGGCACAGCTCCCGGTCAAACGGCGCCAGCCGCAGGTCGATCGCGTCGGTCACCGCGAGCCCGACGGCGATCTGCTCCCGTCCCGCGGCCGGTAGCGGCAGCTGGCCGACCCAGGCGCGGTTCTCGCGCGTGAGCAGGTCGGCTCGCTTGGGAACCCCGTGGTGATAGAGCACAGCCTGCATCCGCTGCTGCCACTCGCCGCGATCGTCGACGAGCGAATGACGAAGCCTGCCCCGCGCGCGCAGATCAAGGATGTGATCGGGCCCGATCCACGACTCCTCGGCAGCCTGCCTGCCTGAAGCAGCTCACGCAGATGCCTGGCGTCCGCCCGATCGTTCTTGGCGCGCTTCTTGTTGCCGCGCAGCGCGCTGGTCTCCGCCGGCTCGGCCAGATGCGCACCAGCGCCGATCCGCCGCAGCTCCTCGACCACGAACCGCCAGCCGGTCGTCGCCTCAAGCGCCGTCTCCAACTCCATGCCGCGGAACCGCTCCAAGGAACCGGCGCACGGACTCGCGGTGCGCCGGCACCACCCGCCCGCGGGAGACCTCACCGGTTTCGGTGTCAAGCCACTCGGCGGTGATGTGCTCCCGGTGCTGGTCGAGTCCCATCACGATCGTCATCACGTCTCTCCTCGCCTCGAACACCCGCGCGCGCAGCGTGCAACCCGACCCATCGCATACCTGTGGATCACGGTCGGCCTTCCTACTCAAATCACCGGCCGCGCGGGGATCCGCGCGCGCCTTCAACCTATGTCGTTCGACACGGCGGGCCGGCCACCTTCACCCGACCGACACGCCGGACTGCTCATGCCATCTTTGACGTGGCGCACGTCCATGCAATCGATCCAACGATGGCGGCTGGTCACGAGCTGCTCGACCGATTCCGGTCGCGATTGCGGCAGGTGCACTTGAGCTCTCTCAGCGGTGGGCACCACGTGCCGCTGACGGAGGATGACGAGGTGCTATTTGCCGACGTGCTCGACCGGTGCAGCGATGTTCCGTGGATCCTTGAGACACGACCACCAGAACGCTGGCTCGCCGAGCTGACGGCGACGAAGGTGGCGGCGGTGGGCGAATCGTCGCCGGCCCGACGAACGTGAATGAGGCGCACGGCGTTGCTCGTCTCGAAGCCGCGACCGGCGTTGGTTTTGTCCACATAGCGGCCGCCCGGCGGGAGACTGACCGGAGGCTCGCCGAGCGTCGAGAGCGGCTCGCCTCCCTCGACGTCGACCGTGACGCGACCGTCGTGCTTATGGGCTCATGGGGTCGCCGCGAGGTCACCAGCGAGTGCGACGATGACTTCATGGTCTTGTTCGAGGGTTGGGAGCGCATCGCGGCGCAGCCGACGGCCCAACAGGTCGCGGAGGCTCTTGGCGGCCGTTCGCCGGGCGAAGAGGACATCTTCAACAGGCAGGTCTGGCTCGACGATCTGAGCGAGAAGATCGGGCGAGACGAGGACAGCAACACCAACCTCACGCGGCGGATGCTTCTGATGCTCGAATCTGTGCCGGTATGCGGGGATGAGACGTACGTCCGATCACGGCGAGCGCTGTTGGCCGGCTATCTCGACGCGAACGTCAAGCAGTACCGGCCGCCTCGATTCCTGCTCAACGACGTGATCCGCTACCGGCGGACGATCGCGGTCGATTTCGAGAGCAAGATGAGGGCTCGTAAGGGCGAGGGCTGGGGTCTGCGAAATGCAAAGCTACGGTTGTCTCGCAAGGCGCTGTTTGCTGGCGGACTCCTCCCGGTCCTCGAGTGCTACCGCCGTCCGACCGATGCCATGCTCGACCATCTCGACGAGCGCATGTCGGTCCCTCCTCTCGATCGGATCGCTGATGCGTTCGCCGATCATGGGGCGCTCGATCCCGGAGTCCGGACGCTCAGCGCCTACGACGAGTTCCTCCGCGATCCTCGACGACGGCGATCAGCGCAGACATCTCAATGACCTCGGCGTCGACGATGCTTCCAACTCTCCGGTCTTCACCCGCGTCGCTGAGCTCGGCAGGGAATTTGAATCAGGGCTCCTGTCGCTGCTCTTCGACGACCCCGAGCTTCGCCGTTGGGTCCGCGAGTACATCGTCTTCTGACGGTCGGGGTCCCTAGCTCCCGCCCGTCGCGAGTGACCGACGCGAGTGATCCGAGAAGGAGCTCCGCAGCGCTCGGTGTCGCGATGGCTTTTCAGACCGAGGCAGGTTGCAGAATGGCGTCGTGCTGAGGAACGTAGACGCCGAGATCGCTGACGCGCAGGCGCGACTGACGGAACTAGACCAGCGACGGGAAGTCGTCACCCAGCAGCTCGCGGACCTGAACCGGCTCCGTGCGTCCGGCCACAGTGACACGCGAGCGGCCGGCGGGACTGAGCTCTCAGCGGCCTCCAAAATCGAGCTCTTCCGCGACCTATTCCGCGGGCGACAAGATGTGTTCGCGGTGCGCTGGGAGAACCGCGCCAAGGGACGCAGTGGCTACTCGCCTCTTTGCGGCAACGAGTGGAAACCGGGCGTCTGCCACAAGCCGAAGGTCCGCTGCGGCAGCTGCACGAACCAGACGTTCGCCTCGCTCGGTGATCGCGAGCTGCTAGCCCATCTTCAAGGCCGCGTAGTTGTAGGCATCTACCCACTGCTTCGGGATGACACATGCCGATTGCTTGCGATCGATCTCGACGGCTCATCGTGGGGTGCCGACGCGCGAGCAGTCAGGGAAACGTGCCGCTCGCTGGACCTCGAGCCGACAATCGAGCGTTCGCGCTCCGGAAACGGTGCGCACGTGTGGTTTTTCTTCACCCACTCTGTCGCAGCCGCCGATGCTCGCCGGCTCGGGTTCTACATCCTCACGGAGACGATGGCGCGTGGCGCGGCGCTCAGCGTCGCGTCCTACGACCGACTTTTCCCGAGCCAAGACGCGCTTCCCAACGGCGGCTTCGGAAACCTCATTGCGCTGCCGTTGCAACGGGAGGCTCGCAAACTTGGCAACACCGAGTTCTTGGACGAGGAGCTAGAACCGCACCGAGACCAGTGGTCGTTCCTCGCCTCGGTACCGAAGATCGCTCCGGATCGCCTCGCCGAACTGATCGCGGATTCAGGTGCGGACCGCGTACTCGCGGTCCGCGCCGCAACCGAACGTCCCGAACTCCCATGGCGCCCCTCTCGGACGCTTGCTGATCGGCTGCGCGGCACCCTGATGCCCGACAGAGTCAAGGCGACTCTCGCCGAGCGGCTGTACATCGATCGCACGGGGCTCCCACCGGTTCTCGTAGACGCGACACGACGCTTGGCGACCTTCCCGAATCCGATGTTCATGGAGCTACAGGGCATGCGTATGTCCGTTGCACGCACCCCACGCGTGATTGCTTGCTTCGAGGAGCTGGGTCAACACCTCGCGCTTCCACGTGGCTGCCTGGACGATCTGCGGGCACTGCTCGCGGAGCTCGACGTCGTAATCGATCTGGATGACCAACGGATCGACGGAGAACCACTCGTGGTTGAGTTTGCGGGCAACCTGAACGCGAGTCAACGCCAGGCCGCCGATGCAATGGTTGCCCATGAGACGGGCGTGCTGTGCGCTCCGCCCGGATGGGGCAAAACGGTCCTTGCGACTAGCTTGATCGCCTCCCGCGGGTTTTCCACGCTTGTGCTCGTGCACCGCAAACCGCTCGTCGAGCAGTGGGTGGAGCGGCTCTCCGAGTTCCTCGGCATTCCGTCGAAGGCGATCGGGAGGATCGGCGGCGGACGGCGACGAGCAACCGGGGAGATCGACGTGGCCATGGTGCAGACCCTCGCTCGCGGCGAGATTCAAGACTTCGCCCGCAGGTACGGACACGTAGTGATCGATGAATGCCACCACGTCCCCGCCGTGTCGATCGAGCACGTGCTAGCCGCCATCCCGGCCCGCTACATCACGGGCCTCACGGCCACACCGTATCGGCGAGACGGCCATGAGCCGATCATCGGCATGCAATGCGGCCCGATCCGTCATGTCGTCGACGCGGCGAGCATTCATCAACACCACGCGCTCGACTTGCGCGTCGTGAGACGGGATACGAGCTTCAATCCCGACGTCCTCCCACGTGACTCCTCGATCCAGGAGATCTACTCAGCTCTCGCCGCAGACGACGATCGACTCGAGCTCGTCGTGTCCGATGCCCGCCGGCTACTCCGCGAGGGCCGTGCGCCAATGATCCTCACCGAGCGCCGTGAACACCTCGACCGACTCGCCGGCCAGCTTGACGGCGAGGTGCCAAACCTAGTCGTGCTCCACGGCGGCGTTCAGCAGAAGGCGAGACGCGCCGCGCTGCAACGTCTGTCGGATCTCCCAAGCGACGAGCCACGCCTCGTGGTCGCAACCGGCCGCTACATCGGCGAGGGCTTCGACGACCCGCGTCTGGACACGCTTCTGCTGACAATGCCGATCGCGTGGAAAGGGACCGTGGTTCAGTACGCAGGCCGGCTTCACCGTGCCCATCCAGCCAAGCGCGATGCCCTTGTCTACGACTACGTCGACGACGCCGTTCCGGTACTCAGGCGCATGTACGCCAAACGCTTGAAGGCGTACAAGAAGATGGGATACACGAGCAGCGAGTCCGACTGAACGCTCGATGGCTCAGGAAGCGTCTCCCCGGGGTTCGGTCTCGCTCTGCGATGTCGCGGCGGAAGGGGCAGAAATCTGCGACCCTACGGTGGGACGGAGAAGGCGACCTTCGGGTTATTAACCCTCAGGTTATGAGTCGCTTCAGGGGTGTTAGATACCTGCGGTTTTGCAGGGATTTCGTGAAATTGGGTCCGGTTGCGTGAGGTCAGATTTGCTTGTTTTGGTACCCGTTTGGTACCCGTTTTCGGGCCCGACAGCCGGGCCGTAGACCACGCGCCACGAGATCTGCCCGAGCCAGCCGCCGGAGGTTTCATTGCTCAGCTAGTTCCGTAAGGATCCTGATCTATCCTTACAAATCTCCCGAAGCTCTGAAAGGTTCTCGTGACGACCCGGTCCATCTCGCAGCCCGTTCCGACCGACCCGCTCGGCCACGTCGAGAAACGTCTGTGGCCCGGCGACCCCGGCGCCTACGGCGGTCGCAAGGCGCGACGGCCGGGGGCGTACCAGGTCTTCATCCCCGATGAGATCGCGGAGCGCGACTTCCCGCTCGACGGCGATGCGGTCGCGGCGGTAACCGAAGCGACTCGAGCGCTGCAGCATCTCGAAAGCTCGCCGCCGCGCGTCGCAACGCTCGGAGCGCTCGCGCAGAACCTGCTGCGGTCGGAGAGCGTGGCGTCATCTCGGATCGAGGGCGTTCACCTCTCGCACAAGCGCCTCGCGCGCGCCGCTTATCAGGCCGAGAGCGGGCAGCGCGACGGGCGCGCCGCCGAAGTCCTCGGAAACGTCGAAGCAATGAGGCGCGCGATCGAGATCGGGGTGACTGGCAATCCGCTCACGGTTGCCGATGTTGAGGACGTTCACAGGACACTGCTGAGGTTTACCCAAGACGCGGACATCGCCGGCGTCGTGCGGGAGTCGCAGAATTGGATCGGCGGGAACGACTACAACCCGATCGGCGCCGCGTACGTCCCGCCGCCGCCCGAGCATGTCCGGCCGCTGCTCGACGATCTCTGCGCGTTCGCCACCCGAACGGATCTCGCGCCGATCGTGCAGGCCGGGATCGCGCACGCCCAGTTCGAAACCATCCATCCGTTCGCCGACGGCAACGGCCGCGTCGGCCGAGCGCTCATCTACGCAGTCCTGCGACGCCGGGGCGAGATCCGTCACTACGTCCCGCCGATCAGTCTCATCCTCGCCGCGGAGCCTAAGGCGTACATCGGGGGACTCACGGGCTTCAGCAACGGTGGAGTCAGCGCTTGGATCGCCGAGTTCGCCGATGCGACCGCACGCGCCGCGACAGAGGCCGAGCGGCTCGCTGACGAGATCGAACAGCTCCAATCAGCCTGGCTCGAGGCTCTCGGCCAGCCGCGCCGGGACGCCGCGGTCCGGCAGCTCGTGAGCGCACTCCCTCAGCAGCCGGTAATCGATGTCGCGGTCGCCCAGGCGCTGACAGGCAAGTCCCATGTCGCCGTTGGCAACGCGCTGCAGGCGCTCGAGCGTGCCGGAATCCTGAACCGACTCAACGAGCGCAAGTGGGGCCGGGTCTGGGAGTGCGACCAGCTACTCGGTCTGGTCGACCGGTTCGAGAAGAGCATCAAGACCGCGCGCGCGTAGCTCGCGACCTCCGGCGCTACTGCGCGTCGCTACGCGCGTTCCAGCCGGCCATGAAGGTCTCAAGCGACTCGCGATCTTCGACGTCGACGCCGGCGGCCTTCACGGCGGTCAGGAACTGCTTCGCGGGACCGCCGGCGGAGGGGTCGCTGCCCCGCTCGATCATCGCCTTCTGCCAGCGTGGGATCGCCTTGCGGGTCGCCTCGATCGCCCACTCGGGCGTGCCCGACTTGCGGCCCGCGAAGCGCACCCATGCGTCGAGCGCTGCAGGGAGGCGCTCGAATAGGTGATCGTCGGCGAGCACCTTGCGCGGGATCCAGTCGGCCATGAAGAGCTCGACGACCACGGGGCTCCAGCGCAGCGGTCGCCCGTCGACGTAGTCGGCGCAGAAGTTGATCGCCAGCGAGGCGGTGTACGCCTCATCACCATCTGGTGGGAAGTCCTGTCCCTCGGGTGCTTGGAGGAACTCGTCGCGGAGCTGGTCGCGCTCCTCGTACGGCAACTCCTCGCGCTCGGGCACAGGCTTGACGTTCGACACCTCGTCAACCCGCAACATCGCCAGCGCCCGGAGCCGCGCGTAGTCATCGGCGACCGGTGGGTCAAGGGTCATCTCGGTGAGCGCCAGCGCTGCGTCGATCCGTCCGGCCGCTACGCCGGACTCGATCCGCTCGAGCTTGAGCTCGCCGTCCTGTCGCGGGCTCCTGCGCATGACCACGGCGACCCGATCGATCGAGTCGGCCAGCAGGACGTCCTTCGCCATCATGCCGAGGTTGTTGTCGATCAGGACGCCGACCGCGTGCGTCTCGCCGCTTGAATGACGAGCCTCGAGGAACACGGTGCAGGCGTCGTCGAAAACGTCCTCGCTCATCACGGCGGCTCCCGTGATCTCCGCCTCGCCGACCTCGTAAAGCCAGGTGGGGAGCTCGTTGGCGGGGTCGAGGTCGAGCGCGTCGGCGAGCTCGGCGGCGCGCATTCCAAGCTCGCCGTCATCCACCACCCCGATGACGCTCAGCGCAATATGTGCGCTTGCGCCGGCCAGCTCGGCGAGGGCCTCGACCAAGGGGGCGCCGAAGATCCAGCTGTGGTCCCCCGACGCCGCCTCCTCAAGCGGCAGCGTGTACCGCTGATCCCAGAACACGCCGAGCAGCGTCGACGCCCACACCTCGGCATCGAGCGCGTCCGTCAGCTCGCTCGCCTGACGGGCGATCCGGCGCGCAAAGCCGTCCGGACCGGCCGGGACGCCGGAGCGCCTGGCGGCATCGCGCTCGCGCCGCACCGCCACCTTCGCGGGATGGCCGGCTGGCCGGCGCGCTCGCTTGCCCTTGCTCATCGTTCCGCAGCCTAATCGGCGCGTCGGCCGAGGTCGGGCGGCGACGCCGCACCGTGCGACAAACGGAGCGAGCGCGACGAAGCCGACGACGGTGAAATCGTCGCCCGTCACGATGGTCGATGCAAGCTGGGAAGAGTCCGCCTGCGGGGGTCGTAACGTGCTCCTCATGACCGATCCGGACGACAGCAAGCTTCCCGGCGAGGACGCACAGCCGCTGCCCGCGGACGCCCGAGCCCGGTGGGATGCGTTCACGAGCGCCATCGGCGAGCTCGCGACCGCGGCGGACGACCCGGAGGGAATCCAGGCGGCGGCTCGAGCGATGTGGCAGATCTCGCGCGGACTGGACGGTCGGCAATTCGCCGACGCGTTGGAGATTCCGGAGGACGCTGGCGAGTACGCCGAGGCGCTGCGCCGCATGCTCGTTCGGATACCCGACGGCTGGGGACGCTGGATCCGTTGCGAGCGTGGCTGGTATCCACTGCTGGCCGAACTCGATGCCGACCTCGCGGCGCTCCTGCCCCGTTACGAGATTTACCAGGTCAAGGAGAAGTTCGGCGGGCTGCGGCTGTACTGGAACTCCGGCGAGCGCGTCCTCGATCCCAACGACCCGGAGCCGCCCGCACTCCGAGAGGACGCAACTGCGGCCGAGAAGGCGCGAGCAGTTGCCGAGCAGAACGCGTGGCAACGGCGACTCGAGCTCTATCTCGCGACGCCGAAGGGCAGGGCGCGCCACGACGATCTGCAGCGGCGGGTCAAGTTGGCGACGGAATTCGTGGAGAAGGCCACCACGCGCGCAGCGAAGACATGCGAGCGTTGCGGCGAACCCGGGGAATGCTGCAGCGGCACTACCTCGGGCTGGTACCAGACGTTATGCGCCGCATGCGCCGCGACGATGGATTACGTGCCGGTGCCGGACGACGATGACGACGATGACGACGATGACGACGATTAAGGCTCATGCCTCACCAGCGCATGTCGGCTCGGATCGCGTCTCCGACCTCGAGGGCTCCTTCGCCCTCCGCTCGACAGTCGAGATAGAGCTGCACCGGGTCGGCGATCTGGATCCCGTCCCGGTCGCTGGCGAGTGACAGGACGAAGGGATCGCGAGTTAGCTGCATCGTGACCCGACCGGGCGCTGGCCTCGAGGTGATAGGTGTGAGCTCGTCGGCCCAGCGCTCGGCGTCGTCTCTGCGGATCCAGACCACAACGTCGAGTGGCTCGACAGCGCTGCCGGCGAGCGAGGCTCCGGCCACCCCACCGATCGCGTACGGCACGTCGAGCTTGCGAGCCGTCTTCTGAAGCGTCCTGATGGCATCGGGCGCATTGCGTGCGCCGATCTCCCAGGTGACGCGCCACGGCCGGCGCAGCGCCACGGACCGATCGAACGCGTCGAGCAGCAGCGAAGGCTCGTGAAGCCGAGCGAGCCGGCGCCGAGCATCGGCCCGGTCGGTCCCGATCGCGACCAGGCCGTCGTCGGCGAGAGCGCGCATCGTGCGCGAGACCATCGCCTCGCTCAGCTCGAGCCGGGTCGCGAGCTCGCGAAACGACGGTTGCTCCATCGCGTGGAGGAGCAGCCAGCGCGGCACGCGGCTGGCGCGGTTGGCGAACGGCGCAGCCGGCGGAGGACCGACCGACACGACCTTCCGTTGCGGCGGCCGCTCGACATACAGCGGCGGGTCGTACAAGAACACCTCTCCGTCCGCCGCGGCGTAGGACGCCCTCCGGTCGCGCAGGTACGCCCGGGCCTCCGGCGAGGAGCGCTCGAACGCGATCATGATCCGCCGGCGGGAGGCGCGAGCCTCCTTCACCAGCTCCTCCGCCGCAGCACGAGTCAAGACGTCGACGCGCCGAACCGCGAACGACCGCTCGCGCCTGCCGTCGATGGACACGGATGCACGGGCCTTGCCGACGCTGATCTTGAACGGTTCTGGGCGGGAATAAGCTTGCAAAATATTGATGCTTGCTTGTGAGCGCATTCATTGTACGGCCTCAAGTAACTGGCCTTGCTCGTCTCCGGCAGCCCGTAGTCGCGGGCTATTGCGTAGATACCGCAGGCGCTGGATCGACTTCTTGGCGAACCGCAATAGGTGCCCGGAACTACGCCATAGGTCGGTCCAACTCCGCTACAGGTCAGGGCCGTCCGTCGCCCGGATAGTCTGCCTTTGCAGGGGTTTCTGCGACCAACGGCGGAGTTAGACCCGAATCGTCCAACTACGCTCTAAGTCGCCTTTGGGTTCGAGCGCCCTGCCAGCTCGGAAACCTGGCGTTTGCAGGGCTTCCCGACGAGCCTCCGGCGGACCAGACCCCGATTTCGCACGGTGACTTAGGTATGGATATTGACGTCGTGGGAAACACGCAAGCCGTTCTGGATGTCGACGGCGCCGCCGACCTCGGTCGAATCGCCAACTGCCGGCCGTATCCTGGGACCGTGGCGATCGAAATCCGAGCCGGCCTCTGCGACCCGACCGGGGAGCTCGCCGCCGGGCTCAAGCGCTCGGGCCGTCGGCGGATAATGGCCCGGCGAAGGGGATGGGATCGTCCCTCCCGGCAGGGGGTGCGATGACGGCTTCCGACTCCGCGCCGACGATGGCGACGGCCGACCTCCTGATCGGGATGCTCGACCGAGTCCCACTGAGCGAAGCGCAGATCGCTCGCGCGACGCTGGCCGAGCCCGCGACGATCCAGGCGTGGCTTCGCCGGCGCCAGGCTCCGGCCGGGCTCGAGGCGCAGCGCGTGACCGAGCTCGTCGCGTTTCGTCGAGGAGATGGCGCGCAACCTCAAGGGAGAGGCGCTGGCCGGCTGGTGGCTCGACGGCAACATCGACTTCCTCAACGGCGCCAATCCGCTCGACGAGATCGCTGCGGGCCGGTACGAGCAGATGATCCAGTACGCGCTCGGCGTCTCCTACCCCGTCTTCACGTAGGACGGCCGTGATTCTTCCTCGCCGGGGCAATACCTGATCAAGGCTGTATCTGAACAACAGTCGCCTCCACTTCCTCGCGCCTCGCAATGACCACCGAGACCTCGATCGACGTAATGGCGGAGCTCGGCATCCTCGAACCCGCCGAGGTCGCCCAGCTGCTCAAGCTCCGTCACTCGACCGTCCTCGACCTCAGTCGCCGCGGCGTCCTGCCGGCGTTCAAGATCGGGAAGCACTGGCGCTACCGCCGGGCCGACCTCGAGGAGTGGATCGTGCGTCGACGGGACGCCGCCTGAGGCGCGGGCCGAGCACGCCGTCGCGCGTGCCCAGCCCGCCCCACGCCGTCAGGTCGTCTGGCTGACCGACACGAACCGCATCGTGAGGGCGGACGGCCGTCCCCGCGCGCGGCCACGCTTCCGACGGCTCTCGATCTGAGCCGGCGAGGCGGGTCCTGCCAGCGTGACAACCGGGTTTGGCGTATCGGCGCAGTGATGCTCAAGACTTGCGCCCTCCCGCGCCCTCCGGTGTCTCTCAGGGGCGCGGAAGCACGGCCTCAATCTGGTCGCGAACGGCCGCGACTCGGGCTTGGATGAAGTCGCTCCAGCTCGTGAGAGCCTGGACATTGATCAGGTGAGTGGCAACGAGCTCAAGGTCCACGTCACGACCTGCGAGAGCATCGGGAGGCGTGGCCTGCAAGTCGCTGTTCGTGCTCCCGAGCAACAACACACGGTTGAGGACCAGATCGTGATCACCGGGGATCTCCACGTCGGCACCGATCGTTCCCGTAGGGTCCGGAAGGGGATTGTCCGATGGAAAGACATGATGAGCTTCGAGGCGCGACACGGGCTTGGCAGACCCCGAAATCGGTGCTCGGCCGAGGGTTCGGATCAACTCCCCGCTCCGCCAGTCACGCGCCCCCGCATCGTTTTGAAGCGTGAGGATGGCCCGCAGGACGCTTTCATTCGTGGCCTGGGACTCAAGGAGGTCCTCGTCCTTGAATGTCTCCCAGAAGCCGGAGATCCATTCAGGCTCGGCCTCGGCGCTCGAGATCCAGCCGAATGCCTCAAGCGCATCCGGTCCAATCAGCGTGTTGGTGCCACCCCGGCCATAGCGCTGAAGGAACGAGCTCGCCCAGAACCAGCGAGCGATACGGGAACGCTTGTCCGGATCGGAAGCGACCTGGGGCTCGCGGGAGACCACGTACGCGAGTGGCAACAGGCCAGCCTCCGGCGGAAGAGACTCCGGGACAAGAGCGACGTCCGTCTCCAGGATCTCAAGGATGCGCTCAAGACCATTCAGGGCAACTGCGAAGTTTGACCGAACGGCAGCGCCGTCGAGAGCGAGTATCTCGGCGTTCCCAACACTTCCCGCGGGCGTCACCAACAGCTTGACGAGTCGCAGGGCCGAGATCCCATCGATGTTGAAGTTCGCCAAACGCGGATGAGACGCCGGTGTGCCGTCGGCTCCGACAGCGGTCCGCCAAATGCGACGTAGGTCGTAACCGTCTGGCGGATGAGTCAGCGGATCTAGCCACGACTTCGCCACCATCAGATCGAAAGCGCCGAGACGGACACCCTGTTGATTGATCGTCACGAAAACGTTGGTGAGGATCTCAAGCGGCGCATTCTTGGAGACGATCGAGACAGGGAACTGGTACGAGCGGAGACCCGCGAGTTTTGTCTCGCGCGCGTCGATGTACGCATCGCGTTCGGCCTCGGGGATCCGCCCGAGCCACGTGATCCAGCTACCCTCGGTTGCGAGCTCGCTCAATGGGATGACGCGCGCCGCAGCTACCTCGTTGGCGGTCGAATATCGCTGCCCCCAGGCTCGACGCGTCATGACGTCGAAGTCTTCTTCATTGACGCTTCCGCGCATTACGACGTCGCCAAGCCGCACGTACAGCATGTGCCGCGGAGCGAGCCCGTGGATGGCGAGGTAGAGCGCAGTCAGGCGCTGCTGCCCGTCCAGCACGGAATACTCGGCATCCGGGTCGCGCGGCGCCTGTACGTAGTCGAGAACGCGAGAGGGAAAACCACGGTCGCCCTCCATCAGAAGCAGAGACCCGGCAGGCCATGTCTGAGCGATGGATTTGGCGAGAGCCAACGTCCGATTGTGGGTCCAAACCCACGGCCGTTGGAACTGGGGAACCACGATCTTGCCCGTATCGACGAGATCGAGCAGGCCGGGGTTGTCTGTCGTGCCCCTGAGAGGCAGCGACGTGCTCGTGAACATGAGCGGGGACGATACCTACAGCATCGACGGTCGGTGCGACGCCGTTCCGGCGGGCTTGCTTCTCGACGAGCGATCCGACTTTTGGGCGTTGTGGCCCCCCAGGGCGAGCATCGCGAGCACTGTGCGCCCGTGACCAGAGACCGTCGTCAGCATCCCGTGGCGTCGAATCCCCGCTGAGGCCCACGCTCTCGGCTTCGGCCTATAGGATTCGTCGGAGGCCATGGAAACTGCTGGCAATGGCGCGGCTGGGCGGCCGCCGCTCGACGCCTTCCTCGCTGAATCGCGTGCGAAAGCGGCACAGGGGGTCGCCTGTCGAGCTCAGCGTCCGAGACTTGCTTCGGTACTTCGGCGCCGAGCGCCGCGGTGTTCGTGTCGTGAATCAGATCGAGAAAGCTCTCGACAGCCACGGGCTCGCCAGCCAGCCTCCGTTCACAGCCGTATGGATCGATCAGCGAATTCAGTTACCGCTGGCGACCCCGCTAGCCCCGACCGAGGAGGCCGGCCGGGGAACGGCGACGGCAGATGACGGCGGGTCGCAAGCCGAGACCTCGCTGACGGTAAGCAGTCTCGAATCGGCGTCATCGGGAGTGGCGAGCATTCAACGAAATGCCGATCTCGGCCTCGCCCGAGCGCTGATGCTCCGGTACGACTACTCGCAACTCGCGGTCATGGCTGGCGACCGGCAGCTCGTCGGCGCGGTCAGCTGGCAGTCGATGGCGATCGCCGCGCTCTGTGGTGGCGACTTCACGTTGGCGGACGCGACGATGAAAGCGAATCCAGTCGAATCCGACCATGACCTGATTTCGTTGATCCCGACCATCACGGAGCAAGGTTTCGTGTTCGTCATCGGTTCCGATCGAAAGCTCGCTGGCATCGTGACTACGGCGGACCTGAGCGACCAGTTCGCGACATTGGCCAAGCCGTTTCTACTCCTTGGCGAGATCGAGCGATTGCTTCGTCGGACCCTTGCGACCCGGTTCCAACCAGCCGAGCTTGCTCAGGCCGTCGACCCGGACGATTCGTCACGGACAGTGGAATCCGTGAGCGATCTCAGCCTGGGCGAGATCGGACGCATCGTCGAGCAGGACGGGAACTGGACTCGGTTGAGCTGGCCTGTCGACCGTGCTGAGTTCGTCAAGGCATTTCATGAGGTGCGCGAGATTCGAAACGATGTCATGCATTTCAGCCCAGACCCACCGACGGCGGAACAGGAAGCGACGCTGATTAACTTCATGAATTGGCTGAAGATCATGGACCGTATTCGTACTCCGTAGCAGCGAGAGCGGCCCGGACGACGTATTCTTAGGAACCTCGGAATCGGCGACGCAAGAACCCGTCGATTAGATCCGGACGAGTCCTGTTCCGCCAAACGCAACGGCTCGCCCGAAGCTGGTGTAGCGCTGACGTTCCCGCTACGGTCCTCGCCAACGTGGGACAGCCAGAAGCGACGCTCCGGGGATCAGGCCGGTGAACTGGACGGTCACCCACGCCGGCACCATCTTCGACGAGATCGCCCAGAGGATCGATCTGCGTGGCCTCAGCGGTCACAAGTACCGAGAGCTCGCCGCCTGGACCTCGGACTACTTCAGCATGCCCGTCGGGCGCGTCAACGCGACGTTCATCGGCGAGAGCAAGCAGATCACCCCGCGTCTCAGCCAGGGAGCCGCCCGGAGGCCGGTCCTCACCTGGGTCTTCCTCGCAGGTGAGGTGGCGGCGGATGCGTTCGTCAAGAACGCCACGGAGCACGTCGGCCCCGGGCGAAGTACGCGGGCACTCGCGGCGTGCGGGCAGGATGATGACGGTCGATGGGGAGTGAGCCACCTCGTAGCGGCGCGCGGCTACCCATGGTGGGACAACATCGAACAGGCGTTCCCGGATGCCGAGCTCGTCGAGGTCGACGAAGACGACGAAGACGCCCAACGGTCCAAGCCACTGCCTGTCCGGATGGTCCCCAGCGTCGACATCCCAATCCAGCTGGAGCCACGGATCCGGAGGATGATTCGTGTGGCAATCGCCACCAATCGAGCCGTCCTGCTGGTGGGTCCCCCGGGTACCGGCAAGACCTCGCTCCTGCGGGAGATCATCGCTGACGCGACCGCCAATCCGGAGCAGTACGGACTCTTCACCTCGCCCTCGGGTGCGGATTGGGTGACTCCCGACGAGAGTTGGACCACGCGCGAGCTTCTGGGCGGCGAAACGATCGACGAAAACCAACACCTACGGTTTCGCCCTGGTCGCGTCCTTGAGGCGATCCGACGCGATCACTGGCTCGTTCTCGACGAAGCCAACCGCGCAGATATGGACAAGATCTTCGGCGGACTGCTCACGTGGCTTTCGGACCAGGAGGTCGTGTTAGGTCCCGCGACGACAGCCTCGGACGCACCGGAAGTCGTGCTCGGCTGGAACGACCTCCCCGGCAGCGATGCAGAGGACCTCGGCCGACTTGGCCTGTCGGACGAGGACATCGGAACCGAACGGATACAGGTGCTCGCCGGGGTCGACTGGCGTCTTCTTGGCAGCTACAACGCGACGGATGCCCAGCGCGTGTTTCGCTTCGGGCAGGCACTCGGCCGGCGCTTCATCAGGATCCCCATCCCGCCATTGGATACCGAGCAGCTGCGGCTCGCGCTCGACGCGCACTTCCCGGAGCTTCCGGTGGCGGCTCGCGGTGCGCTGACGAATCTGTACGACGCTCACCTCAGTTCAGAACTGGTACTCGGGCCCGCGATCTTCCTACGAGCAGCCGAGTATCTCCGCTCAGCCGGCGAGATCCTCCACGATGAAAGCTTCGACCCTGAGGATTCCGAGACGGGCAACGATCCATCGGACCCGACAGGCGACGGGCACACTGGCGCACCGCTTCTGGATCGACGTCTCACCACGCTGCTCACCGAGGCCTACCTGCTCGCCGCCGGCCCGTGGATCGCCCGACTGGACGACGCCCGGCGTAGGGAGTTGCACGCGCAGATCGCAGACCAAACCACACTGATAGACGCAAAGGCCTGGGAGTGGTTGGAGAAGTTGCTGCCTTCGCTGGTCTGAGGCCTCAGATTCCCACGGAAGGTCTCGCCGAGGCGCTTGAGGGCTGGAGCAGCAGGGGTGAACTATGGCAGGCTGTCGCTGCGATCCCGGCTGAGCGCCACTGGAGCGCCCGGGATTCGGAGCGCCGGGCGATGCGCGTCCTACTCGCCGAGCTCGAACCGGTGATCGCGCGCTGGCCGACAATGGAATTGCAATGGATCGAGGCGCTCCCCGCCATCACGCATCGCACACGGGTTATAGGCCCTGCTCTTCGTTCCGGAGTCTCGTGGTCACAGACTAGGATCCTGGGCTGGCCACCCAGCGAGTTCGTCTGCCGCCCGAAGCAGCGGGTCGCCGACACACTGCTTCTGACGACGTTGCGCTGGACGATCGAAAGGGTCGCCGACATCCGGCGCTCCGCAACCACTTCCGCGCCCGGGGTCGATCAGGCCGTCCGAGCGCAGCTCGAGATCGCACAGAGCCTGCTCGAGATCGAACCCGTCGCGAGTGCGCGGAGCGCACGACCTGATCGCGTGGATCTGGAGATGGTCCGCGCCGAAGGCGAACCGTGGACGGCGCTCGCCGACGCGGCAATCGAGCTGGTCGCGCTCGACGAGGCGAGCCTACTCGACCTTGCCAGGCGACTGATCGCACCGACAGAAGAACGCTGGCGGCTGTTCCACCTCGCGGTCCTCGGGGTCTTCCTCGGCGCCCTGCGCGAACGGGGCCACTCGTACGTATCGCTGCGCCCCCTTTCGGCAACAAGCGCTGGTCCGGCCTTCGAGGTTGTCGACGGGTCGGGCCGGCTGTGGGATATGTGGTTCGAAGCGGCTGGGATGTGGACCTACTACGACGTCGCGTCGCCGTACGCCTCGGCTGCCGCCGGTGTTTCGGGCGCCGGAGGGCCCCTGGGTACCGACATCGCGCTCGTACGACCTGGCGAGGCGGCGCTCTTGCTTGACTGCAAGTACTCCCTCGATCCGTCGGTGGTGGCCCGCGACGGCTATCGCGCGGCGGCAGCCTACGCGGCTGAAGCGGAGGCCGGGCTAGCGCAGGAGATCGTCTCCGTCGCCGTGGGTCCGCAAGACGTGACCGACAAGCCGGGATTCACCGAGCTCCCCGTGGGTCGCGTCGGCATCGTGCCACCGACGTATATCGGACCCCTGCTGACCGAGTTCCTTGCAGCTGCCGCTTACCAGCCCCCTCGAGACCGCTGATACCCGAAGACGCCTCACCTCGGTGATCGCCTCGGACTCGCCGAGGAGGTGAGGTCGATGCTCGCATTCTTGAGCTCGACACTGCGGTGCCGTCCACTCGACCGCGCATACTGCTCCGGCGGTGAGAAGAACGCGGAATGACCCCAGGCCGCAGGTGCTCCGTGTCGCCGGACTATTCGCGGGCATCGGCGGAATCGAGCTTGGCCTGCATGAGGCCGGGCATCGGACGCTGCTCTTGTGCGAAAAGGACCACGCAGCAGCGCGGGTCCTTGGCCACCACTTCCCGAAGATCGCGTTCCACGACGATGTGACGACGCTCGAGGCCCTGCCAGACGTAGACCTCGTCACGGCCGGCTTTCCTTGCCAGGACTTGAGCCAAGCTGGACGGACAGCGGGGATCCGCGGGCGACAATCAGGGCTCGTCGACCACGTATTCCGGCTGCTCGATCACGCCGCTCACGAACCACGCTGGCTACTGCTCGAGAACGTCCCGTTCATGTTGCAGCTCGAGCGCGGCCGAGCGATGACGCACCTGACGGAGATGCTGTCGAGCCGCGGCTACATGTGGGCGTATCGGGTCGTCGACACGCGAGCGTTCGGCCTCCCTCAGCGCCGCCAACGCGTCCTGTTGCTGGCGTCGAGGACCGCTGACCCGCGGCCCGTGCTGTTCGGGGAGGACACCGACCCGGCCGAACCGCCGCTACTGCCCGACTCCGTCTACGGCTTCTACTGGACGGAAGGACTCCGTGGACTCGGCCTGGCCGTCGACGCGGTCCCGACGCTCAAGGGAGGGTCGACCATCGGCATCCCGTCGCCACCGGCGGTGTGGATGCGTGGGCGACGAGGAGACTCGTTGGTCACGCCGGATCTACGGGACGCGGAACGGCTGCAGGGCTTCGAGTCTGACTGGACCGCGCCCGCAGTCGATGATCCGCAGCGCCGAAATGGGCCCCGGTGGAAGCTCGTCGGCAACGCAGTGAGCGTACCCGTGGCCGCCTGGCTCGGACGTCGGCTCTCGTTCAGCCGCACAGATTGGACGGCGGAGGCATCTGATCGTGACCGCTCCCGCCCATGGCCCAACGCAGCCTGGGGAACAGCCCAAGCGACGTGCGCGGTCGACGTCTCAATGTGGCCCGTTGTCGAGCCGTTCCGTCGGTTGGGAGACTTCTTTGAGTACGAGCCGCAGCCGTTGACCCAGCGCGCAGCCGCAGGTTTTCTGGAGCGGGCGCGGCGGTCAAGCCTGCGATTCCCACGCGGGTTCCTCGAATCGGTCGCCGAGCACCGCGACCGGATGGGCGAGATCGGCCGAGCCGCGTAGGCTCCGGCTCACTTGGCCCGACGCCGGACGACCTCCTCGATCTCCTCGGCCGCTCGGGCAGGATCCTCATGCTCCCAGACGCGCACGACAACCCAGCCGTCATCGGCGAATCTCCGGTCTGTATCTCGATCGCGTCGACGGTTCGTCTCGATCTTGTTCCGCCAGAACTCGGCGTTGTGCGTCGGCCAGGTCGCATGCTGAGGACACCCGTGGAAGAAGCAACCGTCAACGAACACCGCCACTCGCGCGCGTGTGAACACCACATCGGCACGGCGACGAAACCCCGGCAGCGGAGCGAGATCGACGCGGAAGCGCAGTCCTCTCGCATGCAGCAGTGACCGGAGCGTCAGCTCCGGCGCTGTGTCGCGACCACGCGTGCGGGACATCCGCGCGCCGACCGCGGGCGAGAGCGGCTCGGGGACACGTCGGTTACGTTCGGCCATGAGGGCAGGATCCCACAACCGTTAAGCCCTTCTACCGGGGACGTCGGCGGACGGTCAACGTCCCCCGCGCGAACGTGGCGAGGATGCGCTGGTGGGTCTGGCGCGGCAGCTGCCGGTTGCCGGGCTCGCCGAACGGCGTCCCGGGCCGCGCCGGCGCCTCGTCCAGCAGCAGGTCGAGGCCCGGCCGCGTCACCATCAGCAGCCCGTGGGTCGCGCGGGTGCACGTGACGGCGAGGCGGCCGAACGCGGAGTTGAACTCGTCGAGCGCGACGGCGCCGGTCAGCGGGTGGACCGCGACGGTGATGCCGTTCGTCTGCCCCTGGTAGGAGTCGACGGTCGAGCTGAGCAGGTCGCGTTCGGTCAGCGAGTGCTTGTCCCGCAGCCGGTCGACCGCGTCGGCGGCGTCGTCGACGGCCTGGTTGCGCGTCGCGAGGATCGCGACGAGCGGGTTCGGTCCCCTGCCGCCGGGACGCGTCCTGCGTTTGTTGCCGGTTGGGTCGACCGGTCGTCGTCGTACCTGGTTTCAACGAGGGTGAACCCGGCGCGCGAACAGCTCGTCGAGCAGCGTTTCGACCTCGCCCATCAGCGGCAGGTCGATGTCGGCCGCCTCCGGGTCCGGGAGCCCGTCGACCTCGAGCAGCGTCGGGACGCCGGTGCCGACTTGCCGCCCAGATGTCCGCCGCGGCCCCCGTCAGATCGCCCGTCTCGAGCGTCCGGTCGCCGGGTGCGGCGACGCAGTTCGAGGGTGCCCCACTCGGGGTAGAACGCGCGCCACAGTGCGAGGTGGCCGGCGGCCGGTCGCCAGACGGCCGGGAGCTCGCGCGCTCCACGTGCGGGCGTCGTCGTCGTAGTCGGTCGGCCACGCGCGGAAGGGGTTGTAGCCGGGGTCGCCGCGCCACGGGTTCGTGCCGGCCTCGAGCGGCGGGAGCTGGCCGACGTCGCCGACGCCGACGGTGATCGGTGCGAACCTGCTGACCTTGTCGAACAGGTGGTGCGGGATCTGCCACGCCTCGTCGACGAACAGCACGTCGTAGGGCGTCTCGCCGTTCGTCGCCGGCGCCGAGGTGTGCGTCCTGGCGTCTGCGCTCGCCGAACGCGCCGAGCTTGTGGCAGGTGGAGATCACGACCTGGCAGTCGTCCGGGATGTCGTCGGTCGTCGTGGCGACGGTCGCGCGGTCGAACAGGTCGTCGGGGACGTCGTCGAGCCGGTCGCTCGACACGAACAGGCAGACCTTGTCCTGCCCGAGTTCGTCTCCGAGCGGCCCGGCGAGCGCCTGGGTCTGCTTGTTCGTGAACGCGACGATCGCGACGCGGGCGCAGTCGCGGATGCGCGACCGCGTCGACGACCAGTCGCCTGAGCACGTACGACTTGCCGGCGCCGGCCGCCGCCTTCAGCAGGATCCGGTCGATCGGCGCGGTGCCGGCGAGAGCGCCTCGCGCAGCACGTCGATCGCCTCGTCGGCGACGGCGGCGTTCCCGGCCGCGGCGGCGGCGTGGTGGACCCCGTCGGCGCCCGCAACGGTGGGTGGCGGAACGCTGAGCGCCACGGTCAGTCGAGGTCGTCGATCGTGACGCCGTCGGGAACGGCGCGCGGACAGGTTCGGTGGGGTCGCCCGTCGCGGCGCCGACCGGCGTACCGACCTCGAACGCGTCGGCGTCGCGTACCGGCGGCCACCGCTCCGGGTTGAGCTCACCGCGCGCCCGGCGGTCGGCGAGCTCGTCGGACCACTCGGCCTCGGCGACCTCGTGCGGTCGACAGCAGTACTGGTGAGTCGTCGGGGTCGTCCGCGTAGGAGGTCGGCGTCGCACGTCAGTGTCGGGGCCGAGTCGTCGTCGGGGGTCGGCCGGTCGACGTTGAGGAACCGGTTGCCCTTGATGATCCGAGAACCACGCGAAGTCCGCGACGATCAGCTGGTCGCCCGGTTGGACCGATGCGTCGGCCGCCGGATCCCACCGGAGCCGACTCGGCGGGTCGGATCGTCCGGAGTCCTCGCGTGTGAGCGGTCCGATCGACAGGCCGTCGATCTTGAAGCTCCCCTTGAACCTGCGTGTCGACGATCACCGACGTGTGCCTCGACGCACGGTCGATCGTTGACGTGGAGCAGCACGATCCGGCTCGCCGTCGCCGATCCGGCGCGACTCGATGTCGAGCACGATCGGGTCGAGCTGACGACGGTCGCGAACGCGACCTCGCGCGTTCCGGCGGACGTCGCGAGGTCGTGGGCGGCCCGCGGGTTCGTCAGCGCGAGCAGCTGAGCGTCGCAGCGCGCGTCACTCTCGATCGACGGGACCTGCGAGTTGCGCCACCAGCGGTAGGTCCGTCCGAACCGGACGAGGTCGGACGCGTGGAGCCGAAGCCGCCGGCGCCAGACGGCCTGCGCGTCGCCTTCGATCGCGCGGTACGCGATCCGCAGGTTCGAATCGGGGACGCGGTCGAGCGCGTCGAGCGCCTGGTCGAGGATCGCGCACTTGTAGGCGAGCTCGCCTCGACGAGCGCTCGTGTACGTCTCCGGGTCGGCGGGACCGCTGCGATCGCGAGCGCCGCCTGCCCGCCGCTGAGCGCCTTGTGGATCCGGTCGGACGTCGCGTTCGTCAGACGTGCGCCGGGGGTGTGCTCCGAGCGCCTCGATCGCGTCCGCGAGCGCGCGGTGATCGACGCGCGTCCTGGCGTCGGCCCAGGCGACGAGGTAGTCGAGGCGGAGCGAGTTCGACGGCCGGACCGCCGGCGACCAGATGGCGCGCGAGCGCCACGCGAGCGTCGACGATCGGCGAGCGGACCTTGAACGCTCGAGCGCGATCCTCCTCGAGCAGGAACGACACCGCGGTTCGGTCCGACTCGGGCAGCTTCCGCGGGATCGTCGCCGGCTCGCCGTTGAACGTCAGCGCCGGCCGGCCCATCGCTTGTCGCGCTCCCAGCGGAGCCGGCTCAGCTCGACCCCGGCCAGGTTGTCGGCGATCGACACCAGCACGTCGGCGGTCACCTTGTCCGGCACGACGAGGTGGACGGGTGCGGGCGCAGCCTTGTTCTCCTTGCGCATCTCGGCCATCGCGGCCGCGAGATCCTTGCCGAGCACCTTCATGACGGCCTGCCGGGTCGCCGGCGTACTGCGGGTCGTCGAATACCGCGAGTCTTCCACGTCGTCCGACCGGACGCCGTGACCCGCTGGGTCGCGATCCCGTGGACGCCGAGCGCCGCAGCGTCGGACTTGGCGATCACGACGTTGACGGTGCCGGGCAGGCCGGCCGGGTCGATGCGCTTCTGTCCGGTGTCCTGGCCGCGCCCGTTGAGCGTGGCCTGGATCTTCGCGACGACGGACGCGGGTGCCGAGCCCCGGTCTGCCGCTGCCGTCGACCAGCCCGATCGACGTGTGGCCGGATGTCCGGCGGGATGCCGAGCTCGACCAGCAGGTCCGTCGGGTCGCTGGAGCGACGCAGCTCGTCGCGACAATAGGCGAACAGCGTGCAGGTCGGGCACGATGCCGGGATCGAACGTCGCCTGCAGGTGCGCGACGAAGTCGCCGATCGGCGTGGTCGCGTCGTATCGGGTGCTGGCGGCCTCGGTCGGCCGCTCGGCGATCCGCATTCGCACCTCGCTGCGGTGGTCGGCGACGTCCTCGACGAGCGCCTCAGGCTGCAGGAACGCGTTGCGCGGGACTGCGAGCACGCCCCAGCTGGTGGACCTCCATGCCGGCCGGGAGCCGCGACCACGCTGCGCACGACTCGGCGCCGACCGCGACCTGCAGGAACCCCTTGAGCAGCCGCGTGTCGTCGATGCGCGAGCGGAGCCGCTCGTAGTCCTTGGCGTCGCCGACGATGAGCCACGACCCGGACCCTTCGCTGCGGGTCTTCGGCGCGACGACGGCGAAGTCGGGCTTGACGTCGGTGGCCCGCAGGTGTCCTCGAAACCGACGAACGGCACGGCGAGGCCGTGGATCAGCGTGGCCGCACCCGTCCTGCACGGCCCGGCGGTGTGCGTCGCCGAGAAGTGTCGCGGTCGTTTCGACGTTGACGTGGGCGTTGGCGATCACGACCTCCGTCGGCCGATCGAGCCCGAGGCTGCCGACGCTCGTCGTCGCGACCTCGCTCGCGAACTGCTCGTCGCGGACGAGGCGCTCGAACGTCATCGCTCGCATCCACCGTGCCTCGGGGATGCCCGCCCGACGTCCGCCTTTCCGACGCGCGTTGGCCAGCTTGCGCCGCGTCATCCCGGTGACGAGCGGATCGGTGCCGCGGAAACGCGCGCACGCCGCGTGCGATGACGCGGCGACGGCGCTCGACCCGCCGCCAAGCGATTTCGTCTGCGCAGTCACCTCATCCGACTCCTCTGGCCCCGGCCGTCCGATGTGGACACGCAAATTACACCGTCGCTAAGTGGCGCGGCAGTCTTACGTGGCGGGTTTCTGACCGCTACTGGGTTGCCTCCCGACGGGCGGCGGTCGTTGCGAACACCATCTGAAGATTGACGTGGTGTTCGTCGGCCACGAGCCCGATCGCCGACCGATCGTCTCGACGCGGAGCCGATCGGCATTTCAACTGCCGTCGATGCGTCGAGCGGGCGTCCGAACGTTCGAGCCGTCATATCTCCTGGTGATCCACCAGTACCGCCACGACCCGGGCCTCGGCGTCAGGATCGGCGAACTCGTACTCGTCTCCACGACCGGGCACCTCGACATTGAGGAGCAGCCGTTCGAAGGCACCGTCGCCGTCGCGCACAACATGCGCCCGGCGAATTAGATATTCGACGGGCTCGCACTCAGGCGCCACATCGGCGATCACGATCTCGCCGTCCGGGTCGAGACCGTCAGCGGTCGGACGAAACACGCCGATCGCGCCGCGCGGTAGCGTCGGGCTCATCGCAGCGTCGGGTTGCTGGACTGCGAAGTCGCCGTTTTCGGCCGCCGTCGGCGACGTGAACCACCGCGTCGCCGTCTCCTCGCTGTTGGTGATGCCGATTCGAGACAGCTCGGGCCAAGTCAAGAACGGGACGTCGCCGGCGTCACGATCGTCGGGGCCGAAGAGCGCAGCGGACGGGTCGGGCAACGGCGGCGCAATCGGTTCGGGCCGGGTCTGCCGAATGAAGCCTGGCCCGGCGGGGCGCTCGGCCGCCTCCTTCCACCCGTGGTCGATCAGAAACCGGTTCGCCTTCTGCCCGACGGTTTGGATCGGGTAGATGCACCACGCATCGTCGTCGCACGCGTTCTCGACCACATACAGCCAATGGCGACCATCGTCGCGGGACATCCTGAACTGAGGACCGGTCATCTGGGGTGGGCGCCCGGCCGTCCCCCACTCCGCTTCCCACGTTCCCCCGAGCGCCTTCACCTCGATACGCCGCAGCACCGGCTTGTTCGGACCTGCGCAGGACTCGACGTCGTAGCCCTCCGTGTTCCGCGGCGTCGGTTGGGCCAAACGATTGTGGTCCGACTCGTACTGCAACACTCGCTCGATTCCGGCAAGCTCGACCGTCCGATCCAAATCGCGCGGCCCGCGCTCCTCCACGCGGTCCTGCTGCGCCCCGCGACCACCACTGACCCAAATCCGCCAAGGGATGTCCGAGGGGTTGGCGGACGAGGAGTGTCGTCCGCCCTCGGCGCTTGCTCCGATCAGCCGAGAGCCGCCGACTCCCCCAGAGCGCGCCCCGGCACCGTCGCGCGAGGCACCTGGGCCTCCGGCCCCGTCCCCGTCGGGTCCGCGGCCACCGGCGGGATCGGTGCGCGATCCAACTCCTGTTCCGCCTTGGGGCTCGCCGTCCGCATCAGCTTGCCCAGTCGTCGGTTGCGCGGACTCGTCCGCATCCGCCTCGCTGTCCTCGGCCTCTGCGTCGTCCCAGGTTTCGCTCTCGTCGGCTGCGCGGTCGGGCGCGTCGGCGGTGTCGTCCGCGTCAATCTCCTCCTCGTGGTCGGTTTCGGCATCGTCAGAGGTGTGATCACCGTGGTCGGTCGTGCCGGTGTGGATGAAGTCGTCCTCGTCCAACGTCTCGTCGTCGTCGCCGAAGACGTTATGTTCTTCTGTGGCCGGACCGTCGCCGGCATCGACGTCGTCGCCGAGGCGCGCGATCTGCAACAGGTCGAGAGCGGTGTGTGCGGCGCTAGCGTTGGGAGCTGAGAGCACCTTCTCGATGTTCGACGCGGTCCCCGGAGAGAATTCGTCGGCGCAAAGCAGGTGCGTTATTGCGACGGCGAGTTCCGTCGGTGCTTCGCGCCACGTCTCGTTGGCGAACAGGCGGCGGCCATCCCGGTCCAGGAACGCGGTGACCGTCTGCTCACCGAGATCGATCGGCGGGTCGGTGATCGATCGGTGCAGGGTGATCGAGTTGACGAGCACGAAGTCAAACCCGAGTAGGTCGTCCAGCCGCTCGGGCGGCAGGTCGGCATGCGACACGACGCGAGCCAACGCGTCATATCGCGTGCGTAGCCGCTTCTCGAGCTCGTTGTTGGCCCGCGCGTTCGGTACCGCGACGAGAGCCTCGTCAATTACTTCGGACAGGAATCTAAGTCCAGCCGCCCGAAGCGCTCTCAGGCCGGTCCGTGGACGATCAACCAGCAGCCGTATCACTGCGTCGTCGAAGTGACGGCGGAGGGCCGGGAGGTCGTCTACGCACAACTTGCTTGGTGCGCTGAGGACGCCCGAGCGGTCCGGCCAGCAGGGCATCTCCCACAACTCGGACTCGATCCGCGCCTCGAGCCCGGCGAGCCCGCTGTCGCCTTCCAGTGATTCCGCCTCGAGCGACTGGTCGAGAATCCGCCAGCACTGCTGGACGGCGGCGACGTCGGCGCTGCTCGCAACCCCTTCAACCGAGTCCGCGATCCTCCGGAGCACGGTAAGGGAGGTGTCCGCCGACGGGACCTCCGCGATATCGAGCGCGGCCGTCAGGTCGTGGTAGGAGCCGAGATCCGGTGGGAGGGCGTAGACGTGTCCGCGAAGGCGGCCCGGGTTTCGGACGACATCACTTGGTTGCGCGTACACCACCGGATCCGTATTGACCAGGACAGACTTGCATTCCCGGAGCGGTGCGAGCTCGTCGCGTGAAGCTCCATCCAGCGCCTCGTAGACACGCTTGCGAACGGCGACCCCGGACGCGGCAGAGGCGAGTAGGTGCTCGATCACCAACTCGGGTTTCGGACGCGAGCTCGACGCCGAGCAGCTCAAGCAGGTCGGCGTTGGGCTGCTGTACCGGTCGGTCCGGCAGCTCGAGGAAGTTGCCGTTGCTTTCGATGGCCAGACGCCAGGTGGTCCGGTGGAGCCTACGAGGCGCCTCCCAGCCACCCTTGCTCGCCGGCAGCCATGCGAGGTCCAGTAGCTCGCCGAAGTTGGTCGCGAGGTCGGCGCGCTTGAGCTCGCGCTCGGCGTCTGCGCCGAACCGGAACCGCGGCCCGAGGAACTCGACAACCGTCCGGATCCGCGCGACCCCGTGCTCGGTCTTCGGCTCGCCGACGATTGCCTGGACCGCGCCAACGACGTCCCTCGCGCGCGGAACGGCGTCGACCCCGAGGGACTCGAGCAACGGCCTCAAATCGTGGTTGTGCCGACGTCGGCACAAACATGAATATGCCGACGTCGTCGTTATGCCGATGTTGGGTAGGGATGCCTCGCAGACCGGGTTGATCGCCGCGTAGATGTCGGCATAACGCCGGTGGTTCCGGCGATCGTCGTCCTTCTTGTTCTCGAAGAAGGAGGAGACGATGGGCCGGCCAACGAGCAGAGTCTGCAGGGTGTTGATGGCGGGGCCGTTGGCGCCGTTCGCTGAGGCGTTTTCGGCTGAGTTGCTGGAGCGTGGCTATACGCCGTTGACGACGGTGAATCAGCTGCGCCAGGTCGCGCGGCTGAGTCGTTGGCTGCAGGCGGGCGGGTTGTCGGCGGCGGATTTGAGTCGCGAGCGGGTTGATGAGTTCCTGGTGTGGCAGCGCGATACTGGGTGTCGGAGTTCGGCGGTGTCGCGGCCGGGACTGGTCTGCATGTTGGTGGTGCTGGACGGGCTGGGGGTGCTGGCGAGCGAGCCGCCGGTGCCGGAGGCCTCGCCGCTTGATCTGCTGTTGTCGTCGTTTGAGCGGTATCTGATGTCTGAGCGGGGTCTGGCGGCGGGCACGATCGTTGGGTATGTGTCGCATGCGCGCTGGTTCTTGGTGGGGTTGGAGCGGGATGGTGTGGTCGGGCTGTCGGCGGCTGACGTGACGGGTGCTGTGTTGCGCAAAGCTGAGTCGGGGGTGTCGGTGGCCGCGGCGCAGTACTTCGTGTCGGGGCTGCGGGCGTTTTTGCGGTTCTGCTTTCTCGAGAGGTTGCTTGCGGCCGATCTGTCGCACGCGGCACTGGTGGTGCGGGGCAGGCGCGCATCGTTGTTGCCGCGCGGGATCTGTCGGGCTGACGCCCGGGCGCTGTTGGATTCCTGCGATCGCCGCCGCGCGCTCGGCCGGCGTGACTACGCGCTGATCGTTCTTCTGCTGCGGCTTGGGCTGCGGCGCGGCGAGATCGCCAGGTTGACGCTTGATGACATCGATTGGCGCGCCGGTGAACTCGTGATCCATGGCAAGGGCGGCCGTGAGGACCGGCTGCCGCTGCCGACTGATGTCGGCGCGGCGATCGCCTCCTATCTGCGGTGTGGGCGACCGGCGAGCGAGCGGCGCGAGGTGTTCCTGCAAGCCAGGGCTCCGTATGCGCCGATCGCGGCCGGGACGGTCGCCTCGACGGTCCGTCGCGCGTGCCGACGCGCCGGGATCCCGGAGATCGGCTCCCACCGGCTGCGCCACACCGCGGCCTGCGAGATGGTCGGGGCCGGGGTGCCGATCGTGCGGATCGGGCAGGTGCTGCGTCACCGCAGCCTGCAGAGCACCGCGATCTACGCGCGCGTGGACATCGATCAGCTTCGAGGACTCGCCGCACCGTGGCCAGGAGGTGACAGGCCATGAGCGCGCTGCGTGAACATGCGCAGGAGTACTTGCGGGCCCGTCGGGCGCTCGGCGTCAAGCTCGAACGTCACGGGCGACTCTTGCCAGAACTGGTCGACTACCTCGAGGCCGCCGGCGCGAGCACGATCACGAGCGAACTGGCGATCTCCTGGGCGCGGCTGCCCACTGGCGCGCATCCCCGGCACTGGGCGGCGAGGCTGTCGATCGCGCGTGGGTTCGCGGCCTACCTGCAGACGATCGACCCCAGCACGGAGATCCCGCCGGCGGGCGTGTTCGCCGTCCGCTATCAGCGCCCGACTCCGTACCTGTGGTCCGATCAGGACATCCGCCGGCTGTGCGAGGCCGCGCGGGCGCTTCATCCGCCGTTGAAGGCGGCCAGCTACGAGTCGCTGTTCGGGCTGCTCGCCGTGACCGGCATGCGCCTCGGTGAGGCAATCGCGCTCGAGCCAGATGACGTCGATCTCGACAACGGCGTGATCACGATCCGCAAGCAGACCGCCAAGCTCGAGCGCGCACGTCTGGTCCCTCTGCACCCCACGACCGTCCATGCTCTGGAACGCTACGCCAACACGCGAGCACGGTTGTGTCCGAAGCCGAGATCGAACACGTTCTTTCTCTCCAGCATCGGCACCAGCCTGGATCGCAGCGCGGTCGCCAAGACGCTACGCACGCTCACCAGCTCGCTCGGCCTGCGGACGGACACCGTCCACCCCCACGCACATGAGCTCAGACACAGCTTTGCTGTCAGCACGCTGCTCGACTGGCAGCGCTCGGGCGCTGTGGTCGACGAGCGGATCGCGGTGCTGTCCACCTATCTCGGGCACGTCAGCCCGGCGGAGACCTACTGGTATCTGAGCGCCACCCCGGAGCTGATGAGCAGCGCGGCCCAGCGGCTCGAGCAGCATCTCGAAGGACGGCCATGACCGTGCTCGCGCCCTCGATGCAGAGCTACTTCACCGACAGGCTGATCGGTCAACGCCGGGCGAGCCCGAACACGATCGCTGCCTACCGCCACACCTTCCAGCTGCTATTGCGCTTCGCGACCGACCGCGCCGGCACGCCGCCAAGCGCGCTGGACATCAGCGATCTCGACGCGCCGCTGATCGCCGCGTTCCTCGACCACCTCGAACAGGAACGCCACAACACGATCCAGACGCGCAACAACCGGCTCGCGGCGATCCACTCGCTGTTCGCCTACCTGGCGCTGCACCACCCCGAGCACGCCGACACGATCGCGCGGGTGCTCGCGATCCCAGCCAAACGCACGGAGAAGAACGTCCTGACCTATCTCACCGATCCGGAGATCGACGCGCTGCTCTCAGCCTGCGACCCGACCACCTGGACCGGCCGACGCGACCACGCGATGCTCGCGCTCACGATCCAGACCGGCCTGCGGATCTCCGAACTGATCGCGCTGAACTGCCAGGACATCACGCTCGGCACCGGCGCCAACGTTCACACCGTCGGCAAGGGACGCAAGGCGAGACGGACACCGCTCATCCCGACGATCAGGACCGTGCTCAAAGCCTGGCTCGCCGAGCGGGCCAGCGCTCCCAACGAGCCGCTGTTCCCAACCCGCACCGGGACGCGACTCAGCCGCGACGCAATCGAGCACCGCCTCGCGATCCACCTCCAACCCGCCGCGACCACGTGCCCGTCGCTCACCGCCAAACACATCACGATGCACACCCTCCGGCACACGGCCGCGATGCGCTTACTCCTGGCCGGCAACGACATCACCGTGATCGCCCTCTGGCTCGGCCACGAACAGATCTCGACCACGAACATCTACCTGCACGCTGACATGACCCACAAGCAACAAGCGATCGACCGCACCCGACCAATCACCGCCAAACCCGGTCGCTACCAGCCCACCGACACGCTCCTCGCCTTCCTCGAAGCGCTCTGATTATGCCGACATCTCAACACCCAAAAACGCTCTGAGCAGCCCCTTCTAGACCACATCGGCATAACGCGAACGTCGGCATATTCGTGGAACCTCAAGGGTCGTAGTCCCGCCCGCGCAAGCGCGTCTCGATATCGGCTGCTGAGCGCATCGCCGTCGAGCGGGAGGCCAGCCTCGCCGGCGAACACGAAGTCGTCGTCGCCGGTGTATCGCTCTCGGTCGCCGAGCTTGGCGAGCGCGCTCGCGACGTCGGGCGCCATCGGCACCGCGCGGACCTTGCCGGACTTCGGCGTCGTCAGGTGTCCGGCGGCGTAGCTCGCACGGACTCTGATCGTCGATCCGGCGAAGTCGACGTCGCGCCAGCGCAACCCGAGGACCTCGCCGCGACGCAGGCCGGTGAACGCCGCGGTCAGGAAGATCGCCGCGTCGGCCTCGGACCTGGCGGCGCGGACGAGGGCCCAGACCTCCTCCGGCGAGAACACCTGGATGTCGCCGCTCGAGCGCACGCGGAAGCGGTCGACGCTCGCGACCGGATTCGCGGGCAGGCCGTACAGCTTGACCGCGCGCCTGAAGATCGCGTGCATCAGCACCAGCAGGTTGTTCTTCGTCTTGTTCGAGAGCTCGCGCTGCTGCGCGAGCGCTCGACATGCCGGCGCGCCACGCTCGATCTCCTGCACGGTGATGTCCTCGAGCTTCATCTCGCCGAACACCGGCAGCAGGTGGACGCGGATCGCGTTGCGGTAGTTGCGGACCGTCGACGGCTTGCAGCCACGGTCCTGCTCGGAGAAGCGCAGGTACTCCGCGGCCGCGTCGGCGAACGTCACGCTCGTCGACGCAGCGCGGACCGCGCCAGATCGCGGACCCGGCACGGCAACAGCGGCCGCCGCCTCCCGCCGGACCTCCTCCAACCGATCGTGCAGCCAGTCCTCCGCAAGCCGCTTCGTGAAGTGCCCCTCAGCCGGCCGCCCACGCCCCGTCCAGACCGGCCCGATCTTGCGCTTGACCTGCGTCCCGTCGGGCAGCCGGTACTTGGCCCACCAGGACGCACCGCGGGTCTTCTCGAGCCTGAAAACGAAGCCGGACGGCCTGGTCACAGACCCCGATACTAATGCAGATCTTGGTACCCGTTTGGTACCCGTTTCGGAAAGCGAAGCAATCCGGGCAAAGAAAAAGCCCTCATTTCGAGGGCTTTTCTAGTAGCGGGGGCGGGATTCGAACCCGCGACCTTCGGGTTATGAGCCCGACGAGCTACCAGACTGCTCCACCCCGCGGCGGAACGCACAATGATAGCTCAAGCAGGTCAGTTTGCGGGATTGCGTCGGGGGTCTAGGCATCTCCGGAGCCCCTTCGGCTGAGACCGCTCGCGGCGGTGTGCCGGCGGCGTTTGAAGCAGATTCGAAACATCTCTGTCTAGATCTGTTGCAGGGTGTTGGCGCAAGATGACCCCATGGCGACACTGGCCCAGAAGATCAAGGCCGAAACGATGGTCCGGGAGATGATTGCTGAGAACGGACTGCCGGAACCCGATGACATCGAATACGGCTTCACGTGCATCCGAGTGCTCTGGAACGACCCGAAGGTCGCGCTGGTCGTGGACATCGATCCGCCGCTCGAGGACCTACCAACCCCGAGTGCCGAGGACTAATGCGACACACGAGCCGACCCGGAGGTCTTGGAGACGCCGACCAGAGCGTCGGCGTGGGCCTGCTCGGCCTCGCGGAGCTTGAAGCGCTGGATCTTGCCGGTCGCGGTCCGAGGGAAGTCGTCGACGAACTCGACCAGGTGCGGGTACTCGTAGCGGCGCAGGTTGTCCTTGCACCACGCCCGGAGCTCGTCCGCCAGACCCGCGGGATCCACGGGATCCGCTGGATTCGCTGGATCCGCTGGATCAGAGGAGCAGATCACGAACGCCTTGATCCGGCTCACGTCCTCGACCTGGACGCCGATCACGGCCGACTCCGTCACAGACGGATGCCGAATCAGGCAGGCCTCGACGTCCGCCGGCGAGACCCAGAGGCCACCGACCTTGATCATGTCGTCGGCGCGGCCCTGGTAGACGAAGTGGCCGTCGGGCGTCTGCACGTACCGATCGCCGCTGTAGAACCACTCGCCGCGCATACACCGACGGGTCTTGTCGCGCTGATGCCAGTAGAGCGACGCGCAGCTGTCCCCGCGCACCAGCATGTCGCCGGGCTCCCCCGCCGGCACGTCGCGGCCCTCCTCGTCGACCACGCGCAACTCGTAGCCGGGCACCGGGCGACCGGACGTGCCGGGAGCGAGGTCGTCGAGCGTGTTCGAGCAATAGATGTGGAGCATCTCGGTCGACCCGATCCCGTCGAGGATCCGGACGCCAGCCACGTCCATCCAGCGCTGAAGCACCGCCGCCGGCAGCGGCTCGGCCGCGGACACGCACGCGCGGACGCTGGAGAAATCCGTCCCAGCCGCAGCCGGCGACCGCGCCATCGCGGCATACAGCGCGGGCACCGAGAAGAACAGCGTCGGCCGCCGCGAGCCGAGCACGGCCAGGATCCGATCGGGCGTGGCCCGGCCGCGTACCAGGACGGCTGCAGCGCCCACAGACATCGGGAAGGACAGCCCGTTCCCCAGCCCATAGGCATGGAACAGCTTTGTGGTCGAGTAGAAGACGTCCTCAGCGGACACTCGAAGCACAGGCCGCGCGTAGTTCTCGATCGTGACCCCGATGTCCCGGTGCGAGTGGACGACCCCCTTGGGCCGCCCGGTCGACCCCGAGCTGTACAGCCAGAAGGCCATGTCGTCGTCGTGCGTGTCGACGGGCGCGTCCAGATCGCCGGCGGCCTCACCCACCTCCGAACCGAGCAGCACATGAACATCGGGCCGGACGGCGAGCATCGCGTCACGGCTCTCGATGAGGGCCTCCTCGATCACCACGACCTTGGCGTAGCTGTCCTCGAGGTAGTAGACGTGGTTGTCGACCCGGTCCATCGGGTTGACGGGCACCGGCACCGCTCCGATCCGCATCGCGCCCAAGAAGCACGCGTGGAACGCGGGCGAGTCGTCGAGCATCATCAGCACCCGTTGCTCGCGTTCGACTCCGAGCGAGCGCAACCGAGCAGCCATCGCTCCCACCATTCCCGCCAGCTCCCGGTAGGTGACCTCGCCGTCCTCGGTGATCAGCGCGACCGCATCGGCCCGCCCCGAGTCCAGAACCCCATCGAGCAACGTGCTTGCGTTCATCGACCGCTCCGCTCCCTCGAGACCGGGGCCACTCGGACCCGGCAAAACAACCCTACTTCGGCATATCCCTCACAGCAATCGTCACGTCGACCAGCGCGCACAGGCGCTCGCGCTCGTCGCGGAACTCGTGGCTCCACGTCCACTCGCGGTCGTCGTGCCCCCGGCAGCGCGCCCGCACGTCGACCACGCCCGAAGTCACCGGCCGGAGGAAGCTCGCCGAGTTGCTCAACCCCGACCCGATCTTTCCCTCCTCGAACACGGCCCGCACGGTCGCGACCGAAGCGATGCTCTCGGCCACCGCACAGTAGATCCCGCCGTGCATCAACCCCAGCGGCTGCTTCAAATCCTCCCGGACCTCGAAGCGCACGTGCGCCGACTCGCGAGTCAGCGACAGCCACTCCAACCCGAGGAAGCCCTCGAACGTCCGCTCGACCGGGATCAACGGCACCGGCAGCTCCGCGGCATCCCACGGCGCCCGCCGAATGTCGTCGCTCGTGCTCACGACTCGCTACTCACGAGTCCGCCACTCACGCCCCGCTGCTCACCACGACCGACTTGGTCTCGGTGTAGAAGTCAAACGCCTCGATCCCGTGCTCCTTGCCGTACCCCGACGACTTCCAGCCGCCGAACGGGAGCTCGTCGTAGACCTTGGTCCGGGAGTTGATCCAGGTGTAGCCGGCCTCGATCCGCATCGCCGCCTGGTTGGCGCGGGCCAGATCCCGCGTCCACACCGACGACCCGAGCCCAAAGACCGAATCGTTCGCCCGCGAGATCGCCTCGTCGAGATCGCGAACTCGCCACACCGGCAAAGCAGGCCCGAAGACCTCCTCGACCGCCATCGGAGAATCGTGCGGCGGATCCGCCACGACCGTGGGCGAAAAGAAGAACCCGTCAGCGAGATCCGCATCCTCCGGCGGCCCGCCTCCGCAGAGCAGCTCCCCGCCAGCGGCCACACTCGAGGAGACCTGGCGGGACAAGACCTGAACACCGGCAGCGGTGTGCATCGGCCCCATCTGGGTCCCTTGCTCGTCCCCGCGCCCCACCTTCAGCCGCCGCGCCTTCGCGACGATCGACTCGATCACCTCGTCGGCCACCGACTCGAACACGTACACCCGCTTGACCGCCAGGCAGGCCTGACCGCAGTTGTAGAACCGCCCCATGCTCGCCGCGCTCGCGGCCGCCGCCAGATCCGCGTCGTCGCAGATGATCATCGGGTCGGACCCGCCGAGCTCGAGCGTCACCCGCTTCACGCCCTGAGAGCACAGCGCCATGATCCGCTCCCCGACCGCCGTCGACCCAGTAAAGGCAATCTTGCGAACCCTAGGGTGGCGCACCAGCGCCTCGCCGGTCCCCGGCCCGTCTCCGGTCACCACGTTGAAGACCCCGTCGGGCAGCCCGCCCTCGGACAGCAGCTCGGCGAACCGAAGCGTCGTCAGCGGCGTCGTCGGCGCCGGCTTGCCGACGACGGTGTTGCCGGCCACCAGCGCCGGCGCCAGCTTGTTGCACAGCAGGGTCGTCGGGAAGTTCCACGGCACGATCGCGCCGACCACGCCCAGCGACCGCCGGAGCACGATCCCGTCGACGCCCGGATCGAGCCCGGGGGTGTGCGCGCCGCGCAGGGCCTTCGACAACCCTACGTAGTGCATCAGGGTGTCGACGGCCTTGTTCAGCTCGATCCGAGAGTCGCGCAGCGTCTTGCCCTGCTCGTGCGTGAGCAGCGGGATCAGCTCGTCCAGGTGCTCGCCCACGTGCGCCGCCGCCGCGCCCAGGATCTCCCCCCGCCGAGACACCGCCATCGCGGACCACGAGGGAAACGCATCAGCAGCGGCCCCCACGGCCGCATCCACGTCCGCAGCCGAGCCGGACGCCACGGAGGCGAACCCCACCCCGTCGGCCGGATTGACCACCGTCAGCGCCTGGCCGGAGTTGCGGTGCTCGCCACCCCCGATGAACGACCCCGCGTACGCCGTGACCGTGCTGCTCATGCCCCGACGAACTCCGCCGGCCGCTTGTCGACGAACGCCGTCAGGCCCTCGGCCGCGTCCTTGGTCCCGAACAGCATCTCCATCTGCTCAGCCTCGAGCGCGAGCCCGTCGTCGAGCGGCAGCTGGCCGCCCTCGTGGACGCAACGCTTGATCGCAGCGATCGCGACGACCGCCCCCGCGGCCAGCTCCTCGGCGTACTCGCGCGCCTTGGCCTCGGCGTCGTCACCGTCAAACACTTGAGCGACGAGACCCATCGAGCGGGCCTCCTCCACGTCGTAGCGACGCCCGGTGACCAGCAGCTCCATCGCCCGCGACGGCCCGACCAGCCGGGTCAGCCGCTGGGTGCCGCCGTTGCCCGGCAGCAGCCCTAGCTTGACCTCGGGCAGCCCGAGGAAGTACTTGTCCTTCTTGGCCACCCGGATGTCGCACGCCAAAGCGATCTCGAGTCCGCCACCCAGCGCGTGCCCCGCGATGTAGGCGATGAACAGCTGCCGCGCCGACGCCATCCGCTTGAACGCGTCCTGGCTGATGCGGATCATCTCCATGTTGGCCTCGATGTTCCCCTCGGTGAACACCTTGATGTCCGCGCCGGCCGAGAAGAACTTCCGGTTGGCGCTCTGCACGACCACCACGCGCACCCCCGGAGACGCGATCGCCGAGTCGACCGCCGAAGAGAACTCGGTCATGAACGCCTTGTCATACGAGTTGGCCGGCGGGTGGTCGAGCGTGATGAAGCCGAGCGCGCCTTCGGTGGTGTAGGTGACCGCCATCAGGCCAACCCTCCTACGACGACCGACTTCAGGTCCACATATGAATCGAGCGCCTCGATGCCGTGCTCCTTGCCGATCCCCGACGCCTTGACGCCGCCGAACGGCAGTTCGTCGTAGCCGTAGTGGATCTGATTGACCCAGGTCATTCCCGATTCGATCTCCTGTCCCGCGCGATGGATGAGGCGCGCGTCGTGTGTCCACAGCGACGATCCCAGACCGTACGGGGTGTCGTTGGCCCGCGCGATCGCGTCGTCGAAATCGGTGAACCTCATCACAGGCAGCACCGGACCGAACACCTCCTCGCGCATCAGCCGTGAGTCCGGGCCCGGTTGGGCCACGACCGCGGGCTCGAGGAAGAAGCCGCGATCATGACCGCCGGTTCCGCCGCCGATCAGCACCTCGCCGCCGGACGAGACCCCGTCGGAGAGCTGCTCGACGAGCTCGTCGCGTCCCGCGCGCGTGTGGATCGGTCCCATCCGCAGCCGCGGCTTCTCGGCCTTGACGGTTCCGTCGCCCGGCTCGTAGCGCCCGACCCGCTTGACCAGATCGTCCACAAACTCGTCGTAGACAGACTCGTGCACGAACACCCGCTTGCACCCCAGGCACGCCTGGCCCGCGTTCCAGTAGCGGCCGATGATCACCGCCTTGACCGCCGCACCCACGTCCGCGTCGGCGCACACGATCACGGGATCCGATCCGCCGAGCTCCAATGAAATCCGCTTCAGCCCCGAGGCCGCCAGCTCCGCGACGTGCCGGCCGACGGCAGTTGAGCCGGTGAATGCCACCCGCCCCACGTCACGATGGCCCACCAGCGCATCACCGATCGATGACCCGCGACCGGTGACGACGTTGAGCACCCCGTCGGGCAGTCCCGCCTCGCCGAACAACCGCGCCACCGCCAACGTGGCCAGCGGCGTCGTCGCCGCCGGCTTGGCCACGACCGTGTTCCCCGACGCCAACGCCGGGCCGAGCTTCGTGCCCAGCAGCGTCAACGGAAAGTTGTAAGGAGTGATCGCCGCGCACACGCCCAGCGGCCGCCGGATCACCAGCCCGTACGCCGGCCCGAGCGTCGAGGGCAGCTCCTGATAGGCGCCCCGGACCTTGGTCGCCGCCTCGGCGTAGAAGTGCAGCCCGTGCGCCAGGTGTGTGACCTCCCCCATTGCCTCCGCCAGAGGCTTGCCCTGTTCGGCGGTCAAGATCGCCGCCAGGTCGCGCCCGTTGTCCTCGATTAAGCCAGCCGCCTTCGCCACCACCGCCGCCCGCTTCTCGACATCGGTGCGCGACCACTCCGGGAACGCCCGCTTGGCCGTCGCGACCGCGAACTCGACGTCGTCGGGTGACCCGGCCGGGACGGTGTCGACGACCTCCTCGGTGGCGGGGTTGATGACCTCGAGGTCCTCCTTCGCGGCTCCCTGGCGCCACTCGCCGCCGATCAGCATCTCGGGCACTGTGCCTCCTCGTCTCAACAGGCCGCGCGCGACCGCTTGACTTGCAACGTGATTGTGGAGAGACTATACGCGCGCGAGCGTAAGTCAAGTGTCACACGTTGAGAGGCGGACCGTGGTCGCGACCGAAGCAGCCGAGCTGGCACCGAGAACCGAGAAGGAGGTCCAGGAGCACCTCGCGGCGGGCAAGCTCGTCGAGGGCCTCAAGCACATGTCGCCCAAGTACCTGGAGGGAATCCGGCGGATCCTCACGGTCTCGGCCGACACCGAGCTCGTCAGCGCTCCCGCCTACCTGCGCGCGGCCCAGCACGCCCCGGCGCTGAACAACTTCGGCTCGGCGATGTCGATCATCCAAGACGAGCTCGCTCACGCCCACATCGGCTACCGGCTGCTCGGCGACCTCGGCGTCGACATGGACTGGCTGATCTACGAGCGGCCGGCGGAGAAGTTCAAGTACCCCTACGCGTTCGACGTGCCGCTGAACTCGTGGGTCGAGCTCGTGTGCGCCAACGCGCTCTACGACCAGGCCGGGTTCGTGCTGCTCTCAGACGTGTACGAGTCGAGCACGTTCGGCCCGTGGAAGCGAGCGCTGGCCAAGGTCGACAAGGAGGAGACGTTCCACCTGCGCCACGGCCGCACCTGGTGCAAGAAGCTGGCGGCCGACCCCGACGGCAAGGCCGAGATCCAGGCGGCGGTCGACTGGATGTTCCTCCTCACACTCGAGTGGTTCGGGCTGCCCGACAACCTGAAGAAGCACTCCGAGCAGCTCGACTACGGCTTTAAGGGCAAGAGCAACGACCAGCTGCGCCAGGCGTGGATGGCGGCGGTGGTCCCGTTCATGAACGAGATCGGAATTCGGGTCCCCGCCCACCACGACGCCGAGACAGACACCTACGTCGTCGACTGCCCGTTCCCGGCGCGGTTTGACGAGGAGACGCGCGAGTGGCGGCTCGATGAGGGCCAGACCGACTGGGACGAGGTGCTCGCCCGCTGGGCCGCTCGCGGGCCGATGAACCGCGACTACGTGCGCACGCTCCAGCGGGGTTATCAAACAACATCATTGAGAAAGGCGGCGTAGGTTGCCGGCGGACGGCTGGGTAGCGCCAGGGGACACAGCGCTGTCCTCGCCGGAGCGGGTGACCGCCCGCCTGTGGGAGGCCCTGCGCACGGTCGAGGATCCCGAGATTCCAGTCTCGGTCCTCGGATTGGGCCTGATCGTCTCCCTGGCCTACGAACCCTCACAGCGACGAGCCGACCTGCAGATCACGTTCACCTCGATGGGCTGCCCGGCGATGGAGTTCATCGAGGACGACATCCGCGACGCGCTGCTCGCCGACCCCGCCGTCGACGCGGTCGAGATCGAGACGGTGTGGGATCCGGTATGGACCAAGGACCGGATCCGCGCCGACGCCCGCGAGACGATGCGCCGCCTGGGGATCGCGGTATGAGCCGCGCTGGCGAGACCGTGTGGGAGGTGTTCGCGCGCAAGGCCTACGAGGAGCCGCTGCACCACGTCGGCACGGTCACCGAGGCCGACGAGAACCTGGCGCTGGTGTCCGCGCGGGCGATCTACGACGAGCAACCCTGGATCGAGATGATCATCGTCCCGCGCACGTCGATCCGCGAGGCGATCCGGGCATGAGCGAGGCGACCCGCCGATGAGCAGCACAGCGCCGGCCACCGACGCCACCGCGACGATGGTCAGCCTGGTCGCCTCGCTGGCCGACAACAAGGCCGCGCTCGGGCGGCGCTTCGGCGAGTGGGCGGTGAGCGCCCCCACGATCGAGTCGGCGGTGGCGGCCGCAGCGATGGCCCAGAACGAGCTCGGGCACGCGCGCGCCACGTACCCGATCCTGGCCAAGCTCGGCGTCAAGCACGAGGAGGGATCGCTCGACGGCGCGCACGCGCTGCCGGTGCTCCAACATGAGCTTCCCGACTGGGCCTCGTTCATCGCCTGCAATCTGGTGATCGACGGGATCCTGACCACGTTCGTGTGGACGGCCCGCGACAGCTCGATCGAGCCGCTGGCCCACCGCGCCCGCAAGATCCTCCAGGAGGAGGGCGCCCACAAGGTCCACGCCGAGGCCTGGGCGCGCCGGATCCGCCGCGCCGGCCGCACCGACCTGGAACTGCTCAGCCAGCGCGTCGAGCAGACCTGGGACCAGGCTGCGCGCTGGCCCGGGCCCGACGACCACCTCGGCTACCGACAGGCGATCGCCGAGCGGATGCTGACCGAGGGGCCCGGCCCGATCCGCGAGCGGGTGCGCGAGTGGCTGCAGTGGCTGTTTGCCGGGTCGCTGACGCTCGAGACCCCGCGCGACTGGAGCGCTTGGGACGAGGAGCGCCGGTGGTGAGCATCGCCTGCCCGTTCTGCGACTCCGACGACACCGAGCTCGTGGCGGCGTGGGGCGGTCAGATGATCACCAGCCAGATGCGCTGCCGCAGCTGCCTGACGTACTTCGAGGCGATCCGCGAGGAACCATGGACGATCAGCTACGACGACGGTCGGTCGGCGCCGCCGCCGCGCGATCACTGCTCCTGACGATCCTCGGCGAGTTCGTGCTGCCGCGCGGCGAGCCGGTGTGGCAGGAGACGCTCGTCAACGCGCTCGCCTCGCTCGGCTACACCCACCCGGCCGCGCGCCGGGCGGTGTCGCGCAGCCGCACCGACGGCTGGCTGATCGCCGAGCGCCAGGGCCGCCGCGCCCGGATGTCGCTGAGCGACGAAACCTCCGAGCTGCTGCGCACCGGCGCGGCCCGGATCTACTCGTTCGGCGACAGCTGGGAGTGGGACGGCCGCTGGCTGGTGCTCGTCCTCCGCGTCCCCGAGCAGCGCCGCGAGGTCCGCCACCAGCTGCGCTCGCAGCTGGCCTGGGCCGGGCTGGGGTCACTCGGTGGCGGCGTGTGGCTGACGCCGCACGTCGAGCGCGAGGCCGAGTTCGCCGCCGCGATCCGTGAGGCCCCGGCCGCCGACGCAACCTCGTTCGTGGCCGAGCTCGGCGCGATCGGCGACCCGCGCTCGGTCGCCGCCGCCGCCTGGGACCTCGACAACGTCTCAGAGCACTACCAACGGTTCATCGAGGATTTCGAGAACGTCCGCCCCACCTCGCCCGAGGCTTGCTTCCGGATGCAGACGCTGCTCGTCCACGCCTGGCGCAAGTTCCCGTTCCTGGACCCCGCCCTGCCGTCGCAGTTCCTGCCCGAGCGGTGGCCGCGCGAACGGGCCCACGAACTGTTCACCGATCGCCACGTTCGCTGGCAGCCCGCGGCGCGCGAGTACTTCGAGGCGAGCGAGGGCGAGCGGCCGCACACGACCGCTCGGGCCGCATGATCGAGCGGCTCGAGCTGCTCGACATCCCGGGCACGAACCCCGAGGCTCCGACGCTCGTGCTGCTCCACGAGGGGCTCGGGTCCGCAAAGCTGTGGCGCAGCTTTCCGGACCAGCTTGCGAGAGCCACGGGCGCCCGCACGATCGCCTTCTCCCGGTTTGGGCACGGCCAGTCGCACCCACCGCCCAGACCCCGCACACCCGAGTTCATGCACGAAGAGGCGCTCGAGGTGCTCCCGGAGCTGTTCAGCGAGCTCGAACTCGAGCTGCCCGTCCTCGTCGGCCACAGCGACGGCGGCTCGATCGCGCTGATCCACGCCGCCCACCACCCGGTTGAGGCGGTCGTGGCGATTGCGCCGCACGTGTTCGTCGAGGACATCTGCCTCGTGGAGATCCGCAAGGCCAAGGACGCCTATGCCGACGGCGACCTCCGGTCGAAGCTGGCCCGCCACCACCGAGATCCCGACGCCGCCTTCTTCGGCTGGAACGACGTGTGGCTGCACCCCCGCTTCCCGGAGTGGGACATCACCGGCGAGCTGGCGAACGTGAGCTGCCCGCTGCTGCTGATCCAGGGCGAACGCGACCAGTACGGGACGCTGGCCCAGCTCGACGCGATCGAGCGCTGGGCCAGGGGCCCGGTCATCCGCGTCCACCTCGACTGCCAGCACTCGCCGCCGACCGAGCTACCGGTGCAGACCGTCGCGGCGATCACCGAGTTCGTCAGTGGCTTGCCGCGCGGCGATAGCGCGCCACCGCCAGCGGCGCGAACGCGGCGATGATCACCAGCGACCACACGACCGCGCCCCACACGTAGTTCCCCGCCGGCGCGCCAACCCACAGGGCCCGCATCGCGTCGACGACGATCGTGAACGGGTTGACCTCGGCGAACGTCTTCAGCGGCTCGGGCATCGAGTCGACCGGCACGAACGCCGAGGAGATGAACGTCAGCGGGAACACCGCGATGAAGCCGATCGAGTTGGCGGCCTCGGGCGAGGACACCAGCAGCCCGAGGAACGCGAACACCCACGAGAACGCGTAGCCGAACAGCAGCAGGATCCCGATCCCGGCGATCACCTCGCCCACGCTGGTCTGGAACGAGAAGCCGATGATGATCCCGGTGATCAGGAGGATCGTCATCGACAGCGCGTTGGTGACCACGTCGGCGATCGTGCGCCCCGCGAGCACCGCGGGCCGGGCCATCGGGAGCGAACGGAAGCGGTCGATCAGGCCCTTGTGAACGTCCTCGTTGAGGCCTAGCGCGGTCACGAACCCGCCGAACGCGATGTTCTGGACGATGATCCCGGGGATCAGGAAGTCGACGTAGGAGTACCCCGGCGTGCTGATCGCGCCGCCGAACACGTACCGGAACAGCAGCACGAACATGATCGGCTGGACGGTGAACGCGAGCAGCAGGTCGGGCGCTCGTGGCAGCCGGATCAGGTTGCGCTCGGCGATCACCAGCGTGTCGGAGACCAGTCGCCTCACACCGCCACCTCCTCCCCGGAGCCATCGGAGGAGCCGTTCTGCGACTCGGCCGCGTGCCCGGTCAGCGTCAGGAACACGTCGTCGAGCGTCGGCCGGTTGATCGCCAGGTCGTCGACCTCGACGCCCGCGTCACTGAGCCGCTTGACCGCTTCGACGATGCTCCCGCGCCGCTGGCGCACGTGCACGCACACCACCAGCCCGTCGACCGTGGGCGGGCCGTCCTCGGACATCGCAGCCAGCGCCTGGACGGCGGGCTCGACCCCGGCGCGGTCGTCCAGCGTGACCTCGAGGCGCTCACCGCCGACCCGGCTCTTGAGCTCGTCCGGCGTGCCCTCGGCGATCAGCCGCCCGTGGTCGATCACCGCGATCGTGTTGGCGAGGCGGTCGGCCTCCTCGAGGTACTGGGTGGTCAGCAGCACCGTCCTGCCCTCGGACACGAGCTCCTCGATCACGTCCCACAGGCTCAGCCGGCTGCGGGGGTCCAGGCCCGTGGTGGGCTCGTCGAGGAACAGCACCGGCGGCTTGTTGACCAGCGCGGCGGCGAGGTCGAGCCGGCGGCGCATTCCGCCCGAGTAGGTCTTGGTGGGGCGGCTGGCCGCGTCGACCAGGTCGAAGCGCTCGAGCAGCTCCTGTCCGCGCTTCTTGGCGGCGCGGCGGTTGGTCCCGTACAGCCGCCCGACCATCGTCAGGTTCTCCAGCCCGGTGAGGTTCTCGTCGACGGCTGCGTACTGCCCGGCCAGCCCGATCTGCTCGCGCAGCTTGGCGGCGTCGCGGACCACGTCGAGGCCGACGACGCGAGCGGTGCCCGAGTCGGGCCTGAGCAGCGTGGTCAGCACGCGCACGAGCGTGGTCTTGCCGGCGCCGTTGGGGCCGAGCAGCCCCAGCACCATCCCCCGCGGGGCTTCGAGGTCGACGTCGACGAGCGCGCGGACGTCCCCGAATGACTTCGAGATCCCGCGAACGCTGATCGCTGCTTGTCCGTTGTTGGGGCGCACGGATGCACCGGCGCCAGTCCCTACGGCTGACTCCATACACCCACAGTACGCGACTCGCCGGCCGGGGTTGTTGGTGTCAAGACCCCAGTTTGGAGAGTGGGCAGACCTGGTGGCATGTAGGATCGCCGCCCTGTGAGCGACTCGGAGGGATGCCGTTGACCGCCACGCAGACCACCCAGACCGCCTCGGTTGCCGACGTGGTCGGAGAGACGATCGCGGCTCAGGGCGTCCGGGACGCCTTCGGGGTTCTCGGCAGCGGCAACCTCGTCTTCACCAACGCGCTCGTCCGCGGCGGCGCCCGCTTCCACCCCGCCCGCCACGAGGGCGGCGCGATCTGCATGGCCGACGGGTACGGGCGCGTGACCGGCCGTGTCGGCGTGTGCAGCGTGCACCAGGGACCGGGGCTGACCAACACGATGACCGGGCTGGCCGAGGCGGCCAAGAGCCGCACGCCGGTGCTGGTGCTGTCGGGCGAAACGCCCGCGGCGGCGTTGACCTCGAACTTCCGGATCGATCAGCACGAACTGGTCGAGTCCGTCGGCGCGATCGCCGAGCGCGTCCACAGTCCGCCGTCCGCCGCCGACGATGCTCAGCGCGCCTACCAGCGGGCGGTGATCGAGCGCCGCCCGGTGGTGCTGATGCTCCCGATCGACATCCAGCCGCAGCCTTCGGCATCGCCCCAGCCCTCCAAGCCCCCGCTCCCGTCCCTGCAAGCCCCCGCGCCGAACCCAGCTGCGATCGAGGCCGCCGCCGACCTGCTCGCTCAGGCGCGGCGCCCCGCAATCATCGCCGGGCGCGGCGCCGTGCTCGCAGACGCGCGCGACGACCTCGAGGGGCTCGGACAGCTGACCGGCGCGATCCTTGCGACCTCTGCCCCGGCCAACGGCCTGTTCGCCGGGCTCCCCTACAGCCTCGGGATCTCGGGCGGGTTCGCCTCGCCATTGGCGGCCGAGCTGCTGCCCCAGGCCGACGCGGTCCTGGTCGTCGGCGCCTCGGTGAATCACTGGACGACCAAACACGGCGCGCTGATCGCCTCACAGGCGAAGGTAGCCCAGCTCGACATCGACGCGCGCGCGATCGGCCGCAACCAGCCCGCCGACGTGGCCGTGCTGGGCGACGCCCGGGCCAGCGTGCGGGCGCTGACCGCCGAGCTCCAGCGCCGCAGCCACGCCAACACCGGTTTCCGGAGCCCCGAGCTGGCCGAGGGGATCGCCGCCCGGCGCTGGGCCGACGAGCCCTACGACGACGCCGGCACCGACGAGTGGATCGACCCGCGGACGCTGACGATCGAGCTCAACAAGCTGCTGCCCGCCAACCGTATGATCGCCGTCGACTCGGGCCACTTCACTGGCTACCCGTCGATGTACCTGGACGTCGCCGACCCCCGCTCGTGGCTGTTCGCCAACGGCTTTCAGGCGGTCGGCCTCGGGCTGGGCAACGCGATCGGCGCCGCGATCGCCCGCCCGGAGGTGCTCACGGTCGCGGCGATCGGCGACGGCGGCGCGTTCCTGTCGCTGGCCGAGATCGAGACCGCGGCCCGGCTGAAGCTGACGCTGCTCGTCCTGATCTACGACGACATGGCCTACGGGGCCGAGGTGCACCACTTCGAGCCGATGGGCCACGACGTCTCGCTGGTCCGCTTCCCCGACGCCGACCTGGCCGCGATCGCAACCGCGGCCGGCGCGAAGGCGGCGACCGTCCGCAGCACCGACGACCTCTCAGTGGTCGAGGAATGGCTCGCCAACCCGCATGGGCCGCTCGTCCTCGACGCGAAAGTGAACCCAACGATCTGCGCTGAATGGCTCGAGGAGGCTTTTCGCGCGGGGTAACCAAAAGGAGCCTCCCACCATGTCAAGCACGCAGGCAGGCCAGGTCTCGGCGCTCGTCGAGGGACTTGCGGCGGGCAACGTCGAGATCGTCGATCTGACCCAGCCGCTCACCGAGTCGACGCCCGTGATCCAGCTGCCGCCCCCGTTCGCCAACACCCCCGGGCTCACCCGCGAGGAGATCAGCAAATACGACGACCGTGGCCCTGCCTGGGCCTGGTACACGCTGACGATCGGCGAGCACGTCGGCACCCACCTCGACGCGCCGATCCATTGGGTCACCGGCAAGGACGGCGACGACGTCTCCGCCGTCGGCCCCGAGCGGCTGATCGGCCCCGCCTGCGTCGTCGACAGGACCGCCGAGACCGAGGCCGACAACGGCTACTTGCTGACGGTCGCCGACCTCGAGGCCTGGGAGGCCGAGCACGGCCGCGTGCCCGACGGCGCCTGGGTGCTGCTGCGCACCGGCTGGGGTTCGCGCGCCCAGGACGAGGCCGCGTTCCTGAACGTCGGCGAGCAGGGGCCGGTCACGCCCGGGCCCGACGTCGAGGCCTCACGCTGGCTGGCCACCGAGCGCGGGATCTCCGGCTTCGGGGTAGAGACGGTCGGGATCGACGCCGGCGCCGCCGGCGGCTTCGACCCCCCGTTCCCGCTCCACAACCTCCTGCTCGGGGCCGGACGCCTCGGCCTCACCCAGCTGGCCAACCTCGACAAGCTGCCGATCACCGGCGCGCTGATCGTCGTCTCGCCGCTGAAGCTCGTCGGCGGCACCGGCAGCCCGAGCCGCGTGTTCGCGTTCGTCCCCAAGAGCTAGCCCAAGGGGGCCCGTGACCCGAGAGGGTTATCTCGGGTCACGGGATCGTCCCTTGGCTAGTCCTGCGTCTGGCTGAGCTGGTGCTCGGGGGTTTCGGGGTTGTTCTGTCGTATCCGGTTGAGCGTCTCGGGGTCGGCGATCCCGTCGGCCGGGAGGTTGTGGGCCTCCTGGAACCGCTTGACGGCCTGCGTAGTCAGCGGTCCGTAGCGTCCGTCGACCATCCCGGGCTCGAGTCCGAGGCGGTGCAGCTCGCGCTGCAGCTCCTTGACCCGCTCCGTGCGGACGATGAACGGGCTGCCCTTCACGCTCGCCTTCAGCGCGCTGAGCGTGACCGGGTCCGCGACGCCGTCGACGGGCAGGTCGTGGGCTCGCTGGAAACGCCTGACCGCCTCAGTGGTCATCGGCCCGTAGCGCCCGTCGATCTGCCCCGGCTCGAGGCCGAGCGCGCCGAGCTGGAGCTGGAGCTCCTTAACGCGCTCCTCTCTGCGCGAGAACGGCTGCGTGATCTTGCGGCCGTGCAGCGCGTCGAGCGTCGCCTGATCGGCGACCCCGTCATCGGGGAGCCTCCGGTCGCGCTGGAACCGCTTGACCGCGTCGGTCGTCCGCGGTCCGTAGCGGCCGTCGATGTCCCCGGGTTCGAACCCGCGCAGGGTGAGCTCGCGCTGGAGCTCCTTAACGCGCTGGACGCGTCCCGAGAACGGCCGGTCCGGCGTGCCGGCCCGGAGCGCGATCAGCGTGGCGGCGTCGGCGACGCCGTCGGCGGGGAGACCGCGGACCCGCTGGAACGCGCGGACCGCCTCGGTGGTCAGCGGGCCGTAGCGCCCATCGACGACGCCGGGGTGAAAGCCGAGCCACGTCAGCTGGCGCTGCAGTGCCTTGACGCGCTCGACCCGCTCCTCGGGCGGCTCCGAATTGTCGACAGCTAACGGCGCTGGTGTGTCGACTGTCTTCTGAACCTCCTTGTTTCTGGGTGATCCGGCCGACGGCATCGCTACCGCGGCCTCTAGCTCGGCGATCTGCGCCACCGAGTTGGTCGGGTCCTGAGCGGCCGCCGAGACGGCCGCCGGAATCGGTGCCGTCGACGCCGGAGCCGGGGGTAGCGCCGGGACTGCGGCCTCGCCGCTGGGCGGCTCGTACGCCTGCGGCGCCTTGGCCTGCGTGTGCGGCACGCGACCGCCTGGCTTGCGACCGCGAAGGCAGAGCAGCGCCAGCGCTCCGATCGCCCACGCTCCGAGCAGCAGCAGGAGTGTCCACGGGAAGCTCGAGGGCTTGTGGACGGCCGGCTTAGCCGGTGCGGGTGCCGGGTTGGTGTTCGTGGGGTTTTGGGCCTTGGGCTTCGCGGGCGCCGGGCTGCGCTTCGGCGGCGGCGCCCCGTGAAGGGCCGGCCGGCGGGTGTGATTCGCGAGCGCCCGGAGAGTCGCCGCTGAAGCGATCCCGCTGGCGGCGAGGTGACGCGCGTGCTGGAAGCGCCTCACCGCTGCCGCCGTCCGCGGGCCGTAGCGGCCGTCAGCCGCGCCGGGCGAGAACCCGGAGCGCTCGAGGCGCCGCTGCAGCCGCTTGACCGCGCCCGACCCACCGGACTCGATCGAGCCCGCGCCGGGCAGCAAGCCCCCGGCGGCGAGCCCGTGGCGGGTGCGGGCGCCGACGATCCCGTCGACGGCGAGCCCGTCCGCCCGCTGGAAACGCTGCACCGCCGCCTTGGTCATCGGGCCGAAGCGGCCGTCAACCGGACCAGGCGTGAACCCGCCGGCGGAGAGCTTGCTTTGTAAGGACCGGACTGCGCGAGACGGCGTCTGAAGCCCGCTACCGAGCCCCAGCACCGCCGCACGGTGCGTCTGTGGTTGGGCATGGTCGGCGGAGGACCCGCCCGCGGCGAGCGCCACACCCGGCATCAGCGCCGCGGTGAAGCCCGCCAGCGCCACGGCGAAGACCGCAAGCGCTATCGCCCATATTGATCGTGACATTCAGTTTCAACTCCTGACTAGCCAATGGACGGCGCACGAGCCCGGAGGGCCCACTGCGCCACAACGACCTGGGTAAGGCCGTTGGGCTAGTCAGGCGAGACTGAAAGTGCGAGAAACGGCGCCGGGCGGCCGAGCGTGTGCTCGCGCCGACGACGCAGGAGACCCGGCAGCAGCAGCCCCGCTGCCAGGGACAGGATTCCGAAGGTGAAGAAGAAGTGGCCGCCCGAGGAACCGGCGCCGGCCGCCGCCCCGGAGGCGCCGGCGGGGGTGGCGGGCGCCTGCGGAGCGGGGCCATCGGGGGCGACCGGAACGGACGCGGCCGGGGCGTGAGAGCCGCCCGCGACACTCGGGGCGCCGCTCGGTCCGAACGGTGACAGCGTCGGCAGGATCGAGACGCTGCCGGTGGTCGCCAGGCCGGCGAGCTCGTGAGCCAGCCGCGACGACATCGTCGTGGTCAGCCGCGGGCCGGGGGTGGTGGCCGGCGGGGCGACGAGCGTGGAGGCCGGGACCGACAGCCCGCCGGCCGGGGTCAGCGACGTGCCCGGGGGCAGTTGGGCGGCCGGCGCCGACTGTCCGGCCGGCGGGACGATCGCGGCGCGCTCAGGCGCCGAGGAGATGATCGGGGCGATCGAAGCGAGCGAGACGATCGAGCCGGGCGCCGTGGTCGACGAGCCGGAGCCCGAGCCGTTGGAACCGGAGCCGATGACCGGCTCGACGGTGCCGGCGGGGCCCGTGACCGGCGCGAGGACCCGGCCGAGGTCGCGCGACACCGGCGCGAGCACCGGGGCGGTGACCGGGGCCAGCGAGTTCGTGACCGGGGCCAGCGTCTGGGTGACCGGGGCCAGCACACCGGTGACCGGGGCCAGCGTCTGGGTGACCGGGGCCAGCACACCGGTGACCGGGGCCAGCGTCTGGGTGACCGGGGCCAGCACACCGGTGACCGGGGCCAGCGTCTGGGTGACCGGGGCCAGCACGCCGGTGACGGGGCCGGTCACGGGAGCGAGCACCTGGGTCAGCGGCGCCGTGATCGGAGCGACCGCGCCGGTCACCGGCGCGAGCAGCTGGCCGACCGGAGCGACGACGTCGGCGAGCGGTGCGGTGACGACGGCGAGCGGGGCGGTGACCGGCGCGAGCACCTCGCCGACGGTCGTGGTCACCGGGGCGAGCACCTTGCCGACGGTCGTGGTCACCGGGGCGAGCGTGTCGACGACCGGAGCGACGACCGTGGCGAGCGGGGTCACGACCGGCGCGACGACCCGGCCGAGCGTGTTCGTGACCGGAGCCACCGTGTCGACGACCGGAGCGAGCAGCTGCGCGACCGGCGAGGTCAGCGGGGCGACGGCCTTGACGACCGGCGCGGCGACCTTATCGATCGTCTGGGTCGCCGGTGCGAGCACCTTGGCGACCGTCTGCGTCGCCGGGGCGGTGACCTTGGCGACGGTCTGCGTGACCGGCGCGACGGTCTTGGTGAGCGCCTGGGTGACCGGGGCGGCGACCTTCTCGACCGTCTGCGTCGCCGGCGCCGTGACCTTGGCGACCGTCTGCGTCGCCGGCGCCGCGATCTTGGTCACGGTCTGGGTGACCGGAGCGGCGACCTTCTCGACCGTCTGCGTCGCCGGCGCCGCGACCTTGGCGACGGTCTGGGTCGCCGGGGTGGTGACCTTGGCCAGCGTCTGGGGGACCGTGTCGGCCGGCTTCGACGCCGCCGGGGTGGCCGGGGCCGGGTTCGACGAAGACGAGGCCGCCGGAGCCGACGGCGCCGCGGGGGTCGCCGGAGCCGCCACCTTGCCGACCGTCTGGGCGACTGGCGCGGCCGCCTTGGCGACCGTCTGCGTGACCGGCGCCACAGCCTTCGTGACGGCCGCCACCGGGTTGCTCGGAGCGGGCGCGGCAGGAGCCGGAGCGGCGGGCGCCGCAGGAGCCGGAGCGGCGGGCGCCGCAGGAGCCGGAGCGGCGGGCGCCGCCGGGGCCGAAGCCGCCGGCGCCGACGGGGTCGTTGCCGGCGCTGCGGGGGCCGCGGCCTGGGTCACCGGAGCGGCCACCTTGGCGACCGTCTGGGTGACCGGCGCGGCGGCCTGGGTGACCGGCGCGGCGGCCTTCGCCACCGGCGCCGTCGCGGTCGAAACCGCCTTGCCGAGATCGAGCCCCGAGGCGGCGCTGGCGGTGCCTTCGCCGACCAGCAGGATCGCGAGCAGCAGCAGCGCTAGACCGGCGAGCAACCCCGCCCTTCTAACGCCCTTGCCGAAGACCCCCCGAAAAACCCGCATTAATAGGGCGGTTCCCGCTGTGCGAGACGACTAAACCTCCCCAAACCTTGGGGTGGTAATCGAAAGCACAGCCCCACCGCCGAGGTCATTCACCGAAAACCAGGAATTTGCGGGGGAAAGCAACCTCCGGTGCGATGAGCCCAGATCCCCCGAAAACGGCACCCTCAACGCCACAGCGGCGCCGCCCCGGTGACGTCGTCGAAGTGCCGCTGGGACGCCGCCGCGAGCCCCTCGTAGAGCGCGTGGAAGATCTCCACCGCGCGCCTTCGCGGACCCTCCACGGGCGGCGCCAGCGCGGTCGGGAGCTCGGGGTCCAGGACCGGGAATTCGCGGAACAGATGCACCAGCCTGGTGCGCACCACGAACGCTTGCTGATCGCCCACCGAGCGCATCGCGCGACCCCCGTCGAGACCCCCCTCGCCACGATCCGACAGGTACGCCCTGAACTCGTCGACGAACGCCTCGTAGCGCTCGACCAACCCGCTCAGATTCCACGCCTTCGAGACGAACACCGGCAGCCCCGAGGCGTCATCTTCGCGGGCCCGAAACAGCGTCGCGAATTCGTCCACCCCGAGCTCGGCGAGCAGCTCCCTGACCTCCTCGGAGTGGTCGTGCGGAGACACCCACACGCTGTCCTGGGCCGACCCGAATCCGAGGAACCGCAACCGCCTCGCCAAGCGGCTTCGCTCGAGCCGCCGGTCCTCCGGAATCTGATGCCAGACGAGTGTCCAGGTCCCCTCCCCGGCACGCTCGGAACCGAGCGAGAAGATCCTTCCGTCGCCCTCCAGCAGTAGCCGCTCGCAGCGCGGCGTGATCCGATAGTGGACGAGTCGCCCCGAGCGCACCCGTTCGATCAGGCCGCGGCGGACCAGCCGCGTCAATGCCACCCGCGCCGCGCCCTGCGAGAACCCGAACTCGCCGAGCACCGACACCAGCCCCCCCGACCACACCATGTCGCCGAACGGACGCACGTACGTCCCCAGCAGCGAGACCACCAGATCCTGGGGCTGGAACGGCGCGCCAGCAGCGAGTGGCCCGGCCACAACCGCCTCGGAGTTCACCCCCGCTCGACCAGCGGAACGGACGCCGGCTCGAACGTCCGCTCGAGCTCCTTGCGGACCTCATCGCCCCGTCCGCTGGGGGGTTTCCGCGATCCGGCCTGATACTGAACAGGCCACCGCGCGCCTGTGTAATCCTGCTCCGCGGCGGCGTGCAGCGTCCAGTGCGGGTCGTACAGGTGCGGCCTCGCCAGAGCACACAGATCCGCCCGCCCGGCGGCGATGATCGTGTTGACGTCGTCGTAGCTGGAGATCGCTCCGACCGCGATCGTGGGGATCCCAACCTCGTTGCGGATCCGGTCGGCGAACGGGGTCTGGTAGCTGCGCCCGAACGCCGGCTTCTCGTCGGGCGAGACCTGTCCGGAGGAGACGTCGACGATATCGCAGCCGTGCTCCTGGAGCATCCGCGCGAAGCGGACGGCGTCGTCGGCCTCGAACCCGCCGGGGACCCAGTCGGTGGCCGAGATCCGGACGCTCATCGGCTTGCGCTCCGGCCACACCGCGCGGCAGGCGTCGAACACCTCGAGCGGGAACCGGGCGCGTCCGTCGAGCGTGATCCCGTACTCGTCGTCGCGGGCGTTGGTCAGCGGCGACAGAAAGCTGGACAGCAGGTAGCCGTGGGCGCAGTGCAGCTCGAGCAGGTCAAACCCGGCCGCGACCGCTCCCCGGGCGGCGGCGACGAACTGCTCGAGCACGGCGTCCAGGTCGGCTCGGGACATCTCGCGCGGCACCTGGTTGTCGGGCCCGTAGGGCAGCGGCGAGGGCGCGATCAGCGGCCAGTTGCCGTCCGGCAGCGGCTCGTCGATTCCGTCCCACATCAGCTTCGTCGAGCCCTTGCGGCCGGAGTGCCCGAGCTGCGCTCCGATCGCGCAATTCCCCTGCTCGTGGGCGAAATCCACGATCCGTTCCCAGGCGCCCACATGCTCGTCGGTATACATGCCAGCGCAGCCAGGTGTAATCCGTCCCTCGGGCGACACGCAGAGCATCTCGGTCATCACCAGTCCGGCGCCGCCCAACGCCCGCCCGCCAAGGTGCACCAGGTGGAAGTCGCTTGGCGTCCCGTCGACCGCGGAGTACATGTCCATCGCCGACACCACCACCCGGTTGGGCAGCCTCAGCTCACGCAGCGAGAACGGCATGAACATCGGCGGCCGCGGGTCGGGATGCACCTCGGCGACGAACTCTGGGTCGCGCAGGCGGAGGTTGTCGTAGGTCACCCGCCGGCTGCGGGTCAGCAGGTTGAACGCGAACTGCAACCGCTCCTGACCAGCGTACCGCCCGAGCCCCTCAAACCACTCGAGCGACGCCTGGGCCGCCCGCTGCGTGCTCTCCACGATCGGCCGCCGCTCGTGCTCGTAGGAGGCCAGCGCCCGGTCGACGTCCTCATCGTGACAGCGCAGCGCCCACGCCAGCGCCACCGCGTCCTCCATCGCCAGCTTCGTCCCGGACCCGATCGAGAAGTGCGCCGTGTGCGCCGCGTCGCCGAGCAGGACCACGTTGCCGGCGCGCCAGCTGCTGTTGCGGACCGTCACGAAGTCGATCCACTTGGAGTTATTGGCCACCAGCTGGTGGCCCTCGAGCGCGTCGGCGAACAGCTCGGCGCAGCGCTGGATGCTGGCGGTGTCGCTGACCCCCGGCGGGAGCGGCCCGGGCGCCAGCGAGTCAAGCCCGGCGTCGCGCCACACCCGCTCGTTGCACTCCACGATGAACGTGCTCATCCGGTCGTCGTAGGGGTACGCGTGCGCCTGGAACACCCCATCGGGGGTCTCGACCACGTAGAACTTGAACGCGTCGAACACGAGGTCGGTGCCCAGCCACATGTAGCGGCAGAACCGCCGGTCGAGCGTCGGTCCGAACTGAGCCCCCAGCGCTCCCCGGATCGCGCTCGACGCGCCGTCCGCGGCCACGACGACGTCGGCCCAATCGAGCTCGGACACCGCCGGCGCCTCGGTCTCGAATCGGATCTCGGCACCCAGCTCGAGCGCGCGCTCCTGCAGGATCCGAAGTAGCTCGCGCCGGCCAAGCGCCGCGAACCCGTGTCCGCCCGACCGCGTCACCGACCCCCGGTAGTGGATGTCGATGTCGGTCCACCGCGCGAACCGCTCGGTAATCGCCCAGTAGGTCTCCGGGTCGGCGCGCTCGAACACGCTCAACGTCTCATCCGAGAACACCACCCCGAACCCGAACGCGTCCCCGGGCCGGTTGCGCTCGAACACGCACACCTCCCAGTCCGGACGGACCTTGCGCATCAGAATCGCGAAGTAGAGCCCGCCCGGTCCCCCACCGACGACCGCAATCCGCATCGGCGTCACACGCCCAGGTCGCTCAGATGCTCGTACTCAAGCCCCAGCCCCGTGACCGCGTTGTGCATCAGCGCGAGCGCCGCCCGCACGTTTGCGTGGGCGTTGGGCGGCAGGTCCTGCGCGGCCAGCGCCTTGAGCTCCTCGTAGACGGCGAGCAGCCGCGCCTCGTCGGGCGTCAGCTCGTTGCCGATCAGGTCGGTAGCCATCAGCCCACCCCCACCGGTGAGTCGCGTAGATCCACCGTTCGCTTGGCCTTGAGCTCGAACCGCGGGAGCTCCCCGGCCGCGGCCCGCTGGACCCGGAAGTTCAGGCCCTCGTGGGCGCGGGCCAGGCGCCTGTGGAGGTCGTCGCTCAGCGAGTCCCAGCCGTCGTCGCCCCAGTCGGGCTTCATCTCGACCCGCAGCGTGATCTCGTCGCGGATCCCCTCGTGCGCGATCACCGTCTGGAACTCGTCGACGTCGGGGAACTCGCGGACGATCGCCTCGATCGCGCGCGGGTACACGTTGGTGCCGCGGACAAGCTTCATGTCGTCCACGCGCCCGAGGATCCCGCCCTCGAAGATGTCAAAGCCGCGCCCGCAGTCACAGCGCGAGGCGGGGACCTTGCAGACGAGGTCGCCGGTCCGGTAGCGGATCAGCGGGATCGCGCCGCGCCCGAACGAGGTCACCACGCGCTCGCCGCGCTCGCCGTAACCGACCGGCTCGAGCGTGTCGGGGTCGAGCACCTCCTCGATCACGTTGTCCTCGATGATGTGGGTGCCGCCGGGCTGGTGGGAGCACTCGAACACCATGATCGTGCCGATCTCGGTCATCCCGGCGGTGTCGTAGGCCTTGGCGCCCCACTGCTCCTCGATCAGTGCCTTGGTCTGGGGGATCGAGCCGGCGGGCTCGCCCGACAGGATCAGCCGCTCGACACCGGAATCGCGGAGGTCGAGCCCCTGGAGCTGCGCCTCCTGGGCCAGCCGCAGCGCGTAGGTAGGGGTCGAGGCCACGACGGTCGCGCCGAAGTCGTGGATGTGGCGCACGCGCATGTCAGTCGTCTGCGCGCCGCCGGGCACGTTCAGCACGCCCATCTTCTCCATCGCGTAGTGCAGCCCCCAGAAGCCGATGAACGAGCCGTAGCCGAACGCGATGTAGGCGGTGTCGGTCGGCCGCACGCCGCAACCCCACAGCCCGTAGCACCACATCTCGGCGACCCAGGACCAGTCCTTACGAGAGTCCAGCGCCCGGAGCGGACCGCGTCCCGTCGTTCCCGAGGTGGTGTGCACCCGGATCGCGCCGTCGCCGCCGATCGCCGGGATCTCACCGTAGGGCGGGCGCACCTCCTGGGAGGCCATCCACTCGTCGCGCGTCAGGCACGGGATCCGGCGGATGTCGGCCAGCGACTGCAGCTGCGCGGGCTGGAACCCCTCGTCCGCGAAACGCCGCTGATACCAGGGGCTTCTCGCGGCCGCCCACTCGCACTGCCGACGCAGCTTCGCGAGCTGAAGCGCCTCGAGCCGCTCGCGCTCGAGCGTCTCGGTCTTCGGGTTCCAGTAGGGACTGTCGTCGGACAAACGGTCCTCCTATCCGAGAATACCTAACATTGCTCCGGAGTTCTATGTCGAGTATCGTCGCGCCATGAGCTGGCACTTCGATTTCGATGTGCGCGATGGCGTGGCCACGATCGCGCTGAACCGACCCGACAAGCTAAACGCGCTGACGTTTGAAGCCTACGCGGATCTGCGCGATCTTCTAGCCCAGCTGCCCCATCGCGGCGACGCGCGGGTGCTGCTGATCACCGGTCGCGGCCGCGGATTCTGCTCCGGCGGCGACGTCGAGGAGATCATCGGCGAGCTGGTCAAGCGCGAGGCCGCCGAGCTGCGCGAGTTCACCCGGATGACCGGTGCCGTGGTCAAGGGGTTGCGCGAGCTGCCGATGCCGGTGATCGCGGCCGTCAACGGCGTCGCCGCCGGCGCGGGCTCGGTGATCGCGCTGGCCGCCGACTTCCGGCTGTTGGCCGAGTCGGCGTCGTTCGCGTTCCTGTTCACGCGCGTGGGACTGTCGGGCGCCGACATGGGTTCGGCGTACCTGCTCCCCCGGATCGTGGGTCTGGGCCGCGCCACCGAGCTGTTGATGCTGGGCGACAAGCTCAAGGCCCAGCGCGCCTACGAGATCGGCCTGGCGAACGAGGTCGTGCCCGACGAGGAGCTCGCCGATCGGGGCGCGGCGCTGGCCCAGCGGCTGGCCGACGGGCCCGCGCTGGCCTACTCGGCGACCAAGGTGGCGCTCACCCGCGAGCTCGACTCGGACCTTGCAAGCTCGATCGAGATCGAGGCTCTGACCCAGGCGCTGCTGATGAAGTCAGCGGACTTCACCGAGTTCTACAACGCCTGGCACGAGGGTCGCAAACCAGACTGGAGGGGCCGATGAACCGCATCGTCAACCCGCCCGAGCTGCCCAAGCCCAGCGGCTTCTCGCATGCGCTCGTGGCCGGCAACACCATCTACCTGGCCGGACAGGTCGGCTCGGGCGAGACGCTCGTCGAGCAGTTTGACGGCGCCGCCGGGAACCTGGTCACGGCGCTTCGGGCGGCCGGGGGTGATGTGGACGACCTGGTCTCGCTGCAAGTGTTCGTGAGGGACGTAGCCGCCTACCGGGCCGCGTTGTCCGAGCTCGGGCGGGTCTGGCACAAGCACTTCGGCAACCACTATCCGGCGATGGGCTTGTTCGGCGTGACCGAGCTGTTCGATCCCGGCCTGCAGGTCGAGCTGATGGGCGTCGCCGCCATCCAGACGTGAGCGAGCTGTACGACGAGACCCGCCGGCTGGCGGCCGCCGAGCTGCGGCCGATCGCCGAGCGGGGGCGCCCCTGCCGCGTCAACCGGCCCTTGATCCGGGCGCTGGCCGAGCACGGGCTGCTGGGGCGGCTGTTCCCCGATGTGTCGGCCACCGACCTGTGCGTGATCCGGGAGGCGCTCGCGACCGCATGCACCGAGGCCGAGACCGCGTTCGCGCTGCAGGGGCTCGGCGCCTACCCGATCCGCCAGGCCGGCTCGGCGGAGCTGCGCGAGCGCTGGATCCCGCGCGTGGCCGACGGCAGCGCGGTGGCGGCGTTTGCGCTGACCGAGCCCGAGGCCGGCTCGGACGTGTCGGCGATCTCGCTGCGGGCCACCCCGGACGATGACGGCTACCGCCTCAACGGAGAGAAGCTGTGGATCTCCAACGCGCCCGAGGCCGACATCTACGCGGTGTTCGCCCGCACCTCCGAGGGCTCGCGCGGGCTGACCGCGTTCGCCGTCCCGGGCGACAGCCAGGGGCTGACCGGCGAGCACAAGCAGCTGGTGGCCCCACACGCGATCGGGTCGCTGCGGTTCGACGACGTGTTCGTGCCGGCCGACCACATGCTCGGCGAGCCCGGCGCGGGCTTCCGGGTGGCGATGCGGACGCTCGACCTGTTTCGCCCGAGCGTCGGCGCGTTCGCGCTCGGGATGGCCACCCAGGCGCTCGAGCTCGCCGCCGACTGGGCGCTCCAGCGCCACACGTTCGGCAAGCCGCTGGCACAGCACCAGGCGGTCGCCCACCGGCTCGCCGACCTGACCGCTCGCGTCGAGGCGGCGCGGCTGCTGGTACGCCGCGCGGCGGCCGCGTTCGACGATCGAGCGCCCGACCCGGCCCTGGCGGCGATGGCCAAGCTGCTGGCCACCGAGACCGCCCAGGAGGCGGTCGACGCCGCGATCCAGTTTCACGGAGCCCGTGCGCTCGAGCACGGGCACCCGCTCGAGCACCTGTACCGCGAGGTCCGCGCGCCCAGGATCTATGAGGGCGCCTCAGAGATCCAGCGGGAGATCATCGCCCGCGCGATCTTCCGACAGGCCGAGGAGCGGCGCAGTGGCGGCGCATCCGAAAGGTCGACACACTAGTTTGGTGAGGTGTTAGGTATGGACTTCGGCGTTTTCCTCCCAGTCTCCGGCGCTGCCAGCACACGCGCGGGCCTGACCCACGCCGCCGAGACCGCCGAGCGGCTCGGGTTCACCACGGTCTGGGCCGCCGATCGGATCGTGATCCCGTGGGAGATCGAGAGCGACTACGCCTACAGCTGGTCGGGCTCGTTCATCGTGCCGCCCGAGAAGCCGTTCCTGGAGTCGATGACCGCGCTGGCGTTCCTGGCCGGGGCGACCGAGAGGATCAAGCTCGGGGTCGCGGTGCTGGTCACCACCTACCGTGACCCGGTCCACTGGGCCAAGGTCGCCTCGACGATCGACTGGCTGTCGGAGGGCCGCTTCATCCTCGGCGTCGGGATCGGCTGGATGGCCGAGGAGTTCGACGCGCTCGACCGCTCGGACATCTTTCCCCAGCGAGCCCGCGTGGCCGACGAGCAGCTGCGGGTCGCCCGCAACCTGTTCACCGAAGCGCACTGCTCGTTTGCCGGCGAGCACTACTCCTACGACGACATCGCGTTCTACCCCAAGTCCTACGACAAGCCGATTCCGATCTGGTGCGGCGGCGAGAGCCGGGGCGCCCAGCGTCGCGCCGGCGTCCATGGTGACGCTTGGTTTCCGTATTTCCCGCGCGTGACCCCGGAGGAGCTGGCGTCCCGGTTCGCCAACGTGCGCGCGGCCGCCAAGGACGCTGGCCGCGACCCCGACGAGATCGCGCTGCATTGCTGCCTGTCGGTCGAGGTCACCGACGAGCCCGTCGAGCAGGAGCCCGACATCCTGCGCGGGAGCCCGGAGCAGGTGGCCGAGGCGCTGTCTCGGTTCGCCGACGTCGGCGTCGAGCACGTCGGGCTGCAGTTCCTCGTCGGTCGCTACCCCGAGCGGCTGGCCCAGATGGAGCGGCTTGCGCCGGTGATCATGGGGTGAGCCGGAGGGTCGTCGTCACCGGCGGCGCCAAGGGCATCGGCCGCGCCGTGGTCGAGCGGTTTCAGGCGCTCGGCGACGACGTGGTGGCGTTGGGTCGCGACCGTGAGGCCCTCTCCCGCATGACCGTGCGCACCGCGGAGTGCGACGTGACCGACGAAGCTGCTGTGGCGAGCACGTTCGCCGAGCTGGGCGACGTCGACGTGCTGGTCAACAACGCCGGCTTCGCCGAGACCGCCCCGCTGGCCCGGACCACGCTCGATTCCTGGGGGCGGCACTTCGACGTCAACGTGACCGGGCCGTTCCTGTGCATGCGCGCGGTCGTCCCGGGAATGACCGACCGCGGGAGCGGGGCGATCGTCACCGTGGCCTCGACCGCCGGCCGGATCGGCGCCCCCTACACGATTGCCTACACCTCCTCCAAGCACGCCGCAGTCGGCCTCACCCGCGCGGTCGCGAGCGAGCTGTCGGGCACCGGAGTCCGCGTCAACGCGGTCTGCCCCACCTACGTGCGCACCGATCTCACCGCCCGCGCGATCGCCCGGATCGTCGAGACCACCGGCCGCACCGAGGCCGAGAGCCTGGACGCGCTCGCCGGCCAGTCGCCGCTCGGCCGCCTGCTCGAGCCCGAGGAGGTCGCCGATACGGTCGTGTTCCTGGCCTCCGCCGCCGCCGCGGCGATCAACGGCCAGGCGCTGGTGATCGACGGCGGCGGGATCCAGGCCTGACACACGATGCCGCTACCGTCACGTAATGCGCACGTGGTCCCTCGGCCGGCCACTCATCGCGATCGTGGCACTGGCGGCGCTGGGCGCCGGCGTTGCGTTCGCCGCCGTGAACAAGCACCACCACGGCGGCGAGCCGATCCGCCTGACGGTCCAGACCAACGCCCCCGGCAGGACGATCCCCAGCGGCTTCGTCGGCCTCTCCACCGAGTACTGGGCGATTCCCAGCTACGCCGGCCACGACCCAGAGGCGCTCGACCCAGTGTTCGAGCAGCTGATCCGCAACCTCGCTCCGGGCGCCCGCCCGGTCCTGCGGCTGGGCGGCGACAGCACCGACTGGACCTGGTGGCCCGTCCCGGGCCTCCGCAAGCCGCCGGGAATCAGGTACACGCTGACCGAGAAGTGGATGCAGATCACGAAGGCGCTGACCGCCGCGACCAACGCGCGGCTGGTGCTCGGGATCAACCTCGAGGCCGATAACCGGCGACTGGCCGGCGGCGAGGCTCGCGTGTTCGTCGACGACCTCGGCCGCCGGTCGATCGGGGCGCTCGAGATCGGCAACGAGCCCGAGCTGTACGGCAGCTTCGGCTGGTATCGGAGCAAGCGCGGGCGCGAGGTCCGCGGCCGTCCGCACAGCTATGACCCGGAGGCGTTCACGAAGGACTTCTCGGCGTTCGCACGCTCGCTGCCCCACGTCCCGCTCGCCGGCCCGTCCACCGGCTCCCCCGTCTACCTCGCACGGCTCGGCCAGTTCCTCGACGACGAGCGGCGCATCGGCGTGGCCACGGTCCACGCCTACCCGCTCAAGCGCTGCACCGAGAGCGCTCATGTGACGATCGGCCAGCTGCTGTCGAACGCGTCCTCGAACGGGCTCGCCAACACGCTGGCGCCATTGGCGGCAACCGCGCACCGCCACCACGTCCCGCTGCGGGTCGACGAGCTCAACGCGATCTCGTGCGGCGGCGTCCGCGGCGTCAGCGACACCTACGCCGCCGCGCTGTGGTCGCTCGATGCGATGTTTGCGCTCGCCCGGGCCGGCGTCGACGGCGTCAACGTCCATACGCCTCCGCGCTCGATCAACCAGATGATCACGTTCCGCGACGACAACGGGGCCTGGTCGGCGCACGTGGCGCCGGTCTACTACGGCTTGCTGATGTTCGCCAAGGCGACCCCGCCCGGATCCCGCCTTGTGCGGGTAGCAGGCACGGCCGCACCCGGACTCTCCACCTGGGCCACCCTCGCCAAAAACGGGACGCTTCGCGTGGTCCTCATCAACAAGAGCACCCGCTTCCCCCGCCACGCGCTGTTACGCGCGCCCGCGCGCGCGAGCGCGGGCATCGTCCAGCTGCTGCGCGCCCCGGGATTGACGGCCAAGACCGGGGTGACGCTCGACGGGCAGAGCTTCGGCGCAGCGACGACCACCGGCGTGCTCGGCGGCGGCAGCACCGCGTCCGCGGTCAGAGCATCACGGCAGGCGTTCTCTGTCGATGTGCCCCCGGCCAGCGCGGCGCTGTTGACGATTCCGCGCTCAGGCTGAATTGGAACTACCAGGGCTTTTCAGGGCGGGCCGAGTGGTTTACAGTGCTCGCCCATGGGGCGGATTGGGCGTGGCTGGCAGCTAGCGAAGCAGTCTTGGTCGGTGGTTCGGGGCGACCGGTCGCTGATCGTGTTCCCGATCGTCTCCGCGATCGCGGGGATCATCACCGCGGTCGTGTTCTTCGGGGCCGGCGTTGGCTTGATCGCGGGCACCAAGACCGACTGGCTCGGGATCGTGATCGCGGTGATCGGCGTCTACCTGATCATCGCGATCGGGATCTTCTGCGGCGTCGCGCTCAGCGCCTGCGCCGCCCGCGCGCTCGAGGGCCACGATACGACCGTGGGCGAGGGCATCGCCGCCGCCCGCCAGCACCAGAGTCACATCTTCGCCTGGGCCGGCGTGTCGCTCGTGGTCGGCGGGTTGATCATGTTCCTCGAGGCGCTGCTGCGCGAGGTCGGGGGCCAGATCCTCGCCTCGATCGTCGGGGGGCTGGCGAACTTCGCCTGGAGCGTCGCCACGTTCTTCGTGATCCCGGTGATCGCATTCGAGGACCTCGGTCCCAAGGACGCGATCAAGCGGTCCGCACACGTCGTCAAGGAGCGTTGGGGTGAGGGCGTCACCGGCTCGTTCGCGATCGGCGGGATCGCGTTCCTGATCGGGATCCTGCCGGCGGGCATCCTGATCGCGATCGGGATCGCGGCGGCGACATCGTCGGTCGCGCTCGGCGCGGTGTTGATCGTGCTCGGAGCGCTGATCCTGGTGGTGGCGGTGCTGCTCCAGGCGACGATTTCGGCAGTGTTCAAGGTCGCGCTGTTCCGGTTCGCGACTGAGGGCAAAGTGCTGGGCGGCTTCCAGCAACAGGAGCTCGAGACCGCGTTCGTGCAGAAGCGACGCCGCGTGTAGCGGCCGCGGCGCGCCGCGCTAGAGAGGAGAAACGAGATGGCGGGCAAGAACAGCAAGGGCGACAAGTCCCCGAGGATCGCCGTCGGCTCGCCGCCGGGTCCCCTGAAGCCGAAGATGCCGCGCAAGAAGTTCGACAAGGAGCTCCAGAAGCTCCAGCTCGAGTGCGTGCAGATGCTCGACTGGGTCCGCGAGAGCGGGCACCGGCTGGTCGTGATCTTCGAGGGCCGCGACGCGGCCGGCAAGGGCGGCACGATCAAGCGGCTGACCGCCCCGCTGAACCCGCGCTTCTGCCGGGTGGCGGCGCTGGCGGCGCCGACCGAGCGCGAGCGCGGCCAGTGGTACTTCCAGCGCTACGTGGAGGAACTCCCCACGGCCGGGGAGATGGTCGTGTTCGACCGGTCCTGGTACAACCGAGCGGGAGTCGAGCGCGTGATGGGCTTCTGCACCGATGCGGAGTACTGGGACTTCCTGCACTCGGTGCCGGAGTTCGAGCGGATGCTGCTGCGCTCGGGCATCCAGCTCGTCAAGTACTGGTTCTCCGTCTCCGATGATGAGCAGGAGCGCCGCTTCCAGTCGCGGATCGATGATCCGGCCCGGCGCTGGAAGCTCTCGGGGATGGATCTCGAGGCGCGCACCCGATGGGTCGAGTACTCCAAGGCCAAGGACCTGATGGTCGAGCACACCTCGACGCCCCAGTCGCCGTGGTGGGAGGTCGCCGCCGACGACAAGCGCCGCGCCAGGCTCAACACGATCTCCCATTTGCTGTCGCTGGTGGACTATCGCGAGGTGAGGCAGCCGAAGGTGAAGCTTCCCCCGCGAAAGGGCGATCAGGGGTATCGCCGTCCACCAATCGAAGAGCTCAACTGGATCCCCACGCCGTACTAGAACCGCGCCGGGCGGGTTCGCCGCGGGCGCACGCCGTCCGCCGCTTGGTGTGCGGCGCGCTGGCAGCCACGACGGCGATCCTCGTCGCGGGCTGTACCGGGCTCAGCAGCGCCGCGGGCACGTTCACGCCCGCCCACAAGGGGACGCTGACGGTCGTCACCCAGCCACTGCCGACATCTGGTTTCTGGCTAGGGTCGGGTGACAGTCCCACCGGGGGCATGGAGTACGAGATGGCCAAGGACCTGGCCCACCACTTCGGCCTCAAGCTCGCGATCCGCACCGAGGCGTTCTCGCAGATCGTCAGCGGGCACCTCGACGGCGCCGACCTGGCGCTGTCGCTGATCACGCCGACCAGCCAGCGCGAGCAGGTGCTCGACTTCTCCACGCCCTACATCGAATCCTCGCCCGCACTCGTGGTTCGCGCCGGGACCGACGTGCCCGACGTCAAGACCGCCCAGGGGCTGAGGTGGACGGTGGGGGCCAACACCACCTTCCAGAGCATCGTCGACGACGTGATCCAGCCCGACAAGCCGCCGTTGCTGATCGAGGACCGCAATGACGAGCTTGTCGCGGTCAGCTCCGGCAAGGCCGACGTCGCGATGTTCGACCTGCCTGCAGCCGAGGCGATCGCCAACGCCGATCCGCACTTCGAGGTCGCGGCACAGCTCGACGAGACCGAGCCGATCGCCGCGGCGCTGCCGAAGGGCTCGAGCAACGTGGACGCGGTCAGCTCGGAGCTTCGCGCGATGCAGGCCGACGGGACGATCGATGACCTCGCCCGGCAATGGCTGGGGATCTCGATCCAGGACATGACCAATGACGTGCCGCTGCTGAGGACAAGCGTCTCGTCATGATCCCCGCCTCGATCACGCTCACCGCCCCGACCGGCGGCGCCTGGGAGTTCCTGGTGCTGTTCCTAGTGGTGATCATCGGTCCGCCGATCATGCAGCGGGCGCGGATCCCGGGACTGGTGGGCCTGCTGATCGGCGGGCTGGTGATCGGCCCCCACGGGCTGAAGCTGATCAACTCCGGGAGCACCACGATCCCCGACCTGGGCTCGGTCGGGCTGCTGTACCTGATGTTCGTGGCCGGCGTCGAGCTCGACCTCTCGCTGCTGCGCCAGTACCGCAACTCGGCCGTCACGTTCGGCCTGCTCACGTTCCTGTGCCCGGCGATCCTCGGGGTCACGGTCGGGATCGCGCTGGGCTGGGAGACGTCGGCCGCGATCCTGCTGGGGGCGCTGCTGGCGTCGCATACGCTGGTGCTGTATCCGCTGATCCGCCGTGCCGGGCTGTCCAACGATCCGGTGATCGCCAGCGCGCTGGGCGGCACCGTGCTCACCGACACGCTGACGCTGACGATCCTGGCGGTGGTCGCGAGCACGAGCTCGGGCAGCGGCGGCGGCGCCTCGATCGCGCTGCAGCTGCTGCTGGGGTTCGCGGTGCTCGGCGTGTTCTGCTTCCTGGTCCTCCCCTGGCTGGTCGCCAGGGCGTTCTGGATCCTGGGAGCCGAACGCACCGTTCGCTACGTGATCACGTTTGCGGGGTTTCTCGCCGCAGCGGTGATTGGCGAGATCTTCGGAATCGACGGGATCATCGGTGCGTTCTTCGCGGGGCTGTCGCTGAACCGGTTGGTTCCCAACGAGGGGCCGCTGATGCACCGGATCGACTTCTTCGGTTCGGCCGTGTTCGTGCCCGTGTTCCTGGTCTCGGTCGGGCTGCTGCTGAACCCGTCGGTGATGGTCGAGGGGCAGACGCTCGGCCTCGCCGGGCTGTTCACGGTCGCCGCGGTCGGCGGCAAGTTGATCGCGTCGTGGCTGACCCGCCCGCTGTTCGGTGCGGACGGCGACAAGGCGCTGATGGTGTTCGCGCTGACCACGCCGCGCGCGGCCGCGACGCTGGCCGCCACCACGGTCGGCTTTCAGATTGGGTTGTTCGGCGAGTCGGTCGTCAATGCGGTGCTGGTGGTGATCCTGGTGACGATGATCCTGGCGACGCTGGTCGCCGAGCGCCAACGCACGCGCGTGGAGCCGCCACCGCTGGGACGGCGCGCGCTCGGCGAGCACGTGCTGGTCGCCGTCGCCCACCTCGATGGGGCGCCGCTGGGGCTGCGGATCGCCCGCCGGGTCGCCGACCAGCAGGCCGGCGTCGTCGACGTGTTCCTGATGGAGCCGGCCGTGGCGACGAGCCGCACTCGCCAGGCGGATCTGGACCGGCTCAGCGGCCTGTGCCGGCGGCTGTCGATCGACACCGACCCCGCGGTCCGGGTCACGGACCACCTGGCCCGGGCCGCGGTGCTGGCCGCCAACGACGTCGAGGCGTCGCTGGTGATCGCGGTCGAGAACAACGACCACGAGCGCTGGGCCGAGACGCTGGCACTGGCGGTGCCCGCGCCGGTGGTGATCGTGCGCGGCGCGATCGACCAATCGCTATCGGCGATGCGGTTCGTCGGGCCGGTGCCGCCCGACGACGCCGCGGGCGCGATCGCCGCCGAGCTGATGGCCGCGGTGCCGGCGCGGGCCGAGCGCGGCGGGCTCGCCGACGCACGCACGCTCGGAGGGCTCGAGCAGGGCGACGTGGCGATCGCGGTCGTCAGCGGCTGGGAGCGGTTGACCGGCCTGCACCCGCCCGACGGGGCGGCGATGGTACTCGTGCCCGACGGCCTGCTCCCGTCGGCGCCGCCGGAGGTCACCGCGTACGCGACCTCGGGCGAGGTCACGCCGTAGAGAGCTCAGGCCCCAGCCCCCGGTGGTGCCGGGGGTGTCGAGAACCTCCGGGGGTACAGGTACTGGCCGATCCCGTCGAGCGGCTCGCCGGGATCCCGGGGCGCGAACCGGCGCAGCTCGTTGTTGACGCTGAACCGGGGGCCGATCAGCACGCGGCGATTGCGGACCAGCGTGTAGAAGCGGTCCAGCGGCCGCGGCGGAGGCCCGCCGAGGCGAATCCCGCGGAAGTCGTAGACCCCGCCGTGACAGGGGCACACGAAGCTGCGGGCGGGTCTCACATAGCGGACCGGACAGCCGACGTGTACGCAGCGCGACGAGATCGCGACGATCTCGTCGTATCGGTCCTTGACCGGACCGTCGACGCCGGCGTCGTGCCGGCGCACGTAGGCAATCGATCGACCGGCTCCGCCGACGCCCGGCTCAATCGTGATCACGACCGGCGTGTAGTCCGAGCTGCGAAACCGAGACGCCTCACCGATGTCCTGCCAGCTGGCGGTGGGGCGGTGAAACACGGGAGCGATCGCAAAGCCCAGGGCCGGCAAGGTGATGCCGGCGGCGGCGATCGCGCCGGCGGTGGCGGCCGTGCCGGTGATGAAGCGACGCCGGGTGACTGGAAGGTCTTCGCTGTCCATGTGATGCTACGAGTCTCTGTCGTACTACAGAGCATCGTAACACAACCGCGCTAGCTGTCCGAGAGCAGCGCGCGCAGTGTCTCGACGCCATCCCACACGTCGACGAACCGCGTGGTCAGCGGCGACAGCCCGAAGCGGATCACGTCGGGCCGTCGGAAGTCGGGGATCACCCCGCGCTCGATCAGCTGCGCGCACAGGCGCTCGGCGTCGGGATGGGCGAGCGCGACGTGGGCGCCGCGGCGGGCCGGGTCCCGGGGTGAGGCGATCGTCACGCCGGCGTCGGCCAGCCGCGCGTCGGCCAGCTCGACCGCCAGCTCGGTCAGCGCGATCCCCTTGGCCCGGATCCGCTCGATCCCGGCCTCGGCGACGAGCCCGACGCCCTCGTCGACCGCGCTCAGCGCGAGCACCGGCGGGGTCCCCGACAGCAGCGACCGGATCCCGTCCGCGGGCTCGTAACCCGGCGCCATCTCGAATGGATCTCGGCGTCCCAGCCACCCCCAGATCGGCTGGCGCAGCTGCGGCTGCAGCGAGGTACGCGCGTACACGAAGGCGGGGGCGCCGGGACCGCCGTTGAGGTACTTGTAGGTGCAGCCGACCCCAAGGTCGGCCCCGTCGGCGTCGAGCGCGGCCGGGACCGAGCCGGCGGTGTGGCTCAGGTCCCAGAGCGTGAGCGCGCCGGCATCGTGGGCGAGCTCGGTGATCCGGGCCATGTCGGCGATGTGCGCCGAGCGGTAGGAGACGTGCGAGAACGTGACCAGCGCGGTTTGCTCGCTCACCGCTTGCGCCACCGCCGCGGGCTCCGGGCCGCCCGAGGGATCGCCGCGCAGGAACACCAGCTCGAGCCCGCGATCACGGGCCAGGCCCTCGAGCACGTAGCGGTCGGTCGGAAAGTTGTCGTAGTCGGTGACGATCTGGTCGCGCCCCGGGCGCAGCTGCAGCGCCGCCGACGCGAGCTTGTAGAAGCACACAGTGGTCGAGTCCGCGATCGCCACCTGACCGGCGGCGGCGCCGAGCGCGGCCGCGCCCAGCCGGTCGCCGATCGTCAAGGGCAGCTCCATCCAGCCCTCGTCCCACCCCCGGATCAGCCGCCCTCCCCACTGCTCAGACATGGTCTCGGCCAGGCGGTCGACGGTCGCCCGCGGAAGCGGGCCGAGCGAGTTGCCGTCCAGATACACGAGCTGGTCGTCGATCGCGAACCGCTCGCGGAACTCACGCAGCGGATCGGCGGCGTCGAGCTCCTGCGCCTGCTCCCTGGTCACGATCCGCCGCTTCTTGACTTTTGATCAATGATTCCGATACTACGGTCCACGATGGAGTCCCATCTTGCCGTCCTCGCGGATGAAGGCTCGAACCGGGGGCATCGCACTCTGGCCGAGAAGGCGTTCGAGACGCTGCATCAGGCGATCATCACCGGCCAGCTGCGGCCGGGGACGCGGCTGCCGATCGAGGAGCTCGCCGAGGTGCTCGAGATGAGCCCGATGCCGATCCGCGAGGCCGTGCGCCGGCTCGACGCCGCGGGCCTGGTCGAGAACATCCCGCACCGCGGGGCCCGCGTCACCGAGCTGTCGATGACCGACCTAGCCGAGGTGTATGAGGCCCGGCTGGCACTCGAGGTGCTGGCGATCCGGCGGGCCGCCAAACGCTTCGACGCACCGCACGAGGCGATCGCCGCCGCCCGTCTTGACAAGCTTGCCGGGATGAGCGACGACAACTCGGGGCGGACGTCGGCCGCCCACGAGGCGTTTCACTTCGCCCTATACGAGGCGGCAGCCTCGGCCTGGCTGGTGCGCCTGATCCGGCCGGTGTGGGAGACCAGCGAGCGCTACTGCCTCGAGGTTCCCCAGTGCCGGCAGCTCACTGCCCGCGGCAACGAGCATCGCGGGATCCTCGATGCGTGCGCGGCGCACGATCCCGACCGCGCTGCGCTCGCGCTTCACGACCACCTCGCGCGGACGGCCAACAACATCTCCGAGGCGATGGGCGGCAAGCCGATGTTCGAGCTCGTCGCGTCGCCGGGCCGCTCCAACAGGGAGGTACAACCGATTTGAAGCCCTATCGCTCGCTGATCGCGATCGCTGTCGTGATCGGCGTGATGCTCGCCGGCGCCGGCGCACTCTACGCCTACGACCATCACCGCCGCGACGTGATCGCGGAGGGCGTCACGGTGGCCGGGATCGATGTCGGCGGCCTGAAGGCGGCCGAGGCGCGCTCCCGGTTGCATCGCCGGTACGAGCAGCAGCTGCGCCGGCCGGTCGTGGCGAGCTCTCACGGCCAGCGGTTCACGCTGTCGGCCGCCGCCGCGCACGTCAAGGTCGACGTCGACGCCGCAGTCGATCAGGCGATCGAGCGCAGCCAGGACGGGTCGATCTTCACCCGCACGTGGCGCTCGGCCACCGGCGGCCACGTCGACGCCAACATCAAGCCCCGCGTCCGCTACTCGCGGGCGGCGGTCGGCGAGCTGGTTGGCCACGTGCAGCGGAGCCTCGACCAGACGCCGCGTGACGCCTCGATCTCGTTCACGTCGGAGTCGATTGCGAAGGTGCCCGAGCACGCCGGCCGCAAGGTCGACGCCGCCGCGCTGACCGACTCGTTGCGCACCGCGCTCCAGCGCCCGGCGGCGCACCACCGCGTCGCGGTACCGGTCGAGACGGTCGCGGCCAAGGTCACCAGCGACACGCTTGCCCGCAAGTACCCAGCGGTCATCACGGTCGACCGAGGCGCGTTCACGCTGCGCGTGTACCAGAATCTGAAGCTGACCCGGAGCTACCCGATCGCGGTGGGCATGCAGGGGCTGGAGACGCCCGCGGGCCTCTACCACGTCCAGAACAAGGTGGTCGATCCGGTGTGGAGCGTCCCCAACAGCGCGTGGGCCGGGTCGCTGGCCGGCCACGTGATCCCGCCCGGGCCCTCGAACCCGCTGAAGGCGCGGTGGATGGGTCTGTGGAACGGCGCGGGGATCCACGGCACCGACGAGACCGAGTCGATCGGACACGCCTTCTCGCATGGCTGCGTGCGGATGATGATTCCCGACGTGATCGACCTCTTCCAGCGGGTCAACGTCGGTACGCCGGTGTACATCGGCGACTGACTCGCCCCGTGCCGCGACGCGTCACACTAGGCTCAGCCGCCCAGGTACGCGCGTCTGAGGTCCTCACTCTTGAGCAGCTCGGGCGCCGTGCCCTCGAGCACGATCTCGCCGGTTGACAGCACGTACCCTCGGTCGGCGATCGACAGCGCCATCGTCGCGTTCTGCTCGACCATTAGCACCGACACGCCGGACTCGTGGACCTCCTTGATGATCCGGAAGTTCTGCTGCACGAGCGTCGGCGAGAGGCCCATCGACGGCTCGTCCATCAGCAGCAGGCGAGGCTTTGACATCAGCGCGCGGCCCATCGCGACCATCTGTTGCTCGCCGCCCGACAGCGTGCCAGCAAGCTGATCGCGGCGCTCGTGTAGGCGCGGGAACAGCGTGTGCACCCGGTCGAACTCCTCGTCGAGCGTCTCGCCGCCGCGTAGCACGGCGCCGAGCTCGAGGTTCTCGCGGACGGTCATCTGGCCAAACAGCCGGCGGTTCTCGGGGACGATCGCCATACCGTTGGCGATTCGCTGCGGTACCGGCCACGAGGTCACGTCCTCGCCGGCGAGCAACACCTTGCCGTCGCGCGGGCGTACGAGCCCGAGGATCGTCTTCAGCGTCGTCGACTTGCCCGAAGCGTTGCCGCCGAGCAGGCACACGAGTTCGCCGGCGCCGACCTTCAGCGAGATCCCCTCGAGAATCCGCATCTGTGCGTAGTACGTCGTGACTTTGTCGAGCGCGAGCAGCGGGCCTTCCATCACGCCTCCGCGAGCGCCTCGGGATCACGGCCGAGGTACGACTCGACGACGGACGGATGGTTCGAGACCTCGTCGAAGGTCCCCTCGGCGATCTTGACGCCGTGGTCGAGCGCAACGACCCGGTCCGAACAGCCGGCGACGACGTGCATGTCGTGCTCGATCACGAGGATCCCGACGCCGAGCTCGTTTCGCAGGCGGCCGATCAGCTCGGTGACCTCGTGCGTCTCGTTGGGGTTCATGCCGGCGGCGGGCTCGTCGAGCAGCAGCAGGCGGGGCTTTGTGGCGAGCGCGCGCGCGATCTCGAGGCGCCGGCGGTTTGCGTAGGAGAGGCTGTAGGCGGGCTGCTCCCAGCGATAGCCGGCCAGCCGCTGACCGAAGAACCCCAGGACGTCCTCGGTGAGCTTTCGAACCTCGCGTTCCTCGCGGCGGGCGCGCGGCAGGCGGAAGATCGATTCTGCCGGCGTGGCGCTGGTGCCGCCGTAGGTGGCGGCCATCACGTTCTCCTTGACTGACATGTTCAAGAACAGCCGCAGGCTCTGGAACGTGCGCGCGATTCCCCGGCGCGTGATCTTGTACGGCTGCAGGCCGGCGATGCTCTTGCCGTCGAACCGAACGTCGCCGGAGCTCGGCTCGTACACGCCGGTGACCACGTTGAAGACCGTGGACTTACCGGCGCCGTTGGGGCCGATGATGCTGACCACCTCGCCCTGGTCGACGCTGATGTCGAGCTCGGACAGGGCCTTGAGGCCTCCGAACGAGAGCGAGAGCTTGTCGAGCTCCAAGAGGTTCATTTGGGCTACACCACCTCGACTCGTCTGCGACCGAGCAGACCGTTGGGGCGGGCATTCATCATCACGATCAGGATGACACCGAGCAGGATCTGGCGGGTGATCGAGGGTTGGGCGACGAGCACTCCCTCCCAAACACACGCGGCGAGATACAGCGTCGGCACCATCAGGATGTCGCGCCACCGTCCCTTGACCTGCACGAGTGCGATCACCAGAACCAGCAGCAGGACGTAGCCGATGTTGCCCGCGCGCGTCGGGTTGGACGGCACGATCACCCAGTTGTGCACGAGATCGGAGATCCAGCCGGTTGACTGGGGGCCGCCGGCCACCGCCGACGCGCTGATCGCCTTGACGATCGTATGCACGACGATGCCGAACAGGACGGTCGCGCCGAGGATCGCACCGAGCCGCGCCCACGGCCGGATCTTGACGACCATCGTCGCGAGGATCAGACCGTAGAAGATGTACCCGGCCTCGGTCGGGCTTCGCAGGATGCCGTCGAGCGTGACTGAGAGGATCAGCCCGCCGAGGACCGCCCCCGCGAGGCTGCCGGCGCCGCCCAGGATGAGGCCGGCGTAGATCAGGATCAAAAACGGCGTTGCGAAGTCGGTGGGGAACACGTTGATCTGCTGTGCCGCGAACACCGTCCCCGCCATCGCCGCGACCGCCGCGCCGAACGCGAACGCCATCAGCTTGACGCGGTTGACCGGGATCGTCATCAGCGACGAGGCGAGCGGGTCTTCACGCACCGCACGCCACGCGCGGCCGGTGCGAGAGGTGTCCAACAAGTGCAGGACGGCGACCGTCAGGACGAGCAGCACCAGCAGAACGTAGAAGTACCCCTTGTTGGTGAGGATCTTGTCTCCGAAGATCTTGAAGGGGTCGACGCTGACGATCCCGTTGGGGCCGCCGAGCTTGCTGGGCGCGACGTTGTTGGTGAACTCGACGAACGCCTCGCCGAAGAACAGCGTGACGATCGCCAGGTAGTCGCCGATCAGCCTTCGCGACGGCCAACCCACGGCCAGGCCGAGGAATGCCGCCAGGATCATCACGCTCGGAACCGACACAAGCGTGGGGAGATGGATCCCGGCCGGGGGATTGAGCTGGTTCGACGACAGCAGCGCGTAGCCGTAGGCGCCAAAGCCATAGAACGCGATGTAGCCCAGGTCGAGCAGACCCGCCCACCCCACGGAGATGTTCAACCCGACGGCCAGGATCGCGAGCAGTAGGGCGTTGATCCCGACCTGCAGCTGGAAGTCGTTCGTGGTCAGCATTGGGACACATGCTCCGGCGAGTCCTGCCGCCAGCAGAATCCCCCACCAGGGGACGCGCTCGAGCTGGCGCTGGGCCTGACCCAGGCGACCGGGGGCGTACTCGCGACGGCCGGCTGAGCGGGCGACCCACTCGTCGACGCCGACTCCGGGACCCTGCGCGCCTTCGGTCTCGGGGGGCTTCTGCTCGGTGCTCATCGCGCCCGCTGGGGTCTACACCTTCTGCAGCGGGGCCCGGCCCAGCAGGCCCTGCGGGCGCAGGATCATCACGACGATCAGGATCCCGAACACGATCAGGTTCGTGTACGTGGACGAGATGTAGCCGGAGATCATCGACTCTGCGACCCCGATCAGGATGCCGCCGAGCATCGCGCCGGTGATCGAGCCGATCCCGCCGACCACCGCGGCCGTGAACGCCTTCAAGCCCGCCACGAACCCCATCAGCGTGTAGATCTGGTTGAACACCAGTCCGGCCATCACGCCCGCGACGCCCGCCAGCGCCGAGCCGAGGAAGAACGTCATCGAGATCGTGTAGTCGACGTTGACCCCGAGCATCTCGGCCGCCTCCCGGTCCTCCGCCACTGCGCGCATCTGCCTGCCGAGCTTGGTGCGGTCGACCAGCAGGCGCAGCCCGATCATCAGGACCAGGCTCAGCACGATCACGAGGATCCGCGTGATGCTGATGTTCAGCACGCCGATGTGGATGCCGCTGGAGAACGGGATGAAGGCCGACGTGTTGTAGTCGCGGAACGAGGCTCCGAACAGCAGCAGCATGCTGTTCTCGAGCAGGAACGAGACGCCCAGCGCAGTGATCAGCGGCGCGATCCGCGGCGCATTTCGAAGCGGCCGGTAGGCGAAGCGCTCGATCGCGACTCCGAGCATCCCGACGCCGCCGCCGGCGACCAGGAACATGAACAGCAGCAGCAGCGGCACCGGGATCACGAGCGCGGTGGAGCCCCCGAACCACTGGATCACGAAGTAGCCGACGAACGCACCGACCATGTACAGGTCGCCGTGGGCGAAGTTCAGGAGCTTCAGGATCCCGTAGACCATCGAGTAGCCCAGCGCGATCAGCGCATAGAGGCTCCCCTGCGTGAGGCCGTTTACGAGTTCCTGGACGAAGAAGCGCATAACGCGGCGGCCGGCGCGGCGGCGCGCGCCCCACTCCGAGGGCGGGCGCCACCGGCTACCGGTCAGCTGGTCAGGAGTTGGTGATCAGCTTGTACTGACCCTTGTTGTTGATCTTGAACAGGAAGAACTTGCCGTTGACCAAGTCCCCGTGGGAGTCGAACTTGATTGGCTGCCCGAGGATCGACGTCGGCTGGTTGGTCGCCTTGATCGCCGCCAGCACGTTGGCGCGGCTCGGCGTCTGACCGCTCTTGCACACCGACGAGATCGCCTGGTCGATCACGTGCGTGGCGGCGAACACCGGCGGGCCGAACGTCCCGTACTTCGGGTACGCGGCCTTCGCAGCCGCCGCGATCGCGGCGTCGGCCGGGATCGCCTTGATGTCTGGACCGAACGCCGAGACATACGAGCCCGGGATCGTGAACGACGAGGACTGCGTCCCGTCGGTCCCGAAGATCGTCGCCTTCTTCTTCTGCTCGGCGAGGTTCTTGCCGAACTGCTCGGCATTGGCGGCAACCTGCCACGGCAGAACGACCACCGTGGTCTCGGGCGTCACCTTGGCGACCAGCGAAGAGAAGTCGGTGACCTTCTGGCTGACCGACTCGTGGTCGACCTTGATGCCTGCCGCCTTGAACACCGGCAGCATCGACGACACCAGTCCGGTCGAGTAGACCTCCTGGTCATCGATGATCATCAACGCCTTCGGGTGCAGCTGGTTGACGATGTAGTGGGCGTCCTCTGGACCCTGGACGCCGTCGTTGGAGACCACGCGGAAGAACGTCGGGTTCTTTCCGGTCGTCAGGACGGTGTTCGTTGCAGACCCGCTGATGAACCCCATGCCCGCGCGCCCGAACAGCGGCCCGACGGCCTGGACCTCCTGGCTGCCGGCCGGTCCGACCACCGCAACCATCTTCGAGTTCGAAGTGAACTGCTGGGTCACGGTTGTCGCCTGGGATGGGTCGAGCTGGGTGTCGCCCTGGACCAGGTTGATGGTGGTGCCGTTGGCCTTGTTGTCCTCATCGACAGCAAGCTTCGCGAACGCGAGCTGCTCCTGACCGAGGACCGCGACGTCACCGGTGAAGGGACCCTCGATCCCGACCGTGGCCACGCAGCTCTTGGCTGAGCTGCTGCCGCCGCTACTCGCCGCAGCGCTGCTGGTGCTGCTGCTACTGCTGTTGCTGCTGCTGCCGCAGCCCGCCGCGATCAGTGCAGTCAGCGCCAATCCGGCGGTGATAATCCGTCCCTTCACTGCTCGACCTCCTCCTCTGGGGATCCTTCTGAGTCAGGTTCTGATTGCTTCGACAGCGACGGCGCGGCGGGGTGCGCCGGCGTGCCGTCGGGGTAGTACGCGGCCGCGGGCGAGCCGGCGGGCCGGAACACCGCGACGACGCGCATCAAGTCACCGCCGGTGTTCTCCAGGCAATGCACCACTCGCGCGGGAAGCTGGATGCACGTGCCCGGGCGCAGCTGCCAGTCGTTGCCCTCGGCGTGCATTACGCCCTCGCCGTCGAGCACGTAGATGACCTCGTTGTAGGTGTGGAAGTGCTCGGGCGCGCGGGCGGTGGGGATGTAGCCGACGAAGTGCGTCGCCGAGCGCAGGCCGGTCTCCGGGTCGGCGACGATCCGGAACTCTCGGTCGGTGGTCGCCGACTCGGACTGCTGGTCCGCCAAGCGGCGGACGACGGCGCGGTCGGGGCGGGTGGGGTCGGTGTCGGCGTTGCGGTCGGGGTCGGGATCGGTCGGATCGGGGATCCGGACCGAGATCAGCTTCAGCGGCTGGTCCCCGGTGTTGGACACCGCGTATTGCTCGCCCGGCGCCAGGTACGCACCGCTCTCCGGCTCGAGCTGGTGCGCGTCGCCGCCGAGTTCCAGCGAGCCCTCGCCGTCGAGCACGAACAGCACCTCCTCGTGCTCGTCGGCCGAGCGTGTCAGCGACTCGCCGGGGCCGAGCTCCAGCACCGCCTGATGCAGCGCCGGGAAGTTCGTCGCAGGCCCGAGCGTGGCTCGCTCACGCGCGCCGAAGGCTTCGCCACCCACCGGAGAAACGGTGGTTGAGTCGACTGCGTTGACGGTAACGGTCAATGGCGGCATGGCCGCTGGTGGGGGATCTCAACTGTCGCCGGTCGAGTGGCTGTCCGTGCACGCTCGTGCCCCGAGCGGTGCGAAACAGTCGCATATCCGGCCCGCGACGGCAACCCCTGACAGCTTCCCCCCACCTTGATCAGCCCTGATCAAGCTTTGCCTCCACGGTGATCTCGGTACCGGCGAGCGCCCGTGACACCGGACAGTTCGCCTCCGCGTCGGCGGCGATCCGCTCGAAGGTGGCCGCGTCGATCCCGGGCACGACCCCTAGGGTGATCAGGCGGATGCTGGTGATGCTGAAGCCGCCCTCGAGCTGCTCCAGCCGCACCTCGGCCGTGGTGCGCAGGTCGTCGGGGGGGTGACCGGCCTCGCTGAGCTCGTTGGCGAGCGACATCGTGAAGCAACCCGCCTCGGCGGCTCCGATCAGCTCCTCAGGGTTGGTCGCCCGTTCGATCGACTCGACCCGGGCCTTAAGCGTGAACGGCCCCTCGAACGCCCCGCTCCCAAGGGCAATCCGCCCGCCACCGTCCGGCACCGTACCCTGCCAACTGGCCTCGGACCTGCGGGTCACGCGGACGCTCACATTCTCCTCCTGATGATGTGCTGGATCGACGTGGCGCGACCTGCCCGGGCGACGCCACCTTGCGCGCCCGACGCCGGTACTCAGCGCAGCAGCAGCGCCGGCGCCGAGTTTGATTTTGTAGTCTTGATCAAATCATTCCGCTCCGGCGGGTGCAAGTTAGGCGCGCTTGTGATTGCGTTAGGTACGTTCTGAGGGGAGGAGCCGCGATGGCCGAAGTGCTCAGCGAGTCAAGCCGGGTCGATGCCGTTCGCCGGCGCTTCACCGCGCTCCAGCAGGGGTTCGCGTTCTTCGACGCACCCGGTGGATCGCAGGTGCCAGACGAGGTCGGGGATGCGGTCGCGCGGGCGCTGCGCGAGGCCAGCGCGAACCTCGGCGCCGGCTACGCCACCAGCTTCCGAGTGAAGGCGATCCTCGAGGAGGCCGAGAGCAAGGCGGCTCGGTTCCTCGGTTGCGAGCCCCACGAGATCGTGTTCGGCCCGAACATGAGCTCGCTGAACTTCGACCTGTCCCGGACCGCCGGCCGCGCCTTTGAGCCCGGCGACGAGATCCTGGTCTCCTCCCTGGACCACGACGGCGGCGTCGCGCCGTGGCTGGAGCTGGCCCACGACAAGGACCTGGTGGTCACCCCGATCGAGCTGCGCGACGACACCACGCTCGACTACGACGACCTCGCCGCCAAGCTCTCTCCCCGCACGCGCGTGGTCGCGTTCGCGTGGGCATCGAACGCGATCGGCACCGTCGTCGACGCGGCCCGGGTCTGCGCGATGGCTCATGAGGCCGGCGCGCTGGCCTGGATCGACGCCGTCCACTATGCGGCGCACGAGCCGATCGACGTGCGCGCTGTCGACTGCGACTTGCTCCTGTGCTCGCCCTACAAGTTCTGCGGCCCGCATCTGGGAATGGCCTATGGGCGCGCCTCGATGCTCGAGTCCTGGCGTCCGTACAAGGTCCGCCCCGCACCGATGAACCCGTTGGGCCGGCGGTTCGAGACCGGCACCCAGCCCTATGAGCTGCTCGCCGGATTCAACGCGACGATCGACTACCTGGACTCGATCGGCGGGTTTGAGGCGATCGTCCCCTACGAGCGAGAGCTCGGCCAGCGGTTCATCGACGGCATCTCCGACGCGATCACCGTCTACGGCCTGCCCGGCATGGAGGGCCGCGTGCCGACGTTCCTGATCAACGTCGAGGGCGTCCCCGCGGTCGACGTCGCCGCCCGGCTCGCCGAGCAGGAGATCGGCGTGTGGGCGCACGACTCGTGGTACTCGCTGAACCTCTACAAGCGGCTCGGCTACGAGCGGGACGCGATCCGGCTCGGCTTCATCCACTACAACACCGCCGAAGAGGTCGACCGGCTGGTGGCCGCGCTCGAGGGCACGCGGGGCTAGGGTGCTACATCCGCAGGTACGCCAGTTCCTTGACGAGGTCGAGGCCTCGGGGCTCCCGCCGCTGAACGAGCTGCCGCCCGACAAGGCGCGCGAGCAGGCCGGGCTGATGACCGAGTACGTCGGCGCGGGGCCCCAGGTGGCCACGGTCGAGAACTTCACGATCCCGACCTCGGCCGGCGAGATCCCCGCCCGCCGCTACGCGCCCGACGGCGCGGCCGGCGTGGTGTTGTGGATCCACGGCGGCGGCTGGGTGATCTGCGACCTGGAGAGCCATGACGCGATGTGCCGGATGCTCGCCAACGCGTCGGGGTGTGAGGTCTACGCAATCCACTACCGGCTGGCGCCCGAGGCCCCGTTCCCGGCGTCGCTGGAGGACTCCTGGGACACCCTCGAATGGGTGGCCCAGCGGACCGGCGGGCGGGCGCTGATCGTCGGCGGCGACAGCGCGGGCGGCAACATGGCCGCGATCTGTGCGCTGCGCGCTCGCGACCGCGGCGGCCCCGAACTCGCCCAGCAGGTGCTCGTCTACCCGGCCACAGACTGCGACTTGGACACCCCCTCATACCGCCGGCACGGCTCCGGCGACGAGACGTTCCTGACCACCGACGAGATGTCGTGGTTCTTCGATCAGTACGTCGCCGACGTCGCCGCCCGGGCCAACCCCGAGGTGTCGCCGCTGCGCGCCGCCGATCACTCCGGGCTGGCGCCGGCGGTGGTGCTGACCGCCGAGTACGACCCGCTGCGCGACGACGGCCTGGCGTACGTCGAGGCGCTGCGCGGCGCCGGCGTAGACGTCAGCCATCACCACTACGACGACATGATCCACGCGTTCTTCACGATGGTGAACCTGCTCGAGCGCGGCGACGAGGCCGTCGCCCAGGTCGGCGGCGAGATCCGCGCGGCCGTGGAGCGCGCGGGCTCGCCCGCTGCCTCCTAGAGCCGCGGCTTACAGCGGACCCTGGGGACCGCGATCGGCGGCCGGCTCACCGGCCGCCTCGCGCTCGGCATCGAACAGCTCGACCAGCCGGCTGCGCGTCTCCCACAGCTTCGGCAGCTGGCGCTGGGCGATCAGCTTGCCGAGCACCTGCACCGGCGTGCCCTGGGTCCCGATCGTCTCCTCCCCCAGCGCCCTGGCGACGATCGTGTAGTGCCGAAAGCGCCATAGCCAGATCCGCTCGTCCCACTCGGTCAGCAGCTCGGCCAGCTGGTAGAGGTCCTCGTGCTCGCGGCCGTGGCGGTACAGGTCGGTCAGCTCCAGCCCAGCGCCCTCCCGCAACCGGTCGAACGTTCGCCACAGCCGCTGCGTCACCTTCGGCACCAGGCGAAACCCTGGAGAGTCAAAGCCACTGCCGTGCCCGAGCACGACCCGGATCCGCTGGTACTCCCACGGGTCCATCTGGTCGAGCATCTCGATCTGCGTGGTCACGTACTGCAACGCCAGGACGGCGCGGCGCAGCAGCCTGATCCCGGCTCCGAGCTGCTCGCGCTCGAGGCACGCCGCCGCCTCGTCGACCTCGGTGGTCGCGAACTTCAGCCACAGCTCGGAGGATTGGTGCACGGTCTGGAACAGCAGCTCGTCGTGATGAACGCGCTCCTCCGGCGTCTTCTGCAGCGCCAGCAGCTCGTCGGTTCGCAGGTAGCGCTCGTAGTCGCTGGCCCCGCGGCCGGGGAGCACCGGCTGGCTCAGGTCCTCGGTCATCCGTTTCCTCCCGTGAGGATCTCCGCAAGTTTGGTCGAGTTGATGTTGCCGCCGGAGACGATGCACACGACCTTGCCGGTTCCCGCCCGGCCGGCCAGCGCCGCCGCGGTCGCCAGCGCCCCGGCGCCCTCGGCCATCACCCGGACCCGCTCGGCGATGATCCGCAGCGCCGCGGCGGTGTCCGCGATCGGCACCGAGAACGCATCGTCGACCAGCGGCATCACCCTCGGCCACATCGAGTCGAGCACCCGCCGGCTGCCCGAGCCGTCGACAAACGACGGCTCGTAGGGGACCTCTGTCGGTTCACCGGCCTTCAGCGCCGCGGCCAGGGCCGCGCCGGTCGCGGGCTCGGCGGTGTAGATCTTGGTCTGGGGGCGGAGCGCCCGGATCGCGCTGGCGATCCCCACCGTCAGCCCGCCGCCCCCGTACGGGATCACGACCGCATCGGGATCGGGCAGGTCCTCGAGGATCTCGAGGCCGATCGTGCCGTTGCCCGCCATCACGCCTTCGTCCTGCACCGGGTGGACGAACAGGCCCTCGACGCCGTCGAGCCGGCTGGTGACGATCACGTTCCACCAGTCCTCGTAGCGGAGCTTCACGACCTTGCCGCCGAGCCGCTCGATCGCGGCGAGCTTGGCCTCGGGGGCGTGTTCGGGTACCGCGATCGTGGCGGTCAGCCCGAGCTCGCGGGCGGCCCAGGCGACGCCCTGGGCCATGTTGCCGGCGCTCGCGGTGACCAGCCCCTTGGCGCGCTCGGACTCGGGCGCGATCCGGACCGCGTTGGTGGCGCCGCGGATCTTGAACGAGTTGATCGGCTGCAGCGGCTCGAGCTTGAGGTAGATCTCCGCCGGAGAGCTCTCGTAGTACAGCCGCACCAGCGGGGTGCGCACCGCCACGCCGGCGAGCCGCTCGCGCGCGGCCTCGATCTCGGCCAGCTCGATCACAGCTCCACCTCGGTTCCCAGTCCCTTGGCACGAGCCGTGGCCACGGCGTGCTCGGCCGCGGCCAGATCCTCGACCGCGAGCCCCAGCGAGCGGAACAGCGTCAGCTCGCCGTCGTCCCGACGGCCCGGCTTCAGTCCTGCCAGCACCTCGCCGAGCTCGCCGCGCACATGGTCCTCGCCCGCGATCGCGCCCTGCTCGACCGCGAGTCTGAACTCGCCAGCCTCGTTACGCAACGACTCGCGGCTGTCCGGGAACAGCGCTGCGGCGGCGACGGTGGCGACGTCGATCTCGCGGGCGTTCGGGGAGCTCGCGCCGACCGCGTTGAGGTGCGCGCCCTCGGCCAGCCAGTCGCGCTCGATCACGGGCTCGGTCGCGCTCGTCACCACCACCACCACATCCGCCCCGCGGACGGCGAGCTCCGCGCTGGGCGGCACCGTCAGCTCGGCCCTGGAGGCATTGTCCGGGGCCTCGTCGACCACCGCCTGGGCGTGGGCCTCGGTCGGCGCGTAGACCCGGACGTGGGTGAAGCTGCGCACCGGCATCAGCGCCTCCAGGTGCGAACGGGCCTGGACGCCGGCTCCGATGATCGCCAGCGACGTGGAGTCCTCGCGCGCGAGCGCGCGGGTGGCCGAGGCGGTGACGGCGGCGGTGCGGACCTCGGTGATCGCCGAGGCGTCGAGGATCGCCGTCGGCACGCCGGTCGCGCCGTCGAACAGGGTCACGATCCCCTGGTGGGCGTCGAGCCCACGCGCCGGGTTGGCGCGGATCAGGCAGATCGCCTTGAGCGCGAACACTGCCTTGTCGGAGCCCTGGTCGCCGCGCCACCCCGGCATCAGCCCCATCAGCCCCGCCGCGCCCGGCGGGAACATCACCGACCGCAGCGGCATGAACGCCTCGCCGCGGGCGTGAGCGGCCAGCACCGCGGTCATCGCCTGTTCGCACTCGTCCGGCGGCACCGACGCCAGCACGTCGGCGTGGCTGAGGATCAGCACCTGGGTCACTAGTGGGCCTCCCGGAGACGTTGTACTGGAAAGGGTGAGGTCCGGGGGCCGCCAGGCAAGGACGCAGGACCCGTGGCGCAGCGGAGCTGCGTGAGGGTCCGAGGACGCAGCATGGCGGTCATCCGGGGCCGCCATTTCCGGTGCAACGTTTCAGGGGGCCACTGAATGCCTCCTCGAGTCGGGCGTGCTCGTCGGCGGTCAGCGGCTGGGCCAGCGCCTCGCGGACCGGCTCGAGGTGCTCAGGCCGCCCCGGGCCAACGACGATCTGGGTGACGCGATCGTCGGCGAGCAGCCACGCGAGTGCCACGCCGGCCATCGAGGCGCCCCGCTCGCGCCCGATCTCCGCGAGCCGGTCGAGCGCGTCGAACGTGCCGTCCGAGATCAGCTGCTCGTAGGGCTCGGGGCGCTGGGTCATCCGCGAGCCGGACGGGAACGGAGCATCGCGGCGGTACTTGCCGGTCAGCCACCCACCTGACAGCGGCCCGAACGCCGAATAGGAGACCCGGCGGCGCTCACACAGGGGCAGCACCGCCCGCTCGTCGTCTCGCTGCAGCAGCGAGTAGGCGTTCTGGATCGCCTGCGGCTCGCCCGCTTGCAGCGCGGAGTCGAGCTGTGGGGCGTCGAAGTTGCTGACGCCGTAGGCGCCGATCCGACCGTCGGCGGCCAGCGCCTCGAACGCACCGATCGTGTCGGCCAGCGGCACCTCGGGGTCGAACTCGTGTGCGAGGTAGAGGTCGACGCGGTCGACCCCGAGCCGCTCCAGGCTCGAGTCGAACTGACGGTTGATGCGGTCGGGCGCCAGCCCATGGTCGGCGCCCGTGTCCATCGGGTTGTAGGTCTTCGTGGTCAGGCCGGGGCGGACGCCGCGGGTCTTGATCCAGCGACCGATCGCGCTCTCGCTGCGGCCGCCGCCGTAGGCGTCGGCGGTGTCGAAGTGGGTGATCCCGAGCTCCCAGGCGGCGTCCATCAGCGCGATCGCCTCCTGCTCGTTCTGGCCCTGGCCAAAGAACGCCGGCGCCGAGCCGACGCCGCCGAAGTTCCCGCAGCCCAGCGCGATCCGGGGGATCGTCTGGTCGGAGCGGCCCAGCGGCCTCTGTTCGATCTCGAGCGTGGCGGTCATGCAGGGAGGCCCCGTCGCTCGGGCGCCTCGTCGGCGGATATTTGATCAAACCTCGAGAGGCGGTTCAACCGACGGCGCACAGCGAGCTCAACCCCGAAGCGTCGAGATCGCCCACGCCATCGTCGAGGTCCCCCGTCGCCCCGCGAACGTCTCCCGTGCGGTAGGCGTCGAAACCGAGCTCGACCGCATCGACTCCAGTCAGATACCGACCGAGGCCGATGCGCTCCTCGTGCGTCAGGTACTGCTTGAGGGTCACGAGGTCCCCGCGTACCCGGTTGACGGCCGTCCGCGCCTGAGCCGGGACGTACGGGTGCAGCGGGATGTCCACACGAGCGAGCGCAACTGGACATCGTGCTGGGCGAAGCGTCCGCAGACGCTGTGCCATGCCTGTACCGAGGTTGGTCGACTTTTTGCCGCTATACGCGGCACAAGATCGACCAGTCCCGTCAATCGGCGAGGGCCTGGGTCACGCCGACCGGCCGCCCCGTGTCCGCCGACTCGGCGATCGCGGCCATCACCGCCGCGTCCCGGACGCCCTCGCGGATCGACGCGACCGGCTCGCGCCCGGCGCGCACGGCCTGCGCCCAGTCGACGAGCACGCCGGCGAGCGAGTCGTAATAGTTGCCGCCGGTCGCGTGCCACGAGTCGGCGGCCCCGATCCGCTGCAGGACGGCGCCGCCGCCCTGGCCCACATAGCTGATGTACACGTCGATGCTGCCGGCCGATCCGAACAGCCTCAGCTCGGGAGTGCGGTCGGGAGCCGCGGGCGTTGGCGAGGCCCAGCAGAGGCTCAACGTCCCCACCACGCCGGACTCGAACCGGCAGCTCACGGCAGCCGCGTCGGGACCCGCCCAGCCCTCGCGCCGGCTGCTTGCGTACGCGTGCAGCTCGGCAGGCTCGCCGACCACGGTGCGCACCAGCCGAGCGACGTGCGTGGCCTGATCGACAATCACGCCCTGGGCTCCCGTGGCTCCGCCCGCCCCTAGCCGCCACCCGTCGCGCCGCCACTCCTCGCCGAGCTCGAACACGCGCGTGGCCTGGCACGTCAGCAGCGTCCCGATCTGGCCCGCCGCCAAGAGCTCGCGGGCCGCGAGCACCGGCGCCAGGAACGCGTAGTTCTCGGCCACTCCACAGCTCGGGCCGATCGAGCGGGCGATCGCCTCGATCTCGAGCGCGGCACCGATCCGCTCGGCCAGCGGCTTCTCCACCAGAAACGGGAGCCGGGCCTGCGCGGCGAGCCTGGCTCCCTCGAGGTGCAGGTGATGCGGCAGCCGGATGTCGACCGCCTCGACGTCCCCCGCGGCGCATGCGTCCGCGAGCGAGCCGTGCGGACGCGCGCCCAGCTTGTCGGCGACCCTCCGCGCCCGCTCGGGCGCGAGGTCGACGGCCGCGACGACCTCGACCGCCTCCCGGACGCTCGGGTAGATGTGGTCGGCCAGGATCTCGGCGAGCGTCCCGCAGCCCAGCAGCGCGATTCTGACCGGCGCTCGGATCTGCATCGAAGCGGGCGTCGCGGCGACTATCCGTCGTAGGCGGCGTCGTCGACGTGCTCCTCCCATTGGGTCTCGGTCCCGACCTCCTGATCGATCGCCTGGACCGCGATGTGGCTCATCAGCCGGTCCGGCCCGGCGCCGTGCCAGTGGCGCTCCCCCGGCTCGAACTGGACGCTATCGCCGGGATGGAGCTCGCGGACCGGCTCGCCCTCGCGGCCGATCCGCGCGACGCCGTCGACGATGTGCAGTACCTGGCCGAGCGGGTGCGTGTGCCACGCGGTCCGCGCTCCGGGCGCGAACGTGACCCTGATGACCTTGGTCGGGCTGGGCGTCGGAACAATCCCGAGCTGCTCCATCCACACGGTTCCCGTGAACCACTCCTCAGGGCCGCGGGTGTTCTTGCTTGTGCTGAGTTCGTTGATGTTCATCGGGTCGAACACTAATGATCACCGGACGAATCCCACACAACGCCCCCAACCCGACCGGTAACCTCGATCTTTCGTGTACACGGGTGTTCACAGAGCGCCAGATGACGAGATGACCGAGCACGTCGATGTGCTGATCGTCGGCGCCGGACTGTCCGGAGTCGACGCCGGCTACCACCTGCAGCGCCACCTCCCGGGCAAGAGCTACGCGATCTTCGAGGCGCGCGACAGCATTGGCGGGACCTGGGACCTGTTCCGCTATCCGGGCGTCCGCTCGGACTCGGACATGTACACGCTTGGGTACTCGTTCCGACCCTGGCGCAATGACAAGTCGATCGGCGACGGTCCCGCGATCCTGAGCTACGTCCGCGAGACCGCGCACGCCTACGGGATCGACCGCAAGATCCGCTTCCACCACAGAGTCACGCGCGCGCAGTGGTCAAGCGCCGACGGAACCTGGACGGTCGACGCCGAGCGCGCGGACACCGGCGAGGCCGTGCGGGTGACCTGCGGCTTTCTGTTCATGTGCACCGGCTACTACCGATACGACGAGGGCTACACGCCGCAGTTCCCCGGCGTCGAGCGCTTCGGAGGCCAGATCGTCCACCCCCAGTTCTGGGCTGAGAACGTCGACTACGCGGGCAAGCGGGTCGTCGTCATCGGTAGCGGCGCCACCGCGGTCACGCTGGTGCCGGCACTGGCTCCGGAGGCCGACCACGTGACGATGCTGCAGCGCTCGCCCAGCTACGTGCTGTCGCTCCCGGTCGAGGACCCGGTGCTGACCGCGGCCCGCCGGGTGCTCGGAGCCCGCGCCGCGTACGCGCTCACCCGGTGGAAGAACGTGTTCGCGACGATCCTGCTGTTCCAGCTCAGCCGCCGGCGACCGAAGACGATGAAGAAACTGTTCCGCAAGCTGCTCGAGCAGCAGCTGCCGGCCGGGTACGACGTCGACGCCCACTTCACCCCGGCCTACAACCCGTGGGACCAGCGCCTGTGCCTGGTCCCCGACGGCGACCTGTTCCAGGCGATCTCCAACGGAAGCGTGTCGATCGTCACCGACCGGGTCAAGACGTTCACCGAGTCTGGGATCGAGCTCGAGTCCGGCTCGCAGCTTTACGCCGACCTGGTCGTCACCGCCACCGGGCTGAACCTGCTCGCGATCGGCGGCGTCGAGCTCGAGGTCGACGGCGAGCCGGTCGCGATCCGTGACCGAATGGTCTATAAGGGCATGATGCTCAGCGGCGTGCCGAACTTCGCGTTCGCATTCGGCTACACCAACGCCTCCTGGACGCTCAAGGCCGACCTCACCTGCAAGTACGTCACGCGCATCCTCCGGCATATGGATGCCAACGGCCACCGCCAGGCGGTCCCTCACAAGCGGGACGAGTCGGTGACCCCGCTGCCGTTCATCGACCTGACCTCGGGCTACGTCCAGCGGTCGATCGAGGACTTCCCCCAGCAGGGATCAAGCAGGCCCTGGCGGCTGTATCAGAACTATGCGCTCGACATGCTCGCCCTGAAGCTCGGCTCGGTGCAGGACGACGTGCTCGAGTTCTCCAGCCCGCGACCCGTCGCCGCTGCGGCCGGCGAGCCTGTCGCCGCCTGACCCAGCTACCCGACCACCGTCTCCACGGTCTCGATCGGCTCGAGCTGCGAGATCTCGCTGCGCCGGTCCTCCCAGTGCGGCGGGATGCACATGTGGGTGCCCAGCTCGTCCGCGGCCTCGTCGATCAGGAAGCCCTGCGGCGTTCCGTAGGCGAGCTCGATCAGTGCGCCGCCCGGACTGCGCATGTAGACCGAGAAAAAGTAGCCACGGTCCTTGACGTCGGACACGTCGGTGAAGCCGAGCCCGACGATGTAGTCCTTTACGATCGCCTGGTTCTCCGCGGTGCCCGCGTCAAGCGCATGGTGGTGGATCGTGCCCTCTCCGAAGTGCCACGTGCCCTGGGGCAGGTCGGGTTCTTCGACGAGCTCCAAGTAGCGGCCGTGGCCGGTGTCGTCGCCGAACTGGAACTGGTGGTTGGAGCCCTCGGAGGACAGCAGCTTGGCGTTCAGCCCCTCGGTCAGGAAGAACGTCTGCGGCTCGGGCTCGCGCACCGAGGTGGTCGTCCCGTACGCGCCGCGGATCGCGTGCTCGGTGGGAACGCCCTCGGCGGGGTAGGGCTCGCGCGAGTCGGGCTCGGGATCGCCGACGATCGCGTAGTGGATGCCGCACGGGTGCTGGAAGTTCAGGCGCTCGGTGCCGAACAGCTCCGAGCGAGTGGTCTCGACGTCGGCCTCGCTGAGGCGGTCCGACCAGAAGCCGATCGACTCGACCGGCACCGACAGCAGCAGCGTCTTCATCTGGTTGGTCCCGCGCTTGCCCATCCAGCCGGCCTGCCGGTAGGGAAACGCGGTCAGCAGCGTGCTGGCGTCGCCGAGGCGGTTGCCGTAGTACAGGTGATAAATGGGGATCTCGCCGTCGAACAGCACCGTCTTCTTGACGCTCTTAAGGCCCAGCAGCCGGACGTGGAAGTCGTAGTCCTCCTGCGCGCCGCCGACACAGAACGTCAGGTGATGCGTGCCGTGGACATAGCCTGGATTCGGCATGTTGGTGCTGCTCCTCTCCTTGCGATCCGCGTAGCGGGCCGATCATACTTGCGCCCGCAAAGGGCTTCTTACGCCGGCCACAGGAGCGCGATGAGCAACGGCACCCGAATTCTCACCACCCACGTCGGCAGCCTGCCCCGGCCGCAGGACGTCGTCGACGTCGTGTTCGCCGACGACCGCGGCGAGCACGTCGACCCCGAGCGCTTCGAGCGCGTGGTCGGCGACGCCGTCGCCGACCGTGTGCGTCATCAGGTCGATGCCGGGATCGACCTCGTCTCCGATGGCGAGATGAGCAAGATCGGCTACGCCACCTACGTCCGCCACCGGCTGAGCGGCTTCGAGGTCGGGGACGTGCCGCGGGCCACGCCGGCCGATCTCGACGCCTACCCACGGTTCCGCGACCGGCTCGCCGAGGCCGGCGGGAGCGCCAGGTACCTGCGCCCGATCTGCCGCGGGCCGATCACCTACGAGCACCCCGAGCCGGTGCAGCGGGACCTCGCCCACCTGAAGGCCGCCACCGAGGGCCGGCCGGTGGCCGGGGCGTTCATGAATGCGCCCTCCCCGGGGATCATCGCGCTGTTTCAGCCCAACGAGTACTACGACACGCTCGACGAGTACCTGGACGCGATCGGCGAGGCGATGAAGCACGAGTACGAGGCGATCGTCGCCGCCGGCGTGCAGCTGCAGATCGACGCCCCCGATCTGGCGATGGGCCGCCACATCATGTACCGCGACCGATCCGACGCGGAGTTCGTGCGCAGCGCCGAGCGGCACGTCGAGGCGATCAACCGAGCGCTGCGCGAGATCCCCGCCGACCGCGTCCGCCTGCACATCTGCTGGGGCAACTACGAGGGACCGCACCACCTCGACATCGACCTGCCCAAGATCGTCGACGTGATCCTGCGCGCGAAGCCGGCCACGCTGCTGTTTGAAGCCGCCAATCCCCGCCATGCCCACGACTGGGCGACCTGGCGCGACGCCACGATCCCCGACGACAAGGTGCTCGCCCCCGGCGTGCTCGACTCGACCACGAACTACATCGAGCACCCTGAGCTGGTCGCCCAGCGGCTCCTCACCTACGCCGAGATCGTCGGCCCCGAGCGGGTCATTGCCGGCACCGACTGCGGGTTTGGCACCTGGGCCGGCTTCGGGGCGATCGATCCCGACATCTGCTGGGCCAAGATGCGCGCGCTCGCGGAGGGGGCGCAGATCGCCGGCGCGAGGGTCTAGTTGGCGATCGCGGCGGCCACGGCCCCGCCCGGCGCGACGGTCATACCGCCGTCGGCAATGCGGGCCAGCAGCCGGCGGACCGACCCCCACCAGCCGGGTTCGAGCATCAGAAACGGGTGCAGGATCAGCGTCTGCATGCCGTCGCTGTCGAGCCGCTCGAGCAGTCGTTGCTCAGCCTCCGCCGGGTTCAGCGGCGCCCGCGGATCGCCGCGCGACGCGCGGAGCTCGGCGAACTCGCCCATCAGGTGATAGGCGTCGACCAGCTCCCACCGAAACGGGACGTAGGCGAGCCCGTCGCGCTCCTCGAAGCGCCCGCCCGCGGGCGAGCACCAGCGCAAGCCGGCCTCGCGCAGCAGCTCAGGCGATCCGGGGTTGAGCCCTCCCCCGGGTGGCCGGAACCCTGTGACCCCGACATCCAGCTCCGAGAACGCGGACATTCCCCGCTCGACCAGCGACCGCTCACGATCAGCCGGGAGCCCGGCCCAGGACTCGTGGCGCCAGCCGTGCATCCCGAGCTCGTGACCGCGCCCGGCGATCTGACGAACGGCGTCTGGGTTCAGTTCGCAGTTGATCGCCTCGACGAAGAACGTCGCGACCAGCCCTCGGACCTCGAGCTCGTCGAGCAGCCGCGGGAGCGCCTCGGTCGCCGACCGGTGCCGGCCGACAGGAGCGTCCGCGGGCCAGGTCCCGCGCTCGAGCTCGCTCGCCTCGCCGAGGTTGTCAAACGTGAGCGCGAGCGTCGCAGCTAGTCCCGCGAGGCCGCGAGCACCGCGTCGAGCAGACCCGGAAAGCGTGCGTCCAGGTCGGCGCGCCGCAGCGAGTTCATCCGCGACGTCCCCTCGTGGCGCTGCCGGATCACGCCGGCTTCGCGCAGCACGCGGAAGTGGTGCGTACAGGTCGACTTGACCACCGGCAGGTCGATGCTCTTACAAGTTCGCTCGTCGCCATCGGAGAGCGCGATCACGACGATCAGTCGCATCGGATCGCTGAGGGCCTGAAGCACCGCGGACAGCTCGATTGCGTCACGCTCCGGATGCGACAGCGGCTCGACCGGGCTAGCGACGGCGGCGGCGCTGCGCTCGGTCACTGTTCGCATCTCCTTGATTGTACGACGGTCATCGAACCTCTGCTACGTTCGGATAAGTCCATCGTAGTCGAGCTTCTGAAGACCAATGGCAAGCGTTACGTCTGTCCCCCACCGTCCGCATCTCCGCGCCACGCTGGTCCTCGCGTGCCTGGCGCAGTTCATGGTGATCCTGGATGTGTCCGTGGTGAACGTAGCGTTGCCGTCGATCCGCGACCACCTCGGCTTCACCGAGCAGGACCTGCAGTGGGTGGTCAACGCCTACACGGTGACGTTCGCGGGCTTTCTGCTACTGGGCGGCCGGGCCGCCGACCTGCTGGGCCGCCGCCGCGTGTTCGTGAGCGGGCTGGTGCTGTTTGCGGCCGCGTCGCTGGCGGGCGGACTGGCCGACTCGCAGGGCTTGCTGATCGTCGCGCGCGCGATCCAGGGGCTCGGCGGCGCAGTGATCGCCCCCGCCTCCCTGTCGATCCTGACCACGACCTTCGCCGAGGGCGCCGCGCGCAACCGCGCGGTCGGCATCTGGGGCGCGATGGGTGGCGCCGGCGGCGCCGCCGGGGTGCTGCTCGGCGGCATCATCACCGACCTGCTCGGCTGGCGCTGGATCCTGTTCATCAACGTCCCGATCGGCCTGATCGCGGCGCTGTGCGCCCAGCGGATGATCGCCGAGAGCCGCAGCCTCGAACGTTCCCGCAGCTTCGACATGGCGGGTGCGCTGACCGCGACGCTCGGCCTGTCGGTGCTGGTGCTCGGGATCGTCCGCACCGACGTCACCGGGTGGGGATCGCTTCCGACGCTCGGGCTGCTGACGGCGGGGCTGGTCCTGCTCGCCACGTTCGTCGCGATCGAGGGCCGGGTCGCTTCCCAGCCGCTGATGCCGTTGCGGATCTACTCCTCGCGCACGCTGAGCGCGGCCAACGTCGTCGTGCTGCTGCTCGGCGCGTCGGTGTTCGCGATGTGGTTCTTCCTGTCCCTGTATCTGCAGCAGGTCCGCGGCTACTCCCCGATCCGTGCGGGGCTTGCGTTCCTGCCGATGACCTTGTGCATCGTCGCCACCACGACGATCGTCTCGCGGGCAGTGACGCGCGTGGGCGCCAAGCCGCTGCTCGTCGGCGGCATGGCGGTGTTGTCGGCCGGGCTGCTGCTGTTCACCCAGCTGTCCCCGACCGGCACCTACCTCGGCGACATCCTCGCACCGTCGCTGCTGGTCGCGATCGGGCTCGGCCTGGCGTTCGTTCCGGTGACGATCGCCGCGGTCGCGGGCGTCGACTACGAAGAGGCCGGCTTGGCCTCCGGGCTCGTCAACACTTCGCGGCTGTTCGGCGGCGCGCTCGGCCTGGCGATCCTGGCGGCGCTGGCCACCTCGCGAACCAACTCCGACCTGAGCCACGCGGCCTCGGACAGCGTGCAGGTGATGCACGCGGCGCTGACCAGCGGCTTCCAGCTCGCGTTCCTGATCTCGGGGCTGTTCGCGGCCACCGGCGCCGTGATCGCACTGTTCGCGCTCCCGCGCGTGTCGACCGGAGACGGCGAGCTCGTGGGCGACCGCGAGATCCTGGCCACCGGTCACTAGTGTCCCGTTTGGAAAGTTCGCGCGCATTCGAGGCACCCCTGGCGGCGCCTGGCTTCGTCCTCGTCGCCTCGCGTAGCTCCGCTACGCCACGGCTCCTGCGTCCTCGCCAAGCATCCACCAGTGACACCTCTCGGTGCCCACCAACTTTCCAAACGCGACACTAGCCGCGGGCTTCAGATAGCACGATATGGTCAGCCCCAGCCGATTAGGCTCAACGGCCGATGAAGATCGCCGTCGTCGACATCGGCACGAACTCCACGCGGCTGCTGATCGCCGAGATCGAGGACGGGCGCGTCATCGCCGAGCCCGAACGGCGGTCGAATGTGACCCGCCTGGGGCAGGGCGTCGACTCCGCCGGGCGGCTGGTCGACGAGGCGATGCAGCGCGTGTACGACACGCTCGAGCAGTTCCGCGCGCCGATCGATCGCGAGCGGCCCGACCGGGCGGTCGCGGTGCTGACCAGCGCGGTCCGCGACGCCGCCAACGGCCGCGAGTTCGCCGATACCGTCGGCGACCGCTACGGACTCGAGCCCCACGTCCTGACCGGTGACCAAGAGGCCGAGTTCACGTTCCTGGGCGCGACCAGCGAGCGCGACCCCGAGGACCGGACGCCGACGGTGGTGATCGACATCGGCGGCGGCTCGACCGAGCTCGTCGTCGGTGCAGCTCAGCAGATCTCGTTCCACAAGTCGACCCAGGCCGGCGTCGTCCGCCAGTCCGAGCGTCACCTCCACAGCGACCCGCCGACCGCGGCCGAGATGGCCGCGCTGTCGGAGGACGTCCGCGCGATCATTCGCGCCGGGGTCCCGCAGGAGCACCGGGTCGCCCAGCGCGGGATCGCGGTCGCCGGCACGGCCACCCAGCTCGCGGCGATCGCACAGGAGCTCGAGCCCTACGACCCCGACAAGGTGCACGGGTTCGTGCTCGACGCCGCCGAGATCGGACGCCTGCGCGATCGGCTGGCCGCGCTGCCGCTGGCCGAGCGCGAGCAGGTTCGCGGCCTTGACCCCGGCCGAGCCCCCACGATCGTCGCCGGCGCGCTGATCCTCGACGAGGTGATGGAGCTGTTCGGGCTCGACGCGGTTGAGGTGTCCGAGCACGACATCCTCCGCGGCGCCGCACTCGGCCTCTGATCCGCGTCCGATTGGGGGTTTGGGCGCCGTCGGCACCTGGGTATAAAGTGGCCGCCCGGTGGCTCGCGGGAGCGAGGTGGAGATAGCGCTTTGCAGCGCAGATATGGAGGAGCAAAGGTGCGATTCCTGAGTCGACGGCCGCTGCTGGTGGGAACGACGGCATTGCTGGCGTTTGTCCTTGTCGGTCTCGGAGTTGCGATGGCGCGAGCCACGCATCGGGCCGGACCGTTCGCCAAGGGCGGACACCGAGGCTTGACCGTCAAGAAGGCCCTGCCGGCGACGCGCACGACGTCGTCGCGGGTGATCGTGATCCTGAAGAACCAGTACAACGCGATCCCGGCCACCAAGCGCAAGACCGGGACCCGGATCCGCGCCGAGAAGGTCGGCAACGCCCGGATCATGACCCAGGTCAAGCACGCCGGCGGAAGCGTGTACCGGCGGTACCACGCGCTCAACGCGTTCGCCGCGCAGGTGTCTGCGAACGAGCGCACCGCCCTGCAGCGCGACGCGGCGGTCAAGCAGGTCATCCCCGACACGGTCGTCCAGCTGCCTGGCCCGATCGGCGATCCCGCCGTGAGCGCAGCCTCGAAGGCACCGCGCGCCGCGTCGCCCGGCACGACCACGCCCAACGGGCAGACGCTGTGCCCAGCCGACCCGTCCAAGCCGTTGCTCGAGCCCGAGGCGCTGCAGACGACGCACACCGCGTTCGATGACCCGAACACGCCGCAGGCCCAGAACCTGGCGACCGGCGCCGGCGTCACCGTCGCGTTCTTCGCCGACGGTCTGGACATCAACAACCCCGACTTCGTCCGTCCGGACGGCAGCCACGTGATCACCGACTACCAGGACTTCAGCGGCGACGGCCTGAACGCGCCGACCAACAGCCTGGAGGCGTTCGGCGACGCGAGCTCGATCGCGGCTCAGGGCACCGTCGTGCACGACATCTCGCAGTTCGTGAACCCGGCGCACCCGCTGCCGGCGGGTTGCAACATCACCGTCCGCGGGGTCGCCCCCGGCGCCTCGATGGTCGCGATGAAGGTGTTCGGCGACGCCGACTCCGCGTTCAACTCGACGATCCTCGAGGGCCTGGACTACGCGCTGACCCACGATCACCCCAACGTGTTCAGCGAGTCGTTTGGCGGATACCCGATCCCCGACAGCACCCAGGACCTGACCCGTCAGTTCAACCAGCAGGCGGTCGCGGCCGGGGCCACGGTCGTCGAGAGCACGGGCGACTCGGGCGTCGAGTCGAGCCCCAGCTCGGCGTCGAGCGACCCGTCGGTGATCGCCGCCGGTGCCAGCACGACGTTCCGCAACTACGCGCAGGGCACCCAGTACGGATTCCAGTTCGCCAAGGGCTGGCTCAGCGACAACATCTCCTCGATCGAGTCGGCCGGCTTCACCCAGGGCGGCCGGGTGCTCGACCTGGTGGCCCCGGGCGAGGCCAACTGGGCGGTGTGCTCGAAGAACACCGCGATGTACAAGGGTTGCGTGGACTTCAAGAACGCCCCGACCGACCTCGAAAGCTTCGGCGGCACCAGCGAGTCGGCGCCGCTCATCGCCGGTGGCGCGGCCCTGATCATCCAGGCCTACCGTGCCAGCCACGGCGGCGCGACGCCGTCGCCGGCGCTGGTCCGTCAACTGCTGACAAGTACCGCGACCGACCTCCAAGCCCCCAGCTTCGAGGAGGGCTCAGGCGAGATGAACACGCTCGCCGCCGTCCAGGCGGCGCGGGCGGTCGGCAACGCTCCCTCGCGCACCAACGGAAGCCACCTGCTGGTGGGTCCGTCCCAGGTCGACATCAGCCAGACGGCGGGCACCGCGGCCACCCGGTCGGTGAAGGTGACCAACCTCGGCACGACCACGCAGATCGTCCACGCCCAGGCACGCCAGATCTCGCGGACGCTCAGCGACGACACCGGGTCGGTCAACCTGACCGCGACCAGCCCGACGTTCGTCGACCAGTTCGGCTCGGCGCGGCCGTCCGAGACGTTCACGTTCAAGATCCCTGACGGCACCGACAGACTGCTTGCGTTCGACGGGTGGAACGGCCCAGCCGCCCGCGTCGGGATGACGCTGATCGATCCGAACGGCAACTTCGCCGCATACACCCGTCCCCAGGGCGACGGCAACCACGGCGAGGTCGACGTGGCCAAGCCGGTCGGAGGCACGTGGACGGCGGTCGTCTTCCTCCGAGACGGGGCGTTCTCGGGGAAGGTCAACTGGCAGATGCTCACCCAGGACTTCGGGTCGGCCGACTCGCTGTCGCCCGCGTCGCAGTCGATCGCTCCGGGCAAGACCAAGACGTTCCAACTGAATGTGAGGATGCCCGCCGCGGCCGGTGACTCCAGCCAGGACCTCGAGCTCAACAGCGGCGCCGGGACCACGATCGTCCCGGTGTTGCTGCGCTCGCAGGTCAGGCTCAACAACAAGGGCGGCGATTTCGCCGGCACCCTGATCGGTGGTAACGGACGAGCAGCGTCACCCGGGCAGCTCAACACGTTCGACTTCAACGTGCCTGCGGGCAAGCCGGAGCTGAGCGTAGGCCTGAGCTTCCAGAACAACCCGGGGACGGAGATCTTCGCCAGCCTGATCGGGCCCAACGGCCAGACGGTCACGGCGGGCGACAACATCCATCTCAACCCTGCCAACGGCAGGGCGCAGTTCACCAACGCGCTGCAGGTATACGCGCCCTCGCCGCAGGCCGGCCAATGGCGGTTCGTCGTCGACGTGTTCAACCCCGTGGGCGGCCAGGTGCTGTCCTCGCCGTACTCCGGACACGTCTCGTTCGCGGCTCCGCCGGTGACGATCACAGGCCTGCCCAACAACGCCGGCAAGCGGATCGCCGCCGGCAAGTCCAGGACCGTGACGGTCACGGTCAAGAACAACGGCATCGGCATCCAGGACCTGTTCCTGGATCCGCGGACGCCCCAGCGTCAGGCGTTCTCGCTGCTGTCGCTGACGCCGGACATCGGGATAGCGCTGCCGATACGAGGGACCCAACCTCCTGAGTACCTGATGCCGACCGAGACGAACCGGGTCGACGCGATCGCGCAGGCGACCGTGCCGGTCACGTTCAACTTCGGGTTCGGCGATCCCGACCTGCCGGCGATTAGCAGCGCCAACACTGCTGCCGCGACGTTCGCCACCAGCGAAGCCACGCCGGGAGTGTGGCTTATCGGGCCCACGCCCGCGGGTGGCCCGTTCGGTGATACCGGTGCCCAGCAGGGCACGGTCAGCACCGCGATGATCGCCCACACGCTCGGGTTCGATACGAACACGAGTTCCTCGACCGGCGACATCTGGCAGCAGACGGTCGACCCGAACGCGGCCAACTACACGCCGCTGACGCTGCAGCCCGGTCAGACGGGCACGATGACGCTCACGATCACCCCGTCGGGCAGGTCGGGCAAGGTCGTGCGCGGGACGCTCTACGTCGACGTGTTCAACTCTGCGCGCGGCATCGGCGGCGAGGTCGTCGCGGTGCCCTACGAATACTCGATCAAGTGACGCTGAGGCGGGCTCGGGCCGAACGGGAGCGGCTCGAGCTCCGCCTCGTCACATGCTAAAGAATCGCTGAATTGGAGTAGTCGAGCCCCCGATAGGCTACTTTCTGGCCTATACATGGCCGCGATTACGGTCCCAGAAAACTCACATCGTATGAATGTCCACTCAGGTAACTGAGGAACTGGACGAATGTTCGATTGTTCCGGTGTTTGGTTCGGAGAATGATTGGCCGTGGAGCCAGTTTGACTGGTTTCCAACATAGGTTCGGGCGAAGCCGCAGACATCGGCGCCTCCCGCCGTCCGAGCCAATCTAATCGGTCCTTTCTGGCACGTACCCCTGCCCGTCCCGATTGGGCCAAACCTGGATCGGAAGCCGCCCGCTGAGTAAGCGGGCGGTTTTCGTTGCGCCGCCAGTGTCGCGAGCCACTACGCCAGGTTCGACCGTCGCGGGTAGGCCACCGCCGGGTCGGTGAGCACGTTCACCAGCGCGGGCTTGCCGGACTGCAACGCGCGCTCGAGCGCGGGCCGCAGCTGCGCGGGCTCAGACACCAGTTCGCCGTGGCATCCGAGCGCCCGCACGACCTCGTCGTAGCGCGTCCCCGGGCGCAGGTCGGCCGCGACCGAGTACCCGTACAGGAACTCCATCGGATGTTTTTCCAGGGCCCAGATGCCGTTGTTGCCCATCACCGCGACGACCGGGACCCCGTGGCGGGCCATCGTGTCGAACTCCATCGCCGAGAAGCCGAAGGCGCCGTCGCCCTGCAGCAGCACCACCTGCTTGTCGGGGCGGGCGAGCTTGGCGGCGATCGCGTAGCCGGGGCCGGAGCCCAGGCACCCGAACGGCCCGGGATCGAGCCAGCAGCCGGGCAGGTATGAGTCCACGACCCGGCCGGCGTAGCTGACGAAGTCGCCGCCGTCGCCGACCACGACCGCGTCCCGGTCGAGCACCTCGCCCAGCTCGGCGTATATGCGCATCGGGTGAAGCGGCGCGCGCGGGTCCTCGCGCTCCGCGATCTCGGCCGCTCGCCGCTCGTCCTCGTCGACCCACAGCGTTTCGAGCCAGCGCTCGCGCTCGGCACCCGTCCCGTCGCTCGGGGCGCCGGACGCGGCGCACAGCGCTTCAAGCGTCGCCGGCAGCGACCCGTACAGCTCGGCGGCGACCGGCCGCGGGTGGTCGCGCTCCGGCTCGGCCACATCGATCGCGACGATCTCCGCCTCGGGGGCAAACGCCGCGCCGAAACCGAGCCGGAAGTCGAGCGGCACCCCGATCACCAGCGCGACGTCGGCGCCGCCCAGCCCCGTGCCTCGCGCGCGCGAGAAGAACAGCTCGTGGTCGGCGGCGACGCATCCGCGAGCGAGCCCGTTGAGGAACACGGGGATCCGCAGCTGCTCGGCGAGGGCACGCAACGCGTCCTCCCCGTGGCCCCAGTACAGCCCGGTCCCGGCCATGATCGCGGGGCGCTCGGCGTCATGCAGCAGCGCCGCGGCGCGCTCGATCGCGCTCGCGTCAGCGGCCGGCTGGCGCGGGGGTGGCGTCGGCTCGGGCTCGGGCGCCTCGGCCTCGCTGAACACCACGTCGAGTGGGAAGTCCAGGAACGTCGGTCCCGAGCGCGGGGCCAGCGCGGTGCGGATCGCCTCGTCGACCAGGCCCGGGATCTCGGCGGTCTCCTGCGCGGTGGCGGCAAGCTTGGTCAGCGGGCGCACGAACGGCAGGTGGTCGAGCTCCTGCAGCGACCCCTGGCCCCAGCGGAACTGGGGGGCCCGCCCGCCCAGCACGAGCAGCGGCGAGTGGTTCTGGGCCGCCGAGGCGATCGCGCTCATCCCGTTGGTCACGCCCGGCCCGGCGGTCAGCGCGCACACGCCGATCGTGCGCGTGACCTTCGCCCACCCTTCGGCGGCGAACGCCGCCGACTGCTCGTGGCGGACATCGACCAGCTCGATCCCCTCGACCCGGCAGCCGTCGTAGAGCGAGAACAGGTGGCCGCCCGACAGCGTGAACAGCCTGCTGACGCCGTGCGCGCGCAGCCGCTGGGCGATCAGCCGCCCGCCGTGCAGCCGCGTGGTTGGGCTCGCGTCGGTCGCCATGCGCACGACGCTAACAGGAGCGCTGCCGGCGGACCCGCTAACCGGCTCGCTCGCGTCCGAGCGCGAGCGCATTGACCACGGCGCCGCCGAGGATGATCAGCGCAAGCAGGTAGAACCAGGCGAGCGTGATCAGCACGAACACGATCGTGGTCCCAAACCGCGCGATCGTGGAGATGTGCGACAGGTACGCGGGGAACGCGTTGTCGACCACCCAGATCGCGATCGTCGCGCCCAGCGCCCCCGGCCATGCGGCCCGCCAGGGGACTCGCTGGTTGGGCACCCGCAGGTAGATCACCATCAGACAGCCGAACAACAGCACCACGCTGATCGCCAGCGAGATCAGGTACACGACGACGGCCACGTGGGACAGGTCAAACGGCAGGTCCGAGGCGCCCGCGTCGAGGATGCTCTGCAGCGTCGGCACGACCACGGTCGCGACCATGAACACCAGCACCACGACGAGCATCGCCAGCGAGAAGCGCTTCTGCTCGAGCCAGTTGCGGGCGGGGCAGCGGTAGATCCGGCTGAACGCGGTGTCGAGCGCACCCCAGAACGACGACCCGAGCCACAGGCTGGCGATCAGCGCCAGCACCCCGGTGCTGGTCGTCGAGCTGCGGATCTCTGAGAGCAGCGAGTTCAGCGTATGCTCGGCCGCGCCGGGGAACACGTGGCGCAGGTCCGACAGGACGCTCTGCTGCACTGCCGCGCTCGACAGCACCTGGCCGGCCACGAACAGGCCCAGCAGCGCCACCGGGACGACCGCCAGCAGCATGTTGTAGGCGAGCATCGCCGACATCCCGGTGACGTTGGTGTCCCACGCCACGCGCCAGAAGCGATGCGCGCCCGAGACGATCTCGCGGCCGCTGAGCAACCGATGCCGGCGGAGCTCGAACCGCCGTGCGAGCAGGCGGCGGTCAGCATTTGTGGCGCCCATCGGGGCCTTGTTCGCGCGCGGCGCGACGGTCCCTGCTGGTGGCCGAATTCAGCCGGCCGCTGGACGCCGGTTCGGGCGCGGCGGCGGCGCCGCTTCCTCGAGCATCCGCTCGCCCGAGATTAGCTTCCGCCCCACGCGGATCGCCGGCAGCGACCGGACCCCGTGAGCGCTGAGCCCCCGCGCGGTGCTGTGGATCGGCCCGTCCAGGGCCGAGTTCGCCGCGGCTGCCAGGGCCTCGTCGACGTCGAGCTCGGCGGCCCTGGCCGCGTCCGCCAGCACGGCACGATCCTCGAGATCGAACCCGCCGCAGAACGACAGCCTGGCGGCGGCGAGCGCGAACCGGGCGGCCGCACCGGTCTCGGCGGCGTGAGAAGCCACCCGCAGCGCGGCCGGCGAGCCGGCCGGGAAGCGGTCGGGCCACACCAGCGGCAACCGCAGCGTCAGCGCCTGATGCTCGGCGCGGGCCATCACGATCCGGGTCTGGTCGAGCGGATCGCGGTCCAGTGCGTCGTGCAACGCAACCTGAAGCGGCGGACCCGGCGCGTGCAGCGACGCGGCCGCCGTCGGCACCCAATGCACCTCGCCAAGCATCCGCTCGATCCGCTCGGCGGCGAGGTACGAGAACGGGCACGAGGGATCGAAGAAGAACGCCGGCAGCGTCCCCGCCAGCGTCTGGGCGCGCTCGCGGTGCCAGTCCTTCAGGACGATCAACTCACCCATTGCTCCTAAAGAACGAGCATCGCCCGGAGAACTGCCGTGCTTCCAGCCGAATGTCGTACTCGCAGCGGTCCGCGTCCGGCGTTAAACTCACCTGCTTACCCCGGTCTGTCCTTCGTCCAAGGCGGGTCCTTATTTCTCAAGTACCGCCGCGCAAGCGTCATCCGTATGACCAGTGGTCTCCGGATGCGCGCGCGCTTGATCTAGTCGGCGACAAATGGACGCTGTTGATCGTCCGCGACCTGGCCGCTGGGCCGAGGCGGTTCGTCGAGCTGCAACGGGTGCTCCCGGGAATCTCGACCGAGCAGCTGCGCTCGCGGCTGAACCGGATGGTCGCCGACGGGATGCTGACCCGCAAGCGCTACCGCGAGGTGCCGCCGCGCGTGGACTACGCGCTCACCGAGCGCGCCCGCGACCTGATGCCGGTGCTCGGCGAGCTGGCGCGGTGGGGCTACGAGTGGGCGTGGAGCTCGCCGCGGGGATCGGAGTCGATCGATCTCGGGGCGATCTTCAGGCTGGCGCCGGGCCTGATCCGGGGCAACGGCGCCAACGGCACCGTTGAGTTCGTGGTCACCGGAGTCGAGGACGACGAGAGTCCGATGCCGGCCTACGCGCTCACGCTGGCCGAAGGGCTGGTGACGCTCGAGGAGTCCGAGGCCGAGCGCGCCGATGCCCGCGTTCGCGGCGACCGCAGCGCCTGGGTCGCGGCGTTCTCGCCCGACCGCGACCTCGCCGGCCTGTCGATCGCCGGCGACGCCGAGCTGGCCGGGTTCGTGCTCGACCGCCTGGCCTGCGTCTGCCATCGGGCCAACGGCTCGGCCCGCGCGGTGGCCTGAGCGCCGCCCAGGCGGTAGCGTCTTGCCTACTCGCCCGGGTGGTGGAATTGGTTGAGACACGGTCGCCTTAAGAGCGACTGCCCTAGCGGCATGAGGGTTCGAGTCCCTCCCCGGGTATCACCACCGGACAGTGGCCGTCCATGGGCGGCCACTGGTGGACTCCACCGAAACACTTCCGGCGGAGCCCACTTACCAAAACTCCAGTTTTCAGAGTCCTTTCCGAGCGCTCAGCGACCGACGGACCGCAACTAACGCGCTGCTACCGTGTCACAGCGACCGAGGAGGATCCTCGGAGCGCGAACCGGTGGAAGTCTCGACACTCAGATACTCCGGCTCTATTGGGCTGCACGGGCGTAGCCCGCTGCTCAGGCTGCAGTCGGACGAGCGGCTGATCGCCTACGTCCGCAAGGGCAACAGCCACGCGTTCGAGGTCCTCGTGTCGCGCTACCACACGCGGCTGCTGTCGTTCTGTCGCCACCTGCTGGGCTCCCGCGAGGACGCCGAGGACGTCCTGCAGGAGGTATTCGCCGCCGCCTTCAACGCGATCCAGGCCGACGACCGGCCGATCAACGTGCGGCCGTGGCTGTATCGGATTGCCCGCAACCGCAGCCTCAACCACCTGCGGCGCGCGCAGGCGGTCGGCGTCGACTCGATGGACATCCACCTCTCCGACAACGGCGCCACCACAGCCGACAAGGTCCACGACCGCGAGGAATTCAGGATGCTGGTCGGCGACATCCAGGAGCTTCCCGAGACCCAGCGGACGGCGCTGGTGCTGCGCGAGATGGACGCGCTCTCCTACGAGCAGATCGCCGAGGCGATGGAGACCACGGTCTCGAGCGTCAAGTCGTTGCTCGTTCGGGCGCGGATCTCGCTGGCGGAGGCCGCCGAGGCGCGGCAGCTGTCCTGCGACGAGGTCCGGATCGAGCTCGGCGAGGTGGCCGAGGGCCTGCGCCGGCGCCCCACCTCGCTGGTCCGACGCCACCTGAGCACCTGCAAGCGCTGCACCGTCTTCCGCGGCCAGCTCAAGCAGACCAACAAGGCGCTGGCGGCCCTGCTGCCGATCGGCCCGATGGTGCTCCTGAAGAAGCTCGTGATCGTCCATCTCGGCCACTCGGCCGCGTCCGGGTCAGGGGCCACGGCCACCGGCGCCGCCGGTCAGGCGGCTGCGGTTGGGTCGACGGCCGCAGCCGGCGCCGGCGCGACCGCGGCGATGGGTGGCGCGGGCGGATTCGTCTCGGCCGGAATCGGCGCGATCGCCACCAAGGCGGCCGCCGGCCTGGCCGTGGCGGGACTGGTCACCGCCGGAGCGGTCGAGGTCTCCCAGCAGCCGGCCCGGCACTCCAAGCTCGCAGCCGTGCCCCACCACGCGGTCACTCCCACCGCCCCGGCCGTAATCCAGCTGACCGCGCCCGTGACGCACACGGCGTCGCGGACGCCGACCTACCGGAGCACGGTGGAGCAGATCGTGCCCAAGCCGAGGAAGCTGCGCGCCGCCAAGGCGACCGCCAAGCCGGCCGGCGCCCCCCGGACCGCCCCCAAGACGGACCCGAAGACCCAGACGACGGCCGACAAGACCTCGGGCAACCCGGCCGATCCGACCGCCGCCAAGGGCCCCACCACCACGACGCCCGCCACGACCACCACTCCGGCCGCTCCCGCCGGCGGCAAGACTCAGACCGAGACCGACCCAACGGTGCTGCCGCCCCCGGCGCAGCCGACGACGCCAACGCTGACGACCACCGCGCCGCCGACGACCGCGCCGACGCCGACGCCGACGCCGACGACTCCCACGGCCACGAGCCCAGCGCCGGCCGCGCCGCCGCCGACGACGACCACGCCGGAGACCAACACCACCACGCCGGCGCTGCCGACCACGACCACGTCGCCTCCCACCACCACGACGCCCCCGGCCGGCGCCACGGGATCCACCGGCGGCGCGCCGGTCGCGATCGGCAAGACCTTCACCGGGACCCCCACAGCTGCCGCCGCGTCGACGGGCCGCTGGCGCCACTGGCGCCACTACTGGTAGTGGCCGAGCCCGACCAGATCGACATCGATCAATTCCAGGCCGTCGACATGTGCGTCGGCCGGGTGGTCTCGGTCGAGGACTTCCCCGACGCCCGCAAGCCCGCCTGGAAGCTGACGATCGACTTCGGCCCCGAGCTCGGCCTGAAGCGCTCCTCGGCCCGGATCGCGCACTACTCGCGCGAGGAGCTGGAGGAGACTCTGGTCGTCGCGGTCGTGAACTTCCCGCCGCGACAGATCGGCCCCGTCCGCTCCGAGGTACTGGTGCTCGGTGCGCTCGATCCCGAGCTCGACGTGGTGCTGTTGCGCCCCGACCGCAACGCCGCACTCGGCTCGCGGATCGCCTAGCGACCTAGGGCCCGGGCTCGCCGCCGATCACGAGCTTGGCGCGCGGCTTGCCGTCGATCTGGACGGTGTAGTTACCGGCCTTGAGGCCTCCGATCAGGGTCGACGCCCGTCCGCCCGCCGGGACGTTGAGCACGTGCGGCGCGAGCGTGAGGACGCGCACCTGGTGGTGCTTGCCGTCGCCCGAGACGACCGTCAGCGAGATCGCCAGGAACGCCGGGGCCGAGACCGTCGAGGGGCTGACCGAACCGTTGCGAGAGATCGTGAACGTGGCCGGGACGCGCGCATTGGCGGAGCCGCCGGCGGGCTTCTTGACCTTGGTCCCGTGTGATCCGCCGCCGGCCGACGGCTGCGGCGAGACCCCGCCGGACCCCGAACCGGTCGTGGTCTGGGGCTTGGGGGTCGTGGCCCGGGTGCTGGTAGTCGGTGGGGACGTCTCGGCCGTCGCGGTCGCCGTCGGCGAAGTCGAAGTCGAAGTGCTCGCGGTCGTGGTGGCGTTCGAGCTGGTGGGGGCGCTGGAGGTCGTCGAACTGGAGCTGCTCGCGGACTGCTTGGAGCCCCCGCAGCCGGCGATCGCCGCTGCCGCGGCCAGCGCCGCGCAGATCGTGATCGGTCGCCTCATCGACCCAGCATAGGGCGGAGCCGGGCCGCCCCGACGTAGCCTGTGCGCGTGGCGATCGCGCTGCTGACCACATATCTGACCGGCTACCGGATGCCGTTGTTCGAGCGGCTGGCCGACCATCGAGGTGTCGAGGTTCTGTGCTTCGGCGGGGGCGAGCGCTACGTGCCGGCCTGGTTCAGCGATCTGGACCGCCAGCTCGTGGAAGCCCCGTTTCCGGCCCGCCGCCTCAACGGCGTCTCGGAGGCCCTGGACGCCGGGCGCCGTTATGACGCGGTGATCGCGCCGGTCGCGGGCGGCGCAATCCTCCCGGCGGCCTACATCGGCGCCAGGCGCTTCGCGCGACCGTTCATCCTGTGGGCGTCGGTGTGGTCACAGCCCCGCTCGGTGGCCCACGCGGCGGCGCTGCCGATGATCCGGCACATCTACCGCGACGCCGACGCCGTGGTCGCCTACGGCGAGCACGTCCGGCGGTTCGTGGCCCGCATCCGCGGCCGCGACGACGACGTGTTCGTGGCCCCGCAGTCGGTCGAGGCCGAGCTGTTCGGACGCGCCGTCAGCGACGAGGAGATCGCCGCATTCCGGGCCCGGTACGAGCTCGGCCCCGGGCCGGTCGCGCTGTACACGGGCCGGCTCGTAACCGAGAAGGGCATCGAGGTCCTGATCGACGCCTGGCCGCAGGTGCGAGCCGACGCCACGCTGGTGCTGATCGGCGACGGCCCGCTGGCCGCCCGAGCGGCCGCGACGCCCGGCGCGCGGCAGCTGGGCGCGCTTCCGCGTCAAGAACTGCCGGTCGCCTACGCGGCCGCCGAGCTGACGCTGGTGCCCTCGATTCCGACGCCGCGCTTCCGAGAGCCCTGGGGCCTGGTCTGCAACGAGGCCATGCACCAGGGACGTCCTGTGATCGCCACCTCGTCGGTGGGCGCGGTGGCCGGAGGGCTCGTTCAGGACGAGCGCACCGGCGTGGTCGTGCCGCCAGGCGACCCCCGGGCGCTGGCGCTCGCGGCCGACCGCCTGCTCGCCGACGCGACGCTGCGCTCACGGCTCGGGGAAGCCGGGAGGCAGGCCGTCGCCGCGTACACCTACGACGCGATGGAGCAGGCTTTCGACCGCGCGCTGACGGTGGCGAGGGCCCGGCTCTCAGCGCGCTCGGGCGCTCACTGACCAACCGAGAACAGCGCCTCGAGGTCGTGTCGCGAGTAGACCTCGAACGCGACCATCGTCGAGGTCCGCAGGACGCCGCTGAGCTGCGAGATGCTGCCGGTGACCACCTGCGCCAGTTGCTGATGCTCGCGCAGCCGCAAAACCGCCACGAAGTCCCACTCGCCGGTGACCGAGTACGCCTCGGCCACCCCCTGGATGTCGGCGAGCTCGCCGCCCAGGGTCGCCAGCGCCGATCGCTCGGCTTGGATGAGGACGATCGCGTGGGTCACGTCGTATGGCTGTCGCCGGGCTCGAGGATCACGACGTTGGAGCCGGTCGCCGACTCGACGTCGGACCTGAACGCCTCCGCGTCGGTCTCGATCGGCGGGAACGTGTTGTAGTGGCAGGGGATCACGGTCTTGGCGCCGATCAGCGACGCCGCCTCGACCGCGTCGGTGCGGTCCATCGTGTAATGCCCGCCGATGCACATCAGCGCGATGTCGATCGGCGTGCGCTTGCCGACCAGCCGCAGGTCGGAGAACAAGCAGGTATCGCCGAGGTGGTAGACGACCGTGTCCTCGAACTGGATCAGCAGGCCAGCAGGCGGGCTGACCGTGCCCTTGGGCGTCGTCGAGGTGTGCAGCGCCGGCACGAGCTTGACCGTGCCCCAGTCGAACTTCTCGGTCCCGCCGAGGTTCGGATCGCGGACGTCCACGCCCTCCTGTCCGAGCTCACCGGCGATCTCCGTGATCGCCACGACGGTCGCGCCCGTGCGCTTGGCGATCGCGACGGTGTCGCCCAGGTGGTCGTGGTGCCCGTGGGTGAGCAGGATCGTGGTCGCGGCCACGTCCTCGGCCGCGATCGCGCCCTTGGGATTGTCGCTCAGGAACGGGTCGATCAGCACCGTGGTGCTGCCGCCGTCGGACAGCGTGAAGCACGCGTGGCCGAGAAACCGAACTTCCATCGTCATCGATCCTCCTGTTGGGTTTCGTTCATCTCGCCGGGCTCGAGGCCGAGCTCTCGCGCCAGCTGGAACCCCACGGCGACCCCCACGAGCATGCCCAGGCGGGTCTCTTCGGCGAGCAGCGTCTCGACCTCGCGCAGGCGCTCCCCGGGGTCCTCCTGGCCGGCGGCCTCCGCCACCGCCTGGGCGTGGCCCAGGTCGAACCAGCCGCCCTCCTCGAGCGCCAGCGCGAGCACTCGCTGGAGCGCGGGCGCGACCCTCGTGACCAGCTCTTGGGCGGTCCGCAGGCGTTGCGGCTCACTGATCGCCGCGATCGCCGCATCGAGCTCTGCATCGGTGTAGGTGCGGTCGACCACTCGCGTGCAGCATCATACGTACGTGGCCATTGCCCTGACATCGCTATCCCACGGCGCCGGTTGCGGCTGCAAGTTGTCGGCGGCCGCGATCGGCCCGCTGCTCGCGGGGATTCCACACCCACCCGATCCCAACGTGCTGGTCGGCTTCGACACCAGCGACGACGCCGGCGTGTACCGCGTCAGCGACGACCTGGCGATCGTCAGCACGGTCGACTTCTTCACGCCGATCGTCGACGACCCGTTCGACTTCGGCCGGATCGCGGCCACCAACGCGCTCTCGGATGTGTACGCGATGGGCGGGACCCCGATCAGCGCGCTGAACCTGGTGGCGTTCTCCCTGGATGAGCTGGGCGGCGAGCTGCTGGTGGAGATCCTCCGCGGCGGCGCCGCGGTCGCGGCGGAGGCCGGGGTGGCGATCGTCGGTGGCCACTCGATCGACGACGCCGAGCCCAAGTACGGCCTCGCTGTGACAGGGATCGTCCGCCCCGACGAGGTGCTCACCAACGCCGGGGGCCGGGCCGGCGACGCGCTCGCGTTGACCAAGCCGCTCGGCTCGGGCGCGGTCTCGACCGCGCTCAAGCGCGGCGCCGAGGACGCCCCGCTGGCCGCCGCGATCGAGGTGATGACCACGCTCAACCGCGATGCCTCGCTCGCCGCCCGCGCCGCCGGCGTCCGTGGGATGACCGACGTGACCGGCTTCGGGCTGCTCGGCCACCTGCACGAGCTGGCGCTGGCCAGCGGCGTCGCGGCCGAGGTGCGGGCCGCGTCGGTGCCGGCCATCGCCGGCGTGCTCGAGCTGCTCGCCGACCCCTCTCAGGCGGTCGCCGGCGGCACCCGCCGCAACCGCGCCCATGCCGAGGAGTTCTCGACGTTCGCCGATGATGTGCCCGAGGCGCGCCGGTGGCTGGTGTGCGACGCGATGACGTCCGGTGGCCTGCTCGCCGCGGTCGCTCCGGAACGCGCTGAGATGATTCCCGGTTGCGTCGTGGGGCGTCTGGTCGACGGCCCGGCCGGCTCGATCAGCGTCGTGTGAGCGGCCGCAGGCGCCTCAGCGCGCCAGCATCCGCGCCAACGGGATGCCGAACAGCACGCCGGTGAGCACCCCGACGCCGTCGGCGACCCAGCTGGCCTCCTTCACCACGAGCGGCATCAGGCCCACCACGAGCGCGAGCGCGGCCGTCCCCAGCATGTCGCCGTCGATCTCCTCGCCCGAGCGCAGCGCCAGCAGATCGGGGATCGCCCAGGCGATCAACAGCGCCAGCGCGGCGCCGTTGGCGCCCAGCACGAAGGGGAAGTCATACACGACCGCCGAGGCGGCGACGCCGCCGATCCCGCCGATCGCGAACAGCACCAGCACCGTCGCGGGCCCGTGGCGGCGCTCGATCAGCGATCCGTACAGGGCGATCGTGAACAGGGTGGCGAACGCGTAGCCGGTGTTGTCGTAGGTGAACGTGGCGGTCACCACGCGCCACCAGTCGCCCGAGAGCTTGCCGAACACCGCGACCTGGTCGAGCGTCAGCAGGCTCGTGCGCCACACCAGACACCCGGCGAGCGAGGCGACCACCAGCGCCATCGTCGCGTACGGCCGGAGCTCTGGGCGGATGCCGGGGATCTCTCCCCGGCGCAGGCGCGGCAGCGAGGGGGTCGGCGGTCGCTTGCGGCGGCGCTTCTCGGCCACCCGGCCGTCGCGATCGAGCTTCGGGGCCCGCTTGCGCAGACGGTTGCCGCAGTAGGGACATTCCGTGATGTACGGGCTCACCTCGGACCCGCAGCTCTTGCAAATCACGAACAGGTCCGGGCCGCCGGTGCTCACAACGGTCGATTGTAGAACGGCGCGAAAGCGCGGATCGCGATTGCCTGGCGGTTTTACGTCAGCTTCGGGCGGTCCGGAGGGCTCTAGACCCGCGTGGCGGCGACGATCTCCGCCATCACCTCGCGAAGGTCGTGGTTGGCCTCGTAGACGACGACTTGCCGCGCGGCGCCGTTGCCCCGCTCGAGCAGGTCCTCGACGGCCTCCAGCTCGTGCAGCGATCCCAGATCCGCGCAGTGATCGCGGATCCGGTCGATCAACCGCCGCGCCAGCTCCCGGGTGGGCACCCGCTCGTATGTCGGCAGGTCGACGAGCTCGCCATCGAGCCCGTGGCGGGCGGCCAGCCACTTGTTCTCGTCGAGCATCTCGAACGGATAGCGCAACAGCGGCGTCCCCGCCTCGTAGTGCTCGGACAGCTCGCGGACCAGCGCCTGGACCAGCGCGGCCAGCCCGAGCGTGTGCTCGATCCGCGTCTGGGAGTCCATCACCCGGACCTCGACGGTCCCGAACATCGGATGCGGCCGCACGTCGGGCCACAGGAACGTGTAGTCCTCGATCACCTTGGCCTTCAGCATGAACTCGATCCGGCGCTCGTAGTCCTCCCAGTCGTCGTACGTCGGGGGTATCCCGGTACGCGGGAAAGCCCGAAAGATCGGCGCCCGGGTCGAGGCTAGGCCGGTCAAGTTCGCGCGCCAGAACGGTGAGTTAGCGGACAGCCCCAGCAGCAGCGGGATGTGCACGCGCATGCCGTTGGCGACGTGGATCGCCTTGTCGGGGTCGTCGATTCCGACATGGACGTGCATGCCGAAGATCAGCTCCTGGCGGGCCACGAACCGCAGCGCCGAGATCAGGTCCCGATAGCGCGAGCGAGCGACGATCCGCTGGTCCTCCCACATCGCGAACGGGTGCGTGCCGGCCGACCCGATCGCCATCCCCTTCGCGGCGGCGGTCGCGGCCACCTGGCTGCGCAGCGCTCGCAGCTGCTCGCCGGCCTCGGTCGTATTGGCGCACGGGTCGGTCGAAACCTCGAGCACGGACTCCATCAGCTCGGGCTTGATCTCGCCCGACGGCGCGGACTCGAGCATGCTCTCGACCGCGTTGACGAGCTCGAGCGACTCGGCGTCGAGAATCATCATCTCCTCCTCGATGCCGATCGTGTACGCGGGGTCTGTGAACCGGTGCTCCACGGCGCGCAGCCTAGTGGGTAGCCCAAACCTGATGCCCCGCATCCGCGGCGCATAGCGGCGGGCGTTGAGCGGCCTAGACTTGACCCCAGACGAATCGGATCAGCGAAAGGGACGACAAGATGGCACTTGGATATGACGGCGGCAAGCTCTACGTCCTCGCGTTCGACCACCGCGGGTCGTTCCAGAAGAAGATGTTCGGGATCGAGGGTGATCCGACGGCGGAGCAGATCGAGACGATCGCCGACGCCAAGCGCCTGATCTTCGAGGGCATGCTGGACGCCGTATCCCGCGGCGTCGAGGCCGAGGCAACCGGCGTGCTGGTCGACGAGCAGTTCGGCTCCGATATCCCCGAGCGGGCCCATGAGCACGGCCTGAAGCTGGCGATGCCGGTCGAGAAGTCCGGCCAGGAGGAGTTCGACTTCCAGTACGGCGACGACTTCCCCGCCCACATCGAGAAGTTCGACCCCAACTTCTCCAAGGTCCTGGTCCGCCACAACGTCGAGGGCGACGACGAGATGAACCAGGCTCAGATCGCCCGGCTCAAGCGCCTGGCCGACTGGCTCCACGAGAACGGCCGCAAGTTCATGTTCGAGCTGCTGGTCCCCGCCACCGAGGAGCAGCTGGCCGAGGTTGGCGGTGACGGCGACCGCTTCGACGCCGAGCTCCGTCCCGAGCTGATGCGCCGCGCGATCGAGACCTACCAGCAGGCCGGCTGCGAGGTCGACGTGTGGAAGATCGAGGGCGTCGACGAGCAGTCCGACGCCGCGATGCTCGCCGACCAGGCCCGTTCGGGCCCAGGTCGTGGGGGCGTCGTCTGCATCCTGCTGGGCCGCGGTGCCTCCACTGAGAAGGTCGAGGAGTGGCTCCAGAAGGCCGCCCCGGTCGACGGCTTCATCGGGTTCGCGATCGGCCGCTCGATCTGGTGGGACGCGCTGAAGAGCTTCCTCTCCGGCGACCTCTCGCGCCAGGCCGCAGCCAGCCAGATCGCCGACAACTACCTGCATTTCGTGCAGGTTTACGAGCGCCAGGCGGTGCACTGACGCACGCCCCCGCGGCCGCCACGGCGAGGCCGCGGACTCGACATAACCTCGGGCCGCCGAGCTTGGTAGGCTCGCCGCGATGGCGATGAAGATGCGCCAGAGTCTTGCTCAGCTCGAGCAGGAGTTTCGGCACGAAGCCCTACGAGACCGCAGCCGCAGGGAGTCCCTGCGACGCAGGGCCGTTCTGCGCTCGCGCAAGCGCGCCCATGTCCGCGAGACCAAGCGCAGCTCGGTCCGCTACTGGCTGCTCGTGCTGACCCTGATCGCGACGGCGGTGATCGTCACGGTCGCGATGTTCGAGACGCTGTATTACCTGCTCGGATAGCAGACCTGCCCTGTGTGGCGCCCGCGCCGCCGGAACCTGGTGACCCGGAGCGTGTGCGCAACCGGCGAGCAGCTAGCTCGGGTCTCCCAACCCGCGCAGCGCCGCGTCGACCTCTTCCCGCACACCCTTGCCCGAGCCCATCCGCTCCTGCTGGATCTCGAGGTAGACCTCCTTGCGGAACACCGGGATGTCGCGGGGGGCCTGGATACCGATTCGAACCTTCTCGCCCATGATCGCGAGCACCGAGACTTCGATGTCGTCGCCGATCATGATGCTCTGATTCGACTTGCGGGTGAGTACCAACATCGGAAGATGCCTCCCTGCTCGCCTGGTCGTAAACGAGACAAACTCGATTCGCTGTCCCTTCCTACCGCGTAACCGCGTTCGCCCGACAGCCAGCATAGCGGGTGGCATTAGGGGTACACAAGCGCTGCCGATGCTCCCGACGGGGCGCTCTTGCCCCTGCATTTACTAGTCTCCGCTCCTTCATGGCACGTCGCTCTCTCCGTCCCGAGCTCAATCGGATCCGCGCCTGGGTGCGCCAAGGCCGCACCGACGCGTGGATCGCGCACCAGCTCGAGGTCACCGTTCAGCAGATTCAGGCGTTCAAGCGCGAGCAGGGCTTGGTCACCGGCGAGGAGCCCAACGGGGCCGCCGCGGACTTCGACGACGAGATCGATCTGCGGGCCGAGGACGACGCGTTGATCGCGGCCGAGCTCGACGCCGCCGAGGCCGCTCGCTCCGAGGACGAGGACGACGACTCAGACGACGAGGACGAGGACGAGGGCGATCGCCCCAAGCGCCGCCGCGGCCGCCGGGGTGGGCGCCGCTCTCGCCGCAAGGCGCCGACGACGCTCGAGGCGACGTTCGACCACGGCGACGAGGGCTACGGTCTGTGGCTCGACCCGGCGGTCCAGGACGATCCGATCTACGCCGAGTACTGGGCCGGGCACCGGCCGGTCGAGGTCGTGATCGAGGAGGACCAGATCGTGATCCGCCGAGCCGGTGCCGACGAGACCGACGAGGCCGACGACAACTCCGACGACGGCAACGGCGACTAGTCAGCGCGCTTCGGTCGCTGCCGGGACGGACGGCTCGATTCAGCCGTCGTCGCCGAGGATCCGCCGGCCGCCGGCGTAGTCGCTGGCCTCGCGCAGGTACCGCGCGAACGCCGCGTTGGCGACCGTGGTCATGTCCCACGCGGCCGGGTCGTTCGGCGCCACCCGGGTGGCGATGTCAAAACACCAGTCGGTTCCCTGCTCGGCGTACACGTCGACGAGCTCCTGCGCGGTGAACGTCCCACCCAGGCGCCGCCGCAACTCGACGACGATCGCGTCGGTGATCCGCGCCAGCGCGGGCCAGTCGGCGGCCTGCGCGCGCGACAGGCGGCGCTCGCCCTCGCGCCACAGGCCGATCACCTCCTCGAAGCGCAGGCTCATCCGCACCTCCCGGTCGCGAGCGGGCCGGGGCGGCGGCCGTCGATCAGCGGTTGGGCAGCCCCGTGATCACGTAGGGGCGCTCCCCCACGCGCACCATGCCGAGCGCCCGCGCCTCGCGCTGGACGGTCTCGGGGCTGCGCAGGGAGGCCTGCTGCTTGGTCAGCGCCGTGTTCTCGCGCTTGAGGCCGCCGACGATCGATTCCTGCTGGTGGGCCTGGCTGCGCGCCGACAGATACGCCAGCGCCTGCTTGACGTACAGCCCGCCGACGATCATCAGCACCACCAGCAGCCCGACCCGGCCGAGCCGGTCCCACCGGATCCGGCGCAACGGCGTGCTGCGGGAGCTGCGGCGGCGCCGGCTCGACGACGACCGCGTGCGCGTGCGAGGAGCTGCTGCGGTTGCGGAGCGAGCTGACGGCATCTCCTGCGCCCTTCGTTCGCTGCGCAGGGCCTCCTTCCTGCTGCAAGCCCTGCTGCAGGGCGCGCCGCGCGCCCGCCGTCACGAGCGGAACGCCGACCGGCCCGTGTACTCGGCGTCGGGGCCGAGCACCTCCTCGATCCGCAGCAGCTGGTTGTACTTCGCGGCGCGGTCGGTGCGCGACGGCGCCCCAGTCTTGATCTGCCCAGTGCCGGTCGCCACCGCCAGGTCGGCGATCGTGACGTCCTCGGTCTCGCCCGAGCGGTGCGAAATCACCGCCGTGTAGCCGGCCTCGCGGGCCATCCGGATTGCCGCCAGCGTCTCCGACAGCGTCCCGATCTGGTTGACCTTGATCAGGATCGAATTGGCCACGCCGGTGTCGATCCCCCGGCGCAGGCGCTCGGTGTTGGTCACGAACAGGTCGTCGCCGACCAGCTGCATGCGGTCGCCGATCCGCTGGGTCAGGGTCGCCCAGCCGTCCCAGTCCTGCTGGTCCATCCCGTCCTCGATCGAGACGATCGGGTAGCGGCCGGCGAGGTCCTCCCAGTAGCCGATGAGCTCGTCGGCGGTGAGCGTGCGGCCCTCGTGCTCGAGCACGTAGCCCTCGTCGCCGTACAGCTCGGAAACGGCCGGATCGAGCGCGATCGCGACCTGGTCGCCGGGCACGTAGCCGGCGGCCCCGATCGCCTCCATCAGCACGTCGAGCGCCTCGGCGTTGGAGCCCAGGTCGGGGGCGAAGCCGCCCTCGTCGCCGACCGACGTGGCCATCCCGCGGGACCTCAACGTCTGCTTGAGGTGGTGGAACACCTCCGCGCCCATCTTCAGCGCGTCGGCGAACGTGCGCCCGCCGACCGGCACGATCATGAACTCCTGGAAGTCGATCTTGTTATCGGCGTGGGCGCCGCCGTTGAGCACGTTCATCATCGGCGTGGGCAGGATGTGCGCGGTCTCCCCCCCCAGGTAACGCCACAGCGGCAGCCGCTCCTCGGCCGCGGCGGCGTGGGCGGCGGCCAGCGATACCGCGAGGATCGCGTTGGCCCCGAGCCGGGACTTGTTCGGGGTCCCGTCGAGCGTGATCAGCATCCGGTCGAGCGCCGCCTGGCTGGACGCGTCCTGCCCGCGGACGGCGGTGGCGATCTCGCCGTTGACGTTCTCGACCGCCCGAGTCACGCCCTTGCCCATCCAGTCAGAGCCGCCGTCGCGCAGCTCGGTGGCCTCGAACTCGCCGGTGGAGGCCCCGGACGGGACCGCGGCACGGCCCCAAGCGCCGGAGCGCAGGCTCAGCTCCACCTCAACCGTCGGGTTGCCGCGGCTGTCGAGGATCTGCCGGGCATGCACGTGCTCTATCTGGCTCATCGATTTTCCGGATCTCCTTCGCTCAGGCGAGCTTGGGCGTAATAGATGATCTGCTCATCCGGCCCGAGATCGTTCCAGCTTCGGCCCTGGGATGCGGCTAGATCGCTCGCCGCGCTCAGCCGCGCCCGAAAGCGGTCGGCCGACGAACGCAACGCGAGCTCCGGATCGACGTGCAGCTTGCGGGCCACGTTGATCACCGAGAACAGCAGATCTCCGAGCTCGGAGAAGCGCTGCTCGGGGGTGTCGGCCTGCTCGAGCTCGGCCAGCTCCTCGCGCACGGCCTGCAGCGGCCCCTCGATCCCCGGGAAGTCAAACCCGCTGGAGGCGGCGCGGCGCTGCACCTTGCGCGCGTACAGCGGCGAGGGCAGGTTCTCGGGGACCTCGCCGAAGATCCCCGGCTCGCGACCGGGCTCGCCCCGCTTGATCCGGTCCCAGTTGCGCAGCACCTCCGGCGCCGTCGAGGCGTCGACGTCGCCGAACACGTGCGGGTGGCGGCGGATCAGCTTGGCGGTGACCTGCTCGGCCACCTCGGCCAGGTCGCCGGCCCCGCGCTCCTCGAGCAGCAGCGACAGGAAGTGGACCTGGAACAGAACGTCCCCGAGCTCGTCGATCAGCTTCGAGTCGTCGCCTCGGTTGGCCGCGTCGGCCAGCTCGTAAGCCTCCTCGACCGTGTGGGGGACGATCGTGCGCTCGTTCTGCTCGCGGTCCCAGGGGCACTCCTCGCGCAGCCGCCGCGTGATCGCGTCCAGCTGCGCGAGCGCCTCATACGACGGCTTCGCGCCACCACCCGCACCCGAGCTCACGAGGAGCTCACCCGGTGCTGGAGGTTCCCGGCGTCGAGGACGTGCTCGGAGCGGTAGCGGCGCCGGGCGTCGTGGTCGTGGAGGTCTTGGGCGCCTTGTAGCCGTCGCAGTCGGCCATCGCGTAGCTGCTCCGGCACTTGGTCTGGGTCAGCCACTGCTTCTTGGCCGTGTTGTCGACCGCGGTCTGCGCGCCGGTCTGCTGCTGGCTGGTCAGCGTCTGCTGGATCACGGGCGTGGCCTGCTGGAGCGACTGCTGGGTGCCCTTGGTGATCTTGGTGACCTCGAACACGTAGTAGCCGAACTGTCCCTTGACCGGGCCCAGGACCTTGTTGGTCTTGGCGGCGAACGCGGCCGTGTCGAGGGCCTTGTCCTCCTGGCCCTGGGTCACGCCGGTGAGCTGACCGCCCTTGTTCTTGGTCTGCGGGTCGGTCGAGTACTTCTTGGCCACCACGGTCCAGCTCTGGCCCTTGCTCAGCGCCTGCTTGGCCGCCTCGGCCTGGGCCTGGGTCTTGGTCAGCACGATCCGGATGTCGCGCGTCTCGGGCTTTCCAAACTGCGTCTTGTGGCTGTTGTAGTAGGTCTGGATCGTGGCCGGAGTGACCTTCGTGGTGTGCTTCGCCGCCAGCTTCTGGAACAGCTGGCTGACGCGGAAGCGGTACATCAGGTCCGGCACGGTGAAGCCGGTCTGGCTGAGGAAGTTGTTGAACGCCGAGGCCGTCGGGTAAGCCTGCTGCTTGGCCTGGTTGTAGGCCTTCTGGACCTGGGCATTGGTGACCGACATGCCCAGACGGTGGGCGTCGGCCTGGTACCAGTAGGACTTGATCAGGAAGTCCATCACCTGGCCCGACAGCGACGTGAACAGCTGCTGGCAGTCGCTGCGGAGGGTCTTGTCGCTCTGCTTGGCGAGGCTCGGGACCGCCTGCTTGACGTCGGCGATGCACTTGGTGAACTGTGGCGGGTCGGTGGGGACGATCACCGGCTGGCCGGGGCTCTGGGCCGCCTGCGACTTGGCCGCGACGAACATCCAGTGGTTGAAGGCCTGGGTGCTGATCGGGTTTCCGGCCACGTCGGCGACCGAGTTGTCGGGGATCGAGTTGCTGCTGCTGCTCGAGCCGCACGCAGCGAGCGCAACGGCCGCGATCCCGACGGCGGCGAGCGCCATTAGTGTCTTCAGTGCTTTCGTCATAACCAGCGGGTGATGGTAGCGGCCTGATTTCCCCACCCCGTTGGTATTTCACGAACTCTTCGAAAGCAAACGGTCAGCCGCTTCCGGGGGTGCGGGCCTCGGCTTCGGAGTTCCGGATCATGGCGATTACGCGCTTGTCGTGCGCCGACAGGTAGTCGAGCGGAGGGTTGACGATGCCGCGGAGCGTCGATACCGCGGCCCAGTAGCGAGGCGCAATCACCCGCGCACGCCGACGCTCGATCGCCTGCGCGACCGCGTCCGCAGCGGCCTCCGGGGTGATCCGCCGACGGATGAACGCGGGCAGCAGCTCGTCGCGCTGCTCGACCGATGCGTCGTCCATGATCCGCTGGACCATCCGGGTGTCGACGAACCCGAAGTAGGCGACGGTGGCCGACGCCCCGAAGGGCGCGAGCTCGATCCGCAGCGCCCGCCCCAGCTGCTCGACGCCGGCCTTGGCGACCGCGTACGGGGTCAGGACCACGCCGTTGAGGAACGCGTACACGCTCGAGACCAGCACCACTTGGCCGCGGCGCTCGATCACGTGCTCGAGGCCGGCGCGGACCGTGCGGTAGACGCCGTGCAGGTTGACCTCGACCACCCGCTCGAACTCGTTCGGGTCCATCGTCCGGAGCGTGGCCGGCATCGGCGCGATCCCGGCGTTGGCGATCAGCAGGTCGACGGCGCCGAAGTGCGCGGCGGCGCGGGTCACGGCCGCGCCGATCGCTGCTGTGTCGGTGACGTCGGCGGGGATCGCAAGCGTGTCGGGGCCGAGGTGCGCGGCAGCGCTCTGCAGGTCGTGGGAGTCGAGGTCGATGAGCGCCACCCGGGCGCCGCGGGCTGTGAGCGCTCTTGCGGTCGCGAGCCCGATCCCGCGGGCGCCGCCGGTGATCAGCGCGACCCGGCCGTTTAGGTCGTAGTGAGGCATGCGGCCGCGCATTCTCCCGATCCGGCGAGCGGGAAGTTCGTTGCCCTCGGCGCGCACCGATCCTCGAGAGGAACAAACTTCCCGGATAGCGGGAACTTTGTTCCCCGCGACGGGATAACGGCGACGAAAGGAACGAACTTCCCGGGCGCCCCGGCCGTGTCGCCGCGCCGCGGCCTAGGGCTAGGCCGCTTCACGGGTGACCGCGAGCAGCACGTCGGCGGCCTTGACCACCGCCGGGAACCGCTTCGCCGGGTCCTCGGGCACCCGCACCGACAGCTGCGACTTGCCCGATTCGTACAGCGCCTCGGGGATCTCGGTGCGGATCTTCTTGGCCCGCACGGAGTCGAGCTCGATCGGGGTTACCGCCAGCCGCCCGTTGCGGAACGTGACCGCGCGAGCGCCGGCCTGCCCGAGCTTGATCCGCGCCTGCTGGAGCGCAATCAGGTTGCGCAGCGGGTCGGGCACGTCGCCGAAGCGGTCCTCGAGCTCCTCGCGCAGCACTACCAGGTCGGCGACCTCGCGGGAGGCGGCAATTCGGCGGTGCACCTCGACCTTCGCCTGCTCGTAGGGGATGTAGTCTGCCGGCACGTACGCGTCGACGTTGACGTCGAGCCGGACCGGCTCCCAGTCGTCCTCGAACGCCTCGCCGTCGGCCGCCGCAACCGCCTCGTCGAGCATCTGCATGTACAGCTCGAACCCGAGCGCGGCCACGTGCCCGGACTGCTCGTCGCCGAGCAGGTTGCCGGCGCCGCGGATCTCGAGGTCGCGCATCGCGATCTTGAAGCCGGCGCCGAGCTCGGTGTAGTCAGACAGCGCCGACAGGCGCTGGGCGGCATCGGGAGTCAGTGCGGCTGCGCTCGGATACAGCAGGTATGCGTATGCGCGCTCGCGCGAGCGCCCCACCCGCCCGCGGATCTGGTAGAGCTGGGCCAGCCCGAACGCGTCGGCGCGCTCGACGATCAGCGTGTTGGCCTGGGGGATGTCGATCCCCGACTCGATGATGCTGGTGCAGACCAGGATGTCGGCGTCGCCGCGCAGGAACGACAGCATCCGCCGCTCGAGCTCCTTCTCTTCGAGCTGGCCGTGGGCGACCTCGAAGCGCATCTCCGGGCACAGCCCCCGCAAGCGCTCCGCGGTCTCGTCGATCGTCTCCACCCGGTTGTGGAGGAAGAAGCCCTGGCCGCCGCGTCGGTGCTCGCGCTGCAGCGCCTGCTTGACGAGCTCCTCGTCGTACTCGCCCACGTATGTCTTGACCGGCCGCCGGCCCTCGGGCGGGGTCTCGATCACGCTGATGTCGCGCACGCCGGCCATTGACATCTGCAGCGTCCGCGGGATCGGGGTGGCGCTCATCGAGATCACGTCGACGCGCAGCTTCAGCTGCCGCAACAGCTCCTTCTGCTTGACCCCGAAGCGCTGCTCCTCGTCGACGATCAGCAGTCCGAGATCGCGAGCCCGCACATCCCGCGAGAGCAGCCGATGGGTCCCGATCAAGATGTCGACCTTGCCCTCGGCAAAACGCGCCACCGACTCGCGCTGCTCGGCCGCCGGGCGGAACCGCGACACGTGCTCGATCGTGATCGGGTAGTCCTTGAGCCGCTCGGTGAACGTCCCGAAGTGCTGCTGGGCGAGGATCGTGGTCGGCACCAGCAGCATCACCTGCTTGCCGTCCTGCACGGACTTGAACGCCGCCCGCAGCGCGACCTCGGTCTTGCCGTAGCCGACGTCGCCGCAGATCAGTCGGTCCATCGGCCGTGGCGCCTCCATGTCGACCTTGACGAACTCGATCGCGTCGCGCTGGTCGGGTGTCTCGGTGAACGGGAACGCATCCTCGAACTCACGCTGCCAGTCGGTATCGGGCGGGAACGCGTGGCCCTCGCGGCGCTTGCGCTCCGCGTACAGGTTGAGCAGCTCGCCGGCGAGCTCCTGGGCCGCGCGCCGGGCCCGCGCCTTGATCGTGTCCCAGCGGTTGCCGCCGAGCTTGGACAGCGGCGGGTGCGTGCCACCGGCGCCGACGAAGCGGCTGATCTTGGCCAGCTGGTCGACGGGCACGAACACCCGGTCAGAGCCCGCGTACTCGAGATACAGGTAGTCGCGCGTGACCCCCGCGACCGTCTTGGTGTCAAAGCCGGCGAACCGCGCCACGCCGTGATCCTCGTGAACCACGATGTCGCCCGTTCGCAGGTCGGTGAAGCTGCGCAGCACCCCGCGCCGGCGGGCCCGGTCGGGGCGCTCGGGCGCGCGGCGGCGACGGAACAGCCGGTGCTCGGGGATCACCGCAAGATGGAACTGAGGCGCGATGAAGCCCACCTGCAGCCGGGCGTGGGCGAACGTCAGCGGCGCGGGCGCGGCGCCGTTGCCCGAGCTCTCGAGCCAGCTGACCTTCAGCCGCCCGAGGTTGTAGGCGGCGCGCTCGCCCTCGCCGCGGCGGGCGAACGTGACGACCGTCCGGTAGCCCGACCGGCTCAGCTTCTCGAGCTCGGGCTCGGCCTCCTTGACCCCGCGCGCGGCGACGTCGGCCGTCTGGGCGCGGAACGTGAACTGCTGATCCTGGTCGATGCTCGACAGCCGGATCCGAGCGCGCTGTTCGAGCACCGGGGAGATCTCGTCGGGGCTGACGTACAGGTGGTGGGCATCGGTGTCGTGGAACGCGGCGCACACGTCCTGCCAGTGGTCAGCCAGCGCCGGCGCCACGTCCTCCTCGCCTGAGATCAGCACGCTCGCGTCGGCCGGAGCGAGTTTTAGGAACGGGTGGAAGTCCTCGACCGGGAGCAGTTCGGCGATGTCCGGACGGTCGGCCTCGTCCTCGAGCGCTGCGATCTCGGCCAGCTCGCGGTGTTCCTCGGCCAGCTCGGCCGCGGGCGCGATCTCGACCAGTTCGGCGTCGCCAAGCGAACGCTGGGTGAACGTCGAGAACCAGCGCAGCGACTCGATCTCATCACCGAACAGGTCAACTCTGACCGCCCGGTCCTCGGTCGCCGGGAACACGTCGAGCAGGCCGCCGCGGATCGCGAACTGCCCGCGGTCCTCGACCTGGTCGATCCGCTCGTAGCCGGCCGCGACCAGGTCGCGCGCGGTCTCCTCGAGGTCCATCAGCTCGCCCGCCTTCAGCGTGAAGGCGTGCGGTCGCAGCGCTGGGTCCGGAACCTTCTCCGACAGCGCCACGGCGCTGACGACGACGACCGGAGCCGCGTCCGCGCCCGTCTCGAGCAACGCGTCGAGCGCCGCGATCCGCAAGCCCACGAGGTGCGGCGGCGGCGCCAGATGCGACTCGTAGGTGACGCCGCGGCTCGGGTAGTAGCGGACGGTGCGCGGGTCGAGCCACGAGCGCAGCCCGGCGGCGAGATCTCGGGCGGCGCGGTCGTCGCCGGCCACGACGATCGCCGGACGGCCCGGATCGCGCTCCAGCAGCGCCGCGATCAGATACGGGCGCAGCGATTGCGAGACGAAGCCCACGCCGCCGTCGCGCGCCAGCGCGGCGGTCTGTGGATCGTCGTCGGCATGGGCAAGGAGAGAGCGCAGCACCTCTACTCAGTCTAGGAAGGCGGGGGCTCGCCCAGGACCACACGCTCGGCCGCGTCGGCGGCCCGGTCGGTCAGCTCCTGCACCTCGGCGCGAGGCTCGCGGAACCGTCCCAAGACGTAGGACGCGACCAGGTCGGGATCGGTTGTGTCGGGGCGCCCGACGCCGATCCGCACGCGCCCGAACTCCGGCGAGCCAAGGCCCTGGCGTAGGGACTTCAGCCCGTTGTGCCCGGCCAGGCCGCCGCCGGTGCGCACCCTGACCTCTCCGAACGGGAGATCGATCTCGTCGTGGAGCACCAGCACCCGGTCGAGCTCGAGCTTGAGCTCCCCGCGCGCCGGACCGACCGACTTGCCGGCGTCGTTCATGTAGGTCTGGGGCAGCAGGATCGCGACCCGCGGGCCGCCCGGACCGGTGCGGCCCTCGGTGAGCAGGCCTCGGTAGCGGGACTTGGGCCTGGGCAGCTCCCAGCGCGCCGCCAGCAGGTTGGCGACCTCGAAGCCGATGTTGTGGCGGGTGCCCGCGTACTCGCTGCCGGGGTTGCCGAGCCCGACTATCAGCCAGTCGACGGGAGCTCCCCGACGACTAGTGGACCCCACCGAAACGTTCCACCGTGAATGGCGGCCCCGGATGACCGTCATGCGGCGTCCTCGAAGCCTCGCGCAGCGCCGCTGCCTCGGGCTCGCGGCCCGCTCGGCATCCAGCCTCGCCTCTCCGGGCCGCGCCCGAGTCGTCCGGCTGGCTTCTGCGTCCTTGCCTGCCGGCCCCCGGACCTCGCCCTTCCCGGCGAACCGTTCCGGCGGAGCCCACAGGAAGCGGCACGGCCGGGCGCTACTCGCCGTCGCCGGCTTCGTCCTCGCCGCCCGCGGCGGGCTCGGCGGCCTCGCCCTCGGCGGCTTCGCCCTCGGCGACGAGCTCGGTCTCCTCCTCGATCTCCGGCTCTTCCTCGAGCTGGAGCCGCGGCGGGCTGAGCGTCGCGATCACGGTCTCGGGGTCGTCGACCAGCTTCACGCCGGACGGCGCGGTGAGCGCGTCGAGCGTGATCGTGTCGCCGATCTGCATCTCGGCCACCTGGTGTTCGAGCGAGTCTGGAATCTCGGTCGGCAGCGCCTCGATCGTCAGCTCACGCGTGACCTGCTCGAGCACGCCCCCTTCCTTGACGCCGGGGGCGTCGTCGACGCCGAGCAGCTCCAACACGACCGTCGCCTGGATCGCCACGTCGAGGCGCACCCGGAGGAGGTCGAGATGGACGGTGGCGCCAGTGACCGGGTGGCGGTCGTGCTCCTTGACCACCACCGGGGTCGAGCCGGAACCTTCGATCGTGAGGTCGATCAGGGCGCCGCTGTGGGCGAGCGCCTGGCGCAGCGTCCGCGCGTCGACCTGGAAGGCGACAGGGTCCTGGCCGCCGCCGTACACGACTCCGAGCACCTTGCCCTCGCGCCGCAGACGGCGAGCGCCGCGGGAGCCGTCGGACTCACGGGCCTGAACGGTCAGTCCTGTGGTGGCTGTGGCTGCCATGGTCGGCAAGCGATGGTAGCGACCGCGGCGCGAGCGGGCCGGGACGGCCCGCGGCGGCGCGCCCTATGGGCCGGACGACCGGTGGCGCCAGCCCCATCCAGGCGCTACGCTTTTAAGCGTTATGTCGGGCGAGGCTCAGCTGATGCTGATGATCGCCGGAATGCACATTCTGGGATTGGTGTGTGTCGCGGTGTTGATCATTCCCGCGCTGCGAGAAGGACCCAACCTGCCGCCCAAGCCCGACTCCGGCTCCGACGACGGCGGTGGCTGGGGTCCGAAGCGCCCGCCCAAGTCGCCCGACTCACCGCGCGGCGGCATCCCGCTCCCCGATGCGGTTCAGGCGCGCGTCCGGCTACGCGACCATTCGCGGCTGGCCGACCATCACAAGCACCGCCAGCGCCGTCCCGCCCGCGAGCCGAGCCGGCGCCCGGTCCGCGCGGGCTGACAGGCCCCGCCGGGGCCGGGGCACTAGTGTCGCGGGTCGGAAATTCGGTGCCACCAAGAGTGGTCACCGGGGGATGCGGCGCGAGGACGCAGGACCCGACGCGTAGCGGAGCTACGCGAGGGGACGAGGACGAAGCGAAGCGCCCCCAGGGGCCGCTCGACTGGCATCGAATTTATGACCCGGGGCACTAGAACTTCGCCGGGCAGGCGGTATCGCTCTTGATCCGCGGGCTGACCTCGAGCAACTGGATGTGCAGGCCGCTGAGTGCGTTGCCCGCTCGGCGGACCCGCACGCACTGGACGATCGGAAGCGACGAGCCGATCCGCCACGCCACCCGGGCGGTCCCCTCGGTGCTGGTCAGCGAAAACCCTGCCGACGACTGGAGCGTGAGGATCGAGACGCCGCCGGGGCGCCCGAGCGCCTTCGCGTTGGCCGCCGCGCGGGCGCGGCACGAGGCGCTGGCCGAGCAGTCCCGGATCTGAGCCGCGACCGCGCCGGGGTCGCCCTTGGCCTCAGCGTCCAGCAGCGAGGTGATCGCGGTCCGCTCGGCGCCGTCGGCGCTGAACACCCGCGCCAGCAGCGCGCTGATCACGAGGAACAAGAGCACGACCACGCCGATGATCACCAGCACGTACGGGCGGCGCATCGGGCCAAGCTAACCAGACGGTGCCGGCGGGCCTCGGGCACTCGGCCCCGAGACCGAGCCTCAGACCTCGGGCGCAGGCGGCGAGTCGCTGAGCTCGAGGAACCGCTCGACCGAGGCTTCCTGGTGGTCGAGCCGGTGCGCCAGCGCCCGGGCGTGGTCCGCGGCCACGTGGAGGAAGTCCTCGACGCAGCGCTCGGGGTCGTCGGCGAGTGGGTATACGCGCGTGAGGTCCTGCTGCGCACAGGCGATCCCCATCGGCGGCCGGCCCTCGGCCAGCGTCCGGGCGCTGCACACCGGGGTCACCACCAGCTGGGCGTCGGGCGCAACCAACGCGGTCGGCATCAGCCGCGGCGCCGGGAGCCGCACCGGCAACTCGACCGAGTAGTCGACCGTGACCGCGTTGCCCGAGATCTGGCCCAGCGGCTCGCGCCACACGTCGAGCACGACGTCGGCGCCGACCAGTGCGTCGCGCAGCGTGGTGGCCTGCTCCAGATACAGCTGCGCGGCCTCGTCGCGGTCCTCGGCGTCGGCCAGGTCGAGGTCGCACGGGACGCGGAGCAGCTCGCCGGCGGCGACGGTCGTGCCGGCCCCGCGGCTGCCACGGGTGACATAGGTCTGCAGCGTGCCGAGATCGCGGCGGCCGTGGAAGATCACGGTCACCGCCTCCGACACCGGCAGGCCGCCCACCCGCAGTGAGACGGCCACCGAGGACGAGTCGTCGAGCAACGCGCGCCGCAGGAGCTGCTCCGCCGAATCCCTCCGAGCCTCTCCGTGTTCCTCGAACGCCATCTCGCACCTCCGAACGCCCGTGTTGTGGTTCACCATTTACTCACAACTGCAGGCGGCAGCGCGCTGCACCGGCGTTACACGCGGGGCAGGGGGAACCACTAGGCTGCGTCGGCGATGAAGATCCTCTACAAGCCGTTCGCGCTGATCATGGGCCTGATCGGGGCCAAGCTCGGCCAGAGCGTGTTCAAGAGCGTGTGGATGCAGCTCGACGACTCCGAGCCGCCGAAGCCGACCACGTCCGAGGCCAGCGCGCGCAAGGTCGTGGGCGCGGCGGCGCTCGAGGCGGCGACGATCGCCAGCGTCGCGGCGCTCGTGGACCGCTACGGGGCCAAGGTGTGGGAGTACCTGACCGGCGTCTGGCCCGGGGAGCAGCGCCCCGACCCGCTGGACCCCGCGTAGTGGGCTCCGTGGAACCCCCTGGCGGGCCGGTTAGCGACGCTCGCTGGCCTCCCGACGGGCCCCGTCGCCGGCCGCGACCAGCCAGGGGCTGAGCGCCTCGCGCAACCAATCCGGGATCGGGGTCTTGGTCATCGTCGCCCGATCGACGGTGACGTGGACCATCGTCGCCTGCACCAGCGTGTTGTCGTCGTAGGCGATCCGGTTGTCGCTGACGATGCTGGTCGTGCCCATCTGCGTGATCGCCAGCTCGACCGTCAGCTCCTGGTCGAACCGACCGCCGCCGTGGAAGTGCAGGTGGGCGTCGGCGACGACGATGTCGACGCCGCGGTCGAGCATCGCCTCGTAGCTGCCCAGCGCCGCCCGCCACAACTCGGTGATCGCGACGTCGATGTAGGTCAGATAGTGCGCGTTGAACACCACGCCCTGGACGTCGCACTCATGGAAGCGGGCGCGCAGCCTGTGCGTGAACGGCTCGCCCACCGACGATCGCCGCTCCGCGCCTACGCCCCGCGCCGCAGCACGAAGCCGCGCTCGGCGAGCGCCGCAATCGCGTCCTCGAACGCGCCGAAGTCGCGCGCAAGGAGCGCGTCGATCGGCCGTCCTGCGGGACCCGGGGCCCGGACCCAGCGCTTGAGCACCGCGGGTCCGGCCTGCTCGGCGGGCTCCTCGAGCAGGTCGAGCAGGATCGGCAGCTCGGTGCGGTGGTCGAGCTGACCGGACAGCAGCGTCAGCGGATCGACATCAAGCACATCGCACAGCTCGTCCTCGGTGAGCCCCAGCAGGTCCATCAACCTGGCGGCGCGGGCGCTCTGGCTGCTGCTGTCGCGGTTGGGAGTCAGGGCGGCTCGGAGCTTCCGACTAGAACAGCTGGTTCTCGCCGCCGAACACGTCGCTGACGGAGCCGTCGGTGAAGATCTGGCGGATCGAGTTGGTCAGCAGATCCGCGCAGGACAGCACGCGGACGTTATCGGGGGCTCCCGGCGGCAGCGGGATCGTGTCGGTCACCACGACCTGCTCGAACCGAGCCGCCGCGAGGTTCTCCCAGGCGTCGCCGGAGAACACCCCGTGCGTGGCCGCCGCGTACACCCGGCGGGCCCCGGCGTTGTGGACGGTCTGGGCGGCCGCCTTGAGCGTGCCCGCGGTATCGATGATGTCGTCGACGAGCACCGCGGTCTTGCCCGCGACGTCGCCGATCACGTAGCCGATCTCGGCGACCTGCTGAGCGGGGCGCTCCTTGTTGAGGATCGCCAGGTCGGCGCCGATCCGCGAGGCGAACCGCTTGTTCAGCTTCACCCGGCCGGCGTCCGGGGCGACCACCACGAGGTCTTCGAGGTTGAGGTCGCTGAAGTACTGGGTGAGCATGAACAGTGCGGTCATGTGGTCGCAGGGCTTCTGGAAGAACCCCTGGATCTGGCCCTGATGGAGGTCCATCGTGAGGATCCGATCGATCCCGGCGGACTCGAGCATCCGAGCCACCAGACGCGCGCTGATCGGCTCGCGGGGAGCGGACTTCTTGTCCTGGCGCGAGTAGCCGTACCACGGGGTCACCGCAATCACCCGGTGCGCCGAGCCGCCGACGGCGGCGTCGATCATCACCAGCAGCTCCATCAGCGCGTCGTTGGCGCTCAAGCCGGTGTCGGCGTTGCCGCACGTGGGCTGGACGATGAACACGTCGCAGCCGCGTACCGATTCCTCAAAGCGGCAGTAGACCTCGCCGTTGGTGAATGTCTTCAGCGTCATCCCACCGAGCTCGACGCCGAGCTTCGAGGAGATCCTCGCCGCCAGACCGGGGTTCGCCCGGCCGGACACGATCACCGCCCGCTTGTTGGCTTCCAGCCGCAGCTCGTTCGGAGTCACGAAGGTCTCCAGCGCACTCATCGTCGAGTCGAGTTTACGTCGGGGCGGTGACGGTTCAGGGGGGCGCGACTAGCGAGGCGGGCTCGCGGGCGTGTCGCCGCGGCCGCTCTCTGCGCCGGTGGCCACATTCTTACCGCCGCCGGCCTCCGCGCGCTGCGCGGCATCCCGCTCGTTGCGACGATCGGCGTAGCCGTCGATGTTCCGTTGGCGGGCGCGGGCGACGCCGAGCGCCCCGGGCGGGACGTCGTGCGTGATCACCGAGCCGGCGCCGGTGTAGGCGCCGTCGCCGAGGCTGACCGGCGCGACGAACATCGTGTCGACGCTGACGAACGCGTGGGCGCCGATCTCGGTCCGGTGCTTGTGCGTGCCGTCGTAGTTGGCGGTGATCGTGCCGGCGCCGATGTTCGTGCGCTCGCCGATGTCGGTGTCGCCGATGTAGGAGAGGTGCGGGACCTTGGCGCCCTCACCGACCTCCGAGTTCTTGATCTCCACAAACGCGCCGGCCTTGGAGCCGGCGCGCAGAACCGTGCCCGGGCGTAGGTAGGAGAACGGGCCAACGCTGACCCGATCACCGATCTCCGCACCGTGGACGTGGGACTGCAGCACGGTTGCGTCGGCGCCGACGCGCGCGTCGATCAGCGTGCTGAGCGGGCCGATCGTGGCCCCGGGGCCGATCGTGGTCGCGCCATGGAGGCCGCAGAACGGAGCGATCACGGAGTCCTGGCCGATCTGCACGCCGACGTCGATCGTGGTCGCGGCCGGGTTGACGATCGTCACCCCGGACAGCATCAGCCGCTCCTGGATCCGGGTCTGTGCGAGCGCCGCGACTTGGGCCAGCGCCACTCGGTCATTGATCCCGAGCATCTGCCCGTGGTCGGTGATCTGGTACGCGCCAACCGTGCGCTCGTGTGCGCGCAGCACCGGCAGCACGTCGGGGAGGTACAGCTCGCCCTGGGCGTTGTCGCTGCGGACGTCGGCCAGCGCTGCCAGCAGCGCGTCGCCGTCGAACGCGAACACGCCGGTGTTGATCTCGCGGATGTGGAGCTCGAGCTCGGTCGCGTCGCCGGGCGCCTTGGTCTCGACGACGCGCTCGACGGTTCCGTCGGGCGCCCGGACCACGCGGCCGTAGCCAGTGGGGTCGTCGAGCACCGCGGTGGCGATCGTGCCCGCCGCGCCGCTGTGCTCGTGGGTTTGCGCCAGCGCCCTGATCGTCTCGGGGGAGATCAGCGGTACGTCGCCGTTGACCACGACCACGGTCTGGCCGGCCGCGAACCCCTCGGATCCCGCCCGGACCGCGTCCGCCGTCCCGCGCGGCTGCTCCTGGATCGCGATCGCAACATCGTCGTCGAGCACGCTCTCGAGCCGCCGCTGGGGGTTGTCGACAACGACAACCTTCGACGCGCCGGCCTCGCGGGCGGCGGCCACCGGCCAGGCGATCATCGGGCGTCCGCACAGCGGATGCAGCAACTTCGGCGTGTCCGAACGCATCCGGGTGCCCTGTCCGGCGGCGAGGATGACGACGACGGGCTCGGTCAACGGTGCACCATGGTAAAGGTTCGATCAGCGCCGGCGATAAAAGGGCCCCCACCCTGTCCATCGCCGGCGCCGATCGCTTGTCGGTCAGGTGACTACGGCCTGAAAACCGTTCTGTCTCCCGGTCTCCGTTCGTGGGCGGAAACCGACTCTTACAGCAACCACGTTCATCGTCGGCAGGCGCGAGGTGGTCCTCATCCGTAGTTATTACGTAGAGTTGTCTGAGTAGACTACTGACTAGATCACCGTAGTGGCGACTCAGGCGCCCGCCGCCGGCGACAGGCTCGCCCAGAGATGCATCAGCGCGTACGCCCGGAACGGGCGCCAGCTTTCGGCGATCTGAGCGGCGTTGCGAGGGCTGCCATCCTCGCCGAGGGCCTCGAGCGCGCGCCGGACGCCGAGGTCGCCGGCCAGGAACGCGTCGGGGTCGCGCAGCGCGCGCAGCGCGACGTAGTCCGCCGTCCAGGGACCGATCCCGGGCAGGTCGAGCAGCTGTGCGCGTGCCTTCACCGGATCGGCGCCACTCCCGATCGAAACGTCCCCGGAGGCGAGCGCCGCCGTCAGCCCCAGGAGCGCCCGGCGCCGCGACCCTGGCATCGGAAGCCGCTCGGGATCGGCCCCGGCGAGCGCCGCGGCGTTCGGGAACAGCTGGGTGACGGCGCCGACCGGCTCGGCCAGTGCCTGGCCGTAGTCGGCCACCAGCCGGCCGGCGAGCGTGGCCGCCCCCGACAGCGACACCTGCTGGCCGAGCACCGCCCGGACCGCGATCTCGTGGGGGTCGACGTGCCCTGGGACCCGACGCCCCGGGGTCGCGCGCACCGACGGCCCGACCAGCGGCGCGGCGCCCAGGGCGGCCAGCACCGTCTCCGGGTCGCGATCGAGGTCGAACAACACGCGCGACCGCGACACCGCCGCATCCAGGTCGCGCTCATCCTCGAGCCAGTAGCGAGCCCGCACGTCCCCATCGCCGGCCGCAAACTCGGCGACCCCGGAGCCGTGCTCGAGCGCCAGGCTGCGGCGGTAGCTGGCGTCGACGAGCTCCTCGATGCCGGGGATCGCCCGGCGCGCCAGGTAGTCGATCACCGCCTGCGCCTCCATCGGCGCGCGGTACTCCAGGCAAACCTCGACCGCCCCGCGCATTGTGTCCCGATTCATAAATTGGATGGCAGTCGAGCGGCCCCTGGGGGCGCCTCGCTTCGTCCTCGTCCCCTCGCGTAGCTCCGCTACGCGTCGGGTCCTGCGTCCTCGCGCCGCATCCCCCAGTGACCACTCTTGGTGCCACCGAATTTATGAACCGCGACACTAGATGGTCAGCTGGGGAGCCAGGGTTCGAACCTGGGCCGGGAGAACCAAAATCTCCTGTGCTGCCAATTACACCACTCCCCAGTCGTAAACCGACAGCGTCTTCACGTTATCCGATGGGCGCGCGGCTGCTCAGGCGGCTCGCCGCAAGATCCGCCCGATGTCGCCGGGCAGCATCGGGTCGGCCAGCGCGGCGCGGACGTCGGGCGGGCGGTGCAGAGCGCGCTCGGCCCTGAGGATCCCGATGTCGAGACCGGCGTCGCGCGCGGCGGCGACGCCGAGCATCATCACGTCCGGGCTGCGCCACGACTGCTCGGGCAGCGCGAACAGCTTCGGCTGGGGGCGCGGGATCCCCAGCATGTAGAGGCCGCCGTCGATCACCGGCCCGAGCACCGCGTCGCAACCTGACTCGAGGTCGTCGAGCGCGGCCGCGGCATGCTCGGGCCGCAGCCGTGGGAGGTCGGGCCAAACGATCAGCAGCGGGCCGTTCTTACGCGAAAACACCCGTGCGGCGGCGTCGGCCAGCCGACCGGTGATCCCGTCCCCGTTCTGGGGAAACAGCGACGCGGTCGCGCCCACCAGCGCGCGCAGCTCGCGGCCGCCGTCGGGCGGGTCGTGGGCGACGTGCACCGCATCCGGAGCCACCTGCGCCGCCCAGCTCGCGGTCTGGGCGATCAGCGAGGACTGCAGCGCCACGCACCCGTCCTGGCCGAGCACCGGCTCGAGTGCTCTGCGAACCTCGCCACGGCGCGGCGCGCGCGCCATGATCAGGACCGCGGGCTCGGCGTCGCTCATCCCTGCTGGAACCTGTAGACGGTGCCGGCGGCGGCGGGGGTGCGCGTGGCCAGGTCGGCGACCGCGCGCTCGAGCACGTCGGCGAACGCGCGGGTGCTGTGGCCCATGAGCTCGATCAGCCGGGCGACCGGGGTGGGATCGCCGGGGTTGACCTCGTTGGCGTAGTCGGTGACGAAGCCGATCAGCCCGAACGGCAGCTCGAGCTCGCCGCACAGGATGGTCTCCGGACCGGCGGTCTGGCTGACCGCGACGACGCCGCAAGCGGCCAGCTGTGCGATCTCGGCCGGGGTATTGAAGCGCGGGCCGTCGACGTGCCCGTAGGCGCCGCCGTCGCGCGCGGCGTGCCCCGCCTGCCCGGCGCCGTCCAGCAACGCCCGGCGGACCTCCGGCGAGAACGGGCCGCCGTGGAGGATCCAGTGCGCGCGCTCGGGGTCGGCGGGCCGGTCGAAGAACGTGCACAGCGAGCCGTCGGGGAGGCGGTTGGAGATGAAGTGCAGATCGTCGAACACGACCATCGAGCCGAGCTCTAGCGTCGGGTCGGTCGCGCCGCACGCGGTGCAGGCGACCACGCTGGTGGCGCCGAGCTCCTTCAGCGCCCAGATGTTGGCGCGGTGGGTGACGTGATTCGAAAGGCGGGCGTGATCGGCGCCGTGGCGCGAGAGATGCAGTGCGTCGGCGCCCGTGAACCCGCCGCGGGTGACCGCGGCGGTCCCGTACGGGGTCTGGACCGAGACCGACTCGCCGCCCTCGAATCCCGGCAGCGCGTGGGTTCCCGAGCCGGTGATGAGCGCGATCGACATGGCGCGCGATGGTACTCGCTCGACCGCGCCGCGCCGGTGGCCCGCTGGGCGCCGCCCCAGTCGTTGAAGCACAGCGTCACGTCCTGCAGATCAACACGAACGGCGGGCCCTCGCCGCCGGTGTCGGCGTAGTCGATCGTGCCGGCCGAGATCTGGACGGTGGCATCAGGCAGCGACCGCGAGCGCCGGCTTGTTGGCGGCCAGCCAGGCGTCGAACTGCTCGGTCTGCTGGGTGTCCTCGTAGACCTCGTAGCGCTTGATCCGGCCCCACTTCAGGTGGCCCCAGATCACATAGCGGTTCGTGTACACGAGCTCGCCGCCGGACCACATGGAGTCCGTTCCCCGCACGCACAACGTCTGACTCCAGGGAAAGCCACCAAGCACGACCTCGTCGGCCGAGATCTGGATGCCGAGTGCAACGAACCTGCGCAGCCACCGCTCGTGTGCGTCGCGACCCCGCACGACGCCGGCGAACGAGCTGTCACCCGGGAACGTCATCTCCACGTCGGGGGCGTCGAACATCAGTAACACCCGGAGGTCTCCCGCGCTGAGCCGCCCCAGCAGATAGGACACGAATCGCATTCCGAGCCACGAGAACATCGCCGCCTCCTTCTAGATTGATCGCTCTAGCGAGAGCTAGACTACACGAGATGACCGATACACGGGACCGGATCCTCGAGACCAGCGCCGAGCTGTTTCGCCGCCAGGGCTACTCGGCGACGGGGGTCAAGCAGATCGTGACCGCGGCCCGGGCGCCGTTCGGCTCGCTGTACCACTTCTTTCCCGGCGGCAAGGAGCAGCTCGGGGCCGAGGCGATTCGCCTGTCGGGAAAGATGTACGAGCTGCTGATCCCGGCGGTGTTCGGCCCCGCCCCGGACCCGGTCACCGGCGTGCGCACGTTCTTCGCCGCGGCGGCCGAGCACCTGCGGGAGACCGACTACGAGGACGCCTGCCCGATCGCGACCGTGGCGCTCGAGGTCTCGAGCACCAACGAGACGCTCAGGCAGGCGTGCGCGGACGTGTTCGACAGCTGGGTGCAGGCCGGCACGGCGCTGTACGAGGACGCCGGGCTGTCGCCCGAGCGGGCCCGCGAGCTGACGATCGCGATGATCAACGCGCTCGAGGGCGCGTTCGTGCTGGCCCGAGCCCAGCGCAGCACCGAACCGCTCGAGGTCGCCGGCGAGCTCGTGGCCGCCGCCGTCGAGGCCGCGCTGGCCGAGCGCTAGCGCGGGACGCGGCCGCCCTCTGCGCCCGGCTCGGTGGCCGGCCCGCCCGGGGCGGGGATGCCCAGGACCCGCATCGCCTTCAGACCCAGCGACAGCTTCTCGCGCCCGTCGGTCAAGGACACGTCCAGACCGGTCAGCTCCCGCACGCGCTCGAACCGGTAGCGGATCGTGTGGCGGTGGGTGTACAGGCGCGCGGCGGTGGCGTTGACGTTCGCGTCGCAGTCCAAGAACGTCGACAGCGTGCCGAGCAGGTCGGTCTCGTACTGCTCGTCGTAGGCAACCAGCGGTCGGATCGTGTCGCTGTAGAAGCGCCTGAGCTCGGCCGGGTCGCTCATGTGCGGCAGCAGCAGCTGGTAGGTGCCGGTCTCGGCGAACGCCAGCTCGGAGTTCTCGGGGTCGCCCTCGACCACGTTGGCGGCGAGCAGCGCCTCGTGGCGGGCGCGCTGGAGCAGGAGCGGGTCGTCGGCGTGGCGGCTGCGCCCGATCGCGAACGCGAACCCCGGCAGGCCCGACTCGAGCTCGCGGCGGATCGCGCCGGCCACCCGGCGGCCGGTGTCGCCGTCGGGATCGGGAACCAGCAGCACGATCTCACCGGCGTCCTGCGCGGTGGGCGAGCCGATCGCGCCGGGAGCGATCGACCGCGCCCCGCGCGTGGCCACCGCCAGCAGCCGGCGACGCCAGTCGTCCTCGCGGGCGCTGCGCGGATGGCCGCGCACGACCACCACGCTCCCGCCGGTCGCCAGGTCGGTGCCGAGCTCCTTGCCGCGGGCCACCAAGTCATCGCGGTCGTCGATCCGTCCTTCGAGCACGGCCCGCTGAAATGCGCTCGCCGCCTCCTCGGAGGCGCGCTCGGGCGCCCGGACGCGCTCCACCTCGGACGCGATCAGGGTGCTGACCAGCCGCAGCATCGTGGCGTCGGGCTGGTGATCGCGGGCGCGCATCCGCAGGCGCCCCACCTCCGCCTCGGCGACCTTGAGCTCGATCGTGGCGACGTCGTCGGCGTCGCGCATCAGCGACCGCTCGTCGGCGGGCGAGCGCGCGGCCACCGCGAGCACGGCGGCCGACCGGTCGATCAGCACCAGGCTCGAGTCGAGCACGCGCGCGGCCACGCGCAGGATCTCCGGCAGCCCGGCGCCGGCCTCGACCGCGTCCGTGATCTCTGCGAGCGCGGCGAAGTCGGGGGGTCCGGCCGGAGCCGTCGGGCGAGGCGGCGTGCTCTCAGGCATGTGCTCAGAAGAACCGCGGCCACTCGAGCACGACCAGCGCGCCGGCAAGCACGCCGACGCCGACCAGCGCGGCCAGCACGTACAGCGAGAGAACCACGACCGCGACCCGCTCCATCGGCCGGCGATACGAGGTGATCGCCGGGACGACGACGAGCATCGCGAACGCGATCAGGCCCAGGACGCCCAATCCGGCGCCGACGACGTAGGTGATCGTCTCGTTGCTCATCGGTGAATGCGAATTGTGCCCGAGGTTGCGACGAATTTCGACGGCGAGCGCGGACCGCCTCTACGCAAACTGCGGTAGACCGAAGTTCGCGTCGACCGGGACCGCGGCGCAGGCCCCAGCGTAGCGGCGCCCGAGCGCCGCCGCCGCGGCCTCGGCCTCGGCGCGGGCATCTGAGCCGTCCCCGGCGAACAGCCCCGCCACCGTCGGACCCGACCCGCACACGAACGCACGCTGGGCGCCGGCGTCCTGCACGGCGTCCAGCGCGCCGCCGATCTCCGGACGCAGAGAGATCGCGGCGGGCTCGAGGTCGTTGACCGCCAGCTCGCGAGCAAGCCTGGCCCCAGGGCGGCTCAGCTGCTGTGTGAGCACCCGCAGCGCTCCGGCGAGCTCGTCCGCGGGCCGCGGGAGACCGAGGCGGTCAGCCTCCCGGTAGACGTCCGGGGTGGACAGGCCGAACGGGAGCGGGACGATCACCAGCGCGTGGGGCTCGAGCGCGGCCACGGCCCGCACGACCTCGCCGGCGCCGGTCCCGATCGAGACGCCCGGGGCCAGCTGACCCGGAACGTCGGCGCCGAGCTCGGCGGCCACCGTCTCGAGCGCGCCGTCCGGGGGCGGCGTCAGCGCCGCGGCAAGCCTGAGCGTCGCGGCGGCGTCCGCCGACGCTCCGCCCATCCCCGCGGCCACCGGGATCCGCTTGCGCACGCCGACCCGAACCCGGGGTCCGTCCCATCCCTGCGCGCGCAGGGCGGCCAGCGCCGCGCCCACCAGGTTCGGGCCCTCGACGCCCGGGCACACGACCTCGTCGACGGCGGCCTCGCCGTCGCGCACCGACAGCTCGAGCTCGTCGTGCAGCGAGACCGACTCGAACAAGGTCACGAGCTCGTGGCGGCCGTCGTCGCGGAGACCTCCGAGCAGCAGGCAGGGGTTGAGCTTGGCAGGGGCCCGCGCCGTCAGCCTCAACCGCGCAGCCTCTGGGCCAGCTCGGTGAACTCCGCCGGTGACAGCCGCTCGGCCCGCGCGTCGGGGCGCTGCCCGATCGCCTCGAGCGCCGCCCGCGCCCGCTCACGGATGCCGGCGGGCGCTCCGGGCGCCAGCGCGAGCGATCCCGCCAGCGCCTTGCGGCGGTGTGCGAACGCGTCGTGCACCAGCCGCCGGACATCCGGGTCCGCGGGCGGCCCGACCCGCCGCAGGCCGACCAGCACCGAGTCGACGTTGGGGACCGGGCGGAACACCGTCCGCGCCACGGGCCGCAGCACCTTGACCTCGCAAGCCAGCTGCGCGAGCACCGAGGGGACGCCGTACGCGCGCGTTGCCGGAGCGGCGGCGAGCCGCTCCCCCACCTCGCGCTGGGCCATCACCACCCAGCTGCCGACGCGAGGCAGCTCCTCGACGGTGCGCAGGATCATGGTCGCGGCGATCCCGTAGGGCAGGTTCGCGATCACCTTGGTCGGCTCGGGCTCGAGCCCGGCGAGGTCCACCCCGAGCGCATCGGCCATGTACAGCGTGACGTTGTCGAAGTGGGTGAGCGTGTCGGTTAGCGGCTGCTCCAGGTACGGGTCTACCTCGATCACGTGCAGGTGTGCGGCGCGTGCGGCCAGCCGTTGCGACAGGACCCCGAGCCCGCCGCCGATCTCGAGCACGATGTCGTCGCCGTCGAGCTCGGACTGGCGCTCGATCACCTCGAGGATGTTGCGGTCGACGAGGAAGTTCTGACCGAGCGCGCGGGATCGCCGCGTGCCTACCATCCGAACACCGCGGCGGCGTTGCGCGCGATCGTCGCGTCGAACTGCTCGTAGACCACTCGGCGCTCGACCGCCAGCGCCCGCGCCGTGTGGGCCGCGTTGGCGGGCTCGTTGGGCTTGCCACGCACCACCTGGGGCGCCAGGTACGGGGCGTCGGTCTCGACCAGCAGGCGCTCGGCGGGGACGCTGAGCGCGGCCAACCGGAGATCCTGCGCCCTGGGGTAGGTGACGTTGCCGGCGAACGAGATCCACCAGTCGTCGTGGTGAAGGCACTCGTCGATCCGGTCACTCATCGAGAAGCAGTGGAGGATCACCCTGACCCCCTGCGCGCGGGAGCTCAGCGTCGCCAGCGTGTCGTCATCGGCCGCCCGGGTGTGGATCACCAGCGGCTTGCCGGTGTCGCGCGCGAGCTGGATCTGGGCCTCGAATGCCCGCTCCTGATCCTCGCGCGGGGCGTAGTCGCGGTAGAAGTCCAGCCCGGTCTCGCCGATCGCCACGCACTTGGGATGGGCGGCGAGCGCCTCGAGCTCGGCGAAGTCGGCGTCGTCGAACCCGGTCGCCTCGTTGGGGTGGCGCCCGATCGCCGCGTACACCTGGGGGAAGTCCTCGGCCGCCGCCAGCGCCTCCCGGCAGGTCGCGCCAGTGGTCCCGACCGTGACCATCCGCGTGACCCCGGCCTCCGAGGCGCGCTGCACCAGCTCGGCGTTCGGCGGCTCACAGAAGTCGAGGTGCGTGTGGCTGTCGATCACGCGCGTCAGCGCTTCGGGAACAACGGCTCGAGCGCGGTCACCGCGGCAGTCGTGGGCCGCTCGCCGAACTCGGCGCTGGCGAAATCCAGGTCGCCGGAGCCGATCGCGTCGAGCAGGCGCACCGTGCTCGCCGGCATGTACGCGTGCAGTAGCACGCTGAGCGCACGCACGCCTTCGATCAGGGAGGCCAGCGTCCGGTCGAGCTGCTTGGACGCGTCGGGGTCGCGCGCCAGCTGCCACGGCGCGTGTTCCTCGACGTAGCGGTTCAGCCGCCGGACCCGCTGCCAGATCAGCTCCAGCGCCTGGGTCGCCTCGGCGCGGTCGAGCAGCGCGGCGACCTCGCCGGCGAGCCCCTCGAAATCCGATCGCAGCGTCGGGTCGGTGGCCACCCCAGGGACGACGCCGTCGCGGTAGCGCAACACCATCGCGATCGTTCGACTGGCCAGGTTGCCGTATTCGTTGGCGAGCTCGGTCTCATACCGGTTCTTGACCGCGTCCATCCCGACCGCGCCGTCGCCGCCGAAGGCGACGTCGCGCATCAGGTAGAAGCGCAGCGCGTCGGTCCCGAACTGGTCCATGGCCTCGAACGGGTCGAGCACGTTGCCCAGCGACTTGCTCATCTTGCGCCCGTCGGAGCCGAGCAGGAACCCGTGGACGAACACGTGCTCGGGCACCGGGAGGTTGGCCGCCATCAGCATCGCCGGCCAGAACACCGTGTGGAACTTGAGGATGTCCTTGCCGATCACGTGGTAGGTGGCCGGCCAGAAGCGGTCGGTCAGATCCTCGCCCGGGCGCGCGTACGACAAGGCCGTGTAGTAGTTGAGCAGCGCGTCGAACCACACGTAGAACACGTGGCTGGGATCCCATGGGACCTGCACGCCCCACTTCAGCCGGGCCCGCGACAGCGAGATGTCCTGCAGCCCCGAGGCGATGAACGCGCGGGCCTCGTTGAAGTGGTGCGACGGCATCACGAAGTCGGTGTGCTCGGCGTAGAGCCGCTCGAGCGGCTCCTGGAACGTCGACAGCCGGAAGAACCAGTTCTCCTCGCTGTGGCGCTCGAGCACGATCTCGTGGATCGGGCAACGGTTGCCCTCGAGGATCTCGTTCTCGACCTTGAAGTCCGCGCACCGGGGGCAGTACCAGCCCTCGTAGATGCCCTTGTAGGTGTGCCCGTTGTCGTGCACGCGCTGGAGCACCTCCTGGACCTTGAGCTTGTGCTGCTCGTCGGAGGTGCGGATGAAGAAGTCGTTGGAGGCATTCAGCTGCGGCGCCAGCGCCTTGAACTTCTCGGCGTTGATATCGGCCAGTTCCTTGGGCTCGATCCCCAGCGCGCGGGCGGCGTCGGCGACCGGCTCGCCGTGCTCGTCGGTGCCGGTGAGGAAGAACACGTCCTCGCCGCGCTGGCGCATATGGCGCGCGAGCACGTCGGCGGCGATCGTCGTGTACGCGTGGCCGAGATGCGGCTGCGCGTTGACGTAGTAGATCGGCGTGGTGATGTAGAAGGGCACGCTTACTTCGAGGTTATTCCGTCAGCCCGCGGTACAGCGCGTTGGCACTGTGGCCGGTGAGCTCGGCGACCACAGCGGCCGCCGGGCGCGGCTTGGCGCCGGCGTCGATCAGCCGCCGCACGGCGTGCAGCGCCGGGCCGAGGTCCCCGGCGCGGTCCGGGGCGGCCCCGACGACGAGCGCGACCTCGCCCTTGGGTGGGTCGTCTCGGTAGCGTTCGGCCAGCTCGCCGGCGGTTCCCCGCACGACCTCCTCGTGGATCTTGGTCAGCTCGCGGCAGACCGCGACCGGCCGCTCGGGGTCGGTCGCGGCGAGCACGGCCAGCGACGAGGCCACGCGGCGCGGCGACTCGAACGCGACCAGCGTCTCGGGCGAGTCGAACGCCTCGATCAGCTCCGAGCGCTTGCGCGGCAGGAACCCCGCGAAGCGCCACCGCTGCGCGGGCAGCGCGCTGGCCACCAGCGCGGCCACGGCCGCCGACGGGCCCGGCAGCACCTCGACCGCGAGCCCCGCGGCGACGCACGCTCGCACCAGCACAAACCCGGGGTCGGACACGAGCGGCATCCCGGCGTCGGACACGAGCGCGACCACGGCTCCCTCGCGCATCCGCGCCACCAGCTCGACCGAACGCTCCTGCTCGTTGTGCTCGTGGTAGCTGACCAGGCGCGCGCTGACCCCGTAGCGGTCGAGCAGCACCCGGGTTCGGCGGGTGTCTTCGCAGGCGACCACGGTGGCCTCGCGCAGCGCCGCCAGCACCCGCAGGGTGATGTCCTCGAGGTTCCCGATCGGAGTCGGGCACACGATCAGCCGCCCGCTGCTCATCCGGAAGCCGCCCGCTCGCGCAGCCCGTCGAACGCCAGCGCGGCCGCGCCCACCATGCCCGCCTCGACCCCGAACTGGGCGGCCACGATCCTGACCTCGTCGCGCGACGGCGGCAGCGCGCGCCTGGCGACCTCCCGGCGGGCCGGCTCCAGCAGCAGCTCTCCGGCCGCGATCACACCGCCGCCGATCACGATCACCTCGGGGTTGAAGATGTTCACGAAGCTGGCCAGCGCGACGCCCAGGTTGGTGCCGATCAGGTCGAGCACCTCGATCGCGGCCTCGTCGCCGTCGTGGGCCAGCTCGGTGACCAGCGGGCCGGCCAGCTCGCGGCCCTCGGACAGCGCCCGCCCGAGCCCGGACTGTGGACGCTCGCGGGCCAGCCGCAGCGCCTCCCGGGCCAGTGCCGTCCCCGAGGCCAACGACTCGACGCAGCCGTGGTTGGGGCAGTTGCCCTGGCATGGCGGCCCGTCCTTGTCGATCACCACGTGCCCGAGCTCCCCGGCCGCGCCGATTGCCCCGTGGTAGAGCTCGCCGCGGAGGATCATGCCGCCGCCGATCCCGGTGCCGATGGTCAACAGCAACGCCTCGTCGGCGCCCTGCGCGGCCCCCGCGCGGTGCTCGGCCAGCGCCGCCAGGTTCGCGTCATTGTCGACGAACACCGGCAGCCCGAGCCGCTCGGCCATGATCGCCCCGAACGGGATGTCGGCGAGCGGCAGGTTCACGGCCACGACGCCGCGCCCAGTACGCTGATCCATTAGGCAGGGGATCCCGAAGCCGACGGCGGCGATCTCGTCACCCGCTTCCTGGCGGACCTCTTGCACCGCTTGGACAGCGATGTCGAGCACGGCAGACTGATCGAGACCAGTGAGTGTCCGCTGGGCGCGGTAGTGCACGGAGAGCCCCGTGTCGACCGCGCCGGCGAGCAGTTTGGTCCCGCCCATGTCGACGCCGATGGTCCGCCGGCCCGGCATGACGTCACTATATGCGCAGATGCCCAACGACCTCGAACAGCGCCCATACAAGCTCTATCGCGCCGCTCCGCGGGGCCTGAAGGCGCGCCTTCGAGGCGAGGAAGAGCTCGGTTTCGGGCCCCCCGACCGGCCCGGTTCAGACCGCAACGGCGCCAGCCCAGAGCGGCGCCGCCGGTTCGGCGGTTTCACTTGGAAGAAGGGGCTGCTGTACCTCGCGCTGGCGGTGGCGGCGTGGTTGCTGGTGTCACTGGTGCTGTTCCTGGTCAGCGCCCAGATCGAGCGCGGCAAGGTGCCCGCCTCGGCCAAGCGGGCGCTGAGCTCCGGGGGCAACATGCTGACCTCGACCGACACGATCCTCGTGATCGGCACCGACCAACGCCCGAAGGGATCCAAGGAGCCGGGAGCCAACCGCAACGACGCCGGCAGCCGCTCGGACACGCTGATGCTGTGGCGGGTCGGCGGTGGGACCTCGCGCCGGCTGTCGATCCCGCGGGACACCGCGACCGAGATCCCCGGTCACGGCGTCAACAAGATCAACGCCGCGTACGCGTTCGGCGGTCCCGCGCTGACGATCAAGACCGTCGAGCAGATGACCGGCGTGAAGATCAACCATCTGATCATCGTCAACCTGGCGAACTTCCCGAAGTTCATCAATGCGCTCGGTGGGATCACGATCAAGACCCCGCGGATCTGCTCGGAGATCAGCGGCGGGGCCCAGAACGGCGGGTTCACGCTGAACCTGAAGCCGGGCACCCACCATCTCTCAGGGATCCAGGCGCTGACGCTCGCCCGCACGCGCGAGAACCGCTGCAACCCGTCCGAGAACGACCTCACCCGCGAGAAGCGCCAGCAGCAGATCCTGAACTCGATCAAGTCCCAGCTGACGTCCCCGTCGACGTTCTTCCGGCTCCCCTGGGTGTCGTGGACGGCGCCCCAGGCGGTGCGGACCGACATGGGCGGGTTCACGATGCTTAGCCTGTTCGCCGCCGCCGAGGTCGGCGGCTCGGCGCCGACCGAGGTGCTCAAGCCGACGGGCTCGGAGGTGCTCCCCGGTGGCAGCGACGCGCTGACGGTCTCCCAGCCGGCGCTCAACCGCGCGGTCGACCGGCTGATGGGGCGCTAGCGCCGCGCCGTCAGTCGGACTTCTTGGACTTCGAGGCGGAGTCCGAGCCGGACCCGGAGGCCGAGCCGGCCTTGCTCTTGGACTCGGACTTGGAGTCCGACTTGGAATCCGACTTGGAGTCGCCCTTGGACTCCGAGGCGCCGTCCTTGCTGCCGCTCTCAGCAGCCTCGCGCATCTCGCGCGAGCGGCGGCGAGTGCCGTAGTCGGTGTTGTAGAAGCCCTTGCCCTTGAAGTGGACGGCCACCGGGTGGAAGACCCGCTCGACCGGCGCCTCGCATGTTTCACATGAGACGACCGGATCGTCGGACATACGCTGCATGACCTCGAACGTGTGGCCGCGCTGACACCTGTACTCGTAGATCGGCATCGCTTCATCAAGTATAGCTTCGGTGGTTGGCACTCTCAAGGCGAGAGTGCCAAGAGGAGACGACCTGGGGGCCCGACTTTGGCGGCCACGTCGGCCGCCAAAGTCACCCCTCGCGCCCGAGTACCATCCGCGCCGTGCCCTCTACGGACGTGGTGACGATGGACAAGATCGTGTCGCTGAGCAAGCGGCGCGGTTTCGTGTTCCCCAGCAGCGAGATCTACGGCGGGCTGGCGTCGAGCTACGACTACGGCCACTACGGCGTGCTGTTGAAGAACAACGTCAAGAACCAGTGGTGGCGGGCGATGCTCCAGGAGCGCGACGACATCGTCGCCCTGGACTCGGCGATCATCCAGCACCCGATGACGTGGCGGGCCAGCGGGCACCTGGCTGGGTTCACCGATCCTCTGGTCGACTGCCGCACCTGCAAGCTGCGCTTCCGCGCCGACCACCTCGACCAGCTGGCCTGCGGGCGCAAGCCGTCCAAGCACCCTGGCGAGACGCCCGAGTGCGATCTGACCGAGGCGCGCGACTTCAACCTGATGTTCGAGACCACGATCGGGCCGGTCAAGGAGGAGGGCTCGATCGTATATCTGCGCCCCGAGACCGCCCAGGGGATCTTCCTGAACTTCAAGAACTACCTCCAGTTCTCCCGTAAGAAGCCCCCGTTCGGGATCGCCCAGATCGGCAAGAGCTTCCGCAACGAGATCACCCCGGGCAACTTCATCTTCCGCACCCGCGAGTTCGAGCAGATGGAGATGGAGTTCTTCGTGCCGCCCGACGAGGCCCAGCAGTGGTTCGAGCATTGGCTCGACCAGCGGATGAACTGGTACCTGCACCTGGGGCTGCGCGCCGACCATCTGCGCCTGCGCGCCCACGACGCTGACGAGCTGTCGCACTACTCGAGCGGAACCAGCGACGTGGAATACCTCTTCCCGATCGGTTGGTCCGAGCTCGAGGGGATCGCCAACCGCGGCAACTTCGACCTCACCCAACACGCCGAGTACTCCGGCCAGAAGCTCGAGTACGTCGACTCGGCGACCAAGGAGCGTTACGTCCCGCACGTGATCGAGCCGGCCGCCGGCGCCGACCGGGCGATGCTGGCGTTCATGGTCGACGCCTACGACGAGGACGAGATCGAGGGTGAGCAGCGGACCGTGCTGCGACTGCACCCGGTGCTGGCCCCGGTCAAGGTCGCGGTGCTTCCCCTGGTCCGCAAGGACGGCCAGCCCGAGCTCGCCCACGAGGTCTACCGCGAGCTGCGCGAGCGCGTCCAGGCCGAATACGACGAGGGTGGCGCGATCGGCCGCCGGTACCGGCGCCAGGACGAGATCGGCACGCCGTGGGCGGTCACGATCGACCACCAGTCGCTCGAGGACCGCACGGTGACGCTGCGCGACCGCGACAGCCTCGAGCAGGTGCGGATCCCGATCGCCGAGCTCGCCGGCGAGATCGAACGGCGCCTGCGGGCGCCGTGGCAGTCGCCCAAGCTCGCGGCCTAGCCGCTCGGTCGATTCAGACCCACACGGGTGCGGTTTCATGCGAAACTACACCTGTGTAGGAATTCCTTCGACCCCAGAGGCCATGGCATCCACAATCGCCGCAGACCAGATCTCGTACGAGAATCTCTACTCGCGTTGGGAGCAGGAGAACTGGCGGGCTAGCGAGCTCGACTTCGCCACCGACCGCGACCACTGGCACAACACGTTCACCGAGCTCGAGCGCCGCGCCGCGCTGTGGACGTACTCGATGTTCTTCCACGGCGAGGACTCAGTCGCCGACAACCTCTCGCCCTACATCGACGCCGCCCCGCGAGCGGAGCAGAAGTATTTCCTCGCCACCCAGCAGGCCGACGAGGCCCGCCACGCGATCCTGTTCTCGCGCTTCATGCGCGAGGTCGCCGAGGCCGGTCCCGACACCGCGGCGTCGCTGGCGGCCACGCAGCCGCGGCTCACCTGGGGCTTTCGTAAGGTGTTCGGCCGACTCGACAAGATGGCCGACGAGCTGCGCCGCGACCGCTCCAAGCCGAAGCTGGCGCAGGCGATCACGCTCTACCACATCGTGATCGAGGCCTCGCTGGCCCAGCCCGGGCAGCACTTCATCGAGGAGTCGCTGACCGAGCGCCAGCTGCTCCCCGGGTTGCGGGAGGGCATCGGCCACGTCGCCCGCGACGAGGAGCGCCACATCGCGTTCGGCGTCAAGCTGATCGCCGACCTCGTCCGCGAGGACCGCGACTGCGAGGAGGCGATCGCCGAGCTGCTGCGCGAGGTCCTGCCCTACGCCGCCGCCGTGTTCGTGCCGCCGGGGTGGGACGAGCGCTACGTGACCTCGTTCGGGTTCACGCTCGAGGACGTCTTCGCCCAGGGCGTCGACGCGATGGACGCGCGGCTGCGCGCCGCCGGCCTTGAGCCACGGCGGATGCGGCTCGGCCTGGCCTTCGACATCCCCCCGCGCGAGCGCGCGCAGCGCGCGCTGACGATGCTCCGCGCCGGCTACCTCGGAGCGCCGCACGAGCAGGTCAAGCCCAACCCGGAGGCGACCAGGCTGCTGTTCGACGGGATCAGCCGCCAGCTCGACACCTCAGCCGCTCAGGGCGCGACGATCCAGTGGGAGTTCACCGACGCCGAGCCCTGGTACGTACGGGTCGACAACGGCTCGACCGCGGCCACTCCGGGCCGCGCGCCGCACCCCGACCTCACGTTCCGCTGTCGGCTGGAGAGCTGGCTCGATCTGATCTCGGGCCGCACCGACCCGTTGCGGGCCGTGGCCACCGGCAAGATCCGCGCCCGTGGGAAGCTGCGGCTGCTCGTGCGGGCTCCGCGGCTGTTCGCCTAGTGTCGGGAGACTAGTGTCCCGACACTAGATCGCCAGGTCGACGGGCGCTGACTCCCCGGCGGCGTTGCCGGCGTCGGCGTCGGTCCGTGCGATCAGCCGCACCGGGCCGTGGTGGCGCGTGCGCAGCTGGGCGGTGAAGCGCCCGCCGATGGCAGCGACGCGCTTGCTGGTGAGCAGGCGCTGGCGGCCGCCCGGAGCGCGCGCGTACAGGTTGATCGTCACCGGCTTGCGCGGCGACACGGTCCCGGTCACGCGCAGCGGCGCGCTCGACACCACGCTCAGTGCGATCGCCGGCGCGACCTCGATCAGCACCACGTCCGAGGCCGACGCCGGGGGCGCGCGGTGCAGCGCGCGCAGGACCAGGCTCGTGGCCGGCGCCAGCGTCGCGCTCCAGGATCCGTCGGCTCCGGTGGTCGCGGCCTGCAGCGTCGTCGCCCCGCGCGGGGTCACGGCCTGGAGCTCCAGCTGGGCGCTCGGGATCGCCGGGCCGGCCAGCCGGCGCAGTCGACCGGACAGCGTCACCTGCGTGCCGGCCACGAGCACCGCCGGGTCGGCGACGAGCGTGAGCTTCGCCGGCGACCCCGCCAGCGCCGACACGCGCGGGCGGATCGACGGCAGTCGCGCGTAGAACGCGTCGCCGGGGCAGCCGGTGGCGTCGCCGTCGCGGTGGCCCGCGATCCGGGGCAGCGACACGTGCGCCCCGGGGGCAAACGGCGTGAACGATGCGTCGGCGGGGTCGACCTCGACGGTCACCTCTCCTCGCACGGGGATGCCGTGCAGCGACAGTTTCCAGGCCAGCAAGCGCTCGAGCGCGGCGATCGCGGCCGGCGAGGGAACCACGTCCTGAAACGTGCCGAGCACCGCCACCCCGGTGGAGACCGTGTTGTAGGCGCCCGCCTGGGCGCCGATCACGGCCTCGTCGATGCCGCCGGCGCGGGCCTCCCAGATCCGCCCGAACAGGTCGATCGCGAAGTTGTAGCCGATGTCGTTCCAGCCGCGCACGTAGCGGTGGAAGCGATAGATCGACATCAGCATCGCCGGCACCTCGGCGCGCGAGTAGCCGTTGGGGGTGTCGGTGTGGTGGACGAACGCGAGCTTGATCGACCCGTACGCAGGCGGGAAGCGGGGAGGCGCCTGACCCCGGGCCCAGGCCGAGCGGGCGACCACCGGCGGCTGTCCCGGGCCGGCGTCGAGCACCGGACGGGCTCGGGGCAGCGCCGCGGCGGTCGCCGCCGGCGAGGGCGCCCGCGCGCTGACGAAGTGCAGGCGGACGCCGTCGACCGCCCGGTCTGAGCGCAGCTGGACGCCGTCGGCGGGCCCGGTCCAGATCGCCTCCCCGAACAGCGAGCCGGCGCGCGCGGCGGCGCCGCGGTCGGCGACGGCGCCGGGGTCGGCGACGGCGCCGGGGTCGGCGGCGGCGCCATGCCCGAGATCGGGGCCGTGGCCGAGGATTGAGGCCAGGGCCCAGCGCCCCCACTCGCCGTCGGGCCGGCGCGTGCGCAGCTCGATCCGAGCTGCGCGTGGTCCGATCCACTGCACCCCCACCAGCGCGAAGCGGCTGGGCGCCGCGATCGTCGCCCCGCGGCCGTCGATCGAGCCCACCCAGCGGCTCGAGATCCCGGTCGGACCGGTCAGCGCGGATGCGAGGCCGTCGGCCGGGAACGTCAGCGACGCGGCGCCCGCCGCGGCCGCGGTGCCCAGCAATGCACGGCGCGTGAGGTCGCCAGCTGCCCGCGGATCCGTCACGAATGGGGCGATGTTACCGAGCGGCTGTCCCCGCCTCGCCGCTTCCCCGCCTCGCTTGCGGCTAGATGATTGATTCCAAATTGAGCATGCCCGGATGCGGCCGGGATGACTTCGCGGCTGCGCGAGGCGCGTTCGGCTCGCGTAGCTCCGCTACGCGTCGCCTCCGCCCGCGCCGCCCCGCTCGCCCCCCGACCGCCCCACGCGCACCCCATTTGGAATCAATCATCTAGTGCAGGCGGCCTGTCGCGGTGATCCTGAACCCACCCGGCGCGACGCTCGCTCCGACCCCGTCGACCTCGACGTGGGGATCATCGAACACGGTGATCGTGGCCACCGCTCCGAACGGCACGTCGGGCACGACCACCAGCCGGCCGTCCTGGGCGCGCACGTTGGCGTCGACGCTGGCGGTCACGCCGAGCACGGTTGCGGTGCCGCGGAGGGTCAGCTGCCCGCCCGACGACGCCACCGGCGAAACCGAGCTCAGGAGCGGGATCGCCGCGCGCAGATCGGCCTCGCTCACGCGCCCGGTCCCAGTCAACCGGTCGCCGCGCTTGCGCAGGGAGGCGTCCCGGAGCGTCAGCAGCCCGGCGTGAAACTCGGTCGCCGAGGCGTCGAGCGAGCCGACGCCGCTGGCGTCACCGAGCGTGCTGCCCAGCGAGCCGGCGGCCGACTGGTAGCGCCCGATCCGGATCACGACGCGATCGGCGTGGTGCCACAGCAGCTTGATCGCCGGGAACGCGTGAACCTGCACCGACAGCACGTCGCCGGACTTGCCCAGCCGGTCGCGCAGCCGCTGGGCGGCGATCCCGGGCAGCGCGAGCTGCGCGGCGACCAGCACCGCCAGTACGACGGCGACCGCGGCGATGAGGATGATCCGGCGCAGTCAGCTGAGCAGCGCGCGGGCGGTCAGGGCCGCCTGCGTCATCACCGGCGTGATGTCGAACTCGGGCTCTGAGAGCCGCCGCACGATGATCCCGTCGGCGATCATGAACAGGAACGCGGCGACCTCGACCGGGTCCGCGCGCAGCGCCACCACGCCCGCGTCGCTCTTGGCTCTCAGCGCACCGGCGAGGTGCTCGCGCATCCGCCGCCCCAGCTGGGCAAGCTCGGCCGCGATCTCGGCGTTGCGCTGGGCCAGGGTCAGCATCTCGTAGAACATCGTCGCCGTGGCCGGGCCGGCACCGAGGAAATCCTCGAAGCTCCGGACCAGCGCCTCGAGCACGCCCTCGGCACTCCCGGCGCCGACGATCGAGTCCTCCAGACGGTCGAGGCGGACATCGCACTCGCGGCGGACGACCTCGACCAGCAACTGCTCCTTGGTGCCGAAGTAGTAGTGCAGCAACCCCCGCGAGACCCCGGCCTCGCGCGCCACGTGATCGAACGTCGAGCCGGCGATGCCGCGCGCGGCGACGCTGACGCGCATCGCCTCCACGATCCGAGCGGCCCTGTCGGAGGCCAGCTCGCGCGGGTGCGGAACCTGTGGTGCGGCAGCTGCCTCCACGGCGGCAAGTCTAATGCGGCGGGCCGCCCGACCGGCGGCAGCTCCTCGGCGACCGGTCTCCCACAACGGTCAGAGGCGCCTTCACAGGCGCCTCTGCAAAGCGTCCGCTGGCCGCCGAGCGGCTACGCGGCACTGACCGGTGCTGTCGGCTGCGACGAGGCCGGGGGCGGCGGAGGCGTGTACTCGAACTCCTCCTCGGCCCCGAACAGCGCGTCGAGCACCTTCGACCGCAGCGTCTCGCTGAGCGCGAGCGCGAGTCCGGCGGCCACGACGACGATCAGCAGCCTGCGCCCTAGGCGGCGCTTCTTCTTGGGAGGCTCGTTCAGGGCGACGGTCGCGTCGCGCAGCGACACGACGGCGTCGCGCAGGTCTCCCTGAAGCTTCTTGTCCTCGAGCAGCGCCTTGTGGGCTGCCTTGCCGTTCGTCAGCCGGTCGTACGCGCTCCGGCTCGAGTCGATGGCGGCGCGGAAGTTGTTACGCAACTCCTCGTCCTCGATGAACCGCTGGACGTAAGGCTTCGCCGCGGCCACGGCCGCGCTGTCGGCGACATTGAGGGGCACCGGCCCTAACTTCTTTGAACGTGCTGGCATTGCTCTCCCAGGGTTCTTGGACTCGTGACCGTCCAGCATACGCAATGTGAACCTGCAAACCCAGCAAAAGTGCCCTTCGGGGGGCGTGCAGGCGGCAGCGGGCGGGACGCGATTATGCCGAGCGCGGCTGCCCGTTGCGGCGCGACGCGGCGGACCGCCGCGGCGCCCGCCGGCGCTGCAGCGCGGCCTCGAGCACCTCGCTGATCTCGGACACGAACCTGAAGCCGATGTCCTTACGCAGGGGCTCGGGGATTTCGTCGATGTCCTGCGCGTTGAGCGCCGGGGCGATCACGGTCCGGATCCGGTTGCGTTGGGCGGCGAGCGCCTTCTCCTTGAGCCCACCGATCGGCAGCACCTGCCCCGTCAGCGTGATCTCGCCGGTCATCGCCACGTCGCTGCGCACCAGCCGGCCCGACAACAGCGAGACCAGCGCGGTGGTGATCGCGATCCCGGCGCTGGGGCCGTCCTTGGGGATCGCGCCGGCGGGCACGTGCACGTGGATGTCGTGCGTACCGAACCAGTTGTCGTCGAGGTCGGGGAACAGCTCGTCGGCGTTGCTGCGCACGTAGGACAGCGCGGCCTCCACGGACTCCCGCATCACCTCCCCCAGCTGCCCGGTGATCGTCAGGCGACCCTTGCCGGACATCGCGGTGGCTTCGACGAACAGCACGTCGCCCCCGGCCGGCGTCCAGGCCAGCCCGGTGGCGACGCCGGGTCGGCTCGTGCGCACGCGGGTCTCGGAGAAGAACCGGCGCTTGCCCAGCAGCTCGCGGATCCGGGGCTCGGTGACCGTCACCTTGCGGGTCACCGATCCCTCCGCGATCTGGAAAGCCACCTTGCGGCAGGCGGTGCCGATCTCGCGCTCGAGCTGGCGCACGCCCGCCTCGCGCGTGTAATCGACAATCGCCACCCGCAGCGAGGGGTCGGTGAACGCGATCCGGCTCTTGGAGAGGCCGTTTCGCTCGATCTGGCGCGGGACGAGATAGCGCTTGGCGATCTCGAGCTTCTCCGACTCCGTGTAGCCGGCCAGCTGGATCACCTCCATGCGATCGCGCAGCGGCCCGGGGATCGTGTCGAGCGTGTTCGCCGTGGTCACGAAGATCACCGACGACAGGTCGAACGGTAGGTCGAGATAGTGATCGCGAAACGACTGGTTCTGCTCGGGGTCCAGCACCTCGAGCATCGCGCTCGAGGGGTCGCCGCGAAAGTCCGCGCCCATCTTGTCGATCTCGTCGATCATCAGCAGCGGGTTGTTGGCGCCGGCGTCACGCATCGCCCGGATGATCGTCCCGGGCATCGCGCCGATGTAAGTCCGGCGGTGGCCGCGAATCTCGGCCTCGTCACGCACGCCGCCGACGCTGATCCGCTCGAACGTGCGCCCCAGCGCTCGCGCGATCGACCGCCCGAGCGAGGTCTTGCCCACCCCGGGCGGTCCCACGAAGCACAGGATCGACCCCGCGGAAACCTGTCCCCGTCCACCCGCCAGCCTACGCACGGCCAGGAACTCGAGGATCCGGTTCTTGACCTGTTCGATGTCGTAGTGGTCCTCGTCGAGCACCGTGCGCGCATGCTTGAGGTCGAGGTTGTCCTCGGTCGACTTGTCCCACGGCAGCGCGGCGATCCACTCCAGGTACCCGCGCACGACGCCGTACTCGGCCATCGCCGGCTGCAGCCGCTCGAGCCTGGCCAGCTCGCGGTCGGCCTGCCTGCGGACCGCCTCGGGCAGCTCGATCGCGCTCAGCTGCTCGCGCAGCTCGGTGATCTCAGCCTGAATCTCGTCGGCCTCGCCGAGCTCCTCCTGGATCGCCTTGAGCTGCTGGCGCAAGAAGTACTCACGCTGACCCTTGTCGAGCTCGGACTGGACCTGGGACTGGATCCGCGAGCCGATCGCCACGACCTCGAGCTCCTGGGCGAGGATCTCCGACAGCCGCCGCAGCCGCTTGGCGACGTCGACCTCCTCGAGCAGTGCCTGCTTCTCGTCGGTCTTCAGCCGCAGCGCGCCCGCGATCAGATGGGCCAGCGTGCTCGGATCGTCGACATTGGCCACCATCACCTGCAGCTCCTCGGGCAGGTACGGGACCTGCTCGACGATGTCGGTGAACGTCTGCTGGACGTTGCGCATCAGGGCCACGAGCTCGGGCGACTGGTTGAGCACATCGGGCAGCTCGGTGACCTGCGCGACCAGATACGGGTCGTCGGCCAGCCAGGCATCGATCCGCACCCGCTGGCCGCCCTGGATCAGCACGCGCAAGGTGCCGTCGGGCACCCGGATCATCCTCGCCACGACGCCGAGCACGCCCACCGAATACAGGTCCTCGGGGCCGGGCGCCTCGACCTCGGGGTTGCGGCTGGCAACCATCACGATCGAGCGATCGCCGCGAAGCACGTCGTTGATCAGTTCGATACTCCGCTGCTGGCCGACGTTCAGCGGGATCAGCATGTCGGGGAACGTGACCGTGTCCCGCAGCGGCAGCACGCCCACGCTCTGTGGCACCTGTGGGGTGCCGCTGACTTCTACGTCGCGGGGTCCGCGGCTGGGAGCCCCGATCTCGATCACTGCTTCTCTGCCGGCTCGATCGGGACAGCGTGCGAGCGGCTCTGGCTGGCCACCAGCGGCAGCTCGACGCGCAGCATTCCGTCCTCGTAGTTGGCCTTGGCCTGCTCGGCGCTGACGTCGGCGGCCAGCTCCACGATCCGACGGAAGCTGCCGCGCTCGATCTCGACCTGCTGGTAGACCTCGCCCTCCTCGGCGGGACCGCGGCGACCCGAGAGGATCAGCTTGCGGCCCTGGATCTCGAGGTCGAGGCCGTCGATCTCGACGCCGGCCAGCTCCGCGGTGACGATCGCCCGCGGCGGATCGGACGTGTAGGCCACGTCGACCGGTGGCGAGAAGCCACCGCGGCGGCGGGACAGTCCAGTGCGCTCGAACACGTCGCCGAACAGCTCGTCCATCTCCCGGCGCATCCGGTCGAAGTTCGCGAATAGGTCTCGTTCGGACATGTCGGGTCCAGATTACCTGCACTCAGAGGGTGTAGACGGCTCCCTCGCGAGCGAGCTCGACATCCGCCCCGTAGGCGCCGACCGCCTCCTCGCGGGCCCAGTCGGCGTCGAGCTCGTCGGAGAAGTGGGTCAGCACCAGCCGACGGGCGCCGGCGCGGCGGCCGTGGTCGCCGGCCTCCGCCGGGGTGAGGTGCCCGCGCACCCCGGTGCGCTCGGGCCGCGGCAGCGCGGCCTCGATCAGCAGCAGGTCGGTGTCGCGCGCGAACTGGACGAGGCTGTCGTTGGGAGCGCAGTCGGCGCTGTAGGTCAGCCGGCGGCCTTCGGCGGTCAACTCGATCGCAAACGTCGTGATGTAGTGAGGCACCTCGCACAGGCGGGCCGTGAACGGGCCGATCGCGAGCTCGTCGGTGGGGGCGTACTCGTGCAGCGAGAACGCCCGCTCGATCAGGTCCTCCATCCCCCACGCGCCCGACACCCGCCGGAACACCTCCGCGGCTCCCGCCGGGGCGTACAGGTCGGGGCGCGCGGGGTCGCTGGTCCCGGGCCAGCCCGCCACCGGCACCGGCTGCTGGCGCGGCGCGTAGGTGAGCGCGCAGCTGAACGGCATCAGGTCGAGGAAGTGGTCGGCATGCAAGTGGCTGATCAGCACAGCGTCGACGTCGACGTAGTCGGTCACGCGGCGCAGCTTCGAGAACACGCCGTTGCCGCAGTCCAACAGCAGCCTGAAATCCCGCTCCTGCACCAGGTACCCGCTGCACGCCCCGTCCGCATCCGACCAGGACGGGGATTTGCCGAGCACGGTGATCTCCACGCGCCTCCTCTCTGTGTCGTGCTCGCCGGTTGCCCGTTGGTCTGGCACTCTAACCGGGTGGCGGCCGCGCATCTGCAAATGCTCGTGCCCGCCGCCGCCACCGATTTCCAGGTATCGCTGCTGGTCTTCGGGTGCCTGCTGATCGGCGGCGCGCTGCTGTCTGGGGTCGCCCACCGCAGCGCGCTGTCACTGACGGCGCTGTTCGTGCTGGCCGGGTTCGTGCTCGGCGAGGGCGGCCTTGACGTCCTGCATTTCAACGCCCACTCGGAGTTCGTCGGCGACCTGGCAACGGTGGCGCTGATCGTGATCCTGTTCCGCGACGGCCTCGAGGTCGAGGCCGAGATGCTGCAGTCGCACTGGCGACTGCCGTTCCGCAAGCTCGCGCTGGCGATGCCGCTGACCGCGGTGATCGTCGCGGTGGCCACCAAGCTGCTGGTGGGCCTCACCTGGACCGAGAGCTTCCTGGTCGGGGCGCTGCTGTCGCCCACCGACCCGGTGCTGTCGACCAGCGTCGTCACCAACCCGCGGGTGCCGCGGATCATCCGCCACTCGCTCAACCTCGAGTCAGGGCTCAACGACGGCCTCGCGCTGCCGGCCGTGCTCGCGTTCGCGGCGGCGCTTCAGACCGACAACGGCGGCTTCGTGTGGTGGCGGTTCCTGCTGCAGGACGTCACGATCGGGTTCGCCTCGGGCCTGGTGGTGGGGTTCGCGGCGTCGCTGCTGATGCCGCGCGAGCACGGGCTCGGCGAGGGCATTCCCGCCTACCAGAAGTCGCTGTACGCGCTGGGAGCCGCATTCGCCACCTACGGAGTGGCGGTGCTGCCGCCGCACGGCAACGGGCTGATCGCCGTGTACGTGGCGGCGATCACGCTCGGCATCCGCCGCCCCGACATCCGCAGCTACTTCGCCCAGCGCGCCGCCGACCTGGTCGAGATCGTCAAGCTCGGGATCTTCGTGGTGTTCGGGTCGCTGCTGACGATCCACGGACTGTTCACCGACGGCTGGGCCGCGATCGGAATCGCGGCCGTGACGTTGCTGATCGCCCGGCCGGTTGCGGTCTTCACCGCGCTGACCGGGACCGCGACCGACACGGCCACGCGCGCGTTCATGTCGTGGTTCGGGCCCAAGGGAGTCGCCACGATCACGTTCTCGCTGCTGGTGCTCAACGACCGCATCGCGGCCGGCTCGCGGATCTTCAACATCGCGGCGCTGACCGTGTTCTGCTCGATCATCGCCCACGGGCTCAGCGACACGCCCGGGGCCGAGTGGATCGCGCGGCGCAGCGAAGCGCGCTCAGAAGTACCGGCGCGGGCCTGATAAGTCCTACTAGTGGCCGTCGGCGTCGCCGCGGCGCGAGGGGTCCAGGATCCAGCCGAGCAGAACGGCGACCAGGATGAAGGCGATGAATCCGCCGGCCAGCGGCCAGAACATGGACCTAAACATATAGGACGCGCCCGCGTATCAGTGCGCCCCCGGCGGGTGGCGGGCGAAACCGCGTGCACAACGTCCCACTCGAGCGCTCTGAGCGCCACCGTGGGACGTTCGCCACGTGGGACGTGATCAACGTCCCGGGCTAACCGGCGAAGGCCTCGGGTGGGGCGTTAAGCAGCTGATCGGCCGAACAACGTGCTTCAGGGAGCTACAGCTACGCGTGCAGTGAGACCTGCTCGTTGGCCGACGGGAACGCCCACGCGACCTGGAGTCGACGCTCCTGGCGGAACACGAACCGCAGCTGGCTGGGCGGGCGCAGCCCCTCCGGGTGGTTGGGACGGTAGGTCGCACAAGGGCCGCTGTCGGACACCGCGCACAGCAGGTTCTGGCGGAAATAACAACTCTCGCAGCTCGCGGCGGCTGCCCCTTTGCGCGCATTCGGCATGATGGACCTCGTCCCCGTACGTCTTGACTTTGCTTCACGACCGACGCGTTCATCAAAGCGGATCGTCCACCCCCTGTGCAACGACGATTCCCGGAAAACGCAAGAAGTTCACATATCTCGGAAACACCTGCAAACTGGCGGAGAATTCTCGAGCGCGAAGGTTAGTCCCGCATTTTCCGTAGCTTTGTGGCGATGCCCGACCGCAGCTTCCCGCTGATCTCGCTCGCCGACTATGAGTCCGCCGCCGGCGGGCTGTCCGACGAGGGCGCGCACGGCTACTTCGCCGGCGGCGCGGCCGACGAGATCACGATGCGCGACAACGTCGCGGCGTGGGGCCGGCTGGCCCTGCGGCCGCGGATGCTGGTCGGGGTAGGCGAGCGCGATCCCGGCGTGACCGTGCTTGGCCGAAGGCGGCCGCACCCGTTGATCATCGCCCCGATGGCTTACCAGAAGCTCGCCCACCCCGACGGCGAGCTGGCGACGGCCGCCGCCGCGGCGGCAACCGGCACGACCATCTGCCTGTCGACGCTGGCCACCACCGGCATCCCCGACCTGGCGAACGGCGCGCCGGACGCCTCGCGCTGGTTTCAGCTGTACGTGTTCCGCGATCGCGGCGTCAGCCGCGAGCTGGTGGCGCAGGCCGTCGAGCACTCATACGAGGCGCTGGTCGTCACCGCCGACGTTCCGGTTCGCGGGTTCCGGGAGCGCGACCTGCGCAGCGGGAGCGAGCTTTCTCCCGTGCGTGCGCTGCCCGCCTCGGCGAAAGGCGACGTGACGATGACGCCCGCGGACTTCTCCGCCCTGATCGATCCGGAGCTGACCTGGGACGACATCGGGCGGCTGGCCGCCGACAGCCCGCTGCCGCTGCTGGTCAAGGGGCTACTGACTCCCGACGACGCGCGCCTGGCCGCCGAGCACGGTGCCCGCGGCGTGATCGTGTCCAACCACGGCGGCCGCCAGCTCGACACGGTGCTGTCCGGAGCCGATGCGCTGTCGGCGGTCGCCGACGAGGTAGGCGACCGTGTCGACGTCCTGGTCGACGGCGGTATCCGCCGTGGCACCGACGTGATCAAGGCGCTGGCGCTGGGCGCCCGGGCGGTACTGGTCGGGCGGCCGCTGATCTGGGGGCTCGCGGTCGGCGGCGCCGAGGGCGCGCAACGGGTGCTGGAGATCCTGCTCGAGGAGCTCGACCGCGCGCTCGCCCTGGTCGGAGCCCCGCGGGCGCGGGAGCTCGATCGGAGCTTCGTGTGCCCAGCCCCTTGGACGGTGGCGCCGAGATGAGGGCACTCGTCACCGGCGTGACCGGCTACGTGGGGTCGCGCCTGGCCACGCGCCTGCTCCGCGACCGGCACGAGGTCCGCGGCCTCACCCGCGGGTCGTGGGCGTCGGTGCCGGGCGTGGAGCTGGCGACCGGTGACGCCGTCTCCGGTGACGGGCTCGAGCGCGCCCTGGACGATGTCGACGTCGCCTACTACCTGATCCACTCGATGGAACCCTCACCCGACGGACCGTTCGGGGAGCGCGAGCGGCGGTCCGCGGAGAACTTCGCGCGCGCGGCGGAAGCATCCGGGGTGCGGCGGATCGTGTACCTCGGCGGGCTGATCCCCGAGGACGGACCGGTGTCCGATCACCTGGCCAGCCGGCTCGAGGTGGAGCGCATCCTGCTCGCCTCATCGGCGTGCACGGTGGCGCTGCGGGCGTCGATCGTGATCGGCGCGGGGTCACGTTCGTTTCGATTCCTGGTGAAGCTGGTCGAGCGGATGCCGGTGTTGGCAATTCCGGCGTGGCGCGCGAACCGAACCAACCCGGTCGACGAGCGCGACGTGGTCGAGATGCTGGCTCGCGCCGCCACGGCCGACGGCGTGTGCGGACGCTCGTTCGACGTGGGCGGCCCCGACACTGTCTCCTACGGACAGCTGATCGAGCTGATCCGCGATCACATGCTGCTGGCTCGTCCGACGGTCGCGCTCGGACCGTTAACCCTCACCCCGATCGCCAGCCGGATCTCTGCCCTTATCGCCGGCGAGCGCCACGAGCTGATCGGGCCGCTGATGGACAGCCTCGAGAGCGACCTGCTGGTGTCTGGCGACAGCGCCGCGGAGGTGTTCGGGGTTCGGCTGCACTCACTGGACTCGGCGATCGAGCATGCCCTACGCGAGTGGGAGGCAGACGAGCCGCTGGCCGCCAGGTGAGCGGCCCGTTAGTGTCCGGTCGCGCCGATGAGCACCGTCCACGTCAAGATCGACATCCATGCGCCGGTGCGACGCGTGTGGGACATCGTTATGGACCCCTACCAGCTGGAGGACTGGGTCACGATCCACCGCTCGCTCGGCGAGGTGTCCTCCCGCCGGATGAGCAAGGGCTCGACGATGGAGCAGACGCTGCACATGCGCGGTGTGTCCTTCCACGTTCACTGGATGCTGGTTGACGTCAAGGTGCCGAGCCACGCCGAGTGGAAGGGTCGCGGTCCCGCCGGCTCTCGCGCGCGTATCCGCTACGAGCTCTCGGGAGACCCCGAGGGACCCACTCGCTTCGAGTACATGAACGAGTTCGCGGTACCCGGCGGCAGGTTGGGAACGGTCGCCAGCAGAGTGATCGTCGGCGCTGCCTCCGAGCGCGAGGCCAAGAGTTCACTGGCTCGCCTGAAGGCACTGGCCGAACGCGGCTAACCTCACGCAAGTGACTACCTGTATCTTTTGGTAGCTAATACTCGTTCACTACCGCAAAGGAAGAGTGCGTTGGCCGGTTTTGTCGACACAACCGTGAAGGAAATCGACGAGCGGCTGCTTGAGCTCAAGGATGAGGTCGCCAAGCTTGAGGCGGCCCGCTCAGCGCTCATCGGCAGCAGCCGGCGTGGACCGGGACGTCCGCCCGGCGCCGCAGCAGTAGCTCCCAGAAGACGACGTGCAGCGCGCGGGCCAGGAAGGCCGCGCGGTCGCCGTGGGGGTAACACCCGCGCGAACCAGGCGCTTGAGCTGGTTCGCGGCAAGCCCGGAATCACCATCCCCGAGATCGCTACGGCGATGGGGATCGAGCCGAACTACCTCTACCGCGTCATGCCGAAGCTGGTCAGCGATGGCCAGGTGCGGAGAGACGGTCAGGGCTGGCACCCGGCTTCGTCTTGATCACGAGCCCTGGAGGCCACTCCCCGACTCCCGCTAACGCGAGGAGTCGGGGAGCGTTCCTCCACGGCTCTCTCAGCGGGCCACTAGCTTCTTCAGCCAGTCGCCCGGGCGCTTTAGATAAGCCCCAGGCCCTTGACCGCCTCACGCTCTTCGGCTAGCTCCTTGACAGTCACGTCGATGCGTGACTTCGAGAAGTCGCTCAGCTCGAGGCCCTGCACGACCTCGTAGTTGCCGTTCGCGCACGTCACCGGGAAGCTGGAGATCAGACCCTCCTGCACGCCGTAGGAGCCGTCGGAGGGGATCGCCATCGACACCCAGTCACCGGACGGGGTGCCGAGCACCCAGTCGTGTACGTGGTCGACCGCGGCGTTGGCAGCCGACGCGGCACTGGACGCGCCGCGCGCCTCGATCACCGCGGCGCCGCGCTTCTGAACCGTGGGGATGAAGTCGTTCTCCAGCCACTGCTGGTCGTTGATCTTTTCCGCCACGCTGTCACCGGCGACCTTCGCCTGGAAGATGTCGGGGTACTGGGTGGTCGAGTGGTTGCCCCAGATCGTCATGTTGGTGATGTCCTTGACAGCCGCCCCGGTCTTGGATGCGATCTGGCCGATCGCGCGGTTGTGGTCGAGCCGGGTCATCGCGGTGAACCGCTCCGCGGGGATGTCCGGCGCGTTGCTCTTGGCGATCAGGCAGTTCGTGTTGGCGGGGTTACCGACCACCAGCACCTTGATGTCCGACGCGGCGTGGTCGTTGAGCGCCTTGCCCTGGGGCTTGAAGATACCGCCGTTGGCCTCGAGCAGGTCGCTGCGCTCCATCCCCTTGCTGCGCGGGCGAGCGCCCACCAGCACGGCGACGTTGGCGCCGTCGAATGCCTTGTCGGGATCGTCGCTGACCTCGATCCCGCTCAACAGCGGGAACGCACAGTCGACCAGCTCCATCGCGGTGCCCTCGACCGCCCGCAGCGCGTCGGGGATCTCGAGCAGCGACAGCTTCACGGGCGTGTCCGGACCGAGCAGCTGGCCGCTGGCGATGCGGAACAGGATCGCGTAGCCGATCTGGCCAGCGGCGCCGGTGACGGCGACTACTTTGGGGGTGTCAGTCACTTGTTCATCTCCGTGGGGTTACCTTGACCTGGCGGCTGTCTCCCATCCGCCAGGCGACGATGCTATAGGCGGACGGCCCCGCGGCGGATGCCCGTCCGCGGGCGGCCACTCCGCGGGCGGCCACTAAAGCTCGAGCCCGTAGACGTCGCCGAGCTTGACCTTCAGGTAGCCGACGAACGGGGCGACCGCGATCGGAGCGCCCACGACCCGCTCCAGGAGCTCGGCGCTCGAGAACTTGGCTCCGTGGCGATGCACGTTCTCGCGTAGCCACTCGCGCAGCCCGGACAGCTCGCCGGCCGCGATCTGGTCGTCGAGGTCTGGGACGTCGGAGTGCGCCTTCTCCCACAGCTGGCCCGCGATCAGGTTCCCGAGCGCATACGTGGAGAAGTAACCGATCAGGCCCGCGGACCAGTGGACGTCCTGGAGCACGCCGAGTGTGTCGTTGGGGACGTCGAGGCCGAAGTAGTCGTTGAAGCGGGAGTTCCAGACCTCGGGCAGCTCGGACACCTTCACTCGCCCCTCGATCAGGTCCTGCTCGAGCTCGAAGCGCAGGATGATGTGCATGCCGTAGGTGACCTCGTCGGCCTCGACGCGGATGTAGGACGGGTGCACCCGGTTGACGGCGCGGTACAGGATGTCGGCGTCGAGCGACCCGACCGAGTCGCCGAGAATCTCCGACACCGTCCTGGCGAGCACGCCGCTGAACGCGCGGCCGCGGCCGACCATGTTCTCCCACATCCTGCTCTGGGACTCGTGGATCGCCAGCGACTCGCCGTGCCCCAGCGGCGTGCGCTGCAGGGCGTCGGCGATGCCCGCCTCGTACAGCCCGTGCCCGCACTCGTGCATGGCGCCGTACAGCGACGACGGGAAGAAGGTCTCATCCCATCGGGTGGTGATCCGTACGTCGTGTGAGCCCAACCCGGTCGCGAACGGGTGGACGGCGTCGTCCATCCGCCAGCTCGCACGGTCAAAGCCCATCCGCTCGACGACCGCCGCAGCGAGCCGGCGCTGGCGGTCGACGGGGAAGCTTCCGTGCAGCGGCGAGTCGTCGACGCGGTCCGCGTTGTCGGCCAGCGTGGCGATCATCGGCCGCAGCTGGGACTTGAGCTCGTCGAACAGGGCAGCCACCTGCGTCGTCCGCACGCCGGGCTCGTAGTCGTCGAGCAGCGCGTCGTAGGCGCAGTCGAATCCGTCGAAGCAATCCACGTACCGCCGGGCGAGTTCGAGGTTGCGTTCCAGGTAGGGCACGAACGACTGAAAGTCGGAGTCCGCGCGCGCCTTCACCCACGCCTCCTGGCCGATCGATCCCGCGTGGGCGAGCTCGGCGGTCAGCTCGCCGGGCACGCGTCGCGCCTTCTCCCAGCGACGGGTGGCCACCCGTACCAGCGACGCCTCGTCGGACTCCGGGGCGTAGCCGTCGAGGTCGCCGGCGGCAGCGTCGAGCAGCCGTCCGGTCTGGTCGGAAACGAACATGTCGTGCGTCAGGCGCCCGAGCGTCGCGAGCGAGGCCGCGCGGGTCTCCACCCCGCGCGGGGGCATCATCGTCTGCTGGTCCCATTCGACCAGCGCGTTGACGACGCGCAGGTCCGTGAGTGTCGCCAGATGCTCACGTAGCTGTGTAATCCCATCGGTCATTTTCGGCTCCTCGTCGTGACGCGCCCGAACACCCTGAGTCCGACTGGGCGCCTGTGCGACCATTGCAGCATGTTCGGGCGTTCTGGATCGATCAAGCTGGCGACCCTGTTCGGGTTCCGGATCGGGGTCGACCGCAGCTGGTTCCTCGTTCTGTTCCTGATGATCTTCTGGCTGTCGGGCGCGTTCCGCAACGCGCTGCACAGCTCCGACGGCGTCGCCTACCTGACCACGGTGGTCACCGTGCTGATCCTGTTCGGGTCGCTGATCGTGCACGAGCTCGGCCACGCGCTGGTGGCCCGCCGCGAGGGGATCGAGGTGGAACGGATCGACCTGTTCCTGTTCGGCGGCCTTACCCAGATGAGCCGCGATGCCGCCACCCCCGGCGAGGACTTCAGGATCGCTGTCGCCGGACCGTTGGCGACGTTCGCGTTCGTGCTGGTGTGTCTCGTGGTCGACCTGGCGATCGTCGGCCCTAACCGCCTGGTCCACGCGGCCGCGCTTGACGGCGAGGTCGAGATCACGCCCGTGCTCCTGTCGCTGAGCTGGCTGCTGTTCTGGAACATCCTGCTGCTCGTGTTCAATCTGGTCCCGGCGTTCCCGCTCGACGGCGGGCGGATCGCCAGGTCAGTCATCTGGCGCGTCACCGGCGAGAAGCGCAAGGGCACTCGCATCGCCGCCAAGCTCGGGCAGGCGTTCGCGATCCTGCTCGCCGGCGTCGGCATCTGGCTGATGTTCGCCGAGGCCGCGTTCACCGGCCTGTGGCTGATCGCGATGGCGTTCCTGCTCGGTCAGTCGGCGAGGGGGGCGCTGGTGCAGACCGACCTCACCGAGGCGATCGAGGGCGTCCGGGTGGCCGACATCATGGACACGCAGCCGGTGGCGATCCCGTCCGACACCCCCGTGACCCAGGCGCTCGACGAGTACTTCCTGCGCTACGGCTGGTCGTGGTTCCCGGTGATCGACGCCGACGGTCGGTTCCTCGGGATCGCCCGCCAGGAGCGACTGCAAAGCGCGATCGACGGCGGCGAGGGGTGGCTAACCGTGGGAGCCGTGCTCGAGTCCGAGAGCGCCGCGAGCTGGCGGATCGAGGAGAACCGCCCGCTCACCGAGGTGCTGTCGTCCGAGTCGCTTGGACGGCTGGGCGCGCTGATGGCCGTAGACGGCGAGGGCGTGCTGCGCGGCGTCGTCACGATCGAACAGGTCCGCCGCGCGCTGCAGTCGGCGTTCGGGCCGGCCACGAGTCCCTAGCGTCTGCCTGCGGGCACCGCGAACCCCCGGCACCGCGGGGGAGGACGCGGCCGACATCGCGCGTAAATAGAATCGGAAGACGTGCCCTCCCACGACGTTCTGATCATCGGCGCCGGCCTGGCTGGCCAACGAGCCGCGGTGGCAGCCGCCCAGACCGGAGCGTCGGTGGCGATCGTCTCCAAGGTCCACCCGGTCCGCTCCCACTCGGTGGCCGCCGCCGGCGGGATCAACGCGGCGCTGAATCCCGAGGACACCTGGGAGTCGCACGCGTTCGACACCGTCAAGGGGTCCGACTACCTGGGCGACCAGGACGCGATCGAGATCATGTGCCGCGAGGCGCCCGACGAGATCCTTTGGCTCGAACACGCCGGTGTCACGTTCCACCGCAACGAGACCGGCCACCTCGGCACGCGCGCGTTCGGCGGCGCCTCGGCAGCCCGCACCTACTACGTCGCCGACATCACCGGCCACGCAATCCTGCACGTGCTCTACGAGCAGCTGATGAAGCACGGTGAGCAGGTGGACCGCTACGAGGAGTGGTTCACCACCGGGCTGCTGCAGGACGCCGAGGGCCGTTGCGTCGGGGCGGTGTGCCGCAACCTGCGCGACGGCCACATGGAGGTGTTCAACGCCAAGGCGACGATCCTTGCCTCGGGCGGGGCCGGCCAGGCGTACAAGCCGACCACCAACGGCCTGATCGTCACCGGCGACGGGATCGCCCAGGCCTACCGGATCGGCGCGCGGCTGATGGACATGGAGATGGTCCAGTACCACCCCACCACGCTTGCCGGCAACGGCCTGCTGATCACCGAGGGAGCCCGCGGCGAGGGCGCCTGGCTGCTCAACGCCGAGGGCGAGCGCTTCATGGAGAGGTACGCGCCGAACAAGCTCGACCTGGCCTCGCGCGACGTGGTCTCGCGCGCGGAGCAGACCGAGATCAACGAGGGCCGGGGCTTCCCGGACGGCACCGTCGCACTCGACATCACCAAGGTGCCGCGCCGCCGCACGCTCGAGTCCCTGAGGGAAATCGTCAATATTGGGAGAGACTTCGCCGGAACGGACATCACCCGCGAGCCGATCCACATCCGGCCCGGGCAGCACTACATCATGGGCGGCGTCAAGACCGACGTCGACGGCCTGACCACGATTCCCGGGCTGTACGCGGCCGGGGAGGTCGCCTGCGTCTCGGTCCACGGCGGCAACCGGCTCGGGGCCAACTCGCTGCTCGACACGCTGATCTTCGGGCGCCGCTCGGGCGCGCACGCCGCCCACCAGGCGCTGCAGATGCCGATGCCGACGACGCCCAACAGCCACATCACGGACGCCGAGAAGGAGATCGCGGCGATCATGAACCGCGACACGGGCGGCCGCCGCGTGGCCGCGATCAAGTCCGACCTCGGCGACACGATGAACGAGTACGTGGCCGTGTTCCGGGATGCCGACGGGCTCGTCAAGGCCCACGAGATCGTGCGGCGGCTCAAGGAGGAGGCCCCCAAGGCCGTGATCGACGACCACGGTTCGGTGTTCAACCAGGACGTGATCGGCGCGATCGAGCTGGGCTACATGCTCGACGTGGCCGAGGCGATCGTGGTCGCGTCGATCGAGCGCAAGGAGTCCCGCGGCGCCCAGTTCCGGACGGATTTCCCGGAGCGCAACGACGCCGAGTGGCTCAAGCACATCGACATCTCCGAGAATGGCTCGGACGTTCCCGAGATCAGCTATTCCGAGGTGACGATCACCCGCTGGCAGCCGGAGGAGAGGACGTACTGACCCCGATGGCCAAGGAGCTGGACTGATGCCCGAGTACACGCTGAGGATTCGCCGCTATGACCCGGGATCGGTGGATGGGGCCCACTGGGACGAGCACACCGTGGAGATGCCGGGCACCCAGTCGGTGCTCGACGCGATCCTCGCGATCAAGGACGAGAAGGACGGCTCGATCGGGATCCGCTGCTCGTGCCAGCAGGCGATCTGCGGGTCCTGCGGAGTGCGGATGAACGGCAAGCCCGGGCTGGCCTGTAACACCCACCTCGAGGAGGCCGTCAAGCGCGAGCACGGCGCCGGCTGGAATCCGTCGCCCGAGGACGGCGAGGAGCGGCCGGGCGAGCTGATCGCGGTTGAACCGATGGGCAACATGCCCGTGATCCGCGACCTGATCGTGGACATGGACGCCGTGCACTGGAAGAAGATCCAGCGGGTCACCCCGTGGCTGATCAATAAGGAGCCGGTGCCCGAGCGCGAGTACGTCGTCCCCCACGAGAACATGGTCGACGTCACGCAGACGATGGCCTGCATCCAGTGCGGCGCGTGCGTGTCCGACTGCCTGTCGATGGAGATCGACCCGTTGTTCACCGGGCCGGCGGCACTGGCCAAGGCCTATCGGTTCGTCGGCGACCCCCGCGACGCCGAACACTATGAGCGGCTCAAGGACTTGTCCGAGGATGAGCACGGGATCTACGACTGCACCCACTGCTTCAACTGCATCGACGCCTGCCCCAAGGGCGTAGATCCGATGAGCCAGATCATGCGCCTGCGCCGCGTCGCCGGGAGCGATCAGAAGATCGATGACCGCAACAACGGCCACCGCCACGAGAACGCGTTCGTCCAGAACATCCGGCGCAACGGGCTGCTGCAGGAGGCCGACCTGCTCGCCGACTCCTACGGCGGCAAGTTCCACCCGCGGGCCGCGCCCGAGCTGATGAGCGGTCTGCCGACGGCGCTGACCGCGATGTCGCGCGGGAAGATGACGCCCGCCAAGGCGCTGGGTCACCCGCACAAGGCGCCCAAGGAGGTCAAGCGGATCTTCGACGAGGTCGCGGGGCGCGAGCGCCGCAATGAGCTGAATCTGTACGTCTCGGGATTCGAGGACGAGCCGGAGGGCGAGACCCCCGAGACCTCCACGAAGGAAAGCGAGACCGTATGAGAGTGGCCTACTGGCCGGGCTGCGTGAGCCGCGGGTTCACGCCGGAGCTGCACGGATCGATGGCCGCTGTCGCGCCGCTCCTCGACATCGAGCTGATCGAGCTCGACCGGGCCGCGTGTTGCGGCGCCGGCGTGATCGCCGAGCACAACCAGGAGCTGGCCGACACGCTGAACGCGCGCACGTTCGCGCTGGCCCAGCAGACCGACGGCGAGCTGATGATGAACATCTGCTCGACCTGCCAGGGCGCGCAGTCGGAGTGCCAGCAGCGCCTCGACGCCAACACCGACTACCGCGAGCAGATCAACGCGAATCTGACCGAGGAAGGCCTCCGCTACGAGAAGGGCCTCAGCAATAAGAACTTCCTCTGGCTGCTGGTCGAGGAGATGGGGCTCGACGAGCTCAAGTCGCGGGTCAAGCGTCCCCTCACCGACCTGCGCGTGGGCCCGTTCTACGGCTGCTACATCATCCGGCCGGTCGACCGGCTCGGCGTCGACGACGAGCACCCGCGCGACCGTTACCTGCACATGGTGATCGAGGCCCTCGGCGGCACCGTGATTGACTTCGCGGGCGTCTACAAGTGCTGTGGCTTCCCGATCATCACGATGAACAAGAAGGCCTCGTTGACGCAGGCCGGCCGTCACCTCGGCGACGCGATCGACGCCGACGCCGATTGCCTGGTGGTCCCGTGCCCGCTGTGCCACCTGAACCTCGACCTGCAGCAGCCGGCCGCCGCGAAGGCGGTCGGGCGTGAGCTCGGCCTGCCGGTGCTCCACCTCCCGCAGCTCGTGGGGTTGGCGCTCGGGCTCTCGCCCAAGGAGCTCGGGATGAGCAAGCACATCGTCCGCCCGACGTCGGTGATCGACTGGTCGACGTCGGTCGTCGCCGGAGCGGCCGCCTAGCAGGCTGGCCGGCCACTAGTGCGACCCCGGCTGCGGCGGCTGGCCTCCCGGTGGCAAAAGCGCGAGCCGCCCGCCGCGGCGGCTCCGGACGCCGCCGCGCCGGCTCGGGTCGAGCGTGCGCAGCCAACGGGGCAGGACGAGACCAAGCGCCGCCTGGTCGACGCCCAAGCACGGCTCAAGCAGGCCGTCCCCCCGAAGGACGAGTGACCGCCGCTTAAGGACAATGGGCGAGGCTCGAAGCCTCGCCCCTGCCCTACCCCTGTCGTCGTCCCCGTTGGAAACTGCTCTCCCGGGGCCCCTGCGCGTCCCCCACTTCAAGTTTCGTAGGCACATGGTCGCGGAGCGGGGCTCCGTTGTCGTCCCCTGGTGGGGGGGAACCTGGGGTGATCTTGAGTAGCGGAAAGGGTGATACCCGTGTCACCCTTTTGCCGAAACTGCCGATAAGCTCTCTGCTCGCGGAACGGACGCTCGTAGGCGGCGCTTGACGATCAATCACACAGCAGTCCGCGTGGCCGTGGCCCAGTTCGAGGACATCGTGGCCCACGGGCTGCGCGCGCTGATCAACGAAGACGAGAGCCTCAACCTGGTCGCGGACGGCGTTCCGCACGACCAGCTTATGTCCGCGCTGTCGACGTATCACCCGGACGTGGCGCTGCTCAACTTCGGCTCGCTGGCCAGCGCGATCGAGCTGCGCGACCTGCACCGCAACTTCACCGGCACTCGGCTGGTCGTGCTCGCCAACCGTCCGACGCCGTCGGAGTGCCGCCAGATGCTCGCGTTCGGCGCGACCGCGTGTCTGGCCAAGAGCACCGAGGCACGCGACGTGCTGCATGCCATCCATCTCGCCTCCCGGGGGCTGCACGTGCTTCCGCCCGCCGGGGTTGACCCGGCCGACCTGGTCGGCCCGGACCTGCTCACCCCGCGCGAAGCCGAGGTGATGGAGCTGCTCCAGCACGGCCGCTCCAACGCCGAGATCGCCGAGACGCTGCACGTCAGCGTCGAAACGGTCCGCACGCACGCGCGCCGGATCTACCGCAAGCTCGGCGTGCGGACCAGGCGAGATCTCCGCGCCCGCCGCTGAGCGACGGTCACCAGGCCTCGCCGTAGCGCTCGGCGAACGCGAACTCGCTCACCGGCTTGCGCGTCAACTGCTTCGGCCACGGGTCCGCGCGATGGCCGACCGAGATGTGGCCGGCCAGCACGACCCCGTCCGGAATCTCGAGCAGCTCGCGCACTTCCTCCTCGGCCGGGGTCAGAAGCGTCGTGAACGCCGCGCCGAGACCCTCGGCCCGGAGACCGAGCAGGACGTTCTGCACGAACGGGTAGACCGACGCCCCGCCGACGATGCTCGGGCGATCCAGCGCGCTGTCGACGATCGCCAGCGCGCTCAGCTCAACACAGATCACCAGGTGCACCGGCACGCGGTCGAACGTCCGGGCGAACTCGTCGGCGGCCGCGAGCATCTGCAGCCGGCCGCGCGGCAGCCCGCTGCGCTCGCCGGCGTCGAGGGCCGCGCGTCCCCCGGTCTGCACCATGTAGGCGTCCCACGGCGGCTCGTAGAGCTCGCGCATCCGACGGCGCTTGTCGGGGTCGGTGACGATGATCACCTTCCATCCCTGCCGGTTGCCGCCGCTGGGGGCAAAGCGGGCGTTGTCGAGCACCCGCCGCAGCACCTCTGGGTCGATCGTCTCGTCGGTGAAGTAGCGCGTCGACGGCGCGCAGCGCATCAGCTCATAGAGCTCGTCAGCCAACGCCCGCGGCCTCGCGGTTTCTGACCAGCAGCTCCGCGATCTGGACCGCGTTGGTGGCCGCGCCCTTGCGCAGGTTGTCGCCGACCACGAACATCCCCAGCGCCCGGGGATGGGAGTGATCGCGCCGGATACGGCCGACGAACACCTCGTCGCGGCCGGCGGCGCGCAGCGGCGTGGGCACGTTCTCGAGCACCAGCCCGGGCGCGCTGGCGAGCAGCTCGGTGGCGTCCTGTGCCGAAAGTGGCTCGCGGGTCTGGATGTTGACGGCCTCCGAGTGGCCGGTCCTCACCGGCACCCGCACGCAGGTGACGGCGACGCCGATCGACTCGTCCTCGAGGATCTTGCGCGTCTCGAACATCATCTTGCGCTCCTCGTCGGTGTGGTCGTCGCCCTCGGCGAAGTTGCCGGCGGCGCCGATCACGTTGAACGCGATCGGCTCGGGGTAGATCTGCGGCGGCGGAGCCTCGACGCCGTGCAGCGAGGCATGAGCCTGGGCCTCGAGCTCATCGACGGCGGCCATCCCGGTGCCCGAGACCGACTGGTAGGTGGAGACGATCATCCGCTCGATCCCGACCGCGCGGTGGATCGGCGCCACCGCGACCATCAGCTGCATCGTCGAGCAGTTCGGGTTGGCGATCAGCCCGCGGTGGGCGTCGAGCGCGTGCGGATTGACCTCCGACACCACCAGCGGGATCTCCGGATCGCGCCGGAACGCCGAGGAGTTGTCGATCACCGTGGCTCCGGCCTCGACGAACCGCGTCGCCCACTCGCGCGAGCGGGTCGCGCCCGCCGAGAACAGCGCGATATCGAAGCCGTCGATCTCGCCGTCGGCGAGTACTCGGACCGGCCTGCCGTCGAGCTCGCGGCCACGGGAGCGCTCCGAGGCGAACGGGACGATCTCCGACGCCGGGAACTCGCGGCGGCGCAGCAGCTCGAGCATCGTGGTCCCGACCGCGCCGGTGGCGCCGACGACCGCGACCCGCAGCCCGGCGGTCATCGCGGGCCCCCTTCGGGCTCGACGCCGCCGGCGCCGAGATCGAACGCGGCGTGCAGGGCGCGGACCGCCAGGGGAACGGACTCCGAACGGATCACGCACGAGATCTTGATCGGGGAGGTGGAGATCATCTCGATGTTGATGTCCTGTTCGGCGAGCGTCTGGAAAACCTTCGCCGCGACGCCCGGGTGCGAGCGCATCCCGGCGCCGACGATCGACACCTTGCCGATCTGCTGATCGGTGTCGATCTTGGTCAGACCGAGGTCGCTGGCGACCGCTGACAGCGCGACCTGGGCGTCTGAGAGGTCCTCCTTGGTGACCGTGAACGACACCTCCGCCATGCGCCCGTCCTCGATCGGCTCGTTCTGGATGATCGTGTCGATGCTGCAGCCCGCCGCGGCGAGCGCGCCGAAGATCTTGGCGGCGGCGCCTGGGCGGTCGGGGACGCCCAGAAGCGTGATCCGGGCCTCCTCGGTGGAGTGGGTTACGGCTGTCACAAGCGGGCGTTCCATCGTCTCGTCTTCTCCGAGGACAAAGGTACCGGGACCCGAGTCAAAGCTCGATCGGCAGTGGATCCTGACCGCGTGGTTACGGGCGTACTCGACCGCGCGTAGCTGCAGGACCTTGGCCCCGGACGAGGCCATCTCGAGCATCTCCTCAAAGCTCACCACCGGCAGCCGTCGCGCGTCGGGGACGACGCGCGGGTCGGCCGTGAACACGCCGGCGACGTCGGTATAGATCTCGCACACCTCGGCGCCGATCGCCGCCGCCAGCGCGACCGCGGTCGTGTCGGAGCCGCCGCGGCCCAGCGTCGTCACGTCGCGGCTGGTCGAGACACCCTGGAACCCGGCCACGAGCACAATCTGGTCCTCGCCCAGTGCCTGCCGGATCCGGTCGGCGCGGATGTCGAGGATCCGGGCCTTGGTGTGTGAGGTGTCGGTGACGATCCCGGCCTGGGAGCCGGTCAGCGAGATCGCGCGGTGGCCGAGGTCGTTGATCGCCATCGCGCACAGCGCGCAAGAGATCCGCTCGCCGGTCGATAGCAGCATGTCCATCTCGCGGCGGTCGGGCAGCGGCGAGACCTCCTCGGCCATCGCGATCAACTCGTCGGTGGTCTTGCCGCGGGCCGACAGCACGGCCACCACCCGCTTGCCGTGCTCGCGCTGGGCCACGATCCGCTGGGCGGCCCGCTTGAGGCGCTCAGCGTCGGCGACGGACGTGCCGCCGAACTTCATCACGACTGTCTCGGGCACTAGTGGTCGTCCACGTAGCGGTTACACCGCCCTGCGGCCCGCGAGGGCGCGGCCCAGCGTGAGCTCGTCGGCGTATTCCAGGTCCGCTCCGACCGGTAGCCCGCTGGCCAGGCGGGTGACGCGGATCTCAGGTGCGCGCTCGCGCAGCCCGGCGGCCAGGTGCAGCGCCGTGGCCTCGCCGGTCGTGGTCGGGTTGGTCGCGATCACGACCTCCTGGACCGCGCCGCCGATGGCGCGCTCGTACAGCTCGGAGATCTTGAGGTCCTCGGGGTCGACGCCGTCGATCGGCGACAGCGCTCCGCCGAGCACGTGGTAGCGGCCGCGGAACTCGTGGGTGCGCTCGATCGAGATCACGTCGGAGGGCTCCTCGACCACGCAGATCACATCGGTGTCCCGGCGCTCGTCGGCGCAGATCCGGCAGCGCGGGCCGTCGGCCAGGTTGAAGCAGACCTCGCACAAGCCGATCCGTTCCTTGACCTCGCGGATCGCGTCGGAGAGCGCGAACGCGTCGGCGTCATCGGCGCGGAGCAGATGGAAGGCCAGGCGCTGGGCCGTGCGCCCGCCGACGCCCGGGAGCTTGGACAGCTCTGTGATCAACCGCTGTACCGGCGGTGCGTACACGCTAGTGCGCCGTCCGGGGATTAGGGTGCATGGAGCGCGAGACCCGGGGGCCGGCAGGCAAGGACGCAGGACCCCGAAGCGCAGCGGGGCTGCGCGAGGGTTCGAGGACGCCGCATGACGGTCATCCGGGGCCGTGATACATGTGCCCTAATTGCCGGAGGGTGCACTAGGTCCCGTGCTCTTTAGAGGCCGGGAAGACCCAGGCCGCCGAGCCCGCCGGCGATCCCGCCGAGCTTGGACTCGGCCAACTCCTGCGCCGAGCGCAGCGCCTCGTTGACCGCCGCCAGGACCATGTCCTGGAGCAGCTCGACGTCCTCGGGGTCGACTGCCTGAGGATCGATCTTGATCGACTTGACGTTGAGATCTCCGGTCACCTGGACGGTGACCATCCCACCGCCGGCCGAGGCCTCGACCACCTCGTCCTTGAGCGACTCCTGCGCCTCCAGCATGTCCTGCTGCATCTTCTGGGCCTGCTTGAGCAATTGCTGCATGTTCGGTTGGGGCATCTAGGCCTCGCTCCTGTCGGCATTTACGTCGAGTTCCTCTGCGTCGAACTCCTTCATGAAGCGTCGCACGAGCTCTTCTCCGGTGAGCGCCGGCTCGCCGGTCGGCTCCGGCTCCGGCTCGTCGTCACGCAGCTCGTAGCGGAACGCCATCTTGTGGCCGGTGACCGTCTTCAGCGCCTCGGCCGCGACACGCCGGTAGTCGTCCTGCTCGGCCTTGCGCTTGAGAAACGAGGCGCCGCCGGGAAAGGCCAGCGTCAGCTCGCGCTCTGCGACCGCCACCGGGCGGGCCGCCGCCAGCGCGCCCGCGAGCATCGGGTTCTCCCCGCGCACGAGGTCGAGGACCGCCGGCCAGGAGCTGACCGCGGTCTCGAGCCCGAGTGCGGTGCTCGGCGCCGGGCGCTCGGGGACCGGGGCGGGCGGCTCGGGGGCAGGTGCCGGATGCTCCGCATCCGGTGGGGCAGGAGAGGGAGTCGGATTCCGTGGCGGGGCCGGGGGGGCCGACCCGGCCCGAAGACTCTCCTCGAGCCGCTCGATCCGCGCCAGCAGCGCCGACGTCGACGGGTCCATCTCGGGGGCCGCGGCCTTGATCAGCACGAGCTCGAGCTGGATTCGCGCCTCGGCGCCGTCGGCGGTCGCCCCGAGCGCCTCGGAGACGAGGTCGAGCAGCCGGATCGCGTCGGTCTTGGGCAGCGCCCGGGCCTGCTCCTCCAGCCGGCGGTCGCGCTCGGCGGTCACCCGCAGCTCGAGCGGGAGCTCGGCCAGCACCTGCACGGTCAGCAGCTCGCGCCCGTGGACCTCGAGGTCGCGGAGCACCTGGCCCGGGTCGCGGCCGGACTCCGACAGCGCGGCGGCCGCCCGCAGCGCCGCCGCCGGGTCGTGGGCGACGATCGCGTCGACGGCGGCGAACAACTGCTCGGCGTCGGCGATCCCGAGCACCGAGAGCACGGCCGGGGAGTCGATCTTCTCACCGCCGGAGTAGGTGACCAGCTGCTCGAGCGTGCCGAGCGCGTCGCGGAAGCTGCCGGTGGCGTGGCGGGCGACCAGCGCCAGCGCGGCCGGTTCGATCTCGATCGTCTCCTCCTGGGCGACGCGGTCGAGCACGCTGACCACCTGCTCGACGGTCGGCCGGCCGAAGTCAAACCGGTGGCAGCGATCGACGACCGTGGGCAGCACCTTCTGCGCCTCGGTCGTGGCCAGCACGAAGATCGTCCGCGGCGGCGGCTCCTCGAGCGTCTTCAGGAACGCGTTCCAGGCCTGCGGCGAGAGCATGTGGGCCTCGTCGAGGATGTACACCTTGTGGCGTCCGGAGACCGGCGCGTAGGCGACCTTCTCGCGCAGGTCGCGGATGTCGTCGACGGAGTTGTTGGATGCGGCGTCCATCTCGATCACGTCGAGCGACGTGGCGGCGGCGATCGACACGCACGAGTCGCATTTGCCGCACGGCGTGATCGTCGGTCCGTTGACGCAGTTCAGGCACGCGGCCAGGATCTTGGCCATGCTCGTCTTGCCCGTCCCCCGGGAGCCGACGAACAGGTAGGCGTGGTGGACCTTGCCCTGCTCGACGGCGTTGGACAGCGTCCGGACGACGTGCTCCTGGCCGACTACGTCGGCGAACGTCCGGGGGCGATGGCGGCGGTAGAGCGAGGGTCCGATCGACACTTCGAGTCGAGTCTAGACGGGTGCTCGGGTGGTCCGGAGCCAGCCGGATTTGCGGTGCCAGGCGCCGCGAACTTCGGGCTCGGGGGCCGTCCGGTCACCGGGAAGTTCGTTCCTTTCGATGCGGCCCAGTCATCGAGTGGAACGTTATGCCCGCTGAGCGGGAAGTTCGTTCCCTTCGATGCCGCCCAGTCATCGAGTGGAACGTTATGCCCGCTGAGCGGGAAGTTCGTTCCCCGCGAGGTGCGGATTTCGTCGAGTGCACGTCTTCCGCCCCGGGCGCCGCGGCCCCGCCCCGCTCCGCTCCGCTCCGCGCACCACGGTCCGCCGCGCGGCCGGTCCGGGCCGCGACCAAGAAAAACAGACCGTGCACCCTCCTTCGAAGCCGGTTCCCGGGGAGCGGCCGCAGCCTCATGGCTCCGGTCCGGCACTCCCGCAACGCCTGGAGATGACCGCTTAAGGCTGCTTCCTTCCGGACCTGACCTGGTTCACGGGTCTCCACCGTCACGGGACCGAACCATCAACGCCACGGGCAGGGCGCTGACCCTGGGACCTGGGCCCCTCGGGAGGGGATTCAGCCCCGCTAGAGCGGATTGCGGGTACAGGGCACCGCTAGCACCCCGCCTAGCACGGTCTACTGACGATCCTATCGACAGCGACCGCTCGCACAAGGCAAAATCCGACCGGCAGATGCCTGACGCCCCGTTTATCCACGACCACGCTCTGGTCGAAACCGACTCGATCGGCCCCGGCACGCGGATCTGGGCGTTCGCCCACGTGCTGCCCGGCGCGGTGATCGGCGCCGACTGCAACATCTGCGACCACACGTTCGTCGAGGGCGACGTGGTCGTCGGCGACCGCGTGACGCTCAAGTCGGGCGTGTTCCTGTGGGACGGCCTCCGAGTCGAGGACGACGTGTTCATCGGCCCTCAGGCGACATTCACCAACGACCCGTTCCCGCGCAGCCGCCGGCCGTTTCACGGCGCCGTCACGACGCTCCGCACGGGCGCCTCGATCGGCGCCGGCGCGGTGATCCTGCCGGGCGTCACCGTCGGCGAGCGGGCGATGGTCGGAGCCGGCGCGGTCGTCACCAAGGACGTGCCCGCCGACTCCGTGGTCGTCGGCAATCCGGCCCGGGTGGTCCGGACCGTCGACCGCGACCGCCTGAAGCGCTAGGAGACCGCGTCGGCGACCGCCGCCGCGACCCGCTCGATCTCGTCCGGGCGCAGGTCGGGATGCATCGGCAGCGACAGCTCCTGGTCCGCCCACGCCTCCGATACCGGCAGCTCGCCGTGATGGATCGGGTACTCGTTCCAGGCCTGGTGGCCGTGGATCGCTGGCGCGTAGTGCACCGCCGAGTCGATTCCCTGCTCGCGAAGCGCGGCGCCGACCGCGTCGCGGTCCTCGAACCGGGCCGGAAACAAGTGGTGGATGCACGGGCTGTCGGCGCGTTCCTCCAGCAGGCGAGCCTCGGCCGGGAGCAGCCCGCGGTAGCGTGCGGCGTGGGAGCGCCGGGCGTCGTTCCACTCGTCCAGGTACTCGAGCTTGATCCGCAGCAGCGCCGCCTGGAGGCCGTCGAGCCGCTCGTTGTAGCCGAGCTCGACGTGCTCGCCCTTGGCCTTCTGGCCGAGATTGCGCAGCCGTCGGACCCGCGCGGCGATGTCCTCGTCGTCGGTGCAGACCGCGCCGCCGTCGCCAAGCGCGCCAAGGTTCTTGGTGGGGTAGAACGAGAACGCGGCCGCCGAGCCGAGCGAGCCGACGCGCTCACCGCGGAAGCGGGCGCCGTGGGCCTGGGCCGCGTCCTCGAACACCAGCAGCCCCTTGGGCTCGGCGAACTCGTTGATCGCGGCCATGTCGCAGGACTGGCCGTACAGGTGGACGGCGAGCACGGCGGCGGTGTTCGGCCCGACCGCGGCGCGCGCCGCGTCGGGGTCGATCAGACCGGTGCCCTCGTCGACGTCGCACAGCACCGGCGTCGCGCCGACGTGGGCGACGGCCAGCGCCGAGGCGATGAACGTGTGGCCGGGGACGATCACCTCGTCGCCCGGACCGATCCCGTGGGCCTTCAGCATCAGCATCAGCGCGGAGGTCCCGGAGGACACGCCGACGCAATTCGACACGTCGCAGTAGTCGGCGAACTCCTGCTCGAACCGCTCGACCTCGGCTCCGAGGGTGAACGCGCTCGAGCCGAGCAGCCGCATGAAGGCCGCCTGCAGATCGCCCTCTAGGCGCTCGTGCTGTCGGTCGAGCGCGACGAACCTAACCGCGGCCGGTCGCCGCACACTCACTGCTGATGCCATGAACCCTGCCCTTTTCGTCGTCCTTTATCGAGACAACGTGATCGGCGCTGCGCGGCTTACGCAAGGCAGATCAATTGCAGGAATTGCTCAAGGATCTGAAGGTTTGCGCCGATAGAATCCGGGAACAGATGCTTTGAGCATCGCTCGGCGCCAGCATGCGCCGGGAAGGGGGCCTTGAGAAGTGTGTAAGGAAGCATGAACGACGGTCGTACCAACGGGGTCCCTATCCGCGTGCTCGTGGTCGACGATCACGACCTGTTTCGCACCGGATTGGCTTCGCTGCTCGGAGCCCAGCCCGACATCGAGATCGTGGCGCAGGCCTCCGGCGGCCGCATGGGGATTCGCCTGGCCGGCGAGCTGCGGCCCGACGTGGTGCTGATGGACCTGCGGATGCCCGACATCGAGGGCGCCGAGGCGACGTTCACGATCATGCAGCACGACCCGTCGATGCGCGTGCTCGCGCTGACCGCCGTGTCCGAGGACGCCGCGGTGTCGGCGGCGATGCGGGCGGGCGCCTCCGGGTTCCTGGCCAAGGACACGCCGATCAGCGAGGTCGTGGCCGCGGTCAGAGCCGCGGCCGGCGGCTCGTCGTGGCTGTCGCCGCGAGCGGCCGAGGTCGTGCTGGGCCGGATTCGCAACGCGGGCTCGACCACGACCGACGACGGCCCCGATCACGAGGCCCTCGCCCAGCTGTCGCCCCGCGAGCTCGAGGTGCTGCGCCGGATCGCGCGCGGCATGGACAACGCCGACATCGCCGACGAGCTGGGGATCAGCCCCCGGACCGCCAAGAACCACGTGTCGAGCATCCTCGCCAAGCTGGGGCTATCCAGCCGCATCCAGGCCGCGATCTATGCGGTCCGGAGCGGCCTGGAGTGACCGCCGGCGCCGGGGGCGGCGCACCTTGACCCGGTCGGTCCCGAGTACGAACCCGAGCGTCAGCACCCCGGGCGGATCGGGCGAGGCCAGGCGCAGCTCGGCGAGCGCCCGGCGCAGCGACGCGGTCGCCTGGCTCAGGTGAAGGTGATCTTGGTCGCTGCGGTCGGGGCCATCGGCTGCCTCCAGCAGCTCGATCGCGAGCAGTGCCTCGCAGCTCGCCTCCGTGGCCGCGCGGACGTGATCCGACATTCCCCTTGCCTCTGATGTGTGTTCATCCGTGAAGTGAATCCGCGGAATGGTGACGCCGCGTCACCGCGACCACAATGAGCCGAACGGCCCAGTGAGCGTTCAGGATTCGTGCGCCGAGCCGCCGGGCGCGGCGGCGGCCGATTCATGGCCGTTGACGATCGGGCTTCCCTGCCCCCAAGCGTCGCCGGCGACCAGCTCTGAGCGGTCCTCGACGCCCAGCTTGCGAACGAGCTCGGACACGTGCCGGCGGACGGTGACCGGTGCGATCTGGAGGCGCTCGGCGATCGCCGCGGTGCTCTGTCCGCGGCGGAGCATCCCCAGCACCTGCGACTCGCGTCCGGTGAGCGCGTCGCCGCCGGCACCCCCCGACCGCAGCTCGAGCAGCAGCTCGAGGACCATCGACCGCGGGATCACGGCCTCGCCGGCGACGACCGCGTCGATGATCCGGCGCAGGTGGGCACCGTCGAGCGGTCCGGGCACGTACCCGATCGCACCGGCGCGCACCGCGTCGAGCATGTCGTCGACAGCGCGGACGTCGGCCAGCACCACCACGGCGGCGTTGGGCGCGGCGCGACAGATGCCGCGGATCGCCGACAGCCCGCGGCCGGCGACGTCGCGGCCGACCAGGCAGATGTCAGGTTGCAGTCGCTTGGCCGCCCGGATCGCCTGCTCGGCGTCGTCGGCCTCGGCGCAGATCGAGACGCCGTCGCCGAGCGCCATCTTGATGCCCAGCCGAGTGGCGGCGTGGTCGGCGATCATCACCTGCACCTCGTGGGTCACGGCAGCAGCACCTCGAGCTCGGTGCCGCCGCTCCGCCGCGGGCGCACGGTGAGGCAGCCGCCGAGGGCGGCGGCGCGGTCGCGCATGCTCCGCAACCCGAATCCCTCCGGGGTCTCGCCGCTGGGCGAGCAGGGGATTCCCCGCCCGTCGTCGCGGACGCTCAGTGACACACCCTCGGTGGCCGGTCGCAGCGACACGACTACATTGTCCGCCTGTCCGTGTCGCGCTGCGTTGGCGATCGCCTCGCGCGCGATCCGGGTCACGTGTTCTGTCGCCTCGGGCGGGACCCGGGCATCGGGATGGGCGTAGACGGTGATCGCGATCCCGAAGCGGTCGCGCAGCTCGAGCGCCACCGCCTCCAGGGCCTCGTCGGCGTTCGTCGCGCTCATGTCCGACAGCTCCCTGATCGTCCCCCGAGACACCGCCAGAGCCCGCCTGGCGGCGACCGTCAGCGGGTGCTCGTCGCCGAGCTCCCCGGCCATCTGGGCTCCGTGCGCGACGATGAACGCGAGATCCTGAGCGATCCCGTCGTGAAGGTCCTGGGCCACGCGGCGTCGTTCCGCGAGCGCCGCGGCCCGCGCCGCCCGCGCGCGCATCTGCAGCTCCTGGCTGACCGCCGCCGCCGCCAGCAGCCCCACCGCGACCAGGCGCAGCCCCTCACGGGGGGACACCCACTGTGGCGAGGACGAGGGAAGCGCGAAGTAGTAGAGGCGCGTGGCCACCAGCAGCAGCAGCCCGCACGTGATCAGGGTCCCGGCGGGGGGCAGCGAGAACCCGCGGCGGCCGGCCGGCGCCAGCGCGGCGTAGGCCAGCAGCAGTGCGGTGAGGATCACGATCACGCAGGTCAGCGGTCGCGACGCGGCGCGGTCGAGCCCGAACACCGGATGCCCGGCGGCGAGCACGAGCTTGTGCCGCAGCGCCAGCCCGAGCAGCTCGGTGACGCCCAACGCGCCCAGGCACAGCGCCAGCGTCGTCGCGATCCAGCCGCGGCGATCGGTCACGATCCGGTCGGCCGGGGTGAGCGCCGCCGCCGCGAACACGGCCGCCACGATCAGGTCCCCGAGCACGCGGGTGGCGCCGAACTGGCCGGTGCCGTGCAGGCCGAGTGCCGACGGAAGCGCGTTGGCGCAGAGCTCGAACATCGCCAGCAGCAGCAGCGCGGCCAGCCGCAGCAGATCCCTGACGCGAGCGGTCTGCGCGAACCTCGCGCGCATCAGCCACGCGCCGGTCAGCGCCATCAGCGTGATCGCCGTCTCGACGGTCGCCCGCAGCGTCGGGATGTCGTAGCTGAGCGGATGCACGAACGCGAACGCCAGCACGCCGGCGGACGCGAGCACCGTCAAGATGATCCACCTCGTCGTGGCGCCGGCGGACCGGATCGCCTCGGCCAGCGCCGCCGTCCTGTTCCCGCGCCCGCGCGCGAGCAGAGACTGAACGCCGCTGGTCACCGCCAGCCTGTCACCGACCACGATGGCCCCGATCCCCGTCGCCCGGACCGAGAAAGCCACCGACGGCCGCCACCACCGTCTGAAACCCCACTATGTGCCCCCCAAGGGCGGTGCGAATTCCGTGCGCATCGAACAATACCTCATCGGCAGAAGCTGGTGTAGAGCTTTAGTGGCCGAGGCCGTGCAAATGTCGGAGCGTCGTTCCAGGGTCCTTTGATACCTGCTTGACCGCCGGCGCGAAGTCCCTCAGGGCCTAAATCGGCGTTCAGACGCTTGAACGGGGCAATGGGCCATTGCGTTCATTGACCTCCCTCTGGGCCCTGCCGATACTCATCGCGTCGGAGATGCGAGAGCCAACAGAAGGCACTCGCGAGGGCCAGCGAAGTACGGGGCAGTGTCCGCGTGGGGGAACGCGCGCGGACACAACTCGGACGCGGGTCAAGGATCAAACCTGCAACCGAAGGGCAAACAGTGATCAATGAAGCATTGTCGATGGCTCCTGGGACGATCGGGTTCAGGAGCAGCACGGCGCTCGACGAGTCGCCGGAGACGAGAAACAAGACGCGCCTGGCGGTAGCTCGGGCCAAGGAGGGCGACCAGGACGCGCTGCGGTTCCTGTACGTCAGTTACTCACACAACGTTTACGGATACGTGCGCTCGATCGTCCGCGACGATCACGAGGCCGAGGATGTGACCCAGCACGTGTTCGCGAAGCTGATGACCTCACTTCACAAGTACGACGACCGGGGCGTCCCGTTCTTCGCGTGGCTGCTGCGGCTGGCTCGCAACGTGGCAATCGACCACCTGCGCGCCAACCGGATGCTGCCGACCGAGGAGGTGCTCGACCCCAACGCGATGTGCGGCACCGACCTCGACCACGCGGAGACGGTCCGCGAGGCCCTGGCGACGCTTCCCGACGAGCAGCGTCAGGTCGTGCTCCTGCGACACGTGGTCGGCCTCACACCGGGTGAGATCGCCGACCGCATGGAGCGCAGCGAGGGCTCGATTCACGGCTTGCACCATCGCGGACGACGTGCTTTGCAGCGCGAGCTCCAGCGCCTGGAGTCGACGCCCTGCACGCGCCGGACGCGTCAACTCGCGGCAGCGTAATGCTCACCTAGGCGGACGACCGTCGCAGCAGCCGCGGGATGCGGCTATGTAAGACGGCGGTCGCCCAGCCGACGAGCGGTCACGGATGGAGAGAGTGCGCACGGAGGCAAACACAGCAACCGCTCACATCAACCCGAGAGCTCACCGCAAGGTGAGCTCTCACTTTCGCTGGAGGAGCAGATGAAAAAGAGAGTGGCGATTCTGGGGGCTATGACGGCTCTCATCGCCGCAGCGCCGGCCGGGGCGAAGGCAAGTACGCTGGACGGCTGGTGGCGCTTCGATGACAGCTCGGCGACCGTCGCCCAGGACAGCTCGCAGAACAACAACGACGCCACCGTGTCCGGAGGCGCGACGCACGCCCCGGGTTACTTCGGGTCGGCGATGAGCTTCAACGGCAGCTCCCGGGTCGACGTTCCGGACAGTAGCTCGCTGGAGCCGTCCTCGGCGGTGACCGTGACCGCCTGGGTCAAGTCGAGCAACCCCGGAGGCGAGTTCAAGTACCTCGTGGCCAAGGGCGCCTCCGGGTGCAACGCCGCGTCGTACGCGTTCTACACCGGCATCAACGGCGGGCTGATGTTCTACGCGTCGCAGAACGGGGGCATGTCCTACGCGCTGTCGCCGGACGCCGGCACCGGCGTGTGGAACGGTGACTGGCATCTGATCGTCGGCACCTATGACGGAAAGTCCGTGCGTCTGTATGTCGACGGCAACCAGATCGGCAACGGCACCGCGATGAGCGGACCGGTGGGATACGGGCTGCCGGACGGCAACGATCTGTTCTTCGGCCATTACGACGGCTGCGCGAACACCGACTTCACGGGCTCGATTGACGAGCCGACGGTGTGGAGCCGCGCGTTCTCGCCGCTCGAGGTCAAGGCCGACTACACGCTGCTGGCCGGGCTGCACCGCGTGCTCGGGCGGCTGTCGTCCTGGCCCGGAAGTTGAGGGCAGGAGGTCAAGCAGTAGAAGTACAGCCGGTAGGCGCCGCCGCGACCCCGGTCGTGGCGGCGCCGAGCCGCGCGTCCCTCGGGCGGATCCTCGTCGGCGCCGTGATCGGCGCTCTGATCGCAACCATGGCGTCGCTATGGATCGCGCTGTCGTCGACGCCACTGCCGCCCGCGGACATCGCCCGGGCCGACGCTCACCAGATGCTGGTCACCTCGTGGCCGGAGGACAGCTGCGAGGGCCGGTGTTCGGTCGCGGTGCTCGGACCCGCCGCCCCCGGCGACTGGCGAGTGCGGCTGACCAGCCCCCAGTGGGTGCGCTGCTACGTCGTCACGCTCAAGCAATTCTCCTGGACGTTCGAGCGCGGCGTCACGGGCGCGGTTCAGGTGCCCTGTCGCAGGCCGTAAGAAGCGTCCCTCGGAGACCGTTAAGTCTCATAATCGCTTAGCAGACCGGGCCGTGGGGGAACCGGCCTGAACGTCCGGAGAGCAGGGAGTAGCCGCATGAAGAAAGCACCGCTCTTGCTGGTGTTTATGTTCGCCTTGCTCACCGCGCCCCAGGCTGGCGCGGCGGCAGGTCTCGCAGGATCCTGGCCGCTCGACGAGGGTTCGGGCTCGGTTGTGCACGACTTCTCGGGCCACGGCAACAACGGCACGATCTCGGGTGGCGCCCAGTGGACGCCCGGGTTCTCCGGCACCGCGCTCAGCTTCGATGGGACCACCGGCAGGGTGCGCATCCCCGACGGCGCCTCGCTCGAGCCGACCACTCAGGTCACGGTCACCGCGTGGCTGAAGGCGTCCAAGCCCGTGGGGCAGTTCGCCTACATCGTCGCGAAGGGGGCGCAGCGGTGCAACGCCGCCTCGTATGGCCTCTACACCGGCCTCAACCGTGGGCTGTCGTTCTACGTCTCCCAGGAGGGCGGCAACACGTTCACCCGCTCGCCGGATGCCGGCTCCCGGGTATGGGACGGCGGGTGGCACTTCGTCGTGGGCACCTATGACGGCCGTTCGGTGCGCCTGTACGTCGACGGCGTCCAGGTCGGCTCCGGCGCGCCGCTGGCGGGCAACATCGACTACGACTTTCCCGACAACGACCTGTACCTCGGCCATTACGCGGGCTGCACGGGTCTCGACTTCGGCGGTGCGATCGACGCGCCGCAGGTGTGGAGCCGGTCGCTGAGCGCCGCCGAGGTGCTGACCACCTACGAGGCGCTGGTAACCCCGCCTCAGAGCGGCGGCAGCCCCGGCAGCGGCTCGCCCGCCCCGAGCTCCCCGGGCTCACCCGGCGCCCCGGCGAGCGGCTCGGGCACCGGCGCGACGCCGCCGCCGTCGTCGACGACGACGACGCAGATCATCAGCGGGCCCCGCGCTGCGGGCGCGAGCCCGAGGCTGTCGCACGTCTCGCTCTCGGGCCTCGCCTTCGGTAAACCGCGGGTCGGTCTGCGCCTGGTGTCCGGTCCGCGGGCACTGCCGCTCCACTCGTTCGCGGTCGCGTTGCCGCGGGGACTGCATTTCGCCCGCAGCCTGAAGACCGTCCGGGCCGGCGTGACGGCCGGGCGACGCGGGAGCTACATCCTGGCGCTGCGCCACGGGACGCTCAGCTTCACGCTGCGCAAGCCCGCGCGCTCGCTGTCGGTCGCGATCCTCCCCCGCGCGCTCCTCGAGGACAAGTCGTTGATCAGGCGGATCGCGACCGTGCGGAGGTTCAATCGCACCCGTGGCCACGTCGCCATGCACTCGCTGAAGCTCGAGCTCGTGGTCGGCCTCACCGACACCGCGCGGATGGTCTCGCCATCGACGGTCGCGGTCGCTGTCCGTTAGCGGACTAGCAGCTCGCGGACGCCCGCTCGAGTCGCGCCGGAACGTCCCGCACCGCGGGGCGATCCCGGCCGGCTGGGCGCGCAGTGCGGGGGCCAGGTTGTAGAAGGGTGGAGATTCGAACGATCCTCCGCAGCCCGGCGAAATCCCGTCGACGATTCGCCGTTGCTAGGTAGCGGCCCAGCGAGAGACGGACGGAATCGTCTGGAGCCGCGAGGGGACATGACGCCACGACTCGCTACCAAGCTCACGATTCACGACCCGTCGATCACCGGGCAGGACGTGGGCAACTCCGACGGTGCGGTCGCGGCGCGTGGGCTGGTTGCACTTCCCTCGCGACAGTTCGGGCTCGTTGAAAGCCCCGATCATGCCGTCACGTCGCCGCGGCAGCGAGAGGCACTACGCCGCCGGCTGCTCTGCGCGGCGGATGTGCTGACCGCTGCCGCGGCGCTCGTGCTGGTTTTGACGGTTCTCGGTCACGACCGGCCCAGGCTGGTGTCGCTGATCGGGATCCCCGTGCTGATCCTGCTGTTCAAGGTCGGCGGGCTGTACGACCGCGAGCAGGTGCGCCTGCTGCGCTCGACGCTCGACGAGGCACCGGTGATCCTGCAGCTGGCAGGCCTGTACGCGCTCTCGGTGACGATCCTGCGGCCGCTGGTCGTCGAGGGGCACCTCGGCAGCGCCCAGATCGCGGGTCTGTGGCTGTTCACGTTCGCTGCGATCGTCGTCGGGCGGATGGTCGCCCGCTGGCTGGCCGGCCGCATGTCGGCGATCGAGCGCTGCCTGGTGATCGGCGATCCCGATCGGGCGCTGCGGATCCGGGACAAGCTCGGCAGCAGCGGCGCGCGTGCCGTGGTCGCGGCGACGCTGCCGCTGGAGGCCAACGAGGTCGACCAGCTCGACGGTCCTGAGGGCGTGCGCCGGCTGGTGGACGACCTCAACGTCGACCGCATCATCGTCGCGCCGGGCAGCAGCGAGGCCGACATCACCGAGCTGATCCGCCTTGCCAAATCAGCAGGCGTGCAGGTGAGCCTGCTCCCGCGGATGCTCGACGTCGTCGGCTCGACGGTCGAGTTCGAGGACATCGACGGGATGACGATCCTCGACGTCCGGCCGTTCGGTCTGACGCGCTCCTCGCACCTGCTCAAGCGCGTGTTCGACCTGATCGTCACCACGATCGGCCTGGTCGCGGTCGGTCCGGTGATCGCTGCGATCGCTGTGGCGATCCGCCTGGATTCCAAGGGCCCGGTGTTCTTCCGCCAGATCCGCGTCGGCCGCGACGGTCAGCAGTTCAAGATCTTCAAGTTCCGCTCGATGGTCATCGACGCGGAGGAGCAGAAGGAGCGCCTGCGCGCGCTCAACGAGGTCGGCGACGGGATGTTCAAGATCAGCCGCGACCCCCGTGTGACCAGGGTCGGGAGCATCCTGCGCAAGACGTCGCTCGACGAGCTGCCTCAGCTGTTCAACGTGATTCGCGGCGAGATGAGCCTGGTCGGCCCGCGGCCGCTGGTCACCGACGAGGACGCGCTGGTGCTCGGCCTGGACCGCAGCCGGCTGCACCTGACGCCGGGCATGACCGGACCGTGGCAGGTCCTGGGGAGCCGCGTGCCGATGCAGGAGATGGTCGGGCTCGACTACGTGTACGTCGCGAACTGGTCGCTATGGCTCGACGTCAAGATCCTGCTGCACACCGTGCGCCACGTCCTGCGCCGCGGGAATGTCTAGGGCTCGGCGGCGTCGGCGGTCAGGCGAGCGGCACCAGTCGCGAGAGATCTCGCTCGAACGCCGCCGTTCGCATTGCCGCCAGCGCCCGGTCGCCCGCCGCTGCACAACGGCAGATCCCCAAAATCGTGACGGCCACGGCGACCCACGCCGCCGCAACCAGTGCCAGCGCGATTAGCAGCATCGGGTGTTGACGATGGTCGACACAGCGGGTTTCCTACCCACAGGTTGGCGTGTCGATCGGCGGCAAGGGGCCGATTCATCCGAATCTCATCCTCGCCGTCCGCCCGGCGCCCATCCGTAATTGGCCCATCGCCACCGAAGCTCCGTCCACCTTCGTGCCCCACATCAGACGCCTCGGAATCGTTGCCGTCGCCTCGCTCGCGCTCGCGGGCTGCGGCGGCTCCAAGTCCGCCTCCCACTCCCACAGCGGCGATCAGGCGCACAAGTCCGCGACTGCGGACTGCGACCTCAACGCGACGCCGTCGACCCTGGCCGGGCGCATAACGTCGGCAGCGGTCGGCCAGACGATCTGCCTGGCTACCGGCGACTACGGAATGTGGGCGGGCGCCGACAAGGCGGTCACGATCAAGGCGGCGCCGGGTGCCACCCCGAGGATGACGCTCACGCTCGGCTCCGGAGCCAGCGGGTTCACGCTCGACGGGATCGCGGGCATGGGCGGGACGATCGGCGACGGCGCCTCGGACGTCACGATCCGTAACAGCAAGTTCGCCACCCAGCTCGACGTCGAGGGTGCCGTGCGGCACATCGTGATCGAGGGCAACGACTTCACCTACCCGGTGAAGTCCGTGGCCAGCGGCGTGAACTCGAAGATCCTGCTCAACACGACGGGCAGCACGCCGGGCGCGGCCGTCACGGTCGCCCGCAACACGATCGCCAACGGAGACCTCGACGGCGTCCATGTCGGCGGCGGCTCGGGCGAACTGATCTTGGGCAACCGGATCGAGAACCTGTGCGACCGCGGCATCAACCACACCGACGACATCCAGCTCGAGAGCGGAACCCACCTGCGGATCGCGGGCAACTACCTGTACGAGCCCCAGCACTGCCCGACCCAGGGGATCACCAGCTTCGACGGCGGCACCGTCGGCGTCGTGATCGAGGACAACGTGATCGACATCCCGCGCGACTGGGGCATCGAGCTGTACTCAGACAAGGACAGCATCGTGCGCCACAACACGGTCGTCTGGCACCCCACCACCTACTCCGAGTTCCACAACGGCACCGGCCTGATCGACATCGACCGCAAGCCCGGAGATCCCGCCGGCACGGGTACCCAGGTCGACTACAACATCGCCACCGTCCAGTTCGCCAACGGGTCCACCGGCACACAGCAGGGCAACGTGTCCGGCGATGCAGCCAAGTACGTCGGGCCGCCGACGTCCTGGGCCGGCTTCAAGCTGGCCCAGGACTCCGGCGTCGGTCTGAAGGCGGCGCCCGACGGCGCCAACGCGGGCGCCCGGATTCCCGGCTGATCACGAGACCGAGTGCCGGATCCCCGTGTCGAGGCCGTCGGAGGCCGATCCGACGCCGGGGGAGCCCGGCGCCAGGAACAGGGCGGAGTACACCGAGTTCGGTCCGGGCGCACCGCCGACGTAGCTGACGGTGGACGGGTTGGTGTTGTGATCAGCGGTGCCGGTCGATCCGTTGGCGAAGCTCACGCTGGCGACGTTGTCGTACACGTGCGTGCCGGTTCCGGCCGGGTCCTGGGTCTTGCGGTCGATATCGATGTCGCCGGTGCCGGTGTTGAACTCCGAGTAGCTGCTGTTGTGCCACACCACAGTGTTGTGACGGACGATGCTGCCGCTGTCGGAATACAGCTCGATGCCCCAGTCGCGCGGGACGTCGACGACGTTGTCCTCGATCACGACGCCCTTGGTGCCGCCGTCGTATGACGTGATCCCCTGGGTCGGGCAGCTCTGGGCGGCGTAGACATAGTTGCCGGCGATCCGGATCGCGCTGCCGCCCTCGAACTGGAGGTTGTCGGTGTGGTTGACCCCGCGGTCGCACAGATTTTCGAAGCGGTTGGACAGGATCAGGGCGCCGGACCCGCCACCGATGTGGACGCCGTCCAGATCACCGTTCTCGATGTCGTTGTGCTCGATCGTGACCGCCGAGCCCGCAGAGCTCCCGCTGGTGGCGAGGAAGATCTTCGAGTTGGGGCCGCTGGTGGTGGACTGCACCGGATAGGTGAAGTCGTTGTCGTTGACGACCACGTTCGTCGTCGCACCCTCGATGTCCAGCTGCGAGCTGAACGTGCTGTTCTGGATCGTGATGTTCGCGGCGCCGGAGCTGATCGTCCCACCCATGCCGACGAGTCCGTCGAGCGTGAACCCGGAGTCTCCCGAACCGAGGCTGACCTTCATCGACGGCGACTCGCCGCTGGCGGCCGCGATCGTGATTGCCTTGCCGGTCCCCGTCCAGGTGCCGTAGCTGCCGGTGGCCAGGCACACCGTCTGCCCGGTCGCGGCGGCCGACACCTGCGACGCGAATGTCGACGGCGTCGCGTTGAGGTCGCAATCACCCGGTGGCGGCGGAGGTGGCGGCGGTGGCGGCGGAGGCGGCGGAGGTGGCGGCGTCGTCACGGCGGTGATGGTCTTGGTCGCCGCCGAGGTGGCCGACGTGGAGCCGCCGGCGTTGGTCGCGGTCACGACCGCGCGGATCGTGTGACCCACGTCAGCCGCGGACAGCGTGTAGCTCGCCGAGGTCGCGAGGGCGATCGCCTCACAGGCGCCGCCGGAGGCGTTGCAGTCCTGCCAGGCGTAGCTGAGACGGGTGGCCCCGTTGCTCCAGGAGCCGTCGGAGGTGCTCAGCGTCTGACCCTGCTGGGCGGTGCCGGTGATCGACGGCGCCGCCGTATTCACCGGCGGCAGCGTCTGCGTCTGGGCAGTCGCCACGGCGACGTTGTGCTCGACCTTCGCGGCTTGTCCCTGCGCGTCGGTGACCGTCAGCGTCACGTACTTCGTGCCGACCACCCGGAAGGTGAAGTCGAGCCCCGCCCCGGAGCCAAGCGGGTAGACGCCCCCGGACGGAGGCAGGTCCGACCAGCTGTAGGTGCACGGTGTCGCCGCACAGGCGGATCCCGAGGCGTCGAAGCGCACGGCCTGTCCGGTCGCCGGAGCGGCCGGAGAGTAAGTGAATGCTGCCGTCGGGGCGGGCGGCGTCCCGCCGCCGGTGCCACCGCCGCCGCTCGCACTGTCGCTGGCGTACGCCGAAATCGGACACGCGGTACCCGCGGTACCCTGCCGCCACGACGACGGCAGCGACCGCAGGCGCTGGGAGGCCGAGCTCTCACTGAGACACGACCCACCGCTGCCCTCACGAAAGTACAGTGTCCCTCCGGTTCCCAGCACGGCGATCCAATACGTGGACCGCGCGCTGACGCTCGTCTGAGCGATCGACAGCGTGTTCCACGCTCCGGCATCCGGCGAGCTCGTCGAGCCCGCCGCGAGCAGTGTCCCGGGGTGACCGCCGCTGTCGGCGTACAGCCCGACCCGCAGCGTGGTCGCGCGGTTCTGACCGTCCAGATACACGCTGATCGAGCTGGCGGTCCCGCTGGCTCCGGCCGTGAACGCGAACGCGTCGGCGGAGCCTGAGGACGCGGTGCCAGGGGCTGATTGCACCGTCTGGTCACCGACGAGCACTGCAGCGCTGCTTGAAGCTGTTGCTGCGAAAGGCGTGCCGGCAAAGCCGGCAGCAGTCGTCAACAGGCAGGCCAAGACGACCCTACGTACGTGCCGCATCCGGTCCCTCCCACGATAGGTGATGTCGGCTATGTGGTTGCTGTGCGCACGGGGCGCGAGTGGGCAGTCTTCCCCCCTCCCCACCCGTCTAAGCCACAAGCGACCAAAATTTAGAGGTGTGCCACTAAAAGCATCCGCATATCAGCGGCACGGCGGACGCCCCCAAGCGCTTGTCCGGTCGAGCGCTTCTAAAAGCGCCGGCGCATCCAGCTGCACCGCAGCGGCCCGTCGAAGCGAGGCATCAGCGGGCCGCGGAGACCGCGTGCGCGCGGGGCGATCCGCAGGAACCACAGCTTGTAGAACGCGAGGTCCAAAGCGTCCCCCTGGGCCAGCTCGAGTCGGGCCTTCAGACGCGACTTGCCGCGGCTCGCGCACACCGCGACCGAGCGCAGCGGCAGCGTGCTGGCGTTGAGCTTCTCCTTGTACTCGTAACGCCCCGTGCCGGCCTCGACCGTGGTGGCTCCCTCCGCCGCCGCCGTCTCGAGCATCTTCATCAGCCCGACGCGTCCCAGCGCGAACTGATCCCAGCGCTCGCCGCGCCGGCGCCCCGACAGCCGCCAGTAGAACGTGCCGTCCATCCCGAAGCACCAGTACTACGCGACCGGCTCGCCGTCGGCGAGCAGCCGGATCAGCCTCACGCGCCCCTCCGCGGCGAGCGTGCGCACGAGGTCGCGGGAGAACTCTCGGGATCCGGGCCAGTCGTCGAAGTGGCCGAGCTTGTTGATCGCCCTCCTCTGGACCTGGTGCATGGCGATGAACGCGTCGAACTCGCGCTCGAGCTCGGGCCCGTCGCGCACGACATCGACCTCGAAATCGAAGGCCTTGTTCAGCTTGTTCAGGTTGCGCCGGTAGTTGGCGCGGCGGTTGCGGCTGACGTCCTTCAGGTAGGCGTCGAAGCCATCGGGCAGCTCGAACACGGTGTGCGAGCCCGCGTCCTCGTCTCTCAGCGTGAACGCGAAGCGCGAGCAGCTCGGCGCTGCCGATCGGATGGCGGGCAGTTGCGCGCCCGTGGCCGGACTCGGCCCCACGTGCACCATGTCGACGGCGTCGTGGCACAGCAACTGCCTGAACGCAAGCGCGTAAGACTGCTCGGCCACGTCCGCCGCCAGGGGCGCCTCCACGAGCGCGAGCGTGCAGTCCGAGCCGACCAGCTTCGCCACCCGGGTGACCCCGAGCGGTCCTCGCAACCGGTCGATGAAGAACGGAAGCACTCCGACGAGCTCACCCCCATCGCGCACGAGGCACAGGCGCAGCGCCCGTCCGCGACCATAGTGACGCCACCACACCCGGCACCAGCCGAACGTCATGTACAGCGACCCGTGCAGCCGCTCGATCAGCTGGCCCCACTCCGGCGCCACCGCCTCGGCGACCTCGAAAGAGTTGAACACCTCCAAGTACAGCTCCTGGCTGCGACGAAGGTCGACGGTGACCACCGGGTACGCGGCTGACACTGAGATGCGAGAGTCTGAGTTCATGTCTGGGGCTCGATTCTCTGGGGCTCGATTCTCAATAGGTGGTAGCGCGTCGCGGTCACCGCTCGCAGCAACTTCACGCGCCGGTCTTCGCGCCGCCCCACCAGCGCGAGCACTGCGAACACGGCAGCTCGAATCGGCATCAGCACGGCGTAGATCGCCTGTGCCAGCGCCCAGCCGAGGAGGCCGCGATTCTTACGGTGAAAGCGCAACAGGCTCTTCTGCAATTGCAGATACATGTTCGCGCTGACCACGGCGCTGCGCTGGGTGCTGCGCCCGCCGCCCTCGAGGTGCATGATCCGGGCCCTCGGGGTGAACAGGCAGCGCCAGCCACGCGCCCAGAACCGGTAACACCAGTCCGCCTCCTCGGCGTACATGAAGTACCGGTCGTCCATCGGCCCAACGTCATCCAGGGCCTCGCGCCGGACCAGCATGAACACGCCCGACACGACGTCGACCTCGCGCTCGTCGCAGCGATCCCACGAACCCATCTCCGAGCGGCCCAGGAATCGCGACTGCGGGAAGCGCGACGTGCATGTCAGCATGTCCAGCAGGATGTTGAGCGGCGAGGGGAAGCGAAAGCAGGTCTTCTGGATCGTCTCGGCGTCCTCCCACACTTGACACCCCAGCACCCCGATCCGCTGGCCGCTCAGCTCATCGGCATACGCCACGCATTCGTCGATCGCTCCGTCCAACACCAGCGTGTCGGGGTTGATCAACAGCACGTACCGGCCGCGCGCGAGGCGCAGGGCCTGGTTATTGGCTGCGGCGAAGCCCCGGTTGTCCTCGTTGAGGATCCCGATCACGTCCGGGAACTCCGCCGCCAGCAACTGCCGAGAACCGTCGGTCGAGTTGTTGTCGACGACGACGATCTCGTAGGAGAACTCGCGCGTCTGCTCGATGATCGAGCGCAGGCACCCGCGCAGGTACGCGCGGGCGTTCCAGTTCACGACCACAATCGTGAGGTCGATTGGCGCAACCGCTGGATCCATCTGACAACGCCCTGACTCCGGTCCCCCTGTACGTCAGAGCAACGGACCGCAGTGGGCGAGACTTACGCGGCCCTTCGAACCTCGTCAAGGCCGGCCGGCGCTCCGATCGCGGCGGGCGCCGAAGCGCCCAGCGCGAGGAACGGCGGATCCATCGAGAGCGTCGCCACCCGCCGGCCAGCAGCGTCGCGCAGGTGCTCGAGCGTGAGCTCATCGGCCTCGACCGCTATCGCGAGCTCGCGGCCATCCAGCTCGCGGGCGATCTGGATCTGGTGATCGTCGACGTGCTCTCCGTGCGAAAGACGGCGCGGCACCAGCACCGGGCACTTGCCCACCTCCAGCGCGGCCAGCGCCGTCCCGACTCCGGCGTGGGCGACCAGCACGTCGGCCTCCCGGATCGCCTGGATGAGGTCGCGCTCGGGGATCGCGTGGTGGCCTGCGATTCCCAGGCCGCTGACGTCGGTGTCGCCCGTCTGCCACAGGACGTCGGCATCGGCCGGGAGGATCTCGAGTAGCCGCGCCACCAAGCGCTCGAACCCGTAGTCCTTGAAAGTCCCCAACGAGACCACCACCTTGCCCACCCGCGCCGGGGGCACGGCGGGCTCGGCGGGCACGAACGAGTCGAACACCGCGCCGCGATAGTGCCACCTGCCGCCGGCCCATGCCGGGTACTGGGCGTACAGGTTGACTCCGGGGATGTGGCTGATCATGTTCCCTGTCTTGGAAGGACCATCGCCGCGCGCGGCGCTCTCGATGTAGTGACAGCCGAGGCCACGCGTGCGGGCCAGCGCGAAGAACGGCAGCGCCACCGCCGAGCCGGTGCTGACGATCGTGTCGACCTCGTGACGGCGCAGGATCGCATTGGCCAGCGGCACGTTGCGAAGCACGTTGCCAGGGTCGCGCCCGCCGACGAAGTGCACGAAATCGACCGACTCACCGTCCAGCAGCGAGCGGCTCTGCGGGGTATCGAACGTGGCCCACCGAAACGGGCCGTCGATCCCTACCAGGCGGCGATGCAGGCGGTGCAGTTGCTTGAGGTGTCCGCCGGTCGACGCGACGAGCAGGGTGGTCAACTCGCCACCCCCGCCAGCTGCGGCTCGAGCTCCCAGTGGCGCGCCACCAGATCGCGAGTGTGCTGGATGTTGCGGGCGCTGGAGGCACCGAACACGATCGCCGCGACGTTCGGCTGGGCGCACACCCACTCGATCGCCTCCTCGGGCGCGACCGCGCCGGAGGCGAACACCGACATCGCGATCGCGCGGAACTCGCGCTCGCGCAGCGCCCGCTCGTAGGCCTCGAGGCCGCCGCACATGCGGAACCCGATCTTGTTGATGTTCGAGCACACGATCGGGTTCTCGATGCCCTGCTCCTCGAGCACCGGCAGCAGCGCCGGCATGTTCATCGTGATGAACCCGGGCTCAGCGTCGTAGCGGTGCTTGACGTGGTCGGCGAAGATCCGGAAGGCGTCCTTGAACCCGAGGCCGAGCAGCAGGTCGACGACCACGTTCTGGAGGAACACCACCGGCGTGCGCAGGCCGTCGAACATTTTCATCTCGGCGTCGATCAGCAGCGTGGTGACGCCCTCGATGTCCTTCTTGGCCATCGACGAGCCGCCGCGGATCGCCGCGTCGAACAGGCCCTCGTCGGGCAGGAAGCGCTTCAGCGCGCCGAGCATGCCGTCCTCGGTGACCGCGTTGGCGTACTTGTGGGCGTAGGGCATGCACGGGTAAAACGAGAAGTCCGAGTAGCGCTCCGGCTGGGCGCGCATGTGGTCGCAGATCTGCGCCACGCGGTCGTGCGTGGTGCACATGAACGTGCGCACGCCGGCTTCGTAGGCGGAGTCGAGCACGTCGATCACGGCATCGAGCGACTGGAATCGCATCGACTGAGCGCGCGCCTTCTCCTCGGACATGTGGTTGACGCCGAAGAACTGGTTGTCGCCGAATAGCAGGCGGTCCATCAGGATCCCTTTCGCGTTTCGAGTTGGCCCACGGATTGCCCCGCCGGCTGTGCAACCAGCCGCGGGAGGCGCAGTCGCCGGCGACGCCGCGAGTGCGACCGCGCCGGGACGGGGTCGGCCTCGCCGTCGACGACGGTCGAGGCCCCGCGCTGGGCGTCGCTGATCATCATCGCGATCACCCGGTCGGTCTCGGCCGCCTTGTCGAACGCGTTGATCCCGTCGACCTGGCCGTCGCGGATGCGCGCCACGAAGTGGTCGATCTGGGCGCTGTACTCCTCGCCGCGCAGGTAGTAGCCGACGTGGTCGGTCAGCTCGGTGGTGTAGCGGACGTTCCAGCCGCACTGGTAGCCGTCCGGCGGGGTGGCCGTGTCGCGCAGGTACACCTGGACCTCCTGGCGGTCGGCGAAGATCCGCCCCGTGGTCCCCCAGATCGTGATCCGGGTGGTCATCTTGCGGTAGGACTCGTCGGACCAGTTGACCGAGATCCGCGCGCTGCGCCCGCCCTCGTAGTACAGCGTGCTGTGGACCTCGTCGTCGATCTCGCGGGAGAAGATCGAGTTCAGGACGGTGCCGCCGACGCCGGCCGGCTCGCCGAGATACCAGTTCAGGAGGTTCAGCGGGTGCGCCGCGTAGTCGTACAGGGCACCGCCGCCCTCCTCCTTGCGGCTGCGCCAGGTGCCGCCCTTGGGCTTGAGCACGACCGGCCCGTAGGCCTCGCCGAGCACGTGCGTCACGTCGCCGATCGCCGATAGCTCGAGCAGTCGCTTGACCTCGGCGAACGCGCCGACGAACCGGTTGTGGTAGCCGACCTGCGTGACCACGCCCTGCTCGCGAGCCAGGGCGGTCAGCGCCTCGCCGTCGTTGACCGACAGCGTGAACGGCTTCTCGCAGAACACGTGCAAGCCGCGGTCCAGCGCCGCCCGGACCATCTTCGCGTGGGTCCGCGACGGGGTCGCGATCAGCACGGCGTCGAGCTCGCACTCGCGCAGCATCGTGTCGTAGTCGCTGTACGTGGTGGCGCCGGTGTACTTCTTGAGGACGCCGAGCACGTAGCCCGAGGCGTCGCACACCGCCGCCAGCTCGACGTCGGGATGGGCGTTGACGATCGCGAGGTGCGAGAGGCCCATCTTGCCGAGCCCCACTACGGCGATCCTGATCATGTCGGCCTTCCTGTCACGTTGTCGTCAAGTTCGGTTGCGTCGGCGATCGCCCTCGGCGTCCCCGGTCTCCACCAGAGGAACGCACCGGTCGGCGCCGGGCTTACGCGCGGCGCCAATGGAGCCACGGCTCATGCGCCGTCCGGCTTGCCGAACGGCGGCTCGGCGAGGCCCAGCACAACCTTCAGCGCGCGCAGCTCATGCGTCCTACGCTCGCGCGTGCCCGGGCGCAGGGCCATCCCGGCGATCCGCACCGAGTGGTGCAGGGCGAGCACGGCGCGATACATCAGCGCCTCCAGGCGCCCGAAGTGCTTGGCCGCGTACTCCATCCGCGAGAACGACGCCTGGGCAGCCAGCCGCGGGTTCGGCTTGCCCCCGTGGTGGAGGATGCGCATCACCGGCAGGTGGCGGACCTCCCAGCCGGCGTCGCGGATCCGGCGGCACAGGTCGGCCTCCTCGGAGTACATGAAGAAGCGCTGGTCGAAGCCTCCGACGGCCTCGGCCGCCTCTCGCCGGAGGATCAGCACCGCGCCAACCAGCCAGTCGGCCGCGCGCTCCTCGCCGTAGGCGCCCTGATCGAGCTCGCGCTCCTGCAGGCGATCACAGCCCGGCAGCTTGCGCAGCAACAGCGCCTCCGACAGCGCGCGGCTCACGGTCGGGTCGCGGCGGATGCTCTGCAGGCTCCCGTCCGCCTCCTCCTGGATCACGCTCGCGGCTCCGATCCGCGGGCGCGCGTCCATCGCGTCCACGAGCGCCCGGAAGCGGCCCCACCGTACCACCGTGTCCGGGTTGAGCGCCAGCAGGTAACGGCCGCGGGCGGCCGCGAAGCCGGCGTTGTTGGCCGCGGCGAAGCCCACGTTGGGCAGCCGCATGACCCCGATCTCGGGCCAGCGTGCTTCGATCGCATCGGGCGTGTCGTCAGACGAGCCGCTGTCGACGATCACCCACTCCACCGCGACGCCGCCGAGGCTGGTCATCGCCGACTCCAGGGTTTCGAGCGCGAGCTCGCGCCCGTTGTGGGTCACGACGACGATGCTCAGATCTGGGGCGGAGAGCTCCGCCTGGTGCGCGGGACCGTCAGCCGGCAGCGATAGCGCCGTCATTGGCCAGCTCGAGAATCGTGGCTCCATAGCCACTCTCGGGGTCCATGATCCTGGTCACCGCTTCCGACCGTGAACGCGCGTCGAGCTTGCGGAATGCCGAGGAGAGGTGCGTCTTGACCGTGCTCTCGGCCAGGTAGAGCTTGTTGGCGATCTCGCGGTTGGTGCGGCCGGCCATCACCAGCGCGAGGATCTGCTTCTCGCGATGCGACAGCGGCCGCGGCGCGAGCTGGCGACCCAGCGCCGTGGGGACGGTCAGCTGCCCGGCCAGCATCGCGCGGGCGGTGGGCACGAGCGTCCGCTCGAGGTCGTTGTCGAGCACGATCCCCGAGGCTCCGGCCAGGAGCGCGCGTCGCAGCGAGGCGTTGGACGCGTCGGCAGACACGACCATCAGGATCAGCGCGTCGGCGTGCTCCTCCGCCAGACGGCGCACGATCCCGACGCGCTCGGTGTCGGTCGCGTCGCTGAGCAGCAGCAGGATCAGCGCCGTGTGCTCGGACGGCGCGGCACCACCGACGCTGAAGCCGGCCTCTGCGAGCACGCGGGCAAACCGCTTGCGCGCGGGCTCATCGGCGCCGATCACGCAGGTCGCCACCGGTATCGGGGCGGGTGCGCTCTGCTGGCGTGCGGCCGCGACTCTCATGAGCAAAGAACGCCCGTAGGCACCGAGAGCTTTCACGAGCTTCGCGGCAGACCGTTCAGAACCGGGCCATTGGTTACACGCGACGGGTGAAGCGCGGCGGGCGCCACGTTGTCGGCGCCTAACACCGGACATGAGCAAGTCTGAGCGCACCCGAAGCGTTGGTCTCGACGATGGCGACTGACAGACTCGCACGCAAGCGGCGGCTGCTAGCGGTGGTAGGGGTGAGCGCAGTGGTAGCGCTCCTGTGCGCGGTGATCAACAGTGGCGTGGTCGGGGGCTTCCCGCCCACGCTGAAGCTGCACAACCTCCAGGAGGCGGCTGCGACGAGCGAGCTGCACGTCGACCTGCCGGCCTCGATGCCGTCGGTCGCCCGCGGGCGCGGGATATTTCCCGACGACCCGGTGACGTTCACCAAGCGCGCCGAGCTGATGGGCCGAATGATCATCAGCCCGCCGGTGCTCGACCGCATGGCCGCGCGCTGCGGCCTGCCGGCAGGGCAGATCTCGGGGCTGGGCCGCACGACCGCCAACGTTCCCGACGAGCTCACCCAGCCAGACGGCCAGCAGCGCGCCTCCGACATCCAGGCCTCCAACGCCACCTACCGCGTCGAGATGCAGAGCCGGCAGTCGCAGCCGATCATCGACATCTACACCGAGGCGCCGACGGTCGCCGCCGCCGAGTGCCTGGCCAACGCCGCCCCGGTCGCGCTGACCGGCTACCTGCAGACGCTCGCGCACGCGCAAGGCTCGACTACCCCGCTCCCGCAAGTGCTGCCGCTCGGGCCCGCCCGTGGCGGGATCGCCAACGGGGGCGCCACGCTGATCGTCGCGATGCTCACGTTCGTGACGGTGTTCGGCACGATGATCGGCGCGCTGCTCGCGCTCGGCTGGCTGGTCAGGCGACGCCGAGGCCCGCGTTCCGACGAGCCCGACGACGAGCCGCTGTTCGTGCCGGAGTCGTTCTCGGATCCGCTGCCGGAGCTGGTCGCCGGCGACCCGTCAGAGGGACGCGACAGCTGGCCGCACACCCGGCGCCCGGTCCCGTGGATGATCGCGTTGTTCCTGGCGGTGATCTGGCTGACGCCGTTCGACAACATCCAGCTCAAGGCTTCGCTGCCCGTCGAGCTGAGGCTCGACCGCCTGGTGCTGCCGTTCGTGGTGATCGTGTGGTTGATCGCGGTGGCGGCCGGCGGCCGCAAGGCGCCGCGGCTGAAGATGACCTGGATCCACGTGGCGCTCGCGGGGCTGCTGGCCACAGCGTTCCTCAGCGTGGTCACCGACGCCCAGTACCTCAACCACACGCTCGAGCTGCAGCTGTCGCTGAAGAAGCTCCCGCTGATCGTCTCGTACGTACTCCTGTTCGTGGTCGTGGCCAGCGGCGTCCGGCGCAGCGAGGTCCGCCCCTTCTTGACCTACACGCTCGTGCTGGCCGTGATCGTCGCGCTGGGGATGATCCTCGAGTACCGGACCAAGCAGAACCTGTTCTGGATCTGGTCGGGCAAGATCTTCTCGGGTCCGTTCGAGCTCAACGGAGCGCTCAACGGAGCCGTCCTCGACGCGACCGGCCGTGGCCTGGTTCGGGGCTCGGCCGTGGTCCCGCTCGAAGCCGTGGCGATGCTGACGATGGCGCTCCCGATCGCACTGGTGCGGGTGATGCAGGCCGATCGCTGGCGCCAGCGCTTGATCTACGGCCTGGCGACCTGCATCCTCGTCGCGGCGACGTTTGCCACCTACCGTAAGAGCGCGCTGATCGCCCCGCTCGGAGTGATCCTGACGCTCGCGTACTTCCGCCGGCGCGAGCTGCTCAGGCTGGCGCCGCTGTTCCTCGTGTTGCTGGTCGTGGTCACGTCGATCTCCCCGGGGGCGATCGGCTCGACCGTGAGGCAGTTCACCCGTTCGGATGCGACCGCGGTGCCGACGGTCTCAGACCGCACGTCGGACTACGACGCGGTACGTCCGGACATCCTCACGCACCTGGCGCTCGGACGCGGCTGGGGCAGCTACGACCACGGCGTCTACCGGACGCTCGACTCGGAGATCCTCACGCGGACGATCGAGGGCGGGGTGCTCGGTCTGGTGGCGTTCCTGCTGGTCCCGATCGCCGTCGTCGCGGTCGCCCGAAGGCCGATCGCCTCGGGCGATCCCACCGATGCTCCGGTGGCGCTGATCGGCGCGTCGGTCGCGGTCGGGTTCGTGGTGCTCTCGTTGCTGTTCGACGAGCTCTCATTCCCCCATGCCGCCTACATCTTCCTGTACATGGCCGGGCTGCAGGCGGTGGTCCTGCGTCGGCGTCGCCGCCCGGACGCCGACCCGGATCCCGTCGCGCCGCGGCTCCGGCTCGACGATCGCGACCTCGCGCCGACATCGCTCGCGCAAGAGCCGCTACTCCCGGGGCGTTGATCGAACGATGAAGCTCGGAAAGCGCATGTGGACGATGTGGCAGCTGAAGCCGTGGCTGGCGGCGAGCGCGGTGCTCGCGCTCGTGGTCGCGGTGTGGAGCGTGTCCAGCATCAGCCTGGTCCCGCCCGGCTTGCACTCAAGGGACCTGAAGATGGCGACGGCCACAACCCATGTGGTCGTGGACACGCCGAAGTCCTCGGTGCTCGACCTGCGCCAGAACACCTATGACTTCCAGGCGCTCACCCAGCGCGCGGTGCTGTTGGGCAACGTGATGTCCAACGGGCCGGTGCGCGCGGCGATCGCGACCCAGGCCCACGTCCCCGTCGACGCCCTCCAGATCGCCCCGCCGCTGACGCCCAAGCAGCCGCGGGCGGCCGTCGGCACCGGGCCGCAGCCGAGCGTCTCGGACATCGCCAGGTCCACTAAGCAGTACAAGCTCAGCATCGAGGCCAACCCGACGGTCCCGGTCCTCGACATCTACGCGCAGGCGCCAGACGCCACCACCGCGGCCGCGCTCGCCAACGGTTCGGTCGTGGCCCTGCGTCAATATCTCGCGCAGCTGGCCACCACCCAGCAGACCCCGGCCCGCGACCAGATCCGCCTGCTGGCGCTCGGCAGCGCCACCGGCAAGGTGATCAACAACGGCATCGACTTCCAGGTCGCGATCGTGGTGTTCCTGCTGACGTTCGCGATCGCCTGCGCGGCCTCGCTGTTCATCTCGCGGATCAGGCGCGGCTGGCGCTCGGCGGCCATGACCGACGAGCGGTCCAGCGGAGCAATCCAGGCGCGGGCATGGCGATAGCACGCCGGCTGCTGACCCGCCGCCGGATGGTGCTTGCGCTCGGGCTGGTGGTGGCGATCGCCGCCGGCTACAAGCTGGGCCACAAACCGGCCGCGGCGGGCGGCACGGCCAACACCCGCGTGGTCGTCGACACGCCCGACTCATCGCTGGTCACGGGCGCGCCCAAGGGCGGCGACACGCTGTCCTGGCGGGCCACGCTGCTGGCCATGCAGCTCGCCACCGACCAGTCACAGCGTGTGCTCGCGGCCAAGGCCGGGGTCCCTTCAGACCAGCTGTCGGTGAGTGACACCGAGCTCGCCGGGCCGACCGTGCTCGCGCCGTTGCCCACGGCGGCGGCCAAGGCGGCCGACAGCACCGCCAAGCCCTACGCCGTCAGCGTCGGCACCGACGACACACTTCCGATCATCACGATCCAGACCGCGGCTCCGGACCGCGCCGGCGCCGTGCGCCTCGCGCAGGCCACGCTCGGCACGTTGCAGGCCGGCGCCTCGCCCAAGGACACAGCGACGCTGCAGGGCCTGACATTCTCGACCGTGGGTCCGATCGACGGGCACGCCGTCGCCGGTGGCGGCGGCAAGAAGAAGATGGTGATCACGGCGATCGTGGTGTTCGGCCTGTGGTGGGTCTGCATGCTGATCGGGCCGGCGATCGCCGGCGCCAAGCGCACGCTCCGCGAAGACCGCGCCCTGGGCTGGTGAGCCCGGCGCCCGCAAGATCGCGGGCCCCGTGGACGTTGCATTTTCAGACACGAACTTCGAACTTAGGGGAACTCCTATGACCTACAACGACAACTCGAGCATGGACAAGGAGCAGCTGTGAGCGACCTGGGCAGGGTGCTGGTGACCGGCGGTGCCGGAGCGATCGGCAGCAACGTCACGGACGAGCTGGTGATCGCGGGGGCCGACGAGATCATCGTGCTCGACAATCTCGTTCGCGGCCGCCGCGAGAACCTCGGCTGGGCGCTGGCCAACGGGCCGGTGCGGCTGGTCGAGGGGGACATCTGCGACCGCGAGCTGCTGGGCGAGCTGATGTCCGGCATCGACATCGTCTTCCACCTCGCGGCGATCCGGATCACGCAGTGCGCGGAGGAGCCCCGGCTTGCGCACGAGGTCCTGGTCGACGGCAGCTACGACGTGTTCGAGGCGGCGATCGAGGCCGGCGTGCGCCGCGTGATCGCGTCGTCGTCGGCGTCGGTGTACGGCCTGGCTGAGGAGTTCCCGACCAACGAGTCCCACCACCCGTACGCCAACGACACCCTCTACGGGGCCGCCAAGGTGTACAACGAGGGCCTGCTGAAGAGCATGCACTCGCTCAACGGGCTCGACTACGTGGCGCTGCGGTACTTCAACGTCTACGGCCCGCGCATGGACGTGCACGGCGTCTACACCGAGGTGCTGGTCCGGTGGATGGAGCGGATCTCGGCCGGACAGCCGCCGCTGATCCTCGGCAGCGGCAAGCAGACGATGGACTTCGTCTACATCGGCGACGTGGCCCGGGCGAACCTGCTGGCCGCCCAGTCCGACGTCACCGACGAGGCCTTCAACATCGCCTGCGGCGTCGAGACCAGCCTGCTCGAGCTCGCCGAGATGATGCTGAACGTGATGGGCTCCGACCTGTCGGTTGAGTTCGGCCCCGAGCGTTCGGTCAACAAGGTCTCCCGCCGCCTGGCCGACACCTCCAAGGCGCGCGAGCTGCTCGGCTTCGAGGCCGAGGTCGACCTCGAGGAAGGGCTCACGCGCCTGGTGGACTGGTGGAAGTCAGAGCTCGCGGGCGCGCCGGCCGAGCCGGTGCAAGGTCTGGCGAGGGCCGCGTGATGGAGGTTCCGTTCACGCGCCCCTACTTCCGGGGCGACGAGGGCGCCGCGGTCGCCGAGACGATCGCCACGGGCTGGGTCTCCCAGGGACCGCGCGTGCGCGAGTTCGAGGCTGCGTTCGCCGCTCGCGGTGGGCGCGCCCGAGGCGGTGGCGACGACCAACTGCACCACGGCGCTGCAGCTGGCGCTGTACGTCTCGGGCGTCGGCCCGGGCGACGAGGTAATCGTGCCGTCGCTGTCGTTCATCGCTACCGCCAACTCGGTCTGGCAGAACGGCGCGACGCCGGTGTTCGCCGACGTCGACCCGCGGACCTACAACCTCGACCCGGTCGCGGCCGAGCGCGCGATCACGCCCCGCACGAAGGCGATCATGCCCGTGCACCAGCTCGGCCTCCCGGCCGACATGGACCCGTTCCTGGAGCTCGCGCGCGAGCACGGGCTGGCGCTGGTCGAGGATGCGGCGTGCGCCATCGGCGCCACCTACAAGTCGCGGCCGATCGGCTCGCTGGGCCCGCTGGCCTGCTTCTCGCTGCACCCTCGCAAGGTGATCACCACCGGCGAGGGCGGGATGATCGCGGTACACGACCCCGCCGTCGCCGAGCGCCTGCGGCAGCTTCGCCAGCACGCGATGGATGTCTCTGACCTGGCGCGCCACGGGGCGCGAAACGTCGTGATCGAGTCCTACCCGGAGCGGGGCTGGAACGCCCGCATGACCGACATGCAGGCAACGCTTGGGCTATGCCAGCTGGAGCTGCTCGACGAGATCCTGGCGCAGCGCACCCGGCAGGCGGCTCGCTACAGCGCGGCGCTCGCCCGCGTTCCCGGGATCGAGCCTCCGTATGAGCCGGGCTACGCGCAGCGCACCTGGCAGTCCTACGCGGTCCGGATGACGCCGGCGGCCCGGATCGGACGCGCCGAGCTGATGCAGGCCATGCTCGACGACGGCATCGCCACCCGCCGCGGCGTGATGGCGATCCACACCGAGCAGTCCTACGCCGGCAACTCTGCGATCCTTCCCCACACGATGGCGGCGACCCGCGACGCGTTGATGCTGCCGCTGTTCCCGGGGCTCACCGACGAGCAGCAGGACTACGTCATCGACCGGCTGGCCTCGCACGTAACCGCACTGGCAGCGTGAGCCCGACGCCGCTCCTGCTGGTCGGGGCCGGCGGCTTCGCCCGCGAGACGCTGGAGCTCGTGCGGGCGATCAACCGGGTCTCGCCGGACTGGGAGTTGCGCGGGTTCCTCGACGACGACTCGAGCCGGCACGGCTCGGAGATCCACGGCGTTCGGGTGCTGGGACCATCGGACGCGGTGCACGAGCACGCGGACGCGCTCGTCGCCGCCTGCGTGGCCTCGCCGTCTGATCCGTTGCGCCGACTCGGTCTGGTGGCGCGGCTGTCGCTGCCGGCCGAGCGCTACGCCACGCTGATCCACCCGACCGCGGTCGTCCCCGAGTCGGCGACGATCGGCCCCGGCTCGGTGCTGCATGCCGCCACCGTGCTGACCGCCGACATCCAGCTCGGCTCACACGTCGCGGTGATGCCGGCCGTCGTGTTCACGCACGACGACATGGTCGGCGACGGGGCGACGTTCGGGGCGGGCGTGAGGCTCGCCGGCGGCGTGACGATCGAGCCCGGCGCCTATGTCGGCTCGGGCGCGCTGGTCCGCGAGGGCATCACGGTCGGCGCCGGCGCGGTCGTCGGGATGGGCGCCGTGGTGACCTCCTCGGTGCCCGCGCACGAGGTCTGGGTCGGGGTTCCCGCCCGGGCCCTGCGCGCGGCGCACCTCGGAGACGTCGCCTGGCGAGCGGGCTGCGCTACAGCACCCTGAACGTCGCGGCGCGCAGCTTGCTGTGCCGCTTGCCGGCTGACGCGACGACCGTCGCCAGGTAGCTGCCGCGCTTGAGCCGGTGGCCGTGCATGCGACCCCGGTAGGGGATCGTCCGGTTGCCGCCCTTGAGCTTGTAGACCAGGGTGCCCGTTCGCTTGTAGCGAATGCAGCCCGGATGCTTGCGCAGCGACCGCTTGGGCTTGACGCAGCGTCCGCCGGCCCGCCGTCCGCGGAGCGCACGGACGATCGCGATCTTGACCGTGGCCTTGCGCGACAGGTGGAACATGATCGCGGTCCCGCGTCCGTGGCGCCGGTTGCGGGCGGCGTGGCCCGCCAGCGCGTGGAACGAGGCGGGCGAGAAGTGGAAGCCGGTGACGGCCAGGCCGCGTGCGCCCCGCTTGGAGCCGCCGTTGCCACCACTGCCGCCCTTGGACGGCGAGGTCTTCTTGCCGCCCGGTGCGCTCGACCCGGTGCTGGGGATCGGGGTGTTCGGCGGGACCGTCACCCGGATCCCGTCGTCGAGTCCGTCCGAGGCCGCCTTGAGCCCAACCGGCGAGTTCGCGGCGAGCTTGAAGCCGGCCCACGTGTTCGTCGGGCCGACGTAGACCGCCCGCTGGCCGCTGACGTTGTTATGCGCGGTGCCGGTCGAGCCGTTGGTGAAGTCGACCGTGGCGATGTTGTCGTAGACCAGGGTGCCCGACCCGGCCGGGTCCTGGCTCTTACGGTCGATGTCGATCTGGCCCGTCGGGGTGTTGAACTCCGAGTAAGTGTTGGGGTGCCACACGACCGTGTTGTGCACGACCGTGCTGCCGCTGTCGGAGTAAAGCTCGATCCCCCAGTCGCGCGGGACGTCGACGACGTTGTCGTCGATCATCAGGCCATGAGTGTTCCCGTCGTAGGCGGTGATCCCCTGCGTGGGGCAGTTCTGAGCCTCGTAGACGTAGTTGTTCGCGACCCGGATCTGGCTGCCGGCCTCGAACTGGATGTCGTCGGTGTGGTTGACGCCCCGGTCGCACAGGTTCGCGATCACGTTGCCGATGATCAACATCCCCGACCCGCCGGCGACGTGCACGCCGTCGAGGTCACCGTTCTCGATCACGTTGTTCTCGACGGTGACCGCCGAGCCCGGCGAGCCGCCGCTGGTGTCGAGATAGATCTTCGCGTTGGGCCCGCCGTTGGTCGACTGGACCTGGTAGGAGAAGTCGTTCTGGTTGATCACGATCCCGCTGCCGCCGTCGACGCTCAGCTCGGAGGAGAACACGCTGTTCTCGACCGTGATGTTGCTGGCGCCGCCGCTGACTGATCCGCCCATCCCGTGCATGCCGCTGAGCGTGAACGAGCTGGCGCCGGACCCGAAGCTGATCTGCATCGTCGGTGACGCGCCGGCGGCCGCCTCGACGGTGATCGCCTTGTTGGTTCCGCCCCAACTGCCGTAGTCACCCGTGGCCAGGCAGACGGTCTGGCCCGGGGCGGCGGCGGCGACCGCGGATGAAAAAGAGGACGGTGAGACGTTGAAGTTACAACCGGCTGCGACCGCGCTCGAGCGCGTGGTCATCAGTCCCGCCAGGACCACGATCCCGGCAGCGAGCGTCGCCGTCAGCACACGACGGCGAGTGGAGTACGAGCGTGGATGTGCGAAAGCGCGATGGAGCGCTTTGGGCGACCGGTCCATCGTTCCTCCTACGGGTTTGGGGGCAAGCGCACGGCAGCGCGAGGAGTGGTTGCTGTACGCGCGCCGCGACGCGGGCGACAGGGTAACGCACTTCGCCCGAACACGCAGAAATCAGGTCGAATGGGCGCGGCGGTGCACGCGGCGTCCGGGGTGCGCCGCGTGTAACGAAGTTACTGGTGCTGAAGTGCCCGGTGCTCAGGCGCGAGCGGTCGGCCCGTACACCCGGTTGCGGCGCAGCAGGCTCACGACCGCGCGCAGCTGCACGACAGCCTTGAAGCACACGTACCACGGGGCCGCGAGCAGCGCCAGCCAGGTGCGCATGCCCGCGCGGGCCTGGAGCAGCCCGGTGACGAGCGTCAGCGCGAGCGCGACCACCCCACCGGCGAACACGGCGGCGACGATCCACGTTCCGGCGACCGCGGCGATCGCGGCCGCCAGCACCAGCAGCAGCGCGCCCAGAGCGAACGGCGGCGAGGCCAGGAACACGGCCATCTCGAGACACGAGGCGTCGCGATCGTGCAGCGCCCGCCGCATCAGGCGGGGAACATAGGCGCGCGCCGCCGACATCCGACCGGCCTCGTAGCGCACCTTCTGGCCGCTCAACGTGCCCCAGTCGCTCGCGCCCTCGGACCGCAGGCGGGCTGCGTCGACGTGCCGGCAGCGCACCCCGTCGAGCATCAGGTCCTGCGTGAAGAACAGATCCTCCGAGGCCGGGGCGCGGAAGCGATGCGCCAGCGCGAGCTCGCGCCGGATCGCCATGCCGGTGCCGCGCAACCGCACCGACAGCCCCAGCGCGTCGCGCCCGCGGGGAATCGTGATCCCCTGCAGCGTGAACGCCGCCAGCGATGCCTCCTGGGCCAGCGAGTGGCCGTGACCGCTCTCACTGCGCGCCTGGACCGCGGGCGTCCCGCCGCCCATCGCGCGCTCGCAGGCGGCGAAGAAGCCCGACTCGATCACCGAGTCGGCGTCGAGCATCAGCACCGCGTCCCATTCGAGCTCGCGGGCCCGCTCGAGTCCCGCCTGCCGCGCGGCGGCGCGGCCCGGCTCCTCGTCGGCGCCGCGCTCGAGCACGAGGGCCCCGTAGGAGCGGGCGATCTCGGCGGTGCCGTCGGTGCAGCGGTCGGCCACCACCAGCACGCTGTCGGCCTCGCGCCGGTCGGCCGCGATCGCCTCCAGGCAGCGGTCGATCACGCGCTCCTCGTTGTGGGCGGGCACCAGCACCAGAAACCGGATCGGCTCAGTGGCGCCCCGGTCCTCGCGGTAGAACAGCGACCCCACCGCGAGCAGCGCCAGATGCGCGGCCGCGATCAGACCGGGCAGGCCGATCAGCACGGCGAGGATGACGAGCGCGGTGGTCATCCCATCAACCGAGCTGGCTGTCCACGAACGTGGTCAGGCTGCCCAGCGTCTCGAACACGTCGGCCGTCACATCGTCGCCGTCGACGACGATCTCGAAGCGGCGCTCCAGCTCGACCAGCAGCTCGAGCACGGCCATCGAGTCGAGCTCGGGCAGGGTGCTCAGCGGGGTGTCGGCGTCGAGCGTGTCGGCGCGATCCTCGACGCCCAGCGTCTCCACGACGACCGCCTTGACGTCCTCCAGGGCTACGGCGCTACTCAGTTCCATTGGTTCCTCTCGTTTCAACGGGGTTCACACCAGCACCTCGCTCGGCGCCGGATGGCTCAGAAATGCGGTTGGGCTGGCGGTCAGCCCGTAGGCGCCCGCCTGGAACAACACGACCAGGTCGCCGATCTCGGCGCGCGGGAGCGATGCTCCGTCGGCGAGCACGTCAAGCGGCGTACACAGGCAGCCGACGACGCTGACGGTCTCGGTGTCCTGGTCGCCGGTCCGGTTGCCGATCGCGACCGGGTAATTGCGGCGGATCACCTGGCCGAAGTTGCCCGACGCGGCCAGCTGATGGTGCAGGCCACCGTCGACGATGAGGAAGGTCTTACCGCGCGACTGCTTGCGGTCGAGCACGCGGGTCACATAGAACCCACACTCGCCGACGATGTAGCGGCCGAGCTCGATCACCACGCGCGCGTCTGGCAGGCTGGGCCGGATCTGGTCGCCGAGGAGCTGCCGGAGGTTCTCGCCGACCGCCCCGAGGTCGAGCGGGTGATCGCGGTCGAAGTACGGGATCCCGAAGCCGCCGCCCAGGTTCAGGTAGCGGACCGGCGCCGGCGCGGAGTCGGCCAGTGCGAGCGCCAGCTCTACGGTCTTGCGCTGGGCCTCGCAGAGGATCTCGGCGTTGAGGTTCTGCGACCCGGCGAAGATGTGGAAGCCGAGGAACTCGACGTCGAACTCGGCGAGCCGGGCCAGCAGCGCCGGTACCAGCTCAGCGTCGACGCCGAACTGCTGCGGCCCACCGCCCATCCGCATCCCGGAACCCTTGACCTGGAAGTCGGGGTTGACGCGGACGGCCACCCGCGGCCGGATTCCCAGTTGCGCGCCGATCATCGCCACGCGCTCGGCCTCGGTCTCTGACTCCATCTCGATCGTCACGCCCGCGGCGATCGCCTGGGTGAGCTCGGCCGGGGTCTTGCCCGGGCCGGCGAAGCTGACGTGATCGGATGGCATCGGCGTGTCGAGCGCGACCAGCATCTCGGCCGCGGAGGCCACGTCGAAGGAGTCCACCAGCCCGCTGAGGTGCTGGACCACCGCGGGCATCGGGTTGGCCTTGACCGCGTAGCTGAGGTCGATCCCGGCGGGCAGCGTCGCCCGCAACAGCTCGATGCGCTCGGTCAGCAGCCGGCGGTCGTAGGCGAAGAACGGCGTCCCGCCGACCCGCTCGGCGAGCCGGTCCAGCGGGATCCCGCCGACGCTGTCGCAGTCGACGCGGCGCTCACGGCGGCGGTCGGTGACCGCGGCCTCGCTCATGCCGCCAGCTCCTGGCGCAGCAGGTTGCGGTCGAACTTGTTGTTCGGAGAGCGCGGCAGCTCGGAGCGGACCACCACGTCGCTGGGGACCATGTAGCCGGGCAGCTGCTGCTTGAGCGCCGCCAGCACCTGACCACGCTCGAGCTCACCGTTGGCCGGGCTGGCCACCAGCACGATCCGCTGGCCGAGCCGCGGGTCCTCGACGCCGAGCGCGACCGCGTCGCGGACGAGGCCGGTGCTGTAGGCGACCTCCTCGATCTCGGTCGGGCTGACCCGGTAGCCGGACGTTTTGATCATCTCGTCGTTGCGCCCGACGAAGTACAGGAAGCCCTCCGCGTCGGCCCTGACGAGGTCGCCGGACCACACCGCCAGCTCCACGTTGGGGATCGAGGGGTCCTGGCCCGGCGCCGGCTTGAACCGCACCGCGGTCCGCTCCGGATCGTTCCAGTAGCCCAGCGCCACGAGCGCGCCACGGTGGACGAGCTCGCCCTCCTCGCCGGGCTCGCAGCGGGTGCCGTCGGGCCTGACCACAAGGATCTCAGCGTTCGGGATCGCCTTGCCGATCGAGTCCGGCCGGCGGTCGACCTCGGCGGGGTCCAGGTAGGTCGATCGAAACGCCTCGGTCAACCCGTACATGAGATACGGCTTGGCCTGCGGGAAGATCTCGCGCAGCTTGGTCAGGGTCGCCCGCGGCATGCGGCCGCCGGTGTTGGCGAAGTAGCGCAGCGAGCGCGTCGCCTCCGCCGGCCACTCCTGCTCGGTCAGCTGGATCCACAGCGGCGGCACGCAGGTCAGCCCCGTGACCTTGTGCTTGGCGCACAGCCGGACGATGTCGGCGGGCAGCAGGTAGTTGACCAGCACGACGTGCGCCCCGACCGTGAACGCCGTGGTCAGCTGGCTGAAGCCGGCATCGAAGCTGAGCGGGAGCGCGGCCAAGATCACGTCGTCGCCGTGGTTGGAGAGGTATTGGCTGACGCTGGCGCCGCCGGTGAGCAGGTTACGGTGCGAGAGCACGACGCCCTTCGGCTTGCCGGTGCTGCCCGAGGTGTAGAAGATCGCGGCCATGTCGACGTCGATCGCCTCGGGCGCGACGACCTCGGCCCCGGCGCCGAACGACTGCCAGTCGTGAAGGTCCAGGCCCTCGTCCTCGGGCACTTTGTCGACCAGGACCACGTGCTCCACGGCGCTGTCGGCGAGCTCCTCGCGCAGCACCGCCAGGCGCTGCGCGGTCGTGATCAGCACACGCACGCTGCAGTCGCGCAGGATGTGGGCGACCTGCCCGGCCTTCAGCACCGGGTTGACCGGCACGAACGCGCCGCCTGCCACCGAGGTGCCGACCACCGAGACGACCGTCTCGATTCGCTTGTCCAGCGCGATCGCCACCCGGTCGCCGCGAGTGAGCCCGAGCTCCTGCAGGCCGGCGGCGAACCGCGTCGCCCGCTCGGCGAGCTCGGCGTAGGTAACCGTCTCGTCCTTGAACGTCAACGCCGGAGCGTCGCCTCGCCGGTCCGCCATGTCGGCGACGATCTGGTGAAGCTGGGAGTGCATCGTGCGGTCTCTCTTTTCTCGGGCTTGCGGCGCGCTTACCACGAAACGCACTCGAGCTCGCTGTACAGGTAGTCGATCTGATCGGCATCCAGCGTCGGGCTCTTGAACATCTTCACGTGCGGATTGTCCGCGACCTGGAACGACAGCCTTGGCCGGCCCGGGACCACCGCGCGCTCGAGCAGCGTGGCGGCCGCTCCGTGGCGCAGCAGCAGGTGGCGGCCGAGCGGGCGCATCAGCTCGATCAGCAGATCAGGACTACTCGCGTACAGGACCGTGGCGAACACCGGCAGACCCTGGCGCCAGTCCTTACGGAAGATCACGTAGCACTGCTGGTCGCCGCGAGTCAGGATCAGGTGACGGGCCGCGGCGGTCCCGACGTGGTCGCGGTAGATCTGGTGCTCGAAACCGCTCAGGCGGGCGCGGATCGCCTCCGGGTCGGAGATGATCCGACAGCGCCCGGGCACCGAGGGCCACGGCAGGTTCGGGACCAGCGCGGTCGTCGTGTCAAGGAACTCGAACCCGAGCCGCTTGTTCAGTCCGATGACGTTGCCGCTCGGGGACAGGTCGGTGAAGTGGTAGCCGTCCTGGCCCAGCAGCGAGGTCAGCAGCTTCAGGCCGTTGAGGCGGTACTGCTCGAGCACGCACCACGCTCCCAGATTGCAGAAGCGCTCGCTGCGGCCGTCGATCATCCGCTGGGAGTAGAAGGCCAGGTGGGCACCGACGATCCGATCGCCGGCCAGCAGCATGAACCCGGCGTTCGGGCGGTCGTCCTCCCAGGGCACCTCGACTGCGCGCGCCCACGCACCGGTGGACACCCGCTGGTTGAGGTGCTCGTGCATGAACCCGGCCACCGCGCCGATGTCGTCGAGGCCGATCGGCCGAACCTCGGTCCGCTGCTTGGGTGCCGTTGTCACCGCCACCGCTTCACCGCCAGCTTGGCGCGTCGGGGCATCGCGGTGCGCGGGCTGCTGTCGAGCGACTCGATCACGGACAGCAGCTCGGGCCGGTCGTCGGGGCCGACCGTGTTGCGAGCCTGGAGGAAGTCGCCGGGGCCGGTGGTGCCGCGGTCGCTGGTGTACGCCCGGCGGTAGCCGGATCCGCGCAGGGATCGGAGCACGCGCCGGTCATAGGAGCCGAACGGGCACGCCGCTAGCACCACCGGGAGCTCCACGATCTGCTCGAGTATCGCCTTGGCCTCGACGTGCTCCTCGTGCAGCTCGGTCTCGGCGAGGCCCCGCCACGGGCGGTGGCGCATCCCGTGGCAGCCGATCCCCATCCCGGCGGCGGCCAGCTCGCGGACGCCGGTCGCGTCCAGGAACGTAGGCTCGCCGAGGCGGCCGGCGACCACGAAGAAGGTCGCGTCGAGCTCGCGATCGACCAGTGCCGGCAGCGCCTGCTCGACGTCCGAGGCGTTGCCGTCGTCGAACGTGATCCGCACGTCCTCGCGGCCGGCGACGGAGTCCAGTAGCGCCACGAACCGGTCGTGGGCCACCCACACGTTCTCCTCGCCCGGATCGAGCGCTCGCGGCGGCTCGCCGATGCCGTGGAACGTCAAGTTGATCGATCGCTTCTGCATCACCGCATAAACGGCCTGGCCGGCGCCCCTCTTTCGCGCGGCGGCGAATCCCCGAGTGGGCTCAGAGGCAAAAGAAGCTCGGGCGGCCCCGCGTTAGTGCCAGGAAGGAAGGGATCGACGATCCGCCCCGGATGTCGGGTCAAGCGAACGGAATAGGTAGATCAGCCTGATGGACACAGTCACGATTCTCCGCGAGCTCTGGCGCCGCCGTGCGCTCGTCTTGGGCGTCGGCATCGTTGCCCTGCTCGTCGGCCTGTTGATCATGTACCAGGCCACGTTCCCGCCGAAGCCTCGCCAGCACAGCGTCGGTGTGGCCACGACGAGCATCCTTGTCGACACGCCCAGCTCTGCGGTGGTCGACGTGGCGCCGAAGGGCTCCGACACCCTCGGCGTCCGCGCGAATGTGCTCGCCAGCGTAATGGCCGACGGCGACGTCAAGGCGGAGATCGCCCAGGCCGCCGGGCTGAATGCGGCTGACATCGTGGGAGTCGCCAAGTCCGGCGGCACCAATCCACCGGTGACCACGCCCGCGAGCCCGAAGGACCCCAACGCACCCGTGCTCACCACCCAGGTGCTGACCGACAACACGCAGGACGCGCTGCCGATCATTCAGGTCCAGGCTCAGGCGCAGGACGCCGCCACGGCCACCAAGCTCGCCAACGGGGCCGTGGTCGGGCTTCGTAACTACCTCAGCACTAAGGCCGCCGCCGAGCGGATCCCCGACGCCCAGCGCCTCCAGGTCAACGGGCTCGGCGTCTCACAGGCGCACACGGTTTCTCAGGGCCCGAGCAAGATCATCGCCGTGATCGCGATGATTTTCGTGTTCGTCCTTGGCTGCTTCGCGATCCTCGGCGTCGTCGCGCTGATCCGCAACTGGCGCGCCGCCGACGAGCGCGAGGCTTGGGTCAAGGAGGACCTGCCGTTCGGGATCGCCGACGACCTCGGCGCCGAGGAGGATGGCGAGACCGCTCCCCGGCCGGAGCCGGCCCCCAAGAACGACGGTGCCTGGGGCGACGACTGGCTCGAGCCCGACTACCCGTCGCTGGTCGCCGCCAGGCCCGCGGGCGAGCAGGCCCCGGAGAACGGCGACGACTCCGACCTCAGGAGCGCTTAGATTCCCGCCAACGACCACCCAATTACGGGTCGTCGTCTCGGCCACGTCCAGGCGCTCGACGGGATCCGGGCCGTCGCCGCCGGCGCCGTGTTGCTGTTCCACGCCAGGATCGGCGGCTTCGGCGACGGCGACATCGGCGTCGACATCTTCTTCGTGCTCAGCGGCTTTCTGATCACGTCGATCCTGCTGTCGCGCAACAAGCCGGGAGGGCGCTTCAACTTCGCCGACTTCTACCGCCGCCGCGCGCTGCGGCTGCTGCCCGCGTACTTCGCGGTCTTGATCTTCTGCGTGCTGCTCGAGTTCACCGGAAGCTACGGCGGCACCTTCAAGGGGGCCGCGGTCAGCAGCGTGTACATGGCCAACTGGGCCGCCGGCCTGACCGGAACCGGGCTGGGGATGCTCGGGCACACCTGGTCGCTGTCGATCGAGGAGCAGTTCTACCTGGTGTGGCCGGCGCTGCTGTACTTGCTGCTGCGCCGCCTGGGCTGGAACGGTCGCTCGCTGCTGGCCGCTGTCGCCGGGCTGGTGGTGCTGGCGTGGCTGCTGGTCGTTGGCCTGGCCGTGATCGGTGCCCCGCCCCGGATCACCTCCAATGCGACCCCGACCCGGGCGGTCGAGCTGCTGATCGGCGCGCTGCTGGCGATCTTCGTGGCCACGCCGAGTCTCTCCGGAGCGCTGCCCAAGGTCCGCGCCGTGAGCCCCGTATCGATCGCCGGCGTCCTCGCCGGGCTGGGTCTGCTGGCGATGCTGGCGATCACCGGCACCTCGGAGAACGTCAATTTCATCATCGGCTGGCCGCTGATCTCGATCCTCACCTGCACCGTGATCTACGCCTGCCTACGCGCCGCGACGCCGGTGACGGCCCCGCTCGGTACCCGCTTCATGACCGGGGTGGGCAAGCGCTCCTACGGGCTGTACCTGTGGCACTTCCCGATCTTCGTGGCGATCGACACGCGCTGGGGCCTTGGTCACTGGAGCGCGAAGCTGGCCGCGATCGCGATCACCGCGGTCGTGGTGATGCTCTCTTATCGCTACATCGAGCGCCCGTTCCTGGAGCGCAAGGACCGGCGTCGGCCCACGGCCGAGCCCGCGCCGACGGTCGCGGCCGAGCCCGCGCCGCGAATCGCCGCCGAGACGCCCGCGCTGGTCGGCGCCCAGTCCTAGGTCGGCCGGGCCCGGCCAGCGCCGACGTTGAGTCACTAGGCTGCGGCTCGTGGGGACCCGGCGAACACCAGTGTCGATCGTCACGGTGTTCAACGACCCCGACGTACGCCGCGACTGCTTGGACCGCTCGTTCGAGGCCCATCGCGCCGAGGCGCCGGACTCGGAGTACCTGCCGATCGATAACACCGGCGGGGCGTTCGCGAGCGCCGGCGCCGCGCTCAACCACGGCGCCGCCCAGGCCGCCCACGAACACGTCGTGTTCGTTCACCAGGACGTCTACCTGCACTCGGTGGCCGCGCTCGAGGAGGCCGCCGGGATGCTCGCCGCCGACGACGGGATCGGGTTGCTCGGCGCGATCGGGCCCACCGCCAACGAGCGCTACCTCGGGCGCGTCCGCGACCGGGTGTTCCTGCTCGGCGAGCCGGTCGCCGAGCCAGCCGCGGTCGACTGCGTCGACGAGGTGCTGTTCATCGTCGCGCGCGCCGCGCTGCAGCGGGAGCCGCTGGCCGAGGACCCCGAGCTGGCCTGGCACGCATACGCGGTCGAGTACGGGCTGCGGACGCGTGCCGGGGGGCGCCGGGTGTGCGTCGCCGACATCCCGCTGACCCATAACAGCCTGACGGTCAATCTGGACCGGCTCGAGGTGGCCTACGCCGCGCTGGCCGAGCGCTACCCCGAGGCGATGCCGGTGATGACCCCCCAGGGGCAGGTCGGAGGTCCGCCGCGCCCGCGGGATCGCGTGACGGTGCTCGACGAGCACCGCTGGCGCTTACGGTGGCTGATCGAGTCGCGTGACGCGATCGCCGGGCGACGCGCCGCCGGCGGCAGCGCCTGCGTGCTCGCCGACATCCGGCTGGACGTCGACGACCTGATCGCGCGGGTCCCGCCTCAGACGCCGCTGCTGGTCGTCAATGCCGACGGCTACGGCTCGTTCGCCGACGAGCGGCCGGGGCCGCTCGCGCTGACCCGTCTCGGCCGGCCGGTGTTCGTGACCTCAGCCCCGGTGGCCGGCGTGCCCGCGGCGGTCGCCGATTCGGGGGCGAGCGGCCCGGTCCTGATCACGAACCTCGAGCTGGGCGACCTCCGAGCGCTCGCGGAGCAGATGCCGGCCGAGCGCCGGATCCTGGGTTACCGGACCTCGACCGGCTACTGGATGCTGATCGGGGCCACGCCGACGATGATCCCCGCCCAGTGGCTGGGGCCACAGGCCACGCCGGTGGGGATGCGGGCGCTCGATCTGCTGCGGGGCTAATAGCCCCTGGGCGATCGGGATTCCCACGGGGAAGGTGGACCCCCGCGGCCCACCCGACGGACAGCGGTCAGGCGGCCCGACCGGCGAGCTGGCCGGCCTGACGGGCCAGCTGGCGGTAGCGCCAGGCGCGCGCCAGCATCCACTCCGGCACGACGTTGCCGTGGGGCGGCCGCGTGCCGTTGCGGGTCAGCCTGGCCCACGCCGCGAGCCGATCGCGAGCGGGGAGCAGCGCCAGGTGGTCGCGGGTGGCGCCCGGCACGCCCTGAGCAAAGCCGGTCTGGGTCATCACCATGTCGACCAGCAGGTCGAGCCTGCCGTCGGCGCGCACGACCGGACCGCCCGGCGCCGGCGGCGGCGCCGTCGCGGCCAGCGCGTACAGCTCCTCGACCGAGTGCAGCCAGCCATCGCCCGTGTGGGTGTCGCGGATCGCGCGCTCGGTGTCCTCGCCGAGCTGCTCGCGGCGCCGCGGGTCGGCGATCAGGCCGGCGAGCGCGTGTTCGAACTCGGCGGGGTCAGAAGCGGTCACCATGTGCTCGTCAACGCCGCGCGTGTCGGCGCCGAGCACGCCGCAGTCCTCCGGGTGGCCCCGATAGGTGATCGCCGGCACCCCGAGGCTCCCGGCCTCCAGCAGCGACGTCAGCGACGAGAACGGATACGAGTCGAGGTACACGTCGGCGGCCGACTGGAGCTGCCTGACGTCGGGGATCATCCCCAGCGCTCGGAGCCGCCCGCCGGTGCGCTCGGAGGCCCGCTCCCACTCGCCCTCGGGCGACGGCCCGGCGGCGTGCAGGATCGCGCGCGGATGGCGCTCCAGCACGGGCACGACCAGTTCGAGGAAGCTCGGCGAGCTCACGGGCCGGTACTTGGTTCCGTCGGCGGCAGTGACCAGCAGCACGCTGTCGGGGTCGATGCCGAGCGCCCGCTTGGCCTCCTCGCGGCTGGTGGTCCGCCCGGCGGGCCGCAGCGGCCGCGCGACCACCGCCGAACGGGCCGGATCGAACCCGCGGCGCGCCGCGGCCAGCCGGCGGCCGCTGTCGCGCATGTGCATGACCACGCTCGAGATGTTCGTGCCCAGCCAGAACACGTGGTCGCAGTGGTCGACGTAGATGACCGGCGGTAGCCCGTCGGCGCCCGAGAACGCGATCACCGGCACGACGTCGTACGGATGCGGGTGCAGGACGACGACGTCGGCCTCGGTGGCCAGCGCGCGCAGCCTCGCGGCGCGCTCGATCAGGCCTCCCCGCTCGGTGTCGAGTCGGATCAAGTCGGCGTCGGAGTACAGCGGCGCGCGGATCTTGTCCGGCGGCGGCGCCCCGCGCTGGCGGGTGATGCAGACGCGGTGATGGCGCTCTGAGTCCTGCTCGATCCAGCACGCGATCGCCTGCGTCGAGCCGCCGGTCCCGTAGCACTGGGTGACGACGTGCAGGACCTCGCGGGGCGGCGACCGGCGGGCCGAGCGCCGTGGCGCCTGGCGCAGGCGCGCGCCCAGCGCCGCCAGCAGCGCCTCGAGCTCCGGGCTGGCGAACGCCCCCGTGTGGTTCATCCACGCATAGTGACCGGCCATCTGCGCGTACGCGGCAGCGGCCTCGAGCCGGCCGCGCCGCAGGTGGTCCGCAGCGGTGGCCACGAGCCCGCTGAACTCGTCGTAGTGCGTGTGCAGCCGCTGTGGATCCGGGAGCGCGACGGTCATGACGTCTTCAGGACGCGACCCAGTTGCCGCCGCGCAGCCGGCTGAGCTCGTCGCGGTCGCGGAAGATCAGGCCGGCGAGGGCAACCAACGTGACGACGCCGGCGAGGATGCAGGCGGGCAGGTTCGACGGCAGCGCCTCGCTGATCCCGAGCGCGCTCAGCCCGACGCTGGCGGCGATCACCACCGGCAGCCAGATCCTCCCCAGCAGCCGGCGCGGGTGCAAGCCGGCACGCGCGAACAGGAACACGTACAGCGGCAGCATCACGCCCGCGGCGACGGCCACCTGAGCCGCTGCGGCGCCGGTGATGCCGGCGATCATCACGCCGATGATCAGCGCCGGGATCAGCGACGCCAGCGTGACGATCTGCAGCACCAGGATGGCGCGCGAGGCGCCGATCACGACCAGGTAGTCGTAGGCGAGCTCGTAGAGGATCTTGAACGCGGCGAGCACGCCGAGCCAGGCGAGCACGGCCGCGGCCGGCGCCCACGCGGAGCCGTAGACGGTCCCGATGATCGGCCCGGCTGCGCCCGACAGCAGCAGGCAGACCGGGAACGCGACCGCCGCCAGCAGCCCGATCAGGCCGCGGAACGCGCTGCGCATCGCCTCGGGCTCGTGCTGCAGGCGCGAGAACGTGGCCGGAGCGACGTTGCGCAGCGGCTGCGAGAACACCATGATCGGCCACTGAGAGAGGTTGAAGGCGAGCACGTAGAAGCCGAGCATTGTCGGGCCGAGCATCTTGCCGACGACGATCTGGTCGGCGAACCCGATCGCGAACACGACCACGCTGGCTCCCGCCAGTGGGAGGCCGAACTTCAGCAGCGGCCGGACCTGTTCGCGGTTCACGCCGATCCGGTAGGGCTCCGGCGACAGCGTCACGAACAGGATCGCGCCGATCCCGGCGCCCGCCAGACGACCGATCGCCAGGCTCATCGCGCCCGACCCGGCGACCGCCAGGCCGATCGAGGTCAGCGCCCCGACCCACACTGTGACCTGGTCGATCAGCATCCGGGTGTGCTGCTTGAACTCGCGCTCCATCAGCGCCGCGGGCGAGGCAACCGCGCCGCTGAGGATCACGGTCAACCCCAGCACCTGCACCACCGGGGTGGCACTCGGCTCGCCCATCGCCGACGAGAACGGGCCCGCCAGCGCGAACGTCACCAGGGCGATGATCGTGCTCGCGACCAGCGAGATCGTGGTTACGGTCGGGGCGATCGCCTGCGGCTTGCCCGGCCACCGGACGATCGCCAGGCTGACGCCGAGCTCGTTGAAGCTGAGCACGGCCATCAGCGCAATCAGTGCGACGGCGTAGGTCCCGAACTCCTTGGGCCCGAGCAGCCGCGCCAGCGCGATCCCGATCCCGAGCGTTCCCAGACGCCCGAGCATCGTATTGGCAAAGCTCCAGGCGTAAGCCCCGGAGGCCCTGCTCAGCAGGGACTTCTCGTGGGAGCCTTCGGCTTCCATGACCTATGTGGTCGCGGGCTCCAGCGCACGGTTGACGGCCACCGGCTGTCCGCCGCGCAGCAGCGACTCGTTGGCCGCCTCCAGCGCAAGCACGATCTCGAGCCCCAGCTGCGCGTGCGAGCGCGGCGTGGAGCCGGTCTCGATCGCCTGGGCGAAGTCCGCGAGCTCCATGCCCAGCGGCTCGGCCGCCTCCAGCCGCGGGGCGATCATGTCGCCGCTTCGGTACGTGAGCTGATACTCGCCGAAGTTCTCCGGGTCCGACAGCTCCATGCCGCGGTCGTAGATGCGGACGGTCTCATCCATCGCCGCGTCGTCGTACTGCACCATCTTGCGGCTGCCGACGATGATCATCTCGCGCACCTTGCGCGGCGCCAGCCAGGAGATCTGGACGTTTGCGGTGGTGCCGCTGGCGAACGTGAGCGTGATGAACGCGGTCGTGGGCACGCCCGGCTCGATCACGCTGCGCGCCGACGTGGCGACCTCCACGATCGGCTCGTTGAGCCAGTACAGGAGGATCGACAGGTCGTGCGGAGCGAGGTCCTTGACCACCCCGTCGGCCTGGTAGATGCCGAGGTTCATCCGCGACGAGGTCACGAAGTAGACCTCGCCCAGCTCGCCGGACGCGATCAGGTCGCGCACCTTGTTGACCGGGGGGCTGTACAGGAACGTGTGGCCGGGCATCAGCACCAGGCCGCTGCGGTCGGCCAGCTCCACGAGTTCCTGCGCGTGGGCTGCGGTCGTGGCCAGCGGCTTCTCGACCAGCACGTGCTTACCGGCCTCGAGCGCCTTGCGCACGAGCGGGAAGTGAGTCGACGGCGGCGTGGCGATCGAGACGGCGTCCACCGCCGGGTCGGCCAGCATCTCGTCGAAGTCGGCGCACGTGTGCACGCCGGGGTAACGGCTGCTGAACTTCGCGCTCCGGTCGGGATCTAGCTCGCAAAGTCCCCACATGGAGAGCTCGGCGCGTTCCATCACGTTACGAACGATGTTGGGGCCCCAGTAGCCGTAGCCCACTACAGCGAGGTTGATCAATGCGATCTCCTTCTCGACATTTGCTCGCCAATAGAACGGGCGCGGCCGTCGACTCCTTTCGCCGGGGCTCCAATGGGATTTGGCGGGATTAATCCCGCGCGTGGGCGCGAGCGGGCCCGGGAAACCGATCGATCGGATGCAGGGCCTACGAGCCGCGTCGAGCAGGAACTACTTTTCTCATACTCGCCCGCGCGCGAGTAAGGCCTCCCAGCCCGCGTTCATACGACATGGAGATTCTCATGAGCGTTGGCGAAGTGCGTCCTGTAACCGACGGTATGCCGGGACGCCGCTGGCGACTCGTACTGCTGGCAGCCGCGGTCCTGACCGCGGCGGTCCTGCTGGCCACCCCGGGGGTGTCCCGCGCGGCGGACGCGTTCTCGTCGTGCCCCGCCGGCCCGAACCAGATCGCGTGCGAGAACGCGCTTCCGGGCGACCCCGAGACCGACTGGCAGATCGACGGCAACGGCGATCCCTCGATCCAGGGCTTCGCGACGCAGATGAGCGTCAATGCCGGGCAGACGATCCAGTTCAAGATCAACACCCCGTCGAAGAACTACCACATCGACATCCTGCGGCTGGGCTACTACGGCGGTAACGGCGCTCGCAAGATCGTGTCAGCGATGAAGCCGACGGCGACGCTCCCCCAGACGCAGCCGGCGTGCAAGACCGACACCACGAACACGACCGGGCTGGTCGACTGCGGCAACTGGTCGGTGTCGGCGTCCTGGGCGGTGCCCGCCGACGCGATCTCCGGTCTGTACATCGCACACCTGGTCCGCGACGACGCCGCCGGGGCCGACAGCCAGATCCCATTCGTGGTGCGCAACGACGCGAGCCACTCGGCAGTCGTCGTGCAGACGTCCGACGCCTCGTGGGAGGCCTACAACACCTACGGAGGCAACAGCCTGTACCAGTGCACGGTGGTTTGCCCCTCCGGCAACCCGCTGGCCTACAAGGCCGCCTACAAGGTCTCCTATAACCGCCCGTTCACGTTCACCGACGACGGCGGCATCGCGAATCCGTACTACGCCGAGTACCCGATGATTCGCTTCCTCGAGCGCAACGGCTACGACGTCAGCTACATCGCCGAGGCCGACACCGACCGCAGCGGCAACCTGCTGCTGAACCACAAGCTCTTCATCTCCTCCGGCCACGACGAGTACTGGTCGGGCCAGCAGCGCAAGAACGTCGAGGCGGCCGAAGCCGCCGGAGTCAACCTGGCGTTCTTCAGCGGCAACGAGGTGTTCTGGAAGACCCGCTGGGAGAACAGCATCGACGGGTCCAACACCTCCTACCGCACGCTGGTCACCTACAAGGAGACGCACTTCGCCGCCCCGGTCGATCCGCTCGATCCGACGGTGTGGACCGGAGCCTGGGCCGACCCGCGCTTCAGTCCGCCCGCCGACGGCGGCCACCCGACCAACGCGCTCACCGGGCAGGAGTTCTGGGTCAACGCGGGGACCGCGACGATCACCGTGCCCGGCAAGTACGGCAAGCTCAGGTTCTGGCGCAATACCGCCGCGGCGAGCCTCGGCTCGACGCAGACGCTGTCGCTCGCCAAGGACACGCTCGGCTACGAGTGGGACATCGACGCCGATAACGGCTTCAGGCCGGCCGGTCTGTTCGACCTCTCGTCCACCACGGCCAGCGGGCTGCAGCTGTTCACCGACTACGGCAGCACCACGCAGGACGGCGGCACCGCCACGCACAACCTCACCCTTTACCGCGCGCCCAGCGGCGCTCTGGTGTTCGGCGCGGGCACGGTCCAGTGGGCCTGGGGTCTCGATGACGAGAACCCGGAGAACGTCCCCCAGGACAAGAACATGCAGCAGGCGACCGTCAACCTGTTCGCCGACATGGGCGTGCAGCCGCAGACGCTGATCGCCGGGCTTCAGCCCGCCACCGCATCGACTGACAAGACCGCGCCGACGTCGACGATCAGCTCGCCGACCGCCGGCCAGCACCTGACCGACGGCAGCAAGGTCACGGTCTCGGGCAGCTCGACCGACGCCGGCGGCGGCGTCGTCGCGGGCGTCGAGGTCTCGACCGATGGCGGTTCGACCTGGCACCCGGCGACGATGACGGGCCAGGCGGCCACAACCGTCAGCTGGACGTACCCGTGGATCGCACATGGCTCGCCTTCGACCACGATCAAGGTCCGCGCGACCGACGACAGCGGCAACATCGCCGCGCCCGGCGCCGGCACGACCGTCAACGTCGACTGCCCGTGCTCGCTGTGGGGCACCAACGTGACCCCGTCCACGCCCGACGCGGGCGACAACTCCGGCATCGAGGTCGGCGTCAAGTTCAAGTCCGACTCGTTCGGCCAGGTCAGCGGCATCCGCTACTACAAGGCGAGCACCAACACCGGCACCCACACCGGCAGCCTGTGGAGCTCGGACGGGACGCTGCTGGCGTCGGCCACGTTCACCAACGAGAGCTCGACCGGCTGGCAGACCGTCACGTTCTCCAGCCCGGTGTCGATCCTCCCCAACACCACTTACGTCGCTGGCTACTACGCGCCGGTGGGCCACTACGCGGCCACGAACAGCTACTTCTACCCCAACCCGGCGCCGACGCCGTTGGGCGGAGCCAGCCTCGACGCGGCACCGCTACACGCGCTGAACAACAACACCCCCGGTGGCAACGGCGTGTATGCCTACTCCTCGTCGAGCACGTTCCCGACGCAGACCTTCGGGGCGGCCAACTACTGGGTCGACGTGATGTTCGCGCCGGCGACCGCGCCCGGCCAGGCGACCAACGTCACCGCCACGGCCGGCAAGGGGTCGGCGACGATCAACTGGACCGCACCCACCAGCGGCGGCCCGGTGACCTCCTACACGATCACCCCGTTCATCGGATCGACGGCGCAGACGCCGACGACGATCAACGGCACCCCGCCCGCCACCAACACCACGATCTCGGGCCTGACCCCGGGCACGTCCTACACGTTCACCGTGCAGGCGTCCAACCCGAACGGCTCCGGCGCGGCCTCGGCTCAGTCCAACGCGGTCACCCCGCAGCCCAAGTCGGCGCCGACCGCGCCCACGAACATCGGCGCCAGCGCCGCATCGGGCTCGGCGGTGGTCAACTGGACCGACCCCAGCGACGACGGCGGTAGCCCGATCACCGGCTACAAGGTCACGCCCTACATCGGCACGACCGCGCAGACGGCCGTCAGCGTCAGCGCCTCCCAGACCAGCGCATCGGTCACCGGGCTGACCAACGGCACCACCTACACGTTCACGGTCACCGCGACGAACGCGATCGGCTCGACCGAGTCCGTGAAGTCCGCGGCCGTCTCCCCCAGCGACACGATCTTCGACTTGGCCACGCCCGCGATGATCGACAGCTTCGATGCCGGGGACGTCAACGTGGGCGTCAAGTTCACGCCCAGCACTCAGGGCCTGATCACCGGGATCCGCTTCTACAAGGCGGCCACCAACACCGGCACCCACGTGGGCGACCTGTGGACCGCCAGCGGCCAGCTGCTCGCCTCGGCCACGTTCAGCAACGAGTCGACCTCCGGCTGGCAGACCGTCAGCTTCAGCCAGCCGGTCACGATCAACGCCGGCACTACCTACGTGGCGTCCTACTTCGCGCCCAACGGGCACTACTCGTACACCAGCGGGGGGCTCAGCTCGGCCGTGACCAACGGCCCGCTGACCGCGCTGGGCAACGGCAGCTCGCCCAACGGCGTCTACGCCTACGACGGCGCTGCTGGGTTCCCCACCAACAGCGGCAACGGCGCCAACTACTGGGTCGACGTCCTGTTCATCCCGACGCCGGCTCCAGGCGCGGTGTCGGGCGTGACCGCGACAGCCGCCAAGGCGGGGGCGACCGTGACCTGGACGGCTCCGTCGACCGGCGGCCCGCCCACCTCCTACGTGGTCACCCCGTACATCGGCTCGGCCGCGCAGGCGACGACGACCGTCAACGGGACGCCGCCGGCGACGACCGCCAACGTCCGCAACCTGACCCCGGGCACGTCGTACACGTTCAGCGTGCACGCGGCCAACGCCAACGGCTCAGGGCCGGAGTCCGGCCACACCAACGCGGTCACCCCGACCGGCGCCACCGCGCCGAACGCTCCCACGGGCGTCGCCGCGGCCACTGCCGGCGGCCAGGCCCAGGTCAACTGGACCGACCCGACCGACGACGGCGGCAGCAACATCACCAGCTACAAGATCACGCCGTACCTCGGCAACACCGCGCAGACCCCGGTCAGCGTGGGCGCCGACAAGACCACGGCGACGGTGACCGGCCTGACCAACGGCGCCAGCTACACGTTCACGGTGACCGCGGTCAACGGCGTCGGCTCGACCGAGTCGGCCAATTCCCCGGCCGTGACGCCCGCCGCGACGCTGCTGGACTTCGGCACACCGGCCACGGTCGACGGCGGAGACACCTCCGGCGTCAACCTCGGCGTGAAGTTCACCCCGTCGCTGTCCGGTCAGGTCACCGGCATCCGCTTCTACAAGGCGAGCACCAACACCGGTGCCCACGTCGGCGACCTGTGGAGCGCCAGCGGCCAGCTGCTCGCGACGGCTACGTTCAGCAACGAGTCGGCCTCCGGATGGCAGAGCGTCCAGTTCAGCCAGCCGGTGAGCGTCACCGCAGGGACCACGTACGTGGCCTCCTACTTCGCGCCCAGCGGCCACTACTCGTTCACCGGCAGTGCCTTCAACTCCGCCGTGACCAACGGCCCGCTGACCGCTCCGTCGAGCGCCAGCAGCAGCGGCAACGGCGTCTACATGTACTCCGGGCAGAACGACTTCCCGAACAACAGCTTCAACGCCGCGAACTACTGGGTCGACGTGACGTTCCTTCCGACCTCGACCCCGGGCGCTCCGACCAGTGTGACGGCCACGGCCGGCCTGGCTTCGACCACGGTCTCGTGGACGGCACCGACGAGCGGTGGCGCCCCGACGTCCTACATCGTCACGCCGTACATCGGCTCGGCCGCCCAGACCCCGACCACGATCAACGGCACGCCGCCGGCGACGACGGCCACCGTCAAGGGGCTCACCCCGGGCACGTCCTACACGTTCACCGTCAAGGGGGCCAACGTCAACGGCAACGGTCCGGAGTCGGCCCACTCAAACGCGGTCACCCCGCAGGGCGCGTCCGCCCCGACGGCACCGACCAACGTGTCGGTGGTGCCGGCCGGCGGCGAGGCCGAGGTCGACTGGAGCGCGCCCAACGACGACGGCGGCAGCGCGATCACGGGCTACACCGTGACCCCGTCGACGGGCGGCAACGCCGGGACTCCGGTCCCGGTCGGGGCCAGCGCGACCAGCGCGACCGTGACCGGGCTGACCAACGGGACCAGCTACACGTTCAAGGTGACCGCCACCAACGCGATCGGGTCGACCGATTCGCCGGCCACCTCCGCGGTCACGCCGAACGACACGCTGTTCGACTTGGCCAAGCCAGCCAACGTCGACAGCGGCGACAACAGCGCGACCGAGGTGGGCGTGAACTTCACCCCGAGCGTGTCGGGCAACATCACCGGCATCCGCTTCTACAAGGCGGCGGCCAACACCGGCACCCACGTGGTCAGCTTGTGGACGGGCGGCGGGCAGCAGCTCGCCACCGCCAACTCGACCGCGGCCAACGAGTCGAGCTCCGGCTGGCAGACCGTGACGTTCAGCCAGCCTGTGGCGGTGACCGCCGGGACCACGTACGTGGCCGGCTACTTCGCCCCGAACGGCCACTACTCGTACAACTCGCAGGCCTTCGCCTCCGCGGTGACGAACGGACCGCTGACCGCGCCGGCCAACAGCACCATGCCCAACGGCGTGTTCGCCGGATCCCAGGGCTTCCCGCAGAACAGCTTCAACGCGACCAACTACTGGGTCGACGTGCTGTTCGCACCGGGCACCTGATCGGATCCGTGAGTTCGGGACGCACCCAGCCGTTGTTCGGATGAGGGTCGCACAGCGATGAGCAAACGATTGGAGCAACACGTGTGGATCACCAAGCTTGCGGGCGCAGTAGCGGTTGGCGCCGTCTCGGTGGCGCTCGTCGGATGCGGCGGCTCTTCGTCGTCTGACTCCTCCACCCAGGCCGCCGGGCCGGCCTCGCACCCGCAGAAGACCGCGGTGTCGAGCAACCTCGACACGGGCGTCGCTCAGGCGCAGAGCGCCGGGGCCGCCTCCGAGGCGGGCGCCACCTCGGCGTCGGGCGGCTCGAGCTCGGGCTCGCACGCGTCGCACGCAAAGCAGGGCGCGGTGACCAAGGGCCACCACGTGCAGCGGGCCGCGATCAACCCCGCCACCAACGACGACCACAATCCGGCGATCACGTTGCCGAACCCGTGCAAGCTCGTCAGCCTGTCCGAGGCCAAGACGATCACCGATGGCGCGATCTCGGGCACCACCGAGGCGCCGCTCGGGCCCACCTGCGTCTACAGGCTTCAGGGCGCCAAAGGCGCCAACGGCGACATCACGATGGCGCTCGAGTCCTCGAGCCTCTCGCAGGCCACCAAGCACATGACCAGGCGCCACGAGATCACGGTCAAGGGGCGCCACGGCTTGTGCGGCAAGCTCGGCTCGCAGATGGTGTACGTGCCGGTGCCGGGCGGCCAGGTGCTGCACATCACCGCTCCGTGCGGCGTCGGTCAGCAGTTCGCCGCGCTGGCGCTGGGCCGTCTGTCCGCCTAAGTGCTCCCCGCCATGGCGGGAAGCACTAAGCCGCGAGCCAGATAGGGTCCCCGGCCACTGTGCCGCCCAGTCGAGACGTAGGACGCCTGATCGTCTCCTGCCGCGATGGTCACGGGATCATCGCGGCGCTCTCGACCGCGCTCGCCGACGCCGGCGCGAACATCATCGCCTCCGATCAGCACTCGACCGATCCGGAGGGCGGGAGCTTCTTCCTGCGGATGGAGTTCCACCTCGAGGGGCTCGAGTCCGGCATCGACGAGCTCCGCGAGCAGCTCGCGCCGATCGCCGAGCGGTTCGACATGAGCTGGCGGGTGACCAACGCGGGCCAGCACAAGCGCGTGGCGTTGTTCACCTCGCGCTATGACCACTGCCTGCTCGACCTGCTCTGGCGCTGGCGCCGCGGGGAGCTGGCGATGGACGTCGTCGCGGTGGTCTCGAACCACCCCGACCTTGATCAGGAGGTGGCGGCGTTCGGAGTCCCCTACCACCACATCCCGGTCTCCCGGGACACGAAGTCCGAGGCCGAGCGCGCGCAGCTTGAGCTGCTCGCCGGCGAGGTCGACCTGGTCGTGCTGGCGCGCTACATGCAGGTCCTCTCGCCGGGGTTCTTGGACGGCATCGAGGCGCCGGTCATCAACATCCACCACTCGTTCCTGCCGGCCTTCGCCGGCGCCGATCCGTACGCCCGCGCCTACCAGAGCGGCGTCAAGCTGATCGGGGCGACCGCGCACTACGTCACCGAGGCGCTCGACGAGGGGCCGATCATCGAGCAGGACGTGATGCGGGTCTCACACCGCGACGATCCCAAGGAGCTGGCGGCGATCGGACGCGACGTCGAGCGGGTGGTGCTGGCGCGGGCGGTGGCCCGCCACCTCGACGATCGCGTGATCGTCGTCGAGAACCGGACCGTGGTGTTCTAGCGGCGCGGGCTACGTGGGCGGGCGGGCTGGGGCGGGACGTGAGTCGCGCTACGGGACGTTTCACGTCCCGCCTCCGCCTCAGCAGAGCGCGACTTCGGCGCCCGGGCCGATCCGCAGCCGCAGCGCTCGAGGCAGCGAAAAGTCGCGGCAGACGCGGGCGTCACGGCCGATCACGCTCGACACCAAGCGCCCGCCGACGTGCGTGATCGATGCCCCCACATCGACGATCGAGCGCTCGATCTCGACGCCCTCGATCACCGCCCCCGAGCCGATCGAGGTGTAGGGGCCGATGTAGGCCTCCGAGACGTGCGCGTCGCGCCCGATCACTGTCGGCCCGACAATCACGCTGGAGCGCACGGTGGCGCGCGGGTGGATCCGGACGCGGCCCTCGATCCGGTTGCCCTGGCTGCCGGGCTGAATCGGGTCGTTCTCGAGCCGGTCCAGTGCGAGCCGGTTGAGCTCGAGCAGGTCGAGCGGATCGCCTCCATACTCGCGCCAGCCGTTGACCCGCATCGAGTCCCAGCTGGCGCCTTGCTGCGCGAGCCGGTCAGCCACATTCCTGAAGTCACATTCCTGATCGGCGGCCCAGGCCGCAGCGCTCGCCCGTGCCAGCCCGTCGGCGCCGAACAGGCACACCCCCGCCACGCCGAGCGCGGCGTCGCCGAGCTCGCCGGGCATCGCCGACAGGGCGGCGAACGGCGCCATCCGCAGCGTCCGGGTGTTCGGATCCCCGGCGTGCATCACCAAGATCACGTCCGGCCAAGCCCCGGGCACGCGGCCCACGAGCTGCTCCAGTGGCTCGCCCAGCAGCCCGCTGCCGTAGTGCACGATGCACGGGGAGCCGTCGACCAGCGGCGCGGCCATCCGCAGCGCGCCCTCGACGTCGACCTGCGAGCCCCGGGCCACGTATCTGCGCGCCGGCCCGCTGGACCCCTCGCTGGGCTCCAGCGACTCCCGCACCTCGGTCGCGCGCTCGGCAGAGGAGGCGACGATCACCTCGTCGGCACCGGCCGCCCCCAGCGCGTCGAGCACGTGGTCGGCGATCGGGCGGTTGGCGACGTGAGCCAGCGCGTCGAGGCTGCTCGACCGTGGCGGATCCCCCCCGGACCTGGGATCCGGGATGACAACGACGCCCTTCACACGAGATCAACGTGGCCCGGGCTGGCGAACTCGCGGTGCGCACCTCGATAGGGTCACGTCATGCGAATCGGCGTGATCGGGCTCGGGTACGTTGGCTTGCCCCTGGTCGTCTCGTTCGCGGAGGCCGGCGACGTGGTCGTCGCCGTCGACGTGGACGAACGCAAGGTGTCGGCGATCGAGGCCGGCCGCTCGTACATCGAGGACGTCCCCTCGGAGCGCCTGCAGGCCGTGCTGAGCTCGATCGAGCCGTCGACGCACTACGCGCCGCTGGCCCGGACCGACGCGGTTCTGATCTGCGTGCCGACGCCGCTGACGCCCAACCGCGAGCCCGACCTGGGCCCGCTGGTGGCCGCCGGCGAGGCGCTTGGCCACGTGATCCAGCGCGGACAGCTGGTGGTGCTGGAGTCGACCACGTATCCAGGGACCACGCGCGAGCAGCTGGTGCCGTTGCTCGAGCACCGGGGTCTGCGGGTCGGGGTGGGCCTCAACGTCGCGTTCTCCCCCGAGCGCGTCGACCCGGGACGCACCGACTACACGATGCGCAACACGCCCAAGGTGGTCGGCGGGATTACGCCTGAGTGCACCGAGCGCGCCGTCGCGCTCTACCAACGGGTGTGCGATTACGTGATCCCGGTGTCCACCCCCGAGGTCGCCGAGATGACCAAGCTGCTGGAGAACATCTTCCGCTCGGTGAACATCGCGCTGGTCAACGAGCTGGCGATGCTGTCAGACCGGATGGGCATCGACATGTGGGAGGTGGTCGACGCCGCCGCGACCAAGCCCTACGGGTTCATGCGGTTTGATCCCGGCCCGGGCATGGGCGGCCACTGCCTGCCCGTCGACCCCTTCTATCTCACCTGGCGCGCCCGCGAGTTCCACATGGCCACCGAGTTCATCGAGCTCGCCGGCAAGGTCAACCAGCAGATGCCCTACCACTGCGTCGAACGAATCGAGCGCGCGCTCAACGACGTGACCAAGCCGGTCCGCAGCTCCCAGATCCTGATCCTCGGGGCCAGCTACAAGGGCGGCGTCGGCGATACCCGCGAATCCCCCTCGCTGCGGATCATGGGGGAGCTCAAGCAGCGCGGCGGGATCGTCAACTACCACGACTCCTACGTGCCCTCGCTCCCGCACCTGGGCCTGGAGAGCGTGCCGCTCGAGCCGTTCGTCGACGAGGCTGACGCGGTCGTGCTGGTCACCGCCCACCCGGACCTCGACTACGCGGCGTTGGCCGAGCGCAGCTCGCTGTTCATCGACCTGCGCGGCGTCACCCGCGGGGTGCGGATGGACAACCTCGTCCGGCTCTAGATCCATCCTCGGGCCCGCGGCCGCGTAAAATCACGCGGACAGGGCGCGTAGCTCAGTGGGAGAGCGCTCGCTTCACACGCGAGAGGTCGCTGGTTCGAGCCCAGCCGTGCCCATCAGAAAAAGCCCCGTAGATACGGGGTTTTTTTGTTTGGTGGGGCGGCCCGCCTCCGGAGCGCTGGTATCGTTGTTCACGATTCCCGTTCACTAAACGTACGATAGGCCCTCGTGCCGAAGCCCCTCTCCGGCAGCATCCTGAACCGCCGTCTGGCCGACGACACGCTTGTCGTCGACGTGAAGATCCGCACCGAGCGGCGGATGCTTGGGCCGGCGTCCGAGTGGAGCGAGGCGCGCGCACGGAAGCTGCTCGAGAACAGGCTGCTGCCGGCCGCACAGCTGCGACAGGCTTGGACTGCGCTGATCCCAGGTGCCGTCAACGGCGGCTCCAACGGCGAGGCCGCGGGCACGCTGACCGTCCGCGAGGCCGCGACCGACTACGTGGAGGCGCTCAGCCGGTACGAGAACCCGAACACCGTCTCCGCCTATCGATCCCCGGTCGTCAAGCACCTGCTCCCGTTCCTGGCCTACACGGACGCCGAGCGGACCGTGGACCGCGCGCTCGCCGAGGTCGACGAGGCTTTGATGCTGAGGTTCGTCTCGACCAAGCAGGCCGAGCGCGCCGTGCTGCAGGACATCGCCGAGGCGCTCGCCGAGCTCGAGAGCGACGTCCGCGGCGATCCCGAGCTGCTCAAGCCGCAGCTCGACACCGAGGAATGGCGCCTGCTCTGTCGCTATGGGCAGCGAGGTGGCCATCATACGGTCCTCGACCCGTCGGCCAGCGGGCTCGTCAGCCTCTCCTCCCGGGGCCTCAGCAACAACGAGATCAATCGCTGCCTGGCCAGGATGCGCGACATCGTGCGGATGGCGAATCGCCGCTACAAGCTCGGCATCGATGACCCTACACAGGGCTGCTCGCTCCCACGAGGCGATCCGAGCCGGGAGTGGCTGCACCCGGTTCAGATGCAGGCGCTACTCGACGCCGCCCGGACGCTCGACGCCAACCCGGCGCAGGATGCCTACTCGCAGCACGGGCGCTACAGCGCCGTCCTTGCCCTCGGCCTCCTCGGACCGCGCGTGTCGGAGTTCTGCGCAGCCCGCTGGCGAGATCTCTCAGCGCAGGGACTCTTCATCCCGGAGGCGAAGACGAGCGCCGGCCGGCGGCACCTGGAGCTGCCGGCGATCGTCCGCGCAACACTGGATCAACGTCGCGTCGAGCTTGACCCTCGCCCCGGCGACTACATCTGGGCGTCGGCCGCTGGCACCAAGCGCGACCGCAACAACGTCCGCAACCGCCTGCTCGCGCCGGTGCTCGATCTCGGCGCCCAGCTCCTGGAGGAACAGGGGCAGCGCCCCCTGCCGGCGCGTGTCGACGCCGACGGAAACCCGACCGGACCGCGCGTGACGCCGCACATGTTTAGGCGCACAGCGATGACGTACTGGGCGTGGGCGGACCGAAACCAGCGCTGGGCGATGGGACAGGCCGGCCACAAGTCGGCCAAGATGACGCTCGAGGCCTACCAGCAGACCTTCCCGCGCGATCCCGAGGCGCGGGCGCAGGTGGTCGCCTGGCTGCGCGGAGCAGGCGAGGACCCGGCCTGATGCGATTCACTCGACGTCGATGAGCGGCCGCCCGGTCCGGGTGTGAGTGCGCTTCGTCGGCTTGGGCTTGCGGCCGCCCGGGCCGCGAACCCGGGCCGGAGGCCGGCGTCGCCTCGCGTCCATGTACGCATCCGCGGTCGCGAGGTGGTAGCGGAGCTTCGAGTTCGTGCTGTCGCTGATCGGGGTGGCGCCGAGGCTCCCAGCGCGCGATTCGACCCACTGAACCGACACCTGGTAACGGGCGGCGAGCTGCTCGGAGGTCGCGTACTTGGCGCCCTCCGGGATCCGCGGCACCTCATCGCGGTCCTTGTCTCTTCCCGGTTGGCAAGCTCGCCCATCCTCCCCGCGAGTCGGTCCGCCAGCCGGTCGGCCAGGCGATTCGAGAGCTTGTCGGCAAGCTCATCCACAAGGGGATCGGGCAGCTGATCGTCGCGCGGCAGTCGGACCAGGGGGCTGGTGCGCGCCGCGCCGCCCCTCGGGGCCAGCTCGGACACGGCCGGCGTTGCGATCGCGCCGTTCCGCTGCACACTCATCTAGTTGAGGTACAGGGCGAGGCCCGCAGAATCCCCAGCTAGAACGGCCGATCTGCGGGGCCCGCCGGTACCGCATCGGGTCGCGACGGCAGCGCGTCGCCGCCTACCTTGTCAGGCTCGCGCGTCGCTGCGCCGTGCTCCACGGCCACGCGCGCCTCCGCCCAGGTTCCGCAGACGCTCGTCACGACGCTCGCCGACGGCCAGTCGCCGTCGCTGAGTCGCTTGAGCGCCTCGCCTCCGCGGCGAAGGGCGTGCGTGCGCGACCAGTCGTAGGACGACGGGAGGCTCCCGTAGCGCCAGCGCCAAGCGCGCATCGCGTCCAGCACGCGCTGACGCGTCCAGCGCCGCTCGATCGCGCCGGGGTGACAGCTCGCCGAGGTACGACGCCGGCGAGGTGCCCTTGCGGGTCCTTTTCCGACGCCGCCCTCCCGAACCCGGCGGGACCGTTTCCGATCACCGGGCTCTCCAGTGACTATGTCGTGATCGTGGTTGGCTGCTCGTGGTGGATCTTGGCGTGGCAGGTGGCGCAGACGATCAGGGTCTTGCGCCGCCGCTTTGCCATCGCTTGCACCCATTCGGGCTGCGGCTGGCCGGGCCTGTTGAGCGCCGCGAGGTTGCGGATCTGGTGCACTTGCACCTTCGCCGTTTGTTCGCAGAGCTCGCACCGCCCCGCTTGGAGCCGACGGATCAGCTCGCTGCCGCGGGCGGGTTCCCGGACTGGTTGGCGGTCGATCAGGACCGCGTTCTTCTGCCGCCTGAGCGGAATACCACCGAACGTTGCGACCAGCAGTTTGCCGCCCTCGTCGCGCTCGACGCGAACCTGCATGCACTTGCGTTGCCCGTGCGGTGTTTCGATCGTGGCCGCGTACTTGCGGGCCATCTTCGAGACCGACGAGCCGTGCTTGCCGGCCAGCGTCTTGAGCAGCGAGGTCAGCATCACCCAGTGCAGCCGGTTCAGTCGCCAGACGTCACCGGCCAGTAGGTAGTACTGGACGATGCCCCGGTATCGGCACCGTAGCGGCTGATGATCGCGTAATCTCGCTCGTTCATCAGCCCGGTCCGTCGCTCGGGTTTGCCGCCTCGCATGTGCTGGGCGCATTTGGCCTTGATCACATCGGCGGGCACGTGCAACCGGACGCGACCGTTGGCCGATCTGCGGCCGGCGGTCAGTCGTTGGTTGTCGTGACCTA
>CAWDJM010000014.1:0-198703 GCA_963802655.1 uncultured Solirubrobacterales bacterium | reverse complement strand
CAGAAACGAACGACGGGTCGGAGTCGGGACGCCCCATGGAGAACGCTCTCAGCAGCCGCTCGGTCGCGTCGGCCGGCCGACCCAGACCCAGGTCGAGCAGGCCTAGCACACGCTCGGCGTAGTGGACCGTCGGGGTAGCGCCGCTGTGCGCGACCAGGGCTTGGAGCTCAGCGACATGCGCCTGCACGCGCTCTTCCAAACCACGCAGTGCATCGATCAGCGCAAGGTGCACGAGATTCCAGCCTGCTGCCCAAGGCTGCCCGGTCTCGAGCGCCAGCCGCCATCCTTCCTCGGAGTTTGCGTAGGCGAGGTCGAAGCGGCTGTGGCCGATCAGCGCCATCGCTTGCACGTGGAGACAGAAAGGCAGTGTCGTGACCTCGCCGGTATCGCGGGCGCGGCTCACGGCTCGGCTGGCATGGCGCAGGCTGGCTTCGCCGATCCCAGCGCGGATTGCCGCGAGCGTGGACCAGATCAGGCAGACCGGAACGTCGATCTGCTCTGCAAGCTCAACGAGCTCGGCTGCCAGCGCCTTGCCGCGCACATAGTCGCCGGACAGGTCGGCCGCCCTCGCAGTCAGCGAGGCCTTGGTGAACCGGTCGATCTCGCCGACACAGGAAGCGTCCGCGGCGCGTTCAGCAAATGAGAGTGCCTCGTCCGGAGCGCCCGCTTGGTCGGCCATCGCGCATCCGTCTCGCAGGATCTTGAGGGTCAGCGACGGGTCCTCACTCAGCGCCGCTGCCTGGCGGAGTGTCGCGACGCCGTCGAGCAGCCCTCCGCTCTGCCCCTCGATCGCTCCCCTCCAGTACAAGAGCCCTGCACGCTGCGCTCGCTCGCTCAGCGGCAGGGATCGGCTCACGAGCTCCAGGGCTCTGTCCACTTGCGCCGCGAACCAGGCGGCTTCGACTGCCGCTGCGAGACGCCTGGCGCGCGGTGGGGTGGCCTCGCTGAGCGTCGCGGCTCGCTCGAACGCAATCGCCGCCGATGCGTGACCGCCGCGCAGCTGCGACCGCCGACCGGACGCCTCGAGCGCATCCGCGACCTCCTCGTCCGTGGTCGAGGTCGCCATCGCCCGGTGCCAGATCGCGCGCTCACCCTGGTGTTCGTGCTCCAATGCAACGGCCAAGGCGGCATGGGCGCGCCGGCGCCGACCCAGCGGCGCGGATTCATAGATGACCGAGCGCACGAGTGGATGGCGGAAGCTCAGCGCGGCGCCGGCTGTCCGCACCAATCCCGCTTCCTCGGCAGGATCGAATGCGTCCGGCGGTAGCCCCAGCTCCGCCGCGGCGCGGAGGATGACCGCCAGCTCGCCCGCCTCCTCCGCGGCGGCGATCAGCAACGCGGCGCGGGTCGGCTCGGGCAATCGCTCGATTCGTTGCCCGAACGCAGCCCGCAATCTGTCGGTCACAGGCAGCGCCTCGGGCACCCTCGCATGGCCGGCGAGCTGCGCGTCCGAGAGTCCGGCAGGAAGCTCCAGCAACGCCAACGGGTTGCCCGCCGCCTCGTCGAGCAACCGGCCGCGCACCGATGGAGCCGCCTCCCGCGCCACCTGGTCGAGCAGCATCGCGGCCACGTCGCGCTCGAGCCCACCGAGCTCGAGCTCCTCTAGGCCCGCTGCTTCGAAGCGCCGCAGCTCGCCGTCACGAGCGCCGAACAAGATCACGACGTCCTCGGCGACGAGCCGTCGCGCGGTAAAGGACAGTGCGTTCGCGGACGGGATGTCCAACCACTGCGCATCGTCCACCAAGCACAAGATCGGCTTTGGCTCTGCGGCGGCCGCCAGTAGCGAGAGAACGCCCGCGGAGACGAGAAGTCGATCGCGCCCCTCGCCGGCCGCCAAGCCGAGCGCCGCGGCCAGGGCCTCGCGCTGCGCCTCCGGGACGCCGCCGAGCGCGTCCACCACCGGGCTCAGCAGGCCATGCAGCCCGCCAAAGGCGAGGTCCGATTCCCCTTCGACGCCGGTCACCGTAAGCACCGTCATGTCGCTCGCCTGCTCGACGGCGTACGCCAGGAGAGCGGTCTTGCCCATTCCCGCCTCGCCCCGGACGACCAAGGATCCACTCTGTCCGCAGCGCAGACCCTCGAGCAGCCGATCGATCGAAGCACACTCCTGTGCTCGCCCGATAAGAGGAAACGATGGGTGCGATACCTGCGAAGGGATCGTCGACCGACGGTAGCGCCTTCGATCGGGCTTGCGAGAAGTGCTTCTATGGGTGGTGGTGGAGAGAGGCGACGGTCCAGCGAGGTACGCGGAAGGCTGGCGATCCGACGCCGGGCACGAGTCGTGATGCCAAACGTTCCAGCCGATCCGAGCGTGCTGAATCCAATGCCCGACCAGCCGCGCGTGGTGCTGCTCAAGCCGTTGGTCACCTCTCCGCTGATCGAGGTCGGCGAGTTCTCCTACTACGACGACCCGGACGATCCGACGGCATTCGAAACGCGCAATGTGCTCTACCACTACGGGCCAGAAAAGCTGATAATCGGGAAGTTCTGCGCACTCGGCGAGGGCGTGCGGTTCATCATGAACGGCGCCAATCACCGCATGGACGGCCCCTCGACCTTCCCCTTCCCGATCATGGGTGGCTCCTGGGCCGAGCACTTCGATCTCATCGCCAACCTACCCGGACGCGGCGACACCTCGGTCGGCAACGACGTCTGGTTCGGATACCGAGTCACGGTGATGCCCGGCGTCCAGATCGGCAACGGGGCAATCATCGCCTCCGGTTCGGTCGTCGTCGACGACGTCCCCGATTACGGGATCGTTGGCGGCGACCCGGCCAGGCTCATCCGCCGCCGCTACAGCGACCACGACATCACTCGCCTTTTGGCGCTGGCCTGGTGGAACTGGCCACGCCAGCGGATCACCAAGCACATCCGCACGCTCATGTCCGGCAGCATCGACGACCTCGAGGCCGTCGCACCCGAGCATCGGTAGCGCAGTCGACGTCTGTCGCGTCACACGTGAGCGGGGGGGACAAGCGACGTCCAGCAGAGCGGATTCCATGAATCCTCCCTTGGTCAGCGAGGTTGACAATCCGCTGCTGCTGGCGCCGAGCGGTGAGTGTCGCGCCAGGCCCGCCTAGTTCGCTAGCCGGCGTTCCGCGTGTCATGAGGCCAGCTCCGTCCGCAAGCCGCGCGTTCGAGGGGCCTCAGTTGGTATGGCTCGGCTCGGCGGCCAGGCGGTGGTGAGCTGGGCGCTGGGCGGATCGCCGCGAGCCCGGACCCGGGCCGTGAACGCCTCGACGCCGTCGATCACATACTGGAAGCGGACCGAATCCAACAGGTCAAAGGAGTGCTGGGCTCCGGGTAGTCGCGCGTAGACGACCGGATTCATCGAGACGCCGCGGAGCGCATCGACGAAGCTCTCAGCTGATGTGGCAGGGATGAAGGTGTCGTTGTCGCCATGCGCGATGAAGAACGGGGGGGCGTCGCGGCGAACATACGCGTGCGGCGATGACGGCAACAGCCCCCCGAGGTCGCGATTGCCGTAGAAGCCGTAGAGGCAGACGGCGGCGCTAACCGACGTGTCGGCATCCTCGAACCCGGGCTGAAAGACAGGGTCGTTCGCCGTCAGCGCGGCCATCGAGGCCAGATGCGCTCCCGCGGAGCCTCCCGCCACGACCAGCAACGAGGGGCCGGCACCGTACTCGCCCGCGTGCTGGCGCACCCAGGCGATCGCCCGCTTGGCATCCACCTGCGATGCCGGAAAGCGGCCGGCCCTTCGGACCCGATAGTCCGCGCTGACGCATACCCAGCCCTGACGTGCGAGCCGATAGAACAGAGCCCGGGCCTCGCGACGCTTGCCGCCCATCCGGAAGTGCCCGCCGTGAAAGTGGATCAGCACCGGCGCGCCCGCGGGACGGGACCGGTGGCGATACAGATCGAGTCGATTACGCCGCCCGGCAGGGCCATAGCTGACGTTCGCGACCCGCTGCACGTCGCGGGCTCGGAGCGGCAACGGCCACAACACGGCCCGCGCCGGCACACGCCGGTACCCCGCCCGACCAACCGATGAGCCATTCAGTCCGTCGAGACCCAGCTCACGGCTCAGGGCGCGCGCGACAACCGGGCCTGCCAGCAGCCCGCGCCACATGATGAGCGCAAGGCCACACGCCGTCAGAACGGCCAGAGCGAGCACCGCCAACCCGCCCGGGGAGCCGAGCCTTTCGTTCCCGAGCGCGAGTAGCGTCGACGCCACCAGCCAGCAGAAGGCGAAGAACGGGAACTCGTTGACCAGGTAGCCCAGCCAGAACCCCACCGAGGCGACCGGCCGCGGGCGGTGCGGCGGCGCGACCGCCGCCAGCGTGACAAGCGCGATCGGCGCCACCGTCCAGATATGACTCATCGCAACCGGCTTTGTGCGGCGGTGCGCTGCTGGGTCGTGACGTACAAGAGATGACGGCTCATCGCTTCTCCCGAATTGTTGCTGTGATCGGCTGATGATCCGCGTCCGTGCCCGGATTCACATCGGCGATCCCACCAGTCGTTGCACGCCGGGGCGTCGTCCTGATCGGACGGGCAAAGCAGTGCGGCGCGATCTCACGGCTGCTCCAGGAGCCGCGAGCAGGCGATAGCGGCGCTCGTCGTCGGGCGGGACGACTGGCGAGCACGCCGATGCGATCAAGGCAGGCGACCGGGATCCTCGCCGCATGCACCCACACCTTCACATGCAACTGGCCAGGACGATCATCGACGAGCGCCTTCGCGACGCAAAGGCGCGCCACCGTAACGGGCACATGCGCCGACTCGGCGATCGCCGGCCGCGACGGCTTCCCCACACGGTGACGCACGGGCAGTCGGTCTCTGACCGGTCACGAGTGATCGCCAGGGCCCGAGTCAAAACAACCCGCACGCACGCGGCGAAACGCCAACCATGAACAGCAACGATTGGACCTCGTCGGCCGTCGCGTCGGCCGAGGGGACCACGATCGCCTACGAGGCCCTCGGATCGGGACCGGGCCTCATCGTCGTCGGCGGCGTGTTAGGCACTGCCCGCCTTGAGCCAACGCGCCTCAACGTCGAGCGGCTCGACGCGCTCCACTCCGACTCAGCCCGGATCGCGACTATCTGAGCGACCCTGACGTCGAGATCGCCGAATGCCGCGTGACCTACGAGCTCCTGGACCTCACCGAGATCGCGACGTCGCGCGCGGAGCTGTTCGGACCACAGCTCGGCTGACGACTCGAATCGGCTCGCGCGAGCTCCCGCCGCTCACCACATTCTGATCTGACGCCGGACGCCTACGCTGATGCGGCAAGGCGGTCGGCGCGCTCCACGATCCTCGCCACCTCCACGCGTGAATCGGCGCCGAGCTTGCGGAAGATATTGCGGATGTGAGTCTCCACCGTCTTGGGGCTGAGGAACAGCTCCTCGGCGATCTCGCGGTTGGTGCGCCGGTCGACGATGCGCCGGGCTATCTCCAGCTCACGTTCGGTGAGCGCATCCACCCCTGCGCCTTCGGCGGTACCTGGCTGTGAGCGGCGATGGATGGTGAGGCCAAGCTGACGTAGCTCGCGTTCGGCGGCATTGCGGTAGTGCTGTGCACCGACGGAATCGAGCGCAGCGGCAGCCCGCTGGAGCTCATCCTTGGCGCGGTCGCGCTCGCCGGCGGCAGCGAGCGATCGTCCTGCGAGGGTGCGGGACAGGGCAGCCTCGATTGGAGCACCCACGGTCTCGGCGGTGTCGGCTGAGCGAATCGCAAGCTCGGATGCCGATTGAGCATCGCCCGCGTCGAGGGCGACGGCGGCGGCGGCACGATCCGCTAACGCTCGCGCTAATGGGAGGCCGACCTGCTTTGCGCTGGAATCGGCCAGAGTGGCGGCTCGTTGTGCGGCGTCGCGTTGCCCGAGCGCGAGCCGACAACGGGTAAGAAGCTCCAGGAAATACGCGCGCCAGCTGTCGGCAACGAGCGGAATGTCGGGCCCGCCGGACGCGCGTTCCAGGATGGCAAGTCCACGGTCGGGATGGCCGGTGAGCAGATGCCCGAGTGCGAGCGTGAGCGCGGAGTACGCGACGTGGTGAGTCGGCTTGCCGTCGTCGCCGATGTCAACCGCCTCCTGCGCGGCCGACAGGCCACGCTCGACCTCGCCAGCGGCGATCGCAACCTGCGACAGCCCGTACAGGCTCCAACACATCGCCTGCACGTTGCCTGACAGACGCGCGGCTTCGACGTTCCCTTCGAGCGGGTCAAGCGCGGTGAGCAGGTGCCCGCGGAACATCCAGGTCACGCCGAGAATCGCGAACACCACTGGGAACAGCTGATGTTGCCCGGTCGCACGACCGACCGCGAGCGCTCGCTGCGCATGTGTCGAGGCTTCTTCGAAGCGATGCGTGTACAGCTCAGCGCCGGCGAGATCGACGATCACCTCGAGGCGCCGCGCCAGCTCGGCGTCTGAGAGGGAATCGATGATCCGCGCGGACCTCAGCGGCTACCAGTACCTCCACCCGAGGCTGAGCACCGACGGAACCTTCACGATCGAGCTTCGGACCCTGCGTCCCGGCACCTACCGGGCGATCACCGACTTCGTGATCGACGGGCGCAAGTACGTCCTCGGCACCGACCTGACCGCACCAGGGCCGGTCCGCAGCATCCCGCTGCCTGCACCCGCGCTGGAGAGCTCGGTCGACGGGTACGACATCGAGCTGCAGCGCCCCGCAAAGCTGACTGCCGGGCAGGAGGCGCAACTCACCTTCCGCATCACCCGTCACGGCCAGCCGATCAACGACCTCGAGCCTTACCTGGGGTCATACGGTCACCTGGTCGCTCTGCACGCCCCAGAGCTCGCCTACTCGCACGTTCACCCGATCAGCGCGGACCCCGCGAGCGGAGTGATCACGTTCAACGCGGAACTGGCCGAGCGCGGCACCTACCGCCTGTTCCTCCAGTTCCAGACCCACGACCGCGTCCACACCGTCGCCTTCACCCAAACCATCTCCTGACCAACGCCATGAGAAAGGACCACACCATGCAGACCACCTACTCAGTCCCCGGTATCTCGTGCGGCCATTGCCGCACGGCGATCACCGGCGAGGTCACCCATATCGCCGGCGTCAGCGCCGTCGACGTCGACCTCGACACCAAGACCGTGACCGTCACCGGCGCCGGGTTCAACGACGCCGCCGTCCGGGATGCGATCGACGAAGCCGGCTACGACATCGCCTAGGACCAATGAGCGCCACCACCCTCACAGAACGACTCGAGCTCCCGATCACCGGCATGACCTGCGCCTCGTGCGCGAACCGGATCGAGCGCAAGCTCAACAAGCTCGACGGCGTCACCGCCACCGTCAACTACGCCACCGAAGCCGCCTACGTCGAATACGCAGACGGAATCGGAGCCGAGCAGCTGATCGCGGCTGTCGAGGCCGCCGGCTACCAAGCAGCGCCCCCGACCACCGACACGGAGACCGACCAGCCAGCCGAGCAAGACCCGACCGCCCGTCTTCGCAACCGGTTGATCATCAGCGCGCTGCTGTCGGTGCCGGTCCTGCTGATCTCGATGGTCTCGTCGCTGCAGTTCGACAACTGGCAGTGGCTCTCGCTGCAGCTCGCGACGCCGGTCGTTCTGTGGGGGGCGTGGCCGTTTCACCGCGCCGTCTGGGCCAACCTCAAGCACGCCACCGCGACGATGGACACGCTGATCAGCGTCGGCACTCTCTCAGCCTGGCTGTGGTCGCTGTACGCGCTGTTCCTCGGCAACGCCGGCGACAACGGGATGCGGATGGTGTTCAACCTGATCCCTTCCTCCGGCGCCGGTGCGAACGAGATCTACCTCGAGACCGCCTCTATCGTGACCACGTTCATCCTCGCCGGCCGCTACTTCGAAGCCCGCGCCAAGCGCCGGGCCGGCGCTGCCCTGAAGGCACTCCTGGAGCTCGGCGCCAAGGACGTCGCGGTACTCGAGCCCGACGGCCGCGAGTGTCGCGTACCGATCGAGCAGCTGCAGGTCGGTCAGCGGTTCATCGTCCGCCCCGGCGAGAAGGTCGCCACCGACGGGATCGTCGAGGACGGCCACTCCGCGATCGACATGAGCATGCTTACCGGCGAGTCCGTCCCGGTCGAGGTAAGCCCGGGCTCGGAGATCGCCGGCGCGACGATCAACGCCGGTGGACGGCTGATCGTCCGCGCCACCAAAATCGGCAGCGACACCGCGCTGGCGCAGATCGCCCGGCTCGTCACCGATGCGCAGACCGGTAAGGCGCCGGTGCAACGGCTCGCCGACCGGATCTCCGGCATCTTCGTGCCGACCGTCTTCACGATCGCCGTCGCGACTCTCGGCTTCTGGCTCGGCGCCGGGCAGAGCCCCACGTTCGCGTTCACCTCCGCCGTCGCGGTCCTGATCATCGCGTGCCCGTGCGCCCTCGGACTCGCCACGCCCACCGCACTGATGGTCGGCACCGGTCGCGGCGCGCAGCTCGCGCTGCTGATCAAGGGCCCCGAAATCCTCGAGTCGACCCGCCGGATCGACACGATCGTGCTCGACAAGACCGGCACCGTCACCACCGGACAGATGACGCTCATCGACATCGTCACCGCCGACGGCGTCGACGGCGAGCAGGCGCTACGACTCGTCGGCGCGCTCGAGGACGCCTCCGAGCACCCGATCGCCCGCGCCATCGCCACCGCGGCTAAGGCCGACTCGCCGCTCCCGGGCGTCGAAGGGTTCACGAATCGCGAGGGACTCGGCGTGCAGGGCATCGTCGACGGGCACGCCATCGTCTCCGGCCGGCCTGCCCTGCTCGCCGACTGGGCGATGCATCTTCCGGCCGAGCTCGATGCCGCACGGCAGGCGGCAGAAGCGCGCGGCCAGACCGCGATCGTCGCCGGCTGGGACGGGCGTGCCACCGCGCTGTTCGTCGTCGCCGACGCGATCAAGCCCACCTCGGCCGAGGCGATCGCGCGGCTGAAGGCGCTCGGTCTGCGTACCGTTCTGCTCACCGGGGACAACGCGACAACCGCCCGGACGGTCGCAGATGAGGTCGGGATCGACGAGGTCATCGCCGAAGTGATGCCCGCCGACAAGGCCGAGGTCATCGGCCGCCTGCAGGCCGAAGGTCGAGTCGTGGCGATGGCCGGAGACGGGGTCAACGACGCGCCCGCGCTCGCCCGGGCCGACCTCGGCCTCTCGATCGGCACCGGCACCGACGTCGCGATCGAGGCCTCAGACCTCACGCTCGTCAGCGGCGACCTGGCCGCCGCCGCGGACGCCATCCGGCTCAGCCGTGCCACGCTGCGGACGATCAAACAGAACCTCGGCTGGGCGTTCGGCTACAACGTCGCCGCCCTGCCGCTGGCCGCAGCCGGCCTGCTCAACCCCGTCATCGCCTCGGCTGCGATGGCCTTCTCGAGCGTCTCGGTCGTCGCCAACGCCCTGCGCCTGCGTCGCTTCAACGCCGCTCGCTCCGACACCGACCGGCAGCAACCCCATGCCCACGTGCCCGTGCCAGCGCTAATGTCGCCAGGGGCCACGGCGAACGTGTGAGTCAGCGGCGGAGAGCCAAGAAATGAAGCGCATCGGGCTACTGGGCGGAATGAGTTGGGAGTCCTCGGCCGAGTACTACCGGCTCGTCAACCAAGCCACCCGTGAGCGCCTCGGCGGGCTTCATTCCGCCGACTGCCTGCTGCGCTCGGTCGACTTCGCGGACATCGAGCAACTGCAACGAGCCGGTGAGTGGGAGCAGGCCGGCGAGCGACTCGCGCGCGAGGCCGCCGCACTTCAGGCTGCCGGCGCCGGACTGCTCGTGCTGTGCACCAACACGATGCACAAGGTCGCCGACGCGATCACCGCAGCCATCGAGATCCGCTTCGTCCACATCGCCGACACCACCGCCCACGCCGTCCGGACGCAGGGGCTCTCGACGGTCGGGTTGCTGGCGACCGCCTACACGATGGAGCAGGACTTCTACACCGGCCGCCTTCGCGATAGGCACGGCCTCACGGTGCTCATCCCCGACCCGCCGGACCGGCGCGTCGTCCACGATGTGATTTACGACGAGCTCTGCCAGGGCGTCGTCAATGACCGCTCGCGAGCCGAGTACCGGCGCATCATGCGCGACCTGGCCGACCGCGGGGCTGAGGGCATCCTTCTCGGTTGCACCGAGATCGACCTACTCGTCGACCCCGCCGACTCGCCCGTCCCTGTTTTCGACACCACCCGGCTACATGCCGAACGCGCCGTCGAGCTCGCCCTCAGCCCGAGCCACGCGAATGCTTGAAGAGCAGCACGAAAACGGCTGACGTTCCTGTTCGCCGATATCGCCGGGTTCATCGCACTGACAGAAGCGCGCGGTGACACGCAAGCCGCGAAGCTCGTGGCCTACTTCTCCGACGCCGTTAAAGCCGAGCTCCCCGCATACGGCGGCGTCCAGGTCAAGACGATCGGCGACGCACTCATGATCCGCGTCCCCGAGCCGTCACACGTTGTGCCGCTCGGACTACGGATCGCCCATGACATCCTGAGCGGGCACAGAGCGCCTGCCGTTCGCGTCGGCATGCACCACGGAACTGCCGTTCAACGCGACGGCGACTACATCGGCGGCGCCGTCAACCTCGCCGCCCGCGTCTCCGCCGCCGCCAACGGCGGCGAGGTTCTCCTCACGGCACAGACCGCGGCCCTGGCCTCGGACGTCGACGCCGTCCTCTACGAATCGCGCGGCCGCCAAACCCTTCGCAACATTCGCGAGCCCGTCGAGCTCGTCCGCCGCCATCCGCCAGGGCCACACAACCGACGACCGCCTTGCGGTGGATCCGGTCTGCCAGATGGTCGTCGATCCCGACCACTCCGCAGGCCGCCTCGTGTACGGGATGACCTACTTCTTCTGCACGCTCACCTGCGCGGGAGCGTTCGCCCGCCACCCGGAGCGGTTCGCCGGCTGACGCCATGTTGCTTCCCGGCGGGGCAAGCCCGGGGTGTTCCAGATGCTCGTCTCGCGTGGCGACGCGAGTTCCCGGACGTGGCCATGGCTCATGGGCGAAGTACTGCGGCCTCGTCAGAGCGGGTCTCTTACGACGCTTCTACTGCGTCCTGGTAATCGCCAGATCCAGGAGCCGCGGGCCGGTGTAACAGCAGGCTATGCCGCGATCCGCCCGAGGCGCCGTACGAACCGCTCGTTCGGGTCGTCGCGCTCGTCGGTGAGCCCGATCCGCGTGCACAGTCGCAGGCTGCGGGTGTTCTCGCGGGCGATGACCGCGCGCACGATCGGCACGCGCTGGCGCTCGGTGATATCCGACAGCAGCACTTCGAGCAGGTAGCGCCCGAGCGTCACTGGTCGGCCGTCCTCGTCGAGCGGCTCGACCTCTGTGAGCACCGCGCCCTGGAGGTCGGTTCTGACCGCTGCGCACTCGAAGTAGGTTGAGGTCACGACCTCTCCACCGTCCCGGATCAGATCCGATTCGTGTGACCCGACGGCGACCAGCCCGAGGTCGGCGAGCTCGAGGCCGATGATCGTGTGATCAGTGTGCGGTCGGCGCCAGTCGTGGTAGTCAGCCAGCCTGGTCTGGATGAACGTCTCGACGTCGTCCTCGAACCAAACGCCGGTACTGCACGACATCGCGGAGAGCAGGTCGCGGTCGGCCAGGCCCAGGAACCGGGCCGTGGGCGTCGGCAGCTCCACCGCGTCAGCGTTGCCCAGCGATTGGGATCCGGCGCGGGCGTCGGATCGTCGGCGCCCCGCCGATCGCGGCCGCCAGCGCGAACGGTCCACCGGCCTCGGGCAGGGGACGCTCGTACGGATAGATCCGGGAGTCGTCGCCATCACCGAGCTTGATCGCCGGAAGCGCCTTGAGCAAGGTCTGGCCGACGCCGATCCGCTCGAACCGCAGCGCCAAGGCTGCACCCACAAACGCCGAGTCCAGCAGCTCGAGGTCCGAAATCGGAATCGACACCGGCGCGTCTGCGCCCTCGAGCATCAGGTCCGCAAGCTCACCGTGCATCGCAGCCACCAGCGCGAGCCGGGGCACGCCAGTCGGATCGTGCATGAGCCGGTTGCGCTCAGCCACGGTTTCGGCAACAACGGCTATCAGCGCCTTCCGAAGCTCCTCGTCGAGCGACGATGCCCACTCAAACCGCCGGCGCAAGCTCGCCGAACCGCCTAGTTCAGAGAGCCGACGAACGAACTCGATGGTGGCGCGGTGGCTCTCGATGCGCGCCGCCGTCTTGGCGATGGCCTTTGCGGCGGCCTCGTCGTGCCCGCGCGCGGCTCTGGCCGCATCGAGGTTGAGGGCCGAGTAGACATGCCAGGCGCCCGCGACCCTGCCCGCCGCCCCACGCGGGTACTCAGACACGCCTGCGCTGACGAGCTCACGCTCACGCAGCCGCCTCAGAGTCGCCTTCACCGTCGCCTCGCCACCGGGGCGATACTCGGCCGCGATCTCCGCTGCCGTAACGAGAGGAAGCTCGACGATCACCCCACGAATTGTAGCCGATGGCGCAGATCACGCCACCGGTCAGAGCGGGAGCCCGGGCGCTTCTCTTCAATTGCACCCCGAGGCCGCTCAAGGTGCCAAACCCAGCCGAAAACAACGCAAATAGCCAGAAATCCAAGTCCCTCGCACCGGCGCCATAACCGCCCCATTTGCAGGAACTTCAACCTCTTTCGGGATGCCCGCCGAGTCGCTTCACACGCGAGAGGTCGCTGGTTCGAGCCCAGCCGTGCCCATCCGGATTTGCAGGGGTCTTTGCTCTGCCTGACCCTGCGTCACTTCCCGTGATCCGCCTGGCCGTGTTCGTGTTGGTCAGTTCCACGTCGTTCGTAGTGGCCCGCGCTACCGTCGAGGAAGGGCTGCGAACAGACGAGCATCCGCTCATCCGGTTCGTCGACGGCCCTGCCGGCCGCCGCCCTCGGCTCCAGGGAACCGGGCTCGACGTCTGGGAAGCGATCTCAGTGGTCCGCGACAACGACGGCAACGAGCGAGCCGCGGCCGAGTACCTCGGCATCCCGCTCGGCTTAGTCCAGGCGGCAGTCGCTTATTACGGCGCCTACCAGGACGAGATCGAACAGTGGATCGACCTCAACGCGCGTGAGAGCGAGACCGCACACGAGGCCTGGCTCGCCGGACAGCAAGCGCTCAAGCGTTGAAGCTGCTGCTCGACGAGATGTTCTCGCCGCTGGTCGCTGCCGAACTGCGCGTTCGGGGACATGACGCCGTCGCGATCAAGGAGCGTGAAGAGTGGCAATCGCTGTCCGATCCCGATGTCGTTGCGCGCGCGCGGACAGAGCAGCGCGCCGTCGTGACGGCCAACCTGCGCGACTTCCGTCCGCTCCACGCCGAGCTGGTCGCCGCCGGCCGCGAGGGGCATGCCGGCATGTTGTTCGTTCCGACGAGCTTCCGGCTGACCAGAGCCGCAACCGGCCAGATCGTCGCCGCGCTCGAGACGCGGACGGCGGAGTACCCAGGCGACGACGATCTCGCCAACGCTGGGACCTGGATCTGAGCGAGGCGGGCGGCGGCCCAGATGCGGCTTCGGGCCGGACCGTCGCATCGCCCGATTCGGGTGAAGGCAGTGTGCTCTTGTCAGGCGAGGATTCGGGCTGATCGGCATGGACAACCACCACAGACGAAATTCCCGATCACGGACGTTCGGACCCCTCGCTGACCTCGGCGGTCGGGCCGCGAGCGCCACGTTGAGACCGCTCACCGGCGCCGTCGGCGCCGCCGCGGAGGCCGGGATCAGTCTGGAGCGGCGGGCGGTTGAGCGCTTGCTCGAGAGCGGCGAGCTCGAACGGTTGCTCGACGGCGCCCAGTTGCAGGCGATCGTCGCGCAGGTGGTCAGGAGCGACGGCGCGACGCAACTGATCGACACGTTCTTCGATAGCGGCCTGTTCGACAGGTTCGTCGATCGGCTGTTGGCCAGCGACGGCTTGTGGCGGCTCGTCGATGTGATCGCGTCGAGCCCAGCGGTGATGGCGGCTGTTTCGCAGCAGGGTCTCGGGTTCGCTGATCAGCTCGGCGACGCGATGAGGGAGCGCTCACGCAAGGGTGACCGCCGGCTCGAGCGCGTCGCTGATCACCTGATGCGGCGCGACCGGACGGGGTCGCGAAAGACCCCGATGCAAGGCAGTGCAGACGAGGAGCCCGGTGACGAAGAGCGGACCAACCGAGCCCCGGCAAATCCCGACAAACACACTCGATGAGCACCACGGCCGAGTCGCCTCAAAGCGACACAATCCTCAATACCACCCTCGAGGAGAACCTGCCTTACGTCGGACTTGTCACACGCGTGATCTCTTGGGGCGTGGACGCCGTGCTCATCAACCTGGTCGCGATCATCGTTGGGCTCGGTATCGAGCTTCTCGTGTCCATCTTTCCGATCACGAAGAATCTGAAGCCACTCTTCGTTGCGATCGCGGGCGGCGCCTACGTCCTCTGGACCGCCGCCTACTTCGTCGCGTTCTGGTCGATAACGGGCCAGACCATAGGTTCCCGACTGATGCAGGTTCGGTTGGTGACCCCCAGCGGGGGCAAGGTCAAACCCGTCCGGGCGCTGGTGCGCTGGATCGCGATGAACCTCGCGATGGTGCCGTTACCGTGGGGCTACTTGCCGATCCCACTCAAGCGCCTGGGATTCCCGGACTGGCTTGCCCATACGCGCGTGGTCGAGACCGCACAGGTGTCGATCGCCGACGCGCGACAGGCAAAGAAGCGCCAGCGCGCGACAACTCCCGACGGCCGCCTCCCCCGCTGAACTCGTTTGTGGTCTCGGGCCTTGACCGCGATACGTTGCTGCTCATCTGACTGGCGGCGGTGGTGGCCGGACCCGGAGTGAACTGACGGAGTGCGGCGGCGGATCGCGAGCGGACACGGTTGCAGTACCGCTTGGAGACCGCAGGCCAGGTCGTCGCGCACGGAAGTCCCCCGCAGCAATTCTTCGGCCTTGTACTGAGGCGCGCCACGGCTGGGGTCGGATGCCAGGCCTCCTGCTCGTGCGTACCGTCGGCGGGAAAGGAGTTCGCAATGCAAGCTGTGATGACGGTCCCCTTCGCATTTGTTTTGGCTGGCGGAACCCTGATCTTTGCCGGCGTCCTCGTTGTCGGCTTCTTCGTGTTCTCGTACAGCTGGTACACGCGGACGGGAAGCGCCATCAACCAACATCCCTACGCAGACCTTGACCATAACTCCGGACGTGAGACGCCGCCTGAGCTCGCTCACGACATCACCCAGGAGATCAGGAACTGGGACCGCGGAGTCGCCGGTTGTCACCGCCGCCGGCGTCCACCGCACACGCACAGCTAAACGGCGAACAGCTGCGACCGCGCGACCCACCCCGAACGATTCCGCGGTCCTCCTGCCAAGGCGCGATTTCATCCCGTTTGGACGATGCCAGCTGGCCTTGCCTGCGCTGAACTGCGGGTAGAGACGTGTGACCGATGTTTCGGGTGACTGTTCGAATAGCGAGAGAGAAGGAAGGCGACCGCGATGATGACCTTGGAGGGCTCATGACACCGACCACATCGAGGACCCAGCGGGCCGCGACGCGGACATCGAGCGAGCCGACGGGTGTGGCGGTGCCGCACCCGTCGGTGGCCGAGCGGGTTGCGCGGGGTAAGGCGGCGCGGACAGAGGTGCCGCGCGCGAGTCATGCGAAGTTCGAGCCGCCGCCGAGTCGGGCTGATCCGGTCGCGCTGTTGGAGCGTCAGGCGAAGACGCGGGTGCCGGAGCTGGTGCCGATCCGCTACGGGCGGATGCTGGTCTCGCCGTTTACGTTCTATCGCGGGGCGGCGCTGATCATGGCCAATGACCTCGGGTCGACGCCGCGGTCGGGGTTGACGGTGCAGTGCTGCGGGGATGCGCACCTGTCGAACTTCGGGGTGTTCGCCTCGCCCGAGCGGGCGCTGGTGTTCGACGTCAACGACTTTGATGAGACGCTCCCGGGCCCGTGGGAGTGGGATGTCAAGCGGTTGGCGGTGAGCATGCTGATCGCGGCGCGCGATAACGGCTTCCCGGCGAAGGATCAGGAGCGGATCGTGCTCGACACGGTCGGCCGCTACCGCACCGCGATGGCTGAGTTCGCTGCGATGAAGCGCCTTGAGGTGTGGTACTCGCATTTGGATATCGAGAGTGTGTTGCAGGAGTTCGGCTCGCAGTTCAAGCCGAAATTGGTCAAGCGGGCCGACAAGCAGCTCGCGAAGGCCCGCACGAAGGACAGCATGACGGCGTTCTCGAAACTGACTGAGGTCGTTGACGGGAAGCCGCGGATCGTTGACCAGTCGCCGTTGATCGTGCCGATCGAGCAGTTGGCGCCGACCGGCGCGGGCCGCGATCAGATCTTCGATGAGCTTCGCCGGGTGTTGGGTGATTATCGTGATTCGCTCGAGTTCGACCGGCAGGTGCTGCTGGAGGAGTTCGAGTTGACCGACTTCGCGCGCAAGGTCGTCGGGGTCGGGAGCGTCGGCACGCGCGCGTGGATCGCGCTGCTGTTCGGCCGCGACGGCCAGGACCCGTTGTTCCTGCAGATGAAGGAGGCCGAAGCGTCGGTGCTGGAGGAGTACCTCGGCCCGAGTGAGTTCTCAAACCACGGCCAGCGCGTCGTCGTCGGGCAGCGATTGATGCAGGCCACCAGCGACATCTTCCTCGGCTGGCTGCACATCGATGCCGGCCTGGACGGCCAGGCTCGCGACTTCTACGGCCGGCAGCTGAAGGACTGGAAGGGCTCCGCAGAGATCGAGCAGATGGTCCCGAAGGCGATGGCCGCCTACGGCACGCTGTGCGGCTGGACGCTCGCCCGGGCGCACGCCCGCAGCGGCGACCGGATCGCGATCGCCGCCTACCTCGGCAACGGCGACAGCTTCGACCGCGCAATCGTCGAGTTCTCCAAGGCCTACGCCGAGCAGAACGACCGCGACTACAAGGAGCTGAGCAAGGCGGTGAAATCCGGCAAGATCACCGCCGAAACGGGCCTCTAACGCCGATCGTTTGAGCGCATGCCGATCCTTGAACTGCGCCTTGGATCGCAGCGCTGAACGAGACGGCGAAGCGATGCTGCGGCGGATCGGTGTGGTTATCTCGGTGGGCCTGGCGGACTCGCTCAACCCCAGCACCGTGGGACCCGCGCTTTACCTGGCAACGGTCCAGAAGCGGGTGGTGCGCGTGGCGCAGTTCACGATCGGCGTGTTCGGCGTGGACCTTGTCGTCGGCCTGGTGCTGACGATTGGCCCGGGGAGGTTGCTGCTCGGACTGGTCCCGCACCCGCAGCGAACCGTCAGACACGTGATCGAGCTCGTCGCGGGCGTCGTGCTCCTGATCGTCGCGGTGGCTCTCTGGCGCGGGCGGCGGAGCCTGGCGCGCCGCGAGCTTCCGATGCGCAGCGGCGGTGGCGGCTCCGCGTTGATCGCGGGAGCGTCGATCGCGGCGGTCGAGCTGCCGACCGCCGTCCCCTATTTCGCGGTGATCGCGGGGATCGTCGCCTCGAGCACAAGCATTCCTCGGGAGATCGGGCTGGTCGCCCTCTACAACGTCGCGTTCGTGGCGCCACTGTTGGCGATCATCGTGATCCTCCTCGTCGCCGGCGAGCGCGCTGACCCATGGCTCCAGAAAAGCGGAGCGTGGCTGCAGCGCCGCTGGCCGGTGGTGCTCGCAACCCTTCTGCTCGTCGTCGGCAGCGGCCTGACCGTGCTCGGCGGCACCGGCCTTGTCAAGCAGTAGCGAAGTACCTGCGTTCAGCTGATCTCGACGGGGGTCCCCGACAGCCGTCCGCGACCGACGGTCTTGACCAGCCAGTCGATCGTGTCGTTGGCGAGGCGGATGCAGCCGTGGCTGGCCGCGGACCCCAGAGGGTCAAGCAGACTGGCGCCGCCGCGACCATGGATCCCCACCGTCCCGTCGCCGCCGTCGAACTCCTGGAGCACGTTGCTGTGGCCGGTCAGCGTCAGCACCCAGCTGCCCAGGAAGTCGTCGGCGTGCCAGGGCACCGCCCACACGATCGCGAACAACCCGGTCGGGGTCGGCGTGCTCGGCTTTCCGACCACGACAGAGACGGTGCGGACGCTCTTCCCCGACTGCCACAGGGTCAGCGTGCGGTGGGCGCGAGACACCACGATCCGCCAGTGCGTCGGCGCCAGCACGACATTGTTGACGTTGATCCAGCCCGCCGCTCCGTTTGGACGCCACGGAAGCCGGACCTGGGCCCAGCAGCGCCCGTCGGCGGCCCTCGCGCGCCCGACGACGAGCAGCCACGGGGCGTCGCTGGGGCTGATCCAGCGGGAGATGCGGATCTTGGAACCCGGCAGGTGGTCGAGCACCGGTGTCCTCGCCTCCAGCGCCGCTCGCCAGGCGGTCGCCCCGGCAGGTCCGCGGACGGCGGCGTGGCCCAGCGCGGAGGTGCAGGCGTCGGCCTTGGCCTGAGCCGTGCCCGCGAGCGCCGCCGACGCCGCGAACAGGCATCCCGCCAGCACCGGCAACATCCATCGCGGGCCCCTCATCTGCGGCAAACGATATCCAACCCTTGAGCTGGCAAATACCGGTTGCAGCGCCGCTAGCTCTGGGTGCCGGATGGCCCGGTGCGGCTACCGAGCACAATCAGCGTCTTGGTGCCGAGGATCTGCGCTCCGCCGGGCCGGCCGCGGCGGACGTGGTCGAGCACGCGCTTGAGGTGGTCGACGTCGGTGACACGGACGCGGATCAGCGCGTCGGGATCGCCGGCGAGCGTGAACGACTCGACCAGCTCGGGGAGATCGGCCACGGCGGTGTCGATGTCGTCGACCTGGGTGCCGGGCGCGAACCTGAGCTCCGAGAACGCCTCGAGCTGCTCGCCGAACAGCCGGTGGTCGAGGATCGCGGTGTAGCCGCGGATGTAGCCGATCTGCTCGAGCCGGTCGATCCGCCGCTTGGTCGCGGCGGGAGACAAGCTGACCAGGCGCCCGATCTCGCTGGCCGAGCGCCGGCCGTCCTCGACGAGCAGCTCGAGGATCCGCTCGTCGACCTGGTCGAGATCTTTGCGCGGCACGCAAGGATCTTATCGTCTTGGCGGCCCTACACGCAAAGATTTAGCGTGGTATCGCACCGACCATCATGGTGGGTGGATTTGGCACCGCAAACGCGGAGAAAATGCGCGCGTGACGGCGGTCGATAATCGGGCCACATCGCTGGCTGCGCTGACCGAGGTCCAGGACCGCGTGCTGTGGCTGGCGATGTCGATCATCCACCACGCCAACCGGGTCCGCAGGACGCCGTCGGGCGTCAAGGTGGGCGGCCACCAGGCGTCCTCGGCGTCGATGGTCTCGATCATGACGGCGCTGTGGTTCGAGCACCTGCGCGCCGCCGACCGGGTGTCGGTCAAGCCCCACGCGTCCCCGGTGCTGCACGCAATCGAGTACCTGCTCGGTGAGCTCGACGGCAAGTATCTGACGACGCTGCGCGAGTTCGGCGGTCTGCAGAGCTATCCGAGCCGGCTGAAGGATCCGATCCCGGCCGACTTCTCGACCGGCTCGGTCGGGATCGGCGCGACCGCCACGATCTGGAGCGCGCTCGCTCACCGCTACGTCGCCGGGCACTTCGAGGTTCCCCGCGGCGGACGTCACGTGGCGTTGCTCGGCGACGCCGAGCTCGACGAGGGCGCCTGCTGGGAGGCGATCGTGGACCCGGCGGTCGCGCACCTGGGCGAGGTCCTGTGGATCGTCGACCTCAACCGGCAGTCGCTTGACCGGATCGTGCCCGAGATGGTCACCGAGCGGCTGGAGTCGATGTTCGGCGCGGCCGGCTGGCAGACGATCACGGTCAAGTACGGGCGCTGGCTGCACGAGCTGTTCGCGCGCGAGGGCGGCGAATGCCTGCGCGAGCGGATCGATTCGATGGCCAATGAGGAGTACCAGCGGCTGCTGCGGTCAGACGCCGACGAGCTGCGCGTGCGCCTGCCCGGGAGCCGCCGCGGCTCGCGCGAGCTGACCAAGCTGATCTCAGAGCTCGACGACCAAGAGTTGCTGCGGGCGATCCGCGACCTCGGCGGACACGACCTTGGCGAGCTGCTCGAGGCGTTCGCCACCGCCGACAGCGTCAGCGACCGCCCGTCGGTGGTGTTCGCCTACACGATCAAGGCTTGGCGCCTGGCCACTCAGGGCCACCCCGGCAACCACTCCGCGCTGCTCAGCGATGACCAGTGGGAGCAGCTCGCCGCCGAGCTTGGCGCCGACCCCTCGGACCCCTGGGCGACGCTTGCGCCGGGGACGCCCGGTGCCGAGCTGTGCCGGGCCACCGCCCAGCGGCTCAAGCGGCCCGAGGTGCAGGCGACCGATCCGCCGCCGGTTCCGGCCGCGCTCGGGCGTGAGCACTCCGGCCGGGAGTCGACCCAGCAGGCGTTCGGTCGATTCTTCGTAGACCTCGCTCACGGCGCGGCCGACGTGGCCGGCCGCGTGGTCACGGTCAGCCCCGATGTCGCGTCCTCGACGAACCTGGGCGGCTGGATCAACCGCGTCGGGGTCTGGCACCTGGGCGAGCGAATCGACTGGTTCGCCGACGACTCGGACACGTTGGTCCGGTGGCGCGAGTCCGAGCACGGCCAGCACATCGAGCTCGGGATCGCCGAGGGCAACCTCGTCGGGATGCTCGGCGAGCTCGGGGTGACGTTCTCGCGCGACGGGGAGCCGCTGCTGCCGATCGGGACCCTGTATGACCCGTTCGTCAACCGCGCACTCGAGCCGTGGTCGTTCGGCATGTACGCCGGCGCGCAATCGATCCTGATCGGGACCCCGTCGGGGGTCACGCTGGCGCCCGAGGGCGGCGCCCACCAGTCGATCATCACGCCGTCGGTCGGGCTCGAGCAGCCGCAGTGCATCGCCTGGGAGCCCGCGTTCGGCCAGGACCTCGAGTGGACGCTGCTGTTCGCGCTGTCGCGGTTGGGCCGGGCCGATGGGACCTCGTCGTACTTCCGGCTGAGCACACGCCCGATCGATCAGGCGCTCGCGCACACGCCGACCGATCCGGACGAGCGCGACCGCCGCCGGCGCCAGGCGCTGGCCGGCGGCTACCGGGTCCGCGCCGCCGCGCAGCCGCCCCGGGTCACCGTCGCCGCGGTCGGCGCGGTCGTGCCGGAGGCGATCGCGGCCGCCGACGAGCTCGAGCAGGCGGGGATCGGTTGCGATGTGGTCTGCCTGACATCGGCTGACTTGGTCTTCCGGGCGCTCCAGGCCCGGCGCGGTCTGAGCGGCGGCAACGGGACCGACGACGGGATCCTCGATGAGCTGTTCCCGGCCGACCGGGTCACGCCGATCGTCAGCGTGCTCGACGGCCATCCGCACACGCTGAGCTTCCTGGCCGCGATCCGGGGCGCCCCGATCGCCTGCCTGGGGGTCAGCGACTTCGGCCAGTCCGGCGACGTCGACGACCTGTACCGGTACTTCGGAATCGACGCCGACACGATCGTCGGCGCGGCCATCGACCTGCTCGAGGAGTTCCAGTGACCGAGGAGTCTCAGTGACCGAGATCACGATGCCGAGGCTGTCGGATTCGATGGAGGAGGGGACGATCCTGAAGTGGCTCAAGTCAGACGGGGACGCCGTGGCCGCCGGCGAGGATCTCGTCGAGATCGAGACCGACAAGGCCACGATGACCTACGCCTCCGATCACGAGGGGACGCTCGAGATCGTCGCCGCCGAGGGCAGCAGCCACTCGGTCGGCGCCGTCATCGCCCGCGTCGGCGCGGCGCTGGACCGGTCGGAGGCACCCGAGCGCAATGGCCACGAGCACAACGGTCGCGAGCCCGCGCCCGAGGTGGAGAGCGCGGCGGTGGAGAGCTCGCTGGTGGAGAGCCCGGCGTCCGCCCCGACGGTGACCGTCGCCACGGCATCGCAGGCCACGCCGCTGGCCAGGCGCGTCGCGTCGCAGCACCAGGTCGACCTGGCGGGCCTGGAGGGCACAGGTCCGAGGGGACGGATCACCCGCGCAGACGTACTCGCCGCGGCCGGAGTCCAGCAACCCTCGACGGTCCCGGCCGCGCATCCCTCCCCCGCTCCGCGTCCGACCGTGCCGGCGGTCAGCGCGCCCGGCGCCCGAGGCGACGCCGAGATCCGGACCCCCACCCGCGTGCAGCAAGTGATCGCGCAGCGGATGGCGACCGCGCACGCCACGATCCCGTCGTTCGAGGTCCAGACCGAAGCCGCGATGGACGCGGCGCTAGCGATGCGCGCCGGGCTCAAGGACGTCGCCGGCGACGACCCGGTCCCGTCGATCAACGACCTGCTGATCAAAGCCTGCGCGTTGGCGCTCCGCCGCCACCCGCGTGTCAACGCCTCTTACGCCGACGGCCGCTTCGAGCTGCACCCACGGGTCAACGTCGGCTTCGCGGTGGCCGCCGACGAGGCGCTGATCGTCCCCACCGTGTACGACGCCGACACCAAATCGCTCGGAGCGATCGCGCGCGACACGCGCGAGCTCGCCGACCGGGTGCGCTCGGGGAAGATCACGCCGGCTGAGCTCTCCGGTGCCACGTTCACGGTCTCGAACCTGGGCATGTACGGGATGACGGCGATCCGCCCGGTGATCAACCCACCGCAGGTGTCGATCCTCGGCGTCGGGGCCGCCCGGCAGGTGCTGGTGCGCAGCGACGGCGAGATCGTCGACCGTACGCTGGCCACGCTGACGCTGTCCAGCGACCACCGGATCCTGTACGGCGCCGACGCCGCCCGGTTCCTCGCCGACATACAGGCGCTGATCGAGGCCCCGCTTCGGCTCGCGCTGTGAACGCTCCGCGGAGCCGCGGGCTACTTGATGTCGGGATTCGGGAGCATGAAGTCCCGGATCAGTGCGACGAGGTCCTGATAGGAGGCGATGAACCCCCGTAGCGTCCTCACCGTGGCGCCGTAGGAGTCGAACTCCTCGAGGCTGATCCCGTCGGCGTCGTACGCTCGCCGGAAGTCGGGGAAGTGGTCGTACAGCTGGTCGACGACGCCCTCGGGGATCGGGTTGTCGATCCGCGGCACCACCTCGATGTCGGACGCGTTGAACTGCCGCTGCCAGGCGTAGGGGATCGTCAGCACGATGTCGCCGCCGATCAGCTCCGACCAGTGCAGGTGGTGCCGGTAGGCGGCCGCGAGCAGCCGCGCCCGGTAGCCCCGCTCGTTGTAGATCGCATAGGCATGCTTGAAGCAGGCGACGCCGGCCCAGTGCAGGGCGCCCGGGTCGACCACGATCCCGTCGCGGGTGGCCAGCGCGTGCATCCAGTCGTCGAGCCGGCCGACCATGATCGTGCAGACCGGGGACATCGTCGAGGTGTCCTCGCCGGCCTGCTCGCGGCGCCTCAGGCCGCGCTCCACGGCCTCGGCCACAGCGATCGACTGGGGAACGGTGAAGCACACGGTCGCGTTGATGCTGACGCCCGCGGCGGTGGCGTCCTCGATCGCTCGGATCCCGGCGTGGGTCGCCGGGACCTTGACCTGCATGTTCTCGGCGAGGGAGTGAAAGCGCGTCAGCTGCTCGGTGATCCGCGCGGCGTCACGGTAGAACTTCGGGTTGGTCTGGATCGACAGCCGGCCCTTGAGCCCGCCCTCGCGCTCGAACACCGGCAGCAGCAGCTTTGAGGCGCGGACCGCCATCTCCTCGATCAGCCGCCAGGCCACATCGTCCTCGGTCCAGGTCGGATTCTCGGTGATGATCTCGTCGATCCGGTCACGCCAAAGGTGCATCTCCTTCTTGAGCACCTGGCCGACAATCGTCGGATTGCTGGTGGCGCCGACCGCCCCGCGCTCGATCGCGTAGGTCAGCTCCTCGATCGAACATGAATCGTTCCAATAATCGGTCGCCGTCTGAGCCGTCTCCCACAGCGGCCCCTTGCCGGCGGAGTCCGACTCCGCGACGGCGGTAGTGCGCTCGGTCTGCACTGTCATCTCTCTGAATTTCCCTTCCGACGGCGGTGATTCGTGCGTGACGACCGATCTGGAGCGTAGACCGTCTGAGCGGTTCTTGACTTGTCTGGAGCCCTGGATGTAGCGTGCAACCGAAGCGGGGAACAGGCGGCTTCGCCGGACACGTCATAGCGTGCGGGCCGAGAAGGGGGCGCGAGAACGTCCCGGTAAACGACCGGAGGGAAATCCGGATGCTGCATACCCCTGTCGCGCTGGTCCCCTACTCCAGCGATCTCGTGGAAACACGGGAGCTGCTGCACGTCGCCGCCGCTCTGCAGACGCAGGTAGTGCGCGATCTGAATCCGCTGTGGGGCGTGTCTGGATCGGTGTCGGCGTTTCGATCGCTCGAAGATGTTCCTCCCAGCAGCACCGCGGTCGTCATCGTCGAGCACATCCCGGCGGCCGAGCACGGGTTCCACCTCGGCTCAACGGGCCAGCCGCTGGCGCTGATCCAGTACGGCGACGACTGGTGGGTGCGCGCCAGCCACGAGTTGGTCGAGCTGCTGTGCGACCCATGGGGCAAGCGCACGGTTGCGGGCCCGTCGCTGGATCCGGACCAGAGCGAGGTGGACTACCTGGTGGAGATCTCCGATCCGTGCCAGCACGTCACCTACGAGATCAACGGCGTCGAGGTGTCGGACTTCGTGACGCCCGACTACTACGACCCCCCGGAGGTGCCGGGCGGGCGCTACAGCTTCACCGGCGCGGTCACGCTGCCGCGCCAGCTGCTTCAGGGCGGTTACATCAGCTGGCTCACACGGCCGCCGGAGAACCGGATCTACCAGGCTTTCGCACCGCCCGCCAAGTCGGGCATACCCAAGCCGGTGAAGGCCGACGCGCTGCGGATCGAGCCGCTCAGGGTCGAGCCCGTCGCCCCCACCTTCTCGCGGGCGCTGGTCGACTCCCGGCCGACCGCCCGTCCGGGTGTGGGCGGCCGGCCCGGAGCCAAGCGCCGCGGCCCCGCCCCGTATTGCACGCCGGCCGCCGCGGAGAAGGCCTACGGGGATTCGGTGCGCCGCGAAGTCGACCTGATCCTCGAGACGCTCGCCGGCGCCTCGCCACCCGCGCCGAAGCTCGACGACATCATCGACCTGATCGAGAAGCTGGCCACCGACGACGCCTTCCGCCGGCAGTTCAAGAAGGATCCGGCGTCGAAGTTCGCCGAATACCAGATCCCCGTCGGCCCGACGCTCAAGGCACCCGAGAAGCTCCGGTCCAAGGCCGAATATCAGCGCGTGCTCGATGCGCTGCGGCGCGACGCGCAGCGTCTGCTCCCGCCTTACGGCACCCCGGACGCGGCGAGCTGGCTGTCGACGCTCGGCACGCTCGGCACCCTCGGCACGCTCGGCACGTTCGGGACCAACCGCTAGGTGGCCAGGGTCCGGCGAACGCCGTACGCGTTCTTCTACCTGGAGGACGACTACCCGCTCGACGTCGCCGCGCTGCTCCGCGCGGAGGTGCCCGAGCCCGCCGGGGAGGCGAGGGTGATCGCGCTGGCCGCCCTGACCGGCGAGCACCACGTGCTCGAAGCCGGCGAGCTCGACGTCCTGCGCTCGATCCCGGCCGACTCCTGGAGCGCTCCCGACGGCTGCGACCCCCCGGCACTCGACAGCCTCACTCGCAAAGCCCTGCTGATCAGCGATGCCGCCGATCCCGAGCTGGCCGCCGTGCGCCAGCGCGACGAGGCGCTGTCGGCCAGCGAATGGAACCTGTACGCGACGCTGTACCACTACATGACCCAGTGGACCTCGCTCGACATCCGCGACACCGGCGAGGACGAGTCACAGCTGGCCACCCGCTCGGTTGCGGCGGCCGAGGAGTTCGGCTCCGAGCACGGCCCCGCGCCGCCACCGTTCGCGCCGGCCCGCTCGGGCAAATCGCTGCGGCTGCCGGGCACGACGCGCGACGGCCCGTTGTACCGAACGCTCATCGCCCGCCGCACTACCCGGGTGTTCGACCCGAGCGCCCCGATGACGCTGCAACAGCTCGACTCCGTGCTGCTGTACGTGTTCGGCTGCCATGGCTACGCTCACACCGCGGCCGGCGTCGACTGCATCAAGCGGACCAGCCCGTCGGGCGGCGGGCTGCACCCGATCGAGGCGTATCCGATCGTCTGCAACGTCGACGGAGTGCACCCCGGGATCTACCACTACAACGTGGGCGACCACTCGCTGGAGCCGCTGTCCCCGCTGGACGCCGACGAGGCGCGCGAACTTGCCACCGGTTTCATGTGCGGTCAGAGCTACTTCGGCACGGCCGCGGTCTCGTTCGTGCTGACCGCCCGCTTCTATCGCAACCACTGGAAATACCGCCGACACCAGAAGGCTTACGCCGGCATCCTGATGGACGCCGCGCACCTGTCACAGACGCTGTATTTGGTCAGCGACGACCTCGACCTCGGTGCCTACGTGACGATCGCGATCAACGGGCGCGACATCGAAGCGCGCCTGGGCCTCGACGGCGTGCAGGAGGGCGTGATCGCGATCAACGGCTGCGGGCCGAGGGGACCGGGCGCATCGCCGCTGGAGCTGAGCTTCAGCCCCTGGTCGCCGCCGCGGTGATGGCCGCCAGCGAGCGCCCGGCAGCGTCCGCGGACACGGCGTTGCCCTTGCGCTCGTACAGCGCGATCGCCCGCTCGAGGTCGGCCGCCGCCGGCTCCGGCGCTCCGGTGGCGGCGAGCACCTCGGCGCGGTCGCACAGGACGTCGCCGTGGAGCATCAGGAAGTCGGTCTCGGCGGCCATCGCGACCGCGCTGGAGACCAGCTCGTCGGCCGCGCCCGGCTCGCCGCCGCGTGCCAGCAGCTTCCCGCGGGTGCCCCGCCACAAGACCTGGGTGACGACGTCGTCGCGCGACGCCCCCTCCTCGGCGATCCGGCTGTAGCGGTCTGACTCCTCGAAGCTTCCCTGCGCGTACAGCAGCCGCCCCAGCAGCGCCGCGGTGGTCGCGAGCCGGCGCCGTTCGCCGGTCCGCTCGAGCACCGCGTAGGCCTCGGTGACCGACGGCACCGCACGACCCGGGGTCCCGGCCAGCAGCTCCACGAAGACGCGATACATCTGCAGGATCGCAACCGTGACGCTGAGCCCGACGTCCTCGAGTCGGCCCATGCTCGACTGCCAGCGCTCGCGGGCGTCGTCGAAGCGACCGGACATCGCCTCCAACACGGCGAGCATCGTCTCGGCGACCGCCCGCAGCGGCACGTCGTCGTCGGCGCGCTCGAGGATCCTGTTGCAGCGAGCGATTCCGTCGCCGACCGAGCGCGGGCCGATCACGGTCGCACGCGCGAGGTCACCCAGGATCCGCGAGCGCTGGCGCCGCTCGCCCGCGCGTTCGGCGTGCTTCAGCGCCCGCTCCAGCACCTCCTCCATCTCGGCACACCTCGAGCGCGTCCAGTGCACCTCCGCCACGTGCATCCACGCGCGCGCGAGGCCGCCGTCGTCGCGCTCGCGCTCGAACACCTCGATCGCGCGCTGCGCGACGTCCAGCATTCCGTCGACCCCAGCCGTCGGGTCTACGAGCGCCCGCTGGTAGGACAGCTCGATCAGTACGCGGGCGCTGGTCGACTCGGCTCCCGCCGCTCGGGCCTGCTCGAGCGACGTCTGCAACACCCCCTCGGCGCCCCGGAAGTCACCGCTCTCGCTGAGGGCGCTGCCGAGCTCGAGCAGCACGTCCGGCCGCCGCTCGCCGCTGAACTCGAACTGGTCGGCGGATCTGGCCAGCAACCGCGCGCCGGCGTTCGGGTCACCCCGCGACAGCGAGCGCCGGCCGGCGATCGCCAGGTGCTCGCCGGCCCGCGACGCCAGCGGCCGGGTGTCGTCGTCAGGATGGCCGAGTTCGCGCCGGTACTGGACCGCCTGTTCGAGGTGAAAGCCGAGGAACTCGTCGAATCCCTCGCCCCGTTGCGAGACCCAGCCGGCGAACTGCTCGTGCAGCTTGCTGCGCAGCGCCTTCGGTGTGCTGCGGTAGGCGACGTCGCGGATCAGGATGTGGTGGAAGCGCAGCTGATCCTCGCCGGCCAGCGAGCTGCGGTCGGGCTGGATCAGGCCTCGGCGCACCAGCGTGCGCAGGTGCTGGGCGGCCGACGGACGCGCCGCGTCGGGGAGCAGCTCGAGCACCGCTCCGGGCCAGAACTCCCGGCCGATCACCGCCGCTCGCTCGATGAACGCCCGCTCGCCCGGCCCAAGGCGATCGAGGCGCGCCGCCAGCAGGCTCTGGACCGTGGCCGGGATGTCGCGCTCGTGATCCCACCACGGGTTCTCCGCGGCCATCGCCAGCAGCTGCTCCACGAACAGCGGGTTGCCCTCCGCCGCCTGCAGGATCCGGGCTCGCTCGGCGATGCTCAGCGACCGCTCGCCAAGCTGATGTGCCAGCAGCAGCGACGAGGCTTCGTCGTCGAGCGGCGCCAGCACCAGCGAGCTCACGCGGACGCGACCGCCGCCCCAGGCGGGGCGCAGCTCCAGGAGCTCCGGACGGCCGAGGCAGAGGATCAGTACCGGGGCCGTGAGCCACTCGACCAGGTAGTCGACGAGATCGAGCAGCGGGGCCTCGGCCCAGTGCGCATCCTCGATCACTAGCACCACGGGCCGCTGCCGGGCGAGCTGCTCCAGCAGCCGCCGGAACGCCCACGGCACCTGCTCGCCGGCGGTCTCGCCGGGGGCCAGGCCAAGCGCCGCCGAGACCACGTCGGCCACCAGGTCGGCGTCGTCGGCGTCGTCGAGCAGCGCGCGAACCGCATCGCGTGTGTCCCCGCGGCTGGCCTCGGCCAGGGCTTCGCGGATCGGCCAGAACGCCGCTCCCTCCCCATAGGACAGGCAGTGACCGGAGAGCACCGTGGCCTGGTCGCCGAGCTGGTGCACGAGCTCGGCGGCCAGGCGCGACTTCCCGATCCCGGCATCGCCGACGACCGTCAGCACCCGCGGCTCGCCCGAGGCAACCGCCAGCGCGAACGTCGCCTGCGCCGCCGACAACTCCTGCTCGCGGCTGACCATCGGGGTCGCCGAGCGCCGGATGCCCGGGGCCTCGTCGATCAGGTCAACCAGGCGCCACGCCGCTCCGTCGAGCGCCGGCTCGATCCGGATCGCCTCCGCGGCCAGCCGGCGCGTGGCGTCCGACAGCAGCACGTCGCCGTTGGCCGCGACCAGCGCGAACGCGACGGCCTCGCCGAGTGGCTCGCCGAACACGTCGTTGGGCGCGTCGGCCACCACCTCCCCGGTGTCCAGCCCGATCCGCACGGTCAGGTCGCCCGACTCGATCGTTGCCACCGCCGCGCGCAGCTCGTGCGCCGCGCGAACCGCCCGCAGCGCGTCGTCCTCCTTGGTCACCGGGACCCCGAAGATCCCGACCACCTCGCCGGCCAGGCCGGGGACGAACATGCCCCCGTGCTGAGCGACGACCCGCTCGACATCGGCGCGGGCGGCCGCGATCAGCGAGCGCGCGCGCTCGGGATCGGTGGCGCCCGCGGCGGCGAGCCTGATCACGAGCACGGTCGCGGTCTTACGGAAGGTGCTGGCGAACGCCGCCGCGCCGGCGCCGTCGGCAGCGGCCGGGGGCGCCTCCTCGCCGTCCGGCGCCGGAACGCCCTCCGGCGCGGGTCCCGCGGCCGGTGGCAATGGCGCCGCCAGCCACGGGTCCTGGCGCAGGATCGCCTGCTCGAGCTCGCGCAGGTCCTCGCTGGGCTCGACCGCTAGCTCCTCGACCAGCGTGCGCCGCGCCTGCTGGAAGGCATCGAGCGCGTCGGCCTGACGGCCGGACCGGTACAGGGCCAACATCAGCTGGCCGCGCGGGCGCTCGCGAAACGGGTGCTCGCGTACGAGCGCCTCGAGCTCGGCGACAACGTCGGAATGGCGCCCCAGCGCCAGCTGGGCCTCGATCAGGAGCTCGCGACAGCTGACCCGGACTTCCTCGAGTCTCGCGATCATGGCCTGCGCGAACGGCTCGTAGGTGAAGTCGGCCAGCGGCGGTCCTCGCCACAGTGGCTCGGCGTCGCGGAGCAGCGCATCCGCCTCTCGCGGCTTGCCGTCGGCCAGCGCGGCCCTGGCGCTCGCGAACAGGCGCTCCGAGCGATCCGCGTCGACCTCGTCGACGCCGACCTCGATCACGTACCCCGGTGGCCGGGTGACCAGACGGGCGCCGGCCGGCCCGAGCGCGCGGCGCAGGCGCGACACGAACACTCTGACCGTGTGCACCGCGGTCGCGGGCGGGTGTTCTCCCCACAGCTGGTCGATCAGGCGATCGGTGGAGACGACCTCGTTGGCGTGCAGGATCAGAATCGCCAGCAACGCCCGCTGCCGGTGTCCGCCCAGCGCAACGGGCTCACCGCCCTCGAGCCGAACTTCCAGCGGCCCGAGAATCCCCAACGCCATACCGGCCGCCACGCCCACAAGGTAACAGGCGTCCTGCCCGTCACCAAGGGGCGTGGCGTCAGGCGGCCACGGACCGCACTCGTGCGTCGTGGCGACCGCGCGCCTCCTGCGCGTCGGCCACCTGCGCGCTCCACCTGGCCAGCTGTGCGCGTTGGCACACGGCGCAGATGCCGACGTGGCGAACGTGGCCGCAAGGCCTCGCCACGCCGTTGCCCCCAGCGCGGGCACGAGCCCGCGACGACTTTGTGTGCGCGACGATCATCTGAAAACCCCACTTCCCCGTTTAGTGACTGTCAGCTCGTCGAACATCTCCTACTCCAATTACGCGCCCAGCAGGCTCAGGCTTCCCTGGCGATCGAGCTCTCGGCGCAGCCGCTCGAGCGCCCGCTGCCGCGTCGGTCCGATGCTTCCGACCGGCATCTGCAGCGCGGCGGATATGTCCTCGTAAGCCGGACGCGGGTCGGCCATCGTCAGCTTCAGCAGCTCCTGATCGCCGGGTCGTAGCTGCGCGAAGCCGTGCCACAGGGCCCGGTCGCGTTCGCTTCGGATCAGGGCGTCGCCCAGAGGCGCGTCGGTCGACTCCAATTCGGGGACCTCGTCTCCGAACGGGACCCGCCGCTTGCGCTCGCGGAGCACGCGGACCGCCTCGCGGCGCGCGGTCGTGGCCAGCCAGCCGGCGACCCGCGCGTGATCGTTGATCCGGGTGACGTGCTCGATCAGCGCCAGCCACGTCGCCTGGGTCACGTCGGCCGCATCGACGTCGCTGAGCCGATGCGAGCGAGCGACACCCCTGATCATCCCGCCGAACTCATCCACCAGCGCGTCCCAGCCGCGCTGATCGCCGTCCGCCGCGGAGCGCATCGATTTCACCACTCGTGCCGGATCGCTCATCGCGTCGCGAACGATCCATGGCGGAGGTCAACAACCGGTCACTGACCCATAACTGCCGCCGATGTGACCAATGTCGCGTCGACCGGCGCCGATCCACCCTTACCTTGGCTGCGGTCTGGGAATCACATCCACCGGGATCGGGAGGGGAACCGATGACCACCACCGAGACAGCGTCACGAGTCGTCTACTGCGAGTGCGGAATCGGCCTTCACGGCGACTCCGACGAGGCGCTGTTGAAGGCCGCCGAGCGGCATATCGCGCTCGATCACGGTCGGCCGCTCCACGGCGGCCACCCGGACGCCGGCAGGCGGCCGATTCGGCGCCTGTATCAGACGGCCCGCAGTTTCCTCTGCTGGACATGACCGATCTGACCGTTAGCTCGGCTCGCGCCACCGCGACCGTCGCCCCGAAGATCGCCGGGCTGTCGGTGCTCAAGGGCCTGGTGCTGTACGGCGCGATTCTCACGTTCGGGGGCCTATACGCCTACTTCATCGTCGAGATCTTCTCGGCGAAGTCCGCGCCGCCGCGGTTCGACGCGGCGATGGTTTCGGCCGCGGCCGCGCTAGCGGGCGTGCTCGGCTCCGCGTTCGCGCTGGAGGTGGGGACCACGTCGGACCAGAGCACGACCAACGCCGCGCTGGACCACGAGCTCAAGCGAGCGTCCGGCAAGCAGCTCGCGCTGGCGCGGGTATGGCAGGCGCTGTCGCTGGACGCCAGCAACCCGCAGTCGGCCAGCTGGCCGAAGACGTTCGGGATCTGGGCCTACGCGGTCGTGGCGTCCGCGGTGGCGGTCACCTACGTGCTCAACCCGACCCAGACTCCTCAGACGATCAAGGCACTTGCGATCGCGTTCGGGGGATACGTGATCGCACTCGTGACCGCCGCCTACAAGGGCACCGGCTGAGCGCGGCGGAAAGCCCCCTGGTGGGGACTGCGAGCGCCGCCCTGGCTTCGCGCCGGGGCGGCGCAGCCGTTTAAGCGAACGCGCCGGCGTGAGCGCGGGCCCACTGCTGGAAGCGGCGCGCGGGCCGGCCGGTGATGCGCGCGACCGTGTCGACGACCCGCGAGTCGTCGAACTCGCCATCGGAGTAGAAGCGGAAGAACGCGTCGATGTAGGGCGCGGGCGTGCCGGCCCGCATCTCGGCACGCGCCTGCTCGTCGGTCTGCGGCTCGTAACGCAGCGGGCGACCGAGCGCGTCGGCGAGGACCGTGACCTGCTCCCCCGGCGTCAGCGGCTCGGGCCCCGACAGCTCGAGCGCGGTCCGCTCGTGCCCGCGGTCGGCGAGCACGGTGGCCGCGACCGCGGCGATGTCGGCCGGGTCGATCACCGCAACCGGGACTTCAGGCCACGGGGCGCGGACCAAGTCGCCGCGGCGCAGCTGCGGCAGCCATCGCAGCGCGTTTGACTGGTAACCGCTCGGGTGCAGGAACGTCCAGGCCACGGCGCATTCGCGCACCGCCGCCTCGGAATCCAGCCACATGCGGGTGATCGCGTTGTCGGGCCGGCCGCCGATCACGCACCGCGAGGTGAGCAGCACCACGTGCTCGACTCCGGCGTCCGCGATCCGCCTCAGCAGTCCGGGCATGTCGCCGAACCCGCCCAGCAGGAACGCCGCTCGCACTCCGTCCAGGGCCGGGGTCAGCGACTCCGGGTGCTCGAGGTCGCCCTTGACCGACTGGACGCCTTCGGGCAGCCGCTGTGCGGACCCGTCGCGCACCAGTGCTCGAACCGGGGCGCCTCGCGTCGCCAGCGCGGTCACGACCTCCGACCCGACGTTGCCCGTTGCTCCGGTGACGAGAATCATCAGTCCAACCTGTCCACGAGCGTCTCGCCGCCGCTGACCTCGAGCACCGCGCCGGTGGTCTGACGGCTGGTCATCAGGAAGACCGCGGCCTGCGCGGTGTCCTCTGGCGTGCCGATCCGCCCGACCGGCATCGCCTCGGCGACGCGATCTCGCAGATCGTCGCGCTCGGCGTCCACGACCCGCTGCCCGGCGAGGCTCACGCCGCTACCTCCAGTACCACCTTGCCGGCGACTCGCCGTGAGCGCAGCGCCTCGACGGCCTGCTCGACGCGATCCCAGGGCCCGCGCCATCCGATCCGGGGATCGAGCTCGCCGGCGGCCAGCAGCGACACCAGGTAGGCGAGGTCCGGTCCGAAGTTGGGGCCGACCGAGAACGCCTCGACCCGCGATCCGCCCGCCACGTTGCGCAGGCGTTCGAAGTCGACCGTGGTCGGCTGCAGCGAGGCCATCCCGACGCTCATCGCGTGCCCGCCCGGGGCCAGCAGGCCAAGGATCTCGGCGAGCACCTGGCCGCCGACGTTGTCGATCGCGAACTCGACCGGGCTCGCGACGCCGTCGAGCCCGACCACGACCTGGTCGGCGCCGAGCTCGGCCAGGCCTCTCCGCGCGCCGGGCTGCCCACGGAGGCCACCACGCGCGCGCCCGCGCGAGACGCAAGCTGGACGGCGAAGCGCCCGACGCCGCCCGAGGCGCCGGTGATCAGCACCGTCCGGCCGAGCACCGAGCCGAGCCCGCGGATCGCCCGCAGCGCCGTCACCGCCGCGACCGGCAGCGCCGCGGCCTCCGCGAATCCCACCTCGTCGGGCAGGATCGCCAGCTCGCCACGGTCGACCGCGCGCAGCCGCGCCCAGGCTCCCGACCAACCGAACGTGACCACCCGCGTGCCGGCCGGGGGACCGGAGCCATCGGCGGCCGCGGTGACGACGGTCCCGGCGGCGTCCCAGCCCGACACGTCTCCGGGCTCGGCGTGATCGGCCAGGAACGCGACCTCGCCGAAGTTCAGCGAGATCGCCGACACCTGGACGAGCGCCTGGGAGAGTCCGGGCTGCGGATCGGGGGCGTCGCCCAGGCGCAGACCGTGAGGGGCGGAGGGATCGTGGACCAGAGCCCGCATCGCGCCAATGATCTTGAACCCCGACCTCCGCCCTGTCCAAGACCCGTTGGTATAACCGATGGCTATGGACGTCCACGTCCGCGACCTGCGCTACTTCCTCGCGGTGGCGCACGAGCTCAGCTTCACCCGGGCCGCCGAGACGCTCCACATCAGCCAGCCCGCGCTGTCCAAGCAGATCCGCGCGCTCGAGCGCCAGCTCCGCGTGTCGCTATTCGATCGCGGCGCCGGGAGCGTCCGCCTGACCCGGGCCGGCGCCGAGCTCGTCCCCTACGCCGACGAGATGGTGGCCAGCTGGGAGCGGGCGAAGCGATCGCTGTCCGAGGCCGCCGACTGCACGCTGGTGCTCGGCATGCACACCAGTCCCGGCCGGGGGCTGCTGCCGAAGGTCCGGGCGATGATGGTCTCCAGCTGTCCCGACGTCGAGCTCGAGCTGCGCCAGGTAGCGTGGAGCGACCGAACCGCGGGACTCGCCGACCGCAGCACCGACGCGGCGTTCGTGTGGCTGCCGCTGCCGGCGCCGCCGTACCGGTGGGTGACGATCGCGCGCGAGCCGCGGCTGGTGGCGCTGCCCAACGATCACCCGCTCGCGGCGCAAGCCGAGGTCTCGATCGGCGATCTGCGCGATGAGCCGTTCTTGGCACTGCCCCAGAGCGCCGGTCCGCTGCGCGATTACTGGCTCGCCCTCGAGGACCGTGACGGGCAGCCGGTGCGGATCGCGGCCGTGATCAACGACACCGAGGAGACCTACGAGGCGGTCGCCAGCGGCATCGGCGTCTGCCTGCTGGCGGCCGGCAACGCGCCGATCTTCGACCGCGGCGACGTGACGATGCTGCCGGTGACCGACATCAGCCCGTCGGAGCTGGTGCTGGCCTGGAACGAGCGCCACTGCCCGCCGCTCCTGGAAACGTTCGCGACGCTGTGCGAGCAGGTCGCCGGCGAGTCTCAGCGCTCCAGGCGCGCCAGCGTCAGCTCGTAGCTGCGCAGCGCGGGCTTGGGCCGCACCCGGCCGCCCGGCGTCAGCGCTAGCAGCCCCGCGTAGTCGAACGGATCCGAGCCCGGCTCGGCACCGAGCCACGTGTACCAGAAAATCGCGCGCAGGTTCAACGCTCGCCTGCGCGCGACCAGCAGCGAGTACTCGGCGGCGAGGTTTGACGCCTGGCCGGCCGTGGTCGACTGGATGCCACCGTCGCCCGGAGCGACGAGCCCTCGCGAGGACGTCCACCCCGTCTCGGTCACCAGCAGCGGGACCCGCCGCTGGCGCTCGGTCGCGAGCACGTGGTGGACCTTGCGGAGGATCGTCAGCACGTGTGCCGGCGTGTCCGCGTACGGGTGCACCGCAACCGCGTCGAACAGCCCTCTGGCCCCGGAGGCGTAAAGGCGGGAGAGCGCGTCCCAGCTGTCGCCGAACAGCCCGGCCAGCACGATCCGGGCGCGGGGATCGGCGGCGCACGCCGCCCGGCGCGCTCCGCGGACCATTGCCAGGTACCGCGGCTCGTAGGGCTTGGGTCCGTCCCAGAACAACGTCTCCCCCTCGGGTGTGTCCCCGCCGGCCGGCTCGTTCCAGATCTGCCACCAGCGCGGCGCCAGCCGGGCCAGCCGCGGATGCCCCGCCCAGAACTTGCCCCGGGTCCCGTAGCGTCGGACGACCGCGCCGACGAACGCGGCGTATGCCTGCGGCCGCGCGGGCGGCGACCACAGCTTCGCCGGATCGACCCGCGCCCACGGCGGCGCCTGCAGGATCACCGGGAGCATCTGCAGCCCGTGGCTCGCGAACGCCAGGATCTGCCGGTCGAGCTGCGCAAACGTGGTCGGCCGGCCCCCGGCGCCGACGAATCGCCCGCGCACCGGCGAGGGCACGTCGCGCCAGCTCCGGTACGGCTGGGCGGCGCTCCAGTAGATCGGAAAGCGGATGCTCTCGGTGCCGGTGCCGCGCATCAGCGACAGCTGGCCGTCCAGGTTGACGCTGCCGTCGAGCAGATCGTCGCCGGCGGCGATCCCAAAGAAGTCGCTCGGCAGCCGCCCGTTGTGCGCCGGGGCCGCGGAGGCCTGGGCCGGCAGCACCGCCAACGCGGCCAGCAGCCACAACACGGTGAGCGCCCGCGTTCGGACACGATGGCGAGCCCCCGCCGGCACCTTCCAACCACACAGCGCGCGGAAGTATGCCCGACTTCGGTGAGCTTTACGCCGGTTTCCCGGGGATCGCGATCGGGGTGCCCGACACCCGGTTGGGACGCAGCCCGCGCAGGCTCGCCAGCGAGCGCGGGATCGCCGCTCCGATCGCGAGCGCGACCGCCTCCACCAAGCAGCCGATCGTGGGCGTCCGGTGCCAGAGGATCGGTTCGAAGCGGAGGTTGTGGGTCACCGCGAACGCGGCGTCGGACACCATCAGCAACACCACCAGACCGGCCACACCCGCGACCGCGGCCCGGCGCGTCGGGGCCGTGCGGATCAGGGCGGCTCCGAACACCGCGCCGGCCGCCAGGAACGCTACGAGGACGCGGGCGAGCGGCTGGCCGTCGAAGCCGGGTAGCTGGAGCAGCGGCAACGCATCGCGGATCCCCGGCCCGGCCGCCAGCCAGCCCAGGCCTCTGAGCCCGTACAGCAGCCCGGCGCCGACGAGCACCGACACCAGCAGGCTCGCGATCGCCGCGATCCCAAGCGCCGTCCGGCGCAGCGTGAGGCGAACCGACCGATGCCGCCGGATCGCCGGTCGCGACTCGCGCGTCGCGACCTCCGCGGTGCCGTCGGCGATCTGTGCCTGGCCGGTGGCGAGCACGGGCACGCACGCCAGCACCACCCCGATCGCCAGCAGGTGGACGATGCTCGCCGCCGGCGTAGCGCCCAACGATTCGCCGAACGCCACCACGCCGAGGACCAGCGCGACCAGCGCCGCGAACACGTTCATCAGCGAGATCGAGGTGACCGCGGCACCCCGGCGCAGCGCTGCCTGGAAGCAGACAAAGCCGCAGAACGTGGCCACCGCGGCCAGCACGGTCCACCCCGACAGGAGCGCGGCGAGGTGGCCGTGCCACGCGATCGACGCCGCCTTGATCGCCGCGTCGGCCGCGCCGTAGAACATTCCGGCGGCGATCGCGCGCGCCGGCGAGCGGCCGGCCAGGCCGAGCGCGGCCGCGACCGGAAGCGCGACCAGCCAGACCCCGACCAGCGTGCGAGCGTGCAGGTGGCTGTGGGAATGCAGCGCGATCGGCAGCGACGCCAAGCCGACTCCGATCAGCAGGATCGCCAGCAGCTGACGTCGGGTGACCGGATAGCCGAATGCCCGCGCGGCGACCGGCAGCGAGACCGCAAGCCCACCGGCCGAGAACGCTTGCACCACCGACAGCGGGGCCAGCGCGACCGCCACCAGCTGTGCCACGAAGCCGGTCCAGCCGATCGCCTGTCCGACCATCCAGGTCCGGCTGCTCAGCATCGCTCGCAGCAGCGGGATGTCGTCGCCGGCGCGGTCCGCCAGACCCCGGTGCTGGAGCAGGAATCCGAGGTTGATCGCCGCCGAGGACAGCAGCGCCAGCAGCAGCGCCGCGACCAGCGTCTGATGATGGTGGTGGCGAGCCGGCGCTTGGGCCTGGACCACGGGTCCGATCAGCACCGGCTGCGCCCGCGCTCGACGCCGGTGCCGGTGCCGGGGCGAGCGGCCGGCGGCGGCGCGGCCGCGGGCCCGGACCCGAGCCCCCGGCAGCGGCGTGGCGAAGTCGTGGGAGGCGAGTATCAGCATCTGGTTCAGGCGCGGGTACCAGACCTGCCAGTCGTGGCCTCCGGGGTAGATCGCGTCGGCGACGCTGGCGCCAGCCCGCCGGAGCGCCCGCGCCATCGGCCCGATCTGGGCGCTCGACCCGTCGTCGCGTCCCACGAACATGTAGACCCGCACAGGGTTGGCGGCGATCGTGCGACGCAAGCCTCCGATGTAGTGCAGCGGGCTGTTGTCGTCGAGCTCGGCCCGGTTGGCGTGTGCGAACACGCCCGTGCGCGTCTGGACGAAGTAGCCCGACCACACCTCGACCGAGCCGAACGTCCGCAGGTGATGCAGCGCCACGTTGATCGCCCCGTAGGCGCCGGCGGAGAACCCGCCGATCACGCGGTCCTGACGGTTGGCCAGGGTCGAGAACCGGCGGTCGACGTTGTTCACCACGTCGACCACATAACTGTCGTACGCGCCCGAGGTGGTGTTGGCCCACTCGGAGTCCGAATACGTGCTGCCGCCGATCCGCCCGTCGGGGAACACCATGATCATCGGCTCGAGGTGGTGCTCGCTGAGCTGGTTGTCCAGGCGGACGTCCAGGTTGGCGATGTCGATGAACACCTGCGGACGTCCCGGCGAGCCGTGGAGCAGGTACAGCACCGGGTAGTGCTTGCGCGGCGTGTACCCAGGCGGCAGATACGTCAGGTAGTAGGCCCGGCGGTGGAGCGCCGGCGAGTAGAAGTTGGTGTTGAGCAGCTTCCCCGCGCCGGCGCGCGGGATCTTGACCACGGTCGCGAACCCGCGGTGCCGTGAGTAGGACTGCCCGTAGCTGTAGGCGCCGGCCAGGCCGAGGCCGATCAGCGTCAGCGCGACCACTGCGGAAATCGCGCGTCTGACGATGAGCAGCAGAGGCACCTATCCCCGGTCACCGGGCCTGAGGTAGCCCTCCGCCTGCAGCACTCGGAGCACGGCCCCGGGCAGCCGGCGGCGCGACTCGAACACCAGATAGCGCGGCCGCCACTCGGGCGAGAACTTGTCGTTGAACGTCACCAGCCGCTGCATCTGAAAGCGCCGCGACAGCAGCCTCAGCGCGAGCCGGGTGGCCAGGCGCCTGGCGGGACCGCCGGACGGCGGCTGGCGGACGAGGTGGGCCAGCCCGGCGTAGTTCAGGCTGACCTCGGGGACGCTGCGCTCCCGGGCGACCTCGAGCGCGCGGCACACGAGCGCCTCGTTGAGGCCGTTCGGGGTCTCGCCGACCCGCCGCATCGTGTCCAGCGAGAGCTTTCCGCAATGCGAGATGAAGTGCATGACCGCCCCGAGCCGGCCCTCCGGCGAGCGCGCCAGCATGTACAGGTCGTCGTCTTCGGCGGACCAGCCGAACTCGCCCATGCCCATCGCGAACCCGAGCATCCGGTTGCGCTGCGACCGCCAGGCGGTCTCGACCTCGTCCATCTCCCACCACTGACGGGCGTCGAGCTCGCGCCCGTCGCAGGCTTCGATCTCCCAGCCGCGGCGCTCCACGCGGTGCACGGACTGGCGCAGCTTGCGCACGGGGCGCCCGACCAGCGTGAACACGGCCGGGTGCACGACCGCCTCCTCGCCCACGCGCACCGCTCGCAGCCCGAGCTCCCGGTAGCTGGCCAGATGGCGAGCCGACGCGGCCCACAGGACCACGCGCCAGCCGCATCTGTGGGCGAACTCGATGAAGCCCGCGAGCAGCCGGGGAACCGCGGCGTCTGGACCGACCGGATCGCCGGAAACGATCGCGGTCTGGCCGATCACCCGGTAGGCGAGCACCGCGCCGGCGCCGAACTGGAACGCCTTGTCCGGGCGCAGGATGAACGGCGAGATCGAGTCGTGGCCGTGGCGGGCGACGATCGCGCGGGCGGCGAGGAGATCGTAGTCGGTGAGCCGATCGAGCTCTGCGGCGAGGTCTGGCGCGTTGCGAAGCGCGGTCACCCGCTCAATATGCGAGTCCTACCTGAGCCGATCCCGGGAATCGCCTGAGAATCTGCTGAGAACGCTCCGGGCAGCGTCACCGTGAACACCGCGCCGCCCTCGGGGTGGTTGGCGGCGGTGACCGTGCCGTGGTGGGCCTCGACGATCTCGCGCACGATCGCCAGCCCCAGACCGGCGCCGCCGCGGCCGCGGGTGCGACCCGCCCCGTCGCGCCAGAAGCGGTCGAACACGCGCTCGCCGACGTCCTCGGCCAGCCCCGGCCCGTGGTCGCGGACCTCGATCACCGCCTGGCCTTCGGTGCACTGCAGGCTGATCTCGACCGGCGTCCCGTCGGGCGTGTGGATCAGCGCGTTGCGGGTCAGGTTGGCCAGCACCTGACGCAGCGCGTCGGGATCGGCGGTGGCCGTGACCGTCGCCGGCGGGTCAAACGTGATCCGCCGGTCGGGAGCCACGGCCCGCGCATCGGCCGCCGCCTGGGCGCACAGCTCGGTGAGGTCGACCGGCACCCGCTCGACCTCGGGCAGCTCGTCCAGGCGCGCCAGCACCAGCAGGTCCTCGACCAGCGTGCCCATCCTCGTTGCCTCGGCCTCGATCCGCGCCATCGCCCGGGTGAGCGCAACCGGATCCTGCGCCGGACCGAGCCGGAACAGCTCCGCATAGCCGCGCAACGACGCCAGTGGCGTGCGCAATTCGTGGGAGGCATCCGCCAGGAACCGCTTGCGCCGGTCCTCGCTGCGCGCCCGGTCGGCGAACGCCTCCTCGATCCGCACCAGCATCTTGTTCAGCGACAGGCCGAGGCGCCCGATCTCGGTGCGGGGAGTGGCCGGGCTGACCCGGCGCGATAGGTCGCCGTCGGCGATCTCGCGCGCGACCCGCTCCATCTGGCCCAGCGGCCGCAGCCCGATCCTGATCACGACCCAGCCCAGCGCGGTCAGCGCGACGATCAGCGTCCCCACCACGAGCGCCTCCACGATCACCAGGTCGTGCAGCGTGTCGTCGACCTCTTCGAGCGGAAGCGCGGCGATCACCGTGCCGGCCCCGGAGTCGAGCGGCAGCGCCGCGACGCGGTAGCGGACGTGCTTCCCGCGCTCGGAGTCGACCGTGAACACCTCGGGGTTCTGGTCGGCGTGCGACAGGCGGAACTTCTTCGGGAACGCCGGCGCCGGCAGCTTCTCCTCACCGTTTGAGACCGTCACCGGACCGCGCAGGATCCGGCCTCGCGCGTCGACCAGCGCGCCATAGGTGCCCGACGGCAGGAAGCCCGCCAGGCCCTTGCCGAATGGCGAGGCGGCCTGGCGCTCGTCCTCGGACGATCCCTTGCCCGCGGGTCGCCGCAGGCGGCGGGCGTCGACGCCCAGCTGATAGGAGATCGGCGTCGCGGCGGCGATCACGCGCTGGTCGAGCCGGTTGTAGAGGAACGATCGCTGCTGGGCATAGATCGCGGCGGCGGCGACGACCAGCGCCACGGACACCAGCAGGAACACGCCGGTCAGCAACCTCGTCCGCAGCGACATCGTCACTCCCTCGGCAGGCGCAGCGCATAGCCGACGCCGCGCACCGTGTGCAGCAGCGGCACCGCGCCGTTGTCGACCTTCTTGCGCAGGTAGCTCATGTAGGTCTCGAGCACGCGGGCGTCGCCCGAGAAGTCATAGCTCCAGACGTGGTCGAGCAGCTGCGCCCGGGTCAGCACCCGTCGCGGGTTGAGCATCAGGTAGCGGAGCAGCCGGTACTCGGTGGCGGTCAGCTCGATCGGCCGGCTCCCGCGCGTGACCTCGCGGGTCTCCTCGTCCAGCTCGAGGTCGGCGAACACCAGGCTTCCGGACAGCGCGTGCAGCGCCCCCGAGCGGCGCAGGAGGTTGCGCAGCCGCGCGACCAGCTCCTCGAGGCTGAACGGCTTGGTGACGTAGTCGTCGCCGCCGGTGGTCAGCCCGCGGACGCGGTCCGAGGCCGAGTCGCGCGCGCTCAGGAACAGGATCGGCATGCCCGAGTGCTCGGTGGTCAGCCGCCGTGCGACCTCGAATCCGTCCATGTCGGGGAGCATCACGTCGAGCACCAGCACATGCGGGCGCCACTCCCTGACCCGGGTGATCGCCCCGGCGCCGGTCTCCGCGGCGTCGACGTCGAAGCCGTTGTGGCGCAGCGCCATCGACACGACGTCGACGATGTTGGGCTCGTCGTCGACGACCAGCACGCGGAGCTGCTCCTGCTCCTCGACCATCGGAGCGGATTATCGGCCCGGTTCCTGGGAATTTCCTGAGAATTGGGTTAGCGCCCGGTGTCGCGCCGCAGCGCTCGGGCGGGCCGGGGTAGTTTGCCCGCGTGGACGGCGAAGCGGTGCTCAACCAGGCGGCGGAGGCCTACGTGGCCGCGCTGGGCGAGCGGCTGCTGGCCTCCTACGCGCTCGGCAGCCTCGCCCACGGCGGCTTCAGCCCGCTGGTCAGCGACATCGACCTGGGTCTGGTGCTCGCTGACCCCATCACCGGCGGCGATGGCGATGCGATCCAGCGGATCGCCGAGGCCGAGCGGGCCAAGGGCTCAGAGCTCCAGCGGCGGCTGTCGGTGTTCTGGGGTACTCCGGCGACGCTCGGCGGCCGCGCCGAGGGCGGCCGCTTCCCGCCGCTGGATCGGCTCGACCTGCTCGAAAACGGCCGGCTGCTCCACGGCGAGGACGTCCGCGAAGGGCTCCCCCGCCCCGACCGCAGCGAGCTGCTCGTCACCGGCGCGGAGTTCGCTCTGGATTTCCTAGCCGGGATCCCGCGCGACCGCGACGGCGCCGCGAGCCGGCAGCTGGGCTCGCTGAGCTCAGCCGGCGACGACGCGATCGAGGAGCTGCGTCACCCGGGGCCGCTGATCGCCGAGGGCCCGCGGCGGGTGACCAAGCTGGTGCTGTTCCCGGTGCGGTTCCTGTATACGGCCGCCACCGGCGAGGTCGGCACGAACGACGCCGCGGTCGCCCACTATCTCGAGCACCCGGGGGTCCCGAGCACCGCGCTGGTGGCCGCGGCGCTGGGGTGGCGCAAGCGCGGCTGGCCCGACGAGTCCGACGCCCGAGGCCTGCTCGAGTCCGAGTTGCCGGCGCTCTACCGCCACTACGTGGAAGACCACATCGAGCGCCTCGACGCCGCCGGGCGGCCCGAGCTCGCGGACGGTTTTCGCGAGTGGCGCTCGCGGCTGCCTAGCACCAGCGCTCCAAACACCCTTGTCGGGCCTGAATCCGCAGCCCCAACGGGGCACAATGCGGACATGGCTGAACGTCTCGTTTATGTCTCGCGCCTCGTCCGGCTGCCGCTGGTCGGCGCCGACGGGGCCGAGATCGGCCACATGGTGGACGCGGTGCTCACGCCGTCGGGCGGCGGCGCCCCACCGCGCGTGAACGGCTTCGTGGTCGCGGTCCAGCGCCGCCGGGTGTTCATCGGCGCGGGCCGCGTCGCCGAGATCGAGGTCGACGGCGTCCGCCTGCGACGCGGGGCGATCAACCTCCGCCAGTTCCAGCTACGCCCGGGGGAGCAGCTCGCCGTCGGCGAGCTGATGCGCCGCCAGCTGCGCGGGCGGAAGGTCACCGACGTCGGGATCACGCCCGCGCCCGAGCCCTACAGCTGGGAGCTGGCGACGGTCGCGCTCGGCGGCGGTGGGCTGCCCCCACGGCGCCGGCCACCCGAGATCGTCGACTGGAGCGAGGCGCGCGAGCTGTTCGCCGACGAGCCGCCGGCGTCGAGGCAGGCCGCGGCGATCGGGCAGCTGCACCCGGTCGAGATGGCCGAGGCGATCCGCAAGCTCCCGCTCTCGCGCCGCCGGGTGCTCGCCGCCGCGCTCGAGGACGACCGCCTCGCCGACCTGCTCGAGGAGCTGTCCGAGGACGAGCAGGTCCGGATCGTGGAGGACCTCGACCTCGACAAGGCGGCCCGAGCCCTGGACGAGATGGAGGCCGACGACGCCGCCGACCTGCTCGGCGAGTTCTCGGCGATGCGCCGCGACGAGCTGCTCGAGGCGATGGACCCCGAGGAGGCCGAGCCGGTCCGCCGGCTGCTGACCTACGACCCCGACACGGCCGGCGGCCTGATGACGCCGGAGCCGGTGGTGCTCGGCCCGCAGGCCAGCGTCGCCGAGGCGCTGGCCCGGATGCGCGACCACGACCTGCCGGTGCCTCTGGCCACTCAGGTGTTCGTCTGCCAGCCCCCGACGGAGACTCCCACCGGCCGGTTCCTCGGCGTCGCCCACTTCCAGCGGCTGCTGCGCGAGGCGCCGTCCAAGGTGCTCGCCCGCTGCATGGACGAGGAGCCCCAGACGATCGGCGTCAACGCCTCAGACCGCAAGGTCGCCGAGCTGCTCGCGGCCTACGACGTGATGGCGATCGCGGTGCTCGACCAGCAGGGGCGCCTGGTCGGCGCGGTGACCGTCGACGACGTGATCGACCGCCTGCTGCCCGTCGGGTGGCGGGTCAGCGACGAAGAGGACAATGGGTAGATGGCACGCCGCGACGATCTCTCCAAGCCGCGCGGCACTCCGGGTGGGCCGCAGTACGACCCGGATGCGTTTGGCCGCTTCGCCGAGGGCATTGCGCGCCACCTGGGCACCGGCCGCTACCTGGTGATCCAGACCGTCGTCGTGATCGTGTGGATCGCGGTCAACGTGGCCGCGGTCGCACTCCGGTTCGACCCCTACCCGTTCATCCTTCTGAACCTGGGCTTCTCCACCCAGGCGGCGTACGCGGCGCCGCTGATCCTGCTCGCCCAGAACCGCCAGGCGGACCGCGACAAGGCCGAGACCGAGCGCGACCGCGAGATGAACTCTCGAGCGCTGGCCGATGCTGAGTACCTGGCGCGAGAGATCGCCGCGCTGCGGATCGCGGTCGAGCACACGGCCGATCGCGACGACATCCGTGACGCCGTCCGCGAGCTGACCACGGTCGCCGAGCGGCTCGGCGCGTCGGTCGGCGACGAGACCGAAGTGCTCCCCGAGCACGACGAGCTCAGCGAGCCGGGGCGCTAGGCACTTGCCCGTGGACCCCGCTCGAGGGCGGGCTCCGGAAATGGCCGGCCCCGGGGAAGTTCGACGGCGACGGCGGCGTCTGTATTAGGCTACCCAAACACGTTAGGGCGCCCTAACGCGAAAACCCCGACAGCCGCCCCGAGACGCTCGGAGGACCAGCCGTGATCCGTAGGAGACCTCTGCCCAAGCAGCGCTCGTGGCGCCTGGCGCCAGCCGCGGCGGCGCTGACCTGCTCCGCCGCGCTGGCGATATCCGCCTGCGGCGGCTCCAGCAGCAGCTCGTCCTCAACGAGCGCGGGCGGATCCGGCGATCCGTCGGGATCGAGTCACACGCTCACGCTCTACAACGCCCAGCACGAGGAGACCACCACCGCGCTGGTCAAGGCGTTCACCGCCCGGACCGGGATCAAGGTCCGCGTCAAGAGCGACGACGAGTCGGTGCTGACCGCGCAGATCGAGCAGGAGGGCAGCCGCTCGCCCGCCGATGTGTTCTACACCGAGAACTCCAACTGGCTCCAGCAGCTCGACGACCGCGGGCTGCTGGCGAGGGTCGACGCCTCGACGCTGGCCGACGTCCCCGCCGCCGACAGCGCCACCAACGGCAACTGGCTCGGGGTCTCCGGCCGCTTCGGCGTGATGATCTACAACCCCGACAAGATCTCGGCGGCGCAGATGCCCAAGTCGGTGATGGATCTCGCCGACCCGAAGTACAAGGGCAAGCTCGAGCTGGCGCCCGGCGAGACCGACTTCTGGCCGATCGTGACCTCGATCGAGCACGCCAAAGGCAAGGACGCGGCCCTGAACTGGCTGAAGGCGATCAAGTCAAACGCCGGCTCGGACGACCACACCCCCGACAACGAGACGCTCGTCTCCGACGTCAGCAAGGGCGACGCCGACATGGGCCTGATCAACCACTACTACTTCTACCGGCTGCGCGATGAGATGGGCGCGGGCAGCTTCCACGCCAAGCTGTCGCTGTTCGCTCCGCGCGACCCGGGCTACGTGGAGGACATCTCCGGCGCCGCGATCCTCAAGTCGTCGGGGAACCAGGCGGCCGCCCAGAAGTTCCTGGCGTTCATGGCCAGCGCCGCCGGGCAGCGAGTGCTGGCCAACAGCACCAGCTTCGAGTATCCGCTGGCCAAGGGCGTGGCGCCCAACCCGGCGCTGCCGCCGTTCGCCAAATACGAGCCCAACCCGATCACGCCCGCCCAGATCGGGACCGGGACCGACGCCCAGGAGCTCCTCCAGCAAGCGGGGCTGATCTAGTGCCGACGCAACCAGCTGATGGGGCGCAGTACATGACCACGCTCGCCACAGGTCGGCTCCGCCGCCGATCCGGCCGCGGCTGGCCCGTGGTGGTCGCGAGCGTGGTCATCGCCGCGGCGCTGTTGGCTCCGCTGGTGCTGGTGGTGCTCGACGTGCAGAGCACCGGGTGGGGCGAGATCCACCGCGCGCTGTTTCGCCGGCGCTCGCTGATGCTGCTCGAGCACACGGTCGCGCTGTGCGCGGCCGTGTCGGCGCTGGCAGCGGTGATCGGCACCGGCGCAGCGTGGCTGACCGAGCGCACAGCGCTCCGCGGGCGGCGGGTGTGGACCGTGCTGCTCGTGCTCCCGGTGGCGATTCCGGACTTCGTCGTCGGCTACGCCTGGCACTCGGTTGCGCCGCGGATCGCGCCGATGCTCGGCGCCACGATCGTGATGACGCTCGGGACCTATCCGCTCGTCTACCTGCCGGTGGCGGCGGCGCTGCGCCGGGCCGATCCGGCGCTCGAGGAGACCGCCCGCGGGCTTGGGGTGGGCCGCCTGGCCACGTTCGCGCGGGTCACGCTGCCGCTCGTCGGGCCGGCGGTGCTCGGCGGGGCGATCCTGGCGATGCTGACCGTGATCTCCGAGTACGGGGCGTTCGAGATCCTGCGCTTTCAGACCTTCACCACCGAGATCTTCAGCGAGTTCCAGTTCGACGCCGCGGCCGCCGGCGCGCTGTCGATCCCGCTGGTCGCGCTCGGGCTGCTGGCGCTGTTCGCCGAGCAACTGGTCCCGCGCCGAGCGATCGCCACCAGCGCGCCGCGCCGTTCCCCGCGGCCGCTCGCGCTCGGGCGGATGACGGTTCCCGCTTACCTCGGGCTGGGCGGGCTCGTCGGGCTCGGCGTGGGTGTGCCGATCGGAACGATCGTCTACTGGATGACGTCCAGTCAGCACACCACCCTCCCCGCCACTGCGACAGTCGGCGCGGCGCTGGGCTCGACCGTGATGTACGCCGCGTGGGGCGCGCTGATCGCGGTCGTGGCCGCGATCCCGGTGGCGATGCTGACGTTCCGGCGACGCAGTGCTGCTCGCACCGCGCTCGAGCGCAGCACGTACGTGACCAAGGCGCTGCCCGGGGTCGTGATCGCGCTCAGCCTGGTGTTCTTCGCCACCCGGTACGCCTTCGGGCTCTACCAGACGAGCACGCTGCTGGTGATCGCCTACGCGATCCTCAACTTCCCGCTGGCGCTGGTCTGCCTCCGGGCCTCGGTGGCCCAGATCCCGCCGCGCCTGCCCGAGGTCGCGCGCTCGCTGGGGCGCGGGCCGATCGCGGTGTTCGCGCGCGTGACGCTGCCGCTGCTCGCGCCGGGGCTGCTCGCCGGCTTCTGCCTGGTGTTCCTGACCGCGGCGACCGAACTGACCGCGACGCTGGTGCTGGCGCCAATCGGCGTGCAGACGCTGTCCACGCAGTTCTGGGCCTTCCAGGAGAATGCGTCGTATGGCGCCGCGGCACCGTACGCCCTGGTGATGGTGGGACTGGCGGTCGTCCCCGGGGCGCTGCTCGGCCTGTGGTTCGACCGCGAGCGCCACTCGGGAGGCTCGCGGTGAGCGCGATCGAGCTGCACGGAGCGTCCAAGCGCTTCGGCGACACCGAGGTACTCCAGGGCGTCGACCTGGCCGTTGCCCACGGCTCGATCACCGCGGTGCTGGGCGCGTCGGGCAGCGGCAAGACGACGCTGCTGCGGCTGATCGCCGGGTTCGAGCGCCTCGACGGCGGCTCGATCAGCATCGGCGGTCAGGTGGTCGACGACGGGCGGCGAACTGTCGCCGCTCAGCACCGGGGCGTCGGCTACGTCGCGCAGGAGGGAGCGCTGTTCCCGCACCTGACCGTGGCCGGCAACATCGGCTTCGGGCTGTCGCGACGCGAGCGCTCCGGCGCCGATCACCTGCTCGAGTTGACCGGCCTGCAGGACCTCCGGCGGCGCTACCCGCACGAGCTCTCGGGGGGCCAGCAGCAACGGGTGGCGCTGGCCCGCGCGCTGGCGATCGGCCCGCGGGTGGTGCTGCTCGACGAGCCGTTCGGCGCGCTCGACGCCTCGCTGCGCGGGGACCTGCGGCGCGACGTGGCCAGGATCCTCGGCGAGACCGGCACCACCGCGGTGCTCGTCACCCACGACCAGGACGAGGCGCTGGCCCTCGCCGACAAGGTCGCGCTGCTGGCCGACGGCCGGGTGCGAGCCGTGGCCGCGCCCCGCGAGCTCTACCGTGACCCCCCCGACGTCGGCACCGCCGAGGCGATCGGCGAGGCCAACATCCTGACCGCGCACGTGACCGCCGGGGTCGCCCACTGCGCGCTGGGGGCGATCCCGGTACGGGCCGGAGAGGAGGTGCCCGGCGACGGCCCTGCCCGGGTGCTGTTACGCCCCGAGCAGCTGACGCTGCGGCTGCAGGCGACCGAGGACGCCGTCCCGGCCGGCGTCGTCGAGGTCCATTACCACGGCCACGACGCGCTCGCCCGGCTGCGGCTGGACGGCGCCGGTGACCCCCACCTCACGCTCCTGGCGCGGATCCCGGGCGAGCTCGACCTCGAGCCCGGCCGGCGGGTGTGGATCGAGGTGCTCTGCTCGGCCCGGGCGTGGTCAGCGGCCGGTGACCGGACGGCCGACCGGCTGCGGGTCAGCTGACGCCTACGCCGCCGCGGCGACCCCGGGCAGCGGGAACCGCACGCCGGTCAGCTCCTCGGACACATCCCACAGGTGCCGCGCCACGCCGGCGTCCTTGGCGGCTTGCGAGCGGTCGACGAGCTTCGGTGCACCGCGCTGCTGCATGAACCCGCCGGGGCCGGCGAAGCTGTCGCCGGGGACGTCGGCCACCGCCGCGTACAGCGTCGGGAGCGCGCCGCCGTGCTCGTCCTGGGCCAGGAACCGGTTGCCGATCCGGCTGATCAGGTCGAGCGACCGTCGCTGACTGTGGAACTGGAGATTCGTCGCGGCGTAGCCCGGGTGCGCCGCGGTGGCGAGCACCGGCGAGCCGGCCTCCCGTAGCCGGCGCTGCAGCTCCGAGGTGAACAGCAGATTGGCCAGCTTGGACTGGCCGTAGGCCCGCCACGCCTTGTAGGGCTTGCGCTCCCAGTTGAGGTCGTTGAAGTCGATCGCGCCGACGCGGTGCCCGGTCGACGAGACCGTCACCACCCGGCCGGTGACGTTGTCGAGCAGCAGGTTGGTGAGCGCAAAGTGCCCGAGGTGGTTGGTCCCGAACTGGAGCTCGAAGCCGTCGGCGGTGCGGGTCAGCGGCGGCACCATCACGCCGGCGTTGTTGATCAGCAGGTCGACATCGCCGCTCCAGGCGTCGGCGAACTCGTGAACCGACGCCAGGTTGGCCAGGTCGAGCCGGCGGACCTCGGTGTCGCTGGGCATCGCCGCCGCTGCGGTGGCGCCCTTGTCGACGTCGCGCACGGCGAGCACGACGCGGGCTCCGGCGCCGGCGAGCGCCTGCGCTGCGGCCCGGCCGATGCCGCTGTTGGCGCCGGTGATGATCGTGGTCCGTCCGGTCATGTCAGGGATGTCTGAGGTGGAGAAAGTAGTCATAGGCAACAATGTAGACGACGACCACAAAGATGTCAACGTCAACATCGCTAACCTGCGGGACGGTGCGCTCGCGCCCCTACCACCACGGCAACCTCCGCGCGGCTCTGCTCGAGCAGGCCGAGCTGACGGTGCGCGAGCGGGGCGTCGAGGATCTGTCGCTGCGCGAGCTCGCGCGCGAGATCGGCGTCAGCCACGGCGCGCCGCGCCGCCACTTCGCCGACCGCCAGGCACTGCTCGACGCGCTCGCCCAGTCCGGGTTCGAGCGCATCGGTGCCGAGTTGCGCGCCGCGATCGACGCCGCCGGCGTGGACTTTCGCGCTCGCCTGCAGGCGGCCGCCACCGCCTACATCCACTTCGCGGTGGAGGACGCCGCGCTGCTCGAGCTGATGTTCGCGGGCAAGCACCAGAAGGAGGAATGGCCCCACCACGAGGTCGCCGATCGCGCGTTCTCGGTGATGTTCGAGCTGATCCTCCAGGGGCAGGCCGAGGGCGTACTGGAGTCCGGCGACCCTGAGCGCGTGGGGCTGGTCCTGTTCGCGACGATCCAGGGGATCGCCTCGCTGGTCTCGAGCGGGATCGTCACGCCCGAGCAGCTCGACGAGCTGCTGGCCGACTCGGTCGAGCACTTCCTGCGCGGCTCGCGCGCGGCGGTGTAGCCGGCCTCGGGCCCCTTCGTAGGGGCGGCGAGGTCCAGTCGGACGGGCGAAACGTCACACGCGACGAGCCGGCGAGGCCGTATGTGACGTTTCAGTTTCACCCGGGAAGTTCGTTCCTCTCGGCGCTTGCCGATCGCCGCGGGGAACGAAGTTCCCGCTCAGCGGGAGCAACGTTCCACTCGATGCCCGCGACACGCCCAGTGGCACGAACTTCCCGGTGGCGCCCCGAATCTCTAGCCCCTACACCGAGAACGCCTGTAGGCCGATCGCGCCCAGCAGCGCCAGCGAGTCCGCGTCGCGCGAGCCCGCCGGGCCGTGTACACGATCACGTTGAGGTCGCTCCCCTGGACCGCGGCGCGTCGCAGTCCAGCGTGATCTCGCCGATCTCGGGATGCCGGAACGTCTTGTGCCGGGAGGGCATTCGCACCACCGGGCGCTGCTCCCACAGCTCCTCGAACCGCGGGCTCACCGCCCGCAGGTCCTCGATCAGCGAGCTCAGGTGCTCGTCGGACGGATACCGGGACAGCGCGTCCCGCAGCTCGCCGACGATTCCGGCCTCGGCGTGGGCCTGCTGTTCCTCGGTCCGTACGATCCGCGACGGCATCCCGCTGAAGTGGCGCCAGGCGAGCGTGCGCTCCCGCCGCGACGCGCTGGACAGGTCTCCGATCAACGCGGCGGCCAGCGCGTTGGCGGCGACGATCTCGCCCGCCGCGTCGACCACCAGCACCGGCATGTCGGACAGGCGATCCAGCAAGCGGTGCAGGCTCGGGCTGATGTGCCGGTCGATCGTGCCCGGCGCCGGCTCGGCATGACCCGCGAGGCGGAACAGGTGCGAGCGCTCGGCGTCAGACAGGCGTAGCGCGCGGGCGAGCGCTCCGAGCGCCGACGGCGAGGGGCGCTGCGCGCGGCCCTTGCTCGAGCCGGGCTAGGTAGTCGACGGACACCCCGGCGAGCTGGGCCACCTCCTCCCGGCGCAGCCCGGACACGCGCCGCTGGCTTCCGGCGGGCAGGCCGGCCTCGGCCGGGCTCAGCCGCTCCCGCCACGAACGGATACAGCCGGCGAGCTCCTCTTGGGCCACGGTCATGCCTCGAATGATCGCGCACGCCCGGGGCGCGAGGGTGGCTCTGCGAGTCCTAGGGACGCCCGTCCCCTTGTGGCGGCGCGGGTCACGCCCGAGGATCGCAACATGACCACGACACTCATCACCGGAGCAAACAAGGGCCTCGGGCGCGAGACCACGCGGCGGCTGCTGGCCGACGGCCACGACGTGTGGCTGGCCGCGCGCGACGAGGCCCGCGGCCGCTTGGTCGCGCAGGAGCTGGGCGCGCGATTCGTCCAGCTCGACGTCACCGACGAGGACAGCATCGCGGCTGCCGCGGCGCAAGTCGCCGCGGAGAGCGGCCGCCTCGACGTGCTGATCAACAATGCGGGCATCACCGGCGGCCATGTCCCGCCCGCCGCCGCTCTGCTGGCGATCGGTGAGCGCCACTCGATCGGGGCGGTCGTCCACCTCGCCGCGGCGGCGATCGGCGCCGGCGGGATCGTCGACGAGCTCCGGCCGGGTCGACGGGCTGTTGAACGTGCTCGAGGCGGCGGCGGCCTGGCGCACTCCGGGTCGTCGTCGACGGCTCGATCGGCGTCTACGGCGGCCTCCGCGATCTGGGGTCCTCGCGCGCGCAGCCGCTCGCGGTTCATCGCCGCGCCGACGCTGGTCCATGCCGCCGTCCGCGTGGCTGCGGGCCGGCCACGAGCTCTAGCCCGGCCGCCTACCCCTTGTCCTCGAGCCCGGCCGGCGCCAGCTTGGCCAGGCGGACCGCGATCTGGCTGGGCTGCCGTGCGGAGCGCTCGGCCCGCTCCTTACGGATCACCGCTTCGCGCACCGCCTGCCCGCCGAGATAGCGCACGGGCTCGGGCGGAAACCGCTCCCAGGTGCGGTCGATCAGCCGGTTCTCAGACCACTCGTCTCGGCGGCCGAGCGCCAGGCTGGCCAGGACCTTGCCGCCGACCACGCTGGGCCCGACGCCGTTACCGCTCCACCCCACGCCGTACAGGATGTGCTCGCGGCCGCCGAGGTGCCCGAGGATCGGGACGCTGTTCGTGGTGCGGTCGATCGGACCGCCCCAGTCGTGCTCGATCGGGACGTCGGCGAGGTTCGGGTAGGCGCGGCGTAACTCGGCCGTGACCATCGCGCTGCGCTTGGCGCTGCGATCGAAGTCCTCCGAGATCCGGGCTCCGTACGCCAGCCCGGCCGTGCCCTTCCCGAACGCGATCCGGCCGTCTCGGGTGGTGCGGTAGTAGTTGACCATCGTCTGCGAGTCGGTGATGCCCTCGCCGCCGTCCCAGCCGATCTCGCGCAGCCGCCCGGGGATCGGAGCGGTGGCGACGATGTCGCTGGAGACGACGACGAGCGAGCGCCGGAGCTCGGGCAGGCCCGCCGCCCAGGCATTCATCGCCACGATCAGCTTCTCGGCCGCGAGCAGCCCGCCGCCGTCGGTGCGGATTGCCAGTGGCCGCTCGCGGGTGAAGCCGGTCACGCGCGTGTGCTCGAAGATCCGCACCCCGAGCTCGAGCGCGACGCGCCGCAGCCCACGGGCCAGCGCGGCTGGCTGGACGGTCGCGGCCCTGCGCTCGAACACGCCGGCCAGGTGCGTCGAGGACCCGGACCGACGGGCCACCTCGGCCGGCCCCAGCGGCTCGAATGCGTCGACCCCGAGGCGCTGGGTGAGCGACACCACCGAGTCCCACGCGCCGGTCTGGGCCGGCGTCGTCGCGGTCCACAGCAGGCCGCCGCGACGGAAGTCGCAGTCGATCTCGTGGCCCTCGCAAAAGCTCCGCAACTCGTCGATCGCTGCCTCCGAGGCGCGCCCGAGCCGGACCGCCTGCTCGTCGCCACACAGGCTGACCAGGCTGGCGAGTTTCGGCCACCAGCTCAGCACCATGCCGCCGTTGCGGCCCGAGGCGCCGCCGCCGCAGATGTCCTGCTCGAGCACGATCACGTCGCAGGCGGGGTCGGCCTGCTTGATCCGGATCGCGCTCCACAGCCCGACGAAACCGCCTCCGGCGATCGCCACGTCCGCCCGCGCCGCGCCCAGCAGCGGCGGCAGCGACGGGCCTTCGGGCAGGACCTCGCGCAGCCACAGCGAGCGGTGCCGGCCGTCGAGCCGGCGGTCAGCCTCTGGTTTGCGCTCGGTCGGCGCGGCTGTCGTCATACGTCCTCCACACTGATGTGCGCTCACGGTCAGCGCCGGGCGATTGTCGGGACTGCACGTCGTGCGCACAATCCGTCTGCACTAAGAACTCGGTCGCGCCGCTTCGTACGCGTGTATGACCTCATCCCGGTCGCGCGGGCGGGGACGGGGCGGCCACGTCGGCCGCCTTCAGCGCAAACCACAGCTCGGCGACGTCGCCGGTGTCGTCGAGGTGGCGGCCGGTCAGCTGCTCGACGCGCCGCATCCGGTAGACCAGCGTCTGCTTATGCACCTGTAGGGCGGCGGCGGCGTCCTTCCAGGAGCGGTTGTGGCCGAGGAACACCCGCAGGGAGTTGACCAGGTCGGAGTGGTGCTCGCGGTCGTAGTCGAGCAGGTCGCCGAGCACGTGGGCGACGGCGCGCTCGGCCTCGCTGAGCCCGCGCGGAAGGAAGAACGAGGCCACGTCCTCGCCGTAGCGGACAACGCCGCGGCGGTCCTCGCCACCGGCCGCGAGCGCCCAGCGCGCCTCGCGCTCGGCGTCGGCGACGCGACTCGGCCGCCCGAGCGGCCCACTCAGGCCGACGATCGTGCTCGAGTCGGCCTCCTCGCGCAGCGCCCCGATCGCGGCCGGTGTGTCGCGGAGCATCACGAGCAGCTGCGGAGGCCGGCGCAGCAGCAGGTGCGCCACCCCTCGCTGCTCCAGGCGCACGTGCAGATCGGCGTCCGACGCGCTCGCCGGCTCGGTCCGGCAGGCGGCGATCACCCGCGGCTCGTCATCAAGTCCGTGCTCGGACAGCAGCTGGCCGGCGATCTCGGGTGTGAGCCGCCCGTCGAGCAGTCCGGCGAGCACCTCGGCGCCGCGGTGACGCCGGCGCTCGCGCTCGGCCGCCTCGCGCTCGAGCTCGAGCCCGATCACGGCCGCGACGTCGCGCAGGACCCCGAGGTCCGGGGGCGGCTCGGCGCGCGGGACCACGATCATCGTCGCCGGCCCCGACGCCGGGACCGCCACCGCCATCACCTGGTCGGCTCCCACGTCCAGGCGCAGCACCGCCGGCATCGGCTCCGCACGGCGGTCCCGCGCCTCCCGGACCGCGGCGGCGATCCGTGGATCGGGCTCGCGGGAGCCGGGGATCAGCCCGAGGCCGCTGTCGGTGTCGAGCAGCGTCAGCTCGCAGTCGACGATCTGCTCGAGCCTGGCCACGAGGTCCGCCCCCGAAGCGCTGATCGCCACGTGACGCACGGTCTCGTACAGCCTCAGCGTGTCGAGCACGCGGGCGTGCTCCTCACTGCGGTTGGCCTCGGCCACGGTCTTGACGACCGCGTTGAACGGAACCTCATAAGCGGTCGCGAGCAGTGGGAACGCGAGCTCGTCGGCGAGCGCACGCACCTCGGGGCCCAACGGCGGCGCATACATCCGGTCGCCGATCGAGATTCCGCTGAGACCGGCGCCGGCAAGCCGCTGCAGGTACGCGCGCTGCTCCTCGGGCGACTCGGGGATGCCCAGTCCGGTCGTCAGCAACAGATCGCCCTCGCCGAGCCACTCGGTCGGATCGCGCAGCTCGCACACGTGCGCCCACGCCACCTCCCGATCCAGTCCCGCATCGCCGGCGTCGATCCAGGTGCGCAGCGCCGGAATCGCGATCAGCTCTCGAATCGTGATGGCCATACCGCACTTCATACCGACGTACTAGGTGTTCGTTCAAGTTCATATTGCGGGTGAGTTGTGTACGCCACCGCTGCAGGGCTATACATGCAGCACTCACCGACGAGGCGCAGGCGGGCGGGCGTCGCGACCCGCAGCGGAGGAAGACGACCAGATGATCCACGTGGGCATCGATATCGGCGGCACCTTCACCGACCTGTTCGCGTGGGACACGCGGGCCGATGCCTCCGAGCAGATCCGCGAGGCCAAGGTGCTGACCACGCCCCAGGATCCGTCGATCGGGGTGATGGACGCGATCGCCGGCGCCGGCGTCGATCCGGCCACGATCGGCACCGTGATCCACGGGACCACGATCGCCACCAACGCGCTGCTCGAGCGCAGCTATCCCGAGCCTGCGCTGGTCACGACCAGGGGCTTTCGCGATGTGCTCGAGATCGGCCGCCAGCGCCGCCGGCACCTGTACGACCCCTACCAGGTCAAGCCACCTCCACTGGTTCGCCGCAGCCGTCGCTTCACCGTCACCGAGAAGCTCGGCGCCGACGGCTCGACGGTCGTCGCGCTCGATCGCGAGGAGGCCGCGCGCGTGGCCGCCGAGATCGCCGAGCTGGGGATCCGCAACATCGCGATCGCGTTCATCAACGCCTATCGCGACGGCCGCCACGAGCGTGAGATGCGCGAGCTGCTGCTGCAGGCGATCCCGGATGCCGAGGTGGCGATCTCGTCCGAAACCCGGCCGAAGGTCCGCGAGCTCGGGAGGTTCGTGACCACCACGTTGCGCGCGGCGCTGCTGCCGGTGGTCGGCGACTACGTGACCAACCTCGAGCGCAAGCTGGCCGACGCCGGCTCCACCGCGCCGCTGTTCATCGTCAAGAGCAACGGCGGGATGATGAGCGCCGACACCGCCCGAGAGCGCCCGGAGGAGCTGATCGCCTCGGGTCCGGCCGGCGGGGTCGCCGCGGGCAGTTACCTGAGCGCGCTGCTCGACGCGCGCAGCCTGATCGTCACCGACGTCGGCGGCACCAGCTTCGAGGCGACGCTGCTCGAGGACGGCGTCGGGCTGGTCACCGACGAGGTCGAGATCGAATGGGAGCGGCCGGTGATCACGCCGATGCTCGACATCCGCAGCATCGGCGCGGGCGGCGGTTCGATCGCCTGGATCGACGACGGCGGCTCCTTGCGGGTGGGACCGCAGAGCGCGGGCGCCGACCCCGGACCGGCGTGCTACGGGCGGGGCGGCACCCGGCCGACGGTGACCGACGCCAACCTCGTGCTGGGCCGGATCGACCCGACGCTGGGCGGCAAGCTCGAGCTCGACCTCGACGCGGCCACGCAGGCAATCGCGACGGTGGCTGAGCCGCTGGGGATGACCAGGCTCGAGTGCGCGGAGGGGATCGCGGAGATCGTCAGCGAGAACATGGCGATGGCGATCCGCTCGGTGTCGGTCGACCGGGGACGCGATCCGCGCGACCACGTGATGGTCGCGTTCGGCGGCGCCGGCGGCCTGCACGCCTACCAGATCGCGCGCTCGGTCGGAATCGACCGGGTGCTGGTGCCGCCGTTCGCCGGGGTGGCCTGCGCGTTCGGCGCGACCACGATGGATGTCCGCCACGACCTCGAGGCGACGTTCTACGCGCCGGTCGACGAGGCCGACCCGGCCGAGCTGATACGCGCCTACGCAGAGCTCGAGGGCAAGGTCCGCCGGCTGCTCGAGGCCGACGGCGTGCCCGCCGACGAGATCGAGCTCGAGCGCAGCGCGATGATGCGCTACGTCGGCCAGTCCTACGAGGTCAACACGCCCGTGTCGGGCGGCGCGCTCGGACACAGCGACCTCGAGGAGATCGCCCGCGCGTTCAACGCGGAGCACGAGCGCGAGTACGGCGTCTCCTCCACCGACTTCGCGGTCGCGTTCGTGACGCTGCGGGTGACCGGCACCGGCCGCGGTGACCGGCCGACCACCCAGGAGCTCGCGTCCGCGATCGGCCGCGGCGTCGGCGACGGCGACTCGATCAAGCAGCGGCGCTCGACGTACTTCGACGGACAGCACCACGAGGTCGACGTCCACGATGTGGCCCGGCTGGCGGCCGACGCTCGGATCGCCGGCCCGGCGATCATCGAACAGCCCGACGGGGTGATCGTGCTGCCGCCCGGGTCGGTCGCCGTGGCCGACCGCTTCCACAACGTGATGATCACCACGGGCGACGAGCAGAAGGCCGCATGACCGCGTCAGCGACCAAGCCCGGCCAGCGCCTGGATCCGATCACGTTCGAGGTCCTGCGTCGCTCGTTCGAGTACGCGCCCGAGCGCATGAGCCAGGTGCTTCAGAAGGCCTCGTTCTCTCCGATCATCTACGACATGGTCGATTACTCCAACGCGATCTTCGACCCGGACGGGGAGCTGATCGGCCAGACCGCCAACTGCCCGGTGCACATCGCCGCGATGCACTTCTCGGCCGCGGCATCGCTGCAGCGGTTCCCGGTGGCGCAGCTGCAGCCGGGCGACATCGTGGTCCTCAACGACCCCTACCAGGGCGGCACCCACACGCCCGATGTGACGATGACGATGCCGGTGTTCCACGACGGCGAGCTGCTGGCGATCGCGGTCAGCCGCGCCCACTGGACCGACGTCGGAGGCAACCTCGACACCCACATCGGCGGCGAGGGCCTGCGGCTGCCTCCGCTGATGCTCTACAGCGCCGGCAAGCTCAACGACGAGCTCGTCTCGATCATCAAGAACTGCACCCGCACGCCGCAGTACGTCGAGGGCGACATCCAGGCGCAGATCGGAGCCCTGCGCGCCGGGCGCGACGAGATGGTCCGGCTGGCCGACAAGTACGGCGCCGACGTGGTCAAGGAGGGCATGCGCGAGGTGCTCGACTACACCCAGCGGATGACCGCCGCCGCGATCGAGCGGATCCCCGACGGCGACTACGAGGGCAGCGACTACGTCGACAGCGACGGGTTCTCCGAGGACCCGGTGTACGTGCGACTGAAGCTGGTGGTGCGCGGCGACCGGATCACGGTCGACCTGAGCGGGAGCGATCCGGTCACGGTCGGGCCGATCAACTCGCCCTACGGCAACACCGCCTCGGCGATCTACTACTCGCTGAAGTTCTTCCTGCACCCCGACGCGCCGCCCAACGCCGGGCTGTATCGCCAGATCGACCTCGAGATCCCCGAGGGCACGTGGCTGAATCCGTCCTGGCCGGCGCCCACGTTCGGCTGCACGACCGCGACCTCGTCGAAGATCACCGCGGCGATCTGGGAGGCGCTATCCAAGGCGATCCCAGACCAGGTGATCGCGCCGACGTGCTCGGAGTGCAACTGGTTTTTGGCCAGCGCCGCCGACCCCGAGACCGGCGCGCTGCACGTGCTCTCGGACCTGCCCGCCGGGGGCTGGGGCGGGACACCGTTCAACGACGGCATGCACGTGACCATGGACCCGCTCGGCAACTGCCAGAACCTGCCTGCCGAGACCGCCGAGCTGCTGTTCCCGGTCAGGTACAACTCCTACGAGATGATCACCGACTCGGCCGGCCCCGGCGAGCACCGCGGCGGCTGCGGGGTCAGGCTCGAGGTCGAGTTTCTCGGCCGCGGCCAGATCATCACGATGGAGACGTCACGCACCCGCGAGGGTTCCCCCGGCGTCAACGGCGGCGCCCACGCGTCCCGCCAGCGCCAGCTCCGCAAGAGGCCCGACGGCGCGCTTACGACGATCGGCGGCCTCGACGACGACGGCAACTGGCTCCCCCAGATGCTCGGCAACGTCGGCTTCCGGCCCGGCGAGTCGTTCGTGTTCGAGAGCGGCGGTGGCGGCGGCTGGGGCAGCCCGTCCAAACGTGACCCCCAAAGCGTCCTCGAGGACGTCCGCAACGAGCTGGTCTCGCGTGAGCAGGCCCTCGAGCTCTACAGCGTCGTGATCACCGACGCCCTGGAGCTCGATCGAGCCGCCACCGACCGGCTGCGCAACGGAGCGCCGGGGACGTAGCGGGAGTCAAGGCGGGGCCGCCGGCGCCCCCGAGCGGCCCCGCCCGCCCCCGCCTGCCGCTCGTATCTGCACAACGTCTCAGCCGACGGGTGGGGCCCGACCGACCTAAGCCGTCGCCCAGGCCAGCACGGCCACGCCCAGACAGGCGAGCGCTGCCCCGGCGAGCTGGACCCGCCGCGGACGCTCGCGCAGGACGACCGCGCCGAGCGCGATCGTCGTCACCGGGTACAGCGACGACAGCACCGCGACGATGCTGAGTGCGCCGCGAGCGCGGCGATCGGCGGGCCCCAGCGCCACGAGGCCAGCCACCTGCGAGCCGGCCAACACGAGCGGCGTCCGGGCACGACGCGAGGCCTGGCCGCCCAGGAAGTCCGAGGCTCCCCAGGCCACGCTCGCGATCAGCGACAGCAGCGCCGCGACCATCTCTGCACCGGCAAAATCGCTTTCATCGGCGCATGGTACCAGCAAACCGTGTTTTGCTGGTACGCTCGAACAGATGGCATCGATCGCGAACATCGAGCTGCTCGCGGGTCACCCGGCGTTGGATTTCCTCAACACCGTCGACCACCGTCTCGGTCCCCGCCCCGACGAGTACCTCCGCGACGCCGGCGAGCTGGCCGCCTGGGGCGTCGCCGCTGGGTTGCTCGAGGACCCCCTCGCCCCGGCCGGTGACGACGAGTTGGCCGCCGCGATCGCGTTGCGGGCGCACCTCACCGCGCTGCTCGACGCGCGCTCGACCGGCCGTCCCGCCGCGGCCGCCGACCGCGAGGCGCTCGCCCGCGCGGTGGCGGATGCCTATACCGCGGGCTCGCTCGAGCAGGATCCGGACGGCGGCTTGCGCTGGCGCTGGGACCCGTCCGAGCTCGCGACCGTCCGCCACCGGGTCGCGACCGCCGCCGCCGCGCTGCTCGCAAGTCCGGCCGCCGACCGGATCGGCCGCTGCGACGGCCAGGAGTGCGGCTGGTTCTTCCTCGACACCACCAAGCGCGGCAACCGCCGCTGGTGCTCGATGAGCGACTGCGGGCAGGAGGCGAAATCCGCGCGGCGGCGGGCTTCCGGCGGCGCCCGTCGCGCCACCTGACGCGGCCGGCCACGCGCCGCGCGGCGCGATCGATCAGGATTCCCGCACTGTGAGCGGCCAGACACTGACCCCTGCCGACCCCCCGGCGGCGATGACCGAGCTCGAGGAGATCGTCCGCACCCTGGCGGGCTGGAAGCGGCCGTCGGCGAGCGAGGGGGAGCTCCGGGCCGCCGAGTGGATCGCGGCCCGGCTCGGGGAAGCCGGCCTCAACGAGGTGCGGCTCGAACAGGAGCCCGCTCACGGCGGCTACTGGTGGCCGCTCGGGCTGCTGTCGCTCGCATCTGGCCTGGCGGCGCTGCTCGGCAGCCGGCTCACCCGGCTGCTCGTCGGCGCGCTGGCGGCGCTGGGGATCTGGGACGAGCTCGCGCTGCTGCGCGGCGTCTGGACCAGGCGGTTCGCCCGCCGAGGGCGGACGACCAACGTCGTCGGCGAGCTCGGACCGCGCGACGCGCGTAACTGCGTGGTGCTGATCGCCCACCACGACGCGGCCCATTCGGGGGCGATCTTCGACCCCACCGTCACGTACGCGTTGGGCCGCCGGTTCCCCAAGACCATCGCCCGGCTGCGGGCGTGGCCGCGGATCATGTACCTGGTATTGGCCGGCCCGATCCTGGTCGCGCTCGGATCGAGGCGATTGGGGGCGGCGTTCTCGCTGGGGTCGGCGGCGGCGTTCGCCGACATCGCCCGCTCGGAGGTGGTCGACGGCGCCAACGACAACCTCAGCGGCGTCGCCGCGCTGATCGCCCTGGCACGGGCGCTATCCAAGAACCCACCCGACGATGCGCGCGTCGTATTCCTGTCCGCCGGATCGGAGGAGTCCTTCGAGGAGGGCTCCCAGGCGTTCCTGCGTCGCCACCGGGACTCGTTCCCGGACGGCTCCACGTACGTGATCGCGATCGACGCGGTCGGCTCGCCCTACCTGTTGCTGGTCGAGGGCGAGGGGATGCTCGAGCGGCTCGAGTACGACGTCGCGTTGAAGTACACGATCGAGGATGCCGCCCACGACGCCGGGATCGAGATGATCCGCGAGCACTGGCTGTCGTTCGGCTCCGACGCGCTCGCCGGCCTGCGCGCCGGCTATCCCAGCGTGCTGGTTGCGTCGTTCGACGAGATGAAGCTGCCGGCCAACTACCACTGGCGCACCGACGTCCCCGCCAACGTCGACTACGAGACCGTCGCCCAGTCCGTGACCGTGATCGAGGGCGCGATCCGCCGGCTGGCCACCGTCGGTCCCGGCCGCGGAGGCTAATCCGCGAGCACGACCTCGAGCCGCCGCGGCCCGTGGACCCCCTCGACCCGCTCGAGCTCGATGTCCGAGGTCGCCGAAGGGCCCGAGATCAGCGTCAGCGGGGCCCCCGACCGGCGCACGGCGCCGCCCAGCGCTGCCACGGCGTTGACCACGCCGTAGACCACCTGCTCGCCGCGCACCACGCACACGTGCAGGTCGGGCACCAGCGTCAGTGCCCGGCGTCCCTGGCCGGGACCGGAGTCGAGCGCGATCGTCCCCGTGACCGCGATCGCCAGCGCGCAGCCGGTGACCACCCCATCGATCGCGTCCAGCTCGGGCAGTGGCAGCGGCGGGGAGTCGTCGGCTCTGACCTCGAGCCCGTCGGGGAGCCACTCGCGGGGGAGGTCGGACGGGACCACCACCGCCCGGGCCGCCTGGCGTGCGCACGCCGCACCCACCGCGGTCGCGATCGACTCGGGTTCATCGGCGCAGCGCGTGACCGTGGCCCGGTAGTCGCCGCACCGCTGCGCGAACAGGCTCAGCAGTGCCTCGCGGTCGCCCTCGACGCCGAGCGCGTACGCGGCCGCCGGGTCCAGGTCCCCGGTCCGCGTCCACGCCGCCGCCTCGTCCGCCGACACGTCGGCCAGCGCCGAGCGGATCCGCCCCAGGATCAGGCCCCGCGAGCTCACGCCCCGGAGCCCCCGGCGCGTTCGCGCCACCATTCCCGGAACGTCTGCTTGGGCGGAGCGGGCAGGTCGCGTACCGCAGTCCAGCCGGCCAGTGGTCCCGGCAGCCTCCGTTCGATCCGCCCGTCTCTCGACAGCGGCCAGGCACCGGCGCGCGCCGCCTTCTGGGCCAGCTCGTAGCGCCGCCGGTTGCCGAGCACCGAGGCCATCGCGCGCATCGCCGCGCGCTCGGTCGCCGGCGTGGCTTCGGGATGCTCGCGGACCACGCGTCCGCGCAGGTGCACGAGGATCCTCGGGATGTCGATCTTGACCGGGCAGACCTCGTAGCAGGCCCCGCACAGCGACGAGGCCCACGGCAGCGACGTGCCGCCGCGCAACCCCTGCAGCTGCGGGGTCAGAATCGCCCCAATCGGCCCCGGGTACGTCGACCCATAGGCGTGGCCGCCGGTCCGCTCGTACACCGGGCACACGTTCAGGCAGGCCGAGCAGCGGATGCAGTGCAGCGCGTCGCGCCCGACCGAGTCCGCGAGCGTGTCGGTCCGCCCGGCATCGAGCAGCACCAGGTGGAACTCCTGGGGCCCGTCGCCCGGGGTGACGCCGGTCCACAGCGACGTGTAGGGGTTCATCCGCTCGGCCGTCGAGGACCGCGGCAGCAGCTGCAGCATCACCCCGAGGTCCTCGAACCTCGGCAGCACCTTCTCGATCCCCATCACGGTGATCAGCGTCCGCGGCAGCGTCGTGCACATGCGACCGTTGCCCTCGGACTCGAGCACGACCACGGTCCCGGTCTCGGCGACGGCGAAGTTCGCGCCGCTGATCGCGACCTGGGCGGACAGGAACTTCTCGCGCAGGAACCGCCGGGCGGCCTCGCACAGCGCCTCTGGGTCGTCGGTCAGCCCCTCGGTGCCGGGGAGCTCGCGGCGGAACAGCGCGCCGATCTCAGCCCGGTTGAAGTGGATCGCCGGCACCAGGATGTGGGAGGGGCTGTCGTGCGCCAACTGGATGATCAGCTCCGCCAGGTCGGTCTCCTGCGAGACGATGCCGCTGGCCTCGAGCGCCCGGCCGAGGCCGATCTCGTCGGTCGCGATCGACTTGACCTTGACGACGTCCGAGGCGCCGGTGGCCTGCACGAGCCCGGTGACGATGCGGTTGGCCTCGGCGGCGTCGGCCGCCCAGTGGACCACGCCGCCCGCGGCGGTGACGGTGCGCTCGAGCGTCTCGAGATGGGTGTCGAGGTGCCGCATCGCCTGCGTCTTGATCCGGCGCCCGGCCTCGCGCAGCTGCTCCCAGTCGTCGAGCTCGGACACCGCGCGGGCGCGCTTGTCGCGGATCGAGTGGGTGGCGTGGCGGAGGTTGTGGCGGAGCTGCGCGTTGCGCAGCTCGTGGCGGGCAGCCTCCGGGAACCCCTTCACTGTTGGCCCTCCCTGATGTCGTCCCCGGTGGCCAGGATCTCCGCGAAATGGACCGTGCGCACTCCGGTGCGCTGACGCGACAGCCCGCCGCCGATGTGCATCAGGCACGAGCTGTCGAGCGCCGTGCAGACCTCGGCGCCGGTGTCGAGCACCGAGCGGATCTTGTCGGCGAGCATCGCGGCCGACGTGTCGGCGTTCTTGACCGCGAACGTGCCGCCGAAGCCGCAGCACGACTGCGCCTCGGGTAGCTCCACCAGGTCGATCCCGCGAACCCGGCGCAACAGCTCCAGCGGCGCGTCGGTGGCATCCAGCATCCGCAGCGAGTGGCAGCTGGGGTGATAGGCGACGCGGTGCGGGTAGTAGGCGCCGACGTCGACGACGCCGAGCTCGGAGTGCAGGAACTCCGACAGCTCGAACACGCGCGGAGTGAGCGCCGTCACGGCCTCCTGAAGCCCGGCGTCGCCGGATCGACGTGCCAGGCGGGCGTAGTGGTGGCGAACCATCGCCACGCACGAGCCCGACGGGCTCACCACCGCATCAAACCGGTCGGGCGAGAACGTGCGTACGAACCGCGTCACCAGCGGCAGCGCCTCGTCCTCGTACCCCGAGTTGGCGTGCATCTGGCCGCAACACGTCTGCTGCTCGGGGAACTCCACGCGGTGCCCAAGGCGCTCCAGCACCCGCACGGTTGCGCGTCCCGCCTCGGGGAACAGCGTGTCGTTGACGCAGGTGATGAACAGCGCGATCTGCACGGGCGTTGTGCCCCGGCACTATTGCTGATGCGCGAACGAGGCGCTCCGCGGGAAGTTTCGCGCCTGACCGATGACATCTACGGCCCGAGGCGGTCTTCCCTACGATGAGTCTGATGCCGGACCCGTCGGCGACGATCGCGCCAAACCAGCTGGAGCGCCAGCTCGAGCAGCACCGTACCGAGCTCACCCGGTACTGCTACCGGATGCTCGCGTCGCCGTTCGAGGCCGAGGACGCCGTCCAGGAGACGATGCTGCGCGCCTGGCGCGCGCTCGACCGGTTCCAGCAGCGAGCCGCGCTGCGCTCGTGGCTGTACCGGATCGCCACCAACGTCTGCTTCGACATGCTCAACGGCCGCAACCGCCGCGCCCGCCCGATGGATCTCGGCGGCGCCGGCGCCCCCGAGCCGGCCAATTTGAACTCGCTGCCCGAGGTCACCTGGATCGAGCCGATCCCGACCGACGCGGCGGCCGAGGACGACCCGGCCGAGGCGGCCGTGGCCAAGGAGACGATGCGGCTCGCGTTCGTGGCCGCGCTGCAGCACCTCCCGCCCCGCCAGCGGGCCGTCCTGATCCTGTGCGAGGTGCTCCGCTGGAAGGCCAGCGAGGCCGCCGAGCTGCTCGACACCAGCGTGGCGTCGGTCAACAGCGCGCTGCAGCGCGCCCGCGCCACGATCGAGTCCAGCGAGCTGAGCTCCTACGACATCGAGCCGTCGCAGATCGACGAGCCCGACCGCGACCTGCTGGCGCGCTACGTGGACGCCTTCGAGGCCTACGACATGGACGCGCTGACGTCGCTGATCCGCGAGGACGCGATCCAGTCGATGCCGCCGTACGACCTGTGGATGAGCGGGCGCGACGACGTGATCTCGTGGTGGTTCGGGCCCGGGATCGCCTGCAAGAACTCCAAGCTGGTGCCGACCAAGCTGGCCAACGGGTCGATCGCCTTCGGTCAGTACAAGCCCAGCGAGTCCGGCAGCGGCTATGACCCGTGGGCGCTGCAGGTCGTCGACTTCGTCGACGGCGAGGCAGCCGAGTTCACGTTCTTCCTCAGCACCGAGCGGATCTTCCCGCTGTTCGGGCTGCCGCCGCGGCTGGACTGACCCTCGGCGATCGCGCCGGCCCGTTCGTCAGTCGGTCAGCACGTCGTTCAGCCCCATGAACTCGACCAGCTGACGCAGCTGCGGCGAGGATCCCTGCAGCCTGACCTTGCAGCCGTGGCGGAACGCCGCGAGCGCCAGCCGCGCCAGCGCGTCGACCGCGACGGCGTCAGGGTCGATGCCGTCGACGTCGCAGAACGCGACCTCGGGGTGACTCTCGGAGAGCAGCCTGCAGACGCGATCGCACAGACCCGGGAGGTCCGCACGCGCGATCGGCCCACGGATACCGAACGTGATCGTCGTAGGTTGTTGCACGGCTGATCTCCAAACAGACCGCCGGGCTCATGAAAACTCATCGCTGCGTTCTGGGCACTAATTCGATATATTTAGTGTGGTTTGTTGCTCGCCGACCTCCTCTCAGCCGAGCGCTCCTCCGCGCACCGCGACGGCTGGCTCGTCACCATGGGCGCCTCAATGCGCGTCGACCTGCACCAGCACGTCTGGACCGAGACGCTGATCGAGGCGCTGGCCGCCCGCGACCGGCTGCCGCGGATCGACCGCGCGGGCGGCCGCGCGGTGCTGCGCGCCGCCCGGGAGGCTCCGTACGAGATCGACATCGACCGGCAGACGCCTGAGCGCCGTGCCGCGGCCCTCGACGACGACGGCCTCGACCGGGCGGTGATCGCGCTCTCCAGTCCGATCGGGATCGAGGCGCTCGATCGCGACACGGCACTCGAGTTGATTGACGCCCACCTGGCCGGCGTCGACTCGCTGGGCGAGCGGTTTTCGGGCTGGGGGCCGCTGGCGGTCGACCGGCCGATGCCAGGCGACGTCGACCGGCTGCTCGCGCGCGGCTGCGTCGGCGTGTCGCTGCCGGCCGGTGCGCTCGCGGGAGCGGGCGCGCTCGACGCGTTCGGGCCGGTGCTCGAGCGGATCGAGTCCCGTGGCGCACCGCTGTTCGTGCACCCGGGCCCGGGGCGCGACGCTGGGACGGGCGAAGCGCTGGCCGGCGAGCCCGCCTGGTGGCCGGCGCTGACCACCTACGTCGCCCAGATGCAGGCGGCCTGGCTGGCATTCGCCGCACTCGGCCGGTCGCGCCACCCGGGGCTCGTGGTGGTGTTCTCGATGCTCGCCGGCGTCGCGCCGCTGCTCAGCGAGCGCCTCGACACCCGCGGCGGCCCGGCGGTCGATCTGCGTGACCCGCGCGTGTTCTACGACACCTCCAGCTACGGCCCGGCCGCGGTCGAGGCAATCGCCCGGCGGGTCGGTCCCGAGCAGCTCGTGTACGGCTCGGACCGCCCCGTGCTGGAGCCGCTCCGTACGGGTCGCGAGCTCGCACTGCAGGAGAACGCGGCGCGGCTGCTGACACGGACGAGGGCCTCGGGATGAGCCTGGGGCCGCGCGAGCTCGACCGGTTCGTGGCCTCGCTCGTGGCCCAGCGGGAGCGCTGGGAGCACCACGTCCGCCACGCCGACGACGTGCGCGTGTACGAGCAGATCTGCGACGACGCCGACGTCAACGCCTGGGTCATCTGCTGGAGCGAAGACCAGGACACCGGGTTTCACGACCACGATCTGTCGGCCGCCGCGATCGCGGTGATCTCCGGCGCCGTCCGCGAGGACCGGATGCGCGTCGGCTCGGGCCCGCTCAGCCGGGTGATCGAGGCGGGCTCGAGCTTCGCGGTGCCCCCGGTGGCGATCCACCGCGTGATGCACGCCGGCAGCGCGCCGGCGGTCACGATCCATGCGTACTCACCGCCGCTGACCCGCACCGGCGTCTACCGTGTCGGTGACGGCGGCGAGCTCCAACGCGAGTCGCTCACGCTCGAGCAGGAGCTGCGAGCAGAGCCGTCGCTCGGTTGAGGCCGCCGCCTCGACTGTAATTCCCCGCAGGCCGGAAAGGAAGTTCGGATGAGCGAGACCGATCAGATGCTGTCGGCCAACGAGGCGTACGTCGCCTCGTTCGACAAGGGCGAGCTGCCGATGCCCCCCGGCCGCAAGACCGCGGTGGTGGCCTGCATGGACGCCCGGCTCAACGTGTACGGGGCGCTCGGGCTGTCCGAGGGCGACGCCCACGTGATCCGCAACGCCGGCGGCGTGATCTCCGACGACGCGATCCGTTCGCTGGCGATCTCTCAGCGGCTGCTCGGCACCGAGGAGATCATCCTGATCCATCACACCGATTGCGGGATGCTCACGTTCTCCGACGCGGACTTCAAGACTGCGATCGAGCAGGAGACCGGAATCCGGCCGTCGTGGGCCGCGGAGGCGTTCTCCGATCTCGACGCCGACGTGCGCCAGTCGGTCGCGCGGATCAAGACGTCGCCGTTCATCCCCCACAAGGAGTCGATCCGGGGGTTCGTCTACGAGGTGGAGAGCGGCCGCCTGCGCGAGGTGATCTGAGCGCGCCGGCCGCCGCGGCCGGCCGCGGCACGGCACCCGAGCGTCTCAGACGGGACACTAGGCCGATGAGCGCAGCGCTTGCCGGCCTTCGAGTCCTGGACTTCTCGAGGGTCCTGGCCGGGCCGTTCGCGACGATGATGCTCGCCGATTTCGGGGCGGAGGTGACCAAGGTCGAGCGGCCCGGCGTCGGCGACGAGACCCGCAGCTGGGGTCCGCCCTACGACGATCGTGGACAGGCCACCTACTTCCAGTCGGTCAACCGCAACAAGCGGACGATCGCGCTCGACCTGACGTTCGACGCCGACCTCGAGCGGGCCCAGGCGCTGGCGCTGGAGTCCGACGTGCTGGTGGAGAACTTCCGCCCCGGCGTGATGGACCGGCTCGGTCTCGGCTACGAGCAGTTGCGGCCGCTCCGGCCCCAGCTGATCTACTGCTCGATCACCGGCTTCGGCAGCGGTGCCGGCGCGCTGCTGCCCGGCTACGACCTGCTGGTGCAGGCGCTCGGCGGTCTGATGAGCATCACCGGCGCACCCGACGGAGAGCCACAGAAGGTGGGGGTCGCGCTGGTCGACGTGCTCGCCGGGCTGTTCTCGACCGTCGGGATCCTCGCCGCCGCCCGCCACCGGGACGCCACCGGCCAGGGCCAGCTGATCGAGGTCAGCCTGCTGTCGGCGCTGCTCGGCGCGCTGGTCAACCAGGGCTCGGCGTACACGATCGCCGGCGTCGTCCCGCAGCGGATGGGGAACGCGCACCCCAGCATCGCTCCCTACGAGTTGCTGGAGACCGGCGACGGGGAGATGGTGCTGGCGGTCGGCAACGACCGCCAGTTCGGCGCGCTGTGCGAGGTGCTCGGCATCCCGGAGCTGGCGTCCGACCCCCGGTTTGCGACCAACGGCGACCGCGTCGAGCACCGCGAGGCGCTGCGCGAGGCGCTGCTGGCGGCGCTGCGGGGGCGCCCGGCGCGCGAGTGGGCGACGCGGCTGACCGAGGCCCGCGTCCCGGCGGGCGTGGTCAACGACATCGGCCAGGCGTTCGAGCTGGCCCGGTCCCTGGGACTCGACCCCACCGTGTCGCTGGCGCGCGAGGACGGCGGCGAGGTCAGCCTCACCCGCAACCCGGTCCGGATGTCCGAGACCCCTCCGAGCTATCGCAGCGCCCCCCCGCCGATGCCCGAGCACTGAGCGGTCCGCGACGCCCGCAGCCCGCGGCGCGCCGGTGTGAGAAATGTCGCAGGGGCCGGCGCACCCGCCCACTTAGGCTCAGCGCATGCACACGACGCCAGACCCAATGGAAGTTTTCGCCCCGGTCCGCGCGATGGACGTCCGCTCGCTCGCCGGCCCGGCTCTCGACGTACAGGTCCCGCCAGGTTCGGCCCTGGTCCACGAGGGACGCCTGCTGGGGACGTTCTTCCTGATCCGCGCCGGCACCGCCGAGATCCAGCAGGGCGGCTGCCGCGTGGGAACGCTTGGGACGGGGGACTGCTTCGGGGAGATCGACCCGATGGAGCTGAACCCGCAGGAGTACAGCGTGATCGCCACTTCGCCGATGCGCGTGCTCACGTTCAGCGCCTACGGCATCGGCCGGCTGTGCGCCGCGATGCCGGGCGTCCGCAACAGGCTGCTGGCCTACCTCCCCTGTGCGGCCACCGAGCTTCACGCCGCCGCGTGATCGCCGCCTGAGCTGGGCGCTCGCGCCCGAGCGCTTCCGCAAGCCGCTGATTCGCTGACGGGTCATGCGCTCGTCCGTTAGCTTCCACCACTGGATGACCAGCGAGGCCCATCCGGCTGCCGGGCGCAAGCATCAGACGCTGCTGATCACAGACATCGTCCGGTCGACGGAGAACATCGCCAGGCTCGGGGATCGCCGCTGGCGCGAGTTGCTGGAGCAGCACGACGCGATCGTGTATGACCGGGTGGATTCCGCCGGCGGCCGCATCCTCGCCGACCGCGGCGACGGCTTCCTGATCGCGTTCGACTCGCCCGGACCGGCGGTCGGCTGCGCCGAGGAGCTGTGCCTCGCCACCGCCGCGCTCGGGGTCCAGCTGCGGGCGGGCGTGCATTCCGGCGAGTGCGAGCTGCTGGGCGACCGGCTGGCCGGGATGGCAGTGCACGTCGCCGCGCGCGTCGGCGAGCTCGCGCACGGCAGCCAGGTGCTCGTGTCCAGCGCCTCGCTGGACCTGCTCGACGACGATCAGCTGGAGTTCGCCCGTCACGGTGTTCACGAGCTCCGCGGCGTGCCGGGCCACTGGGAGGTTCATTCGCTGCTGTCGGAGCGCCTGTCGGCCGTCGCCGGCACCGTGCAGAACGAGACCCAGGAGACCTTCCAGATCCCCCTTCCTGCGCTCGCGGTCCGCCTCGCCGACGGCGAGCTGGTGGGAAGGCGGGCCGAGCTTCACCGCTGCACGTCGGCTTTTCACCACGTCCGCAACCGCGAGCCGCGAACGCTGTTCATCGTCGGCGAGCCCGGAATCGGCAAGACCCGCCTTGCGGCCGAGGTGGCCGCCCACCTGCACGAGTGCGGAGCCACCGTGCTATGTGGCCGCTGTGACCCCGAGCTCGGCGTCCCCTACCAGCCGTTCGTGGAGATCCTGACTCACTTCGCGCGCTTTGCCCCGCCGGAGCTGTTGGCCCAGCACCGCGCCCAGTACGGGCGCGAGCTCGCGCGCCTGGTCCCCGAGCTGGGCGGGTTCCCGGCGCCACAGGCGTCCGCCGGACAGTCGCGCTCGGACAACCGGCACGTGATGTTCGCCGCGGTCGCCGGGCTGCTGCACACGGCCGCGGTGCAGCGCCCGCTGGTGCTGATGCTCGACGACCTGCACTGGGCCGACGGGCCGACGCTGCTGATGCTCAAGTACCTGCTGGTGTATCCCCAGATGCCCGCGCTGGTCGTCGGCACGTATCGCTCGACCGAGGTGTTGCGGGGCAGCCCGCTGTGGGAGCTGCTGTCCGAGCTCCAGCGCCAGCCCGGCGTCGATCGCGTCGAGCTGACCGGACTCGAGCCCGACGACTGCGTGACGATGGCCCAGGAGGTGGCCAACGAGACGCTGGCCCCGACCGGCGTCGAGTTCGTACAGGCGCTCGGCGAAGCCACCAGCGGCAATCCGTTCTTCCTCGGCGAGATCGTCCGCAGCCTCAAGGAGGCCGGCGGCGTCGCCTCGGCAGTGGAGCGCGGCGACGCGGCCGACCGCTCAGCGCTCGAGATCCCGCCCAGCGTGCGCGACGCGATCGCCCGGCGCGTCACGAGCATGGGCGAACGCTCCGAGCAGGTCTTGTGCGCCGCCGCCGTGATCGGCCGCGAGTTCGACGTCGAGCTGCTCGCGCGGATGCTCGGCTCCAACGAGGAGCAGCTGATCGACGTACTCGACCAGGCGACCGAGGCCGCGCTGATCGCCGAGGTGCCCGGGATCGGGATGCGCTACAGCTTCGTACACCCGCTGATCCCGCCCTCGCTGTACGAGCAGCTGGGCGGAGGCAGCCGTCGGCGGCTGCATCGCCGCGCGCTCGACGGGCTCGAACAGCTGCTCGGCGCCGAGGCGCGCGGACAGCGGCGCGGCGAGTTCGCTTACCACGCGCTCGCCGGCGTGCCGATCGTGACCGCCTCGCGCGCGGTCCAGTACGCCCGCGAGGCGGGCGAACACGCGCTCGACCAGCTCGCGCCCCAGGAGGCCACCCGCTGGTTCGAGCACGCGCTGGCGCTGCACGAGTCGGCCAAATCGGAGCTCGAGGACGGCGACGGCGACGCGCTCCTGTGCGACCTGCTGATCGGCCACGGGATCGCCGAGCAGCAGAGCGGCGACGCCGCGTTCCGCACCACATTGCTGGAAGCCTCCGAGCGCGCCGCTCGGATGCAGGACACGGGGCGCCTGGTGCACGCGGTGCTGGCGAACACCCGCGGGTTCGTCAGCGAGACCGGGATCGTCGACGCCGAGCGGGTGGCGATGCTCGAGGCCGCGCTGGAGGCGATCGGAGATCACGACAGCGCCGAGCGGGCGAGGCTACTGGCGACGCTGTCCTCCGAGCTCACGTATTCCGGCGACTGGGAGCGGCGCAAGGCGCTCAGCGACGAAAGCGTCGCGATCGCGACGCGCCTCGGAGACCCCGACACGCTCGCCAAGGTCCTCGGCGCGCGCTTCATCACGATCTGGACGCCGGAGACGCTCGCCGAACGGATCGACGACACCGACCGCGAGCTGGCGATCGCCGAGGAGCTGGGCGACCCGCTCGCCGTATTCGCGGGTCTGCACTGGAAGGCCGCCGCCGCCGTCGAGGCCGGCAACCTCGACCTCGCGGCCGCGCTCGTCTCCCGCGAGTCCGAGCTGGCGGCGCGGTTGCGCCAGCCGACCTCCAGCTGGCTGGCCGCGTATGACCGCGCCACCCAGGCGCTGATGCACGGGCTGCTCGAGGAGTCCGAGCGGTCGGCCGAGGACGCCTGGCGGATCGCGTCGGAGAGCGAACAGCCCGAGGCGCTCGCGTTCTACGCCGGGCAGCTGATCAACATCCGCTTCGAGCAGGGCCGGCTGCACGAGCTCGAGCCGCTGATCGCCCAGCAGGTCGAGGCCAACCCCGGGATCCCGGCATTCCGCGGCGCGCTGACGCTGGCCCGCTCGGAGGCCGGGATGCGCGACGAGGCGCTCGAAGTCCTGGCCGTGGACTCCGCCACCGAGTTCTCCGAGATCGACTACGACTCCAACTGGCTGGCCGGGATCGCGATCTACGCCGAGGCCTGCGGGAACCTGGGCGACCGCGACGCCGCGGCCAAGCTCCACCGGCTGCTGGCGCCGTGGCGCGAGCACGTCGCGTTCAACAGCGCCACCACCTGGGGCCTGGTCGAGCGGCTGCTCGGGAACCTCGACCGGGTGCTGGGGCGCTACGACGACGCCGAGCAGGAGCTGGTGCAGGCGTCCGAGCGCCACGAGCAGATGGGCGCGCCGATCTGGCTGGCGCGGACGCGGCTGGACATCGCCCGGCTGTTGCTCGAGCGCGGCGGTGAGCCGGCGCGCGCGGCGCGGCTGCTCGACCAGACGCTCGGCACCGCGCGCGACCTGGGGTGCGCCGGGATCGAGCGTCAGGCCGTCGAACTGCTCGAGCGAATAGAGTCAGAGACGGAATGAGGGGACCGGTCGCAAAAGGCGTGGCGTTCGGCCTGGAGGCAACGAGCTGGGCGCTAGGCGGTCTGGCCAAGGTCGTGGCCGGAGCGGGCGACGATCAACGCGCCGTCGACCGCCCCGCCCCTGAATCGGGCGGCACCCCGGCGGGCCGCGCCGGCGCGCCGGAGTACGTCGATTACGGCGCGCTGATGACGCCGCCGGCGCCGTTCACGTCGATGAACACCAGCCTGTGGGGCTTCTGGGCCCAGGCCGACGCCGAGCGCATCGCGCAGCTGTGCGACAAGGTGTTCGCGCAGCCGACCGGCGGCGCGGTCCGGGCACGGCCGCTGAGCGACTACCTGATGCTCACCTGGGGAAAGATTGCCAAGGTCGTCTCCCAGACCCCTCCGTATGACCAGCGCGGGGGCGTCGCCGAGCCGCAGGTGGCGGTCTGGATCCCGGTGGCGCTTCGCGACCCCGGCAGCCGACAGGAGCGCTTCGCGATGTTCGTGCCCTACCTGTGGCTGTCCAACCCGATGTCGCTGGCCACCGGGCGCGAGCTGTTCGGCTATCCCAAGAGCGGCGGGATGCCCGAGTTCCCCACCGACGACCAACCCCCGCAGACGTGGAAGCTGTCGGTGTTCGGCCTGGACTACTCGCCCGGCAGCGTCGCCGACTGGGGTCACCCGCTGCTCGAGGTCACCCAGAACGAGTCCGAGCAGGACGGCGCCGAGGCCGAGCTGGACTCGCTCGTGGACGTGGCGAGGGACGCGGCCGGCCGGCTGCTGGATGACTCCGACGTCGTCGGCGACTTCGAGCTTGCTGAGAGCCTGCTCACAGACGTCATCCGCAACCGGCTCCCGAACGTCTTCCTCAAGCAGATGCGCAGCGTCCAGGATGGCCTGCTCGCGTCCTTCCAGCAGGTCACCCAGGCCGATTACGAGGTCACCAAGCTCAGCGCGCGTCCGGTCGCGCGGGAGCACCAGCTGACCGTGCACCAGCTCGACAGCCATCCGGTGATCACCGAGCTCGGGCTCGAGAGCCAGTCGCTGGGCCTCGCCTACAGCGTCGAGATGGACTTCAACGTCGGCGGCGGACGAGTGCTCTGGGACGGGGCTAGCCGGTAGTGGACGGACACTAGTGACCGCGGCCGGGGGCAGGACCAAGGTCGCCGTGCTCGGTGGCGGGATGGGCGCGATGACCACCGCGTTCGAGCTGACCCAGCCGCACCTGCGCGGCCGCTATGACGTGACCGTCTACCAGCCCGGCTGGCGCCTGGGCGGAAAGTGTGCGAGCGGGCGGGGGCCGGACTCCCGAATCGAGGAGCACGGGCTGCACGTGTGGTTCGGCTTCTACGCCAACGCCTTCGACATGATCCAGCGCTGCTACGAGGAGTGGAGCCCGCCCGAGTCCTACCCGATCCGGACCTGGGACGCCGCCTTCGAGAAGTGCAACGACATCGTCCTGTTCGAGAGCTGGCGCGATCGCTGGACGCCCTGGCACCTGCACCTGGACCCCAACGACGAGATCCCGGGCGCCGATCACGACGTGTCCCCCCGCGACTTCTTCGAGGGCCTGTTCGATTGGCTGCTGTCCGAGTTCCAGCTGCTGCGCCGCGAGACCGCGCGCAGTGGCGCCGCGACCGCCACCCGCGGACGCGTCGGCGCCGGCGGCCCGGCGGAGATGCCAACCGGCCTCGGTCATCGCCTCGAGCACGCCTCGGTCTCGCAGCTGCTGCGCCAGCTGGCCCGAGCGACCGCCGCATACGCGGACGCGGCGGCGCGCGAGGGCTCGGCGGCCCGGCGCCTGGGACAGCGCGTCGAGTCGTTGCTGGCCCAGCTCAAGCACCTCGTGTTCACGGTCGTGTTCGGGCCGTGGCTCGACCACGATCAGGTCCGCCGGTTCGCGATCATGCTCGACCTGGGGATCACGACAATCGCCGGCCTGATCGCCGACGACGTGCTCACCGACGGCTTCGGCGACCTCAACCGCGAGGACCTGTGGGCATGGCTGCGGCGTCACGGCGCCGAGCAGGTGACGCTCGAGCACGCCGCGGTGATCAAGGCCCTGTACGACCTCGTGTTCGCCTACCGCGAAGGCGATAAACGGCGTCCGGACCTGGCCGCGGGCAAGGCGCTGCAGGCGATGATCCGGATCGGGTTCGAGTACAAGGGCGCGATCCTGTGGAAGATGCAGGCCGGGATGGGCGACACCGTGTTCACGCCGCTGTATGACGTGTTGCGCCGGCGCGGCGTGCGCTTCCGGTTCTTCAACCAGGTCACGAACCTCGGCGTCTCCGAGGACGGCCGCTCGGTGGCCACGATCGAGGTGCAGCCGCAGGTGCGACTGCGCAACCAGAGCTATGACCCGATCGTGCTCGTCGACGGGTTGCGCTGCTGGCCGAGCGAGCCGGTTTGGGAGCAGGTGCAGGACGGCGAGCAGCTCAGCCGCGAGGGCATCAACTTCGAGAACGTATGCAATCCGCTCGGGCTGGAGCCGATCACGCTCCGGGCCGGCGAGGACTTCGACGAGATCGTGCTCGGGATCTCGGCCGGCGGTCTACCGCAGATTTGCGGCGAGTTGGCGGCGGCCAACGGGCGCTTTAAGCGGATGCTCGAGCACTCCGACACGGTCATGACCGAGGGCATCCAGCTGTGGCTGACGCAGACGGCCGGTCAGTGCGGCTGGCCGTTCCAATCCGCGATCACGACCTCCTACGCCGACCGGGCTGACACCTACTCGAACATGTCGCAGCTGCTGTGCCGCGAGCGCTGGAGCGGCCGCGATCGGCCGCGCGAGGTGGCGTACTTATGCGGGGTTATCGAGCACGACGGTGTCACCACCCAGGAGGAGGCCGACGCCCGTGTCCGCACGAACGCGCTCGGGTTCCTCCAGAACAACGCCAAGCCCGTGTGGCCGGACCTGGTCGGCGCCGACGGACGCTTCGACTGGTCGGCCCTGTGCGCTGCCAACGACGAGCAGGGCGAGACGCGGCTGGATTGCCAGTTCCTGCGCGCCAACTTCCAGCCGACCGAGCGCTACGTGATGACCCGAGCCGGGTCGGTCCGCCATCGCCTGGCGGCCGACAAATCGGGCTTTCACAACCTCAAGCTCGCCGGCGACTGGACGAAGAACGGGATCGACGGCGGCAGCGTCGAGGCCGCGGTCACGTCGGGGATGCAGGCGTCGCGCGCGATCAGCGGCAGCCCGAAGGAGATTCAGGGCGAACACGGCTGGCTGGTCGACGATTAGCCGTCGGGCCGCGGGCCGCGGCGGTTTTCAGCGCGGGACCGCGGCGTCGCCGCAGCGCTCGCGCAGCGCAGTCAGGTCGATCACGGTGATCGAGCGGTGGTCGGTGGCGATCCAGCCGACCCGCCGCATCAGCCGCAACGCCCGGGAGACCGTCTCGCGGGTGGCTCCGGTCCAGCTGGCGAGCTCGTCCTGGGTCAGCGAGAACTCGATCAGCGTACCCTCGTCGACCGGCTTGCCATGCTCGGTGGCGAGCTCGACCAGGCGCTTGGCGACCATCCCGACGCTGTCCTGGGTGGCCAGGTCGACCCGGTCGCGGTCGGCCTCCGACAGCCGGCGGACGAGCATCCGGATCAGGACCAGCGCGACGTCGGGATGCTCGGCCAGGAACCCCTTGAGCTCGTCGGCGCCCAGGTAGCCGACTTCGACGTCGTCGACGGCGATCACGGTCGCGGTGCGCCGCTGGCCGGCCAGGGCGGCCATCTCGCCGATCAGCTCGCCGGGTCCGCGGATCGCCAGCACCACCTCGCGGCGATCAGCGCCATAGGCGACCAGCTTCACGTGGCCGTCGAGCACCACGACGACGTCGTCCCCGGCGGCGCCCGCGCGGAGAATCTGCTGTGACTTGCGGGCCGACCGGCGCCGGATCAACCCCATCAGGGCTTCCGCGTCGCTGGGCCCCAGCTGACGCAGGAACGGAGTCTCCACCACGCTCATTGCAGGGATTCTGACAATGGAACCTATCGATGTGAGAAATGTCGCAGCCAGGGGGGCCCGCCGGAGCGTACCTTGAGTAGCGGAATGGTGATCGCATTGGTTACGCGCGACGAGAACACGGCACGGGACGCCGCGGGCAAAACGCCGCGCGCACGCAGTTCTTGGCACAGGCTTAGGGCTGGGGCGATCAACACGTGGGGTTCAACGGGGGACCGGCAGTTGGGGGCAACGGGTCGAGCGAATCGGCTGCGCTCGGTCCGCCAAAACGTCCGTTAGGACGATTCGCGGTTAGGCTCCGGGCGGGTCGGGGGACCCGCTCGGAGCCGCCGCCCATAGTTGGAGTCGCGTGCTCGTCAATCGTGGAGCTGAGGCGCCGGGGTCACGCGCCCGCTACCTTCTCTGCCGATGCGTGCGCGCGCCGTCACCGTGCTGATGCTCCTCGTGGCCTCGCTCGCGCTCGTCGCCTGCGGCGCCAGCAAGTCGTCGAGCTCGAGCTCGGCCGCCGCGGCCGGCTCCGGCGGAGACTCGGGCTCGTCGGGATCGTCCGGCGGCCAGACCCAGATCGGGTTCGAGGGCGTGCCGATCCAGAGCGGCTCCGACATCGCGCCCGCCGACACCACCCAGACGGGCACGGTCAACGGGATCCGGTGCGGCCCCACCGAGCAGCTCGCGTACCACATCCACGCGCACCTCTCGATTTACGTCAACGGCCAGCCGCGGGCGCTCCCCGGCGGCATCGGGATCCCGGGTTCGACCGTGATCCAGACCTCGGAGGGTCCGGTGGCCCAGGGCGGCCAGTGCATCTACTGGCTGCACACCCACGCCCCCGATGGCGTGATCCACGTCGAGTCGCCGACCGAGCGGATCTACGTGCTCGGGGACTTCTTCGACGAGTGGCACCAGCCGCTCAGCCCCAACCAGGTCGGCACCGCCAAGGGCAGGGTCACGGCCGTGGTCAACGGCAAGCTGTGGACCAAGAACCCGCGCGAGATCCCGCTGCGCCCCCACAACGTGATCCAGCTCAGCGTCGGCCAGCCGGTGGTGCCGTTCAAGGCGATGTCCTGGCAGGGACTGCAGCTCTAGCGGGACCGGGTTTTAGGGCTCGGGCTCCGGGCTCGGTTCCGGGCCGGGGGGCAGCGACTCCGGGTCGGAAGTCAATGTCTGGCGCGCGCGGCGGCGCTTTCGCCGGCGCAGCTCGATCACGACCACGACGGCGATCAGCGCCACCAGCCCGACCGTGGTGAACACCCCGACGTCGTCGACGAAGTCGATCACGCTCGGCCCGACGAAGTACGCCGCAAGCCCGATCCCGAGCGCCCAGGCGGCGGCGCTGACCGCGTTGATCGCCTGGTAGACCCAGGGGTGCCCGCGGTGCATGCCCGCTACCCACGACGGGGTCAGCAGGATCGCCACCACCGGGTAGCGCGTGAACACCTCGTCGCCGCGCTTGACCGCACCGAGGCGGAAGGGATGCAGCGGCCCCCGCGCGGTCATCACCGTGCGGCCACCATGGCGGCCGATCAGCCAGCCCGCGACCCCACCCAGCGTCGCCGCCGCCCAGGCGACGACGAGCACGGTCGCCAGGTCGAGTCGGTGCTTGGCGGCGAGCACGCCGGCGGCGATCAGCACCGACTCTCCCGGCCCGGGCAGCCCGACCCAGCTGGCCGCAGACGCGGCGGCGAGCCCGAGATAGTCGGCCGGCGTCCCCGCGTGCCGGCGGACCGCGGCGGTGGCTCCCAGCACCAGCAGCCACCTGAGGGCCGCCCCTAACCGCAACTGCGTTGCTCCACGGTCCGATCGTGGCACAGAGGTCGCTCGATCCGCCTGGACAGCCACGTCGGCGGATCATTGTCCATGTGGCCAATGCCGCACGGGGCACGCTCGCGCAGCATCCGTGTCCGATGAGCGCCGACATCATCGTCTCCTACGACGGGACGCCCAACGACGACGACGCGATCGCTCTGGCCGGTCTGCTCGCGCCGGCCGGAGCAACGATCGCACTCGCGTACGTGCGCCACGCCCCGGAATTCGACCTGCGCCGCGAGGAGCTCGCCGAGCACGACGCTCGCCGCCGCCTGGAGCAGGGCGCCGCGCTGCTCGGCGACCCCGGCGTGGCCCAGCACGTGGTGATCAGCCCGTCGACTCCCGAGGGCCTGGCCAAGCTGGCCGCCGCCGAGCGCGCGTCGGTGATCGTGTTCGGATCGGACTACCGGACCCCACCCGGGCACGCCGAGCCCGGCACCTCGGCCCAGAACCTGCTCGAGGGCGGGCCGATCGCGATCGCGGTGGCGCCGGCAGGGCTCCGGACCCGGACCAACGCGGCGATCCGGTCGATCGGCGTGGTCGCCGCGGAATCGGATGCCGGCGCGCGCCGCACGGCCGAGGCGCTGGCGGCGCGCCTCGGCGCCACCATCGACGGCTCGAGCAACGGCGCGGTCGATCTGACCGTGGTCGGCTCCCAGGACGGAACTATGGACGGACGGATCGCGCTCAGCGGCGCTACGCGGTCGGCGCTCGACTCCGCGCGGGGGAGCGTGCTGGTCCTCCCCACGGGCACGGCTGCGCTCACGTGACCGATTGCTGCGGCTCGGCCGCCCCGCCTTAGACTCTCGCGATGCTCCCCGCCGGGCACTACCAGCAGATCTCCCAGCCGCGGACGCTCGGCTCGCGCGAGAAGTGGATCCTCGGGTCCGTGCTCGGCCTTGTGGCGGTGATCGCGATCGCGGTCGTGGTTGCGTTCACCAGCGTCCAGAAGCAGTCGCGCAACGGCTGCATCGACGTCAGCGCGGCCACCGTGATCGGCGGCTCGGAGCTGTACCGGTGCGGGTCCGACGCCCGCGCGCTGTGCAGCACTCCCAGCGACTCAGGGACGTCCAACGTGGCGTTCCGGCGCGCGCTCGCCGACGCCTGCCGCAAGGCCGGCCTGCCGGTGCCGGCGGTGCCCAGCGCCACCTGAGCCGACGGCCTGCAAGCACGCTAATTGCGAGATTCCGGTGCGGCGGCCGCTCGTGGTCCCAGCGGGCTTTTCCCCTGCATACGGCGCCGTCTTATCCATATGGCCAGTGAGGTTATGTGAATCGCTGGCCTCGCGGACATGGCTCGTGGTGCGGGGGTCGGGACACCCTGTGCTCACTTGGCCGACCGGCCGAGCGAGCCGCTCGCGTTCGCGGGCCCGTGTCAACGAAAAGAAGGAGATGCATGCCAGTCGAAGCGCCAACATGGCTAAACCCGGGAGATACCTCTTGGCAGATGACCGCGGCAACGCTGGTCGGCCTGATGAGCATCCCCGGACTCGTCGTGCTCTACGGCGGCGTTATGCAGAAGCGCTGGTCGATCAACAGCATGATGCTCGCGTTCGCGGCCTTCTCCGTAGTGCTGATCATCTGGGTGCTCTACGCATTCAAGATGGGCTTCGGCTCGCCGTTCCATGGGGTGTCGCACCACGGGTTCTTCGGGAACTTCATCGGCAAGCCGGGACCTGTGCTCAGCCACAAGGAGCTGCAGGGCCAGGGCAACATCCCGTTGCTGGGCAGTCAGGCCTTCCCGAAATCCACGCTGGTCTATTTCCAGTTCGTGTTCGCCGGGATCACGCCGATCCTGATGCTGGGGTCGGTGCTCGGGCGGGTCAACTTCAAGGCCTGGATCCCGTTCGTGGCCTTGTGGATCACGTTCGTATACGTGGTCAACGCGTTCCTGATCTGGGGCGGCGGCTTCTTCGGCCACCACGGGGCGCTCGACTACTCGGGCGGCTACGTGATCCACCTCGCGGCCGGAGTGTCGGGATTCGTCGCTGCGGCGGTGATCGGACCGAGGTTGCAGCGCGACCGCGAGGTCGACGCGCCCAACAACCTTGCGATGGTTGCGGTCGGCGCCGGTCTGCTGTGGCTCGGGTGGAACGGGTTCAACGGCGGCGACCCCTACGCGTCGAACATGTCGGCCTCCGCCGCGATCCTGAACACCAACGTGTGCACCGCGGTCGCGTTCATGATCTGGATCGGCTGGGACTACATCACCGGCCGCAAGCCGAGCATGATCGGCGGGGTCAACGGGATCATCACCGGTCTGGTGGCGATCACGCCGGCCGCCGGATACGTGAACGGCTGGGGCGCGATCGCGATCGGGGTGATCGCCTCGACGCTGGTCTACTTCGCGCTCAACTACCTGAGCCGGCTGCGACCGTTCCGCAACGTCGACGACACGCTCGGCGTGATCTACACCCACGGGTTCGCCGGTCTGATGGGCGGGATCCTGACCGGGATCTTCGCCGACCCGAACATGGCGGTCTTCTACACGACCTCTAAGAATGGGCTGGTGGCGACCGGTAGCGCTGCGGGTCTGATCCACGGCAACCTGACGTTGTTGAAATGGCAGGTGCTGGCCGCGGCCTGGGTGATCGTCTGGTCGGCGGCGGTGACGTTCATCCTGCTCAAGGTGGTGGGCCTGTTCGTCAACCTCCGGATGTCGAAGGAGGACATGGAGATCGGCGACACCGCCGTGCATGGCCACGAGGTCTATCCCTCCGACGTGCCATCGCTCGGGTTCCCCAGCGGGGTACCCGAGGTGGCGCCGGGGGCGGGTCAGACGGTGCCGTCGTCTGCCTGAGGTGGCGCCGAGGGAAAGTTGAGTTGGTGTTGGGCCGGCGGCCGAAGACCGGGGAGGCGGACGTATTCGCCCCCCGGTCGACGCCGTTTCAGATCGACCTCACGCCGGCTTGCGCCCGGCCGACCGGGTCGGGACAATCAGATCAGTAGGAGGACCAAGCAACCGTGTCACTGACAGAAAGCGCACAGACTGCGACCGCGGCGGGCGCGAGCTCGGCATCCGAGGTGCTCGAATTCGCCGAGGAGCGCAACGTCGAGATGGTCGACCTGAAGTTCATTGACCTGCCGGGAACCTGGCAGCACATGACGCTGCCGTTGCGCGCGCTCGACAGCGACGACTTCGTCACGGGGCTCGGGTTCGACGGCTCGTCGATCCGCGGGTTCCAGGAGATCCACGAGTCCGACATGCTCCTGATCCCCGACCCCGGGACGGCATTCATCGACCCGTACTACACGCGGCCGACGCTGTCGCTGATCTGCTCGGTGGCCGACCCGGTGCTCGGTGAGCCCTACGCGCGCGATCCCCGGTTCGTCGCCCAGAAGGCCGAGCGCCACCTGTTGCAGTCGGGCGTCGCCGACGTCGCCTACTTTGGGCCCGAGGCCGAGTTCTTCGTGTTCGACCACATCGCCTACGAGCAGGTCGAGCACCGCGCGTTCTATGAGATCGACTCCGCCGAGGGCTTTTGGAACACCGGAAGCCCGGCGGGCACCGGACCCAACCTGGCCTACAAGCTGCGCCAGAAGGAGGGCTACTTCCCGGTGCCGCCCGCCGACTCGCTGGCCAACCTCCGCAGCGACATGGTCGCCACGATGGAGGCGCTGGGGATCCGCTGCGAGTTCCACCACCACGAGGTGTCCTCGGGCGGCCAGGGCGAGATCGACATGCGGTTCCAGCCGCTGTTGCAGATGGCCGACCAGATGATGATCTATAAGTACGTGGTCAAGAACACCGCGGCGGCCGCCGGCAAGACCGCGACGTTCATGCCCAAGCCGATCTTCGAGGAGAACGGATCGGGCATGCACGTGCACCAATCGCTGTGGAAGGACGACGAGCCGCTGATGTACGGGCCCGACGGCTACGCGCACCTCAGCGACCTGGCCAAGCACTACATCGGCGGGTTGCTGGCCCACGCGGCCGCGCTACTGGCGTTCTGCGCGCCGACCACGAACTCATACCGCCGACTGGTGCCGGGGTATGAAGCGCCGGTGATCCTCGTGTACTCGGCGCGGAACCGATCGGCTTGCGTCCGCGTGCCGATGTACCACGAGGCGCCCAAGACCAAGCGGATCGAGTTCCGCTCGCCGGACCCGACCGCGAACCCGTACCTGGCCTTCAGCGCGCTGATGCTGGCCGGCCTGGACGGGATCAAGCGCCAGCTGGACCCCGGCGAGCCGCTCGACACCGATATCTACGAGCTGCCCGACGAGCAGATCGAGAAGCTCGCGACGGTGCCGTCGTCACTGGAGGCGAGCCTCGACGCGCTCGAGGCCGATCACGAGTTCCTGCTTCAGGGCGACGTGTTCACCGAAGGGCTGATCAACGCCTACATCAGCTACAAGCGCGAGGCCGAGGTCGACGCGATCCGGATGCGGCCGCATCCGTGGGAGTTCGCGCTGTACCACGACGCCTAGCGTCGCGTCCGCGTCGCGCTCGGGTCCGCTACCCGAGGACGAGCTCGGCGGCGGTTCGCAGCGTCTGCGGGTCGCCGCCGATCAACAGCGTGGTCACGATCGAGTCGCGCCAGGCTTCGAGGTCGTGGCGGATCTTGTCCTTGGGCCCGATCAGCGTCAGCTGCTCGACGAGCTTGGTCGGAACCGCGGCCGCGGCCTCCTGCTTGTGGCCGGCCAGGTACAGATCCTGGATCCTGGCCACCTCGGCCTCGTAGCCCATCCGGATCGCCACGTTGGCGTGGAAGTTCGTGTCGCGGGCGCCCATCCCGCCGAAGTAGAGGGCGTACATCGGCCTGAGCGCGTCGGCGGCCGACTCGATGTCGTCGGTGACGATCAGCGGCACGGTCGCGGCGACGTCGAACTCGTCCGGGGTGCGGCGGGCTCCGGGACGACCGAAACCCTCGTCGAGCGCGTCGCGGTAGAAGTCGTCGCGGTGGGGCGAGTAGAACAGCGCCAGCCACCCGTCGCACAGCTCCGCCCCCATCGCGATGTTCTTGGGGCCCTCGGCCGCCAGATAGATCGGGATGTCTTCTCGAAGTGGGCGCAGGCTGGACTTGAGCGGCTTGGCCAGGCCGGTGCCGTCCGGCAGCGGCAGCGGGTAGTGCGGTCCCGGGTTGGTGACCGGCGCCTCGCGCGCCCAGATGTCACGCAGGACCGAGATGTACTCGCGCATGCGCGCGAGCGGCTTGGCGAACGGCTGGCCATACCAGCCCTCGACCACCTGCGGCCCCGAGACGCCGAGCCCGAGGATCAGCCGGCCGCCCGAGAGGTAATCGAGCGTCATCGCGGCCATCGCGGTCGCCGCCGGCGTGCGCGCGGAGATCTGCACGATCCCGGTGCCGAGCCTGATGGTGCGCGTGTTGGCGCCCCACCATGCCAGTGGGATCAGCGCGTCGGAGCCGTAGGCCTCGGCGGTCCAGATCGAGTCAAAGCCGAGCCTGTCGGCCTCCTGCACGGCCTCGACCGCCCCCGGCGGCGGTCCGCCGGCCCAGTAGCCGATGTTGAGGCCGAGTGTGAGGTCGCGCGCCATCTGGCCGGGAGGCTACCTCTTGAAGAGTCGGGTGAGCGCGGCGGACGCGCGGCTGCGCAGGCTCGGCGGGAGCTGGCCGGTGTCGCGCAGCCACTCGTCGCGGGTGGGCAGCCGCCCTCGTCGGCGGGCGTCGAGCACGCAGCGGGTGTGGGCGTGGCGGCGCCGGGACGTGTCGCCCTCGGGGGCGATCAGCATGTGCTCGCTGAGCGATGGCAGGCGGTTGCCGCAGAATGGGCAGCGGTACGTCGCGGGCTTGCGGTTCTGGGCCCGGCGGGCGATCCACCACCGGGCGCTGGGGAGCTGGTCGCGGGCGATCGCTCAAGCATCGCACCGGTGCGCCGGACGAGCGCGGCGGTCTCGACACCGGGGCCCGGCGAGCTATCTTTAAGGCGTGGCATCGCGTTCGGCAGAGGATTTGGACGGGCTGAACCGCAGCGAGGTCCTCAAGGCCTCGCCGCGGATGTTCGACTCCGACCTGCTCGACAAGCTCTCGCGCGTGCACCCTGCGGTGCCGCCGATCCTGTTCGGCCCGGCGATCGTGTTCGGCGTGGTGTACGGGATCATCCAGGGGTCGGGCTGGGCGACGCCCCTGTGGCTGATCGGCGGCTACCTGTTCTGGACGTTGACCGAGTACTGGTTGCACCGGATCGTGTTCCACTTCGAGCCCGAGGAAGGGATCGGAGCGCGGCTGCACTGGATCATCCACGGCGTGCACCACGATCACCCCAACGACCCGATGCGCCTGGTGATGCCCCCGTCGGTGAGCGTCCCGCTGGCGGCGGTGTTCGTCTACGTCTTCTACCTGGTGATCGGCACCCCCGGGTTCCTCCCGTTCGGCGCCGGTTTCCTCAGCGGCTACCTGTTCTACGACATGCTGCACTACCACGTGCACCATCACCGCCCGAAGACGGCGCTCGGCAAGCGCCTGCGCGAGCTGCACATGCGCCACCACTTCCAGAACCACGAGCGCGGCTACGGGGTCAGCGCGCCGTTCTGGGACCACGTGTTCGGGACCGCCCCGAGCAACAAGTAAGCACCGAGACCGGGTGGTCTCATCGTCGACGCAACGGGATCGTGTTGTGCGTTGACTGATGGGAGGCCGTGATGTCGATCGCGGATGAGGTTTGCGTTGGCGCGCCGGCGGGGGTCTGGTGGTGAGCGTCGGTTGTCGTTGGGTGAGCGTGAGCTGATCAGCCGCGGGATCGCGGCGGGGGTGTCGGGGCGGGCGATCGCGCGGGCGTTGGGGCGGTCGGCGTCGACGGTGTGCCGCGAGATCGGGGTGGGTGGGGGTCGGGAGCGCGATCGCGACGGGGCGGGACGTTTAGACGAAGCAGGGCTTCGCTTAAACGTCCAGCATCTGCGCGCTGGCGGCGGGCGCGACGGGCGCTGGCGCGTCCCGAGCCGGCGAAGCTGTCGGGGTGTCTGGGGTTGTTAGCGGCGATCGAGGCGGGGCAGTTGACCGCGCAGCCGCGCACGGGTCAGACCAAGCGTCGCGTGGATGGCCGCCCGGAGGATCGCGGCCAGATTGCCCAGATGGTCAATATCTCTCAGCGCCCGGCAGAGGTCGCCGATCGCGCGGTCCCGGGACATTGGGAGGGTGATCTGCTGCTCGACAGATCACGCCAAGCTCGCACACACCAACATCACAACCACGCACAACCGCCAGACTCGACGTGTTGCGCTGACTGCCCGAGGCCACCCCGGCAAACGCCCCACTCGGAGCCTTCCGGTTGAAGTCTGGGACGTTTGCCACGACTGACGTGATCAACGTCCCAAGGTCGGCCGCGAAACGGTCGAACGGGGCGTTAAGCATGCGATCCCGGCCGCGCCGGGCCGGGATTCGAGAACGGAGAGGGCGGGATTCGAACCCGCGATGGAGCGTGAACCCCATACTCGCTTAGCAGGCGAGTGCCTTCAGCCACTCGGCCACCTCTCCCGTGGGGCTGGGGGCAGTTTAGAGCTTGATCAGGGGCTAGGATCGACCGGCAACCCTCGGAGGGGTGGCAGAGTGGTCGAATGCGCTGGTCTTGAAAACCAGAGTCCGTGCAAGCGGACCGCGGGTTCGAATCCCGCCCCCTCCGCCTCATAGGCCAGGCGCCCCTGGATCGACCGGAATCAGGCCTATGCAGCGCCGCCGGTCCGTTACGATCCGCACATGACCGATGTAGCTGTACCTCGGTCCGGGGCGCAGGGGCAAGCGCCGGCGTCTGCCGGCCCGGCGATAGCACGCCCGGACTTCGAGATCGTCCCGCGGGTGGGACTGATCCTCGCCGCCATCGCCGCGGCCGCGCTGATCGCCGCGATCGCCGCCAACAAACTGTGGCCGCTCGAGTTCCTCCACGTCGCCGGCGGCGCCGCGTGGACGATCATCGACCTGTTCCTCGGCCTCGTGCTGGGGCCGATCATCGGCCGGATGTCGATCCCCGCGCGCATCGAGTTCACAACCAAGCTGATGCCGAAGATCGTGGTGATCATGCCGGTCGTGGTCACGCTCACGCTCGCGGCCGGCTGGCAGCTCTCGACGCTGCTGGGCACGAACCTGACCGTCCACCCCGATCACGGCTGGGTCGTGGCCAGCATGATTGTGGTCGGCGTGATGTCCGTGATCGCGCTCGGGCTGCTCGAGCCCGCGAACATCGCCGTGCTGATCGAGCTCAAGAAGCCCCGCCCGAACCCCGAGGTGATCGAGCGGCTGATGAAGCGCTTCGTCTACTCGGCCGGCGTGCTGGGCCTGATGCAGGTCGCGACGCTGGTGATCATGACCAAGCTGGGGTCGGGATGACCGAGCGCAAGCTCCCGCCGGTCACGCAGATCGGAATGACGTCGCTGGCGCTGATCGTCGCCGGCGGGATCTATCTCTCAGCGCACCTGCCCGATCACGTGCCGCTCGGCCCGGCGGTAGTGCTGCTGGTGCTGTCGGCGGGTCTGCTGGCGCTGAACATGTTCCTGCTGTACCGGGTCAAGGGATTCCCCTGGGGGCGGTTCTTCGCGGTCGCCAAATGGTCGCTGTTGGCGTACGTGGTCACCGCCGGGCTGATCGAGTACGCGTTTCTGCACAACCACCTTCGCGGCGGTCCGCTGGTCGTGCTGACGCTGTCGCTGGCGATCTTCGCCGTTCACGTGCCGATCCTGATCGGCTTCACGGTCGCCCGCTACTACGACCCAGACGAAGAGGCCGCGGTGGCCACGCTGGGCTGAGTCGGCGGTCGATACGCTGGCCGGGTGTGGCCGCCCCCAGCGCTCGAGTTCCTGCGCGAGCTCGAGGACAACAACGACGGCGACTGGTTCAAGGCCAACCGCAGCCGCTACGACGAGGACCTGATGCGCCCGACGCGCGCGACGGCCGAGCGGCTGTCGAGCTTCGGTGAGCCCCACTACTTCCGTCCGTACAACAACCTCCGCTACCGGCCAGGGCCGCCGCTGAAGGAGCACGTCGCGGTCGCATTCGGTCACAAGGAGATCGGGGGCTATTACTTCCATCTGTCGCTCGACGGCCTGATGGTCGCCGCCGGGATCGTCCGCCCCGCGCGCGACCAGCTTGAACGCTTCCGGGTGGCGATCAACGACGGCCGCCGGGCCAAGGGGTTCGAACGCGGCGTGTCGTCCGCCGGGTCCGCCGGGCTGGCGCTGATCGAGCCCGAGCTCAAGCGCGCGCCCCGCGGCTACGCCCAGGACCATCCGCGGCTGGACCGACTGCGGTTGAAGCGCATGACGGTCTCGTGCCGGCACCCGCTGGAGCCGTGGCTGCACGAGCCCGCCTGCGACGAGCGAATCCGCGCGCAATTCGAGGCTTGCCGGCCGCTGGTGAGGTGGCTTGCCGAGACCGTGGGGCCATCCCAACTGCCCGCGCGCGACTGAAGCCGTCCCCGCCCAGGCCGCTAGGATAGGTCGACCCCAGCGCCCGTAGCTCAGCTGGATAGAGCGTCGGTCTACGGAACCGAAGGTCGGGAGTTCGAATCTCTCCGGGCGCGTCAGGAACCCCCTGCATCTCACGCCGACCGTACGTCACATCGCGCCACGTGAACAACCCCGGCGCTGGAGCTCGTAGAACGCGCCAGGACGACGCCGAGCAGGCCGAGGACTTGCTGGCCGCGGCCGAGCGGATCTCCGGCCTGCCCGGCCTGCAATGGAAGCTCTGGATCTATGACGAGTCACGGGTGGCCGCGGGCGGTATCTATCTGTTCGACACCGGAGGAGCACGCCCGGAAATGGGGCGACGAGATGCTCCCGAACGCGCGGCAGGTTCGGCGCGACGATCGGCCGATCAGCTTCCGGGCCTCGCGTGCTCGGTGTCGCGGCGATGCTCGTAGACCCGCAGCTGCAGCGTCGCGAGATCGAGCAGAGGGGTCGCCACGCCCATGACGCGCGCCCGCGAGACCAGGTCCCCCAGGACCTGCTCGACCTCGGTGCGGTTGCCGTCCCTGACGTCCCGATACAACGACGCGGTGGCCGGCGAACCGACCTCGGTGACCGTCGCCGTGGTCGACGCGAGCGCCTCCGCCGGCACCGGATAGCCGGCGGCGGCCGACACTGCCGCGGCTTCCGACAGGATCGCCGGTCCCAGCTCGGCGCCGCTCGGGCAGGCAACGATGTCGCCCACGGTGCCGCGCATCAGGCAGGTCAGCGCCGCCACGGTGGAGAGGAACACCCACTTGTGCCACATGGCGGCGACACCATCGGCGGACAGACTCAGATCGAATCCGGGGACCGAGAGCTCTTCGGCGATCGCTCGAAGGCGTGGGGAGACCTCTCCATCTTGCTGGCCGATTGCGATCGTGGCGACGGAAGCCAGCTTGACGATGTCGCCGGCGTCGTTGAGCTGGATCGGGACCACGACCACGCCGGTGAGCGTCACCGGCTCCCCGAACCGGCGGTTGAGCTCGTCGAGGTGCGCGATCCCGTTCAGGAAGGGGATGATCCTGGTGCTTGGGCCAACCGCCGGCGTCAGGTCGTCGAGCGCCTGCTGGAGCGCCATCGCCTTGACCGAGAGCAGCACGATGTCGAATGACCGATCGAGCTCGCTCGCGGTCACCAGGCGCGGCTCGACGCGTTCCTCGCCACCCGTATCGATGAGCCGCAGGCCGCGCTCGCGCAGGACCTCGGCGCGCCGTGGGCGGACCAGGAAGGTGAGATCCCGACCGGCCTGGGCCAGCCGCATTCCGAAGTAGCCGCCGGTCGACCCGGCTCCGACCACCAGGAACGTCATCTGAACCGGGTGAAGCTCGGGGAGGGTCACGCTCGTACCCTGACGCTCGCGGTGTCGACCAACTCTCTGCTCCTCGGGATCGGGCTCGTCCTGCTGCTCGCGGTCGGCTCGCAGCTCGTGGCCAAGAGCCTGCGCCTCCCGGCCATCGTCGTACTGCTGCCGGTCGGGTTCATCGCCGGCATCTTGACCGATGACGTACATCCGAGCGAGCTGCTGGGGTCGTTGTTCCAGCCGTTCGTGTCGGTGGCCGTCGGGGTGATCCTGTTCGAGGCGGGGCTCAGGCTCTCGTTCCGTGACGTGACGCCGAGGATCCGGACGGTCGTGATCCGGCTGGTGTCGGTCGGCCTGGTGCTGACCTGGCTCGCCGTGGCGGGTGCCACTGCACTGCTGTTCAGCGGCCTCGGCTCGGACGTGCCGCTCCTGATCGGCGCGATCCTGGTGGTCTCGGGCCCGACGGTCGTGCTTCCGCTGCTCGCCCACATCCGCCCGATGCGCGACGTCCGCTCGGTCCTCAAATGGGAGGGCGTGCTGATCGATCCGCTGGGAGCGCTGCTCGGCGTGATCGTGTTCCAGGTCGCGCGAACCGGGGGATCGAACGGCTGGCACCCCGGGGCGATGATCCTCAGCATTGTCGTCGGCGCCGCCGTCGGGGCGGTCGGCGCCGGGATCCTGTGGGCACTGTTGCCCCGGGTGCAGCGGTTGGCGCCGCGACAGTTGATCCCCGTGATCCTGGCGCTGACGGTCGGGGCGCTGGTGGCGGCCGACCTGATCCGCGAAGACACCGGGTTCCTGGCCACGCTGTTGATGGGTGCGTTTCTGGCCAATCAGCGATCGATCGACGTGGCCGACGCCGTTGAGTTCCACGAGACCCTGGTGGCGCTCCTGATCGGGGTGCTGTTCGTGCTGATCGCGGCCTCGGTGTCGCCGAGCGATGTCAGGCACGTGCTGGCCGGCTCGCTCGTGCTGGTGGCGATCATGATCCTGGTGATCCGCCCCGCGGTAGTCGCGCTCAGCGCCTGGGGATCGAAGCTCGACAACCGCGAGCGGGCCTTCGTCGCCTGGATGGCACCCCGTGGGATCGTCGCCGGCTCGACCGCGTCCGCGTTCGGGCTCGAGCTCGCGAGTGCTCACATCCAGGGCGCCAACAAGATCCTGCCGATCGTGTTCGTGGTGATCTTCGGGACCGTCGTCGTCTACGGGCTCACCGGACCGCTCGTCGCCCGGCGGCTCGGTGTCGCCGGCGCGCACCGGACGCTCGTGCTGATCGTCGGCGGCCATCAGCCCGCACGCGCGATCGGAAGCGCGCTCAAGGATGCAGGGGTCGGCGTACGTCTGTGGGCCGGCCCGGCGGCCGCGCAGCAGGCCGCGCACGCAGCCGGGCTGGAAGCCGGCCGCGGGCGGATCCTGGTCGACTCGCTGAACCGCGAGGCGGAATTGGAGGAGATCACCGACGCCCTGCTGCTCTCCCGCAGCGACGACTTCAACGCGCTCGCCGCGCCTCAGCTGCGTGCCGACCTCGGTCATGGGCACGTCTACCGGATCGCGCCGGACCCGGACGAGCCCGACCTGCTGCCTCCGACGACCGGCCACGACATCCTCGGCTCCGAGCAGCTGACCCTCGCCGAGCTCACCCGGCGGCTGGCGGATGGTGCGCGGCTGCAGCGAACGACAGCTGAGCACCGCAACGAAGCCAAGTTCCGGGCCGACGCCAGCGTGCTGTTCGTGATCGGTTCCGGTGGCGGCCTGAGCGCGGCTACCGATGCTGACAGGCCGACGATCCGCTCGGGCGACACGGTTATCTCGCTGGTGCCCGGCGAATAGGATCCGCTCGCCTCGACGTTCGACAGGGAGCGAGAAAGCGCATGACCGAGCAGAACTGGCCCAGTCGCAAGACGCTGATCCTCGGCAGGACAGACATGATGGGACTCGTCGCGCCGGCCGAGTACGTGGACTGCTGCGAGCAGGCCTACCGAATGCACGGGGAAGGCCGGTTCTTCATGGAGCCGAAGGGTCACATCGTGCTCGAGAAGTACCCGGGCGAGTGGGAGGCGATGCCGTCGTACATCGAGGAGCCCGAAGCGGCCGCGTGCAAGTGGGTCTCGATCCGCGAGCGCAACCGGGAGCGGTTCGGGCTTCCGACGGTGTTCTCGATCCTGATCTACACGCATCCCGAGACGGGCTTCCCGCTGGCGATCTGCGACGGCAGCCACCACACGGTGATGCGGACCGGGGCCGCCGGCGCGACGTCGGCGAAGTGGCTGGCCCGGCCGGACTCGAAGGTGCTCGCGATCGTCGGCGCCGGCCACATGGCCGAGGGCACGCTGGCGACCTGCGCCACGGTCTTCGACTGGGATGAGGCTCGAATCTGGAGCCGGTCGGAGTCGACGTTGTCGGAGTTCGTATCCCAGCAGCAGCCGCACTACGACTTTGCACTGAAGGGCTCGCGCGACCTGGCCGAGGTGGTCCGCGGCTCCGACGTGGTCGTGACCGTGACGCCGGCGCGGGGACCGATCGTGCTCGACGAGTGGATCACGCCCGGCATGCACATCGCCGCGGTCGGCGCAGACAAGACCGGCGATCAGGAGCTCGAGTCGTCGATCCTCACACGGGCGCGAGTGTTCGTCGACGATATCCGCCAGTGCCGCACCGACGGCGAGATCAATGTGCCGCTGTCGACCGGCGTGATCACCGAGGACGACATCGCCGGGGAGATCGGCGAGGTCGTGGCCGGGAAAAAGCCCGGCCGGACCTCGGACGACGACATCACCGTGTTCGACTCGACCGGCATCGCGCTGCAGGACTCGGCCACGGTTCCGCTCGAGTACGAGCGCGCCGTCGCCTCGGGGGTTGGCGTCGAGAAGAAGATGATCTCGACCTAGGCGCCGACCGAGCTCTAAGCGGCGGGCGGTCGACCCCGACGCGAAGCGCTCTCCGGCCCTGCTCGGCGAGCTGCTTCGCCCCGCACTGGCTGGACAGCTCCAGGCTCGCTGACGCCGAGCCAGCGCCGTGTCGCCGACCTGGCCGCCGAGGGACTCAGCAACCGCGACATCGCCCAGGCGCTCTACGTCACGCCCAAGACGGTTGAGGTTCACCTCACCAGCAGTTATCGCCGGCTCGGGATCTCCGGGCGGGCGGAGCTCGCCCGCGCGCTCACTGCTTCCGGCTAGTGTCCCGTTTGGAAAGTTCGCGTGCATTCGAGGCACCCCTGGCGGCGCTTGGCTTCGTCCTCGTCGCCTCGCGTAGCTCCGCTACGCCACGGCTCCTGCGTCCTCGCCAAGCATCCACCAGTGGCACCTCTCGGTGCCCACCAACGTTCCAAACGCGACACTAGTTCGCGAGCGCGGCGACGGCACCCGCGAACACCGACGCGTTCAGTGAGCCGAGGCCGGTGGCGAGGTCGTACCCCGGCTGGGCGGCGCCGCCGGCCGGGGACTTCCCGAGCGCCGACTTGGGGTGGCGCGAGCTGGTTCCGCTCGTGATGTCGAAGAAGATCGAGTGGTAGTTGGGCCCGCGCGCGAGCTGGTAGAGCAGCGGCGGCAGTGAGCCCAGGCGCGGGCGCCCGGCCTTGCGCTCCTGCTGGAGGACCAGCGCGACGATCGCTGCCTCGAGCGGCGTCGCGGCACTCGTTCCCCCGCCGATCCCCCAGCCGCCGCCGTCCTTGTCGAACACGGCAAGTCCGGGCGTGAACGAAGCCATCGCGCCGATGTCGGGGGCGAGCCGGGTGGGCTTGCCCCGCTGCAGGTGAGGGCCGATGCCCGCAGCCCGCTCGAAGCCGGGGCGCCCCCAGACCCTGCTGGGACCCCCGCCGGTGCCGACGCCCTGCTCGGGTTCGGTGGCGAACGTCGACCACACGACCTGACTGGCGATCTGGTTGCCGGGCGTCAGCGCCAGCGAGGTGCCGCCGACGCTGGTGGCGAAGGGTGAGCTGCTCGGGAACAGCGATCCGGGCTTGTTGATGAAGCAGCCCTGGAAACCGAGGTCCCCGGAGGCAGCCAGCGTGGTGATCCCCAACGCGGCGGCTTCGGCCAGCAGACGCTCACCGAGCGCCAGTTGGTCGCGGGTGAAGCGGCTCTCGCACACGCCGTCGCTGATCGAGAGGATGTCCGGCAGCCGTCCGCCCTGGCGCGAGGGGTCCAGCGCGCCGAACATGAACAGCGGGAACGAGTTGGTGAAGCTCTGGTCGAGCGGCACGAAGATCGGAGTGATCCGCTGGAGACCGGGCGCCAGCGAGGCGAGCGCCTCGATGTCGAGCACGGTCTCCTCCGGGGCCGACGCGGTGTCGCGACTCGCCCCCGGCATCGCGAATTGACGGACGACCGGAGCTCGAAGATGGAAGCACCGCCCCCAGGTCTGAAAGCCAGAGGTGTCGACCTCCTGCGAGCTCAGCGTCGCCACCCTCACTCCGGCGCCGGTGAGGCGCCGCGAGCGCAGCGGGTTGACGCGGTAGGCGGTGGACAGCTGCGACGGGGTGAACTCGCCGTTCTTGGTCGCGGCCGCACAGCTCTGAGCGGCGGCGGCATTCGCCTGCTGTGAATGACGGACAGCGGCTCGCTGCGAGCCGCGGGTCAGCTGGTAGACCTCTCCGACCGAAATTTGGCGCACGAGCCCGCGTATGGCCCGCGGTTTGCACAGGCGGCGCGTCGGCTGCGCCGCGCCCCTGGCACAGAAGATCCGCTGCCCCGCCTGCGGGGTCACAACGGCCAGGATCACCGACTTGTCGCCGCCCACCTGCACGCTCATGACGCCACGCTGAGCGGCGAGGTAGCGCAGGACGCGGCGGCGGTCGGCGCTGCTGGACGCGAACCGTTGGTCGTATTGACGCGGCGACAGGAACCTGCGGTACAGCGGCGACGACGGGTTCGAGACCTGAGTCGCGAACCTGCTCGGGTCACCTCGCTGGGGCAGCCCCAGCAGCACCGCCCGACGCTGGGGTGGATTCGGTGCCCGCTTCGGGGCCGCCGCGGCATCCGTGGCGGCGAGCGCCAGAACCGCGCATGCGACAACGGCCGTCTGGCTGGCAAGACGTCTGTGCAAAGCGTCGCCCCTGAGCACCCCGAGGCGATGCTACAAGCTCGGCTCGCCGGCCGGGGCGGATTTACCTCTGTGGCGCTGCTGGCGCTGTTGGCGCCCGCAGGGATCCTCGGCGTGCCACCGCCGAGTGCCCGAGCGAGTGGTGTCGTAGAACACGAGCGTGCACTCCGGACGCGCGCAGCGGCGAAGCCGGGACGGCTCGAGCTCGCCGAGCTCTCCGACCACTGCGACGAGCAGCGTCGCGGCGGCCGACGCTCGCTTGGCCCGGAGCGCGGTGTGCATCCGCCGGTCGGGATCGAACTCGAGCGTGAACACCGCAGGCTCGCGCGCGGCGAGCTTGTTGAGATCCTCCAGCGGCGAATCGCGGCCGTCGATGATCGCGTCGACGATCGCGACGATCGCGCGCTGCGCCGCGCGCACAGCCGCCAGATCAGTCGCGGCCACCGGCACGCCCAACAGCGGCTCGAGCAGCTCGCCGGCGGAGGCGGCGTCCGCCAGCTCGTCGCGCGGCACGCCGGTGCGCAAGTACGCGGGCCGCCGCGGGGCCTGCGCGTTAGCGAGCGCGACGACGAGCGGCGCGTCGGTCACACCGAGGCGCCGAGAGTGCGACGCCGGGGCTCGCTGACCAGCTCGTTGACGCGCTGGGCGTTCGGGTGCGAGCGGTAGCTCAGCGCCGCGTCGGCGGCCTCGCGGCTGCTCCAGCGGCTGACCACGAGCAGGTGACCCGGCTCGTCGAGATCCTCGATCAGCTCATGCTCGAGGTAGCCGTCAAACGACAGCATGTCCAGCCAGATTGCCTTCGTGACAGCGATGCCGTCCTCGACGGACCCCGCGGGAAACCGTGACTCCCAGATCGAATAAACGCTCATGAACCCTCCCGTATATAACGGTCTAACTCTATGACGACCGTTATATCCTACCGGAACGATTTCTCGCCGGGCTTAGCCACTAGGGATCCTCCCGGTGCAGTCGGGGCGGGTCGACCCTAGGATCGGGTAGTGATGGGGGTCCAGTCGGTTCGCATGACGTCTAACTACGCGACCGACTACCAAGCCGGCCCCGATCCGGTCGAGTCGATCCGCGAGGCGGTGATCGGCGACGACGTGCTCTTGGACGGGCCGTTCGGTCCCCGCCGGCTGGTGTACGCCGACTACACGGCGTCGGGTCGGGCGCTGTCGTTCATCGAGGACTACATCCGCGAGCGCGTGCTGCCGCTGTACGCCAACACCCACACCGAGGCGTCCGCCACCGGGCTGCACTCGACCGCGTTGCGCGAGGACGCCCGCCGGGTCATCCACCGCGCGGTCGGTGGGGGCCCCGAGGACATCGTTCTGTTCTGCGGCTCGGGCTCGACCGCGGCGATCGACACGCTGATCCGTGTGCTGGCGCCGTCCCCGCGCGAGCGCCCGGTGGTGTTCATCGGTCCCTACGAGCACCACTCCAACGAGCTGGTCTGGCGCGAGTCGATCGCCGACGTGGTCACGATCAGCGAGTCCCCCGACGGTCGCGTCGACGTCGGCCACCTCGAGCGCGAGCTGCGACGTCATGCAGACCGTCCGCTGAAGATCGGCAGCTTCTCGGCCGCCTCCAACGTCACCGGGATCATCACCGACGTCACCGCCGTGTCGCGCGCGCTCCGAAACCACGGCGCCCTGTCGTGCTGGGACTACGCGACCGCTGGACCGTACCTGCCGATCGACATGGCCGGCAAGCACGCGGTGTTCCTGTCTCCGCACAAGTTCGTCGGCGGACCGGGCACCCCCGGTGTGCTGGTCGTCAAGCGCGCGCTGCTGCGCAACCGCGTTCCCGCGAGGCCAGGCGGCGGGACCGTCCTGTTCGTCACCCCGGACAGTCACACCTACGACCCCGATCCGTTGCTGCGCGAGGAGGGCGGCACCCCGGCGATCGTGGAGTCGATCCGAGCCGGGCTCGTGTTCGCGCTCAAGCAGCAGATCGGCACCGACGAGATCCGTCGCCGCGAGCATGACTTCGCCCGTCGAGCGCTCGAATCCTGGGGCGCGAACCCGAACATCGAGATCCTCGGCAACACCAAGACCGAGCGACTGCCGATCGTGTCGCTCGGACTGCGTCATCCGCCGCGCCTGCTGCACTGCAACTTCGTCGTCGCGCTGCTGAGCGACCTGTTCGGGATCCAGGCGCGCAGTGGCTGCTTCTGCGCCGGCCCGTATCTCCATCGCCTGTACCGGGTCGACCCCGACTGGTCGGCGCGGATGAGCGCCGAATGCGAGCGCGGACGGCTCGGCGCCAAGCTCGGGTTCGTCCGGCTCGGCTTCAACTACTTCATCAGCGAGGACGTGTTCCGATACGTCCTCGCGGCGGTCCACCTGCTCGCGGACCATGCCTGGAAGCTGCTGCCGCTGTACCGCTTCGACCCCGCCAGCGGCCTGTGGCAGCACCGCGACCGCGGCCCGGCGCCCACCCTGGGCGATGCCCGCGCCCCCCGCGTGACCAGCGAGCCGGACCGGATTCTCGCTCGGCACCTAACGGAGGCGCGGTTGATCGTGCGCGCGGTCGAGGCGGTGCCACCGGTCGCGACCGCGCCCGACGCGCCGCTCGGCCAGGAGTTCGAGCGGATCCGCTGGTTCCCGCTCCCGGCGGAGGCGAGAGCCCAACTCAGACGAACATCGAGGGGGACCACATGAGGCGGAGTTGGCCCACGCTCGTCAACGAGAACGAGGTTCGCGCCGCCGCCGGACTGACGATGGTGATCGGCGCGGTGGCGTTCAGCTATGCCTACTTCACTAAGCAGTACGTGCCGCTCCAGGCGGCGGCGAGCCTGTTCTTGTTCGACTTCCTGATGCGGGTGACGGTCGGATTGCGCTTCAGCCCGGTCGGCGTGGTCGCACGCGCGGTGGTCGCCTGGCGCCCGCCGGACTGGGTGTCGGCGCAACCCAAGCGGTTCGCGTGGACGCTCGGCCTGATGATGGCGCTGGCGATGACCGTGATCACCAACATCGGCATCCGCGGCCTACTGCCACGGACGATCTGCCTGATCTGCCTGACGCTGATGTGGATGGAGTCAGCGCTCGGCCTGTGCGTGGGCTGCAAGTTGCACGGCCTGCTCTCCCGGCGCGGGTGGACGACCCCGGGCTTCGAGCTGTGCAGCGACGGAACCTGCGAGCCCGAGGTGAGTCAAGTCACTGGGCTGAGTGCTGTCACCACGCACGTGGAGTCCTGACTGCAGGTCCGACGGCGTCGACGCTCGACCGCGCTACTCGCTCGGGCTTGTCTCCTCGGGCTCCGGGGCGGGTTGTGACTCGGGCTGCGATTCGGCGCCCGCGCCGTTGGCGGACCGCGGCGGGGGCGGCGTCTTCTGGAGCTCGCGCAGCTCGTCGACTGGGATATGACAGCGCATGAAGTGCCCGGACTCGATCTCCTCGAGCGGCGGCTCCTGCTCCTCGCAGATCGACCCCAGGTAGCGCGGGCAGCGCGTGTGGAACACACAACCCGTGGGCGGCTCGGCCGCGCTCGGGATCTCGCCTTGCAGCCGGATGCGATCGCGCTCGGTGCCCTCGGCGGTCGGGACCGCCGACAGCAGCGCCTCGGTGTACGGGTGCTGGGGCGGCGCGAACACGGTCTCGGCAGCGCCGAGCTCCATCAGCCGGCCCAGGTACAGAACCGCGATCCGGTCGGACAGATACCGGACCACTCCGAGGTCATGCGAGATGAACAGGTACGAGACGCCCTTGTCGGCCTGCAGCTCGACCAGCAGGTTGAGGATCGCCGCCTGGACCGACACGTCCAGCGCCGAGGTCGGCTCGTCGCAGACCACGACCTGGGGGTCGCCGGCGAACGCTCGCGCGATCGCGACGCGCTGCTTGAGACCCCCCGACAGCTGCGCGGGCCGCGCGCCGATCAGTCGTATGTCGAAGCGCACCGAATGCGCCAGCTCGCGCAGCCGCGTCTCGCGCTGCTCGCCGGTGAGCCCGATCAGCGTGGTCAGCGCGCGCCCGATGATCCGGTGAATCGAGAAGCGGCGGTTGAGCGCCGAATCGGGGTTCTGGAAGACGATCTGCAGCGCGCGCACCTGCTCGTCGTTGCGTTTGGCGATGATCGACGCCAACGGCTTGCCGTCGAGCTCGACGACCGATCCCTCGTCAGCGCCGGTCAGGCCGAGCAACGTGCGTGCCAGCGTGGTCTTGCCGCTCCCGGACTCGCCGACCAGCCCGAGCGTCTCGCCGGGGTCCAGCGCGAACTCGATGTCGGCCAGCGCCTGGACGGCCAGGCCCTCCTGGTGGAAGGTCTTTCCGACGTTGCGAGCGCGCAGCACCGGTACCACGTCCTTGCCGGCGTCGCCGTCGCCGTCGCCATTGGATTTCTGGACCGGGACCGGCTGGGTCACCCGTGGCAGCTCGTGCGCTCGCTCGTGGAAGTGGCACCGGGCCCCGTGGCCGCCGCCGAGGTCGTGCATCGGCGGCTCCTGCTGGTGGCAGACCTCCTCCGACAGCCCGCACCGCTCGGCGAACACACAACCGGGGAGATCGGCGCCAAGCGCCGGCGGGAACCCCGCGATCGTGTCCAGCCGCTCCTGGTCCTTGCGCACGCCCCCGCGCGGGATACAGCGCAGCAACCCCACCGTGTACGGGTGGCGCGGGTTATCGAACACGTCCTGGACGTTGCCCTGCTCGACCAGCCGCCCGGCGTACAGCACGCCCATGCGGTCGCACATCTTTCCGATCACCGCAAGGTTGTGGCTGATGAACAGCAGGCTGGTCTGGAACTCGGCGCGCAGCCCACTCACCAGATCCAGGACCTCGCCCTCGACGGTGGCGTCGAGCCCGGTGGTGGGCTCGTCGAGGATCAGCAGCTTCGGGTCGCTGGCCAGCGCCATCGCGATCACCACGCGCTGGTTCATCCCGCCCGACAGCTGATGCGGGTAACGCTCCATCACCCGGGTGGGGTCGGAGATCTGAACCCTGCCGAGCATCTCGTGGGCGCGGTCGGTGGCCGCATCGTCGGAGACGCCCATCAGCCGGTAGACCTCGGCGACCTGCTCGCCGATCTTGATCGACGGGTTCAGTGCGCCGCCGGGGTTCTGGTAGACCATCGACACGGTCTTGATCCGCAGCTCGCGGACCTGCTCGTCGGTCATCGCCAGCAGGTCCTCCCCGCTGAGCGTGATCCCGCCGCCGGAGACGCGCCCGTTGCGCGGCAGGTAGCGCAGGGCCGCGAACGCCGCGGTCGACTTGCCGCAACCGGACTCCCCCACCAGCCCGTAGGACTCGCCCTGGGCGATCTGGAAGCTCACCCCCCGCAGCACGCTGCGCCAGATCCCGCGCACCCGGTAGTCGACCCGGAGGTCGTCGAGCTCGAGCGCCGGGGCGGTCCCGCGCTCTGCCTGGGGCGCTACCGCGGCCGCGCCGGTCATCGCTCGAACGCCTGGCTGATGCCGTCGGACACCAGGTTCACGCCCACCACCAGGCTGGCGATCGCCAGCGCCGGGAACACCACCGGCCACCAGTAGCCACCGCTGATCAGCCCGTAGTGCTGGTAGATCTGGAGGCCCCAGTCGGGCGCCGGCGGCTGGATCCCGAAGCCCAGGAAGCTCAGCGTGGCCAGCGTGAAGATCGCATAGCCCAGGCGCACGGTGAACTCGACGATCACCGGCCCCATCACGTTGGGCAGGATCTCGGCGAATAGGATGTAGCGGGTGCTGTCGTTGCGCAGGCGGGCGGCGGCGACGTACTCGAGCTCGCGCTCGGACAGCACCGCAGCGCGCACGGTGCGTGCGATCACCGGCGCGAACACAATCCCGATCACGGCGATCACGGTGAACTTCGACGGGCCCAGCGCGACCAGCGCGAGCAGCCCCACGATCACCACGGGGACCGCCAGGAACGTGTCGACCACGCGGCTGAGGATGTCGTCTACAGGTCCGCGGAAGTAGCCGGTGATCAGGCCCAGTGCGGTTCCCAGCACGGTCCCCAGCAGCGTCGCCAGCGGCGCCACGATCAGAATGTCGCGCGCGCCCACGATCACCCGCGAGAGGACGTCACGGCCGAGCGTGTCGGTCCCGAACGGGTGCGACCAGCTGGGCGCCAGCAGCGCGTTGATCGGGTCGGTCTTGAGCGGGTCATACGGCGCGATCAGGTAGCCGAAGATCGCGCAGATCACCCAGAAGCCGATGATCAAGATCCCCGCGATGAACGTCTTTGAGTGGATCAGCAGCGTCAGGCGCTGGCGGCGGGCCAGCTTGGCCTCGTCGGGCGCGCCGCCCGGTTCGGACTGAGCGTCGACGCCGACCGCGCCCTGAGCTCCCGAGGCGACCGGCTGGGTGGTCACCCCTCACCTCCGTAGCGGATCCGCGGGTTCAGCAGCGAGTAGGCGATGTCGGCCAGCAGCGTCGCGACCAGGTACACGATCCCGACGACCAGCACCGCGCTCTGCAGCACCGGGAAGTCCTTCTGCTGGGCCGCGCGGAACAGGGCCTGGCCGATCCCCTGGTAGTTGAACACCAGCTCGATTGCCACCAGCCCGCCGATCAGGTACCCGGCCTGGGTGGCCACCACAGCAATCGTCGGCAGCAGCGAGTTGCGCAGCACGTGCTTGAGCACCACCGTGCGATACGGCAGGCCCTTGATGATCGCGGTGCGCGTGTAATCGGAGTCGAGCACCTCAATCGTCCCCGCTCGGGCCATCCGCGCGATGTACCCGAACAGCACGAACACCAGGCACAGCGCGGGCAGGATCAGATACTCGACCTGGGTGAAGAAGCCCGACCCGGGCGGCGCTTGCGCCGTGGCCGGGAGGATCCGGATCCACAGCGCGAACACGAGGATCACGACGACCGCCCACACGAACTCGGGCACGACCGTCGCCGACAGCCCCCCGATCGATATCACCCTGTCGCTGATGTGCCCCTCCCGGAGCGCCGCGAACACGCCGCCGGCGATTCCCAGCGGCACGACCATGATGAATGCGAGTAATGCGAGCTTGGCCGAGTTCAGCAGCGCCGGCCAGACGATGCTGCCGACCGACTCCTTGGTCGCCACCGACGTGCCCAGGTCACCGTGAACGAAGCCGCTCACCCAGTCCCAGTACTGGGTCGTGACGGGGCGATCGGTCCCGAGCTGGTGGTTGAGCGAGGCGACCGCCGCCGGCGTCGCGAACGGGCCGAGCACGCGCCGCCCCACGTCGCCGGGCAGCACCTGGGAGCCGAAGAACACGAAGATGCTCAGCAGCACCAGCGTGATCAGGCCGAGCGCGACCCGCTTGCCGACGAACCGCCCCATCAGACGAGCCCCGCTCGGCTGAGGTCGACCTGGCCCATCGCGGTCGAGTATTCGCCCGAGACCTTGTTGTGAGCCCCGGTCAGGAAGTAATAGAAGTACGGGACCACCAGCGGCGACTCGTCGAGCAGCAGCTCCTGGATCTGGCGCGCGTAGCGGCGCTGGGACTGCAGGTCGAGCGCGGCGATGTAGTCGGCGACGAGCCTGTCGTATTGGCTGCTGCGGAAGTGCGCGGCGTTCCAGGGCCCCTTCTTGGTCAACGTCGCCTTCAGCGTCACGTTGGGCACGCCGCGGTGGCCGTAGTCGGTAATCCCGACCACCGAGTCGAGCCACGGCGAGGTCCCGAACGTGGAGCTGCCGTAGTAGGTGCCCAGGTCGCTGATCGTGATGTTGAGCTTGACCCCCGCGACCGCGACGTTGTCCTGGAGCACCTGCGCCAGGTCGGGCAGCTCGAAGTCGTTGGACGTGTTGACCGGGACCGAGAAGCCGTGCGGATGACCGGCGGCCTCGAGCAGCTGCTTGGCCTTGTTGACGTCGCGCTGGCGCTGCGCGACCGACTTGTCCGTCGACGGGTAGATCGGCGCGAACGGGCTGTCGTTGCCGTAGTCGGATTTGGTGGCCAACAGGCCCTGGACCATCCCGCGGCGGTCGGCGAGCAACGCCATCGCCTGACGCACACGCTTGTCGGTGAACGGCTCCTTGTCGCACCGCAGGTGAATCTCGCGGTAGGCCGCGGAGTGAAACTGGGTGGTGCGGATCGACGGGTCGGTGAGCAGCGAGCGGCCACCGGCCACCGAGAAGTGCGGCAGCACGTCGACCTGGTTGCCCTGCAGCCCGAGCACCGCCGCCTGCTCCTGGGCGTAGAACTTCAGCTCGGAGGTGTCGGCGACCGTCCTCGGGCCCCAGTAGTACGGGTTGCGCACGTAGGTGACCCCGACCTCCGGGGTGAAGCTCTTCATCTTCCACGGGCCGGTGGCGATGAACGTCTTCTGCCAGTTCCCGTCGTAGTTGCGCGGGATGATGATCGCGTTGTAGTTGTCAGAGCTGACGATATGCGGGAAGTTCCCGTTGGGAGCATCGAGCTTGAAGCGCACGGTCTGGTGGTCGACGGCCTCGGTGTTGCCCTTCGACAGCACCCCGGCGAACGTCGAGAGCGCGTTGGAGCCGACCTTGGGGTCGGCGAGGCGGTTGAACGTCTCGGCCACGTCCTGTGTGGTCATCTGCGAGCCGTCGTCGAACCGCACCCCCTGGCGGATCTTGAACGTCCACACGCTGCCGTCGCGGTTGGGCTTCCAGCCGGTCGCGATCTGCGGATGCAGGGTCAGGTTCCGGTCTGAGAACACCAGGAACTGGCCGTTCATCCCGAGCACCGCGAGCCCGCCCTCGTCGGAGATCTTGACCGGGTCGATCGCCGCGGCCGGGGCCACGATCCCCGCCCGGATCGTTCCGCCGGGCTTGGGCGCCTGGGTTTGGGGCGGCGACACCTTGGTCACGTCGGGCCGGGCGCAGCCGGCAATCACCACACCAAGCGCCGAGATCGACATTCCCAGCACGGTTCCACGCCGCATGAACTCGCGCCGGCCGATTCGCTCGGACCGGAACTCGTCGATCAGGTGATTCTCGACCTCCCCTACCGCCCTACGAACCGCCTCGGCCTGCTCGTTGGGGCTCAAACCCGACAAGGGATCAGACACCCACCTTCGGTTGCCTTATAGCCAACAGACGTTGCGGGTCCCGCGCACTTTCGGAGTCTACCCAGCGCGGGCATAACCGCAACTCAACATTTTCGTGCCGTGCAACATCCCCTTGGCCCCCGAAATCTGTTGCTGTATAACCATCTGAAGTTGGCAAAGCGATACACACAGGAGCATTGAGATGAGCGATCACGGCGCGACCACGGGTCTGCTGGCGAGGCTCGACGAGGGGCCCGTCGTCTGTGCGGAGGGTTACCTGTTCGAGTTCGAGCGGCGCGGGTATCTGCAGGCCGGAGCGTTCGTGCCGGAGATCGTGCTCGAGCACCCCGACCTGGTGGCGGGCCTGCACGAGGAGTTCGTTCACGCGGGCTCGGATGTCGTGCTGGCGTTCACGTACTACGGGCACCGCGAGAAGCTGCGGATGATCACCAAGGAGGACCTGCTCGAGCCGCTGAACCGCGACGCGATCGCGCTGGCCGTCGACGTCGCCCGCCGGACCGGCACGCTCGCAGCCGGCGATCTCTGCAACACCAATGCGTACTCCCCCGACCCGGAGTCGCGGCTGGCCGTCCGCGCAATGTTCGAGGAGCAGGTCGGCTGGATCGAGGAGGGCGGCGTCGACTACGTCGTCGGGGAGACGTTCTCGTGGGGAGAGGAGGCGCTGCTCGCGCTCGAGACGATCCGGGCCGCCGGGCTGCCCTCGGCGATGATGCTCACGATCCATTCCGACGGTCACACGCGCGAGGGCTGGACACCCGAGGAGGCGTGCCGGCGTCTGGCCGACGCGGGCGCGGACGTGGTCGGGCTCAACTGCGCCCGCGGACCCTCCACGATGCTGCCGCTGGTGCAGCGGATCCGAGCGGCCGTCGACGGCCACGTCGCGGCCCTGCCCGTTCCCTACCGCACCACCCCCGAGCAGCCGAGCTTCCAGTCACTGCGCGACCCGGGCTGTGACTGCCTGCCGGGTGACCGGCCGTTCCCGACCGCGCTTGATCCATTCACCTGCAACCGCTACGAGATCGCCGAGTTCACCCGCTCCGCCTACGCGCTCGGCGTCAATTACCTCGGCGTGTGCTGCGGGGCCGGAGCCCACCACATCCGGAGCATGGTCGAGGCGCTCGGACGCACCGCGCCCGCCAGCCGCTACAGCCCGGACATGTCCAAGCACGTGTACCTGGGCACGGACAAGCTGCTGCTGGACCACAACCGCGAGTACGCCAAGAACCTCTGAGATTCCGGGCGGTCGCGTTCAAAGGTCGCCGCCCTCGTCGATCAGCCGAGTCAGCTCCCGGCGCAGCAGCGCCAGACGCGCGTCACGGGTCAACGGCAGCGCGCGCCGGCGCTCGCGTACGGCCACCGGGTCGAGCGGGTCGCTGACGACCACGCACTCGGAGTCCTCGGGGCACTCGCACACGATCCGGCCGTGAGGATCGACGACGTGCGATCCGCCCCAGAAGCTCAGGCCGTGCTCGTCGCCGACGCGGTTGACGAACACCACGTAGCACTGAAACAGTCGCGCGTACAGCGATGTGATGTCCCGCCAGTAGCTGCGCACGTCGAGCTGCCGAGCGTCGCTGTGGGCGCTGTCGGCGGGGATCAGCAGCACCTCGGCGCCGTCCTGGCAGGCCACGAACGCGAGCGCCGGCTGCCACGCGTCGTTGCAGATCAGCAGCGCCATCCGCCCCAGCCCGGTGTCGAACGCGCGCATCGCGGTGCCCGCGCTGAAGTGTTTGCGCTCCTCGAAGCCGCCGTAGGTGGGCAGGTACAGCTTGCGGTGCAGGTGGCCGAGCCCGTCGTCCTCCCAGAACGCGGCACTGTTATAGACGCGGCCGCCCCGCGCAAGCTCGGGGAACCCGAGCACGACCGAGCTCGGACCCGCCGTGCGAGCGAGCTCGACCAGCCGAGGGTCGTGCGGCTCGAGCGCGACGTCCCGGTCGGTGGCTCCGATCGAGTATCCGCTCAGGTGCAGCTCCGGGAACACGACGAGATCCGCTCCGCCGGACACCGCCTCGCGGATCGCCTCACCAGCGCGTCGCAGGTTGTGTTCGAGATCTCCGAGCGCGCTGTCGATCTGGGCGAGGCCGACCCGCAACGCTCAGCCCGGAAGACCCTGGTGATTGCGCGGGCCCAGCATCGATGGCACGCTACCAACGATGGTTGTGCAGAGAGCATCGAGCCTGAAGCGCGGCGTCGAGATCCTGCTGGCCCTCGGGACCGACGAGGCGGTCACGCAGGAGGGGCTCGGGGTAGTGCGGATCGCGCAGATCGTCGGCCAGGAAAAGAGCCAGGTATCGCGCGCGCTCGCCGCGCTCGCCGAGAGCGGTCTGATCGATCGGGATCCCGACACCCGCGCCTACCGCCTGGGATGGCGGCTGTTCGCGCTGGCAGCGCGCTCGGGCCTGCCGCGGCTGACCGCGGCCGCCCCCACCGTGCTCGCCCGGCTGGTGGCCGAGTTCGGCGAGACCGCACACCTGTCGGTGCTCCGTGGCGACCAGGTGCTGACGGTGCTGTCGGAGGGTCCCTCGTCCACGATCCGCGCCAGCGGCTGGGCCGGACGGACGGTACCCGCGGCGTGCACCTCCTCGGGCCGCGCGCTGCTGCTCGACTACGACCTGCCGGCGCTCGAGGCGCTGCTCGGCGACGAGCGGTTTCCGAAGCTTGGCCCCAAGGCGCCCCGCGATGCCAAGGGCCTGTACCGGCGGATCCGCACCGCCCGCAAGCAGGGCTATGCGCTCGTCGCCGAGGAGTTCGAGCCCGGCCTGGTCGCCGCGGCGGCGCCGATCCGGGACTTCTCGGGCCGGATCATCGCCGCCGTGAACATGTCGGGACCGAAGTTCCGGCTGGGGCAGCGACTCCAGGCCGCGGGTGAGGCGGTCTGGGCGGCGGCCGATCAGCTGTCGCAGTAGCGGCGTGGGTCACCCGCTGCAGCCGCCGTCGTGTATCCGGCGAGCGCCAGGGCGTCCCCGGGCCTAGGCAGGCTCCTCGACGTCCATGCGCGACACCAGCCCATCGGCGAATGTGTACGCGTGGATCACCCGGTTGTCGGCCAGGTGCTCGCCGTCGAGGTTGCGGACGACCTGATGGACGTCGACCGCGACCGAGCCGTCGGCGCGCTCGGTGATCGAAACTGGGTCGACCCGCGGGTCGATCGCGGCCCACTGGCGCGACCAGTAGTCGCGGACCGCGTCCTTGCCGCGCAACCGCCCTCCCTCCCATGCGTTGGGCCAGTCGACATCGTCGCTGCACGCCGCCAACACGCCCTCGACGTCGCGGGCGTTGAATGCGTCGTACAGAGCTCGCAGCTGCTTCTCAGTCGCGGTGATGGTTGACAACCTCAATGTTGTTGCCGTCGGGGTCGAGCACGTAGGCAGCGTAGTAGCCGGGGTGGTAGCGGGCCCGCTCGCCGGGCTTGCCGTTGCCCCGATAGCCCGCTGCCGTCTCCTCCTCAAAGAACCGCCGGATCGCGTCGTCGTCGCCCGGGAAGGCGACGTGGAGGTTGGCGGTCGGCGGCCCGGCAACCAGCGAGAACGAGGCACCGGGGTCAGATCCGCCGAACATCACGCGCCCAGGGTCCTCGCGACGCATTTCGAAGCCGGCAGCGGTCCCGGCCAACGCGTAGAAGCGCGTGGACGCCGTGAGGTCGGCGACGTGAATCCACAGGTGATCGATGACCTGATCGCGGCGACGGCGGGCGTCGTAGTGAACGGCCTCGATGCTGTTGCCGCTGGGGTCGCGGACGAACGCCGCGTAGTAGTCCGGGCGGTACTGGGGGCGCGGTCCGGGCGGGCCGTCGTCGCCGAAGGCGGCCGCGACCCCGGCGCGCCAGAACGCGTCGACCTGGTCGCGCGAGGGCGCGGCGAACGCGATGTGGAGCCCGCGAGTGGCCGGGTGCTCCTCGCTCTCCTGGGCGACCATGAAGTCCTGCCACTCGGTGAACGCGTTAGTCCGGTAGCTGGTGTCGATGCCCAGCGGCTCGAGCAGCGACGCGAAGAAGCCCTCGGACACGGCGCGGTCGGCAACGCGGATCGTGACGTGGTCGAACATCGCCACGGAAAGCTAGCCGAGGCAGCGCCTCCCCCCGCGGCTGTGGTGCAATGGCCCCGATGAAGATCTCCGACGCCAAGGACCTGTGGCAGCCCGCCGGCGTGTACTGCAACACGGCGACGTACGGGTTGCCGCCGCGGCCCGCGTGGGAGGCGCTCCAGGCCGCGCTGGACGACTGGCACAGCGGGCGCACGAGCTGGGAGCACTGGGGACAGGCCACCGAGGACTCCCGCGCGGTATTCGCGCGTCTGGTCGGCGTCGACGTCGACCGGGTGGCGGTCGGCTCGACGGTCTCGGAACTGATCGGCTCGGTGGTCACGGCGCTGCCCGACGGCGCGCGCGTGATCGTCCCCGACGTCGAGTTCACCTCGACCCTGTTCCCGCTGCTGGTCCAGCGGCGCCTCGACGTCCGCACGGTGCCGACCGCTCGGTTCGTCGATGCGATCGACGACGACGTCGACGCGGTCGCGTTCAGCGCGGTGCAGATGAGCACCGGCGAGGTCGCCGACCTCGACGCGATCGTCGCCGCCGCGGCGGCCAACGGCGCGCTGACGATCTGCGACGCCACCCAGGGGCTGGGCTGGCTGCCGCTGGACGCCGGCCGGTTCGACGCGTTGGCCTGCACCGCCTACAAGTGGCTGATGTCCCCGCGCGGCACCGCGTTCATCACCGTGTCGGACCGCGTGCTCGACGGCGTCGTGCCCCACAGCGCCGGGTGGTACGCCGGCGAGGACGTGCACGCGAGCTACTTCGGCCCGCCGCTGCGGCTGGCCTCGGCGGCGCGGCGGCTGGACGTGTCGCCCGCCTGGTTCTCATGGGTTGGCACGCTGCCGGCGCTCGAGCTGATCGAGCAGATCGGAATCGCGCAGATCCACGCCCACGACCTGGCGCTGGCCAACCGCTTCCGCGCCGGCGTCGGGATGCAGCCGGCCGACAGCGCGATCGTCACCGCCGACCTGCCCGGCGCCGACGAGCGGCTCACCCGCGCGGGGATCGTCGCAGCGGTCCGAGGCGGCCGGCTGCGCACGTCCTGGCACGTCTACAACGACGATCACGACGTCGACCGCGTGCTCGAGATCGTCAGCGGCTGAGCCCGCCGCTCAGCGGCCGGTGCCGTAGCGGGCGATCAGCGAGCGGTAGGCGGCGAACGCCGGCTTGCGCCGGAAGGCGTCGGTGAGCAGCCCGCTTGTCTCGGCAAACGCGGACGTGGTCGAGAGGTTGTCGCGGAGGTTGAACCAGCGGTAATCGGTGACGCCGAACGTGTTCGCGCCGTGCCGGACGGCGTCGACGATCGCCACCAGCGCGCGCCGCTGCTGCCGCGGGGTGACGGTGCCCGGCGTGGTGTCATAGCCGCTTTCGGTGATCCACAGCGGGACGGTGCGCCCCAGCCCGCCCAGGGGCATGAAGCGCCGCCGCACGGTCGACATCATCTGCATGGTGGCGGCGGGGATCGGCGCCGCCCTGCCGGGCACCAGCTCGGGGTAATAGTCCACGCCCACGAACCCCAGCGCGCGCCGGAACTGGGCGCCGCCGCGGCGCAGGCCGGCGAACACCGCCGCGTCGGTGGCCGGATCGAACCGGTAGGCGAACGTGAAGCCGAACCGCAACTGGTCGTATCCGTGCCTGACCGCCTCCCGGTGGGCGGCGATGATCCCCCGCACCAGCGCCTGCTCGGCCCTCGGGAAGGCGCCGTCGGAGGTGTTGGGCGAGATCGCCAGGTTGACCTCGTTGGTGATCGTCATCGCCCGCAGGTGACGGTTTGATCCGAACACGTCGACCACGTGTCGGACGTATCGCGTCCACGCGGCGATGTCGCCCCGCTGGGCGACGGACGGGTGGTAGCGGACCTGCAGCTCGGTGTCGAAGCCCTCGCGCGGGTAGCGGTCGATGATCCGCTTGAAGCGGCGGATGCCGGCCTCGCCATCTGATTCGAACAGCCGGTTGACACGGAGCACCAGCTGCTTGCCGGGAGGCCGCAGCGCGCGGAGCGCGCGCAGCGTCCGCGTCTCGCTTACGGGCTTGGCCGGGTTCTGCGTAGAGCCGGCGCTGCCCGCGAGCTCAGGGTCGATTCCGAACCGGAGCTTGCCCGTAGCGCCTGCAGCGACGCTCGGCGCGGCGACCAGCACCGACAGCGCGACCGCGGCTGCGACCGCGCGCCGGGTGTTCACCGACGCCAGGCGCTCAGCCACAGGCGCAGCTCGAGCACGCGGGCGCCGTCGCGCCGGCTGACCGCGAAGCACTCGGTGGCTGGCGGGCGCTCTCCGAGCTGGCGCTCGATCACCGCGGCCGACGCGGGCCCGCCCGAACCGCGCTCGAGCCAGTCGTCGAAGTCGAGCTCCAGCGGCACCACCAGCTCCTGTTCGAGCGTGAGCCCCGCGCGCTCGCCGAGCTCCCTGAGCCGCTCGGCCGTCAGACAGAGCCAGTGCGACGGGTCACGGAGCCGCTCGAGCTCCTGAGTCCAGGTGAGCGCGTCCGGATCGCGATCGGCGAGGTGGTCGGCGAGCACTACCCGCCCGCCGGGCGCGACGACGCGCGCGAGCTGCTCGAACACGCGCCCCGGGGCCGGAATGTGGTGGATCGAGAAGCGCGAGATCGCGCCGTCGAAGCTCGACTCCGGGAGGTCGAGGTCGGTGGCGTCGCCGAGCGCGAAGGTGGCGTTGGCGATCCCGGCCCGCTCGGTGTCGCGCCGGGCGACTTCGATCATCGCCGGGGTCATGTCGACGCCGACGACTTCGCGGACGAGCGGGGCGAGCCGGCGGCTGATGATCCCCGGTCCGCAGGCGGCCTCGAGCCATCGCTCGTCGGAGCCGGGTTGCGCGAGCGCGATCAACCGGTCGAGCATCAGCTCGGATCGCGCGGTCGCGCTGTCGTTGAACGTCTCGGCCTGCTGGGTGAACTCCGCGACGATGTCGGCGTCGTGCATGCCCGCGATCAGCGGCGCCGGCGCGGGCCGTGGGTCAGCCGCTTCGGCAGCGGCAACGGCGACAGCTTGTCGGCGGCGTCGCCGAACAGACTCCGGGGCTCGAGCTTGGCGACCAGATCCTCGAGCTCCTGGCTCTCGGACTCAGACAGGTTGCGACGCCGCCCGCGTGCGACCCGGACCAGCTCGATCAGCCGCCGGCGCTCCTCGCGGGTGAGCAGCATCATGTGGTCGCGGGCGATCATCGCGACCTCGGCCGCGGCGAGCAGCTTCAGCACCGGCACGCGGCGAAGACCTGGGACCTTGTTGACCGAACGGCCGATCGTCTTGGTGACGAATCCGTTTGCCATGTGTCTGAGTGTAGGACTCGGGCGGCGACGTGCTTAACGTCCCACCGGAGGCCTTCGCGGGTTAGCTCGGGACGTTGATCACGTCCCACGTGGCGAACGTCCCACAGTGGCGCGCAGAGCGCTCGAGTGGGACGTTGTGCACGCGGTTCCGCTGCTCACCGGCAGGGTCGACGCGACGACCGAGCTAGCCCCGCAGCGCGCGCACGACGCGGGCATGCTCCCGCATCGTCTCGATCTCATCGGCCCCGGGCTGGCGGCCGAACCCGCAGTACATCGCCACCCCGAAATCCGCCAGGTACCTCGACGCGGTCGCGTGCCGGCGCCGCAGCCCGGTGAGGCCGTCCAGCGGCAGCACGATCCCCAGGTACACCCAGGTGTCGCCCAGCTCGAGGTCCGCCAGCGGCTCGAAGAAGCGGTCGTCCTCGCTGCGCAGATAGCGCGGACCGGCCAGGTGCAACCAGTCGACCGTCCGGCCCGAGTTGGCGACCGCGTAGTTGGCCATCCGCACCAGCAGGCCGATATCACGGGCCTCGAACATCGGCCACTCGGGGAACGTGCCGTAGCAGAGGTGATAGCCGACCAACACCTGCTCGGGGATCTGGCGAGTCAGGCGGCCGACCGGGCCGGCGAAGCGCTCCCAGGCGCCGTTCGGGGTCCACGCCAGCACGCCCTCGAGGTCGAGCACCTCGTAGGCGAGGTCCCATTGGAGCGCCAGGTCCTCGGGCGGGATCGCCTCGAGCAGCCGCCGCAGCTCGCGAGCGAACAGGTCCTCGATCGCGCGCTCGGCCACCGGGTAGTCGGCGGCGAAGTCAGCCTTGAACGCGTTGAGCGCGCTCGACGGGAACGGCAGCCCGATCTGGAAGCGCAGGCCCTCGGGGATCGCGCCCTCGTCGCGCAGCGAACGGAACACGTCATAGGAGGCGATCGCGTCGTCGATCCTCGGCCACGTGTCCCAGTGCAGCTCGGTGACGCCGTCGCGGATCCTGAACACCGGGGTCTCGTACGCGTGGCGCGGGATCCCCGTCGGCGATTCGGTCTCGGACACCGTCTCGACGTCGGGATTGGGACGCACGAGCCGCTCGCGCTCATAGCCCACCCAGGCCCGCCGCGGGCCCGTCTCCCCGTCGGGGAGCGCGAACACGAGATCGCTGAACAGCTCGCCGCCGGCCCGCAGCGCCGATTCGGTGGAATCGGCGGGTAGGCTCCCGACCAGCAGCAGCTCGCTCTCGGCTCGCGACGCGCGCTCGGTCACGCGCGCGAGTGTCCCACAGCTGAGGCGCTAAGCGGCCTGCGGAACCGCCCGCGGCGCCGGAGCCGCGGCCGGGAGCTTGTGCACGAAGCGGCTCCGGGCGTCGTGGTAGCTGCGGTCAGGCCCGAAGAAGCACCGGTGCGAGCGGTCCAGCTCCTCCCGACGATAGTCCTGGAGCGGCTTGACCAGCTCGTCGTGAGCCCTGCGGGCCCGCTTGCAGTCGAGCCGCCGGTCAAACCCGCGAGCGCTCGCGATCCGCTCCGCGAACGTCCGCACCCCGGCCTCGAACTCCTCGACGTTGGCCCCGAAGGCGGCGTCCAGCAGGCCGATCCCCACCGCCTTTTGGGCACCGAGCGCCTCGTAGGGCGGCCCGGTCAGCCGCGCGGTCATCTCGTCGCCAACCCTGCGCGGCAGCACGTAGGTCCAGTACTCCGAGCCGTAGAGCCCGCCCATGTGCCCGTAGTAGGGGTTGAGCACGACGTCCTCGCGGGCGATCACGTGGTCGGCCGCGAGCGCCAGCGGCACCCCGCCCGCGCCGGCGTCGCCGGCGAGCGCCGAGACCACCACGTGCGAGCCGGTCTCGATGATCTCTCGCGCGAGGTCGTCGATCGTGGTCAGGTTGCTCCAGGACTCCGCCGCCGGGTCCGCGGCGGCCTCGATCACATTTAGGTGGATGCCGTTGGAGAAGCAGTCGGTCCCGCCCATCAGCACGATCACCTTCGTCTGCGGGCGCGACCGAGCCTCACAAAACGCTTCGCGCAGGCGGAGACACTGATCGGTGCTCATCGCGCCGTTGTAGAAGTCGAATCGCAGGTATCCGACCTCGCCGCGCTCCTCGTAGGAGATCTCCCGGTACGTGTGGCCGGCCGGCAACGACGCGCGCGCCGCTGCCGCCACCTCCGGCGCGTCGACGCTCACCCCGGCGAGCTCGAGCGCGCGCGTGGCGGGGAGCTTGATGTGAGCCTCGCCTTCGTCGCCGGAGTCCGCTTGGCGCAGGTGGGTGATCCACACGGCCCCGTCGACGGTGGCCCGGCAGATCGCGCCGGTGCGCCGGGCGACGATCTCGCCGGGCGCGCCCCGCAGGGCCCGATCGTGGTGCGCGCCGAACAGATGAAACGGGACGCCGCAGATCTCGTCGAGAACCCCGGGATGCCCGTCGGCGGCGCGGACCTTGCGCACCACCGCATCGGAGCCGTCCACGCTCCAGTCGATCACGCGCACTTCCTGGCGCATCAGTGGCCGCGCGTGGCCGGTCTCGGAATACGCCACCGGCGGTGCGTCGGGCCGCTCGCCGCCCGCGGCGATCACTCCGACCGCCTCGAGCAGCGCTTCGAGCGCGGCGCGCCGGACCTCGTGGCGGTAGATGCTGCTCTTGGCTCCCGGGCGCATCGGGAACCCGCGGGCGGCCCACACCGACCCCGCATCGAGCACGCCGTTGGCCTCGAGCACGGTCACTCCCCACTCGCTCATCGCGAGCTCGATCGCCCAGTCAAGCGAGGAGGGACCGCGATCGCCGACCGGTCCGGGGTGCACGATCAGGCAGCGGTGGCGCGACCACACCGACTCCGGTATCAGCCGCTTCAGGTACGGGCAGACGATCAGGTCGGGCGGGTCGGCCGCGACCGCGGCCTCCATCTCGGCGGCGCCGTCGACGACCGCGACGGTCACCTCGTGGCCGAGCTCTGCGAGCGCGATCTCGGCGCGCTGGCTGAGGCCGTTGTGCGCGGTGACCAGGAACAGGATCCGCAGCGAGCGCAGCTGCGAGGCGAACGGAGTCATCGCTGGCCGTGCTCGTTCGGAATCAGCCCGAGCTGCTCGAGCATCCCCAGGCGGTCGAGCATCAGGCTCATCGACACGTTCTTGCCGTCGCGCTGACGGGTCACCCTGACGTAGCCGAGCGCCACCGAGCGGCCGGTGCGCGCGACGCCGTCGTGTGTGCCGGTGAGCGTCCCCTCCTCGACCGCGACATCGTCGGCAAAGTGGACGTCGTGGACGTCCAGGTACGCGTCGGGAAACGCATCGAACAGGTTGCGGTGAAAGCGGATGCAGTCCTCCTTGCCCTCACCCCACACGCCTCCGGGCGCCTGGAACACGACGTCATCGGCTAGCGATTCGGCGAGCCTGTCGAAGTCGCGCGCGTTGAACGCATCGGTACCCGTATCGAAAGCAAGCTGGTTGGCGGTCGCCATCGGATCCCCCTTTGAGTGCCCCGGCTCCTGGGGTTCACGGTGACCGATCCTGGCCCGAGCAGCTGTGATATTTGACGCAGGCGGCGACTGATCCGCGTCGCCCGCGCGTCCGGCTCAGTCGGCGACGCGGTCGATGAAGTCCGCGGTGATCCCGAGGACCTCGTCGCGGTTGGTCTCGTTGAAGACCTCATGCCGGGCGCCAGGGAAGATGTGGGTCTCGAGCGCGCCGAACTCGAGCGCCTCGATTCCGGCGCTCGTCTCGGAGATCGGCACCAGCTGGTCGTCCTCGCCGTGCAGCCACAGCGTCGCCAGCCGGCCCAGCTTGGGACCGGAGCCGATCGCCTTGAGCTCGGCGTCGATCGCCTTCACCGTCGGGCGCTTGAACGGGCCGTGCCAGACGAGCTCGTCCTCGGTGTAGACCGTGCCCACGCGCGGGTCGCGCGACAGCGTCGAGACATCGAGCGGGTCGTCCGGGATCTCGTCGAGCTCGAGCAGGTCGGTGACCGCGGTCCAGGTTCCCAGGACCGGGCCCGACAGCACCAGCCCGGCGAGCTCGTCGCGGTGCAGCTGCGCGTACCGGACGCCGATCATTCCGCCCATCGAGTGGCCGACGAGCACCAGCGCCAGCCCGGGGTAGCGCTGCTTCACGCGGGTGACGACCTCGTGCAGGTCGTCGACGACCAGGTCGTAGTCTTCGATCGACACCGGCTCTCCGCCGGAGCGCCCGTGCCCGAGGTGGTCGGCCCCGGCGACGACCGCCCCGCGGCCGGTCAGGAACTCGGCGACGTACTCGTAGCGGCCGAGGTGCTCGGCGTAGCCGTGCGCGAGCACGACGAGGTGGCGGGCCTCCCGATTGGGCCACACGTACATCGCGATCTGCGCGCGGGTGCCGGCAAACGTCTCGACGTCCACGAACGGCCTCTACCCAGCCGAGACCACTCCCACAACATGGCCGCCGGGATCGGTCATCAGCCCGATCTCGGGGCCGCCCGGGACCTGGTCGGGACCCATCAGCCGCCGGCCGCCGAGCCACTCCGCCTGTGCGAGCGTCGCCTCGACGTCCGCAACCTCGACATAGAACGTGACGTGGCCGTCGTAGCCCTCCGGCACACCGCCGACGCCGCCGCCGATCCCGATGCCGGCCGGGTTGGTGTAGCGCTCGACAACCGTGTAGTCGGTCGGCCCGACCGGGCTGCCGAACTCCCACCCGAACAGCTGCGTGTAGTACTCGCGCAACTCGTCCGGGTCCTTGCCGATCACCTCGAAGTGGACAACAGGCTGTCCCATCGCGTATCTCCTCTCGTGGTGCGCCTAGGCCGCGACGCCGAGCTTACGCGGCCGCGTCGGCGGGCCAGTCGCCGCCGGAGACGCGCCCGAGCGCGAGCGACAGCGAGTGCGTGCCCTTCTCGCCGAGCCCCTGCCCCTGGGCGGCGATGTAGAGCTCCTCGGCCAGCGCCGTCCCGGGCAGCGACAGCTTCATCCGCCGCGCCTCGGCCAGCGCGATCCCGAGGTCCTTGACGAAGTGATCGACCTTGAAGCCGGGCTCGAGATCCCCGCGCAGGATCCGCGGGCCGTAGTTGGACAGCGACCACGAACCCGCGGCCCCACCCTTGATCGTCTCGATCGTCTCCTCGAGGTCGAGGCCGGCGCGGTGCGCGTACAGGAGCGCCTCGCACATCGCGATCATCCCAGCTGCGATCGCGATCTGGTTGACCATCTTCGTGTGCTGGCCGGAGCCGGCCTCGCCCAGCAATGTGCTCTTGCCCAGCGCCGAGAACAGCGGCTCGGCGCGCGCGTAGGCTTCCGGCGAGCCGCCGACCATGATCACCAGCGAGGCGTTGCGGGCTCCCACGTCGCCGCCGGACACCGGGGCATCGAGCGACCCGACCCGCTTGGTGGCCGCGGCCTCGTGGATCTCCACCGCCAGTGCCGGCTCGCTCGTGGTCATGTCGATCAGCAGCGACTCCGACTCCATAACCTCGAGGATCCCCTGCTCGCCGAGCACGGTCTCTCGCACGTCGACCGGGTAACCCAGCATCAGGAACACGACCTCGGAGTCGCGGGCGACGTCGGTCGGGGAGTCGCGCCAGGTCGCTCCCTTCTCGATCACCGCCGAGGCGCGTTCGCGGGTGCGGTTGAACACCGACACCTCGTGGCCGGCATCGACCAGATGCCCCGCCATCGATGAGCCCATCACGCCGGTCCCGATCCAGCCGATCCGAGTCACGGCGCGCAGGCTATATCACAGCTCCGCGAGCCGCCGGCTCAGGAACCTGCGTTCGGGCTCGGAGCCCGTTAGCTCGAGCGCGCGCTCGTACGCCGCCCGCGCCTCCTCGGGGCGCCCGAGGCGCCGCAGCAGCTCGGCCCGCGTCGAGTGCAGGTACGGATAGGTGTCCAGCTCGAGGCCCGCCACCAGCTCGAGCGCGCGCGCGGGCGAGCCGGATTCGGCCACGGCGACCGCGCGGTTGAGCTCGACCACCGGCGAACCGGTGAGCTCGGACAGCTGGAAGTAGAGCGCGGCGACGTGCGGCCAGTCGATCGGCTGCTCGGCCTGTAGCGCGGCGATCGCCGCCTGCAGCACGTACTGGCCGCGCCCGCGCAGCGCGATCGCGCGGTCGAGCAGTTCCTGCCCACGAGCCAGCTCGGCGTCGTCCCACAACGATCGGTCCTGATCGGCGAGCAGCACCACCTCGCCGGAGGCAAAGCGGGCGCGGCGGCGCGCATGGTGGAGCATCATCAGCGCCAGTAGCCCGTGCACCTCGGGCTCGTCGGGCATCAGGCTCGACAGCACCAGGCCCAGCCGGATCGCCTCGGCAGCGAGGTCGACGCGCCCGCTGTAGCCCTCGTTGTAGATCAGGTAGATGACCGCCAGCACCGCGTCCAGGCGGTCGGGAAGCAGATGCTCGGCCGGCACCGCGAACGGGATCCCGGTCGCCTTGATCTTGGCCTTGGCCCGCGAGAGCCGGCGCTTCATCGTCTCCTCGGACACCAGGAACGCACGGGCGATCTGCTCGGTGGAGAGGCCGCCGAGCGCTCTCAGCGTGAGCGCCACCTGGGCTTCGGTCGAGAGCGCCGGGTGACAGCAGGTGAAGATCAGCTCGAGCCGCTCGTCTTTGATCAACGCGTCATTCATCTCGTCCTCGGCGGCCTCCGGCACCGGCAGCGCCGACAGCTTCGCGGCGAGCGTGCGCCGGCGGCGGATCCGGTCGATCGCGCGGTTGCGGGCGGTGGCCACCAGCCAAGCGCCCGGGTTGTCGGGAGCGCCGTCGCGCGGCCAGCGCTCGGCGGCGATCGCGAACGCGTCCTGGGCAGCCTCCTCGGCGAGCTCGAAGTCGCCGAGGAAGCCGATCAGGTGCGCCAAAAGGCGCCCCCACTCATCCCGGAATACCTGCTCGATCAGCGCCGGGGCCTCCGACTCGGCCGGGGCGGCGAGCGCTAGCGCTCGCGCTCGACGAGCGGTCGCACCTCGACCGCGCCTCCGTGCCGCGCGGCGGGCACGCGCGCCGCGAGCTCGAGCGCCTCGTCGAGGTTGCCGGCATCAAACACGTAGTAGCCGCCGAACACCTCCTTGGTGTCGGCGAACGGGCCGTCGGTGGTGAGCGCGCTGCCGTTCTGCACCCGCACGGTCGTGGCGGTCTGGATCGGCTGCAGCTGGGCGCCGCCGACGCACCGTGAGTCCTCTGACAGCGCCATGTACTCGGCGTAGATCGACTTGTAGTCGTCCTCGCCGACCCCGTCCATCGAGCCCGGCTTCTCGTAGATCAACAGCGCGTACTTCATCGCGACCTCCTGGGAGAAACGGTTGTCAGCCCTGAGACGAACGAGCCCGAGGTCAGGGGACGCTCCTGCTCGAATTCTTGGCCAGCGCCTCGAAGTTCTCGTACAGCCGCGGCTCGCCGAAGCGCTCGCGCACGCTCAGCGCCGCGGGCTCCACGCGCGACCACAGCCCCTCGACCCACAGCCAGTCCGTCACCAGCTCCGTGCTCAGCAGGTCGCGCTTGGTCAGCGTCGCGATCGTCTCGCCGAACATCAGGATCGTCCGCACCGCCTCGTGCTCGATCGCGTCCGCGGTGTGCGGATCGAAGTCGTCGGAGAACAGCTCGGGCATCGCATCCTGGATCCCCAGCGTCGTCCCCCACTGGACGATCTGCATCAGCAGCTGGGCGTCTTCACGAGTCGGTGAAGCCATCGGCCTGTCTCCTCCGTCGGCGGTGCATGGCGCACTGTGCGGGCCCCTCTACGTCGATACCCAAGATACCTACGCGGGCTCGCCCAGCGGCTCTCTAGACTGTTTTTGGGTGCAGGTCCTGGGCCCCATGGCAGCGCGCGTTGTCCGGTTGTTTGCGGTGATTGCCGCGGTCCTGGGCGCCGGCGCCGCGATCGCCGCGTGCGGATCGCACTCCTCCTCGCCGCCCACCCAGACCGGGTCGGACACCGGCATCGCCGGGATCGCGACCGCAGGCGACACCGGGTCGGCCTCGGCGGCCGCCCGGGCGGCTCCCAAGAGCGTGAAGCTCGTCGAGATCGGCAAGTTCAACCAGCCCGTGTACCTGGCAGGTGCGCCGGCCGACTCACACCGCGTGTTCGTGGTCCAGAAGACCGGGCAGATCGTCGTCGTGGTCAACGGTCACGCCCGGCCCCGGCCGTTTCTGAACATCACCAAGCTGGTGACCTCGACCGGCCAGGAACAGGGTCTGCTGGGGCTGGTGTTCGCCCCCGACTACGCCCGCAGCGGCCGCTTCTACGTCTCCTACACGATCACCAACAACGACGTGCGCGTGGCCCAGTACCGCCGCTCTGGCCACAACCCCGACGTCGCCGACCCGGGTAGCGGCCGGACCGTGATCACCGTCGCCCACCCCTACGCCAACCACAACGGCGGGCAGCTCCAGTTCGGACCGGACGGCGATCTGTACTTCGGGATCGGCGACGGCGGCAGCGAGGGCGACCCGATGAACTTCGGCCAGAACAACGCGGTGCTCGACGGCAAGATCATCCGCATCAACCCCCGCCCCAACGGCGGCTACTCGATCCCCAGGGGCAACCCGTTCGTGGGCAAGCGCGGAAAGCGGCCCGAGATCTGGGCCTACGGCTTCCGCAACCCGTGGCGGTTCTCGTTCGACCGTAAGACCGGCGACCTGGTGATCGCCGACGTCGGCCAGGACCAGGAGGAGGAGATCGACTTTCAGGCGCACGGCACCGGCGCCGGCGCCAACTATGGGTGGAGCGTGTTCGAGGGCGACCGCCGCAACAAGCCCGGCAACGCGCCCGGAGCGATCCGCCCGGTGCTGGTCACCCTCCACAGCGACGGCAACTGCGCGATCATCGGCGGCTACGTGGCGCGCGATCCCTCGCTGTCGCTGTACGGGCGCTACGTGTACGGGGACCTGTGCAAGCCCGGGATCCGCTCGGTCAAGCTGAGCCGCGGACACGCCTCCGACGATCGTGCGACCGGCCTGTCGGTGAGCGAGATGTCGTCCTTCGGGCAAGACTCCCGGGGTCGCGTGTACGCGGTCTCGCTCAACGGCCCCGTCTACCGCCTGGCCCCGAAGTAGCGGTGTCGAGGCGTCCGGCGGCTCAGGCGGCGGTGAGTACGACCGGGCCGCCGTCGGAGATCATGATCGTGTGCTCCTCGTGCGCCGACGGTGACCGGTCGGCGCTGCGCACCGTCCAGCCGTCGCGCTCGACCAGCAGCCGAGTGCCGCCGGCGGCGATCATCGGCTCGATCGTGATCACCAGGCCGGGCTCGAGCACGCGCGTGGCCTGCGGCGCGCCCCAGTTGAACACGGTCGGGTTCTCGTGCATTGCCCGGCCGATCCCGTGACCGGTGAGCTCGCGGAACACGTGAAAGCCGTGGTCCTCGGTGGTGCGCTCGATCGCCGCGCCAACGTCGGCGAGCGTGACTCCGGGCTGGGCGTGGCTGATTCCGGCGGCCAGCGCCGCGCGGGCGGCATCGATCAGGTTGCGGCGCTGCTCGTCGACGGATCCGACCGGGACCGTGATCGCGGCATCCGCGTGGTATCCGCCGACTTCGGCCGCGACGTCGAGCGACACCAGCTCACCGGGCTCGAGCACCCGCTTGCCCGGCACCCCATGGACCACCTGTTCGTCGACGCTGATGCAGATCGACCCCGGATAGCCGTAAGTCAGGATCGGGCCCGAGCGGGCGCCGTGCGAGGCGAGGAAGCCGGCCGCGATCCGGTCGAGCTCACGGGTGCTCACCCCGGGCGCGACCGCGTCCTTGAGCATCTGCAGCGTGCCCGCGACGACGCGCCCGGCACGCCGCAGGCCCTTGAGCTGTTCGGGGGTGTCCACGGACATGTGCGACAGCGTAGCTCGGGTCCGGTCGGTGTGGCCGATCGCTACTGGTGTCCCGACACTGGTGTCCCGACACTAGGGCCGCTGGAAACGCTTGCGTTGCTTGACCACGGCGTCGCCGGCGGCGCACCCGATCAGGTGGTCGTTGACCAGCCCCATCGCCTGCATGAACGCATACACGGTGGTCGGACCGACGAAGCTCCAGCCCCGGCGCTTGAGCTCCTTTGCCAGCGCGGTCGATTCGGGGGACCGCGCGAGCTCGGCCAGTGCGGCGCGGTTCAGCCGCTCGGGCCGCCCGTCGGGCTCAAAGCCCCACAGGTAGTGGGCCAGCGAGCCCTCGGCCTCGACCAGTTCGACCGCCCGCTTGGCGTTGTTGATCGTCGCCTCGATCTTCGCCCGGTTGCGGACGATCGACGCGTCGCCCATCAGCCGCTCGATGTCCCGGGAGCGAAACCGCGCGACCCGCTCGAAGTCAAAGCCCTTGAACGCGCGGCGGAACGCCTCGCGCTTGCGCAGGATCGTCAGCCACGACAGCCCCGACTGAAACGACTCCAGGCACAGCTTCTCGAACAGCCGGATGTCGTCGTCGACCGGGAACCCCCATTCCGTGTCGTGGTAGGCCCGGTAGTCGAGGGTCGAGGCGCCCCACCAGCAGCGGGCGACGCCGTCGTCGCCGCGGACGATTCCGTCTTCGCTCATTGTTCGCCGTCTCTCTGGATCGTTGCTCCCCTCGCCCGCGCGAGCCACAGCTTGGTCACGTAGTTCATCGCAAACGAGCCACCTTCGTCGTCGATCACCGAGGTTGCCGCGGTCGTGTACCGCGAGCTGGACTGCGGCTCACGGCGCCAGTCAACCAGCCGGCGTGCAACCATCGGGTCGGGATGAAGCAGTACTACGACACCCGCGCCCCGGAATACGACGAGTGGTACCTGGGTCTCGGCCGCTTCGCAGAGCGCGACCGGCCGGGCTGGGAGGAGGAGGTCGCCGCGCTCGAGCGCGCGGTCGCCCGGCTGCCGCCCGCGCGCACGCTCGACGTCGCCTGTGGGACCGGCTTTCTCACCCGGCACCTGCGCGGCGAGATCGCCGCGCTGGATCAGAGCGAGCGGATGCTCGAGATCGCCGGCGAGCGGGTCCCGGAGGCAACGCTCTTGCAGGGCGACGCGCTGGCGCTGCCGTTCGCCGACGGCGCGTTTCACCGGTTGTTCACGGGTCACTTCTACGGTCACCTGGAGGGCGCCGATCGCGAGCGCTTCCTCACCGAAGCGCGACGCGTCGCCGGCGAGCTGGTCGTCGTCGACTCGGCGCTGCGCCCCGACCACGATCCGCAGGAGTGGCAGCGGCGAGTGCTCAATGACGGCTCCGCGTTTCAGGTCTACAAGCGGTACTTCGACGCCGACGCGCTCGCGGGCGAGCTCGGCGGCGGGACCGTCCTGCACGCCGGCGAGTGGTTCGTGATCGTCAGCTCACCGGCGTGAGGTCCGGCGCGATCACCCCGGGCTCGATCGCTTCCTCGGGCGCCTCTGCGTAGCGCTCGGCCACCTCGGTCAGCACGCGCAGCATCGTCTTGGCCGCCGGCGCCACGCCGGCGCCACCGACGGTCGCGGCCATGATCTTGCGCGTCGGGCTCTGCGGAGCCAGCTCGCGGACGACGATCCCGAAGCGCACGCGCCGCAGCGCCAGCCGCGGGATCAGCGCCACCCCGACGCCGGCGGCGACCAGCCCCTGGACGGTCTCGTAATCGTCGCTCTCGAACGTCACGTTGGGCTCAAAGCCGGCGGCGAGGCAGGACCTCACCACGTGGCGGGCGCAGGGGCTGGAGGCCGACGTCTGGACCCAATCCTGGTCGCGCAGGTCCGCCAGCTTCAGCTCGTCCTTGGCGACCAGCGGATGCGCCGCCGGCAGCGCCACGTGCATCGGGTCGTCAAACAGGCTCACGATGCGCACGCCCGCCGTCGGCCGCTCCCTGACACCGGGGAACCCGAACAGCAGCGCGAGGTCGAACTCGCCGCCGCGAAGTCGCGGAGCGATCTCCTCGGGCTCGCCCTCGGCGAGCGTCAGCGTGACGTCGGGATGGCGCTCGCGAAACGTCGCGATCGCGAGCGGCATCAGCGTCGCGCCCGCCGACGGGAACGAGGCCATCCGCAGCCGCCCGGTGCGGACACCGAGCACCGCCGCAAGCTCGGTCTCGGCCGCCTCGATCTGAGCGAAGATCGTCTCCGCGTGCTCGACCAGGGTCGAGCCGGCTGCGGTCGGGCGGACGCCGGTGCGGTCTCTGACCACCAGCGTCGTCCCGGTCTCCTCCTCCAGCCGCGCGATCGCCTGCGAGACGGCGGATTGGGTGTAGGAGAGCGACTCGGCGGCCCCCGAGAACGAGCCTCGGTTGATGACCTCGGTCAGCACCTTGAGGCGGCCGACGTTCAGCATCAGCACAGCTTATCGCACGCATGAGGAACTTCATTAGGGCTGATACAAGGCGAGTGCGATCCTCACCGCGAACCCAACGGAAACCGGAACCCGAGGACTGGAGCTCGCGGATGGCAGCCAAGACGATCATCTCCTACGACGACACGCTCAACGACCACGACGCGCTGATGCTCGGACGGTTGCTCGCGGCGGCGGGATCGGAGCTGACGCTCGCCTACGTCCGCCATACGACCGAGGTCGAGCACGCCCGCGAGGAGCTCGAGGAGCACGACGCGGAGCGCCTGCTCGAACGCGGCGCCCGCTGGCTGGACGACCTCGACGTCGATCGCAGGATCGTCGTCAGCGCCTCGACCGGCGAGGGCCTCAGGTGGCTGGCCGAGCAGGAGGAGGCCGACATCGTCGTGTTCGGCTCCGACTACCGGACCGCCGCCGGCCACGTGGCACCTCAGAAGTCCGCCTGGACGCTACTCGAGGGCGGCGCCGCCGCCGTCGCAATCGCTCCGGCGAACTACCGCAGCAACCGTGACGCGCAGGTCCACCGGATCGGAGTGCTCGCCACCCCTGGCGACGACGCCACGATCGAGACCGCCCGACACCTGGCCGACCGCTTTGATGCGGTCGTATCCCGCGACGAGCACCAGGTCGACCTGCTGGTCGTCGGCTCTCGCGCCGAGGCCCCCGAGGGCCGCGTGATGCTGAGCTCGCAGGCGCAGAACGAGATCGAGGACGCCAGCTGCCCGGTGCTCGTGCTTCCGCGCGGCGCGCGGATCGACTTCGCCTCTCCGATCTACGTGGCTTAGACCGGCCGACGCGCCGCGCCGCTAACGTGGCGCGGCGTGCGGACGCTGGTCATCTCCGACCTGCACCTGGGCGCGCGCCTGCAGAACGGCGTGCTCACCCGGCCCGAGCCGCTGCGCCGGCTGCTCGCGGCGCTAGACGGAATCGACCGGCTGGTGCTGCTCGGCGATTCAGTCGAGCTGCTGGAGGGCCGGACCGCGCAGGCGATGGAGGTGGCGCGGCCGGTGCTCGAGGCGATCGGCAGCCGGATCGGGGACCGGCGCGAGGTGATCCTCGTGCCCGGCAATCACGACCGTCAGCTGGTCAGCGCGTGGATTCGGTCCCAGGGAACGGGCCTGGCGACCGACGCAACGGTCCCGCTCGACGCCACGCCGCTGCTCGACCACGTCACCTCGTGGCTGTCCCCGGCGAGCGTCCGCGTCCACTACCCGGGCGTGTGGCTGACCGACCGGGTGTTCGCGACCCACGGCCACTACCTCGACCGGCACCTGCTGCCCGTGTCCGCGTTCGGGATCGCGCGCGGGCTGCTCGGCCGGGTTCCCCGCGAGGGTTCCAAACCGGTCGACTACGAGCGCGCCGGCGGGCCGTCGGTGACCGCGCTCGAGGCGCGGCTGACGCGACGGCTGCCGCGGCCGCTGGCGACACTGGTCGAGGACCTCGCCGAGCTGATGCGCGCCGCCACGATGCCGGCCGTGCCCAAGCACCTGTTCGACCGGCGGATGGCGCCGCTGCTCGCCTCCGTGCTCGGCTTCCAGATGCGCCGCGCCAGCATTCCGGCGCTGGTCCGGGTGCTCCGCAACCTCGGGATCGACGCCGACTGGGTGCTGTTCGGTCACGTGCACCGGCTGGGGCCGCTGGACCGGGACCGACCTGTGCAGTGGCACGGAACCGGCGGGCGCCCCCGGGTCGCCAACACCGGATCGTGGACGTACGAACCGCTGCTACTGCACCGCGCGGCGGCGCAGCACCCCTACTGGCCGGGAGGCGCGGTGCTGATCGAAGACGGCCGCGATCCGCGCGCGATCGCGCTGCTGTCAGACGTCGAGCCGGCGGCCATGCACTGACCGCGCGCGGCGGTCAGGGCAGCACGAGGTGGCTGTCGCCGAACTCGTGCCAGAGGTAGCCGGCATCGAGCGCCGCGTCGTAGGACCGGGCCAGCAGACTCGGTCCGGCCGACGCCGCGAGCATGTCGAGGTGCGACGCCTCGGGCTCGTGCCAGCCGGTGATCAGCGCGTCGACGAGCCACAACCCCCGCTGTGGCGTGATCACCAGGTTCGTCCAGCCGCCGCCCGGCTCGATCGAGCCGTCGGGTGCGGCCACCGACTCGAGCGCCCGGACGACGGTCGTGCCGACCGCGACCACGCGGCCGCCCCAGCCGCGGACCGCGCTGATCAGCCGCGCGGTCTGCACGGGTACCTCGAAGCGCTCGGGAAGCGGCGGCTCGTGGCGCTCGGGCGACGACACGCCGGCGTGCAGCGTGACCGGCGCGATCAGAATCCCGCGCGCGGCCATCCGGGTGAGCAGCCGGTGTGTGAACGGCCGTCCGGCGCTCGCCATCTCGGCGCTGCCGGGCGTCGTCGCGTACACGTTCTGGTAGGCACCGAGCGGCCAGTGGGCGGGCACGTACCCGTAGCGGATCGGCTGTCCGTGGCGATGGAGATGGTCCAACACCGAACCGGGGTCGCCGAACCGCGCGAGGCTGAGCCGGGCGCCCGACGCATACGGGGCGACCAGCTCGACCACGCCACCGCCGTCGAGCGTCAGCTGCTCGGGCGCGCTCGCGCGCAGCGGCGCGCTGCCGTCCGAGGTCCGCAGTTCGACGATCCACCAGCCGTCGGCGAGCTGCGGCGCCGGCATCGCGAAGTGGAGCCTGACCGGCTGGCCGGTCTGCTGCCGGGCACCGATCGCGGCCGGGATCGTCGCCGAGACGTTGACGACCAGCAGGTCACCGGGATCGAGCAGCCGCTCGAGCCGGTCGAAGCGCTCGTGCTCGATCGACTCCTGACCGCGCCTGGCCACCAGCAGGCGGACCTGGTCGCGCGCCAGCCCGCGTTCCTCGGGCGGCTCGCGTGCCTCCAGGCGCTCCGGCAGCGCGAATGCGTACGCGCTCATGTGGGCACGGCCTCCCCGATGCGCGCCGGCAGCTCCCGGGCGCGGTAGCGGCCACTGGGCAGGGCTCCCTCGACCAGCGCCAGCAGGCCCGGTACGCTCTCCTCCGGCGGCGGCCGGTCGGAGATGTCCTCGCCCGGGAACGCCTCCTGATGCATCCGGGTGCGCATGTCGCCCGGATCAACGGCGTAGACCCGCAGCGCGGGCTGCTCGGCGGCGAGGATCGCAGAGAGCTGCTCCAGCGCCGCCTTGGAGGAGCCGTAGCCGCCCCATCCCTCGTACGGCTCGACCGCGGCATCGGAGGTCACGTTGATGATGCAGCCGCCGTCGGGCAGGCGCGGCAGCGCCAGCTGGGCCAGGGCGAGCGGGGCGAGGACGTTGACGCCGTACACGCGCTGGAGCTCGTCGAGCGGGTAGTGCGACAGCGCCGGCTGAGGGCTCGGGCCGAGCACGCTGGCGTTGTTGACGAGTAGGTCGAGCTGGTCGCCCGCCGCTTCAACGAGCGCGCCGCGGTGCCACTCGTCGGCGACGTCGCCGGGGACCGCGACTACTTCTGTGACGGCGCCGAGCTCGCGTGCAACCCGCTCGAGGTCGGCCGTGCCGCGCGCGTCGAGCACGAGCCCCCAGCCGCGAGCGGCGAGGGCACGGGCGAGCGCCAGGCCGAGGCCACGTGAGGCGCCGGTGATGATCGCTGTTGGCATCCCCCGACCGTAGGCGCGGTCCGGTCGCAGTTACCAGTGACAATTGGGCCTAGGACCTATGACCGAGCGTCGCCGACGAGGCCCTCCTGCACGGCCAGCAGCGCGGCCTGGGTCCGGTCGGTGACCCCGAGCTTGGCCAGCACGTGGCCGACGTGGGTCTTGACGGTCTTCTCCGAAATCCCGAGCTCGAGCGCGATCCGCTTGTTCGAGCGTCCGCGCGCGATCAGCTCCAGCACATCGCGCTCGCGCCGGGTCAGCCGCTCGGGCTCCTGGATGCGAGGTCGCGATTCGTCGGCGATCGCGTGCACCAGGCGATCGGCGACCGTCGGATCGATGATCGCCTGGCCGCCGGCGTGTGCCGCGCGGATCGCCTGCGCGAGCGCGGCCGGCTCGACATTCTTCAGCAGGTAGCCGGCGGCGCCGGCCTGGATCGCCGGCAGCAGGCGGTCGTCCTCGAGGAAGCTGGTGAGCACGATCACCTTGCTCTCGGGAGCGCGCCCGCGCAGCTCGCGCATCGCGCCGACCCCGTCGAGCCCCGGCATCACCAGGTCCATCAGGATCACGTCAGGCGACAGGCGCGCGGCCTCTCGCACCGCCTCGGCCCCGTCGCCTGCCTCGCCGACGATCTCAAGACCGTCCTGCAGCTGCAGGAACGCGCGCAAGCCCTCACGGACGACCGCGTGGTCGTCGACCAGCAACACCCGGATCGTCTCAGGCAACGCCGCTCACCTCGAGCGAGACCGTGGTGCCGCTCCCCGGCGAGGAGTGGATCTCGAGCCGCCCGCCCAGCTCCCGCGCGCGCTCCTCCATCGAGGTCAGCCCCAGGTGGCGGGAGCGCACCTCGGCGCCGTCGGGGTCAAAGCCGATGCCGTCATCTGAGACCTCGACCGTCACCCGGTCGCCGCGCACGATCAGCCGCACGGTGACGTGCTCGGCGCGGGCGTGCTGGACGGCGTTGTGGAGCGCCTCGTGAGCGATGCGCAGGATCGCGAAGTCGCGCTCGCCGGCGTCGCCGTTGGCAGTGGCGGGGCCAGCGTCGACCTCGAGCTCGATCGCCACCCCGTGGATCCGGCCGAGCATCTCGAGCTCCTTGCGCAGGGCTCCCTCGAGCCCGTCGCGCTCGAGCTCGGGCGGGCGCAGACCGAGGATCAGCGACCGCAGCTCGTCGAGCGCCTCGCGCGCGAGCGCGCGCAGCCGCTGCAGCTGAGCGCGCGCCGCCGCCGGGTCAGAGTCGAGCTGAGCGCCGGCGGCCTCGGCGGTGAGCATCAGGCTGAACAGCTTCTGGCTGACCACATCGTGCAGCTCGAGCGCCAGGCGGTTGCGCTCGGACACGACCGACAGCTCCCGGCTCTGCTCGTACAGCCGCGCGTTGGTGATCGCGATCGCGGCGTGCGAGGCGAGCAGTTCGATCAGCGCCTGATCCTCCTCGGTGAAGGCGGCCGCGCCTCGCTTGTCGGTGAGGTAGAAGGCGCCGATGATCTCGCCCGCCGAGACGATCGGCACGCCCAGGAACGAGCGCATGTCGGGATGCTGGGTGGGCCACCAGCCGCGGAACCGCGGATCGTCGTGGATGTCGTCGGCCCGGTAGGGGGCGGCGGTGGTCAGCATCGCGCCGAGCATCCCGTGGGTGCGTGGCAGCGGCCCCATCTCGGCGATCAGCCGGTCACTCATCCCCGACACCAGGAAGCGGCGGAAGCCGCCGTCCCCGTCGGGGATCCCGAGCGCCGCGTAGTGGGCTCCGGCGAGCTCTCGCGCGGAGTCGACGAGGCGCTGCAGCACCTCGTCCACCGACAGCTTGGAGGCCACGGCGAGCACCGCGTCGCTGACCGCTTTCAGCGCGGGACTCAGTGGATCGGGCATGTCGCTCACAATAGAGCGATGCCTCGGCTGTGGATTTGGGCTCAGGTCGCGATCGTCGTGTGCGTTGTCGCGGGGATCGTGATCGCGATTACGAAGCTCGTCTGACGATGGGAGCGCGCTGATGTTCGAGTCGATCGTGGCGGGCACCGACGGCTCGGACATGGCGAGCATGGCGCTGCGCCAGGCGATCGAGCTCGCTCAGCGCGACGGCGCGCGGCTGTGCATCGTCAGCGCCTACGAGCCGGTGTCTGATCAGCGGCTGCGCAACCAGCAGGTCGAGGTGCCCAAGGACCTCGAATGGATGGTCAACCCGCGCGGCGATGTGCTCGCCACGCTGGACGCCGCGGAGGCGCAGGCGGCCGGCGCGGGCGTGTCCGCGGTCGAGACGTTCGCCCGCCAGGGCGATGCCGCCGACGCGATCCTCGACGTCGCCGAGGAACAGCGCGCGGACCTGATCGTGGTCGGAAACAAGGGGATGACCGGCGCCAGACGCTTCCTGCTCGGCTCGGTCCCCAACAAGATCTCGCACCACGCTCCCTGCTCGGTGCTGATCGTCCGGACGACCTAGTACTCGGGTCGCTATGTGTAGCGCTCGATCAGCGTGCGCGCCGGGCTCGAACCGGTGGATCGGCGCACCCGGCGACATGGTTGTGGCGCTCGGTGCGGGAAATGCGGTCCAATGGGTCCCGGTCCACAGCCTCGCTGACTGCTTCGGCGAGGACAGGCCGCCTACCGCGTCCGCGTTGTTCCCGAGGATGAGGCAGCCGAACGCAGCCGTCGGAGCTACGGTTGGTGGCAGCGACCCACAACATGCTCAAGCTCCACAACCACTGGATCGCCAACACCGCCTGAGAGGGGCCACGCGGTCATCCCGCGGTGACACGCTCACACCGCGCGCCGACAACGGAATCCCGGTCTTTCCCGCATTTTTCGACGGCCTGGTGGCGAACCACTCGCCCGGCGCCGGCGGTCGGCACGATCGAGGCGTCGCCGAAGGGCTCGCGCCGCTGAGGACCGCTGGACTAGGAAGGCGATCGCCGCCAGAAGCCCGTTCTGCCGATCCGGTTCGCGCGCATCGCGATCGTCTGGCGGCGAGCGGTGCGTGATTCGATCTGGCCTGTCTCAGGACGGTTGGCTGTTAGGTTGGCGTGGGCGCTGATGCTGATGGTTGCCCCGGGACGGGGACGCGGACGTCCGGGTCGGCGGCGCGCGGTGGCTCCCGCGGGACAGATTGCGGTGAGCGAAACTGTCGAGGAGCTGTAGCAGTTGAGTCCGGTTGGGACCGGCCTGAGGCAGACGGTCGCTGTCGGTGGCGAGTTCGAGAATCCGTTTGACGAGCCGCTGGTTGGCAAACGTCTCACGCAGCGGGGTCAAGCAGCAGCGGGACGCCAAGAACGCGCGGAAAGCGTCGGGGTCGCGCGGAACGGCGGCTAGCAGCGCTTTTCGCAGTACCGCTGATGAGTCGCCTCGCGGCGCGGGTTGGAGTCCGTTACGAAGTGCCTCGATCTCGCCGATCCGGGCACGGTCCTCCTCGACGTTCTCTCGATACCACGGCACCAATTCGGCCTCGGTCGCGGCGTCCCAGGCCGCGGCGAATTCGACCGGGTCGTGCACATGCGCTCGGATCACGTCCCGCAGACGCTGGACGTGCATCAGGCCTAGGCTCATCCCGCGACCGTTCGTAGGATTCGTGCAGGCTGCCGCGTCGCCTACAGCCGCAATGCCGGTGGCGACCGGGTGACCGTCTACGGCGAACCTTCGGTAACGGTCGGTCACGCCGGCCATCGCAATTACACCGGTGATCGGCTCGCCATCCAGCCAGTGCGCATGTCTCGGACACGCCGCGACGAGCGCCGTCCACGGAGCGGGGTCCCGCAGCCGTTTTAGTGGCGTGTCGCCGGCGGACATGAAGATCGTCACCGACCACGTGTCGTTGTCGCACTGCAATGTAAGCAGCGAGAAGGTCCCCATGGGGGTGAGTAACGGGGCCACGTACTGAGGCCTTTCGCCGTTACGCGAGCGGAAGTAGCGGCTGTAATAGATGAAGCCCGAGTCCTCTACTTCCTCGCGTATCGGCCGTGCGCCCGCCTCCTCGAGCCAGCTCGGAAGCTGCGAGCGTCTGCCCATTGCGTCCACGACCAGGTCGGCGCGGAACTCTTCCCCGGCGTCGGTTCGCACGCCGCTGACGTGCGGGATGCCCCTATGCACGTGCGTCATCACCCCGCGAATGCGGATGCCGCGATGAACCCGGAGCCCCGATTCGGCATCCGCCGCGCTGCTCAGAACCTGCTCGATCACCGGCCGGCGCGCGGTGACGGTCTTGAAGCGCTCATCTCCGTCACGCGGCGAGCGGTCGGTGATCGTCGGCGGCATCAGACACAGCGGATCGAACCGCAATCCTCCAGCTGCCTCGAGCGCGTCCAGAACATCCGGCAGCTCCTCCTCGAGCACGATGCGGCCGCGCGACTGGAGGTAGTGGGGTTGGCGAAACTGCGTCACCCCGTCGCGGCTCCAATGCTCCCATGCCTCCCGCGGCGAGTTCGGCACCGGCTCGGGATCGCGTTCCAAGATCGTGACGTCGTGGCCGTCGCGGCGCAGAAGCATCCCCGCGGCCAGCCCACAAACGCCAGCACCCAACACTATGATCCTTGATCCCGTCGCCGTCACGGACAGCCCCCTCGGTTCGCCCCGTGATGCTTCTTCCTTTACGCACCAAAGGTTGCGTCCGATTCACGCGATCGAGGTGTGACATTCGTTACGCGCCGAGCCAAAGAGCTCGCCAGCGCGAAACCTTCCAGGCGATTACTTAGCTGAGCGACGAATGCGAATCGCCGGCGACGCGGTCAGTGTGCTGCGCACGCGGCAAGGCAGATGACGGCTCCAGCCTAATCTTGTGCGGCCAGCTTCCTCAAGGAATGCTGGCAGCCGACCGGTGCCGAAGTCGTGATACCAAAACCAACTCGGTGCGATCTAGATGGGGCCATCCGGTCACAGACGCCGCGCACGGTCGCTTGGAACTCCTCGAGCCTCGTCTCGTCCATCGCCTTGGTCGAAGCGGCGACGTATTCGTCGGGCACGCGCATCTTGGTTGTGCCGAGCCCTCTTTCCAGCCGAGCTCTGGAAGGGACCTCCTCCGTGTCAATCGTGATCGCGAGCTCGGGCCGAACCTCAAGCGCTGCAAGCTTCAGCGCGCTGGGGGCGGTGCACATCGCGATCTGGTCATCCGACCAGTGATAGCCGATCGGAACCACGCGCGAGAACCCGTCGCGTGGGTTGTAGGCCCGACCGGCCACGCATCGCCGACCGCAGCAACTCCTGCGCACCGGAGTCGCTCAGCCGCTGAGGGAAGCATGCGTTCGCCCGCCGCCCACCGACCGGCGAACGCACAAGGCGGGACGTCCCCCGAGACGGCGCCCACCGAGCGCCTGGGTTCACGCGAATCACAAGGGGACCCGTGGCGCGACCCAGCGCAACGCAGCAGCGAAGCTCGGCTAGCCGACTTGGTCGCGCCTTTGCCATGGCGGACCAGGATCGCGCCTCGCGCACGTCCAGGTCGCTCTCATTGAGGGCCAGTGCTTCGCTGATACGCAGCCCGGCGCGCCAGAGCACGATGATCAGGCCGCGTAGCCGGACCGCGTCCCGGGTAGCGCTGGCCCTTGTTGCGCGGCGGGCGTCCCTGGTGAAAGCTCGACAGGGTTGCGGGCGAGCGGCGCCGACCGCAGGTGTCCAGCTGCATGGTGGATGGCATGCGTCCTCCCTCGGACGATGGTTGGCTCGCCGATCGTCCCGCCCTCGGAGCCAGCACGCTCCTCGGTGTTGATTTGGCTCGCAAGTGCTTTTCGCGCGTTGCGCTCGTCTCCAGGCTGCCGGGCGCCGCCGTCGGTGCCTATGCAAACTGGCCGCACGCACTCCACCACCGACAGTGCCCGATCGGCGTGCGATGCAGCAGCGAGCGTCTGGCCGCGACCACTAGCCATTCGACCCGCGTAGCGGCGCCCTCCCCTTGGCAAGCAGCCTCGATCTGTGCCTCTAGCTCGGTCGGCGGCTGGTGGACTTGGTTCGTGTTCGAATCCGCTTCTGCGAACTCGCCCGCGGAAGCCGCTCGAATTGGGACCTCGCGGCTAGCGGTCTAATCAGCGTCGCGGCGACCCGACGGCGTGGCGCCCTTGTCGTCCTGGCGGCCGGCCGACGCGCGTTCGCCGCGGTCCCCGACGCCCGACGGGGTGCCGCCCTTGTCGTCGGGGTCGTTCGGACGGCCCTCGGTGTCACGAATACCCGCGGGAGTACCGCTACCGGTACGTGGGCTTGGATCGGACGGAGCGCCGCCCTTGTCGTCGGGGTCGTTCGGACGGCCCTCGGTGTCACGAATACCTGCGGGAGTACCGCTACCGGTACGTGGGCTTGGATCTGACATCTACGCCACCTTTTTCTGGCTGAACCTGACTACACGATCGGTACCCGACCCTACGCGTCGCAAACGAGCGTCCGAGGCTGCGGCCGAACCGGATGCGATCACGGGACGGTCACGACGACGACGGTAGCCGTTGCCCTGCTGCTGGATCATTTTCAGGAGCCTCGCGCCGATCCCGCGCCCCGCATAGGCGATAGCTACGCGATCCATACCCAGAGCCCCGCCCAGCCGGCTTGCGCAATCTGCGTCGGGCGGTCCCAGGAGCAGAAGTCACGGCGCTGTGACCAACGATTTGTGTCCCCGCGGGCGCGGCGGGCGATCGCGAGCAGGCCGGCGAGGAAGCTCGTGAACATCGAGGCGGCGTAGTAAAGGACGAGCTGCTGGTCGTGGGCGCCGGCGGCGGTGGTCACGGTCGCGGAGATGATCAGACGGCACGACCGCGCGTCGGTTTGTCAGCGGAGGTGCGCGACGGGCTACTTCTTGGCCTGCTCGAAGTACGGGTTGGTGCCGGAGGCGTGGTCGGTGACGTCGACGACGCGGTCGATCTCGGAGACAGCCTGGGTGATGGCTACTTCGATGCCCTGGCTGAGGGTGACTGTGGCCATGCCGCAGCCCTGACACCCCCCGCCGAGGCGCAGATAGGCGGTGGGGCCTTCGATGCCCGCGAGCTCGGCGTGTCCGCCGTGGCTGGCGATGCTCGGGTTGACGTCGCGGTCGAGCACGGCCGTGACGCGACGGGCGATGTCGGTGTCCAGGCCAGAGCCGGGCATTGTGGGTGGAGTCGGAGGGCGGACGGCGGGACCGGCTCCCGGGCTCATCGGGAGGGTCGGAAGGGCGAGGGGCGGGGGAGGCGGCTTGTTCGGGTTGAGGACCACGAAGCCGCTGTGCAGCGGGTCTTCGCTCCAGTCGACGGTGGCTCCGCGCAGCTTGTCGGCGCTGTCGTTGGCCACCACGATTGTGAGATCCCCCTCGTGCTGCAAGGTGTCGCTGGCGCGGACCTTGTCCTGCGGCTCGAGCGACAGCGCGCAGACGTATTCGCCGTCGGCCGCGCCGGTGACCCGCACGGACAGGACGCGATCGCTGGGTTCGGGCGCGGCGGCGCGAAAGCCGCGCAGGCGCTCGAGGGCTGATGCCGTGATCGCGAGGACTGCGGGGGCTGGGTCGGCCACCGATCTACGATAGCGCTGTGGACCGTCTTCTGTTGATCCTGCCGTCGGCCACCTACCGGGCGCCGGACTTCCTGGCGGCGGCGCGGGAGCTCGGCGTCGCGGTCACGGTCGCGTCCGAGCGCCGGGCGGCGATGTCGGCGGCGATGGGCGAACGTGCGCTCACCCTGCGGCTGTCGGACCCGGCAGTGGCGGCAGAGCAGATCGCCGAGCGGGCGCGGGAGACCCCGTTCGCCGCGGTCGTGGGCGTCGATGACCAGGGTGTGATGGCCGCCGCGCTGGGCGCCGAGCGCCTCGGGCTGCCGCATAACCCGCCGGCCGCCGTCGCCCGCACGCGCGACAAGGCGGCGATGCGCGGGGCGCTCGCGGAGGCCGGCGTCCCGCAACCGCGCTTCGCTCTGCTGCCCTTTGGAGCCGACGTCGCGACGGTGGCGCGCGACGTGGGCTTTCCGTGCGTCGTCAAGCCGTTGGGATTGTCGGGCAGCCGGGGGGTGATCCGGGCGGATGACACCGACCAGGCGCGCTCGGCCGCCGAGCGCGTCCGGGGCATTCTGTCCGTCGCTCGGGAGCCGCCCGGGTCGCCGCTGTTGCTGGAGAGCTACCTGCCCGGCGCGGAGGTTGCGGTCGAGGGGCTGTTGCGCGGGGGGTGTCTGGAGGTGCTGGCGGTGTTCGATAAGCCCGACCCGCTCGAGGGGCCGTATTTCGAGGAGACGTTGTACGTGACGCCGTCGCGGCTGGCGACCGGCGTCCTGGCCGAGGTCGAGGCGGTTACCGCGCGGGCGGCGCGTGCGCTACGGCTGCGGGAGGGACCGGTCCACGCCGAGCTGCGCGTGGATGGCGAGCGGGTCAGCGTCCTGGAGCTAGCGGCCCGGTCGATCGGCGGGCTGTGCTCGCGCGCGCTGCGCTTCGGCGCCGGCGTCAGCCTGGAGCAGGTGATCGTGCGCCACGCGCTGGGCGTCGGGCTGGAGGACCTGGCGCGGGAGTCGGCGGCGTCTGGGGTGATGATGATCCCGATCCCCGGGGCTGGCGTGCTGCGCGCGGTCGAGGGGCAGCAGGAGGCACGGGCGGTGGAGGGCATCGACGGGCTGGAGATCACGATCGCCCGCGGCCGCCCCGTGGTGCCGCTGCCCGACGGTGACCGCTACCTGGGCTTCGTGTTCGCGCGCGCGGCGAGCGCCGACGCGGTCGAGCGTTCGCTGCGCGCCGCGAACGGCTGCCTGCGGATCCGGATCGAGCCGCACGCGCCCGAGCCGGTCGGCGCGCGCTAGCGTGGGGCAGCGGTGCGCGTCCTTTTGATCTCGACCTACGAGCTGGGTCACCAGCCGTTGCACGTCGCGTCGCCGGCGGCCGCGCTGCGCCGCGGCGGGCACGAGGTCCGCTGCCTGGATCTCAGCGTGCAGCCGTGGGACCCCGGCGCCCCGGAGTGGGCGCAGGCGGTCGGCTTCTCGGTGCCGATGCACACCGCTATGCGCCTGGCGCTCAGCGCCGGCCGCCGCGTGCGCCGCGAGCACCCCAGGCTGCCGATCTGCTTCTACGGGCTCTATGCCACGGTCAGCCGCGAGCTGGTAGAGCGTGAGCTCGCCGCGCGCGTGATCGCCGGCGAGTACGAGCCGGCGCTCACGGCCTGGGTGGACCAGCTGGCGGCCCCGTGCGCGACCGCCCTGCCCGCCGAACGGCCGATCATCCACCTCCAGCGCGGCAGCTTCGACCCTCCGGCCCGCGAGCTGCTGCCCGGACTCGAGCGCTACGCCCGCCTGGCGGTGGGCGGGGAGGAGCGGCTTGTCGGGTACGTGGAGGCCAGCCATGGGTGCGTGCATCGCTGCCGGCATTGCCCTGTCCCCGCCGTCTACGACGGGCGCATCCGCGTCGTGCAGGCCGAGACCGTCCTGCGCGATGTCGAGCGCCTGGCGGCCATGGGCGCGCGCCATATCACGTTTGGCGACCCCGACTTCCTTAACGGCTGGCGCCACTCTGTAGCGATCGTGCGCGCGCTGCACGAGCGCCGCCCGGAGCTGACCTTCGACTGCACGACGAAGGTCGAGCACGTGCTCGAGCACGCCGGGGTGTGGCAGGAGATGGCCGCCTCGGGCTGCCTGTTCGTCGTCTGCGCGCTGGAGAGCGTCAACGACGAGATCCTCGCCCGCCTCGACAAGGGCCACACCACCGCCCAGGCGGTGCAAGCCCTATCCCTGCTTCGCGAGCACGGAATCGAGACTCGGCCCTCGTTTATGCCCTTCACGCCGTGGACGACCCCGCGTGACGTGTTAGAGATCGTCGACTTCGTCGCCGCGCACGACCTGGTGGCGAACGTCGACCCGGTGCAGTACACGATCCGGCTGCTCGTCCCCGAGGGCTCGCTGCTGCTCGAGGGCAACGACCTGCGCGAGCACCTCGGCCCCTACGACGCCGAGCGCCTAAGCTACCCGTGGCGCTCAGCGGACCCAGCAGCCGACCGGCTGCAGGGCCGCCTCAGCGCGCTAGTCCAGCAGAGCGCCGCCGCGCAGGAAGCAACTGGCCTGACGTTCGCGCGCATCCGCGCGGCGGTGCGCGAGACCAACGGCGAGGCGGGCGGCCGCGAGCCCGAGGCCATCCCCATGGGATCGAGCGAGGGGAGGCCACGGCTCACCGAGCCGTGGTTCTGTTGAGCGGAGCCCACCGAGGACCAGTTCGGTCCTCTCACAGCGTGATGACCTGGTCCGGCGGGTCGTCCGCCAGCGCCGCGTAGAGGTCGGGGAAGCAGCCGACCCGCACGCCCACGACCGTTCCCGTCGGCCGCGCCGAGCCGATCTCCCCCTCGGCCAGGCCGCGCTCCAGCGCGCACTGGTCACAAAGCATCAGCAGCATTCCGCGCTCGGCGGCCACCCGCCCGAGGCGCTCGCCGACGGGATCGCCCGCCCGCAGCAGGTAGGTGTTGTCGTCAAAGAAGAACATTCCGACGACCTCGACGCCGTGGGTTCCCTGCTCCAGCTGCGGAAGGATCATCCTCCCAAGCTTGTAGCTGACCGTGTGGCCGGAAGTGGAGAACACGTAAGCGACCTTCATCCCGACGGGAGATAATCAGAAGTCGCGCGCACCGATTGCCGCGGTCTCGCCGGATGGACGCCGGCCTCTGTTCCGCACCGGCCGGCGAGCAGCAGTCTCCACGGCGCCGTCAATCTGTGCTGCTCTTGAGGAAACTGAGCGCTCTGATCCGGCAGAACGAGATGCCTGCTTTCATGAACCAGCGGTCACGCTGAGGGGCGGCTCAAGCAGCAGAGTGGCTGCTGCTCCCGGTCCGAAGTAGGTCATTGCAGAAGTGACGATCTCGTGGCTGCTGCGGCGAAAAGCAGGTGTCCTTACCCTGCGCGCCCGAGATGCTCCTGACGAAGGCAGAGCAGGTGTCGGACGACGAGGCGTGCGCCGCCGGGTTACGCCTCGGGACAACCTCTGCTTTCATTGTTGGCGCCTGCAGCCCGCAGCATTTCGGCTAGCAATACGGCCGTCCGTGGTTCCGCCGGGGGTGACGGCTCTCAGCGGCTGGCGTCTCATTTCCGGAGGCTCAGCGAACAGCTCCGTCCGTGGTCCTGGGCGGCACCGGCCGAGCAGCACGACGCGCGACTGCTTTGCACCAACGGGGCCGTCTCATGGCGTCGGCCTGCGTTGCCGCTTCTCGCTAGCAAAGCCCCACCGAAACGGTGCCCGCGGCAGTAGCCTTCGGGCGCCGCGCGGATAGGCTGAGCTTGTGGCGGAGCGGGATTGGCGCGAAATCATGTGGCACTGTGAGCGGTGGCTTGGCTCGCGGCGGCCAGGGACGGGCGCTGAGCTGCTCCGATCGGCGGCCGACACCCTTCCGACGGACGCGCGGCCTGACCGGTACGGCGAGGGCGAGTCGGTCGAGGCGTTTGAACGCCGGGTCGCTGACCTTCTTGGCAAGGACGATGCAGCGCTGATGCCGAGCGGGACGATGGCCCAGCAAATCGCATTGCGGATCCATTGCGATCGGCGTGGCATCGGTACGGTGGCGTTTCACCCGACCTGTCATCTCGAGCTGCACGAGCACGGTGGCTACGCGCACCTGCATGGCCTGAAGGCGGAGCTTGTCGGCGCGCGGGAGTGCCTGATCGAGCTCGAGGACCTGGAGGCGCTACGCACGCCGCTCGGCGCCCTACTGATCGAGCTGCCGCAGCGCGAGATCGGCGGCCGGCTGCCGGAATGGGACGATCTCGTCCGGCAGATCGAATGGGCGAGGAGTCGCGGCGTCGCGACGCATCTCGATGGCGCCCGCATCTGGGAGTCTGCACCCTACTACGAGCGTCCTCACGCGGAGATCGCGGCGCTCTTTGACACCGTGTACGTGTCGCTCTACAAGGGACTCGGCGGCCTTGCAGGCAGCCTCCTCGCGGGGCCGGAGGAGCTTGTTGCCGAGGCGCTGGTTTGGCGGCGCCGGCACGGCGGCTCCCTCTTCAACCTGTTTCCGTTCGCGGCCGCGGCGCAGCGCGGGCTCGACGTGCTGGTACCGCAGATGCCGCGGTTCCTCAGTCACGCACGCGCGCTCGCCGGGGCACTGCGTGAGGTGCCAGGAGTCACGGTCGTCCCCGATCCGCCACAGACGCCGCTCTTCCACGTTCACCTGCGCGGTGATCGCGATGCGCTCCGGGAGCGGGCGCTCGACCTGGCGCAGGAGCGGCGGGTCTGGCTGTTTCACCGGCTCGAACCGAGCGTCGTCCCCTCTATCAACAAGCTCGAGCTGAACGTCGGCGAGCCTGCACTGGACATCTCGCCGCAGGAGGCGGCAGAGCTCTTCGCCACGGTGGTTGCCGCCTGACACGCCGCCACGGAGCCACGCCCACAGTGAAGCCAGCCACATAGCCGCCGATGCCGGAACTTGCGGAGACCGGCGTCTTTGCTGAAGCCACGTTGGCGGCGGCTGCCGGGTTCCCCGAACCGGTCAGGCTTCTCTTTTGGTCAAAGCGACTACGCGCCGCCTATGTGCGCGGCGGACGACCTCTCGCCGCGCGTCACAAGAGAGCCACCACATCGCTCCACGCTTGTCCGCCAGAGGATCGACGATCCCGACGAATCCGGCCTCGCCGCAGACCCTCGAGTCCGGCCGCCGGAGGCGTCTCAGCTGGAAAGGTCAACCGCACCCCGGCAATTCTTCTCATCCCGTCCAGCCGCTCAGGGTGTGCACGTGCGGCCAGCGTATTCGCGGTCAAGAATCGCGTAGGTCCGCAAGGTCGACCACTCACCCTTGAACCAGTCTGCCTCTTCCAAGCGCGCCTCGCAGCGGAAGCCAAGCCGCTCGAGCAAGCGATGGACAGGACCGTTGCGATCATCGGCTTCCGCGAAGACTCGATGCATCCCCCGCTTCTCAAACAGGACCGATACGAGAGCGGCGAGGGCCTCAGTCGCCAAGCCCTTGCCTTGCTTGCTGGCCGCCAGCGTAACTCCCACCTCGGCCGAGATCTTCCTGCTGAAGCCCGTCGAGGCGATGAGAGCCCGGCGCGGAGGCCGGATCCGTAAAAAACACGGATGGACCGTTGGGCGAGCGACGTTATTTTTCGACCTTGGCGCCGGCGCGCCCTGGCCGCGGATCGCGTTGGTGCCCGTGCCGACGTCGAGCGCGTCGCCGGAACGCCCAAGGATCGGGATCGGGTCGCTGAACCCGGAGCCATCTGGCTTGGTCAGACAAAGCCCTGCTCATGACACAGAGCCTCCCTTCTGTAGAGGGATGCCTGGTCGACCGATCCATGGGTGAATCGTGTACATCGTGATGGTCGCATCCGAGTGCGCGCCGGTGGCCAAGGCCGGCGGTCTGGGTGATGTGGTGTTCGGGCTGAGCCGGGAGCTCGAGATCCGTGGGCACGCGGTGGAGATCGTGTTGCCGAAGTACGGGTGCATGCGCCACGAGGATGTGTGGGAGCTGCGGCCCTGCTACCACGACCTTTGGGTGCCCTGGTACGGCGAGGCGTTCCAATGCACGGTGTATTTCGGTTACATGCACGGCCGCAAGTGCTTCTTCATCGAGCCTCGTCCGGAGGGAGAGTTCTTCGGTCGCGAACGCTTGTATGGCCACGACGACGACGTGAGGCGTTTCACGGCGTTCTCCAAGGCGGCGCTGGAGTTCCTGGTAAAGGCCAACAAGCGGCCAGAGGTGATCCACTGTCATGACTGGCAGACGGGGTTGGTGCCGGTGCTCCTGAACGAGCAGTATCGCGGTGCGCTGCCCGACCAGAAGGTGTGTTACACGATCCACAACTTCCGCCATCAGGGGCACGCGGGGGCCGAGGTGCTCTCGAGCACGAACCTGGGTCGCCCCGAGCACTACTTGCACCACGACCGTCTGGGCGACGATCACCGCTACGGCGCGCTCAACATGATGAAGGGCGGGATCGTCTACGCCGACTTCGTCACCACCGTCTCGCCCAACCACGCGGGCGAGGCCCGCTACGGCGACGGGGCGTTCGGCCTCGGCCAAACCCTCCATGTCCACCAGCACAAGTTCCGCGGGATCCTCAACGGCGTCGATTACGACGTGTGGAACCCCGAGGTCGACTCACACATCCCCGCCCAGTATTCAGCCAGCGAGCTGGATGGGAAGTCCCAGGACAAGGAGCGTCTCCGGGACCGCTTCTGGCTGCGCAGGTCCTTGAGCCCGATCGTCGCCTATGTGGGGCGGCTGGACGAACAGAAGGGCATGCAGCTGGTTCACCACGCGTTGTTCTACGCGCTCTCGAGGGGAGCCCAGTTCGTGCTGCTGGGAGAGTCGGTGCACGAGAACGGGATCAGCAGTCACTTCCGCGCCCTCAAGCACCATCTGAACGACAACCCCGACTGCCATCTGGAGATCAGCTACCGCGAGGAGCTGGCACATCTCATTTATGCTGGGGCCGACATGTTGGTGGTCCCGAGCATGTACGAGCCGTGCGGGCTGGCTCCGATGGTCGCCTTACGCTACGGGACAGTGCCGGTCGTGCGGTCCGTCGGGGGCATGGTCGACACCGTGTTCGACCGCGACTACTCGTCTCGCCCTCATGAGGAGCGCAACGGCTACACCTTCCAGCACACCGACAACATGGCGATCGAGTCCGCGCTCAAGCGCGCGCTGCGTCTTTGGTTGGATCATCCGGCCTGGTTCCGGCGGCTGATGATGGCCTCGATGCGGTCCGACAACTCCTGGGACCATCCCGGCCGAGAGTACCTGAGCGTCTACCGGCAGATCCGAGTCGCCTGACGGTCGCGCAGGCCGAGCGGCGGGTCGGTGAAGATTGCGGCGTCCATCTCGCGCAGATCGGTGGCGATTGCCGGCGGGAAGGCCATCTGCGCCAACACGTCGCGCTCGAGCTCCGGGCCCGGCGCGATCTCGGTGGGCTCGAGCCCCGCGGTCGCCGAGCCGGAGCACGCCGGGCTCTGTGATGTAGTGAATCATCTGGCCGGCGGTCCGCCCCCGCTCGCCGCTGAATGTCACGTGGCACACGACCGAGTCCGCGTCGAGCAGCATCGCCGCGCGGCCGGCGATCACCTTGCGCTCGTCGAGCGCCGCCGGCGTGGCTGAGGTTGTCGCCCCGAGCTTCCGTCGCCCCCGTTCCCGCCGCCCAGGTCGTCGCTGCCGTTCCCGTCGCCGACGGAGGCGGGGTTGAAAGCCTCGGCCAGGGTCTGTATGTGGAGCGCACTGTCCTGAGCGACGACCACGACGTCAACGTAGATGCCGGGGATGCGGACGTCGCGCGGCGGGGAGCACGTGGCGCCCGGTCACGCGCTCCACGTGCACGATCACGACCCCGCCCGAGTTCTTGGTCGCCTGAGCGATCGAGAGCGAGTCGAGCGTGGGCGCCTCCCGTGCCATCGTCACGTTCCCGTCCTCGTGGGCAGTGGTCCCGCGCCGGAAGGCGACGTCGGTCTGGCGCGAGGGATAGAACAGGTACTCGGCGCCGTCGAGGTCCAGCAGGCGCACGACCTCAGCACCGGAAACGCGATTCATGCGCCCGCCGTCGAGGCGGAGGTCGGCGAATGTTTCCGAGGCCGACCCGGATGATCAGCCCCGGGCTGCTACCGGCGGTCTCTCGGTAGAAATGCGAGATGACGCCTTGCGGAAGGCAGTTGGGCTCGATCGCTCCTCGAGTGCGAGCGTGCCGAGCGCGGGGACAAAGCCCCAATCCACGCCGATCGCCCGTGGCACAAGCGACCTGCGCCCAAATGGTTGAGCCCGCGCGAGCCGCCATCGCACTGCCCGGCGTGGAATATCAGCGTCAGGTCCCGCGGCCCGTTGCTGCCAGGAAGCGTTCTCGATCGCAACCAGCAGGCTGCTCCGGGACCGCGAAGCCGAAGAAGCCCCCCACGGCCAGCGTGTCGCCGTCACGAACCAACCCGGCGGCGCTGTCGAGCGAAGTCAGCTCGGTGCGTCCCCCGCTCTCACTGTGCCATCCTAACCCCGGCCCGCTGGCAGGGCTCCGTAGTTCGCCACAGACGACGATGGGGTAGCGCGGATACCGGGGCCTCGTCGACCCCCGTAGCGTAGGTGGATGGCTCTCGCCTCCCTCACGCGTCCCGGGCGCGCCTGCCCTCCGCGGCTCGCCGACCTCGACGCCGAGCGCGCGAGCTATCACGTACACGTCCCGGATCGCTTCAACGCGGTGCTCGACATCGTGGAGACGTGGGCCTTGGAGGATCCGGACGCGCTTGCAGTGCTCTCGCTGAACGCGGGGGGCGACGTCGTCGCCGCCCAGTCGGTGGCCGACCTAGCCCAAGCCTCTCGCCAGGCGGCGCGCGCATTGCTTGAGCTCGGCGTCGGCCAGGGAGACCACGTGTTCGTGATGCTTCCGCGGATACCGGAGTGGTACGCGGCGCTGCTGGGCGCGATGCGAATCGGCGCGATCCCGATGCCAGGCCCCAACCTCCTCATGCCCAAGGACATCGCGTACCGCTTTGGCCAGACCGGCGCCACCGTCGCCATCACCGATGAGGCCGGCGCTGCCAAGGTCGATGCCGGGGTGCCCGGCGTGGCCATCCGCCTGTGCGTCGGGCGAGTACCGGATGGCTGGCTGTCATTCGAGCAGTGGTGCGCCGCGGCCGGGGACGGACAGACGCCGAACGATCCGACCGGTTGCGACGATCCGCTCCTCCTGTACTTCACGAGCGGCACGGTCGCCTACCCGAAGATGGTCCAGCACCCCCATTCCTACGCGCTCGGGCACGTCGGGACAGCGCGCTTCTGGCACGACCTGCGACCGGGTGACCTGCACTGGACGGTCACCGACACCGGCTGGGCGAAGGCCGCGTGGGGAGGGCTATTCGGGCAGATGCACGAGCGTGCTGCGATCCTCAACGTCGCCCTCGGTCGCCCTGACCCAGACACGATTTTCGGCATCCTCGAACGCCACCGCGTCACGTCATTCTGCGCGCCGCCGACCCTCTACCGGCGCCTGGTGCAGGAGGATTGCTCCGGGTACAACCTCTCGGCGCTGCGGCACTGCACGAGCGCGGGCGAGCCGCTCAACCCCGAGGTGATCCGCCAGTGGGAGAAAGGGATGGGCGGTCTCACGATCTACGACGGCTACGGCCAGACCGAGACGACGTGCCTCGTCGCCAACTACCGCTCGATGGAGATCCGGCCCGGATCGATGGGACGTCCGGTGCCCGGCTACGACGTCGACATCGTTGACGACGAAGGCCACCCGATGCCGCCGGACGAGGTCGGCAACATCGTGGTGCGCTGCGATCGCCACTACCCCCTCGGCCTGTTTCCCGGCTACTACTCGGATCCGGCGGCGACAGCCGACGCGTTCCGCGGCCCGTTCTACTTCACCGGTGACAAGGCCGCACAGGACGAGGACGGCTACTTCTGGTTCGAGGGTCGCGACGACGACGTCATCACCTCGAGCGCGTACCGGATCGGGCCGTTCGAGGTCGAGAGCGTGCTGGTCGAGCATCCGGCTGTGATGGAGGCCGCGGTGGTCGGCAAGGACGATCGCGAGCGCACCCAGATCGTCACCGCGTTCTGCCTACTAGCGCCCGGTCAGACCGGCTCGCCCGAGCTCGCGCGCGAGCTTCAGGAGTTCGTCAAGCGCGGGACCGCGCCCTACAAGTACCCGCGCGAGATCCACTTCGTGGAGGAGCTGCCGAAGACGATCAGCGGCAAGATCCGCCGGTCCGAGCTGCGTGAGCGACTCCGCTCCGGATAGCTCCTCCTACGCAGTACTTTCAGGCACAGCCCTGTCTGTTCGCGGCCTACGAGGGAGGAGTACGACTCAACCGCTCGAGCGTGCCCGGTAACGAACGCCGGTCCTAAACGCCCCGGATTCCACACCCGCGAGATCACCGTCACGAACCGTAAACCAGCCGAGCGGACGGCGCGCAGCACCTCCTCGCGCACGGGCGCGCCTCGGCCCCGACCAAAACTGTCGGTCCGCCAGAATGGGGCGGCGGCCGCTGGTGCGGCGGCGGCGTCCGTTCCCGGTCGCTGCAGCATCGGGCGGAGCCGCTGACCGGCGCCGTGGTACCTGTACGGCGCCGTCGAGGGGCGCGGCCAGATACGGTCGTCGTGTGACCGCATCCGATGCGAACGTCGTGGCGCTCGCGGACGGCTCCGTGGCGGCGATCCGCCCGATCGCCGTCGGTGACGGGCCGGTGATCGCGGCGACGTTCGAGGCGCTCAGTCCGCAGTCGCGCTACCGGCGGTTTCTGCAGCCGATGTCGCAATTGGACGAGCGCACGCTGTCGTTCCTGCTGGATATCGACCACCACGACCGCGAGGCGCTCGTCGCCGAGGATGTTGCGACTGGGAAGCCGCTCGCCGTCGCGCGCTTCGGCCGGTCGCGCGACGATCCCGCGGCCGCCGAGCTCGCGATCGCCGTCGTCGACCACGCGCAGGGCAACGGGTTGGGCAGCGAGATCACGCATCGACTGGTCGACCGCGCCCGCGCAGAGGGCATCACGCGCTTTACCGCGCTCATCCTCACGGACAATCAGGCCAGCCTGGCGCTGATTCACGAGCTCGGGACGCCGAAGGCGGAACCACAAGGCTCCGGGACGCTGGAGGTCAGTGTCGAACTTCCGCCCGCTGAGGGTATCGGCGGCGGCGTGCGTAACTGGTTGCGATCAGCGGCGTCCGACAAGGTCGAGTTCACCTCCGCCGCGCCTCGGGCGAACGAGTGAGCAGCAGGCGAGGCCTTCGGGCCGCCCACGTTGCGATCGGCGTCGGTGACGCGAGGCACTCGCTGGTGGCTGTGCCCCGCAGGTGACCGGAGATCGTTTCACCGATCCCGCTGCGACCGATGCGGACACGGCGCGGGCGCTCGGCCTCCGGCGGCGCTATCAGAGCGAGACGAGCAGGTCTCTGATCTGGTCGGCGCACGGCCCGTAGCCGCACAGCTCTGCGCTCGAGGCGACGCGCGCGGCGATCGCGTCCGTGCGGTCCGGCTCGCCGAGCGAGTCGATCACGACGAGCAGCCACTCGCGCAGCGCGACCGGATCGGCGAGCAGCAGGCGCCCGGCACAAGCCGACCCGTTTTCGCCGCGCCCAGCATTGCGACAGCGACCGGATCGGCACCGCTTTCCGGCTCGGCGATCCTCAGCTAACCCGGCGCCACGCCCGGTACGGCAATCGCCTCAACGGGTTGATTGTCGTGCTCTGCGTGCCGGGCTACGGATCAACGAGGCGCTCTCGCTCAACCAGACCGATCTGGAAGAACGGCGCGGGTCGATCCTGGTCAGGCACGGCAAGAACGATCGCCGCCGCCAGGTCGGGATGGACGCGTGGGGGTGGTCAGCGCTCGGACCATGGCTGTCCGAGCGCGCGACGCTGCCGGTCGGGCCGTTGTTCTGCGTGATCGCCGGACCCACGCGTGTGGAACGATCTCCATCAGGCGATTGTGCGCTGGAGACCGAGATAACACTAATTTGTGACATCTCCGTGATGCCTGCTATGCTTGTCGCATGCCACGCGATGAAGAGATCACATTCGCCGACCACCTGGGCCGCTTCTACGCCCACCGCTACGCGTTTCCGCCGATGGTCGGACGCGTGCTCGGCTACCTGCTGGTGTGCGAACCCCGCGACCAGTCGATCGCCGAGCTGAGCGAGGCGCTGCTGGCGAGCCGCAGCGCGATCACCGGCGCGCTGGACGTGCTGGAGCGCCTGCATGCCATCCGTCGCTCGCGAGCGGCCGGGGAGCGGATGGACCGCATCCGGACTGATTTCTCCTCCGCGGAAGCGCGGGGGTTTGACATCACTGAGTACCAGGAGCTCGGTGATCTGGCCCGGGAGGGGCTCGAGGTGCTGAGCGATGCGCCGCCAGAACGCCGGGCGGATCTGCTCGAGCTGGCGGCGTTCGCGGATTTCCTGGTCGAGGGCACCCAAACGCTTCGCCAGGAGTGGGAGGCGCGTCGTGACGCCCTCCGTGCCTCGGGCGAGTTGCCCTCGTGAGCTTGTGCCCCTGCAACCACATGACATCAAGAAACCGATCGGAAAGAAAGCCATGACAGATCAATCCTCACCGGCTATCAACGCTGACGCTGGAAAGGGCGGCTTCATCTCAAAGGTGATCGGCCCCAAGAAGCGGTGGCGGGCGTACAAGGCGCGCGTGCGACAGCTTCCCGAGAACTACCGCACGGCGGTCGATGCGATCGAGCGGTATCTCATGCACTTCGTGCCGGCGGACGGCGACAGCGCGGCGTCTGAGTTCGAAGACCTCGCCGACCTGTTCGAGCGGGCCGCGGCGGACGGAACCCCGATCCGCCAGATCGTCGGCGACGACCCCGCGGAGTTCGTCGAGGCGTTTGCTCAGAACTACACGAAGGGCGGATATGTCCCCGACCGGGAGCGGAAGCGCCTGACCAGCGCCATCGCGCGCGCCGCAGGAGACGACACCGGAAATGAAAAGAGGGCAGTCTGATGACAACCCAGCAAACCCCGGCGATCCACGTGCAGGGCCTGGAGAAGTCCTATAAGAAGCTGGAGGTGCTGCGCGGCGTGGACTTCGACGTGCCGCGGGGCAGCATCTTCGCCCTGCTCGGCTCCAACGGGGCCGGCAAGACCACGGTCGTGAAGATCCTGTCCACGCTGCTCAGGGCCGACGCGGGCACTGTCAGCGTCAACGGCTTCGATGTCGCCACGCTGGCGGCGGACGTGCGGGAGTCGATCAGCCTCACCGGACAGTTCGCGGCGGTCGACGAAATCCTCACCGGGCGGGAGAACCTCGTGCTGGTCGCCCGGTTGCGGCAGGTCAAGGACCCGGGCGCGATCGCGGACGACCTGCTCGACCGCTTCTCACTGACCGACGCGGCGGCGCGGAAGGTGTCGACGTACTCGGGTGGCATGCGCCGCCGCCTCGACATCGCGATGAGCCTGATCGGGAATCCGCCGGTCATCTTCCTCGACGAGCCGACGACCGGGCTCGACCCCCAGGGGCGCATCGAGGTGTGGCAGACCATCAAGCACCTCGCCGAGCACGGCACCACGGTGCTGCTCACGACGCAGTACCTGGACGAGGCCGAACAGCTCGCCGACCGGATCGCGATCCTCCACCAGGGTCGGATCATCGTCAACGGCACGCTCACCGAGCTCAAGCAACTGCTCCCGCCCGCCAAGGTCGAATACGTCGAGAAACAGCCGACCCTCGAAGACGTCTTCTTCGCCATCGTCGGTGACAACGGCAAGCACGACGACGCCGGCCAGACCGTCAGCGCCGGCGCCAACGAGTAAGGACCAACCATGACCACGCAATTCCTCGGCGGCACCGCCGCCCTGACCGGGCGATCGCTGCGCCACATCACGCGCAGCCCGGACACCATCATCACGACCACGATCATGCCGATCGCCTTCCTGCTGCTGTTCGTCTACGTGTTCGGCGGCGCGATCAACACCGGCTCGGAGTCGTACGTGAACTACCTGCTGCCCGGCATCCTGCTCATCACGATCGCCTCGGGCATCTCCTACACCGCATTCCGGCTCTTCCTGGACATGAAGAGCGGCATCTTCGAGCGATTCCAGTCGATGCCGATCGCACGCTCATCCGTGCTGTGGGCGCACGTGCTGACCTCGCTGGTCGCCAACCTGATCTCGGTCGTGGTCGTCGTGCTCGTCGCCCTCCTCATGGGCTTCCACTCGGGGGCGGGCGTGCTGGACTGGCTCGCGGTCGCCGGCATCCTGATGCTGTTCACGCTGGCGTTGACGTGGATCGCCGTCATCCCCGGTCTCACCGCGAAGTCCCCGGACGGCGCGAGCGCGTTCTCCTACCCGCTCATCTTCCTGCCGTTCATCAGCTCGGCATTCGTGCCCACCGACAGCATGCCCGGCGCGGTGCGCGCCTTCGCCGAGAACCAGCCCGTGACGACCATCGTCAACACGATCCGAGACCTGCTCACACAACAGCCCGTCGGCACCGACATCTGGATCGCCCTCGCCTGGCTCGTCGGCATCCTCATCGTCGCCTACACCTTCGCCATGGCCACCTACCGCCGCAAGATCTCCTAGTTGCAGTTCCTGAGGAGGCCGTTCATCCGGGCCTCCCAGGAGGCTGACAGCTGCCAAGCCGTCCCAACCTCCAGGGAGGAGCCCGGATGAACTCGCACGCTGAAGCGGCCCTGTCAAGACCCTCCGTTAGCAGGCGAGCAGTCGCGTCGAGATCAGCGTCAATGGGGAGCACCTCGCCGGCTTCACCCTCTCGGCCCCCCAGCGTTGACAGCGGCAGCCGCCCCGATCACGGGCCGCGGGCGAGCGAACTGCCGAAGCGGGCGCGGTTTGCGAGGAGCTACCGGCGCGTCGCGCTCTCATACGCGCGGTTGCGAGCGCGAATGTCGTGGAGCTGTGCGTGCCTGCTTCGGACGAAACGGAGAAGCTCATCGTCCGTCTCGGCGGTCTTCTGCTCGGCCAGCAAAGCAGCCATCGGCGAGCCAACCAGCGCACTGTCCCTTTACGGACACGACCAGTCACGCCGGGCGGTTAGGCCACCCGCCCGCGAGATTGGCATCGATCACGTTCATCGCCGGCCGCTACTCGTCTACGCCTAAAGGGACGCCGGCAGGGCCGTCGCTGCTTTCTCGGGACACCGGCAGTACACCGCCCGCGATCCGTGGGCGGGACCAGCCGCGCCGAAGCTCGTACTCCGACTGTCGCTTAGATGAAGCAGCGGCGCCGGCCGGCCGCTTGCTCGCCGGGTCACTGAGGACATCGGAGCTAGCAGGCCATGTGCCACGGCCGCTACTGCTCAGCCTCGCGAAGCGGCCGCGCGCCCAACGGGCGTCGGCGTCGCGGCACGTCGACCGGTGATTCGCCGGGGACGGTGCAGTAGTCGGCCCCGCTCGCCACGATCGCTGGTTGTCGTCCGGGGGGCGGCGCTCGGCGTTTGCTGGAAGCGAGCTAGCGCCGGCTCCTCCTTCCGCGGGAGAGCAGGGCTTCCGACCGATCGCTTACGGCGCCGTGGACGCCGGCGAGGCGGCCAGTCTCGCAAGTGCGAAATCCAGGGTCTTCGCCGCCAAGCGCCGAGATGCTCCCCGGCATCAACGCGGGAGCAGCGGCGATCACGGCTCCTCGTTGTCGTCCCCTGCGGCAATGCTCCCTGCGCGAGGGGTAGCAGGTCAACCGCTGCTCGCGGCGGCTGACCTGAGGTAGTCGAGCCACGCCACGAGCGATGCGTCGAGCTGCGCCTGCATCCCCGCGACATCGGCGCTCACGGGATCGCCCGCGAAGGACTCGTTTGTGGTCACTCGAACGCCGCCGTCTGGCTCTGCGAAAAGCCACTCATGAACGCCCGTGATGTTTCCTGGCTCGAATCGTCGGTCGATGTGCGCCTCACTTATGGCCTCTTGCCAGCTCGGCCAGTCGTTGACGTCGATGTGAAGCTGCCAGACGGTGTCCAGCGGGGCGGGGATCTCCACCTCATGGTGGGCGAGAACGGGTGCCGATCTGTCGACATCGGTCGGGGTGTCCATTGGTCTCCTCCTCTAACAGGCTCGCCCGGACCCTAAAGCTCCAATCCAGAGGCCGCAAGCCGCTGATCCGAGGTGCCTACCGCTTCTGGCCCAACAGCAGGGTCCCCGTGTCCCAGCCTCAGTAGCACGTACCGAGCCGCTCATCCGCTGGAGCCCGTCTGACGACCTTGCGCGTCCAGTCGGAGACCGCGTCGGTCTCAGCTCGTCTGAACCCGCGTGAATCCTCCGAGGTAGTGCCGCTTGACCGTCATCGGAACGCCGGCGCCGGCCTGGCGCCTGAGCAGCTCCAACACGGCTTCGCTCGGCTCTCCGTAAACCTGAACGCTGGTTGTCGCCTCAGCGTCTTCGCATACGCGCGCGCCGCTCGGTCCGCGACGACGCCCCATGTGAAGCTCATCGTCCGGGCTCTGGGGCGCGGTTGATCCCGACCCCGGCGCTGGGTTTGCGCGCTTGGTCAGGCGTCTGCGCCGCCCGCAGCGTCAGCAGACGCTGCGGGCGAAGCGGTGACGTTCAGGGTCACCGGTCGGCGTCCGCGGGTTCAGCCGGTTGCCATGACGTTGCGCACTCCGGGCGTGGCGTGGTCGTCAGTGAGGAAGGTCAGCAGCCGCGCGGTCAGGTAGGCGGGGTCTTCCTCGGCGACCCAATGTCCGGTGGGCGCGATGTGCCCAGTGACGTCTGTGGCGTATCTGAGGACCTGGTCGTAGACCATCTGCCAGGGTGCCCTCCGCACCGATCGCCAGTACCGGATTGACCAGCGGCCTGTCGCGCTGGTGGATTGTCTCGGCGACATCGGCGTGAAACTCGCGGAAGTACTCAAACGACGCGCGCGTGTGTCCGGGCTGGCGCAGCTGTGCCGCGTACTCGGCGACGGCCTGCTCATCAACGCCGCCCTTAACCACCTCCAGCCAATCGACGAATCCGTCCACCCAGGCATCCTCGCGTCCCGCTAGGATCCGCTCGGGCAAGCCGTTCTGGAGGGTAAAGAACCCGAAGTTCCAAAAACCCGGACCCTGCGCCGTGAGCGAGGGAAACTCATAGAGCGATTCATCGGCGAGCGGCGAGTCGATCAGGACCAGCCGACTGGTGGAGTCACGGTGAGCAGCGGCGTAGGCGTAGGCGACCATCGTCCCGATATCGTGCCCGACGACACTCACCTCGTCGGCTAGGTCGAGGCCGACCAGCAGCTGGTGGACGTCCTCAGCCAGGATGGATTTGGTGTAGCCGCCGGTGGGGGCATCTGAGCCGCCCGAGCCACGCAGGTCTGGCGCGATGACCGTGAAGTGCTCTGCCAGCTCTGGCAGCACCTTGCGCCACATGTACCAGGTCTGGGGGTAGCCGTGCAATAGCACGAGGGTGGGGCCCGCGCCGCCGCGGACGTAGTTGATGGTGATGCCGTTGGCGGGCGCGGTTGTCTCGGTAAAGTCAGCCGGGACGCGGGATGTAGTGAGCACGGGCATGCGTTCCCTTTCGGGTCGTGAGTGGGTGAGTCGGACAGTTGGGGGAAGCCGGGTGTCAGTCGAGGACGCTCAACGCGACCTTCACGGTGCGCATCAGAGCCCCCGTCGCGAGAATCCTCAGCTCGCCGCCGAAGAGCTCCGGCGTAGTGGTCGTGCGGACGAGAGCGCGCGTCTCGTTGGCAAGCACGCCGGTCGCGTACGAACGAGCCGGCCGCCACCAGCTCGGCATGTACTGCTCGAAGACGCCCTTCAGGACGTCGTGGCCGTCGAATTCCCATCCGAGCGTGGGGTGGATGTACGACACGAGGTCGGGCGAGAAGAAGGCCATCGTGCCCGCGACGTCGTCCGCCGTCTTCGTCGCGAAGCACGTCTCGATAGTGGTGTCCAATGGTGCGGTCTTGGTGGCTGAGCACATGACGCGCCTGTTCCTGGCGTAGGCGATGACGGTGTGACTGAGACGTTGCCCCAGGGCGCGCTTGTTCGCGTCCGGGCAATCCCCGGGTCAGCTCCCTGGTCTTCCGTCCACCTGGGGGTCGATCCGGGAAAGCAGGAGCCCGGCCACGGCGGTCACCGCCCAAGGAGATCGGCCGCGACGCTCTTGTACGCCTGTTCCGGGATCTTCTCGAGGCGCTCGATCACCCGACGCAGAGTCAGCGCATCGAGTCGGCGGAGCACCTCATCGTCGGGTGACCGAGCGCTGTCGGCCTGCGCGGCCGCCGCCGCCGGGTCGACGGCCCACGATCGCTTCGGCGCCCGGGCTGGCGCGCCGCGAACGAACGGGATCGGCGACCAGGGGATCGCAACCGTCGGCGCGCGGCGCACGAGCGGATTCGTCCAAGAGGACGCGCCCGGGATCGAGGCTGCGAGGGCCAAGACGAGCATCGCATCGGCTAGAGGCTTGCGTTCCCGCGTCACCCGTTGATTTCGGGCTTTGCGGCCGGCCAAGCCAGGGCATCGACTAGGGCGTCGCACGGGCGCGATTGAACAGCTCGGACGCGACCCTGCAGCGAGGAGTTGTCGACCAAATGACAGAACAGGAGCAGCGATGCGCGCCGATATCGTGCCGGGCGGGACCTTCCCCGACTACGAGCTCACGGACCACACCAAGACCCGTCGTAGCCTGAGCGAGCTGCAGGGCGACGACCCACTGATCCTCGTGCTCGCGCGCGGCCACTACTGCCCGAAGGACCACCAGCAGCACCTCGAGCTCGCGGCCGCGTACCCCAAGATCGCCGTTGCCTATACGCAGATCGTGACGATCTCGACCGACAACATCCTCGAGACCCGCGAGTTCCGCGCCTCCGTCGGCGCCCAGTGGACGTTTCTCTCCGACGCCGGCCGCAAGCTCCAGAAGGACCTCGACATCCAGGAGTACACCGACCCCCATCACGACCCAATGGTTCCGCACACGCTGGTGCTCAAGCCTGGGCTAGTGATTCACAGCCTCTACAACGGCTACTGGTTCTGGGGAAGGCCGTCGATCGACGAACTGTGGCGTGACCTTCGCGCGGCCACGCGTGAAATCCGTCCTGATTGGGACCTGAGCGCATCGGGTCTCCGCGAAGCCTGGGGTGCGGGTAACCGCTCGAGGTTCTACCGAGACGAAGACCTGGACCCGAGTCTTAGGGCTGCGTAGAGGAAGTGGGGAGCCAAGGAGAACGTCATGGAATTCCTGGTCGGTTTTGAGATCAACGTGCCGGAGCGAACTCCGGAGGCTGAGGTCAAGGATCGCCAGGAGGCCGAGGCAGTCGCTGCCGCCAAACTGGCAGACGAAGGGCATCTCGTGCGCGTCTGGAAGCGGCCTCTTCCAACGGGCGAGAGCAGCGTGCTCAGCCTGTACTGCGCCGGCAGCGAAACCGAGCTGGAGGGTCTGCTGAGCGGGCTACCGCTCTACGAGTGGATGAAAGTCACGATCACCGCGCTCAAACCACATCCCAACGATCCTGCGGCTGCGCAGGCGACGAGGGCTCGGGCGGGTGCGAGCCGGTCATGAGCGATCAGCTCCCCGAGCCGCGCCTGACTCTCGTCTACAGGTTGGAGGCGACCCTTGGCGAACCGCTCGATCTGGGTGAGAGCGCCCAAGGCCGTCGCCGCATCGTCCCCCAGACAGGCGGAACATTCAGGGGACCGGAGATCGCCGGCAAGCTGCTCGCCGGCGCGAGCGCCGACTGGCAGATAGTCCTACCCGACGGGACCGCGCTGGCCGACATCCGCTACACGCTTCAGCCGGACGACGGCGCTCTGCTCTACGTCCGATCACGAGGCGTCCGCCACGGCAGCCCCGAGGTGCTCGCTTGTCTCGCCCGCGGGGAGGACGTGAACGCTGGTGAGTACACCTTCCGCACCACAGCCCAGATCGAGACGGCCGCGCCCGGACTCGACTGGCTGAACAAAGGCGTGTTCATTGGAGTCGGCGGCCGCCGACCCGCGGGCGTGATCTACGAGACCTATCTCGTCGGATGAGTCGGGCGTGACGATGCGCGACTCGCAGAAGGTCGCGATCATCACGGGCGCCTCGCAGGGCATCGGCGCGGGCCTGGTGGCCGGGTTCCGTCAAGCCGGCTACGCGGTCGTCGGAACCTCGCGCACGATCCGCCCCTCCGACGAGTCCGGCTACCTCACGGTGCAGGGTGACATCAGCGAAGCCAAGACGGCCGAGCGCGTCGTGGAACAGGCGCTCGCTCGGTTCGGACGGATCGACAGCCTGATCAACGACGCTGGGATCTTCATCAGCAAGCCCTTCACGGAGTACTCGCCCGACGACTACACCGGGATCACCGCCGTGAACCTCGCCGGGTTCTTCCACATCACCCAGCGCGCGATCCGGCGGATGGTCGACCAGGGAAGCGGCCACATCGTCAACATCACTACCAGCATCGTCGAGCGCCCGAGCAGCGAGCGGCCGTCAGCCCTGGTAGCCCTGACCAAGGGCGGGCTAGCGGCGGTGACCCGATCGCTGGCGATCGAGTACGCCTCACGCGGCGTGCGGGTGAACGCGGTCGCTCCCGGAGTCATCAAGACGCCCCTTCACGAGCTCGCCTCCTACAAGGGTCTCGCCGAGCTTCATCCCCTTGGCCGGCTCGGCGAGGTCAGCGACGTGGTCGACGGGATCCTGTACCTCGAGCGGGCCACGTTCGTCACCGGCGAGATCCTTCACATCGACGGTGGCCAGGCAGCTGGATGCTGAGCGACGCGGACGCGGGGCAGGCGACGATTGACGTTGATTGTGGGTGCCGGCACTCCTACGCTGTCGGGCAGCAAGGGCGACGCTGCAATAGAGGAGTGGTCATGAGCGCGACGGGTGTGCCTCCGGCGACCAGCGAGACGGTCGATACCGGTGATCCGCAAGGACAGATGCCGGGAGCGCTGATCTACGAGTACCGGCCGCAGATCACAAAGGTGGTGGAGTACGGCGCCTCGGCCGACGCCGTGCTCTCGGGTCAGATTCCACCGCCCGAGGGCGCAAGGTTCGACTTCTATCTCGAGGGGCCCGTGACAGGGCCAACGGTGCAAGGGACGTTCAAGGGGATCGATTACATCTACTACCGCGCCGACGGCCGCGCCGAGCTCCATATTCACGGAGAGATCACGAGCGAGGACGGCAAGAAGATCGCGCTCGAAGCCGGCGGGGTGGCGATCCCCGAGGAAGGGTCACCGATCTTCCAGCTCCGCGAGCACGTCTCCCTGATGAGCAACCATCCCGAGCTCTCGTGGGTGAACCCGCTCGAGGTATGGGCTCGGGGCGTGGTCGACGTGTCGACGAGACAGGTCCACGTCACGGCATACGCGGTGTGACCGTAGTTTGGCCCACCTCGATCAGGTAGCCGTCGGGATCGCGGATGTAGCAGCGGATTTCGGTCTCGCGCGGGGATCGGTGGCGTGAGAAACTCGGCGCCTTTCGCGCTCCACTCCTTGTACACGGCCTCGATGTCCGCAACCCGGATATTGAGGAGGCTGCCTGACCCGATCTGGGTCACGGGGCGTCTCGAGGGTGACGGGTTGGCTTGTCGTCGGTCGGGCCGCCGCCGACGTTGATGATGATCCAGCTGTTGGCGAGCGCGACGTATGTCGGCTCACCCAGGCGGACCGTCTCGCCGCCCAGCACCTCGGTTTAGAAGCGGCGCGACCGTTCGACATCGTCCGACACGATGAAGTGCGTCAGCACGATTCCTTGTCCCGGGGCGGGGAGTTGAGCCATCTCGCATCACCTCCTGATCACAGAGAACCGATGAGCGCCGCGCGAGCGCACGGCGCTCATCCATCCGAGGACTGAACCCCATCGTCGAACCCGTACGACACTCCTTAGACCGAAGCCGCTTGAGCGGGCGCGGCCACTGGCGCGCGACTGCCTCCGCCGAGGAAATCAAGCAGCGCCGCGTTGACCTCTTCGGGGTACGTCCACCCGATGTTGTGAGGACCGCCCTCGACGGGCACGACCGTTACGTCCGCGATGAGTTCGCCGAGCCGTGCGGCCGTAGCCTCGAACGGCAGGATTCGGTCCTGGGTACCGTGCATCACCAGCGTCGGGACGTCGATCTTCGGCAGGTCCTCACGGAAGTCGGTCAGCCACGTGTTCACGCAGGCGTAGCTCGCGTAGGGCGATGAACCCGCCGCGACTTCGAAGCTGGCCTGCCACGCCTGGTCACTGATGCGCTCGGGGCGCAGGACGTCGACGTTGTAGAAGTTGTCGAGGAAGTCCTTGAAGTAGGCGTAGCGGTCCTTGACGATCGCCGCCTTGATGTCCTCAAACACCTGACCGTCCACGCCCTCGGGGTTATCCTCGGTCTTGAGCAGGAACGGCGGAATCACACCGAACAGGGCGGCCTTGCGCACCCGCGCGGAGCCGTACCTGCCGAGGTAGCGCGTGACCTCGCCGGTCCCCATCGAGAAGCCGCACAGCACGGTGTCGCGCAGGTCAAGGTGCTCGAGCAGCGCGCTGAGGTCAGCCGCGAAGGTGTCGTAGTCGTAGCCCACGGTCGGCTGACTCGAGCGGCCGAACCGGCGCCGGTCGTAACTGATACAGCGGTAGCCGGCGGCGAGCAGCACGCGCTCCTGTCGCTCCCACGAGTTAGCGTCGAGCGGGTAGCCGTGGATCAGAACGACGGCCCTCCCGGTGCCGTGGTCGTTGTAGTGGATCTCAATGTCGGCCTGGTTCTCAGTTCCGACCTTGATGAATGGCATGGCCCGATCCTTTCTTGTAGCCGCTCGTAATCGCCGAAAAGGATCGGCCAGAGACACCGGGATCGCGCCCGTGTCGCGCCCTGGTCAGCGCCCTGGTCTCTACGCCTGCGCTCGTTCCTGGTCTCGGTCTGGCAGCACGCCGCGTAACCCCTTGCGTGAGCTGATTCCGAGCTTCGTGAACACCTTCCGCAGATGCCACTCCACGGTGCGTGAGCTGATGAAGAGCTCGGCGCCGATCTCAGGGTTGGTTCTCCCGTCGCGCGCAAGCCTCGCGATCTGCTCCTCCTGGGGTGTGAGTTCGTCGCGCATGTCGTCTTGGCGCTTGCGCACCTTCTCGCCCGTGGCCAGCAGCTCGCGACGCGCGCGCTCAGCGAATCCCTCCGCGCCCATCGACGCGAACACGTCGTGCGCAGCGTGCAACTGCTCGCGGGCATCGACCCTCCGGCCTTCGCGACGCAGCCACTCGCCGTAAGTCAGCCGAGCGCGAGCCAGGTGCGCCACCATACGGCATTGGCCGAGCAACCCGATCGCCTGCCTGTGAAGGTCCTGGGCTCGTTCACCGTCCTCGACGAGCGCGCGCGAGCGCGCCTCGGTTCCCTTAGCCCACTCGGTGCCGCTGGCACTCAGTCGCTCCGACAGACGATCGACGGCGTCGCATGCAACGCCCCGCCGGCCGCTTCGCGAAGCGGCCTCCACAAGCTCGTACAGCGCCCAGGAGGAAGTTACGATTTCGTTCGCAGCGCTCGCCTTCTGGGCCGCGTCAGATGCCAGCTCGTATTGGCCGAGGCCGTTGTGAAGCGTCGCGGTCGCGTAGTCGGCAAACGCCATCGCGCACCCCTCGCCCCGGGCGTCGGCCTCGCGGGTCATAAGCTCGATCAGGCGCGAGGCGGTCCTCGCTTGCCCCCGCCACACCGCCAGCAGGAGCGCAATGTACGGGAGCGTGTCGGCCCTCGATCCCGAAGAGAGCTCCCTGGCCTCGGTCAGAAGAGAGGCCGCCATCGACAGATCTCCAGCCAGGATGCGATTTTCAGCGAGGTAATCGAGCGAATACGGAAGCAAGCTCAGGGCGCCGGTGGCGCGCGCGAGCTCCGTCTGCCAGGACGCGAGCTCGAACCATTCCCGGTCGTCCCACAGGTCCATCGCAGCGAGGTTGTAGGCCACGCACAACCAATCCAGTTGTCTGTCCTCGTCGCGGTACGCCTGCAACGCCCGCTTCAGCAGTGGCGCGGCGGCCGGCGAGCCATCGGTCAGACGGGCCGCGAGGCCGCGCAGCAACAGCTGCCTGGCAGGCAACGGTTCCGGTCCGATTGGCGCCGAACGGGCGGCGCCCGCAACCTCGGCCACGTCGGTGCCGGTCGCGAGGCGCGCTGCGTAGACCACGGCGACGAGCGCCTCGAGATACGTGTCCCGCGCGAGCTCCGCATCGAGTGGCTCTAGCGTTCGTGCCGCGCGCAGTAGCAGTGCTGGGGCGTCGCTGCCACGGCGCAAGTCAAAGGCGATCTGAGCCCGAACCCGTTGGACCTGTGCTTGACCCAGCTCGTCAAGCGGGCCAACCGCCGCGGTCGCGAGCAGCGACTCAGCTGCAACGAGGTCTGCCGCCTCGAACTTCGCGCCGGCGGCCGCCAGCGCCCGCGACGCCCGCTCACCGGGGTCCGGAGTGAACGTCACCGCACGCTCGAGAAACGCCGCCGCCGCCGCGATGCCACCACGGCGCTGGGCACGGCTCGCCGAAGCGATCAACTCGGCGGCGACCTCCTCGTCGGGCGCCGTCGCCGCGTGGGCCCGATGCCAGGCTCGACGATCGGGATCGGCCTCGGGATCGATGGCCGACGCAAGCGCGCCGTGAACCGCTCGCCTGTCCGGGACCGACGCGACACGGTAGACCGCCGATCTGACCAGCGGATGCCGAAACCGGACCCGCGCGCTGATCTCGAGCAACTGCTCGACCGACGCTGGCTCGAGGGCCTCCCGCTCGAGCCCGAGCGCCTGGGCGGCCCGCCAGACCACCGTTGCGTCCCCAACCGGGTCCGACGCCGCCAGGAGCATCAGTCGTCGGGTCGCATCGGGCAGGGCAGTGATCCGCCGGCGGTATTGGTCCTCGATCCGATCCACGACATTTCCGGCGTCGGGGAGGGCAAACCCTCCCGCCAGCTGTGCCGGCCCCACGCTCCGCGAGAGCTCCAGCAGGGCAAGCGGGTTCCCGCGAGTCTCCGCCACGATCCGGTCCCGCACGCGCTCATCGAGCCTGCCCGGGACGACCGCCTCGAGCAACGCGCGCGCGTCATCGTCCCCCAGGCCTGTAAGCGACATCTCGGGGAGGCCCACCAGCTCGCGTTCGTCGGTCGGCTCGCGAACGGCAAACACCAACGCCACGGGCTCGGCGAGCAGCCGTCGGGCGACGAACCCGAAGACTTGGCGCGAGGCGGTATCGAGCCATTGCGCGTCGTCCACGAGACACAGCAGCGGCTGTTCCTCGGCGACCTCGGCCAACAGGCTCAGCGCCGCCAGTGCGACAAGGAAGCGATCGGGCGCATCGTCGGACGAGAGGCCGAACGCAGTGCGCAGGGCGGCCTGCTGGCGGTCCGGCAGCGCGTCGAGGTGGGCAAGCATCGGCCCGCACAGCTGGTGCAGACCAGCGAACGGCAATTCCATCTCGGATTCGACACCGGCGATCTGGCCGACTCGAAAACCAGCGGCCTGCCCGCCCGTATATCTCAGGAGCGCCGTCTTGCCCGCACCCGCCTGGGCCCGGATGACCAACACCCCGCTGCGGCCACGGCGGACGTCCTTGAGCAGGCCGTCCAGCTTCGCAAGCTCGGTGGTACGGCCCCGGAACCTCGGCGCGCGCTCGACGCCCATTTCGCCCCCAAGCGTAGATGACCCGGGCTGGATCCATGGGAGCTGACCAGGGCACCGACCAGGGGCTGACACGGGCGCGACGAAGACGCGCGGCGAGCACGCTTCATGGCATCACTAGCACGAAGACCGATTGAGGTCTTCCCTCACGCAACCAGGAGGTAGCGATGAGCGCCACCGAAGCCCATGACACGAGCCGCCACACGAGCGTCGGCAAGGTCGACATGAGGCTCGAGGTTCAGGTCATTCCCGTGTCGGACGTCGACCGATCCAAGGCGTTCTATGAGCGCCTGGGTTGGAGGCTCGACGACGACGTCGCCCCGCTGGAGGGCCTTCGTATCGTCCAGTTCACCCCGCCGCGCTCGCCTACCTCGGTCAACTTCGGCCAGGGACTCACGACCGCCGCGCCCGGTTCGGCCGAGGCCGGGCTGATCGTCTCCGACATCGAGGCCGCCTATGACGAACTCGTCGGCCGTGGCATCGACGTGAGTGAGATCTGGCACGGCCCGCCGTTCCCGGTCGAGGCACGGCAACCCGGCCCCGACCCCGAGCGCACCAGCTACGGATCGTTCTTTTCGATCACCGATCCCGACGGCAACACGTGGCTGGTGCAGGAGGTCACGACCCGGCTTGCCGGTCGCGAGTGGCAGGACTAGCAATGGACGTCGCGACTCTGGCCGAGCTTCTGCGCGAGACAGCCGAGCGTCACGACCCATACGAGAAGACCCACGCCGCTCATAACTGGTGGGACCGATATGCCGCCTATATGGACGCGCGCGAGCGCGGGAGCACGCCTGAGCAGGCCTCCAACGCAGCCGGTCGCTACATGGAGAAAATCCTTCATGTACTTCCCGGATAACTCCGCCGGCCTCAGGGGCCCATCCGAGCTCGTGCACCGATTCGTATCGCGATGGCGCACCGCCATCGGGCGCCAGCTCTGCAAACCGCAAGAAGACTCACTGAGACCCCGCCGGAACGGTGGGGTCTCAGCGTTGTGGGAGAGCGGCGAGTGCATCGACCAGATACCGGTGAGGAAACGCCGGCCGCTTTCATCGCGACCGCCGCAAAGGTAATCCCCGCACCGGCGAGCGAGGCAATCCAGCCGATCATCATCGCGGCCCGCGCAGGGAGACGACCGACGGTGTGCCCGCCGACAACCCCTCGAGCCGTGACCTCCGTGGCCTTGCTCCTCCTTTCCCCGATCGACACAACCGTGGATGGCAGACCAGGGACCTGACCCGGGTATTGCCCAGGCGCGAACTGGCGCGCCCTGGGGCAACATCGCAATCACACCGTCACCCCCTACGCCAGGAGCAGCAGTGTCATGCCGTCAGCAACGAAGGCCGCGCAAGTGAGCCTCAATCGAGTTACACCTACACACTGTCGCGTCGTTCTCGACAACCCCCCGGTGAACCTGATGGGTCCGGAGTTCGTTCTGCAGATCCGAGAGATTGTCACGGCGCTCGAGAACGACGACCAGGTGAAGGTGGTGGTCTTCGAAAGCGCCGTCGAAGACTTCTTTCTAAATCACTCCGACTTCCTCGCGAACTTCGACGATCTGACCAGCATCCCGCAAGGTCCGACCGGCCTCGAGGCATGGCCCGACGTCCTGGTGCGCCTGACACGCGCCCCATTCGTTTCGATCGCGCTGATCCGGGGGCGGGCGACCGGAAACGGCAGTGAGCTCGCGCTCGCCTGCGACATGAGCTTCGCCAGTCGAGAGAAAGCGCTCTTCTCGCAATTTGAAGTGGGCGTGGGCCTCGTCGCTGGTGGAGGGCCCATGGCGCGATTGCCGCGGATCATGGGACGGGGACGCGCCCTTGAAGTGCTCCTGAGCTCAGACGATATCCAGGGCGCCGATGCTGAGCTCCTGGGCTACGTGAACCGTGCGCTACCGGATGCCGAGCTGGACGATTTCGTCGACGCGCTCGCATCCAGGATCGCGTCGTTCGACAAGTGGGCGATCGCCAACACCAAGCGCCTCGTCAACGAAGCCAGCCTGCCGCCCGACGTTGAAATCAGAGCGGGCTGGGACGCCTGCATGGCATCCGTCAAGCGACCAGCGGCGCAGGAAAGAATCAAAGCCCTCCTGGAGCAAGGCCTCCAGCAGCCTGGAGACGCGGAAAAGCGACTCGGATTCTACGTGGGACAGCTGGGCCTCAACGGCGAGCGCTGAAATCCAAACGGAATATCTCAATCTCTGAAAGGAACGACACGACCATGGACTTACTCCCCATCGCGAAGAACGTTGCTGACCGCGTCGAGGCCGAGTCGGCCAAACAAAACGTACCCGTCGCGGTGACCGTCATCGACATCCACGGCAATGTCGTTCTCACCCACCGCATGACCGGAGCGCCCGCGTTCTCCCTCGAGCTCGCCGAGCGAAAGGCCTACACGTCCGCCCTCGTCCGCATGCGTACCGCTGACCTCGTCCCCCTCGTGCAACCAGGCGCGGAGCTCTATCCCCTCCTCGCCGTCTCCGGCGGCAGATACTCCGCGATCGGCGGCGGCGTGCCGCTCACCAGCGAGGGCCAGGTGATCGCCGGCGTCGGAGTCAGCGGCGGAACGACCGAGCAGGACATCGCCATCGTCGAAGCGGCGATGAGATAAATCGTGGCCACCGAGCACACCGACGCCGACAAGCAGGCGCGTCGCGATGCGCGGGTCGAGACCCGCATTCGTGATCGCGCGGGCATCGCCGGCGGGCACGGCGTCATGACCGCGTGTGTCCGAGGCTGTTGCGCAAACGGTGCCGTCCGGCCTCGCTGCCATGTCCGAGCCTGCCCGCCCTGATGCGGCGCAATAGGCCTTGGCAAGAGATGGCTCGTCACAGTGTCGGACCGCGCCGCACCGACTCGCTTCGGACGTACGTGCGCCCGACGCGGATCATCGGCGGCCTCAGTGTGCTCGTCCTTTCCGGGGCGATCGTATGGGACCTCGTCAACGACGGGTTCTGGTCGCGTCACGCGCTGTTCACGAGCCTCGTCGCGAGCTTGATCGTCGTCGCGGTGACCGCGGCGGTGCTCAACGAAGTGCTCGAGCGCCGGCAGCGCGAGCGGTGGTCGGTGCTCGCGCAGTACGCATTGTTCGAGTTCGTCCGCGCGGCTCGCGTCGTGTGGAGCGGTCTGCTCGAGCTCGCCGGGCTTGTTCCGGACGGCGAGCTCGCGGACGCGGCGCTGGCGGCCGGCCGCGAGGCGGTGCGTGACACGCCGCGTCTCGCGGCGGCGATGGACGAAATGCTCGCGAACGCTGACCGCCGCGAACAGCTTCACCGCCTGATCGAGCGGCTGCTCGGTCACGGCCAGGAGGCGCTCGGACGGTGGGCCGGCGTGATGGTCAGCTCGCGCAAGTACGCGGAGATCGTCGATCGCCACGTCGAGCTCTACAGTCGTCTGAGTCGGCCGAGGCTGAGCCGTGTCAGGCCGGCGACTGAGGCCATGGGGCCCGTCGAGGACGCGTGGCTACGCGAGAATCTCGTAGCTATCGCCCAGCTCGCTGAGTCGCTGGATCGAGGCTCGTTCGAACTCGCGTTGCGGATCGTCCCGCTCGACTGGTGGGCTACGCGGCTGCCTGACCGACCGTCGCCGGCTGAAAATCTGCGGACCTAGGCGCCTACCGAAGTTGGGGTCCGTACTCGCCCCCTAATGCGCGCGGGAATCGCCGTTTCGGATCGGCTCGTACCGCCGCGCGTTCGCGCGGTGCCAGTCGACCGTCCGAGCGAGCCCGTCGGCGAAGCGCGTGCGGGGGCTCCCAGCCCAGCGCGGGCGTCTTCTTCATCGACAGCTGCTATCCGGCTGGCGCGCGTAGACCCGCCGACGACGACCGCCTGCGGGACACACGCTGGTCACTAAGCAGTACCGGGATCACATGCCTGCGGCGAGCACCAATGCGGGTCTCGACCGGCGCTTGGCGACGCACCTGCTGCTCGCCACTTGCGCAACCGACCCCGCCCGCGGCGCCCATCTGCGTGAGTGGTCGCGTCGAGAGCCCTGCCCTCCCGCGGAAGGAGGAGCCGGCGCTAGGTCGATTCCAGCAAACGCCGACCGCCGCCCCGGACGAGCAGGAGCCACGGAACCTCGCCGCTGGCTCCGGACGCAGCGGTAGCGCTCCGAGCCCTCTGTGTAAGGCGGTGGCGGCATCCTGCCAGGCGGCCGAGGTTGCGGCCCGGCTGCGGGAGCCCATCCGTGCGCTCCCGCAGGTCGCCTACAACGCCAGCTCGGCGCTTGGCCGTGAGGACACCAACATCATTGGCCGGGGCTTGCGCCAGATTCCAGACGTCGGCCCCGTAATATTGGGTAAGCCGGACGTCAAGAAAACGTCCGGGGCATCAGGCTCGAGCACGACGGTCACCGGCAGCACCACCGGTAGCAGCAGCGGCCAAAGCCAGGACACCACGTCGCAGACGACCTCGGGCGCGGGCGAGACGACCACCAACGTCGTCCGGCAGACAATCGTGGTACGGGTGCATTCGCCCTTTCGCGACGCACCCGGCAGCTTCGTCGAGATCACCAACTTCGACCCCGGCAGCGCCAAGATCAAGCCCGAGCACCTCGATGCGCCGCTGCCGGTCCTCGAGCGGGGCGACGAGCCGACGCTACTCGAACGTCTCACCCGCGGTCACGCCAAGATCCAGCTCTACGGATACGCGTCCAAGCCCGGCTCCTGGGACGTCAATCAGAAGGTCGCCAGGGATCGCGTCGCGGCGGTGAAGCGGTATTTGACCACCGACAAGTTCGGCATTCCGGCCGCGGCCTTCCTCGAGCCCCTGATCTACGGCAAGGGTCGGACCACGACGCCGCCCGGCCCGGGCGGAAAAGACGTCGAGGACGACGCCTGGCGCAAGGTCAAGGTGAAGTTCATCGACACGCGCTAGGGCGCGCGATCGCGTGCACGGCTATGCCTGGTGACGCCGTGAGGGAGCCGAACTGATACAGCTGCGGGCCACCGCCTCGAGCCCACACGCTCGCAGGCCACCGTCCTGCCGGCGAGCAAGTCGAGCATGCCGATGCGGGCGACCCCGCTCACGTCCGGACCGTTTAGACTAGGTGTTGCGGGCGACGGCCGGGATCGGCGAGGTCGCCGCCCCGGCGTTGACGAGCCCGTATCCGTAGTCCTTGTTCGGCTTGGAGCCGCCCAACGGGGTGGCGGTCTGCTCCAGGCGCTTGAGGATCCGGTCCGGAGACGGGTGCGGCCCGAGCACGCGGCTGGCGATCACCAGCGCGGCGATCGCGGACACGTGCGGCGTGGCCATCGAGGTGCCGTACCAGCCGCGCGGGTAGCCGAAGCTCCCGGGCTTGTGCGGATTGGGGAACGTCATCTGGAAGATGTTGGGGAGGCTACGGCCGGGGTGGCAGTTGGGGTCGTTGATGAAGGTCGAGTCCTCGCCGCCGCCGGGAGCGACCAGCGACAGCCGCGAGCCGCCGTTGGAGTAGTCGGCCAGGCAACGGTCGCGGGTGGTCGCGCCGACCGAGATCACCGGCTTGGCGCGGGCGGGGTAGGCGACGCGACCGATGCCCTCGTTGCCCGAGGCTGCGACCACCACCACGCCGTGGTTGTGGGCGTAGCGGATCGCGCTGAGGATGTCGGGGATGTCGCCCTGGTTGATCGACGGGTCGAACTCGAGGCTGAGGTTGATCACCTGCGCCTGGTGGGCGACGGCGTAGCGGATCCCCTTGGCGATCGTGGACGCGTCGCCGGTCCCGTCGCCGTTGAGCACCCGCACGGGCATGATCGACGCGCCGTAGGCCAGGCCGGTCACCCCGAGCCGGTTGTTGGTCGACTCGGCCACGGTCCCCGCCACGAACGTGCCATGGCCCTCGCGGTCCAGCGGGAACGCGTTGCGAGCGACGAAGTCGTAGGGGTCGACGAACTTCGTGTTGGCGAAGTCCGGGGACTCGTGGAACTGGCGCCAGTTCCGGTAGGCCACGCCGGTGTCGAGGACCGCCACCACGACGCCGCGGCCGCCGGGGCGGTGGTCGGCCCGCAGGTTCGCCCAGGCTTGGGGCGCGTTGACGCCGCTGGCCGGCAGGAAGTTCCACTGCATCGTCTGCCAGCCGCCGGCCGTGTTGCCGCGGCCGCGATCGTCGGGAATCCAGGAGCCCGCGACGTGGGCGATGTAGTTGGGCACGGCGTAGGCCACGCCGCGCTGGTGGCGCAGGCGCGACACCGCGGCGGCCACCGTCTGGCCGCGCGGGACCTGGAGCACGCGCGCCTGCGGGGTGGCGTCGGAGCCGACCCGGCGCATGCCCATCCGCCTGGTCGCGTCGGCGGCCACGGTCGCAGTCGGCCCGCCGGAGTAGCCGACGACGACCTGCCCTGGCACATAATCGGTCGCGCGAGCGATTTTCGGCGCAAGCGCCGCGGCCGCAAGCACAGCGATCACGACCACGAAGGCCGCCCAGAGGCGCAATGGTGATGGAATCGAGATCAAGTTCTGCGGTCCTGCCTCGGAACCCCCCCGAGGCTTAAGACAGCGCCGAAGCGCGATAGTTGCCCTTCCCTGTACCCAACGTTATCGCCCCAACAGACGATGACATCCCGAGTGAGCCGGTTCTTCCCCCGCGACGAGTACTTCATGCGCCTCGCCCTGCGAGAGGCATCCCGGGCGCTCGAGCACGAGGACGTTCCGATCGGAGCGGTCGTGGTCAAGGACGGCGAGGTGATCGGCACCGGCCACAACGAGCGCGAGGTGCGCGCCGACCCGACCGCCCACGCCGAGATGATCGCCCTGCGCGAGGCCGCCCGCGCGGTGGGCAGCTGGCGCGTGCTCGACGCCGTCCTGTACGTCACGCTCGAGCCGTGCGCGATGTGCGCCGGGGCGATCGTCCTGGCCCGGATCCCCCGCGTGGTGTTCGCCGCCACCGACCCCAAGGCCGGCGCCGCGGGGAGCGTATTCGACGTGCTCGGGGAGCCCCGCCTGAACCATCGGCCCCAGGTCGAGAGCGGCCTCCTGGCCGGGGAGTCAGCCGACCTGTTGCGGTCGTTCTTTGCGCCCCGGCGGAGCTAGGTGGGGGGCCGAGGCGGCCCCGGGCGGGGCGCGCGGGCTAACCTCTGCGGCTCAACCGGAGAGGTGGCAGAGCGGTTGAATGCGCCGGTCTCGAAAACCGGTATGGGCGGTTCCGTCCATCGAGGGTTCGAATCCCTCCCTCTCCGCTAGATACCTGGGTTTCCACGTCCTAGCAGGGAAATCGGGGTCCAGCCAAGCCGGTACGCGAGGTGCCAGAGGCAGGTCAACGCAGGTCAGCGCGGGCCCCCGTTTTTGGCCTTTCGTTCCCTTTTCGTTCCCTCGACCGGCTTTCTCGGCATCGTCAGATGGGCGACCGCTCGCGATAGCGGGCGAGGTCGCGGAGTTGGTCTGTGAGCGATAGAGCTGCCTGGCTCGAGGACTGGTGCCCGCGATGTGGCGCTGCTCCGCGCCCCCGTCGCCGGTTGCCCTTCGCGAGTGGAAACGATTCCGCGCTGGCGCTCTCGCGTTTGCATCCAGCCCGCCGATGGCGCAGCCGCTCATGTCCGACGTACAAGGCGTTGGCTGGAGAGGCTTGCCGCGCTCATAGCGGGCGCGGCGCCGTCGAGCCGCACGCAGCTCGGCTACGTCCGGGCGAGATCGAGATCTTCGATGAGAAGGTCTGGATGGAGCTCGAGCGCCGAGAGCTGATCGAAGCCGTCGTCCCATTCTGCTGCCAGTCCGGGGGTGGCTGGACCACACACTCGGTGCGTTTGCGAAGCGATCGCCCGAGCCTCGGTTACGTCACGAGCTGCCCGGCCGACGACGAGTTGCTGTTCGCGTTAGCCGAACCGCTATGGGCGCAGTGCGGGTTCTTCGCCGGCCAGTCGGCGCGCGGCGAGGTGGTCTGGAACGTTCAAGATCGGCGCGTGACGATCGCCGGAACTCGTGGCGGCCAACCGTTCCGGGAGGAAGTCGAGTGAGCCGCCCGTGCCCACCAGAGCTTCGGCCGCAGGTTCACCACGGTCCGACGCACGCGCGAGGACCACCAGCCGATGCCGCCTCTCGGAAACGAGAAAGACCGGGTGGCAGCCCGGTCTCTCAACCAATAGGCGCCAACAGCGCCGAGCAATTCACACGCGCAGGCGCAGTGTAGCCGGGCTCCGGACGGACCCAAGGGCTATGGCGAGCGTATGTGCGCCGCAAGCGGCGGGCCTGAGCGTCATCGCGAGCGTCCATATCCATGGCGCTGGCGATGACTTTCAGCCACACCTGGCCACTCGCGCGGCAGCGTGTCCCAGCCTCTCGCGGGCCTCGAGCTGTGCGTCTCGCCTGCGAAATCATCTCTTGTCGGGAGCGCTTGCCGTGAGCCGTCGCGCGATCGCCGCAGCGCTAGCACTCCGCGAAATCTCGCCGGCCGAACGCCTCGTCGCGTTCTCGTTGGCGAGCTTCGCCAATCGCGACCAGTTGGCGTGGCCCAGCAACCCTGTGGCCATCGGCCGCGCCAGTCTCAGCCGCAGTCAGTACCTACACGCGCGCGACCGGCTGACGGACGGCGGATTGATCTCGATCGCCGAACGCGGCGGCGGCCGTGGGCGCTCGACAACGATCAAGCTCGACTTTGCTCTGGCAGGCCCGTGGTGGGACGGACCCGTCAATCCGCAGCTGTTCGAGGCCGTCCTAAGCCGCAGCTCGGCACGGGGGCCTGCTCGCCAGCTACTCGCCGCGATTGCAGCAATGGCAGACGCGGACCAACAACTGAGCGGCGTCACAACTGACGAGCTCCGTCTCGCCGCAGGATTGGCAGACAGTACCTACCGGCGTGCTCGCGCTGCCCTCGTAAGCTCGGGAGGCGTCGTTCTGCAGGGCGCCGGCGGGGGGCGCGGCAGGACCAATCGCTGGCACATAAGCCGACCGTCAGTCACCGAGAGTGCCGCGACCGCACCTCGTCCGCGCCGCGTCGCGCCAGCTCCAGGGTCACGGCCGCTGCTGTTCACGGTTTCCGCATCGGCTGCCTCAAAGGACGCCCTGTCACGAAGCGCGGGCGGGGCGGCGGACTCGAGGATCGGTCGCCTCTCAAGCCGCGATCGTGCCGTTCCCACCCACGCATCACACCGCGCCAACTCGGACGGTCCACGTCCGACCGGCGCTTCGCATGAAATGGGCGCTCAGACCCGCACCGTTTCTTCCTCAAAGGGTCCGGACGTGAGCGGGGTTTCGCTCAAAAAGGGCGCTCAGACCCGGACGGTTTCCGTCCTAAACGGTCCGGACGTGAGCGGGGTTTCGCTCGAAAACCCCGCTCAGAATGGTCACGGTCGGCCGGCGTACGACCCGAAGGTGATGGCGTTGCTGTTCTATGCGTGTGCACAGGGGGTGCGTTCGTCGCGGGAGATCGAGCGGAAGTGCCGGGAGGATGTGGCGTTCATGGTGATTACGGTGATGCGGGTGCTGGATCACTCGACGATCGCGGAGTTCCGCAAGCGGCACGAGAGGGCGTTGGCAGGCTTGTTCGGTGATGTGCTGGGGATGTGTGAGAAGGCGGGGTTGGTGAAAGTTGGGGTGATCGCGATCGACGGTACGAAGATCTCGGCGAACGCGTCGATGGGCGCCAACCGCAGCTATGAGCGGATCGCGCGTGAGCTGCTGGACGAGCTCGAGGAGACCGACCGGCGCGAGGACGAGTTGCACGGCGATGCGCGTGGAGATGAGACGCCCGAGCAGTTGTGCACGCCGGAGGGTCGGCGGGCGGCGCTGCGGGAGGCCAAGCGCAAGCTCGATGCTGAGCGCGAGTCGGATGGCGGCGATGGTGAGGACCCGTCCGCGTCCCGGCGATCGCAGGCGTGGCAAACGACTCGCCCGGGATCGCCCGCGCTCATGAGCGCCTTGTCGCCGAAGCGATGGCGCGGTCCGAGGCCTTTCGAGCGTCGAAGCGATCGTGCGCGAGCGACGCGGTTTCCGCGCGATGCGGGTCGCTCGTTCAATCGGGCGAGGTTCGCGTTTGCGGCGCGAAAAGAGGCATCGATGATCCGAAGCACCTCTTCGGCGATGGAGGCGTTCGCCGATGAACAGCCGTTGCTCCTGCTGCTCGTCCGTCACAGAAGCGAGGGCTAGCGCGCCCTCAATGTTCACAACCACACGGAAGGAGCAGCCGGACCAAGATCCCAGGAACCTGGGATGGCCCTCCACTCCTGCCGGAGTCCGTGCACTTTCGATATGACGGCGCTATCCCGGCAAGACATCTCGACCGAACAGCTTGCCCTGATAGCCGACTGACTCTTCGCGTAGCGCGCGTATGAAGTAGGGGATTGTCTCTCGCACAAGGCTCCCGCCATGCATGCCGTGGATCCAAACGGGGTCGAGGGCCTCGATACGGTCGACGACGTCCCTAACCGGCTGGTCGTGGGCGAAGATCCCGATCTGGCGGTAGTACTCGCACATCGCGCTCCCGAGATTCTCGGTTACCACTGGCGGCTGGTCGCCGGGCTGTATGAAGAGATCCGAGGGAAACACGCTCTTGGTGGTCTCGTCGAACAGCATCATCGAGTCCCAGTGATGCACGTGTGGCGTCTCCAGCCAGCGCAGCTTGTGCTTGCCGAGATCGACAACCTCGCCATCGGTGTGGCCCTCGACGCGCCCGGAGTAGTTCCAACCGTTCAGGTTCAAGATGGAGCTCAAAGCGCTACAAGCGAGCGTCGAGTTCGGCGCTCCCTCCAGGAACCGGTCCATGCCGCCGTTCTCGTCGGCCTCGAAGTGGAGGAGGATCACGTACTCGAGCCTGCTGGGATCGAGCACTTCCGCGACCCCGTGACGGACGTTCTCGTACAACCCGTACATGCCGGTGTGGATGAGCGCAGGGCGCTCGTCATCGATCAGGAACTGATTGAACTGAAACTCGGTGTCCGGGAGCTGGACAGTGGTGCAGATCCTGTAGATCCCGTCGACGAGCTCATCTACGCGGGCCATCGCTGGCACTCCTCTCTGTTTCGAACGTCCTGGCTGTTCGTCACGACGGACCGCCGATTCGGTCGCGACGAACGCACAGGCGGACTGTACCCCGCTCGGTGTTAGCGCTGTTCGCGCAAGATGCGAGCGTCTTCGGTCGCGTGCTCCAGACGCCCGCTGCGGACGAGCCGCAGCACTCCGTCGCGGCGGAGGCAGGATGGCTCCTTACCCTCGTAGCGGAAGGACCGCACACGCTACAGAGCAGGTCTCGACCGAAGTAGTTCAGTCCAATGACGCATGGATCCAGCCACGGACGTGATCTTTGCCCGACAGCCACCGCCAATCTCGAGACTCGCCGCGCCGATCCCAAACGGTCGGCGGGTCGGACCGATCTGGCCATCCGATCGTCGCCGAAGAGCGCTCGCCCGCTGCGTGCTGGCAGAAGGCGAATGCGATCGCGCGGGACAAATCGCGGTTTCCGCGCGGCAGGACCGTTGGGGGCAGCGTCGAGAGGCTCGTTCGGCCATGAATGCAGTAGCGTCGTGGCGACGAGCAGCGGGCGCTTGACTCCTCGCGGACGCACGCGACCGCTACGCGGCCCGCCACGACGCGCTCGGCGTCGCGGACGTAGAGGAGCGGTTGCGCAGGGTCGAGCAGCGTTGCTAAGGATCCTCTAAGCCCGGGCAAATCGGCGCCGCATAGAACTCCGTGGACCTCAACGAAAGGGAGACGGAGATGCGCCATACGATCGCCCCGGTCCACGGGGAAGCAACAGTCCAGGATTTGCGGGAGGCGGTTCGGGGAGAGATCGTGATCCCGGGCGACGACGGCTACGCCGATGCATGCCGGGTCTGGAACGGCGCGCACGACGGCCGCAGGCCGGCGCTCGTCGTCCGCTGCACCGGCGCCGCCGACGTGATCGCGGCGGTCGGCTTCGCCCGTGGTAATGACCTGACGATCGCCGTTCGCGGCGGCGGCCATAGCGTCGCTGGCTTCTCGACCTGCGATGACGGGATCGTGATCGACCTCTCGCCGATGAACGACGTCCGCGTCGATCCGGCAGCGCTGCGGGCGACGGTCGGCGGAGGTGCGGTGTGGGCTGACGTCGATGATGAGACTCAGGCGCACGCGCTCGCGACGACGGGCGGGCTGGTATCGACTACCGGTGTCGCCGGGTTCACGCTCGGCGGTGGGATCGGCTGGACGATGCGGAAGTTCGGACTTGCCTGCGACAACCTCGCGGCGGCCGACGTTGTCACCGCGGACGGCAGGCTCGTCCACGCGAGCGAGACCGAGAACGCCGACCTGCTCTGGGGGCTGCGCGGTGGCGGCGGCAACTTCGGCGTCGTCACCAAGTTCGAGTTCGACCTCCATCCACTCGCGCCGATGATCTACGCCGGGCCAGTCTTCTACGCGGCCGATAATGCCCGCGCGCTCGTGCGCGCGTTCCGCGACTGGGCTGCGCAGGCACCGGATGAGATCACCGCGCTCGTCAACCTCACGACCGCGCCACCGCTTCCGGTGATTCCTGAGGAGTGGCACGGCAAGAAAGTCGCGGCGTTCATCGCCGCCTCGACGGGCACGGTAGACGAGGGAAACGCGCTCGTCCGCGCGATTCGGGGCGTCGGAGACCCGATCGCCGACCTGCTCGGCCCGATGCCATACCACGTGATCCAGACGCTGATCGACCCGCTCTGGCAGAAGGGAATCCATTCGTACTTCAAGGCGACGAACCTCGCGCGGCTGGACGATGAGTTGATCGACCGGCTCTGTGAGATCCACCTCGCCGCGCCCGGTCCACAATGCGAGATCCACGTGCACCAGATGGGCGGGGCGATCGCGCGCGTCGCCGAAGGCGCCACGGCGTTCGCGGAACGCTCGATGCCGTTCGTGCTAAACGCCGTCACGGGCTGGCATGACCCGGGCATGGGCGCGGCGTATACGGAGTGGGCTCAGACGGTGATCGCAGCCGCGTCAGACGCGTCGACGGGCCGTGCGTACGTCAACTTCCTCGGCGACAGCGACGCGGCGCGGACGTCGTACGGCGCCGAAACGTACGCACGCCTCGTCGCGTTGAAGAACGACTACGACCCGACAAACGTGTTCCGACTGAACCAGAACATCGAGCCGCAGGCAGCGGGCTCGTAACGGACGCAACGAAACGACATGGCACAGTCGCTCGAAGGCAACGGACTGAACCGATCCGGGGAGAGCCAGCCGCTCACGGACGGAACCGGCAAGCTCAGCATCGCGACCCTCAACAGGGTGACAGCAGATCGCGGGCGGTTCGAGCCGGGGGGGCGGGCGTCGGCGATTGTGAAGCTGATCGGCGGCGCCGACTCGTCCGAGACACCTCACACCGGTTCCGTGGCAGAAGGCGGAAGCAGCGGACAAGGAGGCGGCGCTATCGCTGCCGTCTCCTTGCTTCGCACAGCGCAGTGCCGCCGACGAAGTTCTAGCGACGCTCCTCCGACGATTCCGTGCTGGTGGACATTCCCGGCGGGGATCGGGGCATTCGTGGAACCACGGATCCCGTCTGCTGCTGTCGAGCGGTCAGAGCAACTCACGCGCCTCGTGTACGAGCTGCTCGATGCGCACGCCGACACCGAGCGCCTCTCACGGACGCACCAGAGCGGGCTGTGGTGGCACGCGCACCTGCGCTATCTCCGCGACCTGCAACGGGCCGCACGGGAGGTTCTCGCACATGGCAGCTAGAGCTCTCGAAGACGACGCGACCGACGATGCGCCGGCCGGCACCGATCGCACGATCACCGCCGACGTCAAATCTCGGCTGCGCGCTCGTTCGCGTTCGTTGCCGGGTCGACCGCCTGGCGATTCGCGCTGCGAGTCCTGGCCCCACGTGCTCAATCCGGATCGTCTGTCTGACTACATCGACCGGTTGTATCGGGCGGCGTGGGGGCTGTGCGGCTCACGCCACGACGCCGAAGATCTCGTGCAGGAGACGCTCGTCAACGTGCTTAAGCGCCCTCGGTTGCTCCGCGACGACAACGAGATCAGCTACCTGATGCGGGCGCTGAGAAACACGTATGCCAGCTGGTATCGCCGTACGGCTGGGCGGCCAATCGAGTGCCGGCTATTCGAAGATGACGTGCTCCCGGTCTCCGATGACGCCATGACCGCGCGCGAGATCATGGCGGCCATCGCAAGCGCGCCGGCCGTGTGCCGGGACGCGGTGATCGCCGTGGACCTCCTCGGCCTTTCCTATCGCGAGGCCGCGCGCTCCCTTCACACGCGCGAAGCGACGATCGCCACCCGCCTTCACCGCGGCCGCCAGCACGTCGCTCGCGAGCTGACCAACGAGACAACGCCGGCTGTCTCATAGAGAAGGAGCGCAAATGCCGCTTGTCAACGCGTCAAGCCCATCGAGGATGCTCACGTCCGAGCAAAAGGGACAGATCCTCGAGCGCCTCACCGATGCGATGGTCTCGATCGAGGGGGAGAACATGCGGGGCGCCACGTGGGTGAGGTCCACAGCGGCGACTGGGGCATCGGTGGCAAACCGTTCAGCACCGAGGACGTCCAGGCGCTATCAGCCGGAACGCCGGCCTAGCAAGGCGATCGGGGCAAGGAGACTGCCATGAAGCTCGACATGACCAACGAGGGCGACATACACGAGAGGGGCGGTTGATGGCTAGGTATCCCGTCGGTTACCGTGGGTTCGGCGAGCGCTTGCGGGCGAGTAAGGGGGCGGTGGCGGTTCTGGCGTGCGGCGCGTTGGCACTGCTGGCGTGCGGGAGCGCTGCCGCAGCGCCGGCGCCCCTGGGCGCGTTCACCGAGTTCACGATCCCGACCGTGAACAGCGGGCCGTTGGGGATCGCGGCGGGCGCGGACGCCAACGTGTGGTTCACCGAGACCAACGCGGACAAGATCGGGCGGATCACCCCGACGGGGACGATCACCGAGTTCATGATCCCCACCGCGAACAGCACGCCGTTCGAAATCGCGGCAGGCGCGGACGGCAACCTCTGGTTCACCGAGAACAACGGAAACAAGATCGGGCGGATCACCCCGACGGGAGCGTTCACCGAGTTCACGATCCCGACCGCGGCCAGCTTGCCGGTGGGCGGGATCGCGGCGGGCGCGGACGGCAACGTGTGGTTCACCGAGCGCAACGGGAACCAGATCGGGCGGATCACCCCGACGGGGACGATCACCGAGTTCACGATCCCGACCGCGAACACCACGCCGTTCGGGATCGCGGCAGGCGCGGACGGCAACCTGTGGTTCACCGAGAACAACGCGAACCAGATCGGGCGGATCACCCCGACGGGGACGATCACCGAGTTCACGATCCCTAACGCGAACAGCACGCCTGCCGCGATCGCGGCGGGCGCGGACGGCAACGTGTGGTTCACCGAGAACAACGGGAACCAGATCGGGCGGATCACCCCGACGGGAGCGTTCACCGAGTTCACGATCCCGACCGCGAACAGCTTCCCGGTGGGCGGGATCGTGACGGGCGCGGACGGCAACGTGTGGTTCACCGAGGGCGTAGGGGACAAGATCGGACGGATCACCCCGACGGGGACGATCACCGAGTTCACGATCCCGACCGCGAACAGCGGGCCGTTGGGGATCGCGGCGGGCGCGGACGGCGACCTGTGGTTCACCGAGAACAACGGGAACAAGGTCGGGCTGGTCGGGGCTGGCGCGGCAGCGGCGTCGGTTCGCGCACCGAGCGTGACCGGGTCTGGTCAGCAGGGCACCCAGCAGGTCTGCCAGGGGGATGAGTGGGCGCAATGGGCGGGCGAGCCGCCCTCCTATAGCGCGGTCGCGTTCGACGGCTACCAGTGGTTGCGTGACGGCAAGGCGATCGCCGGCCAGACCGGCCAGGCCTACACCCCGTCGACGGGCGACGTCGGGCAGCAGCTGTCTTGCACGGTGACGGTCACCTACCCGCTGCTCAACGTGACGGTATCGGCTACGAGCGCCGCCGTGACCGTGATCCCCCAGGCATCAGGCCCCCAAGGCCCGACCGGCCCCCAAGGCCCGACCGGCACCCAAGGCCCGACCGGCCGTCAAGGCCCGACCGGCCGCCAAGGCCCGACCGGCAAGCAGGGCCTGCAGGGCCTGGCGGGCAAGGTCGAACTCGTCAAGTGCAAGACGGTCAAACGCAAGCACAAGACCAGGCAGGTGTGCACGACCAAGCTCGTGACCGGCCCGGTCAAGTTCACGACCGCCGCCGCCGACGAGCGCGCGGCGCTCTCACACCACGGCGTGATCTACGCCACCGGCTATGCGCGCCAGACGCGTGCGGGCGTACAGACCTCGTTGCTCGCCGCGCGGCGACTCGCTCACGGGCGCTACACGCTCGCGCTCACCACCCACCGCGGACGCCTGCAGATCACCACCCGCACGCAGGTAACGATCGCATGAGGCAGCGCCCGGCGGCTCGGGTACCCACTGGTCAAGTTGGCGTCCGAGCGCGTCCTCAATGACACGGACCGCGTTCTGTAGGGCTGTTTCCGCGAAGACTCCCAGATGCTGCGCGAGAAGATCCGTAAGAGTCGGGCTTTGGAGTGGTGGGCGACCGACAAGCCGGAGCGGGACTCGGACGGCTTCAAGCAGCACAGGGCGAGGCGCTGGCCGAGTGCATCGCGCTGAAGTGGGAGGCCGGGCCAGTGAGACGCGGCGTGCTGGGGTTCAGGACGATCGCGCAGGTCGATCGCCCCGACAGAGCAGACGCGATCCGCGCGCTGCTGGGGATCACCGACGCCTCCAAGCGACGCGATACGTGGTGGACGGACCCGGGCGAGCGGCTTGGTCTGGACGGCAAGCCCGTGCCCGGCGAGGCGCCGAACTGCGCGTAGCCGCGTTGTCGCATCGAGGCGGAAGCAGTCGCGCGGACGACGATCACCTGTGTTCTCGCAAGGGACGAAACGGGAAAGCCGTAACTGCCTGTGCTGCGAGCTTCTCCATTCGCGAATGGAGAACTCTGGAATGGGCAGATGCGAGCTGCCGGCTGATGCGCAACGCATCGTCGAGCGCGATTTGTGCAAGCACGTAGCGCCGCGAGTGACGAGGTGCCAGCGACGGAGCGCCTGAACCGCGAACACACATTGCAATCCTGAGTCCCACGGAATTCGTTCTCAAAGATTCTCGACGTACGCCATCCCACGTAGAGTCGTCCAAGTCCACCAGATCGATCTCAATTGAAAGCAATTGCACGAAACGAAACGTTCTTGACCGTTGCGGAGATCGCCGAGCTGTTGAAGCGGAACCCTCAGACGATTCGCAACTCGATCGATCAGGGGTCGGCTGCCTGCCGTGCGAGTAGGGCCGCGCTGCGTCCGGGTCCGCCAAGCTGATCTGGACGAGTTCCTGAAATTAGGCGCCAAGCCGGTCGCTGAACAGGAGGCGCCACAAGCGCCGCGTGAGGGGGAGCCGCTAAGCCGTAAAGCGCTGGCAAATCGCCTGGAACGCTCGGTCGCGTGGGTAGACGCGCGCGTCCGGGACGGAATGCCAAATGAGCCGCCTAGCACCGACAATCGGCACCGGCGCTTTCGCCTCGCCGAGGTGAACGCCTGGCTTGAGCAACGAGCCGCTTAGCAGCCGGCCCGGAAAGGCGACGACGCCGAGCCGGGCGACGTGGCGCAGCTCGCCAGCTCGTTGGCGGACGCGACCAGCGCCGCCCGTGCCGGAGATCAAGCGCAGCTGGCAGACGCGCTCAGAATCGTCGCGAACGCCACGGAGCGCTTCGCGAACGCGCTTGAGTGAGCTGCCAAACGCTCCCAGTTGACCCGCCGTGACCGCGGGCCGGCGCGCGCTGCGTCTGACATAGACTTCGAGTAGCGCCAACGGCCGGACCGTATGCCGTGCTGAAAAGGCGCACCGAGCCGCACGAGACCCCGCTGCGGGTACGTCTCGGCGCGCGCTGGCGGTACGCTGGAAAACTGGATTGACCTGGGAACGCTCCAAGCAATCCGGGTCGGTCGCCGCGTCCGCTGAGCAGGTGAGGATCGCGCTTGCGATGATCGACGCGATCGACACGCAGATCGCTCCTTTGGATAAGGAGTTGCGCGCGTATGCACGGCGCCAGCCCGGACATCACCGTGCACCGTCCGACCTTCGCCGCGCCCCCGGACGTCTCTCCCGCCAAGGTCCACCCGCACTGCGGTGGGCGCTGTTCGAAGCCGCGCGATGCGCGCGGCGGCGCGGCTCACCCGACCACGCCTACTACCTCGAGACCGCGCAGCGGCTCGGTTGGAACCGCGCGTGCCTGTTCGGTCGCGCGCAAACTCCTCAAACGCAGCTACCACACGCTGCGGGAGCTCGGCGAGGAGGCGCTCCAGCCCGCATAACCACCAGCTTGTGCGCGCTGCCATCACTCACACCGATGCACCGCGGCCGGCTCCCGGCAGGCTCCTGCCGCCAACGACCACGTGGACGGCCTTCATAGACCGAGCGGCCGCAACGCTTCCCCCAGCGGGATCAATCGCGGTAGGGACGCCAGTTGCCCGACGCCCCCCGCACAGAATCGGGTAGGGGCCAGGCTCACCCTGGCCCCTCCCACACCACCCGGCATGCGGGTCCGCACCGGGCGGTTCGCTCAGCATCCCGGAACCGTCGGTAAGGATCGGTGAACCCTTTCAGGCCCATGGTCTTGTGCCAGTAGGCGTTCGGCAGTGCTCGTTGGAGTGGCCAGGACCCAGCGACGCGCCAGTACCCCTTTTGCGAGGCCGCCCATGAGCGGGCGTCCCGGCCGGAGATACCGAGCGCGCGGAGGTTCCGGTAGCGCGTTTGCGGACGCTTCCACTCCTTCCAGCGCACCTGCCTGAGCCTGCGGCGCAGCCATTTGTCGAGCTTCTCGAACGGCAGGATGGTGTCGGCCAGCGCGAAGTAGGCCGTCCATCCGACCGTGAAGCGGTTGATCTCCTTGACCCGCCGCTCCATCGAGACACCCCAGTTGCGCGTGGTCAGTTCTCGCAATCGACCCTCGGCTCGTTTGAGAGCCTTCGGAGCGACCGTGACCCTGACCTTGCCCGCCTTATCCCGGAAGAACTGAAACCCCAGCAGGGGCCGATCGACCGCGGGGGCGACCGCCGACTTCTGTCGGTTGACGCGCAGCTTCAGGCGCTGCTCGACGTAGTGCGTGACGCTCTCCATGACCCGCTCGCCCGCCCGTCGGCTCCGGACGTAGATCCGTCCATCGTCGGCGTAGCGCACGAACCGATGCCCACGGCGATCGAGCTCCCAGTCGAGGTCGTCGAGCATGACGTTTGAGAGCAGCGGCGAGAGCGGAGAGCCCTGCGGGGTCCCCTCCTCGCTCGCGTGCACCAGCCCGCCATCCATGACGCCCGCTTCCAAGTAGCGCCGGATCAGCTTGAGCACCCGCTTGTCGTGCACCCGTCTGGCGACCCTCGCCATCAAAGCGTCGTGCTGAACGCGATCGAAAAACGAGTCGAGATCAAAATCAACGCACCACGCCGCGTCATCAGCGATGAACTGGCGTGCCCGCTCGACAGCCTGATGCTGCGAGCGCCCCGGGCGAAACCCGAAGCTATGGGGATGGAAATACGGGTCAAAGACAGGCGTGAGCACCTGCGCGATGGCCTGGCAGATCAACCGATCCACCGCAGCCGGCACCCCCAGCGTTCGAAGGCCGCCCGAGGGTTTGGGGATCATCACCCTGCGGACAGGCTGCGGCTGGTAGGTGCCCGCCTCGAGCTGCGAGCGGATCTCCGGCCAGTGGTCTTTCAACCATGGCCGCAGTTCCTTGGTGCTCATCCCGTCGATGCCTGGGGCACCGGCGTTCTGCTCGACGCGTCTGAGCGCCTCAGCGAGATTCCCGCGGGACAAGAACAGCTCCCACAAGCTCGCGTTGGCGGGGTGAGGTGCGGTATCGCCAGCCGCCGGAGATGGACTCTGCTCTGCACGGGGGTCGTCAGGCTTCACCGTCAGACCTTCCCGTCCAGGCCCCAATTGGGGTTGGCTGCCTTCATCATCCATCCCACGAGCACCGGCGTCCTGCGCCTCGGCTTCGCGTTCGGCCCTTCCCGGCGAACATCGACCCCGCCGGTACTTTGGCCTCTGCTGACTGCTCCACGGCGAGCGACGCCCTCACGAGCGTCGCCGTCCCGCACCACCCCGCGAACACGCCAAGCGTGACGAGGCATCCCGGGACACCCGCAGAGCCCTCCGAGGGTAAGACCAACAACCTTCATCGCACACCCACCGCGTTTACGGAACGGCCCCTTGATGGCATCGGGCTTCGCCTCGTGGGAGCAGACTCGCCCGGACCGCCCCGCCTCATACGCGCAGCCCACCAAACCCATCCAGGTCCGGTGAGCCATGTGTTCCTAGGGTCGCGACTTCGCACTCCGGCTTCCTCCCCACCCAGCCTCACGACCGAGCAGTTGCCATCGGCTTGTGGTTGGTGCCATCAACCTCCACAGGGGACTCGCACCCCCGAGCTGTTGGTCATGCCTCGCACACTCCCAGCGTGCGCGTTAACGCACTGGGCTCCTCCCTCGGGTGTTGGCGTCGAAGCGCTGGTTGGGCCAGGGGTGAAGGATGCGGGGTTCCGGTAGCCATCGCGCAGCGAGGCGGTCGATCCGCTTCCAGGTGATCCGGCCTTTCTGACTGCGGCGTGTGAGCGCCGATCGCCAGTGCCAGATGACCCGTCGTCGGAAGCCGCGCATGGCCTCGCTGTTGTCGGGCACTGCGTAGTAGTTGTAGTGCCCTTGCAGGACGCTGGCGAGCCAGCGTCCCTGTTCAGGGATCGGGTGATGCATCCGTCGGCGCATCTCGGTCTTGACCGATTTGAGCTTGGCGTGCATCTTCTTCTTGCTCGTGACCCGCTTCAGCTTGAACCCTCCGCTCCTGTTGGTCGCGCAGATATGCGTGAAACCCAGGAAATCGAAGGTCTCAGGCTTCCGGAGCCCACGACGCTCTCGTCGCTCGGCGGCGAACCGTCCGAACTCGATCAGCCGCGTCTTCTCCGGGTGCAGCTCCAATCCGAATTCCGCGAACCGCTCGCGAAGATCGGCGAGGAACCGCTCGGCGTCCTCACGACGCTCAAAGCCCGCCACATAGTCGTCGGCGAACCGCACGAGAATCACGTCCCCCCGCGCGTTACGCCGCCGCCACTGGTCGGCCCACAGGTCAAACACGTAATGCAGGAAGACGTTCGAGAGCAGCGGCGATACCGATGCCCCCTGCGCCGTTCCCGCCTCGGTCTTTGACCATTCCCCGTCCTCGATGACTCCCGCGGCCAGCCATTTCTGGATCAGCCGCAGGACCCTTCTGTCCGCGATCCGATGCTCGAGGAACTTCAGAAGCCACGATTGGTCGAGGCTTCCGAAGCAGTCGCTGATGTCAGCGTCGAGCACGAAGCTCACCTTCTTGTGCGTGATCCCAACGGAGAGCGCGTCCAACGCATCATGCTGCGAGCGCCCCGGCCGAAACCCGTACGAGAACCCGAGAAAGTCCTGCTCGTAGACGGCGTTCAGCACCTCGACCACCGCCCGCTGGAGGATCTTGTCTTCCAGCGCAGCGACCCCGAGCGGCCGAAGCCGCCCGTCCGTCTTCGGTATGAACACCCTTCGAGCGGGCATCGCCCGATACGCCCCTCTCTGGACCCGGGCGTGCAGATCGCGAAGGTTCGCTTCGAGATCTGTCCCGTAGTCCCGCCACGTAACCCCGTCGACCCCTGGGGCGGCGTTCGGGCTGATCGCCCGATACGCCTCCCGCAAACGATCGACGCTGACGTGATGAAGGAGCGCGGTGAACCGCACATCCCTGTCCTTCCGCGCCACCTGGCGCACACGATCCAGATCGCTTGACACGCCCGGTCCGGCACTGCGTCCGGGGCGTGTTTCACCGGCCGTGTTCCCCTCGGGCAGGCCCCTTCCCTCCACCACCTCCGCCCCCGGTTCCCCGGGCTTGTTCGGCGGCTTCACAGGTAGTACGGGCCTGTCTGACTTCTCGTGATCGTGCATCGAGGGATTACCGCCTAAGCGTTCCCCTCGCGGCCCGACCGGCGCTGATCTGCCACCCCGCGAACCATCCAGGACGGGGCATCACCAACAACCAGCGGGCGACCACGAGATCTCTCGGTTCTCGTGCATGGAGCTTGTCGTACGTGCCTGGGATCTCTGACCGCGCAGGGTCCACCAGCGACTCGCCAATAGCGCCGCCAGCAGTCTCGCCTTCCGCCATGGGGACGACGTCGGCACCCTGGAATCAATGTTGTTTCGCGGCTCAATAGCCCCGCCCGCACGCCCCCTGTCAACGCTTCGCTGCGCCCTCGCGGGTCGCCAACGCATGACTCGGGGCCAACGTGATTGGCTGGATCTTCGTTGCAGAGCTCTCTCATCTCCTGCTCCATGCCGGTTTATCCCGACGCTTTCATCGCGGTAGGGACGCCAGTTGCCCGACGCCCCCCGCACAGATCCCAGCGTGCGCGTCAACGCACTGGGCTCCTCCCTCGGGTTTTGGCGTCGAAGCGCTCGGCTGGGCCAGGGGTGAAGGATGCGGGGTTCCGGTAGCCATCGCGCAGCGAGGCGGTCGATCCGCTTCCAGGTGATCCGGCCTTTCTGGCTGCGGCGTGTGAGCGCCGATCGCCAGTGCCAGATGACCCGTCGTCGGAAGCCGCGCATGGCCTCGCTGTTGTCGGGCACTGCGTAGTAGTTGTAGTGCCCTTGCAGGACGCTGGCGAGCCAGCGTCCCTGTTCAGGGATCGGGTGATGCATCCGTCGGCGCATCTCGGTCTTGACCGATTTGAGCTTGGCGTGCATCTTCTTCTTGCTCGTGACCCGCTTCAGCTTGAACCCTCCGCTCCTGTTGGTCGCGCAGATATGCGTGAAACCCAGGAAATCGAAGGTCTCAGGCTTCCGGAGCCCACGGCGCTCTCGTCGCTCGGCGGCGAACCGTCCGAACTCGATCAGCCGCGTCTTCTCCGGGTGCAGCTCCAATCCGAATTCCGCGAACCGCTCGCGAAGATCGGCGAGGAACCGCTCGGCGTCCTCACGACGCTCAAAGCCCGCCACATAGTCGTCGGCGAACCGCACGAGAATCACGTCCCCCCGCGCGTTGCGCCGCCGCCACTGGTCGGCCCACAGGTCAAACACGTAATGCAGGAAGACGTTCGAGAGCAGCGGCGATACCGATGCCCCCTGCGCCGTTCCCGCCTCGGTCTTTGACCATTCCCCGTCCTCGATGACTCCCGCGGCCAGCCATTTCTGGATCAGCCGCAGGACCCTTCTGTCCGCGATCCGATGCTCGAGGAACTTCAGAAGCCACGATTGGTCGAGGCTTCCGAAGCAGTCGCTGATGTCAGCGTCGAGCACGAAGCTCACCTTCTTGTGCGTGATCCCAACGGAGAGCGCGTCCAACGCATCATGCTGCGAGCGCCCCGGCCGAAACCCGTACGAGAACCCGAGAAAGTCCTGCTCGTAGACGGCGTTCAGCACCTCGACCACCGCCCGCTGGAGGATCTTGTCTTCCAGCGCAGCGACCCCGAGCGGCCGAAGCCGCCCGTCCGTCTTCGGTATGAACACCCTTCGAGCGGGCATCGCCCGATACGCCCCTCTCTGGACCCGGGCGTGCAGATCGCGAAGGTTCGCTTCGAGATCTGTCCCGTAGTCCCGCCACGTAACCCCGTCGACCCCTGGGGCGGCGTTCGGGCTGATCGCCCGATACGCCTCCCGCAAACGATCGACGCTGACGTGATGAAGGAGCGCGGTGAACCGCACATCCCTGTCCTTCCGCGCCACCTGGCGCACACGATCCAGATCGCTTGACACGCCCGGTCCGGCACTGCGTCCGGGGCGTGTTTCACCGGCCGTGTTCCCCTCGGGCAGGCCCCTTCCCTCCACCACCTCCGCCCCCGGTTCCCCGGGCTTGTTCGGCGGCTTCACAGGTAGTACGGGCCTGTCTGACTTCTCGTGATCGTGCATCGAGGGATTACCGCCTAAGCGTTCCCCTCGCGGCCCGACCGGCGCTGATCTGCCACCCCGCGAACCATCCAGGACGGGGCATCACCAACAACCAGCGGGCGACCACGAGATCTCTCGGTTCTCGTGCATGGAGCTTGTCGTACGTGCCTGGGATCTCTGACCGCGCAGGGTCCACCAGCGACTCGCCAATAGCGCCGCCAGCAGTCTCGCCTTCCGCCATGGGGACGACGTCGGCACCCTGGAATCAATGTTGTTTCGCGGCTCAATAGCCCCGCCCGTACGCCCCCTGTCAACGCTTCGCTGCGCCCTCGCGGGTCGCCAACGCATGACTCGGGGCCAACGTGATTGGCTGGATCTTCGTTGCAGAGCTCTCTCATCTCCTGCTCCATGCCGGTTTATCCCGACGCTTTCCCCCATCAACCATCATGTCGCCGACCCGCAACCAACCCGGGCCGTGGACCGAACACCTGCTTCGGGGCCCGGCCTCAGGCGCCCCCGCGGGAAAGCCGCGGGGGCGCCAGGGCCATGGACGAACGGCGGGGCCTACTGTGGTGTCCCGCAGCCGCCCGGGCGCTCGATGCCCTTCGTGAGATCGACCGAGCCACCCAGCGGGAGCTGAATGCCGGCAACGGGCGACTCGGAGACCACCCGGCCGATGTCCTCGCAGTCGATCGTCGAGCGGATGGCCCCCACGACCAGGCCCGCCGCGGTGATCTCGGTTGTCGCCTGGGGGATCGTGTCGCCGCTGACATCGGGCACCGCGACCGTGGTCGGCCCCGGACCGGGTCCAGGGCCGGGCGGCGGGCCGGGCACGGGACCGGGGGTCGACTGAATCGTCACGCTTGCGTTGTGGGTGTCGGCGGAGTTCAGCGTGATCGTCATGTTTCCGAGTGGGTTGGTCCAGGCCTGGCCCACCGGCAGCTCCTGCGACGTCCGCGATCCCAGTGGACGAGCGTCGTCCCCGTCCAAGGGGGTCATGTCGAGCAGAAACGGCGCAACGTGCTTCTGGTCCGGCGGATTATTTGATAGGGCCGGCTCCTCGACGCTCACGAGCAGCGCCCCTTGGAGGCTGAACGGGTTGGCCCGGTACTCCACCCATAGGGTCCTGACACCGTCGATGAGGCGTAGCGCCTGCGTGCTGCCCGGGACGTTTTCCTCGAGCCGCGTGAGGACCTTGGTCACGGTCGGGTCACCCGCCGAAATCGTGTCCGTGCCGACGTTCCAGCCCAACTGGTTCAGCTGAAAGGCGGAGTAGCCCCGCGGGAACTCGCCCGCCCCCTCGTCGCTTCCCATGGCGCTGTATGGGTTGCCGTACACGTGCTGGGTGCACCTGGACTCCAGCGGGCCATAGAGCGGCACCGGGTTGTGGAAGTTATCGACGCAGAACTGCGTGCCTGCGTGGCCGAGCCCGAGGTGGTGGCCGAACTCATGCGTCAGGGTAGTCAGCGAGCTGCTGCCGTTCAGCCACACGCTGTGGCCGTCCTCCGGAAAGCTCGCCATGCCACCCCATTTGCAAGTCGGAATGTTCTTGAAGTAGTAGACGACGGCGTCGTAGTTGTCGGGGTCGGTACCCATTCGGCGTTCCGCGGCCTTGGCCTGGCTTGTCACCTCGTTCACCCAAGCGTCAGAGCACAGCTGCGCTTGGGGTTGCACGACGACGTATTGGTGAGTCGTCCCACGCGAATACCCGAGGAAACGGCCGCGGGAGACCCTCGTCAAGAACGGATTCAAACCGTTCTGGATTTGGTCGTTGATCGCGGCCTCGGTCTGATCGGGGAAGCTCGGCGGGGTGCTAAAGCCGCCCTTGAAGGCCACGGTGACCACGACTGAGGATTTCGTGACCGGGCCCGGGGGAGGGATCGGCACTGGGGGCGGCACAATGATACGTGGGGTGAAGCCTGACTCCTTCGGGAGCGGCGGGCTTGCCGACGCCATGGCAGGCGCGCCGAGCGCGATCGCCGCCACCACGGCAAACAGCATGGGAAGTAAAGACTTCATTCGTACCGTCATTTTCAACCGTCCCCCTTATTGCAGAGTTGTGAATCGCGAGTGTGCACGAAACGCGACACCTCACGGCTACCGACGCGGGCGGGGCCCGACTTCTCGCCGCGCGCCCGAAAAACAATCTTCACCGCGAAAGCGCCGCGTGCGAGTGTGTGTCTGCGCTTCAGGTCGCGGTTAACCACTCGGACTCAGCGGTGTCGCTCGCTCGCCGTGTGTGCGCAGCCGGCACGCGTCCGCGTAGCCGTCGTCGCCCGGGATCACGATCTCTCCCCGAACCGCCTCCCGCAAATCCTGGACTGTTGCTTCCCCGAGGACCGGGGCGATCGTATGACGCATCTCCGTCTCCCTTTCGTTGAGGTCCACGGAGTTCTATGCGGCGCCGATTTGCCCGGACTTAGAGGATCCTTAGCAACGCTGCTCGACCCTGCGCAACCGCTCCTCTACGTCCGCGACGCCGAGCGCGTCGTGGCGGGCCGCGTAGCGGTCGCGTGCCTCGGCGAGGAGTGCAACCGCCCGCTGCTCGTCGCCACGGAGCACAGCGATCTCGGCGAGCCCGGCGAGAGTGTTCGCGATCCAACGCTCGCGCTGCGTCGCGCCGAGCACCGCGCGGGCTTGCGTCAGCGCGGCCTCCGCGGCGTCGAGGCTCCCCCGTGCAAGGGCAAGGTCCGCCGTCCGCCAGAGCGTGCTGGCGAGCCCCCACCGATCGCCCGCACGCCGAAAGATGTCGCGGGCCTCGGCCAGGCGCCGCTCGGCGCTGCGGTAGTCGCCGGCCGTCGTGTCGATCAGACCCAGGCCGGCGAGCACGAGACCGAGACCGCGCCGGTCACGCTGCCGGCGCCGCAGCTCGAGCGCCTCCTCAAGAGCCTCGCGGGCCGCGGGAAGGGCGCCCTCGGCAAGCTCGAGGTACGCGCGCCGGACGAGCACCGCCGCGGTGCCGGCCTTGTCGCCGGAGTCCTTGAACCGTACGGCGCTCTCGTCAAGCAGCGCGCGGGCTCGCGCAAGGTCGCCGCGCCCGCGCACGATCGCGGCCTGGCTGGCGAGGACGTAGCTGACGGCGGCGTCGCAGGAGATCTCGGCAAACGGCTGCATCGTGTCCTCGAAGACACGCAGACCCGGCCGGTCGTCGGGCTGGCTCGTCCGGATCTCCGCGATGTTGACCGGGGACGGGATCCGCTCGGACGAGCCGTCGAGCGGGCCGAACAGCTCGATGCTGCGGGCCACGAGCTCCTCGGCGCGCGCCAGGTTACCGAGGATCCAGTAGGCGACGCCGAGGGAGTAGACGCAGATCGCCTCCGCGGCAGCGAAGGCCTCACGCCGAGCGAGCTCGAGCGCGCGCTCGAGCCACGGCATCGCGACGTCGGGCGCGTCCATGGCGACGATGCCGCACTCGCCCAGGAACTGGAGCGCCCGCCACTCGGCGCGCGCATCACCCACCTCCGCCGCAACGGCATAGCTCTCCTCGCCATGCGCGAGCGTTCTGGCAAGCGCGCCGCTGCGGAGGTCGATCGCCGCCGCAGCAAGCAGCGCCTGCGCCCGCAGGGCCGTGCGCTCCGGCGAGGCGGCGAGAGCCTCGTCGAAATGCCGCTGCGCCTCGCGGAGGTCGATCCGGCGCAGCCAGAACGGCCACAACGCGACACAGAAGCGCAGAGCATCGCCCGGTAAGCGCTCGAGGATCGTGTCAAGCGCAGCACGCAGGTTCGCGGCGTCGCGGTCCAGCCGCGGCGAGCCGCGCTCCTGTTCGGCCACCGCGAGCGCCCAGCGGGCGTGGCGCTCAGCCAGCGCGGCGGTCTCGCCCGCCTCCTGCAGTCTCTCTCTCGCGTACAGGCGAACGGTCTCGAGCAGGCGATAGCGACGCTCGCGAGAGGAGCCCTCGTCGGCGGCCACGAGGGACTTCTCAACGAGACGTGCGAGCACGTCGGCGATCGCGGAACTCTCGAGCTCACCGTCGGCGCAAACGCCCTCGACCGCGCCGAGCTCGAAACCTCCAGCGAACACGGCAAGCCGTCGAAACAGCGTCCGCTCGTCGCGCTCCAGGAGATCGTGGCTCCACTGCAGCGTCGCCGCAAGCGTGTGCTGCCGAGTCGGCGACGCGTCGCTCCCTGTGCGGAGCACGCGGAAGCGGTCATCAAGCCGCTCCGCGATCGCGGCGGGACCGAGCGCCCCCAAGCGGCCGGCGGCGAGCTCGAGCGCGAGCGGCAAGCCGTCAAGCCGGGAGCAGATGCGGGCAACATCCACCGCGTTGTCATCGTCGAGCGCGAACCCCGGGTCCGCCGCCTCGGCCCGCTCGACGAACAGCCGCACGGCCTCGTAGCGCAGAAGCTGGCCCGGCTCGAGTGCCTGCTCAGGATCGGGGATATCGAGCGAAGGAACCCGGAACACGACCTCGCCCGCAACCCGCAGCGGCTCGCGGCTCGTCGCGAGGATCGTGAGCTGAGACGCGGAGCGCAACAGCGTGTCCCCGAGCCCCGCCGCCGCGGCGAGCAGATGCTCGCAATTATCCACAACCAGCAGCAGCGAACGCGACGCGAGGAACTCGACTATCGCCTCGACGAGTGATTGTCCAGACAGCGCCCGCACGTCGAGCGCCACCGCGACCGCCTCCGCGATCAGCCCCGCGTCCGCGAGCGCGGCGAGCTCGACGAGCGCCACACCGCCCAAGTACGACGGCTCGGCGGCGCCGGCCAGCTCCAGCGCAAGCCGCGTCTTGCCCACGCCGCCGGCCCCGGCGAGAGTAAGCAGGCGGGTGCCACCCAGCAGCGCCTTCAGCTCCGCGAGCTCGCGACCGCGCCCGACAAACGAGCTCGCGTCCGCAGGCAAAGAAGGCAGCCGGGCGGCGTCGACCGAGCCAAGAGCCGCGAGCTCCTCCTCGAGCTCCCTAGCCAGCCCCGCCAGCTCGTCCCGCCGTTGCGCCGCCCAGTCGTCATAGCGGTTCTCCGGCAGCAGCTCGCCGCCGTAGAGAGAGAGCGCCGCACGGTACGCAGCGGGCGTCCCCGCGCGGCGTGCCTCGACAGCCGCGAGCTCCAGTCGGTCCACGTCGACGTCCGCCCTCAACTGCAGCATCTCCTCCCGCACCTCGATCGCGCCCGCATCCAGCGCGCGCCGCGCGACGTACACGGCCTGATGCAGGTTGTTCGCCGCCGCCGCCGGCCCACGGTCGCGCCAGAGCACATCCATCGCCTGCTCGCGATGAAGGCGATGACCAGGCGCCAGCGCAAGCAGCTTCACCAGCTCACGCGCCTTCTTCAGCCGCCAAGCCGTCCCCGGAGTCGCCACGCCGTCGACGCCAGCCGCAAAACCGCCCAGAAGAGTCACACAGACATTCCCCACGCAACCAACAATGATCCACGAAGTGCTGTCTCGGGAACAACTACACGAGGCTCGACCCTGCCTAACCTGCCCCCCTTGGCTGCCCGCACCGCCCCCGGGGAACGGCCGTCCGCGAGTTCGGGTTTGGCGAAGATCGGAACAGAGAGAGCAAGGGCCTTATGCTCCCGAAGCCGGCCTCAGCCGGCAGATAGGACGACCGTTTTTGGGTCTGCGCAGGATCGGAGCAACCCCAGCGTGCCTGAGAACTCGGGTCACCCGAACGCGACGCCCAGAGTCCGCTCTGCCCGACGAAAGCGAGAGCGCCACTGGCCGCGCTACGCAGTATCGCCACCCGGCGGGCGAGCACATCACGGCTCACGTGCCGTCGTCCTCGGGCGCGTCGCGGTCGCGCAACGGTCTGAGTCCGTCGAACTCTGGCCGGGTGAAGAAATCCGGTCCGCTCGGGTGATCCCAGGTCACCGGGCTCAGCCCGGCTCTCAGTTCGGCGGGAAAGGCACAGCGGCGCGACCCCAAACACCCCCGCAGACGGATCGCGCCGGTCAACGGCGCCAACCACCAGACCCAGCGGCGTGCGTGACGATCATCCTCGACGCGCCGCCCTGGAGTGCGAGCGGCGCTTTCTGGCGGAGGCAGCCGGACTGGGGATCGCCGTCCGCAGCCGACGGCACCACCGGGAGTGCCTGACCGCCGGTTGCGACATGACCTGGCCATCGGTTCACATCGCCGCACGCATGGCATTTCAGGAGCCAGCGTCTCTTCGCGATAGCTGAATCGGCGCGATCCAGCAAGCGCCGGCGGAGGTCGAGACAAGATCTCCGAGCGCTTGCTGACGATCCGCTCGGACTGCGAGCAGCTAGCAAGCCCTGCGAATGGCCGGACTACCGCCTTCGCCCATCAGCAGGCACGCGTAGGCCCGGAAGCTGACGAGTGCTTTTCTCGGTCCGCCTTCGCGGAGCTCACGATGCCTATGGCGACCTCTTGATCGCGCGGCTCGGCGATGCGCCGCTAGTGCTTGGCCATGCAAGCGATCGCCCGCTCGGTGACCCGGCGGACGACCTCTGGTCGCCACCGCGATCGTCAGTTTCGGACGGACGGTGCGGCGAAGCGGTCGCCGGTGGTCATATGTCCAACGCATGCACAGCATGGATCCGCCGCTGCAGCGGCACTTTGGCCGGTCGGCGCAGTACGGTGCTTCCGCGATGGCAACGCGCCGACGCCATGTTCGAGCCCGCGGCTTGAGGGCATTTGAGCATCGCGTCACGTGCGAGCTTGCTGGTCTGCTCGGCAGGCTCCTCGACGCGCCAAAGCATCCGCGCGGTGAGCATCCGCCGGGGAGTATCCCGAATCAACCCGTTAAACGCCCCGGACGGGACTTTTCCCGACGGCCACAGAGAATGCGATCGTGCCGCCGCCCGGCGCCGCCCGCACCGCGGCGGTACCGGGTTGGGCGGGGCTGCTGGTTTGCCCCGCGGATCCAGCGGCGTCAGTGTTGCGGCGACGTCGATGCTGCTAGCCCAATCCGACATTCTGCGGTGACCACGGCCAGAGAGGCAGGTATGGTCGAACGGATGGCGATGCTCGGGGTTAGTCGTGAGGTGCTAGCGAGCATGCTCCGCCAGCACGGCGAGGATGACTTGGCAGAGCGTGCGCTGGCATTGTCAGATGACGAGTTAGCTCGGATCGGGACGCTCGGCGCGTATTACGCCTTCTCTGAGGACGCAATGGCGCTTGGAGGAAGCATGGGCGGTACCAGGGCATTGTCGCTGGCCACGATCGACGTGCTTGAGAACACGGGGCGCGGTCTGCGCTGGAGCCGCACTGAGTCGGAACGTGGAGGAAGCTCGTTCGACCGGTTTGCAGAAGACGACATCGTGAGAGACCGCGAGCTTCGACGTCATGCCGCGGAGCAACAGATACCTGCTGACGAGAGCAAGCGAACCCTTGACACGGTTGATCCTCCGGTGTGGGGGCCTGCACCGCCGGACGCCACGTCTCTGATCAAGCGGTGTCACGAGTTGCGGACAAAGCCGCTAAAAGACTTCACGGTCGAAGACCTACGCATCATGATCGAACAGCAGGTCGCCTTGGGTCGTCTGGTGCCACTCGCGCTTGACCGGCTGCGACCGGACTCACTGGTCGAAGACGACGACTACCCCACAGACCTCCTGGCCAGCGTGCTTCGCGTGGACACTGCATTCTGGGAACGATCGCCAGATTCAGACCAAGAACTACAAAACCTAGCTGAGGGAGCCCGCGAACGATTCAAGCTAGCTCCAGGATTGCTCGAGCTCGTCGAAACCTTCATCCGAGACCATTCAGCTCGGCGTATAGCCCTAAGGGCTCGCTTAGCTAGCGATCCACTCGACGACTGGTGGAGCGGGTCCATTTAGCAGAGACGTCGTCTGCTCACTGCTGCGTGGAAACGAGGTTGAGCGCCCGAGTTTCGCTTAGATCGACCGATGAAAGTCAAGGGGTCCAAGGGGAACTTTTTCGGGGTGCGATTGGTCGGGAAAGGTTCGCGCAGGGCGTTAGCGCGGCTCCTGTGGGCCCGATCTAGGGCGACTCGGTGCTCGTTCGCGCTGTTTCCGCTGTTTTCAGCATGCGCTGCTCCTCGCCGGCGGTTGCCGACTTCGTCATCGCGGAGTAGGTTGTTGGTCGGGCGCGGGTGACTGACGTAGCGAAGCGCAGGCGTCAGGAGCTTTGAGTCTGCCGCGCGGCTTTGCCCTTCGAGGGCCTAATCTATGCGCGCTCCAGTGTCGCGCTCGCGCCCACTTTTCTGGCCGGGGCTCCGGCTTGTTGGTCTTGGACCATCCGCTTGTAGGAGGCCTCGGCTTGGCGGGCGAGCTCGAGCTCGGCGTCGCGCATCAGGTCGTTGGTTGACCAGATCCCGTCGCTGCGGCGCGTGTATTTCGGTGCGCCGGCGGTGATCTCGAGGCGGCGGAGTTTCTTCTTGGTCAGCGACGGCTGCTGGTGGGCGTAGTCCTGTGAGCGGGTGAGCATGCACCAGAACAGGACCGCGAGCTTGCGGGCGGTCGCGACGATCGCCTTGCCGTGCCCGCGGCGTGCTTTGGTGCGCTCATAGAAGCCGTGCAGCGGGCCGGGCTGCAGTACCGCGGTCCACGCGGCCTCGACGAGCGCCCACCGCGCCGACGGCGACCCGCGCTTGCTGATGCGGCCGCTGCGGGCAGGCGCCTCGCCGGACTGCTTGACCTTGGGATCAAGTCCCAGATACGCGACGAGCTTGCGGCTGGTCATAAACCGGCGTGGGTTGCCGACCGCGGCGATGAACGACGCGGCGCAGATCAGGTTCACGCCGGGGACGGTCATCAGCCGACGGATCTCCGGCCACGACAGCGCCTGTTGAGCGATCAGACGCTCGACCGCGGCGACCTCGGCGTCGAGGAACTCGATATGTCGGATGCCGGCGTCGACGGACTCGCGCTCCTCGAGCGGTAACTCCAAGCTGGCGAGCCAGGTGCGGCCCTTGACTCCGAACAGGTCAGAGCAGGGCGCCTTGCCCTGCAGCCGACGCTGCAGCACCGCGTGGATCTCGTTCTTGGACCGCGACCGCGCGTGCACCAGCTGCTCGCGGCGCGACAACCGGCGGCGCAGGATCCGACAGCGCTCGTCAGGCATCCACACCGCCTCCACCTCACCCCGCCACAACAACATCGCCAACGCGCGAGCGTCGAGCCGGTCAGTCTTAGCCCTCGCCTGCGTGATCCCGGTGTCATCCGGGCTGACCACGATCACGCGGTCCACGTGGGGCTCGAGCAGCCGCGCGACCTCCCAGCAGCTGCCCGTCACCTCCAACGCGACCCGGTCAGACGCCAGCAGGCTCTCCGCCAGCGTCGCGAGACCATCAGGCGTGCTCGGCACGCGACCGACGGAGCGGACCTGCCCGTCCTCGCAAATCGCGATCACACAGAAATCGCGGTGCACATCCAGGCCGATCGCACGACCAACCCATCTCGGCAACGGCACCTCTCACCTCCATCAACAGTGGGGTTGACAGTCAGCGGGAGAACCAGCGGGACAACGACACAGACCGATACGAGCTCGCAGCTCAATCCAGGCAAGTCGCAGGGGCGGCCGAACGAAAAGCACGGGCTCGAAGCCCATCGATCAAAACGGCCTACCCGTCTGCGTTCTCCCAAGAAAGCCCCTGTCCCGGATGAGCCGAAAGTTCGACCACCACCGAGCGGAACCTTCAACAGGGCAGTTTCATGCCTCGAGCAGCAGCGCTGCCGCCGGGCTGCTGCTTTCTCGAAACAGCGACGACCGATAGCGAGAGGTCCGGATCCCGACCCGGCCCAACTGCTGCAACGCCGGGCAGACTCAGCAGCCTAACGAGCGGGATTGAGGCCGCTGGTGCTCGATCTAACTCTAACCGGGCGTCTGCTAGACGGGGCGCGGACTTCCGGTTTCGGTGCGGAGCTGCTTGCTGAGCCTTCCGAATCTTGCTAACCAGAGCGCGTTCTCGACGGCTGGCGCCCCGCGTCGAGCTGCGCCCTGCTCGTGGCGGTGGCTGTCGGGCAAAGGTGTGACGTCCGGCGGGTTTAATAGTGCTCTGTTAGGTTTCACTCGTCGTGGCGGTCTAGGGTGAGTGCGAGTCGGTCGACCTTGATGGGTCGGTGGCAGGTTTGGCAGCGGCCGGTCCAGCACTTGAAGAGCGGCTGCAGGAGCAGCACGGCCTTCGGGAGTGTCAGGCCGGCCGCGGGCGAAAAGGGTTCAGCCGCTCGAGGGTGAGGAACCCGTGGGCGGCGATCACCATCGCGGTGTGGTGATACCAGCCCAGCCAGGAGCGGCCTTCATAGTGGTCGAGGCCGAGCTCGCCTTTGAGCTGCTTGTAGTCGAGCTCCATCTTCCAGCGCATGCGTGCGAGCCGCGCGAGCTGTTCGGGCGCGGTGTCGGCGGGCAGGTTTGAGATCCAGTAGTCGGTCGGATCGTCGTGACCCTCGGGCCACTTCGCGATCAGCCATTCCTCACGCGGCGGAACCTCGGCGCCCTCACGCCACCCCTGCCGTCCCGCATCGCTGCGCCACCCGTGTGCTGCGCGCACGCGGACGAGGATGAACCGGGAGCTGACCGGCTCGCCGTCGGGCCCGTCGCGGAATGTGACGATCTGCGCGTCGCTCGCGAGATCGCCGATCAGATCGCCGATCGGTTTGGGCATGCGGTCCGGCCGCGGCCGCCACGGCGCGCGACCGTCCTCGCTCGTCCGGGATGGCACCGCGAAGCCGGTGCCTTGCTCGAACACCCTCGTCTTGGGCCCGACCGACAGCACGTACTCACAGCCGGCCTCGTCGAGGCGATCACGCAGCCACGTGTTCTCACCATAGGCGTGGTCCCCCAGCACCGGTGCGCTCGGAACATCCCACCCAGCGGCGTGCTCGACCAGCTCGACCCCGAGTTCCGGCTTGGTCTTGAACTCGACCTGCGAGGGGATCTTCGCCCTGCGCCGCCGCTCGGCGTCCTCACACCAGTCCTCCGGCAGATACAGCGCCCACCCCAACGGCACCGTCCCACGCGCCCCGACCGCGTGCACAGACACGCCAATCTGACAGTTACCCCTCTTGCCCAGCGTCCCCGAGTACTGACGCTTGACCCCCGGCGAGTCCTTCCCGTCCTTCGGAAAGCCAGTGTCATCCAACACCCACGCCTCGACACCGATCTCCGGCGCCACCCGCTCGGCGACTGCCTTGACCACCAGCGCCGGATCCCACGGACTATCAGCCAAGAACTGCTGCATCGACTGATAGTCGGCCTCCCCGCCCAGCCTCGCGACCACCGGCTCAAGCGATTTTCGCGTGCCATCCTCGATCAACCCCCGCAGATACAAGCCGCCATTGACCCGCTGCACCGGCCGGTTCATCGCCTCCGCCAACACCTCCACCGCGAACCCCTCCAGCCGCTCACGCACCACCGAGGGCGGATCGACATCCCGCTCGACCTTCGAACCCGCAACAGTCACAACCACCATCATGACCTCCCCGCGTTCGGCAGCAACCACGAAGAGGATTCGCCGCAAACAGCGAGAACTCCTACCCCGAACCTAACAAAGCACTATTAATGTGCTTTGTTAGGTTCGGGGTAGGAGTTCTCAGCTGTTTGCGGCGAATCCTCTTCGTCGTTGCACCGAGGGAGGTCATGATGGTGGTTGTGACTGTTGCGGGTTCGAAGGTCGAACGGGATGTTGATCCGCCCTCGGTGGTGCGTGAGCGGCTGGAGGGGTTCGCGGTGGAGGTGTTGGCGGAGGCGATGAACCCGCGGTGCAGCGGGTCAATGGCGGCTTGTATCTGCGGGGGTTGATCGAGGATGGCACGCGAAAATCGCTTGAGGCCAGAGGAGGTTGGGCGGGGAGACCGACTGTGGTTCGATGCACATTCTTGGCTGATAGTCCGTGAAAAGAGCACTGGTGGTCAAGGCAGTCGCCGAGCGGGTGGCGCCGAAGATCAGGTGCTGGATGACACTGGCTTTCCGAAGGACGGAAGGACTCGCCGGGGGTGGCGGCCGGTCTCGGGGACGCTGGGCAAGAGGGGTAACTGTCCGGTCCACGTGTGCACGCGGTCGGGGCACGGGGACGGTGCCGTTGGGGTGGGCGCTGTATCTGCCGGAGGACTGGTGTGAGGACGCCGAGCGGCGGCGCAGGGCGAAGATCCCCTGGCACGTCAAGTTCGAGACCAAGCCGGAACTCGGGGTCGAGCTGGTCAAGCACGCCGCTGGGGTCGTGTGCAAGCGCGCCGGTGCTGGGGGACCACGCCTATGGTGAGAACACGTGGCTGCGTGATCGCCTCGACGAGGCCGGCTGTGAGTACGTCCTGTGGGATTGACCCAAGACGAGAGGTATTCGAGCAAGGCACCGGCTTCGCGGTGCCATCCCGGACGAGCGAGGACGGTCGCGCGCCGTGGCGGCCGCGGCCGGACCGCATCCCCAAACCGATCGGCGATCTGATCGGCGAGAGCGACGCGCAGATCGTCACATTCCGCGACGGGCCCGACGGCGAGCCGGTCGCTGCGGCTCGTGCTTCGTCCGCGTGCGCGCAGCACAGCGGGTGCACGAGCAGCAATACGGAGCGCGGCGTGTAGAGCAAGAAGGGTCCCGCCGCGTGAGGAATGGCTGATCGCGAAGTGGCCCGAGGGTCACGACGATCCGACGACTACTGGATCTCAAACCTGCCCGCCGACACCGCGCCCGAACAGCTCACGCACGCATGCGCTGGAAGATGGAGCTCGACTACAAGCAGCTCAAAGGCGAGCTCGGCCTCGACCACTATGAAGCCTGGCTGGGCTGGTATCACCACACCGCGATCGTGAGGGGTTCCGCCCTCGTAACCCTTTTCGCCCGCGGCCGGCCTGACACTCCCGAAGGCCGTGCTGCTCCTGCAGCCGCTCTTCAAGTGCTGGACCGGCCGCTGCCGAACCTGCCACCGACCCATCGACGCAACCAACTCGCACTCACCCTAGACCGCCACGACGAGTGAAATTTAACAGAGCGCTGTTAAACCCGCCGGACGTCCCCGACGGCCCACCCGCCACGAGCAGGGCGCAGCTCGACGCGGGGCGCCAGCCGTCGACGCGCTCTGGTTAGCAAGATTCGGAAGGCTCAGCAAGCAGCTCCGCACCGAAACCGGAAGTCCGCGCCCCGTCTAGCAGACGCCCGTTAAGCTTGCAGATCGACGCCAGCGGCCTGCGATTCCCGTTCGTTAGGCTGCTGAGTCTGCCCGGCGTTGCAGCAGTTGGGCCGGGTCGGATCCGGACCTCTCGCTATCGGTCGTCGCTGTTTTCGAGAAAGCAGCAGCCCAGCGGCAGCGCTGCTGCTCGAGGCATGAAAAGTATTTGCCTGTTGAAGGTTCCGCTGGGGTGGTGGTCGAGACTTCGGCTCGTCGGACAGGGCTTTTGTTTGGGAGAACGCAGACGGGTAGGCCGTTTTGATCGATGGGCTTCGACCCCATCTTTTCGTTCGGCCGCCCCACTTGCCTGGATTGAGCTGCGAGCTCGTATCGGTCTGTGTCGTTGTCCCGCTGGTTCTCCGCTGACTGTCAACCCCACTGTTGATGGAGGTGGAAGTGTTCATACCGAGATGGGTTGGTCAGTGCGATCGGCCAGTCGATGTGCACCGCGAGTTCTGTGTGATCGCGATTTAGGACGGGCAGGTCCGCTCCGTCGGTCGCGTGCCGAGCACGCCTGATGGTCTCGCGACGCTGGCGGAGAGTCTGCTGGCGTCTACCGGGTCGCGTTGGAGGTGACGGGCGGCGCTGGGAGGTCGCGCGGCTGCTCGAGCCGCACGTGGAGCACGTGATCAGTGGTCAGCCCGGACGACACCCGGAGTCCGCAGGCGAGGGCTAAGACTGACCGGCTCGACGCTCGCGCGTTGGCGATGTTGTTGTGGCGGGGTGAGGTGGAGGCGGTGTGGATGCCTGACGAGAGCGCTGTCGGATCCTGCGCCGCCGGTTGTCGCGCCGCGAGCAGCTGTAGCGCGCGCGGTCGCGGTCCAAGAACGAGATCCGCGCGGTGCTGCAGCGCCGGCTGCAGGGCAAGCCGCCCTGCTCTGACCTGTTCGGAGTCAAGGGCCGCACCTGGCTCGCCCTTGGAGTTACCGCTCGAGGAGCGCGAGTCCGTCGACGCCGGCGTCCGACATGTCGAGTTCCTCGACGCCGAGGTCGCCGCGGTCGAGCGGCTGATCGCTCAACAGGCGCTGTCGTGGCCGGAGATCCGTCGGCTGATGACCGTCCCGGCGTGAACCCGATCTGCGCCGCGTCGTTCATCGCCGCGGTCGGCGACCACGCCGGTTTATGACCAGCCGCAAGCTCGTCGTATCTGTATTTGATCCCAAGGTCAAGCAGTCCGGCGAGACGCCTGCCCGCAGCGGCCGCATCAGCAAGCGCAGGTCCGCGTCGGCGCGGTGGGCGCTGTCGAGGCCGTGACGCGCACGGTCCTGCAGCCCGGCCCGCTGCACGGCTTCTATGACGCACCCACACGCCGCGGCGCGGCAAGCGATCGTCGCGACCGCCCGCAAGCTCGCGGTCTGTTCTGGTGCATGCTCACCCGCTCACAGGACTACGCCCACCAGCAGCCCGTGACCAAGAAGAAACTCCACCGCCTCGAGATCACCGCCGGCGCACCAAGACCGCGCCGCGCGACGGGAATCTGGTCAACCAACGACCTGATGCGCGACGCCGAGCTCGAGCTCGCCCGCCAACCGAGACCTCCTACAAACGGATGGTCCAAGACCAACAAGCCGGAGCCCCGGCCGAAAAGTGGGCGCGAGCGCGACACTGGAGCGCGCATCATTAGGCCCTCGAAGGGCACAGCCGCGCGGCAGACTCAAGCCCTGACGTCTGCGCTTCGCTACGTCAGTCACCCGCGCCCCACCAACAACCTACCCCGCGATGACGAAGTCAGGCAACCCGCCGGCGAGGAGCAGCGCATGCTGAAAACAGCGGAAACACGCGAACGAGCACCGTCAGTCGCCCAAGAGCCTCGGCGCCCACGAGCCGCGCCCTGCGCGAACCTTTTCCCGACAATCGCACCCAGCCTCCCCTTGGACCCCCTTGACTTTCATCGGTCAATATAAGCGAAAACTCGGGCGCTCCTCGTTTCCACGCAGCAGTGAGCAGAGACAAGAACATCTCACGGTAAATGGAACCACTCCACCAGTCGTCGAGTGGATCGCTAGCTAAGCGAGCCCTAGGCTATACGCAAGCTGGACGGGATAGCTCGACGAGCTCAAGCAATCCTGGAGTTAGCTTGAATCGTTCCGCGGGCTCCCTCAGCTAGGTTTTGTAGTTCTTGGTCTGAATCTGGCGATCGTTCCCAGACCATGTTGGCGCAAGCGCTAGCCAGGAGGTCTGTGGGGTAGTCGTCGTCTTCGACCAGTGAGTCCGGTCGCAGCCGGTCCAACGCAGAGTGGCACCAGACGACCCAAGGCGACCTGCTGTTCGATCATGATGCGTAGGTCTTCGACCGTGAAGTCTTTTAGCGGCTTTGTCCGCAACTCGTGACACCGCTTGATCAGAGACGTCAGCATCCGGCGGTCGGCCCCCACACCCGGAGGATCAACCGTGTCAAGGGTTCGCTTGCTCTGCGTCAGCAGGTATCTGTTGCTCCGCGGCATGACGTCGAAGCTCGCGGTCTCTCACGATGTCGTCTTCCGAACCCCGAAGTTGGAGACGACTTCCCTTCCCGACGTTCCCCGACTCAGTGCGGCTCCAGCGCAACCGCGCCCCGTGTTCTCAAGCACGTCGATCGTGGCCAGCGACAGCGATGCCGTCGTACGCGCATGCTTCCTCCAAGCGCCATTGCGTCTCAGAGAAGGCGTAATACGCGCCGAGCGTCCGATCCGGAGCATAACTCGTCGTCTGACAATGCCAGCGCACGCTCTGCCAAGTCATGCTCGCAGTGCTGGCGAGGCATGCTCAGGCGCCCCTCACGACTGAGGTACCCCCGAGCATCGCCATCCGTTCGACCAT
>CAWDJM010000013.1:0-704307 GCA_963802655.1 uncultured Solirubrobacterales bacterium | reverse complement strand
TACTCGCCGGTGATCCCGATCGCGATCAGCTGGATCCCGCCGAGCAGCAGCACCGCGATCGTGATCGCGCCGAACCCCGGCAGGTAGGAGCCGGTGATCCGCAGTACGACGACCACAGGGATCGCGATGAACGCGAGCGTCGAGATCACGAACCCGAGCAGCGTGGCCAGCTGCAGCGGCCGGTGCGAGAACGACGAGATCGCATCCAGCGAGAACCGCAGCATCTTCGGGAACGTGTACTTGGTCTCCCCGGCGTACCGGGGATCGCGGCGGTAGGGGACCGCCGCCTGGCGGTAGCCGACCCAGACGGTCATCCCGCGCAGGAAGCGGTTGCGCTCGCGCATCGACAGCAGCGCATCCAGCGGCGCGCGGTCGAGCAGACGAAAGTCGCCCGAGTTGCTCTGCAGCTCGACCTGGGCGAGCTTGTCGAACAGCTTGTAGAACCAGCGGGCCGTGGCGAGCTTGAAGCGCGACTCACCCTCGCGCTGCTCGCGCACCGCGTACACGACGTCGCACCCGGCGCGCCAGTGATCGAGCATCTGCGTGATCACCTCGGGCGGGTCCTGCAGATCGGCGTCGAGCATCACCACCGCGTTGCCCTGGGCATGGTCCAGCCCGGCGGTCAGCGCGGTCTGGTGGCCGAAGTTGCGCGACAGGTACACGACCCGCACCCGCGGGTCGGTAAGCGCGATCGAGTCGAGGATCGCGGCCGAGCGGTCCGAGGAGCCGTCGTCGACGAGCACCAGCTCGAACGGGATGTCCTGGAGCGCGCGGCACACGCGCGTGTAGAACTCCTCGATCGTGCCCTCCTCGTTGTAGACCGGGGCCACGACGCTGAGGGAGCTGGAGGGGTCGCGCGCCACTGCGATCGCCGTTGGCCGGCACGCTCATCCCCCGAATGGTACGGCGGTTGGTGTGAATCCGGGCATCGCGCGTACCCTAGAGCCCGCCGTGAGGAATGTAGCCGAGCATCTGGACCAGCAGGATCACGCCGGTCAGCCCGATCGCCGCCGGGCGCAGGCGCCGGTCGGTCGACAGCGCAGCGAACGGCAGCAGCCACGCCACGTACCACGGCAGCAGCGCGCTCGCGGTCACCAGCAGCGCGACCACGGTCCACGCGCAGCCGTCGATCCAGTCGAGCTCGCCGCGCCACACGCGGCCCACCAGCCAGCAGAACACGCCGGCGAACAGGACCGCGAGCACGGTCCCGGTCACGTGCCCGACCGTGGGCATCCCGAGGCGGGTCGAGATGAACCCGGGGATGCTGTGCCAGTCGCCCTCGCCCTGGCTCTGCGAGATCGAGGAGAACAGGTGCAGCGGACCGGCTCCGAACACCGCGAAGCCGAGCGCCGCGACGGCTGCCGCCGCAACCCCAGCGCCGATCAGCACGTCGCGGCGTCGGCTCCTTGACAGCCGCCCGCCGGCACCGGCGAGCACGAATGGCAGGAACAGGCCGGCGGTGAGCTTGACGCCGGCGGCGATCACCAGCGAGCCGGCGCCGAGACGGTCTCGGTGCTGGAGCATCAGCGCCACGCCCGCGATCACGAGCGCGAGCATCAGCATGTCGTTGTGGCCGCCGCCGACGCCGTAGACGACCAGCAGCGGGTTCAGCCCGACGAGCGCGACCGCCTTGACCTGGTCGACGCCGCGCAAGCGCGCCGCGTTCCACACGATCGCGACGATCGCCAGGCTCGACAGCGCCGCGATCGCCTTGTAGGCCAGCGCACTGGCGGCGATCGACGCGGTTGCCAGTCCGTAGCTGAGGACCGTGAACACGGGGCCGTAGACGCTCGGGGTGCTCACCCACTTGGCGCCGATGAACGGATACACCGGGGTCGAGCGCGATCGCCGACGGGCCGTGCACATACGGGTTGGCGCCGAACAGCGCTTCCATCCGGGCGTAGGCCTGATAGCTGAACACGTCGGTCGAGACCAGCGGCGGAGCCAGCAGCACCAGCGCGTACAGCGCCGCGATGCACATCAGCACGGCCCGGGGGGACAGTTGGTCCGCAGCCCGGACAGCGATCGCGTAGGAGACGAACATCAGCGTCAGGACGCCGAGCAGCGGCCCGACGCCCAGCCCGATCCCGGTGGCGCCGAACGGCCCCGCCAGCCACCGCGGCACCGGTCGCGCCGACTCCGGCAGCAGCGAGTCGGTCCGGGCGGCCGAAATCGACAGGACCAGGCCCGTCAGTAGCAGGCCGGACAGGCCAAGCAGCCCAAGCCGCGCGCGGGATGAGCCGGAACGTTCGCGATGGGCTGAGGCGCCGAGCTCGAAGGCGCCGCCCTGGGTGGCGCCAAGCGGACCGTGGACGCTCATCAGGTCGAGCTTGCCCGGGTCGCGATCTTGTCGGGTTTGAGAGGCATTGGATTCAAGTTAGGCAGTTTGTGCCCGCGAGCAGTCTGCCAAGGCTCACGGCGTCTCGACTGCCTGCCGGCGCCCGCCCGTGCGTGCGATCGCGGCGGTGGCGCTCCGGCGAAGCCGCGGGACCAGCCAAATCGCCTCGATCGCGATGCGGGCCGACATCTTGCTCGTACCCGCGGCGCGGTCGGCGAACACGATCGGGACCTCGCGCACCCGGAATCCGGCGAGCAGCGCGCGATAGGTGACCTCGATCTGGAACACGTAGCCCTCGGCGCGGACGCTGTCGAGGTCGATCCCCTCGAGCACCTGCCGCCGGATGCACTTGAACCCGCCTGTCAGATCTCTGACGCCGACGCGGAGGATCAGCCGCGCGTACAGGCCGCCGCCGCGGCTGATCAGCCGCCGTATGAGGCCCCAGTTCTCGACGCCGCCGCCCGGGACATAGCGCGAGCCGAGCACGAGGTCAGCGTCCCTGGCGGCGTCCAGCAGGCGCTCCAGGTAGCGCGGGTCGTGCGAGAAGTCGGCGTCCATCTCGAACACGAACTCGGCCCCGCCCTGCAGCGCATGGGTGAAGCCCGCCAGGTAGGCGTGGCCCAGGCCCTGCTTGTCCCGGCGGTGCAGCACTTCCACGTCCGGGAGCTGCTCGGCGATCCGCTCGGCGATCGTCCCGGTGCCGTCGGGCGAGCTGTCGTCGACGACCAGGATCCGGTAGTCGCCCGGCGCGATCCGGTCGAGCTCGGCGGCGGAGGCGCGCAGAATCCCCTCGACGTTGTCCGCCTCATTGTAGGTCGGGATCACCAGCCATACACGCGCCTGCATCGCCTCGCAGCGTAGTGATCAGTGGCCGGCGGCCGGTGCCGGCGCGCTCGCGCCGGGGAGCTCCGGTGGATGGCGGAACGAGCGCGACGCGGTGGCGCCGATCGCCAGCAGCGCCGCCCAGCCCGACAGCGTCAGGATCGTGGCCGTCGGGCCCGCGTGCTCGAGCAGCAGGCCGACCAGCACCGGGCCGGCCCACCCGGCCGAGAACGAGATCAGCGTCGAGGCCGCCTGGACGCGCCCCTGCAGCCGGTCGGGCGTCAGCGCCACGCGAAACGCGACCACGATCGAGTTCGTCACCGGGGTGATCAGCTCGATCGCGGCCATGATCAGCCCCAGCGGCAGCGGGTCGCCGGTCGCCAGCATCAACGGGATCCCCAGCGCCATGACCCAGTTCTCGCCGATCAGGACGGTCCGGGGCGACAGCGTCCGCTGCAGCCGCGGGGCCAGGATCGCGCCCAGCAGGCCGCCGCCGGCGGCGATCGCCAGCATCACCCCGACCGCGACCGACGAGGCGCCGCCGTCCTTGGCCAGCACCACGATCAGCAGGTACAGACCGGTGAACAGCGGGTTGCTGCCCGCGAACAGCAGCGAGCACAGGCGAAAGAACGGCCGCTCCCACACCCAGCGCAGCCCCTCGCGCGCGCTCCGCGGGTCCGAGTCGACGCGGACCCCCTGGAAGTCGGTGCTGATCAGCAGTTTGTTGATCACCGAGGCGGCGTCTGGGACGGCACGCGGCGAAATCGCGTGCACAACGTCGCACTCGAGCGCTCTGGGCGCGAGTGTGGGACGTTCGCCGCGTGGGGCCGTGGGTGGTCTCATCCGGTCGACGCAACGGGATTGTGTTTTGCGTTGATTGATGGGAGGCCGTGGTGTCGAGGGATCGCGGCGGGGGTGTCGGGGCGGGCGGTCGCGCGGGCGTTGGGGCGGTCGGCGTCGACGGTGTGCCGCGAGCTCGGGGTGGGTGGGGGTCGGGAGCCCTTCGCGATGGGGCGGGACGTTTAGACGAAGCAGGGCTTCGCTTTAGCGTCCAGCATCTGCGCGCTGGCGGCGCGGCGGCGCGACGGGCGCTGGCGCGTCCCGAGCCGGCGAAGCTGTCGGGGTGTCCGCGGTTGTTATCGGCGGACGAGGCGGGGCAGTTGACCGCGCGGCAGCGCACGGGTCAGACCAAGCGTCGCGTGGGTGGCCGCCCGGAGGATCGCGGCCGGATTGCCGAGATGGTCAATATCTCTCAGCACCCGGGGTTCTGTCCGACGAAGTGTGTGAGGTCGGGGTAACCGCTTCGGCTTGTGTTGCCGAGCCGGGATCGCAGCGAACCCCGTTGGGCTGAGCGGAGATCCTGGCTCGGGCGCGGCCGGGAAAGGACCCCCATCATCATGCAGAAGGTGACTGAGAAGCCGTCGTCCTCGAGGCGTCGTGGCCGTCCTGCGGCCGCTGGCGCAGCGGACGATCCGCCCGAGGAGGTGCGTGATCGGCTGGCTGAGCTGTTGCCCGAGGAGCTCTCAGCGGCGCACGTAGGCGACGCGGTTCCAGCTCGGCTCGGGCGCGAGCTCGACCGGCTGGTCGCCGCGATCCGGCTGGATGTAGACGAACCCGTGGGTGGCCTGGCTGAAACGCACGTCGAGCTCGCCCTCCTTGACGCGCTGGTCCAGCCAGGCGCTGCGGAAGATCAGCCGGCGCATCCAGTGCACCAGCGACCGCTCGGACGGCCCCACCAGCTCCGGCCAGCAGTCGTTGACGTGCTCGCCGAGCGCTGAGGCCGGGTCGGTAACCTCGCCGTTGACCACGAGGTTGATCAGGTCCTCGGCCTCGTTCGGCGCGATCGTCGAGTCGATGAAGCCGAGCTTCCGGGCGGCCTGTTCACAGCGCTCGCTGAAGTCATGTTCGTTGAACGTGAACCTCAGGTCGCCGTATTCGAGCACGAAGTCGTCGCCCGAGCTGTAGTTCCCGCGTCGGTACAAGGCGTCGGCATCTTATTTGCCATTCCTTCCCCGGTGCAGCTGATGCACGCCATGTTGCAGCCTTCGGCTGGCAGGAACGAAGAAACCCGTGGAGAGGGGCGATTTTTCGGGTTTGCAAGCTCTGTTGCAACATGGACGCAACGGCCGCGATGTTGCTGATCGTCGAGGACCACCACAGCACCCGCAGATTCCTCGCCGACAACCTGGCGGCCGACGGCTATGAGCTGCTCGAGGCCGAGAGCGCCGCGGAGGCCCACCGGCAGATGCAGACGCGCTTCCCCGACCTGGCGATCGTCGACCTCGAGCTGCCCGACCTGGACGGCCTCGAGCTGCTGCAGACCGTGCGCGGGTCAGACCGCGCCGCCGGGCAGCTCGACCCCGATCTGCCGCTGCTGGTGCTCACCGGACGCGCCGGCGAGCTCGACCGGTTGCGGGCCTTCGACCGCGGCGCCGACGACTACGTGTCCAAGCCGTTCAGCTACCAGGAGCTGCGCGCGCGGATTGAGGCGCTGCTGCGGCGGACCCGGCGCCGGCCCGGGATGGGGAGGCTGCGGGTGGGGCCGCTCGAGCTCGACCCGCTGTCGCGGCAGGTGTGGCTCCGCGGCGAGCCACTCGACCTCTCAAACAAGGAGTTCGCGTTACTGCGGGCGCTGTCCGGGGAGCCAACGAGAGTCTTCACGCGCGAGGAACTCCTGCGCGGGGTCTGGGGCTTCCGGGCGATGGGACAGACCCGAACGCTCGATTCGCACGCGTTTCGCCTGCGGCGCAAGCTCAACCGGGACGGTGACAGCTTCGTGATCAATGCCTGGGGCGTGGGCTACCGGCTGCTCGACGGGGGTCTGGAGTGACCGGGGCGGCGGTCGTGCTGGGCGCGTGGCTGTCGGCGGGCGCCGGGATCGTCGCCGTGATCGGACGGCGCTGGGCCCACGCTCGGACGGAGGCGGTCGCTCGGGCCTGCCACGAGCTTCGCGGGCCGTTGACCGCGGTGCGGCTCGGGCTCGAGCTCGCCTCGCGGGTTGGCGGCGAGCTGTCGGACGCCCAGCTGCGCGCGCTGGACCTGGAGCTGGGGCGGGCGACGCTGGCCCTGGACGATCTTGCGGCGGCCGGCTCGAGGTTGCCCGGTCCTGGTCTCCTCGTCCCGCGGGCGCCGGATGACCGGCGCGGGCCGACCGGCCGCGTCGAGGTCTCGGAGCTGCTCGCCGACTCCGGGGAGGCGTGGCGCCCCGCGGCGACCGCCGCCGGCGTGCGCCTGGACGTCCGCTGGTCGGGCGCGCCCGCGCGCGTGGCGGGAGACCGGCTGCGGCTAGCGCAGGCCACCGGCAACCTGATCGCCAACGCGATCGAGCACGGGGGCGGCGCGATCGAGCTGCGGGGCCGCGTCAGCGCCGGCTCGGTCCGGATCGACGTGATCGACGACGGGCCGGGTCTGTCCGCGCCGGTGGCCGATCTGGCCCGTCGCGCCCGTTCGGAGCGAGGCGCCCGCGGGCGCGGGCTGGCGATCGCGTCGACGATCGCCCGCGATCACGGCGGCCGGCTCGCCGCTGCCCCGTCGCAGCGCGGCGCCCGCCTGGTGCTCGAGCTCCCGGCGCTGGCCGGGACGGGCGACGCGGCCGGGCTCGATGCCGGACCTCGGCCGGTCTCCTGAGCTCTCACCGCCGGTAGCGGCACACCTTCAGGAGGTTCCGGATCGCAGATCAGCAGCCTGCGACCCGGAGCCCAAGCGGCGCAAAACGCCTCCCACTAACTCACACCCGCCGGACGGAATCGCCGCGATTTTGCAATCACGCGCCCAGTTCGCGCAGCCGCAAGAAATCGTGCAGCCGCCGACTCACATCTGGCGTGTCTCCAAAACCCCGCAAACCAAGGCGGAATCGGGGTTCGCGGGGTCCTGGGGGAGCCGGGGTGGTCCGGTGGGAGGCGACATGCGAGATGGGTTGCATTGTGGGAAGGAGTGGGGTACAGTGGGACACGCATTGGCCATGCATCGTGGAACCCGGGTGGCAGGGCTCCTCCCACTCGGCCACCCGGGTTCAAATTTCGGTCAAGCGAATGAGAACCCTTGATCTTCCGCGGAACGTTCGAACATGCGCTGGACTCCAAGCACCGGCTCACCGTGCCAGCCAAATTTCGGGCCGCGCTCGCAGACGGCGTCGTGCTCGCCGCCTCGCACGAAGTCTCGCCGGGCTCCCCACGTTCGGTCTCGATCTGGACGGCCGATGGCTACGAGGCCTTCACCGAGCAAACCCTCAGCGGTCTCAACCCGTCCTCACCAAAGGCCCGGGAGCTGAAGCGCTTCTTCTTCAACTCGTCGTTTGACGCAGAGCTCGATTCCGCCAACCGGCTGATGATCCCGCCCACCCTGATGCGCTACGCAAAGCTCGACAAGGACCTGGTCGTGACCGGGTCCGGGGAGTGCATCGAGGTCTGGGACCGAGGCGCCTACGACGGCTACCGCGAGGACATCCTGACCCGTATCCCCGACATCGCAGCGAGCCTTGGCGACACTACTTGACATGACCCAGACGCACATCCCGGTCCTCGCCGGCGAGCTGATCGATCTGATCGATCCGCAGCCGGGGGAGGTTGCGGTCGACTGCACCTTTGGCGGCGGCGGTCACGCGCGCCTGATCGCCGATTGCATCGGCCCGGCCGGGACGCTGATCGGGATCGATCGTGACCCGATCGCCGAAGAGCGCTTTGCCGAGCTCGCGGCCGAGGTGCCCTGTCACACCCGCTTCATCCGCGCCGACTTCGTGTCGGGGCTGGGGCTGCTCGAGCAGGAGCAGCTCCAGGCCGACCTGCTCTATCTCGACCTCGGGATGAGCTCGATGCAGGTCGACACCTGGGTCCGCGGCTTCTCCTACGCCTACGACGCACCGCTGGACATGCGGATGGACCCCGACTACGAGCTGACCGCGTACGAGATCGTCAACACCTGGGACGAGCGCCGGCTGGCACGGCTGCTGCGCGAGTACGGCGAGGAGCGTTACTCGGTGCAGATCGCGCGCGCGATCGCCCGCGCGCGCCGCAGCCATGACCTCAGCTCGACCCACCAGCTGGTCGAGGTGATCAAGACAGCGGTGCCGGTGCCGGCGCAGTTCGCCGGCGGGCACCCGGCCCGACGCACCTTCCAGGCGCTGCGGATCGCGGTCAACGACGAGCTCACCCAACTCGACGACGCGCTCCCGATCGCCTGGGACGTGCTCCGGCCCGGCGGCCGGTTCGCCGCGATCTCGTTCCACTCGCTCGAGGACCGCCGCGTCAAGCGGTTCCTCGCCGATCGCGCGCGGGGGTGCATCTGCCCGCCCGACTTTCCGATCTGCGTCTGCGGCCACGAACCCGAGGCCGAACTGTTGACCCGCCGCGCCGTGGCGCCTACATCCGGCGAGATCGCGGCCAATCCCAGGTCCAAGTCGGCGCACCTGCGCGCCGCCCGCAAGCTCGAAGGAGGCAGCGCTTGACACCACCCGCCGCCACCCAGGCAGGACGGACCGAGACTCCCCACCGCCGCCGGGTTCGCCAGTCGCCCGGGCCGGTCGCTCCCCGGCGCGTAAGCGGTCCCGTCCGCGGACGCGCCACCGCCGCGCCGGCCGAGCCGCTGACGCGTCCGTCCACCACCCGGCGCCCGCTGCGCGTCTCGATCGGCGTCCGGGCCAAGGCATTCGTCCGGTCGCTGCCGGATCATCCGGTGCTCGACCGGCTGATCCGCGGCCGCGTGTGGATCCCGTTGCTCGGGGTGATGCTCGCCGGGATCGTGGCGATGCAGGTCGAGGTGCTCAAGCTCGGAGCCAGCATGGGACGATCGCTGCAGGCAAACTCGTCGCTATCGGCGCAGAACGCGACGCTGCGCGAAAGCGTCGCGTCGCTGGCCGACGATCAGCGGATCGAGCAGCTGGCGGCGTCGATGGGGATGGTGATGCCGCCGCCCTCGGCCGTCGGGTTCCTGTCCCCGCACGGCCGCGGGGTCGAGGCCAAGGCCGCCGCCAGCATCCACCAGCCCGACCCCGGCTCGTTCGACTACCTGACCTCGGGCAACGGCGCCGTGGTCACGCCGTCGAGCCTGGAGGCCTGGAACAGCTCGGGCCTGCTGGGATCGAACACGCCGAGCTCGTCGACGACTCCGGCGACCTCCACCGCGGACGCCTCCACGACGCCGGGCACCGCGACGACGTCGGCTGACACGACGACCTCTGGCACCGCGACGACTTCGAGCACGCCGACGTTGGGCGCCACGACCGACGGCGCGTCCGCGACGGCCGCCAGCGCCGCGACGACCGGCACCTCGACGGCCCCGACCGCGGTTGCCCCGACGTCGACCACGAGCGCGCCGACCGACGCGACCCCGGTCCCCGCGTCGAGCTCGGGCACCACCACCGACAGCACCACCGGATCGAGCAGCAGCTCCGCAGCCCCGGCGACGGGGTCGTCCACGGGTGCCGTCGCCGTCGCGCCCGGCACGACCTCCCAGGGCGGCTAAGACTCATGGCGGGTCTGGACCGCCGCATCGGGATCCTGTTCCTGGCGTTCCTGGCATTGCTGGCGATCGCGGTGGCGCGCGCCACGTACCTGGGCTCGTTCCGGGCGGCATCGCTCAAGCGCGCCGCGGCCACGCAGCAGGTCAGCAACGTCGTGCTCCCCGCCCCGCGCGGCGCGATCACCGACCGCAACGGGGTGCAGCTGGCGATCAGCGAGGCCGCCGACGACATCGTCGCCGACCCTTACCTGATCAAGAACCCGGTCAAGGTCTCGCGCCAGCTCGCGCCGTTGCTGGGCAAGACGCCGATGGCCGTGCTCCAGCTCGTGAGCAAGCCCCGCACCGGGTTCGTGTACCTGGCCCACCTGCTCGCGGCCAGCCGCGGCAACGCGATCGCCAGGCTCCGGATCGTCGGGATCACGCTGATCCCGACGACCAAACGCGTGTACCCGCGGTCCTGGGCGGCGTCGCAAGTGTTGGGGACGGTCGGCTGGGACGGCCACGGGACCAGCGGCCTCGAGTACCGCTACAACAGCGACCTGCGCGGCGCCAACGGCGACCGGCGGATCGTCAACGACGCGATTGGCCAGCCGATCTCGATCGACGACGTGCGCTCCACGGTGCCCGGCAAGACGATGGAGCTGACGATCGACGCGGCGCTGCAGGACGAGGTCGAGCAGGTGCTAGCCGGCGTCGGCGCCAAGTTCCAGCCCAAGGGCGCGACCGCGATCGTGATGAACCCGAACAACGGCGCGATCCTGGCGCTGGCCAACTGGCCGCGGATCAACGCCAACGACCCGTCGGCGGCCCCGTCCTACGCGACCGAGGATCGCGCGGTCGGCTTCAACTACGAGCCGGGCTCGACGTTCAAGGCGATCACGGTGTCCGGGGCCCTCCAGGACGGGCTGGTCACGCCGAGCACGGTGTTCAACGTCCCGCCGTTCCTGCAGGTCGCCGACCGCCAGATCCACGACGCCGAGAACCACGGCGACGAGACGCTGTCGGTCGCCCAGATCCTCAAGGTCTCAAGCAACATCGGCGCCGACGAGATCGGGATGAAGCTGGGCGCCAAGCGCTTTGACTACTGGGTGCACCAGTTCGGCTTCGGCTCGCCCACGGGCGTCGACCTCCCCGGCGAGAACGAGGGCATCGTCCGGCGATGGTGGAACTACTCGGGGTCGTCGATGGGCAACCTGCCGATCGGTCAGGGCGAGTCGGTGACGCCGATTCAGATGGCGACCGCGTACTCGGCGATCGCCAACGGCGGGATCCTGCGCCCGCCGCACATCATCAAGTCGATCGGCGGCAAGGCGACCGCGACCCCCGCCGGCCACCGGATCATCTCTTCGACCTCGGCGTCGGAGCTGCGCGACATGCTTCGCGGCGTGCTCGCCGACGGCGGCACCGCGTCTGGCGCCGGAATCCCCGGCTACGACATGGCCGGCAAGACCGGTACCGCGAACGTCGTCGTCGGCAACACCTACTCGAGCACACAGTACGTGGCGTCGTTCATCGGCTTCGTCCCGACCGACAATCCGAAGCTGCTCGTGGCGGTGATCGTCGACCGGCCGCAGGGCGACATCTACGGAGGCGCGGTGGCCGCGCCTGCGTTCCAGAAGATCGTCGGCTGGGCGGTCCCGTACTTCGGGATCTCGCCCCGCTGATCAGCCGAGCCGCTGACCCAGCTGCCGCGACAGCGCGCCGAGCCGGTCGTCCCACTGCGCGCCGACCTCCGCCATCCACGACACCGCATCCGACAGCGGCTCCGGCGTGACCCGGTAGCGGACCTCGCGCCCGGAGCGCTCCCGGTCGAGCAGCCCGGCATCGCTGAGCGCGTTGAGGTGCTTGAGCACGGCCTGGCGCGAGATCGGCAGGTCGGCCGCGAGCTCGGTCGCGGTTGCCTGCGGGTGTTCGGCGATCTCGGCCAGCAGCGCGCGGCGCCGGGGGTCAGACAGCGCCCCGAACACGGCGCTGGCGGGATCCTGCTCGGTGGCCACCGCTTCAGGCCGCCACCAGGGCCGGGCCGAAGCTGCGGCCGCCGAGCCCGGCCAGGGGAGTGGCGATCAGGTCGAGCACATCGAGCGGCCGGGTCTCGACGACGCGCAGCCGGGTGCGCTCGTTCTCGACCTCCTCGAGCGTCAGCTCGACGCGCGTGGCCGGCTCGCCGTCGGCTGCCCACCAGAACGCCAGCCGCGACGGCTCGGAGGCGTGCTCGACCCAGCCGGTCTTGACCGCGTCCTCGGACCGGAACCGGGCGTCGCCGCCGGGCTCGAGCACCAGCTCGACCTCGTCGGCCAGCCACCCGTCGCTGGTGACGGCCTCCCACACCTCCTCGGCCGGGGCCGGGAGCGACAGCTCCCGCTCGATGCGATCGGTCATTCGTTCCTCCTCGTCGTCTTCAGTCAATGCGCAACCTATGAGTTGCGCGTCTGCTATGTTGCTTCGCAACCATTGGTTGCACCATAGCACCGCGAAGGAGAACTCATGCCACTGGTTCCGATGGTCGTCGAGCAGACCGCGCGCGGCGAGCGCTCGTTCGACATCTACTCGCGGCTGCTCAACGACCGCGTCGTGTTCCTCGGCGGCCAGGTCGACGAGGAGATCGCCAACCTGATCGTCGCCCAGCTCGTCCACCTCGAGTCCGACGACCCCGACAAGGACATCCACCTGTACATCAACTCGCCCGGCGGCTCGATCTACGCCGGCCTGGCGATCTACGACACGATGCAGTTCATCCGGCCCGACGTGCAGACGATCTGCTACGGGATCGCGATGTCGATGGGCTCGCTGCTGCTGGCCGGCGGCGCGCCGGGCAAGCGGATGGCGCTGCCCAACAGCCGGATCCTGATCCACCAGCCGTCCGGCGGGTTCGAGGGCCAGTCGAGCGACATCGAGATCCACGCCCGGAGGTCCTGGCCCTGCGCGCCCGGGTCGACGAGATCTACGCCAAGCACACCGGCCAGTCGATCGAGCGGGTGCACGCCGACATGGAGCGCGACCGCTACTTCACCGGCGAGGAGGCGCTCGCCTACGGGCTCGTCGACCGCGTGATCGAGCGTCGCGAGCTCGGCCGGGGGGCGCGCGGCTTCGGCGATCGCTGACGACCCCCCCGGCCCCGGCGGCCGCCGCTGAGCGCCGCCGGGCCCGGGCCGGGGGCCGCCCACGCCGATACGCTCGTGCCGACCTGGGGGCCTCCGGTGGCCGCCCAGGCCGATACGCTCGCATTCGAGTCGCCCCCGGCGGCGGCTCGCTGCGTCCTCGGGCCTCGACGTAGCTCCGCTACGCCATCGGTCCTGCGTCCTTGCGATCCATCCCCCGGTGGCGCCTCTCGGTGGGACCGTACCGACCTGGACGGCCACTAGACTCGACCCGCGATGCGGCTTGACCAGGTGATCGCCCGCGCACCGGTGCAGGCGCGGGACATCGAGGTCACCAACCTCGCCTATGACAACCGCGCCGTGTCTCCGGGCGCGCTGTTCTTCTGCGTCCCGGGCTTCACCCGCGACGGCCACGATTTCGCCCCCGACGCGATCGACCGGGGCGCCGTTGCGCTGGTCGTCGAGCGGCCGCTGGACCTGGGCGTCCCCGAGATCCGGGTCGCCTCGCGTCCGGGAGGCGATGGCGCCCGGCCGCCGCCGCGTTCTACGGCGATCCGACGGCCGAGCTCGAGGTCGTCGGCGTCACCGGCACCAACGGCAAGACCACGACCGCCTTCCTGATGCGCGGCGCTGCTCGAGGCCGCCGGGCGCCAGACCGGGCTGCTCGGGACCGTCAAGAGCGTCGATCGGCGGCGAGCGAGCGCGAGGTGCAGCGCACCACCCCGGAGGCGATCGACCTGCAGCGCACGTTCCGGGAGATGCTCGACGCGGGCGACCGGCGCCTGCGCGATCGAGGTCTCCTCGCACGCGCTCGAGCTGCATCGTGCCGATGCGATCCACTTTGCGGCTGCGATCTTCACGAACCTCACCCAGGACCACCTCGACTTCCACGAGACGATGGAGGACTACTTCGCGGCCAAGCAGCGGCTGTTCGAAGCCGAGCCGCGGGTGGCGGTGGTCAACATCGATGACCCCTACGGGGCGCGGCTGGCGGCGTCGCTCGAGGGACCGGTGACGTTCGCGCTCGACCACGACGCCGACTACCGGGCCACCGACGTCGAGATCGGGCTGACCGGCTCGCGGTTCACCGTGTCCGGAAAGCACCTGCAGGCCGAGGTGGCGACGCCGCTGCGCGGGCGCTTCAACGTCTACAACGTGCTCGGCGCGCTCGCCGCCGGCGATCGAGCTGGGGATCCCGGCCGACGTCGCTGTGGGCGCGATGCAGACCGCCGGCCTGGTGCCGGGGCGCTTCGAGCCGGTCGACGAGGGCCAGGGATTCGCGGTGCTGGTCGACTACGCGCACACGCCCGACTCGCTCGAGAACGTGCTGCGGGCGGCTCGGGCGCTGGCCGAGGGCCGGGTGCACGTCGTGTTCGGCTGCGGCGGCGATCGCGACCGCGGCAAGCGCCCGCTGATGGGCGAGATCGCCACCCGGCTAGCCGATCGCGTGATCGTCACCTCCGACAACCCGCGATCCGAGGATCCCGAGGCGATCATCGCCGAGATCCTCGGCGGCGCCGGGCCCGACGTGCCCTGGCGGGTCGACCGCCGCGAGGCGATCGCGGAGGCGATCGCCGGCGCCCGACCCGGCGACGTGGTGGTGATCGCCGGCAAGGGACACGAGCAGGGACAGGAGTTCGAAGGCGGTCGCAAGATCCCGTTCGACGACGTGACCGTCGCCCGCGAAGTACTCCGATCGGCCGCGCTGGCGCGATGAGAACCTGGGACGCCCCACGGATCGCGCGGGAGGCTGGCGCGAAGCTCGTGTTGCCGGCGACCGGCGACGCCGGGCCCGAGCGCGTGGTGATCGACTCGCGCGAGGTGGCGCCGGGTGACCTGTTCGTCGGCCTGCGGGGCGACAGCGCCGACGGCGGCCGGTTCGCGGCCGGCGGGCTGCGGGCCGGCGCCTGGGGGGTGCTGACGGCACCCGAGCACGCCGCCGAGCGCACCGATGCGGACGCGGGGCGTGGCTGACCGCCGAGGACCCGCTCGCCGCGCTGCAGCGGCTGGCGCCGGCGTGGCGGCGCGAGCTCGGCGCGGACGTGATCGGCGTCACCGGCTCGACCGGCAAGACGTCGACCAAGGACCTGCTGCACGCGGTGCTCGCGCCGCACCGGCGCACGATCGCCTCGCGCGGCGAACTTCAACACCGAGATCGGCCTGCCGCTGGAGATCCTCGGCGCGCCGGCCGGGACCGAGGTGCTGGTGCTCGAGATGGCGATGCGCGGGGCCGGCCAGATCGCCGAGCTCGCCGCGATCGCCGAGCCCGACGTCGGCGTGATCGTCAGCATCGGGCCGGTTCACCTCGAGCTGCTGGGCACGATCGAGCGGATCGCCGCCGCCAAGGCGGAGCTGATCGCCGGGCTGGCGCCGGGGCGACCGCGATCGTCCCCGTGGACGAGCCGCTGCTCGATCCGCACCTGCGAGATGACGTGACGATCGTCACGTTCGGCGAGGGCGGCGATGTGGTCCTGCGCGACGCTGCAGAGGACCGCGTGAAGATCGACGCCGGCGGGGACCGGATCGACCTCGAAGTGCCGTTCACGCAGGCACATCTGCGGCGCAACCTGCTTGCCGCGGTGGCCGCCGCGCGGGCGGTCGGCGTACACCCGCAGGGCCGCGTGGAGCTCGCGCTCTCGCCCGGTCGCGGGCAGCGGGTGCAGCTACCCGGCGAGGTGATCCTGATCGACGACTGCTACAACGCCAACCCGATGTCGATGCGCGCCGCTCTCGACGACCTCGCCGAGACCGCCCGAGCGGCCGGCACGCCCGCCGGGTGGCGGTGCTCGGCGACATGCTCGAGCTCGGACCCGGCGAACGCGACTACCACGTCGAGATCGGCGACCACGCCGCCTCCGGGGCGTCGACGTGCTGGTCACCGTCGGCCCGCTCGCCGCGGCGATGACCGATCGCTTCGACGGCGAGTCCTACCCCGTCGCCGACGCCGGTGAGGCCGCGGCGCTGCTGCCCGAGCTGCTGGCGCCCGGGGACGTCGTGCTGGTCAAGGCCTCTCGCGGCGTCGGTCTCGAGCTCGTCTGCGCGGCGTTGCAGGCGGGAGTGGCATGACCTGGGTGCAATCGCTGTCGCTGGCCGCGGTCCGGGTGACGACCGGCTCGAGCTCGGGCCGGGTGCTGATCGCCGGGACGGCGTCGCTGCTGATCTGCCTGTTCCTGGCCCCCAAGTTCATCGAGTTCCTGCGCCGCCGCGAGTTCGGCCAGAACATCCGCGAGGAGGGACCGCAGGGTCACCAGACCAAGGCGGGCACGCCGACGATGGGCGGGATCATCATCATCCTCGCGGTCGCGGTCCCGTTCCTGATCCTGTCCACGCGCGACTGGCAGTCGCTCGGCGTGTTCGGGGCGACCGTCGCCTGCGCGCTGCTGGGCTTCGCCGACGACTACACGAAGATCGTCAGGCGCCGCTCGCTGGGGCTGCGCGCTCGCACCAAGCTGATCGTCACGATCGCGATCTCGCTCGGCCTGTGGTGGGTCGCCACCCAGAAGGGGGGCGTCAGCTCGACCGTGAGGTTGCGGTCCTCGACGTCAGCGTCGACCTCGGGCCGCTGTTCCCGCTGTTCATCTACCTGGTGGTCGCGGGCACGACCAGCGCGGTCAACCTGACCGACGGGCTCGACGGCCTGGCGGCCGGCTGCGCCGCGATCGTGCTGCTGGCCTACATCGGGATCACGTTCATCACCGACGGACAGCGCGACCTGACGTTCCTGGCGGCCTGCCTGGTCGGGGCGTGCATCGGCTTTCTGTGGTTCAACAGCTTCCCGGCCAGCATCTTCATGGGCGACACCGGCTCGCTGGGCCTGGGCGGCGCGATCGCGGGTCTGGCGATCATGACCAACACCGAGGTGCTGCTGATCCTGCTCGGGGGGATCTTCGTGATCGAGGCGCTGTCGGTGCTGATCCAGGTGTTCTCGTTCCAGACGTTCCGAAAACGCGTGTTCCTGATGGCGCCGATCCACCACCACTTCGAGCTGCAGGGGTGGTCGGAGACGAAGATCATCCTGCGCTTCTGGATCGTCGCCGCGGCGTGCGGCGCGATCGGCTTCACGCTGTACCAGCTGAGCATCCGTGGATAGCTCTCGCCGCTGTCCGCCCCGCCCGGCTCGCCCGGGCCGCCGCCCGGACCGATGAAGCCGCGCCCGCCGCTGCCGCCGGGCCCCTACCTGGTCGTCGGGCTGGCGCGCTCAGGGGTGGCCGCGGCGCTGGCACTCCGCGCCCGCGGGGAGGAGGTGATCGGCTGCGATGCGGGCGAGGCGAGCGATCCTGCGTTGGCCGAAATCGCGCGGAGGCTTTCGGACGCCGGCGTCGAAGTTCACCTGGATGCGTCAGGCGACGCCCTTGCCGCCCGCGCCGGGACGCTCATCAAGAGCCCCGGCGTACCCCAAAACGCCCCCGCCGTGCTCGCGGCGCGGAGCCGGCATACCCCGTGCTCGGAGAGCTCGAGCTCGCCTGGAGGCTGCTCCCGAACGAGTTCGTCGCGGTGACCGGGACCAACGGCAAGACCACGACCACCGAGTGGATCGGCCACATCCACCGCGAGGCGGCGCTGCCGGTGGCGGTCGCCGGCAACGTCGGCACGGCGCTGTCGTCGCTGGTCGGCCGGCTCGACGCCGGGGCCACCGTGGTGTGCGAGGCCTCGTCGTTCCAGCTCGAGGACACGTTCGCGTTCGCGCCCGAAGCCGCGGTGATCCTCAACCTGTCGCCCGACCACCTCGACCGCCACCCCAGCTACGACGACTACGTCGCCGCCAAGCTGAGGATCTTCGCGCACCAGGGCAACGATGACATCGCCGTGGCCCCGCTCGACCTCGACGTCGAGGATCTCGGCGGGTGCGCCCGGCGGGTCCCGTTCGGGTCCGGTCCCGGCGCCGAGCTGTCGGCCCGCGCCGGTCATCTGTGGTGGGACGAGGAGCCGCTCGTGCGCACCGACGAGATCGCGCTCCCGGGCGAGCACAACCTCCAGAACGCGATGGCCGCGGCCGCCGTCTGCCTGGCGCGCGGCATCGCCCCCGACGCGGTGGCCAGCGGTCTGCGGACGTTCGCCGGCGTCGCCCACCGGCTCGAGCGGGTCGGCGTCCGTGACGGCGTCACCTACATCAACGACTCCAAGGCCACGAACGTCGCCAGCACGCTGGTGGCGCTCGCCGCGATCGATGCCCCCGTACACCTGATCGCCGGCGGCCGCGGCAAGCAGCAGGACTTCTCGCCTTTGGCCGCGCCCGTGGCCGAGCACTGCCGGGCCGTGTATCTGATCGGCGAGGCCGCGGACGACCTCGAGGCGGCCCTGAAGGACACTGGCGTGCCCCTGCACCAGAACGGCGACCTCGAGCACGCCGTGGCCGCTGCGCGGGACGCGGTGGTCGCCGGTGACGTGGTGCTGCTGTCGCCGGCCTGCGCCAGCTACGACCAGTATCCGAACTTCGAAGCCCGCGGCGACCACTTCCGAGCCCTGGTGGAGGAGGGCTGATGGCGGGCGCCGCCGCGGCCCGGAGCTCCGGCTCCTCGGCGGCCAAGCGCACCTCGGAGCGGACCTCGCGCGAGCGCGCCGCTGCCCGCCGGGTGGCGCCGCCGATCGAGCACCGGATCCTGGTGACCGCGGCGCTGTGCCTGCTCGCATTCGGAGCGGTGATGGTCTACAGCGCCTCCTCGCCGCTCGGCGTGATCGGCGGCCGCGGCTACGGGACCGGCCAGTTCATCCGCTACCTGGTGTTCGGCGTGCTCGGGCTCGCCGGCATGCACGTGCTCTCGCGGCGCGGCCTGAGCCTGCTCAACAGACGGGTGGTGAGCATCTTGCTGATCGGCTCATTCGCGCTGCTGCTGCTGGTGATGGTCCCCGGCTTCGGGGTCGAGGTCAACGGCGCCAAGCGCTGGTTCTCGGCGGGGCCGATCCAGTTCCAGCCCTCCGAGGTGATGAAGCTCGCGCTGGTGCTGTACGTGGCGCGGTACCTGGCCGAGCACCCCAAGCGGCTGCGCGGGTTCCGCCAGGCGATCGCTCCGATCGCGGTGATCGCCGGACCGGCCTGCCTGCTGATCGTGCTCGAGCCCGACCTCGGGACCGCGCTGGTGATCGCGTTCTCGATCGGGGCGTTGCTGGTCGCCGCCGGGCTGCCCCGCCGCTATCTGGTGCTGTTGGTCGCGCTCGGGATCGGCGCGGTGATCCTGCTGGTGCTGGCGCAGCCATACGAGCGCGTACGCCTGACCACGTTCCTGCACCCGTGGGCGGCGGAGACCAAGGCCGGACCCGGCTACCAGGCCGTGCAGGGCCAGATCGCGCTCGGCTCCGGCGGGCTGTTCGGCGTCGGGCTCGGCCGCTCGGTCCAGAAGATGTTCTACCTGCCCGAGGCCCAGACCGACTTCATCCTCGCGGTGATCGGCGAGGAGCTCGGCGTGCTCGGAATCATCGCCGTCGCATCGCTGTACGGGATGATCGCCTACGCCGGGCTGCGCACGGCGCGCCGGGCGGTGGGCCGGTATGCCAAGCTGCTGGCGACCGGGCTCACCTCACTGATTCTTTGCCAGGGATTGCTCAACATCTTCGTCGTGCTGGGGCTCGCGCCGCTCACCGGCGTGCCACTGCCGTTCATCTCCTACGCGCCGACGAACCTGTGCGTGATGCTCGCTTCGATCGGACTGCTGCTCAACATCTCCCAACCGGGGGCGAGACGGCTGCAGGCGGTTGGTGACGCCTCCGACGTTCGTGATCGGCGCCGGCGGGACCGCCGGCCACGTCGTTCCGGCGATCGCAGTCGCAGACGCGCTGCGAGCTGACGGCGCCAACGTCGCGTTCGTCGGCGGCGAGCGCGCCGAGCTCGAGCTGGTGCCGGCCGCCGGATACGAGCTGCACACGGTGCACGTGGAGCCGCTGTACCGCGGCCAGCCGTTGCGCACGGCCCGCGCCGCCGCAGCCGACACGACCGCGCTCAGGCACGCTCGCAAGCTGCTGGGCAAGCTGCGACCCGAGGCGGTGCTCGGCGCCGGCGGCTACGTCGCGGGCCCGGTAGGCCTCGCGGCGGTGCTCCGGCGGACGCCGCTGGTGCTCACCGAGGCCGACAGCCACCTCGGGGTGACCAACCGGCTGTTGGCCCCGATGGCGCGCCGGGTGTGCCTGGCGTTCCCGATCGCGGGCCGTGACGGCGGCCGCTACCTGGTCACCGGGCGGCCGGTGCCGCCGCCCGCGACCGATCGCGAGGCCGCCCGGGCGCGGTTCGGAATCCCGGCGTCCGAGACCTGCGTGCTCGTGTTCGGCGGCTCCCAGGGCGCCCGTTCGATCAACCGGGCGGCGGTCGAGGCGTTTGCCGGCGCCCGCTTCCACGTGTTGCACGCCGCCGGAGAGCGCGATCTACCCGATCTGCAGGCGCCGGGGCCGCACTACGACCTGCGCGGCTACATCTCGGAGTTCGGCGAGGCGCTGGCGGCCAGCGACCTGGTCGTGGCGCGCTCCGGAGGCTCGATCTTCGAGATCGCCGCCCACGGCCGCCCCGCGGTGCTGATCCCATATCCGTACGCCACCGCCGACCACCAGACCGCCAACGCGCGGTTCATGGAGCGCGCCGGGGCGGCAATCGTGATCCCCGACGACGAGCTCAGTCCGGCGCGGCTGGCGCTCGAGGTCGGCGGGCTGCTGGCCGATCCCGGCCGGCTGACCCAGATGGCCCGTGCGTCGGCCGCGCTGGCCAAGCCGAACGCCGCGCAGGACATCGCCGGCGAGCTGCGGGCCGCGGCGAAGCTCTGACCGTCTCGCTGGTGGGGGCACTAATACGGGTTGCGGGGGTAGCCCGGGCCGAGCTTGTCCTGGGCCCGGGTGGCCAGCCCCAGCGCGCGCTTGGTCCAGAACGTGCCCGCGGCGGTGCCGCCGTGGCAGTGGCCGCTGCTGTTCCCCGGCGGGCCGGTCCACAGGAACGCGTCGACCTTGGCGAACCCGGTGGTGGTCGTCGGGAGCGGGCCGATCCCGCGGCCGGGCGGGTTGCACAGGACCTCGTTGCCGTACCTGACCCGGCTGTGCGGACGCAGCGGGCCACGTCCGTTGGTGGCGGTGTTGACGATGAAGTGGCCCCCGTGGGTCAGCCGAGAGACCTTCATGCCCCAGCGGATCTCGTCGATCGTCCAGTTGCTGTGGGTGTCGTTGGTGTAGAAGCCGCGGATCTGTTGGACGCCCGAGGCGTTGAGCACGCGGGCGGTGTAGCGGGCCGAGTTGGCGTCGGAGTAGCCGGCCTCGAGGTACACGACGGTGTGGGGCAGCGACGAGATCCGCTGGACCTCGTAGCGCAGATCGGCCTCCCACAGGCTCAGCGCTCCCTCGCGCTGGAAGCACTTCGAGGACCCAATCCCGTCGACCTCGAGTAGGAACACTGCCGGCCGGTTGCCGGTCGCTTCGGCCATCTCGTCGACGCGCCGGCGGAAGTCCGGCCCGGCGGCCTGCACTTCGGCCGGGGTGCCGCAGCCGCCGAGGCTGGCGTGCAGGAAGTACGTCGTGAACACGGGGATCGAGCCGCGGTCGGCGGTCTTGTTGTGACAGAAGATCTTCTGGGTCTGGCCGAAGATCCCCCCGGGGCCGCCGCCCTCGGAGTAGCTGCTGATCCGCTGTGACTCGGGCTGGTCGGCGATCTTCTCCAGCAGTGCAACGTTGCGAGCGATCCCCCCGTGGCGCCTGAGCTTGCGCGCGGCGGCGCCGCGGGTCAGGCCCTCCCGGAAGCGCGCCCAGGAGTAGCTGTCGGCGTACCGCTGCGGGTCGCGGCCGAGCAGCTGGGCGATTGCGCTCGCGGCGGAGCCGTGGCGAGGCCCGTCGACGAAGAAGTTCGCGCCCTGGAGCGGGTTGGCGCCGGGCGCGGCCGGGAGCATCAGCGGGTTGGCCGGGTCGCGGGTGGCGGCGAACGGGTCGCGGCACTGCTGCGCGTACGCGGCGTGGGCCCGCGGCCCGGAGCGGCCGGGCGAGCTGCTCGCCGAGGCGGCGGCCGCGCCCACGGCTGCCGCGGCGACGAGCGCTAAGGCCAGCCGGAGCAGCCAGCGGGCCGAGTGGGGACTGTCGTTGCTACCGATCACGCCAGGCCGATGACCAATGAGACGCCCCGGGGCGGCGGGAATCCCGCGATCCGGGAAGTTTGTTCACCCTTCCCGTGGAAGTCAGTTCTAACTCGCGACGCGCGTAGTCATCTCCCGGGGGTGGCGCCCGGAATTGGGGAAATGGCGACTCCGCGGGGCTCAGGATAGGCAGATCGAGGAGAAGACGCCCCGTTCCCGGTCCGTGGCCACCGGGAACTTCGTTCCACTCGATGAATTCCGCCCGCCGAGGGGAACAAACTTCTCGCTGAGCGGGCATAACGTTCCACTCGATGGGCGGTTCGCGTCGAATGGAACGAACTTCCCGCGAGCGGCGGACTCCCGCTTTCAGGGGCCCCACGTGGGCCGGGGCGATAGCCTCGCGTCCGAAGCGTTCCCGCGGCCGGAAAACGAGGTGAGGCGACATGTTGTTTGGCAAAGAGCACGTCCAGCGGTATCTGGAGACCGACGGGGCCGAGGGCCACGAGTGGCAGGGCACGACCGCGCTGATCCTCACCACCACCGGCCGCCGCTCGGGCGAGCAGCGCAGCACGCCGCTGATCTACGGCAAGCACGGCGACGACTACGTGGTCGTCGCGTCCAAGGGCGGCTCGCCGGAGCACCCGGCCTGGTACCTGAACCTGTCCGAGCAGCCCGAGGTGACCGTCCAGGTCCTCGGCGACCGCTTCACGGCCCGGGCTCGGACCGCCGCGGCCGACGAGAAGCCGGAGCTGTGGCAGCTGATGACCGGGGAATGGCCCCCCTACGACGAGTACCAGCAGAAGACCGACCGGGAGATCCCGATCGTGGTGCTCGAGCGGGAAGCTTGACGCCCGGCGAGGCGCCCTCGCCCGACTGGTCTTCCCGGCGGCTTCACTTCGTTGGCATCGGCGGCGCCGGGATGAGCGGCCTGGCGCTCGTGGCCCGTGCCCTGGGCGCCCAGGTGACCGGCTCTGACCGCGGCGAGTCGGGCTACATCGAGCACCTGCGCGAGCACGGGATCGAGCCGGCGATCGGGCATGCCGCCGCCAACGTCCCCGCCGGCGCCGAGGTCGTCTACTCGACCGCGGTCCCGCCCGAGAACCCCGAGCGCCGGGCGGCCGAGGGCCGCGAGCTGCACCGGGCCGACCTGCTGGCGCAGATCGCCGCGCTCAAGCGCTGCATCGCAGTGACCGGCACCCACGGGAAGACCACCACCTCGGCGATGGTCGTCCACGCGCTGCGCGGCGCCGGCCTCGATCCCGCCTACGTGATCGGCGGCGAGCTGCGCGCAACCGGCGCCAACGCTGCCTGGGGAGAGGGCGAGTGGATCGTGGTCGAGGCCGACGAGTCCGATCGGTCGCTGCTCAAGCTCGATCCCGACGTCGCGGTGCTGACCAACGCAGAGCTCGACCACCACTCGACCTATGCCTCGAGGCTCGACCTCGAGCAGACGTTCAGGGTTTTCGTGGCGCGCGCTCAGGATGGCGTGGTGGTGTGGGATCGCCCGCAGTTGCGGGCCCTGTGCCCGCCCGACGCGCTGCCCTACGACGCCGCCGACGTGGTCCTGTCGACCGACGGGTCTCGGTTTCACTTCCGCGGGATCGAGGTCGCGCTCGCCGTGCCCGGAGCCCACAACGCGATCAACGCCGCCGGCGCGCTGACCGCGTCCGCGATCGCCGGCGCCGACACCGCCAGGGCCGCCGACGCCCTGGCCGACTTCGGCGGCGCCCGGCGGCGCTTCGAGCTGCTCGGGCACACCAGCTCGGGGGTGCCCGTCTACGACGACTACGCCCACCACCCGACCGAGGTCGCGGCCGCGATCGCGGCGGCCCGGACGCTCGGGCCGGCGCGGCTGGTCGCGGTGTTTCAGCCCCACCTGTACTCGCGCACGCGGTCGCTGGCGCGGGAATTCGGAGCGGCGCTGGCACAGGCGGACATCGCCGCGGTCCTGTCGATCTACCCGGCCCGCGAGCGGGCCGAGGACTTCCCGGCGGTCGACGGGAGGCTGGTGGCGGAGGCGGCCGCCGACGCCGGGCGGGGGCGCACGGTTGCGTGGCTGCCCGGGTTCGACGACGTTCGGAGCTTCCTGGGCGCGACCCTCCGGGACAGAGACCTGTGCCTGATGATGGGCGCCGGCGACATCGACGTGCTCGGCCGCTCGCTGGTCGCCTGATCGCCCGGAGATCCAGGGCACGGGCCCGCCTCGGGGCGTCCGGGACGCCATCTAACCTGCTCGCGACCGCTGGCAGAGGCCGCTCCCGACGGCCACGGACGCCCCAGAACAGGGGTCGCCCGATCGGGGTCGAACCCCCGTAGATGGCCCCCGGGGGCACGGACTTGTCGTCGAAGTGGAGAACGCTTGCAATCGCGGATGATCGCCCAGGGACTGGTAGACAGGCTGCGGCCGAGGGGCACGGCTCGGAGCTCGGCTCGATACACAACTCCAGGAGCGAGGCGAAGGACCCGCGGCCGGCGGCTCGGACGCCGCGGGCGGATCGCGCTGCTCTGCGCGCTCGCGCTCGTCGCCCTGCTCGCCGGGTGCTGGTTCTGGTTTCGCGACTCCTCGCTGGTGTCCGCCTCGCACGTGACCGTCGAGGGGGAGAGCGGCCCCGACGCCGCCCGCATCCGCGAGGCCCTGCGGTCGGCCGCCCACACGATGAGCACGCTCGACGTCGACATGAACAAGCTGCGCAGCGCGGTCGCGCCGTATCCGATCGTCAAGGACCTCGAGGTCAACACCCAGTTCCCGCACGGGATGCGGATCCACGTGGTGCAGCAGCTCGCGGTCGGCGCGATCGAGGCCGGGGGACGCAAGCTCGCCGTCGCCCCTGACGGAACGCTGCTGCACGACCTGGTCGTGTCGCGCTCGCTGCCGCTGATCCCGCTGCGCGTGGCGCCCGGCGGCGCCAGGGTCACCGACGCCAACGCGCTCGGGGCGATCAGGCTGCTGGCGGCGGCGCCGCACCGGCTGCGTTCGAAGATCAGCCAGGTCAGCACGGTCACCGGGCACGGCCTGGTGGCACAGCTGCGAAACGGGCCCGCGGTGTACTTCGGCGACACCGCCGAGCTTGGCGCGAAGTGGCTGGCAGCGTCCGCGGTGCTCGCCGACGCCGGGTCGACGGGCGCCGCCTACATCGACGTCACCGACCCGGGACGTCCCGCCGCCGGCTCGAGCGCCAGCAGCTCGAGTCAGACCTCCGGCACCGGCCAGACCGCCTCTGGAACCGATCAGACCACCGCCGGAACCAACCAGACCGCGTCCGGAACCGCCCCGACCGCGACCGCTCCGGCGACCGCGACGACGCCCACATCGAGCGTACCCACCGGAGGCTAACCCTCAAGTAGAGCTTCAGCCCGCGCAAAATCAGACTCTCTGACCCCTGTCGAGAGTTCGGCGATCTGCAACGATCGTTGCGAACGGCTGTGTGTCGTTGACAGCCGTCATCCTCAGTGCCTAACGTGCAAAACTCCCGCATCAGGCTGAGTGAGTGAAAACACTCAACGCTACCTCGAGGGTCGGACGGTTCCTATGGAAAGCGGCAGTTACCTAGCAGTCATCAAAGTCGTGGGAGTCGGTGGCGGCGGCATCAACGCCGTCAACCGGATGGTGGACGCAGGTCTGCGCGGCGTCGAGTTCATCGCTTGCAACACAGACGCGCAGGCGCTGGCCATGTGCGACGCCGACATCAAGCTGAACATCGGCCACGAGTTGACCAAGGGCCTCGGCGCAGGTGCCAACCCGGAGGTCGGGCAGGGCGCCGCGGCCGAGTCCAGGGACGACATCAAGGAGGCACTGAAGGGCGCCGACATGGTGTTCGTCACGGCCGGCGAGGGTGGCGGCACCGGGACCGGCGCGGCTCCCGTGATCGCCGACATCGCCAAGAACGAAATCGGCGCGCTCACCGTGGGCGTGGTCACCCGGCCGTTCGCGTTCGAGGGCACCCAGCGCGCGCGCCAGGCCCAGGAGGGCATCCAGCGGCTGCGCGAGTACGTGGACACGCTGATCGTGATCCCGAACGAGAAATTGCTGGCGATCGTCGAGCGGCGTACGTCGATCCTGGATGCGTTCCGCGAGGCCGACAACATCCTGCGCCAGGGCGTCCAGGGGATTACCGACCTGATCACGATCCCCGGGCTGATCAACCTCGACTTCGCCGACGTGCGCACGATCATGCACGACGCCGGCAGCGCGCTGATGGGCATCGGCCTGGCCGGCGGGGAGAACCGCGCGGCCGAGGCGGCCAAGATCGCGATCTCCTCGCCGCTGCTGGAGGAGTCGGTCGAAGGCGCTACCGGGATCCTGCTGAACATCACCGGAGGCCACGACCTTGGCCTGTTCGAGGTCAACGAGGCGGCCGAGATCGTCCAGAGCGCCTCGGACTCCAACTCGAACATCATCTTCGGCGCGGTGATCGACGACGGGATGGGAGACGAGGTCCGGGTGACGGTGATCGCAACCGGCTTCGACCAGGGCCACGCGAGCCCCAGCACGGCCCGCGAGACCACCCGGCGCTCGCGGCGCGATCGCGACGTGACGATGGACGACCGCCAGCGCTCGTCGCTGGAGATCTCCGACGACGACATCGACATCCCGTCGTTCCTGCGCGACCGCTGACCGGCATCCCCGGGGTCGTACGCGCAGATCTCGCCGGACCGCCGCAACCTCGACCCGTTTCAGCTGTTGTAGCTCCCGTCAGACGGAGCAGCGACAGCAAGTCAACCCAGCCCACCCTCCCGGCCGGCCGCCCGCCTAGGCGTTGGGCACGGGGCAGGTCGCTTCGCGCTGCCCGGATCCCGGCGGCCCTGGTCGTGGCGATCGCCGCCGTCACGCTGGCAGCCCTGGCCACGGCGGCTGCTCCCCGGGCCCGGGCGGCCGCGGCGCTCGGACCGCTGACCACGATCGACGGGCCCAGCTCGGCGATCGCCGGCTCGCTGGAGATGTCGATCGCGCGCGATGGGACCGGCGGCGTGGTCTACGTCAAGAACGTTGGCGGCACCCCACGGATATTCGTCTCGCGGCTGCTCGGCGGCTTCTTCGGGCAGCCGCAGCAGATCGACGCGTCGCTGCCCGGCGCGTCCTCCCAGCCGGTGATCGCGGCCGGCAACGGCGGCGTGCTGGAGGTCGCGTTCGTCAACGCCGGCGGCCTGTACGTGGTCCAGTCGCTCGGCAGCGCACAGGCGCTGTCGGCGCCGGGTTTGTTCTCGGGCGCCGCCAGCAACCCGTCGATCCAGATGTCGAACTTCGGCAAGGCGTATCTGGCCTTCACGGTGGCCGACGGCGCCGGGCACGACGTCCGCGCCGCCTACTTCAACAAGTCCACATGGGCGGTCGAGGCGGCCCCGCTGAACGTCACGCCCGGTGACGACGCCGGCACCGGCACGGGCCGCCCGCAGGCCGGCGCCGCCGGCGACGGGGTCGGGATCGTCGGCTGGGGCGAGGGCGGCCACGTATACACGCGGCGCGTGTGGGGCACCTCGCCCAGCGTTGTCACCGAGCGCGCGGACACCGCGCTCCCCGGCTGCACCGAGCAGTCGGCCGGCAACCCCGCGATCGGGGTCCAGGGCGACTCCTCCTACGTTGCGGTCGCCTTCGAGGAGGCGATGACCTGCGCCGGGGTCCAGCAGCAGCGCGTGCTCTACAACCGCCTGCGCGGCTCCGCCTACGACGGCGTCAACGCGGTCGACGGCGTCGGCAACGCGACCGCGGACGGCGCGATCCAGCCGCAGGTCGTGACCAGCGAATACGGGGCCGGCTGGATCGTCTCGACCCGCTCGGGCGCCGGCGACGCCAACCAGATCTACGCGATGGCGCTGGGCAACAACGCCGTCCCCCGCGGCCTCTCGCGCGTCGACAGCGCGGCCAACACCGGCGCGCCGAACGCGGTCACCGGGACCGCCGGCCTGTTTTCGAATCTGATCGCCTGGCAGCAGGCGCCCGGCTCGGCCGGCGTCCCCGAGATCCGGGTGCGGTTCTCGCCGCGGTCGGCGCTGGGGACCGAGCTGGTGCTGTCGTCGCCAACCCAGGGCCCGGCCGACGCCGCCGACGGCCTGGCGGCCTCGGGCGATGTCAACGGCGACGGCGCGGTCGCCTGGGTCCAGGGCGCTGCCGGCGCGCGTTCGATCGTCGCCGCCCAGCTCTACCAGCCGCCCGGGTCCGTCAGCGCGGTCAGCAAGAACGTCTACTCGAAGAGCTCCAATGCGCTGCTCAGCTGGTCGCCGGTGAAGGAGGCCTGGCGGTTGAGCTACACGGTCACGGTCGACGGGCTCGCGGTGAGCCAGACCACCAACCCGGCGTTCCGGACCGCGCCGCTGCTCGACGGCCCTCACGCCTGGCAGGTCACGGCCGCCAACGGCGCCGGCCAGTCGACGGTGTCCAGGCCGGCGACCGTGTTCGTCGACACGATCGCGCCGGTGGTGCGCTTCAGCGTCACCGGGACGCGCAGGATCGACCGCCGGCTGCGGGTGGTGATCACCGATCAGGATCCGCCTCCGATCGGCGCTCCCAGCACCGACGCCTCGGGCCTGGCCAAGCTGACCGTCAACTGGAGCGACCGCACGCTGCTCAAGCTCGGGCTGCGCAGCCACCGCAGCTTTCACTCCTACGCGCGCCCCGGCCGCTACCGGATCACGGTGACCGCCACCGACAAGGCCGGGAACGTCACCCGGGTGACGAAGGTCATCAAGGTCAAGCTCAAACCCAAGCCCAAGAAGCACAAGAAGCCCTCCAAGCCCAGGCCCGCCAAGACCGCGAGCTGGAGCCGGCGATGACGGCTCCCACCCGCCCGACCACGCTCAGAACCCTGGTCGCGAGCCTCGCCGCGCTGATGCTCCTGGCGGCCGCCACGGCCGGCGTCGCCCACGCCCAGGGCCCCGTCTACACCGCCTCGCCGCCCACCAAGGGAGCCCTGTACCAGGACGGCCAGACCGGCCGGTACCTGCTTGGTGGAGCCTGGCTGTACCGCGCCGATCCCACCGACGTCGGCCAGGCCCAGGGATGGTTCCGGAATATCGCCGCGACGGACGGCTGGAGCCCGGTGACCGTGCCCAACGCCTACAACGCCGGCGACATCTCGGCGGCGAGCATGGCCGGCTCGGTGGGCTGGTATCGCCGGGACTTCACGGTCCCCGCCACGGCGTTCGCGCGCTACGTACGCAAAGCCGACCGCCACTGGATCGTCCGCTTCGAGTCGGTCAACTACCGCGCCACCGTGTGGCTCAACGGGCGCAAGCTCGGCTCGCACGCCGGCGCCTACCTGCCGTTCGAATTCGACCTCAAGGGGCTGCGCAGCGGGGTCAACCGCTTGATCGTGCGGGTCGACGACCGCCGCACTCGGGGCGACCTGCCGCCCGGACCGGGCGGCGGCTGGTGGAACTACGGTGGGCTGCTGCGCGAGGTCTACCTGCGCTCGGTCCAGCGGGTCGACGTCTCCCGGGTGCAGGTCAGGCCGATCCTGCCGTGCCCCACCTGCGACGCCACGATCGAGGACCAGGCGTTGATCCGCAACCTCACCGGTGCCAAGCAGACGGTGCAGCTGACCGGCACCTACGGGAAGGTCAAGCTCGACTTCGGCACGGCGACGATCGCCCCTCACGCCACCTGGACCGCGAAGGCGGTGGCGACCGTCAAACACCCGCGGCTGTGGTCGATCGACCGTCCGTCGCTGTACCGGGCGGCGCTGACGCTGTCCGACGCCAAGGACCAGCGCCTCGGCGGCTACGTGACCGAGAGCGGGATCCGCAGCATCACGGTCGTGGGCGGCCGGCTCGAGCTCAACGGACGCCCGCTGAACGTCCGCGGCTTCAGCCTCCACGAGCAGGACGCCACCCAGGGAGCCGCGATCGACACCGCTGACATACGCGCGCTGGTTGGCTGGATCCGCGAGCTCGGCGCCACCGTGATCCGCGCCCACTATCCGCTGAACCCCCAGATCGAGGAGATGGCAGACCGCGACGGGATCCTGCTGTGGTCGGAGATCCCCGTCTACCAGGTCAAGAACACCTACCTTGGCCAGCGCGGATGGCTGGCCAACGCCCACGCGGTCCTGAAGAACAACATCCTCACCAACCAGAACCACCCATCGGTGTTCCTGTGGAGCATCGGCAACGAGCTGCCGACGCCGGTGACCGCAAACGAGTCGCGCTACATCTCGAGCTCCGCGGCGCTGGCCCACAAGCTCGACCCGACGCGGCCAGTGGGGATGGCGGTGAGCAACTGGCCGAGGGTGCCCTGCCAGACCGCGTACGCGCCGCTCGACGTGATCGGAAACAACGAGTACTTCGGCTGGATCGACGCCGGTGGCGGCGGCAACGACGACCGCGACGCGCTCGGTCCGTTCCTGGACTTCGTCCACGCGTGCTACCCGACCAAGGCCCTGATGGTGACCGAGTTCGGGTTCGACGCCAACCGCGATGGGGCGGTCGAGGAGCGCGGCACCTACGAGTTCCAGTCCGACACGATCGCCTACCACCTGGGCGTGTTCGCGTCCAAGCCGTACCTGTCGGGCGCGATGTACTTCGCGCTGCAGGACTACTGGGCGTGGCCGGGATACAACGGCGGCAACCCCCGCCCCAACTCGCCGCTGAACCAGAAGGGGGTGGTCGACCAGCAGGGCCGGCACAAGCCCTCGTTCAACGTGGTCTCGCAGATCTTCCACCAGACCGTGCAGATCGGCCCGGTGGCGCGCAAGCGGCGCCCCGCCGCCCGCAGCGGCCTCTGAGCTCTCGCCACCTGGGAGGCGACGCGCCGACACCGACCAGCTAGCCTGACGTCTCGGTGTCATCCACCGCCGAGACGTCATTGCGCCGCACCCCGCTGTACGAGCGTCACGCTGCAGCGGGGGCCAAGCTGGTGCCGTTCGCCGGCTGGGAGATGCCCGTCCAGTACGCCGGGATCCAGGAGGAGCACCAGGCCGTCCGCCGCGACGCCGGGATCTTCGACGTCTCGCACATGGGCCAGGTGGAGACCCGCGGCCCGCAGGCGATCGAGTTCCTGCAGCGGATGGTCACCAACGACCTGCGCCGACTGCCCGAGGGCGGCGCGCAGTACAGCCTGCTGTGTCGCGACGACGGCGGTGTGCTCGACGACCTGTTCTCCTACGGGCTGGCGGAGTGCCATTACCTGACGGTCACCAACGCCGCCAACCACGAGAGCGATCTGGCCTGGCTGCAGCGGCACGCCGCCGACTTCGACGTCGACGTGATCGACCGCCAGCCCGAGTACGCGATGCTGGCCGTGCAGGGGCCGCGCGCTCGCGAGCTGGTGCGGTCGTTGAGCGACGGGGGCCTGCCGTCGCGGATGCATTGCTGTCAGCGGTCGATCGCCGGCGCGCCGATGCTGGTGTGTGGCACCGGCTACACCGGCGAGGACGGCGTCGAGCTGCTGATGGACCCGTCGTGCGCCACTGAGGTGTGGGACGCGATCGTCGCCGCCGGCGCCACCCCGGCCGGTCTGGGGGCCCGCGACACGCTGCGCCTCGAGGCCTGCTTCCACTTGTACGGCAACGATCTGAGCGAGGATCGGGGGCCGATCGAGGCCGGCCTGGGGTGGTGCTGCCGGGAGGCCACCGGCTTCGTCGGCTCGGAGGCGATCGCGGCCGCGCGCAGCGGCGGGACCGCCGAGAAGCTCGTGCCGTTCGCGATCGAGGGGGCTGGGATCGCCCGCCCGGGCAACCCGGTGGTCGGCGGCGGGGTGGTCACCAGCGGGACGTTCTCGCCCTGCCGCCAGCAGGGGATCGGGATGGCCTACGTGCCGACCGACCGTGCGGAGGTCGGCGCGAAGATCGAGATCGACGTGCGGGGTAGAACGAGGTCTGCCCTGATCGAGTCAAAGCCTCTTTACCGAAAGGGACCCTGACATGGCAGAAGCCAGCTATCCGGACGAGCTCCGCTACCACCCCGAGCACGACTGGGCGCGCGTCGACGGCGACGACGCCACGTTCGGGATCACCTGGTACGCGCAGGACGCACTGGGCGAGGTCGTGTTCTTCGACCCCCCCAAGGTCGGCGACCAGGTGGCCAAGGATCAGGCCTACACGGAGATCGAGTCGGTCAAGGCCGTGTCCGACGTGTTCGCGCCGATGTCGGGTGAGGTCGTCGAGGTCAACGACGCGCTCGGGGAGACGCCCGAGACGATCAACGAGGACCCCTACGGACAGGGCTGGCTGGTGCGGGTCAAGCTCTCGGATCCCGCGGAGGCGGACGCGCTGATGAGCTCGGCGGAGTACGAGGCGACGCTCGAGTCATGACGCGCTACACCTCGGCCACCGATTCCGATCGACGGGAGATGCTGGACACGATCGGCGTCGCGTCGATCGAGGAGCTGTTCGCGGACATCCCCGCCGCGCTGCGCCTGGACCGTCCGCTGAACTTCGACGCGGGGCTGTCCGAGCAGGAGGTGCTGGCGGAGCTCAAGACGCTGGCCGCCCGCAACGTGTCCACCGAGGACGAGATCTCGTTCCTCGGAGGGGGCATGTACGACCACTACGTGCCGGCGCTGGTCGAGGCGATCATCCAGCGCTCGGAGTTCCTGACCCCGTACACGCCCTACCAGCCCGAGATCTCCCAGGGCGGCCTGCAGGCGATGTTCGAGTACCAGACCGCGATCTCCGAGCTGACCGGGCTGCCGGTCTCCAACGCCTCGGTGTACGAGGGCCCGAGCGCCGTCGCCGCCGCCGGGTACGTGGCCAAGCTCACCAACGGCCGTGGCCGGTTCGTGGTCTCGCGCGGGGTGCACCCGCACGCGCGCGAGACGCTGGCCACGCTCGCCCACGGGTGGGGGACCGAGATCGAGGAGGCACCGCTGGTCGACGGCGTCACGCGGTTGCCCGAGCTCGGCGACGACGTCAGCGCGGTGGTGCTCGCGCAGCCGAACTTCCTCGGCGCCGTCGAGGACATCGAGCCGATGGCGCGGGCCGCACGCGAGGCCGGAGCGCTGACGGTCTGCTCGTCTGACCCGCTGCCGCTGGCGCTGCTCGCGCCCCCGGGCGAGTGCGGCGCCGACATCGTCGTCGGCGAGGGCCAGTCGCTGGGCAACCGCCTGGACTTCGGAGGCCCGTCGTTCGGGTTCTTCGCCGCGACCGAGGCGCTGATCCGTCGGATGCCGGGGCGGATCGCGGGGGAGACCCACGACGTGGACGGCAAGCGCGGGTTCGTGCTGACCCTGCAGACGCGCGAGCAGCACATCCGCCGCGAGCGCGCGACCTCGAACATCTGCACGGCGCAGGCGCTGAACGCGCTCGCCGGCGTGATCTACCTGAGCTGGCTGGGCCGCCGCGGGATCGTCGAGCTGGTCGAGCTGATGCTGCAGCGCACCGCCTACGCCCGCGACCGCCTGCAGCGGATCGACGGCGTCAGCGCGCTGCACTCCCAGCCGGTCGTGCGCGAGTTCGCGCTCAGGCTCGACGCGCCCGTCGAGCGGGTGCTGACCCGCTGCCGCGAGCTGGGCGTCAACCCCGGGTATCCGCTCGGGCGCGACTACCCCGAGTTCGAGGACGGGCTGCTGGTGGCGATCACCGAGCGGCGCACGCGGGCCGAGATCGACCGCCTGGCCGAGGTACTGTCCAGCGCGGTGTCGGCCCCGTCTCGGACGGTGGGGGCCAGTGGGTCCCCTTGAAACCTTGCACCGGAAATGGCGGTCCCGGATGACCGCCATGCTGCGTCCTCGGCCCCTCGCGCAGCCCCGCTGCGCCACGGGTCCTGCGTCCTTGCCTGGCGGCCCCCGGACCTCGCCCTTTCCAGTACAACGTTCCCAGGAGACCCACGAAGCATGATCCGCGCCGCCGACGACGAGCTGACGATCTACGAGCGCTCGAGGGAGGGGCGCCGGGCGTTCGTCGCCCCCGCGCTCGACGTCCCCGAGCGCCCGCTTGACGAATTGCTGCCCGCGTCCCTGCGCCGGGCACAGCCGCCGCGGCTGCCCGAGGTGGCCGAGCCCGAGATCGTGCGTCACTACAACCGGCTGTCCAAGCGCAACTTCGATCTGGACACCGGCTTCTATCCGCTGGGGTCGTGCACGATGAAGCACAACCCCAAGCTGCACGAGCGGGTTGCGGCGCTGCCGGGGCACGCGGGGCTGCACCCGCTGCAGGACCCCAGCCGGGCCCAGGGCGCGCTCGAGCTGATGTGGCGCCTGCAGGAGTCCCTGTCGGAGATCGCCGGGCTCCCGCACGTGTCGCTGCAGCCGTCGGCCGGATCCCACGGCGAGCTCGCCGGGGTGCTGCTGACGCGCGCGCTGCACGAGGACCACGGCGAGACTCGCACGAAGGTGCTGACGCCCGACACCGCCCACGGCACCAACCCGGCGACGGTCACGATGGCCGGCTACGAGGTGATCAAGGTCGGCACCGACGAGCACGGGAACGTCGACCTCGACGACCTGCGGGCCAAAGCCGACGAGGACGTCGCCTGCCTGATGCTGACCAACCCGTCGACGCTCGGAGTGTTCGAGCCGGGAATCCAGGAGATCGAGCGGATCGTGCATGGGGTCGGCGCCACGCTGTACTACGACGGCGCCAACCTCAACGCGATCATGGGGATCTCGCGGCCCGGGGACATGGGCTTCGACATCGTCCACTTCAACCTCCACAAGACGTTCACCCAGCCCCACGGCGGTGGCGGTCCGGGCGCTGGCCCGGTCGCCGTGTCCGAGCGGATCGAGCCCTACCTGCCGCGTCCTCAGGTGGTGCGCCGCGGCTCGGCCGGAAACGGCGCCGACCCGTCGGGCAACGGCTCGGACGCGTTCTACGACCTCGACTACGACCGTCCCAAGTCGATCGGACGCCTCCGCGGGTTCCAGGGCAACTACGGGGTGTTCGTGCGCTCCTACGCCTACATCCGCTCGCTCGGAGCGGCCGGGCTGCGCGAGGTCTCCGAGGTGGCGGTGCTCAACGCCAACTATCTGCTGGCGGCACTGCGCCGCGAGGGCGTGATGGAGTATCTGCCGGTCGCCTACGACCGTCTGTGCATGCACGAGTTCGTGCTGTCGGGCGGCCCGATGAAGCAGCAGCTGAAGATCCGCACACTGGACCTGGCCAAGCGGCTGCTGGACTACGGCGTGCACCCGCCGACCGTGTACTTCCCGCTGATCGTCGAGGAGGCGTTGCTGGTCGAGCCGACCGAGACCGAGACCAAGGAGACGCTCGACCGGTTCGCCGAGGTCGTGGCCGAGGTCCTGCGCGAGGCCCGCGACGATCCCGAGGTCGCGCGCAACGCGCCCTACACGACCCCGGTCCGCCGCCTTGACGAGGCCGGAGCTGCCCGCCGCCCCGTGATCCGCCAGCCGATGTAGGGCGGGCGGCCGCGCGCGTCCGCGAGCACGTACGCTGACGCGGATGCGTTACGTCGTGTTCGGCGCGGGCGCGGTCGGAGGTGTCGTCGCCGCGCGCCTGTATCAGGCTGGCCGCCGGGTGGTCGTGATCGCCCGCGGGGCCCACTACGAGACGATCCGCGATCGCGGCCTCACCCTGCAGGAGCCAGACGGGCAGACGGTGCTCGAGATCGAGGCCGCCGACGCGCCCCAGCGCCTGCGGTGGAGTCCCGACGACGTCGTGCTGCTGGCGGTCAAGAGCCAGGACACCGCCGGGGCGCTGCGGGCGCTGCGCGAGTCGGCGCCGGCCTCGACGGCCGTCGTGTGCCTGCAGAACGGCGTCGAGAACGAGCGCGCGGCGCTGCGCCTGTTCGAGCACGTGTACGGCGCGGTGGTGATGCTCCCGGCCGCCCACCTCGAGCCGGGCGTCGTGCAGGCGCACGCCACGAAGCTGACCGGGATCGTCGACCTCGGGCGCTACCCGTCCGGCTCCGACGAGCGCGCGGAGCAGACCTCCCAGGCGCTGGAAGCCGCGCGCTTCTCCTCGCACGTGTTCGACGACGTGATGCGGCTGAAGTACGCCAAGCTGATCCTGAACCTGGCCAACGCCGTCGACGCGACGTTCGCCGACGGTCCCGACGCCGAGCGGCTCGCGGACGCGGCCCGCGAGGAGGGCAGGGCCGCGCTGAGCGCAGCCGGGCTCGAGCACGAGGCCGGGGAGGTCACCGACGTCGGCGCTCGCTGGGACCGGATGGGCGTCCGCCGTGACCAGCGGCCGGGCTCGTCGACGTGGCAGAGTCTGCAACGGGGGACGGGCACGGTCGAGACCGACTACCTGAACGGCGAGATCGTGCTGATGGGGCGGCTGCACGGAGTGCCCACGCCGGTCAACGAGGCGCTGTGCCGGGCGGCCGCACGGGCCGCCCGCGAACGCGTCGCGCCGCGGTCGTTGAGCGCCGGCGACCTGCTGTCGGAGATCGGTGAGGAGGCCGGCGCGTGGACGCGCTGATCGAGGCGGGCGCCGCTCGGATCGCCAGGCGGGCACCGCGCGAGCTCGAGGCGCTGGTGGCGATCTCCTCGCCCTCTGGCGACGTCGGCGGCGCCGAGGAGGCGATCGCAGTGTGCATCGCGCTGCTGCCCGAGCAGGCGCAGGTGCAGCGGGTGCCCTGCTCGACCCACGGCAGCGCCCCCGACCTGGTGGCGACGATCTCCGGCACCGGGTCGGACCGGATGTTGCTGCTCGGTCACGTGGACACCGTGATCGCCCACGACTCCCACGCCCCGCTGCGCCGCGACGGCGATCGCCTGTACGGCCCCGGCACCGCCGACATGAAGGGCGGCGTCGTGCTGTCGCTGGGGCTGGCGCGGGAGCTCGCGCAGCGGCCGGACGGGTTCGAGGAGCTCGCGGTGGTGCTCGTCACCGACGAGGAGTGGCGCACGTCGCCGTTCGTGCATCCGCCCCGATTCGCCGGCTACGACTCCTGCCTGTGCTTCGAGGCCGGGCAACTCACCACCGACGGCGACGAGGCCGTGGTCGTCCGCCGCAAGGCCGCCGGGACGCTGCGGGTCAGGGCGGCGGGGCGGGCCGCGCACTCGGGCAGCGCTCCCGACCAGGGCCGCAACGCGCTCCTCGGGCTGGCCGGCGCGGCGCTCGAGCTCTCGCGCCACCACGATCCCCGCGGCCCCCAGCACCTCAGCGTGGTCCCGACCGTGATGCGCTCGGGCGACGCGTTCAACGTCGTACCGGCCTCGGGGGAGCTGCTGTTCGACATGCGCGCCGACCAGCTGGATGCGTTCGACGACGTGCTCGCGGCGGTCCCGGCCGACGTCGACGGCGTGGCGCTCGAAGCGGCGATGGATCGGCGCTGGCCAGGGATGGACGCGATCGAGACCACTCGCCCGTTGCTCGCGCGCGCCTCGGCGCGCCTGGGGCGCCCGATCGTCGGCGCCTCGCGCGGCGGGGCCAGCGACGCCAGCCACTTCGCCGCGACCGTGCCGATCACGATCGACGGGCTCGGGCCCCGCGGCGGCGGCGCCCACACGCCGCAGGAGTTCGTGCTCGAGCCGGCGATCGAGAAGCGGGCCCAGGTGGCGCTCGCGGTGGCCGCGGAAGTGCTGGGTATGAATAGTTGAAGAAGCCGCTTGGGCGGCGGGACGGCAGGTCTATATTTGCCCCATGAGCGTGACCAGCCCCGAGCCCAAGCCGCGGACCCCGGCACGCCCCGGCCCCGACCGCCAAGGCGGGATCGAGCTGCTGATCGCGATGGTCGCGGTGATGTGGCTGGTCGAGCTGGTCAACACGTTCGATCACTACGCGCTCGACCGAGACGGGATCTGGCCCCACGACGTCGGCCGGCTGTGGGGCATCTTGACCGCGCCGTTCCTGCACGCCAGCTGGGGGCACCTGATCGGCAACACGATCCCGTTCGTGTTCATGGGCCTGATCATCGCGCTGGAGGGCTTGCGTCGGTTGGCCGCGGTGACCGCGATCGTGATCGTGCTCGGCGGCCTGGGCACGTGGCTGCTGTCGTCGGCCGGGACCCCGGTCGTCGGCGCCAGCGGCGTCGTGTTCGGCTACGCCACCTACCTGCTCGCCCGCGGCTTCTTCAGCCGCAACGTGCTCGAGCTGGTGGTCGGAGCCGTCGTCGTCGCGGTGTTCGGAACCGCGCTGCTGTCGAGCCTGGTGCCGCAGGGCAACGTCTCCTGGCAGGGGCACCTGAGCGGCGGGATCGCCGGGTTGATCGCCGCCTGGGCGGTGTCGGCCGATCGCCGGCGTGGCGCCACCTCGTCGGGTCCGGGCGCCCGGACCGGAAGCGCGCTGATCCCCTGACCTGAGCTAGCCTGCGCATCCGCGATGCGCATCTTCTCCGGGATCCAGCCCACCGGGCGCAAGCACCTGGGCAACTACATCGGCGCGATCACCCAGTACGTCGCCGGGCAGGACCGCGGCGACGCGATCTATTGCGTGGTCGACCTCCATGCGATCACGGTCGCTTACGAGCCCGCGGCGCTGCGCGAGTCCGTGTATGACACCGCGGCGACGCTGCTGGCCGCGGGGCTGGATCCCGAGCGCTGCATCTTCTTCCGCCAGGGCGACGTCCACGAGCACACCGAGCTGTGCTGGCTGCTGTCGAGCGTGACCGGCTTCGGCGACCTCAACCGGATGACCCAGTTCAAGGAGAAGTCCGGCTCCCAGCGCGAGCTGGTCTCCGCCGGGCTGTTCATCTACCCGATGCTCCAGGCCGCCGACGTGCTCGCCTACCGGGCCCACGAGGTGCCGGTGGGCGATGACCAGCGCCAGCATGTGGAGCTGATGCGCGACGTGGCCGAGCGCTTCAACGCGCGCTTCGGCGACACGCTCGTGGTGCCCGAGGTGCGGATTCCCGAGGTCGGCGCGCGGATCATGGACCTGCAGTTCCCCGACCGCAAGATGTCGACCACCGGCGGCAGCGAGCAGGGCACCGTGCTCGTGCTCGACGCGCCTGAGACCGTGACCAAGAAGATCCGCTCGGCGGTCACGGACTCGGGATCCGACGTCGTGCGGGCCCCCGACAAGGCCGGGATCTCGAACCTGATCGAGATCCTCTCGGCCGTCCGCGGAGTGACTCCCGAGGAGGTCGAACGTGAGTTCGACGGGTCCGGCTACGGCGCGTTCAAGCAGGCCGTCTCCGAGGCGGTGGTCGAGTACCTGGCGCCGGTCCGCGAGCGCTACACCGAGCTGCGCGGCGACGAGCAGCGGCTGGAGGCGATCCTCGCCGAGGGCGCCGACAAGGCCCAGGCGATCGCGTCGGGCACGGTGGCCGATGTCCGCCGGGCGATGGGCGTCGGACCCGTCCGCTGATAGCGGAAATCCGGTCTCGATCCTGCCGAAACGGTCCGGCGGTCCCGATAACGTCCCCAGACCATGCGTCTCGTTGACCTCGAGCTCGACCTCGACGTGTTCGCCGGGCCCTTCGACCTGCTGCTGACGCTGATCCTCCGCGAGGAGATCGACCTGCTGGAGGTCGATCTGGCCGAGATCGTGATCGCCTACATCGATCACCTCGAGCAGCGCGGAGAGCTCGAATTGGAGGCGGCCACCGAGTTCCTGGTGCTGATCGCGGCGCTGCTGGAGCTGAAGTCGCGGCTGCTGCTGCCCGGCGAGGAGCCGGAGATCATCGAGCTCGACCCGGGCGAGGCGGCCGAGGAGCTGCTGGCCAGGCTGCTCGACGCCCACCGCTACCGCGCCGCCGCCAACCACCTGCAGCAGCGGCTGGCGCAGCAGTCCGGCTACCGCTTCCGCTCGGCGCCGCTGCCGCCGTCGCTGCGGCGGGCGCCGTTGCAGGACGCCGCCGCCGTGTACGACCCGGCGGTGCTGGCCCGGTCGATTGGGGGCCTGCTGCGGCTGCCCGAGCCGGTCGACATCCGCCACATGGGCGCGGCCAAGGTCACGGTCGCCGAGCGCCTGGCGCTGCTGCGGTCGCTGCTGCGGCGCGGCAGCTTCAGCTTCGACGAGGCGGTGGCGCGCGCCGACCGGGTGACGGTCGCGGTTACGCTGTTCGCGCTGCTCGAGCTCTACAAGCAGGGCGAGGCGACCTGGATCCAGGGCGAGCCGTTCGGCGACATCACCGTGCAGCCGCTGGCCTCTAGTGGGTCTCCGGGCAACGTTCCACGGAGGACCACTTGCCCCGCGAGCCGGTTGAGCGTGGCCGGATGAACGGCGAGCCAGTGCACACGAACTCCCCAGACGAGACGCTAGAGCGCACGATCGAGTCGCTGCTGTTCCTCAGCGCCGAGCCGGTCAGCGCGGTCGCGCTGGCTGATGCCACCGGCGTCGAGTTGCACGAGGCGGTGACGGCGGTCGAGCGCCTGCGCGAGCACTACGAGTATGAGCGCCGCGGGCTGGTGTTACGCGAGCTCGGTGGCGGCTACGCGCTGTCGAGCCACCCCGACTCAGAGGACGCCGCGCGGCGGCTGCTGGCGCGTCCCCGGACCCCGCCGCTGACCCCGGCGCAGGCCGAGACGCTGGCGATCGTCGCCTACCTGCAGCCGGTGTCGCGGCCCGAGATCGCGCGGATCCGGGGGGTTGGAGCGGAGTCGGCAGCGGCGACGCTGCTCGAGCGCGGGATGATCGAGGAGGCCGGCCGCTCGCAGTTCGGGGCGGTCCTCTACCGGACCACGGAGCTGTTCCTGCGGCTGTTCGGGCTGGGCTCGCTCGAGGAGCTCCCCGACATCAGCGCGTTCGACCCCGAGCCGGAGCTCGAGCAGGAGCTGCGCGAGCGGCTGCTGAGGGCGGGCGAGGCGCGTGCCGGAGGCGGCGAGGCGGTCCGGGCGGCGGCCCCGGACGGCGGCGAGCCCGCCGAGCACGACGGAGCGGACCAGGTGTCCGAGGAGGACTAAGCCGCGAGCGCAGCGCTCCCGCTGAGGTAGCCACTGGCGTTGGCGTGTAAGTGCTCGGCCAGCCGGCTGGCCAGCGCCATGATCGTCAGCGACGGGTTGACCGACAACGTCCGCGGGATCAGCGAGCTGTCACCGACGTACAGCCGCTTGACCTCGTGGGACTCGCCGCGGTTGTCGACCACCGAGTTCGACGGGTCGCTGCCCATCCGGCAGCTGCCCTGCATGTGCGTTGTGGCCAGCGACGACCACAGGACCTGCTTGGCGCCGGCGGCCTCGAGCACCCGGCGGGAGAAATCAAGAGCGCCGCGGATCCGCTCGAGCTCGTTGGGCTGGAAGTCGCACACGAATCGCTCGCCGCCGTCGGGGCCGAGCTCCACCCGGGCGTTGTTGTCGTCGTTTGACATGTTCAGCAGACCGACCCAATGGCGGTACTGGCGCGCCGCTTCGACCAGCGGCTGGCCCCACATCGGCCCCTGCTGATCACACAGGCTGGCCGCGAACCCGATCGGGTCCTGCACGGTCACGGCCTCGACCACGAACCCGCCGGCGTCGTCGGCGGCGAACTGGCTGCAGTGGCTGGTGATCGGCGCGACCATGTGCGCGTCCTGGGGCTCGTCGAACCGCCCGAACACGAACTGCGCCGGGTGCAGCCCGAGCGTCCGTCCGATCATCCGGTTGGGCACCTCGGAGCGCAGCAGCAGCAGCGGCGTGGACAGCGAACCGCACGCCGCCACGACCACGTCGGCGTCGACCCGATGCAGTTCTCCGGCCGCATCGGCGTACTCGACGCCGGTGGCCTCGGGCCCATCCCCGCGGTCGTCGATCACGATCCGCCCGACCGTCGAGTCCGGGCGCAGGGTGAGCGCGCCGCCGGGGAGGTTGTGGTGGATGTAGGTGTTGAGCGTCGACTTGCCGGAGTTGGTGGGGCAACCCTGCAGGCAGGAGCCGCACTGGCCGCAGTTCTCGTCGGTGTACATCCGCACCGGCTCGAGCTCGGCGCCGACGGCGGCGAACCCGCGCTTGGCGGTCTGGACGCAGCGCTTGAGGTCCCAGTCGGTCCGCTCCCGTACGCCCAGGTAGCGCTCCACGCGGTCGTAATACGGATCGAGGTCGGCGCGCGAGATCGGGTCGCCCCGCTCGTTGCGCAGCCCGCTGGCGGCTTGCCACTTGTCGAGCTCGCGCTGGGACGCACGGAGCGCCACCTTCGTATTGATCGTGGTGCTGCCGCCGACGCAGCGGCCGCCGATCAGGACCACCGGTCCGAGACCCGGGTCACCCGCCGGGAACGCGAACCGCAGCGGCCACCACAGGTCGTGGCCCGCCCTGGCCTCCCAGCGCACGAACTCCTCGGCGGTGTGATGGCCGCCGGCCTCGAGCAACAGCACCGAGCGGCCCATCGCTGCCAGCTCGCCGGCGACCACGCCGCCCCCGGCGCCCGAGCCCACGACCACGACCTCGAAACGCTCGCTCACGTGCCGATTCCCATGAACGACCAGTCCTTGGCGATCCGCATGGCCAGCGGCGAGTTGAAGTCGATCTCCTCATACGCGCCCGGCCCCGGCGCGCCCGGGGCGACGAAGTCGCTGTAGAACGCCTCGACCGCGAGCGCCCTGATCTGCAGGAACGCCGGCCCCGTCGCGTGCTCGCGGAGCGCCGGCTCGCCGCCGGCGGCGGCGTCGGCCAGCGCGTCGATGCCGCCGATCACGGCGTCGCGCTCGCCCGCGGGCATCCGCGACAGCACCGCGTCGATGTAGACCACCGGTCCGACCCGCGCGCTCCCGGGCACGATCGCCTCGCACAGCTTCGCCAGCGTCGCGGCCCGGTCGGGATCGAGGTTGCGTAGCTCGCTCGCCATTGTGCTGCGACTGTATGGGCGCGCCGGGCCCGGCGGCAAGCCTTCGCGGGCAGGATTAGTTGACTGCGCGCGCGGCGGCGGTCGTCACCTACGGGGGGCGGCCGCTAGCTGCCCGCAGGCGGCGTCGATGTCGCGCCCGCGCGTGAGCCGCACGGTCGCGGTCAGCCCGTGGCGCTCGAGCTCGGCCTTGAACGCCTCGATCGCCTTCGGGCTCGAGCCCTGGAACTCCGAACCGGTCGGGTTGAACGGGATCAGGTTGACCTTGAAGATCGACGGGTCGAGGACCTCGGCCAGCTGCGAGGCCTGGGCGTGTGAGTCGTTGACGCCGGCGAGCATCACGTACTCGATGAACACCCGGCGGCGCTTGCGCTCGTAGTGGTCACGGCACGCTGCGAGCACATCGGACAGCGGGAAGCGGTCGTTGACCGGCATCAGCTCCGAGCGCAGCGCCTCGTCGGCGGCGTGCAGCGACAGCGCCAGGCGCAGCGGCATCGGGGTCGCCGTCAACCGCTCGATCCCGGGGATCCAGCCGACCGTGGACACAGCCGTGCGGCGGTTGGTGATCCCGATCTCAGGCAGGCGCTCGCAGGCCCCGAGCACGCCGTCGAGGTTCATCATCGGCTCGCCCATGCCCATGAACACCGCGTGGTCGACGTCCTCGATCCGGCGGAAGTGAAGCGCCTGGTCGACGATCTCCGAAGCGGTCAGGTTGCGCCCGAAGCGCATCTGGCCGGTGGCGCAGAACCGGCAGGTCAGCGGGCAGCCGGACTGCGACGACAGGCACAGCGAGCGGCGCCCATCGCGGTAGCGCATCAGCACCGCCTCGACCGGCCGCCCGTCGTGGGTGGAGAACAGCGCCTTGATCGTGCCGTCCGCGGAGTGGGCCTCGCGCTCGAGCGTCAGCGTCGAGAACGGCACCGCGTCGGTCAGCGCGCTGCGCAGCGTCAGCGGCAGGTTGGTCATCGCGTCGAAGCCGCCGGCGCCGCGCGCGGTCCAACGCCAGATCTGGCTGGCGCGATACCGCGGCTCGCCGAGTTCGGCGAGCGTTCGATTGAGCAGTTGCAGGTCCATCGGTGCTAATTCTGTGGTGAGCCCTATGGTGGCAGGGCGTGCGCCTCGCCAAGTACCTAGCCCACGCCGGGGTCGGCTCGCGTCGCGCCAGCGAGGACGTGATCCGCGCCGGGCGCGTGACGGTCGCGGGGGTGACGGTCACCGACCCGGCCCGTGACGTCGACGGCGCCGAGCCGATCGCGGTCGACGGCGAGCCGCTGTCGCCGCCCGGTGCGCGCGTCGTCTACGCCGTCAACAAGCCGGCCGGCGTCGTCTCGACCGCGCGTGACCCGCAGGGGCGTCGCACGGTCGTGTCGTTGGTGGCCTCTGACCTGCGGCTGTACCCGGTCGGGCGGCTTGACATCGACACGACCGGGCTGATCCTGCTCACCAACGACGGCGAGTTGGCCCACCGGCTGACCCATCCCCGATTCGAGGTCGACAAGACCTATCGCGCGACCGTCGCCAACCCGCCGGTCTCCGACGCGACGCTCCGGGCGCTGCGACGGGGCGTGGTGCTCGACGACGGGCGGACAGCTCCGGCGCGCGTGCGGCGCCTCGGCGAACGCGGGCTCGAGTTCACGATCCACGAGGGTCGCAACCGGCAGATCAAGCGGATGTGCGAAGCGGTCGGGCACCGCGTGCGCTCGCTCGTGCGGGTCCGCTTCGGCCCGCTCGAGCTGGGCGACCTGAGACCCGGCCAGCACCGCCGGCTGACCGCCGCCGAGCTCGCCGCGCTGCAGGCAGCCGGCGGCAGCGGTGCAGGCTCCGAGCGAAGTCAGCCCGAATAAGACCCAAGCCCCGCCAGCCGTCGAGGGCCGCTGATCTCGCGCATGTCCGGCCGCCAAGCGAACATCCAAATCATGTTCGCCCGCGTCAAGATCGAGGAAGACCTTAACCAGATCGCAATCGCCGTCGCAAGTGTCCTTACGTCGCGAAAGGCAGTATCTCCGATAGATGAGCCAAGATTCGGGCCAGCTGGATAACTCCGTGCTCGCCACGGGGTCGGTAGCGGGTGCCGGCACCGGGCAGAGCGGTGACGGTTCGGTCGCGCTTCCGCGGATCCCTTCGCTGGGGGTCGACCGCGCGCTGCCGAGGCTGCAGCAGGCGCTCGCGCCGCTCGGCGGCAAGCGCGCGATCGCGGTGCTGCTGGTCGGCATTTTCCTGGTCGTGGCGTTCGCGACCGCGGGCGCGTCGGTGCTGGTCCCGCAGAGCACCGTCTCCTATCCGAGCTGGGAGTCGGGCCCACTGCACGTGCTGCACGGAGTGTTCGCCAGCCTGCTCGGCAGCCCTCACGGCCTGAACATCGGGCTCAGCGTCGTGTTGGTGGCGATGCTGATCGCCTACGCCGCGCTGCTGGCCACGGTGAACACGCTGTCGCTGCGGTTGATCGTGATCACGGTGATCGCGCTGCACGCGATCCTGCTGCTGAGCCCGCCCCAGCAGCTGACCGACCTGTTCAACTACCTCGGCTACGCGCGGCTGGGCGGCCTTCACCACCTGAACCCGTACACGAACGTGATCGCTCAGGAGGCGCACGACCCGGTGTACAGGTTCAGCACCTGGCACCACCTGCGCAGCCCCTACGGACCCCTGTTCACAGCGCTCACGTATCCGCTGGCGTGGCTGCCGGTGCCGGTCGCCTACTGGATCCTGAAGGTGGCCACCGTGCTGATGAGCCTCACGTTCATCGGGCTGGTCGGACAGTGCGCTCGCGCGCTCGGGCGCGACCCGCGGTTCGCCGTGGTGTTCGTGGCCGCCAACCCGATCTTCCTGATGTACGCGATCCCGGGCTTCCACAACGACTTCTTCATGCTGGTCCCGTCGACCGCCGCGGTGGCGTTGCTGCTGTCGCACCGCGACCGCTCGGCCGGGGCGATGGTGATGGTCGCGATCGCGGTCAAGTTCACGGCGGGCCTGCTTCTGCCGTTCCTGCTGATCGCGGCGCGGCCCAACATCAGGCGCCGGCGGATCATCGAGGGCTGCGTGATCGCCGGGATCCCGCTGCTGGCGATGGACCTCGCGCTGTTCGGCTTCGCGCTTCCGAATCTGTCCGATCAGGCCACGCTGCTGACCAACTGGAGCTTCCCGAACCTGTTCGGGCTGGTGGCCGGCCTCGGCGGCGGCACCCATGGCGTGCTGCGCTTGTCCAACATCGCGTTGGTGGTCGTCGTCGCGCTGCTGATCCGTCGTCGCCGCGACTGGCTCGCCGGCGCCGGCTGGGCCACGTTCGCGCTGATCCTCAGCCTCGCCTGGCTGGTCCCCTGGTACGTGGTGTGGCTGCTGCCGCTGGCAGCGTTGAGCACCAACCTGCGGCTACGCCAGGCGGCGCTCGGGCTGACCGTGTTCCTGGTGCTGACGTTCATGCCCGTGACCGACATGTTCCTGTTCGCGCACGGCCTGAACCCGCTCAACACCCCTGCTGGCCACACCTCGCAGGTGCTTCAGCAGAAGCTCGAGAAATAGCCGCTTGACGTCGTGGTTACCGGTGCGGTGTTAGCGTCGGCGGTCTATGCGCGCTGAGACGGAAGTCGCAGACGCGCCTGAGACGGTCCTGGATCGCGCTCCCGCGCAGGTCCGGGCACGGCCTCGTGCGCCCCGCATCGACCGCTTCGACCTGTCTGTCCTGGCGGTGTTCGGGCTCATCTCGCTGTGGGTGCTGGGCCTCGACCTGTGGCAGGTGATCGTCAACCACCAGGTGTGGACCGGCACCGACGGCGTCTACATCGTCGACCAGCAGCAGTACCTGTCCTGGATCCGCGACGCGTCCAACCACGTGCTGTCGTCGAACCTGTACGTCCTTCACCCGACGCCGCACGACTACTTCCAGCCGGCGGTCATGATCTCGGCGGGGTTGACGGCGCTGGGGATGGCGCCATGGCTCGCGCTGCTGCTGTGGAAGCCGGTGGCGGTCGTGACCTGCTTCTGGGCGGCGCGCGCGTTCGCCCGCCGCAGCCTGTCCGGACTGTGGCCGCGCCGGGCAGCGCTCGTGCTGATCCTGTTCTTCGGGTGCTTCACGATCGTGTTCGGGAGCGTCGGGGTGCTCGGCGACCTGTGGCCCGGCTTCCTCTCCTGGGGCTACACGTACGGCCTGATCGCGCTGGCCGCGTTGGCCGGTGGGCTGCTGACCTACGACAAGGCGTCGTGCGCGGGCCGGATCAGCTGGGTCCCGGGCCTGTTCGGGGCGGCGGCGAGCCTGCTTCACCCGTGGCAGGGCGAGGCGCTGATCGCGCTGATCGTGGCCAGCGAGGTCGTCTTGTGGCGCACGCGTCCGGTCACGCGCTCGCGCGTCTGGCTGGCGGTCCTGAGCATCGGGCTGACCGCGCTGCCGCTGCTCTACTACGTGATCCTCACCCGCACCGACCTGGCCTGGCATCTGGCGCGCGAGTCCAGCAAGCACTCGTTCCCGCTCGACGCGATCGTGATCGCGATCGTGCCGCTGCTGATCCCGGCCGCGCTGGCCTACCGGCACCGCCCGCGGACGTTCCTGGCGGCGGCCACCCGCTGCTGGCCGCTGGTCGCGTTCGGGGTCTACGTGGTGTCCGGCACGGGCGTTGCCGCGACCCCGCTTCACTCCTTCCAAGGGATCACCTTCCCGCTGTCGGTGCTGGCGATCGAGGGGCTGCAGAGCATCGGCTTCAGCCGCATCCCGCGCGCCCGGCTGGTGGGCGGGATCCTGGTGGCGGCGTTCGCGATCCCGGCCACCGGATATGAGCTCTATTACGCCTCGACGCTGGCCAAGCCGACCGCGGGCAACGCCAACTTCATCACCGCCGACGAGCGCGACGCGCTCAACTACCTCGCCCATAACCCCACGCCCGGCGGCGTCGTCACCAACGGCTACCTGGGCTCGACACTCCCCGGCATCACCGGCCGAAACACGCTGCTGGGCGACTGCCTGTGGTCCGAGCCCGACTGCACGGCACGCTCGGTGATCGCCCAGCGGTTGTTCGACGGCACGCTCGACCGGGCCACGCTGCACACGCTGCTCACCCGCACCGACGCGCGGTTCGTGCTCGCCGACTGCAAGGCCAGGGGCAACCTGCGCCGCGAGCTCGGATCGCTGGTGAAATCCGAGCGACGGTTCGGCTGCGCCGCGGTGTACGAGCTCGCCGGCAGCCGCAGCGGTCCGCCGGACCCGAACTACTGAACGGGTCAGCGACGGTGCAGTAGCGGTCTGGCACAATCCCGCGCCGTGCGTCTGTTCGCCCTCCGCGGAGCCAATACCGTCGCGGCGAACGAACCGCAGGCGATCATCGACGCGACCGACGAGCTGATGCGCGAGCTGATCGTGCGCAACGAGCTCGGGCCCGACCAGATGGTCAGCTGCATCTTCACGCTGACCGACGACCTCGACGCCGAGTTCCCCGCGGTCGCGGCACGACGGCTCGGGCTCAGCCGGGTGCCGTTGCTGTGCGCGCGAGAGATCCCGGTGCCCGGCTCGCTGCCCAGCGTGATCCGGGTGATGGTCCACTACTACGCCCCCGACGACCACGAGCCGCGGCACGTGTACCTCGGCGACGCCCGCTCGCTCCGAGCCGACCTCGAGTCGGCACAATAGAACCCGTGGCACCAGTGGACCCATCAGTAAGTCATGCGCCATTCGAGCGCCCGTCGGCGGCGTCTCGCTGCGTCCTCGGACCTCGACGTAGCTCCGCTACGCCTTCGGTCCTGCGTCCTTGCGATCCATCCACCGCCGGGCACTCTCGGTGCCGCAGGACTTACCGATGAGCCCACTCGAGTTCGCCGACAGGATCCGCCGGATTCCCGTGTACCCGGTGGCGTCCGGTTACGACCTGGGCGCCGACATGGCGATGCTCGCCTCCAACGAGTGTTGCTTCGCGCCGCTGCCCGAGGTGATCGAGGCCGCGCAGGGGGCGATCATGGGCGCCAACCGGTACCCGGACCCGGCCTACGTGCCGCTGCGCCGCGCGCTGTCTGACCGGTATGGGATCCCGCCCGAACGGATCGCGCTGGGCAACGGCTCCTGCGACATCCTGCTGGCCGCGGGCGAGGCGCTGCTCGAGCCCGGAGCCGAGGTCGTGTACGCGTGGCCGGCGTTCAGCGTGTACCCGCACCTGGCGGCCGCGTCGGGCGCCCGCGCCATCGAGGTGCCGCTCGACGACGACGATCGCCACGACCTCGACGCGATCGCCGCCGAGATCACGGTCGCGACCCGCCTGGTGCTGATCTGCAACCCGAACAACCCGACCTCGACGTCGGTCGGCCTGGACCGGATCGAGGAGTTCCTGGACGGGGTACCCAGACACGTTTGCGTGATCCTCGACGAGGCCTACTGCGAGTTCTCGCTCGGCCTCGGCGACTCCTACGCGTCGGTCGAGCTGCTGCGGCGCTATCCGAACCTGGTGCTGTTACGGACGTTCTCGAAGGTCTACGGGCTGGCGGCGCTGCGCGTCGGCTACGCGTTATGCGCCTCGGAGTCGTTCCGCACCGCGGTCGACCAGCTGCGTCAGCCGTTCTACCTCAACGGCGCCGCGCAGGCCGGGGCGGTCGAGGCGCTCAAGCACCAGGACGCGGTGGAGCAGCGTGTGACCCAGACGATCGCGGCGCGGCTCGACCTCGAGCAGGGGACGCGCGGGCTCGGCCTGTGGGTGGCCCACTCCGACGCGAACTTCATCTGGCTGCACCTGCCCGAGGACTGTGACGAGCCGGCGCTGGTCGCGGGTCTGCGCGACCGCGGGGTCCTGGTGCGCGCCGGGGAGTCGCTGGGGCGCGAGTGCGCGCTGCGGGTGACGGTCGGAACCGAGTCCGAGAACGAGCGATTCGTGCGGGTGCTGGGCGAGGTCCTGCGTGCTGCGTGATGAAAAAGGTCGCAATAGCAGACCTTTTTTCATCAATGACCCCTCCTCGGGCCGGGAGCCGGGCTTGGCAGGCCGGAAGGGTTCTGATAGAACCCAGCGTCCGATGACGTCCGGCAGCCACACTTGCGCTTATCCCGGCTGCCCCTGCGTCTGGTCCTGGCGATTTAGCTAGGCGCTCGGCCCTTTACCCCTGCGTTCGCCGCCGCTGGTGCGCGCGAGCACGCTTCGAAAGCCGAGCGCCGTCCCCGTCCCGCCCCCGGCGTCGCTGCCGTGCGGCCCCAGGGCAACCCCCTTCCCTAGAGTTCGATTTCGCAGAGAGGACCAGAGAAATGATGATCGTGATGAAACCAACGGCCACCGAACAGGAGGTGGAGGCCGTCATCGAACGGGTCGAGGCGGTGGGCGCGCGGGCGCACATCGTGACCGGCAGCGAGCTGACCGTGATCGGGGCGATCGGCGACCGCGAGCACATCGCCCGGATCGACCTCGAGGGCGCCCCCGGCGTCGACCGCATGGTCCCGATCCTCAAGCCCTACAAGCTTGCCTCCTCGCAGTTCCGCGACGGCCGGCGCACCGTGCTCGAGATCGCCGGGCGCAAGCTCGGCGGCGAGCACTTCGCGATGATCGCCGGGCCGTGCACGGTCGAGTCGCGCGAACAGTTGCTGCAGACCGCGCATGCGGTCGGCGACGCCGGCGCGGCGATGCTGCGCGGCGGCGCTTACAAGCCCCGCACCTCGCCCTACGCGTTCCACGGTCTCGGGCAGGCTGGCCTGCGGCTGCTGGCCGAGGCCAAGCAGCAGACCGGACTGCCGATCGTCACCGAGCTGATGGACCTGCGCGATCTCGACGACGTGCTCGAGGTGGCCGACGTGATCCAGATCGGCGCCCGCAACATGCAGAACTACACGCTGCTCACCGAGATCGGCCGCAGCGGCTGTCCGGCGCTGCTCAAACGCGGTCTGTCGGCCACGCTCGAGGAGCTGTTGATGGCCGCCGAGTACATCCTCAAGGAGGGCAACGAGGCGGTGATGCTGTGCGAGCGCGGGATCCGCACGTTCGAGCCCGCCTATCGGTTCACGCTCGACCTGACGGCCGTGCCGGTGCTCCAGGAGCTCAGCCACCTGCCGGTGATCGTCGACCCCAGCCACGCCGCCGGTCGCCGCGACCTCGTCGGACCGCTGTCGCTCGCGGCCGCCGCGGCCGGTGCCGACGGGATCATCGTCGAGGTGCACCCCAACCCCGACGAGGCGATCTGCGACGGGCCCCAGGCGCTCGCGGCCGGCGAGTTCGCGCGCTACGCCGAGCGGGTGCACGCCGCCGCCGCGGTCGCGGGCAAGGTGCTCTCGGAAGCTCAGCTCGTGGCCGACGCGACCGCCTGAGGCTCATGGCAACGAGCCGAATCCAGCCTGCCGATCCGGTCCGCGACCAGCGGATCGAGCGGCTCGAGCCGTTGGTGCCCCCGCGCCACCTGCTCCAGGACCTCCCGCTGACAGAGTGGCACTCCCAGGTCGTCGTCGGTGGCCGGACCGACGTGCACGCGATCCTCGACGGCGCCGATGACCGGCTGCTGGCCGTGGTCGGTCCGTGCAGCGTCCACGACCCGCAGGCCACGGTCGAGTACGCCAGCCGGCTGGTCGGCCAGGCGCGGGCGCTGAGTGAAGAGCTGTGCGTGGCGATGCGGGTGTACTTCGAGAAGCCGCGCACCACCACCGGCTGGAAGGGCCTGATCAACGACCCCCATCTGGACGGGTCGGGCGACGTCAACGAGGGCCTGCGGCGGGCTCGGCACGTGCTGCTCGAGGTGCTGGCGCTGGGGCTGCCGGTTGGGTGCGAGTTCCTGGACCCGATCACCCCGCAGTACATCTCCGACGCGGTCAGCTGGGGCGCGATCGGCGCTCGCACCACCGAGAGCCAGATCCACCGCCAGCTCGGCTCCGGCCTGTCGATGCCGGTGGGCTTCAAGAACCGTACCGACGGCAACGTGCAGGTCGCCGCCGATGCGGTCCGCGCCGCCGCCGCACGCCACGCGTTCGCGGGGATCGACTTCGATGGCACGCCGGCGATCCACTACACCCGCGGCAACGCCGACTGCCACGTGATCCTGCGCGGCGGCACCGAGGGGACCAACTATGACGCCGAGTCGGTGGCCGGCGCCCGGGCGGTGCTCGAGGCGGCCGGCCTGGACCAGCGGCTGATGATCGACGTCTCGCACGACAACAGCGGCAAGCGCCCCGAGCTCCAGCCCGAGGTGGCGGCCGAGGTCGGCCGCCAGATCGCCGCCGGCGACGGCTCGATCATCGGCGTGATGATCGAGTCGTTCCTGGTCGCCGGGCGCCAGGATTTGGTCCCACCCAGCGAGCTCACCTACGGCCAGTCGATCACCGACGGGTGCATCGACTGGAACACCACCGTCGGGGTGCTCGAGGGCCTGGCCGAGTCGGTCCGGGCGCGCCGGGCGAGAGGTAGTCGCTAGCGCCGCCGCATCCGGCGGCGGGCACTCGAGATGCGGATTGCGGTCCTCGGCGTGGGGCTGATCGGCGGCTCCGTGGGGCTCGCCGCGCGCGAGCGGGCCGACGCGACCGTATCGGGCTATGACGCCGCGCCCGAGGCGCTCGAGTTCGCGCGCGAGCTCGGGGCGATCGACCGGATCTGCGACTCGATCGCCGGTTGCGTCGCAGACGCCGAGGCGGTGTTCGTGGCCACGCCGGTCGGCGCGCTTGACCGGACGGTGGGCGAGGCGCTCGCGGCGGCCGGGGAGGACTGCGTGGTCACCGACGTCGGCTCGACCAAGCGCGCGATCGTCGCCGCCCACGCCGACCCGCGGTTCGTCGGCGGCCACCCGCTGGCCGGCGCCGAGACCGCCGGGGTCAGGCACGCTCGCTCGGACCTGTTCGAGGGCGCGACCTGGTTCTTGACGCCGTCCGCACAGACCTCGGGGATGCTCTACGAGCGCCTGCACCGGTTGCTGCGCAGCCTCGGCGCGCACCCGGACGCGATCGACCCCGAGACCCACGACACGATCCTGGCCACGGTCTCACACCTCCCGCACGTGTTCGCCAACGTGCTCGTCGCCCAGGCGGCGCGGGTGCTGGCGGACGGCGACGAGCGGCTGCCGGCGACCGGGCCGAGCTTCCGCGACGCCACCCGCGTGGCCGGTGCGCCGAGCGCAATCTGGACCGACATCTACCTCTCCAACCGCGACGCGCTGGCGGTCGAGATCGACCAGACGATCGCCCGGCTGGAGCAGGTCCGCGACGCGCTGCGCGCCGGCGACGACGAGCGCGTGACCGCGTGGAACGATGCCGCCGCGGCCGACCGCAAGCGGCTGCTCGAGGGCCAGCTCGCGGGCGGGCCGCTGTTCGAGCTGCGCGCCTCGGTGCCCAACCGGCCCGGCGTGATCGCCCAGCTCGCGCTCGAGCTCGGCCGCGCCGGCGTCAACATCACCGACATGGCGCTGTATCCCGCCGCTGACATGACCGAGGGCGTGGTCGCGCTGTGGATCTCGGGCGCCGCGCCGGCGCGCCGCGCCGAGGAGCTCGTGATCAAGCTCGGCTTCCCGGTGGCACGGGCGTGAACGTCCGCTTCGAGCCATCGGGACCGCTGCGCGGCCGGGTGCGGGTGCCGTCGGACAAGTCGATCTCGCACCGGGCGGCGATCATCGCGGCGATGGGCTCGGAGCCCGTGCGGGTCCGCAACTACCTCGACGCCGAGGACACGAACTCGACGCTGAACGCCGTCCGGACGCTCGGAGCGAGCGTCGCGGTGCGCGACGGCGAGCTGGTTATCCGCGGCCGCGGACTGCGCGGAGCGCAGCCGCCGGCGGAGCCGATCGACGTCGGCAACGCCGGCACGCTGATGCGCCTGCTCCCGGGGTGGCTGGCCGGCCAGGAGGGCGCGAGCTTCGAGCTCGACGGCGACGCCTCGATCCGGCGCCGGCCCGTCGACCGAATCGCCGAACCGCTGCGGCTGATGGGCGCCGAGATCGACGCGCGGGAGGGGCGGTTCCCGCCGTTCACGGTGCGGGGCGCGGCGCTGACCGGGATCGAGTACGAGCTGCCGGTCGCCAGCGCTCAGGTGAAGTCGTGCACTCTGCTGGCCGGCCTGGCCACCGGCTCGACGACCGTTGTCGAGACCGTCCCGTCGCGCGACCACACCGAGCGGATGCTGCTGGCGGCCGGGGCGACGGTGAGCCGCGAGCCCGGCGCCGGCGGCCGGCTGCGGACTACGGTCGGGAGCGTGGACCGGTTGCAGCTGGGCGATGTCGAGGTCCCCGGCGACCTCTCCTCGGCGGCGTTCCTGATCGCCGCCGGCGTCCTGATCGCCGGCTCAGAGATCGTGCTCGAGGGAGTCGGGACGAACTGGACCCGCGGCGGGATCCTGCGGATCCTCGAGCGGATGGGGGCGGCCGTGACCGCCGACGTCGAGCCGGTCGGGTCGCTCGCGCCGGGCGAGCCCGCGGGCGACCTCGAGGTCCGCGCGGGAGCGCTGCGCGGCACCGTCGTCGAGGCCGACGAGGTGCCGCTGGCGATCGACGAGCTGCCGCTGGTGGGGCTGCTGGGCTGCTTTGCCGAGGGCGAGACGGTGGTCCGCGGCGCCGCCGAGCTGCGGGTGAAGGAATCTGACCGGATCGCCACCGTCGTCGACGGGCTGCGCGGGCTGGGCGCCGAGATCGAGGCGGCTCCCGACGGGTTCGTGGTCCAGGGCGGGGGAGGGTTGCGCGGCGGGACGATCGACGCCCACGGCGACCACCGCCTGGCGCTGCTGGGCGCGGTCGCCGGGCTGGCTTCGTGCGACGGCGTCGAGGTCGTCGGGATGGAGGCCGCGGCGGTCTCGTACCCGAGGTTCGGCGCCGACGTCGCGACGCTGATCGCGTGAGCCGCGGATGACGATCGTGGCGATCGACGGGCCCGCGGGGTCGGGCAAGTCGACGGTTGCGCGCGGGGTTGCGGATGCGCTCGGGTTCACGTACCTCGATTCCGGGGCGATGTACCGGTGCGTCGCGCTGGCGGCTTCAGAGCGAGGTCTGCCACCGGCGCAAGTCGCACCGCAGCTCCACATCGAGCTCGGCGAGCGGATCACGCTCGACGGCCGCGACGTCAGCGACGCGATCCGCACCGCCGTGGTTGCCGACGGCGCCTCGCGGGCAGCGGCCGATCCCAGCGTGCGATCGGCGATGGTCGCCGAGCAGCGCCGGCTGATCTCCCACGGCGACTGGGTGGCCGAGGGCCGGGACATCGGCACCGTGGTCGCGCCGCACGCCGACGTCAAGGTGTTCCTCACCGCCGAACCCGCCGAACGCGCCCGCCGCCGGGCGGCCGAGCTCGGCGTCGACCCCACCGAGGTGCTCGCCGACCTGACGGCCCGCGACGAGCGGGATCGCACCCGCGAGCACTCACCGCTGGTCAGGGCAGATGACGCCGTCGAGCTCGACAGCACCGGGCTGACCGTCGAGCAGGTGGTGGCGCGAATCGCCGAACTCGTCCGCGGCAGCTAGCCTCAGCTGCACTGTGAAGGTCGCAATCGTGGGATACCCGAACGTCGGGAAGTCGTCGCTGGTCAACCGGCTCAGCGAGTCGCGCGAGGCCGTGGTGCACGAGGCGCCCGGCATCACGCGCGACCGCAAGGAGATCCGGACCGACTGGAACGGCCGGCCGATCACGCTGATCGACACCGGCGGGGTCGACCTCGAGGACCGCGCGGAGATGGCCGGGCTGATCCAGGAGCAGGTCCGCGCGGCGCTCGCCGACTCCGACGCGGTCGTGCTGGTGGTGGACGCCCGTGCGGGGACGCGTCCCGGGGACCTCGACCTCGCCGACCTGCTGCGGCGCCAGTCGCTGCCGGTGCTGGTGGCCGCCAACAAGGTCGACACGGTCGGCGAGGTGCCACTTGCGGCGGACTTCCACGGGCTCGGCCTGGGGGAGCCGATCCCGATCTCGGCAGCCCAGGGGCTCGGGACCGGCGACCTGCTCGACCGCATCGTCGAGCTCGCGCCCGACGCCGACGAGGCCGCCGGCGACGGCTCCGACCCCGTGCGGCTGGCTGTGATCGGGCGCCCCAACGTGGGCAAGTCGTCGCTGGTCAACCGCTTCCTCGGCGCGCCCAGGGTGATCGTCTCGCCGGTCGCCGGCACCACCCGCGACGCGATCGACCTGCCGATGAGGTTCGAGGACCGCGAGCTGACGCTGATCGACACCGCAGGCCTGCGGCGCCAATCCAAGGTCTCCGAATCAGTCGAGTACTACACGACGCTGCGCTCGCGGCGGGCCGCCGAGCGCGCCGACGTGGCCCTGGTGGTGTGCGACGCCACCGCCGGGATCACCGCCCAGGACCTGCGGATCGCCGAGCTGGCGATGCGCAGCGGCTGCGCCACGGCGCTGGCGCTGAACAAGTGGGACATCGCCGAGAACGTCGACCTGGACTTCGAGCGTGCCCGCGCGCATCAGAAGCTGCGGCTCCGCCCGCGGGTGCTGACCGCGAGCGCAAAGACCGGCCGGCACGTCGAGCGGCTGCTGGTCGAGGTGATCGGCCTGGCCGACCGCAGCCGCACCCGGATCCCCACCCCGCAGCTAAACCGGTTCCTGTCGGATGCCACCTCCAACCGCCAGCCGCCGTCGGGCGCCGGCCCCCGGGACCACCGCCTGAAGCTGCTGTTCATGAGCCAGACCGGCGAACGGCCGCCCCGGTTCTCGATCCAGGTCAACTCTCGCGCCCGTGTCACCCGCGACTACGCCTACTACATCGAGAACCGGCTGCGCGACCGCTACCGGATGGAGGGCATCCCGCTCGTGATCGACTTCGTCGAGCGCAACGAGCGCAGGGGCTCGTCCCGGCTCGCCGAAAGGCGCAGGGACCGCGGCGCCCCCGATCCGGCCGCTTAGCCCTGCCACGCTAGTCTCTCGACCTCGCAAACGACCCCCGGAGTTCCGTCTCAGATCACATGACTGCGCTTACCGATACCCACGAGTACCTGTTCACGTCGGAGTCGGTGACCGAGGGTCATCCGGATAAGGTGGCCGATCAGATTTCTGATGGGGTGTTGGATGCGGTGTTGCGGGATGATCCGCAGGGTCGGGTGGCGTGTGAGACGTTGGTGAATACGGGGTTGGTGGTGGTTTCGGGGGAGATTACGACGTCTACGTATGTTGATATTCAGGAGGTCGCGCGGTCGACGATCCGGGAGATTGGGTATGTGGATGCGCAGTTTGGGTTTGATTTTCATACGTGTGCGGTGATCAACGCGATTGATAAGCAGTCGCCGGATATTGCGCAGGGGGTGGATTTGGCGTATGAGTCGCGGACGGATCCGGGTGATGATGATGCGTTGGATTTGGCGGGGGCGGGGGATCAGGGGATGATGTTTGGCTATGCGTCTGATGAGACGGATGAGTTGATGCCGTTGCCGATTTCGTTGGCGCATAAGTTGGCGAAGCGTTTGGCGGATGTGCGTAAGGCTGAGCGGGTGCCGTATTTGCGGCCGGATGGCAAGACGCAGGTGACGGTGCGGTATCGGGATGGGCGGCCGGTGGGGGTCGAGAAGTTGTTGATCTCGACGCAGCATCGGGATGGGGCGGAGTCGTTGATCGCCGATGATTTGTGGGAGCACGTGGTGGTGCCGGTGTTGCCGGGGGATTTGTATGACGCGCGGGAGTTGAAGCGGTCGTTTTTGGTCAATCCGACGGGCCGGTTTGTGATTGGCGGTCCGATGGGGGATTGTGGGTTGACGGGCCGCAAGATCATCGTGGATACGTATGGGGGGATGGCGCGGCATGGGGGTGGGGCGTTCTCGGGTAAGGATCCGTCCAAGGTCGACCGGTCGGCGGCGTATGCGGCGCGGTATGTGGCCAAGAACGTGGTCGCGGCGGGGCTGGCGTCCCGGGCGGAGGTGCAGGTGGCGTATGCGATTGGGGTGGCGCGGCCGGTGTCGTTGATGGTGGAGACGTTCGGGACTGAGAACGTCGAGCGCCAGAAGATCCTGGAGCTGATCTCTGAGCATTTTGATCTGCGGCCGGCGGCGATCCGGGCCGACCTGCAGTTGCACCGCCCGATCTATCAGAAGACCGCTGCCTACGGGCATTTCGGTCGCGAGGATCACGACTTCACCTGGGAGCGCACCGACAAGGCCGCGGCGCTCCGCGCCGCCGCCGGGCTCGAGCCCGCGGCCGCCCGCGCCTGAGCCGGCCTCAGATGTCGGCAGGGTTGTTCTGGGGGGCTGCCTGGCGGCTCTCCTGGAGCACCCGCAGCGCCCGGTCGACCGTCTGCACGATCTCGCGCGGGGCGGCCACCCCGCGGAACGCGAAGTCGTAGTCAGCGCTCGCCGCGGTGTCGAAGTCGACGTCGCCGACGCGCAGCATCCGCTCGAGCACGTTCTGACGCAGGTTGACGTTCTGCACCCGCGCCAGCCGGGTCTGATGCAGGTCGCGCGACAGCACGCCGCTCTCGATCGTCAGCCGCCGGTTCGTGATCGTGTACGTGGTGCTGAGCCGCCGGACGAACCCGATGAGCACCATCAGCAGGAACACCAGCACGACCACGATGATCACGGTGGGCACGTCGACGCTGCCGTTCGCGATCGCGGTCACGATCCCGGCGATCACCCCGGCGCCGATCGCCGCGAGCAGGCCCTTCATGTGGAACGTCAGCATCGACCGCCACGAGGGATGGCCGTGAAAGAAGACCTCTTCGCCGGGTTCCGGATCCATCGGCCGGAGCGTAACGGCCGATGATGCGGCGGGTCCTAGATGATTGATTCCAAATCGAGCACGCCCGGATCCGGCCGGGATGACTTCGCGGCTGCGACACGTGCGTTCGGCTCGCGTAGCTCCGCTACCCGTCGCCTCCGCCCGCGCCGCCCGCTCGCCCCGCGACCGCCCCGCGCGCACCCTATTTGGACTCAATCATCTGATGGATCCCACTGGCGCCATCCTCCGCCGAGACTACGCTCGAAGGCGATGAACCCGGCGACCCACCTCCGGCGAAGTTGATCGCGCGCGTCGAGCCGCTGACGCGCACCCGCGCGATCCGCGGCCCGTTCGACTACAGGCTGCGCGACGACCAGCGGGACGTCGGGGTGGGGTCGCTGCTGCGGGTCCCGTTCGGGCACCGGCGGACGCTCGGCGTCGTCGTGGAGATGGCCGCCGCCTCCGAGCTCGCCCCCGACCGGCTGACCGAGCCCGACGCTGTGCTCCCTTCGGCGCTGCCGGCGGACCTCGTCGAGCTCGCCCGGTGGATGGCGCGAGAGTACTGCTCGACGGTCGCGCGGGCGCTCGGGCTGGTGCTCGCGCCCGGGGCCGCCGACGGCGTCGCCGCCAAGCGGGTACTGATCGCCGAGCTCACAGACAGCGGCTGCGAGGCGCTGGCCGGCGATGCCCGGCTGAACGAGCGCCAGCGCGCCCTGCTGCAACGGCTGGCCGTCGGCGGCCCGTCGGTGGCCGCGCCGCTGGGCACGCCCGCGCTTCGCCGTCTCGAGGGGCGCGGCCTGGTAGCGCTCCGCGAGGGGACCCAGCCGCGGCGCCCCGCCGGGATCGACGTCGGCCGTCAATCGGCGTCGCCGCCGGCGCTGACCGCCTCCCAGCAGCGCGCCCTCGACGAGGTGCTACCCGTGCTCGCCGAGCGCCACGGCCCCGACGACGGCGGCGGCCTGCTGCTGCATGGAGTCACGGGCTCGGGCAAGACCGAGGTGTACCTGCGCGCCGTGCAGGCGACGCTCGAGGCCGGGCGCGGCGCGATCGTGCTCGTCCCCGAGATCGGCCTGACCCCGCAGGCGCTGGCCCGATTCCGGGCCCGGTTCGGCGACGTCGTCGCGGTGCTGCACTCTGCGCTCAGCCAGGGCGAGCGCCACGACGAGTGGTTGCGCCTGCGAAACAGCGAGGCCCGGGTATGCGTGGGGCCGCGGTCGGCGGTGCTCGCACCGCTGGCCGACATCGGGCTGATCGTCGTCGACGAGGAGCACGACGGGTCCTACAAGCATGAGGGCGACCCGCGCTACGACGCCCGCGCGGTCGCGCTGCGCCGCGCCTCGATGCACGGCGCGGTGCTGCTCGCCGGGAGCGCGACTCCCCGCCCCGAGAGCGTGGCGCTGCTGCGCCGGCTCCGCCTGCCCGAGCGGATCGACCACCGCGGGCTGCCGCCGGTCGAGGTGCTCGACATGCGCGGCTCGCACCATCCGCTTCACCCCGAGACCCGCAACGCGCTCACCGACGTCCGGCGCGAGGGCGCCAAGGCGATCGTGCTCGTCAACCGGCGAGGCTGGTCGAACTTCCTCTCCTGCCGGGCCTGCGGCCGGGTATGGATGTGCCCGGAATGCGACGTCGCGCTGGTGCTTCACCGCGCACAGGGCGGCGGCCAGTCGTTGGTGGCCTGTCACCACTGCGGACATCGCGAGCGCGTCCCGGACCGCTGCCCGCGGTGCGCATCGACGGCGGTGGCGCGGCACGGGGCCGGCACCGAGCGCGTCGAGCACGAGTTGCGGGAGGCGCTCGGCGACGACGGCTTCCCGGTGTTCCGCCTCGACGCCGACGCGGCCGCGCGCAAGGACGCGCTCGCGCGGACGCTCGCGCGCTTCGAGGCCGCGCCCGGCGGCGTACTCGTCGGGACGCAGATGGTCGCCAAGGGCCACGACTTCGCCGGCGTGACCCTCGGGGTGGTGCTCGACGCCGATCAGACGCTACGGTTCCCCGACTTCCGTGCCGAGGAGCGGACGTTCGCGCTGATCACGCAGCTGGCCGGCCGCGCCGGGCGCGGGTCGGACTCGGGGAGGGTCCTGGTCCAGACGCTGGCGCCGTCGGCGCGCTCGATCGCGTTCGCCTCCCGCCACGACTCAGACGGCTTCATCGCGGACGAGCTCGCGCATCGCGAGCTGTTGCGCTACCCGCCGTTCGGCTCGCTGATCCGGGTGGTGTGCTCGGCCGAGCAGGCCGCCGACGCGACCGCGGTCGCGGCCGAGCTGAGCGGCCGGATCGAGACGCCGGGCACGACCGTGCTGGGGCCGGCGCCGCTGTTTCGCCTGCGCGGGCGGTCGCGCAGCCAGCTGGTGCTCAAATCCACCGAGCGCCAGGCCGCGATCGACGCGGTCGGCGCCGCGGTCGAGGCGGTGGGCCCCGGCGCCGCGCAGCGCGGGATCAACGTCAGCGTCGACGTCGATCCCCAGTAGCTACAACCCGATAGCGGAAATCGCGACACTAAACTGAAAGCGTGGCCGAAACCACATCAGACAACCTCACCGACGAGCTCGTACCGACCGACGCCGAACTCGACCCCGACGAGGTCGAGGAGGAGCCCGAGGAACTCGACCCCGAGGTGGCCGCGCGCCGCGCCGCCGCGCTGGCGCACGTGCGGAAGTTCGGCGATCCCGCGCTCCGCACCAAGGCGCGGCCGGTCGACCGCTTCGACGACACGCTCGGCTCCGAGATCGAGCGGATGGGCCACCTGATGAACGACGCGCTGGGCGTAGGCCTGGCCGCCACCCAGGTCGGGACACTCCACCGCCTGCTCGTCTACCGGGTGCAGCAGGACGGTCCGTTGGTGGCGCTCGTCAACCCCGAGATCGAGTGGAAGGGCAAGGAGACCGAGACGATCGAGGAGGGCTGCCTGAGCCTGCCCGCGGTGCTCGTCGACGTCGAGCGTCCGATCCACGTCCGGGTCCGCGCCCAGGACGCCGCCGGCGAGCCGATCACGATCGAGGCCTCGGGCCTCGAGGCCCGCGTGATCCAGCACGAGATCGACCACCTCGACGGCGTGCTGATCCTCGACCGCACCTCGCGCGACCAGCGCAAGGAAGCGATGCGGGCGCTGCGCGAGGCTCAGGCCGCGTAGCGGCCCCGATCGCGCAACCCCGCAGTGCGCACCGTCTACGTCGGCACCAGCGAGTTCGCCGCGAAGGTGCTCGAGCGGCTGGCCGCCTCGCCGCACCGACCCGCGCTCGTCGTCACCCGACCGGACCGCCCGCGCGGACGCGGCCGCCGGCTGGCGCCGCCGCCGGTGGCGGTGACCGCCGCAGAGCTCGGGATCGACGTCGATCAGCCCGCCTCGATCAACGATCCGCAGGCCCTCGCGCGGATCGACGCCGTCGAACCCGAGGCGATCTGTGTGTGCGCGTTCGGCGCGCTGATCAAGGAGCCGCTGCTGTCCGCCCACCGGGTGCTCAACGTGCATCCCTCGCTGCTGCCCCGCTGGCGCGGAGCCGCCCCGGTCGAGCGGGCGATCATGGCCGGCGACGAGCAGACCGGCGTCTCGATCATGGTCCTGACCGCGGGGCTGGACAGCGGACCGGTGTGCCTTGCGCAGACTGAGCCGATCGCCCCCGAGGACACCTACGGGACGCTCGCCGCGCGCCTGGAGGCGTCCGGGGGAGCGCTGCTCGTGCGAGCGCTCGACGAGGACCCCGCGTGCGCCGAGCAGGACCACGCGCTGGCCACCTACGCCGACAAGATCTCATCCGGGGAGCGCGCCCTGGACCCGCACCGCAGCGCGGCCGAACTTGCCCGGGTGGTGCGGGCGCTGACGCCGCACATCGGCGCCTACGTGGCGCTCGCGGACGGGTCCTCGCTCGGGGTGCGCATGGCGAGGGCGGTGCCCTCGGGCCCGGGCTCGCCGCCGGTGGGGTCGGTGTCGTTCGATGGCGCGGTTCCCGTTCTGGGGTGCGCCGACGGAGCCCTGGAGCTGCAGGTCGTGCAGCCGCCTGGCCGCCGGGCGATGCCCGGCGAGGACTTCCTGCGCGGGCGCCGTGGCGCCGCAGACCGGTGACCGCCACCCGTCGCCCTCGGATCTCCCCGGCGCGCTCGGTCGCGTTCACCGTGCTCCGGCGGGTGTTCGAGCAGGACGCCTACGCCAACCGCGCGTTTTCGGCGGAGGCGCGCCGACTCCAGCCGCGTGATCGGGCGCTGGCGATGGCCATGGCCTACGGCGCGGTGCAGCGCCGTGGGACGCTGGATCACCTCGCCGGAAGGCTGCTCAGCCGGCCGCTGGGCCGGCTCGACCCGCCGGTGATCGCCGCGCTGCGGCTCGGGTTGTTCCAGATCCTGTACCTGGATGGAGTCGCCGACCACGCCGCCGTGCATGAGAGCGTCGAGTTGGTCAAGCGGTCGCGCCCGGCTGCCACCGGACTCGTCAACGCAGTGCTGCGCCGCGCCACGACCGAGGGCCGCGAGATCCTCGCCGGCTTGCACGACCGTGACCCCAACGCGGCGGCGCTGCTGCACTCGGTGCCGGCGTGGCTGGCCCGGCGCTGGTGGGACGAGCTTGGCGAGCAGGACGCCCGCTCGCTGCTGGCGGCGATCAACCAGCCGGCGGAGTCCGCGTTACGAGTCAACACGCTCGTCGCGGGGGTCGATGAGGTGGCCCGCACCCTGGGCGTTCCGTTCACGGCCGCACCCGGGATTCCCGAGGGTCTGGTGCTCGAGGGGGCGTTCGATGCCGAGGGCTCGGCGGCGTGGAGCCGGGGCGCGATCATGCCGCAGTCGCGGGCCTCGATGCTGGTGTCGCGCGTGCTCGGGCCGGCCGCGGGTGAGCGCGTGCTCGACCTGTGCGCGGCACCGGGGGCGAAGACCACGCAGATCGCTGCGCTGATGGCAGACGAGGGGGAGGTGGTCGCGATCGAGCGCCATCCGGGGCGCGCCGAGGCGCTGCGCCGCACCTGCGAGCGGATGCAGACGAGCGCAGTCAGAGTTCTGACGGCGGATGCTGCCGATTTCACCGACGGCGGCGGCTTTGACCGCGTCCTGGTCGACCCGCCGTGCAGCGGCCTGGGGACCCTGCAGTCGCGCCCCGACCTCCGATGGCGCGCCTCGCCGGACTCGATCGACGAGCTCGCCCAGGTCCAGCACAAGATCCTGGCCGCGGCCGCCAACGCCACGCGCCCCGGGGGCACGCTGGTCTACTCGGTGTGCACGATCTCGCGGGAGGAGGGGGAGCGGCAGGTGCAACGATTCCTGCACGAGCACTCCGAGTTCGAGGCCCTCGATCCCCCCGAGCCGCTGCCGCCACCGGCCCCGGCGGCCGTCCGCGACGGCCTCCAGCTGCGCCCCGACCGAGACCAAACCGATGGATTCTTCATCTCCCGGCTCGGACGCCTCCGGGGGCGCCGTTACCCTTAGTGGGACCGTGACCGATCACCCTCACAAGCTCGGTCCTTCGTGTCCCGGCTGTGGCGAGCCGTGGTTGCGTCCGACAGCGGTGCCGGGTCGCTACCGATGCGTGTACTGCCTGCAGCGCTACGAGCTCGTCTCGGTCTGCCCCAACTGCGGCGAGCACTCCACGATCGTGCGGATGTCGAGCACCGCGATCGTGGCGTGCAACCACTGTCAGGGCAGCATGTTGCAGGCCGTCTGAGCCACCGTGAACGCTCGGGTAACGCCGTGACCGCACCCGTGGCCGGCCGCGACGACCGGTTGGTGCTGATGCGCACCCTGCGGGTCGCGCCGTCGATCCTGTCGGCGGACTTCGCCCGGCTCGGATCGCAGGTCGACGAGGTGATCGCCGCCGGCGCGCGCGTGATCCACGTCGACGTGATGGACGGCCACTTCGTGCCGCCGATCACCTTCGGCGCGGTCGTGATCGGCGCGATCGCCGACCGGGTCCACTCGGCCGGCGCGATCATCGACGTGCACCTGATGATCGAGCGGCCCGAGCGTCACATCGATGACATCGTCGGCGCGGGCGCTGACAGCGTCACGATCCACGTCGAGGCGACCCCGCACCTGCACTACACGCTCGACGCGATCCGCCAGGCCGGCGCGACCTCCTCGGCGGCGCTGAACCCGGGAACGCCGGCCGACGCCCTGGCCGAGGTCGCCGACGAGACGCTCGATATGGCGCTGTGCATGAGCGTCAACCCCGGCTGGGGAAACCAGCAGCTGATCCCGGCCTCGCTGAACAAACTGCAGCGGATGCGCGCCGCGCTGCCCGACCATGTCGTGCTCGAGGTCGACGGCGGTGTGCACCGGAAGACGGCTCCGTCGGTCGCCGATGCGGGGGCGAATCTGCTGGTCACAGGGTCGGCGGTATTCGGCTCCGATGACCCCGCTGCCGCCTACGCCAAGATCGTCGAGGCGGTCGGCGCGAGCTGATTCGCGGTGGGCTGATGCTGTCGGGACACGTGTCGATCTCGACCGGTAGGGTGCAGTCGATGGGAAGTCGCAAGCTGGGTGGGGCGCTGGTCGCGCTCGTCTGCGCGCTGGCGGCGGCAGGGTGCGGCGGATCCAGTGGATCGTCGTCCTCCGGCATCACCGCGGGCAACTACGTGAAGGCGATCTGCTCGGCGGTGGGCCCGTTCGAGAAGGACGTGGCCGCGCGCTCCAACGCGCTCAACTCCGCCAAGCTCACCAGCCCGCAGCAGGGCAAGAAAGCCGTCCAGGGGTTCCTGCACTCGGTCTCCTCCGACACCGACCAGGCGCTGACCAAGCTGCAAGCGGCCGGCACGCCCAACGTCGACAACGGCGAGCAGATCTCGACCACGATCGTGAGCGCGTTCAAGGACCTCAAGCAGGCCATCGGGTCGGCCAGCGCTCAGGCCAAGTCGCTGTCGACCACCAGCCCGCAGTCGTTCAAGAACGGCGCCAACAAGCTCGGCGACACGGTCCGCTCGTCGCTGAGCGGGATCAGCAACAGCCTCGGCAAGCTCCAGAGCGCCGACCTGGCCAAGGCGGCGGCCAAGGAGCCGGCCTGCACCGCGCTCAGCGGGACCTGATCGCCTGGGCGGGACGTGAAACCGACGTATATCGTCGGTTTCACGTCCCGCGGTCGTGAAATGCGAACTCAGGCGGCCGCCGACTTGGGCCCCGGACCCCGCCGGTAGATCAGCCACAGCAGCCCGCACAGCACCCCGGCGGCCCCGAAGTAGCCGACCTCGACCCGGGTCACCTCCGAGCTGATCGTCGGCGCCGCCACGAACGCCACGAACAGCGCCGCCGCGAGCAGCCATGCCGCCGACGCCCACTTCGCCCGGTTGCGGGCCAGCAGCGCCTGGTTGAGCGTGCCCGCGATCAGGTGCAGCCCCATCCCGAGGCCGACCACGGCGAGTCCCACGCGGCCGTAGGTGAAGCCCTTGTTGCCCAGCAGCGCGGTCATCACGAACGGTCCGATCGCCAGCAGGCCGAGCGCGACCGCGCCGGCGAAGGCGGCGATCGCGAGGATCGTCAGCCGGATCGCCTGGTGGAACTCGCGTTTGCTCTCCTTGGCCTCCAGGCCGGCGAGGTGGGGGAGGATCGAGGTCTGGATCGCCTGGAACAGCTGCAACGGCGCCCGCACGATCAGCATCACGTTGAACACGAACCCGGCCAGCGCATGGCCCGAGCTCGCGTTGACGATCAGCACCGAGGCGTTCATCAGCGTCTGCTCGGCGAGCATGATCCCGACCACCGCTACCGCGAAGCCTGCGCCGAAGCGCAGCGACAGGTTGGTCGAGGCCTCCTCGACCGCGGCGTGCGCGGGGCCCTCGCGGGCGGCGTCGGCGACCGGCATCTCCTCCAGGCCGCGCAGTCGGAACCGGCCGAACGCGAACGGGATCACGGTCAACGACACGAACGGCGCAACCGCCATCCCCAGCCCGACGGCGGTCTGGCCCGAGCCGATCCCGACCGCGACCGCGAGCGCGAACAGGAATCGCGAGGTCGACTCCAGGAACACCAGCCCGCCGTACAGCGCGAAGCGCTGGTGGCCGGCCAGCCAGCCGCGGGCGAAGTAGCTGGCCGCGTAGGCCATCACCCCGACCACCAGGATCCAGTAGAGGCCCGCCGATCCGTCGAACAGGTTGTCCTCGATCTGCGGGCGCAGCAGCAGCGCCGCGAGCGAGGAACAGCACCGCGAACCCGAACTGGATCAGCGCCGGCACCCGCAGCGGATGGCCGTGCAGCCCGCGGGCGCGGCGATCGGCGATCGTGCGCGAGAGCAGCTGCTCGATCGGCCGGTAGATCACCGACAGGATCACGAACATCACCGCCCAGCACAGCGACACGCGGCCGTAGGACTGCTGGTCGAGCACGTGGCTGGCCGTGGCCAGGTAGGCGAACGTGAAGATGCCCGTCGAGGCGATCCCGATCGAGAGCACCCGGGCTCCCGACGCGTACGCCTTGGTGGCCCCGCCGGAGCCGGTCTGGGCGCCGTCGCCCGCCGGCGGGTGCTCCGACGGCTCGATCGTCGCCGCCGCCCGCGATCCGTCGTCCGGCGTCGCCATCAGCTCCGCCCCACCGTCATCAGCCCAGGCGCACCAGCAGCATCGTCCATGGGAACGGCGAGCGCGCCTCGATCACTTGGCCGTGACGGGAGAGCATGGCGGCGAAGCCGCGCTTGGAGAAGTGGTTGACGTGGCCGGGGGTGTTGCCCAGCTCGCGCAGGTAGGCGCCGCGGACGACGTTCAGCGCCCGCCACAGCGGCTCGCGGGGCACCGACACGAGCAGGTGCCGGCGGGCCACCCGGGCCATCTCGGCGACCGTGTGCTCGGGGTCGGGGACGTGCTCGAGCACCTCGATCGCGGCGGCCAGGTCGAACTCGCCATCGGCGAACGGGAGCTGCTCCACGGGGGTCGCGCGGAACTCGAGGTTGGGGCGGTGACGGGTCGCCCACTCGGCCCGGAGCTTGGGGTCCTCGAGGTCGATGCCGACCACCGGCGCGTCGCCGAGGCGCTGGGCCCAGTGATAGGTGAGCACGCCCTCGCCGCAGCCGACGTCGAGCACAGACTCGGGCGCGGCGCGCGAGAACAGCTCGTCCAGCGTGCCCCGAAAGCCGCTCATCAGGCGGCGGACCACCGGGTTGGTCGAGCCGTACTTGTCGAACGTGTTGCCGGTCGGGACGGCTTCCCCGACGGTCATACCTCGAGCGCCTCGCGGTCGGACTGGCCTGCTGCGGTCCTCCCTTCCTGGCTCCCCTGGGTCTGCCCGTCCGGGCCGGCCTGTGCGCCCGTGGTGGCCCGCTGAGCGGTCGCGCCGGGCGTCGTCGACGCCGGCTCGTAGTGCGAGGGGGCGACCCCGAGCTGCAGCTCGATCCGGCGTACGCGCTCGAACGTGCGCTGCGACAGCGTCCGCTGCGCCGCCAGCAGGTCGCCGATCACCCCCAGCGACCCGAGCAGCATCGCGGCGTTGAACAGCACGGCGCCGGCGATCAGCGACTGCACGTGGCCGCGGCCGGAGCCCTCGATGAAGTAGACGAGGAAGCGGAGGAACACCGCCAGGGCCAGCAGACCCATCAGGATCGCCCCACCCCAGAACACCCTGAGTGGCTCGTACTGCGAGTAGATGCGGAAGATCGACAGCGCGTTGCGCCGGACGTAGGCGGCGGTCGAGGGGAACAGCCGCGACTCGCGGGTGCGCGAGTTCGTGCGGATCGGGACGTGCTCGACCGCGACCAGCAGCTTCCCGGCCTGGATGATCGTCTCCAGCGTGTAGGTGAACTTCGAGACCGCCTGGACTTGGAGCGCGGCCTCGCGGTTGTAGGCGCGAAAGCCCGACGTCGTGTCCGGGACCTCGGTCGAGGACGCCTGGCGGACCACCCACGACCCCCAGCGCTGCAACAGCTTCTTGACCGGCGAGAAGTGCTCGATCGTCTCGACGTGGCGGTCGCCGACGACCATGTCCGCCTGACCCCGCAGAATCGGGTCCACGAGCTTTGGAATGTCCGCACCCTCGTACTGGTTGTCGGCGTCGGTGTTTACGATGACATCGGCGCCGAGCTTCAGCCCGGCGTCGAGGCCGGCCTGGAAGGCGGCCGCAAGCCCCTTGTGGTTCGTGAGCCGGACGACGTGGTCGACGCCCCGTTCACGGGCGACCTCGACGGTCCGGTCGGTCGAGCCGTCGTCGATGATCAGCCACTCGACGACGTCGAAGCCGTCGACCTGGCGGGGCAGCCGGCTCAGGGTCAGCGGAAGCTGCCCTTCTTCGTTGAAACACGGAATCTGGATGATCAGCTTCATCGACTCAGGGTGCGCCCGCGGGGCGGAAATTACGACCTTTCACGGCCGGAAGCGGGGCGCGGGCTGCGCTCAATGACAACACGGTAGCGGGATACTCCCAGCCCAGATGGACGCCCCGACCCTGACTCCGCCCGCTCCCGGCCTCGCGCCGCCGGTCGCTCCGTCGCCCACGCGGCCCTCGTGGAACTGGCGCCAGCGAACCGCGGCCCGCGTGGTGGGCGGGAGCCTGCACCGCCCGGCGCTGGCGGTGCTGCTGCTGCTCACGTTCGGCCTGCGCGTGTGGGGGATCAAGCAGGGGCTGCCCTACAGCTACAACGTCGACGAGGCCACCCACTTCGTCCCTCGAGCGATCGCCTACTTCTCGCATGACCTCAATCCGCACTACTTCCTCAATCCGCCGGCGTATTCCTACCTGCTGCACATCGTGTTCGAGCTGTGGTTCGGCAGCTCGGACAAGGTCAGCCGGGCGTACGCGACCGATCCGACGTCGGTGTTCGTGCTCGCCCGGCTCGTCGCCGCGGTGCTGGGGACGATCTCGGTCTGGCTGACCTACCTGGCGGCGGCGCGCTTCTTCAACCGCAACGTGGGCCTGCTCGCCGCGGCGATCCTGGCGTTCGCGTTCCTACCGGTCTTCTACAGCCACCTGGCGCTCAACGACGTGCCCACGCTCGCCCCGGTGTCGCTGTCGCTGTACGGGGTCGCAGGGGTGATGCGCTACGGCCGGATGCGCGACTACGCGATTGCCGGCGTCGGGATCGGGCTGGCCGCGGCGACCAAGTACACCGGCGGGATCACGATGCTGTGCCTGCTGACGGCGTTCATCACCGACGCCTCCGGCGGCTCGATGTCGCTGAAGGGCGCCGCCCGGCGGTGCGCGCTGGCGCTGGCGATCGGCCTGTTCTCGTTCCTGGTCGCCAACCCGTACGCGATCCTCGACTTCTCGGCGTTCCAGGCCGGGGTGCACTCGCAGGCCTCGCTGGCGGCGGGGGAGGATCCGGTCAAGCTGGGCACCCGCCCCGGGAGCGGCATCACGTACTACCTGTGGACATTCACCTGGGGGCTGGGCTGGGGCCCGACGCTGGCCGCGATCGGCGGCGCGATCCTGCTGATCGTCCGCCGGCGGATCGCGATGGTGCTGACGCTGCTGCCCGCGACGATCGCGTTCATCATCTTCATGGGCGACCAGCAGCGCTTCTTCGGCCGCTGGCTGATGCCGATCTTCCCGATCGTGGCGATGCTCGCCGCCTACGGGACGGTCGAGCTGGTCAAGTGGCTGGCCAGCTCCCGGCGCGTGCCGGCGGTGGTCGGCGGGACCGTGGCGGCGGTGCTGCTGCTCACCCAGAGCGTGGTCGCGGACGTCCACAACGACGTCGTCCTATCGCGGCCCGACACCCGCAACCTGACCCGCGATTGGATGGTCCAGCACGTGCCTGCCGGCTCCAAGGTCGTGATCGAGCCCGTCGTTCCCGGCAACTGGGCCAGCGACGTCGGCCGGTCGCTGGCCGCGACGCCGACCGGGGACCGCTGGACCCGGTTCCCGACGTGGCTGACCAACATCGGACCCGACGGCAACCCGCTGCCGCCCGGGCAGCACCGCTTCGTGTTCATCGACCAGTACGAGCGCGCGCTGCGCCCGGAGCTGCTGGACTCCTACGTCAACCGCGGCTACTGCTGGGTGGTCCTCGGCTCGCTGCAGGCCGGCCGAGCGTTCGCGCAGCCGCAGGACGCGCCCCAGGCAGTGGCCTATTACGCCCAGCTGGCCAACCGGGCAAAGCTCGTATACCACGTGAGCCCGTTCCCCCCGAAGGCCCACCCGGTCCCGTTCAGCTTCGACTGGTCGATCGACTACTACCCTCGGCAATACACCCGTCCGGGCCCCGAGGTGAGCGTCTACCACCTGACCGGGGGCCAGTGCTCCTCCTGATATAGCACTGCGAAAACGAGCGATTGCATACGGTGGCTTGAGGTGGGTTCTTATCCTCTCTGGCTGAGGAGTCAATCAGTGTCCCCCCCGGCAGCCCATACCGACCAACTCCATCTCGCCCGAGCGATCGAGCTCGCCGAGAGCGGTCGCGGCAAGGTCAGCCCGAATCCTCTGGTAGGCGCGGTCATCAGCCGCGAGGAGCGGGTCCTGGGGGAGGGCTACCACGGCTGGCTGGGCGGCCCGCACGCCGAGGTGGCCGCGATCGACGCCGCCGCCGACCAGGACCTCGCTGGGGCCACCATGTACGTATCGCTAGAGCCCTGCTGCCACCAAGGGCGGACGCCGCCCTGCACCGACGCGATCCGCCGCGCCGGGATCGGCCGGGTCGTGGTCGCCTCCGACGACCCGTCCGAGCACGCTTCTGGGCGCGGACTGGGGATCCTGCGCGACGAGGGGATCGAGGTCGTGGTCGCCGACGGCGAGCTCGCGCAGCGCGCCCGGCTGCTGAACCAGTCGTTCCGCAAGCACGCGCGCGCCGGGCGCCCCTGGGTGCTGTTCAAGTCCGCGATGACGCTCGACGGGAAGGTCGCCACCCGCACGGGCGACTCGAAGTGGATCTCCAGCGAGCCCAGCCGCCAGCTGGCCCACCACTGGCGCGCCGAGTGCGACGCGGTCGCGGTCGGGATCGGCACCGCGCTCGCCGACGATCCGCAGCTGACCGCACGGTTCGAGGGCGTCGCGCGCCAGCCCCGTCGCGTGGTGTTCGACTCCCTCGCGCGGCTGCCGCTGGACTCCCAGCTGGTATCGGCCGCCCGGCGGATCCCGCTGACGGTCATCGTCTCGCGCGCCGCTCCGCGCGCCGCCACCGACGCGCTGCACGCCCACGGCGCCGACGTGATCGTGGCCACCGGCGAGAACGAGCCCGCCCGCGTGCGCTCCGCGCTCGACCAGCTCGGCGCCGACGGGGTCGGCTCGATCCTGCTCGAGGGCGGCCCGCACCTGGCCGGCGCGTTCCTCGACGCCGAGGAGGTCGACGAGATCCGCCTGTTCCTGGCGCCGATCGTGCTGGGAGGGCGGACCGGCCGCGACCCGCTCGAGGGCGAGGGCGTCGAGCTGATCGCCGACGCCAGCCGTGCGCTGTCGTTCGAGTGCGAGCACATCGGCGTCGACCTGCTGGTGTCGGCTCGCCTGAAGGAGTGGTGAGCGATGTTCACCGGCCTGGTCCAGGATCTCGGGCGGATCGCGCGCGCCGACCGCTCCGCTGACGGCGCCCGGGTGACGATCGAGACCGAGCTGGCCGCCGAGCTCCGGGAGGGCGACTCGGTCGCGGTCAACGGCGTGTGCCTGACCGCCACCGCCGTGGCCGACGGCGCGTTCGCCGCCGATGTGATGAACGAGACGCTGACTCGCACCTCACTCGCCGCCGTCGAGCCCGGGACCGGCGTCAACCTCGAGCTTCCGCTGCGCCCCAGCGACCGGCTCGGCGGCCACGTCGTCCAGGGGCACGTCGACGGCCTGGCCACGATCGCCGAGGTCACCGACGACGGCTTCTCCAGGCGCGTGCGATTCGAGGCCGACCCGGAGCTGCTGCGCTACGTGGTCCGGAAGGGCTCGATCGCGGTCGACGGCGTGTCGCTGACGGTCGCCGACCTGGACCAGTCATCATTTACCGTGTCCCTGATCCCTGAGTCGATCGCGCGCACCAACCTCGGAGCGGCTCAGCCGGGAACCAAGGTGAACCTGGAGGTCGATGTGCTGGCGAAATATGTGGAAAGGCTGATTCGCAACCACGGGGGTGTCGCATGAGCTCGGTTCAGACGCCGTTCGCGACGATCGAGGACGCGATCGAGGACATCCGCCAGGGCAAGATAATAGTCGTATGCGACGACGAGAACCGCGAGAACGAGGGCGACCTGACGATGGCCGCCCAGTTCGTGACGCCGGAGGCGATCAACTTCATGCGCAAGGAGGGCGGCGGCCTGATCTGCCTGGCGCTGACTCCCGAGCGCTGCGACGAGCTCGGGCTCGATCTGATGGCGGCCAAGAACGAGTCCGCATTCGAGACCGCGTTCACGGTCTCGGTCGAGGCCCGCTCGGGCGTCAGCACCGGGATCTCGGCGGCCGACCGAGCGCGCACGATCCAGGTCGCGATCGACCCCAAGTCAGCTCCGCGCGAGCTGGTTCAGCCCGGCCACGTGTTCCCGCTCAAGGCGAGGGGCGGCGGCGTGCTCGAGCGCGTCGGCCAGACCGAGGCCGCCGTCGATCTCGCCCGACTGGCCGGCCTGAACCCGTCGGGCGTGATCTGCGAGATCATGAACGACGACGGGTCGATGGCCCGAGTCAAGGACCTCGAGCCCTACTGCACGCGGCACGGGCTCAAGATGATCACGGTCGCCGATCTGGTCGCCTACCGTCGCCGCCACGAGAAGCTGGTCGAGCGCGTCGTCGCCACCAAGCTCCCGACCTCGTTCGGCGACTTCGTCGCGGTCGGCTACCGCTCGCTGGTCGACAACAAGCACCACGTGGCCCTGGTCAAGGGCGACGTCGACGGCGTCGACGACGTGCTCGTGCGCGTGCACTCCGAGTGCCTGACCGGCGACGTGTTCCACTCGCTGCGCTGCGACTGCGGCGAGCAGCTCGAGTCGGCGCTGTCGATGATCGAGCGCGAGGGGACGGGCGTGCTGCTGTACCTCAGCCAGGAAGGCCGCGGGATCGGCCTGCTCAACAAGCTGCGCGCCTACAAGCTCCAGGAGCAGGGCCTCGACACCGTCGACGCCAACCTCCGGCTCGGTCTCCCCGCCGACCTGCGCGACTACGGGATCGGCGCCCAGATCCTGGTCGACCTCGGGCTGACCTCGATCCGGATCCTCACCAACAACCCCAAGAAGATCTCCGGCCTAGCCGGCTATGGGCTGTCGGTCGCCGATCAGGTCCCGATCGAACACCTCCCCAACCCCCACAACGAGGCCTACCTGCGGGCCAAGCGCGACCGGCTCGGCCACACGCTGCACCACCAGGGGCTCCCGCTCGACGAGCAGATGCTGCGTGACGAGCAGGAGCAGGACCGGCGGCGCGACGGCGACCGGTAGCCGGGCTCGATGCCGATGTCAGCCCAGGGGGCCAGCGTCGCGTTGTGCGTGGCGAACTTCTACGCCGAGCTGGCCGGCAAGCTCGAGGTCGGGGCTCGTGCGGTGCTCGAGGAGGCGGGCGTCGCCGAGCTGGCGCGGTTCGAGGTTCCGGGCGCCTACGAGCTGCCGGTGATCGCCAAGTACGCCGCCGAGTCGGGCCGCTACGACGCCGTCGTCTGCCTGGGCGCGGTGATCCGCGGCGAGACCGACCACTACGACTACGTGTGCGGCGAGGCCGCCCGCGGGATCCAGGACGTCCAGCTCGAGACCGGCGTCCCGTGCGGCTTCGGGGTGCTGACCGTGGACAACATGGAGCAGGCGCTGGCGCGGGTCACCGGCGGGTCCAAGCGCGACACCGGACGCCACGCAGCCGAGGCCGCGCTGGCGTCGCTGGCGGTCAAGCGGGAGCTGTCCGGGCGGCGCGCCCCGGCGGGGTTCGCCAAGGGCTGATCGGGCTGGTCGGCGCTGGTCGGCCCGGGCGGTCGGGGCCGCGCCGCCTGGCGTGCATAACACGACAAAACCGGCGGTGAACCCGAGCCTTGCCGTGCTGAGCACGCATACGGTGCTCAACGCGGCAAGCCTCGCCAGATCGAGCGGATTTGACGCGATATGCACGCCCGGGTTCCGCGGTCACACATCTGCGCCGCCAGGCGCCCGGCCAGTGGCTAATCGCGGTGATCGCCGTGGGCGCTGAGGTCGTTGTGGTGCCTGTTGTGCCCGGGTAGCCCGGCGCCGCCCGAGTGGCCCGACTCGTTGCCGGAGTGGCCGGTCCCCTGCCCGGGTGATTGACCCGGGACGCCTCCGCCGTTCTGGACCGACTGCTGGCCGAGCGCCCGCAGCGCCTCCTGCAGCTCGAGCCTGACCGTCTCCGTCTGGTTGGGGATCTTCAGCCGCTGGTAGAGCACGGACACCGCGGCCTTGGGATCGCCGGCCAGCCGCAGCGAGCGGCCGAGGTCATACAGCGCGTAGGCGTAGGTGAGGCTGCTCGGGGAGGCGGCCGCCAGCGCCTGGCGCAGCACCGGGATCGCCTCTGTGTAAGCGCCGCCCAGCATCAGCTCGTGGCCGCGGGCGTCGAGCGTCTCGGCCGTCGGCGGCGGCGTGGTCTGCGACACCGAGGTGGCGGTGACCTGGTGCTGTGGCTGGGTCGCGGTCGCCGTGGTCGTCGAGGCGGGCTTGGGCTTGGGCGTGGGCTTGGGGTGGGGTCGGGCCGGCTTGGGCTTGGCGGCGGCATGCTTGGCGGGCCGGTCGGCGTGGGCCGGGCGCTTGGCCTGCAGCGAGCTGGTGTGGTGGTCAGAAGACCCATGCTGGCCGGCGCCGACGGCGAGCCCGACGCCCACGGCCGCGGCGGCGAGCGCGGCCAGCGCCAGCGCGCGTGGGGGTGTGCGGAGGCGGCGGGCTGGCTTGCCGGGCGGATCCGACGGCGGCCCGGCCGGGGGCTGCGCTGATGCCAAGCTCGGCTGTGGAGTGACCTCGGCGGGCGGGTCATCGGAGGCGGGCGCTGCGGGCGGCGCGACCTGAGCGGGCGGCGGAGCGTCTGCTCCGGCCATCGCCGCGGCGCCCGCGGCCGACAGCGTGGGCCGACGCCGGGACGGGGCAGTGCGGGCGCCGGACCCGGCCGGAATCGGGCGCAGCGCGCGCGTGGCCCGAGCCCGCGCGGCGGCGCGGTCGCCCGGGGCCCGCGCGGCGCCGCGGTCGCCCGGCTGGACGAGCGCTGCCTCGAGCGCGTCGGCGAATTCCTGCGACGTCGGCCATCGCTCGTCGGGACGCTTGGCCATCCCGCGCGCGAGCACGTCGTCGACCGCCGCCGGCAGCACCGGGTTGCGCCGGCTGGCCAGCGGCGCGGGCACGTCGATGTGCTGGCGCGCCTGGGCGGCGAACTGCTCTGCCGAGAACGGCCGCTGACCGGTGAGCAGCTCGAACGCCACGACCGCGAGCGAGTAGCGATCGCTGGCGTCGGTCGTGGCCTTCCCGCGGGCACGCTCGGGGGCCAGGTAGGCGGCGGTGCCCAGCAGCTTGCCCTCCAGTGCGAGCGTGTCGTCGGTGGTCAGCTGGGCGATCCCGAAGTCGGCGACGTGCACCACCCGGTCGCGGTCCAGCAGCAGGTTGGCCGGCTTGATGTCGCGGTGCAGGACCCCGTGCCCGTGGGCGTAGTCGAGCGCCGCCGCGGTCTGGTGCACCCATCGGGTGGCCTCGGCTGGCGTGATCGCGCCCAGGCGCATCGCGTCGGCAACGGTCCCGCCGGCGAGGTACTCCATCACGATGAACGCCCGCGACGAACCGCCGCCGTCGGCCCCGCGCGGCTCGCCGACGTCGTAGATCGTGATCACGTTGCGGTGCCCCGACAGCCGCGCCGCCGTGCGCGCTTCGCGCTCAAAGCGCCGGCCCGCCTCGTCGTCGTCGGCGAAGCGCTCGGACAGCAGCTTGATCGCCACGCGGCGCCCCAGGACCCGGTCCTCGGCGCACCAAACGGAGGCCATTCCGCCGTCGGCGACGTGACGCACCAGCACGTAGCGGTCGGGCAGCGTCACGTGTTCGAGCATGCGAGGGCCCCCAACGTCGCTCTGGTCCATGGCGAGCAGTCTTTACCCATCCGGTGCCTTTTCAACCTCAGGCTATACTCGCCCGCCATGCCCAAGGTCTGCCACGTATGTCGCAAGGGTCCCGCGTTCGGACACAGCCGCAGCCACTCGATGGTCGCCACCAAGCGGCGCTTCGACCCCAATCTGCAGCGCGTTCGGATTGATGACAACGGGACTCCCCGGAGGGTGTACGTCTGCACCCGCTGTCTGAAGGCGGGCAAGGTCACCAAGGCGCTCTGACCCGGCGTGCAAGCGCCCCGGGGAGATCGATAGCACGGTGGCCGATTAAGCCGGTGTCCGACCCCAGCATCGTTCGCTTCCGCGCAATCGTCGAGGCGGGCCTCGCAGAACTCGAGGCGCGTCGCGAGGAAGTCAACGACCTCAACGTGTTCCCGGTCGCCGACGGCGACACCGGCGACAACATGACGCTGACGCTCCGGGCGGTGTTGCAGGAGCTCGACCGGCTGGCGGGGGCCTCCCGGGAGCGCACGATCGACGACATCGGGCGCGACGAGATCGTCGCCTCGGTCGCGCGGGCGGCGCTGCTCGGCGCCCGCGGCAACTCCGGGGTGATCCTCTCCCAGCTGATCCGTGGCGCCGCCGAGGAGTTGGCCAGTCGGCCCGGGGAGTTGGTCGACCCGGTGCTGATCAGCGCGGCGCTCGCCCGCGCCGCCGACCAGGCCTACGGGTCCGTGCGCGACCCGGCCGAGGGGACGATCCTCACCGTCGTCCGCGAGATGGCGGTCCGCGTCGCCTCCGACCTGGCCCACACCGACCACGCCCGGCTCGGCCCCGAGGCCACCGCCGAGGAGCAGAACGCGGTGATCGCCGAGGTCATCGCGCGCGCGCTCGACGCCGGCCAGGAATCGGTCAAGCGGGGCCCCGATCTGCTGCCGGTGCTGCGCGAGGCGGGCGTCGTCGACGCCGGCGGCTACGCGCTGACCGTGCTGCTGGCCGGAATCGTCGGCGCGCTGCGGGGCACCGAGGCGCCCGACGTCGAGCACCACGCCGCCGCGCGGGTGACCCATCCCCAGCACGCCTCCACCACCTACCGCTACTGCACGAACTTCGCGGTCACCGGCACCGCGCTCGAGCAGCGCCGCTTCGTCCACGCGCTCGAACAGATCGGCGACTCGGTGCTGGTCGTCGGCGATCCGACCACGCTCAAGGTACACGTCCACACCGACGACCCTAACTCCGCCACGGCGCTGTTCGCGGAGTTCGGCACGGTCTCGCATCTCGACGTCGCCGACATGCGCGCCCAGGTGCAGGAGCGCGACTCGCGGCTGACCTCGCCGGCGGACGTCGTGGCCGTGTGCGGGGCGCTCGCGGTGGTGACCGGCGGCGGCATGCGCTCGCTGTTCGAGGGCCTCGGCGTGCACACGCTCGAGGGCGGGCCGACGCTGAATCCTTCGACCTACGACCTGTTGGCCGCGATTCACGCGGTCCCCGCCGAGCAGGTGCTGGTGCTTCCGAACAGCCCCAACGTGGTGATGGCGGCGGAGCGTGCCGCCGAACTGTCGGAGAAGACCGTTGTGGTGGTGATGTCGCGCTCGCCGCAGGCCGGGCTCGCCGCCGCCGTCAGCCTCGACCCCAACCGCGGTGCCGCCGCCAATGCCGGGACGATGGCCCACACCCTCGAGCGGGTGCGCACCGGCGCGGTCGCGCCCGCCGCTCGCGACGACATGCAGGGGCGCTTCCGCGAGGGCGACGCCGTCGGTTTCATCGAGGAGCAGATCGTGGCCTGGGGGCGGCCCCGGGACGCGTTGCGCGAGGTGCTCGAGCAGCTCGCCGAGAGCGCGGAGCTGATCACCTGCCTGCGCGGCGCGCAGGCGCCGCTCGACGACGGGACCGTCGAGGCGTTGGCGGCGGGTGAGGTCGAGTTCGAACTGAGCGACGGCGGGCAGGAGCGGTACTGGTGGCTCCTGAGCGCCGAATGACGCCACCCGCCCTGCACGGCTGAATTCCCGCTGTGCTCGACCGGGGCGCCGGTCATGATCAACAGCGTAGAGGATGGTTGTCACCGCCTTCGCAACATCTCGCCCCCTCGATCATGCCGAGCTGGACGCCGCACCGGTCCGCTATCCGCGGCCCTCGGCCCTGCTCAGACCGCTGAAGGTCGATGGTGTGAAGGCGCGCCAGGCCGCGCAAACGCTGTCCCTGCACACGGTCGGCGACCTGCTCGAGCATCTCCCGCGCGACCGGCGCGAGTCGCGGTCGGTGGCCGAGCTCGTCGTCGGCGAGAGCGCCACCGTGGTCGTGCAGGTCCGGGCGATCAGCTCCCGGCCCGTACGCCGCCGCGGGATGCGGCCGCTGGTCGAGGCCACGGTCGCCGACGCCAGCGGCCCGATGAAGGCGACGTTCTTCAACCAGCCGTGGCTGGTCCAGCGATATCCGCCCGGGACACGGCTGATGGTCCACGGCAAGCTACAGGGACGCAACCGCTTCTCGGTCCAGGCCCACGCCCGCACCACCGAGGCGATCGTCGACGGCGGCGGGGTCGCGCACTACCCGGCCACCGACGGGCTGTCCTCGACCCAGATCCTCGCGATGGTCAACGAGCACGCCGACGAGATCGCGGTCGTGTTCGACCCGCTGTCGGTCGCGCTGCGCGGCGCCGAGCGCCTGGCCGGCCGGGCCGACGCGCTATGCGCGGTGCACTTCCCGGCGTCGGCGTCGGACTCCGACGAGGGCCGGCGCCGGCTCGCGTTCGACGAGCTGCTGCTCGTCCAGCTGGCGCTGCTGCGCCGCCGCGGCACCCGCGACCAGGCCGGCGCCCCGGTGCTCGACGGGCCGCGTGAGCTGACCGAGCGCTGGCTGTCGGGGATGCTCCCGTTCGCGCTGACCGGCGACCAGGAGCGCGCGCTGGAGGCGATCGACGCCGACCTGGGGCGCGCCCGGCCGATGCAGCGGCTGCTGATGGGCGAGGTCGGGTCGGGCAAGACCGTGGTCGCCCTGTACGCGTTGCTGCGCGCCGTCGAGCACGGCTACCAGGGGGCGTTGATGGCGCCCACCGAGACGCTGGCCGAGCAGCACTTCGCCACGATCCAGTCGCTGATGCCCGGCGAGGCCGTTCCGGCCGGGCTGCTGACCGGCTCCACGCCCGCCGGGCGCCGGGCCGACCTGCTCGGGAAGCTGTCCAGCGGCGAGCTGTCGCTGATCGTCGGCACCCACGCGCTGATCGAGGAGGGCGTGCGGTTCGCCCGCCTCGGCGTCGCGGTGGTCGACGAGCAGCACCGGTTCGGCGTGCGCCAGCGGGCCGCGCTCGATGCCAAGGGCGTCGACCCCGACCGCCCGCACGTGCTGCACATGACCGCGACCCCGATCCCGCGGACGCTGGCGCTGCTCGGCTACGGCGACCTGGACTTCACGTTGCTGCGCGAGCGCCCGCAGGGGCGCCAGCCGATGCAGACGTTCGTATGCGCGACCGAGCGCGAGCGCGCGCGCGCCTACGAGCGGATCCGCGAGGAGCTGCGGGCCGGACGCCAGGCGTTCGTGGTCTGCCCGCTGGTGGAGGAGTCAGACGCGCTCCAGGCGCGCGCCGCCACCGTCGAGTTCGAGCGCCTGCGTGACGGCGAGCTGCGTGACTTCCGGGTCGTGCTGATGCACGGGCAGCTGCGGCCGGCCGCCAAGCAGGCGGCGATGGCGCAGTTCGCCTCCGGCGCCGCCGACGTGCTCGTGGCCACGTCGGTGATCGAGGTCGGGATCGACGTCCCCAACGCGACCGTAATGCTGGTCGAGGACGCCGACCGCTACGGGATCTCGCAGCTGCATCAGCTGCGAGGGCGGATCGGCCGCGGCGAGCACCCGTCGGTGTGCGTCCTGTTCGGGCCCAAGGACTCGGCCCGGCTCAAGGCGCTGGCCTCGCATTCGGACGGGTTCGAGCTGGCCGAGATCGACCTCGAGCTCCGCGGGGAGGGGGAGCTCGTCGGCACCCGGCAGCACGGGCTGGCCCAGTTCCGCGTCGCGGAGCTGCCACGTGACGCCGAGCTGCTCGAGCGCGCCCGCGCGTGGGCGCGGGAGATCGCCTCCGAGGACCCCGACCTGGACTGGGCCGAGAACGCGCTGCTGGCCGAGGCGCTGGTCCGCGCGTACGGCGCCGAGGCGCTGGCTCCGATCCGCGCGTGAGGGTGATCGCCGGGCGATTCGGGGGGCGGCCGCTGGTCGCGCCCCGCGGCCGCGCCACCCGTCCGACGTCTGACCGCGTACGCGAGGCGCTGTTCTCGATCCTGGCGTCGGTCGAGGGTGCGCGCGTGCTCGACCTGTTCGCGGGATCGGGCGCGCTGGCGATCGAAGCGCTGTCCCGGGGCGCGGCCGAGGCGACGCTGGTCGACTCCTCGGCGGCGGCCGTGGCGGCGATCCGGCGCAACCTGGCCGCGCTCGGGGTCGACGCCGAGGTCCGGCGCCAGCGCGCCGCGACGTTCTGCGAGCAGGCACGTTCGGGCGGTCGTCAATACGATCTGGTGTTCCTCGATCCTCCATACCAGCGAGCGAGCGGCCTCGGCCGGCAGCTCTCGACCGCGCTTGAGCCGCTGCTCGCGGCCGGAGCCCGCGTCGTAGCCGAGAGCGACCGCAGAGTCCCCCTGGAGCTCGAGCTGCCGCTGCTGGACGAACGCCGATACGGCGACACCCTGATCCGAATCCATGGTCCCCGATAACCGCCTCGCAATCTGCCCCGGAACGTTCGATCCGATCACCCACGGCCACCTCGACGTGATCAGCCGCGCGTCGGCGATGTTCGACTCGCTGATCGTCGCCGTCGTCAACCACCCGTGGCGCAAGGGCCAGACGCTGTTCTCCGCCGAGGAGCGCGTGGACTTCGTCCGCAACGCCACCAGCGGGCTGCCGAACATCACCGTCGAGCCGTTCAGCACGCTGCTGGTCCAGTTCGCGCGCGACCGCGGGGCGATGGCGATCGTCAAGGGCTTGCGGGCGATCTCGGACTTCGAATACGAATTGGAGATGGACCAGCTCAACCGCAAGCAGGGGCCCGATGTCGAGTCGGTTTACCTGATGGCCTCGGCGAAGTACAGTTTCTTACGGTCGAGCGGTGTCAAAGAGCTCGCCACGTTCGGCGGTGACATCGACGAATTGGTGCCCCCCGAGGTCGCGGTGGCTCTGAAGGAACGGCTCGGCCGCTGACGAAACAGAGGTTCTGCGATGGATGTTCTGGTACTCATCGACAAACTGGACGATCTCGTCCACAACGCCAAGCCGGTTCCGCTGACCGACCAGGTCCGCGTGGACAAGGAGGAGATCTACGACATCCTCGATCAGATGCGCGCCACGATCCCCGAGGAGATCAAGCAGGCGCGGTGGATCGTCAAGGAGCGCCAGGAGATGCTCGCCGAGGCCAAGCGCGAGGCCGAACGGATCGTCAAGGAGGCGCGCGAGCGCCAGGAGAGGATGATCTCCGAGGAGGAGATCACCAAGCAAGCCGAGCGCGCCGCCGACGACATCATCGAGGATGCGCGCGGGCGCGAGCGCGAGATCCGGCTCGGCGCCGAGGACTACGCCGACGAGATCCTCAACACGCTCGAGGTCAACCTCTCGAAGTTCATCGCCGCGGTGCAGCGCGGGCGCGACCGGCTCGCCGGGAAAGACGAGCCGGCCGAGGTCTCTTAGGCCCGGCGGGCGTTCGAGTCCGCGCTCAGCGGATCCTGAAGCCGGTCAGGCCCTCGGGCGGCTCGTCGCGGACGTCCACGTCCTGCACGCGGGCGTACGGGGGTCCCTCGCTGATGAACTGCAGCACCCGGTCGACGTCTTGTGGACTTCCCTCGAGCACCGCCTCGACCGCCCCGTCGGCGCGGTTGGTGACCCAGCCGGCGACGCCGTGGCGGGCCGCCTGCTGGCGCGTGGAGTCGCGGAAGAACACTCCCTGAACCCGGCCATTGACCACCACGCGGCGTCGAATCCGCTGCTCAGCCATGCAAATGGATTCTCGCAAGCGCGCCGTCGTTCCGTCCGCGGCCAGCGCCATGCTCGGCGGCAGGATGGAAGCTCTGTGGCTGATACTCGGTCTCGTGGTGGGCGCCGCCGCCGCGGTTGTGGCGCTGTGGCCACGGCTGATCCGCTCGCGCGCCGAGCTCGAGCACGAACGGACGCGGGCGGAGGAGCGCCTGGCCACGGTCAACGACGCCCAGGAGCGCCTGTCGGCGTCGTTCAAGGCGCTCAGCGCCGAGGCGCTGCAGTCGAGCATGTCGCAGCTGTCCGAGCTCACCCGGGTGCAGCTGCGCGCGGCCCAGGCCGAGGCCAAGGGCGACCTCGACAAGCGCCGCGACGCCGTCGAGCAGCTCGTGAACCCGCTGAAGGAGCAGCTCGGCCGCGTCGATGCCCAGCTGCTGCGCCTGGACCAGGAGCGCCGCGAGTCCCGCGGTCGGCTCGAGGCGCAGCTGCGGACGCTGGCCGATACCGGCGAGCGGTTGCGGACCGAGACAGGCGCGCTCGTGACCGCGCTGCGCAAGCCCAACGCCCGCGGCCAGTGGGGCCAGATGCAGCTGCGCAACGTGGTCGAGCTCGCCGGGATGATGCGCTACTGCGACTTCGTCGAGCAGTCCTCGCTGAGCAACGACGGGGCGGTGCTGCGGCCGGACCTGATCGTCAACATGCCCGGCGGCAAGCACGTCGTGGTCGACGCCAAGGCACCGTTGCAGGGCGTCCTGGACGCCTACCAAGCGCGCGACGAGGAGGAGCGCCTGGGCCACCTGCGCGATCACGCCCGGCTGCTGCGCAAGCACGTCAAGGCGCTCGCCGACAAGGCCTACTGGGCCGAGCTCGACTCCGCGCCCGACCTGGTGGTGATGTTCCTGCCCGGCGAGCACCTGTACGGCGCCGCGCTGGAGGCCGACCCGAAGCTGATCGAGGACGCGATGGCCCGGCACGTGTTGATCACCACGCCGACGACGCTGCTGGCGATGCTCCACGCGATCGCCTACGGCTGGCAGCAGGAGCGCGTGGCCGAGTCCGCCCAGGCGGTGTCGGAGCTCGGGCGCGAGCTGCACGGCCGGCTGGTCAAGCTCTCGAGCCTGATCTCGACGCTCGGCACTCGGCTCAACGGCACCGTGCGGGCCTACAACGAGGCCGTTGGGTCCTACGAGGCACGAGTGATGCCCGCGGCGCGGCGGTTCGAGGACCATGGGGCCGTCGCGGCCGGACGCGAGCTGCCAGAGCTCGAGCAGGTCACGACCAGCGCCCGCCGGGTGCACGTGCCCGAGCGCGACTCCGAGCGCGACCAGAACGTCCAGGAGCTGCCGGGGCTCAGGTTGCGGGCGGCTGAGTAGCCCGCTCAGACCACCAGCGGCGCAGGTCCTCGCGCTGGTGCGGCAGCGGGTCGGCCGAGGGCTTGCGCGACTGCACGCGGGCCAGCGCCTCGTCGATCTCGATCCCCTCGCGCAGCGCGACCACCCCGGCGGCGATCGCCGCCGAGCGCTGCCAGCCGGCCCGGCAGTGCACATATGTGCGCTCGCCCTCGTTCAGCCAGGCGTTGACCTCCTCGACCGCGCGCTCGATCTCCTCGGCGTCGAGCCCGCCGTAGTCGACCAGCCGCAGGCGGCGCTCCTCGATCTCGTTGGCGGCCAGCGCGCGCTCGACCCCGCCGCGCTCGCCACGGCGGTACTCGCCGTCCTCGACCAGGTTGAGGACGCGCCGCACGCCGTTGAAGGCCAGCATCTCGACGTCGTCTGAGTCGAGTGGATAGGCGCCGATCAGCAGCTCATCCGAGACCGAGGCGAAGCCGTAGGTGCGAAACCAGTTGGACACGGTGCCGGCAATGATCGCCGGTGGCGCGCGGGGGCGGTCGGTGGGCGGCCTGCGCGGCCGGCTGGGGGCGGCCGCGCGCCGCCGCACGCACTAATCTCGAGCGTATGCCGATGCGCACCGATACGTTCGATTTGGGGGGACTTCGTCTGACCAGCGGCGAGGGCCGCCGCCTCGACCTGGATGTGGCGATCGATCCGTTCACGTTCGGCGGGGAGCAGTACCCGCTGGAGCCCTCGCTGGTCCCCGTCCGGCTGGACATCTCCCGCACCACCGGCGACGGCTACGTGCTGCGGCTTCGCTTGCAGGCCAGGCTCGTGGGCCCGTGCATGCGCTGCCTCGAGCCGGCCGCCCCGACGTTCGAGGTCGACGCTCGCGAGGTCTCCCAGCCGGGCGACGCGGACGACCTGTCCTCGCCGTACGTCCGGGACGGGATCCTCGACCTGCGGGCGTGGGCGCGCGACGCGCTCGCGCTCGTGCTCCCGACCGCGTTGCTGTGCCGCGAGGACTGCGCCGGGCTGTGCGCCGAGTGCGGCGCGAACCTGAACGAGGCCGGTCCCGATCACGCTCACGAGCGCGCGCCGGATCCACGCTGGGCGAAGCTGTCGGAGATTCGCTTCAACTAAAGGCCGGGCGAGCCACGCGGGACGGGGCGGCCCGCGTCACATGCACAACGTCCCAACCGACGGCCTGCCCGGGGAGTTTGGGGCGTTAGCCACGGCCCACGTGGCCAACGTCCCACGGTGGACCGCCGGGACATTGTTTGGGACGTTATGCATGCGGGCGCCGGATTCGCCGCCGGATGAACCCTGATCCGCCTCGGACAGACCCCGGCCTGCCTGGTAGCCTCACTGCCCATGGCCGTCCCCAAGCAGAAGCAGTCTCACGCTCGCACCACCCAGCGGCGCTCGCAGCACAAGGTCGGGGCTCCGACCTACAACTCGTGCCCGCAGTGCCACAGCCCGCGGCTGCCCCACAGGGTCTGCCCGGTGTGCGGCAACTACAAGGGGCGCGAGGTCCTGGCCCCGGACTCCGGCGAATCGGTCAGCTGACGCGCAGGCGATGATCGCCGTCGCCGTGGATGCGGGCGGGGCCGATCTCGGACCTCGCGAGGTCGCCGCGGGAGCATCGCTGGCGGCCGCTCAGGGGATCAAGGTGCTCCTGTTCGGGCCCGCCGCCGAGATCGGCTCGACTCCCGACGGGGTCGAGCTCGTCGACGCGCCGATCTCGATCGCGAAGGCCGCCGACCCGGCGTTCGCGGTCCGCTCGACCCCGGACGCCTCGATCGTCCAGGCCGCCAAGGCGGTCGCCGACGGCCGCGCGCAGGCGCTCGTGTCCGGCGGGTCGACCGGCTCGGCGCTCGCCGCCGGCCTGTTCAACATGCGACGCGACCGCGGCATCTACCGGCCCGCGCTGGCGCTGCCGGTGCCGATCCCGGGTGCCGATCCGGTGCTGCTGCTCGACGTCGGCGCCAACGTCAGCTGCCGGCCCGAGCACCTGGTCCAGTTCGCTCACATGGGCTCCGCGTTCGCGCAGGCGGCGATGGGCGTCGATAACCCGCGCGTGGCGCTGCTGTCAAACGGTGAGGAGCCGACCAAGGGCACGCCGGACCTGCTCGAGGTCCATCAGCAGCTCGCCGGCGGCGGTGGCCACGGACTCAACTTCATCGGCAATATCGAAGGCACCCAGGTCACGGACAGCGTCGCCGACGTGATCGTGATGGACGGATTCACCGGCAACATCACGCTGAAGCTGATCGAGGGCGTCTCCAGCCGCACGATGCGCGCGATCCGCGACGTGGCGATGACCAGCCCCCGCGCGAAGCTGGGCGGTTGGCTCCTGAAGCCGGCGGTGGGCAAGCTGCGCGCGGAGATCGATCCCGAGCGCCCGGGCGGCGCGTACATGCTCGGGCTGCGCCAGCTCGGCGTGGTCGCCCACGGCCGCTTCACCCGGCGCGGCTTCTCCCGGGCGATCGAGGTGGCCGCGCGCGGGGTCCAGGAGGACGTGATCGGCAAGACCCGCCGGGCGCTCGAGCAGGCCGGCGCGCTGCGCCCCCCGCCGGGCCAATCGACCCCCGATCTGCAGGGTGACGCCTCGTCCGAGCCTCCGGCTACGGTGTCGAACCGATGAATCGCGAGCAGATCTTCTCGCTCATCCGCGGGCACCTGGCCGACGAGCTCGAGATCGACCCCGACCGGATCACCGAGTCGACCCGCTTCAAGGAGGACCTCGAAGCCGACTCGCTGGACCTGTACACGCTCGTCCAGGAGCTCGAGGACTCCTACGGCGTGAAGATCTCCGATGAGGAGGCAGCGACGATCCTGACCGTGGGTCAGGCCGTCGATTTCGTACTCGCGAGCGACGGGGCCGGCATTCGCCGGTCCGCCACCGCGAGCCAGGGCCCCGACGCTGAGTGAGCTCAGACACAAAGCTCCGCACGCTGCTGGCCGAGCTCCCAGACGACCTTGCGACCTCGGTGTTCACGCACTCGTCGTGGACCACGCGGCGCTCGCAGTCCTACGAGCGCCTGGCGTTCCTCGGCGACTCGGTGCTGGCGCTGGCCGTCAGCGCTCACCTGTACCCGCGGCTGGAGGCCGACCGACACGGTCCCGGCCGGCTGACCAAGATTCGCGCCCAGGCGGTCTCGGGCCGCTCGTGCCGCGCGGTCGCCGAGCGCCTTGGGATTCCCGAGAAGCTGATCGCGGCCGCGCCCCCGGGGGTGACCGTGAACGTGGCAGCGCTGGTCAGCACCGAGCGGGTGCTGGCGTCGGTGATCGAGGCGGTGATCGGCGCCTGCTACCTGGCGTTCGGATACGAGCGCACGGCGGAGGCCGTAGTCGAGGCGTTCCGGCCGGAGATCGACTATGCGCTCGAGCACCAGGTCGACTACAAGTCGGCGCTGCAGGAGCTGCTCGCCCGCCGGGGGGCGCTGGTCAGCTACGACGTGATCGACGAGCAGGGCCCGCCGCACGACCGCGTGTTCTCGGTGATCGCCAAGATCTCGGGCGTCGATGCCGGGCGCGGTACCGGGCGCAGCAAGAAGGACGCCGAGCAGGAGGCCGCCCAGGCGGCGCTGGAGGCGCTCGAATGAGGGTGGTCGCCCGGTGTACCTGAAGTCGATCACGTTGAAGGGCTTCAAGTCATTCCCCGACCGCACCCGGCTCGAGTTCGGCCCAGGCGTGAGCGTGGTCGTCGGCCCCAACGGCTCGGGCAAGTCGAACATCACCGATGCGGTGCTGTGGGCGCTGGGCGAGCAGTCGCCGGTTGCGGTCCGCGGCCAGTCGATGCAGGACGTGATCTTCGGCGGGGCTCCTGGGCGCCAGGCGGGCCGCGCGGCCGAGGTCGAGCTCGTGCTCGACGACAGCGACGGCGTGCTCAACCTGGGCGCGCCCGAGGTCTCGATCCAGCGCCGCCTGGACCGCACCGGCGAGGGCGAGTACCGGCTGTCGGGCGCTCGCTGCCGGTTGGTCGACGTGATCGAGGTGCTGTCCGACACCGGCCTGGGCAAGGAGATGCACTCGGTCATCTCCCAGGGCCGGGTCGAGTCGATCGTCACCTCCAAGCCCCGCGACCGGCGCCTGCTGATCGAGGAGGCGGCCGGACTGGGCAAGCACCGCAAGCGCCGCCGCCGCGCCCAGCTGAAGCTGATCCGCACCCAGGACAACCTCGACCGCGCACTCGACGTCGAGCGCGAGGCGCGTTCGCGGCTGCGTCCGCTCAAGCGCCAGGCCGAGGCCGCCGACCTGCATGCCCGCCTGGAGCGCCAGACGCTCGAGGCCCGCTGGGAGCTGTCCCGCGACGACCTGCGCACACAGCTGCTGGCGCTGACCGAGGCCAAGACTGCGGCAGAGCAGGCGCGCGCGCGGGGCGAGCAGCTCCAGCGCGAGCTCGAGCAGGTGGCCAAGCGCCGCGAGGCCGCCGAGGAGGCGCTGGCCAGGCGCAGCGCCGAGCGCGAGGAGCTCTCGCGCCGCGGCTACGCCGCGCAGTCCTCTGGTGACCGCATCAGCTACCGGATCGAGGCCGTGCGCCGCACGGCGGGGGCGATCGACGAGCGGCTGCAGCGAAACCGCGGCCAGCTCGAGATGCTCGAAGCGCGCGCGGCCGCCGACGTCCCCGACGAGGGTGCCGAGGCCCGGATCGCCAAGCTCGAGGAGGAGCTCGCGGCGCTCGAGCGCGACCGCGAGGCCGAGCTGGCCCGGCAGCTTGTCGAGCTCGAGCAGCAACTGGTCGCGGCCGACGAGGTCGTCGAGGCCCGTTCGGCCGAGATCGAGACCGCGCTGGACGCCCGCCGCCAGGTCGAGAAGCTCGTCGAGCAGGCTCGCTCCCGCGTCCGCGAGGCCGAGCGCGCCGTCGAGGCCGCACGCCGCGAGGCCGCGCGCGTCGGCGGCGAGCTGGCCGCCGTCAACCAGTTCCTGCGAGGCCACACCAACGCCCCCGGCGGCGCCTGCGCGCTGGCCGACGAGCTCGAGGTCGACTCCGGCTACGAGCTCGCGCTCGCCGCGGCGCTCGATGGCCGCCTGCGCGCCGCGCTGGTGGGCGACCGCGGCGCCGGCTCGGCGCTGCTCGATCGCGCCGGGGCCGAGGGCGGCCGGGCGCTGGTGGCCCCCGCCGGCGACGCCGAGATCCCGGCCGCCAGCACCACCGCGCCGACGCCCGACGCGCAGCGGCTCGCCGACCGCGTGCGGGGCAAGCCGCCTGCGGTCGCGCTCGCCCGCGCGCTGTTGCGCGACACCTGGGTGGTGCAGTCGCTCGACGATGTCCGTGAGTCGTTCGGCGGCGTCGCGGTGACACCCGCCGGGCGCGTGTGGTCGGCGCCGGGCCGCGAGGTGCGCCAGGCGCCCGCGCTCGGCGAGGAGCGGGTGCTGGCCGAGCGCAACCGCCGCGAGCAGCTGATCGCAGCCAGCGAGGGCGCCGCCCAGGCTGAGGTCGCGGCCGGCGCGGGTCTGGAACGGGCCACGGCCGAGTCCGCGCGGATCGAATCCGACTCCGAGCGCGCCGTCGAGGCGCACCGGCTTGCGGTTCGCAATCGCGACGAGGCCGCCGAGGAGCGTCGCCGGATCGCGGCGATGATCGAGCACCGCCGGGCTGCCCCTGACGAGGGTCCGGACGCGGGCCGCCGGCTGCAGCTCACCGCCGAGCTGTTCAACGAGCGCGCCGGACGCCAGCGCGCCCGGCGCGAGCGCGACGAGCGCGACGCCCACCGGCGCCGGCTGACCGAGGCCATCACCACCGGCGAGGAGCTGCGCCCGGCGGTGGCCAGGGTGGTCGAGGCGCTCGAATCGGCCGCCGCGGCGATCGCACACCAGCGCGCCGGCTTCGAGGAGGCGCTGGCCGCCGACCGCGAGGCGGGGGAGCACGTCGCCGCCGAGCTCAGGGCCTGCGCCCAGCAGGAGGCAACGCTCCACGCCCAGCTTCACCGCGAGAACGAGGCGCGCACCGAGACCGAGGTGCGCCTGCAGCGCGCGGGCGACCGCGTGGCCGAGCTCGAGCGCGAGCTCGGAGAGCTGGCGGCGAGGCTCGAGTTCGAGGCGCAGCCGGGCACCGAGGCGCTGCCCGACGAGGAGCGCGAGGCGCTCCGGGCGCGGCTCGAACGCCTTGCCCGCCGCCGCGAGCAGCTGGGCCCGGTCAACCCGCTGGCCCAGCAGGAGTACGCCGAGGCCGTCGAGCACGTCGAGGAGCTCGAGCGTCAGCGCGCCGACCTCGAGGACGCGATGCGCGAGCTCGAGAAGCTGATCGCCGACACCGACAAGCAGATCCGCGAGACGTTCGAGCAGACGTTCGAGGCCGCCGCCCAGAACTTCGAGCAGGTGGCGGCGCGGCTGTTCCCGGGCGGCCGCGGCCGGCTGCGGTTGGTGGCCGAGCGCGAGGGCCCGGCCCGGGTGCTGGGCGGCGCGGCGCCTCCGTCCGATGACGACGAGCAGCACGCCGACGAGGCCGAGCACGAGCCCGAGGCGCAGGACGCGGGGCAGCAGGAGGACCTGCTCGGGGTCGAGATCGAGATCACCCCGGTGGGCAAGGACATGAAGCGGCTGTCGCTGCTGTCCGGCGGCGAGAAGTCGATGACCGCGCTGGCGTTCCTGTTCGCGGTGTTCCTGGCCCGGCCGTGCCCGTTCTACATCCTCGACGAGGTCGAGGCGGCGCTCGACGACGTCAACATCGACCGGTTCCTGGCGCTGCTCCGGGCCTACTCGGGCCACGCGCAGTTCATCGTGGTCACGCACCAGAAGCGCACGATGGAGGCCGCCGACTCGCTGTATGGCGTGTCGATGAGCGGCGACGGCGTCTCCAAGGTGATCTCGCGCCGGCTGGCTCCGGAGGAAGCTGCCGCTTAGGGGTGGCCTTGGCGGCCGACGTGGTCGCCAAAGACGGGCCCCCAGACGGTCTCTAGCCGCTATCGTCGCCGCGCGATGGCACGCGACTGGCGAGATCTGTTCATCGTCGACGGCGCCGGGCCCGCGGAGGCGGCGCCGGCGGCCGAGACCGAGCAACGGCGCGGCGGCATGTTCCGCCGGCTGCGCGAGAACCTGCGCAAGACCCGGCAGGCGCTCACCACCGAGATCCAGGCGACGCTGTTCGAGGACCTCAGCGACGAGACCTGGGAGCGCCTGGAGGAGGCGCTGATCTACGCCGACGTCGGCGCCGGCACCACCGCCCAGGTGGTCGGCAAGCTCGAGCAGGAAGCCACCTCCGGCGAGATCACCGGCGGCGAGGCGCTCACCCAGCGGCTGACCGAGCTGCTCGCGGACATCGCCCGCACCGGCGACGACCGCATCGACCTGCACCCCAAGCCGACGGTGATCCTGGTGGCCGGCGTCAACGGGACCGGCAAGACCACGACCGTCGGCAAGCTGGCCTGGCACCTGCGCCAGGAGCTCGGCCTGTCGGTCGTGCTCGGAGCCGGCGACACGTTCCGCGCCGCGGGCGTCGAGCAACTGGAGCTGTGGGCGCAGCGCGCCGGCGTGGAGTTCGTCAAGGGGCCACCAGAGTCCGATCCGGGCGCGGTCGCCTACGACGCGATCGCCGCCGGCCGCCGCGACGGCGCCGACGTGGTGATCATCGACACCGCCGGCCGGCTGCACACCCAGGACGACCTGATGGCCGAGCTCTCGAAGGTCCGCCGGGTGATCTCCAAACAGATCCCCGAGGCGCCGCACGAGACGCTGCTGGTCGTCGACGCCACCACCGGGCAGAACGGCCTGCGCCAGGCCCGGATGTTCTCCGAGGCGGTCGACGTGACGGGGCTGGTGCTGACCAAGCTCGATGGCACCGCCAAGGGCGGGATCGCGCTGGCAATCGCCGACGAGCTCGGGATCCCGGTGAAGCTGATCGGGGTCGGCGAGCAGCTCGAGGACCTGCGGCCGTTCGACCCGGCCGAGTTCGCCCGCGCGCTCGTCACCTGACCGCGCTCAAACGGCCGGCACACCGGCGGGCTCAGCCTCCGGGAGCACTAAACTTGCTGCAAATGTCAGGACCCGTCTTGTGGTTGATCGCTGCCGCCGTGTTCGGCATCGGCGAGATGCTGACCACGAGCTTTTTTCTGGCGCCGTTCGCGGTCGGAGCGGGTGTGGCCGCCGCCGTCGACGCGCTCGGGGCGGGCAGTCCGATCACCTGGATCGTGTTTGTGTTGGTCTCCGTGCTGACCCTGTCGATCGCGCGTCCGATCGCCCGCTCCCATCGCCGCATGCCACCCCAGATCAGGACCGGAACCGACGCGCTGATCGGCAAGCACGCGGTCGTGCTCGAGCGGATCGAGAACTACGAGGGCGTGGGCTGCGTGAAGATCGACGGAGAGGTGTGGACCGCACGCTCGCTGCACGACGACGAAGTGATCGAACGAGGGACCAGGGTTGAGGTCGTCGACATTAAGGGCGCCACGGCGCTCGTGAGCGAATAGGAGGACACCCATGGTCGGAGCAATCGTCGCGATCGTCATCGTCATATTCCTGTTGATCGCGTTCGCGCGGACCGTGCGCATCATTCCCCAGGCCCGCGCGGGGGTGGTCGAGCGGTTCGGTCGCTACAGCCGCACGCTGACGCCCGGCCTGGCGATCCTGGTGCCCTTCATGGACCGGCTCAAGCCGTTGATCGATCTGCGCGAGCAGGTGGTGTCGTTCCCGCCCCAGCCGGTGATCACCGAGGACAACGTCGTCGTCCAAATCGACACGGTGCTCTATTTCACGGTCACCGACGCCAAGGGCGCCACCTACGAGATCGCCAACCCGCTGCAGGGCATCGAGCAGATCACGGTCACCACGCTACGGAACGTGGTCGGCGGGATGACGCTCGAGACCGCGCTGACCAGCCGCGACCATGTCAACGCGCAGCTGCGGGGCGTGCTCGACGACGCCACCGGCAAGTGGGGGATCCGCGTCAACCGGGTCGAGATCAAGTCGATCGACCCGCCCGGTTCGATCCAAGAGGCGATGGAGAAGCAGATGCGGGCCGAGCGCGACCGCCGCGCGGCGATCCTCAACGCCGAGGGGATCAAGCAGTCGCAGATCCTCACCGCCGAGGGCCAGAAGCAGGCCGCGGTGCTGACCGCCGAGGGCGAGAAGCAGGCCGCGATCCTGAAGTCCGAGGGCGAGGCCCGGGCGATCGCGACCGTGTTCGACGCGATCCACGCCGGCAGGCCCGACCAGCAGCTGCTCAGCTACCAGTACCTGCAGATGCTGCCGCGCCTGGCCTCCGGCAACTCGAACAAGGTGTTCGTGATCCCGTCGGAGTTCTCCGAGGCGTTCGGCGGCATCGCCAAGGCGTTCGCCGACCGTGCCCCCCGGGCCGGGTCGGCCGCGGGCGCCAACTCCGACACGCCGGCGGTCAACTCCGACCAGTCTCCCGCCAATGCGGACGGTCCCGGGCTAACGTAGGCCGTAGATGTTCGATTCGCTCGCCGAAAAGCTTCAGGCCACGCTGACCGAGGTCCGCGGCCGTGGGACCCTCACCGAGGAGGACATCAACGCGGCGATGCGCGAGATCCGGCTCGCGCTGCTCGAGGCCGACGTCAACTTCAAGGTCGTCCGCAGCTTCACCAACTCGGTCAAAGAGCGGGCGCTCGGAGCGGACGTGATCGGCCAGCTCAACCCCGGCCAGCAAGTGGTCAAGATCGTCTCCGACGAGCTCACCGAGCTGATGGGCGGCGCCGCCCGGGACCTGTCGTTCTCGCCCCGCCCGCCGACGGTGGTGCTGATGGCGGGGCTCCAGGGATCCGGCAAGACGACCGCCACGGCCAAGCTGGCCCGCTACCTGCGCACCGAGCACAACTCCTCGGTCGCGGTCGCCGCCTGCGACGTGTACCGCCCGGCGGCGGTCGACCAGCTGATCAAGGTCGGCACCCAGGCCGGCGCCGACGTCTACGAGCAGGGCACCGACCGCGACCCGGTCAAGATCGCCGCCTGGGCGCGCGACCGCGCGATCTCCGAGGGCAAGGACGTGCTGATCATCGACACCAGCGGCCGGCTGCACGTCGACCAGGAGCTGATGGCCGAGCTCGCCAACATCCGCAAGGCCACGCGCCCGACCGACGTCCTGCTGGTCGTCGACGCGATGACCGGTCAGGACGCGGTCAACGTCGCCGAGCAGTTCGCGGAGGTCGTCCAGTTCGACGGGGTCGTGATGACCAAGCTCGACGGCGATGCCCGCGGTGGTGCCGCATTGTCGGTCAAGGCGATCACCGGCAAGCCGATCCTGTTCGCCTCTACCGGCGAGAAGCTCGACCAGTTCGAGCGGTTCCACCCCGACCGGATGGCCCAGCGGATCCTCGGGATGGGCGACGTGATGACGCTGATCGAGAAGGCCCAGGGCGCCTACGACGAGCAGGAGGCGGCAGACCTCGAGCGCAAGCTGCGAAAGCAGGAGTTCGGGCTCGACGACTTCCTCGAACAGATGCGTCAGGTCAGGCGGCTGGGCCCGTTGCAGTCGCTGCTGGGGATGATCCCCGGGATGGGCAAGGAGCTCCGCGGGGCCAAGATCGACGAGCGCGAGTTCGACCGGCTCCAGGCGATCATCCTCTCGATGACGCCGCAGGAGCGGCGGCACCCGGAGTTGATCAAGGGGTCGAGGCGGCTGCGGATCGCTCGCGGCTCGGGCACCAACGTGCAGGCGGTCAAGCAGCTGATCAAGCAGTTCGAGCAGATGCGCAAGGTCATGCGCCAGGTATCCCAGGGACGGATGCCGGACCTCGGAGCGCTGATGCGCCAGGGGCGCTGACCGGACAAGAACGGCGCGACCCGCTAACCTCGCTGCGTCGAAGATGTCAGTGAGACTGAGACTAACCCGAGTTGGCAGCCGCAAGAACCCGATCTGGCGGGTCGTGGTGGCTGATCAGCGGGCCAAGCGCGACGGTCGCGTGATCGAGACCGTGGGGCACTACAACGCGCAAACCGAGCCGTCCACGATCGTCCTCGACGAGGAGCGGATCCGCGACTGGCTCGCCCGGGGCGCACAGCCGACCGACACGGTCCGCAAACTGCTCCGCATCCAGGGCATCAGCTAGCCCGCCCAGCCATGAAGGAGTTGCTCGAGTACCTTGCGCGCGGCCTGGTCGAAGAGCCCGACGAGGTTCGCGTCCGAGAGGTGAGCGACGACGACGGTGCCACCGTGCTCGAGCTGTCCGTGGCCGAGGACGACTACGGCAGCGTGATCGGGCGTGGCGGCCGCACCGCGGCGGCGCTGCGCACGATCATCAAGACGGCCGCGGCGAAGAGCAAGCGGCGCGTTTTCGTAGACATCGTCGACTCCTGATGTCAGCCGATCCGTCGGGGTGGCTGCACGCCGGCCGGGTGGGGCGACCGCACGGGCTCGACGGCAGCTTTCACGTCGTTGAGGTCAATGCCGGCCTGCTGGGGTCGGTCGACAGCGTCAGCGTCGGCGGACGTGAGCTCGACATCGTGCGGCGGGCCGGCACCGCGAGCCGGCCGATCCTGCGGCTGGAGGGCAGCGAGGACCGCGAGTCCGCCGAGGCGTTGCGCGGGAGCGAGCTGCTCGTCCCGCGCGAGGCGGCCCCCGACCTCGAGGAGGACGAGTGGTGGGCCACGGACCTGATCGGCTGCGCCGTGCATGACGGCGGGCGGGCGGTGGGCACCGTGCGCCGGATGCTCGAGCTTCCGTCCTGCGAGGTGCTCGAGGTGGCGCGCGAGGAGGGGGGAGTGGACCTGCTGGTGCCGCTGGTCACCGACGCCGTGCGCGCGGTCGACATCGACGCCCGCACGATCGACGTCGACCTGGGGTTCCTGGGCGAGGATTGACGCCGACCACTGATGGAGATCGACGTGTTCACGCTGTTCCCCGAGGCATTCGCCTGGTTTGAGCGCCAGCGCCACGTGGTCAACGCGACCGCGCACGGCAACCGCCTGGGCTACGTCAACTACCGCGACCACACGCCGCTGAGCGCCGGCCAGGTCGACGACACCCCGTTCGGGGGCGGCGCCGGGATGGTGCTGCGCGTCGACGTGATCGAGGCCGCGCTGCGGGCGCGTTATGACGTCGACCCGGTGACGGTGCCGCAGCGGCGACGCGTCGTGGCGCTGACGCCGGGCGGGCGGCTGCTCGATGACGGGCTGGTCGACGAGCTCGCCACCGAGCCGGCGCTGACGCTGTTGTCGGGCCGCTACGAGGGGTTTGACCAGCGGGCGCTGGACCACTTCGTCTCCGACGAGGTGTCGATCGGCCGCTATGTGCTGGCCGGCGGGGAACTCGCCGCGATGGTTTTGTGCGACGCCGTGCTGCGCAAGCTCCCGGGGGCGCTCGGCCACGAGGAGTCAGCGCTCGAGGAGTCCTTCAGCGCGGCGCTCGGTGGCGCGCCGGAGTACCCGCACTACACGCGGCCGGCCGAGTTCCGCGGCTGGACGGTTCCCGACGTGCTGCTGTCGGGCCACCACGCGCGGATCCGGGAGTGGCGGCTGGCCCAGAGCGCAGCCCGCGCGGAGGACTCCCCGGGCACTGAGCGAGGCTCCGGAGACGGTCCGCTACCATAGGCCGCCCGCCGGCCGGGGCATGCGTGCCAGTGCGCTGCTCCCCACGCCGCTATCGTCGGTGCCGCGGATCAGTTGCCATGTCCACCGTGATCGACACCCTGGAGCGCGCACAGCTGCGCCGAGTACCGGCGTTCGACGCCGGCGACCGCGTGCGCGTCCACTTCCAGGTGATCGAGGGAACGAGGCGGCGGACCCAGGTGTTCGAAGGGATCGTGATCAAGCGCCAGGGTCATGGCGCCCGCGAGACGTTCACGGTCCGCAAGCAGTCGTTCGGCGTCGGCGTCGAGCGGACGTTCCCGCTGCACTCCCCGAAGATCGAGCGGATCGAGGTGGCCGCGCGCGGGGACGTGCGGCGCGCCAAGCTCTACTACCTGCGCGGCCGCGTCGGCAAGCGCGCCCGCGTCCGCGAGCGCCGCAACACCGGGCCCGAGGAGGCCGTCCAGCGGGAGCTCCTGTACGGGCCCGAGGACGACGGCGACGTGGCCGCCGAGGAGACCGCCGTCGAGCCGCTCCCCGCCGACGAGGCGGCCGAGCCCGCGACGCAAGCTGGGGTCGAGACCGACGCCGCTGCGGCGGCCGAGGAGCAACCCGAGGCCGCTGAGGAGTCCGGCGCCGAGGAGTCGGAGGAGTCCGCATCCTCGACGGCGCCGCAGGACGCCGGTCCGGCGGCCGACGAGGAGGCCGCCGGCGAAGCCAACGGGTGACCGCCACCAAGAGGTCGCTGTCGAGCTCGCTGATCGAGCTTGTGGTGATCGTGGCGGCAGCACTCGGCCTGGCGCTCCTGATCCAGGCGTTCGTCGTCAAGCCGTACCGGATTCCCAGCGGGTCGATGGAGCCCACGCTCGGCATCAACCAGCGCGTGCTGGTCAACCGGATCGGGTCGCACTTCACCAACCCGCACGTCGGCCAGATCATCGTGTTCCACCCGCCCAAGAGCTACGACGACGGTTGTGCCGACCCCAGCCAGGGCGCCGACCGCGCCGGCCAAGCGGGCGCGCAGGCCTGCGACGTGCAGCAGGCCACGCCCTCCACGGAGACGTTCATCAAGCGGCTCGTCGGGCTGCCCGGGGATCGGATCCGGATCCAGAACGGCCACGTGATCCGCAACGGCAAGCCCGAGCGCGACGGCTACATCGTCCCCTGCCACGGCAGCGGCGCCTGCAACTTTCCCGGCACGATCACGATTCCCCGCGGCGAGTACTACATGATGGGGGACAATCGGCCAGACTCCGAAGACAGCCGGTACTGGGGGCCGGTGCCCAAGCGCTGGATCATCGGCAGGGCATTCATGACGTACTGGCCGCCGAGCCGGTTGGGCTTCCTCTAGCGGAAATCAGATGCCACGCAACTCCACCACCAAGGCCCCGAAGTCGACCGTCAAGTCGCTGATCGAGCTGGTCGTCACGGTCGCCGTGGCGGTCGGCCTGGCGCTGCTGATCCAGGCGTTCATCGTCAAGCCCTACCGGATCCCGAGTCCTTCGATGGTGCCGACGCTCGACGTCGGCCAGCGCGTTCTCACCAACCGCCTGGTCAACCATCCCAGCGTCGGCGACGTGGTCGTGTTCCACCCGCCCAAGGGCGCCGATCCGGCGACGCCGATCTGCGGGAACCCCAACCAGGGCGCGGGGCACTCCCAGCCCTGCGGCACGCCGACCCCGGCCGAGTCCAGCCAGACGTTCATCAAGCGCGTGGTGGGTGGCCCCGGCGATCGGATCTCGATCGAGAACGGCCACGTGATCCGCAACGGCGTCCGCGAGAAGGACTCCTACATCGAGCAGTGCGGCAGCGACAGCTCTTGCAATTTCCGCACTCCGATCACCGTTCCGCCCGGCGACTACTTCATGATGGGCGACAACCGTGGAGAGTCCGACGACAGCCGCTTCTGGGGTCCCGTCCCGGACAAATGGGTCATCGGCGTCGCCTTCTTCACGTACTGGCCGCCGGAACGGATCGGCCTCCTCTAAGTCCCCCCGAGGCCCCTCGCGCGTGGCCAGGCGCCTGTTCAAATTCGATCGCTCGCTGGGACCCCGGTTCGTGGCCGGCGCCGACGAGGCCGGCCGCGGCTGCCTCGCGGGCCCGCTGGTCGCGGCCGCGGTCCTGTTCGACCTCGAGCGGATCGGGCCGGGCGAGGTCCGCTCGCTGCGCGACCTCAACGACTCCAAGCAGCAGAACCACGAGGCCCGCGCGAAGCTGGTCCCGGTGATCTACCGGATCGCCGCGAAGGTCGCGATCGTCACCCGCTGCGCGCCGGGAATCGACGCGCGCGGCTTGCACGTCACCAACCTCGCGGCGCTGCGCGACGCGCTGGCGAAGGTCGCCTGCGACGAATGCGTGTGCCTCAGCGACGGCTTCCCGGTGGCGGCGCTCGGCTACGAGCAGCGCGCGGTGATCGGCGGCGACGCCAAGAGCGCTGCGATCGCGGCGGCCTCGGTGATCGCCAAGGAGACCCGCGACCGCTACATGAAGCGCGCCGACGCGGCGCATCCCGGCTGGGAGTTCGCCCAGCACGTGGGCTACGCGACGCCCGAGCATCGCGACGCGATCGAGCGGCTCGGCGTCTCGCCGCTGCACCGGCTGTCGTTCCAGTCGGCGGCCTACCAGCAGCTGGCCCTGGCCAGCGTCGGCGAATAGTCGCGGCGCCGTTCAGAACGCTCCCTCCAGGTGCTCGATCCCGACGAGCCGGCCGCCGCGCGTGAACGTGACCCCGATCGCATCGAAGCGGACCACGTCGGCGTAGGGCCGGTCGGCGCGGTCGATCAGCCAGCTGCCGGCCATCTTGCGCACCTGCGCGCGCTTGGGCACGTGCAGGGCGTCGAACGGGTTGCCGTGGCCGGGTGACACCCGCCGCGTCTTGACCTCGCAGAACGCCAGCGTGTGGCCGTCGAACGCGACGATGTCGAGCTCGCCCCAGCGCGTGCGGTAGTTGCGCTCGACGATCTCGAATCCGCGACGGATCAGGTGCTCGGCGGCGAGCCTCTCACCGAGCTGACCGAGGCGGCGGCGGGGGTCGTTGGTCACCCCGGCGACGCTACGCGCCGGCGCGTGACACGTGGGTCACGCCGTGCAACAAAACTGCGCACTCGACGGGCGGTGCCCTGCGCAGAATTGGAACACCGTGTCACCCACGTGTCACACGATGCTGCGTAGCGTCGAGGCATGCTCGCACGCATCGCCACGTTCGCGATCGACGGGGTCGATCCGCGCCAGGTCTGGGTCGAGGTGCACATTCGCTCGGGGCTCCCGGCGTTCGCGATCGTCGGGCTGGCCGACACCGCGGTCCGCGAGTCCCGCGATCGGATCCGCTCGGCGATCCTCAACTCCCGGTTCGAGTTCCCCACGAGCAGGATCACCGCCAACCTTGCGCCGGCGTTCCTGCGCAAGGTCGGCCCCGGCTTCGACGCCGCGCTCGCGCTCGGGGTGCTCGCCGCCAGCGGGCAGATCCCGTCCGAGGCGCTCGCGTCCTACGCCGTGTTCGGCGAGCTGTCGCTCAGCGGTGAGCTGCGCGACTCACCGGGCGCGCTGGTCGTGGCCGAGGGCGCGGCCCGGGCCGGGCTGACCCGACTGATCGTCCCCCGCGAGCGCGCGCGGGAGGCGGCGCTGGTCGACGGCCTGGTGGTCGCGGGCGTGACGAGCCTGCGCGCCGCGGCCGACGTGGTCGTCGGCGCCCGGCCACCGGCGCTCCCTGACGCGCCGGCGCCGCCGGGGACCGGGCCGGCCGAACCCGACCTCGCCGACGTCCGCGGGCACGCCACCCCGGTGCTGGCGCTGCAGATCGCGGCCGCCGGCGGCCACAACCTGCTGCTGGAGGGTCCGCCGGGCACCGGCAAGACGATGCTCGCCCGCCGGCTGCCGTCGATCCTCCCGCGCATGTCCCGTGCGGAGGCGATCGAGGTGACCCGGATCCACAGCGTCACCGGCCTGCACGCCGACGGGCTGATCTCGCGGCGGCCGTTCCGCGCCCCGCACCACACGATCTCGCCGGCGGGACTCGTCGGAGGCGGCTCGCCGCCCCGGCCGGGGGAGGCCACGCTCGCGCACCGAGGCGTGCTGTTCCTCGACGAGCTGTCGGAGTTCCAGCGCTCGACGATCGACGCACTGCGCCAGCCGCTCGAGGACGGCAGCGTGACGATCGTCCGCGCACAGCGCGCGCTGGCGTTCCCGACCGCGTTCATGCTGGTGGCGGCGACGAACCCGTGCCCCTGCGGGTTTGCCGGGGTGGGCGACCGCTGCACCTGCGGCGAGACCGAGATCCGTCGGCACCGGCGCAAGCTCAGCGGGCCGCTGCTGGACCGCATGGACCTGCTGGTCAACGTCGATCGTCCCACCGAGGAAGACCTGCGCACCGACCCGGCGACGTCGTCCGCTCGTGCCCGCGAGCTGGTCGCCGATGCCCGTGAGCGCCAGCGCGCCCGGCTGCGGGACACCGGCGCGTCTTGCAACGGCGAGCTCGACGCCCGGCTGATCCGCCGCCACGTGCAGCTCGAGGAGGCCGCCGAGCGGGCGCTCGCTCGCGCCTACTCGGTCGGGGCGCTGAGCGCCCGCGGGCGCCACCGGGTGTTGCGCGTGGCGCGCACGGTTGCCGACCTCGAGCACCACCAGCGGGTCACCCACGACGACGTCCTGACCGCGCTGGGCCTGCGCCAGCACGCCGACCTGGCGGGCCACTTGTGACCGGCGCGTGCAATCAGTGCGTGCGGCGCGCGTGGCTGCTGGGGAGGATGGCCGGGCACCTCGAGAACCACCGAGCGCGGATCGACGCGGTGCTGGCGCTCGCCGACGGCGAGCTGATCGAGGCGCTGGGCGGCCGCCGGCGCGAGCAGTTGCGCGCTGAGCTGGAGCGCGTCGACGTCGAGGCGGCCCGCGAGCGCTCGCGCGCCGAGGGCGTCGAGCTGATCTGCCGCTGCGACCCCGCCTACCCGCGCCGCCTGCACGAGCTCGAGGCTCCGCCCGCGGTGCTTCACGTATCGGGCGGCGTCGAGCGGCTGACGGCGCTGGTGTCGGAGGACCCGGTGGCGGTCGTCGGCGCGCGGGCAGCGTCTCCCTACGGGGCCGCGGTCGCGAGAGCGCTGGCCCACGGCCTGGCGCGCGCCGGCGTGGTCGTGCTCAGCGGGATGGCGAACGGGATCGACTCCGCCGCCCACGCGGGGGCGCTCGACGCCGATACAGCCACGGTCGCGGTGTTGCCGGGGCCGCCCAACCGTCCATACCCGCCGGGGCGGCGAGCGCTGCACCGGAGGTTGACCGCCGATGGCGCGGCGGTTTCCGAGCTGCCGCCCGGGTCCACGGTGCGCCGGTGGATGTTCCCGGCCCGCAACCGGATCATCGCCGCGCTGTCGGCGATGACGGTTGTGGTCGAGGCCAGGGAGCGCTCGGGCGCGCTCGTCACCGCGGGCTTCGCGGAGGCGCTCGGCCGGCCGGTCGGAGCCGTCCCCGGGCAGGTCACCGCGCGGCAGGCAGCCGGCCCCAACGAGCTGCTCGCCGGCGGGGCGACCGTGGTGCGCGACGCGCAGGACGTGCTCGACGCGTTGTTCGGGGCCGGAGCCAGGACCGCCGTCGCTCCGGCGCGACCCCAGCTCGATGGCGAGCTCGGGCGGCTGCTCGACGCGATCGCCGCGGGCCCCGACACCGCGGCTGCGGTGGTCCGCGCGGGTCTGTCACCAGAGCGCGGGCTGGCCGCGCTGGCCTCGCTCGAGCTGGCCGGATACGTCCGCCGTGCACCGGGAGGACGCTATGCGGTGATCCCCTGACGACAGTACGCGCCGCTACGCCCTCGGCCCTGCGTCCTTGCGATCCATCCACCGGTCCCGCCTCTGCGGTGCGACCGTACTTGCGTCGACGACCACTAACCTCGAGCCAGATGAGCTCCGACCGGCGGATCCCCCGCGTGCTGTCGATCGCCGGCTCGGACTCGGGCGGCGGCGCCGGGATCCAGGCCGACCTGAAGGCGTTCGCCGCCTGCGGCGTCCACGGGATGACCGCGATCACGGCGATCACGGCCCAGAACACGGTGGCGGTCACCGGGGTCGAGGCGATCTCGCCGGAGATGATCGTGGCCCAGGTCGGCGCGGTCCAGAGCGACATCGGCGTGGACGCGGTCAAGATCGGGATGCTCGGCAACGTGGCCACGATCCGGGCGGTGGACCGTGCGCTCGACGAGCTCGACCCCGGCACCCCGGTCGTGCTCGACCCGGTGATGGTCGCCGAGTCCGGCGCCGTGCTGCTCGACCCCGACGCCCGCGCCGCGCTGACCGAGCTGCTGCTGCCGCGCTGCACGGTGCTGACGCCCAACCTGCCCGAGGCCCGGGCGCTGGTGGACGCCGGAGGCGACCTCGACGGCGCCGAGCTGGCGCGGCCGATCCACGCGCTCGGCCCCGCCAACGTGGTAATCACCGGCGGCCACCGCGAGCTCGCCACCGACGTGTTCTTCGACGGCGAGCGGATCGTCGAGCTGGCCGGCGAGCGCTACCCCGGCGGCGCCGCCCATGGGTCGGGCTGCACGCACTCCTCGGTGCTGGCCGCCCGGCTGGCCTGGGGCGACGATCCGCTGGAGGCGGCGCGGATCGCCAAGCAGCGCGCCGCCGCCGCCGTCCGCGACGGCCTGCGGGAGATCGGCGCTGGCAACGGACCCGTCGACGTGCTCGGGATCCGGCGGGCGTCCGCCGGGCCCGTCCGGGAGCACGCGCGGCCGCGCGCGTGACCACCTTCCCCGCTTTGACATAATCCCTCTGTGCGCTTCTTGAGGATGAAGCCAGGGCATGGTGAGGTGCTGATCGCGGAAGGCGACGTCGAGCTCGCGGCTGACGAGCTACGCCTGATCGAGGAGTTTCGCCGGCAACTCGACTCCGGGTTGTGGGCTGCCGTGCCACGGACAGGCCCCGAGGGCCGCAGAGAATCGATCATGGCGCGCTCGTTTCACGACATTCCACGGGACGCCGACCGCGTGATCTTCTTTCCGCGGGCGGCGGGCGGCCGGTAGGCCGCCGGCCTCGGTGCTGCTGGCGCTAGCCGCGACTGCGCTGGTCGCGATTGCGCTGCTTTCGGATCTGATCCTGCCCCGCCTCGAGAGCATCTGGGAGCGCCACCGCGCCCGCCGCAAGCGCGTCCCCACGGTCTCCTACGACCCCGGCCGCGAGCGCCGCGCCGAGCAGAAGGCCCGCGCGCTGCTGCGCTCGTGCGTGAACGAGGAGGAGTGGGCGATGTACCGCGACCTCGGGTTCATCCGCGTGTGGGGCGCCCAGAGCGACGGGCCCGACGACGCCGGCGGCACCGGCGGCGCGCCCTACGCCTACCTGGTCTACCCCCACCGCCCGATCCTTGCCTACCTGGCGCAGACCCACCGGCTGCTCAACGAGTACTGCGTGACGTTCCCCGACGACTCCCGGCCCTACGGGAGCGCGCGCCTGCCCGACTCCGACGACGTGCTCGCCAAGTGGATGGCGCTCACCGGCGACGAGCGACGGTTGGTCTCGACCGCCAACATGCACCTGCCCGGCCGCCAGCTCGACCCCGCCGCGATCAAGCGCGACCTGTGGCGGCTGTCGCAGTGGGAACGCGCCCGGATGCGCGAGGCCGCCAATCGCCCGGCCTCGACTGACGCGGCGGACGCGTCGACTTCGGCCGACGCCGGCTGAGCCCCGCGCCAGCAGGATCGGCGGCGGGCGCAGCCCGCGGTGCGCCCGCTACAGTTCGCGCCCGCCATGGCCACGACCACCCCTGATCTCAAGCACCGCAGCCGCGCGCTGACCGAGGGCCCCACCCGAGCCGCTGCGCGCGCGTACCTGAAGGGCATCGGCTACGACGACGAGGCTCTGTCCAAGCCGCTCGTCGCGGTCGCCAACACGTGGATCGAGACGATGCCGTGCAACTTCCACCTGCGCGCGCTCGGCGCCAAGGTCAAGGAGGGCATCCGCGCGGCCGGCGGCACCCCGATGGAGCTCAACACGATCGCGATCTCCGACGGGATCACGATGGGCACCCAGGGGATGAAGGCGTCGCTGGTCAGCCGCGACCTGATCGCGGACTCGATCGAGCTCGTGTGCGACGCCCACGCATTCGACGCGGTGGTGGCGATCAGCGGTTGCGACAAGACGATCCCCGCGACTGTGATGGCGCTCTGCCGGCTCGACATCCCCAGCGTGATGCTCTACGGCGGCTCGATCCTCCCCGGCCACTTCCACGGCGAGCGCGTGACGATCCAGGAGGTGTTCGAGGCCGTCGGCGCGCACGCCGCTGGCAAGATCACCGAGGAGGAGCTGATCGAGCTCGAGGAGGTCGCCTCTCCGGGAGCCGGCGCCTGCGGCGGCCAGTTCACCGCCAACACGATGGCGATGGCGTTCGAGGTGCTCGGGATCTCGCCCGCGGGTTTCTCGATGGTCCCCGCGGTCAACTCGAACAAGGCCCACGTCGCGGTCGAGGCCGGCAGGCTCGTGATGGACGTGCTCAAGCGCGACCTGCGTCCCAGCGACATCATCACCCGCGAGAGCCTCGAGAACGCGATCGCGGCGATCGCCTGCAGCGGCGGCTCGACCAACGGCGTCCTGCACCTGCTCGCGATCGCCCGGGAGGTCGGCGTCGAGCTCTCGATCGACGACTTCGACGAGATCAGCGAGCGCACACCGTTGATCTGCGACCTCAAGCCCAGCGGCCAGTACGTCGCCCCGGACCTGTACGAGGCCGGCGGCGTGCCCTTGGTGCTCAAGCGGCTCAAGCAGGCAGGGCTGCTGCATTCCGACGTCCGTACCGTTACCGGCCGCACCGTCGGCGAGCACGCCGACGAGGCCCAGGAGACCGAGGGCCAGAAGGTCGTCCGGCCGCTGGATGACCCGCTCGCTTCCACCGGCGGGCTGGCGATCCTGCACGGCAACCTGGCCCCCGAGGGCTGCGTGGTCAAGCTCGCCGGCTACGAGCGCCGCAGGCACTCCGGCCCCGCCCGCGTGTTCGAATCCGAAGAGGATGCGATGGCGGCCGTCACCGCCGGCGCGATCGAGGCCGGCGACGTGGTCGTGATCCGCAACGAGGGACCCGCCGGCGGCCCCGGCATGCGCGAGATGCTCGGCGTCACCGCCGCGCTCGTGGGCGAGGGACTGGGCGAAGAGATCGCGCTGCTGACCGACGGGCGCTTCTCCGGCGCCACCCGCGGCCTGATGGCCGGGCACGTGGCGCCCGAGTCGGTCCGCGGCGGCCCGATCGGGATCGTCCGCGACGGCGAGCAGATCACGCTCGACGTCGAAGCCCGCCGCCTCGACGTGGACCTCTCCGACGAGGAGATCGCCCAGCGCCTGCGCGACTACCAGGCGCCCGAGAAGCCCCCCGCGGGCGTCGCGCTGTCGAAGTACGCGAAGCTCGTCTCGAGCGCTTCCGAAGGCGCCGTCACACGCTGATACTGTTTGCGCGGGCTACGCGGGCGGACGTGGGCGCGGCGAAGCGCAAGGTTTGCGGCAGTTTCTCGCGAAACAATGCATGCAAACCGGAGTGTTACGACGAGTTAATAAAGGCCCCAGGCAGGGGAACGTTACGATTTCGAGCAAGAGGTGATTCGTAGTGGCGCTTGATACTCCATCTCGCCCTGCGGCGCGCTCGGGCAGGAATTCCTCCAAGGGGGGCCCACCGAGCTACACGCGTTACCGCACCAAGCGAGGCCCGGGCCGCTACATCGCGGCCGGCATCGTGCTGGTCGTGATCCTGCTGGGCGGCCTCGCGGTCGTCCTGGTCACCTCGCACTCGACGCTGAAGCCGGGCTCGACCGAGCTGGCCGGCGTCAAGCTCCCGGTCGGCGGTGGCACGATCCAGAGCGTCAGCGTGGTCACCGGCCCGCACGCCAAGCCGATCCCGGTCGAGGTCCGCGGCCACCAGATCTGGCCGCAGGGCCGGATCCCTGCCGGCGAGAAGGTCTCGATCCGGGTCGTGGTCAAGCACCCCGGGTGGAACTCGTGGCTGACCGGCAAGACCGAGACGCTGAATCTCACGATGCGCACGCCGAGCGCCGCGCTGCGCCACCGCTTCATCACGCTGAAGGGCAACGCCCCCCTGGGCGTTTCCTTCAACGATCCGATCTCGATGATCGCCTACGGCACGACCGCCTCAGACCTCAAGCGCCGTGAGCTGGCCAACCCGCAGACGAAGATCGCGCTGCCGCGCAGCGCGCAGGCCGGCTCGGTCTGGGTCGCGATCGCGCCGCGCACGTGGGAGACGGCCAAGCCGCAACTGCTGAGCTGGTTCCCGCAGGGGGCCGGGGCGTCGGTGGTTGCGTACCCCTCGCCCGGCCAGACGATCAAGCCGAGCACGCCGATCCAGCTGACGTTCTCCAAGCCGGTGAGCAAGGCGCTGGGCAGCAACATGCCGGCATTGAGCCCCTCCACCGACGGCAGCTGGAAGCAGCTCAACGACCACACGATCGTATTCCACCCGAGCGGCTACGGCTATGGCCTCGGCACGAACGTCAGCGTGACGCTCCCGCACGACGTCAGCCTGGTCGGCGGCCAGCGGAGCGGGACCGCCGACGGCGGGCAGTGGAAGGTCCCCGGCGGCTCGACCGTGCGCCTGCAGCAGCTGCTGGCCAATCTCGGCTACCTGCCGCTGAAGTTCAGCTCCTCCGGGTCGTCCCCGGCGCTGACCCCGGCCGCGCAGGAGGAGGCGGCCGTGACGCCGCCGAAGGGCAGCTTCGACTGGCGCTATGACAACGTCCCCAGCCAGCTGAAGAACTTCTGGGAGCCCGGCAGCTCCGGAGTCATGACCAAGGGCGCGCTGATGGCGTTCGAGAGCGACCACGAGATGACGCCCGACGGAATTCCGGGCGCGGCCGTGTGGAAGGCGCTGATCGGCGCCGCCGTCGCCGGCAAGCACTCCACGTTCGGCTACACGTTCGTGTCGGTCAGCGAAGCCTCGCAGTCGCTGTCGCTCTGGCACAACGGTCACAGCGTGCTCAGCACCGCGGTCAACACCGGCATCGCCTCGGCGCCGACCGCGACCGGAACCTACCCGGTCTACGAGCACCTGGTGTCCGGGACGATGAGCGGCACCAACCCCGACGGTAGTCATTACAGCGACCCGGGCGTGCCGTACATCAGCTACTTCAACGGCGGCGACGCGCTCCACGGGTTCACCCGCGCCCAGTACGGGTTCCCGCAGAGCCTCGGTTGCGTCGAGATGCCGCCGTCGACCGCGGGCCAGGTCTGGCCGTACACCCCGGTCGGCACGCTGGTCGACGTCGCCTGATCCATTCCCGGAAGGCATCCAGAGGGCCCACGGCGAATAGCTCGTCGCGATGCTGCGCACTGACCAACCCGTGATCTTGGCGCCGTGGATGGACGCGCTCGAGGCGTTCGACGCGGATCTGCGCCGCCGCGCGGTCGCCGACAAGACCCGCCGGGCGTACGCGATCGACAGCTCACAGTTCGCGGCCTGGGCCAGCGCCCGCGAGCTGACCCCCGCCGCGGTCGAGCTGCGGGCGCTGCGCCGGTACGCCGCCGGGCTGTCCGAGCAGGGGGCCGCGCCGACCACGGTGGCGCGCAAGCTCGCCGCGCTACGGGGGCTGTTCCGCGTGCAGATGGAGCTCGGGGAGCGCGCTGAGAACCCCGCCGACCTGGTCAGCGCGCCCAAGCGGCCCCAGCGCCTCCCGCGCGTATTGCGCGGCGCCGAGGTCGCAGCGCTGCTGGACCGGATTCCCCAGACGACGCCGCTGCAGCTGCGCGACCGGGCGCTGTTCGAACTGGCCTACGCCTCGGGTCTGCGCGCCGAGGAGCTGGTTTCGCTCGATGTCGAGTCGATCGAGTTTGACTCCGAGACCGTCAGGGTGGAGGGCAAGGGCCAAAAGACGCGGCTGGTACCGGTCGGCGAGCACGCCCTGTCGGCGCTGGAGCGCTACCTGGCGCGGGCTCGTCCTGCGCTCGACGCCCGCGGCGACCGCGCCTTGTTCCTGTCGAAGTCGGGACGCCGGCTGGGCACTTCTGACGTGCGGCGCCGGCTGCGCACCTGGGCGAGGCAGGCGGCGGCGTTCGCGCCGGCGCTGGCTGACGCCCACCCGCACGCGCTGCGCCACTCGTTCGCGACGCATCTGCTCGAGGGCGGGGCCGATCTGCGGGCGATCCAGGAGCTGCTCGGGCACGCGGCGATCTCGACGACTCAGGTCTACACTCGGGTAGAGTCGGCGCGCTTACGATCAGCCTACGCGCGCGCCCATCCAAGGGCCTAACAACCGCAGCGCCGGGGGGGTCGGACTGGAAACGAACGTCAAAGCGATCGAGCTCCAAGATCTGTGGAGGCGCTACAAGGCCTCGGGAGATCAGCGCGCTCGCGAGCGTCTGGTGGTGGCGTACTCACCGCTGGTCAAGTACGTGGCCGGGCGGACGAGCTCGGGGCTGCCCGCGCACGTCGAGGAGTCCGACCTGATCTCCTACGGGCTCGGCGGCCTGATCTCCGCGATCGAGCGCTTTGACCTATCCCGCGAGATCAAGTTCGAGACCTACGCGATCACCCGGATCCGGGGCGCGATCATCGACGAGCTGCGCACGCTCGACTGGGTCCCTCGCTCGGTGCGCGCCCGCGCCCGCGAGTTCGAGCGGGCCAATATGAAGCTCGAGGCGCGCTTCCAGCGGGCCCCGACCGACGAGGAGATGGCGACCGAGCTCGAGATCAGCGTCGACGACTTCCAGGACGCGCTGCTGCAGATCTCCAACTCGACGATCGTCGCGCTCGACGAGATGTGGAGCTCCTCTGACGCCTCCGGCGACCAGGTATCGCTACTGGAAACGCTCCCCGACCAGGGCGCGCCCGATCCCCAGCAGCTCGTGGACCAGAGCGAGCTGCGCGACCGGATGTCGGACGCGATCGCCGCGCTGCCCGAGCGCGAGAAACTGGTCGTCGCCCTCTACTACTACGAGAACCTGACGCTCCGCGAGATCGGCGAGGTCCTCGGCGTCACCGAGTCGCGCGTGTCCCAGCTGCACACCAAGGCGGTGCTGCGGCTGCGCTCCAAGCTGGCGGGCGAACTGGACTGACGCGCGGCCGGGCGCCGCGCCTCGTTTACGCGAGCCGTCGGCTGTTAACAAGCGGTATCTTCGAGCCTCCATCCCGAGAGAGGAGCTCAGGCATGCACAAGGCCGCGGATCGCATCCGTAACGTGGCACTCGTCGGCCACCGCGGTAGTGGCAAGACGTCGCTGAACGAGGCGCTGCTGTTTCAGGCTGGGGTGGTCAACAGGCTCGGGTCGGTCGTCGACGGCACCACCGTCTCGGACTCCGACGAAGACGAGAAGGCCCGCCAGATGTCGATCTCGGCCGCGCTGTCGTCGTTTCAATGGCAGGACCGCAAGGTCAACCTGATCGACACCCCCGGCGACTCCAGCTTCATCGCCGACGCGCTCGGGGCGCTGCGCGTCTGCGAATCCGCCGTGTTCGTCGTCAACGCCGTGATGGGCGTCGAGGTCCACACCAACCGACTGTGGCAGCGCGCCGCCGAGCTCGACCTGGCGCGGCTGATCTTCGTCAACATGCTCGACCGCGAGCGCGCCGACTTCTTCCGCACGCTCGACTCGCTGAAGTCGACGTTCGGCCAGCACGTGGTCGCCACGGAGATCCCGATCGGCTCAGAGCACGAGACCTCGGGCGTGATCGACCTGATCGACATGAAGGCCTACACCTACGACGGGGCCGACCGCGGCAACTGTCGGGAGATTCCGATCCCCTCCGAGCTCGAGGACCAGGCCCAGGAGTACCGCGAGAAGCTGATGGACGAGGTCGCCGAGGGCTCCGACGCACTGATGGAGCGCTACCTCGAGGGCGAGGAGATCTCCCACGAGGAGATCGTCACGACGCTCAAGGACGGGACCAACCACGGCGCGTTGTTCCCGGTCACCTGCGGCGTCGCCACCCGCAACCTTGCCACCAACCGCTTGCTCGACGCGATCGTCGAGGACCTCCCCTCGCCGGTCAAGCACGGCGGGCTGGAGATCGGCGAGATGACGCTCGAGCCTGTCGAGGACGCCGAGCTGTTCGCGTATGTGTTCAAGACGCGCGCCGACCCGTTCGCCGGGCGCATCAACCTGTTCCGCGTCTACCAGGGCATGATCAAGCAGGACACGCAGCTGCTCAACACTCGCAGCCACACCAAGGAGCGGATCGGGCAGCTGGTCACTTTCGAGGGCGGCACCACCGGCCACACCACCGAATACGGCCCCGGCGACATCGGCGCCGTGGCCAAGCTCAAGGAGACCAAGGCCGGCGACTGGCTGGCAGCTCGCGACGAGCCGATCGAGATGCCGAGCATCAAGCTCCCGGCGCCGGTGATGGCGTTCGCGGTCGAGCCCAAGAGCAAGGGCGACGAGGAGAAGGTGTTCACCGCGTTGCGCCGCCTCCAGGAGGAGGACCCCACGATCGACCTGCATCGCGACCCGCAGACCGGCGAGCAGATCGTGGCCGGGCTCTCGCAGGTCCACGTCGAGGTGATCGTGGCCCGGCTGAAGTCCCGGTTCGGCGCCGAGGTGAACCTCAAGCCCCCGCGGGTGCCCTATCAGGAGACGATCCGCAAGCCGGCCAAGGCCCACGGGCGGCACAAGAAGCAGACCGGCGGCCGCGGCCAGTTCGGCGACTGCCACATCGAGATCGAGCCGCTGAACGATCCCGCCCACCCCACCGGCTTCGAGTTCGTCAACGCGATCAAGGGCGGCGTGATCCCGTCCGGGTTCATCCCCGCGGTCGAGAAGGGCGTGCGCGAGGCGATGGACGAGGGCGTCGTCGCCGGCTTCCCGGTCAAGGACGTTCGCGTGCGGGTCTACGACGGCTCCTACCACACGGTCGACTCGTCGGAGATGGCGTTCAAGGTGGCCGGCTCGCTGGCGATGAAGCAGGCGCTGGAGCAGGCCGGGCCGGTGCTGCTCGAGCCGATCATGGTGGTCACGGTGAACGCTCCCGAGGACTCCGTCGGCGACGTGATCGGCGATCTGAACTCGCGTCGCGGCCGCCCGCTGGGAATGGAGCCGGTCGGCGCCGGCATGACCGAGGTCAAGGCCGAGGTCCCGATGTCCGAGATGCTCTCCTACGCTCCCGACCTGCGTGCGATCACCGGCGGGCAGGGCGAGTTCACGATGGATTTCGAGCGCTACGAGGAGGTTCCGGGGCATCTCGCCGGCAAGGTGGTCGACGAGGCCCGGGCCGAGAAGGAGGCGGTCAAGGCCTGACGCGCGCCGCCGCACCGCGCGGCGCGACCAGGTCTTGTACGCTCGCATCCCCGTGAATACCAGGGACATTCGCACGACGGACGCGCACACATCCTGCGACGTGTGCGGCCGCACGATGTTGCGTGGCGAGCGCGCCGAGATCTACATCCACGGCGGCGCCCGCCGCTCGGTGTGCGAGCTGTGCACGGCTCGGGCGCTGCACGAGGGGTGGATCCGGGAGGGCACCGAGCCTCCCAACGACGGCCGCGAGGCCCGCTCGGATCGCCGCCGGTCGCTGCTCGGGCGCCTGCGGCCGCGCCGCGAGTCGATCCCGGATCGCGACGTCGAGCCCGACGAGCTCGACTACGACGACGAGCCTGAGCCCGCGCCACGTGTCTACGAGGAGCCTCCGCCGCGCCGCCGGCGCGAGGAGCCGGTCCGGCGCCAACGCGAGGAGCCCGTCAGGCGCCAGCGCGAGCGCCTGCGCGAGCCCCGCCACGTGCGGGCGATCCCGACCAGCGTCGAGCACAAGATCGCCTCGGCGGTCGATCTGTTCAACGGCTCCGAGCACCGCCGTACGATCGCCGGCGTGGCCCGCTCGCTCGGCGAGCCCACGATCTCGGTCCGGCCGGCCGACGACAGCCCGAGCCTGGTCAACCTGGTCGCCTCGTGGGAGCTGTGCTGGTACCGCTACGAGGTCGACCTGTCCGACGAGGTTCCGGCCGTCCGCCTCAACGCGCAGGGCTACGAGCTCGACGAGCTCGGGTCTGTCGAGCGCACTGCCAACGCGGTGTCCGACGACCGCGGCTCGCTGACGCTCAGCGCCTGAGCCAGCCAGCTAGTGGGTCTCCCTGAAACGTTGTGCTGGAAAGGGCGAGGTCCGGGGGCCGCCAGGCAAGGACGTAGGACCCGTGGCGCAGCTGGGCTGCGCGAGGGTCCGAGGACGCAGCATGGTGGTCATCCGGGGCCGCCATTTCCGGTGCAACGTTTCCGGGAGGGCCACTAGACGATCGTACGATGGTCGTCGAACGTGTCGGTCATCTAGCATCCGACCTAGTGCACCGTCCGGCAATTAGGGCACACGTGTCGCGGCTCCGGATAACCGCCGTGCTGCGTCCTCAACGCTCGACGCAGCTCCGCTGCGCCTTCGCGTCTGCGTTCTTGCCCGACGGCCCCCGGACCTCGCGCCACGCGCACCCCAATCACCGGACGGCACACACGTGATTTATTGCGTGGTCCCGCAGGTGCTTGCCGACGAGGTGTTCGACAAGCTGACCGAGTACTACGCCGACGACCCGAACGTCACGGTGATCGTCGATCGCCGCAGGTCGTCGCGGCGCAAGGCGGGCAACTCCGGCGGGGGCAACCGCAGCATCCGCGATCGGCGGCGAGCGAGGGTGACGGGCGAGCTACCCGAGCTCGCGGGCGAGTGAGCCGCGGTTCGGCGCCGCCACGGGGGCGACCGCTAACTTGAAGCTGGTGATCCACGTCGACGGCGGCGCCCGCGGAAATCCGGGACCGGCGGCGATCGGCGTCGTCGTGTCGGACGGCGACGGCGAGGTCGTCGAGGAGATCGCCGAGCCGATCGGCGTGGCCACCAACAACGTGGCCGAGTACCGCGCCGTGCTCAGGGCGTTGGAGCGCGCCGCCGCGCTCGGAGCCACCGAGCTCGAGCTGATCGGCGACTCCGAGCTGGTGGCCCGGCAGCTGACCGGCGCCTACAAGGTCAAGCACCCCTCGATGAAGCCGCTCCACGCCGAGGCGACGTCCGCGCTATCGGTGTTTGACCGCTGGAGCATTCGCTCGGTGCCGCGGGCCCAGAACGCCCGCGCGGACGCGCTCGTCAACGCTGCGCTCGACGGCGGCGCCTGAGCCGCGGGCGCGTTTCGCCATTGCCACGGCGGGTATTGCATGGCTCGTGAACGGCCTTAGCCAGGCAGCCAAACGGCTCGTCGAGCGTCGGCCGGGACACCGCGTCGTGAGCCTGTACCTCGATCTCGATCCCGAGCGGTTCGCGACCCCGTCGGCGCGCTCGTCGCAGATCCGCTCGCTAATCGACGAGGCGGCCCGCACCGTCGAGTCCGCCGATCGGCTGGATCACGCCGAGCGAGTCGCGGTCCGCAGCGACCTGCGCCGCGTCGAGGACTACCTTGGATCCCGGGAGCCGCCGTTCCAGGGCGCTCGGGCGCTGGCCGTGTTCTGCTGCGGCCGCGACGGCATGTTCGAGGTGCTGCAGCTGCCGCGGCCCACCGCAGGCCGCGTGATGATCGAGACCACGCCGTACGTCGAGCCGCTGGTCGCGGCGACATCGCAGCGCCTGTGGGCGGTGCTGCTGATCAGCCGCCGCACCGCCCGGCTGTTGACCGGCTCGGCCGCCGGCCTGCGCGAGCGCCAGCGCTTCGACGACTTCGTCCACGGACAGCACGACCAGCGCGGCTACTCGCAGTCCAACTACGAGCGCAGCCTCGAGAAGGACGCCGACGATCACCTGCGGCGCGCCGCCGACTTGGTCGAGCGCTACTGGCGAACCGAGCGCTACGACCGGCTCGCGGTCGGCGGGCCCCAGGAGATCGTGGCTCGGCTCGACGGGATGCTGTCCGACGAGGTCCGCGACCGTCTGGCGCACGGACGCGTCGACGTCGACGTCGGCACCGCCACCGAGGCCCAGGTCCGCTCGGGCGTCTCCAGGCTCGCCGGAGACGACGAGAAGCACTTCGAGCGCGACGCGCTGGACCGCCTGGCGGCGGGGATCGGCACCGGCAGCCGGGCCGCCGGAGGGCCGCCGGAGACGATCGAGGCGCTCAACGAGCGGCGCGTCGGCACGTTGCTGCTGGAGCCCAGATTTGACGCTCGCGGCGCCCGCTGCCCGTCCTGCGGACTGCTCGTGCTCGACGGGGCGCGGCGCTGCACGGCCGATGGCACCGAGCTCGAGCCGGTCGAGCATCTGCGCGAGGCGGCCGTGGAGGCCGCGATCGCCCAGGACGCGGAGGTCATCTTGATTAACCACTATCCGGACCTGGGCCCGTTTCAGGGGATCGGGGCTCTGTTGAGGTTCTGAGTGTTCCCGCCATCAGCCAGCCGGTGCGCCACCGGCGCTAGTAACCTCTCGGCCGTGACTGATGCCCTGATCGAGCTCAGCCAGCGTCTCGACGAGGCCGCGGAGCGGCTTCGCACCGGCGAGCTCTCACCCGATGCGGCGCTGGCGCTGATCGAGGAGTGCGCCCGGATGGCCTCCGAGGCGGCGGCGCAGGTGGACCAGCGGGCGCGTGCCGCGCTCGAGCCGCTGCCCGACCTTCCCGGCCAGCTCCCGCTACCCACTCCGTGACGTCAGCCGTTCTGGCGTCCGCGTATCCCGAGCACCTGCGTGCCGAGGTCGAGCAGTACCTCGAAACGCTGCGGTTCTCCGATGAGGCCTCGACCAGCGGCCTCGACGACGCGATGCGCTATTCGCTGCTGGCCGGCGGCAAGCGGATCCGGCCGGTGCTCGCGCTGGCCACCGCGGAGGCGATCGACCGGCCGCGCGAGTGGGTGCTGCCGCTGGCCGCCGCGCTCGAGTTGATCCACACCTATTCGCTGATCCACGACGACCTACCGGCGATGGATGACGACGACCTGCGCCGGGGCCGTCCCACGTGCCACCGCATGTACGGCGAGGACGTGGCGATCCTGGCCGGCGACGGCCTCTACGCCGAGGGCTTCGCGCTGCTGCTCACCTCCCAGCAGGCCGAGCCGAGCCGGCTGATCGCGGCCGCCCGCGAGCTGACCCGGGCGACCGGCGTTAAGGGCATGGTCGGCGGCCAGTACATCGATGTCGCCGAGACCGCCCCGGACGGCCCGGAGGGCCTGCGGAGGCTGCACGAGCTGAAGACCGGGCGCCTGATCGTCGCCAGCATCGAGTGCGTGCTGTTGCTCGCGGGGACCGACCGACCTGCCACAATCACCGGATTCGGCAGCTTCGCAGGGGAGCTGGGCGTTCTGTTCCAGATCGTGGATGACATTCTCGACGTGACCGGATCTCAGGAGGCGCTCGGTAAGCCGCAGGGAAGCGACGAGCGGCTCGGCAAGCGAACTTACGTAACCGAGTTCGGGCTCGACGGAGCGCGAAAGCTGGCCGGAGAAGCGCACCAGCGCGCGCGTGCGGCGCTCGCCCAGGCCGCGCCCGGTAGGGGCGCCGAACTCGAGCAGATCACCGATTTCATCGCCACCCGGAGCCATTAGATGACTGATCTCCTGCAACGAATCGACGGGCCTGCGGACCTTCACGGACTCAGTGACGAGGAGCTTCAGCAGGTAGCCGACGAGGTGCGGGCCTACATCATCGACACCGTCGGCGAGATCGGCGGCCACTTCGGCGCCAACCTAGGCACGTGCGAGATCGCCGTCGCGCTGCACTCCCTGCTCGAATCCCCGCGAGACAAGATCCTGTGGGACGTCGGCCACCAGGCCTACCCGCACAAGATCCTCACCGGCCGCCGCGATCAGCTCCCGACGATCCGCAAGTACGAGGGCCTGGCGCCGTTCTGCTCGATCCACGAGTCCGTCCACGACGTGATGGGCGCCGGCCACGCGTCGACCGCGATCGGCTACGCCGTCGGGATCAAGGAGGCGATGCGCAGCGGCCGCGGCGAGAACGGCCACGTGGTCGCGGTCGTCGGCGACGGCGCGATGACCGGAGGTGTCGCCTTCGAGGCGGTCCACCAGGCCGGCGGCGAGGGCACCCCGATCGTGGTGCTGCTCAACGACAACGGGATGTCGATCGCGCCAAACGTCGGCGCGCTGTCTCGCTACTTCAACCGCGTCCGCATGAACCCCAAGCTGTGGCACGCCCGCGAGGGCGTCGAGGGCGGGCTGACCAAGCTTCCCGCCGGGATCGGTTCGGCGTTCGAGCGCCTCGGGCCGCAGTTCAAGGAGTCGATCAAGGCGTTCTGGGCGCCCGGCCTGTGGTGGGAGGAGCTCGACTTCGCCTACATGGGCGTCGTCGACGGTCACGATGTCCGCGCGCTCCGGCGAGCCCTGCGCGAGGCGATGACCGCCCAGCGGCCCGTGGTCGTGCATTGCGCGACGGTCAAGGGCAAGGGCTTCGCCCCCGCCGAGGAGGGTGGCCTCGAGGGCATGGAGAAGTGGCACGCGGCCAAGCCCAACTCGATCTCGGGCCGGCTGCCCGCCGCCAAGTCGCCCAAGCCGCGCTCCACCCGTCCGGCCCCGCCGCAGTACACGCAGGTGTTCGGCGAGGCGCTGGTCGAGGAGGCGCGCCGCGATGAGCGGGTGATCGGGATCACCGCCGCGATGAACTCCGGCACCGGCCTGAACATCCTCCAGCGCGAGCTGCCCGACCGCTACTACGACGTCGGGATCGCCGAGCAGCAGGCGGTGCTGTTCGCCGCCGGGCTGTCGCTGCAGGGCGCCAAGCCGGTGGTGGCGATCTACTCGACGTTCCTGCAGCGCGCGTATGACCAGATCGTCCACGACGTGTGCCTGCAGAAGCTCAACGTCACGTTCGCGATGGATCGCGCCGGGCTCGTCGGCGACGACGGGCCCACGCACCACGGGGCGTTCGACATCGCCTACCTGCGCTGCCTGCCGAACATCGTGCTGATGGCGCCTCGCGACGAGGCGATGCTCGTGCACATGCTCCGCACCGCGCTGCAGCACGATGACGGGCCGGTCGCGCTGCGCTACCCGCGCGGCGAGGCACTCGGGGTTCCGCTCCCGCGCCGGCCCGAGCCGATCAAGATCGGGACCGGCGAGATCCTGCGCGAGGGCGGCACCGCCGGCGGAGCCGGTGGTCGCGTCGCGCTCCTCGGCTACGGGACCGGCGTGGCCAAGTCGCTCGAGGCCGCCGACGTGCTCGCCGACCACGGGATCTCGGTGACCGTCGCCGACGCGCGCTTCGCCAAGCCGATCGACGCTGGGCTGGCGGCCCAGCTGGCGGCCGAGCACGAGCTGCTCGTGACCGTCGAGGAGGGCGTGCTCGCCGGCGGGTTCGGATCCGCGGTGTGGGAGACGCTGTCGGACGCCGGCATCGCCGCCCGGATCCTCCGCGTCGGGCTGCCCGACCGGTACGTGACCCATGGCGCGCCGCGGTTGCTGCACGAGGAGGTCGGCTTCACCGGCGAGCGGATCGCCGAGCGGATCGAGGCGGCGGTCGCCGAGCACAGCGGCGTGATCTAGTGATCTAGCCCGCTGGAGGCCAGGCGGCTCGGGTTTTGCTCCGCGCCGGCGGGTTAAAGACGAACGGCCCGCATCATGCGGGCCGTTCGAGCGGGAGAGGAGAGATGTCTCCGTGCGTTGTGCGGTTAATGATGGGGCACAAACCGCGCCGGAAATGTGATCTCGATCACGTACCTTTGGCGCGGATGAAACGGGTCCGGCTCGACACCCTGCTCTCCGAACGGGGGATGTTCCCGTCCCGCACGCGCGCGGCGGCGTCGGTCCTGGCCGGCGAGGTGTTGCTGCTGCCGGAGCGGCGGCGGGCCGACAAGCCGGGCCAGCTGGTGCCCGACGACGTCGAGCTCGAGGTCCGCGACGCGCCCCGGTTCGCCTCGCGCGGCGGGCAGAAGCTGGCCAATGCGCTGGACGCGCTGGGCCTCGACGTGGCCGGCCGCCGGGGGCTCGACGTCGGCGCCTCCACCGGCGGGTTCACCGACTGCCTGCTGCAGCGCGGGGCCGACCACGTGGTCGCGGTCGACGTCGCCTACGGCGAGCTCGACTGGCGGCTGCGCAACGACGCCCGCGTGACCGTGATCGAGCGCCGCAACGCGCGCTCGCTGCGCCCCGACGAGCTCCCATACGCGCCGGACCTGATCGTGATCGACGTGTCGTTCATCTCGCTGGAGAAGATCCTGCCAGCGGTGCTGGCCTGCGCCGCCGCGCGGTTTGACTGCGTGGCCCTGGTCAAGCCCCAGTTCGAGGTCGGGCGCGAGCACGTCGGCAAGGGCGGGGTGGTCCGGGATCCCGACGCCCGGCGTCGCGCGCTCGTCGAGGTCGGCCGTGCCGCGGCCGGGCTGGGCGCGTCGGTGCTCGGCTACGCCAGCTCGGGGCTGCCCGGGCCCAAGGGCAACCTGGAGACATTCGTGTGGCTGGCCGAGAGGTCGCGAGACGGCGTCGCCGACCTGGAGCTCGCCGCCGCGGAGGTCGAGCCGTGAACCCCGTCCGGACCGCCACGGTGCTCACCCACCGCCGCCCGGCCGAGACCGGGCCGGCCGTGGCCACGCTGGTCGAGATGGCCCGGGACGCCGGGGTCACGCTGCGCTTCGACCCCGAGGAGACCGCCAAGCACCGGTTCGAGCCCGCCGACGGGCTGGTGCTCAACGCGCCGATCGAGCGCGACGTCGACATCTGCTTCGCGCTCGGCGGCGACGGCACGATCCTCAGCGCGCTGCGCACCTACGCCGGCACGTGCGTCCCGGTGTTCGGGGTCAACTACGGCGAGATCGGGTTCCTGGCCACGGTCGACCGCGACGCCGTGCGCTCGGGCTTCAGACGCGCGATCTCGGGCGAATTCGAGGTGCTCGCGCTCCCCGGGATCAGCCTCTCGCGCGGATCGGAGAAGTGGCTGGCGATCAACGACGTGTCGATGCACCGCCAGCCGGGCAACCGGGTCGCCGATCTGGCCTACGGCGTCGGCGACGACGAGATCGGGCGCGTCCACTGCGACGGCCTCGTCGTGGCCTCGCCGGCGGGATCGACCGGCTACAACCTGGCCAACGGCGGCCCGGTGATGGCCTGGGGCGTGAAGGGCTTTGTGGTCTCGTTCATCGCGCCCCACTCGCTGACCGCGCGGGCGCTCGTGGTCGCCCCCAGCGACGTGGTCACCGTCCACAACCGCTCGCGCGAGGAGCCGGTCGACGTCACGGTCGACGGGCGGCCGGTGTGCGCGCTGGATCCCGGCGAGCAGGTCGAGGCCTGCTTCGTCGACCGCCAGGGGGCGCTCGCCCAGGTCGCCGGGGCGACGTTCTACCAGCGGCTGCGCCAGAAGTTCGGGAGGCTGGCGATCACAACGTAGGTCGGCGGGCGGTGGGGCGGGACGTGGGGCGGGACGTGAAACCGACGTATATCGTCGGTTTCACGTCCCACCCCGGGTTCCCGGGCCCGCACCCCGGTCCGTCGGGAGCGGCTGGTAAACCGGGACGCGTGCTGCACGAGCTGCGCGTCGAGAACCTCCTGCTGATGGACCGGGCCGAGCTGCGGCTGGCGCCCGGCCTCAACGTCCTCACCGGCGAGACCGGCGCCGGCAAGACGCTGCTCGCCCAGGCGCTCGACCTGCTGCTGGGCGGGCGGGCCGGCAGCGGGATCGTCCGCGCCGGCGCCGCCGAAGCCTACGTCGAGGGCGTGTTCGCGCGCCCCGACTCGCTCGACGGCGAGATTGCCGAACGGATCCCCGAGAACGCCGACGAGATCGTCCTGGCGCGCCGCGTGTGGCCCGATGGGCGGACCCGGGCGTACGTGTGCGGCCGATCGGCCACGGTCGCCGACCTGCGCGAGCTCGGCGGCCGGATGGTGGCGTTCTACGGTCAGCACGAGCACCGCAAGCTGATGCTCTCGACCGCCCAGCTCGACATCCTCGACGCCCACTGCGGCGCCGAGCAGCTGGCTACGCGCGAGCGGGTGGCGGCCACCTACGAGCGGACCCGCGCGCTCGAGCGCCGGGTGGCCGAGCTGCGCGAAATGGCCGGCGCGCGCGAGCGCGAGCTCGACCTGCTCGCGTTCGAGCTCGACGAGATCGAGGCGGTCGCGCCCGGCGAGGAGGAGGCCGTCGAGCTCACCGCCGAGCGCGATCGGCTGCGACACCTGGAGACGCTCCGGCTGGCTGCAGCCGGCGGCGCCGACGCGGTGGCGCCCGACGGCGGGGGAGGGGTGGCGGAGCTGCTGGCGCTGGCCGAGCCCGAGCTCGAGTCGGCGGCCGCGATCGATCCCGAGCTGGCCGCGCTGTCATCGCGGCTGCAGACCCTGCGCTACGAGGCCGAGGACCTCGGGCGGGAGCTTCGCTCCTACGTGGCCGGCTTGGAGGGCGAGATCGTCGGCGAGTCCGGTGGCCCGGATCGCCTCGAGCAGGTCGAGGAACGCCTGGCTCAGTTCGCGCGGCTGCAGCGGAAGCACGGCGGCTCGATCGGCGAGGTGCTGGCCCACGCCGAGCGCTGCCGCGAGCGGCGCGGCGAGCTCGAGGGCGCCGAGGTGGCGCTCGAGGGGGGTGAGGCCGAGCTCGACCAGGCCCGCGCCGAGCTCGACCGGCTGGCGTTGGAGCTGCGCGACCGTCGCGCGGCCGCCGCGCCCGAGCTCGCGGCCGAGGTCCGCTCCCGGCTGGCCGAGCTCGCGATGCCCGACGCGCGGTTCGAGGTCGAGCTTCACCCGCGCGAGGACGGTTGCGGGCCGCGCGGCGCGGACACGGTCGAGCTGATGATCGCCGCCAACCCGGGCGTCCTCGCGGGGCCGCTGCGCGAGGTCGCGTCCGGCGGCGAGCTGTCGCGGGTGATGCTGGCGCTCCTGACCGTCGCCCACGGCGAGGCCGCCGATGGCGGCACCGGCCCGCTGCTCGTGTTCGACGAGATCGACGCGGGCATCGGCGGCCACACCGCGCGGGCGGTGGGCGAACACCTGCGCAACCTGTCGGCCGGGCGCCAGGTGCTGTGCATCACCCACCTGCCGCAGGTCGCGGCGCTCGCGGCCCGCCATTTCACGATCGCCAAGGACTCCGCCACCGTCCCGGCCACGACGACGGTCACCGAGCTGGGCGGCAACGCGATCGTCGGCGAGCTGGTGCGGATGCTGGGCGCCGGCGAGGGCGACCGGGCGGCCAAGCAGCACGCGCGCCAGCTGCTGAAGGCCGCCGCGTGAGCGTCCGCCCCGCGCGCTACCTTGCGACATGTTCGGCACGGCTAGACTCGGAGTCAGATCGATGGCCCCAGGCGAGACTCGATTCATCTTCATAACCGGCGGGGTCGTCTCCTCGCTTGGCAAGGGCATCGCCGCCGCCTCGATCGGCCGGCTGCTGGTAGCGCGCGGTCTCGACGTGCAGCTGCAGAAGTTCGATCCGTACATCAACGTCGACCCGGGGACGATGTCGCCGTATCAGCACGGCGAGGTGTTCGTGACCGAGGACGGCTCGGAGACCGACCTCGACCTCGGCCACTACGAGCGCTTCACCAGCGCCAACACCAGCCGCGCCTCGAACGTCACCGCCGGCGGCATCTACAACACGGTGATCCGCCGCGAGCGGCGCGGCGACTACCTCGGCGCGACCGTGCAGGTCGTGCCCCACATCACCGACGAGATCAAGCAGCGGATCCGGCTGATGGCCGACGCCACCGACGTCGACTTCGTGATCACCGAGATCGGCGGGACCGTGGGCGACATCGAGTCGCTGCCGTTCCTGGAGGCGATCAGGCAGTTCCCGGTCGACGCCGGGCGCCGCCGCTGCATGTTCATTCACCTGACCCTGGTGCCGTACATCAGCCACGTCGGCGAGCTCAAGACCAAGCCGACGCAGCACTCGGTCAACGAGCTGCGGCGCATTGGTATCGCGCCGGACATGGTGGTGTGCCGCTCGGAGTCGGCGCTGTCGCCCGACATCCGCCGGAAGATCGCCCTGTTCGCGAGCCTCCCGGTCGAGGCCGTGGTGTCCGCGCGCGACGTGCCCGACATCTACCAGGTGCCGCTCGTGTTCAACGCCGAGGGCGTCGACGACTACATCCTCCGCGAGCACTTCGGGCTCGAGGCCCCGCCGCCGAACCTCGACGGCTGGGCCGAGATCACGCGCCGGGCCGGCGAGGCCACCCGCGCTGTGCGGATCGCGCTGGTCGGCAAGTACGTCCAGCTCGAGGACGCCTATCTGTCGGTCGTCGAGGCGCTCCGGCACTCGGGCGTCCACCACGGGTGCAAGGTCGAGGTCGAGTGGGTCGACTCCGAGACCGTCGGCCAACCGGAGGTCGCGGCGCAGCTCGAGAGCGCCGATGGGATCCTGATCCCCGGCGGGTTCGGCGGCCGCGGCTGGGAGGGCAAGATCCGCGCCGCGCAGATCGCGCGCGAGCGCAAGATCCCGTACCTGGGCATCTGCCTGGGGATGCACGTCGCGGTCAGCGAGTTCGCGCGCCACGTGGTCGGCATGGACGGCGCCAACTCGACTGAGATGGACCTGGAGACGCCGTTTCCGGTGATCGACCTGCTCCCCGAGCAGAAGGAGATCGCCGACCTGGGCGGGACGATGCGGCTCGGCGCCGACCCCGTGAAGCTCCACGATGGCACCCGGATCCGCGAGCTGTACGACGAGCCGGTCGTGTACGAGCGCCACCGGCACCGCTACGAGGTCAACAACCACCTGCGCCGGCGGTTGGAGTCGGCCGGGCTGGTGTGCTCGGGCACGTCGCCCGACGAGCGCCTGGTCGAGGTGATTGAGCTCAGCCGCGACGACCACCCGTTCTTCGTCGCCTCCCAGTACCACCCGGAGTTCAAGTCACGCCCGGAGCGCCCCGCGCCGCTGTTCCGCGAGTTTGTCGGGGCGGCGCTAGGGCACGCCGACGCCGTGGAGCCCGCGCCCACCGTCAGCGAGACGGACGCCGGCGGCGCTTCGCCTGCACCCGCGCTGTGAGGCGGGCCACAGACGCGGAACGCGAGCGTCTCGCCGAGACGTTCGAGACGCTCTGCCGGATCGAGAGCCCGTCGGGCCGGGAGCGCGTGTGCGCCAACTGGGTGACGGCCGAGCTGGGGCGGATCGGGCTCGAGGTCGAGGAGGACGGAGCCGGTGCCGCCGCGGGGTCAGACGCCGGCAACCTGCTCGCCCGGATCCCGGGCCAGGATCACGGCCCCGCCGCCGGCGCCGGGGTGAACGGCACCGCGACGATCCCGCCGAGCATCCTGCTGTGCGCGCACATCGACACCGTTCCGCTGGCCGCCCCGGTCGAGCCCGTGCTGGTCAATTCCGGCTGGGAGAACGCCAACGAGGGGATCCTCGGCGCCGACAACAAGGCCGCGGTCGCGGTGATGCTCGAGCTCGCCCGCCGGCTCGTGGCCCAGGCGCCGCCCGTGGGGCTCGAGCTGCTGTTCACCGTCTGTGAGGAAGTGTCGCTGCGGGGATCGCGCGAGTTCGACACCGGGCGGTTGCACAGCCCATTCGGCTATGTGTTCGACCACGCCACGCCGATCGGCCAGGTCGTGCTCGCCTCTCCCACCCATTACCGGATCGTCGGCGAGCTGCGGGGGCGCCCCGCGCACGCCGGGATCGAGCCGGAGGTCGGCCGCAGCGCGATCGCCGCCGCGGCCGCCGCGATCGCGTCGATGCGGCTCGGCCGCCTGGATCCGGAGACGACCGCCAACGTGGGCCGGATCGAGGGCGGCAGCGCGATCAACGTGATCCCCGAGCGCTGCTGGCTCGAGGCCGAGACCCGCAGCCTCGACGCCGCCCGGGGGGAGGCGGTCGCGACCGAGATCGTCGACCACCTGCAGGACGCCGCCAACGCCCACGAGTGCGACCTCGACGTGACCGTCGAGCGGATGTTCGAGGGTTACCGCACGCGGGCGCGGGCGCCGCAGGTGCAGCTCGCCGAGCGCGCGTTGCGGGCGTGCGGGTACGAGCCCGCCCACATCAACACCGGTGGCGCCTCCGACGCGAACTCGTTCCAGAGCGCCGGCTTTGCCTGCACGTGCCTGGCCAACGGGACAGAGCGGGCGCACCAGTCCGACGAGCGGGTCAGCGTCGAGGCGCTCGAGGGGATGTTCGAGGTCGCGATCGCGTTGATCGACGAGGCCGGGCGCCTCCCGGACGCGGAGGAGGCCTAGTGTGGCCTAATTGCCGGACGGTGCACTGGTGAGCGAGTTCGAGTCGGTCGGCGTCGACATCAAATGGCAGGGCCAGATCCTCACCGTCGGCGTCGAGCGCTTCCGCCGGCTCGACGACGGCGAGGTCAGCCGCGAGAAGGTCTGGCACCCAGGCGCAGTGGCGATGCTCGCGATCGACGAGCGCTACGTCTGGCTGACGCGCCAGCCGCGCGAGGCGGTGGGGGAGAGCTCGTCGCTCGAGGTGCCCGCCGGCAAGCTCGACGTCGAGGGCGAGTCCCCGTCGCAGGGCGCCGCGCGCGAGCTGTCGGAGGAGATCGGCAAGCGTGCGGCCAGCTGGGAGGAGCTGATGTGGTTCTACACCAGCCCCGGGTTCAGCGACGAGCGCATCTACCTGTACCTGGCCACCGACCTAAGTGACGATCCCGACGGCCACCCCGACGAGGGCGAGCTGATCGAGATCGTCGCGTGGCCGCGCGACCAGCTCGACGCGGCGATCGCCGAGTGCCGCGACGCGAAATCGCTGATCGCGTTGCTCTGGCTGAAGGGCAACCCCGGCGCGCCTCGCCGGACCGCGGAGAGTTCATCGTCGTAACGCGGAATGGGGTCGATGCCCCATTGCCCGCGCGCCTCACGGGCGCCACCGTTGCTCACGATGAGCTGACCTATAGGAGGGGCAAATGGCGATTCAGAGATCCGCGGACCGCCGGGGCGGGATCGCGGAGGGGGAGCTGTTCGGGGCACGCGTCGACGGCCAGCTGCTGCGCCCCGGCGACAGCGGCTACGGATCCGCGCGCCGGGTGTTCAACGCGATGATCGATCGCCGCCCGGCGCTGATCATCCGCTGTGCCAGCGCCCGCGATGCGACCGCCGGGATCATGTTCGCCGCGCTCAACGGACTGCCCCTGTCAGTCAAGGGCGGCGGCCACGGGGTCGCCGGCGACGCGGTCTGCGACGGCGGCGTGATGCTCGACCTGTCGCAGCTGCGCGCGATCCACATCGACCCCGCGCGGCGCGTCGCCACGGCCCAGCCCGGCCTGACCCTCGGGGAGCTCGACCGGGCGACCCAGGCGTTCGGCCTGGCCACCCCGACCGGGATCATGTCCGGCACTGGGCTGTCGGGCCTGACGCTCGGCGGCGGCCTGGGATGGCTGAGCGGCAAGCACGGCCTCACCTGCGACAACCTGCTCGCGGCCGAGTTGATCACGGCCAACGGCCGGCGGATCACCGCCAGCGCGCACGAGCACCAGGACCTGTTCTGGGGGCTGCGAGGCGCCGGCGCCAACTTCGGCGTGGTCACGTCCTTCACGTTCAGGCTGCATCCGGTCAGGACCTTGCTCGCGGGCGTGCTCACCTACCCGCCCCAGAAGGCCCGAGCCGCGCTGCGGCTCTACGACGAGTTCGCCGCCGCCTGTCCCGACGAGCTCAGCGCGAACGCCTCCGTGGCGAAGTCGCACGACGGCGAGGCCGTGGTCAGCATCATGGTCTGCTATGCCGGCGAGGTCCTGGAGACCGGGGATCGGCTGCTTGCGCCGCTGCGGTCGCTGGGCCCGGTCGATAACACGGTCGCGCCGATCCCCTACAAGACGTTTCAGCACCTGCCCGACGACGGCTTCCCCGCTGGGCAACAGCACTACTGGAAGTCGGGTTCGGTGACCCACCTCGGCGACGGGTTGATCGACGTGCTGATCGAGTTCTCAGAGACGATGCCCTCCACGGCCTCCGGGATCGGTCTCCAGCAGCTGCATGGCGCCGCCGCCCGCATGGACCCCAGCGCGACCGCGTACCCGCACCGCTGCGACCGCTATGACCTGCTGATCCTGTCGCAGTGGCACGAACCCACCCAGTCCGAGCAGAACATCCACTGGACCCAGGACCTGTTCGCCGCGGTGCAGCCGCATCTGTCGGGAGACGTCTACGTCAACAACCTCGGCGCCGACGACAAGGCCCGGGTGGCCCGCGCCTACGGGGCCAACCACGACCGCCTGGTCGCGCTGAAGACGGCGTATGACCCCACCAACCTGTTCTCCGGCAACCACAACATCCGCCCGCTGAGCACGGTCGGCCGTTAGCGGGCCGCTAGGCCCGCGACGGGCGGAACGTTGCGCGTCGCCGCTCAACGCCGGTTCTCGGAGGAGGGGACCCGCGGGCCGCGAAGTACCCCGTCATGGTCACCACCGAAGCGCCGGTGCAGCCTCGTCGGCTGGCCGACCTCGTCCTCGACTTCCTCGCCTACCTGGAGCTCGAGCGCGGGCTGTCGCGCAACACGCTAGAGGCCTACCGGTCCGATCTGCAGCAATACGGCGAGTTCCTCTCGCGGCGCGGGATCGATCCGCTGGCGGTCACCCCGCCAGACCTGGCCGCGTTCGTGACCGAGCTCGCCGACGGCCGCCCCGACCGACGGGGCGCGGCAGCGGCCACGCTGCAGCGCAAGACCGCCTGCCTGCGTTCGTTCTACCGGCACCTGCGCCGCGACGGGATCCTCGAGCACGATCCCACCTCGGAGCTGCGCGCCCCGCGCTCCCGCGCGCGCCTGCCCAAGGTGCTCAGCCGTGACGAGGTCGTGCGGCTGCTGGCACAGCCCGAGGGCTCCTCGCCGGCGGCGTATCGCGACCGGGCGTTGCTGGAGACGATGTACGCGTGCGGCCTGCGCGCGTCGGAGGCGACCTCGCTCGAGCTGCCCGACGTCGACCTCGAGGCCGGGGTCCTGCGCGCCCGCGGCAAGGGCTCCAAGGAGCGGATCGTCCCAATCGGCGGCAAGGCGATCGAGAGCCTGGACGCGTACTTGGAAAAGGTCCGCCCGCGGCTGGTCGGAGTCGGCGACGAGATGCGCGTGTTCGTGAACCTCCGCGGCGGCGGCCTCTCGCGCCAGGGGCTCTACAAGATCGTCCAGCGCCACGCCCGCAGCGCCGGCCTGGAGCAACGGATGAGCCCGCATACGCTCCGGCACACGTTCGCCACGCACCTGCTGGCGGGCGGCTGCGACCTGCGCTCGCTGCAGGAGATGCTCGGCCACGCCGACATCGGCACCACCCAGATCTACACGCATCTGTCAGCCGAGCGGCTCCGCGATGTCTACTTCGAGGCGCACCCTCGAGCTCAGATCGATCGCAGCTGAGCCGCCGCGATAGCCTCGGCGCTCCGATGGGTTTGACGCACTTCGACGAGGCGCCGACGTACGTGCGCGACCACGGCCACATCCAGGGCCGCTGGACTCAGCTCGGAATCGGCGCGGGCTGTGAGGGAGTCGGCGTACGACGGATCGAGGTTCCCGCCGGCCACTGGTCGACACCGGTCCACGAGCACGGCCTCGAGGAGGAGATCTTCTACGTGCTGGCGGGCGAAGGGATCTCTTTCCAGGGCGGCGACACGGCGATGGTCGGACCCGGCGACTGCATCGTCTACGGCGCCAACTCCGGCGCTCACACGCTGTACGCGACCGAGCCGCTCGACGTGCTCGCGTTCGGTCCGCGCAAGTACGACGAGAGCCCCGGATTCCCCCGGCTGCGGATGTCGATCGTCGGCTCGCGCGCGGTTGACTCCGTCGACGGCACGGTCGACGGCGAGCCGATCCAATTCGTTCGCGAGGGCGCGCTCGGGCCGCCGGAGCTCCCCGACCATCCCGGTCCCCGGCCCGCATCGATCGTCAACGTCGACGACGTCGAGGGGATCCGGCGCACCCAAACCCGCGTTGACCGCACGCGCCGGCTGGTGAGCCGGGCGGCCGGGTCGGTCCAGACCGGCCTCCAGCACGTCGTGGTCGAGCCCGGCTGGGAGTCGACCGCGCAGCACTGCCACTCGCTCGAGGAGGAGATCTTCGTGATCCTCGACGGCGACGGGGTGCTGGTGCTCGACCACGATGAGACGCCGGTCGGGCCCAGGCACGTGATCTCGCGCCCGCCGGGCACCGGCGTCGCCCACATGTTCCGCGCAGGCGACGAGGGGCTCACGTACCTGGCCTACGGGACCCGTGACCCCGGCGATGTCTGCTACTACCCACGCTCGAACAAGATCGCGTTCCGCGGCGTCGGCGTGATCGCCCGGCTCGAGCAGCTGGACTACTGGGACGGAGAGGACTAGTGGGTCTCACACTAGCCGGGCTGCCGGCGCCGGCGCGTTGGCCCCCGCGGCTATCTTGAAGAGGTGCCGGAGCTTCCCGAGGTAGAGACGATCAGGCGCCAGTTGGCGCCGCATCTGGAGGGCAGGACGATCGTCGACGCCGAGATCCTCGATCCGCGCTGGACGCGTCCCGAGCCGTTGCACGCCGTCGAGGAGGAGCTGCGCGGCGCCACCGTGGAGCGCGTCGGGAGGTCGGGCAAGTACCTGATCTGGGAGCTGTCGGGCGACCGCTACCTGCTGGTGCACCTGCGGATGACCGGCGCGCTGCTGTTCGACCCCGACGTCGACCCGATCCACACCCGCGTCCGGCTCGAGCTCGACGGGGGCCACCGGCTGATCTACGTCGACCCCCGGCGGTTCGGGACCGGGCACCTGATGCAGGGCGTCGCCGAGCGCGACGCGTACCTGGCGGCCCGGCTGGGCGTCGAGCCGTTCACCCCGGAGTTCACCGCCGCGCACCTGAGAGAGATGGCGCGCGGGCGCACCGCCCCGGTCAAGTCGTTCGTGCTCGACCAGCGGCGGATTGCCGGAGTGGGGAACATCTACGCCGACGAGGCGCTGTTCCGAGCCCGGATCCATCCGCTGCGCGCCGCCGGAAGGGTCAACGGGCTCCAGTGGGATGCGCTTGCGGACGCGATCGAGGAGGCGCTGGCCGCGGGGATCGAGGCCAAGGGCGCGACGATCGATGACTTCCGCCACGTGGACGGCGCGCGCGGGTCCTTCCAGGACCTGTTCCTGGTGCACCGCCGCGAGGGCGAGCCGTGCCCGCGCTGCGGCACGACGATCCGCAAGATCGTCGTGGGCGGCCGCGGCACCTACCTGTGCGAGCGCTGCCAGCCCAAGCCGAGGGGTCCCAGGCGGCCGGTCGCGGCGCGAGCTGCGGTCGCTGCAGCCTAGGCGGCGACCAGGTCGCGCAGCCGTCCGGCGCGGTCCGCGGCCAGCAGCTGGTCAAAGCCGCCGATCGTCTCGGGGCCGATCACGACCTGCGGGAAGGTGACCATTCCGGTCTTCTTCTCCAGCTCGGCGCGACCATCCGGATCCCGTGCCAAATTGATCTCTTCATACGGAATTCCGCGGCGCTTGAGCAGCATCTTGGCGCTGACGCACCGCGAGCAGCTATCTGTGGTGTACAACGTGACGGACGGCATTGCTTCAGAAAATATAGCAACGGGACTGGTGAACGTATGCCTGCCCCGCTGAAGACCGAGGCGATCGTCCTGCGCTCGATCCGCTACGGCGAGGCCGATCGCATCCTGCACCTCTACACGCCGCAGCACGGGCGGATCGGCGCGATCGCGAAGGGGGTCCGCCGGGCCCGTAGCCGGTTCGGGGCGCGGTTGGAGCCGTTCTTCCACGTGCGCTCGGTGCTCCACGACGGTCGCGGCGACCTGTTCACCGTCACCAGCGTCGACACGGTGGCCACGCACGCCTCGCTGCGCGACCGCGCCGACACGCTTGACGCCGCGGCCCGCTGCTGCGACGCGGTGACGCGGCTGTTCGAGACGACCTCTCCGCACCCCGAGGTGTTCACGCTGCTGTCCAACGAGCTGGCGGTGCTGTCGTCCACGCCGTCGTTGGCCGGGACCGCCAACGGGCTCGCGTTCCGGCTGAAGCTGCTGCTCGCCGCCGGGATCCTGCCCCAGCTCGGGGCGTGCGCGAGTTGCGGCGAGCCCGAGCACCTGCAGGGCTTCTCGGCCGCGGCCGGGGGTGTGGTCTGCGGGTCCTGCGAGGCGGCCGCATTCCCGCTCGACGAGGAGGCCTACCGGTTCCTGGTGTCGGCGGTGGGCCGGCCCCTGGCGCAGCCGCCGGAGGCGTCGGAGCGCTCGCTGCGCCAGGCCGAGCGGGCGATCGTCGAGACCGCGGAGTACCACGCCAACGTGCGCTTGCGGCCGCTACTGGGCCGGCACGGGTGATGGAACCCACGCGCGGCGCTGTCAGAATCGACCTCGTGAGCGATCGGATCCTGCAGGCCGGCTACGAGCACCCCACCGGACCGGTGGCCGACGCCTACGAGCGGCGGATTCGCGAGCGCGAGGAGCGCGAGCTGTCGCCGCTGGCCACCAGCTCCTACCCGGCGGCGCGCGTGCACCCGGAGTCCGACTGCGGGTTGCGCACCCCGTTTCAGCGCGACCGCGACCGGATCGTGCACGGCAAGGCGTTCCGGCGGTTGATGCACAAGACCCAGGTGTTCGTGGCTCCGACCGGCGACCACTACCGCACCCGGCTCACGCACACGCTCGAGGTCACGCAGGTGTCGCGCTCGGTGGCCCGGGCGCTGGCGCTCAACGAGGACCTGGTCGAGGCGATCGGGCTCGGCCACGACCTCGGCCACCCACCGTTCGGCCACATCGGCGAGGAGGCGCTGGACCGCTGCCTGCGCGAGCGCTTCGGCTCCTCGTTCCTGCACCACGAGCACTCGCTGCGGGTCGTCGACACGCTCGAGCGCGACGGCCACGGCCTCAACCTGACGCTCGCCGTGCGCGACGGGATCGTCAGCCACTCCGGCCGCGCGACGGAGCCGGCCACGCTCGAGGGCAAGATCGTCCGCCTGGTCGACCGGGTCGCCTACATCAACCACGACATCGACGACGCCCTGCGCGCCGGGGTGATCACCGCAACCGACCTCCCCGGCGAGCCGATCGAGGTCCTTGGCGACACCGGGCCGCGGCGGATCGACGCGCTCGTCCACGACCTCGTCGAGAACTCCGAGCGCGCCGGCGATATCGTCCAGGGCGAGGTGATCGGCGGGGCGATGTCGGAGCTGCGGTCGTTCATGTTCGACCGCGTGTACCTGGGGCCCGAGGCCACCCGCGAGCATGCGAAGATCGACCTCGTTGTCCGTTCGCTGTTTCACCACTACTGCGCCCACCCCGAGGAAATCGCCGAGTCGATCCCGCCCGGCGACCTCGAGCGCAAGGTCACCGACTACCTCGCCGGGATGACCGACCGGTTCTGTATCCGCGTGTTCGAGAGCCTGAGCGTCCCGGTCGCGTTCGCGCCGTGACGCGCTACACCGACGACTCCCGCGAGCGGGTCCGCGAGGCGATCGACATGGTCGCGCTGGTCTCCGCTCGGACCGAATTGCGGCGGGCGGGCGTCAACAGCTACTTCGGGGTCTGCCCGTTTCACGAGGAGCGCACCGGGTCCTTCCACGTCAGTCCCGATGAGCGCCTGTATCACTGCTTCGGCTGCCAGGCCTCCGGCGACGCGTTCAAGTTCGTGATGGAGACCGAGGGGCTCGACTTCACCTCCGCGCTGGAGGCGCTGGCCCAGCGCTTCGGGGTCGAGATCCAGGCCGAGGCCGAGGATCCGGAGGCGGCCTCGCGCCGCCAGCGGCGCGAGCGGCTGTGGTCGCTGCTCGAGCGCGCGGCGGTGTACTACGCCCGGTATCTGTGGGAGGCCGCCGAGGCCGCGCCGGCGCGCGAGTATCTGCTGCGGCGGGGACTGCGCGAGGAGACCCTGCGCGAGTTCCGGGTGGGGTACGCCCCCAGCGCCTGGGACCGGATGCTGCTGGCCTCGCGCCGCGCCGGGTTCACCGACGACGAGCTGCTCGCGGTCGGGCTCGCGCAGCGCTCGCAGTCGCGCCCGGGACAGATCTACGACCGCTTCCGCGAGCGGATCATGTTCCCGTCGGTCAGCGCGCGGGGGAGAGTGGTCGGGTTCGGAGCGCGCGCGATGCGCGACAACCAGCGCCCCAAGTACCTCAACACCGCCGACAACGACCTCTACCACAAGCGCGAGCAGCTGTTCGGAATCAACGTGGCGCGCTCGGCGGCCGCGCGCTCCGGACAGATGGTGCTCGTGGAGGGCTACACCGACGTGCTCGCGGTCCACCAGGCCGGGCTCTCAAACGTGGTCGGGATCATGGGCACGTCGCTGACCGAGGAGCAGGTGCGCGAGCTCGAGCGGGTGGTCAGCACGCTGGAGCTGTGCCTGGACGCCGACCGCGCCGGCCAGGACGCGATGCTGCGGGCGGCGCGGCTGGCGGCGGGGCGCAAGCTCGAGCTGCGCGTGGTGCCGCTGCCGGAGGGCACCGACCCCGCCGACCTGATCGCCCAGCAGGGCGCCGACGCGCTGCGCGAGCTGGTCGAGCGCTCGGCCCCGTTCATCGTCTTCCAGGTCGAGCGGATCCTGGATCGTGCCGATACGTCGAGCGCCGAGGGACGCGACCGCGCGCTGACCGAGCTGCGCCCGGTGCTGGCCGAGCTGCCGGCGAGCGTGCTGCGCGAGGACCTGTTGCGACGGATTGCGGGCAGGCTCGAGCTGTCCTCGGCGCTGCTGTCGTCGCTGGCCGCCGACTCCGAGCATGCCCGTGGCGGCGGCGTGCCCGCGCGCAACGGCGCGCCGGCCAACGGCGGCGCCCCGCCGGTCGACCAGGCGGTTCGGGCCGAGCGCACGTTCCTGGTGCTGTGCATCTCGCTGCCGGCCGAGGGCGAACAGCTGCTGTCCTCGATCGACCCCGATCAGCTGCTGACCAGCGAGCCTCACCGCCGCGCCGCCCGGCACCTCACCGGCCGGGTCGCCTCGCCGCTGGCCGACCTGCCGCCCGACGACGAGCAGCTGGCGTCGCTGGTCGCGGACCTGGTGGCGCGCTCGGGGCGGGCCGGTCAGGTCAGCGCCGATCAGCTCCGTCACGCCCAACTCGTGCTCGAGCTGGCCCAGGTCGAGCGGGCGATCCGGCGCGCCCGGGCGTCGGGTGCGGCCGGGATCGCTGACCTGGCCCGCGAGCGCGAGCAGATCCGCGAGGCGATCAGGGCCACGGTCGCGCGGATGGAGCGCACGGTCTGATGGCCGACCTTCCGCGCCCTCCGCGCTCTCGCTGGACCTCGTTCGTGGCCGACCCGTCCGAACCCACGCCCCGCACCCTGCGCGAGCAGGACAACCCGGCCCACCGCGTCCGCGTCGAGCACAACCGCGACACGATTCTGGTCCACCTGTCCGACGAGGACGGCCGCGGCTGGACCGTGCTCGCGGTCGACCGGGCCACGCGCGAGTGGGCCGTTGGCGAGTCCCGGCGCCAGCTCGATGCCGCCAGGGACGCGTTCGAGCGGCTCTACGAAGCGGGCTAGTGTCGCGTTTGGGAAGTTCGTGGGCACCGAGAGGTGCCGCTGGTGGATGCTTGGCGAGTACGCAGGAGCCGTGGCGTAGCGGAGCTACGCGAGGCGACGAGGACGAAGCCGAGCGCCGCCAAGGGGTGCCTCGAATGCACGCGAACTTTCCAAACGGGACACTAGTGGAGACCCACGAGCCCGGCTCGCTAGAGTGTCGGCCGGGTCCGCCGCCCGTGGCGCGCCGTCCTCTGGTCAGTCCGGGGTAGCTCAATCGGCAGAGCATTCGGCTGTTAACCGAAGGGTTGTGGGTTCGAGTCCCACCCCCGGAGCTTCACCCGCTCGTCGGCCCGACCGCGAGCGTTGCGGATACGATCCCTGCCAGCGATGAAGCTCTATGTCTGCTGGGGGACCTGGAAGCACGCCCCTCGCCCGGGCGGCCATCCGTGCGGCCGGGCCTACCACGCGCTGATCGATGCCGGGCACGATCCCGAGGTGGTCAAGTCTCACGGCCTGGCCATCCTGCCCGGCGCGCTCAACCAGACCCCTGGCCGCCAGAAGGTCAACCGGCTCACCGGCAACTACTGGGTGCCGGTGCTCGTCACTGACGACGAGCTGACGATCCAGGGCTCGCGCGAGATCGAGAATTGGGCCCAGCAGAACCCGGCCGCGGCGCCCGCTCCCCCTGGGGCGCCCGCCGCCCCCGCCCCGCCCGCTGCCCCCGCCGCGAGCTGATCGTGTCGGCCCAGGTCACGATCGAGGATCTGGAGCGCTGGACCGAGAACGGCGCGATCTGGCGCGCCTGGGAGGTCACCGACGAGCACGCGGTGATCGACCTGTGCAGCTGCACAGGCGAGCCGATGGATCGGGTGCGCAGCGACGCGCCCGAGCTGATCGAGTACGTCCGTGCTCACCGCGACGATTAGCGCTCCCCACCATAAATCCGGTCCCATTCGAGCGGCACGGGCCGGCGTCTTGCCTTGTCCTCGGAGGCTCGCGCAGCGCCGCTGCGCCGCGCCTCCTGCGTCCTAGCTAGCGCTAGCCAGCCATCCGGCCCGCACCACTCTCGGTAGGACCGGACTTATGGCGGGAAGCGCCGAGCCAGCGCCTCGACCAGCGACGCCGCCCGATCGGCTCCGTCGTGGACCGCCGCCCACGCCGCCAGCTCTCGCGCCCGCGCGGCCAGCGATCGCTGCGCCAGGGCCCGACGCACCGCCAGGCGCAGCGTCGCCGCGCTCAGCAACCGCCACGGCAGCCGCACGCCGACCCCGGCCCAGTCGGCCCGGGCCGCGTTCTCGGCCATGTCGCCGGCGTGGGGGACGCACACCACCGGGCAGCCGCAGGCCAGCGCCCGCGCCAGGGTGCCGTGCCCCGCATGACAGATCACCAGGTCGCATTCGGGCATCGTGCGCGAGTAGGACACCCACTCGACCAGCCGCGCGTTGGCGGGCACCGGGATCGGCATTTCCGGCCGCCGCCGGTTCCACGTGGCCAGCACGCGCACCGGCTCGCCGGCCAGGCCCGCGAGCGCGGCGCGGAGCATCCGGTGCTCGGGGTCCTGCGCGGTCGACGGCGCCACCAGCACCAGCGGCGCGTCGCCCGGGGGCGACTCCACGGGCCCGAACGGCGGCTCCCACAGCAGCGGCCCGACCACGTGCACGCTCGGCGACCAGGCGCGCGGGTACTCGAGTGCCGGGAACGTCCCAACCAGGCACAGTTGCTCGCTGATCCCGCCGTGCAGCCGCGCCACCTGCGGCAGGCCGAGCTTGCGCCGCGTCTCGTTGAGCTCGTCGCGCCCCCTTCGCACACCTGACTCGATCACCGGGTCAAGCGCGGCCCACAGCCGGGCGCCGGCCGCGGTACGGGGCATGCGCGCCCCCACCGCGTATGGGGGCAGGCCCGGCGCCCCCACGGGGTACACGTGCGGGACGAGCGTCGCGACCGGGATCCGCTCGAGCTCGGCCGCCATCGCCGGCGCGAGCGTGAGGATGTCGTGCACGACCGCGTCGGGCGCGAACGACGCCACCACCGGGCGCGTCTCGGCGGTGGCGAGCACCACCGCCTCGTAGGGCTTCAGCGGTCGCTCGCGCGTCGGGAACACCGGGTATTCCGGCGCCGCCGCGAAACGCATCCCGCCCGCCTCGACGTACTCGCGCCAGCGCGCCCAGGTCTCGAGCACCACCTCGTGCCCGCGGGCGGCCAGCCGCGCCCCGAGCGCGAGCATCGGGAACGCGTGACCGGGATCTCCGAACGCGCCGAGGAACAGCCGCAGCGGCCGGCTCAACCGGCCAGCTCGGCGACCGCCCGCAGCTGCTCGATCCGGTCCTTGACGGTGAACGCCATCGGGCTCACCATCAGCGTCCCCACGCCGCCGTCGCGGAACGCCTGGATGCGGTCGCGGACTACGTCCCGGGGACCGCACAGCGAGACCATGTCGATCAGCTCGTCCGGGATCGCCGCGCCGGCCTCCTCGCGCTTGCCCTCCAGGTACAGGTCCTGAACCTGCGTGGCCGCGGCCTCGAACCCGTAGCGCTGCACGAGCTTGTTGTAGAAGTTCTGATCGCGCGAGCCCATCCCGCCGATGTACAGCGCCAGGAACGGCCGCATCAGGTTGCGGGCCGCCTCGCGGTCGTCGGACACGTAGGCGTTGACGGTCGGCGCGATGTCGAAGCCGTCGAGTGAGCGCCCGGAGCGCGCCGCGCCCTCCTCGAGCAGCGCCCGCAGGTCGGACACGTGCTCGGGCGAGAAGAACGTGGGAATCCACCCGTCGGCGATCTCGCCCGCCAGCGCGGTGTTCCTCGGGCCGATCGCGGCCAGGTAGATCGGGATCTGCTCCTGGACGGGCGAGATCGTCAGCTTCAGCGCCTTGCCGGGACCGTCCGGCAGCGGCAGCTCGAGCGTCTCGCCGTGATACTCGAGGCGCTCGCGCGACAACGCCTTGCGCACCACGGCCACGTAGTCGCGCGTGCGCGCCAGCTGGCGACCGAACCGCTGGCCGTGCCAGCCCTCGGCCACCTGCGGCCCCGACGACCCGATCCCGAGCAGCATCCGGCCGCCCGACAGCGCGTCGATCGTGGCCGCGGTCATCGCGGTCATCGCGGCGCTGCGGCCGGGCATCTGGAAGATCGCCGAGCCGAGCTTGATCGTGCTGGTGCCCGCGGCGAGCCAGGCGAGCACGGTGGCGGCGTCTGACCCGTAGGCCTCGGCGGTCCAGATCGAGTCATACCCGAGCCGCTCGGCCTCCTGGACGACCTGCAGCTGGTCGGCCGGGCCCATCCCGAGCCCCCAGTAGCCGACGTGGACTCCGAGCTTCATATGCAACGTTCCTTTCGCGCCAAGGAGATCGCTTGTGGGGCCCGACGGGCGACGTTAGATTGGCGACGGCGCCCCCTTGGGCGGCCAAACCCTATGCGAACGAGGCGCCGAGCGACAATCACCGATCTGCGCCGGGCGATCGACGGCCTGCCCCGCGACACCCGGATGGCGATGCTCGACGGGATCCGCAGCAACGACATCATCGTCGGCGCCTACACCGGCTCCGACGGGATCTGCCCGATGCTGGCCGCCCACCGCCGCGGTGCCAAGACCAGCCACATCGCGTTCGCCAAGGCGTGGGACATGTTCGCGCTCGGCGGCGCCCGCCACCGGGCGGCGCGGCGGGCCACCCGGCGCGAGCTGCTGGTGCTGAGCGCCCACCTCGAGGCCAGCCTGCTCGAGGAGGACGCCGTGCCGGGGCTGGCCGAGGCGATCGCCGAACACGAGGGTCTGCGCGAACGCCGCGGCGACTTGGGTCGCGTGCTCGCCAGGCTCGAGCGCGGGTCGGCCCGTGTACAGACGCAGGTGGCCGCCCCCGTGAGTACGCTCACATTCGAGTCGCCCCCGGCGGCGGCTCGCGGCGTCCTCGGACCTCGACGTAGCTCCGCTACGCCTTCGGTCCTGCGTCCTTGCGATCCATCCCCCGGTGGCGCCTCTCGCTGCGACCGCACCCACGGCGACGACCACGTGGCGCTAAGCGGCCGATGACCGCGATCACGGCCGGGCGCCGCGAAGTCGAGATCACCAAGCCCACCAAAGAGCTCTTCGACGGCGTCACCAAGCTCGACCTGGCCCGCTACTACGCCGACATCGCCGCCGAGATGGTGCCGCTGATCTCCGGCCGCCCGCTGAATATGGAGCGCTACCCCGACGGAATCACCGGCAACAAGATCTTCCAGCAGCACGCCGGCAAGCACTTTCCGCCCTGGATCAAGCGCGTCGAGACCCCTAAGAGCGGCGGCACAGTGGAGCACGTCGTCGCCGACGACGCTGCCACGCTCGTGTACCTGGCCAACCAGGGGGTGATCACGCTGCACGCGTGGCTCAGCCGCGCCGACCGCCTGAACCGCCCCGACCGGCTGATCGTCGACTTGGACCCGAGCGTCGAGGACCACCCGACGATGCGCCTGGCCGCCCGATCGGTCGCCGAACTGCTCAGCGAGCTCGGCCTGGATCCGTGGGTGATGACCAGCGGCTCGCGTGGCTACCACGTGGTCGTGCCGCTGGCCCGCCGCAACGACTACGACTACGTGCGCGAGTTCTCCCGCGACTTCGCCGCGCTGGCCGAGCGCCGCCACAGCGACCTGTTTACCGTCGAGCAGCGCAAGGCCAACCGCGAGGGCAAGATCCTGCTCGACATGATGCGAAACGCGTTCGGGCACACGTCCGTCGCGCCCTACTCGGTCAGGGCCCGGCCCGGCGCGCCGGTGGCGACGCCGCTACGGCTCGAGGAGCTGTCGGACAGCTCGACGCTCCCGGACCGCTGGACGCTGCACACGGTCCGCCAGCGCCTGGACCAGGTCGGCAACCCGTGGGCCGAGATCGACTCACATCGCCAGTCGCTCGGCGCCGCCCGCCGCAAGCTCGACGCCGCCCTGCGCGAGTCCTGACGCAGCGAGACTCTCGGCGTGGAGGAGGCGATCGAGACCCCCGAGGCGCTGGAGGACCAGCACCGGACCACGCCGGTGGAGCTGCTCTGGGACCTGGTGTTCGTATTCGCGATCACCCAGGTCTCCTCCTTGCTGTCGCGCGACCTCGGCTGGGCGGGGTTCGGGCGCTCGATGCTGGTGCTGGCGCTGGTCTGGTGGGCCTGGTCGGCGTTCGTGTGGGCGGCCAACGCCCAGACCCAGACCTCCGGCACGCTGCGGGTGTGCCTGCTGCTATCGACCGTGCTGATCTTCATCACCGGGCTGGCGCTCCCCGACGCCTACGGGTCGGAGGGGACGCTGTTCGCGGCCACGTATGCGCTGGTCCGGCTCCTGCACCTGGCGCTGTACGCCGACGCGTCGCGGCAGGGGAACGCCTCCTGGAAGGCGATCGCCGGCTTCGGCGTGACCGTCCTGATCGGGATGGCGCTGCTGCTGATCGGCTCGTTGTTCCACGGCGGCGTCCGCGTGGCCCTGTGGGCGGTGGCGCTGGCGATCGACTACGCGGGGCCGGCTTGGCTGACGCGCGAGCGGCTGCGCGGGCTGCAGAGCGTCGCGGTCGCCCACTTCGCCGAGCGCTACGGACTGTTCGTGATCATCTGCCTGGGCGAGTCGATCGTCGCGATCGGGGTGGCCGGCAACGTCAGCCGCGGGCACCTCGGCGCCGAGCTGATCGCCTCGGTGACGCTCACACTGGCGATCACGATCGCGATGTGGTGGACCTACTTCGACCGGTTCGCGGCCACCGCCGAGGAGCGTCTACGCGCGCACGAGGACACGGTGCTCGCCGCCGCCGACGGCTACAGCTACCTGCACCTGCTGATCGTCGCCGGAATCATCACGTTTGCGGTCGGCGTGCACGCGCTGGTCGAGCACGTCGCGCGTCCGCTGGCCGCGGCGCCGCGGCTGGCCCTGTGCGGCGGCGTGGCGCTGTATCTGATCGGGCACGTAGGGTTCCGGTGGCGCCTGGCGGGAACGCTCGAGCGCGAGAAGGTGGCGGTCGCCGCCGCGCTGCTGGTCGTGTTCGCCGTCGCAGGCGGCATCGACGCGTGGGTGCTGGCGGCGATCGTGGCCGTGCTGATGGCGGCCCTGTGCGCGGTCGAGACCGCCGCCGGTGACGACGAGCTTTTTGCCGGCGATCCGGCGGGGAAGGATCAGACAACCGACAAGCAGACACCGTCGCTGCTGGAATGAGAGGATCACCGACCCGATGAGCACACATGCCGATATCGAGCTCCGCGGATCGATGCACGCGAAGTTCGAGGAGGTCCTGACACCCGGCGCACTCGCGTTCGTGGCGGCGCTGGAGCGCGAGTTCCGCGGCCGGCGCCGGCAGCTGCTGTCAGCGCGTGCAAAGCGGCGGGCGCGGCTGGGAGCGGGCGAGATGTTCGACTTCCTCGCCAGCACCCGGGGTCTGCGCGAGTCCGACTGGAAGGTCGCGCCGGTCCCCGAGGACATGCAGCAGCGGTGGGTGGAGATCACCGGTCCGACCGACCGCAAGCTGGTCATCAACGCGTTGAACTCGGGCGCCGACGGGTTCATGGCCGACTTCGAGGACGCCAACGCGCCGACCTGGCGCAACATGGTCGAGGGGCACATCAACCTGCGTGACGCGATCGACGGCACGATCAGCTACCGGTCCTCCGACGGTCGCGAGTACGCGCTCGAGGACGATCCGGCGACACTGCTGGTGCGCCCGCGGGGCTGGCATCTGGCCGAGCGTCACATGCTGGTCAGCGGCGATCCCGTGTCGGGCTCGCTGTTTGACTTCGGGCTGTACTTCTTTCACTGCGCCGGGCGGCTGCTGGCCAGCGGGTCGGGGCCGTACTTCTACCTGCCGAAGATGGAGTCGCACCTGGAGGCGCGGCTGTGGAACGACGTGTTCTGCTTCGCCCAGGATCAGCTCGACGTGCCGAGGGGGACGATCAAGGCGACGGTGCTGATCGAGACGCTGCCGGCGGCGTTCGAGATGGAGGAGATCCTGTACGAGCTGCGCGAGCACTCCGCCGGGCTCAACGCCGGGCGCTGGGACTACATCTTCTCCTCGATCAAGTGCTTCCCGGACCGGCCCGAGATGGTGCTTCCGGACCGTGGCGACGTGACGATGACGGTGCCGTTCATGCGCGCCTACGCCGAGCTGCTGGCCGCCACCTGTCACCGCCGCGGGGCGCACGCGATGGGGGGGATGGCGGCGCTGATCCCGTCGCGCAAGGACGAGGAGGCCAACCGCAAGGCGCTGGAGGGCGTTCGCGCCGACAAGGAGCGCGAGGTCGACCAGGGCTACGACGGGACCTGGGTCGCGCACCCCGATCTGGTTCCGACCGCGCGAGAGGCGTTCGAGCGGGGTCTCGAGGGCGCGCCCAACCAGCTCGAGCGCCAGCGCGACGATGTCCACGTGACCGCCGAGCAGCTGCTGGACCTGAAGTCCACGCCGGGTGAGATCACCGAGGCCGGCCTGCGGACCGACGTCAGCGTCGGCTTTCAGTACGTGTCGTTCTGGCTAAGTGGCCGCGGCGCGGCGGCGATCAACTCGCTGATGGAAGACGCCGCCACGGCCGAGATCTCGCGCTCGCAGATCTGGCAGTGGGTCCACCACGAATGCACGCTCACCGACGGGCGCACGGTCACTCCCGAGCTGGTTCGCCAGGTGCTCGACGAGGAGACGGCCGAGATCCACGAGGCCGTCGGCGACGAGACCTGGGAGGCCGGCCGTCCCGCCGAGACCCGCGAGATCTTCGAGTGGGTCGCGCTGTCGCCGGAGCTGATCGAGTTCCTCACGATCCCGGCCTACGAGTTCCTGGACTGACCGGGATCGACCTCACTGACCGGGATCGACCTCACCTACCTGGATGGCGCGGCGGTCGAGGCGGCCGCGCTGACCGACGACGAGATCCTCGACTGCATCCGCCGCGTGCTGGCCGACCAGGGGCGCGGCGAGACCGTGATCGAACCGCGCATGCACCTGTTCCCACGAGGCGCGAACGGGCACTTCAACGTGCTCCGCGGGGCCACGCCGCGGCACGCCGGCGTCAAGGTCGTCGGCGACTACGTCGACAACCACCTGCGCGGGCTCCCGTCCGAGCTGGCGCTGCTGCTGCTGATGGACCCCGAGACCGGGGTCCCGGCCGCGATCCTCGACGCGACCGCGATCACCGAGGTGCGTACCGGCGCGGTCACCGCGATCGGCGCCGAGCACCTGGCCCGCCCCGGTGCGCGCTCGCTGGGCCACATCGGGGCCCGCGGCACCTCCTACTGGAACGTGCGGCTGCTGTGCCGGGTGCTGCCCGGCCTGGACGAGATCCGGGTGCACTCGCGCCGGCGGGAGAGCCGCGAGGAGTTCGCGCGGCGCTTGACGGCCGACCTGGGCCGCGAGGTGCGTGCCGTCGACAGCTGGGAGGAGTGTGTGCGGGGCGCCGACGTCGTGGTCGAAGCCAGCCGGTTGACCGAGCCCGCGCCGCTGCTGCGGACGAGCTGGATCTCGCGGGGCGCGCTGGTGATTCCCTACGGGACGGTCAGCGCGGTCGAGCTCGATCTGCTGGAGATCATGGACAAGGTCGTCGTCGACGACTGGGGCCAGGCGGGGATCGGGCCGCTCGGCGCGCTGCGCCCGCACGTCGACACCGGGCGGCTGACCGAGGCCAACCTGCACGCCGAGCTCGGCCAGATCGTCGCCGGCCCGCGCCCGGGCCGGGAGCACGCCGGCGAGACGATCCTGTTCTGGCATCGCGGCCTATCGATCACCGACATCGCACTCGGCGAGGCGCTGCTCGCCAAGGCGCGGGCGTCGGGGGTCGGCACGCAGCTCGCCTACCGCTAGCAGGCGGGCTGCGCACCGCTCGCCTACGGAACCATCCCCGACAGAATGCCGGACTGCAGCAGCACCAGAATCGCCATCAACAGGACCAGCACCAGGCTCCAGCCGATCACCTTGCGGAAGATGTCGCCCTCCTTGCCGGCCATGCCGACGGCGGCGGCACCGATCGCGAGGTTCTGCGGCGACACCATCTTCGCCAGCACGCCGCCGGAGCTGTTGGCGGCCGCCAGCAACGTCGGCGACAGCGACGACTTGTGCGCCGCGGCCACTTGCAACCCGCCGAACAGCGAGTTCGTCGACGTGTCAGAGCCGGTCACCGCGGTGCCGAACCAGCCGATCAGCGGCGACAGGAACGCGAAGAAACCGCCGGCGCCCGCGGCCCACGTGCCCAACGTCGCGGTCTGGCCCGACAGGTTCATCACGTACGCCAGCGCGAGCACCGAGCAGACAGTGACCAGCGCCCACTTGAGCTGGTTGAGCGTCTCGCCGTAGATCTTCAGCGCCAACAGCGGGCGCACCCGCAGCACGACCATCGTGATCACGCCCGACACCAGCAGCCAGGTGCCGGCGGCGGTGAACCAGTTGGCCTTGAACGTCTCGCTGGCCGGCGCCTTGCCGGCTGAGGTGAGCACGTGGAGGCCAGGCCAGCTGAACTCGCTGGTGAGCTTGTCGAGCTGGTTGGCGATCGGGTGAAGGCTGACCAGTCCGAGCACGACGACGATCACGATGTAGGGCGCGAACGCCTGCAGCATCTGGCCGCGGGTCGGCGGCGGGCCGCCCTCGGCGAGCTTCTCGCGCTCGAACGCTGCGTCGGCCGTGGATCCACCGGCGATCGCCGGGCGCTGACCCCGGCCCGCAGTGGCACTCCGGATCTGCGAACCGCGCGGGGACCAGATCGTCAGCAGCCCCACGACCGCGCCCGCAGAGCCGAGCGACGCGATGATGTCGGTGAGCTCCATCGAAACGTAGTTGGAGATCGTGAACTGCAGGGCCGCGAACACGACTCCCGCGGTCAGCGCCGCCGGCCAGCTCTCGCGTAGCCCGCGGCGGCCGTCGACCATGAACACCAGGATGAACGGGACCAGCAGCGCCAGGAACGGCGTCTGGCGCCCGACCATCTGGCTGAGGTCGTGCGCGGGCAGGCCCGACACCTGTGCCAGGGTCGTGATCGGCACGGCGATCGCGCCGAACGCGACCGGGGCGGTGTCGGCCACCAACGCGACCGCCGCCGCGCGCACCGGCGACAGGCCGATTCCCATCAGCACCACGCCGCAGATCGCCACCGGCGTGCCGAAGCCCGCCAGCGCCTCGAGCAGCGCGCCGAAGCAGAAGGCGATCACGACCACCTGGACGCGGACGTCGTCGGACACCTCGGCGAACGCGCGTCGCAGGACCGCGAAATGCCCGGTTCGATCGGACATGTTGTAGATCCACAGCGCGTTGATGACGATCCACATGATCGGCCAGAAGCCGAACACGGCGCCCTCGAGCGCGGAGTCTGCGGCTTGGCCGACCGGCATCGAGTAGACGATCAGCGCGACCAGGACCGCCACCCCCAGCGTGATCAGCGAGGCCCACTGCGCCTTCATCCTGACGACTCCCAACAGGATGAACAGGACCAGCAACGGCAGGATTGCGAACACCGAGCTCCATCCCAAAGCATGGGACACGGGGTCCAGAACTTGCTTGTACACCCGGAACCTCCCTCCAGATACTTCCGGTTTGTCCAATCGGTACCCCGGAGCGGAGGTCCTGACGCGTGGCTGGCGCAGGCGCAAGCGCCCTCGCTTGTCCAGATGATCGACCAGCTAATGGCCCTGGCAGGACTCGAACCTGCGCGCGACCGGTTATGAGCCGGCTGCTCTACCGACTGAGCTACAGGGCCGCGCCCGCAGGCGACGCTAGCACCTGCCGCGGGTGATATCGCGGCGACTTGAAGGCGCTGCGAATCCGTCCACTCAGGTACGCTCTGAGGCGATGCTGATCCCCGCCGCATCCACCGGTCAGACGCTCGCGCTGCTGGCCACGTTCGTGGGGATCGGCATCCTCGTGAACGTGCTGATCATCTACGTGGTCGCGCAGGTGCTCGGCGAGCGCGAGCGCAACCGGGAACGCCGCGAAGGCCACACCTAGTGGCCCTCCCTGGAACGTCGCACCGGAAATGGCGGCCCCGGATGACCGCCATGCCGCGTCCTCGGACCCTCGCGCAGCCCAGCTGCCACCACCGGCGACGCCGGCGGTGCCGGGATCCTGCGTCCTTGCTTGGCGGCCCCCGGACCTCGCCCTTTCCAGCACAACGTTCCCGGGAGAACCACTAACGCCGGAGCGATGCGGCGCGCGCTGGCCCAGGGCGTCGAGCTCGACGACGATCGTGAGCGGGTCGACGCCGAAGCGGTCTACCGCTACCTGCGCGACGAGTCCTACTGGGCCGCGCAGCGGTCTCGCGAGGACGTGACCCGGTCGATCCGGGAGGCCGCGCGGGTGGTGGGGCTGTACGACGACAGCGAGCTGATCGGGTTCGCCCGGGTGATCTCCGACGGCGTGCAAGTGGCCCACCTGTGCGACGTCTACGTGCTGTCCGAGTACCGCGGGCGCGGGTTCGGCGTCGAGCTGGTGCGCGAGGCCGTCGAGAACGGGCCGCACTCAGAACTTGGGTGGACTCTTGCAACCAGGGACGCCCACGGGCTCTACGAGCGGTTCGGATTCTCGCCGCCCGACCGGGAACTGATGCAGCGAAGGCGCGGCCGCTGAAGGAACGCCACGGGCAGGCGTCGAATGAGAGGCCTGCCCATGAAGCAAGCCTCCAGCTCGACCGCCGCCCCAGAGACACCCCACGGCCACCAGGCCCTGTCGGCATACATCCAGGCGCGATTCGACCAGTTCTCGCGCTCCCAGAAGGACGTCGCCCAGTACATCGTCGACCACCTCGACGAGGCCGCGTTCCACACCGCCGAGGAGCTGGCCCGTCGCGCCAACACCTCGTCCAGCACGGTCGTGCGCTTCTCCCAGGCGCTCGGCTTCGAAGGCTTCCCCGAGCTCCAGCAGGCCGCGCGCGACGAGTACCGCCGCCGCCGCAACGGCTCCGACACCGGCATCGCCGCGGCCGCGCCGCTGTTCTCGCTGGACCACACCGAGTTCGAAGCGGCGCTCGCCGCCGACCACGTCAACGTCGAGGACACCGCCCACAAGCTGTCGCGCTCCGACGTCGAGGCCGCGATCGACGCGATCGTCAAGGCCGAGAAGGTGCTGATCGCGGGAACCGATCAGATGGCGTTCTTCGCCAGCTACCTGCGCCACCTGCTGATGCTGCTCGACCTGCGCGCCGAGATCGTGGCCAGCCCCTCGCAGGAGGCGCTGGGACGCCTCAGCCGGATCGACCAGCAGACGCTGGTGATCGGGCTGTCGGCCGGGCGGCCGCACCCGCTGATCACGCGCACGATGAAGCTCGCCCGCCACCGCAAGGCGACCACGCTGGCGGTGACCGACGCGACCCTCTCGGAGGTCGCGCGCCTGGCGCGGATCCGGCTCTACTACTCGTCCAACACGCCCGCGTTCGTGCGGTCCCACGCCGCGCTGCTGTCGCTGATCCAGGCGCTCGCCTACGGCGTGTACGCGCGCGACGCCCAGCAGTACGACGGGCGGATCAAGGCCTTCCGGCTCAAGTAGGGCGCCCACGGGCGCCCTTGCGGGGCTCAGCGCCGTGCCACCAGCAGCGACTGCGTGGCCCGGCCGACCCGTCCGACCCGGTCGTACAGCACGCTCTCGGCGTTGCCGATCCCGTCGGCGGCGACGATCATCCGCGACTCCAGCCCGATCCACTCCCCGACCGGCAGCCGGTCGATGTACAGCGTCAGATCGGGGTTGATGAACAGGTACTCGTCCCACGGCAGCGCGGCGGCGATCCCGTTGCCGAAGTCGCCCGCGGCGGCCAGCCGCTGCAGCGGGGAGCTCTGCTCGCCGGCGACGATCGGCTTGCGCATCCGAAACCAGGCCGTGGCCGGGCCCATCCGGTAGAACGCTCCCTCGACGAACCGGATCTCCAGCGCGTCGCGCGCGAACGTCGGTCCGTGGGTGGACACGTAGTCGTTCTCGACCCCGCCCTCGGGCCCGGGCGGGGGCGGCTGCTCGGCCGTGCGGGGCGCGTCGGAGTCGGCGGGCATCACTCGCAGCGCCCGGGCGCGGACGACCTCGGTACCGCCCGGAGTGCGGATCGCCCCCTCCATCAGCTGCACCCGCCGGCCGGGCCGGACGACCTCGACGTCGACGTGCAGATGTCCCAGCGGCACGGGGCGGACGAACTCGTAGGTGACCCGGGCGATCGCCAGCCCCGATCCGTCCAGCCCCTCGAACCCTCGCATCAGCAGCGCCGCCGGGGCGCCGCCGTGCTGGGAGTCAGGGCTCCACGGCCCGCGGGCCAGCTCGGTGGCCTCAAACGTATCGCCGTCGTGGATGAAAACCCCGGTCATGCTGGCTGTCCCGGACATGGCGGCACACGGTATCGCCCGGCTACACTCCCACGCGATGAGCGATCAGAACGGCATCAACCGCGACGAGGCGACGTTCACCGTCAAGGCCGGTCTCGCCGAGATGCTCAAGGGCGGCGTGATCATGGACGTGGTCACCCCCGAGCAGGCGAAGATCGCCGAACAGGCGGGCGCCGCCGCGGTGATGGCGCTCGAGCGTGTTCCCGCGGACATCCGCCGCGACGGCGGCGTGGCGCGGATGTCGGACCCGGAGATGATCCGCGGGATCCAGGAGTCGGTCACGATCCCGGTGATGGCCAAGGCGCGGATCGGGCACTTCGTCGAGGCCCAGGTGCTCGAAGCGCTCGAGGTCGACTACATCGATGAATCCGAGGTGCTGACCCCCGCCGACGAGGCCAACCACATCGACAAGTGGGCGTTCAAGATCCCGTTCGTATGTGGCGCCACCAACCTCGGCGAGGCGCTGCGCCGGATCGGCGAGGGCGCGGCCATGATCCGCTCCAAGGGCGAGGCCGGGACCGGCGACATCGTCGAGGCGGTCCGGCACCTGCGCAAGATCGGCGGCGAGATCCGCCGACTGACGATGCTCGACGACGCCGAACTGGCCACGGCCGCCAAGGAGCTGCAGGCGTCGCTGCCCATCGTCCGCCAGGTCGCCGCCGACGGCCGGCTGCCGGTGGTGCTGTTTTGCGCCGGTGGGATCGCCACCCCCGCCGACGCCGCGCTGGTGATGCAGCTCGGCGCCGAGGGCGTGTTCGTGGGGTCGGGCATCTTCAAGTCCGCCGACCCCGAGCGCCGGGCCGCGGCGATCGTCGAGGCGACCACACACTTCCGCGACCCCGCGCGGATCGCCGCCGTCTCCACCGGCCTCGGGCAGGCGATGGTCAGCCTCGAGAGTTCCAAGCTCGAGACCGAGCAGCTGCTGGCCCCACGCGGCTGGTAGCCACGTGCCAGAGGCTCGCGCGGACCGGCCCAAGGTGGTCGGGATCCTGGCCCTTCAGGGAGGATTTGAGGCGCACGCCAAGATCGTTAGGGCGCTGGGGGAGACGCCGCGCGAGGTCCGCGTTCCGGCGGATCTGGAGGGGCTCGACGCGCTGATCATCCCCGGCGGCGAATCGACCGTGATGACGCTCGGGATCGAGCGCGAGGGCCTGGCCGGGCCGCTGCGGGCGCTGATCGGGAGCGGAACGCCCGTGCTGGGGACGTGCGCGGGGCTGATCATGCTCGACCGCGATCACCTCGACGTGCTCGACATCACCGCCGAGCGCAACGCGTTCGGGCGCCAGCTGCGGTCGTTTGAGGCCGACGTGGACGTCGCCGGGGTTGACGGCGGGCCGATCCACGCGGTGTTCATCCGCGCCCCCTGGGTGGCCGAGCACGGACCGGACGTCGAGGTCCTGGGGAGCGTCGACGACCGCCCGGTGGCGATCCGCCAGGGCAACGTGATCGCGGTCTCCTTCCACCCCGAGCTGGCTGGCGAGACGCGCCTGCACCGGCTGTTGCTCGGGCTCAACGGGACCGGTTAGTCGACTCCGACGGTCCGTCGGTCGTGCCGGCGCATGTATGCGCGCAGCTCGCGCTCGAACGCGGGCCAGTCGAACCGCGGCACCCCGTCCGGGCCCGGTGGCGGACGCTCGTCGGAGGGATCGTCGCCGTCGTCGGGGCCGTCGTCGGACTCGCCGTGGCCCCGCGACAGCCACGCGGCGAACGCACACACGCCGATCCCCGCGGCGTAGATCATCGCGGCCACCGCGGTGTGGTGGCGCAGCGACGCCAGCGCCCCGACCGCGTACAGGAGCAGCGCCGAGGCCACCAGCCGCCGCAGCTCTGAGCTGGGAACCGACTTGCGCGGCGCGCGTGCCGAGGCGCTGACCAGGATCGCGACGCACAGGACGATCGCCAGCACCAACTTCCATGCCTGTGTCGGAGGCACGATCATCGACTCCCCCACGATGATCACTCGCAAACGCCGCGAAATCAAGTGCGGCTTGTGGGGGAGCCACTGGGGCGCGGCTGAGCTTCAGACCACCAGTCCGTGGCGCATGGTGTTCTCGGTTACGGCCCGGGGCTCGACGAAGTGGCGGAGGTAGTCGGGACCGCCCGCCTTGGTGCCGTTGCCCGACAGGCGGTTGCCGCCGAACGGCTGGCGCCCCACCATCGCGCCGGTGATCCCGCGGTTGACGTACAGGTTCCCGACCGGAGTGCGGGCGGTGACGTAGCGCACGGTCTGCGGATCGCGCGCGAACAGCCCGCCGGTGAGGGCGAACGGGAGGCCGTCGACGATCTCGCAGGCGTGCTCGACGTCACGCACGCGCTCGATCGCCAGTAGCGGCCCGAAGATCTCCTCCTCGAGCACCGCCGAGCCCCCGGGGAGGTCGACCGCCACGGTGGGCGGGCAGAACCAGCCGGTCTCGGGGACCCGCTCCACCCGGGCGGCGATCCGGCCCTCGCGCGCGGCGATCTCGGCGTAACGGCGGACGCGCTCCTGGGCGTCGCGCTCGATCACCGGCGGGACCTCGGTGCCGAGCCGGTCGGCCTGGCCGACGTCGAGCACCGACACCGCGCCCGCGACCCGTTCGATCAGCTGGTCGGCGATCGCCTCGTGGACGAGGACGCGGGCGGCCGCCGAGCACTTCTGGCCCGCGTAGGTGAATGCCGAGAACACGATCGCGGGGACGGCCTCGTCGAGATCGGCGTCGGCGTCGACGATCACGCAGTTCTTGCCCCCGAGCTCGGCTACGACCTGCTTGAGGTATCGCTGGCCGGGGACGGTGTCCGCCGCGGCCCTGATGATCTCGAGGCCGACGGGGAGCGATCCGGTGAACGCGATCGTCTGCACGTCGGGATGGCGCACCAGCGCGGCGCCGACGTCGCCCTCGCCGGGCAGCAGCGACAGTGCGTCGGCGGGCACCCCGCCGGCGCGCAGCGCTTGCACGACCTGCACAGCGCAACCGGGCGACTGCTCGGCCGGCTTGACCACGACCCCGTTGCCGGTCGCGATCGCGGCCGCGGTCATCCCGCAGACGATCGCGATCGGGAAGTTCCACGGCGCGATCACCGCGGCCACGCCGCGCGGGACGTAGCGTATCTCATTGCGCTCGCCGGGGACCTGGAGCAGCTCAGCGCCCGCATCGAGCTCGATCGCCCCGCGGGCGTAGTACTCGAGGAAGTCGATCGCCTCGCACACGTCGGCGTCGGCCTCGGGCCATGGCTTGGCGCACTCGCGGACCTCGAGCGCGGCCAGCTCTAGCCGGCGCTCCCGCATCCACGCCGCCGCGGCGACCAGCGCAGCGGCGCGGTCCCGCGCCTGACGCGCTCCCCAATCGGCCCGACCGTGGCGGGCGGTTTGCACGGCCACGTCGACCTCGGCGGCGGTGGTCGCAGCGCAGTGGGCGACGACCCGGTCGGGGTTCCCGGGGTCGGTCGACGCCAGCTCCTGTGCGAACCGCTCTCCGTCGCCGATCATCACCGGCACCTTCAGCGCCAGCCGCTGGTCGACCCCGGCCAGCGCGTCCTGCAGGCCCGAGCGCACGCTCGAGCGCCGCAGCTCGAGGATCGGCTCGTTGGCGAACGTGGGGAGGGTGGACATCGGGGCTACGACGTTAGCGGCGGACATCGGTGGGTCCGATCGCGACTACGGCGCGGCGAGCAGCTCGTCGAGCGGGACGCCGCGGGCCTGCTCAGACAAGAACGATTCGTTGCTCGTGTTCTCGAGCAGCCTGCGCACGAGGTAGGCCATCCCGGCCACGAGGTCGCCGACCGGGCAGTAGGTCCGCACCCGCAGGCCGCCGGCGGCCAGCGCGTCCTGGAGCTCGTCGCCGAGGCCTCGCAGCACCTGCAGCTCGAGGTCGCCGTCGTCGCCGCCCGACAGCCGGTTGACGGCGATCGCGTGCGACACCGACCGCAGGTTGTGCGAGGCGACCGCCACGCGAACCGCTGGCCGCGCAAGCAGCAGGCGGCGGGTGAGCTGCTCGAAGTTGCGGTCGCAGTCGGCCTTGACCTCGAACACCGGCGCGGGCCACCCGTGCTGGCGGGCCTGCACGAGCTCGTGATCCCAGTAGGCGCCCTTGACCAAGCGCACCGTCAGCGCCGGGGTGCGCGCCGACGCCCGGGCCCAGTCGAGCACCACTTCGAGTTGCTCGGGCGAGTCGCGCAGGTAGGCCTGGAGCACCACGCCGGCCGACGGCCCGGCGCGGAATTCCTGCTCGGAGAGCACGTCGAGCACGAGCTCGAGCACGGCCTCGCGCGAGTCCAGCGACTCCATGTCGATGTGCACGTGCGCGTCGAGCTCCTGGGCGTGGCGCAGCAGCGGGCGCAGCCGGGCAGCGGCGTCCTCGCGTCCGCGGTCGGGCGCGTCGGGGCGAAGCAGCGGGGTCAGCGCCGAGACCTTCACCGACACGTTGGCGCGCGGCACCGGTCCGACGGAGTCGTGCTCGAGCACCGGCTGGTCGGGCCAGCGTCGGGCCGCTGTGGCGAGTTCGCGCAGGGCCGCGTCGCATCGTTCGGCATAACGATCGGCCTCGGCGGTGGTGACCGTGGCCTCGCCGAGCAGGTCGACCGAGCTGGCAACGCCGCGCTCCCACAGGTGGCGCAGCACGCCGAGCGCGGACTTGGGCGTCTCGCCCACGATGAACCGGTGCGCCATGTGCCGGACGCCCCGGGCGGCGGCGGCGCCCAGCGCGGTGCGGCCGGCCCGACTGTCGGCGATCCGCATCGCCGCGGAGATCGGCAGTGACGCGTCGGGGACCTCCTCCAGGAAGCCCTGCAGGTGGCGGGCGAGGTCGTCCAGCGAGCGGCAGGCCGGGACCACGTCGACGAACCGAAACAGCGCTGCGCGCAGCTCGCGGTCGCTGGAGGCGAGCTCCATCGCGCGTGAGTCGATCGCGCGCATCGGATGACGAGCATTCGACGGGAACGCGGCCGCGAGCTCGCCGCCGATTCTCCGGGTCTCGCGTTCCAGCGCCTCGCGCTCTGGCGCCGCCACCGACTCGCTCACGTTAGTCCGGCCTTTCCGGAGGCGGTGGCGTCGCCGCCTCGATCGTCTCCCAGCTCATGTCCCGGGCGCGAAGCTCCTCGTCGATCCGGTCCCCGCCGCGCAGCCCGAACAGCCGCTTGGCGTAGAGCAGGTAGACGACCACGGCGATGTTGATCACGAAGCCGATCACCTTCAGCGCCGAGACCCGCTCGTGCAGCTCGTAGATCTCCAGCGGCAGCAGCACGACCGTGGCGATGAACGTCAGGTACTCGGCCCAGCGCTTCGTGTACCACAGGCCGACCGCCTCGATTCCCTCGAGCAGCCCGTATCCGAGCAGCCCCGCGCCCACCTCGCGCAGCGCACCGGAGCGCAGCGAGAACAACCGGTCGAGGTCGCGGAGGATCCCGACGTGGCCGGAGTCCTGGACGGGCCCGCCGCCGACGCCCCGCTGGAGGTCGGCGAGGATGTTGTAGTAGGCGTCGCGCAGGGTGACCTCGTGGGCGGCGAACAGGAGCACGCCGATCCCCAGCGCGACCAGCACCACGAAGTGAAACGCGCGGTCGACCGCGATCAGGCGGAGCACCACCCGGTCGCGCAGCGCCTTGCCGCGCTTGGGGACGACGATCGCGTCGCGGTCGGGCGGGTGGGGGCGGACGGGCTTCTCGGGGGGCGCGAGCGGGACCCAGCTGTCGCAGCGCAGGCAGCGGTAGAAGCGAAACGAGCCCGCGTCGCGGGCGAGCACATAGTCCTGCGGGCGTAGTTGGGCGGAGTCGGTGCCGACCAGCCGGTGGCCCTGGAACCCGCAGGAGATCAGCTCCCAGTCGAGCTGGCGGCGCTTGCGCTGAGCCTGGGTGCCCGGGGGCGGGGAGAGCGGGCGTGGCGCGGGGTCGCCGGGCGTTTTCCCCGGCTCGGATTCGGAAGGCGGTGCCGCGGGCTGGGAGCGCTCCATCGCGCAACCGTACCCGGATCAGTTGAGGATGTTCACGGCCCGCGCGACCACCAGCCCGATCGTCACCAGCGACACCATTGCCTGCGCGCCCATCAGCGCCTTCGCGGTCTGCGTCAGTGGCATCGTGTCGGTGGGGCTGAACGCCGTCGCGTTGGTCAGCGACACGTACAGGTAGTCGCCGAGGCCGGGGAGCCAGCCCTTCGGCGCCCAGCGCTCGTCGGTCATCTGCGGGAACAGGAAGTCGGTCTGGTCTCGGTCGTGCTTTCGCATCCGTGCGGCCGGACCGCCGCGGTCCAGCTCCCAGTACCACAGGCCGAACAGCAGCACGTTGGTGATGTACAGCAGCGCGCCCGAGTAGATCAGCACCCTGCCGTTCTCCTGGCCGCCTCGCAGCAGGAAGTGGCACAACAGCGCCAGCGACACGATGTTGGTGGCGCTGACGAGCGCGATCAGGGCGACCGCCACCCACCGGCGCGTCCGCGAACGCCGAACTCGCGGTCGCGGCGAGGCCATGATCAGGCCGAGCAGCAGCAGCAGCTCGGCGCCGGGCAGCAGCCAGCGGGGGCCGATCGTGAGCTTTGTCGGGAGCGCGAACGCCAGCGCGATCGCAATTGCCACGACCAGCTCCGGCCCCCAGATCGGCAGCTCGCGGTCGAGATCCTCGATCGCGTCGATAGCCTCGGTCTCCTCGGAGCGCCGAGGATGCCCGGAACGTTCGGTCTGATCCATCGGCATCTCAGATACTGGCACGTGCCTCGGACCCGGAAACAGGGAATACACCGACAGATGAAGCGTTTCCTCGCACTTATCGCGCTCTGCGCGCTGGCCGCCGCCGGCTGCGGGAGCTCGTCGACGACGACTGTCACCACGACCGCGACCGCCACGCAGACGGTGACCACGACCACGCCGGCAGCGAACCCGACGACCGGCACCGCCGCCACCACGACCTCCACCGGCACGACGACCGCGAGCGCCGCCAACGCTCGTGCCTGCCGCGCCGCCGACCTGGCGCTGTCCTACCTGGGGCAGCAGGGAGCGACCGGTCACGGCGAGCTCGGCTTCGAGCTGCGCAACAAGTCCGGCGCCAGCTGCAGCACGTTCGGGTACCCGGGCGTGCTGTTCCTCGACCGCGCCGGCCGGGCGCTGCCGACCAAGACGACCCGCACCACCCGCGACTTCTTCGGGAACACGACGCTCGCGCATTTGAAGGTGGCGTCTGGCGCCAGCGTCTCCTTCCGGGTCGGCGTGACGCACGTGCCGACGGCCGGCAACCGATGCACGACCGCACGGCAGGTCCAGGTGATCGCGCCCAACGACACCGCGACGATGCGCGTCCAGATCAGGCAGGGCGGGGCGTACGAGTGCGCGGTGGCGACCGTGTCGCCAGTCCAGCCGGGACGCGCTGCGTACCCCTAGTGTCGCGTGGGCGCAGCCGCCCTGGAGGGTGCGGGTGAACCGCTTTGCTTGTTGGCGTGGGCGGTAGGCGCGGGAGCGCGGGCGGGCGGAATCGCGTGTACAACGTCCCACTCGAGCGCTCTTGGCGCCACGGTGGGACGTTCGCCACGTGGGACGTGATCAACGTCCCGAGCTAACCCGCGAAGGCCTCGAGTGGGGCGTTAAGCACGTCGCCGCCCGAGGCCCGGGCGATCTGTGGTGATGCCTCTGGCATCGCCCGAACAACGTGGTCAGGAACTACCACTAGTGCTCCCCGCCATAAATACTGTCCCATTCGAGCGGCACCGGCCGGCGTCTGACTTCGTCCTCGGAGGCTCGCGCAGCTCCGCTGCGCCACCCCTCCTGCGTCCTCGCCAGCCATCCGGCCGGCACCACTCTCGGTGGGCCGTATTTATGGCGGGAAGCACTAGTGTCCCGATTCACTAGGCTTGCTCGAAGCGGACCAGCTCGCCGTCCTCGAGCTCTGAGACCCTGCCGTCGTTGAGCAGCAGGTCGACGTGGCCGAGCACCTCGGAGACCATCAGGTAGGCCTGGGTGAGCGGTACGTCTCCCCAGATCCGCGTCGCGATCTCGTACGCGGTCATCGGCCCCTCGTCGAGGATCCCCAGGATCTTGTCGGCGCGCCGGCGGTGCATCCGCAGCCGCTGGTCGATCAGGGCCACGTGGTCGGTGACCGGATCGCCATGTCCGGGCAGCACGAGCCGCGCCGGCAGCTCCTGGGTGGCCCGCAACGAGGCGATGTAGGCGACCAGGGCCTGCGGCCGCTGCGCGTCGGACCCGCCCTCGAGCGGCCGCGTGACCAGCGGGTTGGACGAGATGTGGCCGATCAGGTGGTCGCCGCTGAACAGGATCGCGCGGTCCTCGTCCCAGAAGATCGTGTCCGAAGGGCTGTGCCCGGGACGGTGCAGCGCCCGCAGCGTCCGGCCGTCGAGCTCGAGCACGTCGCCGTCGTGCAGCCGCCGCGTGACCTTCGCACTGGAGCCGAACGCCCTGAACGCGGCGACCGCGCCGCCCAGCGCCACCGAGGTGTCGTGCGGGACCCCGTGGCGCTTCATGATCGCCTGCGCGAACTCGTCGTCCGCGGCGGCGCTGCCCGCGAAGTCCTCGAGGTAGGGGGCGAGCAGGTGCCAGGCGGCGATCTCGGCGCCCGAGCGGCCGCCGATGATCTCCAGCAGGCCGACGTGGTCGAGGTGCTGGTGGGTGATCACGATCAGCTCGATGTCCTCGAGCTGGTGACCGAGGCGAGCGAGATCGCGCTCGAGCGAGTCCAGCGATTTGCCCGAGTTGGGACCGGCGTCGATCAGCGTCAGCGGCCGGTCCTCGATCAGATATAGGTTCACGCGCCCCACGGCGAACGGCGTGGGGATTGCCATCCGGTGGATCCCGGCCTGCGCCGCGGCCGCGAACGAGTCCGCCGCGGTCGGCTCCCGGTTGGGCTCGGACTCGGCGGCGGAGCTCAAGAACGGATCACGGCGAGCACCTCGTCGCGTCGCCGCTCCATGTCCTCGCGCGAGGCCAGCGACTCCAGGCACAGCCGCAGCAGCGGCTCGGTGTTCGAGGCTCGCACATTGAAGTGCCAGTCGTCGTACTCGACCGAGATCCCGTCGAGGCGGTACTGGTGCGCGTCGGAGTAGCGCTCAGACAGCTCCTCCATCTTGGCCTCGCCGTCGTCGACCTCGGAGTTGATCTCCCCGGAGATGAAGTACCGAGAGCGGTAGGGCTCGAGTAGCTCCGACGGCTTCGCGCCCCGCACCGACAGCAGCTCGATCATCAGCAGCGCCGGGATCGTCCCCGAGTCCGCACAGAAGAAGTCGTGGAAGTAGTAGTGCCCTGAGACTTCGCCGCCGAAGATCGCGTGCTCCTTGCGCATGCGGGTCTTGAAGTACGCGTGGCCGACCCGGTTCATCAGCGCGCGGCCGCCCGCGCCCTCGACGACGTCGGCGACCGCGCGGCTTGCCCGCACGTCGTAGAGGATCGTCGACTGGGGCTGCTTCTCCAGCATCGACTCGGCCATCAGCGCGGTCAGGAAGTCGCCGTCGATGAACGCGCCCCGCTCGTCGATGAAGAAGCAGCGGTCCGCGTCGCCGTCCCAGGCGATCCCGAGGTCGGCGCCCGTCTCGACCACCTCGCGCATGATGAACTCGCGGTTGCGCTCGAGCAGCGGGTTGGGCTCGTGGTCGGGGAACTCCCCGTCGGGCTTCCAGTAGGCCTCGATCAGCTCGAGCCCGAGGTCGTGGAGAATCGGCCCGACCATCGGCCCGGCCATCCCGTTGCCGCCGTCGACCACCACCTTCAGGGGCTTGATCGTGGCGCGGTCGATGAACTTGGTCACGTACCGGTGGAACTCGTCGTAGATCGACACGTCCTCCACTGATCCGCCGCCGGGCGGATCGCCCAGGCCGTTCTCGGCGTTCGCCCGTACGTCGCCGATCCCGGCGTCGCCCGACAGAGCGATCGCGCCGCGCTTGACGAGCTTGGCCCCGGTATAGGCCTTGGGGTTGTGGGAGGCCGTGCACATCAGCCCCCCGTCGAGGTCGCGCGAGCCGACCAGGTAATAGAGCATCTCGGTCCCGACCTCGCCGGCGTCGAGCACGGTGGCGCCCTCGCTGGCCATGCCCTGGCTGTACGCGGCCGCGAGCTCGGGCGCGGTCAGGCGCATGTCGTGGCCCAGCGCCAGGCGCAGGTCGCCGGTGGGCTTGCCCTCCATGTCGGCGATCACACGCACGAACGAGCGGCCGATCAGCTGCGCAGAGGCGACGTCGATGTCGTCGCCGTACAGCCCACGGATGTCATAGGCCTTGAAGATGCCCGGGTTGATGGTGGTGGCCATCGGGCGGCTGATCCTACCTGCGTTAGATAATCCGTCCGGTGAAGCCGACCGTGGCGATTCTGTGCGGGGGACGGGGCACCCGGCTTCAGGAGCACGCCCAGTCGATCCCGAAGCCGCTGGTCGAGATCGGCGGGCGGCCGATCGTCTGGCACGTGATCCAGATCTACCTCGCACAGGGGTTTCAGCGGTTCCTGCTGCTGACGGGCTATCGCGGCGAGCAGATCGAGGCGTTCATCGCCGGCGAGCACTGGCCGGCCGGGGTCGGCGTGCGGTGCCTGCCGACGGGGATCGACACCCCCACCGGCGGCCGGCTTCACCACGCGGCGCGAGAGCTCGGCCGCGAGACGTTCTGCGCCACCTACGCCGACGGGGTGGCGGACATCGACCTCGACGCGCTGCTGGCGTTTCACCGCGGCCACGGCGCTGCCGCGACGATGACCGTGGTCAGGCCGCGGCTGCAGTTCGGGGTCGCCGACCTCAACGGCGACGGGATCGTCCGCGGCTTTCACGAGAAGCCACCCAGCGAGCACTGGGTCAACGGCGGCTTCTTCTGCTTCGAGCGCCCCGTGCTCGACACCTGCGCGGCCGACAGCGTGCTGGAGCGCGAGCCGCTGCAGGGCCTGGCCGCGACCGGTGACCTGAGGGCCTACTGCCACCAGGGATTCTGGGACTGCCTGGACACCTACAAGGACGCCGTGGAGCTCAATGACCGCTGGGCGCAGGGGAGAGCGCCGTGGAAGCTGTGGTGAGCCGGGAGATGGCGATCCCGGCACTAAACTGAACACATATGTCCGGTCACTCCAAATGGCATTCGATCAAGCACAAGAAGGCCGTCGTCGACGCCCGGCGCGGCCAGCACTTCACCAAGCTGGCGCGGGCGATCACGGTCGCGGCCCGTGAGAGCGGTGGCGACATCGACGGGAATCCGGCGCTGGGCCTCGCCGTCCAGAAGGCCCGAGACGCGTCGATGCCGAAAGACAACATCGAGCGCGCGATCGCCAAGGGGACCGGCGAGGGCGTCGACGCCGACCAGATCGAGACTGTCGTCTACGAGGGCTACGGTCCGGGTGGCGTCGCGCTGCTGATCGAGGCGCTGACCGACAACCGCAACCGCACCGGCGCCGACGTGCGGCACCTGCTGGGCAAGCACGGCGGCAACCTCGGCGAGCCTGGGTCGGTCGCCTACCTGTTCGACAAGCAGGGAGTGATCGTCGTCGACGCCAACCGCTACGACGAGGACGACCTGATTGCAGCGATCGACGCGGGAGCGCAGGACATCTCGCTTGACGAGGACGTGTTCGAGGTGATCACCGAGCCGGGCGACCTGGTGTCCGTTAGGGAGGCGCTGGCCAACGCGGGCGTCGAGATCGAGAGCGCCGACGTGTCACAGCGTCCCAAGTCTCGGGTGCCGCTCGACGAGGGTGACGCCGGCAAGCTGCTCAAGCTGATCGATGCGCTCGAGGAGTCAGACGACGTCAGCGCAGTGCACGCGAACTTCGACGTCGAGGCTGACGTCCTGGAGCGAATCGCCTCCTAGCACGCGCTGTCGGGCGGCCCGGCGGCGCCGCTGTCTGACGCGACTCTTACTTTGGATCGCTAGCCTCTCGCCCGTCATGAACCTGAAGAAGATGCTTGGTGCGTCGTTCGCGCTTGCGCTGGCCGTGGGCGTGACCGCCTGCGGGAGCAGCAGCAGCTCCACCGCCTCCGGAGTCGAGACAGCTCCCTCCGGAGGCGCCACGCAAGCGGCGATCGCGACCACCCCGAAACCACCGCCGCAGCTGGCCAAGAAGCCGGTCGTGAACGTTCCGAACGGCTCGCCCCCGAGCAAGCTCGTCACCAAGGACCTGATCACGGGCACCGGCGCGACGGCCACCGCCGGCAAGACGGTCACGGTCAATTACGTCGGCGTCCTGTACAAGGGCGGCAAGCAGTTCGACTCCTCGTGGCAGCGCAACCAGCCGTTCACCACCGCCCTGTCACAGGGCAGCGTGATCCCCGGCTGGGTCCAGGGCCTGAACGGCATGAAGGTCGGCGGACGTCGCGAGCTGATCATTCCGCCGAGCCTCGGCTACGGTGCCAAGGGCAGCCCGCCCACGATCCCGGCTAACTCGACGCTGGTCTTCGTCGTCGACCTGCTGAAGGTCCAGTAGCTCCGGGCTGCTGATCGGCCTCGGCGAGGCGGTGACGCGCGCGGTGCAGCGGAATCGCCTCGGCGATGCCCTTGAAGCGGTGGCGTCCGGCAAACGACCAATCGAATAGATCCTCGGCCTCGTCACGCACGTCCTGCGTGCACAGGACGCTGCCGGGACGGGCGATGCCGGTGACCCGGCTGGCCAGGTTGACGGCGTGGCCGTAGTAGTCGCCGGCGCGCGCCAGCGCGTACCCGCCGGCGATGCCCGCGCGCGCGCTCGGCAGGTCGGGGTCCGAAGCGCCGTCGACGAGCGACAGCGCGACTGACACCAGCGCCGCCGGATCGGGGCTGACCAGCATCGCGGCGTCCCCGATCGTCTTGATCAGGCGGACCGGCGGCTGCGCCACCTGCGTGGCCAGCTCCCCGAACCTGACCGCCACGCTGCCGAGCTCGGACGGCTCGACCTCGCCGCCCAGGCGGGTGAATCCGACCAGGTCGGCGAAGCAGACCGTGATCTGCTGGGCCCCTGCGATGCGCCCGGCCTCGCGCTCGGCGCGGCCGATGATCCCGCGCCTGACCGCCTCGCGTAGGTGCGCGTTGAAGCTGGCCACCAGCACCGGTGACATCGCGGGGGTCAGCCGCTTGGCCAGCGCCGCGAACCGCAGCGCCACCTCGTGCTCGTCGTCGCCCGGCTGCAGGAACGTCTCCACGAACGCGCCCGTGATCGTGGCTGCGACCCTCGACATCGCCTCGCCAAGCACGCGGGTGATCTCCGCGATCTCCTGCTCCTCGAAGCCGGACTCCAGGAACAGGCGCTGCGAGCGGGCCGCGGCGATGTCCTCGTCGCTGAACACGCGGTCTTCGGGGTCGGGGACCGGCAGCCCCAGCAGCCCCCGGATCCGGAGGATCACCTCGACCGGAAGGCTGGTCTGCTCTGACACCTCGGCGGCGGTATGGGTGCCGCCGAGAACGCGCTCGACCGGAACCAGCGCCAGGCGGTCCTCGGCGACGGCGGCCTTGAGCTCGTCGAGCCCCACGCCCTCGGCCACGAGGCGCGCCAGCAGCTGCTCGCGGGCCCGGCGCTCGTCGCCCTCGAGCCCGTCGAGCAGGCCTTGCGCGGCGAAGTCCATGGCCTAATCGTGGCGCACCGCCCGGACCCACGGTCGTGCGGCGGGTGGAGCTTCGACGCGACGCGGGCGCGCGCTCGCGGCGCGTCCTCCGGGCGATCGGCTAGCATCGTCGGCCCTCGCGGGCGCCACCCGGCATGTAGGTCGCGCTTCCGGCACAGGCCCGCCCAGGCACGCCAGAACACGCAACGCTGATGCTCTCAATCCTGATGCCGGTATACAACGAGCGCGAGCGCGTAGAGCGCGCGGTCGCGGAGGTGCTCGACGCCGAGCTGCCGGACGAGTTCGAGCTGATCATCGTCGACGACGGCTCCACCGACGGCACCCGGGAGATCCTGCGCAACGGGGACTGGGGGCCGAAGGTGCGCCTGTTCGAGCACGCCTCCAACCAGGGCAAGGGCGCTGCGATCCGGACCGGCCTCCAGCAGGCCCAGGGCGAGTTCTCGGCGATCTTCGACGCCGACCTCGAGTACGACCCGGCCGACCTGGCGCTGCTGATGCCGCCGCTGATGGACGGGCGCACCAACGCCGCCTTCGGCGTGCGGGCGTTCGACGGCTACACCAGCCACTCGTTCCTGTTCGTGATCGGCAACAAGGGCGTTACGCTCGCCTGCAACGTCCTGTTCAACGTCTATCTGCACGACATCATGACCTGCCACAAGATGATCAGGACCGATGTCTTCAAGGAGCTCGCGCTGAAGTCGCCGGGGTTCGCGATCGAGCCCGAAATCACCGCCCGGCTGGTCCAGCACGGTGAGCGCATCTTCGAGGTGCCGGTGCACTACCGCGCGCGCTCCAACGAGGAGGGCAAGAAGCTGACCGCGCGCGATGGTTTTCGCGTGATCGCCACGCTCGTGCGCTGCCGGCTCTCTCCCGCCTGAGGCTCGGTCTTGGAAAGCCGCGCGATCACCGAGACCCCGCCGGCGAGGCCGGCCGCACAGCCGTCCGGAGACTCCCGCGCGGCGCACTCGTGGTGGCGGGACCTGCTGAGCTCACCGCTGGTGATCTGGAGCGTCGTCTGCCTGGCGCTGGCGGCGGTGTCGGCAGCGATCCTCCCGACGGTTCCCAGCTACGACCCCTGGTCGTGGATCGTGTGGGGCCGCGAGCTGGTCAACCCGCACCTGGGCTTCTCCACCGGCGGCGGCCCGTCCTGGAAGCCGTTCCCGGTGATCTTCACGACCGTCTATGGGCTGTTCGGCGGCGCGTCGCCGACGCTGTGGGTGATCACCGCCCGCGCGGGAGGGTTGATGTCGCTGGTCGCCGCCTACCGGCTGGCCTCGCGAATGACCCCCGGCGAGACGTGGATGCGCGCCGTGGCCGGCGTGCTCGCCTCGATCGGGGTCGTACTGACGCAGGAGTGGGCCTACTACATGTACCGCGGCACCTCGGAGCCGATGCTGGTCGGCCTGTCGCTGTGGGCGGTCGACCGTCACCTGGCGGGCAAGCGCGGCGCTGCGTTCCTGCTGGGCGTCGCCGCGGCGCTGATCCGGCCCGAGGCGTGGCCGTTCATCGCGATCTACGGCGTATGGCTGTTCGTGCGCGAGCCGCGGCTGCGGTTGCTGGTGCTGCTCGGCTGGCTGTCGATTCCGGTGCTGTGGTTCGTCCCGCCGTGGATCAGCTCGGGTGACCCGCTGCTCGCGTCGGTCCATGCCAAGGACTACAACGGACACCTCGGCAAACACCCGTTCTTTGAGGTGCTGCGGCGCGGCGCCGACCTGCAGGTGCTGCCGGCGCTGGTGTTCGCGATCCTCGGGACCGCGATCGCCTGGTTCCGGGACCGCGACAAGCTGACCGTCGGGATGGCCGCGGCCGCCGCCGGATGGTGGGTGCTGGTCGTGGCGATGACGATCGACGGCTATCCGGGGCTCGAGCGCTTCTACCTGCCCGCGGCCGGGCTGATCTGCGTGCTCGCCGGGGTGGGCGTGGTCCGCGTCGGCCAGCTGATCGGCTCGTGGCTGCAGGGCCGCGGGATGGCCACCTCGAGCGTCGCCTGGGCGATGGCCGGCATCGTCGCCGTGCTCGTGCTGATCTCGGTCCCGTTTACCACCAGCCGGATCTCGGAGGCCCACGCCCAGAACGAGATCACCTCGCGCGCGGTGACCCGCCTGGACCAGCTGTCCGCCGCCGTCGCCGCCGTCGGCGGCCACGACGGCGTCTACCCCTGCAAGGCCAGCTTCTCGGCGGTCAACCACGGCGTGCAGACGGCACTGGCCTGGAAGCTGCGGGCCAACCTCACCAAGGTGGGGACCTCGATGCGCCACTCCGGCGTGATGTTCGTCGGGCCGCGGGACTCGATCGACGGCAGCCCGCCGAAGATCGATCCCCGGATCACCGACATCAAGCAGATCGCGCACGTAGGGGACTGGAGGGTCTACCGGGCCACGGTCCCCAAGCACGTCTCCTGCGTCGGCGGGTAGCCGCCGCGGACACGGGGAGGCGTCCGCGCCCCAACGCAGAATGGGGACCTGATGATCGTCCTCGGAATTGATCCGGGCACCGCGAGCACCGGCTACGGCGTCGTGCACAGCGCCGGCCCCCGCCTGCGCGCGATCGAGGAGGGCGTGATCAAGACTTCCGGCGGCACCCCGCTGGAGCGCCGGCTGGCCGACATCCACGCCCGCGTCGGCGAACTCCTGGACCGCCACGGCGCCGACGCGATCGCGATCGAGGAGCTGTACTTCGGCGCCAACGTCCGGACCGCGTTCGCCGTCGGCCAGGCCCGCGGCGTGGTGCTGCTGGCCGCCGGGCAGCGCGGGATCCCGTCGCGGTCCTACACGCCCCAGCAGGTCAAGGGCGCGGTCTGCGGCCACGGCCGCGCCGGCAAGGACCAGGTGGGGCGGATGGTCGCGCGCATGCTCGGGCTCGCCGCGCCGCCGACCCCCGACCACGCCGCCGATGCGCTGGCGGTGGCGATCTGCGACCTGAACCGAGCGCCGCTGGTCAGCGCGCTCGCAGGAGCCGGCGCGTGATCGCGCTGCTGTCGGGCAAGGTTGCGGTCAGGCGCGGCGACCACGTGGTGGTCGACTGCGGCGGCGTCGGCTATCGGGTCGCGGTCTCGGCCGAGACGCTACGCCGCGTGCCCGCCGCCGGGCGCGACGTGGTCCTGCATACGCACATGGTCGTCCGCGACGACGCGCTCGCGCTGTACGGCTTCGCCACCGAGGAGGAACGGGCGCTGTTCCTGATGCTGCTCGGCGTGCAGTCGGTGGGGCCGAAGGTCGCGCTCGCGGTGCTGTCGGGCGGGCCACCCCGGGACCTGCTCGCGGCGGTGGCGGCGGGCGACACGGCGCGCCTGCAGGCCGTCCCCGGGATCGGCAAACGCACTGCCGAGCGGATTGTCGTCGAGCTGCGGGAGAAGGTCGACGTGGCGCTGCCCGAGGCCGAGATCACGATCACCCGCGCCGACGATCCCCGCTCGATCGCCCGCGAGGGCCTGATCGGGCTCGGCTACAGCCCGATCGAGGCCGACAAGCTGCTCGAGCACGCCGACGGCGACGGGCCCGAGGACATGATCGCGGGCGCCCTGAAGGAGGCGAGCCGGTGAGCACGTTCGGCGTCGAGGACGACAGCACGTACGGCATCGAGGACGACGGCGCGTACGGCGCCGGGGACCCCCGGATCCACGACCCCACAGCGATCCCCGACGAGGAGCTCGATCGCTCGCTGCGCCCGAGGCGCCTGGAGGACTTCGTCGGCCAGGGGCCGGTCAAGGATCAGCTCGCGGTCTCGATCGCCGCCGCCGTCAACCGCGAGGAGGCACTCGATCACGTGCTGCTCGCCGGGCCGCCGGGCCTCGGCAAGACGTCGCTGGCCCAGATCGTCGCCGCCGAGCTCAACGTCCGGTTCGTGCAGACGGCCGGCCCGGCGCTCGAGCGCAAGGCCGACATCGCCGCGGTGCTGACCGCGCTCGAGCCACGCGCGGTGTTCTTCGTCGACGAGATCCACCGCCTGCCGCGCGCGCTCGAGGAGACGTTCTATCCGGCGATGGAGGACCGGGCGCTGCCGATCACCGTCGGTCAGGGCGCCGGTGCCCGGGTGATCACGCTCGACCTGCCACCGTTCACGCTGATCGGGGCCACCACCCGGGCCGGGTTGCTGACCACGCCGCTGCGCGACCGGTTCGGGATCCAGCATCGTCTCGAGCACTACGGCTCGGCGGACCTGGCGCGGATCGTCCGCCGCTCGGCGCGGCTGCTCGACGTCGCGATCGACGAGGGCGGTGCCCACGCGATCGCCGAGCGCAGCCGCGGCACCCCGCGGGTGGCCAACCGTCTGCTCAAGCGCGTGCGCGACTACGTCGAGGTTCGCGGCAGCGGCGTCGTCACCAGTGAGGCGGCCGCCGAGGCGCTGGACCTGCTCCAGGTCGACCACGAGGGCCTCGACCGGCTGGACCGGGAGATCCTGCGCGCGATCTGCGAGAAGTTCGGCGGCGGCCCGGTCGGGCTGTCGACGCTGGCCGTCGCGGTGGGCGAGGAGGCCGACACGATCGAGGACGTCTATGAGCCCTACCTGCTGCAGCGTGGCCTGATCGAGCGAACCCCGCGCGGACGTATGGCAACGCGGCGCGCGTTCGAGCATCTGGGTCTCGCGCACCCCGGGCCGTTAGCGCTGCTCTAGTGTCGCGGTTGACTGATTCGATGGCGAGGCGCCGCCAGGGACGGCTCGGCTGCCATCGAATTGGTCAAGCGGGGCACTTTGTGGGTGCCGAGCATGCATATCGCGTCACATCCGGCGCTCCGGGCGAGGCTTGCCGTGCTGTGCACCGTATGTGTGCCGGATACGGCAAGCCTCAGGTTTCGCGGGGGATTTGACGCGTTATGCACGATGCTGCTGCCGCGCCTTTAAGGGTTCCATAAGGGCTGCCGTGGACGTAGACGGCGGCAGGCTATCCTCAATCGCCAATGTCGCGCGAGCGCTATTTCATCTGCCCGCACTGTGGGTACCGGTCGATGGGAACCGACCGCAACGCCGGCTTCAGGCGCGAGGCTCGCGGGTGCGAGAAATGCGGTTTCGCGTACCTGTTCGAGTTGCTCGACGACTACTACCCGGCGCCGAACGCGGCCTTCTTCGCGTGTGACGGCGACGGTCGGATCGTCGACTGCGGCAAGGGCTCGTTCGAGCTCACCGGCCTCAAGACCGAGCAGGTGATCGGCCGCCCGGTCCGTGACGTGCTGGGACTGAGCTTCGAGGACGGGAGCGATCACATCGGCACCGCGCTGGAGTGGGAGGTCCGTGTCCAGGGCAAGCCGGTCGAGGTCAACGCCGAGCACGATCTGCCGGCGAAGGCCGTAGCCGATCTGTTCCCGGCATATGACGACGAAGAGGGCGGGCTCCTGCTCGTTCTGACGCCGGCCAACCACCACTGAGCGGGGCGGGGCCGGTGGTCAGAGCCGGACATGCAGCAGTTGCCGCAGCGCGCGCGCAGGCCGACCACTAGCATCCAGACACCGAGTCGATGACAGACAGACAGCGAAACGGCTTCATTCTTGTCCTCGTCGTCGCGCTGATCTTGGCGTCGCTGGTCGTGATCGCCGGCATCCCCGGCGTCACCAAGGACAAGAAGACCCGCCTTGGGCTGGACCTGCAGGGCGGCGTGCAGCTGATCTATCAGGGGCTGCCGACCGCGCAGACCCCGGTGGTGAACCAGGACGCGCTGACGCGCGCCGTCGACATCATGCGCCAGCGCGTCGACCAGCTCGGCGTCGCCGAGCCCGAGATCCAGACCGAGGGCGGCAACCAGATCTCGGTCGGCCTGCCCAACGTCCAGAACACCTCCCGCGCCGAGAAGCTCGTGGGCACGACTGCGCGGCTGGCGTTCTTCGACTGGGAGGCGAACGCGCTCACGCCCAACGGCAAGACGGTCGCCAGTCAGCTCCAGGTCCAGGATCCCAAGGCGCTGGCGATCAGCCAGGGATCGGGCGCGGCTCCACCGGGGAACCCGGGCGCGGGCAGCCAGGGCCTATGGGACGCGGTCAACCTGGCCGCCAAGCAGAAACCCGAGCCGGCATCCGACAACTCGCGGTCGACCCCCGAGTACTTCATGTTCGGCGCTCCCGGAAGCGCAGCCTGCCAGGCCGCCGCCAAGGCCAATGGGACCGCCCCGGTCCCGGGGCAGCACTGCCTGCTCGCCGGCCCCGCCGACAGCAGGGGAGACCTGCTCGAGGGCCTCCCGACCGGCGTCACCGCCAAGGACGGCACGATCCTCACGGTCCCGCGGGGCATCGTCGTGCTGCAGGCCGTCCCGACCAGCTTCACCAAGCCGCTCACCTTCGCCGACCCAACCGCGCAGTTCTTCGTCCTGAAGGACCACGTGGCGCTGTTCGGCAACCAGATCACCAACCCGCAGCAGAGCACCGACCAGGGCGGCCAGCCCGACGTGGCGTTCGGCTTCACCGGCAGCGGCAAGAAGGCCTTCCAAAACGTCACCGGCGACATCGCCCACCGCGGCCAGCTCAACAGCCCGTTCAACAACCCGCAGAACCAGCACTTCGCGGTCGCGCTGGACACGCAGCTGATCACGGTCCCGTCGATCGACTACAAGCAGTTCCCCGACGGGATCCCGGCCGACAACGGTGCCGACATCACCGGCGGGTTCACGATCGGCTCGGCTCAGGACCTGGCCACCCAGCTGCGGCTGGGCGCGCTGCCGATCCGCCTGAAGCTGATCTCCGAGTCCCAGGTGTCGGCCACGCTTGGCAAGCAGGCGCTGCACCAGGGCCTGGTCGCCGGCCTGGTCGGCCTGCTCGTGGTGGTGATCTTCCTGCTCGCCTACTACCGCGTGCTGGGCGTGATCGCCACCGCCGGGCTGCTCGTCTACTCGATCTACTTCTATGCGCTGATCAAGCTGATCCCGATCACGCTGACGCTCCCCGGGATCGCGGGTCTGATCCTGACGATCGGGGTCGCCGCCGACGCGAACATCGTGATCTTCGAGCGTGTCAAGGAGGAGATCCGCGCCGGACGCTCGATCAGGCAGGGGATAGCCACCGGATATCGCAAGGGCCTGACGGCGATCATCGACGCCAACGTGGTCACGATCATGACCGCGTTCATCCTGTTCGTGCTCGCAACCTCCGAGGTCAAGGGGTTCGCGTTCACGCTGGGCATCGGCACGTTCGTGTCGCTGTTCACGGCGGTGATGGCCACCCAGGCGATCCTGATGACGATGGGCAGCTCGCGGATGATCTCGCGGCCGTCCGCGCTGGGTGCGGGCCCGAAGAAGCGGTCCTGGACGTTCGACTTCATGGGGGCGTCCAGGTGGTTCTTCTCGCTGTCCGGGGTGATCCTGCTGATCGGCGCGCTGGCGATCGGCGGTCGCGGCCTGAACCTCGGGATCGACTTCACCTCGGGCACCCGGATGACCGCCAGCCTGGTCAAGCCCGCCAACGAGCAGCAGGTGGCGTCGGTGGCCAGCAACGCCGGGGCGGTCAGCCCGACCGTCCAGCGCGTGTCCAATAAGGCGCTCGGCAATGACGTCTTCCAGATCTCGGCTAAGCAGCTGCAGCCGGCGGGCGTCTCGAACGTGACCCAGGCGCTGCGTACCAACTTCGGGTTGAAATCGAACCCCGAGGTGACGTCGGTCGGCCCGACGTTCGGTAAGACCGTCGCCAACAGCGCGATCGTCGCGATCATCGCGTCGCTGCTGGTGATCTCCGCGTACGTGGCGTTGCGGTTCGAGTGGAAGTTCGCGGTGCCCGTGCTGATCGCTTTGATGCACGACCTGCTGATCACCAGCGGCGTCTACGCGCTGACGGGCCGGGAGGTGACGACAGCGACGGTGGCCGCGCTGCTGACGATCTTGGGCTACTCGATGTACGACACGATCATCGTGTTCGACCGGGTGCGGGAGAACATCCCGCGGATGCCGCGCGCCGCGTTCTCGCAGATCGTCAACCGCTCGATGTCAGAGGTGCTGACCCGATCGCTGGCCACCACGTTGTGCACGCTGCTGCCGATCCTGGCGCTGCTGTTCTTCGGCGGCGGCGAGCTCAAGGACTTCGCGTTCGCGTTGTTGATCGGTGTCGCGTCCGGCGCCTACTCGTCGATCTTCATCGCCTCGCCGGTGCTGACGCACTGGAAGGAGCGCGAGGCCGGCTACCGCGCCCGGCGCCACCGGATCGAGGAGGACCTCGGCGCGGTCCCGGCGTACGCGCCCACCGGCGCCGACATCGAGCCGGTGCGCAAGCGCAGCCGGCGCCCCGGACGGATCACGCAGCCCGATCCCGAGACGGTCTCCGGGTCCGAGTTCGAGCAGATGAAGCGCGACCTGGGGGTCGAGCCCACGGTTCCGGGTCGGCGTTCTTCGACGCTGACCAAGAGCCCGCCGCAGAAGCCAAAGCAGGAGACCAAGCCGCGCCAGCAGCCCAAGCCGCGCCAGCAGCCCAAGCCCACGCCCAAGCCCGCCGAGGCCCCCGAGACCGAGGCACCCGAGATCCAGGAGCCCGTGCCGCAGGACAGCCCTCCGGAGCCGGTGGCCGGCAACGGCGCCGACTCGAGCCCCGAGCCCAGCCAGCAGTCCGACACGTTCGAGCGCGCCCCCGACATCGCCGAGAACGAGGGCGTCGTCCCCGACCAGCGACCCAAGCGCCAGGGCAAGTCCAAGTCGCGCAACCGCCGTCATGGGAGGCGCAGGTAGAGATGGGAGCACTTGCCTGGGTGATGATGGGCCTGGCCTTGTGGCACTTTTCGATCTGGCTGCCCGACCGCTACTGGGGAGGGATCGTGGGAGCGTTCCTGGGCGCGCTGATCGGCGCGTTCCTGTTCGGCTTCTTGATCAACGGGTTCTCGATCCCGGGCCGCCACGACACCCACATCGCGACCGCGCTCGAGGCGATCCCCGGCGCGCTGATCGGAATGGGGCTCGTGTACCTAGAGGGCATGCGCCGCGAGCGCGCGGCCCAGCAGAGCACGCTCGGCCTCAGCTAGTTAGTTAGTCAGCAGGGATGCAGCGAGGCGCTGGCCGCAGGCGGCGAAACCGCGTGCACAACGTCCCACTCGAGCGCGCTGGCCGCCACCGTGGGACGTTCGCCACGTGGGACGTGATCAACGTCCCACGCTGCCCCGCGAACGCCGCGCGTGGGACGTTAAGCACGTCGTCGCCGAGGTCGAGCGGTCGGAGAGAACCCTGACTCGCTCAACCATCCGGTTTTCTAGCCATCCGGACTCCGCCATACGCTGCCTCCGTGCCCGAGGCTGCTCTGCACCGCACCGCCCAGATCGCGAGTCCGCGGCCTGCGTTGCGCGCCGTCGAGGCCCCGGCGGCGCAGGAGTTTCCGACCCCGCGGCTGGAGATCCCGGCGTATGAGATGACCGCCGCGCTGGCGCTCGAGCGCGAGCTCGGCGTCAGCCACGCGTTCGCCCAGGTGCTGGTCCGCCGCGGCCTTGGGGACCCGCCCGCCGCCCGCGCGTTCCTCGACGCCGAGGACGCGCATCAGCCGACGGAGTTCGACGGGATCGACCGGGCGGTGGAGGCGATCCGCCGCCAGATCGGCTCGGGCGGGAGGATCGTCGTTCACGGCGACTACGACGTCGACGGAGTGTGCGCGACCGCGGTCATGGTCCGGGCGCTGCGGTCGCTGGGCGCGAACGTCGGGTGGTTCCTGCCGAGCCGGATCGACGACGGCTATGGGCTGTCGGCCGAGACCGTCGCGCGGCTGGTGGCCGGCGACTGCGCGCTGCTGCTGACCGTGGACTGCGCCGTGACCGCCGTCGAAGAGGTCGCCGCGGCCCGCGCCGGCGGGATCGAAGTCGTGGTCACCGACCACCACGCGCCGCGCGTCGACGGAGCGCTGCCGGAGTGCCCGATTGTGCATCCGGCGCTGTGCGGCTACCCGTGCGCGGATCTGTGCGGGACGGGCGTCGCCTACAAGCTCGCGCTCGCGCTCGGCGCGCCGACCGCGGACGAGGATGTCGAGCTGGTGGCGCTGGCCACGGTCGCGGACGTGATGGCGCTGCGCGGCGAGAACCGGCGGCTCGTGCGGGCCGGGCTGGCGGCGCTGGCGAACACCGCCAAGCCGGGGTTGCGGGCGCTGATGACCGTCTCCCGCGCCGATCCGAGCGCGCTGGACACCTACGCGCTCGGCTTCCGGCTGGGGCCGCGGATCAACGCGGCCGGGCGCCTGCGCCGCGCCGACGCCGGGCTCGAGCTGCTGCTGACCGACGACGAGCGGCGCGCCCGCGAGATCGCCACCGAGCTGGACGCCGTCAACATCGAGCGTCGAGCGGTCGAGCGGCAGATCCTGTGGGAGGCCCAGACCGAGGCCGCGTCGATGGGAGCCCGCAGCGCCTACGTGCTGGCGGCCGAGGACTGGCACCCCGGGGTGATCGGGATCGTGGCCTCGCGGATCGCCGAGCGCTACCACCGCCCGGCGATCCTGGTCGCGCTCGACGGCGGGCTCGGAACCGGCTCGGGCCGGGGCATCCCCGGGTTCGATTTGCTCGGGGCGCTGCACGCCTGCGCCGAGCACCTCGACCGCTACGGCGGCCACCGGGCCGCCGCGGGGCTGACCGTCCGGCGCGAACGCCTGGATCAGTTCCGCGAGGCGGTCGAGCTCCACGCCGAGTCGGTCCTGACCGAAGATCTCCTGCAGCCCCTGGAGCGGATCGACGCGATCGTCTCGGGGACCGAGCTCGGGCTCGGATTCGCCGAGGAGCTCCGCGCGCTCGAACCCTGCGGGATGGGCAACCCGCAGCCCAAGCTGCTGGTGCCCGGGGCCCGCTTCGAGGATCCGCGGGCGATGGGGGAGGACGGCAAGCACCTGCGCTTCACGGTCACCTCCGGCGGCACACGCGCTCGCGCGGTCTCGTTCGGCTGCGACGGGCGCCTCGGCGTCGAGGCCCGGACGCCGGTCGACGCCACGTTCCGCCTGGAGCGCAACGTCTTCAACGGAGCCGTGGAGCCGCGGCTGCTCTTGCGCCACGCTCGGCCGTGCGCGCCGCCGGCGATCGATGTGCTCGGCGAGGCCGAGGACTACCTTGCGTCGGTGCTGGCCGAGCTGGAGCTGGAGTCCGGCGTGATCGCCGGCGAGCGGCGCGCGGATGGCTCGGGCCCGGCCCACAGGGGAACCGGCGCCGGGAACGTGGCGCTCGACCGCCGCGGCGAGAGCCCGCTGGCGGTGCTCTCCGACGCGCTCTGCACCGGCAGTTCCGTGCTGGCGGTGTGCGCCGACGTCCCGCGGCGCCTGGCCGGACTGACCGCTCGTGTCGGCGGGTTTGCGCTGATCTCCTACCACGCGCTGGAGCGCCGGCCCGAGATCGCCGGCGGATTCGAGCAGATCGTGGCGCTCGACCCGCCGTCCTCGGCGGCCGCGGAGTCCCTGCTGCGCGACCGTGTGCGCGTTACCCATCTGGCCTGGGGCCAGCCTGAGCTACGCTTTGCGGAGCAGATGCACGAGCTCGAGTACGGCCTACGTGCTTCGCTCGTGGCTCTCTACCGAGTTCTTCGGACCCGGGAGAGGGTGGCCGGTGAGGAGCTCGAGCACCTGCTTCGCGGCGATGGGCCGCATGGTCGTCCGCCACGGTTGGCGGCCAGGCTGGTCAAGGTGCTCGCGGAGCTGGAGCTCGTCAGCCTCGACCGGGATCTGCCAGCCCTGGCGATCGCCGGGACGGCGCCCACCTCGCTGGAGCGCTCTCCGGCGTACAGGGCGTACGCAACGCGATACGAGGACGGACGACGATTCCTGAGCAGCGCAAATCCCCGACCAAGCGGCTGACCCGGTCCACCGAGGGCGCCGGCCGCGGTCGCGCGGGCACGGCCGAGGATGCTCGTCCGGAGGTCAACAGCGATCGAGCCGACGCGGCCGTGCGCGATGACGGCGACACGCGCTCCGGGCTGATCGCGACGCTGCGCCCGCCCGTCGACCAGGTCACCGACGGCGACGACCACACGGCGATCGACCGGGTCGAGCTGACCGAGGTCGAGCAGCAGCTGCTGGCCGACCTGTTCGCGATCATCGAGGAGCACGCCCACCATGCCGCGGTCGAGGTCGATCGCTCGCGCGTCGAGGAGGCGTTCGTGTACTCCTGCGTGCACCACGCCGACCAGCGGCGACGCAGCGGCGAGGACTTCATCATCCATCCGGTCGGGGTGGCCAAGATCTGCGCCGGGATGCGCCTCGACACCGAGACGCTGTGCGCGGCGCTTCTTCACGACACCGTCGAGGACACGTCGGCGTCGCTGGAGGAGGTCCGCGAGGCCTTCGGCGAGGAGGTCGCCGGCCTGGTCGACGGCGTCACCAAGCTCACCGGGCTGACGTTCCAGTCGCGCGACGAGGCGCAGGCCGAGAACTACCGCAAGATGATGGTCGCGATGGCCACGGACATCCGGGTCATCCTGATCAAGCTCGCGGATCGCCTGCACAACATGCGCACGATCGCCGCGGTGCCCAAGCAGAAGCAGATCGAGAAGGCGCGCGAGACGCTCGACATCTACGGGCCGATCGCCCACCGGCTGGGTATCCACGCGATCAAGTGGGAGCTGGAGGACCTCGCGTTTCAGACGCTGCACCCGCGCAAGTACAACGAGATCAAGGGCCTTGTGGCCCAGCAGCGCGCCGAGCGCGAGCGGTACGTCAACCAGGCGGGCCAGTACCTGGCCAAGGAGCTCGACGAGCTGGGGATCGAGGCCGAGATCTCAGGGCGCGCCAAGCACTTCTACTCGATCTACTCGAAGATGACCAAGAAGGGGCGCGAGTTCAACGAGATCTACGACCTCACCGCGATGCGGGTGATCGTCGGCTCGGTCAAGGACTGCTACGGCGCGGTCGGGGTGATCCACTCCCTGTGGAAGCCGCTGCCCGGGCGCTTCAAGGACTTCATCGCGATGCCGAAGTTCAACATGTACCAGTCGCTGCATACGACCGTGATCGGACCCGAGGGCCGGCCGCTGGAGATCCAGATCCGCACCGGCGAGATGCACGACCTGGCCGAGTTCGGGATCGCCGCGCACTGGATGTACAAGGAGTCCGGCCGCCGGGGCGCGCCCGCGCCCGATTCCGACGGCAAGCTCAAGTGGCTGCGGTCGCTGCTGGACTGGCAGCAGGACATGGCCGACCCGCGGGAGTTCATGGAGACGCTCAAGGTCGACTTGTTCGAGGACGAGGTGTTCGTGTTCACGCCGAAGGGCGAGGTCAAGTCGCTGGCCTCCGGCGCGACGCCGCTGGACTTCGCCTACGAGATCCACACCGACGTGGGCCACCGCTGCGTGGGCGCCAAGGTCAACGGCAAGATCGTGCCGTTGTCCTACCAGCTGCGCTCGGGCGACATCGTCGAGGTGCTGACCTCCAAGCGCGAACGCGGTCCGTCACGCGACTGGCTCGCGCTGGTCAAGACGACCCGCGCACGCAACAAGATCAAGGCCTGGTTCAAGGCCGAGACCCGTAAGGACACCGAGCACACCGGGCGCGAGCTGTTGCAGGAGCACCTGAAGAAGCAAGGCCTGCCGGCCCAGAAGATCGTCGGCTCGCCGTTGCTGGCCGACGTGATCCGCGAGATGGGCTTCCGTAAGGCCGACGACTTCTACATCGCGCTCGGCGGGGCCAAGATCTCGCCGAAGGTCGTCGTCAACAAGATCATGCAGCTGCTCAAGCAGGGCGAGGCGGCCGAGTCCGAGCCGACCGCCGCCGACGACCTGCTGCAGACCGGGCGCCGGCGCTCGCGCGCGACCACGTCGTCGTCGCAGTTCGGGATCTCGGTCGAGGGAATCGACGAGGTCATGTTGCGGCTGGCCAAGTGCTGCCGGCCAGTCCCGGGCGACCCGATTGTCGGCTACATCTCACTCGGCCGCGGGATCACGATCCACCGCGAGGACTGCCCGAACGTGGCCGTGCTCCGACGCGATCCCGAGCGCTTCACGCCGGTCGCGTGGGACGGCGACGCCGAGACCTCGTTCCGGGTCGAGATAGAGGTCGACGGCTGGGACCGCCACCGTCTGCTCGAGGACATGTCCCGGACGTTCGCCGAGGCCGGGATCAACATCATCGAAGCGCGCTGCACGGTCAGCCACCCGATGGTCAAGAACCGGTTCGTGGTCGAGGTCGGCGACACGCACGCGCTCGATCAGACGATCAACCGGCTGCGCAACATCGAGTCGGTGTTCGACGCCTACCGGGTCACGCCGGGCGCTGTCTAGAACCGGCCCCGGGGGCCGGGCCCCGGGGACAAATCGAATTTGCGCGTGAGGAATTGCACGCGAAGGCGTCCTACCTCCTGAGTGTCCCGACCGACCCGACGCTGCACGGTAACGCTGCCGGCGGCGCCCCCTGGGTGCTGAAGTTCGGCGACGCCCGGATTCGTGACAACGGCCGCGTCGACGTGGTGATTCGCGGCCTGGTGATCCCGGTCGCGCCCGGCAACGGAACCCCCGGGCCGGTGACGATGGTCTCGGCCTCGCTGTACTGCGGCGCCGACAGCACGCCAGCGGTTGGCACGACCGCCTCGGTGCCGATCTCGACCACCGGCGACGCGCGGATCCGCGGCCAGTTCACGCTGCCGGCCAAGTGCCTCGCCCCGACGGTGCTGATCCACCCCAACGGCAGCGCCACGACCTACATCGCGGCCAGCGGCTTCGGCGGCTAGACCAGTTGTAGTCCACGATCGCAGGTTGAGAGAACGTTCGAGTCGGTCACCCCAACTCGGGTCCTTCCCGACGCGGAGGACCGACCCGGACGGTCCTCGCCCGCGCCGCCGGCTGCTTGGTGATCACCACCGCCTCGCCGGTGCGCAGCTCCTTGATCACGTTCGGGTGCAGCGCGAACCGCTCGACCTCCCGACGCGTGCCGCGGCTGGTGTCGTAGCGAGCGAACGCCGACCCGCCGATCCGGTGGGTCTCCTCCCAGACCCTGACCGTGCCGACCATCTGGGCGAACGCGTCGGCCGATGCGGGAACGTCCTGACGGTGGGCGATCTTGACCGCCGCGGTGCCGAGCACCTGGTCGCGCAACCCCGGCGCCGCCCGGTCCAGATCGGCCAGCTCCTGGGTGGCGAGCACGACGACCACGCCGGGCTCGCGGCCGCGCGCGATTAGTTGCATCACGTGGTCTGATCCGAGCGCCGAGAACTCGTCGATCCCCACGATCGCCTGCGGACGCCCCGCGTCCCCCTCGTCGGCCAGCCGCTCCCCGGCGGCGCACACCAGGTCCTGGACAGCGAGCGTCCCGAGCTGCGCGGCCAGCTTGCCGTACCTGCCCGAGTTGAGGCTGAGCAGCACGACCTCGCCGCCCGACAGCGCTCGGTGCAGGTCGACCTCGGTCGCACGCCCGTCCGTCGCCGGTGACAGGAACGGGGCGGAGTGCGATTCGGTGAGGATCGCCAGGCGCGTGCCCAGGCCCCGGATCGCGCTCACCTGGTCGCCAGTGAGGCCGCCGAGATAGTCCGTGATTCGCTCGGCCAGCGGCTCCGGAAGCTCGCGCGCGACGCTCGGCAGCCGGCGGTGGTCCATCATCCGGACGACCTCGTCGAGCGTCGGCGGCCGCCCGGGGTGCGTGTGCTCGAGCACCTGCAGGACCGTCTGGATGTAACGCTCGGCGGCCCGCTGGTAGTGGGGCTCGGTGAACCGCTCGGTCCCGATCAGCTTGTCCTTCAGCTCGGTCGCGTTGCCGTGGGCGAGCGGGTTCCAGTGACTCGGCCCGTCCAGCGACCACAGCTGGAACGGACGGCCCGCCGCCGCGGCGGCGCCGGCCAGCTCGCGGGCGAACGCGGGCGAGCCCTTCATGTCGATCGCCACGACCGGACGGCCGCGGCGGACGTGGTCGGTGAGGATCGTCAGCAGCGTCGTCGACTTGCCCGCTCCGCTGGCGCCGACGATCAGCGCGTGAGCCGACAGCTGCCGGTCGCTGAGCACCACCGGGCGCCCGTCGCCGTCGACCCCGAGCGGCACGCCGTCCGGCACCGCCCGCCTGCCCGCCGCGCGCTCGCGGCCTGCGCCGACCAGCCGGGAGCCGATCATCGCGGCAGTGACCACCCCGAGCCCGACGATTCCGGCGATCGCCCACGCCGGCGGCGCCAGCACCAGCAGGGCGAACGCGAGCAGCATCCAGTACGGCCGCCTGCGGGGGCGGGGTGCCTGGGGACCGGACGGCGGCGTCACCGCTCCGCTCCCGCGGTGGCCGCCCGGCGCGCCCGCCGGGCCCGGCCCGGCGCGACGCCTCGCTGCGCGGCCGCCGACCGGCTCGCCGCCAGGTCCGCGGCGCGGGGTGCATCCTGAGCCCAGCGCACCCTCCGCACGTGGACGAGATGAGAGATGCCCAGCCGCCGGGCCGACGTGCGGATCGACTCGGCCAGCCGCGGGCTCTCGACCACGTACAGCACTCCGGCGATGCGCCGGTCGGCGGCGTAGCCGGCGAGGATCCGCTCGCGGCGCTCGCGTCCCTTGGAACTCAGCTCCAGCTCGACCGCAAGCCGCCGCCCCGCCGGGTCCACCAGCAGCAGGTCGGGGTGGTGAAGCCGCGGCCGCCCGCCCCGGCCGATTCCGCCGAGCCTCACCGCCAGCGGTCCCGCCAAGCCCGGGCGGCCTTCGGTCGCGCCGTCCCGGGAGCGCAGCTGCCGCTCGCCGAGGACCTCGCGCATCGGTCCGAAGGCGCCGTTGCGCGCCGCCAGCCACAACCACGCTGCGCCGGCCTCGTGGTCGTAGCGGCCCAAGTCGATCGTCGGCGCGCGCAGCTTGCTGCCGATCGCGTCGAGGCCGGGCCGGGTGCTCCGGTATGTCGCCGGGAAGCCGGCGAACACCGTCCGCTCGGCGAGAAACCCGGCGTCGCTCAGCTCGGCCAGACGTGCGTCGGCGGCCTTCGCGGTCAGCCGCAGCAGCGCCTGTACGTGCGCCGACAGCACGAACCGGTGCTCGCCGGCGAACCGCAACAGCTCGAGGTCGCTCGCGGTCAGCTGGATGTCGCTGCGCGCCACGCGATACAGAGCCCCGGCGGCGTGAAATTCGCCCCCCCCGGCGAAGCAATCTCTACAGGCCGGGGTGGGGGAGTGACCGCGTGTCCACGACTTCGAAGTCGACGCCGGTGAGGCGGTCGAGCTGGTGCAGCGCGTCGTTGTCCCAGTGACGATTGGGCGCGCCGGAGATGAACCAGGGCGAGCCGTTGTCGGCCAGGATCATTCCGTAGCGCTTGAGCGCCCGGGCGACGACTCGCGCCTGGTAGGGGAGGCCGGAGATGTTCACGCTGCGCTTCAGGCGGATCCGGAGCCCCATCGGCGGCAGCGACGGTCCGCTGCAGCTTGAGGCGAAGTGCCGGGCGGGGTACACGTATCGCGCGGCCGTGCACGGCGCGGTGAACCGCACCGCGTGGTCGATCGCGCCGCGGGCGACCTCGTCGTAGCGGGCCAACCCGGCCAGGATCGGCAGCCCGGCGGCGTCGGCTGAAGTGTAGGTGGCGGGCCGGAGCCGGTTGGAGCGCAGGTTGAAGATCGCGCCCGAGCCGGCGGTCCAGCGACGGCCGCCGTCGTGGGGGTAGGCCGCGAACAGCTCGTAGTCGCGACACGAGTCCCGGTCGACGACGATCACGTGGCGATCGCCGGTCGAGCTCGCGCCGCCCTCGATCGCGACGCGGGGTCCGAGCGGGTAGCGGTGACCGTCGGACTCCGAGGCGTAGCGGAAGCTCACCGGCACCCGGCGGGTGTGCTTGGACACGATCGCGTAGGGGATCCCGATCGGGGCGCCGTTGTACAGGCCAGAGCCGAAGTCGGGGTGGACCGGGTCGCCGAGGCCGATCCGCGCCACCAGCGCCGCGGAGTCGCGGGCCACCGGCAGCCGGTCGACCCGCTGGTTGAAGGGGTTGTTGGCCGGGAACACCGGGCACCTGGGCGCGCCGAGCAGGTGAACCGGCGGCCGCTTGCCGTCGCCGGCCGGCCGCGCGACGGCCGTGCCGGCCACCACCGCCGCCAGCGCGGCGAGGGCGACGATCAGCCCCACCCGCAGCCGGTCAGGAGACAACGAGGATTCCGCCGGGGACGACCGCGAACCGCGCCTCGTCGACGTCCCCGATGTAGTCGCCGTCGACCTGCAGCGGCAGCGGACGCTCGTCTACGGTCCGCACCGACAGCTCCTTGACGCCGCAGAACGGATGGACGTGCCGATGGCCGCTGACCGTGGCCCGCTTTGACAGCGCCCGCCAGATGATCGTCGGGATCCCGCTGGGCCGAGCGCGCTCGAGCACGATCCCGGCGAGGTCGCCGCTCACCAGCGTCGCGCCCTGCGCCATCTCGACCGGACGGTCTCCGAAGTACGTGTACGGGGTCGCGTTCTGGACGATCGTGGTCACGCCGGGGATCCGCTCGTCTACGACCGACACCTCGAGCCGGGGCGGGTGCAGCAGGTAGCGGCGCGTGAACGTGTCGATCCCGGCCCACGTGTAGTACCACTCGCCCAGCCGGGCCTTCATCCGGGGGTGGGCGTCAACGCGCTGCACCACGCTCGCGTCGAGCCCGACGCCGGCCGAGAACACGAACTTGCGCCCGTTGACTTCGCCGAGATCGATCGCCCGCGGGCGCCAGTCATCGGCGACCCGCAGCAGGTGCTCGGTTGCGTCGATCACGTCGCTGGGAATCCCAAGCATCCGGCAGTACACGTTGGCGCGCCCGCCCGGGAGGCAGGTGAGCGGCGTGTCCGAGCCCGCCAGGCCGTTGACCGCCTCGTTGACGGTGCCGTCGCCGCCGAACGCCACGACCACGTCGTACCCCTGGCCGGCCGCCTCGGTGGTCAGCTCGGTGGCGTGTCCGGGGGACTGGGTGTCGATCGCCTCGACCTCGTAGGCGCCCCGCAGGGCATAGACGACCAGGTTGCGCAACCGGTCGGAGACCGTCGTCGCGTACGGGTTGACGATGATCAGCATCCGCCGGCTGGGGGCCTTGGTCCCGGCCGCCAGGGCGGCCTCGAGGCGGGCGAGTGGATCGGCGGAGGGGACGGCCACGCGGTGCAACTAAACACCGGGCGGGGACCGTCGTTACGTGGCCGGCTGGAACTGCGTCCGGGCGTCTGCTTATACTTCAGGACACATAGCAGTACGCATCCAGAGGGGTGGAGGGATATGGCCCTACGAAACCCCGGCAACCTCCCGCAAGGGAACGGTGCCAATTCCATCAGGCTCCAACCACAAAGGCCTGGGAGATGTGGAGATGGCGGTTTCTCATGACCTCCGACCACAGACCCCGGCGGAGGTTTTTCACATATGCCGCCAGAGTCTCTTCGTTGCAAGGAATGCAAGGCCACTTACGCGCTCGAGGCGCGTTACGTGTGCGAACGCTGCTTCGGCCCGCTAGAGGTGGCCTACGAGTCGCGACCAGACGACGATCCCGCGGCGCTGCGCCGCAAGATCCAGGCCGGTCCGCTGTCGCTGTGGCGCTACGCGGACTTCCTGCCCGTCCAGGCGCCCCCGCAGCCGACGCTGCCGGCCGGGTGGACCCCGCTGCTGCGCGTCGACCGGCTCGCCGATGAGCTCGGTCTGCGCCAGCTGTGGATCAAGAACGACGCCGCCAACCCGACCCACTCGTTCAAGGACCGGGTCGTGTCGATCGCCCTGGCCCGCGCTCGAGAGCTCGGCTTTCAGACGATCGCCTGCGCGTCGACCGGCAACCTCGCCAACGCCGTGGCTGCGCACTCGGCGGCCGCCGGACTCGAGTCCTACGTGTTCATCCCCTCCAACCTCGAGGAGCAGAAGGTGCTGGCCACCGGCATCTACGGCACCAACCTCGTGGCCGTCCGCGGCAACTACGACGACGTCAACCGCCTCTGCACGGAGATCTCGGGCGAGCGCGACTGGGCGTTCGTGAACATCAACATGCGCCCGTACTACGCCGAGGGCTCCAAGACGCTGGCGTTCGAGACCGTCGAGCAGCTCGGGTTCGAGCTCCCCGACCGGGTGGTCTGCCCGATCGCGTCGGGCTCGTTGTTCACCAAGATCGCTCGCGGCTTCGAGGAGTGGCTCGAACTGGGGCTGGTCGAAGGCGAGCTGCCGACGTTCAACGGCGCCCAGGCGACCGGTTGCGCGCCGGTGGCCAACGCGTTCGAGGCCGGCGAGGACTTCTGTCGTCCGGTCAAGCCGGACACAATCGCCAAGTCGCTGGCGATCGGCAACCCGGCGGACGGGCCCTACGCGGTGGACCTCGCCCGCCGCAGCGGTGGCGCAGTCGAAGCGGTCACCGACGACGAGATCCGCGAAGGCGTCAAGCTGCTCGCCGCCACCACCGGGATCTTCACCGAAACCGCGGGTGGCGTGACGATCGCGACGCTGGCAAAGCTCGCGCGGCGGGGCGACATCGACCCCGACGAGCGGGTCGTCGCGTACATCACCGGCGACGGGCTCAAGACGCTCGACGTCGCCCGCGGCACGTTCGAGGCCCGCGAGATCGACCCGACGTTCGCGTCGTTCGAGGCCGCCGGCGAGTGCGTCGCGACGGCGTGACCGACGGCGCGCGCGTTTAGACTTCGCGGCGATGGCAGTCACGGTCAAGATCCCAACCCAGCTGAGGGCGGCGACCGACGGCGAGGGGACCGCGAACGTCGACGGGTCGACCGTCGGCGAAGTCCTCGATGCGCTGTATGACCGCTTCGGCGACCTGCGGAGCAGGATCGCCGAGGACGGCGGCCTGCGGCGCTTCGTGAACGTCTACGTGGGCGGCGAGGACATCCGCTTCCTCGATGGCCTCGACACGGCCGTCGAGGACGGGGACGAGGTCACGATCCTGCCGGCCGTCGCCGGCGGCTAGCGACCGAGGGCCCAGAAAGCCCCGAGCGGTACTGGGTGCCGACGTCGTTGCCCTGGCGCATGCCCTGGGTCGGGTCGTGGTTCTCCCAGAACAGCCGCAGGATCTCGTTGTAGGAGGTCTTGGCGGGGTCGAACACCGGAGCGCGGTTGCGGCGCCGCGTCGAAACCCCCGCCGAACGGCGGGATTGCGCCGGCCCCTACGCTAACGTAGACGGTCTCGCGAGCGATGCGCGACAGGCGTTGCAAGCTTTCTCAGGACAGGGGCAGATGAGCGAACAGACCGACGCACCACAGCCGTCGGGCCGGCGCCCGAGGTGGCGTCTGGCGGCGGTGATCGCGCTGCTCGCCGCCCTGATCCCCGCGGTCCCGATCGTGATCGGCGTCGCGATCTCGTCCGCCAAGCCCGGCCCGGCCAAGGCGACCGCCAACAGCTTCAAGCCGACCCCACCCGCGCCCCCGTCCAACCCGCAGACGACCACCACGCCGGCGGCGCCGACCCACCACCGCCAGCCCGGCGTGCTGGTGGCGCTGGTCCGGCACGCGACCACGATGCGCGCGTCGCCGGACGGCAAGCCGATCGCCAAGCTCACCACCCGCACGAACTTCGGGTCGCCCCAAGCGCTGTGGGTGCAGCGCCGCGAGGGCAAGTGGCTCGGCGTAGTCAGCCCGATCGCCGGCAACGGGAACCTGGGCTGGATCGACCAATCGGCGACCAAGCTGGGCCGCGTGACCTGGCAGATCAAGGTCTCGCTGAACAAACGCCGGCTGATGGTGATCGACAACGGCGAGCTGGTGAAGCGCTACACGGTCGCGGTCGGGCGCCCCACCGCGCCCACCCCGACGGGGCGCTTCGCGGTCACCGACCGGCTGCTGACCGGTGACGACAGCGGGCCCTACGGGTGCTGCGTGCTGGCGCTGTCGGCAAAGTCACCGCATGAGATCGAGGGTTGGAACGGCGGCGACCGGATCGCGATCCACTCCACGCCCGAGACGTCGAGCATCGGCCTGCCCGTCAGCCACGGCTGCCTGCGCCTGACGCTGGCCGAGGGCCGCTGGTTGATGGCGCACATCCCGCTCGGCACGCCGACGCTGATCTCCGCCTAGACGTCGTCCCCGCGGCGTCAGGTGCCCTCCGGCCGGGTAGTCGTCAATGCAGGGAGTCCCCGAATGATGGCCAGCACCACAGCACAATCCTCCGCGCGCGGGGACGACCGCGACGAGCCTCCGCCCGACGCCGAGCGCCACGAAGCCCCCCAGCAACGTCTGGACCGCAACCAGACCGAGCTGATGACCGAGCTGCGCGTCGCCGGCGCGGGCGTCCAGGTGCTGTTCGGGTTCCTGCTGATCGTCCCGTTCAACAACCGTTGGACCGCGCTGTCGTCGTTCGACCGCGACGTCTACTTCGTGGCGTTGATCTGCGTGGCGATCGCCGCAGTGCTGCTGATCGCGCCGATGGTTCACCACCGGCTCCTGTTTCGCGAGCGCGAGAAGGCCTACCTGGTCAGGATTGGCAACCTCAGCGCGATCGTGGCGATGGTGTTCCTGTCGGTGGGGCTGACCGCGATCCTCGTGCTGGTCGCCAACGTGGTGTTCGGCGGGCTGGCGCCGGTGATCGTCGGGATCGTCGCCGGGCCGGCGATCGGCTGGCTGTGGTTCGGCGTGGCGCTCGCCGAGCGCGAGTCGCGCTGACCCGGCGCGGTCCCGCTCAGGCCAGCGGCGTCCGGTCAAGCGACTCGCACAGCTCCGCGACCGACTCGAACACATCGGCCGCCCCGGCTTCGCGCAGCTCCTGATCGGAGAAGCCGCCGGTCAGCACCGCCAGGGTTCGGACTCCGGCCTGCCTGGCCGCCTCCACATCCCACGGCGTGTCACCCACCATCACCGCGTCGTCGCTGCTGCCCTGAGCGCGCTCGAGCGCGGCGTGGACGAGGTCGGGGGCGGGCTTGGTCGCCTCGACATCGGCCGACGTGGTCCAGCCGTCGGCGAGCTCGCGGGCGCCCAGCAGCTCCAGGTAATGGTCGACCTCGTCCTGCTTGGCCGAACTGGCCAGTACCACGGTGTGGCCGCGGCGCTTGAGCTCCTCGATCAGCTCGCGCGACCGGTCCATCGTCTCGACCTCGTCGATCAGCTCGCGGTAGCGGTCGGTCTCCGCGGCGCGGATCGCGTCGCCGAGCCTGCGCTCGGTGTCGGCGCCGGTCAGCGCCTCCACCAGCTGATCGCCGCCCATCCCCAGGTGGCGGTGGATGCGCCAGATCGGCAGCACGATCCCGTGGGCGCGAAACGCGCGGAACCACGCGACCGCGTGGTGGTAGTTGGTGTCGACCAGCGTCCCGTCGATGTCCAGCACTGCGACCGTCATGTCGTCACTGCTATTACCCGCCCGAGACCCGCGCGAACAGCTTCCCGCGGCACTGCGCGCGCTCGGGCGAGCGCCAGTCGCGCCGCGGCGTGACCCGCGACGCCGTGAACGCCGCCGCCGGGGAAGCTCGCGGCGCTGGCGATGTAGAGGCCGCCCACCGGCGTCCGGTAGGGAATCAGCCGTGGAACCGGCCGCAACACCAGCTGATCCAGGCCGTAGCTGCCGCCGCCGACGTCGCCGCCGATCAGGTTGGCGTTGCGGCGCTGGAAGTCGGCGGGGGAGAGTACGTGCCGGGCCAGGATCAGGTCCCGGAAGCCCGGCGCGAAGCGCTCGATCTGCGCCTCGATCCGCTCGACGTGCCGGTCGCGCGCCGCGTCCCAGTCGAGCGCCTGCGGCCCGTGGGCATAGGCCCAGGCGGTGTGCCTGCCGGCGGGCGCGCGCGTCGGGTCGGCGATCGACTGCTGGCCGAGCAGGACGAACGGTCGCCCCGGAAGCTGCCCGTCGGCGAACCCGGCGCGCAGCAGTTCCGGCTCATCGCCGCCGACGTGCACGGTGCCGGCCGCCCGCGCCTCGTCGTAGCTCCACGGGATCGGCCCGTCGAGCGCCCAGTCGAGCTTGAGCGTCGCCGGCCCCGGCCGGTAGCGCCGCAGCGCGGCCGCGTAGTCGCCCGGCAGCGCCGTCCCGGCCAGCGACGCCAGCGCGTCCGGCAGCACGTCGGCGATCACGACCCGCGCGGGCACGCCCTCGCCGTCGCCCAGCCGGACGCCGGTCACGCGGCCGCGGCGGGCCGAGATCTGGTCGACCTCGGCGCCGGTGCGCAGCTCGCCGCCGAGCTCGCGCAGGTACGAGACGAGCGCCGTGGTAAGCCGGCCGGCCCCGCCCTCAGGGCTGGGCCAGCCGGCCCCATGCCCGAGCAGATTCAGGTACACGCCGACGATCGCGCTGCCCGCCGCGGTCACCGGCACGTCGCCGTGCATCGCCGAGCCGTACAGCCACGCCCGGGCGCCCGGGTCGGCGAACAGCTCGCCGGCCAGCGCCTGCGCCGGCATCAGCGACACCCGCGCGAGCTCCAGCAACGCGCGCGGACGCAACCGCGCCGCGCCCGCCAGCGGCGGAAACGCCCCGAGGAACAGCCGACGCAGCGCTCCGAACCGGCGCACGTATGGCAGCGCGAACCGTCCCCAGGCCTCGCCGGTGCCCGGGTGAAGTCGCTCCAGGCTGGCGGCCGTCCGCTGCAGATCGCGGTACAGCGAGGCGCCGCGCCCGTCGGACAGCGGATGGGCATAGCACGCCGTCGGCTGCACCCAGCGCAGCCCGTGTCGCTCGAGCGGCATCTGCTCGAACACGGGCGACGCAGCCGCGGCCGGGTGCACGGCCGAGTAGACGTCGTGGGCGAACCCGGCCAGCGTCAGCTCCTCGGTCGCGACCGCGCCGCCCGGGACGGGCGCGGCCTCGAGTACGGTCACCCGCCACCCGGCGCGCGCCAGCGTGATTGCCGCCGCCAGCCCGTTGTGGCCCGAACCGACGATCAGCGCGTCAGCGGTCACCCGGTGGCGGGCCTGGCCGAGGGCACCGCCTCAGCCGCGAGCGGTGGCGGTCAGGTAGGTCGCGGCCATGTCCTTGTCGCCGTGCTCCTTGGCGCCCTCGGTCATCCGCTGCGCGACCGCGGCCAGCACCGGCAAGTCGAGGTCGGCCCGGCGAGCCGACTCGTCGACCAGGCGGGCGTCCTTGGCGGCGAGCTCGAGCCGGAACGCCGGATCGAAGTTGCGCTGGAGCATCGCGTTGCCCTTGACCCGGAGGTAGGGGAGGTCGAGCGCCCCGCCGGCGATCGCCTCGAACAGCAGCGACGGGTCCAGGCCCAGGCCCTCGGCGAGCGCGATCGTCTCGGCGGCTCCCTCGGTCACGGTCAGCACCCAGCTGTTGACGACCAGCTTCAGGCGCGAGCCCGCGCCGGCAGCTCCGACCCAGATCGTCCTCTGCCCGACGGCGTCGAACACCGGCTGGGCTCGTCCGCGCAGATCCTCCGGGCCCGAGGCCAGCACGACCAGCGTGCCCTCCTCCGCGGGCTGCTTGGTGCCGAGCACGGGCGCGTCGAGGAACCCGACGCCGTGCTCGCGCGCGATCTCGATGCAACGGTCGGTGCCCGGCTCGCCGATCGTGCTCATCTGCAGCCACACCGCGCCGTCCCCCGCGGCGTCGAGCGCCGGGCCGGCCGACTCGATCACCGCGTCGGCATCGGACAGCATTGTGACGATGATCCCGGCCCCGTCGGCCGCCTCGACGGGCGAGCGCAACCCCTCGGCTCCGTCCGCGGTCAGCGGCTGCGCCTTGCCGGCGGTGCGGTTCCAGGCCCGTACTCGGATCCCGGCCCGGAGCATGTTGCGGGCCATCGCGAACCCCATCGTGCTTCCGGCTCCCAGCACCGCGACCGTCTCGCCGCCCGCTCCTCCCTGGTCAGCCATCACGATCCTCCTCTGTTGGCGTTGTCAGAAGCGACACTAGCCGTCGGAGTCCGGCACGCCCTCGCGCAGCTCAGCCAGCCAGGTGTCCGCGTTGCCGTCGCTGGGGGCGCGCCAGTCGCCGCGCGGCGACAGCGACCCGCCCGACCCGACCTTGGGGGCGTTGGGGATCGCGGAGCGCTTGAACTGGCTGATCTGGAAGAAGCGGAATAGGAATACCCCGAGCCAGTGCTTGATCTCGGCGAGCGTGTACTGGTTGCGGCTCTCCTCGGGGATCAGGTCCGGCCAGCGCCCGCTTCGCCGATCGCCCCAGGCGTGGTGGGCCAGGAACGCCACCTTGCTCGGGCGGTACCCGAACCGCAGCGTGTAGTAGAGGAAGAAGTCGGCCAGCTCGTACGGTCCGACGACGCTCTCGCTGTCGGCCCCGGGCTTGTCGGAGCCGGGATCGTGGTTGGGGATAAGCTCCGGCGAGATCGCCGTCCTCAGCACCGAGTCGAGCACCTGGCCGGCGCGAGCGCCGAGTTGATCGGAGTCGATCGCCCAGCGGACCAGGAACTGGATCAGCGTCTTGGGCACCGAGGCGTTGACGTTGTAGTGCGACATCTGGTCGCCGACCCCGTAGGTGGACCAGCCGAGCGCCAGCTCCGACAGGTCACCGGTACCGAGCACCAGCGCGCCGTGCTGGTTGGCCAACCGGAACAGGTGCGACGTGCGCTCGCCTGCCTGAACGTTCTCGAACGTCACGTCGTAGACGGGATCGCCGTCGGCGGCCGGGTGTCCAAGGTCGCGGAGCATCTGCGTGGCCGCGGGGCGGATGTCGAGCTCGTGGTCGCTGACCCCGAGCGCCTGCATCAGCTCGTGAGCGTTGCCGAGCGTCAGCGAGCTGGTGGCGAACCCCGGCATCGTGTAGGCGAGCACGTTCTCGCGGGGGAGGCCGAGCCGATCGAACGCGCGCGCCGCGACGATCAGCGCGTGCGTCGAGTCCAGCCCGCCGGACACGCCGATCACGGTCTTCTCGATCCCGGTTGCGCGCAGCCTGGTCTCTAGCCCGCGCACCTGGATGTTGTAGACCTCTTCGCAGCGCTCGTTGCGTGTGGCCGGGTCGGCCGGGACGTAGGGGAAGCGCTCCACCGCGCGGCTCAGCGTTACGTGTCGGCGGGCGGCACCGAGGTGCAGCTCGATCCGCCGCATCCGGGCCAGCCGACGGCGGTGGTCTCCGATTGAGTCGCCGTAGCTACTGGTGCCGGCCCGGTCGGCCACGATCCGCTCGAGGTCGAGGTCGGCGAGGATCAGCTGCTCGTCGTCGGAAAAGCGCCCGCTCTCGACGAGCAGGTCGCCGTTCTCGTAGATCAGTGCCTGTCCGTCCCAGGCCAGATCGGTGGTCGACTCGCCGAGCCCAGCCGCCGTGTACACGTAGCCGGAGATCGTCCGCGCCGACTGCGAGGCGCACAGCGCCCGGCGGTAATCGGCCTTGCCGACGGTGATGTTGCTCGCCGACAGGTTCGCCAGCACGGTCGCTCCCGCCATCGCGGCGTAGGTGCTCGGGGGAATCGGCGTCCACAGGTCCTCGCAGATCTCGACGTGCAGCGTGAACGCCGGCAGGTCGCGGCCGGTGAACAGCAGGTCGGGGCCGAACGGGACGTCGGCGTCGAGCAGCCGCAGTTCGGTGCCGACTGCGTCGCGCGCGGCCCGGAACTGGCGCTTCTCGTAGTACTCGCGGTACTCGGGCAGGTAGCTCTTGGGGACAACGCCGAGCACCTGGCCGCGGTGGATCACCACCGCGGCGTTGAACAACCCCCACTCGTGGTAGAGCGGCGCGCCGACCACGATCACCGGTGACAGCGAGGCGCTGGCCTTCACGACCGTCCCGATCGCCGCGAGCACCGCGTCGGTGAGCGAGTGCTGGTGCAGCAGATCGTCGATCGCGTAGCCCGAGATCCCGAGCTCGGGAAAAATCACCAGCGCGGCGTCGGCGTCCGAGGCGCGCCCGGCGAGCTCGAGCGTGCGCTGCGCGTTGTACTCCGGGTCGCCGATCCGGATGTCCGGAACCGCTGCGGCGATCCGCGCGAAGCCGTGGCGGTACAGCGAGTGGAAACCGGTGCCGGAGTCGACGGTCACTTTGAGCGCTGCAAGCTAGCGGGCGCGCCGGTGCCTTGATGCGAGGATGCTTGCGCAACCCCGGCCGCGCGGTGTTGACACTCCGCCGCCGAAGGGCACGATACGGTCCCGTTTCATGCTCGGCCTGCCCTCCGATGTGCGCGCCTGCCTGTTCGATCTCGACGGCGTGCTGACGCAGACCGCGAAGGTGCACGCCGCCGCCTGGAAGCAGACGTTTGACGCGTACCTGCACGAGCGCGCCGACGAGCGCGGTGAGCAGTTCGTCGAGTTCGACATCCACCACGACTACGACGCGTACGTCGATGGCAAGCCCCGCTACGACGGCGTGCGTTCGTTTCTGGAGTCACGCCACATCGAGCTTCCCCAGGGCACGCCCGACGACCCGCAGTCGGCCGACACGGTCGACGGGCTGGGCAACCGCAAGGATGAACTCGTCCAGGAGCTGATCCACCGCGACGGCGTGGCGCCCTACGAGGGTTCGGTCGCCTATGTAAATGCCGTCCGCCAGGCGGGGCTGCGTCGGGCGGTGGTGTCCTCGAGCGCGAACTGCCGCGAGGTGCTTCAGTCGGCCGGGATGCTCGACCTGTTCGAGGAGATCGTCGATGGCGTCGTCGCCGAGCACGAGCAGCTGGCGGGCAAGCCCGCGCCGGATACGTTCCTGGCCGCGGCGCGCAAGTTGGACGTGGAGCCCTCCGAGGCGGCGGTGTTCGAAGACGCGCTCGCGGGGGTCGAGGCCGGCCGAGCCGGGCACTTCGGGATCGTCGTGGGCGTCAACCGCGTCGGCCAGCGCGAGGAGCTGCTCGCCCACGGCGCCGACGTCGTCGTCGACGACCTGGCGGAGCTGCTCGCGTGATCCATCACGGGTCATTTCCGACCGAGCCGTGGGCGGTTCGCGAGACCGAGCTGCACTTCGACGAGCTCGCCCAGCGCGAGTCGGTGTTCGCGCTCGCCAACGGGCACGTCGGGTTACGCGGCAACCTCGACGAGGGGGAGCCGTTCGGCCTCCCCGGGAGCTACCTGTCGGGTTTCTACGAGGTCCGGCCGCTGCCCTACGGCGAGAGCGCCTATGGCTATCCGGAGGCCGGGCAGACGATCGTCAATGTCACGAACGGCAAGCTGATCCGGCTGCTGGTCGAGGACGAGCCGTTCGACGTCCGCTACGGAGTGCTCGAGCGCCACGAGCGCGTGCTCGACCTCCGCGCCGGTGTTCTGCGACGGACCTGCGAATGGTCCTCGCCGGCCCACACACGTGTGCGCATCACCTCCACGCGGCTGGTGTCGTTCACCCAGCGCGCGGTGGCGGCGATCGCCTACCAGGTCGAGCCGCTCGACGGGCCCACGCCGGTGGTCTTGCAGTCCGAGCTGGTGGCCAATGAGGAGCTGCCGGTGTCCGAGGACGACCCCCGTGCCGCCGCCGCCGTCGCCGCGCCCCTGCGCTCGCTGTCGTATCAGGGCCTCGACGACCGCGCGCTGCTGATGCACGAGACCAAGGCCAGCGGGCTGCGGATCGGCGCCGCCATGGACCACATCGTCGCCGGCCCCGAGGGCACCGAGACGTCGGTGGAGGCGTTTGCGGACGTCGCCCGGCTGACCGTTGTCTCCCGGATCGCGAAGGGCAAGCCGCTGCGGCTGATCAAGTTCATCGCCTACGGATGGTCGGCCCGCCGCTCGTTGCCGGCGATCCGCGACCAGGTCGCCGCCGCGCTGGCGGAGGCTCGCCACACCGGCTGGGAGGGGATGCTCAGCGAGCAGCGCGCCTACCTCGACGACTTCTGGGACCGGGCCGACGTCGAGGTCCAGGGGGACGCCGAGCTTCAGCAGGCCGCACGCTTCGCGCTGTTTCACACGCTCCAGGCCGGCGCGCGGTCCGAGCGGCGCGCAATTGGCGCCAAGGGGCTGACCGGACCGGGCTACGACGGCCATACGTTCTGGGACACCGAGACGTTCGTGCTGCCGGTTCTGACCTACACCGCGCCGCAGGCCGCGGCCGACGCACTGCGCTGGCGCCAGTCGACGCTCGACCTGGCACGCGACCGCGCGGCTCAGCTCGGCCTGAGGGGCTCGGCGTTCCCCTGGCGCACGATCCGCGGGCAGGAGTGCTCGGGCTACTGGCCGGCGGGCACCGCGGCCTTCCACGTCAACGCCGACATCGCCGATGCGGTGGCGCGGTACTGGTTCGTCACCGGCGACGAAGAGTTCGAGCGCAACGTCGGACTCGAGCTGCTGGTCGAGACCGCGCGGCTGTGGCGCTCGCTCGGTCATCACGACATGGCCGGGCACTTCCGGATCGACGGCGTCACCGGTCCCGACGAGTACAGCGCGCTGGCCGACAACAACGTCTATACGAACCTGATGGCCCAGGCCAACCTGCGTGCGGCCGCCGACGCGGCCGAACGCCACCGCGCCCGGGCGGAGGCGCTCGGGGTCGACAACGAGGAGCTCGCGTCCTGGCGCGACGCGGCCGACGACATGCTGATCCCGTACGACGAGGTCCTGAAGGTGCACCCTCAGGCCGAGGGCTTCACCCAGCACGAGCGGTGGGACTTCGAGCGGACGCCGCCCGAGAATTATCCGCTGATGCTCCACTACCACTACTTCGACCTGTACCGCAAGCAGGTCGTCAAGCAGGCGGACCTGGTGCTCGCGTTGCACCGCCGCGGGGACGCGTTCACCGAGGAGGAGAAGGCGCGCGACTTCGCCTACTACGAGCGGCTGACCGTGCGCGACTCGTCGCTGTCTGCGTCCGCGCAGGCGGTCGTCGCCGCCGAGGTCGGCCACATGATGCTCGCCTACTCGTACCTGCGCGAGTCGGCGCTGATGGACCTGGACGACCTTCAGCACAACACCCGCAACGGGCTGCACATCGCGTCGTTGGCGGGCACCTGGTTCGGGCTGGTCGCGGGTCTTGGCGGCCTGCGCGACCACAGCGGTCGTCTCAGCTTCGCGCCGCGGCTACCCCCGCCACTGACCCGGCTCAGCTTCCGGCTCGGCTTCCGCAGGCGCCAGCTGATGGTCGAGATCGCGGCCGGCGAGGCGGTCTACACGTTGGTCTCGGGGAGGGCGCTCGAGATCGTCCACCACGGGCAGACGGTCAGGGTCGGGACCGACGAGCCGGTGACGCTGCCGATCCCGGCGCTGCCGCACCTCGACGAGCCCACCCAGCCGCCGCATAGATCGCCGACCGATGCGCTCGGCGATGCCGACGGCGACACGCGCGACTGACGCTCAGGCCTCCTGGCGCTCGCGGGGCTCCGACCACCGCCCGCTGCCGCCGTCGCTCATCTCCTGCAGCGTCTGCTCGAGGGCGGCCATCAGATCGGGCGCGGGCTTGGGCTCCTCGACCTGCTCGGGGACCTCGATCGTGGCGCCCTTGCGCTTACGGTCGACGACGCGCTTGAGGCGCGCCCGGTACTCGTCCTTGTGCTTGCCGGGGTCCCAGTCGTCAGACAACGCCTCGATCACCGAGACCGCCGCGTCAAGCTGCTTGCGGGTGGGCTTGTGCGCTTTGCCGGTAGGCGCGCCGACGCCCTCGATCGGCCGGACCTCGTCGGCGAACAGCATCGTGGTCAGCGTCAGCGCCCCGTCGCGCTCGCGGACGATCGCCAGATACTCCTTGGCGCGCATCACGAACTGTCCCAGCGCGGCCCGGTCGGTGCGGCTCATCACCGCGGTCAGCAGCGTGTAGGCCCGCCGGGCACCGTCGTCGTCGGACGCCGGAACAAGAAAATAGGGATGGTCGAAGTAGGTGGGGTCGACCTGCTCGAGGTCGACGAACTGCTCGATCTCGATCGTGCGCGTGCGGCGCGGCTCGATCGCCTCCAGCTCGAGATCGGACACGATCACCTGGCCGCCGTCCTCGGACTCGTAGCCGCGAGTGATCTCCTCGAAGGGGACCTCAACGTCTTCCTCGGAGCACCACCGCTGCACCTCGATCGGCGCGCCGTCCTGCTCGTGCAGCTGGCGGAAGTGGAGGTCCTGGTCGCGGACGGCCGGCACCACCCTGACGGGCACGTTGACCAGCCCGAAGCTGAGCGATCCGGTCCACAGTGAGCGCGGCATTGTCAGCCCTTTGCCTTCGACTTGCGGCGCTTGGTCGGGCGACGGCCGCCATTGCCGGAGGCCCCGAGGCTGGCCTCGAGCGCCGCAGCCAGGTCGGGCGCCTCCTCGCGCTCCTCGGGCTCGGGCAGCTCGGGCTCCTTACCGCTGGCTTTGGTCTGGACCAGCTCGAGCACGCGCTCGCGGTAGCTGTCGTGAAACGCGCTCGGGTCGAACTCCTCGTAGAGCGACTCGACGAGCTGCCCGGCCATCTCGACCTCGCGCTTGCTCGGGGCTCGGCTCGGCTTGGGGAGCTCGAGGTCGCCGGCGTCCACGAGCTCGTCGGCGAACCGCATCGTGTGCAACACGAGCGCCTTGCCGAATGCCCTCACCGCCGCCAGGTACTCGCGGTTGTGGAACACCCAGCGCCCGATCCCGACCCGCTCGGTCCGCTCGAGCGCATCGTGCATCAAGCGGTAGGCGTCCTGTCCATCGTCGCCTGGGCCGAGGTAGTAGGTGCGGTCGTAGAACACCGGATCGATCTGGTCGGCGCCGACGAACTCCTCGAGCTCGATCAGATGCGAACGCTCGCCGGCGGCGGCGTCGATCTCCTCCTTGCTCAACAGCACGTACTTGCCGCCGCGAAGCTCGTAGCCGCGGGCGACCTGCTTGTAGGGAACCTCCTTGTGCTCCTTTGAGCAGATCCGCTTCTGCTTGATCCGGGCGCCGTCAGCGGCGTGCACCTGATGGAAGTGGACGCTCTTGTCCTCGGTCGCGGAGTGAACCTTGATCGGGACGGCGATCAGGCCGAACGTGATCGTGCCGTTCCAGATCGAGCGCGCCATTGACTTATGGATACCCGTCTTGCGTTCCTTGCGCACGCGGGGTCAGGAACGGGGGAGAAGGGGTGTGCCCCGCGGCCGTTGAGGGTAGCCAGGGGGTCGGTGAACGGCGACAGCGAGAACCCGGAAGAACTGGCCGACGAGCTCGAGCGCGAGGCCGATCGGCTGCAGCGCCACAGCGACGAGCTCGGCGAGAAGGTCGCCGAGGTCCGCCAGGACTGGGAGCGCAAGCGCGGCGATCAGAGCGTGCCGGGCGCCCCGCCGCCCGAGGGACCGGACGAAGCTTCCGAGGAAGGGAATAAGGCGTCGGCCGACAGGGAAGCGGACGACGCGCCAGCCGAGGAGTCGAGCTGACTTGGGCGGCGCGGGAACATCCCGCGCCGCCACTCAAGGCGCTACCGCGTCTTGCGCTCGAGGTTGGCGACCTCTTCGGCCTTGGCGTCGGCCTTCTCGTGAGCGTCGGCGAGCTCGTCCTTCGCCTCGCCCTTGCGCTCTTCCTGGCGGCCCTGGCGTCGCAGGGACGAGTCGTCGGTGATGTCTCCCGCCGCTTTCTTGGCGCGACCGGTGATCTTGTCGAGCAAGCCCATGTGTGCTCCTAGCGTTCGTAGTCAGTGTTATAAGGGGCTACCCGGGGTCGCTGTGCAGAAACGACGGCGAGTAGCAGACCACCGATGTGGCCCCCGCGGCCGCTATCGATCGCTGAGCCAGTGCGCGACAGTCTGCAGATCCGCTACGAACTGGTTCATCGCATCCTCACGCTCGGGCTCGTCGGTGCGCAGGATCGCCGAGGGGTGCGTGGTCAACGTCACCAGCTCGGCCAGCCCGGACTCGAGCGGGCGACCGCGATCGCGGCCGACCCGGATCTCCGAGCCCAGCAGCGCACGGCCCGCGGTCGCGCCGAGGCACACCAGCGCCGCCGGCTTGACCACCGACAGCTCAGCGTCGAGCCACGGCAGGCAAGCATTCACGTGGACGCGGTCGGGGGTCTGATGGATCCTCCGCTTGCCGCGCGCCTTGTAGCGAAAGTGCTTGACGACGTTGGTGATGTAGACGTCCTCGCGGGCGATCCCGGCCCGCTCCAGGCCCTGGTCGAGCACCTTCCCGGCCGGTCCGACGAACGGGTGCCCCTCGATGTCCTCGCGGTCGCCGGGCTGCTCGCCGACGAGCATCACGCTGGCGTCGGGCCGGCCCTCGCCGATCACCGCCTGGGTGGCTCCCTTCCAGAGCTCGCAGGCGCGGCATCCCTGGACCGCCTCGCGCAGGTTGGTGAGCGACGGCTTGTCGGGGATCGGCGGGGTCGGCTCGCCCAGCGAGAGCTGTCCGTCGGGCGCCATCCCGAGGTCTTACCCGAGCGATGAAGCCGGTACGCATCGGCTGCTCGGGGTGGATGTACGACGACTGGCGCGGACGGCTGTATCCGGCGCGCGAGCCCAAGCGGCGGTGGCTCGAGCTGTACGCCGCCCACTTCGACACGGTCGAGGTCAACAACACCTTCTACCGCCTGGCTCGTCCCGAGATGGTGCGGGGCTGGGTGGCGCAGACCCCGCCGGGCTTCCTGTTCACCGTCAAGGCCAGCCGCTACCTCACCCACATCCGGCGCCTGAAGGACATCGACCAGCCGATCCGTCGCTTCTACGAGCCGCTGCGAGCGCTGATCGACTGCGACCGCCTGGGGCCGGTGCTGTGGCAGCTGCCCGAGAACTTCCATCGCGACGACGAGCGCCTGAAGGGCTGGCTCGAGTTGCTGCCCGGCGGAATGCACACGATCGAGTTTCGCCACGAGAGCTGGTTCGCGCCCGAGGTGATGGAGCTGCTGCGGGCGCGGGGGGTGGCGCTGACGATCGGCGATCACCCCAAGCGCCCGTTTCAGTCGCTGGAGGCCACGGCCCCGTGGCGGTTCGTCCGCTTCCACTACGGGTCGCGGGGCCGCGGCGGCAACTACTCGGCGACCGAGCTCGAGCAGTGGGCGCGTCGGATCGCGCAGTGGCGCCGGCGCGAGGAGGTGTTCGCCTACTTCAACAACGACTGGAACGGGTTCGCCCCCGACAACGCGCGGTCGCTGCGCCGGCGGCTGGGGCTAGAGGAACCGACGGCCGGCTAACCCGAGACGGTGGCTCGGTCCACCGGACGGCCGAAGCGCTCGCCGATCTCGTTCGGGTCGAGGGGCGACGACCATCACCTCCGAGTCGGCGGGATCGATGCCGTCGGGCAGCGCCGAGCGCAGCGCGTCCGCGCTGATCGGCTCACTGGCTAGGACGAGGAGCTTCATCGAGGCGAGTTGTACCCGGAGCGCGTTCGCCGATAACGCGTCTGGTGCTGCACCGGCAACGCTTGAGGCCCGCTCAGCCGGGAGGACGTCGATCCATTAGCGGACGCTAGCCGTAGAGCGAGTCGAACAGGTCGCCGTAGCGCTCGTAGATAACGTTGCGCTTGACCTTCAGGCTCGGGGTCAGCTCGCCGGTCTCGACCGACAGGTCGTGGTCGAGGATCGCGAACTTCTTGATCTGCTCGACCCGCGCGTAGTTCGAGTTGGCGCGGTCGAGCTCGGCCTGGACCATCTCGATCACGGTCTCGTGCTCGGCCAGCTCGGGAAGGCCCTCCGGCAGCCCTTGTTCCTGTGCCCAGGGGACGATCTCCTCGGGATCGAGCGTGATCATCGCCACTGGGTAGGGGCGGCGGTCGCCGTACATCACCGCCTGGGAGATGAACCGCGACTGCTTGAGATCGTTCTCGATGTTCGCCGGCGTCAGGTTCTTGCCGCCGGCGGTGATGATGATGTCTTTCTTGCGGCCGGTGATCTTCAGGTAGCCCTCGTCGTCGAGCTCGCCCAAGTCGCCGGTGCGCAGCCAGTCGCCCCTCATCGTCTCGGCGGTCGCCTCCGGGTTGCGCCAGTACTCCTTGAAGATGTGGGGTCCGCGGGTGAGGATCTCGCCGTCGTCGGCGATCTTCAGCTCGACGTGAGGGAGCCCCCGGCCGACCGTTCCGAACTTGAAGTGATCCAGTGTGCCCACCGTGCCGACGCCCATCGTCTCGGTCATGCCCCACCCCTCCAGCACCGGCACGCCCGACGCGTAGAAGAACTCGAGGATCTCGGGCGCGATCGGGGCCGCGCCGCTGACCGCCTGGCGCACGTTGCCGCCGAACAGCTGGCGCACGCGGCCGAAGATCGCCTCGTCGGCCTGTTCGAACGGCTCCGCCAGCTCGTCGGGCACGGGCTCGCCGCGCTGGCGGCGGGTGCGGACCTCGACGCCGAGCTTGACCGCCTGGCGGAAGCGCTCCCGCTCCGCCTCACCGCCGCTCTCGACCATCTTCATCGCAGCCGCGTAGAGCTTCTCGAAGATCCGCGGCACCGACGGGACGTAGGTGGGGTGGGTGTCGATCAGCTCGGCCAGGATCTGCTTGGTGTCGCCACCGAAGTAGATCAGCGTGGTGCCCTGGTCGAAGGTGGCGATCAGCGTGATCAGCGCGAACACATGGGCGAGCGGGAGGTACAGGTAGGTGACGTCGCCGGGCTCGACGAACTCGAGCTCGGTGACCATCCGGCAGACCGCCATCCCGTTGGCGTGCGTCAGCACGACTCCCTTGGGCGCCCCGGTCGTGCCGGACGTGTAGACGATCGTGTAGGGGTCCTCGGGGCTGACCTGGTCCTGGCGGGCGGCGAGCTCGCTGCGGTCGCGGGCCCGGCCGCGCTCGCGGAGCTGCTCGAGCGTGATCTCGCCGGCGCCCTCCTCGATCCCGATCACGTGCGCGAGCTCGGGCAGGGCGCCGCGGACCTCCTCGAGCTTGGCCAGCTGGCCCTGATTCTCACAGAAGATCGCGCGGGCGCCGGAGTTGCCGGCGACCCACTCGCATTCGCTGGGGGAGTTGGTGGGGTAGACGGGCACGGCGACCGCTCCGGCGGCGGAGATCCCGAAGCTGGCCAGCGACCACTCGACGCGCGTCTCGGCCAGCAGGCAGACGCGGTCACCGCGCTCGATCCCCAGGTCGACCAGCCCGAGCGCAATCTCGTCGATCGCCTCGACGAACTCCGAGTAGGTGAGCTCCTTCCACTGATCGCCCCGCTTGAACCGGGCGGCGACGTTGGGACCGAAGCGGGCAGCCGCCGAACTCGGCAACGACGCCACGGTTGAAGCGATCGTGCCCGATGTCGTGTCCGCCATGCCCTCTCCTCCTTGTCAGCCCTCGATCAGCGCCTGTGATGCCCCTGACACTTTCGCACTTTCCGGGCTATTCGTGGGGCAGGCGGCCATCCGATATAAACGATCGAACGGAGGTCGGTCGATATCGAAGGGAGCTCAGCCAATGAGTGACGCAGCGAACGACGAGACACCCGAGCGGGATCCGCACCACGAGCTGAACAATCCGGTCGGCGAGCCCGACCCGACCGAGTGGCCCGATCCCTACGAGCGGCGGCCCGATCCGCTCGACCCGGTGGACCCTGACGCCGAGCCGTTCGGCGAGGAGCCGCACCCGGCCAGTGGCAGTCGCAGCACCAGCCAGCCGCACCCCGATGACGACATCGAGGCCAACCCGGTTCACCCGCCGCAGCGGGACAACCTCGACGAGTAGCTCTGCGGGAAGGCCTCGAGTGGGGCGTCAAGCAGCTCATCGGCGGACCCACGTGGTCAGGGACTACAGCTGGCTCAGGAACGGCGCGAGCAGCGACAGCTGGGCCTCGCTGATCCGGTCGGTCGTGTTCTGCGCCTGATGCCAGTGCGGGTAGATCAGCAGCGGCCGGCTGATCTCCTCCAGCCGCGCGATCTCGGCGGCGCTGAGCTGTAGCGTCGCGGCCTCGAGGTTGTCGGCCAGCTGCTGCTCGGTGCGCGCGCCGACGATCACACTGGTGATCCCGGGGCGGGCGAGCAGCCAGGCCAGCGCGACCTGCGCCGGCGAGCGGCCGTGCGCGCCGGCGACCTCGACGACCGCCTCGATCGTTTCGTAGAGCTTGTCCTCGTCGTAGATCGGAGGCTCGTCCCAGGCGCTGGCGTGGCGGGTGCCCTCGGGCGCGGCCTGGGCGCGGCGGTACTTGCCCGACAGCCAGCCGCCCGCGAGCGGGCTCCAGATCAGCAGCCCGAGCCCCTGGTCGATCGCCGCGGGGACGATCTCGTACTCGGCCGAGCGCTCCTGCAGCGACAGGTAGATCTGCTGGCTGACGAACCGCGGCAGACCGGTGCGGTCGGCGATCCCCAGCGCCTTCATCACCTGCCAGCCGGTGAAGTTCGAGCAACCCACGTAGCGGACCTTGCCGCTGTCGAGCAGATGCTGGAGCGCCGCCAGCGTCTCCTCGATCGGAGTCACCCCGTCGTACTCGTGCATCTGGTAGAGGTCGATGTGGTCGGTCTGCAGGCGTAGCAGGCTCGCCTCGCACGCCTCGATCAGGTGGTGGCGCGAGAGCCCGGCGTCGTTGGGGCCGTCGCCGGTGGGAAAGCGCGCCTTGGTCGCCAGCAGGCTGCGGTTGCGGCGGCCGCGCAGGACCTCCCCGATGATCTCCTCCGAGACCCCGTTGGAGTAGCCGTCGGCGGTGTCGATCAGGTTGACGCCCGCGTCCAGCGCCATGTCGATCTGGCGCCTGGCGGCGGCCACGTCGGCGTCGCCCACGTCCGCGAACTCGCCCTTGCCTCCGAACGTCATCGTCCCGAGCGTGAGGGTCGAGATGCGCAGCCCTGAGCGTCCCAGCTGGCGGTATTGCATCGGCGTCTCCGGTGGTCGAGGAGGTGCGAGCTTACTTGCGTTTCACCCGGATCAGACGATGCCGCGCCAGCGCGCTCGGGTACCTTTGGCGTCCACTGCGGACGACCGAGGTGAGATGGCCTCCAGGCAGCTTCTGGCTTACACATTCGGCTCGGACTCTCGCTTCGAGGGGCAGCTGGTCGGCGCGCTCGAGCGGATCGAGAGCGGCGGCGCGATGCGGGTGCTCGACGCCCTGTTCGTCTCGCGGGAGCCGGACTCGGGCGAGCTGAGCGCGTTTTCGCTGGTGGCGCGCGGCGGGTCGGGGGCGGTCGGGGCGGTCAGCGAGCTGCTGGACTTCCGGCTGAACGCGGGCGGTCGCGCGGGCTCGACCCGCCGGGCGCTCGAGGGGCCTGCGGGCGAGACCGTGCGGTCGATCGGCGAGGGGCTGGCGCCGGGGGAGGCGTTCGCCGTGGTGCTGGTCGAGCACACCTGGGCGGCGGCGCTGGGCGACGCGGTCTCGCGGACTGGTGGGACCGAGGCCGCGGCGGAGTTCGTCGACGCCGGTGGGTTGGGGGAGGTTGGCGAGCGGCTGCTCGAGCTCGCCCGCGGTGGAGGCTGACTGACCCCGAGTCCCGGGGGTGGGTCGGATCAAGCGACGTTGGCGGTCACGTCTGGCTGGAAGCGATCGGATGTGCGGCGTTGCGTGCGAACCGCGCTGCGCGCCGTCGGACGTGGCGCTGGTGGCGTGCGGCGTGGGTTTGCCGTTGGCCTTTGGGCCGCGCCTGCGCCTTGTAGAAGCGTGCCTTGACGACCTCGGCGAGGACGAGGTAGGCCGCGATCATCGCGACCAGGATCAGGAAAAACTCGACTGGAAGCGAGGCGAAGCCGAGCACATGGGCGAGCGGTGTGAATGGCAGAATCGCCCCGAGCGTGGCGCAGGCGATCGGCAATGCGATCATCGCTCGGCTCGGCGTGCTGCTGACGAACGGCACGCGGCGGGTGCGGATGACGAAGATGACGAGGGTCTGGGTCGCGAGGGACTCGACGAACCAGCCGGTGCGGAACTCGCTGTGGCCGGCGTTGAGGATCACGATCATGACGTAGAAGGTCATGAAGTCAAACAGCGAGCTCACGGGTCCGAACACGGCCATGAAGCGGCGCACGAAGGCGATGTCCCATGCTGAGGGGCGGGCGAGCACCTCTGGATCGACCCGGTCGGTGGGGATCGCGAGCTGGCCGATGTCGTAGAGGAGGTTGTTGAGCAGGATCTGTGATGGCAGCATCGGAAGGAACGACAGGAATAGCGATGCGCCGGCGGCGCTGAACATGTTCCCGAAGTTCGACGAGGTCGCCATCAGCACATACTTCATCGTGTTCGCGAAGATCCGACGGCCTTCGATCACACCATCGGCGAGAACGCCCAGGTCCTTGTCGAGCAACACGATGTCCGCGGCGTCCTTGGCCACATCGGTGGCGGACTCGACCGAGATCCCAACGTCCGCGGCGTGAAGCGCGACCGCGTCGTTGACGCCGTCGCCGAGGAACGCGACGTCGACGCCGCCCGAACGCGCAAGTTTGATGATCCGCGACTTCTGATCGGGGCTGACACGAGCGAAGATAGTCGTGTGGGGGATGGCGCGGGTCAGCGTCTCGTCGTCGAGTCGCTCGAGCTCGGCGCCTGTGAGGACGGCCTCGACGTCGATGCCTATGTCGCGACAGACCTTGCCGGCGACGGTGCCGTTGTCACCGGTGATGACCTTCACTGAGATCTCTAGCTGGCTGAGCTTGGCGATCGACGCACCGGCGTCGGCCTTGGGTCGGTCGACGAAGGTCAGAAAGCCGGCGAGCTGAAGATCATGCTCGTCGCGGGCCGTGAGCGGGTCAAGTCTCGAGGCGTCGCGGCTGGCGATCGCCACGACTCGCGCCCCCTCGGCGAACAGGCCCTCCAGAACCGCCGCGCTCTGCGGAGGATTGTCAACGCATCGGGCCATGACCGCCTCGGGCGCACCTTTTGTGACGAGCATCGCCGCGTCGTCGCCATCTGCATGCACGAGGACCGTGGCGAGCTGACGCTCGTGGTCGAACGGGAGCGCCGCCAGCCGCTTGTACCGCCGTAGATCCGGGAACAATGACTCGGCACCAGGCGCGCGGTACAGCGCCTGATCGAGGGCGTTGGCGCCTACCGGACCATCAGAGGTCATCGTTGCCTCGTTGCACAGCAGCCCAAGCAGTAGCGCCCGTGTCGCTTGCTCGCCCGTAGGGTCGAGTCCTTCATGGAAGGTGATGTTGCCCTCCGTGAGGGTCCCGGTCTTGTCGGTGAACAGCACCTCGATGTTGCCGAGGTCCTCAATCGTGACCAGTCGCTTGACCAGCACCCGTTTGCGGGCGAGCGCGCGCGACCCGGTCGAAAGGCTCACCGAGACGATCGCGGGCAGCAGCTGGGGCGTGATGCCGATCGCGATCGCCAGGCTGAACAGGAACGCGTCGATCAGCGGTCGCGAGAGTACGACGTTGATCACGAAGATCGAAACGGTGAGCACGCCGGCCACCTTCACCAGAAAGCCTGAGAAGTCGCGCAGACCAACCTGGAACGCCGTCTCGGCCTGGCGCTCACCCAGTCCCACCGCGATCGCGCCGAATGCCGTCCTCGCGCCGGTGGAGACCACGACACCTCGGCCCGCACCCTGATGGACGACGGTGCCCATGAACGCGCACGAAGCCAGGTCGACCGCCGAATCCACAGCCGCCACCGGATCTGCCGTCTTCGCCGCCGCCATCGACTCGCCGGTCAGAACCGCCTCGTCGCATTCCAGCTGGTCGGCTTCCACGATCCTCAGGTCGGCGGGAACCACGCCGCCGACCCGTAGCGCCACGACGTCGCCGGGAACGAGATCGCCCACGTCCAGCTCACGCTGCCGGCCGCCGCGCCGGACAAGCGCCGTGTAGTGGATGTCACCATGGAGCGCGGCGACCGCTTTCGCGGAGCGGTACTCGTTGACGAAACCCAGTCCAACGCTCAGCACCATGATCGCGCCGATGATCACCGAGTCGGTCAAGCCGCCCGTGAACGCCGATACCGTGGCGGCGCCGAGCAGCAGCACCAGCAGTGGATTGCGGACCTGCCCGAGCAGGATCCCGAACGCGGTCACCGGTCGTGTCGGCAAGACGTTCGCGCCAAACCTATCCAGGCGAGCCACGGCCTCCGATTCAGCAAGCCCTTCGTCGGAGGCTGCCAGCCGGTCAAGAACCTCGTCCACCGGACTGCTCGCCGCCGCCTGAAGAGTGAGAGGCGCCGCCTCGCTAGGCGCAGCGACGATGAGCGCGTTCATCGAGTGCCCTATGCTCGTTCAGCCCGTGACGCGTGGCATCCGGGGTCAGGTCCAGTCACGCACGTCAGGCGGTCGTCCCCGCATCTGAGCCCGTAGATCAGCGATGGGTAGCGTGGTATCGGACCCAGAGGAATCTGCGTGCGGGACATACCGGCTCCAGAGTGCGTCGGTTCATTCGGCCGATGACTCGACGACCGCGTGAGGCGATTCCTTGAGCATGAATATCTCGACCTCGATGTCGGGGCCGACGTGGTGGTTGGAGATGAACGACAGCACCTCGCGGCCGGACAGGCGCTCGACGGCCGCGATGAACTTGTGTTTCATCGCGACTTGAAAGGCGCTGCGCGTTTGCTGGACGATCGTGGCGTGTTCCAGCTCGATCATCGTCTTTTCGACGTCGGTGTAGACGCCCCCGAGGACGCAGACGAGCAGCTCGCCGTCGAGCAGCAGGGTTTTGGCGGTCACCGGCGCGCGGTGGTGGTAGCGTCGGTGCAGCGCGACCATCGCAATGGTCACGGCGGCGAGGAGCTGATCGCCGCTCAGCGGAGTGTTGGGGGCCGGCATCGCGGCCTTCTCTCTCGTCCTCCGGGTCGGGTTCGCACGCGAGGCGAAGGGCGAGAACCCGACGAGCGAAAGGCCTGGCCACTTTAGCGCTACGATCGGCCTGTCTTCGCCTCGTAAGCACATTTCGTCCCGATGACCCGGTCAGACGTCAAGAGCACACCTCAGAATCATGGCGACGTGCTCACGGCGATCTCGGATGGGATGGTCGCGCTGATGAAGGAGTATTACGGCCGCGGGCCGACGCGCGCAAAGTCCTACTACGAGGACGACCTCGTGGTGTGCGTGCTGCGCGGCGGCTTCTCGCGCGTCGAGCAGACGCTCCTGGAGGGCGGCCGCGGCCATTCAGTGATCCAGCAGCGGCTGGAGTTCCAGGAGCTGATGCGGCCGCGCTTCGAGCGCGTGATCGAGCATGCAACCGGGCGGCGGGTGATCGGCTTCATGAGCGGCAACCAGCAGCACCCCGACATGATGTGCGAGGTGTTCATCCTCGCTCCCACCGACCTCGTTGACACGCACGAGCTCCCCTCGACTGGGCCTCCTGCCGCGGCCTGATGATCTAGTGTCGCGTTTGGAAAGTTGGTGGGCACCGAGAGGTGCCGCTGGTGGATGCTTGGCGAGGACGCAGGAGCCGTGGCGTAGCGGAGCTACGCGAGGCGACGAGGACGAAGCCAAGCGCCGCCAGGGGTGCCTCGAATGCACGCGAACTTTCCAAACGGGACACTAGCCGGTACGGGGCGCTCGTTCAGGAGCTCGGCGTCATCGGCTCGGGCGACCCCTCCCTGCTCCAACTAGTGGCCCTCCCGGAAACGTTGCACCGGAAATGGCGGCCCCGGATGACCGCCATGCTGCGTCCTCGGACCCTCGCGCAGCGCTGCTGCGCCACGGGTCCTGCGTCCTTGCCTGGCGGCCCCCGGACCTCGCCCTTTCCAGCACAACGTTTCGGGGAGACCCACTAGCAGCACTGGCGCACACCACACCGACAGCACACTAGTGTCCCGTTTGGACTAGCCGGCAGACGCGCTCAGCCGCCCTCGACACGCCGCTGGAGTTCGCCAGGGCGTCCGTTGACAAGGATCGCCCGCGTCGCTGACTCCACCGGTCCGCGGATGACGAGTCCCAGCATCCGGCCGGGATCTGCGTCGAGCCTGTAGCTAGCGCGCGTGCGCCCGTTGCCCAGATCCTCTAGCTCCCATACCGCCGCGACCGATTTCAGGTCGCCTTTCTCCTGCGTCCACGAAAGACGCGTCGGCCCCTCGTAGCAGATGCGAACCCGTGACTTGACCCGCCTGACCTTGATGTCGCTTTCGGTCTCGACGAGCGTCGCGCGACCGTCCGCGTCGCGCTCGAGCGCAGTTACCTTCTCAAGGCCGCCCTGCCACTCCGGTGCTGCCATCACGTCCTGGACTACCCCCCAGACCTCGTCGATCGGCGCGTTGATCTCGGCGCTGGCGCTGCCGCCCAGATGTCCCATCACGACGCTCCGAGCCAGGTCTGCCCATCGGGGGCCGCCGCCTCGCCTCCGTCGAGAGCTCCGGCACACAGCGCCGTCAGCTGATCGATCTCGGTCGTCCCCAGTGTGCGGCCAAGGGCAAACCAGCGACCAGCGAATTCCTCGACCATCGCGGTCAGCGCGAGCGCGGTGATTTCCGGGTTGCGTCCGCTGTCCATGCGTCCCGGCCGTTGATCGCGTTCGAGCAGGCGGCAGAGCTGCTCGAGGATCGCCGCCCTGACACGCGCGCGGAGCTCGTCGACCTCCGGATGGATCGCGCTGGCGTGATCCCAGGTCCGAACCACGTCCCACCACTCGCTGTAAGTGCGAAAGAAAACCGTCAGCCGGGCGCGGATCGCGGCGCGCGGAGCCTGTCGGTCTCCGTTGGCGAGAGGCGCTACCGCGGCGCCGTAGATCGCGCCTGCGGCCTCCTCGGTCAGCGCCAACAGAACGTCGCGCTTGTCCTCGAAGTACGTGTAGAACGTTCCGTGACCCGTGCCCGCCAACGCAACGATGTCAGCGACCCGGGTCGAGGCGAAGCCGCGCTGGGCGAACGACTCTCGCGCAGCGGCCACGAGTCGTTCGCGCGTCGGTCCACTGGTGCGTTTCGCAGCCCGTCGCGCGGACTGATCCGTGGTTGCGTCCGTCCCAGCATCACCCTCTCGGCCAGTCGCTGCCATTCCCGCAGGGTACTCCCTGAGTCCGGCGTTGACGTCGACGTCAACGCCGCTCCGCTGGAGACTCGCAATTCCTGCTTGACGGCTGGACTGCATGGTGACAGTATCGTTGATACCGATGTCAACGTCAACTACCGAGAACAGCGTTTCCGACGCGCCCGTGAAACCGCTCACAACACAGCACAATGGCAACGGCCGGCGGGGCCACGAACCCGCTGCGATCGCCAAGGCCGGGACCGCTGAGCGCCAAGCCGAGGGTGGAATCCAAGGCCTGATCGCTAAGCGAGTCGCCACCGCCACCGAACATGCGCTCGAAGGCCCCAACCAGAAACTGTTGCGCGCTCAGAGCCCGGTCTGGGATGCCCTCTGCAAGTACTACTTTCGGCTTGAGACATCCGGCTGGGACCGACTGCCCGAGGAGACCTCGCTGCTGATCGGAGTGCATTCCGGAGGTGCGCTCACGATGGACGCTTGGACGCTCGTCTACGAGTGGTGGCGGCGATTCGGCACCGTGCGCGTGCTGCATCCGACCGCTCACGATGTGCTGATGGCCGCTCCCGGCCTCGGCGACTACTTCCGCCAGTGCGGCGTGATCCCAGCCTCCCGCCAAGGCGTCAGCGCAGCGCTCAGCTCCGGCCGCGACGTGATCATCTGGCCGGGGGGCGACGTCGACGCAATGCGCAATTGGCGCAAGCGCGATCAGGCTGTCCTCGGCGGACGCAAGGGGTTCGTACGTCAGGCGATCCGATCGGGCGTGCCGATCGTCCCCGTGGCGAGCGTCGGCGGGCATGACACCGCATTCGTCCTATCCGAGGGCCGCTGGGTCGCGAACGGTCTCGACCGGATCTCGGGGCTGAAGAGCAAGCTCCGCGGCACGAGGATGCCGATCGTGCTCGGCATCCCCTTCGGCCTGACGATCGAGACCGTCCCGACGCACCTTCCGCTGCCGGCGAAGATCCGCACCGAGCTGCTCGACCCGATTCACCTCGATAACGACCCAGAGCGGGTGAATGATCGCGCGTACGTCGACTCGATCTACGTCGACGTGAAGACCGCGATCCAGGGCGCAATGGATCGACTCGCCAAGCAACGGCGCTTCCCGGTGTTCGGCTAGCGATGCGAGCAAGCCTCACACCGCCGGCGGTTGCGAGCCCGTGCCATGGAAGCCGACGGCTTGACGACTGGCGCTGGAAGTGGGCCGCCTCCCAACTGATGGAGCATCTCGGAGGCTCGCTAGACACGCTGAAGGGAATGTCCGTTTTTCCGCTTGACACGCGGAGTAGGTTGGCTGTAAGAGGGCATACTTGTGACGTTGGCCCATTGTGGGTGTGGCAGCACGACCTGACTTCTGCGGTTCTACAAGCCCCGGAGGTTGACATGCCCCAATTGCTGGCCCAGAATTGTTGGACCACTGGTCGCGGACACCTCACGTCGCGCGAACTTCATGTGCTCGGAGGGTTCGTGCATCCCGACGATCGCGAATCGACGCCCGATCCGGACGCGCTCGCGTACGGCGTCGCGGACGGGTTTGAGGAACTGCCGGAGATCGAGCAAATCCCTGAACAAGCGAGGTTCTGATGCCCGTACGAGTAGCGATCAATGGCTTCGGTCGCGTCGGCCGAGGTGTGCTGCGTACCGCCCACGAGCAGGGTGCAGACATTGAGGTGGTCGCCGTCAACGACCTCGTCGATGCTGCCACGCTCGCACACCTGCTCAAGTACGACTCGGTGTACGGGCGGTTCCCGGGCAACGTCGCCGCCGACGCCGGGGACATCTTCGTCGACGGCGTACAGATACGCACGTTGGCCGAGACTGATCTCCTCGCGCTGCCCTGGGAGGAGCTCGGAGTCGACGTCGTGATCGAGTCCACCGGACTGTTTCGCACTCGCGCCGCCGCCGGCCAGCATCTGCAAGCCGGCGCCCGGAAGGTGATCATCTCAGCTCCCGCAAAGGGTGCCGAGCCGCCGGACGCGACGGTCGTGCTGGGTGTGAACTTCGACGACGTCTACGACCCCGAAGCTCACCACATCATCTCGAATGCGTCGTGCACGACCAACTGCCTGGCCCCCGTCGCCAAGGTGCTGCACGACACGGTGGGCATCAGGCACGGGCAGATGACGACCGTGCACGCCTACACGTCCGACCAGAACCTGCTAGACGGGCCTCACTCGGATCTGCGCCGTGCCCGCGCGGCGGCCGTCAACGTGATCCCCACCTCGACCGGCGCGGCCAAGGCGCTCGGCCTCGTGATCCCCGAGCTCGAGGGCCGGCTGAACGGCTTTGCCGTGCGCGTGCCGCTGACGACCGGTTCGCTCGTCGACCTGACCGTGGAGACCAAGCAGGCGACGAGCACGGAAGAGATCAACGCCGCCTTCGAGCGCCTCGCCGATCACGGAGCGCTGGAGGGGATTCTCGCCTACACCGAGGATCCAATCGTCTCGTCAGACATCGTCAAGTCCTCGTATTCGTCGATTTTCGATGCTTCGCTCACGTGGGTCGTCGACGACACCCAGGTCAAGGTGATCGCGTGGTACGACAACGAGTGGGGGTACTCGAGTCGACTCGTCGATCTGGCACAGCGAGTGCTGGTGCCGGTCGCCCAGGGGGCGTAGCGGCACGTGAGCTCCATGAACGCCGTTCGGCCCTCAACGACCCCCTCATCGGGCCTCTGCTCGGATGAGATTCACACCGATCCCCTTTCGAATTCACCTAGGAGGAGTCATGTCTGAAGCGGTCATCGTCGACGCCATCAGGACACCCATCGGGCGCGCGATCAAGGGGTCGCTGCGCGACATACGGGCCGACGATCTCGCCGCGGTCCCGTTGCGCGCGCTCGTGGAGCGCAACCCGGGGGTCGATTTCGGCGAGACGGACGATGTGATGATGGGCTGCGGCTTCCCGGACCACGAGCAGGGCTACAACATTGCCCGCAACGCGCTATTGCTCGCGGGCATCGACCATCATGTCCCGGCGGTCACGGTGAGCCGTTTTTGCGCGTCTTCGCTGCAGGCCATCCGGATGGCCTTTCACGCGATCAAAGCGGGGGAGGGCGATCAGTACGTCGCGGCGGGTGTGGAGTGCGTGTCGCGGGGCGCAGGCATGAACCTCCCTGCGATGAATCCGCGCATCGACGGGACAAACGGTACGGGCTACAACGTCTACATCGCGATGGGGCTCACGGCCGAGAATGTGGCAGCGCGCTGCAAGGTCACCCGAGAGTCCCAGGACGAGTGGGCGGCGCTCTCACAGCAGCGGGCGTGTGCGGCGCGCGACAGCGGCCATTTTGACAGCGAGATCGTGGGCGTCGACATACCGGAGACCCACGACGCCGGCGGCGACGTCGTGCAAGCGCACACGGCCACGCGCGACGACGGGCCGCGCGAGGGCACGACCGTGGAGAAGCTCGCGAGTCTCAAGCCCGCCTTCAAGCCTGACGGCACGGTGACCGCGGGTAACGCGTGCCCGATGAACGACGGTGCCGCGGCCGTGCTGGTGATGTCCGAGGACAAGGCCCGCGAGCGCGGCCTCCAGCCCCGGGCGCGGATCGTTGCGTCGGCGGTAGCAGCGCTCCGCCCGGAGATCATGGGCCTCGGGCCGATCCCGGCCATCCGGGCTGTGCTCAAGACCGCGGGGATGACGATCGAGGAAATGGACGCAGTCGAGATGAACGAGGCGTTCGCGGCCCAGGTCGTGCCCTGCCGCGACGAGTTCGACATCGATCCGGACAAGCTCAACTCCCACGGCGGCGCGATCGCGCTCGGCCATCCGTTCGGCATGACCGGCGCGCGGATCATGACCACCCTGCTCAACAACCTCGACACCGTGGACGGCACGCTGGGGCTCGAGACGATGTGCGTCGCCGGCGGGATGGGCCAGGCGATGATCGTCGAGCGGCTCAACTAGCGAACGAAAGGGAACGGCACCATGGCAACCGCACGCACCAGACCTAAAAGCGCAACGAGCGGCAAGGATCTGACGGGACGGGTAGCACTGGTCACCGGAGGTACCCGCGGGATTGGCGCGGCGATCTGCCAGCGCTTCGCCGCGGACGGCGCGGCCGTCGCGGCCGGCTTCGCCTCGAACCAAGGGCGGGCCAACGAGCTGCGCCAGGAGATCGAGGCCGACGGAGGCACGCTGTCGTTGCATAAGGGCAACGTGGGCGACTGGGAGGACTGCCAGCGCGTCGTCAAAGAGGTGATCGACGAGCATGGGCGGCTGGACATCCTCGTCAACAACGCCGGCGTGACCGTCGACAAACCGATCTGGAAGATGTCGATGGAGGATTGGCACAAGGTGCTACGCGTGAACCTGTCGGGCAGCTTCTACATGACCAAGCCGGCGATCGAGCACATGATCGGGCGAGGCTCGGGCCGGATCATCTTCATCTCGTCCGTGAGCGGTGAGATCGGCAACATCGGCCAAGCGAACTACACGGCCTCGAAGTCGGGGGAGTTCGGGCTCGCGAAGACGCTCGCCCGCGAGGCGGCGCTCGCGCTCCGGCTGGCCGGCAAGCTCGAGAAGGGGATCGGGCTGACGGTCAACTGCGTCACCCCGGGGCTCATCGAGACCGACATGGTCGCGACGATCCCCCCGTATATGGTGGCCGAGTTCCTGGAGAAGATCCCGATGCACCGGATGGGACAGCCAGAAGAAATCGCCCGTGTCGTGTCCTTCCTGGCCGATGACGCCTCCGGCTACATCACCGGCCAGATCTGGGGCGTCAACGGCGGACTCGACATGTGACAACGCGTGCGGAATGATGAGGGATCGCTGGTCACCTCAAGCCGCCCCATCGACCCCGACGCGACGTCCTCGACGTGATAGTGTGGATGACGGAGTTGTCGGGTTTCCCAGGACGATTCCAAATGGAGATCTCCAGCTCACGTTTGGTGGGATGGGTGGTTGGTGTTTGCCGTAGAGGGCTGACCGCGTCTCTTTCTCGGACCTCGTGTCTTTAGGTGAGGATCCGTGGATTCTGCAGCCGCAGCACCAACGACGGAGGACCGTGACCTATGCCCGCCGACACCGGCTACAAAGAAGCTCGAGCGATCTCGGAGGCGGCCCGGGAGAAGGACTGGACGCTGCCCAGCTTCGGCAAGGGGCTGTACCTTGGCAACTTCCAGCCGGAGCTGATCTCCCCACAGCCGGACATGCCGGCTGACGCCGTCGAGAAGGGCGAACAGTTCCTGTCGGCCCTCGGCGCGTTCCTCGAGAACGAGGTCGATCCGCAGGCCATCGAGCGCGACGACAAGATTCCCGACGAGGTGATCGAGGGATTTAAGAACCTTGGCGCCCTGGGTATGAAGGTGCCCGAGAAGTACGGCGGCCTCGGCCTCTCACAGGTCTACTACAACCGTGCGTTGATGCTTACCGGGACCTGGCACTCCAGCCTCTCGACGCTGCTGTCGGCGCACCAGTCGATCGGGCTGGCACAGCCGCTGCTGCTCTTCGGCTCCGAGGAGCAGAAGCGCGAGTGGCTCCCGAAGGTCTGCACTACCCACCTGTCAGCTTTCGCGCTGACCGAGCCCGGCGTGGGCTCTGACCCCGCTCGGGTGTCGACCACCGCGACCCCCACCGAGGACGGCAAAGGCTACCTGCTCAACGGTCGCAAGCTGTGGACGACCAACGGGACGGTGGCCGACGTCCTCGTCGTGCTGGCCAAGGTGCCCCGCAGCGAGGGCCGCAAGGGCGGCATCACCGCCTTCATCGTCCCGAGCGTGACCGATGGCGTGGTCGTCGAGCATCGCATCCAGTTCATGGGGCTGCGTGGTATCGAGAACTCTCAGACCCGGTACACCGACGCCTACGTGCCGGCCGAAAATGTGATCGGCCGCGAGGGCCTCGGGCTCAAGCTCGCGCTGGCCACGCTCAACACCGGCCGCCTGGCGTTGCCGGCCGTCTGCGCCGGGGTCAGCAAGTGGGCGACGAAGATCGCCCGCGAGTTCGCCAGCCAGCGCGTTCAGTGGGGCAAGCCGATCGGCGAGCACGACGAGGTGGCGCAGCGGATCGCGTTCATCGCCGCGACCGCTTTCGGCCTCGAGGCAATGCTCGACGTGGCCAGTCGGCTGGCGGACGAGAAGCGCAACGACGTACGCATCGAGGCGGCACTCGCCAAGCTCTACGGCTCCGAGATGGGCTGGCGCGTCGTCGACGAGCTCATGCAGGTGTGCGGTGGCCGCGGCTTCGAGACCGCCCGGTCGTTGCACGCCCGCGGCCTGCGCGGCGTGCCGGTCGAGCAGACCCTGCGCGATATGCGCGTCAACCGCATCTTCGAGGGCTCGACGGAGATCATGCACCTGATCATCGCGCGCGAGGCCCTGGACCAGCATCTACAGGTGGCCGGGGACCTCATGGAGAGCGACCTCTCGGTCGATCGCAAGGCCAAGGCGCTCGGCAAGGTCGGTGCCTTCTACGCCACCTGGTACCCCCGGCTGGCTGTCGGCCGCGGTCAGTCCCCCCAGTCATACGCCACGTTCGGCGAGCTGGCCGGGCAGATGCGGTTCGTTGAGCGCGCGAGCCGCAAGCTCGCCCGCTCGACGTTCTACGGCATGGCACGCTGGCAGGCCGGCACCGAGGCTCACGGCGCCTTCCTGGGTCGGATCGTAGACATCGGAGCCGAGCTGTTCGCCATGTCCGCGGCCGTGGTCTATGCCCAGACGGCGGTGCGCGAGCACCCCGAGCGGGCGGCCGAGACCCAGGAGCTGGCCAACGCGTTCTGCAACCAGGCCCAGCATCGCACGGAGCGGCTCTTCCACGAGCTGTGGAGTAACGCCGACACCCCCAACCATCGCCTCGCGCTGGACGTCTTGAGCGGACGGCACACCTGGCTGGAGGCGGGCGTCGTCGACCCGTCCGTCGGCGACGGACCGATGGTCCCGTCGGCGGAAATCGACCTCGGGATCCCGGTCGCCGGCACCGCGGCGACGGCAGGCTCGGGCTCTTGAGTCCGACAGCATCGCTCAGCAGCTCTTCTGCGTGGCAGCCAAAGCTCCCACGGCCCTACCCACGAGAAGGACCGAGCGCGACAACGTATCGGTGAGGAGGACAGGATGAGTACTCAGGCCAAGGTCGACACGTTCGTCGATGCGACCGGCGACCAGATGGTTACGATCAAGGGAATCGACGAGCTCAAGGCCCACGCCGGTCAGGACTTGGGGGTGAGCGGCTGGCACGACGTCACTCAGGCCGAGGTCGACGCATTCGCCGACGCGACCGGCGACCACCAGTGGATTCACGTCGATCCCGAGCGCGCGCGAGCGACGCCGTTCGGCGGGACCATTGCCCACGGCTATTACACCCTCTCGCTGGGTCCCCGCTTCCTCGAGGAGCTGCTCCGAGTGGAGGACATAGGGTTCATGATCAACTACGGCGTCAACAAGCTGCGGTTCCCGGCGGTCATGCCGGTGGGCGACCGCGTCCGCATGCGTCTCCGCCTAGCCGCGGTCGACGAGGCGTCGGGTGGGGTCATGCTGACCTCCGAGCTGACCTTCGAGCGCGAAGGCGGCGAGAAGCCCGTCTGCGTGGCGGAGTCGCTCATGTTGGCCTACTCGGGCTGAGCACGACCCGGCGCTCGCAAGAGAGGAGTCTTTCGTGTCCACTGTGTCGCATACCCAGTTGACGCCGTTGCGTTTTTTGGAGCGTTCGGCGGAGGTGTATCCCGAGAAGGTGGCGATTGTCCATGGTGACCGGCGTACGTCTTATCGCGAGTTCGCGGGCGAGGCTACTCGCGTGGCGCGGGCGCTGCAGGCGTCGGGGATTGGCGCTGGGGATCGCGTGGCGTACCTTTGCCCGAACATTCCTGAGCTGTTGATCGCGCACTTTGCGGTCCCGTTGGCGGGAGGGGTATTGGTGGCGATCAACTCGCGGTTGGCGGCTGAGGAGGTGCGCTACATCTGTGATCACTCGGGCGCGAAGCTGTTGGTTGTTGACTCTGAGTTGCGCTCGGCCGTGGTCCCCGTGCAGGACGAGTTCGAGACTGTCGCGGAGATCGTGACCGTCACCGATCCTGTGTCCGAGTTGGACGTTTCGGATGTCCCTGATGGCCTCCGCTATCCGGACCTGCTTGAGCGTGGGACTGACGAGCCGCTGGGCTGGACGGTTGAGGACGAGTTGGCCACGATTGCGATCAACTACACGTCGGGGACGACCGGGAAGCCCAAGGGAGTCATGTACAGCCATCGCGGCGCTTATTTGAACGGCCTCGGCGAGTTGCTGCACTCCGAGCATGGGCCTGGCTCGGTCTATCTGTGGACGCTGCCGATGTTTCATTGCAATGGGTGGTGCACGGCGTGGGGTGTGACCGCGATCGGCGGGCGTCATGTGTGTCTGCGGGCGGTGCGCGGTGACCGTATGTGGCAGCTCTTGGAGCAGGAGAAGGTGACGCACCTCAACGGCGCACCGCCGGTGCTCAGCGCGTTGGTGGGTGCGGAGGAGGCTCATCCGCTGGATCGACCGCTGGTGATCACCACGGCCGGCGCCCCGCCGAACCCGAAGACGATCGCGCGGTGCGCTGACATCAACGCGCGGGTCGTGCATGTCTATGGGCTGACCGAGACCTACGGTCCTTATTCGGTGTGTCAGTGGCAGGAGGGCTGGGAGGACGTCGGCGTGGACGAGCGCGCGGCGCTGCTCTCGCGCCAGGGTGTCGGGATGATCCAGGCGGAGCGGCTTCGCGTGGTCGACGAGGAGATGAATGACGTGCCGGCCGACGGCGCGACGATGGGCGAGATCGTGATGCGCGGCAACAACGTCATGCAGGGTTATTTCGAGGACGAGGAGGCGACGGCCGAGGCGTTTCGGGGCGGCTGGTTTCACTCCGGCGACCTTGGGGTCGTGCAGCCAGACGGCTACGTGCAGCTCCTGGATAGAGCCAAGGACGTTGTGATATCCGGCGGGGAGAACATCTCGACGGTGGAGATCGAGCAGGCGCTCCTTACCCACAAGGCCGTGCTGGATGCGGCGGTCATCGGCGTGCCCGACGAGAAGTGGGGCGAGCGGCCCAAAGCGTTCGTCGTGCTCAAGCCCGGCGAGCAGGCCACCGAGAAGGAGATCATCGACCACGTCAAGTCCAGCATCGCTCGCTACAAGGCGCCCAAAGCTGTCACCTTCCTCGACGAGCTGCCAAAGACCTCGACGGGCAAGGTCCCCAAATACGAGCTCCGAGAGCGCGAGCGGGCCGGGCAAGGCTCCCGAATCAAGGGGTGAGGGCTCGCGCCCGGTTCGAGCCGCTCGAGCCCGTTCACGTGGTCCGCGGATTGGCGATCTGCGCCCGCGCCGCGGCGATCCTCGCGATCGGGATACGGAACGGCGAGCAGGAGACGTAGTCGAGACCGGCCTCGTGGAAGAACTCGATCGAATCCGGATCGCCGCCATGCTCGCCGCAGATCCCGAGCTTCAGGCCCGGGTGCGCCTCGCGCCCGACCCACGCGGCCAGCCGCACCAGCCAGCCGACACCGGGCCGGTCGATCGTCTCGAACGGGCTGCGGTCGATGATCTTGCGGTCGATGTACGTCGGGACGAATTTTGACTCGACGTCGTCGCGCGAGAAGCCGAGCGCCGTCTGGGTCAGGTCGTTGGTGCCGAACGAGAAGAAGTCGGCGTGCAGCGCGATCCGGTTTGCAACGAAGCACGCGCGCGGCAACTCGATCATCGTCCCGACCGTGTAGTCGGTCCCCACGCGAAGTCCCTCCTGCTCGCCGACGCCGATCACCAGCTCACGCATGATCTCGAGCTCCTGCTCGTAGTCGACCAGCGGAATCATGACCTCGGGATGCGGTGGCTCCTTCGCCGCCTTGGCCGCACGGAAGATCGCATGCACCTGCATCGCATAGATCTCCGGATACAGAATTCCGAGCCGGCACCCGCGCGTGCCGAGCATCGGGTTCTCCTCGCTGATCTCGTGCACACGCGCGAGCAGCAGTTCGAGACCCGGCAAATCGTCGCTGCCCGCCATCTTGGCGTGCTCCACCTGCGCGGCGAGGTCCTCGGGGTGGGGCAGGAACTCGTGCAGTGGCGGGTCGAGTAGACGAATCGTCACCGGCAGGCCGGCCATCGCCTCGAACAGCCCCTCGAAATCCTGCTGCTGGAGCGGCAACAGCTCAGCCAACGCCCTGCGCCTGTCCTCGACCGTGTCCGCCATGATCATCGCGCGCATTCTCGGCTGGCGGTCTTCGGCCATAAACATGTGCTCGGTCCGGCACAGACCGATTCCCTCCGCCCCCAGCTCGCGGGCGCGGCGCGCATCCCCTGGCGTGTCGGCGTTTGCGCGGACGCCCAGGTCACGGATCTCGTCGGCCCACGCGAGGACCGTCTGGAAATTCTCGTCGACCTGGGCCTCGACGAGCGGGACGTCCTCAATCGTCACGCATCCCTTGGTTCCGTCGATCGCGATCCGGTCGCCCTCGCGGATCTCGGTTCCGTTTACCGTGATCGTCCTAGCGTTCAAGTCGATCGTCAGGGCCTCTACGCCGACGACCGCAGGCCGTCCCATTCCGCGCGCCACGAGCGCGGCGTGAGACGCCTTACCGCCCTCGGAGGTGAGGATGCCCTTGGCGGCGTTGAACCCGGCCACGTCCTCGGCATCGGTGAACGGCCGCACGAGGATCACGGCACGACCCTCCTCCGCCGCCGCCACCGCGTCCGGCGCGGTGAACACGACCTCTCCCTTCGCAGCGCCCGGCGACGCGTTGACGCCGGTCGCGAGCACCTCGAACCGCGCGTTGGGGTCGAACGTCGGGTGCAGCAGCGCGTCCAGGGAGCCCGGGTCGATCGTGGCGAGCGCCTGCTCTCGCGACAGCATGCCTTCCGCGACCGCGTCGACCGCGAACCGGACGGCTGCCTGCGCCGGCCGCTTCGCGCTGCGGGTCTGCAGCATGTAGAGGCGATCCTCCTCGACGGTGAACTCGGTGTCCTGCATGTCCTCGTAGTGCTGCTCGAGCGTGCTCAGGATCTCCATCAACTCGGCGTGGGCGTTGGGGAGCCAATCCTTCATCTCGGCGATGTCGCGCGGGGTGCGAGCGCCCGAGACGACGTCCTCGCCCTGGGCGTTCGGAAGGAAGTCCCCGCTCGGCTCGGGGCCGCCGGTCACCTCGTCCCGTGAGAACGCGACGCCGGATCCCGACTTGCCGCCCATGTTGCCGAACACCATCTGCTGGACGTTGACGGCCGTGCCCCAGTCATCCGGGATGTGGTTCATGCGCCGGTAGGCGACCGCCCGGTCGCCCATCCAGGAGTCGAACACCGCGCGGATCGCGAGCCGCAGCTGCTCCTGCGGTGCGGAGGGAAACTCCTCACCCGTGTGCTCTCGATAGATCTGCTTGAACGTGCCGGTCAGCTGCTTGAGCGCGTCGACGTCGAGTTCGGTATCCAGCTTGACCCCACGCGCGTCCTTCGCCGCCTGGATCGCGTCCTCGAACCGATCTCCCTGGATGCCGCGGACGACGTTCCCGAACATCTGCACGAACCGCCGGTAGGAGTCCCACGCAAAGCGCTCGTTGCCGGTCGCCCGCGCGATGCCCGCCGCTGCGTCGTCACTCAGGCCGAGGTTCAGCACCGAGTCCATCATCCCGGGCATCGACTCGCGGGCACCTGAGCGCACCGACACCAGCAGCGGGTCGCTGGGGTCCCCGACTCGCTTGCCGGCGTGCTGCTCTAGACGCGCGATCGCCTGCGCGACCTGCTCAGCCATTCCCTCGGGCTCCTGCTTGTCCGCGCGCATGTACTCGACGCAGGCCTCGGTCGTGACCGTGAAGCCCGCGGGCACGCGCTCCGGGCCGAGCACGCGGGTCATCTCGGCGATTCCGGCTCCCTTGCCGCCTAACAGCTCGCGCATCTCCCTCGAGCCTTCCGCGAAGTCGTATACCCACTTGGACATGAGCTTGGTATCCCCTCGGTAGCGTTACCAGCGATGCTAGTCGGCGCGGCGCTGCGCGTGGGTGCGGGTTCCGCGGGCCGAGTCCGACCGCCGCCGTCACAGCAACAGGAGCCTGATGCGTCAACTATTGGAAGCGCCCGATTCCGGTCGCTGGCGGTCGGCTGCCGCAACGTCAGAACATACTGTTGCTAGTTACACGCGTATAGGAGTACACTCGATCGCAAGGTCGTTATCGGCCACGACTGCTCGGATCTCTCGCGCAGGCCCCCGCCGGGCAAGTTCTGCCTCTCGCTGACCTCACGGGCCGTTTCGTCCGGAAGTGACAGAAACGCCGTTCCAATACGCAGGAACCCGCCCCAGACGGGGGTTCCTTGCACCAGGAGGGCAGCATGCCCGACACGATCACCCCGGGTCCACCGGTGGCCACTGCCACGAATGGTGTGGCTCATCCGGACCCTGAACCCGCTACGTCGACTTCAAGGTCACCCGCAACCAGGCCGCCGCGAAGCAGGCTGTTGGCCAAGCTCACAAGCCTCACAACGATCGCCGCGGTCGCTGCTGCGGGGATGATGCTGGTTGGCGTCCTGGCGCTTGTCGGAGGGAGCTACACAAAGCAGGTGGTGCACGATCAGCTCGCTCCGCAGAAGATTTTCTTCCCGGCCGCGGGAAGCCCAGCTTTGCTGCCCGGGGTCAAGCAGTACGCCGGTCAGCAGCTTTTGAGCGGCGACCAGGCCAAGGCCTACGCTAACAACTTCATCAACGTCCACCTCTCGAAGATCGCCGGTGGCAAGACCTACTCACAGGTCAGTGCCCTGTCGATCGCCGCTCCGAAGAACACGACCCTCGCGGCCGAGAAGGCAACGTTGTTTGAGGGCGAGACACTCCGCGGGCTGTTGCTCGGCGCGTGGGGTTGGTCGGTAGTTGGGACGCTCGCCACCCTGGCAGGCATCGTCCTGCTCATCGTCGGCGGGATCTTGCTGCTGTTGCCGCTGCTGAACTGGCAGGTCAACCTGCGTGGCAGAGCATCGGAGGCCGGAGCCTAATTCAGCGGGTTTTTTGAAACGTCTAATACCGAGGAGCAGACATGGCCATTGTTGACTTAACCACCTACACAGCGCCCGGCCGGTCGGGTAGTCCTGTCGAGCTGCAGGAGCGCTACGACAACTTCATCGGCGGCGAGTGGATCGCTCCGACGACCGGGGAGTACAGGGAGAATCTGACTCCGTCGACGGGGGAGCCGTTTTGCGAGGTCGCGTATTCCGGTGCGCGGGATATCGAGCTGGCGCTCGATGCTGCGCATGCGGCGAAGGATGAGTGGGGCGGGCGCTCGCCGGCCGAGCGTGCTGCGGTGCTGAACCAGGTCGCCGACAGGATCGAGGAGAACCTGGAGATGTTGGCGGTCGCGGAGAGTTATGAGAACGGCAAGCCCGTCCGTGAGACGCTGGCGGCGGACATCCCGCTCGCGGCCGATCACTTCCGGTATTTCGCGGCCGCCGTGCGCGCTGAGGAGGGCCGGATCTCGGAGATCGATGATCAGACGTACGCGTATCACTTCCAGGAGCCGCTGGGGGTCGTGGGGCAGATCATCCCGTTCAATTTCCCGATCTTGATGGCGGCGTGGAAGATCGCGCCGGCGCTGGCCGCGGGTAACTGCACGGTGATCAAGCCGGCGAGCCCGACGCCGTGGTCGCTGTTGAAGCTTGCCGAGGTGATCGGCGACGTCCTCCCGCCGGGGGTGTTGAACATCGTCAACGGTCCGGGCGCCGGGATCGGCAAGGCGCTGGCGTCGAACAAGCGGATCGCGAAGGTCGCGTTCACCGGCGAGACGGTGACGGGTCGGCTGATCATGAGCTACGCGGCGCAGAACCTGATTCCGTCGACGACCGAGCTGGGCGGGAAGTCGCCGAACATCTTCTTCGAGGATGTGATGGCGGCCGACGACGCATTTCTCGATAAGGCGATCGAGGGTTGGTGCTGTATGCGTTCAATAAGGGCGAGGTGTGCACGTGCCCGTCTCGGGCGCTGATTCACGAGTCGATCTACGACGAGTTCATGGCGCGGTGCCTGGAGCGGATTGCCGCGATCAGGCAGGGCGATCCGCTTGACCGCGAGACGATGATGGGCCCGCAGGTTTCGGTCGCGCAGCTGGAGAAGATCGAGAGCTATGTGAAGATCGGCCGTGACGAGGGCGCCGAGGTGCTGATCGGCGGCAGTCGCCCGGAGGTCGGCGAGCACCTCGCCGGCGGCTACTACTTCGAGCCGACGGTGCTCAAGGGCCACAACAAGATGCGGGTCTTCCAGGAGGAGATCTTCGGGCCGGTGCTCGCGGTCACGACATTCCGTGATGAGGCCGAGGCGCTCGAGATCGCCAACGACACGCTGTACGGGCTCGGCGCCGGCGTGTGGACGCGTGACGGCAGCCGCGCGTTCCGGATGGGCCGCGCGATCAAGGCCGGTCGCGTTTGGACCAACTGCTATCCACCAGTACCCCGCGCACGCCGCGTTCGGCGGCTACAAGAGCTCGGGCGTCGGTCGTGAGAACCACCGGATGATGCTCGAGCACTACTCGCAGACCAAGTGCCTGCTCGTCAGCTACGACCAGAACCCGATGGGGTTCTTTTAGAGATGGAGGCCGCGGATCGCGATAGTGGGCCTCCCGTTGGGGCGACCCCGGCGGCCCTCGAGGTGATTCATCGCCTCGAGGCCGCCCACGGCCGGCTCGCGTTCTTCCAGTCTGGGGGCTGCTGCGACGGCAGTTCCGCGATCTGCCTCAAGGACGGTGAGCTGCCGGTCGCGCTTCATGACGTGCGGCTCGGCGAGATCGGCGGCGCACCGTTCTACATCGACAAAGACCAGTACGAGCGGTGGGGCACGCCGCGGTTTCTGATCGATGTCGCGCCCGGCGCCGCCGAGGGGTTCTCCCTCGAGGGCCTCGAGGGGGTGCATTTCATCTCTCGCACACCGTGACAACGATCGCGGCGCTTTTGACGCCGCACCCGCTCAACCCCAGCCAGAACGACCCGACAAGGGCCGATCATCCAGAAGGAAGTAGGAAGCTATGGCGACCACAGTCACTCCCCAGCCCGCTACCACACAGGCTGCACCCACCAGCTACCGCGCCGCGGTAGTCCACGACTTCGACAGCCCGCTGAGCGTCGAGCAGGTCCCGATGCCAGAGCTCGGACCGGGGCAGTTGCGCGTGAAGGTCGAGGTGTGTGGCCTCTGCCACACCGACATCCACGCCGCGCACGGCGACTGGCCGGTCAAACCCTCGCCGCCGTTCATACCCGGTCACGAGGGCGTCGGCATCGTTACCGAGCTCGCGGCCGGCGAGCATGCCGTCGGTGACCTCACCCACAAGGTCGCCGTCGGTGACCGCGTCGCGATGCCATGGCTCGGCTACGCGTGCGGCTGCTGCAACTACTGCGCGGACGGCTGGGAGACGCTGTGCCACGAGCAGGAGAACATGGGCTACTCGATCGACGGCGGCTTCGGCGAGTACGCCACCGCCTACGCCCGGTACGTCGTCAAGGTCCCCGAGGGCGTCGACCCGTTCGACGCCGCGCCGCTCGCCTGCGCGGGCGTGACCACCTACAAGGCGGTCAAGGTGGCGGGCACCCGCTCGTCTGATTTCGTGGCCGTGTTCGGCGTCGGCGGCCTCGGACACCTCGCGATCCAGTACGCGGCGATCGCCGGAGGTCGAGTCGTCGCGGTCGACATCATCGATGAGAAGCTCGAGCTCGCGCGCGAGCTCGGCGCCGAGTTCACAATCAACGCCAAGAAGGAAGATCCGGTCGCGGCGATCCAGCGGCTCGGCGGGGCCGACCAGGCGATCGCGCTGGCCGTCTCGCCGCGTGCGTTCGAGCAGGCATACGGGACGCTGCGTCGCGGCGGGAAGCTCGTGTTCGTCGCGTTGCCGGCGGACAACGAAGTCAAGCTCCCGATCTTCGAAACCGTGCTCAACGGGATCACGATCGCGGGCTCGATCGTCGGCACACGAAAGGACCTACGCGAGGTGTTCGAGCTGCACCACGCCGGCAAGACACGCGTGATCCGCGAAACGCGACCCCTCGACCAAGTAAACGAGGCCATCGCCGACGTCGAAGCCGGCCGAGTCGCCGCACGGATCGTGCTCGAACCCTAGTCCCCCGAGTCATAAATTCGATGCCAGTCGAGCGGCCCCTGGGGGCCGCTCGACTGCGCCTCATCAACCGGGTGCTGTTAGGAGCAGACGTAGCGCGTCTTGTTGGTCACCGTGACCGAGGCGGCACAGCACGTCTCGCGCCAGTGCTCGCATCTCGGGCTCCGCGTGTCGAGCGTGAGCGGCAAACGCAAGCTCGCCCATCGGCGAACGCATGCTGCGCGCCCAGTAGCGAACCGCCATCGGCTGCAACGCGCGGGTGTGCAGCACCGCCAGGTTGCGTGGGAGCCCGGCGACGCCCTGGTTTCGCAGGACACAAAATCCCTCGGTGATGGCCTTACACATCAAGCGAAGCGCGCTTCGGTCGCCGGCGAGGCGGTTCGGGTCGGTCTGACACCGGTACAAGGCCGCGGAGACGCTCGCGACAAACACGGCGTGATAGGCAAGCCATCCCGACATATTCGCGGCGAGTCGGACAGCGAATCCCCGGCTCTCAAGCGCCCGGCGCAAGTGGGCCAGCCGCGGGTCGACAGCTTCCTCGAGTGCCGTTGGCTGCTGCGCTATGAGGACGTACTCCGCCACACCCTCTCTGATCGTGCCGCCGACGCCGGGGAAACCCAGGTACGCCGGGCGCGGGACGTCGGCGGGCAAGCCAACACGGCCTTCAGGGTTGTTGCCGAAGAACAGCACAAGCGGGTCCCCAGCAAGCTTGGCGAGCTGAGCCGTCGCGCTGGAGAGATGATCGCGACGCAGAGCGACGAGCACGAGATCGAAGGGCTCGGCGTCGGGTTGGTCTAGGACCGGCGCCGGCGAATCGGTCACCGCATTAGTGAGAACGTCTCGCGCGCGTAGTCCCTCACGTGCTACGGCATCAGTCCGCGCACCGTGCGCCAGCACCGAAACGGCGTGGCCGGCGGCCATCAGATGAGCGCCATAGACAGTTCCGATCACGCCGCTACCGACGACCAGAATCTTCATTGTTACCGCTTGTTCCTCCCAGCGCCGTTGCTGAACGCCGACTGCCAGTTGCTCAAAGGCCCTATCGCGGCAGGGGGGTATCTATTTGAGTCAGGTTGGGTCGCGCCACGGCCTCTCGCCTGGCCGGCGTGCCGGGGAGCGGATTGGCAGCGTTGGTCGTGGGCGTCCGGGGCGTGGGTTGACGATCAGGCTTCGGTATGTGATGGGGTCGGCGAGGATCGCTTGCTCGAGCAGTCGGTAGAAGAGCAGGCCTCGACGCCGGGACCCACGTCGGTTGAAGCGGAACGTGAACTCGTTGAGGTACGCGTCGAGGTGCTCGGGTCCCACGGACCCCTGGTGGGTGCCAAGCAGCCAGCGCTTGAGCAGGCTCGCGACGCGATGGACGCCCGGCATCACCACGTGAGCGGGATCGTGTTGGGCGCGCATGATCGTCCGCTCGTGCTCGTAGCCGTGCTCGGGCACGGTCCAATAGGCCTGCCACCCGTCGGTGTGAACAGTCGCGCCCGGCTCGACCGCACTTTCGATGAACGCGATCAAGCTGTCCTTGGAGACGTCGTCGACGCGTTGCAGTCGAATCCGCCCGAAACCCTTGGGGTTCTTGATCTCGACCGCGATCGCGACGATCGCCTTCGTGTCGGTCTGCCGGCCGAAGACACCGCCTTCAACCCCGCCCAGGTATGCCTCGTCGACCTCGACCCAGCCGGCAAGGCGCTCACGGCCGGGACGGACCATCGCGTTGCGGTAGCGGTGCAGCATCGCCCACGCCGTCTGGTAGGAACCGAGCCCCAGCGACCGCTGGATCCCCAGCGCGGAGACGCCGTGCTTCTGGCTGGTCATCTCCCACGCCGCCGCGAACCACAACCGCAGCGGCGTCCGCGTGCGGTGGAAGATCGTCCCCGCCGTGACCGACGCCTGACGACCGCAGACCGGGCACTCCCAACGACCGCTGCTCAGCCTCCACCCGCCCCGGCCCGCGCACCTCGGGCACCGGAACCCGTCCGGCCACCGCAGCCACTCAAGGTAGTCGAAGCAGGCAGCCTCGTCCGGAAACCACACCAGCAGCTCCGCGTACGAGCCCGGGTGGTCCTTGCCCGTCTGAGGCACTTCGCCACCCTACCTGAGTTAGATAGATACCCCCCTTCGCGGCAAAGCCGCAGTCGACTTGCACGTTCACCCGGACGATCTGCCCGATTGACCGGATTGAGCGCGGCCGCCGTGCGGTTACGGTGCTTCTATGGCTACTCACCAGAACAACGAGAAAGTTGGCGAAACCGGATCCGAACAGTGGAATCGCTACCGAGATCTGCGCGGGCACAACGAGCGCCGGGCCAGGCTCTTGCACCTTCTAGAAGCTCGACGTCGACAGCAACTCGAGCGGATCATGCAGGTTGCGCGTCACCCCCGGTTCGGCAAAGAAGGCTGAGCGCGCCGGCGCAGGCCGCTGCCTGAGTGCTCGGCCTCGCTCAGTCCTCAGCTTGTCGCCAAACGGAGTGTTCTTGCGCCATCTCGGCGACGATGTCCGACGTCGAAATGATCCCGATCGGTGCGCCCTCGGGTCGAGCGGGATCTACGACCACCAGACGATGCACCTCGTGCTCGATCATCAAGTTTGCCGCCTCGGACAGAGCAAGATCCGGGGCACAAGTGATGGGCGCCGTCATCAGGTTGGCTACGGTGTCGTGCTGCCCGCTCACCTCGTATAGCGACAGCAGATCGCTGCCGGTGATCACCCCCACGGCTCGACCGCTCTCGTCGACGACCACGATGGATCGCGAGCGGCGCTCGGTCATCGCGCGGCACGCGGACTCGACTGAACTTTCAGGCGGACACGTGACGATCGCATGGCTCATCACGTCCCGAACGCAGCGGCGCTCGCCCGTGGTCCTGCCCAACGGCGCGACGAGGTCTGAGGCGGAGATCACGCCCACGGCGAACCCAGTCCCGTCGATCACGAGCAGTCGGCTGAGATGCAGCTGGCGCATGCGCGCTGCGGCGTCGGATGCGAGCGCGTCTGCGCCGATCGCCTCGACCGGCGAGGTCATTAGCTCTCCGACGGTCATGGTTCGCATGACACGCAGGCCCTCGGCATCGTCCGCAAGCCACTCGCCGGCGAGCAGATCGAAGTCAGTCAGGACCCCCGACGGATCGCCCCCGTCGAAAACGAACACGGCATGGACGCCTCTGCGAGCAAGGATTGCAGCGGCCGTCGCGAGATCCGCGTCAGGCGAGCACGTGATGACCTCGTTGGTCATCAGGTCGATTACCAGGAGGTCTTCAGGTTTGTTGCCGATCAGAGCTACCTCCCACGATCATTCCTACCTGACGAGATCACCCGGGGGACCGGAGCTGAGCCTTCACGACCACGACGCGTGTGAACCTTCGACGATCAGTACGACTCGGTGACAATCAAGCTTAGTTGAGGCTCTCGGTCGTTGTCGACCTCGTCGCGGCTCTCGCTGCGCGCCAGCACCAGCAGCGGGCAAGGCGCGTGGCCGACGAGGTAGTTGGAAACGCTTCCGTGAACGAGCCGTCCGATCGGGCCATCGCTGCACGAGCCCACGATCAGCAGGTCGAGCTCGTTGCCGAAGCGGGCGAGCTCCTCTCTTGGTCCGGCGAACGCCGCCGCTCCGTCAACATCTCCCAGCTCCCGCAGGCGCTGAGAGCATCGGTGCAGCAGCTCCACGATTGCCCCAGGCCAGTCCGCGGGGATCGGTTGCTCCTCGCGTACCTTCTGAAGCGAGACCACCCAGAGCGCCTTGATGTGGGCTGCTGCATCGCGTGCGGCGAGGGCGCGCGCCGCGCTCATGGCACACACGCTCTGCGCCGAACCGTCATAGCCAACGCCGAGCCGGACGAGGCGATGCGCCGCATCCGCGTAGCCGCGCGGAGCGAGCGCGATCGCGCAAGGAGCGCCGTTGAGTGGGGCACCACAGTCGTCTGCCGTCACCGCGCGCTCGAGCAGCGCACGCCTGGAGGACCCGACGACGAGCAAGTCGGCATCCCGCTGCTCTGCGAGGTCATGCAGGGCACGACCCACGTGCACCAGCGCGATGCTCGCGTCTGGCGTGGCGAGTTGCCTGGCGAGAGCGATCGCATCGCGACCTCCTTGCCGGCCATCGACGCCGACGAGCACGTTGCTGAACATGTGACCTCCTCAAGCTCGTCTTCAAAATGCGACCATAGCCCCGGTGCGCGGTTGCGCCATCCGTATAGCGCCGCGCAAGTCTGCGGATTGTGCTGCCGACCGCTCGGTGCCTGACCCGGGCGGCGTGCCCGGATCGCAGCCGCGCGTCGGGCAGACCGAATCGCTCGATCGCCTGTCAGCAAGCACCGGCCGGCGGATTCTGGGAGGCTTGACTGATGATGAGCCAGATGCGTAGCGTCCGGTGATGACGAAAACCCCCGAGCGGGCGACGGCCCGCGGCGGCCTGGGCTGATGACGCTGCCACGCGGTGCGCAGGCGCTGCCCGCTTCCAGTGCTGTGCTGATCGTGCTGGACGGCTGGGGGCTCGCACCTGACGGACCGGGCAACGCGATATCGCTTGCGAGCACCCCGGTGTTCGACGAGTTGTGGTCGGAGTATCCACACGCCCGGCTGGAGGCGTCCGGCCGCGCAGTGGGTCTCCCGGATCACCAGATGGGCAACTCGGAGGTTGGGCATCTGAGCCTCGGCGCCGGTGCGGTCGTGATGCAGGATCTCACGCGCATCGACGATGCCGTCCAACGCGGCCAGCTTGCCGAGAACCCCGTGCTGCGCGAGGCGCTTACGGCGACCGAGCGCGTGCATCTGATCGGATTGGTGTCCGACGGGGGGGTGCATTCCGGCTTCGGGCACGTCGAGGCGCTGATCCGGCTCGGGGCCGAGCTCGGCGTACCGGACCTGGTGGTGCACGCCTTCACCGACGGTCGCGACACGCTGCCGACCGCGGGCGCGAGCTATCTGGAAACCGTCGAGGGCTGGATGGCAGAGGTGGATGCCGGGCGGGTCGGCTCGGTCGTCGGGCGCTATTGGGCGATGGATCGCGATCGCCGCTGGGACCGGCTCCAGCGCGCATATGACCTGCTGGTCCACGGGCGGGCGGAGCACGTTGCCGACACGGGGGCGGATGCAGCGCGGGGTGCCTACGAGCGAGGGGAGACCGATGAGTTCATAACGCCCGTGCTCGTTGGGGAGGAGGCGCGGATTCGCCCGGGTGACTCGGTGATCGCGTTCAACTTCCGTCCCGATCGGATGCGCGAGATCACCCGTGCGCTCGCTGAGCCGGGGTTCAGCGAGGTCGATCGCGGCGGGGTTTCGCCGGTCGATCGTTATGTCACCATGACCCGCTACGAGGAAGATTTCCCGTACCCGGTCGCGTTTGCGCCCGAGCATCCGGCGACGACGCTGCCGGTTGTGATCGCGCGGCAGGGCGTGCGACAGCTGCACGTGGCCGAGACCGAGAAGTACGCGCACGTGACGTACTTCTTCAACGGCGGTGACGAGCGGCCGTGCGAGGGCGAGCGGCGCGTGCTCGTGCCATCGGCGCGTGAAGTCCCCACCTACGACCACAAGCCCGAGATGAGCGCTCCGCAGATCGCGGCCGCGTTCGTTGATGCCTGGCGCAGCGACTCGCCGACGTTCGGGGTCATCAACTTCGCCAACGCCGACATGGTCGGTCATACGGGTGTGATCGAGGCCGCGGTCAAGGGCGTCGAGACCATCGACCGGTGTTTGCGCGAGGTGATCGAAGCGGTGCACGCCTCCGGAGGCACGTGCGTCATCACCGCCGACCACGGCAACGCGGATCACATGCTCGAGGACGATGGCGGCCCCAACACCGCCCACTCGACCAACCTGGTACCGCTGGTGGTCACGATTCCCGGGCTCGCGCTCCGCGGCGCGGGGATCCTCGGCGACGTCGCGCCCACGGTCCTGCAGTTGCTAGGCATCAAACAGCCGGCCGAGATGACCGGCCGATCGCTGATCGAAGGCGTTGCACCAACCAAGAACGGGAACGACCAGCAGCCGTAACGCACATGACCCATGCGGTGCTTGCGCTCGGCGTATCAGGCTCGCGCAGCGTTCGCGCCAGGCCAGCCCGTGCCGCGGGCCGTCGCCGCCGGGCCGGCGATCGTGAACGTGGCGCTCTCGCCGCCGTGTAGCTCGCGAACGACGTCGCCGACGCCGACGCTGATCGGCCCGCTGTAGCCATCGGCGAGGGCGGCAACTGTCAGCTCGGCTCCGCGCAATGAGACCCTGATTGCCGTGTGGCGGACCTGCAACGACAGCGAAAGCCCGTCCAGTCGATCGACGAGCGTCGGCTTGAAGTAGACCACGTCGTCGATGATCCGGGTCCCGAGGTAGGCTCGGTGGACGAGGTCCAGGGTGCCGGCCATCACCCCCAGGTGGATGCCCTCCATCGTGGTACCGCCCTGAACGTCGCCGACGTCGCTCTCCAGCGCGACGAGAAACCGCCGCCACGAGCTCTCGGGGTCGATCGCGGCGAGGACGCCAGCGTGCGTGACGAAGCTCAGCGTGGACCCGTGCGAGGTGCGCTGGTCGTAGTAGGCGATGGTCCTGCGGGCCGTGTCATCCGCGTACTCGTAGCCGAGCCGCTCGAACAGCCGGCGCAGCTCGTCGTCGGAGAACAGGAAGAACAGCATCACCGTGTCCGCTTGCTTGGCCAGCTTGTAGCGGTCAGGATCGTTCCCCTCCGCTCGCAGGATCCTGTCGAGGCGCTGGATGTTGCCGTGCCTGGAGCGGTAGTCCTCCCAGTCGAGCTCCTCCAGCTCCTCGTAGCCCTCGAACTGGCTGATAATCCCCTCGCCGTGGAAGGGGATGAACATCTTGCGGCTGATCTCCTTCCACCTCTGGATCTCCTCGTCGCTCAGACCCATCCGCGCCCGCATGACTCCGCGTCGGCTCGCGGGAAGCAGGTCGAGCACGCTCTGTGCGGTCTCGCAGATCCAGGCGACCATCACGTTGGTGTAGGCGTTGTTGCGCAGTCCGCCCTGGCTCGCGCCGGGGTACTTCTCGTGGAACTCGTCCGGGCCCATCACGCCGTGGATCTCCCAGCGGTCGCGGTCCGCGTTGAAATGAGCGATCGACGACCAGAAACGGGCGATCTCGAGCATCATCTCCGCGCCGTGGTCGCGCAGGAAGTCGAGGTCGTGGGTCACCTGGTAGTAGTGCCAGATGTTGTAGAAGATCGCCGCGTTGACGTGGCGCTGGTTGCGGCTGAGGTCCGGCTCCCAGCGCCCGGACAGCGGGTTGAGATGGATGACCTGCGTTTCCTCTTCGCCATCGCTCCCGCTCTGCCACGGATACATCGCCCCTCGGAAGCCCGCAGCGCTGGCGCTCGCGCGGGCCTCCCCGATTCGCCGATAGCGATACATCAGAAGTCCGCGCGTGACCTCGGGCAGCCGGTAGTTCAGGAACGGGTACACGTAGAGCTCGTCCCAGAACACATGCCCGCGATACGCCTCGCCGTTGAGGCCGCGGGCCGGCGCTCCGGCATCGTGGTGGGGGGTGAGGCGCGAGCACGTCTGCAGCACGTGTGAGATGTGCAGGCGAAGCAGGAACTGCACCCGCTGCTCCCGGGGCAGTCGCACGTCGCAGAGCTCCCACAGCTCCTCCCAGGCGTCCAAATGGCCCTCCAGCGCCTCCGCGAACGTGGGGTAGCGAACGGCGCTCTTGCCCGCATTGGCCATCGGCTCGTTGATCGCGCGATCGCGCGAGGTGTAGAGCGCGACCATCTTCTCGACCCGCACCGCGGCGCCCCGCTGCACGTCGAACGCGAGGACCTGGTGAATGTAATCCTCCATCTGGTGGGTGGCGCGCGTGACCTCCAGCTCCTCGTCGCCGCGGTAGATGCGGGTTCGCGCGGCCTCCGCGATCTCGATCCTCGACTGACGCGTGCGCGCCTTCAGCGCGATCACGTCGTCGGCATAGATGCGGGGCCCCTGGGGATCGTGGTGGCGGCCCTCGAGCTCCCGGTAGCGGGCCACACCGCGGTTGACCACCCGCCCGTCGAGCGCTGAGATCACCTCGACTCGCCCCGACCAGTTCTCGGCCTCGAGCTCCCAGCTGACCGCCGACAGGTGCATCCGGCCCATGCTCACGAACCGCCGGCTCCTCAGGCTCGTCACGCGTCCGGCTCGATCCCGGAAGCGCAGCTCGCGAGTCAACAGCGCATGGCGGACGTCGTACGCATGCCGGTAGGCCAACAGGTCGACGTTCGCGAGCCGGATCGGGTCCTCACCCTCGACGCGGAGCGCCAGCGAGAAGCAGTTGGGCAAGTTGACCAAATCCTCGTTCGGGACGGGATGCCCGCCGAGGATCGTGGTCTGCCGGTTGTACACGCCGTGCGCGTACGTGCCGGGGTAATGCACGTCGCCCGACTCCTCCCACTCCGCGGCGCCACGAATGCAGAAGTAGCCGTTGCCGGTCGAGGTCAGCGTCTCCCGCAGCCCCTCCTCGCCCGGATCGAAGCCGTCGTATACGAGCATGAACTCGTCCGCCGCGTATCTCTGTTCATCAACATCGGCCAAGCGGGCCAGCCCGTCCAGGAACCGCTCCACCTCGCGCGTGTCACCGAGGACATAGGCGGCCCCCGTACCCCGCCCGGCGACCTCCGGGTCGGCAGGATCCGCCACGAGGATCCCGATGCCCCTCCCGGACAGCGCCTGGAACGCGTGCTCGTCGGTGTAGTCGTCGCCGACATAGAGCGGGAGCACGTCCTCTCCGTCGAGCCCGAGAGCCTCGAGCAGGTAGAGCACCGCCCTACCCTTGTCCCAGTCGATCTTGGGCTGGATCTCGTACACCATCTTGCCCGGGGTCACCCGAAGAGCGTCAGGCTCCGCCGCCAGCACGGCATCGACGATCGCCTTGATCCGCGGCCGCTCGTGCTCCTCGACGAGGCGGTAGTGGACGGCGACGGAGCTCTTCTTCGGTTCGACGACAGCGCCCTCCACCGAGGCGACCTGGTGGCGCACCGTGTCCGTGACCCTGCCGAGCAGGCCCGCGAAGCTGGTGCCCTCCTCGCGCTCGATCGCTCCACCTTCCGGACTCCAGATGTCGAACCCGTGGCTGCCGGCGACCACCAGGTCGTCGACGCCCATCAATCGCTGGACGACGGCGCGATCGCGACCGCTGACCACGCACACCGTGCAGCGACGGGCCAGCCCCCGCACGACTTCGCGCATGCTCTGGGAGATGACCGCGTCCTCAGGTCGATCGACGATCGGGGTGAGCGTGCCGTCGTAATCGAGGAACACCGCGACGCGTTTGCCGGCCATCCGCTCGGCGAGGGCGTCCGTGTCACGAAGGGCATGCGGCAGCCCGTTGATGTCCGAGACGCCGATGTCGGGCTCGGGTTCGGTCACTCGACGTCGCCAACCTCACGGCGGGCGCGATCTCGAGGCGAGGGATCGCCGCGCGGGAGCTCCTCGATTACAGGCAGACGCCCATCCCCTCGTGGTTCGTGCTCGCCGAGCATGGCCGAGATCAGTCGTCTGGTCAGTTCGTCAGGACGACCTTCAGGGCATCGTTTTCGCCCGCGGCGGCGAACACGTCGTAGGCCTGCGTGATGTCTTCGAGCTTGAACTGGTGGGTCCCGAGCCGTTCCGGTTCGATGCGACCATCGCGCACCAGTTGCAGGAGAGTCGGGATCGTCGACCCGCTGACAAGACCGGTCGTGATCGTGATGTTCTTGATCCAGAGCTCCTCCAGATGCAACGTTGTCGGTGCGCCATGGACGCCGATGTTCGCGACCGTACCTCCGGGGGCGACGATACGCGTGCAGAGGTCGAACGTGGCGGGAACGCCCACCGCCTCCATCGCGACGTCGACGCCGCGACCATCGGTGATGTCGAGGATCTGCTGCTCGGCGTTCTCGCCGCTAACGACCGTGTGCGTCGCGCCGACGTCCTCGGCGGCCTTGAGGCGGGAAGCGGCAAGGTCGACGGCGATGATGCGGCTCGCGCCAGCGACCGTGGCTGTCATCATCGCCGCGAGTCCCACCGGACCGGCCCCCACGACGGCAACCGAGTCGCCGGGCTTTACCCTGCCGTTCTGCACGCCGATCTCGTACCCCGTCGGCAGAATGTCTGCGAGGAAGACCACTTGCTCGTTGGATATGTCCTCTGGCACGAGGTGAACGGAGGTCTCCGCGTACGGAACGCGAGCAAACTCTGCCTGGACCCCGTCGATCAGGTGGCCGAAGATCCATCCGATCCCTCCGACAGCCTCGCAATGCGCGGCCAGGCCTCGTTTGCAGGGCAAGCAGCTCCCACACGAGGTGATGGCGGGAACGAGCACCCTGTCGCCCTGATGCAGGCTGCTCACTGCCGAGCCGGTCTCGACCACCGTCCCGACGGCCTCATGTCCGAGGATGCGCCCCTCAGTCACCGCCGGGACATCGCCCTTGAGGATGTGCAGATCCGTCCCGCAGATGGTCGTCGTGTCCACCTTCACGATCACGTCCGTCGGGTCCTGGATGCCGGGATCGTCGACTGCGTCCCATGACCGCTCGCCCACGCCGCCAAACACAAGTGCCTTCATCACAACGCTCCTCTTCTCGCGACAGGCTGCCGTTGAGCCTACTCCCGGAACCGACCGTCATCAAATCCAGAACGGATTCAGAGCGGGGTGGCGACCCCGGAGCTAGACTGCGGTAACTGTTACTAGTTAAAGGATTGGTTCAATGGGCTTGGGATACGACGGAAAGCTCTACATCCTGGCGTTCGATCATCGCGGGTCGTTCCAGAAGAAGATGTTCGGAATCGAGGGCGACCCGACGCCCGAACAGATCGAGACGATCGCTGACGCCAAGCAGCTGATCTTCGAGGGCGCCCTCGAAGCCGTGGAGCGGGGGGCCGATCCGGGCGCGACCGGTGTACTCGTCGACGAGCAGTTCGGCTCAGACATCCCCCGGCGCTCGCGCCAGCACGGGCTAACGTTGGCAATGCCGGTTGAGAAGTCTGGTCAGAATGAGTTCGATTTCGATTACGGCGAGGACTTCGGCGCCCACATCGAGGAGTTCGACTCGGACTTCTCAAAGGTTCTGGTCCGCTACAACCCCGAGGACGACCCGGTGCTGAACGAGCGCCAGCTGGGGCGCCTCAAGCGACTGGCCGATTGGCTGCACGAGCACGACCGGAAGTTCCTGTTCGAGTTGCTCGTGCCGGCCACCGACGAGCAGCTCGCGAGCCTCGACGGCGGCACCGACCGGTATGACGCCGAGCTCCGACCGGAGCTGATGCGACGCGCGATCGAGGAAATCCAGAACGCTGGAATCGAAGTCGACGTGTGGAAGATAGAAGGCGTCGACGAGAGCGATGATGCCGCGATGCTCGCCCACCAGACTCGGTCAGGCGAAGGCCGCGAAGGCGTCGCCTGCGTTCTGCTCGGCCGCGGCGCCTCGACCGCGAAGGTCGAGCACTGGCTCGAGGCGGCGGCGCCGATTGATGGCTTCATCGGTTTCGCGATCGGCCGTTCGATCTGGTGGGACGCGCTGAAAGCTTTCCTCGCCAACGAACTCGAGCGGGACGCGGCCGCGTCAGAGATCGCCGAGAACTACCTGCACTTCGTGCAGGTGTACGAAGCCCAGAAGGTTCACTGACGGCCGCGTGATGCGCATCGGTTTGCTCACTGGAGGTGGGGACTGTCCCGGACTGAACGCCGTGATTCGGGCCGTCGTACGCAAAGCGATCGATGCCTATGGGGATGACGTGATTGGCTTCCGCGACGGTTGGCGTGGGCTGCTGGAGGATTCCTACGAGGAGCTCACGATCGCGTCGACGCGTGGGATCTTGCCGCGCGGGGGAACGATCCTGAGGAGCTCGCGCACGAACCCCTACAAGGGGGAGGGCGGTCCCCAAAAGGTGCGGGAGACGCTTGCAAGTCACGGGGTCGATGGTCTGATCGCGATCGGAGGCGAGGACACGCTGGGCGTTGCCAACCAGCTGTATGGCGAGGGAGTCCATGTGATCGGTGTGCCGAAGACGATCGACAACGACCTCGGCGCGACCGACGTGACGTTCGGTTTTGACACCGCGTTACAGGTCGCGAGCGAGGCGATCGATCGTCTTCACACCACCGCCGAGAGCCATAATCGGATCCTCGTGGTCGAGGTGATGGGCCGCCACGCGGGCTGGATCGCATTGCATTCGGGCCTCGCCGGCGGTGCGGATGTGATCCTGATCCCGGAGATCCCGTTCGATATCGACGAGGCCTGCCGGCATATCCGCCGACGCCACGAGCGTGGTCGCTACTTCTCGATCGTCGTGGCTGCCGAAGGCGCAGTCCCCAAGGCCGGCACGATGTCGCTCACCGCCGGCGAGCTTGACGAGTTCGGCCATCCCCGGCTCGGCGGGATCGGCGTCCGGCTGGAGCGCGAGATCGAGGAGCGGACCGGTTTTGAGACACGGGCTACGGTGCTCGGGCATGTGCAGCGGGGGGGCACACCGACGGCGTTTGACCGCGTGCTCGCGACGCGCTTCGGACTAGCCGCGATCGATGCTGTGCATGACGGCGCGTGGGGGATGATGGTCGCGCTGCGATCCACCAACATCGAGCTGGTGGCACTGTCCGACGCCGTCTCGGAGCTGCGCACGGTGCCGGTCGAGGAGTACGAGCGCTACGGGGTGCTATTCGGTTGAGCGTCGCCCGCGGTTGGCGCCCAGCGCGGGCTTGGACGGATCCACGAAGGATTCGGCAACCGCGCCGTCGAGCCCGTCCGCCACGCTTGCGATCCACTCAAGCGCCGTAGACTAGTCTGCCCCATGAGCGAAGGTCACAGCTCCATCTCGGGCCGGGTCCTAATCGTCGGCGGCGGCGTGGCAGGTCTGGAGGCGCTGATCGCGCTGCGAGCTCTGGTCGGCGATCGAGTCGCGGTGACCCTCGTTTCGCAGCACGATTGGTTTGTCGACCGGCCCCTGACGGTGGGGGAGCCCTTCGGGCTGGGTTCAGCGGCGCGCCATCCCCTGCCGGAAATCGCCGCGGAGTTCGACGCGGGGTTCGTCCATTCGAGCGTCGCGGCGGTGGCTGCCGACGAGCACACGGTCAGCTGCGCCGGGGGGCCGGACCTCGCGTTCGACACTCTGATCCTGGCCCCCGGCGCCCGGACGCGACCGCCCTTTGCCGATGCGATCACGTTCGGTCTCGAAGGGTCGGGCTCGGCCGTGAAGGAGATGCTGAGCCGGCTTCTCAGCGGCGAGCTACGAAGCGTGGCGTTCGTCGCGCCCAAGATGACCGGGTGGCTCCTGCCGCTGTACGAGCTCGCGCTGATGACCGGACGCGAGCTCGCCCGCAACAAGGTCGACGGGGCCCGGCTCCGCCTCATCACGCCGGAGGATCGTCCCTTGACGCTGTTCGGGGACCAGGGAAGCGAGAGCGTCGGTCGGCTGCTGGCCGCGGCGGGGATCGAGTTCATCGGCGCGACGCGCGCGACAGTTCGAGGCGGCGAGGTGGCGCTGGACTCAACCGGGGATTCGGTCGCCGTCGGTTGCGTCGTGACCCTGCCGCTGATGAGCGGTCCGGGGCTGGCCGGTGTGACGGTTACGCAGCCTGACGACTTCATTCCGGTCGACGAGTACGGGCGGGTGGAGGGACTCGCCGATGTCTACGCCGCTGGCGACGCGGTCGATTTCCCGGTCAAGCAGGGCGGCCTCGCGGCGCAGCAGGCGGATGCCGTGGCCGCCCATGTCGCCGCGCGTCATGGCGCCCGTATCGACGCCGCGCCGTTCCGGCCCGTGCTGCGGGGAATGCTGCTCACGGGCGGCGCGCCGCGGTTCGTGCGCTCGGCCGTACCAGACGCCGACCCGGACGTTCGCAGCGCCTGGTACCCGCTCTGGTGGCCGCCGACGAAGGTTGTCGGCCGGTATCTCGCGCCCTACCTCTTGGAGCGCACCGAGGTGGGAGGGTTCGCCCGTCCCGACCAGGGCTTTATCGACATCGACATCCCGCTAGCCGCGAGCACGCTCCCCGGCTAATGGTCATCCGCAGTCGCGCGCCGGAGTCGGAGCCGCGAACATCGCGGAGCCCTGTCAAATCCCGGCCGCGCTCCCGGCAAGCGCAGGCGGGAGCTCGAAATCGCCGCCGCGTGAGCTCCGCCGACGCGGAACACGACTCCTAGCAGCTCGCCATGGCCGCCACCGGTTACGCTCCCGCCTTCCAGGTACTGGTCGACCGCTATGACCGCACGGCCTTCGAGCCCGACGGCCGTGGCGCGCGCGTCCGCCTTGAGGTCGCCGGAGGCGACGCGTATGACGCGCTACTCGAGGACGGTAGCGCGCGCCTCGAGCGCGCCGGCGGCGGCGCCGACGCGACGCTCACGGCGAACTCACGGACGTGGTCGGCGATCGCCCGTGACGTCGACGGCGGGATGCGCGCTTTTCGGTCGGGTCGCTTAGCGGTCCGTCGCAACTTGCACGTTGGCGTGGGGTTCCTTGCAGCGACGAGCGGAGTCAGCAGTCCGGGGCGGTTGCGCTTTCGAACAGTCGTCACGCGTCGCGCGCGTCTGTCCACCCTGGAGGCCGGCGTTGGCCCGCCCGTTCTCGCCATCCATGGGCTGGGCGGCACCAAGGTATCGTTCGTGTTCACGGTCGCAGCGCTGGCTGATCGCTTTCGCGTCATCTCCGTTGACCTTCCGGGATTCGGCGACTCAGACAAGCCGATCGGCGCAGCTTATGACGCGCCGTTCTTCGCCGGCGCGATGACCGACCTCCTCGACGCGCTCGAGCTCGACCGGGCCGATCTGATCGGTAACAGCCTCGGGGGCCGCGTCGCGCTGGAGGTCGCCCTACAGCATCCCGAGTCGGTCGACCGCGTGGCACTGCTCGCGCCGTCGTTGGCCTGGCGACGGTCCCGCCGGTGGGCACCAGCGCTGCGGCTTGTGAGACCGGAGCTGGGCCTGGTCCAGCTCGCTCCACGCGCCGTCGTGCAGGCGGTCGCGCACCGCCTCATCCCGGGGGCGGACCAAGGATGGACGGCGGCGGGCGTCGACGAGTTCCTCCGTGCCTATCTCGCGCCCGCTGGGCGCGCGGCGTTCTACGCGGCTGCGCGCCAGATCTACCTCGAGGCACCCCACGGTGACGACGGTTTCTGGCCCAGGTTGCGCGGGCTCCAGCCAGATGCCCTGTTCATCTGGGGTCGCCGCGACACGTTGGTTCCGATCGCGTTCGCGCGGCACGTGGCCGAGGCTCTCCCGCAGGCCCGTCACATCGAGTTGGACTGCGGGCACGTGCCGCAAATGGAGCGGCCTCGCCAGACACACGATGCTCTCGCCGCGTTTCTCGCGTCCTAGCGTCCGATTCGGCGATCGACGCCGTGGCTCATCTCGACGCCACTGGAGCGTCGCGGTTGCCGTCGCCTGCGTCGACGGCGCGAGCGCGCGCGGCTGCGAAGTCCGGCGGGCGCTTCTGCACGAAGGCCTGTATGCCCTCGTGATACTCAGGTCCGAAATAGGCGTCACGGCGAAGGCCGTGGAGCCGCTCGTACGTGTTCGGGCTGATTGCCGCCGCGTGGCTCAGTTCCTGCATGGCGTGCTTGGCGGCAGCGACCGCGGCCGCGGAACGGGAAGCGATCGTCCGCGCCATCGCGTAGGTGCGCTCCTCCAACTCGGCCTCGGGGATCACTTCGTTGACGAATCCCGCGCGCAGCGCACGGTCCGCCGAGACCGGATCCGCGGTGAAGAACATCTCCTTCACGATCCCAAGTGGAGCGCGGCTCATGAAGTTCAGGACGCCATTCGTGTTGTACGGAAGTCCGAGCTTTGCGGAGGTGATTGCGAACGCCCCTGTCTCGTCGGAGATGACGATGTCGCACGCCATCACGAGGTCGAATGCGCCTCCCCACACTGAGCCGTGCACCATTGCGATCACCGGTGCAGGGAAGCGCTTCACGGCTCGAAGCAGCTGCTCGAGCGGCTCGTTGTAGGGGATCGGATCCAGGTCCGCGACCGGTAGCTCGCGGACGTCGTGGCCGGCAGACCAGACGTGCTCGTGGCTTGCGGAGCGAATCACGACCACGCCCACGTCCGCGCGGGCGAACTCGTCCAGGTTGCCGAGCATCTCGGCGATCAGGTCAGCGCCGAGGGCGTTGCGCTTGGCGTAGTGGTCGAACGCGAGCGTGCCGATCCGGTCCTTCAGCTGGGCTTGGATGAGCGTCATGATGTCCCTCTCAGATGGGCCACCGCCCAGACCACGGGGTCGCTAATCCGCCGTCCCGGCCGCGGGTGCCTCGTCGGCATCTTCCTTGCCGGCTGCGGACGCGTCGCGCGAGGAGGCGGTGTCCTCGGGTGCGGCTGCCGGCTCGACCAGCGGCGGCATCATCGGCCCGTCGCCTGACGGGTCGATAATGCCCTCCTCCAGCCACGCGTAGCGGCCGCTCAACACGCGCTGCGCGGCGGCATAGTTGGCGTCGTCGTCATTGGCCCACAGCTCGTGGAAGAGCGCGCCGGCGCGGCGCTTGGCCTGGTCGCAGAAGAGCTGGGCTAGCTCGAGTGCCTCCGACTTTCGCTCGGGCTGCTCGCGCCCGATCGTGTCGGCGTAGGAGACGGCTGCGGAGATTGCGAACAGCTCGGCGCCGATGTCGACGGTGCGCCCGAGGAACGACTGCTTTTGCTCGAGCTTGGCTTGCCAGCGGGCCATACCGTAGAACGTCGAGCGTGCCAGCTTGCGCGAGGAGCGCTCGACGTAGCGCAAGTAGGTGGCGAGTGGACCGAACTCGTCGTAGGAGCGAGGGTTCTGGCCCTGGCCGACAGCCAGCTGTGGCAGCCACTTGGAGTAGAACAGCCCGGCGCGCCGCGCCGCATCCGCCTTCGTCTTGACGTCGCCGCCCGGCGTGAGAAGGTCGCCTGCCGCCTGGAGGTGCTGATCCACCGCCTCGCGCGCGATCAGCAAGTGCATGATCTCGCTGGAGCCCTCGAAGATGCGGTTCACCCGCATGTCCCGCATCATCTGCTCCACCGGTACGGGCTTCTCGCCGCGCGCCTTGAGCGACGCTGCGGTCTCGTAACCACGGCCACCGCGTACCTGGAGCAGCTGGTCGATCACCCGCCAGCTAAGTTCCGAGCCGTACACCTTGCATAGTGCGGCCTCGATCCGGATGTCGTTGGCCTTGTTGTCGGCCAGCCGGCCGGCCACGTCGAGCATCGCCTCGAGACCGAACGCACTGCCGGCGATGAACGCGACCTTCTGCGCAACCGCGTCGTGCTTGCCGATCGGTCGACCCCACTGCGTGCGCTCCGTAGACCACTCCCGGGCGATCTTCGTCGACCACTTCGCAGCACCGACCGCGATCGCCATCAGCGCTAGCCGGCCCGTGTTCAGGGTGCTCAACGCGATCTTGAGGCCGTCGCCCTCGCGCGCGATCCGGTTCTCTTCGGGCACGAACACTTCGTCCAGGCGCGTCACCGAGTTCTCGATCCCACGCAGCCCCATGAACGCGTTGCGGTGCTCGACCGTGATGCCCTTGCTGTCGTACGGCACCACGAACGCGCTGATGCCGCCCCGGTGCCCCTCGCTCTTAGGCACCTTGGCCATGATCACGGCGATCTCCGCGATCGTGCCATTCGTCGCCCACAGCTTGCGACCGCTCAGCACGTAGCCGCCCTCGACCGGCTTTGCGACCAGGTCATCGTAGACAGGCGTCGCGATCGAACCCATCCGCGCCGGGTCAGAGCCCACGTCAGGCTCGGTCAGCAAGAACGCGCTGATGTGGTCCTTAGCGACCAGCGGCAGCCACTTGCGCTTCTGTTCCTCGGTGCCGAACATCCGCATTGGCTCGGCCACACCGATCGACTGGTGGGCGCTGAGCACGGTACAAAGCGCCGAATGCCAGACACCGGCAAGCGCGAGCGCCCGGTTGTAATACACCTGCGACAGACCCAGCCCGCCGTATTCCTCCGAGACTTTCATCCCCAACGCGCCGATCCTCTTGAGCCCGTCGATCACGCGGTCGGGGATCTTCGCGTCGCGCTCGATCTCGAGCGGATCGACCTCCGTCTCCAGGAACTCGCGCAGCCGCGCGAGAAAACGCTCACCCTTCTCGACCGCGTCCTTATCCAGCCGCGGCTGCGGATAGATCAGGTCGAGCCGGAAGTCGCCCAGGAACAGCTCCTTCCCGAAACTCGGCAGCTTCCACTCCGCCTCGCGCGCCGCTTCGACGACGTCGCGAGCCTGCTTCTCTGAAACGCTGCTGGCCACGCGTTGCCCTCCTCATCGGGTCCGGTCTCCCTACTGTATACCTAGGTTTAGTGGGCATCGTGGGGTCACGGGACGGCGCCCCGAACGACGAGCCTGCAGCTCGACCCGGTGGCCATCGCCGGGCTTGCCTTCTCGAACGCATCAGCGAGATCCTGCGGCGTGGCCCCCCCTCCCAGCTCGCGGTAGCATGGGCTCCCGTCAAACACTCGCGAGAGAGGTTCTTAAGTGTCCCTGCGGAGTGGGCATCGAAGGTTTCGAGCGCGCGTCGAGCTCGCTCAGCAGGCGCGGGTGTATGCGTACGCTTGACGACCTCGATCCCGAAGGCAAGCGCGTGCTCGTCCGCGTGGACTTCAACGTCCCGTTGGACGAGCGCCGTCGCATCACCGACGACGTCCGCATCCGCGCCGCGCTCCCGACGCTCGAGGAGCTGCGGTCCCGTGGCGCGCGCCAGCTGATCCTGGCCGCTCATCTCGGGCGGCCGAAGGACCGCGAGCCGGAGCTGTCCCTGAAGCCGGCTGCCGAGCGCCTGAGCGAGCTGCTCGGAGTCGACGTCGCGCTCGTGCCCAGCCTCGACGAGCTGCCCGACGTTGAAGTGGTGATGCTCGAGAACGTCCGCTACGAACCGGGAGAGACCAAGAACGATCCCGAGCTGGCCGAGCGCTACGCGGCCCTCGCCGACCTGTACGTCAACGATGCCTTTGGCGCCGCGCACCGCGCCCACGCCTCCACCGAGGCAGTGGCACACCTGCTCCCGTCGGCCGCGGGTCGGTTGCTCGAGCGCGAGGTGCGGACGCTGAACGGCATCATCGAGGACCCGAAGCGCCCGCTGGTGGCGGTCCTGGGCGGGGCCAAGGTGACCGACAAGATCGGCGTGCTCGATGCCTTCCTGGACCGGGCGGAGATCGTGCTCGTCGGCGGCGCGATGTGCTTCCCGTTCTTCGAGGTGCAGGGCCACAACGTCGGCGACTCGATCTGCGAGGCGGAGGGCGTCGAACCCGCGCGCGCGGCGCTCGAGAAAGGTGGCGACAAGTTGCGGCTCCCGAGCGACTTGGTCGCCGGCCGCGAGTTCTCGGCCGACACCGAGGTCCGGCCGCTCGATGGCGTCGACGTCGCCGACGGTTGGATGGGACTCGACATCGGCCACTCATCGGCGGAGGCGTACGCCGCCGTGATCGCGGACGCCGCGACGGTGTTCTGGAACGGGCCGATGGGTGCGTTCGAGCTCGACCCATTCGCGCAGGGGACCCGTCGTGTGGCCGAGGCGGTCGCGGATTGCCGCGGCACGACTGTGGTCGGCGGTGGTGACTCGGCCGCGGCGCTGGCGCAGTTCGGCCTCGCCGATCGCGTCGACCACCTCTCTACCGGAGGTGGCGCCTCGCTCGAGCTGATGGAGGGCAAGGAGCTGCCCGGCGTGGTGGCGCTGTCGTGAGCCCGCGGCGCACCGCCTTCATCGCCGGCAACTGGAAGATGTACAAGACGATCGCGGAGGCCGAGCGATACGTGCAGGCGCTGCTGCCGAAGATCGCCTCTGTGGACGACGTCGAGATCGGGATCTGCGTTCCCTTCCTGGCGCTGGCGCCGATGGTCGACTCCACGCGCGGCTCGCGGGTCCAGGTGCTTGCCCAGACGATGCACGAGGCGCAGGAGGGCGCGTTCACGGGAGAGGTCTCTCGGGCGATGCTGGCCGAGATCGGCGTCCACGGCGTGGTGCTCGGCCACTCCGAGCGCCGTCAGCTGTTCGGGGAGACCGACGCCGCCCTGCAGCTCAAGGTCCCGGCTGCACTCGAGGCCGGACTGGTCGCGGTCCTCTGCGTGGGGGAGACCGAACAGGAGCGCGAGCGCGGCGACACCGAGCGCAAGCTGCGACATCAGGTCCGAGAGGGGCTCGCGAGGGTACCCGTCGAGCGGCTGGCGGAGGTCGTGCTCGCGTACGAGCCGATCTGGGCGATCGGGACCGGCGTGACCGCCACGCCCGAGCAGGCGCAGGAGGCGGTGGCGTTCGTGCGCGCGCTGGTGGAGGACATCGACAAGCCCGCGGGCCAGGCGGTCCGGATCCTCTACGGCGGCTCTCTGAAACCCGATAACGCCAAGCAGTTGCTCGGCCTCCCCGACGTCGACGGCGCGCTCGTCGGCGGCGCCAGCCTCGACCCCGAGTCGTTCGCGCGCATCGTCGAGGTCGCGGGCGGGCTCGCTGCCGCCGCGCCGTGAAAACAGGTCCGCACCGTCTGCCAGGTATGGCTCCAGCTGCGGCACGCCTGCCGTAGACGCCAAAAACGAGGAGCGCATGTCAGAAGCGTTCGACTACATCGTCGTGGGCGCTGGGTCAGCCGGATGCGTCTTGGCTGGCCGGCTCAGCGAGGACGCGGCCACGCGTGTCCTGCTGATCGAGGCCGGCGGCCGCGACCGGAGCCCGAACATCAAGATCCCGGCGGCCTTCGCCAAACAGTTCCACACCAAGCTCGACTGGGACTTCTGCACCGAGCCCGAGCCGCACGTCGACGGCCGGTCGCTCTACGTGCCGCGCGGCAAGAGCTTGGGCGGCTCGAGTTCGATGAACGCGATGCTCTACGTCCGCGGGCGCCCGCTCGATTACGACCTCTGGGAGTCCCAGGGCGCCGGCGGCTGGGGCTGGCGGGACGTCCTGCCCTACTTCATGAAGTCAGAGGACGACGTGCGCGGCGCATCGGAATTCCACGGCGCGGGCGGGCCGCTGCGCGTGTCGAACCAGCGCTCCCCGCGCGCCGAGGTCGACCGCCGTCTGATCGCCGCGAGCGAGGCGGCGGGCATTCCCAGAAGCGCCGACTACAACGGTCCCGAGCAGGACGGCGTGGCAATGTTCCAGGTCAACCAACGCGACGGCCGGCGCTGGAGCGCCGCTGACGCGTTCCTGCGCCCGGCGCTGAAACGGCCGAACCTCGAGCTCATGACTCGCACGCGGGTCCTTCGCGTCGAATTCGAGGGCGACCGAGCGGTGGGTGTCCGAACCGCGCGTGGGCGCCGACGCGAGCGCTCGATTCGAGCCGAGCGCGAGGTGATCCTGAGCGCGGGAACTATTCAATCGCCGCAACTACTGCTCCTGAGTGGCATCGGCTCGGCCGACGACCTGCGCGCGGTCGGCGTCGAGGCCCGGCACAACCTTCCCGGGGTCGGGCGCAACCTGCAGGACCACCCGTTCGTTACGCTCCTCTGGGAGGTCTCCGACCAGGCCACCCTCTACGGCGCCGACAAGCCCAAGCCTCTCGCCGAGTGGGTATTACGCCGTACGGGCCCACTGACTTCGACCGTCGCCGAAGTCGTCGCGTTCGTACGCACGCGCTCGGGGTTGCCGGCGGCGGACGTCCAGTTCCACATGGGCGCCGCGTACTACGAGGATCACGGCGCCGAGACCTACGATGGCCACTGTGCGGTGATCGCGCCCGTGCTCGTGTCACCGCAGGCGCGCGGCCGCGTCTGGCTGCGATCGGCGGATCCCACCGCGAAGCCGCGCATGATCACGAACAGCTTGTCCGCGCCCGACGATCTCCGTTCGCTCGTCGACGGCATGCAGCTTGCGCGAGAGATCGCGTCACAGGCCCCCATGCGCGAGATCATCGTCTCAGAGCTCAAGCCCGGGCCCGACCGGCGCGACCGCACCGATCTCGAAGCCGACGTGCGCCGGCGTCTCATGCTGATTTATCACCCCGTCGGTACGTGCCGGATGAGCGATGCGGGCGATGACGCGGTGGTCGACTCCAGCCTTCGCGTCCACGGACTCAATAACCTGCGCGTCGTGGACGCGTCGATCATGCCGATCATCCCCGGCGGCAACACCAACGCCCCGACGATCATGATCGCCGAGCGCGCGGCGGACCTGATCCGTGGACGCGTGCCCGAGTGGGCGACAGCGCCGCAAGGAGGCCCGTGACGCCAGAAGCTGGCCTACGCCCGCGGCGAGAGCGGCGATCCGCGTAGAGTAACTACCACGTACACGGTTCGGATGGTTAGCGAGAATGGGCTTATGAGCGAGAACAGCGACAGGTCAGGAAACGGTGGCGAGCATTGGATGGCGTTGGAGGGCGGCGCCGACGGCTCACCCAGCAGTGGGCCTTACACGAGCCGTTTCGTCGGCATCGGCGCCTCGATTCCCGAGCGGCGGCTGAGTAGCGATGAGCTGATGGCGAGCACGGCGCACCGAACCGGGATTGATCTTGAACGACTGACGGGGGTTCGCGAGCGCCGTATCGCGGGCGAGGACGAGGACTCCTACACGCTCGCGCTCGGCGCGGCGCGCGACGCCCTGGCGCACGCGGACTGCGCCGCGGAGGACCTCGACGTCCTGATCGTGTCCAGCATCACCCACTACGTCGGCGGCCTGCGGATGCAACTCGATCCACCGGTGAGCGTGTCGCTCAAGGAAGGGCTCGGCGCCCGGCGCGCGATGAGCTTCGACCTCTCGAACGCCTGCGCGGGGATGATGACCGGCGTATTCATTCTCAACGACCTGATTCGACAGGGCCGGATCCGGCGCGGCATGGTCGTGAGCGGCGAGTACATCTCACAACTGGGTGTGAATGCCGCGCGTGAGATCCGCACGATCGCGGACGATCAGCTTGCCTCGCTGACGCTCGGCGACGCGGGCGCTGCCGCAATCCTCGAGCGGGCACCCGAGGGGGCGCCCGGGATCGAGGTCGCTGGTTTCACGACGCTGGCCGAGCACAGTCGCCTGTGCCTGGCGTTCCCCGCGAAGATCGGGCGCGGGGCGGCTATGTACAGCGATGCCCGTGCGCTCCAGGAGGTCGGGATCGAGGACACGGTGCCGATGCTGCGTGAGGCGCTCGATCAGGCCGGACTCGAGTTCGACGAAATCGACTATTTCATCCCGCATCAGACGTCCGCGCGGGCGATCAAGAAAGGCGTGCAGGAGTTCTCCGAGATCATGGGTCACGCGCCGAAGCATGTGGTCGTGACCGTCGACGAGTTCGGCAACACCTCGTCGACGACGCATTTCGTGGCCATGTGGAAGTACCTGAACGAGGGGCGCTTCGCGAAGGAAGACAGAGTCATGCTGCTGTCCATCGCTTCGGGCCTCGAAGTGGGGATCGTGATCTTCAAGGTCGATCAGCTGATCGGGCGCTATGGGCACGATCATTGAGGCGAGCGCCACCGCGACCGCGAGCGCGCACCAACGCTCGATGACCCTGGGCGCGCTCGAGCTTGCCGACCTAGCTGCCCGCTCGTGCCTGGAGCGCGCGGACCGGACCGCCGAGGAGCTGGACCTGCTGATCAACGCGGGCGTCTTCCACGACAGGATCCTGAGCGAACCGGCGTTCGCGTCTTTGATCCAGGAGGACATCGGGGCGAACCTGGGCCACCCGGCGGCGGCGGGTCACGGAACGTTCTCGTTCGACGTCTACAACGGCGCCTGTGGCCTGCTGACGGGCATTCACCTGATTCACGGCATGCTTGAGTCGGGGACGGTCGAGCTCGGGATGGTGGTCGCGAGCGACATGGACCCGGAACCCGGGGTCTCTGAAGGGTTCACCTTTCCAGGGGTCGGCGGCGCCGTCCTGGTGAGCGCAGACAACTCCCGCGCGGGCTTTACGGCCTTCGAGTTCGCAACGTTTCCCGAGTACGCCGAGCTGTTTCAGAGCTACGTGGAGTGGCACGATGAGGCGCGGCTTGGGATCGCGGGTGAGGGTCGGAACATCCTCACCGTGGAGATCGCTGAGTCGTTTGTCGCCCGGGCGCTTGAGTGTGCCGAGTTGACGGTGCGTGAGTTGGCGGGTGTGGAGGCACTGGATTTGGGCGAGGTTGACCTTCTGGTCGCGACGGCGTCGGTTTCCGGTTTTGCCGATGGGTTGGCTGCGCGTCTCGGGGTGCCGGTCGAGCGGGTGGCGTTGGCTCCGGAGGGTCTCGGCTGCGCGCATACGGCCGGTCTGGCGGTGGGGCTCGAGTCGGGGCGCCTGTCGGAGGCAGGCACGGCGCTGTTCGTCTCTGCGGGGGCGGGCATCTCGGTCGCGGCTGCGCTTTACCGGGCGTGATCCGAGGGTGAGCCGGAAGCGCGTTCGAGGCGCTGAGGTCGCTGAGCTGCAGGCGTTGCTTGTGCCCGTGGGGGGCGGCGAGCCTCGGATCGCGCCGGCGCGGTTGCGGGAGCTGGGGCCGCTGGCGAGGCTCGTGGCTGGGATCGCGGGGCGCGTTACCGGGACCGGGCCCCCGAGTATCTTCGCGACGCTTGGCCGGCATCCGCGTTTGTTTCGAGCGTGGTTGCGCTATTCGGCGCGGCTGATGCCGTTCGGTCGGTTGCCGAGGCGTGATACCGAGCTGGTGATCCTGCGGGTCGCGTGGGAGTGTTGTTCGGCGTATGAGTGGCATCAGCACGTGCCGATCGCGCTGCGCGTGGGGTTGACGCCGGGCGAGGTCGCGGGGGTGGTCGAGGGGGCTCAGGCGGATGTTTTCTCGGGCCGTCAGCAAATGCTGCTGGCGGTGAGCGATGAGCTGCTTGCCCGGCGCGCGATCTCGGATTTGACCTGGAGCGCGGTTCGGGCGAGTCTCGGTGACCGCGAAGTGATCGAATTGTGTCTGCTGATCGGGAACTATCAGGGCCTAGCGTCAGCGATTGGGGGGCTTGGGATCCAGGTCGAAGCGGGTCGGGGTCGGCAGGGCTGATCGGGCGGGGGGTGGTGGGGCGCGTAGTATGGGTGTAGGCGACTTGAGGATCGCGATGCCGGTGGATGATCAGTTGACGGCGCTTGACGCTACGTTTTTGGAGCTTGAGCAGGCGGATGATGGTGCGTTGATGCATATTGGTGGGGCGCTGTTGTTCGCGCCGGTTGTGGGTGGGGGGTCGCCGGGGATTGGGGTGGTGCGTGCGCATCTGGAGCGGCGTCTGGATTTGTTGCCACGGTATCGGCAGAAGCTGGATGTGCCTCGTACGGGTGGTCTTTCGTGGCCGTCGTGGGAGCGTGATCAGCGGTTTGAGATCGAGGCGCATGTTCGTCATGCGACGCTTCCGTCGCCGGGTGATGAGCGCGAGTTTTTGGAGTGGGTGTCGGATTTCTATTCGCATCGGCTGGATCGCGGCCGTCCGTTGTGGGAGTTGGTGCTGCTCGATGGGTTGGTGGGTGGTGGTTGGGCGTTGGTGTATAAAACGCATCATTGCTTGGTCGATGGTGTGGGGTCGGTCGATCTCGTGGGCCTGTTGTTGGACGTTGAGCCTGAGCCGGGCGAGCGGTCGGCGTCTGGTCCGGCGGCTGGGGTGGCGGTTGTTGAGACGGGGCATGGTTGGCCGCCGCATCCACCGGCGGCTGTCGGCTTGGTGGCCGACGCGGGTCTGGCGGTGGCGCGTGGGGGCGCGCATGCGCTGATGCATCCGCGTGAGGCGTTGGAGCGTTCGCGTGCGGTGCTCGATCTGGTCGTGCATGACGAGCTGATTGCGGCTCCGTCTTCGAGTTTGAACGTGCCGATCGGTACGACGCGGTGGATCGCGACGGCTCATGTCGAGCTGCGGGAGCTTCAGACGGTCCGGTCGGCGCTGGGCGGGACCGTCAACGACGTCGTGTTGTGCGCGGCTGCCGGCGCCCTGCGCGAGTTGCTGCTCGCGCGCGGGGAGGATCCGCCGCGCCAGGGTTTGCGGGCGATGGTGCCGGTGAACATCCGCCGCGAGGGAGACCACGGCGAGCTTGGCAACAAGGTCTCCTCGCTGTTCATCGATCTGCCGGTGGTCGAGGCCGACCCGCGGCGCCGCTATGAGCTGGTGGCCGCGGCGACCGAGAGGCACAAGGCCGGCGGGCAGGCACGCGCGGCCAGCGCTTTGACCGGGCTGACCGACCTCGCGCCGCCGGTACTGCACGCGAGCCTTGCCCGCTCGCTGTTTGCCAAACGGCTGTTCAACGTCACGATCACCAACGTCCCCGGCTCGCCGCGCCGCGTGTATGCGTTCGGCGCGCCGATGATCGACGTCGTCCCGATCGTGCCGCTCGCGGCCGACCACGCGCTCGGGATCGCGGTCGTCTCCTACGCCGGCGAGATGACGTTCGGGTTATACGCCGACCGCGCCACCGTGCCCGACCTCGACGTCCTCAGAGACGGCATCGTCAACTCCCTGCGCGAGCTAGCAGCACTGGCGCACGCCACACCGACAGCACACTAGGGACGCTAGCGCCTGTTCAGCGTGTCGCGCAGCGCCTCGAGGCTGGTGTACCGCGGTCGCCAGCCGAGTTCCTGCCTGGCTTTGCTCGCGTCCATGATCGCCGGGTGCGTGAACGCCTCTGCCCATTCGGTGAACGGCGGGGCGAAGGGCACGGCCGCAACGCCGCGCGCGGCAGCGCGAACGAGCCGTGCCGGGGCCGGGATCGGCGTCAGGCCGAGCTCGCGAACAAGCTCCGCGCCGCTCAGCACGCCGTCGCCGGTGATGTTGTACACGCCGGGCGCTCCCGTGCCGACGATGCAGAGCAGGAACGCGCGCCCGACGTCGTCTTCATGGATGAACTGGACCGAGACCGGCGGCGCGATCACCGGCAGCGGCACCTGGCCCATTAGACCACCGAGCCGGCGGAGAACGGGCGCGAGTCGTCCGGGGACGAGATCCTTGGCGCCGACGGCATGGGGCCCGAGGACGATCGGTGGGCGCAGGAGGTACACCCCGACCCCGGTATGGCCGGCGGCCTCTTGCTCGAGCAGCCGCTCGATCTCCGCCTTCTCCTGTGCGTAGAACAGATGCGCGGCCGGCCGCGCCGGCCAGTCCTCGGTCATCCCGACCGGGTTATCGCGATGGAACCCGTAGGCGGCGATCGACGAGGCGTACACGAACCGCCGGGCGCCCGCCGCGGCCGCCGCCCGGAATGCGTTGAGAGTGCCCTCGACGTTGATCTTCCGGATCGTCTCTCGCGACGCGGCCCCGGTGATCATGAAAGCGAGATGGACGACGACCTCGGCGCCCCGAAACGCCTCCTCCAGCGCGACGGGGTCGCGGACGTCGCCCTGGCGGTAGGTCATCTTCGTCCAGCCGTGCTGGTTTGCATCGAACGGCCGCCGCGCGATCCCGACGACCCTGGCGATCCGCTCGTCGGCCTGCAGCAACGGCATCAGGCCGAAGCCGAACGTCCCGGTCGGACCGGTAACCGCAACGGTGAGGTTGGCGTCGGGCATTGGCCTGATCCTCTCTGATGATGGACGAGCGGTTTTGGCGAGGGCAGATAATGTCGAACGTCAGCACAACGCGACCCGGCGAGCGCGACCACGGCGTCTGGGTGCGCGAAGCTAGTGTCCCAAACGGGACACTAGCCCTCGCCCCAGCCGACGATGCCGGCGATGTCAAGCGCCGAGATCATGCCGGTCGGCTGTCCGCTCTCGGAGTCGGTGACGATCAGATGCGAGGTGCGATGCTCGCGCATCACGTCGATCGCACGGATCAGCGGGGCTCCGTCGGGAATGCCCGTCGCGGGCACCGCAAGATCCTCTGCCGTGGCGTCTGGCCGGTCGATCGCGGCGTGTGCGATGTCGACGTCCGAGACGAGTGCCCACCGCGCCGGGTCGCCAAGCGACATCACGAGACTGTGGATGTGGTGGCTGGCCATGAGCCGGCCCATCTCTTTCAGCCCGGCGTCGCGCGAACAGGTCACGATCGATTTGTTCATCGCATCGCCGACGCGTGCGTGCTCGACGCTTGGGGTGCGGTAGCTGCCGGCGCCCTCCATGTCAACATCACCTTACAGGGAAGTCCGACCGCCCGACCACGTATCCGCCGTGCTGAGCGGGCATCGAGCAGCCCGGAGTCGTCTCCTTGGAGCCGTTCGCCCTCGACGACCGCATCACCGAGGTGTTGTGACCTTCAGTATCCTCGCGTCAGCGGTCAATCAAGAGAGGAGCACGCCGATGACTGAGAGCGTCTATCGCGTAACCGAGTTGGTTGGTGTCAGTAGCGAGTCGTGGGAGGCGGCGGCCCGCAACGCGATCGAGACCGCGGCCAAGACGGTGCGGAACCTGCGCGTTGCCGAGGCTCACCGCTTTGACGTCACGATCGAGAACGGCAAGGTGACGAGCTACCGCGTGCGCTTGGACGTTTCGTTCAAGTACGAATCGGACGACTGAGCGGCCCCGGGCGACTCCGGGCCACGGACGGGGTACGGTGGTCCGCGGCCTTGTCGTCGGCGGCGGATCAGCGTAGGCTCGCTGAGTGACGAGGTCTGGCGGCGCGTCTGCGGGCGGGCCGCCAAGGCATCAGCATTGACAGCGGAGCGCGTTCACGGCGACCGATCGGTGGTCGTGCGGGTTTTGCAGCAAAGGCAACGCGATCCAACCCGGGAGACCGTTATGGCGAGAGCATCTTCCGCGCCAGTCCGCCGTCCTAGCTGCCATTCGGCGTGGTCGTCGACGTGAGCGTTCTGCGACGGGACATCGCGCCGCTGCCGGATTTGCTGCACGGGCGCTCGCGCTCGGGTCCGGTCCGCGAGCAACGCCCGGTGTACGTCGATCTGCTGCCGCCATGCAATGCGGGTTGCCCGGCGGGGGAGAACATCCAGGCGTGGCTTGCGCACATGCAAGCGGACGAGCACGAGCTGGCGTGGCGCGCGCTGGTGGCCGACAACCCGTTTGCCGCTATTCACGGGCGCGTCTGCTACCACCCGTGCGAGAGCGTCTGCAACCGTGCCGACCTCGACAGCGCTGTCTCGATCCACGCGGTCGAGCGGTACCTGGGCGACCTGGCGCTCGAGCGGGGGTGGCTGTTCGATCCACCGCCGGCGCCGAGCGGCAAGCGGGTGCTCGTGATCGGCGCGGGCCCGAGTGGGCTTTCGGCTGCCTACCACCTGGCGAGGCGCGGCCATGAGGTCGAGATCCGCGATGCGGGCGCGGAGCCGGGCGGGATGATGCGCTATGGCATCCCCGCCTACCGGATGCCTCGCGAGGTGCTCAGTGGCGAGCTCGAGCGGATCGCCGCGCTGGGTGTGCGCTTCACGAACAACCACGTGGTCGTGGACCTTGACGCGGAGCGTCGCGAGGGCAACTTTGACGCCGTGTTCGTTGCGGTCGGCGCGCATTTGTCAAAGCGGGTGGATATCCCGGCCATGGATGCGGGGACCGATCGTGGACGCGGTGTCGTTCCTGCGCGGAGTCGCGTCGGGCGAGCGGCCGCTGATCGGACGTCGCGTCGCCGTCTACGGAGGCGGCAATACCGCGATGGATGCGGCGCGGACGGCGCGCCGGTTGGGTGCGGAGGAGGCGCTGGTCGTCTACCGCCGCACGCGTGAGCAGATGCCGGCACTTGAGGAGGAGGCGCAAGACGCCGAGCGGGAGGGGGTTCGGATCAACTGGCTGCGGACGATCAAGACGTTCGAGGGTCCGGAGTTGAACGTCGAGGTGATGGAGCTTGACGATTCCGGGTTCCCGCAGCCAACTGGGAGGTTTGAAACGCTCGCCGCGGACACGGTGATCCTGGCGCTTGGCCAGGAGACCGATACCGCGTTCTTACGCACCGTGCCGGGGGTGGAGTTCGACCGCGACGGCACCGTGCAGGTGTCGAGCGCAATGATGACGGGATGCCCGGGGGTGTTCGCAGGCGGGGACATGGTGCCGAGCGAGCGGACGGTGACGATCGGCGTGGGGCACGGCAAGCGGGCTGCGCGGGAAATTGACGCGTGGTTGCAAGGCGCGGAGGGAGGGCGTCCGCCGAAGCACCCGAAGGCGACGTTCGAGATGCTGAACCTGTGGTACTTCGGTGATGCCGCCCGCCGTCAGCAGCCCGAGCTCGAGGTGTCCGAGCGAGTTGCCGATTTCGGGGAGGTGGTCGGTGGCCTGTCGGCGCAGGAGGCGACGTTCGAGTCGCACCGGTGCCTGTCGTGCGGGAACTGCTGCGAGTGCGATGGCTGCCTCGGGGCGTGCCCGGAGGATGCGGTGATCAAGCTCGGTAAGGGATACCGCTACGAGTTTGACTATGACCGCTGCACCGGCTGCGGAGCGTGCTACGACCAATGCCCGGTGCATTCGATCGAGATGATTCCGGAGGGAGCGCCCACGCCCCCTGAGGCTTTCCTAGCGCCGCCGGACGCGATCGCGGAGCCGAACTGATGCGCGTCACGGTCGACGGCAACGGCGCGGCGGTGTCGGTTGCCTACCGGTGCAACGAGGTCTGCTGCATTTACCCGATCACGCCGTCCTCGCCGATGGCCGAGCAGGCGGACGAATGGTCGAGCCGTGGGCAGCCCAACGTGTGGGGCACCGTGCCGGGGGTGACGGAGATGCAGAGCGAGGCAGGGGCGGCCGGTGCGCTGCACGGCGCGCTACAGGGTGGTGCCCTGGCGACGTCGTTCACCTCCTCGCAGGGCCTGCTGCTGATGATCCCGAACATGTACAAGATCGCCGGTGAGCTGACCTCGATGGTGCTGCACGTGGCCGCTCGCTCTCTGGCGGCGCAGGGGCTGTCGATCTTCGGCGATCACTCTGATGTGATGGCTGCGCGCCAGACCGGTTTTGCGCTGCTGGGGTCGGCATCGGTGCAGGAGGCCCACGATCTGGCGTTGGTGGCGCAGGCCGCGACGCTCGCGACCCGGGTGCCGTTCGTCCACTTCTTCGACGGATTTCGCACCTCGCATGAGCTGAACACGATCGAGCTGCTCTCCGACGACGATCTGCGAGCGCTGCTTCCGGAGGAGCTGGTTCGTGCCCACCGCGGCCGGGGGCTGACCCCCGAGCGGCCGTTCATTCGCGGCACCGCGCAGAACCCGGATGTCTACTTTCAGGCCAGGGAGACCGTCAATCCGTTCTATGCCCGCGTCCCCGAAGTGGTGCAGGACTCGATGGACAAGCTCGGTGAGCGCACGGGCCGCCACTATCGACTGGTCGACTACAGCGGGCATCCCGAGGCCGAACGTGTGCTGGTGCTGATGGGATCGGGCGGGGAGACTGCGCGCGAGACCGTGGCTTTCCTGCAAGCCCAGCGGCGAGCGGGTCGGCGTGGCGCAGGTCAGGCTGTACCGGCCGTTCCCGGCTCAGGCGCTGGCGCAGGCGCTGCCGGCGGCCGTGCGGCGCGTCGCCGTACTCGACCGGACCAAGGAGCCCGGTTCGCTCGGACGAGCCGCTGTTTCTCGACGTGCTCGCGGCACTCAGCGAGTCGCATGCCGACGGAGAGCGCGAGCTGATGCCGGGCGTGATCGGCGGCCGCTATGGCCTGTCCTCGAAGGAGTTCACGCCCGGGATGGTCGCCGGCGTATTCGAGGAGCTGGGACGCGAGCGGCCCAAGCGGCGGTTCACGGTCGGGATCGCCGACGACGTCTCGGGCACGAGCCTCGCCTACGACGCGTCGCTCGATATCGAGCCCGGGGAGACCGTGCGAGCGGTGTTCTTCGGCCTGGGTTCCGACGGGACGGTCGGTGCGAACAAGAACACGATCAAGATCCTCGGCTCCGAGGAGAGTCGGCACGCGCAGGGGTACTTCGTCTACGACTCCAAGAAGTCCGGCTCGCAGACGGTCTCGCATCTGCGCTTCGGTCCTGCACCGATCAGCGCGCCCTATCTGATCTCGCAGGCGAGCTTCGTCGGATGTCACCACTTCGGCATACTCGAGCGCGCCGAGGTGCTCGACCGGGCCGCACCAGGGAGCGACGCTGCTGCTCAACTGCCGACAGCCGCCGGATCGGGTCTGGGACGCGCTCGCGCGTCCGGTTCAGGAACAGATCCTCGCCAAGCAGATCGAGCTGTACGTGATCGATGCGGGTCAGATCGCACGCGATGCCGGTCTCGCCGGGCGTACCAACACCGTGCTTCAGACATGCTTCTTCGCGATCTCGGGCGTGCTCGAGCGCGAGGAGGCGATCGAGCGGATCAAGGCGTCGATCGCCAAGACGTACGGCAAGCGCGGCGCCGAGGTCGTCGAGCGCAACCAGACGGCGGTCGACCGCTCGCTGGAGCACCTTCACCGTGTGGAGCTGCCCGGCGGGTCACGGCCGAGCGCGAGCCGGCGCCGATCGTGCCCGCGCACGCGCCGGAGTTCGTGCGCACCGTGACCGCCGCGATGATGGCCGGCCGCGGCGATGAGCTCCCGGTCAGCGCCTTGCCGGTGGACGGCACGTACCCGACCGGCACAACGCAGTATGAGAAGCGCAACATCTCCGAAATCGTGGCGGCCTGGGACTCCGAGCTGTGCATCCAGTGCGGCAACTGCAGCTTCGTCTGTCCGCACAGCGTGATCCGCTCGCGCCAGTACGAGCAATCCGGCTTGGACGGTGCGCCGGACGGCTTCCGGTCGGCGCCGCTCAACGCGCCTGGGCTTCCCGACACGCGCTACACGCTGCAGGTCTACGTGGAGGACTGCACCGGGTGCGGGCTGTGCGTCGAGGCCTGCCCGGTCTCGGCGCCGGGAGACACAGCGCGCAGGGCGATCAACCTCGAGGCGATCGAGCCGCTGATGCCCGCGGAGCGCGAGAAGATCGCGTTCTTCGAGCAGCTGCCGGCCAACGACCGCTCGCGGGTCGACTTCGGCACGGTTCGCGGCACGCAGTTCCTGGAGCCGCTGTTCGAGTTCTCCGGTGCGTGCGTCGGCTGCGGGGAGACCCCGTACCTGAAGCTCGTCTCGCAGCTGTTCGGGGACCGGCTGACGATCGCCAACGCGACCGGCTGCTCCTCGATCTACGGCGGGAACCTGCCCACGACGCCATGGACGGTCGATGCCGACGGGCACGGACCGGCCTGGTCGAACTCGCTGTTCGAGGACAACGCCGAGTTCGGACTCGGCCTGCGGCTCGCCGCCGACAGCCACACTGAGATGGCCCGCTCGCGCCTGGCGCAGTTGCGTGAGCTGGTCGGCGGGGAGCTGGTCGACCAGATCCTCGAGGCGCCGCAGCTGCGGGAGTCCGAGCTGCGCGCGCAGCGCGAGCGGTTGGGTGAACTGGAACGGCGGCTCGACGAACTGGACGCAGCGAGTCGTCGCCGAACTGCGCAGCGTCGTCGAGTCATCTGATTCGGCGAAGCGTGTGGATCGTCGGCGGCGACGGCTGGGCGTACGACATCGGGTCCGGCGGCCTCGATCACGTGCTCGCCAGCGGGCACAACGTCAACGTGCTCGTGCTCGACACCGAGATGTACTCGAACACGGGCGGGCAGATGTCGAAGGCGACGCCGCTCGGCGCGGTGGCAAAGTTCGCCTCCGCGGGCAAGACGATGCCGACCAAGGACCTCGCGCTACAGGCGATCTCATATGCCAACGTGTATGTCGCCCGGGTCGCGATGGGCGCTGATCCCCAGCAGACGCTAAGTGCGTTTCGCGAGGCCGAGGCCTACGACGGGCCCAGCCTCCTGATCGCTTACAGCCACTGCATCGGGCAGGGGATCGACATGCGACACGGACTCGACCAGCAGTACAAGGCCGTGGCGAGCGGCCACTGGCCACTGATCCGCTATGACCCGATGGTGCGCGCAGCCAACGGCAACCCGTTCCTGCTGGACTCGCCCAGGCCTCGGATTCGGCTGAGCGACTATCGAAAAGGAGAGCTGCGCTTCCGCGCGCTGAGCAATCGAGACCCGGCTGAAGCCGAGCGGCTAGGGGATCTCGCGCAGCAGACGGTTGCGCAGCGCTGGCAGATCTACGAGGAGATGGCCACCCGCAGCGCCGCCGACTTCCCGGCCGACGCCCGCAAGGATCACTGATGGAGCTATCGACCAACTACATGGGCCTCGAGTTGCGCAACCCGCTCCTGGCGTCCGCGTCGCCGCTGTCACACACCGTCGACGGTGTCCGGCGCCTCGCGGACGCTGGTGTCGGCGCAGTTGTGCTGCACTCGCTGTTCGAGGAACAGCTGCGCGAGGAGGCCGAGCTGAATTCGCGGCTGGCCGATGCCGGCACGGAGAGCTTCGCCGAATCGTTGTCCTATTTCCCGGCCACAGCCGAGGAGGACAATGGCCCACGCCGACATCTGAGCCTCGTCGAGCGCGCCGCTGCAGCGGTCGACGTCCCGGTGATCGCGAGCCTCAACTCAATCACGCCCGGAGGCTGGACCGGCTACGCGCGCGCGATGCAGGACGCGGGCGCCGCGGCGATCGAACTGAACATCTACTACCTGGCCGGCGACCCGACCACTCCCGGCCGCGACGTCGAGCAACGCTATATCGACGTCCTTCAGAGCGTCAGGGACGCGGTCACCGTGCCGGTGGCGGTCAAGCTCGGCCCTTACTTCAGCTCGACGGGCGAGATCGCGCGGCGCCTGGACGAGGCAGGCGCCGATGCCCTGGTCCTGTTCAACCGCTTCCTGCAGCCTGATATCGACCCCGAAACGCTTGCCGTCGTGCCCTCTGTGGCGCTCTCAGGCCCGGACGGCGCGCTGCTGCCACAGACGTGGATCGCCTTGCTTCGCGGCAGAGTGCACGCCTCACTCGCGGCCACCACGGCCGTCGAAGACTCCGCCGACGTGGCCAAATACCTGCTCGCGGGGGCCGATGTGGTGATGACCGCCTCGGCGTTGCTGCGCCACGGACCTGAGCACGCGACCGTGCTGCTCGAGGGGCTGTCAGCGTGGATGAGGCGCAAGGGATTTGAGACGGTCGACGAGCTGCGCGGCATGCTGTCGGTGCCGCTAGGCACCGATGAGGCTGCCTACGAGCGGGCCGGGTATGTCACCGGGATGCGGGCGGCCAACGTCAGGTCCTACCGTCCGTGGTGAGCCCCGCAGCCGGTCGCGCGTGGGCGCTCAATGGCACGCCGGGAATCTGATCTCGCTTCGGCCTCGGAGCCCCAGCCGCTGGTCAGGGACGTGCTACTGCGCGACGGGGCGCCGCTGCGGCTGCAGGCCGCGACTCCCGGGGACCTCGACGACATCAAGGCGTTCTACGACAGCCTCTCGGCGGACAGCCGCCATCTCCGCTTCCACGGTTTTGGACGCACCGACATGGCCGCGCGCGCGGATGCAGAGTCCACCGGCGTCGACCGCCTCGCGCTGATCAGCCGCCACGACGGCAGGGTGGTGGCTGTGTGCAGCTATGTCGGGTTGCGCGAGCCCGGCGTCGCCGAGGTCGCGTTTGCGGTGGCCGATGATCATCAGGGCCGTGGTATCGGGATGCGGATGCTCGAGCAGCTCGCGGAGATCGCGGCGGACCGCGGCGTCCACCGCTTCATTGCTGAGGTAATGACCAGCAACCGGGCGATGTTGGGGGTGTTCGCGCACGCCGGCTTCGCCGTCCGGCGCCGGGGCTCATTTGGCGAGCTGACGGTGTCGCTGGATATCACCCCGACGGAGACGGTGCTTGAACGAATCGGCGAGCGCGACCATTTGGCCGCGATCGCATCGATGCGACCCGTCCTCGCGCCCTCATCGGTCGCTGTGGTGGGGGCAGCTGCCACGCCGGGCAATGTCGGTTGGGCGGTGCTCGCGAACATCATCGCGGGCGGCTTTGCGGGTGTCGTCAGACCGGTCGACCGTGCGGGGGGTGTGGTCTGCTCGATGCTAGCCACTCGCAGCCTCGCTGAGCTCGACGTCGCCCCGGAGCTCGTAATCATCGCCGCCGCGGGCGACGACGTACTCGCATTCGCCGCCGAGGCAGCCGCGACGGGGGCACGCGCGCTGCTCGTTCTCCCTGCCGGTCCTGAGCAGGAGGGAGGCGAGGGGTCTCTGGCACAGGAGGAGCGGCTGCTTGAGATCGTGCGGGATGCGGGCTTGCGGATGGTCGGGCCACGCTCTCTCGGGGTCCTGAACACCGCCGCCGGGGTCAGCCTGGATGCTACGTTCACCGGCGCCGCCGTGCGCGCAGGGGGTCTGGCGATCTGCTCGCCCTCAGGCGCGGTCGGGATCGCGCTGCTCGGTCACGCGGCGGCTCGGCAGCTGGGGGTCTCGATGTTCGCCTCGCTCGGCAGCCGAACTGACGTTTCGACTAACGATCTGCTCGAGTGCTGGGAGGAAGATGACCGAACGGCCGCAGTGGTCTTGTACGTGGAGTCGTTCGGCAGTCCTGAGCGCTTTACGCGGATCGCGCAGCGCGCGTCGCGCCGCAAGCCGATCCTCGCGGTCAAGGGGCGGCGACGAGCCGAGCGAGTGCTCAGCGAAGCTCGCTCCCACACTGCTGCGGCGTTGCGGGGCGACGCGGTCGTCGATGCTTTGCTGTATCGAGCAGGGATTCTGCGGTTCGGCGGCGGCGAGGAGCTATTCGACGCCGCCGAGTTCTTCGAGCGCCAGCCGTTGCCGAGCGGCCGGCGGGTCGGGATCGTCAGCAGCTCCGCTGGTGTGGCGCGGCTCGCCGCCGACGCGTGCGCGACGCGCAGGCTCGAGGTGACGGAGGCGAGCGAAGCGCGGAACCCTCTGATCTTGGGTATCAGCGCCGGACCGGACGAGTACGCGGCGAGCATCCGCGAGCTGCTCGGCGATGCCGCCATCGATGCGCTCATGGTCTTCTACGTCGATTTTTACGATGGCGACCCGGAGGCTGTGCTGGATGCGATCTCCGCGGTCTCGGAGGGACAATCCAAGCCGGTTGTGGCGTCCGTGCTTCGTTCCGACGGCCGGCTGCCGGAGCGGACCGGCGTGGGCGTGCCGAACTTCCGGTTCCCTGAGTCGTGTGCCGCCGTGCTCGCTCGCGCGGCCGAACGGCGCGAATGGCTCTCGCGGCCGCTCGGCGAGCCCCCGGACTATCGCGACGTCGACGGCGCGGCGGCGCGTGCGGTGATCTCTTCATTTCTTGATCGTGAGCCCGCGGGCGGCTGGCTTTCGCTCCCTGAGGCCGAAGCTCTGCTGGCGACGCACGGGATCTCGGTGGTCGTCTCGCACCCCTGTCGCGAGGTCGAGCGCGCGGTTGCGATCGCGGCGGAAATCGGCGCTCCCGTGGCGCTGAAGGCAGACCTCGCCGCTCCCGCGCATGCGAGTGACGCTGACGCTGTGATGCTTGGGTTAGAGGATGAGTCGTCGATTCGATCCGGCTGGCGCGAGCTCGAACGGCGCGTACACGCGGCCGGGCGGGAATGGGTCGGAGCGATCGTCCAACGCCTGATCGCACCGGGCGGCGCGGACATGTTGGTGGGGGCCATCGCCGATCCCGATCTGGGACCGCTGTTAGCGGTTGGCTTTGGCGGTCGCCGGGCCGGCCTTGACGCGTCGGCCGCGTTCCGCCTGCTGCCGGTAACGGACGCCGAAGCCGACGAGCTGATCGACTCCGCCGAAGGCGTCGCCAATCAGCTGGACGGGTTCCGCGGAAGCGCTGTGCTTGATCGTCACGCCCTGCGCGAGCTGATTCTGCGCTTTGCGCTCCTGATTCGGGATTGCCCGGAGGTGGTCGAGACGGACCTCAACCCCGTCCGGTGCATGCGAAACGGATGCGTCGTGCTCGACATGCGACTGCGAATCGAGCACCGTCGGCCAGTCGAGCTGGTCCAGACATGGTGACGGGACACTAGTGTCGGAGCAGCAGGGCCGGGGACGGCACACGAAAGTCATCACGCCAGAGGCCGCCGCCGCATTGATCGTCGATCATGACACGCTGGCGGTTGGCGGATTCGTCGGAATCGGCGTTCCCGACGAGCTCCTCGTGGCGCTCGCTCAGCGCTTCCGCGATACCGGCGGCCCGCGCGACCTCACGCTCGTGTTCGCCGCGGGACCCGGGGACGGCGGCGCCCGCGGGCTGAACCGCCTCGCGGGCGAGGGACTGATCCGGCGCGCGATCGGGGGGCACTGGGGGCTCGTCCCAGCGCTGGGCGCGCTCGCGCTCAACGGACAGATCGAGGCCTACTGCCTTCCACAGGGCGTGATCTGCCATCTCTACCGCGAGACGGCCGCCGGCCGCCCGGGCCTGATCACGCGGGTCGGGCTCGGCACCTTCGTTGACCCGCGCGTCGAGGGCGGTCGGATGAACGCAGCCTCGACGGAGGAGGTGGTGCGGGTCATCGAGCTCGAGGGCGAGGAGTTCCTGTTCTATCCCTGCCGCCCGATCGACGTGGCGCTCGTGCGCGGCACGACCGCCGACGAGCAGGGCAACGTGACGATGGAGCGTGAAGCAGCCCTGTTGGACACGCTCTCGATCGCGCAGGCGACGAAGAACTCGGGTGGGATCGTGATCGTGCAAGTCGAGCGCCTCACAAGCCTCCCCGTGCTGGCGCCACGGGAGGTCCGCCTCCCCGGCATCCTCGTCGACGGCGTCGTGGTCGCCAGCAGCGCCGCTCACATGCAGACGTTTGACGAGGGCTACAACCCGACCTACTCGGGCGAGGTGCGCGTGGTGTCCGAGGCGCCGGGCGCGATGGCGTTGGATGCGCGCAAGGTAATCGCCCGCCGCGCCACGATGCTGCTGAAGAGCAGGTCGGTCGTAAACCTCGGAATCGGGATCCCCGAGGGCATCGCCACGGTGGCTAGGGAGGAGGGGATCCTGGACCTGATCACGCTCACTGTCGAGGCGGGCGCGATCGGCGGCGTGCCCGCCGGCGGCCTGAGCTTCGGCGCGGCCGCCAATGCGCAGTCGATCGTCGACCAGCCGTACCAGTTCGACTTCTACGACGGCGCAGGGCTGGACCAAGCCTTCCTCGGCATGGCGGAGGCCGACCGCCACGGCAACGTCAACGTCAGCCGCTTCGGCCGGCGGCTCGTCGGCGCCGGCGGCTTCATCAACATCAGCCAAGCCGCCCGCAGCCTGTTCTTCCTCGGGACGTTCACGGCCGGCGCCGAAACCGCCGTCGGCGACGGCAGGCTGCGCCTTCACCGTGAAGGCTCGGTACCGAAGTTCGTCGACGAGGTCGCGCAAGTCACCTTCAACGGCGAGCGCGCCCGTGCGACCGGCCAGTCCGTGCTCTACATCACCGAGCGTTGCGTACTGCGGCTCGGCGACGACGGCCTCGAGCTGATCGAGATCGCGCCCGGCGTGGATCTCGAGCGCGATCTGCTGGCCCGCATGGGCTTTCGCCCCAAGATCGCGCCGGATCTGCGCGAGATGGACGCGGCAATCTTTAGCGACGCGCCGCTCGGACTGGGCGAGCGCTCACCACTGAAGCTCGACGAGCGCCTCGACTACCGCGCCGACGATGACCTCGTGTTCATGAACTTCGAGGGCCTGACTCTGGAAACGCTCGAGGAGGCCGAGGCGCTCGCCGAGTTCCTGGGCCGGTGGCTGCACGACCTCGGCTCCCGCGTGAACCTCATCGTCAACTACGACAACTTCGAGCTCGGGAGCGCGGCGGCGCCGCGGTTCTTCGAGATGGTCCGGGAGCACGAGCAGTCCTATTTCCAGTCCTCCACCCGCTACTCGACCGATGCCTTCCTTCGCCGTAAGCTCGGCCGGGCGTTCGCGGAGGCCAAGCGCTCACAGACGATCTACCGGAGCTTCGAGGAGGGCACGCGCGCGCTCGGCGAGCACGCGGCAGGCCGGCGCTCAGCCGCCGACCCGGGCGACCACCTCGCTCAGGACCACGGAGATTGACGCAGCTGCGCGCTCACGCATCCGCGGCCAGGATGCCGGCCACGTCGAGCGTGGAGACGATGCCGACGGGCAGGCCGGAGCTCCCCACGACGACCACGTGGCTGGTGTCGTGCTCAACCATTAGCGCCGCGACACGGTCGAGCGAGTCGGTCTCCTCGACGGCAATCGGCGAGGTGGCCGCGATGCCGGCGGCAGGCTCGGCGAGCGCGCCCCGATGCAGCGCGACAAGGAGATCCATGTCCCTGATCAGCCCCCAGGTCAGGTGCTGGCCGGGATGCTCGATGCCGGCGATCGCGACGCAGTGCACGCGATGATCGACCATGCTGCGCGCCACCGTCGCCAGCAAGGCGTCGGCGGCGCACGTCGCGATCCCGCGGTGCATGACGTCGACGACGCGCGCCCGGCTCAGGGTGCGCGCGCTCGGCGATGGTCGCGCGGGCGCCGGCCGGAGCATGCGTGCGAGGCTCGGCTTGTGACCTCCGAGCACGGCCGCCACGTCGAAGCTCGAGACGATGCCAGCCGCGGCGCCAGACCGTGGCTCGGTGGCGAGCACGTGTGCGACGTACCGTTCGGCCATCAACGCCACCGCGTCCTGGAGCGGCGCGTCGGTCGGCAGCGTCGCCACCGGCTCGTGTGTGATGTCTGCCGCGCGCGCGTCGTCGGTTTGGTCGACCGCTGCCCGCATCAGATCGAGATCGGTCAGGATCAGCGGTGCAGCTCGCTCCAGCGACGCAAGCATGACGGCGTGGATGCCATGCGTGACCATGATCGCGGCGAGCCTCGCCGGCCCGTCGTCCGGCAGGCATGTGACGACACCGGGGCGCATCGCGTCGAGCACGGTCACGCCGACCAGAGGTGTAGCCGACGGCGGGTGTTGGGCGGTCATGCGCAAGACGCTACCGGACCCAACGCGCGGGAATCATTAGATCTTCGCTCCCGAACCGCAGCGACGCAGCCATCGGCAGAGGTCCGAGGGCGAGCAGCGGCGTTCCCGCAGCTTGCCGCGTCCTAATGGCGGATGCCGGGGGCGCGGGTTGGTGGTGGGGTTGTTGCTATTGCGGCGATTCCTAAGGAGCCCACCATGTCAGTTGTTGAGTCCACCACGTTCGCGGCGCCGGGTGAGTCGGGTAGCCCGGTTGGGTTGAGGGAGCGTTATGAGAATTTTGTTGGCGGCGAGTGGGTCGCGCCGACGACGGGGGAGTACCGGGAGAATCTGACTCCGTCGACGGGGGAGGCGTTTTGCGAGGTCGCGTATTCCGGTGCGCGGGATATCGAGCTGGCGCTCGATGCTGCGCATGCGGCGAAGGATGAGTGGGGCGGGCGCTCGCCGGCCGAGCGTGCTGCGGTGCTGAACCAGGTCGCCGACAGGATCGAGGAGAACCTGGAGATGTTGGCGGTCGCGGAGAGTTATGAGAACGGTAAGCCGGTGCGCGAGACGCTGGCGGCGGACATCCCGCTCGCGGCCGATCATTTTCGCTATTTCGCGGGCGCCGTGCGCGCGGAGGAGGGGCGGATCTCGGAGATCGACGATCAGACCTACGCGTATCACTTCCACGAGCCGCTGGGCGTCGTCGGGCAGATCATCCCGTTCAACTTCCCGTTGTTGATGGCGGCGTGGAAGATGGCGCCGGCTTTGGCGGCGGGGAACTGTACGGTGCTCAAGCCCGCGAGTCCGACGCCTTGGTCGATCCTGAAGCTGCTGGAGGTGATCGGCGACGACTGTCCCGCCGGGCGTTATCAACGTCGTGAACGGTCCGGGCGCCGGGATCGGCAAGGCGCTGGCGTCCAACAAGCGGATCGCGAAGATCGGGTTCACCGGCGAGACGGTGACCGGTCGGCTGATCATGAGCTACGCGGCGCAGAACCTGATTCCGTCGACGACCGAGCTGGGCGGGAAGTCGCCGAACATCTTCTTCGAGGATGTGATGGCGGCCGACGACGCATTTCTCGATAAGGCGATCGAGGGCTTGGTGCTGTATGCGTTCAATAAGGGCGAGGTGTGCACGTGCCCGTCTCGGGCGCTGATTCACGAGTCGATTTACGACGAGTTCATGGCGCGGTGCCTGGAGCGGATTGCCGCGATCAGGCAGGGCGACCCGCTCGACCCCGAGACGATGATCGGTCCGCAGGTTTCGGCGGCGCAGCTGGAGAAGATCGAGAGTTATGTGAAGATCGGCCGCGACGAGGGTGCCGAGGTGCTGATCGGCGGCCACCGCCCTGGGTTGAACGGGCGTCTCGTCGGTGGCTATTACTTCGAGCCGACGGTGCTCAAGGGCCACAACAAGATGCGGGTCTTCCAGGAGGAGATCTTCGGGCCGGTCCTCGCGGTCACGACATTCCGTGATGAGGCCGAGGCGCTCGAGATCGCCAACGACACGCTGTACGGGCTCGGTGCCGGCGTCTGGACGCGTGACGGCAGCCGCGCGTTCCGGATGGGCCGCGCGATCAAGGCCGGTCGCGTGTGGACCAACTGCTATCACCAGTACCCCGCGCACGCGGCGTTCGGCGGTTACAAGAGCTCGGGCGTCGGCCGCGAGAACCACCGGATGATGCTCGAGCACTACTCGCAGACCAAGTGCCTGCTCGTCAGCTACGACCCCAAGCCGCTCGGCTTCTTCTAGAGACGGCGAACGCGGTCGTGGCAACCCGGCGGCCCTGGGTGATTCATCACCTCGGCGCCGATCACCGCCAGTATGTTCTTCCAGTCACTCGCGCTCGAGCAGCATGGCGATGCCCTGGCCGCCGCCAATGCAGAGGCTGACCAGCCCCAGCTTGTGGTTCTCGCGTTCCATCTCGGACAGGATCTTGGCGACGAGGATCGAGCCCGTGGCAGCGATCGGGTGTCCGAGGGCGATCGCACCGCCGTTTGGGTTTACCTTCGAGGTGTCGAGCTCGAGATCCTGTAGCACCGCTAGCGACTGGGCAGCGAACGCCTCATTGAGCTCGATGACATCGACGTCGTCAAGCGTTCTGCCGCCCCGCTCAAGGGCCTTGCGGATCGCGGGGACGGGCCCGATGCCCATCGTTTTGGGCTCGACGCCGCACACCGCGTAGGAGAGGATGCGGGCCCGGACTGGCGCGCCGAGCTCCGCCGCTCGGTCGGCGGACATGACGACGACCGCGGCGGCAGCGTCGTTGACGCCCGAGGCATTGCCCGCCGTCACGGTGCCGTCCTTGTCGAAGGCCGGCTTGAGTTTCGCAAACGCCTCCGCCGAGACGTCGCGGCGGATGTGCTCGTCAAGCTTGAACTCCACGGTCCCCTTGCGCGTCCTGATCTCGACGGGCACGATCTCTTCGTCGAAGCGCCCCGCCTCGATCGCCGCCTGGGCGCGGCGATGGGACTCGAGCGCGAACTCGTCCTGTGCTTCGCGCGAGATCCCATGCGACTCGGCCAGGTTCTCCGCCGTCACTCCCATGTGGATCTTGTTGAACGGATCGGTAAGACAGCCCACGACCGAGTCGATCAGCGACGCATTGCCCATGCGCGCGCCCCAGCGGGCGTTCTCCAACCAGTAGGCGCCCCTGCTCATCGACTCGGCACCGCCGGCCAGCGCCACCTCAACGTCGCCGGTCTGGATCGCCTGCGCAGCCGAGACGATCGCTTGGAGGCCGCTGCCACACAGGCGGTTGACCGTCAAGGCCGGCGCCTCCCTGGGGATGCCGGCGTTGATGCCGACGACACGCGCCATATACATGTCCTCGGGGGATGTGTGGATGACGTTGCCAAAGACCACCTGCTCGACCTGGTTCGGCTCTAGCCCGGCACGCTCGATGGCCGCGCGCGCGACGTCGGCGCCGAGTTCGGTTGGCGGGACGTCGCGCAGGCTCCGTCCAAAGGTGCCGATGGCAGTCCGGGCCGCTGAAGTGATCACAACGCTCGTCACAGGACTTCCTTTCGCAATGGAGGACTACCGTGGCGGTGTTTTAGTGTGCGCATAGCCGATCGTCTCGAGCGCCTCGCCGATCTCGCCGAGGATCGCAGGATCGTCGATCGTGGCAGGGGTCGTGTACTGCTCAGAGTCGGCGATCTTGCGCATCGTCGCCCGCAGGATCTTCCCGGACCGCGTCTTCGGAAGGCGCTCCACCACGGTCGCTTTCTTGAACGCGGCGACGGGGCCGATCCGGTCGCGCACAGTCTGCACGACCTCCACGACGATCGCTCGGTGCGGACGCTCGACCCCCGCCTTGAGGACCAGCAAGCCAACGGGGACCTGTCCCTTGATCTCGTCCGCGGTCCCGATCACTGCGCACTCGGCGACGTCCGGGTGCGCCGCCATCGCCTCCTCGATCGCGCCGGTCGACAGGCGATGGCCGGCGACGTTGATGATGTCGTCGGTGCGGGCCATGACGAACACGTAGCCCGCCTCATCGATGTACCCCGCATCGGCGGTCTCGTAGTAGCCGGGAAACGTGGACAGGTAGGTTTCGAGGAAGCGCTGGTCTGCGTTCCAGAGCGTCGGGCTGGCGCCGGGCGGCATCGGCAGCTTGACCACCAACGCCCCCGTCTCACCCGCCGAGACGGCACGCCCGCTGGCGTCTAGCACTTCGAGATTCCAACCCGGTACGGGACGCGTGGGAGAGCCCGGCACGACCGGCAGCTGTTCGATCCCGATGCAATTGGCGGCGATCGCCCAGCCGGTCTCGGTCTGCCACCAATGGTCGATCACCGGCACGCGGAGCTTCTGCTGCGCCCAGCTGAGCGTATCGGGATCGGAGCGCTCCCCCGCCAGGAACAGCGTGCGCAACCGAGACAAGTCATAGCGCTGGATATGGGCGCCCTCAGGGTCCTGTTGACGTATTGCGCGGAATGCGGTCGGTGCGGTGAACAGCGTGCTCACGTTGTGCTCGGATATGACTCGCCAGAACGCGCCGGGATCGGGCGTGCCGACGGGCTTGCCCTCGTAGAGGACGGTCGTGCAGCCGTGCAGGAGCGGCGCGTAGACGATGTATGAGTGACCCACGACCCAGCCGATATCAGAGGCAGCCCAGTAGACCTCGCCGGGTTCGACGTCGTAGATGTTCTTCATCGACCACTTGAGCGCGACCGCGTGGCCGCCGTTGTCGCGCACGATTCCCTTCGCCTCACCGGTCGTGCCCGAGGTGTAGAGGATGTAGAGCGGATCGGTGGCACCGACGGTCACGCAATCGACAGGATCGGCGCCGGCGATGGCCTCGCTCCAAGACACGTCGCGGTGCCGGTCGAGCTCGGCCTCGAGCTCCGGCCGCTGCAGGATGATGCAGCACTGGGGCTTGGCTTGGACGAGCTCGATCGCCGCGTCGAGCAACGGCTTGTAGGGGACAAGCCGGCCGGGCTCGATACCGCACGACGCGGAAACAACCACCTTCGGCTGTGCGTCCTCGATCCGGCCGGCGAGTTCGTTCGCAGCAAAGCCGCCGAACACGACCGAGTGAATCGCCCCGATTCGTGCGCAGGCGAGCATCGCGATCGCCGCCTCGGGCACCATCGGCATGTAAATCACAACGCGGTCGCCGCGCCCGACGCCCCGCGCTGCCAGCGCGCCCGCGAACCTCGCCACCGCATCGCGCAACTCGCGGTAGGTCAACTTCGCGACCGAGCCGGTAACCGGCGAGTCGTACACGAGCGCCAGCTGATCGGCGCGGCCGCGCTCAACATGACGGTCGAGCGCGTTGTAGCAAGTGTTGAGTTGGCCGCCGGCGAACCATCGATAAAAGGGCGCGCGGGAGTCGTCAAGCACCCGCTCCCACGGTCGGACCCAGTCGATCTCAATGGCCGCCTGCGCCCAGAACTCCTCCGGATGCTCCAACGAGCGGCGATAGACCTTGTCGAACTGGCCAGAGCGAACACCCTCATCGCTTGAGGGCGGAGAAACAAAGGCGGACATGAAGGTCTCCTCGGCGGTCGTGGACTGCGCTTTGGCCGACGCCGGCGCAGACCGAGCTTGAGGCTCCGGGCCAGCGAGTAACCCGAGAGAACCACCTTTGCGCCGCGGAATCAAGAGCAAGCCCGACGACCTTCGCGCCGGGGCACTCGGTCTGACCGCTACCCCTAGTCCAATTCGCGCGTGTAGGGTCAGGGGCGAGAGCAGCGTTCGCGAATGGAGGCAGCGATGAGCAGCATCGAGCACGTGCATGCCCGCCAGATCCTCGACAGTCGTGGCAATCCGACGATCGAGGTGGATATTCGGCTTGCGAGTGGCGCGTGGGGGCGCGCGGCGGTGCCGTCTGGAGCCTCGACAGGAACGCGCGAGGCGCTAGAGCTAAGAGACGGCGAGGCTCCATTCGGCGGCAAGGGAGTGATGCACGCGGTTGGGAACGTCAACGGCGAGGTAGCCGGGGCTGTGCGCGGCCGGGATGCCGATGACCAACGCGCGTTGGACGAGTCGCTGATTGCGCTTGACGGCACCGAGGGCAAATCCCGTCTGGGAGCCAATGCGCTTCTCGGGGTGTCCATGGCCGCGGCTCGGGCCGCCGCGATGGATGCTTCCGAGCCGCTGTGGCGATATCTGGGCGGAGACGACGCGAGGCTTCTGCCGGTTCCTACGATGAACGTGCTCAACGGCGGGGTGCACGCGGACAATCCAGTGGACTTCCAAGAGTTCATGATCGCTCCTGTCGGCGCGGATTCGTTTGCGCAAGCGGTCCGAATCGGCGCTGAGGTTTACCACGAGCTCCAGCGCACTCTCAAGGGACGCGGGCTGGGCACGGCCGTTGGGGACGAAGGCGGATTCGCCCCGGCACTCGAGTCCAATGAGGCTCCGCTCGAACTGCTTGTGAGCGCGATTCAGAGCGCCGGCTACTCCCCGGGAGACGACGTCGCGATCTGCCTGGACCCGGCGGCGAGCGAATTCTTCACCGATGGTCGCTATCGGCTCGCCGGCGAGGGGCGGTCGTTGTCGTCTGATGAGATGGTCGAGTACTGGGCGGCGATCGCAGGAAGGTACCCAGTGGTGTCCTTGGAGGACGGGATGGCGGAGACCGATTGGGATGGCTGGCGCAAGCTCACCGAGCGGCTTGGCAGCCGCGTCCAGCTGGTCGGTGACGACGTATTCGTCACGAACCCGGAGATCCTGCGCAAGGGGATCGAGCGCGGAGTCGCGAACTCGATCCTGATCAAGCTCAACCAGATCGGGACGCTCACCGAGACCCTTGACACGATCGGAGTGGCACGCGACGCCGGTTACCGAGCGGTGATCTCCCATCGCTCCGGGGAGACCGAGGACACGTTCATCGCGGACCTGGTGGTCGCAACGGGTGTGGGGCAGATCAAGACCGGTGCGCCGGCGCGCACCGAACGTGTGGCCAAGTACAACCAGCTCCTGCGGATCGAGGAGGAGCTCGGCGCGCGGGCGCGCTTTGCGGGGCGTAACGCCGTCGCGGTCGCGTGAGTTCGGCATACCGACATGCGAGGCGGCGGCGAGGCTATTCCGACCGGCCGCGACCGGGTTGACCACCGCCGCGCTTAGGCGGCCGTCGTTCGAGTCCCGAGGCGACCTTGGCGAGCTCGGTCGGTACGCGCAGCGCACCGATCGTTCGGTCAAAAAGCTCCGCCTGGTTTCTCACGAGCCCGGCGGTCTCTTCCAGCGCGCGGCCCGCAGCCTCCAGCGCTTCCGCCTGCCGGCGCAACATCTGCCCGCTCTCCTCGAGCAGATCGAAGATCGCCTCGACGGGAGCGAGAACCCGACCTGCCAGCTGTCTCTGCAGCTTGCGTTCGCGCTCGATCACCTCCTGCAGGAGCTCCAGCTGCAGTTGCATCGGCTCGAGCAGCTGACGCGGAATCGCCGCCCGGCCACGCGTCGATGCGGCCGACGCCACCAACGAGTCCATCAGCTTGCGGCACTCACCGAGCAAATCACGGCCGCTGAGCTCAGGCACCCGGCATCACGCAGCCCATGATGACATCTGAGCCCGTCGCGCCGCAGGCCACCGGGTGCTTTGCGAAGGTCGTTGGCGTGTCCGCCCGTCAGAGGCTATCGTCCGGGACATGACTCCAAGCACGCCTACGGCGCAGACGAACGGGTCTGATGGCGGGTTGCGCGATGTGCGCGTGGCGATCATCGGCGCGGGGTTCGGCGGTCTCGGGGTCGCGATCGAGCTGCGCGAGGCCGGCGTCGATGACTTCTTGGTGCTCGAGCGCGACGAGGCGCTCGGGGGCACCTGGTGGGCGAATACGTACCCTGGGTGCGCCTGCGACGTGCCGGCTCACCTCTATTCGTACTCGTTCCAGCTGAACCCGAACTGGAGCAGGATGTTCGCGCCGCAGCCGGAGATCCTTGAGTACATGCGCCGCACCGCGCGCGAGCGCGGCATCGAGGGACAGCTGCGGTTTCGGACCGAGGTCCAGGGCGCGCAGTGGGACGAGGACGCGCAGCTGTGGCATGTCGACACGAGCCGCGGGTCGCTGAGCGCCCAGGTGCTCGTGGCTGCGGCTGGCGGGCTGGTCGAACCGAAGTATCCCGAGATTCCTGGGCTTGCCGACTTCCAAGGAGCGTGTTTTCACTCGGCCCGCTGGGATCACGACCATGATCTGCGCGGTGAGCGCGTCGGCGTGATCGGTACCGGCGCCTCGTCGGCCCAGTTCATTCCCGAAGTTCGAAAGCAGGCGGCAACGGTTGACCGTCTTTCAGCGCAGCCCCGGCTGGGTGCTGCCGCGCCTGGATCACCCGCATTCCGACGCGCAGAAGCGTATGTTCGCGCGCTTTCCGGTGCTGCAGCGCGCGGTCCGATCGTCGCTTTACTACACGGCAGAGGGGCTTGTGCTCGGGCTCGTATACGACCAGCGCCTGCTGAAGGCACTTGAGCACGTCGCGCGCCGGCATCTCAAGAAGCAGGTGCCGGATCCCGACGTGCGCGCGCGGCTGACCCCGAACTTCCGGATCGGCTGCAAGCGCATCATGTTCAGCAACGACTACCTCCGGTCCTACGTCGAGCCGAACGTCGAGCTCGTCAGCGACGGTATTCGCGAGGTTGTGGCGAACGGCGTGATCACGAACACCGGGCGACACGTCGAGCTCGACACGATTCTCCTCGGGACCGGCTTCCACGTGTTTGATCCGCCACACGCGTCAGGCGTGGTCGGCCGCGACGGGCGGACGCTCAAGCAGAGATGGAGCGACGGTGGGATTCGCGCCTACCTCGGGACGGCGGTCCCCAACTTCCCGAACCACTTCATGGTGATGGGGCCGAACACGGGGCTCGGCAACAACTCGATGATCAACGTGATCGAGGCGCACGCCGGCTTCATCGTCGACGCGCTGAAAACGATGGACGCGCGGGGTCTGACTAGCGTCGAGGTTCGCGAGGACGTTGACGAGCGCTACAACGAGGACATCCAGGCGCGCCTGCAGCACACGGTCTGGAACGAGGGCGGCTGTAAGAGCTGGTACGTCGGCCCCGACGGGCGCAATCACACGCTGTGGCCGTCGTTCTCCGACGCGTTCAAGCACCGCCTCGCGCACTTTGACGAGGCCGACTTCGTGACGCGCACGCGCACCGGCGAACCGGTCGGCGTCTAAGCGACCCTCGGCCCGATAAGCGGGTACGGGCGACGCTCAGCGCCCTGTTCGCTCCGATCGCGATCAGATCGGGGTCGGGCGATGAGGCCGCGGCGGCTCGCGCTCGTCGATGAGGTCGTATTGTCGCGCGATCCGCACCGTATGTGGCTCCAGCAGGTACTGCAAGGTGAGGAATACGCCGTTGAGAACGTCAAGGCAAAGCTTGACCGGCCTGCCCTGCATGTGATCGCGATAGACGCCTTCGCCGCTGACGTCGGGCCGAAAGTTCGGGAGGTCGGTCACGGGCCGCCAGACCCAATCGACGAACTCCTCCCGGGACCCACCCTGTGTGACCATCGCGTCGGACCACTGGTGATGGACGCGGTTACGGGCGAAGCGGACACCGTCCATGATCTGGGCTCCCCGGCTCAGCCGGTCGCGCCACTCCCGGCCCAGGGACTCACCGCACGGGACCCAGCGCTTGCCGATGCGCTCGTCCAGCGCGACCGCCCAGTTCAGGGACTCGGACACGGCGACGAACGCGGTGACCGGGTTGCGGTCCTTGACGGCGTTCTCGAAGCGGGCGACCGCACCGGTGTACCCGATAAGCATCGACTCGTAGGTGACGATGTTCTGGTCGCAGGGCTTCATTGCGCCTCTAGGCTAGACGACGAGCCAACCACCGACGAGGAAGACGAGGAACCTGGTTTCACTCAAACGGGCCTCGTCGGGGTGAAGGATCCACGAGCGGCTCCGCAGGCGGGCTGTCAGGCTGCGTACCGGTGCTGGAACCAGTCCACCGCGCGCCTCACGGCCTCAGGATGCAGAGTCGGCTCGAACGGTCCGAACGCACCCTGGAACTTCGACGAGTCCGACACGAACGGTCGCTCGAACTGGTAGAGCGTCTCGTTGAGCTCTCGCAAGAGCGGGTTCAACAGCCCTGCCATCCTGATCATCGGCCGCGATGCGACGCCGATCTTCGGGGGGTGCCCGGCCGCCTCGAACGCGAGCGCGAGAAACTGCCGGCCCGTCAGCGGCTCCCCGGCCGGTAGGTGCCATACCTGGCCGTCGGCCTCCTCGCGCTCGCCCAGTGTCACGAGCGCGCGGGCCATGTCCTCCACATAGTTGAGCGTGTGCGGCTGGTCGAGCGAGCCCAGCCAGCGCGCCCGCTTGCCACGCACCACGGGCTTCATGATGTTGTCGCCGACGGTCGACGCGGTACCGCGCGGGCCGTAATAGTCAGACGAGCGACCGATCGTGCATCGCAGTCTCCCGTCGGCGTGCGCGCCCAGGACTGCGTCGGCCATCTCGATGCGTGTGCGGCCCTTCTTGCCCTGTGCGCGCTGCGGCGTCTCCTCGGTCATCGGGCCGTCGGGCGGCCCGTACGCGTAGAGGTTGTCCGCGAACACGAGTTTCGCCCCCGCCGCGGCCGCGCCATCGAGAACGGCTCGGGTCATCGTCGGGAACAGCTCGGGCCACTTCGTGTAGGGGGGTTGTGCGCAGTGATAGACGACGGCAGCGCCCTCGCAGACCCGCCCGGCGCCCTCGGCCGTGCCGAGGTCCGCCGCCACCTGCTCGACACCTTCTGGGGTGTCGGTCGTGCCGCCGCGTGTCACCGCTCGCACCCGCAGTCCACGGGCCGCGAGCTCGCGGACGACCGCGGAGCCAGTCCCACCCGCGGCCCCCAAGACCACGTGATCGCACGCGACGGCCACGGGAAGAGCCTACGCCCACACGACCGCCCGGCGCACCCACGACGGAGAGCATCGGCGGGGGCGCGCGGGCGACAGAAACCATCGGCCGCGCCAAGAACAGCCAGCCGGGAGCGCGGCATCGAGATGGGCGCGCTGCCGCTCTTGCACCAGGACGCGCCAGCGGACAGCCGAACATTTATCACGCGCGCGCGTGGTCCACGGCGGCGCCGCACGAACGCTCCCAACGCCGACCTGTGCTGGCGCTTCCACCCTGCTCTCTATCGTGTGGCCCGTGCCCAGGCGAGCTCGCCCTGAGAAGCACCAGGTGCCAGCCGAACGCGCTGCGGGCACGGGTAGCGCAGTGAACCGACTGTACCTCTCGGTCTGATCGTGGCGCCGGTCGGGTCGAAGACGACGCTCAGCTGGTTGGCGATGGCGTTGCTGACCCTCGGGTCGGTGGGAGATCTCGGCGCCGCGCCCGCGACGGCCGTCTTGGGTCTCGCCTCGGTGGTGCTCTACGTCCTGCCTGCGATCGTGTTCCTCGTGCCGGCCTCGTTGGTGTCGGCCGAGCTCGCCTCAGGCTGGAAGGGCGGCGTCTACAACTGGGTGTCCGAGGGGATCTCCCCGAGGGTGGGCTTCGTCGCCATTTGGTGTCAGTTCGCCCAGACGACCTTCTACTACCCGGCATTGCTCGCCTACGTCGCGAGCACCCTGGCGTATGTGTTCGCGCCGGGCCTGGCGCACAGCGGCCTCTACACGACCGTGGTGATCATCGTGCTGTTCTGGGCGGCCGTGCTCGTCTCGGCCAGAGGGGTGCTCGCCACCGGCAGGCTGGCGTCGTATGGGATCTTCATCGGAACGCTGATCCCGGGACTGCTTCTCGTCCTCGCTGGCCGCGATCTACCTCCTGCAGGGCAACGCCTCCGCGGCGCCGCTGAACGCCCACCGCGTGCTCCCCGCGTGGAACGGACTGACCAGCATCGTGCTCATCCTCAACAGCTTCTTCACCTACGCCGGGGTTGAGGTCAACGCCGTCCACGTCGACGAGCTGCGCGACGCCCCGCGCGAGTTCCCCAAAGCAACCCTGCTGGCCGTGATCCTGATCCTGCTCGTCTTCATCTTCCCGACGCTCGCGATCTCGGTCGCGGTCCCCGCGACGCACATCAGCTTCACCGCAGGTGTGATGCAGGCGTTTCAGGGCCTGCTCGATCACTTCCATCTGAGCCTGCTCACGCCGATCATCGCCGTCGGACTCGTGGTCGCCTCCGTGAGTGGCTTGCTCGACTGGCTAACTGGTCCGTCGACCGGCTTGTTGGACATCGCTCGCGAGCGTGGCTACCTGCCGCGGTACTTCCAGGAGCTCAACTCAAACGGCGTCCAAGTCCGCATACTCGTCGCCCAGGGAATCGTCATCACCCTGATCGGACTGCTCTACGCCCTGGTACCGGCAGTCTCACGCGCCTACTGGGTGTTCGCCGCCCTGGCGACAGAGGTCTACCTGATCATGTACGTCCTGATGTTCGTCGCGGCGATCAACCTACGGCGGCGACAGCCCGAGCATCAGCGCGGCTACCGGGCACCCGCGCTCGTGACGATCTGCGTCCTCGGGACGCTCGCCTCCGCGGCCGCCTGCCTGATCGGCCTGCTGCCGCCACGCCAGCTTGGGCACATAAGCACGCCGCCATACCTGCTGGCGCTGCTCGCCGCGACGCTTCTCGTCGGCCTCCTGCCGCCGCTCTTGCTCCACAAGTTGCGGCGGCCGGACTGGAAGGCCGCCGCCTGAAGCGAGGAGGAGGGCAGCCATGGAACCGCGCGCGCGGAGCTCGAGACCGAGAAGATCGTTCAGCAGATGGAGCGGGGGACGTTCGACGAGCGGTTCCGGCGCGTTCGCCTCCGCCGCTCGTCGCCGCCGACGACTGGTCCACTACCGTCCCACTGCGACCGCGATCCAGCGTCCAGCCAGCGGTCCTGTTGATCCTGGAAACCGTGAGATTACCAGGACTTTTCTAGCGCGCCCGGTAGGATTTGAACCTACGACCTTTCGCTCCGGAGGCGAACGCTCTATCCCCTGAGCTACGGGCGCATGGCGTTCCGTTCACATCCGGAACGACCACAGGAGCTTACCGTGGAGATCGCCGTCATTTCCGACACGCACATGCCGAGGGCTGACCGGCGGCTCCCGGACGCCTGCGTCGACCGCCTGGAGCAAGCCGACCTGATCGTCCATGCGGGCGACCTCTCGAGGCTCTCGGTCCTGATCGGACTGCAGCACTACGGCCCGGTGATCGCCGTGCACGGCAACGTCGACGACGAGGCCACGCGCGCCGCGCTGCCGGAGACCGCGACCGTCGACGCCGACGGGGCCACGATCGCGATCGTCCACGACGCTGGCCCGAGGCTGGGCCGCCTGGCACGGCTGCGCACGCGCTTCCCGAGAGCCCAGGCGGTCGTCTTCGGCCACTCGCACTTCCCGCTGCACGAGCGCGACCCGGCCACCGGCTTTCAGATCTTCAACCCCGGGAGCCCCACCGAGCGCCGCCTCGCTCCCCAGCACACGATGGGAATCGCCCGCGCGACCGCCGGCGAGTTGACGTTCGAACTGATCGCGCTCGGCTGACAGACTGGACCCGCCGTGGACCTCTCAGCCTTCTTCGTCGGCACCGCCGGCTCGATCCCGACCCCGCGTCGGGGGCTCCCCTCGGTGCTGGTCCGCCGCGGCGGCGACCGGATCCTGTTCGACTGCGGCGAGGGGACCCAGCGCCAGCTGGTCAGCTCGGTCGGCCTCGCCGAGCTCACCGAGGTGTTCATCACGCACTTCCACGCCGACCACTGGCTTGGGCTCCCGGGCCTGTTGAAGACGTTCGATCTGCGCGCCCGCGAGCGGCCGCTCGCGATCCACGGCCCCGCCGGAGTCCGCGAGCTGATCACGCTGGCGCTGCGCGTCGCCGGCCGCGTCCGCTTCCCGCTCGAGCTGATCGAGCTGGCCCCCGGCGACGTCCTCGAGCGCGACGGCTACCGGATCGCCCCAGTCCTGGTCCAGCATCGTGCGCCCGCGTTCGGCTACGTCCTCTACGAGGACGAGCGTCCGGGCATGTTCGATCCCGACGCCGCCCGGCGCCTCGGGATCGAGCCCGGCCCCGAGTTCGGGCGCCTGCAGCGCGGGGAGACGATCCGCGGCGTCGCTCCCGAGCAGGTGATGGGTCCGAGCCGCCCCGGCCGTAAGCTCGTGATCTCGGGCGACACGACCCCGTCGGAGGCGCTGACGGTCGCGGCGCACGACGCCGACCTGCTGATCCACGAGGCAACGTTCGCCGAGGACGAACGCGAGCGCGCGGCCGACACCGGGCACTCGACCGCCTCGCAGGCCGCCACGATCGCTGCCCGGGCCGAGGTCAAGATGCTCGCGCTGACGCACATCTCGACCCGCTACTCGCCGCGGGAGCTTCGCGACGAGGCCCGCGCAATCTTCAAGGCGACCGTGCTCCCTCGGGACTTCGACACGGTAGAGGTCCCGTTCCCCGAGCGCGGCGAGCCGACGCTGATTCGCTGGGAGGACCGGCCGGCCAACGCCGAGGAGGCAGCTCCGGTGCTGGCGGACTCCCCCCAGTGAGCACCCCGCCCGAGGAGCGCCCGGTCATGCGCAGGGCGCCCGACGAGCTCCAGACCGAGCGGATGATCGGAGAGCGGCTGCAGCGCCAGCACGCCGATGAGATCCTCGCGCTGATGCTCGACCCCCGCGTCGGCCGGACGTTGTGGCCGACCCCGGACCCGCTGCCGAAGGTCAAGGTGATCGTGCAGCTCGAGTCCAACATCGTGCACTGGGAGCAATGCGGCTTCGGGATCTGGCTGCTGCGCGACCGCACCACCGGCGAGATGGTCGGCCGCGGCGGCCTCGCCACCAGCCAGGTCACCGGCACGGGCGAGGTCGCGGTCGACTGGGCGATCGTCCCGGAGCGCTGGAACCAGGGCCTCGCCACCGAGCTCGCCCACGCCGCGATCGAGGTCGCCTTCGACCGCCTGGCCCTCGAGCAGCTGATCAGCCTGACGCTTCCCCACAACCGAGCCTCGCGCCGCGTGATGGAGAAGGCCCGCTTCCATTACGACCGCGAGATCGAGCACGTCGGCCGCCCGCACGTCCTCTACCGCCGCTCGCGACATAGAGGACTAGAAGCCGCAGCGAGCGGCCGATGCTAGGTTCCGGCCCGTGCATGCGCCTTCGTGGCCGACGAAGGACGAGAGCGGCGCGCTGCCGGATCGCAGCGCGGAGGCTCCCCTGCTGACGTTGCCGACCCCGGCGCTCGTGATCGAGCGCCCGGCGCTGCTGGCCAACATCGACGAGATGGCGCTGCGGGCGCGCCGCACTGGCGCCGCGCTGTGGCCGCACGGCAAGACCCACAAGTGCGCCGAGGTCGCCGGTCTGCAGCGCTCACACGGAGCCGCCGGTCTCACCGTCGCGACGCTGGCCGAGGCCGAGTACTTCGCGGCCGCCGGGTTTGAGGACATCCTGATCGCATACCCGCCGGTCGGGGAGTGGCGGCTGCGCCAGCTCGCTGCGCTGGCCCGGCACGCCCGGTTGCGGGTCGTACTCGACGGCGCCGGCGTGCTCGAAAACCTGATCGGCGCCTGCCGGCTGACCGGCGTGCGGATCCCGTTCCTGTGGGAGGTGGATTGCGGCACCAGGCGCCTGGGCACGCCGCCCGGCGAGCCGACTGCCGCCGCGATCCAAGCCGCCCCGCAGGCATCCGAGTGCCCGTTCGGCGGGCTGATGACGTTCGGCGGCTTCGCCTACGGCGCCCGCGACGACGCCGAGCTCGACGCCGCCGCCGCGGCCGAACGCGACGCCCTCGGCCACACGGCCGAGGCGCTGGAGCAGCGCGGGATCCGGTGCCCCGCCCGCAGCGCCGGCACGACTCCGACCACGAGCCGCCTGCAACCCGACAGCGGGATCGACGAGATCCGGCCCGGCAATTACGTGTTCTACGACGCCACGCAGGTGGCGCTCGGGCTGGTGCCGCGCGAGCGCTGCGCGCTCAGCGTGCTCGCGACCGTGGTCGGCCGCCCGCACCCCCAGCGGCTGATCCTCGACTCCGGGTCCAAGGCACTCACCGCCGAGCGGATGACCGAGCGCGCCCCGGGCTTCGGGTTCGTCCGCGACCACCCCGAGCTGACCGTCGCCCGGCTGTACGAGCAGCACGCGATCGTCACCTCCGATACCCCGAGCGAGATCCCCGTCGGGGCCCGCCTGCGGCTGGTTCCCAACCACGCATGCACGACCACGAACCTCCACCGCCGGGCGCTCGTCGTCGAGAGCGGCGAGGTCGTCGACGCCTGGAGCATCGGCGCCGCCGGGCCTGGCTGAGAGCCGACCACGACCACCGGAGAGGCTGCGGACGTTGCACCTGCGCGGAGGCCGGGAGCTCGAGTTCGCCCCGAACGGCCGAATCCCGCTCGCGCCGTTCCTGGGGACGATGGGGCGTGGCGCCCGACGAGCCTGGCTGGTCTCCGAGCACGGGCTGTCGCGCCAGGACGCCTACATGCTGTGTAGCCTCGCTGGTGACCAGAGGATCCTCGAGGTCGTCGATCCCGGCACGTGGAATGTCGGGATCACGATCCCGCTGTCGATCTTCCGCTAGCCCTCGACGAACACAGGATGACCGAGCCGACATCGATTCGCGACACCACCGCAACCGACCGCGACCGCTGGCCGGTGGTGCTCGACGGCGAGCTGACCCGCCTCGGCGAGGCCACAATCCCCGCCGGCGACGAAGGCCTGATCCGCGGCGACGGGGCGTTCGACGCGTTCCCGGTCCGCGACGGCCGGCCGTTCGCGCGCTCCGCGCACCTCGACCGACTGGAGCGCTCGTGCCGCGCGCTCCTGCTCGACTGTCCCCGCGACCTGATCGAGGCCGACATCGAGCTGCTGCTGGGCCAGGCCGGCCCCGGCTACCTGGTGGTGCGCACGATCCTGACCCGCGGCGGCCGGCGGCTGTCGATCCTCGAGTCCCACGGTGACCCCGATGCGTTGTCGCGCCCGGCGCGGATGCTGCCGACCACCTACGAGCCCTCCGTCGTGCTCAACGGCGTCAAGACGCTGTCCTACGGCGCCAACATGCTCGCCTCGCGTCAGGCGGCCGCCGCCGGCTACGACGAGGCGCTGCTGGTGGCAACCGACGGGACCGTGCTGGAGGGCCCGACCTGTTCGGTGTTCTGGAAGCGCGACGGTGGCCTGCGGACGCCCTCGCTGGACCTGGGAATCCTGGCGTCGATCACCCGGCGGGTCGTGCTCGAGAGCGTGACCGTCGAGGAGGGCAGCTTCCCGCTCGACGATCTGCTGGCCGCCGACGAGGCGTTCCTGGTCTCGACCGCGCGGATCGCCCAGCCGGTCGCCGCGATCGGCGAGCGCTCGCTCCCGGTGGCTCCCGGCCCCGAGACGCGGCTGGTGCACGCGGCGATCGAGCGGGCCATGGACGAGGGCTCGATTGCCTGAGCACGCGGCCGGAAGCCGCCGGGCTCGCTGATACATTCACAGCGTCGGCCCCTTTAACCAGGTCCCGTGAGGCCAGGAAGGAGCACGTAGATGAACACGGTCGTAATGGACCGCGATGACATTCGCCGCACGCTGATGCGGATCGCCCATGAGATCGTCGAGAAGAATCCTGGCGGACAGGTGGCGATCGTCGGCATCCACCGCCGCGGGGCGGTGCTGGGGGAGCGGGTGCACGCACTGACCAGCGAGTTGCTGGACTCCGAGGTCCCGCTCGGCTCGGTCGACATCTCGTTCTACCGCGACGACCTGGCGATCAGGCCCAGCGCGCCGGTCGTGCACGCCACCCAGCTCGAGTTCTCGGTCGCCGGGCGCACGATCGTGATCGTCGACGACGTCCTCTACACCGGCCGTACCGTCCGCGCCGCGATCGACGAGATCTTCGACTACGGCCGGCCCGCACGCCTGCAGCTGGCGGTGCTGGTCGACCGGGGCCATCGGGAGCTCCCGATCCGGCCCGACTACATCGGCAAGAACATCCCGACCTCCCAAGACGAGCGCGTCAACGTGCGCGTGGAGGAGGTCGACGGCCACGACGAGGTCACGCTCGGGCCGGCACGCGAACCGAAGCGGGAGGCGGCATGAGCCACATCGGCAGGCATCTGGTCTCGATCGACGACCTCGATCGGCGGGGGATCGAGCGGATCCTCGACCGCGCCGACTCCTTCGAGGAGGTATCCGGGCGCGAGATCAAGAAGGTCCCGGCGCTGCGCGGCCGCACGGTCGTCAACCTGTTCTACGAGGCCAGCACCCGCACGAGCTCGTCGTTCGAGCTTGCCGCCAAGCGGCTGAGCGCCGACGTGGTCAACATCCGCTCGGTCGGCTCTGCGGTCGACAAGGGCGAGTCGCTCAAGGACACCGTCCAAACGCTGTCGGCCTACGACCCCTCGGCGATCGTGATCCGGTCGCCCCAGGTCGGCGCGGCCCGGCTGGTGGCCGGCTGGACCACGGCCGCGGTGATCAACGCGGGCGACGGCAAGCACGAGCACCCCACGCAGGCGCTGCTCGACGTGCATACGCTGCGCCACCGTCTGGGGTCGCTGGACGGCGCGAACATCTGGATCGTCGGCGACGTCCTGCACTCGCGGGTGGCCCGTTCGAACATCCTGGCGCTGCAGCGAATGGGGGCGAGGGTCACCGCTTGCGGCCCCCCGACGCTGATCCCGCGCGAGATCGAGGCTCTGGGGTGTGACACCGCCGCGACGCTGGAGCGCGTCCACGAGGCGGACGTGATCTACGTGCTGCGAATGCAGCAGGAGCGGATGCGGGACTCATTCGTCCCCTCGCTGCGTGAGTACGCCCAGCGCTACCAGATCAACTCCGCGCGGCTGAACCCCGGGCAGCTGCTGATGCATCCCGGGCCGGTGAACCGCGGGGTCGAGCTGTCGGCCGAGGCGATCGACTCCCCGCAGGCGCTGATCGGCGAGCAGGTCAAGGCCGGCGTCGCGGTCAGGATGGCCGTCCTCTACGAACTGATGGTCGGCGTCCCGACGCTGGCGGCGGTGGCGTGATGGGCGAGTTCAGGCTGTTCGCTCCGGATCCCGCCCCCGCGCAGGCCCTGATCCGCTCCGCGCACGTGCTCGATCCGCGCGGCGACCTCGACGAGCCGCACGACGTCCTGATCCGCGACGGCGAGATCGCCGAGCTCGGCGCGCCCGGCTCGCTCATGGCCCCCGATGGCGCCGAGACCGTCGACGCGTCGGGCAAGCACCTGTTCCCGGCGTTCGTCGACCCGCACGTCCACCTCCGGACTCCGGGCCAGGAGTACAAGGAGAACATCGAGACCGGCACCGCGGCGGCCGCCGCCGGCGGCTTCTGCCAGGTGGTGGCGATGCCCAACACCGACCCGGTCGTCGACGACGCCTCGGTGCTCGGCTCGCTGGTCGACCGCGCCCGGCGTGAGGCCCGCGTCCCGGTCGGGTTCCTGGCGTCGGTCACGCGCGGCCTGCGCGGCCAGGAGCTGACCGAGATGGCCGACCTGGCTCGACGCCGGCGCGCTCGGGTTCACCGACGATGGCAAGCCGGTGGTGTCGGCGGGCACGCTGCGCAAGGCGCTGCAGTACCAGCGACTGTGCGGCGGCGTGATCTCGCTGCACGAGGAGGACCCCGAGCTGTCGCGCGACGGCGTCATGCACGAGGGCGCGGTCTCGGCCCGGCTGGGCCTGGCCGGGATCCCGTCGCTGTCGGAGTCGACGATGATCGCCCGCGACGCGGCGCTGGCCCGCTACGAGCACGCCCGGATGCACTTCCAGCACCTGTCCTGCGTCGAGTCGGTACTCGCGCTCGAGCAGGCCAAGGCCGCGGGCGCTCCGGTCAGCGGTGAGGTCACCCCGCACCACCTGACGCTCACCGACGAGGCGGTGCTGTCGCTCGACAGCCGCTTCAAGATGAACCCACCGCTGCGGACCGAAGCTGACCGGCGGGCGCTGATCGACGGCCTGACCAGCGGCGTGATCGACTGCATCGCGACCGACCACGCACCCCACGCGCTGCACGAGAAGGAGGTCCCGTTCGAGCAGGCGCCGATGGGCACGACCGGGCTCGAGACCGCGTTTGCCTCGATCTACACCGATCTGGTGCTCCCCGGAGAGCTCGAGCTCGCGGTCCTAGTGCAGCGAATCACCGCCGGCGGTGCCCTGTACGGGCTCCCGGTTCCGCGGATCGCCACCGGGGAGCCGGCCAACGTGTGTCTCGTCGACCTCGACGCCGGCTTCGAAGTCGGGGCCGAGGGTTACGTCAGCCGCTCGGAGAACTCCTGCTTCTTCGGGCGCGCGCTGCGCGGGCGCGTGCTGATGACGGTCGCGGGCGGAGGTATCGCGTTCCGGGCGCGGGTGTTGAGCGAGGCGGGCGCGGTCGCGTCGTGACCGCCCCGGGAGCGATGAGCGAGCAGCCGACGGCATACCTGCTGCTCGAAGACGGCGCTCGCTTCGACGGGCTGGCGTGCGGCGCCGACGAGGTCGCCGTCGGCGAGGTCGTGTTCACGACCTCGATGTCCGGCTACCAGGAGACCGTCACCGACCCCAGCTACGCCGGCCAGCTGATCACGTTCACCTATCCGCAGATCGGCAACTACGGAGTGTCGCCCGAGGCGATGGAGTCAGACCGGGTCCACGCGCGGGCGGTGGTGATGCGTGCCGCGGTCGACCGCGACGACGCGCCCGGTGCGGAGCGGGGCTGGTTGAGCTGGCTGACCGAGCGCGGCGTGCCCGCGATCACCGACCTCGACACGCGGGCGCTGGTCCGCCACATCCGCGACCTGGGGGCGATGCGCGGCGGGTTGTTCGGAGCCTCGGTCCCCGAGTCCGAGGCGCGCGAGCGCATCGCCGCCGAGCCGTCGATGCGCGGGCGCGACCTCACCGTCGACGTGACCCCGGCCGAGCCCGTCGTGCTCGAGGCCGCCGGCGGACCGCGGATCGCGATGATCGACACGGGCGTCAAGCTCTCGATCGTCCGCAACCTCCAGCGCCGCGGCGCCACCGTCGAGCTGCACCCGGCGACCGCTACCGCCTCCCAGCTGCTCGCGCGGGACCCCGACGCCGTGTTCCTGGCCAACGGGCCCGGCGACCCGGCCGCGCTCGATCACATCGTCGGGACCGTTCGCGAGCTCGTCGGCAAGCGTCCGGTGTACGGGATCTGTCTGGGCCACCAACTGCTGTGCCGCGCGGTCGGGCTGGAGACCTACAAGCTCGCGTTCGGCCACCGCGGCGCCAACCACCCGGTCAAGGACCTGACCACCGGTCGCGTCGAGATCACCAGCCAGAACCACGGGTTCGCGGTGCTCGGCCCCGGCGGCGCGCGCACGATCGACCGCGACGAGCCCGTCCGCTGGCGCACCGACTTCGGCGAGGCCGAGCTCACCCACGTCAACCTCTACGACCGCACGGTCGAGGGCCTGCGGCTGCTGGACGTGGACGGCGCCACCGTCCAGTACCACCCCGAGGCCGGCCCGGGGCCCAACGACGCCCAGTACGTGTTCGACCGGTTCGTCGGCGAGATCGGCGCCTCCCGCGGGACCGCGACCCTGACCAATGCCCCGTAGGGACGACATCCACCGGATCCTGGTGATCGGCTCCGGGCCGATCGTGATCGGCCAGGCCGCCGAATTCGACTACTCGGGCACCCAGGCCTGCCGGATCCTGATGGAGGAGGGGTACGACGTCGTGCTCGTCAACTCCAATCCGGCGACGATCATGACCGACCCCGGCCTCGCCACCGCGACCTACATCGAGCCGCTGCTGCCCGGGCCGGTGCGGCAGGTGATCGAGCGCGAGCGTCCCGACGCACTGCTGCCGACGCTGGGCGGCCAGACCGCACTGAACCTGGCCAAGGCGCTGCAGGAGGACGGCACCCTGGACGAGTTCGGCGTCGAGCTGATCGGCGCCGACTACGAGGCGATCGACCGCGCCGAGGATCGCGAGCGCTTCCGGGACACGATGACCGCCGCCGGGCTGCGCGTACCCCGGAGCGTGATCGCCACCAGCCTCGACGACGCGCGGGCGGCGGTGGCGTCGATCGGGCTGCCGCTGATCGTGCGCCCGGCGTTCACGCTTGGAGGGTCGGGCGGAGGCGTGCTGCATCGCGAGGCCGACCTCGACCGGGTGGTCGGCCGCGGGCTCAAGGCGTCGCCGATCGGCCAGGTGCTGCTCGAGGAGTCGGTGCTCGGCTGGGGAGAGTTCGAGCTCGAGGTGATGCGCGACCGCGCCGACAACGTCGTGATCATCTGCTCGATCGAGAACATCGACCCGATGGGCGTGCACACGGGCGACAGCGTCTGCGTTGCGCCTCAGCAGACGCTCACCGACAAGCAGTACCAGGCGCTGCGCGATCAGGCGATCGCCGCGATCCGCGCGGTCGGGGTGGAGACCGGCGGCTCGAACGTCCAGTTCGCGGTCAACCGGGCCACCGACGAGATCGTGGTGATCGAGATGAACCCCCGGGTGTCGCGGTCCAGCGCGCTGGCCAGCAAGGCCACCGGCTTCCCGATCGCCAAGATTGCCGCGCGGCTGGCCGTCGGCTACACGCTGCAGGAGATCCCCAACGACATCACCCAGGCCACGCCGGCGAGCTTCGAGCCCACGATCGACTACTGCGTGGTCAAGTGGCCGCGGTTCGCGTTCGAGAAGTTCCCGGGCTCGGATTCGGGTCTGACCACGCACATGAAGTCCGTCGGCGAGGCGATGGCGATCGGACGCACGTTCAAGCAGGCGTTCGCCAAGGCGCTGCGCTCTCGCGAGCTCGACCTGACCCCGGTCTCGCCCAAGGACCAGCGCGAGTTGTCCGAAGCGATCGCCGCGGCCGGTCCGGAGCGCTTCGACCACCTGCTCGAGGCCCTGCGCCGCGGCGCCGAGATCGATGAGGTCCACGCCGCCACCAGCATCGACCCCTGGTTCCTGCGCGAGCTGTCCGAGTTGGTCGCCGACCCGCAGGCGCCGTTCGCCGGAAGCCGCAGCTTCAAGTCGGTCGACACCTGCGCCGCCGAGTTCGCGGCCCAGACGCCCTACTACTACTCGGGCTGGGAGCGGGCCGGGCACTTCGGTGAGGCCCACGAGGTCCGGCGCGGCGACAGCGAGAGCGTGGTGATCCTAGGCTCGGGCCCCAACCGGATCGGGCAGGGGATCGAGTTCGACTACTGCTGCGTGCACGCCGCCGAGACCGTGCGCGAGTCCGGGCGCGACGCGGTGATGATCAACTGCAACCCCGAGACGGTCTCAACCGACTACGACACCTCCACCCGCCTGTACTTCGAGCCGCTGACGCTCGAGGACGTGCTGTCGGTGTGCGAGATCGAGCAGCCCTCAGGAGTGATTGTCCAGTTCGGGGGCCAGACGCCGCTCAGGCTTGCGGCGGGACTGGAGGCGGCCGGCGTCCCGATCCTCGGCACCAGCATCGACGCGATCGACCTGGCCGAGGACCGCTCCCGGTTCGGTGCCCTGCTGGACCGCCTGGGCTACAAGGCTCCCCGCTACGCGAATGCCGCCTCGCCCGAGGAAGCGCTCGAACGGGCGCCCGGCGTCGGCTTCCCGCTGCTGGTGCGCCCCAGCTACGTGCTGGGCGGGCGAGCGATGGAGATCGTCTACGACGTCGACGGCCTGCGCGACTACCTCAGGCGGGTCGGCGTCGGCGACTCAGCCGGCCACGGACGCGGCAGCACGATCTACCTCGACCGGTTCCTGGAGGACTCGATCGAGGTCGACGTCGACGCCCTGTGCGACGGCACCGACGTGTGGATCGCCGGGATCATGCAGCACGTGGAGGAGGCCGGGATCCACTCCGGGGACTCGGCCTGCGTGATCCCCCCGCACACGCTCGGCGAGGAGATGCTGGCCGAGATCCGCGAGCAGACCGAGGGGATCGCGCTGGCGCTCGGGGTCGTGGGCCTGCTCAACGTCCAGTTCGCGATCCGAGCCGACGCGGGCCTGCACGTGATCGAGGCCAACCCGCGCGCCTCGCGGACGGTTCCGTTCGTGTCCAAGGCGATCGGGCAGCCGCTGGCCAAGCTGGCCTGCCGGGTACTGCTCGGCGAGCGGATCGCCGACCTCGACCTCCCGGCCGACACCTCCAACGGCCACGTCTGCGTCAAGGAGGTCGTGCTCCCGTTCGACCGGTTCGCGGGCGCCGACACGCTGCTGGGGCCGGAGATGCGTTCGACCGGCGAGGTGATGGGGATCGCCCACGACTTTCCGACCGCGTTCGCCAAGGCGCAGGCGGCCGCCGGCGCCAACCTGCCCGACAGCGGCACCGCGTTCATCACTGTCGCCGACCGCGACAAGGCCGCGGCGACCGGGATCGCCACGATCCTCCACGACCTCGGCTTCCGGATCATCGCCACCGCGGGGACCGCGCAGGCGATCCGCAAGATGGGGATCCCCGCCGAGGCGATCAACAAGATCGGAGAGGGCTCGCCCCACGTGGTCGACTGGATCGAGCGCGGCGAGGTCGACCTGGTGATCAACACCCCGGTGGGAACCGGTGCGAGGGTGGACGGGTACGAGATCCGCGCGGCCGCGATCGCCAGGGGAATCCCCTGCATGACCACGATGACCGGCGGGATGGCGGCGGCGCGGGCGATCGCGGCGGGCCGGCGCGGCCAGCCCGAGGTGCTGGCCCTGCAGGAGATCCACGCCCGGGCGTCTCAGCCCAGTGGGTCCACTCCATGAGCGACCGACGCGTCACCGCCCCGTTCGGCCGGCGCGCCACGACGGTGACGGCGCGCGAGCGCCACGGCGCCTACGTCGTGCTCCGTTGCGCGGACCCCGGCGGGCCGCCCCCTCAGGCCGGTCAGTTCTACATGCTCACCGCCGCCGCCAGGTGGGGCGGGGGAGCCTCCGAGCGGCCGTTTCTGCCGCGGGCGTTCAGCGTGCTCCGCGTCGCCCCCGGGGACGCCGGCGCGCCCGAGCTGCAGTTCCTGATCGAGGACGTCGGGCCGGGCACCAAGCGCCTGTGCGAGCTCGCCCCCGGCGACGAGCTGCTGGTGGTCGGGCCGCTCGGCGCCGGCTTCGCGCCCCCCCGCGAGGGCCGGGAGCCGCTGTTGGCAGGAGGCGGGGTGGGGATCGCGCCGCTGGCCATCCTCCAGGACGAGCTCGGTGACGCGCCCGCGCTGTTGGGCTTCCGCGACGCCGCGCACGCCGCCGGGGCGGCGCTGCTGCAGGCGCCCGAGCTCGCCACCGACGACGGCAGCGTCGGTCACCATGGGCTCGTCACCGAGCTGCTCACCGACCGCCTGGACGCCGGCGACCACGTTGAGGTGTACGCCTGCGGGCCGCCGCCGATGCTCGAGGCCGTCCGCGAGATCTGCGCAGCCCGCGAGATTCCCGCGCAGCTCGCGCTTGAATCCGGAATGGCGTGCGGGTTCGGAGCCTGCTTCGGGTGCGTGGTCCCGACCCGGGACGGCCTGATCAGGCTGTGCCTGGAGGGTCCGGTGCTCGACGCCGCGATCCTGGGTGACGTGGCCGGGAGCGAGGCGCAGCCGAGCGGTCTCGCCGGGGCTGGGCATTGATCGACTTCTGCGGGATCGAGCTCGAGCACCCGATCATCAACGGCTCGGGCACGTTCGACGCGGTCGCCGCCCACCGCGCGTTCGGCGACGAGCTGATCGAGCGGTTCCCGTTCGCCGCGTTCGTGTCCAAGACGGTCACGCTGGCCCCGCGCGAGGGTAACCCGCCGCCACGGCTGTGGGAGGTGGCCGGCGGGATGATCAACTCGATCGGCCTCCCGAACAGGGGCCTGCACGGCTATCTCGAGCACGACCTGCCCAAGCTCGCGCGGCTGCCGGTGCCGCTGATCGTCAACGTGATGGGCTTCAGCCGCGAGGAGGTGGCCGAGCTGGTGACCGCGTTCGCGCAGCGCGACGAGGTCTCGGCGCTCGAGCTCAACGTCTCCTGCCCGAACGTGGAGACCGGGCTGGTGATGGGCGCCGACCCCGCCGAGGTGGCGGGGATGCTTGACCGGGTCAGGCCGCTGACCGTCAAGCCGCTGATCGTCAAGCTGACCCCGAACGCCAGCGACGTCCCGGCGGTCGCGCGCGCGGCCGAGCAGGCCGGCGCCGACGCGCTGTCGCTGATCAACACGATCCGTGGGATGGCGTTTGACCCGGCCACGGGCGATCCCTGGCTGGGCGGCACCACCGGCGGCGTGTCGGGTCCGGCGGTGCGCGCGATCGCGCTCGCGCAGGTGAATTCGGTGTCGACCGCGACGTCGCTACCGCTGATCGGGATGGGCGGCGTGCAGTCGGGCTCCGACGCCCGCGATCTGCTGCGGGCGGGCGCAGGTCTGGTGGCGGTCGGCACCGAGAGCTTCCGCGATCCGGCGGCCGGTGCGCGCGTCTCCGAGGAGCTTGAACAGGTTTTGCACAGCCGAGCTACATAGGCATCACACCGCCCACCGAGGGTCGATCGAGCTCGTGGCGAACTGCACGTAAAACCCCCTGCAAACAATGCCTATTCCCGCAACCATCCTCGACAATGCTCGACCTAAGCTTGAGGTCGAGTCGAATATGGGCCATTTGCCTTGATCGCCCCGTCTCAAGATGTATAGTCGCCGCCCATGCCGCCGGTGACCGACTCGCCCTCAAAGCCCGTCGCGGCGCCCGAGCGATCACTAGTGCAGCGAATGGAGGCGCTTCAACGCGCCAACAGCATTCGTAGCCGCCGGGCGCAGCTCAAGCGCGACCTCAAGGCCGGCCGCCAGCCGATCCACGAACTGCTTTTGCAGCCCCCGGATTACCTCGAGACCGCGAAGGTCTTCGATCTCCTGCTCGCGGTCCCGAAGTACGGGCGGGTGAAGGTCAACAAGATCCTGTCTCAGTGCCGGATCTCACCGAGCAAGACGATCGGCGGGCTCTCAGAGCGCCAGCGGCGAGAGCTGGTCGCGCTCATGCGTCGCCGCTGAGCGCGGCGCTCCCCACCCTTGTGGCGGGCATGGTCTTCGTGATCACCGGGCCCTCCGGGGTGGGGAAGGGCACCCTGATCCGCGGCCTGCTCGAGCGGGTTCCCGAGCTCGAGCTGTCGGTCTCGGCCACGACCCGCAAGCCTCGCCCCGGCGAGCGCGACGGCGCCGAGTACCACTTCCTCACTCCGGCGGAGTTCGAGCGGCACGTCGCCGCCGGCGACTTCGTCGAGCACGCCACCTACTCCGGCAACCAGTATGGGACGCTGCGCTCCGAGCTCGAGCGGCGCGTGGCCGACGGCAGTCCGGTGGTGCTCGAGATCGAGGTCCAGGGTGCCCGCCAGGTGCGGGAGACGATCCCCGAGGCACTGGCCGTGTTCATCGCGCCGCCGTCGCTGGAGGGCTTGCGCACGCGGCTGGTGGGCCGCGGAACCGACAGCGCCGACCAGGTCGACGAGCGGCTGCGCACCGCCGAAGCCGAGCTCGAAGCCCGGCCTGAGTTCGCGTACGTGGTGGTCAACGACCGGCTCGAGGACGCCACCCAGGAGCTGGTCGAGATCGTGCGCTCGGCCCTACCTGGTGACCAGCCGCTAACCGCCCGCTAACCTTAGGGATCCACTTACCAAAGGACTGCCAAGCCTTGATTTCTCCACGCATCGACAAGCTGCTCGACCACGTCGACTCCGATTACGCGAGCGTGATCGTCGCCGCCAAGCGCGCGCGGCAGATCAACTCGTACTACCACAACCTCGGCGAGGGGACGTTCGACGAGTTCCCGCCGCCGATGGTCGACACGCGCTCGAAGAACTACCTGACGATCGCCCTCGAGGAGGTCGCTCAGGGGAAGATCAAGTACCACTACAGGTAAGTGGGCCGGCTGGGACCTCGTCGACGGCTCGGCGGCACGTAGGGAGCTCCGGTGGCCCGGTTGCTCCTCGGGGTGAGCGGCGGGATCGCGGCCTACAAGGCGCTGGAGACCGCGCGCCTTGCGGTCAAGGCCGGGCACGCCGTCCGGGTGGTGCAGACCCCCAACAGCGAGCGCTTCGTCGGCCGCGCCTCGTTTGAGGCGATCACGGGCGCGCCGGTCCTGATCGGCGAGTTCGACGACGACCCAGCGCGCGGCTCCTACCCGGGCGAGCGCCTGCCCGAGCGGGCTCCGATCAGCCACCTGGCGCTGGTCGAGCGCGCGGACCTGTACCTGATCGCGCCGGCGACCGCCCAGACGCTGGCCAAGCTCGCTCACGGCCACGCCGACAACATGCTGACCGCCGCCGCGCTGGCCGCGGCGTGCCCGGTTGCGGTGGCGCCCGCGATGAACAACCGCATGTACCTGAATCCCGCGACCCAGGCGAACCTCGAGACGCTCGCCACGCGCGGGGTGACGGTGATCGCGCCCGGCGAGGGCCAGCTCGGCTCCCACGGCGAGTACGGGATCGGCCGCCTGCCCGAGCCCGACGAGCTGATGGCCGCCTGCGAGACGCTGCTCGCGACCCCCACCTGGCGCGGCCTGAAGGCGCTGGTCACGGCCGGCGGCACCCGCGAGCCGATCGACAGCGTCCGCTACGTCGGCAACCGGTCTTCGGGAAGGATGGGATTCGCGCTCGCGTCCGAAGCGGTACGCAGAGGAGCGCAGGTAACCGTGATCGCCGCCAACGTCAACCTGAAGCCGCCCGCGGGCGCCCGGGTGTTGCCCGTCGGGACCGCGGAGGAGCTGGCCCAGGCCTGCGACCGCGAGTTCGACGGCTGCGACGTACTGCTGATGGCGGCCGCGGTCGCGGACTTCAGGCCGGCCCAGGCGGTGGCGCACAAGCTCAAGAAGGACCAGGGCGCGCCGGTGATCGAGCTCGAGCCGACCACCGACGTGCTCAGCGCCCTGGCTGCCCGTCGGCGCCCCGACCAGGTGCTGGTGGGGTTCGCCGCCGAGCACGGTCAGGACGCGGCGCAGTATGGGCGCGTGAAACTCGAGCGCAAGCACCTCGATGCGATCGTGGTCAACGACATCTCGATGCCCGGCATCGGGTTCGACTCCACCGACAACGAGGTGACGATCCTGACGACCGACGGCGCGGCGCGGGGGGTGCCGCGAGCGAGCAAGGAGAGCGTCGCGCGAGCGGTGCTGGACGAGATCGAGCGCTTGCGCTCGGAAAGGGAGGAAACGGATGGAGCCCGAGCAGACGCCGGTAGCGCCGCAAGGGTCTGAGGAGTCAGCCGCGATCGCGCGGCGTCTGGCCGACAACATCGCGCGCGCCGTTCAGGTCCGCCGCCAGACGCTCGACCACCTGATCGTGGCGCTGCTGGCCGAGGGGCACGTGCTGGTCGAGGACTACCCGGGCGTCGGCAAGACGGCGCTGGCGCGCGCGGTGGCCCGTTCGATCGACTGCCAGTTCGCTCGGATCCAGTGCACTTCGGACCTGCTCCCCGCCGACGTCGTCGGAACCAGCGTCTACGACCAGCGCGAGCAGCGCTTCGAGTTCCGTCCCGGGCCCGTGTTCGCCAACGTCGTGCTGGTCGACGAGATCAACCGGGCCTCGCCCAAGACCCAGTCCGGCCTGCTGGAGTGCATGCAGGAGCGCCGGGTGACCGTCGACGTCCACACCCACGAGCTGGCGCGGCCGTTCCTGGTGCTGGCCACCCAGAACCCGATCGAGTACGAGGGCACCTATCCGCTCCCCGAGGCCCAGGTCGATCGGTTCATGATCCGGATCTCGCTCGGGTATCCGTCGGCCGCCGACGAGGCCGGGATGCTCGCCGACCACGAGTCCGGCGACCGGGTCCTGTCACTGGCTCCCGTGGCCACCGCCGCCGAGATTCTCGCCGCCCAGGACGCGGCCGGGCGCGTGACCGCCTCCCCGCCGTTGCGCGACTACGTCGTCAAGCTGCTGTGGCGCACGCGCGAGGATCCCCGGGTCGACCTCGGCGCGAGCCCGCGGGCCGGGCTGCTGCTGCTGCGGGCCGCCAAGGCCCACGCGATGATGAACGGGCGCGACCACGCGCTGCCCGACGACGTGCAGGCGCTGGCGGAGCCGGTGCTGGCCCACCGGCTGGTGCTCGCGCCGGAGTCGCCGCGCGGCGCCGGCAAGGACGTGGTCGCGGACGCGGTCTCGTCGGTGCGGGCGTTGTGATCCGGGCCGCCTGGGTCGCCGCCGCCGGTCTGCTGCTGCTGCTGTTCGGGCTGCTGTTCGACGCCGGCCCGCTGTTCGTCCCGGGCGTCGCGTTCGTGCTGATCGGCGCGGGCATCCCGGCGTGGATCTGGTTCGCGGCGGGCGGCGCGCGCGTGGACCGCGAACTGCATGCCGACCGGGTGGTTGAGAACGAGCCGCTCGAGGCGACGATCGAGGTCCGGCGCGGGGCCTGGGGGCTCCCCGGCGGCGAGCTCCGCGATCCGCTGGCCGGGTCGCCGGTGTCGCTGCGCGGGTGGCTGTCGCCGATCGGCGGCGATCGCGTCGCCAACGTCAGGGTGGTCGCGCGCTTCGCCCGGCGCGGGCGGGTGAGCGTCGATCCGCCGTCTTTGATCGTCCACGACCCGCTCGACCTGGCCCGCGCGATCCGCCGCGGCGCCGGCCCGCCCGACGACGTGCTGGTGCTCCCGCGGACCGAGCGCATCAAGTGGCTGGCCCGGGAGCTGTCGCGCCCGGACCCCAACGCCGGGCACACCCCGTCCGAGCCGCTCGCCGCGACCGAAGTGGACGGCCTGCGCCCCTACCGGCCGGGCACCCCGGCCTCGCGGATCCACTGGCCGGCGCTGGCTCGCGGCGCAGGGCTGCTCGAGCGCCGCCTGCAGGCCGACGGTGACACCCGCCCGCTGGTCGTCCTCGACAACCGCTGCGCGGGCCACGGGGAGCACCTCGACGCCGCCGTCCGCGCCACCGCCTCGCTGACGCTCGAGCTGGCCCGCCAGGGCGGCTGCAGCCTGCTGCTGCCGGGAGACCGGCGGCCGCTGGACATCGACTCCGAACTTGGCTGCTGGGCCGGCGCCCACGTCCGCCTCGCGCTGGTCGAGGGCGCGCCGGAGCGCCAGGCACCCGCGCTCGCCGCCGGGGCCCGTCGCGGCCGGCTGTTCTACGTCGCCGCTGCGCCCACCGACCGGCTGCCGGCGAACATCGCGGCCGGCTGCCACGGGATCGGCGTGCTGGTGCTCCCGACCCCCTTGGCCGAAGGCCTCGGGCTGCCGGCGGCGTTCGATGTCACCGGCTGCCGTGGCTTCATGCTGGGGACGCGCACCCGGTCGCCGGTCAGGGAGCGGGCCGCGTGAGCTCCGACTCGCAGGTCGCGGTGATGCCGCCGCTGGGCCGGCGGACGGTTCGTCCCGGCCTCGAGACGGTCGCGACCGACGAGCGGCCCTGGATCCGGCTCGCGGCGTTCTCGGCGCTGGCACTGTACGGCGGCTTGCGCTGGGCGACGCTGCTCAAGCCCGAGCCGGGCGGACGGATCCTCGGCCTGGTGGGGATCGCGATCGCGCTCGCCGCGGTCGGCCCACTGCTCAGCCGGCGCCACCGCGCGTTCCCCACGATCCTCGCGATCCTCGCGGTGCTGTTCGGGTTCGCGCTGGCCGGGGTGCCGTTCCACTGGGTTCGCCACTTCCGGATCGCGGTCACCGCGGACGGGATCAGCCAGGGCCTGTCCGGGCTCCCGCGCGCGCTGGTCCCCTACAACGGCCTGAACGACTGGATCCGCACCGTGATCATGCTCGGCGCCGCGATTCTGTTGCTCGACGCGGCGCTGATGCTGACGTTCGCCCGCGGCCGGCTGACCGATGCCCGCCGCGCGGCGGTGGCGCTGCCGCTGATCGCGCTCGCGGTGATCCCCTCGACCGTGGTCCGCCCGTCGCTGGTCTACCTGCACGGGCTGCTGCTGTTCGTGCTCCTGTGTCTGTTCATGTGGGGCGAGCGGTTGCGCAGCGACGACCTGGCGACCGTCCTGGGCCTGGCCACCGTGGCCGCGCTGATCGCGATGGTGCTGTCGCCGGCGCTGGACTCGCACAAGCCCTGGGTCAACTACGAGGCGCTGGCCGGCGGCCTCCAGCCCGGCCACGTCGAGTCGTTCGACTGGTCCCAGCGCTACGGCCCGCTGAACTGGCCGCGCAAGGGCCACGAGGTGCTCGACGTGCAAGCCCAGCGCCCCGACTACTGGAAGGCCGAGAACCTGGACTCGTTCGACGGCCGCGGCTGGGTTTCGGGTCAGGTGTCGGGCGGCGACCAGCTGGCCGGCGTCGAGCGCTCGGCGATCCGCCGCTGGACGCAGACGATTCACGTGACGATCCGCGCGATGAAGACCACCAACGTGATCGCCGCCGGCTTCGCGGGCCAGCCGAGCAAGCTCCCGAGCGCGCCCGAGCCGGGGGAGAGCCCCGGCACGTGGACGTCCTCGACCCAGCTGGGCCCGGGTGACAGCTACGCCGCCGAGGTCTACGATCCGCATCCCGGCGCCGCCCAGCTCGCGTCGGCCGGCGAGGACTACAGCGGCGCGCCGATCGCCGGCTACCGGACGATGGTGCTCCCGGTGAGCACGCGCTCCTTCCGCCCGCTCGAGGTGGTATTCCCGACGTTCCACTCCCACGAGCCGGTGCTGGCGGCCCTCGGCGGGCCGACGCACGGGGCCGCGTCGTTCGTCAGGGCCTCGGCGTACGGACGCATGTACGCGCTGGCCAAGCGCCTGGAGCGCAAGGCCACGACGCCGTACGGGTTCGTCTCGAGCGTCCAGGGATACCTGTCGCGCGGCTTCTCCTACAACGAGGACACGCCCAACAGCCAGTACCCGCTGGTGCGGTTCCTGTTCAACGACAAGTTCGGTTACTGCCAGCAGTTCGCCGGCGCGATGGCGCTAATGCTGCGGATGGGCGGGATCCCGTCCAGGGTCGCGGTCGGCTTCACCACGGGCTCCTACGACTCGGCCACGCGCCAGTACGTGGTCGGAGACGTCGACGCGCACGCATGGGTGGAGGCGTGGTTCCCGCGCTACGGGTGGGTCCGCTTCGACCCGACCCCGGCGGCCGCGCCCGCCCGCGGCGGCAAGGTCCCGATCCTGCCGGCGGCGAGCCTGCCCCAGAAGCCGTCGCCTGCGGCGCCCGGCTCCCACGGCCTCGGTCAGTCGGCGAAGACGGTCGCGACGACGACCACGCATGGCGGCGGCACTTCGGTCTGGGTGTTCGTGATCCCGGTGCTGGCGGTGCTGGCGGTCGTCGGGCTGGGGCTGCTGCTGACCCGCGGGCCGCGCGAGCCGACCAGCGACGACTTGCTGGCCGAGCTCGAGCGGGCGCTGGCGCGGAGCGGGCGCCCGGTGGCCAACGGCACCACGCTGTCCGAGCTCGAGCGCCGCTTCCGGATCGCGCCCGAGGCGGCGGCGTACGTGCGTTCGCTGCGGATGGCGCGCTTCGGGGGCTCGAACCAGCTGCCTACTCCCGAGCAGCGCCGGGCGCTGCGGGCGCAGCTGCGAGCCGGGCTGGGGATCGGCGGGACGCTGCGCGGGCTGTGGGCGCTGCCCCCTCGCTGGCGCCCGCCCGACCGGGTCGCGCGGCGGCCCGCGCACGCCCGGCATTCGGCCTAGTGTCCACGAGCAGCCGCCCGCGAGCGCGCCCTACAACCGGCCGCGCGGGCCGGCGCGAAGCGATCTGGACGGGCTCCTAAACTCTGCGGTAATGGACGACGTATACGAGCTCTATCAGCGAGGCACGGCGCTGCTCGAGGCCGGGCACAACCATCAGGCGACGATCCCGCTCTCTCGCGCGCGCGACCTAGATCCCGACAAGACATCGATCCGCGAGGCGCTTGGGCGGGCGCTGTTTCACGCCCAGCGCTACGAGGAGTCGGCGACCGAGTTCGAGGCCGTGGTCGAGCGGGCCCCCACCAACGACTACGCGCAGTTCTGTCTGGGCCGGTCGCTGCAGATGCTGGGCCGTCACGCCGAGGCGCGCAGGCCTCTGGCGCTCGCCGCCTGCATGCAGCCGGGCCGCCGCGACTACCGCTTCTATCGCGACCGTTCTCGGGAGCGAGCCGCCGGCGCATAGGGGTGCGGCGACGGCCGCGGCAGGGTCGTTGCAGGGCCCAAACACCCGTGCAGGGGCCGGGTGGCGGTGCTACGCTCCTACGACAGCCTTTTGCACCGGGCCGCCCGGTGATGGATGGAAAGGAAGTGGGCGTTTGCCCGCTTTTTTTATGAGCAAGATGACGGAGGAGAACGTGAGCGCACTCCAAAACGAGATCGAAACGAGGCTCGAGATCAGCGAGCCAGACGTCGAGGTGCTGCTCGCGGAAATCTCCGGCTCGACGCTCAGGCTGTTCATTGATCACCCCGACGGGGTGACACTGGCGCTGTGTGAGCGCGTGTCGACACGGCTCAACGACTACCGCGACCGTTACTCGCTCGAGGTGTCCTCGCCCGGTCTCGACCGGCCGCTTACTAAACCCCAGCACTACAGCCGTTTTCTCGGCCGTCAGGCCAAGGTGCGTCTGCGCGACGCCCCCGACGGCCATCGGAGTCTGACCGGCGAGCTCGTCGGCGCCTCCGATCAGGAGGTCACGATCGCCGCCGACGACGGCGTCGTCTCGATCCCCTATGACCAGATTGCCCGCTCGAACCTGATCCCCGGAGACTGAACCATGTCGCGAGAGATTCTCGAAGCCGTTCGCGGCCTCGCCGCCGAGAAGAACATCTCCAGCGAGAAGCTGATGGAAGCGCTGGAGGACGCGCTGCTGTCGGCGTACAAGAAGACTCCCGGCGCAGCCCGCTACGCCAAGGTCGAAATGGACCGCGAGAGCGGCGACTTCAAGGTGTGGGAGCTGAAGATCCCGCCGGAGCTCGAGGAGCAGCTGCTGGTCGAGGCGACCACCGAGCAGCAGCCCACGATCGACCCCGAGACGGGCGAGATGCGCGAGCCTCCGGAGCCCGAGATCGACCTCGAGAAGCTCCGCGAGTACGAGGACGAGATCGAGACCGAGGACGTCACCCCCGACGACTTCGGGCGGATCGCCGCCCAGACCGCCAAGCAGGTGATCCTGCAGCGGATCCGCGAGGCCGAACGCGACATGATGTTCGAGGAGTACCGCGACCGCGTGGGCGAGCTGATCACCGGCATCGTCCAGCAGTCCGACTCGCGTTACACGCTCGTCCAGCTACGCGAGCGCGTCGAAGCGCTGCTGCCCAAGTCAGAGCAGGTCGAGGGCGAGCGCTACGACCACTCGCAGCGGATCAAGGCCGTGATCAAGGATGTCTCGAACTCGACCAAGGGCCCGAGCATCATCGTCTCGCGCCGCGACCCCGAGCTGATCAAGTCTCTGTTCGAGCTCGAGGTTCCCGAGATCGCCGATGGCCTGGTCGAGATCACCGGAGTCGCCCGGGAGCCGGGTTACCGCTCGAAGATCGCGGTCGTCTCGCACGTCGACGGGGTCGACCCGGTCGGCGCCTGCGTGGGCCCGCGAGGCTCGCGCGTGCGGATGGTCGTGTCCGAACTGCGCGGCGAGAAGATCGACATCATTCCCTACAACGACGAGCCCGCGCGGTTCGTGGCCAAGGCGCTGTCGCCGGCCCGGGTGCGCGAGGTGCTGGTCGACGACGCCGGCAAGCAGGCGACCGTGATCGTGCCCGACGACCAGCTGTCGCTGGCGATCGGCCGCGAGGGCCAGAACGCCCGGCTCGCCGCCCGGCTCACCGGCTGGCGCATCGACATCCGTTCCGAGACCGAGTTTGCGGCCGAGGAGGCCGAGCACGGCTACGAGGAGGAGGAGGCCCAGGGCCGCTGCCACGCGATCCTCACCAATGGCCGACGCTGCCCCAACGCCGCGCTCCCGGGCTCACGCTACTGCGGGATCGAGGCCCATCAGGCGCTCGAGGCGCTCGACACCGACCAGGTCCAGGCGCTGCAGGATGCGGCGTCCTAGGACCCGCATCTAGACTGGAAGTAGATGAACAAGCGCGTGCATGAAATCGCCAAGGAGCGCGGACTTCCGGCCCGGGACGTTCTCGAGAAGCTGAGAGCGGCGGGGGTGAACGTCAAGGCCGCCTCCTCGAGTGTCGACGAGGCTGTTGCGATCAAGGCGCTCGGCAACGGTGATTCGCGCGCGCAGGACAACGCATCGCCCGCGCAGGCGGCCCAGGCCGCGCAGGCCGCGCGGGCCAACCCGAGGCCCGCCCGCGACCCGCGCTCGGCTGCGAGCGACCGAGCCCGGGGCAAGCCGCCGCCCGTTCCGCCGACGCCCCAGGCGAGCCCTCCTCCGGCTGACCCGGCTCCGGCCGGGAACGCGGACGGCGCCCCCGCCGACGGCGCCCGGACCTCCGGCGACGCCCCCCCCAAGCGGCCCACGCGCGACTCGCTCCAGGGCGAGCGCGCTCCTGGCAGCGCCGGCGGACGCCGCCGCGTGGTGATCGACTCCCAGGCCTCCCGCCGGGCTCCCGGCGGTGGCCCGCCCCCGCCCTCCAACCAGCCTCCGCGCCGCCAGCGCCGCGGCCGTCGGCGCCGGGGCGTGTACGACGACGAGGCGGAGTCGCGTCCGTCGCAGACGGCCGTCGCCGAGCCCGATGTGATCCGCATCAACTCGGGCTCGACGGTCAAGGACGTCGCGGAGTACCTCGACGTGCCGGTGCCCGAGATCATGAAGAAGCTGATGGCGCTCGGCGAGATGAAGACGCTGACCCAGACGCTGTCGGACGAGTCGATCCAGGTGCTTGCCTCCGAGCTCGACAAGGAGGTCGAGATCGTCCACTCCGAGGACGAGACGGTCCAGGAGCCGGAGTTCGACGACGCCGACGAGCAGCTCGTGGAGCGCCCGCCGGTGGTCACGATCATGGGCCACGTCGACCACGGGAAGACGTCGCTGCTGGACGCAGTCCGCGAGACCGAGGTCGCGGCCGGCGAGGCCGGCGGGATCACCCAGCACATCGGCGCCTATCAGGTCCACCACGACTCCAAGCCGGTGACGTTCCTCGACACGCCGGGCCACGAGGCGTTCACGGCGATGCGCGCCCGCGGCGCCAAGGTCACCGACATCGCGGTGATCGTGGTCGCCGCCGACGACGGCGTCAAGCCGCAGACCCAGGAGGCGGTCGACCACGCCAAGGAGGCGGGCGTGCCGATGCTGGTGGCCGTCAACAAGATCGACAAGGAGGGCGCCCAGCCCGACCGCGTGCGCACCGAGATGACCCAGCTCGGCCTGCAGCCCGTCGAGTGGGGCGGCGACACCGAGTTCGTCAACGTCTCGGCCAAGACCAAAGAGGGCCTCGACGACCTGCTCGACACGATTCTGATCATGTCCGAGGTCGAGGAGCTGCGCGCCAACCCCGAGGCGGCCGCCTCGGGCACCGTGATCGAGTCAAAGCTGGACCCCGGTCGCGGGCCGGTGGTGACGATCCTGATCGGCCGCGGCACGCTCGAGGTCGGCGACGCGCTGGTGGCCGGCGCACACTGGGGTCGGGTCCGGGCGATGAACGACTTCTTGGGCAGCCGCGTCGCCCAGGCGCTGCCGGGCGAGCCGGTCGAGGTGCTCGGCTTCGACGGCGTCCCCGAGGCCGGCGAGCACGTCCGTGCGGTCGAGAACGAGCGCCGCGCCCGCCAGCTCGCGGGCGAGCGCGCCAACCGGTTGAAGACCGAGTCGCTGGCGCGCCGCGCCGGCAAGAAGATCTCGCTGGAGAGCATCTTCGAGGCGGGCGTTCAGGAGCTGAACCTGGTGCTCAAGGCCGACGTGGCCGGGTCGCTGGAGGCGATCGAGGACGAGATTGCCAAGCTCCCGCAGGACGAGGTGTCGGTCAACGTGATCCGTCGCGCGGTCGGCGCCGTGACCGAGTCCGACGTGATGCTCGCGGCCGCTTCGGACGCCGTGATCATGGCGTTCAACGTGCGACCAGTGGGCGACGCCCGCTCGGTGGCCGAGCGCGAGGGCGTGGAGATCCGCCACTACTCGGTGATCTATCGGGCGATCGACGAGCTCCGGAGCGCGATGCAGGGCATGCTCGCCCCCGAGGAGGTCGAGGTCGCGCTCGGGTCAGTTGAGGTGCGCCAGATCTTCCGGGCCTCGAGGGTCGGCACGATCGCCGGTTCACACGTCACCGAGGGGACGATCACCCGTGGCTCGCGCGTGCGCTTGGTCCGCGACGGCACCGTCGTCTACGACGGCCAGATCGCCAGCCTGCGGCGGTTCAACGACGACGTGCGCGAGGTCGCCGCCGGATTCGACTGCGGAATCGTGCTCCGAGACTTCGCCGACATCAAGGAAGGCGACGTGCTCGAGACCTACACCACCCGCCAGGTCGAGCGCGAGCTCGCCTGACCAAACGGGGCCGCCGGAGGCTCTCGATGTCGTCGTCTAGCGGCTTCGTCGCTGTGCTCGTGATCCACCTTCACTTCCCCGATGCAGAGAGTCTGAAGGGCAAGCGCAAGGAGCTGTCTTCGATCAAGTCCCAGCTGCACGGGCGGCTCGGCGTCGCGGTCTCCGAGGTCGACCACCACGATCTCTGGCAGCGGGCCACGCTAACCGCTGCGATCACGGGCCGGACGCCGTCGGCGGTCACCGCCCGGGCCGAGAACGTGGAGCGGTGGCTGGAGTCCCGCTGTCCGGAACGGCTGCGCGTGGAGCGGGTGCTGGTGTCGGTCGAGGAGTTGCAGGACGTTGGTTCAAGGATCCACGCGGACGGATAGGATGGCCAGCGGACGCATGCGCCGGGTCGACGAGGCCGTTCGGGTGGTCCTCAGCGAGGCGATCGCAACCGATCTGCGCGATCCACGCGTCGGATTCGTCACCGTGACCGGAGTGAGGACAAGCCCTGACCTGCGCCATGCCCGCGTATATGTGAGCGTTCTCGGAGACGACGCCGTTCGGTCCGAGAGCCTTGATGGACTTCGATCGGCACAGGGATTCCTGCAGAGCCGCGTGGCCGCCGAGCTGCGCCTGAAGCACACCCCCTTGATCGAATTCGACTACGACGAGACCGTGGACCGCGCGATGCGGCTGTCCGCGCTTATGGAGGAGGGGTCCGACCCGGATGTCAGACCAGCAGAGGAGGGATCCGAAACCGATGGGTGAGAACGGCGCGAGCGCCGATCGTAAACGAGTACTCGAGGAGCTGGGAGCGGCCGAGCGGCTGATCGTGGTGACCCACGAGAACCCCGACGGCGACGCGCTCGGCTCGCTGATCGGCATGCAGGGCGCGCTCACCGCGCTGGGCAAGGACTGCCTGATCTTCATCGCCGAGGCGGACCTGCCGCTGCCCCAGGAATACCGCTTCCTGACGCTCCCGCGGCTGGTCAACTCGCCGCCCGAGGACCTCGACGAGCGCACGATCGTGTTCCTGGACTGCGGCAACCTCGAGCGCAACCCGGCCGAGGCGCTGCGCCACCCGGGAATGCGCATCCTCAACATCGACCACCACCACGACAACACCCGCTTCGGGACCGTCAACCTGGTCGTGCCCGGCGCCTCATGCACCGCCGAGATCGTGTGGGACCTGATGCACGGGCTCGGGGTGGCGCCGACGATGAAGACGGCCGAGGGCCTGTACGTGGGGCTGATCACCGACACCGGCCGGTTCATGTACGAGAACACCGGTCCGCGCGCGCACCGGATGGCCGCTGAGCTGATCGAGGCCGGCGTCGACGTGCACGAGATCTACCGGCGCGTGTACGAGGGCGTTCCCTACGGCAAGCTCGCGCTGCTCGCCCGCGGCCTGGCGAAGGTCCAGCGGTTCGACGCCGGGCGGCTGACCGTGACCGGGCTCGACGCTGCCGACTTCGCCGCCTCCGACGCCGAGGAGAGCTACTCCGAGGGCGTGATCGACCACCTGCGCGCCGTCCAGGGAACCGCCGTCGCAGCGTTGGTGCGGGATCGGATCGGCGACTCCAATGGCGAGGGCCGGCCGCTGCGCAAGGTCTCGTTGCGCGCGTCCGACGACCGCGTCGACGTGTCCAGGATCGCCCGCGTCGCGGGCGGCGGCGGCCACCGGCAGGCGGCCGGGTTCACGACCGCAATGGAGTGGCCCGAGCTCGTCGAGTTCCTCAGGGAAGAGGTCGCCCAGCAGCTCGCGTAGTGAGCGTGGACGGCGTCCTGCTCTACGACAAGCCGGCCGCGATCACCTCGCACGACGTGGTGGCGCGAGTGCGGCGCGGTCGCCGCGGCGTCAAGGTCGGCCACGCCGGCACGCTCGACCCGTTCGCCACCGGTCTGCTGCTGGTATTGGTCGGAAGGGCTACGCGCGCACAGCGGTTCCTGATGGCGCTACCCAAGACCTACGTGGCCACGGCGCGGTTCGGCGCGGTGTCGAGCACCGGCGACCCCGAGGGCGAGATCGTGACCACGGGGGCAGTGCCGAGCGGCGAGCTCGAGCTGCCCACCGGGATCGTCCGTCAGCGTCCACCGGCGTACTCGGCGGTCAAGATCGGCGGACGCCGGGCCTACGAGCTGGCCCGCGCCGGCGTCGAGGTCGTGCCGGATGAGCGCGAGGTCAGCGTCTACCGGTTTGTGGAGCGCTGGCGCGAGGGCGACCGCCGCGGGTTCGAGATCGAGTGCTCGTCGGGCACGTACGTGCGCAGCCTGATCGCCGATCTGGGCGACGCGTACTGCGAGGAGTTGCGGCGGACCCGGATCGGCTCGTTCGACGTGGCCGACGCCGACCCGGAGCTGGTGATCGAGCTCGACAGGGCGCTGGCGTTCATGCCCGAGGTGCGGCTGGCCGGCGAGGACGCCCGGCGGGCAGGGCACGGGGTCGCAGTGCGCGCCAGGGGGGCCGCCGTGGCCGGGAGCGGCGGGGTTGTCCGGCTGACCGACGAGCACGGTCTGATCGCGCTCGCCGAGCCCCGCGAGGGCGCGTCCCTGCTCAAGCCGATCGTCGGCCTGCGCGGCTGACCCGTAGGCTTCCTCGGCCGATGCGGATCACCGAGCTTGCAGACGCCCAACCGCGTCCTCGACGGGTCGCCGTCGGCGAGTTCGACGGCGTGCATCTGGGGCACCGCAAGGTGATCGAGGGCAGCGACACCGTGCTCACGTTCGAGCCTCACCCGCTGCGGGTGGTCCGCCCCGAGGCGGCGCCGAAGCTGCTCACCAGCCTCGCCGTCAAGGCCGAGCTGATCGAGTCCCTGGGCGTCCGCGAGCTGGTCGTGATCCCGTTCGACCGCGGCTTCTCGAGCCAGACGCCCGAGGAGTTCATCGACCACGTGCTGGTGCAGCGGCTGCGGGCGACTCGGGTATCGGTCGGCGAGAACTTCCGCTTCGGCCACGGCGCCGCCGGCGACACCGACATGCTCGGCGCCGACGGGCGCTTCGAGACGCGGATCGTGCCGCTGGTCGAGGTCGACGGCGAGATCGTCTCCTCCAGCCATATCCGCGGGCTGGTGCTGGCCGGCGATGTGGAGCTGGCCACGAGGTTCCTGGGGTCTCCGTTCCAGCTGCGCGGCGAGGTTGTGCGAGGCGATCAGCGCGGGCACGAGCTGGGCTTCCCGACCGCCAACATCGTCCCCGACGAGGACCTGGTGTGCCCGGGCCACGGCGTCTACGCGGCGCGCGCCGACGGAGATTGCGCGGCGGTCAGCATCGGCGTGCGCCCGACGTTCGGGACCGGGCGGGCGGTGCTGGTCGAGGCCTTCCTGCTCGATCGCGACATCGACCTGTACGGGAAGATCCTCAGGATCGACTTCCTGGCCCGGCTGCGCGGCGAGCGGCGGTTTGACTCAGTCGACGCGTTGGTCGAGCAGATGCAGCACGACGTCCAGCAGACGAGGGAGCTGTGCGGATAGGCGACCCGCGGTCCCCGACCGGCCACCCTTAGTGTCACGATTCTGGCCTGCTACGCTCAGCGACCGCATGACGCTCACACTGGAACGCAAGCAGGAGCTTGTCACGAAGTTCGGCGACGGCGCGACCGACACCGGCAAGACCGAGGTCCAGATCGCGCTGATGACCGAGCGGATCAACGACCTCAACCAGCACCTGCGCACCCACCGCAAGGACCACCATTCGCGCCGCGGGCTGCTGATGCTCGTCGGCCGCCGCCGCAGGCTGCTCAACTACCTCCAGCGTTCCGACCTCGAGCGCTACCGGGCTCTGATTCGCGAGCTCGGCCTGCGCAAGTGATCGCAGCCGGAGACCCCGCCCCCGAGTTCACGCTCAAGCGCGGGGACGGCAGCGACTTCACGCGCGCCGAGCTCGACGGCCAGACCACCGTGCTGGTGTTCTATCCGTTCGCGTTCAGCCCGGTCTGCACCGACCAGTTCAACCTCTACGAGGAGGTGCTGGACGAGTTCACGGCGCGCGGCGCCACCCTGTACGGAGTGTCGTGTGACTCCGGCTGGTCGCAGACGGCGTTCCAGGAGACGCTCGGCGTGACGATCGAGCAGCTCTCGGACTTTGAGCCCAAGGGCGACGTGTGCCGCGCGTTCGGCGTCTATCACCCGGGCGGCTTCCCGCAGCGGGCGCTGGTGATCATCGGCCCCGACGGCGTCGTCAAGTGGGCCTATCAGGCGGATGTCCCGAGCGAGCTGCCCGGTGCGAACCTGATCTTCGACGGCCTCGCCGCCGTCGATTCCGCGTCGGCTTGAGCGAGCTCTCCTCGGCGCCGGTCCCACCGCCGAGCGACGACGACCACATCACGGGGCCGCCGGCGGCCACGGTGGTGATCGAGTACGCCGACTTCGAGTGCCCGTACTGCGCCGCGCAGAGCGCGCGCCTGGCGAGCTCGGGGCTGCGCCGGGTGTTCCGGCACTTCCCGGTGCGCTCCAGCCACCCGCGCGCGTGGGCGGCCGCGTGCGCCGCCGAGGCCGCCGCGCGGCAGGGCCGCTTCTGGGAGATGCACGAGCTGCTGTTCGCAGACCAGGGTCGGCTCGAGGATCCGCACCTGTGGGAGCGGGCGCGGCGGCTCGAGCTCGACCTGGAGCGCTTCGAGTCAGACCGGCGCGGCGAGGCGGTGGCCGCTCGGGTCAAGCGCGACTTCAAGTCCGGGGTCCGCGCCGGCGTCGTGACGACGCCGACCGCGTTCTGCGACGGCCGGATGTACGCGGGACAACTCAGCGCCGAGGAGCTCGCGCGTCTCGTTCCGTCACGGACCGCTAGTGCCGGCGGTCAGGCCGCGGCCGGCCCGTCCTCGGCCTGAGCGGCCTCGTCCTCGGGCCCGAACACACGCTCGAGATCGTTGAGCGTCGCACTGCGGCCCCGCAACTTCTGCGGGATGGCGGGGGGAGCCAGCGCCGCCCGGACCAGGTCGAGGTGGCGCTCTGAGATCTGCGGGTCGAGGTCGTAGAACTGGACCGCGGTCTCGCACACGCCCTTGAGCAGCATCAGCACGTCGAGTGCCTTGACGTCGGGACGAACGGCCCCGGCGTCCTGGGCGCGGGTCAGCAGCGCGTCGACGACCTCGACGATCGCGTGGTGACCGGCGCGGATCTCCTCGTTGGCCAGGAACACTTCCTGCACGGCCTCGAACAGCGGCCGGGCCCGCGCCTGGCGCCCCGCCATGTCGTCGAGGAACTCGAACAGCGCCGCGCCCGGATCGGACGCGTCCACCAGGGCGCGGCCGCGCTCGGTCGCCTCGGTCATCTGGTCGACGACGATCGCGGCGATCAGGTCCTCCTTGGTCGGGAAGTTGCGAAACAGCGTCCCGCGTCCGACCCCGGCCCGCTGGGCGATCTCGGCGACTCCGACGTCGAGCCCGCGCTCGCCGAACAGCTCCGCCGCCGCGTCCAGCAGGCGACGGCGGTTGCGTTCGGCGTCGGCTCGGGGCCGCCTGATCTCCTCAGCCATCCCGTCGGTCATTGTTCCAGTGTCTCGTTTGACAGGTTTGTGGACACACTACGCGACCGATGGGGCCACGCCGGCCTCGATCGCGGGCTCCAGGCGCTTGAGGTCGCGCTTGCGCAGCGCGACCATCAGGATGATCGCGCCCGCCACCAACATCCCGGCCGCGGTGGCGAACGCCACTTGATAGCCGGACACGCGGGCGGCAAGCACCGTCGCCGAGTGCGAGCTGAGCAGGTTGGTGGTACGGCTCGCCGCCACGGTCGACAGGATCGCCAGGCCGAGCGAGCCGCCGACCTGCTGGGCGGTGTTGAACAGACCCGAGGCCAGGCCGGCATCCTCGCGCTCGACCCCGCTGGTGCCCATCAGCGTGATCGGCACGAACACCAGACCCATGCCGATGCTCATCGGGATCAGGCCGGGAAGCAGGTCGCCGGCGTAGGTGCCGTTCACCGGCACCTGGGTGAGCACCGCCATCCCCGCTGCCGCCAGCAGGACTCCGATCACGGACACCGCACGCACCCCGATCCGGCGCACCAGTGGCTGGGCGATCCCGGCGCCGACCACGATCCCGGCGGTCACCGGCAGGAACGCCAGACCGGCGCGCAGCGGGCTGTAGCCGAGGATCTCCTGCACGTAGAGGGACGCGAAGAAGAACATCCCGAACATCCCGGAGGCGACCAGCAGCAGCACCACATCGGCGACCGCGAGCGTCCTCACCTTGAAGATGCTGAGGCGCACCAGGGGGGCGACTGCCCGACGCTCGATCACGACGAACAGCGCCAGCAGCGCCGCGGCGGCGGCCAGCAGGCCGATCGTGCGGCCCGAACCCCAGCCGAACGACTGGGCCTTGACGATCGCGTAGACCAGCAGGATCAGTCCGGCGGTGACGCTGACCGCGCCGGCCAGGTCGAACGAGCGGTGGGGGAGCTCGTCGCGCGACTCGGGGACGTAGCGGACGGTTGCAGCCAGCGTGGCCACGCCGACCGGGACGTTGACGATGAAGATCCAGGGCCACGAGGCCAGGTCGGTCAGCACGCCGCCGAGCAGCAGGCCGACCGCGCCACCGCCGGCCGCGATCGCGCTCCACACGCCCAGCGCCTTGGTGCGCTCGGAGGTGTCGGTGAACGTGGTGGTGATGATCGACAGGGCCGCCGGGGAGAGCAGCGCGGCGCCGAGCCCCTGCAGGCCGCGGCCGGCCACGAGCATCCCCGAGGTCTGAGCCAGGCCGTTGAGCAGCGATGCGGCCGAGAACAGCGCGGTGCCGGCGATGAACAGCCGCTTGCGGCCCAGCAGGTCAGAGGCGCGTCCGCCGAGCAGCAGGAAGCCGCCGAACACGAGCGTGTAGGCGTTCACCACCCACTGCAGGTTCGAGGCCGAGAAGTGCAGGCCGCGTTGGATCGACGGCAGCGCGACGTTCACGACGGTCGCGTCGAGCACGACCATGAACTGCGCGAGGCAGGCGATCACGAGGACGAGCCAGCGGTTGGAGGCTTGCGCTCTGGACGGCGCGGAGATGGGGGCTGATGCGGTGGCGGACATATCGGCTCCTGGGCTCGAGCGTGTTAAACTGGTACTCACCGGTCCGGTTAGGCACCGTAGCATAAGCGGACCGCGCGGTCCGGTTATGTGACGCAGATCACGCTAAGCGCCACGAAACCCCCGGTCCACGGTCACATCCGGCCCCACCCGCTAGCATCACCTGGGTTCGGAACCAAGAGAGAGAAACGAAGCACTTCGCCGACCGAAGGGCGAAGCAAGAAGGGAATTGAATATATGAGTGACGCCGTTACGCGCGTGTCCGTCGAGGTCGAAGGCAAAGAGATCTCGTTCGAGACCGGCAAGCTGGCCAAGCAGGCCTCCGGCGCAGTGGTCGTCCGAGCGGGCGACACGATGGTTCTTTGTACGGCGACAGCCGGCAACCTGCGGGACGTTGACTTCCTCCCGCTGACCGTTGACGTAGAGGAGCGCATGTACGCCGCCGGGAAGATCCCCGGCTCGTTCTTCAAGCGTGAGGGCCGGGCGGGCGAGAAGGCCACGCTCTCGGCCCGACTGATCGACCGGCCGATCCGGCCGCTGTTCCCCAAGGGCTGGCGCTATGAGACCCAGCTCGTGGCGATGCCGATCTCGGTCGACCACATCAACCCGTACGACATCCTCGCGATGAACGGCGCGTCCGCCGCGCTGATGGTCTCCGACATCCCGTTCCCGACTCCCGTCGGATCGGTGCGGATCGGCAAGATCGACGGCAACTTCGTCGTCAACCCCAGCGAGGAGGACCTCGTCGAGGACACCGATCTCGACCTGATCGTCGCCGGCACCGAGGACGCGATCCTGATGGTCGAGGCGGGGGCCAACGAGATCCCCGAGGCGGAGATCCTCGACGCGCTCGACATCGCCCACGAGGAGATCAAGAAGCTCTGCGCGGCCCAGCGTGAGCTGGCCGAGAAGGCCGGCAAGGAGAAGACCCAGGTCGAGGTGCCCGAGGTCCACGCGGAGCTATACGAGCAGATCAAGGCGTCGCACGGCGCCGCGCTCGACGCCGCGACCCAGGTCGAGGACAAGCTCGAGCGCCAGGACGCGACCAAGGCGGTCGAGGAGCAGGTGATCGAGCAGTTCTCCGGCGACCCCGAGGCCGAGACCTACGCCGAGTACCGCACCAACGCCCAGCGCGCCTTCGACAAGCTCGAGAAGACGATCATCCGCGAGCGCATCGCGGTCCAGAAGAAGCGTCCCGACGGCCGCACCGCCGAGGAGATCCGCCCGATCTCGATCGAGGTGTCGGTCGCGCCGCGCACGCACGGCTCGGCGCTGTTCACCCGCGGTCAGACGCAGGCGCTGAGCGTCGTCGCGCTCGGCACCACGCGCGAGGAGATGCGGCTCGACACGCTCGGGCTGGAGACCGCCAAGCGCTACTTCCACCACTACAACTTCCCGCCGTTCTCGGTCGGGGAGGCCGGCTTCATGCGCGGCCCCAAGCGCCGCGACATCGGTCACGGCGCGCTCGCCGAGCGGGCGCTGGTGCCGATGATCCCGGGTCAGGAGGAGTTCCCCTACACGATTCGTGTGGTGTCGGACATCCTCGAGTCCAACGGCTCCTCGTCGATGGCCTCGGTGTGCGGCTCGACGCTGTCGCTGATGGACGCCGGCGTGCCGATCAAGGCGCCCGTGGCCGGGATCGCGATGGGCCTGATCAAGGAGGGCGACGACTACATCGTCCTCACCGACATCGCGGGCGTGGAGGACCACCTCGGCGACATGGACTTCAAGGTCGCCGGCACCGAGCGCGGGATCACCGCGCTGCAGATGGACATCAAGATCACCGGCGTGACGTTCGACATCCTGCGCGACGCGCTCGCCCAGGCCAAGGTCGCCCGGTCGTTCATCCTCGGCGAGATGTCCAAGGTGATCGACACGCCGCGGACCGAGCTGTCCAAGCACGCCCCGCGGATCTCCACGATTCAGATCGACCCCGAGAAGATCGGCCTGCTGATCGGCAAGGGCGGCGAGACGATCCGCGCGCTCCAGGAGGAGTTCGAAGCGCAGATCGACGTCAACGACGAGGGCCAGGTCCTGGTCTACGCGTCCGACGGCCAGCGCGGCGACGCGCTGGTCGACCGGATCCGCTCGATGACCAAGGAGGTCGAGGTCGGCGACGAGTTCTCCGGCAAGGTCGTCAAGACGACCACGTTCGGCGCGTTCGTCGAGCTGTCGAAGGGCACCGACGGGCTCCTGCACATCTCCAACGTCGCCCCGGGCCGCCGGATCGCGACGGTCGAGGAGGTGCTCAACAAGGGCGACGACGTCGAGGTCCGCGTGGTCGAGGTCGACCGCGAGCGCGGCCGCATCGGCCTGCGACTGGCCGACGACCCGGACATCGCCGGCAAGAGCGCCGAGGAGCTGGCCAGCGTCGGCACCGGCGACTCGGGTCCGCCGCGCCGCGACCGCGGGCCTCGCGACGGCCGGCGACGGTCGCGATGGCCGTGGGCGTGACCGCGGCGGCCGCGACCGCGACCGCGATCGCGCCCGGGTTCGCGATCGCGACCCGGATCGCCCGCGCTCCTGACGCGGGGCTGGTCGCAGCCGAGATACCGGAGATGGCAGAAGCGCACCGCCTGACCACGCTCCCTTCCGGAGTTCGAGTGGCTACCGAGACCGTGCCCGCGGTCCGGTCGGTCGCGCTCGGGTTCTGGATCGGGACCGGCTCGCGCAGCGAGACCGATGGTCAGGCGGGGCTCTCGCATCTGATCGAGCACCTGCTGTTCAAGGGCACGGCGAAGTACGCCTCGCTGGAGATCGATCAGATCTTCGACGGGATGGGCGCCGAGCTCAACGCCGGAACCGGCAAGGAGACCACCTCCGTCTACGCCCGGGTGATCGACGAGCACGTCCCCAGGGCGTTCGACGTGATGGCCGACATGGTCTTCCGGCCGGCGCTGAACGACGTCGAATCCGAACGCGCGGTGATCCTCGAGGAGATCGCGATGTACGAGGACGACCCGCAGGAGAAGGTGTTCGACGTGCTCGGCGCGGCGGTGTTCGGCGACGATCCGCTGGGGCGGGCGATCATCGGCCGCGCGTCGGTGATCGCCGACACGCCGGTGCCGGAGATCGCCCGGTTCCACGCGTCGCGGTACGCGCCCGGCAACATCGTGATCGCGGCCGCCGGTGCGGTCGACCACGAGGCGATCGTCGAACTTGCGCAGCGGACGATCGGCAAGATCGCGGCCGCCGACGTCAACGGCGTCACGGTCCCCGAGCTAGACCCGGCCGCCGTCAGGCCCCGGCGCCGATTTGAGCGAAAGGACACCGAGCAGTACCACGTTTGCCTTGGCGGCCCGTCGCTGTCGCGCCACGACGACCGCAGGTTCGCGCTGCGCGTGTTGGATGCGATCTTCGGCGGCACCTCTTCGTCGCGGCTGTTCCAGGAGGTGCGCGAGCGCCGCGGCCTGGCCTACGCCGTGTACTCGTTCATCAGCGCGTACCACGACACGGGTCAGATCGGCCTGTACGTCGGCACCCGCGCCGACAACGTCGCCGAGGCGATGTCGGTTGTCGGCGCCGAGCTGCGCCGGCTGCGTGACGACACGGCCACCGCCGAGGAGCTGCACCGGGCCAAGGAGAACCTCAAGGGCCGCGTGGCGCTATCGCTGGAGTCGACCGGATCGCGGATGAACCGCCTCGGGTCGGAGATCCTCGCCGGCGTCCCGCTCCTGTCGATCGACGAGACCGTCGAGCGGATCGAAGCGGTGACGCTCGAGGACCTCGCCGGGCTGGTCGACGAGCTCTGGGCTCCCGGGCGCCTGTCGGCCGCCGGGATCGGGCCCGACGACCAGCGCTTCGAGCAGGCGGTGGCGGCGGTCGAGCCGGCGCTGGTGCAGACGGCGTGAGCCCGATCCGCGTCGCGGTGGCGGGTGCCGCGGGGCGGATGGGACAGGCGGTGTGCGCCGCCGTCGAGGAGGCTGACGACATGGAGCTGGTGGCGCTGGCCGATCCGACGCTGGGCAGCACGCTGGCCGAGGCGCTCACCAAGCGCCCACAGGTGCTGGTCGACTTCACCGTGCCGGCCACCGCCGTGACCGACGCCCGCGAGGCGGTCGCCGCCGGCGTTCACGTGGTGATCGGCACCACGGGCTTCGATCCGGCCGAGCTCGCGGACCTGCGGGGAGCGGGCGCGAACGTGTTCATCGCCCCCAACTTCGCGATCGGTGCCGTGCTGATGATGCAGTTCGCCCGCCTGGCGGCCACGCACATGCGGCGGGCGGAGATCATCGAGCTACACCACGACCGCAAGCTCGATAAGCCCAGCGGCACGGCCGCGCGAACCGCGTCGCTGATGTCCGAGGCGTCGCCCGAGCTGGGAGATGTGCCGATCCACTCGGTGCGGCTGCCCGGGCTGGTCGCCCATCAGGAGGTGATCCTCGGCGACGTCGGTCAGACGCTGACGATCCGCCACGACTCCACCGACCGGACGTCGTTCATGCCGGGCGTGCTGCTGGCGGTCAGGCGCGTGGGTTCGTTGACCGACTCGCCGGTCGTCGGGCTCGAGCAGCTGCTCTGAGCGTCCTGCGCTTGTAGCGGAATTGCGACATTTGGCCATTGTGCGGCCTCCGCGTGGCGCGCTATGTTGGTGAGAGAAACGCACATTTTGCGGGGAAGAAAGGAGACCGTCGTGACCTGGAAGCGCAACGTACTGGTCGTGGCCAACGTCACCGCCACCTCCGATGATCTGGTGCGGGCGCTGACCGAGCGCGCCGAGCGCGAGCCGACCAGCTTCATGCTGATCATCCCCGCGACCCCCGCCGGCGGCGGCCGTGCCGCCGCCACCGAGCAGCTTCGCGAGGCGCTGGAGATGCTCTCGGGCGCCGGCCTGGAGATCGAGGGGGAGGTCGGGCACGCCGACCCGATCGTGGCGGTCACCGACGCATGGGACCCGCGGGGCTACGACGAGATCGTGGTCTCGACGCTCCCGATGCGGTTCTCGAAGTGGCTGCACGCCGGCCTGCCGGAGCGGATCGCGCGGATGACCGGGGCACCGGTCTCGCACGTCGTCTCCCCGCCGCCCAAGCCGCCGGCCGAGACGGTGCCTGCGCCGGTCCACCAGACCCAGTCGGGCGTGATGAGGCCGCTGTCGGTGCTGTCCTGGGGCGGACACAAGGACCACTGAGCGGCGCGATCGGGCACATCGGGTCGCGAGGGTGCCGGTGTCCCTGCGATAATCGACAACGATGCGTGCTGACTTCGGGGCGATCCTGACGGCGATGGTGACGCCGTTCTCCGCCGACGGAGGCGTGGACGAGGACGCTGCCGTCCGGCTGATCAACCATCTTCTCGACCACGGCTCCGACGGGGTCGTCGTCTGCGGGACCACCGGCGAGGCCTCGACGATGAGCGACGAGGAGCACCTCGGCGTGGTTTCGCTGGCCGTGCAGGAGGTGGGCGACCGCGGCACGGTGATCGCCGGCGTGGGGTCCAACGACACCCGCCACGCGGTGCACCTGACCGAGCGCGCGACCGAGCTCGGCGTCGACGGACTGCTGTCGGTCAACCCTTACTACAACCGTCCCAGCCGCCGCGGGATCATCCGCCACTACGAGGAGGTCAACCGGGCCACCAACCTCCCGATCCTCCTCTACAACATCCCCCAGCGCACGGCCGCCGACCTCCCCAACGAGCTGCTCGCCGAGCTCGCCCAGCTCGACAACATCGTCGGGGTCAAGCAGGCCAACGCCGACAACCTGGCCAAGATCGACGGCCTGCAGATCTACGCCGGCAACGACGACCTGCTCGCGGACGTGCTCGACCTCGGCGAGCCCGGCGGGGTGCTCGTGGCCAGTCACATCTTCGGCGACGAGATGCGCCAGATGGTCGATGAGCCCGAGCGCCGACGCGAGATCGATCAGAGCCTTCAGGACGCCTACCGCGATCTGTCGATCGCGCCGATGGCGACCACCGTCAAGTCCGCACTGAACCTGATCGGGCTGCGCGTCGGAGCTCCCCGGCTGCCCTACGTGGAGCTCGACGACCGGGAGACCGCAACCGTCCGCGCGTTGCTCGAGCGCCACGGGCTGCTTCAGACGGCTCGAGCAGGCAGTGCGTCCTCCTGACACGAGGGAGACCCACTAGATGAGCCTGCGCGTCCTGCCGCTCGGCGGCCTGGGCGAGATCGGCAAGAACATGACCGTCGTCGAGTACGACGGTCGGATCGTCGTCGTCGACACGGGGCTGCGGTTCCCGACCGCGGAGATGCTCGGGATCGACTTGGTGCTGCCCGATTTCTCCTACCTGCGCGAGCGCGCGGAGGACATCGAGGCGATCGTGATCACCCACGGCCACGAGGATCACCTCGGCGCGCTGCCCTGGGTGCTGCGCGAGCTCGACCCCTGGCCCGTGGTGTACGGCGGGCGGCTGACCGTCGGCATGGCCCACTCCAAGCTCGACGAGCACCGGCTGCGCGACGCGCCGCTCGAGAACCTGGACCCGGGCGAGCGGCTCGAGCTCGGCCCGTTCGAGCTCGAGCTCGTGCACATGACCCACTCGATCCCGGACTCGTGCGCGGTCGCCCTGACGACCGAGCTCGGGACGGTGATGCTGACGGGCGACTACAAGTTCGACCAGACCCCGGTCGACGGCCAGCCGGCCGACATCTCGCGCCTGGCAGAGCTTGGGCGCGACGGGGTGCTGCTGCTGTGCGGCGACTCGACCAACGCCGACCGTCCGGGGTTCTCGCCATCGGAGCGAGGGGTCGGACCGCACCTGCAGGAGGCGTTCACGCACGCCCCGGGCAGGGTGATCGTGACCAGCTTCGCCTCCAACATCCACCGCGTCCAGCAGGTCGTCGATGCCGCCGCCGCGCTCGGGCGCAAGGTCTCGCTGGTCGGCCGCTCGATGCGTAAGAACGTCGGCATCGGCCGCTCGCTGGGGCACATCGACGTGCCCGACGGGATTCTGATCCAGCCCGGCGAGGTCGAGGACTGGCCCGACGACAAGGTCGTGGTGATCTCGACCGGGTCCCAGGGGGAGCCGCTGTCGGCGCTGCGGCGGATGGCTCACAACGACCACCGCACGATCCAGTTGCGCCCCGGCGACACCGTGGTGTTCGCCGCGACCCCGATCCCCGGCAACGAGCGGGCCGTCAACGAGACGATCGACCGCCTCTACCACATCGGCTGCAACGTGATCACCAGCCGCGACGCCCCGATTCACGCCTCCGGGCATGGCTACGCCGAGGAGCTGAAGCTGATGCTCAACCTCTGCCAGCCGCGGTACGTGATGCCGATCCACGGCGACTTCAAGCGGATCCGGCTGCACTCCGAGCTCGCCCAGGCCGTCGGGATCGACGCCGACGACGTGTTCTGCGGGGAGAACGGGCTGCCGCTCGAGCTCGACTCGGTCGGCGCCCGGTTCGGCGAGCCCGAGCAGTCGGGGATGATCTTCGTCGACGGCGTCGACATCGGCGACCCCGCCGACGTGGCCCTGCGCGATCGACGGATGCTGTCGGCGGACGGGATCTTCATCGTGGTGGCGACCGTGTCGGAGCAGACCGGCGAGTCGGTCGCGCCGCCCGAGGTGATCTTCCGCGGGGTCCCGTTCATCGTCCAGGCCGACGCGCTGGTCGAGGAAATCCGCGACGAGGTCGAGCGCTCGCTGGCCAAGGCCGCCAAGGACGGGGTGCGCGAGATCGACCTGCTCCAGCAGGAGCTGCACGACGACCTCGCCGCGTTCGTCTACGACCGCTTGCGGCGGCGACCGATGGTGCTGCCGGTGGTCGTCGAGGTCTGAGCCGCGACGGCGGCGTCGCCGTCCCCGTTGGCGGCCAGCGTTCCTTCCGCGCCGGCTGGCGTCGACGGCGCTTGCGCGAGCGGGAGCCTGATCACGAACCTGGTGCCCCGGGGGACGAGCGACTCCAGCTCGACCGAGCCCGAATGGGACTCCGCGACCGCGCGGACGATCGCCAGTCCCAGCCCCGAGCCACGACCGCCGTCACCGCCGCCTCGGACGAACCGCTCGAACACGCGCCCGCCCAGCTCGGGCGGAATCCCGGGGCCGTCGTCCTCGACGACGAGCACGGCATCGTCGGCGTCGATGAACGTCGACGCCCGCACGTGGGTTCCCGCCGGGGTGTGGCGCAGAGCGTTCTCGATCAGGTTCAGGACCAGCCGGTGCAGGTCGTCGGCGGCGCCGTCCACGATCGCGGGGTGGGCGTCGACGGCCAGCACGTGGTTCTCGGCCACGGGCTCGAGCTCAGCCGCGGCGTCGGTGACGACCTCGGCCAGGTCGGTCGGGCGGTGCGGTGCCATCCGCTTGGCGTCGGCCCGGGCGAGCAGCAGCAGGTCGCCGACCAGCCGCCGCATCCGCCGGGTCGAGCGCAGGGCCGCCTCGGCGGTCTCGGCCTGCTCGCCGTCGAGTTCCTCGGTCAGCAGCTCGAGGTTGGCCAGCACGCTGGTCAGCGGCGTCCGCAGCTCGTGCGAGGCGTCGGCCACGAACTCGCGCTGGCGGTCGAGCATCGCCTCGGTCTCACCGCGGGAGGCGTCCAGCGCGCCGAGCATTCCCTCCAGCGTGCTCGCCAGCTCGGCGATCTCGTCGCTGGCCTCGGGGTGGGGGAGGCGCCGGCTGGGGTCGCGCGTGCGCTCGATCTCGCGCGCCGCCTCGGTCAGCTCGACGATCGGACGCGTGGCCCGCTGCGCGGTGGCCAGCCCGGCCAGGAGCGCCAGGAAGGTGCCGCCCAGCACGCCCAGCAGCAGGAAGAACTGGACCCGGGCGAGCGTGTGGTCGACGTCTGACAGCGGCCGGGCGTAGAGCAGCACGACCTGACCGCTCGGCTCGACGTTGAGGTCGCGCACCTCGACCCGGTAGCCGAACTCGCGGACCGTGCCGGTGCCGAGCGGCATCGGGAACTGCGGCGTCGCCGGCAGCGACTTGGTGCCCTTGATCTTGACCTGGTCCTGGGTGCAGAGCAGGTCGCCCGAGCCCGGGTCGAAGATCCGGATCTGGGCGTGCTCGGCGCGGGCGTAGTCGCTGAGCCGGACCGTGCGGAAGCAGTTGCTGAGCAGCCCGTTGTCGTAGGACAGCCGGCGATCGAGCCCCTTCTGCAACTGGTCGGCGGCGGAACGGACCTCGTCGTTGAACTGGGCCCGGACCTGCCGGGTGGTGAGCGCGCCCACGATCGCGGCGAACGACGCCAGGATCACCAGCGTCAGGACCGCCGAGCCGCCCGCCAGCCGCCACCTGATCGGCAGCGACTTATACGCGGAGAACGTAGCCCGCGCCGCGGATCGTGTGTAGGAGCCGGGGTTCTTCACCCGCTTCCAGCTTTCTCCGGAGGTTCGAAACGAACACCTCGATCGTATTGGTCATCGAGAACGGGTCATAGCCCCAGACCTCGTCCAGCAGGCGCTGGCGCGAGATCACGATCCGCTCGTTGCGCATCAGGTACTCCAGCAGCTCGAATTCGCGCTGGGTGAGGTCGATCCGCCGCCCCGAGCGGGTGACCTCGTGGGTGTCGGGGTTGAGCTTCAGGTCGCCGACGGTCAGCGTCGCCTGACCGCGCGGGGGGCGGCGACGCAGCAGCGCCCGCAGCCGGGCCAGCAACTCCTGGCGCTCGAACGGCTTGACCAGGTAGTCGTCGGCGCCTGCGTCCAGCCCCTCGACACGGGACTCGACCGCATCGCGGGCGGTCAGCACCAGGATCGGCACGTCATCGGTCTCGCGCAGCTTCTTGGCGACCTCGATCCCGTCCAGCCGCGGGAGTCCCAGATCGAGGATCACCAGGTCCGGGAGGAACCCGTGGGCCTCGTCGAGCGCCTCGACGCCGTCCTCGGCGACGCGAACCTCGTAGCCCTCCATCCGCAGCGACCGCTGCAGGACCTGGGCGATCGCGTCGTCGTCCTCGACGACCAGCACCCGGGGTGATCTCTCGAAGTCGGCCATATCTGCCTGCAGATGGTAGGGAGGCGCGGCGACTGAACCGGGGATCTTTAACCGACCTTCAAGCAGCGCTTATCCGTGCGCGGCGCCGCCCTTGCGAGCGATCGGCGGCAGGACCAGGGCCGCGGCCGTCGAAGCCATCCTCTCGGACATGGCCGCCAAAAAACGGAAGCAGTCTCCCTCCAAGCGCGCCAAGCGCTCGCTGATGGCGAGCCGTCCCTCGCTGTCGCTGCCGCGGCTCGAGCCCCACCACATCGACATCCTCGGCCTGGCGATGATCGCGGTCGGGATCTTCCTCGCCGGGGTCGCGTACCTGGGGTGGTCGGGCGGGACGCTGGGCGACGGCGCGATCCGAGCGATCCGGTTCGTGTTCGGCCGCCTTGGTGACGTCGTTCCGGCCGCGATGGTGGTCGGTGGCGCACTGGTGCTGCTGCGCGAGCTGCGCCCGCCCGGCCGACCGATGCGCACCGGGCTGATCGTGCTGGCGGCCGCGATCACGCTCGCGCTGGCCGCGGGCACGCTCGGGCTCGGCCCCGGGCGCGCGCCGGCCGCGCTCGCCTGGCGCCCGATCTCGTTCGAGGCCCGGGGCGGGATCATCGGCCAGGTCGAGTTCTGGGTGTCCGCGAGCCTGATCTCGAGCGTCGGCGCCCAGATCCTGGCCGTGTTCATGTTCCTGGCCGGCGCGATCCTGATCTCGGGGGCGACGATCGCCAACCTGATGCGGGCCACCGGCGCCGGCGTCGCCACCACCGGCCGCGCCGTCCGTCGCACCACCGCCGACATCGCCCAGACCGCCGGGGTCCGACGCCCGGCGACGGCGGCGGCGCGCGCTGCGGCGGCCGCTCGGGCGTCTCGAGCGGCTTCTGAGCGGGTCGGGGAGCCAGGCGCAGGGCCCGAAGCCGAGCCCGAGCCGCTGTTCCCGCCCGAGCCCGACACCTCGGAACTGGTGATCCGCGCCACCCACGTCGAGGCGCCGCCGATCGAAGGACTCGCGGATCCCCCGGAGCTCGACGTCCGCGTGGACGATCCGGTCCCGCCCGGCGAGGAGCTGACCGTCGCCGATCGGGGCTCCCGGGTGAAGGGGGGGGCCGACGAGGGCGCCCCGGAGGTCGACCCGTCGCAGCTGACGCCCCAGGGCCGCTACCGCGCCGCGATCACCGACGACCCGGACTTCGTGTGGCGAGTTCCCTCGCCCCGGTTTCTGACCCGCTCCACCGGCGAGGCGGCCAAGCCCGACACCGCCGGGCAGGAAGAGGTGGCCCGCAACCTGCTCGAGACGCTCGGCCACTTCGGGATCGAGGCCAAGCTGGTCGGGCCGCGTGACCGGTCCGCACATCACCCGCTACGAGCTGCGGCTGGCGCCCGGGACCAAGGTCGCCAAGGTCGCCCAGCTCAAGGACGACCTCGCCTACGCGCTGGCCGCGACCGACATCCGGATCCTGGCGCCGATCCCGGGCAAGCAGGCGGTCGGCGTCGAGGTCCCCAACGCCCGGCGCCGGATCGTGCACCTCGGCGACGTGTTCCAGGAGCCGCCGGCCGACTGGTCGCCGCTGACCGTGTGGCTCGGCAAGGACATCGCCGGCCGCGCGATCGGCGCCGACCTGGCGAAGATGCCCCACCTGCTGGTGGCGGGCACCACCGGCGCCGGCAAGTCCGCGTGCGTCAACGCGATGCTGTCCAGCATCCTGCTGCGCGCCACCCCGCACGAGGTGCGGCTCGTGCTGGTCGACCCCAAGCAGGTCGAGCTCAACCACTACGAGTCGATCCCGCACCTGCTCACGCCGGTGATCACCAGCCCGCGGATGGCCGCCAACGCGCTGCAGAACCTGGTCAAGGAGATGGAGCAGCGCTACGGCACGATGTCGCTGGCGCGGACCCGCTCGCTGCCCGAGCTCAACCGCGCCCGCGAGAAGCGCGGCGAGCCGCCGCTGCCCTACATCCTGTGCGTGATCGACGAGCTCGCCGACCTGATGATGGTCGCCCCGGCCGACGTCGAGGACTCGATCATCCGCCTGGCTCAGAAGGCCCGCGCGGTCGGCATCCACCTCGTGCTGGCCACCCAGTCGCCGCGCGTCGACGTGATCACCGGGATGATCAAGGCCAACGTGCCGTCGCGGATCGCCTTCGCGGTCTCCAGCCAGACCGACTCGCGCGTGATCCTCGACCAGAACGGCGCCGAGTCGCTGCTGGGGCATGGGCGACATGCTGTTCTCGCCGGTCGGCTCGAGCAAGCTCCAGCGGATCCAGGGTGCCTACATCGACGAGGAGCAGATCCTCGAGCTCACCGAGTCCTGGCGCAAGCAGGGCGAGCCCGAGTTCCACGAGGAGCTGCTCGAGGAGGTCGAGTCCGAGGACGCCGGCGACGAGGCAGACGACGCGCTGCACCCCGACGAGGACCCGCTGCTCGACGAGGCGATCGCGCTCGTGGCGCAGATGGGCACCGCCTCGACCTCGATGCTCCAGCGGCGGCTGCGCCTCGGCTACACGCGCGCGGGGCGGCTGATCGACATGCTCGAGCGCCGCGGGATCATCTCCGGCTACGAGGGCTCCAAGCCCCGCCAGGTGCTGATCACCGAGGCCGACGTGCCGCGGATCCTGTCGCACCTGGCCGAGGCCGACGGCGGCGGCGGGTCCCAGCAGCGCGCCCCGGTCCCCGATGTCCCCGAAGACGCCGCATGAGGGTCATCCGACGCTGCGATCTCGGGTGGGCGGTTAATGAATCGGGGCACTAGCCTTCGACGCTGATGGCCGATATCGGCACGACCCTCCGCGAGGCGCGGATGCGCGCCCGGATCGACATGACGGAAGTCGAGGCGCGGACCAAGATCCGGGCGAAGTACCTGCGCGCGATCGAGAACGAAGAGTGGGATCTGCTGCCGGGCCCGGTCTACGTCAAGAGCTTCCTGAGGACCTACGGCGACTTCCTCGGACTCGACAGCCGGATGCTGATCGACGAGTACAAGCGCCGCTACGAGCGGCCGTCCGACCACGAGATGCGCCCGATGTCGTCGCTCAGCCGCGAGCGCGAGCGCGACAAGCGGGGGCCGCTGGTGCCGCCGTGGCTGATCATCGGCGTGGTGCTCGTCGGGATCGTCGTGGCCCTGTACCTGGTCGGATCCCACAAGGGCAAGAAGACCGCGACCAACCCCAATGTCGCCGGCACGAGCACCGGCGCCAAGCACCACAAGCCCAAGCAGCACAAGCAGCAGCACAAGGCCCCCCCGAAGCCCACCGACGTGACGCTCAAGCTCGTCCCCACCGGCCAGGTGTACGTGTGCCTGGTCGACGGCAACGGCAACAAGCTGATCCCCGGCCAGATCTTCGACACCGGCCAGACGATCCCGACCGAGAAGCGCCAGAAGCTGCTGCTGACGCTCGGCAACAACTCGGTGCAGATGAAGGTCAACGGCAAGGACGTCCCGGTGGCGGCCTCGGCGTCGTCGATCGGGTATTCCTTGACTCCGAACGGAGCGGCTCCGCTCCCGGCCTCAAAGCAACCGAGCTGTACATGAGCGACACCACGCCGACGCACGCACCCGCGGTCCGCGCGGGAATCCTGATCACGGGCACCGAGGTGCTGACCGGGATCATCTCCGACCGCAACGGGCCGTGGCTGTCGGAGCGCCTGCGCGAGATCGGCGTCGACGCGGCGATGATCCAGATCGTCGGCGACCGGCCCGAGGACCTGCTGGCGGCGCTGCAGTACATGCGCGACCAGGGGATGGCGGTGATCGTCACCAGCGGCGGGCTGGGGCCGACCGCCGACGACCTGACCGCGGAGATCGTGGGCCGCTTCGCCGGGCGCGCGATGGTGCTCGACGACGAGCTCGAGCAGAAGATCGCGGAGATCCTGCGGCCGTTGATGAGCCGTTGGCCGGGACTCGACCCGGATGCGATCCGCGAGTCCAACCGCAAGCAGGCGGTGATCCCGCGGGGGTCGACGATCCTCGATCCGGTCGGGACCGCCCCGGGCCTGGTGGTCCCGCCGGCCGAGGGCGACGGGCCGACGGTGGTGGTGCTCCCGGGGCCGCCGCGCGAGCTTCAGCCGATGTGGAAGACCGCCCGGGCCACGGACGCGTTTCGCGCCGCGATCGCCGGCGCGACCACGTACCGCACGGGGATCGTGCGGCTGTTCGGGATCCCCGAGTCCGAGATCGCCAACACGCTGCGGGCGGCCGAGGATGCCGGGCTGACGCTCGCCGACCTCGAGATCACGACCTGCCTGCGGCGCGGCGAGATCGAGGTCTCGACCCGCTACGAGCCTGCCGCCGAGGACGACTACGACGCGCTGATCGCGTTCGTCGCCGACCGCCACAGCGACACGCTGTTCTCGCGGGACGGTTCGACGGTCGACGACCAGGTGATCAGACTGCTTGCGGGTCGCACGGTCGCGGTCGCGGAGTCATGCACCGGCGGGATGATGTCGGCCCGGCTGACCGACCGCGGCGGCTCCTCGGAGTACTTTCTCGGCGGCGTGGTGGCCTACTCCAACGAGGCCAAGGTCCAGCATGTCGGCGTCGACGCCGCGCTGATCGAGCGCTATGGGGCGGTCTCGATCGAGGTCGCCGAGGCGCTCGCTGACGGCGCCGCCGACCGCTTTGGCGCCGAGATCGGGATCGGGATCACCGGGATCGCAGGTCCCGGCGGCGGCACCGAGGAGAAGCCGGTCGGGTTCGTTTGCTTCTCGGTGAGCGCCCGCGACGGCGAGCGGATCACGCGCGCCACCAGGCTTCCCGGCAACCGCTCGGACATCCGCGACCGCTCCACGACGGTGGCGATGCACCTGCTGCGCCGGCTGCTGGCCGGCGAGGCGTCGGTCAGCAGCTCAGCGGCGGCGTGAGCGACGAGCGGGCGCGGCTATTCGTCGCGCTCGAGCTGTGCGAGCGGCTGGTGCGGGAGTTGGTGGAGTGGCGGCAGGGCGCGGTCGCGGGGATCGACGGCGTACGGATGATCAGGCCCCAGGATCTGCACGTGACCCTGTGCTTCCTGGGCTCGCAGCCGGCGGGGGAGATCGACGCGATCGCCGCCGCCTGCTTTCGGGTGGCCGGCAGCGGCGTCGCGCCGCTGCGGGTCGGGGAGCCGATCTGGCTCCCGCGCCGGCGCCCGCGGGTGCTGGCGGTCGGGCTCGAGGATCTCGAGGGCGCGCTGGGGAGGACCCAGGCCGCGCTCTCGGCGGCGCTGGTGGCCGGTGGCTGGTACGAGTCCGAGTCCCGCCCGTACCTCGCGCACGTGACCGTGGTGCGTCTGGGACGGACGGCGCGCGTGCCCGCCTCGCGGTCGCGCTCGATCGAGGGGCCCCGGCGCCTGACGGTCGAGGGCTCGACGGTGACCGTGTATCGGTCGCGGCTGTCGCCGAAGGGGGCGCGGTACGAGCCGCTCGCCTCGGTGGCGCTTTCCAAGGTGTAGGTGCCGGCCGCACGCGCGGGGACGGAGGACGCGGGGCGTCGGACGGCACAGGCGGGACGTGAAAGCGACGTATATCGTCGGTTTCACGTCCCACCCTCCCTTTCGGTGGACCGTTGCCCCCGGAGGGTCAGCTGTTGACCGTGGCGACGATGAACGGCGTCTGGGTGGGGGCGGGGCTGCCGCCGGCGGGCTCCTGGGTCACCAGCACCTGCTTGACGCCCTTCAGCTCGCCCGGGACGCCGACGTCGACCTCGCCGCCGATGTCCGACGCTGAACAGCGCCCGCGTGTTGGTCGGCGCCTTGGCCCCGTTCTTCAGCTCCCACATCTGGTAGATGTGGCCGGCGGACGGCTGGGGCACGCCGCGGAGGATCAGGTCGCCGGTGGCGCCCCGGACGCGCAACTCCGCCGTCCCGGGCCGTCCGCTGACGCTCGCGTTGATCACGCGCGTGCTCGGCGAGCCGCTGGAGCCGATCACCAGTCCGATCACCAGCGCCGCGGCGACGGCTGCGACGGTGGCCAGCGCGACCGCCGGCCGCGGGATCCAACCCCGAACCCGGTCGCCGAACGACCGCTTCGGGGCCTCGGCGGTCTGCGCGGCCTCGGCGCGGACCGTGTCGAGCACCCGGCTGCGCAGCTCCTTGGGCGCGGCCAGCTGATGCGGTGCCATCGCCATCGCGTTGGTCACCTGCTGGAAGCTCGCGACCTCGTCGCGGCAGATCGGGCATTCGGCCAGGTGCGTGCGGAACGCCTCCGCCTCGGCGGTCTCCAGCGCTCCCAGCGCGTACGCGGCGGCTTCGTCGCGGAACTCGTGCTCGCCGACCATCGGGTCCTGGGGCGTCATGTCACCACCTCCGGGGCGTCGCCGAGCTCCAGGCGCATCTTCGTCAGGCCCAGGCGCATCCGCCCTTTCACCGTACCGCTGGGCAGGGCCAGCATGTCCGCGATCTGGCTGTGGGTGAAGCCGCCGAAGTAGGCGAGCTCGATCACCTTGCGCTGCTCGGCCGGAAGCTCCCCCAGCGCCTTGCGGACCTGTCGGGCCTCGTCGCGGCGCTCGACCTCGGCGTCGGTCAGCTCGGGCGACGGAACCCGCTCGGCGGCGCCCTCCTGGCCGACGTCGCGACCGCCCCTGGCGCCCTCGCGGCGGAGCACGTCGATCGCCCGATTGCGCGCGACCGTCAGCACCCACGTGCGCACGCTCCCGCGCGTGGCGTCGTAGCGCGCGCCGCTGCGCCACAGCGACACGAACGCCTCCTGGACGATGTCCTCGGCCATCGCTTGGCGGCCGCACATCCGGTAGGCCAGCGAGAACGCCGCGCCCGAGTGGCGGTCGAACACGACCTCGAACGCGTTCGCGTCTCCCTGCCTGACGAGCTGCATCAGCTCCTCGTCCGCGAGCGCGCGGGCGTCGGCTTGCCGGGAGCGGCGGTTGGAACGGAAAACGGACAGTGCGGGAAGCATTGGATCAGGTGCGGCGGTCGTCGACACAGATAGGTCGAAGACCCACCTATCTGTTGTACGTAACGGGCGCGCGCGCGGATCAACCGGCGGCCGCCCGCGAGGTCGCACCGCGACCGCCCGCAAGCGCCGTGATTGACTGTGCCGGTGGAGTTCGCCTACGTCCTGCGGCCGGCCTTCGACCAGGCGTTCATGGAGCGCGCGACCGAGCGCGAGCTGCGCGTGTTCGAGGAGCACGGGGAGTGGCTCGAAGCCGGCTTCGCCGAGGGCCGCGTGCGCTTCGCCGGGCGCTGTTACGACGGCCCGTTCGGGATGGTCGTGATCGAGGCCGACGACGAGCGCCACGCGCGCTCGCTGATGGAGCGGGACCCGTCGGTGCGCGAGGGCGTCCAGGCGGCCGAGCTGTACCCGTTCAAGACGTTCATCTCCCGCGAGCGCGGTCCAGACGACTGATCTCCGGTCCGGATAACGTGGCGCGCGGCGATTCGCGCTCGCCCGGGTCACGAAATCCGCGTCTCCATCGCACCCGGACCACCAGAGGCTCCAGTGGGGAAACGAGACGCCGCGGGTCCGTCCGGGCGCCCGTGCAGGATTGATGCAGACCCGGTGGTGGATTGAAGCGAAGGTGTCTTGTTCCGTCGCAGGCCACCGGCCTACCGTGTCGATTCCGTCCGCACCCGGTCCTACCGTGGTGTGTTCAAAGCGCATGAGACAAGGAGCCGAGCCGAGATGAGTGAGCAGCAGAAGAGCGCGAGGTCGGGCGCTTCGCCTGACGCGAAGTCCGATGCCAAGCGGCAAGCTGCCCTCCAGGGTGCCCTGACTCAGATCGAGCGGCAGTTCGGCAAGGGAACGGTCATGCGGATGGGTGATCCGGGTGCGCGCGTCGCGGTCGACGCGATTCCCACGGGGGCACTGTCACTCGACCTGGCGCTGGGGATCGGCGGTGTCCCACGCGGGCGGATCATCGAGATCTTCGGCCCGGAGTCATCGGGTAAGACGACGCTCGTCTACCACATCCTCGCCGAGGCCCAGAGCCTCGGTGGGGTGTGCGCGTTCGTGGACGCCGAGCACGCGATGGACCCGCTGTACGCGCGGACGATCGGCGTCGATATCGACGAGCTGCTGGTCTCCCAGCCCGACTACGGCGAGCAGGCGCTCGAGATCGTCGACATGCTGATCCGCTCCGGAGCGGTCGACGTGATCGCCGTGGACTCGGTCGCGGCGCTGACGCCGCGGGCCGAGCTCGAGGGGCAGATGGGCGACCAGACCGTCGGCGTCCAGGCGCGGATGATGTCCCAGGCGATGCGCAAGCTCGCCGGGAACCTGAACCGCACCCAGACCCTGTGCGTGTTCACCAACCAGATCCGCGAGAAGGTCGGCGTGATGTTCGGCTCGCCCGAGACCCAGCCGGGCGGCCGGGCGCTGAAGTTCTATTCCTCCCAGCGGCTCGACATCCGCCGGATCGAGACGCTCAAGGACGGCGCCGAGGCGGTCGGCAACCGGGTCCGCGTGAAGGTGGTCAAGAACAAGGTCGCGGCGCCGTTCAAGCAGGCCGAGTTCGACATCGAGTTCGGCAGGGGGATCTCGACCTCGGGCTGCCTGATCGACTACGGCATCGAGCACAACATCGTCACCAAGTCCGGTTCGTTCTTCTCCTACGGCGACGAGCGGCTCGGCCAGGGGCGTGGCAACGCGAAGGCATTCCTCGACGACAACCCCGAGATGGCGGGGGAGATCGAGGACAAGATCTACGCCGCGCTCGGTCTCAGCCGGGGCGCGGTCAAGTCGATCGAGTCGTACGACGAGGCGCCGCTGCAGGCGGTCGAGCCGGCCGCCGCGGGCGCGGCCGCGTAATCCGGCCGGCCCCGCGCTCGACCTGAGCGGCGACGGTGCCCGATAGCGACGACGACAATCGCGGCGAGGACGGGCTGCAGCGCGGGCTCACGCTCGCCTACCGCTACCTGAATCGCCGCGATCGCACCGAGACCGAGGTCCGGGCCTACCTCGACGGCAAGGGGATCGACGCCGGCGACGTCGAGCAGGCGATCGCGACCCTGCGAGACCAGGGGTTCGTCGACGACGCCCGCTACGCGCGGCTGCTGACCGAGGACAAGCGCAACCTGGAGGGATGGGGCAGCGAGCGGATCAGCCGGACCCTGTCAGCCCGCGGGATCGACCGGGAGCTGATCGAGAACGCGCTCGACGGAGACGGAGACGAGCAGGAGACCACGACCGAGATCGACCGGGCCGTGGCGGTCCTCAGCCGGCGGTTTCGGACTCCACCGCAGGAGCGCCGCGAGCGCGACCGCGCGCTGGCGGTGCTGCTACGCAAGGGCTACGACGTTGAGCTCGCGCTCGACGCCCTGGCCCGGCACGGCAGCGACGTGGACGCCTGACTCGAAAGGGTGCGCGAACGCCAGAGTTCCGGTACTTTGGCGCTCACTCACAATGAGTAGGAGGCTCGATGATTCGCATGCGTAGCGGACGCGCCCTGGCCGGCGGGCTGACCGTGATTCTCGTCCTCGCGTTCGCCACTGCGGCGTACGCGGCGTCGATCCACAAGTACAGCGGCAAGACGTCGCAGAACCAGCCGATCTCGTTCCAGACCGCGCACGGCTACCTGACGCATCTCCAGTTCCAGATCGACGACAAGTGCCCGAACGGCCACCTGTGGAAGATCCACGACTTCAACTTCCCGAAGTTCAGGGTCAAGCAGGGCAAGTTCGATCAAACGTTCAAGGCCAAGACCGGAGTGGCCAAGGCCCAGATCAAGGGCACGGTCACCGATCACACGGCTACCGGCACGATCAGCGAGACGCGCCACATCGCCAAGGAGCACGCGAACTGCAGCGGCAAGACGACGTTCTCGATCAAGCGCAGCTAACCGCAGCTAGCCGCCGCTAGACGCCGCTAGACGCCGAGTCGCGATCAACCGAACATACGTGCGTACCGGGGTGCTGAGGTTTGCGCGCCATGCTCGCCGGTACTACGATTCGGGTAGCGAACGAATGGCCCAAAAGGCCACAAAACTCCAGCAAATCTTGTGATATCGGACACCGGAATCAGCGTTGACGGCAGTTTCACACGGGCTAAACGACCGCCCACACCGGACATAGACCCCGCTAAATAGCCGCCGCCTGAAGGCGCGCCTGGCGCGCGATTCCCGGCATCCCGTTGCGTGCGCCTCGCACGGTCGCTCGGTCGCTCCCAAAAACGGAAGACGTGAACCGGTCCTGGGCTAACCCCCGGGGCCGCCCAGGAGAGGAACGACCATGGAAATCATCGGGGCCGCAGCGCTGATCGCGGTGGGAATCGTGGTCGCAGCCGTGCTGTACGGCCGCGTCCACGGAACCGGCGTGCCAGCCGGTGCCGGCGCCCCAGGCGCCCCAGGCGCCCGGAGCGTCGCCTCGCCGAAGCCGGCGATCGCCGGCGCGGCCGTCGTCGAGGCCGAGGCGCATGAGCGCACCGCCGAGCTGGCCCAGCGAGAAGCCGGGCTGGCGCGCCGGGAAGCGGAGCTGGCGCGCCGGGAGGGCGAGCTCGAGCACGAACGCGAGGCCGCGGCCGGCACGCGCCAGGAGCTCGAGCGGTCGCTCGAGCGCGTCTCGGGGATGTCGGCGTCCAAGGCCAAGCAGCTGCTGCTCAAGGAGCTCGAGGACCAGACCCGCCACGACGCTGCTCGCCTGATCCGCCAGATCGAGGAGGAGACCAAGCGCGACGCCGATCGCCGCGTCCGCAACATCCTCTCGGTGTGCATGCAGCGCCTCGCCGCCGGTCACGCCGCCGAGACGACGGTGTCGGTGGTTCAGCTGTCCACCGACGACATGAAGGGGCGGATCATCGGCAGGGAGGGGCGCAACATTCGCGCGCTGGAGAACCTCACCGGCGTCGACTTCATCATCGACGATACCCCTGGGGCCGTGGTCCTGTCCGGGTTCGACGGGGTGCGCCGCGAGATCGCGCGCCTGACGCTGGAGAAGCTGCTGCAGGATGGGCGGATCCATCCCGCGCGGATCGAAGAGATGTACTACCAGGCCAAGTCCGAGCTCGAGGGGCACATCATCGAGCTCGGTGAGGAGAGCGTGTTCGAGGCCGGCGTCCAGGGCCTGAGCCCGGAACTGGTCAAGCTGCTCGGGCGCCTGAAGTTCCGCACCAGCTACGGCCAGAACGTGCTCGCGCACTCGGTCGAGGTGGCCCAGCTGGCGGCGATGATGGCCGAGGAACTCGGCGCCAGCCCGAAGACCGCCCGACGAGCGGCGCTGCTGCACGACATCGGCAAGTCCGTGACGCACGAGATCGAGGGGCCGCACGCGCTGGTCGGCGGCGAGCTCGCCCGCAAGCACGGTGAGAGCGAGGCGGTCGCGCACGCGATGGAGGCCCACCACAACGAGGTCGAGCCGCAGACGATCGAGGCCGTGATCGTCCAGGCCGCCGACGCGCTGTCGGGTGCGCGCCCCGGCGCACGTGGCGAGTCGCTCGAGCAGTACGTCAAGCGGCTGCGCGACCTCGAGGACCTCGCCACCCGCCACAAGGGCGTCGACAAGGTCTACGCGATGCAGGCCGGCCGCGAGATCCGCGTGATGGTGGCGCCGGGGGCGATCGACGACGACGCGGCCACGTTGCTGTCGTACGAGATCGCGCGCGAGATCGAGAAGGAGCTCGAGTACCCCGGCCAGATCAAGGTGACGGTGATCCGGGAGTCGCGGGCCGTGGAATACGCCCGCTGAAATCGATCATCTAGTGTTGGCTACGCGATGAAGCGCTACCACCTCACGACGTTCGGGTGCCAGATGAACGAGCACGACTCCGAGCGGATGAAGGGGATGCTCGAGTCGCTCGGCTACACCGAGGCCGGTAGCCGTGACGCAGGCCGACCTGATCCTGTTCAACACCTGCTCGATCCGCGAGAACGCCGACAACCGATTCGTCGCCCACCTCGGCGAGGCCAAGCGGCTCAAGCGCCAGCGCCCCGACCGCATAGTCGGCGTCGGCGGCTGCTGGGCCCAGTCGGTCAAGGACGAGGTGTTCGCGCGCTTCCCGTTCGTCGACGTCGCGTTCGGCCCCGGCCAGGTCCACAAGCTGGCCGAGTTCCTGACCAGCGACTCGCTCACCGCCCAGGGCTTCTTCGAGTTCGAGGGCTTCACCGGGCATCTTCCGGCCAAGCGGGAGCGCGATTACCAGGGGTGGGTCCAGATCAGCGTGGGCTGCAACTGCGTGTGCTCGTACTGCATCGTGCCCTCGACGCGCGGGCGCGAGGTCAGCCGTCCCGCCCCGGAGCTCGTGGAGGAGGTCGGCCGGCTGGCCGCCGACGGCGTGCGCGAGGTCACGCTGCTGGGCCAGAACGTCAACTCCTACGGCCGCGATCTGCGCGGCGAGGACGGGGCCACGTTCGCCGAGCTGCTCGCCCGGATCGACGCGATCGACGGGATCGAGCGGATCCGCTACACCAGCCCGCACCCCAAGGACATGCGCGACGACGTGATCAGGCCCACGCCGAGCTGCCGTCGCTGTGCGAGCACATCCATCTGCCGCTGCAGTCCGGGTCGACCGCGGTGCTCAAGCGGATGCGCCGCACCTACACCCGCGAGCGCTACCTGGACCGGGTGGCGATGATCCGCGAGCACGTGCCCGACTGCGCGCTCACGACCGACATCATCGTCGGCTTCCCGGGGGAGACCGACGCGGACTTCGAGCAGACGCTCGAGGTGGCCGAGGAGGTCGGTTACGACGGGGCGTTCACGTTCATCTACTCGCCCCGGCGCGGCACCGAGGCGGCGACGCTGCCCGACCAGCTCCCGCACGAGCTCAAGGTGCAGCGAATGGAGCGCCTGGTCGAGGTGGTCCAGCGCCGCGCCCGCGAGCGCGCCCAGCGGTTCGTGGGGCGCACGCTCGACGTGCTCGTCGAAGGACCGTCGCGGACCGACGCGAGCCGGCTGCGGGGGCGCTCGCGCCACAACAAGGTCGTCAACTTCCAGGGCCTCGGCGCCCCCGGGGAGACCGTCGATGTGACGATCACCCGGGCGACCAGCCAGACGCTCGCCGGCGAGGCGTCGCTGCTCGCCCGCGCTGCTCGCTGACCGCGGGCGCGGGGTTCGCGGCCCGCGCTCGTGGGCGAGCGAGCTCGTCCGCCGCATATGCGAACATGTGTTCGATGCGATGGAGCAACCTGACCACCGAGGTCGAGCACACGGCCAGGCTGCCCGGCTACCGGGAGGAGGCCGTGGTGCGCCACTTCGACGCGCCGGAGGCGATCGACACACGCTTCTACGAGGTCAAGGCGAAGTCGATCCTCAACGAGGTGCCGCCGGCTTCGCGGATGCCGTTTCGGTGGACGATCAATCCGTACCGCGGGTGCACGCACGCCTGCAAGTACTGCTTCGCGCGGCCGACCCATAAGTACCTCGATTTCGACGCCGGAAGGGACTTCGAGCGCGAGATCGTGGTCAAGGTCAACGCGCCGGAGGTGTTGCGGGTGGAGCTGGCGAGGCGCTCGTGGAAATGCGAGCACGTGGCGCTCGGCACCAACACGGACCCGTACCAGTGGGTGGAGGGCCGCTACAAGCTGATGCCCGACATCTGGAAGGCGCTGCGCGACGCCTGCAACCCGTGCTCGATCCTCACGAAATCGCCGCTGCTGCTGCGGGACCTGGAGCTCATGCAGGAGATCAACGCCCGGACCGAGTTCTCCGCAGCGCTGTCGGTGCCGACGCTCGACGAGGGGGCATGGCGCGCCACCGAGCCGCAGACGCCGAGCCCCCGGGCGAGACTCGAGGCGGTCGCCGAACTGACCGGCGCGGGGATCAGGACGGGCGTGCTGATCGCACCGCTGATGCCGGGAATCAACGACGATCCGGAGCAGGTGGCGCCGATCCTGGAGCTCGCCGCGGAGGCCGGCGCCGCGTACGTGACCGGGATTCCGCTACACCTGAGGGGCGAGGTCAGGCCGCTGTTCTTCGAGTGGCTCTCCGAGAACCGACCCGACCTGGTGCCGCGATATAAGGAGCTCTACCGCCGGGGCGCGTATGCGCCGCAAGAGGAGCGGCGGAGGCTGGCGCGGCTGGTGGACGGTCCGGATCGCGATCCCGGGCACCGGATGCGTGAGAGCGTCTGGCCTCAGCCGGCGCCCGAGCCGGTTCCGCGGGTGCTGGATCAGGGCAAGTTGTTCTAGTGTCGGGACACTAGCTAGCCGACGGAATATTCGCTGCCGCGGCCACGCGGAGTGATACACAGAAGGGCGGTTCCCCCAAGGACAAATGCCAAAGAAACGACTGAAAAACGGACCTGACCTGTACCTCGAGCGGATGTTCGAGACCCGGACCGATGCGTGGGAGAAGGTCGGCCTGTCGGCGAACATCAGCCAGCGTACGGTGCGCCGGGCGCGACGCGAGGCGATCGCGTTCCTGCTGCTGCTGACGGCGGTGCTCGTGCTCTACGCGCTTCGGGGCGAGATCTTCCCCGACAGCGCCGATTTCTGGGTGCGGGTGGCCACCGTGGTGCTGGTCGCGGTTCTCGGCTGGGGCATCGCGCGCGCGTTGGGACGGCTGGCGGCCCCCACGTTCTTCCGGCGCATGGATCCTTCGACCGCCGGGACCGTCGGCTTCATCATCCGCTTGACCACGGTCGGCATCACGCTGCTGGCAGCGCTGCGAATCGCCCGGGTCAGCCCGAGCACGCTGGTGGCCGGATCGGCGTTCACCGCCGTGATCCTCGGTCTCGCCGCCCAGCAGACGCTCGGGAACCTGTTCGCGGGAATGGTGCTGCTGAGCGCGAGACCGTTCAGGGTGGGCGAGCGCGTCCGCCTCCAGGCCGGGGCGGTGGGTGGCTCGGTCGAGGGCATCGTCAGCTCGCTGGGCCTGCTCTACACGACGCTGGCGCGCGGCGACGACCGGATCCAGGTGCCGAACAACGTCGTGCTGGCCGCGGCCGTGGTTCCGATCAAGGAGCCCGAGCCCGTCGACGTCCGCGTCCGGCTCAGCGCCGGGATCAGCATGACTCAGGTGCAGCAGATCCTCGACGACCAGATCAACACTGCCACCCGCTCGCCCGCGGTCGTGCTGCTCGAGGAGATCGAGGGCGACGAGGTCGTGGTCCGGGTGCAGGCGACCCCGGAGCGCGCGGACCACGGGGCCCGGCTCGCGGACGAGATCATCGCCGCGCTGGCGTCGGTGACCGGGGAGCACCGGCCGGTCACGGCGGACTCTGGCCTGAGCGAGTAGCTGCGGCTCGCATACGCGCGAGCCGCGCGTCGCCCGCCGGCTACGCTCCGGCGCCCGCGCCCGCCGCCGTGCGCCGGAGCGCCTCGCGGGCCAGCGCGATCAGCTTCCGCGCCGCCGGGCTGATCGGCCCATCGGTGCGCCAAGCGAGCGCCAGCTGGCTGCGGATCTCCGGGTCGGTGACCGCAATCGGGTGAAGCTGCGAATCATCCACGGTGGCCACCGACTCGGGCAGGATCGCCACCCCCAGCTCCCTGGCCGCGAGCGCTGCGACCATCATCAGGTTGCTGGCCTCGAACGCGATCCGCGGCGTCAGGCCGGCCCGCCCGCAGGCCTCGTCCAGCGCCGAGCGCAGCCCGGTGCCCCGGGGGAGGCTGACCAGCGGCAGCTCCGCCAGCTGCGCCAGCGTCAGGCTGTCTCGGCCGGCCAGCGCATCTCCCGGGTGCACGGCCGCGCACAGCCGGTCGTCGATCGCGTACTGGACCGCGATCCCCGCCGGCGGCTCGCCGGCGATCCCCACGAACGCCAGGTCCAGCCGCCCGCTCTGGACGCCCTCGAGCAGCCGGTCGGAGTTGTCCTCGCGCAGTGAGAGCTCCACGCCGGGATGCTCGCGGTGAAAGCGCGCCAGCGCGTCGGGGAGCTCGAGCACGCCGCACGACGTCACCATCCCGACCGCGACTCGCCCGCGGACCAGTCCGGCGAGCTCGTCGACCGCCAGTCGGGCGCCGTCGACCGAGGTCAGCGCCGAACGCGCGTAGGGGAGAAACGCCGCCCCGACGTCGGTCAGCCGCACGACCCGCCCGGAGCGGTCGAACAGCGTCTCGCCCAGCTCCTGCTCAAGGCGCCGGATCTGGGCGCTGACACCCGGCTGGGCTACGTGGACGCGGGCCGCCGCCTTGGTGAAGCTGCATTCCTCGGCGACCGCCACGAAGTATTCGAGCTGGCGCAGTTCCATAACGAGCGCTTCTGCTTCAGAGCATAACTACGTCTTTGACTTATGCTATCCGATCCCCGAGCATGTGTCCGACACGAGACGAACGAAGCGAGGCGAGCACATGCCAACCACACGCGAAACCGCCCACACCCCCGAGGACCTGACCCGGCTGGTGGTCGAGCGCGTCCGAGCCAAGGACGCCGCCGGCGTCGCCGAGCTGTACGAGCCCGGCGCGGTCGTGGCGTTCCCGCCCGGCGAGATCACCGTCGGACGCGAGGCGATCCGCGAGCTGTACGAGCAGCTGATCGAGCACGCCCCGGCGTTCGCGCCGGAGGAGCCGCTGCCGACGCTGCAGATCGGCGACCTCGCGCTGACCGCGACGCCCGCCAAGGACGAGGCCGGGGCCCGCGCGCAAGTGGCCCGTCGACAGCCGGACGGCAGCTGGCTGCGCCTGCTCGATCGCCCCGACTTCAGGGGATAGCTAGCCGGACCCACGGTCAGCGCTTGTCGCGCTGGCCCTCGGCGAGGTCCCGGGACACGCGTTCGCTCCCGAGCCGCCGTGCCACCGTCGCCGACAGCTCGGGGGCGACGCTGGCGAACGAGGCGCCCAGCCGCAGGCTGAGCGGCGCGACGCCGACCTCGGCTCGGTCGTCCTCGATCGCCCGGATCGCGGCGGCGGCCACGTCCTCGGGCGTGCGGGTGCCCACGCCCCGCGGAAGCTCGACGTGGGCCTCGGCGAACATCCCGGCGTTGCGGATGAACCCGGGGAGCACGACCGACACGCCGACGCCGTCGTGGCGCAGATCCTCGCGCAGCGACAGCGCGAATCCGCGCAGGCCGAACTTGGTGGCCGAGTACAGCGACGAGGCGGGGTTGGCGCTCTTGCCCGACAGCGACGAGATGAACACCATGTGGCCACGGCCGCGCGCGACCATCCCGGGCGCGAGCGCGTGGGCGAGCGCGATCGGGGAGCGCAGGTTGACCTCGAGCACCCGGTCGACCTGCTGCTGGGTGAACTCGCTGAGCTCCCCAGTTGCCGGCAGCGCCGCGTTGGCGACCAGCACGTCGACGTCGCCGGCTTCCTCAGCCAGCCGCGCCGTCGCCTTGCGGTCTGACAAGTCGCAGGTCACCGCGCGGCCGCTCAGCTCGCGGGCCAGCGGCTCGAGCACGTCGGCTCGGCGGCCGCTGAGGGTCAGCTTTGCCCCCCGCGCGGCCAGCGCCCGAGCGATCGCGTGGCCGATGCCGCCCGATGCCCCGGTGACCAAGACGTTCCCGCTGACCAGCGTCACGGCGGGCAGTCTAGGTCCTCAACCCGGGAATACCGCGAGCGTCGCGGTGAACCCGTGCATGAAGCTGCGACCCCCGACCGGCCCGATCTCTCCGGCTGCGAAGAAGCCGGCGGCGGGGACGCCCTGCAGCTCCTCTTGAACCGCCGCCGCGTCATGGTCGGGCACGCCGAACATCGCGGTCCCGCGCCCGTTGCAGGAGAACAGGATCGCCCCGGCGGGCGGCGCCTGGCCCATCGCCTCCAGCCGCAGCCGCAGTGCCCGCCGCAGGTCCTCGTCGGCCGACTGGGCGTCCCGGGCGTGGACGCGCAGCACCTGGCCGGGCCGGACCGTCGTGCCGACCGCGAGGCTGCCGGACTCCAGGTCGGCGCCGATCACGCCGCGGACGAGGAAGTCGCCCTGCTCGTAGTCGGGCTTGCCGCCGTCGACCACGATCCCGATCAGCAATCCGCCGACGATCAGTGCGCGCTCGCGCTCGGACAGCTCGCCGACGATCTCCTCGACGGTCTCGAGCGCCGGGCGGCCCGCGAGCTCGGCGATCACGTTGCCCTCGGCGGCCGTGATCGTGACCTCTCGGCCGACCGGGGCCGCGCCCTGTGACACGCACGGCAGCATCTCGATGCCCTCGAGGCTGACGCCGACGGCGCCGCCCTCGACGACCTCGTCGCCGGCAAACAGCGCGGTCTGTCCCTCCGACGTGCGAGCGCTGGCGAGCCCGCCGAGCACCGGCACCCCCGGCGCCGCGTCGGTCAACAGCGTCAGCACCGAATCGGTCGGGAATGAATACGGGTCGGCCAGGATGATCACGCCGCTTGACCGCTCGAGCTCGGGCAGGCCGACAACGGCCCGCTCCTCTTCGTCGCCGGTTAGCTCGGCATGAAACGGCGTCACCTTGCCGACCTCGTCGAACGACGCCGCCCACACCGACACGCCGGTGCCCGACTCCAGCTCGCGTCCGCCCGCGAGCACCCCGCCGGCGCCGCAACCCACCAGCGCGTCGGTCTCGAGCACGTTGCGTACGCCCTCGAGCGTCGCCTCGGGCGCCAGCAGGTGTTCGCCGCTGGCGAACACGAGCACCAGATCGGCGGGCCGACCGTTCAGCTGCGCGGCGGCCAGCGCAGCCGCCTCGGTGGCGCCCGCGAGCGGGTCGTGAGCGGCCGAGATGCCCGCCCCGGCTTTCACGGTCACAGGACCCCGCCGCCGATCATCGGTCCACGATACTCCGGCGGCATGCCCACAGCGGACATGATCGCCCTGTTCGGGCCGACCGGCGTCGGCAAGACCGAGGTCGCGATCGAGCTCGCCGGGGCGCTGCGAGCCCGTGGCGAGCGCCCGGTCGCGGTGTCGGCCGACGCGCTGCAGGTGTACGCCGGCCTCGAGATCCTGACCGGCGCCGCCGGCCCGCGCGAGCGAGCCCAGCTCGAGCACCGGCTGATCTCGTTCCTGCCGGTGGACGCCGCCTTCAGCGTCGGGCAGTACGCCGAGCTGGCTCACGCCGAGATCGACGGCGTCCTGGGCGAGGGCGGCCGGCCGATCGTCGTCGGCGGCACCGGGCTCTACCTCCGCGCGGCGCTGACCGAGCTGAGCCTGCGCCCGCCGCCGCCCGAGGGCGTGCGCGAGCGCTGGATCTCAGAGCTCGAGCGCCGCGGCCCGGCGGCGCTGCACGGGGTGCTCCGCGAGCGCGCGCCCTGGGCCGCCGAACAGATCGATCCCACCGATCGCCAGCGGATCGTGCGGGCGCTGGAGCTGCTCGACGCCGGCGAGCTCGAGCCGCCGGAGGGCGAGTCGCAGCTGTGGACCGCCGAGGTCCGCCACCCGACGCTGCTGGCGGGCCTGGTGATGGACCGAGCCGAGCTGTATGACCGCATCAACGCGCGCGTCGACGCGATGATCGTCGCCGGCGTGGCCGAGGAGGTTCGCCGGGCCAACGCCGCCGGCGCCTCGGTCACCGCCCGCAAGGCGCTCGGGTTCGACGAGCTGCTGGCCGGCGACGTCGACGCGATGAAGCGGCGCACCCGCAACTACGCGCGCCGCCAGCTGACGTGGATGCGCAAGCTCGCCGCCGTGACCGTGATCGACACGACCGGACGCGTCGCCGCCGACGTGGCCGCCGAGGTGCTGGCGCTGTCGTCCGCGGTCAGGGGAGCGGGGTGAACGGATACATGACCACCACCGCGACCAGGAGCGCCACGCCCCAGGCCGCGATCAACCGCCCGTCCGGGCGCCAGCGGACGACCAGGGCCACCGCCGCGACGTAGATCCCGGGCATCACGATCAGCATGTAGTACAGGTAGCTCGTCCGGCTGTCGATCACACTCAGCAGCAGGAACGGGAGCCACGTGCCGACCGTCCAGGTGAGCCCGAGCGCATCGAGCTCTGTCACCGCCCGGGTGCCGCCGCGCGCCAGCCGCCACCCCGCCCACAGCAGCCCGGGCAGCCCGACGAGCAGGATCACCGGGTTGATCATCCCCAGGAAGTGGGCCCCCGGGTGCACGTGGAACAGGCCCGGCACGGGGCGGTTGGGGTTGATGTTCAGGTACAGGATCGGCTTCAGGTCGATCAGCCACTCCCACGGGTAGGAGGCGATCCCCTGCGGGCCGTGCGGGCTGGTCTGGTGCGCCGCGTAGGTGAACATGTAGTGGATGTGGCCGAACACGCCGCCGGTGACGCGCTTGCCGGCGATCGGGTCATACGGCGGGGCCACCCGGTCGAGCACCGCCAGCAGGCCGATCAGCGTCCCGGCGGCCCCGACCGCACAGATCGCAAACCGCCGCGACCGAGCCGCGATCGCCGCCGGCCGCACCGCTCCGAGCAGCTCGAGCAGCAGCAACGACAGCAACACGTACGGGGCGACGAACTTCGTGCACGCGCCGACGCCGATCACCACCCCCGCCAGCAGCGGCCGTCTTCGCAGGTACAGCGCCGCACCAAAGATCATCGCGGTCAGCGCGTAGATGTCGAGCGTCCCGATCCGCGAGTGGACCAGCGCCAGGTTGTCGACGGCCATCAGCGTCGCCGCGCCCAGCGCGGGCCACGGCCCGCCGCCGGCCGACCGCACCAGGAAGTACATGCCGAGGATCGCGACCGACCCGAGCACGATGCTCCCCAACCTCCAGGCCAGCGGCCCGTCGCCGAACAGCTCGATCGACCCGGCCATCACCAGCTTGGCCAGCTGGGGATGCTCGGAGTTCGGGTCGTCGCCGAACGGGGTGCCGGCGTAGTGCGCTCCGGGCGGTGGGGCGATCCCGGCGATCACGCGCGCTGCGTTGACGTAGTAGGACTCGTCGAACACGAGCACGTGGTCGGTGGCCTTGTCGCACGGGGCCCGGCACGGACTTCCCAGCAGTGCGACCCGCGCCCCCAATGACAGCACCGACACCACCGCCAGCAGCACGAGCGGCAGCGAGCGGCGACGACAGACTCGCGACAGGCTAGACACGGAGCGAGCGAAGCTACACATACACTGCGGCCGCGTGGAGTTCGAGAAATGGCACGCGCTCGGCAACGACTACGTGATCGTCGAGGCCGCCGCGCTCCCGTTCGAGCTGACGCCGAAGCGGATCGTGGCGATCTGCGCGCCCCACACCGGCGTCGGCAGCGACGGGATCCTGTTGCTGTCAGAGCCCGACGCGGCGGGCGCCGTGGCCCGGCTGCGGATCTTCAACCCCGACGGCTCCGAAGCTGAGCTCTCCGGCAACGGCGCGCGGGAGGCGGTCCTGTACCTGCGGCGGCGGGGATGGACCCAGGCCGACGCGTTCACGATCGAGACCGCGGCCGGGGAGATCCACCCGCGGATCGAGTCCGACACCGAATGCACGGTCGACATCGGCCAGGCCCGGATGCAGGCCGGCGACTACCCGTCGGGGGCGGCGGACGGTCGCGGCGAGCTGACCGCGGGCGATCAGACCTGGCGCTTTCAGTTCGTCCAGGTCGGCAACCCCCAGTGCTCGATCGCGGTCGCCGACGAGCGGCGTCTCGCGGCCCTGGACCTCCCCGCGATCGGCCCGCCGATCGAGCGCCACGAGCTGTTCCCCAACCGGACCAACGTGTCGTGGTTCGCGGTCCGCGATCCGTCCACGATCCGGGCCCGGATCTTCGAGCGCGGGGTGGGGGAGACGTCCGCGAGCGGCACCGGGGCGACCGGCGCCGCGGTGGCGCATATGCTCGCCGGCGGCAGCTCGCCGGTGACCGTGGTGCTCGACGGCGGCACGCTCGTCGTCGAGGTGGGGGAGGACCTGCACATCAACCTGAGCGGCTGGGCGGTTCCGGTGTTCCGCGGCGCGCTCGCCGACGAGTTCATCGAGGAGTTGCATGCGACCGAGTAAGCGTCTTGAGCTGATCCCGCCCTACCTGTTCGCCGAGCTCGAGCGCAAGATCGCGGCCAAGCGCGCGGCCGGGATCGACGTCATCAGCCTCGGGATCGGCGATCCCGACATGCCCACCTACGAGCCGATCGTGGTCGCGGCGCAGCGCGCGGTGGCCGACCCGAGCACCCACCAGTACCCGTCGAACCGGGGCCGCGCCGAGTTCCGCGAGGCGGTGGCGGCGTTTTACGCGCGGCGGTTCGGGGTCGGGCTCGATCCCGAAACCGAGGTGATGGCGGCGCTCGGCGCCAAGGAGTGCATCTTCAACCTCAACCTCGCGTTCCTCGACCCCGGCGACGTCGCTCTGGCCTCGGATCCCGGCTACCCCGTATACACGGGCGGGCCGCTGCTCAGCGGCGGAGAGGCCGTGGTGATGCCGCTGGTGCCCGAGCTCGGCTTCGCTCCGGACCTGGACGCGATCGACGCCGCCACGCTGCGCCGCGCGCGGCTGATGTTCATCAACTACCCGAACAACCCCACCGGCGCGGTCGTCCCGGACGGCCTGTTCGAACGGGTGATCGAGCTCGCCGCGGCCAACGAGATCCTGGTCGTGCATGACAACGCCTACAGCGAGACGACATACGACGGCTACGTGGCCCCGTCGTTCCTGCAGACCCCCGGCGCCAAGGAAGTCGGCGTCGAGGTGTTCTCGCTATCCAAGGGCTACAACATGACCGGCTGGCGGTGCGCGGCGATCGTCGGCAACGCCGACGCGATCGGTCAGTACTGGCGGCTGAAGTCGAACATCGACTCTGGGCTGTTCGAGGCGGTGCAGCTGGCCGGCGCGGCGGCGCTGGCGCCCGAGGTCGACGCCAACGTCAAGGCGATGAACCTGGTCTACCAGCGCCGGCGGGACCTGGTGTGCGAGGCGCTGGCCGAGGCGGGCGTCGAGGTCACGCCGCCCCGGGGAACGATCTACGTGTGGGCCCCGATCCCCGACGGTTTCGAGTCGGCCGCGGCGTACTGCGAGCACGTGCTCGAGGAGGCCGCGGTGGTGATCTCGCCCGGCGGCGCGTACGGCCCCAGCGGCGAGGGGTTCTTCAGGATCTCGCTGACGACCCCCGACGACCGGCTGGTCGAGGCGATGCAGCGGATCCGCAGGTTGTAGCCGGCGGATCCGCTGAACGATCGTCTCGAGCCCTCAGCCGGTGACGCGGAACGACTTGATCTTGCTGACGATCTGGCAGCCCTTGGCGTGGCACAGCGGGGCTACGTGATCCGCCTGCCAGTAGTACTTGCCCGGGGTCGATGCGAAGAATCCGGCGAAGTCATCGCTGATCGTCACCTTCCAAAGACCCGGGTGTCCCTTCCACGGCTGCAGGTGGGTGAAGTAGCAGCCTTTGTCGACGTCGATGCACCGTGCGAGAAACCCGTTCTTGTCAAGTTTGCGCTGGGGCCTGATCTGGATGTACACGGGGCGGACGTCGTTGGGCACCCCGGGGTCCTTGACCACAAACGTGATCGTTCCCTGGTGGACGGACCTACCGGGCTTCTTCAGGATGGGCTTCGAGAACCCTGACGCGAGCGCGACTCCCGACACCGCCAGCGCGCCGATCACGGCAGCCACCAGCGCCAGCGTCAGCCGCCGTCCTGGACGATGGAACATCTGTTGAGCCTCCTCGTTAGAGCAGCGCCGAGGGGAGGTCGGTCTCCGGCTCCCCTGCAGCAAGTACCTCCGGCCGCGCCGCGAGGATAGGACATCTAACGACGTTTCGGCAAGTTCGTGCAGAGTCTGGAGGATCTGGGCAGACACGGTCCCGGACCGCGATCGGGGTTCGTCCGTGGTGCCCCCAGCTACCATCAAGGCCGTGCAGCGTAGCCGCCACGGGCGCGTACAAGCGTTCTCGCAGACCGCCAACGGGCAACGACCGCGCGGTCGGGCTCGGCAGCGCGCATTCCTGATCGCGGCCCTGCCCGACGGGCAGTCCGAGGAGCTCACCGAGCTCCGCGAGCTGCTGCGCACCGCCGGGGTGGCCGAGGTGGGCGGGCTGGTCCAACGCCGCGAGCACCCGCACCCCAACACGTATCTCGGTCCCGGCAAAGTGTCAGAGCTGAAGGCCGCGCTGGCCGGCGCCGACGCGAACCTGGTGGCTTGCGACGACGAGCTGTCGCCACGCCAGGAGCGCAACCTCGAGTCCGAGCTCGGGATTCCGGTGATCGACCGCACCGCGATCATCCTCGACATCTTCGCCGACCACGCCCACAGTGCCGAGGGCAAGCTCCAGGTCGAGCTCGCCCAGTTGGAATACAACCTCGCCCGGATGCGCGGACTGTGGTCGCACCTCGAACGGCTTGGAGCCGGGCGGATCGACGGCGGGATCGGGACCCGGGGACCGGGCGAGACCCAGATCGAGACCGACCGCCGGCTGGCCCGCGACCGGATCTCGGCGTTGAAGCGAAAGCTCGCCCACGTCCGCTCCAACCGCTCGGTGATGCGCGCCGAGCGCGAGCGCGGGCATCTGCCGCAGGTCGCGCTGGCGGGCTACACCAACGCCGGCAAGTCGACGCTGCTCAACGCGCTGACCGGCGCCACGATCGGCGTCGGCGACCGCCTGTTCCAAACGCTCGATCCGACGACACGGGTGCTCCACGCGGGCGGGCGCGACTACCTGCTGACCGACACCGTCGGCTTCATCCGCAAGCTTCCCCACCAGCTCGTCGAGGCGTTCGGGGCCACGCTCGAGGAGACCCGCCGCGCCGATCTGATCCTGCACGTGGTCGACGGCTCCGCCGACGAGCAGCAGCGCGCCGCGATGATCCGCGCGGTCGAGGAGGTGCTGGCCGAGATCGCCGCCGACCACGTCCCGCAGCTGCGGGTGCTGACCAAGGCCGACCAGCTCGACTCCGACCAGCGCGAGGAGCTCCGCTATGCCCACCCCGACGGCGTGCTCGTCTCGGCGGTGACCGGCGAGGGGGTCGACGCGCTGGCGGCGCGGATCGAGGAAGAGTTCGCCCAGACGCTGCGCCAGGTCGAGCTGCTGATCCCCTACGACGAGGGCGGCCGCCTCGCGGAGCTGCACGAGATCGCCGGCGACCTCGAGCGCGAGGAGACCGCCGACGGCGTCCGGGTGACGGCCCGGCTGCCCGCCACGGTGGCCGCGCGCTACCAGCCGTACGCCCTCAGCGCCCGGTAGGTACTGATGAGCTTGCGGGTCAGGCGGCTCGAGCGCCACGCGCGCGTGCCCACCCGCGCCTACGCCGGCGACGCCGGACTCGACCTGTACGCGCTGGAGCCGGCCACGCTCGCTCCGGGCGAGCGGGCGGCGATCCGCACCGGGATCGCGGTCGAGATTCCCGAGGGACAGGCCGGGTTGGTGTTGCCGCGGTCGGGGCTGGCCCGCCGTCACGGGATCTCGGTGGTCAACGCGCCGGGCCTGATCGACGCCGGCTACCGCGGCGAGGTCCAGGTGCTGCTGCTCAACACCGACCGCTCCGAACCGTTCGCGCTCGCCGCCGGCGACCGGATCGCGCAGCTGGTGCTGGTCAGCGTGCACACGCCCGAGGTGGTCGAGGTCGACGAGCTCGCGCTGACCGAGCGCGGCGCCGGCGGGTTTGGCTCCAGCGGCTGACGGCGCCGCTCTCGCGTCGGGGGCAATCGCGTTCAGCCGCTCTGCTGGGACTGCGGAACCAGCCCGTGGGCCATCAGGAAGTCGTGGGCGACCTTCGACGGGTCCTGGTGTGAGACCTCGACGGCCGCGTTGAGCTGGCGCATCGTCGGCAGCGTGAGCAGCGCGCTGACCTTGTTGACGGTGGCCGCGAACGCTGGTCCCTCGACGTCGAGCACCTTTGCCGAGGCGACCGGCACGACGTTGCCCCAGCCGAACACGTGGCGGGGGTCGGCGAGCAGCCGGTAGTCGCCGGTCAGCAGCTCCGCGTCGGTGGTGTTGACGTCGGCGGCCTGCACGGTCCCGCGGTCGAGCGCCTGATACTGGCCGCCGATGTCGAGCGGTTTGTACGCCGCGGGTTGGAACCCGTACGCCTGCTCGACCGCCGGGAGGCCGTCGGGACTCTGCTGGAACTGCGGCGGTCCACCCAGCGTCACCATCGTCGCCACCCGTCGCAGGTCGCCGAGCGACCGCAGCCGGTGCTGGGCGGCGTAGTTGAACGTCACCCCGATCGCGTCGGTGTCGCTGAACGGGGTCGGCGGGAGCAGCTCGAGCCCGTGCTTGAGCGCGTAGCGCTGGCCCGCCTGGTAGGCCCGGTAAGGCGTCGGGAACTGGTGGCGGTAGCCGGCGATCGCGTCGTTCCAGGTCTGCAGGTACTCCGGGTACATCGCCAGCCGGCCGCTCTGCAGCGCCGGGATCGTCACCTCGGTCGGGCCGATGTTGCGGTTGAGCATCACCTTGAAGCCCTGGGCCGACAGCGCCTGGTAGTAGAGCTCGCCGAGCACGAACTGCTCGGTGTAGTTCTTGTCGCCGATCGTGACCAGCGGCTTGCCGGTCCCGGGCAACGTCTTCTTCGGGTTGGTCGCCGGAGCGTCGGTCTGGGTCGGGGTCCGGGACGTCCCGCCGCAGCCCACCACCGCCAGCGCGGCGAGCAGCACTCCGGCCAAGAGCCCGAGCCGCATACTCATCAGACTCCCGCGGCTCGCCGCGCATCGGCGTGGGCGCTGGCCTCGAGCTCGTCGTCGAGTGGCGCCAGCGGCTCCTCGGAGCCGAGCGCCGTGCGGATCAGCCAGTCGGCAAACCACGCGTTCTTGGGCAGCAGCGGCCCGTGCAGGTAGGTGCCGATCACGCCGCCGTCGCGGACGCCCTCGTGCCCGTCGGCGCCGTTGTTGCCGTGGCCGGACAGGACCCGTCCCAGCGAGCGTGCGGCCGGCCCCAGGTGGGTCCGGCCGCCGTGGTTCTCAAACCCGGCCAACACCCGCTTCTCGCCGGGCTCGAGCTCGACCTCGATCGCGACGTTGCCGATCAGCCGGGGGCCGTCGGCGCGGACGGTGTCCAGATCGACCAGGCCCACGCCCGGAAGCGTCTCGTCGCCGAGCTGGTAGGAGCGGCCGAGCAGCTGGTAGCCGCCGCATACGGCGAGGATCACGCCGCCCCGGCCGGCGACGGCGTGCAGCGCGTCGCGCTTGACCTCGGCCAGGTCGAGTGCGCACAGGCGCTGGTCGCGATCCTGGCCGCCGCCGATGTAGTACAGATCGGCGGCGTCGGGGTCGAGCTCGTCGCCGAGATGGCTGGAGTCCAGCTCGAAGCCGATCCCGCGCCAGGCACAGCGGCGCTCGAGCAGCAGCAGGTTGCCGCGGTCGGCGTAGATGTTCATCAGATCGGGGTACAGCGCGCACACGCGAAGCACGAGTTGCGGTTCAGGCACTGAGGATCACCACCTCGCTGCCGACGTAATCAGCCGTCGCGGCGACCTCGGCCCGGCCGGCCGCGCGCAGCCCCACCGCAACCGCCTCGGCTTCGAGCTCCGGTACGGTCAGCCGGTCGAGGCGGATCTCGTTCTGGTCGACCGACCGGTCACCGGAGACCGTGATCCGCTCGCGCCGGCGCTCCAGCACGAACCCTTCGGGGTCGGCGCGGACAGCGGTCGGCTGGCTCGCGTACACGACGCCGTCGATCTCGCGGATGTCGGGCAGCGGCGCGGGGCCGCCGTCGACGACCTCGAACAGGTCGAGCATCGACGCGATCGCGACCGCCAGCACGCCTTCGGGCGATAGCGCGCGGGCGGCGCGGCGCAGGAACGCGGTGCGCCCCTCGGCCCCCCCGAGCAGCTGGATCGTCTGCATCGGCACGATGCACAGCGCGAATCGCTCGAAGAGGTCGAAGTCGCGGGCGTCGGCCACGACCCCGGTGACGTCGAGGCCGGCGGCGCGGCGCTCGAGCTCGGCGATCAACTCGGGTTCGGTGTCCAGCGCGGTCACGCGGTGCCCGTGGCGAGCCAGGTCGAGCGCCACCCGGCCGGTCCCGGCACCGACGTCGAGCACCGGGTCGCCGTGCTCCTCGGCCAGCGAGCGCCACAGCGGCAGGTCCTCGGCGTAGGCGCCGCATTCGACGTCGTGCCAGATCACGCTCACCGGCGCGCCTCCCAGAAGGGGGGCAAATGCCCGCGCGTGGCCAGTTCCTCGCGCAGCTCGAGCAGCGCGGTGTAGGTGGGCAGCACGAACAGCCGGCCCGAGGGAGTCTCGGCGATCGCCCGGTCAAACGCGCCGGCCAGCTCCGGGACGACCCGCAACCGCTGCACCGGCACGCCGGCGTACTTCATCCGCAGCGCCAGCTCGGCGGCCCGGGTGCCCGCGCAGGTGAGCGTGCGTACGCGCGGGGCCAGCACCTCGAAGTCCGCGTCCCACACCCAGGAGATGTCCTTGCCGTCGGCGGTCCGGTCGTTGAGGATCGCCAGCAGGTCGAGCTCTCCGTCCTCGAGCGTCAGCGTGCGCAGCACCTCGTTGGCGCCCGCGGGGTTCTTGATCAGGAGGATGGACACTTCGGTGTCGCCGACCCGCAGCCGCTCGGCGCGCCCGAACGCCGCCGCCACTCGCGCCAGGCCCGAGGCGATCGTGTCGGAGGTGGTCTCGAGCTCCACGCACAGAGCCGCGGCGGCGAGCGCGTTGTAGACGTTGTAGAGGCCGGGGAGGGGGAGGTCGATCTCGATGGTCCCAGACGGCGTGCGCAGGCTGAAGCCGGCCGAGCGGGTGCCGTCCAGCCGGATCCGCTCGGCGGCGATCGTCGGCGCCGGGCGCTCCTGGCCGCACGAGGGGCAGCGGTAGTGGCCCAAGTGCCCCAGGTACACGGCGTCGTACACGTAGGCGGCCCCACAACGCCGGCAGTGCTTGGAGTCCGACGCGTGCTGCATCTCGGCGGTGGCCACTGACGGGTCCTCGATCCCGAAGTAGGTGACGTTGCCCGCGTCGCGCCCGAGGTCGGCGATCAGCGGGTCGTCGGCGTTCAGCACCAGGCGCGCGGTCGGCGGCAGGCTCGCCACGACAGCGGCCCACCGGTCGGCGATCGTCTCGAGCTCGCCGTATCTGTCGAGCTGGTCGCGGAACAGGTTGCTGAGCAGGATCGCGCGGGGACGTAGCTGCGCGGTCACCCGGTCCAGCCAGAACTCGTCGACCTCGAACAGGCCCAGCTCGCCGGAGATGCGTCCGCCGGTGCGCGCCGCCGACAGCAGCGTCGAGGCGACCCCGCCGGCCATGTTCGCGCCCGCCCGGTTGTGCACCAGCGGGACCCCGTCTGCCTCGAGCACCGACGCGATCATCGCCGCGGTGGTCGTCTTGCCGTTGGTCGCCGAGACCACCACCGAACCGCGCCGGAGGCGGCCGGCCAGCTCGGCGATCGCGTCGGGCTCGAGCGCGATCAGCACCTTGCCCGGCAGGCTGGTGCCGCCGCCACGGCCGGCGCGGCGCGCGAGCCCGCCGACGGCGCGAGCCGTGGCGACCTTGACGTCGAGCAGCGTCATGCCGGCACGAGCACCTTGACGGCCGCCGGCAGCACCCTGACGGTGACCGGGAGCTCGGCGATCGGGTCGCCGTCGGCATACATCGTGAACGGACGGTCGGCGCTGATCCGGACCTCGGCGCCGTGGAGCACCTCCACCTCCCGCTGGCGCACGTGGGCTCCCGTGAACAGCGTGGGGAGCCGGCGCAGGAACGTCAGCTTGGATGTATGCGAGACCATCACCACATCGAGCCGGCCATCGGTGACCGACGCGTTGGGGGCCATCAGCATCCCGCCGCCGTAAGCGCCGGAGTTGGCCGCCGCAACCGTGTAGCCCAGCAGCACATGCGGCTCGCCCCCGTCGATGCAGACCTCGAATCGCGCCGGCCGCCAGGCGATCAGCGCCCGCAGCGCCCCGTATGTATAGACCAGGTTGCCGCGGATCAGGCGCGTCTCGTTGGCGATCCGGTTGGCGTCGGAATCGAAGCCGCAGCTGGCAATGCTTAGGAACGTCTTGGAGTCGACCTCGCCGAGGTCGAGCTCGGTGATCTGCCCGGTGGCCAGCACCGAGCACGCCGCCTCGGGCTCGAGCGCGATTCCCAGCACACGCGCGAAGTCGTTGCCCCGGCCTCCCGGGAGCACGCCGAGGACGCCGCCCGAGTGCTTGAGAGCGTCGGCGACCGCGCCGATCACGCCGTCCCCGCCGAAGGCCACCGCGGTCTCGCCGGCGTCGGCCGCGCTCCGGGCGAGTTCGCGCGCGTGCTCGAGGCTGTGGGTGCGCTCGACGTGATGCTCGATGCCCAGCCGCGTCAGCTCGGCCTGGACGCCCGGAAGCGCGCGGGCGGCCCGGCCGCCGCCGGCCGAGGGGTTGACGATCAGCGAGGCTCTCACGTCGCGACGAGCAGGGCGTGGAGGTCGTCGGCGATCGCGACCGGAGCGGGATCGGCGGCAGCCTCCGCCTGCGCCCGGCTGCTGGCGCCGGTGAGCACGATCGCGCCATCCAGGCCGGCCGCGGCCGCGCCGGCGAGGTCGGCGTCGATCCGATCGCCCACCACCAGCGTGCGCCCCGGACCCAGGCGGTCCAGCGCGGTCAGGAAGATCTGCGGCTCGGGCTTGCCGACGGCGATCGCCTCGCGCCCGGTGGCGTACTCGAGCGCGGCGACGATCGCGCCGGTCCCGGGCAGCAATCCGTCCTGGGTGGGGAACGTGCGGTCCCGGCAGGAGGCGATGATGTCCGCGCCACCGATCACGGCTTCGATCGCGTCGCGGAGGTCTTCGAAGCGGAACTCGTCGTGGCCAGCGACCACGACCACGTCGGCCTCGGCTGCTCGCGCGGTGCCGTTGACGATCCGGTGGCCGGCGTCGGCGACGTGCCGGAACACCGCCGGCGAGCCGATCACGTAGGTGCCGTTACCCGGGCCGCGCTCGGCCAGCACGTGCTGGATCGCGCCGCCGGCGTTGACGACCTCCTCCAGTGACGCCTGGACGCCGAGCGACCACAGCTTGCGCACGTACTCCTCGGGCGACCGGCGGGCGTCGTTGGTCACGAACGCGATGTGCTTGCCGGCGGCGCGGAGCTCGGCGATCGCCTGCGGGGCGGCGCGGGTGGTGGTGTCGCCGAGCCACACGCAGCCGTCGAGGTCGAGCAGCACGGTGTCGTACGAGGTGAGGAGCGGAGTCAGCGTCATCGTGGCGGATGCGGCCGCGAACAGTGTCGCGACGCTAGAACAACGCCTCCTGGGCCGGCTGGACCGGGGGCATCAGGCACTCGGGGCCGTCGTAGCGGGCGTCGTTGACCGCGAGGCCGACGGGGCGCAGCGCGACCTGCGAGGCGGGGAGCCCGCCGAGCAGCTCGTCCAGCTCCGCGCGCGGGGTGGCGGCGTCGAGCCACGCCCGCTCGTGCTCGGGCGAGAGGATCACGGGCATCCGGTCGTGCAGGGAGGCGATCGCGGTATTGGCCGCGGTCGTCAGGATCGCGCACGAGCGGAGCTTGGTCTCGTCGGGGCCGTACCAGATCGACCACAGGCCGGCGAACGCGAACAGGCCGCCGTCGTCGCGGCCGATGTGAAACGGCTGCTTTGGGGTGCCGCGCGAGCCGCTGGCCTGCCATTCGTAGAAACCGTCGGCGACGATCAGGCACCGGTAGCGCTCGAACGCCCGCCCGAACGCCCGGCTCTCGGCGGCGCCTTCGACCCGGGCGTTGATCATCTTCAGGCCGGTATCGGGACCCTTGGCCCACGACGGGACCAAGCCCCAGCGCAGCAGCTGGCCCCGCGGCGCGCCCTCCTTGTCGGTGGTTACGGCAAGCACGTCGTCGCCGGGCGCCACGTTGTAGCGCTGCCGGACCTCGACGTCCTCGCCGATCGGGAACCGAGCGCGAATGTCCCGGGGATCAGGCGTGGCTAGCGTGTAGCGACCGCACATGGTGCCGACGGGGCCCGCTCAGTCAGCGCTAACGAGATCCGGCGGCGATCTGCTCGGCGCGCTGCGCCTTGGCGCGCTTCTGCCTGCGCCTCCCGAAGAACGCCAGCACGCCGAGAACGACCGCCACGAGCGCGAGCCCGTAGAAGATCGACAGGTCGACCGACAGGCCCCCGAAGATCTGCCCGATGCCGTAGACGATCCCGAACCCGAGCGCGAGGATCAGCACGATCAGGACGATGATCAGCACGATCCCGCGGATCCGGGCGGCGAGCCCGGCGCTGGCCGGGGGCATGACCAGGCCGAGGATTCGCAGCCCGCGCAGCTGCCGGTTTGTCGGCGTCTCGACGCCGAGGCGCTCGGTGGCCTTCTTCAGATCGTCGGCGCGGCGCTCGGCCAGCGCCAGCGAGGCGTCGGCCATACGGCGCAGCTGCAGCCGCTCCTGCGGCCGGGCCGCGGCGAGTGCGCGCTGGAAGTGCGCCCGCGCCGTCTTGGCGTCGTAGCGCTCGGCCGCGCGGGCCCCGAGGATCGCCTGAGCCGCCGCCTTGTAGCGGGTCTCGGCCTCAAGTTCCTCGTCGGAGCGGCTCTCCAGCTGTTGCATGGCAGCGAGCGGACTCCGCTGCTCCATGCGCACCATGCGTTCCTGCTTGGCCATCGGTAATGCAGTCTAGTGGGCTTCGCGGGCTTCACCGGTGCGCCCGTGGGCGGCCGCGGGTCCGCTAGCCGCGGGGCCGGATCACGAACACGCGCTGTCCGGTGAGTTCCTGGCCGCCGACCGACGGGCTGCGGGGCGGCGAGCGGTAGACGTCGACGTGGGCGCCGTTGATCGCGCCGCCGGTGTCCTGGGCTACGAACCAGCCGCCATAGCCGTCGTGGCGGTAGGCAGGGACGTAGACGCGGCTGCCGAGCGGGATCACATCGGGATCGACCGCGATCGAGCGCCAGAAGTGAAGGCGGCTGGTCCCGCCGGCGGCGAACGTCACGCCTGGGAGCGGCACGTAGCGTCGGCCGACGCCCGCCGACCAGCCTCCGGCCAGCAGCGGGAACGTCACCGTCCCACCGCGGCCCTGCCAGTAGCCGCCGGCGCGCCAGTAGGGAGGGCCCGCCGAGAATCCGTTGCCGGCCGACGTCGGCGTGCCGTTCTTGGTGACCCAGCCTCCGTCGCCGAGCGCGTCGATCCGGTACATGCGGCCGTCGAGTCCGATCCCGTCGCCCTCCATCGACAGGCCGCTCGCCGAGTACAGCCAGTCGATCCGGTGCCGGCCGGGAAGGCCGGGGGCCCTCACCGGCGCGCCCACGAACCACGACTCGGGCGCCGGCCAATACTCGGTGATCAGCACGTGCCCCATCCACGTGCCCTTGGCGTGCTTGCTCGGCGGCGGCGGGATCCGTCGCTTGCGCTTCGGCGTGGGGGCCAGGCCGCCGATCGGTGCGCCGCCGGTCGGCCCGGGGGCCGGCATCGGGCTCGCGGACCCCGGCGTCGGGCTCGCGGACGCCGGCATTCGGCTCGCGGACGCCGGCGGCGCGGCGGCCGTCAGCGCGAGCACGGCGGTCAGCGCCATCGGTCCGAGCAGGCGCAGGCGTCGGGGCACGGCCAGATCTTCGGCGGCGCCGCGGACGCTCCTGCGGGCGGGCGATCAGGTGTCGGTGGGGGAGGCGGACCCTTCGGAGCTGACCCGGGCCAGTTGCCCGAAGAGGCGGCGGGCGGAGCCGCTGCCGGCGTCACCGCCACCGCTGCTCGGGCCTCCGGCGTCGGCTTTGGAGCCCGCTTTGCTCAAGGTCCGGAACCTATCCGAACCGGTCCGCCGGCGGATAGGACGAGAGCCGGTCGCGACCCGCACGGCTCGACATCCCGACCGCAGCTAGTGGGCGAGCAGCTCCTTCAGCACGTCGTCGATGTATTTGGTGTCCACGGGGTTCACGCCGCCGCCGGCGAAGTGACCCCACACGCCCGGGATCACGTTCACCGTGCCGTTGGGGATGTGCTGGACCGCGTACTCCTCGTCCTCGGGCGGGAAGTACAGGTCCTTCTCGGCCGGGAGCGCGACGAGCTTGGCCTTGATCGACTGCAGCGCCTTGATGTGGTCGCCGTCGAAGCCCGGGGTGTCGCCGATGTTGCCGTTCTGCCACGTCCACAGCATCGCCAGCAGGTTGTTGGGGTCGCGGTCGTCGAGGAAGAAGCCCTCCCAGAAACCGACGAGGAAGTCCTCGAGCGACGAGTACCCCATCTGCTTGTACACCTGGTCCCAGTAGAACGCCTGCGAGTAGCCCCAGCCCGCGTACACGCGCGCGAGCGAGCGGATGCCCTTGCTGACCTCGGGCATCTCGTCGTACCAGCCGCCCTTGAACGCGTCGTCGGCGGTCAGTGCGGCTTTCACACCCTCGAGGAACACGATGTTGTGTTCGCTGGTCTTCGACGACCCGCAGAACGGACACGCCCGCTGGACCATGTCCGGGAAGCTGACCGTCCACTGGTAAGTCTGGCCGGCGCCCATCGACCAGCCGGTGACCAGCGGCAGCGTCTCAATCCCGAACTTCTCGGTGACCAGCCGGTGCTGCTGGCGCACCTGGTCCCAGAACGTCACCCGCGGGAACCGCGCCCGGTCGTACGGCGGCGGCATGTTGCTTGGCGAGCTCGACAGGCCGTTGCCGAGCATGTTCGGCACGATGATGAAGTACCTGCTGGGGTCGAGTGCCATGTCCTCGCCGATCAGCCACTCGTTGTCGGCGTGCCGTCCCGAGTACCAGGTGGGGTAGACGATCGCGTTGGTCTTGTCCGCGTTCAGCGTCCCATAGGTCTTGTAGGCGAGGAACGCGCCCCGCAGCGTCATCCCCATCTGCAGCTCGATGTCGCCGAGCTCGAACAGCTCGTAGTCCCGTGAACCCTGCATCTGCTCTCCTCTCAGCCGCATGTCCGCCCCGATCCGGCAGACGTTCGGCTCGCACTCTATGACTGAAAGTCGCACCGCAGGGCGCGGCGAGCATTAACCTTGCACGGGGGCGGCGCCGTCCAGTACCGCAAGTGAGGAGGCCCCGATGGCCAAGTTCAGGATCCAGCCGCACGTTCGCCTGCAGGAGTGGGTCGCGGAGGAGAGCGGCTTCTTCACGGACGAGGGTCTCGACTACGTGTTCGAGACCGCGGGTTTTGCCGGCAGCAGCGCGCTGGGTGCGCCCACGGTTGCGCCCGCTGACGCCGCGCCGATGGCGGTGCGCAGCGGCGCGCTCGAGGACATCGGGGAGGGCCGCACCTGCTCTGTGTCAGGCGCTTGCCACTGGGCGGTCAACGCGGCGGCGACCGCGAGCCACGGGAAGATGTGGGGCAAGGCGTACTCGGTGTGCGTTTCGGGGATCTTCGTCGCGGCCGACTCGCCCTACCGCGAGCCGGCCGATCTCGCCGGCGTGGAGGTCGGCGTCGGCTTTCACTCCGGCAGCCACTACTCGGCGATCCAGGGCCTCGAGCCGTTCCTGGAGCGCGACCAGATCGAGCTCGCATTCGTCGGGCGTCCGTTCGACCGCCTCATGCTGATGCGCGAGGGCCGGATCGAGGCCGCGAACGTGTTCGGCGCCCAGTACTACCTGCTCGAGCAGGCCGGCTTTCGCAAGCTCGTCGACACCACGTTCATGATCGGCTTCCTGACCAGCGAGGATGTCGACGCCGAGGATCTCGAGCGGTACTTCCGCGCGATGCGCCGCGGCCAGCGCGAGCTCGACATCGACCCCGACCGCTACAAGCCCCTTTGGCTGCGCGAGATTCCGGAGGACATGCTCGACGGCGCCGACGTTCGCCGCTTCGGCACCGGAGAGCGGATCGTGTTCGAGCCCTACACCCGCGAGATGTTCGAGCGGACCCACCGATGGATGGAGCACTGGGACCTATTCGACGCGAGCGCCGCGCGGCGGCCGGCATACGAAGACGCCGTCATCGCCTGATCAGCTGCCATCCAGCCACGGCTTGACCGCGTCGAGCCACGCCTTCCGGAGCGATCAGCAGGATCGCATGCGCGCGATAGAACTACGGATCATGAGCTATGGTCGGGCACTGCGGCCGAGCGACGGGGCACCCGAGCATCGGAGCGAGCCGTCCGTGGTGACGGCGCGGACCGGCGCGGCCGCGGTGCTCGCGCTCCAGCGGTCGGTGGGCAACCGAACGACGCGCGCGCTGCTGCGGTCTCCGACGGGCGACGATCCGCAGTTCTCGAGGCTCTCGAGCGCGTATTCGAGCGGCGGTCTGGATGCCGGCGCCTGGAAGCAGAAGGTGGTCGCGGCGCGGGCGGCGCTCGCGGCCGGGAAGACGGACGAGGCGAGCGCGCTCTATATCGAGCTTTATCGCGATCTCGCCCGGACGGCCGGCGCTGAGCTCGTCGCCGGTGTCACCGACAAGTTCCCGGTCAACGTCGCCGGCGCCGCCGACAGCGGCTTCAAGCCGGGCCTGAATCTTGTCCTCGGCTCCGGCGGCTCGCGGGGCGGGACGACCGCCTTGCTCGACTCCTCGGGCAAGTTCGGGGTCAAGCTCGACGTCTCGGCCGGCGCGGACCAACCTCAGATCGCGATCCGGCTGTACGCGACCAGCTTTACCGAGGACAAGGCGATGGCCCTGAACGTGCTCCGGCACGAGATGACGCACGCGAGCCACCTGAAGATGGCGCTCGACTCCGTGAACCGGTGGCGCAAGGCGGGCGGCAAGGGCGACTCGGACAGCTTCGGCAGGTGGATCGAGCGCAACCACAAGGGCCTCGCGGACGCCGACGTGACGCTGGGCAAGGAGACGGCCGCAGGCAGGTCGGGCAACACCGAGGTGCTGGCGTACGTCGAGGGCTTCATGACCGCTTTTCACTTGATCGACCCGCCGCCGCCGGTTGACCATCCAATCTTCGTGGAGCTGCTCGGGGTGCTCGATACCACCAAGGTGCTGCCATGGAAGTCGGCGGACCGCACGGTCACCGAACTCGCCGTGAGGCGGTTGGAGAAGTACTACTGCGACGTGCTCGACCCCGATCACCGCAAGTCGTTCGACGCCTGGGTCGCTGCCCAGGTCAAGCGGGCTCAGGACGATGAGGCGGCGCTGAAGGCCAGGACGAACCCCGGCGCCGTCGCGGGCGCTCGCGCGCGCCGGGGGACGTCGTTCGCCGACTTCGTCAAGCGCCTGCAGTCGATCCCGGGGAAGTGCTCGGCCCCGAAGGCGCCGGCCTCGAAGGCGCCAGGCCGAAAGGCCGCGGCACGATGGGTCACCCCGGCCCCCTGACATAAGGTCTCGGGCAAATTCGACGAACGAGGGATCCGATGATCGCCTTTCATGACCAGCGGGTGGTGCAACGGCGAGACCCAGTTCTACAGGCCTGCCGCACACGCTCAGTAGACCGTGTGCATGAGCTCGCGCACACTGTTCAGGGTGTCGACGGCCATCGGCCGGGCCGCCTCGGTCCCGGTCCGCACGACCTCGCGCAGGTAGCCACGGTCCTGGATCAGGGCGTTGCGACGGCGCCGGATGGGGCGCAGACGTTCGTTGACCGCCTCGGTGACAACCCGCTTGAGCGCCACACCGCCGCTGTTGCCGATCTCTTGTGCAACGTCATGCGGGTCGCGTTCCAGGCACAGGGCGGCGAGCAGGACCAGGTTGGAGACCTCCGGCCGACCGATCGGGTCATAGGCGATGCGGCGGTCAGAATCGGTCTTCGCGGCCCGGATCAGCCGGGCGGTCTGATCCTCGGTCGCGCCGATCGCGATCGAGTTGCGGCGGCTCTTGCTCATCTTCTGCCCGTCGGTGCCAAGCAGTAGCGGGACGTCGCTGAGCAGCGCCTCGGGCTCCGCGAAGAACGGCTCGACCGGGCAGTAGCGCTGGTTGAACCGTCTCGCGATCAACCGCGTCATCTCCAGGTGGGGGAGCTGATCCTTGCCGACCGGCACGACGTTGCCGTGGCAGCCCAGGATGTCGGCGGCCTGATGCACCGGATAGGTGAACAGCAGGCCCGATGCCGCCGGCAGGCCCGACGCGGTTCGCTCCTCCTTGACGGTCGGGTTGCGCCCTAGCTCCGGAACGCTGACGAGGCTCAGGAACGGGACCAGCAGCTGGTTTAGCTCGGGGATCTGGGAGTGGGCGAAGATCCTCGAACGCTCGGGGTCGATGCCGACCGCCAGGTAGTCGGCGATCAGCTCCTCGACATCCGCCGGCAGCGACGACGGGCTGTCGCGGTCGATGATCGTCTGGTAGTCGGCGACGAGCACGATCGTGCGCACGCCCAGGTCCTGGAGCCGCACCCGGTTGAGCAACGTTCCGAAGTAGTGGCCGAGGTGGAGCGGACCGGTCGGACGATCGCCGGTCAGGACGCGATAGCCGCTCGGGTCCTCGACCAGCGCCGCTTCCAACCGAGCCGACCGCGCCTGCGCTTCGGCTAGCGACGCCTCGGCGCTTCGATCTTCCATCTGAGTCTGGGACATGGCTGCCTTTCGGGAGGGAGCTCTCCTCGAACGCACATCCCCGCTGCATCGGCGCCCGCCGCTGGGACGACGGACGCCGATGTAGGGATGGGTCGATCAGACGCCGAGCACGGCCGCCTGTGGGAGCCGGCCCAGCGACCGATCCCTGCGGATCACGGATCGCGTCGCCCCGCTCGCCGCCTTCTCCGCGGCCGGGGTGACAGCGGCCGTCGGATCCGGCACCCAGGTGGGTCGTGGCTCTTGCCGGTGGCCGCGGCGCTGGAGGAGACCGCGATACATAACGCGGCGGCCAGGACGCCGATTACCGTGACAAGCCGAAATCTCAGCCGTTGCATGGACCAACACCTCTTCCGGACGTAGGAGCGCGACTCCCGGCCTGCCCGGACTCTATTGCGGCCCGCCGCCCGAGGTCAACGCGGAGTGTGAAACGCTTCGCCGAGGCCGTGGGCCCCCGAACTGTTCTCCGCGCCGGCGCTTGCACAACTGGAGGAGAACCGGCGGCACCCGATGGTGAGCGTGCCGTACTTCGACGGCCTGATGGTGGGGGAGCTCGACCCACTGATCGGGTCGTTCGCCGCCGAGCCCGAGATGCACGACCCGGTGCGCGGTCGGATCAGGGGAGCGCGAGCGTTCGAGGAGTTCGTCGGCGAACTGAACGCGCGGCTGCGGCGGCGCAACGTCGCGGTCGAGGACGTCGAGCGCATCGTGCTGGAACGACGTGGTTTCGAGGAGGTGCTTCTGCACCTCGACGGCGACGACGGACGAATCGCGCTTCCGGTCGCGGTCGTCGCCGACAAGCGGTCTGACGGGCGGATCGAGGAGCTGCGGGTCTATTTCAGCGGCTGGCCGCTGACCGGTCGGCACGTGAACCGCCCACCGGTGCTGCAACCCGATCCGGAGGCGCGCGAGTCCGATGTGGTGGCGGAGTACCAGCGCGCACTGGCCACCGGCGACGTCGATGCGATTGTGGCGGCATTCGAACCCGACGGCTATGCCCGCGAGCCCGCGGGCGGCGCGCACTTCCACCGCGGCCCCGACGCCCTTCGCGCCTTCTATGAGCTGCTGTTCTTCAACGACGGCGGCATCCCGCTCGAGCACTGCGCGGTGATCGACGATGGCCGCGCCTGCGCGCTGGAGTACAACGTCGTTCGGTGGGGCAAGACGCACCTGCGGCCGCAGGCGGGAATGGCCGTCTATGTGCGGGGGCCGAGCGGCAGGCTCGCCGCCGCTCGCATCTACGACGACGTCAACCCACCGCTCGGCCCGGGATAGCGCGGCCTCTCAGCCGTCGAAGTAGTGGCCGTTGCGCAGGTCCTCGATCAGCCCGGGGTGGGTCGGCTCCCAATCAAGCCACCGGCGGGTCAGTTCGCTGGACGTGGGGTTGTCGAGCGAGACGAAATCGCCGAGGAACGAGAAGTGCTCACCGGCGTCCTCGGGCGCGATGCTCGCGGTGCGCAGGTTCAGCCTGCGGCCGATCGCGTCCGCGACCTCGCGGAACGGCACGCCGCTGTCCGCGACCGCGTGCAGCCGGGTTCCGGCCGCACCGTGCTCGAGCGCCAGGCGGTTCAGGTGTGCCGCGTCGAGGGTGTGGACCGAGGGCCAGCGGTTGGACCCGTCGCCGACGCAACCGCTGCTACCGCCAGGCCGCCGCGCACCGGATCCTCGGCGGGATCGAGGCCCTGCGCGGGACGCTGGCGAGCACGTTCGACGCGATTCGCGAGCGGACTGGACCGGAGGCGAAGATCGTCGTGCTGGACTACCCGAATCTGTTCCCGCAGCTGGGCTGCCGCAAGCTGAACGCGGGTCCTTTCACCCGAACGCCGTCGGGCAGCGAGCCTACGCGCGGATCCTGCACCGGGCGCTCGAGCACGTCCTCTGATGCGCCAGTCGTCCGGACGCACGGCGATCATCCCCGGGTGAGAATCGACGCGATCGCACCCGGCGACATCGTCAAGACGTCCATCGGCGGCCGGCAGATCTACGGCGAGGTGCTGGAGATCTGCGACCAGCGCGTCCACTTCCACCCGATCACCCACGCCGCCGGATACCGCCACGCGACCGCCCACCAGATCGTCGGCCACTGGCGCAAGGCAGGCCGCCCGCGGGGGCGCGGTGGGGAGGGGGAGCAGCCCGTGGCCGCGCCTCCGGAGCAGCTGGCGCTGCGCATCAATCACTGAGCGGTCATCACAGCGTCAGCTCGCGATCGAGTGCCAGCCGGTCGCGCAGGCGCGAGTCGTGGGTGGCGACGATCAGCGCTCCAGGCCACTCGGACAGCGCCGCCTCGAGCACCTCGACCGACTCGATGTCGAGGTGGTTGGTCGGTTCGTCGAGCAGCAGGCAGGTCGCGCGCCGGTGGGCCAGCACAGCGAGCTCGGCCCGGGTCCGCTCGCCGGATGAGAGGCCGGCGCAGCGGCGCTCGGCGTGTTCTGGCCCGAGACCGAACCAAGCCAGCGCACCACGAGCGGCCGTCTCGTCCAGTCCGGTGAGCTCGCGGACCGCGCCGCCGAGCGGCCGCTCGCCATCGAGCGCGGTACGCGTCTGACCGAGCTCGCCGACGGTCGCATCCTTGGCCACGCGGCGCCGGCCGGCGATCGGTTCCAACCGACCGGCGAGCGTGGCGATCACGGTCGACTTCCCGCTGCCGTTCGGGCCGCTGATCAGCAGCCGCTCGCCGTCAGCGATCGTCAGGTCGAGCGGCCCGAGCCCCCAGCTGCCGCGTCGCCACCGTGCTCCCTCGAGCGCGAGCACCCACGGCCGCCGCCGTTCGCCGGCGGCGAGCCGCAGGCGCAGCCCAGGATCGGCCCAAGGCTTGTCGGGAATCCCTACCCGCTCGCGCCGGGTCCCGACCTTGCGCGCGCGGCCGCCCATCTCCTCGGCGCGCATCCGAACCCACTCACGGCTGTGCTTGTCGTTGTCGTGACGTGTCCGTGATCGGTTGAGGCTGGCCTGGGCCCGGCGGCGCATCTCACGCTCGGCCGCGATCAGCTCGTCGCGTCGCGCGACGGCTCGCTCGTGCGCGGCGACGGCCCGGCTGTGCGCGGCGTCGCGCTCGCGCTCGTAGCTCTCATAGCCGCCGCGATAGCCAGTCGCGTCACCGGTGTGGCGATCGAGGGTGATGATTCTGTGCACAGGCCGGCGAGGGTCTGGCGGTCGTGGGCGACGAGCACGATGCCGCCGGTTCGTGCCTTCAGCAGCTCGTGTAGGTGTGCCAGGCCTGCGGCGTCGAGGTGGTTGGTCGGTTCGTCGAGCAGTACGACGTCGTCTCGGGCCAGGGCGATCGCGGCCAAGCCGACGCGTGCCGCCTGACCGCCCGACAGCTCGCCCATCGGGCGGTCCAGCAGTTCGAACTCGAGCCCCAGCTCGCCGGCCACGGCGGCCAGGCGCTCTTCTGTATCGGGGCCACCAAGCCCGAGCCATCGCTCGAGCGCGTCGGCGTGAGGGGTGATTGCGTCCAGGTCACCACGCTGCAGCCGCTCAGACCACCGGTGCAGCTGGTCCGTGGCTTCGGTCATGCCGATCGCCCCCAGGATCGCCTCCCGGCCGGTCGCCGACGGATCAGGCGCTGCGCTCAGATAGCCGACCGTGCCCAACGCTCGCACCGAACCCGCGTCCGGCTGCTCCACGCCGGCGAGGATCCGCAGCAGGGTCGACTTGCCGGACCCGTTCGGGCCCACCAGCCCGATCCGGCTGCCAGCATCGACGCGGACCGTGACGCTGTCGAGCACGGTACGCGCGCCATGGCGGCGGTGAATGTTCTCGGCCACGAGCAGAGTCGCGGACATACAACTGCTCCTTCCGGTCGACACGAACGCACGGGACACCCGCGAACCCGCCGCGAACGGCGAGATCAGTCGTGGCGGATGTCAGCGAGCGTCACGCATGCAATGGCCGGAAGGCCGCCCATCAAGATATCACTGTCGGCGCACTCTTGAGCGGCGCACCGCTAGCGTCCGCACAACCGATCAATCCGACTTTGCAGCAAGGGCTCGAGCGTCGACTGGCTGCGCCAAGAGGGACGCTTCAGCAAGCGCCTGCTCGATGGGGGCTCCGGCATCAAGTGGGTCAGAGACGGAGTCGAGGTCCTCTACGGCCAGTGCATCACTGTCCCGTTGGGCATCGATCGATTCAACCTCGTGGAGGGGAAGCCGACGAGCCGGTTTAGGGCTGAGATCTTCATGCCCACGTGGAGAACCGGGTTCGACCACCAGGTCGCCGGCCTGATGTATGTCCGCAAGGTGTCGGCGTCTGAGAGCTACTGGTGGTCGGGCTGACCGCGGCCGTAGAACGGCGGTCGGATGACAGTGGCTGACCGGCGGTACCGGGCTAAGCGGCGTTTCGCTCGAGTTCGGCGTAGCGCTCGAGGGTGAGCAGAACGGCGCGCATTTGGTTGCGCTGGGTGAGGACGACCTTGTCGAGTTCGCCTTGTTCGAGTTGGTCGAGGAGGCGGTGCAGCTCTCGCATCGCTTCGCGGACGGTCGCAAGCTCGGCGTTTGTGACTCGGACGCTCTTCGCGGGTTCGGTCATCGCAATCGGGACGATAGGGACTGTTGCAGACGGAGCGTTGGCATCGGCGTCGACGTTCTGTCCGTGCTGTCGGCGACACTGCGGTTCGTATGAGTCCTGTGGCAGCGCTTGATCCTTCGGCGGTGCGACTCGGCCACGTGCGCGGGCGCTACTTCCGCGAGAACTTCGCGCAGGGCGGGGTCGATCTGGTGCAGATCATTCCGGAGCTGGTGACGAACGCGGATGCGGCGATCGCCGCTTCGGGCAGGGGGTCGGGGCGGATCGTGCTGTCGGTGGGTGCGCCCGATCCCGAGTTTCTGTCGCTGTGGCGGGCGCGGATGCGCTCATTGCGCTCGCCGGCGTTGCTCTCCTGGAAGCACGAGCTGCGCTGCACGGATGACGGTGAGGGTGTCGATGCCGGGCTGATCGACGCCCGGTTGGGTGCGCTTGGGGTCGAGCCGCCGCGCGCCGGGCAGCGCGGCCTGTTCGGCCGGGGGTTAAGGGATGTGTGGCTGGCGCAGGGGGCCGGTCGGATTGAGGGCGTGCGCGCCGGGATGATGGTGGAGTCGTGGTTCTTTCCGGCTCCGGGCGATGAGCCGTATGCGTTCGTGCACGTGCGCGAGGCGGCAGCGACGACCGCCGACCTGAAGGCGCTCGGGGTCGCTGAGTCGGGCACGCGGGTGACGGTGCCGTTGGTTGCAGCGCGGCTGCCGCCGGCGGGTAGGCTGCGCGCCCTGGTCGCGCAGCTGGTGCAGCTGCGGCCGATCCTCGAGGATCCGGCGCGCGCGGTCTACCTGGAGCAACCGGGGCGGACGCCGCAGCTGATCAGCTATCCCGCCCCCGAACCTGACCCGGAGCGCCCGGTCCTGTTCGAGGGCGAGGTCCAGGTCGCCCCGAACGTGACGGCCAGGATCCTTGTGCGCCGCGCCAAGGAGCCGCTGTCGCAGGGGTTCTCGCGCGCGACCCGCCGCGGCGGGCTGGTGATCCGCTCCGGGCGGGCGGCGCACGAGACCACGCTCGCGGGGTTCGAGGGCCGGCCCGGCAGCAGGCACCTGTACGGCGAGGTGTTCTGCGAGGCGATCGAGCAGCTCCAGCGCGACGCGCTCGACAGACCCCGTCCAGAGCTCGTGGTCAAGGTCGACCGCTCCGGGCTCAACGAGCACCACCCGATCGTCGCACGGCTCTATCAGGCGATCGACAGGGTGCTCAAACCGATCGTCGCCGCGGAGGAGCGGCGCGCGGGCGCACACCTGATCGGCGCCCCGCGCGCGGTGACCGCCCGCGACCAGGTCGGCCTGCGCGCGCTCAACGACTTGCTCAAGGCCGCGTTCGACCAGCCGGGCATGGCAGCCGCCGAGCCCGGCGAGAACCCGGCGGCCAAGGCTCCCTCACAGCCGACGGAGGAGCAGGCAGACGAGGGGGCCGCACCGGTTGCCCCCGGCGAGCACGCGCCGGCGCCACCGCCCGCGCCGGCGCAGGCGCTGTGGTTCAAACAGTCCCCCGTGCGGCTGCATCCCGGCGAGAAGCGCACCGTCACGCTGCTCGCCGACCCGACCCGGGTACCGCCCGGAACGGCAGTGGAGATCGACGCCGACCCGGGCCTGACCGTGCTGCTGCGCGCCGACGCAATCCCCGAACCCGGCAGCCGCGGCTACAGCACCGTGCAGATTCACGTCCGCGCCCGGGTCACCGTTGAGCCGGGAGCGCGCCTGACGGCGCTCGCGGCGGCCGGCGAGCACACCGCCGAGCTCGAAATCCTGATCGTCCGCCACCGCGCCTCCGGCTGGGTCAGGGAGATCGCTCGCAAGAACGAGGACCAGCAGGTCGAAGCCGAGTTCGACCCCGAGACCGGCATCGTCACCGTGTACGAGGGCCGCCGCGAGTTCCGCGAGCTAGAGCGGGCCGCCCGCCGCGCGGGCTACAGCAAGAAGCGGGCGCCCGAGTACGTCCCATACCGGATGCTCGAGGTCGAAGCCGCCGCGAACGCCGTCTACGACTGGGCCGCCGAGCAGATCCTCGCCCGCCGACTACCAGAAGAGCGCCCGTCGGAGCCCGCCGAGTACGCCGCCGCCATCCGCCACGAGGCGCAAGCGCTCCGCCACCGCGCACACCACAAGCTCATGCACGCATTCCTTGAGCCCGAGATCTTCGAAGGCGCCGTCACCCTCACACGCCCGCAGCGCACAACGAGCAGCCGGCAGCTGCGGCTCGTGGACAACGACCCGGGCGGCTGACGTGCCCGCCCAGGCTCCGGCTCCCGGATCGAGGAGCGGTAGCGCGCCTGCGCGGTCACGACGCACCTAGTCTTGCTTACGAGCAGCAGCGTCGTCGACGCTGCTGCAAATCGATTCGAAGGGGCAGTGTCCCGCGTCGGATTCGTGGCCGCACGCGCGCCGGCTGCTGGTCGAGGCCGCGCACCACTACCGCTACCAACCCCGCATCGGGCAGGCGCTCGCCCGCCGCCAAAACGGACAGGACCCACGCATCATCGCGATCGCGTGGCGCGCCCAACGCCGCATGCATCAGCGCTGGCAACACCTCCGAAGCCAGCGACGCAAGCCCACCAGCGTCGTCACGATCGCAGTGGCGCGCGAGCTCGCCGCGTTCCTGTGGGAGGCCGCCACGCTTGATTGACCCAACCCCGATCATCGCGCCCGGGACGCTGCCGGGGCGAGCACGAGCAACCAGGAAGGCCCACGACTGCCCCGCGAGGCTCGCGAGCAGCACTCGGGCGACCGGCCCCGGCCGGCCGCGCCCGACGAGAGACAGCGAGCCGCGACGAAAGCTCTATCCGGGGCGCTCCTCATGGTCGAATCCGATCGTGCGCCGCGCGCTGACCGCTGGGTCGACAACGCACTGGCTGAGCAGCGCTTGTGTGGTCGTGAGGCCTCGTGCCGCTGTTTCCACGCGAAACGGCTGGCGTGGGCGGGGCGCCACCGGGCGACATTGATCGTCAGTGGCGTCAGGTCATGCGCCGGTAGCGCCACACGGAGAGCGGGATAAACACGGCCAGGAGGCCGGCGATCCAGGCGATTGCGCCGCCGAGCGAGGATGGTGTTCCGGGGACGAGGGATAGGGAGCGCGCTGCGTTGGCGGTCAGGGTGACCGGGCTCGCCTTCGCGATCACCTGCAGCCAGCTCGGCAGGGTCGAGACGGGCACGAACACGGAGCTTGCGAACACGAGCGGAAACAGGACCACGAAGCCGGCCGACTGAGCGGCCTCGGCGCTGCGTACCGTCAGCGCGACGAACGCAAAGATCCAGCTCAGCGCGAGGCCGAAGGCGCTGACGAGCGCTATGCATGCGAGCGCCTGTGCGACGCCGGCCTGGAAGCGGAAGCCGATGATGTAGCCGACGACGATCATCAGCACGATGATCAGGACGTTGCGGACCAGGTCGGCGGCGGTACGGCCGATCAGCACGGCGGAGCGTGCCATCGGCATCGAGCGGAAGCGGTCGATCACGCCGAGCTTCAGGTCGTCGGCCAAGCCTACCGCGGTCATGCTCGCCCGGAACGTCACCGACTGCACGAGGATGCCCGGCAACAGGTAGTCGATGTAGCTCACTCCCGGCGGCAGTGAGTGACTGATCGCCCCGCCGAACACGTATGTGAACAGCAGGACGAACATGATCGGCTGGATCGTTGAGAACACCAGCAGGTCCGGTTGGCGGACGAAGTGGCGCAGGTTGCGCCCGCTGACCACCAGCGCGTCGGTGATGTCCCCGCGAAGCTGTTGCGGCGACACTCGCCGCCACCGCGACGGTCGCCTCGCCGCCGGCCGGGAGACCGCAGGGACGCGAGCAGCACCGACGCTCCGGCCGGTCCGATTAGGCCGCCCGTCACCGGTCGCGACTTCAGCCCCCGCTCCGTTCTCGCTCGGCGGCGCACCTGTCAACTGCAGGAACACGTCGTCGAGCGTCGGGCGGCGCAGCCCGAGGTCGCTCACCGCGATTTCCGCCTTGCGTAGCGCTGAGGCCGCATCCTCGATCATCTCGAGTCCATCCCGCGGCGCCGGAAGCGTCAGTTGCGCGAGCCGTTCGCCGGGCTCCGGGTCACCGCAACCTATCCCGGCGAGCGCCGCCCGTGCGTTGTCCCGTTCCGCCGCGCTCACCAGCTCGACCTCCAGGATCTGCCCGCCGACCCGGTCCTTGAGCTCGTTCCCCGTGCCCTGCGCGATCATCCGACCGTGGTCGATCACGGCGATCTGCTGGGCGAGCTGATCTGCCTCCTCGAGGTACTGGGTGGTCAGCAGAAGCGTCGTCCCGTCGCGGACGAGCTCGCGCACGACCGCCCAGATCTCATTGCGGCTGCGCGGATCAAGTCCGGTCGTCGGCTCGTCTAAGAACAGCACGCGCGGGCGGGTGAGCAGGCTCGATGCGAGGTCCAGTCGTCGCCGCATCCCACCGGAGTACGTGCGCGCTAGGCGGTCGGCGGCATCAGCCAGTTCGAAGCGCTCGAGCAGGTCGGTCGCCCGCCGGCGAGCGTCCGCGGCCGAGAGGTCGAACAGGCGCCCGAACATCTGGAGGTTTTCCCGGCCGGTCAGCATCTCGTCGACCGCCGCGAACTGGCCCGTCAGCCCCAACAGCTCCCGCACTCCAGCAGGGTCGTGGACGACGTCGCGGCCAAACACCTCGGCCCGTCCGGCGTCCGGGGCGAGCAGCGTGGCCAGCACCCGGACGAGTGTCGTCTTCCCGGCGCCGTTCGGTCCCAACAGGCCAAAGACGGTGCCCTCCTCGACATCCAGGTCGACCCCGGCAAGTGCCGTGGTCGCCCGGAAGCGCTTGACCACACCCTCGACACGGACAGCCGAATCAGGCATCACTCACTCTCCGAAAATGATGTCGCAGGGGTAGAGCGTACGCTGATCTGCGGCACCAACTCGGCCCCCAGCTGGAGGAAAGAGCCCGCAAGCGCGGGCGCATTTCAGACCGTGCTCTCCACTCGCGCTAGGCGCCGGATTAGCCGAGCGGCCGACCCACCCAGAACGCCGCGCCGCTCGTCGTCGTCAAGCTCAGCGGTGTTCTGAAGCTGATGGAGGCCACCGATCGAGATGGAGTCACGGGGGTATGGATAGTCGGTCCCGAACACGACGTTGCCGAGCCCCCCGACGGATCGCAGCATGTGGAGCACGGGGTCGCTGAACGCCGAGGCGGTATCCAAGTAGAGGCGAGGGAGGGCGTCGGCGAACACTCCCCGCTCCTGGACCCCCGGGATGACGTTCATCTCATCGACGATCGCAAACCGCGAGGCGAGGAAGGGGATCGCGCCGCCGGCATGCGCGAACACGTATTGGACGTCCGGTGTTCGGGCGAACGTGTTGCTGTAGTGGAGCTTGGCGACCGCGCGCGACGTGTCGACGGGGTAGTCGAGGAGCGAGTCAGGGAGGCCGAGGGTGTGCACGATCGGATCGGGGGACGCCGTGGGATGGACGAACACGACTGCCGCGCGCCGCTGGAGCTCCGTGAAGATCGGATCGAAGCGGCTGTCTCCCAAGTAGCTGCCGCCGGCGTTCGTCAACATCGACACACCGTCGAGCTCGAGCACGTCGAACGCGTATGCGATTTGCTCGAGCGACCCTTCGACGTCGGGTAGCGGCAGCGCCGCGAATGCTCCGAACCGGTCCGGACGGTCGTGTTTGACGCCGGCGAGGTATTCATTGACCTGACGCGCAAGCTTCCGGGCCGCCGCATCGTCACCAAGGTGCACGCCGGGCGTGCTGATCGATGGGACCGCGACGTCGATGCCTGCTTCGTCGAGGTACGCAATCGCAGCATCGAGACTCCAGCGCGGGGGAGTGATGCCTCCCGCGGCATTGCCGCCTTCGTTTGACGCCTCCCAATAGAAGTCGGGAATGACGTGGTGGTGAAGGTCGACGGTGAACGTCATACCGGGGCCCCGACGTCGGCCGACTCCTTCAAGAGGCGGTCCGTCAGGACGATCTCGACGAGCGCCGGAACCGTTTGGAGACGAGCCCAATCGCGCTGCAGCTCGCCGGCGAGGGACACCCAGCTAATCGGCTGTGCTCCGGCCTGGACGCTTCTCTCGAGTCCAGCGCGATGAGCCTCCAGCGAGGTGCCGCCGATTGCGTCTACGACGGGATAAACCTCGTATCCCTCCCGAAGGGCATCGAGAGCCACGAACGCCATGCAGATCTCGGCACAAGGCGCAGAGGATGAGTTTCCGCCGGCCCGTCGCGCGAACAGCATCGACAAACTCGATGTCCTCCCACGAGTTCATCGTCGTGCGGTCAATCGGTTCGTCGTCCTGGACCAGCTCCGCGAGCTCCGGCACCGTCGGCTGCTGCTGGCCGGAGGCGACGTTCACGGTTGAATGGACGACCGGCACCCCGTAGGCCTTTACGGTCCTTACGGTCGAGACCGCGTTTCTGAGCAGCAGGTGCTGGCCCATCGACCGGACGGTCGAGATCTGGGTCGGCTGCCAGTCGATCAACAGGAACGCTGAGTTCTGCGGGGTGATGAGATGATCCGCGAGCGGGTCACGAATCGCTTGGCTGGTCATTGGATTTCGGCTTCCTTTTGCTTGGGTGGCCGGACGGCTCGAGAATCCCTGACGGTCAGGCGACTGGTCATCACTTGATTCCGGTGATTGCGCCCGACCCCCAGCTCAAGGCATGCGGATCAGGTCCTGGCCATTCAGCGGACCACCGACCTGCTGCATCTGGCCGCCCTCGCGCAGGCCGCCGAGGTCAACGACAAAGAAGCCGGCCTCCTCGAACAGCGCCACGACCTCAGACTTCGCCTCAGCGTCGTCACCGGAGACGAAGATCACGCGCTGGCCGCCCGCCTGGTGAGGGTCGGAGCCGAGCACGGCCGCCCCGACCGTATTGCCGGCCTTAACGACCCGGGCAGGGGCCACAAGATCGGCGACGACCTCGCTGGATGTGCGCCCACCCAGATCGGTGGGATCGAAGGCGTTCGTTGGGTCGATCACTATCCGCGCATCCCACGCGAGTCCTTCGACGGCGTGCGGAACGTCCGGCCACATCACCGCGACCACGACGATGTCCGCGGCTACGGCGTCCTCGACGGTCCCGGCCGAGACCCCGCCGCCGAGCTCTTGCACCACCGTCGCCAACGACTCAGGCCCTCGGCTGTTGGAGATCACCACCTGCCGGCCGGCACGGCGTGCGATCCTGGCCATCGTCTGACCGATGTGGCCGGCGCCGACGATCCCGACACTCTTGATTTTCGCTGCTTGCATCAGGTCCCTTTCTCGTACTCGGACGCGAACAGGTAGCTGACCGCGAGGCTCCGGTACGGGCGCCATCGCTCGGCTACCTGGATCATCTCGTCCTCGGTTGGAGGGTGGTCGAATCCGTAGGCGCGCTGCACGGCCCGGCGCAGCGCGAGATCCCCGGAGAGCAGCACGTCGGGCCGGTCGAGAGCCACGATCAGAAAGCCATGCGCGGTCCACGGCCCGATCCCCTGCACATCGGTCAGCTCCGCCTCGATCTCGTCGTCGGTCATGCGCGCCAGCGCCTCGTCGCTCAGCTCGCCGTCGACGAAGCGTTCCGCGAGCGCCCGCAAAGTGGCGGCCTTGCGGTTGGACATGCCGCTCGCCCGGAGCTCCTGCGGGTCGACCGCCAGTAGCTTTTGCGGCGAGGGCATGCGACCGCCGAACCGCTGTTGCAGGCGCGAGACGATCGTCCGCGTCGCGCTGACCGACAACTGCTGGCCGACAACCTGAAAGATCAGCGTCCCGAAAGCATCAAGCGGGGGCAGCTCGTCCAGCCACGCCCGCGGATGGAAGTCCGGGCGTGCATCGATCAGCTCCCGGAGAACCGGGTCGGCGCGCCGCAGGAACTCCTGCGCTGTCGGATCGGCGACAGCGGAGCGCCCCTTGCGCGCCCGTCCACCACGCCCGTGCTCCGTGACCATTGGTTCAGGCCGTCGGCGCCACGTGAACGCCGCGATGGATAGGCCCAGGCTCGCTTCCGTAGACCGCCTTTGCGAGCCGCTCGGCGATCATGATCGTCGTCGGGTTCAGCGCCACCGATACGACGACCGGCATGATCGATGCGTCGACGACACGAAGTCCGTCGATCCCCTTGACGGCGCCTGTCGAGTCCACAACCGCCCACGGGTCCTGGGGACCGCCCATCGGCGCAGTTGCGGCTGGGTGTCCGTAGGAAGCCAGATTAGAAGCGATCACGTCGGCGAGCTGGTCGTCCCCCACTCCGTCGCCGGGGAAGAGCTCTAGCTCGAGGAACTGAGCGAGGATCGGATTGCGACCGATCTTGCGGGCCAGCTTCACCCCTTCGAGCATCCGGCGCGCGTCCCGGCCCTCGGCTAGGAAGTTGCAGTCGATCTCAGGCTGCTCCCTCGGGTCGCAGCTGCGCAGCCGTATGGTTCCGCGCGAGTCGGGCTTGACGACCGCGACGCTCAGCGCGATCGCCCCGCCCGTCGGGCTGAACTGCGGAGGCAGGAGGTGCGTCACAGCGATGTGCACGTCCAGGTCGTCGCCACGGGCTTCGCTGGACTGCCTCCACAGAAAGGCCCCGACCGCCGGCCGCATATCAAGTGCATCCGCCTTCAGGGCGTAGCCGTTGTAGTAGAAGGGCTGGTCTTGAAGGCGCTGTCCCACCGGCAGATCGGCCACGACGTCGATGCCGAGCTCCGCCAGATCAGCAGCCGGCCCGACGCCGGACCGCAGCAGGATCGCCGGACTCCCGTATGAGCCGCCGGAAAGGATCACTTCGCCCGCAGGAATCTCAGCGCCGCTTGCCGTGACGACGCCGATCGCACGTAGCTCGTCGAACCGAACGCGATCGACAAGTACGTCGCCCGAGATCTTGAGGTTGGGGCGGTGGCGAACCTCCTCGCCGCGTCGATGAACCCGCGCAGCGAGGTGGTCAGATCGTAGTACCTCTGGTGTCGGATCGGGAACGGCCCGGTCCGTCCGTGGTAGGCGTCGTCGCCATCCGGCGTGTTCTCCATCTCCTTGTAGATGGCCGAGACCTGCTCGATCGTCCAGTCTTCCAGGCCGTGCCGGGCGGGGTCGGCGGCTACCCGGGTCCGGCCCGTTGAAATCCTCGACCACTGGGAACCCCTCACCCGGTCAATGTCATCGGCGGCGTGCGTCAGAACACTGGCATGGTCGCTGCCAGTCGGCTATGTCGCTCGGGCGCGCGCGCATCGCGACGGTGGCGTTGTGGGCCGAGCAGCCGCCCAGCACCTTGGCGCGCGCGGCATCGAGCTGCGGGGAGGCCGCTCCACCGCGGGCGGTGAAGCCCCACTCGTGCTCCGGGTTGGCCGGCACGTGCGCGGCGTCTCGAAGGTCATCGGGATAGCCATCGACGCCGTAGGCCGTGCCTGCCTCGAGCAGCAGGACCGAGCGGCTTGGATCTTCGCTCAGGCGACTAGCCAGGACACTGCCCGCTGAGCCTCCGCCGACGATGACGACGTCTGCGCGACCGGGGTGACCGTTGCTGATGGCGGACATGGATCTCGCTCGCTCTCCTCGGGTCGATAACTCGCGACCCGATCCTGGCCCGCGCGCAGGTGATGCGGCATCGCCGGATCCCGGTGATTCAGTTGTCAACTGGACCACGACATCGGTCTTCGAGCGTGTGCGTGTACCTATCGCAACCGGAGGAGCTCAGCCCAAGCGAGTTGCGCGTGCTGCGGTATCTGCCGACGAACCTGACGCGGCCCGAGATCGCGCGAGAGCTCTACGTCTCCATCAACACGGTCAACACGCACATCCGCAACATCTATTCCAAGCTCGCTGCGCGCGATCGCTCTTCCGCCGTTCAACGCGCACGCGAGCTGCGGCTCCTCTCTACAGCGCGCTCCTGAACATCGCCCGAGCAGCGCGAGCACCGGCGTGCGCACAATCACCAGATTCCGGCGTCGCCGGCTCACCAGGTCGAGCTGGACCATGGTCGCGTGGCCACATCGCCCGGCTTGTACACGATCCGGATAAGGGGCCGGCTCGGAGCTACCGCCCTATCGGCCTTTCCCTCGATGGTGCCTGAGCTGAAGGGCAGCGAGACCGTGCTCACCGGCTTGCTCGAGGATCGGTCCGCGTTGTTCGGCGTACTTGCGCAGATCGAGTCGCTCGGCCTCGAACTGCTCGAACTTCGGCAAATCCGGGCGAGACCGAAATCGCGTGAATCAGGCGATAACCGCTCACCGCATGGCGTGTGAGGCTAAGCGCACATCGCCAAACCGTCCACCAGGGCTACGCATAGGAGCACGTATGAGCACGACAACGTTGGATTCCGAGACAACCGAACTCGAGGACCGCCTCGCGATCCTCGAGCTGATCGGACGCCTCGCGCTCACGATCGACGGGCGCGACTGGAACGCGCTCGGGCAGCTGTTCACCGACACGGTCTACCACGACCGCAGCTCACTCACGGGCGGCGAGCCAACGACTCTCGGCGTCGCCGAGTTTGTCGACGGATGGCGCCAAACGCTGCAGAACATGGACGCTGTCCACCACCTGATCACCAATCACGTGATCAGCCTCGACGGTGACCAGGCGACCTGCGCGGCCAACATGCAGGGCACACACGTGCTAGCCAACGCGTCGGGCGGCCCCATCTGGACGGTCGGCGGCCGCCACGACTACCAGCTCAAACGGACCCCAGGCGGCTGGCGGATCGCCGGACTGACTTTCACCCTCCAATGGCCGACTGGCAACATGAACGTCCTGACCCTCGCGATGGCTGCCGGACAATCCTGACTGCGCACACGGCCCGCTGACGGTTGTGCGATACCGAACCGGGGGTGGACGGCCCGACCCTGAGCGGGCCGCCCCTCCCACCTGTGGTGTGTCCGACCGCAGGGCCTGGCGTGCTCGGGCAGATCGAAGCGCTCGGCCTCGAACTGCTCGAACTGCGCCAAAGATCCGAGCGAAACGCGAATCGCCTGAATCAGGCGGTGCTCGCTCACCTGACGGCGTGGGAGGGTGAGCCCACATCGCCAAGCGAAAGTCGAGGCTCCATGCCAACTCAAACCGTTCGTGACCCTAATCGCTGGGCGGTGCTCGCCTTGCTGAGCGTCGCGCAGCTGATGGTGGTGCTGGACGCGACGATCGTGACGGTCGCGTTGCCGTCGGCGCAGCGGGCGTTGCATTTCTCGAACGAGAATCGGCAGTGGGTGGTGACCGCGTACGCGCTGGCGTTCGGCAGCCTGCTGCTGGTCGGCGGCAAGGTCGGGGATCTGTTCGGCCGAAAGTGGGCGCTGATCGTTGGGTTGGTGGGGTTCTCGGCGGCGTCGGCGGTCGGTGGGTTGGCGCACTCATTCGGCGTGCTCGTCGCCGCGCGGGCGTTCCAGGGGGTGTTCGGCGCGCTGCTGGCACCCGCGGCGCTGTCGACGTTGACGGTCACGTTCGCGGGGACCGCGGACTGGTCCCGGGCGTTCGGAATCTTCGGCGCGGTCGCCGGCGGTGCCGGCGCGCTTGGGCTGCTGCTCGGGGGTGTGCTGACGCAGGTGCTCTCCTGGCGGTGGTGCCTGTACGTCAATCTCGTGATCGCGGTGCCCACGACGCTCGTGGCGTTGCGCTTGCTCGTCAACCACAGGCCCCCCGACCGCGCCCGGATCGACATTGCCGGCGTGCTCACCTGGACGTTGGGGCTGTTCGCGCTCGTGTTCGGCTTCTCCAACGCCGAGACGCACGGGTGGGGCGCCACGGCGACGATCGTCGCGCTCATCGCCAGTCCGCTGCTGCTGACCGCATTCGTGCTGATCGAGCGCCGCGTCAAGCACCCGTTACTGCCGTTGCACATCGTGTGGGACCGCGCGCGCGGAGGGTCGTACGCCGCGCTCTTGGTGACCGGCGCCGGCATCTTCGCGGTGTTTCTGTTCCTTACCTACTTCCTGCAGCAGAACCTCGCCTTCTCGCCGCTCAAGACCGGCCTCGCGTTCCTGCCCCTGAGCGTCGTGCTGGTCATCACCTCGACGACTGTCCAGACCCGCGTGATCCAACACACCGGCGTGAAACCGCTGGTGCTCCTCGGCATGGCGCTCGGGGTGGTCGGAATGGTTCTGTTCACCCAGCTGACGCCCACCTCGAGCTTCGGCACCGGCGTCCTGCCCGGCCTGCTCGTCATCGGTGTCGCGATGGGTTGCATCTTCGCCCCGACGGTCTCGGCCGCGACACTCGGCGTGGCGCCAAACGAAGCGGGCATCGCGTCGGCCATGGTCAACACGTCCCAGCAGGTGGGCGGCTCGATCGGCACTTCGCTGCTCTCGACGATCTACGCCAGCGCCGTCACCGGCTACGTCGCGACCCACCTCCACGTCAGAGGCGTTGCCTCCGCCGCGCAGGTTCATGGTGACACCACCGCATTTTGGTGGGCCGCCGGGATCTTTGGCCTGGGGTTTGTGCTCGTGCTGCTGATCATGCCCAGCCAGTGCGAGGCCCGCACGGCGACGAGCCTGACCGCTCTGGCCCGACACGCGATCGGCGCCTGCAACCACGACGACTCGGCGGACGGCGCGGCCGTCGCAGACGGCGCGCGCTCCCAGGAGCCGGCTTTGGCGCCGTAGGACTCAAGGCGCCGGACGTGGTGCCTGCTGAACTCCCCAGCAGCAGCTCACTCAAGAACCCGCGACAACAAGAAGGGGACACGAGTGTCCGACAACCCAAACGACATCACCACCGACGACGCGCGGATCCGCGAGCTGATGCTGATGAACCTGTTCGCGGTGTTCAACGAACGCGACCCCGAACGTCGCCTGAACGCGATCGCGTCCAACTACACCGAGGACGTGATCTGGACAGACCCCGAAAGGACGTTCTACGGCCGCGAGGCACTAAACAAACGAGCTCAAGAGCTGCTCGACCATCTGCCGGATTTTGTGTTCAGGGCCGCGGGGCCGGTCCATGTACTCCGCGATCTGGACCACCTGGCGTTCATCCACGGACCGCCTCAGCAGCCGCCCGCCATTACCGGCTACGACGTGGCGCTCGTGCGCGACGGACGGATCGCCGCGCTCTACACGCTACTGAACCCAGGCGGCTGACGTTCTCCTTTCCGGCGGTATCGCACGGCGCGACGCGACGCGACTCACCGACGGCCCCAGCGCCTCCAGCCCATGTAGCCCACGGCCGTGACCAACGCCCCGAGCTCGGCGCCGAGCCACGGCGTTCGCGAGCTGCGTCTGTGGCGCTCCACGGCGACCCCTCGCAGTCCGTCGCCGCCTGCGGTCCGGGGGTGAAATCGACCTGGGAGCGCCATGCGCGCACCTGACGCTCTTGGCGGATGCGACCGCAGCGGTGCGCCCGAGCGGATCGTTCAGGGAATGTCACAGCGGACGAGCAGTGACAGCGCTGCGCTGACATCGACCGCCTTCGCCCTTCGCGTCCGAGGAGTCGTCTCGCCGGTCACCGCCGCATTCCCCTCGCGGTAGAAGCGGTCACCGCGCGAGCGTGACTGCTTGAGGCGTGGATCGGGAGCGCCGTCGGCCTCGCCCGAGATCTGCTCTGCGACTGCCACGGGTATGCCACCCTGGTCTCGACGGTCCAAAGCAGAACCGAGATTCGGGTCGCCGATCGCATCGGCGTGGCTGGTCGTTCGTGGAACGAGAAGCTTGGCGGGGCTGCGGGGAGAGTTCTGGATCGGCCGGGGGAGATTCGAAGTCCCGACCTTCGGTTCCGGAGCGGGATCGTGGGGCCGATTTTGTCCTGCGATCCCCATGAAGGTATTGACTAGCAGCGAAATTGCCGAGTTCGATAACTGCCGCTCGGGGCCGCGACAATGCGCCGGAGCAGCTCTCGACTTTTGGTGCGGCTCCACAACGGCTGGTAGGGTTGCGCCGTGAAGCGCTGGGGCGCGTTTCTGCTGTGCTTGGCCGTCATCACGCTGGCGTCGGCGTCCCGTGCGCAGGGCGCTACGTGCGGCGTTCCGGCCGACAGTGCGTCTCAGGCGGACATCGCGGGGTGGATGGCCCAGGGGGCGCGCGCCGCTGGGTTGCCGGGCGAGCTGCCGGTCATGGCGTCCGTCACCGACACCGGGCTAAAGAACCTCTCAAACGGAGACAGCGATTCAGTCGGATACTTCGCGATGCGCGTCGCCATCTGGGATAACGGTCCTTACGCGGGCTTCCCTGGTAATCCGGCTCTGCAGTTGCAGTGGTTCATCGATCAGGCGCTTGCGGTCAAGAGCGAGCGGCTCGCTGAGGGCAACACCGAGTTCGTCAACGACCCGTCCATGTGGGGCGACTGGGTCGCCGACGTCATGCGCCCCGCCGAGCAGTTCCGTGGCCGGTACCAGCTGCGGCTCGACGAGGCGCGCGCGCTGATCGCGCAGGGCTGTGCCGGCCCGAACGCCCCGCCGGTCGTCACGCTCGGCGTCACGCCGCAGGCGTCTCCCGACCACGGCGGCTGGCTCAACGCCGCCGACGGCGCGGCGACCGTGACAGTTTCGGCGACCGACGACACCGCGGTGAGCGACCTCACCTGCACCGACAACGGCGCCGCGGTCGACGTCACTGGCCAGACGGGCTCAAACCCGCGCACCGGCGCCTTCACCGTCAGCGCCGATGGATCGCACGCCGTCGCCTGTATCGCCACCGACCTGGACGGCGAGCCGTCGTCGCCGTCAACGATCACGGTCCAGCTGGACCGGACTGCGCCCACGGTCGGCTACACCGGGAACGCCGGCAGCTACGGGGTCGATGCGACAGTCAACATCTCCTGCAGCGCGACCGACGGGCTGTCGGGGATCGATGCGGCAGCTACGCGCTGCGAGTCGATCACCGGTCCCGCCTACGGTTTCGCGCTCGGGACGAACACCTTCGCCGCAACCGCCGCGGACGTCGCGGGCAACACGGCGTTGACCTCGACGAGCTTCGACGTCACGGTCACCGCCAGCGGCCTCGGCAACCTCACCACCCAGTTCGTTCAAGGGTCCGCCGCATATCGCGCGCTCCGGCCGGCGCAGCGCGCCGTGGTCGACCGGCTCGCCGCGGCGCTGAGCCGAGGGCTCGAGCAGCTGGTTCCACGCCTCATACCGGCGCAGCGCCGGGCTGTTATCCGTGTCTACCAGGCGGGCGTCGGCGCGCTCGTCGGCCCGGGCTGGCTGACCGTCAACCAGGCCGCGACGCTGCAACAGCTAGCGGGCGGGCTATAGCCTCGACGGCCGCCGTCCCACGGCAAGAGGTTTCTGCAATACGCCGCCCCGTTCATGCGATCTCCAATCAGGCATCCTAATCTCCGCCTGCGACCAGGCTGCCCTTGATCGTGCTGCAGCACCCTCGCGAGCGCCGATCGGATTTCCTCAATGTCGCCAATCCGGCCACCACATCAGCGCTTCCCCTTCAGTCGGTGGCCGGCTCCAACACAAGCCGCACGCCGCGTCACTGGCATCGCCGAGACGCCTCGTCCCTCGTGGGACCGGTAGCGCGGCGTACTCCGGCAGCGAGCATCGCCCGGCCGCTAGCATCGGGGCTGCAAGCACCGAGGCGCGGTTTTGACGAATACGAGGGTCCCGATCAAGCACGCCCCATGACACCCGTATCCGTGGGATTGCAATGCTCAGGCCGACCGTCGTCGATGCGCTCGAGTTCGTTCCAAACCAGCAGCATTAGCAGGGTGATCTACCGCAACCGACGCTGTTGCGGGTAGCCCGAGGCAGCTCTCTCAACCCGTGGCTGAACACTGCCGGTCTGGGGAGTTGAAGCGTTGGGCTCGGCCATCGCCTCAGACGAGGGCTAGGCGGGCGGACCGCTACGCCACCTGAGCTGCACTGACGCTGTCGGGCAGGACCCGTCCGAGTTGGTTGCGCGAGGTGATGCCGAGTTTGCTGAACACCTTGCGCAGGTGGTACGCCACGGTGTGCTGGCTGATGAACAGCCGCGCACCAATCTCCGCATTCGACAGGCCGTCGCCCGCGGCCCGCGCGATCTGCATCTCCTGGCGGTCAACTGCTCGCGGGTCTCGACCCGGCGCTTGCGGACGCGCTCGCCGGTGGCCAGGAGCTCACGCTCGGCGCGCGCGGCGAACGCCTCGGCGCCCATGCTCGTGAACATCTCGAGCGCGGTGCGTAGCTGGTCGCGGGCGTCGAGGCGGCGCCGCTGGCGCCGCAGCCACTCGCCATACAGCAGGTGGGTCCGCGCGAGCTGCACGCGCACGCGGGTGCGCCGCAGCCGCTCGATCGCTTCCTGGTAGAGGCGCTCGGCGGCGTCGCCGTCGCTGAGCAGCGCCCGCGAGCGGGCCTCGACCGCGAGCGCCCAATCGCTGCCGCTGGGACGGGTGCTGAGCGTGAGCCGCTCGAGCGCCCGTTCGGCGATGCGGCGCTCTCCCGTTCGAGCGGCCGCCTCCACCAGCTCGAGGACCGCACTGGGAGTGCTCAGCTCGGAATAGGGCGCGACGTCGACGGCCTCACGCACCGCGGCGAAGGCCTCCGCGTATCGACCCAGACCGTTGTACAGGACCGCGCTGGCCTGCCCGGCGAACCCCAGTGCAAACCCCTCCCCTCGCGCCTTCGCATCCGCAGTGAAGGCCTCGACCACCGCCAACAGCTCCGTCTCGCGCCCGCGCAGCGCTGCGAGCCAGATCTCGACGTAACGATGAGCGGGGATGCCGATCGCCGCGGTGATCGCCCGGATCTCGTCGAGCAGGGACTCCGCCGTGGACAGCTCGCCGCAGAGGACCTGGAGGTAGCTGAGCGAGCTGAGGACCAGCGGCATGGCCGTTAGGGCACCGGGATCACGGGCACGCCGGAGCTCTCGCGTGGCGAGCAGCCTCCAGCTCTCCTCGTCCCAGACATCCCACGCGGCGCGGCAGGCGAACGAGAGCCAGCGCGACTCCTCGGGTGGGAGGACGGCCTCCTCGCGGAACGCGCTCAGCGCGGCCTTGAGGATCGGCACGGCCGCGACGTGACCGTCGATGGGCAGCCTCGCCATCCCCTCAAGGAGGAGATCGGTCGGCCGCGGCGGCCGGCGCGCTGCGGGGCCGGCCAGCGCCGCCCTGCTCACCTCGACGACGTCCGCGCCGCGGGCGAGCCGATCGGCGAACCGGGCCGCCTCGAGCGCTTCGAGATAGGTGGTGCGCGCCCGGTCCGGGTCGACCACCTCGAGCTCGCGGGCGGCCTCCAGCAGCAGCGCGGGAGCGTCGCCACCGCGCTGCACGGCGAACGCGATTTGCGCTCGCAGAAGATGCACACGGGCGCGCTGGAGATCATCGACGCCGCCAGTCTCCGCGGTGACGAGGAGCGCGAGACCGTCCTCGAGCGCCCCGGCCTCGTACTTCGCCTGTGCCGCCGACAACGCCCGCTCCGCACGCCCGACAAGGTCCGGCGTCAACGCCGCGGCGCGCTCGAGGAAGGCGGCCGCGGCGGCCAGGCCGCCGCGCGCCTGGGCGCGGCCGGCGGCTCGCTCGAGCTCGCCGGCGACGGACTCGTCGGTGCCGGCCGTCGCCTCGGCGAGATGCCAGGCGCGCCGGTCGGGATCGACCCGCGGGTCGGTCGCTTCCGCCAGCGCCGCGCGGACGCGGCGACGCTCGACAGGGGCTGCGGCACGGTAGACCGCCGAGCGCACCAGCGGATGGCGGAACCGGACGCGCGCGCCGATCTCGATCAGATCGGCGCCGACGAGCCGCTCAACCGCCGCCTCGGTGAGGCCGAGGCGAGCCGCGGCGCGCCAGACGAGCGCGGGATCGCCGGTCGGGTCGGCCGCCGCCACCACCAACAACCGCCTGGTGTCCGTCGGCAGCGCCTCCAGGCGCTGCACGAAGCGGTCCTCGATGCGCCCCTGTAGTGGCAAGGCCTCCGGTAGGCCGAACCCGCCGGCCAGTTCGGCCGGCGTCAGCCCGCGCGGCAGCTCCAACAGGGCAAGCGGGTTGCCACGGGCTTCGGCCACCAGCTGGTCGGCGACCCGCTGATCCAGGCGTCCGGGCACCACCGATGTGAGCAGCTGTCGTGCGTCGGCATCTCGCAGTCCCTCGACCACCAGCTCCGGCAGGCCGGCGAGCTCACGGACCGGTTCGCGGACGACGAACAGCATGACGACCGACTCGGCCAGCAGCCGGCGCGCCACGAACGCCAGCGTCTGCGCGGAGGCGCGGTCCAGCCACTGCGCGTCGTCGATCACGCAGAGAAGCGGGCGCTCCTCAGCCGCCTCGGCCAGCAGGCCGAGCACCGCCAAGCCGACGAAGAACCGATCCGGCGCGGGACCCTCGCTCAGCCCGAACGTGATTTCCAGCGCGTGGCGCTGCGGAGCGGGAAGTCCCTGAAGGCGATTGAGCAGCGGCGCGCACAGCTGCTGCAGCACCGCGAACGCCAGCTCCATCTCGGCCTCCACCCCCGACGCACGCACGACGCGCATGACCGAGGCCGACCCGATCGCATAATCGAGCAGCGCCGTCTTCCCAACTCCCGCCTCACCCCGTACCACGAGCACACCGCTGCGCCCAGCCCGCGCTCCCTCGCGCAGCCGATCCATGACCGCGCACTCGTCGCGCCGACCGCGCAGCGCCAACCCCTCGGGAGCTGACAGACCACCAGCCATCAGATTGGCGATCCTATAACCATCCGGCGCGCGCAAATGTCTTGTGTTCCAGGGGCTAGGATGATCGGCGCACCGTACGCAACGTTGGCGGTGACGCGTACGGTGAGTGCCCCAGGAGCATCCGTGCGGATGAGGCGACCGACCACAACACCGATTGGGCGCGTCCGAGGTCCCCTCATGGGATCGAAGGGGCGGATGGGCCAGCTCGACATCCGGTACACCAAGGATCCCTCCCGACTGGCTGCCATCCGTCTCGCGGGACATCACGGACACGAACGACTACCGAGCTGGTCTCGCAACTCAGCTCCGCCCACTAGCAAGCACGACACGACGAGAAGCGGACTCTTGGCCTCCCTGGTCAGACGATCGCAAGAATTGACCTGCAAAGTCCCAACGGCGCTGCTGCATCTGAGCAGGTCCAGTTAGCCAGCTCCTGCTTCCGGTGCGCAACGTGCATCTCGCAGTCGGGCGCCGGCGTACCCCCTAAGCGCGGAGGGGGGTATCTATTTGAGTCAGGTTGGGTCGCGCCAGGGCCTCTCGCTCGCCGGGGCTGCGGGGGAGCGGATCGGCGGCGACGGTCTCGGCCGTCCGGGCCGTGGGGCCACGATCAGGCTTCGGTACGTGATCGGGTCCGCGAGGATCGCTTGCTGGAGCAGCCGGTAGAAGAGCAGTCCACGCCGCCGCGAGCCACGTCGGTTGAAGCGGAACGCGAACTCGTTCAGATAGGCGTCGAGGTGTTCGGGTCCGACCGATCCCTGGTGCGTGCCGAGCAACCAGCGTTTGAGCAGGCTCGCGACTCGATGAACGCCGGGCATCACAACATGAGCAGGGTCGTGCTGGGCGCGCATGATCGTCCGCTCGTGCTCGTAGCCGCGGTCGGGCACGGTCCAGTAGGCCTGCCACCCGTCGGTGTGGACGGTCGCCCCGGGCTCCACCGCGCTCTCGATGAACGAAAATCAAACTGTCCTTCGAGACATCATCGACGCGTTGCAGTCGAATCCGCCCAAAACCCCTGGGATGCTTGACCTCAACCGCGATCGCGACGATCGCCTTGGTGTCGGTCTGCCGGCCGAACACTCCGCCTTCAACGCCGCCCAGATATGCCTCGTCGACCTCGACGTGTCCGGCCAGCCGCTCGCGGCCGGGACGCACCATCGCCGTCCGGTAGCGGTGCAGCATCGCCCACGCCGTCTGGTAGGACCCCAGCCCCAGCGACCGCTGGATCCCCAGCGCCGAAACGCCGTGCTTCTGGCTGGTCATCTCCCACGCCGCTGCGAACCACAGCCGCAGCGGCGTACGAGTGCGGTGGAAGATCGTCCCGGCCATAACCGACGCCTGACGCCCGCAGACCGTGCACTCCCAACGACCGCTGCTCAGCCTCCACGCGGCCCGGCCCACGCACCTCGGGCACCGGAACCCGTCGGGCCAGCGTAGCCACTCAAGGTAGTCCCAGCAGGCAGCCTCGGCCGGAAACCACGCCAGCAGCTCGGCGTAGGAGCCCGGGTAATCCTTGCCCGTCTGAGGCACATCACCAGCCTACCTGAGCTAGATAGATACCCCCCTAGCGCGGAAAGCTGTACCCGGGACGCGAGGCTCCGATCCCTCCAGGCGCTTAGGTACAGGTCAGTCGGACTCCCGCTATTCGCTTTCTCCGCTCTCATCGATTCGACTACCAGGAGCCGACCGCGCCCGGGCGGCCTCGGCTTCTGCACGTCGAGGCCGGGGGAGCCGGATGGTGGACTGCCGCTCTTGGCTCTCGGCCAAGTCGACGCAGAAGTCCAGGCGTCGACCGGGGCGCCCGTCTGGATGCCGCATGTTCGAGCTCGTCGGCTCGATTACTCGTGATCTCCTGATCGGCACGCCACCCGCCACCTTCCATGATTGGCGGTATCTCGCCGTGCTGGGCGCCGCTGGGCTGGTCACGTTGCTCGCGTTCCCGCTGCTCGACCGAGCCCCCCGCGTTATCGCGGTCCTCGACGCTGCCGGGCTTTCCCTGTTCGCCGTGACGGGAGTGCGAGCATCGCGCTGGATCGCCGGCTTATCGCCCCGGAGCCGTGTTGCTGGGTGCGATCAGCGGCGTCGGCGGTGTAGTGCTTCGCGACGTTCTCATCCGTGAAGTGCCCCTGGTCCTTCGAAAGGCTTGTCGGCGATCTCCGCGCTCGTCGGCGCAAGCATCGTCGGGATCGCCGTCGAGGCCGGTCGGCGCGAGGTCCTCTTCGCGCTGCTCGGTGCGGTCGCGTGCTTCTCGATCGGCACGGCCGCTGATCACTACAGCTGAACCTCCCGCCGCTGCCTTGTCACCCGCACTCCGGAGGCGACGACGGTGGCGCCGTCAGCCAAGGTCGCGGGTGACCGTCACGTCGCCACCGACTCGCCGCGAAAGGCGCGGCGGTACGCAGTCGGCGTTGTCGCGGTGTCGCGCGCCAGGTGCATCCGGAGGTTGGCGGCCGTCCCCAGTCCGCTGCGCGCGGCGACGTCCTCGACCGCGAGATCTGTCGTCTCCAGTAGACGCCTGGCCTCGGCGACGCGCTGCGCCGTGAACCATCGCATCGGGCTCATCCCGGTCTCCCCGACGAAGCGTCGGGCGAACGTCCGGCTCGAGCAGTTGGCGTGACCTGCAAGCTCGGCGACCGTCAGCCGGCGATCGAGCCGCTGCATCGCCCACGCGCAGGTGGCCGCGAGCCCCTGCCCGCTCTCTGGTACTGGACGCTGCATGAACTCAGCCTGGCCGCCCGGTCGGTGCACGGCCGCGACCATGCGGCGCGAAACCCTCGCGGCCACCTCGGCGCCATAGTCGCTGCGCACCATGTGCAGGCAGAGGTCGATGCCCGCGGCGATGCCCGCGGACGTGAGGACTTGTCCCTCGTCGACGTACAGGACCTCCGGACGTACCGGTCGGTGTGGGGAATTTCGTGCGTGACGCCGAACGCAAGATAGTGCCCTTCGTTGGGGCTGATCTCGATGCCGACGAGCAGCAACACACCGGCGTGCATGCCCTCCCAGCCGTCGCGGCGCGCCTGGAGGGAGTCGTGATCGGTCAGCAGCAGCGCGTCAGCACCGACCATGCGAGCATCGGCCAGCAACTCGGCGACCGTCGCAGTCCCGTCGGAGTCCCGTCGGAGTAGGTGCTGTGCAGATGCAGCACGCAAGAGACATCGAACAGGCTCGTGGGCGGCTGCACTACCGACATCGTCACACGGCGCGATTATTGCTACGGCTAGGCTCTATCCATGCCCTGGCACCGCGCTGCTGGACTCGTTGTCATCGCGCTCGCCGCGTCCGCCGCCGCCGCGTTCCTGCTGCCACACTCGCCGTCGGGACTGCGTGGACTGCTCGCCGCAGCTGGACCAGTCGCGCCGCTGATCGCGCTCGCCGCTTGGATCCTGCTCACGCCCGCGATGTTTCCCGGGACGGTGCTCGCCGCGGCCAGCGGTCTCGCCTTTGGCGCGTTCGGAGGCTCGCTACTCGCGCTCGGCGGAGCCATCGCCGGTGGCCTCACCGCGTTCGCGCTCGCCCGCACCGCGGGCCGCCGGCCGGTCGAACGTTTCGTGCAACGCAAGCCGCGCCTCGCCCGCAGCCAGGCGTTATTGGAGCGCCGCGGGTTCGCTGCGATCCTCGCGGCGCGCCTGACGCCCGGCGTACCCGCGACAGGGCTGCACTACGCGGCAGGAGTGTCCCCTGTCCGTACCCCCGCGTTCGCCGGGGCCATCGCGATCGGCGCTCTCCTGCGCACCGTCCCATACGCCATCCTTGGACAGGGCCTCAGCTCCGGCTCCATCATGACCCTCCTGATCGCAGCCGGATCGGTGACGCTCGGCGGGGTGTCGGCAGGCATCCTCATCCACCAAATCCGCCGCGCCGAAGCGGCAGTCGCCTGACGACCAGCACCGCCGGCATACGGGCACTCAGGATCCAGAGCGATCAGTGGTCGTCGGACGCGGTCGACGAATAAGTCCATCGGCGCCGAGGCAGCAGCGTCCGCGTAACGTTCCTCACGTCCGTGGCGAGCCAGGCCGTGCCACAACACTCTCGACGCGGCTTCGGCGCTCGGGCAGGTTTACGCCCGAGGTCTGGCCATCCCGCAGCCGATGCTCAGCACTGATGCCGAGACGTGGCCGCGGCAGGGTGACTGGATGATGAACGCGCCGACGCTGCGGGGGATAGGCTCAACCGAGAACCTAAAGCAGCCGGTGGTTTTCATCCATGGTCCGTAGCTGTCGCCGAGCAGTTGGGATCGTTGGCGCGAGGGTGCGAACGTACACGTGGCGGCGCAAGGTGTACGAAGAACGAGAGAGCCCGGGGAGGAAACATGACGAACGCAACCACCAGCATCTCGGTCGCGCGTGTGCCGCGGCTGCTCGGCCAGACCGTCGTCGTGATCGGCGGCAGTGCGGGCATCGGGCTCGAGACCGCCCGCCTCGCCCGCAGCGAGGGCGCCGACATCGTCCTCACGGCCCGGGACCCGAAGCGGCTTGAGGAAGCGGCGCGCGAACTGTCGGCTCGGAGCAGCGCTGCCTTCGACGCCGACGACGCAGCCGGGGTCAAGCGCTTCTTCGACGAGCTGCCCGCGCCGATCGACCACGTGCTCGTCGCGGCGTACACGCGCCGGTCGCATGGGCCGATGCTCGAGAGCTCCTCCGAGGAGGTGGGCCAGGGCGTCGGCCGGCGCGTGTCGCAGGTTCTCGAGATCGCGCGCCACGCGGCCCCCAAGATGCGAGCGGGCGGCACATTGTTGCTGACGGGCGGCAGCGAGAGGACGTTCAGTCGCGAGTACGGGATAACCCCAGCCGCGTTCTCAGTGCTGCCTCCCTTCACCGCTGCGCTCGCGCTGGAGCTGGCCCCAGTGCGCGTCAACCTCATCCAAGCCGCCTTCGTCGACACCGCGCTGGCGGCGTCGTTATTCGCAGACGACGCAGCGGTCGAGAGCAGACGCGACGAGCTGCGCGCCACCCTGCCGATCCGGCGCGTCGTCGGACCGGCCGACATCGCGGCCCTCGCCGTTCACCTCATGATCAACACCGCCATCACCGGCGCGGCCTACGACATCGATGGGGGCCAGCGGCTCATCGACTGACAAAACGCGTCCGTGCGTCAGCCATAGCACGGCCAGCGTCTCGAAAGCCACAGCGGAGAACTCCTTCCTCTGTTGGGGCGCATAAGGCTCCGGTTGAGCGCTCGCGCGGACCGCCCTTCGGACTGACGGGGTAGGACCTCGGCATTGTCCGGTGACATCGTCGGGTTGAGTAGCTCGCGCTACGGCGTTGGAGAGGAGCGCTGCCACAGACGCGACAGACCAAGCCGGTCAGGAGTTGTGCTTTCGCGTGATCGCGGCGCTCTCGACGCATGATCCGTGGACCCTCGTTTTCCGCGGCCAGCAGGGCGCCCCGCCCGTCCCCGCGCGGCGCGCAGCCCGACAGGCCCGCCGATGGCGAATGGCAGAGACGACCGGCGCCGGCTCGATCTCGTCCGTCGGCCACCTCAGGCGGCTTCGCCCCCCTTTTGACCGCTCCCCGGCTTCTCGCTCCGGACGGCCGCGCGATTGCCTCGCGCAGCGCGCCGGCCCGCGCGCGGCGCTGCGCCGGGGCCGCATCCACGTCCCGTTTGCTGGCTCAGAGATCGCCGATACCAGGGCTCGGGGCCGGCGTGCATAGCTGGCGAGATGCCTAGGCGTGGCCGCGGGACCTACGTGTGCGAGACTTGCCGGCCGTGCGCGCGCGCGGCGGTGCCCTCAGTCAGTCGCCGCCGCCCGGTAGGGGCGGAAGAACGCGCGCAGCTCCTCCGCGTAGAGCTCGGGCTCCTCGAACGGCGCGAAGTGGCCGCCGCGCGCGGGCTCGGTCACGCGCACCACGTTCGCCATGCGCTCGAGCCACGCCCGCGGCGGGCGGACGATGTCGCCGGGGAAGAGCGAGAAGCCGGACGGCACCTCGACCCGGCGGGCGTGCTGCGCGGGCGGGATCGCGGCGTTCGCGCGGTACATGCGCATCGACGAGCCGATCGTCCCCGTGAGCCAGTAGAGCGTGACGTTCGTGAGGATCTCGTCCTTCGTGAAGCGCCGCTCCACGTCGCCGTCGCAGTCGCTCCATGACCGGAGCTTCTCGACGATCCACGCGGCGAGCCCGGCTGGCGAGTCGGTGAGCCCGAAGGCGGCGGTCTGGGGCTTCGTGCGGTGCAGGGCGGCGTAGGCGCCCTCGATCGCGCCCCAGGCCGCGGCGCCCTCGAGCCAGGCGTGCTCCTCGGGCGCGAGGTCCGCCGGGTCGCCGGTGAAGACGGGCAAGCCCGCGTCGGTGCGGTGGACGGCCACGACCCGGTCGGCGTGGTCGAGCCCGAGGTAGCGGCTCACGTGGCTGCCGATGTCCCCGCCCGCCGCGCCGAACCGCGCGTAGCCGAGGACGCCCATGAGCTCGGCCCACAGGCCGGCGACGGCGATGGCATCGAGGGGCGGGCCGGTGGGGCGGTCGGAGTATCCGTAGCCCGGCATATCGGGCACGACCACGTCGAACGCGTCGGCGGGGTCGGCGCCGTGCGCGCCGGGGTCGGTGAGGAGTGGGATGACCTTCGCGTAGCGCCAGAACGAGTCCGGCCAGCCGTGGCTGAGGACCAGCGGCGGGACGCTCCCGGCCGGCGCGGCGGCCCGGACGTGCACGAAGTGGATCCCGAGGCCGCCGAGCGCGACGCGGAAGCGGGGGAGCCGGGCGAGCGCCGCCTCCTGCGCGGGCCAGTCGAACCCGTCCGCCCAGTAGGCGACGAGCTCCCGGACGTAGGCGAGGTCGGTCCCGAGCGACCACCCGGCGTCCTCGGGCGTGTCCGGCCAGCGCGTCGCGCGCAACCGCGCGCGGAGGTCCTCGAGCGCCGCGGGGGCCGTCTGCGGGGTGAACGGCTCGGGGCAGGGCGGGGCGTGCGGCATCGGACGCATCCTACGGGCCGCGCCGCGCTGCACGACCCCTTCGGAGCCGCCCAAATGCGAGCGGACCACGCGGTCGCCGGTCGCCGGAAGCGGGGCCGGGAGGCCGGCGTACAGAATCGGGCTGATACCCAGCAGGCATATGCGTCGCAGACGGGCAGCCGAAAGCCCGTCGGGGTCCTCTGGACGGCGATTCACCCGGGTGATTCGGGCGCGAGCCCCCCGAACCAGCTTTGAGCGGTGTAAGTATCCGGCGGGCCGTATCGAACCGTAGGCGGCCTCAACCGCTGATCCGCGGCTGGCCCCCCGGCCTGCGCCCGTTCACAAGATAGTCACACCTGGCCCTTCAGCCATCGAGAGGCTTCACCCCATGAACACGACTGCACCGAAGTTCAACACTCCTGAGCACCAGCGACTGGAGGACGCGCGGACCGGCGCGGTTGCGTGGAAGGCGTGGGGCCCGTATCTGAGCGAGCGGCAGTGGGCGACGGTGCGCGAGGACTACAGTCAGGGTGGAGACGCTTGGAACTACTTCCCGCATGAGCAGGCGCGGTCGCGCGCTTACCGGTGGGGCGAGGACGGGATCGCCGGGATCTCTGACGAGCGTCAGCGGCTGTGCCTGGCGCTGGCGCTGTGGAACGGCGCCGATCCGATCCTCAAGGAGCGGATGTTCGGCCTGAACAACAGCGAGGGCAACCACGGCGAGGACGTCAAGGAGTACTGGTTCTACCTGGATAGCACGCCGACGCACTCGTACCTGAAGTGCCAGTACAAGTATCCGCAGCGGGCGTTCCCGTACCTGGATCTGGTTACGACGAACGGCAGTCGCAGCAAGCTGGAGGCGGAGTATGAGCTGCTGGACACCGGGATCTTCGACGAGGACCGCTATTTCGACGTCATCGTGGAGTACGCCAAGGCCGCTCACGATGACATCCTGATGCTCGTTACGGCGCACAACCGCGGCCCGGACGCGGCGACGCTGCATCTGTTGCCGACGCTGTGGTTCCGCAACACGTGGTCGTGGGGCGACGAGGTCACCAAGCCGACGATTGAGGCCGCCGACGGAGAGTCCGGAATCGCCGCCGCGCGCGCCTCCCACTCGGAGCTGGGCGAGTGGCGGCTGCGCGCCGGCGCCTCGGCGCAGCTGCTGTTCTGCGAGAACGAGACGAACAATGAGCGGCTGTTCGGGGTGCCCAACGGGTCGCCGTACGTGAAGGACGGCGTCAACGAGTTCGTCGTGCACGGTCAGCACGATGCGGTCAACCCGGAGCGGACGGGTACCAAGGTCGCGGCCCATCACGTGCTGGAAGTGCCCGCCGGGGACAGCGCCTCGATTCGTCTGCGCCTGACCGCGGCGAACGGCTCGGAGGCGGCAGTGCCGGGCAAGCGAAAGCTGCTGGGCGCGGACTTCGACCGCGTGTTCAAGACGCGGCGCAAGGAGGCCGACCAGTTCTACGCGACGGTCATCCCGCCGACGCTGCGCACGGACGGGGCGATGGTGATGCGCCAGGCGCTGGCTGGGCTTTTGTGGGGCAAGCAGTACTACGAGTACAACGTGCACCGGTGGTTGCGCGAGCACGGCGTCGATCCGTGGGCCTCAAACGCCCCTGCCAGCGGGGTGCGCAATGTGCCGTGGTTTCACATGATCGCGGGCGACGTGATCTCGATGCCGGACAAGTGGGAGTATCCGTGGTTCGCGGCGTGGGATCTCGCGTTTCACTGCGCGCCGCTGTCGCTGGTCGACGTCGACTTCGCCAAGGCGCAGGTCGAGCTGCTGCTCGGCACCCGGTATGTGCACCCGAACGGCCAGATCCCGGCGTATGAGTGGAACTTCAGTGACGTCAACCCGCCGGTGACGGCGTGGGCGGCGCTGTACGTGTATGAGCGCGAGGCCGAGATCCGGGGGGAGGGCGACCCCGAGTTCCTGGGGCGGGTGTTCGACCGGCTGCTGATGAACTTCGCGTGGTGGGTCAATCGCAAGGACGCCGACGACCGCAACCTGTTCCAGGGCGGGTTCCTGGGTCTGGACAACATCGGGATCTTCGATCGCTCCGCGCCGCTCCCCGGGGGTGGGACGCTCGAGCAGGCCGATGGCACGTCGTGGATGGCGCTGTACTGCCAGTGGATGCTGCAAATCGCCGTCGAGCTCTCCAAGCACGATCCCGCAGCTCCCGACATGGTGTTGAAGTTCCTGACCCATTTCGAGTGGATCTCGATCGCGATGAATCCGCCGGATGCCGACACCGTGAACTGGGACGATCAGGACGGGTTCTATTACGACGTGATGCGGATGCCCGACGGGCAAGCGATCCAGCTCAAGGTGCGCTCGCTCGTCGGCCTGCTGCCGCTGTGCGCCGCGACCGTGTTCGACTCGGAGGTGGTCGAGCGCTTCCCGACGTACGTGGAGCGCCTTGCACGGTTCGTGCGCGACTTCTCCGACGCGTTGCCGTCGCTGGCGCATCTGCCCGGTCCCAACCCTGAGGGCTCGCGGATCATGTCGCTCGTCGACGAGCAGCGGATGCGGCGGATCCTCGAGATCATGCTGGACGAGGACGAGTTCCTCGGCGCGCACGGGATCCGCGCGATCTCGCGTCGCCATCTCGAGCAGCCGTGCATCTTCGAATGGGGTGGGCAGGAGTACAACGTCCACTACCTCCCGGCCGAGTCCGACAGCGGCATGTTCGGCGGCAACTCCAACTGGCGCGGGCCGGTCTGGTTCCCGATGAACATCGTGATCCTGCGCGGACTCGCTCAGCTGAACCGCTACTACGGCGACCGGCTCAAGGTCGAGTGCCCGACCGGCTCGGGGCACGAGATGAACCTGCTCGAGGTCGCAACCGAGATCGGCACGCGCCTCGCGACGACGTTCACCGATGACGAGCACGGCCGCCGGCCCGTGTTCGGTGGGATCGAGAAGTTCCAGACCGATCCGCACTGGCACGACCTGATCCCGTTCCACGAATACTTCCACGGCGACAACGGCGCCGGCATCGGCGCCAGCCACCAGACCGGCTGGACGGGCACCGTCGCGCTGCTGTTCCTGCTCGGCGGCGGGCTGCACGGGCTGCCGGCCGCGGGGCTCGGCCGCTGAAACACCTGGCGATGCGACTCCCAGCCCGTCTGACCGGCCACGAGCGCAGGGAATTTCAGACGCATGGGGTGATGGTGGCGCGCGGGGGCGAGCTGCTGGATCCCACGCAATCATCCGTATTGACCTCGTCGAGGTCGCGCCGAAGGAGGCCACCCAATGTCCGTGAAGACCACAAACCGGGCGCAGGAAGTTCCCGCCACCGCGCCGCTGGGCGCTCGCCACGATGGCCGCGGCGCAACCTTCGCCTTGTTCAGCAGCGTGGCGGAGGCGGTGGAGGTGTGCCTGTTCGACGACTCGGGTGCGGAGACGCGGTGGAGCCTCGATCAGGGCGATGGGTTTGTGTGGCAGGGCTATCTTCCGGACGTTGCACCGGGCCAGCGCTACGGCTTTCGGGTCCACGGCCCTTGGGATCCGTCTGCGGGCGTCCGCTGCAATCCCGCAAAGCTGCTGCTCGACCCCTATGCCCGCGCGGTCGCGGGCGAGGTCCGCTGGGACGCGGCGGTGTTCGGTCATGCGCCCGATGATGCGAATCGTGCCGACGGCAGCGATTCGGCACCGTACGTCCCGCGGTCGGTACTGATAGCGTCGGATTTCGACTGGGGCGAGGATCGCTCTCCCGGCCGGCCGATGGCCGACTCGATCTTCTACGAGGTCCACGTCAAGGGCTTCACCAGGCTGCACCCCGACGTGCCCGAGAACCTGCGCGGCACCTATGCCGGCCTCGCGCATCCCGCCGCCCTCGCGCACCTGCAGCAGCTCGGCGTGACCGCCGTCGAGCTGCTCCCGGTGCACCAGTTCGTGCACGACGCGCAGCTGGTCGAGCGCGGAATGCGCAACTATTGGGGCTACCAGTCGATCGGATATTTCGCGCCGCACAACGATTACTCCTCATCGGGTGACGGCGGTGGCCAGGTCGACGAGTTCCGCCGGATGGTCGGCGCGGTGCACGCCGCCGGGCTGGAGGTGATCCTCGACGTGGTGTTCAACCACACCGCGGAGGGCAGCGAATCAGGGCCAACGCTGTGCTTCCGCGGGATCGACAACCCGGCCTATTACCGCCTGGAGGAGGACCGCTCCCGCTACGTCGATGACACCGGCTGCGGCAACACCGTCGATCTGTATCTCCCGCGGCCGCTGCGTCTGGTGATGGACGCGCTGCGCTACTGGGTGCAGGAGATGCACGTGGACGGCTTTCGCTTCGACCTCGCCGCGAGCCTCGGGCGTGGGGCGAGCGACTTTGACCCGTATTCCTCGTTCCTGGAGGCGACCGGCCAAGACCCGGTGCTCTCGCGGGTGAAGCTGATCGCCGAGCCGTGGGATATCGGATCCTACGACGTCGGACAGTTCCCGGCTGGGTGGAGCGAATGGAACGGCAAGTATCGGGACACGGTGCGCGATTTCTGGCGCTCCACGGCCGGCACGCTGCCCGACCTTGCCACGCGCGTCAGCGGGTCGAGAGACCTCTACGGGCACGGCGGCCGGCGACCCACCGCCTCGGTCAACATCGTGACCGTGCACGACGGCTTCACGATCGCGGACCTCGTCAGCTACAACGGCAAGCACAACGAGGCCAACGGCGAGAACAACCGCGACGGCACCGACGACAACCGCAGCTGGAACTGCGGCGTCGAGGGTCCCACCGACGACCCGGCCGTGCTCGAGCTGCGCGCGCGCCAGCGGCGCAACTTGCTCGCCACGCTGCTGCTGTCCGAAGGCGTGCCGCTGCTGCTGGGCGGCGACGAGTTCGGGCGCAGTCAGGGCGGCAACAACAACGCCTACTGCCAGGACAACGAACTCACGTGGTTCGACTGGAACGCGGCCGCCAAGAACAGCGACCTGGTCGACTTCACCGCCCGCCTGTGCCGTCTACGCGAGCAGCACCCGGTGTTCCGCCGCCGCCAGTTCTTCAACGGCACACCGGCGCCGGAGAGCACTCGCGACGACCTCGACTGGTACCGCCCGGACGGCATCCCGATGGCGCCGCAAGACTGGAACGAATCCTTCGCGAGGGCGGTCATGATGGCCCTCAGCGGCGATACGGGGGAGCCCACCCGCCCCGACGATCCGTTCATGCTGATGCTCAACTCCTGGTGGGAGCCGGTCGACTTCACGCTGCCCGATCCGCTGCGCGACCTCGGCTGGCGCGTCGAGATCGACACCGAGCACCCTGACGCGGCCGGACGCAAGGTGGACCCATCGGCCCCCATAACGTTGACCGGACGCTCGCTGACGCTGCTGCACGGCACACAGCCCGCGAGCTAACCCAACGCGATCCGCCAGCGCTCGCGGCTCGCCGAAGCCTTCGGCCTCAGCCGTCGCCTGACTCCGCTCGCTGGCCCCGCGCGGGTCACATGGTGTCACCCGATGCGTTCGGCTGGGATGCTGCTTGTCCGCCGAAGCTCTAGCAGCCGGCGCTCCCTCGCTGACTACGCGTGCGCGGTTCGAAACCCAGGCGTGTGAGTGAGGGCTCCCTTGTCTGAACTCAGGGCGGCCCGACCGACCCGTCCCAATCGAGGTACGGTCGACAGTGAGGCGGTGGGTGCGCACGCCGCAATGGAGTCGGCGGGCGTTTTACGAACGCGAGTGCGTCGGAAGCAGATTCTTCGGGAGCAAAATTGCCACGGCGAGGCCGCGGGTATACGTGAGAAGTTCGGTGCTCAGGACGCGACAAGCCCGGACTCGTGCAGCCTGCGGGCCGCCACATTCGATAATCGGTGACATGCCGATGACGAGGCGTGCTGCTGGGGTCGTTCTGCTCGCTTTGCTGGTAGTGCCAGCAGCGTTGCGGGTAGGGGCGCGACCCATCTGTCGTTGTTGGGCCACCGTCGAGTCAGCGGTCTTCATCGAGGAACGCGCCGATCACGCCGGCTACGTTCTCCGGCTCATCGATCAGGAACAGGTGCCCGCCGCCGTTGACGACGTGAAGCCGCGCGTTCGGGATCCGAGCGGCGAGCATGCGCGCGTTGCGCAGCGGGACGCTCGGATCATCGTCGCCCCCGATGACTAGCGTCGGTGAGGCCAACCGCTTGAGCCACGGCCCGCTCGACCATCCCGTCACCGCGTACAACTGGAAGGCGTAGCCAATCGGATCGGGCGGCCACAGTAGCCGCTCACCCGCGTGCCCAGAGAGCGCTCCGCGCTCGCGCGCCGTGCGCCCACCGGCGATGTGTGGCAAGCTCAACGCCAGCAGCCGGGGGTGGTAGTAGCGCGCCGGTGTGGCCAGCATGAGGGCCGCGACTGGCCGCGGCGGGGACCCACCGAGGAGTCCGGGCCCGGTCGCGCACAGCACCAGGCGGCGGACGCGCTCGGGTGCGCGCCGGGCGAGTTCCTGTGCCAGAACTCCACCCCACGAGTAGCCAAGCACATCGACCCGGTCCAATCCGAGCTCATCGAGCAGCGCCCGGACCACTTCGGCCAGCCCGCCCATCCTCAGGGGGCGGCGCGGCCGCTGCGATCGGCCGGTGCCGGGCGCATCGAACGCGATTAGCTCGCGGTGACCAACCAAGCGCGCGAACGGCGCCCACATGTCCATGTGAGCGCCGATCCCGGTGATAAGCAGCAGCGGGTATCCGGACCCGTGACGTCCGATGCGCAAGCGCAGTCCCTTGGCATGTACGAACGCCGACTCCCAGCCCGCTTCGCTCCTACTCATGCGCGGGCCCCGCGCGGCGTAGCACGCGCCGGTCGAAGCGAGCAGTCCGGCGGCCGCCGCGCGCACCGAAACCACGAGACACGCTTGCCCGGTCGCCTCATCGCGCGTGCACGTAGGTACCGGGCGCCTTCGCTTGTGCCTTGTACCGGCTGTTGCCCAGCGCGCTCGGTGCGGGCTTCAGCTCGCCCGAGCGAGTCGACAGCCACTCGACGTGGTCAGGCCACCAGCTGCCGCGCTTGGTCACCGCGCGCTCACGCCACTCGGTCGGATCGGGCGGATGCGCGTCCGCGACCTGGAAGCTTGAGCGACTGTCCGGGCTCGGTGGGTTGATCAGGGCCTGGATGTGGCCGCTGGCGGACAGTACGAACCGCGTTTCGCCGCCGAAGAGCTGCGTCGACGCGTAGGCGTTGGGCCACGGCACGATGTGGTCATTCGAGCCGGCGATGATGTAGGTGTCGAGAGTGACCTGGCTGAGGTCGGCCGGAGAGCCGAGGACGGTGAACGCGCCCGCTTTCGTCAGCGCGTTCTGCATCGCGAGCAGCACGAGGTCGCGGTGCAGCCCGGCGGCAAGCCGGACCGTGTCCTGGTTCCAGTAGAGGATGTCGAACGCCGGCGGTTCCTTGCCGAGCATGTAGTTGTTGATCACGTAGTTCCAGATAAGGTCGTTCGGGCGAAGCCACGCGAACACGCTGGCGAGCGCCTCGCCCTCGAGGTAGCCCTGCCGCGCCGAGTGCGCGATCGCGGTGGCGGCGACCTCCTTGGTTGTGAGCGCCGACGCCGTCCCGGCCTGCTTGTTGTCGATCGCGCACACCAACAGAGTGAGGCTCGCGACCTCGCCGAGACGGCCCTTGGCCGCCAGGTGCCCCAGCGTCCCGGCGGCGATGATCCCGCCCGAGCAGGCCGCCATCACGTGCACCGACGCGTGGCCCGCGATCTCTGACGCCGCCTGCCGTGTCTCGAGCACCGCCTCCGCGTAGGTGTCGAAGTCGAAGTGGCCGTGCTCCCTGTCGGGGTTGCGCCACGAGACCATGAACACCTGGTGGCCCTCGCCGAGACGGTGTTCGACGATACTGCGGCGCGGCGCGAGGTCAAGCACGTAGTACTTGTTGATCGTCGGCGGTACGATCAGGATCGGCGTCTCATACACCTGCTCGGTCGTGGGCCTGTAATGGATCAGCTCGCAGATGTCTGTCCGCAGCACGACCGAGCCGGTGGTCAGCGCCAGATTCCCGCCGACCTCGAACTTGCTCGTGTCGACCATCGCCGGCAGGCGGCCCTTGGAGATGTCGCGCACCATTCGCCGGCCTCCATGTACCAGGTTCGCGCCGCCGCGGTCGAGCGTCTCCTTTAGCACCGTCGGATTGGTCAATGGGAGGTTCGTCGGCGCGACCGCGTCGAGCACGTTGCTGAGCGTGAACCGCGCCAGGCTCTCGGCCTGCCAATCGAGGTCGGCATCGTCGATCAGGGCCTCGACCGTTCCGCCAAGCGCGAGATACGCCTGCATTAGCCGGCGGAACATCCAGCTCTCATTCCAGGCGCGATCGCCGAAACGCCGATCGCCGTTCGCCGGCGCCAACTCCGAACTGCCGGTCGCAATCCTCCCCAGCTCGGCCCCGAGTCCCCCGACCTGTCGCGCGACGACCCGCGGGCGCCGCGCCAAGGCGGCCGCAAGCTTCGCGGTCGAGACCGGGTCCAGGAACCGCCTCACCCGGCCTTGGCTAACCGAGGCGTCGGTCAACATCACCTCGAGCGCGGCGCGCGCCGCGTCGCGTCGGCCGGTACGCGCGCCGGTGTGCGCGGTCCCCTTCGTGGTGTTCGTGCGGGTAGCCATTTACGAGCCTGTCTCTACCGTCGTCTCGGCGCGCTGCGTGGGCAACTCGAGTTCGCGCATGAGGATCTTGCCCGTCGGTCTCTTCGGCAGCTAATCGACGAATCAGCCGTCGTGTGCGGGTACTGGTACGCGGCTACGCTCGCCGTGAAGTGATCGCGGATCTCAGCCTCGGTCACCGCAGCGGCCGCCTCGAGCGCGACCGCGGCGCCAACGTCCTCGGCGATCTCCGGATGCGGGACCTCGACGACGGCGCCTTCGCGCACAGCCAGGTGCTCGCACAAGCGGTGCTCGTACAGGATCTCCTCGATCTCGCGCAGGTAAGACGTCGTAACCGCCACGGATGATCAGCTCCTTCTTGCGGTTGAAGATGAAAGGTAACCATCCTCGTCGACCTTGGCCATCTCGCCGGTCTTGAACCAGCCGTCGGCGTCGATCCCCCGGCGGTCGCTTCCTTGCGGCGCCAGCGGCCGCGCTGGTCTCGAGCGCGACCAGTCCGAGCCGTGGGTGGGCTCCGTCACACAGTGAATGCCCTATTGCGCCGAGCTGCGCCATCGCCGACAGCCGACGCTCGTTCGGCTGCTCAGAAGCGAGCAGGACGATCGCCTTCATCGCCAATCCGGACTGCACGGCAAGGAGCACGCCGAGGCTCACGTCGCTGCCCTGGACGAGGGGCACAACTGCTGAGCGCCATCGTCGGGGGTCCTCGCGAGAACTCTCCGAAATCGTCGTGCGACGCAGAGGTCGCACGTTGTGCAGCTACCGATCGGAGGATCAACCCGACGTAGATGTTCGTCGCGGTGCTCGAGCCTCTCGGAATGGGACATCCAGAGCGGGCCGGGCACGGGATCACGCTCGGCCCGCGCCGCCGCAAACCCCTGGCGCAACGGCAGCCTCGGCGCCGTCGGCTCGATGAGTGCTCCCAAAGCTCAATCTCGGCAGCGCGCCCCGATCGCGGCGGTCTCCCGCTGCAGCGCGAAGCGGCGGTGGGCGATCACTGCCAGCACTCGCCACGGCCATGAAGGAGGTTCAGGTGGCCAGCGATCCAGAGCCGTGTTTGACTGGGCGGGTCAGGGGGTGTGATCCGCGCCAGGAAATTGCCCGACTATTTCGCCTTTGCTTTGACGCTGCGCGATCAGCTGCGTCGTAACCGGATGCCGAGCTTTGCGTAGACCCGGTGTCGCCGGAGCGATCACCCGATCCGCTACAGCGAGGCATGGGAAGCGATCGTCAGCCGCGTGGTCGACCTTGGGCGACCTACCGCCCTACCAGCGCCTACTGAGCGCGGCACTGCGCGGCGAGCACGATCTGTTCGCGAGCCAGGAGACAATCGAGGAGGCGTGGCGGATCGTCGATCCGATCCTCGGCGATGCCACCCCGGTGCACGAGTACGAGCGCGGCTCGTGGGGTCCGGCCGAGGCCGACCGCCTCGCTCCCGCGTCCGGGTGGTACCCCCGCGCGTCGGCGCCCAGATCGTGGCGCACGATTAGCCGGATCTGGGTCTCCTGGGCGGTGAGCTCGTCGCGGGTTTCGATCTGGCGTTTGCGGGGGAGACGCCTGGGTCCCGGGTGGCGATGCCGCCGTGCGTGATCGAGAGGTCGGGTTCGAAGCGGGGCGGATGCGATCGCGCGGTCTGCAACGCGAGTGAAGCCTGAGTAAGAGTCGTTATGGGTCCTGCCACGAGGTGGGGCAAGAGCGGTCGGCCGTCCTTGGCGAGCTGCTGGTGAGCCAGGGCCCACGGGTCAGCGGCGGGTCACGGTTGCGCCTTATCGGCTGCAACGCTTGGCGTCTACTCGTCGGATTCTGGCTCGGGCGGCATGACGTTGAGTGCTCCGGCGGCCTACAGCACCTTCATCGTTGCGCCTGCCTGCGGATGTCGCTCGTAGAGCTCGATGGCCTGGATGAGGGTGCGCGTGCCGAGGAACCGGTGGCGCACGCTCTCCTTCGCCTCGCGCCCCATCGCCTCGGCTCGCGCCGAGTCGTCGAGCAGTGAGCGGACCGCGGCGCCGTAGGCGGCGAGGTCGAGCGGATCGTCGAGCAGCATTCCCGTCTCGCCGTCGACGATCTGGTCTTGGATGCCCCCGATCCGACTGGCAACGACCGGGCGCCCTTTCCACATCGCCTCCGCCACCGTGAGCCCGAACCCCTCGGCCAGACTCTTCTGCACGACCACGTCGGCGCGACGCTGTAGCGCGTTGACGATCGCGGCGTTCTCCTCGAGGTCGGCCATCGGCAGCGCGACGAGGTGCACACGCTCGGCGACCTCGTCGGGCATGGCCTCGTACTCGGCGATCGCCTGGGCGAGCACCTGGCCGCCCTCCGGGTCGTCGGTCACCGACTCGACAGCCGGCCCGGCGTAGACGAGGTGCGCGTCGGGCACCACCGGCGCGACGTACTGAGCGAAACCCCGGATCACCCCGATCGGGTCCTTGAGCGCGTCCCAGCGCGACACCTGGACCACGACGCGGTCAGACGAGCGCAGCGAGCGCCGCTCCCAGCGCTGCGCGCCGCGGTCGACGCGGCCCGGGCTCCCGTCCAAGCGCGTGAACGTCGCCGGGGCTGCAGCGCCGTCCCCGTTAAGCCCCGCGACGGTGAGGATCGACAGCACCCGCTCGCGAGCGAGCTCCTGGTTCTTCGGCGAGAAGGCGTCGATCGACGGCGGGATGATCGTGACGTCCTTCTCGAGCCCCTCCCACCCGAAGGCCTCACGCGAGAACACGTATGCGTCAGCGTCGCGGACATAGGGGATGAGGAACTCCCACGCCCTGCGCGCGAGCGGGTCAGGCTGGTCGAGGCCTACGTGACAGCGCCACACCGTCGGGCAGCCGATGTCGCGGATCGCCGGGATCAGGCCGGCCGGCTGCGGGTCGTGGATGATCACCACGTCCTCGGGCTTGACGAGCTCCCGGAACTCGGCGGCGTTACGCTCGGTCACCTCGTCAAAGACGCGGCGCGCGTCTTCGTCGAGCTCGCCGCCATCGCCCGGCGAGCCGTGCAAGAAGTTGTGGATCCGCTTGGTCAGGACGAAGAACTCCTCGTTGCCGGCGATCACCACCCAGCGCGCGTCGATGCCGGCCCCCCGCGCGTATGCGAGCAGCGAGACCAGCATCTCGGCCACGCCACCGCCCTGGGCGGTCGAGTTCACGTTCCACACGACACGCCCGTCGAAGACCTCACGGCCGCGCTGCACGACGCGCAGAAAGGGCTCGTATTCCTCGGGCGGGAGCACCGACTCGAAGCGCTCCAAGTTCAGCGCGACGACGGGCACGTGGGAGAGCGCGGCCATCATCGTCGATCATATGCCTACGGACGCAACGTGCCACCACAGCGGATGAAGAATTGTTCGCGGCCCGAGATGCCCTCTGCCGCGACCAAGCTCACCGACGCGGGGCGCATGTGTCACGGACGCCCCTGAGCTGGGCTTCGAGACGCTGCGCGACAGCGGACCGGCGGCACCCGCCGACCGCGGGGACATCCCGAGCGGCCTGGTCTCGCTGGCTTCCGTTCGTCGCTACTCGACGGGCGAGGCAGCACGCCGTTTGCCTCAGCGAGGGTCCCGGATCGGCACACGCCCGCCGGCTGCTCGTCGAAGCCGCCTGGTACTACCGCAAAGCGCCGGCCGTGCTGACACCTCTACGCGCAGGTATACATAAGGTCGATTATCGAGCGTAACCGGAGCAGCTGGATCGGGCGAGCGGTCGGCCAACGTCCCAATCGAGGCCTTCGCGGGATAGGTTGGGACGATGGTCACGTCCCACGTGACAAACGGCCCACACTCGAGCCCAGAGGGCTCGAGTGGGACGTTGTGCACGCGGTTTCGCCCGCCGGATAACACCCGCCACCGCCGGCCGTGTTTGTCGATCTGCGTTGGCCGCCCGGCTGAGTCCGTGCCGTTTGGCCAGCGCCGCGGAAGGTTAATCCACATGACGTGGCCGAATCGCCAGCGACACAGCCGGATCGTTACCCGTTGACCGGCCGAGTGGCGCCCGCGGCGGCACGGCGGCGCTGGCCAAGCCCGACGGCGGTTCCGGTCCCAACTCCGGCGATCCCAGTTGCCGTGCCGATCCCGATGACCCAGTCCATCGAGCTGGCGGCCGGCGATCGTTCGTGCCGGCGGTTAGCATCGCCGCGTGGCGCAACGCGTGATCACCGTGCAGCACGCCGTGCTCGCCGACCGGCTGTCGGTGATGCGCGACCGCACCACCCCGCACGGGGCGTTTCGCCGGGCGGTGTACGAGGCGTCGGCGATCATGGCGGTGGAGGTCGCGCGGGCGCTGCCGCTGCGTGAGGTCGAGATCGAGACCCCGCTTGAGGCAACCCGCGGTCACCGGCTGCGGGACGAGATCGCCGTTGTTCCGGTCCTGCGTGCCGGCCTGGGGATGGTGGAGGGGTTCCTGCGCCTGCTCCCGGATGCCCGCGTCGGCCATCTCGGCATCCAGCGCGATCACGAGGAACTCGTGCCGATCGATTACTTCCAGCGTCTGCCGCCGGGATTGCCCGACGTCCCCGTCTACCTGCTGGACCCGATGCTCGCCACCGGGGTCAGCGCGGTGCGAGCCCTTCAGCACCTCAAGCAGGCCGGCGCCCGGCACCTCGAGCTCGTCTGCCTGGTCGCCGCGCCCGAGGGCCTGGCTGCGCTCGAGGCAGAGCACGCGGACGTCCCCGTCTGGACCGCGGCGATCGACCGCGGGCTGGACGAGAACGCCTACATCCGCCCCGGCCTGGGCGACGCCGGGGACCGAGTGTTCGGCACGTTCTGATTGTCCATCCACTTGTCCCGGTCTTGGTGTCCGACGCTCGCCAGCCGATCGAGCAGCGCGGCGGGATCGGTGTCGACCACCAGCATGTCTCGGTACTCGGCGCGCAGGAAGCGCTCGGCAACCATGTGGTCCAGCAGCCCCAGTAGCGGCTGCCAGTAGCCCGCCACGTCGAGCAGGCCGATCGGCGCGCCGTGCAGGCCGAGCTGGCTCCAGGTGAACAGCTCGAACAGCTCATCCAGCGTCCCGCTGCCGCCGGGCAACGCGATCACTGCGTCAGCCAGCTGCGCCATCACCGCCTTGCGCTCGTGCATCGAGGACACCTCGCGCAGCTCGGTGAGCCCGGTGTGGGCGATCTCCCGCTCCACCAGCCGGCGGGGGATGACGCCGATCACTTCCCCCCCGGCCCCCAGCGCGCCGTCGGCGACCGCGCCCATCAGCCCGACCTCGGCCCCGCCATAGACCAGGACGAGGCCGCGCCGGCCGATCAGTCCGCCCAGCTCCTCGGCCCGCTGCGCGTACTCGGCTCGCGCTCCGGGGCTCGATCCGCAGAAGACGAGGACACGCTGCATGGCGAACGCCAGGTTAGTCGGGAGGCGAGCGCGTCGCCTAATCTGGCGACATGCCGGTGCTCGCGCCCCAGGCCACCGACTTTCCGGGTTGGTATCAGGACGTGATCGCGAAAGCGGAACTGGCCGAGACGGGGCCGGTCCGCGGCACGATGGTCATCCGCCCGTGGGGATACGCGATCTGGGAGCACCTTCAAGCGGAGGTGGACGGGCGGATCAAGGCCGCGGGCGCCGACAACGTCTACTTTCCGCTGCTGATCCCCGAGGGGCATCTCCATCGCGAAGCCGAGCACGTCGACGGCTTCAGCCCGGAGCTGGCGGTCGTGACCGAAGCCGGCGGTCGCCATCTTCAGGAGCCGGTGATCATCCGCCCGACCAGCGAGACGGTGTTCGGCGAGTACCTCGCGCGCTGGATCCAGAGCTACCGCGACCTTCCGCTGCGCCTGAATCAGTGGGCCAACGTCGTGCGCTGGGAACTGCGGCCGCGCCTGTTTCTGCGCACGAGCGAGTTCCTTTGGCAGGAAGGCCATACCGCCCACACAACCAGAGACGAGGCCGCCGCCTACGCTCGACAGATCCACTCCGAGGTCTACCGCTCGGTCCTCGAAGGCGTCCTCGCGATACCGGTGCTGACCGGGTTGAAGACCGACGTCGAGCGATTCGCCGGCGCGACATCGACGTTGACCTGTGAAGGCATGATGCGCGACGGCAAAGCGCTGCAACTCGCGACCAGCCATGAGCTGGGTCAGAACTTCGCCCGAGCGTTCGGCATCACCTACACCGGCGAGGACGGATCCTCGCAGCTGTGCTGGACCACATCATGGGGCAGCTCGACTCGGATGATCGGGGGGGTGGTCATGACCCACGGCGACGATGCGGGCTTGCGGCTGCCGCCGAAGGTCGCCCCGGTCCAGGTGATCATCGTGATCGTCAAGCGCGATCCCGACGTCATCGGTGTCGCCGAGCACCTCGAGCGCGAGTTGGTCGGGGCGGGCCTTCGAGTCCGAGTCGACGACCGCGCCGAGCTGGGGCTCGGCAGGCGGCTCACGGATTGGGAGCTCAAGGGAGTGCCGGTCCGCGTGGAGATCGGACCCCGCGACCTCAAGCAAGGCACGGTGAACATCGCCCGGCGCGACGGCACCGGCCGCGAGCCGGTCGCGCTGGGCGAGGCGGTCGCGGCGGCCAGCGCCGGCGTGCAGTTGGTCCACGATGCGCTGTTCGCCCAGGCCGCGGAGCTTCTGCGCTCGCGGACGGCCGACGTCGAGGATCTCGGCTCCGCGACCGAAGCGGCGCGTGTCGGGTTTGCTCGCGTGCCTTGGGCCGCGATTGGTCCTGGGGGCGAGCGCCAGCTCAATGGCGCGGGTCTGTCGGTCCGCTGCCTGACCACCGCCGATGGCTCGGTTCCCGCGGCCACCGACGATGCCGATCTCTACGCGATCGTCGCGCGCGCCTACTGAACGCCCGCCGACGTCTCGTAAGTCGCGAGCAGGACGCCGCTCGACGTCGTGGCGCTGTCCACGAGCGCAAGGCTGCCGAAGATCGCCCGCGTCCCGGTGGCGCGCCTCCTTTCGAGGAATCCGGGTCCCGTTGACATAGCTCCAGGTTGGAGTTTACGGATCAAAAAGGAATCCGTCAGCGCGCCTTGTTGACGAGTCGCCGAGGGGGTTACCCTGGCCTTGATCCACATGGACCAGGTCGAGCTGCCACTGATAACCGTTTCCGCGCAGACGGCCGCGACGGCGCCGGTCGCCACCCGTCAGCACGATGCCGGGTGGGAGCGAACCGCCCGCCGCGCGCGGGCGCTGTCGTGGGCCTCGCTGGCCTGGATGACCGTCGAGGGCGTGGTCGGCCTGATCGCCGGCGTGAGCGCCGACGCCCTCAGCGTGATCGTGTGGGCGGCGTCGTCGTTCGTCGAGGGCCTGGCGTCGATGATCGTGATCTGGCGCTTCACGGGCTCGCGGCGCCTCTCCGACGGCAGCGAGCGCACGGCGCAGCGCCTCGTCGCCGGCTCGTTCCTGCTGCTGGTCCCGTTCTTCGTGTACGAGGCGATCCGCAGCCTGGCCGATGGCAGCGAGGCCACGTCCAGCGCGCTGGGGCTGGCGATCACCGGGTCGGCGATCGTGCTGATGCCGCTCCTGGGCGCGGCGAAGCTCCGTCTTGGCCAGCAACTCGGGTCCGCGGCGACGGCGGGCGAAGGCGTCCAGAATCTGATGTGCGCCGCTCAAGCCACGGCCGCGCTGATCGCGCTGATCGGCGCCTCTGCCGGCCTCACGGCGATCGACCCGATCGCGGCGCTTGTGGTGGCGGCGATCGCGGTGAAGGAGAGCGTCGACCTGTGGCGCGGCGAGGACGACGACTGCTGCGCGCCGATCGGATTCGCCGATCGCCAGGGCGACGCCTGCTGCGGGCCGGGGTGATCGTCATGCGGGAGGTCAGTCGGCGTAGGTTCCTGCAGCTCGCCGGTGGCACCGTCGCGTCGACGATGCTGTCCGACAGCATTGCGCGGGCGCTGGCGATCCCGGCGAATCGGGCGACGCGGTCGCTGCGGGATGTCGAGCACATCGTGGTGTTGATGCAGGAGAACCGGTCGTTTGACCACTACTACGGCGTGATGCGCGGAGTCCGTGGGTTCGGCGATCCGCACCCGGTGACGTTGCCCAGCGGCAAGCCGGTCTGGTACCAGGCCCAGGGTTCCACCGTGGTGCCGCCGTTCCGCCCCGACGTCGGCAACCTCGCGCTGACCTTCATCGAGGACCTCGACCACTCGTGGGATGGAACCCACGAGATGTTCAACAACGGCGACTGGGACCAGTGGCTGCCGGCCAAGACCACCACCTGCATGGCGCACATGGAGCGCTCCGACCTGCCGTTTCACTACGCGCTGGCCGACGCCTTCACCGTGTGCGACGCATACCACTGCTCGATGCTCGGGCCCACAGACACCAACCGTTACTACATGTGGACCGGATGGGACGGCAACGACGGGCGCGGCGGCGGCCCGCGTGATCGCCAACGACGAGAAGGGGTACGGGTGGCGGACCTACCCGGAGCTGCTCCAGAAAGCCGGGATCAGCTGGAAGATCTATCAGGACGCCGGCAACGGTCTCGACCAGGCCGGCGTCTGGGGCTTCACGTCGGATCCGTACATCGGCAACTACGGCGACAACTCGCTCCTGTACTTCTTCAACTATCAGAACGCGTCGCCCGGCAGCCCCCTGTACCAGCGTGCGCGCACCGGGACCAACGTCAACCAGCGCGGCGGCTTCTTCGACATCCTCGAGGCTGACGTCAAGGGCGGTCGGCTGCCGAAGGTGTCCTGGATCGTCGCCCCCGAGGCCTACACCGAGCATCCGGCCTGGCCCGCCGGCTACGGCGCGTGGTACACGGCCGGCGTGCTCAACGCGCTGACCAGCGATCCCAAGGTGTGGTCAAAGACCGCGCTGCTGATCACCTTCGACGAGAACGACGGCTTCTTCGACCACGTCGTCTCGCCCTACCCGAACGTCGGTGGCCTGCGCGGCCAGTCGACGGTTTCGCTCGCCAACGAGATGTTCGACGGCAAGGCGGGAACGCCGGGCGGGTCCGACGGTGTGCCCGGACCGTACGGACTAGGCGTGCGCGTGCCGCTGCTCGTGATCTCGCCGTGGAGCCGGGGCGGCTGGGTCTGCTCGGAGACGTTCGACCACACGTCGCTGATCCGCTTCATCGAGACCCGGTTCGGAATCGGCGAACCCCAGATCACCCCGTGGCGGCGGGCGGTGTGTGGCGACCTGACCTCGGCGTTCGACTTCCAGAGCGCGTCCGATCGCGTCCCTCACCTTCCCAGCGTCGCCGCATACAAGCCGACCGGCACGGCTCCACCCGCTTATCATCCGACGCCGCCGGCGGTCGGGTCGGTCCCGAAACAGGAGCGAGGGGTGCGGCCGTCACGCCGGCTCGGCTACCGCCTCCAGGTCAATTTCGACGCTGGACCGCGCAAGCTCAAGCTCTCGGTGAGCAACCGCGGCAAGCTCGGCGTCAACCTCCAGGCGCGGTCGGAGACCGTCGCCGGCGCGCCCTACAGCTACACGGTCGGGGCCGGCCACAAGCTGGCGATCAGGCTGAACAACCCCGGCACCTATGACCTCAGTCTCCACGGGCAGAACGGCTTCTTCCGCCACTTCGCGGGCTCTCGCAAGACGTCGCTGCAGGTCGACGTGCGCAGCAACGACGCCGGCGGCAAGCTGACCGTGCGTGCGCCTCACCGACGGCGCCCATCGAGGCGGACACCGCGGGCAAGCGGTCGTGGTTCACGTCGCCGATGCGTACGGGCCCGACCGGCGCGTCAGATTGCACGGGACCGAGGAGATCACGATCGACACCGAGCACTCCGGCGGCTGGTATGACGTCGCGCTCAAGACGCCGAGCGACCAGAGCTTCAGCTACGTGCTCGCCGGCCGGCTCGAATCGGGCCACAAGTTGACGAGCGACCCACAGCTCGGCCGCTCGTAGCGTACGCAGGTCAGCCGCCCGGATGTACGGGCCGCCGCGCGGGGATGCTCTGCGCGTTGCGGAACAGGTTGTGCGGGTCGTACTTGGTCTTGACCCGGACCAGCCGGGCAAAGTTCTCGGCGTAGTACTGCTGCTGCCAGTTGTCGATCCCGCGGTTGGGGAAGTTCTGGTAGCTCTCGGCGGGCGTGTGGGGCGCGATCAGCCGGATCATCTGGTTGGTCCACGCGACCAGCTCGTCCTGGACCGACTTCGGCGCGTCGCTGGACCACACGGGCGTCGCGCGCAGGAGCGTCAGCATGTCGCGGTGCACGTAAGCGGTCTCGCGCCGGCCAAAGCGGCGCACCACCGGGCCGCCGATCCAGCCCAGCGACCACATCGAGCCGTTGGACTCGGCGGTCCGGCTGGGGCACTCGGCGAGCAGGTCGGCGATGCTCGCGTAGGTCTGGTCCGGCAGCGGCGCCTTGGAGTAGCGCGACACGTCCCCGAACGAGTGCCTCGTCCCCTCCGCGCTGGCGAACATCCGCTGCATGTCCCAGTACTTCAGCGTTGTCAGCGTCCGCTTCACCGGTGCTCCGGCGGCATCGATCAACGGCTGCACATACCGCTCGAGCTCGTCCTGTGGGCCGAGGAACTGGCCGCGCGAGAACACGTTGATCGCCTCCCGCGGACCGCCCGCGCCGACCGGCGAGGCCTGCGCCATCGCGACGGCGTTGAAGCCCCGGGTGTCGCGCTCCAGCAGCCGGTCGAATGTGCGCAGGACGGCGGCCGCGGCGTCGGCTCCGCGCCAGTCGAAGCGGTAGAACGCCACCTCGCGGGCGGGAATCTCGGGCATCTGGAACGTGAACTGGGTGTTGATCCCGAAGTTGCCGCCGGCTCCACCCCGGCAGGCCCAGAACAGGTCCGGATCGTGCCTGGGGTCGACGTGGAGCACGCGCCCTCCGGCGGTGACGATCCGGGTGGACAGCAGGTGATCGCTGGTCAGGCCGCCCCAGTGCGTGTTGTAGCCGATGCCCCCGCCGAGCGTGAGGCCGCCGACGCCGACCGCCAGGCAGGTCCCTCCGGGGAGCACGAAGTTTCCGTCGACGATCTTGTCGAGCACGTTCTGGTTACGGGCGGCGCCGGCCATCACCGCTCGCCCGCTCTGATGGTCGACGCTGACGTGGTTGAGCTCGCCGACGTCGACCAGCAGCCCCTCGGTCGTGGAATAGCCGGCGTAGCTGTGTCCTCCTCCCCTGGTCACCGGTTGCACGCGGTGCGCGCGAGACCAGTCCACACACGTGATCACGTCGGCCTCGCTGCGACACCGAGCCACCGCCAGCGGCCTGATCGAGTCATAACGGAAGTTCGCCGGCGCGCTGGCGTCGTCGTAGCCGGGGTCGCCGGGGAGCAGCAGCCGCCCATGCAGCGCTCGGCGGAGCTCTGCCAGCGCGCGCCGCGGCACTCGCGTGTTGGCCGCGCGGACGTGCCAGGTGGCCGACCGCGCGTCGGTCGCGAACGGCAGCCACAGGCCGAGCGCGCCGGCGGCGCCCGAGCGGATCAGGTCTCGGCGGGTCAGCTCGGTCATCGGACCACCTCCACGGACCCCATCATCCCCAGGTCCTCGTGGGCGATCACATGACAGTGTTCGACGAACTTACCGGTGAAATCGTCGAAGTTGGACTGGAACGTGAGCGAGTCGCCGGAGCGTTTGGTCAGCACGAACGTATCCCTCCAGAGCGGCGTTGACAGCTTGCGCCCGTTGATGTCGGTGATCCTGAACGGGTTGACGTGAATGTGGTAGCCGTGCGCGTGATCCATCAGCTTGTCGTCGCACGCGTTCACCAGCGTCCACTCCTCGGCGGTGCCGAGCTTGGCCCGGTAGGGCTCCTGGTCGGGCTGGAACTGCTTGCCGTCGATCCCGAATGAGAGGAACTCGTTCATCGGGTCGCGTGACACCGTGAACTCGAAGCGGCGCTTCTTGGCGATCGGGCCGATCGGCGGGTCGAACGCCGGCAGCGACTCGGGCAGGTGCATCTCCGGACCGTGGCCCGTAACCACGAGCGTGGCGATCGCTCGCGGCTCGAGCTCCGGCGGCTGATCCTGGAGGCCCCGAGCCACCTCGGCGTTGGCGTCCGTCAGCCGGCAGAAGAACTCGGCGCGCGACTGCGCCTCGGGGATCGACGCCGGCATCCCCGGGATGTTCGGCTTCTGGCTGGAGCCGGGAGTCAGCATCAGCTTGTAAACGCCCGGCTTGCCAGCTCTGACCAGGACCTCGACGCGGTTGCCCGCCGACATCATCACGAGCTCGGCGGTCTCCGGCGCATGCATGGTCAGCCCGTCCCAGGCCAGCACGTTGAGGTCGTGGCCCTCGAGCTTGAGCGAGAGGAACTTCCCTTCGGCCGCGTTCAGCAGCCGCCAGCGCTGGACCTCCCCCGGGTGCATCGTGATCGTCGGAGTGAGCGTGCCGTTGACCGTGTACAGGACATTCTTACGCGGGAAGAACGCTTGCTCCTTGGTCGGGTCGGGGATCGGGTCTAGCAGCTCGTAGTCGGCTCCGAGCTCGATCGATTGCAGCACCAGGATCCGCTCTCTCGCGACGGACACCTCGGGGACCCGGTCGAGGTCGCCGCGAACGATGATCAGCCCCGCCATGCCGCCGCGGACCTGCTGGGTCACCGCTCCGTGGTGGTGCGGGTGGTACCAGAAGATCCCCGCGGGGTGGTCCTCGGGAACCGGGATCCGATAGTGGTAATGGTGACCCGGCGGGATCTCCAGGAACACGTTGTCGGCGTTGCCGCTGGGCGACACGTGCAGCCCGTGGGTGTGCAGGTTAGTGGTCGTCCACGCGTGCGGGCGATCCATCGTCATCTTCGGCTGATGCGGGAGCATGGGCAGGCGGTTGCGGAGGTCGACCGTCAGCACGTCGCCGCCCCGCAGCTCCCACGTGTAGCCGGGAACCACGCCGTCGTACGTGTAGGTCCGCACCGGCTTGGGCGCCCCCATGTGGACGACCCCCGGCCGGCAGGTCAGCTGAACGTGCAGCCTCCGATGACGGCTGCGCAGCACACGCGGGTGGCGCAGCTCGCGGTGGCGGCTCACCGTCGCCGCGATCGCGGCCTGCGCCCGGTTGACACGCTGCGGCCAGACGGTCTCGAGCAGCCCCGGCGCCATCACGGCCGTCGTCGCACCGACGCCGTACGTGATCGCCCGGCGCCGAGTGAAGCCTGCGCCCGTCGCCGATGGGTCGTCCCCCATGATCCCGCCCCCTTCTGAAGCCCACGTTGCCGGAGCAGATCCTTGCACCCACCGAGGTCGGGTGGCTCCTAGATGACGACATGCGAGAGGAGCCGCTCCAGCACCTGCGCGTAGTCGTCATCGCTGCAGCCGCATTCGTCAACGAGCCGCAGGTATAGAGCATCAGCGTCGCGTTCATCCGTCGAGTTCTTCGAAGTACAGCCGTTCTGACGTCGGTCCTCGCGTATCCGCAGCGCCGTAGGATCGGCGGCCCATGCCACCTGCGGCAACAGCTCGCGAGCCTGGCATCGCCGCAGCGGGATCGGGGTCGCGGCGGTCTTTCCTGATCGTCGCCCAGGCGATCTTCGCGATGCTGCTGGCGTCGAACCTGCCGGCGCCGCTGTACGCCGTCTACGGCCGGAAGTTCGGCTTCTCGGACACCGAGCTGACGCTTATATTCATCACCTACGCGGTCGTGCTGATGCCGTCGCTGATCGTGTTCGGGCAGTTGTCGGACCGGTTCGGTCGGCGACCCGTGATCGCCGCCGGGCTGCTCGGAGCGGGGGTCAGCCTGGCCCTGTTCGCCGCCGCCCAGGGAACTGTCTGGCTGTTCTTAGCCCGCGGGGTGCAGGGGTTCGCGACCGGCGTGCTGACCGCTGCCGCAACCGCCGCACTGGTCGAGCTCGAACCCAGTGGCGACCACGGACGGGCGGCGGCGGCGACGGTGCTCGGCACCAACGGCGGTGCCGCCGTCGCGCCGCTGATCGCCGGCATACTCGCGGAGTGGGCCCCGTGGCCGCTGGTTCTCTGCTACCTGGTGGCGATGGTGCTGGTCGCGGCGGCCCTGGTCCGCCTGCTAACGATCGACGATCCGGTGACGGCCAGCGGGACCTGGTCGCTCGAGCTTCCCCGGGTGGCGGCTCGGGTTCGCGGACCGTTTGCCCGCGCCGCGCTCACCGGGGCCGTCTGCTGGGCCGCCGGCGGGCTGTTCCTCTCGCTGGTGCCCTCCTACGCCGCCGACCTATTGCGGACCGGCAACCTCGCGCTGCTGGGCGCGATCACCGCGCTGATGCTCGGCGTGTCGGCCGTGGTGCAGCTCGGGCTGCAGCGCACCGCGGTCGATCCGGCCGACCTGCAGCCGCTCGGTCTCGTGGCCCTCGTGATCGGGCTCGGCGTCCTCGTGATCGCGCTGCCGCTGCACTCGGTGGCGGCGGTGTTCACGTCGTCGGTGATCGGGGGCGCGGGCCTCGGCACCGGGCTGTTCGGCGCCCAGACGACGATCAATGACCTGGCGCCTCCCGACCGCCGCGGCGAGGTGACCTCGGCGTTCATGGCCTGCCTGTATGGCGGCGTGGCCGTGACCGCCGTGTCCACCGGCGTGCTCGCCGACGCTCACGGCGTCTCGACCGCGATCACCGCGGCCAGCGGCGGACTGGCGCTGGTCGGCGTCGTCGCGGTCGTCTGGCATCTGGCCGTGCGGCGCCGACGGCTGGCTCCGGTCCACGGCTGAGCTGCGTAGGCGAGTCAGGCCGCGCGGGGCAGATCGGGCGAGCCGTCCGCGTTCTCGCCGGACAGCTCGCCCTCGAGCTCCGCGGAGCCGACGATCTGCTGCAGCGCCGCCACGTGGCCGTGGAACGCCTCTCGCCCGACCGGCGTCAGTCGCGCGCGCAGGCGCCGGCGCCGGTCGCGCACGGGCCGATCGATATCCACGTAGTGGGCCTCCTCGAGCGTCGACAGCTGCTTTGACAGCGCCGAGTCCGACAGGTCGAGCCTGTCCCGCAGGAACGAGAAGTCCGCCCAGTCCGCCCCCGCCAGCAGCGCGACGATCGACAGTCGCGTGCTCGGGTGGATCAGCTCGTCGAAGCGCGCCGACGTCATAGCCCCGATGCGCGCGCGGCCCTCCGGCGGACCCAAGCCAGCAGCTGCGGGCCGCCGAGCAGGATCAGCAGCGCCACGAACACGCTTGCGATCGTGACCGGATGGCCCGCGCCGTCGGCCGCCATCGCCAGCGCGATCGCGATCGTCACACCGGCGAGGCCAATCAGGCCGGCGATCACGATCCAGGTCGTCTGGCGCCCGGCGACGTCCGCGCGGACGCTGAGCTGGTGGGTGCGGTGCCGGCCGCTGGTCGCCCGGCCGGCGATCGAGGAGTGGATCGCGCCGAACGCGAACGTGGCGACCGCGGTCACCCACGGGTGCTGGAGGTCGGTAATGAACCCGAGCACGATCCAGCCGAGCGCCAGCCCCCACCAATACCAGCGGGGCAGGTCGATCTCCTGGATCACGCGCAGGCGGTTGCGGTCGACGGTGTCAAGCGCCGCCCGTGCCTCCTGTGGTGTGAGTCTTTGTTCCATGACCTTCTTTCTTTCCTAGTGGGAAAGTCAGGGTAGTCTTTCCTACTTGGAAAGTCAACGTGACTTAGCTCACACCGGTCGCTAGCGGAGCGGCGCACCGGCCGGATGTCCGGACTCTGCCCGCCCCGGTCACCCGCGCGCAACTTCCGCACTTCTATCGGTATAGAAGTGCTGCAAACGACCAAGGAGGCGGGGAGTGAAGCGCAAGCTGCAGGTGCTGACGGCGGTCCTGGTGGCCGCCGGATGTATCACCGCCGTCGCGGTGGCGGCGTCGTCGCCGTCAGTCACGACCGGGGCGGTGACCGGACGGACCCAGACCACGGCGGTGCTGCACGGCTCGGTCAACCCGAACGGGCGGGCCACCACCTACGTGTTCCAGTACGGGCTGACGACCGCCTACGGCGTCAGCACGCCGTCGCACTCGGCTGGGAGCAAGAGCGCGGCGGTGGCCGCCCGCGGCACCGCCGTGAAGCTGATCCCCGGCACCGTCTATCACTACCGGCTCGTCGCGATCAGCCGCTCCGGCGTCTCGGTCGGCCGCGACCGCGCGTTCAAGACCGCCGGCCCGCCGCCTCCGGCGGTGGCCACCGGCCCGGCGACCGACGTGTCCGCCACGGCGGCAACCGTCACCGGGGTCATCAACCCCAACCGTGCGGCCACCACCTGGGAGTTCCAGTACGGCCTCACCACCGCGTACACCAACCAGACGATCGCCACGACCCTGCCCAACGGCAGCGTCCCCGTGTCGGTCGCCTCGCAGCTGTCCGGCCTGACCCCCGGCACGGTGTTCCACTACCGGATCGTCGCACTGCACGGCAGCGTGGCCTCGACGGTCGGCGCCGATGGCGTGCTGATGACCCATCCGTCCAAGCGCCCGGTCGCCGGCGTCAAGGCGAAGATCAAGCCCGGCACCGACCGCAAGCGCCCGTACTCGTTCACGACCTCGGGCACGATCGACCGCAAGGGCATCCCGGGCACGTTCGCCTGCAACGGCCAGGTGACGACCAAGTTCCTGGTCGGCAACCGCCGCGTCGGCGTCGGCCTGATCCCGGTCGCGGGCAACTGCACGTTCTCGGGCACGACCACGTTCTTCAAGCTCCCCCGCCACGGCCGGGTCGACGGACACGTCCACGTCCGGGTCCTGATCCACTACGGCGGCAACGGCTACCTGGCGCCCAACCGCGCCAAGACCCAGCAGGTGACGATGGGCTAGCGGCACTAGCGCCCGGCGATTACGGCCGGTCGGCCAGCCGGTACACGAACCGCAGGCCCGACCAGACCTGATCGATCGCGCAGACCTTGTTGTCCACGAGCCCGGCTGCGAGGCCGAGCTCGCGGACGACGGTCTCGGTCAGGTCGGTGTCCACTCCCGACGCCCGCTTGGGCCAGGCGATCCACAGGCCGCCGGCGGGCGCGAGCCCCTCCTTCAGCGCCGGCAGCCGGCGCTGCAACGCCCGGCGCTGGGAGAAGAACGCCACCCCGACGTCGAAGCCGCCGCGCGGCGACCGCCGGACCACGACCCCCGAGGGGAGCCCTCCGAGCGTCACGTCGAACCCGTCGGGGGCGCCGATCAGCGCCAGCCTGGCCTCGGGCTTGATCGCGAGCTTGCGCACGAGCGGCGTGCCCGAGTATCCGACCGGTTGCGCGCTCACGACTGCCGCGCCCGCTCGGCCACCGCAGCGATCAGCTTCGAGAGCTGGCTGCCCTGCCAGGCGATCGGAGACCGCCCGGGCTCGTCGGTGACCAGCTGCGCCCCGGGAATCGCGGCCGCGTAGGCCTCCCCCATCTCCCGCGGATGCTCGGCGTCGGCGTCGTCGTCGCTGGCCACGACTGCGACCGGGACCGCGATCGCGCCGAGCTCGTCGATCGCGCCGAACGGATGCGACCTCGGAACCTCGTGCAGCGCGTCGGCCAGCGCGTCGGGATGCTCGTGCAGCGACAGCCGCTGGCGAATCACCTTGACCACGGTGTCCTGCCACTGCTCGGCGACCTTGGGGCGGCCGTAGGCGGCCAAAAAGCCGTCGATGCCGCCGGTGCGCAGGCCGTCGGAGAGCGCGTCCCAGTGAGCCAGCCGGCGGCGTTCGTCGTTGGTCTGCGGATCGAACGCCGGCGTAATCACCACCAGGCCCGACGCTCGCAGGGGTCGATCGAGCGCGAACCGCAGGAGAGTGTGGGCTCCCATCGAGGCCCCCACGAGCACGGCCCGCTCGATCCCGCGGTCGTCGAGCACGGCCTCGAGGTCGGCCGCGAGCTCGTCGTATCCGTATGCGTCGGGGCTCGGCGCGGGCGAGGACTGCCCGTGGCCGCGGGCGTCGTAGGCGATCACCCGGTGGCCCGAGCGCTCGAGCGCCCGGGAGCCCATCACCACATAGCGGCGGGTGGCGGTGAGGCCATGGAGCAGCACCACCGGATCGCCCTCGCCGTCGTCCTGGTACGCCAGACGCACCCGATCGCGCTGCGCGAAGCCTTCGGCCATGACCGGAGGCTAGTGTCCCGCTTCGGGAATTCGCCGGCAGTCGAGCGGCCCCTGGGGGCGCTGCGCTTCGTCCTCGTCCCCTCGCGTAGCTCCGCTACGCGTCGGGTCCTGCGTCCTCGCGCCGCATCCCCCAGTGACCACTCTTGGTGCCACCAAATTCCCGAACCGAGCCACTTCTAGAGGATCGCGCGCGGATACAGCTTCGTGGCCCCGAACACGGTGAGCACGAAGAACCCGACCATCACCAGGAAGTCGAGCCACACCTCTCCGTGAGCGCCGACCCCGAGCAGCATCTGGCGCAGGCCCTGGACCTCGTAGGTCAGCGGGTTGACCCGCGCGACCACGTGCAGCCAGCCCGGCATGATGCTCAGCGGGTACAGCGCGCTGGAGGCGAAGAACAGCGGCATCATGATCAGCTGGCCGATGCCCATGAAGCGCTCACGCGTCTTGACCATCGAGGCGATCATCATCGACAGGCACGCGAACGAGCCCGTCCCCAGCGCCAGCAGCGCCACCGACCCGATCACGCCCTGCACCGTCCAGCGCAGGCCGATCCCGGTGATCGCCAGCACGATCAGCAGCAGCGTCGCCTGGACCAGCGCCCGCACCGACGCCCCGATCGCCTTGCCGAGCACCAGCGCCGTCCGCGGCAGCGGCGTCGCCAGCAGGCGCTGCAGCTGCCCGATGTCCCGCTCCCAGATCACCGCCAGCCCGAAGAAGATCGAGATGAACAGCGCCGCCTGGGCCATGACCCCGGGGGCGATGTACGCGCGGTAGTCGCTGGTGCCCGCGGCCAGCACGCGGTTGTGGCGCAGCGCCGTGCCGAACACGAACAGCCACAGCAACGGCTGCACGGAGCGGGTGATCAGGTCGAGGTAGTCGTGCCGGAGCTTCTGCAGCTCGGCGCGGCCCATCGCGTGCGCACCGGCCAGCAGCCGCGCGACCGGCGGGCTCTGGAGCGCGGCCGGGCGCCCCAGCTCAGCCGAGGCGGCCTGCGATGCGGCGCTGACGCTTGACATCGCGGATGCTCCCTCCCTCCTCCTCGATCGTGTGACCGGTGACCCCGACGAACACGTCCTCGAGCGTGTCCGCGCTGTTGGCGACCAGCAGGTCAGCGGGCGTTCCCTGGGCCACCAGCGTGCCGTGGTCCATGATCGCCAGACGGTCGCAGTGGCGCTCGGCCTCCTCCATCAGGTGCGTGGTTACGAGGATCGTCGTCCCCGACTCCGTTCGCAGCTGGTCCAGGCGCTCCCACACCACCCGTCGCGCGTTGGGATCCAGGCCGACGGTCGGCTCGTCGAGCAGCAGCACCCGTGGCTCGTTGAGCAGCGCGGTGGCGATCTCGAGCCGCCTCAACATCCCTCCCGACAGCGTCCGCGCCAGCCGGTCCAGCCAGTCGCCGATTCCCATCGCCTGCACCGCGTCGGCGATCCGCTCGGCGCGTACAGCCCGCGGCACGGCTGTGACCCGGGCGTAGAACTCGAGGTTCTCCCGCGCGGTGAGCGCGCCGTCGGCCGACAGCGCCTGCGGGATGTAGCCGATCGAGGCGCGGACCTCGAGGCCGTTACGGCGGACGTCGAACCCGCCGACGATCGCGCGGCCGGAGGTCGCGGGCAGCAATGTGGACAGCACGCGCACGGTCGTCGTCTTGCCGGCGCCGTTGGGACCGAGCAGCCCGAACGCCTCTCCCGCCTGCACGGCGAACGACACGCCGCCGACCGCGATGACGTCGCCAAAGCTGACGACGAGGTCGTCCACGAGCACGGTCGGGGTGTCGGCCGAAATTGACGTGGACGTAAGGTTAGCTCGATTGGTGTATCGCTACCATCAAGAGCATGGATGTCACCGAGACAACGTTTGAATCAGCGGTTATCGAGCGCTCCCGTGAGCTGCCCGTCGTAGTCGACTTCTGGGCCGAGTGGTGTGGTCCCTGCCGTCAGCTGGGCCCCGTGCTCGAGCGCGCCGCCGCCGCCCGCGCGGGCAAGCTCGAGCTGCTCAAGCTCGATGTCGACGCCAACCCCACGATCTCGCGCATGTTCGGGATCCAGGGGATCCCCGCGGTGAAGGCCTTCCGCGACGGCAAGGTGGTCGCCGAGTTCACGGGCGCGCAGCCCCCGCAGGCGGTCGACCAGTTTCTCGACTCGCTGCTGCCGTCCGAAGCCGACGACCTGGTGGACCAGGGCGACGAGGACTCCCTGCGCCGGGCGCTTGAGCTCGAGCCCACCCGCGCCGACGCCGCCGTCGCGTACGCCAAGATCCTCCGCGCCCGCGGCGACACCGCCGCGGCGCTGCAGACGCTCGGCGCCGTGCCCGGCAGTTTCGCCGCCGATGGGCTCGCCGCGCAGATCGGCCTGGAGCAGGCGGCGGCCGCGGCCAATGGCCAGTCTCCCAGCCCCGACCTGAGCGAGGCGTTCGCGGAGCTCGACGCGGGCAACCGCAAGCGTGCGCTCGACCTGCTGCTAGCGGCGCTGCCCTCGGCTGACGGCGCGCGCGACGACATCCGGCGCGTGGTGATCGGGATCCTCGACGAGCTCGGCGTGGACGACCCGCTGGCGCGCGAATACCGCCGGCGCCTGGCCTCCGCGCTCTACTGATAGCCCGCCCGGCTTTTAGACCGCGAGCTTGAGCTGCTCGTCGGCCTCCGATGAGGCCGGCACCAGCGCGGCCACGCGCACGCCGAGCAGGCGTACCGGCCGTGGCGCCGCGAACCGCCTGAGCAGGTCGAGCGCCACCGGCCCAACCCGATCCGCCGAGCCCACCGGCTCGGCTAGCGTCCGCGCCCGGGTGTGCGTCGAGAAGTCGTCGAGGCGCACCTTGATGCCGACCGTGCGCCCGCCGCGCCGCTTGGCCGTGAGCGTCGTGCACAGCTGGTCGACCAGCGTCTGCAGGATCTCCTCCAAGCGCTGCTGGTCGGCGACGTCGTAGTCGAACGTGGTCTCCCGGGACTCGGAGATCACCTTGCGCTCCTGGGTGACCGGCGATTCGTCCTCGAAGCGCGCGCGGCGCCGCAGCTCTGCGGCCATCCGCGCCCCGAACCGCTCGGCGAGCTTGACGTCGGGCGCCGAGGCGAGCTTGCCCAGCGTGTCGATCCCGAGCGCACGCAGGCGCTCGGCGGTCTTAGGCCCGATCCCCGGCACCAGCCCGCACGGCGAGCCGGCGAACCGGTCGCAGGCCTGCTCGCGGGTCAGCACCACGAACCCGCGGGGCTTCTCGGCGTCGGAGGCGACCTTGGCCACGAGTTTGCTCGGCCCGATCCCGATCGAGCAGTGCAGGCCGGTCTGCGCCTCGATCTGCTCGCGGACGCGGCGCATCGACGCGTGCGGCGCGGGCAGGCCGGTGAGCTCCATGTAGGCCTCGTCGAGCCCGATCACCTCGACGGTCTCGACGTGGGAGCGGACGATCGCCATCACCTCGCGTGAGGCCTCGCGGTAGTAGGCGAAGTCGGGCGCCAAGTACACCCCGTCCGGGCACAGCCGCCGCGCCCGGGCTGCCGGCATCGCTGACCCGACGCCGAACTTGCGGGCCTCGTACGAGGCGGTCGTGACCACCGCGCGCGGCCCGGTCCCGGCCACGATCACGGGCCGCCCGCGGAGCTCGGGCCGCCGGCGCAGCTCGACCGAGACATAGAACGCGTCCATGTCCAAGTGAGCGACGCAGCGGCCTCGCATGCTCCGGAGGCTACGAGAGGCGCCAGACGTCAGCGCCGCGAATCGGAACTTGGATGCCATTCGAGCAGCCCCTGGCGGCGTCGTGCGGCGTCCTCGTCGCCTCGCGTAGCTCCGCCACGCCACGGCTCCTGCGTACTTGCACGCCATCCACCAGTGGCCACTCTCGGTGGCACCGAATTTCCGACCCGCGCCGCTGCTACACGCTGGCCCAGATCGACCCGATGCCGACGAATCCGAGGGCGTTGCGGGTGTTGATGCCGAGATCCCAGGTCCGCCCGGAGACGAACGGGCCGCGGTCGTCGACCGTGGCCGTGACCTCGTGGCTGCCGTTGCGCAACCTGACCTTCGTCCCGCACGGGAGCGTGCGGTTGGCCACGCCGTAGTGAGCCTGGAAGCCGCACGCGGTCGCGCCGGTGTCGTCGTAGTACCACGACGCCATCGACGGTTCAAACACGGTCAGCTGACCGGCCGACTTGGCCGCGCGGGTGTTCTGGCGGTCGCCGGCGAAGTGCACGCGCAGCCTCGAGGCGTCGCCGCCTGCGTAGTGCAGCCCGAAGCCGCCCCGCGAGCCGGTGCGGTCGGTGGTGAGCAGGTGCCAGGTGCCGTCGCTCTGACGGCCCTCGAGGCGCACCTTGCGACCCGAGATACCGGGCAGCAGCGTGCCGCGCACTGCGCTCGCGTGGCCGGCCACCACGTCGATTGAGTCCGTCTGCAGCTGTAGCCGGGCGGCAACCGTGACCCGTTGCGGCGTGCTCGCCGCCCCCGCTGCGCTCACGACCCGCAGCCTCGCGGACCGGCGCATCGGGGTGGTCATCCGGAAGCTGCCGTCGTGGCGCTCGGCCGCCGAGGCGACGGTGCGCCAGGAGTGGCTGCCAGCGGTGGTGGACCGAAGCTCGACCCTCTGGCCCGGCTGCGCCGGCGAGGCGGCGCCCTTGATCGTCACGGTCTGGCCGTACTCGACGTGGCGCCGGCTGACGTTGGCCTTGATCGCGCTCGTGGTGTCGGTCGGGGCGACGGCGGCGGTGCCGCCGGTCGAAGGCCTGGCGGTGAGCGCGACCGCCGTGGCCGGGATTGCAAGCATCACTGCGAACGCAGCCGCGTACACGCGACGCGACGTTCGCATCCTTGACTTGGGCCTCACGTTGGAGGACCTCCTATGTACTCTCGACCGGGCGCCTGCGGAGTTAGCTGACGGGCTCGCGGCCTGATCGCGCGTAGCGCGAACGAGTCGCTACAACCGCCGATTCATCCGTGGCGGTCGATTCGCCCCGGCCGGGCGGTGGTGCGCAATGCCCGGCAATTGGGTCCCCCGCTCGCCACCGCACCGTGCAGTGGCGACTCGGCAGGTCGAATCAGCCGATTAATGTGACAGGAAAGCTCGCCGACAACTGTGACATCGGTCACACAGCGATTCCGCGCCCCGCGGGTCGGGTCCTGCCAGAATCAGCGCATGACCAACCCCGACCGGCTGACGGGACTCGACAGCTCGTTCCTGCATCTCGAGCGTGACGCGGCGCACATGCACGTCGCCGCCTGCACGGTGTTCAGGGGCCAGGCGCCCACCTATGACGAGCTCCTCGGGCTGTTGGACTCGCGGCTCCACCTCGTCCCCCGGTACCGCCAGCGGCTCGCGTTCGTGCCGCTGAACCAGGGGCGGCCGGTGTGGGTCGATGATCCCCACTTCAACCTCACCTACCACGTCCGGCACACCGCGCTGCCGCGGCCAGGCGGCGAATCCGACCTCAAGCGTCTCAGCGGCCGGATCTTCTCCCAGGCGCTCGATCGCAACCGCCCGCTGTGGGAGCTGTGGCTGGTCGAGGGACTCGCCGGCGACCGCTTCGCGCTGCTTTCGAAGACCCATCACGCGCTCGTCGACGGCGTCTCGGGAGTCGACATCGTCACGGTGCTGTTCGACTCTGCTCCGGATCCGATGCCGGTTGCAGCGCCCGAGCACGAGTGGGTCCCGCGGCCGCTGCCGAGCAAGGCGCAGCTGCTCGCCGACGCGCTGGTCGAGCGCTCCACGGCCCCGGCCGAGATCGTGCGCGGCGTCCGGGCCACGCTCCGTGGTCCCCGCCGGGTCGCCCGCAAGGCCGGGGAGTCGCTGGTCGGCGTCGGGGCGCTGGCCTGGGTCGGAGTGCGGGCCGCGCCGCCGAGCCCGTTCAACGTGAGGATCGGACCGCACCGCAGGTTCACGTGGGTGCACAGCGAGCTGGCGCAGTTCAAGGCGATCAAGAACTCACTCGGCGGGACCGTCAACGACGTCGTGCTGACCGTCGTCGCCGGCGCGCTGGGCCGCTACCTGCGACGGGCGGGCCACTCCACCGACGAGCTTGTGCTCAAGGCGATGGTGCCGGTCTCGGTGCGCAGCGACCTCGAGCGCGGGGCGCTCGGCAACCGCGTGGCCGCGATGTGGGCGCCGCTGCCGGTTGGGATGACCGACCCCGTCGAGCGCCTCCACACGATCACCGAGGCGATGGAGGGGATCAAGGAGTCCGGCCAGGCGGTGGGCGCCCAGGTTCTCACCGGCCTGTCGGGCTTCGCGCCTCCCACGATCATGGCGCAAGCGGCCCGGCTCCAGGCCCGCCAACGACTGTTCAACCTGGTCGTGACCAATGTCCCCGGACCCCAGCACGCGCTGTACATGCTCGGGCGCGAGCTCGTGGCGATCTACCCGATGGTCCCGCTGGCCGAGAACACCGCGCTGGGGATCGCGATCATGAGTTACAACGGCCAGCTGAATTTCGGCTTCGACGCAGATTTCGACGCGCTGCCCGACGTGGAGTCGCTGACCGACGACCTACGCTCGTCGATCGACGAACTCGCCGCCGCTGCCGGGGCTCCGACCGGCAACGGACCGGGCGGAGCCGCGCCTGAGTCCGGGCGGCGCGCCATCCGCGCGGCTGGGTGAAGCCCGGAGTCGTTCTCGAGCGCATCGCGATCGTCGTCGCGTCGCTGGCGCTGGCATTCGGGCTGATCGCGCTGCTGTCGGGGTTCTTCGCCGGCCGTGACCAGGCGGGCGTGTCGGCGGTCGTCACCGGCCCCGGCAGAGCGCTCCCAGACCTCGGGCACGCGCATCTGAAGCCGGGTGCCACCCACCCCCGATACGACTCCGACCCACCGACCAGCGGCGCGCACGTGCCGGTCCCGGTGCGCCATGACGAGCGCAAGCTGAGCACCGATCAGCTGCTGGAGGCGCTCGAGCAGGGCAACGTCGTGGTCATGTACGGCGGTGACAGGCCGCCGCCCGGTCTGGGGACGCTCGCCTCGTCGCTGGCGCCGCCGTTCACCCCGGCGCTGGTCGCGGCCGGTCAGGCGGTGATCCTGGCCCGGCGGCCCGGTACCCACGGGCTGCTGGGCCTGGCCTGGGCGCACGCGATCACGGTCCCGGGCCCCACGGACCCCCAGCTGCGGACCTTCATCCAGTTCTGGCTGGGCCGGGGGGCTCAGGGGCGGTCGGACGCTAGCGCTCCCTGACTGCGATCGTCACGCGGGAGAGCACGCACAGGTTCCCCTGGTCGTCGGACATCTCGACCTCCCACACCCAGGTGGTGCGGCCGCGGTGGCGCCTGGTCGCCACGGCCTCGATCGAACCCTCGGTGATCGGCCGTAGGAAGCTGGTCTGGTTGGAGAGCCCGGCCGCCAGCCTGTCGTCTCCGACCACCGCCGACGCGGTCCCATAGGACGCCAGCGACTCGGCGATCGCCGCGTACACGCCGCCGTGGACGAGCCCGGTGGGTTGCTTGATCTCGTCGCTGACGGCCACGCGTCCGCGCACCAGCTCGTCGGTGAGCTCGGTGAGCTCGAGCCCGTAGAGGCCATCGAACCCTCGGTCGAGCGCCACCGGTAGTCGCAATCGGGGCTGCGCCTCCATTCGCCGCGGCACCTTACCGTTCACGCGGCACTGGTCCGACGGCCCCCTCGCGGTTCGCGCTTGTCTACGCTAAATGCCTCGATGTCCTCTCTAGACCGTCTTGCAGGCGATCAGCGCGCCGTTCTCGAGCTCGTGCTCAAGCAGGGGCGCGGCTACGACGAGATCGCCAAGCTGCTGTCGATCGACCGCGCGGGGGTCCGCGAGCGGGCGCTGTCGGCGTTCGACGCGCTCGGACCGCAGACCCGGGTTCCGCCGGAGCGCCGGGCACTGATCACCGACTACCTGCTCGGACAGCTGCCGCCGCGCGTCGCCGACGACACCCGCGAGCACCTTTCGCAGTCGGCGAGCGAGCGCGCCTGGGCGCGGTCATTGGCCTCCGAGCTGGGGCCGATCTCGGCCAAGCCGCTCCCGGAGATCCCGGACGACGCGGTGGCTTCCGAGCCCGCTGCGGCGGCCACGGCCGAGCGGACCTCCGAGGAGCCCGTCGTGGCGGCTGCCGCGCCGGACGATGGCTCGCCACCGGCCAATGGCGCCCCGCCCCCGGACGGACCGCAGGAGCGCCCGGCCTCGCGGCGCGGAGGGATCGCGCTGCTGTCGCTCGGCGCGCTGGTGGTCGCGGGCGTGGTCGTCGCGGTCATCCTGATCGCCACTCACAAGAGCAGCCACGACAACACCACGCCCGCCGCCTCCCAGCCGGCCGCGACGTCCACGGCGACGACCTCCACGACCCCGACTTCCACCACGACGACGCCCAGCAGCTCGACGACGGCGACCAACGGCGCCCACCTCGTGGCGCAGATCAACCTGACCTCGCCGAGCAAGGGCAGCAAGGCCGTCGGGGTCGCGCTCGTCCTCAAGCAGGGCGGCAAGGCCGGGATCGCGATCCGGGCCCAGAACCTGCCCGCCAACGGCAAGCACGACGCCTACGCCGTGTGGCTCTACAAGACGGCCAAGGACAGCCACATCCTCGGCTTCGTCAACCCGTCGGTCGGCAGCAACGGCGTCCTCCAGGCCGAGAGCGCGCTCCCCGCCAACGCCAAGCACTACGAGCAGCTGCTGGTCACCAAGGAGACCCAGCAGAGCCCGAAGGGGCCGGGGCCGATCGTCCTTCAGGGCCAGCTGAAGGGACTCTAGTCCGGACCGGCTCCGCAGGCCCGCTCGAGACCCTCGATCGCCTCCTGGAGCCGGCGCTTGGTCGCCCGGCGCATGAGCAACCCCCCGGTTCGCGAGTAGCCGCGCAGCTTCTGGCGCTCGGCGATCGTCACTTGGGTGGTGCCGGCGACGTCGGGCTCGAGCATGATCTCGGTCACCGACTCGTCGAGCACGCGCTCGAACGGCGTTCCGGCCACCTCCTGCTCCCAGGCGCGCCGCCACGGGGGCTCGGACACGATCAGATGGAAGTCCGCGCGAACGGGCCGGCCGCGCTTGGTCATGAACACCTCGGTCCAGTGCTCCTCGTCGACGCCCTCCACGCGCGTCACCCCGGGCCACCACCGAGGCATGTGGTGGGGGTCCTCGAGTACCTCCCAGATCCGCTGTTGGGGCACGGCGATCGTGTGCGTGTAGACCGTGGTCGGCATCGTCAGTCGTCGTAGCCGATCAGTGCGTGGACCGGGTACGGCGCCAGCCGCTCGCGACCGCCCAGGAACTTCAGCTCGACCAGGAACACGCATCCGACGATCGTGCCTCCGAGCCGGGCCACCAGGTCGCAAACGGCCCTGGCGGTGCCGCCGGTGGCCAGCAGGTCGTCGTGCACGAGCACCCGGGCGCCGCGGGCGAGCGCGTCGATGTGGACCTCGAGCGAATCGATCCCATACTCGAGCCCGTACTGGACACGGAGCGTCTCGTGCGGCAGCTTCCCGGGCTTGCGGGCGGGCACGAACCCGGCGCCGAGCTGGCGCGCGAGCGCCCCGCCGAGGATGAAGCCGCGGGCCTCCGCGGCCACGACCAGGTCGACCGACAGCGGCGCTGCGAGCTCGGCCAGCTCGACGACAGCGCCGTCGAGCGCCTCCGGCGCGACCAGCAGCGGCGTGATGTCCTTGAACACGATCCCCGGCCGTGGGTAGTCGGGGATGTCGCGTATGTAGCTGTGCAGGTCGGCGCTCAGTGGACGACGGCTAACTACGTGACGATGTTGCGTAAGTCGCGGATCAGCAGCAGGTGGCGCAGATGGGTGGTCACCGAAGCGAGGTTCTCGAGCGCTTCAATCGCCTCCTTGCGGCGCTCGGGATTGCGCGACCGCAGCGCCGGGGCGAGGATGCTCTGCAGCAGCTGCGCCTCGCGGTCGGCCGAGCTGCGGAACACGCGGAGGTTGCGCCCGCCGACGCCGTAGCGGGCGAGCTCGGAGACCGCGCGGACGATCTCGCGCTCGGTCTCGTCGAAGTAGCGGCTGCCGCTGCGCACGTCGCCCTTGATCACCCCGAAGTCCACGAGCTCGCGCACCAAGGTGGGGTCGGCACCGGTCTCCTCGACCACGTCGTCGAGCGAGTACATCGCGCCGGGATCGCGAGCGGCGACGACCGTCCGGCGCAGCGGGCGACCGTCGCCCGACGGTGCCACCTCGCGTTCGGTGCGCCCGCCGGCCAGCTCCTGGCGGATCACCCGCAGCGGCAGGAACTCGTCGCGCTGCAGGCGCAGGATCGTCCGCAGGCGCTGGATGTCTGACTGCGTGTAGAGCCGGTAGCCGCCCTGGGTGCGCCGCGGCGACAACAGTTTCTGGTCCTCGAGGTAGCGGATCTTCGAAATCGAGATGTCCGGGAACTCCTGGACCAGCGCCTTGCACACGGCCCCGATCGTGACCGCCTTCTGCCGCGGGCGGTCCGAGTCGGTCTCGGGCTCCGGGGGCTCGGGTGGCTCGGGAAGCGCCGCGGTCGGCTCGCTTGTCTCGGGGGTCGCCATCAGCGGCTCAGGAACGCCAGCTTGTACTTGCCGACCTGGAGCTCGTCGCCGTCGCTGAGCCGGTGGGACTCGATCCGGCTGCGGTTCACGTAGGTGCCGTTCAGCGACCCGAGGTCGTCGAGGTAGTAGTCGCTGCCCCGGTGGACGAGCACCGCGTGGTCGCGGGACACGGTTACGTCGTCGAGGAACACGTCGCTGTCGGGCCGCCGCCCAACGGTCATCCGCTCACCCTCGAGCGGAAAGCTCTCGCCCGCCCGTCCGCCCCCGGCGCGGATCACTAGCGCGGCGCCCCGGGCGGCGACGTCCTCGAGGTTGATCTCCTCGATCTCCCCGGTCTCGCCGATCTTGTACGTGGCCGTGGTGGTGCCGGTGGGCGCCTCGGTCTGCGCCAGGAAGGCACCGCAGCGCTGGCAGTAGTTGGCGCCTTCGGCGTTGGCAAATCCACACTCGGGGCAGTGCAGGGCCACCTAGTAGTGCCCGTCTTCGTCGTGGGTCCGCGGGCCGTTCATTCGGGGTCGGCGGTAGGCACCCGGCCGGCCAGGATGTCGGTCAGCTGCTGGACATCGGCTCCGGTGATGACCAGCTCCCCGCTCTCGTCCTTCTTGCGCAGGCGATTCACCAGCTCCGCTCGCAGAATGTCGATCTTCCCGTGCAGGATCCGCCGCTGATATGAGATCTCCATCTCCTCCTCGGTGAGCTGTTTGATCAGCTCCTTTAGCTCCTGGTCTCCCAGCGAGCCGAGGTCGGGAAATGTCTCCATACGATCAGACCCCCAGGGTCGTATTGACGAGTGAGCGAGTATAGCCGCCGCATTCAGAGGGTCAAGCTCAGCTTGAGAGTTTGCCCGGATGTTGCGGACTTATGGAGATTGTGCGCCCCGCGAGCGAGCCTCCTGGGCCCTGACCTCCGTCACCCCGCGGCGCACGTACAGCGCCGTCGCGGTCAGCGCGAGCGCCATCCCGAGGTACAGCAGCACCAGCGCGATCGTGTGCAGCCCGAGCATCGCAAAGAACGGCGCGCCCATGATCGGCGCGACCCCGAGCCGCCCCGGCCAGTTGATCTTCAGCTCGACCCCGTGCCGGAGGCCGTACCGGCTCAGCGCCAGCATCCCCAGCTCGCGCGCGATCACGATCGCGATCGCCCACCGCGGCAGTAGCTCGAAGTGCCAGCACACGACCATCCCCGACACCACCAGCAAGCGGTCGACGACCGGGTCCAGCAACGCCCCCAGCCGGCTGTACTGCCCGGTCAGCCGCGCCGCGAACCCATCGAGATAGTCAGCCCACCCGATCAGCCCGAACACCAGCGCCGCGGCCGTGCTCTCGCCGTCGCCGCTGGACAGGGCGATGATCAGGAACACCGGGATCCCGGCCAGGCGGACGTAGCCGATCACGTTCGGGATCGTCCACGGGTTCAGCGGGTGCCCGGACTGGGTGGCGTCCGGAGGCGGCCCCGAGCGGTCGATCCCGAACAGCCGGCGCTTCGAGATCGGGTTGGTCACGGCGACCGGCCCGGCGTCGTCAGGGAAGCTCTCGCCAGATCTCAGCGATCGCCGCGGCGGCGCCCGCGATCGGGACGCTTCGCTGCTCCAGCCCCCGCCGGATCTGGACCTCGAGCTCGCCGGCCGCCAGCGTCCGCCGACCCACGGTGATCCGCACCGGACAGCCGAGCAGCTCCGCGTCGGCGAACTTCTCGCCGGGGCCGGCCTCGCGGTCGTCATACAGCGTCTGCAGGCCCTCCGCCTCGAGCTCGCGGTAGAGCCGCTCGGCCAGCGCGTGCTCCTCGGTCCCGGGGCGGCCCAGCCCGACGAGCTCGACGTCGAACGGGGCGATCGTGCGCGGCCACGAGATCCCTTGCTCATCGGCGTACTGCTCGACCGCGGCGGCAGCCGCCCGCGCGGGCCCGAACCCGTAGCAGCCCATCCAGATCAGCTGTTCGTGGCCGGACTCGTCCAGGTAGGTGGCGCCGAGCGGCTCCGAGAAGCGCGTGCCGAGCTTGAAGATGTTGCCGACCTCGATCGCGGGTTCGATCCGGACGGCGGAGCCGTTGATCGTGTCGCCCGCGACGACCGTGCGGATGTCGCTGGCTGCAAACGGGAAGTCGCGCCCGGGCTGCACCCCGCGCAGGTGGGCGTCGGGCTTGTTGGCACCGGTCACGTAGCCGCCGGACAGCACCGCCTCGTCGAGCAGGATCGGCAGATCGGTGCCGACCGGCCCGATGAACCCGGGCGGCCCCAGCCGCTGCGCGACCTCGTCGGGGTGCGCCGGGCGGAACTCGTCTTGGAGTGCCAGCGCCAGCTTGATCTCGTTGACGCGATGGTCGCCGCGCACGATCGCGACCTTCATCCGGTCGCCGTCGACGATCACCGGGAACGCCTTTAGCAGCGCGCCGTTGGGGACCTCCAGGGCGCGGGCGACCGCCTCGACGGTCGTCATCCCCGGCGTGTGGACCTCCTCGGGCGCGTCCAGTGGCGGCGGCAGCGCCACCGGCTGGGCCTGAGCGGCGGCGACCTCGAGGTTGGCGGCGTAGCCGGGGGCGAGCACCACATCGTTCTCGCCCGCAGCGCACGGTGCCATGTACTCGTGGGCGCCGAAGCCGCCCATCATCCCGACGTCGGACTCGACCCGGTACCACTCCAGCCCGCAGCGGTCCATGATCCGGTCGTAGGCGACCACGTGCTTGGAGTACTGCTCGTCCAGCCCCTCGCGGTCGCGGTCGAACGTGTACGCGTCCTTCATGATGAACTCGCGCGTGCGCAGGATGCCGGCGCGCGGCCGCGGCTCGTCGCGCTCCTTAACCTGGAAGTGGTAGAGGATCATCGGCAGTTCGCGGTAGGAGCGCACCGCGGCGGCCACGTGCAGGGTGACGATCTCCTCGTGGGTCATCGCCAACACCATCTCTGCGCCGCGGCGGTCCTGAAGCTTGAACAGCTCCTCGATCGGATACCTGCCGCTGCGCCGCCACGGCTCGGCCGGGTGCAGCACCGGCATCAGCAGCTCCTGGCCGCCGATCGCGTTCATCTCCTCGCGCACGATCTCGACGATCCGTCGGTGTACGCGCCAGCCGGCCGGGAGCCACGACCACAGCCCCGACCCGACCTGGCGGATCAGCCCGGCGCGGACCATCAGCTTGTGCGAGATCGCCTCGGCATCGGCCGGGGGCTCGCGCTCGGTGGGCAGAAAATAGGTAGAGAGGCGGGTCACGGGGCGTTCACAGCGCAAGCGTATCCAGGACGACGCGCACGACGCCTGTGCCGGCCGGCCACCACCCCCCTTCTGATAGAACGAGATTTCCCTGAAGAAGCCTCAGTGCAAGGAGATCGTATGGCGTACGAAGTGCCGCCCCTCCCCTACGACTACAACGCGCTCGAGCCGCACATCGACGAGCAGACGATGCGCTTGCATCACGACAAGCACCATCAGGCGTACGTGACCCAAGCGAACGCCGCGCTCGAAGGCACCGAGTGGGCTGACAAGCCGGTCGAGGAGGTCCTTCAGAACCTCGGCTCGCTTCCGCAGGACAAGCAGGGCCCCGTCCGCAACAACGCCGGCGGTCACTACAACCACTCGCTGTTCTGGGAGTGGATGTCGCCCAACGGCGGCGGCGCGCCCGACGGCGCGCTGGCTGACGCGATCAACTCGTCGTTCGGATCCTTCGACGACTTCAAGGCCCAGTTCAAGGACGCCGGCATCAAGCGCTTCGGCTCCGGCTGGGCGTGGCTGATCAAGGACGGGTCGAACCTGGCGATCGCCTCGACGCCCAATCAGGACAACCCGATCAGCGACGGCAAGAACGCGATCCTCGGCGTCGACGTGTGGGAGCACGCGTACTACCTGAACTACCAGAACCGCCGGCCCGACTACCTGGACGCCTGGTGGAACGTCGTCGACTGGGCCAAGGTCGCCGAGGCCTTCTGAGCCGGCCCTAGCGCTGCGATGATCTGGGCCCGCCTCGACGCGGGCCCAGCGCCGTCCCTTGAACGCCGACGCCTCACCCCAGGCGATCCGCAGGCCTTCGCCGCTGCGCCTGGGCGGATCGGCCCGGCTGAACGCCAGCAAACTGCCGCCTGCGCTCTGGGTCGGCCTCGCCTGCCTGGTCGTGATGGTGATCGCCGATCTGGTGATCAAGCACGAGCGGGGGATCCAGGGCGACGACCCCTACTACGAGCGGATGGCCACGCACCCGAGCGGGCCGCACACGTTCCCCTACGCCTACCGCGTCGCGGTCCCGTGGATCGTGCACGTGCTGCCGTTCTCGCACGCCACGTCGTTCACGCTGCTGGCGCTGCTGGCGCTGGCCGCGACCGGCGGCGTGCTGTTCACGATCCTGCGGATGTTCGGGATCGGGTCGACGCTGTCGGCGGCGTTGATGATCGGGTTGGTGCTATCGCCGCCCGCGCTGGTCGTCCTGCTCCGCAACGGCCGTAACGTCGACCCCGAGTCGTTGCTGATCCTCACGGTCGGCACCCTGTTCATCTTGCGCCGGCAGCGGCTGGCGCTGGCGATCACGATGTTCATCGGCGCCGCCGTGCGCGAATCGAGTTTGTTCCTGATCCCGTTCGCCTACGTGGTCTGGGCGCAGCGGCCGTTTGACCGCGAGGCGTTGCGCGACACCGTGTACGTGTCGGCGGCCCCGCTGCTGCTGTACCTGTTCATGCGTACGTCGATCGACGCCCGCGGCAAGGAGTGGCCGGGGACGTTCATCAGCGCTCGCTTCAACGTGATCAAGGAGGGCGTGCAGAACGGCGGCTGGAAGGTGCAGCTGCGCCGGCTGGCCTACACGTTCGGGCCGATCTGGATCGCGGCGCCGTTCGCGCTGTGGACGCTCAAATTCGCCCGTCAGAGCCTGGTGCTCGTGGCGCTGTGTGTGATCTCGTGCACGTTCGCGTTGGACTGGGGGCGGGTCATGTTCCTGGCCGCTCCGGTGTTCTACGTGGCCGCCGCGTGGGTGGTCAAGGACCGCCGCCGGCTGGCCGCCGCGATGGTGGCCACGCTGCTGATCATGGACCTGGGCTATGCCGTGTACATGCAGGTGCACGGCGTCGACCACGGGCTCGACGCCCCGTTGGTCCCGACCGAGAAGGTCTACTGAGGTCCCCGGAAGCCGGGCTCAGGCGCGGGTAAAGCGGCGGCCCGCCACCGGCGAGACGTCCTCGTCGAGGTGGGCGGCGGCCTTTTCCATCGCGGCCATGCGCTCGGGCGTCATCGCAGTGCTGTCCTCGTTCTCCGACAACCACTGGCGGGCCTCGGCGGCCCGCACCTCGTCACGCACGACCTGCTTGCCCGCCTCGTAGTAGCGGTCGATCTCAGCGAAGAGCTCGTCGACCAGCCGCTCGGTCGGCACCTTCTTGAGAGGCTCGCCCCGGGAGTAGATCATGCCCATGTCCTTCGCCCCCGTGATGCCGAAGTCGGCGTGGCGCGCCTCGCCAATCCCGTTGACCGCGCAGCCGAGCACGGACACCTCGATTGGATCCTCGTAGGACTCCAATCGCCGCTCGACCTCGGCGACGACAGAGTCCATGTCGAATTGCAGGCGACCGCAGGTCGGGCACGCGATGAGCACCGGACCCCGCTCGCGCAGCTTCAGCGCCTTGAGGATCTCCCAGGCGACCTTGACCTCTTCTTCGGCGTGGAACGTCGACAGTGAGATCCGGATCGTGTCGCCGATCCCGTCGGCCAGGAGCGTTCCCAGCCCGACCGCGGACTTCAGTGAGCCCGACCACTTCGTGCCTGCCTCGGTGATCCCGAGGTGCAGCGGATATGGGATCCGCTCCGCGAGCAGCCGGTTGGCGGCGATCGTGTTCGGCACCGACGTCGACTTCATCGACACCTTGAAGTTCTGGAAGTCCAGGCGCTCCATCAGTTCGACGGTCTCTACGGCGGCACTCACCAGCGCCTCGACCGGGTCGTCGTATTCAAGTTGGCGCAGGTGGGAAGGCAGCGAGCCCGAGTTCACCCCCACGCGCAGCGGCACGCCCAACTCGGTCGCACGCGCAGTGACCTGCGCCACCTTGTCGGGCCCACCGATGTTGCCCGGGTTCAGGCGCACGCAGTGGGCGCCGGCGTCGAGCGCCTTGAGCGCCAGCGTGTAGTTGAAGTGGATGTCGGCGATCACCGGGATCGGCGAGTCCTGCACGATTTGTTTCAGGGCCTCGACATCCTTCTCCCGGGGCACCGCCACGCGGACGATGTCGGCTCCGGCGTCCGCGACACGGCTAATCTGGTCCATAGTCGCGCGGAGGTCCGCCGTCTCGGTCTTCGTCATCGTCTGCACCGCGACCGGTGCGCCTCCGCCGATCGGTACACCGCCGACGTGGATCTGACGTTGGGACGCCACGCCGCCAGTGTAGTCCGGCCGTAATCGGGCCGTGTCCAGCGCAACTCTGCAACCTCAGATTGGTTCCTTCTTCATGCTCCGAATCAAACGCCTTATCCCAGTCGCCGTGCTGATGGCGACCGTCGGAGGCATGTACGCTCCGGCCGCACTCGCCTCCTCAAACCAGGAGGCGATCATCCAGGACGACGCGATGATGAAGGCGGATCCAGCCGGCACGCTGGCGATCTTCAAGTCGCTGGGCGTCACCCGTGTCCGCGTCGGGGTCCCGTGGAACTCGCTCGCGCCGAACCCGAACTCCAAGAAGGCCCCCAGCCACTTCAAGGGCGGCTCCCCCACCTCCTACCCGGCCGCCGGCTGGGGCATCTACGACGCGATCGTGCGCGATGCCAAGGCCAGCGGCATCCAGGTCTACTTCCTGCTCACCGGCGGCGCCCCGCGGTGGGCCAACGGCGGCGGGATGCCGTCGGGCAGCCACTCGCAGTGGAAGCCCAACGCCGTCCAGTTCGGCGCGTTCGCCAAGGCGGTCGGCACCCGCTACAACGGCCGCTACAAGCCCAAGGGTCAGAAGTCCGCGCTGCCGCGGGTGAGCTTCTGGTCGATCTGGAACGAGCCCAACTACGGGTTTGATCTCGCGCCGCAGACCACCGGCGGCGGCTCGATCGAGACCGGCGCTGCGCTGTATCGCGGGCTGCTCGCACACGCCTGGGGCGGCCTCGCCCAGAGCGGCCACAAGCCCGGTAAGGACACGATCCTGATCGGCGAGCTCGCGCCCCGGGGCGTCGATGGCAACATCGGCAGCTTTCAGGGCGTCAAGCCGCTGCGGTTCCTGCGCGCTCTGTACTGCGTCGACTCGCGCTACAACGAGCTTCGCGGCTCGGCGGCCAGCGCCCGCGGCTGCCCGACGACGGCGTCTGGGTCACGGAGCTTCCGCAAGCAGAACCCGGGGCTGTTCAGCGCCAGCGGGTTCGCCGACCACCCGTACACCTCGCAGGCCAAGCCGGTGGCCCCGAACGTACCGACCAACCTGCACGGCAGCGGTCGCAGCGACCCGGACTTCGCCGACCTTCCCGTGGTCCCGCGGCTGGAGCGCGTGCTCGACCGCCTCAACCGGATCTACGGCTCCGGCAAGCACTACAACATCTGGAGCACCGAGTACGCGTACCGGACCAAGCCGCCGGACCCGGTCGGGACGAGCCTGTCCAACCAGGCCCTATGGCTCAACCAGGCCGAGTACATCAGCTACAAGCAGCGCCGGATCTCGAGCTTCGACCAGTACCTGCTGGTCGACCCGCCCGGCGGCAGCTTCGCCAGTGGCCTGATGACCAACGCGCGCGTCCCCAAGCCGTCGTTCAGCGCCTGGGCGATGCCGATTTGGCTGCCGACCACATCGACCCGCAAGGGCAAGCAGGTCGAGGTCTGGGGCTCCGCCCGCCCGGCGCACTTCGCCAAGGGCACGCAGAAGGTCCAGATCCGCTTCCGCAGCGGCAGCAAGGGCAACTTCAAGACGCTGAAGACGGTCACGCTGCACAACAAGCGCGGCTACTTCGACATCAAGATGTCGTTCCCGTCGAGCGGCCAGGTCAAGACCGACTGGAACGGGATGACCAGCCGAACCCAGAACATCAAGGTCCGCTAGCGCCTCGGCGCCGGCGCACCGCAGCAGTCAGCTTCCGCCCCGGTGGGTCAGCCCGCCGGGGCGGAGCGCTTTAAGCGCCCGGCGGCTGCGAGCCCGGGTCGGGCTCGGTGCCCGACGAGGACGACGACTTGCTGCGCTGGCGCAGGGCGACGATCCCGAAGCCGACCGCGCCGACGACCAGGATCCCCAGCACGATCAGCAGCGGGGTGGGCAGGAACGAGGACCCGCCACCCCCGGAGTCGCCGCCGTTGCCGCCGATGCTCCCGATTTGGGCCAGCAGGGCCTTCTGGATCACGTCGTAGCAGTTCGTGTACTCCTTGATGTCGGCCGGCATCGAGTTCAGCGCGCTGCGCAGCTGCGCGGTCGTGTAGTGGGAGGTGAGGCGCGCGTGCGCGTTGCAGTCGGCGACGGCCGGAGGGAGCTTTCCGGCGGCCGACGCGGACGCGGGCAGCGCCACCGCGATCGCGGCCAGCGCCAGCAGCAGAGCAAGTGGCTTTCGTGACATCGCGGCACAAGGTTAGGCGGCTTGGTGGTCGTGCGGCGGGGATCCTGCGCCGGCGGGGTCCCCGGCGCCTTGTATCGTCGCCGCCCCGTGCCGCTGCCTCAGTCGATCCGCAGCCGCGTTCCCGACCGCGTGCGCGACGCTCCCGCCCTGCGCGCGGTGGCGCTGGCCGGTGGTCTGATCCCGCCCCGCCCGATGCACTCCGAGGCGGAGGCCCGAACGCTGGCGCGGCTGTGCAGCGGCGCCCGGCGGGTGGTCGAGCTCGGCGTGTACGAGGGCTCCTCGGCGGTGATGTTCTGCCGCGCGCTGGACCGCCGCGCCGAGCTGCACCTGATCGATCCGTTCGTGGACGAGAGCGGCGCGGCGCTGCCGCCGGGCTGGTCCTCGACCCCGACGGCCGCCCGGCTGACGGTGGGCCGCGCCGCCTGGCGCGGGCGCCCGAGGATCCGCTGGCACATCGCCCGCAGCCAGGACGTGGGTCGGCGCTGGACCGGAGGCCCCGTCGACCTGGTGTTCATCGACGGCGACCACAGCCTCGAGGGCTGCAGGGAGGACTGGGAGGCCTGGAACGTCCACGTCGTCCCCGGCGGCGCGGTGGCGTTTCACGACGCGCGCCTGGGCCGTCCCGGGGGCGGCGGCGGCCCGGGACCCACCGAGGTCGTCGACGAGCTGTTCAGAGGCCCTCAGACGCCTCTGGGGTGGACGTTAGCCGACGAGGTCGACACGCTCGCCGTCGTGCGACGGACGCTCTGACGCGCGCGTCCGCCCGCGACACTAGCCGCCGACCGCGGCGTACACATCGCGGAGCGCCCGCGCTGCCACGTCCGGGGCCGCGACCTCCCGGACCCGCGCGATCGCACGCTCTCCGGCCTCCCGATCGCCTCGGAGCCTCCCGATCACCTCGGCCAGCGCCTGGGAATCGCCCGCCGGCGCCAGCCAGTCGCCGGGCACCAGCTCGGGCAGTGCGCCGATCCGTGAGGCGGCCACCGGCAGCCCGGCGGCCATCGCCTCGGCCGCCGCGAGTCCGAACGTCTCGGCCGAGCGGGAGGGGACCACGGCCACGGCGGCCTCCCGGCGCAGCCGCGCCAGCTCGGGGTCGCCAACACGCCCGAGGAACGTGACCGATGGGCCGGCGATTGCGGCCAGCCGATCGCGCTCGGGCCCATCGCCCGCGATCACCAGGGGGATCCCGGCGATCGCACAGGCCTCGATCGCCACCTCGACGCCCTTCTCGGGGGCCAGCCGCGAGGCCACCAGCGCATGGCCTCCGTCCGGGGCAGCCGACGACACCGCAGCAAAGCCACGGATCACATGCGGCACCACGAACGCCTCGCCGACCGGCGCCTCGAGCTCGTCCAGCCGCCGCAGCGAGAACCGGCTTGGAACCACGAACGCATCGACCAGCGACGCGACCCTCGGCTGCCAGGCGGCGATCCCGGCGGCGTAGGTGACCGCCTCGGCGAGCGAGCCGCGGCAGTTGCGCAACACCCCGGGGAGCGTGCTGCGGCCGTGGCAGCGGGTGCATTCCTCGCCGTGCGTGAAGCACACTCCGACCGCGCAGACCAGCCGGTACTGGTGTAGATGCAGGACGACCCGAGCGCCGGCGTCGCGCGCCGCGGCGAGCGCCCGCCAGCCGAGTGTCGGGTGCAGGTTGTGGGCGTGGACGATCCGCGCTCCGGTGCGCCGGACCGCCCGCGCGACCGCGTCGGGCGTCAGCCCCCCGCCGACGACCCCCGCGGCCGCCCGCAGGCGGCCCACCGAGGCCGAGTCGCGCGTCAGCAGCTCGGCGTCCTCCCCCAGCCGCTCGCGGGTCAGCCACACGAGCTCGGACACGGCGCGCTCCTCGCCCCCGGTCGTCCGGTAGCGGTTGTGGATGTGGAGGATCAAGCGCCCGGTCCAGGCCCTGCGGGCCGCTCCGCGCTCAGCCCCGAGCGCTCTGGACCTGGACGCCCGGGACGGGCGGCGCGCCGGGGCCGAGCAACGCCGACGCCCGCGTGCCGATCGCCGCGGGCGTTCCGGTCCAATTCGGGGCGACCGCGAACCGGACCACCCGGAATCCGCCCTTGACGGTCCGGTCTGACAGTAGCCGCGTGCCGGCGGGAGGCGGCGATGGCGGCGCCTGGTAGAAGCTGCCGACGACGTCGACCTCGCCGACGCTGACCGGCTTGTCCTGCGGCTGGGTCCAGGGCACGCCGCGCAGGTAGATCGCCAGCGGCTGGCTGGCGAACCCGGAGTCATAGGCGACGACCGCGCGCGGTCCCGTGGCCGTGCCGAGCGCGGAGGCGACGCCGCGCCAGTCGGGGCGCTGATACTGCGGGTCGTTCCCGATCCGCACATTGGCGTACACGAACGCGGCGAGCAGCACCACCGCCAGCGCGTACCCGGCCGGGCGGGCCCGGGGCACCGTGCAGGCGGCGCCGAGCACCACCGCCAGCGGGATCCAGGCGGGCGCGAAGTTGCGCGGCACCACGTAGTCGCTGCCGAACTCCGCGAGGATGATCGGCAACAGGATCACGACCGCCGACAGCGCCGCCGCGATCGCCGCGCCGCGCTTGTAGCGGCGGTCGCCGGCCAACAGGATCAGGGCGGCGACGACGGCGGCCAGCACCGCGGCCCCGAGCAGCCCCTTGGTCACCAGCGAGCTCTGATACAGCGAGCCCAGGCCGAGGTCGACCGGGATCTGCTTGATCCGAACCGACAGCGGGAACGCCTTGATCCACTCCAGCGGGTGCGAGGTGTCGCCCACCGCCAGCGGCAGGATCGCCAGCTGGACGACGGCCACCGATACGGCGGCGATCACCGCCGAGCGCCGGCGCAGCGCCAGCACCAGCCACAACCCCTCGGGGGCGACCAGGAACCCGGCGAAGAAGTGGGTCAGGACCGCCAGCGAGCTGCACACCGCCCACCAGGCCAGGTTGCGGCGCGAGGGGTCGCGCAGCGAGCGCGCGAAGCACCAGAACGACAGCCCGCAGAGGACCGTGAACAGCATGTATGACCGGGCCTCCTGCGAATACCAGATCAGAAACGGGCTGAGCGCGGCCAGCGCCGCGGCGACGATCCCGGCCGCCCGTGACACGAGCTCGCGGCCGCACACGTAGGCGATCGGGATCGCCAGGGTCCCGAGCAGCGCCGACAGCGAGCGCAACCCCGCCTCGCCGGTGCCGAACACCTTCGACCACAGCCAGGCGAGGATGAAGTACAGCGGCGGCGTGGTCTCGTTTACGTGGACCTGGTGCAGCAGTGCGCCGAAGCCGAGGTGCATCTCGTGCACCGTGGAGGCTTCGTCGAGCCAGTAGCTCTGGCTGGAGAGCGTGCCGAACCGCAGCACGGCACCGATCAGGACGATAACTGCGAGGATCCACAGTTCCGGCGCGATCATCTCCAGCCGCACCCTGGACTCAGTCCGGGCCGCCGAATCGGGGCCCGTGCGGACCGGGATGAGCATGCGCGCCAGTGTACGCAGCCGATTCCCTATCCTGCCCCGCTTGCGCAGACCGACCCGACGAACCCTGGCGGCGATCGCCGCGATTGCGATGGTGGCCGCGATTGTGACCGGCTGCGGCGGCGGCGGCTCGAGCTCGTCCCCGCCGCCGCCGGTAAAGCTGCCCCCGCCTCGGACCGCGCCGATGTTCTCGATCTTCGAGGCCGAGGCCCAGCTGCGCGGCACGCCCGCCCAGACCGCGCAGAACATCGACGTGCTGCGCAAGCTCGGCGCCGACGTGATTCGGCTGTACATGCCGTGGAACCAGCTGGCGCCGCACCCGACCTCGCACACCAGGCCGAACTTCGACGCCACCGACCCCAACTCATACTCGGCGGCCACGTGGGCGATCTACGACACGATCATCCGCGACGCCACCGCGCGCGGCCTCGGGATCGACCTGACGATCGGTGAGCCGGTGCCGCTGTGGGCCACGGGCAGCGGCGCGCCGCCCGGCGGGCCGCACCTGCAATGGAAGCCCTCGGCCCCGGATTTCGCCGACTTCGTCAAGGCCGTCGGCACCCGCTACAGCGGCGACTACACGCCGCCCGGCGCCTCCAAGCCTCTGCCCCGCGTGAGGTTCTGGGCGATCTGGAACGAGCCCAACTACGGCGTCGACTTGGCCCCACAGGCGATCGACCATTCGACGGTCGAGGTGTCGCCACGGCTGTACCGCGAACTGGTCGACGCCGCCTGGGGCGCGTTGCACGACGCCGGCCACGGCAAGGACACGATCCTGATCGGTGAGACCGCCCCCCGCGGGCTGACCACCGGCAACAACCCGGGCAACTTCTCGGGGATGGTCCCGCTGCGCTTCATCCGCGCGCTGTACTGCGTCGGGCCGTCGCTGAAGCCGCTGCAGGGCCAGGCGGCCGCCGAGCGCGGCTGCCCCACCGACGCCACGGGCTCCAAGCGGTTCCGCGGCGCCCACCCCGGCCTGTTTGAGGCCACCGGGTTCTCGGACCACCCGTACCCGCAGGGCCGGATCCCGCCCAACGTGCCGACGCCCAACCAGCCCGAGTACGCGGATCTGCCGATGATCCCCAAGCTCGAGCGCACGCTCGACCAGCTCCAGACCGTGTACGGCTCGCCCAAGCGCTTCCCGATCTACTCGACCGAATTCGGCCTGCAGACCAACCCGCCCGAGAAGATCGCCCGGGCGATCGACTCGGTGACCGCTGCCTACTTCCTGAACTGGTCCGAGTACATCTCGTGGCGCAACTCGCGGATCCGCTCGTATGACCAGTACCTGCTGACCGATCCGCCGGGCGGCAACTTCGCCACCGGCCTGGAGTACTCCACCGGCCAGCCCAAGCCACAGCTGTACGACGCCTACCGGATGCCGCTGTATCTCCCGGTGACGAAGTTCAAGCAGGGACAGGCGGTCGAGGTCTGGGGCGATGCCCGCCCGGCGCACTTCGTGCGCGAGGACACGAAGTCCCCGGCGCGGGTGAGGATCCAGTTCCAGAAGGGGTCGTCTGGGTCGTTCGACGCGCTGAAGACCGTGTCGATCACCAACAAGAACGGGTACTTCGACATCATGATGCAGTTCCCCGACAGCGGCACCGTGCGCTTGGCGTGGGCCTACCCCCATGGGCCGACGATCCACAGCCGGCCGGTTTCGGTGAACGTTTCGTAGTGCTCGCTCATCGCCCGGGGACAGGGCCGCCGCCGCAACTTCGCCGGCTCTGGCGAGTTCTCAAACCAGAGCGGCGAGGCAGTGGCGGAGTGATCTGTCCCCCGCCCCGCAACGACCGACACATGCCCCGCCTTCACCTCCGTCCAACCCTGCCGCTGCTGCGAGTGCTGCTGCTGTCCGCCGCGATCTCGCTGATCCCCGCGTCTGCCGCGCTGGCCTCCCACAGCCAGGTATCGGTGTTCGAGGACGACGTCAACCTCCAGGTCAACCCGGCCGCGACGCTCGCCCAGATGCGCCTGCTCGGGGCCAACCAGGTCCGGGTCGCGGTCCGTTGGCAGCTGATCGCGCCCAAGCCGACCTCGCGCCAGCGCCCCAAGCACTTCAACGCCGCCAACCCGGCCTCCTACCCCGCCGCCTCGTGGGGAATCTACGACGCGATCGTGACCCAGGCCAAGGCCGAGGGGATCACGCCGAACTTCGACCTGCTCGGCGGCTCCCCGATCTGGGCCACCGGCCCGGGCGCCCCGCGCGACGGCCGGCCGCACTTCAACTGGTCCCCGAACGCGAAGGAGTTCGGACAGTTCGCGCAGGCCCTGGCCACCCGCTACAGCGGCAACTACAACCCGACCACGAACAAGCTCGACCCGGGCAATCAGAACGACCTCCCCCGGGTCGGCCTGTGGTCGGTGTGGAACGAGCCCGACTACGGGCCCAGCCTCGCCCCTCAGGGCGTCCCGGGCCACCTCAAGATCGAGAACAGCCCGCGGATGTACCGCAACCTCGTCGATGCCACCTACACGGCGCTGAAGCGGACCGGCCACGGACACGACCGGCTGATGTTCGGCGAGCTGGCGCCGCGGGGGGCGGAGAACTGGGGCGTGTTCTCCGGGATGAAGCCGCTGATCTTCCTGCGCGCGATGTACTGCGTGGACTCCCGGTACCGACCGCTGCGCGGCGCCGCGGCCGCGATCCGAGGCTGTCCCACCAACGCCGCCGGCTCGCGCCAGTTCCGGGCCAAGAACCCGGCGCTGTTCACCGCCGCCGGCGTCGCCGACCACCCGTACATGCGCTGGTATCCCCCTAACCGCGAGAAGTTCCCGGACCCGAACAACACCTCGCTGGGACAGATCGGCAACCTCACCCGCAGCCTCGACCGCCTCAACCGGGTGTACGGCTCGCACAAGCGCTTCCCGATCTACAACACCGAGTTCGGCTACATCACGACGCCGCCCAAGCACGACACCAAGAAGACGCCCTGGGTCGGGCAGGCCAAGGCCGCCTACTACCTCAACTGGGCCGAGTACATCTCGTGGCGCAACCCCCGGATCATCTCGTTCTCTCAGTACCTGCTGTATGACCCGCTCCCCGCCCGGCCCGACACCGACTGGGGCGGGTTCGCCAGCGGCCTGCTGAGCTATGGCAAGCACAAGCCGAAGGCCACCTACGCCGCCTGGCGGCTGCCGCTGTACCTGCCGGTGACGTCGGCCAGGCGGGGACGCAGCCTCGAGGTGTGGGGCTGCGCGCGGCCCGCTCCGTATGCCAGGACCGACACCGGCGCGGCCAACCCGGTCGAGATCCAGTTCCAGCGCAACTCGCGAGGCAAGTTCACGACGCTGCGGACGGTTGCCGTCAACGACCCGAAGGGCTACTTCGACCTCCACATGAAGTTCCCCGGCAACGGGACGGTCCGCCTCGCCTGGACCTATCCCGCGTCCGACCAGCTGCTGGGGTACTTCGACCCGCTCAAGCCGCACGCGATCTTCAGCCGGTCTCAGCGGATCTCGCTGCGCTGACATACTTCAGGCCGATGCCGTCCAACGGCGCCAGCGAGCTCGTCACCCGCCTCGAGTCGATCTGCGGGGCCGAGCACGTGTTGGTGCATCCGCACGACCTGGCCACGTACCGCTCCGACGGACTGGCGCACCTCCGCGAGACGCCGGTCGCCGCCGTCCTGCCGGAGACCGCCGAGCAGGTCCAGCAGGTGGTCCGGGCGTGCTACGAAGCCGAGGTGCCGTGGGTGGCCCGCGGCTCCGGCACCGGCCTGTCGGGCGGGGCGCTGCCGGTCTCCGACGGGGTGCTGATCGTGCTCGCGCGGATGCGCCGGATCCTGTCGGTATCGCTCGAGGACTCCGAGGTGGTCGTCGAGCCCGGCGTCACCAACCTTGCGGTCTCGCGTGCGGTCTCCCCCACGCACTTCTACCCGCCCGACCCGTCCAGCCAGATCGTCTGCTCGATCGGCGGCAACGTGGCCGAGAACTCCGGCGGCGCGCACTGCTTCAAGTACGGCTTCACGACGAACTACGTGACCGGGCTGGAGGTCGTGTTGACCGACGGGACGATCGTTCAGCTGGACCGCGACGCCCCCGGATATGACCTGCTTGGCGCGTTCGTGGGCTCCGAGGGCACGCTGGGCGTGGCCACCAAGATCACGCTCCGGGTGATCCCCGTGCCCGAGAGCGTGCGCACGCTGGTCGCGTTCTTCGACGACACTATCGCCGCCGGCGAGGCGGTCAGCGAGATCGTCAGCGCCGGGATCGTGCCGGGCGCGATCGAGATGATGGACAAGCTCACGATCAAGGCCTCCGAGGCAGCCACCGGCGCGGGCTACCGGCTCGACGCCGGAGCCGCCCTGCTGGTCGAGCTCGACGGCCCCGACGACAAGTGCACGGCGCGCCTGGAGCAGGTGATGGACCTGTGCTCGAAGTCGGGGTCGATGGACGTCCGCGTGGCGCAGACCGAGGAGGAGCGAGCGCTGATCTGGAGAGCCCGCAAGGCGGCGTTCGCCGCGATGGGCCGGATCGCCCCCGCGTACTACGTGCAGGACGGCGTGATCCCCAGGACCAGACTGGCCGAGGTGCTCAGCCGGATCGAAGCGCTGGCCGCCGAGTACAAGCTCCAGGTGGCCAACGTGTTCCACGCCGGGGACGGCAACCTGCACCCCCTGATCTGCTACGACGCCGGCCGCGAGGGCGAGGCCGAGCGCGCCGAGGAGCTGTCGGGCCTGATCATCAAGACGTGCGTCGACGCCGGCGGGTCGATCACCGGCGAGCACGGCGTCGGCGTCGACAAGAAGGCCTACATGCCCTCGATGTTCTCCGAAGCCGATCTGGAGACGTTCCAGCGGCTGCGCTGCGCATTCGATCCGCACGGGCTGGCCAACCCCGGGAAGGTGATGCCGACGCCGCGGCTGTGCGGCGAGGTCCCCGGGCCCTACCGAGAGCACCCGCTCGAGCGCGCCGGCGTCGCAGAGCGGTTCTAGTCGGTGGGGTCCTAATGGCCTCAGAGCTCCGGCCCGAGACATACGAGGAGGCGGCGGCGGGCCTTGGCGCGGCCTCGGCCGAACGCCAGGCCGTGCGGATCCATGGCGCGGGCACCAAGTTCGAGTGGGGCGGGCTCGGCGTCGAGCCCGACGTCGAGCTGCACACGACCGGCCTGAACGAGATCGTCGAGCACAACGTCGGAGACCTGACCGCGATCCTCCAGGCGGGGGTGCCGCTGGCCAAGGCCGAGGAGCTGTTTGCCTCCGAGGGGCAGATGCTGTCGCTGGATCCTCCGCTCGGATACGGGGACGCCAAGGACGCGACGATCGGCGGCGTCGTCGCGACCGCCGACTCGGGTCCGCTGCGCCACCGCTACGGCGCCGCGCGCGACCTGGTGGTGGGGATGACGGTCGCGCTCAGCGACGGGACGATCGCCAAGTCCGGCGGCAAGGTGATCAAGAACGTCGCCGGGTACGACATCGCGAAGCTGTTCTCGGGGGCGTTCGGGACGCTGGGGGCGATCCTCGAGGTCAGCGTGCGTCTGCACTCGGCCCCGCCCGACACCGCCACGGCGATCGGCTCCACCGACGATCCGACCGTGCTCGGAGCGGCGGCTGCGCAGCTGACGATGGCGCCGCTCGAGCTCGAGGCGCTCGACGTGGCGTGGCGCTCGGGGCGCGGCGAGGTGCTCGCGCAGCTCGGTGGCCCCGGCGCCGAGGAGCGAGCGGAGCGGGTCGCCGTGCTGATGCGCGAGGCGAGGCTCGACGCGGTCGAGATCCCCGACGACGACACGGACGCGTGGCGGCGCCAGCGGGCCGGGCAGCGTTCCGAGCGAGCCGCGATTCTGCGCGTGTCCACCCGACCCAGCCTGCTGGCCGAGGTCGCCCGGGCGACCGCGGGGACCGGCGGGACGCTGGTCGGGCGGGCCGCGCTCGGGCTGAGCTGGGTCGAGGTCGAGCCTGACGAGGTGCCCGCGCTACGAGCGCGCCTGGGGGCCAGCGCCGTCGCGGTGCTGCTCGACGTCCCCGCCGCCGCCCGCGACCAGCTCGAGCCCTGGGGCGCCCATGAGGGCGCCGCGCTTGACCTGATGCGCCGGATCAAGATGCGCTTTGACCCCGCCGGGGCCTGCAATCCCGGGGTGTTCGTGGGAGGGATCTAGGCCCGTGCGTCGGCGGGTAGCACCAAGGAGGAGCGATGACCGCGTTTGACACCCACCGGCCGCCGCAGGTCGAACTGCTCGACGACTGCGTGCACTGCGGGTTCTGCCTCGACACCTGCCCGACGTACGTGCTGTGGGGCAACGAGGCCGACTCGCCGCGGGGGCGGATCGTGCTGATCGGCGAGGGTCTGAAGGGCGACGGACCGATGTCCGACGAGATGGCCAGTCACTTCGACCGCTGCCTGGGCTGCATGGCGTGCGTGACGGCATGCCCGTCGGGCGTCCAGTACGACCGTCTGATCGAGCGGGTCCGCCCGCAGGTCGAGCGCCACCACGCGCGCCCCGCGGCCGAGAAGGGCCTGCGCCGGCTGTTGTTCGAGACGCTCCCCCACCCCAAGCGGATGCGCGCGCTGGCGCCGCTGCTGATCGCCGGGCGCAAGCTCGGTACCGACAAGCTGCCGGGGCGGATGGGAACGCTGGCCAAGGTGGCCCCCCAGACGACCGTGCGTCAGCTGCGCATCAGCCTCCCCGAGCGCACCCCCGCGGTCGGCGAGCAGCGCGGACGGGTGGCGGTGCTGCTGGGTTGCGTGCAGCGGGTGTTCTACGCCGACGTTCACCGGGCCACGATCCGTACGCTGGCCGCCGAGGGATTCGAGGTGCTCGCGCCCCAGTCGCCCGACTGCTGCGGCGCGCTGCAGATGCACTCCGGCGAGGAGGAGGCGGCGGTCGTGCGGGCCCGCAACACGATCTCGGAGTTCTCGTCGCTGGGCGAGATAGACCACATCATCACCAACGCCGCCGGCTGCGGCTCGGCGATGAAGGAGTACGGCGAGCTGCTCGACACCGACGAGGCCCGCCGCTTCTCCGAGCGCGTCTGCGACATCTCCGAGCTGCTCGGGTCAGTCGAGCCCCGCGCCCCGCGCGGCGCGGTGCCGATGCGGGTCGTCTACCACGACTCCTGCCACCTGGCCCACGCCCAGCGCGTGCGGACCCAGCCACGCGAGCTGCTGGCCGCGATCCCGGGGCTGGACCTGCTCGAGGTGGCGGTCGAGCCGGCGGTGTGCTGCGGCTCGGCTGGCGTCTACAACCTGCTCCAGCCCGAGGCGGGCGCCGACCTCGGCGCCCGCAAGGCGGAGAACCTGCTCGACACCGGTGCCGAGGCGATCGCCGCCGGCAACCCGGGTTGCGCGGCCCAGATCGACCTGCACCTGCGCGAGCTCGGCCGGCCGCTGCCGGTGTACCACCCGATCGAGCTGATCTGGCGGTCGATCGCGGCCTCGAGCGCCGACCGCGCGGCCGGCGCCGGGAACGGGACCCGGCCCTCCTAGTCCGCGTACATCCGCTCGATCTCGACCTCATACTTGGCCGCGATCGGGCGCCGCTTGAGCTTCATCGTCGGCGTCAGCTCATCGCCGCCCGGCAGCCAGTCGCCGGGGACGATCGTGAACTTCTTGATCTGCTCAACCCGGGCGAGGTGCTCGTTGGCGGCGTCGATCGCCTCCTGGATGGCCGCCACGACCGTCGGCTCCGCCGCCAGCCGCTCGAGCGTTGTGTCGGCGACGCCCTGCTGCTGGGCCCACTGGGGCGCGAAGTCGGCGTCGAGCACGATCAGCGCGGTGTTGTACTTGCGCTGGTCGCCGATGCAGATCGCCTGGCCGATCAGCGGGCTGGCAGACTTGATCTCGGCCTCGATGTTGGCCGGCGACATGTTCTTGCCGGCGGAGTTGATGATGATCTCCTTCTTGCGATCGACGATCCGCAGGTAGCCGTCGTCGTCGATCTCGCCGATGTCGCCGGTGTGCAGCCAGCCGTCTGAGTCGAGCGCCTCGGCGGTCTTCTCCGGCGAGTTGCGGTAGCCGGACATCACGAACTCGCCGCGGACCAGCAGCTCGCCGTCGTCGGCGATCCGCATCTCCACCCCCGGGGAGGCGGGGCCGACGGTCCCGAGCTTGATCTGGCCGGGGCGGTTGGCCGCCCCGATCCCGCAGGTCTCCGACATCCCCCAGATCTCGGCCAGCTCGACCCCGAGCGCGTGGAAGAACTCGAGCACCTCACGCGGCGTCGGCGCGGCGCCGACGTTGACGGCGACCACCTGGTCGAGCCCGAGCATCTCGCGCAGCTTCGAGAACAGCGCCTCGTCGGCCTGTGCCACCGCCTGCTCGAGCTCGGCCGGCACCGGCTTGCCGGCCTGCCGCAGGCGGACCCGCTGCAGCGACGCCGCCATCGCGTCCTCGATCGGCTTGCGCTGCTCGGCGGGCTGACCGGCCTGCATCGTCTCCAGGCCAGCCTTGAGCTTCTCCCAGATCCGCGGGACCGCGAAGAACCAGGTCGGGCGGACCTGGGGCAGGTAGGAGAGGATCGCGCGCGGGTCGGGGCAGGTGGTGACCGTGCCGGCGTAGATCACCGGGATGTACAGGTGCGCCATGCGCTCGGCGATGTGAGCGGCGGGCAGCCACGAGATCACCTTGCTGCCGGGTTGCAGCGGGACCATCTGCTCGACCCCCTGGGCCGAGAACATGATCGCGTGGTGGGTCAGCTGGACACCCTTGGGATGGCCGGTGGTACCCGACGTGTAGATCAGCGTCACGATGTCCTCGGGACCGCTCTGCGCAGCCGCCGCGACGGCGTCGAAGCCGGGGTTTGAGCCCTCGACCTCCGACAGCGCCAGCGTGCCCTCCGGCGCCTCGCCGTCGACCACGATCACGTGCTCGAGCGCGGGCAGGTGCTCGCGGGCGGCGAGGATCGCCGGCAGGTGGGCCTGCTCGGTGATCGCCACACGCGCGCCGGCGTCGCGGCACAGGAACTCGATCTCGGACGGCGGGTAGGTCGCGTAGATCGAGAACGGAGTGGCGCCGACCGTCACCGCGGCCAGGTCGGCCACATAGAACTCGGGGCGGTTGCCGAGCATGATCGCGACCGTGTCCCCGCGGTCCACTCCGAGTCCGGCGAGCCCGCCGGCGAACGCGTCGACTCGGGCCAGCAGCTCCGACCAGGTCAGCGACACGTCGTCGTCGACGGTGCGAACCGCGACCAAGTCGGGGTGGGAGGCGGCCGTGCGGCGGAGCGCCTCGGTCACGGTCGGAGCGTCGACGGCGCGCTCCTGGGCCGGGGTGCTCGTGGTGCTCTGCATCTGTCCTCCGCTCTCTCCTAAGACTGGCTGGCCGGCCAAAAACCTAGCTTAGCGGCGACTTCGCGGCGGCTTGGCGCCGCGCCGGGGTCAGCGGACGTTGAAGCCCGAGCCGTTCAGCGTCGAGATGTCGTTCGACAACCCGATCACGAACAGCAGCACGATCAGCACGAACCCCACCACCCCGGCGCGCTCCATCACCTCGAACGGGATCCGCTTGCCCCTGACCTTCTCGGCGATCGCCCAGAACACGTGTCCGCCGTCGAGCGGCAGGAACGGGAACAGGTTGATGATCCCCAGCGACAGCGAGATCAACGCGAGTACCTCGAGCGCCTGCGTCGTGCTCTGAGAGAACGACTCCTGGGTGACCGTGTAGCCGCCCACGATCCCGTTGAGCTGCTTGCGTTCCTGGGGCTCGAAGATCCGCACGAGCACGCCGACGGTCGAGTGGGTGACGCTCCACAGACCGCTGGCGGTCAGCGACGCGGCGTGCCCCGGCCCCACCGAGGCCTGCGTGGAATCGAACTCGAATCCGACCAGCGGGCGCTTGTCGACCCTCGAGTAGCGCGGTCGCACGTCGAATGTCATCAGGTTGCCGCCGCGCTTGACCACGATCTTGGCGGGGGTGGCCGACTCGCAGTCATTGACGGTCGAGCCGCCGGCGCAGCCGTGCGTGCCGAGCTGCGCGCGCAGGCGGTCGGGGCTGCCGGTGACCCCGTCGACCGACACCAGCTGGTCGCCCGGCTTGAGCACCTTGGCGGCCGGAGTCCCCTTCTCGATCACTGCGATCCGCTTGCTGGCGACCGCCTGGCCGTTGGCCAGGAACAGCACCCACACGATCACGAACGCGATCACGATGTTCACCACCGGGCCGGCCATGATCACCACGATTCGCTTCCACACGGGCTGGTTGTAGTAGGCGCGCGGCACCACCTCTGGGGCCAGCTCCTCGCGCGGGTTCATGCCGGTGATCTTCACGTAGCCGCCGAGCGGGATCGGGCCGATCCCGTACTCGGTCTCGCCCCGGCGGAACTTGAGCAACATCGGCCCGAAGAACAGCGAGAAGCGCTCCACGCGCATGCCGACGGCCTTGGCCGCGGCGAAGTGGCCGGCCTCGTGGAGCAGGATCAGCGCCGAGAACCCCAGGAACGCCAGGACGTAGGACACGCCACGAGTTTGGCAGGCCCACCATAAGAGTTTCGAAGAAGGCCCGGCGCGTACGCGAGGCGGCTCAGGCGGCCGCGCGGGCGTCGATCAGCTCGGCCGCGACCCTCCGGGCGTCGGCGTCGGCCCCCCCCAGCGACTCAAACGAGTGAACCGACTCGGTGGGGAGCTCGGCCAGCGTGTCCTCGATCACCGCCGCGATGTCCAAGAATCCCAGCCGCCCGGCCATGAACGCGTGGACCGCCACCTCGTTGGCGGCGTTCAGCGTGCACGGCGCGGTCCCGCCGGCGAGCCCGGCCTCGCGGGCCAGCCGCAGGCAGGCAAACGTGTCGACGTCGACCTGCTCGAACGTCAGTGAGCCGAGCTCGACGAGGTCCAGCGCGCGGACCGGGACGTCGACCCGGTCGGGGTAGTGCAGCCCGTAAGAGATCGGCACCCGCATGTCCGGATAGCCGAGGTGCGCGAGCGTCGCGCCGTCGCACAGCTGGATCAGGCTGTGGACGATCGACTGGGGGTGCACGACCACGTCGATCCGCTCATAGGGCGTGCCGAACAGGTGGTGGGCCTCGATCAGCTCGAGGCCCTTGTTCATCAGCGTGGCCGAATCGATCGTGATCTTGCCCCCCATCGCCCACGTGGGGTGCGCGAGCGCCTGCTCGACGGTGACGTGGCTCAGCTCACCGGCGGTGCGGCCGCGAAACGGGCCGCCCGAGGCGGTCAGGATCACCCGATCGACGGTCCCCGCACGCTCGGAGGAAATCAGCTGGTGGATCGCGGAGTGCTCGGAGTCGACCGGGATGATCGCGGCGCCAGTGGCCTGCGCCAACTGCGTGACCAGCTCGCCCCCGACCACCAGCGACTCCTTGTTGGCCAGCGCCAGATCGATCCCCTCGCCCAGCGTCGCGACCGTCGGCACCAGCCCGGCCGAGCCGACGATCCCGTTGAGCACCAGCTCGCAGTCGCCCTCGGTGATCAGCCGGACCAGCCCCTCGGGACCCGACAGCACCTCGCCGTCGGTCCAGGCCTCACTGGCGCGCGCGGCCGCGTCCGGATCCGACAGCGCGATCCGCTGCACACCGTGCTCGCGAGCCTGCACGAGCAGCTGCTCCCAGGCGCCGGCGGCGCTCAGCGCAACGACCTCGAGGTCCGCGCCGGCCCTGGAGACGACGTCCAGCGCCTGGACGCCGATCGAGCCGGTGGAGCCGAGGATGGCCAGGCGGCGCGGCACAGCGCGATTGTAGGCCGGGGGTGAGGCCGCTCGTGCCCGGGTCGCCGGCGCTCAGTGGGACATCACGGCGAGCCACACGTAGTAGCCGGCCACGAGCGTGAACAGGGCGGCGTCGGCGCGATCGAGCACGCCGCCGTGGGGTCCGAACAGGGTCCCGGCGTCCTTGGTGCCGGCATCGCGCTTGATCACCGACTCGAACAGGTCACCGATCGGGCCGAGCACCGCGACCGCGATCCCCAGCACCAACGCGTCTCCCTGGGTCAGCCATGTCTGGTACAGGCCGGCCAGGAACACCGCGACCACCGCCGCGATCATTCCGCAGGCGAGGCCCTCGACGGTCTTGTTCGGGGAGATGCTGGGTGCCAGCCGGCGCCGGCCGAACAGCCGACCTCCCAGGTAGGCGCCGGTGTCGCCGATGAACGTCCCGATCAGCACGTCGATGATCACCGCGTTGCCGTGCGGGAGCTCGCGCAGCAGCGCGGCGTGAGCGAACGCGAACCCGATCCAGTAGACGCCGAGCAGCGTCCCCGCGATCGAGATCGTCGGGTGGCGCTCGCCGCGGGCGACGGTGAGCAGGAACAGCACCGGCAGCGTCGCCATTGCGACCTCGGCGACTTGGCGCTGGCCGCCGTAGACGCCCGCCAGCACCATCCCGGCGAGCGCGGCGAAGCCCACGATCGGCAGCGGCTTCCAGCGGTCCAGCATGCGGTAGAGCTCGTACATGCATAGCCAGCCAATCGCGATCACGAACAGCGCGAACGCGATCCCGCCGGCCTCGACGAACACGATCACGAGCACGGCCAACGGGATCGCCACCAGCACCCGCAGTAACAGCTCCGAGCTCCTCCCCCGCTGCCTGCGGCCCTTGCCCTCGCTCGACTGCTCGCGGGCTCGCTCGCGCCGGCGGCTGCGGTCGCGCTCGCGCTCGCGGGCGGAGCTGCGGGAGCGGCGCGGGTCGGGCGGCCGGCGTCGCCCCGTCGACACCGCTACCGACCCCCGAAGCGCCTGCTGCGCGATGTGAACTGGGCCAGGCTCTGCTCGAACGCCGCGCGCGAGAAGTCCGGCCACAACTCGTCGCGGAACACCAGCTCGGAGTAGGTGCCCTGCCAGAGCAGGAAGTTCGAGCTCCGCTGCTCGCCGCTGGTGCGGATGATCAGGTCGGGGTCGTGCATGTCGGGCGCGTACAGGTGGGCGCGGAACGCCTCCTCGGAGTCGCCTGTAAAGGTTCGCGCTGCGTCGATGATCTCCGCCCTGCCGCCGTAGTTGAAGGCCACGCAGAAGGTGATCCGGGTGTTGCCCGCGGTCATCTCCTCGGCCCACCGCATGCGGTCGACCAGCGCCGGCGGCACGGGGTGGCTGCGGCGGCCGATGAACCGGATCCGCACGCCCTCCTCGTGCAGATCGGGCGTCTCGGCCTCGATCCGGCGTTCGAACATCGCCATCAGGCCCGACACCTCGTCGTCGGGCCGGCTCCAGTTCTCGGTCGAGAACGAGTACACGGTGAACTCCCTCACGCCGAAGTCGACGGCGTCGCGCAGGCGCGACTTGACGACGTCCGCGCCGGCCTCGTGGCCGGCGATCACCGGCAGCCCGTGGTTGCGCGCCCAGCGGCCGTTGCCGTCGGTGATGATCGCGACGTAGCGGGCACGGACGTCCGCCACGCTAGACCTCGAGGATCTCTTCTTCCTTGTGCTTGAGCGCCTCGTCGAGCTCTGAGATGCGGCCGTCGGTGACCTTCTGAAGCTCGAGCTCGGCGCGGTGTTCGTCGTCGGATCCGGCCTCGCCGGCCTCCTTGAGCTCCCGGAGGTCGTGCATCACGTCGCGGCGGATGTTGCGGATCGCGACCCGCCCCTCCTCGGCGATGTTCCGGACCACCTTGACCAGCTGCTTGCGGCGCTCCTCGGTCAGCTCCGGGACCGCCAGGCGGATCAGGTTGCCGTCGTTGTTCGGCGTCAGCCCGACGTCCGATTCGAGGATCGCCCGCTCGATCGCCTTGATCGAGCTCTTGTCGTAGGGCTGGATCGTCAGCAGCCGGGCCTCGGGCGCGTTGATCGTCGCGAGCTGCTTGAGCGGCGTGGCGGTCCCGTAGTAGTCGACGTTGATTCGGTCCAGCAGCGCCGGGCTGGCGCGGCCGGTGCGCACCGACCCGAACTCGTGCCGGATCGAGTCCACCGACTTGTGCATGCGGTCGCGGGCGTCGCCCAGGAGCCCGTCGATCATCTCGGTGTCAGTCATGTTCTCACCAGGGTGCCCACACGTTCACCGGACACTATCTTGTCGATGTTTCGCCCATCGGCCATGTTGAAGACGATGATCGGGAGATTGTTGTCCATGCAGAGCGCGAACGCGGTCGAGTCCATCACCCGCAGGCCGCTGGTGAGCGCGTCCTTGTGGGTGATCTCGGGGATGAACTCCGCGTTGGGATCCTTCGCCGGGTCGGCCGTGTACACCCCCTCGACGCCGTTCTTGGCCATCAGCACGACCTCCGCGTGCAGCTCGGCGGCTCGCAGTGCAGCGGCGGTGTCAGTGGTGAAGAACGGGTTGCCGGTGCCGGCCGCGAAGATCACGATCCGGTGCTTCTCGAGGTGGCGGATCGCCCGCCTGCGGATGTAGGGCTCGGCGACCTCGGAGATCGTGATCGCCGACTGCACCCGGGTGGCCACGTCAAGCTTCTCGAGCGCATCCTGGAGCGCCAGCGCGTTGAGCACCGTGGCCAGCATCCCCATGTAGTCGCCGGTGGCCCGGTCCATGCCGCGCGCGGCCTCGGCGAGCCCGCGGTAGATGTTGCCGCCGCCGACGACGATCGCCACCTCGACGCCGCGGGCGTGGACGGACGCAATCTCCCCGGCCACCGCCCGCACGCGCTCGGGGTCGGTCCCGTAGGCGAGATCGCCCATCAGGGCCTCGCCGGACAGCTTCAGCAGCACGCGGCTGTAGGCGGGCGGGGTCGCGGAGGTGGTGCTCACGCGCTCATTCTTCCCGGTTTGGCGGATCAGGCGCCGACGGCGAACCGCACGAACCGCCGGATCACGACGTTCTCGCGGGTCTCGTCGGCCAGCTCGATCCGCAGCTGGTCGATCGTCTTGCCGCCGTGCTTGTCCTCGTTGACGTGCTTCTGGCGCAGCAGCACGACCTCGTCGAGCCACTTGTCGAGCTTGCCCGAGACGATCCGCTCGCGGACGTTTTCCGGTCTGTCGAGGGCCTGCTCGGTCGCGATCCGCTCCTCGCGTTCGCGGTCCTCGGCCGGAACATCCTCGTCGGAGATCGCCAGCGTCGCCGGCGACGCCGCGATGTGCAGCGCCAGGTCCCGCGCGAACTCGATGAACTTCTCGTTGCGGGCGACGAAGTCCGTCTGGCAGTCGACCTCGACCAGCACGCCGATCTTGTTGCCGGCGTGGATGTAGCTCTGGACGACGCCCTCGGTGACCTCCACGCCGGCGCGCTTGGCCGCCTGGGCCTGACCGCGGGTACGAAGGATCTCGACCGCGCGGTCGACGTCGCCGTCGGCCTCGGTCAGCGCCTCGCGGCATGCGAGCACACCCGCGCCCGTGCGGTCACGCAGGGCCTTTACGTCCTGTGCGGTGATGCTCATGCGTTCTCCTGTGCGGCCTCGTCGGCGGCTGGGGTCTCGGTGGGCTGCTCCGGCGCGTCCGGGGCGGCTGCGTCGGGGCCGGCGGAGGCCTGTGCCTCAGGAGCCGTCTCAGTCGTGGCGGGCTCCGCGGGCTCGGCGGGCGGGGTCTCGGCCTCGGCGACCTCGGCGGGTGCCGGCTCCACGGCCTCGGGGGCCGGCTCCACGGCCTCGGGGGTCGGCTCCACGGCCTCCGGGGCCGGCTCCACGGTCTGCGGGGCCGCGGGGGTCGGCTCGGCGGTCTCGGGCGCGGTCGGCGCCTCGGGCTCGGCCGGGGCGGCCGGAGCCTCGACCTGGGCCTCGGCCTCGGCCTCGGCGGGAGGAGCGGCAGCGGCAGCGGGCGCGGCCGGCGCCTCGGGCTCGGCAGCCTGGGCAGGGGCCTCCGTGGCGGGTGCGGGGGCCTCGCGTGGCGGGTGCGGGGGCCTCCGCGGCGGGTGCGGGGGCCTCCGCGGCGGGTGCGGGCTCGGCGGCGGGCGCGTCCTGAGCCGCCTCGGCCGGCTGTGCCGCAGGGGCGGCCTGGGCCTCCGGCTGGGCCGGGGCAGACGCCTGAGCCGCCGGTTGGGTAGGCGCGGACGCCTGAGCCTGAGCCTGGGCCGCGGCTGCCGCCTCGGCCTCGCGCCGCGCGCGCTCCTCGGCCTCCTGGCGGGCCTGCTCCTCGGCCTCCTGCCGCGCGCGCTCCTCGGCTTCCTGCCGGGCCTGCTCCTCCGCCTCGCGGCGGGCGCGCTCCTCGGCCTCCTGGCGCTCGCGCTCCAGCCGGGCGGCCTCCTCCTCGGCGCGGAACACGTTGTGGCCCTGGGCCACCACCTCGCCGACCGCGCGCGTCACGGCCGCGCAGGACCGAATCGCGTCATCGTTGCCGGGGATCACGAAGTCGATCCCGTCCGGATCGCAGTTGGTGTCGACCAGGCCGATGATCGGGATCCGCAGCCGCTGGGCCTCGCGGACGGCGATCGCCTCGGTCTTCAGGTCGATCACGAACACGGCGTCGGGCACGCGCTGCATGTTCTTGACGCCGCCGAGGTTCGCGCGCAGCTTCTCGAGGTCGGCCTGGGCGGCCATCCGCTCGCGCGTGGGCAGCAGCTGCAGCTGGCCCTCGGTCTCGAAGCGCTCCAGATCGTGCAGCCGCTTGATCCGCTGCGAGATCGTCTGGAAGTTGGTCAGCAGGCCGCCCAGCCACCGGTGGTTGACGAACGGCATATCGGCCGACTGCGCGGTGTCGCGGATCGTGTCGCGGGCCTGCTTCTTGGTGCCGACGAACAGGACGGTGCCGCCTCGGCGCGATACATCGGCCGAGAACCTGCGCGCCTGCTCTAGCAATTCCTGCGTCTGCAGGAGGTCGATGATGTAGATGCCATCCCGCTCGCCGAAGATGAAGCGGCGCATCTTGGGGTTCCAACGTCGCGTCTGGTGGCCGAAGTGCACGCCGGCCTCCAGCAGCTCTTTGATTCCGACTTGAGCCACGGATACTGCTCCCTTTTACGGTGTTTACAGGCAAATCCCGCTGGTCGGCGCTCGCGAACCTCGTCTGGCGAGGCAGGGCGCGGGCCGTGCCGGCGGGGTAGTAGATATGGATTTCCGAAAAAGTCTACGCAAGTCTGATGAAGCCGCTACGTTTTTAGGTGCAGCGGGGATTCGCCCTTCCCTACCTTCGGCGTTTCCCCGCGCGCGGACCGAACCTCCCTTCCCCTACCTCCGGTGGCTCGGTTCGCAAACTCGGCGGGGCGGCTGTGGACGGGCCGCCCCGCCGTCCTTTTTCCGCTGCCAGCGACATTCCGGGCGCTGCGGGGCGGTCGCCGGGCGCTGCAGGGCGCTCGCCAGGCGCGGCGGGCGCGTCTCGGGACCACGGATTTCGTGCCACGGACCGCGATCTTCTCCTCCCGCGCCACGAAACCCGTGTGTACAGCGCGGAACGTGGCACCCGGCGGCCGGGCGTCATCGCCCGCGACGAAATCCTGCGCGCGCCCGCCCGTCCGGCCACGGCGCCGTCCGACACCGGGAACAACGTTCCCCTCGGCGCATCTCGCCCGCCGAGCGGAACGAACTTCCCGACTGGCGGGAACAACGTTCCCCTCGGCGGTCAGAGCTCGCCGAAGGGAACGAACTTCCCGCTCCGCCCGGCCGGCCCGGCCCGCCTCGGGCCGCGATCGCCTCGCGGCCCCGCCCGCTCGGTTACCGATCACGCCGGATCCGGCGAATCCGCTTCGGCCACGGCCAGCGCGGCCACCAGGTCCCCGGGCAGCGGCGAGGACACGTCGATCGCCGCTGCCGTGACCGGGTGCGTGAACGCCAGCCGCCGCGCGTGCAGGAACTGCCGCTCGAGCCCGAACTGCCCGGCCGCGCCGTACTGGCGGTCCCCGCACACCGGATGCCCGATCGCCGCCATGTGCACCCGGATCTGGTGGGTGCGCCCGGTCTCGAGCGTCACCCGCAGGAGCGTCGAGGTCGGCAGCTGGCGCTCGATCTCGAAGTGCGTCCGCGCCTCGCGGGCCTCGTCGGCGTCGATCGACATCAGCGCCCGGTCGCGGCGGGAGCGGCCGATCGGGGCGTCGATCGTCCCGGTCCGCGCCGACGGCCGCCCGTCGACCAGCGCAACGTACTCGCGCTGAAGCTCCCGGCGCGTGATCAGCGCCTTCAGCTTCCGGTGGACATCGTCGTTCTTGGCCACGACCAGCAGCCCCGAGGTGTCGCGATCGAGCCGGTGGACGATCCCCGCGCGCCACGGCTCCTCGCCGCCGGCGCCCACCCCCTCGAGCGCCTGCGCCAGCGTCCCCGTCCAGTGCCCGCGCGCCGGGTGCACCACGACCCCGGCGGGCTTGTCGACCACGATCAGGTACTCGTCCTCGTAGGCGATCCCGAACTGCGCCCGCGGCGCGGGCACCACCGGCGGCAGCTGCTCGGCCTCGATCACGATCAGCTCCCCGGGCGAGACCGTGTGGCGCTTACGGCGCAGCTGGCCGTCGACCCGCACCCGGTCGGCGTCGATCAGCGATGCGGCCTGGGCGCGCGAGCCCAACGGCTCGGCCAGAAAGCGGTCAAGCCGCGTCCCCGCGGCCTGCGGCGGAACTTGGATCTCGATCTTGGAGGCCACCGCCACTAAGCATGACTCCGCCGGCTCTCGAGCACGAACACCAGGATGACCACTCCGAACGTGATCGCGATGTCGGACACGTTGAACGCCGGCCAGTGCGGCAGCTTGATGAAGTCGGTCACGGCGCCGTGGGCGACGCGGTCGATCAGGTTGCCGATCGCGCCGCCGATCAGCAGGCCGGTGGGCAGCCACAGCCACGGCTTGGTCGGGCGGATCGTGAAGTAGCCGACCAGCACCGCCAGCGCGACGAACGTGAACACCAGCACCAGCGTGCCGCCGCCCGAGAACAGGCTGAACGCTACGCCGGTGTTGCGGACATGGACGAGGTGCACGCCAGGGATCACCTTGTGGGACTCGCCGACGTCGATCCCGGCGCGGACGAAGTGCTTGGTCAGCTGGTCGACCACGACCACCGCGGCCGCGACCGCCAGGATCCGCGCGTACCCCGCCATGCGGACGCCGGCTGTCGTCGCCCGGGTCACCATCTACGCGGATCAGCCGGAGATCGCGTTGACCACGAGGGTCCGGATGATGTACAGAAGGAAGATCGCGATGATCGGGCTGAAATCGAACATCCCGAGCGTTGGGATGAACCGCCTGAAGATCCGCAGGTAGGGCTCGCACACATCGCGCAGGAAGTTCATGAGCACATCCGACCACCGCGCGTACGGCAGCCTGAGCCCGAACGAGAACACCAGGTTCAGCAGGATGTAGAGGAAGATCAGGACGATGTAGACCGTGAACAGCGCCGAGACGTAGTTGGCGATGTCGATGCGGTCGATCGCGAACGCCAGCATCAGCGGCTCCCGCCGTCGATCACGGCGTCGATCGCCGACTGGAATGCGGTCCGGACGCCGCGCCGCACCGCCGCGTCGACCTGGGCCTCGACCAGCAGCGCCTGGTAGGCGGGGCCGACGCCGCTCACCGCCGCCGCCGCTCCGATCAGCGGCTCGTCCGCCCGGCGCGCCACCTCGACGTTGCATTCGAGCGCTTCGCCGCCCAGCTCCTGAGCCAGCTGGTGTGCCCGGCCCGACCCGGCATCGGAGCACAGCACCGGATCGCCCCAGCCCAGGGCGAGCGCCCGGGCAAAGTTCCCCGCGCCGATCAGGCCGACCACCATTCGATGAAATCTAGCGATGCGCGCCGCTGCGCCCCGCCGGACGTTCAGAGCGCGGGCCCGCCGAACGACTCGACCTCGCCGGTGCCGCGCAGCCCCCGGGCGCGCGCGACCCGCTCGAGCTCCGGCGAGTAGGTGAGAATCCGCGGCCGCCCGCCGACCCCGGCGACCAGCAGCGCGCAGTACGCCTCGCGGCACAGCTGGGTGCGATCGACGCCGGGACCGAGCTCGGCCACGCCGGCCGTGAACGTTCCCGAGGGCACGCCGGCCGCCAGCAGCCGCTCCTCGAGCCGGGCTGCCGCCAGCAGCGCGCCCCGCGCCCGGGTCTCGGGGACGATCAGCGCGATCTCGTTGGGGCCGATCCGGTAGGCGACGTCGATGCTGCGCACCGCCCCGGCGATCACCACCGGCAGGTCCCCGCGGACCGGGCCGCCGATCCCGTCGCGCAACCGGCCCAGCGACAGTCGCACGATCACCAGCGAAGTGGGTCGGCCGGTCCGGTCGCAGCGCCGCAGCTCCAGGTCGAGATCGTCCATGAATGCGTTGCGCTTGCCCAGCGGCGCGCTGACCGGCGCCCGCGTGCTCGTCCGCAACTCGGCCAGCTTGCGGCTCAGGCGGCGACGCTCGCGCAACGCATATGCGGCGACGATGACAGCCACCACCAACCCCACGGCAAGCACAACGCTGACCACAACGTAGTCATACAGCGTTCACGCCCGCCGCGCGAATCTGCAATCCCCAGGTCGGTACGAAAACTGACCGAGACGATGGCGGCCCCGAGCGTCCGCGCCGCGGCCGGCGGCGCTAGCTCTGGTTGAAAAAGCCCTTCTCGACGAGGCGCGCGCGCTCCTCGGCCGAGACCTCGACGTTGCGAGGCGTCAGCAGGAACACCTTGTCGGCGATCCGCTGCATGCCTCCGTCGAGTGCGTAGGTTAGGCCGCTGGAGAAGTCGATCAGCCGCTTGGACAGGTCGGTATCGGTTCCCTGCAGGTTGAGGATCACCGGGATCGAGTCCTTGAACTTGTCGGCCACGTCCTGCACGTCGTTGAAGTTCTTCGGCGCGACGAAGTGCACCCGCACGTCGCCGCTGGTGCGACCGTTGCCGCGGCCGCCCACCGGGCGTAGCGCCGCGGTACGCCGTTCGGGCGCGGGCTCGTCGGAGAAGATGTCGTCGATCTCGTCCCGCCGGCGGCGGGAGCTCAGCCGCCGGACGTTCGGGCGCTCCCGCTCGCGGTCGCGATCACGGTCGCGATACGAATCCTCTTCTTCCACCTCGGGCTCGCTGTAAGGCTCGAGGTCGTCCTCATAGGCGTCGTCCTCGGCGAGGCCGAAATAGACGAGCGTGCGATGCCAGGTGTCGCGTAGGGCCATTGCGATCGGTGATTCGCCGCTAGCGCGGCATTTCCCTCCCCCAGATTATGACGCGCGGTCCGGCCGGTTCCGCGATTTCGCTGGGCGACTAAGCGTAGAGGCTGGTGCCAAGCCGCACAATCGTGGCGCCCTCCTGCACGGCGACCAGGTAATCCTGGCTGGTTCCCATCGACAGCTCACGCAGCCCTTGGCGATGCGCGAGTTCGCGCAGGGCCGCGAAATGCGGCCGGCTCGCCTCGGGCTCGGCGGCCAGCGGCGGCATCGTCATCAGTCCGACCACGGTCGCCGGGCAGCGCTCGATGAAGGCCGGCAGCTCGGATGGAGAGATTCCGCTCTTGTCGGCCTCGCCGGCGATGTTGACCTCGATCAGGACCTCGGTGTCGGCGCTGCCGTGGCGCTCCAGCTGAGCGAGGACGGAGTCGCTGGCGACCGTCTCGACGTAGCGCACGTGCGGGAGGATCTGACGGACCTTGCGACTCTGCAGATGCCCGATGAAGTCCCAGGTGAAGCGTCCGGGGTAGGCCTCCGCCTTGGCGACGAGGTCCTGCGCGCGGTTCTCGCCCACGAGCCGCACCCCGGCATCGGCGAGCACGCCGAGCTCCTCGAGCGGCACGTACTTGACCGCGGCCAGCACCTGGACCTCCGCCGGGTCGCGACCAGTGCCGGCGATCTCGGCGGCGACCCGCTCGAGGTTGGCCTGCACGGTCTCCGCGCGCAGGCCGGCTACCGGCTCAACCACGCGACCCCAGCCTGCCTTCCGGTGACTCCCGCGTCGCGGCGATGTGAGAACAACAGCGACGGATCCGAGCAGATCGTGCACATGCACACGTCGTGCACGACGTCCACGCCGGCGCGCTCGAGCTCGGCGCGGGCGATCGCCTTGAGGTCGAGGTTGCGCCCGTTGCGGATGTCGAGCTCGCGGTCGGCGAACACCGCGTGGATGTCCTCGCCGACCTCGTAGCAACAGGGCCCGGCTCCGGGACCGATCGCCGCCGCCAGCCGCCCGGTCGCGCCGAGCTCCCGCAGCGCGCTGACGCCCTCGGCGACGATCCCGCCGGCGAGACCTCTCCAGCCGGCGTGCAGTATCGCCACCGCCCCGCCGCCAGCCACCGCGACAGGTAGGCAATCGGCGACGGTCACCATCGGCGCGACGCCCGGCACCGCGGTCGCCTGCCCGTCAAACCGTGGCGGCTGGGTGCCGTTGGTCGGCTCGGTGACGCGTCGGACGTCGGTGCCGTGGACCTGGCGGATGAATGTCAGCGGCGCGCCGACCTGCTGCTGCAACCGCTCCCGGTTGCGGGTCACGTCCTCGGGCCGGTCGGCGGTCAGCTTGCCCAGGTTGAGCGACTCGTAGGGACCGCTGGAGAACCCGCCGCGGCGGGTCGTGAACACCGCGCGGGCGTCGCCGAGATCGACCGCGACGTGCTCCTCCCAGGCGTAGAACGGATCGGGCAGCGTCACCGCAACACGTTGGACGCGTAGCGCATCCGATCAGGCTATCCCCTACCCCTCGCGGCCTGCAGCGCCTCGCCCAGCTCGCCGTCGCGGTCCGAGACCCGTCGGTCCAGCCGCGCGGCCAGCGCTGCGCGTAGCCCGCGGCCGATCTCGGGCCCCTCCGGCACGCCCGCCGCCAGCAGGTCGGCGCCGTCGATCTCCAGCCGCACGCGGCTGAGGTCGGTCAGCCACTGCTTGGCCTGTCGGGCGGGGCCGAGCGCGCCGGCCAGCGCCACCAGCTCGGGGTCGGCCCCGGCCACGGCGTGAGCGATCTCCGACGGCATTCGCGCCTCCGACAGGCGCGTCGCCAGCTCGGGCGCGCGGGTGGCGGCGGCGACGATCGCGTCTCGGTCCGCCGCGGCAAACGCGAGCGCGTCGAGCAGCCCGTTCAGCTCCACGGTGGGGATCCCGGACGCGGCCAGGGCGATCGCCAGCCGGTCGCGGCGGGCGTCGTCGGGCAGCAGGCCGATCGCTCGGCGCGCGAGCTCGGTGTCGGTGATGCCGAACCGGGGATGGATCGCCGATGCCAGCCCCAGGTCTGCGGCGCAGCGCAGCGCCCCCAACGGGTCGGGCTCGCGGGCGAGCAGCCTCAGCTCGGCGCCGATCCGCGACCGGCTGATCGTGTCCAGCGCGCGGGCCGCGGCCGCCGCCTCGAGCAGGTCGCGCGTGTGGGGCTCGGCCGAGAACCCCAGCCGGCTGGCGTAGCGCGCCAGCCGCAGCATCCGCGTGGGATCGTCCTCGAAGCTGCGGTCGTGCAGGACCCGGAGCAGGCGGCCCTCCAGGTCGTCCAGCGCCCCGGGCGGCGCGTACAGCTCGCCCGGCTTCGGCTGGCCCAGCGCGATCGCGATCGCGTTGACCGTGAAGTCGCGGCGCTGCAGGTCCTGCTGCAGGCGCGCCGGCGCCACCTCGGGCAGCGCGCCCGGTCGCGCATAGGTCTCGGCGCGCGCCCTGGCGACGTCGAAGGTGAAGCCGTCGAGCTTGACGGTCGAGGTGCCGAACCGGTCGTGGATCCGGGCGTCGCCCCCCAGCTGGCCCGTCAACGCCACCGGATCGCCGTCCACCACCAGGTCGAGGTCGAGCGGCCGCCCGCCACGCAGCAGGTCCCGGACGGCGCCTCCGACCAGGTACACGCCGTCGGGCTCGGGAACGCGCTCGAGCAGCGTCTGGCCGGCGGGGAGGGCACGAACTTGCGCGAGCAACTGTTCGGCGGACGGAACCTTCACCAGGGCGAAGTGTCGCGGGTCCGACCGCAACCGGCGTGCCTGGGGCTCCGGGCGGCCCACTAGCATCACCCGGATGCCGACTCCTCGTCCGCGGCGCTGGCTGCGCTGGGGGCTCGCCGGCTGCGTCGTCCTGCTGCTCGCCGCGGGCGGCGCGGTGGCGGCTCTCGTCTTGCACACGCCCCACAACGTCTCTCACCCGAACGTCGAGTTCACCGCTCCGACGACGACCCAGGCGGAGGCGACCACTCCCCAGCCCAAGCCCGCCAAGAAGAAGAAAGTCGTCGACAACTTCCAGTGGGCGCGCTACGGGTACGACCTCGGCCGCACGCGGTTCTTCGCGCAGGGATCGCACCTGAACCCGCCGTTCCGCCGCGGCTGGAAGTTCATCGACGGCGCGTTGCTCGAGTTCCCGCCGGTGATCTACCAGAAGACGCTGTACATGATCGACGACAACGGGTGGGTGAAGGCGGTCAACAAGGACAACGGCAAGGTCCGCTGGCAGCACAAGGTCGGCACGCTCGCCGCCGCGTCGCCCACGATCGACGCGCGCGACAAGCTGATCTTCGTGCCGGTCCTGTCGTTCCGAGGTTCCAGCCCCGGCAACGGACGCTTCTACGCGATGTCGATGAAAACCGGTCGGATCGTGTGGACGCACATCGTCCCCGCCGGCACCGAGTCCTCGCCGATGGTGTTCGGCCGGTCGGTCTACTTCGGCGACAACGGCGGCACCGTGCTGTCGCTGCAGACGCGCACCGGCCACGTCAACTGGAGCTACCACGCCAGCGGCGCGGTCAAGGGCGGTCCGGCCTATGAGAAGGGCAAGATCTTCTTCGGCGACTACTCCGGGCGCGTGTACGCGCTCAACGCCTTCAACGGCCACCAGGTGTGGAACGTCGGGACCAGCGGCACGCACTTCGGCTTCGGCTCGGGCAACTTCTATTCGACCCCGGCGATCGCGTTCGGCCGCGTGTACCTGGGCAACACCGACGGACGCGTGTACTCGTTCGCCGAGAGCAACGGCGAGCTCGCCTGGGCGATGTCGACCGGCGCCTACGTGTACTCGTCGCCCGCCGTGGCTGAGGTCCCCAAGCTCGGGCCGACCGTGTATATCGGGTCCTACGACGGCAACTTCTACGCCTACAACGCGCAGTCGGGCGCGGTCCGCTGGGAGCACGCCGCCGGCGGCCGGATCTCCGGGTCGCCGACGATCGTCGGCAACGTCGTCTACTACTCCAACCTGGGCTCCAAGACCACCGCCGGCCTGGACCTACGCACCGGCCACCAGGTGTTCTCGTTCTCCGACGGAGCTTTCAACCCGGTGATCGCCGACCCCCACGCGATCTACATGGTCGGCTACGGCGCGATCTACGAGATGCTCCCGAAGCGCTCGTCGCCGTCGCACCACGAGGCGAAGGCGAAGCCGCCGCGCCGGCGCAATCAGCGCTGACGCGATCGGCCGGTCACGGGTTTGACCCTCTCGCGAGCAGAATCCCTTAGCATTCTGCAAAGACTCCCTTAGCGTCCTGCAAAAGTCCCCGCAAGTTCGGGCTCAGCGGAACATGCGTTCGGCCGTCTCTGGTACCCTTACGGGTCTATGCGTTGTCGTAGTGGAAGTCACTGTCAGCGGTCGGCCGAACCCGGCCGTCGGTTCTGCCCGGAGCACGCGGCGGAGCTCGATCGCATGCGCGAAGAGCTCAAGGATGCTGCCGCGGCCCGCATCGGGCGGGGCCGGCCCAAGCGGTCGTCTACCTGCTGTCGTCCTGGCTGTTACGAGCCTCGTGTCCCGCCCGCCGCGTACTGCGATGCATGCGCCGCGGCCGGGTACGTTGAAGAGGCCGCCTAGCGGCGGTCACCTCGCCAGCCAGACCTAAATAGAACTAGTAAGTCGTAAGCGAGTCGGCGGGATTTTCGCGCCCTACTGGTGGCTGTCCGAAGGTTGGGACGGCAACACCAACAAGGCAAGAATTTTCCGCCGCACTCGTCCCTGCTCCGGGTTAGGCTCGGTTCCGGGTTGGTCCCGTCGCGACCCCGTGGGATCCACTAAGCAACGGGCCGCACGGCGACGCCCGCGTCGCGCAGGTGCTCCTTGACCTCGGCGACCGTGTGGTGCCCGTAGTGGAAGATCGACGCGCACAGCACCGCGTCGGCGCCCGCGCCGACGGCCTCTGTGAGGTCGTCGAGCTCGCCGGCGCCGCCCGAGGCGATCACCGGCACGTCGACCGCGTCGGCCACGGCCGCGGTCAGCGCGAGGTCGTAGCCCGAGTTGGTGCCATCGCGATCCATGCTCGTGAGCAGGATCTCCCCCGCTCCGAGGTTCGCGCCCTCGCGGGCCCAGGCGACCGCATCGCGGCCCGTGGGCGTGCGCCCGCCGGCCACGTAGGCCTCCCACCCGCCGCCGGACCGGGCCTTGGCGTCGATCGCCAGCACCACGCACTGGGCGCCGAACCGGTTGCACAGCTCGTCGATGAGCTCCGGGCGGGCCAGCGCGGCCGAGTTGACCGAGATCTTGTCGGCGCCGGCGTCGAGCACCGCCTGGGCGTCCTCGACGGACCTGATGCCGCCGCCGATCGTGAACGGGATGAACACGTCGTCGCCCGCGCGGCGGGCCAGCTCGACGGCGGTCTCGCGCTTGTCGGAGGTGGCGGTGATGTCCAGGAACACGAGCTCGTCGGCCCCCGCCGCGTCGTAGCGGCAGGCGAGCTCGACGGGGTCGCCCGCGTCTTGAAGGTCGACGAAACCGACGCCCTTGACAACGCGGCCCGCGTCGACGTCAAGACAGGGAATCACCCGCTTGTAGTGCATCAGTCGCCGTCCTGGCGCGGCCCGTTGGACTTCGGCCGCGGAGGCGGATCCAGCGCAGCCTGTCCCTCGGCGACGGTGAACCGGCGCTCGTACAGGGCCTTGCCGACGATCACCCCGCCCATGTTGACCTGGCGAAGCGCGCTCAGCGCGGCGAGGTCCTGGATCGAGGAGACGCCGCCCGAGTACACGAACGTGCCCTTGACGGCCTGGGCCACGCTTCGGGCGCCCTCGAGGTCGGGCCCGGTGAGCATCCCGTCGCGCTCGATGCTCGAGAACACGAACCGGCGCACGCCGCGATCGCCCAGGCGCTCGATCACGGGCTCCACCGGCATCTCGGTCTGCTCCGTCCACCCCGAGGTCGCAAGCCGCCCGTTGCGAGCATCGACGGACACGATCACCCGGGAGCCGAACTCCTCGAGCGCCGTATCGAGGAAGTCGACGTCGCGGTAGGCGGCAGTGCCGAGCACGACCCGGGTGACGCCCGCCTCGATCGCGTGGCGGACCGCGCCGATCGTCCGCAGCCCGCCGCCGACCTGCACCGGCACGTCGACCTCCGACGCGATCCTCCGGACGTGCTGGAGGTTGACCGGCTCGCCGCCGCGCGCTCCGTCGAGGTCGACCACATGCAGGGCCCGGGCGCCGTCGTCGACCCATCGCCGCGCCGCGTCCACCGGGTCGGTGTCGTACACGGTCTCGGAGTCGAACTGACCCATCGTCAGCCGGACGGCCTTGCCGGCGCGGATGTCGATCGCCGGGATCAGGATCATGCGCGCGCCGTCGCTGCGCCGGCGGCGCCGGCGATTCGGTCGCCGCACAGGCCGACGAAGTTCGAGAGCATCCGCAGCCCGTGCGCCGAGGACTTCTCGGGGTGGAACTGGACGCCGAACACCGACCCACGCCCGACGATCGTGGCGAAGCGCTCGCCGTATTCGGTGCTGCCCACGACGTCGCCGGCGCCGGCGGGCCGCGCCGCGAACGAGTGCACGTGGTAGAACGGGCAGCCCTGCGCCGGGAGCCCCTGCACCAGCGGCGACGGGCGCTCGAACGAGACCTCGTTCCAGCCGATATGGGGTATCCGCCGCCCGCCCGGCTGCAGCCGGGTGACATCTCCAGGGACGAGGCCGAGCCCCTCGGCCGGCTCGAGCTCGACCGAGCGCTCGAACAGCAGCTGCATCCCCAGGCAAATCCCGAGCAGCGGCGTGCCGCGATCGACCTCGGCTCCGATCAGCTCGGCCAGACCGAGCTCGTGAAGGCTGCGCATCGCGATCGGGAAGGCGCCGACCCCGGGCACCACGAGCCCGTCCGCTCGCCGCAGCTCGTCGTGGTCGCGGGTGACCGCGACGTTTGCGCCCACGCGCTCCAGCGCCTTCTGGACCGACCGGCGATTGCCCATCCCGTAGTCGACGACGCCGATCCGCGTCACGACAGCGTTCCCTTCGTGCTCGGCACGCCCCGCTCGGTGGGGTCGAGCGCGACCGCCATCCGCAGGGCGCGCGCGAACGCCTTGAACAGCGCCTCGATCACATGATGCACGTTGGTGCCGGCCTGCACGGTCAGGTGGACGGTCAGCTTCGCGTTGAGCGCCACGGCGTGAAAGAACTCCTCGGTCAGCTCGTGGTCGAAGTTGCCGATCGCGCCTGGCGGCAGCGAGGCCTCGAACGCGCACAGACCGCGGCCGGAGACGTCGATCGCGCACGCCGCCCGCGACTCGTCCATCGGCACCGTGGCATCGGCGTAGCGGAAGATCCCGGCGCGGCCGCCGAGTGCCTCGTCGAGCGCCTGCCCGATGCAGATCCCGACGTCCTCGACCGTGTGGTGGGCGCCGGTCTGAAGGTCGCCGTCGGCCGCGACGGTCAGATCGAGTCGGCCGTGGCGGGCCAGCAGGTCGAGCATGTGGTCGAAGAACCCGACCCCGGTGCTGCGCTCACCCGAGCCGTCGCCGTCGAGCGTCAGCTCGACGCGAACGGCGGTCTCGCCGGTCTTGCGGTCGATCTGGGCGGCGCGCGTCATGTGGGGGCATTGTCGCGAATGCGCGCCTCCATCGAGCGCGCGTGCAGCTCGAACCCCTCGGCCCGGGCGATCGGCGCCGCGGCCCGGGCGAGTTCGCCGGCGTCCTCGCCGATGTGCACCTCGGTGAACCGGCGGCGAAAGTGCGCGACCGACAGTCCGGAGGCGAACCGGGCGGCGCCGTCGGTGGGCAGGATGTGGTTCGAGCCGGCGATGTAGTCGCCGAACGCGGTGCCCGCGGCGGCGCCGACGAACACGCAGCCGGCACGGGATACCCGCGGCGCGAGCTGCTGCGCGCCATCGCCGACGAGCTGCAGGTGCTCGGGCGCGAACGCCTCGGCCAGCGCGAGCGCCGACGCGAAGTCCGGGACGTCGACGAGCCTGACGATCGCGCCGGTGTCGCGGCCGGCGTCGATCCGCGCCGAGAGCTCGTCGAGCACGTCGGGCGCGGGCGATGCCCCGATCACGAGCGATCCGGCCCCGTGCTCGGTCTGGGCCAGCAGGTCCAGCGCGACCGGCTCGGGCTCGGCGTCCGGGCCGGCGATCACGAACAGGTCGCTCGGCCCGGCGAACCCGTCGATCCCCACGTCGCCCGACACCTGGCGCTTGGCCTCCTGCACGTACAGGTTCCCGGGGCCGGCGATTACGTCGACCGCACCGACCGTCTCGGTGCCATAGGCCAGCGCGGACACCGCCTGCGCGCCGCCGATCGCGTACACGCGCGAAGCGCCGGCCAGCCGGCACGCCGCCAGGATCGTCCGGTTGACCCCCCGGGGGCCGGGCGGGGCGCACACCGCGACCTCCGGCACCCCGGCTACGGAAGCTGTCACCACGCCCATCACGACCGTGCTCGGATACGGCGCCCGCCCGCCGGGCACGTAGATCGCGGCTCGCCGCACCGGAGCTTCGCGGAGCACCACCCGGTGGCCGCCGAAATCGACCTCGCGGTCCTCGTGGACGGCCGCGCGCGCGACCGCGCCCACGTTCTCGATCGCGAGCTCCAGACCGACGCGGACGGCCGGCTCGAGCTCGTCGACAGCGGCGGCGAGCTCGTCGTCGCTGACCAGCAGCGGCGGCGGCTTTGCGCCACCGGTGTCGAACCGCGCGGTATAGCGGGCAAGCGCGCTGTCACCGCCCCCGCGGACCCCGGCGATGATCTCCGACACGGCCGCGCTGACCGACGCCGGCGCCGCCACCAGCGCCCGCAGCCGCGCCGCGAACGGACCCGGATCGCCCGTCAGCCTCAGGCGCTCACACGCCATCGAGCCGCTCCAGGAGCTTGTCGATCGCCTCGGCCTTGAGCTTGTGAGCGACCGGGTTGGCGATCAGACGAGCCGTACAGCGCGCAATCTCCTCGCGCACCACGAGCCCGTTCTCGCGCAAGGTCGTGCCGGTCGCGGTCAGATCGACGATGCCTTCGACCAGCCCGGTCAGCGGCGCCAGCTCGACCGATCCTTTGACCTCGACGATCTCGGCCTGGCGGCCGGTGTCGAGGAAGTGCCGCGCGGCGATCCGCGGGTACTTGGTGGCGATCCGCATCACGCCCAGGCGGCGCAGCGCCTCGGCCGCGAGATCTTCGCCGGCGACCGTGGCCAGCACCATCGTGCACGGCCCGTAGCCCAGGTCCGCGAGCTCGTAGACCTCGCGCTCGGACTGTTCCATCAGCACGTCCTTGCCGGTGATCCCGAGGTCGGCCGCGCCGGCCTCGACATACGTGGGCACGTCGGACGGGCGCATCGTGATGATCCCGGCCTGCTCGAACAGGAGCCTGCGGTCGTTGGCCCGCACCTCGCGGGTGTCGAGGCCGACCCGATCGAGCAGGTCGAGCGTGTCGGCGAACAGCGCGCCGCGTGGGACCGCGATCCGCAGGTCGGTCATGCGCCGCTCCGTCGTCTGCGCTCCTCGCCGGTCAGCGCGATGTGCAGCCGCTCGATGTTGAGCGCGAAGCCCACCGCCGGGAGCGGACGGCCGAACTGCCCGAGCAGCTCGTCGTAGCGCCCGCCGCTGCCGATCGGCACTCCGTGCGCGGGGTCGTAGACCTGGAACACCGCGCCGGTGTAGTAGCCGAGGCTGCGGACCAGGCCCAGGTCGAAGATCACCCGCCCGGCGACCTCGGGCTCGAGCAGCGCATGGGTTGCGCGCATCCCGGCCGCCGCCTGCTCGAGCGCCCCCGACAGCCCCTCGAGCACCCCCGGCCCGCCCCGGATCCGCGGCACCCGCAGCAGTAGCTCAGCGTCCCCGTCCGCTACCCCGAAGGTCTGCACCTCGCGCTCGACGCCGACGAAGTCGCCGGCGACTAGTGCGGCCAGCACCCGCTCGCGCGCCTCGGGGCCGACGCCGAACGTCTCCAGCAGTCCCGGGTACAGCGACGCGTCGCCGACGCCCACGCGGTAGTTCTGCAGTCCGGCGGCGTCGAGCGCCGCGCACATCACGGTCAGTGCCTCGGCGGTCCCCTGGGGCGTGGGTGACCCGATCAGCTCGACCCCGGCCTGCAACAGCTCGCGCGACTGCCCGCGCTGCGGGCGCACGCCGCGATAGGCGTGGGCGAAATAGCAGAAGCGCAGCGGCGGATCGGCGTGGGCGTAGCGCGTGGACACCAGCCGGGCGATCGGGATCGTCATGTCGGTGCGCAGCACCAGCACGTTGCCCTGCTCGTCGAACATCCGGTAGGCGGGCTGGGTGATCCCGCTCCAGCCGCCCGTCAGCGAATTCTCATACTCGAGCGCCGGGGTGTAGACCTCGCCGTAACCGGCTCGCTCGAACACGTCGCGGATGCGGTCGGTCATCGCTCGCAGCTCGCGCATCTCGTCGGGCAGCACATCGCGCGTTCCGCTGGGAATGCGATCGACCATGGCCCCTGAGATTGTCTGCAACGATCAGGCGATGGCCGGCACGTCGTCGACGCGCGTGATCAGCGCTCCGAGCTCCGACAGGCGCTCGTCGATCCGCTCGTAGCCACGGTCGATGTGGCGAACGTTGCCGATCTCGGTGGTGCCGTCGGCGCACAGCGCGGCGATCAGCATCGCCATTCCGGCGCGAATGTCCGGGGAGTCGACGCGCTGCCCGCGCAACGGCCGCGGGCCCACCACGATCGCGCGGTGCGGATCGCAGATCGTGATCGCGGCGCCCATCAGCTGGAGCTTGTCGACGAAGAACAGGCGGTTCTCGAACATCTTCTCGTGGATGATCACCGATCCCTCGGCCTGGGTCGCCAGCGCCAGCGCGATGCTGGTCAGGTCAGCCGGGAACGCCGGCCAGGGGCCGTCCTCGACCTTGGGCATGTAGTCGCCCTGGTCGTTGCGGATCACCAGCTGCTGGTTGCCCGGGACGATCACGTCGGCGCCCCGGACCTCGCTGCGCAGCCCCAGGCGCTCGAACACCAGCCGGATCATCCGAAGGTCCTCGGGAACCGTGTCGCGCACGATCAGCTCGCCGCCGGTGACACCCGCCAGCGCCATGAACGAACCGATCTCGATGTGGTCGGGCGCGATCGTGTGGGTGCAGCCGCGGAGGCTGCCGACGCCGTGCACGGTCATCACGTTGGAGCCGATCCCGTCGATCGGGGCGCCCATCGAGACCAGCATGCGCGCCAGGTCCTGGACGTGCGGCTCCGATGCGGCGTTGCGGATCACCGTGGGGCCGCGTGTCAGCGCTGCGGCCATCAGCGCGTTCTCGGTCGCCATCACCGACGGCTCATCCATCAGGAAGTCGCAGGGCCGCAGGCCCGTGGGGGCGTGGACGCGGATGTTGTCGTGCTTGTGATCGACGCTCGCGCCGAGCGCGCGGAACGCGTCGAGGTGCGGATCCAGCCGGCGCCGGCCGATCACGTCGCCGCCGGGCGGGGGCATGACCGCGTGGCCGAAGCGCGCCAGCAGCGGGCCGGCCAGCAGGAACGAGGCCCGGATCCGCTCGGCCAGGCCGCGGTCGACCTCGTGACGGTCCACACAAGAGCAGTCGATCGACAGCTCGCCCGGCCCGAGCCACTGCACGCGGGCGCCGAGGCCCTCGAGCAGCAGGGTCATCGCCTCCACGTCGCTGATCCGCGGGACGTTGCGGAGGATCACCTCGTCGTCGGTGAGCAGACAGGCAGCCAGGATCGGCAGCGCACCGTTCTTGTTACCGGCGGCCACGATCGTTCCTGACAGCGGCTGTCCACCTTGAATTACAAACTTTTCCACAGGAAGGGGCGGCGCCTGGGTAGCTCGGAGGCGCCTCGCAGACAGGGTAGACCGTACCGAGTCGGGCTGTGAACCGGGCTCACCTGCGCGCTGAGCTAGGGTAACGGCCATGCAGGTGCAACTTTCGCGCGACGATGCGTGGACCCTCCTTACCGAGTGGACCGAATCCGAATCCCTGCGCCGCCACATGCTCGCGGTCGAGGCCGCGATGCGTGCCTACGCGCCGCGGTTCGACGGCGACGTGGAGCTGTGGGGCCTGACCGGTCTGTTGCACGACCTCGACTACGAGCGCTATCCGGACCTCGAGGACGGTCATCCCCGGTACGCGATCCGGGCGCTCGAGGAGCGCGGCTACCCGCCGGAGCTGGTCCGCGCGGTGGCCTCGCACGCCGACTTCCTCGGCGTGTCGCGAGACTCGCCGATGGAGAAGACGCTGTATGCGGTCGACGAGCTGTCGGGCTTCATCCTCGCGGTCGCCTACGTGCGCCCGGACGGCCTGCACGGGATGAATCCGAAGTCGGTCAAGAAGAAGCTGCGCCAGCCCAGCTTCGCCGCCGCCGTCGGCCGTGACGAGCTCCGTGAGGGCGCCGAGGAGCTCGGTGTTGACTTCGACGAGCACCTGGCGATCGTGATCGCCGCGCTGGAGGAGCACAGCGACGAGCTGATGCCGGCGGAGGCGTCGTAGTCGCGTCCTCCGGAGGGGCGGGTGCCGCGGCGGCTATCCCGATGGGAGCTGAGCCGCTGAGTCATCCGCTGGCGGGCCGGGTAGCCCATCGGTGCCCACGTTTCCGGCGCAGGAGGATCTCATGGACGACCGCGAGGACCAGCGCGAGCAGGTCAACCCCAGCGAGCAGCGCGGCGGCAGCACTCCGAGCGAGGACGAGGTCCGCGCGAAGGGTCCGTGGGCGGCGAAGGCCGACGAGGGCGTGGTCCCCGCCGATCTGGGCGGGTCGGATGCGCCCCGCGAGATGCTGCCCGACGATCCCGAGCTGGGCAGCTCGGTGCTCGGCGCGACGACCGGCTCCGACGAGCCGGCCACCGAGGCCGGCGTCGATCCCACCGGCGGCGACGACGCGGACGCGACCTCGGACGGCGGACCCGAGCGCCCGTCCGGCGCCGAGCCCGACCTCCGCGACGCCGCCAGCGGCCCGCGCCAGGTCGACCGGGAGTCCGCGTCCTAACCGGTCCCCCGGCTCACCGGGCACTCCGGGTGGCGCCCTCGTAGCCGATGCGCGGCTCCCCGGGGCGCGGGAGCACTCGGCTATCGTGGCCGCCATGGCCGACTCCATCAGGATCGTGGTCCTGGAGGGAGACGAGACCGGGCAGGAACTGCTCGAGCAGGCTGTCCGCGTGCTCGATCCCGACTTGCTGCGGATCGACCTCGAGCAGCGGCACTTCGACCTCTCGCTCGAGCGCCGCCGCGCCACCGGCAACCAGGTGGTGATCGACGCCGCGGCCGCGATGCGCGAGACCGGGCTCGGGCTGAAGGCGGCGACGATCACGCCGGAGGGAGCCGACGACGTCGGCTCGCCTAACCGGATCCTGCGCGAGCAGGTCGACGGCAAGGTGATCGTCCGCACCGGCCGCCGGCTCCCGGGCGTGGCGCCGATCGCCGGGGTCCACTATCCGATCTCGGTGGTCAGGATGGCCGTCGAGGACGCCTACGGCGCCAAGGAGTCGCGCGAGGGCGACGCCGGATCGGACTCGGAGGTCGCCTATCGGACCGAGCGCTTGACGCGCTCGACCTGCCGGGCGGTGGCTGAGTACGCGTTCACCACCGCGGAGAAGTTCGGCGCGCGCGTGTACGGAGGCCCGAAGTGGACCGTGTCCCCGGTCTATGAGGGGATGCTCAAGGAGGAGCTCGACCAGGCGGCCGCGCGGCACCCCGAGGTCGCCTACCAGCCGGTGCTGATCGACGCCACCTACGCGGGGCTGATGTCGGGCGCCACCGACGCGCCGCTGGTGATCCCGGCGCTCAACCGCGACGGCGACTGCCTGTCCGATCTGGTGCTGCCGATGTTCGGCTCGATCGCCGGCGCGGAGTCGGTGTTGCTCGCCTTCGACGAGAGCTACGAGACCAGGGTGGCGATGTCGGAAGCCCCGCACGGCACCGCCCCGGCGCTGCAGGGCAAGGACATCGCCAACCCGCTGGCGATGATCCTGGCCTGCGGGGCGGTGCTGATGCACGGCGCCGAGCGCCACGGGGCCGCGGTCGAGCGCGCCGCCCGGGCGATCTACGAAGCCGCGCTCGAGACCGTCGGCGCGGGCATCAAGACGCCCGATCTCGGCGGCCACGCTGGCACCACCGAGTTCACCGACGCGGTCATCGTGCGGGTCCGCAACAAGCTCGACATCTGGTCCGCGCTGGGCTCCGCGGCCTGAGCGGTTCCGTCCGAGCCCCGTTCTACTCTTACGAACATATGTTCCAGTCTTCCTCCAAGCGTCTGCGCGCCTGGCTGAGCCGCTTCGACGACATCCTCGGCGACCGGCCGGCGGACGCGCGACCGACCTTCGATAGCGCCCGTGAGGGCGCGCCCTACAGCCGTCCGGAGCCGCATCCGCACCGGCAGCCGCTGCGCTGGGAGCGCAAGCGGCGTCCGGGGAGCGTTGCGGCCGCTCCGGCGATCTGCATCAGCCCGGTCCGCGCCGGCCGCGACAGCGGCTCGCGGGAGCGCAGCAGCAGCCGGCACGTCGCCGAGCGCTAGTGTCCCGTCGGAGAAGTTCGTGCGCCCCGCGCCCCGCGCCCCGCGCCGCGGGCCTGGGGCGGCGGCGTGCGTAACGCCCCACTCGAGGCCTTCGCGGGTCGGCTTGGGACGTTGATCCCGGCGTGCCACGTGGCCAACGTCCCACGGTTGCGCTCAGAGCGGCGAGTGGGACGTTGTGCAGGCGATTTCGCCCGCCATCCGCGCACCACGCCATCCGCGCACAACGTGCCTATCACGGGCGCCCGCAAAGGCACGGCGCCGAGGCCTCAGCGCAGCAGCGCGGCCAGATGAAGCCTCAGGATCGCTCCTGTGGGCTCGCCGGTGTTTGTGCCCGGCTTGGCGGTGACCAGGCCGAACAGCGACTGCCAGAAACGTGCCCAGTCCGAGCACCACGCAGATGACGAGCAAGACGAACACCTGCGGGTTCGCGCGAAAGAACTTCACTACATCGCGCATGTTCCGCTAGGCATCCGTCCTGCTCGTATTGCAAAGAAAAACCGGCGGCGACCTACTCTCCCAGGCCCTTGCGGGCCAAGTACCATCGGCGCTGAGGGGCTTAACGGCTCTGTTCGGAATGGGAAGAGGTGTTTCCCCCTCGCCATAGCCACCGGAAACCGGTAGAGACCGCTCCTCGCGGGCCTTCAAAACTACACAGTGCCAATGCACGGATATCAAATATCCGTCAAGCCCTCGACCCATTAGTACCGGTCTCCTACGAGTGTCACCACTCTTCCAGATCCGGCCTATCAACCTGGTGATCTTCCAGGGGTCTTACTCCCTCTAGGGGATGGGAGAGTTCATCTCGAGGCCGGCTTCCCGCTTAGATGCTTTCAGCGGTTATCCGATCCGCACGTAGCTAACCTGCGATGCTCTTGGCAGAACAACAGATACACCAGAGGTGCGTTCGTCCCGGTCCTCTCGTACTAGGGACGAATCCTCTCAACTCTCCAACGCCCACGGCAGATAGGGACCGAACTGTCTCACGACGTTCTGAACCCAGCTCGCGTACCGCTTTAATGGGCGAACAGCCCAACCCTTGGGACCTACTTCAGCCCCAGGATGCGACGAGCCGACATCGAGGTGCCAAACCGGGCCGTCGATGTGGACTCTTGGGCCCGATAAGCCTGTTATCCCCGGAGTACCTTTTGTCCGTTGAGCGACGGCGCTTCCACTTGCTACCGCCGGATCACTAAGGCCTGCTTTCGCACCTGCTCGACCTGTCGGTCTCGCAGTCAAGCTCCCTTACTGCCTTTACACTCTACGCACGATTTCCGACCGTGCTGAGGGAACCTTTGCGCGCCTCCGTTACATTTTGGGAGGCGACCGCCCCAGTCAAACTACCCACCTGTCACTGTCCAGTGCCCGGATTCACGGCGCACTGTTAGAGATCCAATACACCAAGGGTGGTATCTCAAGGTTGCCTCCACGCCAGCCGCAGCCGGCGCTTCCAAGGCTCCCACCTATCCTGAGCGAGATGCATCGAACCCCAATACCAGGCTGTAGTAAAGGTTCACGGGGTCTTTCCGTCTAGCCGCGGGTACTCGGCATCTTCACCGAGACTGCAATTTCACCGAGCCCCTCGTTGAGACAGCGTTCAAGTCGTTACGCCATTCGTGCAGGTCGGAACTTACCCGACAAGGAATTTCGCTACCTTAGGACCGTTATAGTTACGGCCGCCGTTTACCGGGGCTTAGTTTCGGTGCTTCGAGCCGAAGCCCTAACACCTCCACGTAACCTTCCGGCACCGGGCAGGCGTCAGCCCCTATACGTCGTCTTACGACTTAGCAGAGACCTGTGTTTTTGGTAAACAGTCGCTTGAACCTATTCACTGCGGCCCTCTCGGGCTTCCCTCGCGAAGAGGTTCACCCTACTGGGGCGCCCCTTATCCCGAAGTTACGGGGCGATTTTGCCGAGTTCCTTAACGAGGGTTATCTCGATCACCTTAGTGTGCTCCACTTGCCCACCTGTGTCGGTTTTGGTACGGGCACGCGTGACCTCCCTAGAGGCTTTTCTCGGAGGCTTGGCATCCGGGACTCGCCGGCTTAGAGCCAGCTGGCATCGCACCTCAGGTTATGCGGCTCCGGATTTGCCTAGAGCCACCCCTACATGCTTACCCCAGGACAACCATCGCCTGGGATCCCATAGCCTTCCTCGTCCCCCCATCGGTCAAATGGTCACGACGTGGTACGGGAATATCAACCCGTTGGCCATCGACTACGCCTTTCGGCCTCGCCTTAGGTCCCGACTAACCCTGAGCAGACGAACTTTACTCAGGAAACCTTGGGCAATCGGCGGAGGGGATTCTCACCCCTCTTTCGTTACTCATGCCGGCATTCTCACTTCCGGCGCCTCCACGGCTTGCTTCCGCAGCCGCTTCACTGGCGCCGGAACGCTCTCCTACCGCGTGATCGGCCCGAAGGCCTCACACACCCGCAGCTTCGGTGACTAGCTTGAGCCCCGTTACATTGTCCGCGCTCGAACACTTGACCAGTGAGCTGTTACGCACTCTTTCAAGGGTGGCTGCCTCTAAGCCAACCTCCTGGTTGTCTGTGCATTCGAACATCGTTTACCACTTAGCTAGTACTTGGGGACCTTAGCTGGCGGTCTGGGCTGTTCCCCTCTCGACGCTGAAGTTTATCCCCCAGCAACTGACTCCCGGAGTAACCGTGACGGTCTTCGGAGTTTGCCTGAAGTCGGTAACCTGGTAGGGCCCCTAGTCCAAACAGTGCTCTACGGCCGCCACGGAATTTATCCGAGGCTATACCTAAATATATTTCGGAGAGAACCAGATATCACTGAGCTTGATTAGCCTTTCACTCCGACCCACAGGTCATCCGCCCAGTTTTCAACCTAGGTCGGTTCGGTCCTCCACGAGGTCTTACCCCCGCTTCAACCTGCCCATGGGTAGCTCGCTCAGCTTCGGGTCTACCGCCTACGACTATGTCGCCCTATTCGGACTCGCTTTCGCTACGGCTCCGCTCATCGCTTAACCTTGCCGCAGACGAGTAACTCGCCGGCTCGTTATGCAAAAAGCACGCGGTCACAGCACATGGCTGCTCCCACCGCTTGTAGGCACGCGGTTTCAGGTACTATTTCACTCCCCTTCCGGGGTACTTTTCACCTTTCCCTCACGGTACTAGTCCGCTATCGGTCACCAAGGAGTACTTAGCCTTGGAGGGTGGTCCCCCCAGATTCAGTCCGCGTTTCACGGGTGCGGACTTACTCAGGAACACCTGCGGAAGATCGTGCGATTTCGTCTACGGGACGATTGCCCTCTGTGGTGCGTGGTTCCACACGCTTCGACTATCACACGACTTTGTAACTTCCGCCAGGTCGGTCACGACCTGGACCAGGTGTCCTACAACCCCCGACGCGCAACGCGTGACCGCTTACACACGCCGGGTTTAGGCTAATCCCCTTTCGCTCGCCACTACTCAGGGAGTCTCGGTTGATTTCCTTTCCTCGGGGTACTGAGATGTTTCACTTCCCCCGCTTGTCTTCGCCGCGCCTATGTGTTCAGCGCGGGATAACGCCGCATTACCGACGTTGGGTTTCCCCATTCGGGCATCCGCGGGTCACTGGCTATTCAGCGCCTCACCGCGGCTTATCGCAGCCGTTCACGCCCTTCATCGACTCTTGGTGCCAAGGCATCCACCGTGTGCCCTTACTATCTTGACGGTGATCTTGGGAAGAGCCTTACGGCTCCGCCCGGTGATACCCGTTACATTGGCTACTGTGCAGTTTTCAAGGTCCGCGAAGAGGCGGAGCGCGACACACGTCGGCACGGGACCTTGATCCTCACGCCACCGGCATCGCGCCGGTCTCTCAAAACTCAACAGCATGCGAACCGCCTCGACCTGGACGCAGAGGTCCAGTCGTGCGGCCTGCCAGATCCGGTCGACATGTCTAGTGGCCGATCGCGCTCGGGAGAGCGTCGCGGAGCTCGAGAGCTCAGGGCGACGATCCGCCGGCGATCGGTGCCCTCTGGTTGAAGAGGGCTCCCTAGAAAGGAGGTGATCCAGCCGCAGCTTCCGCTACGGCTACCTTGTTACGACTTCACCCCAGTCGCGAGCCCCACCTTCGACGGCACCCTCCTAAAAGGTTAGGCAACCGGCTTCGGGTGTTGCTCACTCCCATGGTGTGACGGGCGGTGTGTACAAGGCCCGGGAACGTATTCACCGCGGCAATGCTGATCCGCGATTACTAGCAACTCCGCCTTCATGCAGGCGGGTTTCAGCCTGCAATCCGAACCGAGACGCGCTTTAAGGGATTCGCTCCACCTCGCGGTATCGCAACCCTCTGTACGCGCCAATGTAGCACGTGTGTAGCCCTGGACATAAGGGGCATGATGACTTGACGTCATCCCCACCTTCCTCCGGTTTGTCACCGGCAGTCTCGCATGAGTCCCCAACTAAATGCTGGCAACATGCGACGGGGGTTGCGCTCGTTGCGGGACTTAACCCAACATCTCACGACACGAGCTGACGACAGCCATGCACCACCTGTGATCCTGCCCCGAAGGGAGACCGTGTTTCCACGGCTGTCAGGAACATGTCAAGCCCAGGTAAGGTTCTTCGCGTTGCGTCGAATTAAACCACATGCTCCGCTGCTTGTGCGGGCCCCCGTCAATTCCTTTGAGTTTTAGCCTTGCGGCCGTACTCCCCAGGCGGGGCACTTAATGCGTTAGCGTCGGCACGGAGGGAGTCGACACCCCCCACACCTAGTGCCCATCGTTTACAGCGTGGACTACCAGGGTATCTAATCCTGTTTGCTCCCCACGCTTTCGCGTCTCAGCGTCAGTACCGTCCCAGCGAGCTGCCTTCGCCATTGGTGTTCCTCCTGATATCTGCGCATTTCACCGCTACACCAGGAATTCCACTCGCCTCTTCCGGACTCGAGCCTGACAGTTTCCACCGGCATTCCAGGGTTGAGCCCTGGACTTTCACAGCGGACTTACCAGGCCGCCTACACGCTCTTTACGCCCAATGATTCCGGACAACGCTTGCCCCCTACGTATTACCGCGGCTGCTGGCACGTAGTTAGCCGGGGCTTCTTCTGAAGGTACCGTCACTCCAGCCGGCTATTCACCGGCGAAGCTTCGTCCCAACTGAAAGGGGTTTACAACCCGAAGGCCTTCTTCCCCCACGCGGCGTTGCTGCGTCACGCTTTCGCGCATTGCGCAAGATTCCCCACTGCTGCCTCCCGTAGGAGTCTGGGCCGTGTCTCAGTCCCAGTGTGGCTGATCGTCCTCTCAGACCAGCTACCCATCGTAGCCTTGGTGAGCCGTTACCTCACCAACAAGCTAATGGGCCGCGGGCCCATCCCGATGCGGAGGCCGAAGCTTCCTTTCCCCAGCGACCTTATGGTCGGAGGGCACATTCGGTATTAGCCCGAGTTTCCTCGGGTTGTCCCAATCATCGGGGCAGGTTACCCACGTGTTACTCACCCGTTCGCGGCTTTGCCCCAGGCCGAAGCCTGGTTCGTCGCTCCACTTGCATGTGTTAGGCACGCCGCCAGCGTTCGTCCTGAGCCAGGATCAAACTCTCCGTGAAGAACTACTCAACTTCACAAAAGAGTCGTCAGGAGTTCAACCCGCAGACTCCGAGACGACACTAGGTCGCAACGGCTGCGGGAAACCCTGGGCCTGTCCCTGGTGGGATCAGACCCTTGCATCCACACGAGGGAGCCCGCGTACACCGAGAGCTCCGGACGCAAGACGGGGTCAATCCTGGCACCGCCGTGCGAGGGACCCGAAGACGGAAGTTTCGACGGCGGCGTCGAACCTGGACACACATCTCGACCGAGGGATCGATCGAGAGTGTGCGCATGCTGTTGAGTTTTCAAAGACCGTCGCGCACCTCTTCGAGAAGGGGCTTCCTTCTCAGGGGGCGTCCGGGAACCAGACGGATTCCGGAGCGGACCGGTGAGTATAGCGCCGAAGTAGCGGCCCTTGGAAGGGCTTGGCGGCGGCGCCTCCGCAGCGGTTTGCGCGCCGGGACAGTAGCGGGTCTGAGGCCAGCGGCGGTCACCTCGGCCCGCGCCGCCCCCGGAGCCGGCGCCGACGGTCGTTCGCGCGCCCTACGAGAGCACCTGGACGGTCACGATCCGACTGCGCGGCCGGTCGTCGAAGTCGATCAGCACGATCTGCTGCCAGGTGCCCAGCACCAGCTCGCCGCCGACGATCGGGATCGTCTCCGACGGCCCGATCAGCGCCGCGCGCAGGTGGGCGTGGGAGTTGGAGTCGTGGTTGAGGCGGTTGTGCTCGTAGTCGCCCGGGGCCGGAATCAGCCGGTCCAGCAGCGGCTGGAGGTCGTGGACGCCGCCCGGCTCGTACTCCATCGTCGTCACCGCGACCGTCGAGCCGGTCGCGAACACCGTGACGATCCCGCGGTCGACCGACGCCGTGGCGACCACGTTGGCCACGCCTCGGGTGAGGTCGACGATCTCCCCGTTGCCGGGGGTATCCAGCCGCAGCAGCCCGCCGTGGACGGCCACTCAGCGCCTCATACCACGCGCACGCGCGCGAACCGCCGCCTGCCGAGCTGCAGGACCTTGCCGTCGACTTCGGCGCCGTCGACGTCCAGCGACCCGTTGGCGACGGGCTCGCCGTCGACCCGCACCCCACCGGAGGCCAGCACCCGCCGCGCCTCTGACGTCGAGACCCCGAACGCGCGCGCGAGCAGCGCCGGCAGGTGCACCAGTGACCCGTTGGCCGCCCACTCCACCTCGGGCACGTCGTCGGGGACCTGATGGCGCACGTGGACACGGTCGAACGCCTCCTGCGCCGCGGCGGCCGCCTCGGGGCCGTGGAAGCGCTCCACGATCGCCCGGGCCAGCGCCCGCTTGGCGTCCCGCGGCCCGAGTCCCGGCGGCGGCTCGGTCCCCAGCAGCAGCGCAAACCAGGATTGGATCGACCCGTCCGGGATGCTCATCGTCTTGCCGTACATCTCCTCGGGTGGCTCGGTGACGCCGATGTAATTTTGCAATGACTTGGCCATCTTGCGCTCGCCGTCGGTCCCGGTGAGCAGCGGCATGGTCAAGATCACCTGCTCGGGCTTGCCGTACGCGCGCTGGATGTCGCGGCCGAGCAACAGGTTGAACTTCTGATCGGTGCCGCCCAGCTCGACGTCGGCGTCGACCGCGACCGAGTCCAGGCCCTGCATCAGCGGATACAGCAGCTCGAGCACCGAGATCGGCTCGTTGGCGGCAAACCGCTTGGCGAAGTCGTCGCGCTCCAGCAGTTGCGCGACCGTGGTCGTGCGCAACAGCCGGAACAGTTCGGCCATCGACATGTCCAGCCACTCGCCGTTGTAGCGGACCTCGAGCCGATCGGGATGCAGGACCTTGCCGGCCTGCTCCTGGAACGTCTTCGCGTTGGCGTCGATCTGGCCCGGGTCGAGCACCGGCCGCGTGCTCGAGCGGCCGCTCGGGTCCCCCACGCGCGCGGTGTAGTCGCCGACGATCAGCACCACGGTGTGGCCCAGATCCTGGAACTCGCGCAGCTTCTGGAGCACCACCGTGAACCCGAGGTGGATGTCCGGGGCGGTGGGGTCAATGCCCAGCTTCACGCGAAGCGGACGGCCCAGTTCGAGCTTCTGTTCGAGCCCCCCGTGGGGCAGGCAATCCACGGCATTACGCGAGAGCCAGGCAGCCTGCGCGCGGGCCGTCTGCTCGTCTGGATCCATCCGGCCCAATGCTAGATGGTTGATTGCACGACCCCGCGTCCGGCACCCCGTCTCCGGCGGACCCACTAAACTTTCGGGCCCGGCGGGACCCGTTGTCGCCACGGCCCTAGAACCTACGCGTGGCGCGCGCCGGGAGGCTCGCAGCGGCGAATCGGCCGCCCCTTTGACGCATGAGCGACGACGTACAACACCCAGAGTCGGGCCAAGACCCCGACGCACCGATCCCGTTCGCTCCCCCGAAGCGGCGCTGGCGGCGGCGTGGGCACGACGACCGGCCACGCAAGCCCCGCATGCGCAAGCTGCGGCTGATGCTCGTCCTGATCGGCTTCGGGGCGCTGGCGATCACCTCGACCGTGTTCGGGATGATGATGGCGGTCGCGTCCGACATCCCCCAGATTGAGAACGAGCAGCAGTACAAGCACGATCTGGCCAACTCCTACCTGTACGACGACCAGGGCCGGCCGATCGGGCTGTTCGCCCCGCCGAACAACGTCGTGATCAATTCGATCGGCGAGATCTCGCCGACGATGCAGGACGCGATCGTGTCGATCGAGGACAAGCGGTTCTGGACCAACCCGGGCGTCGACATCCGCGGCATCGCCCGCGCGTTCATGGCCGACGTGACCGGCCGGTCGCGCCAGGGCGCCTCGACGATCGCCCAGCAGTTCGTCAAGAACGCGCTCGCCGAGCAGGACAACCGAACCGTGCTCGAAAAGCTCCGCGAGGCCGCCCTTGCCTACCACCTGACCAGAAAGTGGTCCAAGCAGAAGATCCTGGACGAGTACCTCAACTCGATCTACTTCGGCAACGGCGCCTACGGGATCGAGTCCGCCGCGCGCGTGTACTTCGGCAAGGAGCACGGCTTCAGGCCGGGCGGCAACTCCAACCAGACCCCCACCGCCGACGGGACGACTCCCGCGCGCAGCGGCTGCGGCGACGCGCCGCTGCCTAAGTGCGCCTCGGTGCTGGCTCCGTGGGAGTCGGCGATGCTGGCCGGGATGGTGGCCTCCCCCACCGCGTTCGATCCGGTGCTGCACCCCAAGGCCGCCAGGGGCCGCCGCAACCTGGTGCTCACCAACATGCGGCAGCAGGGCTACATCTCCCGCGCGCAGTACCTGGAGGGGATCAACAAGCCAATGCCGACGGCCGCCGACATCCAGCAGCCCTCAGAGCCAACGGTGGCGCCGTACTTCACGAGCTGGCTGCGCCCGCAGATCCTCGCCGCGATGGGCCTGGGCCGCGGCGTGCCGGCCCGGATCGCCGAGTACCGCGCGTACTTCGGCGGCCTGAAGATCCGCACCACGCTCGACCTGAAGCTGCAGGCCGCCGCCGAGCAGGCGATCGCCGGCGAGCTGCCGACGGGCGAGGGCCTGCCCAGCGCCTCGCTGGTGGCGATCGACAACAAGACTGGCGAGGTCCGCGCGATGGTCGGCGGGCCGATCGTCAACGGCAGCGAGGACTTCGCCCAGCACCCGTTCAACATCGCCACCGAGGGCCACCGCCAGCCGGGGTCGGCGTTCAAGCCGTTCACGCTGTCGATCGCGCTGGAGTCTGGCTTCACGCCCGAGTCAGTGTTCACCTCTGCGCCGGCCGACTTCATCGTGCCCAACAGCGCCGGCAAGGAGCACTTCATCGTCCACAACTTCGGCAACACGTACTCCGGGCAGGCGACGCTCGCCCAGGCGACAGCCGTCTCCGACAACTCGGTGTACGCGCGGCTGGGGATCCAGGGCCTCGGTAACACCGGGACCAAGCGGGTCGCCCGTCTGGCCAGGACGATGGGGATCCGCTCGCCGGTGTCGAGCAACTACGCGATGATCCTCGGTGGGCTCAAAGAGGGGGTCACCCCGCTCGATCTCGCGCACACCTATCAGACGTTCGCGACCGGCGGGCGCAAGGTCTACAACCCCAAGCTCGGCGCGCCCGACCAGGGCCCGACCGGGATCCAGCGGATCCGCTGCCCCACCTGCCGGCAGAAGGTGATCACCGACAAGCCCACCTACAAGCAGGTGCTGCCCCCGGCGGTGGCGGCCACGGTCCAGCAGGTGCTCGAGGGCGTCGTCCAGAACGGCACTGCGACCAACGCTCAGATCCCGGGCGTGATGGTCGCCGGCAAGACCGGGACGACCTCGAACTACGGCGACGCCTGGTTCGTCGGCTGGACCCCGGAGATGACGACCGCGGTGTGGGTGGGCTACCCCAACGGGCTGGTGTCGATGGCCCACGACTTTCAGGGCGAGCCGGTCGAGGGCGGTACCTACCCGGCGATCATCTGGCACACGTTCATGACGCAGGCGCTCCAGATCCTCGCCTCAGAAGCCCCCAAGCGCGGTAAGGACAAGAGCTCGCAGACCGACACCACCGGCGTCGACACTACGACCTCGCCGAACTCCGGGGCGGTCCCGGGCTCGACCGCCCCTACCTACACGTCTCCCAGCGACACCGGCAGCGGCGCCCCGTCGACGGGCGTGCCCAACACCGGGGCGACCGGAGGCGGGGGCGGCACGGCCGGCGGCGCCGGTGCGACCGGAGGCGGCGGCGGCGCCACCGGCGGTGGCACCAACCCGCCCGCCCAGGCCCCGGTCACCGGCGGCGGCGGCGGCGCTACCGGCGGCGGCGGAGGCGCCACTGGCGGTGGCGGCGGCGCTGCGGGCGGTGGCGGCGGTGCGACCGGCGGAGGCGGCGGCGGGACCTCGGGCGGCGGCGGCACCGGCGGCGCCGGGATCGGCGGGCACTAGCGCATCGCCGGCGACACCCGCCGCGAGACGAACCGGTTCCCGGCGGCCACGAACCGCCACGGCAGCTCGACGGCCTTGGTGATCCCGATCCGCGTGTCTGCCTCGACCTCGACGTCGCGCCACGCCTGCCGCCGCTGCGAGAACACGACCGGGCCGCGCTCGAGATCGCAGCCGTTGTGCTCGAGCTCGATCCCGAGCGCCTGCGTGAGCTTGCCGGGGCCCGAGCACAACCCCTCGAGCCGCTCGATCCCTCTCCGCAACCGCATCAGCTCGATCCCCTCGAGCGGCTCCAGCGCACGGATCAGCACCGCGGCGCCGACGCCCTCGGGCTCGCTGACCGCGTTGAGGAGCGCGTGGATCCCGTAGGAGCGATACACGTAGGCGTAGCCGGGCGGCCCGAACAGGAGCTTCGTCCGCGGCGTCAGCCCCACGAACGAGTGGGCGGCCGGCTCGGAGTCGTGGTAGGCCTCGGTCTCGACGATCACCCCCGAGGTCTCGCCGTGGGCGACCACGCAGCCGATCAGGTCGTGGGCGACCTCGAGCACCGGCCGGTCGTAGAAGGAGTGCTTCACCGCCCGAGCGTCGCCCGGGCTCGCTCCAGCTGTTCGCGCACCCGCCGCACGCTGGTCCCGCCCTCGGACACCTTGGACTCGAGCCAGGCGCCGTCGGCGAGCACTGCGTAGAACTCCTCGTCGAGCACCGGCGAGTGCTCGCGCAGCTCGCCCTCGGTCAGCGCCGACAGCGGCCGGCCACTGTCGACCGCGGCGCGCACCAGCCCGGCGACGACGCCGTGGGCCTCGCGGAACGGGACCCCACGCCGGACCAGCAGGTCGGCGATGTCGGTGGCGGCCAGGAACTCGTCGGACGCCGCGGCGGCCATGCGCTCGCGCCGGAACCGGATCGTGGCCAGCATCCCGTCGGCGGCCTGGAGGCACAGCTCGAGCGTGTCGGCGGCGTCGAACAGGTGCTCCTTGTCCTCCTGCATGTCCTTGTTGTAGGTGAGCGGCAGGCCGTGCATCACGCCGTGCAGCCCGACGATGTGAGCGGCCAGCCGCGGCGCCTTGGCCCTCAGCAGCTCGGCGGCATCGGGGTTCTTCTTCTGCGGCATGATCGACGAACCCGAGGCCCAGGCGTCGGCGACCTCGCAGAAGCCGAACTCCTCGCTTGACCACAGCACGATCTCGGCCCCCAGACGCGACAGGTGCGTCGCGCAGGTCGCCGCCGCCGCCAGGTAGTCGAGCACGAAGTCGCGGTTGGAGACAGCGTCGATCGAGTTTGGGGCGACATCGGAGAAGCCGAGCTCGCGCGCGACCGCGCGGCGGTCGGTGTCGAAGTTGACGCCGGCCAGCGCGCCCGCTCCGAGCGGCATCGGCCCGGTGGCGGCGTCCACCGCGATGAACCGGTCGCGGTCGCGGATCAGCATCCAGAAGTACGCGAGCAGGTGATGGCTCAGGTACACGGGCTGGGCCCGCTGCAGGTGGGTGTAGCCGGGCATCGGCCAGTCCAGGTGGGCCTCGGCCTGGACCAGCAGCGTCGCGGCAAGCGTCTCGATCAGCGCCACCGCCTGGGCGGCGTGGTCGCGGACGAACATCGCGACGTCGGTGGCCACCTGGTCGTTGCGCGAGCGCGCCGTGTGGAGCTTGCCGCCGACCGGGCCGACGATCTCGGTCAGGCGGCGCTCGATCGCCATGTGGATGTCCTCGTCGCCGTCGGCGAACGGGAACGATCCGTCGGCGAGCTCGCGCGCGACCCGGTCCAGGCCGCGATGCAGGACGTCGCGCTCGGGCTCGGAGATGATCGCCTGGGCGGCGAGCATCGAGGCGTGCGCGCGCGACTGCGCGACGTCGTAGGGCCCCAGCCGGCGGTCGAAGCCGATCGAGTCGTTGAGCGCGCTGAACGCGGGGTGCTGTGGCTCGGAGAAGCGCGACACGGCGCCGCCCGCTACCGCCCGAGCACCTGCCGCAGCGCCCCGGCCACGCGCTCCACCTGGCCGTCGGACATCTGCGGGAAGAAGGGAAGCGCGATCGAGCGCGCGGCCACGTCCTCGCACACCGGGAATTCGCCCTCGCGATGCCCGAACTTCTCGCGGTAGAAGCTCATCAGGTGGATCGCCGGGAAGTACGGCTTGCTGGGGATCCCGAACTCTCCGAGCGCGCGCACGCAGGCGTCGCGATCGACGCCGCGGGGAAGCTGGACCACGTACACGAACCACCCCCGGCGGTTGCCGCCGGTATCGGGGCACGGCGGCGTCACGCCCTCGATCCCGGCCAGCGCCTGGCCGTAGCGCTCGGCCACCCGCGCCCGGTCGACGAGCATCTGGTCGAGGTGCTCGAGCTGGGCCAGCCCGAGCGCGCAAGCGATGTCCGAAAGCCGGTAGTTGAAGCCGAGGCGGTCGTGGTCGAGCCAGTCGAGGTTCGGGGCGCGCCCCTGATTTCGCTCGGAGTCGACCCGCTCCTTCAGCGCCGGATCAGAGGTCGTGACGATCCCGCCCTCGCCGGTGGTGAGCTGCTTGTTGGCGTAGAACGCGAACACCGCTGGATGCCCGCTGCCGCCGACCGGCGTCCCGTCGGCGTGCGCGGCCCCGAGCGCCTCGCAGGCGTCCTCGACGATCGGCAACGACAGCCGTTCCAGCGCTGAGATGTCGGCCGGGTAGCCGAACACGTGCACGGGCAGCAGCGCCGTGGTGCGCTCGGTCACGGCCGCAGCGGCAGCGTCCGGATCGAGGTTGAGCGTGACCGGGTCGATGTCGGCGAACACGGGCCGCGCCCGTTCGAAGATCGCCACGTTGGCGCTGGCCACAAACGAGAACGGGGTGGTCACGACCTCGTCGCCGTCGCTCACCCCGACGGCGCGCAGCGCCAGGTGCAGGCCCGCGGTGCCGCTCGACACGGCGCTGGCGTGGGCGGCCCCGACGCGCGGCGCGAGCGCCCGCTCGAATTCGCCCAGCATCGGGCCCAGCGACAGCCGGCCGGAGCGCAGCACCTCGAGCACCCGCTGCTCCTCGGCGGCGCCCAACACCGGACGGGCGAGCGGGATCGCCTCGACCGTCGTGTCGGCTACGACTTCGGCGCGACTCACGAGCCCGGAGCGGACGCGGTCTCGCCCCGCGCCTTGACCCGGGCGCCCTGCATCCCGAACTCAAGCGAGTCGACCAGCGCTTCCCACGAGGCCTCGATCACGTTCTCCGAGACCCCGATCGAGCCCCACACCTGGTCGCCGTCGGACGCGTCCAGCAACACCCGCGTGACCGCGCCGGTGCCCTTGGTCTCGTCGAGGATGCGGACCTTGAAGTTGACGAGGTCGATCTCGCGCAGCTCGGGGTGGATCTCCACGAGCGCGTCACGCAGCGCCCGGTCCAGCGCGTTCACCGGGCCGTTGCCCTCGGCGGTGCGCACGTAGCGGTCGCCGTCGACCCAGATCTTGATCGTGGCCTCGGTCTCGACCCGGCCGTCGGCGCGCTTCTCGACGATCGCCCGCCACGACTCGAGCCGGAACAGCGGCTCGTACTCGCCGGTCTCCTTACGCAGCAGCAGCTCGAACGAGCCGTCGGCGGCTTCGAAGTGGTAGCCGCGGTGCTCGAGCGCCTTGACGCGGTCGATCACCCGGCTCGCGTCCTCCGGGCCGAGCTCGATCCCGGCGTCAAGGGCGCGGGCGTGCACGGTGCCCCTGCCCGACAGCTCGGAGATCAGCAGCTCGCGGCGGTTGCCGACGACCTCGGGGTCGAGGTGCTCGAACGTGGCCGGATCGGCGTTGACGCCGGCGACGTGCATGCCGCCCTTGTGGGCGAACGCATTGCGGCCCACGTAGGGCTGGTCGGCGTTCGGCGTGAAGTTGAGCAGCTCGTCGAAGAAGTGCGCGGTCGCGGTCAGCGATCCGAGCTGCTCGGGGCTGACGCACTCGTGGCCGAGCTTCAGCTGCAGGTTGGGGATGATCGTCACCAGGTTGGCGTTGCCGCAGCGCTCGCCGTAGCCGTTCATCGTCCCCTGGACGTGGGTGGCGCCCTCGCGCACGGCCGCGAGCGAGCAGGCCACCGCGCACCCGGAGTCGTCGTGGCAGTGGATCCCCACCCGGACGCCGGTGCCCGACAGCGCCGGCACCACCGACGCCATCGCCGCGCCCAGCGCGTCGGGCAGCGTGCCGCCGTTGGTGTCGCAGCAGACCACGGTCTCGGCGCCACCGTCGATCGCGGCCCGCAGGCAGGCCAGCGCGTAGTCGGGGTCGTCGCCGAACCCGTCGAAGAAGTGCTCGGCGTCGTACGCGACTCGCTTGCCGGCGGCGACCAGGAACGCGATCGAGTCAGAGATCATCCGCAGGTTCTCGTCGCGGTCGACCTTGACCACCTTCTCCAGGTGCAGGCCCCAGGTCTTGCCGACCAGCGTGCACACCGGCACGAAGCTATCGGCCAGCACCCGCAGCGCGGGGTCATCGGAGGGCACGCGCACGTCGCGGCGGCGGGTCATCCCGAACGCGGCGATCGACGCGTGCGCGAACGTCTCCCCCGCGAGCAGCTCGAACAGCTCGAGCTCCTTGGGGTTGGACCCGGGGAACCCGGCCTCGATCAGGTCGATCCCGAGCTCGTCGAGCCGGTGGGCGACCCGGAGCTTCTCCTCCGCCGAGAGGGACATCCCCTCGCCCTGCATCCCATCGCGCAGGGTGGTGTCGTACAGCTCGATCGCGCTCATCGGGCTCTGCTGGGGACCTGCACGATGTCGACCCACTCGACGTAGCGCGGGTCGCGTCCGTGCAGCGCGTCGTCGAACACGCGCTGGATCTCGGCGGTCATCGGTCCACGCTCGCCGGTGCCGATGCGGTGGTCGTCGACCTCGGTGACCGGGACCAGCTCGGCGGCCGTCCCCGATAGGAACACCTCATCGCAGAGCGTGATCTCGGCGCGCGCGATGTCGCGCTCGACGACCTCGTAGCCGAGGTCGCGGGCGATCTGGATCACCGACTTGCGGCTGATCCCGTCGAGGATCCCGGCGGTCTGCGGCGGGGTCACGATCTGGCCCTCCTTGACCATGTAGATGTTCTCGCCCGAGCCCTCGCACACGAAGCCGTGGGAGTCGAGCAGGATCGCCTCCTGGTAGCCGGCCTTGGACGCCTCGATCTTGGCCAGGATGCTGTTGAGGTACTGGCCCGACGCCTTGGCATGGGGGATCATCGCGTCGTGCGGGATCCGGCGCCAGCTGGACACCTTCGCCCGCACCCCGGCGCGCTTGCTGTCCTCGCCCAGATAGGCGCCCCAGGGCCACGTGGCGATCGACACCTCGACCGGTGCGTCGAGCGGGTACAGGCCCATGTGCCCGTAGCCGCGGAACGCGATCGGGCGGATGTAGCACTCGCGCAGCTCGTTGGCGACGATCAGCTCGTGGGTGGCGGCGCGCAGCTCCTCGAGCGTGTAGGGGATCGGCATGTAGTACAGCTCGGCCGACTTGAACAGTCGGTCAAGGTGGTCGTGGTGGCGGAAGATGCCTGGCCCCTGCGGGGTCTCGTAGGCCCGGATCCCCTCGAACACCCCGGTCCCGTAGTGCAGGCCGTGCGTCAGTACGTGAATCTTGGCGTCCTCCCAGGCGACGAGCGCTCCGTTGTGCCAGATGAGGTCCGCTTGTTCCACGCCGCTGCTCCTTGGGGAGGCCTCGAGGGCCGCTGTCTAGATGTGCTTGAGGACTGCCTGGGTAGCGTCCGCAGTGGTCGCCGCGCCCCCCAGGTCCCGGGTGCGCAGACCCTCGGCCAGCGCCCGGTCGACGGCCGATTCTACCGTCGCCGCCTCAGCTTCCATCCCGAATCCGTGGCGCAGCATCAGCGCCGCCGACAGGAACATCGCCAGCGGGTTGGCGGCGCCGGTGCCGGCGATGTCGGGCGCGGAGCCGTGCACCGGCTCGAACACGCCGGGCACGGATTCGGACACCCCGGGGCCGTCGCCGCCGAGGGAGGCGCTGGGGAGCATCCCGATCGAGCCGGTCAGCATCGCCGCCTCGTCGCTGAGGATGTCGCCGAACATGTTCTCGGTGAGGATCACGTCGAAGTGCCGGGGGGCGCTGACCAGGCGCATCGCGGCGTTATCGACGAGCAGGTGCTCGAGCTCGACGTTGGGGAACTCGCGCCCGTGCAGGGCGCCCACGACCTCGCGCCACAGCCGGCTGGTCTCGAGCACGTTGGCCTTGTCGACGCTCGTGACCCGCGAGCGGGCGGCGCCGAACGCCACCCGGCTGATCCGCTCGATCTCCTCGCGGGTGTAGACGCAGGCGTCGGAGGCGCGGTCCTCGGTGCGGGACTTCTCGCCGAAGTAGATCCCGCCGGTCAGCTCGCGCACGACCAGCAGGTCGGTGCGCTCGATCACGTCGAGCTTCAGCGGGCTGGCGTCATACAGCGCCGGCAGCGGGCGGACCGGCCGCAGGTTGGCGAACAGCCCGAGGCCCTTGCGCAGGGCGAGCAGGCCCTGCTCGGGGCGCGGCTTGTCCGGATCGGTGGTGTCCCACTTGGGCCCGCCGACGGCGGCGAGCAGCACGGCGTCGGCGGACTTGCAGGCGGCGAGCGTCTCGTCGGTCAGCGGCGTGCCGTGGGCGTCGATCGAGGCGCCGCCGAACGGATGCTCGGCGTAGTCGAACTTGGCGCCGACGGCGTCGAGCACCTCCACCGCGGGAGCGATGATCTCGGGTCCGATGCCGTCACCGGGGAGCAGTACGACGGTGGGCGCCATGGGAGCGGCACGCTAGTCGATTCCGGGCGTGAGCTCCCCTCCGGGGTGCCGCGGGCGCAGCTGGATGGCGGTGGCGATCAGGATCGGAAGCATCACGGCGTGGTAGGCGAGGTCGATCGCGGGGCCGCCGGAGATCGTGAACGTGAGCCCGACGACGAAGCCGAAGATCGCGAAGCCGACGGCTCCCAGCGCCGCCGTCCGTCCTCGCACCGGGTCGCGGAACAGGGCCGCGGCGCCCGCGAGCAGGACCGCGGAGATCACCGTCTCTGCCACCCCGGCTGGGTTGAGGTCAGACGGCTTGGAGCCGCTGTCGAGCGCCCGGGTCAGATGCAGCGTCGCGGCCGCGGCGAGCGTCGCGGCCTCCGCCGTCACGGCCCAGGGGATGGTGCGCATATGACGTGTAGTGGACATGGCGTCGAAGGTATGGCCGCGGCGCTGCGGGCGAAACGCCCTGCGGAGGGAAATCCCGGGTCCCCCGGGTCGGTGACGGAGATCCCCCGCAAGAGGGATTGCGAGGCCGATTTCGCCCGGTACGCTGGGATTTCCCGTGCAAGCGACGATCTCGAGGCCGACGCTCGGTGCGCGCAGCGCGTCGCAGGCGCTGGTCGACTTGGCGCTTGCCGCACTCGCCTTCGGGGCGACGCTCGGCCTGCTGGCTCACACCGGCGGCTCGGACACCCGGGGACTCGACGCGCTCGGGGTCGTGCTCGCCGCGGTCTCGTCGCTGCCGCTGGTGCAGTGGCGGCGCGCCCCGCTCGGAGTGTTCGTAGTCACGGTCGCCGGCAGTGCGGCGCTGATCGCGCTGGGGTACGCGGCCGGGCCGCCCGTCGGAGCGACGATCGCCCTGTACCTGCTCGCGGCGAGCCCGGACGACGCGCACCCCTGGACGGTCCAGACCACCGGGATCGTCACGGCCCTGTTCGCTGTCCACTTCGGCGCCGACGCGATCGGACACGGGTCGGTCTCAGCTGTGCAGCTGGCGATCGGCGCGCTGGTGTGGGCGGTCGCCTGGTTCGCCGGCGAGCGGACGCGGCTGCGCCGCCAGCAGCTCGCGGAGCTGCGCCGGCGGGCGGTGCGCGCCGAGCACGACGCCGAGAACGAGCGCCGGCTCGCGGTCGCCGAGGAGCGCGCCCGGATCGCCCGGGACCTGCACGACTCCGCCGCGCACGCGATCAACGTGATCGCCGTGCAGGCCGGCGCCGCCCGGCTGCTGCAGGAGCGCGACCCTCCGGCCTCCAAGCGCGCGCTGAGCACGATCGAGGACGTCGCCCAGGAGACCGTCAGCGAGATCGACCGGATCGTCCAGTCGCTGCGCGATCAGCCGGCGGGCGGCGAGGTTGAGCCGGCCCCCGGTCTCGGCGCCCTGGACACGATGGTGGCCCGCCACGTCGCCGCCGGCGTCCCGGTCACAGTTACGCGTGAGGGCGAGCCGCGGACGCTCCGACCCGCCGTCGACCAGGCCGCCTACCGGATCGTGCAGGAGGCGCTGACCAACGCCGCCCGCCACGGCAGCGGCGGCGCCACGGTGGCGATCGGCTTCGGCGCACAGCGGCTGACGCTGTCGGTCACAAACCGGTCGCCGCGGACGCGGCCACGCGGGCCAATGGGGGCCACGGGCTGGTGGGAATGCGCGAGCGCGCCGCGCTGCTGGGCGGAGAGCTGAGCGCGGGCCGCGCCCGCGACGGCTACCGCGTCGAGGTGGCGATCCCATACGGCACGGTCGGGCCGTGACCCGGGTGCTGCTCGCAGACGACGACGCCCTGATGCGCGCCGGGCTCGCCGCGGTCCTGTCGAGCGACCCCTCGATCGAGCTAGTCGGCGAGGCGGCCACCGGGCGCGAGGCGATCGCGCCGTCTCGCCGCCGGCGCCCCGACGTGATCTTGATGGACGTGCGGATGCCCGATCTCGATGGGATCGCCGCCACCCGCGAGCTGTCGGCGACGCTCCCCTCCGCCCGCGTCCTGATCCTGACCACGTTCGAGCAGGACGACTACATCTTCGGCGGGCTCCGCGCCGGCGCCTCGGGCTTCCTGCTCAAGCGGACCCGCCCCGAGGAGCTGATCGCCGCCGTGCACACGATCGCCGGCGGGGAGTCGCTGCTGTCGCCCTCGGTCACCCGCCGCGTGATCGACCGGATGGCCAAGCAACCCGACGCGGGCATCGGCGCCGCCGACCTCGACGAGCTCACGCGCGAGCGCGACGTGCTCGACCTGCTCACGCGCGGACTGTCCAACGCCGAGATCGCCGACGCGCTCGTCGTCGAGCCCTCCACGGTCAAGACCCACGTCAAGCGGATCCTGATGAAGCTGGGGCTGCGCGACCGCGTGCAGGCCGTGATCTACGCCTACGAGCACGGGTTCAACCGGCGCGGCTCGTCGTGAGCCCCGCCCGCCCCGTCCCGGGGCGTGCATAACACGTGAAATCCGCGCGTCCGGGCGAGGCTTGCCGCGCTAGACACCGTATGCGTGCACGGCACGGCAAGGCTCGCCTCCGCCGTTGGATTTGACGCGTTATGCACGCCAGTGACCCTCACCTACTACCTTGCAGCCCCGATGACCGTCGATGCCGACCGCGCGCTGCGGACCGTGACCGCCACCCGCTACGTGATGGCGCTGCGCGAAGGCGGCTCGCTGCCCGGACTGGTCGAGGCCGACGACGACGGGATGTACGTGATGAAGTTCCGCGGCGCCGGGCAGGGCCCGGGCGCGCTGGTGGCCGAGGTTGTGGCGGGCGAGCTGGCCCGGGCGCTGGGGATGCCGGTGCCCGAGCTGGTGGTCGCCGAGCTCGAGCCCGAGCTCGCCCGCGCCGAGCCAGACCCGGAGATCCAGGAGCTCGCCCAGGCCAGCGTCGGCGCCAACCTCGGCGTCGACTTCCTGCCCGGAGCGCTGCCGTTCACGTCGGCCGCGGCGGCCTCGCTCGATCGGGCCGCGGCCGCCGACATCGTGTGGTTCGACGCGCTGATCACCAACGTCGATCGCACGCCCCGCAACCCCAACCTGCTGGAGTGGCACCGCCGCACCTGGCTGATCGACCACGGCGCGGCGTTCTTCCGCCAGCACGGCGACGCGCCGCTGGCCGCCACGGCGCGAGCGCCGTTCCCCCACATCGGCGACCACGTGCTGCTCGGCGTCGCCGGGCCGATCGCCGAAGCCGACGCGCGGCTGGCCGCCGGCGCCGCGCGAGCGATCCCGGCCGCGGTGGCCGCGGTGCCCGACGAGTGGCTCGGCGACGCGCCCGAGGCTCGGCGCGCCGACTTTGCGGCGTTCCTGATCGAGCGGCTGACCGAGCCGCGGGAGTTCGTGGCGGAGGCCGAGAGTGCCCGCCCGTAGCGACTTCCAGTACACGATCCTTCGGGTCGTACCGCGCGTCGAGCGGGGCGAGTGCATCAACGTCGGCGTGGTCATGTTCTCGCGCCAGCTGCGCTTCCTCGGCTCGCGGATCGAGCTCGACCCGGTGCGGCTGAAGGCGCTCTCCCCCGGCGTCGACCCGGCCTCGATCCAGCCGCACCTGGACGCGATCCAGGCGGTGATCGACGGCGACCCGGCCGGCGGACCGGTCGCCCGCTTGGCTCCTTCGGAGCGCTTCGGCTGGGTGGCGGCGATCTCCTCGACCGTGATCCAGCCCTCCGAGGTCCACACGGGCCTGACCGACGATCCGGCCGGTACGCTGCGGCACTTGTTCGACGCGCTCGTCACGGTGGACCCGGACCCGCACGGGACCCCGGCGGCATGACCGAGGCCGGTCGCGCCGTGCTCGTGACCGGCGCCTCCCGCGGGATCGGCGCCGCCGTGGCGCAGGCGTTCGGGCAGCGCGGCGACCGCGTGGCCGTGCACTACGGCGCCAACGCCGCACTCGCCCAGCAGGTGGCGGACTCGCTGCCGGGCGACGGGCACGTCGTCGTCGGCGCCGACCTCGCCGACGCCGAGGCGACGCAGCGGATGGTCGACAAGGCCGCCCAGCGGCTCGGCGGGATCGACGTGCTGGTCAACAACGCCGGCATCTGGGAGCCCCACCCGATCACCGACACGTCATACGAGGAGTGGCGCCACGCGTGGCAGCGAACGCTGGGCATCAACCTCGTCGGGGCCGCCAACGTCACCTGGTCGGCGGTCGGGCACATGGTCGCCGCCGGCAAAGGCGGCGCGATCGTCAACGTGGCCTCGCGCGGCGCGTTCCGCGGCGAGCCCGAGCACCCGGCCTATGGCGCCAGCAAGGCCGGCCTGATCGCGTTCGGCCAGTCGCTCGCCCGGGCCCTGGGCCCGCACGAGATCATCGTCAGCGCGGTCGCGCCCGGCTTCGTCGACACCGACATGGCGGCCGCCGAGCTCGTCGGCGAGCAGGGCGTCGCCCGCCGCGCGGAAAGCCCGCTGGGCCGCGTCAGCACTCCCGAGGACATCGCCGCCGCGGTCGTGTTCCTGGCCTCCCCGGAGGCAAAGATGGCCAGCGGCTCGGTGCTCGACGTCAATGGCGCGTCCTACCTGCGGATGTAGAGCCCGCCCGACCGCCGCCCCCGCCGCGCCCCCGCCCCGCCTCCGCCCCGCCCCCGGCCGCGACGGCTCTCAGGGACGCCGCGCGGTGATGTTCAGCCGCACGTAGTGCAGCACGAACGGGTGCTCGTAGAGCTCGAGCACGCGGTCGACGAACTGGTCGTGGAGCTCCTCGGGGAGCGGGTCGAGGTGTCGCACCACGCACACCGTCTGCACGAACGACCCCGGGTCCGCCGGCGTCACCTCGCGCGGCTCAAGCCAGCAGCTGATGTCCTCGAACCCGACCTTCCGCATGCGCGCCTCGGTGGCCTCGGGACCCTGGTAGTTCCATGGGCCCTTCCAGTCCACGAAGTAGGGCGCGAACGGCTCGCTGTGGGCGACCTCGTCGGCCAGCACCCGGAACGAGTCGATGTTGCCGCTGCCCCCGCATTGGGCCACGATCCGGCCACCCGGCTTGATCGTCGCGTACAGCCGCTCGAACAGGCGGTCGTGGTCGGGCACCCAGTGAAATGTCGCGTTGGAGAACAGCGCGTCGACTTGCTCGGGCAGCTCGAGCTCGACCAGGTCCTGGCAGAACACGGTGGCTCGGTCGCCGAGTGCCTCCTCGGTGTGCCTGACCATCGACGGCGACACGTCGACCGCGTACACGCGACCGCGGGGCACCAGGTCGGCGAGCACGGCGGTCACCCGTCCCGACCCGCAGCCGGCGTCGAGCACGACCTCGTCGCCGCGCAGCGCCAGCCGCTCGATCAGCTCGCCCGCCCAGCCCGCCTGGACGTCGGAGACGCGGTCGTAGGCCGCCGCGTTCCAGTCCCGGGACGGGCTCGCCGGAGAGCTCACAGCGCCGTGGTGACCGGGCCCGAGCGCTGCCGGTCGTGCTCGTAGGCGTCGATCGCCTCGCTGTCCTCGGCCAGCGTCGCCGCGATGTCATCCAGCCCGTTGAGCAGACGGTGCTTGACCTGCCAGTCGATCTCGAACCGGGCGGTCCCGACCCAGCCGTCCCGGCTGGGTGCCCGCCACCGGACCTCCTGCTCCTGGAGGTCGACCTGGGCCTCCCCGGCCTCGGCGATCGAGGCGCAGGCATCGGCGTCCAGCTGCACCGGCAGCAACCCGACCTTGGTGCAGTTGGAGCGGAAGATGTCGGCGAAGCTCGGCGCGATGATCGCCCGAAAGCCGTAGTCCTCCAACGCCCACGCGGCGTGCTCGCGGCTGGAGCCGCAGCCGAAGTTCTCGCCGGCCACCAGCACCGGGTTCTTCGGCAGGTTCCAGCCGGGCTCCTTGGCCCAGTCGAAGAACAGGAAGTCGCCGAAGCCCGTGCGCGCGACCCGCTTGAGGAACTGCTTGGGGATGATCTGGTCGGTGTCGACGTCGGCGCGGTTGAGCACCGACACGCGGCCCGTGATCGTCTCGATTGCCTTCATGACTGCCACTCCCTGATGTCGACGAAGTGTCCTTGCACGGCCGCGGCGGCCGCCATCTGCGGGGACACCAGGTGGGAGCGCGCTCCGCGGCCCTGGCGACCCTCGAAGTTGCGGTTCGAGGTCGAGGCGACGCGCTCTCCGGCGGCGGCGACGTCCGGGTTCATCCCCAGGCACATCGAGCAGCCCGCGCCGCGCCAGTCAAAGCCGGCGTCGGTGAAGATCTTGTCCAGACCTTCCTGCTCGGCCTGCGCCTTGACCTGAGCGGACCCCGGGACCACCATCGCGTACACGTCGCCGGAGACCTTGCGCCCGTTGACGACCTCGGCGGCGGCCCGCAGGTCGCTGATCCGCGAGTTCGTGCAGGAGCCGATGAACACACGGTCGAGCTTGAGCTCCTGGATCGGCGTCCCCGGCGCCAGCCCCATGTAGTCGAGCGCGCGCTCGTCCTGCTCGGTGCTCGGCTCGGGCACCGCGTCGGTCACGCCGACGACCATCCCCGGGTTCGTCCCCCACGTGACCATCGGGCTGATCGCGCCGGCGTCGACCTCGATCTCGCAGTCAAACTCCGCGCCGGGGTCCGAGCGCAACTCGCGCCACTCGTCGGGTACCTCCGACGGCGCGCCCGGGCGGCCGATCACCCACTCGAACGTGGTGTCGTCGGGGGCGATCATCCCGGCTCGGCCACCGCCCTCGATCGTCATGTTGCAGACGGTCATCCGGCCCTCCATCGACAGCGCCTCGATCGCCGGGCCGGCGTACTCGATCGCGTGGCCGACGCCACCGGCGACACCCATCTGGCCGATCGTGGCCAGCGCCAGATCCTTGGCGCTGACGCCGAAACCGAGCTCGCCCACATAGTTGATCCGCATCGCCTTGGGCTTGGCCTGGACCAGCGTCTGCGTCGCCATCACGTGCTCGACCTCGCTGGTCCCGATCCCGACCGCCAGCGCCCCGAAGGCCCCGTGGGTGGCGGTGTGGGAGTCGCCGCAGACGATCGTCATCCCGGGCTGGGTGATGCCGAGCTCCGGGCCGATCACGTGCACGATCCCCTGGTGCTCGGAACCCAGCGAGTACAGCGGCACGCCGAACTCCTCGCAGTTGGCTTCGAGCGCCTCCACCTGCACCCGCGACAACTCGTCGCGGATCAGCGCCGCCACCGCGGTCCCGTCGGTGGGGACGTTGTGGTCGACGGTGGCGAGCGTCCGGTCGGGCCGGCGCACCGGGCGTCCGGCCAGCCGCAGGCCTTCGAACGCCTGCGGGCTGGTGACCTCGTGGACCAGATGCAGGTCGATGTAGATCAGGCTGTGGGCGACCTCGTGGGCTTCCCAGATCTTGTCCAGCAGCGTTTGGGGCATCGTCTTCTAGTGCTCCGTTTCGGACGTTCGTGGGCACCGAGAGGTGCCGCTGGTGGATGATTGGCGAGGACGCAGGAGCCGTGGCGTAGCGGAGCTACGCGAGGCGACGAGGACGAAGCCAAGCGCCGCCAGGGGTGCCTCGAATGCACGCGAACGTTCCAAAACGGGGCACTAGCTCCTTCTGAGGCCCGCGCTCACGACCGCGAGCAGCACGGCGTCCTGCGGTCCAGGGTTTTCGAAATGGTGCGGAAGGTCGGCGTCGAACGTGACGCTGTCGCCGGCGGCGAGCTCGGTTCGCTGGCCGTCGCAGACCAGCACCACCGTGCCCGACTCGACCAGCGCGGTCTCGCGGCTGCCGGGCTCGTGCATCGGCGGGTCGCCGGGTCCGCCGGTGACCGCGCCGCCCGACAGCGTGTGGCGCGAGAGCTCGGCGCGTTGCCCGGGCAACGGCGGCGTCAGGATCTCGTAGGTGTGGCCGTGGACGCGGCTCGGGCCCTTGCGCCGCTCGTCGGCGCGGACCACGGTGACCGCGCCGTCCTCATCCAGGCGCAGCAGCTGCGACAGCCGCAGCTCCAGGCCGGCCGCGATCCGGCGCGCCACGTGCAGCGTCGGGCTGGTCTCGCCGCGCTCGACTTGGGAGAGCATCGGCGCGCTCACCCCCGAGCGCTCGGACAGGTCACGCAGCGACAGGTCCATCGCCTCGCGCAGCGCGCGGACGCGGGCGCCGAGCGCTTCGGGCGGGGTCGCCACCGTCGTCATACAAACGTACGCTATCACGTACGCAGTGGTGACGGTGGTCGGGGCGACCACTGTAGCCTCCGCCCATGATCACCCCGCCCGACGTGCTCGTGCTCGGCGGCGGCGGCGTCCTCGGCGAGGTGTGGATGATGGGAGTGCTCGCCGGGATCGAGGACGCCACCGGCTTCGACCTGCGCGAGTGCGAGTACTTCGTCGGCACCTCGGCCGGCTCGATCGTGTCCGCGCACCTGGCCGCGGGCGACTCTCCGCGCCGGCCCGAGGCGGTCGAGCCCGACGATGACGTCGACGAGGCCGGCGAAGAGCCGGTCACGGGCCTGGCCACCTCGGCGCTGCGGGCCGCCCGGCGGGCCGGCGCCTGGGCGGTGGCCACCGGGGCCGCGTTCGCGCCGCTGGCGCTCGGCGTCGCCGCTCCCGGCGGCGCGGTGGTCCGCTCCCAGATGCTGCGGCGCGTCCCCCGCCGCGAGGAGGACCTCCGCAACCTCCGGGCCCGCATCGAGGAGTCCGGGGTGCGGTTCGACGGGCGCCTGCGCGTCGCCGCCGTCGACCGCCGCAGCGGCCGCCGGGTGGTGTTCGGCAGCCCCGGCGCGCCGGAGGCGAGCGTGGCCGAGGCGGTCGAGGCCTCGTGCACGGTCCCGTGGCTGTTCGCCCCGGTGGTGATCGGCGGCCGCGAGTACGTCGACGGCGGCGTGTGGAGCCCGACCAACCTGGATGCCGCGCCCGCCGGACGCGACACCCACGTGCTGTGCCTCAACCCCACCGCCAGCGTCGCCGGCACCCACAACGCGTTGACCGTGATCCGGACCGTCTCGCGCTCGGCCGTGTCGGTCGAGGCGATGGTCCTGCGCCGCCGCGGCGCCGACGTCCGGGTGATCGCCCCCAGTGCCGAGTGCGCGTCGGCGATGGGGGCGAACTTCATGGATCCGGGGCCGCGCGACCGCGTGATCGCGGCCGCCTACCGGCAGGGGCTGCGGCTGGCCCGGGAGTCCACAACCGCCGTAAGCGACTGAGATTGTGCCCGCATAACGGGTACAAACTCAGTCGCTCCCGACCAAACGCCTACGGCGCCCGCACCGCCCGGGCCTCGTCGGCCAGCGCGTCCGCCGCCTCGTCGACGATCGATCGCCGGCGGTAGGCGTTGGACAGCGCCCGCACGTACGCGCGGGCTCCGGCCTCGAGCACGTCGGTCGACACGCCCTGACCCGAGCCGGTGACGCCGTGGAGCTCGAGCACCACCGATGCCTCGCCCAGCGCGTCCTGGCCGCCGGTGACCGCGTCGACCCGGAACTCCCGGAGCTTGGCCTCGCTCCCGGTAGCGGCGTTGATCGCGCGGAAGATCGCGTCGACCGGGCCGTCGCCGGTGAACGACCCGGTCAGCTCCTCGCCGTCGGGCGAGGTCAGGCCGACGGTCGCGTGCGGGGGCCGCCGCGAGGAGGCCTCGACGTCGAACCATTCGAGCTGGTAGCCCGCAACCTCCTGGCGCAGCTCGTCGGTGACCAGCGCCTCGAGATCCATCGCGGTCACGGTCTTCTTCTTGTCCGCGAGCTCCTTGAAGCGCTTGAACGCGGTGTTCAGCGACTGGCCGGCCAGGTCGATCCCGAGCTCGGACAGCGTCTGCTGCAGCGCATGGCGGCCGGAGTGCTTGCCCAGCACCAGCGAGTTGGCGTCGAGCCCGACCGTGGTGGCGTCCATGATCTCGTAGGTGGTGCGCTCCTTGAGCACGCCGTCCTGGTGGATGCCGGACTCGTGAGCGAACGCATTGCGCCCGACGACCGCCTTGTTGGGCTGGACCACGTACCCGGTCAGCCGCGACACCATCCGCGAGCTGCGCGCAAGCTCCTGGGTGACGACGCCGGTCTGGAGTCCGATGTCGGCCTCGCGGGTGCGCAGCAGCATCACGATCTCCTCCAGCGAGGCGTTGCCGGCGCGCTCGCCGATCCCGTTGATCGCGCACTCCACCTGACGGGCACCGGCCAGCAGCCCTGCGAACGAGTTCGCGACCGCGAGCCCCAGGTCGTCGTGGCAGTGCACCGACAGCGTCACGTCCGCCAGCTCCGGGATCAGCTCGTAGAGCCGCTTCAGGTACGCGGTGTACTCGTGCGGCATCGTGTAGCCGACGGTGTCGGGGATGTTGATCGTGGTCGCGCCCTCGGCGATCGCCACGCTGCACACCTCGGCCGTGTATTCGATGTCGGCGCGGGTCGCGTCCATCGGGGAGAACTCCACGTCGTCGACGTATTGCTTGGCGTGCACAACCGCCGCGCGGGCCTGGCCGAGCACGTCCTCGCGCGTGCTCTGCAGCTGGTGCTCGATGTGGATGTCCGAGGTCGAGATGAACGTGTGGATCCGCGGGCGCGGGGCGTCCTTGACCGCGTTGTAGGCCGCGTCGATATCGGCCACGTGGGTGCGCGCCAGCCCCGCGATCACCGGTCCCTCAACCGTCCGCGAGATCGTCTGCACCGCCTCGAAGTCGCCCGGCGAGGTGATCGGGAACCCCGCCTCGATCACGTCGACGCCCAGGCGCGCGAGCTGCTGGGCGATCTCCAGCTTCTCCGACGTGTTCAGCGAGATCCCCGGCGACTGCTCGCCGTCGCGCAGCGTCGTGTCGAAGATCAGTACTCGGTTTGGATCAGTCCCATCCGCCATGTCACTCCTATCGCTCTCGAAGTTCGCTTCTTCTCGGTGCTGGTTTCGCGGCTACGTGCGGCCGCCAACGCGCTATTCCCCCCGAAGGGGGAGGAGAAGAAGTGCAAGGTCGAGGCGGAATGCCATGCACGCGCAAGCGTACCAGCCGCGGGCCCGCGGCCGCCCGGCCCGCCCCGGCCCGGCCCGGCCCGCCCCGGCCCCTACGCGTACAGCTCGTCGATCTCGTCGGCGTACTTGGCGTGGATCGGCTTGCGGCGCAGCTTCATCGTCGGGGTCAGCTCCTCGCCGCCGGGCGCCCAGTCGCAGTCGAGCACCTTGAAGCGCTTGATCTGCTCGACGCGGCTGAGGTGCGAGTTGGCGCGCTCGACGCCCTCCGCGACCTCGGCCAGCACCGCCGGCTCCCCCGCCATCGCCGCCGCCGACGGGTCGGGCAGGCCGTGCCGCCCGGCGAAGGCCGCGAGCGCATCGGGGTCGAGCACGATCAGTGCCGCGTTGTAGGGCCGGCGGTCGCCGATCGCGATCGCCTGGCCGATCAGCTGGCTTCCCTGCTTGAGCTGCTGCTCGATGTTCGCGGGCGACATGTTCTTGCCGGCCGCGTTGATGATCAGCTCCTTCTTGCGGTCGATGATCGTCAGGAACCCGAGCTCGTCGATGCTGCCGATGTCGCCGGTGCGCAGCCAGCCGTCGCCGTCGATCGTGTCGGCCGTCTTGCCAGGCTGGTTGCGGTAGCCCGCCATCACGGTCCCGCCGCGGACCAACAGCTCGCCGTCGGTGTCCAGCCGCAGCTCCACGCCGGCGATCGGAACGCCCACCGTGCCGTAGCGGATCGGGTCCTCGGGCACGATCGTCGCGATGCTGCACAGCTCCGACATGCCCCAGACCTCCCGGATCGGGATCCCGATCGCGCCGAAGAACTCGAACATCTCCAGCGGCGACGGAGCCGCTCCGGTGACGTAGGAGCGGCAGCGGTCGAGCCCGAGCTTGGACCGCAGCGGCTCGAACACCGCTGCGTCGGCGCGCTCGTAGGCCTCCGCCAGCGGCGCGGGCACGGGCTCGCCGGCCTGCTCGAGACGCACCTTGCCGATCCCCATCTCGACCGCGTCGGCGATCGCGGCGCGCCTGGCCTCGTCGGGCTCGGCGGCGAACCCGGCCTCGAGCGCCGCCTTGAGCTTCTCCCACACCCGCGGGACCGCGCCGAACCGGGTCGGGTGAGCGTCGGCGACATACGCGAACACCTGCGTGACCTCGGGACAGCAGCTGACCGTCGACCCCCACACCATCTGGCCGTAATGGGTGAGCCCGCGGTCGGCAATGTGCGCCATCGGTAGGAACGAGACCGTGGCGTCGTCGGGCGCAACGGTCATCGTCTCGTCCAGGCCGCGGCTCTCGGCCAGCTGGTTGGCGTGGGTCAGCTGTACGCCCTTGGGCGGACCGGTGGTGCCCGAGGTGTAGATCAGCGTCAGCACGTCATCGGGCCGGACCGCCTGCCACGCGGCCTCGAAATCGAGGCCGCCGCCCGGCCGGGCCGACTCGAGCTCGGCGAGCGTGATCGAGTCCGCGGTGACGCCGTCGAGCAGGATCAGGTGCTCGACCCGGTCCTGGGTCGCGAGCGCCTGGCCGGCGCGGTCCAGGAACGCGGCCTCGACGATCATCACCCGGTTGCCGGCGTCGCCGAGCAGGAACTCGATCTGCTCGGGCGAGGACGTGTTGTAGATCGAGAACGGGGTCGCGCCCAGGTGCGCGACCGCTGTGTCGAGCAGATGGAACTCGGGACGGTTGGTGAGCATGAACCCGACCGTGTCGCCCCGGCGCACGCCCAGCTCGTGCAGCCCGCCGGCCAGCTGGCGGACGCGCTCTGCGTACTCGGCGAACGTGATCGACACCTCGTCGCCGAGCGTCCGCAGCGCCACCTTGTCGGCGTGCTGAGCCGCGGTGATCTGGAACGCCTCGCACATCGTGCTCGCGTCCAGCGCCCGCGGCCCTCGTGTGCCCGTGGTTGTCGCTGTGCTCGCCATGAGCACGTATCTCTACCAGCCGCGGGCGTCGGCCGCGGGAAAGCCTGACGAGCGGTCGCCAGCTACAAGGAGACCGTACGGCCCTCTTCGAACCCGTCCCCGCCGACGATCTGCGCGACGAGCTCGCGCGGCACCGCGGAGTCGGTTGTGATCGTCATCGCGGCGAGCCCCGACCGCCCGCTCTCGGCGTCAACGGGCTGGCGCCCGACGGCGGCCGAGACGATGTTGATTCCGTGGGCGCCGAACGTGGTGCCCACGCGGCCGAGCATCCCCGGCAGGTCGCGGTACCGGAAGATCGTGACGTGGTCCTCGAGCTGGACGTCGAAGCGCTGGCCCCAGGCCTCGAGCAGGTGCGGGTGGTTGCGGCGGCCGATCAGCGTCCCCGCGACGCGCACGCTGTTGTCGCCGCTGGTCACGCGCACGCGGACGAGGTCGGCGTAGTCGCGGACGACCGTCCGCTTGGTCTCCTCGATCTCGATCCCGCGCTCCTCGGCCATCGTCGGCGCGTTGACCTCGTTGATCTCCTCCTCCGTGTGGCCCTTCAGCACGCCCAGCAGCACCTCGATTCCCAGCAGTCGCGTGTCGCGCTCGGCGATCCGGCCGAGGAACTCAATCTGCACCCGGTCGACCGACGAGCCCGCCGCCAGCTCGACCGCGATCCGCCCGAGCGCCCGGCACAACGGGAGGAACGGCCCGAGCACGTCCATGTCCTCCGCCGGGATCGCCGGGACGTTGACCGCGCTGGTGACGACGCCGCCGGTGAGCGCGGCGATCACCTGTTCGGCCGCCTGGTAGCCGGCGCGGTCGGTGGCCTCGGTGGTCGAGGCTCCGAGGTGCGGGGTCACGATCACGTTGGGGTAGCCGAACAGCGGATGGTCGGTGACCGGCTCTGACTGGAACACGTCGAGCGCGGCGCCTCCGACCTTGCCCGAGTCAAGTGCCGCCTTCAGGTCCTCGTCGACGACGAGCGGACCGCGCGCGACGTTGAGCACCCGCACCCCGTCCTTGCACTGGGCCAGCGCCTTGGCGTCGAGCCAGCCGCGAGTGTCCGGGGTGTTGGGCAGGTGCAGCGTGAGAAAGTCGGCGACCGCGTACACGTCCTCGGAGCACTCGGCCTTCTCGACGCCGAGGTCGCGATAGCGCTCGGCCGCCACGTACGGGTCGAACGCCACCACCTTCATCCCGAACGACAGCGCGCGCAGGGCGACCAGCTGGCCGATCCGGCCGAAGCCCATGATCCCCAGCGTCTTCTCGTACAGCTCGATCCCGGAGAACTTGGAACGCTCCCACTTGCCGCTGATCAGCGATGCGTGCGCCTGCGGGACGTTTCGGGCCAGCGCCAGCAGCAGCGCCATCGTGTGCTCGGCGGCGGTGATCACGTTGGACTGGGGGGCGTTGGCGACGACGATCCCGCGCTTGGTGGCCGCCGGGACGTCGACGTTGTCGACGCCGACACCGGCGCGGCCGACGGCCCGCAGCCGCTGGGCCTTGACGATCAGCTCGTCGTCGAGCCTGGTCGCTGAGCGGATCAGGATCCCGTCGTAGCCGCCGATCTTCGCGGCCAGCTCGTCGCGCGACCAGCCCAGCCCGAGCTCGACCTCGAAATGCTCGCGCAGCAGTTCGATCCCGGGGTCGCCGATCTTCTCGGCCACAAGCACCTTCGCCCGCGGGTTCACAGCCGCTCCAGGACCCAGTCGATGCACGCGGTCAGCGCGCGGACGTCGTCGGGGTCGGTCGCCGGGAACATCGCGATCCGCAGCTGGTTGCGCCCGAGCTTGCGGTACGGCTCGACGTCGACGATCCCGTTGGCGCGCAGCGTCGCCGCCAGCGCGGTCGAGTCGACCTGCTCGTCGAAGTCGATCGTGCCCACCACCAGCGAGCGCTTGGCCGGGTCGGCCACGAACGGTGAGGCGTCGGGGTGAGCGTCGGCCCACCGGTACAGGTGCGACGACGACTCGGTGGTGCGCGCGACCATTGCGTCGAGCCCGCCGCGGTCGAGCATCCACTCAAGCTGATTGGCGAGCAGGAACAGCGTGGCGATCGCGGGCGTGTTATAGGTCTGGTCCTTGACCGAGTTCTCGAGCGCGATGCTCAGCGACAGGAAGTCCGGGATCCAGCGGCCGCCGGGCCGCTCCCCGGTCAGTTCGGCCACGCGCTCTAGCGCCGCCGGGCTCATCACCGCCAGCCACAAGGCGCCGTCGGCGCCCAGCCCCTTCTGCGGCGCGAAGTAGTAGACGTCGGTCTCGGTCACGTCGAGCGGCAGTCCCGCCGCGCCCGAGGTCCCGTCGATCAGCACCAAGGAGCCGTCGCTGCCGGCGGGGCGCCGCGCCGGCACCATCACGCCGGTCGACGTCTCGTTGTGGGCCCAGGTGATCACGTCGGCGCCGGGGTCGGCGACCGGCTCGGGCGCACTGCCGGCGGCGGCCTCGATCACCAGCGGGTCGGCCAGGAACGGCGCGCCGCGCGTGCAGGTGGCAAACTTCGAGGAGAACTCGCCGTAGGACAGGTGCAGGGCGCGCTCGCGGACCAGGCAGCAGGCGGCCGCGTCCCAAAACGCCGTGGTGCCGCCGTTGCCGAGCGCCACCTCGTAGCCGTCGGGCACGGCGAACAGCTCGCGCAGCCCGTCGCGGACCCGGGCCACCAGCTGCTTGACCGGCCGCTGGCGGTGCGAGGTGCCCATCAGCGTCGCGCCGGTCGCCGCCAGGTGCTCGAGGTGCGCCGGGCGCACGCGTGAGGGACCCGAGCCGAAGCGGCCGTCGAGGGGCTTGAGCTCAGCGGGAATCTGCAGGACGGTCGAGGTCTCGGCCATACGTCGATCTTCGAAGGTAGCGGGTGGCTCGCGCCGGCTGCCGGACACGGCCGCCGGCCGCCGGCTACTCCTGGAACTCGGTGTCGATCCAGGCCATCTGCGAGCGCAGCTCGCGGCCCACGACCTCGACCTGATGTCCGGCCTGCTCCTCGCGCATCCGCTTGAAGTTCTCCTGGCCGGCGCGGTTCTCGGCGATCCACTCGCGGGCGAAGTCGCCGGACTGGATGTCGGCCAGGATCTGCTGCATCGCCGCCCGTGACTCGTCGGAGATCACCCGGCTGCCCCGGGTCATGTCGCCGTACTCGGCCGTGTTCGAGATCGAGTACCGCATGCCGGCGATCCCCTTCTCGTACATCAGGTCGACGATCAGCTTGAGCTCGTGGAGGACCTCGAAGTACGCCAGCCGCTCGTCGTAGCCGGCCCCGACCAGCGTCTCGTAGCCGGCCCGGACGAGCTCGGTGACGCCGCCGCACAGCACGGCCTGCTCGCCGAACAGGTCGGTCTCGGTCTCGTCCTTGAACGTGGTCTCGATCACCCCGCCGCGGGTGCAGCCGATGCCCTTGGCGTAGGCGAGCGCGAGTCCAAGCGCGTTGCCGCTGGCGTTCTGGTGCACGGCCACCAGGCCGGGCACGCCGCTGCCCTCGAGGTACTGACGGCGGACGAGGTGCCCAGGGCCCTTGGGCGCGACCAGCGCGACGTCGATGTCGGGCGGCGGCACGATCTCCTCGTAGTGGATCGAGAAGCCGTGACCGAACATCAGCAGGTTGCCGGCCGCGATCCCGTCCTTGACGCCGGACTCCCACACCTCGCGGTGCAGCTCGTCGGGGGTCAGCATCATCACGATGTCGCCCTCGCTCGCGGCGTCGGCGGGCTCGGCGACGCGCAGGCCGTGCTCCTTGGCCTTGGCGACGCTGTCCGAGCTCGGTCTCAGCCCGACCACGACCGATACTCCGGAGTCCTTGAGGTTCAGCGAATGGGCGTGGCCCTGGGAGCCGTAGCCGATGATGGCGACGGTCTTGCCGTCAAGGAGTGAGAGATCAGCGTCGTCGTCGTAGAACATGCGCGGGAGCGTATACGGCGTCGCTCCCGCGCGACTTCCCGGGGCCGGCGAGACGGCCTGGGGGCCCGACTTTGGCGGCCACATGGCCGCCAAAGTCACCCTTACGGGATCAGCCGCCGCCGAAGTGCTGCTGGAGCGCCAGCACGCTGCGGACGTATTGCTCGGTGTCCGAGTACAGCCCGTTCTGGCGCACCGACGACAGGCCCTGGTAGTAGCCCGCAGCGGCGGTCGCGGCGCTGTCGCCGGTCGAGTTCAGCAGCGAGCGAAGCAGCAGCACGCCGCCGCGCACGTTGTCGGTCGCTGACGCGGGCGCGAGCGGCACGCTCGGCGTCAGCGTGCGCTGGATCCAGTCCCAGGTGCCCGGGAGGATCTGCATGATCCCGCGGGCGTCGGCGCTGGACACGAGGTCGTTGTTGAAGCCGCTCTCCTGCCACGCGATCGCGTCGGCCAGCGAGCTCGGCACGCCGTGCTCGGCCGCGATCGATCCGATCTGCGACGCGCTCAGGCGCTCGGCCGTCGGGTAGGGCGGGTTGGTCGGCGTTCCCTGGGCGGTCTCGCCCACCGGCTGGGTCTCCGCTCCCCCGGTCGTCCCAGTGGTGGTCGAGACCGGGACGGCGCTGGACGCGGTCGCGGTCGCCGTCCGGGACACGGTGCCGGTCGACGGCGCGGTCGGCGACGCGCTCGGCGGCAGGCCGAACACCGTCAGCCTGCGCCCGGCGGGAAGGATCCCGTCGGCGTCGAGGCCGTTCGCGGCGGCGATCGCCGCGATCGAGGTCCCAGCGCGGGCCGCGATCGAGGTCAGCGTGTCGCCGGCGTGGACGAGGTAGTCACCGCCGCCCGAACTCGAGCCGGAGCTCGTGCTCGTGCTCGTGCTCGTGCTGACCGGGACCGTCCCCGCCGTGGCGCTCGAGGCCGTGCCGCTACCCACCGACCCGGTCGAACTGACCCCCGCGGCGCTCTGCGGAGGGATCGCGACGACGCGGCCGGTGACGAGCAGCTGGTCGGCTGACATCCCGTTCGCCGCCGCAAGCTGCGCGACGGTCAACCCGTCCTGCGCTGCGATCGAGCTCAGCGACTCCCCTGGCATGATCGTGTGCTGGAAGAAGGCGGAAGCTGAGGCGGGGGCGATCAGCGTCGCCGCGGCCACCAGCGGGATCAAGAATCTGGCTCTCATGGCCGGCGATTGTCGCCGACAAATGCCGTCCGCAAGGCACTTGCAAGCGACGTTTCACCATGCAAGATTTTCTTCGTTGGCGCCGACGGCCTCAAATCGCCGCCGGCGCGGGCGACGCGGTCAGGAGCTGGCGGAGGCCGCCAGGGAGCTCCCAGGCAACATAAGGCGACCGTCGCCGCCGGCGAACGGCGCAGCCAGCTCGCGGATCCGGTTCTCGACCGCCTCGCGGCGCTCGAGCGACAGCGACTCCACGGCGCCCCTGACCATCTGCGAGAGGTCGAGCGTCTCGGACCAGTACTCGTCGAAGCTGTCGTAGGTGCGGCCGAGCTCGACCGGCTCCACCCGGATGTCGACGAATCCGGCATCGGCGAGCAGCTCCTCGACCAGCCCCGGCTTGGCCAGCGCGAACATGCCGGGAGCGTCGGGCTCGGGACGCTCGAGCACGCCCTCCTCGATCAGCGCCTGGCTGGTGATCGTCGCCCACGGGTTCTCGGCCGGCTGATCCCACACCGCCAGCGCGATCCGCCCGCCGGGGCGCAGCACCCGCCGCGACTCCCCCAACGCCGTGGCCGGGTCGACGATCAGCATGTACCCCCAGCGGCACAGGACCGCGTCGACGCTCGCGGTCGGCAGGTCGATCCACTCGAGCTGGAGCTGCTTGAACTCGACGTTGCGCAGCCCGAACGACTTGGCGCGCTCGCGGGCGACGTCGAGCATCCCCTCGGTCGCGTCGCTGGTGATCAGCCTCCCGCCGGGAGCGATCAGCTCGGCGGCGAGGAAGCCGGTGTCGCCGGGCCCGGCGGCGAGCTCTAGCACCTCCTGGCCGGGCTGCAGCGACAGCTGTTCGATCATCCAGGTCGAGACCGGCATCCCGAGCTCGCGCGTGTGCTGGGCGCGCCGCCCCCAGCCGGGCGCGGCGTTCTCCCAGTGCTCGATCAACTCGTCGCGCAGGGTGTCGGGATCGGATTGCTCGGTCATTCGTTGACGGTCATTCGCTGGTGGTGCGTTCGGACAGACGCCGGGTGATCTCGGTGAAGGCGCCCTCGATCTGGCTGCTCAGCCTGCGCTGGAAGATAGCCATCAGCGCTTCGGAGGCGATCGGTCGCAGCCGCGCCACGGCGGCCTCGACCTCCGGCCAGCGCTCGGCGGGCATGTCGGCCTGGGCAAAGGGCTTCCAGATCTCGGCCAGGAACAGCTGCACGAACGACCGCGAGACCGAGTCGCTGTGGCGCTCGATGTCCTCGAGCACCGACAGCGCGCTGTCGAGCGAGATCCCCCGCTTCACGACCTCGTCGCCGACCTCGAGCAGCGACGGGCTCGGCACCTCGTAGCGGCCGCCGCCGGCCGGCACCAGCACGCCGAGCTTGACTGCCCGGACGAGCACGTCGGCGCCCTCGGCGGGGTCCTGCACCCGGAAGCGGTGGCCGAGCTCGCCCGCGGTGATCGTCAGCGGCGCTTCCTCGCTGTGCGGCGCCGCGAACGCCTGCTTGAACTCGAGCAGCCGCTCGGCGGTGCCTTCGCGATCCTCGAGCAGGCGCTTGATGCCGGCGAGGTTGAAGCCCTCGTCCTGGAGCTCTCGGATCTTCCGCAGCTGCGCGACGTGATCTGGCCCGTAATAGCCGACCCGCATCCGCACCTCCGGCGGGTCGAGCAGGCCGCGGGCCTGATGGGCGCGGATGTTGCGCACCGACATCCCGGTCGCCGCGGACAGGTGCTCGATCGTCAACCGGTTCGGCGACGGGTCCGCAAGCGCGGTGGCGCGTCTCGACATCGCGCGAGCATCATAACCGCCACCGACGTCACATCGAACGACGTCATCGTCGCCTCGTGTGACCGCGAGACTAGGCGAGCTCCCGCCGCAGCAGCTTGCCGGTCTGGCTGCGCGGCAGCTCGGCCACGAACTCGAATCGCTTGGGCACCTTGAACCCCGCCAGCCGCGCCGCGCAGTGCTCCCGCAGCTCACCCGGCGACACCGCGAGCCCGTCGGCCGTCACCACCGAGGCGACCACCGCCTCCCCCCACTCCGCGTCCTCGCGCCCGTGCACGGCCGCGTCGGCCACCGCGGGGTGCGACAGCAGCACGTCCTCGACCTCGAGCGGCGCGACGTTCTCGCCGCCGGTGACAATCGTGTCGGCCTTGCGGCCGGTGATCACCAGCCGTCCGCGCTCGTCGAAGCGTCCCAGGTCGCCGGTGTGCAACCAGCCGTCCGAATCCAGGGCGCCCGCCGACACCATCGGCCCGCTCGCGAGCACCTCGCCGTCGCCCGACAGGCGAACCGTGCCGCCCGGGAGCGGCCACCCGAACGTGGCCAGCTGCGAGCAAGTCTCGGTCATCCCGTAGCTCGGCGCGACCGGAACACCGGCCGCCGCCGCGCGCTCGAGCAGCGCCGTCGGGATCGGCCCGCCGCCGAGCAGCACCCATCGCAAGCTCGGCGGCCACCGCAGGCCCGCGTCCAGCAGCCGCGACAGCATCGTCGACACCAGCGACACGAGCGTGATCCGCCGCTCGGGGTTCATCAGTTCCTCGAGCACCGCGGCCGTGTCGAAGCGGCCGTGCACGACCGCGGTGGTGGCGTAGACCGCGCTGCGGATCGGGACCGACAGACCGCCGACGTGGGTCAGCGGCATCGGGCACAGCCACCGCTCGGCGGGGTCGAGCCCGAGCGCCACCGCCGACCCGAGCGCGTTGGCCGTCCAGTTCCCGTGCGTCAGTACCACCGGCTTGGGGGCCGCGGTCGTCCCCGACGTGTGCATCACCGCCACCGCCGGATCGCGGTCGTCGGCCGCGGCCCGTGCCAGGGGCGCGGACTCCAGCGGCTCGGACACGGCCACACGCGCCCCCGCCATCCGCGCCGCCCGCTCGGACTGGGTCAGCCGCGTGTCGATCGGGACCGCAACCGCCCCGGCCAGCAGGCACCCGTGCAATGCCACCGCGAAGTCCTCGACCGAGGGCAGCGCGAGCGCCACCCGGTCGCCCGACCGGACGCCCCGCCGCTGCAGCGCCCCCGCCGCACCGATCGCCCCCACCGACAGCTCGGAGTAGGTGAGCGTCCGCTCCGGGCCCTCGATCGCGGCGCGGTCGGGCTGCTTGCCGGAGGCGGCGTGAATCCAGTAGGCCACGGACGAAACGGTAGTCTCAGGCCGGTGGACCCCACCGACAAGTTCCATGGAGCCCACCAGCCGTGAAGGAGCAACCCCAGCCCGTCGACTGGCAGTCCGCCGGCGACTACGAAGACATCCGCTACGAGCTCGGAGCCGGCCAGGACGCCGCGATCGCCAAGATCACGATCTGCCGCCCGGAGGTCCGAAACGCGTTTCGGCCCGAGACCGTGATCGAGCTAGCCGACGCGTTCGAGCGGGCCCGCGAGGACCTCGGCGTCGGCGTGGTGATCTTCACCGGCGAGGGACCCGACGCGTTCTGCTCGGGCGGCGACCAGCGCGTGCGCGGACAGCGCGGCGGCTACGTCACCGGCGCCGACCCCAGCCAGGCCGGGCACCACCAGGCGGTGGGGCGCTTCCACGTCACCGACCTGCACATGCAGATCCGCCGCATGCCCAAGCCGGTGGTGGCGATGGTCGCCGGCTACGCGGTCGGCGGCGGCCACGTGCTGCAGGTCGTCTGCGACCTGACGATCGCCGCCGACAACGCGCGCTTCGGCCAGACCGGCCCCAAGGTCGGCTCGTTCGACGGGGGCTTCGGCGCGACCGTGCTGTCGCGGCTGGTGGGGCCGAAGAAGGCCAAGGAGATCTGGTTCCTCTGCCGCCAGTACGACGCCCAGCAGGCCTTGGACATGGGCCTGATCAACACGGTCGTGCCGCTCGAGCGGCTCGAGCAGGAGACCGTGCAGTGGTGTCGCGAGATGCTCGCGCTGTCCCCGTTCGCGCTGCGCCTGCTGAAGGCGAGCTTCAACGCAGACGAGGACGGTCTCGCCGGGATCCAGCAGCTCGCGCACGACGCGAACCTGCTCTTCTACATGAGCGAGGAGGCGCAGGAGGGCCGCAACGCCTACCTCGAGAAGCGCAAGCCGGACTTCGCGAAGTTCCCCCACCGGGCCTGATGTCCGCCGCCCGGGCGCAGGACGCAGCACCCCCAGTGAGCGGCGTTCGCATCTGGATGATGGCGGCTCGTCTGCGCACGCTGCCCGCGGCGATCGCGCCGGTGCTGGTCGGCACCGCGCTCGCCGGCTACCTGCACGTGTTCCATCCGCTGCGGTTCGTGGCAGCACTGGTCGGCGCGATCTTCATCCAGGTCGGCACCAACCTCTCAAACGACTACTCCGACGCCCGGCGCGGCGCCGACGCCGAGGACCGGCTCGGGCCGGTGCGCGTCACCGCCGGCGGCCTGGTCCCGCCCGACCAGGTGCTGGTCGCGACCTACGTGTCGTTCGGGGTGGCGGTGGCGGCCGGCGTGTACCTGGTGATCGTCGCCGGCTGGGAGCTGCTGGTCGTCGGGGCGGCATCGATCCTGGCCGGGGTCCTGTACACCGGCGGACCGCGCCCGTACGGCTACGAGGGTCTGGGCGAGGTGTTCGTGTTCCTGTTCTTCGGGATCGTCGCGGTCGCCGGCTCGTTCTTCGTGCAGGTCAAGCACCTCGACTGGGAGGCGTTCGCGCTGGCCGTTCCGGTCGGCCTGCTGGCCGCGGCGATCCTGGTCGTCAACAACTACCGCGACATCGACTCCGACCGCCGCGCGAACAAACGCACGCTCGCGGTCCGGCTGGGCCGCGCCGGCACGCGCACGATGTTCGCCGTGATCATCTACCTGGCCTACCTGCTGGCCACGGTCACCTGGATCTTCGGGCCGCTGAAGCCGTGGGTGCTGCTGTCGTGGCTGACGCTGCCGCTGGCCGCCGACGTCGTGCGCGCGGTGCGCAACCGCACCGACGGCCCGTCGCTCAACCAGGCGCTGGCGCACACCGGCATGCTGCAGCTGGCGTTCTGCGTGCTGCTGTCCGCCGGCCTGCTGCTGAGCCGGTGATCCTGCGGATCGGATTGGTAGAGGCGCGCTTGCGCGCGCCGTTTGTCACCGCGCGGACGTCGGTGCAGGCGCGGCGACTGGTGCGCGTCAGCGTGCAGGACGCCGACGGCACGGTCGGATTCGGCGAGGCCGCTCCGCTCGCGGGCTACGACCTGGTCTCGATCGACGACGTCCGCACCGCGCTCGAGGACTGCCGCGGGCCGGTGTCCGCATCCGACGGCGAGTCGCACGGCGAGTTGCTGGCCGAGTGCGCCCGGGTGGCGGTCCTCCCCCACGCGGTCGCCGCGATCGACCTTGCGCTGTGGGACCTGGCCGGGCGTCGCGCCGGCGCGCCGGTGTGGAGCCTGCTCGGCGCCCGGGCGGCGCCGAAGGTGCGAGTCAACGCGACGATCGCCGCGCCGGACCGCGCCGGCGCCGTGGCCGAGGCCGCCGACGCCCGTAAGGCCGGGTTTCAGACGCTCAAGCTGAAGGTGGCCACCGGCGACGACGCCGGGCGGCTCGCGGCGGTGCGGGCGGTGGCCGGTCCGCAGATGGAGATTCGGCTCGACGCCAACGGCGCCTGGTCGGTGTCCGAGGCGGCGGCGGCGTTGCGCGCGCTGGCGCCGGCCGGGATCGAGCTGTGCGAGGAGCCGGTCGGCGGCCTCGAGGAGACCGCCGAGCTCGACGCACAGACCACGGTCGCGCTGGCGATCGACGAGAGCTCGGCGCTCCCCGGCGCGCTGGACCGCAAGGTGTGCGACGCGGCCTGTCTGAAGATCGCCCGCGGCGGCGGGATCACCGGCGTGCTCGGCGCGGCCCGGCGGGCCCGCGCGGCCGGGTACGAGGTCTACCTGGCCTCGACGCTCGACGGTCCGCTGGGGATCGCGGCCGCGCTTCACGCCGCCGCCGCGATCAAGCCCGATCGCGCGTGTGGCCTGGCCACGCTCGGCGTGTTCGACGGCCGCGAGCCGCCGTTCTCGCCGGTCGGCGGCACGATGTCGCCGCCCGCCGGGCCGGGGCTGGGCGACGGGCTCAGCGCCTGGTACGGCTAAGGCCCGTGACCGGAAAAATTGACGGTTCCGACGGCGTCTGGACGCGCCGGACGCCACCCGTGGAAATCGCCGATGCTCGCATCGACTCATCCCACGTGCGTCGTCAGCCACGCCCAGCCACTCGCCGGATCCCGCCACTTATTCCGCCACGACCCTAATCACGGACGCCACCAGGCCGGGCGCCTCGAGGTGGACGGCATGGCCCGCGCCGCCGACGACGTCGACTTGGGCGTCCGGGATCGCGGTCGCCATCTGGCTGGCCAGCGCCTGGAACTTCCGATCGCGCTCGCCGACGAGCAGCGTCACCGGCATCGCCAGCTCGCCCAGGCGATCCCACAGCGGCGGCAGCGCCCCGGTCCCGAGCCCGCGCAGCGCCCGCGCCAACCCGGCCGGGGTGTTGCGCAGCCGGTCGGCGTGGGTGGCGGCCGCGACCGCGGGCGGCTGTCCGCCGAGCACCGGAGTCTGCGCCCACCGCCGCGCGAACTCCTCGATCGTCGAACGCTCCAGCTCGTCGGCGAGCGCGTCGTCGGCGGCCCGGCGCCGTTCGCGCTCGCCCGGATCGGCGAGCCCGGGGCTGGCTCCGATCAGCACCAGCCGCTGCACTCGCGCGCCGATCGCCAGCGCGACGTGCAGTGCGATCCGCCCGCCCATCGAGTACCCGGCGAGCGTGAACCGCTCTGGTGCGAGCGCGCCGATGTCCGCGATCACCGCCTCCAGCGTCACCGGCTCGGAGTCCGACGCGGCGCCGTGGCCGCGGATGTCGGGCGCAATCGCCGTGTAGCTTTCGCCCAGCGCCGCCACCACCGGATCCCAGCTGCGTCCGGTGTGGGTGAAGCCGTGCAGGAGGACGACGGGCGGCGCCATACCACTCCGGATCATGACCGCCACCGACTCCTACATGCTGCTGCGCGCGTTCTGCGACGAGCTCGCGCGCTGCGGGATGCGCCACGCCTGCACCTCCCCGGGGTCGCGCTCGACCCCGATCGTGCTGTCGCTCGTGCGCGAGCCGCGGATTCGCTGCTGGTCGCACGTCGACGAGCGCTGCGCGGGGTTCTTCGCGCTCGGCGCGGCCAAGGCCTCGGGCCTGCCGCTCGCGGTCACCTGCACGTCGGGGACCGCCGCCGCCAACCTCGCGCCGGCCGTGATCGAGGCCCACCAGGCGCGCGTGCCGATGATCGTGCTGACGGCCGATCGCCCCGCCGAGCTGCGCGACGTCGGCGCCGGCCAGACGATCGACCAGCTCAAGCTCTACGGCGACGCGGTCAAGTGGTTCTTCGAGGTCGGAGTCGACGACGCGGCGCGGGCGCGGCTGCGCTGGATCCGGGCGCTGGCCTGCCGCGCGTACTCGACGGCCCTGGAGGGCCGTCCCGGCCCCGTCCACCTCAACTTCCCGCTGCGCGAGCCGCTGGTCATGTCCGAGCCGCTGCCCGCCGACGACGGCGGCCGACCCGGCGGGCGGCCGTGGGTCAGCCGCGAGCCGCGCGCGCCCGCGCCGGCCGCTCGTCCTGAGCTGCCGGCGCGCGGGGTGATCGTCGCCGGACGCGACGAGCGCGGGCGCGGCCTCGGCGCCGCCGCGGCGCGGTTCGCCGAGCGCGCCGGGTACCCGCTGCTGGCCGACCCGCTGTCGGGTGCCCGCCACGGCCCGGCCGCGATCGCCCACTACGACCTGCTGCTGCGCGACCCGCGGTTCGCCGCCCGGATGCGCCCCGAGCTCGTGCTGCGGATCGGCGACCTGCCCACCTCCAAGCCGCTGCGCGCCTGGCTGGAGGCGCTCGCCGGCGTGCCGCAGGTCGCGCTCGACCCGGAGGGGGCGTGGCAGGACCCGGCGGCAGTGGTGAGCGTCAGCGAGCCCGGCGATCCCGTCGCCGCGCTCGAGTCCGGTGCCCCCGAGACCCCGGCGGAACCCGACTGGCTGGCGGCGTGGCGCGGCGCCGACGACGCCGCTGCCCGGGCGATCGACGAGACGCTCGGCGACGAGCTGTCAGAGCCGCTGGTCGCCCGCTCGCTGGGCGAGTGGCTGCCCGCCGAGGCGACCCTGTTCGTGGCCTCGTCGATGCCGGTCCGCGACATCGAGGAGTTCTTCGCCGCCCACGAGCTGGCCCCGCGGGTGCTGTCCAACCGAGGCGCCAACGGGATCGACGGCACCGTGTCCTCGGCGTTCGGCGCGGCTGCGGCCGGCGCGGGGCCGGTGGTGCTGCTGATCGGCGACGTCGCGCTGGCCCACGACATCGGCGGCCTGCTCGCCGCGCGCCGGCTGCGCCTGAAGCTGACGATCGTGCTGCTCAACAACGACGGCGGCGGGATCTTCCACTTCCTCCCGGTCGTCGGCGAGCGCGACGCATTCGAGGAGCACGTGGCCACCCCGCACGGCCTCGAGTTCGCCCGCGCCGCCGAGCTCTACGGGCTCGCCTACGAAGCACCGGGAACCGTGGATGCGCTCCGGGAGGCGGTCGCGCGCTCGGTCGACGCCGACGGCGCCACGATCGTCGAGGTCCGGACCGACCGCGAGGCGAACCTCGCGCTGCACCGCCGGGTGACGGAGGCGGTCGCCGCCCCCGCCCTAGCCTAGCGGTCTTCGGGAACCACCACCAGCCGCGCCGAGCGCGTGCATAACGCGTCAAATCCGCCGGCGCCGGCGAGGCTTGACGTGTGGAGCACGGTATACGTGCACTAGACGGCAAGCCTCGGTTCCACGGCCGGATTTGCCGTGTTATGCACGGCGGGCTAACCGGCTAGGACCGGCAGCATCACCTGCAGCTTGACCTCGGTCTCGGCGAGCTCCGCCGCCGGATCAGAGTCGCGCACGATCCCGCCGCCGGCGTAGCATGGGCCATCGCCCCGCGCAGCAGCGCGCACCGCAGCGCGACGCAGAACTCGCCGTCGCCGGTCGCGTCGGTCCACCCCACGGGCCCCGCGTACCAGCCGCGGTCGAGCCCCTCGAGCGCGGGGATCAGCTTGACCGCCCTGTCCCCCGGTTCGCCGCCCACCGCCGGCGTCGGATGCAGCACGCCGGCCAGCTCGATCGCGCCGATCGGCGAGGCCAGCTGGGCGCGGATCGGACGCGCGAGGTGCTGGATGTTGGCCACCCGCACCAGCACCGGCTCTGGCGACGCGGTCACCCACACCGCGTGCGGCTTGAGCGCGCGGGCGATCCGGCGGGCGACGATCGCGTTCTCCTCGCGGTCCTTGTCGCTGTGCAGCAGCTGCTCGCCGAGGTGGTCGTCGACGGCTGGGTCGGCGCTGCGGCGAATCGACCCGGCCAGCGCCACGGTGCTGGCCCGCTGGCCCTCTCGGCGCAGCAGCAGCTCCGGGCTGGCGGCGATGAACGTAGCGTCGCCGCGGCCGACCGCGAACACGTAGCAGGACGGGAACGCCTCCCGCAGCACGCCGAGCACCGCGCCGGGATCGTGGTCGATCGGCGCGCGGACCTCGACCTCGCGGGCGAGGACGATCTTCTCGAGCTCGCCGGCCCGGATCCGCTGCACCGCGCGCGCGACCGCCTCCTCGTAGTGCGACGGCGGCATCGGGCTGCACACGGAGTAGGTGCCGGCCGGAGCCGGGTCGAGCAGCGGCAGCGGCGGCGTGCGCAGCTCGCCCAGCCTGCGCCGCGCGCGCTCCCGCAGATCGTCGACGGTGTCGTCGGGCGCGACGTCGAGGTTGATCGTCAATGTCACCTGGCCGCCCTTGCGCGCGACCGAGACCTCGGGCACGACCAGCGACGCCGGCGCGAACCCCTGCCAGCGCGGCGAGCCGGCCCCGTCGGGGGCGAACGCGAAGCCGCCGGCCGCCACCAACCCCGAGCCGGGCGGACCGGCGCCGTCGTCGGCGACCGCCCCGCGGGCCAGCTCGCGCCAGCGGGCCGCAACCCGCTCGAACCGGTCGGGCCCGTCGTCCTCGAGCGCCCGCACCGAGCCGAGCGCCGCCAGCGCGCAGCCGTCGCGGTCGGGCTGCTCGAGACAGAACCACGGCTCGCCGGGCCGGCGCGAGGCCGAGGCCATGGCGGTCGGATCGGCGGCCGGGTCGATCGCCGAGGTGACGCTGGCCAGCGTCGCGGCGCCGCTCGAGCGCGCGCGCCGCAGCGCTGCGTCGAGATGACGGCCCAGCCGCTGCGAGGCCCGCGCGTCGAGCCACTCGGGCCCAGGCGAGGTCCTCAGCGACGTGGTCACCGGCACCAGCGCGCGGCTAGGTCTCGCTGCGCCCGCGCGAGATCGCGATCTCGCCGGTGCGGGCCATCTCGATCAGGCCGAACGGCCGTACCAGCTGCTCGAACGCGTCGACCTTGTCGCAGGTTCCGGTGACCTCGACGACGACCGAGCGCTTGGTGACGTCGACGATCTTTGCCCGGAAGATCTCGCAGACCTGCATCACCTCCGCGCGGCTGGGGCCGTCGGCCGACACCTTGAACAGCGCCAGCTCGCGGGCGAGCGTCTCCTGCGGCTCGAGATCCCGGATCTTGAGCACGTTGACCAGCTTGTGCAGCTGCTTGGTCACCTGGTCGATCGGGTGCACCGCGCCGTCGAGCGTGAGCGTGATCCGCGACACCGAGTCGTCGTCGGTCGGGCCGACCGCGAGCGTGTCGATGTTGAACCCGCGGCGGGCGAACAGTCCGGCGATCCGGGTCAGGACGCCGGGCTTGTTCTCCACCAGGATCGAGAGGATGTGCTTGCGGCCCGTGCGCAGGCCGCTGACGGCCTCGAGCTCGTCGAGCGACAGGACTTCCTTGGTGGCTGGCTCACCCATCAGTGGCTCCTCAACCGACCATGTTCCGCGCCGGCTGGCCGGCGGGGATCATCGGGTACGTGTTCTCCTCGCGCGTGACGCGGACATCGACCAGCACGGGTCCGTCGGTGGCCAGCGCCTGCTTGACGTCGTCGACCAGCGTGGTCTTGTCCGACAACCGGATCCCGGTCGCGCCGTAGGCCTCGGCGACCTTGACGAAGTCCGGCCACTGGCCCATGTCGACCTGGCTGTAGCGCTTGTCCCAGAACAACTCCTGCCACTGCCGGACCATTCCGAGGTATCCGTTGTTCACGATGAACACCTTGACCGCGATGCCCTCCTGGGCGCAGGTCGCAAGCTCCTGCATGTTCATCTGCACCGAGCCGTCGCCGGCGATGCAGATCACGGTCTCCTCGGGGCAGCCGACCTTCGCCCCCATCGCCGCCGGCAGCCCGAAGCCCATCGTCCCCAGCCCGCCCGAGTTGATCCAGTGCCGCGGGCGGCGGAAGTGGAAGTACTGCGCGGTCCACATCTGGTGCTGGCCGACGTCGCTGGTGACGATCGCGTCGCCACCGGTGGCCTCGTACAGCGCCTGGATCATGTACTGCGGCTTGATCTCGGAGTCCTTGGAGTCCTCGTAGCGCAGCGGATGGCGCTCCTGCCAGGAGCGGATCCGCGACCACCACTCCTCCAGCCGCGCCGGGTCGGCCTCCAGCGCCCGGTACTCGGCGGTCAGCCGGGGGATGATGTTCCGCGCGTCGCCGACGATCGGGATGTGGGCGGGAACGTTCTTGGAGATCTCGGCCGGGTCGACGTCGATGTGGATGAACTTGGCCCGCGGGGCGAACTCCGACAGCTTGCCGGTGATGCGGTCGTCGAAGCGGGCGCCGATCGCGATGATCAGGTCGGCCTCGTCCATCGCGTAGTTGGCGGCCCGGGTGCCGTGCATCCCGAGCATCCCCAGCCACTGCTCGTGCGGGGCCGGGAACCCGCCCAGGCCCATCACCGTGCAGGTGACCGGGAACCGGCTGACGGTGGCCAACTCGATCAGCTCGCCGGCGGCGTTGCCGCTGACGACGCCGCCGCCCGCGTAGATCACCGGGCGCCGCGAGTTCGCCAGCGCCTTGGCGGCCAGGCGGATCTGCTTCTGGTTGCCCTCGGTGGTCGGCTGGTAGCCGGGCAGGTGCACGTCGGTGACCGGCTCGTACGGGATGTCGGCGCGGCTCAGGTCCTGGGGAATGTCGACCACCACCGGGCCCGGTCGCCCGGTCCGCGCGAGGTGGAACGCCTCGTGGATCGACCGCGGGATCTCCAGCGGGTGCTGGATCAGGAAGCTGTGCTTGACGATCGGCATCGTGATCCCGATCGTGTCGGCCTCCTGGAACCCGTCGGTGCCGAGCAGCTCGGTGCGGACCTGGCCGGTCAGGAACACCACCGGGACCGAGTCCATCATCGCGTCGCAGATCGGCGTGACCAGGTTCGTGGCGCCGGGACCGCTGGTCCCGATCGACACGCCGACCTTGCCCGTCGCCTTGGCGTAGCCCTCGGCGGCGTGGCCGCCACCCGCCTCGTGCCGGACCAGGATGTGCCTGATCCCGGCGTCGTAGAACGCGTCGTAGGTCGGGAGGTTGGCGCCGCCGGGCAACCCGAATACGACGTCGACACCTTCAGCCTTCAGACATTCCATCAGGGCGTCGACTGCACGCATGGCGCTTGCCTCCTTTCACCGGGCTCGTCATCAGCGCGCGCGGCCTCATCCACGCGCGGGAAAGGCGAGTCTAACGCGCGTTACGCGGGGCGCCGCTGCAGCCCAACCTCGGGCGCGATCGCGACGTCCGGGAACTCGAGCTCGGAGCCGCAGCTCATGCAGACCGCGTCATGCAGCTTGATCACCCGGCCGCAATCCGGGCACTGGCGACGCAGCTCGGTCTTGTCGTTGCGGTAGAAGACCGCGGCGAGCAGACCGAGGAACGGGACCGCGCCGGCGACCAGGAACCAGATGAAGAAAGAGCTGCCCTTGATGCGACCGATGATCCCTCCGGCCAGGCCGAAGAAGAACATGATCACCACCAGCCCCATGCTCTGCATGGGCCAGCCCTCAGAGGATTGTCTTGAGCGCCCAGAGCACCGCGATGATCGCTGCGATCACGACAACCGTCCAGAAGATCGCCATCACGAAACCGATGGCAAGCTTGATGATCAGCGCCGCCGCAACGACCAGCACGACCCCTGCGACCGCGCGCCTGAGAACGGGCGGCTTGGAGCGGGATGCCTCTATCTGCGAGTCCATGATCACAGCGTAGCGCGCGGCGACCACGGGTCGGCGCGGATCAGTCGTAGGTGCGCTTCAGGTGCTCGTAGGGCGAGTCGGCGCCGGCGGGACGGCCGTCGAGGCGCAGCCGCGCGAGGCGGTAGCGCCGGACGACGGTCGCTGCGGGCTCGGCCTGCTCGCAGCGGCGATCTTTTACGAGCAGGACCTTGGAGGAGGCGGCTGTGCGTGTCATGGCGAGCATGATCCGCGGATCTGTCCCGATCCACATTGGCCATCGGGACAAACATCCCCGCGGCGAGTTCGCCCCACGGCACCGCGACGCGGGGCGATCGTCCGCGATCGTGAGGTTTAACGTCCCTGCGACTCGCGCACCGCGGCGCCGAGCGCGTCGCGGGCCGGGGCCGCGAGGCGTCGGCGAAGCCGCCAGGGCGCGCCCGAGAACGCCAGGTTGGCCAGGGTCGCAAACCCGGCCTCGTCGGTGCGCAGGGCGAGCAGCAGGTGTGCGATCCGGTCTCCCGATGGGAGCTCCGGCGCCGCCACCTTGACGCAGTAGCAGTGCACGCGGCGCCCGCCGGCTCCGACGAGCAACGCGCCGGCTTCGCCGATCAGCCACACGCCCAGCTCGCCCCGCTCCAGCGCCAGCCCAGTGGCGCGGTGCAGCTCGCGTGAGTCGTGTGCGAGCAGGTCAGCCAGCAGGCCGATCGAGACTTGTTCCTCGCGCGCGCCCCCGGGCGGCCGCGGCCGGACGACGTTGGCTCCGCGCGCGGCGTAGAGCTCGGGGATCACCCACGCGTGCGCGAGCAGGATCAGCGACACCGGGATCGTCAGCGGGCTGAGCACGCCGAGCACGATCGCCGTCGCCACGAACGGGACCGTGTGCGCGGTCGTCACCGCGGTCCACCGCCGACCGGAGCGCCGCAGCGAGCGGACGCTCGCGCGCGGACGCCAGTAGACGCTCGCGAGCTCGGGCAGCGCGCCGGTCGCGCTCACCCGCTGGTCCACTAGCCCCCGGCGATCGGCCGGCGGAGGATCACGAGCGGCGCGTCGACGGGCAGCTCGCGGACCTGCTCCGCGGCGCGGTCCTCTCCCGAGCTGACCGCGAAGTACCCGAGCTCGAGCTCGTCGCGCAGCGCCTGCGCGGCCGCGTCGACGCTGGCGGGATCGTCGGCCGTCCACTCGGCCAGGGTCGTGTGGCCAGTCTGGTCCATGCGGATGAGTCGGGACATACGGGCCTCCTGACGACGGGTTGTGAGCGAATGCTACGCCCGGGGCCGGGAAGTTTTCGGCAGTTGTGTACGTCCTCCGCAGCAGATGCGCTTGCTCGCCTCCAGATCGGCCGTGGCCGTGTTGGCCGCCGCCTCGATCCCGCTGCCGGTGTACCTGGTGGCCGCCCATGACGCGTCCGCGGCCACCCGCGGCGAGGCGGCGGGGCAGGCGAAGGCCGCCGACCGTGCCCAGCGGCGTGCCGAGCATCGGTCCCGCGAGCGCGCCGCGCGCCCGCACAGGCATGGCCATCGCGCCGGGACCCGCCATCGCGCCCGGACCCACGTGGCCGCCGCCAAGCACCCCGGCCGGACCGCGACCGGCAAGTCCTGGAAGCTCACGTTCCCGGCCGCGAGCGCTGCGGGCAGCAAGCGCGTGCACTCGAACGTCAGCGCTCGCGCGGCGGCGGGCGACCCCGCGGACACGATCTCGGACTTCAAGTTCACGCCGGGCGCGATCACGATCCACGTCGGCGACACGGTGACCTGGACCAACAACGGTCCCAGCGACCACACCGCCACCGCCAACGACGGGAGCTTTAACACCGGCACCTTGAAGAAGGGCCAGAGCGCCTCGCACACGTTCACGAAGGCCGGGACGTTCGCGTACATCTGCGCGATCCACCCGTTCATGAAGGGTACGATCGTGGTCGACGCCTCGACCAGCTCCTCGACGCCCAGCTCGGGCAGCTCCGGCTCGGGCAGCTCCGGCTCGGGCAGCTCCGGCTCGGGCAGTTCCACCGGCGGCAGTTCCGGCAGCGGCGCCAGCACGAGCGGCTCGTCGGGCGCCACCGGCAGCACGGGATCGTCGTCGGGTACGACCGGCACGAGCTCGTCCGGCGCCGGCAGCCCGAGCAGCAGCGGCAGCGGCTCGAACGCATCCCTGCCGGTCACCGGCCTGGACCTGAGCGGGGCCGTCCTCAGTGGCCTCGGCCTGCTCGGGGCGGGCGCGCTGCTCCGGCTGCGGACGCGACGGAGGGCGGATGCGGGTCAGTAGAAACTACGGATGTAGCTTTGCACCACTTCCGCCGACATATCTTGTAGAGCAGTAAGGGGAAGGTCGGACACAAGAAACGCGTCCGAAGGCCCGTAGATACTACGGGTAAAAGATTCGGTCGCCGCCGGCCGGGTAATTGAACAAAAGCTGCGAGCGAGCATGAGCTCGATCGCGGCAACAGTCGCCAGGCGCGATGGGGCTTATCGCGCGGGCAATCGACAACCGAAAACGCGCGCCGCCGACGGCCGAACTGGTCTGCGACGGCGGACGAAGAAGCACAGACCAGGAGATGAAGAACTGCATAAGTTCGGGGGGCAATGCTGTACGATTTTGCGCACAGGGGCACCGGAGCACCGGAGTGCAGAGCTCGTAGGGGGGCTCGCTCGCGCTGAGCGAAACCTTGAGCGCACAACTGGGGCTCTCCGCAACCAGAGCAGGGCGCCCGTCGGCGCCCGATGACGGACCGAAACGAATAGATCTTTCATGACGCCACCAACAGCAATTGGGCATGCCGCGAGCACGCACGGATTCCCGGTCACCACCCGGCCGGCATCCGGCGCCGAACTCGCCCGCTCGTTCGGCCGCGCCGTCGCGCCCCGGACGTGGCAGCGACTGCGGCTGCTGGTGGACGTCGTCGTCCTGTACCTTGCCGCCGGCGCGGCGCTACTCGCCGAGCCCGGCTCGGCCGCCGCGTCCTCGCGACTGCTCGCTGCGATCTTTCCGATCGCGTGCCTGGCGATCCTGTACGGCCGCCGCCGCGGCGCGGACGACCGCCTGCAGCGGACCCCGTTCGACAGCGCCGTCAACGCCGTCACGGTCATCGCGATCGCCACGGTCGTGACGATCGCCGCCGCGACCGTGATCGGCGCGCCGCACACTGTCGAGCTGCCGCTGCGCCTCGCCCTGTTCGGCGCGGTGTACCTCCTGGTCGCCCGCGTGATGATGCTGATGTTCCGCCGCCAGGCGCTGCGCAACCCCGAGCTGGCGACGCCGACTCTGATCGTCGGCGCCGGCGCGGTCGGCGAGCACCTGGTCAAGCGACTTGAGGACGACACCCGCTACGGGCTGCGCCCGGTCGGGTTCCTGGACTCCAACCCGCCCACGCGCTCCGACCTGTCCAGCGCGCCACTGATCCCGCTGCTGGGCGCTCCCGAGGACCTCGCCGAGGCGATCGAGCGCACCGACGCCCGGCACGTGATCGTCGCGTTCTCTTCCGAGCCCGACAGCGAGCTGCGCGCACTCGTCGAGCGGTGCCAGGAGCTCGGCGTCGAGGTCTCGCTCGTGCCCCGCATGTTCGAGGTGGTCAACGAGCGCGCGACGCTCGACCATGTCGGCGGCGTGCCGGTGCTGTCGCTGAAGCCGACCAACCCGCGCAGCTGGCCGTTCGCGGTCAAGCACGGGATCGACCGGGCGCTCGCGCTGGTCGCGCTGATCGCCCTCGCGCCGGTGATGGCCGGGATCGCGTTCGCGGTCAAGCTGACCTCGCCCGGACCGATCATGTTCCGCCAGCGCCGCGTCGGGCGCGACGGTCGCGCCTTCGACGTCCTCAAGTTCCGCACGATGCGCGAGCCGGCCACCGGCACGCGCCGGTTCAAGCCGCGCCGCGGCAGCGCTCCGGGCGGAGTCGAGGGCGAGGACCGCCGCACTCCGATCGGCCGGGTGCTCCGGGGTTCCAGCCTCGACGAGCTCCCCCAGCTGATCAACGTGCTGCGCGGCGACATGAGCATCGTCGGCCCCCGGCCCGAGCGGCCCGAGTTCGTCACGCTGTACACCGACGAGATCGAGGGCTACCGCGACCGCCACCGCGTCAAGTCCGGCATCACCGGGTGGGCGCAGGTCAACGGCCTGCGCGGTCAGACCTCGATCGCCGACAGGGTCGAGTGGGACAACCACTACATCCAGAACTGGTCGCTGGGCATGGACTTCAAGATCCTCGCGCTGACGGTCGCCGAGGTCCTGCGCTACCGCGACGACGCGTAGCCGCCCGCGACCCACTGGTGGGCCTCCCGCTAGCTGAGCCGCGTCTGGCGCTCCCGGGCGATCCGCGCCGCGTACAGCGGACGGATCAGCGCCGGCAACGGGTCGCGCAGCTGGAAGTAGGCATGGGTGACCCCGCGCCCCGGCCACAATGGCCGCAGCGCCCGCCGCCCGCAGCCGTTGCGCGCTCGCCACAGGAGATGGCGGGCGTCGGCGTCCTCCCACCGGTACCTGACCCCAGCTCGCGCGATCACCGGCGAGCCCGCGCCCGACCCGGACAGCAGCCAGTCGCACCAGATCGCCGGCAGCGGCGCTCCGGCGGCGATCGCCAGCGCCATCGACCCGTAGGCGCGCGGGTTGAAGTCGATCGCGGCGGGCGCGCCGTCAGCCGGGCCGATCAGCTCGAGCTCGAACAGCCCGGACCATCGGAGCGCGCGGACCAGCGTCGCGACACGCTCGAGCAGCCCGGCGGGCGGCGTGATCGTGTGCGAGAAGCTGACGTTGCCGCCCTCCACCGGCCACGTGCGGTCGTATTGCGAGACCGCGGCGGCCAGCAGACGATCCTCGGCCATCACCCCGCCGACCGAGAGCACCGGCCCCTGGAGCCGACGCTGGACGATGCACGGGCCGAACCTGCGGGCGGCATCCTCGACCGCGGCGGGATCGGCCACGACCACGCTCCCCCATCGCCGCGAGGAACCGTCGACCTCGACGACCGTCTGCAGCGGCTTGACCACCACCGGATAGCCGAGCTGCGCGGCCGCCGCGAGCGCGTCGGCCGTGGTCTCGCAGACGCGGCCCTCGGGCACGGGCAGCCCGGCCTCCGCCGCCGCGGCCACGAGCGCGTCCTTGTCCAGCGACCGCAGTACGACGTCGTGGCCGGGCAGGCCGAGCTGCACCCGTCCGGCGAACCGCTCTCGGTTACCGGATATCGCCAGCAGCGACGCGTCGGCCCCCGCGAGCAGCACGTCCTGGCTGCCGTCGGCGACGACCCGCTGCAGCGCCGCGAGGAAGCCGTCGACCGAGACTCGCGGATCGGGCGCCACCCGGCGGCGCTCGGGACCCCGCGACCACAGGCCGGGCGCGGTCCGCGTGGTGGCGACCGCGGTCACCCGCGAACCGGTCGCCGCCAGGCAGCGGATCATCGCCAGCACGGCGCGCTCCTGGGCGTCGGTCACGACGATCCGCGCCGTCATCGGTTCACCGCGTGGCATAGTAACCGCGCTGTCTGGCTCCCTGGCACCTCGCGCTCGGACCGCTGCGCTGAGACGGATCTGCCGCAGTCGCTCGGTGATTCTCGGCTACCACGGGGTCGCCGACAGCGCGCGCAAGGACGACCTGTTCATGCTGCAGCTCCCCCCCGCCCGGTTTCGCGCGCAGCTGCTGGAGCTGCTCGGAGCCGGGTTCCGGTTCATGACCGTCGCCGAGCTCGCGCTGCTGGCCGACGGGCGCGAGCCGCCGCCGGGGATCGCGGTCGTCAGCTTCGACGACGCGATGCGCAACAACGTCACCACGGCGCTGCCGATCCTGCGCGAGCTGGGGATCCGCGCGACGGTGTACGTACCGACCGGGTGGCTCGGGGGCCGCAGCCCTTGGATCGGTCCCGGCGGCGACGGCGCGATCATGACCGCCGAGGAGCTCCGCGAGCTGGTGGCGGCCGGCTGGGAACTCGGCGCGCACACGCTTGGCCACGTCGACCTGTCACGGCTCGACTACGCCGCCGCCCGCCGGGAGATCGAGGACAGTTGCACGGCGCTCGCCGGGATGTCGGGGGCCGAGGTCCGCACCCTGGCCTACCCGTTCGGCCACTACGGCCCGGCCGCGGTCGCGGCCGCCCGCGACGCCGGGCTGCTGGCGGCGGTCACCACCGGCTCGGGCAAGTGGGATCGCTACGAGCTCACCCGCGCGATGATCGGCCCCGCCGACCCGTTCCCCGTCACCTGGCTGAAGCTCACCGACCGCTACGAGCCGTTGCTGTCCAGCCCGCCGATGCGGTTCGTGCGCCGGGCCACCAAGGAGCTGCGGGGCCGGCTCAACGCCCGGCGGCATGGCGACGCGCCGCCGGCGCCATGACCCGCGTCCTGCTCGTCCACCAGCCGATCGACGGCGGCGTCGCCAGGCACGTCTCCGACCTGTTCGATGGGCTCACCGCACGCGGGTACGAGGCGGTGCTGTGCGGCCCGGCGCTGCCGAGCGCCTCCTCGCTCGAGCGCTCGGAGACCGCCGGCGCGCCCCACGTGACGCTCGACATGCAGCGGTCGATCGCGCCGCGCGGCGATCTCCGCGCGCTGGGGCGCTTCGCCCGGCTCGTGTCCCGGGTGCGTCCCGACCTGATCCACGCCCACAGCTCCAAGGCCGGTGCGATCGCCCGACTCGGCAAGCTGCTGCATCCGCGGGTCCCTGTGCTCTACACGCCGCACGGATACGCGTTCAACGGGTACTTCGAGCGCGAGGCAGAGCGCGCGCTGTACCGCCAGGCCGAGCGCACGCTGTCCCCGCTCCATCGGTTCGCGCTGACGGTGTGCGAGGCGGAGGCGCGGCTCGCCCGGTCGGTCGGCTCGCCGCGACGGGTGCGGGTGGTGCACAACGGCATCGCCGATCCGCCCGACCGGCCCGCCGACCCCCGGGTGCTGGAGCTCGGCCGAGCCGGGGGCACGGTGATCTGCACGCTCACCCAGCTGCGCCCGGGCAAGGGCGTGGAGACCCTGATCGACGCGTTTTCGCGGGTCGCCTCCGAGCATCCGGACGCGCGCCTGGCGATCGTCGGCGACGGTCCGCTGCGGGCCGAGCTCGAGCAGCGCGCCGCCGACGGCGGCGTCGGGGACGCGGTCACGTTCCTGGGCGAGGTGTCCGAGCCGATCCCGGTGCTCCGCGGCGCCGACGTGTTCGTGCTCCCGTCGTGGGCCGAGTCGTTTCCGTACGTGATCCTCGAGGCGATGTCGGTCGGGCTGGCGATCGCCGCCAGCGACGTCGGCGGAGTCGGCGAGGCGATCACCGACGGCGACAGCGGGCTGCTGTTCGCTGCGCGCGATACGGATGCCACCGCCGCCGCGCTGCTGAGGCTGCTCGCCGACGAGCGGTTGCGGCGGGGCCTCGGGCAGGCCGCGCACGCGCGGGAGAGGAACATGTTCAGCAAGGACAAGATGGTCGACGGAGTCATTGGGGTATATGAGGAAGCTCTTTGCGGCAATCGGCCGGCGTAGGCTGGCCTTCGCGGCCGTGCTGGTCGCGATTGCCGGCGGCATCGCCGCGGCGGCGCTGGCCACCCACCACGGGCCAACCCGGACGACGGCGTCGGTGGCGCTGCGCCCGCCGGCCCAGCCGGCTGCACCCGCTCGAACCGCGCCATCGCACGGCGCGGCGGGACACCGGCTGCGCCAACACCCGGCGGCGAAGCTGAAGCACCCCCAGCCGGCGCCCAAGCCGCATCCGAACCGAACCTCGCGATCGCAGTCCGCCGCTCGGGCGGCCGGGGCGCAGCACCCCCGCGCGATCCCGGCCAGCGCGATGCGCCCGATCCAGGTCCCGGCGCCGCAGATCACGCGCGTCGCATACTTCGTCTCCCTCGGCGGCTCGGACCGCAACCCGGGCACCAGCCCGCAGCGGGCCTGGCGCACGGTCGCCCGCGTCAACCGGGCGCGCCTGGCGCCGGGCGACGGCGTGCTGTTCCAGGGCGGGCAGCGGTTCTCCGACCAGGCGCTCAAGCCCTCCGGCTCGGGCGCGCGCGGCGCTCCGATCGTGTTCGCCTCCTACGGCTCGGGCCAAGCGGCGATCACCCAGGGCGTGTACTTCATCGACCGCGGAGGGCTGGCGTTCTACAACCTCACGATCGGCCCCGAGGCGGGGCTGCAGGGCGGCGACGAGGCCGGTCACACGGCCGACAACATCGCCGTCCAGCACTGCACGATCACGCTCAGCGCCGACAACCCCGCCGTCGGGATCAACGCCAGCGGCGACGACTGGACGATCGCCGACAACACGATCACCGAGATCGGCAACTCAGGGATGCTGCTCACCGGCGACACCTTCCTGATCTCCGGCAACACGATCCAGCGCACAGGCCTCGATCCGGGCATCGGCTACGCCAAGCACGGCATCTACCTGAAGGTCTCGCACGCGCTGGTGGTGGCCAACACGATCTCGGACTTCTCCTCCGACGGGGTCTCGGCCCGCTATCGCGACAGCCGGATCACCGGTAACCGCATCTCGGGCGGCGCGATCGGGATCGCCTGGTTCCAGTATGACCCGTCCGCCGGCACCAGCCGCTGGGCCGACAACGAGATCAGCGACACCCGCGCGGCAGGCATCTACGTGTCGCCGTCCGACCAGGGGGGCGCCACCCGCGAGAGCTTCGTGATCACCGGTAACAACATTTCCAGCGGCGCCGCCTCGCCGCGCTGGCTGGCGCTGAACCTGCAGCCGACGAGCGGCACCTACCAGGTGGCCGACAACTGGCGCTGATGCGGCCGCGGGCGCCGCTGACGCGGCCGCGGGCGGGGGGCGGGCGGCCGATTCGCGCAGCTTCCCCGGTCGAAGCTCAACGTTTTGTCCAATTCGGGCCTTAGCGGCCCCGGGCCGCCCGTTTTTCCCGGACAACACTATGCGTGAGGGCTTCCAGGGGTCTCGGTTTGGCGACGCTCATTGCTGCGCTCGCGATCCCCGCTGCCGCGACCGCCTCACCGCGCAAGCCGCACGCACACGGTCCCGCCGCGCACGTCTCGGTGGCCGCGGCGACGATCGAGGCGCGCACCTACTACGTCTCCCCGTCGGGCTCTGACTCGAGCTCGGGGATCAGCCCGGCGCACCCCTGGCGTACGGTGCAGCGCGTCAACCGCGCGCGGCTGGCGCCCGGCGACGGCGTGCTGTTCCAGGGCGGGGGAACGTTCTCCGATGACGCGCTGATGCCGCAGGGATCGGGCGCGGAGGGCGCACCGATCGTGTTCGGCTCCTACGGCTCGGGGGAGGCGACGATCACCCAGGGCGTGTGGTTCGTCGGATCCGACTGGCTGACCTTCGACAAGCTCGCGCTCGGCCCCCAGGCCGGCCTCCAGGGCGGCAACGACGGCGGCCGCCGTTCCGACCACATCCGCGTGCAGCGCTGCACGATCTCGCTGACCGCGGCCAACCCCGCGCCAGGGATCAACGCCACCGGCGACAACTGGACGATCGTCGGCAACACGGTCGCGAACATCGGCAACTCGGGGATGCTCCTGACCGGCGACACCTACACGATCCTCGGCAATACGATCGACCGCACCGGGCTTGACTCCGCGCTGGACTACGGCAAGCACGGCATCTACCTGAAGGTGGCGCACGCGACCGTCACCCGCAACACGATCACCGAGTTCTCATCGGACGGGATCTCGGCGCGCTACCGCGACAGCACGATCACCAACAACAGCATCTCCGACGGCCCGATCGGGATCGCGTTCTTCCAATACGACGAGCTCGCCGGCACGAGCCATTGGACCGAGAATCAGATCTCGGGCACCACCGCCGCCGGGATCTACGTGTCGGCGTCCGACCAGGCCGGCCCGACGATCGAGAGCTTCGTGATCACCGACAACAGCATCCGGCCCGCGTCCGGCGTGACGATCAACATCAAGCACACCCGGGGCGCGTACCTCGTGCGGCACAACCGCCGCCGGTAGCGGAGCACTCACCGGTGCGTAGGTTCCCCGGACCACCGAACCGCCATCTATGATGACCGGCGTCTAGTGTCACGTGATGGACGAGCTCGAGCCAACCAACAAGCAGCGGATCGGGCCGATTCTATGGCGGGAGAAGTGGATCATCCTCGCCTCGGTCGTGGTGATGGTCGCGCTCGCGGTCGTGTACGTGGTGACGGCGTCCAAGACCTACGAGGCCAAGGCGATCCTCCAGGTCAACGTTACGAACTCCAACCCTGGGAGCTCGGACACGACCAACACCAACCAGGCGCTGGCCCAGAACTATGCCGCGCTGTTGACCTCCGCCGGGTTCCTCAACCAGATCCGCCCAACCGTCGAGGGCGGTCAGCTGAGCGTCGAGGAGCTGCAGGGACGGATTAGCGCGACCGCGCCGCCGATGAGCGCGCTCGTGAACCTTGACGTCACCGGACCCTCGCCCGACGAGGCCCAGACCGTTGCCCAGCAGGTGATCACGGGCTTCCTGGCGACGCTACAGCGCCAGGCCACCACCCGCACCACCCGCCTGGAGGCGCAGCTGCAGCGCCAGATCGCCCAGCTGAGCACGCAGATCTCGAACCTCAGCGCCCAGCCCCAGAGCGCCACCACCACCGAGCAGATCAATTCGCTGAAGGCCTCCCGGCAGGCGCTGATCAGCCAGAACGCCACGCTCGTGGCCAACGGGCTGGCCCAGGGCACGAGCGCCACCGAGTCCGCCGCCCCTGTCGCCTCGTCCTCTCCGATCAGCCCCAAGAAGTCGCTGGCGATCATCGCCGGGCTGCTCCTCGGGCTGCTGCTCGGGGTGATCCTGGCCTGGCTGCGTCAGCGGCTGCGCCCGGCGATCCACTCCGCCGAGGAGGCCACCCGGCTGGTCGACCTGCCGCTGCTGGCCTCGATCCCGCTCAAGCCCCGCCCGACGGCCGACGACCCCACGCTGGCCGAGGCTTACGGAGTGCTGCACGCCAACCTGATGTTCGGCCTGCGCGCGAGCGGCATGCGGGTGGTCACGTGCGTCGGCTTCAACCCCCAGGTCGGCAAGACGTCGACCGTCAAGGGGATCGGCAAGGCCGCCGCCCGCGGCGGCGACCGCCGGGTGCTGATCGTCGACGGAGACATGCGGATGGCGACGCTGTCGGCCGGCTTCGGCCACCGCGATCACCCCGGGATCGTGGACGTGCTCCAGGGCATCGGGACGCTCGACGACGCGCTCGTCGCGGTCGAGGAGGGCCTATGGCTGCTGCCCGCGCGCCCGTCGCGCGTCAACGCGGGAAGCCTGCTGTCGGGCAGCCGCACGGCTGCGCTGATGGCCGACCTGCGTGAGCGATTTGACCTGGTGCTGATCGACTCGCCGCCGATCTCCGGCCTGGCCGACGGCCTGATCCTCGCCTCGCATTCCGACACCGTGGTGATGATCGCCCGCGCCGGCCTCACCAAGCCGGCCGATCTGACGTCGGTGGCCAGCAGCCTGCAGCACATCAGGACGCCGATCGCGGGGGTCGTGGTGTTCGAGGACGTGTCGACCGAGCGCTACTACGGGCCCTCGGAGTCAGACTCGCAACCGCGTCCCGAGCCCGTCGCGCCCTGACCGGACGGCGTTCTCAGCTGCTGCTAGCCGCTGGGTGGCTGCTCGGCGTGCTGCTGCTCGCCCCCGCGCTGACCCAGCCGATGATCGGGATCGCGGTCGTCGTGTTCGTGGGCGCGGTGTGGCTGGCGTTCAAGGACGTCGCCTACCCGCTGGCGCTGGCCGGGATCCCCACGCTGATCACCGCGATCGCCGGCTCCAACCCGCTGCCCAAGGGCGGCTCGACGTTCCTGGTCGGCGCCTGGATCGCGCTGGCGGTGCTGATGTCGGCGATGCGCGGCGAGCAGTCGCTGGCCGCCGGGGCGCTGTGGTCGGCGCCGGTGGCGTTGGCGGTGCTGCTGCTCGGGTTGATGGTGTTCCGGCTCAGCGCCTCGGCCGACGAGGCCTACGGCTCGATGAAGGTCCAGCTGTACATCGCCAACAACCTGCTGTTCCTCGTCGGCGCGGTGTGCGTCGGCGCGAGGCGCTCGAGCCTGAGGCTGTTCTTAGGCCTGACGCTCGTGATCCTGTCTGCGGGCGCGGTGCTGCTGCTCGGCAAGCTGCTCGGCGGCGGCGCCCAGCAGCAGTTCACCGGCCGGTTTGCGATCAGCGCCCAGCAGGGCGCGATCAACCTTGGGCGCGACAGCTCCAACGGCGCGCTGATCGCGATTGCTGTGATCCTGATCGCCAACCGCCTGTGGGTGCGGATGGCGGCGATCGCGGTGCTCCCGGTGCTGCTGGTGTCGCTGCTCGCCGCCGGCTCGCGCGGGCCCGTGCTCGCGTTCGTCGCGGGGCTGATCGTGCTGGTGGCGCTGGTCGCGGCCGGCGGCCGGGCGCGCCGCCAGCTGGCGATCGTCGGGGCGGTGCTGCTCGCGGCCGCGATCATCGTCCCGCTGGTCGTCCCGGGGTCGTCGATCGGGCGCTCGTTGTCGACGATCGTCGGCAGCGCGGGAGGGCTTTCCAGCAACGGCCGTTCGGGCCTGTGGGCGCTGGCGTTCTCGACGTTCGGCAACCACCCGCTGTTCGGGATCGGCACCGGCGGCTTCGCCGCGCTCAACCCCGAGACGTTCCCCCACAACCTGCTGCTCGAGATGGCGGTCGAGGTGGGGATCATCGGCCTGCTGGCCGTCGCCTCGATGATCGTGATGATGGGCAGGCGGCTGCTGTTGGCCTGGCAGCACACAACGGGCACGGAGCGGCTCGAGGTCGCGCTCGTGCTCGCGCTGTTCGTGTCGGCGATCGTCAACGCCCTGTTCTCGGGAGCGATCCAGGACAACACCGACGTGTGGCTGTGGGGCGGCCTGGGGCTCGGGATCTACGCCCGGCACCGCCGCGCCATGCGCCCGCGTGCCGATCGTACCTGGCAGCCGATCGCCCAGCGATAGTGGTCGCGGGCGGCCACTACTAACGGCGCCGCGATGCTCGTCGTCCGGCACCCCGACACGCGACCGGCCGAGCGTGCCTACGTCCTCGACGTCGTGCTCGGCGAGTTCCTCGGCCTGCAGTGGCGCGCCGAGCCCGGCGACCCCGGCCCGGTCGAGATCACCCGGTCCCAGGACACCGACGGCCGTCGGCTGGTCGTTGCCGACGGGCTGCTGGCCGCGTCCGCCGACGCGTGGCTGACGCCCCGGAGCATGCCGGCCGTCCCGCTGGCGCGCTGGCGCCCGGAGGAGATCGGGTTGCAGCCCGAGCTCGTCTCCCCCGAGGTTCCGGTGCTCTACGGCGACGAACTCGAGGGTGGCGGCTTCGGGCGGGCCGGCGAGGATCGGATCGAGCTGGGTATCGACCTGTTCGGGGGGATCCTGTTCCAGCTGGCGCGCTACGAGGAGATCGCCCAGCCCGCGTCCGACGAACACGACCGCTACCCCGCCGAGGCCTCACTGGCCCACCGCCAGGGCTTCCTGACCCGCCCGCTGGCCGAGGAGTACGTCGAGATCCTGCGCGCCGCACTGGCCAGGTTGTGGCCGTCGCTGCCGATCGTCCGCAGCGAGTTCGCGGTCCGGGTCAGCCACGACGTCGACTGGCCGGTGCAGCCCGCCGTGTCGCTGCCGCGCGCGGCCAAGGCGATCGCCGGCGACCTGGTCCGCCGCCGCGACCCCGGTCTGGCGGCTCGCCGGGCGCGCTCACAGCTGCGCCGGGACCCCACCGACGACCCCTACTACACGTTCGACGAGATCATGGGGGCCAGCGAGCGCCGGGGCCTGCGCAGCGCCTTTTACTTCATGGCCGGGTCCAGCGACGCCCGCTTCGATGGGACTTATCGCCTCGACGAGCCCTGGGTGGCCGCGCTGATCGCGCGCATCCACGAGCGCGGCCACGAGCTCGGCCTGCACCCCAGCTACCTGACCTACCGCGACCCGGCGCGGCTGGAGGCCGAGCGCGAGACGTTGGCGCGCTGCTGCGAGCGGCTGGGGATCGAGCAAGAGCGCTGGGGCGGCCGCCAGCACTTCCTGCGCTGGTCCAACCCGGCGACGTGGCGTGCCTGGGACGACGCCGGGCTGGGCTACGACGCGTCGCTCGGCTATGCCCGGGCGCCCGGGTTCCGCTGCGGCGTGTGCCGCGAGTACCCCGCGTTCGACCTGCCGGCGGGCCGCCGGCTGAAGCTGCGCGAGAGCCCGTTGGTGGCGATGGACGTGTTCGCGATCGAGCGGCCGCCTGACGAGCGGGCGGCGGCGCTTCACCGGTTCGCCGAGCTCAAGCGGACCTGCCGTCGGTTCGGCGGCGAGTTCACCTTGCTGTGGCACAACTCGCACCTGGCGGCGCGCGCGGAGCGCGAGCTCTACGAGGCGGCGCTCGAGTGAGGTTCGCCCGAATCCCCGGACGGGCGCGATGCTGCGGCTGATCAGCAAGGCGATCGGGTCGCTGCGAGGCACCGACGGCAACATCCTCGCCAAGAGCGTGACGGTGAACCTCGCCGGGCGGGTCGGCTACCTGCTGGTCGGCTTCGCGGCCGCGATCGTGCTGGCGCGGTTGCTGGGGCCGTCGGCGCGCGGGCTGCTCGGCCTGATGATCTCGTTCAACTCGGTGGCGCTGGTGGTGACCACGATCGGGGTGCCGCTGGCGATCGTCTACTTCGCCAGCCTGCGCGACGCCGACCAGGGCGCGTTGCTCGGCAACAGCCTGCTGCAGGCGGTCCTCCTGACCGTGGTGCTGATCCCGCTCTCGATGCTGTTCTACCAGTTGCTGGCGGATGCATTCGGCGAGGGGCAAGGGGGCAGCACCTGGATCCTGGTGGCCGCGCTGGTCCCGATCACGTTTCTGGACTGGACGACGCACGGCCAGATCCAGGGGATGCTCCTGTTCGGGCGCTTCAGCGCGCTGCTCGTGCTCTCCCGGGTCGCCTACGCGGTGGCGATCGCGCTGCTCGTCGGGGCGCTGGGCCTCGGCGTCACCGGCGGCGTGATCGCCACCGCGGTCGGGTCGCTGGCGATGATCGCCGGGTCGCTGAAGCCGATCCTGACCAAGTCGAAATTGCGGCTCGACATGTCGCTGATGCGCGAGACGCTGCACTACGGCTGGCGGGTACAGCTCGGGTCTCTGTTCCAGCTGACCAACGGTCGCCTCGACGTGCTGGTGATGCAGTTCTTCCGCCCGCTCTCGCAGGTCGGCTACTACGTGGTCGCGCAGACGATCGCCGAGCTCGTGATCACGCTCGCCAACGCGTTCCAGTCCAGCGTGATGCCGCTGATCACCAGCTACGAAGGCGACGAGCGTGCCGAGCAGACCAGCATCGACTCGATCCGCCACCACGGGATCCTGGCCACGGTGGCGGTCTTCGCCAATGCCGTGTTCGGGACGCTGGTGATCCTGATCGGCTACGGCGAGGAGTTCCGCCCGGCGATCGGCCCGATGCTGATCCTGCTCCCCGGGATCTGGTTCCTCGGGATGGGGATCGTGATCCAGGGTGACCTGTCGGGCCGGGCTCGCCCCGGCCTGTCCTCAGCGCTGGCCGGAATGTCCGCCGCGATCACGATCGTGCTCGACTTCGCGCTGATCCCGCCGCTGGGCATGTACGGGGGCGCGATCGCCTCGGTCGTCGCCTACACCACGTTCGGGATCGCGTCGCTGGTCGCGCTGGGCCGCGTGAGCGGGATCCCCTGGCACGAGCTGGCGATCCCCACCCGCGCCGACTTCGCCGGCTATTGGGTCGTGATCAGGCGAGCCTCCGCGGCGGTCAGGCCGCGGAGGACTAGTGGGCGCATCCGTTAAGTCGTGCGACACCGAGAGTGCCCGGCGGCGGATGGATCGCAAGGACGCAGGGCCGAAGGCGGAGCGGAGCTACGTCGAGGTCCGAGGACGCAGCAGCCGGACGACTCGGGCGCGGCCCGGTCGTGGCGAGGCCGGATGCCGAGCGGGCCAGCGCCCGAGGCCGCCGGCGGGCGCTCGAATGGCGAGGGACTTACGGATGGGTCCACGAAGAGCGCGTCGTGACGGTATCGTCCGCCCGCGTGTCCGACGGCCTGGTGATGGTCTGCGACGTGGACCTCGAGGTCCCCGACGCCACCCGGGTGCACACGGTCGAGGTGGCACGCAACTTCGCCGCCGAGGGCCTCGCGGTCGACCTCGTCGCGCGCGGGCCGGACCCCGAGCTCGAGGGGGTCCGCTACCTCCAGGGGCAGGGCGCCGACAGCCAGCGGGTGACGCGGGTGGCGACGCTGAACGCGGGCGTGCTGGCGCTGCTGTGGCGCCGCCGGGCGGTGGCCAAGCGCCTGTACGTGCGCTACCGCTGGAGCCTGATGCCGGTGCTGATCGCCGGCCGGCTGCTCGGCTACCGGGTGGTCACCCAGGTCGACGACATCCCCTACGGCCGCGGCTACCAGTTCGAGATCTCGTCCGTCGCCGACCACGTGCAGCGGATCGGGACGACGCTGATGGGCCGCCTGGCCGCAGGGGTGGTGGCGGTCACACCCGAGCTCAAGCGGCTGCTGGTCGAGCAATTTCACGCCCCGGCGCGGCGGATCGCGGTGCTCCCCAACGGCGTCGACATCGACTTCTTCGCGCCCCAGCCGCGGGCCGAGGCGCTCGGCCGGCTCGGGCTCGACCCGTCGCTGCGGTACGTGGTGTTCTGCGGCCACTTCGCCCCATGGGTCGACTTCGACACGATCGTCCGGGGGTTCGGGGTGGTCGCCCGGAACCGGCCCGACGTCCGGCTGCTGCTGGTCGGCGAGGGGGGCGAGCGCGGGCAGGTGGAGCGGCTGATCGACGAGCTCGGGATTCGCGACCGGGTGATCTTCACCGGCTACGTGTCAGACCGCGAGCGCGTCCGCGACTACGTGGCGGCCTCGACGGTGGCGCTGTCGGCCAACCGCTACGACTACCGCGCGCGGATCGGGGTCAGCCCGGTCAAGCTCGCCGAGTACATGGCGGCGGGGCGCGCGGTCGTGGCGACCGAATTGCCCGGCCTGCGCCAGACGCTCGAAGCCAACGGCGCCGGCGTCGTCGTGCCGATCGACCCCGAGGCGATGGGCCAGGCGATCCTCACGCTGCTCGACGGCGACCGCGCCGACGAGCTCGGCGCCCGCGGTCGGCGGCTGGCCGAGGACAGCTTCTCCTGGCGGTCGATCGTCAGGCGAACGGTCCCGCTGTTCGGCCTGTGACGCCGTAGCAGCGCTCGTACAGGTCCTCGAGGCGCGCCACGACCACCTTGAGGTCGTATTCGCTGCGCTGGCGCGCGCGGGCCGCATCCCCGAGCGCCCGCGCGAGCTCGCGGTCGTCGAGGATGCGCTGCAGCGCTCCAGCCAGCGCCGGCGGGTTAGACGGCGCGACCAGCAGACCGCTGACGCCGTCCTGGAGGATTTCCGGGATCCCCCCCACCGCGCTGGCCACGATCGGCGCGCCCCCGGCCATGTACTCGAGCAGTGCCAGCGGGCTGCCCTCGCGCGTCGAGCACATCACCGCCGCGTCGAGCGCGCGGATGAAGTCCGGCACGTCGTTGCGCCGTCCCACCAGCCGGACGCGGTCGCCGACGCCGAGCTCGCTGATCAGCTCACGCAGGCGAGGCTCCTGGGGGCCGATCCCGACGATCGCGCACGTGATCGGCCCACCGGCGCGGGTGGCGTCGAGCAGCGCCGCCGCGCGGATCAGGTCGTCGTAGGCCTTCTCGCGATACAGCCTGCCTACCGCGCCGATCAATCGGTCGCTGTCGCTCAGCCCGAGCCCCGGGCGGACGTCGGGCCCTGACTCAGGCGGGGTGACGATCCCGTTGGGCAGCACCGCGATCCGATCGGCCGGAATCCGCTCGAGCTCGATCAGCTGGCGACGGTCCCAGTCGGACACCACCAGGATCACGGTGCTCAGGCGGGCGACGACGTGGCGGTCCAGGAATGGCCGGATCCGCTTGCCCGTGATCGCCGAGCCATGCTCGTGGCTGATCACGACCGGCACGCGGGCAAGCCGCGCGAGGATCGAGCCGGGCACGCTCGCGCGGGGCATGTGCGCGTGCAAGACGTCGATCGACTCACGGCGCAGCGTTGCGTACAGCCGCCGCCACGGCGCCGGCCGCAAGGGAAACTCCGAGCTCTCGCCCAGCTCGATGTACTCGACACCGGCGGATGCCAGCTCCGCGCGGTCGCGCTCGATCGCCTCGCGGCGGTCGGGCCTGTCCCGGATCGTGCACAGGTAGCTCTTGAAACGCGCCGGGTCGAGTCGCAGCGCGAACTCGTAGGCGAGCTTTTCCGCCCCGCCGTACCCCGAACCCGCCTCAAGCGCCAGCGTCAGCACGCGGAGCCTCGAGTCTGAGTGTCGAGTTGGTGCCACCTCTGCCCGTATGCTGACGAATCGATGACCGCCACGCACAGCCCGACCGTGGGGACGGCCGGCAGGCGGCTCCGCGAGGCGACAGGGCCTCACCTGCCCGCTGCGGTGCCGGGACTGGCGGTCGTCGCGCTGCTGATCGTGTGGGCGGCCGACAACGGCGGCTACGACCCGGGCACCTGGTACTGGGGCGCGCTGGTGCTGCTGTCACTGTCGGCGATCACGATCGCCGCGCTCGGGATCGACCGCGTCGGCCTGTCGCCGGCGAGCCGGCTGGCGGTGGCGGCGTTCGCGGCCTACGTAGCCTGGTCGTACCTGTCGATCGCGTGGGCGCAGGCCCCGGGCACGGCGCTGGAGGGCTCAAACCGGGCGCTGCTGTACCTGATCGCGTTCGCGCTGATGGCCTCGCTGCCGTGGACCGCGCCCGCGGCCGCGGTGGCGCTCTCGGTGTTCGCCTTGGGCATCGGAACGATCGCCGCGGTGATGCTGGTTCGTCTGGAGTCGGCCAGCCACCTGTCGACGCTCGTCGTCGACGGCCGGATCTCGCCGCCGACCGGCTACTTCAACGCCACTGCGGCGCTGTTCACGATCGGGGCGCTGGTGTCGATCGCGCTCGCCTCGCGCCGAGAGCTGCCGGCGGCGCTGCGGGGAATCCTGCTTGCGATGGCGACCGCCGGGCTCCAGCTGGCGGTTGCCGGGCAGAGCCGCGGCTGGCTGTTCACGCTGCCGCTGGTGGCGCTGGCGACGCTGGCGATCGTCCGCGACCGGCTGCGGTTCGTGGCCGCTGCGGTGCTGCCCGTACTGGGCACGCTGATCCCGGTGCACGCGCTGATCGGCGTGTTCAACTCAGAGAGCCCGGCCGCGCTGGCCGACGCCGCCCGGCACGCCGGGAAGGTGTCGCTGGCGCTCTGCCTGGTGGTCTTGGTCGTGGGAACCCTGATCGCCTGGGCGGAGTCGCACTGGAAGCCGCGCGGGCTGTCGCCCCGCGGCTCGCGCATCGTCGGTGCCGTCCTCGCGGTGATCGCGGTGGTGGCGGTGATCGCCGGCGGGACCGCCGCCACCCATGGCGATCCGTTCGGGTTCGTCAAGCGCCAGTGGAACGGCTTCAGCCACGTGCCCACCGCCGACGCCACCGGCTCGCACTTCGGCACGGTCGGCAGCGGACGCTATGACTTCTGGCGGGTGTCGCTCGATGCCCTGGCCGCCCATCCGATCGGCGGCCTGGGCCAGGACAACTTCGCCGACTACTACCTGCCGCGCCGCCACACCAACGAGGAGCCGGCGTGGACGCACAGCCTCGAGATGCGGCTGCTGGCGCACACCGGCGTGGTCGGCTTGCTGCTGTTCGCGGCGTTCATCGTGGCGGCGGTGGCCGGCGCGATCCGGGTCCGCCGGCGGGCCCCCGTCGCCGCGCAGTGGATCGCCGGCGCGGCGTTGCTGCCGCTGACGGTGTGGCTGTTTCACGGCTCGGTCGACTGGTTCTGGGAGATGCCCGCGCTCAGCGGCCCGGCGCTCGGGTTCGTGGGGATGGCGCTGGCGCTGGGGAAGACTCGTAAAGCCGCCCGCTCCGGTGCCGGACGCGGGCTGCCGCGGTGGGCGCTGGGCGCCGCCGGGGTGCTCGCGCTGGTGGCCGCGGCGGTCGTGCTCGGCTTCCCCTACCTGTCGGTCCGCGAGCAGGCCTCGGCGGCCGCGGTCCGCGACCGCAATCCAAATGCCGCGCTGAACGACCTCGCGGACGCCAGCAAGCTCGATCCGCTGAGCGCCGATCCGGGCCGGACCGCGGGCGCGATCGCGTTGCAGAGCGGCAACTACAGCGAGGCGATCAGCCGCTTCAGCCAGTCGATCTCCCGCGAGCCCGGCGGGTGGTTCGCGTGGCTCGGGCGAGGGCTGGCCGAATCGGCGCTCGGCAACACCGACCGGGCCCGCAGCGATTACGCGATGGCAGCGTCGATCAACAAGCGCGACACCACCGTCAAGCAGGCGCTCGCGCGCGTCAACACGACCCACCCGCTGACCCCGGCGCAGGCGTTCAAGTCGCTAACGCTGGTTAATTAGCCGACGGCCGGGCGACTGCTCCCCATAAGGGTGCAAAACGTCGGCCCCAACGGGTATTCTTTTGATATGGCCTCCGGGCAGGATGTCCGGGGGAGAGACAAACCGTGGTCCGCCGTGGGGGCTCCGGGTCACCGCTCAGGGGAAGAACGCATGAGACGCATCACGATATTGGGGGCGATTGCGATCGCGCTGCTGGCGATTCCGAGCGCGGCGCTCGCGCAGGGGAGCTCGACCTGCCAGGCCTATAACCCGCAGCTGTGTTCCTCGGTCGGAGGCGGTACCAGCTCAGGTACGTTGCCGTTCACCGGCGTCAACGTCGTCCTGCTGCTGGCCGGTGGCGCGACGCTGCTCGGCGCCGGGTTCGTCGTTCGCAGGCTCGCCCGCAACCCCAGCTGAACAACCCGCCGGCGGCGGTCACTCCGCCTGCAGGCGCTCCAGCAGCATTCTGGTGACCTCGCCGCCGTCGGCGCGGCCCTTGGTCTCGCGCATCACGTAGCCGACCAACGGGCCGATCGCCTTACGGTTGCCGCCCCGCACCTTGTCGGCGGCGTCGGGGTCCGCTGCGATCGCCTTGTCCACGACCTCGCCGAGACCGCCATCGTCGCCGCTGATCGCGCCGAGTCCCTCGCGCTCCACGATCGCGCGCGGGTGGCCGCCCTCGTCGACCAGCCGAGTGAGCACCTCGCGCGCCGCGTCGCGGCTGACCTGCTTGGCGCCAACCATCGCCGACAGCGCGGCCAGGCTCTCCGGCGAGACCTTCGAGTCGGCCGGGTCCCGGTCTGATCCGATGCGCTCGATCAGCTGCGGGATCCAGTTGGCCAGCGCGACCGGGTCGTCGCCGTCGGCCCGCAGCGCGCGCTCGTAGTAGTCGCCGAGCTCGGTGCGGAACGCGAGCAGCCGCGCGCTCTCGTCGCTGAGCCCGAGCTCGCGCTCGAAGCGCTCCGCCCGGTCGGCCGGCAGCTCGGGCAGCGCCGCCCGGGCGGCCGCGACCATCGCCTCGGTGGCCACCAGCGGCACCAGGTCGGGCTCGGGGAAGTAGCGGTAGTCGTGCGCCTCCTCCTTGGAGCGAAGCGGTGTCAGCTGTCCGCTGGAGGGATCGAAGTGAAGCGTCTCCTGGACGACCGCCCCGCCCGTCTCCAGCAACCCGATCTGGCGCTCGATCTCGGCATTGACCCCGCGCTCGAGGAACCGGAACGAGTTCATGTTCTTCAGCTCGGTCTTGGTCCCGAACTCCGACGACCCCTTCGGGCGGACGGAGACGTTGGCGTCGCAGCGCAACGAGCCCTCCTCCATGTTGACGTCGGATACACCGAGCACCCGCAGCGTCGAGCGCAACAGCCGCAGCCAGTCGCGGGCCTGCTCAGCGGAGTGGACGTCGGGCTCGGTGACGATCTCGACCAGCGGCGTGCCACCGCGGTTGAAGTCGACCCAGCTGCGGTCGGAGCCGTGGATCCGGCCGCTGGCGCCGAGGTGGTTGAGCTTGGCCGCGTCCTCCTCGAGGTGGACGCGGTGGATGCGCACGTCGCCGACCTGCCCGCCGCGGCACAGCGGCACGTCGTACTGGGAGATCTGGTAGCCCTTGGGCAGGTCGGGATAGAAGTAGTTCTTGCGGTGAAACAGCGAGCGGTCGGCGATCTCGCACCCGAACGCCAGGCCGATCATCAGCCCGAAGTGCACTGCACGCTCGTTGACCACCGGCAGCGCGCCCGGCAGCCCCAGGCACACCGCGCAGGTGTGGGTGTTGGGCGGGTCGCCGAACGACAGCTCGCACCCGCAGAACATCTTCGTGACCGTGCTCAGCTGGACGTGGATCTCCAGTCCGATCACAGGCTCGTACTGCGCCGCGGTCACGTTGGCCGCCTCGCTCATCGCCTCGCCGGGCCTCCGTCGAACCCGATCGCCCGCTCCAGCGCGTGCGCGGTGTCGAGGATCCGGCCCTCGCTGAACGCCGGCCCGGCCAGCTGGAAGCCGACCGGCAGGCCGTCGCTGAGCCCCGACGGGATCGAGATCGCCGGGATCCCGGCCAGTGGCATCGGCACCGTGCAGAAGTCGTTCAGGTACATCGCCAGCGGATCGTCGGTCTTGGCGCCCAGCTCGAACGCGGTCCACGGGCTGGTCGGGGTGACGATGAAGTCAAAGCGTTCGAACGCCGCCTTGAAGTCGTCTGCGATCTTCGTCCGAACCTTCAGGGCGGTCCCATAGTAGGCGTCGTAGTAGCCGCTTGACAGGGCGTAGGTGCCGAGCATCACGCGGCGCTTGACCTCGGCGCCGAAGCCGGCCGCGCGGGTGCGCTCGTACATCGTCGTCAGGTCGGCCTCGCCGTCGACGCGCAGCCCGTAGCGGACCCCGTCGAACCGGGCCAGGTTGGCCGACGCCTCGGCCGGGGCGATCAGGTAGTAGGCCGACAGCGCGTGCGGCGCGTGCGGCAGCCGGCAGGTCTCGATCGCGGCGCCGAGCCCCTCGGCCAGCTTCAGGATCGCCTCGAAGTTCTGGCGCACGCCAGGCTCGACGCCGCCCTCGGATCCGGTCAGCTCCTCGGGGACGCCGAGCCGGATCCCGCGCAGGTCCTCGGCGCTGGGGAGCGCGACCTCCCCCGGGAACGCCAGCGAGGTCGAGTCGCACGGGTCCTTGCCGATCATCCGCGAGAACAGCAGCGCCGCGTCGGTGACGTTGCGGGTCAGCGGTCCGGCCTGGTCGAGCGAGGACGCGAACGCGATCATCCCGTAGCGCGAGACCGCGCCGTAGGTCGGCTTCAGCCCCACGATCCCGCACAGCGCGGCCGGTTGGCGGATCGAGCCGCCGGTGTCGGTCCCGATTGCCCACGGCGCCAGCCCGGCGGCGACCGCGGCGGCGCTGCCGCCCGACGAGCCCCCGGGGACCCGACCGCGGTCCCACGGGTTGAGCACCGGCCCGAAGCCCGAGTTCTCGTTCGAGGAGCCCATTGCGAACTCGTCCTGGTTGGTCTTGCCCAGCAACGGCGCGCCGGCCTGCGCAAGTTGGCTGACCACGGTTGCGGTGTACGGCGGCCGGTAGCCCTCGAGGATCCGCGAGCCGGCCTGGCTGGGAACGCCCTCGGTGCAGAACAGGTCCTTGACCGCGAGCGGCACGCCGCCCAACGGGGCGCCGGAATAGTCGCCCGCGGCCGGCGCCTCGGGCGCCACCCACAGAAACGCGTTGAGCTCGTCGGCGCCGGCGCGCTCGCGGTAGGCGTCAAACAGCTCGGCGGCGTCCAGCTCGCCCGCGCGCACGCGCTCGGCCGCGGCGGCGGCCGTCAGCTCGATCAGCTCGCTCATTCCGGCGACGCACCCGGACTGGGTACTCCGAAGCCGCCTTCGAGCCGCTCGGGGGCGGCCTCGAGGATGACCTCGACGGGGAACGAGGGGACCGGCACGTCGGCGCGCAGCGCGTTGACCACGTCGACGACGTGCGAAGTCGGCGGCACGCCCTCGAGGTCGAGCTCGGTCATCTTCTCGATGTGGTCGAGCACGTGCGACAGCTCGGCCGACATGCGCTCGACCTCCGGCTCGCTCAGCTCGAGGCGGGCGAGACGAGCGACGTGCAGTACCTGATCGCGGTCAAGCATCGCGATTCATTCTAGGAGTCGGCCGAGCCAAGCTCCACGGTGGGGATGTCGGTCGGCTCGTCCTGCGGCGCGACCCCCTCCTGGCGCAGTGAGCGGTACCCGCCGTAGGCGACCAGGATGGCGGCCACCAGCCCGATGAAGCCGCCCGCCTGGCGATTGACCACATCGTTGGCCCCGGGCACGTTGATCAGCACCCGGTAGATCAGCGCCAGCGCCATGATCACCCCGAGGACGGTGACAATCAGGCTGAACGTCGCGGGCATCGCCGGAGCGCGCCGGGTGCCCTGGAGGTACACCAGCGCCAGCGCCGCCAGCGAGCCGAACAGGATCAGCCAGCGCAACGTGGCCAACGACTCCCAGCCGGTGCGCGACGTCGACACGCCGAGCCGCTGGGCGATCGTCGCCACCGAGCTGTCGAGGCCGTACCAGGGCAGTGCGAACAGGCAGACCAGCAGCACGACCGCGGCCGCCCCGGCCAGCAGCTCGCCGGACCTGAGCCGCGAGGTCGCAAAGCGCACGGTCAGTCGCTCCCGCCGACCGATCAGCCCCGGACCGGCTCGTAATCGCGGCCGGCGGCGAAGCCCCCGTAGGCGATCGCCACCGCGCCGGCGAGGCCGAGCCACCCGCCGATCCCGGCGTTGGCGTTCTCGAGGTCCCAGCCCAGCGCCCAGCCAATCGTGCCGACCCCGACCAGCCCCAGGATCCACGGGACGTTTGCGGGCGTCCTGATCGTCGCTCCCATCGTGACCGCGCCGGCCATCAGGATCGCGCTCAACCCGACCAGCGCCATCAGGATGTCCACGCCCGAGAACACGTCCCAGGCGTTGCCGCCCTTCGACAGGCCCGCCGCGCCAACGATGATCGTCACGCCCGAGACCCAGTCCAGGAACAGCGAGATCAGCAGCACTACGCCACCGATCCCCGCGATCAAGTACCCCTGACTCAGCCTCGAAGAGTCCATCCCCGCTCCTTTGGTCTTGGTTCCGGCGAACCCTCTGCGCGAGCCGAACGTTACACCGGCTCGGAGCGCTCAGGAGCGCCCCGAGCCCCTCGCCGACGCACGCCGAGCGGCCCTCGAACCGGGCGCCGCGCGGGCCCGCCGGGCGCGCTCCTCGAGCATCTGCTCGTAGCCGCCGAGGGCGATCCCGACCGCGCACAGCAGCCCGATGTAGGCCCCCAGCTTCTGGTCCACGACCGAGTTGGCCGACGGCAGGTCGATCAGCACCCGGACGACCAGGGCCGCCGCGGTCAACGCCCCCAGCCCGGCCACGACCGCGCCGGTGTCGGTCTTGGCGCCGTGCGCGCGCTGGCTGCCGTGCAACAGCACCGAACCGATCGCGACCACGATCGTCAGCAGCATCAGCCACCGGATCAGGCTCAGCGCGTGCCACGCGTTGACCGCGTAGGTAAGCGGCATCCGCGCCGGGACACGGCCCGGGATCTCGTCGAGGCCGTACCAGGCCATTGCGAACATCACGATCCCCAGCGCGACCGCGCTGCCGGCGGCGATCAGCGCGCCCTGGCGCAGCCGCGGAGTCCGGTGGACCTCGGTGGTCGTCTCGGTGGTCGTCTCGGTGGCGGCCATCAGCGCTTGCTGATCGGCGCCAGATCCGCCACCAGCTTGCGATCGGTCCCGTCCCGGCTGAAGTGGATCACGACGATTCCGCCCGGCTCGATCCCGGTGACCACGCCCTCGCCGAACTTGGGGTGGGCCACGTCGTCGCCGAGCCGGTAGGCGACCGGCGCCGGCTGGTCGGTGGCCGAGGGCGACGACCACGAGGTCGCGCGAGCGCGGATCCCGGCGTAGGCCTGCGGCTGCTGCTCGCGGTCGGTGAGCGCATCGGGGATCTCCGAGATGAACCGGCTCGCCAGCCCGTAGTTGCGCGCGCCGAACACCGTGCGGCTGCGGGCGAACGTGATGTACAGGTCGCGCTCGGCCCGGGTGATGCCCACGTAGCAGAGCCGGCGCTCCTCCTCCAGCCCGCCCTCGTCGAGCGCTCGCGAGTGCGGGAACACGCCCTCCTCGCAGCCGATCATGAACACGATCGGGTACTCCAGGCCCTTGGCGTTGTGCAGCGTCATCAGCGTCACCAGGCCCTCGTCGTCGTCGCGCTCGTCGGCATCGGCGATCAGCGCGATCTGCTGGAGAAACTCGCCCAACGACTTGTCATCGGCGTCGGCGGCGTCGTACTCGGCGGCCACGTTCACCAGCTCCTCGAGGTTCTCGATCCGGCCCTGGGCCTCGATCGTCCGCTCGGCCTCGAGCGCCTCCAGGTAGCCCGTCTCGCGCAACACCTCAGACAGCAGCTTGGCGGTCGGCGCGCCGGACTCCGCCAGCTCGCGCAGCACGTGCATCGTCCCCATGAACCGCCGCAACGCCTTGATCGCCGCGGCCCCGAGCCCCGGCACCTGCTCGGGATCGGAGGCGGCGTCCCAGATCGACATCCCGATCGTGTTGGAGAACGACAGCACCCGCGACATCGAGGTCGCGCCGATCCCCCGCCGGGGGGCGTTGACGATCCGGGTGAACGCACCCACGTCCTGCGGGTTGATCAGCGTTGTCAGGTACGCGATCGCGTCCTTGATCTCGGCGCGCTCGTAGAACTTGGTGCCGCCGATCACCTGGTAGGGGATCTCCGCCCGTACCAGCGTGTCCTCGAGCACCCGCGACTGCGCATTGGTCCGGTAGAACACCGCGATCTCGGCGCGCGACGTGCCCTCGTCGACGAGCTGCTGGATCTCCCCGGTCACCATCCGCGCCTCGGCGTGCTCGTCCTCGAGCTCGCGGATCTTGATCGGGTCTCCCCTGCCCACGTCGGTCCACAGCAGCTTGCTCTTCTGGCCGCGGTTGTTGGCGATCACCGCGTTGGCCGCGTCGAGGATCGTCTGCGTCGAGCGGTAGTTCTGCTCCAGCCGGACCACGTGCGCGTCGGGGAACGCGTCCTCGAAGTCGAGGATGTTGCGAATGTCGGCCCCGCGGAACCCGTAAATCGACTGGGCATCGTCCCCGACCACCATCAGGTTGCGGTGCTCCTCGGCGAGCAATTGCAGCCAGCGGTACTGGGCGTGGTTGGTGTCCTGGTATTCGTCGACGAGCACGTGCCGGAAGCCGTTGGCGTAGACGTCGCGGACCTCGGGGAACATCTCGAGCAGGTTCACCGAGCGGACCAGCAGGTCGTCGAAGTCCATCGCGTTCATCCGATGCAGCTCGCGCTCGTACAGGCGGTAGGCGTCCGCGACGGTCTGCTCGAAGAACGAGCCGACCATCCGGCCGTAGCCCTCGGCGTCGCGGAGCTTGTTCTTGGCGTCGGAGATCTGCGACTGGATCCCCGCGGGCGTGAAACGCTTGGGGTCGACGCTGAGGTCGTCGAGGCAGCGCTTGACCAGCCGGCGCGAGTCCGCCTGGTCGTAGATCGTGAACTGGCGGGTGTAGCCGAGCCTGTCGGCGTGGGCGCGCAGCATCCGCGCGCAGGCGGCGTGGAACGTCATCACCCACATCGCCCGAACCCGGCGTCCGACCAGCAGGCCGGCGCGCTCGCGCATCTCCCCCGCGGCCTTGTTCGTGAACGTGATCGCGAGGATCTCGTTGGCCTTGGCGGCGCCGGTGGCGGCCAGATAGGCGATCCGATGGGTCAGGACCCGGGTCTTGCCGGACCCCGCGCCGGCCAGGATCAGCAGCGGTCCCTCGCCGTATGTGACGGCCTCTCGCTGGGGCTCGTTGAGGCCTTCGAGCAGCGTCTCGAGATCGGTCGCGATGTCTGCCATTCCGTGGTTTCTACGGTAGCGGCCGGGGAGGTCGTCGCGGCCCCTCGCCCGCCTGTCTGGACGGGCTGCCGGCACCGGTGAATGCGCGTCAAATCCGGCCGCGGATCGGAGGCGTGCCGTGTGGAGCACGTATGCACGCCCCCCAGCCCGTGGCCGGGCTCGCGATAGGCGACTGGCTAGCTCTCGAGCGCCTGGACGCGCATCCGCGCGATCGCCTCGGCGCCGTCGTCGCCGACCAGCCGCTCGGGCCGCAGCGTCCCGGTGCCGGCCACGTCGAGCGCCGGGAACCGCCCGAAGGCGGCGGCCAGCGGGTCGAGCGCGATCACCGTGGTCTCGCCGCCCAGCGGCGCCGACGCGGTGGCGATCACGGTCAGCGATCCGCCGTCGACGACGTTGCGGGCGCTGGCCAGCACCTTACGCGCCGCATGGGGGTGCAGGCCGTCCAGCGTGTCGATCAGGACCACGGCGTCGGATCCGCGGGCGGCCCACCGGCGCGCTTGGTCGACGACCGGCTCGACCAGCTGGTCCTGGGCGTCGGCTGAGGCGGCCAGGTTCAGCGCGCCCTCGGGCTTGACGGGCCCGTCCTCCCACTCCGACAGCTCCTCGGGGCGGACGCCGGTCAGCACCAGCAGCACGTGCAGGTCGTCGTTGCCTCCGAGCGCCGCGGCCAGCCGGCGCAGCGTCTCGGTCTTGCCCGACCGCGCGCCGCCGGCGATCGTCACCCGCGAGCCCTTGCCGATCGGCGCCAGTCCTTCGATCGCGGTGACCGTGGGGTCGTCGGTCCGCAGCGCCAGCATCTCCTGGGCGAAAGCCGCCGGCAGGTCATCGAAGCGCGTGCTGTCGGCGACCTCGGACGCCGGACGCCCGTTGATCGCGTCGATCCGAACCAGCGACGCGAAGCGCTCGGACCGACGCGGCGGGCGGCGCGGCCCGCTGATCCGGTCGCCGGACAGCAGCTCGCAACGCTTGACCTGTGCGGCCGACACATAGACGTCGTCGTCCGACGGCTCCGGCGGGTTGGCGCGGACGAAGCCCGAACCGTTGCCGACCAGCTCAACGACGCCGTCCACGGTCTCTTCCTCGGCGGCACCGCCGCGGGATTCCTCGGCCTCCACCTCCTCGGTCTCGGCCTTGGTCGTGGCCTTGGCGTCCTCGGGCTCCGCGTCGCGTTCCGCGGCGCGCTCTTCGTCGCGATCCTCGTCGCGCGCGGAGCGGCTGCGACCGCCGCGCCGTCCCCGGCGCCGGCGCCGGCCGCCGGACTCGCCGTCGTGCACGGCCAGCTCGTCGGCGATCGCCTCGGCCAGATCCTCGGCGTCGGGCAGCTCCTCGGCGTCGGGCAGCTCCTCGGCCTCGGCCTCGGTGTCGCTGTCGGTCTCCTCAGCCTCCTGGTCCTTCGAGGCCTCCACATCCTTGGCGGCGTCCTCGGCCTCGGACTCCTCGGCGGCTTCGGTCTCGGGCGCCTCGATGCCCTCCTGGCGCGCCAGGATTGCGTCGATCAGCTGCTGCTTGCGAAGACGGCGGTAACCGTCGATCGAGAGCTCGGATGCGATCGTGTGGAGATCGGCGAGCGGGCTTGCTTGAAGTGCGTCACGGTCGATGACCGACATGGCGGGGGCCTCCCTGGGGTTTGATCGGTGGGCTCCGGTCGCGTTGGGCCAGCGACCGGCGATTCATTCCTCAGGCTAGCGGCCGTGAGGGCGGCGACGTCCCGCGGCGGTCAGCCGTCGCTGCGGTGCCAGCGCAGATCGTCGACCAGCCGCGCGTCGCGATCGAGCTGGACCGTCCCGCTGAGGACCTCCTCCACGGCCAGGAAATCGGCTACCTCAGGAAGGTCGTGGACCCGCAGCACGTGGGCGCCCGCCTCGACGCCGTGGGCGACCGCGGCGAGCGTCCCGGCCAGGCGTTCGCGCGGCGGCCGGCTGGTGATCGCGCCGACGAAGTCCTTCCGCGAGACGGCCAGCAGCAGCGGACGGCCGAGCTCGTGCAGATCGCCCAGCGCGCGCATCACCTCGACCGTCTGCGACGGGGTCTTGCCGAAGTCCGGGCCGGGATCGAGGATCAGCTGCTCGAACGCCACGCCGCGCTCGGTGGCGAACGAGATCCGCTCGGCCAGGAACGACCGCACGTCGTCCACGATCCGCCCGTCGAGGCTGGGATCGTGCAGCCGCTGCTTGGGCGCCGCGCGCGTGTGCATCAACACCAGGCCCGCCCCCGTCTCTGCGCACACGTCGGCGAGCTCGGGGTCGCGCAGCCCGCTGACGTCGTTGACGACCGCGGCGCCGACCTCGATCGCGGCGCGCGCGACGGCCGGCTTGTAGGTGTCGACCGACACCAGCGCGCCGAGTCCGCCGGCGACCCGCTCGATCAGCGGCACCACCCGCTCGATCTCCTCCTCGGGATCGACCGCCGGCCGGTTGGTGACCCCGGACTCGCCGCCGATGTCGATCATGTCGGCGCCACTGGAGATCAGCGACTCGGCAAGCGCGACCCGGGCATCGAGCGTGCGGTGCTTGCCGTCGTCCGAGAACGAGTCGGGCGTGGCGTTGACGATTCCCATCAGCCACGGCCGGCCGCCGAGCTCGACGTCGCCTCGCGTGGTCCGAAACGCGCGCTGCGGGGCGCTCACCGCACCGCCTCCGGGACCAGGTATTCGCTGCGCGCCTCCTCGGTGAAGCGCTCCAGCTCAGCCGCGATCCGCGGCTCGTCCCAGCCCAGCTCGGCGGCCATCGCCCGGGCCACCCTGGGCGGACCGTCGGCGCCCGCCGCCAACAGCTCGGGCGAGGCCAGCAGCCCGAGTCTGGTGCGCCTGAACAACACGTCGCCGACGGTGCGCGCCTGATCTCGGGCGGCGGCGTACGACGCCTCGACGAGCAGGTCGGGATGCCCTGGCACGATCGGCTCGCCGGCGCCGTCGCCCCGTGCGGCGAGCCGCAGGAGCTCGTGGGCGGCGTGCCCGTAGCGGCCCGCCAGCGACACGTACGACGATCCGGCGACTCCGTCCACCAGCGGCAGGGCGTCGGGGTCGACGGGCGCCCCCAGCGGGATCTCGTGAGTCCGGCAGGGAGCCTCGCGTCCATCGCGCTCCACCAGCCGGTCGACCGCGAGCTTGGCCATGCGCCGCCAGGTGGTGAGCTTGCCTCCGGTGATCGTGATCAGGCCGCTGGATGTCTCATACAGCTCGGCCTTGCGGGAGATGTCGACCGACTTGCGGCTGTCGCCAGCCGAGATCAGCGGCCTCACCCCGGCGTACGCGCCGGTCAGGTCGGAGGTGGTCAGGCTCGAGTGAAAGAACGCGTTGGCGGCGTCGAGCAAGTACTCGACGTCGCCGCCCGCGGGCTGGACGTGGTCGATGTCGCCGTCGTAGGTGTTGTCGGTCGTCCCCAGCAACGTCGAGCCCAGCCACGGCAGCGCGAAGATCGACCGTCCGCGGCCGGCGGGGATGATCGAGCCTGCGCGCACCGGCAGCTCACGCTGGGACACCGTGACGTGGGTGCCGCGGCTGGGGGCAATCGTCGGCACCTCGGCTTCGGAGTGCAGCTCCTCGGGACGGAGCCGGTCGGCCCACACCCCGGTGGCGTTGACGACGTTTCCGGCGCGCACCGCGAACTCGCCGCCGCTCTCGGAGTCGCGGACGAGGATTCCGCCGCCGCGAGCATCGTCGGTCAGCAGCTCGGAGACCTCGAGCCGGTTGGCGCAGATCGCGCCGAACCGTTCGGCCTCGCCCAGCACTGTCAGGACCAGCCGAGCGTCGTCGGTCTGGCAGTCATAGAACAGGTAGCCGCCGGTCGGGTTGCGCGGAGCCAGCGCCGGCAGCCGCGACACGACCTCGTCGGCGGAGATCACGCGGTGGCGGGCCGGGCTCCAATCGCTCTGGCCGTTGTCGGGGGCGCGGCGCGCGGTGCGGCGCCCGCGCAACCTCGGCGTCGCCATCACGTCGTACATGTTCAGCCCGATCCCCACGATCCTGTCCGGGTGGGCTCCGTCGAACGCCGGCACCACCATCTCCAGCGGCCAGACCAGGTGCGGGGCGAGCTTGACCATCAGCTGGCGCTCGAGCAGCGCTTCGCGGACGAGGCCGAGGTCGAAGCTCTGCAGATAGCGCAGGCCGCCGTGGATGAGCTTGGAGGACCGGCTGCTGGTCCCCGAGGCGAAGTCGGCCTTCTCGACCAGCGCCACGCTGTAGCCGCGGGAGGCGGCGTCGAGCGCGACCCCCGCGCCGGTGATCCCGCCACCGATCACGGCGACGTCGAACTGCTCACTGCTCAGCGTCTGGATCGCACGCTCGCGGCTCAACATCCGCCGCCAGCCTAGTACGACCTCCCGCGCGGCCGTACCAGCCGTCAGCCGCTCGGGCTCACCACACCTGCCGCGCTGCCCCCGCGACGCTCGGGCTCGCCGGCCGCCAGAATCTTGCCGCCGCCGAGCAGCTGCAGGCCCGTGGCGACGCTAATCGTGGGCGCGATCTCGATCGACGGATTCAGGGGCGAGGTGTCGGTCACCGAGAACGTCTGGCCGAGCGCCTCGAGTCCCGGGGTCGTCGACTGCGCGATGAACGCGGGCTCGGCCTGGGTCGTGGCGCTGTTGCGCTGAGACGCGCGCGGCGAGGCGATCGCGTCGGGCAGGCTCATCCCGAAGTCGATCTTGTCCATCAGGATCTCGAGCACGCTCGTGATGATCGTGGCGCCGCCGGCTGCGCCGACCGCCATGAACGGCCGCCCGTGGCGGAGCACGATCGTCGGCGACATGCTCGACCGCGGCCGCTTGCCGGCGGCGGGCAGGTTCGGGTCCGGGACGCCGGCCTGCAGCGGCGTGAAGTCGAAGTCGGTCAGCTCGTTGTTGAGCAGGAACCCGCGACCGGGAACGACGACCGCGTTGCCGCCGAGCTCCTCGATCGTGTTCGTGTAGGAGACGACGTCGCCCTGGCGGTCGGTGACCACGAAGTGGTTGGTGCTGACGCCGTCGTTGGGCTGCCCGGCGTCGGTCGGCTGTTGCAGCCGGCAGCCGCCGTCGCCGGCGAACGGGTCACCGGGCGCCACCGGGCTGGTCAGCGCGTGCGCGGGATTGATCAGGCACGCCCGCTGCCTGCCGAACGGCTTGGACAGTAGCTGGACGAGCGGGACGTTGACGAACCGGGGGTCGCCGACGTAGCGGTTGCGGTCCGCGAACGCCAGCCGCGTCGACTCGAGGAAGTGGTGCAGCGCCTGCACGCGGGTCTCACGCGACAGATCGAAGTTGCCGAGGATGTTCAGCGACTCACCGACGGTCGAACCACCGCTCGACGACGGCGCCATCGAATACACGTCGTAGCCCCGGTAGTTGACGTGGGTCGGGTCGACGAACGGCGCGGTGTAGAGGGCGAGGTCGCTGAGCTCCAGCTTGCCCGGGCGCGGGACCAGTGTCGCGCCGGGCGCCAGCGGCAGGTTGTGGACCGCGTTGACGATGTCGGCGCCGATCGGGCCGCCGTACAGCGCGCCGATCCCCTGGCGGCCGATCTGCTTGTAGGTCTGAGCCAGGTCGGGGTTGCGCATGATCGAACCGACATCGGGAAGCTGTCCGCCGGGCAGGAACATCGACGCGGTCGAGCTGAACTGGTCGAACCGGAACGCGTTCTCGCGGTCCTCCTCGTGCAACGTGTCGGTGACCTTGAAGCCACGCTCGGCCACGTGCTCGGCGGGCTTGAGGTCGCGGGCCAGCGAGAACCGCCCGAAGCGGTCAAGCGCCCGCTGCCAGGTCATCAAGGTCCCCGGCACGCCCACCGACAGGCCACTGGTGACCGCGGTCGCGAACGGCAGCGGCTTGCCCGTCGCCGGGTCGATGAACAGGTTCTGGTCCGCGGCCGCCGGCGTGGTCTCGCGCCCGTCGATCGTGTACACGCGATGCGTGTGCGCGTCGTAGTAGACGAAGTAGCCGCCGCCGCCGATGCCGGCGACGAACGGGTCGGTGACGCCGAGCGTGGAGGCGACAGCGACTGCCGCGTCGGCGGCGGTGCCACCGCGGCGCAGCACCCTCAGGCCGGCGTTGGTCGCCTGGGTGGTGTCGGAGACGACCGCGCCGCCGCGGCCGACGGCCACTGACTGCTTGGCGGCCGCGTTGGCGATCGGCCAGATCGCCAGCAGGCAAAGCCCGGCCACGGCAACGCCCAGAAGCTTGGTGCGCGCTCGCACGGCTCCAAGCTTGCCCCGCCGGTGCGCGGATTATTCGCCGGAGCCGGCCGACCGGTCCGAAGGCTGACCGTCGTCCGCCGGCGCCTCGTGACCGTAGTGCGCCGGGTCGGCGACCCCGGTGCGACGACGCTCGGCGATGATCTGCTTGATCCGGTCGACCGTCTGGTCAGACATCCGCCGGACCTCCCAATGGGTGAGCTTCACCAGCCGCATCGGCGAGGTCGCGATCACGTCGGCGTTGCGGCGTTCGCGCGTCAGCAGGCCCATCTCGCCGATCAGATCGCCCTGCTTGAGTGAGGCGATCTTCATCCCGTTCTGGATCACGTCGGCGCTTCCCTCCTCGATCGCGATCAGCTCGGTCGAGTAGTCGCCCTGCTTCATCAGGATCTGCCCCTGCGCGGCGCTCGTCTCGGTCGCGAACGCCGACAGACGGTGTGCCTCCTCCGGCGAGAGCTGCGAGAAGATCGGAATTGCCGTCAGGCGGTTGGGATCCATGACTCCGCTGGCGACCCTACAGGGCCTGTACCTCCGACGTGATTTCACCCACCGAGGACTTCGCGTCGCCGAACAGCATCGAGGTCTTGGGGTCGTAGAACAGGGGGTTGTCGATCCCAGCGAACCCGGAGGCCATCGAGCGCTTGAGCACGATCACCGATTGGGACTTGTCGACCTCGAGGATCGGCATCCCGTAGATCGGGGAGCCGGGCTCGTTCTTGGCGGCGGGGTTGGTGACGTCGTTGGCGCCGATCACGAGCGTGACGTCGGTGCGCGAGAACTCGGGGTTGATGTCGTCCATCTCGCGGAGCAGGTCATAGGGGACGTCGGCCTCGGCCAGCAGCACGTTCATGTGCCCGGGCATTCGCCCGGCGACGGGGTGGATCGCGTACTTGACCTCGACGCCCTTGGCTTCGAGCGCGCGCTCGAGCTCGCGGACGGCGTGCTGGGCCTGGGCGACGGCCATCCCGTAACCGGGGGCGATCACGACCTGGCGCGCGTAGGAGAGCTGGATCGCCACGTCCTGGGCGGAGGTCGCCCGGACCGGACCGCGGTCGACGTCGCCGCCGGCGGGCGCCGCCACCTCGCCGCCGAAGCCACCGGCGATGATCGCGGGCACCGAGCGGTTCATGGCTTTGGCCATCAGGTTGGTGAGGATCGTTCCCGAGGCGCCGACGATCATGCCCGCGACGATCAGCGCGGTGTTGTTCAGCGCGATCCCGGTGGCGGCAGCCGACAGGCCCGTGAACGCGTTCAGCAGCGAGATCACCACCGGCATGTCGGCGCCGCCGATCGACAGCACCATCACATTGCCCAGCGCCGCCGCCGCGACCAGGATCCCGAGAACGAACAGCGCCTGGGAGTGCACGCCGGCCGCGAGCACGATCGCTGAGCCGACCGCGATCGCGAACAGCGCGATGTTGATGATCGCCTGGCCGGGGAGCTTGATCGGGTTGCCCGGCAGCATGCCCTGGAGCTTTCCGAACGCGATGTTGGAGCCCCAGAACGAGATCGACCCGACGATCGCGGCGAACAGGGACGGGATCTCGGTCTTCAGCGGGAAATCTCCGCCGAAGTGGTGGCGGTACTCGACCCAGGCGATGATCGCCACCGCGCCGCCGCCGACGCCGTTGAACAGCGCGACCATCTGCGGTATCGCGGTCATGTGGACCCGGCGCGCGGCGGGCGCGCCAACCGCGGTCCCGATCACCAGGCCGAGCGCGATCAGCCACGGCGTGCTCGCGCCGCTGAACACATGCGGGGTCAGAAACGTCGCGATCACCGCGATCGCCATGCCGACCGCCGCGAGCTTGTTCCCGCGGACCGCGGTGCGCGGGCCGGTCAGGCCGCTCATCCCGTAGATGAACAGCGAGAACGCGACGATGTACAGAGCGTCGATGAAGTTCGAACTCTGCAGGAAGATCGTCGAGACGATCACTTAGTCTCGACCTCGGCTTCGGCCTTGGCCTCCTCGTCGCTCGGCGGGTCGGGCTTTCGCTTGAACATCCCGAGCATCCGATCGGTGACCAAGAAGCCGCCGACGATGTTGATCGTGCCAAACACGATCGCGATCACCAGCAATACGTGCTCGAGGATCCCACGGGCCTCGTGCATCAGCAGCAGCCCGCCGAGCAGCACGATCCCGTGGATCGCGTTCGTGCCCGACATCAACGGGGTGTGCAGCGTGTTCGGGACCTTCGAGATCACCTCGAAGCCGACGAACGCGGCTAGGACCAGGATCGCGATCTCGGTAATCGTGCTCACAGACGACTCCTGGTTCCTAGGTGGTGGCGGCGCCGGCCGCGGTCTTGGCGCCCTCGTTGACGATCTCCCCACCCCGGGTGATGCACGCCCCCGCGATCACCTCGTCGGAGAAGTCAAGTTTCAGCTCGCCGTCGGCGACCATCAGCCCGAGCAGCGATTGGATGTTGCGCGCGTACAGCTGCGACGCGTGCTCGGCCATCGTCGAGGGCACGTTCAGCGGCGCCAGGATCTTGACGTCGTGGCGGACGATGCTCTCACCCGGCTCTGACAGCTCGCAGTTGCCGCCGGTCTCGGCCGCCAGGTCGACGATCACCGAGCCCGGCTTCATCAGCTTGACGGCCTCCTCGGTGACCAGGATCGGCGCCCGCCGGCCGGGCACGGCCGCGGTGGTGATGACCACGTCGACCTTGCCGATCGCCTCGGCCATCAGCTCCTGCTGGCGCGCCTGCTGCTCGGCCGTCAGCTCCTTGGCGTAGCCGCCAGTGCCCTCCAGGTCGCCGCCCAGATCGAACTCCAAGAACGTGGCGCCCAGCGACTCGACCTGCTCCTTGACGGCCGCGCGCACGTCAAAGCCCTGCACCACGGCGCCGAGCCGCCGCGCGGTCGCGATCGCCTGCAGCCCGGCCACGCCCGCGCCCAGCACGAGCACCGTCGCCGGGCGGATCGTCCCCGCCGCCGTCATCAGCATCGGATAGAAACGCCCGAGCTCCTGCGCTCCGATCAGCGCCCCGCGGTAGCCGGCAATGTTCGCCTGGGACGACAGCGCGTCCATGGACTGCGCCCGGCTGATCCGCGGCACCGACTCCAACGCAAAACTCGTCACCCCTCGCTGCGCCAAAGCCCGCACACCCTCACCATTGGTCAACGGCGCCAGGAACGAGATCAGCACCGAATCGGGGCGCAACAGCTCGGTCTCCTCCGGGGTAGGAGGCGCGACCTTCACGCACACGTCACAGCCGACGGTGCCGCCGGCGTCGTCCACCATGCTCGCCCCGGCCTCCTCATATTGAGCGTCGGGGATCAGCGCCCCGGCGCCCGCCCCCCGCTGCACCACGACCTCGTATCCGGCATCGACGAGCTTGCGAACGACCTCGGGCACCAGCGCGACGCGACGCTCGCGCTCGACCGATTCCCTGGGAACTCCTATGCGCACGGGCGGGGGAGGCTACACAACGCGCGGTCCGAAAGGACGGTGGCCGGGTATGCTCAGCGTCTCTTGGTGCACGGCCGAGCAGGGTCAACATCCCCGCCCGGGCTGGTGGTGCGGGTCATCGGGCAGGTGGACGAATTCGAGGCGCTGTCGCGGCGGTGGGACGAGCTGGCCCGCCGCGCCCGCGCGACTCCGTTCATGCTGTCCGGGTATCTCGCCGAGCTGTGGCGCTTGACCTCCGCGAGCGTGCACTGCGTGGTGGCCGAGCGCGGCGAGCGCATCGTCGGCGGGCTGCCACTGCAGGTGCGCGGACGGCCTTGGGCGCGCGAGGCGGGGCTGCTCGCCGGCGCTCACCGCTCCGACCTGCTGTGCGACCCCGGCGAGCCGCGCGAGACCTCGCGCGCGCTGCTGGACGCCGCCCGCGAGCTCCCGCTCGACTGGCTGCCTGTCCGCGGCGTGATCCCGGAGACGGTGCTCGCGCGGGCGCTGCCCGCGCGCGCGCTGCATCCCCAACGCGAGCAGATCTTCCACCTCGACATGCCCGACGGTTGGGAACCGGCCTACCACCAGCTGTCAAACGCCAAGCGACGCGCCGACGACCGGCGCCGGTTACGCGGCCTCAAGCGCGAGGCCGAGGTGGTGTTCGAGGTCGCGACCGAGCCCGAGCACGTGCAGCGGGCGCTGACCGACGCGTTCGAGATCTACCGCCGGCGGTGGCAGGGCCAGGCCGGCGAATCCGGCGGGTTCGGCGCCGGCGAGGAGTCCTGGCGAGCGGTCGCCCAGCGGCTCGCCGCGGACGGCAACGTCCGGATGGTGATCCTGCGCGTCGACGGCGCCCCGCTCGCGTTCACCTACAACTTCGCGTTCAACGGGACGCTGTGGGGCCACCGGCTGGCCCACGCGCCGGGCTATGACCGCTTCTCCCCCGGCCGCCTGACGATCCTGCAGACGCTCGCCGTGGCGTCCGAGGCCGGGCTCACGCGGGTTGACTTCGGCCTCGGCGGCGACGCCTACAAGACGCAGCTGGCGACCGGCAGCGACCCGCTGCTGTGGGGCACCGCGATCGCCCGCGGGCCGCGTGGGGCGCTGGCCGCCCGGCTCGACGAGGCGCGGTTCGCGACGCGCCAGCGAGCCAAGCAGAGCGACGCAGTTGTGCGGGCGCGCCAGCGGGCGTTCGGGCTGAGCAAGCGTCTGCCCGCGCGCATCTGAGGGTTGTCAGCTCGGGCCCGCCACCGGGAGCGAGATCGGCGACCCGGCGCTGACCGCGACCGCAAAGTGGCGCTTCAGGTCGGCCGGGGTCAGCGCCCGCGCGGCCGCGTTGACCCCGGCCGTGTCGGTACCGGTGATCAGCCACGTCGGCTTGGACTGGCTGTCGCTGGTGGCGGCGACCAGGCCGGCCCCGGCGTGCAGCGTCCGCACCGCTTTCCCGCGCGCGTCGAGCAGCGCCAGCGCCGCGCCGCCGTCGACGAACTTCGCGTAGATGCCGCTCGCGTCCGGCCCGTGCTCGACCAAGCGCGCCACCAGCTGTGGCGTCAACTCGCTCCACTTGCCGACCACCACGGCCAACGAGTCCTGCCCGGACCCGGTCCCGAGCAGCGACGTGGCGATTGGGACCTTGTCGGCGCTGAGCGCCGAGGAGACCGCATTGCAGGCCGACTTGAGGTCCGGGGCGCACTGGAGCGTCGTCGGGAGCCTCCGCCCCGCGGAACCATGCTCGAATGGCTCCGGGTACTCCCCCACGACTGCCCGCACAGTCGTCGCCGCGGCGGTGTCGTGGAGGTCCCACCAGACCGAATCGCCCGGGTGGACCTTGGTCAGCTTCAGCTGGAGCGGCGCCAGTGAGGTCGAGATCCCGTTGATGAAGCCGGACCAGCGATCCCGCCCGGTGGACGGCCGGCCCTCGATCGACTGTACGGAGCCGTCGGGGGCGAGCTGTGCGTGCAGCGAGCGCTTGAGCAGCTGCGCGATCGACTCCGTGGAGTCGTCCCGCGGGACGATCACGGACGCCAAGCGCCGCGCGCCGAAGTCGCGGGTAACGGTGATCGTGACCGACGCGTGCCCGGAGTTCGGCTCCAGGCCGCAGCCGCCCAGTGCGAACGACGCCGCGGCCGCCCCCGCCCCCAAGATCCATCTCCGCGCTCGTCGATCCATGCCGACGCCAAGTGTCCCGGTTCAGGAAATTGGATGGCAGTCGAGCGGCCCCTGGCGGCGCTGCGCTTTGTCCTCGTCTCCTCGCGTAGCTCCGCTACGTGTCGGGTCCTGCGTCCTCGCGCCGCATCCACCAGTGACCACTCTTGGTGGCACCAAATTTCCGAACCGCGACACTAGACTGACATCTCGACGATGACCGTGAACCTGACCCGCATCTACACGCGCCACGGCGACGCCGGCGACACCCACCTGGGTGACATGAGCCGCGTGCCCAAGACGCACCCGCGGATCGAGGCCTACGGGACCGTCGACGAGCTCAACTCACACGTCGGTCTCGCGCTCACGCTCGAGGACCTTGCCGACGACTGGTCGCAGTGGCTCGGTCGGATCCAGAACGACCTGTTCGACCTCGGCGCCGACATCTCGGCGCCCGAGGACCCCGACCGCGACCGCCTGCGGGTCGCCCCCGAGCAGACCACGTGGCTCGAGCAGCGCTGCGACGAGGTCAACGCGACGCTGCCGCCGCTGAAGTCGTTCGTGCTCCCCGGCGGCACCCGGACCGCCGCGCAGCTGCACGTGTGCCGGACCGTGTGCCGGCGGGCTGAGCGGCTGGCGGTCGCCTGCGGCGATCAGCTCAATCCCGAGGTCGTCCGCTACCTCAACCGCCTGTCGGACCTGCTCTTCATCCTCGCCCGCGCAGCCAACAACGGCGATGAGCCGCTGTGGGAGCCCGGGCGTTACCGATAGCGCGCCCCGTCCGAGCGGTCACCAGCGCCGCGTAGCCGAACAGCAGCGACAGTCCCCGCGCGAGCCCGCCGAGCGTCCGATCGCCGGCGTTTTGACGCTCACCCGGACCGCCGCGTTGGTAGCTTGCGCTTGTTGCGCCTGCAGGAGCGCTGGGCCGCCCACGGAGGGAGAATCGGTGTGACAACCGCGGAGTTCCCGTTCACGGCGATTGTCGGCCAGGACCGGCTGCGCGAGGCGCTGCTGGTCTCCGCGGTCGCGATGCGAGACGCCGGCGGGCGCTCAATCGTGAATCTTGGTCCCATAACAACGAAGATTCACCGATGAGCATGAGGGGCGACGGCCACTCACGCGTCGACCCGGCTGCCGGTGAGACCGCGGCCTGGCGCTTGCGTCACGGCGACGCCACCGAGGAGGGCCAGGTGGCCGGCGCGGTCCACGCCTCCGATCTGCACACGCACTGGGCCGCGACCCCGGACGTCGCGCGGCGGCGGGTGGCGATCGCCGCCAGCGCACGCGAGGTGCCGGCGTGAGCGGCGCCCATCGGGCGCCGGCGCCGGCGGTCGAGACCGCGCTTCACCGGCTCGCGCCTGAGGTCAAGGTCGCTGCGGTGATCGGGTTCGTCGTGTCGGAGGCGCTCGTGCCGAGAGGCGTGTGGTGGCCGTACGCGATCGATGTCGCGCTGCTCGCCGTGGTCGCCCTGTGGGCGCGGGTGTCGGCGGCGCTGCTGGGCAGCCGGCTGCTCGTCGAGCTGCCGTTCGTCGCGTTCGTGGTGCTGCTGCCGTTCGTCGGGCGCGGCCCCGACGTCGAGGTGCTCGGCGTCTCGATGTCGCGGGCCGGCCTGATCCTGGCCGGTTCGATCGTGTGCAAGGCGACGCTCGCGGTGCTGGCCACCGGCATGCTGGCCGCGACCACCTCGCCGGCGGCGATCGTGGGCGGGTTGGGCCGCTTGCGCGTGCCAGCGATCGTCACCAGCATCGCGGCGCTGGCGCTGCGTTACGTCCAGCTCGCGTTCGAGGACCTGGCCCGGAGCAAGCGGGCCCGGATCGCGCGCGGCGACGATCCGCGCTGGTTGTGGCAGGCGCGGGCCACCGCGCGCGGGTTCGGAGGACTGGCGGCGCGCTCGCTGGGTCGTGGCGAGCGGGTGCACGCGGCGATGCTGGCCCGCGGCTTCGACGGCCGGGTGCCGGTGCTGACGCTGTCAGAGCAAGGCACGACGGTCGCGTGGGCGGTGGCCGCGGTGGCGCTGCTCCCCGCGCTGGCGGCGACGGCATTCGCGATCGGCGGGCTGCGATGACCGCGATCGCCACCGATGGCGTGCAGACCGCCCCGGCGCTGCTGGTCGTCGGGCACGGCAGCCGCGACGCGGACGGGGTCGAGGAGTTCTGGACGCTGGCCGAGGCGATCCGCGACGCCGCCGGGGCGCTCCCGATCGACTTCGGGTTGATCGAGATGGCCGAGCCGCTCGTCGACGAGGCGCTCGATCGGCTGGTCGGCTCCGGGGCGCGGCGGGTGGTGTGGATCCCGCTGGTGCTGCTGGCCGCCGGCCAGCTGAAGAACGACGGCCCGGCGGCGCTGGCTCGCGCGCGCCTGCGCCACCCCGAGGTCGAGTTCGCGATGGGCCGCGACCTGGGGATCGATCCGGTCGTGCTCGACGTGGTCGAGGACCGGATCCGCGCCGCCGTCGCCGACGCCGACCCCGAGACGACCGGCGTGGTCCTGGTCGGCCGCGGCTCGAGCGACCCCGACGCCAGCTCCGACCTCTACAAGATCGCCCGGCTGCTCAACGACGGGCGAGCGCTGCCGATGATCGAGCCGGCGTTCGCCGGCGTAGCCCAGCCCGACGTGCCGGCGGCGCTCGAGCGCTGCCGGCGGCTCGGCGCCACCACAATCATCGTCGCTCCGTTTCTGCTGTTCACCGGCGTGCTCGTCCCCCGGATCTACGAGCGCGCCGTGCAGTGGGCGCAAGACCATCCCGGGATCGTCGTCCGCGGCGCCGAGCACCTCGGCCCCGACCGCCGCCTGGCCCGGGTCGTGCTCGAGCGCTACCGCGAGGTGCTCCAAGGCGACGTGCGGATGAATTGCGACCTGTGCACGTACCGGGTCCGCCTCCCCGGCTACGAGCACAAGCTGGGGATGCCGATCTTGCTGACCGCGCAGGGCGAGGGCCCCGCCGGCGAAAAGCGCCGCGGCCGCCACTCGACCCGCGCCCCGGCGCCGGCCGCGCTGGCAGCGCCGCGCGTCGGGTTGAGGCCGGTCGCCATCCCCGCGGCCGCATCCGGCGCGCCCCCCGCTGTCGCGGTCAGCCACCTCAGCTACGCGTACCCGGACGGCACCGCCGCGCTCAACGACGTCAACTTCTCGGTCGCCGAGGGCGAGCGGGTGGCGATCCTCGGCGCCAACGGCGCCGGCAAGACGACGTTGCTGCTGCACCTCAACGGGATGCTCGAGGGCGGCAGCGGCGAGATCCGGATCGGCGACCTGGTGCTCGACCAGTCCACCCGGCGCGAGCTGCGCAATCAGGTCGGGATCGTGTTCCAGGACTCAGACGACCAGCTGTTCATGCCCACGGTCGAAGCCGACGTGGCGTTCGGCCCGGCCAACCTGGGGCTCCGCGACGACGCGCTGCGCGCGCGGGTGTCCGAGGCGCTCGACGCGGTGCAGCTCGCCGACCAGGCGCAGCGGCCGCCCCACCTGCTGTCGGCCGGCCAGCGGCGGCGGGCCGCGGTGGCCGGGGTGCTGGCGATGCACCCCGACGTGCTGGTGCTCGACGAGCCCTCCTCGCATCTGGACCCGTCCGCGCGGCGGGAGCTCATCGATCTGCTGCGCTCGCTGCGGCTGACCACGCTGCTGGTCACCCACGACCTCCCGTACGCGCTGGAGCTGTGCCCGCGGGCGATCATCCTCTCCCAGGGCGCCGTCGCCGCCGACGGCCCGACCCGCGAGCTGCTCGCCGACGAGGGCTTCATGCGCGCCCACCGGCTCGAGCTCCCCGCCGGGTTCAACCCCCGGGCGGCATGACCGGCACGCTGGCGGCGCGACGCGTCATGCAACGAGGACAGGCGGCGCTTGCACATCCCTGACGGATTCCTGACCGGCGAGGCCGCCGCGGTCGGCGCCGTCGTCGGCGGCGCAGCGCTCGCGTACTGCATCCGCCGCGCGAGCGCGGAGGGGCGCGAGCGCGATCTACCGGTCGCCGGCCTGGCGGCGGCATTCTTCCTGGTCGCCGACGCGCCGTTCTTCCCGATCGCGGTCGGCACCGACGGCCACCTGCTGGGCGGCACGCTCGCGGTGGCGTTATTGGGGCCGTGGCTGGGGGCGGTGACGATGGCGGTGGTGACCGTGCTCCAGGCGCTGGTGTTCGGCGACGGCGGGATCACCACGCTCGGCCTCAACATCTTCAACCTGGCGATCCTTCCGGCGCTGCTCGGCTACCCGCTGATCCTGCTGTTGCGGCGGGTCGCGCCGCTGCCGATCGCGTGCGGGATCGCGGCGTTCTCCGTGGTCGTGGTCGCCTCGGTCTGCTTCGTCGCCGAGTCGGCGATCGGCGCCTCTGAGACCGTCGACATCGGCACGTTGGCCGGGACGATCATCGGCACCTACGCTGTGATCGCGGTGATCGAGGGCGTGCTGACCGCGCTCGTGGTCAAGGCGCTGCTGGGCGTGCGCCCCGAGCTGCTGCGGGCCCGGGCAGAGGCGGCGTCGTGAGGGCCACGTGTCGCGGCGTGGATCTCGCGGCGATCGAGGCTATCTACGCACTGCCAGCATCAGCCCGGTCGCCAGCGCCAGCGCCACCGCGCCGATAGCGACCGCGCCGACCATGAACGCCTCGTGGGCGCGCGCGTAGCTGACCACGTCGTGGGGACGCGCCAGCGCCGCCCCGACCGCGAGGAAGATCGCGGCCAGCACGGCCGCCGCGGATGGCCCCAGCGCCGAGGTGACCGACGGGCGCACCGTCCGCCCGCCCGGACCCGCGCGGCGCTCCTGGACGGCCAGCAGCCCGCTGACGGCGGCGAGCGTCCAGGTCGTCGCCACCAGGAACCCACCGAATACGTCGCTGGGGTAGTGCCAGCCGAGCGCCAGGAACGAGTACACGACCGCCACCGTGAATGCGGCGCCCAGCGCCGCCGCCGCCGGCCGCCAGCGGCCCGGCGCCACCAGCACGCAGCACAGCGCCAGCGACATCGCCGCGGTGGCGTGCCCGCTGGGCCACGACTTGGCGCCCACCGGCGGGAACGATCCCTGGATCAGCAGCGGGCGCGGGACAGCCGTGATCGACTTCAGGACCTCGGTGGTGACGTTGGCGCCGAGCAGGATCGCCGCGACCGCGATCGCCAGGCGGGGACGGCGACGCAGCAGCGCGACGGCAACCGGGATCCACACCAGGTAGACGTACGGCGTCGGGTTGCAGAGATGCGCGACCCAGCTCGCCACCGAGCGGACGCGGCCGCGCTGGCCGAGGCCGTAGAACCCCTGGAGGATCGACTGGTCGGCGTGGCGGGCGAAGCCGACATGGAAGGCGAAGAACCACGTCACTACCAGCAGCGCGACCCCGATGGCCGCGCCGCACAGAGCCGTCCTGGCGGTGAGGCGCGTGGACACAGGCTGAGGTTAGCCCACGTCGCCAACGCCTCTTAAACGACTTCTAAGCGGTGCGAGTGATCCGGATCTCGGGCGGAAGCCCGGTGCGCCGCATGTGCGAGTAGTGCTCGATGTGCTCGGGCGAGGCGACCTCGACGCTGAGGTCGGCCGCCAGCTGCACCCGGCTGGACTCGTACAGCAGCTCCTGGAAGCTTGGATCGCTGGGGCGACGGCCCTCGATGTCGAGGTCGTGGTCGCCGCAGCGCACGGTCCACAGCTGCCCGCGCCCGAGCTTCTCGGGCGTCAGCTTGACCTGCATCAGCTCGGTGTCGCTGCCGGTGTCGACGCGGACGACGCCGTTGGAGGAGACGAGCGCGCGTGACAGGCGGTCGAAGTTGCGGCCGTACGGCGCGGGGACGATCGAGACGGGGCCGGTGGCGTCGGATGCGCCGCGGACGGCCTCGGCGGCCGCTCCCACGAGCACGAAGTCGACGCGGTTGGCCCTGAGCCACTGCAAGACCGCGACCCACTTCTCGTCGAGGTGCTCAAACCCCTTGTTGGTGGTCGGCGGCTGGTTGTCGATGCGAGGCGGGCGATGTCTGAGCAGCATGCTGCGCGTTTCGCCCCCGCCGGCCGGACTCCTTCCTCAAATCTCCGGAAGCGGCTCCGCTGCCGTTGCCGTTGGATCCCTGCTCGTCGGCCGGCGGGACCTCGATCACCACGCGGCAGGGACGATGCGCCAGGAGGTAGCTGGCGGTCGGGCCGAGCGTGCGCTCGGACGGAGGCGCGTGCGCGGTTCCCAGGTAGATGATCTCGGCGTGGCGACGGCGAGCTTCCTCTACCAGCGCCAGGCCCGGGTTGCGGGTGCGGACCAGCCGCGTCTGGATCTTCAGCCCGGCCTTGCGGCCGGCAAGCTTGGCGCTCTCGAGCACGCTCAGCCCGAGCTGCTCCTCATCGTCGAGTCCGGCGTCGAGCGACAGCTGGTGGGGCACCCGGAGCACATACACGGCCTCGACGGCGGCGTCCTCGCCGACCAGCTTGGCCGCGGTCCGCAGCGCCGACGCGTCGACGTCGCTGCCGAAGATCGGGACGATCGCCGAGCGGTAGGCGAGCTCGACGAAGAACGGCGGGCGCTCGCGCCGGGCGATCCTGTGCCGGCTGGTCAGGTCCAGTCCCTGGCTGCGGCGGTACAGCGCGTACCCGCCCAGGCCGAAGATCATCCAGCCGACGCCGACCGTCCGGGCCTCGACGTGCAGCGCGATCACCGAGATCCAGGCCGCGAACGTCCCGATCCCACCGACGACCGCGGTCATCGGGATGCTGTGGCCTCGGATCCGGACGTTCCAGGGCATCCGGTAGGGCCGCTCGCGATCGGGTTCCTTGACCCGCAGCGCGATCACCGCCGCGTGCGCGGTGGTGAACGACAGCATCGCCCCGAACGAGTACAGGTTCCCCAGGAACGTGGTCTTGCCCGGGATCAGCAGCACCCCGGCGATCACCGAGAAGAACACGATCGTGAACCACGGCGTCCGGTACTTGGGGTGCAGGCGCGAGAACAGGCCCGGCAGCTGGCGGTGCTCGGCCAGCGACCACGACAGCCGCGAGATCCCAATCAGCCCCGCGTTGGTGGCGATGAACAGGATCGTCGCCGCCAGAATCCCCACGTAGTAGCCGAGGACGTGGCGCATCGTGGCGCTCAGGCCGAGGTGCTGGATGATCCCCAGAACCGGATCGTTCTGATAACCGCCCTGGTCGGGGGCCAGGCCCAGCAACGTGTACGCGTGGCTGCCGTGGCCGACGACCGGCAGCGCCGACAGCGCCACCACGGTGATCCCGGCGTACACGCCGAGCACCGCAAACAGGATGTAGTTCACCGCCTGGGGGACGTCGCGGCCGGGGTCGCGGGCCTCCTCGGCCATGTTCGAGACGGTCTCGATCCCCGTGTAGGCGAGCATCGCCAGCGACAGGGCGAAGATCAGGTGCGAGTACGTCGGGACCGTCCCCAGGTGGACCTGGTTGACGAGCAGCGACGGGTTGAGCACGAAGAACGCGCCGATCGCGATGATCGAGATCTGCGTCAGCAGGTCGGCGATCGCGAGGATGAGGTTGACCTTGGCCGACTCGCCGATTCCGCGGATGTTCAGCCACGCCAGCAGCGCGACCACGATCAGCCCGCCGACCACGTCGCCCGGCGGGTGCCCCAGGGCCGGCCAGAACACGCTCAGGTAGTGCGGCACGAAGAACGCCGAGATCGCGATCGTGAGGATGTAGTCCAGGCTCAGCGCCCAGCCGGCGAAGAACGACACGAACTCGTTGAACGCATGCCGCGCGAACGACGAGGAGCCGCCCGCCTCCGGGAACATCGACGCGCCCTCGGCGTACGTCTTGGCGGTCAGCGCGAACAGCCCACCGGCCAGCATGAACACGATCGGGGTGAGCCCCAGCGCGTACGCGGCGACCAGTCCGAGCGCGTAGTAGATCGACGAGCCAACGTTGCCGTAGGCGGTGGCGAACAACCCGCCAACACCCACGGTCCGCCTCAATCCATGCGTCTCGATGCGCGCCATGGCCCGCCTCTTGACGGTAAGACGGCCGGCGTCAAGGAGCCGCTAAGGATCCCCCGGGGGGCGTAGAGATTCCGCTAAGACCGGTGGGCGAGCCTGGCCCAGCGGCCGCCAATGGGTGCGCCCGTCCGGTCCGGATCGCCCGGGAAGTTCGTTCCCCTCGACGCGCGCCGGTCGCCGCGCGGAACGAAGTTCCCGCTCACCGGGAAGTTCGTTGCCTTGGAGGCGCGCGGATCGTCGAAAGGAACGAAGTTCCCGGGCGGGGGCAGGCCAGCTAAGCCGCGGTCGGGTCCAGCAGCCGGTAACCGACCCCCGGCTCGGTGATCAGGTACTGCGGCCGCGACGGGTCGGCCTCGAGCTTGGCGCGAATGTGGGCGACGTGGACCCGCAGGTAGTGGGTCTCGGCCCCGTACTCGGGCCCCCACACCTCCCGCAACAGCTGCCGGTGGGTGACCAGGCGCCCCTGATGGGTGGCCAGCACCCGCAGCAGGTCGAACTCGATCGGGGTCAGGTGGACCCGCTCCCCCGCCTTGGTCACGGTCCGGTCGGGCAGGTCGATCACGACCTCGCCGACCCGCAGCTCGGGCTCGCCGCCGGTCTCGGCCGACCGGCGCATCACCGCGCGTAGCCGGGCCAGCAGCTCGTCGGTGCCGAACGGCTTGGTCACGTAGTCGTCGGCGCCCGCGTCGAGCGCGCGGACCTTTTCGCGCTCGTCGCCAACCGCCGACAGCATCAGGATCGGCAGCCGGCTCCATTGGCGCACCTCCCGGCAGATGTCGACGCCGCGGCCATCGGGGAGCACCAGGTCGAGGACGAGCGCGTCGGGAGGCCGGGCGGCGAGCGAGGCCAGCGCCTCGGCCTTGGTCTCGGCCGCCTCGACGACGTAGCCGGCGTTGCGCAGCACGATCTTCAGGCCCCTGACGATCTGCGGCTCGTCGTCGACGACCAGCACGCGCGGCCCCGCGGTGTTCATTGCGGCGCGGCGGCGGGCTGGCGCACCACCGGGAAGCTGACCGCAAACGACGTTCCCCGGCCACTCCCGGTCTGCAGCACGATCCGCCCGCCGTTGGCCTCGACGAACCCGCGCGAGATCGCCAGCCCAAGCCCCGAGCCCGATCCAGCCTGGCCGCGGCCGCGAAAGAAAGGCTCGAACACGCGCGTGCGCTCAGCCTGGGGGATCCCGCGGCCCTGGTCGGTGACCCGCACGGTGACCGTGCCCGCGGTGGTGCCGCCGGTGATCCTGACCGGCGCTCCGGCGGGCGAGAACTTGACCGCGTTGCTGATCAGGTTCGAGAACACCCGCTCGAGCTGGGCCGCGTCGGCGCGCACCAGCGGCAGGTCGGGCGGCAGCGCGAACTCGATCGGGTGGTCGGTGTGCAGCTGGGCGGCCGCCGACGCGACCACGTCATGCAGGTCGGTCCAGTCCCGCTGCGGCGCGACCGCGCCCGCCTGGATCCGCGACAGGTCGAGGAGGTCGTCGACCATGCGGGCCAGCCGCAACCCCTCCCCCTCGATCACGTCGAGCAGCTCGGTGCGATCGGCGTCGGTGATCGCGTCGCTGCGCAGCGCCGAGCCGGCGGTGGTGATCGCGGTCAGCGGCGAGCGGAGGTCGTGCGAGATCGCGTGCAGGATCGCTGTCCGGGCCACGTCGGCCCGCTCAGCGGCCTCGGCCTCGGCCGCGCGCTCGGCGACGTTGGAGCGTTCCACGGCGACGTCGATGAGCCGCCCCAGCGGCCCGGCCAGGCGCTCGAGCTCGTGTAGCGGCCAGGCGCTCTCGCCCGCCAGGTACAGCCACGCGCGGCGGACGCGGGCGTCCAGGCCGATCGACACCTCTCCGGGCTCCGGGGACGGCACCGGCTCGAGCGCGATTCGGGCGCGCGCAGCGCCCGTCGCATCGGCGATCCGCCCGCCGATGCTCTGCAGCTGGGCCTCGACGCTGTGGCCGGCGAGGACCGCGGAGGCGACGTCGGCCAGGAGCTTGGCCTCACGCTCCCGCGCGGAGGCCACCCGGGCCCGGCTCTCGGCCTCGGCCGCCCGCTGGCGGGCCAGCGTCGCCAGCCGACCGACCACGACCGCTGCGATCAGCAGCACGATCAGCTGCACCACGTCGCGGGAGTGGGCGATCGTCAGCCGGTGGCGCGGCGTGATGAAGAAGAAGTTCAGCGTCAGCACGCCGAGCACCGCGGTGACCAGGCCGGCGGCCTCCCCGCGCCGGATCGCGACCGCCAGCACCGCGAGCAGGTACAGGCTGCCGAGTCCCGAGGCCTGCGTGACTCCCTCCAATGCCGCGATCACGCCGGTGGTCACGGCCACCGCGACCACGACCTCGACCGCGGTGATCGCGACCGAGCCCTTGCCGAGTCGCCGCTGCACTGTTCCTAGGCAGCGACGGGGTGCCGTCCGGCCGCGGGCGTCGGGGACGACTCCACGATCACCCGGCACGGCCGCTCGCGTAGCACCGTGGCCAGCGCTCGGCCGAAGCCGGACCCGTCCGTCGGCATCGGCATCACGATCGCTTCGGCGCGCAGCGCCCGCGCCTCGTCGACGATCTGGCGGCCGGTCTGCCCGGCGCGGACCTTCACCCAGTGGCCGGACACGCGACGGCCTGCCTGGACCTTGGCCTCCTCGATAATCGACTGGGCGATCTCCTCCTGGCGGGGCATGCGCGCGTCGATCGGGCTGGTCGAGGGGATCGAGATCGTGACCAGCACGTGGATCCCGCGGCGCTTGCGCGCGGCCAGCCTGGTCGCGGTGGTGATCACGTCGGGCTCGTAGCCGCCGTGCTCGTCGAACGCGACCAGCACCGACTCGTACTCGGCCTCGGTCTCGGTCGCGGGTCGCGGGACCGCCACCTTCACGGTGCTGGTCAGGTCGAGTCCCTGGTGACGGCGGAACGCGATGTAGACGAGCACGCCCGCGGCCAGCCATCCCACCCCGGCGGCGGCGACGGCCACGTGCAGGACGGTCACGGTGACGAACGCGAACCCGGTGCCGATCCCGCCCAGGACCGCGAACAGCGGCAGCTTCCGGCCGGCGATCGAAAGCGTACCGGGGCCTCGGTAGGGCCGCTCGCGGTCGGGCTCCTTAAGGCGCAATCGGATCACCGCGAGGTGCGCGATCGTGAACGACAGCATCGCGCCGAACGCGTACATGTTGCCCAGGAACGTCGCCTGCCCCGGGATCAGCGTGATGCACGCGATCCCGCCGAACACGATGATCCCGATCCAGGGCGTGCGGAAGTGCGGGTGCAGCTGGCGCAGCTTGTCGGGCACCTGGCGATGCAGACCCATCGAATAGACCAGTCGCGACACGCCGATGATCCCCGCGTTGGTCGCGATGAACAGGATCGTCGCCGCCAGCAGGCCGACGTAGATCTCTCCGGCGTGCTGCAGCGGGCCCAGGTTCAGGTGCTTGACGATCCCCAGTACCGGGTCGCCGGCAAAGCCGCCCTGGCTCTCGGGAAGCCCCAGCAGCGTCTGGCACTTGCCGGCGGCGTTGCAGGTAACCGGCAGCGCCGACAGCGCCACTGCGGGCAGCAACGCGTAGATCGCGAACACCGCCAGCACCACGCCCTTGATCGCGGCCGGGATTGTGTGCACCTCGTCCTTGGCCTCCTCGGCCATGTTCGAGATCGTCTCTATGCCCGTATAGGCGATCATCGCGACGGGGATCGCGATCACGAAGTCCTTCCACGACGGGACGGTGCCCAGATGCACGTTGTGGATCAGCGTGTGCGGTGACAGCACCAGCACGCAACCCAGGACCACCAGCATCAGCTGCGTGCTGAAGTCGGTGAAGGCGAGCACGACGTTGAGCCCGGCCGCCTCCTTGACTCCGACGATGTTGATCGCGCACAGCACCACGATCACGCCGATCCCGAAAATGATGTCCCCGGGGGACGTCTTCAGGTAGGACCAGAACAGCCCGCCGATGTAGTGCGGGACGAAGAACGCGGAGATCGCGACCGTGATCACGTAGTTGAGCATCTGGCCCCACGCGGCGAAGAACGACCAGAACTCGTTGAAGGCGTGGCGCGCGAAGCTCGACGAGCCGCCGGCCTCGGGGTACATCGAGGTCGCCTCGGCGTACGTGGCGGCGGTCAGATAGAAGATCCCGCCGGCGATGATGAACACGATCGGCGTGAGCCCGAGCGCGAACGACGCGACCAGTCCGAGCGCGTAGTAGATCGACGAGCCGACGTTCCCGTAGGCGGTCGCGAACAGCGCGTTGGTCCCGAGCACCCGCTGCAGGCCGGGGGTGTGGCGCTCCGCCATCAGCGGGCCCCGGTTTCAGCGGATGAGCGGCTATCTGCCATTGCGACGCATGCCTCCGGCCGCCCGGCGCTCAGTCCCGTTCTGGTCCTCCGTCTGAGCTGCCGCGCCAATCGGCGGGAGGAGCAGTGAGGATAACCCGACAAGGCGCCTTGCTGACCACGTACTTGGTCACCGCCCCGACATAGTTGTCCATCGGGCCGCCCGCGCCGCCCAGCCGGGAGCCGCCCTTGACCCGCGACGGCTCCTCGGCGCCGAGCACGATCGCCTCCACGCCGCGGCGCCGCGCCTCGTTGACGATCGCCTGGCCGGCCCGCCGGGCGCGCACGATCGCGGTCGCCACCTCGACCCCTTCGTACTCCTCGCCGACGAGCTTGGCCCGCGCCAGCGCGTCGCGCGCGCGGCGCACCTGGGCGTCTGAAAGCGGCGCGTCGAGCGGCACCGCGAGCGGCATCTCGAACACCCAGATCGCCTCGATCACCGCGCCCTCCTCCTCGAGGTCATCGTGCGTGTCGCCGGCGAGTCGTCCCGCCGTCTGGATGATGTCGTCGTCCAGCGGCGATCCGAAGATTGGGACCAGGATCGAGCCGAATTCGGGCTCGAGCGCCTCGTGGCGCAGCGCCCGCTCGGGGATCGTCACCCGGCGCAGCAGCGGCTTCTGCTCGCTCTTGCGGTACACCACGTACAGCACCAGGCCGCCGATCAGCCAGGCGGCGCCGACCCAGCGCGCGCCGGAGTGAAACACCAGCACGGTCACCCATCCCGCGCCCGCCAGCAGCGCGCCGAGCACGCTGGGCAGGGGCACCTTGGCTCCCTTGACGGTCACCGACAGCGGAACCATGTAGCCGCGGGGCAGGTTCGGCTCGCGGAACCGCAACGCGATCACCGACACGTGCGCGATCGTGAACGCCAGCAGCGCCCCGAACGCGTAGATGCCGACGAGCAGCTCGAGGTCGCGCGGCAACACCAGCGCCGCCGCGCCGATCGCCGCGAATCCGATCACCACGTACGGCGTGCCCCAGCGCGGGTGCAGGCGGCCGATCGCGCTGGGGATCTGCCGGTTGGTGGCGAGCAGGTATCCGACCCGCGAGACGCCGAGCATCGACGCTCCGGCCGCGGCCGTGAGGCCGGCGGCGCCGCCGATCGCTACCGCGTACTTGAGCACGTCGCGCAACCACACCGGGTGCAGCGCCTCGACCACGCCGACCAGCGGCGCGTTGATGTGGCTGGTGCCGAGCGCCGTGACGCCATCGTGGACCGGCAGCATGCCGACACCGACGATCGCGATCCCCACGTAGACGATCACGATCACCGCCGACCCGGGACCGACGAGCCACTTGATCTGCTTGCGGCTGGCCACGACCTCGCCGCCGACGCTCGCTCCGGCCTCCAGGCCGGTGAACGCGATCACCGCGATCGTGAGCGCGAACGCGAGGTCCGACGCCTTCGGTGCGCTCCACAGGTTGACGCTCTGGGTCAGGTGGTCGGGATGGAACGCCAGCGCCAGGCCGAGCACGATGATCGCGGCCTGGAGCACCAGGTCGGCGGCGGTGATCAGGATCGTGCGCCTGACCCGGATCGCGCTGACGCCGGTGAGGTTGTCGATCACGACGTAGACGATCACCGCGAAGGCAACGAGGAGCTCGAGCGCGCCGTGACCGAGCTGGCCCCAGAACACCGCCAGGTAGGCGGGGACCGTGAGCGCCGTGACCGCGATCAGGATCGTGTAGTCGAGCACCAGCGCCCACGCGGCCACGAAGCTGACCAGCTCGTTGAACGCGTAGCGCGCGAACACCGGCGAGCCGGAGCGCTCGGGGTGCAGCGACGCACCCTCGACGTATGTCATCGCGGTCAGCTGGAAGAAGATCCCGGCGGCCAGGAACACCGCCCAGGTGAGCCCGTTGGCCCGGTGTGCCACGACGCCCAGCGCGAAGTACACGGAGCTGACCGAGGTGGTGTAGACCACCGCGAACAGCGCGCGGTAGCTGAACGGACGTTCACGCACGGATGTCGGGGCGGCCGCTCATCGTCCTCGGTACTGCAGGTACAGGCGGGCGGTGCCCGCGGCCACGAACAGAACCCCCAGCACGACGCCCGCCGAGATCGGACCGCCGCCGGCGGCGATCGTGCGGGCGACGATCACGATGCCGATCACGATCATCACGGTCGACATCACCCGCGTGTAGGAGCGGCGGACCTGGCGCTGCTGGGGCATGTACTGAGTAGATTAGGGGTCGAGGCGGGCCCGTATAGGGCGCGTCGGTCCGACCGGGGTAGCATCGGATCAGATGGCCGAAACGGTGCAGCATTCCCCGGAGGCAGGGCCGGGGCCTGGCCGCGAGCAGCAAGGCGACCAGGAGCTCACCCACCGGCGCCGATTACTGATCCTCGGGATCTGCTCGATGAGCCTGTTGATCGTCGGTCTCGACGTGACGATCGTCAACGTCGCGCTGCCGGCGATCCACGACTCGCTGCACGCGAGCGTGTCCGAGCTGCAGTGGACGATCGACGCCTACACGCTGACGATCGCGAGCCTGCTGATGCTGTCGGGCTCCACCGGCGACCGGCTCGGCCGGCGCCGGATCTTCCAGCTCGGGCTGACGTTGTTCTCGCTGGGATCGCTGCTGTGCGCTCTGGCGCCAACGCTGGAGACGCTGGTCGCGGCGCGCGTGCTCCAGGCGATCGGCGGGTCGATGCTCAACCCGGTGGCGCTGTCGATCATCCGCAACGTGTTCGACGACCCGCGAGAGCGGGCCGGGGCGATCGGCGTGTGGGGCGCGATGGTCGGGATCAGCATGGCGCTCGGCCCGGTCCTGGGCGGCGCGCTCGTCGACTCGGTCGGCTGGCGCTGGGTGTTCCTGGTCAACGTCCCGGTCGGCGTCGCGGCGATCATCCTTACCGCGCTGTTCGTACCCGAGTCGCGTGCCCCCCACGCTCGTCGCCTGGACCCGGTCGGGCAGGTGCTGGTGATCGTCGGGCTGGCCTCGATCACCTACGCGATCATCGAGGGCAACCGAGCCGGCTGGACGTCGCCCGAGATCATCGGCCTGTTCTGCGTGTCGCTGCTGTCGTTCGCCACGCTGGTGTTCTACGAGCTGCGACGGTTCGAGCCGCTGTTGGAGATCCGGTTCTTCGGCAGCGCGCCGTTCTCGGGCGCCAGCGCGATCGCCGTGTGCGCGTTCGCGATGCTCGGCGGCTTCCTGTTCCTGAACACGCTCTACCTCCAGGACGTGCGCGGGCTGTCTCCGCTCGACGCCGGCCTGTACATGCTGCCGATGGCTGGTGCGACGCTCGTGTTCGCCCCGATTTCGGGACGTATCGTCGGGCGCAGCGGGACCCGGATGCCGCTGCTGATCGCCTCGGTCGCGCTGATCGTGGGCTCGCTGATGCTGACCCAGATCTCGGCCGCCACCGCGCCCGCGTACCTGCTGGTGGCCTATCTGGTGTTCGGGATCGGCTTCGGTCTGATCAACCCCCCGATCACGAACACCGCCGTGTCCGGGATGCCGCCGTCTCAGGCCGGCGTCGCCGCGGCGGTGGCGTCCACCAGCCGGCAGGTCGGGGCAACGCTTGGCGTCGCGATCGTCGGCGCCGTCGCCGGCAGCGGGCTGTCGGGCGTGATCGGCAACGGATTCGCGAGCGCCACCCACGCGAGCTGGTGGATCATCGTCGGGCTGGGCGTGGCGATCCTGATCCTCAGCCTCCTGAGCACCACCGAGTGGGCCAGCGAGACCGCCGCGCGCACCGCTGCGCGGTTCCGTGAGGTAGGCCTACCCGCGCCCCGGGCGCCGAGCGGCGTCCCGGCCGGCTGAGAGCCGCGGCCTACGGGGTGGCGGTTCGCTCGAACAGGAAGATCTCTGCCGACACGTCGGGGTCGACGTGAGTCGCGCTCAGCGTGGCGCGAATCTCCCGGCCGGTGGCGCGCTCGACGCCGGTCTGAAGCTCGGGCTCGACGATCTCCTGCAGCAGCCGCCGGCCGCCGAGCAGCTCCTTGACGTATCCCTTCTCGCGGAGCGTGCGCTCCGAGTCGTTGTGGCCGTCCTCGAGCAGCACGAGCAGGATGTCGGGCGTCGCCCAGTAGGCGGTCGTCTTCACCGGCCCCCTGCCCCAGGCCCGCCGGAAGGCCGCCGCAACCTCGCCGCAGACATCCGTGAGGACGTCGCCCGCGTGGGTCTCCCGGTTCCCGCCGGCCGTCATCTCCGTTCAGACTACCCCTGCTGGACCGAGCCCGGGAGTCGATCGCGACCGGCGCACCGGTTCGGGTAAGAAAACCCCCGAGACCGACGCCTAACAAACGGCATCGCGGGCCACTGGGCACCTGCTGCCGGGTAGCGTTTGACCCAGACCGATGCGAGCCCCGAGGAGACCTGGATGACCGACACCACATTCATCATCGTCGGCGCGAGCCTGGCCGGCGCCAAAGCCGCGGAGGAGCTGCGCGAGCGCGGCTTCGACGGACGCATCGTGCTGATCGGCTCAGAGCCCGACCGGCCGTACGAGCGGCCCCCACTGTCGAAGGAGTTCGTTCGCGGCGAGCAGGAGCGCGACAAGGCGTTCGTCCACGACCGGGGCTACTACGACGAGCACCAGATCGAGCTGCGGACGCGCACCACCGTGACGTCGGTGGACACCGCCCACTCCAAGCTCACGCTCGAGGACGGGGACGTGCTCGACTACGACCAGCTGCTGCTCACCACCGGGGCCGCCCCGCGCCGCCTCGACATCCCCGGCGCTCAGCTGGAGGGGGTCCACTACCTCCGCACGGTCGAGGACTCCGAAGTGCTGCGCACCCGACTGGCCACTGGCAGCGGCCGGGTCGTCGTCGTCGGCGGCGGGTGGATCGGCTCAGAGCTCGCCGCCTCGTCGCGTCAGAGCGGTCTCGAGGTGGCCTTGATCGACCCGCTAGAGCTCCCGGCCGGCCGGGTCTTCGGTCCCGAGATCGGCACCTTCTACCGCGACGTCCACGCCCAGCACGGCGTCGAGTTGCTGCTCGGCGACGGCGTTGAGGCGTTCGAGGGCAACGGCTCGGTCGCGAGCGTTCGGACCAGCAGCGGTAAGACGCTCGACTGCGACTTCGTGATCGTCGGGATCGGCGTGGCCCCGCGTGTCGACCTCGCGCGGGGTGCCGGAATCGATGTCGGCGACGGGATCACGGTCGACGAGCACCTGCGCTCCTCGGTGCCCAACGTGTTCGCCGCCGGCGACGTGGCCGGCGCCTGGCATCCGTTCTACGAGCAGCGGATCCGGGTCGAGCACTGGGCCAACGCGCTCAACCAGGGTCCGGCGGCGGCGCGCGCGATGCTCGACGACCCCGCCCCCTACGACCGCCTGCCGTACTTCTTCTCCGACCAGTACGACGTGGGCATGGAGTACTCCGGATACGCGACCGACTGGGACGAGGTGGTGTTCCGCGGCGATCGCGACGGCGGCGAGTTCGTGGCCTTCTGGCTGAAGGACGGCCGGGTGATCGCCGGAATCAACGTCAACGTGTGGGACGTCAACGAGCACGTCCAGGCGCTGATCCGCTCGCGGGCGGTCGTGGACAAATCGGCCCTGTCTGACCCCGATACGTCGCTAGAGTCACTTGCAGGTAAAGGCAACTGAATCCGGGAGAACGATGGCACCCAACCCCAACACTCAGCGACTTCACGACGCGGGGGTCTCGATCTGGCTCGACATGCTTTCCCGCGACCTCCTGCAGGGTGGCGATTTCGCCAACTACATCAGCGAGTACTCGGTCACCGGGGCGACGTCGAACCCGACGATCTTCGCCAAGGCAATGGCCAACTCCGAGCTCTACGACGACCAGCTCAAGAGCCTCGGCGCGCAGGGCCTGACCGACACCCGCGAGCTGTTCTTCGCGCTGGCGCTCGACGACATCCGGGAGGCCGCCCGGCTGCTGCGTCCGGCCTATGACGAGGCGGGGCAGGACGGCGACGGGCTGATCTCGTTCGAGTGCACCCCGGACCTCGCCGACGACACCGAGGGCACGCTCGCTCAGGCCCGGGACCTGTGGGGCCGCCTCGCCCTCCCCAACGTGATGATCAAGGTGCCCGGGACCGAGGCGGGGCTGCCGGCGATCGAGCAGCTCACCCGTGAGGGCCTGAACATCAACATCACGCTGCTGTTCTCGGTGAAGCGCTACGAGCAGGTGGTGGACGCCTACATCCGCGGGCTGACCGCGCGCGCCGACGCCGGCGAGCCGGTCGACCACATCACCTCGGTGGCGTCGTTCTTCCTGTCGCGAATCGACACCAAGGTCGATAACCAGCTGCCCGAGGACTCACCGCTGCGCGGGCGCGTCGCGGTGGCCAGCGCCCGGGTCGCCTACCAGCGCTTCGGGGCCAAGTTCCAGGGGCCCGAGTGGGAGCGCCTGGCCGGCCTCGGCGCCCGGCGCCAGAAGCCGTTGTGGGCCAGCACCGGCACTAAGAACAAGGCGTACTCGGACGTCATGTACGTGGCCGATCTGATCGGGCCCGACGTCGTCAACACGATGCCCGAGGACACGCTGCACGCATTCGCCGATCACGGCGAGGTCTCCCGCACGCTCGACCGCGACCCGGCCGAGGCTGAGCGGACCCTGGCCGAGGCCGCCGAGGCGGGCATCGATCTCGATCAGGTCACGTATGAGCTCGAGCGCGAGGGCGTCAAAGCCTTCGACGACTCCTACACCGAGCTCGGCGAGACGATCGAGTCGGAGTTCGCAGCGGTGGTCGGCGCCTGACCGCGCTCTACGAGGACGCCGAGGACGACCCCGCCCTCGACGTCGCGATCTCCCATGCGCTGCTGGATCGCGCGGCGCGCGACGGCGCCGGGTCGCTGCGGCTGTGGCGGCCACGGCGCCCGGCGATCTCGATCGGCCGGCTCGACCTGCGCGACCCGCGAGCGCCAGAGATCCTCGAGCTGGCTCGCGCCGCCGGCGTGCCGGCCGTCAAGCGGCTGGCCGGCGGACGCGCGGCGACGCTGCACCCGGGGTGCCTGTGCCTCGGCTGGGGGCAGCGCAACCCGCGGATGGAGGAGTCCGGCCGCCGCTACGAGCTGCTGGCCGCCACGATCGTCGAGGCGCTGACCGAGCTCGGTGTCGGTGCGTCGCTGGCGGAGGTGCTCGGCGAGTGGTGCCCGGGCGCCTGGAGCGTGCAGGGATCGTCGGGCAAGCTGGCCGGGCTTGCCCAGCGGGTGATCTCCGGCGGAGCCTGGTGCGAGGCGCTGATCGTGATCGACCGGGACCCGGCGCTGACCGTGCTGGCGCGGCAGGTTCACGCGGCGCTGGATCTGCCCTGGAGCGACGGCGCGCAGGGCGAGCTGGCCGGGCTGGTGTCCGACGCCTCGGATCTGCACGCGCGCCTGCGCGAGGCGCTCGTAGGGGCGCTGGAGCGACGGTTCGGCGAGGTGCGGCGCGCGCCGCTGCCGCCCGCCGTCAGCGACCGGGCGCGGTCGCTGGCGGGCGAGCACCGCTGGGAGTGAGCCCGGGCCGGACCCCTACAGGGAGATCCCGATCAGCGTCGGCTCGGGATCCAGCGTCACCCCGAACGAGTCGCGTACGCCGTCTCGCATCTCGCGCGCCAGCGCCACGAGCTCGGCGCTGGTCGCGCCGCCGCGGTTGATGATCGCGAGCGTGTGCTTGCTGGAGATCCCGGCGCGGCCGTCACCGTAGCCGCGGTGAAAGCCGGCGCGCTCGATCAGCCACGCCGCCGAGGTCTTGACCGACCCGTCGGCATCGGGCCACTCCGGGATCCGGACGTCGTCGCCCAGCCGGGCGGCCGCGCGCCGTCCGAGCTCCGCGAACTCCTCAGCCGACAGGACCGGGTTGACGAAGAACGAACCCGCGCTGACCGAGTCGGGGTCGCGGCGGTCGAGCACCATGCCCTTGCGCCGCCGGAGGGCGAGCACCGCGTCGCGGACCTCGCCGAGCGCGGGGCGGCTCCCCGGGGCCGCCTCCAGCGATCGCGCCAGCTCGGCATAGCGGATCGGCCGCGCCAGCGGGCTGCGTTCGAGCACGAACGAGACCGATAGCACCACGTGCCGGTCCGAGCCCTTGAACGCGCTCGAGCGGTAGGCGAAGCCGCATTCGGCGCGCGTCAGCTCGACCACCGAGCGCGCCCGCCGGTCGTAGGCCCGCACCGACACGATCGTGTCGGCGACCGCCTGGCCATAGGCGCCGACGTTCTGGATCGGCGTGGCTCCGGCGGAGCCGGGGATCCCCGAGAGGCACTCCACCCCGGCGAGGCCGCCGGCCACGCAGAAGCTGACCATCTCGTCCCAGCGCACGCCGGCGCCGACGTCGACGCGCGCGAGGTGTCCGTCGGCGGACGCGGAGATCCCGTCGACCACGACCCGCAGCGCGACCCCGTCGAATCCGCGATCGGCGATCAGCAGGTTCGAGCCACCGGCGATCACCAGCACCGGCTCGCCGGCGGCATCGGCCGCGGCGACGATCTCGATTGCCTCCTCGGCCGTGTCGGCGCGAGCCATCCGGCGCGCGGGGCCGCCGACGCGCAGCGTCGTCAGCTCCGACAGGGGGACGTGCTCGAGCGTCTGCATCGGGTCCACGCTAGCTCGAAGCGCGGTCGGCGATCATTGCCGGAGGCACACCACGATCAGGAGGGACGATGGCGAGCAGCTCGGAGTTCGTTTCAGGCGTCGATTTCGTCGGCATTCCGGCGCGCGATCTCGCGGCCGCGGCAGCGTTCTACGGCGACACGCTCGGATTGCCGCGCTCGGTGTACGTGGAGGAACGCAACTACGCCGAGTTCGAGACCGGCAATCTCACGCTGAGCATCTACAACGCCGAGCGGATGGGGCTGGGGCACAACGTCAACCGCAACCCGATCGCGCTGCACGTCGCCGACGTCGCGGCCACGCGCCAGGAGCTCGAGAGCCGTGGTGTCAGCTTCCACGGCGACACGATCGACACCGGTGTCTGTCACATGGCCCTGTTCTCCGATCCCGAGGGCAACGCGCTGATGCTCCATCACCGCTACGCGCCCCGGCAAACCGACGGCTGAGCCCGCGCCGCTCAAGCGCTGGCGGCGCGCGCGTCGGCATCCGCCTCCCCGACGTCGGTCGCGCGAAGCGTCAGCAGAATCACCGCGAGGTCGTCGTCCAGCGCCTCGGTCCCCTCGGGGAACACGTCGGCGAGCATCTCGTCGATGGCCTGCTCGGGCGGCTTGTTCAGAAACGCGTCGGCGTCGATCCGCGGCAGCAGCTCGTCGACGCCGAAGCGGTCGGGCCGCATCGCTGACCGTCGCTCCGTGAGGCCGTCGGTGAACAGCATGATCGCTGCGTCGGGTGGCAGCTGGATCCGGCGCACCGGCCACTGCCCCGGGATCGACAGGCCCAGCGCCGGGCCGTGCACCCGGTTGAGTGCGACCACGGCGCCGGGGGTGATCAGCAGCGGCGCGTCGTGGCCGGCGCGGATCAGCCGCATCTGCGTGCCGTCCGGGTCGAGCTCGGCCAGGCACACGGTGGCCAGTGTGGGAGCGGCCCGGTCGGCCTGGTTGATCAGCACCCGGTGGAGCATCTCGGGGATCTGCTCCAGCGGGACGTCCCCCATCACCGCTCCGAGCCACGACGCCCGCAGCATCGCTCCGATCCCCGCGGCTGCGGGCCCGTGGCCGGTCACGTCGCCGATCAGCAGCGACAGCGACCCGCTCGTGCGTTCGGCCACGCCGATGAAGTCACCGCCGAGCAGCATCGTGTTGACGCTGGGCCGGTACCGCCAGGCCAGGTGCCAGCGGTCGTCGACGCGCATGCGGGGCACCAGCGCCTGCTCGAGCTGGCGCAGCAGCTGCTTGGAGATGTCGCGGATCGAGGTCGTGACCAGCAGCCCCGCCTCGGTCTCCAGCGGGCTGAGACTAATCTCGGCCAGGAACTCGCTGCCTCCCTTGCGGCGGGCCAGCAGGTCCATCCCGGCGCCCATCGGCCGCGCCCGCGGCTCGCTGATGAACTGCTCGCGGTGGGAGGTGTGGCGCCGGCGCATCCCGCGCGGCAGCAGGATCTCGATCGAGCGGCCGATCAGCTCGTCGCGGGAGTACTCGAACAGCTCCTCGGCGCGGGCGTTGACGAGCACGATCTCGCCGCGTTCGTCGACGATCACGATCGCGTCCGGAGCCGCCTCGAGCAAGCCGCGGAACTGCTGCTCGGCTTGGAGCAGGGCCTTCTCGGAGCGGTCGCGCTCGGTGACGTCGGAGTTGATCTCGATGATCGCCACCGGTCTGCCGCTGTCGTCGCGCACCAGGGCCTGCCGGGAGTCGACGAGGATCTGGGCGCCGTCCTTGCGGTGGTGCACCAGCCGGCCGTCCCAGCGCCCGCGCTCGCTCAGCGTCGCGTCGACCGCGTCGATGGACTCCGGGAACACGGTCTGCAGCAGATCGTGGGTCACCCGGCCGCGCGCCTCCGCCGCGGAGAATCCGTAGATCTCCTCCGCCTCCCGGTTCCAGTATGTGATCGCGCTGACGGTGGGCTCGCGGACGATGATCGCCTCGTGGGCGAGGTCGAGCAGTCGGCGCTGAGCCGCCAGCTCTTCGAGCAGCTGCTCCCTATCCCTGGTGTCGCGCGAGCCGCTCATTCCGTTACCGCGTTCGGGTCACCTCGGTCGACCTCTCCTCTCCCCCCGTCCGGGTGGGGCTTCCTCGGCGCCAGTCTAGTGGGCGTCATCCGGGGCCGCCATAACCGGTGGAACGTTCCGGTGGGGTCCACTAACCGTGGTGCTCGGCCAGACGGGCGAGCGCCGTCAGCGACCTGCTGATGACCTCGCGCTGACCGTCCAGGCGCGCCGCCTCGGCCTCCGGAATCTCCACGTGCACCCGGACCCGCGTGCCCGGCTGGTCGTCGGCCGACTCGAGCCGCCACTCGAACACCAGATCCGAGACCAGGCACGAGATCGTGACCAGGCCCTCGTGCTGGCTGCTGCGCAGCACCTGGGGCATCGGGAAGTCGGGGTAGCCGTCGGGGTACATCGTGTAGGTCTGCGCGCTGTCGGCCGCGGGCTCGGCCTGCACGGACTCGATCCCCTTCCACCACTCCGGGAAGCGCACCGGGTCATACAGCACCTTCCACACCTCCTCGGGCGGGGCGCTGGTGGTGGCGATGTCGTCGAACGAGGGCATGTTGGCTCTTTCCCTAGGCGGGTGCGGCGGCGAGTGCAACCAGCTCGGCTTCGACCCGCGCGAGTTCGCGCGCGGGCTCGACCAGGCCGAGCACGGGCGGCCGCGCGAAGTCCGCGAACGCGCTGGCGTAGCGCTCGCCGGCGGCGGTCCTGTGCACCAGCCGCCGCCACCCCGAGGCGGCCTCCTCCAAGCGGCGGAGGGCGAGCGCGCGGTCGCCACAGGCGTCGGCGATCAGCGCCTGCACCCGGGTCAGGCGGGGTACGAGGGCCTCGGGGAAGTCGCCGGGTGAAGCGGCTCGAGCGCGGTCGCCCGGACCTCGGTCTGCGCCTCCTCGCAGCGCCCGGCGCTGACCAGCGCCTCGGCGCGCGCCAGGTGGGCCAGCGGGCGGCTCACCGGCGCGCCGTGCTCGAGCGCCTGCTCCAGCAGCTCGGCGGCCTGGTCGTAGTCGCCGGTCGCCAGCGCCACCATGCCACGGTCGTGCTCGGCGGTGGCGATCAGCTCCGGGGAGTCGATCCGCTCCGCGACCGACCACTCCCGCTCGGCGGCCGCGCGAGCCTCGTGCAGCCGTCCGAGTCGGATCATCACGTGGGCGCGGGCCGCCAGCATCTGCACCTCGAACCAGGCGATGTGCTCGCCGCTGATCGCGACCCAACCGCGGTCGAGGAACTCGAGCGACCGCTCCGGCTCACCGGCGCACGCCGCGGCGCAGGCGGCGTTGAGCCAGCAGCCGCAGGCCAGGTCGGGACGGCCGACCCGGTGCGCGGCCTCGGCGGCTGCGATCTGGGGCGCGTAGCTCTCGGCGAACCGTCCCTGGCGCACCAGCGCCAGCGCCCGGGCGTGCCCCACGGAGTGCACCAGCATCGCGTCGGTCACCTCGCGACCGACCGTCTCGTGCACGTCGTCGAGCAAGCGCTGCGCCCGGGCGGGATCGCCCGCGATCGCCTCCGCCCATGCCCACATCGCCAGCGCTCCAGCTCGCGTCTGGGGAGCCGCGACGCCGGCGTCGTCGAGCGCGGTGATCGCCCGCGGCGCGGCCATCAGGATCCCCCGGGGATTGCACAGGACCCCGCGATTCCATTCGGCCCGGCGCAGCCAGGCGCGCGCCGGCTCCTCGCCCGCCGCGGGCATCAGCGCCAGCGCCCGGTGAAACGCCGCCTCCGAGGCCTCCGCCCGGCCACGCCAGGCCTCCACCTCGGCGAGCTCGACCAGCAGCGCCGGTTCGTCGTCGGCGGCGAGCTCGATCGCCTCGTCGAACAGCGCTGCCGCCTGGTCGAGCGCGCCCACGGCACGGGCGTGCGAGGCCGCCCGGGCGAGGTCGCCGACCGCCTGCTCGTCGCGCCCGGCCAGCCGCAGGTGCCGCGCGATCTCGGCGGCCTGGACCGGCGAGTCGTCGCGGCGCAGGACGTCGGCGAACGCCTCGTGCAGCCACGCCCGGTGCGGGTCGGGCAGGTCGGCGTAGGCCGCATCGCGCAACAGCCCATGGCGGTAGCCGACGCGCCCGCGGATGGCGAGGAACAGCCCGCTCTCCAGCGCCGCGGTCGCCGCCGCCGTGGGCCGCTTCAGCGGCAGACCCTCCAGCTCGGCGCGCGCCAGCTCCCGGCCGGCCACCGCCGCGAAGTCCGCGAGCAGCCTCGCGTCGGGGTCGAGCGGGCCCAGCGACGCCTGCACGGCCGCCCGCAGGCTCGCCGGCGGCTCACGTTCGCCGCGGGCCAGCGCCCGGGCGCGCTCGAGCGCCAGCAGCGGGTTGCCCTCGGACGAGCGCACGGCGTCGGCGACGGCGTCGCCATCGAGGTCGGCGGCCGCGCTGACCAGCTCGACCAGCGAGTCGCTGCCGAGCGGTCCGAGCGCCAGCTGCGCGCGCAGCATCTCCCGGGCGCGAAGCAGCTGCGCCAGCGCGTCGAGCTCGGAGCGATGCGGCAGCGGGCGGCTGGTCAGCACGAGCAGCACCGGCAGCCGGGCGACCCGCCTGGCCACGTAGCCGGCGAGCTGCAGGCTGGCGGCGTCGGCACTGTGAACGTCCTCGATCACCAGCAGCAGCGGCCGGGAGCGCGCGGCCCAGTGGATCAGCTCGACGGTCGCCTCGTACACCCGGGCGCGCTCGAACTCGGGCGCGGCCACCGGGCGATCGACGTGGTCGCGGTCGAACGCCGCTCGAGCTCCGGTACCAGCATCGCCAGGTCCGAGGGCCAGGAGGCCTGCAGCGGCGGCGCCTCCAGCTCGGCCCCGAGCTCTGAGATCAGCTCGGCCCACAGGCCCATCGGCGGCGCGCCGTCCAGGTCGAAGCCCGCGCACTGCGCGGATCTCGCGCCGTCTGCAGTGGCCCGGGCGGCCAACTCGGCCGTCAGCCGGGTCTTTCCGATCCCGCCCTCGCCGGTGATCAGCACCGCGCCGCCCGGCGCCGCCCGCGGCCGTCTTCCACGCCGCCAGCAGCTCACCGAGCTCCCGGTCTCGCCCTACCAGCGCGGGCGCCCGGGTGCTGTGCTCGAGCTCGGCCGCGCGCGGAGCGGGCACGGCCGCCTCCTCACGCAAGCGGTCGGCGAGCCGGCGCGTGCTCACCGACGGGACGACCGCGAGCTCGCGCCGCAGCCGCTCGCGCAGCGTCGCGTACACGCCCAGCGCAGCGCTTGTCTCGCCGATCACGGCGAGGCGGCTCATCAGGCAGCGGTTGGGCTCCTCGGCCAGCGGGTCGAGCGCGACCTGCCGCCGCGTCAGCGCGACCGCCTCGCTGAGCTCGCCCCGCGCGTCGGCCCCACGGGCGAGCTGTTCGAGCGCGGCAGCCAGGCGCTCGCGGTGAACGGCCCGGGCGTCGGCGGCCCACGGCTCGTCGAACCCCGCGAGCAACTCGCCGTCGCCCAGCTCGACCGCCCGATCGAGCTCGCTGCGCTCGAGCAGACGCGCGAACTCGAGCGCGTCGACCCACACCCCGTCGGCGTCGTTGAGGCCGACCTGGTCGCGGCTGGAATGCAGGTAGGCTGCGCCCCCGTCGCCGAGCGCACGCCGCAGCGCCCACAGCGCGCTGCGCAGGCTGGCGCGGGCGCTGGCGTCGAGCACGTCGGGCCAGAAGCGCGCCGCCAGCTCGGCGCGGGCGTGGGTGCCGGGGTTGATCGCCAGCCAAGCGAGCAGCGACCACTCGCGCCGGTTTGCCCGTGTCTCGATGGCCGCCCCATCAAGCTGTAGTCCCATGGGCCCGATCACCCGGACCGTCAGCATCCGGCGGAGCGTAGACCGCCCCACGGCGTCAAGCAAGGTTTCGGACCCTCGGGGAGGTTTGACGCTCGTTTGACGGTCGGCTGACGGTGGCGCGCGAGCCTGCTCGGAAATCGGCTCGACCAGAGGAGCGGACATGACGACGTTAGACGGAACCGAAGCCGTCAGCGTGCTTCAAGGGGCGCTACGGGGCGGCTACATCGATCGCGGGGCGCCGGAGTACGACGATGCGCGAGCCCTGTACAACGCGATGATCGACAAGCGGCCGGAGGCGATCGTGCAGTGCGCCGACACCGCCGACGTGATCGCGGCGCTGGCCTACGCCCGCGAGCGCGACCTGAGGGTGGCGATCCGCGGCGGGGGTCACAACGGCGGCGGGCTGGGCAGCGTCGACGACGGCCTGGTGATCGACCTCTCGCCGATGCGCGGCGTGACTGTCGACCCCGAGGCCAAGATCGCTCGCATGCAGGGAGGCGCGGAGTTCGGCGCGGTGGATCACGCCACGCACGCGTTCGGTCTGGCTGTGCCCGGCGGGATCATCTCGACCACCGGCGTGGGTGGCCTGACGCTCGGCGGCGGCCTCGGCCACATCACCCGCAAGTGCGGCCTGACGATCGACAACCTGTTGTCGGCGGAGGTGGTGCTCGCCGACGGATCGTGCGTGACCGCCGACGCCGACCGTCACCCGGACCTGTTCTGGGCGCTGCGTGGGGGCGGCGGCAATTTCGGGATCGTGACCTCGTTTGAGTTCCGTTGCCACGAGATCGGCAACGTGCTCGCCGGTCCGGTCCTGTACGACCTCGACGATTCGGCGGAGCTGCTGTCCTGGTGGCGCGAGTTCGGGCCGGCGCAGCCCGACGAGCTCAGCGGGTTCTTCGTGTTTCTCAGCGTCCCGCCGGGGCCGCCGTTCCCGGAGGAGCTGCACCTACGCAAGGTGTGCGCCGTGCTGTGGTGCTACTGCGGCACCGATCCCGACCCGGACTGCCTGCGCGAGGCGCGCGCATTCGGCAAGCCGCTGCTCGACGGGGTCGGGCCGATGCCGCTGCCCGCGCTGCAGTCGGCGTTCGACGGCGTCTACCCGAAGGGCGACCAGTGGTACTGGCGCGCGGACTTCGTCAAGGAGATCCCGGACGCGGCGGTCGCGATCCACGCTGAACACGGCGCTGCGATGCCCACCTGGAAGTCGACGATGCACCTGTACCCGATCGACGGGGCCGCCTCCCGGGTCGGGCCCGACGAGACGCCCTGGGCGTATCGAGACGCCAACTGCGCCCAGGTGATCGTCGGCGTCGACCCGGATCCCGTCAACGCCGGGGCGATCCGCGACTGGTGCGTGGACTACTGGAACGCCACGCATCCATACTCGATGGGCGGCGCGTACGTGAACTTCATGATGGACGAGGGGCAGGACCGCGTGCGGGCCACTTACGGCGACAACTACACGCGGCTGACGCAGGTCAAGCGGGCATACGACCCCGACAACTTCTTCTGCGTCAACCAGAACATCCAACCCGACTGACCGACAGGAGGCAGGAGATGACGACCGACACGACGCGGGGCTTCGACCTCGCAGGGCTGACGCGAGCGATCGAGGAGCGCGACGCCGCCGCCCAGCTGGAGCTGTTCGACGACGACGCCGAGGTCACGCTGATCGACCGCGCCAACCCGCCCACCAACCCCCGCGTGCTCGCCGGCAAGGACGCGATCCGGGAGTGGATCGAGGACGTGTGTGCGCGTGACATGACCCACCGCGTCGAGCTGCAACTGCTCGACGGCGATCGCGCCGCGTTCCGCGAGGCCTGCCGCTACCCCGACGGCGCCGGGGTGGCGTGCGCCGCGTTCATGGAGCTGCGCGACGGCCGGATCGCGCGGATGACCGGGGTGCAGGCCTGGGACGAGTAGGGCTTGGGGCCGCGGGAAGGGTCACGCGCCGGCGATCATCGCCCCGTGACCCTTCCAGTGCGGCGCGCGCAGCTCGCGCTTGAGCACCTTGCCGGCACCCGACTTGGGCAGCGGTTCGGTGCGCAGCTCGATCCGCTTGGGGACCTTGTAGGCCGCGATCAGCTCCCGGCAGTGGCGCAGCAGGTCGTCCTCGGCGACGTCGCTGCGCGGCACGACCACCGCGTGCACGGCCTCGCCCCAGCGCTCGTCGGGGATCCCGAACACGGCCGCCTCGAGCACTGCGGGGTGTCCGTACAGGGCCTCCTCGACCTCCGTGCTGTACACGTTCTCGCCGCCCGACACGATCATGTCCTTGGTGCGATCGACCAGGTACAGGAACGCGTGGTCATCCATGTAGCCGAGGTCGCCGGTGCGATACCAGCCGCCGCTGAGCGCCTCGGCGGTCTCGCGCGGCTTGTTCCAGTAGCCGGCCATCACGTTGTCGCCGCGGATCGCCACCTCCCCCACCGCGCCCGCGCGCGCCGATGACCCGTCCTCGAGGTCGACCACGGCGACCTCGACCCCGACCGCCGGCTGGCCGCAGGACCGGGCCTGGGGCGCATCCAGCAGCAGCTCCTCGTGGGGGAGGATCGTCGCAATCGGCGCGGTCTCGGTGGTGCCGTAGATGTGCATCAGCTGTGCGCCGGGGAACGCCTCGCGCGCGCGGCGCAGCGTCTCGGTCGCGACCGGGGCGCCGCCGTGGCTGATCAGCGCCAGCGACGATGTGTCGCGCGGACGGGCCCGTTGCTCGTCGCAGATCGCGGCGAGCATCGTCGGCACCACCAGCGTCGCGTTGATCCGCTCGGCCTCGATCAGGTCAAGCGCCGCGCCCGGGTCAAACGCCGGCAGCACCACCTGGCGCCCGGCGTGCCAGACCATGGCCAGGACCGCGATCGAGCCGGCCGCGTGGAACAGCGGCGGGATGATCAGCCACCGGGTGTCGGGGCCGAACGGCCACGCGCCCTGGAAGTGCAGGGCGTTGGCGATCAGGTTGCGATGGGTGAGGATCACGCCCTTGGCCGCGCCGGTGGTGCCCCCCGTGTAGAACAGGCCCGCGATCGTCTCCGGGGCCAGCGTGTCCGCGAAGTCGACGGGTCGGGCGCCAGCCAGCAGCGCCTCATAGGCGTCGTCGAGGTCGATCACGTGGCCGACCGACCCGCCCGGTAGGTCGACCCCGGCTCCCGCGAACAGGACGCGCGCGCCCGAGTCCTCGAGCGCGTAGGCGAGCTCTGGGGCGGTGTGGCGCTGGTTCAGCGGCACCAGCGCAAGTCCGGCGCCGGGAACGGCCTGGTAGAGCTCGAGATAGCGGTGACAGTTGCCGGCGACGACCGCCACGCGGTCGCCCGGTGTCAGCCCGAGCTCCTGCAGTCCCCCGGCCAGCCGGCGAGTGCGGTCCCACATCTCGCCGTAGGTCAGCTCGACTTCGCCGCACCGGACCGCCGAGCGCTCGGGGGCGACCTGCACGGCGCGGCGCAGCGGCCCGATCATCGTCGTCATCCGAACTCCTCTCGCCTGGCGCCCGGTAGCCGCCAGACGTTGACGGTATCGCCCTGGGGACAAGGCGGGACGTGAAAGCGACGATATACGTCGCTTTCACGTCCCGCCCCCGCTTTGGAAGCGGCTACCCGTGCCCGCGGGGGACGAGCCGGCGGTCCGCGGCGGGCGACTTGGCGGCCCGGTGAGACCCGTTGGGCGACAGCAGCAGCGTCCGGGCCGCCCTGACCACCACGTGGTGGTACTTGGCGGTCAGCTTCACGCCACCACTGAGCACGTCCACGATCCGCTTGCCGTGCGGCTGGGCGTCGAGCGTGAACCGGGCCTTCGCGGCGGCGGCCGCGCCCGCGGCTCCGTGTCCGCGGCCCGCGGAGCTGCCGAACGCGCGGGTGACCGCGCCCTGGACCGCGTCCATCACCTGGTCGGATCCCGAGCTGATCGCGCCGTAGATCCGGCCGCTGATCAGCTTGATGATCGACGGCTTGTCGGTCGTGAAGCTGAAGCAACCGGCTGGACGGCCAGCCTGGTCCCCCCGGCCAGCGTGTAGCTGCCGCCGTCCCCGGGCGCCAGCGTGGTCTGGCGCCGGCGGCGATCGCAGCCCCGCCGTTGGGGACGTCGACGGACTGGGTGTGCCCACCGGCCCGCTTGTCGATCGTCTCGCAGATCGGCTCGATGTGGATCGTCCCGGTCCAGTTGACCGAGCCGCGCAGCATGTTCGGCGTGATCTCGGCCTGGGCGGTCATGAAGTCCGGGTAGCGCTCGTCGGGGACCGCGTAGGTGGCGGCGTTGAAGACGGTGCAGTGGGGCTGGCCGGCGGCGGCGAGCTTCGGGGCGCCTCGGTCACGATCAGGCCCGACCGCGGGCCCGACGGCAGCACCCGCACGATCGCCGGCGGCGTGGCCGGATCGACCGTGTAGCTGGCCGAGCAGGCCTGCGCGGTGACGCCGTTGAAGTCCCCGTCGTAGTAGGTGTCGCTGCTCTGGTAGCTCGCCGCCACCGCCATGTTCTGGCGTGAGGCCTGCGAGACAAACGCGCCGCTGACCTTGTCTCGCCGGTGATCGCAATCGGGTCGAACGCCGAGCTCAGCCCGCTGAGGCGGAACGTCGCCGAGGCGCTGCCGACGAAGCACGGCGTCACGCCGTTGGTGTCGCACCCCGGGTTCATCCCCGCGTTCTCCTGCAGCGTGCCGTTGGCCGTGTAGGTGACCCGCGGCTCACCTGCCGCCAGCGCCGCACCCGGTGCCGCGAGCCCCAGCGCGATCGCCACGATCCCGACTGCGCTCAGCTTGAGCGTCATGCTCCACCCCCGATCGTCCGTTTTGTCGCCGCCACAGCACGACGCCACCGGGGCCCAGGGCAAGGCGGGACGTGAAAGCGACGATATACGTCGGTTTCACGTCCCGCCCCCGCCTCTCGCCGCCCGCTCCAGCCGAACGCGCTACCCCGTGAGGACGACCGCAGCCTCGGGCGTGGCCACGTGGAAGCTGAAGCTCTCCTCGAGATACAGGCGGACCACGTCGGCGTCGTGCGAGTCGTAGCCGATCGACAGGTCCTGTCCGGACTCGAACAGGAAGTCGCCACCGCGCAGGCTGACCACGGCCGCGCCCTCGACGCCCGGCGCCCACACGATCGAGCCTCCGAGGATCCGGCCGAGGTGGTCGAACAGCGGGTAGCCGCCGTGCTCGGCGGTCTCGGCCACCAGCCGGTACTCCTCGCGGCCGAGCGCGAGCCCGTAGGGCCCGGCGATCCCGTTGCGCAGCAACCGCTCGACGGCGGTGGCCACCCGGCGGGGGTACAGGTCGGCGTCCTGGCCGAGCTCGAGCTTGTCGTGCGGGCTTGACTCCGCGATCCCGGCGAGCACGCCGTGCCAGCCGTGGAACACGGCGACGTTCTCGGCGACCGCGATCTGGTGGGCGGCCCGGTCGAGCGCCTCCAGGTCGGCGTCCTCGGCGCCGCGATCGGCGTCGCGCAGCTCGGAGCGGCTGAGCTCGAAGTCGGCGCGAACTTCGACCAGCGGCAGCACCTGGCGCTGCAGCCCGCTCACGCCCTCGCATGGCGCCGACGTGACCGGCTTGGTGCGGCCGAGATTGGTGGCCGAGTACTCCCAGCCGTTCGGGCCCGAGAAGTCGACCAGCTTGCGGGCGGCCAGCGCCGGCGTCAGCCGCTGGCGCGCCTCCTCGTCGAGCATGCTCCAGCCGGCGTCGCTGATCGGCGCGTGTCCACGAAGCAAGTGGTTCATCGCTGCGCTCCTCTCAGGCCGCCGATGCCGAGCGACCCGTCGTCGTAGCTTCCTCCGGCCCCGGAGCCGCCCTCCTCGAGCGCCTCCGCCTCCGCCTGCTCGCCGTGCTCGACGATGTCACCGCTCTGGAACAGGATGCCCTGCGCCACCTGACGCCATGCCGGCGTGCGGCGCAACAGGAACTCGAGATCCATCGCGAAGTGCTTGAACTCCTCGCCCTGGGCGTCCTCCATCACCGCGACCGCCTCGGGATCGGTCTCGACCGCCAGGCGCTGCTGATACCAACCGATCGCCTCGGCCTCCTCGGTGAGCGACGCACACAGGCGCGCGAATGTCCGCGTGGCCGTGGGTAGTTCGCCAGGCGGCTCGTGGTACTGATCGAAGCCCATCGGACCTCCTCAACCGACTGCGTCTAGGTTTCTTGAACGGGCTCGCAGCCTATCGGCTCATCGAGCCCGAGCGAGGCGAGTTGGTCAGTCGTCTAACCCGCTCAGATCGAGCTGTCGCAACCGGTCGGAATCGACCAGCACGTCGATCGCCACGATCCGCCCGTTGGCCACGGTGAAGCTCATCACCGAGAACGCCTGGCCGCGCGGAGCCACGACCGCGCCGGCGACGCCGTTGACCACCGCCGGGCGCGCGTCGGGGGCGAACCGTCCGAACGTGACCGCCCGGCTGGCTACGGTCTCGGCGCCGCGCACGAGCACGGACATGCCCGGCCGCGCCGTGCCCCCGTCGGAGCGCAGCACCACGTCGGGATCGAGCACCGCGACCAGCGCCTCGAAGTTGCCCTCCCGGGCGGCGGCGAAGAACGCGTTGACGACCTCGCGCTGGCGCTCGAGGTCGACGTCGGGCGCCGCCGCGCCGCCGCGCACTCGGCGGCGGGCTCGGCTGGCGAGCTGCCGCGCCGCCTCAGGCGAGCGGTCGACGATCGGGCCGATCTCTTCGAACGGCACCGCGAACATGTCGTGCAGGACGAACGCCAGCCGCTCGGGCGGGGTCAGCGTCTCGAGCACGACCAGCAGCGCCAACCCGACCGAGTCGGCCAACAACGCCTCCTGCTCGGGGTCGCTCCGTTCGTCCCGGCTGATGATCGGGTCCGGCACGTTGGTGTCCAGCGGCTCCTCCCGGCGCGACTTGCGCGAGCGCAGCATGTTCAGGCACACCCTGGCGACCACCGTGGTCAGCCAGCCGCCCATGTTCTCGACTGCGTCGGTGTCGGCCCGGCTGACGCGCAGCCAGGCCTCCTGCAGCGCGTCGTCGGCCTCGCTGGCGGAGCCGAGCATCCGGTAGGCCACCGCTCTGAGGCGCCCGCGGTGCTCTTCGAACTGAGCGACCAGTTGCCGGTTGTCGTCCATCGATAGATCCTCGCTCGACATACGCATGCTCACAGCGCAGACACGCCAAACCAAGAAGACGTGACAACCGGTTTTCCAGCGCCCGCCCCGCCAGGGGTGGCCGCGGGTGAGAGCTAGTAACCCCCGGGAGGACCGGTAGTCGTCGGACCGGTCGTCGTCGGGATCGACGGCGGCTTTGAGTGAGTGGTCGGCGGCGGCGGGGAGGAGTGTGTCGTCGTCGGAGCCGGAGCGGAGGCCGTTGTCGTCGGCGACGCCGGAGCCGTCGGCGTCGGCGCGGATGACGTGGTCGTCGGAGCCGGGGCCGAGGACGTGGTCATCGGGGCAGGCGAGGACGTCGTCGTCGGCGAGCTCGCAGCGGCAGCGGTTGTCGTCGGCTTGGGCTTGGGCTTCTTCTTGTGGTGGACCTGCTTCTTCTTCTTCTGCAGGTCCTGCTTCTTGGCCTTAGTCGTGGTCGGCGTGCTCGTCGCAGCCGCCGGCGTGCTGGTCGAGCTGCTGCTCGAGCCGCCGGAACTGCCACAGCCTGCCACCGCCACGGCAATCGCGACGGCGGAGATCAAGGCTCGTTTCATCGGCTGGACTCCTCTTCGCTCGCAGACGTCAGTCCTCAGGGTACAAATGTTTTCGGCGGTCGATAGTTGCTGCCGTCGGCGGACGCGGCACGCCCGGATGTCGCCTGGGCGGTTGAGTAGAATCGGCGCGCCTTCCAGGCCCATGTCGTCCCGGCATGATCTGAAGGGGGAGGACGGCATCTCACGACCTGATGACAGACGGCGGTGACGTGGCACAACGGCAAGGCGGTGGCGAGGGCGCCGTAGCGGCGCCGCCGATAACCGACGGTCCCGCCGGACCCACGGGCGAGCCGCCCAGCCCGCCGGGCGGGTCCCGATCACGGCTGGATTCGCGCTCGACGTGGATCCTGGTTGTCTGCTGCGTGGCTCAGTTCATGGTGATCCTGGACCTGAGCATCGTCAACGTGGCGCTGCCCTCGATCCAGGCCGCGCTCAACTTCTCCTCGGCGGACCTGCAGTGGGTGGTCGACGCCTACGCGATCACGTTCGCGAGCTTCCTGATGCTCGGCGGCCGCGCTGCCGACCACTTCGGCCAGCGGCGAACGTTCGTGGCCGCACTGATCCTGTTCTCGCTGACATCGCTGGCCGGCGGCCTGGCTCCCAGCAGCGGTCTGCTGATCGTCGCCCGCGGCGTGCAGGGTTTCAGCTGCGCGTTCATGGCGGCGTCCTCGCTGGCGATCATCACCTCGTCGTTCCCGCCCGGGCCCCAGTTGCACCGGGCGATCGGGCTGTGGGCGGCGATGAACGGCGCCGGCGGCGCCGCTGGGACGCTGCTCGGCGGCGTGATCACCGAGGAGCTGAGCTGGCGTTGGGTGCTGCTGATCAACCCCCCGATCGGGCTCGGCGCCGCGGCGATCGCCTACACGGTCGTGACCAACCGCCGCCGCGCCCCCGACCGCTCGTTCGACCTGGCCGGAGCGGTGACGCTGACCCTCGGGCAGGTCATCCTCGTCTACGGCGTGGTCAAGGCCGGGACCAACGGGTGGAGCGCATTCGCCGCGCTCGGTCCGATCATCCTCGGCCTGCTGCTGCTCGCCGTGTTCGTGATGGTCGAGACGCGTGTGGCCTCCGACCCGCTGGTCCCGTTCAAGCTGCTGACCAAGCCGCTGAAGGTGGCCAACGGGATCGTGCTGCTGTTCAGCTCGGCCCTGTTTCCGATGTGGTTCCTCAGCTCCCTGTACCTGCAGCAGGTGCTCGGGCTGTCGCCGCTGCACACGGGCCTGACGTTCCTGCCGATGACGCTAGTGATCATGCTCGTGGCCTCCCGTGCGGGCAAGCTGGTCAGCCGCTACGGGGTGCGGCTGGTGCTAGGCGGTGGCCTGATCATGATGACCGCGGGGATGCTGCTGTTCACCAAGATCGCCGCCAGCGGCAGCTCGATCGTGTACGTGATGATCCCCGGCCTGCTGACCGCGGCCGGGATCGGGATGTCGATCGTCCCGTCCACGATCGCCGCCACCCAGGGCGCCAAGGAGGGCCAGACCGGCCTGGCCTCGGGGCTCGTCAACACCTCGCGCCAGATCGGCGGCGGGCTTGGGCTCGCGCTCCTGATCACGCTCGCCACCCAGCTCAGCACCCGGCTGATCGGCCACGGCCACGACGTCCCACAGGCGCTGACCGACGGCTTCCGGCTTGCCTACCTGATCGGCGCGTTCCTGACGGCCGCGGCCGCGGTGGTCACGTTCACGATGGTCGCCAAGGCTCCGTCGGAGTCGGGGTCGCGTCGGCCGGCGGTGCTCGGCGGGGTCGCGCTCGTGGTCGTCGCGTTCGTCGCCGTCGACTTCGCGTTCGGGGGCTCCCACGGCGCCCCGATCGGCGCCTACACCACGCGGGACACCTACAGCTATGTGTCCGAGCCCGGTTTGCACCCGCCGATCGCGCGGGCCGCGGTCGTGCCCAAGGACCTCAACCAGTTGCCCGACGGCGACATCTTCGTCGCCAACTTCTATGACCTCTCGCACCCGCCGATCGCCGGCCAGAGCGGGCCGCTGATCTACGACAACCACCTCTCGCCGGTGTGGTTCAAGCCCGTTCCCGAGGACGTCGTCGCGTCGAACCTCGACCTGCAGACCTACCAGGGCAAGCCCGCCCTGTCGTGGTGGCAGGGAGAGCTGACCAATGCCGGCGCCACGATCACCGGCGAGGACGTGATCGTCAACCAGCGCTACCAGCAAGTGGCGACGGTGAAGGGCGTCGACGGCTGGATCCCGACCCTGCACGAGTTGCTGGTCCGCGGAAACCACGCCTGGGTCACCGCCAACAAGAACGTCCCGATGGACCTGTCCAGGTACGGCGGCGCCTACAACGGCGCGCTGATCGACTCGGCCGTGCAGGAGTACGACCTCAGGACCGGCAAGCTGCTCTACAGCTGGGACGCACTCGATCACATCCCGCTGGACGATTCCTACGCGACGCTGCCGACCAACGGGTTCCCGTGGGACGCCTATCACGTCAACGCGATCGACCTGCACGCCGACGGCACGTTCGTCGTGTCGATGCGCAACACCTGGGCCGCATACAAGGTCGACAGGGCCAGCGGCAAGATCCAGTGGACGCTGGGCGGCAAGCACTCGAGCTTCAAGCTGGGCCCGAAGGCCGACTTCGCCTGGCAGCACGACGTGGCCCTGCACCCGGACTCGACGCTGACGATGTTCGACGACCACTGCTGCCAGATCACCGGCGGTGGGACCTACGTCACGCCGACCGCGCCGTCGCGCGGTCTGGCGCTCAAGCTCAACCAGCAGGCCCGGACGGCCACGCTCACCACCGAGTACTCGCACGGCAACAAGTTCGACGCCGACTACATGGGCAGCACCCAGCCGCTGTCCAACGGCGACACGTTCGTCGGGTGGGGATCGCAGCCGTTCTTCTCCGAGTTCGACCCGCAGGGCAAGCTGATCTTCGACGTCGTGCTGCCCAAGCCCGATCTCAGCTACCGGGCCACCGTCCAGAAGTGGGTCGGCCAACCGACGTACCCGCCCGCCGGCGCGGCCCAGCTCAAGGACGGCAAGACGACCGTCTACGCCAGCTGGAACGGCGCCACTGAGGTCGCTTCATGGAAGCTGCTGGGCGGCTCTGGCGGCGGCGCGCAGGCGCTGGCGACCGCCGCGAAGGCGGGCTTTGAAACCGCGATCCCGGTCAAGGCGGGCGGTCAGGAATTCACGCTTCAGGCGCTGGACGCTAACGGCCGGGTGCTCGGCAGATCCCGGCCGTTTAGCGTGTCCAGCTCCTCGTAGCGGCTGCGGCTGCTAGAAGTCCAGCGCGGCCATGATGTGCTTGACCTGCGTGTAGTCCTCGAGGCTGTACATCGACAGGTCCTTGCCATAGCCCGACTGCTTGTAGCCGCCGTGGGGCATCTCGCTGGTCAGCAGACCGTGGTTGTTGATCCACACGCACCCGAACCTCAGCGCGGCCGACACCCGCAGCGCCCGGCTGACGTCACGCGTCCACACCGATGAGGCGAGCCCGTAGGGAGTGCTGTTGGCCCAGGCGATCGCCTCGGCCTCGTCGGAGAACTGCTGGGTGGTGATCACCGGGCCGAAGATCTCGCGCTGGATCATCTCGTCATCCTGGCGCAGGCCCGAGATCACCGCGGGCTCGAGGTAAAAGCCCCGCCGGTCGGGCTCGCTGCCGCCGGTGACGATCTCGGCCCAGTCGGGCTTGCGCGCGAGGAAGCCCTCGACTCGCTCGCGCTGGCGCTCGCTGTTGAGCGGGCCCAGCGTGGTATCGGCGGAGTCGGTGTCGCCCAGCACCTGGCCCTTGGCCTGCTCGGCGAGGCTCGCCACCAGGTCGTCGTAGATCCGGGCGCTCGACAGCACGCGCGTGGCCGCGGTGCAGTCCTGCCCGGCGTTGTAGTAACCGAAGCCGGCGATCGCCTCGGCGGCCGCCTCGATATCGACGTCGTCGAACACGACCACCGGGGCCTTGCCGCCGAGCTCGAGGTGGACTTTCTTGAGCGACGAGGCGGCGTGCTCGGCGATCCACTTGCCGGTGTCGACCGATCCGGTCAGCGACACCATCGCCACGTCGGGGTGCTCGACCAGCGCCGCACCCGGGTCGTTGCCGCCGAGCACCAGGTTGAGCACGCCCTTCGGGAAGATGTCCGCGGCCAGTTCGGCGAGGCGGACGGCCGACGCCGGCGTCGTCGGAGCCGGCTTCAGCACCGTGGTGCAGCCGGCGGCCAGCGCCGGCCCGATCTTCCAGATCGCCATCATCAGCGGGTAGTTCCAGGGCGCGATTTGCCCGACCACGCCGACCGGCTCGCGGCGGATGATCGACGTGTAGCCCTCGAGGTACTCGCCGGCCGACTTGCCCTCCAGGCAGCGGGCAGCGCCGGCGAAGAAGCGCAGCGGATCGACGATCGCGGGGATCTCGTCGGCCTTGACCGACTCGATCGGCTTGCCGGCGTTCTCGGACTCGATCGCGGCGATCTCGTCGCCGTTCTCCTCGATCGCGTCGGCCAGCTTCAGCAGTGCCAGCGAGCGGTCGGCAGGAGTGGTGCGGCTCCAGGTCTCAAATGCCTTGGTCGCGGCCTTCACCGCCCGGTCGACGTCAGCGGCATCGGAGTTCGCGGCCTGGGCGATCTCCTCGCCGGTTGCCGGGTTGATCACCGGGGCGGTCTCGCCTGCCTGCGAGGCGACGAACTCGCCGTCGATGAAGTTCTGCAGATTGCTGACGGTTACGGCCACGAATCACTCTCCTGTTTCGATCTCCGGCGCTCATCGCCCGGCCGGGCCGGGGAGTCGATCATAAGTGACGCCGGGTCGCGCGGGGAGTGTCAGCGGGCGTGGTAGCGCAGCAGCACGATCCCGTTATCAAACCGCCGCGCCTGACCGCCCCCGCGACGGAACTTCATCGCTTCAGCTGTCGAACCCCAGACCGAGCCGGTCCAGCGAACGCAGCCAGATCCCGCGCCTCCCCTGGTTGCGGTCGGCGGCGGCGAGCCGGTTGCGTGTCAGTTCGATCACCGCGGTGCGCAGCGGCTCGGGCGGGAACGGCAGCGGGCGGCGACGGACCAGCGAAAGGGCCGTAGCCTCGGTAGCGCGGCCATCGAGCAGGTCTACCGCCACGCGGCCTCCGAACCGGCTGGCGCCGACGCCCAGTCCGGTGTAGCCCAGGGCATAGACCACGCGGCCCTGCAGCGCCCGCCCGAAGAACACCGAGAAGCGGCTGCAGGTGTCGATCGCCCCGCCCCAGCGGTGGCTGAACCGCAGGCCTTCGAGCTGGGGGAACTGGGTGAAGAAGTGCTGGGACAGTCGCGCGAACGTGGGCTCGTGGTCGTCGAGCTCCGGCCCCACCGGCCCGCCGTGGCGGTACACGGCGTCGTAGCCGCCCCACAGGATCCGATCGTCGGCGGTCAGGCGGTAGTAGTGGAACTGATTGCCCATGTCGCCGATGCCCTCCCGCCCCCGCCATCCGATCGACTCCCGTCGTCCTCGGTCGAGCGGCTCGGTGACCATGGCATAGTCGTAGAGCGGCGCCACGTAGCGGCCGATCGCGGGCAGCAGCGGCGGGTAGGCGCTGGTGGCCAGCAGCGCCCGCCGCGCCAGGACGATGCCCCCGTCGGTCGCGACCAGCACGCCGGCCTCGGTCTTGCCCAGCCTCCGCACCGGGCTGTACTCGCAGAGCCGGACGCCGGCGCGGCCGGCGGCGGCTCGGAGCCCGTCGCACAGCTTCGAGGGGTTCACCAACGCGGCGCCCCCGCGCACAAACAGGCCACCGAGCACCAGCGGCGAGTTCAGCCGCGCGCGGGCCTGCTCGCGATGCAGGACCTCCGCGTCCTGGCCGAAGCGTGCAAACAGCTCCGCGTCTGACTCGAGCTCGGCCAGCTCATGGTCCTTGAGCGCCACCAAGAGGTCGCCCGTGGCCTCGTACTCGGCGTCGATCCCGAGGCTGCCGACGTCGGCTGCGAGGTCGTCAAAGTTCTCGAGCCCGAGCCGCTCGAGCGTCTCCAGCTCGTCCGCGAACCGGGTCTGGCCGTTCGCGATTCCGTGCGTCAGCGACGCCTGCAGGAAGCCGCCGTTGCGCCCGCTGGCGCCGTGCCCGCAGCGCGTCGCCTCGAGCACGACAACATCGCGCCCCGGATCCACATGCTTGGCATACAGCGCCGCCCACAGCCCGGTGAACCCCCCGCCGACGATGCACAGATCGGCGTCGATCGTCTCGGCCAGCGGCTCGTGTGCGTCGCGCGGCGCGAGCGTGTCCCACCAGAACGGGCGCGTCTCGGCCTCGGCGTAGGCGGCGCGGTGCTCGGCCGACGGCGGGCTCTGCGGCCATGGTGATGGCACGCGTCGATCGTAGTGCGGCGCCGCAGCTCAGCCGGTGACCGGTGGGACCGGCGGCCTGGGCGGCGCCGGCGTCACCCGCACCCGCGCCTGAGCGACGTTGTTGGCGAGGTTCGAGTCGTCCGTGGCACTGCCGACGGCAACGTGGTTGACGAAGCCAGACGACACGCGGCGCGCGATCACGCGGGCTGTGATCACCACCCGAGCGCCATTCTTCAGGTTCCCGAGCGAGCAGTTCGGCCTCGGGCGAATCCTGCAAGTGCCCTTGGAAGTGTGGATCCACAGGATCTTGGCCGGGATCACCCTCGTCTGCTCGGCGACGTACACCTGTTGGGCGGCCGCGGGACCGTGGTTGCGGACGACTACCCGGTAGGTCACCGCGTGCCCGACGGTCACCGAGCGGCTGAGGGCGCGCTTGGTCACCGACAGATCGGCATTGGCGTAAATCGGGTTGACGTCGGGCTCCGGGGGCGGAGCGGGAGGCTTCGGCGGAGGTGGCGGTCCGGGCGGAGGGGTCGGCGGCTGCGGCGGAGGGATCGGCGGGGGCTCCGGCGTGAACGTATCGGTGTAGACGCAGTGGACGTGCGGCTCCCGGCGGGTCAAGTGCACCTCGATCGTGCCCGCGCTGAACGGCTGCGCCTCGCCATCGCAGTAGACCGACGTCACCGACCACGCGTGCGGTGGGTCTGACACGGGAAACTGCTCGACGATCAGGTAGCGGCCCAGCCTCAGATGGCCGGTCTCGTCGCCGGGGCCATCGGGCACCGCGCCGGCCGGCACGCCCGCCGCCGAGGTGGTGGCGTGCTGGCGGTACTGCGTGGTTGTGTTCGAAGTGCGCTGATCCACCAGGAACGAGAACGTCCCGATGCCGCCGAGGCTGACCTTCGAGATCGAGATCGAGCCGGCCGGGATGAACCGGTTATAGAACGTGCAGGTACTCGCCTGTGCGCTCTCGACCTCGACCGTGACCGCCCGCCTGGCCGTGAGCCGGTGGCCGTCGCAGGTGACCGACACGGCTCGCCAGTGCCCGCTGTCGGAGTCGGGCGCCCGCTCGCGGATCCGGTACGTGCCGGGATCCAGCGACTCCAACGACGGCTCGGCGGTGGCCGGGACGCCTCGGTGCGTGGTCGTGGCGGTCACCTGGCGACTCCCACCGCCCCCGACCGGGGTGACGGTGTAAGCAAAACTGCCGATACCTCCTCTGGTCACCTTGCGAATCACCAGGCCGCCAGGCGGGGGCACGTAGGTGTTGGTGAACAGGCAGGTCACGTGCTCCCCGGCGATCAGGCCGACGTGGACCGTGCTGCCGTCGACCGTCGAGCTGCTCTGCCCCGGACCGCCGCTGTCGGTAACCGAGCTACAGTCGACCGAACTCAGCCGGAAGCCGTCGACCGCTCCCTCGGTCACCGTCCAGGTCACGGGCTGCCGGTTGGGGGTCCCGCCGGCACGGTAGAAGTCCATCGACCCGCCGTCCCCGAGGGCGAAGCCGTTGGGGTCATAGGACAGATCGCCATTGAACGGGAACGTCGGTGATGTGCCGACCGGAGCGCCGACCACGCGCTTGGCGATCGTGATCGTCCCGGACGTCGGCGGCGGTTTGACGTAGATGCCGTAGCAGAACACGTGCTTGATGCCGGCCGGGAAGTAGATGTACTCGACGTTGTCGCCGTTGACGGCGTCGGTCGCGCAGCGCAGCGCCCCGAACCCGTACTGCGGGCCTGGGAACTTGGCGGTCAGGACCGGGTCCCCCGGGACTCCGCCCTGCATCCACAGTGAGCTCCCGCCCCCGACCTGGGCGCGCTCGGCATTGGTGAGCTCGACCGTGGTCGCGCCCGTGATCATCTCGTCGTCGACCGGCTGGGCGTTCTGGTTGAGCAGCGGCGTCGTCGCCTGGGTGGTGATCGTCGTGTCATAGGGGTCGGTGACCCTTGACAGCGATCCCCACACCCCGGTGTCCACCCCGGCTTGGATACCCTTGCCGAGCTTGAAGTCCCACCCCGTTATCGGGTGGCAGCCGTCCTGCGGGGGCTTGCTCTCCGCGTCCGGGTTGACCAGCTCGTCGCTGTCGAGATACTGCGAATCCGGCCCCAGGTCGCGGAGGCTCTCCATGATGTCGTTGCGCGACTTGTTGGCGTAGATGTCGGTGTAGTCGCTGCACCATCTGGCCACGTACGTCACGTAGTAGCCCGACGGACCGTCGGGGTCCACATCGCGTGCGGCCCGCTTGTGCCCGGCCGCCGATGCCGAGCCCGCGAATGCGAGCAGCCCGAGCATGCACACGAGCGCAAGGGCCACAGCCCTCGCCGGACCTCCCCACTCGTGGCGTCCGCCCCGCATCGCTGTGCACACCGTACACCCGCGTCCGGACCACCGCTGCGAGGCCGCCACCGGCGGGTCCGGCTGCTGACCGGACCGTAACTGCGGTCGGGCATACTGGCCGCTATGCGTGTGCAGCAGATCAGCGCAGGGTGGGTGGTCGAACGCGTGTGGTCTATTTACCGCGAGCACGCAGGCGTGCTGATCGGGACCGCGCTGGTGCTGTTCGCGGTGCAGTTCCTCGTCTACTGGGTGCTGTCCGGTGCGACGCGGTTCCTGGTCACGCTCCTGTTCTGGATCCTCAGCACCCTGTATCAGGGGATCGTCGTCGAGCTCGTGCAGGACATCCAGGACGGCCGACGCGACAGCTCGATCGGCGATCTGGTGAGAGGCGTCGAGCCCGTGCTCGGGCCGCTGCTACTGGTCTCGCTGATCTTCGGGATCTCGGTCGCGATCGGGTTCGTGCTGCTGATCATCCCCGGCCTGATCCTGATGACGATCTGGGCGGTGGTCGCGCCCGTGACCGTGCTCGAGCGCCCGGGCGTGCTCGCCGCCTTCGGCCGCAGCCAGGACCTCGTCCGCGGCAACGGCTGGAACGTGTTCGGCGTGATCGTGCTGGTCTACATCGCGGTCGTGATCGCCAGCCTGCTGGTCGGGATCGTCGCCTCCCCACTCGGGTCCGGCGGGCGCGCGCTCGTGCAATGGGGCGTCAATGCGGCGATCGCGCCGATCACGGCGCTGAGCGCATCGGTGCTCTACTTCGCGCTGAAGGACGTCCGCGAGCCAGCGGCCCCCACGCCGGCATCCGATCCGGTCCAGCCGGCCCCGGATCCGGGGCAGCCGACCGCTTGAGCGCAGATCCCGGGCGCCTCGAGCCCCAAGCCCCCACCTTTTCGCACGCGCGTCACACCACGGCGCCCGCGGTGATGTTCTCGCCGCATGTGGCGCACAGTGACGGCCGCTCTGGTCGCGAGCCTCGTTCTCGGCTCGGCCGCGCAGGCGGCTGACGGCCACCGCACCCAGCGGTCGATCGTGTTCCGCGCAAAGCCCGTGCACGCGCACGCGCGGCTCCCGGTCACCCGCAACGCGGCGCTGTTGCAGTCCGTCCTCGCCGCTCGGCAGTTCTGGGCCGGCTGGACGCCGAAGTGCGGGCAGCCGGCGATCGTCGTGATCGAGCTCGACCGGCCGATCTCGGGACTGGCGGAGTTCGATCCCTGCCGGATCGACTTGCAGGCGGCCGGCGTCTCGAACGCCGCCCGGTATCCGGGGGGCTTCTACAACCTGTGCCAGACGGTCGCCCACGAATGGGGCCACGAGGTGCTCGGGCCCACGTACTTCGCCGCTTCGAACCCGTCCGATCCCGGGCACTCCGCCGACCCTGACTCCGTGATGGCCGCTCGGCCGCGAGCGACGACGCCGGAGTGCCTGGCGGCGCTGAACGTGGCCTACTACGACACCGGCTGGCAGGTCCGCCGCACCCGCGTCGAGATCCGCGGCCGAGCGTGCCGGGTCTTCCTGGGGCGGCTGCTGGTCAAGGAGCTGGACCGCTGCGTCAACGCTGACCCGGCCCAGACACTTACGTGATCTTCATCACGAGCGCCTTGCGCGCCGGAAATCGGTGCGTCATGCTTCGCGCTTAGAGAGCCGGCAACAAGGGGGTCAAATGTCAGGTTCCAGCGAGTACGACGTCGCGGTCGTGGGCGCGAGCGTCGCCGGCTGCACGACGGCCGCGCTGCTCGGCCGCGCGGGCGCCACGGTCGCCCTGCTCGAGCAGCGACCGGATCCGGCGGCCTACAAGACCGTATGCACGCACTTCATCCAGTCGAGCGCCACGCCGACGATCGAGCGTCTGGGGTTGGCGGACCAGATCGAGACGGCCGGCGGGATCCGCAACAGCGCGCAGATCTGGACGCGCTACGGCTGGATCCGTCCCGATCTCGACGACGACTACCGCCACCCGCGGTACGGCTATGACATTCGCCGCGAGAAGCTCGACCCGATGCTGCGCGAGCTCGCGGGCGAGACCACCGGAGTCGACCTGATGCAGGGACAGACCGTCACCGGGTTGCTGGGGTCCAACGGCAGGCCGACCGGTGTCCGGGTCTCCGACCGCGACCGCAGCGAACGCGAGCTCTCCGCCAGGGTCGTGGTCGCCGCAGACGGGCGCGACTCCTCCGTGGCCCAGATTGCTGGCGTCCGCACGCGAACCATGTCCCACGGCCGGTTCGCCTACTTCGCCTACTACCGCGACCTCCCGCTGTCGACCGGGAACACGTCGCTGATGTGGCTGCTTGACCCCGACGTGGCCTACGCGTTCGTCCAGGACGACGGCCTCACGCTGATGGCCGTGTTCATCAGTCTGGACCGCGCGACCTGGTTCAAGCGCGACCTCGAGCGCAACTTCGGGGGCTACTTCCAGGGTCTCCCCGGTGCGCCCGACGTGGCCGGAGCCGAGCGGGTCTCAAAGCTGATCGGAAAGCTCGAGATGCCCAACACGACGCGACGCGCGGGACGACCTGGGCTGGCGTTCGTCGGCGACGCCGCGATGGCGGCCGACCCGCTGTGGGGCATCGGCTGCGGGTTCGCGCTGCAGTCCGGGGAGTGGCTGGCCGACGAGCTGGCGCGCCCGCTCAGCCGCCAGGCGCCCGACGCCGAGCTCGACACGGCGCTCGAGCGCTACCGCCGCAAGCACCGCCGCCGTCTGCTGGGCCACTTCCTGATGACGTCGGACTACGCCAGCGGACGGCCGTTCAGCGCGATCGAGCGACTGCTGTTCGCCGGTGCGTCGACCGACTCCCGTTGCGCGCAGGGCTTCTGGGCGTTCGGGTCGCGTTCGATCACGCCGACCGACCCGGAGTTCGCCCGGATGATGCGCCGCGCGATCGCGGTCAAGCTCTCCGGCCATAAGTCGCGCAACGTCGAGCCGTTGGCCGGCGCCCACGCCGATGGTGGCCCGCTCCCGGCGGGCGTGACCGGGGACCGCGCGACGATCGACGGGCTCTCGGTCCCGGTGTCGTCCACGGGGGATGCGGGCGCGTCGGAGGCGATCGTGTTCGTACACGGCAACCCCGGGTCGCGCCGGGACTGGGACGACCTGCTCAGCCGGGTCTCGCCGTACGCCCGCGCGGTGGCATTCGACCTGCCCGGGTTCGGGCGGGCCGACAAACCCGACACGTTCGACTACACGGTCGAGGGCTACGCGCGCTTCCTGGGGCTCGCTCTGGACGAGCTGGGGGTCGAGCGCGCCCACCTCGTGCTCCACGACTTCGGCGGCCCCTGGGGACTGGAGTGGGCGGCGCGCAACTCCGATCGCCTCGGCAGCGCCGTGCTGATCAACACCGGCGCGCTGCTGGACTACCGATGGCACTACCTCGCCCGGATCTGGCGTACCAAGGTCGCCGGCGAGGCGTTCCAGGCGAGCACCACGCGGACCGGGTTCCACACCGCGTTGCGGCACGGCAACCCGCGCGGTCTCCCCCGCGCGTTCGTCGATCGGATGTACGACGACACCGACGCCGGCACCTCGCGGGCGATCCTGCGCCTGTACCGCGCGACCGCCGATCCCGCGGGCATGGGCCGGCGGCAGGCCGACGCGCTCAGGCCACTGGACCGCCCGGCGCTGGTGCTGTGGGGCGCGCACGACCCCTACCTTCCGGTGGCGCTGGCCCACCGCCAGCGCGAGGCGTTCCCGAGCGCCGAGATCGAGATCCTGCCCGACAGCGGCCACTGGCCGTTCGCCGACGACCCGGACGCGGTCGGACGCGTGGTCGAGCCGTTCCTCAGGCGGGTAGGAAGTCCAGTAGCAATCGGTTGAGCTCGTCGGGCGCCTCGAGCTGCATCCAGTGGCCGACGCCCTCGATCCGCTCGTAGCGCCAGGAGCCCGCCACCTGGTCCGCCGAGCCGGTCATCTGGCCCTCGGTCAGCGCGAAATCGCCGGCGCTCCACACGCCCATCGTCGGCACCTGGATCGGCGGCAGCTGCAGACCCGAGACCAGCCACGACTCCGGTGGCACGTTGGCTCGGTAGTAGTTCAGTCCCGGCGTCAGCGCGCCGGTGGCCTCGAGCTCGGCGATCACCTGCTCGGCATCGGGGTGCAGCGACCACCTGCGGAAGTTCGACCAGCCGTTGCCCGACAGCCAGCGCTCGGCGACGTCCTTGAACTGGAACAGCAGCATGTACCACGAGCGCTGGTACTGCTCGATGTCGCCCGAGCGAAACGCCGCCGGATGACCGACCGACATTGCCACCAGCTGGTCGACCCGGTGGCCCGCCACGGTCGTCAGCGCCCACGCCACCGCGGCGCCCCAGTCGTGGCCGACCACGTGGGCGCGCTCGGCGCCGGCGTCGTTCATTACCGCCAGCACGTCGCCCACCAGCAGGTGCATGGCGTAGGCGTCCACGGCCGCCGGCTTGTCGGAGGCGCCGTATCCGCGCATGTCGGGGACGATCACCCTGAAGCCGGCCTCGGCCAGCGCGGGGACCTGGCGGCGCCACAGCCGGCCCGAATCGGGGAACCCGTGGATCAGGACGACCGGGCGGCCGTCGCCGGTGACCTCGTACTCGATCCCGACGCCGTCGACGTCAACGTGCATGGGCGCTCACGGTAGCTGGACCCCGGTGATCGCGGCGCACTGCTTCAACAGGCCCTCTTGGAGCGCCTCGCTGAGAGCGTTCGGACCGGGGTCGCGCTCGCGCTGGTGGTAGAAGTACCGGCCGCTGACGAGCGCGGTCGGATCGTCGCTGACGGCCAGCCACGATTGCGTGACCGCCCCGGCCTCCAGGTCGTCGGGCGCGCCGGCCCCGCCCATTTTCGTCGCCACCCATCCCGGTTCGACCGCGTTTGAGTGAACCCGCGGCCAGCGCCGGGCCACCGCGAACGCCAGCACGGTGTCCCACAGCTTGGAGTCCGAGTAGGCCTGCGCGCCGCGCCAACGGCGCCGCTCCCACTGGAGGTCAGACAGATCTGGATCGCCACCGAAGTGCATCCCCGAGCTCAGGTACACGAGCCGGTCGGGCGCCGGCACGAGCGCCGTCAGCAGGTACGGCGCAAGCACGTTGATCGCGAACACGTGGGCCAGCCCGTCGACCGTCTCGATCCGGCGCGGCTCGCGGTAGCCGACGGCGGCGTTGTGGATGACCGCGTCGAAGCGGCCGCTCGCGGCGGCTTGCTCGGCGAGCTGCCGCGCGGCGGCGATGCTCGATACGTCGCCCACCAGCACCGCCTCGGCCTCGGGAAGTGACGCCCGGGTGTCCTGGGCCCGCCGGTCGTTGCGCGCATGCAGGGTGACCGAGTGACCCTGGTCGGAGAGCAGCCGGCCTGCCATCAGCCCGAGCCCATCGCTCGACCCGGTGATCAGCACCCGCCGCGCTCGGCCTCCGTCGACCGTTCGGTCGCTCATCCGAAATTCACGCCTTGCGCCAGCGGGAGCTCGTCGGAGTAGTTGATCGTGTTCGTGGCCCGCCGCATGTACGCCTTCCAGGCGTCCGAGCCGGACTCACGCCCGCCGCCGGTGGACTTCTCGCCGCCGAATGCTCCGCCGATCTCCGCGCCGGAGGTGCCGATGTTGACGTTGACGATCCCGCAGTCGGAACCGTCGGCCGCCATGAACCGCTCGGCCTCGCGCTGGTCGCGGGTGAAGATGCTCGACGACAGGCCCTGGGGAACCCCGTTGTGGATCGCGATCGCCTGATCGAGCTGGCGGTAGGTCATCGCGTACAGGATCGGGGCGAACGTCTCCCGGGTCACGAGCCCGGTCTGGGCGGGCATCCGCACGATCGCGGGCTCCACGTAATAGGCGTCGGGATGTTCGGCCGCGGGCCGCCGGTCCCCGCCGATCAGGACCTCCCCGCCGTCGGCCCGGGCCTGCTCGAGCGCGCCGGTCATCGCCTCGTAGGCGCCGGCGCCGATCAGCGGCCCGACCAGCGTCCCGTCCGCGAGCGGGTCGCCGATCGGCAGACGCGCGAACACCTCGGTCAGCCGGCCCAGCAACTCACCGGCGACATCTTCGTGGACGATCACGCGCCGCATCGTCGTGCAGCGCTGCCCGGCGGTGCCGGCGGCCGCGAACACGATCCCTCGTGCGGTCAGCTCGAGGTCCGCCGACGGGGCCACGACCGCCGCGTTGTTACCGCCCAGCTCGAGCAGCACCCGCCCCATCCGGGCCGCCACCCGCGGGGCCACAGCGCGCCCCATCCGCTCCGAGCCGGTCGCGCTCACCAGCGCCACCGCCGGGTTGTCGACCAGCGCCTCGCCTCCGTCGGCGCCCGCGATCACCACCTGGTTGAGGTCCGGCGGGGCGTCGCAGTCGGCCGCGGCGCGGTCCAGCAGCGCTGCGCAGGCCAGCGCGGTCAGCGGCGTCGTCTCCGACGGTTTCCACACGACCGTGTCTCCGCACACCAGCGCGACTGCGGTGTTCCAGGACCACACCGCCACCGGGAAGTTGAACGCGGTGATCAGCCCGACCACGCCCAGCGGGTGCCAGGTCTCCATCAGCCTGTGCATGGGGCGCTCGGAGGCCATCGTCCGCCCGTCGAGCTGTCGCGACAGACCGACCGCGAGGTCGCAGATGTCGATCATCTCCTGGACCTCGCCGAGCGCCTCGGAGACGATTTTGCCGGCCTCGATGCAGACCAGCTCGCCGAGGTCGGGCTTGTGCTCGGTCAGCAACTCGGCCAGCCGCTTGACCACCGCCCCGCGCGCCGGCGCCGGAACCGCGCGCCACTGCTGAAACGCCGCCGCCGCGCGGGCGACCGCCGCGTCTACGTCCGCCCGGGTCGCGGCCGGGACCGCGAACAGCTCCTCGCCGGTGATCGGCGTCCGCGCGGCCGCGCTCGCGGCAGCACCGCTCCCGTCGCCTGCTGCGCCACAGCGCTCAAGCGCGGCGCGGGCCCGTTGCCGGAGCTCGTCGGTCGGGGTGACCGTCAGGTGCTCGGATGTCGCGGCTGATGTCATGCGGTTGGGTCGCTCTCCATTTCCCTAGACGATGTTGAACTCCGGGCGGAGCATCGCCTCAGTGAAGCGCTCGACGCCCAGCGGAGCGATGTCCACGAACGGCGGCCGCTCGAGCACCAGGTCGCGGAGGATCTCCCCCACCGCCGGCCCCTGCAGAAAGCCGTGACCGGAGAAGCCGGTGGCGTAGAGGAAGCGCGACGGGCCGGGTGCCTCGCCGATGATCGCGTTGTGGTCCGGGCTGACCTCGTACAGGCCCGCCCAGCCTCCCTTGATGCCGGTCTCGGCGATCCGCGGCGCCCGCCGCAACGCGACCTCGAGCAGCGCCGGGACCCAGTCGTCGGTCGTCTCCAGCGAGAACCCGGGCCGCTCGTTGGGGTCGGACATCCCCATCAGCAGCCCCGGTCCCTCGCGGTGGAAGTAGAAGCTCGTCGCGAAGTCGATCGTGAACGGCAGCTCCGCCGGCAGGCCGTCCATCGGCTCGGTGAACAGGACCTGCCGCCGCAGCGGCGTGACCGGCAACTCGACCCCGGCCATCTGCCCCAGGCGCCGTGACCAAGCGCCCGCGGCGCAGATCACGGTGCCGGTGGCCACGGTGCCGTGGCGGGTCTGCACCTCGGAGACCTCACCTGCCGCGACCCCGATCCCGGTCACCTCGCAGCCGACCCGCAGCTGCGCTCCCAGCGTGCGGGCGGCGTAGGCGTAGCCCTGCACCACGGCGTCCGGAGTCACGTGGCCGTCGTCGGGTGAGAACGCCCCGGCGACGATGTCCTCACCGGCGAGCAGCGGGCACAGCGCCCGGGTCTGCGCCGCGGACAGCATCCGAGATGGCACGCCGTACTCGTTCTGCAGCGCCACGTGCTCCTCGAACAGAGCGACGTCGCCGTCGCGGCTGAGCACGAACAGATACCCGACCTGCTTGAGGTCGATCTCCCAGCCCGGACGCCCGGAGAACTCCCGGAACGCCGCCAGGCTCCGCTGGGCGATCTGGATATTCAACGGATCCGAGAACTGCGCCCGGACGCCGCCCGCCGCGCGCGAGGTCGAGCCGCTGGCCAGCTCCGCGCGCTCGAGCAGCAGCACCTCGACGCCGGCCTCGGCCAGGTGGAACGCCGCGCTGCACCCGATCACGCCGCCGCCGACGATCACGACCGAAGCGGATTCGGGCAACGGAGCGGTCGGTCGGGGCATAGGTCAGTCCATGATCGCGGATCGCTTCACGCGCACGAGGTCGATGCGGTTGGAGTGGACCGCCTCGACCTTGATCGCGTAGCCGTCGACAGTCACCTCATCGCCGGTCCGCGGCAGGTGACCGAGCGCGTCGAACACCAGGCCGGCGACCGAGTTGAAGCTCGCGCTGGTGATCCTTACGTCGATCCCGTAGTCGGGCAGGTCGGCCAGCCCGACCTCGCCGCGCACCAGCCACTCGCCGTCGCCAACCTGGCGGACCGGTCCGGCCGACGGGTCGGTCTCGTCGGCGATCTCGCCGACGATCTCCTCGACGATGTCCTCCACGGCGACGATCCCGGCGGTCCGCCCGTACTCGTCGATGACCACGCCGATCGAGTTCCGGGTCCGGCGCAGCTCTGCGAGCAGATCGTCGAGCGGCTTGCTCTCCGGGACGAACAGCGCGTCGCGCACCGCCGGCTCGATGCTGGCTCCGGGGCCGTCGGCGACGATCAGCTCCAGCAGCGAGTTGGCGTGGATCAGCCCCCGGATGTGATCGGGATTGGAGTCCTCGGTCACCAGCAGGCGGGTGTGCCCGGACTCGATGCAGCGCTGCGACGCGGTGCCCGCATCGTCGGAGACGTCGACGGTCACGACGCTGGGCGTCGGGGTCATCACCTGCCGGGCCTGCTGCTCGTGCAGGGTGAACACGCCCGACAGCATCAACGCCTCCTCGGGGTCGAGGTGCCCGCCCTCCAGCGATTGGGTGATCAGCAGCTTCAGATCCTCGGGCGTGCCGCCCTCCTCGAGCACCATCGACGGATCGACCCTCAGCATCCGCAGGATCGCGTTCGAGGCGCCGTTGAGCGCCACCACGAACGGGTGGAACGTGATCGTGAACCAGTACAGCGGGCGGGCGACGAACCGCGAGATCGACTCGGCCCGCGAGATCGCGTAGATCTTCGGCACCTGCTCGCCGATCGTGATGTGCAGCGACGTGGTCAGCACGTAGGCGATGATCAGGCTGATCGCCAGCGCCACGCCGTGCGACAGCGCGCCGCCGATCCACGGATGGATCAGGTCAGAGATGGCGGGCTCGCCGAGGAACCCGATCCCGATCGAAGCCAGCGTGACCCCGAGCTGGCAGGCCGACAGGTATTCGGTCAGCTCGTCCATCTCGCGCAACGCCAGACGCGCCTTGGCGTCGTCGTCGGCGACCTGCTCCAGCCGCCCCCGGCGCGCGCGGATCAGCGCGAATTCGGCCGACACGAAGAACGCGTTGATCAGGATCAGCACACCCATCCCGGCCAGCAGGATCGCTGTCATCGAGCGATCGTAACCGCGGGCTGACTGACCCGCGAGCCGCCGGAGCGAGATCCGAGACGCTCAGGCAGCGCGAGCGTGCGGGACCAGCCGCAACCGCTCGGGCAGGAACGGCAGCACCCCGTGCTTGACGTACTCGGCGCCACCGGCAACGAGCGCCTTGCGCACGAATGCCGGGGGCAGCGGCGCGAACCCGTACTGGTCGCGGATCGAGTCGGGCAGCAGCGCGATCGTCACGAAGTTGACGGTCTCGAGCAACGGTCGCGCCTTCCACGGCACCGGCGGCTCGAGCACGATCCTCCGGGCCTGGCGGCGAGCCCAGTCGGTCACCAACAGCCGGTCGCCACCGAGCATCTCGGCGCGGTACTCGTCGAGGTCATCGATCGTCTCGGGCAGGTCGGAGTCGCACAACCCGAACAACCTGCCGATCACCTTGTAGTCCTCCCAGTAGGCCGCGGCCTGGCCGCGGGTGAGCGAGGCCACGTACTTGCGGTACACGACCAGGCCGGAGTCAACGAGCGTGAACAGGACCCACATCAGCAGCTCGGGGTCGTCGGCCCGGTAGGGCGTCCCGGCGGCGTACGGCCCGATCGCCTCGGGCAGCCGGCCGCGCACCCGGCGGTGCATCGCGCGCACGTGGCGTCCTACCTCGTCGGCCTGCGCCCGGGTGCCGAAGCCGATCGTGCTCAGCGCTTCCGAGGTTCGCGCCAGCCGCTCGTATGGCTCCTCCAGCGCCGTCGAATGGGCGAGCAGGCCCGAGACGGCGAGCGGGTGGGCCGCCTGCATCAGCAGCGCTCTCGGGCCAGACAGCGCCACCGCGCGCTCGCGGTGGATGCGGCGGAGGATCGAGCTGTCGTCGAAGTACCCGTTCACGGTCAGAGCGCCGGTCGGACGGCGCTCTTCTCAGGGTACCCAAACGCGATTTTCAGAAAACCTCGACAGTCGGTTCAAGTCTCGCGAAGGCGCATCGCCGCGGCCAGTTCATCCGACAGGTCCCCCCGCCGGGCGACCGCGACGCCGTCGAGCCCGAGCCACTCCGCCACCAGCGCCAGCTCGTCCGCGAGCTCGGCGGCCACCTCGTCGCGGTCCACCCCGTCCTCGGCGAACGCGCCCTGCACGAGCAGCGCGCCCCGCTGACGATCGGACTTGAGATCGACCCGGGCCACCAGCGCGTCGCCGAGCAGGAACGGCAGCACGTAGTAGCCGTGCACGCGCTTGGCCGCCGGCGTGTAGATCTCGATCCGGTAGCGGAACCCGAACAGCCGCTCGGTGCGCTGCCGGAACCAGATCAGCGAGTCGAACGGCGACAGCAGCGCGCGGGCCCGGAGCTTGCGGGGCCGACGAGCCTCGGGCCACAGGTACGCCGGCGCGGCCCACCCCATCACCTCCACCGGGATCAGCTCCCCGCCGGCCACGAGCTCGGCCACGCGCGCCTTCGAGTCCGCGCGCGGCAACCGGAAGTAGTCGCCCAGGTCGGGCTCGGTGGCCACGCCCAGCGCCCGGCCGGCGACCCGCACCAGCTCGCGCTGGGCGTCCGCCGACGGCGGCGTGGGCCGGTCGAGGATCTCCGCCGGGATCACGCGCTCGGTGGTGTCGTACAGCCGCTCGAAGTTGACCCGCCGGGCGGCGGCCACTTGTCCGGTGAAGAACAGGTGCTCGAGCGCGACCTTGCCCTCGTGCCAGTTCCACATGTGCCCCGGCCGGGGCGGCGGGCGCACCGCGCCGGTGTCACGGGCGCGGATCGGGCCCTGCCGCTGGACCAGCTCGAGCGTCGCGGCGACCAGCTCGGGCTGCTCGCGAGCGATCCGCGAGATCGACCCCCAGGCCTCGCCGTCCACGTTGGCCATCCGCCAGCGCAGCAGCGGCTGTAGCTCCAGCGGGATCAACGACGCTTCGTGGGCCCAGTACTCGAACAGCCGACGGTCGAGCCTGCCGGTGCCGTGGCCGGCGATCCGGTCCAGGCGCGCGCGGTCATATGGGCCCATGCGCGAGAACACCGGCATGTAGTGGGCCCGGAGGAACACGTTGACCGAGTCGAGCTGGAGCAGGCCGAGGCGGCCGATCAGGCCCGCGATCTGGTTGACGCTGGGCGGCCGCGCCGGCCGGGGGCGGTCAAATCCCTGGGCGGCCAGCGCGATCCGCCGAGCCGCGGCGGCGCTGAAAATCTTTGGCGAGGACAGCGGCATGCGACGGCCGCTGATTGTCGCGGTTGACGGCGACGACGCCGGCTGCGGCGCCGCTGCCCTCGCCGATATCCCTAGCGGAGCATGCTCGGGTTGATCGAGTTGGCCATCGCCTGGTATCCCGCGTCGTTGGGATGCAGGTGATCGCCGCTGTCGAACGCCGGGTTGAACATCTGCGGGTGGTTCGGGTCGGCGGTCGCGGTCGCGAAGTCGACCACGCCGTCGAACTCGCCGCTGTCGCGGATCCAGTTGTTGACCGTCTCGCGCTCGCGCTCAGCCGCGGCCGACCAGTAGCCAGCGCCCGTGAACGGCGTCAGCGTGGCGCCGAAGATCTTGATCCCGGCGGCGTGGGCGCGGCCGATGATCTGCTCGTAGCCCTGGATGATGTCGGCCGCCGACACGTTTGTGTTCGGCACGGTGCACCCGCTGTTGGGCGTCTGCGAGAAGCCGATGTCGTTGATCCCCTCCAGCAGGATCACGTCGCGCACCCCGGCCTGGGTGATCACGTCGCGGTCCAGGCGCGACAGCGCGTCGGTCCCGAAGCACGGGGAGTTGTTCAGCACGCGGTTTCCGCTGATCCCCTCGTCGACCACGCTGAGCGGGTTGCTCGGGTTGGCGGCGACCAGCCGGCGAGCCAGGTCGTTGGGCCAGCGCGCGTTGGCGTTGGCTTGGGACTGGTACCCGTCGGTGATCGAGTCACCGAGCGTGACGACCGCGCTCTTGGCGGTGCCCGGCGCGAACACGTTGACGTTGTCGAGGTAGTACCACGACTGACTGGTGGTGGTGAACGCCGCGCCGCTCGCCTGACCGGCGAAGTTGCCGGCGCCCGAGATGTAGTTGGTCTGCTCGGCCAGCGAGTGGTATGTCGCCTGACCCGTCTGACCCGGCAGGTAGATGCTGACCGCGAGATCGGTCAGCGCCGGCACGCTCATCGTGGCCGCGTCGCTGACCACGTCGGCGCCGGGCGGGATCGTGATCGCCCGCTTGGCGCCGAACGTCAGCACGTGATCGGTGCCCGACTGCAGCCGTGCGCCGCTGCGCTGCACCGCGACGTCGACGCGACCGACCTGCAGCGGCTGATCGGAGAACGCGTTGCTCAGCCGGACCTGGACCTGGCTGCCGCCGGCGCTGCTGAACACGATGTTGCGGACGGTCTGGTTGTCAAAATCGGTGGACGACACATCTCCGGCTCCCGACAGCGACGCCGGCGTCGGCGGTTGCGCGCTGGCGCCCCAGGTGCCGGCCCAGTGGCCGGAGGCGGCGGCCGCAGCCGCCCGATCTGACGTTGCCCCCGCGGCGCCGATCACGACCAGAGCGGCGGTCAGCGCAACCCCCACACTCGCGCACACCAAAACGACCATACGACGACTGACTCGAGCGCACGGAATTCGCACTCGATCACCCAACCTCTCTGACACACGTACGACAAGCTTGTGGACACAACCTGTCTATAGGGGTGGTCGGCAAGCTGTCAAGGGGGAACCGTCGAATGGTCACCGGCCTGACTGAACCCGTGAAGACTGAGTATTGACCATCTCTCACCCGAACTCCTTAGGATTGGTGATCGACAGCTACCGGGGATGAGGGTGAGCATGGGTTTCCTACGTCGGGGAGGCGCGCCGGATCCGGACCGGGCGGTGCGGGCGACCGCGCTGGTGGTCGAGGCTTCGGCGCCGCCCGAGGGCAGCGCCCGGATCGGGCCGGGATCGCACGGGTCCGTCCGCGTGCTCGTCGACGCGGGCTCGCAGCCACGCGTCGCCGAGGTCAGGGTGGCGATGTCAGCCGAGCAATGGCTCGTGCCGGGGATGGAGGTGCAGGTCGCGCTGCACCCCTCCAGGCCCGACCACGTCGAGATCGACTGGACGACGGTGCCCGCGATCGAGGCCCGCGTCGCTGCCGGAGACCCAGCGCTGGCCGACCCGATCGGCGCTCGCCGCAAGGTCGCGCACGCGCTCGGGATGACCCAGCGCGACACCGGCACGGCGCGCACCGACCGCTTCAACCGGGCGCTTGAGCACGCCTCGACGCTGGGGGCGCCTGCCGGCCGGCGGCGCGCCGTCGTGCTGATCGCGACGATCCGCGGCCGGCGCCGGATCGTCGGCGATGGCCAGAACTCGTCCACCCACGACCAGGTCACCTACGGCAAAGACAGCGCCACGGTCCTGTCGGTCCACGTTCCCGGCCAGGCGCCCTACGCGGTTTATCGCGAGCGGTTCAAGCTCGGCGCCGACCTGCTCGAACCGCTGTGGATGCCGCTTCCGGCGCTGGTCTCAGACGCCGATCGCGCCGACGTCGAGATCCTCTGGGACGAGCTTGCAGGGCGCGATCAGCAGCTCGCGGATCGCGTCGCCGGCTCGCACTCGCTGCCCTCGGTGGCGGCGGACCAGATGGCGCAGCTCGCCGTCGACAACGCCAAGCGCGCGCTGCAGTACGTCCAGGATCCGAAGCTGCGGCGGATGCTGATCGACCAGTACCGGGCGGCCGGCATCGACGTTTCAGAGGACTGAACGTACTCGCTACGCTCACCGGCGGTCGCGGTCGAGCACCTTGCGCCGGAACAGCTCTCCTCCGGCGGCGACGAGGCAGCTCACCCCGATCGCGATCAGCACCGGCAGCCACAGGTTGCGCTCGAACGCGGTGCCGCCGAAATAGCCCAGCGCCGACCCGAACATTGCCCAGATCACGGCCGCAACCGTGTCGAACGGGAGAAACTTGGTCTTCCACGGCATCTCCAGCGTGCCGGCGCCGTACGTGGTCGCGGTGCGCCCGCCCGGGATGAAGCGCGCCACGATGATGATCCAGCCGCCCCGGTCGCGCAACTGCCTCCTCGCCCACTCGATCCGCCCCTGGTTCTTCTCGGACCCCATCAGTCGCTCGGTCAGCCGCCGCAGCCCGCTGCGCCCCAGCCAGTAGGCGGAGTTGTCGCCCAGCAGCGCTCCCGCCGCGGCGCTCACCACGACCAGACCGATGTTCAGCCGACCGCGGGAGGCCAGCACCGCGGCGGTGACCACCACGGTTTCGCTGGGGAACAAGGGCAGCAGCGCGTCCCCGGCGCAGATCGCCACGATCAGCAGGTATGTCCACGGCGAACCGCTTACCGAGTTTGCCAGCGAGTCGAACATGATTGCGGGGGCACGACTCCGCCCCGACTGGGTGCGCGTCGCAGCGTGCCACTCAGGTTATGCCGGGCGCGGGTGCCGGCGGGCTCCACCGGGGCCGCCATAACCGACGAAATGTTTCGGTGGGGCCCTGCCCCCTCCCGTTAGATGATTGATTCCAAATGGGGTGCGCGTGGGGCGAGCGGGGCGGCGCGGGCGGAGGCGACGCGTAGCGGAGCTACGCGAGCCGAACGCGCGTGCCGCATCCGCGAAGTCATCCCGGCCGCATCCGGGCGTGCTCAATTTGGAATCAATCATCTAGTCCGACCGCGCCCGTAAGCTCGCCCGGCGTCCGGACGGCGTTGCCGGGTCCGTGCTCGAGTACGGCGCGTGTCGGTCGACCGACTCGTAGATGACCTCGGTGCCGGTCATCCGGTCATGCCACGCCCGGCGCTGCGGGTCGCGGAGGATCGCGAGGAACCCGAGGCCGAAGGGAATCACGCTCACCAGCAGCGCGCCGACACGGCGGATCGCCGTCCGAGCGCTGATGTCCTGCGACCCCTCGTGGATCAGCCGGATCGACAGGAAGCGCATGCCCGGCGTCTGCCCGGCGAGCGCCCAGAACGCCGACAGGATCCCGCCGGCGGCCAAGAACGCGATCACGCCGAGCACGATCGCGCCCACGAGCGTCAGCTGGCGGCCGAACGCGAACGGGATCACCGAGGCCACGAACGTCGACGCCAGCGAGTACAGGAGGAACAGCAGCCCGATGTCGATCCCCGCGGCGACCAGCCGCGTGGCCAGTCCGGCCTGGTCGATCTCGGAGTCCTGGGTCCTGGGTCGCGCCACGCGCTCCATGGCGTCGTCGAGCGCCTCGGTGAGCTTGGTCAGCTTCACCCCGATGTCGCCGATCAGGCCGGCGCTCTGTGCCGCGATCGCAGCCCGGAGCTCGGGCGCGCCCGCGATCCGCTCGACCAGCATCTGCGCCTGCCGGCTGGCCAGGACCTCGGCCCACACCTGGTCGGCGGCTTCTGACTCGAGCACCTGCTTGACGATCTTCGCGATGTCGTCGCCGGTTAGCTCCGCGGTCGCCGCGTGGTCTGCGATCGCGCGCTCGATCGCTCGGCCGATCGCGGGATTGCGCAGCGCGCGGACGATCGCCTCCTCAACCGCGTCGTCGAGTGCCCGGTCGACGCCGGTGGCCTGGGCCATCCGCCCGGCCCCCTTGGCGCCCGCCGACAGCAGGCGCGACATCGGGGGTTTGCCGGGGTCGGGCTCCACGCCGGGATCATCGCGTACGGCCCGGCGCCTGCTCTGGCCCCGACGTGCATAACGTCCCACGCGAGGCCTTCGCGGGTCAGCTTGGGACGTTGATCACGGCCCACGTGGCGAACGTCCCACGGTGCCGCCCGGAGCGCTCGCGTGGGACGTTGTGCACGCGGTCTCGCGCACCCGCGGCGCCTACGGCCAGTGTCGCGAGTCGGAAATTCGGTGCCACCAAGAGTGGTCACCGGGGGATGCGGCGCAAGGACGCAGGACCCGACGCGTAGCGGAGCTACGCGAGGGGACGAGGACGAAGCGACGCGCCCCCAGGGGCCGCTCGACTGCCATCCAATTTATGACTCGCGGCACTAGTGTCACGTTTGGAAAATTCGCGTACATTCGAGGCACCCCTGGCGGCGCTCGGCTTCGTCCCGCCACCGGCTTCGCCGGCGGCGCCGGCCTCGCGTAGCTCCGCTACGCCACGGCTCCTGCGTCCTCGCCGCGCATCCACCAGTGGCACCTCTCGGTGCCCACGAACTTCCCAAACGCGACACTAGATGACCCCGGCGAGCACGAGCGCGCCGATCGCGACCAGGACCAGCGCGGTGCAGACGTTGCCCCAGCGCTCCAGCCAGTTGCCGCGGACCTGGTAGCCGCTGAGCGTCGCCACGAGCGTCAGCACGACGATCGTGCCGACGGTCACCGCGGCGAAGATCACCACCGAACCGACCGCGGTCGCGACACCGGCGGCGGTGGCGGCCACGAACACGGGCAGGATCGTCAGGTCGGGCGACGCCGCCGCGCCGAACGGCACCATCACAGACGCCAGGCCGCGGAGCCGCCCCTCGTCCGCGTGCCCGTGGAGATGGTCGTGTCCGTGGGGATGCGAGTGAGGGTGAGCGTGCGAGTGCCCCCGCCCGATGAGCTCGAGCACGATGAACGCAACTCCCGTGGCCAGCAGCACGCCGCCGACGATCGCGTCCTTGGCGCTGTCGATTGACGAGCGAAACTGCAGCCCGACGACGATGATCACTGCGCCCAGCACGATCGACACCAGCACGTGCGCGACCCCGGCCAGCCCAGAGAGGCGCGCCACGCGCGACAGCCGGTACCTGCGGGTCCGTCCGAGCACGGCCAGCGGCAGCCAGTGGTCCGGCAGGATCGCGTGGCCGAATCCAACCCCGGCCGCGGCCGCCAGCAGGGCCGGGCCGTTGGCGGTCATGCCGCCAGCGCCCGCTGGCCCGGGCTCGAGGCGAGCCCCAGCCGCAGGTGCTCGGTGTGCGAGATCGCCTCGCCCAGCAGCGCGCCGACGTGCTCGTCGTGCAACGCGTAGATCACCTGGCGACCGTCGCGCTCGCCGACCACCAGCCCGAGGTGACGCAGCACCCGCAGCTGCTGTGACACGGCCGGTTGCCCCATCGCGATCTCGCGCGCGAGGTCGCCGACCGAACACGGCCCGGCGGCCAGCCGGCTGAGGATCCGCACCCGGCTCGGCGTCGCCAGCGCCTGCATCGTCTCGGCCACGGACCTCGCGGTCTGGGCGGACACGAACGTCAGATCGGGCTCGGCTCCGTGACTCATGCACGCATTATCGCATGCATAGCCGTGCATGCAAACACATCCGCCCGGTCATTAGTCCCACATCGGTACCGAGATGGCTCCGACCACGAGGTGAACAAGTGAGATACGACCGCCAGACCCGCCCCGGCTCCCCCGTCGGTCACGCGCCCGAGTGGCGTGGTTGCTACGTTGGGGCGGAACGATGATTGGGCTGAGTCGTTGGTGCATTGCTCACCGCCGTTGGGTCGTGGTGGGCTGGATCCTGATCGCGGTCGCGACGACCGTGATCGCCACGGGCGTGGGTCGCAACTACGCCACGGACTTCAGCCTGCCCGGCACCGAATCCCAGCACGTCGTCGACCTGCTGCACAGCGAGTTCCCCGGCCAGAGCGGCGACACCGACACGATCGTGTGGCACAACTCGCAGGGCTCGGCCACCGCCCGCAACGTGCGCGCCCATATCGCGCCGCTGCTGGCGAAGGTCCAGCGGATGCCGCACGTGGTCGCCGTGGGCAGCCCGTTCGCGCCCGGCGGCGCGGCCCAGATCTCCAAGGACGGCCACACCGCCTTCGCGGTCGTCGACTACGACAAGCGCGCAAACCTGCTGCCCGATAACACCGGAAAGCCGGTGCTCGACGCGATCGACCGGATCAACGTCTCCGGCCTGAACGTCGCCGCCGGCGGCCAGGTGATCGAGATGGCCGAGGGCTTCAGCATCGGCCCGGCCACCGCGGTCGGTGTGATCGCGGCGCTGGTGATCCTGCTGCTGACGTTCGGCTCGCTGAGCGCGGCCGGGATGCCGCTGGTGACCGCCGGGCTCGGCCTGATCACGGGGATCGCCCTGGTCGGGCTGGCCACGCACGTGACCAGCATGTCCAACATCGCGCCCGAGCTGGCGGTCATGATCGGGCTCGGTGTCGGCATCGACTACGCGCTGTTCATCCTCACGCGCTTCCGCGAGAACTATGCGCGCAACGGCGACATCTCGGCATCGATCACCGGCGCGATGGACACGTCGGGCCGCGCGATCCTGCTCGCCGGCGCGACCGTGGTCATCGCGCTGCTGGGCATGTTTGCCACCGGCGTGACCTTCCTCTACGGACTGTCGATCGCGTCGGTGGTAGCGGTGCTGCTAGTGCTCGCCGCGTCGCTGACCGTGCTGCCCGCACTGCTGTCCTCGTTCGGCCAGCGGGTCGTGCGGCCCACCCGCCGGGCTCGCCGCCGTGAGGCCAAGGGCGAGGCTCCGCGCGAGTCGACCTGGCGGCGCTGGAGCATCACCGTGCAGAAGCGACCCTGGCCGCTGGCGATCCTCTCGCTGGCCGTGATGCTGGCGTTCCTGGTGCCGTTCTTCGGCATGCGCCTGGACACCAGCGACGCCGGCAACGACCCCACCAACACCAGCACGTACAAGGCCTTCAACCTGCTGTCCGACGGATTCGGCCCGGGCTTCAACGGTCCGCTGACGATCGCCGCGCAGATGTCGACCCCGACCGAGCGCGCGCAGCTCCAGAGCGTCCGCGCTGCGGTCGTGCGCACGCCGGGCGTGGTCGCGGTCACCAACCCGCGGATCTCGCCGTCGGGCCGAGTGGCGGTGATGCAGGCCTACCCGGACTCAGCCCCGCAGGCGCAGGCAACCACCGACCTGGTGCACCACCTGCGCGACGACGTGCTCCCGCAGTTCAAGGGCACGTTCGGGACGCGACCACTCGTCGGTGGGTTCACCGCCGGATCGATCGACTTCTCCCAGGTGCTGTCGGGCAAGCTGCCGCTGTTCATCGGGCTCGTGGTCGTGCTGTCGGCGCTGCTGCTGTTCGTGATCTTCCGGTCGCTGGTGATCCCCATCCAGGCGGCGCTGATGAACCTGCTGAGCATCGGCGGGGCGCTAGGGGTGACGGTGCTCGTGTTCCAGGACGGGTTCCTGGCGGACGCGCTCGGGGTGACCAAGGGGCCGGTCGAGCCGTGGATACCCGTGCTGATGTTCGCGGTCGTGTTCGGCCTGTCGATGGACTACGAGGTGTTCTTGATCTCCCGCGTGCGCGAGGAATGGATCCGCCAGCGAGATGCCACGGCGGCGGTCGCGGACGGGATCGCGTACACCGGCCGGGTGATCAGCGCGGCCGCGGCGATCATGATCTGCGTGTTCCTGTCGTTCATGCTCGGCGACGAGCGCTCGGTCAAGGAGTTCGGCTTCGGCCTGGCCGCGGCCGTGTTCCTCGACGCGCTGGTGATCAGGTGCGTGCTGTTGCCGGCGGTGCTCGAGATCCTCGGGCCGATCACGTGGAAGCTGCCGCACTGGCTCGACGCCCGCCTGCCGCGGATCCGGATCGAGGGCCACGCGGCCGAGACCGAGGCCCTGGCGAGCCAGCTGGACAGCGACGACCCGCGCAGGCGGGCTCCGGAGTCAAGCCGCGCCTGACCCTGCAGCGATCGAGACCCCGCGGCTCCGGCTGGAGCGGTGGGACCAGACCCACGCCGAGATGCTGGCGCGCCTGGGCGCAATCCCCTCGGTGGTCCGCTACGTCGGATCCGGCGAGATCTGGTCGCGGGAGAAGTCCCAGCAGGTCCATGACAGACAGGTCGAGCACTGGCGCCGGCACGGCTTCGGCTGGCGCGCCGCCGTCGAGAAGGCGAGCGGCAGCCAGCTCGGATTGATCGCGCTGAACTTCCTCGGCGACGGAACCGCGGGGCTCGATCCCGGCGAGTACGAGATCGGCTGGTGGCTGCAGCCCTCCGACCATGGCCGCGGCTTCGCCCGCGAGGGCGCGCAAGCGCTCCGCGACGAAGCCCGCGACCGGCTCGGGGCGCCGAGCGTGGTGGCGTGCATCCAGCCGCTGAATGGACCCTCGATCGCCGTCGCCACCGCGATCGGCCTGAGCCTCGATTTCCGCACCACCGGCCCGTCGGGCGAGCCCGTGGCCGTTTACCGAGGCGTTCTTCAGAACATCTCAGACTCCGCTTAACCACGCGACAGGGCCGGTGGTCATCCTGATCGCATGCACCCCAGCTACTGCCCCGAATGCGGAGAGCGAGTTACCCCGTACGCGGCCGGCTGCGCGCTGTGCGGAGCCGATCTGGATCCCAAGCGCTGGCAGCGGCGCCCGCCGCTGCGTAACCGCCTCACCTCCGGTACTCGGGCAGCTCGGAGTAGACCGCTTTCATCTGTCGTTCGCATTCCGCGAACGGGACGGTGGCTGCGGTGGATGCGGACACCGGTGCGGTAGTCGCGCCGGCGCTAGCGCCCGACGCGATACCTGATGTGGGTGACCGCCGGCGAGGCGACCACGTCGACCGGCTCGAGTTTGGGATCGCCGACGTTCTCGAACAGCCGCTCGCCACTTCCGAGCAGGACCGGCGCCACGTGCAGGTACAACTCCTCCAGCAGCCCGGCGGCCAGGAACTGCCGGACGGCCTGGGCACCGCCGGCGATCTCGACATCCTTGTCCCCCGCAGACGCGCGGGCGCGGACGAGCGCTGCTTCGATCCCGTCGGTGACGAACTCGAACGTGGTGCCGCCCTGCATCGGGAGCGGCTCGTGCGCGTGGTGGGTCAGCACGCACACGGGCACGTGAAACGGCGGGTCCTCGCCCCACCATCCCCGCCAGTCCGGTTTCCAGTCGCCGGGGCCGCCGCCGAACATGTTGCGGCCCATGATGTAGGCGCCCACGTTCGCGGTGACGTCGTCGAGCACGTCCGAGTCGGGGGTGCGCTCGCCTCCGTCGAGGCCGTGGTGCCTACGCCAGCCTTCCGTGGCGAACGCCCACTCGTGGAGGCGCATCCCGCCCTCACCGAGCGGGTTCTCGAGGCTCTGGTTGGGACCGGCGACGAAGCCGTCCACTGAGATTGAGATCTGGCATCTGACTTTGCTCATACCGGTAGGACCCGTGCAGACTCGCGAGATCATCGTCGCGCCGCCGGAAGCGGCGCGACGTGCGCCGCCGCCCAGCAGGAGTCGGCCGTGTGGCAGGCCACCAGCCGGGTCAGGTCGGCATGCAGCGCGGCCAGCCGGTCCGGCGCCAGGCGCGGCGCGAGGTTGCGCAGCTCGTAGGGGTCCCGGCGCAGCTCGTAGAACTCGCGCTCGCCGTCGATGTACTCGACGTACAGGTAGCGGTTGGTCCGCATTGCCTCATACGTGGTCGGGTTCCCGCTGGCCCGGCTCTGGCGATCGGGGTCGCGCGGGTCGATTGTGGGACCTTGGTGCTCGATCAGCGCCGCGTCGCGCCAGTCCGGGGGACGCTCGCCACGCAGCAACGACAGCAGGCTGTGTCCATCGTCGGCGGGCATCGGCGCGCCGGCGATTGCCCCAAACGTCTTTGCCAGATCGATGTTCTGGGCGAACGCGCGCGTCCGACGGTCGATCGGCACCCCGGGGCCGACGACCACCAGCGGGACGTGGATATCGGTGTCGAACGCAGTCAGCTTGCCCGGTGTCAGGCGGTACTCGCCCGTGTGCAGGCCGTTGTCGGAGCTGAACACGATGTAGGTGTCGCCGGTCAGGCCGCGCCGGGCGAGCGTGAGCTCGATCTTGCGGATCATCGCGTCGATCGCCTGCACCGATTGCGCTCGCCGGCGGAACGCCCGGTTGATCTCGCGCAACTTGTGGCGGTCCAGCGGCGCGTGGCCCGCCAGCCACCGCGGCGGGTTGGTGGGGAGCGCGTCGAAATTCGGCGGCCGCGGCGCCCCGAGGCCGGGAAAGTCGTGACGGTCGCGCGGCGCCGGCGTGTAGGGCCGGTGGGGCGCGAACGTAGACAGCTCGAGGAAGAACGGCTTGTGCCCGCTGGCCGCGGCGTCGATGAACCGGACCCCCTTGCGCGCGATCACGTCGGTGAGGTAATCGCCTGGCCGGTGCCCGAACCGGCGGATCCGGCCGTTCTCGTTCATCGGATAGTCAAACTCGGGATAGCCGAACCCGGCGACGTCCCACTGGTTCCATCCCGGCGGCACGTACGTGCGGGGCACGGCCGGCTGGCCCGACTCGAGGTAGCCATTCAGGTACTTGCCCATCAACGCGGTCCGGTAGCCCGCGCGCTGCAGGGCCACGTTGAAGCTGCGGTCCTGCTCACCGCGCGCGTAGAACGCGCCGAACCCGCCCTGGGGTCCGACGTTGTCGAATACGCCGGTGTCGTGCGGGAAGTCGCCGGTGAAGATGGAGGCGCGCGACGGGCAGCAGAGCGAGTCCGAAACGAAGTAGTCGCCGAACGTCAGCCCCCGCGTCTCCAGCGCTTGGACCTGCGGCATGTACGGGAGCAGGTCCAGCGACAGGTCGTCGGTCAGCACGAACACGATGTTCGGATGCGCGGCGCGCGCCGGGCTCGAGCCGGGCGGAGCCTGCCCCGACTTGGCCGAGACGGGGCCGGTCGCGGTCGACGAGGAGCTGGACGTGCCGTTGCTCGTCGCCGACGATGGGTGGTGAGAGCCTCCCGAGCCGCAGCCGGTCGCGAGCGCGAGCAAACCCACTACGAGGGCCACGACGAGCGTCCTGCGCGGGCCCGGGGCTGGCATCCGCGCCGATCGTAGCCGCGCCGGGCCCGCCGGGCTGTCCTGCGCCCCGGGTCCTAGGACCAATTGCCCGTGGTGATCGGCGCGCCGCGCGCCTACTCTCGGTGCACACAGCGACTTATGGAGACAAGCGATGAGCACTGACAAGATCGCGGTCCTCGGGGTCACGGGCGATGACGTGATCCGCCTCGAGCTCAACGGACTCGGGACGGCGCGAGCCCGCGCACTGATCTCGGGGATCGGCGCACAGCGCCTGGCGATCGACCCCCGGGACCCGGCACGGATCTACGTGGGCACGTTCGACGACGGGCTGTACGCCAGTCACGACGGCGGGCGGACCTGGCGAAACCACGGCGAGCGCGAGGGCCTCGCCGACCGGCGGGTGATGTCGGTCGCGGTGTCGCCGTCCCACCAGGTGTCGGGAACCTCCGTTGTCTACGCAGGCACCGAGCCCAGCAACCTCTACCGGTCGACCGACGGGGGCGAGCGCTGGGAGGCGCTGCCGGCGCTGCGCGACATCCCCAGCGAACCGCAGTGGTCGTTCCCGCCCCGGCCCTGGACGCACCACGTCAGCACGATCGCGCTGCACCCGTCCGACCCGAGCTGGCTCGCTGTCGGGATCGAGCTCGGCGGCGTGATGCGCTCCGATGACGGCGGCGCCTCCTGGTTTGACCACAACCCGGAGGCCCACAGCGACGCCCACCAGCTGTTCACGCACCCGCTCGCGCCCGACCGCCTGTACGAGGCCGCCGGACAGGGGATCGCGCGCTCGGAGAACCTCGGCGACAGCTGGAGCCGGCCCGAGCACGGGCTGGACCGCCACTACGCCTGGGCCGAGGCGGTCGATCCGGCCGACCCCGACCTGTGGTACGTGTCGGTCAGCCGCGGTGCGTTCGCCGCTCACGGCGGCGGCGATGGCCAGGCACACCTGTGGCGCTCGCGCGGCGACGGCTGGGTGCCGGTCGACACTTGGGGCGACTCGGCCCCGCTGCGCCGGATGCCCTATGCGCTGGCGACCGTGCCGGGTCAGCCGGGCAAGCTGCTCGCGGGCCTGCGAGGTGGGACGCTGATGCTCAGCGACGACGCCGGCGACAGCTGGTCGCGCGTCGACGCCGAGCTCGACGATGTGATTGCGCTGCAGGCGACCTCAGCCTGACAGCGCCTGCAGCAGCGCCGACCCGTTCGGCGACCCCAGGCCGGTGCAGGCGTCCCACCCAGAATGGGCGGAGTAGGCGCCGTTGTCACCGCTGACGATGTCGTGAAACCCGGCGGCCTGCGCGGAGCCATACAGCCGCGGCTGTGCGAACCCCAGCGGTACCCCCAGTGACTCGTTCAGCAGCGCGATCAGCGCGGCCCACAGCGGCGCCACCGCGCTCGTGCCGCCGATCGTCTGATCGCTGCCGTCCACGCGGATCGTGTAGCCGGTCTGGGGGTCAGCGTCGCCGGCCACATCCGGGACCCCCCTCCCGGACCGGTCGGTGTCGACGTTCGCCGGGACGCCGGCGGCGCTCTGGTAATTGGGCAGCGCGAACTCGGTGCTCACGCCTCCCCCCGTGGCTCCATCGCCGGTGTCGTTCCACACTGTCTCGCCCGTGATCTGGCCGCCCGTCGCCTGCAGCGCGGTGCCGCCGCAGGCGAGCGCGTGCGGCGCCGAGGCGGGAAAGTCAACGTGCTGCTGTCCGTCGTCGACGCCGTCGGTGGAGCCGCCGTCGCCCGCCGCCGCGGTGACCGTGACTCCGAGCCCTCCGGCGTCGGTGAGGATCTGCTCCATCTGATCCCGGGCCTGCGCCGTCCAGGTGTCCTCGGGTCCGCCCCAGCTGATCGACACCACCGACGGCCGGTGGGTGGTGTCGTTGACCGCGGTGGACACGGCGTCGATGAACCCGGCGTCGGTGTTGGGCGCGAAGTACACGACGATCGACGCACCCGGGGCGATCGCGCCGATCACCTCGATGTCGAGCATCACCTCGCCGTCGGCGTTGGTGTCGGTGCCGGGCGAGTTGGTGCCGCCGTCGACGCTGACCGCCGTCACGTTGGGCGGCGTGAGGCCGAGCCCCTGGAAATAGGCGTTGAGGTCGGCGGTGTCAAAGCCGCCGCCGAGCTCGATGATCCCGACGGTCTCTCCTTCGCCGGTGGCCTGCGCCGGGAAGCTGTAGGCCTGGCCCACCTCCACGGGGGTATACGTCCGCGTCGCGTGCGGCGCGAAGCGGATCCGCGGCTGTGCCTGGGGCCGGTTGTCGATCCCCAGCACGCTGGTGATGATCCCGTCGAGCTCCGCCGGCACGGTCAGCGGGCCCTGGCGCCCTCGGTAGCGGGCGCCCGAGGGATGCTCGAACATCCCCTGCAGCTGCGCCGCGAACGCGGTGCCGATCGTGTCGACGGTTCCCCGCAGGCGGATAACTCGGCGCTGGCGCTCCGCCGAGACGACCTCGAGGCCGTGCTCGGCGGCGAACTCCGAGACCGCGCGGAGGTCGTCGCCCTCGGCGCGGGGGCCGCGCACGTAGACCGTGACCTCGATCTTCTCCGAGCCGTCGACGTCACCCACGCGTGGATGGGTGGACTCGAGCCGTCGCTCGCTGCCTGGGACTGTCTTGCGGTCTGCCAACGGATCGTCTCCTTGAAGGTTCCGGTCCCTCCATACCACCGTCGCCGACGCCGGTAAACATGTCCGCGCGGGCGGGCGAACGCGTGGGCAGTTGGTTATGTTGAGCCGAGCGATGACACGACGCGAGATCCACTCCTGGCTGATGGATATGGACGGCGTGCTGGTGCACGAGGAGCGGGCGATCCCAGGCGCCGATCAGTTCATCTCCCGCCTGCGCGAGCACAAGCTGCGGTTTCTGGTGCTGACCAACAACTCGATCTACACGCCCCGCGATCTCGCGGCCCGGCTGCGCACCAGCGGACTCGACGTCCCCGAGGAGTCGATCTGGACCTCCGCGCTGGCCACCGCGCGGTTCCTCGACGATCAACGCCCCGGCGGATCGGCGTTCGTGATCGGGGAGTCGGGCCTGACCACCGCGCTCTACCAGGCCGGCTACACGCTCACCGACAACGCCCCGGACTACGTCGTGCTGGGCGAGACCCGCACCTACAGCTTCGAACGGATCACCCAGGCGATCCGCCTGATCGAGGCCGGGGCGCGGTTCATCGCCACCAACCCCGACGCGACCGGGCCCAGCCCCGCCGGGCCCCTGCCCGCGACCGGCTCGGTGGCCGCGCTGATCCGCGCTTCGACCGGCCGCCAGCCCTATTACGTGGGCAAACCCAACCCGCTGATGATGCGCTCGGCGCTGAACGCAATCGACGCGCACTCCGAGACCGCGGTGATGATCGGCGACCGGATGGACACCGACGTGGTCTGCGGACTGGAGGCGGGCATGGAGACGATCCTCGTCCTCACCGGCCTGACCACGCTCGAGGACGCCGAGCGCCACCCATACCGCGCCTCGAGGATCATCGACTCGGTCGCCGAGCTCGTCGACGAGGTCGGCGCGCCGCCCCCGGACGGCCGAAGCGACTAACCGTCGCCGACGGCGATGGATTTGCCCGCCTGCTCGTATCTCTACGGGAAACCCAAGGAGGCTTGACACGATGGGCAACGAGAGCTACACCACGGCGTTCACGGTCGGCGCCAGCGGGCAACCGAGGCGGTCGTCCAGCGTGCCGCGGGTCTGCAGTCCGACGGGCGGCATCTGCTGCTGAGCGGCGATCCGGTCGCCGTCGGGGAGGTGCTGGCGGCGCCGTCAGCGACACGCCTGGAGGGCGTTGCCGCGTGCCTGCTCGACGTCGGCCCCGACGCTCAGGTGCTCAGCTGGTGCCGGCACGCGCTGCGCGGCCGGGCGCCGATGCTGCGCGTGCCTCGCGACTAGAGGACCAGGCGGGCCAGCGCCGCGCTGGCCGCCGCGATCACCTCGATCCGTCGCTCGTCGGCGCCGACGCCTGGTCCTCGGGCGGCGACGTGCTTAACGTCTCACTCGAGGCCTTCGCGGGGGAGCGTGGGACGTTGATCACGACCCACGTGGCGAACGTCCCGTGGTGGCGTCCAGAACGCTCGAGTGGGACGTTATGCACGCGGCCTCGCCCGCCATCTGCGCACCGGGCCTACAACTAGAGCACCAGGCGAGCCAGCGCCGTGCTGGCCGCCGCGATCACGATCACTGCGGTCATCGGCAGCCTGGCGTAGATCGCTCCACACGCCGCGAGCAGGCCGATCACGCGCTCGTCGAGGGTCACACCCGACGGCGTACGACTGAATGTCTCGTATACGACCAGCGAGCTGACGATCGCGGGCGCGACCAGCGAGACCACCGACATCGCCCACTCCGGCGGCCGGCGCCCTCCCAGCGCCATCGGGCCGATTCCCTTCAGCAGCAACGTCGTGATGACCAGGGCGACCAGCACCCCGACCGAGGTTGCGGTCGCGATCACCGGCGACGCAGTCCCCACAGGGCCGTGAGCGCGCCCGCGATCATCGGGATCCCGGCCGGGGCGAACGTCATGAACACCAGCGTCACGGCGGCCGCCAGCCCGGCCACCACCCGCCGGTCGCGATCCCCGAGCTCCCCGGCGAGCAGCACCAGGAAGAACGCCGGGAAGATCGCGTCGATTCCGAACGCGTCGGGGTTCGAGAGCACGCCGCCGATCTCCACGCCCGCCACCGTCCCCAGACCCCAGGCGATGTACTGCAGCAACGAGGCGCCAAACAGGATCGACAGGTCGAACGTCCCGTCGCGCCGGTTGGCCAGCACGAACGACGCGTCGACGACCGTCTGAGACTCCGCGAACCGCCGCCAGCGAGTGCCGCGCAGCGACGGCGTCAACGCGAGGCTCATCGCCACGAACCGGGTGTTCATCAGCGATCCGGCGATCACCGCGGCGACCCCCGTGCCCCCGCCCTGCAGCACGCTCAGCGCCGCGAACTGCGCGCCTCCGCCGAACACCAGCACCGACATCAGAACCGACACGACCGATCCGATCACCGGCTGGGCCAGCACCCCGAACGAGATCCCGATCGCGAACGTCGGCACCACGACTGGCAGCCCCAGTCGCAGCCCCGCCCGGAGGCTGGTTTGCTCCATGCGCTAGACCTTACCTGATGAGTACGTCAACCGGTAAGTCGCCATGGACCGCCGCGGACACGCCGCTGTACGGCGGAGCGCAGTGCCTGGACTACGCCAACACGGTGGACCGGGGAGCCGACGACGGGCCCTGGCGGCCGGAGACCAGCGACGTTCTCACCACCCGCGACAGCCTCGGGATCTGGGCCGCGCGGATGGGGATCCCAGCCCCGCGGCGACCGCCCGCCCGCGAACTGCGCGAAGCTCGGCACCTCCGAGACGCGGTCTACCGCGAGTTCTCGGCGATCGCCCGGGGGCGCTCCCCGAGCCGAGACGATCTCGAGACGATCCGCAGGACTTACGCCGCGGGTGTCCGGGCCGGCGCGCTCGTGCCGGGCGCCGACGGCTGGTCGTGGTCGTGGCCGGCGGAGGAACCGCGCGCGGTCAGGTTCGCGGTCGCCGCCGACGCAGTCGCCCTGCTCCAGGACCCCGACCGGCTGACGCGGGTCAGCCGATGCCCGGGGGCCCACTGCGGATGGCTGTTCGTGAACGCCAGCGGCCGCAGGCGCTGGTGTGCGATGAGCGCCTGCGGCAGCCGTGAGAAGTCGCGGCGCGCTTACCGCCGCCGGACCGCTCGCTGACGATCACCCGCAACTCGCGCGCACCGCCCCGTTCTGGCAATCATGGTGACGTTCATGGGAAGGTCGATTGCGCTGGCGATTGCGATCGTCGCGATCCTCGCTGGCTCGGCCGCCGCGGCGATCGGGAGCTGGACGCTCACGCCGGCGCTGGGCTCGCCGTATGCGGTCGAGGGCACGGTTGGGTCACTGGCTATCGGCGACTTCAATCGAGACGGGCTGGATGAGTTTGTCGCGGCCACCAACTCCTCCAGCCCGCACGATCCAGGTGGCACGGGGCTCGTGTCGCCCTTCCGGGCCACCGGTGACGGCGGCTTCTCGCTCGTGGACGGAACCTCGATGCGCGCACCGGTCGTGCTCGGCAGCGGCCTTAATTCGATCGTGTCCGCCGACTTTAACGGCGACGGCAAGCCCGACATCGCCGGGGTCAACTATGGCCCGACGGTCTCGGTGCTGCTGGGCAACGGCGACGGCACGTTCTCGCCCGCACCAGGATTCCCCCTCGCGTTCGGCAGCAGGGATTACGGCTCGATCGCGACGGCCGATTTCACCGGCGATGGTAAGCCGGACCTGGCGGTTACCGACGCCGGGAACAACACCCTGACCGTAGTGACCGGCGTCGGGACTGCTTCCGTCGTCGTGCATTCTCCGATCGTGCTCGACGCGCCGCCCAGGTCGGTGTACGTCGACGACTTCAACGGGGACGGAAAACCCGACGTCGCGCTCGACAACACGCCGGCCGGGAAGGTCACGGTGTTGCTGGGCCAAGGGCAGGGGAACTTCTCCCCCGCCCTCGGGTCGCCGGTGGCGCTGGGCGCGTCGATCGACGTGGACGGGATCGCCACGCTCGCTTCAACGGCGACCACATTCAGGATCTGGCCGCCATCGGCGACTCCGCCATGGACGGCAGCGTCTTTCTCCTGGCTGGCGACGGACATGGCGGATTCCGCCCGGCGGGCAACCCGGTCGAGGTCGGACCCTCGCCGCAGATGCTCGGCGCCGGCACGTTCGCCGGCCGCCCCGGCCTGGTCCTGACACCCCGAACATGCTGCGGTTCAGGCCTCCCAGGCGAACTGGCGGTCCTGTTCCCGACTTCCGCGCCGCCTGAGGCCAAGCCGCCACCGATCTCGCATCCGCCCCCGCCGGGCCACGTCCATGTTCCGACCACCGCGCAGATCAGGTCGACGCTGCTGCGTTCGCTGAAGGCGACCAAGCGAACGATTGGGATCCGGTGGCTGCTCGAGCACCACCGCTACGCCTATCGCGTTCGCGCGCTCATCGCCGGTCGGGTCACGATCGAATGGACAGCGACGAAGACAGAAGCCCGTCGCGCTCACGTCCGCAGCCGGATGATCGCGTCGGGCTCGGTGAGCTTGGTTCGTCCGGGCAAGAAGCGCGTCGCGATCAGGCTCACGCGCGCGGGCTGGCGAATCCTGACCAAGCTCGCGCGCGTGAACACGACCGCGACGATCTCGCTGCGCGCCCGCGGACGCGCGACGATTACCTCTCGGCGGGCGATCGTCCTCGCCCCCAGGGGTTAGAGGCGGATGTCGGTCTTGCCGCGCTCGATCCGCGCCGTCGAGACGTGGCCCGTGGCGGTCTGCGTGAACGTGACCCGCACGCCGCCGTTGGCGCCGTTGGAGTCGACCTCGGCGGTCCAACCGGGCGACACCTGGAGGTCGTAGATCGACCGGTCGCCGCCGCGGTCGACGATTCGCAGACAGCCCGCGTCGCCGATCTGGTTGGAGAATACGAGGCCACCGTCGGGCAGGAAGCCGTCGAGGCCGAAATCGCACTGGACGGCGTCGGGGGCGGGCTGGGTCGGCGCGGGCGGGCGCGCTACCGGCGGCGGCGAGCGCCGCGGTGAGCGTGGCGAGACGGCGGGAGGCCATGACTGTGACTCCTGACAGACGCGGGAAAGCGAGTCCGGACACGGTGCGCGACCGACCCACGATGCGCAATTGGACATTGGTCCTAGGACGCACCGCCGGTGTCGGATGCGGGCTTTCGGGTAGGGATGCGTCTGATGACCGAGCAGAGCACGAGCAACGCCGAGACAGCGGAGGTCGTGGTTGTGACCGGCGCGTCGGGCGGCGTGGGCAGGGCGATCGCGCATGCGTTCGCGCGTCGCGGCGCCCACCTCGGGCTGCTGGCCCGCGGCGAGCCCGCTCTCCAGGACGTCCGGCGAGAGGTCGAGGAGCTCGGGGGCCAGGCGCTGGTGGTGCCCACCGATGTCGCCGACGCCGACGCCGTCGAGGCCGCCGCCGAGCAGGTCGAGGCACGCTTCGGGCCGATCGACACCTGGGTCAACGACGCGATGGCGACGGTGTTCGCCCGATTCGTGGACGTCTCGCCCGATGAATACAAGCGCGCCACCGAGGTCACCTACCTCGGCACCGTGTACGGGACGATGTCCGCCTTGCGGCGGATGACCGCGCGTGATCGCGGGACGATCGTGCAGGTGGGCTCGGCGCTGTCGTATCGCTCGATCCCGCTGCAATCGGCTTATTGCGGGGCCAAGTTCGCGATCCGGGGCTTCACCGACTCGATCCGGACCGAGCTGCGCCACGACCAGAGCCAGGTGTACATCACGATGGTGCAGCTGCCGGGCGTCAACACCACCCAGTTCAACTGGTGTCGCTCCAAGCTCCCCAACCACCCGCAGCCGGTCCCGCCGATCTACCAGCCCGAGATCCCCGCCGAGGCCGTGTACTGGGCGGCACACCACCGCCGCCGCGAGCTGAAGGTCGGCTACAGCGCGACGGAGGCGATCCTCGGCAGCAAGATCGCGCCGAGCGTCGCCGACTGGTACCTGGCCCGGACCGGGTTCTCCGGGCAGCAGGTCAAGGACATGCCGGCCGCGCCCGATCGCCGCGACAACCTGTTCGAGCCGCTGCCCGAGATGGCCGCAACGCACGGCATCTTCGACGACCAGGCCAAGTCCCGCAGCCCGCAGCTGTGGGCCAACGAGCGCCGCTCACTGCTCGCGGGCGTCGCGCTCGCAGCCGTCGCCGCGACGGCCGCCGGTGTCGCCGCCGTCCGACGGTGAGCGGCGTCGCCGTACCGCACGTCCTCCGCGAGTACGCCCTGATCGCCGACGGCGAGCGCGGCGCCGTGATCGGGCCGCGCGGAGACTTCGCGTGGCTGTGCTTCCCGCGCTGGGACTCCGACGCGTGCTTCGCCACGTTGATCGGAGGTCAGGGGACCTACGCGGTGACCCCGGTATCGCGGTTCGTATGGGGCGGCTACTACGAGCACGGCCTGATCTGGCGCAACCGTTGGACTACCGACGACGGGGTCGTCGAGTGCCGCGAGGCGCTGGCGCTGCCGGCGGCCCCGGGCCGGGCGGTGGTGCTGCGGCGGATCCTGGCCCGCGAAGGTCGGGCGCGGGTCCGCGTGACGCTCGACCTCCGCGGCGAGTTCGGGGCACGGCGCGCCAAGCGCCGCCAGCTGCGCGACGACGGCACCTGGAGCTGCCGGATCGGCGACGTGCGGATGACCTGGGCGGGCGCCGCCGACGCCCGCCCGATGGCCGACGGCGCGGGCGGGCGGCCGCTGACGATGGAGCTGGAGCTCGAGCAGGGCACGGCCCACGACCTCGTGCTCGTACTCGACGCCGGGGCCGCCGACCCGCCGCCGGACGCCGACCGCGCCTGGAGCGCGACCGAGGCCGGGTGGGCCGAGCGTCTTCCCGAGCTGCACTCGGCCACGGCGCCGCGCGATGCCCGCCACTCCTACGCGGTGCTCAGCGGGCTGACCAGCAGCGGCGGCGGGATGGTTGCGGCGGCCACGATGGCGCTGCCGGAGCGCGCTCGCCAGGGCCGCAACTACGACTACCGCTACGTGTGGATCCGCGATCAGTGCTTCACGGGACAGGCGATCGCCAAGGTGGGACCGATGCCGCTGATGGATGACGCCGTGCGGTTCGTCACCGAGCGGCTGCTGGCCGACGGGCCCGCGCTCGTGCCCGCCTACACGGTCACCGGAGACCCGGTGCCCGACGAGCGGAGGCTCGACCTGCCGGGCTACCCGGGCGGCGGCGACGTGACCGGCAACTGGGTCAACCGGCAGTTCCAGCTCGACGCGTTCGGCGAATCGCTGCTGCTGCTCGCCGCGGCCGCCGCGCACGACCATCTCGACGCCGACGGGTGGCGGGCGGCGCAGGCCGCGGCCGAGGCGATCGAATCCCGCTGGCGGGAGCCCGACTCGGGGATCTGGGAGCTCGAGCCAGACGCGTGGACCCACAGCCGCCTGGTGTGCGCCGCCGGCTTACGCAAGATCGCCGAGCATCAACCGGGCGAGCGCGCCGCCCGGTGGGTCGCGCTCGCCGACGCGATCGTCGCCGACACCGCTGCGCACGCGCTGCACCCCGGTGGCCACTGGCAGCGATCGCCGACCGACTCCCGGATCGATGCGGCGCTGCTGCTGCCGGCGATCCGGGGCGCTCTGCCCGCCGAGGACCCGCGCTCGATCGCCACCCTCGAGACGGTGGCCCGCGAGCTGACCGACGACGGCTTCTGCTACCGCTACCGACCCGACGAGCGCCCGCTCGGCGAGTCCGAGGGCGCGTTCGTCATGTGCGGGTTCCTGATGGCTCTGGCCTACGCGCAGCAGGGCGACCAGATCCGCGCCGCGCGCTGGTTTGAGCGAAACCGCGCCGCGTGCGGGACCGCCGGGCTGCTGTCGGAGGAGTTCGACGTCGTCCAGCGCCAGATGCGCGGAAACCTGCCGCAGGCGTTCGTGCACGCGCTGCTGCTCCAGTGCGCGGTCACCGAGCTGGCGGGAACCTAGCCGGGCGGCGCGCCCGCGGCGGCCTCCGTGATGAAAAAGGTCGCAATAGCAGACCTTTTTCATCACGGGCCCGCTCCAGGACGATCAGATCACCGGCATCGAGCGGTTGATCCCCACGTCGCTGCCCAGCGCCTCCAGCCAGCCCGCGCGCACCGACGCCAGCAGCTGCTCGCCGAGCGAGAACGCCTCGTCGTGGCGGCTCAGCACGCTCTTAGCCGTCTCGCGGATTTCGGCGAGGATCGCCGACTCGTCGACCCCGGTCACCCGTCCGTCGCGCACGACCCAGCGCCCGCCGATCATCGTCGAGTGCACGGCCGACGTCGTCGACCCGAACACGACGTGGTGAAGCGCGTTCGACATCGGCGTGAACACGCGGCTGTCCAGGTCCAAAAGCACGAGGTCGGCGCGCCGGCCGGCCTCGATTGCACCGAGCCCGGCGCTGTCGCCGGCGGCCTGCGCGCCGCCGGCCGTCGCCATCCGCCAGGCCTCGTCGGCTCCGAGCCAGCGCTCGTAGTCGATGTCCCACAGTTTGTGGAGCAGGCCGGCGACCTTGAGCACGGCGAACATGTCGTTGCCGTCGTTGGACGACATCCCGTCGGTTCCGAGCGCCACGTTCACGCCGTGGCCGAGCAGCTCGGGGACCGGGCAGATGCCGCTACCCAGCTTCATGTTCGAGATCGGGTTGTGGACGATCGTGGTGCCGGTGTCGCGGACCAGCTCGATGTCGTGGGGGGTCAGCCAAATTCCGTGCTCGAAGTTGACGCGCGGCCCCAGGAAGCCGAGCGCGTGCATGTGCTCGGGCAGCGTCTTGCCGTACATCTTCTGGCCCGACAGCGCCTGCATCCGGGTCTCGAGCACGTGGATGTGGATCTGGAGATCGAGCTCGTCGGCCAGCGAGGCGCAGCTCTGAAGGAACCCGTCGGTGCAGCGCTGGGGACCCGACGGCCCCAGGGCGATCGTGATCCCCTCGTCGGGGCGGTGATAGCGCTCCACCGCCTGGCGGGTGAACTGCTCCCACTCGGTCCACGTCGGCGGCTTCTCGCTTTCGAGCCGGTCGATCAACGCCCGGTCGACCAGCGCCTCGTCGAGCACCACGGTCTCGTGGTAGGCGCGATCGCCCATGCCCAGCACGATCAGCGCTCGCAGCCCAAGGTCGCGGTAGGCGGACACGACCGCGGCCAGCGACTCGTCAGTGAACCCGGCCATCTCGTAGAGGAAGTCGACCACGCAGGTCGCCCCCGAGTGGACCATGTCCAGGCCCCCGATCAGCGTCCGCAGATACGTCTCGCGCGAGCTCTGCACCGGCCCCGCCAGCGCGGGGTATGAGAACAGCATCCACGGCTCCAGCGGGAGGTTGTCCCAGCGCCCCCGGAACCAGTTCTCATTGGAGTGGCAGTGCGCGTTGACCATCCCGGGCACGATCGCGAAGCGACCGCAGTCGATGACCTCCCCGCCGTCCCCGGCGGCTCCCCCGACGGCGGCGATCCGGCCGCCGTCGACGACCAGGTCGGTGCGTTGAAAGTCGCCGTGGCCCAGGTCGACCAGGCCGTTCTCAAGGATCACACGCGCCATTCACCCTCCGTCCCTCGGTATCTGTGGTGCGACCCGGGCGATCAACTCGAGCGACGAATCCCGAGCCGGCTAGTTGCGAAGTTGGACTTTTCGCAGATGCTTGCAATCCGCCCGGGGTCAGCAATAACGTTCCGCACTGTATACAGTCGAGCCGAGCTTGGGAGAGGTTGATGTCCGACACGGGTGAGAAGCGTCCGTCGCCGCATGAGCGCGGGCCCGAGCACCTGACGCACGAGGTCGAGCAGTATTTCCATGACGATCTTGAGATTGAGCGCGAGTCGTTGCATGACTCGGTGGCTCATGATTATTCGACGAGCGATACGGGGTTGGTGCCGTTGGATAAGCGTCGTCCGATTGGGCATTTCATCGCGTTGTGGACGACGTTCGCGGCTGGCTTTTCGTTCTTGTTCGTCGGGACCGAGGTGCATGATTCGGGGTATACGTTGTTGGGGACGATCGGCGTGACGGCGTTGGGGATTGGGATCTATTTCGCCTACGCGCTGTTCGGGGCGTATCTGGGTTCGCGGACGGGGCAGACGCACTCGCTGTTGACCCGGTCGATCTTCGGGGTGACGGGCTCTTACATCGTGTCGGTGCTGGTGGTGGTGGGGGCGTTGGGCTGGGTCGGGTTTCAGGGCGGGTTGATGGTGCAGATCTGGAACGGGCTGTATGGGTGGAGCGCGGTCGAGGCGTTGACGATCATCATGTGCGGGGTGATGATCTTCAACAACCTGTTTGGGTTTACCGGGATCAGCGCGTTCGCTCGGTATGTGGTGACGCCGTTGATCATGTTGTGGGTGATCTATCTGGTGATCCGCGGGATCGTCGACCATTCGGCGCTGCTGGATAACCATCCCAAGAACACGGCGGGGCTGGCGTTCTGGCAGGTGGTCGGAGTCGTCATCGGGTTTTCGCTGTGGGGCAACGAGCCCGACATCTTCCGGTATGGCAAGCCGAAGTTCACGTGGCCGATTCCGGCGTTCGCGTTCGCGCTCGGCCTCGGGTTCATTCTGTTCGCCGTCGGCGGGTGGATGATGGCCGAGTTCGCGGGCTCGTCTGACTTCGGGACGGTGATCAAGTACTCGACGCACTTCTCGCTGTTCGGGGCGTTCTGGCTGGCGTGGATCCTCGCGACGGTGAGCCAGTTCGCGATCAACGACGGCAACTACTACGAGGCGGTCAACGCGTTTCAGAACATCTTCGGCGGGTGGAGCAAGTGGAAGCGGCTGTACACGTGCATGATCTGCGCCGCGATCGGCGCGCTCGCGGGCTACCTGGTCAACTACCAGATCACCAACGGGTTCCTCAAGGTCGCGGCGTTCCTCGCCGTCACCGCCCCGTCGGCGACCGTGATCATGTGCGTCGACCACTTCCTGCTCCCCCGCCTGTTCGGGATCTCCCGCCCGCTGCTGAAGATCCCCGGCTGGAGCGAGACGTCGATCGGGAACTGGCCCGCGATCCTCGCGCTGGCGATCTCGGTCCTGTACGGCACCTGGGCCACCGGGATCCTCCCCGGCGAGGACGCCAACCGCTACTGGGGCCCCGCACCGCTCGAAGCCTGGGTGATGGCCGGCGTCCTCTACATCGCGTTCGTAGCCATCGCCCGAGCCGCCGCCCCCGCCTCGCTCGCGCTCAAACGCGTCCTCGGCTTCTCCAAGGTCGTCATCGACGAGCCGCTCCCCAGCTACGCCGTCGTCGACATGGCCACCGAAGCCGAGGCCGCAGCCGCGGGTCCCGGAGGCGCGCCGCCGCCGTTGACCCCGTCACTGGCCACGGCGGACGGCTCGTAGTGATTAGGGGAGGGCTGGGTCTCGCCCGAGCGGGCCCGCAGCGAATACGGGGTGATCCTCACCGGCGACGGAATCGATCCCTCAGGGCTGGCGCTGGACGAATCCGCCACCAGATCGGAGCGAGAGGAGCGACGGACATGACCGACGAGTCGATGCAGCGCGCGGTCCGGATCAGGACCGACCCAGACCCCTACGAGCAGTTCCTGATCGCCCAGGCCTATCGGGTCGGCAACCTGATCTTCGTGTCCGGGCAGGCCGCGACCACCCAGGAAGGGGCGGTCGTCGCCGGAGGCTTCGACGCCCAGGCGGAGGCCGTGTTCGACAACCTCCGCCGGGTGCTCGAGGCCGGCGGCTCTTCGCTGCAGAAGATCATCAAGGTCAACATCTACCTGACCGACATGGCGAACTTCCCCAAGATCATCGAGTTGCGCCGCCGCCACTTCACCGCGCCGTACCCGGCGGACACGATCGTCGAGGTCGGCGCGCTCGCGCTGCCCGAGCTGATGATCGAGATCGAGGCCGTGGCACTCGTGGAGGGCACAGTCGGCTGACCGGCGGCTACGGGACGCCGGCGGGACCGCGGAGTCCGCGCGAGAACTCGAATCAGAGGTTCTGCTGGACTGACACGACCATCGCGGCCTGGTCGTTGACCACGTTGAAGAACTGGTCGGAAGTGCGCAGAGGCACGTTGCCGACGGCGACCATCATGATCACGCGCCGGCCGCTCTTGGTCTGCACGTAGCCGGCGAGGCTGTTGCCGAGGACGATCGGCTGGCCGGCGGGGGTCCCGACGACTCGGTTGCCCGTCTTCAGCCAGGCGTGTCCGGCCGCCGGGGACTTGTTCTCGACGTTGGCCAGGGTTCCGTCGCGACCCAGGATCGGGACCGACTGGAACAGCGTCTTCCCGTACGAGGTCTTGGTGACTCCCCTCAGCAGCGTGGCCAGCGCTGCGGGCGTCGAGCGCCCCTGGTCGTCCGAGCCTGCCCCGTCCTGGGGGAACACGCCCGTCCGAGACACCCCGAGCCCGACCGCGGTCTTGACCTCGGCGGCGACCCCGGCCAGGCAGTTGGTGCTGTGGACCCGGACCGCGGCCAGGCAGGCCATCAGGTCCGCACCGCGGTTGTAGCTGACCTTCAGGATCAGCTTCGTGTACTGGGACAGCTTCAGCGAGACGCGCTGGGCGACGCGATCTGAGGCGCGGTAGCTGCCCTTGCGCGGCAGCAGACCCGTGGGGTTCGATCCAGTGTCGGGCGCGGTGACCGTGACGCCAGCTCGCCGCAGCGCCTCGATGAACGCTGTGCGCGCGAACGCTCCAGGGTGGTCGACCTCCCAGATCCGGAGGGTCGGCGGCGCCCCGGCCGGGATCTGGCCGCTGATCACGAGCGTCCCGGGCGTCGGCTCGGTGACGTTCATGTTGGTCGCCTTCCCGCGCTTCACCGTCCGGACGCGGTTGCGGACCGCATAGGAGCCGGTCATCGGCCGCCAGTTGAGCTTCGCCGGCTTTCCGACGCGCCTAGGCTTGACCAACAGGTCGATCAGGTTCTCGTTGACCCAGATCGGCGAGACCAGCCCGTCGGGGAACGTGTAGGAGTCAAACAGGCGGTCGTCGATCACCACGTTGCCGCTGACGCGGGTGATCCCCGACTTGCGGACCTGCTTGGCCAGCTCGTTGAGCGCCGACAGCGGATTGCCAGGCGGCTCCACCGCGCCGGGCAACTGGTTGGCGTAGCTCTGGTCGACTTTGGGGAGGTTCTCGTAGTAGAGCGTGCCGTTGGGTCGCTGGCGTAGACCGAACGTCAGGTCACCGGAACCCACCAGCACCAGGTTGCCGCTCAGCGTGCCGCCGGCGACCTTGCCCTGGCGGTAGACCGGAGTGCGGAACCGGTAGTTGGCGCCGTACGTGCTGAGGCCCGTCGACACCGAGTAGAGCTTCATGGTCGAGCCGGGGTCGAACATCTTGTCGGGGTTCAGGGCCAGCAGCGTCCGGCCGCTCTTCTGGTCGATCACCGTGTAGCCCCAGTCCGACTGCCGGTACAGCGGCTTGTTGACGATCGAGTCGAACGCCCGGGTGACCTTCGCGAGCCCGGTGGCACCCCCGGTCGTGGCCGCGGCCGCCACTGCGGCCGAGCCGCCGACCAACGCTACGATCACGCCCAAACCGGCAACCGTTCGCTGCCAGCTCCTCATGTTCCGCCCCCGGTCCACGCGAGAACCATAACCCATCGCCCCGCGTGCCGGCGCAGGTATGGTCGCGGCTGATGCGGGTGTCTGGAGCAACGCGAGGGCCGCAGTCGTGACCGCCGCGTCGGACTCCGAGGCGCGCGAGTTCGCGGCGGCGTTCAGGTCGTTGCTCGTGTCGGCGCCGCCGCTGGTCGGCCTGCCCAACGGACCGGAATCGACGCTCGCCTGCTTGCGGCTCGCCTTGCTGCTTGTGACCGACGAGCTGGGCAGGTACGTGCTCACGGTCAACGCCCCCGCGGAGCAGGATCCGGAGCTCGACCTGGAGATCGCCGGCCTGGAGGTCGAGCAGGCCCAGGCGGTGCAGGCTCGACTGGGCGAGCTCGAGGACGTCGATCTCGTCGCCGAGGAGCGCAGCTTCGGACACGGCTCGAGCTCGGTCCTGTTCGATCTGCTCGACGCGATGGACGGCGCCGCGGCGGACGCCGAGACACGCGAGGTCGTCGAGCGCATCGGCGGGCGCGGCTGGATGATCGCCGAGGCGCACGCTCGGGCACGGCGCATGGGGAGATAGGCAGATGGTCCCGCCCGACGCACTCGAACTGGTGCCGGAGACGATGCTGTGGAATCTCCACCACCGTGCCGCCGAAGCTCGCCGTCGCGACGCCGTGCTCGCCGACCCCGTCGGCGTCGGGCTCGCCGACCGCCTTGGACCTCGCCTTGAGCAGCGGTTCGGCACCGCCCATCCGCTGCTGGCGCAGGCCCAGGCGCTGCGGGCGCGGCGCTTCGACCAGGAGGTGCAGCGGTTCCTGGCCTCCAACCCGGACGGAACCGTGGTCGCGCTCGGCGAGTCGGTCGACCTCGAGGACGGGATCGCGGCGCGCGCTGCGTTGTTGCCGAGCTCCGAACGCCTGCGGACGGTGGCCGGCTCCGCGCTCGACGAGCGCTGGATGGACAAGGTCGACCGATCGCTCGGAGTGATGATCACCGCGCAGGGCCTGCTCATGTACTTCCAGCCCGACCAGGCGCGCGGGATCGTCGTCGGCTGCGCGCGCCGGTTCCCCGGCTCGTGGATGGTGTTTGACGTGGTGGCGCCGTGGTTCAGCGGGCGCACCGTCAGCGGGATGCGCAACACGGCCGGTTACCAGGCGCCACCGATGCCGTGGGGCGTCGACGCGAACGAGCGCGCCCGGCTGACGGACCTGCCGGGGGTGGCGTCGCTTGACGCGCTTGGCTTCCCGCGTGGCCGCGGCCCGTTCTTCGAGTTCGTCGCACCGCTGGCACGGGGGCGCCTGCCGCGACCGCTCAGCTATCTGATCCCGTGGTCGATCCTGCGGATCTGTTTCGCCGAGTGATCGTGTCCGAACGCCCACGACCGCTGGCCGGTGGCCGGCATCGCGCGTAGGCTCCCGGCCATGCAGGGGGGAGGTGTGGTGAAGCGATGGCGATCCGTTTTGGGGCTGGCTGCGCTGCTCGCAGCAGCGGCGCTGTGGGTCGTGTCGTCGGCGCCCGCAGCGGCCGCCGCGACGTCGAGCGCCGCCCGCCCGCCCCGCGCGAATCCCGACGGCCTCGGGATCCAGGCCGGGAAGATCAAGCACGTGTGGCTGATCATCCTCGAGAACAAGTCGTATGACGCGACGTTCACGGGACTGAACAACAACACCTACCTGTGGAAGACGTTGCCGTCCCAGGGCGTGCTGCTCAAGAACTATTACGGCACCGGACACTTCAGTTTCGACAACTACATCTCGCTCGCCAGCGGTCAGGCGACCGTGAGCGACACGCAGGTCGACTGCCCCTACTACGACCACTTCACCGGTCACGTCGACAAGTCCGGGTCGCTGCGCGGCAACTCCAACTACGGGCAGATGACCTCGGCGCAAGGCCCCAACGCGGCCGAGGGGGCCAACGGCTGCGTGTACCCCAAGAGCGTCAAGACGCTGTTTGACCAATTCAACAGCGCGCGCGTGAGCTGGAAGGGCTACGCCCAGGATCTCAGCGCCTCCGAACAGCAATCAGACCCGAAGCACTCGGCCGGGATCAAGTACTGCGGCGCCCCCTACCGCTCACCCGGCCCTACCGGCAACAAGAACCAGCCGAACCCGGGCGCCGCGACCGCGACCAACCAGTACCTCCCGAAGCACTTCCCGTTCCCGTGGTTCGAGTCGCTCCTGCAATCGGGCGACTGCAACCGCAAGCACATCGCGGACGTGTTCGATTCCCGCAGCGGCCTGTTCCACGACCTCAAGCGCAGGTCGACCACGCCGGCGTTCAGCTGGATCACGCCGAATATGTGCAGCGACGGGCACGACGCTGTCTGCCACGGCAACAACCTGTCCGGCGGCCTCTCTGACCCCAACCGGCCCCGCCCCCCGCGCAACTACACCGGCGGCCTGTACGCCGCCGACCTGTTCCTGCGGCACGTGATCCCCGCGATCGAACGGTCCCCGGCGTACCGCGATGGCGGCCTGATCGACATCACTTTCGACGAGGCGTTCCCGCCGTTCACCTACACCGGCAACAGCTTCGCCAACTCGCCGCTGGTGCCGCCCGACGCGGGTACTTCAATCGCGAACGACACCGCCGGCGAGACGCTGTTCGGACGCGCTGTGCACTTCGAGCCGACCGGTCCGAACACGCCGCTGGCCAAGAACCCGCTCGGTCAGCAGCTGTTCCCGGGCCCCGGGTACAACGCGTTCGTCGACCGGCCGGCCAACTGCGTCCCCCAGACCGCGCCGCCCCAGCCCAAGGGGACCTGCCTGCTCGGCGGCGGCTCGAACGTCCCCGGGCCGCGCACCGACGCCGGCGCGACCGCGTCGATCGGGAGCTCTGAGATCTCCGACAACTCGATCGTCGTCACCGACACGCGGCGGACCGTGACCGGCGCCGGGATCCCGCCGGGCGCGTTCGTCGGCAAGGTCACCAATACGCCGGTGATGGCCACCGCACCCCAACAGAACGGCGGCTTCGTCGTCGCCGGCAGGTTCGTGTTGGTCAACTCGGCCGGCCAGCCGTTGTTGACCACCGGCCCGGTGAGCGGGATCACGGTCGGGGCCCAGACGCCGGCCACCGACCCGTTGTTCGATGCCACCTCCCCCACCAACGGCGGGGGCGACACCGGCAGCGTGCTGATCAGCCCGTACATCAAGCCCCGGACCGTCAGCAAGCGGTTCTACAACCACTACAGCTGGCTGCGCACGATCGAGGACCTGTTCGACGTGTCCAGCGCGTCGCGCGGCCTCGATCGCCAGGGCCATCTGGGGTACGCGGCCCAGCGCGGCCTGGCTCCATTCGGATCAGACGTGTTCACCAACGCCCGCGGCAAACCGACCCATCCGCGGATCTCGTTCGCCACCGATCGCGTCGTCCAGGCCAGCGCGGACCGGCCGCGGCTCGCGGTCCAGGGCGACAGCGTGTCCGTTGCGACCGGTCGCGGGGAGGTGCTGGCGACCGCGGTCGGCCCCTCGGTGCCGCCGTCCGACCCCGCCGCCGGTCCGACGAGTACCACGTGCACGTTCCAGGTGACGATCGTCGCCCGGTCAGGAGCGGTGCCGCTGCGCCCGGGCGGGTTCACGATCGTCGACGAGCAGGGCCGTCTGCACCGACCGTCGGTGTCGCTGTCCGGCGGCTCGGCGGCCTCGGGCCAGGTCGTGCCGGGTCGACCGGTGACGCTCTCGGTGCGCTCGGTTCTGCCGATCGGTGGCGGGCGCCTGTCGTGGGCTCCGGACGGCTCGAGGCCGCTGGTCTCCTGGGACTTCGACGTCGAGCTCGACTGATCGCGCCAACACGGCGCTGTAAGAACCCTGACCGGACGGTCACCGGCCACCCGCAAGAATCGGGGTGACGATCGAACTGTCGGCGCAGCTGGAACACGGGGTCAGCGGCAGGACGGCGTCACCAGCTCCGATCTCGGCAGAACCCCCGACTGACGTTCGAGCTCGCGCTCCTATCGCGGGTAGAGTGCCGCGCGGTTTGTTTCACAAGTCCTTCGCATCCGGCCGTAGCTGATGCCGTCGATCGGTCAACTGCTGCGAGGCAGCGACCGTGAGTTCTTCGACCTGTTCGAGCAGGCCGGCGCCAACGCGGTGCGCGCCGCGACGCTGCTCGACGAGCTGCTCGCGGGCTTTCCGGAGACGCAGCTGCTGACGCGGGACATCGTGGTCTGCGAGCAGGACGGCGACCGGCTGACCCACGAGCTGGTCAAGCGGATCAACCAGAGCTTCGTGACGCCGATCGATCGCGAGGACATCTTGCGGCTTAGCTCCGCGATCGACGACATCGTCGATTACATCGAGGAGGCCGCCGACTACCTGACGCTGTACCGGATCGAGGCGCCGATGGCCCAGGCTCAGGAGCTGGCCCGCGTGCTGCTCGACGCCACGCGCCAGATCGACTGGGCGATCCCGCGGATGCGCGAGTTCAAGAGCATCAGCAGCCACACGGTCGAGGTCCACCGGCTCGAGCACGACGGCGACCGGATCGTGCGCGGGGCGATCGCGGCGCTGTTCGAGGGCGGGATCGACCCGATCGTCGTGATCCGCTGGAAGGACATCTTCGAGCTGCTCGAGGACGCGATCGACGCGACCGACCGTGCCGCCTTTGTGCTCGAGGGAATCGTCATCAAGAACGCCTGAGCATCACCGGCGAGATCGTCCATCACGCACGTGATCTCCGACGGGATCATGGCAACATGACCGGTGCGGCGATCGTCATCTACGGGATCGCGGTGCTGGCCAACAAGGGCTGAGATCGCGGCGCCGAGCGCACCTAACCCGCGGGGACGACCCCGACGGCACACCAGGCCCTCGCCTCCAACGAGAACGGCCCGTCGGACAGCTCTGCGCGACACGCCTCACGGATCTGCGCGCGCTGCTCGTCGGCCAGCGTGGCCAGGTACTCGCCCGCCGGCCCGACGGCGAACGTGAACGGCTCCCAGAAATCCTGAAAGCCGGCATAGTCGGCCCGCGCCTCCAGCGTCTTGTCGACCACGTCCCGCAGGCCGGCCCGCTCGAATCGACTCACGATGTCACCTTCCGACGTCCCGGGCCGCCGCCACTCGCCCTCGACACCCGGATCGACCCGGCGCGCCGCGGTCCAGAAGATCCGGAGCATCGTCATCCCGCCGCCGGCGGTGTCCCACACGCAGGCGGCCACGGTGCCGCCCGGACGGGTGACGCGGGCCATCTCGCCGATCCCCCGGTCGGGATCGCGCATGAACGCGATCACCAGCGAGGACAGGGCGGCATCGAACCGGCCGTCCGGCCACGGCAGTTGCTCGGCCACGCCCTCGCGGACGTCGGCGCCGGGGTTGCGTTCGCGACACGCCGCCACGAACTGCGGCGCCGGGTCGATCGCGGCGACGTTCCCCGCCCCGACGCGGCCCGCCAGCTCCCCGGTGAGCCCGCCCGGGCCGCAGCCCACATCCACCACCCGCATGTCCGCGCGCACCCCGGCCGCGTCGGCGAGCGCGACCGCGAGCGTCGGTAGATAACGCCCCATGAAACGGTCGTAGCCGTCGGCCGACGCGGTGAACTGCACGCCCGGATTCAAGCCGCGCCGGGGTGCGGGGTCAAGTCAAGCGGTGCGTGCTGGGCCCCAGTCCGGGTAGACCACCGGCAATCGTGTTCGCCGCCCTCAAGCATCGTCTGCGAGACCCGATCAGCTGGTCTCACGCCTCCCAGCTGGTGAAAACCGCCCTGGCGGCGGTAATCGCCTGGCTGGTGTCGGCGCGGATCCTGCACGTCGCCCAGCCGTTCCTGGCGCCCTGGGCGGCGCTGCTCACCGTGCACGCCACGATCTTCGGCTCGGTGAAACAGGGCCTACGCCAGGCGGTCGCCGCGGTGCTCGGCGTGCTGCTCGCGTTTGGGCTCGGCCACGTGTTCGGGCTGAGCGCGCTGTCGCTCGGACTGGCCACGATGCTGGGACTGATCGTGGGCTCGCTGAGGGGGATGCGGGCCGATTCCACGACCGTGGCGGCGACCGCGATCATCGTTCTGACGACTGGCTACAGCGATAACGGCGGAATGCTGGGTGGTCGCCTGCTCGACACGGCGATCGGCGTCGGGACCGGCCTGTTGGTCAACCTGATCGTCTGGCCCCCGCTGCGCGATCGTGGCGCGGCATCCCAGGTCGAGGCAGTGAGCGGGCGGATCGGCGCCCTGCTTGGCGAAATCGCGCAGCAGCTCCGGCGCGGCTGTCCCCAGAGCGGACCCGAGGACTGGATCTCCGCCACCGACGAGCTGGATGCGGACCTCGATCAGGCCTGGGCGATCCTCCAGCAGGCGCGCGAGAGCGGGCGGCTGAACCCGCGGCCGGCCGTACCCGACCGGATGCGGGCCACCGAGGGCTTGCGCTCGGTGCTCGACCGGCTGTCCCAGGCGGTCGCGGAAACCCGCAGCATGGCGCGGACGATCGGCCTGGCACGCAGACCGCCCGACCGGTGGCCCGTGCAGTTCCGCCTGCCGTTCGTCGACCTTCTGGATAGATCCGGCGCGGCGGTCGCCGCGGTCGACGCGGCCGCCGTCAGCGACGTTCGCACCGAGCTCGAGGTCTTCGCCGGGGAGCTCCCGGTCGCTCGCCTTCCCGACGGGTTCTGGCCACTGACCGGAGCGCTGATCGTCAACCTCCGCAACATCCTGGAGGCAATGGCCGGCGTAGCCGACGCGCGCCCGATCCGAGTGCCCTCGCGCCGGCCGACGGGCGACGGACCTGCTACGCCTGCCCAACCACCCGTCGGGCAGGCGTCATTCTTGACAGGTCAGTAATAGTGTCGCCGGCCACCCAGCGCTCTACCGGTCGAGCCCATCACGGCCAGAATCAGCCCCAGGAGTAACACAATGATTCCGATTGTCCAAAGTATCGGAATGCTGGCGATGAACCCGATTATGAGCAACGCCAATCCCAGAATGATCATCTCTCACCTCCTCTCTGTCGCGATCAATGGTCGCGAGGTCAGCGACCGGAATAAGTTCCGCTTGCGTACTGCCCGGTTGCAAAGGCTCGCAACCAATACCGGTCACAAAATCTCGTGCGAGCCATTGTGCGGCGGCTGACGTGTCACGCCGGGTCATGCCCGACCTGATCCTCGGTCCGATCCTGCGCTACGTCGACGCCACCTCCGCCACGGTGTGGGTGGAGACGGATGCGCCGAGCGAGGTCGAGATCCTGGGGCACCGCTCGCGGACGTTTCATGTCGCTGGTCATCACTATGCGATCGTCGTCATCAGGTCGCTGGCGCCCGGGAGCGCGACGCCCTACGAGGTGCGCCTGGACGGCGAGCGTCGGTGGCCACCCGGGGACTGGACGCTCCCCGCGAGCCGCATCCAGACTCTGCCCGAGGACGGCCCGATCAAGATCCTGTGGGGCTCCTGCCGCGTGACCGCGCCGCAGCAGCCGCCGTACACGCTCGACCAGGAACAGGACGAGCGCGGAGTCGGAGTCGACGCGCTGGATGCTGCAGCGCGACGCCTGGCGACGCAACCGCCGGACACCTGGCCGCTGCTGCTGCTGCTGATCGGCGACCAGGTCTATGCCGACGAAGTCTCGCCGATGACCAAGGCATTGATCCGCACGCGGCGGGACGCCGACGCTGAGCCCGGAGACGACGAGGTTCTCGACTTCGAGGAATACACGATGCTCTACCGGGAGGCGTGGTCGCAGCCGGTCACGCGCTGGCTGCTGTCGACGATCCCGAGCGCGATGATCTTCGACGATCATGACGTCCACGACGACTGGAACACCTCCGCCGCCTGGATCGAGGACATGCGCCGGACCGACTGGTGGGGACAGCGGATCACCGCGGCGCTCAGCAGTTACTGGATCTACCAGCACCTGGGCAACCTGACCCCCGGCCAGATCGAGCGCGATCCCGTGTACCTGCGGGCGATCGCCACCGACGACGCGGCCCCGATGCTGAACGAGTTCGCGACCGCTGCCGACCGCGAGGGCGGGGGCCGGCTGTGGAGCTTCTCGCGGATGCTCGGTTCCACTCGTCTGGTCGTAATCGACGCCCGCGAGGGCCGCGTCCTCAACGACGGCCGCCGCGAGATGATCGACGACGACGAGTGGGCGTGGCTCGAAGGCCAGCTGACCGGAGACCATGACCACGTGCTGGTGGCCAGCACGCTGCCGATCCTGCTCGCGCCGACGCTCCACTACCTTGAGGCCTGGAACGAGGCGGTCTGCGCCGGCGCCTGGGGTTCCTGGGCCGCGATGCTCTCGGAGCGGCTGCGCCGGGCGGCCGACCTCGAGCACTGGGCGGCGTTCCAGGACTCGTTTGAGCGCATGATCTCGCTGCTCACCGACGTCGCCGCGGGCCGCCGTGGGCGAGCTCCGGCGTCGATTGTGTTGCTCGGAGGCGATGTGCACCAGGCATATCTCGAGACGGTCGCGTTCAGACGGTCCGAGGGCGTGTCCAGCGCCGTCTACCAGGCGGTCTGCTCACCGTTTCGCAACCAGCTGGGCAAGCGAGAACGGCGCTCGCTGCGGCTCGCGCGCCGCTCGCGTTTGATGAGCCTGGTTGCGCGCACGCTCGCCCGCGCCGCCGGGGTGCGTGACCCTGACGTTCGTTGGCGGTTGGTCCAGCAGCCGACCTGGCGCAACCAGCTCGGCTGGCTGACGCTGCACAGTCGTGAGCTACGCCTGACGATCGAGTCGACGCGCGAGGGAGCCGAGCCAGAGCTAGAGGTGACACTTGACCGTCAGCTGGCCGGGCCGCGCTGACAGTACCTCACAACCCATTGTCCGCATGGCGACATGTCTGCCTGTGTACACGCATGTCACAGTGGCAGCTCGGGTAGGACGCAAGCTCACTCCTGCACGCAATCGGAGGGAGGCGCTGGACCCACGGCCGGGACAGCGTAATAGCTAGTTATCACTCTACTTAAGGAGTCATTGTGTCTGTACGTAAAATGGGAACCGCAGTACTTGCCGCGATGTGTACGGTTGCGCTGCTCGCACCGACGCTGGCAGCGGCCGCCACCGCGACGCACGCGACCGCTGACGCGATCCACGCCACGAAGGCGCCGATCGGCACTTCATCGATTAAGAAGGCTCCGGTGTCAGGCGTGGCCAGCAACCACAAGCGGTTCGCCGGCCAGTTCACGATCGACCGCTTCGTCACCCGACATGGCAAGCCCTACGCGGTCGGCACGCTCACCGGGAAGCTGGGCAAGCGCACGATCAAGCGCAGCAACGTCGCGATGCCGGTCAAGACCGGCTCGGGCGGCATCGCCCGTGCCGCGGCGACCTGCCCGGTCGTGCACCTGGACCTCGGGCCGTTGAACCTGAACCTGCTGGGCCTGACGATCCACCTGAACCAGGTTGTGCTCGACGTCAACGCCGTCTCGGGCCCGGGCAACCTGCTCGGCAACCTGCTGTGCTCGGTGGCCGGGCTACTGAACGGCCCGACGGTGACGGGCTCGCAGGTCACGGGCCTGCTGAACATTCTTCAGCAGCTCACCAACACTCCCGGGCTGCTTGGCATCTAAACCGCCCGGAACCGTGCGCGGGGATCGCTTGGGGGAGCGATCCGCCGCGTCACGGCGGATCCACCGGGCCGTCCAGCACGGTCGTGACCAGCCGCCCGGCCTCAGCTGGGTGCAGCGGCTCGGCGGTCATCAGCCGGCGGTAGAAGATCGCGCCCAGCAGCGCAGCCGTCGCCAGCTCGGGGTCGACGTCCCGCGCGATGCTGCCCTCGCGTACTCCGCGAGCGATCAGCTCGACCAGCACGCTGCGCCGCTGCGCCGAATAGCTGTGATGAAAGTCGCGCACCCGCGGGTCGCGCTCGGCGCCTTCGATCAACGCGGGGATGCAGCGCGAGAACGTCGAGTCGACGACCACCTCGGCCACATGCATGAGCAGCGTCGCGATCGTCTCACGCGGGGGCAGACCGCTGGTGTCGGGAACCATCTGCTCGTGGAAGCTCTCGAACGCGTCGGCGATCAGCACCAGCCGGTCGGGCCAATGGCGGTAGATCGTGGACTTGGCGACGCCGGCGCGCGCCGCCACCCCCTCGATCGTCACGCCGCCGTAACCGTGGTCGGCGAGCTCGTCGACCGCCGCCCGGAGGATCACCAGGCGGGAGTGGGCGATCCGCGGATCGACGCCCCGGTCGGGCGGGACCGTCATCGGCCGACCACCGCGACCGTGCGACGTTGACGTCTCGCTGTAAAACGATTACGTTTCATACTCGAACTCTACCGAGGGAGGCCTGATGGCCAGCGTGAGCGTCCGCTACATCGTCGACGACGTCGACGCCGCGATCGAGTTCTATTGCGGGAACCTGGGCTTCGAGGAGGTGATGCACCCCGCTCCGGCGTTCGCGATGCTCCAACGCGGCGAACTGCGGCTGGTGCTGAGCGCTCCAGGCGGCGGACCCGGCGGCGGCCAGGCGATGCCGGACGGATCGATCCCAACGCCCGGTGGGTGGAATCGCTTCGCGCTCGAGGTCGACGACATCGATGCCGCCGTCGACGGGCTGCGGGGACAGGGCGCTCGCTTTCGCAACGAGATCATCGATGGCGTGGGCGGACGGCAGGTCCTGGTCGAGGACCCGTCAGGCAACCCGGTGGAGCTGTTTCAGCCGACCCTGCAGGAGGCCCGGCTGGGCGCCTCCGCTCAGGCTGAGTCCAAGTAGGCCAGGAACCCAGCCAAGCTGTCGTGGTCCTCGGCGCACGCCGAGCATCCACGGAGGTGGGCGCTCATGCCCGGGACCGCTCCGTCCGCGTCCGCGCCCGCCAGCTCCAGCTCGACGTAGCGGTCCAGCTCGGCGAAGCACTGCTCGCAGGTGAGCTCGCGGTCGGCCGGCCCCAGCAGGCGCGCCAGGATCAGATCGCCGGAGGTCCGCCCTGGCCGGTTCATGAGCTCACCCATGGCTCGTCGATCGACAGGCCGCCGGCGGCGAGCGCCGCTCGCAGCTTCCGGCGGGCGTCGTGGATCGTCTTGTAGAGCGCGCCGCGGGTGGTGTTGAGGCGGTCGGCGAGCACGTCGATCGGAACGTCGTTGACGGCGACGGCCAGCAGCACCTCGCGCTGGTGCGAGCTCAGCTCGCTCTCGATCGCGTCCCGCAGCGCGGCGAACAGCTCCGAGCTCTGCGCCCGCTCATCGGGGAGCCGGCGGCGCTCATCGGCGAACAGCGGCCACGCCTCGTCGGTCAGCGGGATCTCGCGGCCCTGCCAGCTGCGCTTGCGCACGTGCGCCGCCGCCTCGTACAACGCGAACTTGTACGCCCAGGTAGTGAAGCGGCTGTCGCCTCGAAACCCGTCGAGCTTGCCGAGGATCGACACGAGCGCGTCGTCGGCGCTCTGCTGGGCGAGATCCTCCTGGTCTCCGCCCCGCAGATGCGCCCCGACGGCATGGCGCCGCCCGACCTCGAACCTCGCCGCCCTGAGCAGCAGCTCGTGCAGCTCGGCGAGCGCGGTCACGCGCTCGCCGCCGACGGCCCGCAGTCGCGCGAGCCACCGCTGGGAGTCCTCGTCGACACAGACGCGACTCGCGGGCGTGTCGGCGCGCCCGAGGGCCTGGGAGCGCACGCCGGTGCTCCTCAACGGAGCTCATCCTCGAGCGGGGCCAGGATCCGGGCCGCCAGCTCGGCGGGGCATCCGCGATCGATCAGTCCGAGCAGCTCGTGCAGGTCGTATCTGCGATCCCGCGCGAGCGTGTGAGCCAAGGTCGGCCGGCACCCCGCGTCCCTCAGCAGCGAGATCCGCCAGGCGATCACGCGCTGGGCTTCGGTCGGCGGTGTGGCCTGTCGCTTGGATGCTCGCATCTCGGTCTCCTGGACACCGCGGGGACCCGCGGTATTGCTGTGTGTCGAACGCGGGCCGGTTCTTACGCGCTCAGCTCCGCGGTCTCACATCCAGGCTCCTTCTACCGGAAACGTCGCCGGGAGGATTTTTACACAGTGAGATTGTGTAAAAGATCGGCGTCGCGGCTGTGGACCGCTCAGCCGGCCACCGCGGCGGTGCGCAGCTGCACCACGCACCCCGCCTGCGCCGGATCGTGGGGCACGAACCGCTCGAGCTCGGTGCCCGGAGCGAGCACGTCGAGCAGTCCACGGGTGATCCCCTTGTGCAACGCGCAGATCGCGGCCTGGTTCTCGCGCACGACGTCGCGATACGGGCAGTTGCCCAGGCACAGCGTCAGCCGGTCACCCTGGCGCGACTGTACGTACGGAGCGAAGCCGAGCGCAGCCAGCGTGCGCTCGACCGCCTCCAGCCCGGGAGCAGCGTCGTTGGGAGCGAGCTCGCGGCCGATCTCACGGCCCGTGCGCTCGAGGTTCCCGATGTCGGTCGATGGCTCGTTGATCGACCGCGCCAGCCACCGTCCCAGATCCCGATAGGCCCGCGGCGGCCGACCACCGGGCCGGGCGTCCGGCGCGATCGTCCAGGCGTCGGCGGGGCGCCCGCGACGGCCCCGCACGCGAGCCCGCGCGACGAGTCCCGCCTGCTCGAGACGCTCGAGGTGGATCCGCACTCCGTTGGGGTGCATGTCCAGCCGCGCGGCCAGCTCGGTGGTCTTCGCCGCGCGTTTGAGCTCGGCGAGCAGCCCGAACAGGCGAGCCCGAGACGGCTGCGCGAGTGCGTCTTCCCCGCTGACGTCGAGATCGGCGTCCAACATCTGATAAGTCTGCCATAGCAAACTCGGGAAGGACACTTCCGGGGCCCGCGTGATGCTTCTTTTGCACAAGCAAGTTAGGTAAATTGCTGGCACGCGCCCCGGCCCGGTGCGGCGGCCGCTGAGCGCGGCCGCCGCACCGATCAGATCGCCGGGTGACGGTGAGTCAGGAGGTTGGGCCGGGAATCGTCCCGATCCCCTCCATCGCCTTGGTGAACTCGATCGCCTGGTCCTCCATGACCGCCCGCGGGGCGAATGACGGGTCGGCCATCACGCCGTGCACCCGGCGCCGCTGCATCCCGAAGTTGCCGGCGTCGTACAGCGGCAGGACCGCGGCCTCGCGGAGATACCGGTGGAAGTTGTGCTGCTTGTCGACCGCGTTGACCCCGACGACCTGCATGCACTTGTAGACCGCGTCGAACAGCATCTCGGTGCAGTGCACCTTGCACATCGCCCCGAGCATCTCGCCGTGGTAGTCGTGCTGATCGAGATAGTGCGCGGTCTTCCAGCAGAAGTACCGAGCCGCCTCGATCTTGGCCGCGACGTCGCCGAGCACGTAGCCCGGGTACTGGTAGTGGATGATCGGCTTGGGACCGCCGGCCGTGTACGTCTTGGCCCACTCCAGCGCATCCTCGTACGCCGCCCTGGCGACCGCGACCGCGCCGATGCCGGCCACCGGGCCCGACCAGGCGAAGTTGCGGTTGATGAGCAGGTCTCCGTTCCCCTTCGTGCCCTCGATCATGTTGGCCGCCGGCACCCGCGCGTTGTCGAACGTGATCTCGCAGTTGGGCGCCGTCCGCTGCCCCAGCGTGCTGATCGACTTGTAGGTGATCCCCGGCGTGCCGCGCTCGACGATGATCGCCGAGAGTCCGGAGGTCCCACCCGCCGACGGGTCGCTGCGCACGACCACTAGGTTCAGGTTCGCTCCCTGGTTGTCCCAGCCGCCAACGTTGCACGGCCAGTACTTGCGCCCGTTGATCACGTACTGGTCGCCGTCGAGCGTCGCCGTGACGCCCATCCCGGCTCCATCGATCGCGGGCGCGTCGAAGTTCGCCGTCCCGCCGGGCGACCCCGCGGGCTCGCTGGCGGCGTATCCGACGATGAACTCGTTGCTGGTATCGGAGGTGGCGCCACCGATGAAGCGCTGCTTCTGTTCCTCGGTGCCGTAGTACCAGACCGGCATTAGTCCGAGGCCGTTGACCAGCACCGCCGTGCCGAACCCGGGATCGACGGCCTGGATCTCCTCGGCCGCGATTACGAAGTCGACGTTCGACATGCCGCCGCCTCCGTACTCCTTGGGGAGCATCGAGAACGCGATGCCCTGCTTGCACGCCTCCGCGTATGCGGGCTTGGCGAGCTGCCATCCCGTAAGCGGATCAGGTTCCTCGTCGATCTTGGGAGTAACCGGTCCGAGAATGTTCTGCGCGAACTCGCGCGCCGCGGCCTGGATCTCCTGCTGGCCCTTGGTCAGCGTGAAATCGATCGCCATTCGCTGCTCCTCTCATCACCTGCGACTAGACACCTGCAACGACGGCTCGGCAATTTATCTAATTCAGTTGTGAAAAATGCGAAAACTCTGATCGCGCGCCACGTGCCGGTGGTCGCCGTCGAGCGCAACTTCGCGGCGCCGGCCGTCCGCCTCGCGCGTCGCGCCCGGATCCCTCTGGGCGATCGCCGACGCCGAGGACCGCGAGACGCTCGAGCTGATAGGCCTCGATCGCGCGGTGGCCGTCGCCGCGGTCACATCCGACGACCTCGTCGCGCGCGAGATCACCAGCGAGATCCTCGGATCGGACTTGTCCTCACTGGAGCATCGGGCCAACCGCCGAGCGTGACGACGGTCCGGTCGCGCGCCACGAGCCGGGCCGCGAGCCGATGCTCGTCCAGCCAGCCCACGGCGCGGACGCCCAGTCCCAGGACGGCGGCGGCCGCGACCTTCGCTTCGACGCAGCTGCCGGCGGCCACGCTGGCCGTCAGCCACACGGGCTGATCGACCACCCGGGCTCCCGGATCAAGGCTCGACGTGGCGACCCCGCCGGACCGCATCGACACCGTCCAATCCGCGGTCGGATCCGCCGCATCGAGGGCTCGGACGGTCCACCACCCCGACGGCGGCGACCCGCGGGTCGCGATGTCGCCGCCGAGGGCCACCAGGACCGCATCGCCCCCGACCGACTCGCCAACGTGGGCGGCGCGGTCGGTCGCCATCGCCTGAGCGGTCGCGCCGACGTCCAGCCGGATGCCGTCGCAGGGGGGCTGGGCGGAGCGTTCGCGCAGCGCCGGGTCGATCCCGGCCCCGGCCACCAGGGCTGCCGCGACCGCGAACCTCAGCGCGCTCGGAGCAAGCGGGACCGCGCCGCGACCGTTGAAGCGTTCGAGCGCGCGGTCGATCGCGTCCAGCTCCCGTCCGACCGCGTCCCGGACGTCCGCCGCCCGGTCGGAGTACGTGCGCAGAAGAACGGTCGTACCGAGTGCTTCCCAACTCTCGGTACGACATCCAACCACGACGCCGACGCTACGCGCCAAACATGAGAAGCCGATGAGACCGTTATCGCTCAGTAGAGTCGCGTGGTGGCGATTTCGCGGAGCACCGGTTTGCCGGACGCGGACCTGGGATCGCTGGACTTCTGGGGACAGCCCGCAGAACCGCGCGACGTTCTGTTCGCACGTCTGCGCCGCGACGAGCCGATCTCACGCCACGAGCCCCCGGAGGACATTCTCGGGCTGCCCGACCAGGGCCGGATGCACTACTGGGCGATCGTGCGCCACGAGGACATCCGCCAGATCTCGCGCGACCCGGCGACGTACTGCTCGAGCCTCGGGGTCCAGTTCGCCGACGCCCCGCCGGAGATGCTCGAGGCCTCGCAGTCGTTCCTGGCAATGGACGCGCCCCGTCACACAAAACTACGGGCGCTCGTGTCGGCGGCGTTCACGCCCCGTCAGATTGCGCGGATCGAGGACGGGATCCGCATCAACGCGGAGCGGATCGTGGGCGAGGCGTCCGCCGCCGGCGGCGGCGACTTCGTCGAGCTGTTCGCCAAGCGGTTGCCGCTGCAGACGATCTCGGAGATGCTCGGCGTCCCCGCCGCCGACCGCGAGCGCGTCGTCCAGGCGGCGGACACGCTGGTCAGCGCGGCCGATCCGGAGGTGTTCGGCGACCGCCATCCGCTCGAGGTGCTCGGCTCGGCGCTGTGGACCCTGACCGAATTTGCCACCGAACTTGCCAAGCATCGCGAGTTGCACCCCGGCGACGATCTGATGACCGCGCTGGTCCAGGCCGAGGTCGACGGCGACCGACTCACGCATCCCGAGATCGCGGCGTTCCTGGTGTTGCTGTCGGTCGCCGGCAACGACACCACCCGCCACACCACCTCGCACGCGATGCGGGCGCTCACCTGCAATCCTGAGCAGCGGGCCCTGTTGCTCGAGGACCTGGACGGGCGGCTGCCCGACGCCGTCGAGGAGTTCGTTCGCTGGGCCTCGCCGGTGATGACGTTCCGCCGCACGACCACCCGCGAAGTCCAGCTCCACGGACAGTCGCTCCCGCCCGGCGAGAAGGTGGTTCTCTTCTATCACTCGGGCAATCGCGACGAGCTCGCATTTGACCGCCCGTGGAGCTTCGACATCACGCGGAGCCCCAACCGGCACCTGGGGTTCGGCGGCGGCGGCCCGCACTACTGCCTCGGCGCCTCGCTGGCGCGCACCCAGCTGCGGGCGATCTTCGGCGAGATGCTCCGCGTCGTGCCAGAAATCGAGGTGGGCGAGCCCGAGCTGCTGCGCAGTGCGTTCATCCACGGCGTCAAGCGGATGCCGTGCAGCTTCACCCCGCGCGCATAGCTGGCCGGCGCGGGGCGCCGCGATCGGGATCGGCCTGTCGACGCATCACCGGCCGCAGCCCCGCGTTGGCGTCGATCCGGCGGTGCCCGACGGGGGATGGCGCTCCCTTGAGATGTACGAATTGGCGAAGACCCGGGAGGTAGCCACAGCATCCTGGCCTGCTCGTGTGTCCACCCTGGAAAGCGTTGGCGGCTCGCAGTAGGCTGAGCAGCGGTCGTCATGCGCATTCCCGCCAAGACCGAGACGGATGCATTTCGCGTCGCGGCAGCGTTGGGATTGTTGCTAGGCGCCTCGGTCATCGTCGGCGCCCTGTCCTCGCTGCCATATGGCGTGGTCGTATTTGCGGCTGGTTGCGCGGCTGGCCTGGTATTCGAGCTGTCAGGCCGTGAGACGGGCGACCACGGATTGCGGGACGCGGCCAGCGCACCGCATCCCCATGGTCCAGGTCCGGGCAAGCGCCACGTTCTCGTGGTTGCCGAACGGACGCTTGCTGGCGAGGAGTTGCGTGGGCAACTGCAGCCGGAGCCCGGAGTCGACCTCGAGCTTGACGTGCTCTCGCCGGTTATGGCGTCACGACTGCACCACTGGGCGGGCGATGTCGATCGCGAGCGCGAGCAGGCGCAGGTGCGGCTCGAGGAGTCGCTCGCCTGGGCTATCCAACAAGGGTTCGTCGCCAAAGGCGAGGTTGGTGATCTCGATGCGATGGGTGCGATCGAGGATGAGCTCCGCGACTTCGGCGCCGACGAGGTCATTATCGTCACACATCCAAGCGAGCGCACCACATGGCTCGCCAACCGAATGCTCAGCCACCTCAAGAAGCAGTTGGAGGTCCCAGTGCGGGAGATCGTGATGCGCGAGGCGCACGATCAGTCATCGACGCCGTCGAAGGAAACGGGGGGTTAGCGAATTGCCGGACGATCGCCTCCGTCATCGTCTCACGCTCGCTCTCGCCGCGGCTGCGCTCGTTCTGCTGGGTGGCGTGATCGGTATCGCCGCTAAGGCGACCAACAACACGACTACGACGGTCACCTCCACGACGCCGACGGTGTCGAACGCGGCTGTCGATCCCAGCGTCGCCGGCGGAGCCCACGACTTCGTGCAATTCGCCTGCTCGCAGTGCCACGGTCTGCAGGGACGCGGTGGCGTCTCCCCGGCGGTGCCTGCGCTGACCGGTGTCGCGCAGCAGCTGACACCCCCAGAACTGCGATCGATCATCAACCACGGGCTCGGCGAGTCCAGCAACCCGACCCAGCCATATATGCCCGTTTGGGGCGCCGTGATGTCCTCGACCCAGGTCAACAATCTCGTCGCCTACCTGCGCGCGGGGCTCCCGGCGGTCCCGACGGCCGAGCCGGCGCCGGTCCCGCAGAACCAGGGCACCGCCGTCGAGGGAGGCGCACTCTACATCCGCTACGGCTGCGTCAACTGCCACGGCATCAATGGCCTCGGCGGGGTGCCGAACCCGCAGTCGCCCGACAAGACGATTCCGCCGCTGTCGGGCCCTGACTTCCGAAACCAGTTCAATACCGACGCGAAGATCATCGCGGTGATTCGGTCGGGCAGCGTAATCGGGAAGGCGCCGATCGTGAGCATGCCCCACTGGGGCGGGATCATCCCGCAGGCCCGGCTGCAGGCACTCGTCGCCTATCTGAAGACGCTCAAGTAGCCCATTGGTCTTCCCGGTTTCGCGGCGGGCGCGAGTTCGAGGTCGAGCGGCTCGGGAACCTGCTGGACCGAGCCGACGAGCGTATGACGTCACCGCACCCGGGTGCTACGGCGCCTGCGTTCGGCGGCCTGGAGTCGACGATGTCGCCGCAGACCCGCGAGTACGGCGCCGAAAAGGAGCGACGCGCCACAGATCACGACGACAGCAATCGCGATCACCGCGACGATTGCCACGCCGGGAGCGAGGATCAATACGAGGATCGCGAGTACCGTCGCCAGCCCGGCGTCGAGCAGCAGAGCGCGGCGCATCAGAGCGGGACGCTCCTGAACAGCCTCCGCGGCAGGTGCCGGAGGACCGCGAACACCAGCCGCAGCCGGGCCGGTACCCAGATCGTCAGTGCGCCACCCCCGAGCGCCCGAACGGTGGCGTCGGCGACCGCCTGGGGTGTGGTCGACATCGGTGGGGTGTCTAGGCCCGCGGTCATCCGGGTTGTGACGAAGCCCGGCCTGACGACTAGGACGCGTACTCCGCTGCCGGCGGTCGCGTCGGCAAGACCCTGGGCGAGCGCGTCGAGGCCGGCTTTGGCGGCACCGTAGATCGCGTTGCTTGCCCGTACGCGCTCGCCGGCGACTGTCGATAACACAACGAGCTGCCCCCGCCTCTGTCTGCGGAGGCACCACAGCGACTCGATCAGCAGCGACCCGGCGCCGACGAAATTGACCCGCAGCACCTCGTTGGCTTCGCTTCGGTCGGCGTCGAGTCCGGCTTGCGCCCCGAGCACGCCGACGGCGAGCACAACGAGATCGAAGCCGCCGAACCGTTCGAAAGCGCTCGAGAGCACCTGACGGTGAACGGCTACTTCGTCGGCATCGATCAGATCAATTTCGGCGATGGTCGACGGATCGCGCTGCAGGCGGGATGCAGCGGCCGCCAGTCGTTCCGGGTCGCGACCTAGCAGCAACGCGTGCACCGGACCGTCGTCCGCCAGCCGCTCGAGTATGGCCACGCCGATCTCGGAGCTGCCACCGAGCAGCAGCACGCGCTTGCCGGCGGCCGCGGTCAGCACGCGTCTCCGATCAGACCCGTGCGCACCGCGAGGTCCGACTGCCACAGGCGCTCGGGGTCCGCACGATCCCGAATCCGCTGCCACTGCCCCAGCCGCGGGTACATCGCCTCGAGCGCGTCCCTGCTCATGCGCGCGTCCTTGGTCAAGTACAGGCGGCCGCCAGCCGCGGCGACGAGCTCGTCGAAGCCATCCAGCAGCGCGTCGAGCCCGGCCGCCGCGCGGGGAAAATCGAGCGCCAGCGTCCAACCGGCTATCGGGAACGAGAGCGGAGCGTCGTTGGCCGCGCCGAAGTCCTTCAGCACCGCCAGATAGCACGGCACCCGGCCGTGGCGGGTTCGCGCGATCACCTCGTGAAGCACCTCGTCGGCGCTCGTTGGCACCGCCAGCTGGTACTGGACGAGCCCCGATCGCCCGTACAGCCGCGGCCAGGCGTCGAGCGCGTCGAGCGGGAACATGTGTGGCCCGATCGCTTCGAGGCGTCCCCGTCGATGCCTCGGCGCCCGGCGGAACCGCAACTCGTTGAATGCCCGCACCGTGCTCGCCCGCAGCAAGCCTCCCGGCCACCGACTCGGAACCCGCGCTCTGGCCCTCACCGTCACGTCCCCGCGCCGGGACGGAACTGCGGGCGACACGGTGAGATGGTCAGCGCGCGTCACGATCCCGCGGCCGGGGCGCGAGCAGAGAAGGTCGAGCCACGCGACCCGATAGTCGCCGCCCGGCGCCAGCAGCGCATCGAGCGCGTCGTCGAGTCCGTCGACTCGGTCGCTGTCGACCGCGAGCCATGGGCCGCCGATCTGACGCAGTTTGATCGTGGCCCACACGATCACCCCGGTCAGTCCCATCCCGCCTAGGGTCGCCTCGAACAGCTCGCCGTCGCGATCCAGTGCGAGCTCTCGCAGCTCTCCCCCGGCGGTCATCAAGCCGAGCCGTTCGACATGGCTGCCGAACGTCCCGGCCGCTGCGTGATTCTTGCCGTGGATGTCGCTGGCGATCGCGCCGCCGACGGTCACGTGCTGCGTGCCCGGGACCACCGGCACGATCCAGCCTGTCGGCCCGAGCACGTGCAGGAGCTGTCCGAGCGTGATGCCTGCACCGGCCGTGACCGTTCCCCGCTCGCGATCGAGGTCGATCCCGTCGAGCTGGGTGAGATCCAGCACGATTCCGCCGTCGAGCTGGGCGGCGTCACCGTAGCTGCGGCCCATTCCACGGGCGATCGCGCCCCGGGCCTCGGCGCCGCGCCCCGCGCGCGACAGCTCGATCGCGGCCAATAGTCCTTCCGGACCATCGGGGCGAAGCACCGTTACAGCTGCGTCCGGGCCACCTCCCCAGCCACTGACGCACGTTCTGCCGGAGGGGATGAGAGCGGTCAGCCCGCGCTTGCTGCGGACCGCCACGTCAGACGCCGCCATAGCTGAGTCCGAACAGGACGACCCATGCGATTCCGGCGGCCGATAGCCACCGGTCGCCGAGCACGAGCTCCTCTGGAGCTTCGCCTTCGCCGCCGCCGGGCAGCCGGAGCTCGGCCAAACGCTTGCGCGGATCGATCCGGTCCTCGTCGATGTCGCGGACGTCGTTGATCGCATAGATCCCGGAGGCCAGTAGCCAGAAAGCGGCCCACGCGAGCATGAGACGTACCGGCACGTCGTCGCGGCCCGGCGCGCCGGCGGCGCCGGCGGCGGCGATCACCAGCACGTTCTTGATCGATTGTCGGGGGCGAGCGGTCACGATCAGCGCACGAACTGGCCCTCGGGGTGGCTTTCCGTCCATCTCGGTTGCAACGCCCCGCACGGCGACGTCCGCATAGCCGTCCGCGGTGGGAGAGTCGCGCCTACGCAGCAGCCCTCGCGTCTCGGCGGGTGACATGGCGGGATCCTAGGCCCGGTTTCTGAGAACAACCTGAGCCGCATGTGTGGAGTGTGTGTACTTGCGCTTCGCGGGGTCTGCGCTGAAGTTACGCTGCAAAGACCCGAGCCGATGCCCACGCCCACCGCCCCACCCTTTCAGCCGGCAGCGCGCCGAGCCGTGCCGCCGCCCAACGGCCGTCCGCCCGAGCACGGCGGGTGGCGCCGCGCGAGGCGAATCGCGCTGGCGGCTGCCCTCGTGTGCCTCATCCCAGTAGGGCTCTCCTACGCGAACATGCTCTCCCGTCGCTCGGACTCGAGCGTAGGAATCCGAACGGTCGAATGGATGCGCGATAACGGCGCCCGCGGCCTCGTCAACGAGGTCGAGTCGTTCTACTACTCGCTCAACGCCCCGAAGAAGGGCGGTCCGGCATTGCGCGCACTGCCGTCGCAGGCGGGAATCGGCCTCGACCCTCCGTCGATCGGCCATCGTCGCGCGGTCCACCGCTACCGGCCGAAGCGCATCCCGCCGGTGATCCACCCGGCGCTGAAGGGGGAGGGCGCATGGCGCGCGACCTTCGTCCGAGGCGGACCGAGGCCGCCGGTGTTGATCACCAGCTTCCGCCCCGACCCGAGTTACCCACAGCTGGTGGCGGGGGTGGCGTGGATCGATCACACCCGCACCTCGACGTGGCTCTATCCCGGTCTGTCCGAGCCGGCCGTCAGCCTGCCGTCGCGCGGGCCGATGGAAGTCCCGATGCGGCTGCGCACCCGTGTGGTCGCGACGTTCAACAGCGGCTTCAAGCTGAGCGATTCCGGCGGCGGGGTCGTCGAAGGCGGCCATACCTACGCGCCGCTGCAGCCCGGGATCGCGACAATCCTGCGCTACCGCAACGGCCGCGTCGACGTGACCGCGTGGCACGGCGGCGCGGTCGCCGGACACAACGTCCTATTTGCGCGCCAGAACCTCCCGCTGATCGTCAACCACGGCCGGCCAAATCCAAATCTCTCCGACGGACCGGAGTGGGGCGCGACGCTCGGCAACGCCGTTCTCGTGTGGCGCTCGGCCGTCGGGCTCGATCGCCGCGGCAACCTGATCTACGCGGCCGCAGCCGACCAGAGCGTCGGTTCGCTCGCGGCGATCATGATCCGCGCAGGAGCGGTACGCGCGATGGAGCTCGACATCAACACCTACTGGACCAGCTTCATCAGCTATCGCTTCCCGGGCGCGCGCGATCCCCACAATCTCCTGTCCGCAATGGATCGGTCACCGGACCGGTATCTGACTCCCGACGACCGAGACTTTTTTGCCGTGTACGCGCGCTGATGACCTGAACACAAGACGCGATGTCAGAGCGATCTGCCGATTCAAAGCCGCCTGCGGCGCTGCTGTGCTTCGACGGCTCAGACGATGCCGCCGCCGCGATCGCGAAGGCGGGCGAGCTGCTCGCGCCGCGCTCAGCGATCGTTCTGACGGTCTGGGAACCAGTACGGGTCTGGGAGCCATGGGATCCGGCGACGATCGTTTCGGCACCACTGGCACGGCTGATTGCGAAGGCGCTCGACCTCGACCTGACGATCGCGGATGTTGCTCGCGACAAGGCAGAGCATGGCGCTGAGCTCGCGCGGGCCAGCGGATTCGACGCCACCGCGAGGGTGGAGCGCGGTAAGGCGTGGGAGGCGATCTGTGAGGTCGCGGACGAGCTCGACGCCGAGCCGATCGTGATCGGCTCCCGAGGGCTCGGCCGGGCTCAGTCCGCGCTGCTCGGCAGCGTTTCCGCAGCGGTGATCGCGCACGCCAAGCGAGTGGTGGTCGTCGGCCCGACTCACGTAGCCGGCGGCGCGGGGCCGGTTCGCAGCGAGTAGCCGCAGACCGCTCATGATGTCGCGAGGCCTCCACAAGAGCTTTCTCATTCGTGGGTTAGTGAGTTCTAAGCGGTCCTGCCGACACTGGCGGCAGGATGGCCGATCAGATAGCACCGACAAAGCGGACCGGTCCGGCTGGGCACGCCCGGTCGGGGCGGCATGGCCCGTCGAGCGCGAGCTCACAGCCACGCGCGCGGCTGAAGACGCTCACCGGGGGCGAGACGGACGGCAACGAGCGCCTGACGCTGCTGACGGGCTTGCTGTTGGTCGTGCTGCTGGCGGTGCTGGGCGTCACGATCGTTTGGATCGGCCGGCTGTTGTGGCTGCATCTGTTCCTCGGGCTGCTGTTGATCGGTCCGGTGGTGTTGAAGTTGCTGTCGACCGGCTACCGGCTCGTCCGGTACTACACGGCGAGCACCGCCTATCGCCGCCAGGGTCCCCCGCCGCGACTGTTGCGGCTCCTCGGTCCGCTAGTCGTGCTCTCGACGCTCGCGGTGTTCGCCACCGGGGTCGGTCTGCTGCTGCTGGGTCCGGGTTCGCGGCAGCCGTTGCTGTTGCTGCATAAGGCGAGCTTCATCGCCTGGATCGCGGTCGTGGCCGTCCACGTGCTCGGGCACTTGCCCGAGATCCTGCGCTATTTCAACGGCGCCGCGGCGTCACGGCGTGCGGCGATCGTCGCTCCTGGTCCGTCGTCGAGTCGGCTGCGTCCGGACGCTACCGCGACCGTGAGCGGGGCTGGCGGTCGCTCGGCCTCGCTGGTGCTGGCCGTGCTTTCCGGGCTCGCGTTGGCGCTGGCGCTGATCCCGCAATTCGCTGCGTGGACACATTGAGCATCCGGTCGGCGCGGACCCGCAACGCCAGGGTCGGGCAGGCGGCGGCCGCGCGGCGGGCCAGCCGTTCGAGCGCGGGCGGCAGGGGCCGGTCGTCGAGCACCGGGTAGCCCCATTCGTCGAGCTCGATCCGTTCGGGCAGCAGCTCGGCGCAGAGACCGTGGGCCTCGCAGGCGATCGGGTCGAGGTCGAGTCGCATCAGGCTCTGACCTTCGGGGGCCGGCGGGCGGGGGTGGCGAGTGTCGTCCGCTCGCACGCGTCGCAGGGGCCGAACCGGCGGTGGTCCTCGAACTCGGCGGCGAACGTCGACAGCGCGCTGGCGACGAACTGCACGGCGCCGTCGGGATGCGCGCACGCTCCCCGGCCGAGGATCTGCCGCGACCAGCGGCGGATGTCGGCCAGCGTTCCGTCGGACGCTTGCCCGTCGCGCACGCTGGTGAGCGCGTCGGAGACGGCCGCCAGCCCGTGCACGCAAGGTCCGCACTGGCCGGCGCTCTGGTCGGCCATCCATTCCGCTACCCGGGCGACCTCGGCGACCGGGCAGGCCTGCTCGGGCAGCGCGGTCACGATCCCGGCGCCCAGCGAGACACCGAAGGGACGCAGCCCAGCGCGTGAGAGCCTGATCGATGGTTGCTTGGCGGCGGGAATCCAGGTGCCGGCGTAACCGCCGATCAGGAATGCGCGCACGGGTTCGGTCAGTCCGCCGGCCGCGTCGAGCAGTTCGGTCAGCCCGGTGTCGTATTCGATCTCGTACACCGCGGGGTCACGGACGGGCCCGCTGAGCGTGATCAGTGCCGTGCCGGGCTCTTCGGCGGTTCCGGTGCGGCGAAACCAGCGGGCGCCGTGGCGCGCGATCAGTCCGGCGTGCGCCAGGGTCTCGGCGTTGGAGACGAGTGTGGGGCGGCGCCCGATCCCGCGTTCGGTGACGCGCTGGTCGGAGCGTTTCGGCAGCGCTGGACCCCCGTTGAGGTAAGAGACGAGCGCGGTCTCCTGGCCGCTCACGTAGCCGGGTGGCACCTCGACGATGGTTGGTCTGAGCGCTCCGCGGAGGTCTGGGCGCTCGGCGAGCGCATCCTCGACTGCCTCGCCGGCGGCGACTGACAGCGCGTCGAGCGCGATCACGAGCTCAGTTGCCCCGACGGCTCGAGCGCAGCACAGAGCGCCGTCGAGCACCAGGTGCGGCGCTGATCCGAGCAGCACTCGGTCCTTGACGCTCATCGGCTCGCCCTCGCACGCATTGATCACCACCACCGGCAGGCCCGTGGCTCGCCTGACCGCGTCGAGCTTTCGCGCGAGCGGAAACTCGGCGCCGCCTCGTCCCCGCAGTGCCGCCCTGGCCAGCTCGCCGATCAGGGAGCCGTCGTTGGCCGGTCGGGGCAGCTGCCCGTGCAGTCGCGTATGTAGCCCGTAGGGGACTGGTGCTCCGTTGACCCCGAGCAGCAGCCGCGGCGGGGTCATCCCGAACCCCCCCGGTTTCCGGGATGTGGCACCAGCAGCGCGGGTGGTGTCCCGGCGCGACGAGCCCAGTGGGGCCCGAGCGGGCCTCCGGGAACCCAGACCAGCAGCCCGAGCGCGAATGCGGCGGCGGCGCCGAGCGCGCCCAGGCGCAGGCGCAGTTGACCGGGCCATCCGATCAGCACACGAGCGACGACTGCGATCAGCACGATGGCGGTGCACAGCACGTTGACGGCGAGCATCCATCCCAGGCGCACGTCGCTGCCGGTGCCCAGTCCGTGCACGAGCGCGACCGGCCAGGCGAGGTAGGCCAGCCAGTGCACCGCCCGCCAGCTTCGGTAACCGAGCCGCGCCCGCACCAGGCTGGTGATGATCACCGCCAGCAGCAGATCGAAGCCGACAGCGCCGAGTCCCAGCCACAGCGGCCGGTAGCTCCCGGCGAACGGGATCACCGCGTCAACGAGCCGGATGGGGGCGAAGCTGTCGAGCACCGCGGTGGCGATGTGGACGATCAGGAACGCGAGTGCGAGCAACGATCCGGTTCGGTGGATCCCGTCGATCGCAAACCGCGGCCAACGATCGGTCTTGACCCGGCCGACCGCCGCCACCCCGACGATCACGCTCAGGGTGAGCAGGATCAGGGCGACCGCGCCGCTCGCGCGCGTGACATACCAGTATGCGCTCGGTCCCACGGTCACCGTGGCCAACCGCCGACGAGCTGCGCTTCGCCGTTGGTGTCGACTAGGCGCGCCGGCAGCCGGTGCTGGTCGAGCCAGCTGATCGCGTCGTCGCCGAGCACGATCGCCGCGGTGGAGGCAATGTTCGCTTCCGCGCAGCTGGCCGAGGCGACGCTCGCGGTGCGCCACCGGGATCGGACCGGCAGCCCGTCGCGGGGATCGAGGATGTGATGCATCCGCCTGTTGCCCAGCAACCAGTTGCGCACGCTCGTGCTGGAGGTCGCCAGGCCCCCGGAGCCGATCAGCACCGTCTGCCCGGGGGCGTCGGCGGCGGAGCGGTGATCGTCGGTGACGTGAACCCGCCAGCCGGCCGCGGGAGCGGGCCCGCGGACGGCGATGTCGCCGCCGAGTGCCACCAGCACGCCCGCGCCGGTGGCCCCGGCCGCCGCGCGAGCCGCCGGTCGGCGGCCAGCGCCTTGGCAGTCGCTCCGAGGTCGAGCATCACGCCCCGCGGGCATCGGACGCTGGGAGGGTCGTCGTCGAGCTCCACCCGCCGCCAGGCCTCGAGGGACTCGCGTCCCGTCGGGGCTGGAGCGCGGTGGTCGCGTTCGCCGGCGGCGGCGTCGAGCTCGAGCCAGTCGCGGTCGTAGCCCAGCTCGACCAGGTCGCGCCCCAGCGTCAGGTCCACGGCTCCGTCCGAGACCTGCGCCGCCCGGATCGCGAGCGCGATCGCGTCTCGCAGCAGCGGTCCTATCTGCACCCAGGTGCCAGCGGCCCGGTTGACGCGGGACAGCTCGGAGTCGGAGCGAAACCGGCTGGCGGCGGCATCGATTGCGTCAAGCTCACGCTCCACGGCGCGCCTGCCGGCGGCACGGCGGGACCGGTCCCACGTGTCGAGTCGCAGCACCACGGTCGTGCCCAGCGCCTCCCAGGTCTCGGGGGCGGCGGTGGCGCCGGTCTGACTGACCTCGACGGTGCTCACGATCCGCCTGACACCGTCGTCGACGGACTCGGCGCCGCCGGCGCCGGCTGAGCCGCCACCGGAGCAGCCGGCTGCGCGGACTGTGACGCAGCCGTGGTGGCGCTGCTCGGCGGCTGAGCCGGGGGCCGGAGCTTGTGGACGGCCTGGCGGTGCCGTACTCGCGGGGTCCCGTCGTCGCGTTCCGAGCGGTGGTGCCTGGGCGGTGCTGTCGACTGGGCCGACCGCAGCGGCGTCGACCTCACGAGCAGCTTGCGCGCATGACCATGGAAACCGTGTGCGGCGAGCTCGACCAGCACGAGGGTCAGCACGATCGCCGCCACGGCGAGGACCCGGTTGACGACCCGTAGCCGTCGCAGACCCGAGTCGCGCCGCGAGGGCGTGAACTGAGAGCTGGCAACAGTCATGGCGACCAGGGTCAAAGACGGCGCTAAAGACGCATTTACCCGAAGATGAGAACTCTCTTTCCACCCATTTGCAGCGATGAAAGGGCTCTTATGATGGATCGTGTGGGCCACATCGTGCTGATCGAGGACGAACCGGGGATCGTCGACTTCATCGAGCGTGGACTCGGCGCCCGCGGCTTGGACGTCCGCTCGGCGCTCGACGGCGACACCGGCCTGACACTGGCGCTCGAGGACGACGTCGACCTCGTCGTGCTCGACCTGATGCTTCCCCAGCGCGACGGACGGGAGGTGCTGGACGAGCTCGTCCAACACCGTCCCGGCCTCCCCGTGGTGGTGTTGACCGCCCGCGGCGAGATCGAGGATCGAGTCCAGGGGCTGCACGCCGGCGCGGTCGACTACATGGTCAAGCCGTTCGCGGTCGCCGAGCTCGACGCCCGGATCCGGGCCCAGCTGCGCGCCGCGCGCCAGACCCCGACCACGACGCTGCGTCGCGCCGGGCTCGAGCTGGATCTGCTCTCGCGCCGAGTCCGCAGCAACGGTCAGACGGTCCGCCTGTCCAACACCGAGTTCGAGCTGCTGGCATATCTGATGCAGCACCCGGGCCGGGTCCTGACCCGCGAGCAGATCCACCGCGCGGTGTGGGGCTACAAGCACGACCCGGCGACGAACATCGTCGACGTGTACATCGGCTACCTCCGCCGCAAGCTGCGCACCGACGGCCGCGCGGTCCCGATCCGCACCGTACGCGCCCGCGGCTACCGACTCGAGGCGCACCCCTGATCCGGCGGTCGAGCCTGCGGTGGCGGCTGGTGGCCTGGGTCACCGGCGTGCTACTGCTGGTGTGCACGGTCATCTTCGCGGTGATCTACGTGCAGAGCACCCGGCAACTGCGCTCCCAGATCGATACCGATGTGGGCGGCGACGTCTCCCAGCTCTCCCAGGCCGTCCGGGCGCTGAAGACCGACTCGCCAACGCAGCTGGCGAGCGCGATCGACCACTATGTCCGCGCTCAGCCGCTCACCGGCACGTCGTCGCTGCTGTTCGCAGTGGTGCCGGGGCATGCCACGGTCAGCAACCACCCGGAGCTGTTCGGGGGCACGCGCCCCGAGCCCGGCGAGACCCCAGGCGAGCAACAACGCGAGAACGCCGAGGGCGCTGCGCTCCTGCAGGGCCCCCTGGGGCTCTCCACCCGCCGGGCGCCCGACCTCGGCGAGGTGCGGATCGACGAGCGCCTGGTGTCCGTCGGGGGCCTGCCCGTGCGGGTCGGCGCCGGCGAGCCGCTGATCGTGGTCACCCGCGCTGAGCGCAGTATCGCCAAGTCGTTCCTGATCGCCGGGGCGATCGCGGTGGTGCTGGCGCTGATCGCCTCGTATCTCGCGGGCGCTTGGGTGTCGCGGCCGCTGCGGCGGATGGCGCGAGTCGCGGCGCGAGTCGACGACGGCGACCTGCACCCGCGGATGCGGCCGCCGTCGAACGCGAGCCAGGAGATCCGGGTGCTGGCCGAGAGCTTTAACCACATGCTTGACCGCCTCGAGTCGGCGTTCACCTCCCAGCGCGACTTCCTCGCCGACGCCTCGCACGAGCTGCGCACCCCGCTGACCGTCATCGCCGGCCAGATCGAGGTGCTCGCCACTGACCCGCACCCTTCCCCTGATGAGGTGCGCCGGGTCCAGCAGCTGGTGTCGGCCGAGATCGCCCGCACCTCGCGGCTAGTGGACGACATGCTGCTGCTGTCGCGCGCCGAGCAGGCGGACTTCCTCCAGCGCCGCAAGATCGAACTTGGCGGTTTCGTGACCGACCTATGGGCGGGGATGACAACCGGCCCGCCGCGGCGCTTTGAGCTGTCGGAGATCCCGCCGGTCACCGTGGTGGTCGATCCGGACCGTCTCGCGCAGGCGCTGCGCAACCTGATCCGCAACGCGATCGAGCACACCGCCGCGCCCGCGGGACTCGTCCGTCTCGAGGTCTCCACGCTCCCGTCGGGATCGATCCGGTTTACGGTGCTCGATGACGGGCCGGGCATCGAGCCCCAGCAGCTGGAGCGCGTGTTCGAGCGCTTCCACCGCACCGATCGCGCCCGCGACCGCGCCGCCGGTGGCGCCGGACTGGGTCTGGCGATCGCGCAGGCGATCGCGCACGCCCACGGCGGTCGCGTGCGCGCGTCCACCGCTCCCTGGGGTGGCGCCCAGCTCCAACTCGACGTGCCGCGCGGACGGCCCGACACACCGGTCGACCCGTCGGCTGCGCAGCCTCCCGAGCGGGCGCCCGCCGAGATTGCCAAGACCTGATCGCGGGGAGACTTAGCGAAGGATTCCGGTGTGCCCGAGCGAGTGGGTTCCGGGTTGGGGCCAGACGCACAGTCCGTGCGGCCCCTGGCCGACAGGAATGACGGCCCGCAAGCGGCCGGTGGCCGTGTCGATCGCGTACACCGACGCGTTGTAGCGACCGCTCAGCCACAGCGTGCGACCGTCGGCGGACACGCCGCCCATGTCGGGACTGGCCGGCAGCGGGAGCTGCCAGGTGCGGATCACGCGGCGGGTGGCGAAGCTGACCACGGACACGGATCCCTGCTGTCGGTTGGACACGTACATCACCCGCGCATCGCGACTTGGGTACAGCCCGTGGGCACCAGCGCCGGTGCTGAGAAACCCCACGACCCGGAACATGCGGGGGTCAATCTCCCACAGTCCCCCGTTCTGCTGATCGGCGACGTACACCGTGCGGCCGTCCGGCGAGAGCTTGACGTCCTGCGGGCTGGCGATCCCCTCGTGGAGCACCAGCGTCGCGATCACTCTTTGGGTACGGAGGTCGACTTCGATCATCCGCCCGCTGAACTCACAGCTGGCGTAGGCGTAGCGGCCGTCGGCGGAGAAATCCATGTGGTCGACGCCGCGACACTCCGGGACCGATAGCGAGCGCTCCAGCCGCATCGTGTTCGGATCGCGGAAGTCCAGGCGCTGGAGGCGCTCGGCGACCACGATCGCGTATCGGCCGTCCGGGGTGAAGTACAGGTTGTAGGGGTCCTCGACGGAGATCGGCGCGCCCGGCCTCCCGGTCCGCGGGTCGATCGGCGTCAGGCTGTTGCCGAGATCGTTGTCGACGTACAGCCGGGTGAGGTCATACGCCGGCGTCACGTGCTGCGGGAGCGCCCCGGTGGCGAACTGCTCCACGATTTTCATCGTGCGCTGGCTGATCACATCGACGGTGTTGCTCATGCTGTTGGGGACGTACACCAGCGCCGGGTCGCCCCGCACGGCGCGGCTGAGATCGCCGGCCGAATCGGCGCGATACACGTTCACGCGCGCCCGCCCCGTCGAGGCGGCAGCGGCCGCCGGCGGATGCCTGGGGATCGCCGAGGTCGCCGAGGGTTTGGCCGTGTGATCGCTTGAGTCGCAGCCGCCGAGGATCAGCACGGCGACAGCCGCGCACATGACTCGCCGCAGCATCGCGTCCACCCTGCCGAGCCGCGGTCCGCTTCGGCTAAGCGTTTGGTGAGGATCTCCTCACGGCACCGACAGCTCGGGCGGTCGTCAGCGCTGCCGTGCCGCCCGCTCGATGGCGAGCACATATTTGGCCACCGCGTTCTCCTGAACGGCACTGAGATGGTGGCGGACGGGCATCTCCCTGACGAACTGCAGCATCGCGGCGTGCGATATCCGCAACCCCCGCAGGTCGCCGCCCTGGCGGCTCGGCCGCTCGTCTCCCGACAGCGAATGACACGCGCCGCAGTCGGCGGCGAACAGCCGTTGCCCGCTCGGCGCTGGCTGCTGACTCGAGCCTCCGCACCCGATACAGCCGACTGTCAGCGCGACGGTCGCGCTGGCAGCCAACCGTCGCCGGACCGTCGAGTGGGTCATCGCTGGATTGTGCTCACGCCGGGTCCCAACGTAACGCTCGATCGAGCGATGCGGGGTATCGCACGCGAAACGCCCGCGCTGGGCGGCGCGGGCGTATTCGCTTGGGACTGACGGACCGGCGTGTCGGAGCCTCAGGCTGCCGGTACGGCTCTGGTCAGTAGGTCGAAAGCTCTACGCGACATAGCAAGGCCCTCCTTGAGTGTTTGGTTCCGGCCCGATTGGGGCTCGCCGTCATGGTTTCGGTCAGCCGGCGCGACCGGATCCGTCCCGCCCCGCGCGGTCGGCGCCCCGGCGCGAGCTGCTCGCGGGCCAGATCCTGGTCGAGGTCGAGGCCTCGGCCGGAGATCGCGTCGCGATGCCGTGGCTGGGCTACGCGTGCGGGACGTGTCACTACTGAGTCTCCGGCTGGGCCTTGGCCACCTAGCGATCCAATATGCGGCGAGGACCCGGCCGACGATCGCCCGGCGCGGAGAAATACGTACGCGGGTCGGCCCCACCCCCCGATTGCAGCGGCTGCACCGGACCGTAAGTTCCACGGCTGGACCTCCGACAAGGAAAGGTGAAGAACATGCCAGTACGCATTGCCATCAACGGATTCGGGCGCGTCGGCCGGTGCACGCTGCGCGCCGCGCTGCTGACCGGAGCCGATCTTGAGGTGGTCGCGATCAACGACCTCGTCGATAGCGCGACGCTCGCTCACCTGTTCAAGTACGACTCCGTGTACGGCCGGTTCCCGGCCACGGTCACCGTCACCGACGAAGGGATCGCGATCGATGACCAGCTGCTTCGCACCTACGCCGAGCCCGAGCCCGGCCGGCTTCCGTGGGCTGAGCTGGACGTCGACGTCGTGATCGAGTCGACCGGACGGTTCCGCACCCGCGCCGGGGCCGCCCAGCACCTCGACGCCGGCGCCCGCAAGGTGATCATCTCCGCTCCCACCAAGGGTGACGACCCCCCCGACGCGACTGTCGTGCTGGGCGTCAACTTCGACGACGTCTATGACCCGGACGTCCACCACATCATCTCCAACGCTTCCTGCACCACCAATTGCCTGGCGCCGGTGGCGAAAGTGCTGCACGCCACGGTCGGCATCCGCTACGGGCTGATGACCACCATCCACGCCTACACCGCCGACCAGCAGCTGCTCGACGGGCCCCACAAGGATCTGCGCCGCGCCCGAGCCGCCGCGCTGAACATCATTCCGACCTCCACCGGCGCCGCCAGGACGCTGGGGCTGGTGATCCCCGAGCTTGAGGGCCACCTGAACGGGTTCGCGGTGCGGGTGCCGACCCCCACCGGATCGCTGGTCGATCTCACGGTCGAGACCCATCGCGAGACCACCCCCCAGGCGGTCAACGAGGCGTTCGCCCGGTTTGCCGATCGCGGCCCGCTGGAGGGGATCCTGGCCTACAGCGCCGACCCGATCGTCTCGACCGACATCGTGGGATCGTCGTACTCGGCGATCTTCGATCCGGAGCTGACCACCGTAATGGAGCAGACGCAGGTCAAGGTCGTGGCGTGGTACGACAACGAATGGGGCTACTCCAACCGGTTGGTCGAGCTGGCAGAGCACGTGATGGCGCCCGTGGCCCAGACGGTCTGAGGGGCGATCCGCGCCTGCACGATGTGCCGGTCCGGGCGCTGGATCCGGGCCGGTTCGCCTAGGTGCTGGCCAAGAGTTCGGGGTGCTCTCGGTCGAGGAGGCTCAGACGTATGACGGCGATCCGGATCTGATCGTCGTCGGCGGGCCGACCCACATCCACGGAGTCACGACTGAGCGCAGCCGGCGAGCCGCCGTAAACTCCGCCCTCACTCCGGTCGAACCCAGCGCGAGGGAGGGTCAGGGGGTACGCGATTGGCTGCACGACCTCGAGCACGTCGACGGCCTTCGCGCCGCCGCCTTTGACACACGCGCCCAGGGCCACAAGCTGATCACCGGCGCCGCCTCCCGCGGGATCGCCCGCCGGCTCCGACACCATGGCTACGACGTGATCGACACCGCCAGCTTCACGGTCACCGACACCGCACGGCCGCTGGAGGATGGCGAGCTGGATCGGGCCCGAGCGTGGGGCGCAAAGCTCGCCGGCGCGGTCGCTGGTGCCGGCGAATCGCCGGCCTCGCTTCGGCGTCCGTAGTCGCCGACGCCGGCTCCTTGAACGCGGTCCCCGGGTCCAGGACCCTCGTGGATACGCGGCCTGGACCACGTTCAAGCGGGGGACTACGGATACCCGCGGCGCCGCCGGTCGCGATGCTGGGCTGATGAAGCTTTCGCCCGTCCTGGCTAGCAGCGACGCGCCCACGGCCGGCGACCCCTCCCCCGCCCTGTCAGACCCGCCGCGGTCGAGCGCGGTTCGCTCAGGGTTACGAGCCCTCGTCGAGCATCGTGCGCTGATCCTCGCCTCCGTCGCGCTGTGCGCGATCGCCGTCGGCGGGATCCTGCACGCGACCGGGCTCACGGCTGTCGGCGACGACGTGTGGCGGGCGACCGTCGCGCTGCTCGCGGCGGAGCTGTCGGTGGAGGTCGTGCACACGATCGTGACCGACCACCACATGGGGGTGGACACGATCGCGCTGATCGCGATGGTCGGCTCCTTGGCACTCGGCCAGGAGCTCGCCGGGGCGGTCGTGGGACTGATGTTCTCTAGCGGGCAGGCGCTCGAGGATCTGGCCTCCGCCCGGGCACGGCGAGAACTGACCGCGCTCGCGCAGCGCGCACCGAAGTTCGCCCGGCGCAAGCTGGGCGAGCGGATCGAACGGGTCGCGATCGACCAGGTGCAGGCCGGCGACACGATCATCGTTCGCACCGGCGAGGTCGTTCCTGTCGACGGGACGCTTCAGACCGCGGAGGCGGTGATTGACACCAGCACGCTCACCGGAGAGCCCTTGCCGGTCACGTTGGCGAAGGAGATGAGCGTGCTCAGCGGGACGACGAACTCGGGTGCACCGTTCGAGGTGACAGCCGACCGACCGGCGTCCCAGAGCGCGTACGCGGCGCTGGTACGCCTGGTCGAGCAGGCTCAGTCCCACCGCGCACCGTTCGTCCGGACAGCCGATCGGTACGCCGGGTTCTTCCTCCCGGCGACTCTGGTCATCGCGGGCGCGGCGTGGGCGCTCAGCGGCGACCCGGTCCGGGCCCTGGCCGTGGTGGTGGTGGCGACTCCGTGCCCCCTGATCCTGGCCGCGCCGATCGCGTTCGTGTCCGGGCTGTCCCGCGCCGCCCGCTCCGGCGTGATCGTCAAGGGCGCAAGCGCGATCGAGACGCTCGGCCGGGCCCGAAGCGTGCTGTTCGACAAGACGGGCACGCTCACGATCGGGACCCCGGCCGTACGTGATGTGATCGCGTGCAATCAGCTCCCCGCGTCCCAGATCCTGGGGCTTGCGGCGTCTGTCGATCAGGTCTCAGCCCATGTGCTCGGCGACGCGCTGGTCCGCGCTGCCACCGAATCCGGCCTCCGACTAGCGAGCCCCAGCCAGGTGAGGGAAGCCCCCGGCCAAGGAATCGAAGGGCTGGTCGACGGCCGTCGCGTTGCCGTCGGGAGTGACGCATTCGTGCGCAAGGCGGGCGTCGTCGACACGGAGGCCGCCGCCTCGGCGGCCCTGAGTGGCCGCGGATCCGGCGAGGCGCACGTGCTGGTCGGGATCGATGAGCATCTCGCCGGTGTGATCGTGATGGCCGACGAGCCCCGTCCAGAGGCGGCCACTGCGGTCACCCGGCTCCGGGCGGAGGGAATCAGACACATCGCGCTTGTCTCCGGTGATCGCAACTCGGTCGCGCAGCGAGTCGGACGTCAGCTCGGCATGGACCGCGTGTACGCCGAGCAGTCGCCCGAGCAGAAGCTCGAGATTGTCCGCGCGCTGCGCGAACGCCCAGGTTTGGCACCCGTGATCATGGTCGGCGACGGAGTCAACGACGCTCCCGCGCTGGCGCTCGCGGACCTCGGCATCGCGATGGGCGCGGCCGGCGCGACCGTGTCGTCTGAGACCGCGGATGCCGTGATCACCGTCGATCGGATCGACCGTGTTGCCGACGCCGTCCATGCCGGCCGGCGAGCTCTCTTGATCGCGCGTCAGAGCGTGCTCGCGGGCATGGGCCTGAGCTTCGTCGCGATGGGAGTCGCCGCCACGGGGCATCTCCCGCCGCTCGCCGGGGCGGTGCTCCAGGAAGCGATCGACCTGGCGGTGATCCTCAATGCGCTGCGGGCGCGGAGCGGGTAAATCCGCCATCGGGCATCACGGCCGGCCGCTCGGTGCGGTCGGCGCTGCGCGGGAGCACCAGCAGCGGACAGTGGGCCATGGTCGCCAGCTTCAGTGAGGTGCTTCCGTGCACGAGGCGACCGACTGGCCCGCGTCCGCGCGAACCCACCACCAGCAGGTCCAGGTTGTCGCCGTATACCGCGAGCTGCTCGGCGGGCTGGCCGTATGCCGCGTGTGGGATGACGCCGCCGAGCGCGGAGACGCGCTGGCGGGCCCGATCGAGCGCCTGGGACATGCTGACCGTCCCGACAAGCAGCTCCGCCGAGGCGCTGACCACCTGGCAGGCCGAAAGTGGCGCGTCGCACCCGATCGCCAGTGCCCGCGCCAGGCCCAGAGCCGCCTCGCTCTCGGGCGACCCGTCGTAGCCGACGCCGACGTTCCTGATCGCACCCGGATCGAACCAGGCGTACCGCGCTGGCGCGATCGCCAGCGCGCACGGCAGCCCGTCGAGCGCGGACTGCATGTCCTCGCCGATCAGCACCCGGCCGAGCAGCGCCCGCCGCGACGATCCGACCACCAGCAGGTCGGCTCCGACCTGGTCGACGATCCCCTGCAGTCCGGCACCGTCGGATTCTGCGTCGCGCACCCGCAGGCGGGCCTGCACACCCGCCTCGATGCACGCGGATTCGAGCAGCTCGATCGATCGTTGCTTGCCGTACGTCTCGTTGGGCGTGGCTTGACCGTGGCCGTGCGGCCGGTCGCCCCGGAACACGTGCGCGAGCGTGAGCCGACCGTCATCGTCGGTCAGCTCTGTCGCCAGCGTGACCGCGTCGCGCCAATTCTGCTGCTGGTCCACACCGACCACGACGTTCTTGAACATGACTAGTCCTCCTGGCGAATTGGACCTCAACGCTACGGCGACCCGATCGGGCGATCATCGGGTCCCGGCCTCGTCGTCGGTGCGGCTTTCTACTCGCCGGCGGGCGATACCTCGGCTGCTTGGAGGTCGATGGATGACGCGCACGATCCGTATACGACCACAGCCGGATCCGCGCGGACCCCGATTTCACGGCGACCGGCGGGCGCGACGATCAACCAGTGTCGAGCCACGCCCCCCGCGAATCACAGACCACCGATCGTCCGTCGGCGCGACGGCGTGACGCCACGATCGAGGTTTCGCCCGAGCTGACGCTCGCGGGCGACTTGGTCGTCCCCCAAAACTGCGATCCGATCGGCGCGATCGCGTTTCCGCGGATCTGCCGACGGGCCAGGGATCGCAGTGCGTATGACCGCCGGGCCATCACTTCGCTGTGTGACGCCGGACTGACGACGCTGTCGTTCGACGTCTTGAGCGCCCACGAAAAGCTGAGCGCCGACGTCCCGACAGACGCCGAGGCGATCGCCGAGCGCCTGGCTGCCGCGACTCAGTTCCTGCGCGAGCAGCCGGACACGGCGCGGCTCCCACTCGGCTATCTCGCTACGGGCGCCGCGTCGACGGCGGCGCTACTCGCCGCTGCCCGACTGCAGGATCAAATCAGAGCCGTGGTGTCCGTCGGCGCTCCGCCTGACGTAGCGTCGCGCTACCTGCGGAAAATCAGCGCGCCGGTGCTGCTGATCGTCGGCGGCGGTTCGGAGGAGCTCGATGCGGCCTGCGCCGCCAGGGAGCGACTTGCGGGTCCGAGCGAGCTGGTGATGATCCCGGGAGCGAGCGGCATGACCACCGGTGATCCCCGCCCACGGAGACGGGCGATGCTGCTCGCCGCCCGCTGGTTCGTCGACCATCTTGGTGACGCACGGGCGGCGTGAGCAAGCGTTAGGCGCCAGCCAGATCGCGTCGCTCAAAGCACAGGCAGGCGACGACCGCCGCACCCACCCCGATCGCGAGCATCACCGCCGCCGCGCCGCCTCGAAACGTCTGCGCGGGTACCAGCCGGACGTGCGCGAACGGCGTCACGTCGACCAACCATCGCGGAGCGCCCAGCAGCGCGCCGAACAGCTGCCATAGGAACGCCACCGTGACCACCCCGTAGGCCATCGCCGCGCTGGCTCGCGGGAGGGTCGCGTAGGCGAGTGCCGCCAGGCCGAGAAACAGCAGCGCAACCGGCAGCGTGTTGGCGCCGGCGGCGAGCATTGCCGGGAGCGGGATGTGCACGCCGGTGGTCTTCGCGCCGACCCACGCCAGCAGTCCGGCGCACAGCGCGATCGCGACCGCGCCGGCCGCCGCCAGCACCAGCCGCCCGCCCAGCCAGGCGCGGCGGCTGACCGGGAGCGCCAGCAGCGTCTCCAGCCGCCCCTGCGCTTCCTCGTGGCGCGCGGCGACGACCTGCGCGCACGCGAACAGGCTGATGGCGAGCACGAAGAACAGGAAGCTGAAGCCGAGATAGTCCTTGGCGCTGAGGATCGTGCGCGAGCCGAGCTTGGCGACCGCGCGGTTGAGCTGTCGGGAGATCCCCGCCGAAACCACGCTCTTAGAGATCAGTCCGACGATCACCGCAAACGCACCGGTGCCCGCCAGCCAGACGATCAGGGACGGCAGCTCGGCTCGAAGCGCCTGCGCAGTCGGGGATGACAGCAGTCCCAGCCGCGGCGACTCGCCACCGGGCGCCGACAGCAGCCCCTGGCCGAGATCTCCACGGGTAGCGATCGCGCCGGCGAGTGTGATCAGTGCGGTGCCCGCGGCGAGCGGGAGCAGGAGCACGACCGGATCCGCACCGGTGAACGGGCGCAGCCGCTCCGCCCAGCCCAGCGGTGTCAGCCACTGCAGCCACCCGGCGCCGCCGACCGTGTCGGCCACGACCCTCACCACGAACGCCACCGCCAGGACCGCGGAGCCGAGCTCGAGCGCGGCGCGGTGCGTCGGCGCGAGCTGACTGCACACCGCGCCCACCCCGACGAATACGGGGATCACCGACGCCGCCGCTAGCGCCAGATACATCGAGCCGCCGGCGGGCAGCCCGGCGATCACCGAGCCGGCGAGGATCGCGGCCCACAGCGCCACGGCTGTCGCGGCCACCGCGACCAGAGCCGCCACGTAGGCGGCCCGGCGGTCGACGATCCCGGCCAGGACGAGCTCGGTACGTCCAGAGTCCTCGTCGGCTCGCATCGCGCGGACCGCCGCCAGCAGACCGAACACCGACGCCAGGATCGCCAGGATCCCGCCGACCCTCCAAGCGCTGTAGCCGCCGACCGTGAGCAGGTCATACGCCTTCCCGTAGAACAGGACCACCGCCTTGTTGGCAGCGAACGCGTGCGCGAACGCCAGGCGCTCCTCGGGGGTCGGGTAGGCGCGGCGGTAGCTGACCGGCTGGATGTAGGCGACCGCCGCGAACAACCCGACGAACGTGAACGTGCGGGTCCGGGCGTCGCGCAACATCCGCCGCGTGACCGCAGCCCTGGCCTCCCATTCCGCGCGGGGCGCGGCGATCTCAGCTGGCGTCGGCGCCGTCGCGGTGGTCATAGTGGTGCAGGAACACTTCCTCGAGGGACGGCTCGCGGCTGATCAGCGACCGCACCGGCTGCCCGGTCAGCGCGGTGATCAGCGGTCCGACGCTTCCAGACACCTCACAGTGCAACGCCGAAGGACCCGTCTGACGGACGGTGGTGCCGGCGATCGGCGGCAGGTCCGGCGCCGGACCGGCGAACGTGACCTCCACCGTCTGGGCACTGAGCGCGCGCAACTGGGCCATGGTGCCCTCGTCGATCAGCCGGCCCGCGCGCAGGATCCCCACCCGGTCGCAGACGGCCTCCACCTCGCTGAGGATGTGCGAGGACAGAAACACCGCCTGCCCGCGATCTTTGGCCTATCTCACGCTGTCGCGGAACACCATCTCCATCAGCGGGTCCAGGCCGCTGGTCGGCTCATCGAGCACCAGCAGGTCGGCCCGCGTGGCGAGCGCAGCGATCAGCTGAACCTTCTGACGGTTGCCCTTCGACAGTGCTCTGATCCGCTTGGACGTGTCCAGCTCGAACCGGTCGATCAGCTCCGCGCGGTAGGCGCGGTCGCAGCCGCCGCGCAGTCGCGCCAGATACTCCAGGGTCCGCTCGCCGGTCATCGCCGGCCACAGCAACGGCTCGCCGGCCACGTAGGCGATCCGTTGGTGTGCGTTGACGGGATCGCGCCAGCAGTCGTGCCCGAACAGCTGCGCGCGCCCGCTCGTGGGTCAGTGCAGGCCCAGCAGCAGCCTGATCGTCGTGGTCTTCCCCGCGCCGTTGGGCCCGAGATACCCGTACACCTCGCCCTCCGCGATCTCGAGGTCCAGCGCCTCTACGGCCACGGTCGCGCCGTAGCGCTTTGACAGCTGCCGGGTCTCGATCGCTGCCACCAGCGGACCGTACCGGCACCCCCGATCGGTCCATCGGTAGTCGTGTGCAGGTCCCCGCGGGACCGTACCGACGCCCTCGCAGGGCGGCGATGAGACGCTCGACTCGTGGCCGTCAGCGGCACTCACGTCTCCCACGCCACCGAGCCGGGTCACGGCCCAGATCCCGAGGAGGCGATCGGGCTGCTGCTGCGCGACCTGCACGGCTCTCGGGATGGTCTCACCGGCGTTGAAGCCGGGCGCCGGCTCCTGCAGCATGGCCGCAACGAGCTGGAGCGGCGACACGCGACGCGCTGGCCCGTCGAGCTTGCCGCACAGCTCACGCATCCGCTCGCGCTGCTGCTGTGGGTCGCGGCCGCCCTGTCGTTGGCGGTCGGCAACGGTGCCGTCGCGATCGCGGTGCTGCTGGTGATTCTGTTGAACGCCGCCTTCGCGCTGGTCCAAGAGCTGCAAGCCGAACGCGCGGTCTGACCCAGAACCGGATGCGCCCAGTTGCCGCGTGGACCCTTGCAGGCCCGATCGACCTCACCGGTGACCCGGAGACGCGAGCGCAACACCGGGTCGCGACGTTTCACTTCGAGCCTCACCTCAAGCTGATGTCCACGGCCGACCGCGACCACGACGGCCTGTGGCTGCACACCAAGGGCGCGCCGGAGTCGGTGCTCGCCCGATGCGATCGCGTGCTCGACGCCGCCGGAGCAGAGGCCGGGCTCGACGAGCACGCCCGCCGGGCGGTCGACGACCAGGTGGCTCAGTTCAGCGAACGCGGAATGCGTCTGATTGCGGTCGCCCGCCGCCGCCTGCCCGCGGGCGAGCTGCCCTCCGACCGCGACCGGCTCGAGACAGGTCTGACGCTGCTCGGACTGGTGGCGATGGAGGACCCGCCGCGGCCCGAGGTCGCCGACGCGGTCGCGGCCTGCCACCAGGCGGGGATCCGGATTCTCGTGATCACCGGCGACCACCCGCTGACCGCCGGCGCGATCGCGCGGAGGCACGTCGTGGCTATGACCGGCGACGGCGTCAACGACGCGCCCGCGTTGCGCCAAGCGGACATCGGGGTGGCGATGGGACTGTCCGGCACCGACGTGGCGCGCGAGGCCGCGACGATGGTCCTCTCCGACGACAACTTCGCGACGATCGTGGCCGCGATCAGCGCCGGACGTCGCGTCTACGACAACGTACGCAAGTTCATCGTCTACATCTTCGCCCACGCCACCCCCGAGGTGGTCCCGTTCATCGTGTTCGCGTTCGGCGGCGGGCTAATGCCGCTCCTGCTGACCGTGCTGCAGATCCTGGCCTTCGACGTGGGCTCGGAGACGCTTCCGTCCCTGGCGCTGGCCCGCGACCCGGCCGAGCCCGGGATCATGGACCACCGTCCCCGTCCATCGAACGAGGGGGTCATCACGGCGCCGATGCTTGCCCGCGCGTGGCTGTTTTTGGGTGTGCTGGTGGCGGCCTTGGAGATGGCGGGCTTCTTCTTCGTGCTCCACGAGGCCGGCTGGCACCCGGGAGCCCCGACGGGCCCGGGTCATCCTCTGCACCACGCCTACCTGCAGGCCACAACGATGTCGTTCGTGGGGATGATGGCCGGCCAGATCGGGACCGCGTTCGCGGTGCGCACCCGTCGCGAGTCGCTGCGGTCGATCGGGATCTTCAGCAACCGCTACCTGCTGGCAGCGATCGGCGGCGTGATTCTGTTCGCCGCCGCGTTCGTGTACATCCCACCGCTGCAGAGCCTCCTCGGAACGGCCGCGTTGCCGCCGCGGTACGTGCTGTTCCTGCTCCCCTTATCCATTCATTGTCTGCGGTGCCGACGAGCTGCGCCGTTGGGTGATGCGCCGCTGGCGCGCCGCTCACGAAGGCGGTCACCCGGCCGGCCGCCAACGCCCGGCCGCGGCTACCAGGTGACGTTTCACCCCTGGTCATAGCAGGACTCGTGGTAGCAGCTCCCCGAGCCGCGGCAGATCTCCGGCTCGGCGGCCCTCGATGTCCTGCGCACGAGCGAGTCGCCGACGTGGACGACCGGCTCGTAGACGCCGATCGCCTCGCCGCAGCTTCGGCAGCGCGGCGCTGGCGGTAGCGAGCAGCGGTCTTCCGTATCTGGCACCGGCAAAGCCTGGATGCTCAGGATCCGAACGCCATCGGTGAGTCTCCACGAGCCCCGGTGGTGGACTACTGGCCCCCATTCCCGCAGCGCGTATAGTGGCCCCTTGGGGCGTCTATGAACTCTTCAGCAGAGCGCGACCAGCTTCGGCACCTGCTCAGTGTCGGGAGAGAACTCGTAGCTGAACACGACACCGAAACGGTCTTGAACCGGGTGCTCCACGAGGCCGTTGAGATCACCACCGCCCGCTACGCCGCACTCGGCGTCCTGGACGAGAGCCGTAGCCAGCTCGAGCGGTTCATCACGGTCGGCATCGATCCCGCAACCCGCCGCAGGATCGGCGACCTACCGCGAGGACGCGGGGTGCTCGGGGTCCTGATCGAGGACCCGCGACCGCTGCGCCTGTCGCAGGTCGGCCAGCACCCTCACAGCTACGGGTTCCCGCTTGGCCACCCGGAAATGCATACGTTCCTCGGGGTCCCGATCCTGATTGGCGGAGAGGCGTGGGGCAACCTGTACCTCGCCGAGAAGGAGGGTGGCGTCGAGTTCACCCAGGAGGACGAAGAGATCGTCATCGCGCTGGCGCAGTGGGCGGCGATCGCGATCGAAAACGCGCGGCTGTACGAGCTCAACGAGCGGCGACGCAAGCAGCTCGAGCGGGCCGTCCGGTCGCTGGAAGCGTCACGCGATATCGCCGATGCCGTCAGCGGCGTGGCTGACCTGGATCGCGTGCTCGAGTTGATCGCCAAGCGCGGACGGGCGCTCGTCGATGCCCGCAGCGTCGTGATCTCACTGCGTCACGGCGACGATCTGGTGATCGAGGCCACCGCCGGTCACACCAGCGACGTTCACGGCCGGCGGCTCCCCGTCGCGGGGTCGACGTCGGGGCAGGTGCTCGAACGCGGGCGCCCCGAGCGGATCCTCGATCCGGCCAATCAACTGCGGATCGCGCCCACCGAGCTGGGTGTGCCCGACGCCCATTGCGCCCTGTTGGTGCCGATGATGCATCGCGGCCGCGGGGTCGGAGTCCTGGCTGCGTTTGACCGTGGTCCCGAACAGGCGTCGTTCACCGAGGACGATGAGCAGCTGCTGCGGACTTTTGCCGCATCGGCGGCCAGCGCGGTGGCGATCAACCAGGGCGTCGAGGCCGAGCGGCTCCGCAGTGCGATCGCCGCGGCCGACGGTGAGCGCAGCCGCTGGGCGCGGGAGCTGCACGATCAGACGCTGCAGGCGCTGGGCGGGCTGCGCGTGCTGCTCGCCTCGACGGTGGGCCGCGGTGACGAGGACAATCGGGACGAGGCGATGCGCCAGGCGATCGAGGACATCGAGCTCGAGATCGGCAACCTCAGAGCGATCATCAGCGATCTGCGCCCGTCGCTGCTCGACGATCTGGGCTTGCGTCCGGCGATCGAGGCGCTGCTGGATCGCCGCCGGGACACCGGCATGGAGATCTCCGCCGAGCTCGAGCTCCCCACCGGCGCCGGGCTGTCGCCGGAGCTTGAGACCCCGATCTACCGGCTGCTCCAGGAGGCGCTCACCAACGTCGCCAAACATGCCCGCGCGACACACGTGCGCGTGTTCGTAGGCCTTCGCGACGATCACGTGATCGTCGAGGTGCAGGATGACGGCGTCGGATTTGACCTGAGCGCGCGGACCTCGGGGTTCGGTCTGGCCGGCATGCGCGAACGCGCGTATCTCGCCGGCGGCGAGCTCACGATCGAGCCGTCCCAGACCGGCACGCTGGTGCGCTGCCGGCTTCCAGTCGCCGGGTCAGCGACCGAGCTCGCGCGATTAGATGCCGATCAGGTGGCGTCGTAGCGCGAACTGGACGAGCTCGGCGCGGGTGCCGACCTCGAGCGCTTCGTAGATTCCGGCGCGCTGCGCCTCAATCGATCGCCTGGAAACCTGCAGTCTGGCCGCAATCTCGCCGCTGGTGTGGCCGAGCGCGATCAGACGCACAATCTCGGTCTGGCGTGGGCTGAGGCCGTCGCTGCCGACCGCTCGGCGGAGCGCCTGCAAGCCGGGCTGGACCCGAGGGCTGACGAACTCATCACCGCAGGTGGCGTACCGGATCGCGGGCACAAGCTCGGAGTCGGCCCGGTCCTTGAGAACCAGGCCGCTCGCCCCGGCCTGGATCGCCTGCTGGGCATGAAGCGGACTTTCGGACATCGTCAGGGCGATGATCTTCGTCTCCGGCAGTCGCGCCCGCGCTTGGTGGATCGTGTCCGCGGGTCCGCCGATGGACGAGCGCAGATCGACCACTAGCACGGTGGCCCGGCGAGCGCGGGCGCAGCGGATCGCCGCCGACAGGTCGGATCGCTGAGCGATCACCTCGATCGTTTCCTCGTCCGACAGGAGCAGAGCGAGGCTGCGGCGGACAGGCGCGTGCGCCACCGCGAGCACTACCGTGACCGGTGGGACCGCGCGCCCGGAATCGGTAGGTGCTCCGGGCCCGACCAGCTGCAGATGGCGCGGCACCGGCTTCAGCCGTCTGTCTGTTTCACCCCGGTCGCAACCGGGGGTTTCGCGGCTGCGGTGAAGCTCGGCCGGGGCACGGCCACTACCGAGCAGCCAGCGTCGTGCACGACCGCCTCTCCGAACTCGAAGGCGGCGCTGGTGGCCTCCATCACGGCCTCGGCCGCGCGTTCCCGCGGCGCGTCCACCCGAGGGTACGGGCGGACGGAGGGCAATGTCGGCATCGAATCGTTCATGGGTGTGTTCTCAAGGCGAATTGGACTCAGAGTCTTCTGTCCAACGCGCGCCCGCACATCGGGGTAATCAGTTCCGGCACTTCGGAAAAACCCTGATCGCCGCTACGCACCGTCCGAGACTGCCCCGTGGGCTACGGCGGATTCCCCTTCCTGGCGGTAGATCTAGCTTGAAGGAGCTAACCCACATGGAGGTAATCGATGTCCGAGACCGCGATCCAGTCCTACCGCAGCAGCTTCCTGATGCCCTCCCTGGACCACGCCACCGTGGGGGACGCGATGCACCCCGGGATCCTGTCGTGTCACACCGAAACGCCGCTGACCGAAGTCGCGCGCATGATGACCGCCCACCGCGTCCACTGCATCGCGGTGATGACCATCAGCCACGGCCTCTCCGGCGACCCGATGGTGTTCGGGATCATCTCCGACCTCGATGTGATCCGAGCGGGTATCCGGGTCGGTAGCGACGAGACGGCCGGCGCGCTGGCGCAGCAGCCTGTGATCACGGTGAAGCCGTCCACGCCGCTGCGTCAGGCGGGCGAGCTGATGCTGAACCACGCGTCCGATCACCTAGTGGTCTGCGACAACGAGACGCACATCCCGATCGGCATCCTCTCCACCTACGACCTGATCAGCGTGCTCGCCTGGAGCGCCAGCTGAGTCGGCGACCAGCCCGTAGATCATTGACTAGCCCGCTCTTTCACGGTCCGTCGCGGCTGTAGGGGACCGTCAGCCGCGGTGCCGAGATGGTGGGGCCCGCCGCGATCAGCCAGATCCAGAACGCGAGGCACAACGCGCCGGCGAGCCAGTAGACCGCCTGGACGACTGATCGTCGTTGGGCTTCTGTGGCGGGTTCTTCGCCATCGTCGCTCGAATCTGCTCGCGCTACGCCTTGCCGTTGTCGCGGTGGCTCGGCACCACGAGCACCGGGCAGGGAGCGATATGCAGCAGCCGCTGGGTGACGCTGCCGATCAGCAGCCCGCCGAGTGCCGAATGGCCGCGGGTGCCGACCACGATCACGTCGCCGTGTTGGTCGCGGGCGGCGTCGGCGATTGTCTGCGCGGCGCCGCCGACCGACGCGCGCGCCAGCTGCAGCGTTGTGGGCACGCCGTCACCGGAGATGTCTGAGACCTGGCGCTCGATCTTCGCCTCCAGCTCGTCCTCGTTGGCGAACACCGGATAACGCCCGCCGCCCTTGCCGGGCAGCGTGAACTCCACGCAGTGCACCAGGGCCAGCTCGCTCCCGGCCTCGCTGGCTAGCTCCTTGGCGAACGCGACGGCCTCGTCGGATGCCTCCGAGCCGTCGGTGGCGCAAACGATCCTCTTGAACATGACATCGACCTCTCTGTGGTTGTATGGCTATTGCGCTGTCTCTAGCTCGTAGCGGGTGCGGCTGCGCGAGCCGGCCACTTCGGGCGAGGGGACCACGATCACGGCCCGGTCGGCGCCATGAAGTACGGCGTGGGAGACGCTTCCGAGCAGCATCGACTTCAGCCCGCTCAGGCCACGAGACCCCATCACGATCGCCTTCGCGCTGATCAGCTCGGCCTCGGCGAGGATCGCGTGAGCGGTGGTGGCCAGCTGCATGCACGCGCGCGGCTGAGCGTTGAAGCCCGCCTCCCGCGCGAGCTCGGCGCCCTCCTCGGCGAGCGCCAGCGCGGCCTCGCGGCTGGCCTCGTCGGCTTTGTCGATGTCGAGCACGCCGGGAGCGAAACCGAAGCCCGACGGGGTCGTCGCCGCCAGCTCAGCGAACGGCCGCCACACGGTCAGTACCGTCGCTGGCTGGCAGCCGAGCAGCTCACCGGACTGCCCGATCGCCCACTTGGCATCCGTAGAGCCGTCGTAACAGATCAGGATCATGGTCGCGTCTCCTTGGTGGGCTCGCGTGGCTCGTTGTGAGCCTGCGGTTAGCTTCGCCGCCAGCAGAACCTCGCCCATCCGGGGCCGCTCACGGCTCAGCTTCGGAGAACTACCGAGTTGGGCTCCGGCCGTGTCGCGATGATCACACGCTCGGCCCGTGCCGCCGTGCACGCCGCGCGTGCTGCTGCTCCCTGGCGCCGCTGACAATCCGCACAGCAGCGGCGGGATCCGAGACGACGTGGAGGCGACGCAGGTCTCGCGAGTCCACACGCCCGTCGGCCAGCGGCCCCTGGTGCAGCCACCCCAGCAGCCCACTCCACTCCGGTCCGCCCATCAGGATCACCGGGAAGTGATGGATCGTCTCGGTCTGGATCAGCGTCAGCGCTTCGAATAGCTCATCGAGCGTGCCGAACCCTCCGGGACCGACCACGAACGCGCAGGCGTAGCGGACGAACATCACCTTGCGGGCGAAGAAGTGGCGAAACCGGATCGCGACGGTAGCCCAGCCATTGGTCTGCTGCTCGTGGGGCAGCTCGATGTTGCACCCGACCGAGATCGCTCCGGCCTCGCTCGCGCCCCGGTTGGCCGCCTCCATCAACCCACCGCCACCCCCGGTTATCACCGCATAGCCGGCCCTGCCCAGAGCCGCCCCCACGTCCCGCATCAGCTGGTAGTGCGGGTGGTCCTCAGGTGTCCGGGCGGATCCGAACACGGTCACCGCGGGCCCGATCCCGGCGAGGCGGTCGAATCCAACCGCGAATTCGGCGGCGATCTCCCGGATGCGCATGGCGTCGGCCGCGCGCACGTCATCGGGTTCATCGCCCAGCCAAGACAGCAGTTCCTCGTCGAACGTCACGCCGGCCGGACGGGGGTTGGCTCGATCGTTCGGCACCCTTCAGACCCTAGATCAGGACGAGCAAGGTCTCAGTAGCGACCCGCACGCGCAGCTCGGCGCATCCCCGATGACCTCGTGCCGACGGGTTCCTAGCGTCCAAGCGAATCGAAAACCGGCTGAGGAGGACTCCCCCATGTTCGAAAACATTCTCGTGGGCGTCGATGGACGGCAAGGCGGGCGCGACGCAATCGCCCTTGCCAAACGACTCGCCGCGCCGGACGCGGCGATCACTCTCGCTCACATCTACGGCTCGATGTGGATGACCGGCCGCGCGGCGCCGCTGGGGTTCCAGGTCGCCCGAGAGGAAGCGCACCGGATGCTGGCCTCCGAGCGCGCCGAGGCCGGCATCGAAGCCGAGCTTGCCGCCTACCCATTGGACCGACCGGGACGTGCGCTGCACGAGGCCGCCGAGCACCTCCACGCCGATCTCCTGGTGATCGGTTCGACCCGACACGCGCTGCTCGGCCGGGCGTTGATGGGCGATGACGCCCGGGCATCGCTCAATGGCGCGCCCTGCGCCGTCGCGATCGCGCCGCGCGGATACACGCAGATGGACGACGACCCGGTAACGATCGGGGTCGGCTACGACGGATCCCCCGAGGGCGAGCACGCGCTCACGACCGCCCGCGAACTCGCTTCGCGTTACGGCGCCAAGGTCAAGGCAGTGTGGGTGGTGTCGCTCCAGGACATCCGCGACGAAACCCCGCTACCCGCCGACTGGCCACACGAGACCGAACAGCTGGTCAGCCAATGCCAGGCGCAGCTCGATCGCCTGGACGGCGTCGAGGCCAGGGCGATATACGGCGGGCCACGGGAGGAGCTGTCGCGCCTGGGGGACGAGGTCGATCTGCTGATCGTCGGCTCCCGGAGCTACGGCCCGATCCACCGGATGTTCCACGGCACCACCTCCACCTACCTGACTCGACACCTCGGCTGTCCGCTGCTGTCGCTTCCCCGCACCCCCCACGCGGTGACCGACCCCGAGCGCCAGCAGCCGTCGCACGCGACCGCTGAACCCGACGCGCCGCCCGTGCAGACCGCCCGCTGACCCGCAGGGCTCTGATCGCGGGCGACGATGCAGAACCTCAAGGAGGCCTCGAATGTTCGACAACGTGATCGTCGGCGCCGACCAGCAGCAGGGCGGCCGGGACGCGCTCGCCCTGGCGGTCGATCTGGCTGACCGAAACTCAACGTTGACGCTCGCTCGCATCTACCAGGACACGTGGCGAGGGGCGAGTCCTCCCCTCGGGCCCGGCGAGCGCAAGATCGCGGAGGGCGAGCTCAAGACGATCGCACGCGACGCGGGCATCGAGGCTCATATCCGGTGCCACGGCGCTGCCTCGATCGGACGCGGGCTCCACGAGCTGGCCGACGCCGAGGAGGCCGACCTGCTGGTGGTGGGCTCGTCCAGCCGTGGCTCCGTAGACCGGGTCGTGCTCGGCGATGACACCCGCGCCGCGCTCGACGGGGCGCCGTGCGCCGTCGCGATCGCGCCGGCGGGATACGCGCTGGACCGGCGGCCGATCACGCGGATCGGCGTCGGCTATGACCGCTCCCCCGAGAGCGAGCACGCACTCCGCGTCGCCCGTGCCCTCGCCGGCGATCGCGACGCCTCGCTAGCCGCGGTGGAGGCGGTGTCGATCCCATCCTACGTGCTTGGTATCGGCCCGGTTCCCGTCGCCGACTGGATGCAATCGCTCGTGGAGCAAGCTCAACGGCGACTGGCGGAGTTGCCCGACGTCGAACCCCACGCGGCCTATGGTGACGCCGCCGAAGCGCTGGCCACGTTCAGCTCCACGGTGGACCTGATGATCGTGGGTTCGCGCGGCTACGGGCCACTCGGTCGGCTGATTCACGGCAGCACGTCGCGAAGGCTCACTCGCTCGGCCCGCTGCCCGCTGCTGATCCTGACGCGGGCGGCACGGGCCGCCGAGCCGGTCGACGGCGCCGACCCGCGCCAGCCGATAACGACCTGACGGGCGCCGCCGGACGCGCAGCCAGCCGACCTCGGTCAGTCGCCGGCCTGGACCAGCTTGTGGTCCAGCGCGTAGCGCACCAGCTCGGCCCGCGAGCCGAGCCGCAGCTTCTGCTGGATGTGCGCACGGTGGGTCTCCACCGTGCGGACCGACAGATACAGCTGCTCGGCGATCTCGGCGTTGGTGTAGCCCAGCGCGATCATCCGCAGCACCTCAACCTCCCGCTCGGACAGCCCATCCGGAGGCCCGGGCGGCGGCTCGGCCGCGACCCGCGCGCCGAGCCGGGGGTTAAGGAACGTGTCGCCGACGGCGGCTCGGCGGACGGCCTCGACCAGCTCGGTCTCAGCGGCCTCCTTGAGCACGTAGCCGAGCGCTCCGGCGCTCAGCGCCTGGCGGGCATACGCAGGCTCGTCCTGCATGGTCAGCACCACGATCGCGGTGTCCGGCGACTCCGCGCGGATCTCTGGGATCTTGGTGATGCTCGATCCGCCGGGGAGGTTCACGTCGAGTACCAGGACGTCGGGGTGGTGGCCGCGCACGTAGCGTCGCGCGGCGTCCAGATCTCCGGCCTCGGCGAGTATCTCGAATCCCGGCTCGGCTCCGAGGAGCTGCTTGAGCCCGCGACGCACGACCGCATGATCGTCGGCGATCACGATCCCGATCGTCTCCTGCTCGTCTGGTTCGCTTCGCTGAATTTCGCCCTCGTTCACTTCGGTCAACATACCGTCGCCGGCGAGGCTGATTGGATTCTGGTCGCGATCTGCGTCGTGGCTCATGTCGACCTCCCGGAGATCTGGTCGAGTTGTTTGAGATAAGGCGTCAGGTACTGAGCGGCGATCTTGGGTGGCGCTGACCAGGTCGGCGCCTCGCTGATCTCAGCGCTCGAACCGTGACCACCGGTGATGTGCGCGCTCATGTACAGCGGCTTGTCGAGACTTAGCAGCACCCCGTGGATGACCGGTTCAAACGGCTTGACCTCGACGTCGGCGCCGGCGAGCGCGGCGATCCCGTGGGCCGCGGTCACCGCCTGCTGGGCGGCGATACCGCCGTGTTTGACCGCAAAGTCGGTCGCGTCCCCGGCGGCAAATACGCGCTCCAGGCCGCGGACCTGACAGTACGCGTCGACCGGGATGAACCCGTCGGGGGATCCCTTAGGGACTCCGGGCGTTGACGGTCCGTACAGGTTCGGCAGCGCCAGGATCCGGTCCACGAGCAGCGTCCGGGAACCGGGATGCACGGCCAGCTTCCCCGGCGCGAGCACCTCACAATGCGCCGAGGTGAGCGTCAGGATCCCGTTCGCCTCCAGGATCTGTCCGAGCTTCTCGCTCACCTTGCCTCCGAACACGGCCAGCGGGGCGTCCTCGGGCGTCACCAGGGTGATCGAGACGTCGACGTTCATGTCGTACGCGCGCTGGGCGGTCATCAACGCCAGCTCGTAGATGGGCAGCGGCCACGCCATCCTGCTCGGCGCGACGAACGCCAGCGAGTGCAGGTAGCCGCCCTCGAGATCCTGGATCAGTCCGTGCAGCTGATCGTCAAGATGGCTGTCGTCGAGCGTGATCGCATGACTGAACGCCGGCCACGTCTTCGCGCCCATCGCCAGCAGCAGCGCGTCGTACTCGATGCGCTCGACCCCCAGGGTATGCACCATCCGCTGGTCGGCGTCCAGCCACTTGAAGGCGTCCTGGCGCAGCTCGATGTCCAGCTCACGCGCGATCTCCGCCAGCGGATAGCGGCGGGCCCCGGCGTAGGCGAACGGCTCACGCACGCGCATCGGCCGATACACGAACTCCGGTTGGGGACAGAGCATCGTGATGTCGATTCGATCCCCCGCAAGCTCGCGCAGGCACAGCGCCGCCTCCAACGCCGCGACGCCGCCGCCGGCGATCAGCACTCGAAAGTTATGTGGTTCCGATGAGGTCATGGACGTGACCCTACGGTCGGGTTCTGCCCCTGCCAGCCGCGCGGGTCCGCCCTCTCGCTGCGGAGAACTACTTACACGCCGACCGATCGCTCCAAGCGTTCGTCCAGCCCCGCTCGAACTCGACGCAATCCGCCACCCGTACATGACCGTCGATCACCACTTGCTCGGCGCGCCGTCAGCCGACGACGATCCTGCGACCGGATATCGTCCAGGCGCCGATCCGGATCCAGTGTGCGGACGGTCCGGGCGCCCACACGTCGAGCCCCAGCCGCTCCAGCCGCCTGACCTCGGCCGGACGGGTCACCTCCTCGGGGACGCCCGAGACGATCACGCTCCACCCGGAACGGGCCGCCGGATCAATTTCGTCGATCTCGAACACCGCGTGCCCGACATGCAGCAGCTCGTGTAGCTTGGTCCCGTCAGAGCTCCGAAACGCCACGCTCTGAGCGCGCTCGTCGAATACGTAGTTAACCGGGCTGATCGTCGGCTTCCCGTCGATCGCCGTGGCCACGCGACCGAACCGAGCACCGGCCAGGAGCCGCAGGCACTCTCCTCTGGACAGTTCCACCAGCTCGGCGGACCTCGGCTGATCGGCGCCAACCACGGCTCACTCGACCGAGGCCGCAGGGATCGGGGCGCACTCCCGTCGCGAGCTGCGAGCCGCCGGCCGCCGCGCCGACGCGGCCTGTCGGGGGATCACCAGCAGCGGACACGTCGCGTGTCGCATCAGGTAGCTGGAGGTGCTGCCCTCCAGCGCGCGGTCGACCGGGCCCAGCCTCCGGGAGCCGAGGACCAGCAGATCGAGGTCGCGCGAGTACCGAGTCAGTTCCGGTCCCGGACGGCCGTAGACGAAGTCTCCGTCGACGTCCGCCAGACCGTGCAGACGACCAAGCTCCTCGTCGACCAGCTCCACGGCCGCCCGCGGCAGACACTCCACCACCGGCTCGTCGTACGGGATGCTCAGCACCGACACGACCATCAAGGCGCTCACCTTGGCGTCGCTCTGTGTCGCCAGCGCCCGGGCAATCTCGATCGCGCGGACCGATTCCGACGAGCCGTCATAGGCCACGCCGATGCTCGACAGCCGCCGGGCGCACGTGTAGCCCTGAGGGGCGATCGCGACCGGGCACGAGGCATGGTCCAGCGCGACACTCGCGTCGTTACCCAGGAACACCCTCCCGAGCATTCCGTGATGACAGGACCCCACCACCAGCAGCTCCGCGCCATGGCGAGCCGCGAGCCGCGCCAAGCCCTTCCCGACCTCAGGACCAGGCAGCGACCGGAGCGTGGCGTCGACTCCCGCGGCCCGGCGTTCGCGAATCAGCATGCTCTCGGACTCGCTGTGGGGCCACTGGGCGACGCCGGGTCCGCCGCGCGCCGGCTTCGTGTCCCCGTCATAGAAGTTGGCCAGGATCAGCTCGGCGTCCGGCGCGGAGAGCTGCTTGGCCAGCGCGACCGCGGCATGGCCGCCCTCGCGACCATCGACGCCGACGACTATGTTCGAGAACAACATGCGTTCTTCCTGTTGGTCAGGCTTCGGGTCACAAACACCGTAATCGGTTACGCGACCGCGAACGTCCGCTCCCAACCGCGACGACGCTACGGCAAATCCCCGATCGCGTACCGGCGCCCGGAGTGCGTGGTCCAGCGAGTGCCACGATGGCTGATCCGCCGCTCGATCTGCAGTTCCTCGAGCAGCCAGGCGGTCGTGCTCACGAGCACGACCGGCTTCCTGCCCCGCTCATTGTCGTGGGCTTGCGGCACGCCCACGAGCATTCCCGTATTAGCCGACGGCTGTGCCGAACAGGTGCCCAACGCCGTAGGTGAAGGCCAAGCCGAGCGCGCCGCCGATGACCACGCGCAGGACGGCGCGGCGGACATCGCTGCCGCCCAGGCGGGCGCTGAGGGCACCGGTCAGCCCCAGGGCGACCAGGACCGCGGCAAAAGTCACCGGGACCCGGAGGCTGACCGGGGGAAGCAGGATGGCGAGCATCGGCAGGAGCGCACCAGAGAGAAACGACAGCGCCGAAGCCCCGGCAGCTTGGACCGGGCTGGCGATGTCGGCCGGGTCGATGTGCAGTTCCGCGTCCAGATGGGCGTTCAGGGCGCCACCGGCGGTCAGTTCGGTTGCGACGGTGCGGGCCGTGCCGGCGGAAAGGCCCTTGGCTTCGTACAGAGCGGTCAGCTCGGCCAGTTCGGCATCCGGGTTGTCAGCAAGTTCTTGTTTCTCCTGCTTTATCTCCGCCTGCTCGCTGTCGCGCTGGCTGGAGACCGACACGTACTCACCCAGGGCCATCGACACCCCGCCGCCGACGAGCCCGGCCAGTCCGGCTGTGAAGATGACGCCGCGGGCCGTAGTGGCTCCGGCCACCCCAATGACGATCCCCGCCACGGACACGATCCCGTCGTTGGCCCCCAGCACGCCGGCCCGCAGCCAGTTCAGCCGGCCCACGGTGGAACCAGAATGCGGTTCCCGCGGATGTGTCGGCTGCCCGCTCTCGGCCGCCTCGACCTGAGCAGCAGAGGGCATGACCTCCTCAGCACTCGTGCCGACAGTAGTGCTGGAACTTCGGTTGGGCACAGCTTCTCCTGGAGATCTCAAACGGACTGCGACCAGACCAAGCGTTCGGTGCAAGAACGCCGTCAGCACCACTCGTTGGGGCGCTTCGCTCCTCTGCAGAGCGTACTCGGCGACCTCGCTCGTGTGATACGCAAGCATCCTTCTACGGATACCTGACAGGTCTGAAGCCGCCGAACGACCCCGGGTCGGCCAGGTGCGGGAGGTGTCACCGGTGTCGGGACGGTTAAGGAAGCGGGGCCCCGGCCAGCGCTGCGATGACGCCGATGACCCCGGCGGTCAGCAGCGTTTGGACGACTCCACGTTTGAGGGCGAGCAGAGCGACGATGGCGGCGCCGAGGATCGCGAACTGCCAGGTCTCCTTGACGGCGGCGGCGAGCAGGATCGCCGCGCCGAGGATCGTGCCGATCGCTGCCGGGCCGGCGCCGTCGAGGAACGCGCGGGCGTTGGTGTTGTCGCGTAGGCGTTCGAAGCGGCCCCCTCCGAGCAGGATGAACGAGAACGAGGGGGCGAACGCGACCACAGCGGCGAGCACGCCGCCAGCGATCCCGTGGGCGGCGTAGCCGACCGCGGCCACGGTCGCGACGACCGGTCCGGGGGTGATCTGTCCGAGCGCGACGGCGTTGAGGAATTGGGAGTTGCTCATCCAGTGGTAGGTGTGGACCGCGTCGGCTTGCATCAGCGGGATGATCACGAACCCGCCGCCGAACGAGAGCGCTCCGACCTTGAACGCGGTCCAGGCGAGCGCGCCGATCCCGCCGCTCCAGATCGACGCAGGGACCAATAGGGTGATCGACGCGTGCCGGTCGATGGTGCGCGGGGGGTGCCATTGGACGAGCAGTTCCGTGACCCCGCAGGCGAGGAGGGCGAGCACGAGATAGGGGCCGATCAGTGCCGCGGCTGCGGTGCCGGTGGTGAGATAGGCGAGCCACCGGCCGGTGCGGTATCGATCCCGGCCGGCGCGGGTGAGGCTGGGGCCGATCAGCCCGCGGGCGGCGTGGACAGCGACGGCGGCGACGGCCGCTCCGGCGCCGGCGCCCGCGCCGCGGACCCAAAGCGGTGGCGTGTTGGCGAGGAACAGCAGCGAGAGCGCGAGGATCAGGATGACGGCGGGAACGATGAAACCCAGGCCGCCGATGATCGCGCCGGGGATCCCGGCAACACGGTAGGCGCAGAAGATCGCTAATTGAGTGGAGGCTGGTCCTGGGAGCAGTCCGCAGGCGGCGTTGGCGTCCTCGAACTCGCCTGCGTCCATCCACGCCATCCGCCGGACGACCAGCTGGCGCAGTAGCGCGATGTGGGCGGGCGGGCCGCCGAAGCCGGTGATCCCGATTCGTGTCCACTCCCGCGCGACCGTCGCCAACGACCTGTCACCGGCGGCCGCGACGTCGCGCTCGCCGGTGTCTCGCATCAGGGGCTGGCCGGCTGGAACAGCTCGATCGGGTTCCCGGACGGGTCGTCGACCAGGATTTGCCGGCCGCCTGGGCCACTCACGATCTCATTGCGGAACCTGACGCCGGCGTCGCCCAGCCGTTGGACCTCGCTGTCAATGTCCTCGACGACGAAGTGGATGCGGTTCCAACCGCCGGGTTGCGGTATGCGTCCGTCGGGCATCGGTCGGCCGGCCGAGCTGTCTGGCCCGGCGAGCAGCAGGCGCAGCTGGCCGCGCACGACGTCCGCGAACGCCGGCGCCGCGCTGGAGCGCAGCTCGAACCCGAAGTGCCGGGTGTAGAAGTCGATCGACTGCTCGATGTCCTCGACCATGTAGCGGACGCTCACGAGGTCCTCGATCATTGTTCAGCTCAGCTCCTGTTTTGATGGGGCGTGTTCGATCAGCTCGAGCAAAAACGCGATCCGGGCCGCAAGCTCGTCGGCGGTTCGCTTGAACGCCGGGTAGGTCTCGGCGTTGGTGTTGCCTTCGCGGGCCGGATCAGGAACGCTCCAGTGGATCACTTCCGGGTGGCCGGGAAACTCGGGACACACCTCACGGACGCGGTCGCACAGACTGACCACGTAGGCGAATTGCTCGCCCGTGAACTCGGCCAAGTGCTTCGACCGGTATCCCGCGATGTCGATCCCGCGCTCGGCCATCACCCGCACCGCGTTGGGATGAAGCGGCTTGGGGTGACTGCCAGCGCTGATCGCCTCAATGCGGCCGCCGGTGAGCTCCTCGACGAGCGCCTGCGCGATCTGCGACCGGGCGCTGTTCCCGGTGCACAAGAACAGCACCCGCGCGTCGACGTGCCCCGAGCGTGGCGTGTCGCTCGGGGCACGGGCGTCAAGGCTCAGCCCGGGGTGAAGTGCCTCGCAGCTGGCCGCCAGCAGCTCGCCGCAGCGGGTCAGATCGAGCAAGTAGTAGGAATCGCGCCCGTCGGCTGAGGAGCGCCGCCGGCGCACGATGCCTTCGCTGCGCAGGCGACCAACGTGATAGGAGACCAAGCTTTGGCGGCAACCGAGCAGCCGGCAGAGCTCGCTGACTGTCCGGTCGCTGCCCGCCAGCGCGCTCAGCACCCGCCAGCGCACAGGGTGCGCGGCGAGCCGCAGGAACATCGGCGGTCCGCCATCACGGGCGATAGCCGTCATCAGAACAGGATAATCCATCAAACCAGCTTGATGCAATCTGATGTTGAGTCCGCCATGCCTCGACCGATCAGCACCCAAACGCCGGCGAGCGGTGCCACACGTGAGCACCGCGCGCCGCCTGGCCTCAACAAGGCGGCGATCTCATTACGGCGCTCGGTCGGCGTCTGGCGGCCCCTCGACCGCCGCCTTCCCCCACCCTCTTATCTCATAGCTTTGCTCCCGCCGAAATGTCCTCGCTGGGAGCTTTTGAACGACGTGTGCAGCCAACCCTATTCCGACACGGATGTTCGCGCCGGAGATGAGAGGCGGGTGATCGCCGACCTAACTCGGTCGCGAGCCGTCAGCATCGACGCGTGAGTAGGCAAGCTCGACCTGGTGACCGATCAGCGCAGCTAGCTGCAGACTGCCGAGCGTAGTCACCCGCCGCCCATCGAGCTCTGAGATCGGCGAGCATCGGCTCCGGGATCGCCATACCCCCAGCGTAAACCTGCCCGAGCGTTGAAGCTGGGCGAGAGTGGCCCAGGTCGACCGTTAGCATTCGTGCTCAGGCGAATGCATTAGTTGTGAGGATCGGCCGCACCACACGTTGTTAGCTTTGCCGTGATGTCGTCGTACCGGACCCAGCCGCAGAAATCGCGCATCGACAAAGTGCTGCAGGCGTTTGCTAGAACGCGCCTCGGCGGCTGGTCGTTCATCAACGTATTCCCGGTGATCGACCGGTGGCTGATCCCGCGCACGCACGGTCGGCTGAAAGTGGCGATGGGACAGCCGATCCTGTTGCTACATACACGCGGGGCGAAATCCGGCCAGGCCAGAGCGAGTCCGCTGCTCTACACCCCGCACGAGAACGGCTTTATCATCGTGGCCTCAAAGGCCGGCGCTGCTCATCACCCGGCCTGGTATCACAACATCCGTGCTCATCCTGACTCGGTCACCGTCGAGGTCGGCGGTCGAATGATCGCCGTGCGACCTCGCGTCGTCGATGAGCCCGAGCGCAGCGACCTGTGGCGGCGTGTGAACGACAACTACAACGGTTATGAAACCTATGAACAACGCGCCGGCGGCCGGATCATCCCGGTCGTGCTGCTCGAGCCCGCCTGACTCGGCACACGCGGAGCGCCCCGACCTGTGTCGCCAGCTTGACGGTCGATCCGGCGGTTGAGACGTTCTCGCCGGTGGGCACCGACGCCTTGAGCTTCAACAATGCCGGGATTCCCGGCAGCGGCGTGCTGACCGGACAGGACTGCTGCAAGAGCCAGGAGGAGGTCGACATGTTCGGCGGCTACACGGGCAACTACGAGGGCAACGTCCCGAGTTTCGACGGCGGATGCGTGGACAACCCGTTCCGGTGGTGCGACAACCTGAACAACAACGACAAGAACGTCATGACGGTCGTGTCGAAGGCGTTCGCCGACTCCACGGTACGGATGGCGTTCGACAAGTCGGTGATATGGGCCGGCACCACCGGGGCCCCCAAGACGGCGAGGGCGAACGTGAAGCTGCGCCCGACGGCTCCACGCGGGTCCAGCCTCCGGTAGGCGCGGCCTTCGACACCAGGACTCACACCCATCCGCTCCGAAGCTCACCGAGTGGCCGCTGCCGATCAACCCGAGCTACCGCTCGTCACCGCTTCGCACCCGGATTCTCATCGAGTTCCTCTCACGGAGCATTTAGCTCGGCTTTCGCGCGGCAGACACGATTGCGGTGTGAGGGGTCGTAGGTGGAGGCGGGCGACAGCACCGACGAGCGCGGCCGTGTTCGCCCTCGCCCTCGCTGTGCTCGGCGGGTGCGGGTCCCGGGGCGCCGGGTTGCTCACCCAGTCACGTCCGGCTGCGATCCCCTCTGTTCACGGCGGAGCGCCGGCGCACGTCGCGGTGATCGTGATGGAGAACGAGGAGTACGGCGGCGTGGTCGGCGCGCGCTCGGCTCCGTACATCAACGGCCTGGCAAGACGCTACGCGCTCGCACGAGCAATCTACGCCGTGGGCCACCCCTCGCTGCCCAACTATCTTGCGCTCACGGCCGGCTCGACGTTTGGGATCCATAGCGATTGCACCAGCTGCAGCGTCGACGCGACGAACCTTGTCGATCAGCTCGAGCACGCGCACATCTCATGGAAGGCCTACATGGAGGACCTTCCGCACCCCTGCTTCACGCGCGCGAGCTCCGGTGACTACGCCAAGAAACATGACCCGTTCGCCTACTACACGAGGATCACCGACGGCCCGAGGCGGTGCCGCCAGATCGTGCCCCTGACACGGCTCGGCGTCGACGAGCGCGCTCACGCGCTCCCGCGGTTCGTCTGGATAACACCCAACCTCTGCCACGACATGCACGACTGCGACGTGTCCACGGGCGACCGGTTCCTAGCGACGCTCATACCCGCGCTCCTGCGCTCGCTCGGACGCGACGGCGTGCTGTTTCTCACCTGGGATGAGGGATCGAGTGATGCCGGCTGCTGCCGCCTCGCCTCCGGGGGTCACATCGCCACGATCGTCGCCGGTCCGGACGCGAGGCTCGGCGCGCGGATGACCACGCCGGCTGACCAGTACTCCATCCTGCAGACGATCGAGGACCTCTTCAGGGTGCCTCGCCTGAGGGGCGCCGCCTGCTCCTGCACGGTTTCGCTGCGGACACTCTTGGCCCCTCAGTAGCACGCGTCGCCACCAAATCGATGCGGAGACGAGGGCGATCTCCGGGCTGGGATTCGACTTCCTCGACGTGGTCGTGGCGGCGGACGGGAGCCGTTCTCGGAGTCTTGTCCCAGCACCTTCCTGTGATCCTGGACGAAGCGGCCGCCGTTGACGCACACGAAATGTCAGGGGCAGCGTGCGATGATTGCGGCGGTGGAACCAGGGCCGGCGAGCCGCACAGCTCTAGGTGCTTCGCTGATGCGGGCTATACACACGCGGTGGGATCGTCCGGTGCTGATCGACGATGCGTGGGGCGATCGGCTGGTCACCGACGAAGAGCGGGAGGCGCTCACGAAGGCGGCGATGGAGCTTCTCGTGATCTCGTCATCTTCGAGCTCGACCATCCCGCCACGCAAGAGGTGAAGCTCCGGCGACTCGCCCACCATGGCCTAGACCCCGGGGCCAACACGCATTACGTCGCGGCCGACCTTCGCGTCGAAGGGCTCGACCATGCGCTGAAACGCGTGCCCTTCGATCGCGCCACGCCTGCCTTTTTCTCCTGGTTAGGTGTTACGCCATACCTCACTCGCGAAACCAACTTGGCGACCTTGCGATCCATCGCAACGTCTGGGGCCGCAGGGAGCGAGATCGTGTTCAACTACCTCGACCAGGAAAGCTTTGACTCATCAGCTTCCGGCGACGAAGCCACGCTACGCGAGTTCTTCGCCTCACTGGGCGAGCCGTGGGTGTCAGGCTTTCACCCTACTCAGCTCGCGGGAGACCTGAACGCTGTGGGGCTCCAGCTCCTTGAAAACTTCGGCCAACACGCTCTCCGTGATCGATACTGCGCCGCGCGAGAAGATGGCCTTGAGCCCTTTGCCGGGGAATACCTCGCTCTAGCGCGGGTCGTCGCCTGATCCGGACCGGGACTCTCGCAGCGGAGCGCTCGCCGGGTTGGTTTGAGATCGATGGCGGCCTCCGGGCGTGACTTCGTCGGAGGCGTCGGCTGCGGGCTCTGCTGCGCGTGCTGGTCGAACAGGCGTTCGGGGTGATGTCTGCTCACTCGATTGGGATAAGGTTTGGCGCGAAGTGGCAGTCCACGCTGATTGCAAGGTGGTTCGCGCGCCAGGGGAAGGCGGGCGTGATCGGCGTGATCGGGGTGTGGACGCGTGTTAGAGCGACGGTCTTTGGCTGGGCGGCTCGTCGGGCGCTGTGGGGGGTTGGGTTGTTGGTGGTGCTGCTGGTCGATGCGGCGCCGGCGCTGGGTGATCGTGCGATGTCGACGCGCTTTAGCACGAACGACACCGGCAACATCACGTTCGCCGCGAACACGCTGATGGTCTGTCCCGCGGCGGCGGCGGGTTGTACGGCGGCTCGGAACACGGCGGCGATCGCGAGCGGCACCAATAACGCGATCAACAACAACAACTACAACATGGGGTACGTCAATACGGTGCCGGGTGCTGTTCCGGGGACCGGGGCGTCGTTTGACTCCTCATCGGCCGACTTGGTGCTCCCGTCGACGGCGACGGTCTTGTTCGCGGGGCTGTACTGGGGGGCGGACACGAGTCCCGGGAGCACGATTGGGAGCCCGGCTCCACACGCCGCGCCTAACTGCCCGGCGTCACCGACCGCCTGCCCCGCCAACCAGGTGGGGCTCCGGGTTCCCGGCGCGGCGACGTATGCGTCGGTGACGGCGACGATCCCGCTGGACATATCGTCGAGCTCGACCACTCGCTACAACGCGTTCGCGGACGTCACCTCGCAGGTGCAGGCGGCCGGCGCGGGCACGTACAGCGTTGCGAATGTCCAGGCGGGCACGGGCGGCGACCGCTACGCGGGGTGGACGCTCGTCGTCGCATATCGAGATCCAACCCAGCCGCCGCGCAACCTGACCGTCGACGACGGTTTCGTCACGGTGTCGTCGGGGTCCAAGCCGATCAGCATCCCGGTGTCGGGCTTCAAGACCCCGCCGACGGGGCCGGTGCGCACGACGATCGGGTTCGTCGCCTACGAGGGCGACGCGGGGCTGACGGGCGATAGCGCCTCGCTGAGCACGACCGCGGGCAGCACGACGTTGTCGGACTCCGGCAGCCCCGCGAACAACTTCTTCTGCAGTTCGATCACGAACCTCGGGGTCAATGTCGCGACGCGGAATCCCAGCGATACCAACAACTGGGCATACGACTCGGAGCTGGTCGCGGCGAACGGCGTGCTGCCGAACAACGCGACGTCGGCAAACGTGGTCGTCAAGACCGACGGCGATACGTACTTCCCGGCGGTGGTCACGTTCGCGACCGACCTGTTCGCGCCCAACATCACGAGCTCGAAGTCGGTTGCGAACATCACCCATCCCGGCGGCCCAGACCGTCGCGGCGACGTGCTGCGCTACACGGTTTCCTACAGGAACACGGGTTCTGACGCCGCGACCAATTTCATCGCGCGCGACGTGGTTCCCGACGGGACCACGTACGTTCCGAACAGCCTGAGGATCGCGGCTGGTCCGCAGGCGCCCGCGAGCCCCACCGACGCGGTAAGCGACGACTCGGCGGAGTTCAACGCGGACACGGGGAAGGTGGTCTTCCGGCTCGGCGCCGGCGGCAATGCGACGACCGGCGGGAGCATCGCGCCCAACGAGACGGATACGTTCACGTTTGATGTGACGATCAACGCCGACGCGACGCCGGGCCAGCAGATCGTCAATCAGGCGACCGCGAACTTCACCGGCGCGACGCTGGGTGCGGCGTTCGCGGACACATCGCCGGCGACGGTCAACACGGTCTCGGCGCCGGCGCTGGCGTTGTCCAAGACCCATGCGGGACTCCTGACCGCCGGCCTGCCAACGACGTTCACGCTGTCGGTGTCCAATACCGGCAGCGGGCCGACCGACGGGACGGTGACCGTCACCGACCCGTTCCCCGCGCTCGCGTTCAGCTCGATCGCAAACGCCGGCGGTGTCGGCTGGAGTTGCGCGACCGCCGGTCTGACGCTTACGTGTTCTCGCAGCGACCCGCTCGCGGCCAGCGACTCCTATCCGCCGATCCTGGTTGACGCGACGGTCCAGGATCCCGCGCCAGCGACGATCGTGAACACCGCTACCGCCTCGGGGGGTGGCTCGGCGGATGCGACCGCCAGCGACGGCGGCGGCGCCAACGGTCTGGCGGACGTATCGATCACCAAGGTCGCAACCCCGGTCAGTTTGTTCAGCGGCGACACGGTCACGTTCACGCTCAACGTCCAGAACGCGGGTCCCTCCTCCGCCCAGAACGTGACCGTCAACGATTTGATCGACCCGGCCTCGTACAGCGACGTTACGGCCGATACGACCCAAGGACGCTGCGACACAACGGTCGCGTGCTCGCTGGACACGGTCACGCCCAACTCGACCGTAACGATCACGATCACGGCCACGGTGATCGCCCGCGACACGACGCTGACGAACAACGCCAGCGCGTCGAGCCCAACGCCGGACCCGGACACGTCGAACAACAGCGCCTCGGCGAGCGTCGACGTGCTCGGCACCGCCGACCTCGCGATCGACAAGACGGGTCCCGCCAACCCGATGCAGGGGAGCACCGACACGTTCACGCTCAGCGTGTCCAACAACGGTCCGGACACCGCCCGGCAGGTCGTCGTCAACGACACGCTCCCCAGCCAGATCACCGCCACGAGCGCGTCGGGAGGCGGATTCACCTGCACGCTCCCCGGTGGGCCAGGCGGAACCCTCGTCTGCACGATCGCGGCGCTCGCCCCCACTGGCACCGCCGTGCACATCACGATCACGGGTACGGTTGCCGCGGGAACCGCGGGTCAGTCGATCGTCGACACCGCGACGATCAACTCGAACACCGGCGAACCGGATTTCTCAAACAACGCCGCCTCGCTCACCCAGCTGATCGGCCCAGTCGCCGACGTCGCGATCAGCAAGCAAGCTTTCCTGAGCGACGGCACAACGCCGGTGACAAGCCCCCTCATCCCGCCTACCACCCTCGTCTACACGCTCGGGGTCACGAATACGGGACCGAGCGACGCGACCGGGGTGGTGGTCAACGACACGCTGCCAACAGGCATGACCCTGATCGCACCGATTCCCGCCGGCTGCACCGGCACGACCGCGATCACGTGCGTGGTTGGGGCGCTGGCCGCTGGCGGTTCGGTCACCCGCAACTTGAACGTGAGCGTGGGCGGCGGCGCGAATAACACGGCCCCGACAAACACCGCGACCGTGACGAGCACGACGGTCGACCCGGACACTTCGAACAACGCCGCCAGCGCAACTGTCGGGGTCGGCGCGGTCGCCAACCTCGCGCTGGCGAAATCCGTCTCGCCGCTGATGGTGAACGTCGGTGACCTCGTCACCTACACATTCGCGGTTACCAACGACGTCCCGATCGGAGAAGCGGGAGGCGCTCCGATCGGACTCGGCACGACAGGCGGGGTTGTCTCCGATCCGCTCCCGCCAGGCGTGCAGTTCGTCGCCGCGTCGCCAGGCTCGAACTGCACGGACAACCCGGGACCACCAGACACCGTCACGTGCGCGGTCGGGCCGGTCGCCCAGAGCGCGAAAGTGACCGCTTCGTTCACCGCTCGGATGACGTCCGCGACGGCGGGAACGACCGTCCAGAACCAGGCTACGGTCGCCACCGCGGCAGCGGGTGGATTCCCCGCACTGCCGGACTTCATCGCGGCCGACAACACCGATCGTGCATCGGTCGCGGTCAACCCGTTGGCCGACCTGTCGCTGACCAAGACGGTATCCGACGAGAATCCCGGCACCGACGACGAGGTCGACTACACGTTGACCGCACACAACGCCGGACCGAACGACGCGACCGGCGTGATGATTCACGACTCGCTACCGGCCGGACTCGACTTCCTCGACGCCCCGTCCCAATGCACAAACGAGAACGGCACCATCACCTGCGACGTCGGAACGATCGCCAGCGGCGACAGCGCATCGGTGACGATCAAGGCGCGCACGACGGCGACGGTCGCCGGAAAGGTCGTGGGGAACCTCGCGACCGTGTCGGGCGACGACCTCGACCTCAACCCGAACAACAACCAAGCGAGCGCGACGATCAGGGTCAAGCCGCTCGTCGACCTGCGGCTGACGAAGGTCGCCTCGAACCCGACGCCCGACGCCGGTGGGCCGGTCAGCTACACGCTGACCTTGGTCAACAACGGCCCAAGCCCCGCGACCGGGGTCACGATCACCGACCACCTCCCCAGCGCCCTCACGTTCGAGTCGAGCACCGGCCCGGGAAGCTGTAGCGCCGCGACCCAGACGGTCACGTGCCACCTCGGCACCGTCGAGGCGGGGGCCGCTGCGGTGGTCGTGATCACCACGCGCGTTGCGCCGACCGCGGTCGGCGCCAGCGTCGAGAACACCGCCACAGCGACGGCCGACGAGCCGATCGCGCGACCGGCGCTGGTCACCTCGAACGCCAGGATCCGGGCCATCCACGGTCCGACGGGCGGCCCCGGCCCGACACCTACCGCCCCGGAAGCCGACCTCTCGATCTCCAAGAAGGCAGCCCACAAGACCGCCCGCGTCGGCGAGCCGATCGGCTACACGATCACAGCCACCAACCACGGTCCCGCAACGGCCTCCCATCCGACGGTGACCGACGCGCTCGCGAAGCCCGTTGAGATCGCGTCGGCGCACGTGTCCGGCGGCGTGTGCTCCAAACGCATCCCGATCGCCTGCAGACTCGGCTCGATCGCCCCGGGCCACAGCGTCAAGATCGCGATCGTCGTCAAGCCCAAGTCGACCGGGCGCCTGACCAACACCGCCGTAATCACCTCGCTGACCCCCGATCCGAACACGCACAACGACATCGCACACGCCACCGTCGACGTAAAGCTCGGGCACGCCTCGCTGTCGATCAAGAAGAGCGCCAGCCGGCCCACGGTGAGACCGGGGCAGGCGCTTTCGTTCACGATCACGGTCCGCTCGCTCGGGCCCGCGCCGGCGCTCGCCGTCAAAGTCTGCGATCGGCTGGGGTCAGGGATGACGTTCATCTCGGTTCACGGCGCGACGTTCCATCACCGGACCCCGTGCTGGACGATCACGTCGCTGGCCAAGGGCAAGCAACGACGGTTCGTGGTGAACGTCCGAACGCCGATGGTCGACGGTCCGCGCCGACTGACGAACTCCGCCACGGCGACCGCCGACGGAGTCCGAAAGCGAACGGCCGCCGCCACGGTCAAGCTCCTCGGGCAGATCCCGCCGCCGCCGCCGCCACCTCCGGTCACGGTCACGGGCTGAGCGCCGGCAGCAGGGGCGCGCGACGACGATCGCCCTCGCTAGGTCCCACGCCGGCATTGGTCGATGAAGGTGCGGAGGCGGGCGGCGAACCGGTCGGGTTCTGCGAGGTGGACGTGGTGGCCACGGTCGGGCCACTCCTCAATGGACAGGTCGGAGACATGGTCGTGGAGGTAGTTGCGGTCGTGGTCGGACAGGGTGTGTCCGAAGACGTTGAGGCATGGGGCGGCGATTCTTCCCATCTCCAGTTCGATTTCTGCTTGCAGGTCGGATGGGTCGGTGCGCAGCAGTTGCTGCCAGTAGCCGAGCACGATCGCTGGGCGGATGTCCTGGCTCTCGAGCACGTGGGTGCGAAGCGGTTCGGGCACGTGCTCAAATCCCATGCTGTGTTGGAAGGGCTCAAACGCTTCGGCGAAGCGTTCGCTCGCCAAGACCGGCTCGAGTCGCTGAACGAGCGCGGCGGTCTGTCGGATGTCGACCGTGCCGTCGACGTTGACGAGGCCGCGAACGGGATACGACGCGGCGTAGAGCGAGGCGATGCCGGACGAGATTGAGTGCCCGACGATCACCGGCTGATCGATGCGCATGCGCTCGAGGGCGGCGTTGACCTTCGCTGCAGCCTCGCGCAGGGTGCAGGGGCCGCCGCCCGTCTCGCCGTGGCCGGGCAGGTCAAACGCGATGCTGCATACGTCTTTCCCGAGTCGGTCGATGATCGGCCGCCACGTGGTGCGGTCAAACGTGAGCCCTTGTAGGAACACGACGGGGACACCGTCGCCGTGCTTCTCGTAGGCGAGTCCGTCGCTCGTGGATCGCCGAATGGTCTCCAACATGTAGTCACCCTAAGTAGGTCGTCCAGATTTCGTCACACTGTACCGTAACGGCGTTGCGTTATGCTGTCAAGCGTGGGACGACCGAGGGAGCACGACGAGCGCACCGCGGCGGCGTTACTCGCCGCCGGCGAGCGCGCAGTCGCCAAAGGCGGACTCGAGGCGCTGTCGGTTCGCGGAGTGGCAGCCGAGGCACGCACCACGACGCGCGCCGTCTACAGCCTGTTTGGGTCCAGGGACGGCTTGATCGTCGCGCTCGGCGCGCACGCCTATGGCCTATTGCGCACCGCGCTCGAGCAGCTCCCGACAACCGCCGATCCCCAAGCCGACCTGGTCGAAGCCGGGCTCGTCTTTCGCCGCTTCGCGCTCGAGCATCCCTCGCTGTTCTCGATCGGGATCCAGCGCACGCTTCCCAGCTCAGAGCTGTGGCCGCAATTCCGCGCCGCCGCCAGCGATGCACTAGCGGTGCTGAGCCGACGCCTGGTCTACCTGCAAGAGCGCGACCTCCTCGGGCAGCGCACCGTGCGCGACGCGACATTTCAGTTTCACTCGCTATGCGAGGGGCTCGCGGCCGTCGAACTCCGCGAAACGTTCCCCGCGGGCGAGGCCGAACGCATCTGGCGCGAGGCGCTCACGGCGCTCATAGCCGGATTCACCACCGCACTACCGCGGCACCCGCCCAATCCGACAGCGAGCAACCGCCGACCCACAAACCGCGCCGCACCCTGATCGCCCCCGGCTTGAGGGCTGGCGCAACGACCAAGCGTTCGATCCCACAGGTCAGTCCCCTACCGACCTCAGCATGAGGCGCCACTCGCGCAAAGGCTTCGCAAGGAGCACTCTGATCGTCCGAGCGCACCCGGATGGTGACCCGGTCCGGACAGGTCGGGCGATCGGGCGGTGATGCCGGGTCAAGTGATCCCGGGGCGAACCACATTGGACGCCGCGACGTAGCTATAGGACTGACGATTCCACCGAAGGAGTAACGAGCGATGCAGAAGCGATTTGTCGTCGTCGGCGCAGCGGTGGCCACGCTGTTGGTGGCTGCAGGGGGCGCCGCGGCAGCTGGCCATTTCGTGATCACCAGCACGAGCCAGATCAAGCCGAGCGTGATCCGCGCGCTGCGGGGCAACCAAGGACCTCGTGGGCTGCTCGGCCCGACAGGCGCGCAAGGTGCCACTGGCGCCCGGGGGTCGCAGGGAGCGCAAGGTCCGCCCGGATCGCCAGGCACCCCAGGAGTACCCGGTGCGGCCGGCAGTGCTCGCGCGGTCGCGGTCGTGAACTCTGATGGCACGCTCATGCACGGAATCGGATTTCCGAAGAACGTGACCGGCGTCAGCCACACCACAAAGCGCGGGATCTACTGCGTTGGGCTGGCGGGTGGGATCGACCCCGCCGCCGCGATCGCAGCGCTGACAGCTCCGGGCGCCGCTACCGGAGTGTTCACCGTGCCAAATAGTACGAACTGTGCCTCCGGGGAGGTGGAGGTCGACACGTTCATCCTGGTCCAGGGCGACACGACGACGGCTGGAAGTCCCCTGATCAGAGTGTTAGAGGACGGCGGCTTCACGCTGATCGTGCCGTGATCGCGTGTCCGACGTTCGATCTCAAGCGGAGGCTCGGCCAGCGCCGATCGTCGGGTCTGTTTCTGCCGCTAGAGCGGGTACGGGGAGTGGATCAGTGCGGACGAGCTGCCGGTCAGAGTGAAGCCGGCAATCCGAGATACCGGTGACGATCGCGGCCAATCCGGCTAGCTCAAGTGAAGCTGCCGGCTGACGGCTTCCGTCTGAAGTCGATCTCGGTCTCGCCACGCAGCGCCCGCCGCGCCAACACCTGCGGGCCAACCCGCGTGGCGCACACCTGACGCTCTCGTTCGACGTGGCCGGCCGCAACGGCTGCAACCTGAATGACCTGGCCGGGCTGTTCGTGATCGGCGCCGGCTTCAACGGCGCCAGCTTCCTCGACTTCGCCCGCGAACCCGCAGTCCGTCGTCCGAGAGCGAGATCTGGACTACCTCGCCCTTCGGTGAGGGCCGATGCTCTTGACGGGGCGTCCGGGCGGACATTGACGCGGGGCGGTCGCTGGACGATAGTGGCTGGATGAGTAGTGGGGACCGAGCGGTGGCGGGCGATTCAGCGTTTTACGATTCGGTCTATGGGAGCTTCGGGCGAAAGCTCGCGGCGACGATCCGAGCGGAGACCTTTGAGGAGGACATCGGTCAGAACTCGTGGCTGACCGCCCGCGAGCTCCGCGGGTTCTGTGAATGGCTGCAGCTCAGCAGTTCTAGCCGGGTGCTGGAGATCGCGAGCGGGTCCGGCGGCCCTGCGTTATTTATGGTGGGTGAGACCGGCTGCGTGGTAATCGGACTGGAGCTACACGAGGCCGGCGTCGCGGCGGCCAATAGTGCTGCCGAGCAGCGAGGTTTGGCTGGGCGGGCTCGGTTTCTGTCGGGTGACGCGCGGGACCCGCTGCCGTTCGATGCCAGCAGCTTTGACGCGGTCATCTGCATCGACTCGATCAATCACATGTACGAGCGTCTGGAGGTCTTTAAGGAGTGGCACCGTGTCCTGTGTCACGGCGGTCGCGTCCTGTTCACCGATCCGTTGATCGTCGCGGGCATGATCCGGCGAGAGGAGATGCTGATCAGAACCGGCTCTCTGGGAGAGCAGATATTCACTCCTCCCGGAATTGAAGAGGCTGCTTCAAGCCGTTGGCTTCGATGAGCTTCGAGTGGAGGACGTCACGGCAAACATGGCGGCGGTATCCACCGCGAGGCGGCGTGCGCGGGCCGGTCACGTCGCCGAGCTCGACGAGCTAGACGGTGTCCAGGCGAGGGTCGACTACGATCAATACCTGTCCGTCGTGGAGCTGCTTGCGATCGAGCGGCGGCTGGCTCGACTGGCATATGTTGCTCGCAAGCCGCTGCAGGCCTAGGACCGACCCGCCGAACCAGGCTGGACCGATCCGCTGGACTCGCTAGAGCCAGGCCAGCTGCGGCGCTGGCACCCGCCCGACTCCTCCGGGTCCTGTAGGCGGCGTCCACCCGTTGACCCAGAGCTCGCGCAACGAGCCGCGGGCTGCCGAGCGTGGTTACGCGGCGGCCATCGAGATCGGAGATCGCGCCGGTGTGGCCGTCGCGTCCCGTCGCAGTGAGAGAAGCGCCGCGGCGACGCGGTGGTTGGCCCTGTACTTGCGCCAGGTGGCCCAGGGGCCGGGGCGATAGTCGAGCCCGGACGCTGTAAGCCCCGAGCTGTTCAGCCAGCGGCGTTCGCAGCTGCCGCACATCGCGCGGCCGTCGACGCGGCGCTGCGCACGTGCTAGGCGACCGCTGCGTCCGCATCGCTCCCGCGAGCGAGGGCGACCGGCCATCCCGGCCCTGTGTTCGTCCGCGACTCCGCGCGAATAC
>CAWDJM010000012.1:0-303825 GCA_963802655.1 uncultured Solirubrobacterales bacterium | reverse complement strand
GCGGGCCTGCCGATCGAGCGCACACCGGCAAGTTGAGCGGGCCGCCGCCCCAGGAGGAGTTCGAACGGATCTTCAGCAGAGTTCCGTGTCTCACCATCGAGCTCGTGATCGCTTCCAGTGAGACAGGGGTCCTGCCGGCGTTACGAGACTTCGGACCCTGCCAGGGACTCTGGCATCTTCCAGTGGGGCACCGTGCTTTTCTGCTCCGTTCCTAACCGAACCCGACACAACTCCGCGTACCGGTCGAAGATGCGATCAAGGCCGCCACCCCGGCCTATACCGCGAATGGTCACGCTCGACGCCGAGCTTCGGCCGCAGGCGCCGACAGTCGACGTCGACGAGGCCAGATCGTCCAGGTCCTCGCCCAACGTGCACGCCATTGCGCTCAGATCCCGGTCTTGCGCAACGCGTTCCCCGAGCGCCCCTAGCGTGGCCGCGGCGCGAATAGCACTGCATTTAGCGGCCGGCTTGGTCGCCGGCTATGGACCTACCGGGCCATGATCCGCGCAAGCCACGCCGCGAGCGACGCGTCAGCGTACGCGCAGCGGCACGGCTCCGCGTCGTGTCGCGGGATCAACGCGCGTCCTTGCTGCCTCGCCGCTAACGTGCATTGCGTGACCGTGACGGCTGTTCACCATCCGATCTTCGCTCGCTGCTACGGGCTCGTGAGCCGGTTCGTGGAGCATGATGTCGGCGAGCGGCGGGACGAGCTGCTGGCGGGGCTCTGCGGGCGGGTGATCGAGGTCGGCGCCGGGAACGGGATGAACTTTCGCCACTACCCGGTGACGACGGACGAGGTGGTGGCGGTCGAGCCGGAGGGATACCTGCGTCACCTGGCCGATCACGCCGCTCGTGATGCGCCCGTGCCCGTGAGCGTGCGCGCGGGCCTCGCGGAGAACCTTCCGCTGAAAGATGGCGAGTTCGACGCCGGGGTGGCGAGTCTCGTGCTCTGCAGCGTGGCCGAGCAGACGCCGGCGCTGGCGGAGCTGCGGCGCGTGCTGAAGCCGGGGGGTGAGCTGCGCTTCTTCGAGCACGTGCGCGCCGAGGCCTCGCGCACGGCCCGCGTTCAGGCTGCGCTCGATCGCTTCGGCGTGTGGCCGTTCCTCGCCGGCGCCTGTCACTGCTCGCGGGAGACCGCGGAGGCGATCGAGTCCGCGGGCTTCGAGATCGAGCGCCTGCGCCGGTTCGAGCTCGGGCCGTCATGGGTGCTCACCAACCCGTTCGTGCTCGGGGTCGCCAGGGCTCGAGGCTAGCCGCGCACGGTGTACCGCCCGACGTCGGCCACTTCGCCGGCACGTCGCGGCCTGGTGTCGCGTTACGTTCGGCTCGCGATACCGGAACGCGCGGATCGTGTCCACGCTCCGGCTAGGGCTCGCGAATACGGGTATCTTCGTCCGGTCGGTACCGCACGTCTCGCAGTTGACGACCCGCGCGAGCGACGCTCGCCGTCGCAACGTTCCTGCGGGGTGCGGCTCGGTCATTCCTGATAGGCCGATCGGAGCGCGGACCGTGGCGTGCTTCACCGGGCAGCGCGCGATGAGCGCAGTCCGCGCATCAACCGGCGCGGGTTGCGCGAGCGCTAGGTACCCAGCGATCGGCGGGATCGACACAGCGACACCGGGTGCCGAGGTCCTCACGCGGCTTGGTGCACCGCGTCTCGGATCGCCGCGGCCGTGACGGTCGCGGCGACCGTACCGAGCACGGTGAGCACCCAGGAGGCCGCGAGCCCGGGAGCGGGTGGTGGCTCGGAGCCCGACGCCAGACAGAAGACGACATCGCCGTCCACGGGAGTGAACGCGGGATTCACCGCACGAGCGAGTCCGGCGCTGGCGATGCGCGCGAGGATCGCGCACCCGCGCTTATCCAGCGCCGCGTCGGTCAACACGCAGGCCAGCGTAGTGTTGTTCGCGGAGCGCATCGACATGTGGGGCGGCTCTGGCATGTGTGTGATCAGCTCGGCGCTGCGGAGCATTTCACCGCTGTCGCCGTGCGGGGCGCCGAGCAACGCGCCGTCCTGCGCGATCACGTCCCCGAACGCATTGGCCACCGCGATCGCTGCGACCGTCTCTCCGGTGGCAAGCGCCGTCGCTGCATAGCCCACTCCGCCAAGAGTGGCCCGGTCGCGCCCGAGCAGCTTGCCTACGGCAGCGCCGGCCCCCGCTCCCACGCGCCCGCGCTCGGGGACACCCGCGGCGGCCGTCTGACAGGCGCGGTAGCCCTCATCCGGCCCGGGACGCGTGCCGGACTCTCCCTCCGCGAGGTCAAACACCACGGCGGTGGGAACGAGCGGGACCACGCCCGCGGGGGTCGGTTGCCCGAGTCCACGCTCTTCGAGCCACCGAGCGACACCGCCCGCGGCCGCGAGGCCGAACGCGCTTCCGCCCGTGAGCAGCACCGCTGTCGGTCCCTCCGCGTTCGCCAGCGGCGACAACACCTCGAGCTCGCGCGTGCCGGTACCGCCTCCGCGCACGTCCACCCCGCCCCGTGTGCCGCGCGGCGGTAGCACAACTGTACATCCGGTTCGGGCGTGAGCGTCCGTCCAGTGTCCGATCTGAAAGCCCTTAGGTAGTGGCAGTAAATCGGTCATCGGGGGCGCCTTGGCCGGGAGTAACGGTAGACAGCTTCGGCCATGCGCCACGCCTGCAGTAGGCGCCACGCACACGCACGGCGGCGCATCACCGCTCAGCCGCGGGACGGCTCGGCTCAGATGATTGTCAGCTACGCCTCTGGCCAAGGCTCATACCCTCGAGCATGACTCGAAGGTCGGACGGCAACTACGCGCACAACCCCAGCCGCTCCCCAGCTCCCAGAAGCCGGGGAGCGACACCGTTTCACCGTCGGTCTTCCGCAGACATGCGTGCGGCCTCCGATCACGAACAACCTGGGGCACCGTTCCCCTCGACATGAACCGCCACCTCGATCTCGCACCCGGTGACACGGAGCCGGCGATCACTCCGCAGCCCAGCCACGCGAGCCACACTCTGCCCCCGGGGCAGGAACCCGCGAGGAGCTTGGGCACACTCACGGCGAGCTCGTCGTCGAAGCCGGTGTTGGGCAGACGCGTAGTCTGCTCGTTGGATGGCAGGCTCGCCGACCCCGATCTGACGTTGCGGATGGCGCATGAGTGAGTTCACGATGGTCGCCCCGACGCGCGTCAACGCGGCCGGCACAGCGCGCTGCGCGCGTTCGTGCAGCCTGCAGCGAGACGGGCTAAAGGCGTGAACGACCGGGTCGTCATCGATCGGCGCTTCAATGGCCCGCCGAACTCCGCGAATGGCGGCTACACCTGTGGTTTGGTGGGCACGGCGGTCAAGGCGCCCGCAGTGCACGTGTCGCTGCTCAAGCCGCCACCGTTGGACGTGCCGCTACTCCGCCGGCGCGCGGACGACGGCTCTGTCTCGCTGCTGCGCGGCGACGACGTCATCGCCACGGCCGTGGCTGGCGCCGTAGAGGCGCAGGCCCCGCCCGCGCCGACGGTCGAGCAGGCAGAGATCGCGACGCTCAGCTACGTGGGCTTCGCGCACCACAGGTTCCCGACCTGCTTCGTCTGCGGGACCGCACGCGACGACGGCCTGCGGATTTACGCCGGTCAGGTCGGGGACAGCCCGCTGATCGCCTCCCCGTGGACGCCGGAGTCCGACGATCCCCTGTTTGCGTGGGCGGTGCTCGACTGCCCAAGCGCGTACGCGATCGAATCTGTCGACCACCGCGCTCAGATCGTTGTCCTCGCCGCGCTCACCGTCGAGCTCCGTGAGCGCCCGCGCGCCGGGGAGCGACACGTCGTCGCCGCGTGGCCGGTCAGCAGCGACGGCCGGAAGCACCACTCGGCTTCTGCTCTCTACGACGCGACGGGATGCGTCCTCGCGGTCGCCGACTCACTCTGGATCGAGCTACGAGACCCCGCCGCGTTCGGCGGCTGAGCCGCTCGATTCCCCTACCGATTGTGCTCTCGCTGGTGTCGAGGCTGTGTTGATCCGATCATGGTCTCGATCGGCAGGTCAAGCGAGGCGGAGAGGAGACATGTCTGCTCGGCCTGCTCGGCGAGCTCGCGCCTGGGCCTCGTCGGCCGCGTCGGTGGCGAGCGGCTCGCGTCGGGCTTCCTTGGTCAGGATCTCCACGGCCCGCTCGTAGGGAGACTCGGCTTGTAGGCCGGAGGCGGCGTGCTGGCTGAGCGCAGGTTCGCGCCCTCGTCATACCGGGGCGATGTCCAGATGGCGAGCGAGGAACTCCTTTTGCTCGTCGTGCATGTTGTCGGGGAGGACTGTGAACCATGCGCAGTCAGATCGGAGGTCGCGCTCGTCGGGAAGGTCGCCTGCCACGTCGGCGCGGAATGTCAGGCCGACGGGCGAGTCGAGGCCGTTGTTGTAGTGGCTTGGGTACTCGATGTAGCCGAGCATCTCCCCGGCGCTGACCGCGACGCCAAGCTCGTCTTGCGCGACTCGTTTGACAGCCTCGACGAGCGGCTCGCCGAACCGCACGGTTCCCCCCGGTAGGTGCCAGAGTCCTTGGCAGGGTCCGAAGTCGCGCAACGCGAGCAGGACGCCTCGATCGTCTGAAGCGATCACGAGCTCGACGGTGAGGCGCGGAACTCGGCTGAAGATGTGGTCGAACTCGTCTTGGGGCAGCGGCCCTGTCATTGCGGTTGGGTCCGTTCGATCGGCAGCCCCGCTGCCTTGCTGGTGGGCCAGCCGCCTGTGACCGCCGCCTCGCACCGCCGTGAACCTTGAGCGATTTGCATGCTGGCAAAGGTAGATCGTGTCCGGACCGCCGGCCAGGCGATGTGCCGCGCGAGCGAAAACGCGCGGCGCGCGTGGCGGCCATCCGGCGCGGCGGCGCTCGAGCTCTGTCCGCAGGTCCAGCAGTCGCGCTCGGCCGCGCCCGACCAAGTTCCCAAGTCTGCTCTGGTGCGACGCCGCGGACGCTTTAGATTAAGACTGTGATTGCTCACACCTGATCTAGGTGAGGGCACGTCCGACGAGTTCCCGCCGCCGATGGCCGACACGCGCTCGAAGAACTTCCTGAACGCTTGCCCTGGAGGAAGCCGCTCACGGCAAGCTGAAGTACCACTACCGGTAGGGACGCGCCCGTGCCTCGGTTGCTTCTCGGCGTGAGCGGCGGGATCGCGGCTTATAAGGCGCTCGAGACGGCGCGGCTCGCGGTCACGTCCGGTCACGCCGTCCGCGTGATCCAGACACCGGCCGGCCAGCGATTCGTCGGCAAGGCGTCATTCGAGGCGATCACCGGCGCGCCGGTCCTGACCAGCGAGTTCGAGGCCGACCCCGCACGGGGGTCATACCCGGGCGAGCGGCTGCCCCCGCGCGCTCCGATCGGTCACCTCGCGCTCGTGGAGCGGGCCGACCTCTATCTGATCGCGCCGGCAACCGCCAACACGCTCGCGAAGCTCGCCCACGGCCATGCCGACAACCTCGTCACGACCGCAGCCCTCGCCGCGACCTGCCCGGTCGCGGTGGCGCCGGCGATGAACAACCGCATGTACCTGCACGCCGCCACGCAGGCGAACCTCGAGCTGCTGGCGGCGCGAGGGGTGACGGTGCTCGGACCGGGCGAGGGCGAGCTGGCGTCACACGGCGAGCACGGGATCGGACGCCTGGCGGAGCCCGCGGCCTTGCTGGAGGCATGTGAGTCGCTGCTGACAGCGCCGACGCTGGCCGGGTTGCGGGTGCTCGTGACCGCCGGCGGGACGCGCGAGCCGATCGACAGCGTACGCTTCATCAGCAACCGCTCCTCGGGGCGGATGGGGTTCGCGCTCGCCGCCGAGGCGGCGCGTCGAGGCGCGAGCGTGACCGTGATCGCGGCGAACGTGAAGCTTGCGCCCGCGCCGGGAGTGCGAGTGCTGCCCGTCGGCACCGCCGCGGAGCTCGCGCAGGCGTGCGAGCAAGAGTTCGAAGCCTGTGACGTGTTGCTGATGGCTGCCGCGGTGGCCGACTTCAGGCCGTCGCGTCCGGCCGCCACGAAGCTCAAGAAGGACCGTGGGACACCCACGATCGAGCTCGAGCCGACGACCGACGTGCTCAGCAGCGTCGCGCAGCGTCGCTCCAGCGGCCAGATCCTGGTCGGGTTCGCCGCCGAGCACGGTGCCGGCGCGATCGAGTACGGACGCGGCAAGCTCGAGCGAAAGGGACTGGACGTGGTCGTCGTCAACGACATCTCAAGGCCCGGGATCGGGTTTGACGTGGTCGACAACGAGGTGACGATCCTCGCCGCCGACGGCGCCCGGCGAGATGTCTCGCGAACCGGCAAGGAGCAGGTCGCCCGAGCGGTGCTGGACGAGGTCGAGCGCCTGCGAGCGACATCAACGCAGGGAACGGGTCGCCCGAGCACGCTCCGATAGCGCCGCACGAGCCTTAGGCGCTCGCCCGATCGCGCGGCGGCTCGTGAAGCGAACGTCTCGCGAGCAGTGCAAGTCCGTCTGGAGACGCTCAGGCACTTTGCTCGCCGCGCCGCTGGCCGAGGACCATGCGCTCGTCGAGGCTTACCCCTGGGGTCGGCAAGACCGCGCTCGCCCGGGCGCTGGCGCGCTGGCTCGCTGGCAGTTCGCGCGCGTGCAGTGCACCTCGGATCTGCTTGCGGCCGACGTTCTCGGCACCAATGTCTACGGCCAGCCCGAGCCACGATTCGAGTTCCGGCCGGGTTGCGATCAATGTGGCGGTTCGGTCACCGAGCCTGCCCGCGGTGCCGGAAGCGCCGACGGCCTGCCGCGGGGCGCATTTCGTGTCCGTAACGATTTCGGCGAACACGTGGACGGCGGTCCGGCACCACCCGCCGGCGACCGCGAGCGCCGCTCGCTGTGTGCTCGCCGAACGCGCGCTCGACGTCGCGCAGTTCGAGCTGACCGCGAACGCAAGCCCCGCCTGCGTTGGCTTTCACACCCTTGCTCGGCTGCGTGGGCACGTTCGGATCGCGGATGCTGGGCGAGCCACGGCTGCAGCCTTGTGCTATGCCATGTGTGCCGGCGGCTACTAGTCGCTGTGAAACTCGAATCGGGTGCCGACGCTGGCTTGCAGGTAGGCGTTGGGGAAGCGGGCGGCCAGCGCGTGGATGGCGCGCCAGCCGGTGCAATGCGTGGGGACGAGGTAGTCGGGGTCAAGCTCGGCGAGCGCGTCGCAGGTGGGGGCGATGATCGGCTCGAACAACGGGCCGTTGAGGTGAAAGCCGCCGACGATCGCGTGCACGCGGTCCTCGCCGGTCAGTCGCCGCGCGTAGCGGACAGTGTTCACGACCCCGGCGTGGCCGCACGCGGTGAGCACGACGAGGCCCTTGCCGGCCACGTTGGCGATCAGCGCCTGGTCGTCGAGGATCAACGGGTCAGGCTGCCACTCCCCGTCACGGCAGGCCTGATGGATCGCAAGTCCGCGCTCGAACCCCGAGGTGCGGTCGACCTCGCCGGTGACCAGCAGCGACCCGCCGAGCAGGAACGAGGGCTGTTGTTGCTCGATGATCTCAAAGCCCGCGCCTTCGAGCGCGCTGCGGCTGGTCGTCGGCAGCATCAGCGGCTCGCGGCCGGGCAACGCGAGTCGGCGACGGCTCCAAAACTCCGGATGGATGAGAACAGGAACGTGGGCTTTGCCCAGCGTCCGGATCAGCCCGTCCATGCCGGTGGTGTGGTCAAAGTGGCCGTGGCTGAGCACGATCACCTCGATGTCGCGCGGCGAGACCTCGAGGCGGCGCATGTTCTCGATCAGCCCGTCCGGGGAGATGCCGGTGTCAAACAGCACCCGGTACTCCCGCCCGCCCTGGGAGATCCTCACCAGTGCGGCGAAGCCGTGCTCGGCGCGCAGCGCATCCAGCGTCTGGCCGCCCTCGATCAGGGGCGAGGGCACGCGCGGCGCACGGGAGTCGATCGGCGCCCGGATCGCGGGCCCCTCGTCGAGCAACAGGATGTCGGTGACGTTGTCGACCAGCGTCGTGATCGTCAACGACTCGACCGGCTCAAGGCCGATCGTCTCGAACTCGCTCATGACCGGAGCCTTTCTCTCGCGGTCCACGTCCGCGAACAACCGAGGACAAGGGACCTCAGGGGAAGCGGCGCACGGTATGTTGGCAGACCAGCCAAGGCAACTGACCACCGAGCATCCCGCCGCTCACTCGCTCTGTCCGCCCGCATCACGCCGGGACGGGCCGGGCGGCGACGTCGTCCGTTTGCTGGTCGGCGTGTTCTCCGGACAGTCCGTTGGCGGCTGCCCGCCGCCGGGGACATGTGTGTGCAGCTGCACATGCGGTTATCAAGCGCCTGGAGACGCCAAGATCCGCGATCGCCAAGGTGCCGCACGGATCAGCATGCGCGTCGCAGCTTCCCAGTGCAGGCACCGGTCGATCGCGTCGGTAGCGGTCCCCGCGCTGGGCAGCGAGCTCGTCGCCGCCGGCGGCGAGATCGGCGAACCCAGCGCGGTGGCCTCCGACCGATGCGCCGATCGTGTGAACTCGCGACCAAACGCTCGCTGCTCCTATCGCCCAAATCCGAGCTTGAAGCACGCCTCGCAAGAGCGCCAGCGCGGGTTCTGCTTCGTCGCCCCAGCAGCCGCGAGACCGGCGCTGCTGCTTCTGACGGACGCCGGCCCAGAGCGCAAGCCAGAACTCGCCGTTCTCAGCCGCCGACGTGACTGGTGGTTAGTGAGACCAGCAGTGACGCCGTTGGCTTGAGCGCGACCGGAACTGCTCAAAGGCGGCAGCGAGACTCGCGCTGCTGCATCCACGTTGCAGAGCAGCACCGCGTGGTCGATGCTGACGGCTTGCGCTGTCTTCGGCCTCGTGCTTGCTGGCCGCCAGAGTTGCAAGCATGTCAGGGTTTGCGGCGCGTGCCGGGCTGCAAATCGGGGGACCTAGTTCGTTGTCGGCTTCGCTGCGGGCGTCGGCGGGCAGACGCGTTTTCCGCCCGCAGAGCAGGGACCTTGCAAGCGCTCTCGAGCTCCCGGACTTGTGCGCTCCCTTCCCGTCCCGCCACGGAACCTCGGCCGCCCACCAAGGAGCGCGAGCACCTCCCGCGGGCTACGCCGCGACACGCGCACGCCGACAGGTGCGCGCCGCGTCGGCGTCGGCGCCGTCGCAGGCCTTACCGGAAGCCCGGCGACTCGCGCGTCGGCGCGGGCCACGCCGAACAGGCAACCCCGAGCCGCGCGTCATCGGATGGCGCTCAAGCCATCCCTCGCGCTCGAGCCGCTGCGGAGCGCTCCGGGCCGCGTTTATCCTCCCGCGAATCGCGCATCCCACGACTCGAGTGGGGCCGGCCGACGCTGGGGAAGAGGGTCGCTGTGACTGGACGGAGGCATCTGAGTCATGCACCCTGACAGTCGACTTGCCGGACGTCAGCGCGACCGCCGGTGCAGCCGCGACGTCGCTCGGCGTGAGCGGGCGTCCGTGGAGCTCCGTGGGACCGCGGAGCGTTGATGACGGCGGGCGCTGGCAGTCCTGCGTCAAATGGGTTAGGCTGGCCCGCGCAGGCTCTGGCCGAAGAGAGGTGAGCAGCGTTTTCCTGAATCAGGCCTTGCCGGAGCGGTTGGAGGAGCGTGGCGTTAGCCGACGGGCGTTCTTGAGCTTCTGCGGTGTGATGGCTTCGACGCTGGCGCTGCCGGCGAGCTATCGCACTACGATCGCGGAGGCGCTCACCTCCGTGCGCCGGCCGGTGGTGATCTGGCGCCAGTTCCAGGACTGTGCCGGTAACTCGGAGTCGATCTTGCGCTCGCCGCAGCCGGACGTTGCGCAGATCGTGCTCGAGACGCTCGCGTGGAACTACCACGAGCTGATCATGGCCGGCTCGGGCGAAGCGGCCGAGGCGCAAAGCACGCAGGCCGTGCGCGACCTCAAGGGGCAGTACATCGCGGTGATCGAGGGCGCGATTCCGACTGGTGACGGGTTCTGCACGATCGGCGGTCGCTCGGCCCTCGACCTCGCGCGGGAGGTTGCCGGCAACGCGAAGTTCACCCTCGCGGTCGGCGCCTGCGCGTGGGACGGAGGCATTGTGCAGCACGGCCCGACCGGCGGGGAGGGCGTACAGGACGTAGTGCCGGGCGCGACGGTTGTGAACCTCGGCGGCTGCCCGCACAACCCGGTGAACACGGTGGCCGTGCTGGTGCATTACCTGACGTTTAATGAGATGCCGGCGCTCGATCAGTACAACCGGCCGTTGTTTGCCTACGGGGACCTGATCCACGATCAATGCGAGCGGCGCGCGTACTTCGATGCGGGGCTGTTCGTCGAGTCGTGGGGCGACGAGGGCCACCGCAAGGGTTATTGCCTGTACAAGATGGGCTGCAAGGGGCCGTCCGCTACCTACAACTGTCCGAACGTGCGCTGGAACGACGGGACCAGCTGGCCGGTGCAGGCCGGCGGCACCTGTATCGGCTGCGCGTCGAAGGACTTCTGGACGAACTCGAGCCCGTTCTACGGTCGGCTACCCAACGTCGCCGGGTTCGGTGCCGACACGACAGCCGAGACGATCGGCGTCGGCGTTCTCGTGGGAGTTACCGCGCTGATGGCCGCGCACGGTGTCGGCAAGGGGTTGCAGGCGGCGACTGCTCGAAACACGGCCGCGGCGAGCACCAAGGAAGCCGGCACCCCGGAAGCTGGAACACCGCCCGCCGAAGCCGGTACACCGCCCGCCGAAGCCGGTACACCGCCGGCCGAAGCTGGTGCACCGCCCGCCGAAGCTGGTGCGGAGGGCGGCGCCGCGGAGCCTCCGCCGCCGCCACCGGGGGACACGCCGTCGGAGGGTGGGCGTGACGCGAATCAAGATTGATCCGGTCACCCGCATCGAGGGCCATTTGCGGATCGAGGCGGAGGTCTCCGGCGGCAAGGTGAGCGAGGCGTGGGCGTCGGGGACGATGTTCCGTGGGATCGAGAAGATTGTGGAGGGCCGTGATGCGCGGGAGGCTTGGATCTGGGCGCAGCGGATTTGCGGCGTGTGCACGACGGTGCACGCGATCGCTTCGGTCCGCGCGGTCGAGGACGCGATCGGCGCGACGCCTCCGCCGAACGCGGAGCTGGTGCGCAACCTGATCGCGGGCAGCCAGCTCGTCCACGACCACGTCGTGCACTTCTACCAGCTGCACGCGCTCGACTGGGTCGACATCACCTCGGCGCTGAAGGCCAACCCCGCGGCGACTTCGCGCCTCGCGCAATCAATCTCCGACTACCCGAGCTCGAGCCCCACGTACTTCAGCGACGTTCTGAAGAGGATCAAAGCGGTCGCGGACTCGGGTCAGCTGTCGTTGTTCGCGAGCGGCTACTGGGGACACCCGGCGTATCGGCTGACGCCCGAGCAGAACCTGCTCGCGGTGGCGCACTACCTTGACGCGCTCGAGTGGCAGCGCGACGTGATCCGGATCCACGCGCTGCTCGGTGGCAAGAACCCGCATCCGCAGACGTTCGTGGTCGGTGGGATGGCGACCCCGATCGATCCCAACAGCCCGCAGGCGCTCAACCCCGCGGGAATCGACTTCCTGCGGGCACGGATCGAAGCGATGCGGACGTTCATCGCGCAGGTGTACATCCCCGACGTGGTGCTGGTCGCCTCGGCTTACGCGGATTGGACGAAGATCGGCGGCAATACGCGCAACTTCATGACCTACGGCGGCTACGGGAGCGGCTCGGTCAACGATACGGCCACCTATCTGTTCCCGCGCGGGGTCATCATGGACCGCGACCTGGCGCATGTCTTACCGATGGACCAGGAGAAGATCACCGAGCAGGTCGCACGCTCCTGGTACGACTACCCGTCCGGCGCGGCGACGGCGCTGCATCCTTACGAGGGCGTGACCGACGCCAACTACACGGGACCGAAGCCGCCGTATCAGTGGCTCGATACCAATGCCGATTACTCGTGGCTGAAGGCACCGCGCTACGAGGGGGCGGTGATGGAGGTCGGGCCGCTCTCGCGTGTGCTCGTCGCGTACGCGTCGGGCGTTCCCGCGGTCACTAAGCTCGTCGACAGCACGCTGAAGAAGCTCGGCGTCGGCCCCGAGGCGCTGTACTCGACGCTCGGCCGGGTTGCTGCGCGGGCGCTTGAGAGTTCAATCGTCGTCGAGCGGCTTAGCGGCTGGGTCGACGAGCTCGACCGCAACATGACCTTTGGCGATCTGCGGATCGCCGACACCGCGAAATGGGACCACTCCAGCTGGCCGTCCAGCGCGCGCGGGTTCGGCCCCCACGAGGTGCCGCGCGGCTCGCTCGGCCACTGGGTGGAGATCTCAGACGGTCTGATCAAGAACTATCAGGCGGTCGTCCCCACGACGTGGAACGCTTCTCCGCGCGACGCGCAGGGCCGGCCGGGCCCTTACGAGCAGGCGCTGGTCGGCACCCCTGTCGCCGATCCGGCGCGGCCGTTAGAGCTGCTGCGCACCGTGCACTCGTTCGACCCCTGTCTTGCGTGCGCGGTGCACGTGCTGGACGCCGACCGCGGCGGGCAGCGGACGATGCTGACGGTCGAGGCGGGGCGCTGATGGCCGTAGCTTCAGGCCGCACGCGGAGGCGGGAGAGCGAAGCCGCCGGCCGGCCACGGCGCCAACCGACCTACGTTTGGGAGCTGCCGGTGCGGCTCGTGCACTGGACGATCGTGGTCGCGTTAGTGGTGCTGTCGGTCACTGGCTACTACATCTATCACCCGTTCTTCGGCGGCAGCGGCGGGCCGGGTCATCCGGGGTTCACGATGGGAACGGTCCGCTTCGTCCACGAGGCCACGGGATTCGTCTTCATCGCCGCCGTCCTGTTCCGCGTCTACTGGGCGTTCGTCGGCAACCGCTACGCGCACTGGCGCGGCCTGCTCCCGGTGACCGCTGCACAGCGCGGCGCACTGCGCGAGATGCTCCGCTACTACAGCTATCGCAGGCGCCATCCACCGCCGACGAACGGCCACAACCCGCTCGCGGGCCTCGCCTACGTACTCCTCTACGCCCTGTTTGCAGTGTCCATCCTGTCGGGGCTCGGCCTATTCGCGTGGGTCAGCCGGATCCCCGCCTGGGAGACGGTGTTCGGCTGGACGTGGAGCGTGCTGCCGATCAACCAGCTGCGGGTGCTGCACTTCCTGCTGATGTTCCTGTTCGTCGGGTTTGCGATCCATCACGTCTACTCGTCGGTGCTGTTTGACATCGAGGAGCGAAACGGCGAGCTCTCGTCGATGGTCACCGGATACAAGGCCGACGCCCGCGACGGTGGGACGCCAAGCGACGCGACGCGGCCGGCGCCGGAATGAGACCCGCCGACGTAGTGGTGATCGGCATCGGCAACGTGGTGCGCTCCGATGACGGGGTGGGCGTCCACGCCACGGCGCGCTTGCGCGAACGCCTCGGGTCACAGTCAGAGGCCACGCTCGTCGAGGGCGGTACCGCGGGGCTGCTGCTGCTGCCTCATCTGGCCGACGCCCAACGCGCGATCATCATCGACGCGATCGATGTCGGCGCCGAGCCGGGCACACTGGTTCGGCTCGCGGGCGATCAGCTCGCGCGCGCGTTCTGCGCTGACGCGACCGTACACGACTTCGGCCTGCGCGACCTGCTGGGCGCAGCGCGGCTGAGCGGGGCTTGGCCGGAGCAGCTCGTACTGCACGGCGTCCAGCCAGGCGCGACGACACTCGGCACCGAGCTCACCCCGACCGTGGCGGCCGCCCTCGATAGCCTCGTCGACAGCGTCGCCCGCGAGCTCGCCGCCTGGGACACGGCGCCGCTCAACGCAGGAACGGCAAGCGGATGAGCGCGCTCGCGACCGCGTTAGACCACCCCGTGCTACTTGCTGGCGCTCCGAGGAGCTCGCGATGTGCCTAGCGATCCCCGCGCAGATCATCGAGTTCGTCGACGCCGAGCGCTTCCTCGCCCGCGTTCACGTCGCGAGCGTCCGCCGGATCGTCAACGTCGCACTAGTCGCCGGGGGCGACGACGGCGCCGAGGTCGGTGACTGGGTGCTGCTACATGTCGGCTTCGCGATCTCGCGCATCGACGAGGACGAGGCGCAGGCCACACTGCAGGCGCTCCGAGCGCTGGGCGAGATCTACGAACAGGAGCTGGACGACCTGCGCTCGAGCCAGGTGTCCTGAGACGGGGTGCACAGAGCCTCCGGGGACCCGCCGCAGAGCGCGACCGCGTAGCCGGTGAGCTGCTCGGGCGCGCGCGGACCGACCGGCCCGCGGATGTCATGCGCTCGGCAAATTGCCCGCATCGCCGCGACGCTGGAGAACATTACCGACCGCATCGAGCACTGGGCCCGGGAGCACGGCTGCAGCCGGTCGCGGCCCGGGATCGCGGACCGCACATGCTCGAAGTGGGTATTCCCGCTCGAGCCATGGCGCGCGTCCCTGAACTCCTCGCTGACAGCAACGTCTTCGTTGGCGTCCGCGGCGCCACCGGCCTGCGCGTCTCGCCCTACCTCTACACCAGCGACGCCGACCTCCAGCGCCTCTTCGACGCACTCACCCGCGCCCTCGCTGCCGCTCCTGATTGAGCTCCGGCTGGCTGCTGCCTTCCGCGATCGCGTGAATCCGAGCCTCCCGCGTGGACCTTGGCCGGCAGCCGGGTCGCCACTGCTCCGTCACCCACGCAGCTACCGCGTCGGTACTGCCGCTTCGGCCGACGCACGGATCGAAGCGGAAGCTGAGATCGCCGCTACCTACGCCCTCGAGACAGCCCGGGCGTAGGGTCGGCGGGAGACGTCCGGAGACCGCACGGCCTCGCCGACCGTCTCCTGGTGAGCCGGATATTCTTCGCCGTGGCGATGAAGCTCGCCCTCGACCGCGCCTCCTGGCGCTGATGGCTTCTGCAGTTGGTTCGTTCGTTTCGCCGTCGCAGTTCAGGAGTGATCGTGAAGCTCAGTCGTACGGTCGAGAGGTCGACTTCTCCCTCAGATGCTGCGGTCGGCCCCGCGGTTGTCGACCGCGACCGACTGTTGGATGCCAACCGGTGCCCGACGTGCGTCCATGTCGAGGAGACGGAGCGCCGCTTCTTCGCATGGTTTTCGATCGAGAATCATGCCGATGCGGCGATGCGAACCCGCTTGCGCGACTCGATGGGTATGTGTCCCGCCCATGTGCGCAGGCTGCTCGGCGATGCGGGCGATGGATATCCAGCGGGCTCGGTGATGCGACAAGCCACGTCGGGAGCGTGCGACCGGCTCCGTGGACAGGGTGTCGTCGGTCGCTGCCCGGCGTGCGAGGCGGCTGCGTTTGCGACAGGACGCGTCCGCCGGCTACTGATCGACGGGGTGAACGACCCTGGATTCGGACGTCGATATGGAGAACATCACGGTCTGTGCCTCCGTCACGCGGTCGATGCCGTCGCGATCGCAAATCGGTCGGCGGCGCCCGTCCTTTCGGAGCGGATGCTCGCGACGCTCGCAGACCAAGATGGTGACGGGTCCATCGAAGCGCTCGCGGGCGCTGACCCGGATCTGCCGGCGCGAGCTGGATGGAGCGCCGCCCTCCCCGCCGAGCCGGTCTCCGACTCGACGGTCGACGGCCTGCTCGCGCGCCTCGGACTTGAAACGTGTCCGGTGTGCCTTTCGGCGGGGTGGGCCGAGCTTGGCTACCTGCGTTGGTTCGCCGAGCGGTCCAAGGCTGCGGACCGATCGCTCGAGGACGATCCAGGTGAGTTCTGCGGGACGCATCTGCATGATCTGAACTGGCTCGACGAACGCGTCGCCGCTCGAGTGGCCAGCCGGCAGCGCGCGGCCCGGCGCGGCGAGCTGCGTCGTGTGCTGGACCGTCTGGCTGTAGTGCCGAGCGAGCGTCGCTGGCGGCAGCGACAGGTCGCCGCCGAGTTTGACATCGCCCGCGGGGAGTTTGTAGCTGCGCACTTCTGCCCTGCCTGCCACGCGCGCGACGGCGTCGAACGGTCGCAGCTGGAGCTCGTGCTCGCGGCGATCACCGTCGCGCCGGTGCGGGAGCGGTATCTCCGAGCTCACGGGCTCTGCGCCCGACATGCACTGCTGGCCGATAAACGGGACGGCGGCGCAGCGGTACGGGCGCACGCGCAAGCCCGCCTCGAGATCCTGGCTTGGGAGTTGCGGGAGTCCGAGCGGAAGCGGGCCTGGTCTTACCGCCACGAGCTGGCCGGGCCCGAACAGCATGCCTGGCTCCGCGTGATCGCTCAGGTCGATGGGCGCGTGTTTCGGGGCGGGGCGCCTCCACTGGGATGACCTCGCGTCGGGGTCCGGCGCGACCGGGGTAGCCGCCCGGAGCCCTCACGGCGTTCGCGCGCAGCGTGATGCAGTCATCCTTGTCACACACATAACAGTTCATGGTGCTCCTTCGGCGGTTGGTTCTGATCGTTCGCACGGGAGTGAGTGTCGTCTATCTCTCGAACAAGACAGAACCCATCATCTGCCGCGGCGACAATTCGACAGCGAGCTGGCGTCACACCTCCCCCGGAGAAGTCCCGAGACGGCGGGTGATCGCCCGTGCGCTTTCGGTCACGGCACTCACTAGCTCGGTTCGGGGTGAGCCCTCTTCAAACAGCCGCTCCACCGATCCCTCGATCGCGATCGCCCCGGGTTTGGCGATGGTGCCGGCGGCGATGGGGGCGGCGATCGAGGCGGCTCCGTGCTGCAGCTCGCCGATCTCCGTTGCCCATCCGCGTGCCGCGATCTCGTCCAGCTCGCGCTGCAACGCGTCGGCGGCGGTCTTGGTGTGGGGCGTGAAGCCTCTCAATCCGACGGCCGCGACGGCCGCGACTCGATCGTGGCGAAGAGCGAGGAGTGCCTTCCCAAGGGCTGTGGCATGGACCGGAACCAGCGTGCCGATATCGAGCATCTGGTGAGTGTTGTCAGGACGGAACACGTGATGGACGATCAGGACCTTGTCCTCGAACAGCGTCCCGACGCGGACGCTCTCGCTCGCGCGGCTGGCCAGCAGGTGGGCCCCGTGCAGTGAGGCGGCTCGCAGGGAATTCGCCTCCAGGTAGCTGAACCCCATCGGCAGCACTGTCTCGCCGAGGCGGTACTTGCCGGAGTCCGTGTCCTGCTCTACGAAACGCTCGCCCTTGAGCGTGCGAACGATCCCGTGCACGGTGCCCTTGGGAAGACTGAGCTCCTTCGCGATCTCTGCGATTCCGAGGCCGCGCGCCGAGAAAGTGCGCAGGCGCAGGATCGCGGCGGCCCGGGCGACCGACCTGATCTGGATTGGGGGTGAATCGGCGCTCACCCGGTCGCTTCCGGGGCCGCTGCGGCCGGTGCCGCTCGCGCGCGGTTTCCCAGCCACCTGGGCGTCGACCGCCATTGAGTCACGCACGCGACCGGTCGAGGGGGTGGCCCAGCGGGACTTCGACCAGCATTCAGGAGTGAGTACGACGTGTCACGACGCGCGGGGACTGGTGGCTCCACCTGACCTCCACTGGGACCGCGGACTATGTCGGGTAGAGGCCATCAGCGGCCGAAACCGCGCTTGGAGCGAGCCTCATCGCTCGCCGGGCAATATAGCGCCAAAGCCAGACCCACGGTCCGGAGGCCACCGGCGGCCTCGCGCCGGAGTCCAGCTGGCTAACCCGAGCTCACAGTGGGTAACGCCTTGTCACCTGCTGGCTCTCTCCCAAAGATCCGCCGGTAGGAATCCTCGCCGTAGCTGGTCGGAAGCGGCTCACCTTCGAGCAGCCTGAACGACCGCTCCCCTTGTGGGCCTCGCTCGGCGCGCAGATACAGCGCGGTGTCTAGCTTCTCTTCAAAGAAGCCATCGGCCAGGTCGAACATGTGGGTGACGAACAGCACCCTGACTCCCTCGCTGGTCAGAGCGCGGATCACCTGTCGGGCGATCTGTGAGCCCTCCCGTTCATTGGTCGACGCGAACGACTCGTTGCACAGCAGCACACAGCCGGACTCGATGTGATCGGCGATCTGGCTCATCCTCGCCAGCTCCTCGTCGAGCTTGCCGCTTTCCATCGCCTCATCTTCCTCGCGCTTGAAGTGGGTGAACAGTCGCTCGCAGGCGCTGATCCGCAGCGACTCCGCGGCCGTGAACATTCCACACTGCGCCATCAGCTGCGCCAGCCCGACGCCGCGCAGGAACGTCGACTTGCCGCCCTGGTTGGCACCAGTGATGATCATCAGCGACTTGCCGTCGGCACCGACGTCATTGCCCACAACGCGGCTGTCGATCGACAGGCTCAGACACGGGTCATACAGGCCCCGGGCGGTCAGGACCGCGCCGTCGGAGGGCGTCACACCGGGGAACACCATCGGTTCGGACTTGGCCTCGAGGCGCTCGCTGAGGTTGAGGCAGGCCACGTAGAACCCGATCTCAATCCGAAGTGCCACGAAGAAGCTGCGGACGTGCTCGACGGACTGGGCAATCGCGTTGGCGACCAGGTTGAGCCCCTGATCCTCGAGCTCACCCAGCGCCCTGAACCCACTCTCGTCGCGGTCGGGGATCCGGAAGCTGTAGCCAGAGCGATCGAGCACCCGTTCGAGGAAGTTCTGCTCTTGCGCGCGCCTGAGCGTGTACGCGCTGCCCTTGTTGCCGGCCGCGAGCTGCGCGCTGAACAGCACTCCACCCTTGAACCGAAGCGACTTGAGCTGGCGCTCCACCTCCGCGAAATAGGGTTCGTCGAGCTCGCCGGCCACCATCGCGAAGAACCGACCGAAGCCGGGAGACGTGAACTGCTCCGAGGATTGATCGGCGATCTCGCGCAGGCGACGCAGCGAATCGACCAGCAGCTCCATCTTCTGCACCGACGGCCCCAGCAGCGCGCGCGGCGAACCGCGGTGCAGGCTGCCCCACACCTTCCTCTGGGAATCGAGCGCCTCGCCGGCGAGGGCGTAGAGCTCCCGTATGACCGGACGATTGTCCATGCAGTCGCCGAGGATCCGCTGCCGGTAGACGATCTCGTCGGGATTTCCGAGGCTGGAGAACACCGCCTGCTGGGCGACTTCGTACAACAGCGGATCGTCGTCCGCCATCGCGGCAAATAGCGTCTCCAGCTCCAGATCGCTGCGGAGCGCGTCGGCGTTGGCGGGAAGCGCGGCCTCTCTCGCAAAGTCCTGATCGTGATGCATGAGCAGGGCTCTCATCCCGCAACACGTCTCCTCAAGCGCTCGTAGGTGAGCCCGTACTTGTCGGCGATCGCGGCCGCGTAGGCGAGGCCGTCGGCGGGCTTTCTCACGACCTTGAACGTCCTGACCGCGGGATCCTCGGCGACAACCGTGCTCATCATGCTGACCGTGGTTTCGCTGAGGGCCGCCAGCTCGTCCACGAACGTCACGAACACGCACGCGGCATCGAGCGCGATGATCTGTCGCATCACCTCGGTGCCGACGACCACGGCGTCGCGGAGGGTCGTCGAGCCGAAGCTCTCGTTCATCACGAGCAGACTGTCGCTGGTGGCCGTCTCGAGGATCGCGTGGATGCGAAACAGCTCATCCTCGAACTTGCCCCGCAGCGTCTCGAGGTCCTCCTCGCGCTCGAAGTGGGTGAAGATCCGGTCGGCGAGAAACAGGCGGGTGTCCATGCCGGGAACCGGAAGTCCGAGACTGGCCAGGTAGTGCAGTTGTCCGAACATGCGCGCGAACGTCGTCTTGCCGCCATTGTTCGGTCCGCTCACGACGAGAATTCGTTCGGGCTCGGAGAGCTCGAAGTCGTTGGCAACCACCGTTTGGCGGTCGCGCACAAGCTTGCCAGCGAGCGCGATGTCGAACGCATCGGTCGCGTGCACCGCTCGCGAGCGCGTGGACACGCGAGGGTAGGAGAACGTCAGACCGGCGGCGAGCATCGGCTCGATCAACTCGAGGTAGGCAAGATAGAACTGGACCTCGCGGTCGAAGCGTCCGATTGCCGGATCCAGGAAGGCCCGATGGCGTGAGCAGTAATCCTCGAGCTTGGCGAACGTGGCCGGATGAAGCCGTGCCACGAGCTCGAGGATCTGCGCCTCGATGTGGTTCATCTCCACCGGCGATGTGAAGCGGACGCGGTAGTCCTCGACCGCGCCCTGCTTGAACCTCGAGAAAGTGTGGTCGATCTCCTCGCTCATGTCCGGTTCGTCGTGATACCGGTCGACCTTCACGTGGCTGCCCTTGATGTGGATCGCGTACCTGATCTCCGCCAGCTCATCGACGAGCTCGCGAGTCTGGTCGCGCAGCGACGCGAACGCGTCCGATCTCACGTATCGGGACAGGTGATCGCGCAGTCCCGCGAAAGCCGGAGATGCGACGACGCATTCGGAAAGCTGCGCCGCAAACGCTTCGACCGCGTCGCAATAGACGTCGACGGCCTGCAGGAACCAGCGCTGCCGCTGATGCACTTGACGGAGCCTGTCGGCCGCCTCGAGTTGCCTGCGCATCGTCCGCATGGCGTCGGCGAACCCCCGAACGGCGGCCAGCACGCGGTCTTGCTCGAGGTCGCCCATCGCCTGATGCCGGTACCGGACGGCCGCGACTCCGTAAAGAGGGGTGTAGAACAGCGGCGCCAGCTCGTACTCCTCGCGCCCAGCCAGCAGCGACGCGAGCACCTGATCGAGATGGAGATCACCGAAGAAGACCGGCTCTGGTGCCGCTTCGACGTCACCGGCGTCGCCATCGAACAGGATGCTGTGGAACTCCACGGCAACCGGGCGGCTTGAGTCGTGAGAGGGCATCGCTTCCACCGGATCGGATTCGGTAGAAGCCATCAGCCGCGGCGGCGTTTCGGGCGGGCTTCATCGCCTGATCCAGATGATACCCCGACGGCGGGCCGGCGACGGGCTCGCACTTGCCCGGAGTGCGATACTCGGCGGTGAGCGATGAGGCTCGCTGTAACCGCGGTCACTCCCGCTGATGGCCTCTACTGGATGGAAGCGATGTGCGAGGAGGTCAGATCGTGGAGGTGGCGGTTACATGCGGTCCATGCCCGGACCATCGGCCCGCGTCGAGCCCGGCTGACTGGTGGTATTTCCCGGACACCGTGGTTGAGGGCGGCGGGCCACTCGGAGCGATCGTGCTGTGCGTGCCGCTTGGCGACACGAGCTGGACGGGCATCGACCTGGTCGGAGATCTTCCCCTTCGTCTGCGCCGTGACCTCGAGCAGTTCGTGACCCTCGACCAGTCGGGCGATCGGGTCCCGTCCGGCGTCGCCTGGTGTTCTCGAAACCGGGCGCTGTCGGCGATCGACGACGCGGCTGCTCGCTGGGCCGCCACCGCGAACCGCCGTGGCTAGTGGCCCCACCTACTAATGCTGGCGGTGCTACGGCCCGAACGCCGAGCCCAGCGGAACGTGTGCGGAGTGTGGAGCAGAGGTCGAGCGGCCGGCCGGCGCGTCGTACTCAGACCACCTGATCTGGGCGCTTAGGCATCCACTGGCCGGAACGCAGATGATCGCCGCACAGGTACTCGGCCAGCGCCGCGAACGCGCGGCCGAGCACCCGTTGCGCCGTTTGGTCGACGAAGCTGACCCGTTTCTGGCGGCTCAGGCGTTGGACAGCCTGGTTCTGATCGTGGGAGCGGCCGAAGTCAGAGATCTGCTCGAACCGCTGGCCGTGTCGGGCGCTCCAGCCGTGAGACAAGTCGCAGCGCGGGCGCTTCGGTCCGGCGGCTAGAGCAAGTCTGCACGAGCAGCTCCATTCGAAAGGAAGCCATGTGGCGAACGCGGAGGTCAAGGCGATGGGCGGGCGCGGGCGCGATCGGGGTCGCCTCGGCCGGCGCGGCCGTCGTCGTCGCGATGGCCTCCCGAGACCCGCTGTCGCGCTCGACGCCGGTCAACGCGGCCACCGCACAGACACCGGCCGTGGCTCTGTTCGTTGTGCTGATCGGGGCGGCAGCGGTGGCGATCGCGGCATGGCTGACGCTTGTGGTAACGCGTCGCCGAGGGCGAGACGAGGAACCGAACTACGCTCCCGAGCCGCTACAGCTTCACTGGCTCTCGAAGCTCGTCGCGATCCTCGCGCCACTGATGCTCGGCGCCGCGCTGATCGCGGCTGCCGTGCTCGGCGTGAGCGCGAGCTCACGGTCTTCGCGTTTGGCCGCCGGCGGGTTTGCTCGGCCGGCGCGGACGCCCGGGCCTCGCGGCGGGTCCGGCGGGTCCGGCGGCTTCGTGCTACCCGCCTGGCTGCCCTGGCTGGCGCTTGCGATCGTGCTCCTCGCTGTGGCAGCCGTCGGACTGGCGCTGGCTCGCGGTCGGACATCCGCCGCGCAGCGATCATCCGACTACGAGGTGGCGGGCTCGGCGATCGACGCTGCGATCGACGCTCTCGATGACCCCCTCGAACCGCGTGAGGCGGTTATCGCTGCGTACGCGGCGATGGAGCGGTCATATGGCGCCCGTGGGCTGGCCCGACCGGCGTTCGAGGCGCCACGGGAGTATCTGCATCGCCTGCTGACCGCCGGCAGCGCCAGCGAGGACGAGGCCGCAGAGCTCACCGCCCTATTCGAGGAGGCGCGTTACAGCACGCATCCGATTCTCGCGTCCGCTCGCGATCGCGCGCGGGCGGCATTGAGCACACTGAGGGCACGCCTGCGCGAGGAGGCCCGGCTTGACGCTGTTGGTTGAGATCGCGCTGGTCGCGGTCGCGGCGATCGGAGTCGCGGTGTGCGTCGCTCTGCTGCCGAACGCCGATCGTGGGCGTTGGGGCAGGCGCGCGCCGGTGCCGCCCAGCCGACCCGCCCAGCTCGAGGCGCTGGAGAGCATGGTGGTGACGTCCCGGTCAAGCCCGCTCAGCGCCCACGCGTACCTACGTCCGCTGCTGGCCGAGATTGTCTCGAGGCGCCTGGCGGCGCGCGGCCGGAGTCTTCAACGGCTCTCTGACCGGGGCGGGGCGGGGCTGCTCGGCGAGGACCTTTGGGAGTTCGTCCGTCCGGGCCGCCCGTTTCCCGAGGACAGATACGGACCAGGAATCTCGCCGCGCGACCTCGACGCGATGCTCGACACGATCGAGGCGCTGTGAGCCGATCGCTGACCGCTCGAGTGCCAGGCCTGCTCGCTGTCGCGGGCGCGGGGATGGTGGCGGCGCTGGTGACCGGAAGCCCGGAGCTCGCCGTGGTCGCAACGCCGTTTCTGGTGCTGATCGGCGTCGGCCTGGGTCTGGCCAGGGCGCCACAGCTCACCGCCGAGATCGGACTGGAGCGGACGCGACTGCTCGAGGGTGACCCCGTGCTGGCGACCGTGCGGGTGCGCAATCAAGGACCTCGTGCTGTGGATCTCGAGGTGGCTCTCGCTCACACCGGGCGGCTGCGGGTCGACCAGGACGGGCCGGTGGCCGTGCACCTGGCCGGAGCGTCTGAGATCGAACTGCAGTTCGTGGTGCGCCCGTCACGCTGGGGGGCGTTCGCGATCGGTCCGGCGATCGTGCGGGCCCGAGATCCACTACGCATGATCGCTACCGATCAGCTACTCGGCGAACGGGTCGTGCTGCGGGCATTCCCGACCGAGCAGCGACTCCGCGAGCTGGTCGCGCCGATTCGCACCCCGGCTTTCCTGGGCGCGCACGTATCGCGTGTCCCTGGGGAGGGGATCGAGTTTGCCGATATCCGCCCGTTCACGGTCGGCGACCGCGTCCGGCAGGTGAACTGGCGAGCAACCGCCCGACGCGGAACGCTGTACGTGACCCAGCGCCACCCCGAGCAGGCAGGCGACGTCGCTCTGCTGCTCGATACGTTCGCCGAGGCGCGGGTGCGCGGAGGCGGGACGCTCGATGATGCGGTGCGCGCGGCGGCTGCGCTGGCACGGGCGCATCTGGCCCGCCGCGACCGCGTCTCCCTCATTGACTTCGGGGGGACCTTGCACTGGCTCGAGCCCCGGTTCGGCAGCACCCAGCTGTACCGCATTATCGACGCGCTCCTGTCCAGCGAGATCGCGTTCAGCTACGCCTGGCGCGAGGTCGAGAGTCTCCCGCGACGAGTGCTGCCCACCAGCGCGGTGATTATTGCGATCACTCCGCTGCTCGATGAACGCTCGATCCGCCTGATCACGGATCTAAGACGGCGCCGGTTCGACGTGAGCGTGGTCGAGGTATCCCCGCTGCACTACGTGCCGGCCGGTTCGTCGGACGGCGATCGGCGCGCGTACCGCCTTTGGCGTCTGCAGCGCGAGGCACTGCGCGCGCAGCTGCGCGAGCTCGGGATCGCGGTAGCGCCCTGGCGGCCCGGAAGCGAGCTGGCGCCGGTGATCGAGGAGGTGAACTCGTTCCGCCGCTCAGCCCGGCACCTCGCGCGCGTGTAGCGCTTGCACTGTCCTCCGTCGCGCTCGAGCTCGGGCTCGGAGCGCTCGTCGCGGTCCACGCCCGCGTCTCGCCCGGACTTGTCTGGTTCGGAATCGGGGTAGCGATCGCGGCGCTCGCGCTCGGCCTGGCGGCGGCAGCGCCCACGGCCGTGCATGCGTCGGTCGCGCTGCTCGGCCTGGAGCTGCTCGCCCGAGACGGGGATCGACTGCTGTTGGCCCCGCTCTACGGCGCATGTCTCCTGGTGGCAGAGGAGCTCGCGCAGCGCTCGCTGGACCTGCGTGCCGTGGCTCGGATCGGCCCGGGAGTGATCATCACGGGCGTTGGCACCAGCGCGTTGGTCGCAGCGGCGGGCGGCTGCGCCGCGACGCTGGCGGCGGCTGGTGTGACCGTGGCGCCGTCGAGATCGCCCGCCTTCACCGGCCTGGCAGTGGCAGCGTTGCTGGTCGCGCTGGCGGCAGTCGCGCACCTGGCGAGGCGGCTGACCCGTCCCCAGACCGAGCCGCGGGGCTCCCCGACACCGGGTCAGACCCGCGTCGAGGTCGATGAGCGGTAGTCGCTCGCCGAGCGTGTGTCCGGACGTGCCCGCAGCTCAGGCTCAGCGCTTCACATTCACGGTCGCGCGATGTCGCCGCTGCGGGCACCAGTGGCCGGCGCACCTGGACTGCTGTCGGGACTGCGCGGCAGCGCTCGGGGAGCCGCGCAAGGTCTCGGGCCTGCGTGTGTGTCCGCCCCTGAGCCGACCCACCACGGATTGCGGGCTGGCGGTGGTGCTCGCGCTGGAGCTGGCCTCGTGCCGGGTCCTGGACTCGCGCGAGTGGGCGCAGCGCTCGTGGGCGGCCGTCGAGGAGCAGATCGCGGACGCCGCGTATGTTCGGCCCGGCCCCGAGGGGACGATCGTCGCGGCCTGGAGGTTGCGCGACGATGCGCTCGAGCGGGTGGCCGACCGCGCGCTTGAGGCGAGAGACCTGATCGCGCGCGACACCGAGTTGCGCGGTGGGGTCTGCATCGGCGTGGTGCACTCGGTCGGCGGCTGCGGGGAGGTTGAGCGGCTCGCCGAGAGGCTCGCGCTGGTGGCCGCTCCGTCCCAGGTGCTGATCGGGGGTGAGGCGGCCCGACAACTCGAGGGCACATTTGAGCTGCGCCCGGTCGGGGCGGTCCCCCGCTGGCAGATGTCCGTACCCGATACCTGCAGGTCGCTGCGGGGACGAATCCCGGCGCCGGTCCTGCCGTCGGCGGTCGCCGGGGAGCCGCCGGACTACGTCGTCGGCCGGTCTGAGCCGCTACGTCGGGTCGCGTCCGTTCTGTGCTCAGCGGCGGCCGGTCGTCGCCGGGTGTTGCTGGTGAGCGCTCCCGCCGGAGGCGGCAAGTCGTGTCTGCTTCGCCGCGCGCTTGTCGACGCCGACCTCAACGTCGCGTTCGCTGGCGGGGTCGCGTTCCCGCCACTCGGAGGACGGGCGTTGGACCCGATCAACGCGTTGCTGATCGAGCTCGGGAACGACGACACCGCGGTCGAGGTCCCCGAGTCGCTCGGCGATCGACTCGGCGCCGCGGTCACCGGATCGGCCCGCGCGAGACCCTCCGCGGTCGTCGTCGACGACATCCACTGGGCCGCTCCGCAGGCGCTCGTAGCGCTGGTCGGGGCGATTCGAGCCAGCGCGAGAGATGCGCCGCTGGCCTGGGTGCTGTCGGCCCGAAGTTCCGCATTGTCGTCACTGGCGGAGCTGGATGAGCTCGTGGATGCCCGGGTGAGGCTTGCGCCGCTGAGCCCACCCGACCGCGAGGAGCTCGTCGCCCGAAGGCTCGGCTCGGTGTCCGGTGAGCTTTGCGCCCACGTCGCCAAGACCCGGCAGCGAGGCAACCCTCTGTACCTGGAGCATCTCGCGGCTCTGATCGCGGAGCGCGGGCACGACCGGGACCTCCCCGGAACGCTCCACGAAGCGGTGCTGGCACGCCTCGGCGCGCTGGCCCACCGGGCCCGCCGGCTCGCTCGCAACTCCTACATGATCGGCGATCGAGAACAACAGCTGCGGGAGATCGAGAAGGAACTCGGAGACTGGCTCGATCGATTGGAGACGAGCGATCTGGCCGACCTGCAGACGATCGGGCAGTACCTCGCGCGGCTGAGCGGAGTCGACGCTGAGCTTGTGATCGCTCGAGCCGTGCTGCGAATGCCGGTCAGCTCGAATCGGCGTGTCGCTCAAGGCGTGCGCCGGCTCGCCGCGGCCAGCACCGATGCCCTGCTGGATTACCTGGCTACGGTCGCGTCCCGCGGCAATCCGGTGGGGGCGGGGTACGAGGCCCAGTCCGCGGCCGCGCGAGCCGAGCGCGAGCTGCGGCTGGCCGATGCCGAGCGGTTGATCGCCTTCGCCTGCGAGCACGGTGAATCGCAGGCAGCATTGCAGTCGAGATTGGGTGACCTCGCGCTCGCGCTCGGCCGCCCCGACGAGGCGGTCGCGGCCTACGACTCGGCAATCGAAGCGGGCGGAGAGACGGTCGAGCTGATCCACCGTGCGGCGCGCGCGCACGCCACCGCGGGCCGCACTCCGCAGGCCGAGGCGCGACTCGAGGAATGTTGTCGCGGCCGAAGCGTGGACGCGGAGCAGCGTTACGCCGCGCAGCTCGATCTGGCGCGACTACGAGGTGCGCAGCCGCCACCGCCGAGGCCGGGGTGCGTCCTGCTTCAGCGGCGCCAGTCAGTTCGCGTCAGGGCATGGGCGACACCGGACAACGGGACGGCCGCGCGTGCCGCTGTCGGTCTACTCGTCCTCGACGCCGACGCGATCGCCTGCCAGGCCGAGCTCGTGGACACAGCGGCACTCGCCCGCCTCGCCGAGATCGAGGTCGGCGGTCTCCAGGAGGCAGCGACGCGAGCCGCCGATGCGCTGGGCAACCCGAGCGCCCAGCGTCTGCTCCGCAGCCACGACCTGCAGACCGCCCGCCGAACATTCCTGCACTGGCAGGCATGAGCGGGACGATTGTCGTCAGCCTCGATCCTGAGGCTCTCGTCTTCGGCCGCGCTCCGGCACGAACAACCGGCATCGTTCGGACCCCATCGCCGCCAGCTTCTGCGGTGCAAACAGCTCCATCGCGATCAGGGGATGCCGGCAAAAGCCCAGGATCTCGTAGCCCGAGTCGTCCACGTAAGCGGGTGCCGAATCGTGAAAATATCGGCAATGGGGACACTGCTCGGGAAGGTAGGGCCAGCTGCCTGCGCCGGGCATCAGTAGAGCCGCATCCGCGCGGTCAAGCCGATGCACAGCAGCATCCATCCCGCGGCATACAAGAAGCCCGCGGCTGACGACACCAGAGTCCACAGCAGGCCTACAGCCGCAGACGACGCGAAATCGCCGAACGACTGGACACCACCGAGCAGCCCGAACCCGCTGCCGCGCAGGTGATCGGGCAGCAGGCGGGCGACCAGTGAGGACTCGGCGGGCTCGGCCAGTCCGATCCCAGCCCCCGCGAGGACAAACGCGACGATGAGCATCCACACGTTGCCGGCCGTGAGTCCGAACACGAGGTAGGAGATCGTGTACAACAGTGCGCCGGTCGCGAAAGTGAGCCTCGGTCCCGCACGGTCGATCCAGTGGCCGCCGGCATAGGCCGTCACCGCCGCGAGCAGGTTGTGGGCGGCGTAGATCAGCACCGCGAGCGATGTCGCGCTGGCGATCGAACGTCCGTGAGCGTGGAGCAACTCGGTCGCGCGCAAGATCAGCAGGGTGGTCGCCATGTTGCCGAGCTCGAAAGCGGCAATCGGGATCAGCGGGGCCGCCACTCCGGCCTCGCGCAGCGCCGAGATCTGCAGGCCAAAGCGCCGTTTGGCCGGCTCCAGGCGTTCACGCGCTTCCCTCGCGGCAGCGAGGATTGCGACCGCCGCGAGCGCGCCGGGGACCACGGCGAGATACATCGCGGGCCTGATCCCCAGCCAGGCCACCAATCCCGCGGCGAGCAGCGGTCCCGCGACTGCGCCCAGATTGTCGCCGGCGCGTTCAAGCCCGAAAGCGCGGCCATAGGCTTCGCGTGGCGCCAGCGAGGCCAGCATCGCGTCACGCGCCGGTGATCTGACCCCTCGTGCCACCCACGCGGTCGCGCGCAGCGCTCCCGCCTGCCACACCGCGGTGGCAAGTCCTACCGCGCCGGTCGCTACCGCCGTGATCAGGTAGCCCCCCGAAGCCATCCGGAGGCGACGCTGCTGATCGTTGGCCAACGGCCCGGCAAGCAATTTCGCGATCCCGGTGAGCGCGTCGCTCACTCCCTCGATCAGACCGAGAGCACCGGCGGATGCGCGCAGCGTGGAGACCAGAAAGCTCGGAAGGATCGAGGTCGTGATCTCGTGACCGAAGTCACTGAAGAAACTGGCCAGCCCGATGCCGGCAACACCTGGCGTCAGCCAACGGCGGCGCTCGCTCCGAGACGGCTGCGGAAGGCTCATCGGCGAAGCGTGGCTGAGAGCGCCTGCGGCTGCAGCAGCAGGCCCAGCGCATCCGACACCGAAACGCACACCACGTCGGCAGCCTGCACCGCGGTCGCGCTCGCTCCCTCTGGGCCCACCACCACGATCCCCAGCGCCGCCGCCTCGAGCACGAACGCATCGTTGGCACCGTTGCCGATCACCGCGCAATGTTCGGCACCGAGCTGATGCAGGCGTCGGAGCTTGTCCTCTCCGGACGCCGCGCGCACGCCGCTGACCTCGAGCCGGCCCGCGATCGAACCGAGCGTGCCGAACGTATCGGCGGAGACCAGTTCCACGGCCAACGCTGCTCGCAACCGCGCGACGTGTGCCTGGACGTCCGGAAGCAGCGTGCCTCGATCGGTCAGAGTGCCGTTGACGTCCAGCAGCAGGTGGTCGAGCTGCAGGGCCCCGAACCCTGGGATCTCGACCGTGAGCGTCACTGCGGCCCCTCAGACGAGCCCGACGGTTCGGCCCTCGGCATCGATGTCGATGTCGAGGGCCGCGGGCTCCGCGCCGAGACCTGGCATCTGGGTGATCTCGCCGCAGAGCGCCACCAGCCAGCCGGCGCCGGTGTACGCCCGGATGTCGCGGACAGGAAGGACGAAGTCCGTCGGCGCATTGCGAAGCGACGGGTCCGACGACAGTGAGAGATGCGTCTTGGCGATCGACACAGGGAGTCGATCGAGCCCCTCATGGGTGAATCGGGCGATCCGCTCCTCGGCCTCCGGGTATAGATACACGCCTGCGGCGCCGTAGACGTCAGTGGCGATCGTCTCGATCTTCTCAGCGATCGGCTGCGTTTGGCGGTAGACCGGGGCAAAGCTGCTGTCGAGTTCGCACGCCTCGACGACCGCGTCCGCAAGCTCGGCGGCGCCGGCCCCGCCACGCACGAAGGCGTCGCTGACGACTGCCGCGAATGCCCCGCTTTCGCGTGCCAGGCGCCCCACCAACTCGAGCTCCTCGTCGCTGTCCTCGGTTCTTCGGTTGATCGCGACGACCGTCGGTATCCCGAACCTGGCGATGATCCCCAGGTGACGTCGCACGTTCGCGATCCCGAGCTCGATCGCGGACAGACCCGCCGCGCGGTCGCCGCGCGAGCGCCGATCGAGACCACCGTGATGCTGGATCGCTCGCACGGTCACAACGAGCACGGCCGCTGCCGGCGCCAGATTTCCCAGCCTGCAGACCAAGTCGCAGAACTTCTCCATGCCCATGTCCGACCCGAATCCGCACTCGGTGAGCACATAGTCCCCGAGCCGATCGGCGATGAGGTCGGCGATCAGCGAGTTGTTTCCATGGTCGATGTTCGCGAACGGTCCACAATGAACCAGGACCGGCTGGCCGCCGAGCGTCTGGACGAGGTTGGGCTTCAGTGCCTCCTTCAGCAGGACGGTCATCGCTCCTGCGGCGCGGAGGTCGCCCGCCGTGACCGGTGTTGCTCCGTGGTGCGAGTACGCGGCGGTGATGCGCGTGAGCCGCTCGCGAAGCTCGTCAAGGCTGCGCGTCACCGCCATGATCGCCATCACCTCCGAGGCCGCGGTGATGTCAAAGCCCGTTTCGCGCGCATAACCGTTCGCTCGGCCCTTGAGTCCGACCGTGACCTGGCGCAGAGCACGGTCGTTCATGTCGATCACCCGGCGCCACGGCACTTGCAGGGCGTCGATCTGGGGAGGGTTCCCGTGCAGGATCGAGGCGTCGATCATCGCGGCGAGAAGGTTGTTGGCGGCGCCGATTGCGTGCAGATCGCCGGTGAAATGCAGATTGAGATCCTCCATCGGGACAACCTGTGCGTATCCACCGCCGGTCGCGCCGCCCTTGACGCCGAACGCGGGACCGATCGATGGCTCGCGCAGACATCCGATCGCGCGCCGACGGGTCGCGGCGAGCCCGTCGAGTAGGCCGATCAGGGTCGTGGTGTTGCCCTCACCTGCTCGGGTCGGTGTCATCCCGGTCACGCAGACCAGCCTGGCGGGAGGAGCGCCCTCGGGCCGTTGCAGGACGCGTGAGGAGATCTTGGCCTTGTCCCGGCCGTAGGGCTCGAGCTCGTCGGGCCGCAGCCCGGCACGCTCGCCGATCGCTTCGATCGGCGCGAGCTCGTGCGACTGGGCGATCTCGAGGCTCGTTCTCATGTCGGGCCGGGCTGACCGGCAAGCAGAGGCCATCAGCGCCCACAAAGCGCGGTTTCGGCGAGCCTCATCGCCTGTTCGCACCATATCGCGATCAGGTCCGGCCAAGCAACGGTTCGCGAGCCTGCAGCCCGACCTTACGCGGGGGGCCGCCGCTATATTGCGTCGCTGAGCAGGGCGGCGATGGAGTTCGCCGGGCCTCGCGGCCAAACCGCCTCGTGCTGATAGCTCCTACGACTGCGATGTCGTACGGAATCCAGGAGCCAGTTCAGCTCGATGATGCTGCCCCTATGGGTAATTCAGGCGTGTCAGGTTCTCTCGCTGCTCGTATTCGCGCCGTTGATCACCGGCGTGATCGCGAAGGCAGAAGGCCGAGTGCAGTGGCGCACGGGGCCGCCGATCCTGCAGCCCTACTACGACATCGCGAAGCTGTTTCGCAAGGAGTCGCTGCGACCGCAGACGGCATCGCCGTTCTTTGAGATCGCGCCGCTGATCGCGTTCGCGGCGTACTGCTCGATCGCGTTGCTGATCCCGGTGCTGACGAACTTCCCGCTGCCGGGAGGGACGGCCGGCGACATCCTCGGGGGGGCGCTGCTATTCGGGCTGGCCGGATTCGTCACCGCGCTCGCCGGGGTGGACTCGGGCTCGGTGTATGCCGGCCTGGGCGCCAGCCGCACCCAGTCGGTCGCGACGCTGGTCGAGCCGACCCTGATCTTCGTGTTCTTCACGGTCGCGCTGGTCACCGGCACCGACCTGCCCTACGCGCTCAACGCGACGCTCGCCCACTCGAGCTCTGAGTACTTCCGCCCGAGTCACCTGCTCGCGGCGGCCGCGTTCTTCGCGATGCTGCTCGTCGACACCGGGCGCGTCCCGATCGAGAGCCAGGGCTCGACGCTCGAGTTCGGGATGATCGACGAGGCACGTCTGTTCGAGCACTCCGGTCCGTCGTTGGCGCTGTTTCGGTGGTGCTCGTCGATGAAGCAGTTCCTGCTCTACGTGGTGTTCCTGAACGTGCTGGTGGTCCCGTGGGGCCTGGCCAGCACCCGGACGGTCGGGGCGGTCGTGATCGCCCTGGGGTGGCTGCTGGTGAAGATGATCGGGCTCGGCCTGGTGATGGTCGTGATCGAGTCGAGCTTCGCCAAGCTCAGGCTGTTCCGGATCCCCGACTTCATGGGCGCCGGATTCGTCCTGTCGGTGCTGGCGATCCTCGTCTTCTACCTCGCCAACGGCTGACATGCACCCGCCGCCGCACTACGACCTGGCTCATGCGATCGCGGCGCTGCTCGCGATCGCCGCGCTGCTCAGCGGCCTCGCCCTGCTGGCGGTCAAGCAGGTGCACGAGCAGGTGCGGGTATATGCCGTGCAGTCGTTGTTTGCCGCGGGTTACACGCTGCTCGTGGGGATCCACAGAGGCGACGCGGCGCTGATCGTGCTCGCGGCCTGGACGGCGGGGATCAAGGTCGTCGTGATCCCGATCGCGATCGACCGGCAGATCACGCGACGGATCTCCGAGCACGAGGTGCCGCTCGTCGTGCAAGTGCCGATGTCGCTGTTGATCGGAGTGGCGCTCGCCGGACTGGCGTACTGGTCGGCCTCGGCGCTGCCGATCACCGGGGCTCTGCTGCCGACGCCGGCGCTGGGCGTGCCGTTGGCGCTGGTGCTGGTCGGGTTCTTCTTCATGATCACGCGTCAGAACGTGATCAGCCAGATCGTCGGGTTGCTGACGCTCGAGAACGGGGTGTTCCTGGCGACCGTGGCGATCGCGCCCGGGCTCCCGTTCGCGATCGGCTTTCTGCTGTTACTCGATCTGCTGCCGGCGGTGCTGTTCTACGGCGTGTTCGCACGGTTGATCGCCGCGCGCGCCAAGAGCACCAGCATCGAGGACATGTCGGTGCTCCGGGGCTGATGGGCGCCTGGCTGATCATCGCGCTGGCGCTCGCGCTGGCTGCCGCGGTCGCCACGATCGCGATCGGCGATCGACGCTCGAGCGGCTGGATCTCGGCCGCCGCGGCCACCGGCGGGCTGGCGGCGGTTCTGGTGGCGGTGTTCGCCGATCACGTGAGCCGCGGACGCCACGCGCTGGACGGAGCCTTCTACCTCGACGGGCTGAGCGGGGTTTTCCTGGTGTCGGTCGCATTCGTCTACGCGGTCGTGGCCCTCTATTCGACCGGGTACCTGCGGCCCGGGATCGGGCACGTGCAGGTCCGTCGGGTGTACTGGCCGCTGCTGAATCTGTTCGGCCTGGCGCTGCTGGCCACGCCGATGGTCGCCAACCTCGGGGTCATGTGGGTGGCGGTCGAGCTCACGACCGTGGTCAGCGCGCTACTTGTCACCGTCGAGGGGTCCGACGCCTCGCTCGAGGCAGGCTGGAAGTACATCGTGATCGGATCGGCGGGGCTGGCTGTCGGCTTGCTTGGGATCGTGCTCATCTACGCGGCGGGAGTGCCGACCCTGGGAGACCAGTACGCGCCGACGTTCACCGCGCTGGTCGCCGTCGCATCTCATCTCAACAGCGCGCTCGTCCACACCGGCTTCGCGTTCGTGATCGTCGGCTTCGGGACCAAGGTGGGCCTGGTGCCGATGCACGCCTGGCTTCCCGACGCGCACTCCGAAGGGCCAAGTCCGGTGAGCGCGATGCTCTCCGGCGCGCTGCTGGCGGCCGCGCTCTACGCGGTGCTTCGGATCGGCGCGATCACCCAGCTCGCGGTCGGCGCCGGCTACGTGCACGTCCTGCTGCTGGCGTTCGGGGGCCTGTCGTTGGTGCTGGCGGGGTTGTTCGCGCTTCGCCAGCGCAACTACAAGCGGCTGCTGGCCTACTCCTCGATCGAGCATATGGGAATCATCTCGCTGGGACTGGGCATCGGTGGCCCGATCGCCGCATACGGGGCCTTTTTCCATGTGCTCGTACATGCCGCGGGCAAGACGCTCGCGTTCTTCGGAGCCGGGGAGCTGCTCAGCCGGTATGAGAGCCGCGATGTCGACGACGTGCGCGGCGTCATGCGTGCCGCTCCGTTCACCGGCACGATGGTCCTGCTCGGAGCGCTCGCGATCGCCGGGATACCCCCGTTTGGGATCTTCCGATCCGAGCTGCTGATCGTCACCGGCGGGTTCTCGAACTCGTCATTCGCGTTCGCGGGGCTGCTCGTGCTGTTCGCCAACGTCGCGTTCGTCGGTGTGTTTCAGACCTTCCATCGCATGGTCCTGTCACCAGGCGGCGACGTGGACCGCGCCGACCCGCGCAGATCACGCCGCCAACAGCCGGCGATGGCAATCGCGATGCTCGTGAGCTTCACGGTCCTGCTCGTGCTGGGGCTCTGGATTCCCGGCCCGCTCAACGAGCTGCTGCACAGCGCGGTAAGGGTGATCGGAGGCCGCACGTGATCGCCCTCCAAGAACGCGCGTGCCCCCTTCAACAGCTCGCGTCGGAGCTCAGCGACATCGGCGGCCGGCTGATGATGCTGTTCGTGACCGCGGCCGCCGGACCCCCGGAGCTGTGCGCGCTGGTGCGGTCCCCAGCAGGGGTCATCCGCCTGCGGTCGAAGGTCACCGACAGCTCCTACCCGGCCGTGACCCCGCTGGTCCCGGCGGCCCACTGGTTCGAACGAGAGATCCACGAGCTGTGGGGACTGGTCCCGGATGGCCACCCTCGGCTCGAGCCACTCATTCGCCACGGCTCCGAGCAGGCCGAGAGGGTGCCGCTCGAGACCAACGGCAACGGCATGGCCGAGCACCGCGGCGCGGATCGTCTGTCGGGTCCCGGCGTGTTCGTGTTCCCCTACGGTCCTGTCCGGTCAGGCGTGTTCGAGGCCGCTCAGTTCCTCGTGCAGACCGGAGGCGAGGACGTGGCCTACTGCGCCCAGAGGCTGTTCTTCAAGCGACGCGGCGCCGAACGCCGCATCTGCGAGGTCGCACCTGACCTCGCCGTGCTCGTCGCCGAACGCGTCTCGGGCACCTCGAGCGTCGCCCACGCGCTCGCGTTCTCACACGCGATCGAACAGCTCGCCGACACCGATGTGCCCGTTCGGGCGCAGGCGATCAGGCGGGTGGTGGCCGAGCTCGAGCGCCTCTACAACCACCTCGAGGCGATCGTCCGGGAATGCGAGGCAGCGTCGCTATCGGTGGCCCAAGCCCAGTTCGCTGCGCTCAAGGAACGACTCCACCGCGTCGCCGCAGCCACCGTGGGCAACCGATTCCTCCGGGGCGCAATCGTGCCAGGGGGGGTTCGGCTCGACGTCGATCGCGCGGCGGCCGGTCTGATCGCCGACGGCCTGGGCGATTGGAGACGAGATTACGGCCGGGCTCTGGCGGTGTTGTTGCGCACCGACTCGTTCCTGGACCGGCTGGTCAGCGCCGGACCGCTGTCGGAGCACGACGCTCGGGACTTCGCCTGCGTCGGCCCGGTGGCACGCGGCTCGGCGGTCGACGGGGACACCCGCCGCGACCTGAGCTACGACGGCTACGGGCAGTTCGATGTCGCCGGTCATTCCGACGGCGACGCGATGGCCCGGATGGAGGTCCGTTTCGCCGAGGTCGAGTCGTCGCTGACGCTGATCGAGTCGGCGCTGGGGTCACTCGCACCCGGACCGATCCGGGCCGAGGTGGGGGCGTTCGTCAACGACGCGGCTCTCGGCGCAGCCGAGTCAGCCCGCGGCGAGACGCTGTACTGGCTGGAGCCGAATGCCGGCAGCACGCTCGGGTTCTGCAAGATCCGGGCCGCGTCGTTCGTCAACTACGGCATCTTCAATCGCGTGTTCGACTCCCAGGTGCTCACCGACTTCGCGTTCATCGAGTACAGCCTGGGCCTCTCGCCGGCCGGGTGCGACGCATGATCAGATGGTTCCTGCGTGGAGTGAGCGCCAGGCGGCTGACCACCCGCTACCCACGCCGGGCCGAGTCCGCGCCGGACGCCTTCCGCGCCCGCGCGCTGCTGGACCCCGCGGCCGTCGATCCCGCCGAAACCTGGCGCGTCGCGTCGGTATGCGTGCCACGGGCGCTGTCGGTCGCCGACGACGGACGCTTGACGCTCGACGGCGGTCGCTGCATCGGCTGCGGGCTCTGCGTTCAGGCCAGCCGAGACGGCTCACTGACGATCGACTCAGGCTATGAGCTTGCGGCCGGGAGCCGCGACGCGCTGATCGTCGGGGACGAGCGTCGTCAGGCCGACGTCTCACCGGCGGTCCTGGGCAGGCCGTTTCGTCACTCGCTCCACATCCGCCACGTCGACACCGGGTCAGATGGCGCGATCGAGCAGGAGCTCGCGGCGCTGCTCAATCCCTATTACGACATGCAGCGACTGGGACTGTTCTTCACCGCGTCGCCCCGTCATGCCGACGCGCTGCTGGTCACCGGTCCGGTGACGCAGCCGATGGAACAGCCACTTCGGCGAACCTACGAGGCGATGCCGGAACCGCGCGTGGTGATCGCCGCCGGGACCGACGCCTGCAGCGGCGGCATCTGGACCGAGCCCGAGGTTCGCGGGGGGGTGGACCAGGTGCTCCCGGTCGACGTCTACATCCCCGGGGACCCGCCGAGCCCGATCGCGTTGCTGCACGGGCTGCTGCTCGCTTCTCACCGAGTCAGCGAAGCGCGACCGCCCGTCCGGCAGCCGCCATCGCCGACGCCAACGACGCCGACGAGCAGCAGCCGATGAGCGCCCTCGCCGTGCTGCTGCTCGTCGGCGGGGCCGGGCTCGGCCTGTCGTCGGCGATCGCGCTCGCGACCCGCTCGGGCCGGCAGCGCGCCGCGCTCGCGGTCGCCACGGCCGCGTCACTTGCGCTTGGCGCCGCCGGAGTGGTCGCAGTATTCGGCCAGCCGCTGGTGTGGCAACCATTTCACTGGTTCGCGCTCGGCCGCGGAGGCGTGCAGGTCGACAGCCTCGCCGGGCTGTTTCTGATCATCACGGGACTGGTGTCGGCGCCGTTGTTCGCTGGCACCCGCGCGTTTGGGTCAAGGTCGGCGCACGTGCTGCGACCGTTGCTCGTGCTGTGCGTGGTTGGCGTCGTCGTGGTCGACAACGTGTTCGAATTTCTGATCGTCTACGAGCTGACCGTCGTCGCGATCTACGCGCTGATCAGCATCCGCTACCAGGATGCTCGCGCGCAGCGAGCCGCGGAGCTGACGCTGACGCTGGCGAAGCTCGGCGGGGGAGCCGTGCTCGTCGGGCTGGTGCTGCTGGGTGTGCAGGCCGGCAGCTTCTCCTTCGAGCAGCTCGCACACTCCGGAGCGCAGCTGTCGACGGCGGTCCGCGGCATCTGCTTCGCGGTGCTGTTCGCCGGCTTCGCGGTCAAGGCCGCGCTGGTTCCTCTGCAGGCCTGGCTTCCGGGCGCGTATGCGGGCGCCGACGCCGACAGCTCGAGCTTCGTTGCGGCTGTGTCACTCAACGTCGCGTTCTACGCGATGCTCCGCGTGTGGTTCGGGTTCCTCGGCCATCCGGCCGTGTGGTGGGCTGTGATCGCGCTGCTGGTGGGCGCGCTGACGGCGCTGATCGGAATCCTCGGCGGCGTGCTCCAACGCGAGTTTCGCGTGTTCGTGGCCTACTCCTCGATCGAGAATGCGGGGCTGATCGTCGCCGATCTCGGGATCGCGCTGATGGGCAAGGCCCAGCATCAGCCAGGCCTGGTCGGACTCGGGCTGATCGCGGCCACCTTCCAGATCACCGCACACAGCTTCGCCAAGGCGGGACTGTTCGCCGCCGTCGCCACCGTCGAGCACAGCACCGGCACCAGCGACATGGAACAGCTCGGCGGGCTCTACCAGAGGCTGCCGGCGGCGGCGCTGGCATCGCTGTCCGGTGCAGCAGCGCTGTCGGCGCTCCCGCCCTTCAGCGGCTTCGTGTCCGAGTGGCTCGGCCTCGAGGGATTAATGCAGGGCTTCCGGGTGAGCGGCACCGGCGCCCATGTGGCAATCGCGTTGGCCGGAGCGATCCTCGCGCTCACCGCCGGGCTGGCCGCGCTCGCGTTCGTCCGCGCGATCGGGATCACGTTCCTGGGCATGCCCCGCGACCGCTCGATCACGCCGCGGCCCGAGCCGTCGCGGCCACGGGTGGGCATGGGCGTGCTCGCGTTCGCGTCGCTAGCGCTCGGCGTCACCGCGCCATGGGTGGTCAAGGTGCTCGAGCGCGGCACACTTCCGATCGGCGGCGCGGCCGCGATCGGGCACATCAGCCAACCCGGCTGGCTGATCGAGCCCGGCTACCCCGGGTTCGCCAGCATCAGCCCGTCCGTGCTGTTCCTGACGCTGAGCGGCTTTGCCCTCGGCGCGGCATGCCTGCGATATCTGCTCAGCACGCGCCGCGCCCGCCGCGCGCCGGTGTGGGCCTCGGGCGTCGCCGTCTCGGGCCGACGCGCGCAATACACCGCGATCGGCTACGCGAACATGGTCCGCGTGATCTTCAACGTCGTCTACCGGGTCCACACGCAGCTGCGCAGCATCGGCGATCAACGCTTCCCCGAGCGGCTGAGCATGATGCGAGCAGATCCTCGGATCTTCGATCCCGGCTGGCTGTATCGACCCGTCACCGCGACGTTCACGCGGCTGGCAGACCTGGTTCGAAATGTGCAGGCAGGCCCGCTCGGGCTCTACCTGCTGTACCTGCTGGCAGCGTTCGTCGCGTTCCTGCTGATCGCGCCACGGCTGGGCTAGACAATATGAATTGAGCGTTCGTCCGGCCGGCGGTGTAGAAGGGGCCGGTTCCCCCACGCTGTTGGTGGGGTGACGTTCTTGCCGCGCGGCGGCCACCGCGCGGCGGCCCACAATCGCATAGGAGGAACCAGCCATGGCGAAGGCTAAGAGTCTCGTCGGCTTGGACGTGCACGCGACGAAGATCGTCGCGGCGGTGCTCGACGCCGAGACGGGCGAGCTGGAGATGTTCGTGATGGGCGGCGACTCGGTCGCGGCCGCGGGGTTCTGCGCTGGGCTTCCGCGGCCGGTGCGGGTCGCGTATGAAGCCGGCCCGACGGGGTACGGGCTCGCTCGGGAGCTGATCAAGCGGGGCGTGGCGTGCGTGGTCGCCGCCCCGTCGAAGATCCCGCGCGCGTCGGGGGATCGGGTCAAGACCGATCGGCGTGATGCTGAGCATCTCGTGCGGCTGCTGCTGGCCGGGAAGCTTCATCCGGTCAGGGTTCCCGGCGATGAGGAGGAGGCGCTGCGTGACCTGGTCCGCGCCCGGGAATCGGTTCGCGTTGATCTGATGCGTTCCCGTCACCGGCTGTCGAAGCTGCTGCTGCGTCACGGGATCCGGTTCGACGACGGCGCCGCGTGGACGACCCGTCACCGCGAGTGGCTGCAGACGATCACGCTGCCGTGGCCAGCAGCGCAGGCCACGATGCTCGACGCACGCGGAGCGATCGACGTGCTCGTGCACCGTCGCGAGCAGCTCGAGCGCGAGATCCTGACGATGCTGCCAACCTCGCCGTGGACGGTCCAGGTCGGCCGACTGTGCTGCCTGCGCGGGATCGACACGCTGACCGCGGTCGGATTGCGCTCCGAGATCGGTGATTTCGAGCGGTTCGCCAAGGCCGAGCAGCTGATGAACTACCTCGGGCTCGTTCCCTGCGAGAACACGACCGGGCAACAACGCCGACTCGGGTCGATCACCAAGACCGGGTCCGGTCACGCGCGGCGGCTGCTCGTCGAAGCGGCCTGGCACTACCGCCCCCGCCCCCGGATCGGCAAAGCGCTCACCGACCGCCAGCACGACCAACCCCCCGAGGCGATCGCGATCTCCTGGTCAGCCCAACGACGGCTGCACCGCACCTGGACCAGACTCGAAGCACGCGCCAAACGCCGCACGATCATCGCCGTCGCCGCCGCCCGCGAGCTCGCCGGGTTCTGCTGGGCGATCACCCAAATCGAGTAACCGACCGCCACCCGAGAACACATCCCGTCGGCTGGGTCGGTGGCGGCCCGGCAACGCGCGGGGAACCCGCGACGGTCCTATGAGCAACCCGCCCCACCAGGCCGGCCACGCCCGATCCTAGACAGCGGCTCCCCACGACGAACATGGTCCTGCGGTCCCAACCCGCGAATATCAGCCTGACCGCGCGTCGCGCTCAGCAGCCGGACCGCCACCCACCCAGCCGACCACATCACTCCACCACCCACGCGCAAGCAAAAATCAACACGCGCCGGTTGACAAACGACTCTCCATATCAGGACCCCGGCTCGCTCAGTCCGACGACCGCGGAGCCCGCCGCACATTGCCGAGCCACAAAGCCGTGTCCCGCCAGCCGGAGGCCGCGTCCTCGGCGATCTCCTCAACGAGCGGCGGCATCATCACGTCAGCGAGCGATGCGTCAAGCGGGGCCAGCAGCTCCGCGTCGACCGCCGGCTGCCCGCCGGAAGGCTCCACCAGCCAGACCAAGTTGAGGTCGTGGACACCGCACATCCCGACCACCTCCGCCACGTACAGCAGCCGCAACGGCATGACACGCAGGCCGGTTCCTCCTGGACCTCGCGGATCAGCGCCTCGGTAATCGGTTCGCCATCCCGGACGCGCCCGCCGGGAAGCGACACCTGCTCGACTCCCTGGCGCTGCTCTCGCGAGATCACGAGCCGGCCGTCGTGCAGGAGCACCGCTCGCACCTTGACCTTCATCGGCCGGCCTCCGGCTCGGCCGCCGTCGCAGCGGGCCGAGGCCAGCCGGATGTCAGCCAGATCGCGCCCTGCCACGAGTCGTGCTCAGCTCCCTTGGGCTCGTGGCGGTAGCGGTCATCCTGCTTGCGCACGTGCTCGCGGAGATCGTCGAGAACGCGGTGAGTTGCGCGGCGCTGCACCGCCAGGATCAGCTCGCGATCCTGGCCCGTAGGAGCGATCTTCCAAGTGAGACGAAAGTGGGGAAAGCACAGTCCGGGCGAGCACTCGAAGGTCTCGCGGTACACGGGACTCGACGCCAGCTCATCGAGCAGATAGCGCGCGTTGACGGCCAGGCGCGCGTTGCGGCTGGCGCAAGCCGGGCACGGCGCGGGCTCGAACGAATCGCCCGCGTCCAGGGAGTCGAGATCGGCTACAACCCCGGCCAACACGTCGGCGAACATCGTGCTGAGTGCCAGCGTCGACTTCATCCCATCGACCTCGATGCGCCGCAGCATCTCGATGTGCTCGGCGCAGAACCCGCAGGCCTGGCGAACGGCGTCGATCGCGTCCGCCTGATCCGCGCCCTCGTCGAAGAAGTGCCAGATGTACTCGCGGTCGGCCTTGTGAGCGACCCGGCAGAGCGGACACATCTGCGTACGGAGGCCCTGGCGCAGCCAGGTGGTGAGTGCGCTGGACGGGGATCTGCGCCCGACCGCCTGGCTCTGGCGCTCCGCCTTGCTCGCGCCATTGCCCGACTTCGAACGCAAGCGAATTCTCATGCGAGGACCTCCTGTCGAGAGTGCACCGACACAGAGGCCATCAGCGGGATTTCGCGGTTTCCACGGCGAGCGTGGGGAGCGAGCCTCATCGCTTGGGGGTGAGTCTATCCGCGGGGTCCTGGCGGGATCCCAAGCCGCGCGGCCCAAGCCCTCGGTCCGTCGTGATGGCAGATCGCGTTGTAGAGCCGTGCCCGGCCACCGTTGACGAACTCCCGCTCGGTCGGCCAGGTTTCCCGATCTCGGCAGAACTCCTCGAGCTCGGACAGAATCCGTTCGGTGTTCCATACACGCGGACCCTCTTGGCCAACCTGTCGGACCTCGCGCCTGATGCCTAGGCGCTGCGCCCAGTAGCCGGCACCCCCATGGTGATAGACGGCGCCGGCAAGGCCTGGTTTCCCTCGACGCTGAAGCTCACGACGTGACGGCCACGTGTCACTCCCGGCCAGCGCGTTACGCAGTTCGAGCTCGATGCGCTCCGCAGTCCACCAGCGAATCGAGCCCGACCTCATGCTGGCCAGCGGCAGGCCGAACTCCGCCGCCCAGTGCTCCACGCCGCCCTGGCGCCCGGCGGCGTCCCGGAGCGGCTTACGCCCAGCTGCCTCGAACTCGAGTCGAGTCGGCCACCGCTCGCAACCGTGCAGGAACTCCGATAGCTCCGCTCGGACACGGGCCTCGGTCCACCGCGCGGCGTAACCGGGCCTTCGCTCGGGATATTTGAGGCCGAGCCGCTCGGCCCACAGGCGGGCCCCTCCGTACCGCGTCACCTGGTCGCGCAGCCGCTGGCGGCCGTCGCGCTGGAAGTCGCGATATGACGGCCATTCCGTCGCGCCCTCCAGGAACTCGGCAAGCTCGCGGCGTAACCGGCGCTCGGTCCACGGTTCGTCACTGCCGGATCCAGTCACCGACGATCGAACTCCGCGGTTGGCACGGGCACCGCGGCGAGACAGTCCCTGACCACGTCGTCAGCGTCGACGCGCTGGACCCAGAGCTCGGGGCGCAGTGCGAGCCGATGGGCGAGCGCCGCCACCGCCACCGCCTTGATGTCGTCCGGGACCACGAAGTCTCGGCCATCGAGCATCGCCGTCGCGCGGCCCAGCTTCAGCAGCGCGAGCGTCCCTCGCGGGCTGGCGCCGACCTGGACGCTCGGGCTCTCCCGCGTCGACGCGGCGAGCGCCACGATGTACCGGCCGACGCTCTCGGCGACGTGCACCTCCTCCACCGCGTCCTGCATCGCCACGAGCTCGCGGCGATCGATCACAGGCGCGAGCTCGGGCTCGTCGCCGCGCCGCTCCAGGCGGCGCCTGAGCATCTCCCACTCGCCGTCGGCGGTCGGGTAGCCGACCCGCATCCGAATCAGGAACCGGTCGAGCTGGGCCTCGGGCAGCGGATAGGTGCCCTCATACTCGATCGGGTTCTGGGTGGCGAGCACCAGAAACGGCCGCTGCAACGCGCGCGTGGTGTCGTCGGACGTGACCTGGCGCTCCTGCATCGCCTCGAGCAGGGCCGCTTGGGTCTTGGGCGGCGCGCGGTTGATCTCGTCCGCCAACAGCACGTTGGTGAACACCGGACCCGGCCTGAACTCGAACTCGGTCGTGCGCTGGTTGAAGATCGCAGCCCCGGTGACGTCTGACGGCATCAGATCCGGGGTGAACTGCACGCGCGAGAAACCGGTCCCGGTGACGGTCGCCAACGACCGAGCGATCAGCGTCTTGGCCAGCCCCGGATAGTCCTCGATCAGCACGTGCCCGTCGGCCAGCAGCGCACACAGCGCCAACTCCAGCGCGGAGCGCTTGCCGACGACGGCATGCTCGACCTGATCGAGGATCCGGTGCGCCCGCTCGGCGACCTCCGCGAGCTCGAGCCGCTCCGAGGTCCCGGTCACGCCCGCTGCATCCCCTCGACAGCGGTTACCGCCTCATCCCACGACAGTGACCTTGTGACCATCTTCGCCACCTCCTGGAGCGCCTACGTCGGTGCCGTTCGGACCAGCCGTAGAAGCCATCAGCGCCAGGAGGCGCACTTGAGGGCGAGCTTCATCGCCGCTGCGAAGGATACCGCCCCGGGCGGGGCGACCAGCGGAGCCAGACCGGGCAAGATCAGCCGTCCAACTGGCGGCAAGCGCGACGCCGCGAGAAACAATCCCGGCGAGCTCGTCGAGGCGCGCGCGACCGCGATCCTCATCTGAAACGCACTCTTCGGCCACCCGATCGATGGCATCGCGAATCCGCGTGCACACGTCCTCGGTCGGCGCTGTCGAACCCGGGTGTCGACGCCGCTGGCCGGGCACGCGGTTCGGCGGCCTCCTGGTGATCGGTCTCCAGTTCCTGGACGGCGGCAAGCGTCTGCAGTTGGGTGGGGTCGAGTCCGACCCGGTCTCGGAGCTCATCGTCGATCCGGCCGGCGGCGCGATCGAAGGTCGACTGAGGCCCGGCGCGTCCGGCGGGGTCTCGCCAGCTGTTTGCTTGCTCCCACATGCCAGCGATCTCCGCCGGTGTGCCGTCTGCTACCAGGCCGCGTCGAACACCGGCTGCGGCTGCGCGGCCGCGAGTCGCCGTTCGGTCTCGGTCTGCTCGCGGGCGGCGCGGGCCGCTTGCTCGCTCTCGCACTTCGCTTGCTCGAGCGTGTGTTGACGCCGCGTGAGCCCGCGACGGGCGATGACCGCCGCCGTTGAGAGGGTGATCTGCAGTTGGCGGTCGAGTTCCTCGGCGATTCCGTCTGAGTGCTCAGACACGGTTGCCTCCTGCCGCGTTGGGGTCCTGTCCTTCGAGATCCAGCGTTGCCGATCGCGCTGGCTCATCCGGGGGGGCTGACGTTGGTCACGATCCACCGGCCGTGGTGGTCGGCGATGGTGAGATCGAGCTGGTAGGTGTCGCGGCCGTCATTGGTATTCGCCAGCGCCCGCCAGCGATCGTCGTGGCGTTGAATGCCGATCGCGGAGACCTGAGGGTGGAGGTCGTGCAGGGTCGGCGGTACTCGCGGCCGGTGATCTTTCAGCTTGCCGAGCAGCGGCGCCGGTCGCAGATCGCTTCGAGCATTCTGAGCCCTCGTGCTCGACGCCCTGGGCATCCGCGAGACCGCGGCAATGCCCGCTATGCTGTGGACGGGAGCGATGAGGCTCGCTCGGAATGCGGCAAGCGCCGATGATGGCCTCTACCGACGAAGTCCACGACGGTGGAGGTCCGGTGGAGCCAACTGTTCTGAGTGGTGCTGACACGATGCGCGCTTCCCTGGGCGGCAACGGGTCAGATCTGGAGGAGCGAGACGTATGGCTGGGTGTGCTCGACGAGCTGCTGTCGCTCGCCGAGGGCCTCATGGCCGAGTCACCGCGCCGGCATCTGGCCGCGGCACGGACGAGGGTGGCCGAGGGCCGGTTCAACCTTGTGGTGCTCGGCGAGTTCAAACGCGGCAAGTCCACCCTGATCAACGCTCTGCTCAGGCGGAATGTATTGCCCACCGCCGTGGTCCCGCTGACGTCGGTCGTGACCACCATTTCCGCCGGCGACGACGACCGGCTGCGGGTCTACTTCCAGGACGGCCACGAGGAGGAGCGCCCGCTCGGCGAGCTGGCCGAGTACGTGACCGAGGCCAGGAACCCCGCTAACCGTCTGGGTGTGGAGCTGGCGCGGGTGGAGCTCGAGCATGAGCTGCTGCGGGCCGGGCTCGAGCTGGTCGACACCCCGGGTATCGGCTCGATTCACTCTCACAACACGGATGTTGCGCGCGGGTTCCTCCCCCGGGTCGACGCGGCGCTCTGCGTGCTGGACGCAGGCCAGCCGCTGTCGGAGGGCGAGCGCGAGCTGTTTCGGGAGGCCGCCGAGCGCGTCCCGCGCCTGCTGCTGGTGATCAACAAGATCGACCACCTCGACGACGCCGACCGCGAGGTGGCGGTCGAGTTCATCCGCTCGGCGCTGCGCAACCTGCTCGGCGACAGCGAGGTCGAGCTCTTCGCGGTCAGCGCCCGCCGCCGCGAGGGGCTTGCTCCACTCCTGGCGCGCCTGCGCAAGCTGGCTGCCGAGGAGCGTCACGCGCTGCTGCTGCGCTCGGTCGCCCAGCTGGCCCGGAGCACCGCGGGGGATATCGCGCAGGCGGCGCGCTTTGAGTCGCGCGCGATCGAGCTGCCCCTCGATCAGCTGGGCTCGCGGGCCGAGGGGTTCGAGGGGCGGATCACGGAACTGACGGATGCGAGCGCGGAGGCCGGAGACCTGCTCGAGCGGGGAATCGAGCGGGCGGTCAAGCAGCTCGTGAACGAGCCGCTCGAGCAGTACGCGCGCAGCGAGGAGCCGCGCCTTCGGGCAGAGCTGCGCACGCGTCTCGAGGAGCTCGGAGCGCGGGTCTCGCCGCGCGAGCTTGCGGCCGAGCTCGAGGGGTGGATCGACGCCACCGTCCGGGCCGAGTTCGAGCGGCTCGTTCCCCGCTTCGAGGCCCCGATCGCCGAGCAGCTGACAGAGCTTGAGCAGCGCTACGCGCAGCGCATCGAGCGGATCCTCGAGCAGGTCCAGGAGGCGGCCGAGGATGTCTTCGGCGTTCGCGCGAGCGAGGTTCTGCCCGACACCGGCCTACGCGCCCCATCGCGCTTCTCGTTCAAGCTCAAGGACGTCGAGCACGCACTGGACATGATCGTCGGGTTTGGGCGGACGATCACCCCCGGCGCGCTCGGTCGTCGGCTCGTGATCCGAGACGCCGAGCAGCGCCTGATCGAGATGACCGACAGGCATGCCGGCCGTCTGCGCTCGGAGCTGGCCAGCCGCGTGGCCGACGCGGTTCGCGACTTCCGCCGGGAGCTAACCACGGCCGTGACCGAGGCCGTTGAGGCGATCCGCGCCGCGATCGAGCGCGCGACCGCCGATCGGCGCCGCGGCGAGCAGCACGCACGCGCCCGCCTGGACCAGCTCGCTCGGATCGAAGCGCGGTGCGCGCAGCTCTCCTCCGAGCTGGACTGTTCATGGCGGTCCTGATCGTTGTCGCGGTGTACGCGTCGTCGGCAGCGGGTAGCGCCGGATGGCGACGAGGCCCACCTGAACCGCGAGTCTCCGCTGATGGCCTCTACGCAGCCAGAGGTCGAGATCGGCGAGTCGCCGAGGTCTACGGGATGGAAAGCGGCTCCTCGATCTGGGGCTCTCCGGACAAGGGCTGGCATCGGTGACGGGCCCGGGATGTTCATCCCGCTCGCGCGCCTCACGGAAGAGGACGGCGAGCTGCGGGTCCTATGCAGCAAGTCACACATCCCCGAGGTGCTCCCGAGGCCAATGCCGACGACAGCATCTCCGACGAGTACGACCACCCGCTTCGCACCAACCACGGCATCGGCGCCGCTGATCGAGAGCTGTGGAGTGAAACAAAGGGATACGTGACGCTCGTTCCCGACGAGGCGCTCCCGCCGAGCCGCGCCGAGCACGTTGACGAGCTGGGGACACCGATGCCGACGAGCGGCCCGACGAGACGATGAGCCGAATAACCATCTGGCCCGCCGGAGACCCGCCAGATTTCCGCTGACGAGTCGCGGTCGCGAGAGTTCCGACACGAGCGAGCGAGCCAGCGGCCGAACAGGCGAACAACGTGCCGGCGACGACGCGCCGGGACAGCAGAGCGGGGTCCTGTCTCGACACGGATCTGAAACGCGCGACCTCGCCACAACGCGCTGCTGGTCAGCCGGCCAGCCATCGGCTAGGGCGCGGGGTGCGTTGCTCGCAAGAGCCACATCTCGGCGGCCTCCCGTACGGCTTGATCGGAGTCGGTGGTGAGATAGCGCAGCAAGGGTGCCGGTTCGTCGAAGAGCGCTTCGGCGGTGTGAATCAGCGCCAGGCGAACCTCGGGATTGGGGTCATCGGCCAGTCGCGACATCTCGGGAGCGGCCTCTCGCGCGTCCAGCCGAGCGAGCGCGTACAGGGCGGCCCGCCGACGCTCCGGCCGCTCGCAAGCTCAGCGCATAACCGCCTCGCCGCCCCCTCTCGAGTCAACAGCTGCTCCACCGGCACGCAGGACAGCGGCGCGCACCAGCGGATCGGGATCCTCGAGGCCGGAGGCGAGCACGTCGGCGACTCGCTGATCGCTCATTGCTCCGAGCGTGTGCGCACACGCGCGCCGAACGCCGGGGGCCGGATCGTCCGCCAGCAGCACCGAGAGCGCACCGAGTTCTCGCATGCCTGCCGCCAGGGCCGCGGCCTCCCTGACTCGGACAGCCGTATCAGCGAGCAATGCGGTAGCGGGAATGCTCCGGAAGCCCAGCCACTTGCCGGGCAAACCTCGAGGCGCACCAGGCGGTCCGCCGCCCCGCTCGGCCAACAGAAAGGTCCGCTCACGCAGGCCTTTCGTGCTGCGCTCCTGACAATCAGACGGCCGTATCAGGTATGGGAACCGAGATCGTGGCTTGCCGGTGCTCGATCGGCGCATGCCTTACCTACTGAACGCCGCGAGCCGCCAGCGACGAGTCGGTCCATAGTCGCCTCCTATTCGGTGTCTCAGGCCGCTTTGACCCCGGGCTCGGTGGCCCAGGCCTGTAATTGCTCGAGGGCATCGAGCTCGATGGTCCGCGCCCGCTGCCGGCTCATCCCAAGCGCCTGTCCAATCTCGACCAGGGTGTGGGGCCGTTCTCCCGCCAGCCCCCACCGCAGAACGAGCACGCGCCCCGGCAGTGCCGGGAGCCGTGCCAGAAGCGGCAGCAGCCGCACCATCAGTTCGGGGTCGCCGGACTCGTCTGGCCGCAGTGGAGCCCGTCCGTCAGCGACGAGCTCTCCCAGCGTGGTTGTGCTGTCGCGGGAGACCGGCGCGTCGAGCGAGACCGTCTCGTGGGCCAGCGCGCGCAGCCGGACCACGTCATCGGTGGCGACCCCGAGATGGTGCGCGATCTCCTGCGCGGTCGGCCAGCGTCCGAGCTCGCCCTCGAGGTGCGACTCCGTGCGTGCGACGCGTCGCTGCGCGTCGACGATATGGACTGGCAGCCGAATCGTTCTCGCCTTATCGGCGAGTGCCCGAACCACCGCTTGGCGAATCCACCACGTGGCGTAGGCAGACAATTCTTCGCTGCACACTCTGCCGGTTGCTGTCGGCGGGCTCGTTGGTCACATCTTCCCGCCCGGAGATGGGCGGTTCGTCGGTGGCCTCACAGGCTTCGTTCGACTCGACAAGGCGCAACGTCGTCATGTAGGTGGCCTTGTCGGCCACGCGTACCACCCCGGACCCGGGCGGTTCGTCGCCGGTCTTGTGGGCTTCGCTGAGCTCGGCGCATACCACGCCCAGCCCGGCAGCCGTCTGCAGGATCGAGCCCACCGCGAGACCCAGAACCGGTGGGGCGCAGAGGCACTGGAAGGGGCCCGGGCCTAATCGTCAGCTTCGGCAGGCCGCCGCCGGGCGTGCCTGCCGAAGCACGGTTCGCGTGCGGAGCCGACTACCGCCGCGCGCCGGTCCGCACATCGCGGCGTCGGCTCGCGCGCCAATCGTGGGTCGGCTGACCACCGCGCTCCGAAAGCGGCCGGCACGCGTCGACGCACTCACGGTAATCAGCAGCGGCGGCGTTACCAACTAGTGACGGCGAGTGGAGAGCAATGTGGCAAACGAGAAGGGCTGCGCCCGTCGCTCTCCGCGCTGCGAAGAGCGACGCGCTTACTCTCGGCAGGTAGACCCGAACTGCCGCCACTGGCCGGATCCATCCGTGCCAGACCGCGGACCGAGTGACAACACGGTTGGGTGAGCAGTTGACCTGCGCACGAGCTTGGCCGCGTCCCGTTTGAAGTTTGGCGGGCCTTGTCGTCGACGGGTCAGGCAGTAAGGATGGTGAACACTCCGGCGGTCGAAGGCGAAGCGACGCAGCACGTGGACGGCACGCCGCTTGCTGAACTGCGCACGGGTCACCGCGAACGAGCGCCGGGAATCGAAAGGTGGGAGGCGCGGCTCGGGTGGGCCAGAAACGCCGAGTAGACAGGACCCACCACTCGCTTGCGTGGGAAGTGACAGCGCACGGTCGCTCGCAGCGGAAGGCGGCAAACGGTCCCGACGGATGTGAGTGGAATCGCGCCGCCGGCAACACGTCGCGATCGAGCAGCGCGTTGGTCAAGCTGCTCTTGCTGCGCTTGAACTCGCCCAGCACGATGAGGTTGAAGGGATCCTCGGCGACGGGAGTGCGCGCGCCGGCGAGCGCGCGATGAACCCCGGCAAGAGCCCTCGGTGAGTACGAGCAGCTCGTTGAGTGCCGACACGACCGCGGCGACGTCGAACACATGCGTCTCGCCGTTGTCACGCGCAGATACCTCGTGGCACTAGCCCGGGGTGAGCGGCTCGCCCGAATGGGTGCAGGCCCGCGTCACAGCTCCTGCATCATCAGGATCCCACCGTCACCGCGCGGCAGAAGCTTGCGCGGCGGCCGGCGCGGCGATCGCCGTTACCGGTGCGCCGGGCCGCTCGGCGGCGCTCATGCGGTGGGGACGATCGCAGTGGTAGCGCGTTCGGCGCGATCGTGTGGGTCGCTCGCCGACGGGCACGAGCGCGTGGTGTTTGATCCTCCCGGGTGAAGCGCTAATCGCCGGCGCCTGAGTCTCCGCGGATCGCGGGGCGTGCCACGAACAGCGGACAGCGCTCGCACGCGGACGCGTGCAGCCGCTGCGGGCGAAACAGCTCCATCGCGACCCGCGGGTGGCGGCAGAAGCCGAGAATCTCGTATCCCGAGTCGTCGACAAACGGTGGTTCCGCTTGGAAGTACCGGCATTTGGGACACTGCGCTGGCAGGTATGGCCAGCTTCCATGGCTCATGGTGCAACCGCCGCGTCGCCGTCGCCCTGGCCGCCGCGGACCGCCGGGGGCATCCCCCGGCGAGCGATCAGGATCAGCGGGATCGCGGCGAACTCGGCGACCAGTGCGAATGCCACCACGACCCCGAACGAGACGCCGAACAGCGCGCCGATCGCGGTGCTCCCGACAAACCATGCGATCCCGTAGACGCCCGTGAAGAGTCCGAACGCCGAGGCTCGACGTTCTGGCGAGACCATCGGCGCGATCGCTGCCGGAATGATCGACTCGTGGACGCCCATGCCAAGGCCCCAGAGGCACACGCCGACGAGGCTCGCGCAGAAGCCACCGAGGAAGGCCAACGGGGCATAGAGCGCCGCGATCACCGTGAGCGGCACCAACATCCCGATTCCGTGTCGGTCGAACAGCCGCCCGAAGACCAGCGAGCCGGTGCCGCTGACCCCCATCGCCGCGGCGTAGAACACGGGCGTGAGAGCGGTCTGCACGGTTCCCGAGCGCTGGAAGTGATAAGCGATGATCGGGAAGTCGGCAAAACCGGCGGCCACCAGCGCCGCCCCCGCGAGATAGATCCAGAACACGCGGGGAAGACCTTCGGTCGTTACGTGTGCCAGGCCCGCCTCGAGATCCTGCGGGCGCGGGTAGAGCCATCTGGCGATCGCGAGCAGCGAGAGCATGATCGCGGCCGGCACGGCCAACGCGACGAACGCGGTCGCGTAGTCGTGGCCGGAGAGCGCCAAGATCAGTGCGACGAGCAACGGGCCGCCCAGCGCCCCGAACTGGTCCAGCGCCTCGTGTAGCCCAAATCCCCAGCCATAGCCCATCTCCCTCGCCGCGTGCGACAGCATCGCGTCTCGAGGCGGGTTTCGAATCGCCTTACCAACTCGCTCCAGGATGATCAGCAGCGCCGCAACCTGCCAGCTTCCCGCCAGCGCGAGCGCCGGCACGACCGACATCTGCAGCACGTAACCGCCGATCGTGATCGGCCAGTACAGGCCCGTGCGATCGGCGCCGCGCCCAGAGAACAGACGCAGCCCATAGCCGAGGAGCTCGCCGAAACCCGTGACCATGCTAATCGCCAGCGCGCCGGCGCCGAGCAGCCCCAGGTACTGGCCGATGATGCTCCGCGAGCCCTCATAGGTGAAGTCAGCGAAGAAGCTCATCACCCCGACCATCACCACAAACTTCACCGCCGGCGAGAACCTCGACGCCCGACAGCGCGACTCGGCAGCGTCGGCGCCGACGCGCTCGCTGCCACGGGAATCAGTCGGCTCCATCGCACTCCACGGTCGACCTCGCAATAACAACTAGAGGCCATCAGCCCGAAGGCGGTTACTCGCGAGCCTCATCGCGCGTCACCCCACGATACCCCCAGCAGCGGCGCGATGATCGTGTGCGCCCCAACCCAGATTAAACGGGCCGATCCGTCGTCGGCGCCCCGCCTGCAATAGAATTTCGACCGGAGCGATGAGGCTCGCTCAGATCGCGGGTACCCGCTGATGGCCTCTAGGACGAGTTCAACGCGGAGGTCTTCATGCAACCCCCTTCGACGTCTCGTCGGCGCTGCACCTCGCCGACAGACCCGTCAGCAACAAGATCGCCGCTGACGGCAAGGCGTTGGTGATGATCACCGGCGCGAACAATCGGGGTAAGTCGACGCTGCTCCGCGGCCTCGGGGTCCGCAGTTGATGATGCAGAGCGGCATCTTCGTCGGCCCGCGGTCGTTGCGGGCGAGCGTTTTTGCCGGCGTGTTGACCCACTACAAGCGACAGGAAGATGCCGCGATGGAGGGCGGCAAGCTCGACGAGGAGCTCAGCCGGATGAGCGAGATCGCCGACGAGATCGCCCCGAACTGCGTCCTGCTGTGTAACGAATCGTTTACATCGACGAACGAGCGCAAAGGCTCCGAGATCGCGGGGCAGGTCATCCGCGCGATGCTCGACAAGGGGATCCGGGTCATCTTCGTGACCCACATGTATGACCTCGCCCACAGCTTCCATGCACACCGGCTCGAGAACGGCCTGTTCCTCCGCGCCGAGCCGGAGGCCGACGGACGGCGCGCGTTCAAGCTTCCCGGGGGCCAGCCGTTGCCGACAAGCTACGGCCGAGACTCCTACCGACGCATCTTCGGCGAGGGCGACGCAGGGCTCGGCGTCGATCGTCCGACCAAGCGAGGCGCCGGTGCGCCGCTGATGCGCTGCGTCTCGTCGACGATCGGCAGTCCGAGACGCTGACCCGGATGGCCGTGCATCGGGACCTCGCCGACATCCCGGGAGCCGATGAGGCGCTCGCATTCGTTGGGGATGCCTACCGAACGCACCTGCGGCGGCCAGGCAAGACCATCGAACATCCGATCGCGGTCGCCACGCTCCTGGCCGATGATGGTCAGCCCCCGCTGGTCGTGATCGCGGGGATCCTGCACGATGTGCTCGAGGACACTGATGCGACACCCAACGAACTGGACCTTGCCGTCGGCCCCAATGTCGCTCGGTTAGTCAGCGCGCTCAGTGAGGACCCGTCGATCCGGAGATATCGAAAGCGCAAGTCGGCGCTGAGACGGCAGATCGTCGACGCCGGCCCCGCCGCGGCCGCCGTGTCGCTCGCCGACAAAGTGGCCAAACTGCGCGCCGTCGAGTCCCGGCCCGCGGAGCGCAAGCTGGACCACTACAGCAAGACCCTCCGGGCGATCGAGCAGCACTACAGAAGCAGCCCATTGAGCGTGCTGCTGCGGAAGGAGCTGGATCGCTGGCCCGAAGGCTGACAGCCACTCACCACTCCACGGCCGCGGAGAAGCCATCGCGATGAGCGCGCATCGGCCAGCTCCCGGAGAGCGTTGGACGATTTGTGCGCTCGATCACGTGCACCGGGGGGGCCAACGGCGGCGCCGGCCTTCTGCTGCGCTACGCACCGGCAACAGGCGACCCCGTCTATCTCTTGACGCGTCGCTAGCGCACGGTGGATGAGGGCGGGACCTGGGGGATTCCCGGTGGCGCAATCAGGGACGGCGAGACGCCTGAACAGGCGGCTCGCCGCGAGGTGATGGAGGAGATCGGCATGCTGCCGGCCTATCGCCTCAACTCAATCGACGTGCAGGACTGCGGCGGCGGCTGGCGCTTCCACCTCCTCAGCACTGAGGTCGAAGCGCCGTTCGAGGCTTACGCCGTTGAGGAGACAGACGCCACAGGGTGGTTCACGCAGGAGGAGATGCGCAAGCTCCCGCTTCACAGCGGCGTCAACCGGTGGCTCGGCGAGTGCGGGACCGGAAACACGGGGCGATAGCCGTTTGCGCGGGCCGGCGCGGACTCCGGCGCGTTAGCGCGAAGCGCCGGGTACACTGGATCTCGGCGATGAGGCTCGCCCAATTCGCGGGTTACCGCTGATGGCCTCTACGACACCGATGTCAGTGGAGGTTCCGATGCGCATTCTCGGCGAGCACAGGTCGCGCCCTGATGGTCGTGGGGTCGACTGGGACGGCAAGTACGCGATCGAGTTCCACGACGTCCACAAGTCCTACGGGCAGAACAGCGTGCTGGCCGGCACAACCCTGAAGATTCCCACTGGAAAGATCACGATGCTGATGGGCCCGTCGGGGACGGGCAAGTCGGTGTGCATTGCGCACGCGATCGGTCTGACGTATCCCGACTCCGGTGACGTACTGGTTGAGGGCGTGTCGGTGCCGGAGCTCGGCGAGGACGCGTTGCTGGCGCTCCGCCGGAAGAAGCTCGGCGTGCTGTTTCAGGATGGTGCGCTGTTCGGCTCAATGAGCGTGCTGAACAACGTCCTCTTCCCGCTACGACAGAACACCGACAAATCAGAGGAGGAGATGCTCGGGATCGCGCGACGACGACTGGCGGAGGTTGGGTTGGGGGACGCGGCGAACCTGAGGCCGGCCGAGCTGTCGGGTGGCATGCGCAAGCGAGCGGGGTTCGCGCGGGCGCTGGCGATGGACCCTCGCATCGTGTTTTTCGATGAACCTGATTCGGGACTCGACCCGGTGCGCACGGCACTTCTTTGCCAGCTGATCCAGGACATCCACGAGGATCAGGGAGGCACCTACGTGGTGGTCACCCACGACATGCTGTCCGCCAGGCGCATCGGGGAGCACATCGCACTTCTGTGGAAGGGAAAGATCGTCGCCGACGGACCAGCGGATGCGGTCTTCAGCTCGGATGATCCGTTCGTCAGGCAATTTCTTGGTGGCGAGAGCCGAGGGCCGCTCGGAATGGACTGACCGCCTGTGGCGTGTCCTATCGCTGGGCGGGAGGCTGGCTGTCGGTCGGCAGCATCCACAGCTCGATCGCCATCGCTACCGCAAGCGCCTGGCCCACAACCGTCGAGGTGGAAGGCGGCACGACTCGCGCGCAGTCGATCAGCCACCGCTCGCCGATCTACAGCCGCGCACTCGTTGCACCGCTGCAGGTGCGCAGGCCACTCCCGACTGCACCTCCGGCAGTGGCGGACCGCGATCCGGAACGGTCGCGGCTCGCGCCGACCTGGAGCATGGCTCGCTTCGGCTCCTCGTTCAGCAACGACGGTTTACCGTGCCGACCCACCGCGCGGCGTCGTCGTCGATAGCGGTCATCGCATCATCGCGCGATAGCCAGCCAGTGATCGAAACGTGCCCGCGCCGTGGCGCGCTGCACATCACGAACCGGTCGATCTCCGCTGCCAACTCGCCTGGAATCCCGTGGATCGACTCGGCCGCTTCCCATGTGGGATCGCCAACCGCGACACAGACGACGATCTCCTCATAGCCGCGCGTGTCGTGAGCGCGCAGCAGCGCGATCGGTCTGACCGCGACCTGACTACCCGGCGCACCGGGCTCCGACACGCGCACGATCGCCTGTCCGTACGGGCGAATCACAGCGACGTCTCGCCCCAGGTGTGGCCCCGGGGGTACGAGGCCCTGGCGACAGTCGGCCAGGTTCGGAGACCGAGCCGGGGGTGGGGGAGGACTGTCGATCCTGAGCGGTTCATCGGGCTAGGTGAAGGTGCCCGCCGCGAGCTCGGCGGCGATCTCATACACGTGCTCATATCCGCCCGACGCGATCACCGTCGCCGCCGTGCGGTTGCCAAGTGCCGGCACCTCGGGGTCCAGCCAGGGCCGATCGCCTCCGCCGGCGTCACCTCCTCGAGCGTCTCCACCACCGCGATCAACTCGGTCAGCCGAGTCGCTGACTTCCCGGCGGGAGCGCCGAACACGATCACCGCCCCGAGGCCCGCCGCCTGCGGGGCGGCAGCGACCGCCACGGCATCGGGCAGGTTGGCGAGTCGATCGCGATCCTGTCGAGGTGGAGCTGGTCTACCGGAGGATCGGGATCGGTCGCGAGGGCGGCGCGGCTCAGGAGCCGTTCCGCCCGTCGGCGGCGAAGCCGTCCGCTGGGGCGACGCCGCGGCGACGGTAATCTCCGACGTGCTGGTCGGAGACTCCATGGAGCTTGAACGCAGGCGTCTGACCGCTGAGATGATCGCGCCGGACACGGGCGAGATCGTCCGCACGCCGATCGAGGTTCGCTTCGATCCGCTGACCGGGCACACGTCGCGGATCCTCCCGAACCGGGGGCTGATGCCGCCGAACGATTTCGACCTGGAGGCGTTCGCGGAGGAAAGCCAGCCGGGCTGCCCGTTCTGCCGGGAGCGGATCGGGAGGCTCACGCCGAGGCTGCCGCCGGCGGCCCATCACGACGGCCGCATTACCGACGGCGAGGCGGTGCTGTTCCCGAACCTACACGCCTATTCGTCGCACAGCTGCGTCTCGGTGTACTCGCCGCGCCTGCACTACCTGCCGCTTGATCGGATCACCGACCGTCTCATGGCCGACAACCTGACCACCCAGGTGAGATACGACAAGGCCGTCATGGCGGCCGATCCGGAGTCTCGCTGGGCCTCGGTGAACGCCAACCACATGCTTCCGTCGGGAAGCTCGCTGTTTCACCCCCACCTGCAGGGCATCGTCGACTCCGAGCCGACGACGATGCAGCGCATGCTGGCGGCTGTGCCGGCGACACGATTCGAGGGCTACCTAAAGGCGGAGCGGCGTGCCGGCGAGCGTCTCCTCGGCAGCACAGGTCGTGTGGAGTGGCTCGTGAGCTTCGCACCGATCGCGCCGGCCGAGGTGCGGGCGTTCGCGGAGGGCGTCGCGTCGCCGGCGGAGCTCGAGGACGATCTGATCGAGGAGCTCGCGCATGGGTTGACGCTCACTCTGAACGCATACGCCGAGATGGGCTTCGAGAGCTTCAACCTGGCGATCTACGGTGCGCCGCCGGGGAGCGTCGGGTATCCGCTCAATCTCCGCATCGCCTGCCGCTCGAACCTCAAGCCGTTCTACCGGTCGGACTCGACGCTCCTCGAGCGTCTGCACTGGGAGGGCGCCATCGATCTTGCGCCGGAGACGATCGCGGAACGGATCCGTGAGCGATTTCGTGCGTGAAGTTCGCCGTATCACGCTGCGACGGTGGCCTCCGTGGTCCGACGCCCGAGACGCTCACGCCGGAGCACGAGAGGACGCCGCCCAGTCAACTCGGAGCGACCCGGTGCAGCACGTTCGCGATTTGCTGGCCAATCTTCGCCTCCTCGAGGCCGCCGGAGCGTGCGGCGTGATCGCGCGAACCGCGAGCGGGGACGGTGCGAAGGAGCCGCCGGAGTGGTGGGAGGCCCTCGGCACCTGCGCTCGAACATACCGCTCCGCGATCTTTTCGACGAGCGCGCAGGGATTCGCAGCCATCGATGATTGGTCGCAGTTCGAGGACTCGGCGACTGATGACGACCTCATCCTGGAGCGGGCGCGGCTACGCGCGGAGCATCGAAGATGGCTTTGCGAGATCCCAGGTGGCCAGGCATACGTAGCCTGGCTGAGCGCGTATGTGGCGGTCGCTGAGATCGACGGCGAGCGCGCGGTGAGCGGCCTTGAACGTTGCTCGGCCACCGTGCGGGAGTTCATAGATGTGCCGGGGCTTGGGCCCGAACTGTCCGTTTACGAGTTCCTCCAGAGTGCCGCGAATGCACTCACCGAATTTCTCCCTCTGCCCGAGCATCCGGTCCGTGATGTGAGGAGGTTCGCGCTGCTGCCGTTCCCGCTCCAGACCGGCTACGGTTCCTAAACGATGTCGTCGATATTCAGTCGCATCGTGACGCGCGAGATTCCGGCCCACATCGTGCATGAGGACTCTGATTTCCTGGCGTTCCTCGATATCCGCCCGATCCGAGAGGGACACACCCTCGTCATCTCGAAAGCCGAGGTGCCGGACGTGTTTGATCTCCCGGACTCGCTGCTAGAGGGGCTGCTGCTGTTCGCACGGCCCGTGGCGCGGGCGATTCAACACGTCACCCAAGCGACCCGAGTTGGCATGGCCGTCATCGGGCTCGAGGTTCCTCACGCACATATCCACCTCGTACCGATCGACGGGGTGAACGACATCGATTTTCGCCGCGCCAGCCCCGCAGCCGACGCGGAGCTCGCGACGACCGCAGAGAGCATTCGGGGAGTACTCGCGAGCTGACGACGGAGAACCCGGAGAGACAGCGCGCAGCTCAGGCGCTGCGCGCCTAGCTCTTCGATGTCGACCTCTCTCCGGTTGCTCTTCCTTCGCCGAAACCTGCCGATTTGCGGGGAGCTATACGTAATATCCATTTCGAGCGTTCGTTATGGGAAACCACAGAGCGAATGTCGCCGGTTAGCTTTGGCCCCCAAACGCATCTTCATTCGTCGGGCCGCCAGGCGTGCTGTGCGGCTTCGATCGCCGCCCATCGCAGCGCGGCGATCCGGCTTTGGAGATCCGGCCTGTCCACGAGCTCTGTCCCGATTTGTTTGAGTGGACGCCAGCCCCGCGTAGCCGATTAGCTTCCGGGCGCTGGGAAAGCGGGAGATCTCGCCGAGCCCGGCGGCGATCGTGAGCGCGAGCATCGCCGATCCCGGGGGTCGTCGCGAGCAGCCCGACCCGCCGACCGGCGCGGGCGATCGGACCGAGCTCGGTCTCGATCGGCGAGGTTGCAGCCTCTACCTCGAGGACCCGTCGCCCCCGTGGCGGTTTTCGTCTTAGTGCGTTCGACCCCGTCCGTCTTGACGCCGGCCCAACGATCCCGATGTACGCGACATCAGGTCACCGCGACGGCAACGACGTATCCAGCCCCGGTGCATCGCTCTCGGTGCTCGCCGCGGGCGGCGGCTCTGCCGTATCGGGCGTCGGTGCGGCGCTCTCGGCGCTCGCCGCAGGCGGCGGCGTTGGCCGTGGGCGGGACCCGCGGCCTGCCGCGGGGGTGGCCGAACTGCGGGGCGCGCGCCTGGGTTTCGCGGTGCCGGTCTTTTGCCTCCCTGCGGCGGAAGCGCTCGTGCTACGCCGTGTCGTCGCGCGAGGACGTGGCTTTGCGGCGTTCTTTTTGCCGCTCGAGTCCAACACCGGCGTGGCGGCCGGGAGGCGCCGTTCGATTTCGTCGGCGAGCGCCCGAAGTTCCGCGACGGTGGCACGGGCCACTCGCTGTGCATTCTTGCCGGCGTGTTCGCTCACCCCGCTGAGCGCCTTCGCAGCTTTCTTGCGCAGGCCAACCTGCCGCAGGCGATCGAACAGATCGGCGTCCTTCTTGGCCATGATCTTCCTCCTAGCGTTGCCTGAGATCGCGCGGTCGCAACCCTATCGGACGGCGCAGCGGACATGGAACGTCGCTTACCGCGGACGCGGCACTGTGCGGGCGCGGGATCTTCATATGCTGCGCCCACCGGCGCTGCGAGTTAGGCCGCGGTGCACCTCGACAGCGAAGGAAACGTCGCCCCGCGCGCCCGCTCGGCGACCTCGAGCAATCCGCGCCGCTCGAACTCTCGCCCGCAGGCATAAGTGCCACGGCGGGCCCGCCGTGCGGCTGCTCGCTCCGCAAAGGGGTGGCTGTGGCCAGCGCAGACCGGTCGGCGTCAGGTTGGCGCTGTACGACACAAGGAGCCACACGACCCGGTGCTCGGCATGGAGTCGGCTCGGGGCCCATAGTTGCGCGCGGCGATCCCTGGGTCGCTGAGCGCTCGCGCCATCGCCGCGGCGCCGACGATGCCTAGTCGCACAGCGACACGCCGGTTCCTCCCGCCCTAGCCGCCGACGCTCCGGGGCGGGAGGACCGCGGTCGCGCCTCGCCGCAACTCCACTCTCTCTTTTTTCCCCTTCGGTCGGTCCAGCACGCCCGGTAGATAACCGTAGAAACAGACCGCGCGGAGCATCACGGAGAGCGTTGCGGCGGGCACAGTGCGGCAGGCATGCCTGAGCGTGACGCGCTTTCGGGGTCGATCGCCGGACCTAAGTGCGCGGCGGGCAGGGACGCGGCAACGATCCTGTCAACGCGCGGTACGCATGAGCACTATGCAGCGGCCTATCCACGGTGCATGCTGGGGTTGGCGGGTACTCGACGGCCATCCCGGCGCCCCGAAGTGCCGGGCGCGCGGTCGCGCGCATCCGGGCGAGCACCCGACTGCTGACAGGCGCCGCGTCCGGGTGAACGCCTCCGTCGGCGTCCGCCGACTCGCGCCACGCCTGCGCACGCCGGGCGTGTTCGTGGGCGTCATCGAGCTCCAGGCAGTCCATGCGGTCCTCATTGATGTCGACCACGATCTTGTCGCCTTCCTCGATCAGCGCGATCGGGCCGCCGAGGAAGGCCTCGGGTGCGACGTGACCGATCACGAGCCCGACTGAGCCGCCGGAGAAGCGGGCGTCGGTCATCAGCGCGATCGTGATGTTGCGCTGGCGGCACAGGGCGGTGATTCGCGAGGTTGGGTCGAGCAGCTCGGGCATGCCCGGCGCCCCGCGCGGGCCCTCGTAGCGGATCACGACCATGTCGCGGTTGGCGAACGAGCCGGGATCGCTTTCGAGCGCGTCGATCAGCTGGCGCTCGCTGTTGAAGACGCGGGCGCGGCCGCGGAACAGGCCGTCCTTCAGCCCGCCCTCGATGCCGGCGATCTTCAACACGGCGCCGCCGTCGGGGGCCAGGTTCCCGCGCAGCAGCCGCAGCCCGCCGGTGTTTTTGTACGGCTTGGCGACGGGATGGGTCACGTCGCCATCGGGCCGCGGTGGATCGAGCTGGTGGACCTGGTCGGCGAGTGTCTCGCCGGTGCAGGTGATCGCATCCCCGTCGAGCAGGCCGGCGTCGAGCAGCTCCTTGACGATCACCTGCAGACCACCCTTGGCATCGATGTCGACCATCGAGTAGTAGCCGAACGGGCGCAGGTTCGCAAGTACGGGAAGCCGGCGTGAGAGCGCGTTGAACTCGTCCTGGCCGAGCACGTCGGCCCACAGGTCGAACCCGGCGGCACGCGCGATCTCGACGCTGTGCAGCACCACGTTCGTCGACCCGCCCATCGCGACGGTGACGGTCAGCGCGTTGCGCAGCGACGCCGGTGTGACGATGTCGCGCGGGCGGATACCGGCGGTGGTCATCGCCTGAAGGCAGTCGACCAGAACCCCCGGGAACTCGTCCAGGCGGCGAGCCTCGTCGGACGCCGGCGCGACCATCTGCAGCGGCTCCATGCCAAGCACGGCGATGAAGGTCTGCATCGTGTTGTAGGTGAACATGCCGCCGCAGCTGCCCTGGCCGGGGCACGCGTGCAGCGCGATCCGCGTGCGTGTGCCCGGGTCGGGGTCGCCGGCGAACTGGAACCCGGTGACGATGTCGATCGGCTCGCCGGTCTGCGGGTCGGTGCCGGGCCTGATCGATCCATCGGACAGCAGCACGGCCGGCGCGTTGTGCTCGAGGATCGCCGCGAGCGTTCCGACCGGTGGTTTGTCGCACGCGACGACGGCGATCAGCCCGGCGATGCTGTTGGCGTTCAGGTGCATGTCGATGCTCTCGTTGACCAGCTCGCGGCCGATCAGCGAGAAGCGCATGCGGTCGGTGCCGTTGAGCTGCCCGTCGGAGATGCCGAGCGTGTAGACCGGCGCGATCAGCCGCACGGGCAGGTCCTCGCGCCGGATGCGCTCCGACAGCGTTCGCTGGATCGCGGCGACCTTCGCGAGCACGCCGAGGTAGCACTGGCTATCGCCGAGGCTCCCGGTGACGCCCCACACGGGCGCGTGGATCTTCGACACGTCCTCGCCGAGGAAGCGGGCGGTGCCCACGCGCTGGACGTCGCGGCCGGGGTTCTCGGAAACGAAACCGTCGCTGCTCACGGCGCAGCCATTCTAGGTGCGGATCACACCGGCAAGAGCCGAGGAGCATAGGGCGCGGGACTCGTCGGTCTCGCGCAGCTGACCGCCGGGCCGGACGAGCGCTCTAATGACGAACGGCCGTGGATCGTCGGGGCATCGGGTCAAGTCGCGTCTCGCCGTGCAACCCGCGCTGTTCAACGAGCGCGATGGCGCGGTGGTCCTATCTGGCGAGGCGGATCGCGAGCCGCTGGACGTGGTCGCGTCCGCGGTCGCCGTTCTCAAGCGCATCGAGCCACCGGCGGGGGATCGACCGGGCACCGTAACGGGCCCCGGCGATGGCTCCGGTCATCGCCGCGACCGTGTCGGTGTCGCCGCCGAGACGCACCGCGAAACGAAGGGCCGTCTCGAAGGTGGGGTGGGCGAGGGATGAGTAGAGGGCGGCGCAGACCGACTCGGAGGCGTCGGAGGAGCTCCCGATCCGCGCGTGCACCTCTCCCGGCTCACGCCGCGCCGCCAGCAGCCCGGCGACCTCCGCCAATCCGGCACGCAGGTCCTCGGTCTCGGCCGCCGCGCGAGCGGCCGCGAGCACGTCCTCATCCCGCAATGCGGCTCCGATCGCGACCGCCTGCACCACCGTGCCGTCGACCCCGACCGGGTGCGTATGCGTGACCCGCGCGCTGCGAGCAGCCTCTGCGGAAAGACGACCGGGATCGGCGCGAAAGCAAACGGCCACCGGCGCGATCCGCATCGCCGCGCCATTCCGCCGGGAGCCCTGACCACCGAACAGCCGGCCCGCGGCCTCGGCCACCGGAGTGCCGGCCGCCCACCAACCGAACACCCGCCGCGTCCCGGCACCGTAGCCGCGCTCAGGATCATACGCCGCGAGGAACGCCTGAGCCAGATGCTGCTCCTCGACCCGACCCCGCTCGATCAGCGACTCGGCCACCGCGATCATCATCTCCGTGTCGTCGGTATAGGTGCCAAGCCCTCGACGCGCCTGCACCATCTCGACCGCGATCGGGATCTCACGGTGCCCAACACCCTCAAAGGGCATCCCCAGGGCGTCTCCGACGAAGGTGCCCAGCAGCGCGCCGCTCACCCGGTCCGTCACCGCGGGGCTACCGCCGGACCTCTCTTCGCGCGCGCTCAAACCATGATCAGGATGACGCACCAGCAGTGCCATGTTGCCGAGAACGGGGAGGTGTCCTCGCGTCAGCTACCCGACTCCCGCCTCGAGGATCGGCAGCACAGCTCAGCTCGAGCGCTGCCGGGCGACGCTCCAGACGGAACCCGCGAGCCGGACCGCCACGACGACCGGGAGGATCCACAAGGCGCTGACAGCCGTGTTCGTGACCAGGGGGTGATGCCGAGGGCGACGGCGACGCCGGCGGCGATGCGCCAGTCGTCGCCGATCACGAAGTCCCAGAGGAAGCGCAGCAGCGCCTTGAGCCGCGCGGTCATGCGCTCAGCGCCTCGGGCGCTGGCTCGCGTCCGACGACGACCGCGGTCCGTCGCCGCAGGAGAGTGACGAGGAGCAGCGACAACGCGATCACCGAAGGGATGATGGCCAGCAGGGCCGCGTCGGCTCCGGGCCAGTGCGCGCCGACGCCCTCCGCGCCCCAGAACATGCCGAACGAGGTGAGCATGCTGCCGACCACGAACTTCATTGTGTTCTCAGGGACGCGGGCCAGAGGCGCGTGGATCGCAAAGCCGGCGAGCACGACGAGCTGGCGGCGCCTAGGGGCGAGGTGTGATCCCGCTGCTTGACCGGTAATGAGCCTTGGGTCGCAGATCTCGCTACGGGTCGCGGGACAGCGATGCTGGGCGCACGAGCGATCTGCGCGCCGAGAAATGAGCTCGGCGCGCACGAAGCTCACGCGTGGCCATGCTTCCACGGATCTCTGGTCGGGGGTGTGTGGAGATTGCCGCTATCGGGTCCCTTCGGCTCGACAGTGCATGGCCCCTCAAGTGGGCTTTGGACGAAGGCCGTTCAGTGGCCCGGTCGCCGCACGCTTACGTGGGCGAAGAAGATGTCCGTGGGTCCCCCGATGGCTTTTGGCTTTGCTATCGGGAAGGCGGCCGCGAACCCGTGCGGTAGGCCCGTCAGGCCGAAGTAGTCGCCGAGGAACAGTTTGCCTCCGATGTTGGGGCTGCTGGCAAGGTTGAACGGCCCGGTGAGGTGCGTCTCCTGCCAGCGTCCGCCGCCGTCGTGCGAGTCTGCGAGATACACATCGGTGGTCCAGAAGTGGTCGCCCGGGCGGTCGTGACGCACGTCGTAGTAGAGCACGCCGACCGTGCCGTCTCCGGCCACTGCAAGCTCGGGACCCGCGATCGCAGTCGTGGTACGTGCCACCTGCCTGGGTGTCGACCAGGTCCGCCCGCCGTTTCGCGATTTCGAGATCAGGATCCTCAGCAGCTGTCTGCTGCCGATCCGATCCCCCCAAGCGACGTACAGGGTGCCGTCGAGGGCGATCGCCGAGGATGCCGCGTCGGACGCCCTCGCGCTTGGGCCGCCGTCCGGGTTGGCGAAGTAGGGGAGCGGCGAGTGCGCGGCGATCAGGACCGGTGCCGACCAGGTCCGCCCGCGGTCGCGTGAGCGGATCGCGATCACCTCGGCCGGGTGCTCGAGCCCGACGAAGTTGAGGAAGTTCTGCTGGTCGAACACGTCGAGCAGCGTGCCGTCGGCCAGTACGAACGGGTGCTGAACGAAGGGGAGTTGAGGAAAGCTGGTTGGGGGAGCGTAAATTTCACGCGGGGCCGACCAGCTCCGCCCGCCGTCGGTCGACCGCGATAGGGCCGCGGTGGAGCTGATATCACCGGTCGTGAAGGCGCTCGGTGGGATGTGACGCAAGAACACGTACAGCCTGCGGGGATGCGCCGGATCGACCGCGAGCCGCGGTTGATCGGGAATGCCGGTGGTACGCGACGCGTCGACGATTCGCACGGGCCGGCTCCAGCTGCGAGCGTCGTCCGTGGAGGTGTAGATCCACAGCGTGTTGCCCGGCACCTTGCCGGGCGCCGTGCCGACGGTGATGGGTCTGCCCGACTCAACCAGCATGTACGCGCGCCGGCCATTGGGCGAGAACACGACCGAGCCATCGCTCGCGCCGGATGCCGAATACCTCGGCCTGCCGGTGCAGCCATCGACATACCGCGGAACACCCGTCGTCCACATTCGCCCACCGTCATGCGTGACGGCATAACCGCCGGCCAACCGCCGCGGGACGCCTGCCTGACCCCTGGTCCACAGCGCGATCAGATTATTCGCGTCCGCCGGATTGACCGCGAGCGTCGGCTCGAGATCAACGTTCGGCGGCCCGCCGGCGGGATCCAAGCACGACCGGACATGCGGCAAGCTCGGCGTCGGGGAGATCGCGCGAAGCGCCCGCACCCGCACCGAGCTCGCAGAAGCACCAGCGGCGAAGACAAGGAGAGCCGCAGCGACGAATGCCGCCGCAGCCGAAAAGGCCATCAGGAGCCTGGCGCCACGCACTAGCGGGTTCAGCATTCGGAACGCCACGCTAATCATCGAAACCTCCCACGGCCACAGCTGCACCCACCATCGAGTGGCCTCTCCGAGCTCGTCGCTCCCGGCCAGATTTCGATCTTCGCATGCCTGCAGAACCCAAGTCAATGGCACACGATTGGCGAGGGACGGGGGTATTCCGGGCGACAGATCCAGCAGCCTCGACGACACTGCTGCTCCTGAACAGCGGCAGAAGCCGTCCCGACGAAGTCGGCCAGTGCTGCTTCCGAATCGCAAAGCGGAAGCGAGCACTTCAGAGAACATTCCTTCTCTGAAGTAACCTCCGGGTGTGGCTACAGAGAACGCGCTCAAGTGCGGATCGCAGCAGCCAGAATCCGCTTCAGAAAACACGACGGTTCTTTCTGAGCGCCGCCGCGGGCGCGCAGCGGTCGACCTACCCGCTTCCCAAGCAGCGATGCTCGACGACTACGCCGAGGCGCTGCGATCAGCGCCGCTGTCCGATCAGACGCGGCGCACGTACGCCTCGAAAGTCCGTCAGTACCTGGCGTGGCTCGCCGCCGCGGACCTCGACCAGGACCCGCTCACCAGCGCCGACGGCCGCGACTGGGCGGTGCGCGACTACCGCACCCACCTGCAGACAGTTCTCAAGCGCAGCCCCGCAACCGTGAACAACGCGCTCGCCGCCGTCGACGACTTTTACATCCGGCACGGCCTCGGACCCGCGAGCGCCGCCCGAATCGAGATCCCCGCCGCCGCGCCACGAGCGCTCGACGCACGCGCCCAGCTCCGCTACCTGCGAGCCGTTCAAGCCTGCCCCTCGCCACGCGACCAGGCGCTCGCGCTCGTCCCGTTCTACGCCGGCGCGCGGATCAGCGAGATCGTCGCGCTCGACATCGACGACGTCGCCCGCTCCGCCCGCAAAGGCATCCTGCGGATCCTCGGCAAAGGCGAACGCGTCCGCCACGTCCCGCTCCACCCCCAACTACGCGCCGCGATCGCGGGCTGGCTCGCCGAGCGCGCCGACTGGCCCGGCGCCGCGCACAGCCCCGCCCTGTTCCTCAACCAGCGCGGGCAGCGTCTCAGCGTCCGCGGAGCACACGACATCATCACCGGCATCGCCGCGGCCGCGGGCCTCGAGGACGACACGACGGTGCATATCCTCAGGCACACGTTCGCGACCACGCTCGTGCGTGGCGGCACCGACCTCGTGATCGTCGCCGAGCTGCTCGGCCACGCCCGCCTGGAAACGACCCGCGGATACACCCGCCCGAGCGCAGAAGACCGCACACGAGCCCTCGACCTGCTCCTGACCGACAAAAAGGCCACGATCAACAACCGATCAGGGGTCCTACTACACCTTTTGGGCTTATCTTGGCTGTACCCCGGATAGGCTCGTCGCCTGGTGGGAGGTGTGGCTCGGTGACTTCGATGGAGCGGACCGCGTATCCGCGTTTCGGGCGGGTCGTGGCGATCGCGCGGAGATCATGGGGCATGAAGGGGCGGCGAGAAGTTTCGTTCGGAAAACCTGGGTAGGGCCACGGACCAAGCTCGGAGGGGCGACGTCCGGGTGGACCGGTTTGGTGTTGGGATGGAGAACGACCTCGCCGCGATCGCGAGTCGCGCACAACGGCACGCTTCCGAGCCGCGGTACCGCGGCGAGGATCTGGTCTGCGAGGCGTGGGAGGCCGCTGCGCCCGCGACGCGCCAAGCTCCAGGAGTATCCCGCGTACCTGCAAGAAGAGCGCTGGTGGGCCGGCAATGCCGGCGAGCTGCTCGGCAAGTGGGACACGATGGCACCCGGAGGCGCCGGTTGGCTGCTGTCCGCCGGGCAGATCGGGAAGTGGGTTCGCGAGGTCGTCACGAAGGGAGTCGCGGCCGCCGGCGTACCCGGCGAGCAAATGCCCCCTGTTCGAGGACGCTGATGGAGATCCTCAACTGGGTCACGCGACGGCCTCGCACAGACGAAATGCTGCGGCTGGATCGAGCGACGACGCGAACCTCGACCCGGCGAAGGCCGGACGCTCGTCACGCTCTGGCATCCGCGGCGAACGATCGGCGTCACCGTCCTTGCTAGCCTTTTGGGAAGCATTGCGATGATCACGATCACCGACAAGGGGGCCGAGAAGGTTCGCGAGTTCTTCGCCGGCCAGAGCGCGGATGTCTCCGCAGCGGGCCTGCGGGTGGGCGTCAAGGGAGGCGGTTGCTCGGGCTTCCAGTACCAGCTCGCATTCGACGAGCAGCGCGACACCGACGCGGTGTTCGAGGACCACGGTCTGAAGCTGCTGGCCGACCGCCAGAGCCTGCCCTACGTCGCCGGCTCGGTGATCGACTACGAGGAGAGCCTCCAGGGCGCCGGCTTCCGGGTCAACAACCCCAACGTCGTCGCCGCCTGCGGCTGCGGATCCTCGTTCCGAGTTGCCGAGGAGGAGCAGGTCTCCGCCGTCTGATCGCCCGCGGGGCGCCGCGGCGCGAGTACTTCCGCAACCCGCTGGCAAAGCGGGAGCATCACGCTAGCCGCTCCGCGGACACAGCTAACGGCCTGAGCACAGATCGTGTTCTCGTTCGGCGATCGGGCGCGTGCGGGAGCGGGAGCGCGCCCACCCGAGGAGTGGTCACCGCCGGCCGGTGGAGGAGGTCGTGCGGCACCTGTAGGGGCGCTCGTGCCGGCGACGGGCCGGTACGCGGTCCAGGGCGCGCAGGTGCGCGCCGGGCTTGAGCTCTGGGCAAGCCGCGCCGGGACGCGGCTGGTGGTCGAGGACGACCGAAGCCGGCCCGCGCGCGCCGCGCGCCTCCACGCAGAGCTCGTCGAGCGCGGATGCCAGTTCGTGCTCGGGCCCTACGGCAGTGACTCGGCGCGGGCGGTCGCCGCGGCCCGGACGGGCGCGGTCGTCTGGAACCACGGCGCGGCCGCGGACGACGTCCAGCGCCTCCCTGGCGTGGTCTCAGTGCCGTCCCCGGCCAGCCGCTACCTGGTCGCGCTCGGTCGGGCGGTCGCCGCGCTCCGGCCAGCCGCCACGATCGCCCTCGTGACCGCGACCGGTCGCTTCGCCCGTTTCGCTCGGGAAGGGCTCGAGCGGGCCGATCCAGCGCTTGGTCTCGTCATCCTCGCGTGCTTCTCCTTCCGCGACCCGCCAGCCGCCGTCGTCGCCGCCGGGGCGGACGCGATCCTGGCCTGCGGGCCGGTCGGGGCCGAAGTCGTGCTGTTCCGCGCCCTCGCCCGCCTAGCCCCCAGCACGCTCCGGGGCGGCGTCTCGCCCGGCCTCGCCGCCTTTCCCGCCCTGCTGGGCGGCGACCCGGAGGGCCTGCTCGCGCCCGTGCAATGGCACCCGGAGACCCGCATGTCGCCGGAGCTCGGGCCAAGCTCGGCGGAGCTGATGGCCGACGCCCGCGCGAGCGCGCTCGGCGAGCTCGACTACGTCGCCGCCCAGGCCTATGCGGCCGCGCTCATCGCCGGCCGCTGCCTCGACCTCGGCCCGGACGACCCACTCGGCGCGGCCCGGCGACTCCGCACGACGACCTTCTTCGGCGCCTTCGAGCTCGATCCCGCTACCGGCCTGCAGCGCGGCCACAGCCTTTCGGTCGTGCGCTGGAGCCGAGCGCGCCAAGAGCTCCTGCTCGCCGAAGCCAGCTGAGTAAGACGCGCGCCTGCTATCGCCACCGGCCGCCGGCTTTGGCCCACTCGCGCATGTGCGTCACGCTGCAGAAGCCGTCGGCGATACGGTGCCCGCCGCGATGGCGCACCAGTAGGACGTACCCCTCGCCGAACTGTGAGGCGCAATGCGAGCAGCGCGAAGGCCGCGCTTCGGTGCCGGCCGGCTCGGTCACGCCGCCGGCCCCCCAGCCCGAGCCCTGGATCACCCACGGGACGATGTGCTCGATCCGGCAGAAGACGGCGCGGCGCCCGCCGGCCGGCTCGTAGGCGCGAAAGCCGTCGTCAGGGTCGACGTCGTCCCCGCACCAGCTGCACGGCTCGCTGTTCAACAGATCGATGCCGAAAAGGTAGTCCAGTCGAGGCGCGCGAGCAGGCGATTGTCGAGACAGCCAAGCAACACCCGGCCGACCGCTACCACGTGGTCACGGCGCTCGTGCGGGGTTCCCTTAGCGACGGCGTGAAATTGGTTGCTAAGGCTTAGAAGTTAGACGCGGTTGACGCCTGACGCGTACCGGTGCTGCTTTCTGCCGTCCGATGCGCACGCGGTCCATGCCACGCCCCCGCTCCGGCCTGTCGCGCAAAGCAGGACTGCTCGGCTAGCGCAAGAGACCGCGGCTGGTCGCTCAGTCGGTGAGAGGTCCGGGATCCGAAGGGACATCGACAGCGTGCTCGCGAAGCGCGGCGAGGGGCACGAATTCGAGTGCCCGTTCATGGGTGGACGCCAGAACCACGTAGGCTGCCGCGCCGTCCGCGTGTGCTCGCAGCCAGTTCATTGCGGTTACGCACCACCGGTCGCCGGCCTCGAGCCCGGGGAAGCGATACTGAGGCATGGGTGTGACGAGGTCGTTGCCGATGCGACGTTGGTGTTCAAGGAACGCGGCCGTGACCACCGCGCAGATTGTGTGGCTCCCGCGGTCCTCGGGGCCGGTGCGGCAGCACCCGTCCCGATAGAAACCGGTGAGGGGGTCGATGCCACACGGCTCAAGCTCTCCTCCCAGCACATTGCGATCGGGCACCGAAGCAGTATCGCCTTAGACGCGGCGGTCCTGGCGCACCGCGTCTAATGTCGCAATACCGGGCGACAACGAACAGGCCGAAACGGCCGCGTCTAACAGGGGACGGCAGCGCTGAGCTGACTCTGGAGCGGGCGCTGGCGGGCCACTATGCGGCCGCACCAAGCCAGCCACCGCGCACGACGCCGCGACCACCGCCAACCGCGTCTAACGCTCAGCGTGCGAAATTGCGCCGTTGCTACCGGGAGCCCTTGCGGGCGATGCCCAATCGCAAGGTGACGAAGCTTAAGCCGCTTGCTGCACTGCTGGCGTTGTTTGACCCCGATGTGGTGCTGCTGCAGGAGTGCCGGGCCGCGTGGTTGGAGATCGTCTGCGCCGAGACGGGCCTTAGCGGAGTCCATTCCCATGATCTGCTCGGCGGCCTGGACGGCCTACCGGCGGACGGGACCGCGGTTGCCGTACGCGTGCCGTTGCAGATCGACCGGGCGACGACGCTGTCGGCCGAGCATTTCGCGCCGGAGGCGGTGCATGCGCTGGTCGGAGCGGACACGCCGCCTGGCTATGAAGCGCTGCCCGCCGGGTTGCTAGGGCGGTATTGCGCTCGCTCGCTGCTGGTCGAGATCGGCGGCGCCGGTCACCGGTTCGCGGCCTGCTCGTTTCACGCAACGCCGGGCACGGGCCGCTACGGCCCCAAGCCAGGGAAGCTCGTCCACGAGTACAAGCCCTTTTTTCACGGAGGCGTTGCACTCGCGCTCTCGCGTCTCGAGATCCCGTTCGTCTTCGCCATCGACGCCAACGAGCCGCGATCGGAGACCCTTGGCAGCGTCGCGTTTCACTGGGTCGACGGTCGCCTCGGCGCGCGGAAGATGAGTGCGCTGTTGGGCCTGGAACCGGCTCACCGGGCGCGTGACCTGCAGCGCGAGCACCTAGCGGCAACCGGAGACCCGCCCGCAAACGAGAGCTACCTGGCGCTCACCTACACCACCCACCAGGGCGGACCTCGCGGCGGCCGAAGATTCGACTCGATCTGGGCGACGCCGGAGTTCGTACTACGGAACTTCAGCACCCACTACGAGAAGGCGCTCGCCGCGGGCACCGATCACGCGCTTCTAATCGCGGATCTGGATCTGGCGCCGTAGGCTCGGGCGCCGGTTGCCACCCTGAGCCGCCTCTGTGTCCGTCGCAGATCATGCGAGCGGATCGCGTCGCGGCAGGGGCTGAAAGCGAGCGTGGGCTCGTCTACTTTTGAGGCTCCCAGGCGTGGGCAAGCGCCCGTACGGCGCTAGCACCCGGCCAACGCATCCTCCATCACCAGGGGAATCGTCCGCTGTAGGCAGCTGAGCGGGATCGCATTCGTGGCGATCCGATCGCGCCGCCGCAAACGGCCGGACCATCGAGATGTCGCCAACGCGATCGTGCGGTCCGCGACGTCGCGCGGGGCAAAGCGATCGTCAGCGGCGGCGCCGACGGGCGGGTGCCTATGGGCGGTCACGAGCGCCGTCGCGACGCCCAGATGACAGAGCGGTGCCTACGCAGATGCGCGTGTCGCACGCCCGGTGCTCGCTGTCGCGTTTAGCCCGATGCAGCTGTCCGATGAACCTGCCGACGATTGCCCCTATTCGCGCAAAACACGAGCTTGTGTGCCCGGCCTGTTTCATCTCAGGTGCAGCGATTGCGCATAGACCGCGAAGCCCGGAAAATCAGGGTAGATCGTCGCATGCGTGTACCCCAGTGTGCGCTCGAGATCATTGCGAATTGTCGCCTTCTCGCGGATGCGCAGCGTGAACGAGCGAGCTGACGGCGGGCGGCCTGCGAGTCGCCGACCCCCAACTGCTGCGACTGCCTGGTCATAGTTGATCAGGCTAAACGGGACAGACATGCACCTGCGCACCTCGCTCTGAAGGAGTAGTCGCCATGCACCCGCTTTTCCGCGTACGTTCCGTCCAGGCGTCGAAACCGGTGTACCACCGACCAAGAAGCAACCGTCCTGCCGGATCATCCGAGTCTCGATCGGTGGCGGACGCCAGACCGATGATCGAACACTCCAATGTTCGGGCTCGCCTCCAAACCACCAGGGATCCGCAGTCGCAGCAAGAGCGCGATCGACGGTTCTCTCCGAGAAGTCGATAGCGAAGACCCGTCCGTCGATGCCATCGCTTCGCTCCACCGCGAACCACAGCGCAATGAGAGGGTTGAACGTAAAGTCGAGCAACCTGGTTGGGGTTCCAAAGTGCTGCATCGCGGCAAGCAGTTCCAATCCGGTCAGTCGACCCCCGGCGCTGTGCCAGTCGAGACCCCAATCCCGAGCTTCCTCCACGATGCTTATCTCAGCGAGATGCAGCTGTCGCTCGGTGGGAAGTCTCCCGTTCTGCTCGAAGTATCGGCGTACGAGGGACGAGTGCAATGCCCAAGAAGCATCTACGGCACCGCGCCACACGAAGCGCGTACCCGTGGCGACCTGGTAAGCCGAGATGACCCTCACAGCCTCGAGATACTCAGCGAGATCGGTGACCGTGTGCTCGAACGAGGCCCAGTAATCCTCGGGCAGTGTCATTGATAGTTGTTCGCAGGCGTGGGCCAGGGTCCTGCCGCTCTCGGTCTGTCGCCGCGCATAGCCGTGACTTGAGCCGTCCGCGCCGACCCAAGCTCCCAACCCGAGAACGCGATTCTTCGCGATCTTGCCACCGAGGCCTGCTGGTGGCGATACGCGGATGACCGCTCCGACCGCTGGTTTCGCGTGAATTCGACACTCTGCGACGGAGATCTCTGGCTGCCGCTGTGATCGAGCAGTAGCAGTCTCGGGCGCGACGGACTCGGGAGGTTCCGCGGCTGCGGTGGATCGGTTGATCTCCCGGGCCATCGCGCATGTGCTCACGCCCAGGGTGATGATCCCCAAGCCCTCGGTGTACGGGCTGACACGAGCTTGATGCCAGTTTTGCTGTCCGCGGGTCCGGATGCTTGATCTTCGGCCCGCCGCGTGAGAGTGTCCGCCTCAACATCCCGACGAGGAGGTGAGACGTGGCGAAGTTCCTGGTAAGGGCGTCGTATACAGACGAGGGCGCGAAGGGCGTTCAGAGCGCTGGTGGAACGAGCAGACGAGACGCTGTGGCCAAGATGGCCGAGGGTCTCGGGGGTAGCCTTGAAAGCTTCTATTTCGCGTTCGGCGAGACCGATGCCTACGTCGTGTTGGACCTCCCTGACAACCGAAGTGCAGCGGCGGCGTCGATCGCCGTCAACGCCGCTGGGAGCGACCTCGGAGGTCGTCGTGCTGCTGACGCCGGAGGACATCGACGCCGCAGCCAAGCTCTCGGTCGATTACCGGCCGCCTGGATCTTGACCGGTCGCTGCGCCGCGTAGAGGGACTGAGGGCTGAGGCGTTCTGCGTTTCACTGAGCGGATGCGCATCGACTACCGCACCGGCGCCGGCAGACCCGGCGATGTGTTCGCTGCGCTACTGCTCGTAGCCCGAAGCGGTCGCGCGTCCGAGACGTTCCAGTTGGCACGCCTTCGACGGTCGTTCAGTGGCTCCGGCCCTCATGCGGCGCGTTTCGCGGATTGCAGAAGCGTCAACGAGGGGCACGCTGGAAGGATGCGCACCGGGAAAGAGCGACCGGGCTAGGGAGGCTCACAACCGCGCAAGACTCCCCCGTCTTGACGTTCAGCCGACGGTGACGGTGGTCCGCATCCAGGGGTGGATGAGGCACTTCGAACAGCTCAGGATTCCATCAACCTATGTAGTCCATGATGTGGGGCACAGCCTGCTCGATCGTCAGGTAGGGCTTGGTGTCGTACTCGATCCACTCCGCGTAGTTCAGGATGTTCCGGTAGGACGCCTCCAGATCATCTGTTTCGTCGATCACGATGCCGTGGCTGCCGTCCGCGGCTATGTAGTTCGCTTTTACGGTGCTCGTCACACCCTTGTCGGCGAAGACAGCCATCAGCTTTTTGGTCTCGTCCTTGCTGAGCTGCTTGATCCTGTACGTCGTGATGAAGATCACGGCTATCCCCCTCATTTTGTTGGATTGCGTGTCAGACCCTACGGCAGTCCACGCACGCGCGCTGGGGACCAGCGCTAGATCGCCCTCCACCAGGTGCGGCGCGTGCGTCTCTGAGTTCGATCGTCGTCTCGACGAAGATCAGAGACTCAGCCCCCATGCGCGAGCGCAGACGCGGCCTCAGCCCGCCGCTCAGGCTCGCTGACGCTGACGGGTCCAGGCAAAGCGAGCACCGCCCGGTCGAGCAAGCTGCCCAGCAGCTCGGAGCTGCCCGTCGAAATCAACACCCCCTCGCCAGCGACAGCAGAGTGGTGGTTTGATCGAGACGCAGCACTCTGCTGTGCCCTGAGATCTGACCCCTCCGCTCCTGCTTCTAGCCCGGGGCAGCCCTGCTCGTGCTGCCGGGTTGGCGACGGAGCCGCACTCTACGTCGCGAAGGGTGTCTTGCGTGTGTTTCGTCTACGGTGATCGCCTCGGTGGTCGGATGCTGTCGCGGCGGGGGAATGCCGGTCAGGGGCTCCTGAACGTGGCCAGGTGGGGTCCGTCGGTAGATCCTCGCTTCCGAAATCTGCCGCTTTCAGGAGTAGGGCGTGCAGTGCCCGATGCGTCGGGATGTCCCATCGCTCTACGACGATTACGCCCATCGGGGGACAGCGTGAGATCTCGTGGCAGCTCGCACCGGGTCAGTCCACGTCCATCAAAAGGCGTGCTCCGGCATGGGCTTGACGTTGTAGGTCACCGTCGTTGTGTGTTTGGTTGGGTAGCTGGCGCTGAAGCTGACACGAAGCCAGGTATACGCCTTGCCGCCCGCCAGTTGGCTCGTCGTCAGGCCGTAGACGGTCATGCTGGCCGGGACGGTCGTGCAGCCCGCACCGCAGAACACAATGTCGCCCCGCCCGGTCGCGGTGGCGGCGCCCCAGTGCGCCCATTGAACGTGATCGATGGACTGGAGGTTGACGGTGTCGCCGTAGCCCGGAGCGCCCGGCCCCACCCGGCTCAAGTAGCAACGGGATGGCGCATACGCGGCGATCGGAGCCGGGGACGGATCGGCCCCTCTCGCGTTGCAGCCCATCACCGGGAAGCGCCCGGATCTCTGTGGCGGGGGAGACACCGTACACGGCAGCGTCAGGTCTTTGCGGACGGCGACCGGAATCCCGAGCCGCCCGCAGGGGATGTCAGCTGAGCCCGAGGCGACGTACCGCCAGCGCCCATTAACGCGGTGGGAGATAGCCACCCCGTTGGCCGCCCAACGGATGCATGAGTGCAGCATCGCGTTGTTGAAGCCCATCGTCGCCCAGTTGCCGCCGTCCTTGGTCGTGACGTAGACGACGAGACAGCGCTGCGGAGTGGGCAATGCGGTCGGTACCGTTCGTACGATCGTCGTCTTGGCGCTGCCGGTCACGATCCGCCTCGCGACGGCAGCCCCGGGCGCCACCAGCATCACCGCAAGCGTCAGCGCGATCGTCAAACGCCCGATCGAGAACCTCCGCGTGTTCCGTGGAATGTGCCCCATCTCCAACGAACGAGCGGCACTGTCGATTGCTTCCGAGCCGTTGTGTGACACTACGGCTACGGGCTAAACAGGGGACTCACGGCCGATAGGCGAGAGCGCTCCTCCCACGAACACCCGGCACTTTCGAGGGAGGCAAGTACAGGGCATCGAGACCGCTGCTTCGATCGACTTCCAACACTCTCGGTAAAGCGAAAGCGCTCGTCGAAGCGCCCGCCACCCGCGTCGGCGGGCGTGTGCGCCTTGTCGCCATACGGATCGTCAGCCCAAGGGCGCTAGACATGCTGAAAGCACTCGTCCGGCGGCGGCGAGGGGGTGCCGGGCGCTGGGTGGCACGGAACAACCGGGGAACAATGGTTTCCCCGCCGGCTCTAGCCACCGAGCAGCTCATCGCGCCCGCCGCCGTGCCTGGTCGAGATCGACCGGGCTGGAGGCAACCCACGGCCGGTCCCAACCTGCAAGGCGCAGCAGCGCGGCGAGGATCTCGCCGGTGTATCCCCACACCACCGCGCCATCGACAACAAACGCGGGGCCGTGCCAGCCGAAGGTGGTGCTGAGCATGATGCGGTTGCCAGGGTCGGCTAACACAGTGAACGGCACGCGCATCACACGGTTGGTCTCGCCCGGGTTGATCGCGCTGACCGGCGACGGCGTGCGCCAGTGCGCGAGCACACCGGTCACATCGAATCGCGACGGCGGGATGTGCAGGCGCGGCAGCAGGATCAGCGGCTGGACGCCTGCCGGGTCCACTCCGGTCTCCTCCGCCGCCTCGCGTATCGCGGTTGCGGGCGGCCCGGTGTCGCCGGGCTCACGCGCGCCGCCGGGAAACGCGACCTCGCCGGCGTGGTCGCGCAGGTTGGGCGCCCGCTGCTGCAGGAGGACGTCCGGTCCGCCGTCACGGTCGGTCGCGATCAGGATCAGGACCGCTGCCTGCCGCTCGGCGGCCGTGTCAGGTACGGGATCGTTGCGGCTCAGCTCTTCCGGTCGAGCCGCGGCAACCGCGTGGACAAGGCCAGTAAGCGGCGCTGGCACGACGGCCGACCGGACATTCGTCACCGCCAGCCAGCGAGCGCGATCATCGATCAGCGAGCCGTCCACATTCGGAAGTCTGACGGGCTTCTGGTCGCAACGCAGTCATCCGCGCGGGCGTCGGACCCTCCTTTGTCGCCGAAGGAGAAGCGCCGCGAGATGATCGTCCGAAGACGAAGGAGTCGCCCGCACGGCTCGATCGCCGGCGGTGCTCCTGTCCCGACAGCGGTTGTCCTGTGCTGGGCTATTAGCGTCGGCCGGATCGCTACTTGTCACGGCTGGCAGCCGCCGGGGCCTGAGCGCTGCTGGGTGACTATCGGCATGCGGAGGTAGATTGATGGGCCCGACAAACGAGGAGCAGAAATGGCGAGTGGCCGAGTAGCCGAGAGCCCGGTGGGCGTGCTCGGCACGGGTGAGGTTGGGCGGCGCTTGGCGGCAGGATTCCGCAGTCGCGGTCACGACGTGATGATCGGCTCGCGCGATCCGGCCAAACCCGAGCTTGCCGAGTGGCTCTCCGACGAAGGGGCTGGCGTTAAGGTCGGCGCCTTCGCGGAAGCTGCTGAGCATGGCGAACTGCTGGTGCTGGCGGTGCTCGGGAATGCAGCGGAGGAGGCGATCGCTGACGCCGGCCTCGAGAACTTCGCCGGCAAGGTCGTGATCGACGCGATGAACCCACTCGACTTCTCTCGGGGGTTCCCGCCGAAGCTTTCGATCTCCGGAGACGACTCGCTAGGCGAGCAGATACAGCGCCTGCTTCCTGATGCCAAAGTCGTCAAGGCGTTCAACACGATCGGCAATCCATTCTTCGTGGATCCGAGCTTCAGCGAAGGCCAGCCGACGATGCTGATCGCCGGCAACGACGACGACGCGAAGCAGACGGTTCGTGAGGTGCTCGCCGAGTTCGGCTGGTCCGACGTGGTTGACATCGGCGGGATCGAAGGCTCACGAGAGCTCGAGGCGATCTGCATCGTCTGGGTCAAGATCGGCGGGGCCCGCGGAGCGTGGGACCACGGATTCAAGCTCTTGGTCAGTTGAGCGACGAGCCGGGTGCGGGCGGGACACCCGGTTTCCCGCGCACGCGGTCGTGACGACGGTCAGCTTTCGGTCGCCGAGCCCGCCATCATGCGTCGGCTTGGGTTCGAGTCGGTCCCCGGCGCGCCGCGTTCGGCCGGGCGGGTGCTAGCAGCCGGCGCCCGGCAGCCTGCAAGCACCAGATGCACACTTGTGACTGTGATTGAACGAGGGTTGGCCTGGCGTCCCCGGTAGGAGGTCGGCCCTCCGGATCGAAAGCTTTGGGTCAGGCACGCGCGGTAGCAGCCGCGCGGCCGGGCTAGCAATACGAAGGACCGACCTCGGCTCACGTTACGCGCTGGGCCGGGCTGATCCTGCCTGTCTTGTGAAAGGGGAAGGGTGGATCGTTCATGTTGCACGTGGGTTTGGATCTGAGCCGCCGGCGGGTCGATGTGTGCTTGATCTCAAGCGACGGGGAGTTGGTCGAGCATTTCCGCGCGCCGGCGGATCGCGACGGTTTGTACGGGCTGAGCCGGCGGGTGGCGGTGTATGACGAGCCGGTTCGGGGGGTGGTTGAGTCGATGAACGGCGCGCGGTTCGTGCACGACGAGCTGGTCCGCTACGGGTGGGAGGTGCTCGTCGCCGACGCGCAGCGGGTCAAGGGGCTGGCGCCGTTAGCGTGCAAGACCGACAAGATCGACGCTCGCGTCCTGGCGGAGCTGTCGTTCCGCGATCTAGTGCCGGCGATCTGGCTGCCGACGCCCGAGCTCCGCCAAGAGCGTGAGCGCTCGAGATGGCGGCTGCACCTGGTCAAGCACCGATCGATCCTGAAGAACCGGGTGCACGCGTCGCTGATCGCGTTCGGCCATCAGGTCCCGATGGCGGACCTGTTCGGAGCCGGTGGCCGACGGCTGCTCGCGGAGCTCGATTTCCCGGAGCCGTGGCTTGGCCACGTCCGGGCGAGCGTTGAGCTGATCGACGATCTCGACAGACGGATCGCGGAGATCGAGCGCTGGCTGCAGCGCTCGGGCGCTGATCATCGCTACATCCCGTTGTTGATGACCGCGCCGGGGATCGGCTGGGTCACCGGGTTCACGATCGCCGCCGAGATCGGCGACATCAGCCGCTTCTCCTCGCCGGTCAAGCTGACCGGGTACACCGGCCTGTGCCCGCGCGTCAACCAGTCCGGCGAGGTCGACCGTCGTGGCCCGATCTCCAAGCACGGCCCCAGATACCTGCGCTGGGGGCTGATGGAAGCAGCAATCCACGCCTCCACGCACCCGCTGTACAAGGAACGCTACCAGCGCACCAAGCGCCGCCTCGGTCGTCAGCGCGGCGCGAAGGTCGCCCAGATCGAGCTCGCCCGCAAGCTGACCGAGGCGATCTAGTACATGCTGACCCGCGACCAACCGTTCAAGCCCTTCGCTCCGGCAGGCGCCATTTCTCGCCTGACTGCCAGGCACATATGCCGACCCCACCGCCCCGGGGGTCGCCGAAGGGCGCGTGCGCCCTCGACGAGCCGTAACACTCGGGGAAACCACTGAGATCTGAACGCGTGCGAGGGCAGACGCCGTCTCCGCCTCCAACTGCCGGACGACGGTTTGTCGCGGTGTGTGTCGCTTACCTCACCGGCTCTCTCCTCAGGGCCCCTGCCAGGCCTTCGTGCGCAATATCACACGAGCCATGAGCCCGGACGTATGATGATTCCGCTCGAAGCGCGTACCGCTGGGGAGGTGAGCACAGTTAGTTCCCACGCATCACTTCGACCAGACCGTGATCAGCGGTCTCAAGCCCGGCGTGGCCGAGAGGCACTCGATTACGGGCCGGCCGAATGAACAGCCAGGTCGAGCTTTTGGTCGGGGTCGAGCTTGACCCGGATGCGGACGCGGCGGAGCTGGAGGCCCGCACCCTGTCCCTCCGCCGGGAAATCCTGGAGCTGGACGTTGACGGCGTCGAGGAGCCGGTCGTCGGGCCGCCTCCGAGCGGCACGAAGGGCCCTGAGGTTGCGCTCCTCGGCAGCCTGGTCGTCTCTGCGGGACAGGAGGTCATCGGGGCCGTGGTCCGTGTGATCGCTGGATGGTTGTCGCGAGGCGGAAGTCGAACGGTAAAAATCCAACTCGGTGACGACATCTTGGAGCTCGACGCGGCCTCGAAAGACGAACAGACGCGGTTGATCGAGGCATTCCTCGCTCGCCACGCGCCAGCCAAGGACTCCTGATGGCCACGCGCCGAGCGCTGATCGTTGCGTGCAGCGCCTATCAGGACCCGAAGCTCAGCGACCTGCGTTCGCCGGCGGTCGACGCCGACCGTCTAGCAGCCGTCCTTCGCGATCCTGCGATTGGTGACTTCGTTGTGCAGACCGCGCTGGATCAAGAAGAGCGCGATCTCCGGCGCCGTGTTGCGCGTTTTTTCTCGGATAGCGCTCGAGACGATGTCCTGCTTCTCTATGTCTCTGGGCATGGAGTCAAAGACGCCGATGGTCGCCTTTACCTCGCCGCAACGGACACGGAGATGAATCTTCTCGATGCGACTGCGATCTCCACGAGCTGGTTGGACAATCAGGTATCCGCCAGTCCATCCAAGCACAAACTGCTACTCCTGGACTGCTGCTTCAGCGGTCGCTTCCCTTTCAACGCGACCGCTAAGGGCGGCGCAACCGTAGATGTTCCCGAGCGGCTCCAAGGACGCGGACGCGCGGTCATCACGGCATCCAACGCTATGGAGTACGCCTACGAGGGCGACCGGCTCACCGGCGAGGGTCGGCAGTCCTATTTCACGGCAGCACTGCTCGAGGCGCTCGAGACGGGAAAGGCTGACCGCGACCAGGACATGCTCATTTCAGTGGACGAGCTATATGAGTACATCTTTGCTCGGGTGCGGGAACTTACCCCCAATCAGACGCCCACAAAGCAGATCTCGCTCGAAGGCGCCTTATACGTCGCGCACAGCAGCTACATCGCACCCGTCGTAGCCGCGGAGTTAGACGAGAGCCTCGTACAGCTTGCAGAGAATCCCGTCGCGGCCGCGAGGCTCGCTGCCGTCGAAGAACTTCAGCGGCTGCTCACGTCCCGAAGCCCCGGCGTAGCGCTGGCGGCACGCCAGTTCCTAGCCGACATGGTCAACGACGACAGCATCAAGGTACGGAACGCGGTCACAATTGCGCTCGGCAATAGCACGCCTCGCAACGAACACGCCGCAACCCCCGAGGGCCAGTTGACCGGAAGGCCCGACGACCCATCGGGCAGTGAGGCCGCCGACGAAGAGTCGACCCTTCCCTCGGCCCCCAAGACAACCTCAGAACCGAGTACTCGGCCTACCCCGCGGATCGCCGAAACCGACCTTACCCCAACCCACGCTGTCACTCGTCGGCGTCAACTGGTGGGAAGAGAGAAATTCGACAGGGCGACAAGGTGGGGACTCGCCCTCTGGCGGTCGCCGCGCGGTCGGGTAGCCTCCCTAGCGACTCTGCTCGTGATCGCTGGCGTGATCGTGGCTGTCGTCATCCTGACAGGCGGACCACCGACTCCCAACCCACACAGACGCTGCACCGCGCTACCCGGCAAACCATGCGTGTACTTTGCTAACCCCAGCGCTAACGACGCCGCCGTGAACTCTAGGACTGGCCCTGAAAACTGGGGAACGATTACGATCCCGAACAACTCGAGCATCTCGTGGCGTTGCACGGACTCAAACAGCCTCGGCGTGCAGGGATATTCAACGGGTGCGGCCGATAACCTCGATTTCCAGCCTGCAGCGAAGTCAGGACGAGCCGCCGTAGCGGCTGGAACGTTTACCAACCTTTTGATCCAGGCGGCTCCCGGCTCGTGCACGGTCAGCATCGGCCCTTAGTGGAAGGTTCCCGCCCAAGAGGGTCAAACGTCGACACGAGTTTCCTATCATGGGGAACGGTAGGTGCCTACAGGTCGATGCACCGTGATCGGAAGCGCGCATCTGGCATTCAGCGATTAACCTTGCTCGTGAAGGCGACGAGAAGCACTTGGCAGCCAAAGCGGTTCCGCCTCGCCGTCGCAACTACCTGTCACCAACGCCGCGTCACCAACCCCCACCAACGCCGCCGCACCTGGTCGGTTGCTCGGACGAGCGATTCGGCGACATCTCGATGCTGCGACGTCTGTGGTTTCCCGGGGACGACACCCGGGATGGCGATCGTCGGGTTCGATCGCCGGCACGATCGCTTCGGCCGTCCGGTCGCCCGCCCAAGCCGCGATTGGTTTGCCACGCAAGCAATCGCCAGCATGAACGAGCGCCGGGCGATTGCGATGGCGCAACAATCGTCCCGATCGGGCACGACCGACGCCACGGTCCAGTTCGGATTCGCCGGTTTCGAGCGTGAGTGTTGGCCTTCGTTGCACAGCTGCGACGTTCGGTGGTGGCTGAGGTGCTTCACGGCCTTCCGTCACCTCGATCCAGCGAGCGGCCGTGCCACGTGGCACACGCTCTCAGGCTGACCCTTGGGTCTTGTTGAGTAGTTCGTGCAGGGACGCGGCCGCGTGACGATCAAGCAGGATCTGAAAGCCTTGGCGATGTGGCCGGGCGATGGCTTCGCAGCCGGTTGCGGCTGTGAGAGCGACTTCAAGTCGTTCTGCCGCGGCAACGTGATCGGGGTGGGGTTCGGCTTGGCGCCTGCCCGGAGCGGAGGATTTGCCGATCTGTGTCTCGAGTACACGGACCGACCATCCTTGCTGCGCGGCCGTCCGCGCCAGCAGTCGCCTCCGATCATGATCGAGTTCGGTCAGGAGGGCTTTGCCGTGCCCTTTTGTGAGCGATCCGCGATCGATGAGTTCGATTGCTTCGTCGGGAAGTTCGAGCAGTCTGGTGGTGTGGGCTATGTCGGCGCGGCTTCGTCCTAGCTGGCGAGCGAGCGCGCTAGCGGTTAGGTCGAGATCCTCGAGCAGCGTTGCAATTGTGCGGGCCTCCTCAATTGGTGTCAGGTCCTGTCGAACGATGTTTTCGATCAGGGCGACCTGGAGCGAGGCGACGTCATCGAACTCAGGCTTGAGTAGCGCCGGAATGGTCCGCCGACCCGCGAGCAGCGCGGCGCGCCAGCGACGTTCGCCGGCCACGAGCGTGTACTTGCCCTCGCTTTGGGGTTTGACGATGACTGGTTGAAGGACCCCTTGGTGTCGGATCGACTCAGCGAGGGAGGACAGGGAGTCCTCGTCGAAGCGACGGCGCGGCTGTCTGGGGCTGGGGGAGATTGCGTCGACGGGGAGCTGAAGTAGGTGGTTCTCGGGAACGGCGTGGTCCGGATCGCGAGGGTCGCGGTATCTGCTGGGGTTGGTGGGGTCGTCGAGTATCAGTCGGCGTTTGGGTGGGTTAGTCATCGCGTGATGGCCTCGAGCAGGTGTTCGATTGTGCTGCGGTAGGCGAGCGCAACCACGTGGTCTGGAGTGGAGATTGCGAGTGGAATGCGTTTGTGTGCGGCTTTGGCGATCGCTGCGGAACGGAGGGGGATGCGGCCGACGGCTGGCAGCTCAAGCTCGTTGAGCTTGCGCTCGACGATCCGACTGCTGAGGCGCATTGGCATCCACCGTGTGATCACTGGCATCACCGTTGGTCCGTCGATGTTGAGCCGTTGCTTTAGGCGGCGAATGGTCTTGCGGAGCTCGGCGATTCCGTGAATTGCTCCTTCGTCTTCGGCGCTGACCGGGGCGATTACGCAGGTAGCGCAGACGAGCGCGTTTACCGTGAGCAATCCGAGGTTGGGTGGGGTGTCGATGAGGAGCTCGTCGTAACTCTCGATCGTGTCGTCGAGAGCGTCTAGTAGGAATCGCTCTCGGCCCATCTCGGCGACGAGGCTCATCTCGACACCTGCCAGAGCCGGCGCGCCTGGGAGGACGTCGACGCCGTGGACGGATCTTCGGATCGCGGCCCCGGCATCAGCGGTTCCGGTCAGCACATCAACGAGTGTTGGCGCCGAGTCGGGTTCGAGCCCGAGTTGGCGGGTCAGCGCGGCCTGCGGGTCAGTGTCGACGAGCAGGACGCGCCGGTCTTGGCGTGCGAGCAGCACTCCGATGTTGATGGCGGAAGTTGTCTTTCCGACTCCGCCTTTGGCTTGGGCGATTGCGGTCAGCATGCATTCCTCCTGTGCTGCTCTGCGGTGGTTATTGGTCGCGTCAGCGCGTACCGCTCGAGCTCGTCTGCGAACCGGACTCTTCGCCCGAGCTCTTCGGCGTGTTTGGCGATCACGGGTCCGAATCGACGGTCGATCCATGACTGCGTCGAGGGCGGGCTGTTGATTACGAGCGTGGTGGTGTCGTCGACGGCGACCAGCTCGAGTGGTTCAAGCCAGATCTCGAACGTGCTCTCGTCGATCTTGAGGGCGAGGTTGTCGCGGAGCCGCTGCCAGTCCGTGCTGTCTTGGACAGTCGGGATCTCGAGGGTGCGGCGCGTGTCAGCTAGGTCGAGATGGACGGTTCGTCGGCGTCTTCGCCCGCGTGCACTCAGGTAGGTCTCTTCGACGAGAACGGAGTCCTCGACCTGGTTCCCCCCTTCAGGGGGGTTAGGGGGGTGAGGTGTTCTTTGGTTCTGGGGTTCCTTCCCCCCGCGCGCGTTGGGTGGCGGGGTTTCTGGCGGGGTTTGTGCCGGGCGGAGCCTGTCAAGCTCGGTGAGACGCTTCGTGTTCGAATTTAGTGAGCGGTGGCGGCCTCCTTCGGCCTGTTGATCCAGGCCGTGGTGGGCAGTTCGGGGGGCGCGGGCGGCTTGCGGACGAACCGTTCGGGATGGCGCTCGTAGGCGGCGTCAAGCACGCGGGCACGGGCGGCGTGTAGCTCGGGCGCCTGGCCGTGGTGGACGGCGGCCGGGGTCATCAGGCCGATCCCGGAGTGGCGGTGGGCGTGGTTGTACCAGTCGAAGAACGCTCGGCAGTGAGCGCGGGCGTCCTCGATCGAGTCGAACCGGGCAGGGAACTCGGGCCGGTACTTCAGCGTTTTGAACTGCGCCTCGCTGTAGGGGTTGTCGCTGGAGGTGTACGGGCGCGAGTGTGTCTTCGTGATGCCGAGATCGGCCAGCAGGAACGCCACCGGCTTGGCGCGCTGCGGCGCGCCGCGATCGGCGTGCAGCGTCAGGATCCTGGGGGTGATCTGCTGCTGCTCGGTTGCCTGCTCGATCAGCGCCTTGGCGAGTTGCGCGTTCTCCCGGTACTGCACCGTCCAACCGACGACGTAGCGGCTGAACACGTCGAGGATCACGTACAGGTAGAACCACGTCCACTTCGCAGGGCCTTTCAGCTTGCTCACGTCCCACGACCACAGCTCGTTCGGCCGCTCAGCCAGCAGCTCGGGCTTCGCGTAGGGCGGGTGGGTGAGCTGATCGCGCCGGTCGCGCACGCCACCGTGGCGGGCAGCGAGGATCCGGTACATCGTCCGGGTCGAGCACAGGTAGGTGCCCTCGTCCAGCAGCGTCGCCCAGGTCTCCTCCGGGGCGACGTCGACGAACCGCTCGGAATGCAGCACCTCGAGCACTTGCTGGCGCTCGGGCTCTGACAGCGCCCGGGCCGGCGTCGGCCGCGGCTTCGGTGGCGTGGGCTCGGGCGGGCGGCGACGGCGGTAGATCGTGGCGGTCGAGGCACCCAGCGCCCGACACGCCGGCCGTGTGCCGATGATCGGTGTCAGCTCCTCGACGGTCGCGACGATCATCGCTCGGTGCTCCTCGGCGCGCTCTCGGAACCGAGCATCTCCTCCAACAGCGCTGAGACGTTTCCCTGGATCTCGATCACCCGACGCGCCTTCACAAGCTCCGCCTCCGCACGCTCAGCCCGCCGCCTCAGCGCGGCGATCTCCCGCTCGCGCCTGTCGACCGGCTTGCGCCCGCGCGGCTTGCCGAGCTCCTTCAGCGCGCCGTCCTTGCGCTGCTTGCGCCAATACGTCAAGTGCGACGTGTACAGCCCCTCGCGGCGCAGCAGCTCGCCGACCTCACCCGGCCTGGTGCACGCGTCAGCCTCGACGAGGATCCGCGCCTTGTACTGCGCCGTAAACGACCGCCGCTTGGCCTGCTCGACCAACTCCGGGTCACGCACCCCCGCCCCGGCGGCGCGCCCGCCGGCCACGAATCCCAGCCCGCCTACGGCGCGCGGGTCTTCGCGGCCGGCGGCAGCCTCATCCGCAGGCCCTGCTCCATTCGTACTCGACTCCAACATCTCCGGCGTTCTCCGTTCTCGCCCTCAAGGTCATTGATTCCTCGATGGTGAGCGTCTCGCCGGACGTTGACAGAGAGGGGGGGGTCTGCCGGAAACCGTCCGGGTCTGAGCGGGGTTTTCGAGCGAAACCCCGCTCACGTCCGGACCGTTTAGGACGGAAACCGTCCGGGTCTGAGCGCCCTTTTTGAGCGAAACCCCGCTCACGTCCGGACCCTTTGAGGAGGAAACGGTGCGGGTCTGAGCGCCCATTTCATGCGAAGCGCCGGTCGGACGTGGACCGTCCGAGTTGGCGCGGTGTGATGCGTGGGTGGGAACGGCACGATCGCGGCTTGAGAGGCGACCGATCCTCGAGTCCGCCGCCCCGCCCGCGCTTCGTGACAGGGCGTCCTTTGAGGCAGCCGATGCGGAAACCGTGAACAGCAGCGGCCGTGACCCTGGAGCTGGCGCGACGCGGCGCGGACGAGGTGCGGTCGCGGCACTCTCGGTGACTGACGGTCGGCTTATGTGCCAGCGATTGGTCCTGCCGCGCCCCCCGCCGGCGCCCTGCAGAACGACGCCTCCCGAGCTTACGAGGGCAGCGCGAGCACGCCGGTAGGTACTGTCTGCCAATCCTGCGGCGAGACGGAGCTCGTCAGTTGTGACGCCGCTCAGTTGTTGGTCCGCGTCTGCCATTGCTGCAATCGCGGCGAGTAGCTGGCGAGCAGGCCCCCGTGCCGAGCTGCGGCTTAGGACGGCCTCGAACAGCTGCGGATTGACGGGTCCGTCCCACCACGGGCCTGCCAGAGCAAAGTCGAGCTTGATCGTTGTCGAGCGCCCACGGCCGCCGCCGCGTTCGGCGATCGAGATCAATCCGCCGTCCGTCAGCCGGTCGCGCGCGTGTAGGTACTGACTGCGGCTGAGACTGGCGCGGCCGATGGCCACAGGGTTGCTGGGCCACGCCAACTGGTCGCGATTGGCGAAGCTCGCCAACGAGAACGCGACGAGGCGTTCGGCCGGCGAGATTTCGCGGAGTGCTAGCGCTGCGGCGATCGCGCGACGGCTCACGGCAAGCGCTCCCGACAAGAGATGATTTCGCAGGCGAGACGCGCAGCTCGAGGCCCGCGAGAGGCTGGGACACGCTGCCGCGCGAGTGGCCAGGTGTGGCTGAAAGTCATCGCCAGCGCCATGGATATGGACGCTCGCGATGACGCTCAGGCCCGCCGCTTGCGGCGCACATACGCTCGCCATAGCCCTTGGGTCCGTCCGGAGCCCGGCTACACTGCGCCTGCGCGTGTGAATTGCTCGGCGCTGTTGGCGCCTATTGGTTGAGAGACCGGGCTGCCACCCGGTCTTTCTCGTTTCCGAGAGGCGGCATCGGCTGGTGGTCCTCGCGCGTGCGTCGGACCGTGGTGAACCTGCGGCCGAAGCTCTGGTGGGCACGGGCGGCTCACTCGACTTCCTCCCGGAACGGTTGGCCGCCACGAGTTCCGGCGACCGTCACGCGCCGATCTTGAACGTTCCAGACCACCTCGCCGCGCGCCGACTGGCCGGCGAAGAACCCGCACTGCGCCCATAGCGGTTCGGCTAACGCGAACTGCAGCTCGTCGTCGGTCGGGCAGTTCGGCGCGTAGCCGAAGCTCGGGCGATGGCTTCGCAACCGCACCGAGTGCGTGATCCCACCCGGCCCTGGGTGGGTGGAGAACGTGACGACGGCTTCGATCAATTCTCGGCGCTCGAGCTCCGTCCAGACCTTCTCATCGAAGATCTCGAGCTGGTTTGGACGGAGCCGAGTCGCGTGCGGCTCGACGGCGGCGCGCCCGATATGAGCGCGGCAAGCCTCCCCACGTATGGCCTGACACGTCGGGCATGAGCGGCTCCGCCATCCGCGGGCTGGATGCAGATGCGAAAGCGCGAGCGCTGAGTCGTTTCCAGCCGCGAAGGGCAGGCGGCAACGCGAGCCGGGAGCAGCGCCGCATCGCGGGCACCAGTCCTCGAGCCAGGCAGCTCTATCGCTCACAGACGACCTCCGCGAGCTCGCCCGCTAGCGCGATTGGTCGCCGATCTGACCACTCGGGGAAAACCCCTCGAGGGAACGAAAAGGGAACGAAAGGCCAAAAACAGGGGCCTACGCTGGCCTGCGTTGACCCACCGTTACGACCCCACGCACCGGCCTGGAGGCACCCCGATTTCCCTGCTAGGACGCAGAAACCCAGGTATCTAGCGGAGAGGGAGGGATTCGAACCCTCGATGGACGGAACCGCCCATACCGGTTTTCGAGACCGGTACGTCCCGTTGCGCGCAGCAGTCAGCGTGTGCACAGCGTGTCGGAAGGATTCGTTTCAACCGAGGGGGTGTCGAACCCGAGGTCGTCGAAGTAATTGTTGGCGACTCCGTCTGTAGGATGCGCGGTGTCGCGAGCAGTAAGGGAGGCATCACGGTGGGAATAAAGCGCGGGTTCAATTCCCGCCGTCTCCACCTCCGCAACGAACCGCCCTCCGCACCTACGGGGGGCGGTTCATTTATGAGCTTGCGGTCGGGGATGATGCGATCTATATGAACCCGAGCCACGACTCCGGTCGCAGCGCGCTGCACTGGTGGACGGCAACAGAGCTCGCGGCGGCGCTGCGCAAGCGGGAGCTGTCGGCGCGGGAGGTGATGACCCGGCATCTGCCTGATCCCGATCGCCGATGGTTCCGATCACGGGGGCAGCATCCGCAACCCGGCGTCGTTTAACAACGTCGTCGGGCTGCGCCCGACGCCTGGGTTGGTGCCCGACAGCGGTGAGAGCGACGTGTGGGACGTCGCCACGGTCGTAGGGCCGATGGCCCGCACCGTGGGTGACCTCGCGCTGATGCTCACCGCGATCAGCGGACCGGATCCGCGCTCTCCGCTGTCGCACGGTGACCGGGCGACGTTTGCTGCCGAACTGCGCGGTGGACTGACCGGCTTGCGTATCGCCTGGTGCCCGGATCTCGGCGGACTGCCGATCGAGCCCGAGGTGCTGCGAGTGCTCGATGGCGCCCGGGCGCGGCTCGAAGGCCTGGGCTGTGATGTCCACGACGTTGGGGTGGATCTGGGCGCCGCCGACGAGGCGTTTGAGACGTTACGGGCGGTCGCGTTCGTGCGCGCGTTTGCTCCGATCCTGCCGACGCTGCGCAAGACGGCAAAAGCGACCCTGTTGTGGAACATCGACCAGGGCATGGCGCTCGACGGCCCGGCCGTAGCCCGGGCAATCGCGGCCCGGTCAGCGGTGTTCGCCACCGTCGCCGAGCTGCTCGAGCGATTCGATCTCCTGGTCGCGCCGGCGGCGCAGGTGGTGCCGTTCGCGGTCGATCTCGAGTACCCGGCTGAGGTCGCCGGCGTCGTGATGCCCCACTACCTCGGGTGGATGCGCGTGTGCTCGCGTGTCACCGTCTGCGCCCACCCGGTCGTCGCCGTTCCGGCCGGGTTCACGAACTCGGGACTGCCGGTCGGGATGCAATTCGTGGGTCGCTACCGCCAGGACCGCCGCCTGCTCGAGCACGCCGCCGCCTGGGAGGCCGCGAGCCGGCTGACCGACCGCCATCCCCGGCTGGACTGACCGGAGAGTGGCGCTGCTTCACCTCTGTTGGGCGTGGGGGACCGAGACGCCGTCGCCGCGAAAGCCGACGACTCGGCCGTCATTGGTGATGTCAGCGACCAGGCGGGGGTGGAGCTCGACCCGCCAGCCGGCGTCATAGCCGAAGTTGGCGACGACGAGCTCCGGCGCCGTGAAGCTCTGGACCGGTTTCGCGCGCGAGACCCAGACGCCGTCGTAGCCGAAGCCGACGATGTCGGCGCGACCGTCACCGGTGGTGTCGGCCACCAAGCGGGGGTGGCGATCGACGCGCCACCCATCCGCCTCGCCGAAGGCCGCCACCACCAGTTCCAGAGGGTCCAGCTGAGTGTTGTTGTCCGCGAGACCGCGGCTGATCTGGCGCTCACTGACTAGCTGCTGCTCGCTAATGAAGATCCCCTCACGATGGTCATTGACGCAGAAGACGCTGTGGCGTCTGGCTGAGGGCCCCATCGAGCAGCCGGGCGGCGCGCTCGGGGACCGGCCAGGCTTCGGGCGACGGGTGGGCCGTCGGCATCGGCAGGGCACACACGACCGGATTCGATTCGCGCGAGCCGCGCCGCCGGGTACCCGCGTCTGTTGCGAGTCGCGCATGTTCAGCGGGTCGTTGCAGGTCGGCTATGCGTTGCCGAGCAACGAGGTGGTTGAGCTGGGTGTTCATTAGTGACTCCCGGCGCCTTATCTAGGAAGCGCGCCGACCGTGGCTAGAAGGGACAGTTCCCGGGGCTTGCAGCCGGCACGTCAGGGTTGACCCCGTGCTGGAGGCCGAGGTACGTGACGAGCACCACAGCCGGCTTGTGACCTTCGTTTCGGGCGAGATGGACGTGGTTTCGGTGCTCGATGAAGCCCTGCCCTGCCGAGTAGCGCTGCGGGGTGCAGGTCCGGTCGGCGCTGTCGTAGAGCGTCAGCGTGCCGGACTTGACCAGCGCCACCACGGCGGCTCGGTGAGAGTGCCATCCGAAGCTCGCCCCGGGCGGAACCGTCGCCTGGGCGATGACCACGTCGGCGGGCTTTCCGACGTCGATCGTGTAGCGGTGCGAGATGCTCGAGGCCCCGAGGATCTTCTCGGTGATCGGGGGTCCGCTCGCCGCCAGCGCCACTGCGGTGGTGCCGAGCGCGCCGAGGAGCGCGGTGATGATGATGAGTCGTTTCATTGCGTGGTCCTTTCGTCGAGGATGGTTCGTCGCAGGCGGAGTCGGCCCGCCAGCGCACTGCGCGGGTTCGCGGCCGTCCCCGGTACCAGCTACGGAGTGATGTTCTGGTTGAGCTGGAAGAGGTTGGTCGGGTCGTACTGGCGCTTGAGCGCCACCAGTCGCTCGTACTTCGCGTCGCCGTAGGAGGCGCGCAGCCGCTCGTCGCCGGCATCGCCCATGAAGTTGACGTAGGCCCCGTCACGGCTGACGGGGGTCAGCGCCTGGGTGGTGTCGCGCGCCCAGGCCACGTTGGCGTCAAAGCCTTCGGCGTCGGGCGAGCGGGCGATCACGTTGAGCACGTACTGCGCCGAGCGGTCACCGAATGCCGCTTCGTCGTCGCCGACGCGCGCCACCGCGCCGCCAAAGTGGTGAAGGTGAATCTCGGAGTGCGGCGAGGGCACCGCGAGGTGCTGGCCGACAATCGCCGCGATTGCCGCGTCATTGAGCTCGTTGACGTATGCGGAGCGCATGTAGTTGTGCGCGCCACGGGTCCACAGCGCGTCGAGCAGGCTCTGCATCGCCGTGTAGGGCATGACGCCGATGAGGTCGGCGATCGGGTCGCCGAGATCTTTCAGGGGCTGCACCAGTGCGCGGCCGCGCTCGGGCTCGCCGGCGTGGACGGCGATGACCGCGACGATCGGCTTCCCGTGCACCGCTTCGGGGAGAAACGGCGCGGGCGGAGCAGTCATGAGACCGGCCAGCGTCGTCAGCTCGTCGGGCAGCTCGCGCACCCACTCGCGGTAAAAGCGCAACACCTCTTCGGCGCGGTCGCCCGCGAAGAAGATCGGGCCAGCCAGCAGCATCGGTCCGATCGGATGCAGCCGGTACTCAAGCGCGGTCGCGATACCGAAGTTCCCCCCGCCGCCGCGCAAGCCCCACAGCAGCTCGGGATTCTCCTCCTCGCTGACATGCACGAGCTGTCCGTCTGCGGTGACGACGTCGGCCGCGATCAGGTTGTCGCAGGTCAGGCCGAGCTTGCGCACCAGCCAGCCGATGCCGCCCCCGAGCGTGAACCCGGCGATCCCCGTGGTGGACACGAGCCCACCGGTCACCGCGAGGCCGAAGGCCTGCGTCTCGTGATCGAGGTCTGCCCACGTGCATCCGCCCTCGGCACTGACGGTGCGACGCACCGGGTCGACTCGCACGGCGGTCATGGCCGACAGGTCGACGACCACCCCGCCGTCGCAGGTGGAGAAACCGGGGAGGGAGTGCCCGCCACCGCGGACGGCGACGAGCAGGTTCTCGCTGCGCGCAAAGTCCACCGCGCGCATCACGTCAGCGACGCCGGCGCAGCGGACGATCAGCGCCGGCCGCCGGTCGTGGGCGCCGTTCCAAATCGCGCGCGCCTCGTCGTAGGCCTCGTCGGAGGGCCGGATCAGCTGGCCGCGCACGCCCTGCTCGAGCTCGATGAGCGTCGCGTCGCCGAGCACGTGAGGGGTGGTCGCTTCTATGGTCATGTCTTCGAGCTCCTTGAAGGCGGAATCCTGCGAACGCCTTCAACCCTGTCGGGCCTGACTTAGCGACCCCTTAGCGACCGCTTGATCGAGCTCTAAGCAGCGGGCCACACCCCAACGATCGCCAAGCGGCCGCAGGCGCTCGAGCGCCTGGTCGAGCAGCCGCGCCGCGCGCTCGGCGTCACCGTCGGCGATCGCCAGCTCGGCCAACATCAGCGTTAACCAGCCCGCGCAGCGCAACAGGCGCTGCGGTTCGGCCAGCTCCCGGCTCGCTTCGAGCAGCTCACGGGCGCGTGCATGCTCGCCTGCGTCGGCGGCGATGTTGCCGAGATTTAGCCGCATACCCATCTGGCCGGGCACGTCGTCGGTCTCCTCGAACAGCGCCAACGCGTCGCCGAGAAGCGACCGGCCTCGCTCGAGGTCGCCGGCGCGGGCGGCAAGGATGCCGAGGTTGCCCAGCGTCATGCCGACACCTCTGCGGTCACCGAGATCGCGGCGCAGTGTCAGCCCCTCCTCCAGCCACTCGCGGCCGAGCTCGTGCTCCCCTAGAGCGCCGGCGAGGTTGCCGAGGCGGTTCAGCGCGAACGCCGTGCCCATCGCGTCGCGCGCCTCGCGGAAGTGCGCAAGGCTCTCGGTCAGGCGCTCGCGCGCCGGCTCGCCGAGCCCCTGGGCGCGGGCGACGTCGCCGAGCCCGGCCAGGGCGTAACCGATAGCACTCCTCGCGTCCACGCGGCGAAAGAACTGCGCGGTCTCCTCAAAGTACATTCGCGGCGCGCCGCCCGGCCCGTCCCCCGCGACGAACAGCCCCACCGTATGTACCCGAAAGAACACCTCCCCGTCCCCGGCGGGCACCTCACGCAACCGGGCAAGGCTGTCCAGCAGGTTCTCGCGGGCGCCCGCGAAGTCGCCGCGGCACTGGGCGAGCACGCCACAGGAGTGCAGAACCGCCGCCGCCACCTTGCGATCGTCGAGCTCCTCGGCCAGCGCGCGGCTCTCGGCGTAGAGGCGCTCGGCGCGGTCGTAGCGACCGGTCATGTACTCGTAGACGCCGACCTCATCGAGCGCGTGGGCGACGGCGCGGCGGTCGCCCAGCGCCCGGAAGATCGAGACCCGCTCGGTACCCAGCTCGCACACGCCGCCGCCCCGGCCTAGGCGCAGCTCCAGCCCGCACGCGGTGCGCAGAGCCTCCGCGCGAAGCTCGGTGGGTGCCGGGGCCGCCTCGAGCGCCGCCTGCAGCCACCCGCTGCCCTCCTGAAAATGACTTCCGGACATCCACATCGGACCCATGTGGACGGCCAGCCTCAAGGCCTGCTGGGGTTCGTGGCGCAGTGCCCACCCGAGCGCCGCGCGCAGGTTGTCGTGATCGGCCTCGAGCCGGCCGGCCGCGAGAATCGGCCCGGCTGCCGCGCCCTCGGGATCGGCCGCCCGGGCGAGCTCGAGGTAGAAGGCGTGATGACGCGCCTCCAGGGTCGTCGCCTCGCCCGCCTCGACGAGAAGCTCGCGCGCGTACTGGCGCATGGGCTCGAGCAGGCGATACCGGTAGCCGTCGCTGTCATCCTCGGCCACCACCAGCGACTTGTCGACAAGTCGCCCCAGGAGGTCAGCGACGCGGCGCTGATCCAGACCCTCGCCCGCCGCCACCTCCTCGGTGGCCTCCAGTGCGAAGGTCCCGGCAAAGACGCCCAGCCGGCGAAACAGCGCGCGCTCGGTCGACGTCAACAGCGCGTGGCTCCAACTTAGCGTGGCCCTGAGCGTCTGCTGGCGGTCGAACGCCGACCGGTTCCCGGCCGTCAGGACGGCGAGGCAATCGCCCAGTCGCTCCGCGATCTGAGCGGGCGAGAGCGCCCCCACGCGGGCAGCGGCGAGCTCCAGCGCGAGCGGCATCCCGTCCAGCCGCAAGCAGATCTCGGCCACCGCGCCGGCGTTGCCCTCGCCCAGCGCAAAGCCCGACGCGACGTCGCCCGCGCGCTCGCAGAACAGACGTATCGACTCGTACGAGGCCAGCTCCGAAGGCTTCACGGACCGCCCCGGGGCCGGCAGTGTCAACGACGGGACCCGCCAGGTCACCTCTCCCGGGACACGCAGGGGCTCGCGGCTCGTCGCCAGCATTCGCAGCCCCGAGCAGGCCCCCAGCAGGTGTTCGGCCAGAATCGCGCAGGCCGCGACTAGATGCTCGCAGTTGTCCAGGATCAGCAACGCCTGTGACTGGCTGAGTTGGGCGCCGAGGCCATCCAGGGCCGCGCGCTGAGGGGCAAGCGTGAGACCGAGCGCGGAGGCGGTCGCCGCGGGCACCAACGCGGGATCGCCGAGCCCATCCAGCTCCACCAGCCAGACACCTTCGCGGCACGCGCCCAGCCGCGCCGTCGCAGCCTCGAGGGCGAGGCGGGTCTTGCCGGAGCCTCCGGCGCCGGTGAGCGTGAGCAAGCGATTACCGTCAAGCAGACGGGCAACCTCACGCAGCTCTCGGTCGCGCCCGATGAAGCTCGTCAACGCGATTGGCAGGTTATGGCGAGCAGGCTCGACCCGGCCTGCGCGCAACGCGTGTGCCGCCTGCCGGCGCGGCTCCTGATCGGGTGGGTCAAAGCTCGCGTCACCACGCAGCAGCGCCCGATACAAGCGCGCGGTCTGAGGGTCGGGCTCCGCCTCCAGGTCGCGCCGAAGCGCCTCGCGCAACCGCTGATACTGCGCCAGCGCGTGCTGGCGCCTACCCGCGGCGGCGAACAGCCGCATCAGCGCGCGCTGAGCGCCTTCGTGCAGCGGATCGATCACCACAACCTGTTCGAGCGCCGCGATGGCCGCTTCCGCGTCCCCGCCTTGATCCAGAAGGGTGGAAACGTCGAGCAGCAGTGCCAGGTGCGCCTCGCTCACCGCCTCCCGCCGACCGACCGCCCACGCTTCGAAGCGATCCTCAGGGAGAAGCTCACCGCCGTGGAACTCGAGTGCCGCCCGATAGTCCGACAACTCGCCAGTTTCACGAGCGCGCGCGACCGCCGCCTCGAACGCGTCGACGTCGACCTCCACGCTCGCGCCCGGACACAGCACCAGCATGTCGTCCCGCAACGGGAGCACAGCCGAAGCCTCGGCGCCCGCCGCCTCCAGCGCCCGCCGCGCGACATACAACGCCTGATGAAAATTATTGGCCGCCGCCTCACGCGCCCGCTCAGGCCACAACAACTCAGTCGCCTGTTCCCGATGAACTCGATGCTCAGGCGCCAGCGCGAGCAGCTTCACCAGACTCTTGGCCTTACGCAGGCGCCACGCGCCCTCGGGCACAACCTCTCCGCCTACGCTGACCGCGAAGGCCCCGAACAGCCTTATCTGCACGGCCTCGTCCATCGCTCCCAGTCCATGCTACGCGAGCCCGGGCCCCTGAAAGCACCGCGCGCGCCGTTCGGGACGGCCTTGGCGCGCGGGTATCACGGAGCGACGATCGGCGCCGGCCACCGGCTCGACCAGGCGATCGAGCCCGGGCAGGCGTCCGGCGAGCAACGTCCCGAAGCGGGCGCGGAGCGCCTCGACGGTCACATCCAGCGCCTGGACTGGGACGTCGAGCGGTTGGCAGAGCACCCAGCGCGACCAGCTGCGAAAGCTGCTGGCGCACGCGGTCGAGCGCCCGGCGATTCATCCCACTATGAGCCCAGCGGGCTCGCGCCGCGCAAGCCGGGTGTATTGCGTGTGCTCGTCGACCTGCTTGCCGGCCAGCAGCCGGATGATCGTAATTCCGCTGCAGCACGGCGTCGGCTCGGCCCGCGCGCTCCCGGCCGGGGGACTGCCGGCCGTCATTGCGTGCCAACGGGTCACGACCCGGTCGTCCTCGGCGATCTGGTCCTCGATCTTGACGTACAGGTTGGGATGCGCGCCGCGGTGGCTCGATACGAGCCGGCGCACGCCCTCCGGCCCGATCACCGCCGGATCGAGGCTGGGAACGTGGCCCACGTAGTCGGCGGCCACCAGCAGGTCGATCAGTTCCAGTCGACCGTTGTTCCACACGGCCTCGACGAACAGCTGGACCTTTCGCTTGTTGAGCTCGGTGATGCTCTGCATCGAGCGGGATGATCGGGCGGACCGGCTTCGCTCACAAGGGAGGATCCCCCAAGGTTTTCCCTCGGGTTTCGATCTGCGCCAGATCAGCGGCGCGCGGTGTATGGTCACGCGGTGGCGCTCAGTGGAGTGGGAGCTTTGCGCGAGCGCGAGCGCGAGCTTGGGGCGTTTCGTGAAGGGCTCGACCGTGCCTGCGCCGGAGAGGGGACGCTGATCCTCGTTGAGGGCCCTGCCGGAGTCGGCAAGACCGGGCTGATGCGCGAGGCGCGCGCGGCGGCCGAACGGGCGGGCGTGACGCCGCTCGAGGGGAGGGGCTCTGAGCTCGAACAGCCGTTTGCGTTCGGCGTCGTGCGCCAGCTGCTGGAGCCGGTGGTCAACGAGCCGCCGGCCGGCGGCGATCCGTTCGCGGGCGGAGCGGGTCCCGCGGCGCGCCTGTTCGAGGCCGACGAGGAGCATCCGGTGCGGGCCGACGGCGGGTTCGAGGCGCTGCACAGCCTCTACTGGCTCGTGGTGAACCTCGCCGACCGGGCTCCGCTGGCGGTGCTGGTCGACGATTGCCAGTGGGCCGATTTGGAGTCGCTGCGCTTCCTGGCGTACCTCGCGCAGCGAATCGAGGGGCTTCCGGTGGCGATGGCGCTGGCCGGGCGTCCGCCGGATTCGGCCGTCGACGAGTCCGGGTCGGTGTGGGCCCAGGTGATCTCGCGTCCGTCGGCCGTCGCGCTGTATCCGCGGCCGCTGAGCGAGCCCGCCGCGGCGGCGTTGACCCGGGAGCGACTGGGGGAGAGCGCCGACGAGGATTTCTGCCGCGCGTGCCACGCCGCGACCGGGGGCAACCCGCTGTTCCTGCGCGAGCTGCTCCGGGCCCTCGACGCGGCGGCGATCGCGCCGACGGCCGAGGCCGCGAACGAGGTCCAGGCGGTCGGCCCGGCCGCGGTCAGCCGGTTCGTGCTGCATCGACTCGCGACGCTCGGCCCGTCTGCGAGCGAGCTGGCGACGGCTGTCGCCGTGCTCGGGGACGACACACCGCTGCCGCTGGCGGCCCGCGTTTCGGGCCTGAGCGAGGATGCGGCCCGCGCTGCGGCCGATGACCTGGTCCGCGCGGACATCTTCGTCGACGGCGAACGCCTCGGGTTCGTGCACCCGATCGTGCGCGCGGCACTGTACGAGGACCTTGCCCCCGGCGAGCGCCAGGCGCGCCACGCCGCCGCGGCCGGCGCGTTGGCGCGGGACGGCGCTTCGTCCGAGCGGATCACCGCACATCTGCTGCTGAGCGCACCGACGGGGGAGCAGGGCAGGGTCGAGACACTGAGGTCGGCGGCGAACGCAGCGGCGCGACGCGGCGCTCCGCGCGCGGCAGCCGTGCGCCTGCGGCGCGCGCTCGAGGAATCCCCGCCGGAGCAGGAGCGAGGCGAGATCCTCAGCGAGCTCGGTCGCTACGAGGTGGCCGCGATGCAGTTCGAGTCGGCCGAGGAGCACCTGCGTGCCGCGCTGGCGTCAGGCGGAACCCTGGCGACTCAGGCGGACGCGGCATCGTGGCTCGCGCGGTGCGCGATCGTTTCGGGCGGGCGCTCGGCCGAGGCCGCCGTCGACGCCCTGGAGTCGCTGGCCCGCGAGCTCTCGCCACGGGACGTCGACCGCTCGCTCGAGGTCGGCTCCGACCTGCTGACGGTCGCCGCCGCCGTCCCGAGGATGCGGAGAGATCTCGGCGAGCACTTGCAGCGCTACCGCGAACGGGCACGGGGTCACCCGGGGTTCGAGGCGGTGGCGAGGATCCACACCGCCCAGGAGCAGCAGCTCCAGGGCGGACCGGCCAAAGCCGCGGCCGATGAGGTTGAGGCCGCGCTGGCGGCGGGCCTTCCGCCCGCGACGAGGATCAACGCCGGCTTCCTGGCGGTCCAGACGCTGCGGCTGGCCGAGCGCTACGAGCCGTCGATGCGGCTGCTCGACATGGCGCTGGAGGGCGCCCGCCGCGAGGGCCATGCCGCGAGACAGGGCCTGATCCACGGGCAGCGCGCCGCGATTGCGCTCGCCCGCGGATCGCTTCACGACGCACAGGTCGAGGCCGAGACCGGCCTGCTGCTGATCGAGCCGCCGCACTTCGTCGTCCTCCAGCTCGTCGCGGTGGCGATCGAGGCGGCGATCGAGCGCGGAGCAGTGGCTGAGGCGGCCGAGCTCGCGCCGATGGCCGATGTGCTCGACGTCCCCGAGGACCGTACGTATGTGTCCGAACTCCTGGTCGCCCGCGGGCGACTGCGGATCGCTCAGGGCCAGGTCCGCGAGGGCGTCGAGGACCTGCTCTGGTGTGGCCGGCGGCTCGAGGCGCTGAATGTGCTCTGGCCGAGCGCCTGGAGGGCGCTCGCCGCACAAGCGCTTGCCTCGCTGGGCGAGGACGACACGGCCAGATCGATGGCGCGCGAGCAGCTCGCGATCGCTCGAGAGGTCGGAGCGCCCGGGGCGCTCGGCATGTCGCTGCGCGCGGCGGCGGCGGCGATTGGCGGAGACGAACGGCTGCCGTTGCTCGAGGAGGCCGTGTCGGTGCTCGAGCCCAGCGCCGCGCGCCTGGAGCTCGCGTACGCGCTGGCCGATCTCGGTGCCGAGTTGACTCGGGTTCGCCGGCGTCGCGAAGGTCGCGAAGCTCAGCGCCGGGCGATGACGCTCGCGGGCCAGTGCGGGGCGATCCCGCTGGCCGAGCGCGCGCGGGCCGAGCTGCAATCGGGGCCGGGGCGTCGCGCCCGGGTTGAGCTGACCGGGCCGCACGCGCTGACCGCGGCCGAGTGGCGGGTGTGCCGACAGGCTGCCGAGGGCCGCACCAACCGCGAGGTGGCAGAAGCGTTGTTCGTCACCGAAAAGACGATCGAGCGCCATCTCAGCAGCGCCTACCAGAAGCTCGGGATCCGCTCCCGCTTCCAGCTGGCCCAGGCCATCGGCGACTAGCTCGGCGGCACTCGGGAGGCGCGGGGGGGCGACCCGAAAACCGTAGGGGAAACACACGGGGTTCCCCTCTTGTCCGGGGTGGGGGGCGTCCGCAGGATGGCGTCAGGCCAAACGCAGCCGGCGGCGAAACGCTGACGGAGAGGAAAGGGGCTTGTCATGGCACGTGTGCTGTACGGGGTGGCGCGGTTTTGCGTCCGGCGTCGATTCGTGGTGCTCGCCGTCTGGCTGGTGGTGACGGTGGCGCTCGTCGCCGTCTCCCAGCGCATGGGCGACAGTACGAACGACAACCTGACGTTGCCCGGCACCGACAGTCAGCGCGCCACGGATGCGCTGAACAAGTCGTTCCCCGATCAGGCGAACGGGTCCAGCCCGATCGTGCTCCACGTCTCCAACGGAAAGCTGACCGACTCGAAGTACGCCGGCGCGGTCAACCAGGCAGCGACGGACGTCGCCAAACAGCATGACGTGGCCTCGGTCGTCAACCCGCTGACCTCACAGGGTGCCTCGGCCCTGAGCAAGGACCAGGCGACGGGTTACCTGTCGGTCACCACATCGGTGAGTCCGGGCGCGATGTCGCTCGACGACGCTCAGAACATCATCGACGCGGCCGCGACGCCCGCCCATGCGGCCGGGATTCAGGTCGAGACCGGCGGTCAGCTCGGGCAGAAGGTGTCAAAGCCCGCGACTGAGTCCAGCGAGCTGATCGGGATCATCGCGGCGATGGTGATCCTGACGTTCACGTTCGGAACCGTGGTGTCGATGCTGTTGCCGATTCTCAACGCGATCCTGGCGTTGGCCTCGACGCTGGCGATCATCCGGATCCTCAGCCACGTGATGACGGTCTCGACGGTGGCGCCGACGCTGGCCACGATGATCGGCCTGGGCGTCGGGATCGATTACGCGCTGTTCATCGTGACCCGGCACTTCCGGGGCATCGACGGCGGAATGGACATGCGCGAATCGATCGCCCGGGCGGCCGCCACCTCCGGGGGAGCGGTGGTATTCGCGGGCGGGACGGTGACGATTGCGCTCGTGTCGTTGGCGGTCGCTGACATCCCGCTGGTCACGACGATGGGGCTGATGGCGGCGATCGCGGTCGTGGTGGCGGTGTCCGCGGCGCTGACCCTGCTGCCGGCGATGCTCGCGATCACGGGACCGAAGATCAACTCGCTGCGTGTCCGTAACCGACCCGACGAGACGGCCAACAAGCAGGGCGCATGGGCAAGATGGGCCCACGCCGTGGCCGGCCGGCCGGTGGTCGCTGGCGTGGCGGCGCTGGCGATCCTGATCCCGCTGGCGATCCCGTTGCTGTCGCTCAGCCTGGGCCAGAAGGACGTCGCCGCGCTGTCGACCTCGACCACCGCGCGGCGGGCGTACGACCTGATCTCGAAGAACTTCGGGCCCGGCGTGAACGGCCCGCTGATCGTGGCGGTGTCGCTCGGGTCACCCGCGAAGAGCAGTTCGGACCCGCGGCTGCAGACGCTCCAGACCGACGTATCACAGACCAAGGGGGTCGCCGCTGTCACCCCGGCTCAGATCGACAAGGCCGGAACCGCCGCGTTCTTCAACGTGGTCTCCACTAAGGGCCCGGCCGACAATGCGACCACCAGCCTGGTCAACAACCTCAGGCAGACGGTGATTCCGAAGGCCGAGAAGGGCACCGACATGAAAGCCGACGTCGGCGGCACGACGGCCGGCTACATCGATCTCGCTTCGAACATCTCGAGCAAGCTGCTGCTCCAGATCCTGGTGGTGATCGCGCTCAGCTTCCTGCTGCTGACGCTCGCGTTCCGCACGGTGGTGATTCCGATCCAGGCCGCGGTGATGAACGTGCTGTCGATCGGCGCGGCCTACGGCGTGTTGACCGCGATCTTCCAGTACGGCTGGCTGCACGGCCTGATCGGCCTGAATGGGTCCGTGCCGATCGTGTCCTACGTGCCGTTGTTCATGTTCGCGATCCTGTTCGGCCTGTCGATGGACTACGAGGTGTTCCTGGTCAGCCAGATCGAGGAGCACGTCCATGCCGGCGAGGACAACAAGTCAAGCGTGGTGTCGGGTCTGGTCACCAGCGCGAGGGTGATCACCGCCGCGGCCGCGATCATGGTGTTCGTGTTCGGCGGCTTCGTGCTCAACGGAGACCCGACCGTCAAGCAGTTCGGGATCGGCCTAGCGGTCGCGGTGATCCTCGACGCCACGATCGTCCGCTGCCTGCTGGTGCCGGCACTGATGGTCCTGATGGGCAAGATCAACTGGTACATCCCCCACTGGCTCGACCGGATCCTGCCTCACATCAGCATCGAAGGCGCCGAGTTCTTCCGCAAGCGCGACAAGCGCCGGGCGGTCGAGCCCGCGCCCGAACGGGAGCCCATGGCCGGCGTCGCCGCGCCCTGAAGCTGAGCTGAGGGTCACTCCACGAACTGCTCCCCACCGTCGATGTCGTAGGTCGCGCCGGTGAGCGCCGTGTTGGTCATCAGGTGCACGGCCAGCGCGGCGACATCGGCGGGTGCGATGACGCGGCGGATCGGCAGCGTCGCGCGGAGCTGCTCCCGGCGGGCTTGCAGTCCGTCGCCGAGGATCGACGCTGACAGCGGCGTGTCGACGAAGCCCGGGGCGATCAGGTTGACCCGGATCGGCGCGAGCTCGAGCGCGAGGCTGGCGGTGAGCGGCGGCATCGCCGCGGTAACCGCCGACGCGATCCCCAGACCGACTGAGATGCGTCGCCCACCGGTGTCGCCCACCAGCAGCAGCGAGCCACCGGGCCTGAGCTTGTCGGCGACGTTGCGGGCGACGTGGATCGCGAGCAGCGGCCGCCCGGTGAGGGCGTCGCGGACCTCCTCGGGCTCCATCTCGAGGATCGGCCCGTAGTGGGGGCCGCCGGCGGCGACCAACACGTGGTCGATCGGCGTCGGCAGGCCCTGGCAGAAGCTGGCCAGCGCACCCGGATCGTTGGCGTCAAAGGCCGCGGTACTGTACGCGCCGACGTCGAACGCGGCCTGCTGCAGGCGGTCGAGATTGCGGCCGGTGAGGATCACGTCGGCTCCCTCGGCCCGTGCCCGCCGGGCGGTCTCGAGCCCGATGCCGGCGCTGCCGCCGATCACGACGACGGTCTGACCGGCCAGCTCGGGTCGGCGCTGGGATGGGACGGGGGAGTCTGCGGTGGTCATGATTCCTCCGGTTCGTCGGGCACGGGTCTTGGGCGGTCATGCGGGCGCGGGCTCGGAGTCCGGACGGGGTAGGGCTCGGCCGAGCTCCCTGCGCGAGCTGATCCCGAGCTTCCCGAATACCTTGCGCAGGTGCCATTCCACCGTGCGCGGGCTGAGGAACAATCGGGCCCCGATCTCCGGGTTCGAGAGTCCGTCGCGGGCGAGCGCCGCGATTTGGCGCTCCTGCGCGGTCAGCTGATCGCGCGTATCGATGGTCCTCTTGCGGGCAGTCGCGCCCGTTGCCAGCAGCTCTCGCCCGGCGCGCTGCGCGAACGCCTCGATCCCCATCGCCTCGAGCATCTCGTGGGCGGTGCCGAGCTGCTCGCGTGCGTCCACGCGGCGATGGCGGCGGCGCAGCCACTCGCCGTAGAGCAGGTGACCACGCGCGAGCTCGGCGCGGAGCCGGGTACGGCCCAGAAGCTCGAGCGACCTCCGGTGCAAGTCGTCGGCGTCCGCGCCGTCGCTGATCAGCGCACGGATCCGGGCTTCGATCCCCACTGACCAGTCGCTGGGTGTCGCGCGGGTCCGCTCGGTGAGCCACTCGAGCAGCGACCCAAGCAGGGCGGTGTCACCGGTCCTGGCTGCCGCCTCGGCGAGCTCGGGTACGACGAACGGTCCGTAACCGGCGTGATCCGCGGCGAAGGCCGATCGAGCCACCTCGCGTGCCTCGACGTGCTGCCCCAGCCCGTTGTTGAGGACCGAGCTTGCGTAGGCGGTGAAGTTGACGACTCGGCCCAAGCCGCGTGCCCTCGCCCCCCGTGCCGTGGTCTCGATCAGGTCGGTCGCTCGTTGTTCGTCGCCACGCCACGCGGCCACGAGGATCTCGCTGAAGGAGACCGTCGCATTGCCGGTGGCGGCCGCGATCGCTCGATCTTCCTCGATCAGCATCGTCGCCTTGTTCAAGTCGCCGGCGAGAACGTGGGACCACGCGAGCATGTGGACCGCGAACTGGAGCTGCATGAGCGCGCCCGTATCACGCGCGAACTGTTCACGGCGAGCGGCCAGCGCGTGCCATGCTTCGGCGTCCCACAGCTCCTGGGGAACGGTGACGGCGCTACCGGCGACGGTGAGCCATAGCCAGTGACCGCGATCGTCGGTCGGGGCCTGTTCGGCGAGCACGAGCTCCAGGGCCCGGCTCAGCGACGGCGCTGCGGCTCGGAAGCTGTCAGCGAGGAGCAGCGCGAACCCATCCAGCAGCAGGTCGATCGCAGTCGGCGGGCCGGGCGGCCTCGGTGCGAGCTGCGCGGCGCGCGCTACGGTGCACGTCCCGCCGGGGCCGTCCCGATCGCCGACCCACATCGCGGCGCCCATCGCCTCGACATGCGTCTTGCGAGCCAGGTCGATGTCGACGGACTCGAGTCGCTGTGCCGCCTCCGCGAGCCGTCGCGATGCGTTGCGGCCCCGCCGCTGGTCAAACGCGATCTGTCCCTGCAGCATTCCGAAGCGCCCACGCCCCAGTTCGTCGAGCTCGTCGGTCTCGACCGAGGCCACCAGTGCCGCTGCCGCATCCAGCGCTCCGGCATCACGGCTGGCGCCGGCCGCGGCGAGCTGGCGCGCCGCCCGTCGCGAACGCTCGGGTGTCAGCAAGGTCGCGCGCTCGAGAAACGCGGCAGCGGCCGCGAGTCCGCCGCGAGCCTGCGCGCGGTTCGCGCAGCGTTCGAGCTCCGTCGCAACCTGTTCGTCGGGCCCCAGTGTCGCTTGCGCGAGATGCCACGCCCGGCGATCGGGATCGACCCCCGGGTCGGTGGCCTGCGCCAGGGCACCATGCACCGCGCGGCGCTCCTCGATCGAGGCAGACCGGTAGGCCGCTGAGCGCACCAGCGGATGCCGAAACCGGACCTGGGCGCCGAACTCAAGCAACCCGAGCTCAGCGGCCGGGCCCGCTGCCTCGGGAGGAATCCCGAGCTGTTGAGCCCCGCGCCATACCAGCGTCGGCTCGCCGACCGGATCGGCTGCGGCCAGCACCACCAGCCGTCTCGTCTGCGCCGGGAGCGCTTCCAGCCGACGTCGAAAGCTTTCCTCGATGCTCTCCGACAGCGGCACGGCATGAGGCGTGCCGAACCCACCCGCCAGCTCGGCCGGAGTCGACCCCCGGGCCAGTTCGAGCAGCGCCAGCGGGTTGCCGCGCGTCTCGGTGATGATTCGCTCCCGTACTCCCGGGTCCAGCGGTCCGGCGAGCACCGATTCGAGCAACGACCTCGCATCCTCCCGCTCGAGCCCCTCGAGCCGGATCTGCTGTAGGTCTGCCAGCCCGCGCTCCTCGCCGCGGCCGCGCACCGTGAATACGATCGCCACCCGCTCGGCCAGCAACCGGCGCGCGACAAACCCGAGGACCTGCACGGAGGCGTCGTCGAGCCACTGCAGATCGTCCACGCAGAGCAGCAGCGGCCGGTCCTCAGCCGCCGCGGACAGCAGGCTGAGGACGGCCACGGCGACCAGGAAGCGATCAGGAGGATCGCCGGACGCGAGGCCAAACGCGACGCTCAACGCGTTTTGCTGCGGCTCTGGAAGCGCATCGAGCTGAGAGAGCATCGGCCCGCAGAGCTGATGCAACCCCGCATACGCGAGCTCCATCTCCGACTCGACCCCGGGGATCTGGACGAGTCGAAAGCCGGCTGCCTGCCGGGCGGCGTAGCGCAGAAGCGCCGTCTTGCCGACGCCTGCCTCGCCCTCAATGACGAGGACCGCGCTTGCACCCCCGCGCGCGTCGTCCAGCAACCTGGTCCAGTAGCGCGCGCTCGCTGGTCCGGCCCCGGAATGCAGGCAAGCGCTGAGGGGGCATCGCCCAGCGAAGCCTAAAAGCAGAGCAACGGAACGCCAAGTACGGCCAGGGATGCGACCAGGGCTTTCCCTGGCGCGACGACGGCCCACGGCAGCCAACGTGGTGGAGTGATCGCGAACGCCCACGACAGCGCCCCGGATGACGGGGTGGCGATCGTCACCGGCGGTGAATGCGGGCATGGGCGGAATGCCGCGAACGAGCTCGCGCGCCGCGGCTACGCGGTCGTCATCTCCTACTCCGACAGCCAGCGCGACGCCGACGCAACCGTCGACGAGATCCTGGCCGCCCGGGGAGCGGCTCTGGCCGTGCGCGCCGATGTCGCCGACGATCTCGACGTCGGGCGGTTGTTCACGGAAACGGACGCGGCGTTCGGCGGCGTCGACGTTGTCGTCCATGCCGCCGGGCGACTGTGCGTCGGTTCGGTGGTCGACTGCGAGCCGGCGACGTTCGATGCGCTGCTGCTGACCAACGCGCGTGGTGCCTTCCTGGTCAATCGCCAGGCCGCGCGTCAGTTGCGCGACGGCGGGGCGATCGTCAACCTCTGCAGCTCGATCGTCGGGCTCGCCCAGCTTGCCTGCGGTGCCTACGTGACGAGCATGGGCGCCGTAGAGGCGATGACTCCGATTCTCGCCCGCGAACTCGGCCGGCGGAGGATCACCGTGAACGCGGTCGCGGTTGCTCCGGGGCCCGCCGACCCCGCGGACGGCGTCGCCGGTTTGGTCGCGTTCCTGGTCGGTCGGGCCGGCCGCTGCGTCAACGGCCAGGTGATCCCGACGGCGACACCATTCCTGCCATGACAACCAAGGAGGTCAGCATGAACAGCGAGGACGTCGCGGCCGGGTCGGCGCCGCCGAACGTCCGAACCGCAGTGCGGTCCTGGCGGAGCGCCGCGTCGACGACGGTTACCAGCGCCTCGCCGAGGTAATCCGAGAAGCCGCACCTCAGGTGGGCGGGTCGATTCCGAGCTCAGCGAGCAGCGTCGTCGCCCGCGGGCTGTCGTCGCCGATCCGGTCCGGCACGATCGCGCCGCGGTCGAGCAGGAATCGCACGATCGCGGCGTACGGCTCCTTAGGGATCTCGTCGAGCGTCATCATCGTCGGGCCGCCCTCGGGCTGATGGCAGTGGCGCGAGCCGTGGAGCGCGGCGCCGATCGCGCTGCCTCCGTGGTGGAAGCGCAGCGCAGCGCCGCGACCGACGAGCTCGCGGACCATCTCCACGCGGCCACGCCAGCAGGCCTGGCCGAGCGGGGTCCCCTCGCCGTCGGAGTCCCCGTCGACGTGCGCGCCCGCGTCGAGCAGCCGCCGCATCGCCTCGAGGTGGCCGCCCTGAACCGACATCATCAGCATCTCGTCCAGCGCGGAGGACGCGGCCGCCGGGACGCCCGCGTCACGGCCGCAGAGCAAGCTGCCGATCGCCCGATCGTCGTCGGTGACCGCGGCATCGTCGGCGCCGCGCTGACGCAGGGTTGCGGCGACGTCGTCGTCGCCCCAACGGATCGCGATCCGCAGCGGGGTGAGGCCCTGCTCGTCGGGCGTGTCGAGCGGCGCGCCGGCGTCGAGCAGCGCGGCGATCGTCCGCGGCGGACGGCGGCGCCAGACCGCCTGATGGAGGTCGTCTGAGGAGGCCCGGGCGCCGTGGGTGCAGAACATCTCGACCATCTCGGGGTTGGGGAAGTTCAGGGCCCGACCGAGGTTGTAGTCGACGAGGTCCTGGCGCGCCCCCGCGTCGATCACGAGCATCGCGCACGTGGGGTCGGGGAACTCGCAGGCGTGGTAGAGGACCTCGTTGCCGTGGTAGCCGTCCCGATCGTCGGTCGGATCGGCGCCCGCCTCCAGCAACATCCGCGTCAGCTCCGGATCGCCGGCGATCCCTGCCGCGCCGTAGAGCGCGACCTGGAGCCATTGGTCGTCGTTGATGAACGCGGCGTTCGGATCGGCCCCCGCATCGAGCAGCCGACGCGCGACCTCGCGGATTCCCGGCGCCCGCTCGCGGTCGCCGCGCAGCAGCCGCGAGAAGCAGGCGTAGAGGATCGGCTGCCACCCGTGTGGTCCCGTCGGCTCGCTGACCGCGGCCGGCCGCGCCGTGAGCCGCCGCGAGACCTCGTCGGCCTCGCCCGCGACGCACGCGCACGCCAGGTCGTGTACCGCGACGCTCGGATCAGCATCGAGCAGCGCCCGCGCGCGGCGCAGGTCCGACGACGTAGCGGAGGCGATCAGTCTGGACGCGCGCGCCGACGCGCCGAGGGTGACGGCCTCGACATGGAACTTCAGCCGCGGCCACGAGCTAAAGCCGTACTCGCGCGCGAGCGCGAGCTGGGCGAGCGACAGCGACGGAAACTCGCCCGCCTTACGACGGCGCTTGGCCTCGTCGCGCAGGTGGCGCAGGTCCGGACGGGGAGGCAGGGAACGCGGCTCGGACATGTCAACTCCTGTCTCCGGCGGGTCCGCACACCGGTCGGGAGTCGTCCGTCACCGGGTTACATCAATCAGTCATCACAGTTGGGCCTGAGGCCCTTTCCGCGGACCGGATGCGTCCTGCACGCTCCGCCGACGATATCGCACGGCGCAGCCGAGCCAGAGACAGGGACGCTGCATGTGGCGGCTCCGTCAGGTGGTCTTGGTCAGCCCGCCGTCGATTACCCAGTTGGAGCCGGTGACGTTGCCGGCGCGCGAAGAGGCGAGCAGCGCCACGATCGATGCGACCTCGGCCGGGGTTGTGAACCTGCCGGTGGCCATCCCGGCCATCGCCTGCTGCCTGATCGCCTCGGCCCCGGCGCCGGTGGTCTCGCCGAGCGTGTCGGCGACCCCTCCCTTACCGAGCCACAGGTCGGTGGCGACGGGCCCGGGCGCGATCGTGGTGATCCTGATCCCCTCGGCGCCGAACTCCTGGGACAGCGACTTGGCGACGTTGGTGAGCGCGGCTTTGGCGGCGCCGTAGTCGATCACTCCGGCGTCGGGCTCGAAGAACGAGTTGACCGAGCCGATGTTGACGATCACTCCGTCGCCCCGCTTGCGCATGTCGATCAGGGCCGCGCGCGTAGCCCGCAGCGCAGCGAAGAAGTTGAGTTGCATCGACCGCTCGAAGTCCGCGTCGGTCGTGCCCAGGAACCCGCCGGGGCGGACCGGCGCGGCACCGATGTTGTTGACGAGCACGTCGATGCGCCCGTGCAGTTCGATCGCGCGCGCCACCAGCCGGCCGGGACCGTCGGCGGTCGACAGATCGATCGCCACCGGGGTTACTCGCTCGAGCTCGGACAGCGAGTCGACCGTGCGGGCGCCGGCGACCACGAGTGCCCCCTCGGCGGCCAACGTCCGCACCACCGCGAGGCCGATGCCCTTGCTCGCGCCTGTGACGACGGCGACCTTCTGGTCCAGCTCGAGGTCCATGCTCCAACTCTAGATGGACGGCACGGATCGAGCCCCGCCGCTAGGCTCCGGAGCGCCCATGGACAAGCCGATCGAGTGACGTGCTGAGAACGCTGCTCACCTTCGCCCCCGTCGCCGCGCTGCTGACGATCACGCCCGGTGCCACCACCGCCCTGGTGGTGCGCAGCGCCTCGCGCGGCGGGCGCCGCCAAGCGTTCTTCACCACCGCCGGGAACTCGATCGGCGTCCTCACCTGGGGCGTGTTCGCGGCGGTGGGGATCGCGGCCGTGGTGGCGGCGTCGACCGAGGCGTTCACGACGATCAAGCTCGCCGGCGCGGCGGTGCTCGTCGGGATGGGCGTCCTGTCGCTGCGCGGCCGGCACGCGGCCCGGTCCGAACGCGACCGCCACGATCGACGGTCGCGGTCGGATCTCGCGGGGCTCCGCGACGGACTGCTGACGAGCCTCGCCAACCCGAAGCTGGCCGTGTTCTTCGTCGCGCTGTTTCCGCAGTTCGTGCCCCACGGTGCTCCGGTGCTGCCAGCGGCGCTGGTGATGGCCGGGGTGATCGTGACGTTCGACCTGGTCTGGTACTCGACGCTGGCGCTGATCGTCCATCGCGCCAAGCGCGCGTTCGTCGAGGGGCCGTGGAGCCGCCGGCTCGAGCGGCTCAGCGGAGCCGTGCTGGTCGGGCTGGGCGTGCGCCTCGCGCTCGAGCGTCAATAGCCGAGGCGCACGCGGCGAGTCAGCACATCGACAGGATCCGCGCGGGCTCGTCGCCCTCGACCACGAACCCATGGGGGACGTCGCGCGGCAGGAACGTGAACGAGCGTGGTGCGAGCTGCGCGCGACCAGTCAAGCTGAAATCGTCAGTGGGAGACCACGACCTCCGCGGCGACGAGCGTCAGCCCCAGCGCCAGGTTGAGCGTGACCGACACGATCGAGGCCGGCAGCGAGAGCTGCTCGAGCCTGGCGTAGCGGACGCCCTGGGCGCCGAGCGTCACCACGCCGACCCCGAACGCCGCCCAGATCGCCGCGGTGGCCGAGAACAAGCCGGCCGCGCCGAGGCCCAGCACCACGACCGGCGGGACCGCGGCCAGCACGACGGCGTACTCGCGCCGCGCGATCCGTGCAAACTCGCGCGCATCGAGGCGGCGCTCCTCCTTGAGGCTCTCCCCGAGTGCGTGCGAGTACACGTGCGCGAGCCAGAGCACGATCGCGCCCGTGGCGGCGATCACGTCGAGCCTCCACAGGTGATGCTTGTACTTATCTGCGCCGGCCGCCAGCACCGCCAGCACGACGATCGTTCCGTAGACCGTCCCGGCGACGGTCTCGCGGCTTCCGAGGATGTATCGCTTGATCACTGACCGCAGCGCGACCGGGGCCGGCGCACGTCGGCGACCAACCGAGCGAGCACCTTCCGGTTGACCGGGAGCGCGAAGTGATTGACCCCCGGATTGTCGGTGAGCGTGAACCGGTAACACGGCATCGCCCGCCACACGCGGATGGCGTTGTTGGTGATGTCCTCCTGGTTGATGTCACCGTTGCGCTCGAGCAGCGCCGAGGGTTTGACGAGCTGTCCCACCTTGAAGCTGGGCAGCACCGCGCCTACTACCGTCGCGATGCCAGAGCCCTTCTCGGCGGTCACGTCCACGTAGGGGAAGTTGCGCGGAGTGCGGAACTTCACGAAGCCGATGTAGTAGTCAGCGATCTGACGCACGATTGGCAAGTGGGCGTCGGCGAACAGCCGGCGGTAGTCGGCTGGCGTATACCTGACGCCGGTGGAGGAATTCCGCAGGACGACCTCGCGGCGGCCGAATACGGCCGGATCGGCGGCGCTCATGTACGTCGCCGGTGAGGTCAGGTACATCCGCGCGCTGCTGACCGCATTGGCACGGGTCTCGGGGTAGGTGAACTTCTCGATGTTCAACCCGGTGAAGATGATCGAGTAGAGCGAGCCCTGGCCGGGGAAGTTGCCGGCGATCGGGGTGAAGCCGTGGATGTACTTGTTCCGCCAGGCGCGGGTGGTATGCGTCAGCAGGTACTGCGCGTACAGCGGCCCGTTGGAGTGGCCAACCAGCTCGACCGGCTGATCGCGGTTGGCGCGGTAGGTCTGCTCGATCAGGGAGATCGCGCGGCGCAGGAAGCCGCCCTGGTCGGGGGTCAGCCGCGCGTCGTAGCCGGCGACGCGGAGGTTCACGTTCGCCGTGTAGCCGGCGCGCTCGAGCGCCCGGTACATCGGCTGGTAGTACGGGGCGCTGTCGATCTTCCCGTAGTCGACGACGCTGACTGTCGCCCCGGGTTGGTCGGAGAACCGCCGGGGCATCGAGACCCGCGGGTTCGCGTTGTAGCGCAGCGTCATCAGCTCGTCGCGGCACACCTGCGAGAACCGGACGCCAGGGTGCGGATTCTCAAACCAGTCCTCGAAGCTGCCCGAGCGGGGGCAGGCGGGATCGACGTTCTGGTTGTGCACCGTCACCCGCAGTCGGGTGAGGTGGAAGGCCGGGAACAGGATCACCGGCGTCAGGCGCGGCTTGGTCGGCGGCGCCGCCGCCCCCGACGGGGCGATCAGGGCGACGGCGGCGACGATCGCCGCCAGCGGCGCGAGCAACAGGGTTCGGCGGTAGGACATGTGAGTCGTCGCCTCCTCGTGGCTTGTCGGCGGGGCCGGATGGATTGTGACGAGCTTGTTCGACACGGGTTTGCCCGGCGCCTGCCGCCGCCACCAGCCCGCTGGTTGCAGGCCTCGGTCGCGGGTATCCCGGCCATATCCGCAGAACCGATTGGAGGCAGCGATGGCGAAGGATCACGGGCCGAGCGTGAAGGACGACAAGCAGTACGAAGGACTTCGCAAGAAGGGGATGAGCAAGTCGCGTGCCGCGGCGATCGCGAATACGCCGGATGCCTCGAGCAAGGGCGGCAAGCGCAGCGGCAGCGGCCAGGGCAGCAGCGCGAGCAGGAAGAGCAGCGGTCCTGGTAGCGGCTGCAACCGCGCTCAGAAGCAGGCCGCGGGCCGTAAAGGCGGCAGGAAGTCGACGGCAGCGTGACGCCCACGCCGGGCTCGGCCAACAGGCCCGGCGCGTTCAGCGCGCCAGCCTGGGCAGCACCTGATCGCGGTAGGCCGCGAAGAAGGCGTCCTGCTCGGGGCCGATCTGGTTGATGTAGAGCTCGTCGAAGCCTGCCCGCTCGTAGGAGCGGATCGCCTCGACGTGCTCATCGATGTCGGGGCCACAGGGGATGTCGGCGAGCTGCTCCTCGGTCACCAGTTGCGTGGCCTGCTCGAAGTGCTCGGGCGTGGGCAGCACCTGGGCCAGCTCGCCGGGTAGACCCTCGTTGGGCCACAGGCGACGGACCGTACGACGTGCCTGCGCGGCGTCGTCGCCCCAGCACACCTTCAACCCGCCCTGGACGAGCTTGGAGCCGCCGCCCTGTGAGCGAAACTGCTGCACCGCTTCGGCGTCCGGCCCGACCGTGCAATAGCCGTCCCCGACGCGGGCGGCGAGCGCGATCGACTTCGGGCCAAAGCCCGAGATCACGATCTGAGGAGGACGCTCGGGCAGGTCGTACACGCGGCAGTGCTCGACCAGGTAGTGGCGGCCGCGATGGCTCTGGACGCCGCCCTGCCACAACAGGCGGATCACCTCGATCGCCTCCTCGAGCATGTCCAGGCGCTCGGTGGCCCGCGGCCAGCGGTCGCCGAGAATGTGCTCGTTGAGCGCCTCGCCGCTGCCGACGCCGAGCTTGAAGCGCCCCTGCAGCAGCACCGCCGAGGTGGCCGCCGCATGGGCGATGATCGCTGGGTGCACGCGGACCGTCGGACACGTCACCGCCGTGGTCAGGGTCATGCCCTCGGTCGCCGCCGCGATCGCGCCGATCGTCGACCACACGAACGGGCTGTGGCCCTGCTCGTCGTTCCATGGGTGATAGTGGTCGGAAATCCACAGGCGGTCAAAGCCGGCCTGCTGGGCGCTGGCCGCCTGCCGCACCAGATCGTGCGGTCCCCACTCCTCGCTGGCGAGGAAGTAGCCGAGCTTCATCGTCGCCTCTCGCCCATCCGAATCTAGCCTTCCCGGTGAGACGCCCGCTAACCAAGAGTCCGCCGATTCCGCGGGTCGGTTCGGGGGTAGCGATCCCGGTGCGGATGAGCGACGTGGCACACGCAGCACTCCGAGGAGCGATCGCGTCGATGGCGATGACCGGTACGCGCGTCGTCACGGTGGAGCTCGGCCTGGTGGAGCAGGCCCCGCCCCAGCAGCTCGCGGGCGTGAGGCGGGGGGCGCGGCGCGCGGCCGTCGAGCTCGCCCATTGGGGGTTCGGAGCCGTCGGGGGAGCGGTCTACGGAGCGCTGCCGAGATCCTGGCGCAACCGGCCGTTGACCGGCCCGCTCTACGGTCTCGTGATCTGGACGGGGTTCGAGGCGACGGCGCCGTTGCTCGGGCTCCCGCACGCCGAGGGTCCGCGAATCGTCGAGCGCCTGGCGATCGCCGCCGACCACGTCCTCTACGGGCTGATCCTCGACGAGACCCGGCGCGCGCCGCAGAGCTGAGCGCTACCTGGAGCGGGGCGCGCCCGCGACGACCTGTCCGGCCTGCGCGCTGTGGCGTGCGGCGTCGAGCGTGTCCGCGGTGGCCACCGCGTCCCACGGATCGACCGGTACGGGTGCCTCGGCCCGGACCGCCGCGGCGAACGCCGGATAGAACGTGTCCCAGGCTCCGCGCTCCGACGGCAGCGGCTCGGACTTCCCGTCGCGGAACACGCGTCCCCACCGGTCCTCGGGCTCGATCCCCCAGTCGGTCGCGGTCGCGGGAGACTCGCCCGCGACCAGGCGGTGCTCCTGGCTATCCATGTCGGGCACGACGACGTAGGTCGCTTCGGTGCCGGTCACCCGGTAGCGCGGGCCGGGCGCGCTCTGGCGCCAGCTGCCCCATATATGGGAGCGGACGCCGCCCGCGTGCGTGAGCGCGACGAACACGTCGTCGTCGAGCGCGGATGCGTAGTCGCTGGTGTGCATCTCGGCGTAAACCGAGGTCGGCGGGCCGAACAGCACCAGCGCCTGGTCGACCAGGTGGCTGCCGAAGTCCAGCAGCGAGCCGCCGCCTGCCGCCGGCGGCCCTGGATCGGGGGCGTATCGCTCGAATCGCGATTCGAACCGCGTCGGGTCGCCCAGGACGCCGCCGGCCAGGGCGTTGCGGACCGTGAGGAAGTCCGAGTCCCATCGGCGATTCTGGTAGACGGTGAGCGGGCGGTGCAGCTCCTCGGCAAGCTGCGCCGTCTCCCGCGCCGAGGCCGCATCGAGCGCGAACGGTTTGTCGCACACCACGGCCAGCCCCAGCCGCAGTGCCCGCTGGGTGAGCTCCACGTGGGTAGCCGCCGGCGTCGAGATCGTGACGGCCTCCGCGCCCGCCGCCGCGAGGTCCTCCAGCGAGTCGAACGCCGCGCGGCCGGGGAACCGCTCGGAGAACTCGGCGCGGCGCTGCGCGGACCTGGTGACGACGCCGAGAAACTCGCATTCGGGCGCGCTGGCGATCAGCGGGGCGTGGAAGTAGCGCCCGCCGAATCCGAAGCCGACCAAGCCGATCCGGATGGGCGTCACTCCCGCAACCTATCTGATCACACGCAGTGTTCGCGACGAGCGGGACCGCCGCCAACGTGGTCGCGCTGACCCCGCGGGGCGGTCGCCTGCTCGACCGCCTCGGCCGCCGGGTCGACTTCGCGCAGGACGAGCTGCTCGAGCCGCTATCGGCGGCCGAGCGCGACGAGCTCCGCCGGCTGCTGGCGAAGCTCGTCTACGAGATCGAGCTCGAGCAGCGACTGGACGAGCTGGGCGCTGCCGCCGACGAGGATGTCGCGCTCGTAGCGGCCCTTGACCTGCTCGACCTCCCGCCTGAGGTCACCCTGGAGAACCGTGGTGTTGTTCCACGTGGGATCGCGCAGGGTGCTCGAGGCCACGAACTTCGGCATCTCGTTCATCTTCTCGCCGAACACGCCGGTGCCCGCCATCGTGGGCCACGCCGCGGCGAACCCCTCGTACGTCCTCCGTCCGAGCGGCTGGGCGTCACTGGCCATCAGCTCCTCGAGCTTGAACTGCATGCTCTCGTCGCCGTCGCCCTGCGCCCAGCCACCACGCTCGTACTCGCTCGGATCCCCCGGCGCCTGGATGACGCCGTCCAGCGAGATGAACTCCGTCACTACAACACGTCCCAACTTGACCTCCTGTGATTCGACCGAGGCGCGAGTCTAGGCGGCACTGGTTCGTCCGCAAGGTCCAATCAGCGGCTGCTTGACGGGGCCAATTCTCCGGCTCAGCCGAACGCCTTGGCGAGCAGGCCGATGCCGGTCCGCAGCTCGGTCTCGGTCGGCAGCGCGTAGCCCAGTAGGAACGCGGGCGGCCACGGCGCGCGCGTGGTGCAATGAGCGTGCAGCTCGTGTAGGCCGACGCCGGCCTCCCGGGCGCGCATCGCGACCGCGTGCTCGTCGCAGTTCTCGGGCAGCCACGCGATCAGGTGCAGCCCCGCCGCGGCGCCACCGACCCGCAGGCGGGGAAGGTCCCGGTGCAGGGCCTCGATCAGGATGTCGCGTTTGGTGCGGTACCGCCGGCGCATCACCCGCAGGTGACGGTCTAGTCCGGCGTCGGCGATGAACGACGCCAGCGCGATCTGGTCGAGCGTCGGCGGCGTCACCCCGGTGGCGAGGAACTCGTTCTCGACGTCGTCGAGCAGCTCGACTGGCGGCACGATCCAGCCGAGCCGCAGCGCCGGCGCCAGCGTCTTGCTGATGGTGCCGATGAACGCCGCGCAGTCTGGCGCGAGCCCCTGCAGCGACGCCACCGGATCGCGGTCGTAGCGGTACTCGGCGTCGTAGTCGTCTTCGACGATCAGCCTCCCGCCCGCCCGCGCCCAGGCGATCAGCTCGGCGCGGCGGTCGGGCGTCGTCACCACCCCGGTGGTGCGCGGGGGTGACGACCACGGCGTCGGCGTCCGCTAGCTCGGACACGATCAGGCCGTCGGCGTCGACGGGCACCGGGACCGCCACGAGGCCGGCGTGCTCGACCGTGTAACGCTGCCAGCGCCAGCTCGGGTCCTCGATCGCGATTCGGCGGGCGCCGCGCCGGCGCAGCGCCTGCCACACGGCCATGAACCCGTGGGAGACGCCGCTGCATACGACCACGTGCTCGGGCTCGACGACCACCGCGCGCGCCCGCGCCAGGTAAGCGGACACGGCGTTGCGCAGCTCTGCGGTGCCGCGGTGTGGTCCGTAGGTGAGCCGCACGTCGGGCAGCTCAGCCAGCGCCCGGTCAAGCGCCGCCCGCCAGCGGCGGCGCGGAAACGCGTGGTAGTCGGCTTGGCCGGGCCTGAGGTCGTAGCGATACCGAAACCGGGTCGGCTGGATGACCGTGCGCCGGGCGGGAATCCCCCACGGAGCTGGGAGCGAGGCGACGCGGGTCGCCGATCCGCGCCTGGCCGACAGGTAGCCCTCCGCGATCAGCTGCGAGTAGCTGTCGACCACGACTCCGCGCGACACGCCCAGCTGGTGGGCCAGCAGCCGGCTCGGCGGGAGCGCCGAGCCGGGCGCGAGCCGTCCCGAGCGAATCGCGACCCTCAGCGCGTGCTCGAGCTGCCGGCGGTGCGTCTCGGGAGAGGTCGATCTGGAGGTCCACCGCCGCTCAACCTAACGGCAGTGGACCCCCTCGGGTTCAGGCCGCGATCGGCTGGGTGATCGTGTCGGCGTTCTGCTCGCCGGCGGGCTCGACACCGGCCACGAAGTCGCGTTGCCTGATCAGCGCCACGGTCGCCACGGCGCCGGCGAACGCGAGGATCGCGCCGATCAGCAGGATCGTGTTGAGGCCGTCGACGAATCCGGTCAGCGAGGCGTGCGCGGCGATGCTCTGCAGGTTGCCGGGGACGCTTGCCAGCGCGGGGCCGATCTGGCCGTTGGCCGCGGCGTGGGCGAGCTGCTCAGAGTGGCTCGTCAGCGGGCCGCCGCTCAGCTGCGAGACGATCGAGCTGGACACCTGGCTGGCCAGGATGCTGCCGAACGCGGCGACGCCGGTGGCGATCCCGACCTGGCGTAGCGTGGAGTTGATGCCCGACGCCATCCCCGCCCGTGCCGGGTGCACCACGCCGACGGCGGTCGAGGCGAGCGGCACGTTGATCACTCCCGAGCCGATGCCCGCGAGGATCAGCCCCGGCAGCAGGTGCGTCCAGTCGTCGCCGGGGGAGATCCCGTGCATCAGCAGCAGACCCGCGCCGACCAGGGCGAATCCGGGCCCGATCAGCCACCGGGTCTGCACCTTTCCGGTCAGCCGGCCGGCGATGCCCGCGGTGAAGAACACCGCGCCGGTCAGTGGGAGCACCCGTACGCCGGTCTGGATCGCGCTGTAGCCGAGGATGTTCTGCAGATAGATCACCACGTAGGTCAGCAGCGAGAAAATCGACGCCGACACCGTCCAGGCGGCGATCAGCCCGCCGTCGAACGTGGGAACGCGCAGCAGCTTGAGATCGAGCATCGGTTGGGAGGACCGCAGCTCGATCACGATGAACGCCGCCAGCAACATCACCGAGGCGGCGAGCGAGGTCACAACCGTGGTCGAGCCCCAGCCGTCGGGATGGCTGCGGATCAGCCCGAACACGAGACCGGTGAGCGCCACGGTGAACGTGACGCAGCCGGGCCAGTCGGGGCGGCGGGCGCCGGGCGCGCGGGACTCGGCCACGCGGGTCAGGGTCACGATTAGCGCCCCGATCCCGATCGGAACGTTGACGAAGAAGATCCAGCGCCAGGAGAGTCCGCTGGTCAGCGCGCCCCCAAGCACCGGACCGACGGCGACCGCGACCCCGGTGATCGCGCCGAACACGCCGAACGCGACTCCGCGCTCCTCGGGGCGGAACGCGTTGGCCAGCAGCGCCAGCGAGGTCGCGAACATGATTGCGCCGCCGACGCCCTGCAGCGCCCGCGACAGTGCCAGGAAGGTCGTGTCCCCAGCGACGCCGCACAGGGCGGACCCCAGGGTGAAGACCACGATCCCGACCGCGAACACGCGCCGCCGCCCCGCCAGGTCGGCGATCGAGCCCGCCGTCAGCAGCAGCGCGGCCAGGGTCAGGGCATAGGCGTCGATCACCCACTGCAGATCCGACAACGACGAGCCGAACGCGTGCTGGATGTCGGGAAGCGCGACGTTGACGATCGTCACGTCCAGCAAGAGCATGAACACGCCGGTGCATACGGCGATCAGGGTCCACCATTTGTGTGCCATCGAGCTACCTCCTTTACTGAGCGTAGACTCAGGATAACATAGATACTGAGCATGGACTCAATAAATCGGCAGCGATCTCGGACTACGCTTCACCGGCGATGACGGACGCGACGGCGAAACGACGCGGACGGCCGCCCGCCGGCGGTCGCGAGGCGATCCTCAAGGCGGCGCTCGGCCTGCTGCGCGAGCGCGGGATCGCGCGGCTGACCACCCGCGAGGTGGCCGCCCGTGCGGGGGTCTCGGAGGCGAGCGTCTTCTACCACTACCGCGACCGCGCGGGGCTGCTGCAGGCGGTGTTCGAGGAGGGGCTCGACCCACTCGTCGCGCTCAAGGACGCGGGCGAGATCTCGGGCCCGGACCGTCGTAAGGTGCTCAAGCGCCTCGGGGAGGCGATCGAGGCGTTCCTCGAGCAGGCGCTGCCGGTGCTCACCGCGGCCCAGTCCGACGCAGAGCTGGCCGACGAGCTCGCCACCTACATGCGCGTCAACGACCTGGGTCCGCACCGCGGCGTTAACGCGCTCGGCGAGTACCTCGCCGCGCAGCAGCGGGACGGGCTGATCCGCCCCGACATCGACCCCGACGCGGTGGCATCGACGTTCGTTGGCACGTGCCTGATGCGCGCGTTCCAGACCTCGATGCGGCTCCCCAAGCGCAGCCTGCCGCCGCTGTCGGCGGTGATCGACTCGCTGGACCGCATGCTCGAGCCGCCGGGCTAGTGTTCCGTTTGGAAAGTTCGCGTGCATTCGAGGCACCCCTGGCGGCGCTTGGCTTCGTCCTCGTCGCCTCGCGTAGCTCCGCTACGCCACGGCTCCTGCGTCCTCGCCAAGCATCCACCAGTGGCACCTCTCGGTGCCCACGAACTTTCCAAACGCGACACTAGGTGTGACAAGCCTCACGAGTCACTCCCTGTTTCGCGCTCTACGGTGAGCACGAAGCGACGTATAGGAGTCACAAAATGATTGACGTGGTTTGTTTCTGCGGTTGTTCGTACTCGTTTGTCGGGGACGCGGGGATGTGCCCCCAGTGCGGCGAGCAGACGAGCTTTGGTCGGCGTCTGACCGACGGGCGCGCCCCGGAGTCCGGCGAGCTCGAACGGCTGATCCAGCGGCCTCACGACGTGCCGCCGGAAGAGCTGGCCGCCTGATCCGGTCACTGGCGCCGCGAGGCGCCGGATAGGCTGGGAGCGTGCTCAGCCGGGGGCCGATTCGCTATGCACGCAACGGTGACGTCTCGATCGCCTACACGGTGACCGGCGACGGCCCCGTTGACGTGCTGTTCATCGGTGGCTTCATCAGCCACCTCGAGATCGGGCTGGAGCTGGCGCTGGCTGAGCGCTTCTGGGAGCGGGTGGGTTCGTTCGCCCGGGTGATCACGTTCGACAAGCGGGGCATGGGCCTGTCGGACCGCGACGGGGGCGCGTACGCGCTCGAGAACATCGTCGACGACGCGCTGGTCGTGCTCGATGCCTGCGGGGTGCAGCGCGCGGCGGTGGTCGGGGTGTCCGAGGGCGGGTCGGCGGCCACGTTGATCGCCGCGACACACCCCGAGCGGGTCAGCGCGATGGTCCAGTACGGGACCTACGCGCGCGTGTCGCGCGCCGCCGACTACCCGGAGGGAGTCCCGGTCGAGGTGGTGCGCCGGTTCTGGAGCCAGATGATCGAGCAGTGGGGCGACCCGGTCAGCATCGACGTCTGGGCACCGAGCGCGGCGAACGATCCCGAGCTGCGGGAGTGGTGGGCCAGGATGCTTCGGTCCGGAGTGAGTCCCGGCGCGATGCGGACGATCGGGCTGATGTACGAGGACCTGGACGTCAGGCCGCTGCTGTCGGCTGTGCGCGTGCCCACGCTGGTGCTCTACCGCGCCGGGGATCGAGTCGTGCCGCCGGTGCTGTCGCGCACGGTCGCGCGGGGGATCCGCGGCGCGCGCGAGATCGAGCTGGACGGCGTCGACCACCTGTTCCTCGCCGGAGATCAGGACGCGATGCTCGACGAGATCGAGGAGTTCCTCACCGGGCGTCCCGCGATCGCCGCCGGCGATCGGGTGCTCGCGACCGTGTTGTTCGCCGACATCGTGCGCTCGACCGATGTGGCCACGGAGCTGGGGGACCGCCGCTGGCGCGATCTGCTCGGCCAGTTCGAGCGGTTGGTGCAGCGCGACGTAGGGCGCCACCGCGGCCGCGTGGTGAAGTGGATCGGCGACGGCGTGCTGGCGATCTTCGACGGGCCGGCCCGAGCGGCCCGGGCGGCGCTTTCGATGGCCGAGGGGGCGAGGGAGTTCGGGCTCGAGCTGCGAGCGGGCGTCCACACGGGCGAGTGCGAGCTGGCGGGCGACGACGTCGTCGGGATCGCCGTGCACCTGACCGCGCGGGTGATGGGAGCCGCGGAGCCCGGGGAGATCCTCGCCACCGGCACGGTCAAGGACCTCGTCGTCGGGTCCGGATTGGAGTTCGAGAGCCGCGGAACCCACGCGCTCGCGGGAGTGCCCGGAGAGTGGACGCTGCACGCGGTGACCGGTGACTCGGACCGCTCGCCGGCCACGCCCGCGGTGCCCGCCGCGCCACCGGACACGGCCGCCCGGCGCGAGCTCAGGGAGCTGAGCGAACGCGAGCTTGAGGTCCTGGCGCTCGTCGCCGAGGGTCTGCGCAACGATCAGATCGCGGCGCGGCTGTACCTGAGTCCCAGAACCGTCGAGCGCCACCTCTCGAACATCTACACGAAGTTCCGGGTCACGGGGAAGGCCGCGCGAGCGGCCGCCGCGGCTCGCTTCTCGGGCTCGCGCTAGCGGCTAGCGCGTGTGGTCCTCGGGGAGCCGTCGCCGCTGCAATAAGCCGGTTGTTTGCGGTGCTGTCGTATCAGCGGTGGATCCGGAAGCGGGCCCGCACCGGCGCCGACGGCGTGCCGCGGCCGGCCCGCGCCCGGGCCACGAGCCGGTAGCGGCCTTCGGCCAGCGCGTGGCCGTCGATCCGGCCGGTGAACCGCACGCGGCGGGTCCCCCGGTCGCGGGTGATCCGGAAGCTGCCCCGGACGACGCCCCAGCCGCGGTGCCTCGAGCGGGCGCGCTGAACGGTGAACGTCACCGTCGAGCGCTCGTCGAGGTGGAAGCTGACGAGCGTCCCGCGCCGCGACGTGCGGTGCACGCTGCGCCCGGATCTCGCGGCCCGGAACTGGGCCGGCGAGAGCTTCAGCGCCGTGAGCCTCGGCGGTGGCGGCTTGCGGTGCTGGGTGGCGTCGGAGGGCGTCCCGCCGACGTTCCCGTTGCCGCCGGGCGGGGGCTTGGGCTGGCCGGGCGGCGCCGGCGGTCCCCCAGGGGCCGCCGGGCACGTGGGGTTGGTGGCGGCGTTGCCGTCGGGGTCGAGCCGGTAGACGACGCCGCTGGCGATATCGGCGGCGTAGACGTGGCCGGCGGCGTCCTGGCCGAAGCTCGACAGGCTGCTGATCTGCGGGCCGAGGGGGGCGGCGCCGAGCGCTGCGGGCTGGGCCAGGCGCACCACGCGCAGCGCGGGGGTGCTGAGATCGCCGAACACGTAGCAGCCGTTCAGCGACGGGAGCCTCGGGTCGTGCATGACGTAGCCGCCGATGATCCCCGCGCCGCAAAACGGGGCGCCGCCGCAGTTGGCCGGGTGGGGGTATGTGAGCACCGGCGCGACCGCATTGGTGGGCAGCGGCGTGCACTCGGACGGCGGGCTCGCCGTGTCGATCCCGGTGCCCTCAAAGCACGGCCAGCCGTAGTTGGCCCCGATGTTCTGGTCGGGGTGCGCGTAGTCGATCTCCTCGGCGGCGCTCTGGCCGACGTCGCCGATCACCATGTCGCCGGTGGCCGAGTCGAACGAGAACCGCCATGGGTTGCGCAGGCCGTAGGCCCATATCTCCGGGCAGTTGATGCCGGAGTGACCCGCGGTCGCGCACAGCGGGGCGCCGGCGAATGGGTTGCCGGGCGGGATCGAGTACGACGTCGGCCCGGGCGCGATCCGCAGGATCTTCCCCAGCAGCCGGTCGGTGTGCTGGGCGTTCTGCTCGGTGTCGTCGCCACCGCCGCCGTCGCCGACCGAGATGTAGAGGTCGCCGTCGGGGCCGAACTGGAGCTGGCCGCCGTTGTGGTTGGACTGGTTGGGGTGGGGGATCGTCAGCAGCACTTGTTCGCTCGGGGGGCTGGCGGTGTCGCCACTGGGGTCCGCGGTGAACTCGCTGACGTGCTCGGTGCAACCCTGGTTCGGGCAGGTCTTGCTCGTGTAGTAGACGTAGAACCGGTGGCTGGTGCCGTAGTCGGGCGCGAACGCCATCGACAGGAGCCCCTGCTCGCCGCCGACAAACGTGACCTCGCTCGTGATGTCCATGAACGTAATCGGGGGGGCGCCGTCCTTGATCAGCATGATCTTGCCGCCCTGCTGGACGACGAACACGCGGTGGGTATCGCCGGGCGGCGCGGTGATGTAGGTGGGAGCGCTCAGCGTCGCCACGGGGGTTGCGTTCACCCCCGCGGTCGCCGCGGCCGGCGCGAGCAGCCCGAGGAGGATGGCAATTGGGATCAGGCGTCGTGGCACCGGGCCGCGGAACGGTAACCCGCGGTGGATCACGCGACCCTGCGACGGGCGGTTAAGTTCAGGTCCGGGTCGGCCGAGGCGGCGTGGGCAGCTCCTCGGTGCCCGCCCCGGTCTCGGTGATCGCGGCGTCGATCTCGGCCAGCTGCTCCTCGGAAAGCTCGACCGCCCCGGCGCCGATCCACTGATCGAGTTGGTCGGGCCGCCGGGCACCGACGATCGCCCCGGTGACGCCTTCCTGGGCCAGCGTCCAGGCGATTGCCACCTCCGCGACCGCACAACCGAGCTCCCCCGCGATCCCGCGCAGGCGCTCGACCAGCTCGAGGTTCTGCGACACCGCCGGCTCGTTGTACTCGGGACGGTTGCGGCGCATGTCGTCCTCGGCCAGGCGGTCCAGCCGGGAGCGGTCAAAGCTCCCGCTCAGCAGTCCCGAGGCCATCGGCGAGTAGACGATCGCTCCGGTGCCGTGCTCGGCCGCCCACGGGATCACGTCGCTCAGGGCCCCGCGCTGGACCATCGACAACGGCGGCTGCACGGAGTCCACGTGCCGGATCGACTCGCAGATCTCGAGCAGGTCGACGGTGAAGTTCGAGACCCCGATCCACCGCGCCTTGCCCTCGTCGACGAGCTCGGCCATCGTCGACCACGAGTCCTCCAGCGGCGCCTCGGTGTCCACGTCGGGCCAGTGGATCTGGTACAGGTCGATGCGCTCGACGCCGAGCCGGCGCAGGCTCGCCTCGCACTCGCGCCGGATCGAGTCCGGGCGCAGGTCTCCGTAGGGGCTGCCGTCGGGCTTGGTGTGCCGGCCGCACTTCGTGCACACGAACACGTCCTCGCCGGTCGCGTAACCCTTCAGCGCCCGACCGACCACCTCCTCGGAGTGGCCAAGGCCGTAGATCGGGGCGGTGTCGACCCAGTTGACGCCCTCGTCGACCGCGCGGCGGATCGCCGCCGCCGAGTCGTCGTCGTCGACCGGGCCCCAGCCGAACTTCCACGGGCCGCCGATCACCCAGGTGCCCAGGCCCAGGCGCGTGAGCTCGGGACCGGAGCTACCCAGCCGCTTGGTCGGGATCAAGCCTGCGTCCCGGCGCCTGGGGCCGGACCCGGGGTCGGCGTCTCGCTCGGCGGTGGGGTTCCAGGGTCCTCCGGCGACTCGTTCCGGGCCTTGCGGCGGCGGGCCGCACTCAGCGCCAGGATCGCCAAGATCGCCACGATCGCCGCCCCGATCGCCAGCGCCGGGAGCACTCGCTTCTTAGCGGTCTGCTCGGTCTTGCGCCGGCGGGACTTGAGCTTCAGGCCCATCTTCATGGTCGGCTTTGCCGCGCTCACGGTCGCGCGCCGGAGCGTCGGGTGCTTGACAAGCATCCAGCTGCCTTTCGCACCCGCTTTGGCTTTCGTCTTCGTGCTGAGCATCGCTTGGACCTCCGCTTCAGTGTTGGCTGCGCCGACGAAGCAACACCGGCGAAGATCAAGTCTGCCCGGAATCGCCGCCCGGCGCATTCCGAGTCCCGATCAGTTGGCCAGGTGGGCGAGGTCTAAGCTCAGATGGCGATGCAGAGCATGCGCGCGGACGTGATCCCGGACCCCGATCTGGTGGCGGCGGCGACCGCCGGCGACGAGGACGCGTTCGCCGCGATCGTCGAGCCCTACCGCGGGCAGCTGCACGCCCACTGCTACCGGATGCTCGGCTCGGTCTACGACTCCGACGATGCGCTCCAGGAGACGCTGTTGCGCGCCTGGCGCGGGCTGTCGCGCTTCCAGGGACGCAGCTCGCTGCGCTCGTGGCTGTACACGATCGCCACCAATGTCTGCCTGACCCAGATCGGGAGGCGCTCCAAGCGGGTGCTGCCGCTCGACTACGCGCCGGCCACCGATCCGCACGTGGTTCCGACCGATCCGGTCGTCGAGTCGGTGTGGCTGGAGCCGTATCCCGATGAGGCGTTCGGGCTCGAGGATGGCTTCGCCGCGCCGGAGGCCCGCTACGAGCTGCGCGAGAGCGTGGAGCTCGCGTTCATCGCGGCGCTCCAGCACCTGGCGCCGAACCAGCGAGCGGTGCTGATCCTCCGCGAGGTGCTCGGGTTCTCCGCCCGGGAGACCGCCGAGGTGCTCGAGACCACCGTCGCGTCAGTCAACAGTGCTTTGCAGCGCGCCCGCGCCGCCGTCGAGGAGCGGGTGCCCGAGCGCAGCCAGCAGGCCACCCTGCGAACGCTCGGCGACGACCAGGTCCGCGAGCTGGTCGACCGGTACGTCGACGCCTGGGAGCGCAACGACGTCGACGCGTTCGCGGCGATGCTCGCCGACGACGCCACGTTCGCGATGCCGCCGCTGGCCAACTGGTACCGGACCCGCGATGGCATCCGTAGGTGGGCGTCGCTGTCTCCGATGTCCGGCGATTGGCGGTGGCGGGTCGTCCGGACCCGCGCCAACGGGCAGCCGGCGCTCGGCTTCTACGCGTGGGACGAGCAGGCTGGGGCGCACATGCCGTTCGGCCTCAACGTGCTCAGCTTCCACGGCGACCGGATCGTCAACGTGGTCGCGTTCCTGAACCGGTCGACCGAGTCGGCCGAGCGCGAGGTGTACGCGCGCTTTCCCGAGCAGCCGCCCGATCCGCGGCTGCTGACGGGGACGTTCGGGCGGTTCGGGCTGCCCGAGCGGCTTGACTGAAGGTCGCTACAGGCGCTCTGAGCGCAGCCACGCAACCGTGGCCGCAAGCCCGGCGTCGTAGCCGACCCGGGGCTCCCAGCCGAGCAGCTCGCGGGCCTTGTGGTTGCTGAAGTCCTGGTTGCGCCCGAGCACGTGGACCGCCTGGCGGGAGAGCAGCGGCGGCACCGTCACGTTCGTGGCCCGGCGCAGCGCGCGGTAGCCGTGCTCGAGCGAGAAGCCGATGCCGTTCGCCATCCAGTAAGGGACGCTCCAGCGGACCGCCGGGCAGCCGAGGCCGCTGGCGAGCCCGTCGGTGAACTGCTTCCAGGTGACGTCGAGGCCGTCGGAGACGTTGAACGCCTGCCCGGGCGCGGCGTCGTGGCGCATCGCCAGCACGGCGGCGTCCAGCAGGTTGTCCACGTAGCAGAGGCCGGCGATCGGGCGTCCGCGGTCGACCAGCAGCATGTGCCCACTTTCGATCGCCCGGGCGATGTCGCCGATCACATCGGTCGACCGGGGGCCGTAGACGGTCGACGGCCGCAGGATCACGGCGTCCAGAGACTGCGCCTGCGCGGCGCGGCGGACCTCGGCCTCGCTGTCGAGCTTGGTCTGTGCGTACCAGTTGGCGAACCGGTGGCAGGTGTGTGTCTCCGGCACGGCCCTGCCGCCCGGGTACCCGTACACGTCGGTGCTGCTGAAGTGGATGAAGCGCGTGACCGAGGCGGCAACCGACGCGTCCAGCAGGTTCCGGGTTCCGCCAACGTTGATCCCGGCGATCTCGTCCGTGGTTGCCCAGTCGGACACGAGCGCGCCGCAATGAAACACGTACCGGCAGCCCCGGGCCGCCTGCGTCAGCGAACGCGCGCTGGTGAGGTCGCCGACCGCGATCTCGACGTCGAGCTTGTCGAGCCGCGAGGTGTCGCTGCTGGCCCGCACCAGGCAACGGACCTGATGTCCCTCGCGGACCATCCGCTCGGCCAGATGACCGCCGATGAAGCCGGTCGCGCCGGTGATCAGGCAGACGTCGTCGCGCTCGGGGTCGATCGGCTTGCCGCGGAACCGGGTCTCGCTGACCACGGCCACCTCCGGGGAGGTCTTGCGCCGGGTGAGTGTGGCCGTCGCGATCTCGCGGACCACGCTCCAGTTCTTGCTCGCGGCCCCGTGGCAGTCGGCGAGCACGGCGTCGAGCGCCGTCAGGAAGTCGCCGGCCTCGGACTCGGACAGCGTCAGCGGCGGCAGCAGCTTGATCACGTCGTTCTTACCGGCCGCCATCGTGATCACGCCGTGATCGCGGTGCAGCGGGATCACGATCAGCTGGGGGAACAACCCCTCGCTGGCCAGGTGGATCAGCCGCCAGTTCATCCTCGCGACCCTGGAGCTCGGCGCGCCCAGCTCGATGCCGATCATCAGCCCGCGCCCGCGGATCTCGCTGACCATCTCGTAGCGGTCCCGGAGCTCGGTGAGGCCATCCATCAGCGTCGCCCCGACGTTCGCGCAGCGCTCGACCAGCCGGTCGCGCTCGATGATCCGCAGCGTGGCCAGGCCCGCGGCCATCGACAGCCGGTTGCGCCCGAACGTCGACTGGTGCACGTAGGAACGCTCGAGCGTGCCCACAGCCCGCTGGAAGAGCTCGCGCGTGGTGACCATCGCAGCAACCGGCATGTAGCCGCCGCTGAGCGCCTTGCCGACCAGCACGAAGTCCGGCTCAAGCCCCCAGTGCTCCAGCGCGAACCACCTCCCGGAGCGCCCGAGCCCGGTCTGGATCTCGTCGATCACGAACAGCGTGCCGTAGCGGCGGCAGAGCTCCTGGGCGGCGCGAAGGTAGCCCTCCGGCGGGAGCGTGACCTCCCGTCCCTGGATCGGCTCGACGATGAAGGCCGCGACGTCGCGCTTGGCCAGCTGAGCCTCGAGGCGCTCCAGGTCGCCGAACGGGACCCGCTGGCAGTCGGGCAGCAGCGGCCCGAAGCCCTCCTTGAAGAAGTCGTCGCCGACGATCGACAGCGGCCCCAGCGTGACCCCGTGGAAGCTCGAGTCGCACGACAGCAGCCGCGGGCGCCTGGTCGCCGCGCGCGCGAACTTCATCGCGGAGTCAACCGCCTCGGCGCCGGCGTTGGCGAAGAACACAGCGTCGAGGCCGGTCGGCAGCCGCTCGGACAGTGCCTCGGCCAGCATCCCGGCCAGCACCGAGTAGTGGATCTGCACCCCGTCGACCAGCTCGGCGTCGAGCGTCGCCTTCAGCACCTCGCGCACGTCCGGGTGGTTGTGGCCGAGGCTGGCGAAGCCCTCGCCGGTGTGGAAGTCCAGGTAGGCGCGGCCGGACCGGTCGTAGAGGTGGCAACCGCGCGCCGTCGCGTATTGCTTGTCGAACCCGAGAATCCGGAGCACGTCGACCAGTGACGGGTCCAGGTGGCGGGCGGCCAGGTCGATCGCCTCGTCGGCGCGCGCGGTGGCGTCGGCGACGACGCCGAGGGGGTCGTTTGGCTGGGCGGTGTCGTCCATGGCGACCGGCGGGGCACAATACGCGAGCGGGTGCGCCCGGAGGCGCACCCGCTGCCGATCAGCCGCCTGTTGGCGGAAGCACAGTGGGGGGCACTAGACCTGCATCACCTCGCTCAGCTGCGTGAGCCGAATGCCGTTGCCAGAGGTATCGCGGAAGCCGCAGTCGATCCCGTAGGGGCGCTCCTCGGGGGCTTCGAAGAACTCCACGCCGCGGTTCCGAAGCTGGTCGTAGTCGGCCTGGACGTCGTCGGTGACCAGGAAGATCGAGCCGGCCCAGCCCTTGGCCATCACGGTGCGCAGCTGCTCGGCGGTTTCGGCGTCCATCACCGGCGGCTCGGGGATCGCCATCAGCTGGACCGAGAACTCGGGCTGGCCGGGCGGGCCCACGGTCAGCCACCGGAAGTTCCCCAGCTCGGCGAGCGTGACGTCAGAACGCACCTCGAAGCCCACCTTCTTCGTATAGAACTCGAGCGCCTCGTCCTGATCGAGGACCCAGAGCATCGAGTTGGCGATCCTGAACATCGCGGCCTCCTGTGAATGTCGGCGTATCGGTCGCCAGCGAGACTAGGCGCGAGCTCTGGTTCTGTCTTCTCGAGACGTGCTGCGTTGGGGACGGCCGTAGGCGCGCAGCATGCAGCCGGGTACGAGCGCGTGGCTCGCCGCCGGCGGGAACTCAGCCCGGTAGGCGGTAGGGGACCTCCCGAACGAGCGGGTGAAGCTGGTCGTGAACGAGCCGAGGCTCTGGAGGCCGACCGAGAAGCAGATCTCGGTGACCGAGTGGTCGGTGTTGCGCAGCAGCGCCGCGGCCCGCTCGAGCCGGCGGCCGAGCAGGTACGCGTGAGGAGACTCGCCGAACGCGCGGCGGAACTCGCGGCTGAAGTGGGCCCGCGACAGCTTGGCGGCGTCAGCCAGGTCGTCCACGGTCAGGGGCTCGAAGTAGTGCGCGTCGGCGAGGTCCTTGGCGCGCAACAGGTGACGGGCGGGAGGGACGAACGTCACGACCGCGAGCCTCGCTTGCCTCTTGCCGACCGGTTCTCCTGCTCGAGCAGCGCGGCCTCCTGCTCGTTGAATTGACGACCGTTGCGGACGAACTCGAGCAGCAGCTGCATCTGCTCCATGTTGTAGCGCTGATACAGACGCTCCGCCTCGGCCTGGTGCTTGGAGTAGAACCCGCTGGCGTGCGCAGCCAGCTCCGGCGTGAGCTCGACCAGCACCCGCCGCCGGTCGGCGCCGTCGCGGACGCGGCGCGCATACCCGGCTCGCTCGAGGCGGTCGAGCGCGATCGTCATCGCGCCGGTGGTCAGGCCGGTCGCCTCGGCGAGCGCTCCGGCCGTCGCCGGGCCCTCACGCTGCAGGTAGTCGATGCACCGCATGTCCGTGCGGTTGAGACCGACGGCGTCGGCGACCGCCTGGTCGTAGCGGTCGGTGGCGGCCTGGGACCGCCGGACCTCTTCGATCAGCTCGTCGAAAACTCTGCGTTTTTGGCTTGACATCTATATCTCTTGATTACTAAGATACTTTCCTGCCTAGAGAAAGTATAAGCGGCGAAGTAAGGAGAACAGTGGCATGGTGACGGCAGCAGATGTGGGGTCCGTGGCGGTAGCGGCCGCGGAGCTGAGGAAAACGTATCCGCCCGACGTGACGGCGCTCGACGGAGTCAGCCTCGCGGTACAGACCGGCACGATCTTCGGGCTGCTCGGGCCGAACGGGGCAGGCAAGTCGACCACGGTCAGGGTCCTGTCCACGCTCACGACCCCCGACAGTGGCAGCGCGCGGGTGGCGGGCATCGACGTGCGGGTCGACCCGATCGGGGTGCGCCACGCGATCGGGGTGGTGGGCCAGCGGCACGGCGCGGACATGGAGGCGACCGGGCGCGAGAACCTGGTGCTCCAGGGCGAGTTCTACGGGATCACCGGCCGCCACCTCAAGCAGCGGGTAGCCGAGTCGCTGGAGCGCTTTGGGCTGACCCACGCGGCCGACCGACTCGTGAAGACCTACTCGGGCGGGATGCAGCGGCGGCTGGACATCGCCATGGGCCTGCTGCACCGGCCGCGGGTGCTGTTCCTCGACGAGCCGACCACGGGCCTGGACCCCGAGGCCCGGTCGGAGATGTGGAGCGAGATCGAGGGTCTGGCAGCGACCGACCGGATGACGATCCTGCTCACCACCCACTACCTCGAGGAGGCTGACCGGCTGGCGTCGCGCCTCGCGATCATCGACCACGGCCGGGTCGTCGTGGAGGGGACGCCCAACGAGCTCAAGAGCGAGCTGCACGGCGACACGATCCAGGTCGAGCTGTCCGAGACCGATGGCGATGCTCGTGCGGCCCTGGACCGCGTGACGGGCGTAGCCGAGGTCGAGCTCGACGGCCGGCGGCTGCGGGCCCGCGCCCGCAACGGCGGCGAGGCGATCCCCGCGGTGCTGGCGGCGCTCGAGGCCCACGGCGTCACGGCCCGGGCGGTGACGCTCGCCCGGCCCTCGCTCGACGACGTGTATCTGCGTCACGCGGGCCGCGCGTTCGATCAACAGGACGAGACACGTGAGGAGGTAGCGGCATGACCGCGGTGAGGCAGAGCTGGCAGGTGTACATGCGAGGCGCCCGGGTGTACGCCCGGCAGCCGGCGTACCTGATGATGACGCTGATCCAGCCGATCATCTGGTTGCTGCTGTTCGGCGCCCTGTTCAAGTCGGTGACGCACATCCCCGGCTTCCACGGCGGCTCCTACATCGACTTCCTCACGCCGGGAGTGGTGGTGATGCTGGCCGTGTTCTCCGCGGGGTGGATCGGCATGGGGTTCATCGAGGACATCCACACCGGCGTGATGGACCGGATGCTCACCTCGCCGGTGTGGCGCGGGTCGCTGAACGTGGGCACAGTCGCCTGTGGCGCGGCGACGGTGGTGATCCAGTCGGTGCTGATCGTGTTGCTGGCGCTGGCGCTCGGAGCTGACTACAAGGGCGGTGTCGCCGGCGTGGTGCTGCTGATCGCGATCGCGGCGCTGCTCGGATCGTCGTTTGCGTCGTTGTCCAACGGCGTCGCGATGCTGGCCCGCCAGCGCGAGACGCTGATCGGCGCGGTGACGTTCGTGCAACTGCCGCTCACGTTCCTGTCGGCGGCGCTGATGCAGCAGAGCCTGGTCCCCGGCTGGATCCAGACCGTGGCCAGGTTCAACCCGGTCAACTGGGCGGTGGTGGCCGCTCGCGGGGCGGCGATGCAGAAGATCGACTGGGGCCTGGTGGCTGTCCGGGTGGGCCTGCTGGCAGCGCTCGCGCTGCTGTGCGCGTGGTTCGCCACGTGGGCGTTCAACAAGTACGCGCGGTCGCTGTAGGGCCCGGCGGCGGACGACGAGCCCGCAAGGGGGCGGTGGCGATTAGATTTGTCGCCGCCGCCCCCTTCCGCAACGAAAGGACATCGCTTCCATGCCGAATCGTGCCGCACTCGTCACCGGCGCCTCCCGCGGAATCGGCCGCGCGATCGCCGAGCTGCTCGGGGAGGAGGGCTATGACCTGACGGTCGCCGCCCGCAAGCCGGCGTCGCTCGAGGAGACCGCGGAGGCACTCCGCGGCCACGGCTACAACGTCGAGCATGTGGCCGCCAACCTGGCCGACGAGGCGGGGATCCACGAGGTGGTCACGCGCCACCGCGACCGCTACGGGCGGCTCGACGTCCTGGTCAACAACGCCGGCGTCGGGATCGGCGCCGCGGCCGGCGAGCACCAGACCAAGTTCGTCGCGATGCAGCTCGACGTCAACGTGCGCTCGATCGTCCTGTTCTACCGCGAGTGCCTGGACCTGCTGCGCGCCGCCGGCGCCGAGCATCGCAGCGCCCAGGTCGTCAACCTGGCGTCGATCGCCGGGAAGTCCCCGCAGCCGTGGCTGTCGGTGTACTCGGCCACGAAGGCGGCGGTGATCGCTTACACGGTCGCGATGAACAAGGAGCTCAACGGCGACGGGATCAAGTCGGCGGCGCTGTGCCCCGGGTTCGTCGACACCGACATGACCGACTTCGTCAAGGGACAGGTCTCGCCCGACGACATGATCAAGACCACCGACATCGCGGAGGCGGTGCGGATGCTGCTGCGGGTGTCGCCCGCCTGCGTGATCCCCGAGATCGTGTTCGGGCGGCCCGGAGAATCGGTGTGACGGGGACCGCGATCATCTACTGTCTCTGGCGATGAGCGAAGACTGGCGACTCCGGGTCAACCTCCACGAGGACGGCCTCTCGAACCTGTTCACCGCCCGGCTGGAGAGCCGGGAGCTGACGCACGACCTCGAGACGTCGTTCCAGGACCGGGTGGTCGTCTCGACCGACGGTCCGGAGATGTTCTGTTACGCGGGGACCCGCGAGCAGGCCGAGCGCGCCGCGCAGCTGATCCGCAAGGTCGCCGACGAGCACAAGTGGGAGATCGACTTCGAGCTCAAGCGCTGGCATCCGATCGCGGAGGAGTGGCGCGATCCCGACGAGGCGCTGCCCGTCGATGCGGACGAGCGCGCCGAGGAGCACGCGGAGCTGATCGAGGATCAGCGCGAGGAGTCGGCCGAGCAGGGCCACCCGAACTACGAGGTGCGGGTCCAGAGCAAGTCGCACCACGACATCGTCAAGCTCGCCGGGCGCCTCCAGTCCGAGGGCTTCCCGGTCGTGCGGCGGTGGCACTTCCTGCTGCTGGGCGCCGCCGACCAGGACGACGCCAACGCACTGGCGGAGCGGATCCGTGGCGAGGTGCCCGAGGGCAGCGTGGTGACGGTCGAGGGGAACTTCCGCGAGGTCGTCGACGAGCAACCCCCGAACCCGTTCGCGATCCTCGGAGGGCTCGGAGGATAGGACCGCTCAGGCGGACCGCGATCCGCCGGGGTCCACTACCCGAGGAGCTCGGAGTCGTGCTCCTCGAAGATCGCTTCGAACCGGTCCCGGTCGCCGGAGTGCAGCGCCTCGATCAGCTGGTTTATCCGGGGCGTCATCACCAGCAGGTAACGCGCCGGTTCCGAGCTGGGGTTCCAGTAGGTGTGCGGAGTGCCGCGGGTGACGAGCATCGAGCCGCCCGCGTCGACCTCCCGGCGCTCGTCGCCCACCTGGAAGCCCAGCCGGCCCTCGAGCACGATCCACGCCTCGTCGTCGGAGCGGTGCAGATGCAGCGGCGCGATCGGCATCCCCGGATGGCTGCCCTGGTCGGTCCAATCGGCGACCACGAACGACTCGCACTTGATCATCGGCGTTCCGAGCCTACGCGTCGAAGGCACCGGCGGGCAAACTAATTCGCTGCCAGGCGCTGCGCCGGATACCATCGCCCTGGGTCTAACGCCCGAATACGGCGACCAAGGAGCGACCATGACGTCAGCAGCCCCGCAGTCGCCAGAACGGCGAACGCGGGTATCCGAGCAGCCCACCGCGCCCGAGCCGGCGACGTCGGACGTGCGGCCGGTGACGATGCCGATGGTCGACCGGGTGGCCAGCGCCGTGGTTACCGCCGTGCCGCCGATCATCGTCGGGATCGGGATGTGGCTCGGCTGGACCGGCAACCTGCTGGCATGGCAGGACCTGCTGATCCTGGCGCTCAGCTACATGATCGTGGGCACCGGGATCACCGTCGGCTTTCACCGGCTGCTCACCCATCGCAGCTTCAAGTGCCACCGGGTGGTGCGGGCGGGCTTCGCCGCGCTCGGCTCAGCCGCCGCCGAGGGGCCGGTGATCGACTGGGTCGCCACCCACCGCAAGCACCACCAGTTCTCCGACGTCGACGGCGACCCGCACAGCCCCCACGTGGGCCACGGAACCGGGTGGCGCGGCGCGCTGTCGGGTCTCCTGCACGCCCATGTGGGATGGGTGTTCAGCGACATGGAGGTGGCCGACGAGCGCCGCTACGCCAAGGATCTGCTGGCCGACCCGCTGATCCGGTTCGTCGACCGGACGTTCGTGCTGTGGGTCGTGCTGGGGCTGGCGGCCGCGTTCGGTCTCGGCGTCGCGCTGACCGGCACGGTCCGCGGCGGCCTGGTCGCGCTCCTGTGGGGCGGCGCCGCCCGGATCTTCCTCATGCACCACGCCACGTTCAGCATCAACTCGCTGTGCCACTTCTTCGGCCGCCACGACTACGACACGGGCGACGAGTCGCGGAACCTGGCGTGGCTGGCGATCCCGACCTGGGGCGAGGCGTGGCACAACAACCACCACGCATTCCCCACCTCGTACCGGCACGGGCTCAAGCGCTGGCAGATCGACCCCTCGGCCGCGATCATCCGGACGTTGGAGATGACGGGGCTGGCGTGGGACGTCGTCCGGGTCGACCCCGATCGCCGCGCGCGCAAGCCGATGTCGGCGGCCGTGGCGCCCTGACGCCCGCCGTGGCGTTCGCGCAAACCGGACCGCTCCGGCGCGAGCTCGAATCCGCGCTCCCGCGCCGGCCGTTCGCAATCCGGTTCTGGGATGGCACCTCGGTGCCCGCGACCGAGGCCCCGGCGCCGACGTTCAACTTCCGCTCCCCGCGCGCGCTGGCGCACGTGCTCCGGGCGCCCGGGCGAGCTCGGGCTCGGGCGCGCCTACGTGGCCGGGCTGCTCGAGGTCGACGACCTCGACGCGGCGCTGCGGATCGTCGACACCTACGAGCCGCCGCCGCTGTCGACCCGCCAGAAGCTCGGGCTGGCCACCGGGATCGCGCGCGCCTGCGGGCTGGTTGCGCCGCCCAGCCGCCGGCCGCCGAGCTGCGGCTACGCGGCGAGCGCCACACCCTGTCGCGAGACCGCCGGGCGGTGCGCCACCACTACGACGTCGGCAACGAGTTCTTCGCGCTGTTCCTGGACGATCGATGACGTACAGCTGTGCGTACTTCGCGGGCGGCGCCCAGACGCTCGACGAGGCCCAGGAGGCCAAGCTCGAGCTCGTCTGCCGCAAGCTCGGCCTGCAGGCGGGCGAGCGGGTGCTCGACGTCGGCTGCGGCTGGGGCAGCTTCGCGATCCACGCCGCGCGGCGGCACGGAGTGCACGTGCTCGGGGTCACGCTGTCGGCGCCGCAGGCTGCAGCTCGCGCGAGAGCGGGTCGCGCGCGGCCCGGGTCGAGGACTTCGTGGAGATCCGAGTGGCCGACTACCGCGAGGTCGGCGCGACGGGCCGTTCGACGCGATCTCGAGCATCGGCATGGTCGAGCACGTGGGGGAGGAGCGGATCGATCTGTACGCGCGAACGCTCGCGGGGCTGCTGCGCCCCCGGCGGCCGGCTGCTCAACCACGGGATCGCCAAGCTGCAGGACTTCGAGACAACGACGAGGGCGACGTTCTCGGAGCGGTTCGTGTTTCCCGACGGAAAGCCGCTGCCGCTGTCGCGGATCGTTGCGGGCGCTCGAGCGGACCGGGCTGGTCACGACCCATGTCGAGGGCTTGCAGGACGACTACGCACGGACGACAAGCGTCTGGATCGCGCGGTTCGAGGAGCGCTACGACGGAGGCGGTGCGGCTCGCGGGCGAGCGAGCGCGCGCGGATCTGGCGTCTGTACCTGCGCGCCGCCCATCAGGGGTTTGCGACCGGCTGGGCGTCGATCTACCAGGTGCTCGCGCACAAGCCCTGAGCGCCCCCGGGTGCTGCGCGCGGTCGAGCGGGAACTTTGTTCCTCTCGGCGAGCCACGCACCTCGCGGGGAACAAACTTCCCGATCAGCGGGCATAACGTTCCACTCGATGAGTGGCCCGCGTCGAAGGGAACGAACTTCCCGGGCCGGCCCGTCGAGCCGTGCGGCTCAGACCGCGCTCAGGCGCCGTCCGGACACGGCGACCCCGCGTGCCTCGACCGGCGAGGACTGGACGATCGACGTGGTCGTCTGCCCGTGGGGGGCGAGCGCGTCGAGGATCTCCTCGAGATGGCCCATCGAGCGGATGTGGGCCTTGATCAGGTAGCAGTCCTCGCCCGTGATCCGGTGACACTCGACGACCTCGGGAAGCTCGCGGACGAGGTCCGCTATCCGCTGCAGTTGCCGCGGCATCGGCCGGACTCGGATGATCGCGGTCAGCCAGTAGCCCAGCGCCGCCGGGTTGATCTCGGCCCGGTAGCCGCGGATCACGCCGTCGCGCTCGAGCCGCTGCAGCCGCTCGCCCACGGCGGGCGGCGACAGGCCGACGCGCCGCCCGAGCTCGGCGAGGCTCAGGCGCGCGTCGCGCTGCAGTTCGAACAGCAGCTCGCGGTTGGTGTCGTCCAAACTGTCGTCATCGGCGGCGACGCCGAACGGCCTTTGAATCGATGGCATGAACCGCAGTATACCTTCGATAAGCCATGTACTTCAAGCACCAACCCACACATCATGCGAAGGAATGAAAGTCCGCGGCCACGAGCCTCCGCCGCACCTCTACTTCTCCGTCAGCGCGATCTTCCACTACCTCGGACCGTCCTTCGCGGTGCTGCTGTTCGCCCGCGTCGAGGTGCTCGGTGTGGCCTGGCTGCGGATCGCCAGCGCGGCCGTCGTGTTCGCGATCTGGCGTCGGCCGTGGCGGACCTGGGGGCGGCTGGACACGCCGACCCAGCGCCTCGTGATCGCCTGGGCTGTGGTGCTGGCCGCGATGAACTGCTGCTTCTACGAGGCGATCTCGACGCTGCCGCTGGGGACCGTCGCGGCGATCGAGTTCCTCCCGGTGGTGGCGCTGGCGGCGATCGGCGCCCGCACGCCCCGCAACTACGCCGCGCTCGCGTTCGCCGTAGGCGGCGTCTACCTGCTCAGCCGACGTGCAGTTGGCCGCCGAGCCAGCCGGCCTTGCGTTCGCGTTCGCCAACGCCGCGCTGTTCGCCACCTACATCGTCCTGGCGCATCGCGTCGCCGCGCGACCCGGCGATCAAGGGCATCGATGGGCTGGCGGCGGCGATGCTGATCGCGGCCGTGGTGGTCACGCCGGTGGCCGGCCCGGCGGCGGCCAAGGCGCTGGGGGACCCGATCGCGCTGCTGGCGGGCGTCGGAGTCGGGATCTGCTCATCGGTGATCCCGTACGTCACCGACCAGCTCGCGATGGCGCAGCTGAGCCGCTCGACGTACTCGCTGATGGTCTCGTTGCTGCCGGCGATTGCGACGATCGTCGGCGTGGTAGTCCTCGCCCAGTTGCCGAGCATCGGCGAGCTGGTCGGTGTGGGGCTGGTGATCTCTGGTGTTGCAATGCACCAGGATCTGGATCAGGATGCACGATCGCGACAATCGACCTCTTCCGAGGAGTATGGTCGCGATAAGCCCGCAAATACGGAGGGAGAGGCATGAGCAATACCGTTCCTGTGCGTCTCCGCGTCAACGGCGTCGACCAAACGCTGGACGCGGAACCCCGGCTGCTGCTGGTGCACGCGCTGCGCGAGAACCTGGGTCTGACGGGCACGCACGTCGGATGCGACACGTCCAACTGCGGAGCTTGCACCGTTCATCTCGATGGCCGCGCGGTCAAGTCGTGCACGATCCTGGCGGTCCAGGCGGATGGCGCTGAGGTCACGACGATCGAGGGAATGGGGAGCGAGGACAACCTGCATCCGCTGCAGGAGGCTTTCTGGAATGACCACGGCCTGCAGTGCGGCTACTGCACGCCGGGCATGATCATGGCCGCCGCCGGCCTGCTCGCCGACAACCCGAATCCCAGCGAGGATGAGGTCCGCAAGGCGCTCGAGGGCAATCTCTGCCGTTGCACGGGCTACCACAACATCGTCAAGTCCGTGCTCGACGCCGCCAAGACCAAGGGCGCGACGGTCCCCGGCGGCCAGCCCGAGGTGACGGCATGAGCGCCACCGACGGGGCCTCAGCTGGAAACGGCGCCTCGGCCCCCCATGTAGGGCGGGCGCTGCGCCGCAAGGAGGACCCGCGGCTGATCACCGGCCAGGGCTCCTACGTCGACGACATCAACCTTCAGGGCCAGCTGTGGGCGGCGTGGGTCCGCTCGCCCGAGGCGCACGCGAAGATCGTCTCGATCGACGCGTCGGCCGCCAAGGCCCGCGACGGCGTCGTCGCCGTCTTCACCAACGAGGACCTCGACATGGAGGCGGGCCTGCCGATGGCCTGGGTTCCGCCCGGCGTCCAGGTCAACACCCCGGACCACTGGGTCCTCGCCAAGGGCGAGGTCAAGCACGTCGGCGATCCGGTCGCGCTCGTGATCGGCGAGGACCGCTACGGCGTGATCGACGCGGTCGAGGACGTCTTCGTCGACTACGACCCGCTGCCGGTCGTGACGGACCCGGAGGCCGCGCTCGAGGGCGGGCCGCTGGTGCACGAGCAGTTCGGGACCAACAAGGTCTGCGAGTGGTCGCTGGGCGGCGGCGATCTCGAGGCCGGCTTCGCGGAGGCCGACGTGATCGTCGAGCGGCGCGTGGTCAACCATCGGATGGCTGGCGCGGCGATCGAGCCCCGCGGCGTGCTCGCCGAGTACCGCGGCGGCAGGCTCACGGTGTGGAGCTCCACCCAGGTGCCGCATTTCCTGAAGCCCAACCTGGCGGGGCTGCTGGGCATCGGCGAGGACAGAGTCCGCGTGATCGCGCCCGAGGTCGGCGGCGGCTTCGGCTCAAAGCTCCAGATCTACGCCGAAGAGATCGGGTGCGCGTGGGCCGCTCGCAAGGTCGGGCGGCCGGTGAAGTGGATCGAGACCCGCAGCGAGGGATTGATGGTCACGCATCACGGGCGAGACCAGATCGACTACGTCAAGGTCGGCGCCAAGCGCGACGGCACGCTGACCGCGTGGCACGCGAAGATCATTGCGGACCTCGGTGCCTACCAGATGCTGCTCACCCCACTGATCCCGCCGCTGAGCGCGTTCGTGATGTGCGGCGTCTACAAGACGCCGGCCGTGCACACCGATGTCACCGGCGTGATGACGAACAAGTTCCCGACCGACGCGATCCGTGGGGCGGGCCGGCCCGAAGCCACGCACATGATCGAGGTCACGATGGACCAGCTTGCAAGCGAGCTCGGGATGGATCCGCTGGAACTCCGGCGCAAGAATTTCATCGAGCCGTTCTCCGACGGCCACGAGCTCCCGATCGGCGTCGCCTACGACTCCGGCAACTACGTCGCGGCGCTCGACAAGCTGCTCGAGCACATCGATCCCGCGGAGGTCCGCGCCGAGGCCGACCAGCTGCGCGAGCACGGCATCTGCCGCGGCATCGGTTTCAGCACCTACACGGAGATCTGCGGCAACGCGCCGTCGCGGGCGGTCGGTCCGAGTGGCTTGGGGCTGGGCGGCGGCTGGGAGTCGGCGGAGGTACGAGTCCACGGCAGCGGCTCGGTCACGCTGTACACGGGCACCTCGCCCCACGGCCAGGGTCATGAGACTGGCTTCGCGCAGATCGTCGCCGATCGGCTGGGCATCGACCCGTCGCAGGTCGAGGTGATCCACGGCGATACGTCTACCGGACCGGAGGGATTGGACACGTACGGCTCGCGCTCGCTGGCGGTCGGCGGTGAGGCCGCGGCCCGGGCGGTCAGGAAGGTGGCCGACAAGGCCAAAGCGCTCGTCGCCCACCAGCTGGAGGCGGCGCCTGAGGACATCGAGCTGCGCGACGGCAAGTTCTCCGTTCGGGGGTCCCCGGACCGGGGGATGACACTCGCCGAGGTGGCCGGCGCCGCGTACGCGCCCGAGAACCTGCCCGAGGGCATGGAGCCCGGGCTCGACGAACAGTCGTTCTACGACCCGGAGAACTTCGTGTTCCCGTTCGGCGCACACGCGTGCGTCGTAGACGTCGACGTCGAGACCGGCAAGATCAAGGTCGTGCGGTACGTCGCGGTCGACGACTGCGGGCCGGCCATCAACCCGATGCTGATCGACGGCCAAGTGCATGGCGGGATCACGCACGGAATCGGCCAGGCACTGTTCGAGCGGATCCACTACGACGAGGACGGACAGCTGTCGACAGGGTCGTTCGTCGACTATGCGCTGGCGACGGCCGCGGAGCTGCCGAGCTTCGAGACCGATCGCACCGAGACGCCATCGCCGGTCAATTCTCTGGGCGTCAAGGGCGTCGGCGAGGCCGGCACGATCGCCGCCAGCCCCGCCGTCACCAACGCCGTGATCGACGCGTTGCGGCCGCTCGGCGTCACGTACATCAACATGCCGCTCAGCCCGATGCGGGTCTGGGAGGCCATCGAAGAAGCCAAGGGAAAGGCAGGTGCGCCGGCATGATCCCCGCCCAGTTCGACTACGTTGCGCCGGAATCGCTCGACGAGGCGATCACGACGCTCGCCGACGGCGGCGAGGACGCCAAGCTGCTCGCCGGCGGTCACTCGCTGATTCCGCTGATGAAGCTGCGGCTGGCGGCGCCGGCGCTGCTCGTGGACCTGCGCAAGGTCCCGGGCCTGCACGGCATCAGCCGCGAGAACGGCAGCTGGCGGATCGGAGCGATGACGCCGCACGCCCAGCTCGAGCACTCGCCGGAGCTGGGCCTGGTGTCGCAGGTTGCCGGCACGATCGCCGACCCGCAGGTGCGCAACCGGGGGACGATCGGTGGCTCGGTCGCCCACGGCGACCCGGCCTCGGACCTCCCCGGCGTGCTGCTGGCCGCCGAGGGCACGGTGACCGTGCAAGGCCCCGATGGGCAGCGCACGATCGCTGCGGCAGACCTGTTCCAGAACTACATGGAGACCGCGATCGGGCCGACCGAGGTGCTGACCGAGCTCCACCTGCCGACGTTCGACGGGTGGGGCCACGCCTACGAGAAGTTCAACCGCCGCAGCGAGGACTGGGCGATGGTCGCCGTCAGCGCGTTGGTCAAGCAGACGGGCGACATCTGTGAAGATGTTCGTATCGCTTTGACCAACATGGGCTCTACACCACTGCGCGCGACCGCCGTCGAGGAGGCGCTTCGCGGCCAGCCGCTGAACGCCGAGGCGATCGCCAAGGCATCCGAGCTGGCCGCCGAGGGCACCGACCCGCCGGCGGATCTCAACGCGAGCACCGAGTACAAGTCGCACCTCGCGAGGGTGCTGTGCCGGCGGGCGATCGCGACGGCGGCCGGCCTATGACCGGGGTGCTCGCGCCGGCGTGAGCTTCGAAGAGATCGGCTCGGTAGAGGCGGCGAGCGCCGCGCTCGCCGCCCAGGGCTACCTCGCCGACCGGCCGCTGGCTCTGGGGGTCCACCTTGCGGTGACCCTCGAGCAGCCGCTGCTGCTGGAGGGTGAGGCCGGCGTCGGCAAGACCGAGGTGGCCAGGGCGCTGGCGGCCGCGGCCGATGCACGGCTGATCCGCCTGCAGTGCCATGAGGGGATCGACCTGCATCACGCCGTCTACGACTGGGACTACGCACGGCAATTGCTGGCTCTCCGCGCAGCCGAGAGTGGGGTCGACGAGGGCGAGCTGTTCTCGCGGCGCTTTCTGCTGCGCCGGCCGTTGCTCGATGCGCTGGAGCACGACGGACCGGTGGTGCTGCTGATCGACGAGATCGATCGTGCCGACGACGAGTTCGAGGCGTTCTTGCTCGAGTTCCTGTCGGACTTCGCGGTCACGATCCCCGAGCTCGGCACGATCACCGCGCGCCAGCGCCCGGTCGTGATCCTGACCTCGAACCGTACGCGCGAGCTACACGACGCGCTCAAGCGGCGCTGCCTCTACCACTGGATCGACTACCCGACGCCGCAGCGAGAGCGCGAGATCGTGCACGCCCGGATCCCGGGCGTCTCGGAGGAGATCGTGCTCCGGGTGGTGACCGCGGTCAGCCGGCTGCGAGAGCACGGCGATCTGTACAAGGTCCCCGGCGTGGGGGAGACGCTCGTCTGGGCGCAAGCGCTGATCGCGCTGGGCGCCGATGCCGACCTCGAGGAGACGCTCGGAACGGCGCTCAAGGTCCACGAGGACGTCGTCCGGGTGCGCGAGCGCAAGGTGCTGGAGGGTGTCTGACGGCGCCGCCGCCGTCGGCCAGCTCGGCGACGCGGTGGTGCAGCGCCTGAGCGCCCTGACGGCGGCGCTGCGAGTCCAGGGGATGCGCGTCGGGCTCGGCGAGCTGCTCGACGCCCATCGGGCGCTGGCGGCGGTCGACTCGAGCTCGCGCGAGGACGCGCGGCTGGCGCTGCGCACGGTCCTGTGCTCCAGGCACCGCGACCTCGAGCGCTTCGAGCTTGCGTTCATGGCGGTGTTCGGCACCGAGCCGGTTGCCGAGCAGGAGGATCCGTTCGAGGCGCTGGGCAAGATCGAGAAGCCGTTGCCGCGCGCGGGAGTCCCCGGCACCAGCCCGACGTCGCAGCAGCAGTCGGAGCCGACCGCCGTCCCGGCGGCGTGGAGCGACGCAGAGCTGCTCGGCCAAAAGGACTTCTCCCAGTACACCGACGCAGAGATGGCGATTGCCCGCGAGCTGATCGCCCAGCTGGCCCGACGCGGTCCCACCCGGCTGTCGCGCCGAACCCGCCCGGCGCGGCGGCGCAGCCACACGCCCGACCTGCGGCGCGTCGTGCGGGATTCGCTGCGCACCGGCGGCGAGCCCGTTCACCGCCACTGGCGCGCTCCCAGCCGGCGCCCCCGTCCGCTGGTGCTGGTGTGCGACGTGTCGGGATCGATGACCCCGTACGCGCGGATGCTGATCCAGTACCTGCACGCGTCGGTGGCGGCGCGGCGGCGGGTCGAGGCGTTCGCGTTCGGCACGCGGTTGACGCGGATCACCAACGAGCTCTCAGGGCGCGACCACGACCGCGCGCTCGAGCGCGCCGCCGCCGCGGTCACCGATTTCGCGGGGGGAACCCGGATCGGGGAGGCGCTGGCCGAGCTCAATCGGGTCCATGGCCGCCGTGTCGGGCGCGGCGCCGTGGTGGTGATCCTGTCCGACGGATGGGACCGCGGCGACCCCGACCAACTGGCGCGCGAGATGGCGCGGCTGCGGCGCAGCGCCCACCGCCTGGTGTGGCTCAACCCGCTCGCCGCCCACCCCGACTTCGAGCCGCTGACGCGCGGGATGAAGGCCGCGATCCCGTTCACGGACGAGTTGTTGGCGGGCAATTCGCTCGACTCTTTCGAGCAGCTAGCTGTCATCCTGGAGGAGATCTGATGTGACCGAGGTGTTGACGGCAATCACCAAGTGGACCGAGCGCGGCGACCGCGCCGCGCTGGCGATGGTGGTCGACACGCAGCGCTCGGCGCCGCGCCCGGTCGGCACGAAGATGGCGGTCAACGAGAACGGCGAGGTGATCGGGGGCGTCTCGGGCGGTTGCGTCGAGGGCGCGGTCGTGGAGATCGCCGAGCGCGTGATCGGCGGCGAGGGCCCGCAGTTGATCCACTTCGGGATCGCCGACTCCGAGGCCTGGGACGTGGGACTGCCCTGCGGCGGCGAGATCGACGTCTGGATCCAGTCCTACCGGCCGGGGCGGTTCGCCGAGATCTCGCGAGCGGGCGGCCGCGCCGCCGAGGTGACGCTGCTCGAGGGCTCGGACCCCGGCGCCAAGCTGCTGCTCGAGGCCGACGGCGAGCGCTCGGGGACACTGGGCGCGCCCGAGCTCGACGACGAAGCGCTGAACGTCGCCGGCGAGCTGCTGTGGACCGACGAGTCGGTGCGCCGCGGCTCGCTGTTCGTGGACATCGCGGCGCCTTCGCCGAGGCTGATCGTGTTCGGCGCGATCGACATCGCGGCGACGCTGTGCCGGCTGGCGCGCGACGCCGGGTGGATCCCGTACGTGGTCGACCCGCGCGCCCAGTTCGCGACCCGCGAGCGCTTCCCCGACGCCGAGCAGGTGATCGCCGCCTGGCCGCAGGAGGCGCTCGAGCGGCTGGGCGGCATCGACCCGGCGACCTCGATCGCGGTGCTGACGCACGACCCCAAGATCGACGATGCGGTGCTGCAGATCGCCCTGCGTTCGCCGGCGCGCTTCATCGGCGCGATGGGCTCCAAGCGGGCGCAGGCCAAGCGGCGCGAGCGGTTGCTCGCCGCCGGCTTCGCCGACGCGGAGCTGGAGCGGATGTCCGCGCCGCTCGGGCTCGACCTGGGAGCGGTCAGCGGCGAGGAGACGGCGTTGTCGATCCTGTCGGAGGTGGTGGCCGCGCGCCACGGCCGCGAGGGCGGCCGGCTGGCCAATCGCAAGGGACGCATCCACGAGGTCACGGCTTGATCGCAGGCCTGATCCTGGCGGCCGGGGCGGGGACGAGGTTCGGCGATCAGCCCAAGCAGCTCGCCGATCTGAACGGGCGGCCGCTGCTCGAATACGCGATCCGCGCGCAGAGCGCCGTGGCAGAGCTCGACCGCGTCGTGGTCGTGCTCGGCTCCCACGCCGACGAGGTGCTGGCGGGAGTCGAGCTCGATCGGGCCGAGCCGGTGATCTGCCCGACCTGGGACGACGGCCAAGCCGCGTCGCTGCGTGCCGGCCTCGAGGCGCTGTCGGAGGTGGACAAGGTCGTGGTGACGCTCGGCGACGCCCCACTCATCACCCCGCAGGTGATCGCCCGGTTCGCGGCCGAGCCTGGCGGCACCCGAGCGACGTATGCCGGACGCCCCGGCCACCCCGCGGTGCTTGATCGGTCGCAGATCCGGGCAATTTCGTCCCTGGCGGGGGATCGCGGCGCACGTGACCTCCTCCGCGGCGGACCAACGATCGAGTGCGGCGAGCTGTGCTCAGGCCGCGATGTCGACACACCCGACGACCTGGAGGCCATTCGCCATGAAACTAGAGCAGTCGTTTGAGGTCTCAGCGCCGATCGAGCGAGTCTGGAAGGCCCTGGTCGACGTAGAGCACGTCGCGCCGTGCCTGCCGGGCGCGGCGGTCACGGGCCGGAACGACGACGGCAGCTACAACGGCACATTTTCGATCAAGATCGGCCCGACCACGGCCACTTACGCGGGCAAGCTCGAGATGAAGGAGATCGACGAGCGGACCCACGAGGCGACGATGCACGCGCACGGCAACGACAAGCGCGGGCAGGGCGGAGCCAACGCCACGATCGTCTCGAAGGTGGTGGAGCAGAAGCCCGGCGAAACGCACGTGGACGTGGCCACCGACTACCACATCACCGGACGGCTGGCCCGGTTCGGCCGGGGCGGAATGATCGAGGACATCTCCGAGCGGCTGTTGCGCGAGTTTGCGGAGCGCCTGCAGGCCTCGCTGACGGACGAGCCCGCCAAGGAGCCCGACGAGGCACCCGAGCCTGAGGCAGCCGCGGAACCCGCGGCGCCCGAGCCGGAGCCGGAGGCCGAGGAGCCCAAGGCCGAGGAGCCGAAGGCCGAGGAGCCGAAGGCCGAGGAGCCGGAGCCCACGGCCGAGGAGCCGGAGGCCGAGGCTCCCGAGCGGATCCTGCCCGAGCCAGAGCCTGAGCCGCTGACCCCCGACGAGCCCGCCGAGCCCGCGGCGGCGACGCCTCCGCCTCCGCCGCAGGAGACCGAGCCCCTCCACGCCGGCTCGCTGGTCGGCTCGGTGATGGCCGAGCGCGTCAAGCGCAACCCGGGCCCGCTGGTGCTCCTGCTCGGCGTGGTGGTTGCGCTGATCGCCCTGCGCCGCAAGCGCGGCTGAGCCAAACCGCGACGGGCGGCGACGTGCTTAACGTCCCACTGGAGTCCTTCGCGGGTTAGCCTGGGACGTTGATCACGGCCCACGTGGCGAACGTCCCACAGTGGCGCCCAGAGCGCTCGAGTGGGACGTTGTGCACGCGGTTTTGCCGTTCGCCGGCAGCGTCGCGCCGACGAGCGAGAGCTTGCGCTGAACCTCCGCGCCACGACCCCGCGACCCCGCGAACGCCTAGGGACAGCCCCAACCCCGCGTCCACACTTACTAGGACCCCCTAGGACCGCCCCTCAGGACCCCCCGACAAAGATCGGGTGGGGGTCCCGATGCGAAGCGTGCCGGCGCCAGGCACCATCGTGTCAGTGCCGGATGCAGCAAACAACGGAGACGCGACGCGACGCGGGGCGCAGGCTCACGGCGCTTGCGCACCATGGGGCAAAGCCGTCGCGCCGTCGCTCTGTCGGGGGCAAACACGCGGCGCCGAGCGGGGGGCCGCTCGGCGTCGCAGTGACTTCGAGGCTGGGGCCGAGCCAAAAGATCAGGAGGGGCACCCGATGCGAACTCAGGGGGTCTGCGACACGATTTCCCCAGTGGAGCAGACTGGGGAAAGCGTGGAGCTGACGATGACGCTTGTGGTCGGATCGGATCCGATCCAAGGCAGCACTCGCGTCGCCGGGGGCGAGCGGCGCGAGTTCTGGGGCTGGCTCGAACTGGCCGAGGTCGTTCAGAAGACGGCGGATGCCGGCGAAGACGCGAGTGATCGCGGGTCGACGCCGTGCAACGGGGCTTCGCCGGGATAACGAACCGTCCGGGGGCAGCCGGGCGGCGCCGAACGCCTGTGAGCTTTCGGCGCCGCCACGGCGTCGCCTGTCAATCGTCGCGGTAACCGTCGAGCGCCGGGCCCGCCGGCTAGTGTCCCGTTTGGAAAGTTCGCGTGCATTCGAGGCACCCCTGGCGGCGCTTGGCTTCGTCCTCGTCGCCTCGCGTAGCTCCGCTACGCCACGGCTCCTGCGTCCTCGCCAAGCATCCACCAGTGGCACCTCTCGGTGCCCACCAACTTTCCAAACGCGACACTAGTGTCGCGACACTAGAACGTGCCGAAGCGCTCGTAGGCGTCAAGCGGGAGCGTTCCCGCTCGGACCGCGTCCCGGATCTCGTTCTCGGTGGCGACCTTGGCCTCGGCCTCGGCCAGGATCTCCTCCACCCGCTCCGCGGGTACGACGACGATCCCGTCCACGTCACCGACGATCCAGTCCCCGGGAGCGATCCGTACGCCGCCGATCACGACCGTGACGTCGCCGTGGGCGAGCAGCTCCCAGCGCGGCACGCAGTCCTGCGGGGTCACGTACCGCGAGAACACCGGGAAGTCCTCACGGAGGATGTAATCGGCGTCTCGCGCGCCGCCGTCGATCACGGCGCCGGCGCAGCCGCGCGAGGCCAGCGAGATCACCGACAGCTCGCCGAGATGCGCGGAGGCGCGGTCGTTGGTCTGATAGACGGCGACGCTCCCGGCCGTAACGGAGCCGAGCATCTCCAGGATCTTGCGGATCGAGGTGTCGTAGTGGTGGCCGGGGTGGGGGCGTCCCAGGATCGGATACGCCGGACCGGCCAGCCGCATCCCCGGACGCAGCGGCAGAAGCTCGGGCGGGAGCGTCTGCTGGAGGTATCGATGCCGGTCGAGCACGTCAGTCAGCGCGCCCGTGTAGAGCGAGGAGAACCTGGCGGCGAGCTCCGGGATCGCGCTCACCGGACATAGATTAGGTTTTCGGGGGTGAAGGCGGTAGTCGTGGAGGCCCCCAGCCGGGTCGCCTACCGGGAGGTGGACGCGCCCCTGGTGGGCCCGGACGACGTGCTCGTCCGCAGCCAGGAGGCGGGGTTGTGCCGGACCGACATCGAGGTGATGACCGGCCAGTTCACCGATCCCCGCTGGGTCCGGTTCCCGGTGATCCCCGGACACGAGTGGTCCGGGACGGTGGTCGGCGTCGGGTCCGCCGTGACCTCGGTGTGCGCCGGCGATCGCGTCGTCAGCGAGGGGATGGTCACCTGCGGACGGTGCGCGCCCTGCCGCCGAGGCGAGACGCAATGGTGCGAACGCATCGAGGCGCTCGGCTTCACCCGTCCCGGCGGCTACGCCGAGCTCGTCGCGGTCCCCGAGCGGGTCGTACACCGGCTGCCCGACCACGTGTCGTTCGACGCTGGGGTGCTCGTCGAGCCGGCGTCGGTGGTCCTGCACGGCGTCGAGAAGGCGCGGCCCCAGCCGGGAGAGTCCGCCGCCGTGATCGGGGTGGGCACGCTCGGGTCACTGGCGATCGCGCTGCTCGCCCTGCACTCGCCGTCGCGGATCGTGGCCTACGGCGTCCGGGAGGAGGAGCTCGAGCTCGCCCGGAGGCTGGGCGCCACCGAGGTGGTATTGAGCGGCGAGGGCGAGCCGGCACGGGCCGAGATGGACCTGGTCGTCGAGACCGCAGGCGTCCCTGAGGCGGTCGAGCTGGCCACCCAGCTGTGCCGCCCCGGCGGCAGAGCCGTGCTGCTCGGGATCGCCGGCGAAGGCCGGACGCTGACACTGCCATCCGACCTGCTGGTCGGCAAGGACATGGCGCTGATCGGCAGCATCGCCTACCCCGCGGCGACCTGGTCACGGGTGGTCGAGCTGCTCGGCGACGGCGTGCTCGAGCTCGACCGGATCGTCACCCATCGCTTCCCGATCGGCGACTTCGAGGATGCGATCGCGCTGATGGACGACCGGCGTGGGATCGTGGCCAAGATCGTCCTCGAGCACATTCAATGAAAAGGAGACACATGCCGACGATGCGAAACGGCGACCTCGAGCGGGCCAACGGGCGCCGCAGCTCGGAGTGGATGGACCGCCGCGATCTGGACGGATTCCTGCACCGCTCCTGGCTGAAGTCGACCGGGGTCACCGACGAGAGCTTTCGGGGTCGCCCCGTCATCGGCATCTGCAACTCCTGGTCGGAGCTGGTCAACTGCAACATCCATCTGCGCGGCCTCGCCGAGGCGGTCAAGCGCGGCGTGCTCCAGGCGGGCGGATTTCCCCGGGAATTTCCCGTGATGTCGCTCGGCGAGTCGCTGATGAAGCCGACCACGATGCTCTACCGCAACCTGATGGCGATGGACGTCGAAGAGTCGATCCGCTCGTACCCGCTCGACGGGGTGGTGCTGCTGACCGGCTGCGACAAGACCAACCCGGCGTCGGTGATGGGGGCCTGCTCGGCCAACATCCCGACGATCGTGGTCACCGGCGGGCCGATGCTCAATGGCCGCTGGCGCGGGAACGAGCTCGGGTCCTGCTCCGACTGCTGGCACTACAACGAGGAGCTGCGGGCCGAGCGGATCACCGAGACCGAGTTCACCGAGATCGAGAACTCGATGTCGCGCTCCAACGGCCACTGCCAGACGATGGGCACGGCCTCGACGATGGCGTGCATGACCGAGGCGCTCGGGCTCACGCTGCCCGGCGCGGCCGCGATCCCGGCGGTCGACTCGCGGCGGGCCCACGTCGCTGAGAACGCGGGGCGCCAGATCGTCGAGCTCGTCGAGCGCGACATCCGCCCGGCCGACATCGTCACGCGCGAGGCGATCGAGAACGCGATCCGCGCCCTGCACGCGATCTCCGGATCGACCAACGCGATCATCCACCTGATCGCCTACGCCGGCCGGCTCGGGATCGACCTGCCGCTGTCGCTGTTCGACGAGCTGTGCGTGACCACGCCGTGGCTGGTCGACCTCAAGCCGGCGGGGGAGCGCTTGATGGAGGACTTCTACTACGCCGGCGGGCTGCCGGCCGTGCTGGATCAGATCCGCGACCTGCTGCACCTCGACGCGATGACGGTGACCGGCAGGACGCTCGGCGAGAATCTCGACTCGACGCCGACTGAGATCATCGATCGCGAGGTGATCCGCCCGCGTTCGGAGCCGCTGGACGAGGGCGGCGCGCTGGTCGTGCTGCGCGGCAACCTCTGCCCCGACGGCGCCGTGATGAAGATCTCGGCGGCTGATGACCGGCTGTTGGCCCACGAGGGGACCGCGATCGTGTTCGAGGACATCCATGACCTCGCTGCGCGCGTCGACGACCCGGAGCTCGAGGTCGACGAGAACTCGGTGATGGTGCTGCGCAACGCCGGCCCCGTGGGCGCACCGGGGATGCCCGAGTGGGGCCACCTGCCGATCCCGGCCAAGCTGCTGAAGGCGGGCGTCACCGACCTGCTGCGGATCTCCGACGCGCGCATGAGCGGCACCTCCTACGGCGCGGTGGTGCTGCACGTGGCGCCCGAGTCCGCCGTCGGCGGCCCGCTGGCGCTGGTGCAGACCGGTGACCGGATCCGGCTCGACGTGGCGCAGCGCTCGCTCGATGTGCTGATCGAGGACGCCGAACTCGATCGCCGCCGCGAAGCCTGGACGCCGCCCGCGCCCAAGGACGAACGCGGCTACCGCCAGCTTTACGAGCAGCACGTGCTGCAGGCCAACGAAGGCTGCGACCTGGACTTCCTGCGCGGCCGCTCACCCGTCGTCGCCGACGCCGTCACCTATCTCTAGTGTCGCGTTTGGAAAGTTGGTGGGCACCGAGAGGGGTGCCTCGAATGCACGCGAACTTTCCAAACGGGACACTAGTGTCGGGACACCAGCGATGATCGCTCAGTACGACTACTCAGGACGGACCGCGCTGATCACCGGCGGCGCGGGGGATATCGGCGCGGCGGTTGCGCGCCGGCTGCTGGCGGGTGGAGCGCAGGTGGCGACGCTCGACGCGCGCGAGGCCGAGCTCGACGACGTGCTGGCGATCACCGGCGACGTGAGCCGATCCGAGATCGTCGACGCGGCGGTGGCCCGGACGGAGGAGGAGCTCGGACAGCTCGACATCGTCGTCTGCGCGGCCGGGGTCAGCGGCCTGTCGCTGCCCACCCGGGAGGTGCCCAACGACGAGTGGCGGCGGGTGTTCTCGATCAACTGCGACGGCGTCTTCTTCGCCAACCGCGCCGCCGCCAGGGTGATGGTGCCGCGGGGCTACGGCCGGATCGTCAACGTCGCCTCGATCGCGGGCAAGGAGGGCAACCCGATGGCGGCGGCGTATTCGGCCTCCAAGGCCGCGGTGATCGGGATGACCAAGTCGATCGGTAAGGACCTAGCCGAGACCGGCGTACTCGTCAACTGCGTGGCGCCGGCGGTTGTGCAGACGCGGATGCTCGCCGACATGAGCGAGGAGCACGTGGGCTACATGATCGAGAAGATCCCGATGAAGCGGATCGGCACCCCGGAGGAGGCGGCGGCGCTGATCGCGTTCCTGGTGTCCGACGAGTGCAGCTTCTCGACGGCGGCGGTGTTCGACCTCTCGGGAGGCCGGGCCACGTATTGACCGCGATCGCAACTGTCGGCCCTGCGGGCCCGATTCGCGGTGGCCGAGCTCGACGACCGGACGGCGGAGCGGCTGGACCGGGCCACCGAGTTGCGCGCCGTGCTCAACGTCGAGGGCAACTTCTTCGGAATGTGGACTACGAGACGTGCTTTCGCAACGGCGTGCACGTGCTCGGCTGCGGTCCCGCCTACGCTGCCCGCGAGCTCGTGGGCCGCTACCGCAATCGGCCCGGCGACCTAACTGCGCCAGACGGGGCCGTCGGGGAACGAGTACTCGGCGACCGACTCGGGGAGCATCTCGATGCTGTATCCGGGGGCCTCGGGCACCAGGTAGCGGCCGTCGCGGATCCGCGCAGGGTGCAGGAAGTGCTCGTGGAGCTCGTCGACGAACTCGATCCGGCGGTCCTCCAGCCGGCCCGAGACAGCGATGTAGTCGACCAGCGACAGGTGCTGGACGTACTCGGACAGGCCCACGCCGCCGGCGTGCGGGCACACCGGGATCTCGAACTGCGCGGCCAGCAGCAGCACCGCGAGCACCTCGTTGACGCCGCCCAGCCGGCAGGCGTCGACCTGGCAGACCCCGAGCCCGCCGGCCTGCATCAGCTGCTTGAACGTCACCCGGTTCTGGCAGTGCTCGCCGGTGGCGATCCGGACGGGGGCGGCCTCACGGGCGATCCGTGCATGCCCGAGCACGTCGTCGGGGCTGGTCGGCTCCTCCATCCACCACGGGTCGAACTCGGCGAGACGGCGGGTGGCGGCGATCGCCTGATCGACGTCCCACACCTGGTTGGCATCCATCATCAGGAACCGCTCGGACCCGATCTCCTCGCGGATCAGGGCGGCGCGGCGGACGTCGTCGTCGAGGTCGGCGCCGACCTTCATCTTCATGTGCGTCCAGCTGGCGGCGATGGCCTTGCGGCAGCGCTCGCGGACCTCGTCGTCGCTGTAGCCGAGCCACCCGACCGAGGTCGTGTACGCGGGGAAGCCGTCGCGGAGCATCTCGGCCTCGCGCTGCTCGCGGCTGTCGGCCACCGAGTCCAGCAGCTCGACCGCCCGCTCGGGCGTGATCGCGTCGGTCAGGTAGCGAAAATCGACGCAACCCACCAGCTGCTCCGGGCTCATGTCCACGATCAGCTTCCACAGCGGCTTGCCCTCGGCCTTCGCCCACAGGTCCCAGACCGCGTTGACCAGCGCCGCCGTGGCCATGTGAATCACGCCCTTCTCGGGGCCGAGCCAGCGCAGCTGCGAGTCGCCGGTGACGTCGCGCCAGAACCGACGCGGATCGGCGGCCACGTCCGACAGCCGCCGGCCGCGGACCAGCGGCGCCAACGCATGGATCGCGGCCACCACGATCTCGGTCCCGCGCCCGATCGTGAACGTCAGCCCGTGTCCGCTCAGCTCGGAGTCGGTGCTCAGGATCGCGTACGCGGCCGAGTAGTCGGGCGCCTCGTTCATCGCGTCCGAGCCGGCCAGCGAGCGCGACGTGGGGAAGCGCACATCGTGGACGTCGACGGCGGTGATCACGCAGTCACGCACCACAGCCTCCGTACCCGGGGTTGGCCGTCGCGGAAACCTGGCTGGGGGGTCGTTTCCGTTCAGAGCACCTCGGGTAAGGGCTGGGCGGCCGCTGCTTCTCCTCCAACGCGACTCCTCGAGGGCGTGATCATGAACACCTCCCGCACCACCGTCCCTGCCGATCGGCTGTCACAGCCCGACGTGCGGGACGCACTCGCGCTCGCCGTGCAGGGTCGCGTGTACGACCTCGACTGCGAGCGCTTTCCGGGGATGCCGCTGTTTGCGGGTCATCCCGCCTTCCAGGTGCTGTCGTACCGGACGCCGCGTGGACTCGTCAATCAGGGTGACCAGGAATGGCTGGCCGACAACCAGGTGAACTTCCACTGGCAGAGCGAGATGCTGATTGGGACTGTGCACAGCGGCACCCACATCGACGCGCTCTCACACATCACATGCGGAGATGAGCACACGTGGCACGGGGGCGGCAGCGCCGACCGGGATCTCGGGGACTTCGGCCCGCTGCGCGAGGACGCCACCGAGATCCCCCCGATCATCACTCGCGGCGTGCTGATCGACATCCCCGGGCTGCGAGGGGTCGACGCACTCGACGCCCACGAGCCGGTCGGGCCGCAGGAGCTGCAGGAGGCCCTGTCGCGTCAGCAGGTGCAGCTGCACAGCGGTGACGTCGCAGTGGTCCGCACCGGGTATCTGTCGGGCTGGCCCGACGCGGACTTCATCGCCGCCCACGAGCAGGCCGGCATCGACCGCGACGCGGCCCTGTGGCTCGCCGAGCACGGCGTGGTCGCCGTGGCGGGCGACACCGAGTCAGTCGAGGTGCTGCCGTCGACGGTCCCCGGCAACCCGCACCCCGTGCACATCGCGCTATTGGCGGAGCGGGGGATCTTCATCATCGAGATGGTCAACTGCGAGGAGCTCGCACGCGACCGGGTGTTCGAGTTCTGCTTCGTGTGCCTGCCTGTCAGCATCCGCGGTGCGACCGGCTCGATGGTCCGGCCCGTGGCGATCGTCTAGTGTCACGTTTGGAAAATTCGCGTGCATTCGAGGCACCCCTGGCAGCGCTCGGCTTCGTCCTCGTCGCCTCGCGTAGCTCCGCTACGCCACGGCTTCTGCGTCCTCGCCGCGCATCCACCAGTGGCACCTCTCGGTGCCCACGAACTTCCCAAACGCGACACTAGATCACGTCACTGGGCGGTGAAGCCGCCGTCGACCGGCAGCGCCACGCCGGTGATGAACGAGGCTGCGGGCGAGGCCAGGAACAGCGCCGCCGCCGCGCACTCCTCGGGACGGGCCAGCCGTCCCAGCGGCTGCGCGGTCGAGGATTCCTGCCGGGCGCGCTCGGGGTCGCCCAGCTGCGAGAAGAACTCGGCCAGCATCGGCGTGTCCACGATCCCGGGGCAGACCGCGTTGACGCGGATTCCCTCGGCCGCCCAGTCGAGCGCCAGCGCCCGGGCCAGGAGCACCGCCGCCCCCTTGGTGGCGCAGTACACGGGCGAGTCGGGCTGAGCCACGATTCCGGTCTTGGATGCCATCACCACCAGACTTCCGGACGTCCGGGCCAGCGCGGCGTGCGCCGCTTGGGCGAGGTAGATCAGCGCGTTGACGTTGACCGAGAACAGCCGCTCGATGTCGGCGCCGGTGGTGTCGTCGATCGACCGCGCAAGGTTCACGCCGGCGTTGGCGACCGCCGCGTGCAGTGCTCCGAAGCGCTGCTCGCACAGATCAACCGCCGCGACGTTGGTGTCGGCGGTCGATACGTCGCCGACCAGCGGGACCGCCCGCTCGCCGCACGCGGCCGCGACCTCATCCAGCGGCGCCGGGTCGCGGTCGACGAGCACCAGGTCCCAGCCCGCGGCCGCGAACTCGGTGGCGCACGCGGCGCCGATCCCCTTCGCGGCGCCGGTGATGATCGCTGCACTCAAAGCCGCAGCAGACTACCGCTCATCCGATGTCGACCCGGCGCGGAGACCCGCACCGCGGGTCGACGAACTGCTGCACCTTGGGATTGTCGAGGTTGTGCTTGGTCACCATCACCACGCCGGTGTTCTCGTTGCGGGGGGTGCCCTGGTGGCGTACCATCGCCGCCGCCGCGCGGACGCCGTCGTATCCCATCCGGAACGGATCCTGTGAGATCAAGCCGGACACGACTCCCTGGGTCACGCCCTCGACCTCGTCGGGGGAGGTGTCCCAGCCGACGACCTTGACCTTGCCGGCCCGATGGGCGAGCCGAATCGCCTGCACGGCGCCGACGTCACTGGCCTCGTTGGCGGCGAACACGCCCTTCAGATCGGGGTTCGCGGTGAGCACGTTGGCGGTCACGGTCAGCGCGGTGTTGTAGTCGTTCTGGCTGTACTGGATGCCCACCAGATGCAGCTTCTTGTACTTCTTGAGGCCCGCCTCGAAGCCCTGAACCCGCTGGTCGTTGGTCTGGCTTCCGGCGTGGAACGCGATGATCGCGACCTTGCCGCCGGCCGGTCCGATCGCCTTGGCCAGCTGCGCCGCGGCGAGCTTGGCGCCCTCGATGTTGTCGGTGGCCAGCAGCGGCACATCCTTGGGCTGCGGCGTCGTTCCGGAGTCGATCGACACCACCTTGATCCCGGCCTTCGCCGCGCCGGTCGACACCTGCGTCATCGCGGTCGCGTCGGTGGCGGCGTAGACCAGTCCATTGACGCCCTGGGCGATGTAGTTGTTCAGCAGGTTCAGCTGCCCAACGACGTCGGTCTCGTCGGTGACCCCGTTCCACGTCACCCTCACCCCCGGCATCTGGGAGGCCGCGCACTGGGCTCCGGCGTGAACCTTGGACCAGTAGTCGAGCCCGACCGACTTGGGGATCACCGCGAGGTGAACCGGCGGCGTGTGCTGGAGCGTGATCTTGGCGTTGTGGGTATGGACCACACCGCAACCCGCCGCCGCGCAAGCGGCCGCGAGCAGCAGTGTCGCCAGCGCGCTACGCCGCATTGACCGCCTCCCGCTCGCCCTGCTCGCCCTCGTCCCCGCGACGGCCGTCGCGGCGTGAATCGGCCGACAGTCGGCGGCGGCGCACCTGGTCCCACCATACGGCCAGCCAGATGATCACGCCGATGATCACCTGCTGGTAGTACTGGGTGATGTTGAGCAGCACCGCGCCGTTGGTGATCACGGCCATCAGGAACGCGCCGATCATCGTCCCGCCGATCGTGCCCACGCCGCCGAACAGGCTGGCGCCGCCGATCACACAGGCCACGATCACGTTGAGCTCGAGCCCGACGCCGTAATTCGGCTGCCCGGACTGGACCAGCGAGGCCGCAATCATCCCGCCGAACCCGGCAAGCGCAGCGCAGATGACGTACACGCTGATCAGGTAGCGGTTCAGCGAGATCCCCGACAGGCGCGCGGCCTCCTTGTTGGAGCCGATCGCATAGGCGTAGCGACCGAGCTTGGTGCGGCTGAGGATCACATAGCCGGCGCCGGCGATCACCGCCAGGTAGATCAGCGGCAGCGGGATCGGGCCGATCTGGCCCGAGCCGAAGTTGCGGAAGCTGTCGGGAAGCCCGTACACGGCGTTCTCGCCGCCGACGATGAACGTCAGCCCGCGGGCGACCCCCAGCATCCCGAGCGTGGCGATGAACGGCGGGAGCTTCGCGAACGTGACCAGCAGCCCGTTGACGAGCCCGACGACCGCGCCCACCAGGACCGCGATGATGATTCCGGGGACGATCGGAAAGCCCGCCTTGGCGATCGCCATCGTCCCCAGGATCCCGCCCAGGCCGGCCACCGAGCCGACCGACAGGTCGATCCCGGCGGTTAGGATCACCAACGTCTGCCCGACCGCGATGATCGCCACCACCGACACCTGGACGCCGATGTTGAACAGGTTGTTCGAGGTCAGGAAGTACGGCGAGGCGAAGCACAGCGCGATGAACACAATGATCAGCCCGCCGGCTGCGGTCAGCTGCGAGACAACGTCCTGGAGGTGGTCGCGGATCGACTCGGGCAGGCGCAACGTCACGGGCGCCCGTGGTGCTCCGGCGTGAGTGCTCATTCGGCCTCCGTTTCCACGCCCGACGCGAGCGCCATGATCCGCTCTTCGTCGAACTCGTCGCGTTTGAGCTCGCCGACGGTGCGCCCGTCGCGGATCACCACGATCCGGTCGCACATGTTGGTGAGCTCCGGTAGGTAGGAACTGATCAGGACGATCGCCCGGCCATCCGCGGCCAGGCTGCCGATCAGCTTGAACATCTCGGCTTTGGCGCCGACGTCGATCCCACGGCTGGGCTCGTCGAACAACAGCACGCGGGACTCGGTCTCCAGCCAGCGGGCGACCACCACCTTCTGCTGGGTGCCGCCCGACAGCGTCTCCACCGGTCGCCGGAGCGACGGGGTGCGGATGTCGAGCTCGTCGTGACGCTGCTCGGCCGTACGGCGCTCGGCGCCGCGGTCGATCCAGATCCCGTGCCCGGGGACGTGGGCGAGCGTGATGTTCTGGGTGACCGGCAGCTGCATCGCCAGCCCGTCGCCCTTGCGGTCTTCGGTGAGGTAGCCGATGCCGGCGGCGATCGCGTCGCTGGGGGAGCGCAGCCGCAACCGCTTACCGTCGAGCTCGATCTCCCCGTCGGCAATCGGGTCGGCCGCGAACACGGCCCGGGCGAGCTCGCTTCGGCCCGCTCCGATCAGGCCCGCGAAGCCGACGATCTCGCCGGCGCGGACCTCGAACGAGCAGTCGCTGAGCACGCCGGGGCGCGACAGGCCGTTCACCCGGAGGACGACGTCTCCGACCTCGGCGTCGTGCTTGGGGTACAGCGAGTCGATCTCGCGTCCGACCATCAGCTTGACCAGCTCTGACTCGTCGAACTCGCCCTTGCCCAGCGTCTTCACCACCTGTCCGTCTCGCATCACCGTCACCCGGTCGGCGATCCGCACGACCTCCTCGAGCCGGTGCGAGATGTAGAAGATCGCGATCCCATCTGACTTGAGCTGCTCGATCAGCTCGAACAGCTCGTCGATCTCGGGATCGGTCAGCGTCGCGGTCGGCTCATCCATGATCACGACCTTGGCGTCGACTGCGAGCGCCTTGGCGATCTCCACCCGCTGCTGGTCGGGGACCGACAGGCTGGACACGCGCCGGCCGGGGTTGATATCCACCTTGACGCGCTCGAGCAGCTGCTTGGCCCGGCGCTTCTCCGAGCCGCGGACGATCAGCCCCCCGCGACTCTGCTCGCGCCCCAGCGCCAGGTTGTCGGCGACGGTCAGGTGGGGCGCGAGCGCGAACTCCTGGTGGACCATCGCGATCCCCAGTCGTTGGGCGTACCGGGGATTGCGAAATCGCATCTGCTCGCCCTCGATCTCGATCGACCCGTCGCTCGGGCGCTCGAGCTGGGACAGGAGCTTCATCAGCGTCGACTTGCCGGCGCCGTTCTCGCCTGCCACCGCGTGCACCTCGCCGGGGCGGATGTCGAGACTCACGTCCTCGAGCGCTTGGACGCCCGGGAAGTGCTTGCTGACGCCACGAATCTCGACGAGTGGACGACTCGTCTCGGTGGTCAACCTCTACCTCCTCTCGCTCTCGCTGACGCGCTGCCACCGATCGCCGAGCTGTAAACGCGACTGTCAGATGTCAGTCACACTCGAGTGACTGTCAGCCGGCTCACCCCAACCGTTCGGCGAGCCGCTCGCGCGCCTGCGGCCCGTCGAGGTCGAGCTTGCGGTAGATGTGGCCGAGGTGGGTGCCAACCGTCTTGGCGGTCACGAACAGCGACTCCGCGATCGCGCGGTTGGTCATCCCGGCGGCCGCCATCTCGGCCACGCGGCGCTCGGATGGCGTCAGCGCGTCAGGACCGGAGAGTCGCTCGCGGCGCGGGTGGGCGCCGGTCGCCATCAACTCCTCGCGCGCCCGCTGGGCGAGCGACTCCGCGCCGCAGCGCTGAGCCAGCTCGAGCGCCTCGCGCAACGGCTCGCGCGCCACCGCGCGGTTGGCGGCCCGCCGCTGGGCGCCGCCGAGGTCGCACAGGGCCCGCGCGAGCTCGAGCCGGGACGGAGCTTCGCGCAGGATCCCCACGGCCTGCTCCAGCATCGCGATCCCCGCGTCGCCGCCCTCGAGGATCCCGGTGGTCCGCAGCGCCACGCCGATCCCGCGGGGTTGCCCGAGCTCCCGGGCGCGCGCCATCTCGGTGTCGATCAGCTCCCTCGCCTGCTCGGGGTCGTCGCGAGCCAGCACCAGCGCGAGCGTCGATCGCCACGGCACGTAGCTGGGGTTGTTGGTCAAGACGCTGCGCTCCGCGGCATGCAGGTCGTCGATCGCCTCGGCACGCCGACCCTGGGCCACACGCAGGCGCGCCCGGGCGAACAAGGCGTGCAGGACCGCGGCGGTGCCGAGTACGGCGTCGGTCGGGATCGGCGCCAGCACACTGTCGGCTTCGTCGAGCTCGCCGCGCTCGATCAGCGCTCCGGCCAGGATCGCGGCCGACCAGATCTTCGTCCACAGCACCTCGTAGCGAGTGGCGATCTCGAGCGACTCGCGGGCGTCCGCCTCGGCCTGGACCAGGTCCCCGCGCCTGACCGCCAGCAGCGCACCCCAGGTCAGCGCGGTCAGGTGCGCGTCGATTGATCCCCGCGCACGGGCATCCGCGCGGATGTCGGCGATCAGCGCCTCGGCTCGCTCGATTTCGTCGGCGAGCACCAGGACCGCTGCGGCGTAGCTGACGATCGGGGCGCCCGCCGTGTGCTCGGCGACGTAGCGGCCGCCGTCGAGCCCAGCGTCGACCAGCTCCCTCCAGTCGCCGTCGTACGGCCCCACCTGGCCGCGCCAGCAGCCCTCGAAGATCAGCAGTGCGTGGCCCGCCGAGCCGGCCTGCACCGCGAGCTCGTGGAGCTCGGGCAGGCGCCGTTGCACCTCGGCGATCAGGCGCCGATCGAGCGAGGCGATCGCCACTCCCACAGTTTCGAGCGCGACCCGGAGGGCCAGTGGCGACAGATCGGGAAGGCGCTCGATCGCGCTGGCCACCACCTGGTGTGCCTCCAGCGGCCGCCCGACCCACACCAGCAACGCGCCGAGCGCGATCGACAGCCGCACGGTGGCGCGGGGATCGGTGCTGCGCTCGAGCGCCTCCTCGAGGTGACCGACCGCGGCCGGGTCGCGGGCCAGCGCCTCCGCCTCACCGAGTTCGCCGATCAGAATCGCGCGGAGCTCCGGCCCTGGCGGCTCGCTCAGCGCCCGGCGCAGCAGCCGGACGGCGGACGGCGGCGCTCCGTCGGCCAGCGCTTCCCGAGCGGCAGCCCGCAACGCCTCCACGACCGCCGGATCATCGGCCGGCTCGCCGCGCATCAGGTGCCCGGCGGCAATCGTGCTGCGGGCGCCCTCCGACGCGAGCAGGCGGCCGGCCCGGCGGTGGCTGTCGGCGCGCGTGGCCGGAAGGATGCTCTCGTAGACGGCGCGCCGGAGCAGCGGGTGCAGAAACGCCAGCGGCGCCGACGGCGCGAGGATCTGCGCCGATACCAGGCGGTCGGCCGCCTGTGCGGCGCGCTCCTGGTCGAGCTCCGCGAGCGTCGCCGCCTGGCGCAGGGTGCCGGTCTCGAGCACGGCCACCGAGCGGGCCAGGTTGGTGGCGTCGGCGCCGAGCCGGGCCAGCCGGGCGACCGCCGCATGCGCCACCGAGTCCGGGCGCACGGCCTCGACCCGGGCGGCGCTGGCGGGGACCGGCTCGACGCGCTCGGACTCGAGCTCGGAGATCAGCTCATGCAGCAGGAACGGGTTGCCCCCGCTGGCATTCGCGCAGGCCGAGCAGAACGACGCGTCGGCATCCTCACCGAGCGCCGAGCGCACCATGCTCGCGACCGCGTTCTCACTGAGCGCCTCCGGCGCGACGCGGACGGCCCTGGCGTCGCTGCGCAGTGCCGCGATCATGTCCGCCGCCGCGGTGTGCTCGCCCTCGCGGGCGGTCAGCGCGACCAGCACGCCGAGCTCCTCGCAGCGGGCGGCCAGGTAGGCGAGGAACCGCAGCGAGGAGGTGTCGGCCCAGTGGGCGTCGTCGACGGCGATCATCACCGGCCCGCGTTCGGCCAGGTTCGCGGTCAGCCAGTACAGGCCGTGGACGAGCGTGAACGTGCGGTCGGAGGCCGGTCGCGCGGCCACGCTGGTCTCCGCCGACCGGGCCGGATCCCCTGGCTCGTCGCCGCCGGTCGGGGGAGCGAGGTCGAACAGCGGGCTGGCCAGCGCCGCGGCGCCGCTCAGCAGCGCTCCGCGCTCGGCCTCGTCGGCGCGGGCTAGCACCGCCTCCAGCAACTGCCGCACCACGCCGAACGCGAACTCCTGCTCGAGCTCGCTGCACCGAGCCCGCAGGAACCGCATCCCGCGCTCCTGGGCTAGGTGGCGGGAGGCGAGCAGCAGCGCGGTCTTCCCGATGCCGGCCGGACCCTCGATCAGCACGACGCTGCCGGTGCCCGCGCCGGCGGCGGCGACGGCACGCTGAAGTCGCGCCAGCTGCTGCTCGCGTTCGAGCAGCACGACTTCCCCGTCTCCCTCTGATTCTGCTGCGCTGTGTTGCCCAGCGAGAGTCACGAGGCAATGTCCACGTGGGGAGTCTACGTCACCGCACATCCCCCGAAACGGGCGGTTTTACAGGTGGTTGCGTCCCGGCGGGTCGTCGAACGAGGCCGCGGGGCGGACCGCCACGAGGCCGCTGGGATTGATCTGCGGGTGCGTGCGGTAGTAATGGGCCCGGATCTCGTCGAACGAGACGGTGTCGGCGACGCCGGGCCACTGGTAAAGGTCGCGGGTGTAGGGCCACAGGTGCTCGTATTCGATCAACTTGCGCAACGAGCACTTGAAGTGGATCTGGTAGACGGCGTCGAACCGCAGCAGCGTGGTGAACAGCCGCCAGTCGGTCTCGACCGGCTCGGGGCCGAACAGGAAGCGGCGGTCGGCCAGACGCGCGTCGAGTTCGTCGAGAGTCGCGAACAGGTGTCCGACCGCGTGTTCGTAGGCGCGCTGGCGGGTGGAGAAGCCCGCCTCGTAGACGGCGTTGTTGACGTTGTCGTAGATCACGTCGTTGAGCGCCTCGATCTCGGCGCGCAACGGCTCCGGGTACAGATCGACGGGGTGCTCGGCCAGCGGCGCGAACACGGTCGAGAGCATCCGCAGGATATCCGGCGACTCGTTGGAGACGATCACGCCTGTCCGCTTGTCCCACAGGACCGGGACGGTCACGCGCGCGCTGTAGGCGGGATCGGTCGCGTGGTAGGCCGCAGACAGGAACTCGAATCCGTTGACCGGGTCGACGTACTCGCCGCCGCTGAACTTCCAACCGGTCTCCTCGTTGCGGATCGGATCCACGTAGGAGATCCCGATCGAGTCCTCGAGGCCCATCAGCATGCGGCCGATGATCGTCCGGTGGGCCCAGGGGCAGGCGCGCGCGACGTAGAGGTGGTACCGGCCGGCCTCGAGCGGGAACTCGGTCGAGCCGTCGTCGGTGACCCAGCGGCGGAACTGACTCTCCTGCCGGCGGAACGAGCCGTCTTCGAGCTCCCGGTCCAGCGACTCCGTCGACGCGGCTGATTCCCGCACGCGGCCCACTCTAACGACCGAAGGTGAACTGGCCCGCGAGGTCATCCGGTGGGGTCCACTAGTGTGGCAGCGATGAGCGACCAATCGCAGAAAGTCACTGAGTTCCTGTCTCTTCACCGTCCCGGCGAGCCGCTGCTGATCCCCAATCCGTGGGATGCCGGCTCGGCCAAGCTGCTCGTGTCACTGGGCTACCGGGCGCTGGCCACCACCAGCAGCGGCTATGCCGCCACGATCGGCCGCCTCGACGGCGCGGTCACCCGGGAGCAGGCGATCGCGCACTCCGCCGAGATCGTCGCCGCCGCCGATGTGCCGGTTTCAGCCGACCTCGAGAACGGTTTCGCCGATGATCCCGCGGGCGTGGCGCAGACGATCGAGCTGGCACTCCAGACCGGGCTCGCCGGGTGCTCGGTCGAGGACTACAGCGGCCGGGGCGACGATGAGATCTACGAGCTGGGCCTGGCCAAGGAGCGGGTGCAGGCCGCGGTCGAAGTCGCCCATGCCGGGCCGGTGCAATTTGTGATCACCGGCCGCGCCGAGAACCACATCCACGGGCGCGACGACCTGGCCGACACGATTGCTCGGCTCCAGGCCTACCAGGAGGCAGGCGCCGATGTGCTGTACGCCCCGGGGCTGACGAGCGCTGAGGACATCAGGCAGGTTGTGTCCTCGGTCGATCGCCCGGTCAACGTGCTCGCTCGCCCGGGCGCACCGTCGGTGTCCGAGCTGGCGGAGCTCGGCGTCGCCCGGGTATCGGTCGGCGGCGCGTTCGCGTTCGCCGCGCTCGGCGGGCTGGTCGCGGCGGCCGAGGAGCTGCGCGACCAGGGGACCTACGGGTTCGCCGAGGCGGCCGCGACCGGGATCCGCGCGGTTCGCTCCGCGTTCAGCTGACCGGCCGATCCGACCCTGGATCAGGCTGCCGCGCGGAGGCTCTGCAACGGCGGGCGCTCGACCGACTCGCTGACGACTGTGTGCGGGCCGCCCTCGCCCGGGGCGGTGAACGTCGCCGCCAAAGGGCCGCTGAGCCTGCCCTCGCGCTCCAGCCGGGCGGCCACCGACTGCAGCACGGCAAACGCCATCGGCCCGAGGTCGCGCAGCGATTGGTGCGCGTTCTGGCGGACCTCGAGGTCGACCTGGGCGATCGCGTCGAGCCCGACCAGCGCGTAGGCGTCCAGCAGCAGCGCGATGTCGACGCCGTAGCCGGTGACGAACGGGAGCGACTCGAACACCTCGCGGCGGGCGGCGAGCTCACCTGACAGCGGCTGGGCCACTCCGGCCAGCTCGGGGTAGAACAGGTTCAGCAGCGGCCGCGCGGTCAGCTCGGTCACGCGCCCGCCGCCGGCGGGGAACGTCACCTCGCCGACCCGCAGCGGGCGCCGGTAGAAGCCCTTCACGAACCGGATCGACGGCTGGCACAGGAGTGGCCCAAGCAGGCCACACGCGTAGTGAGCTCCGAACTCGTCCGAGTCGGCATCGAGGAAGCAGACGAGCTCGCCGGTCAGCATCGCCAGCCCCCGCCACATCGCGTCGCCCTTGCCGAGCACGGGACCGTGCTCGGGCAGCAGCGACTCCTGATCGTGAACCTCCGCCCCGTAGCTACTCGCGATCTCGCCGGTCCCGTCGATGGAGTGGTCGACGACCACCACCTGGTCGATGATCCCCAGCTCGCGCAGCGGCGTCAGCTGGTGCAGGATCCGACCGATCGTGCGCGCCTCATTGCGGGCCGGGAGGCACACCGAGACGGTCGTCTCGCGCCGCTCCGCGAGCCGCTCGAGCGGAAATTGGCGGTGCGAGAACGTGTTGGCGCGATACCAGGACCGGGCGGCGGGTGACATCGGGACGGACTCCGGCATGTCCGCTTTTAGGCGCGCGCGTTCCGGAGTCGCGTGATCGATCGCTGCGCCCAGGGGGCGTCGCCGAAGCGCTCCCGGAGCGCGTCGATCGCGGCCTGCGGATCGTAGGCGACCCGGCGCTGCTCGATCGAGCCGTCATCGTGCGCGATCGCGTAGGCGGCGCGCCGGTCGCCGTCGAACGGCAGCCCGACGCTGCCCGGGTTGAGCAGCTCGACGCCGCCCGGGCCGGCGCGGCTGAACTGAAGGTGGGTGTGGCCGAACACCACCCGGCGCTCGGCGGCGCCGGCGAGCAGCTCGCCGTCGTCGTCGCCGGCGTCGGACATGAACGAGCGCATGTCGGAGAGGGGGGAGGCGTGGCAGTAGAGCGTCCCGTCGAGCACCTGGCGCTCGGGCAGCTCGCCGAGCTCCGCGGCGGCCTGCGCTCCGATCGCCTCGCGGGTGTCGGCCACCGCTCGCGGCAGCAGGTCGTCGCCGTCGCTCAGCCGGTCGGGCTGGGCGGTCCAGCGGTCGACGTTGCCGCGCACCCAGAGCGCGTCGTCGAGCCCGCGCAGCAACGCAATCGCTTCGGCCGGGTACGGGCCGAACAACGCGTAGTCGCCGCCGAGCAGGAACCGCGCCGCGCCCGCCTCGCGGGCGTCAGCGAGCACTGCCTCCAGCGCCGGCGTGTTGCCGTGCACGTCGTAGATGATCGCCAGCGGCGGCATCGCGAACCGTGATAGCAGAGCTCAGCTCCGCCGCTGCTCCCAGCTGAACCCGGTCACCGCCAGCCAGATCCCGAACGCCGCCCAGACCGCGATCACGCCCAGGTCGCTGAGGTATCTCGACAACGACGCGCCGGTGACCATCGCCCCCGACAGGCCGTGGATCAGCGGGTACAGCGGCACCGCCTCGGCGATCGTCCGCAGGAACTCCGGGGCGCTGCTGGAGTCAAACACGTAGAACGACACGAACACGACCGGCAGGAACACGGCGTTGACGTACGCGGCGGTCGACTCGAAGTTCGGGATCGCGTGGGCGAACGCCACGCCGAGCGATGCGAAGCAGATCACGCCGGCGAGCACCAGCACGATCAGCGCGCCCCACTGCTGCGGCCAGCCGATTCCGAAGAACAAGCGTCCGGCCACGACCACGATCGCGATCTGGAGCGCGGTGTTCGTCACCGCGTTGGCGGCGACCCCGCCGAAGTAGGAGATCGTCGGCATCGGCGTGCCGCGGATCCGCTTGAGCACCCCGCGCTCGCGCAGGAACACGATGTTGTATGCGAGCGCCGTGAACGTGGTCGACATCACGCTCATCCCGGCGATCGACGGCACGAGCTTGTTGAGGTTGTCCTGGTTACCGCTGAGGATGATGCCGCCGGCCACCAGGAACAGGAGCGGGAGCAGGAAGTTGAAGAACGCCGCGCTGGGGTTGCGCCAGAACAGGCGCCGCTCGAGACGGTACTGACGCCACGCGATCTCCAGGCCGGACGGCCCCTGGTCGCTGGCGGTCGGCGGGAGCGCGTCGACGCGCGGGGGATCAGCGATCATCGGCGACCTTCTGTGTCCGCCGGCGACCGCGTCTTACCGGTTCCGGTTCGGCGCGGTCGTGGCCGAGATCGTGATCCGCGGTCAGCTCGAGGTACACGTCCTCGAGCGTGGGCCGGGTGACGGTCAGCGCCTGCAGCCGCGTGCCGCGCTGGAGCGCGCCCGCCGTGAGCTCGTGGAGAAGCGTGGTCGGATCGTCGGTCTCGAGCTCGACCAGCTCCCCGTGGTCGTCGCGGTAGGCGACCCGATAGGGCGCGTTGCTGCTGCTCGCGCTGAGATCCTGCGGCGCTCCCTCGACGACGATGCGCCCGTCCTTGATGATCGCCACCCGGTCCGAGAGCGCTTGGGCCTCGTCGAGGTAGTGGGTGGTGAGCAGAACGGTCTTGCCGAGCTGCTTCAGCGAGCGGATCGTGTCCCAGGCGTTGCGCCGGGCGGCTGGGTCAAAACCGGTGGTGGGCTCGTCGAGGAAGATCAGCTCGGGGTCGCCGACCAGGGCCAGCGCCAGGTCCAGGCGGCGCAGCTGGCCTCCGGACAGCGTGCGCGCGGTCGAGTCCTCCTTGCCCTCCAGCCCGGTGACCGCGATCACCTCGTCGACGTCGCGTGGGTGCGGGTACATCGAGCCGAAGTGCTGGAGCGCCTCCCGGACGCGGATGTGGCGGTACAGGCCGGTGCTCTGGAGCACGATCCCGACCTTCGAGCGCAGCGCCCGCGAGTGCTTGCCGGGATCGAACCCCAGAACGCTGACCTCGCCCGCCGAGCGCTCGCGGTAGCCCTCCAGGATCTCGACGGTGGTCGTCTTGCCGGCGCCGTTCGGCCCGAGCAGCCCGAACACCTCGCCGCTGCGGACCTCGAACTCGATCCCGCGAACCGCTTCGAAGTCCCCATAGGCCTTGCGAAGCCCATGGACCTCGATAGCTGGATCAGACACGGTCCCAGATGATGCCAGGAGGCGTGATCGGGGCTCACACCACCGGAAAACGGCGATACTGACTCAGGGATGAGGCGGGTCCTGCAGCTGCCTGTGTACCGGCGACTACTCAGCGCCTACGCGCTCAACGAGCTGGCGTGGTCGATCGGCACGCTCGCGCTGTCGTTCCTGGTGTATGACCGCACCGGGAGCGCGCTCGGCGCGGCGGGGTTCTTCCTGTGCGCACAGTTCATCCCCGCGCTGCTGTCGCCGCTGCTGGTGGTGCGGCTGGATCACCATACGCCGCGGCTGACGCTGCCGGCGCTGTACGCGATCGAGGCGGTGACGTTCGTCGCACTCGCCTGGATCGCGAGCCACTTCGCGCTGCTGCCGATCCTGCTGCTGGCCGCGCTCGACGGGATCGTGGCGTTGGTCGCGCGCTCCCTGGCCCGGGCCACGACCGCGGAGGTGACCGGGGACGCGGGGCTGCTGCGCGAGGGCGCCGCGGTTGCCAACACGGCGTTCTCGCTGTGCTTCATGGCGGGTCCGGCGATCGGCGGCGCGATCGTGGCCGCGTCGAGCACCAGCGTCGCGCTGCTGGTCAACTGCGGGCTGTTCGTGGCGATGGGGCTGCTGCTGGTCACATCGCACGGGCTGCCGGGCTCGGCCGCCGAGCGGGCCGAGCCCAGGGGGCGCCTCCGCGCCGCGCTCTCCTACGTGTCACAGCGGCCGTCGATCCGGGCGCTGCTGGCCGTGGAGGCCGCCGGCGTCCTGTTCTTCACGATCTCGATCCCGACCGAGGTGGTGCTAGCCGAGCACACGCTGCACGCAAGCGCCGGCGGGTACGGAGCGATGCTGTCGGCGTGGGGCGTCGGGGCGGTCGCGGGCAGCGCGGTCTACGCCCGCTGGCTCGCGCTGCCGGCGCGACGGCTGATCGCGGGCGGCGTCGGCGCCCTGGGGATCGGGTTCGTGGTGATGGCGGTGGCCCCGGCCCTGTGGGTGGCGATCGTCGGCGCCGCGATCGCCGGCCTCGGCAACGGGGTCGAGTCGGTGGCCGGCCGGACGGCGCTCCAAGAGGAGGTTGAGGAGGGGTGGATGGCAGTGATGATGAGCGTCAACGAGTCGATGTTCGAGCTTATCCCCGGCGTTGGGATCCTGCTCGGCGGCGCGATCGCCGCGCTGGCCGGCCCGCGGGCGGCGCTCGGGGTGGCCGGGCTGGGGTCGCTGGTCGTGATGGTCGCCGTGTGGGTGGCGCTGCGACCCGGCGTGCTGCGCTCCGAGGCGCCCAGGACGGCCGCCCCGGTCGGCCACCTCGACAATGCCGCGGCTCAGCCGCGGACGACGCGCCCAACAGCCCGCGCGCAGTCCCAGCATCCGCAGTAGAGTCCCGCACCGGGGTCCCGAATGAGTCCGGAGTCGACACTCAGGTAGCGATTGCGCAGCGCCTGTATCGACATCGGATCGAATACGACACGGCTGCTCGTCGCCGACTGCGACGGCCGCGGCGGGCTGCGAGAGGTCGACCAGCAGAAGGTGTTCACGCGGATCCGGCGCGGGATGCTCGAGGGCGATCGGATCGCCCCGCACAAGATCTCCGAAGTGGTGGCGGCCGTCGCCGGCCAGCTGCGGATGGCCCGGGATCTCGGCTCGACCGAGATCCACGCGGTCGCCACCGCGGCGATCCGGCAGGCGGCCAACGGCGACGAGCTGGTGTCGGCGATCCGCGAAGCGTGCGGGCTCAACGTGGTGGTGCTGACCGGTGAGCACGAGGCGCGGCTGGCGTTCGTCGGCGCGGCCCGCACGCTCGGCCACGTGCCCAACGGCGAGCTGGGGGTGGTCGATGTCGGCGGCGGCTCGTCGGAACTGATCGTCGGCACCGCGCCCGACGCCGTCAGGTGGTGCACGTCGTTTGCGCTGGGCTCGGGCGACCTCGCCGACGACTGCCTGCGGTCCGATCCGCCGTCCGAGCGAGAGCTGAGCGACGCACGGGCGCGGGTCGTCCGCGCGCTCAAGGGTCTCGACGCGCCCCAGCCGACCGAGGCGGTTGCGGTCGGGGGCAGCGCCGCATCGCTTCAGCGGCTGGCCGGACCGATGCTCGACGCGGCCGCGTTCAACCGCTCGCTGGCGCTGCTGGCCGCGGAGAAGGCGGTTGACGTGGCCAAGCGGTTCGCGCTCGACGTGGAGCGCGTGCGGCTGCTGCCGGCCGGGTTGCTGATCCTGCAGGCGGCGTCGGAGCTGATGGGCGCCTCGCTGCAAATCGCGCGCGGCGGCCTGCGGGAGGGAGTTCTACTCGAAGCCGCGCACAGTTAGTGACTCGGGACATTAGTGTGCGGCCGATGAGCAGTTCCGAGCCGCCGCTGTCGCCGCGCGAGGCCCTGGCCGACGTCCGCGTCCGAGCGCCGACCCGGGGCAACCGTCGGCTCGAGCAGCTGCTCGACGCCGTCAACGCCGACGAGCAGGTCAAGGCCTGGTGGCACGTATCGGCGGTCAACGCGACGCGGCGGCTGGGGATGTCGGACCACTCCTGGGTCCACATCCAAATCGTGCTCAACATCGGGCTGCGGCTGGCCCGGCTGCTGTTCCGCCGCGGCGTGACCCCGAGCGTGACCGCCGACTTCGGACTCGGCGACCGCGACGCCGAGGTGGTGATCGCGGCCGGCTGCCTGTTCCACTGCGTGGGCATGTCGATCCACCGCGACGACCACGAGCGCTACAGCCTGTTCCTGACCGCCGACAAGCTCGGCTCGCTGCTGTCGGAAGCCTACGAGGAGCCCGAACGCTCGATCGTGGTGTCAGAGGCGCTGCACGCGATCATCGGCCACCGTCGCAAGGGCAATCCGTTCACGATTGAGGCCGGGATCGTGCGCGTGGCCGACGCGCTCGACATGGCCCGCGGCCGCTCACGGGTCCCGTTCGAGGCAGGCCGGCTGAACATCCACTCGCTGTCGGCGTACGCGATCGAGGACGTCAAGATCAGCCCGGGCGAGGATCGCGCCGCCCGCGTCGAGATCGAGATGTCCAACAGCGCCGGGATCTACCAGGTCGACGAGCTGCTGGCGACCAAGTTGCGGGGCTCAGGGCTGGAAGAGCACGTCGAGGTCATCGCCCGGATCGACGCCGAGCACGAGAAGCGTCTGATCACCGTGTTCCGGATCTAGTATCGGGACGCTAGTGTCGCGTTTGGAAAGTTGGTGGGCACCGAGAGGTGCCACTGGTGGATGCTTGGCGAGGACGCAGGAGCCGTGGCGTAGCGGAGCTACGCGAGGCGACGAGGACGAAGCCAAGCGCCGCCAGGGGTGCCTCGAATGCACGCGAACTTTCCAAACGGGACACTAGTTTGCGCCGCGGCCCGAGCCTCCGCCGTTCGACCCGCCTCCATCGCCGGAGCCGGCTCCGCCGGGGCCGCCACTGCCCGACGACGAAGCGGCGGCCGTCGTGGTGGCCGGCGGCCCGCCGGGTGAGCTGGCGCTGCTGACCGGGGCCGCCGCGGACGCGGTGGTCGTGGTGAGCTCTCCTCCGCCGGGGCCCGAGCTGCCGCCGGAGCCGTCGCCTGTACCGCCGGGCGACGAGCCGCTCCCAGCGGATCCCTGGTCCGTGCCGCCCCGGGAACCGTCGGGGCTGGAGCGGCCACCGCTCGGTCCGGGGCCGCCCCCGGATCCGCTCGAGTCTCCGCCCGACCGGCCAGGCCCGCTCGACGCATCGGACCCGCCCGAGGCACCGAAGCCGCCCGGGCCGGACCGAGAGCCGCTGTCGTCGCGTCCGGAGTTCGGTCCGGGTCCACCGGGCGTTGCGCCACCGTCCTCGCTCGCGTGGTCCCCTCCAGACCCGCGGCCGCCGTGACCACCGGAGTCGTCGCCCGACTCAGCCGCGCCGCCGTGAGCGTTGCGCCCGCCCGAACCGCCGTGGCTCGTGCGCGGCATTTTTCCGGTCGAGTCGGCCACGAGCCTGTCGTGGGCGAGCGTCGGAGCCCCCGAGCGCGAACCGGACTGCCGCTGGGCTGCGGCTCCCGTTCCATCGCCGGCCCGATGGGCGCGATGGTGGTCCTCGTCGGCGGCGATGCCTGCCGTCGCCAACGCGCCGGCGGTCACCGCGATCGCCCCGCCCTTGACCAGCAACGCGCCGAGACCGGCGGAGCCTCCACCGGCCAGCGCCTCGGCCAGGCCGGGCGAGCCTCCGCGCTCGGCGCTGCGCAGCGACCATCCGATCAGTGGGCCGGGGAGCACGGCCGCCGCGGCGGCGCGCAGCGTGGCACGCGCCCGGTAGATCAGGCCGCGGACGGCGCCGCTGCTGAGCCCGAGCGCGTCGGCCACCTCCTCGTGACTCAAGCCGTCGACGGCGGTGCTGACGAGCGCGTCGCGCTGCATCACCGGCAACGCCGCGATCCCTTCCAGCGCCTCGCGCGCGGCCATCCGGCGCTCGGCCTCGTAATCGGCGCCGTTGGCGCACACCGTGTCCTCGATCTCGACCGGGATCGAGCGCGGGCGGCGGTTGCTCGAGATCGCAACGTTGTGGACGATCCGGTACAGCCACGCACGTGGATCGCGGACCTCGGCGCCGGTGCGGATCGCGGTCCAGGCTTGCAGCAGACCCTGCTGAAGGGCGTCCTCGGCGCTCGCCTCGGATGAAGTCAACCGGCGGCAGTACCCCAGCAGCGGCTTTCGGTAGCGGCGGACGAGCGCCTCGAAAGCCCGTTCGTGCCCTTCGCCGGCCAGCTTGGCAAGCTGCGGATCCGACTGCGTTTGCAGGAACCTCAGGGAAAGGGCCAGCGGGCTCAATTCAGTTGTCGCTTCCCAGCGAGAACGGCTACATCGGCGGTCCTATGAGCACAGACGCCGCCCCGTGGCCAGCCCTTCCCGGCACCGATGACCGGTGGCCCCGTGGCGGGACCACCGGTCACGGCGCTGTCGGTCAGTGGTCCTGGCCCTGGGGGAAGCGGACCACCAGTTCGACCTCCCGCCAGATCGCGCCGGACGGCGAGAGCCGAAGGTCGGCTTCGTGGACGACCGTGCCGGGCCGGAGGTTGATGGGGCCGCAGTTGCGCATGTCGTTGTCGTCGTTGTTGCCGTTGTCGTCACCGCGGTCGCCATTGTCGCCACCGCTGGGCGCGCCGCTGCCGGTGCTGCCGGAGCCGCCGCCGTGGCCGTCGTTGCGGTGCAGGAGCCGGTCCTCGCGGCCGAACGCCACACACCGGATCTCGGTGTCCCGGTTGACCACGCCGCTGACCGTGGACCCGTTGTTCAGGCTTATCGCCAGCGTACGGCCGTCGAACGACGCGACCGTCCCGGCGTTCTGCATGGGCGGCGCGTCAATGCGTCCGAACTGCCGGTGGTTCAACCGGGCGTGATGCCGGTGATGGCGCTCGGTGTCGCGGCGATGGCCACGGTCGTGGCCCCGGGCCAGCGCGGTGACCGGCACGACGGACGCGATCGCCGCGCCGGCGATCAGGGTGTACAGAAAACGTCTCAACGCACTACCTCCTTGGGCTGCCTGCACGCGGCGCCTCGTGGATTGACAGACACGTGTGAGACGCCCGCACGAGCAAAAGCTCACGCGGCGGAGAGACAAAAAGGCGCCGCCCCGTCAGGGGCAGGGCGCCCGATAACAATCGATCAGCTGACGGTCAGTGTTCCCTGCATGCCCGCCTGGCGGTGTCCGGGGACGCTGCAGTAGAACGTGTAGGTGCCGGGCTTGAGGTTCACGGTGAGCGTCTTGGTGCCACCACTGAACGTCGGCGTCGCCCCGACCTGCTTGCCGTTGGTGCCTTGCTGGATCGTCATGTTGTGGCCCAGCGACGACATGTTGGCGAACTGGATCGTCACCTTGCCCGCCTTGGCGCTCAGCGAGTCCTTAGTGAACTTGAGCTGGCCGCTGGGGTCGGCCGAGTCGCTGATCGTGCTGGCACCCCCGCCGCCGGCGCTGGCGCCGCCCGAGCTGGTCGACGAGGTCGAGCTCGACGAGGCGGGGGCGGATGACGAGGTGCTGCTACTGCTGTTGCTCGAGCTACCACATGCGGCCACCCCTACGGCGAGGGCGGCGACGGTGAGCGCGAGGGCCGAGATCCTGTGCACTGAGTTCCTCTCGATTCAGGGACGGGTGCGGCGCCCTGGGGCACGTGTCTGACCGCGGCCGAGGAGTCGCCATCGGTGACTCAAGACGCTACCGCACCCTCGTTACTTCCCTCCATAGCCAGAACCGTCTACGGCGTCAAGTTTTATCGGACCCTAACGCAGCCCGCGGGAAGGAACCACCGGGGGCGGCGTCTGACTGGTCAAGAACGACCGGAAGGCGACGCAATGCGATTCATCGGACCCTCACGCGTGCTGATCGTGGCGCACCAGACTGCGGACAGTCCGGAGTTGGTCAGAGCGGTCGCCGACCGGGCCGAGGCCGGACCGTGCATGTTCACCCTGCTGGTGCCCTCGGCGCCACGCGAGCTGCACCGCGTGGTCGATCCCGAGGACCACGGGACCTCCGATGCGGAGGCGCGCCTGGCCGCGGCGGTGCCCGCTCTGTCGCAAGCCGCCGGCGACGAGGTGATCGGGGTCGTAGGGTCGCACGATCCGTTCGCCGCCGTTCAGGACGCCGTCAACCTGCTGGGGTTCGACGAGGTGATCGTCTCGATGCTGCCGCGGCGCATGTCGCGGTGGCTGCGTCTCGACCTGCCCCACAAAGTCCGCGCGCTCGGGTTGCCAGTCACAGAGGTGATCAGCTTCGAGCACGACGCAACCCACCTCCCTGCAGCTTAGGAGGGGCGCCCGGCCACCACGCGGGGTCTACCAGCCGCCGCGCCAGTCGGCGTTCGCCGCGCGGCGCTTGGCCGCGTCCATGCGCGCGTGCTTGCGCTTCTCCAGGCGCCACTGGATCAGCGAGAAGATGATGATGATCGTCGGGAAGAACAGGATCACGAGGAACATCGCGTTCGTGATCACCTTGTCGGTCGTCTGCCCGTAGAGGCCCTCGCCTCCGGTCTGGCGCGCGAGCGCGTCGGGCGCGAGCACCAGTAGCGCGACGGTGACCGCCGTCACCGTGGACATGAAGCGAGCACGGCGCATTGCGAGTTGAAGCGTAACCGACCGGTCAGCCCTACGCGACCGCGGCGGGCTCGGCGGAGCTGACCGCCGTGAGCGCTTCGAGCAGGGCGGGGTTGTAGCGCCTGGCCTTGATCGTGATCTCGAGATGGCCGAGCGGCACCTCGAACACCCGTGCGCGCAGGGCGGCCGCCAGCTCGCGCTGCTTTCGCGGCGGGACCGCGGTGTCGCGGCTGGTGAGCACGACCGCGGCCGGCACGTCGACGGCGTGCAGCCACGGCCGCGAATCGAACCGCCCAAGCTCGCGCCCGGCCTCAGCCATGTCGCGCGAGGACTGGCGCAACATCTCGGACTGCAGCCATGCCGTCCGCGGCGAGTCCTCGACGCCGGCGCGGCGCAGTCCCGACCGCCACGTGGCTCGCGGGGCCATCGACAACATCAACCCGAGCGCGCCCATCGATCTCCACACGCGCCGGCTTTCGGAGTCCTGCCAGTGCTGGGCGGTGCCGCTGCACACGAGGCCGCGAACGACGTCGCTGTGGTCGCGGGCGACCAGCTGGGCGATCGCCCCGCCCATCGAATAGCCGACCACGAGCGCGGGGGCGGCGTCCAGCGTCCGCAGCACTTCGGCGGCGTCGGCGGCGCAGTCGGTCAGCCGGAACGGAACCAGCCCCCTCAGGCCGCGGCCGTGGCCGCGGTGGTCGATCGCCAGCACCCGGTAACCGGCGTCGGCAAGGTCGCCGTAGGCGCCGGACCAGTTGAGGTCGGCGCTGGCCATCCAGCCGTGCAGCAGCATCACCACCGGCCCGTCGCCGCCGGTGTCGCGGATGAAGAACTCCCCGCGGCCGGGCACCCTGACGGTTCGTGCGGGCGGCATCTCGATCGGAGGCTCGGGGGGCCAGGGCGGTCCGGGCATCGGACGGATCGTAGTGGTCCCGGCCCCGCCTACCATGATCGGCATGGCCGTGGTGATCGCATCTGACGTCGGCAAGGACATCGCCGGAGAGCCTCTGCTGCGCGGGATCTCGTTCAAGCTCGAGCGCCGCGACCGGATGACGCTGTCGGGGCGCAACGGCTCGGGCAAGACGACGCTGCTGCGGATGCTCGCCGGTGAGGCCCGGACCGACTTCGGCGAGCTGGTGTTCGCCAAGGGGACGAAGGTGGCGCTGCACGACCAGCGCCCGCCCCGGAAGCGCGAGCTGACGTTGCGCGAGTACGTGCTCTCGGGCGCGCGCGAGCTGGTGGCGATCGAGCAGCAGCTGTCCTCGCTCGAGCAGGCGATGGCGGACGGGGCCTACGACGAGACGACGCTGAACCGCTACGCCGAGGCCCAGGCGCGGCTCGAGCACGCTGGCGGCTACGGCTGGCGCGAGCGAGCGCTGGCCACGCTGCACGGCCTCGGGTTCCGCGACGACGCCGATCTCGACCGTTCGCTGCGGACGTTCTCGGGCGGCGAGTTGACGCGCGCGTCGCTGGGCCGCGCGCTCGCCGGCGACCCGGACCTGCTGCTGCTCGACGAGCCCACCAACCACCTCGACATCCCTTCGCTGGAGTGGCTCGAACAGCACCTGGTCGGGCTCGACGCCGCGGTGATCCTGGTCGCCCACGACCGCTGGTTCCTCGAGGCCGTCGGCACTTCGGTGCTCGAGCTCGAGGCCGGTCGGGGCAAGTTCTTCCCCGGGCCGTGGCACGCCTGGCGTAAGGAGAAGGCCGCGCGTGACCTGGCGCTCGGCCGGGCGATCGAGCGCCAGCAGGTCGAGATCGAGCGGCTCGAACGGTTCGTCACCCGGTTCCGCGCCGGCACCCGAGCTCGGCAGGCGCAGTCGCGCGCCAAGCAGCTCGACAAGATCGAGCGGCTGTCGCGCGACCCCGCCGACGGGGCGACGCTCCAGTTCGCGTTCAAGCCGCCCGAGCGCAGCGGACGCGTGATCTTCGAGCTCACCGACGGCACGATCTCGATCGGCGGCAAGCCGCTGCTCGACGACTCCGAGCTGTGGCTCGAACGCGGCGAGCACGTGTCGATGGTCGGCCCCAACGGGTCCGGCAAGACGACCCTGATCGAGACGCTCGCCGGGATGCGCGAGCTCGATGCCGGCAAGCTCAGCACCGGGCACAACGTCAAGATCGGCTACCTGTCACAGCACGCCGACGAGCTGTCGTCGGGCAACGCGCGGACCGTGCTCGAGGCAGCCCAGCACGCCACCGGGCTGACCCCGGGCAAGGCGCGGGCGCTGCTCGGGAGGTTCCTGTTCTCGGGCGAGGAGGCGGAGAAGCCGCTGGACGGGCTGTCGGGCGGCGAGCGCCGGCGGCTGTCGCTGGCGGTACTCGTGCAGTCGGGCGCCAACGTGCTGATCCTCGACGAGCCGACCAACCACCTCGACCTGGAGAGCCGCGAGGCGCTTGAGCAGGCGCTGGGAGAGTTCCCGGGCTCGCTGCTGCTGGTCTCCCACGACCGGGCGCTGCTGGACGCGGTCGGAACGCGGACGGTCGCCTTCGAGGACCGCAAGCTGCACAGCTACGTCGGCGGCTGGCCGGAGTACCTGCGGGTGGTCGAGGAACGCAAGGCCCAAAGGGCGGCCGCCAAGCCCGCTCGGCGCAAGTCCGCCACCGCGCCCAAGGCCACGCCGAAGGCCAAGTCCACGGCCGAGCGCGAGCGGCCGCGATCGCCGCGCGAGCAGGTGCGGCTGGAGCGCGAGATCGAGGCCGCCGAGGCGACGCTGCGGGCGATCGAGGACGAGCTTGCCGACCCGGCGGCGTGGGCGACCCCGGCGAGCACAGCGCGCTCGACCGAGCGTCACGACAGCGCCAAGCGCACCGTCGAGGAGCTCTACGCCCGCTGGGAGAAGGTCGCGGGCTAGTGAATCGGGACACTAGTCTCGCCGCGGACCCGGCGGCCGGGTTTCGCCGGTGAGGTCCTGGAGCGTCTCTAGACTTCGCCCGAGATGGCACCGCCAATCGCGGCGTCCCCGATCCGGGTCGCGATCATCGACGACGACAGCGGGCTCGTCACCGTGCTTGACCGGCGCTTTTCGGCATTGCGCTGGGAGCGCGAAGTTCTCGGTTATGCGGCCACCCCGGATCAGCTCGCGGCCCTGCGGCTGCACGCCGTGATCATCAATCCGGAGATCACCGGGCTGAACTACCTGGAGCGGCTGGCGATGGCGCTGCCCGGGCCCGCGATGCTGGTGTGCACGGGAGCCGCGCCGGTCGCCGACCGGGTGCGCGGCCTGCGCGGCGGCGCCGACGACTGGATCACGAAGCCGTGCCACCCCGACGAGCTGGTGGCGCGGATCCAGGCGGTGATGCGTCGCCGTCGCGTGGGGGAGATGCCCGCCGACGACTTGCCGCTGTTGGCGGGCGAGCTCCGGATCCGCCCCGACATGTTCGACGCGTACGTCGGCGACCGGCCCGCTTCGCTGTCGCGCAAGGAGTTCGAGCTGCTGCGGCAGCTCGCCAACGCCGATGGACGGGTGCTCGAGCGCGAGCAGATCTACCAGGGGGTGTGGGGCTACACGATGGTCCGCGGCGACCGCTCGGTCGACGTGTTCGTCCGCAAGCTCCGTCAGAAGCTCGAGCAGCTGTCGCCCGACTGGCGCTACGTCCACACCCACTTCGGGGTGGGCTACCGATTCGCCGCCGAGCGGGTCGGGGGACAGCCTCACGCGCCCGAGCGGCCGCTGCAGCAGTCGGCCGCGGAGGAGCCGGCACAGCCGCCGCAGACGCCGGCTGGCCACCCGGCGTACGCTTAGAGGACCATGAGTCTGGCCACGGCCCGCAACATCGGAATCATCCTCGTGATCGCCGCGATCGTCGTCATCGTTCCCGGGGGCGGGACCGGCGCGAGCGTCCTGATCCAGGCCATCTCGCTGGCGTTCCTGGCGGCCCTGGGCTGGGTCGCCTCGCTGATGTACCGGCAGAACCGCACCACGCTGTACGGGCTGGGCGACGCGCGCCGGGCGGTCCTGTACGCGGCCCTGGTGGTGGCGACGCTGACGCTGACTGCGACCTCACGGCTGTGGAGCACCAGCGCCGGCTCGGTGGCGTGGCTGGTGCTGCTCGGCGGCGCGGCGTACGCCGTGTTCGCGGTCGTCTGGTCCGCGCGCAAATATTAGTTTCCAGGCGCGAGGCCAGCTGAGCCCCCGATGAGCAGGGAGGTGCGAGAGGTCGTGGCCGACTGGATGATCGTGGTCAGCTCGATCGCGCTGTTCGTGTCGCTGTTCCTGGTCTGGAGTCACCAGTTCTCGCACGCGTTCGTGCTCCGGGTCGGCGCCGACCAGCTGCAGGGGATCCCGCGGAATCCGACCGCCTGGCAGGTGTACTCGATCGCCGACGTGCTGCTGGCGCTGGTTGCGGCGGCGCTGTTCGTGGCGGCGCTGGTGGGCGGGCACAAGGCCCGGACCGCGGTGCTGGTCGTGGCCGTGGTCGCACTCGTGTTCGTGATCCATGCGATGGCCGCCGCGCCGACCAACGGCGCCAACGTGGCCGACCCGAGCGCCGGGCCGGGCCACTACTTCCCGAGCTCGGCGACGTCGGGGGCCGGAGAGCTGGTGGCGGTGTTCGCGCTCGGGGTGTCGATCGCCGGGCTGGCGCTGTCGTTCTCGGCGGACTAGGTGTAGGACCCGAGGACGTTGTTCAGCTCGTGGACGCGCTCGATGGGCGGTGCACAACGTCCCACTCGAGTGCTCTGGGGGCAGCGTGGGACCTTCGCCACCTGGGCCGTGATCAACGTCCCACGCTGACCCGCAAAGGCCTCGGGTGGGGCGTTAAGCACGTCGCCGCCCGGGGCGGGGCGATCGAGGTTCGGGGAGACCGCCATATCAGTAGCCGCCCGCGGCCCCAGCCACGCCCTCCCCCGACCTATCCTCGGAACAGATGTCGATCTTCGCCGCCGACAAGCGCCGCGAGCTCCCCGACGAGCCCGGCGTGTACCTGTTCCGCGACAGCCGCGGCAAGGTCATCTACGTCGGCAAGGCCAAGTCGATCCGCAAGCGGGTCGCCTCGCACTTCTCCAACCCGAGCACCCGCGGCGGCCAGGGCCTGGTCGGGATGATCGACCACATCGAGGCGCTGGTCGTGCAGACCGAGTCCGAGGCGCTGCTGGCAGAGCAGAACTTCATCAAGCAATACAAGCCGCGCTTCAACATCCGGTTGCGGGACGACAAGTCCTACCCCTATATCGCGATCTCGCTCGACGAGGACTTCCCGCGGGTGTACTTCACCCGTGAGCGCCACCGACGCGACCGCGCCTACTTCGGCCCGTACAGCAATGCCAAGCGGGTCCGCTCGACGCTCGACGTGCTCGGCAAGGTGTTCATGTTCCGCTCGTGCGAGGGGCCCGAGCCCGGCCGCCGCAGCGGGTCGCCGTGCCTGGACTACTACATCAAGCGCTGCGAGGCCCCCTGCGTCGGATACGTCAGCAAGGAGGACTACCGGAGCGGGATCGACGGCGTGATCGACTTCCTGTCGGGTCGCTACCGAGAGATCGAGCGCCAGCTCGACCGTTCGATGCGGACCGCCGCCGCCGAGCAGCGATTCGAGGACGCCGCCCGCGAGCGCAACCGCCTGCGCGCCGTCCGCTCGCTGCTCGAGCGCCAGCGGGTCGCCAACGAGTCGGTGGGGACGCTGGACGCGATCGCGGTCGCGGTCCACGAGAACGAGGCCAACGCGCAGGTGTTCCAGGTCCGCGATGGGGTGCTCTCGGACCGGCAGAGCTTCTACCTGGACAACGAGGCCGGCGGCGGGATCGCCGAGGTCGCCGAGGCGTTCATCCTGCAGTACTACGGCAACGCGATGATGGTCCCGCCGCTGCTGGTCGTCCAGCGGGAATTGGCCACCCCACCCGCCCCCGCTCCGGCGCTGGCCGAGGCGCTGAGCTCCCGGCGCGACGGGCACGTCGAGATCCGCCCGGCCGAGCGCGGCGACAAGCGGCGGATCCTCGAGCTGGCCGAGCGCAACGCGCGCCTGGCGCTGGACCAGGAGCGGCTGCGCTCCGAGCGCCGTCGCCAGCAGCGGGTCGAGGCGCTCGACGGGCTCCAGCAGGCGCTCGGGCTCGACGCGATCCCGCTGCGGATCGAGTGCTTCGACATCTCGACGCTGATGGGCACCAACACCGTCGCCTCGATGGTCGTGTTCGAGGGCGGCGCGCCGAAGAAGTCCGACTACCGCCGCTTCAAGGTGTTCGAGGGCGACGGGAACGGCAACGGGGACAGTCCGGGGCGAATCGGGTACCCCGACGACTTCGCGGCGATGGAGGAGGTCCTGGGCCGGCGGATGCGCCGGTTCGAGCGCCAGCACGATGTCTCCCCGCACGATAAGGACTACGACCCCAGCTTCGCCGCGCTGCCCAACCTGATCGTGATCGACGGGGGCAAGGGCCAGCTGGCCGCCGGACTGCGCGCGCTGGCCCCGTTCCGTGAGCGCGGCGTGGTGGTGATCTCGCTGGCCAAGCGGATCGAGGAGGTGTTCATCCCCGGCCGCAACGAGCCGCTGCGGCTGGCCCACGACACGCCCGAGCTGCAGCTGCTGCAGCGGGTCCGCGACGAGGCTCACCGGTTCGCGATCACCCACCACCGGACTCGCCGCGACCGGGCGATGACCGCGTCGATCCTCGACGAGCTCCCCGGCGTGGGGCCGGCCCGCAAGCGCGCGCTGCTGCAGCACTTCGGCTCGCCGGAGGCGATCCTCGCGGCGTCGCGAGAGCAGCTCGAAGCCGTCCCCGGGATCCCGGGCAAGCTCGCGCGCGACGTGTATCGCGAGCTGCACCGGACCGGGGTCTGACCCCGACTCGGCCCTACTGCGTCAGCATCACCGCGCTGGCGGCCGGCAGGTCGATCGTGTAGACGCCGCCGCCGGCGGTGATCGGCATGGTGATCGCCGGCTTGAGCAGTCCCGTGCGGGTGGCGGCGCCGTAGGACTGACTGCCGAGGGTGACGCCGCCGGTGGCGAGGATGCTCGGCGCGCGCAGGAAGTCGAGGGTGGCCGGGCCGCCGGCGCCGGGGACGCCGACCTGGACGGTCTGGGGGTTGACGGGGTCCTTGTTGATCACGACCACGCGGGTGCGCCCGGTGGTCGAGCGCGTCGCCCAGACCTTGACCGGGCCGGCGGGGGCGCTGACCGGGAGCAGCTGCGCGCCCGGCGGGAAGGCCTCCCCGAACAACAGCATCGCGTAGTAGGCGGGGTGGACGAACGCCTGCCACCGGCCGTGCTGCTTGCTGAGCGTGAACGGCTCATAACGCGCCCCTGGGAGCGAGTGGATGTTGACGCCGTCGACGCCGACGCTGGCCATGTTGAACAGCGTGTCGAGCATCCACAGAGCCGAGGCGAACGTGTCCGACACCCCGCGCTTGCCCGAGCACGACACCGAGTTCAGCTCGTCGAGCCGGAACTGAACGCCGCGCGCGTGGGCGGCCGCCACGTACGGGGCCACGCCCGCGGCCAGGCCGCTGGAGGAGCGGTCGGCGAGCAGGTTCGGGATCGAGGCGAACAGCGGCGAGCTCGGCGGGGTGGGGCAGGCCCGCAGCGCGTAGCGGTGAACGGTGATCATCGGTGCGCCCGGGTCGGCGGCGAGGAACTGATCCAGGCCGGTGGTCAGCCAGGTCAGCGAGGCCAGCGCCGGACCGACCACCGGGATCGGCGGCAGCACCTGGCGCCAGCGCGCCACTTCCGACAGATACGTGGAGAAGCCGTAGCTGGCCGGGCGGGCGAAGAACTTGCGGCCGCGGCGGTCGCGGTACCAGAGGGCGTTGTTGTAGAGGTCGGGCTCGTTGCCGATCTCGAGCGCGTCGATGTAGCGGGTGCCGATTCCCTCCATGAACGCGCGGGCCTCAGCGGCGGCGAGCGCCGGGCGGCCCCCGGCGAGGTTGACGCCCATGATCAGCTTCGCCCCGGCCTGGGCGGCGAACGACTTGGTCATCCTCAGCCAGCCCTTGGTCAGCGAGTAGCGGACCGCGCCGGGCGGCAGCACTCCCCGGATCGGCCACCAGCTGTAGTCGGCGCTGTTGCCGCCGATCCGTACGATCGGGGTCTGGCCGGGCACGAGGTTGCGCAGCAGTTGGATGAACACCGGGTCGACGTGGTTGGGGTCGCGTCCGGTGTAGACGTGAAGCGCCTGGTACTCCAGGGACATCCCCAGAAAGCTCGAGGGCATCGGCTGTCCGGTCGGGGCCGCGGACACCGTCGCGGCCACCGGCGGTAGCGCCGTGGCACCGGCGCCGCCGGCGAAACCCGCCCCGCAGAGACCGACTGCCGCCAACGCAACGAGCCAGGTGATGCCCCTCCGAACGAGGAGTGCGGTCCGGCTTCCTCGCCCGAGCACCCGCCGATAGTGGCATACCTTGACGCTGGCACCAGACTTCGGTCTCGCACACATCCGCCGGGCGCGTCAAGCTATGAGCATGGACACAACGTCCGGGGAGCGGCTTGAGACGGACGCCGCGGACTCATCTCCGGCCATGTCGGCGCTGACCGACCTGGTGGTGATCACCGGGTTCTCCGGCGCGGGCAAGTCCACCGCGATGGCGGTCTTCGAGGACGAGGGGTACTTCTGCGTCGACAACCTCCCCTCGGAGATGATCCGCACGCTGGTCGAGCTGTTCATGCACGAGGGCTCGAAGGTGCGGCGCGCCGCGGTCGTCTCCGATGTCCGCGGAGGGAGCTACTTCGAGGGCCTGAGCGCGATGCTCGACGACCTGCGGACGACCGGCGTCAATCACCGGGTCCTGTTTCTGGAGGCCGACGAGCAGACGCTGCTCACTCGCTACAAGGAGACCCGCCGCCGGCATCCGCTGGCGGCCACCGGAAGCGTGGTCGAGGGCATCGCCCGCGAACGCGAGATCCTGGCGCCGCTGCGCGCCCGGGCCGACGTCGTCGTCAACACCAGCGGGCTGACCGCCGCGATGCTGCGCCGAAAGCTCGCCGACGACCTGCTGCCCACGCGGACGCCCGGGCGCCTGGGCGTGACGTTGGAGAGCTTCGGCTTCAAGTACGGGCCGGCTCGTGACCCCGACCTGCTGCTCGACGTCCGCTTCCTGCCCAATCCCCACTACGAGCAGGACCTCCGCCAGCTGACCGGCGACGACCCCCGGGTGGTCGAGTTCATCAACCGCGAGGGCGAGCTCGACAGGTTCTACGAGCGCCTGCATCCGCTGCTCGACTACCTGCTCCCGCAGTACCTGGCCGAGGGCAAGGCCCACCTGGTCGTGGCCGTCGGCTGCACCGGAGGCCGGCACCGTTCGGTGGCGATCACCGGCCACCTGGCCGAGCGCTACGGCCAGCAGGAGCCCTACCTGATCAACGTCGTGCACCGCGACGTGAGCCGTCCGGCGTGATCGACCACGTCGGCTACGAGGTTTCCGACCTGGCGCGCTGCACGCGCTTCTACGACGCCGTGTTCCGCGCGCTCGGCGGACGCCGGATGTTCGAGTCAGAGCACGCCGTGGCCTACGGGATCAACTCGCCGCTGGTGTGGTTCGTGGTCCGGGGCCGGGCGCCCGCCCCGGGATACGGGCATCTCGCGCTGTCGGCCAGCGGCAAGGCGGCCGTGGACGGCGCCCATCGGGCCGGGCTGGCCGGCGGGGGCAGCGACGACGGCGCCCCCGCCAAGCGGCCCCAGTACGGCCAGCGCTATTACGCGGCCTACCTGCGCGACCCCGACGGCCTCCGGGTAGAGGTGGTTTCCCGCAGATAACGGCTGGACGATTGATCATCTAGCCTTCCCGTGCCGGCGATGCCGGCCGCGGTCGGCACCTCGGTTGCGTACACCAACTACACAAGAGCGGAGAAGCGTATGCCGATACGGGTCGGAATCAACGGCTTCGGCCGGATCGGTCGAAACGTCTTTCGTGCCGCCTACGAGCGCGGCGCCGACATTGAATGGCTTGCGGTCAACGACCTCGTGGACCCCGAGACGATTGCCCATCTCCTCAAGTACGACTCCAACTACGGGCCGTTCCCCGGCGAAGTCGAGGCGACCGACGCCGGCTTCAAGATCGACGGCCGCGAGATCAGGGTGCTGGCCGAGCGCGATCCCGCCGCGCTGCCCTGGGACGAGCTCGGCGCGGAGGTCGTGATCGAGTCCACCGGGCTGTTCACCGACCGCGAGAACGCCGCCAAGCACCTCGAGGCGGGCGCGCGCAAGGTGGTGATCTCGGCGCCGGCGACCAACCCGGACGTGACCGTCGCGCTCGGCGTCAACTTCGACGAGGCCTACGACCCCGCCAGCCACCAGGTCGTCTCCAACGCGTCGTGCACCACCAACTGCCTGGCCCCTGTGGCGAAGGTGCTGCAGGACACGGTCGGGATCAAGCACGGGCTGATGACCACGATCCACGCCTACACGTCTGACCAGCGGCTGCAGGACATGCCCCACCGCGACCTGCGCCGGGCCCGGGCCGCGGCGATCAACCTGATCCCTGCCTCGACCGGCGCCGCGAAGGCGATCGGCGTGGTGATCCCGGAGCTCAACGGTAAGCTCAACGGGTTCGCCGTGCGGGCCCCGGTGCCCACCGGCAGCGTCGTCGACCTGACGGTCGAGGCCACCCGCGAGACCACCGTCGAGGAGGTCAACGCCGCGATGAAGGCCGCCGCCGACAGCGGACCGCTGAAGGGCTTGCTGGCCTACACCAAGGACCCGATCGTGTCCTCCGACATCGTCAAGAACCCCGCCTCGTCGATCTTGGACTCGAGCCTGACGGCGGTCATGGACGGGACGATGGTCAAGGTCGTGTCCTGGTACGACAACGAGTGGGGCTACTCCAACCGGATCGTCGAGCTCGTCCAAAAGCTGTCGTGAGGACCCTGGCCGACGACACGCCGGTGAGCGACTCGCTGCGCGCCGACGAGGACGTGGTGCTGGCCCGCTCGACGCTGGACGGCGGCGCGAACGCCCGCGCCTCGCTCGAGCTGATCGACGTTAAGCGGCTGCCGGGCGTGGAGGCGCAGGCATGAGCGCCGCCGGAGTTCCGCGGACCCCGTTCATGGCGGGCAACTGGAAGATGCACAAGACGGTCGCCGACGCCGAGGCGTTCATCCAGGCGCTGCTGCCCAGGGTGTCCTCGGTCGACCGCGTCGAGGTCGGCATCTGCCCGCCGTTCCTGGCGTTGTCGGCGATGGTCGACTCGGCGCGAGGGTCCCGGGTCCAGGTGTTCGCGCAGAACATGCACCAGGCCGAGGAGGGCGCGTTCACCGGCGAGGTGTCGGCGGCGATGCTGGCCGAGGTCGGCGTACAAGGCGTCGTGCTCGGGCATTCCGAGCGCCGCGAGCTGTTCTGCGAGACCGACCGCGCGCTGGCGCAGAAGGTACCGGCGGCGCTGGACGCCGGCCTGCTGCCGATCCTGTGCGTCGGCGAGACCGAAGATGAGCGCGAGAGCGGCGAGACCGAGCGCAAGCTCCGCCACCAGATCCAGGAGGATCTGAGCCGCGTGGCCACCGAGCGGCTGGGCGACGTGGTGATCGCGTATGAGCCGATCTGGGCGATCGGCACGGGCCTGGTGGCGACGCCCGAGCAGGCCCAGGACGCGATCGCGTTCATCCGCGCCCTGGTGGGCGACCGCGACCGCGAGCAGTCCGAGCGCACGCGGATCGTGTACGGCGGCAGCGTCAAGCCCGAGAACGCGGCCGAATTGCTCGCGCTCCCCGACGTCGACGGCGCGCTCGTCGGCGGCGGCAGCCTCGACGCCGCCTCGTTCGCAGAGATCATCAACGCGGCCGACTGATGGCGATCGCGCCCGGGCCCGGGGGGGCTGCCGGCGCCGTCTGCCGTGCTGATCGTGCTCGACGGGTGGGGCCTGGAGGCCGACGGGCCCGGCAACGCCGTCTCGCAGGCGGACACGCCGGTATTCGACGAGCTGCCGCGCCTGCGGCCGGAAAAACCTTCGTCTTGTAATAGAATGAGACTTGACATGTATGGACTAAGATTTCATACTGTCGCAACGTGAAATCCTGACCCCGAGTATGGAGGGTGAAATGGCACTGATCCGATGGGAGCCCAATCGTGAACTGGCGTCGATCCAGACCGAGATGAACCGGCTCTTCACCAACTTCTTCGAGCCGACGATCGGCTCGAACCGAGGCAATGGCGTGTTCCGCCGCTGGACCCCGGCGATGGACGTCGTCGAGACCGACGACCACTACGTCCTGCGGGCCGACCTGCCCGGCGTGTCCGAGGGCGACGTGAAGATCGAGGTCGACGACAACGTCTTGACCGTCTCCGGCGAGCGCAAGTCGAGCAACGAGGAGACCAAGCAGGGCTACTACCGCGTCGAGCGCTCCTACGGGCACTTCTCGCGGACGCTGACGCTCCCCGAGGGCGTCGACGCCGACAGCATCAACGCGACGTTCGACCGCGGAGTGCTCGAGGTGAAGGTCCCCAAGCCCGAGCAGCGCAAGCCGCGCAAGGTCGAGATCTCGGTCGGCGCCACGCCGCCGGCGATCGAGGCCACCGAGAGCGACGCCGGCTCGGACGGCGACGCCTCCTAGACGTCCGCTCCTCCTAGACGTCCGGTACACCTGGTCCGGGCCGCCGTTCGCGGTCCGGACCGCAGCCGGACCTCAATCGGGGTCGCTGCGCTCCAGGCGGCTGAGCGCTGTCTGGTCGAACCAGCCGCCGCGCCGGGGCGGCTCCACGGTCGGCGGAAGCTCCACGTGCAGTCCCGTGGCGCTGTCGAGGTGCACGGTCGCGTCGCGCACGGTGTAATCGAGCACGTGGCCGCCACGCTGGCGCTGGTGGCAGGCGAAGTGCAGGTGTGAGCCGAGGATCTCGATCCCGGCGAGTCCGTCGGGAAAGCAAAAGCCGACCATCGTCCCGGGGACGTCGCGCAGCTCGGTCACGCGCTGCGTGGCGATCGCCTCGGCCAGCGTCGGGTACGGCGGCGACTGCCGGGGGATGGATCTGACGCTCACGCGCGCGAACGTCCCGTCGATCCGGATCGCCTGCGGGCGGTCGGGTAGCTCGCCGCCCTCCCACAAGCGCGCCTCGAGCGCCCGCGCCCGGGTCGGGCCCTCGATGTGGACCCTGCGTCCGGGCGCAAACGGGACCACGACCGCATATGGCGTCCGCGTGCGCTTCTCCGGGCGGGTGAGCGTGCAGTCGAGCTCGGCCTTGAACGCCTCCCCGTCGACCACGATCAGCTCCCCGTCGAGCCCGTCGAGCGTCCCCAGCCCGAGGTTGCCGTGGAGCAGCAGCTCGCCGAGCGTGACGTCGCCGTCGAACGCCCCGTTGACCAGCGCCTGGACCGTCGAGGTCTGAAACAGCTCGTGCGGGGACTCGGCGAAGCCGATTCGGTCGTGGCGCAGCATCTCAACGTGGAGCGCGCGCAGAAACTCGAGTTCGCTCATCCGATCAGGCTCGTATGAAGCGACCGCCGGGGCGGCTACTTCGTGTACTTGTTGATCTCGCTGCGCACCTGATCGATCGCGCTTTGGGCGTCGCGCCCCACGATCGTGCGGAAGTGCACGACCTGGTTGGAGGTGCTGGAGGCGATCACGATCGCGACCACCACCGCGGCGATCAGCACGACCAACACCGCCAGCAGCGCCATGAACCGCCGGAACGCCCGGCTGCCGCCCCGCTGCCGCTGCGCGTAGGCCGAGGAAGGAGCGCTGCGCGGCTGCCGCTGGGCCCGCTGCGCGGGCGCCGCCGCCGCCGGCGCACCCTGGCGGGGACTGCGCGGCTCGAGCTGCCTGACCTGGCGCGTCGCCGTGGTCGGCGGGCGCGGCGCCACCCGGGGCGCCATCCGCGTTGCGGCGGTCGGGGCCGCCGAGCGATCCGGGAGCACGCGCGTCGCCGCGCGGGTGCCGAGGTGGGTCGTCTGCGCCCCGTCCGAAAGCGGCGAGCGGCCGCGAAGGCCGTTCTGGAGCGCGTCGGCGAACATCATCCCATCGTTGGGGCGGGACTCCTTATCGATCGCGAGCGCCATCGCTACCGCCTGTGCCAGCTCCGGCGGGACCTGCGGGTTGAGCTCCTGGAGCGGCATCGGCGACTCCCGCTGCTGCTTGAGCGCCAGCTCGGACAGGGACACGGCCTCGTAGGGCAGGCGCCCGGACATCAGCTGGTAGGCCACGACGCCGAGCGAGTAGATGTCCGCGCGGGCGCCGGCCTCCTCGCCGCGCGCCTGCTCCGGGGCCAGGTAGGCCGCTGTACCCAGCACCGAGCCGACCTGGGTGATGCTCGACTGGTCGGTCGCACGGGCGATTCCGAAGTCCGCGAGCTTGACCACCGCGGAGTCGGACACCAGCAGGTTGCCGGGCTTGACGTCGCGATGCACAACGCCGTTGCGGTGCGCGTACTCGAGCCCGCGGCAGGCCTGGGTGAGAACGTCGACGGACTCGTTGACCTCGAGGTGCCCGCGATCGCGCAGCAGCTCCGCGCAGGAGTTGCCCGAGACGTGCTCCATCACGATGAAGTGCCGGTGCTGGCGCTCGTCGAAGCCGAAATCGAACACCTGGACGATGTTGGGGTGCACCAGCCGGGCGGCCGAGAGGGCCTCGCGGCGGAAGCGCGACACGAACGTGGGATCGTCGGCGAGATGCTCGGCGAGCAGCTTGATCGCGACGTTGCGCTCGAGGCGCTCGTCGAACGCGAGGTGAACGGTCGACATGCCGCCCACTCCGAGGCGCCCGTCGATCCGGTAGCGCCCGGCGATCATTTTGTCGTCATTCATTGGCCGTTGCCGTTGCCGCCGTTGCCAGTGCCGTTGCCGCCGCCGCTGGTACCCGAGCCCCCGGTGGGGTTGGGGTTCCCAGTCAGTCCGGCGCCCCCCGAAGTTCCCGTGGATGTAGTACCCGAGGGATTGGTCGGGGTTGCAGGCGTGGTCGTGGTGTGCGGCGTGGTGGGTGCGGTCGGCGTCGATGGAGTCGTGGTCGTGGTGGTCGGCGTCGTCTCGGTCGTGGTGGCCGGCGGGGTGGTCTCAGTGTCGGTCGTCGGCGTCGTGTCGGTCTGCGTCGCGGTCTGCGCGGGGCGGCACTCCTTGCGGGCGAGCTGGGCGACCGTGGAGGCGCCCTGGCTGAGGTTGTTGCGCAACGTCGCGTTGACCGAGGTCGGCAGGTTGGCGACGGCGTTGGAGAGCTCGTTGGTGGCGCTCGACACGTTGTTGCAGCTCCCCGACGACAGCTCCGCGGACACCTGGTCGAGCTGGCTCTTCAGTGTGTTCGCCTGGTCACCCGAGAGCAGGCCGGAGCCGCCGCCACAGGCGACGACAAATGCGGCCGCGAACCCGAGTGCGCCAGCCAGAATTGCGCGATGCGCAAAGCCCATCCGCCGCCTGACTTTAGAAGGTTCCCCGGTTGGGTTTCCGTTAGTCGGCCGGGCCGCGCGCGGGGCCATGCCCACCGGGCGCTTTCATTGCCCATAGGCGAGGCGGTCTGCGAGCGAATCGGGCAGCCGGGCGGCCCGGATCGCCGCCGCCGCCCCGGCGATGTCGTAGTCGGTCCGGCGGTAGATCGCCCGCCACCCATCGGTGTCCAGCTCGAGCCACGCGGCCCGGGGATCGCCGTCGCGCGGCTGGCCCACGCTGCCCGGGTTGATCAGCCACTCACCCGCCTCGAGGTCGAGCTCGTCGTCTGGCCCGCGCGTCTCCCCGGTCGCCGGCTCGCCGGCCGTCCGTGAGAACGACAGCGCCACGTGCGAATGGCCGATCAGGCACACCCGGTGGGCCTGGACGTCGAGGCACAGTTCGGCCTGCAGCGGCGACAGCACATATTCCCAGACGGGGTCGCGGGGGCTGGCGTGAAACAGGCCCACGGCCTCGTCGAGGTCCTGCGGCTTGAGCGAGAGCAGGTAGTCGAGCGTCCCGGTGGAGATCGTCTCGCGCGTCCACCGCGCCGCCAGCGCCGCGCCCCGGGAGAACTCCTCCAGCGGCAGGTCTCCGCGGACGCCCATGTCATGGTTGCCGGCCAGGCACACGGCCGCGTGGCGCCTGGCCAGATCGACGCACGCGTCGGGCTCGGCGCCGTAACCGACCAGGTCGCCGAGGCACCACATCTCGCTGCATTCAGACAGCTCGATCTCGTCGAGCACCGCCTCGAAGGCATGCCGGTTGCCGTGGATGTCGGACACGATCGCGACCCTCATCGGTAGCTACAGTCTCGCTGGTGAGGCACTACTCGCGCTACCGAGCCGCCGCGTCGCTGCTGACAGCGCTCGCCACGGCCGAGCTCGGCTCACGGCTGCTTTCCCCGCGCGAGCGGGCGATCGAGCCCGCCGAAGTTGATCTGCGTAATCACTTCAGCCCCGCCGAGATCCGCCGCGGCTCGGCGTTCGCGCGGCCCCAGCTGGCAATCGGCGTGGCCCGGTCGATGGTCGACCTAGCCGCGCTGGCGCTGGTCGCGCGACGGCTCCCGGCGGCGCTCCCCAGGCGGCTGCGGCGGCCGGTGGCCGCCGGCGCGCTGACCGGCGCTGGGCTGGCGGTCGCGGGGACCCTGCCGACGCTGCCGCTGGCGGTGCTCTCGCGTCGGCGGGCGATCTCGGTCGGGCTGATCACGCAGTCGTGGCGCGGATGGGCCGGCGATCTGGTCAAGTCGACCGCGATCGGCGCCGGGCTGGCGGCCGGCGCGGGCGCGGGGGCGGTCGCGGTCACGCGACGCTACCCGAGCGGCTGGTGGCTCCCCGCCGGGGCGGGCTCGGTGGTCGTGGGCGCCGCCTTCGCGGCGCTGGCGCCGGTCGTGCTCGACCCGGTGTTCAACGACTTCGAGCCGCTGCCGGAGGGCGAGACGCGGTCTGACGTGCTGGAACTCGCGAACGCCGCCGGAGTACGCGTGGGCGAGGTGTACTCGGTCGACGCCAGTCGCCGCACCACCGCCGCCAACGCCTACGTGACCGGTCTGGGGCCGACCAAGCGGGTGGTCCTGTTCGACACGCTGCTCGACCGCTACAGCCGCGATGAGGTCCGGGTGGTGGTCGCCCACGAGCTGGCGCACGTGCGCCATCGCGACGTGCAGCGCGGCGTGCTGTACGCCGCGATCGTCGCGCCGGCCGCGGTGCTGGCCGTCCAGCGGCTCAGCTGGACGCTGTCGCCGGAGCGGGGGAGCGCGGGAGCGCTACCCGCGCTCGCGCTCGCCGCCGCGCTCGTGGGTGCGCCGGTCGGGCTGATCGGCAACCGGATGTCGCGCGCGGTCGAGCGGCGAGCGGACGAGTTCTCGCTGACGCTGTCCGGATCCCCGGAAGCGTTCATCTCGTTCGAGCGCGCGATCGCACTGCAGAACGTGGCCGACCTGGAGCCGCCCCGGTGGGTCAGCGGGCTGCTCTCGACCCACCCGCCGACGAGCGAGCGGATCGGCGCAGCCGTCGCCTACCAGCGGTCCGCGGGGGAGGACGTCGCCGACTCGCGACGCTAATCGTCGTCGTCGTCGTCGTCGGAGTCGTCGAACTCCGGGCCGCCGGGGTACTCCGGCAGGTTCTTGATGCCCTCGCGGGTCTCCCACTTGGAGTAGTTGTCCTGCATCGCGTCGATCAGCTCGCGCATGAACTTGGGGGAGAGGTTGATCCGCGAGACGACGACTCCCGGGATCTCTTCTTCCTCCACCTCGTGGTCCACGCGCGCGAACGTGATCGTGAACTCGTACTCAGAGTGGCTCACGTTGGCGAAGTTCGCGTAGACGCCGGCCATGATCTCCGGCGAGAAGTGGATGTTGATTTGGCGCTCGGGCCGGTTGGGGTCGTCCATCGACCGTAGTATGACCGCCGTGCGGATCATTGTCGTGGCCGTGGGGCGGCTGCGTCCCCCCTACGCAGACGACGTCCGGCACTACCAGAAGCTGCTGGCTGGGCACACGCGGCTCGAGCAGATCGAGGTCAGGGAGGACGACCGGGTGCAGCGCCGCCTGCCCGACCGCGCGTTTGTGTCGCTGCTGCACCAGGAGGGCAAGGAGATGGACTCGATCGAGTTCAGTCGGTTCCTCGAGGAGCGGCGCCGCAGTGGACGCGACGCCTGCTTTGTGATCGGCGGGCCGTTCGGGCTCGAGCTCGACCGCGTCGACCACCGTCTGTCGCTCGGCAAGATGACGCTGCCCCACCAGCTGGCCCGCGTGGTCCTGCTCGAGCAGCTCTACCGGGCCCACAAGATCCTGGCGCGAGAGCCCTATCACTACTGATTGGTCACACTGAAGGTATGACGGCGACCAACGGCCACTCCGCAGGCGCAGACCCCGCCCCGCTGGCCGGCCTCGCGGCCACGGTCAGAGGTGCCGCACACGCCATCCGCGGGGGCGCCGGGGAGCCGTCGGCGCAGGTGCGGGTCGAGCGCTCCAAGCGAGACGACCAGGGTGACTACTCGACTAACGCGGCGATGCTGCTGGCGCCCGTGCTGAGCGCGCCGCCACGCCAGATCGCCGAGCTGATCGGAGCCGAGCTCGAGTCCGCGCTGAGCGAGGACCTCAACCGCTGGGAGGTGGCGGGGCCGGGCTTCCTGAACCTGTTCATGTCCGACGCCTGGCTGCGGCGGGCGCTGCGGTCGGTGCTCGGCGCCGGCGAGCAGTTCGGGGCCGGCGGGGCCGATCCGGCGCAACGGATCCTGATCGAATTCGTGTCCGCCAACCCGACCGGGCCGCTGGTCGCCGCCAGTGGCCGCCACGCTGCCTACGGCGACGCGCTGGCGCGGATCCTCAAGCACCACGGGCACGAGATGTCGCGCGAGTACTACTTCAACGACGCCGGCGGGCAGATCCGGCTGCTTGGCGAGTCAGTCCAGGCCAGGGCGCGCGGCGAGGAGGTGCCCGAGGGCGGCTATCAGGGCGAGTACGTTGCCGAGCTGGCCGCCGAGATCCCCGGCGCCGCCGACGGCGATCCGCTCGATGTCGCCGCCAGGGCTGTGGTGCTGCTGCTCGCTCAGATCAAGGAGACGCTGGCCCGCTACGGGGTGCGGTTCGACCGCTTCTTCAGTGAGCGGACGCTGCACGAAGGGTCCCCGAGCGAGCTCGACCAGGCGCTGGCGCGGCTCGACGAGGCCGGCCACACGTACCGGTCCGACGGGGCCATGTGGCTGCGGACGACCACGTTCGGCGACGACAAGGACCGGGTCGTGGTCCGCTCCAACGGCGAGCCCACTTACCTCGCCGCGGACATCGCCTACCTGCAGAACAAGCGTGACCGCGGGTTCGAGCGGCTGCTGCTGCCGGTCGGCTCCGACCATCACGCCTACGCGCGCGAGCTCAAGGCGGTGATGGCCGCGCTGGGCGGCGATCCGGACACGCTGGACGTCCCGCTGGTGCAGTTCGTGCACCTCGTGTCCGGCGGCGAGACGTTCGCGATGTCCAAGCGCCGCGGAGACTTCGTCACGCTCGATGACCTGCTCGACGTGATCGGCGTCGACGCCACGCGCTTCTTCATGCTGCAGCGCTCGCACGACCGCACGCTCGATCTCGACGTCGACCTGGCGCGTAGCCAGTCGCGCGAGAACCCCGTGTACTACGTGCAGTACGCCCACGCCCGGATCGCGTCGATGCTACGCCGCGTGCCCGAGGCCCGGGTCCAGGCCGCGGTGCGGTCGATTGGCGCCCGGGGCGACGGGGACATCCATCCCGCCGAGCGGCGCCTGATCAAGAAGTTGGTGGCGTTCCCGGACGAGATCGCCGAGGCGGCGGACCGGCTGGCGCCCCACCGGATCGCCGGCTACGCGCTCGAGTTGGCCCAGGACTTCACCGCGTTCTACGAGCAGTGCAAGGTGATCGGCGCGACGCCGGAGGAGGTCGAGTCGTTCCGGATCGCGCTGTCGCTTGCGGCCCAGCGGACGATCGCGATCTCACTGCGGCTGCTCGGCGTCAGCGCGCCCGAGTCGATGTAGCTGCGCCGGCCGCCCCGACCGCGGCCGGTCACCCCCCGTAGCGGGTCAACTCTTCGTCGAGCCGGCGCTCGTCGGCCGAGTCGAGCGCGGGACCGGGGGCCGACGCGAGGTCATCGGCGGCCGCCCGAGCGCGGCGGCGCCAGCGCGGCAGCGCGAACGCGAGCACCGCGACCCCGACCAGCACGATCGCCGGTGGCAGGATGTAGACGGTCAGGTTGAAGCCGTCGGCGGGCGGCTTGCCGAGGACCGACTCGCCGTACTGGGCGACCAGCGCCCGTTCGATCTGGGCCTTGGTCTGGCCCTCGGCGATCAGGTGGCGGATGAAGTTGCGCTCGGCCTCGGCCTGGGGGGACTGCGCCACCGCCAGCGGCTCGCGGCAGGAGACGCACATCACGTCGTTCTCGATGTCCGTCAGCGACGCCCGCGGAGCCGTCGCCGCGACGGCGGCGGCGACCGGTGCCGCAAGCGTGGCGAGGATCGCGACCGCAAGCACAAGCGGTGCAAGCCGGAGTCTCACGAGGACTGCTTGAGGATCGAGGGCAAAGTCTGGTCCAGCCACCTGCTGTCGACCTGGAAGCGCCGCAGTGCCGCGATCTTGCCCCGGCGGTTGATCACGAACGTCTCGGGCACGCCGGTCGTACCGAACGAGCGCACGAAGCTGCCGCTGACGTCACGCACCACCGGGTAGCTGATGTGCTCGCGGCGGACGAACTCCTCGGAGTCGCTGGAGTTGTCGAGGTACGTCACGCCGAGGATCGTGGCGTTCTGGCGGGCCAGCTTGCGCTGCTCCTGCTCGAGGATCGGCGCCTCGGTCTTGCATGGATCACACCACGACGCGAACACGTTCAGGACGACCACCTTGCCGCGCAGATCGGCCAGGCTCTGGGTCTTCGAGGTGCCGAGTACCGGCAGCGCCAGGTTCGAGTGCGGGGCCACGGGAAGATCGCCGCGACGCACCGAAGCGTCGATCGACGAGCTCGTTCCCTGGTTGAACACCCCGAAGGCCAACAGCGCAAGCAACCCGACCGCCGCGGCAATGACGACACCAGGTACGACCACACGGCGCATTCGTCAACCTAGGGTAATGGGTGCCGGCGGCTCCGTTCAGCGCCGCCCAGGCGCGCGTCGGTATTGACAGGTCGATCAGCATTGCGATGCACCACAGCCCGTAGCGACCTGGCCCGGGCAGGAAGATCGATCGTGACGAGGCAGCCACGGTGCTGCTGTTGCCGCATGGGTTCGCTAGCTCGTCGGCGCAATATCAGTCGCTGACGGAGCGCCTGGAGGACCGCTATCACGTGATCGCGCCCGACTACCCCGGGTTCGGTCAGACCCCGCCGATCGAAGGCCCGACGACCTTCGATCGGCTGGCCGACGTGGTCGAGGCATTCGCGGACGGAAGCCCTACTGGCAGGATCGCTCGGCCAACGAAGCCGCCATCCGTGGGTCCCTACAGCTGGAGGCCACGCGCTCGCAGTACCTCGACGGGGTCGCCGACGCGACCACCGTGAACCCGGACCTGTGGGAGCGGGATCAGCGCTACCTGGAGCTGCCCGGACGCGACCAGGTGATGCTGGACCTGCTCTACGACTACCGCAGCAACGTCGAGCTGTACCCGCAGTGGCACGAGTACCTCCGCGTCAGCCAGCCGCCGGCGCTGCTTGAGTGGGGGCGCAACGACCAGTTCTTCCCGCCCGCGGGCGCGCAAGCCTATCTACACGATCTGCCTGAGGCCGAGCTGCACCTGCTCGACACCGGCCACTTCGCGACCGCGACCCACCACGACGAGATCGCCGGGCTGATCACGGCCTTCCTCGACGGGCGCGTAGCGGCAAACGGGAGCCGCCGGATGGCCACAGCACCGTGAGCTGGGCGCGGCCCGCCGGCTCGACCGGACCCCTAGAATCGCCGCCAGCGCGGACGTAGCTCAGTTGGTAGAGCGTCGGCTTCCCAAGCCGAAGGTCGCGGGTTCGAGACCCGTCGTCCGCTTCACGAAAGCGGCGCGTTTTCAAGCACTACATCGCGATGCTTCGTAGACATCGACCGCGCCGCCGATCTCGAGGGCCGAGCAGCCCTTCGCGAGCTCGACCGCCGAATCGAAGCTTAGCCATCTGCGCGTTGCGCTCGGCCTCGTCGGCGGCCACACCGTTGCCGCCGCTGTACGCGAACACGTAATTCGCCATCTCCTGCGCCCTTTCAGTCGCGGCCGGCGCGGATGCCGGCCCTTTGATCTGATGACGAACAGCCGACGCCCAGACGGACATCGCGATCGAGAAACCGCTGAGGTGTCCGTCTGGGCCGCCGCCGTTCGTCTAAGAGAGAAACCGGCAGCTCGAGAAGGGAGCGCAGATGAAGTACGCACTGCTGAACTACACCAAGGCGGAGACGGCCGGGGAACGCCGGCCAGGCCAGATGCACCCCGCTGTCGCCGCGGTCCTGGAGCGGCCCGATGTGAGCGGCTGGGTCCGGCTGCAGCCGGCCGAGTCGGCGACGACCCTCACGCTCGAGTCGCGAAAGGTGCTCTTGACTGACGGCCCGTTCGTAGACAGCAAGGAGTTCCTCGCAGGGTTGATCCTGGTCGAGGCTGAGAACCTCGACGGCGCGCTCGCCGTCGCATCCGAGCTGCAGGAGCTCGACGTCACGGCGGCGATCGAGGTCCGTCCTGTGCTCGAGCAGGAGCTCGGGAGTGCTTGAAGACGTCTTTCGCGATCAGTGGGGACGCGTGCTCGCCACGCTCGTCGGCGTCCTCGGCGACATCGAGCTCGCCGAGGACGCGGCGCAGGAAGCGTTCGCGCTGGCCGCCGAACGGTGGCCGCGCGACGGTCAGCCCGTGAACCCGACCGGTTGGCTGATCGCTACTGCTCGCAACCGCGCGATTGACCGCCTCCGGCGCGAGCGGACACTCGCCATCAAGACCGATCAGCTGAAGCGGGAGCTGCGAGAAGGATCGGAGGAGACGATAGACGAGACGGCGACGTTCCCCGACGAGCGGCTCGAGCTGATCTTCACGTGCTGCCATCCAGCGCTCGCGCTCGACGCGCAGGTTGGACTCACGCTGCGCACGCTCGGCGGCCTGTCAACCGAGGAGATCGCACGCGCCTTCCTCGTGCCGTTCGAGACGATGAGCAAGCGTCTGACACGCGCCAAGCACAAGATCCGGGACGCCGCCATACCGTTTGCCGTCCCGCCCGACCACCTGCTGCCCGAGCGGCTCGACGCCGTGCTCGCGGTCATCTACCTGATCTTCAACGAAGGCTGGGGGGCCGGCCGCGTCGACCTGTCCGCAGACGCGATCCGGCTCGGCCGCTCCCTCGTCGAGCTCATGCCCGACGAAGCCGAAGCGCACGCCCTGCTCGCGCTCATGCTCATCAACCACTCCCGCAACACCGCCCGCTTCCGCCGTGGCGAGCTCGTCCTGCTCGACGACCAGGACCGCTCGCTCTGGGACCAGAACCAGATCGACGAAGGCCTACAACAGCTCGAGTGCGCGCTCACCCTCCACGGGAGCGGGCCCTACGTCATCCAAGCAGCGATCACCGACCTCCACCTCCAGCATCCACGCAACTGGACGAAGATCGAGCTCCTCTACCAGCGGCTCGAGCACCTCACCAACTCGCCGGTCGTGACGATGAACCGCGCGATCGCCGTCGCCGAACTCGAAGGACCCCAAGTAGCACTCGCCCTACTCGACCGGCTCGAGCTCGACGACTACCGCTACTACCACTCGACTCGCGCCGACCTGCTGCGACGCCTCGGCCGAAACGACGAAGCGCGCGCCGCCTACACACGCGCCCTCGAGCAAACCCAGCCAGGGCCAGAGCAGCGGTTCCTCGAGAGCCGCCTTGCCGATCTCTCGGAAGGCGCCGAACAACAGTCGGACCCCCGAGGCTCAGCCCATTAGTACCAGCAGCGAGGTCACCGACGGGCTGATGGTCGTCATCTCCGTGTTCGGTTCGCCATCGACCGATGAGTCGCCGGATCTGCGAGGGTCAACGTCATATGACCGATACGACGCCCCTCATCACCGGTGTGGACTTCGTCTGCATCCCGGCGCAGGACTTCGACGCGATGACCGCCTTCTACGGCGAGACGCTCGGCTTACCGTTCGTCAAGCGCTACGGCAGCCGGCCCGGCGCCGAGTACCAGGCCGGCAACCTCACGTTGGCGATCATGCGCACCGAAGACTTCGGCGGCACCTTCTCGCCCAACGCGATGCCGATCGCTCTGCAGGTGGCCGACGTGGCCGTCGCGCGGGAGCGGCTTGAGGCAAAGGGCGTGCGCTTTGTCAGCGACACGTTTGACTCCGGCGTCTGCTGGCAGGCGATCTGCCTGGACCCTGACGGCAACCCGCTGTCGCTGCACCACCGCTATGCACCGAAGGACGAACGCCCCGCCGCACCGTAGCCGATCTCTGCCGGACCGCATGGAAAACGGGCCGTCTATCGCGGCTCGGTTGCGGTGACCGCGTCCGTTCTGCCAGAGTCACACCACTAGGGACCGGCCGAAGGAGACACGATGGATCACGCGGTCACGGCGCGACGCATGTACGACCTGATCAGCAGCGGTGACATCGACGGATTCGGCGAGGTGCTGGCCGACGACTTCGTTGAACACGAGGAGACGCCCGGTCTCGCGCCGACCAGGGACGGCGTCTTGGAGTTCTTTCGGATGCAGCGGGCGGGATTCCCCGACATGCGCATGAACCCCGAAGATGTGCTCGTCAGCGGCGACAAGGTGGTCACGCGTGGGAAGCTGACCGGCACCCACCAAGGGGAGTTGATGGGCATGCCCGCGACCGGCAAGCGCATCGACGTGCAGCTCATCGACATCATTCGGTTCGGCGACGACGGTCTCGCGCACGAGCACTGGGGAGTCATCGACATGATGGCGATGATGCAGCAACTCGGCGTCGTCCCAGACGGCCCCCCGGCCTAGCAAGCAGCAGCGCGCCGCCACCATTCTGCGCCGTTGCTACTGAAAAGCCCATTGTGGTCCCCAGGACTGGTAAAAAACACACGTCACCATCACTCGAGCCTCACGAGTAATAGTTAGATTTTGCAACGTATTGCGAGAGAACGACACGTTCAGATGACCCGACGGTCATTTCGAGACATGTCGGGGGATCGGTGCCAGGTGACACTCACGCGCGCGCGTGACCGTCCATACTAGACACGTAGGAGGGAATCTGATGCCAGGCAAACCGACTCCCGAAGCCGTCATGGAGGCCGCTCGAAAGCACCTGAAGGAGCCGGCTGCTTTTACTCGCGAAGATGGGACCGGTGTCGAGCCGAACGAGGTGCCTGCCGACACTCGGGGCAAACTCGAGGCCGCTCGTCACGGATTTCTTAGCCACATCGCAGAAACACATGACTTCGCGCGCCGGATGAGCGAGGCTATCGAGCGTCAGGATCGCCAAGGGGTTGTCGCGTTGGCCAAGGAAAGTGGTCTGCCTCGAGAGATGACCTTTAAGGTGACGAGCCTCGAAGCCGATTTCTCCTGTACCTGCTCGGGCTGCTTGGGCGGTCACTGCTGCGGATGCGTTCTCACTTAGATTGAAGAGAGCTTTCCACACGAGCGCTTCCACATCGTCGCCGATTGAAGCGTGATTGATCGGTGTCCGCGTTAGAGCTGGCTCGGGCCCAAGAAGACGCGTCGCCGGATCTTCGGGTTCATCGGGACCGCTGAGATTCGCGCGGAGTACAGCGGGTCCTGCCCCTCACGTCGCGCTTAGACCCTGGGAGCGGGCGCTCGATCGGCGCGGCGCCGGCGTCGCGGTGCGCGGCCGCGCGGCTGGGTCGGAGGCTCCAGTTGGTTCGCGGGCGGGATCGGGCATTGCACGGGCTGGTCGGCGGTGACTGTGATCGGCTCCCCGTAGTGGTGGATGGCGAGCGATTCGCCCGTTAGCAGGGTGTAGGTGGTTTGGGTCGGCTCGACCTCGATCCTCAGGCGCGTCGTCTTGCGAGCGCGGAGATTGAACGCCAGGCGAGTGAGCGCCTGCGGGAGGCTGGGCACGAAGCTGAGCTTCCCGCCGCTGTCGCGCAGTCCTCCGAAGCCCGCGATCGCGACGATGCAGGCGCCTGCGAGCGAGGCGACGTGGACTCCGTCGCGGGTGTTGTGCTGGAGATCGTCGAGGTCGAGTAGGGCGGCTTCGCCGAAGTAGTCGTAGGCAAGCTCCACGTGACCCACCTCGGCCGCCACAGCCGCTTGGATGCACGCTGACAGCGATGAGTCGCGGACGGTCAACCGCTCGTAGAACGCGAAGTTGCGAGCCTTCTCTTCTGGGGTGAAATACTCGCCGGCGTAGAACAGAGCCATTACGAGATCGGCTTGCTTGACGACCTGTTTGCGATACAGGTCGAAGTACGGGTAGTGCAGCAGCAGCGGGTAGGTCTCGGGAGGGGTCGAGTCGAAGTCCCACACCTGGTGCTCGGTAAACCCCTCGGCCTGTGGGTGAACGCCGAGCGACGCGTCGTATGGGATGAAGATCGCCTCAGACGCGCTGCGCCAGCTGGCGGCCTCGGCGTCGTCGACCCCGAGGGACCGTGCCGGCTCTGGGTAGCGATTGATCGCGTCGGCCGCGGCTCGGAGGTTCCGCGCGGCCATCAGGTTGGTATAGACGTTGTTGTCAGCGATCGCGCTGTACTCGTCCGGCCCGGTGACCCCGTCGATCCGGAACCTACCGGCGGGATCTTCGTAGCCGAGTGAGCGCCACAGCCGCGCGGTCTCAACGAGCAACTCCACCCCCGCTTCGCGCGCGAACGCCTCGTCCTCGGTGAGCAGGAGGTAGCGATCGACGGCGTTGGCGATCGCCGCGTTGATGTGGAACGCGGCCCCGCCCGCCGGCCAGTAGCCCGAGCACTCCTGGCCGGCGATCGTCCGCCACGGAAACGCGGCTCCCCGAAGCCCGAGCGACCGCGCGCGCTCGCGCGCCAAATCGAGCGTTTGGTGTCGCCAGCGCAGGGCATCCGCGACCGCCCGCGGCCGCGAGTACGTGAGCATCAGCAGTGGGAGTACGAACGCCTCGGTATCCCAGAAGGTGTGGCCGTCATAGCCCGGACCGGTCAGTCCCTTCGCGGGGATCAGGCGCTGCTCGCCCCGCGCCCCGGCCTGCATGGTATGGAACAGGCCGAAGCGGACCGCCTGCTGGAGCGCCGCGTCGCCATCGATCTCGATGTCCGCCTCCTCCCAGAACGCGTCGAGAAACGCCCGCTGCTGCTGGAGAAGCCCCGCCCAGCCTGTTTGCACGGCGCCGTCAACGGCCGCGTCGACCTGGTCCCGGATCGCGGGGACGGTCCGCTGACCAGACCAGCTGTATCCGACGAACTTCGTCACGCGCAGCGGGCTCCCAGGCGCGGCCGTTGCCGTGATCGTGAGTCGAGCCAGATCGAGGTCGGTCCGGATCGTAGTCTGGGTGTCCGCCGGACCGTCCACCCGGTGATCCATCGCCGCGGCCACCGTCAGGCCGCTGGCCTTGGTTGTGTGGATCAGCATCGCGCGCAGCTCCTCGCCCGTGAACAGGTCGGACGCCAACGAACAAGCAAGCGCCGCGGCCGCGCGCGGGTCCTTCTCGGTGATCGGCAGCGTCTCATTGGTCACGAGCTCGGACTGGACCACGACCTGCACCGCGTCTTCGAGGGGCTCGACCTCGTAGAGGATCGCGGCGATCGACCGTTGTGTGAACGAGACGATTCGGGTCGACGAGACGCGACCAACGCGTCCAGCCGGCGAGACCCATTCGGCGGTCCGACGAAGCACGCCCGCGCGGAGGTCGAGCAGCCGCTCGTGCGTGCGGAGTCCGCCGTAGCGAACATCGAACGCCTCGTCCTCGACCGCTAGTCGGATGAGCTTGCCGTTGGTCACGTTGACGACCGTCTGGCCGTCCTCCGGATCGCCGTACCCGGGCTCGGCATACGGCAGCGGACGTGTCTCGTACAAGCCAGCGAGATAGGTGCCGGGCAGTCCGAACGGCTCGCCCTCGTCGAGGTTCGCGCGCATGCCGAGGTGCCCGTTGGCGAGCGCGAACACTGATTCGGTCTGTGCCAGCCGCTCGAGGTCGAGGGTAGTCTCGCGGACCGCCCACGGCTCGATCGCGAACGCAGCGTGTTGGATCACGCCGTGGCCACAAGGTCCGCGAGCTCGCGCACCCCGATACCGGCGCCCTGGGGGCTGAAGGCGTTCCCCGGCCTGCTGCGGGACGGGCTTGCTGGCATCGGGATCGCGCACGTCTGGCTCCTCGAGTTAGATCGCCCCGGCTCCGGTCACATGAGGCGGTTAGCTGATTGTCGTTACTGCGCTGATCGTTTCCAACCTTTGGGCGGATCGTTCTCGCAGCTGATCAGGGAAAGCATCTCCAGCGCGCAGCACCATCGACGATCGTCCAATTTCAACACAGGAATCGCGCAGGTGTCTGTCCGCGCGTCGTGGCGACCCCTACCCATCGGGCCGGTTCGCGCGAACGGCATCGTAGGAGTTGGTCCTCAGAGGACGCAACCCGGGGCTGACGATCCGGGCGCGGGGCGGTGTCCTCAGCCATCGCTGCATGTGGGTTACTCGCTGCCGTGTCCCCGCAACGTCGGTGGGGACCGCTTTCGGCATTCAGTACTGGGGTGCGTTCACCGTCAATATCAAAGGTCAGTCGATCGGCATCCCGTCCGGGCAGCTGGCGCACGAGATCAATGACAGGGGTTTGTACATCAATTGGGATGGGGCGTATTTCGGGTCGGTCGCGACCATGTGCGACCCGTCGATGAAGTTCACCTACGGCAACGGCCGTTACTACGTCAAGGTCAGGCTTTCATCGCCATCGGCCTGTGGCTGCGAAGTGCGGTCTCGAAGATCAAGCGAGTTCGTCGTACTGCTCCTCGGCCATCGCTCAGCCGAGTCCCTGCGCGAAGCCCTCCCGCCAGCTCGCATAGTGCGGCTGCCAGCCGAGCTCGCGCTTGGCCTTCGCGTTCGCGGAGCCCCGCGATTCGGTCATCATGAGCGTTGCCGTCTCACCGGCCGCCAGCCGCCCCAGCCAGCGTGGGATACGCCTCGGCGGCTTGGCATCCAGCGCGCTCGCCAGTACTGGCAGCCACTCCCGCACCGGCGCCGGCTCGTCGTCGACAATGTTGTAGATACCCGGCGCGCCGTGGTCCGCCGCGGCGACGGTCGCGGCCGCGGCGTCGTCGATGTGGACGTGCGACCAGACACCACCACCATCGCCGATGATTGGGAACCAGCGCTTGCGGATCGGCGTCGCCATCGGTGCGTCCGGAGCCCGGCTGATCGCGGTCCCCGGACCATAGAAGCCGCCATAACGCAACACGAGACCCTCGCCCCACTCGATCGTCGTCACCGCCCGCTCCACATGCAGGATCCCCACCAGCGGAGCCCGCAGGGCAGCCGGCGGGTTGGGATCAAGCGGATCCGCCTCGGTCAGCACCGGACCGCCCGTGCGGGCCCATCGAAAAGCCGTAAAGCTCTGCGCCACGAATCGCCGTGCCCCCACGGCGCGGCCGGCTGCCAGAAGATGATCCGTCCCCTCGGTACGCAATCGGTTGGTCATCATCGCCATGGAGGAGCGGTCGGGGTGCCGCATGTCCCTTGCCGACAGCTTCCCCGACAGCGCCGTGAGCTGATGCACGATCACCTCGGGATCGGCGGACGCCACCGCCTGGGCGACCGCGTTGGCGTCGAGCGCGTCGGCCACAGCCGGGCGCGCTCCCAGGCTGCGGACCAGGGCCTGCTTCGACGCGCTGCTGGTCATCCCGACCACCTCGTGGCCTCGCGCCACGAGCTGTGGGACGAGTGCTCTGCCGAGAACGCCTGTGGCGCCGGCTACGAAGACTTTCATGACTGCTCCTGTCGTCTCGTTTGCCCTCTGAGACGAGATAGAGGCGCTGCCCGTGACAGTGCCCAGCGCTCGGTGCTCAGCGCGCGCACGTGCCCGACAACGGCCCGCGGTTCCGCGAGCGCCGGCAGATCGCAGATTTCACATTGACAAACTATATTGTTTAGCGATACAGTTGTGCCCGATACCACTCCAGGGGAGCAGCCCCGAATCGATCCGGGGCTCCGCCCCCAGAATCGAAGGAGGCGGCGTTATGTTTCGTGACATCCTCGTCGCGGTCGATGGCTCGCCCGCAGCAGAAGAGGCGTTGACAGACGCGATCGACCTCGCGGAGAGCGAGCACACCCGCTTGACCCTGATCAGCGCCGTGCCTCAGATCCCCGCGACCGGTCTCATGGTCCCCGGGGCAGTGACCGACGACGAGGTCGCAGATGCCCGCGCGAGGGCCGAGGCGATCCTGCGGCGAGCGCGTGACCAGGTGCCAGACGACGTGCCCGTCCGCACCGTGGCCACCGACCAGCCGATCCGATGCGCGCTGATCCGCCAGATCAAAGCCGGCCACCACGACCTCGTTGTGATGGGCTCACGCGGCCGCGGCGCCGTCCGCTCGGCACTGCTGGGGAGCGTCAGCCACTACGTGCTTAACCACAGCCCCGTCCCGGTGTTGATCATCCACACCGCACAACCCCAACCGGCACAAGTCCGCCAGCCCGCCGCCTAGGATATCCGCACAACCGCCACGGTCAACTCATCGATCGCACGGCGGAGCCCCTTCGATGCGCCGCTGAAGCCTGGGGGCTGCGCACGACCAGGGAGCCGACCAGGGTCATCACGGGCGCGACCTGGTTGCGGGAGGCTCAAGCTTTGGTCATCGCAACGACCGAGGAGATTGACATGGAGCCAGGACTGTTCGAGCAGAAGGTCGTCGTGATCGGCGGAAGCGCTGGGATCGGCCTGGAGACCGCTCGACGCGCCCGCGGCGAAGGCGCCGACGTCATCCTCGCGGCTCGCAATCGCGAGCGCCTGGAGCGGGCTGGGCTGGAGCTCGGCGCGCAGAGCACGGTCGCGTTAGACGCCAGCGATCCCGCGTCGCTCGAGCAATTCTTCGCGGACCTGCCGACGCCGATCGACCATGTGATGGTCTCGGGCGGCGGCCCCCGCTACCAGCCTCCGCTCGAGATGAGCGTGGACGAGGCGCGCGTTGCGCTCAGCGAGCACATGCTGCTCGCACTCGCGGTCGCACGCCACGCCGTCGGGAGGGTGAGATCCGGTGGCACCGTGCTGCTGATTGGCGGTACCGGCGGCCGGCGGATACGTCCCGGCTCCGCGATCGTCTCGGCGGTCACCGCAGCCATGCCTGCGCTCACGGCCAGCCTCGCGCTCGACCTCGCGCCGATCCGGGTCAACCTGATCGCGCCCGGATTCGTCGACACTCCGCTATCGGCGTCGCTTCTCGGCGACGATCTGGACAAGCGACGTGAGGAGTTGCGTACGACGCTGCCAATCGGCCGCGTGGTCGGCCCGGCTGACGTCGCCGCGCTCGCCGTTCACCTCATGATCAACACCGCCGTCACGGGCGCGACATACGACATCGACGGCGGGCAGCAGTTCGTCGCGTGAGCGCAGTGCCGAGTCACGAAAACCGCCAGATCCGCCTGGCTGTGCGTCCGTCCGGACTACCGAGGGCGTCGGATTGGAAGCTGACGATAGAACCGGTGCCGGTGCCCGGACCCAGCGAGTTCGTGGTCGCCGTCGAGTACGTCTCCATCGATCCGGCGATGCGCAGGTGGATTGCGGAGACGGCGTTTGACGAGCCGGTGGCGATCGGCGACGTGATGGAAGCTGGTGCGATCGGGCGCGTGCAGCCTCGGAGCACGCCGGGTTCGCGGTGGGGGATCACGTCTACGGTGGGTTCGGAGTCCAGGAGTTCGCTCGTTCCGATGGGACCGGCGTGACCAAGCTCGACCCGTCGCTTGCGCCACTGACTGCCTATCTGGGCGCCCTAGCCAGTGCGCCATACACGTGAGCGTGGGGGAGAGGCGGTCGAGCGAGGTCGTGGCTCTAGGCGGCGAGTGCGTGGTCAGTCCCGGCTCGGCTGGCGTAGGCGTATGGGTCGTAGAAGGCGGTCAGCGCGTCTTCGGGATCGACGTCGAGCTCGAAGTACTCGCCGGTCCGCTCGACCGCGACCGCGACCGAGACGCCGTCTGTGTGCGAGTTCCACAGCAGCTTCACGTCGAGTCCGTCATTGACTCGGTGATCCAGCTCGCGGGTCGTGCGGTTGGTGGTTGCGTGCATGATCGTGTCCTCCCGCGCTTTCGTTTGGGGTCGTCGGGTCTGTTGATTAGGACTGCTTGGACTGCGCGAATTCATCTCGTAGCTGAGAGACACGAGGCCGCTGCTGAATGTGACGCAATTGATTTGCTGCATTGGCACGTAGTCCGTGAACTCGTCGAACAGTCGCCTCCCGTGGCCCTTGATGACGGGGTGGACCAGGAGCACCAGCTCGTCGATCATCGCCCGGCGGAGCAGGCACTGCACGAGGGTGGCGCTTCCGAGCACCAGGATGTCGTTCCCCGGCACGCGTTGCAGCCTCGCCAGCTGGTCTCCGATGCTGGCATCGGCGTCGATGAGGTCTGTGTTCTGCCAGCAGGCGTCGCTGAGGCTCGTAGACACGACCAGCTTGCGCGTCCGGTTCATGAAGTCCGCCATCGCGCCGGACTGATACGGCCACTCGCTGGCGAACTGCTCGTAGGTCGCGCGGCCGAGCAGGATGGTGTCAGTGGACGCGCTCCGCGCCGCGACGGATGCGGCCAGGTCGTCGCTCATGACCAGCCAGTCCGCCGGCTCGCCGACAACGCCGTCCAGCGAGCAGAACAGGCACGCGACGATCTTTCTCATCCGTTCCTCCCTGCGAGCGCGGCCGACAAAGTGTCGTGCCCGGGAAGAATCGGCGGCGAGTAACGAAGCACATCGACTTCGATCTCCGAGGCTCGCAGCCGTGCTGCGTATGTGCTCCCGTCGTCGATTCGTGTGTCGCTGCTGATGACCGTCGCGGGGGCGACGCCCGTGAGCAGGAACGGCATCGGGCACGTTGGAGTGAAGGTCGGATGGACCAAGATCTGGCGGCGCAGGTGCGGCCAGCCTGTATCGCGCGCACGGATGGCGAGTCGGGCGGCGCGCGCTCCACCGGCGCCTTCGCCCGCGACCATCACCTGCTCCGGGTGCGCGTCAAGCTCGGCAGCGTGCTCGACGGCCCACCCGAGCGCGGCCAGTTCGTAGTCATCATCAGTCGCGCGCGGGCTCGGGATGGCGAGTGCGACGGCAGCAGCGGCCGAGCATAGGAGCCGGCAAAGCGGATCGGAGTCCGCGCCTTCCGTAAGCGCCGGCACGAACATGAGTGCCGAGCCGGCGTTGGCATCGTTCCCGTGGGGCCAGTAGACGCGACCGTTAAGCCGGCGACCGCCGATGCGCAGCGTAAGTCCGGCCGTCAGGACAGAACCCGCTCTAGTCTCGTTGCTATGGCGCTCTGCACGTCGCATCCAGGGCAGGATCCCAGCGGATCATCGAAAGGGAAAGTCCGATCACTCACGGCGGTTATGCACGCTCGGCATCACCGGCCGGCGGCTCGAAGGCCATACTTGGGGCATGGATGAGCGTGGACATCTGCTCCCCTTCCCGCAAGCTCCCGACGGGATCGAGCTCCGGCACCTACGGGCGTTCGTCGCAGTCGCCGAGGAGCTGAACTTCGGCCGCGCCGCAGACCGGCTCTACATCTCGCAGTCCGCGCTCAGCCGCCAGATCCGCGGCCTCGAGCAGCTACTCGGCTGCGAGTTGCTGCGCCGCTCAACGCACCGAGTTGAGCTCACGATCGCGGGCGAGGCGTTGTTGGATCGCTCGCACAAGGTCCTGCGTGACGTCGACGAGGCGGTGTCCGCCACGCTCGCCGTCGGAGGCGAGCTCCTCAGTCGCATCACCAAGCTGTGGGAGCCGATGGTGGGGCTTCTGGCCCCCGAGGCCGACCTGGCGGAGGCTCGCGCCGCGGGCGAGGAACTGCTCGCGCAGACGTCGCCCCCGCTCGGCACCCGCGTTCGGCCCGTGACCGCCGGCGGGGTTTCGTCGCTGCTCGTCTCCTCCTCCGAAGACTCTCCCGCAACCGTTCTGTATCTCCACGGCGGCGGGTACGTATTTGGGTCGGCGTTCGGGTACCGGCCCCACGCTGGCGCGATCGCGATGGCGGCACAAACCGCCGTCCTGCTCCCTGACTATCGCCTCGCTCCCGAGCACCCGTTCCCCGCGGCCGTCGATGACTCCTTGAGCGCGTACCAATGGTTGCTCGACCGGGGCATCGCGCCCGAGCAAGTCACGGTCGCTGGCGACTCCTCCGGCGGCGGGTTGGTCCTCTCGTTGCTGCTCACGCTGGCGAAGCAGAATTCCCCGCAGCCGGGCGCCGTGGTCCTGATGTGCCCCTGGTTGGACCTCTCCCTCCGGCTCAAACGCGAGCCGAGCACCCCAATCGCGCCGGGCGCAGCCGACGAGGAGGCACGCAACTGCGCGGCGATGTACCTCGCGGGACACCCGGTCGACGACCCGGTGGTCGACCCGCTCGCCGCCGACCTGACCGGCCTGCCGCCGATGCTGATCCAGGCTGCCACCGGCGACGCCCGGCTCGCGGACGCCAAGGCCCTTGCCGCCCGGGCCCACAAGTACGGCGTCGATGCACGGCTTGCGCTGTTCCCGGTCGACGCGCACGGATTCCATCTGTTCTGGTCGTTCCTGCCCGAAGCCGCCGACGCGATCGAAGCGGCGGGGGCGTTCATTCGGGAAGCCCGCGGCACGGGAAGCGCCGAGCCACGGGCCGCTGTTCGCAGCTGAGACGTCGCGGGTAGCGAAGCGGACGTCCTGGTCGAGGTACTCCTCGCCGTGTGTGGACACTGGACGGACGGCAGGTGGGCTGGAAGGAATCAGCGGGAGGCCGCGTCTCCCCACCACAACGTCATCTGACGTCTGATCACATCGGGAGCGTCGTAGGCGTGGAGTCGCGTGGCACGACGGTCGGCCGACAGATAGGGGGATCCGAATGACTGCACCGCTCAGCTACCTGGCTGCCCAAGAGCATGCCTCCGACCTCGTCCGCGCGGCAAGCGAACAGCTCATTAGCCGATCGGTGCCATACGGCCGGGTAAGCAGGCTTTCCCGCGTCTTTGCTCAGCTCCGGCTTCGCGTTGCCAAGGAGACCCCGTCGGCCGAGCCGGCTCGTCCGGCGCCACTGGTCGACTCGCCCGGGAGGCCGGCATGACGGGTCACCCGGCGTTGGTGCGCTCGCGCCGGGAGCCGAGCGCGCATCCGTCGGCCGAGGCGTGGCCACTTACCGGACGCCGGCGCATCGTCGTGCTGCCGTCAAGGGCGCTCGACCGGTGGCACGAGCCGGCGGCCGAGACGCGGGCGTACGAGGAACGGCTGCTCAGCTTCCTACTCGAGCTGCGCGATCCGCACCTCGAGATCACCTTCGTGAGCTCGATGCCGATCAGCTCGGCGACGGTCGATTACCAGCTCTCGATGCTGTCGGGCGCCGCCCGGGGTTCGGCTCGCCGGCGTCTCGATCTCGTTGACGTCGGCGGCGGCGACGACGGCGACGCGCGTCCCCTCAGCGAGCGGCTGCTCGAGCGCGGCTCGGTGCTAGCGCAAATCAGACGGACGATCCCGGCGTCGCGGCGAGCGTGGCTTATCCCGTACAACTCGACCGCGGCAGAGCAGGATGTCGCCCATGCGCTTTCAATTCCGGTGTACGGGGCCGACCCCGCTCACGAGCATCTCGGGACCAAGAGTGGCGCTCGAGCGCTCTTTGCCCAGGCTGGAGTCCGCCATCCGTTGGGGGCCGAGCACGTCCGCAGCGTCACCGACGCCGTCCGGGCGATCGGCCGGCTACGTGACGTCAAGCCAGAGCTCAGTCAGCTCATAGTCAAACTGGATAGAGGCGTCTCCGGCGAGGGCAACGCGATCATCGACCTCGCCAACCTGCCCGCGCCGCGAACGCTGGGGGTCGACCAACTCGTCGAACGGCGCGTACGCGCGATCGTCCCTGAAGTGGCCTCGGTGGGCGCCGCAAACTTCCTCGACAAGCTCGCCGCCCAGGGCGGTGTGTTGGAGGAGCGCATCACCGGCATAGAGATCCGCAGCCCGAGCGTCGCACTCGAGATCACGCCGGCCGGCCGGGTCGAAGTGGTTGGCACTCACGACCAGATCCTCGGCGGGCGAAGCGGTCAGCAGTACCTCGGTTGCCGCTTCCCCGCAGATCCAGCCTACGCCGTCGCGATCAGCGTGCTCGGCCGGCGCATGGGTGAGCGCCTTGCCGCCGTTGGGGTGATCGGTCGGCTCGGGATCGACTTCGTGGTCGCTCGCCAACCGGGGCGGTGGCAGCCGTTCGCGATCGAGCTCAACCTCCGCATGGGCGGGACGACGCATCCCCAGCAAACGCTGGCGTGCCTCACTGGAGGCGCATATGACGCCGAGCGCGCAATCTTCGTCACGCCGAGCGGCGACCCGCGGCATTACGTCGCGACTGATCACCTCGAGACCCCGGGGCTCGGCCGGCTCGAGGCTGACGGGCTCCTCGCGACGGCCCGGCGCCAGCGGCTGACGTGGAACGGGCAACGCCGCACCGGAGCCGTCTTTCACATGCTCGGGTCCGTCGGGCAGCTCGGGCGGGCCGGCGTAACTGCGATAGCCGAGAGTGCCGAAGCAGCCGACAGCGTGTACCGGTCCGTCGAGGCGGCGCTCAACCAAGCCGGCCGGCGACGGCTCGTCTCGCCCTCCAGCCAGGGGCGCGCGGCTGCGTAATCACGGTCCCGCTGACTCGCGGTCAAGCTCGGGGTCGCGCGCCGGGGCTACCCGAAGGTGAACGCGTATGCCTCGGCGCCAGGCTCGAGGAACGTGATTTCCAGCGTCCGCTCGCGGACTGCGGTGTAAGCGCGCACGAGCTGGTAAAGGCGACCGTCGCCGAGCACGCCGTTTCCGTCCTCGTCGACATCCACGCCATGTGACGGGCCCGGAGCCTCGCCGTCGAGCAGCACGCGGAACGGAATCGGCTCTCGCGCGCCGGGGGAGAGCACGAGATGGGCGTCGCGCGACTGAAACCGGCAGGCGATGCTCCCGCCGGCCCGGTCCAGCACGACGTTCTCGCGACCGATCGTCCACTCGCCGACGAGCCCCCAATGGTTCAGGCTCAGGCGTCGGGGGAGCTCGAAGACGCGACGCTCCCCTAGCGCGGCTCCGTCCGGCGACGCGAACCGCTCGCGGCGGGCGTAGCCCAGATACGTCTCGGGCGTACGCAGGCGGTCCCAGTCGGCCTGTGCCTCGACGCCGAGCGCTTCAACGGAAACGAGCTCGCGTTCGACGCCGAGCAGCCGCTGGATGAAGCGCTCTGATTGCTCGTAGCTTCCCTCGCCGAAGTGTTGGTCGCGGATGATGCCGTCGGCGTCGATGAAGTAGAGCGCCGGCCAGTAGTGGTTGTCGAAGGCGCGCCAGATCGCGTAGTCGTTGTCGATCGCGACTGGGTAGTCGATCCCGCGCTCATTTGTTGCCTGCCCGACGCGGTCGATCTCGTGCTCGAACGAGAACTCCGGCGTATGGACTCCGATCACGACCAGCCCGTTGTCCCGGTAGGCCTGCGACCACGCACGGACGTGCGGCTCCTGGCGCAGCCAATTGATGCATGTCAGCGTCCAGAAGTTCACCAGAACAACGTGGCCGCGCAGCCCGGCGGGGCCAAGTGGCTCAGAGTTGAGCCACTCAGTCGCCCCGCCGAACGGGGGCATGTGCAGAGGGTTGGACACGTCAGACACCCTTGACGTCGAAGAAGTTCACTGTGCTCTCGACGTTCGGCATCTCGACTAGCGAACCCGGCCAGCCGTGGATGAGGATCACCGGCAACGCGTTCTCAATGACGCGACTTGACGTGGATGAAGTCTCGTGGTGACAGCCATGTGGGTCCTCCTTGGGCTGGCGTCGCCTCCCGCAAACCCTAATGCTCCTCGAGCACCGCCCGACAATCAGGTGCCGACGGGCGCACTGAGGCTCACGCGAGCGAGATCGGAGCGCGAGGCGATGTCGAGCTTGGCGAACACCTTTCGGAGGTGGTAGTCGATGGTGCGCGGGCTAAGAAAGAGCTGTGCACCAATCTCGGCGTTCGTCAGTCCGCCCCCGGCGAGGTCGGCTACGCGCAGCTCCTGAGGCGTGAGCTGATCACGCGTGGAAGCGTCGCGGCGGCGCGCTGTCTCGCCGCTTGCGCGCAGTTCCGAGCGTGCGCGTTCTGCCCAAGGCGAGACGCGCAGGTGCTCGAAGGTTTCAAGTGCGGCACGCAGGTGGGGGCGAGCGTCCGTCCTGCGTCGCTCGCGGCGCAGCCACTCGCCGTAGAGGAGCTGTGTTCGTGCGCGGTCGAACGGGGCCAGCGCATCGACCAGCCCGATCGCCTCAGCGAACTGGTGCCCGGCGTCGGACTCGTCAGCAAGCGCTTGACAGCGCGCGAGCAGCGCCCTTCGGGCCGGGTTCGGGAAGCTCTCCACCCAGGCGGCGTAGCGTGCCAGGTGCTCAGCCATCTCTCCGGAGCGCTCGGCGCGGGCGGCGGCCTCCATTGCGTCGGGCACGCCGCCCACGAGCATCGGATTGGATTGCGGGCGCACGGCCGCGATGCTGGCTAGTAACCGATCGAGCGCCTCCGACGGGCGCCCCAGCCCGAGCGCGAGCGTGCCGAGCGCCCGGTTCATCCCGGCCGGTACCGCTGGGGACGTGCTGGTCGTCAGCTGCTCGAGTTCCTTCAGATGCGCGCGGGCGAGTTCCTCGTCACCGCGCACGGAGTCGACATACGCGAGGTCGGCGACGGCCCAGCTCGCCGCCCACGGGAACCCAAGGTCGAGCGCCAGCTGCCGCGCCTCGTGCGCGACGGCATAGGCAAGGTCGAACTGGCTGAGGCCAATCAGCTGCGAGGCCTGCGCCTGAAGGGCGTGTGGGAGCGTGGCCACGAATCCGCGCTCGCGGGCGTGCCTGACGGCGCGAATGGCGTGCCTGAGGCCGTCACCCCAGTTCCCCGCCCGCCCCACCGAGCCGGCCAGCCAGATAAGGCAGCGCGGGTTGACAACGCCTTGCGCGATTTCGCTCGCTTCCCTCGCGAGCGCCGCCCCGCGATCGTAATCGCCCTCGAGCTCGGCGGCGATGCCGGTGAGCAGCACGACGATGAAACGATCGTGATCGGTGACGGACGAGAACTCCGCAGCTCGGCGGCAGAGCCGCAGCAGCTGGTCGTAGTCGGCCAGGTACATGGCCATCCCGCAGGCCTCGAGCACCATCTCCAGCCTGAAAGACGCGTCGTCGCTCAGCTCGATGCCCTCCAGCAGAGCCGAGACAGCATCCGCGAGCGAGCCACCGTACCCGTCAATCACGCCGCGCAGACCGAGCAGACGTGCGCGGCTAGGCCGGTCGGCGGTAGGTAAAGATCGGTCGACCAGGCTGCTCGCCCGCTCAATCTGCCCGGCAACGAAGGCCGCCCCAGCGGCGGCGGTCAGGCGACTTGCTCGTGCCGACTCCGTGATGCTGAGCTTCGCTGCCCGCTCGTAGGCGGTGGTGGCCGACGCGTGTCCGCCGCGTGCGCGAGACCGGTCGGCGGACGCCTCGAGCTCGGCGGCGATCTCCTCGTCGGCGGTCAGCGTGGCGATCGCCTGGTGCCAGACCCGACGGTCGGTCTGCGTCTCGGCGGAGCACGCCGCGGCGAGGGCGGCGTGCGCGCGCCGACGGTCGTTGAACGTGGCCGATTCGTAGACCGCCGAACGCACCAGCGGGTGGCGGAAGGACAGCCGCTCCCCGCCGATCATGACCAGTCCTGCCTGCTCGGCCGGGTCAAGCGCAGCTCCGGACAGCCCCAGCTCGCCGGCCGCTTGGAACAGCACTTGGAGCTCGCCGCTGCCGTCTGCTGCGGCGAGCAGGAGCGCCGACCGCGTGTCCGCGGGCATTCCCTCGACGCGCCGCTGGAACGCCGCCTGAAGGCGTGCGGTCAGCGGGATCGCGTCCGGCAGCCCCGCGTGACCGGCCAACTGCTCGTCGGAGAGCCCAGACGGGAGCTCGAGCAAGGCCAACGGGTTCCCGGCCGCCTCGCCGAGAAGTCGCTCGCGCACCGACGGGGCCACCTCGCGGCCGGCGTACTCAAGCAGCGCAACCGCCTGCTCGCGATCCAGAGGATCGAGGATGATCTCTTCTCCGGGCGTTTCGAGACGTCCACGGTCGTCCTCCCGCACGGCGACCAAGAGGACGACGCCTTCGGCGGCGAGCCGCCGCGCGGTGAACATCAGCGCGTCGGCCGATGGCACGTCGAGCCACTGGGCATCGTCGATCAGGCACACGACGGGGCGCTCCTCGGCTGCCGTCGCCAGCAACGAGAGCACGCCCGCCGAGATCAGAAAGCGCTCCGACCCTTCCGGCGGCCCTAGACCCAGCGCGGCCGCCAAGGCCTCGCGCTGCGGCGCCGGCAGCTCGTGAAGATGGCCGACGACAGGCCAGAGAAGGGCGTGCAACCCAGAGAACGCCAAGTCGGACTCGTCCTCCATGCCAGTCGCGCGCAGCACCTGCATCCCGGTCGCGCGCTCGGCAGCGTAGCCAAGCAGCGCCGACTTGCCGATTCCGGCCTCACCGCGCAGCACGAGCGAGCCGCTATCGCCGCGCGCCGCCGCTTCGAGCAATCCATCGATCAATGCGCATTCTCGCCCGCGACCGACGATCCCAGGAGCTCGCCCATACGCGTCAGAACCACCCATCAGCGGAAATCATGGCGCACTCCTCGCTGGACCCGCTCGTCGCGCTCGAGCGAGCTCGTAGTCGGTCTGACCGGCGATCGACCGGCGACGCACCCGATGCGAGCGGTCCCGGCTGGTGGGACCTTGCGCGACATGCAATCAATCCTGCACAGCGAGATAGCCAAAGCCCTCGCTGCCGAGCGGCAGCAAGAAGCCAAGGCCTTCGCGCGATCTTGCAACAGATCGCGCGCGAAGTCCCATCAGCGCAACATCGTCGGCGTCCGAGTTCTTGCCGTCGTGCTGCGCGAGAAGGCGGCCGCGCTCATACCTGCACGGCATCAACACGAAACGGAGGGCAGTTAGATGACAGCGACGATCGAGGCCGTCGGCCTCAAGAAGCGCTACGGCAAGATCACCGCGCTCGACGGCCTGGATCTGGTTGCCGAGAGCGGACAGGTGGTCGCGCTGCTCGGCCCGAACGGATCCGGAAAGACGACCTTCGTGCGCACGGTGGCGACGCTGCTGGCAGCCGACGAGGGAACGCTGCGAGTCGCAGGGTACGACGTCCGCAAAGATCCGAGCGCGGTCCGCCGTGTGATCGGCCTGGCGGGCCAGTTCGCGGCCGTCGAGCCGGCGATGACCGGCCGTGAGAACCTCGAGATGGTCGCCAGCCTATTCGGTCAGAGCCGCCGCACGGCGAAGGCAAGCGCCGCCGCCGTGCTCGAGCAACTCGGACTCGTCGAGGCCGGCGACCGGCTCGCTCGCGCGTATTCCGGCGGCATGCGCCGGAGGCTCGATCTCGGTGCGAGCCTGGTCGGGTCTCCATGCCTGCTCCTGCTTGACGAACCGACGACCGGGCTTGACCCGCGCAGCCGGATCGAGCTCTGGAACGCGATCCGGGCGCTCGTTGCGAGCGGCACCGACGTGCTGCTGACCACGCAGTACCTCGATGAGGCAGACCATCTCGCCAGCCAGATCGTGATCATCGACCACGGTCGTGCCGTCGCGGCCGGTACCCCCACCGAACTCAAGCGACAGATCGGCGGCAACGTGATCGAGGTGCACGCCCGAAACAGTCGGGACCTCACGAGCATCGCCGAGATGCTCGGACAACTCGACCACGCGCACGCCGAGATCGACGAGCCCACGCGCCGGGTGAGCGTGCGAGTCGGCGCCGGGAGCCACGGACTGATGACCGCGGTCCAGTCGGTGCACGCCACGGGCGTCGAGATTGAGGACATCGCGATGCGACAGCCCAACCTCGACGAGGTGTTCCTCACCCTCACCGGACAGACAACAGGGGACGACCGGGACGCAACGGCTGCTCGTGCGGCCTAGCAAGAAAGGAACTGCTCGCTCATGACAACCATCGCTTCGACACTCGACCGAGGCGCGGCGACAGCCACGCGCCGCCAGACCGGGCTCGCCAAGAGCACCGTGACAGTGGCGCGTCGCGCGCTGCTGCGCTACGTGCGCACGCCACAGCTGATCGTGCTCGCCACGGTCCAGATGTCGCTGTTCTTCCTGATCTACCGCTACATGTTCGGCGGCGCGATCCACATCGCCGGAATCTCCTACGTCGACTACCTCGTGCCCGGTTTCGTCGCCACCGGCGTGCTGTTCTCAGGCATGGGTACGGCAGCCGCGATCGCCGAGGACCTGGAGCAAGGGTTCATCGACCGCCTGCGCTCGCTCCCGATTCCGCGCGCTGCCGTGCTCATGGCCCGGGCGATGGCGGACACGGCACTCGTCGCCTGGAGCACTGCGTTCACCGCAGCCGTTGCGTTCGCGGTCGGGTTCAGTCTCCACGGCTCGGCGATCGACGGCCTGGCCGCGTTCGGGCTCGTGATCGTCTTTGGGTTCGCGCTCGAGTGGCTGTTCATCGCCATGGGCCTGTTCGCGGGCAACGCACAGGCCGCCCAGGGCATGGGGATGATCGTGTTCCCGTTCGCGTTCGTCTCCAGCGCCTATGTGCCGGTCAGCTCGATGCCCAGCTGGCTGCAAGCGTTCGCCAACCACCAGCCGCTGACCTACATGGTCGACGCCGTCCGCGCGCTCACGCTGGGCCCGCATGCCAACGCCCTGCTCGGCCACCCCAGCTCGTATTTCGTGACCCGAGCGCTGATCTGGGCGCTTGCAATCGTCGCGCTGACCGTGCCGATCGCCGTCGCCGAATACCGCCGCGGCTAACCGACACAATTAGATGGGAGTGGTGAGATGCGAGTGTTGTTGACCACCTATGGGTCGCGCGGGGACGTCGAACCGATGATGGCGCTCGCGGTGCAACTGCGGGCGCTCGGCGCGCAGGTGGGCCTGTGCGCGCCGCCGGACGAGGAGTTCGCGGAACTGCTGGCCCGTGTCGGCGTGCCGCTGGTGCCGTTCAACCGGCCGTGGCGCTCGTGGGAGCGGCCGTCGACGGCGGAGGAGCGCACCCGGCGGGTTGCCGAGTTCATCGACGCGCAGTACGACACGGTCGCGCAGGCAGCCGAGGGATGTGACGTGCTCCTGGCGACCGCCATGTCGCACTTCGTCGCGCAGTCGGTGGCCGAGAAGGTAGGCGTCCCCCATCGGTACGTGACCTTCGGGCCGAGCGTGCTGGACGACGCGGACGCCCAAAGCTGGAACGCGCTGTTCGGCCCGCCGATCAATGCCCACCGGGCGTCGATCGACCTGCCACCGGTCGACGATGCCCGCGAGTTCATGTTCACCGATCACCTGTGGGTGGCGGCGGACCCGACCCTGTGCCCGTGGAAGGAGCCGACGGGCCTCGCCGTCGTGCGCACCCCGGCGTGGATCCTGCCGGACGACCGCTCGCTCCCGGCCGAGCTGGTGGCGTTCCTGGACGCCGGCACACCGCCGGTGTACGTCGGGTTCGGCAGCATGCGCGTCGCGCAGGACAGCGCCCGGGCTGCCATCGCGGCGATCCGTGCACACGGCCGCCGCGCGATCGTCGCCCGCGGCTGGGCCGACCTGGCCTTGATCGACAACGGGGACGATTGCTTTGCTGTCGGCGAGGTCAACCAGCAGGCGCTGTTCGGTCGGGTGGCCGCTGTGGTGCACCACGGCGGCGCGGGTACGACGACGACGGCCGCCAGGGCCGGCTCACCTCAAGTGGTGGTGCCCGTGGCGGGCGGCGACCAGCCGTACTGGGCGCATCGGGTGGCCGAGCTGGGCATCGGGGCGGCGCACGACGGTCCGACGCCGACCACCGAGTCCCTGTCGCTCGCGCTCAGGACGGCCCTGACCTCCGAGACGCGCGCACGAGCGACCGCAGTGGCCGGCACGATCCGCACCGACGGGGCGACGGCGGCCGCGAGGCTGTTGCTCGACGCCGTCAGCCGGGAAAAGCCACTAGCGTCCACGTGAACCACGCCGGACCATCAGTCAGCGAAAGCGCCCGGCGCCGCTGATCACGCCGCGGTGGAAGTCGAACCCCCGCCTCTCGTTTCCGAAGCGGTTCTCGCTGCCGCTGGAGAAGGGCTCGGGCCTCCCGACCCCTGTCGGCATCGTCTTGCCGCTGGGCGGCAATATCGCCGATGGCCAGTGGATCCCGACCGCGAACATCCTGCCGTTGGCCGCGTTCATGGTGCTCGGCGGCCGCCTGGGAGATCTGTTCGGACTGCGACGGGTGTTTCTGTGCGGCGCGGTCGCGTTCGCGATCTCCACCGCGTTGGCCAGCGCGGCGCAGGACATGGTTTGGGTCATTGGCATGCGGGCGGTCCAGGGGACCTCGGCGGCGCTGATGCTGCCGACGGCGGTGGCGATCACCAGTGCCGTGTGGCCAAAGGAGCGCCGGGGGTACGCGCTTGGCATTCTGGCCGGGGGGTCGGCTTTCTTCGCTGCGCTTGGACCGGTTCTCGGCGGGGTCCTGACCGCCATCAGCTGGCGGCTGGTGTTCTTGATCAACGTGTCGCTGGCGCTTGCGGCGATAGCTCTCACCCTGGCCGGCAACCGCCGCGCAATCCAACACTGTCCGCGATTTCACCGCGAAGCACTCGAGCACCACTAAGCCTTGCCGGCAGAGCTCCGCATGGCGGCCAGGCCAGCTAACCCATCGTTTTCATGGCGTGCATTCCCTCAGAACCTGGGACGACAAGGCCGGGAACGTGGTGCGGCGCCGCGAGGATTCCCACGGCAAGCGCGGCAAGGACCGTCGCTGTCGCGATCCTCGCCGCGAGTGGCCAGGGGGAGGTCTTTTCGAGCGCGACCAGCGCGGCGATCAGCGCCATCCAGGTCAGGCTCATCACTCCGAGCGCGAACAGCGCAGCCATCAGGGCCCATGAGCAGCCAAGGCACCAGCCGCCGGTCCGCGCGCCCGTGGCGAGCGCGGATGACCAGCCCGGGCGTGCGACGCCGCGTGGGCCGTCGAGTTGCCCCCGGCACCGAGTGAGGCAGGCGCGCTTCAGCGGCATGAACTGGTAGGCGGCGGCAGCTGCGATCACGCCGGCGGATAGCCACCGCCCGCCGCCGTGCCAGGCCAGGTCGCTGGCGAGCAGGTCCCTGCCCAGCTCGAACGTTCCGTAGGCGAAGAGGCCGGTGGCGGTCCATACCAGGAGGTAGCCAGAGGCGAACGGCAGCCAACGACTGACCTGACGCCTGGGCGTCAGCGTCAGGTACGCACTGAGGCTGGGAGCGAACGAGGGAAGCATCATCGCCGCCATCATCACCGTCCACGAGCCGGTGAACCAGCCGAGCGTGCCCAGGTCGGCGCCGGGACCGGCGCCCATCCCGGCCATCCGATTGACTGTCCACCACCACGCCAGCCCGGCAGTGGCCAGCAGCGCGGCGACAACTTCGGGATGCCTGCGCGCGGTCTGAGCCGGCGTCATGAGCGCGCTCCCGGGCGGGAGCTTTGCTCGTACTCGTCGTGGCGGCGGAGCCACCACGGCTCGGTCGCGCTCTCGTCGCGGCCCCTCGGTGTCCGGTCGAGCAGCGGGTAGAAGGCCATGCCGATCTCGAGGCCACGAGCGGTCGTGACGTAGGTCCGGTACACGCTGCCGTCCGAGAGCGCGTACACGCTCAGACCCGGTCCCTCGGCGAGGTACCGCGCCACATCCGTTCCGCACATGCGCGCATGTTGCGCGACGGTGGGCGAGAGCTCGCCCTCCAGAAATGGCTTGAGCTCCCCCTCGGTGTGCAGGAAGCCGAGATCACGGTTGAAGTCGCTGCCGCCGCTGGAGACCCAGTCAATGCGCCAGCCCATCCGCTCTCTGAAGGCGACGAGCTTCTCGAGCGGCGCGCGGGACGCGAGCAGCAGAGTGGTGTCCCTGGCCTTCAGGTGGGGGACCTGAGGAGCGAGCGTGTCAGTGATCGAGGAGCAGGCCGGGCAGCCCGCCTCCCACGACGGTCCGAACATGAAGTGGTAGACGACCAGCTGGGAGCGGCCGTCAAACAGATCGGAGAGGGCTTGCGCGCCGTGCTCGGTCTCGAACCGGTAGTCCTTCTCGACCGGCACCCACGGCAGCTCGCGCCTCTTCCTGGCCAGTTCGTCGCTGCGTCGGGTGAGCTCCTTTTCCTCCCTCAGCACCTCGTCGCGTGCCGCCTGCCACTCCTCCTGCGTGCCGATCCTGTGCTCTGGCATCGACGTCCACCTCCAGTCTGGATTCGCGGGCAGCCACTAGTATTAGCAAAATGGCTAACGATACGTTCAGCGCGCTCGCCCACCCGCTCCGGCGCGAGATCGTCGAGCGCCTCAGCCAAGGACCGGCGACGGTGGGGGAGGTGACAGGCGACTTCGGGGTGTCCAAGCCGACCATCTCACGGCATCTACGCACGCTGGAGGAGGCAGGTGTCGTCAGCCGCGTGATCGTCGGACGAACCCACCGGCTCGCCTTAAGGCCGGACACCCTCGCCGAGGCCTCGGACTGGATAGAAATTCAGCGGGAGCGCTGGGAGCGCCTCTTTGATGTCGTCGGCGAGTACCTGGAGGATCGGAAGGCGCAGCAGTGAGCGAGGATTCCGGCCGCGTGGTGCGCATCGAGCGGACCTTTGCGGCCTCGGCCGAGGACGTGTTCGACGCCTGGACAAGCCCCGAGGTGATGCAGCGCTGGTTTCACTGCGGCTACGACTGGACCACGCCCGAGGCCGACGTCGATCTCCGCTTGGGCGGAAACGTCCGGGTGGTGATGCGCAGGCCCGACGGCACAGAGGTCGGGGCGCATGGCGCCTACACGCTGATCGATCGTCCGCACCGATTGGTGATGACATGGACCTTCGAGGACGATCCCTCCAACGAGCAGCTGATCGAGCTCTCCTTCTCCGAAGCCGAGGGCGCGACAACGGTGCAGATGGTCAACAGCAGGATCTCCACCGACGAACGCCGCGACGGCCAAGATCAAGGATGGCAGCGGTGCCTCGATCAGCTCGAGCGAGTAATAGCCAGCTGATTTGACGAACGCACCGACGGGGCCGTCAGGGGCCAGCTGCTCCTCCGGGAGGTGGCGGCCGGCGCAACCCGGTCGCGAGAGCAGGTCTAGAGCTAACCGTCGGCCGGAATCCGATCACCGCTGGTCCGCTGCGCACCGTGCCGACCATAACGTTCGCCTGACGCATGGCCGCGAGGATCGAGGCCCGGCCGCTACGCTCCTCGATCGTAAGGATGCCGTATATCAAGGAGGAGTTGCATGCAACATCGTTTTCGTTCCCTGGCCGTGTCCCTGGGTCTGCTCGCGCTGTTGGTGCTCGCGCCGGCCGCGTCGGCCGCTCATCACAAGGCCGCGCCGAAGCCCAAACCGGTCAAGGGGATCCTGCTGTCGCTCGGTGACTCGTATTCCGTCGGCTGGCAGGAGCTGCCCGGCGGAACGCAGGGCTCGACCCACAACGGCCCAGCCGATCAGCTGGTCCCGCTAGCGGCCGCCCGCGGCTGGCAGCTAAAGCTCGTCAACCTCGGTTGTGGCGGAGCGACGACGACCTCGATGCTGACGGCATCGGCGGTGGGGTGCGACCCGCGGTCGCTCGCCCCGGGCGCGGCCAACTACCCCAACAAGAGTCAGACGCAGGCGGCTGTCGCGTTCATCAAGAGTCACCCCAACCAGGTCAAGGTCGTCACGATCTCGATCGGCGGCAACGACGTCGACGGTTGTCCGACCCAGCCCGATCCCACCGGCTGCGTGAAGGCGAACATGCCGAGGGCGACCAAGAACCTGACCAAGATCGTCAAGCAGGTGCGCGCGGCGGGCGGTAAGCAGATGCGGATCATCGGTTCCACCTATCCGGACGTCGAGCTGGGACTATGGGTGCATCCGACGGTCCTCGGCGCGAACACGCTGGCCCTCGTCCCCGGATCGATCAGCGCCTTCCAGGACGACATCAACCCCGGCCTCCAGAAGGCCTACGACACCGTCGGCGCGGCGTTCGTCGACGTGACGAAGACGACGGGTGCCTACGGCCCATTCGTGGCCACGATTGACCCGACGTTCGGTCAGACCGTGATTCGTGAGTAGGCGTTGAATCTGGTCTGCGGCGCAGGGTCGAGGGTGGTGTGAGTCTCCGGGGTGGCGTCTGGGGTCAGCGCTGGTGGCGGTGGTGGGCATGCCAGTGGCGTCAGCGCGGTGATCGAGGGTCGCTCGACCTGGGTGCGGGCAGGGGCAGTCGCGGTGGGCACGGCGACCGAGTTGTCGTGAGCGGTCAGGCGGCCAGTGGTGGCGGCGCGAGGCCGCGCGCGGCGGTGTACGCGGCTTGGAACGCAGGCGCGGAGACGAGTCCGACGGGGAGGCGCAGAATGATCCGCCGGGCATGGTGGATGACGCGGGCGGGAACGCACAGCAGCATCCGTCGCACGAACTTCGCCTGGCGGCGGCGCGGGTGATGTCCGGGCGGGTCGATGCCGAACATCAGGTCGTTAAGCAGAGCGAGCAGGTTCAGGGCGAGCGTCGAGCAGTGCAACCACACGCGGTTGGCTTCCAGGTCCGACAACGGCAGGCGGCGGAGGCTGACACCGAGTTTGGCGTCCTTGATCCGCTCCTCGATCTGCGCACGGTCGCGGTGATGATGCTCGATCGCCGCCGCGTCGCCGGCGAGGTCGGTGAGGATGAAGCTGTAGCCGTAAACGACGTCGGCCTCGCCGGATAGCCCGAGGTCGAGTTGCTCGCGTGGGATCGTGCGCTTGCGCCTGGCGCGCGGATCATCGGACAGCGCGTTGGCCTGGTGAGCGACCCGGCGAACGATCAGCCGCAGCGGCTCGTGCTCCCAGCCGGTCGGGATGTAGGTCGTCTCGGCAACCTCGGCGTCCTTGAGGCCCTCAGCAGGTTGCCACGCCTCCTCACCGATGCGCTCCAACGCCGACCACATCGCACTGGAGCGCGGCACGGAGATCGAGAAGCTCACCTCGTGCTTGCGGCAGTCGTCAAGCAGATCAACGCGATAGAACCCCGAATCGAACCGGGCGCTGACCGACCCATGACCGTCGGGCAGGTAGCCCAGCGCCCGCCGCAGCAGTCCGCGCGGCTCTTCGCCGCGCGTGGAGTCGTTGCCGGCCAGAAGCTCCGAGCCCAGCAGCCGGCCGCGTTGCGCCCAGCCGCAGATCAGCGGCTGGTAGGCGAGTTGTCCCTGGTAGTTGACGCCGGCGCCCGGCTTGTTACGCCCGTAGACCTCCACGCCGGTCGAGTCGAAATCCAGTGTCACCTCCCCTTCCGGCGTGCGGCCCAGCTGAGCATCCATCGCATTCGCACACCGCGCAAACGCCGCCTCGGCTGCGCGTAGATGCGATCGCCGGTAACGCCGCGCCAGCTGACACGCCGTCGACGCAGCCGGCATCTCGGCCACCGCCCGCAACTCCGCGCCCGCCTCATCGGCACGCAAACGCTCGATATCGAGCATCGAGTCCCCGCCACACAACATCGAGTCAGCCACCGCGACCAGCAGCTGCCCCGGCGAGCAGCCCCTCGCGCGCTGCTTGACCGGACCCAACCCGCCGACCTTCGGAGCCGTCTCGATCGCACGATCAAGCGCCGGGATCAACTCCAAACGCCGCACCAACTCACCAACCACCGCCGACTCACCAAACGGCGTCAACGACCGATCATCAGCGACAACCTCGATCCGTGGCGCCTGACCGAACCGATCCCCCCTCGACGAGCGCCGCACACGCCGCTGACGCTTGGCCTGCGAATTCACCGACAAGGTGCGCTCCTCGATCGCCAACAGAACCGACGAAACACACGCTGCCAAGCCACCCGGACAGACCCAGCAGCCCCCGGCAGTACACCTACTCAGGAATCAAGGTCAGATTCCCGTGCCGGTCGCCAAGGTCTGCACGTTGACGTACTTCTGCGACGGGCCCTTCAACATCCACATGAAGACGCCCGGGTACCACATCATCGCCGCGCTCGAGGCGAAGACGCTGCCGAAGCTGAAGTAGCGGAGTCGCTGCCCCCGGGCCCGAGGCTGAGGCCAAGGGCCTGGGGGATCGGCAGGCGCTGGTGTTGAAGGGCTAGGGTCACGTCGCGGCGCCGGGGCCGGGAAGTAGCTCGACGTCGCCCGCGTGCATCGGCTCGCCGCAGTGGGTGCAGCCAAGGTCGACGCGGCTGATCTCGCCGCACGCGTGGTGGCGGTAGAGGACTGGTGGGCCGGCTTGGGTTTTCCGGCGAGCCATTTGCCACCCCAGGCGACCGTGATCATGAGCACCTAAAACGTCTCCAGCGGTCGGCCGGCCACCAACCGCGAGTTCGCGGACGCCCCGCAGGCGATGACCCTCGGCCTGCGACCCGACTCACCCACGACACCGGCTTCGCGCCGACCTTCGACGTCGCCACGGCCGTCGCCGACGACGTCGCGTGGCGCGCCGACAACCCCCGCTGAAGGAGCGCACACATGCTTGACTCCGACCTGCGTCGTGCACTCGGCGGCACCTCGATCGCTCATCTCGCCACCGTCCTGCCAGACGGCTTGCGCGTCCACAACCCTGCCACTCCGGCCCCGATCCGGCGCCCAGCGCGGTTGAGACCCCCAAGGACTCCGGCGGCCGAGCAGCGCCGGGATGGAGGCGATCGAGTCGACGACGCTCGTCGGCTGGATACCGGACTCGCGCACGCGCTCAAAACAGAAGGGGCCAAATAGTAGTTTCCACGTTTACTCCTCGCGGCACGGGGGTACCACGCGCGTGTTTAAAGGTCAGGCGTCGGGAGGTTAGGCTCATGCGCAGGGTTAGGTTTATCCGTAGGGCCCGCGACATCGGGTCTGCTCGGAAGGGTCGTGAAGACAGGAGCGCGATCCGACGCGTTCGCGTGGTCCTTGTGCTGACGGCGCTGCTCCTGGCCGCGCCCGGCGCTGCACTGGCCAACGTCACCCAGCCTCCGCCTCCGTATGACCCGAGCCCGCTCGACGGCGACACCGAGTACCTGATCAATCAGGCGTCTGGGCTGCAGGCGGAGGCCCGCGGCGCCGACGTGGTGCAGAGAGTCCGCAGCTTCAGCCACCTCAGCCAGCGCTGGGCGATGACCAAGCTGCGTAGCGGCCACTGGAAGATCAGCAATGTGGGCACCGGCCGGTGCCTGGAGGCCGCGCCAGCGCGGGCGGTCGTGCTGCGCGCGTGCGGCGTCGGCGTCGCCGGTCAGGCATGGTCGTTCAGTTATGTCGGCAACGGCTATTCCACGATCGCCAACGCCGAGACCCGTCTCGTCCTGGATGTGGGCCACGCGGGGAAGCTGACTCAGACTGCGGTCCGCGGTTCGCGCACTCAGAGTCAGCTGTGGGAGTACCGGCCCACGTACTTCCGAGGCAACGACTCGAGCCTGCAGTCGAAGGCCGAGTCCGACCGGGTGTTCGCCAACTCCGTGCCGTGGTGGCACGACGCCTACCTGCCCGGCCAGGATCTCGTGCAGATCTTCAAGGACAACGGGCTGAACATGATCCGCGTCCGTCCGGCGTCGATCAACACGACGGTCATCCACGACGGCGTCAGCTTCCCGCTCACAGCAGCGCCGTACAACAACTACACGCTGGCGCCGCCGCCAGCCAGCCAGGTCATCCCGGCCTCCGCCAACCCGGCGTCGCCCGGCGGGACGAGCAGCGGCAACCACGCGCAGACGGACTGGTCGGCAGTCGACCTGGCCAAACGAGCAAAGCGGCTGGGGATGGCGGTCAACGTCACGCTGTTCTACTCCGGCGACAGCACGTCAGAGACGCCCGGCAACTGGGCGGGCAAGACCGTGGACGAACTCGCCGGCGTCCCGCCGCACGCGGGCCTGATGTACGACTACGTGAAGCAGGAGATGGAGCTGTTCCGCGCCAACGGCGCGTGGCCGGACGTCGTGTCGATCGGCAACGAGGTCAACGACGGCATGTTCACCACGACCGGCGCGAACGGGCTGTCACCGTCGGGCACGAACTGCACGCCGACCGCCACCGCCGGTGGAACCGGCACCGCGAACTGCTTCCCGCGCATCCAGCGCGCGGCCATGCAGGCGATCGCCGACGCCGCGTCGGACACGTCGCATCCCGCGCTGCTCGGCCGGCCGCTGCCGGCGCCGCTGACCTGCATCCACGTCGACGGCAACCCGGACCTGCAGACGTTCTTCGACGGCGCGGTCAACACGAACGGGATCCCGCTCGACGTCGCGTGCGAGAGCTACTACCCCGGCTGGCACGGCGCGCTCACCCGCGCGCAGCAGGCTTGGCACGCGTGCAACAGCCTCGGCGATTGCGGCTCCACCGTCGAGCACGTCGCCGAGGATGACTTCGCCGGCGAGGCGAACGGGCTGGGCCTGCCGATCATCACGATCGAGGACGGCGTGTCCTACACCACTCAGGGCAGCCCACAGGACCCGTGGTACGGGATCACCCCACCGGGGCCGTCGCGCGCGCTGTCGCGCCAGGGGATCATCGACCTCAACAAGGTGGAGGAGAACATCCCCCACCATCTCAGCTTGGGCATGGAATGGTGGGCCGGAGAGGCCACGCCCATTCCGAGCGGCAGCTCCGACGTGCGCGGGTTCTGGGCCACGCCCGGTATCGGCCTGTTCGACGCGTCCACCACCGCCGGCAACCCGGCGGACAACGCCACGCTGCCCGTGATGGCCGCGATGGGCGACAGGCTCGATCCCACGCTCGCCTACAAGCTGGTGAACGCGGCCGACCGGGGCGTGCTGGAGAGCGCGCGGAAGTCGACGGCGCTTGACACCGGCCCGGACACGGGCATCACCGGCCCGCAGCAGCAGTGGAAGCTGCTCGCGCAGGGCGCCGACCCCGAGCAGAACAGCGCCGCTTACCCGACGCCGATGGACCATCGCGGCGACGGCTACTTCCAGATCGCGAACATGGACCGCGCGAACGGGGTCAAGGTGCTCGACACGGACGGGACCCACGTGACGCAGAGCCCGCAGGCCGCCGACGTGTTCGCCATCACGGGGACCGATCCCAACCAGGAGTGGGACATCCTGCCGGCGGGCAACTGCGGTGACATTCCCGCGAACTGCACCGCACCGCCGACGGTTTCCAACGGTGATGGAAATTACTATGTGATCGTGAATAGGGCGACCGGGCAGGTGCTGTCCGCATCCGGCGCAGGCGTCGAGGCGCAGGCGCCGGCCGCCCCCTCGAACGGCGACTGGATCGAGCCCGCGAACAAGGGCCAGCTGTGGCGGATCGTCCCCGCGCGTATCACGCGACTGATCCCTAAACATCGAGCGGGCATCTAATTGAGGATGCCGCGTCGCACCGGGCTCTCAGCGGTCGGACGATCTCCGCTCGTTCGGTCCTCGCCTCGGTCGAGCAGCGCCTCGACCGCCGCCGCGCACCGATTGCGCACCGCGCGGTGCAGCGGCGCCGTCCCGTTCTTGTCAAGCGCGTTTGGGTCCGCGCCGAGCGCCACGACGGACACGACCGTCTCCCGCTGCGCGACCGGCCCGCGCGATCGCCCGCACGAATGTCATCAACGCCACATCGTCGCCCGCTGTCTGAACGGTAGCCATGCTCAACGAGTTGCAGGGCAGTCCGCGCGGCACCACTGCATCGACCCGACAGCTGCAGGGGCTATTGGTCGGGGGCCGGGATCGGCTCAGCTAGCGCGGCGCGCCCGGGAGCCGCGGGGAAGGGGTCGGCGAAGTACTGGGTCTCGTGCGTTACGAGTCCGTCGGTGATCTCCATGACGCTGACCGAGTATGTGGGCACGTCGTCGTAGGTGATCACGCACTCGCTCACCCAAAGGTCGCCGCTGCCCAGGATCCGGCGGATGGTGAAGTGGCGTTCGGCCGGGTGCCCGCCGCGTTGCGCCTGGATCGTTGACCGGCCTGTGAAGCGCTCGCCGGACTGCGGATAGTCCAGGATCGCGTCTGCGGCGTAGATCGCGTGCTCAGCGTCGACGTCCCCGCGTTCGGAGGCCTCCCAGTGCTCCTGGATCCGAGCCCGGATGTCGGCGTCACGATCGGTTGCGCGGTTCACCCTGTTAGCACTCCTGGCCAGTAGGAATGTCGCTGGCTCGCGCGACAGATGCTACCCGAGGGTCCTCGTGCAGCTCGCCGTCGTCGAGCTTCTCCCGGCGCTCCCAACCAGAGCCGGGGGGCGGGAGGACCATCCCCACAGTTGTGCGCCACGCCGGACAACCTCTCCAAGACCACCGCTCTCCGACCAGCAACCCGCGGCTGCCCCTTCGTCGCCCAAACGCTCGCGCGGCGCCGTGCTGGGTGGGGGCTACAAGCGCGAGACGAGTTCGGCCACGATCTCCGCTGCGGGCTGCGGCTGTGTGGCGAGCGCAACACTTTGCCCGGCCCACAGCGATAGCGCTTCGATCTCGCCGGTCGTTCCTACCATGGGGGGCGCGGGGGAATATCGAAGGATGGGATCGCCCGAAGCGAAGTGCGCTATCACCTGGCCCTCTCCGGGTCGACTACCCGGTGCCGGCCGGCCCGCGGCCTCCCACATCTCGGCCGTTGAGTTGTGGATGGCGCGGTGCGGAGCGTCCGGCCATCCCACCTCATAGAGGTTGGCGTACCACTCCGCATCGGTCTCGGTCGCGGCTATCAGGAGGCGCCGGTATTCCTCGTGGATCGGCATTTCGTTTGCTAACAGGAACCGAGTGCCGAGCCAGGCGGCCTGCGCACCAAGGGCAAGCACGGCTGCGACTCCTCGAGCGTCGCCAATCCCACCGGCCGCAATGACCGGTATCGGTGCCACCGCGTCGACTACAGCTGGCACCAACGGGAGCGTCGCCACGCCACCCCAGACGTGGCCGCCGGCCTCCCAGCCCTGCGCAACGATGATGTCCACTCCACATCCGACTGCGCGCCGGGCTTCCTCGGCGCTGCCGACCGTATGCATAACAACCCCTCCGGCGTCATGCACCAGGTCGACGTAGCTCTGGGGATCGCCGAAGATGAACGACACGATCCGAAGGCCAGCAGAAAGGGCCTGATCGACTCGACGGTGCTGATCCGAGGTGAGAGCGAAGTTGCCGCCAAACGGACGATTGGTCAGCGCTGCCGTTTCACGGACCAGATCGCCGGCGTCGTCGACCCACCACAGCCCCATGGTGCCGAGGGCGCCGGCATTTGAGACCGCGGCGGGCAGCCGGGGATCTGCAGCCATTGGCGCCGAAACAATCGGGTGGTCAATCCCCAGCAACTCGCACACCGGCGTGTGGGTACTCATTGGGATGGCCCCCTTTCTGGCGCCCGCGGCGCCGGTTGACTAGGCTCAATGTGGACCGGAAGGGCTCCGACGGCGCCCGGGTTACCACTGGCCCGCGCCGTGCCGCGGACCGGGGGTTGGGACCCCTAGACCACCCGGCGCGAGTGGACGGGGCGGCAGCCATCGTTCTCGTAACTCCTCAACCATAGACAGGAGCAGATCATGCGCAGCGACATCGTCCCCGGCGGCACCTTCCCCGACTACGAGTTGACCGATCACGACAACCTTCCTCGAACGCTCAGCGAGATCCAAGGCGACGACCCCCTGATCGTCACGCTCGCGCGCGGGAACTACTGCCCCAAGGAGCACCAGCAGCACCTCGAGCTCGCCGCCAACTACCCCAAGGTCGCAGTGGCCTACACCAAGATTGCCACCATCTCGACCGACACCCATCACGCGAGCCAGGAGTTCCGCGCGTCGACCGGCGCCCAGTGGCCCTTCCTCTCCGACCCGGAGCGGACCGTCCAGAAGGACCTTGAAATCCAGGAGTACACCGACCCCGAGCACGACCCGATGATCCCCCACACCCTCGTGCTCAAGCCCGGGCTGGTCATCCACAGCATCTACAACGGCTACTGGTTCTGGGGACGTCCCTCCTTCGTCGATCTCTGGCACGACCTACGGACTGTGACCCGCGAGATCCGCCCCGACTGGGATCTAAGCAAGCCCGGGCTGCGCGAAGCGTGGGATGCGGGTGACTACGCGCCATTTCACGGATGGGACAGGCGCTCCCCTCAGTCGCTGCCGTCTTCTTACAATTCCTGACACCCCCGGTCCACCACAGCCCGACCCGTGGGATGTACCCGGGCGAGCCCTAGCGTCCTCAACGAGAATCATCGATCCTGCGCTGAGCTGCCGAACCTCGCCCTCACCGGCTTTGGCTCCGCGTCATCAACCAGCGGATCCCGGGAACATATTCTGCGGTACGAAGCCCCGCCACCCGATCCTGGAAATACGAGCTCCCGTCCGGGTCCGTGCGGAGCACTGACCTTCTGAGCAGCCCGGTCTTCTGCGCAAGTGTGGCCTAGGAAAACGTGCAGGTCTGGACGCCGAAGACAGCCGAGGTGAACACGAGCTGGTTGTAGTCCCTGGACTGCTGGTAAACCGTACGCACGAACGCAGCTGGGTCGTTGGCGAGCGCTGCTTTGATCTGCTTGGTCTCGTTGGTGAGCATTTCGCGACGCGCCTTGAGCACCTGCTGCCACGCCCGGCCGCTTGCCGGCGGCCGACCTAGGTTCTGGAGCTCTCCAAGCAGCGCCCGTGGCAGCCGACGTCGAGCCGGTTGATCGAAGAACCGCCCGACCTGGGGAAGGAGCTTCCTGTCGGGATGGAACGGATCGAAGTTCGAGAAGGGGAATCCAGGCAGTTTTGATGCCTTCGCTTCGGTCGCGTGACAGGCGGCATCGGCGCGTCGGATAAACGCGACATCTGTAGCCGGGCGCGGAACGACGCCCACATGGAGTCGACGGCTGCTGGCCACTGTGATCACCGCGACGCTGAAGCCACGTCCAGCTGCCAGCGGGACGTCGGGATCGAGGGGAATGTCGGTCGCGAACACTTGCTTTCCATGCAAACCCTTGTACGCGCCAGAGCGGCCGGTGACCTGCCAGGGTGGATTCATCGAGTACAGATGTCCGACCCCTCCCAGGCTCACGGTTCCCTCGCTGGTCTTGGCCGACCCGGAGCACAGCTCCAGCACATCGTTGGGGATCACCTTCGTGAACACGCACCTGTCGCGCTCGGTGCCGACGAAACGGCCACGCGCATCGCGCAGCCTTCCGGTCGAGCGCTCAACGTCGCCGGGGCTGGGACCCGCAGGCGGCTGGTCCACGAAGCTGCCTCTCGCCACTGTGTCGAACACCAATGTTTGCGTCACCGGCCTAGCGGCAGCGCTAGCCGACCACGCCCCCAGCCCAATCATCACCGTCGACAGAACAAGAACGGCTGCCGCACCACGAGTCACCTTGACCCTCCGATCCTGAATGCCCTAACCCGCCCACTATCTCAGAGTCAGCTCCCAAGCTCAACGGCCCCTCGCATCGATTGAGAACAGCGGCGGCGGCGAGGACGCGCAGGGACTCCGGCCTTGTCGCGCATGCCGCCACGAAGTCGGCGACGCGTAAGTCTGGCTTCGGCGCCGAGGAGCGGCAGAGGACATGTTCGGCGGCGCGGTCGAGGCTCTTGGGCGGGTGCGGGCACATCGGCTCCCGCTCGACCTGATACGTAGAGGAGGGGGCTCGGCTACGTAGCGGCCTACTGATGTGCGAGGGGGACTGATGTCCCAGGATTGGGGCGTCAAGAGTTGGTCCGAACGTTCGGGCCTCTTCCTCAAGAAAGGAGTAGCACCATGTCTCTCACCGGTTCATTCTCGATTTCGCGTCTCCGCAGCATCGGCATCGCGGGCCTGGCTGTCCTGGCCGGTGCCGGCGTGATGGGGAGCGGGTCGGCTCACGCCGCGACGACGCCCGCAAGCTCCCCCCTGTATCAGCATGCGACGAACACCTTCGTGCCGGCCGGGATCAGCGCGCCGGTGCTGTCCGTCGGCGGCGGCTCTCAGGACCCCGGGTCCGGCGACCAGTCGGGTGACGGGAACTACCAGGCAACGCCGGTTGCCCCAATCAGGGCACTCTCGGGTGAGACAGCATCGGCGCGGGCCGGCACTACGGGCTAGTCGCGCGGGCCGAGCCCATCCGTTGCGACCCTTTCGAGAGCGCGTCCTCGACGAGCGCGCGGCCTACGCCGCTGTGTGTGCGAGCGGGCTCGACGAATAGCCCATCGAGCTCATAGGTTCCGCTGTCGGACGGGATGACGACCGAGAGGCCGATCGCCGAGTCGTCGTCCGCGATGGCAACACGAACCCAGCTGCTGTCGATGAAGCTCGGCGGCAGCTCGATCGCTTCCGGGTGAGCCGCGAGCTGCCGGCGGTACTGCCTCCAGACGTCCGAGGATCGCCGCTGAAGCGCCTCGAGCATAGGGCCCTCCGCCGCCTTCGCGTCCCGGATCCTCACGATCCGACACCGTGGTAGACGCGTCCGATCACGATGTCGCCCGAAGCGGGGCGGTCCGATCGAGGTCAAGAGATCTCACTTGGGCTGGCTGGCTGGCTTCTCTCCGTGCTCACCGCCCGCGGTGCACTGCTTCGATGTTGTGTCCGTCCGGATCGAACACGAACGCGCTGTAGTAGCCGTCTGAGTACTCCGGCCGCAGTCCCGGAGGTCCGTTATCGCGACCCCCAGCCTCGAGGGCGGCTGCATAGAAAGCATCGACCTGCTCGCGCCGGTCCGCCGCGAAGGCGACATGAACTGGCGCGCCAGTCCCGTACGCGGTGGATATGGCGAAGTCATCTGCCTCGTCGAGGCCGAACGCGACCTCCTCGGCACCCTCCCGCCAAGGCCCGATCTCGGCGAACCCGAGCGGCGTGAGCGCGTGACGATAGAAATCTCGGCTTCGCGTTAGGTCGCTCACGCCGACGCTGACATGATCGACCACCACACGTCGCCTCGGCATCAGCAGGACTTTATACGCACCCAGTGGTCAACACTCGGCCCGCGACGCGCTCCGGCACCTCGAGCCTGATCGGCGATCCAGCGGAACGGAAGTCTGAGACGGCCGCAGTCTGAGGAAGCTCACGCGCGCGTCGTCGGCCGGGCTCACGTTCCGGTCTGCGTCGATGGCCTGTTTGCTGACAATGGGTGAACGGGCGCAACAGCAGCCCGACGCGATGGGCGTTACGCACCAGCCCCGTTGGCTGGCCCAGCGGGTTGCCGGCAATGTTGCCCGCCACGCTGCGGCTCTTGTCCGGGCCGATCCCGTTCGCGTAGGTAGCGATCTCGCTCAGCACACGCGGCGTGACCACTGGATGAATACCTTTGCCCCTGGCCGGCCAACGTCGAGAGCCGTATGCGCCGCCGCTGTAGCCAGGGGCCCATACGCGCGCGGCAAGCGCGATGTAGCGTCCCGGTCATGGAGTTCAGCCGCGAGCTGCGCAACGACGTCCTGGCCGGAGACATCACGCTCTCGGTTCGACTGTGGAAGCGGCCACGGGTCAAGCAGGGCGGGCGCTACCGGGTCGGCCTCGGTGAGATCGAGGTCGACGCTATCGACCTTGTGCCGTTCGCGGCGGTCACCGGGGAGGACGTCCGACGAGCCGGCGAGCCTGACCGAGAGACGCTGCGCCAGCGCGCAGCGCACGCGGGTCCGATCGACGAGGACACGATCGTCTATCGAATTGAGTTTCACGCGGTGAGCCCCGGTGACTGAGCCACGCGGCCGTCGAACGTAGCGTCTCGCTCAGACACAGTGCAGCCGCGAACCGGCTTCCAATTCGCCGACGGATCGAGTGCCTCATGCTTCGCGGCGGACGCCCCGCACATCTTCTGGCGCCCCGGCAAAAAGAGGCCGCAGCGGCGAGAAGCACCTGCGCTACGCGCTCTATGCGAAGTTTAGGATCAGATGCGATCCCGGCGGACTCGATCGAGCGGCGTTGAGAATCACGACGTACTCAGAGCCGCCGTGGGTGAAGTGCCCGGTGGTGAGGCTGTAGGCAGCGTGCTCCCGCCTGGGCGGCGCCTTGATCGACCGCAATCGGAGATTTGTGTCGGTGAGCCTGATCACGATTTTGCGGTTGTGTGCACCACCGGCGAGGTTGATCGTTGCCCGGCATGAGCGCGCGCTGCCCCGGCACCTCACGATCTGATTGCCGCGCTTCAGCGGCTTGGCGCCGAGCTTGCCCACCCCTGTGGGGATCGAGAACTTTCCGTTCGTGAGGCGGATCGGCTGCCCCGTATCCCCCGGGGTGACGATCAGCGACGCACCGCGCGGGAACATGGGCCGTTCCCGTGACTGTCGCGCCTGTGACTATCCGCCAGTCGGTCACTGTGGCGTTCAGCGTCTCGGTGCCCGTAGGCAAGAGGGTCCACGCGTTGGTAAGGAAATCTACTTCCCGAACCGCGCCGGACTGGAGATCAACAGTGCCACCCGCGGTCTCGATCACGCCGGTGCTGTAGATGACCCCGGTGAATCCCGGCGACGGCACGTTGGTCAGGGTGTAGTCAAATTCCTCGATTTGGCCCGAGGGCCCGATCTGCGCCAAGGCGCTGTCGACACCGCCGGCGACCAGGGACATTCCAGAGGCGAGCATCGCCAACGCAACCCTGCCAACAACCCGAACCCCAACCTGGGGTCGTCGCACACGCCCATTCGAGCATGTCGCACCACACCGCCTAGCCATTTTCAGCACAGCCACCTCCACGATCGTCGGCGCCCAACGGAAAGCCGGCAGTTCGCTACCAACCCGAAAACGACTCCCGGACAGGAGATATCAAAGCCGAGATGTCAGGTCGGCGCAACTGCTCACGCGTCCTCAGTCCGGCTGCGTCCGCCCCAGCACTCTGTCGGGCCGGGTTCTGAGCCGCTGGACGAAACCGCCACAGAAAGCCGCCATCGACGTCGAGGCTGGCTGCGCGCCTCTGGTGCGCCGCTCATTCGAGCCATTCGGTAATGAACTCCGGGCTGGCGTGGATGCAGACCATCGCCGACTGGCCGGGCCCGTCATTGGTGAACTTGTGCGGCGTGTCTGGCGGGACGATCACGATGTCGCCCGAAGCGGCGTGCAGGCGCTCGTCCCCGGCGTGGAAAGTCACGTTGCCCTCCTGGACGACCCAGGTCTCGTCGTACGGGTGGCGGTGAAGTCGTGGTCCGCCTCCGGGTTCGGTGTGGTCGAAGATCAGCGAAACCGTCGCTCCGTGATCGGCGCCCGTGAGGTTGCCGTTCCCGAGCGTTTCGGCGGTAACGATTGGCATGGTCGGCCTCCTTTGCGTTCGCACCACAGGATGCACCACGCGCGCTAGGTGCCGCCGGAGCGGTGGCGACCAGATCCGGGAACTGCCGAGAGGCAGGCCACCGAGGGCATGGCGGCGCACCTGTGGGCCGTGCTCACTTCTGGCGGCCGGCTGCCGAGCCCAGCGGCTCGGGTCACGCCGGGGGCGCGGTGGTCACTCGGCGGGTGGCCGCCCACAGGAGGAACGCTCCGGGCAGTAGGGCGCCGATGCCCGCCCCCCAGCCGTCGCCCGCGCCGCGGCGGCGGCGATCGCCGCGGCACCGCCACCTCGTGCAGTCGGCCTATCGGAATCGTCTTGCCCATGCTCATGGGCGGGACCGCAACCTGCCTGCGGCATCGGTGACCTCCTCCATTACCTCAATTTCGGCCGCGCCATAGTGCGGCCGGCCGCTCGCGGGTCGACATCAACTCGAGCCGCCCGAAGCCTTGCGCTGCAGCGGCCTGCTCGCAATGCGCAGGGGGTCCGGGCAGGTCACGGATCGCGACCGCAGCCACGCGGTTGCGGTTGACGACAAGCGTCTGGGCGCGCCCGATGTCGCCACCGACGATGTATCCGATCTCGAAGCGGACGAGGTCACTTTCGACGTCGATCTCAGCTCAGTCACAACCTAGGCGATCGGAATGTCGCCGGAGCGCTCGCTCGAACCTGCGATCGTCGGCACGCGACGCAAGTTCCGCGCAAACGATGACCCTGCCTCCGGACCGACGCAGGTGCTCATCACCGGCCGAAACTCAAAGGCCGCGCTCGCACTGCTCGATTCCGCTGGGAGCAGAAGCCCGCTTCGCTCGGGTGGACCGGTCGAGAGTTCTGCGGGTTTTCGTGAAAGCAGCGGCCTGCAGGCTGTGTTTGGTGCGCGCGAGCACCAAGGGTGAGGAGCCGTCGATACGATCGCACGATGCAACTGGAGGGTGCCCCGCTCGCGTCTGCGGCTGCACCCTTGAACGAGTTGCTGCGAGCGGGCCTCGAGGCCGCTCCTGATGACATCGCGCTGGTGTCGATCGCGCGGTCGATGTCGTGGCTGGAGCTCGAGCGGATCTGCACTAGGCTGGCCGGTGGCTACCGCGGCCTGGGTCTGGAGTCCGGGGATCGGATCGCGTCGCTGATGCCCAACCGCATCGATCTGCTCGTTCACTACCTGGCTTGTTTTAAGGCGGGTCTGGTGGCAACCCCGCTCAACTACCGTTACACGTTTCGCGAGATCGATCATGCCCTGGAGGTCAGCGGCGCTCGCGCGTTGCTTGGGCATGTCGAGCGTGTCGAGGATCTGACCGCCAGCCGTCTGGCGGGCGAGCTCGAGTGCGGGCTGATCGCCTACCGTGACCCGGAGGCCGAGGACGCCGCCGAGCCCGGTTGGCCGCATCGCTTCGAGGGGTTGGTCGAGTCAGAGCCGCTGGTCGCCGACCTCGGGCCCGACCCGGCGAGCCCGGCCGCGATCTTCTTCACCTCGGGCAGCACCGGCCCGGCCAAGGGCGTCACCCATACGCGCGAGTCGCTGCGCTGGATGTTCGCCAGCGCCGCCGCCGCGCTGGAGCTCGGTGCCGGGGACGTGTTCCTTCCCGGCGCCTCGATGTCGCACCTCGGCGCGTTTTTGTATTCGCTGAGCACGCTGTCGGTGGGCGGCCGGGTGGTGGTGGCCCAGACGACCGACAGTCACGAGCTGCTGGCGCTGTTGCGCGAGCACCAGCCCACCGTGCTTTCGATGCTCCCGGCGGCGCTGACCGCCTTGGTGCGCGACCACGATCTGCAACCCCACGACTTCGCCTCGCTGCGTGTGTGCCGCTCGGCATCGGACAAGGCCTCAACCGAACTGCTGACCGAATTCGCCGCGACCGCCGGGTTCCCGATCACGGAGGCGTACGGGATGACCGAGGTCGGGACGGCCACCATCAACCCTCCCTCGGGCGTCAACAAGCCCGGATCGATCGGGCCGCCGGTCTGCGGCTACAGCATCTCCATCCGCGATGACGCGGGAAACCCGGTCTCGGTCGGAGCTGTCGGGCGGATCTTCATCCGCTCGCGCAGCCGGATGGCGGGCTACTGGAACGCGCCCGCGGCGACCGACGAGGTGGTGATCGACGGATGGTTGGACTCGGGCGATCTCGCCCGCGCCGACGAGGACGGATACCTGTGGTTCTACGGCCGCAAGAAGCAGATCATCGTCCACGACGGCTCCAACATCACCCCCCTCGAGGTCGAGAGCGCCCTGGTCGAGCACCCCGCGATCGCCTTGGCCGGCGTGGTCGGCGTCCACGACACCATGCACGGAGAGAACGTACGCGCCTACGTGACCGTGCGCGAGGGCGCACCCCAGCCCACAAGCGCCGAGGTGATCCTGTTCTGCCGCGACCGCGTCGGCTACAAAGCTCCCGAGGAGGTCATCTTCCTCGAGCAGATCCCGCTCAACCCCACCGGGAAGGTCGATCGCGTGGGTCTCAAGCGAATCGCCGAAGACCACCTCCACCCGCACCTGACTACGCAGCGCTGACGTCGATACGCCCGTCCAGCCGGGGGCCGAGCCGGGTCCAGCTCTCACCGGCGTCAGCGGTCGCTTCTCGTATGCGTTGAGCCGCCGCGCGATCGAGTGGACAGTCCCGCCCGCCCTGCCGCCTCTGGAAGAACCCTCAGTGCCATCGTCTCAATAACGCTCGTGCCCAACCCGGGCCTGCGCAGCCGGCGCCTTCCGCCGGCGGAGTCCAGAGCGAACTGGCACTGATCGACGACCATGGTGGCCCGAGCGGCAGCACGACCGACGCCGCCGTCATCCAGATGACAGGCAGTTCCTCAATCTGATCAGTGCGACCGTACGGCCGTATGCAGCCGCCGCCTTGCCAGACAGCCGGTTCGTCGTGTTGCCCACGCGGCCACCTCGCCATCGCTGCTGCTTCCGTCCGCCACAGTCTTCTAGCAGCAGTCGACGACCCCGGGCCTGCCGCCGACAGTGCCCGACGTTCGAGCATGGGGGAGCGTCCGCGAGGTATCCCCGGGCAGCGATCGCGCGTCCTGCGTTTGGGCGAGCAGGAGCGACGCGACCGTCGCCGAGGCCGCGTCCTGGTTTTGATGTCGCGCGATACTTCTCCCTGCCCCCAAACCAGCGCGCAATGCCGGGAGAGCAACCAGAGAGAGGAACCGCCATGCCCGAACCCGTCGTGCTGATCAACGTCTTCGAGGTCCCGGCGGCCGACGCCGAGCAGTTTGTGGCTGCCTGGGAGAAGACTCGCGACTACCTGCTGCGCTATCCCGCACATCTGGACACCGCTCTGCACCGGGCCGTTGGCCCAGACGCCGACTTCCAGTTCGTCAACATCGCGCATTGGCGCAGCGCCGAGGAGTTCACCGAGGCGGTCAGTAGCCCCGGCTTCCGGGAAGCCAGCGCCGACCTGCGCTGGCGCTTTCACCCTGCTCTCTATCGTGTGGCCCGCACCCAGGTGAACTCGCCCTGAGGACACCAGGTGCCAGCCGAATCCGCTGCGGGCACCTAGCTAGCCGGGAGTGAACCGACTGTCCATTGCAGCGATGTTCGAGGTCTCCCATGAAGGGAACGCGGGCCGCAGATCTGGAGACCGCGCGTCAAACTGGCGCCGTCGCGTTGCTTGACCCAGGAATCGCTTGGCTCGACGCCCTCGGGCTGCGTCGGTCCCGCCGCTAGTACTTCCGTTGCCTCGGCTAACGCCCTGCTCCGCGCGGAAACCAAAGTTCTGGGCAGACTGCTCTTTGGCGCCGTTCGGGTAGCCGCGGGTTAACTGCTGTTTGCGTCGTGAGCCGGGTCGAGGCGGAAGCTGCTGCGGCGTCCGCTTCGGTCGCGTCGGGTCGGCGGGATGGTCGCCCAGGTCGCCGCGCTCGACGACCGCGGTCGAGCTGCTGTTCTTCTCGCGCCCCAGGACAGCGGCGCGTTCCTGAGCCCCTGTCTCGCTCAGGGGATCCGCTTGCGCGCCACCGTCGTTGTGTCGCTTTGCAAGCGCCGCGCGCGTAGACGGCGAGGCGCGCGTGCGCTCTGCGGTGTCGCGGCCATCAGCCTGTGAAGACCGGCGCGGACGGTCGCGCACGCGCGGGCGGCGTTCGGGCGCGCGCCCGGGCCGCGGGACGCGTACCGGTGTCGACGCGCTCACGCCCAGCGAACGACGCGTCGCCGACCTCGCCGGCACCGACCTCTCCAACGCGCGGATCGCCGCCCGCCTCAAGATCACCCGCAAAGACCACCGAACACCACCTCGCCTCCACCTATCGGAAGCTGGGCATCTCATCGCGCCGCGAGCTCGAGACAGCGCTTGCTCAGGGATGACACGGGTGCGACGGGCATCATCTCCCGATCGGCGAGGGTCCTATTTCTCGCTGACGCAGGTGTTGCCAAAGGCCGGGTTGAGAAGACCGATCACGTCGACCGAGTTGCCGCAGGCGTTTCCCGGAATGTGGATCGGTGCCTGCACGATGTTGCCGCTGAGCACGCCCGGCGAGCCGGGCGCCGCGGCCGTCGCGCGGCGGCCGTCACGAGCGATCTCCTTGCAGGCGAGCGTGAGCCTGCCGGCCGGCATCCGGTCGATCGTGACGCTGATCGGCAGCACCGTGTCGCCGGCGTCGCCGTTGCTCGAAGGTCGCCGCGGCTACAGAGGCGGGGATGAGCCTGCCGTTGGGGAGACGCAGCCCGCATCGGATCCGCGCATCCCGGTCGAGCCGGCCGTGATGGTCGATCCGGACGGCACCGGTGACGGCGTAGCTGCCCTTGGCCACCGCGTTGGACGTGATCGGGATCCACCGGTTCCGGATGATCGGCCGGGGCTTGCCCGTCCGCGAGGCGAAGGCAACCGGGGAGTTCTCGGTGACCGGGCCACCGGCCGCGCGCAGCAGCAACAGGCGCGCACCGCTGTGGCAGCTCTCGCCCGTACGGATCACGCGCAGCGATCCGTCCTGGGCGAGGCAGGAGCGGATCACGCCGTTCTCGCCGACACCGCCACTGCCTCCCTGGCCCACCGCGATCCCGCCCAGCGCCACGACCAGCGCGACGAGCGCGACCACGAGCGCGACGAGCGCGACCACCACCGCCGGGAATCCGCGCACGACCCTCATCGCCTACCTCCTCGTTCCCGCTCCCCGAGCACCGCCGAGGCTCGTTATCGGCTCATCCGTCCAGCACAACGACCAGCCATCCCTCGTCGATCCCGCACCGGCCGGGCGTCGATGTCACATCGGCGCTCCTGTCGCCACCGCCAGCGGGATCGCCGCCGGAACCTCGGTCGATCGTGACGTCCACGATACCCGGCTGGCGGACAATATTCACGCGCTTGCACTGTGCGGTGACCGATCGGCCAGCGGCAGCGCGCGAGCCGGGGACCCGCCTTGGATCAGTAGCCGAACAGCTCGACGCGATACCCGCCGGGAATCCGCGACTTGCACGCGTACGAACCGCCCGTCGCCCTGGCTCCTCGGTCTCGGTGACGCCGGCATCTCGAAGGCGCTCGCGCGCCGCGCGCAGCATCAACAGGTGCTCGTCGTCATGGATCGCCCGCGTCAGCCCGAAGTGATCTCCGCAGAACGCAGCCGAGCGCTCGCGGTCGCCGACCGTGAGCGCAACCCGGTTCAGCGGCATCCGCACAACCACCTCGACAAGTGGCGTCGCTGCACGCAAGCGGATCGCCGAACGGGACATCACATCTGAGAAACGACGCACGCATCCGGATCGGACGTTGCCCCGGCGAAGCAGCAGCCGACCATCGATCAGGGCCCGCACTTGCCTCGTCGCCAACGCGGCCATGAGGGCGCCACCGCCGCTTCGCTGGCTCGCGGACCGGGAGCAGCAGTCCGGTCGGCGCTGTCGGCGCTGGCCGAGGTGGCCGCAGGTTCGTGATGGCGGAGACGGAGCGTGCGGGCTGGCCAGACGATGTGTTCAAGAAGGCGGGGAGGACCGCGATCGTGGCCGCGAAGGAGCGATCATGGCGCCCGCGGCGTGCGGCTCTGTTATGCGCGGATGCCGTACCAGCGCGCGGCGGTCGCTCCGAACAGCGCGTCGCGAGCGCCATCAGTGAGATCGGAGAAGATGTCCCGGTAGGCGCCGTAGAGCCGCCCGAAGCCGGATCGCAGTCGCTCGATCGGCAAATCGGACCCGAGCATGCAGCGCTCCGGTCCGAACGCCTCAACCGCGGCGCGCAGCCACGGCCGGATACGATCGGTCGTCCAATCGCCGAAGACCGTCCCGATCGCATCGATACGCGTCGCGGTGTTGGATGCGGACGCGATCGCGGAAAGCCGCTCGCCGTGGCAAGCGAGCGCTTCCTCGCTCAGATTCTCCGGCCAGCCGAAGTGGTCGACCACGATCCGCAGCGCCGGCAGCGTGCGGGCGAGGTCCGCGACGACGCCGAGCTGGTCACCCATGGCCTCGACCGTCGCCACCAGACCGTGCCGTGCAAGCAACTCGAGGTTCGCCATCGCGCCGTCGTCGTCCAGCAACCCCCGGCCGACTCCTCGAGGTGCGAGCGCGGGCACGAGCCGCACACGCACGCTCCGTGCCAGCGGCAAGGTCCGAAAGCGTTCGACCAGGTCAGCGAAGCCGTGGTCGGTCGGATCGCCAAGCGTCACCAGGGCCCCCGGCACGCGCAACTCGTCGCACTGGCGCTGGACCCAGCCGGCGGCCGCGATTGGATCCTCGGCGCCGGCGTCTGACCAGACGATGCCGCGCACGCGGTGCCCGGCGACCTCGCGCTGATAGTCGGCCAACGTGTAGACGTCGGGCAGCGAGTCGTAGTCACCGATCATGTCGCGGACCAGGGTTCGGTCGGTCAGCCAGAAGATCGGATTCGCAGTCTGATCCCACAAGTGAACGTTGCAGTCAACCAGCGATGGCACGCGCCCGACCATAACCTGATTTGCGTGCGCAACAAGTGCGCTACCAGATCATCCCCGTGCGCCGCCCGAACTAGCCACGCACCGTGGCGCCGTCGCTCCCCGATCAACCCGCAGCCTGGGCAGCATGAAACGCCTCCGATTGAGGCTCCCGCTTCTCGTCTGTCGCTCCCAGCCACGGTCGCCGGCCGAGAACATCACTACCCGCCCCGTGAGTCGTGTGAGCGCCAGCCGGTCCGGCGGCGACCCCACCAGCTGCCCGGGCTCAAGTAACCGCTCGCCGTCGACGTCGCGTAAGGTCGGCGCGCCAGAGACGACGTAGAGCCATTCCTCGACCCCGTGGTGATAGTGGTAGGGCCCGAGCTTCGCTCCAGGTCCGAGCTCATACATCGTGGCTCGGATCGCCGCGGCGCCGACGCGCTCGCTCAGATCAAACAAGCGGGCATGGAACGCGCCACGACCGAAAGTCTCGTCCGGCTCACAGCTGAACACGTTGACAACGAGCTGCGGCTTGGCCGCACGCTTGAATCCAAAGCGACCGCCGGCGAGGGTGTGCAAAATCTGATCCGTGCCGCTCAGGCGCTCGCCGCGCTGATCGTGCTGATCGGCGCGTCATCCGGCCTTGGGATCATCGACCCTCTCGCGCTCTGCTGATCGCCGCGCTGCCCGCGAAGGAGAGCGTCGAGCTGTGGCGCGGCGAGAGCGACTGCTGCCCACCGATCGGATTCGCCGACTCCCTTAGCAGCTGCGACTGCTGCTGACCGCCTGAGTAACCCACTTGATTTCATCCGTCGAGCGTGACCCACGCATCCTGGTGACATCAGGGCCCTGCGATTCGCTCGCCTTCGCCCTGGCGTCCGTCAAGATTGGGCGATGGGCGTGTTCACCGACTCAGAGCTTCGGTACTTGATCGGCGGGCGACAGCTGGGCCGGCTGGCGACGGTCGGTGCCGACGGCACGCCCCACGTCGTCCCCGTCTCCTGGATCTACAACGCGGCGCGCGAGACGATCGACATCGGCGGCCGGGAGCTGGAGATGTCGAAGAAGTTCCGCGACGTCGCTCGCAACGGCCGGGCGGCGATCGTGATCGATGATCTGGCAAGCAGCGACCCGTGGCGCCCACGAGCAATCGAGGTCCGTGGGCGAGCCGAGGCGATCACGCTGCCAACTCCGCTGATCCGCATACATCCCGAGCGGATCGTCAGCTGGGGTTTTGGGCACGGCCGCACCGCACGTAACGCGACCAACTAACGACGCCCCGCTCGATTGAACGAGCAACACGATCAGGGCCATGTGCGTCAAAGATCGTACTGTCGCGCCATCGCACTAGCCGCGTTTATGAGCCGGCGACTCGTTTCGGGGTGGAAGCTGTCGTTTTCAGGGAGATTGCCATAGGGATTCCGCTCATGGCACGCGGGCAGAGGGCGTCTCGGACTCTGGCTCAGCCGGTGACGGGCGGCGAGCTGGTGATGCGGACGCAGCGCCGCGCGCTGGTGGGCCGGGCGCTGTCGGCGCCGGCGGCCACTTGCACGCACACTCGCCGGCGAGTGGCGCGGGGCACGCGCAGGCTCAAGCGCAACGTGCGCGAGCGCCGGGCGCGCAGCTGCTTGAGGGAGATCGTATGGGTTGGGCCGCCGGCGGTGCCGGTGATTCGCAGGTGCCACAGCGAGGACACGACGCGGCTGGGGCGGGCCCGGCGCCGGTTGGTGACTGTGACCAGGACGGTCGCTTGGCGCCCCGACGCCAGTATCCGCGGCGCCCCCAGCCGCACCGCCAGGCCGGGACGCGCGGCCAGCGGCTTGGGTTTGATCGGTCGGATCCCGCCGAACTCGCCCTCGCGATCGCGCACGCAGCGCCAGCGCTGGCGCAAGGTGATCCGCTTGGTCACCCCGCGGTCGCGCAGCAGCAGGCGCGTCTCGAGCTCGAGCGGCCGGCCGGCGAGGCTCACTTTGGCCGGAAGCATCGTGCAGAGGGCGCGGATGTCGCGGATGCGGACCCCGGCGAGCTGCAGGTCAAGCCGCACGGTTCCGTGAGCGTCAAGGCGACGCAGGCTCAGGCGGACCGAGGGTCGGCTGCGCGCCCGGGACGTGAACACGCCGGCGCGTGCGTCGCGGACCGTGACCGGCCGCAGCCGGCTCCGAAGGCCAGAGAGGGCGAGCTCTTTTCGGTGAGCGTCATCGAACAAAATCCGCTCGACGCCGACGCGCAGCCGGGTCAGCCTCAGTTTGGGCGGGAGGAACAGCCGACCGGCGAACCGCAGCCGGCCGAGCCTGGTGCGCGCAGCGCCACTGGCCCGGACCACGCCGGGTAGCGCACGGACCGCAGCGCCCACGCTGGTGTTCTGCAAAATGTCGGGGTGGCCGGTGGTAGTGGTGAACATCCAACCGGGCGAGTCGGCGGCGATACTGGTGGCTTTCCCGACGCCGAGCGCGCAGCCGAACGCCCAGACGGTATTCGGGTTGCCCGGCTGGTAGTTGCAGGTGTCCGAGATGGTGCCCCACACTGTGCTCGCCAGGCTGTCGGGCACTGTCCCAGGGCTGTCACCGTAGTCGCAATCGATGTACGCGAAGCCGGTAGTCGGAACAACGCTCGTGGGTGCGCACGTATTTATGTCGGGAGGCGGCCCGAGCCAGGTGGCGGCCAAGCCATTGCTGCCGGCGATGACGGACTGTCCCGTCGGCGGCTCACAGGTCAGCTGCTCATAGTAAGTCTCGACGGTGGTGCAGTTGGTGATCGCGTACCGCTGATATACCGTCGGCAGCAGCGTCTGGTAGGTCTCGAGGGCGAAGCCTTGGCGGCTGGCGCTGAGCATCCCGGGGATGTCGAGCTTCCACGTCCCCTTTGAGTGCAGTTGGCCGACCAGGTTGAGCAGACCCTGATCTCCCAGCACCTGCTGCAGCTGAGAGGTCCACGCGTCGGTCATCTCGTCTTGGGCCGTAGCGAGCTTGCGGATCAGGCCGTCATAGGTCGTGCTGAAGCTCGAGGTCGCTGTCGGGGAGGCCGACGGCAGCATCGAGAACACCTCTGAGGTCACCCACAACGCCGCGCTGAGCTCCCCTAGTCCCGGTACCGCACCAGCGATCGACGCAGCGATCCCGGCGCCGCCGGCGAAATAGGCCTGCGCGTTGAAGTCCGCGGTGTTGCCGGACGCCCCGTTGAGCTGCAGGTCGTTGCCGATCGCCGGCAGCGCCCCGCTTTGGGACTCGAACACCTTCTGTTGGATCGTTTGGACGTCGCTGAAGTGGCCGACCACCTGCTCGGCAAAGTACGCCTCGCTGAGCGCCTCGTTGACCACCGTCGTCCAGTCGGCGGCCCCGATGCCGGCAGGCGGGGTGCAGGCGGAGTACTTCGGCGGCGCGAGGTTCGTCTCATTGCTGCATTTACCGACCAGCGACCCCGCGAGGCTCGTCTGGAGGCTAGACAGTGTCGTAAGCAGCGTTGGCAGGTCAGATTGGTTCGCGGGTGTCGTCCAAACGTCACGGATCGTGCCCGACGTAATGGCGCCCTTGTTCAGGGCGAGCTTGTTCAGCGCGTCGAACGCCCCCAGCTGCCCCATCGTGGGCGTGCCCGGGAACTGTTGATAGCCGCCGGGCAGGTAGCGCGACCAGCCGCGGATGGCGCGCCGGTCATAGAACCACGTGCGGATTCCGAACGGGCCGCGCGCGACTACGTCAGCGTGCCCGTCGCCGTCGACGTCGCCGACCTGGATCGTCGAGTAGTACGACGGGTTGGTCAGCCAGTCGCCCGTCAACCCCAACGACCCCGGCAGCTGCGACCACGTCTGCGAGGACGGCTGGTAGGAATACGCCTCCAGGCCGTTGGAGTCGAGCGCCAGCACTTGGTCGCGATTGTTTCCGAGGATGTCGCCGGTGCGGATCGACCCCCACTCGCCCGGCTGCACGCTCGACGCGGCGCCGCCCAGCGCGGTCAGCGTCGGCAAGGCGGTCCAGGGGGGCCCATCGCTGGTCAACCCGTTGTAGGTGTAGGAACGCAACCCGTTGGCGGTGCGAGCGAAGACCTCATCGTTTCCGTCGCCGTTGAAGTCGGCGGCGTTGAGCGTCTCGTAATACGACGGACTTGAACCCAAGCAGTCGCCATTGCCGCCACCGCCGGCGAATGGGCAGTCCGGGCCGCCGGGAACGTCGCTGAACACGCCGTTGGCGACCGGCCCGGGGGCAGTGAACTGCGCGGATCCAGGCAACGACTCCCAGTTGCCGCCCTGGGTGTTCAGCACATCGAGCCCGTTGCCGGTGCGGCCGACGACCAGGCCGAAGCTGCTCCCGCCCTGCCGTATCCTGCGCGACCCGGAACGCCGCGTAGCACGACGGCGTCCCGCACCCGGCGTCCGCGAAGATCGCCGACGAGCTCGGAGGAGCATCGGCAGGCAGCAGCGACCAGCCGAAGGACGGAACCCACTCGTAGCCTTCCAACCCGCTGTGCGAGCGCCCGATCAGGACGGTCGCGCTCGGATTGGATTGGTCGAAGTGTCCGGTTCGGATCGTCAGGTACAGCGACGGGTCGTTCCAGCCGTCCTGGTCGCTGAACGGCGGAGTGGGGAAGTACTGGTTGGTGCCGGGCACCAACGACCACGTTCCCCCGTTGATGTTCTTCGTGCCGGCTGGGGGCGTGTACCTGTAGACGTGCATCCCGTCGGCAAAGCGGGCGAGGATCTCGGACGCCCCATCGCCATTGAGGTCGGCGGTCTGGATCGTCGAGTAGTACTCCGGCTTGGTCCAATCCGTCGCCGGCGTCTCACCCGGCGCCGGCGACGCAAACGCGGTGAGCGCCACGGGCGTCCCGTTGGCGTCCACCTGCGGGCGCCACTGGCCCACGCTCGTGTCGAACCACCAAATCTCCAAGCCCTCGTCATTGCGCCCGATCAACTCGTCGCGGCCGTCCCCGTTGACGTCGGCCAGCTGGATCGTCGAGTACTGCGACGGATCGGACCAGCCGTCCGCGTCACCCCAGCCCGGGAGCACGAACGTCGGCCCGCACGCGTCCGTATAAGACGGACTCGCCTCCGGACAACCCTGCGCCCCGGCCACGCCAGGCTCCACCCCCAGCCCCGCCAGCACCAGCCCCGTCACCACCAGCGCGAACACCACGCGGCCCACCAACACTTTCACCCCAACCTCCCAGACTCCAACATGCCGCAACGCTCCCGTCTCGCAACCTCCCGTGCGGCCGACATCATCAGCCAAACCGGAGCAGCCGTCAACCCATGGACGCAATATCACCCGGGTGACATTGCGTCGTCGGGACCCCTCCTTGACGAATCAAATCAAACCTACCCACCGCTCCGCAACGCTGATCAGGCAGCGGCGCTCTGAAACGCCTCCACCAGCACCACGCCCCAGGGCACGCAGATAACGCGGTCACCGGATCGCGCCCCTTCCGAGAGAGGCGCCCGTCCGCCCCGCCCCCGCCCCGCCCCGCCCCGCCCCGCCCCGCCCCGATGAAGTTGTCATGACGATCAATATCTGGCGACGCAAAGGAAGGCGTGCTCGAGCGACTGGCCCACCCAGCATCGTCAGGTTCTGAGACCGCGCGGCGGCGGGGGAGGGACGTCGATCCTGACAGGTTCGCCTGACTGTCTGAGGCCAGAGAATCCAGCCTCGAACACGCACAGACATACCGCTCGAGCGCGCGCCGCCGACGCGTACACGATCCCGTGAGCGCCGTGGGACGCCAGCCGCTCGCCAACTGCCTGAAGAGCCGGCCATTGCCCCCTCGTCGGTCGCAGCCCGGGTAACCCCAGCGCTGCCCGTGCCCTGCCGGTCCGCAGGTCGGCCACCTGATCAAGCGACACCTCGACCGAGACTAGCTCGCACGGCAGCTCGTCCTGAGGTGCCTGACCGCGCTCTGCCAGCGCGCGGTAGAACTCGGCCCATGGGTCTGCTCGGTGTCGGCGAGATATAAGCGTGGCGTGCCGATCCGCTGCCAACGACCCGGCCCCGGGGCGTTGACATCGATCACCGCCGCTGGCGTGCGGTTGTGAAGCGCCGGCACTTCACGGTCCAGCCACGGGCCGATCGACTGAGCCCGCGTGCCTGACGGAGCACTCGTCAGAGCTGGCGCCGGCTGACGCGCCCTCCGTCGCCGAACCGATCGCCAGATCCGCCGGGACGAGGCATTGAAGCGTACGTCGGGAGGTACCCGACGTTGCATGCCGGAAGTCACTGATGCCGTCGACGGACCGCTGCCGCATCGCGCTGGACGATCTGCTGCTGCTCCGCGAGCGGTCGCAGGCGATCTGCGCGCGTTCTTGCGTTTTTGACGCTGGGGCGCGGACTATCGGTCGGGTTCTCGTGATCGGCTCGATTAGGGGGAGGGGGCTGACGGACTATCGAGCCCGAGAACGCCGGCAACCGCGCGCGCGGCCAATTGCTCGTCGTGCGGTGCTTGTCCGGCGAGAGTGATGACAGCCCCTTCCAGCGCGCCGATGAGTGCGAGCGCAACCGCCGTGGCGGGAGGGCCCGGTGGAATCAATCCGTTTTTGCGGCCCGCGTTGATTAGACGGACTAGGCGCTTGACCAGGGCTGCTTGAACCCGATCGAGCTCGCGCCCAACCGGATGGTCCTGGCCACTGAACTCGACTCTGAGCGCCATCGCCACGCGAGCGATGTCTCGCCGGCAGAGGATGGCGTGGCCACGTGCCATCGCGAGCAGCGCAGCGACTGGATCGGATGCCTGGCTGGCCGGTTCGCCGACTTCACGCTGCCACGTCTCGTCAGCCCAGCGTAGTACCGCCAGCGCAAGATCCTCCTTGTCTTTGAACTGGTGATAGAGCGCGCCGCGCGTGTATCCCGCCTCACGTGCAACCTCTTCGAGGACAAGGTTTCCGTAGCCGTGGCGGGAGAGGCCTCTCGCCGCCGCCTGCAGCAACGCGCTGCGCGTGCGGGCGCTCCGCTCAGTCTGGGTTGCAGGCCGTCGGCGTGACGACCCAGCGTCTATCTCCTCACTCACATACATACGTGTACGTATGATACTCTGCTGTCAACGAGCTAAAGGAGGCTCCATATGCATCCTTTCGGTGCCGCACTCGGCAAGGGCGTAGCGACTGCCGTGCTCTCCGCGGTGGGGCGGCTCTTCGAGGACTTTGGCTAGCTCTCCGGGATCGGATGGCTGCTCTGTTGGAGACTCCCGAGGCCGCGTGACCGTTGCCTAGCGGCGGTGGCGTGTGGGCCCTGGGACGGAGTCCAGAATGAGGCTCCCGGCAACCGCGCACAGTTCTCGGCCCTGGCGGATCCACGAGCTCACCCCGGATTTCCGGCTCGAGGATGTGTGGCGACTGCCGACGCCGGGCGGCCGGCACGACTTCCCGCTGCTGGTGCAGGCCCTCGCCGCGGGCGACCCGGCGCAAGGCTCATCGCGCGCCGCTCGCGTCCTTTGGGGGTTCCGGTGGAAGCTCGGAGAGGTGCTCGGGTGGGACAGCGCCGACGCGGGCCTCGGGTCAAGGGTGCCGACGCTTCGCGACCGATTCCCGGACGATCTGCGCGCCGCACCGTCCGGCCCGGAGTTCGAGGCGCTCCCCTTCACCTCGCTTTACCTGCTCGAGGACGAGTGGGCCGCTGAGATCGCGAATCGCACGATGCACGGGGTCATGCACGTCGGCTGGGTAGGCGACGAGAACGGCCGCTACCAGGGACAGATGGCCGTCTTGGTGAAGCCCAACGGGCTCTTGGGGAACAGCTACCTGGCCGCGATCAAGCCGTTCCGCCACCTAGTCGTTTACCCGGCCGCGATCAGGCAGACCGAGCGTACCTGGCGGGCGGTCAGTCGCTCAGGCGATCGCGCACCCCGCTCCACGCGATAGGACAGCGGCGGGCCGCCGCCGAATGCAACTCCGCGTGCTCCCCTGTGCGTCTAGGCACCGACGCCTTGATCGAACTCGAGCAGAGCGGAGGCGGCGCGCTCGCTACCGCGTGAATCTGAGCACCAACAACGACCTGGCCGACACCTCCTCGCTTCTGAAAAGTCGCCCTAGCAGCCACGAGACCGGCGGTGCTGCTTTCGATCACGGCGGGCTCGGAGCAGACGTCAACACGCCGGTCAGGCAGCCGGCCACGCGTCTGGTGGTTCGTGAGTCCAGCATTGAGCTCATGATCGAGCGCTCGCTCCCTTCCTTGCGCGGTGCGCAGGCAGCGTCACGGGGCTGCGTGCGTAGAGACGGGCAGCGGTGGGCGGTCGCCGACGGGCGAGGCGCTCCCGCGCGCAACCACCAGCTAATCCTGGCAGCTGGCCAAACGCTCCAGCGGCGCACAATCACCGCGGGGCATCAGGCGCCAAATCCAGCAGCCACCAGCCTTGCGCTCTGAAGCCAACACGCTCGCGCTCGCCACCGCTGCCGCGAATCCGATCCTCCATCGCCGCAACCGCGACGCCCGTGAGGGCAACGCACACGGCCGCTCGCGTCGGTCCGACAGCGAGGTGCTCGCCAAACGCGTCAAGAGCGTGAGTGCCGCACCTTGTAGCGGCTTAGGCTGCCGCTGGCCGGTTTGGCGGTCGTTCCCGGTTCGGAACACTCACGCTCTGTGACAGTTCAACCGTACGCCTGCGTCGGCGAAAGAAGATCCGTAGTTTCAAGCAGTAATGGTTCTACGTTTCCGCGACCGCCGCGGTACTCGCGCATCCGCCCGTCCCGGTTTCGCCCAAGCACCGCCGAACGTGTCAGGCGAGATCCGGAAGCCGGGGAGCGCGAAGGTGATCGCTTTGGCCGTGGCCATCAGCCCTGAATATGCCCGCGAGGCCCCGGCCGGCTCTCGCGTTCGCACGAATCTCGACAACGACGATGTTGCGGTCCGCGCGGTCGCTTTGCAGGTTTCGTGACCCTCGCGTCGCGCGATCGCAGTGGCGGCGACCAGACGATCGCGCCGATGGGCCGCTCGGCCCAAAGCAGAACCCTCCCGCCCGGACTTCGCCCCGGCGACACAGCTGAGGCTTCGTGCGAGCAGCGGTCAAGACCAGGCTCGCCGTCGCGGGGTGATTGCTCCCAGTCGGGGTAGCCGATCTAGTCGGCGGTGGGCGAGGGGCGCTGGGGTGGGGGTCGTTGCGGTGCGAGGCTGGTGAGGGCCCCGAGGAGCCGGTCGACCGAGTCCTCTGCTTTGTGGCGTGCGGCGAGCGACCGGAGGGCGGCCTCGTTGGTCGGGTAGGCGTCTCGTTGGCCGCGCGGGAGCGCGACGGGGAGATCGTCGACCGGCCGCACGACGGTGATCGCGGCCTGGAGGTACTCGCGATCTGCTGGACGCAGCGCGCGGTCGCGCAGCACACCCACGATGTCTCCGTGGCGGCGGATCATCGCCGCCGCGGTCACGGCGCCGACGCCTTTGAGCCCGGGAAGTCCGTCGGAGGGATCGCCGCGCAGGATCGCGAAGTCGGCGTATCGACGGCCTGGGATCGCGTAGCGGCGCGTGATCTCGGTTTCGTCGATTACCGCCAGTCCTGACCGCTCCGGATACAAGACGCGCACGCGCGGATCCTCCACCAGCGCGAACAGGTCTCGGTCACCGCTAGCTATCTCGACCGTCCCAGGGACGAGTCTGGTCAGGGTGGCGATCACGTCCTCTGCCTCGTAATCGGCGACACCGACGACGTCGATCCCGATGTGTTCAAGCAGCTGGGTGATCACGGGAAGGTGGGCCACGAGGCCGGGTGGAACCGGCTCGGCGACCCGGTGGGCCTTGTAGTCGGCGATCAGGTCCACGCGCCACTGGGGTCGCCATGCCCAGTCCTCGGCGATCACCAGACGGCCGGGCCGGCGGTCGGTGACCAGCCGCGCCAGTCTGTCCAGGAAACCCCCGACCACGTTCCCGTCCGTCCGCGAAACGCGCGCGCGGGCCAACGCGCCGTAGTAGGCGCGGAAGATCAGGCTCGAGCCATCGATCAGCAACCACTCGCACGGCATCCCCGCGCCATTCTGCCGCGCCCGTCACGCACACCGTTTACGCAACCGGAATGAGCGTCTCGACCGCAAATCGGGCTTGCCGCTGGTGGTCACCGACCTGCGGCCCCTGCGGCGCGGACGATACACGCTGACCCTGCAAAGCCACCACAGGCGACGCTCGACTACCCGGCGCACCCAGATCACGATCAGCTGAACAACAACGACGCGCCCGGGGTCGGGTCAGATCGAGGCGATCAGGCAGCGCCCTTTCCATCCACACGAGCACGGGACTGCGGCAACGACCGCCCCGATCGATCCGAGGAGCTGCTGATCGCATCTGCCGCGTCATTAAGTTGAGAGCGCCCGTTCAGCGGATTAGCACCTGCGCGCGATGCGTGACCGACCGACCCTTGTGTCGGCTGCGGAGGACGAGCGTGTAGCTGCCGCGTCGCAGCTTGCGCCTGGCTTGGAGCACGAGCTGCCAGTGGCCGTTGCCGGTCTTGACCGCGAAGCCGGTGGCGAAGACAGTACGGCCTCGGGAGAGGGTTGCGTGAGTGTCGCGTTTAGTGATCGGCAGCTTGGCCGGGCCGAGCAGTCGACGGGATGAGCATGTGAGCCGCTTGACCCGGATCTTGTGGCCCTTTCGGGTGATCCGTCTGGTCGTGGGCTTGCAGGTCATTAGCACTATCGCTCGGGTGCTCCCGAGGATCGGGACACCGGTCACGCTCTGGACCGCCGCTCCGCCCGTGCCCGACAGCGCCACCGTCAGTGGGCTGCTCGGGTCGTTGCTCGCGATGTTCAAATCAGCGGTTCGCGGGCCCTGCGCCTGGGGTATGAAGCTCACTCCGATCGTGCAGCTGGCGCCCGCGACGACTGGCCCCAGGCATCCGTTGAAGCCGACCACGAAATCCTGCGGGTCGGCACCCGAGAACGTCATCCCCGAGACCTCCAGCGCCCCGCTTCCATCGTTGAGCACTTCGATCGTCTGCACGCCGCTGATGGTGTCCTGAAGCTGGACGCCTGGGAAGGTCACGCTGGCGGCTCTCGCGACCGGCACGCCGTAGGAGATCGCGATCAATCCGTTGCCCGACTGCACGCCGTTGGTGACCGACTCGCTGGTCGCAAGCGGTTCGACAAAGCTCGATCCGCCACCCCCGCCGCCACCGCCAGCACCTTCCCCAGCGGCGGAGCCGCCTCCACCGCCGCCACCGCCGCCGACGTGCCCACCACCACCGCCCCCGCCGTCGCCTCCAACGAAACTGCCGCTGCCCGCATTCCCGCCCTGCCCCAGCGAACCGGCCTCCCCAGCGCTCCCGCCGGGCGTGCCCGCGTTCCCCCCTGCACCACCCTGCCCGGCTCCGCCGGCGCCGGGCTGCCCACCGATCACCGACCCACTGAGGTCCGAGCCAACCATGCCCGAGCCACCGCTCACGCCGCCGCGACCCCCCGCGGGGCCGCCCGAACTACCCGGGCCGGCGCCCTCACCATTGCCACCACCGCCGCCGCCGCCGCCGGCCACGACCAGCCTCTGCCCCAGCCCAAACGGCGCCACACGCAGATCCGAGGCACCACCACCACCGCTGGACAGAGTGGCTACGTCGCCCTCGCCGTTGGAGCCTGTGCCACCCCCGTTAAAGCCCCCCGCGCCAAACCCCCTCACGCCCGCGCCACCGACCAGCACCGCAAGCGTCTGCCCCGACGTCACCGGCACCGTCGCCTGCACGCGAGCGCCTTCACCGCCCGCGGCGCTCGGACTAAACGTACGCCCGGATCCCGCGCCCCCCTGCGCCCCGGACACACTCACCGCGATCAACCCCACCCCGCCGGGCACCACAAAGCTCTGCGCCGCGCCGGTAAAGAAATAGATGCACGTGACCGTGCTTGCGTTCTGAGAACACGAAGGCGGCGTATCCGCCACAGCAGACCCAGGCCACAGAACGCCGGCCACGCCAAAGCCCCCGACGATCACTACCGCTAGACGCAAACTGATACGGCGCAGCCCCGTGAACTCCGCCAGCATCGCGCTCCCCATTCCGCCACCTCACTTCGCAGTCTCTCGCCACCGGTCTGCTGAGTCGCTGCAGCCTACTCGCCGCGGAACCTCGCCGTCAAAACCTTGATTGAGCCAGCAACGGCTCAGAAGCCGATTCCGCGGCAGCGTCGGTCTGCGAGCACCAGCCCGCAAAAGCAGTAGTCGGCTGCGCGCCACGGGTCCGGCCGGCGGGCTCCTCCTACCGCCCAGATCCGAGCGCGAAGATTGGCGCCAAGCGAGCCCAAGCAGTCGCGTCGCCGTGGTGGGGCTGTCGCTCTGCACAGTCGGGCGCGAGGGTTCCGCGCCGGGCCGCGGCGACCTGGCGGCGCTCGCTGCGACAGAGCCGATCCGCGCTACCGCAGCGCGATGACGGCGCCGGCGTCCGCGCGAAGCAGCCGGGCCAAGCGCAGGTCGGCGGCGGCCTGGCGGCCGAAGCCGGCGAAGAGGCGGGAGAGGGCGAACCCGCTTCCCCGAGCACGAAACTGGCCGGCGAGCTGGGACCTGCTGAGGCCGGCAAGGCCGACGCTTGTGGGCCTGACGCCCAGGCGCCGGAGACCACGGCGTGCGGAGAGAAGGCCGTGGACGCTGAGGTAGGCCGCGAGCTTGACCATGCCGCGGTGCGTGGTCCGAAGGCCGATCCCGAGCGCGGCGAACGTTGCGGCGGCTCGGTGGCGCATGGTCGCCGCCTGCTCGAGAAGTCTGGCCTCTTGACGGAGCGACCGGATCACGGCCGTCCTGTCGCGGCTATAGGCGACGCGGTCGCCCGCCTTCGCCGCGGTCGAGCTGTGTCGGACCGCCGTGACCTCGGCCTGGCTTGCTCGGGCGAGGCGAGTCTCATCGGCTAACTGCGCGTGCTCTAGCGCGACCAGGCGTCTGAGGCGTCTGTTCGGGCTCGAGGTTCTCGGCGGCGGTGCGGGCGGTTCAGCAGGTCTGACGATGCGTGGAAGTTCGCTGCGGGTCGGATTCGCGTTGGCCTGGTTGCGCTCGTCGGCGGCGACCGCCCGTGCCTCGCTTGCCTGAGCAAAGACGCTCGCGCCGGCGATCGCTGCGGCCTTGTCGATGAACGGGATCGACGCCCCGGTGAAGACAAGGGCCGTCGGTTTGCCGAGCACGGTCTGAGTCGGATTGTCCTTGTGCGCCTTGAACTTGACGACCGCGGCCACCGCGAACCCAAGCCCGGAGACGTACGCAACAGAGACGATCAGATGCCCGAGCTTGTCGAAGCTCGGCTCGTCGCTTGCGTCGATTTTGAGCGCCCTCCGGGTCTTCTGGTTATCTACCACGCGCGCCAGCGGCACCAGGCCGTGGGCAGCAGACACTGTCACCGCGATCGAGGATCGCGCGGTCGGCGGCGGTTGCACCCGGGTCGACGTGGCGTGCCGGGCCGCCGATGCCTGGGCCTGCGCCGTGGCGGCCCCGGTTAGCATGGCCGGACATGCCGCGGCGAGCAGGACGAGCACCGCTCGTGACGTTCGGTTCGTCCGCCAGGTGCGCCGTCCGGCTCGTGCCCACACAAGGCCCACGAAGGTAAGGAAATCACCTGCGGCCGCCGCTGTCATGCGAGGGTTGTGTTAGCGAGCGTCAGGGGATCGGCAGCGTGGCGACCGGCGGACCGCCCCGGTGCGTTGATTTGCGCTCACCTACGCTTGCAGGGCGTCTAGATCGTGGCGAGTCTCGGGGGCACGCTGGTGATTGGGCTCTGAGACCTTCAGACTGTGGTCACTGCCGCGAGCCTGCAGCGATCCTGGTTCGGAGCGAAGCGCGCGAACGCGTGGACGTGTGGCCGATCGATCAATCATCCGCGGATCCCTGAACCGTCGATCTGGCGCAGCTCTCCGATCGGCGCGGCCGTCGTTGACCGGTTGGGTTGTGGTGATCGCGATCGTGCAGGCTGCGGTGCTGCTCTTCACGAGCACGCGGTACGGATATCACCGTGACGAGCTGTACTTCATCGTTGCCGGGTCGCACGCGGCGTTCGGTTATCCCGACCAGCCTCCGCTCGTGCCGCTGCTGTCTTGGGCGATGAACGCGCTCGCGCCGGGATCGCTTCTGCTGTTGCGAACTCCCTCGGCGCTGGCGGCCGGGGCGACGACGACGCTCGCGGCGCTGATCGCGCGAGAGCTTGGCGGGGAGACCCGCGCGCAGGTGATCGCGGCGATGTGCACCGCAGTGTCGGGTTTCGCGCTAGCCGTGGCGCATCTCGTCAGTACCACGACCCCCGACCTGTTGAGCACGACCGTGCTCGGGTGGCTGGCGGTCCGAGCGATTGTCCGCGGCAGCGGCCCTTCGCTCCTGGCCGCCGGCATCGTGGCGGGGGTCGGCGTGGAGGCCAAGCCGCAGGTCGGCCTGGTGGCCGCGGTGATGGCGGCGACGCTGCTGGTCGTTGGTCCTAGAGCGCCGTTGCGGTCCCCCTGGGCCGTCGGGGGCGCGATCGCCGCCGTTGTGTTGGCCGCGCCCTACGTCGTCTGGCAGACGCAGCACGGGTGGCCGCAGGTGACCGTCGCGGGCCACATAGCCGGCAGTCAGGAGGGAGGACGCGCCGGCTTCTTCCCATTCCAGCTTGTCATGGTCAGCCCGTTTCTGGTGCCGGTCTGGGTCGCCGGGCTGCTCGCCCCATTCCGCCGCGCGGGTTGGCATCAGTTGCGCTTCCTTTCGATCACGTACGCAGTGATGGCCGTCCTGTACTTCGTCGGCAACGGGCACGCGTACTACCTCGCAAGCCTGTACCCACTCCTGCTCGGCCTCGGTGCGCTCCCGACAGCCGAGTGGACACTCGGCGCCCGACACCGCACACCGCTCCTGGCCGCGGCGATCGTGATCAGCGCCGCGGTCAGCGGCCTCATCGCCCTGCCGCTGCTACCCGAACGTAACCTTCAGGGGAGCATCGTGATCGCGCTCAATTCCGCCCAGGGCGACACGGTCGGTTGGCCCAGCTTTGTCCACACGGTGTCGACCGCGTGGCGGGAGATTCCAGCCTTCGAGCGCCGGCACACCTCGATCTTCACGCAAAACTACGGCGAGGCCGGCGCGATCGCTCTCCTCGGCCCCAAACTCAAACTGCCGCAAGCGTACAGCGGCCACGACGGATTCAGCGAGTGGCGGATCCCCCCGGACACCGACACGCGCGCGCTGTTGGCCGGTTTCAACAGCGCGGCAGACGCCGCGCCCTACTTCGACCGATGCCGCACGCTCGCCACCGCCGACAACGGCGTCGGTCTCAACAACCAAGAGCAGGGCCTCCCGGTCATGCTCTGCCACGTCACCAGCCCGTGGACGACACTGTGGCCCCGCTTGACGCACTACGACTGATCCGACCCGGGCGCTGTCACATCCCCAGACCGGACGCACAAGCGCAAGGCGGTCGTGTCGGCCCGGCCGGCACCACGCTCCGTCGCCGTTGACGCAGCGCCGAGGGGCCCTGCCCCGTAGTGGCCATTTCTGGCCAGGCTCGGTCACGAGAGCCCGCTCGCCCGAGCGATCGACTTCACGTTTCAGGCGGCCGCCGCTGCACGAGCGCTTGGCCACGGAAGGACGGGTCACGATGAGCGAGACCGGGAGAGTGCGTCGGCCGAAATCCGAGCGCGTGGATTCGAGCGCCGGCGTCGACAGCGCCGTCCGCTCTCCGCTTCTCCTCCGTCGCCGTACGAGCAGAGCCCGGCTGACTGCTGCATACGGCTTGGCGACGAGAAAGAGCGGAAGCCCATTCCGATGGGCCGGCCCGCCCGGCCGGCAGGCGGCACAACTCGTTGATGTCGTTAGAGCACGAGTCCGGAGGTGGCCGAGATCGTGGGCGGTCTGCGGGAGCGGACGGCGTCGATGATCTCGATCGATCGATGCCCAGGAGGTAGGCCGAGGTGATTCCGACCTGCTCGCGCGTCGCCGCGTCGGGCCGAGCGGTCGCTGGCGCTGGGGGAGTCGGGGATCAGAGGTGCGACAGGCCGCCTGATCACAATCAGTGCGCCGCGAGCTCGGCGCGATAGGGTCAGGCTGAAGTCGGTGCGGCGCCAACTCCACCGATGGCTCGAGAGGACATGATGAAGGCGATCGTTCAATCGTCCTACGGCTCGCCCGACGTCCTACAGCTCAAGGATGTCGACAAGCCGGTCGCCAACGACGATGAGGTGCTGGTCCGCGTGCGCGCAGCTGCCGTCAATATCGGCGACTGGCATCTCTTGAGGGGAGTGCCCTACGTCATCCGCCTGGTGTCTGGCCCGCTCAAGCCCAGGCGTGAGATACCGGGAATGGATATCGCAGGGGAGGTTGAGGCGGTCGGGAGAAGCGTCAAACAGCTTCGTCCCGGCGATGAGGTGTTCGGCTGGTGCAAGGGCGCGTTCGCCGAGTATGCGTGCGCCGCCGAGAGCAGCGTCCTGCCCAAGCCGGCCAACCTCACGTTTGAGCAATCGGCGGCCGTTGGAGACTCGGCGTTGACTGCGCTGGCCGCCGTTCGCGACCAAGGCAAAGTCCAGGCAGGGCACAGGGTGTTGATCAACGGTGCGTCCGGCGGTGTCGGCACGTTCGCGCTGCAGATCGCGAAGTCCTTCGGGGCAACCGTGACCGCGGTCTGCAGCACACAGAACGCCGACATGGTCCGGTCAATTGGCGCGGACCACGTCATCGACTACACCAACGAAGACTTCGCCCAAACGCGGGAGCGCTACCACGTGATGCTGGATCTGATCGGGAGCCGTTCGTTGTCGGACTGCAGGCACGTGCTGACTCCCCGGGGCACCTACGTCGTGGTCGGTGTGAAGGACATGGGTGGCTGGTTCGGACTCGGCCGTCAATGCAAGGCACTGTTGCTGTCGCCGTTCGTGGGACAGCGGCTGGGGGTGTTCGTCGTGCGGCATAACAAGGCGGACCTCGCCGTTCTGAAGCAGCTCGTCGAGGCCGGAAAGGTCGCGCCGGTGATCGACAGGCACTACGCGCTCAGCGATCTCCCCGACGCCCTGCGCTACCAGGGCGCGGGACACGCCCACGGAAAGATCGTCGTCATCGTGTAAGACGCGAAGCGCCCCTCAGGGTCTGGCAAGACTGCTGTCGACGACGACCAGCAGCTCACGGGACCTAACGGAGGAGGCGGCGCAAGATGCTCCAGCCATAGACAGCCGGGCTGACAAAAGACTGCCCGTCCCCGCCGCTCCCGTGTAGCAACGGGAACGCCAAGGAAACGCGGACCGATTGCTGCCGATGAGCGACCGGCCGTGAGCTAGGCCGAAGCTAGACGGATGACGGTGGCCTCGAGTGGGCGAAGGTGCAACGGTCCCAGCTCGACCTCGTCGCCGCCAGGTCTTGCGGTCGACAGCAGTCGGTCACCGCGCCCGGTTAGCTGCGGGTCGGCATAGCGGCAATCGGAGTTGCTGAAGTTGGCGGCGATCAGCACGTTATCGGTGAGGTCGTGGCGGTGGTAGGCGTAGACGTAAGGGTCAGCGGCGCACGGTCGGTAGTCGCCGGCGCGCAGCACGGCCGTGTCGCGCCGCAGCTGGATCAACTCCCGGTAGAGGGTCAACAACGAGCTGGAGTCGGTCAGCTGGTCGGCGACGTTGACCGTGGCTGCGGTCGCGGGGATCGGCAGCCACGGATCGCGGGTGCTAAAGCCGGCGCCGGGGTTGCCGTTCCACTGCATGGGGGTGCGACAGCGGTCCCGGCCGTCTGGGTCTGCTGCCTGCTCGGGCGGGACGGGACCGTCGGTCATCCCGATCTCCTCGCCGTAGTACAGGAACGGGGTGCCGCGCAACGTGAGCAGCACGGTGGCGGCGACTTGGGCGCGGGCGACGAAATCGCCAGGGCCGCTGAGCCGACTCGTGGCACGGGACAGGTCGTGGTTAGACAGGGCGTAGGCCGGCCAGGCGTGCCGGGGCAGCGCCGTCTCGATCGCCCCGATGGTGTCGCGGTAAGCCACGGCCGAGAAGGGCTGCTGCCCCAGCGAGAACCAGTGGGCCAGGTGCAGCTCGTCGGCATCTCCGTAGTAGCGACCCACCCGGGTCGGGTCGGCGATGCCGACCTCCCCTACCGCGACCCGATCGTCGTAGGCATCCAGTGTCTGACGCAGCTCGCGGAGGATCTCGTGTACCGGCGGGTGGTCGATGTGCCGGAAGCGCCCACGCACGTTCGGATCGAGGTCAGTACGCCGGCCGGCCAGCACCGCCGGGTTGTCGCGCAGCCGCGAGTCCTTGCCGAGCCGGTGCACCGCATCGATGCGGACCCCATCCACGCCGCGGTCCAGCCAGAACCGCAACACCCCGATCATCGCCGCACGAACCTCTGGGTTTTGCCAGTTCAGGTCCGGCTGCGCCGAGCTGTAGGAATGCAGGTAGTACTGGCCGCTGGACGCGTCGAGCGTCCAGGCCGGCCCGGTCGCGGCAAACGCGCTCGGCCAGTTGTTCGGCATCCCCCCGCCCGCAGCCGGGTCGGCCCACACGTACCAATCGCGGCGCCGACTCGAGCGGCTCGAGCGGGCGTCGCGAAACCACGGATGCTGATCGGACGTGTGGTTCGGCACGTAGTCGACCAGCACCCGGATCCCCCGCTCATGCGCTGCCGTCAGCAGTGCGTCGAAGTCGGCAAGCGTGCCGAACGTAGGGTCCACCGCGCAGTGATCGCTCACGTCGTACCCGAAGTCGACCATCGGCGAGGCGTAGAACGGCGACAGCCATATCGCATCGACGCCCAGCGACTCCCGCGCGCCGGCCAAGTGATCCAGTTGCGCGCAGATGCCAGCCAGATCACCGACTCCGTCTCCATTCCCGTCCGCCCAACTGCGCGGGTAGATCTGGTAGACCACCGCCTCCCGCCACCACGGCCCACCAGACACTGCTGCTCCGCTCGCCACCTACCCGACGATAGACGGCCATCGGCAAGCAAGCCACGACCCTGCGCCTCAGACGTGACTGCGCTGGTGCAGAGCAGCAGATGACGCCGGCCTGGCAGCGTCGGGCCGCGCACCAGCTTTTTGCATCGAGCTGCAGCCCGCCCGTCCACCGCAACCCACGCGCGCTCGCTATGCGATGCTTCCGGACGTCCCGCCCGTCTCGTTGCCGACGACTCCGATTCGCGCCACCGGAACTGAGCTGGGCGTTTGGCTTTGGCGGCTAGCCAATATGGATTGTTGGTCCGTCCGGTCTAGGAGGTAGACGAGGCCGGTTCCCCTGACTTTCGTGGGGGGGTGAAGCTATGCCGCGCGGCTCCACCCGCGCGGCGGTCCACAATCGCATGGGAGGACAGCATCATCGTCTTCACCCGTCGGGTGAGCGGCATCGCATCCGTCGGGCTGAAGGCGATTGCGTTGGTGAACGAGATGTACACGTAATCGGCCAGTCGCGGGTACCAGTCCGGTTCGGCGAGTCTCGGGTTTTCATCCTGCGGAACTGAAAGTCGCGCGGCAGCGGATGGGGCTCACGGCGGCGTATCGGCCACGCTGCGGTCAAACTCCCACAACAGCAGCCCGAACGTGATCACGTTCGTGGCCCAGATCGTGGCGCCCTTCAGCAGCAGCGCCCCGCCGCTCTTCTCCTCCGCACTCCTGCGTTACGCGCGCGAGTGACTACGCCAAGAAACATGACCCGTTCGCCTACTACACGAGGATCACCGGGTGGATTCAACTGGTTGTCGCAACGCCTGACGTTGAGGAGTTGCGATGCCCAGAAGAAGCCCTGCTCTAGATCGTGCCGCTGCGGCAGGGAAGCGTGGCAAGGGACGTCCGCCTGCCGGGCGCCGGGAACATGTGGTCCGGTTCTGGGAGGCGATCGCTCGAGGGGTGTCGAGCGAACGGGCTGCCGTGGAGGCTGGTGTCCTGCCGAGCATTGGTGTCCGGTGGTTCCGCAAGGGTGGCGGGATGCCGCCTCTCGATCTTGCGCCGGTGTCGGGGCGCTATCTGTCGTTCACCGAGCGGGAGGAGATCGCAGTGCTGCTCGCTGGTGGTTGTGGGGTGCGCGAGATCGCGCGTCAGCTCGGTCGCGCACCATCAACGATCTCCAGGGAGCTGCAGCGAAATGCTGCATTGCGGACCGGTCGGCCTGAGTATCGAGCCTCGACTGCCCAGACGCATGCGGACCGTCGCGCGCGACGACCCAAGCCGGCCAAGCTTGCGGTCAACCCGGAGCTGCGGGCCTGTGTGCAGGACCGGCTTTCCGGGGCTGTGCGGCGGCCCGATGGGAGCGTCGCGGGCCCGTTGGTCGGCTGGCGTGGGCGGCGTCACGGACCGCGAAAGGACCGGTGCTGGGGACAATGCTGGAGCCCGGAGCAGATTTCCTGTCGGCTAAGGGTTGACTTCCCCGATGATGAGTCGATGCGTGTTTCCCATGAGGCGATCTATCAGTCGCTGTATGTGCAGGGCCGCGGAGCGTTGCGCCGGGAGCTGACCGCGTGCCTGCGGACCGGTCGGGCGCTGCGGGTCCCTAGGAACAGGACATCGAAGGGCAACCGCAGCTTTGTGACCGATGAGCTGTTGATCAGCGAGCGGCCGGCTGAGGTTGCTGACCGTGCGGTGCCGGGTCACTGGGAAGGCGATCTGATCCTCGGCACGGACCGCTCGGCGATCGGCACGTTGGTGGAGCGTTCGAGCCGGTTCACGATGCTGTTGCATCTCCCGCCGATCGAAGGTCACAACAGCCCAAGAGTGAAGGCCGGCCCGCCGATCACGGGCGCTGGCGCCGGCGCCGTTCGTAATGCGATCGCCGACACGATCACAAGTCTTCCCGAACAGCTTCGGCGGTCCTTGACCTGGGACCAGGGGATCGAGATGGCCCAGCACGTCCAACTGCGGCTCGATACCGGTCTGCAGATCTATTTCTGTGATCCACGCAGCCCGTGGCAGCGCGGCAGCAACGAGAACACCAACGGGCTGTTGCGCCAGTATTTCCCCAGAGGCACCGACCTCGCGCGGCACAGCGCCGAGGAGCTGGCAGCCGTCGCGGCGGCGCTGAACGGTCGACCACGCAAGACACTCGCGTGGCGGACACCCGCTGAAGTGCTCACCGAGCACCTCGCCGCCGCTGCCTGAGTCCACCGGCAGCTTCGAACGCGCCTCACACCTGCCGGTCTGCGGCATCCCTGATTCCCGGAAGGGGGTGTCCGGATGGCCGCGCGCGGCTATCGCCGCTCCGGCCCGCCCTCCGGGCGAGCCTCCACGACGACAGCCGCATCACCCAGGCAAGCCCAGTCGTCTCTTCTGACCTTTAGAGTCACCGGCCACACCGCGTTGCGACGACCGGTTGAGCTCAGGCCGACGACCCGAGGCGGTGCCGCCAGATCGTGTCCCTGACACGGCTCGGCGTCGACGAGCGCGCTCACGCGCTCCCGCGGTTCGTCTGGATAACACCCAACCTCTGCCACGACATGCACGACTGCGACGTGTCCACGGGCGACCGGTTCCTAGCGACGCTCATACCCGCGCTCCTGCGCTCGCTCGGACGCGACGGCGTGCTGTTTCTCACCTGGGATGAGGGATCGAGTGATGCCGGCTGCTGCCGCCTCGCCTCCGGGGGTCACATCGCCACGATCGTCGCCGGTCCGGACGCGAGGCTCGGCGCGCGGATGACCACGCCGGCTGACCAGTACTCCATCCTGCAGACGATCGAGGACCTCTTCAGGGTGCCTCGCCTGAGGGGCGCCGCCTGCTCCTGCACGGTTTCGCTGCGGACACTCTTGGCCCCTCAGTAGCAGGCGTCGCCACCAAATCGATGCGGAGACGAGCGCGATGACTTTCACTCTCCTGGCGCGTCGCGGTCGGCTACCGGCTCGGCGACATGTCGCTTGTCCGGTGCCAGAGGGCGCCGGTTAGCTCGTCAGCAAGACGTAGCTGCGTCGGGCCGTGTCGGGGTGGGGGCAGATGACTAATGCCGTTCATCGGACGAACACTCCGGCTTGCATCCTTGACACGTTGGCGACCGGCGTGACCTTGCCGCGCAGCTCGGTCGGCGACAGCTTCTGCGTCATGAACGTGACCTCGTCGCCATCGTTGGTGGTCACCACGAGGAAGGCCGTCTGGGATTTCTTCTGCTTCTGCGACGGCGCAGCAAGGACTCCGAGGCCCACAGGCCTGGTCGCTGTGATGCGCCCTGAGATTTCGTGTTCGCCGTCGATCCGGATCCCGGCAACATCAGACCATGGGATCGTGAAATGGAGCCGAAAGGTCTTGAGCGAGATGCCGTTTTTGTCCAAGACCAGGATCTTGCCCTTCTTGGGCTCAGGATCGCCGCTGTAGCCGCCGAGATACGCGACGTTCGTCAGGCTGAACTGCTTTTTCAACATGATTCCTCCTCTTCACCGAAGGAACGCGGCGCGCGACCATTACTCACGTACTGTCGTCAGAGTGCTTACACGCTGAACCCCTCCCAGGCGCCCATATCCCGCTCGGCGTCCATGCCAAAGAGAGCGCTTGCCAGTCGACGTCGGTCACGGGGTCGGATGGCCGACACCGCAAGCCTCGGGCAGGGCTATCGAGTCCTCGCGGCAATCCCCGATATGGCCGTCGCACTAGTCGTCAATGACGCGAGCGTGCCGCCGCCGGCGAAAGCAGCAGCTAACCCCGCCCTTGCGCACGCGACTACGGCCGCGACCCCAAGTCCCATGCGCTCTTCGGGGGCGTCGGGCGGGCGCGATGTCACGCCGAGGCGATCGCGGGCGGCTCGCCCGACGGGAGCGTGAAATCCGGCCGTACGAGTAGTCTCGTGGGGCATTTCGAGTTGCCGGCTGATCGCCTGTGTGGGTCATTTGCCGCGGCTGGGCGTCGGCGTGTGAGGGTGGGCGGTCATGACTGGCGAGGCCGCCGTCCGCCGCCGAGGCGGGTCGCGGCCGAGTCGCCTGGTGTTGGTAGCGGCTTTGGTCAGATCGTTGGCGAGGACCGGGGGCTGGCAGCGCGTAAGCTTGGTCGGTCTCGAAGTGGAGGTCCGAGTTGCGATACGTCCGTGGCGCTGGCTCAGGGGTGTCCTGTTGGGATTGGACGCGCGTTGTCGTGGGGGCCGTCGTGTGCGTTCTAGGTGGGCTGATGCTTGTCAGCTGTGGAGGGGGCTCTCGGGCGCGTGGCGCGCAAGCGGCCGGTGGTCACGCAGGCTCGAAAGCGGGGGGCGGATCGCGCGCCACGGCGACCGCCAGCGAGGTGCGAATCGCGATCACGCCTTCCGGTGGCTCTGACCGTCGGCCGGATCGTGGGCTGAGGGTTACCGCGACCGGCGGCACGCTCATCAGGGTACGGGCCCGAGCTGGCGACACGGCGGTTGCGGGGACGATGAACCAGGCCCGCACTGGCTGGCACAGCACCTGGGCGCTTGGCGTCGGCGAGCACTACACGGTCAGCGCATCTGGCGCCGGACCCTCCGGCGCGCCGGTGACGAAGACCAGCTCGTTCCACACGTTTAGTCCGAAGCAGACGTTCGTCACCCGGACCGTTGAGGGCTACAACCAGACTTACGGGGTGGGGATGCCGATCATCCTCTACTTCGACCACACGATCACGAACCGCAGGGCGATCGAGAAGGCGCTTCAGGTCAAGAGCTCCACGCCCGTGACCGGCTCGTGGTACTGGGACGATGAGTGCGGGACGGCCCCCACGTGCCTGTACTTCCGCCCCCACCACTACTGGCCGGCGCATACCCGGATCAGCTTCGTCGCCCACCTCGACGGGGTGCGGGGCGCGCCCGGCGTGTTTGGGGTCCACACGCTGACGCAGTCATTCAGGATCGGCCGCGCGTTGATCGTCAGGGCGAGTACGAGCAGCCACCATATGACCGTTCACCGCGACGGCAAGGTGCTCGCGCAATGGCCGATCAGTTCGGGGCGCCCCGGCGACGAGACGCCGAACGGGGCCTACCTCACGATCGAGAAGAGCAACCCCGTCGACATGAAGGGTCCGGGGTACGACATCGAGGTGCCGTGGTCGGTGCGCTTCACCTGGAGCGGCGACTACCTGCACGACGCGTACTGGTCAGTCGGCGAGCAGGGCTTCGCCAACGTCAGCCACGGGTGCGTCAACATGTCGCCCGCCGACGCCGAGATCTACTACAAGATGGCCGTCCCCGGCGACCCGGTGACGATCACCGGCAGCCCCAGGGCCGGCGTCTTCGACAACGGATGGACGATGTGGTTCCTGCCCTGGAAGCGCTGGCTGCACGGCAGCGCACTGCATGACGCGGTTCGCGTCAACAGCCGCGGCAGCACCCTCTTTCACCCGCACACCAAGAGCTAGTGCAACCCGCCACAGCAGTCCTGCTTGCCAGTCCGGCTTGCTTGACGAACACAACTAGCGAACCGGCAGCGACATTTCCCTCCGCTCGGCGGGCACATCACCCGCGGACATGGCGACCACTCTGATCTGCCATGCCATCCACGGCAACGATTGCGCGGCACGGACGCCATCCCCTGGTCGCCGCCAAGGGAATGGCCCGAGACGTTGGCCAGCTGACGACCGCGTACGTGGCCAATGAGCACTCGTCCCGCGTTGGCGCCGACGGACCACACTTGCGTGGCCGAAGCGATCATCCGATCCGCGGCGACCGAGTATGAAAAGCGATCCCGCCAGGCAGGTACTCGATGTTGGCGAGCCAAAGTCAGTGATGCTGGCGACGGATCGGGTGCGCATCCGACCGGAAGCAGTCATCTCGGATGACGCGAAAACCCCCCGCGAGAGTGCCGGTTGTGTCGGATAGGCCGAGCGCGTTGCGCTCGGCCTACCTCAGAACCGGACGTCCACCTTCAATGCATCCGGCTCAAGCAGGCCCTGTTGGTGTCCTGGTGCAGCGCAGCCCGTGGCCCGAACGCACGTCTCTCGATAACCGGCCCGAATGAAGTGATGGCCCTCGACCATGAACGGCTGCTTGGGTCGCGCGGCAACATCGATCTCTGCCCGGTCTGGCAAAGACGGGTCCGAGCCAACGACCGGGGCAAGCCTCAGTCGGAGTCGAGCATCGCTGCCGCATCAGTCGCGACCTCGGCCGACCGCCCGCGGTGCCGACGGTAGATCTCTGCGACCCACCGACCGGCTGGTCGCCGTGCCAATGAGTCGCGGAACGCCCGCCCCGTGTCCGATAGGTCATCGTCGGCGACCATCTGGTACGGGAACTCGCGAGGGCGCGCCGCCGGATAAGACAACGCCGCAGCAGTGAGGTCAGCGACGGTGAAGAAGTCGCCGACGAGATAGCCACTCGGGGAAAGTTCTCGCTCGAGCCGATCCATCGCCGCGACAGTTTTCGCGCGGCTCTCCGCGGCGGTCTCAGCGGTGATCGCGAATCTCTGTTGGATACCCGCACACAGCGCGGGCAGTGCCTGACCTAGGTTCCGCGCTGCGACCGGATCGCCGAGGGTGAATAGCGCCACCAACAGCTCCGGATGCGCGAGCAGGTCGTAGTAGAAGGCACGCCGGATGTGCGGTCCCAGCTCCTCGTCGAAGAATTCTTCCAGCTCGAGCGCGCGACGCCGCTGCGCCGGCTGATCCGGGTACAGCGGCGGCTGTGGCCAGCGCTGCTCGATCGCAGCGATGATTCGCGTCGAATCGCCGATCGACCGCTCGTCCAGCGTAAGCACGGGCGTGGTCGATGTATCTCCAGTCAGACGCTTCGCCTCCCGGATGTGAACCCCGGGAAGCAACGAGCGGCGGATGTGCGGGACGCGCTTATAGTCGAGTGCCCAGCGCACCTTCTCCACGTAGTGCGAGACCTGAAGCTGCCACAGCACCGGCAACCCCTCGATGTCTTGCCTGGACTCACTCACCGGATCCGCACCCGCTTATGACCGACGCTGCGCGCGCCCCGGCCCGTAGCGTTCTTCAACGAGACCACGCCGCCAAGGCTAACCGGAAGTTTTTGGGGGTTTGACGCCCGATCGTCCGTGTTTACGGGGACCGGGCTTCTTTTCGGCGGTTTGATGTAGCCAAAGTTATAGTTTGATTCTGTCCGAGACTGTCGTTATGCTGCCGGTAATGCCTCGTCGTGGCGGCCAAGCTCACGTAGCCACAATCAAGACGCAGGGGAAGGGTGGGAAGGAGTACACGTCCTACCTGCTGCGCCGCTCCTACCGCGAGGGTGGCAAGGTCCGCCACGAGAACCTCGGGAACCTCTCGCACCTGCCGCTACCGATCATCGACGCGATCCGCGGGATGCTCGCAGGCCGGGCGCTGGTCGATCTCGAGGAGGGGTTCGAGATCGAGCGCTCGCTGCCGCACGGGCACGTCGCCGCCGTGCTCGGCGTGCTGCGGCAGTTAGACCTGGAGCGGCTCCTGTCGCGGGAGCGCTGCCGCGAGCGGGACCTGGCGGTGGCGACTGATCTGCCAGCTGGTGATCGCACCGGCTTCGAAGCTGTCGATGACCCGCCGGTTCGGCCAAAGCACGCTCGCCGACGAGCTCACGCTCGGCGAGGTGACCGAGGCGGAGCTGCTAGGCGCGATGGACTGGCTGCTCGACCGCCAGCAGAGGATCGAGAAAGCGCTCGCGCGCCGGCACCTTCAAGACGGCGGATTTGTGCTCTATGACCTCTCCTCCAGCTACGTGGAGGGCCGCTGCTGCGAGCTGGCGGCGCTGGGACACAGCCGCGACGGCAAGCCGGGCAAGCCGCAGATCAACTGGGGCCTGGTCTGCTCGCCCGAAGGCCGGCCGGTATCGGTGCGGGTGCATCCCGGCAATACCGCGGACCCGAGCACCGTCCCGGGCGTGATCGACACCATCAAGGAGCAGTTCGGGATCGAGCGGGTGATCCTCGTCGGCGACCGGGCGATGATCACCGACGCGCACGCGGCCACGCTCAAGGAACTCGGCGCCGGGTTCGTGTCCGCGCTCAAGACAGCCCAGATCCGCAAGCTGATCGGCACTGGCGATCTGCAGCTCTCGCTGTTTGACCAGACCAACCTCGCCGAGATCACCTCCGATGAGTTCCCCGCCGAGCGGCTGATCGTGTGCCGCAACCCGCACCTCGCCGCCGAGCGCGCCCGCAAACGCGAGGCCCTGCTCGCCGCGACCGAGCGCGAGCTGGAGAAGGTCAAGCAGATGGTCTCAGGGCCGCGCGGTTCGCTCCGCAGCGCCGACGCCGGCAAGATCGGGCAGCGCGCCGGCCGCGTGATCAACAAATATAAGGTCGCCAAACACTTCGAGACCCAGATCACAGACGGCTGCTTCACCTACCAGCGCAAGACCGAACAGATCCAGGCGGAGGCCGCGCTCGACGGGATCTACGTGCTCAGAACCACTTGCCCCACCGAGCAGCTCACCACCCAAGCCGTCGTGCGCGTCTACAAGCAACTGAAGATGGCCGAGCGCGCATACCGCACGATCAAGGACGCGCTCGACGTCCGCCCGATCCGCCACCACCTCACCGACCGCGTCGAAGCGCACTTCTTTCTGTTCCTGCTCGCCTAGCCTCGGGGTTGACTAACGCTGCGTTCCCGGGGTGATTCCGCTTCTGGCTACCGCTCCGCGCCACGAACGTCTCTGGACGCGCCGCAAGGGGAACGTCAGCCGGCGCGAGCCCAGCTTGGACGGTGCCCGCTGCGTCCTGGGCGGTGCGATTCCCGTCTGACCCGCCCGGTCGTCTGTCCCAGCAACGGGGCTATGCGGGCTGCGCGGCGTCCTGTCCCATCGCCGGGCGCGACGGCGATAGTCACGTTTTGAGGCAATAACGCGACCACATCGCCGGGTCCGGAGGCCAGTCGAGCATGAACGTGACCCGACCCGGGTTCATAGCACGGCCATGCCGGGCTGGTCTCTCGGCGCCGGTCCGGTCGTTACCGTCGGCTGCTGCTCTGCGTGCTCCGCGGCCCGGTGACGCTTCCCAAAGGGTCTCTCGGCCGCGCTCTCAAGGGCTCACGGGAGATCTACCGAATCCACCGCTCTGAACACGGACCGTGGTGGTTTCAGGGCATGCTCTGCCCGCTGGGCGTCATCGGCAGCTTGTCGCTGGGTGTCAAGGCGAGCGTCCCATTCGGCCTTCGCTTGATCGGCGTCTCGTGCAGCTTGCTCGCCGCGCTCGTTTGCTTGTCGGAGGTGTCGAGGGCGAATCGCTGGTCCGACGCCTGTTACGTGCTCGTCGTAAGCAGATTTGCCTTGGCGCCGGCGTACTCCTCGGGGGTTAGCTCGCCGCGATCGCGCAGCGCGATTAGCTGCTCGAGTTGGTCGGGGAGCGACGCATTAGCAACGGGTGGAGCTGGGCCGATGCCTTGCGGCGCCGTCGATGGTCGCGGAGAGCGTGGAATCGCGCGCGGATTGCTGCGGTCGCGTCACCTGGCATCGCGTCGGGGAACTCGACCGCGGTCTGTCGCCGAAGGGCCTCGGTTCCGAGCAATGCGAGTACCAGGTACACGGTGATGCCTACCGGCGTGCCGGTCGAGGGGATCGGCTGCCAGAGGAAGATCAGCACCATTACGCCGGCTGTGATGGCGAATGCTCCCCAGGTCCGCTCGCGCAGGAACGGAGCGACTGCGCGACGGGCGACGACGGCGACGTGTGCCGGGCCGGCGAACCAGGCCGCCGCCGCCGCCGTCAGCCCGAGGACAATGAACGCTCCGGCGATCTGGCCGAGGATCCCGGTCGCGATCGTCACCGCGGCGCGGACGGCCGGGCGAAGCGAAGCCTCGCTCACGAGCGAGTTCGTGATCTGCGACTCCAGAATCGAACGGCCGGCCACACCGATGACGCCCGCGAAGACAAACGAGAACCCCGCGGTCATCAGCGTTCGCCGCCTGTGCCCACGAGCGATCAGGATCGCCAGCGCGTAGAGCAGCGGGACGACGATTGTCAGCCACAGCGCGAGTGAGCGCACCGCTCTGCCGCCGTCCTGCACGTACTTCAGCTGGTCTGACCTAAACACCGCTAGGTTCGCCACCGACGCGGGAAGCTTTGACCCGAGACCTGCCGGCAGCCCGAGCCGACTTGCCACGTCGTTAACGACCGAGGCTAGGTCAAGCGTCACGACGCCGCCGTTGACCTTGACCGCCCCCTTACCGCCGTTGACGATCGCGATGAAGGTCTGGTCCGCCGCACGGTTGGCAGTGGCCCACTGGCTCTGAACCTCTGGGCGTGTTAGCGCGAGCTCGACGCCCTGAACGGCCGCGTTTCTCAGCGCCCCCGCAGCAGGGCCCGCGAGCGGCGCCAATCGGGGAGGCAGCCCGGACTTGATCAGCGAGGCAACGTCCACGTTCGCGTACAGCTGGTCGACGACGTAGTTTGAGGTTGCGGTGCGGACGTCGCTGTTCTGAAGCAGCTGCGTACTTGTCTTCTCCCAATTGTCGGGGTTGAACAGCAGACGATTGGCCCATATCGAGAGCATTCCCACAACGGCCAGCACGGTCGTAATCACGATCAGGGCATCGACGAGGATCAGCCGGCGGCGAGAGATTGGGGATCTAGGTTTCGACTCGCGCGGCACCTCGCTGTCGTTAGGTGCGCGGTCGCCGGCCGACGCGGCATCGAGCGACCCGGGACCCCGATCGGCATCGGACGCGGAGGCGTGCTCGTTCATATGTCCACTGCGTGAGCGACACGCTGACGTGCACGGTAGAGCCTGCTCGTGATCGTGCCCTCGTGCACCCCCAGCGCGTACGCAGCTTCGCGATACGAGAGGCCCACCACGTCGATCGCGACGAGCGCATCGCGGAAGTCGTCGGGAAGCGCGGAAATGGCGGCGTATACCTCCGCCGCCTCGATACTCGCTTCCGGCCTTGCCGCGTGCCGGTCCTCTATGAACTCGAGCTGATCGGGACGAGGCTCAGTCCGCGGTCGCCGCGAAGCGGTTCGACGAGTGCTCCGGAACGTGTTCCGGAGTGCCTGCACCAGATAGCCGATGTCACTGTCTGCGCTCAGAGTCCGCGGTCTGCGTAGAACGCGCGCAAATGTGTCCTGGACTAGATCCTCGGCCTCCTCTCGCGATCCACACAGAGCCCTGGCTGCTCGGTACAGCCGGTCGATGTGATCGCCAAGCGCATGCGGATCAAGCAGGCGCTCATCGATCATTTCGGTCGTTTCGACCACGCGGTCAGACGGTCGCCCGTCGTGCGGGGGGCGCGGGCCCGCCCGGCTGGTGCCGAGAACAGACATTCAGCTGGAGTGACCGCTCTGCCGTCGCGCACCCCGGTTCGGCCGAAGCCACCCCAGCATCGATGAGCCGAGAACCGCTCGTTTCACGTTGTCACCTCCGTTCGGATTGACCGTCGATGACAACTTAGGAGCGGGCGGCGCACCATCCCAGACGCGCTGTCGGCATGCGCGATACGCCAGACGTCTGACGGTGAGCACGGAGGTGCGGGGAATCGCGCCGGCTGATTGCAGCGCACGCCGGGCCGTGGGGGTACTTCTCGACGCCGATCCCGCATCCATCAGTCGCGACGCGGCGACGGTCTGTCTGCCGAGCAACGACGCGCCCCGGTCTGAGACGTACCAGGTCGGCTTCAGACGCGAGCAGGGGACGCGGGTTCAGTCTCTTTGTGCCGGCGGCTTCAGACGGGCAATCCAGATCACGTTCGCGAAGGGGCAGGCTCGCCTTGGCGAGCACCGGATCAGTGACGCCAGAACTTGTTGGTGGCATTCAGCCGGGCATTGGCTTCCTCGACGTTCGCCGGCGGGGTGACCGCCTCGCCCCAGGACAGGCGCAATAACCTCCTCGCCCTCGCGCAGCACATGCCGAGCCCGCACTTGATTGGCCTCGATCCCGAGCAGCGTGTCGGTCTGGAGCGTCATCGTCTGACCGGCGCCCGTCACCTCCGCGCGGTGGCGATCGCTTGAGAGCGACCACTCGCCTAGCACTCGGCCGTAGTCGAAGCCGGGCTCGCACACGAGCTCGATCTCGACGCTGCCCTCGACGCAGGCGATGGCGCGATGAGCCCGGTGTTCGGCGTCCTCGTCGGCCGGCGGCCGGGTTTGGGGTGTGACGATATCCTCGCCGCGTCGCGGTCCCATCGTGAGCGCTTCGCGCACTGTCGCCCAGCCGCTGGGCGTCTTCCAGGACGTGACCAGCGTGTTCGTCCCGGGCTCGTAGATCCGTCCGCTCGGCACGTTGATGCCGAACGGGCCGAGGCGAAAGGCGCCGGCGCCGCGGTCAAGCAGAGCCCCGAACACGCTCGGCGAGTCAAACCGCGGGACGCACAGCCAGTCGATCGTCCCGTCCGGCGCGATCAGCCGACCGCGTCGCCCGCGCCGAGACCGACGCGATCGCGATCGCGATCTTCGCCGCGGACAAGATCTCCAAAGTCCGCGAGCTGACGCTACTCCGGGCCTCGACTCGACGAACCAACGACCCGCGCCAGCTCACGCATTACCACGCAACCCTCGAGATGCTACGCGCTGTCGCCGGGGACACTGCCCTCGTCGGTCGTCTCGAAGCCGAGCTCGACCACCTCCTCAAACCCGCGGCCACCGCAGCGATCACGACCAGCGCAAACCGGACTCCAGCTACCGGCCCAGCCACGCAAAGTTAGGTTCTAAGACCCCGCGGCGGTGGGGGAGGGACGTCGATCCTGAGAGGTTCGCCCGACTGTTTGAGGCTAGGGAATCCAGCCTCGAACACGCACAGACATACCGCTCGAGCGCGCGCCGGCGACGCGTACACGATCCCATGAGCGCCGTGGGACGCCAGCCGTTCGCCAACAGCCTGAAAAGCCGGCCATTGCGCCCTGGTAGGCCGCAGCCTGGGTAACCCCAGCGCCGCCTGCGCCCTGCCGGTCCGCAGGTCGGCCACCTGATCGAGCGACACCTCGACCGAGACTAGCTCGCACGGCAGCTCGTCCTGAGGTGCCTGATCGCGCTCAGCCAGCGCGCGGTAGAACTCGGCCCATGGGTCTGCTCGGTATCGGCGTCTAGTGCCGATCCGCCGCCACCGACCCGGGCCCCGGACTGTTGCCAGCCAGGCGGCGCGCGACCGCTCGAAAGCGGACCCAGGTGCCCGACACCGCGACCAAGGCCGGGTCCAAAACCGGCGATTTTCCAGGCCGTTTGTCATATTTGTTGTCGAGGGGTAGGGGTTGATGGCCATTGTCTGGTTGATGGTGCGGGGGTGATGTGGTTGCGGTTCACAAGGCGGTCCGGGCGTTCGCGGGGTTCGCGTCGGTTGGTCATGCTCATATTCGGGGGCTGGCCTCTGTTCGTCGCACGTCCGCCGTCTAGTGTCGAGCGCGCCCGCCCGGAGCGGGTGCTCGGGCGACAATCGCGGAGTTGTGTGCGCGAGCCGGGATGGCTCGGGCCGCCTTGCCAGCCGCAACGGGAACTGTGGAAATAGTGGTAGGTCGCCTCGACCAGCAGTCGGCGGGCGTGGGAGCCAGCCTAGGTGATCGATCCGAGCCGCCGCTGCGCGCCGGTGGTGTGCTGTGAGGGAACGATCCCGACACCCTGAGCTCGATCCCCTCCGCCAGAGCCCGGCAGGCCAAACCGTAGCCGGTCTGGCCTGCCTCATAGACCATCCGCGCCGGCCGCGGGATCCCCCGCAACACCGGCACGAGCTCGTGCGGGCGACCCACCGCCCGCTTCGTGGTCACCTCACCTGTGGCCTGATCAAAGATCGCGAGCGTCGACTCGCGGGCGTGCACGTCCAGGCCGACCCAGCGGATACCGTCAGGTATGTCGGCACCTCCTCGTAGATGTGGCCCGCACCGAAGCTGCAATCTTCGACGCGAACATCAACCCCGCTGCGCGGGGATCCGACTACCTTCGATCTCCAGCCAGCCGGTCCTACATACCGTCTGAAGCGGTGGCGTGCAGCTGGGTGCCGGAACGTCGAAAGCGTTCGTCCGCGAACTGTGCACTCTTTGCGCGAAGTGGGCGTCGGGCGGCTGCGAAGAGGGAGTGTCGCGGGACCGAGGGAGGGGGACCGCGGACGTGGCGGCGTCGCGCTGCCCGCGAAGCGTGTTTGGCGGAGGAGGCCGGCGCGCGCTACCTCAATGCCAGGAACAGGTATCGGTTGAGGCTGAAGAAGTAGTCATCACCCAGCGCCTTGAGATCCTCCGCCCAGTCCCGCGCATCGCGCTCGCTCACCCCCTGCCGACCCGGAACAAACGCCGTGATGAAGCCGATCAGGCCGGCGCTGAAAGTGTTCGGGTCATAGCCAGCGTTCATCAGCGGGATCGCCGCGCGGCGCGCGACCGAAAATCCCGCTGCCGACAGGAGTGCGGTCAGCCGCCGGGGGAGATGGGGGTCAACCAGGTGCTCATCCCAGACGGCGAGCAAGCGCCGCATGCGCTCTGGGTCGCGTGAGTGCCACACGATCGATCCCCAGTCGGTGTCGAGCACGAGCAACCTGCCGCCCGGTCGCAGCACGCGGAATGCCTCCCCGAGCGCCTTCGGCATGTCCTCCACGTACTCGTACACCTGCGTTGCCACCGCGGCGTCGAACGTTTCACCGGCGAACGGGAGCGTGCAGGCTTCGCCGGCGACGAACCGGATCTCGGCGGCGCCCTCCGGCGGCCGACGGCCGCGCGCGAGCGCGAGCATGCTCTGGCTCGGGTCGATGCCGGCGACCGAGCCGCCAGCGCCCACCTCGGCCGCCATCTCGCAGGCCAGGAGTCCCAGCCCCGATCCGATGTCCAACACGTTCTCCCCCGGTCCGAGCGCCAGGGCCGCGCGTATGGCATGACGCTGCTCGACAACATCAAGCGTCATATATGTCGCTTCGGCCCGCCGCGAAGCCTCCTCGTCGAACTGCAGCGTGGTGCTCATCCCACCATCTTTTCAGCGTCCCGGCGCACTCTCAAGCTCACGGGGCGCGTCAAGCACGAACGCTTCCGGCGGCCGCTTCTAGGACTACGGAAGGTGCTCCGCGCCCTGCTTCCGAACCGTGATGAAGCCCGAACTCTCCGGGGTGAGGCTGCCCGGGGCGTAGTCGAACACGACGTGGGTCTTGAAATTCATCACGAATACGTCGACGAGGGCGTCGTTCTGCGTCGGGTCGATCCAGGCCACGTAGAGCTGGTGGTGCCCGATCGGCATCGCGACGTAGTCCTCGGGCGGGAAGCTCATCCCGACCGACGGCCCCTTGATCGGGACGCCCTGGACCGTCGAAGCTGTATAGGTCTGGCGGAAGGTGTTCCCCTCGTTACGTCCGAGGGTGTACTTGGCGTCGATCACGTAGCCGTTGAGGTTGAACCGCGTGACGCTCGGTCCAGGCTTGTTGGCGTGACGTTTACCGTTGCCGTGGTGATGAGCCGTTTGGCCGTGATGCGCTCCGGCGTCTGCGGTTGCGGCTGTCACCGCGACGTACGCGCTGATCGATGCGCCTGCCAGGAGCACCGCGGATGCCAACCGTAGTCGCTTGGCTGTATGCATTCATCCCTCTCCTCGGTGGACGACGAACCCGGCGATCCTACGTCCCCCGGAGCGGCGCCCGCCAGCGGCGGGGGCGTCCCGGCGTTGAGCGTCAAAGAATTGGGCTCTCACATCCTTGCATCGGGCGGTTCTTCGAAACAACTGATACTTGGTTTGGTGCCCCGATTGGGCGAGGCAGGGTCCTTCTGAAGAGCTGGGTACCTCGCTCCCCACCGTTGCGCGCTGGCTGAACCCCGCCTAGGTCGCCAACTCGATCGTCGGCTCGGCGACGGCTGGACGACGAAAGCAATCGTCACCGCAGACGCCGGCCACGGCCGCGTTACGCCTTAAGGGGTTACGACGCTGGCCCCGTCGCTGTCCCCTGACGCTCGCCGTGAAGTCCGGATAGAGGACGAACGCGATCTTCACCCGTTCACCTCCTCCGCCGGCTCGACGTCGAAGCTGAACATCATGCCGCTCTCATGGTGCTCGGCGATGTGGCAGTGAGCCATCCAGCGGCCAGGGTTGGTCACCTCGAGCAGGATGTCGACGGTCTCGCCGGTGCAGATCAGCACCGTGTCCTTCCACACCAGGTTCTGCTCGGGTTCGCCGTCACGAGCCAGGACCAGGAACCGGCCGGCTCCGTGCACGTGGAATGGGTGATGCATGGGATGGTCCCCGGCCATCTCGTTCAGCAGCCTGATCTTCACCCTGTCGCCGACGCGGAACTTCCACTCGATCGCGTGGTTCTCGGCGTCGGTGTCGCGGTCGATCAGCTTCCAGCGCATGTTGGCCGGGGTGGTGATGCGATTCACCTCCACCATGTCGTCTTCCCACTCGATCCCGTCCGCCGCAGCTTGGGCGTGGCCGTGGCCGGTGTGCTCGTGGTCGTGGTCGGCGTGCTCGTGACTGTGATGGTCGTGTTCACTGCCGCCGGCCTCCGACACCAGAGCGGACGGCAGGAGCTTCATGCCGCACTCAGGACAGGGGCCGGGCTCCTCGGTCACGATCTCCAGATGCATCGGACAGGTGTACGTGGCCGACGCGGCCGAGGGTATGAGCTTCATACCGCAGTCGGGGCAGTGCCCCGGCTCCTCGTTCACCACCTCTGGATGCATCGGGCAGGTGTAGAAGACGGGCCCCTCGCCCTCCGGCGCGGGCATGTCCATCTCGGCGATGAACGCGATCCGCCTATCGGGCTCGCGCTCGAGGTCCCCCTGTAGCCGCACACGCTCTTCCGCCAGCTCGGGGTCCCGCCGCAGCAACTCGAACTGCTCGCTCAGGGCTGGACTTGCCGCTTCCTGGGAAACGGTGATCGCCGCCAGCTTGTAGGTGCGCTCCGGCGTGCGGTGCTCGAGCGCGAGCTCTCCGGGCTGGTCGAAGAGGACGTCGACGATCATCCGTTCGGACGGCGCCAGGGTGACGTGCTCGACGAGCTGCTCGACTTCGCAGCGGCCACTGTCGCCGCCGACCAGCTTCATGCGCGCGCCTGGCAGCTGCACCCGGAAGACGCGCGTGTTGGCGGTGTTGGTCAGATACAGGCGCACCACCTCGCCCCAGCGAGTGTCGATCGAGAGCTCGTCCTCGCCGGCAGCCAGCAGCACATTGCCGAAGCGGCCCATGGCCGAGTGGGTTGTCTCTGAGCGGCTGAAGCCGGCGATCTGCCCGTCCTCGATCAGCAGGTCGTCGAGTGTCAGCGTCAGCTCGCGGTGCACTGGAGCCCAGTAGTCGGCCTGGGGTGGGTCGACGACGACGTTACCGTAGAGGCCGAGCTCCTGGCCGTAGTCCTCGCGAACGTGCGGGTGGAACCAATACACGCCGGGGTCGGGGAAGGAGACCCGCACGGTGTAGCTGCCGCGCACGGGGATCAGCGGCTGGGTCTCGTGCGTGCCGTCGTAGCGGTTCTCTAGGCGCAGACCGTGCCAGTGCACGGTCGTCTCGTGGTCGCCGTCGTTGACGATGTTCACCTCTATTTCAGAGCCCTGCTTGACCCGCAGCGTCGGGCCGGGGATGGAGCCGTTATAGGCGAGCATGCGCAAGTCCGCGCCGGCGACGCGCTTGACCACGGGGCCGATGTGCAGATCGAAGCTGTCGCCGTCCGCGAGCCGGACCTCGTCGGTTCGCGTCGCCTCCATAAGGCCGGTGGTCGCAGTGGGGAAGTTGTCGTTCATGCTCGTTCTCCAATTCGAAAGAGGGTCGCCGCTGAAGCAGACGGCGCACAGGTCGAACTGCTGCGCGTAGTCGGTCAGGTACTCGACCACCTCGTCGCGGCCGGGATAGCTGTCCGGGTCGCTGGGGAATGGCTTGCCGGGCAGGCTGTCGTAGCGAGCGGGCGTGAAGAGCCGCAGCGAGTCCCAACGGGCACGCCAGGCGGCTGCGGGCTGGCCAGCGGCTTCCAGGATGGTGAAGTTCCGATCCTCCTGGGCGAGGTGATAGCCGATTGCGAGTCCGGCTTGGCCACCGCCTACCACGACGACATCGCTGTGTACGGTCGTGCGAGTCATCTGCCTCCTCTCTCTCCTGCGGCACCGACACTAACCAAGTTGACGGACGCGATGCAAGTTCCGCGGCTCACGCCGTTACGCCCTGCGCCTCGGAGCCGTGGCTGTGCCCGCCGGCGTACTCATCGAGGCGCAGCAGCATCGCCACCAACATCGCGGGCAGCATCACCACGTGCTGGATGGTCATCAGCACACCGATGTCGGTGACCGCGCTCGCCGCCAGCACCCCGACGACCGCGAAGCTCGGGATGAACATCGACGCGGCCATCTCATTGGACGCTGCCCAACCGTGGCCGCGGTAGCGCATCCAAGCCACCATCGGCACGGTCATGGTGACCGCCATGCCGAGCAGCATCAGCGCAGGCAGATCGTGATGCAGCTCCGACATCGAGATGCCGGCGACGCCGAGCGCGGCCGTGGCAGGGACGCCGAGCACCGCCATGCCGAGCACCATCGCCAACACCATCTCCAAGTAGTGGCGGGTGAAGTGCCGAAGCGAGCGGCTGTTGTGGTTCGGGGTGATTGTGGTCATGCGAACTCCTCGAAACAGATGGGGCTTCTATGAGCGGCCGGGCCCCTCGCTTGCGTTGGGGGAACTCGGTCGGGGTTAGGCGGCTAGTCGGAAGCGGGCGCGGTAGTCGCCGGGCGAGACGCCGACGCGACGGTGGAAAGCGCGGCGCAATACCTCGGCGCTGGCAAAGCCCGCCGATTGAGCTACCGCTTCCAGTGACGGCGCTCCGTCCTCGAGCAACGCACGCGCATGCTCGATGCGCAGCCTGTCCACGTAGGCGGCTGGGGTCTGGCCGACCTCGCGCCGGAAGGCGCGAGTAAACGATCGTTCGCTCATGTTCGCCCGCTCGGCCAAGGCCGTCACCGAGAGGTTGCCGTCGAGGTGGCCGGCGATCCAAGCCTGCAGCTCGCGCAGCGCCGGCCGGCTCGCCTGTTGGGCCGAGAGAGCTCCGCTGAACTGCGACTGTCCGCCGGGGCGCTTGAGGAAGACGACCAGCATCCGAGCCACGGCCAGCGCGACCTCAGGCCCGAGATCGTCCTCGACGAGGGCCAGCGCGAGGTCCATGCCGGCCGTCACGCCGGCTGAGGTCCAGATGTCTCCGTCGCGGAGGAAAACCGGGTCCGGATCGAGCTGCACGTGGGGGTACCTCCCGGCGAGGTCATCGCAGAATCGCCAGTGGGTGGTGGCGCGCCGGTTGTCGAGCAGTCCGGCGGCGGCCAGCAAGTAGGCGCCGGTGCACACCGAGGCGGTCCGCCTGGCTTTCTGCGACGCCTGGACGATCCATTCCAGGACCTCCTGGTTGTCGACCGCCGCCCGCGCACCGATACCGCCAGCCACCACAAGCGTCTCGTGACTGGGGACTGGATCGGGCAGCGGAGCGATGTGCAGGCCGACCCCGTTGCTCAGAGTGATCGACCCGTTGCTCGACGGTCCAACCACCTGTACGCGGTAGGCGCCGGGGACCTCGCGCTGGGCGTAGTCGAACACCTCGGCCGGGCCGAAGACATCGAGCGACTGGGAGCCCTCGACCGCCAGGATCAGAATCTTTCGGGTGCGTGGCATGAGCCAAGTGTGGCCGAAATCGTGGGTGGCGCCAAGGTCAGATACCCAACGATTTACGCCATGTCCTGTAGGCGAGGGAGGACGGTTCCCAGGTAGTGACCCGCGCAAGCGACAGAAGTCACGCTGTGACGGATCGACGAGCGGCCCGACGTTCGCGCGCGTACTCTTCGCCTCGATGGCCGAGATCGGCAGCGTTGCATGGCTCGAGCGGACCCGCGGGCGGCTCAGCCGCCGTGAGCAGCTCGAGCTGATGGCGCTCGGCATACGGTTCCAGGCGATGCTGCTCGCGCGCCGGCTCGGCAGATCGGGAGACCGGGTCGGGCGACTCGACCCGCGCGACATCCGCATCCCGGACAGCGCGGCGGCTCGGGAGGCCGAGGAGGTGTGCGGTGGGCTGCCGCCGTCGGTGGCGAGCCACTCGCGCCGCTGCTACCTCTGGGGCGCGATCCTCGCCGCGCAGGACGGGATCACGTTCGACGAGGAGCTCCTCTACGTCGCCGCGCTGCTCCACGACGCGGGGATGCCGGTCGCGGCGGCCGATGGCCACGACTGCTGCTTCACGGTCGACAGCGTCCTCGCCGTGCGCGCGCTACACGCGCCGCTCGAGCCACAGGCGCGGCGGCGCGCCGCGGAGGAGGCGATCGCCCTGCACCTCAACCCGGCGGTCGCGCGCGAGCGGGGGGCCGAGGCTCACCTGGTCAACGCCGCCGCGGCGCTCGACGTGCTCGGCATGCGGCTGTGGGAGATCGAGCCGGAGGCGAAGGCGGCGGTCCTCGAGCGCCACCCTCGACACGAGTTCAAGGCCGAGTGGGACGGGCTCTGCCGCGCTCACATGCGGGCGATGCCGCGCGGGCGGGTCGGCTGGCTGTACCGCTACGCCGCGTTCGGGCTACAGCTCCGGCACGCGCCGTTCGACGGGTAGCCAGCAGCACTTGTCGCCGAAGAAGTCGACGACCTCCTGGGGTCGCCGCTCGCCTTTGGTGGCTCGAAACGGCGACTGTATACGCCATCGATCTCGCTGGCATAGCGTTCATCTACATCGGCTTTGCGGTGGCCGACGGACGCGCGGAAGTGATCGCCGTTGAGGCCGGCGTCGCGTCGGCTTTCGTCATCGTCGCCGCAGCAGCAGTCACAGCGTCGTCGTGGCTGCTGGTGGTCGGCCTTGCCGGCCACGGTCGGAAGGACCTGTGGCAGCACCGCAGCCAGTTTGTCGCGGGCACGCGCTGGTGGCCGCCGTTCTGTCTGGTCGTGGACTGGATTTCGGCCACGGCGATCGCGGTGGCGATAGTCGCAGAGGTTCACTTCCACTCAGGCCGTAGCCGATCTGGCGCGAGGAGGCGGAGCTGAGACACTTCCGCAACCGCACATCGAATCGACTACCTACGCTCGGGAGCGCGGCGCGGCTCTCGTCGGCGCCCACGACGCATCGCATGACCCGCTGCCCCCTGGCGCTTTTGGCGGCGAGGCGAATCCCGGGTCGAGCCCGCACCGCAACCTGTTCGAGACGCTGTGTCACGGCTTTGACATGCTCGAACACCTCGCAGGGCCGATCTCGTCGGTGATGGCCGAGATGACAAACAAGACCGATGAGCGCACGTATCACACGATCGTGATCGCAGTTCGATTCGCCAACCGCGCCGTCGGGAGTCTCGTCGGCACGTACGACTCCTCTTACACCTACCCCGACGCGCAGTGGCCGTGAGAACGGGCCGCGAGCGTGCTCGGATCTCGGTACAGCCTGCCGCCGACCACCCACCACAACCGCCGCCAACACCCACAACGCCGCGCGATGGCCTAAACCGGCCCTACCATCCCCGCAATCACCTACCCCACCAACCACCCGAACCCGAACCACTCACCTCACGCCGACTCGTGCACGATCCGGGCTAACGGTCGAGCTGGCGGTCCCGCGGCCGGCGCAGAGTGCTGCATCGCCGGAGCAGACGGGCAGCCGTCGCCGCGTCGGTCGGCGTAGCTCGTCGCGTTCCAACTGCGAGAGTCTGATCGGCGTCGAGCTGGGTGAGGGGGTGGGGCTCACGAGCGAGCCCCGGGCGTCGCCGTCGTCGCTGCGGCCGTGTAGTCGTAGAAACCGCGGCCGGTCTTGCGGCCGAGGTGGCCGGAGATGACCATCCGCTTGAGCAGCGGCGGCGGCGCGTACTCGGGCTGTTTGAACTCCTTATAGAGCGACTCGCAAATAGCGTCCATAACGTCCAGGCCGATGAAATCGCACAGCGTCAGCGGCCCCATCGGATGCCCGCAACCGAGCTTCATCCCGTCGTCGATGTCCTCGCGGCTCGCGAACCCGTCCTCGTACAGCCGCACCGCCGACATCAGGTATGGAAAGAGCAGCACGTTGACGATGAAGCCCGAGCGGTCCTTCGTGTGGATCGCGTGCTTGCCGATCTCCTGCACGAACACCTCGGCAGCAGCGACGGTTTCGTGCGCCGTGTCGATCGCGGCGACCAACTCGACGAGCTTCATTACCGGCACGGGCGAGAAGAAGTGCATGCCTATCACCCGCTCGGGACGATCCGTGCGTGCCGCGAGCTCAGCGATCGCAATCGACGACGTGTTCGACGCGAGGAACAGCGCGTCGGGGAAGGTCTCGTCCATGAGCTCGAAAAGGTCGCCCTTGACCTGACGATCCTCGAACACCGCCTCGATCACCGCATCGGTGCCACACAGATCTTCCAGACGCGTAGTGTGGATCACACGGCCCGTAAGCGCGGTGGCGTCCTCCTGGCTGAACTTGCCGCGCGCGACAGCCTTGCTGACGGACGCGGCGATCCGCTCGCGCGAGCGCTCCAGCGGCGCCTGCTGCGACTCGTAGACGATCACGTGCTTGCCCGCCCGCGCAGCGGACTCCGCGATCCCCGAGCCCATGAACCCGGCGCCGACGACACCGAACACCGACACGCTCATCGATAGCTCCTTTGCTCCCGCCTTGAGTACCGCTGATCGTATCGCCGCCCGGGGGACGAGCGTGACGGGCAGCTCGGCGGGCGCAGCGGGCGCGTCACGCGGGGGCGCGACCGCGGCGCCGCGTTTGCCGTCGTCGCGCAGGATGGCGTCGACGGCGAGACCGCCGAGCGCCGCCAACTCGTCGAGCTCGTTATTCCGGGGCCGCCCACCGGAGTGCGCGCCGAGCCGAAGATCGAGGCTTCCGCTGCGAGGTCGCGCGGCGTCTCGGAGTCCAGCTCGAGCGCGTGACAGATGCGCGGCCAATCAATGCGAAAGTCGGCTCGGAGCTCGACCGCGGCGCTGGTCTGGACGACGGTGCAGCAGGAAACGCGGTCCTCTGGACCTGCTGCACTCGCAGTCGATCGGTACGGGCGGAACCCTCGAGCCACCTTCCAGAGGCTCCGGACACTTCCGAGTTGGAATGCCACCAGTCACGGCAGCGGCGACGAGGGCGACGGGCATCTGGTGGCGGCCAGCGTGCTTAAACCAGCTGTCGTGCACGGCCGGGTTCGGCGCGTTGTGGCGCTAGCCGTGTCCCCGCCAGCACCTCCATCGAAGCGGCCGTGTCCGACCGCGCGACGGCGTGGCTGCTCGTGGAGCGGAGCGGTCACGGCCTCGCCGTGGCTGCTTAGGGTCAAGCAGCAGCCAAAGCTGGCGGCCGATCCAGGCGGCCGGGGCGCGCGAACGCTGGCTGCTCACTGCCGGATGCCGGCTCCTCCCTTGTCGCCGACGGAGGCGTGTCGGCCCGGCTTCTGGTCTAGTCACCGGCCGCGCCGGACAGAAGTCCCAGACCGCCACGGATCGGGTGGCGGCACGCCTGCTGGTTCGTGGATCGGGAAGTCTCGCTTATCGTCGTACGTCGCTGATCTGGCTCCTGCTTCTGGCGCGAGGAGCGCGCCTCTTGCGATTTCGGCCGAGAGACCCGAAATCTCTGAATGTAGGTGCGCGACGCTCGCCGGCGCCGGCCTCGTAAGCGTGCCCGCGCTTGGACGAAACCAGGGCTCTTGGCCTCAGCAGTCGCGTCGACGGACTGCCCGCACGCGCGGCTGGCCTCGCTGCTGGCGATTTCCGAGACTGGCGCCAGCGGCCGCAGCAGGCCTGCTTTCGCGCGACGAGCATGTCGGCACGGCATCCGGCGCCGAGTCCGACGCGCCGTCTTGACCGCCCTGATCCGCTGGGCGTTCGGCGACCGGGACGCGGATGTTGCATTCAGCGACGCGGTGGAAGACGATGTTTGTCGTGGCTATGCGCAATGCCAGCATTCCGCCGTACTCGGTCCTGCCGGTCCTTGCCTATGACGATGTCCGCGCGGCTGTCGAGTACCTGACCCGGGCCTTCGGGTTCGTCGAGCGTGTCCAGATCGGTGACCACCGAGCTCAGCTCAGCGCCGGCGGCGGCGCCGTGATCGTCGCCGATGCCACGCATGGACGACGATCACCGGCCGCCGCGGATGGTGTCACCCAGTCAGTCATGGTCCGCGTCGAAGACGTCGATGCCCACTATCATGCCGCCGTCGCCGCCGGCGCGCAGGTGACGAGCGAGCCCGCCGACTACGCATACGGCGAGCGGCAGTACAGCGTGCGTGACCCGGCGGGTCATCTCTGGACCTTCACCGAGTCCGTGGCCGATGTTGCGCCCGAGACCTGGGGTGGCGTGACCGTCTCGGCGTGGTAGCGCTAGACCCATGACGGCGCACGCAGCCCTCGCCCGCCGGTCTCGCCTCGGGTGATCTGCCCACGCGATCAGCACCCGGGGCGCGCCATCACGAGCGATGTCACGTCGTCGCAGCCACGCCGAGTGAGCGACGGGCTAACGGGACACCGCCACTGCCGGCTGTCGAAGCCATGGAGGTGTCCCCGATCGCCGAGGACAGGCTCTGGCAACAGACGATCAGCAAGAGCACGCGCGCGCCCAGCGCGACATACCGATCCTCGTGAGGACCCAGGAGACAGAGCCCGATGCCGGTCGGCGCGGCTGTCCCCAGTCCGGTCGAGACCCCTTCGAGGTATGCGGATACTCGGCAACGATCGCTCAGCGCACCCGCAACGCGCGGGCACCAGGGGAGTCGCCGATCGGGCGCGATTACAGACGCGCCGCGAAGACGTGAGCAACGGCTCCGCCGCTGAACGCCGTCGTGCTTGTCGCCTCGATCGTGTGCGGTGCGCTGAAGAGCCGCTCGCCCGCGCCGAGTACGACCGGATGGACGACAAGGCGGTACTCGTCGATTAGCCCGGTCTGGACCAGCGACCGGGCGAACCGTGCTCCGCCCTCGGCGAGCAGGTATCCGTCGGGGCGCTCCCGCTTGAGCCGCGTGATGGCTTCGGCCAGGTCTCCGGCGGCGATCTCCGTCTCGCCCCAGGCGGCGGACGCGAGCGAGTTGGAGAACACAACCTTGGGGATCTCGTTCATCGCCTTGGCGAACGGCCCGGAGGCGCCCGGCCAGTAGCCGGCCCATTCCGCGTAGGTGGCCGCACCCACGAGGTGCGCGCGGGCATTGCTCACGGTCTCGACGACCCAACTGGTGGACTCATTGGAGCGTCCCGCCGCTTTCCAGTCGCCGCTCCCGTCGACTGACGCGACATAGCCGTCGAGCGAGACGGACATCTTCAGGACCAGTGAGGCCATACGCCGCTTCCTTCCAGAGATGGGTTGACACGAGCTTCGCGGGTTAGGACGGGCAACCGCCGCGAAACTCATCGGTCCCGGCGCGACAAGACTCGCCATCGACAGAACCGTCAGCAAACTCGCGTCCTGCGTAGGCCCCGCTTTTGCATCGCCACAGGCAGCACGGCGCGGTCGATGAGCGACGTGCTCGGCGCGGCAAGCGCGCCCGGGGCTCGCTCCGCGCATCGCCGTTGGATCCTGCCCCGCGTATTCCCCCCAACCCGCGCGAAGGAGGGGAGTCGGTAACACGCACGAGATGCGCGTCGAGGAGCGAGAGCAGGTCTCGGTCGGTCGCCGCGAGCAGCGTCAGGCACGGCTGGTTCACGCCTTTATGTGAGGTCGTTCGGGACGTGTGAACGACGTGAACGGAGGCCCTTTCGGGGGTGCGGCTTGGCGCGTTATGTGAGGTTGTGTCGATGTGAACGGCGTGACCGGCGGCTGGTCCGTCCGGCGGTCGGTCTACTTTTGGGTGCGTCATGGATGACGCTCAGGTTGGTGGGATGCGACGGGTGGGGTTCGTGGCCCGGCGGGTGCGGATGCCGTCAAGCGGTGTGGAGTCGTGGACGGTGGTCGGGCTCGATGGTCGGCCGGTTGAGTTGCTTGACGAGTTCCTGGGGTGGTTGACGGGGATCGAGCGCTCGCCGAACACGGTCGAGGCGTATGCACGCGATCTGGGGTTGTTCTGGTCGTTCCTGGCTGAGCGGGACGTGGCGTGGGATCGGGTGTCGGTGGCAGAGTTGGGCGAGTTCGCGGCGTGGGCGCGGCGGCCGGCGGAGAACGTGGTGGTGATCAGTGAGGTGGCGGCCAAGCGGTCGGCGTCGACGGTGAACCGGATGCTGGCGGCGGTGGTGTCGTTCTATGAGTTTCAGGGGCGGCGCGGGAACACGTTGGCGCGGGAGTTGGTCGTGCGCACCCGCTCTGGCCGTGGCAGCTATAAGCCGTTTCTGCACGGGATCGCCCGAGCCCGTCCGCGGGGTCGGGTGGTGCGGCTGCCCGAGCCTCAGCGGCTGCCGCGCACGTTGAGTCTGGAGCAGGTGGCGGCGGTGATCGACTGCCAGCAGCGGTTGCGGGATCGGTTCTTGTTCGCGTTGTTGGCGAGCACGGGGATGCGGGTCGGGCAGGCGCTGGGTTTGCGCCACGAGGATGTGGTGTCGTGGGAGCGGCGGATCGAGATCGTGCCGCGCGAGGGCGGGTGCAGCCGGGCGCGGTCAAAGGGCGGAGCGCGCGGGTCGGTGCCGGTGCCGGGCGAGTTGATCCGGCTGTGGTCTGACTACATGCATGAGGAGTACGGCGAGCTGGACTCGGACTTCGTGTTCGTGAACCTTTGGGGTGGTGAGATCGGCCGGCCGTTGAGCTACGCGGCGGTCAACGAGCTGGTCCGCCGCACTCGGGAGCTGGTTGGGTTTCACTTCACCGCGCGTCGGTTGCGGCACACGTTCGCGACGTTGGCGTATCGCGACGGGGTCGCGGTCGAGGTAATCGGCGCGGTGCTGACGCATCGCTCGCCGTCCTCGACGCTGATCTATACGCATCTGACGGCTGAGGATCTGCGCCGCGCGCTGGCCGAGCGCGGGGTGCTTGACCGGGTGGCGGACCTGCTCGCATGACCGCGAACGGGTTGACGGCGATCGATGGCGGGCTGGCGCCCAGCGGCTGGGAAGGGTTGTGGGCGTCTGATCGGTGGCCGTTGCGGGAGTTGCCGCACGCCGATCTGCAGAGCACCGGTCGGGACGGAGCGATCTTGTTTGAGGGGATCGGGCAGCCGTGGTTGAAGGAGGCGGCCAAGCGGTGGGCGCGTGCCCGGCTGTTGGCCGGCGGTGCGCCGACCACGATGAGCAATTACGTGCATCACGTGAGTGAGTTCAGCGCCTGGCTGGCTGACCGGGTGCCCGAGGTCGTCTCGCCAGCGGGGATCACCCGCACGGTGCTGGAGGACTGGCTGTTGGCGATCCGCTCAAGCGGGCTGGCGGCGGGAACCAAGACCTCGCGGGTCTCGGCGGTGCGGGTGTTCTTGGAGGAGCAGTGGGAAGACGGGCTGGCCAGGATGCCGCGCGGCGCGACGATCCACCCTGGCGAGATCCCGTCGGCCGATTACCGGCTGCCGCGTGGGATCGAGGGACCCGTGTTTGACCAGCTGATCGATCCCGCGAACCTGGCGCTGCTGCCCTCAGAGCAGCACCGCACGCTGATTCTGCTGTTGGCGTTCACCGGGCTTCGGATCTCGAGCATCGTGACGCTACCGCGCGACGCGCTGGAGATCGGCTCCGACGGGCACCCGTACCTGCGCTATTTGAACGTGAAGCTGCGTCGCGAGGCGGTGATCCCGATCGGCCCGGCGCTGCACGAGCAGCCGCGCCGGCAGGAACGGTTGCTGACCGACACGCTCGGGGTGGACGGCACCCCTTTCCTGTTGCCTTCACCGCCCGCAGGTCGCCGCGGCAGCTCACGCGGCGAGCATCACGTCTCGATCCGCGGGGTGCGCCACACGCTCAAGCGCTACGTGCTCACAGCTGAGATCCGCGACAGCACCGGGCGGCTGGCGAGCTGGGTGCATCCGCATCGGTTCCGCCACCATCTCGGCACCAGCCTGGTCAACGAGGGAATCCCGCTACCCGTGATCCAGCGGGTGCTCGATCACGGGTCGATCCGGATGACCGCCCGTTACGCGCACCTTGACGACGAGACCGTCAAGCGAGAGATGGCGAGCTTCCATGAGCGGGTCAACGTCCGCGGCGAGCGGATCGCGCTGCCGACAGGCGGGCCGCTGGAGGAGGCGGCGTGGATGAAGGAGCGGATCGCGCGCGCCAAACAGGCGCTCCCGAACGGGTACTGCGGACTGCCGCTGGTGCAGTCATGCCCGCACCCAAACGCGTGCCTGAGCTGCGACAACTTCCTCACCGACGGCTCGTTTCGCCACATCCACGAGCGCCAGATCGCCCACACCCAGGCGCTGCGCGACCGTGCTCGGCAGAACGAGAATGTGCGGCTGGTCGAGCTGCTCGAGGGGGACGAACGGTCACTGCGACGGATCCTCGAGGGTCTTGACGCGATCGAGGCCGACAACCCCGAACAGTCCGCCGGGATCGACGTGATCGAGCTGACCGCCAGGCGCAACGCCAACCGCCGAGGCGACCAGGCGTGAGCGGCCGGCGAGCAGACGCCCTGCGTGGGGCGGCCGCCGCCCGGTCGCTCTCAGCCGAACAGCGCGCTCGTCGCGCACTCGTCGAGCTCGATCGGCGTGGAGCAGCGATCACATTTCAGGCGGTCGCCACCGAGGCCGGCGTGAGCGCCCGCTTCCTCTACGGCCACGCCGAGCTGCGCGCCGCGATCGAACGGCTCCGCGACGAGCACCACCGGGCCCCATCACGGCTACCGGCACGCGAGCGCGCAAGCGAGGAGTCGGTCCGAGCGCGGCTGCGCGGCATGCTCGAGGAGAACAAGCGCCTGCGCGTCGAGAACGCACAACTACGCGACGAACTGGCGCTCGCGCACGGCCAAGTGCGCGAGCTGCGGCTTGCTGGCCGCTGCAGGAGCACGACATGAGCGGCTGGCCCAACCCCATCACCAAGCCGGCATTTCACGGTCCCGCCGGTGAGTTCGTCGGATTGGTCGACCCGCACACCGAGTCCGATCCGATCGCGCTGCTGATCCAGTTCCTGGTCTGCTTCGGTGTCGCCGCAGGCCGCCACGCGCACCTGCGGATCGAGGCCTCCCACCACTACCCGAACGAGTTCTGCGTGCTCGTCGGTGCCTCAGCGAAGGGACGCAAAGGCTCAAGCTGGGACCACGTCGAGACGCTACTCGCCGCTGCCGATCCCGACTTCACCGCAGGCCGGCTGGTATCCGGTCTCTCAAGCGGCGAAGGCCTGATCGCTGAGGTCCGCGACCCGCTCGATGACACCGACACCGCCGCGCCCGCCGACAAACGGCTGTTGGTGCTCGAGCCCGAGTTCGCCCAGGTGATGAAGGTTCTCGCGCGCGAGGGCAACACGCTCTCGCCCGTGATCCGCAACGGCTGGGACAGCAAACGCTTGCAGGCGCTGGTGCGCAACTCGCCGCTGCGCGCCAGCTCAGCGCACGTCGGGATCGTCGCGCACATCACCAAGGACGAGCTGCTGCGCTACCTGAACGCCACCGAGCTCGCCAACGGCTTCTTCAACCGCTTCCTGCTCGTCGCCGTCAAGCGCAGCAAGCTGCTGCCGTTCGGCGGCACCCTCACCGATCAGCACCTCGACCGGCTCAAGCACAAGCTCGCCGGCGCGCTCGCGCACGCTCGCACCTGCGGCCAACTGACCTTCGACCCCGAGGCGCGCGAGCGCTACAGCAGCATCTACGAACAGCTCTCCGCCCCGCAGCCAGGCATGTTCGGCGCCGCCACCGGACGCGCCGAAGCGCACACCATCCGCCTCGCGCTGATCTACGCCCTGCTCGACAGCTCCCAGACGATCGCGCTGCCACACCTCGAGGCCGCGCTCGCCGTCTGGCGCTACGCCCACGACTCGACCCGCTGGGTATTCGGCGATAGCCTCGGCGACCCCACCGCCGACGACATCTGGGCGCTCGCCAAAGAACGCACCCACGGCATCAGCCGCACCGAAGTCCGCGACCTCTTCAGCCGCAACAAGAAAGCCCGCGAAATCGACCGCGCCCTCGCCACGCTCGTCGACGCCGGCCGCCTCCAACGCCACCAAAGCAACGACGGCACCGGCCGCCCCGCCGAGATCTGGATCCCCCTTCCACGCGCCGCCTGAACCGAGACATCGGTCGTTTCAGTCGTACATCCTCAATGCGTCACACGACCGACCCGGCACCCCACGTAGATCACATGTGAACAACGTCAATCCCCAGCAGCCACCGCGCTTGACGACAACCGACCTCACATAAAGGCGTATTGCAGCCACGGCGCCGTCGTGGCCCCTTCGGTCGATGAGGGGAAGTCTGAGCCAGACTGCCGCAGAGGCGACGAAGCGGACGCGCTCGCCGATTGCTCCCGGGAGCGTCCGCTTGCCCGGCGGCGGCTAGCACCGCGCCGCCGCGGAGTTGCGCTCGGTGCCAGCAGATCCGCCGACTCGGGGCACAATTCGGAGTTACGCTTGCTGGAGCGCAACAGTCGCAACGTGCGCCTCACCGACGCTGGTGATGGGATCAGCTACGAAGGGTGCGAGGCAGCCCGAAGCGGCCGAGAACGCTGCTGTCGACAAAGTGGGTAATCGCAGAGATGCGGTCGCCCGCGAGAGTCAGCACGAGCACTCCGACGGCGTGCGCGATCGGTGTTTGCGAGTCGGTGCGATAGCAGCCGAATGCCGGCTGGCCGTTGGCTCGGGTTGGGATCAGCTTGTGGCGGCGCCCGCCCCGCCAATTTAGGTATTCGTAGATCGCCGAGCGGCCCTGGTATTCGAGCGGGGGCGGCGGCATCGTGAACCACGCGTCTTCGGTGAGTAGCGCGACGACGCCGTCGATGTCGTCGGCCATCCAGGCATCGGCGAAACGGCGAACGAGCTCGTGTTCTGTCGGTGAGTTGGGCTCTGGCGCTCGGCCCCGGTCTGACGCGGGAAATAGGCGTTCGGTCGTTACCCGCGCGCGCCTGAGGGCGCTTTTGACCGAGTCCTCGCTTGTCTCGAGCGTGTCGGCTACCTCGGCGGCGTGGAAGCCGAGGACGTCGCGGAGAAGCAGGACGGCGCGTTGGCGTGGTGGGAGATGCTGCAGGGCTGCGACGAACGCGAGCTCGACGGTCTCCCGGGTCTGGTATCGAGCGTCTGGACCCGGCGCCGTATCGATGATCCCCTCGAGCAGGGCGTCGGGGTAGGGCTGGAGCCAAGTCACCTCGCCGAGCCTCGTCGGCTCCGGCGGGGCGAATGGCGGCTCGGGTGCCGGCGGCGACCGGCGGCCGAGCGCGCGCAGGGCATCGAGACATCGATTGGTGGCGATCCGGTAGAGCCACGCGCGCAGCGATGCCGTGCCCTCATAACCCGACAGACCGCGCCAGGCGCTCAGCAACGTCTCCTGGAGCGCGTCCTCAGCGTCATGCATCGAGCCGAGGATCCGGTAGCAGTGGAACTGGAGCTCCCGCCGGTAGGGGTCGGTTAGCTCGCGGAATGCCTCCTGCTCGCCTTGTGCAGCGCGCGTCAGCAGCGATTGGCCCATCTTCTGATCCTCGCATCTCGACTCCGATTTCGCCGGCATTAACAGCTATGACGTCGCGCGCGCCGAGAAAGGGTCGCCCCGGCGACCGCGCAACAGGCACTGACCCTTCTTCGGCCCCGCCGGCGTCTCAATACGCGGATGGCAAACCCCCGACACCAGGAGGACCGGAATGACCGCGTACGCAATCGGGTCGGCGCAGGAGCACCTGGCCGTTCGGCTCGAGCTGCTTGATGCCGAGCAGGACCTGACTCGCTAGAGGAGGCTCAAAATGCTGCACCCCGCTCTCGCTCGAGCGCTCGCCAGCGCTCACATCGATGACCTACATCGCGCGGCCGCCCGTTGGCACACGATCCGTCTCGCCGATCGCGCCGCGCACGAGCCACGCGTGGCGGCCACTCCAACCGCCATACAGCGATCCGCCTCCGAGTCAGCGGCGTGGACTTCGTGCGCCCCGGCCGCGGGCATGACGCCAACCGAGACTGCTCAAGCAGCCCCATGGCCATGCCAATCCGTCGTCGACGTCCCCTCGGGGCCGCGAGCCGGAATCGATCTGGCATCGAGATCGTCATGAGTCCTTGCCGATGCTCAGGCTGAACACGAGGATCGGCGGGTCCGACAGCACTCCTACGACCGCCTTCGCCGGCCCGCGACGCTGCCGCTTTCGGACAAAGGGAGTCACGACGCCCGCGCTGGCTCCCGTACACGCCCAGACACGAATGCAGGTCCGACCCCGTGGACGACGTCCGTGTCGCATCTCGCCAGCAGCGAGGCCCGTCGTTCGTCGGCGCGTCAATCGTCTCGCGCCGTCAGCCCGAAGCCCCTGCTTTTTGTGAATGCGGGCAAGCTCGATCCGCCGCCTCTGGCCGGATCCGCGGGCCCGCATTTTCCGCGAGCAGGTCTAAACCGGTCTCGCTGCCGTGCTCTGCTTTGCGCGCGGATAGGGCGTCTCAGCCGTTGCCCTCCGCGGCGATGACGCCACCAAGCCGGTCCGAGCCCCGAGATCCGCGCGATGCAGGCCGCTCGTGTAGTCAGGACGACGTTCGCGTCGCGGCACGAAAGGAGGTGTCTACGTCGACGACACAACGCGGCTCTCGTGCGGCGGCCGCGCGATGGAGGCGTTCTCCGAGTAGCAGCCACTCGGCCGCTCAGTCGTAGCGCAGCGACGGGATGCCCGACGCATTGGCGCGACCTTCCGCCGTCACGTCGAGCACGTTCCAGATCGGCCAGATGGAATCGACGTGGCGCGCCTCCATTCCCTCTTCGCGCGGTGCGTACATGAGCTCCGAAGACCACGTGTGGCGGAACTGGTCGCCGTCGCGGACGAAGGCGCTCAGAATCGGCATCTGCTCGCCCTCCGGCGTCTCGGCGTTGTAGTCGCGGTTGTAGCTGTTGTCTCGCGAGGACAGCAGCCGCATGTGCGCCCAACCCCGTTCGCGCGCGAAGTTGCGGATCCGCCCGGGATCTGACTTTGCGACCACGACGAGATTGATCACCCGGTCGAGGTGAGGAGCGGCGCCGTCGAGCGAGTCAAGAATCGAGGTGCACGACGCACACGGAGTCTCGGCCAGCGGCAGCTTCGCGGTCTCACCCGCCGCGGGTCCCGGTCGCGTGTCCCTCGAATAGCGCGGAAACATGAAGCTGTAGATCACGAGGGTGTCCTTGCCCGCCTCGAACAGCTCGCTGAACCGCACCTCGCGGCCGTCTGAGACGTCCTCGAAGCGGTAGTCGTCGGGGACGACGCCGCCGGGCGGCAGCGCACGACGCTGCGCGGCGACCGTTTCGATCTGGCGCCGCAAGTCGGACTCGGCTTCCAGTAGCTGGTTGCGTTCGCGACGGTATTCCTCAGACTCGCCAGGGAAACGAATGCCAGGATCCATATGTGTCATCTACTGCCTCCTCGTGTGCGGTGTATTGCGGTGGCCCGTAGCTTGGCAGCCGCTGCTTTGGCGCTTGTGGGTCGGGTTCATGCGGCGACTGGCACATCTGCCGACTGGGCGTGTGACTTGGCGTGCGGCCGCGATGGGGCCATCGCGATGGCGCACAGCGCGGCGAGGACGGCGAAGCAGGCACAGGTCCACATCGCGGGCCCGAAGCCGGCGGTGACCGCGGCGGGGCTGCCGAGGTGTCCGTTCGCGGCGAACACCGCGCTTGCGATCGCGAGCGCGAATACGGTGCCGAAGCGCTGGGCCATGTAGTTGATCCCGGACGCCTTGCCCATCTGGTGCGGGGCGACTGCGTCGAACACTGCAGCTGGAACCGTGGGGAGGGCCATGGAGACGCCGATGCCGGCTAGGAGCACGGCGGCGTCGAGCTCGATCCAGCTGGTCGCCAGCGAGCCGCGGGCGGCTACCCAGATGAACCCGAGTGCCTGGAGTGTGATCCCGGTGACCATGATCGGGCGACGGCCGATCCGGTCCGAGAGGGCCGGCGAGTGGCGCGACGAGCATCGGCGTGGCGAAGAACGGCAGCAGCCGCAGCCCTGTTCCGAGTGGCGAGTAGCCGCGGGCGAACTGGAAGTCCTGGGTTACGAAGAACGCGGTGGCGAACGTTGCGCCGTGCAGGAAGTAGGTCGTGAGGTTCCCGATCGCGAACTGGCGGCTTGAGACCAGCGCCGGCGGCAGCATCGGCTCCGCGGTCCGGTGCTCCCACCACACGAACAGGGCGATCAGCAGGGTGCCGCCGGCGAGGCAAGCGACGATCTCGGCGCTCGCCCAGCCGACCTGGTTGGCGCGGGTCAGCGCCCAGACGAGCGCGACGACGCCTGCGGTGACGAGCCCGACGCCGGCGAGGTCGAGGCGCTCCGGGGCACCGTGGCTTTCCGGCAGAAGTCGCGTGCCGAGCAGCACTGCGGCGAGACCGAGCGGGACGTTGAGCCAGAAGATCCAGTGCCAGTCGATCGTCTGCGTGATCACGCCGCCGACGATCGGCCCGAGCGCGACCGCGAGACCAGCGAGCCCGCCGTACACGCCGACGATCATCCCTCGCTTCTCGGGCGGGAACGCCGTCGTCAGGATCGTGAGGCTGAGCGGCAGCACGACGGCCGCGCCGAGCCCTTGCACCGTCCGGGCGACGATCAGCTCTGAAGCGCCGGGCACCAGCGCGCAGGCCGCCGATGCGAGCGTGAACAGCGGCAAGCCAGTGTTGAACACGCGGCGGCGGCCAAAGCGGTCGCCGAGCGCGGCCGCGGTGATGATCCCGGCGGCGAACGCGATCCCGTACGCGTTCACCGTCCACTGCAGCGAGGAGAGGCCGACGTGCAGGTCGCGCTGCATCCGCGGCAGCGCAGTGATCACAACCAGCGCGTCGAGGACGACCATAAAGTAGGCCGTCGAGGTGAGACCAACCACCCAGCCGAGGCGGCGGCTTTGGGGCGATGTGTACGTCATCTCTGCTCCTTTGAGTCGCGGCCGGCGCGCTGCCGGCTGGTTCTGTCTCGGTGACGAACGGGCGGTGCTCAGACGGACACGCGATCGCTGCCTGTGCGTCGCTCGATCGCGGCCGCGAGCTTGTCGAGCTCGCTCTCGCGGTGCTCGCGGTATTGCTCGGTCCACGTCTTGTCGTGAAGGGGATCGAGCGTCATGACAAGCGTCGTGCGGTTGCCGGCCGGCTCGATCTCAACGACGGTCAGGTGCTCGTAGGGCTGCTCGCCGGGGATAAAGTCGATCACCGACAAGTACGCGAGACGGCTCGGCGCAGAGACTTCGGTGTAAGTCCTTGCAAACTCGCTTGAGAGCGCCAGGCCGAGGTCTTGCACGAATGCGACCTGTTCGGGTGCGGACGCGGTCAGGACGTAGCGGAGTCGGCCGCCGGGCCTCAGCTCGAGCTGGGTCACTCGGCTCTCGAAGCCGTCGGGGATCATCCATTCCTCAAGGCCAGAGGCGGTGGTCAGCATCTCCCAGACGAGATTCGCCGGAGCGCCGTAGGTGCGCTGGAGCTACGCGTCGAGATCGGCGTGCTGGAAAGCGTCAACGGCTTCCGCGATGGCGCTTCGCTCAGCGAACACGAACCGGTCGACTCGGCCAGGGTTGCGACACCCGCCTGTGGCAGCGGCAGCCGGGATGCCTTGACACTTAGCGGGGCTAGGCCTAGCATCGCTAGGCATGGAAGCCGAACAGCTCAAAGGACATCTTGACGGGCTCGTGCTGGCCGTCATCGCGGGCGAGCCCAAGCACGGATACGCCGTGATCGAGGCGCTCAAGGTGCGCAGCCAGGGTCGGTTGGACCTGCCCGAGGGCACCGTCTACCCAGCGCTGCACCGCCTGGAGCACAACGGCCTGCTCGCCAGCGAATGGTCGGACACCGGCCGGCGCCGACGCGTATACCGCCTCACCAACAAGGGTGAGCGGGAACTCGGCATCCGCCGGCGGCGATGGCGCGAGTTCGCCTCAACAATCGAGGCGGTGCTGGCATGACCGACACCACCCAATATCTGAACGACCTCGACGCCCAGCTGGCTCGCACCGGTATCCACGGCGCCCGTCGGAAACGGATCGTCACCGAGTTCGCCGACCACCTCAGCTGTGACCCGGACGCCGACCTGGGCGACCCGAGCGCGCTCGCAACCCAGTTCGCCGACGAACTCGGCACGAGCTTCGCCCGGACAGCGGCGTACCAGGCGTTCGTTGCGCTGTCGCTCGCCGGCATCCTCATCGTCGTGCGCGCCGTCGCGCTGCTACCCCTCACCGCGAACGATTTCGGGACCGCTGACACGGTATCGCTCCTGATCTCGGTCATCGCCGCCCAGGTGGCGCTCGTCGCCGGCGGGCTCGGGCTACTTAGGGCTCTTCAGTTGCGCGGCCGCGGCACGATCCCCCGGGAGGAGGCCTCGGTGCTCGCTCGGCGGGCGGGCATCGGGCTGGCCGCCGGCGTGGTGACGATCGTCGCCTTCCCGCTCAGCCAGGCCTACGGCGCCCACCCCGGCGCGGTGTCGATCGGCAGCCACCCGACGAACCTCTGGTGGCCACTTGCCTATGCGGCCGGCGTGGTGATGCTCGTCGCGGCGGCGCCCGCCGTCGTCCGTGCGGCGCGGCTTCGCCCGCAGACAGCCGGTCCGGCGGGCGACCTGCTAGCCGACCTCGGCCCGCTGCAGCCGACCGCAGCACGAATCACCAGTGGGTCCGTGAACCGGCTCGCATTCATGATCGCCGCCGGCATCGCGATCGTGATGGCGCTCACCGGAGTCGCCGCCAACGACCCATACGACGGCGTCCTCCGCGGCCTGCTGGAAGGCGGCGCCTTCCTCGGCGGCTACGCGATCCTCGGCCGCTATCTCGCGATCCGGCGTTGAGCGCCACACGATGTGTCAAACGGGGCCCCGAAGAAAGCGGGGATGAGAGCTGTCCCGGTGTATCCGCGCACCCGCCTGAACCACGATTCAACTCCGCTGACATGCGGGAGCAGGGCGCACCAATCGCGCGGAGCAGGGCGCTGCTCGCCGCGGATAGCCGCCCAGACCCCGTCAGCGTGAATAGGCTTGGCTGGCTGAGCGAGTACTCCGAGCCGGCGCTTCGATCCGCGCTGTGCGTCCCTGGCGCCGGGCTGGACCGACTCCCGATCGAACTCACGGGCACCAACGACCTCAGCCGTCCCACCTGGGCGTCGGGCAGCGCAACGGTCGACGCGCGCTTCCTGTGCAAGTTCGCGTTCTCCGAGCCGACTGCAGTCCGGGTATGGCACGAGGCTCGCGTCCTCAGGCTGCTCGCAGACCTGCCGGCGTTCGACGTGCCCGAAGTTGTCGCCGCCAGTCCGGACCCCGCGTGCTTGGCCACCCGGATCGTCGAGGGTGGGGTGCCGCTCTCCTACGAGCTTGTCCGTACATCAATGCCCGAGCGGGTCCATGCGCTCGGCGCCGAACTGGCCCGGTTTCTCGCAAACCTGCACGCTCCCCAGATCCTCGCCCTCGTCCGCGAGCGGCTCGACGATCCTCTTCGCATCCCGGAGCCCGGGCTGCAGGCCACGACCGACGAGCTGAGGCTCCGTTTCACGCCCATGATCGAGGCTCGCCAGCGCGCGCGTGTGCGCCGATGGTGCGACTGGGTCGACGAGCGGCTGGCAGCCCCCGCCGAGCCGGTGTTCGTCCACGGCGACTTCCACGCCTACAACCAGCTCTGGGACCCGCGAGAGCTCCACCTGCTCCTCGTCGCCGACTTCGAAGCGAGCGGTGTCGCCGAGCCCGAGTACGACTTTCGCGTCATTCCCAGCTTCGGGCCTGGGATCGATCTGCTGACCTCAACCGTTGACGAGTACGTCGCGCTTACGGGCCGGCCAATCAGCCTCGAACGTGTCATGGCCCTGCACGTCTGCACGACACTCGGCGACGCGCTATGGCGCTCGGAAGCGGGCCTGCCGCTGCTGCTCCCGCGTCCCGGCGGCGGTACGCCCGACGACTACGTCGACGAGCTGGCCGCGCGTCTTGCGCTGTTGGGCATCGAGACCTGAACCAGGCGGCGCGCCTGACGACGGATACCCGCACCGACAAGCACAAACGCAGGTCTTTGACACCACAGACGGCACGCGAAGCGATCGTGAGCCGGGCTGGCGAGAATCACGCACGGGACGCGTGGCACGCGGCACCAGGTTGATCGGCGCGGGTTGGACGCGACGGCGAGTCAACCGTCTGAGTCATCCCGAACCGGGCAGGAGTTGTGATTATTCCAGCTCGTGACGCGTGTGTTCCCATTCCTCAGCGGTATCAGCTTGGCGCCCGGTGACGCCGGGTTCGTACTTGAACGAAAGGTTCAGGCGCACGCGATAGCTCGTCACCTTGCCGTTCTCGATCGTGACGTCGAAGCGGTGCGCCTCGGCAATACGCAGGTCCCGCAGAGTCTTCGCCGCGGTCTCGATCGCGTTGCTGGCGGCTGCCTCCCACGAGTCGCTACTGACGCCAACCAACTCCGTTACGCGATAGACGCTCTCAGCCATTCTCACACTCCTTCTTTTGGTTGCACTAACGCGGGACTATTGCAAGTCGCGGGGGTCGCGCTTGTGCTTTGCGCGCAAGCTGCAGCAGCTGAGACACGCCTTGCCGGCGTCGTCCACAGTGCTTCGGAACGATCCCGCACCTCCGAGCCGGCCGGCATCCGACGTCGGCGCCGTGGTCGCAACCGTTCCAAAGGGGAAGCCTCGGGCGGCTCGGATCGGCGTCCTGCGCTCCCGGTTCTCGGGATGCGGCGGTCAATCACGCCCGGACGCGATAGCTGGATCTCGTCCTGCGCGACGACGTGGTGGCGGTCAAGCAACACCGTCCCAACAACGCGAACCAGCGGCGCGACGAACGCTCGGCCCGCTGGCCGCTTTTGAATGCGAGCGCGAGCGCCGCCGGCAGGCGCTCGCTGCCTGCGAAACCAGAGGTGAGTAGGTTCTCAGGTGCGTGGCCGGTTTGCTCGGCCTGCGGATCACCGATGTTCAGCACGATCGGGTCGATGCCGGGAGTGGCCTTCCTGAAAGCCCGGACGATCGACGATCCAACTTGGTTCGAACCGACGGTCGAGATCTGGACGCGCTCGGCGCAGCCCTGGGCACCGCACTTTGAGAACGCGACGCGGTACGAGCGTACCCCCAACTAGCTGACACCCATGCTTCCGTGTCGCCGGGGCCGTTTCAGCTCGTCGTTCATGGCGCGATCGTCTATGTCGCTCGGCTGACCGGCGGGCGCGCGAGATCCTTTGGCGCTCGGTTGCTCGCGGTAGGCTGGCTTGCCGCATGCGTGCGCGTCGCTCATGTCTATCGGTCCCCGGCTCCTCCCGGCGGATGTTGGCCAAGGCGGCCTGCCTGCCGGCGGACGAGGTCGTGATCGATCTGGAGGACGCGGTGGCGGCGTCTGCCAAGGACCGGGCACGGGCTGCCGTGGTCAGCGCCCTCGCCGGCGGCCAACTGGATGGGCGGACGGTTGCCGTTCGCGTCGACGGCCTGGACACGCCGTGGCGTCATCGGGACATCGTGGCGTTGGCCGATGGCCCGGCGGCCGTGGCCGTGACGCCGCTCGTGGTCCCCAAGGTGCAGGCACCCGAGGACATCGTGTGGGTGGCGCCGCTGCTCGACGCGATCGGCACCGGCGCGGTGGCGATCCGCTTACAGGCGCTGATCGAGACGGCGGCCGGGCTGCGCCGGGCTGGCGACATCGGGCAGGCCGGTCCTCGCCTGGAGGCGTTGATCCTGGGCTATGCCGATCTGAGGGCGTCGCTGGGCCAGCCAGCCGACGATCAGGAGCCGCCTGACCGTGGAGCTTCGCGCCCGAGGTGGTGCTGGTGGCGGCCCGGGCCGCCGGGTTGCAGGCGATCGACGGGCCGCATTTGCGGGTGGGCGACGCCGCTGGCCTGCACGCGTGGGCGGCACACGCTCGCACGCTTGGATACGACGGCAAGTGGGCGATCCATCCGACTCAGCTGGAGACGCTCAACGCCACCTTCTCGCCCACCCCTGACGAGGTTGAGCGTGCGGTTGGCATCGTCGCGGCGCTGCAGCAGGCGGAGGCCGACGCTGGCCGTGGCGCGGTGATGTTGGACGGCGAGATGATCGATGAGGCCCTCCGCAAGCAGGCGCTGGGGGTCGTGGCGCGTGCTCGCGCGGCGGAGTTGTTCAGCGCGCCAGCGCCGGTGGTGGGCGCATGACCATGGCAGGATCGGCGCCGCGGGTGCGGGTGGGTGGGCCGTGGTTCGAGGATTTCGCGGTCGGACAGGTCTTCGACGACGCTCCGGCGCTCACGCTCGGTGCGGGGCCATGCCGCTCTGCACCAGGCGATCGCCGGCGATCGCCTGCGGCTGGCGCTGGACGAGCCGCTGTGTCGCCTCGTGACCGGCCGCGACCGGGTGCTGGCGCACCCCAACCTGGTGTGCGACGTCGCTATCGGCCAGTCCACGGGACCGACCCAGCGCGTGCGCGGCAACCTCTTCTACCGCCGGCTGGTGCTCCAGCGCCCGGTGTTCTTGGCGGACACGCTGGGCACGCGCACCGAGGTGGTGGCGCTCAAGCAGAATCGGCCTCGCGAGGGCCCACCGGCCACCGGGCTCGTCGTGTTGCGGATCCGCACGACGGATCAGGACGATCAGCCGGTGCTGGACTTCTGGCGATGCCCGATGCTGCCCTTGCGCGATCCGGACATGCGCACCGGTCACGCCGACGCGTTAGACGCCGTTCCGGCGGAGCTGATCGCGCCGCGGTGCGCGCAGCGGCGCCGGCGGGTTGGCGCCTCGAGGCGCTGCGAGCGCGGGCGGGGGGTCCGGCCGCCGCTGACCTGGCGCCCGGCGCCGTCTTCGACTTCGAGGGCGGCGAGACGGTGACCGCAGCCCCCGAACTGGCACGGCTGACGCTCAACGTCGCCACGGCGCACACAGATGCCACGGGCAGTGCCCACGGGCGGCGTCTCGTTTACGGCGGCCACACCATCTCGATCGCAGCGGCGCACGTGACGCGAGCGCTGCAAGACTGGCCACGATCGTGGCCTCGTCCGGCTGCGATCATCTGGGTCCCGTCTTCGAGGGCGACGTGCTGCGCACGGAGCTGCGCGTCAAGGGGGTCGAGCCGGCGGCGGACGGCGGGCTGGTCGACCTGCGGGCGTTGGTGTCTGCACACCGCCCGGATGATGAGGAGGCGCCCGTCCTGGACTGGCGCTTCGTGGCGCTGCTGGCCTGAGCGGGCCTTGCGAGGAGGTTCGCGATGAGCGGGATCCTGGACGGCATGCGGGTCGTCGAGGGCTCGGCCTTCGTGGCCGCCCCGCTGGGCGGGATGACGCTGGCCCAGCTCGGGGCCGACGTGATCCGCTTCGATCCGATCGGCGGCGGGCTGGACCGTGGACGCTGGCCCATCACCCGGGAGGGGCGCAGCCTGTTCTGGGCCGGTCTGAACAAGGGCAAGCGGTCGATCCAGGTCGACCTCACCTCGCCGGCGGGCCGCGAGCTGATAGCCGATTTGATCTGCGCGCCCGGACCGGACGCCGGGCTGTTCCTGACCAACTTCCCGGCCCGTGGGTGGCTGGCCTACGACGCGCTAGCCGCCCGTCGGCCCGACCTGATCATGGTCAACATCACGGGCAACGCGGACGGCTCCTCCGCCGTCGACTACACCATCAACCCGGCCACCGGTTTCCCCTGGGCCACTGGCCCGCGCAACCTCGGGGTCCCGTTCAACCACCTGCTGCCCGCATGGGACGCGATCACTGGGGCGCTGGCGACCACGTCGCTACTGGCGGCCGAGCGCCACCGCGCGCGTACCCACGCCGGCCAGTACGTGCGCGTCGCGCTCTCCGACGTCGCCTTCTGGATGGTCGGCAACCTCGGCAAGATCGCTGAGGTGGAGATCAACCGCCACGAGCGCGTCAAGGACGGCAACTACCTGTACGGCGCCTTCGGGCGCGACTTCCGCACCCGCGACGGGCGTCGCATCATGATCGTCGCGCTGACCGGCCGCCAGTGGGCCAGCCTGGTGGCGGCCACCGACCTGGGAGCGGCGTGCGCCAGCATCGAGAAGATGATGGGCGTCGACCTGAGCGACGAAGGCGGGCGCTTCACCGCCCGCGAGCTGATCGGAGCGACGCTCAGGCCGTGGGTGCTGTCCCGCTCGATAGCCGAGGTGCGCGAAATATTCGACGCCCACGATGTCTGCTGGGGCCCCTACCAGACGTTCACCGAGCTCGTCGAGCAGGACCCGCGCTGCTCGCCCGCGAACCCGCTGTTCGCCAACGTCGAGCAGCCGGGGATCGGCACCTACCTAATGCCGGGCTCGCCGCTGGTCTTCGGAGCGGCCGAGCGACTCGCGCCTCAGCGCGCGCCGACGCTCGGCGAGCACACCGAGGAGGTGCTGGTCGACGTGCTGGGCCTGTCCGACGCCGAAATCGGGCGGTTGCTCGGCGATGGAGTAGTGTCCGGCGCGGCCGCGATCGCGGACGAGTAGATCGTGGCGAGGACAGGCGTTGTCGAGCGACGGCCTTGAGGGTCCAACGGAGGCGTCGCTGAGCACCGCATCGCCACAGGAGTAGGCGCGCTCACCGTCCGGGGTCGACTCGTCCCGAGAGGAAGCCACGGTCACGGACCGGAGACTCTGCCGGCGTGGTCTTCCAGAGTGTGCACATACGCACTGCCACGCCATAGCTTGCTCGACGCCGACCAGGTAGCAAATTCCGGCGGCCTGTGCCTTCGCCCGGCAGGAGCGGCCTCACGCGACTCACACCGTGCCCTTGGCATCGCGTGGTTGGGGCGGTGTTGCTTGACCGCCACTAGGTCGTCGAAAAGGACGAGCGGCAAGCGCCTACCTCAACGGGCGGTGGACTGCTGGATTCCGCCGACGAAGCGGAAGTCAGGGTCCCGAGTTCTGGTCTTGAGCAGACCAGCGGGCTCGATATCGGCGTCGGCGAGGCCGCCGGTTCGCCAGAAACTGCGCAACAGAGCAGCCCGCTCGACGTCGCTGATGTTCGGGACGAGACGCGCAACTCCGGCAGAGATCGGCTGCGCGCTTCTCCTCCGCCCGGAAGCGGAAGTCGTACTCGGCAGAGCCGTCCGCCGGTGCAGGCCGACCGCCAGATTGTGCGATTCCTACAACCGCAGGCGGCTCACCCGAGCCGGCGGACATACCGCAGAGCGCCTCGCCGCCGTGAGACGAAAAGCAGCGCGCCGATCGCGGTTGCCCATCCTCGTGTCTACGCACGACCGGGGTCCTCGACCGCTTCGCCGCCGGTCGGGCTGGCTGCTGCTATCGCCCAAACTCAGCGGTGCGCCTGCCCCTAACCGCGCCACCCGGGCGACGATCGCATTGCCGGAGAGCGATCGTCCCGACGGCCGCGAGCCGGCGATGCCTTTGCCACGAGGGGGGTATCTATTTGAGTCAGGTTGGGTCGCGCCAGGGCCTCTCGCTCGCCGGGGCTGCGGGGGAGCGGATCGGCGGCGACGGTCTCGGCCGTCCGGGCCGTGGGGCCACGATCAGGCTTCGGTACGTGATCGGGTCCGCGAGGATCGCTTGCTGGAGCAGCCGGTAGAAGAGCAGTCCACGCCGCCGCGAGCCACGTCGGTTGAAGCGGAACGCGAACTCGTTCAGATAGGCGTCGAGGTGTTCGGGTCCGACCGATCCCTGGTGCGTGCCGAGCAACCAGCGTTTGAGCAGGCTCGCGACTCGATGAACGCCGGGCATCACAACATGAGCAGGGTCGTGCTGGGCGCGCATGATCGTCCGCTCGTGCTCGTAGCCGCGGTCGGGCACGGTCCAGTAGGCCTGCCACCCGTCGGTGTGGACGGTCGCCCCGGGCTCCACCGCGCTCTCGATGAACGAAAATCAAACTGTCCTTCGAGACATCATCGACGCGTTGCAGTCGAATCCGCCCAAAACCCCTGGGATGCTTGACCTCAACCGCGATCGCGACGATCGCCTTGGTGTCGGTCTGCCGGGCCGAACACTCCGCCTTCAACGCCGCCCAGATATGCCTCGTCGACCTCGACGTGTCCGGCCAGCCGCTCGCGGCCGGGACGCACCATCGCCGTCCGGTAGCGGTGCAGCATCGCCCACGCCGTCTGGTAGGACCCCAGCCCCAGCGACCGCTGGATCCCCAGCGCCGAAACGCCATGCTTCTGGCTGGTCATCTCCCACGCCGCTGCGAACCACAGCCGCAGCGGCGTACGAGTGCGGTGGAAGATCGTCCCGGCCATAACCGACGCCTGACGCCCGCAGACCGTGCACTCCCAACGACCGCTGCTCAGCCTCCACGCGGCCCGGCCCACGCACCTCGGGCACCGGAACCCGTCGGGCCAGCGTAGCCACTCAAGGTAGTCCCAGCAGGCAGCCTCGTCCGGAAACCACGCCAGCAGCTCGGCGTAGGAGCCCGGGTAATCCTTGCCCGTCTGAGGCACATCACCGAGCCTACCTGAGTCAGATAGATACCCCCCTGCCACGAAAGTGATCGCCGGCTCGGCGAACCTGCGGACGACTCCCTGGTCGACGAACCGATCGCGTGACTGGAGGCCGGCCGGAGGACGACAGCGATCGTCCGCCGGGCTCGCTTTCCGCGCGATGCGTGTCGTTCACCTGGGGCGATTGAGGCGCGTGTTGCACTGCTGTTGGCTCGGCGTATGTGGTTGCGAAGCCGCAGCTAACAATCCACGACGTCTGCCGGAGCGGCTACGCCCAAACGGTTGCTAACGACCAATGCGAGCTTGGCTCGTCTCAAGGCCGAGAAGTCTTCGAACCTCGCTAGATCGTCGTCGATTTCCCCGAGGTGATGAAGCGCTCGGATCGCGCTGCGGTCGCCCTCGTCAGGGAACGCCGACGCGAGCCACGCAGCCGGAAACTGCCCGCCTTTGGATTCGTTCTCGGCCGGCGTCATCAGCTGGAGGTTCGGCATCTCCTGCGCCATTGAGATGAGCAGGGCGATGTCCTCAAGAGCAAAGCCCAGCTTCTCGAGCTTCGCCTTCGTGAAGGCGGTCTGCGGGTAGATGTGGTCCACATGCCGACGGCTACCGTCGTTGCTCGGGTAGATCAGCGATAAGAGTGCGAAGCAGTTGCGCTCGCCGTACCGGATCTTTCTGTACTCCTTCAAGGACGTCGCCGTTGGTGCCGCAGCCCCGACTCCTGCCTCTGGCCCGGCGGTGCGGGAGTGAGTCGTTCCTCTGCGTGGTGGAAATCCTAGGCCCCAGTCTCATTGCGTGCGCGATCGGCCAGCGCCCAAAGTTCTCGCCATCGGCCCGTGACCGGTACGGTCCTGTAGCCACTCGTGGGCCTCGTGTGCGAGGTCCTTGGGCACGTAGAGTCAGCGCTCCACCGAGCGTCTTGCGATAGCCGAGTCGGAGTGGTCGTCACTGGCGGCGGGTCAGCTCCACTACCGCAGCGTAGGTGGGGACGAGGCGTAGATGCTCAAGAGCGAATCGTTCCTGAACCGATCGCAAGCCCAGGCCAGGATCGCCCTTGATGACGACGCCGCAGACGCAGACGGCGTCGAACTGACGAGGCTCCTTCTTCGTAAGACGGCGCATGCGCACAAGATGCTGGCGCGGCTGCTGGATGTGCGCGCAGATCCCTGCGTCGCAGCCCGGACGGACCCGGGCGTTGTTGGATGACCTCAGCGTCTTCCCTTGAGAACCTCGCGTCTTGTTCGTCCGGCCGACCGGCTGGCGTGTCCCATCACACACTCTGTGGACCTAGCCTGTTGCCTGACTCGGCGTTGCGAGGTACGCTGGCAGCGCACCGCGATGTTGGAAGCTCCGTGACCCAGCAGTACATCGTCGGGCAGTTCTCGGTGTTGCTCGAGGACCTGCAGCCGCACTCCGGCGAGTGGCTCGCGGCGGTCTGGAAGCTGCGCCGCGAGGTCGAGTCCTGTTCGTTGTCGATGCTCCCACGGCTCGCGCAGCGAGCCAGGGGTCTGACGGACCTGATCTGTTGGAGTGCTCTTGAGCGGGGAGACGTGAACGGCTTCTGCGGGTGTGCGAGGAGCGCCGCCGCGCTTGGCGAGTTCATCGACAACGCGCGTCTGCTGCAGGATTAGCGCGCTCTGGCCTTGCTCGGCGACAGCGGGTTGACGGTCGCGCTGAAAGGGGTGTCTATTCGGCCTGGCCGTACGCTGCGATCTCGTCTCTCTCTTTCTCTGAGAGCTCCCGCGGCGTTTCGCCGTGGGCGAGCTTCTCGGTCTGCACGTGATGGCGGATCTCATCGACGATCTCCGGGTTCGCGAGCGTCGTCACATCGCCGACGTCCGCGAAGTTGGAGATGCTGGCGATCACCCGGCGCATGATCTTGCCCGAGCGGGTCTTCGGCATGTCGGCGACGATCCACACGTTCTTCGGGCGCGCGATCGACCCGATCTCCGTGACGATCGTCTGGGAAACCTTCTGCGCGACCTCGTCGCTCG
>CAWDJM010000011.1:0-677890 GCA_963802655.1 uncultured Solirubrobacterales bacterium | reverse complement strand
GGACGTGAGCCTCTCAGCTCATCCGGCTCCCATCGTCCAGCCGTCGGGGCGCGCGCCGGCTCGCCAGTGCGCGAACAGTCCTGGCTCTCGTCGGTAGACGTCGGCTAGGAACTTGCGTGCTTTGGCGGGGTAGCGGCGCAGCCGCTTGTATTTGCAGCGGGCCCAACGAATCAGGTATTCGTTGATCCTTCTGAGCAGCCGGACCAACTCCGAGCGGTAGAAGCGCCCGTAGAAGTTGATCGTGCCCTGGACTTCGGCGTTGATCGCCGTCGCCAGGTTGGTGAGGGCGCTGTCCGACCAACGATGCAACCGCCAGGAGCGGATCACCCGCCCGATGCGCTTGCGCTCGTGGTCGCCGATTGCCGGGAGAAAGTTGACGAACTGACCGCCAGACTTTCCTCGCGACAGCCGCGGGCGGAACGTGTACCCGAGGAAATCGAAACGCTCGTGCTCGTAGGAGCCGCGTCGCGTCGCGTCCTTGCAGTACACGATGTGGGTTTTGTGCTGGTTGAGCTCAAGCCCGCACTCCGCCAGCCGCCGAGCGACCGCGGCCCGCAGCTGCAGGGCCTGCCGCTCGCTCGAGGCGTGGACAATCAGGTCATCGCAGTAGCGCTCGAACCGGACGCCCGGATACTCCCTGGCGATCCACGCATCGAACGCGTAGTGCAAGAACATGTTGGCGAGCAAGGGCGAAATCGCCGACCCCTGAGGGGTTCCGCGATCCCGCTCGATGAGGCTGCCCGTCCTCGCGTTGCAGCGGCGCTCTAAGCCACCGCTCCACGTACATCAGGACCCAGCGCTGATCGGTGTGGTGAGCCACCGCCTTCAGAACGAGATCGTGGGGAACGCTGTCGAAAAACGACTTCGTCCAGGTCCAAAACCCAGTCCTGTCGCCAGCAGCGCTCCCGGCAAACCCCGACCGCGTCCAGCGCCGACCGACCCGGCCGATACCCGTAGGAGTCCGCGTGGAACACAGGCTCCACGTCGGGCTCCAGGTACCCGCGCACGACAGTCTGGGCGATCCTGTCCGCGACCGTTGGCACCCCTAACGTTCTAGAGCTGCCGTCCTTCTTCGGTATCTCAACCGCACGCACCGGCGGGGGCATATAGCTCCCCGACGAGAGCCTGTTCCAGAGCTTGTAGAGATTCCCGTGAAGGTCCCTCTCGAACTCCTTGATCGACTCGCCGTCAACGCCGGCCGCGCCCTTGTTCGCCTTGACCCTCCGGTAGGCATCCCAAACGGCCCACTTGGAGATCTCAAACGACTTCGGCTTCGGCTCGCTCACCCGGTTCCTCCCGCCACAGCCGGTTGACCGTTCAGCAAGCCAGGACGACCCGTCCCCTTCGCTCCACCCGCATTTCCGGGCTTCACTGCTACTACGAGGCGGTCCGCCCCTGCACCCCGCATCGCTACTCTCCCCCTCGCGGTTTCAGCCGCTCGGAGTTCTCGCTCCAGACGACCAGCCGCGGGCCACAACCGCTCCACTGGCCAGCCGCCCCATCGGGGCACAGGTTCACACGTTTCGCACAAGAGCCCAAGCCAAGCTCGCGCCGCCTCTATGCCGGACGCCGTCTGGCCAATCGGCAGGCACCCGCCAGACTCATCCCGGGACCGCAAAGAACCCCCGGTTTCGACGTCAACCGTTTCCTTTCGACACTTCATCAGCGGTTCACTCTCGTTCGCCTTCTTGACTCGCACCCGGCGCACTCACGGCACGCCTTTTCCCACGACGCTCACCACCACGGCTCTTGACCGCAGCAGCTCGGGGTGGCTTGCGGCCCCCGCCTGCACGACGACCGCGGAGGGCCACCCAGCCACACACCACCGGGCTCCTCCATCTCCTGCACAGCACCGCATCCAGCGGCTTGGTCCTCTACATCCAGCCTCCTTCAACGTTCGTGTTCACACCAATGCGCGGAAACTCGCTTGGGGTCAGCGGTGTTTGCCCGCGGTCGGCGGGATGGTGAGGTCGAGTCGCTCCAGGCGCTCCGGCTCGAGAAGGACATCGATCTGGGCGATCTTCCCGTTCGTGACGGTGAAGGCCATGACCGAGAACACGCCGCCGGGCGGCGCCACCACGGCCCCGGCGGCGCCGTTGACGAGCGCTGGTCTGACGAACGGGTAGAGCTTCGAGTAGGTGGCCGTGTGCGCGGCCACGGCGCCCGCGCCGTGCAGCACGAGCGAGGCCTCTGCGCGCAGGACGCCGCCGTCGATCCTCAGTTCGACGCTGGGGTCGAGCACCTCTAGGAGGGCATCGAAGTCGCCGTCGCGCGAAGCGGCGAAGAACGCGTCGACGACACGTCTCTGCCGCGCGAGGTCACGGTCAGGCTCCGGCGAGTTGCGCAAACGACGGCGGGCGCGGCTGGCGAGTTGCTGGGCGGCCGCTTCGGAGCGGTCGAGCGCGGTGGCGATGTCGGCGAACGGCACGCCGAACACGTCGTGCAGCACAAACGCGAGTCGCTCGGCGGGGGTTAGCGCGTCGAGCATCACCAGCAGCGCCAGACCTACGGACTCGGCCAGGAGCGTCTCGTGTTCGATGTCATCTTCCTCAAAGCTGACCACCGGATCCGGGACGTGCGCCGAGAGCGCCTCGCGTCGCGCTGCGCGCGAGCGCAGCATGTTCAGACACACCCGACCGACGACTGTCGTCAGCCAGGCCCGCATATCCTCAACGGTGCCAGGATCCTGGTCGCGAATCCGCAGCCATGCCTCCTGCAAGGCATCGTCGGATTCGCCGACCGACCCGAGCATCCGGTAGGCAACCGCGCGGAGATGCGGCCTGTGCTGCTCAAACCGTTCGGTCAACCACTCGCGCTCGTCCATCGTCAGCTCCCCGCTCCCACGATCACCTCGTCACCAGTGGTTGTGGTAGTCGACGCTCGTCGTCAGCGCCGCCACCGCCAGCAGCAGGAAGAACACGGCTCCGCCGATCTGGCGGTCGCGGACTCGTAGGTGAGCGGTCACAGCGCAAATGAAGTACAGGACGAGGCCGATCGCTGCAGCCGTCCCGAGCGCCGGCGCCGCGAACCCTGCCAGAAGTCCGACCGCCGCCGAGGCCAACAACGCGCCGAGCGGGACCATCCACCGTCGGGAGACCCGTACCCGGTCAGCGACGACCTTGACCGACTCGGCGCCAACGAAGTTCAAGGACGCGGCATAGCCGTTCCCGAGCGCCGCCAGGATCGTGGTAACGAGATAGATCACGTGCATGCCTCATAGACACGCGTCGCCCGAAGAACCTGACAGCCGGCGATGCCGCCACCCAGCTGGTCATCTCAACCAACCGGTCAAGCTGTCGAGCGTGGACCCGGCTGGTCTTCGTCTCAATCACGAACGCGATCCCAGTCGGCGCGATCGCGACGCTGTCGATGTCACCCGGACCAGCCCAAAGCAGCGAGTGACAGACCCGCCATCCCTCGAGCTCGAGCTCTGCCAGCGCCCCCTGCACGGCGTGTTCTGAGCGAGCGCTGATCCCGCTGCGGTCAGCCGAAGTGAGCCACGACCGGGTTCGCATCCCGCAACCGAACGCGACGCCGAGCAGGGCCGCGGACAGTGTGACCTTGCCTGAGCCTCCGGCGATCAGCGACCCCGCGCTGCTGATAAGGGTCAGCGCCGCCCAGGCCACCGCGCACCGAAGACGACGGAGCTGCTGTAGACGCGGAAAGCTCAGCCCGCCCATGGTGGACCGCAGCTTGGCAGTCGCTCCCGACGTTCACAATCAACGCCGAGGGCGCGCCACGACTAACCGACGCCGGGGGCAGACGACCGGCAGCGCGCCACGGGAAGTCTCAGAAGTAACGGCGACGCGGCATCAGACTGCCGCATCCGGTCGGGTCCGGAAGCCTGGCGCCGCCGGTCCGTCTGAGGTGAGAGTGCCCAGATTTCGTGCATCGAGAAGTGTTGATCTGGCCAATGGTCGAGACGTGCTTCAGCCGGCGCCGGTCGGCGAGCAGCCGGCCGACCGCACGGCCAACGCGGAGCGCGCCGATCCGCTCGGGTGGGCTGTTTGCTGCCGACGGCGCGACCGGGATCGGCACCGGCCGATCGTTGTAGTGGCGGCGTCTCACAGTCGGTCACGCCGAGTGAGCGTGTCCTCGCTGGGGACGCGCTTCAACGGCCAGGCAGAGCTGGTCACGGTGCGGGAGAACATGGTCTATAAGTTGCGCGAGCAGCTGTCCTTTAAGGAGGGTGCCGCTTTCCCAGTCAACTACGCCACCGCGCAGGCGGGACTTGTCGTGATGGAGGCCTCAAGCAGGGCGAGCGGGTCCTGATCCACGCTGCGGCTGGTGGGTTAGGCATTGCGGCCAAGCAGATCGCCAAGCGCATCGGCGCTGAGGTGTTCGGCACCGCTTCGGCCTCAAAACACGAGGCCATTCGCGAGCAGGGAGTGGACCATGCGATCGACTATCGCAGCCAGGACTTCGCGGAGGTGGTGCGCGGGATCACCCCGGGGCGAGGGGATCGATGTCGCCTTCGACGCCCTTGGCCCTTCGAGCTTCCGCAAGGACTACCAGTTGCTCCGCCAAGGAGGACGGCTAATCATGTACGGGGCCTCGGAGGTGCAGACCGGGGAAAGTCGCAGCGTGTCGGCCGCACTCAGGAGCCTCGCCAAGAGCCCGTTCTCGTCGATGCTCGAGCGTCGGGCAGCATTACATGGCCCACCTGAACTGCGCCGTGATCGCGATTTCAAGGTCGCCGAACGGGACAAAGTTCCAGAAGACGCTCGGGCTCAACGACTTTGACTGGGGCGCTGAGGACTCGGTCCTCCGGCTCGGGCACATCCAGATGCTCGGTAAATGAGATCGCGCGATCCTTCGCGCCTGCGCACCACGCTTCGCGCCGGGGCTCGCGCTCGACTACATCGCCAAGCACTCGCTCGACTTCTGGCTCACGACCGAGGATCTCCCCCACGCGGACAACCGCGCCACGGTCGACCACCGCGAGAACCCAAGAACGTCCACCTGGCCAAGACCTACCACAACCCGGAGCCGGACCGTCGGCTGCTGGCGAAGCTCAGGGACTCCTGCCCCGCCTGGGATGCCATCAGCGGATGATCCTGCGCTGGTCGGTGCTCAGCCAGCAGATCCCACTTGCGGCGTCGCCCACAACTGAAGCACCGTCCGCTTCGTCCCCGATCCCAGGCGCTCAGCGCTCGACGTCAACTGCAAAGCGAACGACCTCGACAACCTCTATGCCGTCGACACCAGCTTCTTTCCATCCTCGAGCGCGGTGAACCCGTCGCTGACCGCGATCGCCAACGCTGCTCCGGGTGGGTTCCATCTGCTCAGGCGGCTCGACGCACCATCTGCGGCGAGCCGCGCGATCACAAGCTCGAGCGCGGTATGAATTCGGCGCGCTATCCACCGATCGCCGATGACCGTGTGATCGGCAACCTGCAAACGGTCGCGCTGATCAGCACCGACGGAACCGTCGACTGGTACTGCTCCCCGCGGTTCGGCTGCCGGGCATGTTCGCGTCGCTGCTTGACGCCGTCCCCCCCGGCCACTTTGCGCTCCGCACGGAATCCCAGGTCGGCGCCTCGCGCTGACCGGGCCTACTCGGCGATCTGGCCTTGGCGGCTATTCCAGCCGCTCGCTCGCCGAGAGCAGCAGGCGTCCTACAAGCAGAACATCAAGCCGAAGCCGGCGACCGCGCCGCCTGCCGTCGCCACCGTCTTCGGTCTCGGGCTGGCCCGGTTCGCCGACCTGCACGTCGCCAAAACTCGGGGTTCCCCGCGAGCTGGTTAGCTGCTCTATGACTGAAGCCAGTCACGGTCCGCCAGAAATGCAGCGACCGCGGCTCGGCCTGCGTCTTCCCGATCAGGTCGCTCTCGCATACGAGCACCTGGTCGGCGTACCACCTGAGCGCCCACGTTCGGTGCCGTCGCTAACCAGGGCCATATGCCCGGATCCGGGCGGCGCGTTGGTGCGCCGCTCCGGCTGGGGGCCTCACCTCCTTCGGTGAGCAGATGGGTTTGCTAGCGAGCTAACTCGCCATACGCGGCGGCTGGTCCTTGACGGTGGGTCAAGGACCAGCTGTCGTCACCTACATCGCTGATGCGGGCCCTACTGTAATGGCCAGGAGCCTCAGCGCTGAGTCAGGTGACGGCGATGCCTTCCATGCCGTTCGATCCGTCGTATGCCGGAAGTCCACCGATCGTCTCGGTCTGGGTGAGTGCTCCGTCCGGCGCGACCGCGTAGACGCCCAGGTCGCCAGCGAGCCCGTTGAGCTCGTACAGTCGACTTCCGTCGGGCGAGGCAGCGAGGTCGATCGGTCCGCCATCGGTGCTCGCGCTTACGCCGCTGGCGTTCAGCAGGCTGAGCTGCCCGTGAGGCGTCTCCACGTACCCGGTGATCGTGTTGCTTGCGGTGTTGGTCGCATAGAAATAACCGTGTGCTTCCGTGATCCAGCAGGTCGCCGCTTGACCGTTCGCCGCAGCGGTCCCGGTTGGCGTGAGCGCACCCGACGGTAGGACGCGATAGGTGTTCGCCGAGCCGCTGGCGTCTGTCAGCACCACCCGGCCGCGCCTATCGAAAACGAACCCGAACGGGACGAGGCCGGTCTGGGTGTTCACCGGAGTGGCGGCCGGCTGGCCGTCGGGTCCGAGCGCGAAGGCGTCGACATAACCGTTGCCCTTGGCGCTGACCAGCAGGTCCGACCCGTTGGCGGTGATGCCGATCTGACCGGGCGAGCCAAGGAAGAACGGCGGCGTCGTGTTGTCTAGGCCCAGCGAACGCTCCGATCCCGCGATCGGCGTCAAGCGGTCTCCGTCGACGCGATAGCCGTTGATGCTCCCGTCACCGCCGGCGTTCATGACGTAGACCAGGTCATGATGGACAGCGACGCTAGACGGGAATTGCCCACCGGATCCGATCACCTGCATCAAGCGCAGGCGCGTCTGCTCAACGTCGAACACCGAAACCGAGTCACTTCCCGCGTTGACTGCGTACAGAAGGTGATGGTCACGGTCATAGGTCAACGAGCCTTGCGAGGACAGCGCGTCGGTCGGAGCGCCGGGCTCGTTTCCGCCGAGGCCCGACGTTGGATAGGTGCCGACCAGAGTCAGCCCGCCGTCCTCCGAACGCCTGTAAGCCAGGATCGCATTCCCGTGGATGTCGTTGGTCTGAACAAAGACCGCGCCACGGTCGCCATGCTGCTGGTCGGCGAGCGCCGCTGAAGGGTTGATCGACAAGGCGATCGCCGACAGAGCCATGCCCGTCGCTAGCCACGACGCGCAGCCCAGCCGAGTGCGTGCGAAAAAGCGCATTACCTATCCTTTGTCCATGAGCCACCGACCTTCGGCGGCCATCCTTTGTCTCGCCGCTCAACCTAGCCTCGAAGCGCCGATAGCGGCCTGACGCCGGAACGGGGAACGTCCTGCCGGGCCGTGAGAATGCGGGTTCCTGACGCCTGCAGTCTCGACCCAGGAGGACACCCGGTTGGTGAAGCCAGAGGCTCGTCTCGGAACGGTAGAAGTGACGGCGGACGGTGAGGGGCTGGTATCGCACGCCGGGGTGGCTTTGCTGGTCGAGTTGGCCAACAAGGTCGGGCTGACCGGCGCGCTGTCGGGAGCGTTGGCCGGGTCGCGGGAGCGGCGCTCGGCGCATGACCCGGGACGGGTGCTGCGCGACGTGGCGGTGATGCTCGCTGACGGCGGCGATTGCGTCACGGATATGGACGCGTACCGCGGTCAGGAGCGGCTGTTCGGCGCGCGGGCGTCGGAGACCACGACCCATCGGGTGCTGAAGTCGATCGACGAGGTGCTGCTGGGCCGGGTGCGGGCTGCGCGCGCCGAGGCGCGGGCGCGGGTCTGGGACGCGGGTGCTCGCCCGGAGACGATCACGTTGAACATCGACGCAACGTTGCTGACGGCGCATTCGGAGAAGGAGCTGGCGGCCGGCAACTACAAGCACGGGTACGGGTTCCATCCGCTGAACTGCTATTTGGATGAGACCGGCGAGGCGCTCGCCGCGATCCTCCGGCCGGGGAGCGCCGGGTCGAACACCGCTGAGGATCACTTCACGGTGCTGGGGCTCGCGCTCGCACAGTTGCCGGCCGAAGACCTGAACCGCGAGATCCTCGTCCGGGCGGACATCCGCGGTCAGACGCACGCGTTCACCGCGGACTGCCGCGAGGCGGGGATCCGGTTCTCGGTCGGCTACGAACTGAGCGAGACGGTCCGGGGGGCGATCCTTCAGGTCCCGGAAACGGTGTGGGTGCAGGCGATCGATGGTGACGGCAGCGACCGTGACGGCGCGTGGGTCGCCGAGCTCAGCGACAGGATTGACCTGTCGGCGTGGCCCGAGGGCTCCCGGCTGATCTGCCGCCGCGAGCGGCCCCACCCCGGCGCGCAATTCACGATCTTCGACGAGCACGGCCACCGCTACACATGCTTCCTCACCGACCAGGACGGCAACGACATCGCTCGGCTCGAGCTGCGTCACCGCGGCCGCGCGCGCGTCGAGGACAGCATCCGTTGTGGCAAGGACACCGGCATGCGCAACCTCCCGCACCACGCCTTCGAGCACAACCAAACCTGGCTCGAGGTCTCGTTGATCGCCCAAGACCTGCTCTGCTGGACCAAACTGATCTGCCTGACCGGCGAGCTCGCGACCGCAGAGCCCAAACGCCTTCGCCAGCGGCTGCTGCATATTGCCGCCAAGCTCGTGCGTCACGGGCGACGCGCCCACCTCAAGCTCGATCGCGATTGGCCCTGGTCCGACGCGCTCGCCGCAGCGTTCGAGCGCCTCCGGACGATCCCGGCGCTCTGCTGAGCACGCACCGCACCCCAGCGACCACGACCGCACGACCGATTCGCAGCACCGCCCATCTCCGCCTGCCCCAAAACGACCGCCGCGGGTGCCAGCACGACACCGCTCAACGACCCAGCCGGCGATCACCACCCCGACACAACCGTCCCACCCTGCCACTCACACCGTCGCGACCGAATCGCGGTCACCATCGCGACGATAACGGCGCTTCGAGGCTAGGCCAGCATCTCGAGCCCCCCGAGCGCGATCGACGATCACGCGAGTGGAGGTAGCTATCAGCGGGGACGCCGTCTCTTTGACCATGACGCTGGCGCCGACGGGCAGCGTCAGCGAGACGTCATGCATGCGCGGAGAGCGCAGAGTGATAGGTTCCTCTCAACTGATGAGTCGATCACCGCCTCGACGGCATGCGGGTAGTGCTCTCGGCCGACGATGTCGATGACGTGGGTGACGCCGTCGCGCTCGATCAGCGTGACTCCGACCGAGGCGAGACCGAGCCGCGCCGGGTCGTCGATCATGACCGGGGGGGTCGATCAGGAACTCCTCGATCGGGCGTCCGCCCGGTCCGAGGGGTACGGCGAAGTACGCGCCGCCGGGCTGGCGGTAGCCGCAGCCGCGGCGCGCGCCGCTCGTCACGAGCGGCGCAGGTGTGTTGGTGATGGTTCTCCTGTTCGGTGATTCAGCGTTGGCGAGGCCGGTGGGGCGTCGGCGCGCCGGGCGGCGGCTGGCAGCCGCCGTCGATTAGGAAGCGCGCGAACGCGAGCCGGTCGCGGTCGGGGTGGAACGGCTCGGTGCCGTCGCGCAGTAGCGCGGCCACCCGCTCGAGGTCGTAGAGCAGCGCGAGCTTTCCGGGCGGGTCATCCCACTCACAGGAGTCGTAGCGCTCGATCCAGGCGGCGAGCGCGGCGAGCGCCTCGACCTGATCTCGTTCGGGTACGAAGGGCCGTTCACGCGGCGCGGCGCTTGACGGACGGCCGCTCAACTGGACGCGATAGCGCTAACCACGACTGCGCCCTCGTCAGGCCAGCAACCGCACAGGCGGCGTACAGTCGCCGGGCAGTCGGCCGTAGCGGCACTCGTGGTCGGCGAGCCTTCCGGGGACGCCGGACTCGATCGGGCTGCGCCCGCCACACTCCGCCATCGCGGTCCTGTAGCGGGCGCTGAAGCTCGGCTGGCTCATCGCGCTCTCACGCTTGAGGTACAGCGCGCGGGTGCGCCCACCCAACGAACTCCCGGACATCGACCCGTCCGAGCTCGGGTTGCGCGCCACGCTCGCGGCCTTGCCGTTGCGCGGCTGGGTGTACGCACCGCAGCCCCGGCACACCCCGAGGTAGCGAGCCTTGACCGCCCTCGCCTTATCCCCCGTCGGATCGTAGAAATACGCCTTGATGGTCGCCCGGGCGCGGCCGAGCCGGCTGGCAATCTCAGCAATGGACAGGCCTTCCGACTCTCGGTAGTGGCGCGCGAGCGCGACCGCGCGACGCCGCTCAACCACCCGGTCATGTCCCGCCGAATAGACATCGGGTCCCACTCCTTCCAGGTACTGCTCGGCTCGGTGCTTGCCCCGGAGCTTCCTCTAGCTTCCCGGCTAGGCGGTAGGGCAGGTTTCAGTGCCCTTATCGTGCCCGGCGAAGCCGAGCCGGGCGAGCGCCAGGAACTGGCCGACGCCGTGGCGCGCCTATACCAGCCCCTCGTGAGCGATCACCCGCGGGAGGTCCGCACCCTGCCCAAGCGAGCGCACGACCCGGCTAGCGGTCGCTCGTCACCAGGACAGGCGGACGCGATACTCACGGATGGATCCGGCGTCGGCAGGAGGTAGGCTGGCGCGATGGTACGGACGGACACCGCATCGCGAGTGATCGCCGCCGCGCCTGAAGCCGTGTATGCGGCCCTCGTCGATCCCGACGCGCTTACCGCGTGGCTACCCCCCGACGGGATGAGCGGCAGATTTGAACGATTCGACGCCAGGCCCGGCGGGTCGTACCGACTCGTGCTGACATACGCCGATGCCTCAACCGCGCGAGGCAAGTCCACCGCCAACTCGGACATCGTCGAGGCCCGCTTCGTCGAACTCGTTCCAGGTGTGCGGCTCGTGCAGGCCGTGGACTTCGTCTCCGATGACCCCGCCAACGCGGGCACCATGACCATGACCTGGGAACTCACCCCGATCGATACCGGGACGCGCGTCGATATCCGCGCCGAGGGTGTCCCAGCCGGCATCTCAGCGGAAGATCACGCCGCCGGGCTGGCCTCCTCGTTAGCCAACCTCGCTAGCTTCCTCGGGCGGTAACCCCGGGTGGCATAACCCAACCCGCCTCGCCAGGGGTAGCGGCCCCAGCATTGGGATGTCAAACGACCAGCGGGCGTCATCGCCGCAAGCGTGCGTTCTCTCCGCGACCCGTCACGAGGATCGCTGGCCGCCCCGTCCCTCGCCGGGATTCTCTCAACCCCCCGGGGCCCGCCCACTTCCGTCGGCGACCGGTCGTACCACGGCGGCATCGGCCGTACCGATCCAGCCACTCCCCCATCGCCTCGTACACGCGCTTCAAAGTCCAGCACCTCCGGAGCATGTCGCCCTTGCCGTTGCGTGGGTGCGTGGAGGCGCCGTAGCCGCGGCACAGGCCGACGTAGCGCGTCTTGACCGCGCGCGCCTTCTCCCCGGTGCCGTCTTAGGCTAACAAAAGACCCAGGTGCTCATGACAGACCGGGTTAGCGAGCGACGCCGTGCCGCGCAACTCGCGCGTCACTACCGCGACCAGGAGGGCCTAACAATCGCCGAGATCGGTCGCCGGCTGGGGCGCGCAGAGGCGACCGTGAAGGCATATCTGTATGACCCAACCGGGGAGAAAGCGCGGGCGGTCAAGGAGCGCTACCGGGGTGTCTGCCGGGGCTGCGGCGCGTCGACCAGCGCGCGCAACGGCAAGGGCGACGCGTACGGGTACTGCAATTGCGCCGCGAGGCGCTCTGTCGTATCCCCGGCGTAGCCGGGAGGAACTCGAAGGGATGTTCTTGGGTCCAATGGCTTACCCGGATCTGAAAGGTGAACGGAACAATCGCATGTCAGGAAAGCGGCGGTCATGCCCAGGTGTCAGGGGTGAGGCGTCGCGGGACCCGCGTGATATGGCGAAGGCTGGATTGCTTGAAGCCGAATCTCCAGAAGATGAAAAGGCGCATCCGCCGGAAAGGCACTTGTTACCGGCGCCATGCTCTGCGATGGCATTCTTGCAGGGCCATCGCAACCTTCGGGGCATGGAGCGTTGCCCAGTGAGGGCAATTGAGGAGATGAGTCGGACGCCTAAGTCACGCTCGGACGTACGACAGGGACGAACGCGGGATCAACCCTCGGGGCGCGAGCCCCAAGGTGACGGAGTGCCCATAGTAGTCGTGGGAGCAGCGACCCACCGAGGAGGACGGGAGAGCCGTCCACAGGGCGAAGGGGCACAGGTGGCTGAACATCGAAGAGCCGCGAGGTATGCGTAATGCAGAGCGCCGAAACGGTCCTGGATGTTCTTCGCGAGCGCGGCAGGCGCGGCCTGCCACTGAACAAGCTGTATCGGCTGCTGTTCAACCCGCAGCTGTACCTGCTGGCCTACGGGCGCATCTACTCCAACAAGGGAGCGATGACGCCCGGACCCGACGCGGAAACCGCGGACGGCATGACGATGGGCAAGATCGAGCGCATCATCGACGCGTTGCGCCATGAGCGCTACCGCTTCAAGCCCGTCAGGCGGCACTACATCCCAAAGAAGGACGGGAAGCAAAGACCGCTGGGTCTGCCATCGTGGTCGGACAAGCTACTCGGCGAAGTCGTACGCCTGCTGTTGGAGGCCTACTATGAGCCGCAGTTCTCCGACCACTCGCATGGTTACCGCTTCAGCCGCGGCTGTCACACTGCACTGCGCGACGTGGCGGTCGGCTGGACGGCGACAACCTGGTTTATCGAAGGTGACATCTCCCGGTGCTTCGACGAGCTTGACCACTCGGTCACGCTCCAGACGCTGGGTGAGAAGATCGACGATAACCGGTTTCTGCGGCTGATTGGCCAGATGCTGCAAGCCGGGTATTTGGAGGACTGGGTGTGGAACGCCACGCTCAGCGGCGCGCCGCAGGGCGGGGTTCTCTCCCCATGCCTGTCCAACATCTACCTCGACCGGCTGGACAAGTTCGTCGAAACAGTCCTGTTGCCGGAATACACCCGAGGTGTGCACAGGAGTTCCAATCCTGAGTACAAGAGGATCTCAAGCGCGATCCGGCGTGCTCGCAAACGCGGCGACTATGCCGCTGCGCGAGCGTTGCAGAAGCAGCAACGCAGCATCCCTACAACGGATCTACAGGATCCCGCGTATCGGCGGCTGCGTTACGTCAGGTATGCCGATGACATCCTGCTGGGGTTTACCGGACCGAAGGCCGAAGCCGAGGAGATCAAACGTCGCCTCGCTCAGTTCCTGCAAGAGAACCTCAGGCTGGAGCTGTCCGAGACCAAGACGCTGATCACCCACGCCCGCACCAGCGTGGCGCGGTTCCTCGGCTACGAGATCACGGTAGGTCACGACAACCAACGACTGACCGCCGGCCGCAGATCGGCCAACGGTCGCGTCCGGTTGCACGTGCCCGCCGATGTGATCAAGGCCAAATGCGCCCAGCACATGCGAGGCGGCAAACCCGAGCGACGGACCGGGCTGATGAACGAGCAGGATTACGCGATCATCAGCCGCTACGGTGCCGAGTACCGGGGCATCGTCCAGTACTACCTACTGGCCGGTGACGTCTGGCGACTGAACCGGCTGCACTGGGTGATGCTGACCTCGCTGCTCAAGACGCTGGCCGGCAAGCACGGCTCGTCGGTCTCGAAGATGGCCCGCAAGTACGCGGCCACGATCGAAACACCGCACGGGCAACGCAAGTGCATGCAGGTTCGCGTCGAGCGCGACGAGGGTCGCAAACTGCTGGTCGCAACGTTCGGTGGTATTCCGCTCAGGCGGCAGAAGAACGCGGTCCTGATCGACCGCCAACCAGTCCGGGAACCCGCCCGCGGCAGCGAGCTGATCCGTCGGCTCCAAGCGGGGCGGTGCGAGCTCTGCGAACAAACGGCGAAGGTGCAAGTGCACCAGATCCGCAACCTCGCGGCGCTCAACAGGCCCGGCCAGCCGCAGCCCGAATGGGTGCAAGCGATGGCAAAGCGGCGGCGCAAGACCCTGATCGTCTGCGCCACCTGCCACGCCAAGATCCACCACGAGCAGCCAACCACGATCACGACATAGTCACTGGAGAGCCCGGTGATCGGAAACGGTCCCGCCGGGTTCGGGAGGGCGGCGTCGGAAAAGGACCCGCAAGGGCACCTCGCCGGCGTCGTACCTCGGCGCGCTGCCATCCCGGAGCGATCGAATCTCGCCGCACGCGGCAGTGGGTACGGGAGGCGATGCTCGACTGGCAGGTCCGCTACGGCGGTCTGCCGTCCTCGACGGACTGGTCTCGCACGCACGCGCGGCGGCGTGGGGGTGACGCACTCGAGCGGTTTGAGGTGCGCGGGTGGCCGGCGCCTTCGACGGTGATCGGCCTGTACGGTAGCTGGGCGGCCGCGGTCGCCGACGCTCACCGCACCGGCTGACAGCCGCAGGGACACCGTACGGCGCCCGGTGGCGCGCGCGACAAGTGCCTCATCGAAGGCACCGTGACCGTTCTGTGGCCGGTCCCGGTACCTACTTGGCGTGGCGAGCGTTTATCTACCAGACTGCCGCGTCGGCGCCGGCTCAAATGGGTGGTCGTGATCGAGGCGCTGATCGCTGTCGTGCTGATGATCGGCGGGCTGGTGGTCGCCGCGGGCAGCCACCACCAAAGCACCCGTCCGCGGCGGGCTGGGATCTTCGACCATCACACCGCGCACCGGTCGCGGAGGCAAACGCAGACCACGGCCGCGTCCACCAGCGCCCACAACGGCCCCAGCGACCACGACCACTACGTCGACGCCTCTCGCCGACGACAGGACCGGCCGGACCCCGTGAGCGCGCCATCAGCTCGCGGTCCGTCGCGGCGACCAGCGACGCTGTAGCGATGTCATGCCCACGTCCTCGCACCGACATGGAGCCGTCGGCCGGCGGCTGGCATGAGCTGCAGGTCGCCAACCCCAGCTTCTTGGTCGAGAAGCTCGGTGCCGAGTGCGGCGATCTGCAAGGCCTGCGCGAGCTGACCGTTAACGGGGTCGAAGCGATCACGGCGCTCGGTCCCCGCCACCGCGGACGGGTCATCTGGGATCTGGACTGGGAGCGCGCAATCCAATCCGACGGGCGGGGTGCGCAAGCTGTCGGTCATCGACACCGGCACTGGCATGACCCCGGAGTAGATGTATCAGTTCATCAACCAGCTCGCCGCCTCAAGCCGCGAGCAGTCAAGGACCGGGAACTTCGGGGTCGGCGCCAAGATCGCCGCCGGATGGCGCAACCCGCACGGCCTGGAGTACCGGTCCTGGCAGCAAGGGCACGGCGCGATGGTCCGGTTCATGTGCGACCAGAACGGCCACTTGGGCCTACAGGCCCAACCCCGGCCGGACGGCACCGCCGGCTACTGGCGGCCGCTCACCGAGGCTGACAAGCCGTGGGCTCTGCGCGGCGCCGATCACGGCACCCAGGTCGTGCTGCTGGGCACCAGCGACAGCGACGACACCATGGTGGCGCCGGCGAGTGTCACCGAAGGCCGCCGGCATTCGATCGTCCGCTACCTCAACTCCCGGTTTGCCCGACTCCCGGACACGATCGAACTGCTGGTTCGCGAACCGGGGCCGCCCGGCGAATGGCAGGCCCCCGGACCCTTGCAGCAGATCCACGGCCAACGCCGCCACCTCGACGAGCGCGCCGTCGCGCGAGGGACCGTCGAGCTGTCAGACGCGGTCGTGGACTGGTGGGTGCTCGACACCGATCACCGCGGCCGCCGCCGCCAAGCCGCCCAGTGGACCTCCACCGGCCCGCCGCGGCGCTGATAGACGACGAGCTGTATGAGCTCTCCCGCAGACCCACGGCGGATACGGCCGCCTGCAGGACTTCGGGGTCCGGTTTGGCTACGAACGCGTCGTGCTCTACGTCGAACCCCAGGTCGACCACGGCCGCCTTGAGGCCAACATCGCCCGCACCCAGCTGCTCATCGACCGCGAACCGTTGCCGTGGATCCGTTGGGGGCAGGAGTTCGCCGCGGCGATGCCCAACGAGATCCTGCGCCTGCAGGAACATGCCGCGCTCGCCAACGGGGTGCCCCGCCCTGAAGCGATCCGCGGCCGCGTCACCCCACTCATCGGTCTCTACCAGCTCAGGCGCTACCGGCCCCCGCGCGACCCCGACAACACCCCGCCCGCCCGACCCGCAGGGACCGAGGCGCCAGCCGACCCATCCGGGCCGGCCGACCAGGCGGCAAGCGAGGACGATGACCGGCCGGCCACCAACACCGAGCCGGCCACCAACACCGAGCCGGCCACCAACACCGAGCCGGACACCGAAAGCGGGACGGCGCTGGTAGATCGCGGCACGCCCGGCGATGTGGACCTGCCGCACGTCGCATGGATCTCGCGCCGCGACGGGAGCCGACCGATCGGCGACCTCGAGGACCAGGCCGCGCGCTACCACCCCGCCCGCCACGAGCCGACGATCAACGCCGACTTCCGCGCGATCACCGACATGAAAGACCTACTGGCGTGAACGCTACGCCCCGATTCCCGGCGGCCGCGTCGTGATCGACGCGCAGGTCACCGAATGGTGCGAACAGATCCTCACGGAGGTCGTGCTCGCCGCCCGCAGCTCAACCTGGACCGAGGAACAGTTCGACGCGCTACTGTCCCCCACCGCCCTGTCAGCCGCGCTGCTGCCGCGCCAACTGCTCCACGGCATGCTCCAGAAACGCCTGGCTCAAAAGCTGGGCCCGCCGCATGCCTGACCGGATCGGAGATAGGAGGCTCGCGTCGCCGGTCGCCACAGATACGGCCGTCCGTCCCAGACCAGTCCGTCAGCGGGCTATGCGGACAGTCCATCTTCCGCTGGCGACCCCTACGACTTCCGGCCCGGTACTTACGTGATGTCGCAGCCTCCGAGCATTTCGTCACTTTGCCGCCGAGAACACCCCCCGCCGCTTCCATCAGCAAGATCATTCCCTGTTCAGCGGATGCGCCGTGAGGCTCATCGATTGCCTTGTTGAGCACGACGGCCCCTGTGCCCTGCACGCCACCGCCCTCGCATCACCAGGCGCGACGGCACGGCGAGTCTTATCGCTTCGGGGCGCGGTCGCCGGGAATTCGAGGTCTTGTCGTGGGCATCCTGCCGGAAAGCTCGTGTGCGCGTTGGGGTGGACCCCGGCTCTCGCCCGGCCAGCCACGCGGTCGACCGGGAAGGAGCAGCGCGGATGAATAGCGCTTGCGCGAAGGGCTTGACCGCGGAGGACCTGCGGCGGATGATCCTCGCCCAGCCAGAGTTCCTGGCTGAGCTCAACCGCGAGGCCGTGAAGGACAAGACCTATCAGAACAGCATGCTCGGTCAAGAGGCCGCTGGTTACCTGCGCGTCAAACGCAAGCGCCTCACCGAATCCAGCTACCGCGACTACGAGCGCGGCCTTGCCCACTTCTCCTGGCATTTCGCCGACCTGGACCTCGAGGACTTCGAGCCGCCCGTCGGCACCCAGCGCGTCGAGGAATTCCTCGATCATGAGTACGGTGGCTCGAGCCCCCGCAACTACAACAAGAACCTATCGATCCTCCGGGACTTCTTCCGCTACCAGGTCATCCGCCAGCGGATGCACGGCGATCCGACCACAGCGATCGAACGCGCACGCGCACGCGACGTGCACCGCACCACGTTCAGCGCTGCCCAGTCCCGCGCAATCATCGCCTCTGCCGAGGATCTTCGCGACAGGATCGCGCTGCGGCTCCTGCTCAACTACGCACTGCGCAAGGGCGCTCTGCGCACGATCCAGTTCAAGCACTTCGACCACCAGCGCCACCGGCTGACGATCTTCACCAAGGCCCAGAAGATCCGGGATCTGCCCATCCCACACACGGCGTTCTGGCACGACCTCGAACGCCACATCCTCGATGTCAGCGCTCGTCCGAACGACTACCTGATGTGCCGGCAGCGCACCATCCCGGTCGGGCGCCCCAACAAGCACGGCCACCGAGACACCGAACTTCGCCGATTTGTGGACAAGCCGATGGGCGACCACGGCCTGCACGACTGGTGGTACCGCCAGCTCACTAGCGCCGGTCTTGTCCCGGAGGGCACGACCAGCGGCGAGCGGATGCACAAGGCCCGGCACACCGCCGGCCAACGAGTGCTGGACCACACCGGCAACCTCAAGGCCGTGCAGAAGCTGCTCGGCCACAGCTCGATCCAGACCACCGGCGACGTATACGCCGACTGGGACATCGAGCAGCTTGCGACCACCATGCGAGATGTGCTGACCGAGGAGGACGAATGACCGCCGAGACGTTCTCGCGAATCGTTCCCATCGTCAAATACAGAAAACCCTGCGTTAGCAGGGTTTTCCGGGAGAAGGTGGAGACGGCGGGAATTGAACCCGCGTCCGCAGTCGCGCAAAAGGTGGCGTCTACGAGCGTAGCCGGCGCTCTGTTCTTGCCCTCTACTCGCCTCGCCGGCGGGGTTGTAGAGGGCCAGCTCCATTAGATGTCCCCGGTTCGGCTGGAGCGAACCTCACCGAGCGAGCCTGGCTAATTGATCCCGGTTACTCCGCCGCAGGCGAGCAAGAGACCGAGAGAACCTTCGCGTCCGGGGCTACTTACGCAGCCGCGAGACCGAGGTCATACGTGTGCGTGTCCGCACTTATTGTTTTCCCGGGTGTTTTACGAGGCCTCCCGGGACCTCGACTCGCAACCACCCCTACGAATCGACCACGTCGAAGCCTGTCGTCCCCAGGGGTTTCTGCTCTACCGAGTATAGAGCCCGAAGGACTTCGTAAGAGCGGGGCTTCGGGCCCGCCCTCGGTGCCACAATCAATCGTTGTAATGGAGCCCAGCAGCACCGAGTGGTGGACCCAGCCGGCGGATCCGCCGCCGGTCGCGCCCCCGCAGCCCGAGCCCACACAGAGCTGGTTCAAGCGCAAGCTCGGCCCCGCCCTGGCCGCGATGGCCGCGTTCCTGGCGAAGTTCAAGTCGATCATCCTGCTGGCTCCCAAGCTCAAGCTGCTGACCACGTTCGGGACGATGGGCGTGTCCCTGGCCGCGTATGGCTGGATCTGGGGGGTGCCGTTCGCCGCTGGCTTCGTGGTGCTGCTGCTGGTCCACGAGATGGGCCACGTGATCGCGCTGCGCCGGGAGGGAATCAAGGCGAGCCCACCGATGTTCATCCCGTTCCTGGGAGCGGTGATCACAGCACGTTCGCTGGGCGACAACGCGCTCGCCGAGGCCCGCGTCGGCCTGGCCGGCCCCGTACTCGGGAGCATCGGAGCCGCCGCCTGCATCCTGGTCTGGCACGCCACGGGGAACGACATCTGGCGCGCGCTGGCCTACACCGGCTTCCTGCTGAACCTGTTCAACCTGCTGCCGGTGGTGCCGCTCGACGGCGGCCGGGCGATGGCGGCGATGGCCCCGTGGATGTGGTTTGTCGGGTTCGCGGCACTGATCCCGCTGGTGTTCGTGTTCTCCAACCCGATCATCCTGCTGGTCATCCTGATCGGCGGGCTCGAGACCTACCGCCGCTGGAAGGAGCGCAGGCGCGGTGGCGAGCAGTCGCGCGCGTACTACCGGGTGTCGGCGCTCGATCGGGTGCTGGTCGCCGTGGTCTACCTGAGCCTGATCGCGCTGCTGGTCGTGGGGATGGACGCGACCAACCTGCCGCGCACGTTCGGCTAGCGGCTAGCGTCCCGACACTAGTAGGTGTCGGTCGGCCCCGGCGGCCGGCGGTCGTAGTACGGGTCCTCGACGACGGGCGCGCGCCGGCGGCCCGACCAGTAGAACGTGTAAGCGATCGCGAGCGCCAGCGCGACCAGGCCGAGCACGAACAGCACGGTCCCGGCAGTCTCCAGGTTGATCCAGCTCACGTGCGCCGTGACGGCCCACTTGAGGATCGCGCCGACCGCGATCAGGATGATGGCGCTGACGATGGCGATGCCCCAGTCTACCCCGGGTCTGGGCGCCCCTACCCGGACCGCAAGCGTCGTTGCGGCCGCCTCAGCGGTGGGCTTCGCGGAGCTCTCGCTGGACGTCGCGCGCCATGTCGCGCGTGCGGATCGACTCGCGCTTGTCGTAGGCGTCCTTACCCCGCGCGAGCGCGATCTCGACCTTCGCGCGCGATCCGTCGCCGGTGAAGTACATCCGGGTGGGCACGAGCGTCAGCCCGCGCTCCCGGGTCTGGCCGATCAGTCGTTCGATCTCTGATTTGTGCAGCAGCAGCTTGCGCGGGCGCTCGGGATCGTGGTTCTCCCGTGAGGCCGGGCCATAGGGCGGGATGTAGGCGCCGATCAGCCACACCTCGCCGTCGCGGACGGCCGCGTAGGAGTCCTTCAGCTGAGCCTTGCCCTCGCGCAGCGACTTGACCTCGGTCCCGGTCAGGACGATCCCGCACTCGTAGCGCTCGGTCAGGTTGTAACGGAACGACGCTTGGCGGTTGGTCGCCACGTCGCCCGCACCCAGCTTTCGCTTTCTGCCCTTGGCCATCAGTGCTCCTTAGTCCTCCTCCCACGCCGGGAGCAGGTCCACCCTACCCCGCGGCGCGTCGATCCGCCCGACTCGCACCTGCACCGGATCGCCCAGGCGGATCGCGCCGCCGTTGCGCGTGCCGACCAGGATCGTGCTCTGCTCGTTGAGCTCCCACCAGTCGCCGCGCAGCCGCCGCACCGGAAGCAGTCCCTCGAACGAGCCCCGCTCACCGAACGCCACGAACGCACCGGCCCCGATCAGACCGACCACCTCGCCCTCGAACACCTCGTCATCGCCGACCTCGGCCATCAGCCGCTCGAGCAGGAAGCACAGCGCGATGTCGTCGGCATCGCGCTCGATCGTCATCGCCTCACGCTCACGGGCCGAGGCCCACGGCCCGGCCGCCGTCACCCACGCGGCATCGGGCGCCGGGCCGTCGCCCGCGACCGCCGACACCAGCCCCCGGTGGCAGATCAGGTCGGGGTAACGCCGGATCGGAGAGGTGAAATGGCAGTAGCGCGGCGACTGCAACCCGGAGTGCCCCAGGTTGCGGTGGTCGTAGTACGCCTGCTGCAGCGAGCGCAGCACCAGCGTCGTGAGTCCGCGGCGGCCGTGGCCCCGCGATGCCACCCAGCGCTCCAGCATCTGCGCGGCGCTGCCGATCACGTCGGCCGCCTGCTGCGAGGTGAGATGGCCGCCGGGCACCGGCGGCGTGGGCACGCCGAGCGATGCCAGCTGTTCGATCAGCCGGCGCGCCGCGGTCCCGTCGGGCCGCTCGTGCACGCGATACAACGTCGGCACACGGCGCGACTCGAGCAGCGTCGCCACCTGCTCGTTGGCGGCGATCATCAGGTGCTCGATCAGCCGGTGGGACTCGGTCTGCGCGACCGGCTCGGCCGAGACCACGTAGCCGTCGCGATCGAACACGAACTCCGGCTCGGCGGAGTCGAGCGCCAGCGCGCCCCGGCTCTGACGACGACCCGCCAGCGCCGCCGCCACCCGGCGCGCGACCGCCAGCGGCGCGCCCCAGGGCTCGGCCGCGCGCTCGCTGCCCTCGAACACCCGGTCGACGAACCCGTACTCGAGGCGCTTATTGGACCGGATCAGCGACCGGTAGAAGCTCGCGCGCTTTACGTCGTCGCCGTCGAACACCAGCTCCACGGTGACGGCCAGCCGGTCCTGTCCGGGGACCAGCGAGCAGGCGTTGTTGGACAGGGCCGTCGGCAGCATCGGCTCGACGGCGCCGGGGACGTACACGCTCGTGGCGCGCCGGTAGGCCTCGCGGTCGACCAGTGACCGCGGGCGCGCATAGGCCGACACGTCCGCGATATGGACCCATACGCGCGAGCTGCCGTCCTCGAGCGCCTCGGCGGAGATCGCGTCGTCGAAGTCCCGCGCGGTCGCGGGGTCGATCGTGAACGTGGGCAGGTCGCGCAGGTCGCGGCGGCCCGGTCCCTGCACCGCAGCGTCGGCGAGGTCGATCGAGGCGACGTCGCGAGCGTCGTGCTCGACCGCCGGGTCGAACGAGCGGCGCAGGCCACGGTCGATCATCAGGCCCTCGAGCACGTCGCGGGCGACGTCGGGACGTCCCAGCCGCCGGGAGACCGTCGCCCGGCCCGACCCGCGGCGGTTGCGCGCTGCGGCGGCACTGACCACGACCAGGTCGCCGACGTTGGCGTTGCGGTCGCGGGTGACAACCAGCCGCGGCCCCGAGACGAAGAATGGCTCGGCCACGAGGAACTTGCCCCGGCGTTCGAGCACGGCCACGCGTGCGCCACCGGTCGCGCCGGTGACCTGCTCGGTATCGCTCACTGGGACTGCGCTGCGACCGTCTTCTCGGCGACGTTGAGCGCTTCGTCGGGCCCGGTGTGCGGGTTGTCGACGGCGTACACGTCGGGCTTGATCCCGGCTCCCTCGCGAACGCCCCCACCACCGAGGTTGTGGCCGCTGGGCGTGAAGTACTCGCCGACGGTGATGTCGAGCGCGCCGCCGTTGGGGAGTGGCTGGATCTCCTGGAACACGCCCTTGCCGTAGGTGTGGGTACCGACGACCTTGGCGCGGTGGCGATCCTGCAGCGCGCCGGTCACGATCTCCGCGGCTGAGGCCGTGCCGCGATCGACGAGCACCACCATCGGGATGCTGGTGCTGATCGCGCCGCCCTTGGCCACGTACACCTGCCGGGGCTGGCTGCGACCGTCCGTCGAGACGATCGTGCCGTCGGGGATGAAGATGCTGGCCACGTTGACGGCCTCGTCGAGCAGCCCGCCGCCGTTCTCGCGGAGGTCCAGGATCAGCGACTTGGCGCCCTCGGCGAGCACCTTGTTGACCTGCCGTCGTACCTCGGCGCCGGAGCCGTCGGTGAAGCTGGTGAGCTGCACGTAGCCGATCTTGGTGCCCTTGTAGTTGAGGATCTTGCTGCTGGTGACCGGCACCACCAGGTTCGCGCGGATGACCGTGATCGTGCGCTTCTTGGCCCCCCGCATCACGGTCAGCGTGACCTTGCTGCCGGCGGCGCCGCGGATCAGCTTGGAGCCGAAGTCGGCCGACTTGTTGGCCAGCGAGTCGGCGCCGACCGCAACGATCACGTCGCCGCGGGCGAGTCCCGCCTTTGACGCCGGGGACTCGTCGAACACGTCGACCACGCGCAGGCCCTTGGACTCGTTCTGGACGTCGATCCCGATCCCGTTGAGGTGCGGGTTGTCCTGGTCGAGGAACGACCGGTAGGCGGACGGGTCGTAGTAGTGCGAATAGGGATCGTTGAGACTGGCGATCGCCGCCTGCAGGCCCCTGTTGACCAGCTGATCGCGGTTGATCGGCCGGTAGTAGTCCTTGGACAGCTCGTTGAGGACCTGGTTTACGAACTGGCCGTTGGTGTTGCTTTCAAACGTCCCGCGCACCGACGACGGCAGCCAGCTGGGGTGCCCGCCGAGCCACACCCCGATGAGCAACACGATCAGCCCGACGGCCAGCCAGGTGAGGAGCTTCGGGGTCCGCGGAAAGCGCCGGAACACAGTACTTGAGGGTAGCCGGGCCGACGCCTCGGTCCCACGCTGAACCCCCTGAAGAAGAAGACGGCCGGGCCGCGCGAGCGACCCGGCCGTCGATGATCAAGCCAACGGAGCTCCTAGAAGTTGTGCTTGAACTTCTTGTTCTCCGTCGTGAACTTATAAGCGGTGGTCGACGTGAACGTCGCGCCGCCGTTGAGGACGACCGAGGGCCACCCGGCCTGGCCGATGTGGTGCGGCGAGTCCGGGTAGTGCTGGGTCTCCAGCGTGAACGCGTCGGTCTGGCGGTAGCTGTGACCGCTCGTCCCGATCAGGTCGCCGACCAGGAAGTTCCCGGTGTAGACCTGGACCCCGGGCTGGTCGGTGTACGTCCACAGCGCAACGCCGTTGCTCGGGTCAGAGGCGACGGACACGAGCCGGTTACCCGACCCCTTGAGCACCCAGTTGTGATCGTAGCCGTGCGCGATCTGCAGCTGCTTCAACGGTCCGCTGGTGCCGTCGGGCAGGTTGGTGTCTCGGATGTTCTGCCCGATCGGATGCATGTTGCGGAAGTCAAACGGCGTGCCGCCGACGTTCACGAAGAACGGCGACTCCGGGATCAGGTTCGTGTCGACCGGCGTGTACTTGTTGCTGTTCAGCGACAGGAGCTGGTCGTACACGGTGCCGCTGGCCTCGCCACCCAGGTTGAAGTACGTGTGGTTGGTGAGGTTGATCACGGTCGCGTCCGTGGACGTGTTGACGACCTTGTAGCCGATCTTGAGCTGGTTGTCCTTAGTCACCTTGTAGGTCACGACCGCGTCAACGTTGGCCGGGAAGCCGGTGCAGCTCTTGCTCGGCGGGATCAGGCAGCCCTCGCCCGCCGGCAGCGAGGCCTGGAGCTTCAGCACGGCCGCGCTCTTACTGACAGACGTCGAGCCGTTCCAGATCCGGGTGTTCCACCCGAGGTACCCGCCGTGGAGCGTGTTCGGGCCGTTGTTGGCGTCGAGCGTGTAGGGCTTGCCGTTGAGCGTGAACGACGCGTTGGCGATCCGGTTCGCGTACCGGCCGATGATCGCGCCGAAGTACGTGTCGCCCGACCCGCCTGACAGCGGCCACGCGTTCCCGGTGGCCCCTTGGGTGAAGTCACTCACGTAGTCCGACAGCCTCGGGAATCCGAGCGCGACGTTGACCGATTGCCGTTGCGGTCCGGGACCAGAATCGACTGGACGACGCCACCGTAGTTGGTGATCTTCACGGTCATCCCGTTGCCGCTCTTGAGCGAGTAGAGCGTGACCGGCTTGCTGCTCGCGGGGGCCGGCTGGAGGTTCGCCGGGACCGTGCCCCAAGCCTTTTGGCCTACGCTCGGCTTCTTCGCCTGCGCCGCGCCCGCGAACAGGACCGCGAGCGACGCCGCCAGGACGGCCGCGCCGCCGAGCAGCCTGAGCACGCGGGCGTTGATGTGCATTACGTGTTGCAAGAACAGTGCTCCCTTCGATCGCCGCCCGCCCGGCCTAGACGGCGGGTTGCATGGACGCTCCGTCTACTCGTCGACGGAGCGTGTTAACGCTAACAGCATGGCTCATGAAGATGTGGTCAGTCTGCGGACCTCGCTCCAAACGGGCGCTAGACCCGCAGGAACCGGCGCAACGACAGGCCGGAGCCGACCGCCGACACCAGCACCCCGGCGCCGAGCAGCACCGCCATCAACGCCGAGAAGGCGATCGTGCGAGGCGCCGCGATCAGCGTCCAGTGGCCGGCGAGCGGATCGAGCAGCGCGACCTTGGTCACGCCGAGCACCGCGATCGCGAGCAGCGCGCCCAGCGCGCCCACGATCGTGCCCTCGATCACGAACGGCCAGCGGATGAACCAGTCGGTCGCGCCGACCAGCTTCATCACCTCGACCTCACGCCGCCGCGCGTACAGCGACAGGCGGATCGTGTTGGCGATCAGCAGCACCGAGGCGAGGATCAGCAGCACGGTCAGGACCGCGGCGGTGATCGTCACCAGGTTGGTGACCTCGAGGATCTTGCGGGTGTCGCTCTTCTTGTTCGACACCGTCTGGATCGCGGAGTCCAACGGCTTGGTGGCGCCGCCGGACGTCGGCGGGGTCAGCGCGCTGCGAACCGCGAGCACGTTGGACGGGTTGTCCGGGATCACGTGGAAGGTGTCCGGCAGCGGGTTGGAGCCGAGCAGCTGGTAGGCCTGGGGATCGGCCTTGGACTGCTGGGCGAACGCCTGATCCTTGGAGACGTACTGAACCTGCTGTACGTGGGGCACCGCCAGCAGCTCGCGCTTGACCCGCGACACGTCGCTGGGCTTGGCGCCGGACTTCAGGTACACGTCGACCAGCACCCGGCTGCGGACGCTGTTGGCCGCGCCGTTGGTGGCCTGGACGATTGGGATGAACACGCCCAGCACCAGCATCGTCACCAGCACGGTGGCGAGCGCCGCAAAGCTCGGCGCGGCGCTGCGGCGCATCGCGCGCAGCGCCTCGCGCAGGAAGAATCCGAATTTCACTTAGCGCTCGCCGTCCTATACCCCGGGGGGCCGCTCGTTCGGGGCGCGCAACCGCCGGGCGAACTCGCGTGTGCTCTCGTCGCGCGCGTACGCGCCGGCGGCCTCGTCGCGAACGATCCGCCCGTGGGAGAGCTCAAGCACCCGGCGGCGCATCTTGTCGACCATCGTGTGGTCGTGGGTGGCCACCAGCACGGTCGTGCCGGTCCGGTTGATCCGGTACAGCAGCCGCATGATGTCGATGCTCGTATCGGGGTCAAGGTTGCCGGTGGGCTCGTCGGCCAGCAGCAGCGGCGGGTGGTTGACGAATGCGCGGGCGATCGAGACGCGCTGCTGCTCGCCGCCCGACAGCTGGTCGGGGTAGTTGTGCAGCTTGGTCGAAAGGCCGGTGAGCCGGAGGATGTCGGGCACCTTCTGGCGGATCTCGCGGCGGCTCCCGCCGGTGACCTGCAGCGCGTAGGCGACGTTTCCGTACACAGTCCGGTTGGGCAGCAGTTTGAAGTCCTGGAAGACCACGCCGACGTTGCGACGGTAATAGGGGATCCGCCTGTGGCCGATCTGACGAAGATCATGGCCCGCGACCGTGATCGTTCCCTTGGTCGGATCGAGCTCCTTGATCAAGAGCCGCATCACCGTCGACTTGCCCGATCCGGTCGAGCCCACGAGGAACATGAAGTCCTCGCGATCGACGGAGAACGAGACCCCGTCGAGGCCCACGTCGCCGCTCGAGTACTTCTTCGAGACGCCCTTGAACTCGATCACCGAGATGCCGCTGGAGCGCTGCTGCTGGGGCCGCTCGCGGCCCGCACTGGGCACCGAGGCGCGTGCGCCGGGGGCGACGCCGGTGCGGCGCCGCGTTCTTTTATCTGCGATCTGATCTCTAGCCATGAGGTGGCGGCCACACTAGCGTCAGACCCCTCCAGACGGCGCGCAAAACAGGGCCTTGCAACGCGGTTTGCAGGGAGTTATGGAGCGCAGGAGTCTGGGCTGCAAGCGCGACGGAGTGGGATGGGCCCTGAATCCACTGGGGATTTGCGGCGGTTTTGCCGTGACCGCCCCCTGACGTTCGGGCGACCGGGCGCTACCGTACTCATCCGATGCCAACGATCTCTCAATCGGCGCTCACAAACGGACTTCCGCTCTACCGGATCGCGGTCGACGGCACGCGCGCGGTGACGATTCTCGTCGCCTTCGACGCGGGTGCGCGGACCGAGCGCCCGGAGGAGAACGGGATGGCCCACTTCCTCGAGCACCTTGTCTTCAAGGGCGGCGAGAAGTACCCCACCTACCGCGACGTCAACGAGGCCGCGGAGGGCATCGGAGCCGTGCTGAACGCCTACACCAGCCACGATCTGGTGGCGTTCCACATCACCGCGCGCGCGGAGCGCGCACTGGAGGCGGCCGATCTGCTCACCGACTTCGTCGGCCGGCCGCGTATCAACGCCGCCGAGCTCGACCGCGAGCGCGGCGTGGTGGTGCAGGAAATCGCCCGCGCCAACGACCAGCCCTCGGTGATGGCCGAGCACCTGATCGACGAGGCCGCGTTCGGCGACCACCCGCTGGGCCGCCCGGTGCTCGGGCCCGCCGAGCACATCCGCGACACCTTCACCCGCGACGGGATCGTCGCCTTCCGCTCGCGCCGCTGGGCGCCGTCGCGCGGCGGCGCGTTCGTCGTCGGCAACCTGAGCGCGCTGGGCGAGAACGGCACGCTCGATGAGCTGTTCTCGCGCTTCCCGAGCCAGCCCGAGCCAGACCCCTACGAGCCGGCGCCCGCGGCCGAGCCCCGCGTGCTCGTCCAGCAACGCGACTCCAACCAGTCGCACCTGCGGATGTCCTACCGGCCCGCGATCGACATCTCCGATCCCCGGCAGCGGGCGGCGCTGGCGATCTACTCGACGCTGCTGGGCGGCTCGATGGGATCACGCCTGTTCGACGAGATCCGCGAGCAGCGTGGCCTGGCCTACTCGGTGCACTCGGTCGCCCACGCCTACTCGGACGTGCCGATCCTGCAGCTGTCCGCCGGCCTCGAGTCCGGCAAGCTGCTCGATGCCTACCGGCGGATGCGCGAGATCGTCACCGAACTGCGCGAGCACGGGCCCACCGAGGCCGAGGTCGAGCGCGCCCGGGCCTACGCCGCCGGGGCCCGAGCGATCGCGTTCGAGAACACCGGCGCGGTCGCTCGCTACGCGGCCCAGCAGACGATCGTCTACGGCGAGGACGTCGATCCGGACGCGGCGATCGCGCTGCTCGACCAGGTCACCTACGCCGAGGTGGCAGAGGTCGCCGCCGACATTGCTGACAAGCTTTCGGTCGCTTGCGTGGGTCCGCACACCGTGGAGGAACTGGCGTCCGCCTGACCCGCTGGGCACCCCTGCTCGGGGTCGTCGCGATCGCTCTGGGGGGGTGCGGCGGCTCCGGCGGCACGTCCAAGACCGGGTCCGCAGTCGCCGCCGAGAGCCCGCCGGCGCCGTCGGCGACCGCCTCCCACGCCGCCTCGGGCGCGTCCGGAAAGACCTCCTCGGCGCCGCTTGACTCGGGCAAGGCGGGCGGCGGATCGAACGCGCCGGCACCATCGAGCCCGCAGCTGATCCGTCTGCAGCGCTCGCTGCAGCGAGCACTGCACAAGGCGGGCCCGATGTCCGGGGCGCTTGTCTACGACCTGACCGCCGGCCGCACGCTGTTCGCGATGCGCGACAACTCCGGGCGCCCGCCCGCCTCGGTCGAGAAGCTCTACACGACGCTGGCCGCGGTGCGGCTGCTCGGGCCCAGCGCCCGGCTCCACACGGTCGTGATCGGCAGGGGCCACATGGGACGCCACGGCGTCTGGCACGGGGATCTGTACCTGGTCGGCGGCGGCGATCCCACGTTCGGCGACGGGGCGTTCAACAAGATCTGGGAGTCGGGCTACGGCCCCACCTCCACGCAGCTCGTCCACCAGCTGACGACCCACGGGATCCATGCGGTCACCGGCAGGGTGATCGGCGACGAATCGCTGTTCGACCGCCGCCGCGGCGGCATGCTGACCCACCTCGACGTCGATGTCCCGGACTTCGGGGGGCAGCTCAGCGCGCTGGCCTACGACCACGGCGCCGCCACCAAGAGACTCAACCCGGCGGCTTTCGCCGCCCGCGAGCTTACGCTGGCGATGAAGGCCGATCACGTCCGCGCCCGCGCCGCGAACAAGACCGGGAACTCGCCCGCCCGGGGCCGCGTGCTCGCCGTGGTCAGCTCGCCGCCCCTGTCGGTGATGCTGCGGTTGATGGACGTCCCGTCCGACGATCTGTTCGCCGAGCTGTTCGCCAAGCAGCTGGGGTCGCGGTTCGGCGGCGGCGGCACGATCGCGGACGGCGCCCAGGTGATCTCGAGCACGATCGCCACCGAGTACGGGATCCACCCGAAGATCCTCGACGGCTCCGGGCTGTCGCGCTCGGACCGGTCCTCGCCGCGACAGGTCGTCGACCTGCTGCGGTCGGCCTGGGGCACTCCCGACGGCGGGATCCTCGCGGCTTCGCTGCCGGTGGTGGGCGTCAACGGCACCGTGCGCTCGATCGCGGTCCACACCCCGGCGCAGCGCAACTGCATCGCCAAGACCGGCACGCTCGACGACGTCACCAACCTGGCCGGCTACTGCCAGCGTCCCGGCCACCACAAGCTGGCGTTTGCGCTGATGATCGACGGTCAGGAGAACTGGAGCGCGCTCGTGCTCGAGGGCCAGATGATCGCGGCAATCGCCCGCTATTAGCGGCGCTCGCAACGTTTCGCTAACGAACCGTCGGCTTGCGGATCACGCCCACGACGGCGACAATCGGCGCGTGGAGCTGGGCACCGCCCCGAACCGGCGCGAGCTGGCGCGATACCTCGACAGGGTCGATGATCGCTGGAAGATCGAGACCGCCTATCTGGGTGGCGCGCGCGTGGCAGACGAACGCGGCGCGCCGCCGCAACGCGAGCGCGGGCCCGAGTTCGTGGTCGTGCTGGTGTCCTCGGCCTACGAGGGCATGCCCTGGCTCGAGCGCGTTTACCACGCCGGCGCGCTGTGGGACGCGCTGGAGATGGGCGCGCCCGCCGACGTGCACTGCTACACGCCGGACGAGTTCGAGCGCAAGCGCGAGACCCTGCGGATCGTGCGCGAGACAGCCGAGCAGGGGGTCGACCTGCTCGACCTCAGCCTGCCCAACTGAGCCTCCGCCATGGCTAGCTGATCGCGACCATCCGCTCGATCGGAAGCCGGGCCCGATTGGCGATCTCGGCCGGAACCTTGACCTCGTGCACGCCGTCGCGCAGCGAGTCGCGGAGCTTGGGCAGCGTGATCATCTTCATGAAGCGGCAGTGCGCGGCCTCGTTGGCGGCGATGAACTCGACGTCGGGAGCCGCCTGCCGGAGCGGATGCAGCATCCCGGTCTCGGTGGCCACGATCGCGGTCCCGCCGTGGTGCTCGCGGGCGTAGCCGAGCATCCCGCCTGTCGACAGCATGTGCACGCCGTCGGCGTCGACGTCGCCGGCCGCGACGTACTCCATCACGCTGGTCGAGCAGCCGCACTCGGGGTGGATCAGGAAGTCCGCGCCAGGATGCGCCGCCCGCACCGCGCTGATGTCGTCGGGCTTGATCCCCGCGTGGACATGGCACTCGCCGTCCCAGACGTGCATCGGGCGCCCCAGCGTCTTCTCGACGTAGGCGCCCAGGAACATGTCAGGCCCGAACAGGATCTCCGTATCGTCGCCGTGCTCACGGTAGATGTGCTCCACCACGTTCACGGCGTTGGCCGACGTGCAGCAGTAGTCGGTCTCGGCCTTGACCTCGGCGGTGGTGTTGACGTACATGACGACCACCGCGCCCGGGTGCTTGGCCTTCCACTCTTGCAATTGAGCAGCGCTGATCGAATCGGCCAGTGAGCAGCCGGCGTCTGGGTCGGGGATCAGGACCTGCTTGTCGGGACACAGGATCGAGGCCGTCTCGGCCATGAAGTGGACACCGCAGAAGACGATCTTGGCGCCCTGTGCCGCAGCGGCCCGCTGGGAGAGCCCGAGCGAGTCGCCGACATAGTCGGCGACGTCCTGGATCTCGGGCAGCTGGTAGTTGTGGGCGAGGATCACCGCGTCGTGCTCGCGCGCCAGCGCCCGGACCTCGTCCTGGAGCGCCGGGATGTTCTCGAGCATCAGCGGTGCATCGGTCGCACCGAGCATCGGAAGGTTCATGAGGTCGGTTCGAGGAGAAGGGACAGGTCTAGCGCCGGGGCGCTGTGGGTCAATGCACCCACAGATATGAAGTCTAGACCGGTGCTCGCCACGTCCCCGAGCGTCTCCAGTGTGAGGCCGCCGCTCGCCTCCAGCGTCGCCCGGCCGTCCACGTGGACGACGGCCTGGCGCATCTCCTCGACGGTCATGTTGTCGAGCAGGATGCTCTTCGCTCCCGCGGCCAGCGCCTCGTCGACCTCGGCCAGCGTGGCACATTCGACCTCCAGCGGCAGCCCCGGAGCGTGCTCGATCGCCCGGCGGACCGCCGGCCCGACGCCGCCGGCGAGCGCCGAGTGGTTCTCCTTGATCAGGATCGCGTCGTACAGGCCGGCGCGGTGGTTGGTCCCCCCTCCGGCGGCGACCGCCGCCTTCTCGAGCGTGCGCAGGCCAGGAGTCGTCTTGCGCGTATCGAGGATCCTCACGCCGGTGCCCTGGACCGCCTGCACGCAGCGCGCGGTCAGCGTGGCCACGCCCGACAGCCGCTGCAAAAAGTTCAGCGCGGTCCGCTCGGCAGTCAGGATCGCCCCGGCCGAGCCCTCGATCTCGAGCACCGGCCCGCCGTCGCGCCACTGACCCTCGTCGACCAGCCGCCGCAGCGCGAGGTTCGGATCCAGCGCGCGAAACGTGGCCTGCGCCGCGTCGAGCCCGTAGATCACTCCGGGGGCCTTCTGGGTGATCGTCGCGCGGGCGCGGGCCTCCTCGGGCACGATGGCGGCCGTGGTGACATCGCCGTCGCCTACGTCCTCGGCCAGCGCCCGGGCGACCACGTCCTCGATCGTCGACTCCGTACCCGAGATCACATCAGCTCCCTCAGCACTCGGAGCGTCCTGAACTCCGGGTCGGAGGCGCCGTGCAGCCGTGCTCCGGCGGCGGTCAGCTCGCGCAGGTAGATCACGACCTCCTCGGTCACGCGCTCGCCCGGAAGCAGCGAGGGGACGCCCGGCGGGTAACCCGCGATCGATTCGCACGAGATCCGGCCGATCGCCTGCTGCACCGGCACGGCCTCCCCGTCCCCGAGGAACGCCTCGCGCGGCGAGATCACGGTCCCGTGCTCGAGCGACGAGGGCGGGCGTGTCAGCGCCGGCTGGTGGCCCGGCCGCGCGATCCGCCTGACCGTCTCGGCGAAGTCGTGCGCCAGCCGCAGCAGCGCGTCGACGGGCTGTCCGAGGCCGAGCACCAGCACCAGCGTGGCGTTCGTGGCGAGCTCGATGTAGATGTCGTAGGACGAGCGCAACGCCGCCGCGACCTCGTACCCGGTGCACCCGGTGCCGCGCACATCGATCACGATCCGCAGCGGATCCCAGCCCGCGATTCCCGGCAGCCCGACCAGATCGCCGCTCAACGTCGAGCACCCCGGGACCGCATCGATTGCCTCGCGCGCGTGCGCCGCCGCCGCGATCGTGCGATCCAGCAGCGCCTCGCCGTGGATCGCCAGCTGCCGCCGGGCCGCGTCCAGCGACACCATCAGCAAGGAGCTCGGGCTGGTCGAGCGGACCAGCCGCACGGAGCGAGCGAGCGCGTCGGCGTCGATCCGACCGCTGTGGCCGACCAGCAGCATCGCCGACTGGGTGAGGCTGCCGACGATCTTGTGGGTCGAGGCGATCATCGCGTCGGCGCCGAGCTGCAGCGGCGAGCGGGGAAGCGCCTCGTGGAAGCCGAAGTGCGAGCCCCAGGCGTTGTCGACGATCAGCGCGGCGTCGGCTGCGTGGGCCACCTCGGCGCAGGCCTCGACGTCCGCGGCCATCCCGTAGTACGTCGGCGACACGATGAACACCGCGTGGGCGGCCGGAGCCTCCGCGAGCGCCGCCTGGACAGCCTGCGGCGTGACGCCGTGCGCCATCCCCAGCTCGGTGTCGTACTCGGGGGCCACGAACGTCGCCGAGCCGCCGCTGAGGATCAGGCCGTCGATCAGGCTGGCGTGCGAGTTGCGCTGCAGCAGCACCTGCGTGCCCGGAGGGGCCAGTGCCAGGCACAGCGCATGGTTGCCCTGGGAGGCGCCGTTGGTCAGAAACCACGTCTGGCGCGCGCCGTAAGCCTCGGCGGCAAGGCTCTCGGCCCGCTCGTAGGGGGTCGGCGACGGTCCGACGTCGATTCCCTCGATGTCCAGTGGGACGTCGAGCAGCAGCGCCCGGTCGCCGAGCGCGGTGCGCAGCCCCGGGTCGGCGCCGTCGCCGCCCTTGTGCCCGGGGACGTGGAACCGCGTAGAGCCGCGGAAGCCGTAGGCGGTAACCGCCTCGAGGTACGGCGCGCTCGGCTGCACCGGCGGTCGCCGCGGCGTCACCCCGTCGCCGTCGGTCACTTGGCGGACTGCAGCAGGTAGGCGCGGACGAACCCGTCGAGGTCCCCGTCGAGCACGCGCGCGGTGTCCCCCATCTCGAAGTCGGTGCGGTGGTCCTTGACCATCGAGTAGGGGTGGAGCACGTAGGAGCGGATCTGTGATCCGAAGTTGACGTTCTGGGCCTCGCCGCGCTCGCGCGCGATCTCCTCGCGGCGCTTGCGCTCCTTGAGCTCGAGCAGCTTGGAGCGCAGCATCGTCATCGCCTCGGCCTTGTTGGAGGACTGGGAGCGCTCGTTCTGGCACTGGACCACGATCCCGGTGGGCTTGTGGGTGATCCTCACGGCCGAGTCGGTCTTGTTGACGTGCTGGCCTCCGGCCCCACTGGCCCGGTAGGTGTCGATCTGGAGGTCGTCGTCGTCGATCTCAACCTCGTCGATCTCCTGCACCACCGGCGAGATCTCGACCCCCGCGAAGCTGGTCTGGCGGCGGTGGGCGGCGTCGAACGGCGACAGCCGCACCAGCCGATGCACGCCCTTCTCGCCGGCGTACAAGCCGTAGGCGTTCTCGCCCTTGACCAGGAACGTGGCCGACTTGATCCCGGCCTCCTCCCCCGGCGACGCCTCAAGCAGTTCGATGTTGAAGCCGCGCTTCTCGGCCCAACGCATCTCCATCCGCAGCACCATCTCCGCCCAGTCCTGGGCGTCGGTACCGCCGGCGCCGGCATTGACCGTGACCAGCGCGTCGCCGGCGTCATAGGGGCCAGAGAACAGCCGCTGCTCCTCGAGCTCGTCCAGACGCGACTGCACCGAGCCGACCTGCTCCTCGAGCTCTGACTCGATCTCGGGATCCTCCTCGGCGAGCTCCGCCAGCGGCTCCAGATCCGCAGCGTCGGACTCGAGCTCGCGGAACACCGACAACCTGCGGCTGGCCCGCGCGTGCTCGGCGCTGACGGTCGCTGCCCGCTCCTGGTCGTCCCAGAATCCGGGCTCGCCCATCTCGCCCTCGAGCGCGGTCACGCGCTCACTCAATTGCGCCGGGTCAAAGATAATCCGCGAGCAGCTTGAGCTGGTCGCGGATCGCCGCGAGGCGCTGGGAAAGGGGCTCTGAGGGGGCGGTCGCCATCGCTAGTGAAGACTTATAGCAGCGCGCCGGCGCCGCTGGCCGTGGCAGAAGATAGAGAGTGCTCAACCATGTCCACCCTTGGCCGACGAGCTAGTCGGAACGCGAGCGGGGCGGGACGTATAAGCGAAGAAATGCTTCGCTTATACGTCCCGCCCCTGGGTTCAGCGACGGCGGTGCGTGTGGCGCTCCTCATGTGAGCGCCGACGGTCCAGGTGGCGCTCGACCTCGTCGAGGTCGGCGCCTGGCCCGTACAGACGCCAGGCGCTGCGGGCCAGGACGATCAGCGTCAGTAAAGCGACCCAGATCGGCCAGAAGCTGCCGTGTGCGCCGCTGGCGGCCCAGATCGCGGTGCACACGGCAAACGCAACCGCCCCGCCCCCCGCCTCCTGGAACAACCGGCTCTGGAGCTCGCTGCGGCGCTGCCGAAGCTCGGCCTTCTGCTGCTGCGGGCTGGCCGGCAGCTTCGGCAGGTCCTTGACCAGCTCGGTCAGGTCGGACTCGGTGCGGGCCGAGTAGGCGGCGGTCACGCGTTCGGTCAGCTCCTCCTCGTTCAGGCGTCCGGCCGCGTAGTGGTCGCGGATCGCCTGGGCAACCTGGTCACGTTGCTGATCTGAAACCCGGAGACCCTGTGGGTCAGCCATGCCCGCAGGCTACGCCCCGTGGCATTTCTTGTACTTCTTGCCCGACCCGCACCAGCACGGATCGTTGCGCCCGATCTGCTCGTTCTCGTCGACGCGGCGCTGCTCGACGGGAGGCGGCAACTCCTCCTCCTCGGCGTAGGTCTCCCCGGCCCCGCCGGCCGCGGCCGCCATCGCCAGCGCGCCCTGCTGGGCGCCGCCGCCTGAATAGGTCACGTTGCGGTTGCCGCCGGTCGAGGAACTCGACCGCGAGCTCGGGCGGCGGGCGACGGGCGGCTCGGGCTGCTCGTCGCCCTCGATCGTCACCTCAACGTGGAAGATCATCCGGCCGAAGTCGCCCCAGATGCTGTTCATCAGGTCGCGGAACAACTCGAACGCCTCGTTCTTGTACGCGACCAGCGGCTCGATCTGGGCGAACCCGCGGAGGTGGATGCCCTCGCGCAGATAGTCCATGTCGTACAGGTGCTCGCGCCAGCGCTGGTCGATCACCTGCAACAGCAGGAACCGCTCGAGCGCCCGCATCAGCTCGGAGCCGAGCTGCTCCTCGCGCTGGTCGTACAGCGCCAGCGCCTCCTGCTGGAGCACCGCGGTGAGCTCCTCGCGATCGACGCGGTGGGGGTCGATCTCGGCGAGCTCGGCGCTGGGTATGAAGATCTCCTCGACCCGGCGGACCAGGCCCTCGACGTCCCAATCCTCGATGAAGTCGCCGGCGGTGTACTCCTCGACCAGGCGCTCGATCAGGCTCGTCAGCTCCTCGCGCGCGGCATCGCTCATGTCGCGGCCCTCGAGGATCTCGTCGCGATAGGTGTAGATCACCTCGCGCTGCTGGTTGAGGACGTCGTCGTACTCGAGCGTGTGCTTGCGCATCAGGAAGTGCTGCTCCTCGACCTTCTTCTGCGCCTTCTCGATCTGCTTGGAGAGCATCCCGGCCTCGATCGGCTCCTCGTTGCCCTCGTCGTCGGTGCTGCCCAGCTTGTCGAGGATCTTGTAGATGCGCTCGCCGGCGAACAGCCGGACGAGGTCGTCCTGCGCTGACAGGAAGAAGCGCGACTCGCCGGGGTCGCCCTGGCGACCGGAGCGGCCGCGCAGCTGGTTGTCGATCCGCCGTGACTCGTGGCGCTCGGTACCGAGGATGAACAGGCCGCCTGCCTCGAGCACCTCGGCCCGCAGACCCTCGACGCGCCCATCGATCGTGGGCAGCACCTTCTGGTAGTGCTCCTCGTAGTCGGGATCGCCGGGTTTGAGTCCGAGCTTGGCGACCTCGAGCTGTGCCAGGTGCTCGGAGTTGCCGCCGAGCTTGATGTCGACGCCGCGGCCGGCCATGTTGGTGGCGATCGTGACCGATCCGGGGGCTCCGGCCTCGGCGATCGTCTCACCCTCGCGCTCGGCGTACTCGGGCTTGGCGTTGAGCACCGTGTGCTTGATGCCCTTGCGCGTCAGCTGCTGGGAGAGCAGCTCGGAGACCTCGACCGAAATCGTGCCGACCAGTACCGGCTGGCCGTGCTCGTGACGCTCGGCGATCTCGTTGACGACCGCGCTCCACTTGCCGTCCTTGGTCTTGTAGACCTGATCGTTGCGGTCCGCGCGGACCATCGGTTGGTTGGTCGGGACCTGGACGACGGGGAGGTCGTAGATCTTCATGAACTCGGTCGCCTCGGTCATCGCCGTGCCCGTCATCCCGGCAAGCTTGTCGTACATCCGGAAATAGTTCTGCAGCGTGATCGTGGCCAGCGTCTGGTTCTCCTCCTGGACGCGGACGCCCTCCTTGGCCTCGACCGCCTGGTGCAGGCCCTCGGACCAGCGCCGGCCCTCGAGGATCCGGCCGGTGAACTCGTCGATGATCTTGACCTCGCCGTCGATCACGGCGTAGTCGTCGTCGCGCTTGTACAGCGACTCGGCCTTCAGCGCCTGGATCAGGTGGTTGACCAGGTGGCCGTTCTCGGCTCGGTAGAGGTGGTCGATGCCCATGAAGCGCTCGGCCTTGGCGACGCCGCGCTCGGTGATCGACACGGTCTTGTGCTTCTCCTCGAACTCATAGTCGAAGTCCGCGACGAACTCCTTCTTCATCCGCGGATCCATCCCGTCGGGCGTCTTGCCGGGCTCCATCTGGGGCGCCAGCCGCGCGAACTTCGCGTACAGGTCGGCAGCCTGCTCGGGCGCGCCGGAGATGATCAGCGGCGTCCTCGCCTCGTCGATCAGGATGTTGTCGACCTCGTCGACGATCGCGTAGGTGTGGTACGGCGACTTGCCCTGCTCGGGCTTCTCGCGGCCGCCGTGCTGGACCTTCTCCTCCAGCGTCGTGGCCATGTTGTCGCGGAGGTAGTCGAATCCGAACTCGGAGTTGGTGCCGTAGGTGACGTCGGCGGCGTAGGCGTCGCGCTTCTCCTCATAAGGCTGCATGTTCTGGAGCACGCCGACGCTGACGCCGAGCAAGTCGTAGATCGGCTTCATCCACATCGCGTCGCGGCGGGCCAGGTAGTCGTTGACCGTGACCAGGTGCACTCCACGGCCGGCGAGCGAGTTCAGCACCACTGGGAGGGTCGCCGTCAACGTCTTGCCCTCGCCGGTCTTCATCTCGGCGATCGAGCCGTCGTGCAGGACCATCCCGCCGATCATCTGGACGTCGAAGTGGCGCATCCCCATCGAGCGCCGCGAGGCCTCGCGGACCAGTGCGAAGCACTCGTACAGCAGCTCGTCGAGGGTCTCGCCGTCGCGTGCGCGACGGCGCAGCTCGTCGGCTGACTCTCTGAGCTCAGCATCCGTGTGGTGCTCGAGCTCGGGCTCAAAACCGTTGATGCGTCCGACCCGCTGCTCGTAGGACTTGAACTTCTTGGCCTCGCCCATGCGCAGCGCGCGGTCCAGGATGGACATGGATCTAGCCTAGCATCGGGCCGCCCGCCGGATCGGCGCTCAGGGCCTTCCTCAAGGCTCCGAAATCCTGCTCCCGGAGCGCCCGACCAGGGCGGTCGTGAGCAGCGCCAGACCGGCCACGATCACCAGCAGCAGCGAGTAATCGGCGCCGTGCGCGCCCAGCGCCAGCAGGTAGGGCGAGGCGAATCCGAGGTAGGTCAGCGCGTAGTACACCGCGGTCAAACCGCCGAGCGAACCGTCGCGTGCGAGCCGCTGGACCTCGAGCAGCCCGGCCACCAGGCACAGGCCGTAGCCGGAGCCGAGCACGATCGCGCACGGGACCAGCATCCAAGTCTGCTGCTCGTGGGCCGCGACCGCGCTCAGCAGCAGCCCGGCGGTCATCACCAGCAGCCCGACGATCGCGGCGCTGTTGGCGCGCGCCCTGGCCTCGAGCCGCCGCGCCAGCGGCTGGATCAGGACGCCGGCCAGCGCGGTCACGGACGTGATCGCCGCGGTCAGCGCGATCCCGTCGGTGGCGCGGTTGGCTCCGACGACGCTCGGCAGCAGCGCGAACGCGACCGCCGGCGCGGCAAACACCCACGGCGCCATCGGCGCGACCACGCGCCGGAACCGGGGATGGCGCACTTCGGGCGCGGCGAACCGCACGCGGCGCTCGCCGTCGGTCGCCACCGTCTCGGGCACCGCCAGCACCGCCACCAGGACCACCGCCATCAGCACGATGTGCGGGAGGTAGGCGACCACCCGCGGCGCCGGGCCCCACTGGGCGAGCAGCCCCGCGATCAGCGGCCCGGCCGCGAACCCGACGGTCATCGCCACCGCCGCACGGCGCGCCGCGGTGCTCACGTCGGCCGAGCCGATCGGCGGCATCGCGGTCTCGCGCAGCCACGCCGTGCCGGCGCCGAACACCGCGCCGCTCGAGATGCCCGCCAGCAGCCTGCCCACGAACAGGAGCGCCTCGCTGTCGGATCCGGCCACCAGCGCCACACTCGCCAGCAACGACAGCGCGACCGCCGGGATCACCACCACTCGGCGCCCGAACGCGTCCGACAGCGGCCCGGCGATCAGCAGCCCGGGGATCAGCCCGACCGCGTAGGCGCCGAACATCGCCTCAAGCGTGCCGGTGCTCAGGCCGAGCGCGTGGTGGTAGACGAGCAGCATCGGGGTGAACTGGTTGGAACCCCAGCCGGTCCCCAGCAGCACCGCGGCCACGACGAGCCAGGCGGCCGGCGCCGATCGGGACGCGACGCCGATCCGAGCATCTCGTGGGGTCTTGCGCACCTCTGCGAACGTCGCCGACATCGAAGTCCTCCAATCGCCTCAGGTTCAATGACCAGACCAGTCGCACCTTAGCACAGACAAGTTCAATCATCGAACCCAAGCCTGCTAACCTCCACCCCATGCTCGGCAAGGACTACGAAAACCAGGACTGCGCGCTGGCCCGCACGCTCGAGACGATTGGCGAGCGCTGGACGCTGCTGATCATCCGTGACGCGTTCTACGGCGTCCGGCGGTTTTCAGAGCTCCAGGCCCATCTCGACATCCCCAAGGCGGTGCTCTCAGAACGCCTCTCTGGGCTCGTGGAGGACGGGATCCTCGAGCGCCGGCCCGACCCCGACCACGCCGGGCGCCACCTGTACGAGCTCACCGCCGCGGGCCGCGACCTGTGGCCGGCGGTCAGCGAGCTGCTGGCGTGGGGCTCGCGCCACCGCGCCACCCACACGCGCGTGTTCAAGCACGCTGCCTGCGGGACCGCGCTGGAGGCCGGCTACTGCCCGACCTGCGAGCTCAAGCCCGCCCCCGAGGACGTCGTCGCCGAGCCCGGCCCGAGCCGGCGGCAGCGGCGCGAGGACCCGGTCGCGGTCGCCCTGCGCCAGCCCCACCGCCTGCTGGAGCCGCTGCAGACCTGAGCTGCGCGTTCAGGCGGCCGAGGAGACGTCGGGCAGCTCCGGCGGCTGCGATGCGTCGTCCGGTGCCATCGCGGCGGCCCGAGACTCCCGCCGCTTGCGGCGCTTGTCGCGGTGGCGCTTGACCTGTACCGCCAGCGAGTCGGCGCACAGGTTGATCGAGTGGACAACGTCGGGGGACGCGTCCCGCGCCCTCAGCGTGACTCCCTTGAGGTGCAGCGTAGCTTCGGCGATCTGCGAGTCGGCGATCGCCGGGTTGCGCTCCTCGAACAGCTCCACCTCGAGTTCGGCCAGCTCGGACACCTGACGCGAGACCTTGCGGAAGCGCTTGGTGACGTGCTCCCTCAGGTCGTCGGTAACGGGCACGTTGCGGCCCTTGACCTCGATGCGCATCGGCCGACCTCCTTACTGGAAGGATGGATATGCGGTGAACGTTCCAGGTTAAACCCCGCCGTCGCGTTTGTCGATGGAGGGCCGACCCCAGGGCCGACGATGCGCGAAGATTCGCTGCGTGAGTCCGCAGACCACCTGGTCGCTGGACCCGACCGTGCTGATCGGGGTGCTCGTCCTGGCGGTCCTGTACGGGCTGGGCTGGCGCCGCGCCCGGACCGCGGGCGCTCACCGCCCCAGCTTCGGGCGGGTGGCCCTGTTTGCCGGTGGGCTGATCGCGATCCTGGCCGCGCTGGTGTCGCCGCTCGACGTGCTCGGCGACCAGCTGATGGTGATGCACATGGTCCAGCACATCCTGCTGCTCGACATCGCCCCGATCCTGCTGATCCTCGGGCTGACCAAGGTGCTGCTGCGGCCGGTCACCCGGCGGCTGCAGACGATCGAGCAACGCGCCGGGTTCCTCTCGCACCCGGCCTTCGCGGTGATCGCCTACGGCGGGATCCTATGGCTGTGGCACATCCCGGCGATCTACGACCGGGCCCAGGGCAACGGGTTCGTGCACGTGCTCGAGCACGCCTGCTTCTTCGCGGTCGGCACGCTGTACTGGTGGCACGTGCTGTCGCCGATCCGCAGCCGCAAGCGCCTCACCGGGCTCGGCTCGGTCGCCTACATGACCGGCGGCAAGCTGCTGGTCGGCCTGCTCGGGATCGTGCTCGCGTTCGCTCCCGACGTGATCTATCCGTTCTACGCCCACAAGCCCCACTACTGGGGCCTGACCCCGCTCGAGGATCAGTCGCTGGCCGGGTTGGTGATGGCGCTCGAGCAGTCGATCGTGATGGGCATCGCGCTCGTATGGCTGTTCGTGAAGATGCTCATCGAGTCCGAGCGCGAGCAGCAACGCGCCGAACGCTACGAAGTGGTCTGAAACGCGTGCGACCCGCCGAGAGGGCGGGTCGCACGAATGGCTAGAGCCTGAAATGCCTCCCTGGAGGCAGTTGCGCGAAGCGCGCCTGCCTCCCAGGGTGGCGTTCAGGCGTTCAGCACTTAGCGGAACCGTTGACCGTGGAGGTCTGCCGGTCGTGACCGTTCGTCGTCGAGGTGTACGTGATCGACCACGGCCGCTTGCCCTTCTGGCAGCCGACCGACACGGTGTTGAACACCGTCTTGCCCTTCACCTTGACCGAGACCTTGGGCCAGTTCAGCGTCTCGTGGATCAGCGAAGCGTAGAAGTTCGGCTGGAATGCGACCGCGCGTCGAGATGTCGGGCGGCAGCGGGATGTTCGTGACCTGGAACTTGCCCTGCTGGCTGACCGTGCCGGGGTACGGCGCGGTCGAGCCGGTGGTCAGGCCGGCGCACTGGAGCGTCGAGTGCGTCGTGAAGAAGAACCACAGCTTGCCCTTGCCCGCGTTGAACACGTCGAGGTCCGGGTTGCACTTGACCCGACTGCTCGCCGACAGCGACGGGTCGCCCAGCAGCGAGTTCACCGTGCCGCTCGCGAACTTCGACGCCTTCGGGCAGAACGAGTCCGACTTCAGCGCGACCATCTTGGTGTTGCTGCAGGTCGGGAACTGCTTGGCGTTGGACGCCAGGCCGTAGATCTTGACCTTGATGTTGACGAGCACCGCAGCAGCCTTGCTGGGATCGGTGTTCTTCGCGTTCAGGATCTGCTTGTAGCTGATCCCGACCGGCTTCTTCTTGCTGCCAGCGCCCTTCGAGAACGTCTGGTTGGTGCCGGAGTACGTGTTGACAGCCGTAGCTCCGTACGCCGCTGTCGCCCCGACGGCCAGCGTGAACAACGCCGTCAGGATGATTATTTTCCGTCTCAAGTCACTCTCCTTTGGTTTGGGACGGTTTTTCTGGTTCTGCAAGCAGCGCCGGCCGCGCTCATGGCAGTGGTTTGAGTCTCGGGAATGCTTGGTGCTGCCCCGTTGTCTGAACACCAAGCGGGTTCTGTCCCTTGCATGGTGGCCCTCCAGGCGTCTTCGTGTAGTAGACGTTCTGGAGGATCGGCACGAGGTTAGCGGGTACCGTCGGCCCAATCGTCGGCTGGGGGTTCGAGGTGCATAGGTAGCCACCGAAAACCCGCAAACCATCCAAAAGTTGCTGATAACCGCCTGGAGCCATGTACGGGTTTCCGCGGTTGCTCTCCAACCGCTTCGAATACCCGGACAAGGCCTCCGGGTTGACCGGATTGGAAATCCGGAGGTAGTGCAGAAGCTTGGTCTGCGTGATGTTCTGCGATGTGGCCTCCGTGTTCGCGGTGCTGTTGGCGAAGAACGCGGCAATCTCACGCCGATACGTGTTGATGTAGTCGAAGATCGGCACGAAGTTTCCGAGGTACGGCTTCAGCCGTGCGAGCCACGGGACGCTCGCGTCCAGGAACCGCTCGAACGCGGGCACGCCGGCCTTGGAGGCGGCGGTGAGCGGCCCCAGGTTCTCGAGCAGCGTCTGCAGCTCCGGCGCCAGCACGACGGTCTCTTGCAGCGTCGGGTTCAGCTCCCTGGCGGCCGGACGCAGCTCGTTGATCAGCGGCGTGGCCACCCTTGCGAACTCGTGGGCGCGGTCGACGGTCTGGCGGGTGGCGACCGTGAACGCCGGGAAGGCCTTGATCGCGGCGGCCAGCTCCTGGTTGCGGGCGGCGGTGGAGGCGAATACGGCGTTGGAGTTGCGGATCAGTCCCTGGAGCTGGGCGGGTGACTTGGCCAGCGCCCCGAAGACCCTGCCCCCGTCGCTCAGCAGTGCGCTGGTGGCGGCGTCGTCGCGGTTGAGCACGCTGACCACGGCCTCGACGTTGGTGGCGAACGGGTACAGCTGGGCGATCGCCGCGTTGAACTGCTGACCGCGGCCGGTCAGCGCTAGGCCGTCCTGCTGCACCCAGGTCGAAAACGCGCGCCGGGTCGCCGGATCGAACGTCGACAGGATCTGATCGAGCTGTACCGTGGGCGAGATCTGGCTGCGCGGGATTGTGCCGCCGTCGGGGAGCTTGGGGCCGTTCTGCGATCCCGGCGTGAGCTCGATATAGGTCTCCCCCAGCAGCGACTTCTGACGCAGGATCGCGCGCGTGTCGGTTGGCCTCGGCGCATATTTGTTGTCGAGCTGCAGGACCGCCTTGGTCAGGCCGGTGTGCTTGTCGAGCGAGACCGACACGACCTTGCCGACGCTCACCCCGGAGATGCGGACGTCAGATTGCTGGGCCAGCTGCACGGCGTCGCCGAACTCGGCCTCCAGCCGGTATCCCTGAGGGGCCAGCGGGATCGAGCCCCCGAACGAGATCCACAGGAACAGCAGCAGACCTACGCACGAGCCGGCGAACGCGACCATCATCAGGATCCGGGAGGGACTGGGGGCCTGCTTGTTCACGGGATCACCGTCGTGGGGCAGAACTTGCCGCCGATCTTGCTCCAGTCCGGCGCGTTCAGGAGCGCCAGCAACGGCTTCAGCGCCGGGTTGGCGTCGGCCAGGCCGACCTCGAACAGCTGCAGCTCCGAGCAGGTGCCCATGAACAGGCCGCGGACCATCGAGCCCTGGGCGTCCTGGAGGTTGGTCAGCGATTGGGCGATGTGGCTCAGCCATGCGCCCCAGAACAGGTAGCCCTGCTCTGACCCGTGCGGCTGGTAGGCGAGCGTGTTCAGCAGCGAGTTCAGCACCGACACCGAACGGGTCAGCGGGGGCGTGGCGACGCGCAGCTTGGCCGCCGCCGGCGCGAGCGCCTTGGCCACCGGCTGCACCGCCACCGAATACGGCCGCAACTGGTTCTTGATCACCGGCGTGGTGGCCTTGAACAGCGACGCGCTGGCCGACAGCGCCGGGCCGAACGCGTGCGCGAACGGCAGCAACGCGTTCAGCGTCGGCGTGCTCGCGTTGGCGAACGCCTGCACCTTGCCCAGCGTCCGGGTGGTTTGGATCAGCGTCCCGGGCAACAGCGTCAGCGCCTGCTCGAGGTTCTGGTCCTGCGAGGAGATCGCGGCGAAGTTCTGGTTTGAGGAGTTGATCAGCGAGGTGAGGGTGCCATCGACTCCTCCGAGCGCCTGGGACACCTCCTGGAGGTTGTGGATCGAGCGTCGGATGTTCTTGGTCCGCTGCGCCAGCAGCGACGTAAACGTCTTCGTGTCCCGGTTGAGCGGCGCGAACCGCTTGAACGTGCCCTGCAGGTCCGAGACCGCCTTGGGGCTGGGCGCCGCGCCGCTGGCGGAGCCGTCGTGGAACAGCTGCGCCCCGCCGCCGAGCAGGAGCAGCAGGTAGTTGCGCGTGTCGGCGTCCAGGGAGGACAGGATCTCCTCGACGTTGACGTCGGGCGCGGTGTTCGCGACCGGGAGCGTTCCCCCGTTCGCGACCGCGCCCGAGTCCGCGGTCCCGGGATCGAGCGACAGATACATGTCCTTGAGCGGCGTGCGTGGGCGCAGCAGCACGGTCGCGTTGCGATAGATCGGCTGGTACTTCTTGTAGATGTTCATCGTCACGACGGCGCGCCCGCCCTCGAGGTCGACCGCGCCGACCTGCCCGATCTGCACGCCGGCGACGTCGACCGACTGGCCCTGCCCAGACGTGACCGCGGCGCCGCTGGCGAACTGCGCCTTGACCGTGTAGTAGCTCTTGCCGAGCGTGAACGACGGCTGGTGGTCGAGGATGTAGACGACCACCGCCCCCGCGAGCACGACCAGCGCGAGGATCGCGATGAAGTCCTGGCGGTGGATCAGGATCGCGCGCTTCACGAGCCCGGTCCCGTCTTCACCTGGTTGAGCGGTGGGCGCGCGTTCTTATAACAGGCCACGTCGCGCCGGACCGGCGGCGGGCTGCCGGCGAACGCCGGCCGCGTGCCGAGCGTCGGCAGCACGGCGTTGCCGTACGCAGGCCCGCCGCCGGGCAGCGACGGGGTCGTGACCCGGTTGTCGCCGCCCCCGGCGTTGGCGCGGACATAGCGCCCGTTGCCGTCGAAGCTCTGCGCGGCGTCGGCGAGGCCGACGGCGCTCTGGAACAGCTCGCGGTAGACCGGCTCCCCGGTGCCGATCGGCGGGTCGGAGATCACTTCGTTGCCGGTGGGGACGATGTTGTGGTCAAAGCAGCGCGTGAGCAGATCGGCCTGCTTGATCAGCGCCTCGGTCGGCGCGATCGTGGCGCCCGTGTTCTGGATCGCCGGCGTCAGGTAACGGACCAGGCCGCCCAGCTCCTGGGGCGACATCAGCAGCGTCCCCTGGGCCAGCCACGGCAGGCCGGCGGTGATCGCCGGACCGAGCTGCGAGATGCCCGGGGTCAATGCCCGGGCGAACGCCTTGGTGGGCCCGAACGAGCGGTCCAGCGCGGTGTCGGAGGCTTGCGCGCTGGTGAGGAACGGAGGCAGCAGCGAGATCGTCTGGCTAAGCTCGTGCTGGCGGGCCGACAGCGCGGCCATCGTCGCGTTGAACGTCGTCACGAAGCTCGACAGCTGGTCACCGCTCGCCGCCAGCGCCTTGAACACCTCAGCGTTGCCCTTGACCACTCCGGATAGGTCGTGGGGCGAGACGCCCAGCAGCGCCTCGTTGACGATCGCCGACGCTCTGAACGCGTCGGGCGAGTACTTCAGCGACGTGTTCAGCGCCTGGCCGCCGGTCAGCCCGCGGACGATCGGATCCTGCGAGGCGTCCTCGGCGGCCGTCGGCTGCGCGTTGAGCGACGAGCCGAGGCCGCGCAGCAGCGTCTCGAGGTTCGTCCGCGTCTCGGAGTTGAGCGACGACAGCACCCGGTCGAGCTGGACCGGGCCGGCGGTCCGCCCCACCGACACCGTCGAGCCGGACTTCAGGTCCGGGGCGGACGGCGTGCCCGGCTGCAGGTCGACGTAGAAGTTGCCCTCGAGGAAGATCCGCGGGCGGATCTTCATGGTCGCGTCGGAGTGGATCGGCAGCCCGTTGGGGTTGATGCTCATCGTGACCAGGCCGGCCTGCGAGGAGGAGCCTCCGATGTGCTTGACCGACGTCACCTCGCCGACGTCGACGCCCGCGATCCGCACGGGCGAGGGAATGTGCAGTTGCGTCTCCGACGTGAACACCGCCTTGAGCTGGTAGGGCGTGCCGGAGAACGGCGAGGAGCCGCCGAACACGAAATAGCAGGCGACGCCGATCACGATCAGCCCGATCAGGCCGGCGGCGAACGCTGAGATGCGCGATCGGCGGCGTCTCACTGCTTCGGCCTCGTCGTCTTCTCGGTCCGGGTGCCGAGGTTCCCCGGCGGGTTGCCGACCAGCGCGCCCGAGGTGTAGGGCTCGTTGCCCGCGGCGCATTCGCGCGGCTGCCCCGGGCTGGCGGTGTACGGGTACGGGTTGACGTGCAGCGGGCCGCTCTCGCCGTTGTTGCCCGACGCGCTGCTCGCCGGCACCTCGGACAGGTACGGCTTGCTGGAGGGCACGGCCTCGCCGCCGAGCACGTCGTCGATCACGACCACGTTGAAGCGCAGCGCGGTGCCGTTGCCGAACTTCTCCGCCAGCAGGCTGCCGGTGTTACGCAGGAACAGCGACACGTAGTTGCACGTCGCCTGGACCGGGGTCAGGTAGGCCAGCGGGGAACGCAGGCTCTGGACGGTCAGCGTCAGCCGGTCGAGCCCGCCGTTGACCGCGGGCGTCTGCGCATAGCCTCCGAGCCGCTTAGACAGGCTCGTGAGGCGCGCGTCGAGTTCCTTGGTGGGCGGCAGCGTCTGGGTCCCGGTGGCGAACGCGTCGGCGAGCACCGGCGCGCTCTGCTTCAGCGTCGCGAAGCCGGGGCGCAACTCCTTGAACAACCCCGCGGTGTCCAGCAGGAACGCCTGCTCCTCGGGGCTGTCCCTGATCACCGCGCTGAACGTCGGCGGCGTCTCCTGGATCCATTCGCGCAGGTAGGGCTCGGCGACCGGCGCCACCGCGCGGAAGGTGGTGTCGAGGTTGGTGTACAGGTCGGCCTGCGTCTGGGCCACGGGGGCGAGCGCGCCCGAGAACGCCTCGAGCCCGCGGAAGAAGCCGCCGAGGTCGGTGTTCGGCGATGCCAGGTTGTGCGCGACCGGCTGCAGGTCGCGCAGCAGCGGCCTAAACGCCCCGATCGCGTCGTTGATGTCGCCGCCGCGCGAGGCCAGCGCGTCGCTGAAGCCGATCGTCGACTGCTGGACGCCGGTTCGCGTGCGGGCATCGAACATCGACAGCACCTGGTCGAGGTCCACCTCCGCACTCGACTGGCTGAGCGGCACCGTCGCTCCGTCGCGATAGGTCTGCGCGGAGGTGCCCCTCGTCAGATCGAGGTACTTAAGCCCGATCGCGCCCTTCAGCCGGACGTTGAACTTCGAGTCGGCCGGCAGCGGCTCGACGTCCTTGTTGAGCTTGAGCGTGAGCAGCGCGATCGGCTGCCCGGCCGCGTCGCGCGCGGGGTCGACCTTGGTGACCGTGCCGACCAGCGCGCCGCCCATGTGCACCTCGACGTTGCGCGTGACCTCGCCGCCGTTGCTCAGCTGCAGATACAGCGTGTACCGGGGCACGAACGGCAGCCCGTTGTTGGCCTGGTAGGCCAGCGTGACCGCGATCAGCGCCACCAGCACCGTCAGCGCGCCGATCACGATCGGGTTGGCGAGCAACCCCGAGCCGCGTGTCGCCTGGTTTCTCATCGGCCGCTCCCGAGCAGGTAGCCGAGCAGGCCCTGGAGCGTCTTGCCCGAGCCGTCCTGGCGCTGCGTGCTGTTGGCCCCGGCGACCGCGTCGCGCACGACGCGAGCGGCGGACGCGTCGGCGGCGGCCTGGGCGCTGGCGCGGCTCTTGTCAGACCGGGCCTTGGCGCCCGTCGCGCCGGAATGCGCCGCCGAGGTGCGGCCGGCGCCGGCGCGGCTGGTGTCGGCGCTGACGGTCTCCGCGCTCGACGCCGGTGCCCCGGCGGCCGCCGCGAGTGCGCCGAAGTTCGCCGAGCAGCCCGGGACCGGGCGCTTGACGTAGGAGGCGCACGAGCCCACCATCGGCTCGCTGCGGGCCAAGTGGCCGACGCTGTCGAACGTGTTGGTCGCGCTGACGCCGTAGAACAGCAGCGACATCAGGTACTCGATCGCGCCGGTCTGGTCCAGGCTCGACGTCAGCTTGTCGAGCGACTTCGCGGTCGGCTCGGTCTGGGTGGCCAGCCGGTCGAGGCGACGCGCCAGCGGCAGCGTCGCCACCAGCGGCGCTTGGGACTGCTGGGCCGAGTTCCCCAGCTCGATCAGCGCCGGCCGGGCGGCGTTGGCGAACGGCGCGAGGTTCTCGAACTGGCGCGAGACGTCGTCGGCGCTCTGCCTCAGCGTGTTCATCAGCGGAGTGCCCTGGTCGGCGAGTTTGCCGAGGTCGGCGACGAGCGGCCGCAGCTGGCGCAGGAACGTCGGGAACAGCTGGAACGAGCGGGAGATGTCGGCTGCGCGCGAGGCGCTCGCCACCGACGTGGTGTTCGCCTGGACGACGAAGTCGGCGAGCTGTCGCTTGGCTTTGGCCAGCGGCGCCAGCACGGCATCGGATTCGGTGGCCAGCCGGGCCAGCACCTTGTTCTGGTGGGCCAGGATCTGCAGGACCTTGTCGGTCTGCCCGAGCGCCGGATTCGCCCGGTGAATGACCGCGTTCAGGTCAGAGCCGCGCGCCGCCAGGCCCGTGCCGAGCTCGTCGAGGATCAGCGAGAACCGCTGGCGGATCGGCTGCTGGGAGATGTCCTGGACGATGTCCGAGTCGACCGGCGAGGTCGTGTTCGTCACGGGCAGCAGATACGAGCCCTTGCCGGCGCCGCTCGAGATCTTCTGCAGCGGCTGCGACGACGAGGACCCCGGCTGACAGTCGACGTACTTCTCGCCGATCAGCGACTGCGGTCGGATCGCGCAGTGGGCGTTGGCGTAGAACGGGGCGAAGTGGGCGTTGTCGACGGTGATCGTCACCGCCGCCTTGTTCAGCGGCGTGCCCTGTGGACACGGCGCCTTCGTGCACACGTCGAGCGACTGGATCGACCCGACCGGCGCCCCCGCGACCCGCACGTCCTCGCCGGGAACCGCGAACGCGGCGTCGTCGAAGATCGCGCGGATCTCATACGTCGGCGTCTTGCCGGTGGATGAGGTGGTGATCACCGCCGTGACCGCGCTGGCCACGAGCATCAACACCAGGATCGTCGCGACTCGTCTCATGGCCCGGGCGGAACGCTCAGGTTGCTGCAGCCCGGGACCAGCCACGGGGACGAGCCGTCGGGCGCCGGCTGCACGGCCGCGCCCGGACAGCGAGAATTCGCCACCTGCAGCCCCTCGAAGCGCTGCGACGGGGGACGGTCGGTCAACTGGTTGGCGCCATCGACCGCGAACGCGCCGAAGAACGGCTGCGTGCGCGCGTAGTGCCCGTTGGCGTCGTAGTAGCCGCCGGTCTGGCCGAGATCGCTCAGTGCGGCGACGACGTCGGGCGTGTACTCGCGGAAGTAGTCGACCTGCGGCTGGGAGTCGTTGAACTCCTTGATCATCCGCGGGAATGCTGACTCGGCGATGTTTGCCAGCCCGGGCGTCGCCTGCAGCAGCGTGATCAGGTCGCCGTTGCCGGTGGGGTTGCGGATCAGGTCGTTGAGGCTGGAAACGGTGGGGATCGAGGCGACCGTGAACTTCCCCAGCTGCTGGACGAACTGGGCGAGGTGGCGGGAGTTCGGGATCGACTTGACCACCAGCGGCTGCAGCACGTCGAGCGTCGACCGCAGGCCGGCGAACGTCGCGGTCGAGTGGGTGAGCGTCGGGCCGAGCTGCCGGAGGGCCTGCTCGAGGTTCTGGCTCTGACTGGCGATCGCCGCGGTCGTCGCGTTCGTGTTCGCCACCAGCTCGGTCAGCTGGGTCGTGCGCGACCCCAGCGTCTGCAGCGTCTGGGCGCCGTGCACGAGCAGGCTGTCGAACTGCGGCTCGTTGCGCGCGAGCTCGCGGGTGACGTCGCTGGTGCTCGCCAGCGCCGGGGCGAAGTATTCGAGCGTCTTGTTGGCCTGCGGCGCCCGCCCGGAGATGCTCGCGGCCTCGCCCTGGATGAAGTCGCGCAGGCCGGTGCGCGTCTTCGGCGTCAGCGTGTTGAACAACTGGTCGAGGCTGACGAACGAGTACGTGTCGTTACGGGCGATCGTGGCCCCGTCGTGGATCTCCGGCGCGTCGGCGGGGCCGGGTTCCAGCACCACGTAGCGGTTGGCGATCCCCGACAGCGAGTTCTCGTAGATCCGGACCACCGTGCCGTCGTGCATCGGCGTGTCGACGCTGAACTTCACCTCGGCCAGGCCGTTGGGCGACAGGCCGATCGACTGCACCGAGCCGACCTTGGCCGGGCCGATCATCACGTCGTCGCCCGTCACCAGGCCCCCCGAGTCCTGGAATTCGGCGCGCAGCGTGTAGTCGGGCCCGTTCCCGAGCAACAGCAGCACGACGAGAATCACCGCGCCGGCGAGCGAGGCGACCGCAGCGACGCGCGCGATCATGCCCCGCGCGAGATCCTGTCTTTATGTGCCGCGGGACGGCGATGCGCGACGTCCGTCCTTGGCGCTCGTGCAATGCTGCCGAAAGGCCTAATTTGAAACCCTCTCCCGTACACGTCTCGTTTTCGGCGCCCGCCACCATCCTGCCAGAGCAGGCGTCCGCGCGCTACGGACGCTTGTTTAGCCGACGTTAACGCTGAGTGCGCCGGTCAGGTCGCGACGCGAGGGCGCTGCAGCGCCTGTAGAGCCGCCCCGATCGCGCCGCCGAGGTCGCCCAGAGCCGCCACGTGGACGTCCGGCGGCTCGGTGTCGTGGAACAGATGCGGGTGCATCGCCTCGGTGATCCGCTGGGCCATCGGGTCGCCGAACCGCACGCCGAGGCCGCCGCCGATGATCACGGCCTCAACATCGAGCAGGTTCACCGCTGACGCCACACCGGCGCCGAGCGCCTCGACGGCCTCGTCGATCAGTTCGGTGGCGAGCTTGTCATCCTGGTCGAGCGCCCGCGCCCAGATCGAGCTCGTCAGCCGCGTGCGCTTGTGCTCCTTCATCAGCTTGAACAGGTCGGTCTTGCGGCCCTCGTCGGCGCGCTTGCGTGCGCGCGCTTCCATGGCGCCGCGGCCGGCGTAGGCCTCCATGCACCCGCGGCGCCCACACGGGCACTTCGCGCCGCCGATCTTGACCACCATGTGGCCGATCTCGCCGGCGCCCCCGCGGCCGATCCACGGCTTGCCGTTGAGCACCAGGCCCCCGCCGACGCCGGTTCCCCAGAACACCCCGAGCACCGACTTGTAGGGCTTGCCGGCGCCGAGCTTGAACTCCGCGTCGGTCGCGACCTGGACGTCGTTGCCGACGAACACCGGCGTGCCCAGCCCCTTGGACAGCGCATCGCCGAGGCCAAATCTGCCCTCCCAATCGGGCAGGTTGCGGGCGGTCGAGACGGCCCCCGTTTTCGGGTCGACCACCCCCGGAGAGCCGACGCCGATGCCGCGCAATGCCGAGGTCTCGAGGCCAGCGGTCGCGGCCGCCTCGCGGACTGCCTCGATCATCTGCTCGGCGACGTCCTCGGGACGTCCCTTGGTCGGTGTCGGCCGGCGGGCCGAGGCCAGGACCTTGTTCTGGGAGTTGACGATCACGGCCTCGATCTTGGTGCCCCCGAGGTCGATTCCCCCGCGGGCGGCGCTGTTGCTGGAGGGCATGCCGGGATCCTCTCAGAGGCGGAGGCGGAGCGGGATTCAGGTCCAGGACTCGCGGTAGTCCGCCTGCTCGGGCGTGGGCTCGTCGATCCCCACCCCCAGCGCCGCCAGCTTCAGCCGTGCGACCTCGCGATCGATCGAGGCCGGCACCGGAAGCACCCCGACCTCCAACTCGCCGCGGCGGCGGACGAGCTCCTCGACGCACAGCGCCTGCAGCGCGAACGAGACGTCCATCACGGCCGCGGGGTGGCCCTCGGCCGCCGCAAGATTGACGACCCTCCCCCGGGCCAGCAGGTTCAGCCGCCGACCGTCGCCGAGCCGGTACTGATCGACCAGCGGCCGGACCGTTTCGACCTCGATCGCCAGCGCGCGCAGCTCGTCGAGGTCGAGCTCGACGTCGAAATGCCCAGCGTTGGCCAGCAGCGCCCCGTCCTTCATCAGCTCGAAGTGCTCCCCGCGCAGGACCCGCCGGGAGCCGGTGACGGTCACGAAGATGTCCCCGCGCGCGGCGGCGTCGAGCGCCGGCATCACCTGGTAGCCGGCCATCCTTGCCTCCAGTGCCCGCAGCGGGTCGATCTCGCACACGATCACCGCGGCACCCGCGCCGCGGGCCCGTTCGGCAATCCCCTGACCCGCCCATCCGTAGCCGACGATCACGACCGTGTGGCCGGCCAGCAGCACGTGGCTGGCGCGGATGATCCCGTCGATCGCCGACTGGCCGGTCCCGTGGCGATCGTTGAGCGCCCGCTCGGTGCGGGCCTCGTTGACCGCCAGTACCGGGCACGCCAAGCGCTCGTCGTCCTGCAGCCGCCGCAGCCGCACCAGCCCGGTGGTCGTCTCCTCCGTGCCGCCGATCAACCCTTTGGCCGCGTCGCCGCCGAGCTCGTGCGCGGTGACCAGCAGGTCGGCGCCGTCGTCGATCGTGATGTCCGGGCCGCCCTCGGGGCCCGTTACCAGCGCGCGCACGTGCTCGGCGTAGGTGTCGAGGTCCTCGCCGTGCAGCGCCCGGACCTCGACGCCGTGCTCGATCACCAGCGCCGAGGCCACGTCGTCCTGGGTGGACAGCGGGTTCGCCGAGCACAGCGCGGTCGAGGCGCCGCCCGCCTGGAGCGCCAGGATCAGGTTCGCGGTCTCGGCGGTGACGTGCAGGCAGGTCGCCACGCGGACGCCCTTCAGCGGCTGCTCGCGCGCGAACCGCTCGCGGATCTGGCCGAGTACCGGCATCTGCTCGCCGGCCCACTCGATCCGGGCCTGACCCTCCTCGGCCAGGCCCAGATCGGCGACGTCGTGGGGCGGGATCGACGTCGAGCTCATCGCCCTCCGTGAACCCGTCGGCCGTGTGCCGTGGCTAGTAGCGGTAGTGGTCAGACTTGTACGGGCCCTCGACCGGGATGCCGAGGTAGGAGGCCTGGCCCGGGGTCAGCTCGGTGAGCCGGACCCCCAGCGCGTCCAGGTGCAGGCGCGCGACCTTCTCGTCGAGCTGCTTGGACAGCGTGTAGACCTGCTTGTCGTACTCGTCGTTGGAACCGAACAGCTCGATCTGCGCGATCACCTGGTTGGTGAAGGAGTTCGACATCACGAAGCTCGGGTGGCCGGTGGCGTTGCCGAGATTCAGCAGCCGCCCCTCGGACAGCACGATGATCGCGTGCCCGTCGGGGAACGCCCACTCGTCGACCTGCGGCTTGATCTGGATCCGCTTGACCCCGTCGATCCGGCCCAGGCCGACCATGTCGATCTCGTTGTCGAAGTGGCCGATGTTCCCGACGATCGCCTGGTGCTTCATCAGCGCCATGTCCGCGGCGGTGATCACATCCTTGTTGCCGGTCGCGGTGATGAAGATGTCGGCGGTCTGCACCACGTCCTCGAGGCGAACCACCTGGTAGCCGTCCATCGCCGCCTGCAGCGCGCAGATCGGATCGATCTCGGTGATCACCACACGGGCGCCCTGGCCGCGCAGCGACTCGGCGCAGCCCTTGCCGACGTCCCCGTAGCCGCAGATGACCGCGACCTTGCCGCCGATCAGCACGTCGGTGCCCCGGTTGATCCCGTCGATCAGCGAGTGGCGACAGCCGTACTTGTTGTCGAACTTCGACTTCGTGACGGAGTCGTTGACGTTGATCGCGGGGAACAGCAGCTGCCCCTGCTCGGCGAACTGGTAGAGCCGGTGGACGCCCGTGGTGGTCTCCTCGGTGACGCCCTTGATCTCGGCGGCGACCTTCGTCCAGTGCTGCGGGTCCTGCTCGAACCCGCGCTGCAGCGACGCCAGCACGATCTCGAACTCCTCGGAGTCCGCGGTCGACGGGTCGGGGACCGCGCCCGCGGCCTCGTACTCGACGCCCTTGTGGACGAGCAGCGTGGCGTCGCCGCCGTCGTCGAGGATCATGTTCGGGCCGCCCTCGGGCCAGGTGAGCGCCTGCTCGGTGCACCACCAGTACTCCTCGAGCGTCTCGCCCTTCCACGCGAACACCGGGACGCCGTGGGGGTCCTCAGGCGTGCCGTCAGGCCCGACCACGACCGCCGCTGCGGCGTGGTCCTGGGTGGAGAAGATGTTGCAGGACGCCCAGCGGACCTCGGCGCCGAGTGCCACCAGCGTCTCGATCAGCACCGCGGTCTGCACGGTCATGTGCAGCGAGCCGGTAACCCGGGCCCCAGCCAGCGGCTGCCTGTCGGCGTACTCCCGCCGGGTGGCCATCAGGCCCGGCATCTCGTGCTCGGCGAGCCGGATCTCCTTGCGGCCGAACTCGGCGAGCGCGAGGTCGGCGACCTTGAAGTCGATCTTGGCGGCGGTCGTGCTCATGGGCTCTCCACTGTCGTGCGTGTTGTCGGGTTGTCGGCGGCCGCCATCAGGCGACGGCCAGCAGCTTCTGATGCTTGGCCTGCTCGAAGCGCAGCCAGTCGTCGGCCTCGACGTCGTCGGGCCGGCGAGCCTCGCTGGCGAGCCAGCTGGATACGGCTTGGCGAAGGTCCTGATCGTTCTGGATCCGCGCGGCAAAGGCCACGTCGGAGAGCCCCAGCTCGAACCGGTTGAGCAGCTCCTTCAGCGTCCGCAGGCGCTGCAGCTCGGCCGGCCCGTACAGGCGGTAGCCCGACGCCGAGCGCCCCGGGCTGACGAGCCCCGTGCGCTCCACGTAGCGCAACATTCGCGCCGACCAGCCGGTCGTCTGCGCCGCCTCGTTGATCGTCAAACCGTCCATCGGCCAGGCAACCTTATCACGACCGTGTCAAGGTTTCGGGAACATAAACCGTCCTGAAGAAATTTCTCGGCGAAACCCTCAAGGTCCGAGCCGGAAATGCCGAAATGTAACTACGAGATTCGTCCAGCGGCCGGTGAACGACTCAACTCGCGGGATAGCCTTGAGGTGGGCGTGCGGGCCGTATCCCCGGAGGATCCAGGGAATGGAGCGCAAACAGCCGTGACGCGGTGCCGAGACATGATCATTGAGCGCAGCAAGTGGGTTTGCTCCATCGCGGTGATGAGCGCGCTCGGCGTCGCCATTTTCGGAGTGGCCGGGGCGAGCGGCCGCGGCTCGGCCTGGTCGGCCGTCCACCCCGCCAAGGCGCACGTGATCGTGGTCCACCCGCACGGATCCGCTCACATCAACTCTGGCGCCTCCCACGCGTACAGCTCGCAGGTCTCGCATGCCTCCGTCTCGCATGCCTCCGTCTCACACGCCGCGGCCGCGAGCGGCTACAGCTCCCACACCACGGTCGTACACGCGACCGCGACCGCCAGCTACGCGAGCTCCGCCCAGCCGGTCCATCACGCCGCCGCGGCGCCCGCCGCCACCCACGCCTCCGCGCCGGCTCACACCAGCCACGCGTCGCACGTATCCCGCGCCGGCCACGCCGCCGGCTCGCGCTGGGACTCTCGTTCTCACGCGGCCCACCACTCGCAGGTGCGGGCGCACCGCAACGTCGCCGCCGCGGCCAACACAAACGCCGCCGACAGCGCCGCCGTCAGCGCCCAGCTCGGCGCCTGGACGGGGGCGAGCGTCTCGGTGCAGAGCGCCAACTGTCCCGGCGCGACGGACCCGACCACGACCACTCCGGTGAGCGACCCGGCGCCCGGCACGCCGACCTGCGCGAGCGTCCCGGGGACCGGCACCGGCTCGGGCGACACCGGGACCACGGGTACCGGCGACACCAGCACCGGCAACAACGGCCAGAGCGACACCGTCCCGGGCCAGGGCGACCAGGGCACCGGCACCGGCACCGGCACTGGCACCGGCAACCAGGGCACCGGGTGCCCGACCACGACCGCGACCGACCCGACGGCGGCACCGACTGACCCGACCACGGCCCCGACCACCGGCCCGACCGACACCTGCACCGGCACCGGCACCGGCGACCAGGGCACGGGTACCGGCACCGGCTCTGACCAGGGCACCGGGTGCCCGACCACGACCTCGACCGCCGCCGCGCCCGATCCGACGGTGGCCCCCACCGACCCGACCACGCCTCCGACCACCGGCCCGACCGACACCTGCACCGGCACCGGCACCGGCACCGGCGATGGATCGGGGACCGGCACCGGCACCGGCAGCGACAACGGATCGGGCCAGGGCTGCACGCCCACCGACTCCACCGGCGGCGGCACCACCGTCACCCCGCCGACCGCCACCGGCACCCCCGTCGACCCGGGCGCCTCCAACGGCGGCGGCGACCAGACCCCCGAGACTCCGACCACCCCGTGCAGCGGCGGCGGCATCCCCGGCTCCCCGCAGGGCACTGCTGGCGACAGCGGCCAGGGCATCCCGGGCGCGCCGCAAGGCTCCGTCGGCAGCGGCAACGGCGGCCTCGGCACCAGCTCGGGCGGCCTGTCGACGAACGGCCTCGGTACCAGCATCACCCCCCCCACCGGCTCCGTGGCCCCGTCACAGGGTGGCGTCAACCCGGCACCCGGTTCAACCGGCCAGGCTCCCCCGAGCACCCCGCCCCCGAGCGGCGGGAACTCCTCGAACCCGAGCTTCAATTTCACCACCACGCCGATCCGCGTGCCTAGCTCCGTCAACGGCGGCGGCACGCCGACAGGGACCGGGCTGAGCTTGACCCCCGGCTTCGCGACGGGCTCGACCGGAGGCGCAACCGGCACAACCGCCGCGGCCGCCGCCGGCAACGCCAGCGGACTCGGCACGCTCACCCCGGCGACCTCGCGCATCGGCCTGGCGCGCAACGGCGCCACCGAGCGCGCTCGCGCTCAGGCCGCGGACAAGGCCAAGAGCCGCGCCACCCACCATTCCGCTCCGGTGTCGCTCCCCTCGTTCGTCGGCCAGCCGTTCGCCGGCATCGCCAACGCGGCTGCCATCGTCATCAACAAGATTCCGTGGTACATCTGGCTCGCCCTCGGCGCGCTTGCGGTCGTCGCGACCGGAGCCGCCGGAGCCGCCTTCCGCTCCCACCGCCGCATCCGCCGTCAGGCCGGCGCGATGGCCGCGGTCAGCGCCGCGGCGCTCACCGACCCGCTCACCGGCGTCCTGAATCGGCGCGGCTTCACCGAGGCCGTCGAGCGCGAACTCGCCCGCGCCCGCCGCTACGACCGCCCGTTCGTGCTCGCCTACGCCGACGTCCGCGGACTGAAGGCCGTTAACGACACCGAGGGCCACCTGGCCGGCGACGACCTGCTCAAGGGCGTGTCGAGCCTGCTGCGCGACTCCGCCCGGGCCGACGACGTCGTCGGCCGCCTGGGCGGCGACGAGCTCGGCCTGCTGCTCGTCGAGCAGTCCGCCGAGGGCGCCGAGGCCGTGACCAGCCGGATCCAGTCGATGCTTCCCGGACGCCACGCCGAGCTCGGGATCAGCACCCCGTGGGACCTGACGATCGGCATCGCCGCGTTCCCGGAGGACGGCGAGACGTTCAACGAGCTGCTCGCCGTCGCCGACCAGCGTCTGTACGAGCAGCGCGGCATCGCGATCCGCCGCGAGACGCCCGCTTCCTAACCGTGGGCCAAAGCGCCCTTGAGGCGGTCGATCATCACCACCGGGGTGGGATCGATCCCGCGCAGCACCGCAAGATAGACCGACACCAGATCGCCCAGCAGCACGAGTGAGGTGAGCCGGTCCGTCCGGGTCTCGCCGATCGTCTCGATCCGGAACGTGGCGGCCGCGTCGCCCTGGATCAGCCCACGGGCGAGCTCGATCCGCTGGCGCGTGCGCGGGTGCAGGTCGGAGTCGTCGAGAAACACCGCGCTGAACCGACCGAGCTCTGCGGCGCCGGCCCAGCCGGCGATCTCGTTGTGGTCGAGCTCGGGCAGCTCGCCGGCGAACGCCGGCGTCTTGGCGTTCTCGTTGATCTGGGACTTCCAGCGGTAGGCGATCGGCGCGGTCAGCCCGGCGCCGGCGATCTGGGGCACGGTGCCGTGCACGGCGCGCGCGAGCTGCTTGGGCAAGGAGTCCTCGGGGCCGTCGGGACCCCACTCGGCCGCAAGCCGCTCAGCGTGGGCCGCGGCCACGTCGATCTCGGCGTGCAGGCGGTCACCCGCGCCGCACAGGGCGGCGACTTCGAGCGCGATCACCAGCGAGTACCCGACGGCCACGCGGGGCTGAAACGCGCCCGGCACCGGGACCACCGGGATCCCGTCGGAGCGCGCGGCGCCGGCCAGCTCGCCGCCGGCGGTGGCCACGATCCGGCGCGCGCCGAGCGCGCCGGCGGCCTCGTAGGCGGCCAGCGTCTCCTCGGTGTCGCCCGAGTAGCTCGAGCACAGGACGGTGGTGTCGGGGGTCGTCCAGGCCGGGAGTGCGTAGTCGCGGGCCAGCGTGATCGGGCGCGAGGCGCGGTCGCCGAGCGCGGCGCGCGCCAGCGCGCCGCCGACGGCCGATCCGCCCATGCCGGCGACGACCAGCCCGCCCGGGGTGTCCTCGGGTTGCAGGTTGGCCGACTCCACGCGCCACAGTGCGTCGCGCAGGTGGTCCGGTAGGGCAAGGATGTCCTCGATCTGGCCCGATCGGTCGATCGCGCCGACCGCTTCGCGGGTCAGATCCGGGCTACTCGTCAAAATTTGATCGCTCCCTCTGGCAGCTCGACGCCGGGGAAGATACGCGCCCCGGCCGCCAGCACGTTGTCCGGTCCGAGGCTGACGCCCTCGCCGAGCACCACCCGGTCCTCGATGTGGCAGTGATCCCCGACCTCGGCGCCTGCACCGATGATCGCCCCGCGAACCGTGGCCCGGGCGCCCACCCGGGCGCCGTCGAGCAGCACCGAGCCCTCCACGTGGGTGCCGGCCCCGACCGTGACGCCGTGGCCGAGCACGGTGCGCCCGCCCACGATCGCCCCGGCGGCGACCTCGCAGCCGGCGCCGACGATCGCCGGCGCGACCACGCGCCCTAACACCCTGGCCCCCTCGAGCATCACCAGCCCGGATTCGCTCAGGCGCCGACCCAGCACGGTCTTGACGTTACCCTCGAGGATGTCGTAGGTGCCCTGCAGGTAGCGCTCGGGCGTGCCGATGTCGAGCCAGTAGCCCGTCGCCTCGTAGCCGAACAAGCCGTTGCCGATCAGCTCCGGGAAGACCTCGCGCTCCATCGATATGTTCGAGCCGGCCGGCCCCATCTCGGCGAGCAGCTCGCGCTCGAGTACGTACGCTCCCGCGTTGATCAGGTCGGTGTCGATCTGCTCGGGACCGGGCTTCTCGACGAACTCCGAGACCGAGCAGTCGGGGTTGCGGCGGACCAGCCCGTAGGCCGAGGGGTCCTCGACCGGGATCAGCGCCAACGTCGCGCGGGCCCGGGTCCGCTCGTGCTGGGCCAGCTCGTCGGTCAGGTCGATGTCGCTGAGGATGTCGCCGTTGAGCATGAAGAAGCGCTCGTCGAGTAGCTGCTCGGCGTACTTCAGCGCGCCGCCGGTGCCCAGCGGCCGCGGCTCCTCCACGTAGCGCAGCCGGATCCCCAGCGACGACCCGTCGCCGAGCACGTCACGGACGCCGTCGGCCATGAACCCGCAGGACATGATCACGTCGTCGACGCCGTGTCCCCGCAACCACTCGAGCATGTAGGAGATCAGCGGACGGCCGACCAGCGGCACCACCGGCTTGGGGATCGTCGAAGTCAGCGGACGGAGTCGAGTGCCCTGCCCGCCCGACAGGATCAGTGCCTGCATCGGAGTGGGTCCACCAGGAGGGTCATCGTCCGATCCCCTCGTAGGCGAACCCCGATGCCTTGACTTGCTCGCGATCGACGAAGTTGCGCCCGTCGATCACGATCCGGCCCCGCATCGCCGCCGCCGCGGCGTTCCAGTCGAGCTCGGCGAACTCGGGCCACTCGGTGACCACGATGCACGCGTCGGCACCCTCGAGCGCACCGAGCGCCGAGTCGGCGAACTCCACCCCGACCATCAGCTTGCGGGCCTCCTGCTCGGCGACTGGGTCGTACGCCCGCACGCGGGCGCCGTCGGCCTGCAGCCGCGCCGCCAGCACCAGCGAGGACGCCTCGCGCATATCGTCGGTCTGAGCCTTGAACGCCAACCCCAGCAGCGTCACGGTCTTGCCGACCAGCGACCCCAGGTGCTTCTGGAGCTTGCCGATCACCCTGCGCTTCTGCAGCTCGTTGACCTCGATCACCGCGGTCAGCAGCTGGAAGTGGTATCCGGAGTTCCCCGCAAGCTGCTTGAGCGCGGACACGTCCTTGGGAAAGCATGACCCCCCGAACCCGATCCCGGGCTTGAGGAAGTGAGTTCCGATCCGCCGGTCCAGGCCCATCCCGCGCGCCACCTCCAGCACGTCGGCGCCGGTCTCCTCGCAGACGTTGGCGATCTCGTTGATGAACGAGATCTTGGTGGCCAGAAAGGCGTTGGCGGCGAGCTTGATCATCTCGGCGCTGGGCACGTCGGTGCGCACCAGCGGCGCGTTCAGCGGCGCGTACAGGTCGACGACCGCGTCGCCGGCCCAGTCGCCGTCGTCGCCCACGACCACGCGGTCGGGCTCGAGGAAGTCGGTCAGCGCCGCCCCCTCCTTGAGGAACTCCGGGCAGGACACGTACGCGAACCCCTGTTTGCCGCGCTCGCAAAGGGTGCGCCTGATCGACGCGCCGGTGCCCACCGGCACCGTCGACTTCATCACCAGCGCGTGCTGTTCGGACGCTGGCATCGCGTCGACGACCGCGTGCACGGCCGACAGGTCGGCGTCGCCCGAATAGGTGGGCGGCGTGCCGACTGCCACGAACATCAGGCGCGCGTGCTCGAGCGCGGGGCCGATGTCGGTGCCGAAGTGCAGCCGCTCGCGGTTGCGGGCCACCGACTCGGCCAGCCCGGGCTCGTAGATCGGGATCTCGCCGCGCTTGAGCCGCTCGATCTTGTCGGCGTCCACGTCGACGCACCAGACATCGCTGCCGAGCTCGGCAAAGCCGGCGGCCGTGACCAGCCCCACGTATCCGGTGCCGATCACCGCGATCGGTTCGCGTCCTTTACTCATCAGCGGCGAGGGTACTCCGGGCCGGGACCCTACTTGGCTCGCGTGAACGACGATGCGATCGCCAGCATCTGCGAGTTGGACAGGTTCTGGGTGAGCGTGTTGGAGATCCAGTAAACGGCGCCGCCGGTCCTCCAGGCCACGATCGCCAGCTTGCTGCCGGCGTAGTAGAGCACCAGGTGCTTGCCGTTGATCGTCCGGTTGCCGCTCGGGTTGGCGAGGATCGGCGCCTTCAGCCAGGTGGTCCCCTGGACCCCGTAGTACTGACCCAGCTGGTTGTCGACCTGCAGCGTCATCCGGTAAGCGGGCAGGTGGGCACCGCCCTTGATGCGGATCCGGTAGAAGCGCGGATACGAGTTCGCGAGCGGGCCGATCGCGCAGGTCCCGTTCGTGCAGTACTTGGAGTTGTTGGCGATCACCTTCGGGTAGTAGATCGCGAGCTTGTGCGGGCCCAGCGCCGCCGCCTGCGCCTGTCCGTCGGCGTCGGCGCCGGTCACCTTGGCGCCGGCGATCGATACCGGCTTACGCGGCTTGCGCGGCTTGTTGGCCTTCTTGGCGCCCCCTTCCGCGGTCGGCTTCATGAACGACCGGTAGGCCGCTCGCTCGGCGCCACCGTTTGCGGTCACGTAGCACGGGACCGCGCCCACCACGGTCCCCGTCGCGGTGGTGACGCCACCCCCGCAGGGCAGGAACTCGGCCGGGAACGCCACCTGCTTGATCGAGTGGCCGGCGGAGAACGCGACCAGGTTGAACAGGTTGATCAGCCCGTCGAGCGAGTGCAGGTCGGGGTCGGTCTGGGTGTGCTTGCCGAAGATCTTGAGGAACTTGTCGCGCTGGGAGAACAGCTGGCCGACGTTGAACTGAGCCTTGGCCCAGCGCAGGAAGTCCTGCTGGCGCGCGTTGCGGACGATGTCGGAGTCGGTGTGGCGGAAGCGCACGAACGACAGCGCGTCGGCGCCGCATAACCGTTGATAGCCCGGCTGCAGGTCGATGCTCGAGTAGTCGGTCAGCGCGGTGTTGTTGTAGTAGCGGTGGTCCACGTCGGTGTAGACGCAGCCGATCGCGTCGACCACGGACTCGAAGCCGCCGAAGTTGATGTCGACGATGTGGTTGATCTCCAGGCCGGGGAACACCTGCTGCTTGAGCACCTTGACCAGCAGGTTCGGCCCGCCCTGCGAATAGGCGGCGTTGATCTTCGAGGTGACCATCGTGCCGCCCTCGGGGATCTGCACCCTCAGGTCGCGCGGAACCGACAGCACATTGATCGTCGAGGACGTGGCGTCGATTCGCATCAGCATCATCGTGTCGGTGTTGGACGACTTGAACGGCTCGTGGGCGCGGTGGTCGGAGCCGATGATCAGGATCGTCTGGGGGTGCCCGGGGTGCGGGACCTGGACGTTGGCGTGCGCGATCGGCGGCGTCAGCGAGATGTCGGCGACGAACTGCTTGAACTGCAACAGCCCGGCCACCGCGGTGGTGGTCGCGGTGAACGCGACCACGATCACGCCGGCGACCGCGAACCGGACCAGCGAGCCGGCGCGCGACTTGGGGATCAGCCGCCTCACGCGCGGCCTCCATCGATCGCCTTAAGTGCGCCAAGCGGGCGCTCGCCGTCGGCGCCGCCGGCCAGCCAGATCGGCAGCTCACGGACGAAGTCGCTCAGCGCCCGCCGGTAGCGGGCCAGCGATGCCACCGAGACCCACTCGTCGGGGCCGTGGTGGCCGCCGCCCTCGGGCCCGAACTCGACGGCCGGGATCCCGGCGCCGAGGAACGCTGCCGCGTCCGACGCGCCGTCGCGTCCGACGCTCAGCGCCTCGCCGCGGATCGAGCGCCCGACGGCCTCGCGCAAGGCCCGCACGTACGGATCGTCACGGGCCACCGACACCGGCGGCCAGATGAACGTCCGAGTCACGTCGATCTCGGGGATCGAGCGAACCTCGTCGAGGATCTCGGCGGGGTCCTGGCCGGGCAGATAGCGGACGTCGACGGCCATCGTGCACTCGTCGGGCACCTTGTTGATCGCGTCGCCGCCGTGGATCCGACCCAGGTTGATCGACGGGCGGTCGAACATCTCCGAGGACTCGCGGCTGAACGGCAGTGACTCGATCGCGCGGAACACATCGACCGCCTTGAGCACGGCGTTGTCGCCCAGCCACGGCGTCGAGCTGTGCGCGGAGCGGCCGTGGACCTCGACCCGGATCGCCAGCACGCCCTTGGCCTCGACGCCGATGTGCAGGTCGGTCGGCTCGCCGGTGATCGCGAAATCGCCGCCCAGCCCGCGCTTGACGGCGACCTCGGTGGCGCGCTCGTCGAGCTCCTCGGACTCCTCGTCGGGGACGCAGATCAGGCGCACCCGCACCCGATCCTGGCGCTCGGCGTCCTTGAGCGCGCACATCATCCCGGCCAGGCCGCCCTTCATGTCGTAGGCGCCGCGGCCGATCAGCTTGTCGTCCTCGACGCGGGGCTGGAACTGCTCGGGGCGCCCGGGGACGACATCAAGATGGCCGTGCAGCACCACGCAGGGGGCCTCCTGACGGGTGGGGCCGACCTCCGCCACCAATACGGGCAGCCCGTTGTGATCGTGGTGCTGGACCTCGATGTCACGGGATTCGAGCCACCCCTGGACAAATCCTGCGGCCGCCACGAGGTCCTCCGCCCGCGAGGTGTCGTACGAGATCAGCCGCTCGGCCAGAATTCGTTCGTCGACCATCCGACCGATCAGTGGGCTCCGCAGAGACGTTTCGCCGGGAAGGGCGAGGTCCGGGGGCCGTCGGGCAAGGACGCAGGACCCGTGGCGCAGCGGCGGTGCGCGAGGGTCCGAGGACACAGCACGACGGTCATCCGGGGCCGCAATTCACGGTGGAACGTCTCGGCGGGGTCCACTAAGCCTACGAGCCCTCGGCGATGACGAGGAATCGCTCCAGCCGGTGCTTGTCGCGCTCGGCCACTCGCCGGCGCTCACTGTCTTCCTCGGCGGACTCCAGGTTGTGCTCGACCTCGCGCAACCGGTCGCGCAGCTCGGAGGCGTTGAGTTCACTCGGCTGATGCGCCTCCTCGACCAGGATCAGCGCGTGGTTGTCGGCGATCTGCATGTAGCCCTCCGCCTGGGCGAACCTGACCACCTCGGACTCGGTCTTGTACAGCCGCAGCTCGGTCGGGTCCAGCATCGCCAGCAGCGGCGCGTGGTTGGCGAGGATTCCGATCGAGCCCACGGTCGTGCGGGTCGAGATCATCTCGACTTCGTCGCTGAAGACCTCGCCCTCGGGGGTGAGGACCTCCACCGGGAACTTCTGGTGGGCCATCAGCCCGAAGAAGGCCCGGCGAGGCTAATCATCCGTCGTCTGCTCCTCGCCACTGGATTCGCCTTCGCCCTCGCTCTGGCCCTCTTGCTCGCCCTCGCGCTCGCCCTGGCCCTGTTCCTCGGCCTCGGTGTCCTCCTCCTGCTCACCACGGGCATCCCTGACCACGTCGTCGATCGTGCCCTTGAGGAAGAACGCCCGCTCCGGGATGTCGTCGTGCTTGCCCTCGAGGATCTCCTTGAAGCCGCGGATTGACTCCTCCACGGGCACGAACACGCCGGGGACGCCGGTGAACTGCTCGGCCACGTTGAACGGCTGCGACAGGAAGCGCTCGAGCTTGCGCGCCCGGTTGACCGTCAGGCGGTCGTCGTCGGACAGCTCCTCGATCCCGAGGATCGCGATGATGTCCTGCAGGTCGCGGTAGCGCTGGAGCACCTCTTTGACCTGGTTGGCGACCATGAAGTGCTCCTCGCCGAGGATCTCGGCCTTGAGGATCGTCGAAGTCGAGTCCAGCGGGTCGACCGCCGGGTAGATCCCCTTCTCCGCGATCGACCGCGACAGCGTGGTGGTCGCGTTCAGGTGCGCGAACGCCGAAGCCGGGGCCGGGTCGGTGAGGTCGTCGGCCGGCACGTAGATCGCCTGGATCGAGGTCACCGAGCCGTTGCGGGTCGAGGTGATCCGCTCCTGCAGCTGGCCCATCTCGGACTCCAGCGTCGGCTGGTATCCCACCTGCGAGGGCATCCGCCCCAGCAGCGCCGATACCTCCGACCCGGCCTGGACGAACCGGAAGATGTTGTCGATGAACAGCAGCACGTCCTGGCTCTCGTGATCGCGGAAGTACTCCGCCATCGTCAGGCCCGACAGGGCCACGCGCATGCGCGCTCCGGGGGGCTCGTTCATCTGCCCGAACACGAGCATCGTCTTCTCGAGCACGCCCGATTCCTTCATCTCGAGCCACAGGTCGTTGCCCTCGCGGGAGCGCTCGCCGACGCCGCAGAATGCGGACAGGCCGCCGTGCTCCTGGGCGAGGTTGTGAATCAGCTCCTGGATGATCACGGTCTTGCCGACGCCGGCGCCGCCGAACAGGCCGACCTTGCCGCCCTTGGCGTAGGGCGCGAGCAGGTCGATCACCTTGATCCCGGTCTCGAACATCTCCGTGGTCGGGGTCAGCGCCTCGATCGTCGGGGCATCGCGATGGATCGGCCAGCGCTCGGTGTCGTCGGGGAGCGGCTCGCCCAGGTCGATCAGTTCGCCGAGCACGTTGAAGATCCGCCCAAGCGTCCGCTCCCCCACCGGGACCGTGATCGGGCCGCCGGTGTCGATCACCTCGGCACCGCGGGCGAGACCGTCGGTGGTGTCCATCGCGACGGCGCGGACGCGGTCGTCGCCGAGATGCTGCTGCACCTCGCACACGAGCCATTCGTCGACCGAGGCGGCCGGGTCGATGTCCTCTTCCGCGCGCGCCGCGTCGGGTCGCTTGATCCGGATCGCGTGGTTGATCTCCGGCAGCCTGTCGTGGAACACGGCCTCGATCACGACGCCCTGGACCTCTTCGATTCGGCCGATGTTTTCGGTGCGCTGCGCCTCGTCGGATTGGGTCTCTGCTGTGGCTGACATGTGTCTCCTAGGTTAGTGGTTCCCGCGGTGGTCACGGGGACGCACCCGTTAGCCGGTAAGCCCTTCCGCTCCGGCGACGACTTCCATGATCTCCTGCGTGATCTCGGCCTGACGCGCGCGATTCATCTGCAGCGTCAGGTCCTCGATCAGGGTGCTCGCGTTTTCCGACGCGTTGCGCATGGCGGTCATTCTCGAGCCGTGCTCGGATGCCGTTGACTCCAGCAGCGCGCGAAAGATCGAGATCTCCACGTAGTCGGGCACCAACCGCCGAAGGATCTCCTCCGGTTCGGGCTCGTAGTCGACCAGCGCGCGGTGCTCGGGCTGGTTCTGGGTCGACTCGCCGGCCCCCTCGCCCTCTTCCTCTCCCTCCTCCAGGATCGTCGCGTGCTGCAGCGGCAGCAGCGTCTCGCGGCGGACCACCTGGGAGATCGGGGAGATGTAGCCGTTGTAGAAGATCTCGACCTCGTCGACCTCGCCGTCGACGTAGGCGGCCATCAGGCGCTCGGCGATCGTGCGCGCGTCGCTGTAGGACGGGCGGTCGCTGAACCCGGTGAAGCGCTCGGCGGGCTCCATGCCGCGGAACGCCAGCGACGACGCGGGGCGCCGGCCGGAGGCGAAGTACACCGGCGTGCGGCCCTCGGCCTCGTGCTCGCGGGCTGCCGCCACGCCGCGGCGGACGATGTTCGAGTTAAACGCGCCGGCCAGGCCCCGGTCACCTGCGATCAACAGCAGGCCAACCTTGTTGACCTGATCGTGCTCGGCGAGGATCGGCAGCCGCGGCACATCGCCGGCGGCCTCGGCTGCCTGGCGGGTCATCCTCCGGATCGCGTCGGCGTAGGGACGCAGCGCTTCGATCCGCTGCTCGGCGCGGCGCAGCCGGGCGGCGGCCACCATCTCCATCGCCCGGGTGATCTTCTGGATGTTCTTGACCGCGCCGATGCGGTTGCGAACGTCGCGCTGGGAGGCCATCGCTGCTCAGGCGGTCCGGGAGTGGTCGTCCACGCAAGTACGGTCGCACCGAGAGGCGCCACCGGTGGATGGATCGCAAGGACGCAGGACCGAACGCGTAGCGGAGCTACGTCGAGGTCCGAGGACGCAGCAGCAGGACGACTCGGGCGCGGCCCGGTCGTGGCGAGGCGGGATGCCGAGCGGGCCAGCGCCCGAGGCCGCCGGGGGCGACTCGAATGCGAGCGTATTTACGGGGGCGAGCACTAGGCCGCCTGCTCCTCCTGTGCATCGGATTCCTCAGCGCTCGAGCTGTCGCTCCGCGGCGACTCGGGGATGTCGCCGGTGTCAATCGGGTGTCCCTCCTCGTCGAGGTCGTAGCCGAAGTCGTCGGCGAACTGGGCGACCGCCTTGTCGACTTCCGCCTGCGTCTCGTCGCTCCAGTCGCCATCGGCGATCTTCTGCAGCAGCTCGGGCTCGTTGCCGCGCACGGAGTCGGTCACGTCGGCGAGGAACTTCTCGACCTTGTCGACCGAGATCCGGTCCAGATAGCCGTTGGTCGCGGCGAAGATCTGGATCACCTGGTCCTCGACCGGGATCGGCTGGCGCTCGGCCTGGTTCAGCGTCTTGACCAGGCGCTCGCCCCGAGCCAGGGTGCGCTGGGTCTCCTGGTCGAGCTCGGAGCCGAACTGCGAGAACGCCTCCAGCTCGCGGTACTGGGAGAGCTCCAGCTTCAGCCGGCCGGCCACCCGGCGCATCGGCCGGATCTGCGCGTTGCCGCCCACTCGGGAGACCGAGATCCCGACGTTGATCGCCGGCCGCACGCCCGAGTAGAACAGCTTGGGCTCGAGGAAGATCTGCCCGTCGGTGATCGAGATCACGTTCGTCGGGATGTAGGCCGACACGTCGCCCGCCTGGGTCTCGATCACCGGCAGCGCGGTCAGCGACCCGCCGCCGGGGAGCTTCTCGCCCGACACCGGGTCGACCAGGTCGTCGGCGAGCTTCACGGCCCGCTCCAGCAGCCGCGAGTGCAGATAGAAGACGTCGCCGGGGTAGGCCTCGCGTCCGGGCGGACGGCGCAGCAGCAGCGACATCTGGCGGTATGCATAGGCGTGCTTGGTGAGGTCGTCGTAGATCGCCAGCGCGGCCTTGCCGTTATAGAGGAAGTACTCGCCCATCGCACAGCCCGCGTACGGGGCCAGGAACTTGATCGGGGCCGCCTCGTCGGCCGCCGCCATCACGATGATCGTGTTATCCAGCGCGCCCGCTTCCTCGAGCGTCTGCGCCAGCTGCACGACCGTGGCCTTGCGCTGGCCGATCGCGACGTACACGCAGATCAGGTCGCGGTTGCGATTGTTGATGATCGTGTCGATCGCAATCGCGGTCTTGCCCGTCTGGCGGTCGCCGATGATCAGCTCGCGCTGCCCCCGGCCGATCGGGATCATCGAGTCGATCGCCTTCAATCCGGTGAGCATCGGCTCGACCACCGGCTGGCGCTGGACCACGCCGGGCGCCTTGTGCTCGGCCGGGCGGGTCTCGGTGGACTCGATCTCGCCCTTGCCGTCGAGCGGGTTGCCGAGCGGATCGACGATCCGGCCCAGCAGGCCCTCGCCGACGGGGATGTCGAGCAGGCGCTTGGTACGGCGCACGGTGTCGCCCTCGGAGATCTTCTCCCACTCGCCGAACAGCACCGCGCCGACGTTGTCGGACTCGAGGTTCAGCGCCAGGGCGGTGACGTCGTGGGGCAGCTCGAGCAGCTCAAACGACATGCAGTTCTCGAGGCCGTGGATCCGGCAGATGCCGTCGGCGACCGACAGCACGGTCCCCACCTCGGTGAGGTCGGCCTCGGAGGTGTCGAGGCCTTCGATTCGGCTCTTGAGGATGGAGGTGATCTCGTCTGGCTTGATCTGCATTCAGTAGCTCCTTGATGCGCCGGCCCTACGCCCGTGCGACTTGCTTGCGAAGTTGGTTGAGCCTGTTCCGGATCGAGGCGTCCAGCACGAAGTTGCCGACTCGCAACACGATGCCGCCCAGGATCTCCGGATCGACCTTGCTGGAGAGCTCGACCGTGCGGCCGGTCTGCTCACGGATGCGCGATCCGATCGATTCCACCGTGCCCGGGTCGAGCTTGACCGAGCTGGTGACCTCGACCGGGAGCAGCTGCTTTTCGTCGTCCCACAGCTCCTCGAAGCGACTCCGGATCCGGAAGATCGCCGGGGTCCGGTGACGCTCGATCAGCGCCTCGAGGAAGTTCTCGAACACCGGATCGATGCCCGTCACCGCTCGCTTGAGCCCGTCCTTCTTCTCCTCGGTCGAGAAGTAGGGCGAGAACAGGAACACCGACAGGTCACGGTTGGAGTCCAGCGCGTCGGCGAACTGCCCCAGCTGGTCGTGGACGACGTCGAGCACATCGCGCTCCTTGGCGACCTCGAACAACGACCGCGCGTAGACCTCGCCGATCTCTTCCATCTCCCGCTACTCCGCCGCTCCGGGGGCCAGCGCGCTGAAGTCGAGCTCGCTCAGCGCGTCCTCGAGCAGCCGGCGCTGATCGTCCTCGGTCAGCGACTTGCGGGTGAGCTTCTCGGTGGCCTCGACCGTCAGCTGCGCGACCTCGCCGCGGATCTCCTGGAGCGCCCGGCGGGTCTCGGTCTGGATGTCGCGGCGCGTCTGCTCCATCAGCTGCTCGCGCGTGGCCATCGCCTCTTCCTTGGCCTGGCGCTCATGGGCCTCGGCGGACTTGCGGGAGCGCTCGATGATCTGGTCGGCCTGGCCGCGGGCCTCGCGCAGGCGCTCGCGGTACTCGGCGAGGATCTCGTCGGCCTCCCGGCGCGTACGGTCGGCGGCGTCGATCGCCTCCTCGATCGCCTTCTGTCGACGGTCGAGCGCCTCGGCGATCCGCGGGAACGCCAGCTTGGCGAGGATGTACATGGAGATTCCGAACAGGAGCAGCGTCCAGATCATCAGCCCCACGTTCGGGGTGATCAGGAAGCCGCCGCTGGAAGCAGTAACCGCCATCTGACTACTTCAGGACCCAGGAGAGCAGGCCGGCGACCAACCCGTAGAAGAAGACCGCCTCGGTAAGGGCGAATCCCAGCCACTGGATGCTGGTGATCTCGTCGCGCATCTCGGGCTGGCGCGTGACGGCCTCGATCACCTTTCCGAAGATGATCCCGATGCCGACGCCGGCGCCAAGTGCGCCCAAGCCGCCGCCGATCCCGATTCCAAGACCGGCACTGACGCCGGCCGCGGTGTGCAACATGGGGGTGAGCACTACGAACTCCTTTGGGTTAGTGGTGAGAGACGGCGCCACCGAGGTAGATCGCGGACAGCGTGGCGAAGATGAACGCCTGCAGCGTGGCGACCAGCCCCAGCTCGAACAGGTAGATCGCGACCCCGAACGGGAGCGTGAACCACCCGAGCCAGCTCGCCCCGAGGATCACGGCGAGCCCGCCGGCCATGAACAGGATGATCATGTGGCCGGCGAGGATGTTGGCGAACAGTCGAACGGTCAGCGAGATCAGCCGCATGAACACCGAGACCACCTCGAGCGGCGCGATCAGGATCAGGATCGGGCCCGTGATGCCGGACGGGATCAGGCTCTTCAAATAGCCGATCGGGCCGTGCACCCGGACGCCCTCGAAGTTGAAGGCGATGAACGTCACCAACGCGAGCACCAGCGGCACGGATACGTTCGCGGTCGCGGCGTACAGCGCGAACGACGGGATGTGCGCGCCGAACAGGTCGAACTTGTGCTCTGAGTTCGTCGGCAGCGGCAGGTAGCCGATCAGGTTGCAGTACCAGATGAACAGGAACAACGCCCCGAGGTACGGGAACCATTTGGCCGCCTCGGAGTCCTCCATGTTCCCGCGGGTGATGTTGTCGCGCATCAGCGAGAACAGGACCTCGACCCCGGTCTGCACTCGGTTCGGGCGGGCGTGCATCCGCCGCGAGATCCACACCATCGTGAAGATCGTCAGCAGCGACGCGATGAACAGATACACCACCGCCCGGTTGATGCTGAACACGCCGAGGTGGACCCAGTTGATCAGCTTGAACTCGTTCTGGGGCAGGAACGAGTCGTTGGTATGCGTATTGATCCCGAAGAGCAGGATCAGCAGGATCAGCCCTCCGATGTAGAAGCCGAAGATGGCCCACAGGAGCTTCCCGGTCTTACTCATCGCGACCTCGGGCGGGTGAACGGGGCGATCGCCAACTGGACGGTGAACGCGAACACGATCACCGCCAGCGCGGTGAGGCCGGCGTCGCGACCCCACGCCTGGCGGGCCAGGATCACCGCGAGCGCGAGTCCGAACAGCCGGCCGAGCATGTAACCGAGTCGGATCGCGGCCTGCTGGGAGTTCTCGGGTACCGAGCCGGCGGCGTGCTCGACCGCGATCCCGACGGCGCGGAGCACGATCCACGCGCCCGCGCCGAGCGCGTAACCGGCTGCTGGCACGCCGATCAGCAACATGATCGGAGCCGCGACCACGATCACCACCACGTCGAAGTAGCGCAGCAGCGGCACGTGGGGCTCAAAGGTCGTGGAAGCGCCTAGAGACAACGAAGATCCCCAGGAAGAACCCGATGAAGAAGCCGACCAGCAGCAGCGGGATCGTCGCGCCGATCAGCGCGCCGAGGCCCGCACCGATGCCCGTGCACACGAGGTTGACCGTGAGCAGCAAGGCTCCGGCGCCGGCGACGTCCCTGCCGGTGATCGAGGGACGACTGTTCGTCATGTCGGTGAAAGCTTTTCAAGCCCAGAAGAGGTCAGGCGGGCGTACCCTACCGTCGCAGGGGCAAACCAGATCCCCGCGCGATCGTGCGAAAACGCACGTTGCCGACCCACGCGACGGGGCCGGCTCGGCCCCGCCAAGGGTAGCGGGTAAGGGGTCCTCAGTGTGGGCCGGTTGCGGGGTCCTCAGTGCGCGCTAGTGCGCGCTAGTGGCGGGCACTCGCTCCCGCACGGGGCGAATCTCAGGCGCCGAGCTCCGCCAGTCGCTTGGAGATCGAGCGCCGCTTGTCCACGAGCTCGCGCTCGAGCTGTTCGAGCTCGCGGCGGCGCTCCCTCACCAACGACAGCTGGGTGGCGATGTGGCCGAGCGCCTCGTCGAGGATCCGGGCCCGCGCGGCCGCGTCGTCGGTCTGGGCGTACTCGCGGCGCAGCTCGGCACGAGCGCTCTCAGCCGCGAGCAGCTGCGACAGCTGCTCGAGCGACAGCCCCAGCAGATCGCGCAGCCGGATGATCTCGCTCACGCGCTCGACGTCGGCCTCGGTGTAGGAGCGGTGCTTGCCCTGGGCGCGGTCGCCGTCCGGCAGCAGCCCGATCTCCTCGTAGTAGCGGATCGTGCGCGGCGTCGTACCGGTGAGCTCGGCGACCTCGCCGATCCGCAGGGCTCGGTTGGCTACCGCGCTCATACCGCCTGCAGCTCCTCGGACCCGGACCGCCCGGGCTTGGCCTCGGCGGGCTCGTCCTCGTCCTGGACGTGCTTGGGCCGAGCCGCGGCCACGAACGCGCCGAGCAGCGAGATCCCCGACAGGCACCACAGCGCGGTGTGCATGTTCGAGATGAACGGGTCGAGTTGGGCGGTCGAGATGTGGTTGGCCAGACCGGAGAAGATGCTGAACAGGACGTTCGTCGGGACCGATGAGGTCACCACCGCGAGCACGAACGCGATCGAGATCACGGCGCCGGTGTTCTGCACCAGCACCCGGGCGCCCGCGGCGATTCCGCGGCGGTGGACCGGGACGGTGCCCATCATCGCTGCCGTGTTTGGCGAGTTGAACATCCCCGAGCCGATCCCGACGACGAACATGTAGACGCCGGCGGGCAGATACGAGGTGTCGCGCTGCAGGGTCGTCATCAGCGCCAGTCCGACGGCCGAGACCACCATCCCCATCACCGCCATCATCCGCGATCCCCGGCGGTCGGCCCAGATCCCCGCCAGCGGCGAGGAGATCAGCATGCCGACGGCCAGCGGCGCGAGCTTGACCCCGGCGAGGATCGGCGAGTTGCCCTGCACGCCCTGGAAGTAGAAGACGAACACGAACATCAGCGCGAACCTGGAGAGGCCGTTGATGAACGCGGCCGCGGCGGCCGCCGAGAACAGGCGGTTCTGGAAAATCGAGAGGTCGAGCATCGGAGCCGGAGAACGGCTCTCGATCAGCACGAACGCCGGCAGGAATACCGCGGCGGCGGCGAGGCTGCCGATCACCAGCGGCTCGGTCCAGCCGGAGATGCCGCCCTTGGAGACCCCGAGCACGAGCCCCGTGAGGCCGATCAGGAACGTGAGCGTGCCGAGCGCGTCGAAGCGCCGGTCCTCGGAGCGTCCGCTCAGCTCACGCAAGACCAGCCATGCCCAGGCGCTGCCCAGCAGCGCGAACGGGACGTTGAACCAGAACACCCAGTGCCACGAGATCGCGACGAGCGCGCCGCCGAGCACCGGGCCGATCACCAGTCCGACCGCGGCGACCATCGTGTTGGTGCCCATCGCCAAACCAAGCTGGTTGCGCGGGAACGCGTCGGTGACGATCGCGGCCGCGTTGGCGAACAGGAACGAGCCGCCGACCCCCTGCAGGATTCGCCACAGGATCAGCTGCGAACCGTTGGCCGCGAAGCCGGCGCCGAACGACGCGATCGCGAACAGGATGAAGCCGCCGATATACGCCTTCTTACGCCCGAACTGATCGGACAGGCGGCCGGCGCTCAGCACCAGCACGGTCGAGGCGATCATGTAGACCAGGATCACCCACACGAGTTCCAGCAGGCTCGTGTGGAGGCTGCGCTCGAGGTCGGGCAGCGCGATGATCAGAGTGCCCGAGTTGACCGTCGCCAGCAACATCCCCAGGCTCGTACACGACAACGCCCACCATTTGTAGGAGTCGTGATCGTGGTTGACGCCGATGCGTGACGTGAATCTGGGGAAATTTGCTTGGACCGTTGTCAGGACCGATCTTCCTCTCAGGCGATCAAGTTGATTCTTACGTAAACGTAAGATAGCAGATTAGCCCGGCGAAGGTTGTCTGGTCAACCTTCGAATGCCGCAACGGTCGCGAGGATCACGAACGCCGCCACCAGCGCGGCGCCCTCGAACGCCGTGGCCTCCCCGTCGTAGGTGATCTGCCAGATGATCACGGCGGTGGCGAACAGCGCGCCGATGTAGACCCCGGGGAGCGAGAACGTCAGCGATGTGGCGGTCAGCAGCGAGGCCAGGACCAGCAGCGGGTACAGAAACGCCGCGATCTGCCCCACCGAGTTCTTGACGACGGCGATCGCGAGCTCGGCGTGGCCCTTATAGGCGAGCACGACGCCGACCGCGTGCTCGACCGCGTTGCCGGCGATCGCCACGATCACCAGGCCGGCGAACGCTTGGGAGATGTGCAGCTTGTGGATCGTGGGCTCGAGCGCGTGCACGAACCAGTCCGACACGAACGCCGAGCCCACGCCGCCGAGCGCGAGCAGGATCACCGCCGTGCGAGTTGACAGCCGCGGCTTCTCGGCCTCCTCGCCGGGGGCATCGGCCGAGCTCAGGTACTGGCGCGCCCACAGGCCGTAGACGAGCAGCATCGCGATCGCGCCGATGATCGAGATCGTGCGAGTGTGATGACTGGCGGGGTCGTGGGCGAGGTTGGCCAGCCCGACCAGCACGATGATGAACGTCGACATCAGCAGCAGCGTCGCCGTGTCGTTCGGAAGGTGCGGGTTGAAGCGCATCACGCCGGTGCGGTCCTTCCAGGCGCCGGCCACGATCACCAGCCCGAGCACCAGTAGCGCGTTGACCAGGATCGACCCGATGATCGCGGTCTCCGCGACCACCTTCTGGCCGGCGTTGAGCGCGAAGATCACCACGAAGAACTCGGGCAGGTTGCCGAGCGTCGACTGCATGAAGCCGGTGATCGCAGCGCCGAACCGCCCGCCGACCTGCTCGGTGGCAAACGACACCACCCACGCCAGCCCGGCCAGCGCGAGCGTCGCGAACGCGAACGCGACGAGGTCGTTGACGCCGCTCGCGTAGCGGGTCACGCCCGCGCCGATGGCGAGGACGACGATTACGGCCATTGCCGCCCGCTCGGTGCGGGTGAGCGCGCTCAGTTAAGGGTCCTCCGCATGGAGGGCCACTACCCCACCCGCTCGAAGTCGCCTGTCTCGACGTCCTTGCGGACTTGCTCGTCGATCTCGTGCTCGCTGGTGTCCGGATCGATCTCCTTGATCTCGCGCGAGCGACGGCTGCGGAACTTGAGGATCTCCAGCACGTAGATCAGATAGACGCTCGAGGCGATCGCGATCACCGCGATCGCGATCATCACCGCCGACCAGCCGAGGCTGAAGCGGTTCGGGTGGTCGTGGTGGTAGGGCACGAACCGCAGCGACACCGCCGCCCCGGCCAGGATCACCGACCACGCGTACAGGTACAGGACGGTCTTGCGCTGGCTGAAGCCGATCCTCGCCATTCGGTGGTGGAAGTGGTTGGCGTCGGCGCGCCAGGGCTTTCGCCGGTACTTCAGCCGCTTGGCGACGACGAAGCCGGTGTCGAGGAACGGCACCGCAAGAATGAACAGCGGCACCACCAACGCCACCACCGCGTTGGTCTTCAGCGACCCGATGACCGCTGCCACCCCGAGCAGGTAGCCGAGCAGGTTGGCCCCGGAGTCCCCCATGAACACCGAAGCGGGGTGGAAATTGTGGAACAGGAAGCCGAGCGCCGCACCCGCGGTCAGCGCCGCGAGCACGCCGGCGGGGGCGACATCGAGGTCGAACGCGATCACCGCGAACGCGATCCCGTCGATCGTGCACAGCCCCGCCGCCAGCCCGTCGACCCCGTCGGAGAAGTTGACGACGTTCATCAACCCCACCAGCCAGATCACGGTCAGCACGCCGCCGGTGTTGGGGAACTGGAGCGCGCCCACAAACGGGACCGTCACGTCGGTGACGACCACGCCGGCCTCGACCGCGATGATCGCGGCGGCGATCTGGCCGAGCAGCTTCCACTGCGGCCGGAGGTCGTAGGCGTCGTCGATTCCGCCGACGATCGCGATCAGGCCGGCGCCGGCGAGCACCCACCAGGTGTGCACCTCGCCCTGCGACGTGGCGCCGACGATCCGCGGCAGCCTGAACGTCGCCGGCATCCAGATGATCGCGGCCACCAGCACCCCGGCGAGAATCGCCAGCCCGCCGAGCAGCGGCGTCTCGCGCGTGCCGAGGCCGCGGTCGCTGATCTTGGACACGGCGCCGACGCGCCTGGCAAAGCGCGCGGCGAGCGGGGTCAGCAGCGCGGCGACCGCCAACGCGGCGAAGAATGCGAACACGGCGTCCCAGCGCATCGTCCGAGCGAAGGATGGCAGCCGGGGTGGTCAGGCGGTTGCGCGGGAGGCGATCGCGAGCGCCTGGGCGATGCTGGTAATCACCGCGATCGGCTCGTCGCGCAGCTGGATCCAGGTCACCCGGACCACCCGGTAGCCCGCCGCCACCAGCTGCTGGTCGCGGCGGCGGTCGCTCTCGAACCGTTGCCGATGGCCGTGGAACTGGTAGCCGTCCACCTCGACCACCAGCCGCTGATCGGGCCACAGGAAGTCGACGACGAAGCCGAGCAGCGGCACGTTGACCAACGGCTGGTCGATGCCGGCGGCCTGGGCCAGGCGGCGCATCCGGCGTTCGGCCTCCGAGCGCGTGTAACCGGACTCGTCACCGGCTCGCAGCAGCGTCCGGATGACGGATGACCCGTTCAGCGTCGGGGTTCGTTCGATCACGCGCTCGAGCGCGCTGTCTGTGACCAGACGCTGGACGCGGGCCTCGTTCAGCGCGCGCTCGGCATCGCTCAGGGGCTCGGTGCCGGCAACGTCGCAGATCGTGCGGGCCGGTGAAGTGAGCGTTAGGCCGTCGCGGACAACAACGTCATTGAAGGAGAGGGTGGTGACGCGGTGCGATCTGGACGCCCGTCCGGTAGCCCGGGTTGCGGCCGGGGACCGTGACGTGGACATCGCCGCCGGCTGGCATCAGGCCGTATAGCGCCGCGGCCGTGCGGTGGCTGATCACCGCGTCCTCTCCGCAGGTCAGAGCAGCCGCCCGCGCCGCTGCCCGGAGGGTCGGCGGCGCCGCGCCAATGAGATAGACATTTCGGTGAAGGCGCCGCCAGCGTCCGCGGTCGATGTGCCGGGCGATCACGCCGCGTCCGACTCCGATCGCGAGCAGCTGCTCGCGGGAGATCACGTTGTCCTGGCGGCCCGCGATGGCGGCGATGGAGGCGTCAGCGGCGTGCATAACGCGTCAAATCCGCCGCGAAACTTGAGGCTTGCCGTGCACTGCACGCATACGGTGCACAGCACGGCAAGCCTCGCCGTGAGCGCCGGATTTGACGTGATGTGCACGTCTGAACCGGCCACCGCCCGAGTATCCACCCGAAAACGACCCCGCCCCGGATCGTTACAGAGTTGGAACAGCTGCGGGGGCCGAGAGCCCCTGGTACAGCGGGTAGCGCTCGGCGATCGCGGCGGCGCGGTCGGCTAGCTCGCCGCGCCGGGCCTCGAAGTCGTCGGTGGTCAGCGCGGCGGCGATGATCCGGCCGATCTCGGTGAAGTCCTCGACCTGCAGCCCGCGGGTGGCGAGCGCCGGGGTCCCGATCCGCAGGCCGGACGAGACCGCGGGCGGGCGGGGGTCGAACGGGACCGCGTTGCGGTTGACCGTGATCCCGACGGCGGCGAGGCGGTCCTCGGCCTGCTTGCCGTCGAGGTCTGAGTCGCGCAGGTCACACAGCAACAGGTGCACGTCGGTGCCGCCGGTCAGCACGCTCACGCCCCGCCCGGCCGACAGCAGCTCGGCGGCGACGGCCTTGGCGCCGGCGACGGTCCGCTCCTGGCGCTCGCGGAACGGCTCGGACTGGGCGATCCGCAGGGCCACGGCCTTGGCCGCAATCACGTGCTCGAGCGGGCCGCCCTGCTGGCCGGGGAACACGGCCGAGTCGATCTTCTTGGCGTACTCCTCGCGGCACAGGATCATGCCGCCGCGGCCGCCACCGATCGTCTTATGGATCGTGGTCGTGACCACGTCGGCGTACGGCACCGGGTTGGGGTGCAAACCGGCGGCGACGAGCCCCGCGAAGTGGGCCATGTCGACGACCAGGTAGGCGCCGATCTCGTCGGCGATCGCGCGGAAGCGCTCGAAGTCGAGGATCCGGGGGTACGCCGACCAGCCGGCGAGGATCATCCTCGGCCGGCGCTCCCGGGCGATCCGCTCGACCTCGTCCATGTCGATCCGGCTGGTCTCGCGATCGACGTGGTACGGGATGATCTCGTAGAGCTTGCCGGACACGTTGATCCGCATCCCGTGGGTGAGGTGGCCGCCGTGGGACAGCTCGAGCCCCATCAGCGACTCGCCCGGGTTCAGCAACGCGTGGTAGACGGCCGTGTTGGCCTGCGCGCCGGCGTGGGGCTGGACGTTGGCGTGCTCGGAGCCGAACAGCTCCTTGGCGCGGTCGATCGCCAGCTGCTCGGCGACGTCGACGTTCTCGCAGCCGCCGTAGTAGCGCTTGCCCGGGTAGCCCTCGGCGTACTTGTTGGTGAGCACCGAGCCCTGGGCCTCGAGCACCGACACCGGGACGAAGTTCTCCGAGGCGATCATCTCGAGCGTGTTCTGCTGACGCTCGAGCTCGAGCGCGAGCACCTGGGCGATCTCCGGGTCGACCTCGGCCAGGGGCCGGTTCATGAAGTCAGGAGGAAGGTCCACGCTCACGATGCGCGACGATAGCAATCGGGTCGGGCGTCAGGCCGGGGCGACGGCCACGACCACCGCGAGGTCGCCCGACGTCCACCGGACGGTGGCGTCGAACCCGGCCTCCTCCAGCCAGCGCAGCTGATCGGCCAGCGGGCTCGGCCGGTCGAACCCGGGGGTCAGCGGCGTCGTCGCCGCGGCGGGGTCCTCGGGCGCGACCACATCGGCCAGCACGAACCGCCCGCCCGGGCGCAGCGCCCCGTGCACGCGGAAGAACAGCGCGGCCTTCTCGGGCCCGTCGAGGTGGTGCACGCACAGCGCGCTCGCCACCAGGTCGAAGGGGCCCTCGGGGAGGTCGCCCTCGATCGGCCCGACGCGCAGGTCGAAGCGCCCCTCGGGAAGCGCGTCGCGCGCCACCTCGAGCATCGCCGCGCTCGCGTCGACGCCGACCAGGAACGCGTGGGGATGCGCGTCGAGCAGCCGCCGGGCGGTCTCCCCGGTGCCCGTCCCGAGCTCGAGCACGCTGCGGGCGCCGGAGCCCGACGCCTCGGCCAGCTCACGCTGCAGCCGCGCGTAGCCGGGCATCTCCGAGGTGATCATCTCCATGTAGGACGAGGGGTCGAAGTGGAACTGGCCCCGCAGCAGCGGCGCGATCGCGTCCTCACTGACCGCCCCCTCCCGCACCACCGACCAGCTGCCGCCGTCCTCGAATCCGCGCAGGTCGATCACCGTCGACGACGTGCCCGGCAGCTCGCCGCCGTCGATCACCATGTCGGCCCCGCGGCGGATTGGCTCGGGAACCTCGTCCAAGCGCCGCGGGTCGGCGCCGCCGGCCTGGTTGGCGCTGGATTGCAGCACCGGCCACTTGACGCCGTCGAGCACCTCGGAGTGGACCACGCGCAGGCCGAGCGTCCCGGGATCGTCGCCGCAGGCCAGCGCGAACCGTTCGCCGGGGTTGGGCAGCAGCACGCCGATTGGGCCCGGCAGGAGCTTGCAAAGCGCATCGCGAGTGGCCGGCCCCAGCTCCGGCAGCGCATCGAACGCCAGCGACAGGTCGAAGAACATCACCGCCGACGGCTTGGCCAGGCCGCGGCGCTTGAACCGATACAGGCGCGCGACCGCCAGGCGGTTGGACGGGTCGCAGGCCAGCCCGTACACCGTGTCGGCCGGGAACACCGCAACTCCGCCGACCGACATGCAGCGTTCGAACCCCTCGGCCTGGGTCACCGGCGACCGACCACCACGCGCTCGTGCCCGGCGAGGTCTCTAACCCGCTCGACCGACGAAAACCCCGCCGCGGCCACCAGCGCGGCGACCGCGTCCGCCTGATCGAAGCCGACCTCCAGAGCGACCACCGACACCCCGTCGAGCATCCCCACCAGCCGGCGGATCACGTCGAGCCCGTCCGGCCCCGCGAACAGCGCAGACGCGGGCTCGTAGCGCGAGATCTCGGGCGCCAATTCAGAATCCTCGGCGACGTAGGGCAAGTTCGCCAGCACCGCGTCGAACGCGACGTCGACGCCCTCCAACAGGTCCCCCACGACAAATTCAGCGGCGAGCCCCAGACGCGACGCGTTGCCCCGCGCCACCGCCACCGCACCTGTACTCAAATCGATTCCCCAGACGTGCAGATCGGGCCGCTCGTCGTTCAGCGCCAGCGCGACCGCTCCGCTTCCGGTGCCGACGTCGATCACCCGGGCTCCGTGCCCCAGAGACAGGCCCACTTCGACCAGCAGCTCGGTCTCCGGCCGCGGGATCAGCACCCGCGGATCGACCGCCAGCGAGACCCTCCGGAAGTCCTTACGCCCGAGGATGTAGGCCACCGGCTCGCGCGACGCCCGCCGCGCCAGCAGCTCGGCGTACCGGGCCCGCGCCGCCTCGGGCACCGGGTCCGAACCGTCGATCAGCAAGCGCGCGCGGTCGACCCCGAGCACCGAGCCCAGCAGCAGCTCGGCGTCGAGCCGGGGCGTGTCGACGCCTGCCGCGGCCAGCGTCGCCGTTCCCGCGGCGACGGCGTCGCTCACGCGCGGCGCGAGCGACGCCTCAGGCAACCGCGCGCTCCTCCAAGCGGCGTCGCTTCTCATCGTCCTGGAGCGCGGCGGTCAGCTCGTCGAGCTCGCCGATCAGGATCGCGTCGAGGTTGTGGACCAACAGGTTGATCCGGTGGTCCTTGACCCGCTTCTCCTGAAAGTTGTAGGTGCGGATCTTCTCGGCACGCTCGCCGCTGCCGACCTGCGCCTGCCGCGACGCCGCAACCTCGGCCTGCTGCTCGGCCAGCGCCCGCTCGTACAGCCGCGCGCGGAGCACGCGCATCGCGCGCTCGCGGTTCTGCAGCTGGGACTTCTCGTCCTGCATCGAGACGACGATCCCGGTCGGCTTGTGGGTGATCCGGACCGCCGAGTCGGTCGTGTTGACCGACTGACCGCCGGGACCCGAGCTGCGGTACACGTCGATCTGCAGGTCGTTGGGATCGACCTGAACCTCGACGTCCTCGGCCTCGGGGAGCACCGCAACCGTCGCCGTCGAGGTGTGGATCCGGCCCTGGGACTCGGTCTCGGGGACTCGCTGGACGCGATGAGTGCCACCCTCGAACTTGAACACCGAATAGGCGCCGTGGGGTGGGCGGGACTTAATCGCGAACGTGTAGCTGCCCTCGCCGATCGACAGCGGCTCGACCGTGAACCCGAGGCGCTCGGCGTAGCGGGTGAGCATCCGGTACAGGTCGCCCGCCCACAGGCCGGCCTCGTCGCCGCCGGCGCCGGGCCGGATCTCGACGATCACGTTCTTATCGTCGTTGGGGTCGCGCTCGACCATCGCCAGGCGGATCTCCTCCTCCAGCGAATCGATCTGCTCGCGCGAGCTGTCCATCATCGCGCGCACTTCGGGGTCCTCGCCGTCCTCGGCGAGCAGCTCGCGGGCGCCCTCGAAGTCATCGACGGCGCGCCGGTACTCGCCCGCCAGCTTGGCGGCGGGCTCGAGCTCGCGGTAGGCCCGGCTGGCAGCCGTGAACCGGGCCCGGTCGGAGATCACGTCCGGGTCCGAAAGCTCGGACTGGAGGCCATCGAAACGAGCCTCGATCTGGTCGACGAGGTCGAGAATCATCTACTTCGAGTTTAGGCCGGGCGGCGCGCCCGGGGGGGCGCCGCCGCTACGCGACGACTTCGACCCCGAGCATGTCCTCGGCGCTGGCCTCGCCCGGCTTCTGGATCGCGAGTACGGCCTGCATCGCGGCGATCGCGACCGCGAGCTGGTCGAGGTCGGGCTCGCGGGTGGTCAGCCGCTGTAGCTGCAGACCCGGCCACATAATCGCCTGGACCCAGCGGCGACGACGGTTGCGTCCGGCCCACTTGATCACCTCGAACGACAGCCCGGCGATCACCGGGACGCCGACGATCCGGGTGATCACGAGGATCCACCAGGCCGGCAGGCCGATCGGGGCGAACACGAAGATCGCCAGGATCATGACGATCAGCAGGAAGCTGGTCCCGCAGCGCGGGTGCAGCCGCGAGTACAGTGCCGCGCGCTCGGGCACGAGCTCGTCCTCGGCCTCGTAGCAGGAGATCGTCTTGTGCTCGGCCCCGTGGTACTCGAACACGCGCTTCAGATCCGGGATCCGCGACAGCAACCACAGGTACCCGAGGAAGATCGAGGTGCGCAGGACCCCCTCGACCGCCCAGAACAGCAGCGAGGATCCGAGCTGGTCCTTGATCAGGCTGGTGACCCCGACCGGCACCACGAAGAACAGCCCGATCGCGAAGATCAGCGAGAACACGACCGTCCCCGCCCAGGCGCCGCTGGAGATCTGCTGCTCGTCCTCGGGCAGCTGGGCGTTGGCCGAGATCCCGAGCGCGCGCAGGCCGATCGCGAGCGATTCGGCCAGCGCGACCACGCCGCGGATCACCGGCCAGCGATAGATCCGGTGGCGCTTGGTCCAGGAGACGAACGGGAACGTCTGGACCGCGATCGGCCCGAGCTCGCCCTCCGCTTCCGTGGGCTTGCGGACCCCGACCGACCAGGTCGAGATCCCACGCATCATCACGCCCTCGAGGACCGCCTGGCCGCCCACCGGCGCGTCGCGCGAGGCGGTCAGGCGTCCTTCCCCGCCCCGCGCAGCGAGCACTCTGCCTAAGCGCTGGTCGGGGTCGTCGTGCGGGCGGCGCGGCGGCCCTTGGCTACACGACGCTGGAAGCGCTCAACCCGGCCACCGGTGTCGACAAGCTTCTGCTTGCCGGTGTAGAAGGGGTGGCAGGCCGAGCAGATCTCGACGTGAATCTCGTTCTGCGTCGAGCGCGTCATGAACTCGTTGCCGCACGTACAGCGGACGTGCGCGTCTACGTATTCGGGATGAATGTCGGCTCTCATTGGACTATTGAGTGTAGCGATGCGCCGCTTCACCGAGAGACGGTGGCGTGGAGCCGCGCGCCCTTGCTGGCCGTGCCCGAACAGACCACGTTGAGCGAGTTGTTGGCGCGGTTGAGATCGTCGACTTGGTTGCCAGGATCGGCGGTCACGTTCGCCGTGCCGGTGCCGCACGATGGACCGATGAAGTGCTGCTTGATCGAGGCGCGGGGGCCGAGGTCGTCGACGCTGTGGGTCTTGACCACGGCCCCGTCGGTGAACTGGACGTCGAACGGCCCGGTGGCGGTGGCGCCGTCGTTGCGGATCAGCGCGATGTACTCGTCGACGCTGGGACGGCCGTCCACCGCCTGGACGCTGATCGTCTTGATCTGGAGGTCGGGGCGCAGCTCGGGCTGGTAGCACGTCGAGCTGGTCTTGACCGCGGTGCCGAGCACCTTGCCGTGCGCGCCGAGCCACCGGAAGGAGACCTTGAAGCGATAGGTGGCGGGTGCCTTGAGGTCGACGACCTGCTTGATCACGTTCCAGACGTCGTCGGGGTGCTGGCCGAGTGTGGGGTCCTTGGGCGTGACCCAGGTGCTGAGATCACCGCCGCGCACCCGGGTGTACGGGCGCGAGCTGTTGACCCGGCTGGTGAGGTCGAATTTCACCTGCAACTTGGTCGTGCCCGTCATCGGTCGCATCGTCGCCGTGATCGAAATCGCCCTCGCGGGCGGGTCCAGCGCGGTCACGCAGACGGGCGCACGCACGCGTGCCCGGGGGGCGGCGGCGCCGACGCTCGAGGCCGCAATCAGGCCGATCGCGAGCGAGCAGAACGCAATTAGGTTGAGGCGCTTCATACCTGTGGAACACGCCGGTGCCGCCGAAGTTTCCCGGAGCGCGGGGCGGCGGGCAAGCGATCGGGCGTCAGGTGATCGTGTACAGCGGCCCGTCGCCGCCCTCGGGCGGGGTCAGGCGGCCACCCTTGGCGGTGATCGCGCCGCACTGCACGCAGTTGGTGTAGTTGACGATCACGTCGACGGGGCCTTCCGCGGGAGCGTCCTCGGGGATCTCGTACACCCCCGCCGGGCACATCCACCGCCACGTCTCGGCGATCTCGCGCGGGACGTTCTGATGTACTCGGATGTGGTTGGGCGCGTCGTCCCGGGTGGCGTTCCCGGACACGAACACCGACGAGAGCTTGTCGAACGTGTACTTGCCGTCGGGCTTGGGGTAAGCGTCCCGCGCGTCGCCGACGGTCATCGGCGCCTCGGCGTCGCGGTGGTTCTCCCAGCGACCGCCAGGGAACCGCCCACCGCTGACGACCATCGCGTTGGTGATCGCGCCGCCGACGAAGAAGCCTTTGGCGAACGGCTGCTTCATGTTGCGCGAGCGATACAGCTCCTTGCCGATCACCGAGTCCTCCACGCGCCGGTCATAGGCGGAGTAGTCGGTGCCGCCGGCCTTGAGCTGGCCGAAGATCGCCTCGGCGGCGTAGATGCCCGAGTGGATCGCGTAGTGGATCCCCTTGAGGATCGGCACGTTCACCATGCCGGCGCCGTCGCCGCAGATCAGCAGGCCCGGCGCCGACGGCTTGGGCATCGCCCAGTAGCCGCCCTCGGGGATCGCCTTGGCGCCCCAGGCGACGCGCTTGCCGCCCTCGAGGATCCCGCGCACGAGCTTCGAGGTCTTGAACAGCTGCAACACGTCGTGCCCGGAGAGCGTGGCGTCGGTGTAGTCAAGCCCCAGCACGAACCCGATCGACACCCGGTCGGGGCCCATCGGGTAGATCCAAGAGCCGCCGAACTCATTCCACTTGGCGCCGTAGCGGAGCGGCCAGCCGAGCGTGTGGATCACGCGGTCCAGCGGCTTCGCGACCTCCCACACCTCCTTGACGCCGAGCGCCCACACCTGCGGCTCGCGGTGCTCGGCCAGGCTGAACTCCTTGATCGCCGCGCCGGTCAGGTGACCCCAGGTCCCCTCGGCGAGCACGGTCGCGCGCGCCGTGACGTCGGCGCCGGGCTCGAAGTTGCCCAGCGGCTCGCCGTCCTTGCCGCGGCCCTTGTCGCCCGAGCGGATCCCCTTGACCGCGCCGTCCTGCACCAGCAACTGCTGAGCGCTGGTCTCGGTGAGGATGTAGGCGCCGGCCTCCTCGGCCTTGTTGGCCAGCCACCGCGACAGCTCGGCGACGCTGACCATGTAGTTGCCGTGGTTGCGGAACGGCGGCGGGGTCGGCTTCAGCGGCAGCGCCGCGCCGGAGCTGAGCATCCAGTACACGGAGTCCTTGGAGACGGTTCCGTAGGTCGGCCAGTCCGACGGGTCGAGGTCGGGGAACAGCTCCTTGAGCCCGGACGGGCGCATCATCGCGCCGCTCAGGTTGTGAGCGCCGCAGGCCTTGCCCTTCTCGATCACCGCCACGGGCACCTCGCCCAGGCGCTCCATCAGCTCGGGCTCGTCCTCCAGCAGCGCCAGCAGCCGGTTGGCGCAGGCCAGGCCGGCGGGCCCGCCGCCGACGATCGCCACCCCTACTTCGATCCGCTCGTCCTCGTCGTCGAGCTCGCGCTTGATGAACTCGCCGGTCGAGTTGACCGGGGGCGGGAACTCGCTGGGGGCGGGATGGCGACCGTTGTGAGCGGACATCGGTGGGACTAGCTTCCCTTCTTGGCCTTGATCGCCTCGGTCAGCTTGGGCAGGATCTTGTTCAGGTCGCCGACGATCCCGAGGTCGGAGAACTCGAAGATCGGGGCGTTGGAGTCCTTGTTGATCGCGACGATGTTCTCCGAGGACTGCATTCCGACCTTGTGCTGGATCGCGCCCGAGATCCCGGCTGCGAGGTAGAGCTTCGGCGTCACGGTCTTGCCGGTCTGGCCGATCTGCGCGGCGTACGGGTACCAGCCGGCGTCGACGACCGCCCGGGTCGCGGCCACCGCGGTGTTGCCGCCGAACGCGGCCGCAAGCGCCTCGGCGAGCTGGAAGCCCTCCGCCTTGCCCAGGCCGCGGCCGCCGGCGACCAGCACGTCCGCGCCCTCGATGTCGACGTCCGCGCCGCGCTGCTCGCCGCGCTGGACCATCGTGGCCTGGTTGGACCACGGGGAGTACTCGAGGTCTACGTCGACGACCTCGGCCGAGCCGCCGTCCCGGCTGACGGTCTCGAACGCGTTGATCCGGCCGATGATGATCCCGAGGTTGCCGCGGTAATGCGAGACCGAGATCTTCGAGTCCTGGAGGATCGGCCGCTCGGCCACGAGCTTTCCGTCCTCGGCGCGGACCGCGGTGACCTCCATCGTCACGCCCGCCTGCTTGCGGGCCGCGAGCCCGGCGCCGATCTCGAACCCGAGCAGGCCGCCACCGAACAGGGCGTAGGAGTGGCCGTGGTCGTCGATCACCTTGGCCATCACATCGACCACCGGCTGGGCGAGGCCCTCGGGGCCCTGGGCCCGGAACACCTTGGTGGCGCCATAGGCGCCGAGCGTCTGGCAGAGCTCGTCGGTGAGGTCGTCGCCGCCGACCACGACCGCGTGGCACTCGCCGCCGATCTCGGCCGCGCGCGCGGCGCCCTCGGAGACGGCTCCCAGCGAGTTCTTGTTGAGCGCGCCCTCGTAGTGGAGGACGTAGGTGAGGATGTCCGGCATCAGTGCTTCCTTTCGGAGGTGCGGCGCACTAGATCAGCTTCCTTTCGTCGAGCCAGGCGACGATCTTCTCGACGGTCTCGTTGGTGTTCTCGTCCTCGATGATCTGGCCGGCAGCCTTGGCGGGCGGGTCCTTGAACTCGCCGCACTGGACGCGCGAGCCGTCCCCGCCGACCAGCGACGCGTCGATCCCGACGTCGCCGGCGGTGACGGCCTCGAGCGGCTTCTTGCGGGCGCCCATGATCGCCTTCAACGATGGGTAGCGGGGCTCGTTGATCGCGTCCCCGACCGAGATCACGGCGGGCAGCGAGACCTGGACGGTGTCATAGCCGTACTCGGCCTGGCGCTCGCAGCGCAGCGCCTCGGAATCGACGTCGATCTTGATCACCTGGGTGAGCGAAGGCATCTTCAGGTGGTCGGCCACGACCGCGCCGATCGTGTAGCACTCGCCGTCGTCGGACTGCTGGCCGAGCAGGACCAGGTCGGGTGACTCCTTCTCGAGCGCCTTGGCGAGGGCGTAGCCGGTCGCGGCCACGTCGGAGCCGGCGAGCGCGTCGTCGGACAGGTGCATCGAGCGGTCGGCGCCGAGCGACACCGCCTTGTGCAGCGCGCGGACGGCCGACTCGGGGCCCATCGTCACCGCCACGATCTCGTCGACCTCGACGGCGCCGCCCTCGCGCAGCTGCATCGCCGCCTCGATCGCGTGCGTGTCGTAGGGGTTGAGGTTCTTCTCCCCTGAACGGTCCATGCGCCCCGTCGACGGGTCGATGCGCTTCTCGACGGCGGCGTCCGGGACCTCTTTGACCAGGACGCAAATCTTCAAGTCAGGCCTCCTAAGGATTCAAATCGCAGCGAGATATTACCGCGTTGACTGACGAGTCAATCGGGTGAGAAGAGCTGCTGGCCGGGCGGTCTCACGCCCGTACGGCGGCGCGGATGAAGTCGACGGCCTGCTGAGTCGAGGCGCCGGGGGTGAACACCTCGGCGACGCCGAGCCGCTTGAGCTCCTGGACGTCGTCGTCGGGGATCGTCCCCCCGACGGTGACGATCACGTCATCGGCCCCCTCCTGCCTGAGCAGTTCGACGATCTTGGGCACCAGCGTCATGTGGGCGCCGGAGAGGATCGACAGCCCGACCGCATCGGCGTCTTCCTGGATCACGGTCTCGACGATCTGCTCGGGCGTCTGGTGCAGACCCGTGTAGATCACCTCCATCCCGGCGTCGCGCAACGCGCGCGCGATGATCTTGGCGCCGCGGTCGTGGCCGTCTAGGCCGGGCTTCGCGACGACGACGCGAATCTTCTTCTCTGTGGAGGGCGCCATCGAAAGGTATGCGCCGTCGCGCGTGGTCGACGAGATCGGCGCGGGCGCCCGATTCTATGGGTTTGGGCCTGGGCGCGGCCGGTGGCTCGCGCCCAGGTCCGGACCGCCAGACGCCTACTTGACGGTGACCGTCTCCGTCATGAACGGGTGGATCGTGCACATCAGGTGGTACGTGCCCTGCTTCTTGAACGTGAACGAGTACGTGCCGCTCGACTTGTTGGCCGAGTGGAACTTGACCGGTCCGTTCATCACGGTCACGTTGTGCCTGATCCCGGACGACTTGAAGGTCCAGGTCACCTTCGTGCCCTTCGTGATCGACAGCTTCTTGGGCTTGAACGCGAAGTTCCCGACGTTTGCTTTCTGGGTCGGCGTCGCGCCGAGCGCCGATACGGCGGGGACCGCGAGCACTGCGGCGACGACCAATACGCCGGCCAGCTTGCGCATGTTTCTACCTCCGGTGGTGGTTCTCCGTGGGCCCGCAGGCCCTTACCCGACGCCGACGCGGAAAGCCGGCCAAACCTTCCCGGGTCGGTCTCCGGCGCCCGCCGCGTCGTGCGGTGGGGAGCACCCAGGTCAGAACGCCGGGGTCTCGGCGTACGTGCCGAAGACCTTCTGCAGGGATTGCACCATCTCGCCCTCGGTGACGTCGGCTCGTGCGGCGTCGAGCAGGTAGGGCATCAGGTTCTCGGCGGGGTCTTGGGCGGCGGTCTGGATCGCGGCCAGTGCGGCCTCGACGGGCTCGGGGTCGCGGTCGCGGCGAACCTGCTGGACGCGGCGGACCTGGTCGGTCTCGAAGTTGGGGTCGATCCGCAGGATCGGGGTCCGCTGGTCGCCGCCCTCGGTGTAGGCGTTGACCCCGACGATCTTGCGCACCCCGGTCTCGACCTCGCGCTGGTAAGTAAACGCGGCGTCGGCGATCTCGCGCTGCGGAAACCCGCGCTTGACCGCCTCGACCATCCCCCCCAGCTCATCGATCTTCCCGAAGTACTCATACGCCTGCGCTTCCATCCGATCGGTCAGCGCCTCGATGAAATAACTGCCGCCCAACGGATCGATCGTGTTCGTCACCCCGGTCTCCTCAGCGATGACCTGCTGGGTCCGCAGCGCCACCCGCACCGCCTCCTCGGTCGGCAACGCCAACGCCTCATCAAAGCTGTTGGTGTGCAGCGACTGCGTACCCCCCAGCACCCCGGCCAGCGCCTCGATCGCGGTCCGCACGATGTTGTTGAGCGGCTGCTGAGCGGTCAGCGACACCCCCGCCGTCTGCGTATGAAACCGCATCAACCAGGATCGCTGATCACGCGCACCGAACGTGTCTCTGAGCTCCCGCGCCCAGATCCGCCGCGCCGCGCGGTACTTAGCGATCTCCTCAAAGAAATCGATATGCGCATTGAAGAAAAAGCTCAACCGCGGCGCGAACTCGTCGACGTCGAGACCACGCGCGACCGCCTGCTCCACATACGTCAGCCCGTCCTTCAAAGTGAACGCCAACTCCTGCACCGCCGTAGACCCGGCCTCGCGAATGTGATAGCCGCTGATCGAGACCGGATGCCACCGCGGCATCTCCCGCGCGCACCACTCGATCATGTCCCCGACCAGCCGCATCGCCGGATCCACCGGAAAACACCACTCCTTCTGAGCGATGTACTCCTTCAGGATGTCGGTCTGAATCGTCCCCGCCAACCGCTCGGGACCGATCCCCCGCCGCTCCGCCGCGACCACATACAACGCCAGCATGATCGCCGCCGGCGCGTTGATCGTCATCGACACGCTCACCCGGTCCAGCGGGATCCCGTCGAACAACACCTCCATATCCGACAGCGAGTCGACCGCCACCCCCTCACGACCGACCTCCCCCTCGGACCGCGGGTGATCAGAGTCATGCCCCATCAACGACGGCATGTCAAACGCCGTCGAGAGCCCCGTCTGCCCGTGCTCGAGCAAGTACCGGAACCGCCGGTTGGTCTCCGCCGCCGTCCCGAACCCCGCGAACTGCCGCATCGTCCACAACCGCCCGCGATACATCGACCCATAGACCCCACGCGTAAACGGAAACTCGCCCGGAAACCCCACCGGATCACCCGACCCGCCAATCCCCCCCGGCAGATCCTCCTCCGTATACAACGGCCGGATCGGCTCCCCCGACATCGTCGAAAACGGCGCATCGCGCTCAGGCGCCCGTGAGAACGTCTCCCGCTCCCACCGCTCCACCTCAGTTAACCGCGAACGAGTTGCCACAAGTTCAAGTCTACGTCCCGACCCCCTGCCTCAACCGCTACATTTGCCGTCAGCATCGTCCCGATCGGACGGCGGACGTGCGATACAGGCGAACTACATGGGTGCAAGGAGTGCATACCGGTGAGGGTGCGTGTCGGGCGTCCCAGCCCCGCGCTGGTCGTCGCGGTGATCGCGTTGATCGTCGCGCTGGGCGGCACCGGCTACGCCGCGTCGCGGCTCCCGGCCAACAGCGTCGGTACCAAGCAGCTGCGCAACGGCTCGGTGACGCGCAGGAAGATCAAGACCGGAGCGATCAACAGCGCCGGCGTCAAGAACAAGTCGTTGACCGGCGCCGACATCAACCTGAAGAAGCTCGGCACTGTCCCCCAGGCCACCTCGGCCTCCCGGGCGGTGGTGGCCGGCGCCGCCCCGCCGATGGGCCGCGCCGGCGGTCAGCTGACCGGCGTCTACCCGAATCCCGGGATCGCCCAGGCCGAGCCGGTCAGGCTGATCGGCGGGGCGGGCCAGCCGGGGTTTGACCCGCAGTGGAGCGACGTCGGCCCGGGGTTCACCCCGGCCGGCTTCTACAAGGACCCGTTCGGCACCGTCCACCTTCAGGGCGACGTGAAGCGCACCACCACCGGCACGGACGCGGTGATGTTCTTGCTGCCGCAGGGCTACTGCCCGACCGGCGGGATCGCCGACTTCCCGGCGTACGGGGACGGCGGCACCGCCGCCGGGGTCGCGGTCAGGTCGACGGACTGCGCGGTCGTCTACGTGGCCGGCAAGACGACGTTCATCGGCCTCGGGGGGGTCAGCTTCAGGGCCGGCTGACGCCCGCGGCGGGTCAGCGCCCGGGCCGCCGCCGGCTGGCGATCAGCGAGCCGCTCGATGTCCCGCACGCGAACCCCGCGCAGCGCGGCTGGGGGCTCTCAGCCCCCATTCACCTCGACGATCAAGGCGTCGCCCTGCCCGCCGCCCGAGCAGATCGCGGCGCAGCCCAGCCCGCCGCCCCGGCGGCGCAGCTCGAGCACCAGCGCGCCCAGGATCCGCGCGCCGGACGCGCCGATCGGGTGGCCCAGAGCGACCGCACCGCCGTTGACGTTGACTCGATCCTCGTCGATCCCGAGCATCCGGATCGAGTTCAGCGTGACCGAGGCGAACGCCTCGTTGATCTCCCACAGGTCGATGTCCTGCGCGTTCAGCCCGGCCTTGTCGAGCGCCTGCTTGGCGGCGTTGGCGGGCGTCCGGGCGAGGTAGGCAAAGTCGTCGGCGACGGCAGCCTGGCTGACGATCGTGGCCAGCGCGGACTTGCCGTTGCGCTTGGCCCACTCGTCGCTGGCGACCACGACCGCGCCGGCGCCGTCGTTGACGCCCGGCGAGTTGCCGGCCGTGTGGGAGCCGTCCTTGACGAAGATCGGGGGCAGCTTGGCCAGCACCTCGAGCGAGCTGTCGCGGCGCGGCCCCTCGTCGACCTCGACGACCGTATCGCCCTTGCGGGAGGAGATCGTGACCGGCACGATCTCCTCGGGAAGGCGTCCCTCGTCGGTGGCCTTGATCGCAAGCTGATGCGAGCGCAGCGCCCAGCGGTCCATGTCGGGGCGCGTGAGCTCGAGCTCGGTGGCGACCTCGCTGGCCTCCTGGGCCATGTGCTTGCCCGAGAACGGGTTGGTCAGGCCGTCGTGGATCATCGCGTCCAGCGCCTTGCCGTCGCCCATCCGGAAGCCGAAGCGGGCCTGCTTGAGCAGGTACGGTGAGGACGACATCGACTCCATGCCGCCGCCCACGCCGACCTCGAGATCGCCGGCGCGGATCGCCGAGTCGAGCAGCCCGGCGGCGCGAATTCCCGACGCGCAGACCTTGTTGATCGTCTCGGACGGGATCTCCTTCGGGATCCCGGCGTGGATCTGAGCCTGGCGCGACGGGATCTGGCCCTGGCCGGCCTGCAGCACCTGGCCCATCACCACGTGCTGCACGTCGCCCGGCGCCACCTCGGCGCGCTCCAGCGCGGCCTTGATCGCGGTGCCGCCCAATTCCGTGGCGTCGAGGCTCGCCAAGCCGCCGCCGAGCTTTCCGATCGGAGTGCGAGCGGCTGACAGGATCACGGTCTTGGTCATCGGTGCTGGATCTCCGGTGTCGTTGGTGGGGCCTCGGATACGGCTGGGGCTGAGTCAATCCTAGTAACCGGGGCGTTGCTAGGGTCCTCGCGATGGAGGTGCAGGCCACCACCCAGAATCCCCCCGAGACCGGCGCAGACACGGTCGTCGTCGGCGTGTTCGAGGACGAGGGCGTCGCTCACGATCTGCCCGGCGGCGCGCTCGAGGCACTGCTTCGACAACGGCGAGGGGCAGCGCAAGTTCAAGCGCCTCGCGGTCACCCACGCCGACGGGCGCCGCTACATCCTGATCGGCCTCGGCGATCGCACCGAGTTCGACGCCGAGCGTGCCCGGGTCGCCGCCGGGGTCGCCCACAACCGAGCGGCCGAGCTCGGTACCGAGACGCTGTGCTGGGAGGTCCCTCACCACGTCGGCGACGAGATCGTCGCCGGGTTGGTCGAGGGCACGGTGCTCCGGGCCTACCGGTTCGACCGTTACAAGCCCGACGACGACGGGCCCGATCGCCGCGTGCAGCGGCTGCTGCTGAGCTCCCACCACGACGTCTCCGAGCCCGTGCGGGTGGCCGCGATCATCGTCGCCGCGCAAAACCGGGCGCGCGACCTCGGCAACACGCCGTCTAACGACCTGTCGCCCGCCGCGCTCGCCGACTACGCCCAGCAGACCGCCGGGCGGCTCGGGATCCAGGCGACGGTGCTCGACGAGGACGAGATCCGTTCGAGCGGGATGGGCGCGTTCGCCGCGGTCGCCCAGGGCTCGGTCCAGAGCGCCCGGCTGATCCGCCTCGACTATGCGGGCCCCGGGTCGGAGGGGGCGCCGTTGGTCGCGCTGATCGGCAAGGCGGTGACGTTCGACTCCGGCGGGATCTCGATCAAGCCCTCGTCGGGGATGCAGGAGATGAAGTTCGACATGTGCGGCGGCGCCGCGGTGATCGAGGCGGTCGCCGCGCTGGCCGAACTGCAGGCGCCGGCGCGGGTGATGGGCCTGATCGGCGCGACCGAGAACATGGTCGACGGCGGCGCGGTCAAGCCCGGCGACATCGTGCACGCGCTCGACGGCACCACGATCGAGGTCAACAACACCGACGCCGAGGGCCGGCTGGTGCTGTCGGACTGCATCACCTACGCGCGCCGCGAGGGCGCCGACAAGCTGGTCGACATCGCCACGCTGACCGGCGGCGTCGTGGTCGCGCTCGGCCGCGCCCACGCGGGCCTGCTCAGCAACCACGACGAGTGGGCCGCCCACGTCGAGGGCGCCGGACGCGACACCGGCGAGCTGGTGTGGAGGCTGCCGCTGCATCCCGACTACGCCGAGCTGGTCAAGGGCCAGTTCGCCCAGCTGACCAACCTGGCCGCCCGCCGTGAGGCCAGCGCGATCACCGCCGCCGAGCTGCTGCACCACTTCGCCGGCGATGTGCCGTGGGCCCACCTCGACATCGCCGGCACGGCTTGGGACGTGCAGCGCCCGTACTTCGACAAGCAGGCCAACGGCTTCGGAGTGCGCCTGCTCGTCGAGGTGGTGCGCAGACCTGGGTAGCGTCGCGAGTGGAGTTCGAGCTCTCAGACGACCTCCGGCTGCTCCGCGACACCGTGCGCGAGTTCTCCCTGCAGGAGATCGCCCCGGTCGCCGAAGAGCTCGACCGCACCAAGGCGTTCCCCTACGAGATCGTCAGGCGCCTGGGCGAGCTCGACCTGATGGGGATCCCGTTCCCCGAGGAGTACGGCGGCGCCGGCGGCGACTCGCTGGCCTACTCGCTCGCGGTCGAGGAGCTGGCGCGCGTCGACTCGTCGGTGGCGATCACGTTGTGCGCGCACACGTCGCTGGGGACACAGCCGATCTACCTGTTCGGCTCCGAGGAGCAGAAGCGCGAGTGGATGCCGATCCTCTGCAGCGGGGAGCGGCTCGGCGCGTTCGGGCTGACCGAGCCTGAGGCGGGGTCCGACGCGGGCAACACCCAGACCCGTGCCGCGCTGGAGGACGGCGACTGGGTGATCAACGGGTCCAAGCAGTTCATCACCAACGCCGGCACCGACATCTCCGGCGTGGTGGTGATCACGGCGGTCACGGGGGGCAGCGCGGCCGGCGGCGATCGCGAGATCTCCAACCTGCTGGTCGCGAACGGAACCCCGGGCTACGAGCCGGGCGAGCCGTACCGCAAGATGGGCTGGAACGCCTCGGACACCCGCCCGTTGTCGTTCGCCGACTGCCGCGTGCCCGAGCAGAACCTGCTCGGCCGGCGCGGCGCCGGGCTGCGCCAGTTCCTGCACGTGCTCGACATCGGCCGGATCGGGGTGGCCGCAATGGGCGTCGGACTCGCCCAGGGCGCGCTCGATCAAGCGCTGGCCTACGCCCGGGAGCGCCGCGCGTTCGGCCAGCCGATCTCACGCTTTCAGGCGATCCAGTCCAAGCTCGCCGACCTCTCGACCGAGATCGAGGCCACCCGGTTGCTGGTCCATAAGGCGGCGTGGCTCAAGGACCGCGGGCAGAACTTCACGCTGACCGCCGCGCAGGCGAAGCTGAAGAGCGGGCGGCTCGCCGTCCACGCCGCAGACGAGGCCGTGCAGATTCACGGCGGCTACGGCTACATCGAGGAGTACCCGGTGTGCCGCTTCTACCGCGACGCGAAGGTCCTGACGATCGGCGAGGGCACCGACGAGGTCCAGGAGATGGTGATCGCCCGCGCGCTGGGGACCTAGGGGGTCGACCGATGTTCGGACTCCGGACATCGCGGGTTGTCGTCGCCGCGGCGACCGGTGCGGCGCTCGCCTCTGGCGGCGCCGTCGGCGCCGGGGTCGCGGGAGCCCAACCCGCACCGCCGGCGCCGGTCGGCGTCGCCCGCCTCCAGGGAACGTTCCAGGTGGCCGGGCGGGTCACGGTCGCCGTCAACGTGCCCGGGGAGCGCAAGGGACAGATCGTGCAGCGGACCTGGACGTTCACCTCGGGGTGCCCGGTCGGGCAGTGCCCGACGGTCGGCCTCTCACGCGGGCGCGCCACCGGCAGCGACGCGCTCGTCCTGCACCGGCGCGGACCGGGGCGCTATGCCGGCAACACGAGCTTCTACTCGCCGCTGCGGTGCGCGGGCCGGCTGTATCCGCGGGGCCAGGAGATCCCGTTCACGATCACCGTCCGGATCACGCAGGCGTCGCAGCTCGGCGCGGTCGCGATCGCGACCCGGATCGACGCGACCTACCAGAACCGCAAGCGCGTCAACCTGACGCCGTGCGTCGCCGTGCTCGGCCACGACGCCGCCCGCTACCACGGGCAGCTGACCCCGCTTCCCTAACTTCCGCGCGGGGCGATCCGGAGCGAGCGCAGCGTCCGGTCGAGCGCGAGCAGCTGACCCCGCCGGGCCGAGCGCGGCCCGGCGACCACCGCATACATGCAGAACGGCCGACCGGCCGTGGTGAAGAAGTGCTGGGTCCCGACCTGGCCGGGCCGACGGTGCGCCAATCGCCGCTCCCCGAAGCTAGCCGGGTCCAGCGGCAACGGGATCCGACGCGGCGCGAACAGGCCGTTCCCCGGGTCCAGCCCGTCGCCCGCCGCGTACTCGGTCAGCGCCAGGAACGCGGCCACCTCGGGCATCGACCCGGTGCTGGCGTCGCCGAACTCGCCGTCGTCGAGCGCCAGCTGAAAGCTGCCGGCGTGCAGGGTGGCGACCCCGCTCGGCGCCGCGAACACCCGCCCGCTCCAGCCGCGCGGAAGCTCGACCGACAGCCCGTGCGCCTCGATGATCACGTCGCGCCCGCCGCCAGCGCGACCACCACGACGGCCGCGAGCACGCCGGCGCCCGCCCACACCGCGCGCTCGCGCGATCGCGCCAGCGAGCGGTGCAGGGCCAGCAACTCGGGCGGCGTCCGGATCCTCGCGCCGGCCAGCAGCGTCAGCCCGCGGACCGCGCCGAAGCAGCCCATGATCACCGCACCGCCGACGACGCTCGGGGCCAGGAACGCGGCCAGCAGCGCCACGTAGGTGGCGGCGCTGGACACCACGGTGGTGACACCCAGCCCCAGCTGGATCCCGAAACCGAGCCCGTACACCCAGCCGCGGTACTCGTCCAGCCAACGCTCGTTGACCTGTCGACGCGGGCCGGGCACAGCGCGGCTGCCGAGGTCGAGCGCGATCGCCGCCAGCAGCGCCGCGGCGAGCACGACCAGCCGCCAGCCGGCGCTGCCGGCACCCGGCACGAGCAGCTGCCCGAGCGCGGCCAGCGCCGCTCCGAGCGCCGCCCCGGCCGCGGTCGCGCCGACGGCGAAGGCGACGACCGTGACCGACCAGTGAGCGTTGCGGCCCCGCTCGCCGAGCGGGGTGATGCTCGCCAGCATCGACTCGCCTCAGGGCGACCAGGCGGCGCGCAGTGCGGCGACGATCGCCGCGCCGCACCCGAGGACCAGCAGACCGGTCACGGGCGCGGCGGCCGGTCCGGGTACAGGCTGGGGTGACCAGGGCCGATACCGGCCGCCGCGAGCGTGTCGTCGATCCGCGCGGCCCGCTGCTCACCGCCGTCCCGGCCGACGGCCTCCCGCCGGTCCTCGAGCGCGTCGCCCACGAGCGAGGCCAGCGCATGCCAGCTGGTGGCGACGCCCTCGCCGAGCACGCCGCCGTCGACCAACACGAAATACGGCGAGCCGGGGATCTCGTAGTCCGACCAGGCCTGCGACGACATCACCACCGGGATCCCGGTGGGCGCGAGCTCGCGGAGCTTGGCCGGGCGCTCGCGGTCGGGGCCGTGCGCGATGATCAGGGTGCGCACGCCCGCCAGGAGCCGGCGCTCGCCGAGCGAGCCCCAGAACTCCGCGCAGCTCGAGCAGCCGCTGGTCAGGAACGCCAGCAGCGTCGGGGCACCCGCGGTGAACGCCAGCCCGACGGCGTCGCCGCCCGGGGTCACGCCCGCCAGCGGCGGCGCCTCGCCGGTCACGCCCGAAGTGGCCGCGGGCGCCTGCGTGACCGGCAACGGCGGCACCGGGGCCAGCCGCTCGTCGCCCGGGCCGAGCCGGCGCATGATTGCCGCGTGGCTGCGCAGCAGCCCGGCGACGAGGATCACCAGCAACACCAGTAACACCGTCTCGACCGACACCAGGGCGACCATCATGCGCCCGCTCCTCCCGGTAGCTGGACAGCGAGCCCCTCGAGGCATCCGGCCTCGTGCTTGCAGGTCTTGTCGTCGACCTTCTCGGTCGCGTTGCAGTTCATGCCCGCGACCGACGCGGGGTGGCGGCAGATCACCAGCCGGCAGACCACCTCGGTAGTTCCCGAGACCTGGGTGTTGCACTGGCCGTAGCGGAAGTGGTTGCAGTCGACACAGCGACGGTTGCAGTCGCCCTGCGCGCACTGACACCCACCCGGAAACACGTGCCCCGGGATCCGGTTGCAGTCGATGTAGTAGCGGACGCCCTCGTCCGCGCACAGGCCGCGGCCCTCATAGGCGGTGCACTTCCACCAGCCGGCCACGTATGTGCCCGCCGGGCAGTCGTTGCGGCCCTGCTCGATCTCGCAGCAGAACGCCGTGTAGCCGTCGCGGCACTTCTGATGCTTTTGGCAGTCGCCGGGGCCGATCACCGCCCAGGCGGTCCCCGGGCGGATCAGGTAGCGCGCGGGAGCGACCGCGAACGCCGAGCCGGCCAGCGCTGCCTTCGACAGCGCACTGCGGCGGGTGACCCGGCGATCGAGCATCCGGCCGATCGCCGACACCAGCCGCTCGGCGGGGTGCACGCCGCTCATCGCGCGCTCCACGCTCCCCAGGCCGCGGGCAGTTGGGTGTAGGCGAGCACGGTGGCGTACGAGCAGCCGGCGATGCCCAGCGCCAGCACCGCCGCCTGCCCCGCGGGACGCGACAGGACCCAGCCGGCGTCGTGGGTGCCGGTCACGGCGGCCACGACGCAGACCACCGCCAGCGCGCCGCTGATCGCCGTCTGACCGGGCGAGGCCGGCTGCTGGTGGTCGCCGAAGCACCCGCACGCGGCCTGGCGGCGAGCCAGGGCCAGCGCGATCAGGGCGAACGCCAGGTAACAGCAGCCAAGCGCCGCCGCGGCGACGACCCCGGGATCGATCACGCACCAGGCGCCCAGCGCCACCTCGCCGGCGCCCAGCAGGCGGACGATCCAGGACGCGCTCGGCAGGCCCAGCTCGTACAGGGCCGCCGTCGCGACCGAGGGCGCTCGGAGCTTGGAGATCCCCGCCACGGCGACAACGATCGCCGCGACCGCGAACGGGCCCGTCAGGACATCTGCCACTCGCTACAGCCCCTGGTTGCGCTCATCACTCGGTCGTCCGTTGGCCGCGCGTTGCAGAATTATCCCCGCCGCGGTGGCGGGGTCAAGCTCGCGCGAGACGACGCGGTCGAGCAGCTCCTGGACCTCTGAGTCCTGCTGAATCGACGCCTCGAGCTCGCGACGCATCCGGAACGCGGCCAGCCCCAGCACCTCGTTCATCAAGTTGCGGCGCCGGCGCTGCGACAGCGTGCCCTCGGTCTCGATGTAGGCGCGGTGCTCGTCGAGCTTGTCCGACAGCTCCTCGATCCCCTCGTCGCGGACCGCCTCGGTGCGAACGATCGGCACCTCCCAGCCGCCCCGCGGCCCGAGCGCCAGTACGCCCTTGATCTCGCGGACCATTGTGTCGGTGAGCGGGTGATCGGCCTTGTTGATCACGATCACGTCGGGGATCTCCATCACACCGGCCTTCAACGCCTGGATCGAGTCGCCCGAGCCGGGCATCAGCACCAGCACGACCGTGTCGGCGTGGTCGATCACGTCGACCTCTGCCTGCCCGACGCCGACCGTCTCGAGCAGCACCACATCGCGGCCGGAGGCGTCCATCAGCAGCGCCGCCTGGAGCGTCGCCTCGCTCAGCCCACCGAGTGCGCCGCGGCTGGCCATCGAACGTATGAACACGCCGGGGTCGAGAAAGTGCTCGGTCAGTCGAATCCGGTCGCCCAGCAGCGCGCCCTTGGTGAACGGCGACGACGGATCGATCGAGAGCACGGCGATGGTCTGCTCGCGCGCGCGCCGCAGCTTGGTCAGCGCCGCGAGCAGCGTCGACTTGCCGACGCCGGGCGGCCCGGTGAAACCGATCATGGCCGCTCTGCCGGTCTTCGGATAGACCTCTCGTACGAGCTCCCAGCCGGCGGGATCGTCGTTTTCGACGAGCGTGATCGCGCGGGCCAACGCGCGCTTGTCGCCGTCCAGCAGCCGCTGCGCGAGGGATCGTTCGGTGGTTTCCATCAGGCGAGCCATCATGCCAGCACGGCGGCGCCGCGACGCTGCCGCCCGGCTGGGATTTGCTGCACCGCGCGGCCGATCATTACGATCCGGGGCCGTGGCGTCCCCGACGCTCGAGACCCCTCCGTCGATCCCGCAGGTGGTGCGCAAGCCACCGCCGCCGCTGCGGGGCGGGCTGCTGACGTTCCTGCGTTTCGCCCGCGATCACCACATGCTGCGCGCCGGGTACCTGCCTCTGATCGCACGCTGGGCGTGGCTGAAGCTGCGCTGGCGCGGGCGGCTTCGGACCGACGGGCTGTGCTTCGTCTGCCCCGGCGTCAAGTTCGAGATCGGCCGCAACGCCAGCATCGAGCTCGGGCGCTGGTCGTGGCTCGGGCACGGCTGCAAGGTCCGGGCGCACGAGGGCACCGTCTCGATCGGCGCCAAATCGGTGCTCGGCCAGGAGTGCACGATCTCCGCCTACCAGCACGTCTCGATCGGGCGCGAGTGCATCATCGCCGACCGGGTGATGATGATCGACTTCGACCACGGCGTGGTCGAGGTCGAGCGTCCGATCCGCGAGCAGGGGATCTACAAGCGCGACGTCAACATCGGCCACAACGTGTGGATCGGATACGGAGCCTGCCTGTTGCGCGGGGTCACGGTCGGCGACAACGCGGTGATCGGTACCAGCGCGGTCGTCACCACCGACGTGGCCGCCAACGCCGTGGTCGGCGGGATCCCGGCCCGGCTGATCCGGATGCGCCGGGCGCCTCGGACCTTCCGCTGGGCTTAGTGCTCCCCGCCGCCGGGGCTACTGGTGGGTCCGCTAGCGCTAGCGGACCCAGCCGCTCAGATCCGGGGCGAGGTTGCGCAGCGATGGCTCGAGCCCGGAGTCGCCCGATAGCGCGGCCGCCAGCGCCTTGGCGTGGCCTGCGGCCCGCTCGCGCGGGTACTCCCCGGCCGTCCCCATGGTGGCCAGGAACGCCCAGTCGCTGGACTGCAGCGCTAGCAGCTCGCGCAGCGCGCGGTCGCTCGGCCGGCCGTCGGCGGCGGCCGTCCGCAGCTCGGCGGTGCGCAGCCGCCAGGCGAGGTCGGCGACCGCGGGGCCGCTCCAGGTGCGCAGGTCCTCCGCCTCCCCCCAGCTGCTGATCCCCAGTGCGTGTGCCGGGGCCGGCGCCGGCTCGTGTCGATCGAGCGCGTCGTCGAGCGTGGTCAGCGCGAGTCGCTGCCGCGCGGCCTCCTCGACCACCGCCGCCAGCCACTGCACGCCCTCGTACCACCAGTGGCCGAGCAGCTCGGTGTCGACCGCGCACACGCATACGCCGCCGCCCGCCACCCGCTCGAGCACCCGCGAGACGAACTCGCGGGCGTGCTGCGCGACCAGCGCGCGCGCTGACTCGGGGTCATAGGGGTCGCCGTCGTTTCGCCACAGGCGGTGGTCGTGGGCGGTGCGGTTGTAGTAGTCGCGGTAGGCGGAGCTCGCCGGGTACCCGCCCTCGCCCCACACGAGCGCCACGATCTCGCGGTCAAGCGGCCACAGCACCGGTCCCTCGTCGGTGGCGATCGGCCGCAGGTGCCGCTCGTCGCCGAGCCCGAACGCCGCGGTCAGCTCGACGCAGGTGGCGCGCACGCCGGCATCCTCGAGCACGTGGTCGAGCCAGGGCGCGTACGCGCACTCGGGCAGCCAGAAGCCGCCGCCCCAGTCGCCGAACCGGCGGCGATGCGAGGCCAGCCCGGTCTGCAGCTGGAGCTCGACGCCCGCCTCGGTGGCCAGCAACGGCAGCACCGCGTGGGTCGCCGACGAGGTCCAGCTGACGTGCTCGCCCAGGGCGCCGAGCAGGCCGCCGGGCAGCGACGCCAGCCGATCCGCGGCGGCCGCGTACTCGGCCGCCGAGCGCTCCACCTCGGCCACGAGCCGGGAGTGGCCCTCCCGCCGGTAGTGGACCGCATCGCGGCGGTGGGACTCGGGCCGAATCTCGCGCAGGAACTGGAGGCAGCGCTGGATCGCCCCGGGCGCCTCCAGCTGGTCGCACAGGACCGGGGTCAGCGACAGCGTGATCGGCGCCCGGCCGAGCACGTCGAGCAGCGGCACGTAGCAGCCGGCGATCGCCTCCCACAGCCACTCCTCGCCGAACGGCCACGTGCCGAAGCCCTCGACGTAGGGCATGTGCGTGTGCAGGACAAGTGCCAGCTCGCCAGGGGACCGGCGTGCGCCCCCCGCGTTCATGTCCGGCAGACGGCCAGGAAGTCGAGCGCGCCGTCGAGCCCGTCGGGCCGCAGCGCGAAGTCGCTGGTCGCGATCGCGGGCGTGAATCGGTCATAGAACGGCTTGGTCAGCCGCAGCCGGGAGTGGACCGAGTCCCAGCCGAGCGCGAGCACGCGGGCGTGGAGCGCGAGCTTGCGGGCGTGAAACAGGCCGAGCAGCTCGACCTGTCCGAACACGGTCGCGCACAGCTCCCCGAACTCGGCGGCCCGGTACTCGCGGATGTGCCACGGGTTCGCCGACTTGTCAGCGCCCGGCGGGGCGAGCGTGAGCACGTTCGGGGTCGAAACGTAGGCGGTGCCGCCGGGCGCCAGCAGCGAGCGGAAGTGCTCGAGCACGCCGACCGGGTCGTGGACGTGCTCGATCGTCTGCAGGAACACGACCACGTCGTAGGCACTGGCCTCGCCGTAGAGCTCGACCATCCCGCGCTCGAAGCTCAGGTTCGAGCGCACGTAGCGCCGCCGGGCGTGCTCGAACGCCTCGGGGTTGGCGTCGACGCCGAGCACCGACGCGGCCGACCGCGACAGCACCTCGGAGCCGTAGCCCTCGCCGCAGGCCATGTCGAGCACGCGCTCGCCGAGCACCCGCGCGCCGATCCACTCGTATACCGCGAGGTGCCGGCGAAACCAGTAGTTCTCGGCCGGCACGTCGGGAAGCGTGCGCTCGCCGGTCAGCTCCAGCGGCGGCACCCCGGCGGGCTGATTGCGCTGAACGTACAAGGGCTGACAGGGTAATGTCCGCCGGCCATGGAGGCCGTCCGGACCGCGGAGGAGATCCGCGATGTCAACACGCGTTATCACGACGCCGCAGCGTCGAGCTACGACACCAAGTGGGGGATCGACTTCGGGGGTATCGGTCAGGCGCAGGTGCTCGGCAAGATGCGCAAGTTGCTGGGATCAGAGCTCGACCGCGGGTACGACCGCTCGCTCGAAATCGGCGCCGGCACCGGCTACTTCAGCCTGAACCTGCTCCAGGCGGGCGCCGTGAGCGAGGCCACCTGCACCGATATCTCCCCGGGGATGATGAGCACGCTGCTGTCCAACGCCGACCGGCTGGGGATGACGGTCAAGGCGGCGCGCGCTGACGCCGAGTCGCTCCCGTTTGCGGACTCGAGCTTCGACCTGGTGCTCGGACACGCCGTGCTGCACCACCTGCCCGACTTGCGCCGCGCGTTCGACGAGTTTCACCGGGTGCTGCGTCCCGGCGGGCGGATCGCGTTCGCCGGCGAGCCGTCGCGGGTCGGCGACCGGCTGGCGTCGATCCCCAAGCGCACCGCGGTGCTGGTGGCGCCGGTGTGGCGGGCGCTGCTGCGGGCGGGCCGCGCACCCGACGAGGAAGCACCCGACTTCCCCGACGCCGGACGGCGCGACCACGCGCTGGAGCCGTATGTCGACATCCATGCGTTCGCTCCCGGCGACCTCGAGCGCCACGCTCGGCGGGCCGGCTTCGAGCAGGTCACGGTCCGCGGCGAGGAGCTGGTGGCGAACTGGTTCGGGTGGTTCAACCGCGCGCTCGAGGCCACGGCGCAGCCCGACGATGTCCCGATGCTGTGGCGCCGCTACGCGTTCACCGGCTACCTGGCGCTGCAGCAGCTCGACAGCCACGTGCTCGAGTCGCGGCTGCCGCCGGCGATCTTCTACAACCTGCTGCTGACCGCCCGCAAGGGGTAGCGGATCCCGCCGGGAGCGACTAGGCAATCCGCTCCCAACATAAACTTGGGGGATGCCCGATCAGGTCGTCAGCGAGTTCCCGCTGTTCCCGCTGGAGCTCGTCGCGCTCCCCCACGAGCTGATCCCGCTGCACATCTTCGAGCAGCGCTACAAGACGATGATGAACGAGTGCATCCGCAACGAGCGCGAGTTCGGGATCCTGTGGCTGGCCGACGACGGGTTGCGGGAGATCGGGTGCGCGTGCGAGATCTCCGAGGTGCTCGAGCAGATGGAGGACGGGCAGATGAAACTGGCCACGCGTGGGACGCGCCCGTTCCGGGTGCTCGAGCGCCAAGGCCACCTGCCCTATCCGGCGGGCGTGGTCGAGTTTCTCGACGACCGCGACGAGGGGGTCGACTCCGAGCTTGCCGACGCCGCCCACGAGGCCTACGGCGACCTCGTCAGGCGCGCCACCGACCGCGACCCGGAGGCCGACGAGCTCGCCGAGATGAGCGCGTATGCGATGGCGGCGACCGTCGACTTCGGGCTCGACGCCAAGCAGGGACTGCTCGACCTGCGCTCGGAGAACGCGCGGCTGCGGCTGGTTACGAGGCTGTTCCGGGCCGCGATCAAACGCCTGGATTTCGTCGACCGCGCTCAGGCCCGGGCGCGGTCCAACGGCCGCGTGCGGTTGCGCTGAGCTCCGCGGTCGGCCGCCGTCGCCGGCCCGTTCAGCCCGTCAGTCCGCACGGTCCCTGAGCGGCCTGGGCCGCGAACAGCACCGCCCGGGCGAGCTCGGGGTGCTTACGGTTCGTCGCCGCCACGTCGCTGAACGTCAGCGTCCCGTTCTGCAGCTGCACCCGGTAGGTGAACACCTTCGCCGGGAGGGTGAACTTCAGGTTGTCAGTGACGTCGCCGTCGAGGTCCTTGGCGAGATCGCGGGCGTCGAGCAGCAGTGCGTCCGACAGCGACTTGGGCTTGCTCCCGTTGCACCGAATCGTGCCGCTGTCGTTGACCAGCAGCGTCAGCATCGAGCCCTGGCCGGTGCGGTGCAGCACAAACAGGTCGGGCGAGGCCACATCGAGCCCGCAGCCGGCGATCGAGGCGCACACCGCCCCGGCAACGAGCGCGGCCAGGCCGATCCGAATCCAGTACGCGGTCATCTCCCCCATCGTGCCGAATCACGCGTCGCGGCCGCGTGGCGCAGCTAACATGCCCCCAAGCTCGGAGGTCGAGGACGGAGCCTCGGACGTGCCGGGTGACCTGCCATGCATCCGATTTCCTACTTCCAGGCCATCGTGCTCGGGCTGCTCCAAGGGGTGTCCGAGCTGTTTCCGATCTCCAGTCTTGGGCACGCGGTGATCGCTCCGCGCCTGTTCGGCTGGGACATCCATCAGAACGACACGTTCTTTCTGACGTTTCTGGTCGCCGTCCACCTGGCCACCGCGCTGGTGCTGCTGGGCTTCTTCTGGCACGACTGGGTCCGGATCGTCAAGGGGTTCTTCCGCACGATCCGCGACCGCGGGATCGATCCCGCCGACGCCGACGCGCGCCTGGCCTGGCTGCTGATCGCCGGCACGATCCCAGCCGGCATCCTCGGCCTGGCGCTCGAGCGGCCGCTGCGCAAGCTGTTCGCCTCGCCCGAGTACGCCGCGGTGTTCCTGATCATCAACGGGCTGCTGCTGTTCGGGGCCGAGCGCCTGCGCCGCCGCGCCCCCGACGCACCCGAGCGCGAGACCGACGAGGACTTCCGGATCGCCCACCGGATGAGCTTCCGCCAAGCCGCCGGCGTCGGGATGGCCCAGGCGCTGGCGCTGATCCCCGGCATCTCCCGCTCCGGGGTGACGATGGGCGGCGGCTTGCTCGCCGGCCTGAACAACCGCGACGCCGCCCGCTTCGGGTTCCTGCTGGCCACGCCGATCATCGGCGCGGCGGCCGTGCTCAAGCTCCCCGAGCTGTTCGGCCACGACGGCGACGGCGTCCGCGGTCCGGCGCTGGTGGCCGCGCTGTGCGCGGCGGGGAGCGCGTTCCTCTCGATCCGCTTCCTGATGCGGTTCTTCGAGACCAACACGCTGACGCCGTTTGCGATCTACTGCGTGGTCGCCGGGACGGCGTTGACGATCGGCTTCGCGCTGACCTAGACGAGGGGGCTGGACGTTTAAGCGAAGCCATGCTTCGTTTAAACGTCCAGCCTCCTCAGACCACCACCACGGCGGCACCCCCGCGACGCGGATCGCCGCCGCCCCAGAAGCGCCCCTCACGGTCGCGCTCGGCTGCCTGAGCGCCTCCGAAGAACAGGTTGAGATCGCGGAACCGGGCGATCTCGCGCCCATCGGCCTCGAGCGGCGCGGTGTCGATCCCCGGCTCGACGTAGACCACGTCGTCCTCCCAGTGCACACGGGGAGCGCGGACCGCGTCCCCGGCCCGCAACCCCTCGTCGATCACCCGGATGATCGTCTGCAGGATCGCCGAGCGGATCCGGTTGGAACCGGCACTACCCACCGCCAGCTCGGGCGTCCCGTCGCGCATCAGGATCGTCGGCGCCATCATGCTCGGCAGCCGCCGCCCCGGGGGATGGCGGTGAAAGCCGAGCGGGTTGAGGTCCTGCTCGCCGAGCATGTTGTTCAGGTGCATGCCGGTCCCCGGGACGACGATCCCCGAACCCTCGCCGTTTGAGCAGGTGACCGAGCACGCCCACCCCTCGCGGTCGAGCACCGCGATATGCGTGGTCGACCCCAGCCGGCCGGCGCCGGCCAGGAACCGCCGCACGAACTCGGGGTCGTCCAGCCCCTCGAGGAACTCCGGGGTGCGCTCGCGCTGGGTGCGCTCCATCACCTCGACGATCTGCTCGACGCCGGGCGGGCGGGGCGGGCCCGGTTCCGCGTCGAGCATCGCCAGCGCCCGCGCGATCAGGATCCCCCCGGCCGAGGGCGGAGCGTTGGTCAGCACCTCGCGCCCGCGGTACGCCACCCGCACCGGCTCGCGGTCGACCACCTCGTAGGCGCCCAGGTCGGCGGCGGTCAGCATCGCCCCGCGGGTGCTCAGCCAGTCGATGATCGCGGCCGCGATGTCGCCCGTGTAGAACGCGGCCGACCCCTCGGCCGCAAGCCGCTCGATCGCGTCGGCGAGCTCCGGCTGGCGCACCCGCTCCCCGGCGCGCAGCACCCGACCACCGGGGGCGAACAGCTCGCGGCACTCCGGGGTGGAGGTGACGATTCCGGCGAGGATCTCGACCACGTACGCCTGCGCCGGGTTGAGCTCGACGCCGTCACGGGCCAGCCGCGCCGCCGGCGCGACCAGCTCGTTCAGTGGCACCCGCCCGAACCGCGCCGAGGCCGCACATAGCCCCGCCGGCACGCCGTAGGCGCCGACCGACGCGGCGCCGATGTTGAATACCTGGTCGGCGTCGCCGAACGACACGTCGATCGGGACGAGCTCGGACCGGGCCGCCGGATCGGCGCCCCGTCCCGGCGCCTCGACGAAGAAGTCCAGCAGCGACGGGCGGCGGTCGGGGCCGACGACGAGCATGTATCCGCCGGCTCCCAGCCCGGTCAGGAGCGGCTCGCACGAGAACGACGCCAGCATCGCCCCGAGCGCGGCGTCGACGGCGTTGCCCCCCTCGCGCAGCACGTCGGCCCCGGTGTGGGCGGTCAGCGGATGGCCCGCAGCAATGACGCCGAGCTGGGGCCCGGCCACGGGGAGGTCTATCTCCTGGGGATGAACTCTGGGACGTCGAGCTCGACCGGCGACCGCGCCGGACGGCGGTCGCGCATGCGGCTCACCCGCGGCTCGCCGCGGGGCTCACGCAGGCTCTCACTCGGCGTGCGCTCGCTGACCCCGAACCCGGGGCGCTCACCCTCGCGGCGACGCTGCCCGTCGTAACCGGTGGCCACGACCGTGACCCACACCTGGTCGTCGAGCTTCTCGTCGAGCATCGCGCCGAAGATGATGTTGGCGTCCGGGTGCGCCGCCTCGGCCACCGCCTTGGCGGCCTCGTTGACCTCCCACAGCGACAGATCGCGGCCGCCGGTGATCGACAGCAGGATCGAGCGCGCGCCCTCCATGCTGGTCTCCAGCAACGGCGACGACACGGCCTGCTCGGAGGCGTCGATCGCGCGGCGGTCGCCGACACCCATGCCGATGCCCAGCAGCGCGTTGCCGGCGCCCGACATGATCGTGCGCACGTCGGCGAAGTCGAGGTTGATCAGCCCCGGGAGCGTGACCAGGTCGGAGATCCCCTGCACGCCCTGGCGCAGCACGTCGTCGGCGACGCGGAACGCCTCGACCATCGAGGTGTTGCGCTCGAGCACGGTCAGCAAGCGGTTGTTGGGGACGACGATCAGCGTGTCGACCTCGTCGGCCAGCGCCTCGATCCCGGCCTCGGCCTGGGCACGGCGCCGGGAGCCCTCGAACTGGAACGGCCGAGTGACGATCCCCACGGTCAGCGCGCCGATCTCGCGGGCGATCTGGGCGACCACCGGAGCGGCGCCGGTGCCGGTGCCCCCGCCCGCGCCGGCGGCGATGAAGATCATGTCCGAGCCGCGCAGCATCGCCTTGATGCGGTCGTACTCCTCGCGCGCGGCCTGCCGACCGAGATCCGGGTTTGACCCGGAGCCGAGGCCTCGGGTGATCGAGTCGCCGATGTGAAGCGTCTCGTGGGCGGCCGACTGCTGCAGCGACTGCAGGTCGGTGTTGATCGCCAGAAACTCGACGCCGGTGATCTCGGCCTCGACCATCCGGTTGACCGCGTTGACGCCGGCCCCGCCGACGCCGACGACGCGCAGCAGCGGGCCGCCGACCTGCGGCGCCGGCGGCTGAATCGCGTCCGGGCGGGCGTACACGTCGCGCTCGGGCTCTGGGTCGGACGGGGGCGGCTTCTGACTAGCCAGCACGTTCTCGGGGATGTCCGCCGAGAACGCGTTGCGCAGTCGCTCCTGCGGCGACGGGACGCGACGCTCGGGGACGTCGGCCTGCGCAACCTCGGGCTGAGCCTCGGCGGCCGGCGGCTGCGAGCTCTCGGCGGGCTGGTCGGACGCGGGCTCTTGATCGGAAGCGCCGGCCTCCTCTGCCGACTTACGAAACAGGGCGGTGAGCGGTCCCTCGCGCATGCTGGCGCGCTTAGCGTTTGGCATTTGAGAGGACCTCCTTAGCGAGCTGCCGGTAGGCGTGTGCTGCCAGACCGTCGGGATCGTACTTCAGCACGGACATTCCTTTCACAGGAGCCTCGGCGAATCGCACGGTCTTGCGGATCCTCGACGCGAACACCCGGTCTCCGAAGTTCTCCTCCAGCAGTTCGATCGCTTCCTTGGCGTGCAGCGTCCGAGTGTCGACGAGCGTCGGCAGGATCCCCTCGATCTCGACGTCCGGGTTCAGGTTCTCGCGGACCATCGCCAACGTGTTCTGGAGCTGGATCAGCCCGCGCATCGACAGATACTCGCACTGCACGGGGACGATCACCTTGTCTGAGGCCGTCAGCGCGTTGATCGTCAGCAGCCCGAGGCTGGGCGGCGTGTCGATGAACACGAAGTCGTAGTCCTCGGCGATCTCCGCGAGCGCCTTCTCCAGCACGCGCTCGCGACCGATCATCGTCGACATCGCGATCTCGGCCCCGGCGAGATCAATCGACGCGCAGGCCACGTCGACCTCGCGCTTGCGGATCACCTCGCGGATCGAGATCCGATGCACCAGAACGTCGTACATCGACTTGTCGAGCGTGTCGGGGTCGATCCCCTGCGACATCGTCAGGTTCCCCTGCGGGTCCATGTCGGCGCACAGCACCCGGTGCCCCTCCTCGACGAACGCCACGGCGAGGTTCAGCGTGGTCGTCGTCTTAGCGACGCCGCCCTTCTGGTTTGCGAACGTGATCACCTTCGGGCTCGAACTCATCACGCGCCTGTATTCGCAGCGATCAGCGGGAATCCTCCGCGCTGTCGGACAACTGGTGGACGCCGCTGATGGCCAGTCGCGGCATCACCCGGCCCCGCCACGGTAACTTGACCTCTAGATGATTGCTTCCAACTTGACCGCCCCCGGATGCGGCCGGGATGACTTCGCGGATGCGGCACGTGCGTTCGGCTCGCGTAGCTCCGCTATGCGTCGCCTCCGCCCGCGCCACCCCGCTCGCCCCCCGACCGCCCCACGGGCGTCCAATTTGGAATCAATCATCTAGTGCGAGACCTCCTGGACCGACGCCTGGTGTTCGTGACCGGCAAGGGCGGCGTCGGAAAGTCGACGGTGGCGATCGCGCTGGGCATGTTGGCGGCCCGGCGCGGCCAGCGCACGATCGTGGCCGAGCTGGCCAGCCAGGAACGCGTCCAGCGCACGTTTCATCAGCAGGGCGAGCGGTTCGAGGAGATCGAACTGGCGCCGGGGCTGTTCACGATCTCGATCGACCCCCAGCTGGCGATGGAGGAGTACCTGCGCGTCAAGACCGGCTCGGTGGGGCAGATGCTCGGATCCAGCCGGTTGTTTCACGCGTTCGCGATGGCCACGCCCGGGATGCGCGAGCTGCTCAGCATGGGCAAGGTGTGGGAGCTGGCGCAGCTCGAGCGCCGGACCAGCGGCGCCGCCCCGTATGACTTCGTGGTCGTCGACGCCCCCGCCACCGGGCACGGCGTGGGCATCCTCCGCACCCCCAAGACGTTCGCCGACATCGCGCTGGCCGGCCCGATCGCTCGCCAGGCGGCGCGGATCGCCGACTCGATCGCCAACCGCCAGTTCACCGGCGTCGTCGCGGTGGCCACGCCCGAGGAGATGGCGGTCAACGAAACGATCGCGCTGCGCGACGCGCTTGCGCGTGATGAGATGGCGCTCGACCTGGCGGTCGTCAACGCGCTGTATCGCGAGCGCTTCGACGCCGCAGAGGTGGCCGAGCTCGACGCGGCGCTGCCGCGGACGCGGTCGCCGCTGATCCGCTCGGCGCTGAAGGCGGCGCTGTCCGAGCACGCGCGGGCGGCGTCTCAGCGCGAGCAGCGCGGCCGGCTGGGCGAGGAGCTCGACACCCCGATCGTCGACCTCCCCTACGTGTTCGCCGAGCAGCTCGGGCTGGTCGAGCTGGAGCGGCTGGCCAACGACCTCGAGGCCGGGCTGACCGGGGCGCAGTCGCGCAACGGAGCGCCGGTCAACGGCCGGCCAGCGCCGCCGCCCGGCTTCCGGCCCGCAGGCCCGACTCGATCGCCCCGTCGATGAACCCCGACCAGCCGTCGGCGATATCCGATCCGGCCAGGACCACTCGCCCCTCGGGAGTCTGCATGGCGGCGTGGTGGTGCTCGTACCAGCCCGGGCGGTGGATCGCCCAGGTGCCACGGGAGTGCTCGTCGGCGAGCCAGTCGTGGGCGGTGGCGGCGATCACCTCGTAGCCGGGCAGGATCTCGTCGAGCTGTCGCTGCACGGCCCCCAGGTCGGTGGCGTCGCAGCGCTCGGCGTCGATCCCGAACCCGATCATCAGCTGTGTCCCGTCGTCGTAGTGCTGTTCGGTGTCGAGGTAGCCGAACGGGTGACCGGGCCTGATCGCGTTCTGCCACGCGGGCTCCCCGCGCGCGTGTATGAAGATCTTGATCCCGCGCGAGGCCTGGCCGAGCGCGATCGCCTCGAGCTTGTCCTCCGATAGCCCCGGCGAGAACTGGATCGACCCGAGCGCGTTGAGTGGCACCGCTACTACGCCCGCGCGCGCAGCGAGCACCGCGCCGTCGCGGGTCTCGACCTCGACGTGGCCGTTTCGCCGGCTGACCGCTGCCGCCGGCGCGCCGAGCCGATACTCGACCGGCGCCCCCGACGCGATCGACTGCAGCAGCGCCCGCGTCCCGCCGGCGATCGTCACCCGGCCGCCGGTGAACTGCGTGAGCTCCAGGCTGTAGCCCGACAGCGCGTGCCAGCGCAGCACCGAAACCGCGCCGGCGTCGGTCAGCGGCGCGTGGGCGAGCGACTCGAGCTCGGCGATCAGCACGTCGCGCTCCTCGGGCGAGAGCTCGAGCTCGTCGAGGCGCTGCGCGATCGACAGCCGGTCAAAGCGAGCGAGCTCATCGATCGCGAACAGCGGGTCGTGTGGCTTTGGCAGCGCCGTGCGCACGCCGTCGACGAACCGGTCCCAGCCGCGTCGCGCGATCTCGTCGCGCTCCGCAATCGTCGCGTGGCGACGCTCGGCGCCGACGTACCAGGCGGCCACCTCGGCGTCGTCTGAGAGCAGCACCGCCAGGCCCGCGCGGGTCAACTCCGAGAACGTGTGCGGCTGGTGCCAGTGCACCCAGGCGCCGCCGTACTCGACCGCCGCCGGCCCCCAGTCCGACCTCCAGGTCCGGCCCCCGAGCCGGTCGCGAGCCTCGACCAGAACGACTGACAGGCCCCGCAGCGCCGCCTCGCGGGCCGCGGTGACGCCGGCGAAGCCGCCTCCGACGACGACTACGTCGTACACGCCCGCGCCCCCTCGCCGACTGCCGCGCGGACGGCCGTCACCGGCGGTCGCGAGCGGATCGCTGCATCTGCCACCACCGCTCCGGAGTCCGACACCAGCACGGGGTTGAGCTCGATCAGCTCCAGCGACCGCTCGAGCAGCAGCTCTCCGACCCGCTGCCCCAGCCGTGCCGCCGCGGCTATGTCGCACACCGTCCGCCCGCGGCCGCCCGCGAGCACCGGCGCGCCGCGCAGCGACCGCAGCGCCCGCTCGACTCGCGCGGCGTCGGCCGGCAGCGGCACGATCGCCACGTCGTCGAGCAGCTCCGTCCAGATCCCGCCGAGGCCGAGCACCAGCGCGGGCACGACGGCGTCGGTCCGCGCCGCCACCAGCAGCTCGACCCCCGGCGCCGCCATCCGCTCGGCCAGCACCTCGCCGCCGTGATCGGCAGCCAGCGCTCCGATCCGCGCGAACGCCCCGCGCACCTCGGGGGCGCCCGCCAGCCCGAGCTCGACGCCGCCGAGCTCTGACTTGTGCTGGACCGCCGTCGAGCTCAGCTTCAGCGCGATCGGGCCGCCCAGCTCACCGAGCGCCGCCACCGCGTCGTCGGCGTCGGTCACGATCCGCCCCTGCACCACGTCGATGCCGCCGGCGCGCAGCAGCTGCTTTGACTCGTGCTCGCTGAGCCATTCCGTCTCGCCCTCGGAGGCGACCCGCCCGGCCACCGCCCCGATCGCACGCAGGCGGGCGGGGTCGCCCGACGACAGCCGCATCGCCGCCGCACACGCGATCCCGGTGCGCAGTCCGGCGGCGGCCGGGACCCCGGCCTGGGCGAACCGCCACGCGCCTTCGTCGTCGAGCAGCTCGGGCAGCGTAGCCGCAACCATCGTCGGCGCGGGACTGGCCGCGGCGCCGGCGATGATCCCGTCGCGGACGGCGGCCCACGACTCGTCGACCGCGCCCGCCATCCCGGCGGGCGTGTCGTAGAACACCAACACCTGGCCGATCGACGGGTCCGAGCCGACCGTGGTCACGAGCTCGCCCAGCGCGCGGGCGTCGCCCCAGATCATCGCGGTGTAGTCCAGCGGGTTGGCGACCGTCGCCGCCGATGGCAGCAGCTCGGCCAGCCGCGCCGCGGTCTGCTCGGAGAACGCGGGCAGTCCGAGCCCGGCCCGGGAGGCCTCGTCGGCGCCCTGCGCGGAGTCCCCGCCCGAGCAGGTCACGATCGCCAGCCCGCGCTGCGCCGGAGCGCGCCGCGGCACGGACAGCGTCTTGGCCAGCTCGAGCAGCTCGTGCACGTCCTGCGCCCAGACGGCGCCGGCCTCCTCGATCAGGCTGCGGAAGATCCGCTGGTCCCCCGCCAGCGCGGCGCTGTGCGCGGCGGCCGCGCGCGCCCCGGCCGGCGAGCTTCCGACCTTCAGCACCACCACCGCGACGCCGGCGTCGGCGCACGCGGCCAGCCCCTGGCACAGCTGTGGACCGCCGTCGTCCTCCAGGTACAGCGCGACCGCGCGCAAGCCCTCCTCGCCGGCCAGCAGCTCGAGATAGTCGGCGGCCGACAGCACCGCCTGGTTGCCGCTCGCCACCACGGTGTGAAACCGCAGCCCGCGACGAGTGCCGAGCGCGTTGACCGCGACGTTGCCGCTCTGGGAGATCAGCGCCACCGCCCCGGGGTCGGATGCAGCGAGCGCGTCGCCCCACAGCGCGGTGCGCGAGTGAGTGGCGACGATCCCATTGCAGTTGGGGCCGCAGACCGGCAGCGCGTGGCGGCGGGACGCCTCGACCAGCTGCTGCTGGCGCGCCACGCCGTCGGCGACCTCGGCAAAGCCGGCGCTGAACACGACCGCGCCGCCGCACCCGTGCGCGCCGGCCTGGTCGATCGCGTCCGGCACCGCCGCCGCCGGGATCGCCACCACGACCGCGTCGGCGGGCTCGGGCAGGTCGGCGATCGACGGCACGCAGGGGCGACCCAACGCCTGGTCGCGGTTCGGGTTGACGCCCCACACCTGCCCGGGGTAGCCGATCGCATCGAGGCTGATCAGCGCCTGCGCGCCGTAGCTGCCACGCCGGTCGGTGGCGCCGACGACCGCGACCGATCGCGGCCGCAGCAGCCGGTCCAGCCGGTAGCCGGACGCTCCGTCCTCGCCGCTCAATGGATCGTCGCCTCGACCCCGCGGCGCTCGAGCGCTCGGGCGATGATCAGGCGCTGGACCTCGCTGGTCCCCTCCCAGATCCGATCGACCCGCAGCTCGCGCTGGAAGCGCTCCGCGACATTGGAGCGCATGTAGCCGCGCCCGCCGAACGTCTGCACGGCGCGGTCGGCGCAGCGGCCGGCGGCTTCGGAGACGAACAGCTTGGCCATCGACGCCTTCGCGTGGATCAGCTTGAGGTCGGCTCCGGCGTCGATCATCCCGGCGACCTGCAGCGCCAGCAGCCGGCCCACGGCGGCGTCCGTCGCCGAGTCGGCGAGCGGGAACGAGACCCCCTGGTAGTCCATGATCCGGGTGCCGCCCTGGATCCGGTGAAGCGCCCAGTCGGTGGCCTCATCGAGCAGCCGCCACATCGCGCCGAGGCCGTGGGTGGCGATCCCCAGCCGTTCCTCGGTGAACCACGCGCGCTGCAGCGCCTCGCCCTCGCCGATCCCGCCGATCGCCGCGTCGGCCCCGACCTCGACGTCGGTGAAGCGGATCGTCGGATGACCGTGGGGGTAGTTGTGGGTGAACTTGGGGTTGTCGGTGTACTCCACGCCGGACGCGGTCGGCTCGACCAGGAACAGCGTCGGCAGCCGGTCGGAGCCGTCGACGACGTTGGCCATCACGATCAGCACGCGCGCGACGTCGCCCGAGGTCACGAACCACTTCTCGCCGTTGATTCGCCAGCCGCCGTCGGTGGCCACCGCGGTGCTGGCGATCCCGCCCGGATCCGAGCCGGCCTCGGCCTCGGTGACCGCGTAGGCGTCGCCGCCCTCGCCGCGCAGCGCCGGCAGCAGGTAACGCTCGATCTGCTCGGGCGTGCCCTGCATCAGCACGTTGTAGGCGCTCGGGACGTGCCAGTGCAGGCCGTTGGTGACGCGGCCGAACTGCTCGTTGACCACGAACCACTCGAGCATCGACCAGCCCTGTCCGCCGTACTCGGGGGCGAACCGGCCGCCGTTGAGCCGCGCGGCGATCGCCGCGCGCTTGATCTCGTCGACGGTCGCATCAGGCAGCTCGCCGCCGCGCTCCTCGGCCTCGAGCTCGAGCGGCATCAGGACGTGCTCGACGAACTCGCGCGCTCGCTGCTGCAGCTCGAGCTGGTCGGGGGTCAGCTCGAGTCCGCCGGTCGTGGGGGATGTCGTCGTGCTCATTGGCTTCCTTTGCGTGATTCGTGATGGTTGCGGTCCTCGGCGAGCTCCGAGAGCCGCGCCCGGTCCGCTGCCGTTCGCTCCGCTGCGCGCCCCGGCAGCGCCAGCAGCAGGTTGTGGTGGTTGGCCAGCACCGCGGTCGCGCGCGTGCGGGCGCGGGCCAGCTCCGGGTCGTCCCCGGGCAGTGCCCGCTCGATCAGCCCGATGACGCCGTGCAGGTAGGCCAGCCAATCGCGCTGGCGGCCGTGCAGCACCAGATGCTCGATCCGCTCGCGCTCTGACTCGATCGCGCCAGGCGGCGGACGGTGCCCGTGGCGAAGCGTCGCGACGGCCTCGGGAAGCTCGCGTTCGGGCTCGGGCGTGATCGACAGCCACGACACGCGCTTGACCATGCGCGGTAGACTAACAGCAACTGATCACAAAGTCAGGAATCGGAGAGGGACATGGAATCGAGCACCACGCCGGGAACGCAGGGCCAGCCCGTCAACGGCCACCGCCAGGGTCCGCCGTCGACGCCACTGTCCCCCGAGGACCTGTCGTTCCGCGCGCTCAGCCCACGTCTATACACCGATCCCGAGGTGGCCGCAGCCGAGCAGGAGCTGATCTTCGAGCGGACCTGGCAGCTGGCCGGCCACGTCGGCGCCCTGCCCCGCCCCGGCAGCTACATCACCGCCACGGCGGGCACCCAGCCGGTGCTGATCGTCCGCGATGAGAACGGCGAGTTGCGGGCGTATCGCAACATCTGCCGGCACCGGGGCTCGCGCCTGCTCAGCGGCGACGGCCAGTGCAAGGGGGCGATCCGCTGCCGCTATCACGGCTGGACCTACCGCTTCGACGGGAGCCTGATCGGCGTCCCCGAGGGGCTCGCGTTCGGCGAGCGGCTCGACAAGTCCACGCTCGGGCTGCTACCGGTGCGCGTCGAGGAGTTCTGCGGCCTGGTGTTCTTCAACATCGACCCGCACGCCACGCCGCTGGCCGACCTGCTCGGCGACCTCCCCGAGCGACTGGAGCGCTACCGGCTTCCGACGCTCGAGTCGTTCTCCCCCGGCAACGGGACCCAACCGGCCAACTGGAAGGTCGTCGCCGACAACTACATCGAGGGCTACCACATCCCGATCGCCCACCCGGGGCTGATGCGGATGCTCGACTACAAGCGCTACGACGTCGAGGTCCACCAGCACTACGTGTGGTTTGAGGCCCCGATGCGCGACAAGCCCAGCAGCAACCGGCTCGAGCGTATGTACTCCAAGCTCGTGACCACGATGCCCGGGCTGACCGAGGAGGACCTGCGCGTGTGGCGCTACGTGTTCATCTACCCGAACACGACGATCGACCTATACCCCGACCAGGTGAACACCTGGCAGATGAACCCGGATGGAGTGGCCCGCACCCGCGACGTGTTCGGCTCCTACCGGTCCCACGGCGCCGACCCGCGCACCAAGGCCGCCCAGTGGCTCAACCAGAAGCTCAACAACCTCGTGCTCGACGAGGACATCGATCTCGTCGACAACGTCCAGCAGGGTCTGCAGACCCGCGGGTACGAGTGTGGTCCGCTGTCGCGGCGGGAGGACGCGGTGGCCTGGTTCGCCGACCGCGTGCGCGACGACCTGAGCCCTAAAGGGTTCGACGGCGCTGGTATCGAGGTATGAGCGCCGAGAGCCGCGGTAGCGCCCGCGAGCGGATCCTCGCCGCCGCCGTCAGGCAGATCGCCGTCGAGGGCCTCGACGGCGTCCGGATTGCGCGGATCGCGATGGACGCCGGCGTGTCGACGTCGCTGGTGCACTACCACTTCGCCAGCCGCGACGCGCTCCTGGCCGAGGCGCTGAACTACTCCTACGCGCACGCCGGCGACGCGCGGATCTCGAGCGGGGACCTGCCGGTCAGCTCGCAGGCCGAGCGCCTGCAGTCGATGATCGACCAGTGCCTGCCGCACTCCGAGGCGCTGCGCGAGGATTGGGTGCTGTGGGTCGAGCTGTGGCTGCGTGCGGCGCGCGCCCCGGAGCTGCGGCCGGTCGCCGAGGAGCTCTACGCGCGGCTGCACACCTGGTTCGCCGACGAGATCGCCGCTGGCGTGGAGAGCGGCGAGTTTCAGCGCTGCGATCCCGATGACGTGACCGACCGGGTGCTGGCGCTGCTGGACGGATACGGCGTCCGGACGCTGATCGGAGACTCGGCGATCGGGCTCGAGCGCGCCCGCCGCGCCGTCGGCTCGGCGCTGGCGCGCGACCTCGGGCTCGGCGAGCAGCTGGTGGCTAGTGATTCAGACACCGACCCGGGCCGCCCGAATGCGACGGGATTTATCGTGGGGAGCACTTAGACCGCGGAGCCGATCCCGAGCGCCGACCGAGCCGCCGAGCGGCCGGTGCGCACCGCGCCCTCCATGTAGCCGGCCACCCAGTGGTCTGACCCGGCCACGTAGAACGGCGGCTCGTGGGTGCCGTGCAGCGGGCCGACGCGGCCGAGGTCGCCGGGCGCCCAGCTGGTGATGTAGCCGCGAGTGAACGGGTCGGCGCCCCACGGACGCTCGAGCATCGACAGCGGCAGCCGCGCGCGCTCGCCGTAGAGCGCCACCAGCCCGTCGATCACCGCCTGACTGCGGGCCGGCGCCGGGGCGGCCACGAACGCCGAGAACCGCTCGGGTCCGACCAGCATCGACAGCACGCCAGGGCCCTGTGGCCAGGTCGAGCCGAACAGCCACTCGGTCTCGGCCAGCCCGTTCTGGCCGCTGCGCTGCCAGAACGGCTCGTCGTAGGCGGCCACGACCTTGGCCGCGAGTGCGTGGCGCTGGGCGCCCAGCGAGCGCAGCCGCGCGTCGCTGACGCCACTGATCTGCAGCTCGCGCAGCGGCCCGGCGGGGATCGCGCAGACGACCGCCTCGGCCTCGACCAGCTCGCCGTCTGCGAGCGTCAGCCGGACCCGGCCCGGCGAGACGGCAAGCCTCCGGACGACCGCCTCATAGCGCACGCGCTCGCCCAGCTCCGAGGCCATCCGCAGCGCGACCGACGCTGACCCCTCGGCGACGCGCAGGCCCTCCCACTGGTCGAGGTCGTAGAAGTGATCGCCTCCGAGCGCCGCGTGCTTGCGCAGATCCGACAGCAGCGAGGTGCGCTCCGGCGAGTCGCAGGCCAGCGACAGCGACGCCAGTTCGTGGCGCCGGCGGACCGCGGGCAGCGCCCGCTGCTCGCGCAGCCACGCGCCAAGGCTGAGGCGGTCCAGCCCGGCCGCGTTCGGGTGCGACCACGGGTCGTCGGGATCGACCGAGGCCGCCAGCAGCGCGAACTCGTGCTGCACCCGGTCGGCGTCGGCGAGCTCGTCGGCGGTCATCCACGGCGGCTCGTCGCCGACGTGTACGCCCTCGAGCAATCCCCAGGTCATCTCGCCGGGGTCGGCGACGTAGCTCTCCTCGATCGCCAGCCCGAGCTCCTCGACGAGCTCACGGTAGGCGTGGTGCCCGTGGCCGAACACCTCCCCTCCGGCCTGCGCAGTGCGCCCGTCCGGGAGCGTCACCGCCTCGACGCGCCCGCCGGGCCGATCGCGCGCCTCGAGCACGACCACGTCAGCGCCGGCGCGGGCGAGGTCACGCGCCGCCGACAGGCCACCCAAACCGGCTCCCATGACAGCGACGTCGATCAAATCTCACCCTCTCTCGTCCGGTAGGCACTTGACAGCAGTAACCAGACGGCGCTAGTTTCCTGACTCGTCGTTCAGTATACGAATTCGTCCTGGATGTGTGGAAGTGGATTCGTCGGAGAGAGAGTGGCAGGCGGGAGCGTGAGCCCGCGACCGAAAATCGAACATCTGCGCAAGCCGCAGATCATCGCGGCGGCCGCCGAGGTGTTGTACGAGCGCGGCCTGTTCGACACCCGGATCGGCGATGTCGCCGAGCGGGCCGGCACCAGCTCGCCGACGATCCTCTACTACTTCGAGTCCAAGGACCGGCTGCTCGAGGAGGCCGTCGACCAGACCGACCGCGACTTCTACGCGCGGGTCACCGAGGGCCAGGCGCGCCAGCGCAGCGCCGCCGACAAGCTCGTGCACCTGGTGACCGAGACCAGCCTCGGACCGGCGGGCCTGACCGACTGGACGCTGTGGATGGAGATGTGGGTACGCGCGCGCCGCGACGAGAACGTGCGCTCGACGTACTTCAGGCTTGACCGCCGACAGCGTGACCTGATCGCCGACATCGTTCGCGAAGGACAGGCGTCGGGGGAGTTCGACGGCGACGCGGACCCCGATGACTTCGCGCTCGCGCTGAGCGGACTCATGGATGGGCTCGGCGTGCAGGTGACGCTCGGTCAGCCGGACGTGACCGCCGAGCGAATGATCGACCGGTGTCTCGCGCTCGCCTCGTCGGAGCTGGGTTGCACGCTCCGCCGCGACAACGGCGACGAGAAACCGCTTCAGAGAGGAGAGCAGGGATGACTCCCGACCGCACTCATGATTTGCACAGCACCGGCGCGACCAACCGCAGGACGTTCATCAAGCGCGCGGCGGGCGTCGCCGCGGGTCTGTCGATCCCCGGCCTGCTGGCGGCCTGCGGAACGACCGAGCCGGTCGCCACGGGCGGCGGCGGGGCGGTCGCGCACGGCCCGGGCGGGCTGGCGCTCGCCCGACCCGACAACCCGGTGACCCTGCCGATCTACGCCGGCAACAAGGCGATCGCCTCCGGGATGGCGCCCGAGAAGGGGCCGCTGCAGTTCTACAACTGGGACCAGTACATCAACACCGACGTGGTCAAGGCGTTCGAGAAGAAGTACGACGTCAAGGTCCAGATCAGTACGTTCACCACGATCGACGAGGCGATCTCGAAGATCTCCAGCGGAAGCGTCCAGTTCGACGTGTTCGTGCCCGAGCTCGTGTTCCTCGAGCGGCTGGTGGTCGGCAAGGTGCTGCAGCCGCTGAACCTCAGTTACATCCCCAACCTGAAGGCCACCGTGTGGCCGTCGCTGCAGAGCCCGTGGTACGACGTCGGCAGTCGCTACACGGTGCCGTACACGATCTACACCACCGGGATCGGCTGGCGCGCGGACAAGCTGCCCGGCTTTGACCCGGCGAAGCTGTCGAACCCGTGGACCGCGCTGTGGCAGGAGGGCCCGAAGATCTCGGGCAAGGTCGGGCTGCTCGACGACCAGCACGAGGGGTTGGCGATGGGGCTGCTCCGCAACGGCGTCACCGACGTCAACACCGAAAACGAGAAGCAGCTCAACGCGTCCAAGGACGCGCTGGTGGCGCTGGTGAACTCCGCCAACCTGAAGTTCGACACCAACGACTACCAGCACCTTGCCGATGGCTCGCTGTGGCTGCACCAGGCGTGGTCGGGCGACATGGCGTCGACGCCGTACTACGCGCCCAAGGGAACCAAGCCGTCCGTGTTCCGTTACTGGTGGCCGACCGACGGGCGCGGGCCGATCAACAACGACACGTTCGCCGTCCTCAAGGGCGCCAAGAACCCGGTGCTGGCTCACCTGTTCCTCAATCACCTGCTCGACACCAAGCAGGTGTTCACCAACTTCAACTTCACCTACTACCAGCAGCCGATCAACGCGATGACGCCGGAGGCGCTGGTCTCCAAGGGCGTGATCGTCCCGAACCTGAAGTCGACGATCATCCGCGAGGCGCAGTTCAAGAACGGCCTCGTGCAGGGCCCGCTCAGCCAGCAGGGCGAGGTGCTCTGGGAGAACATGTGGGCGGCGGTGAAGTCGGCATGAACGACCGCGTCGGCAGCGGCCGGTACTGGCGTGGGTTCGCGCTGCCGGGGATCGTCTGGCTGCTGCTGTTCGTCGTCGTCCCCGCCTACGCGGTGCTCGCGATGGCGACGGGCCGGGTCAACCTGCTGCTCAGCCCGGTCCCCGCGTGGGACCCCACCACCTGGAACCCGGGCTACCTGTCCAAGGCGTTCTCGGGGGCGATCCCGGGCGGCGAGTACTGGCCGGCGGTGCGCAACACGCTCGTGTACGTGGGCGTCGCGCTGGGGCTCTGCTTCGCGATCGGCTATCCCGTCGCCTACTACGTGGCCCGCCACGCCAAGCGCACCAAGACGCTGCTGATCGTGCTGTTGGTGATCCCGTTCTGGGTCAGCTACCTGCTGCGGATGCTCGCCTGGATCGGGCTGCTGTCGACCGACGGCTACGTCAACAAGATCCTGATGGACCTGGGGATCGGGCACCCGCCCAACTGGCTGGACGGCAACGCCTACTCGGTGATCGTCGCGCTCGTGTACGGCTACATCCCGTACTTCATCCTGCCGGTGTTCGCCGGCCTTGACCGGATCGACCGCAGTCAGATCGAGGCCGCCCGCGACCTCGGGGCGACTCCGTTTCAGGCGTGGCGGCGGGTGACCCTGCCGCTCAGCCGTCCGGCCGTCCTGGCGGGCTCGGCGCTGGTGGTGCTGCCGATGTTCGGCGACTACTACACCAACGACCTGATCTCGGCCTCGCCGAGGACGAACATGCTGGGCAACGAGATCAACCTGTTCATCCAGGGCGGGCCCCAGAAGAACCTCGGGGCGTCGCTGGTGATTGTGCTGATGGTGATCCTGTCGATCGGGATGCTCTATTACGTGTTCCAGACGACCCGCGACGCCCGGAGATTCGCGTGACCGCCACGCGTGCGCCCGCGGCCGCGATCGAGCCCGCGGAGGCCTCCCAGCCGGCGCCCCGACGCCACCTGCTCCCAGGGCGGCTGCGCAACCCCTGGGGCCGACCTCGGTTCATGGTCGCGCTCACCTGGCTGTACGTGATCTGGGCGCTGGTGCCGGTCGTGATCGCGATGCTGTTCTCGTTCAACAATGGACGCTCGCGCAGCGTCTGGCAAGGCTTCTCGATCCGCTGGTGGTGGGGCGACCAGAGCCTGTCGATCTTCCACGACCCCGACTACGTGCACGCACTGGTGCACAGCCTCGAGCTGGCGGCGCTCGACATGCTGATCGCAGTGCCGCTCGGCGTACTGCTGGCGCTCGGCCTGGCCCGCTGGCGCGGCCGGGGGTCGGGGTTCGCCAACGGGCTGATGCTGGTGCCGCTGGTCACGCCCGAGATCGTGATGGCCACGTCGCTACTGCTGGTGTTCACGCAGCTGGCGCTGCTGCCGTTCACGCTCGTGCATCTCGGAACCCCGGCGCAGGTGATCGGCCAGGTCACGTTCTCGCTGTCCTACGTGGTGGTGATCGTACGGGGGCGGCTGGCCACGATCGGCTCGGAGTACGAGGAGGCCGCCCGCGATCTCGGCGCGACGCCGCTCGAGTCCTTGCGGCTGGTGCTGCTGCCGCTGCTGATGCCGGCGATCCTGGCCAGCATGCTGATCGTGTTCGCGCTCTCGATCGACGACTTCGTGGTCACGCAGTACATGTCCTCGAACTCGTCGACGACGACGATCCCGATGTTCCTCTACGCCAACGCCCGCGGCGGCACGACCACGCCGGCGCTGAACGCGCTGGCCACCGTGCTGGTCTTGACGACGCTGGCCGGGATCGGGATCGCGTATCTGCTTTACACAATGTTCGGTCGACGCGCGTCCACCGGGGACGTGTCGGTGATGCGGGAGCTTTCTGGATTGGAGACGGCGTGATGGCGGGCGGACAGGTTCAGCTGATCGGATTGACCAAGCGGTTCGACGAGCACGTCGCCGTCGACGGGATCAACGCCACGATCCAGGGCGGCGAGTTCTTCTCGCTGCTGGGCCCGTCGGGCTGCGGCAAGACCACGACGCTGCGGATGATCGCCGGCTTCGAGCGGCCGACCGCGGGCGAGATCGTGCTCGACGGCTCCGACGTGAGCGCGGTGCCGCCGCACGAGCGCAACGTGCACACGGTCTTCCAGAACTACGCGCTGTTCCCCCACCTCAACGTGTTCGACAACATTGCGTTCGGGCTGCGCCGCCGCAAGGTCGCCCGCGACGAGGTCCGCCGGCGCGTGCACGAGTCGCTCGAGCTGGTCGAGCTCGGCGAGCTTGGCAGCCGCCAGCCGCGGCAGCTGTCCGGCGGCCAGCAGCAGCGGGTGGCGCTGGCCCGGGCGCTGGTCCTGCGCCCGGCGGTGCTGCTGCTCGACGAGCCGCTGGGCGCGCTCGACGCCAAGATCCGCAAGCAGCTGCGCATCGAGCTCAAGGCGCTGCAGGAGGAGGTCGGGATCACGTTCGTGTTCGTCACCCACGACCAGGAGGAGGCGCTCAGCATGAGCGACCGCGTGGCCGTGATGAACGAGGGGCGGATCGAGCAGGTCGGCGACCCGGCGGCGGTCTACGAGGACCCGGCGAGCGTGTTCGTCGCCGACTTCCTCGGGGTCTCGAACATGATGGACGGCGAGCCGGTGGGCTGGGGCTCGGGCGAATGCACGGTCAGGATCGGCGAGGCCACGTTGCGGGCCCGCTGTGGTGACGTCGCGGCGCCGGGGCCGGTCCGGCTGGTGGCCCGGCCGGAGCGCCTGGAGCTGCTCGCCCACGGGTCGGACCGCGACAACTGCCTGGTCGGGATGGTCGAGCGCACCGTCTACGTCGGCGCCAGCCGCCAGGTGATCGTGCGGCTGCCGATCGGCGCGGTGATCCAGGTCTCGGTCGCCAACACCGGCAGCGACGAGGGCCACAGCCAGGGGACGCCGGTGTGCGTGCACGTGCCCGCGGACGCGTTGCGGGTGCTGGCGTCCCCCGGGGACACCTCCCCGGCCGGTCAGCCCGACGGGCCGGACCCCTCGGCTGCGCTGGCAGCGGGCGCGTCGTCCTAGCCTAGACTCAGCCGCGTGAGCGTCGCCGAGCTGCTCGACGGCAAGCGTGTGTGCGTCTGCGCCGGCTCCGGCGGCGTGGGCAAGACGACGACCTCGGCGGCGATCGCCCTGGGGATGGCCGCGCGCGGGGCAAAGGTCGCGGTGGTGACGATCGATCCGGCCAACCGGCTGGCCAACGCGCTCGGGCTCGAGGAGCTCCAGAACGAGCCGCGGCGGGTCGAGCCCGAACGGCTGGCCACGTCGGGGCTCGAGATCTCCGGCGAGCTGTGGGCGATGATGCTCGATCCCAAGCGCACGTTCGACGAGCTGATCGAGCGGATCGCGCCGGACCCGGCCAAGGCCCGGGAGATCAAGGCCAACCGCGTCTACCGCGAGCTGTCGACCGCGGTCTCGGGCTCCCAGGAGTTCACCGCGGTGGCCAAGCTGTACGACCTCGTCCAGGCCGGCGAGTTCGACCTGCTGGTGCTCGACACGCCGCCGTCGCGCAACGCGGTCGACTTCCTCGACGCGCCGGGCCGGCTGACGTCGTTCCTCGACGGACGTGGCGTGAAGGCGTTCGTGCGGCCGACCGGGCTGGGGATGCGCGTACTCGGGCGAGGCGCCTCGCCGCTGCTATCGGCGCTGCGGCGCGTGACCGGACTGGACCTGCTGACCGACCTGAGCACGTTCTTCTCGCTGCTGGGGGACATGACCGACGACTTCAGCGAGCGGGCGGCGCAGGTGCAAAAGCTGCTGCGGGCCCGCACGACCGCGTTCCTGCTGGTGACCTCCGCGCAGCGCGAACCGATCGACGAGGCGATCTGGTTCCGCCGCACGTTGCAGCAGAGCCAGCTGCCGTTCGCCGGCGTCGTCGTCAACCGCGTCCACCACGACCTGCTGGGCGACACCGAGCCCAAGCACGTGGGGCCCGCGCTCGCGCGCCGCCTCAACCCCGAGCTGGCCTCCAAGGTCGCCGCCAACTTCCTCGACTACCACGTGCTGGCCCGCCGCGACCACGGCAACATCGGCCGGCTTGCCGGCGAGCTCGACGATCATCCGCTGCTGCTCATACCCCAGCTCGACGACGACGTGCACGACGTCGAGGGCCTGTTGCGGATGCACCGGTACCTGTTCGCCGCGCGCGCCGAGCGCGATGCGCTGATCGAGCAGGTCGTGGCCTAGTGTCGCAAACGGGACACTAGCGCCCCGGCGCAGCCACGGTCACCTCGCTCGGTCCGGCGTCGATCCAGCTCGGCCACGACAGCAGCACCTGCTGCCAGTGGTCGCGGTCGACCGGCCGGTCTCCGCGGAACATCGCCAGGCTCCCGTGGTGAAGCAGCTCCCACACCGCCTGCTCGGTGACGGCCACCAGCTCGCTCGGGCGCCGCTGCGGGTTGCGGACGGCGACCAGCTCGACGACCGCGCGCAACGGCAGCGGCGACAGCTGCGCGGCCGCAAGGATGTCTTGTTTGAGCTCGTCGGCGGGCGACGGTCCGACCTGGCGCTGTGCCGCTCCGACCAGCGCAGCGGTCACGTCCTGACCCTCGCGCACGGCGTTGCCCCAGCCGCGCCCGAGGCCGAGGTCGCCGGCATCGAGCTCGGGCCCCTCGACGATCGTCAGCTTAGACTTCTCAGCCGACCAGCGACGGTCCTGGAGCGCGATCGAGTCGCCGTTGACCCACGGGTGCAGGATCCGGGCGTCGAGCTCCTCGCGCGTGAGGTTGAAGGCACGGGCGACGTGCAGGAACTGGCGCAGCTCGACGTGGAAACTCAACTCATTTCGCCGCGGGCGACCGCGAGGCACGCCTCGCACCGCGGCCACGGCGGGTTCCACGGGTACCCGGTGACGTCCTTGCCGCACAGCGCCGTGTCGGGGTCCTGCTCACTCACGAGGTGGCAGAGCTCCTCGAAGCCGTCCTCGGTGCGGTTAGGGGTGTTGATGCAGCGCGGATGCACGTTAGGTGCGATCGCCGGCCGGGTGGTGCTCGCCATCGGGCCAGCATATCTGCGCACGGACACACGGCGTGTTAACCAGAACGAGCGGGCTTTCGCCCGCTCGTAACTGAAGATCGCGCTCCCCCTAACTACATAAAAGCACCAGGTCTTACATGTCGTCGCCTGGCGGCTAGACACTCCCGGCCCCGCGTACGGGACCGAGTAGGGAGCGGTCTTCCCGGAAGGCTAGCGTCTCGGGCTCGGACTCGTCCTCGAGCCCCGATCCGGCCGCATCAGCCAGAATCGCGTCCGCGACCGCGCGCAGGTCGGCGTCCAGGTGGCCGCACAGGACGTCTCGCAGCAGCGCCCGCAGGTGCTCGGACAGCTCATCTACGAGTGCGTCCATCCCGGGCTCCGCCAGCGCCGTACCGGCGATCGCCGCGCGCTCCAGCGCGATCCCGCGGGCCGCGCGCCGAGTCAGCTCAGCGTGGTACTCGGGCGTCGCGCAGAGCGCCGCCAGCCGCTTGGCGAGCAGCCCGCTCTCGGGACCCTCGGACTCGAGCAACGCCCTGAGCGCCAGCAGGTAGTCGGTCAGCGCCTCGAACGGCGCAAGCCGCTCGCAGCCCATCTCGAACCGCGCCAGCGCCCAGGTGACCTCGCCGCTCCCAGGGGTGCGCCGGGCGATCAGGTTGCAGAACGCCCGCAGCTCGTCCTCGTGCTCGGCCGAGATGAACGTCACGAACCGCGGCCGGCCGCTGCTCCCGAGCGGGACCGGGCGCCACGGTCCGGCGTCGGTCCGCGTCCAGGCCAGTGGCCCCAGCGCGTAGCCGCCGCGCTCGAACAGCCGCAACGCGGTGAGCGTCCGGCGGAAGCGGATCCGGGCGCTGGACACCGGCGATCGTGCGCCGCGCTCCTCGGCGACCGTCAGCACCGCGAGCACGTGCGGCTCCTCGCCGTCCCCCCACACCGCCTCGGCCGGCGCGTCCGGAAGCGCGTCGCCGCGAACCAGCGCAAGGCCCTCGCCGATCGGCAGCTCCTGCGTCGAGTGCTCGAGCGCCAGGCCGAGCAACGGCGCGATCACGGTAGCCACGCAGCGACCCTCATACAGCGCCCGCTCGAGCTCGGTGTAGGCGAGCTCGAAGCGTTCGGGATCGAAGTCGAACTCGCTGCGGTCGGCGAACACCTGCGAGAGGAATGACCGCAGCGCCGCGTCGGCCCGCTCGCGGGGCTCGCCAGGAATTCGCGGCTCGCCCCGCTGGGTCAGGTACGCGTCCACCCCGTCGAGGCTCGTCAGCGCCCGGGCCGCCGCCGTGTACGTCGGCAGGCGCGATAGGAGCCCGACTCGCTCACGGATGAACGCGGCGGTCAGCGGCCGGTAGCAGTACAGCGATGTCCTGGCGCCGGGCTCCTCGACGACCTCGAACGGAACCTCCGCCCCGCGTGCGGTCTCCATCGACAGCTGGCCGGCGGCGTCTGCGGCGAACGCCTCGAGCGCCGCCTGAAGCGTTGGGTTGTGCACGCGGGCCGTTTCGTCTCCGGCCGGTCCGCTCCTGCAGTGCGAACGCGAACTTGCAGCGCTCAGATGCCGCGCTGCAGCGCCAGCACGAGCAGCACCACCGCAACCACGCCGGCGAGCACGACCACCGCCAGGTTTGTCGCCAGCGCGACCCTCAGCACCCCGGGCGACGGCGGCTGCTTGCGCTCCCCGGCGTTGGGCTCCGGGACCGTTGGCTCCGGGGCGGGCTCCGCCTCGTCGGGCGTCAGCGCTGCGGCCGGCTCGGACGCCGACGGCGTCAGCGATGTGGCGAGCGCATCGGTCACGTAGCGGTTAAGGCTGACGTCCTGGCGCTCGGCGGCGCGGGCCAGCTGCTCGTGGAGCTCGCTGGGCATCCGCAGCAGGAAGCGGCCGCTGTAGGTCGAGCCGGCCTTCTGCTTGCCCGGTCGAGTCGCCTGACTCTCCTGGTCTGAGCCCACGGCAGCGATTCTAGAGTTCGCCTGCCCGCTCGCGCGAGCTTTCGCGGAGGAGCCGTTGCCATTTCCCGGTTTTCCGGGCGATCGGGGCGGAAGAATGGGCGATATCACCGCATCCGGGGTGATATCAGCGACATTTCCGTCGAGCTCCGCGCGGAGCTTGCAGAGCGCCCCTTCGAGCAGCCGCGACACGTGCGCCTGGGAGATCCCGACCGCGCGACCGATCTCGCGCTCGGTCATGTCGGCGTGGAAGCGCAGGAACACGATCCGCCGCTCGCGGTCGTCGAGCGCGCGGAGGCTCCCGGCGAGCAGCATCCGGTCGTCGCTGGCGGCGAGCGGATGGGCCGGGTCGGAACCCTCGAGCGCTCCGTCTGCCGCCGGCTGCTTTGCCGAGTCCGTGGCGCGCTGGGCGGCCAACGCCCGCTCGACCTGCGGCAGGTCGGCGTCGAGCGCGGTCGCGAGCTCCTCGGTGGTCGGGAACCGGCCAAGCTTGGCGGCGAGCTCACCCTGGCGCCGCCGGAGCCTGAAGCCCATCCGGGCGACGTCACGCGGGATCCGCACCGCGGCCGCCCGATCGATCAGGTGGCGGCGGATCTCGCCCTCGATCGCAGGAGTCACGAACGTCGCGAACGCGACCCCGCGATCCGGGTCAAAGCGGCCGGAGGCCCGGACGAGACCGACGGCGCCGACCTGGACCAGGTCGTCGAGCTCCTCGCCGCGGCCGGCGTAGCGGCGCGCCACCGACCGCACCAGCGGCATGTGCCGGTCGATCAGAACCTGCCGGGATTGCTCCTTGATCCCCATCACTGCCACACCCCCATGCGGACCAGTATCACCCCGGAAACTAACAGGGATAGCGCGACAAATGTCACTTTTAGCTGGGATGGGCGAGCCCGATCCTGGCGATAAAGAGGGACAGGAAGCAGTTTTATGGCTTGTCGTAGAACGCGAAAGCTATGGGGGCATTGGGGTGTGCTGGCGTCCACGATGACGCTGACGCTCCTGTTGCTCGCCATCCCCGGAATTGCCCAGGCCGCAAGCGCGGACATCGCAGGCGTGGCCAAGGTCGTCGTCCCCGCGGCACCCGCCGTGCCCGCGAGCGCCACGACCGCCGCGTCGGCCGCCCGCTCGATCGCCGCGTCCACGACCGCGCATGTGGCGGCCGTGGTGCCCGCGGCGCAGCCCGCCGCCGACGCCGTCGCCAGCGCCCAGGCGATCGCCCAGAAGGTCCCGTCGGGGTCGCCGACAAGCTCGCCGCCGACGGGCACCGGCTCCGGCTCGGGCGCAGCGACCGCTGCGCCGGCGGCGTCGCCACCGGCAGGGCCCACCGGCTCCGTCGCACAGTCGGCGACGCGGTCAGAGCCGATCGGCGACACGATCGTGCGCCACGTCGAGACGGCTGTCTCCGGCGCCATCGGGCGCACGCCCGAAGTCGCCCGCTCGCCGCTGCCGTCGCGGGTCAAGGCGATCGTGGCCGATCCGGTTGGGCTCGCGCGCACCGGCACCTCGGTGACCGTGGTCGCTCCTCCGTCACGCAGCAGCGGTCATCGGGCGCACGACGGCTCCTGGCGCGGCGGCCCGCGCTCCAGCGCGGGGCACGCCTCCCCGACCCGCGGCCCCGCGAGCCTGCAGGTGCTGGGCCTGGCGGTTGGCCGCGCAGCGGTCGCGGGAGAGCACCTTTCGAACTTGTCCGTGTCGCCCCCGGCCACCGGAGTACCGCCGGGCGCGACGGCGCCGCTCGCGACGGGTGCAGCGCGATCGCCCGGGCCTGTAGCAGGCCACCTCAGCGCCGGACGCGATCGGCCACGCGCCGTCCCGCGGACCGGACATGTCGAGGTCGCCGGCGCGATCGACTGGGCAGCCCCCGCGACGACGGCCGTCGCGCCCGGCGGGTCGGAGGGCACCTCTTCGGGCGTCGGCGCGGGAACGTCGGCGGCCGCAGCGGCGATTCTCGGGCTTGCCGGGCTGTGGCTGCTGCGAGCGCTCCTGCCCGGACTGCTCACGCTCGACATCTTCCCCTGGCAGTCCACGCTGCGAGCCATGCGGCTCGAGCGCCCTGGCTAGCTGAGCTGTCGGTTTCGACAGTCCCGTCGCCCAGCTCGACCCGAGCGGGCGACCAGCTCAAGTCAAGGAGAAACACAGCAATGAGATCAAAAGTGCTCAGTGCTGCTGTGACGATCGTTGCGCTGGCGATGCCGGCGTCGGCGATGGCCAACTCGGGGTCTGGAGGCTCCGGACAGGCACAGCAGTCAAAGCAGGCCGCGGCAACGCTGCAGGCGGCCCTGTCGGCCGCCAAGGCCGACCAGAACGCGACCAACGCGAACGCTCCGGTCAACGTCGCCGGTGGCGACATCTCGGGCGGCGACAACAGCGCCAACCAGACCGCCACCAACGGCGCCCTGAGCGCAGCCGGCAACGCGGCCGACACGCACCAGAACAACAACCAGACTCAGTCGGCGGGCTCGGGCCCGTCGTACAAGCCGGAGTCGGGTCCGTCGTACAAGTCGGACTCCGCCCCGTCATCCGGGTCCGGCGGGGCCGGGCAGGCTCAGGCATCTGAGCAGGCGGCGGCCACCGCGCAGCTGGCGGCGTCCAAGGCCAAGGCGAAGCAGAACGCGACCAACGCCAACGCTCCGGTCAACGTCGCCGGTGGCGACATCTCGGGCGGCGACAACAGCGCCAACCAGACCGCCACCAACGGCGCCCTGAGCGCAGCCGGCAACGCGGCCGACACGCACCAGAACAACAACCAGACCCAGTCGGCGGGCTCGGGCCCGTCGATCGGTTCCGGGGGCGCCGGTCAGGCGCAGCTGTCCGCGCAGAAGTCGCTGACCGCCCAGCTGGCGGCCTCCAAGGCCAAGGCCGAGCAGAACGCGACGAACGCCAACACTCCCGTGAACGTCGCCGGTGGCGACATCCACGGTGGTGACAACAGCGCCAACCAGACGGCCACCAACGGCGCGCTCAGCGCCGCCGGCAATCTGGCCAACACCGACCAGAGCAACAACCAGACCCAGTCCGCCGGATCCAGCTGCCTGATCGGCTGCGGCGGCGCGGGCCAGGCCCAGCTCTCAGCCCAGAAGTCGCTGACCGCCCAGCTGGCGGCGTCGAAGGCCGACGCCAACCAGAACGCGGTCAACGCGAACGTTCCGGTCAACATCGCCGGCGGTGACGTCTCCGGCGGCGACAACAGCGCCAACCAGACGGCCACCAACGGCGCCCTGAGCGCGGCCGGAAACGCGGCCGACACGCACCAGAGCAACAACCAGACCCAATCCGCCGGCTCCAGCTGCCTGATCGGCTGCGGCGGCGCGGGTCAGGCCCAGCTCTCCAGCCAGGAGGCAGCCACCTTGCAGGCGGCTCTCTCCAGCGCTGACGCCAACCAGAACGCGGTCAACGCGAACGTTCCGGTCAACATCGCCGGCGGTGACGTCTCCGGTGGCGACAACAGCGCCAACCAGACAGCCACCAACGGCGCCGCCAGCCTGGCCGGCAACCTGGCCAACACCGACCAGAGCAACAACCAGACCCAATCGGCCAGCTCCAGCTGCCTGATCGGCTGCGGCGGCGCGGGTCAGGCCCAGCTCTCGAGCCAGGCCGCGCTCACGTTGCAGGGGGCGCTGTCGAGCGCGAGCGCCAACCAGAACGCGGTCAACGCCAACGTTCCGGTGAACATCGCGGGCGGCTCCATCTATGGAGGCAGCAACAGCGCCAACCAGACGGCCACCAACGGCGCCGGCAGCCTAGCCGGCAACTTCGCCGGGACTGGCCAGACCGGAGGGCAGAACCAGTCATCGAGCTGACCTGCCCGGACCGGATGCCCCGGCCGGCCCCCTCGTGGGGCCTGCCGGGGCCGGCCGGCCCCTGTTGATCGACGCGATGCGACCTCTCCGTAACTCCCTGCTGGTCACGGCGATCCTGATGATCGCCTTGCTGCCGTTCGTGGCGGGGCAGGCCCGGGCGGCGGACCCGGCGAGCGTGATATCGCAGATCGCGCCGGCGAATCTGGCCGCCACCCCTGGAGATCCGCCCGCTGCACCGGCCACGACGGGCGCTGATACCACCGCTCCCGCGAGCACAGATACCGCCGATACGAGCTCGACCGAGAACGTCCAGACGACCAGTCAGAGCACCGATCCGTCAGACGCTCCGGCTACTAGGGCTCCTCCCCCGCCACCGTCCCCGCCCCCAGCACCGCCGGCCACTCCGGTGCCCCCACCGGCGCCTCCAGCGCCGCCTCCGGTCCCCGCGGTCCCGGACGATCCGCCGGCGGCCCCCGTGACCAACAACACGACCCAGGTGATCGAGCAGGTACAGGTCTTGGGCTGTCTGTCGCACTGTCAGGGCAGCAGCCAAACCCAGGTTGCGTCGCAGCAGAACCAGACCGTCCAGGCGGTCAGCGGCGCCCTGCCCTCGGCACCGGTGTCGGCGCCGAACCCGGCGCCATCGAGCAGCCGGATCAAGCAGGTCCAGGTCGGCTGCGTCAGTGCCTGCTTCGGGAGCACGTCCAAGGGCTCGGGAGCCCAGCTCGGACCCCACGAGCTGTCGGAGCTGATGCTCGCCCTCGGCATGCCCAACTCAGTGCATCCGACGCCGGTCAGCGGAGCGATCCAGAACACGGCGTCGCAGACCTCCTCGCAGCTCCAGATCGGATCGGGCGGGCCGGACTCGCAGACGCAGGGCGCGGCTCAGTCGAGCCTGACGATTCAAGCGGTGCCCGCGGACTTCACCGCCAACGGCACCACACAGGCGATCGCACAGATCCAGATCGGCTGCCTGTTCTACTGCCACGGCACTTCGCAGTACCAGCTCGCGACCCAGTCCAACTCCACCGTCGAGGTGGCTCCGTCGGCCGCGACGGTCTCGACCGCGACCGCGTCGGGCGTCGTCAACGTGACCGATCAGCTGATTTGGCAGCTGCAGATCGGATGCCTGATGTGGTGCTGGGACGCCACCCAGGACCAGTCCGCATCGAGCGATGACGCGCTCGTCGGGCTTCCCGCTCCCTTGCCCCCACCCCCGGCGCAGCCGTCGGACCCGGTGCAGCCCTCGGACCCTGGGCCGTCCGCGCCCTTCGAGCCGGTGCCGTCCGATCCGGCTGCGCCGCCGGGGGTGACGGGCGCGCCGCCCGCGGTCGCGCCGCCCGCGGTCGCGCCACCGCAGTCAGCTCCTCCGTCGACGGCCGGCGGCAGCGCCCCGGCCCCGGTTCGGTCGGCGATCCACGTCGGCGGCGTCGTTTCGGGATCGGTTACGTCGGGAGCGTGGTCGGAGATGCTCTCGGTGACCGATTGGAGTGTCACCGAGACGGCGCCGCCGGCGCCCCGCTCGAGCCGCGCGCCGCGGATGCCGGTTCCGGACGCGCCGTCCTCAGGGGCCTCGGCGTCGCCGGTCGGGGTTGTGTCGTTCGCCCAGCAGATCGCGATCTCGAGCTCGTACGCCGTCGGCCCGACCCGCGCTGCCGGCCAGGAGCGCTCGTCACGTGCGCACCGCGGCGCGACGCAGTCGGCCGGCACCGCCGCGATCGGCGCTGGTCCGGTCGATGGGGGCGCTGACGAGGGCGTGGCGATCGGACTGGCCGCGTTCGCGCTGATCGGTCTGCTGGCAGGCGCGGTGGCATGGCGGCGCCAGATCGGTTGAAGCGCACAAGAAAGAGGCGTATCGTCCGCCACAGGCATCGCCACGTAGGCCGCCGCGTGGAGCGGATCGCTCCGAGCGCGGCGGACCGGGGGTAGTGGAAGGTTGAGCGTCAGTCGCATGCACCGTCGTAGAGCCATCGCGTCGATGGGCGCAGTCGCCCTGATGCTCGGCGCGCCCGCGGCCGCGCTCGCGGGTTCGCCCAGCGCCCAGCCGCAGCCTCAGAAGGCCGCTCCGGTGAGCGCCGCCGCGCCGTCGCCGGACCCCACCCCGCAGGCGTCGACGTTCTCGTCCACGCCGCACACGACCGTGACCTCGCACCCCTCCTCCGGCGAGCCGGTTGTGGTCTCGCCCACGGTCACCCCGGCGCCGACCACGAGCGCGCCGTCGCAGCCCGTGACGTCCTCGCCGGTTCGGACGACCGCAACCCTCCCGGCAGCCCGGCCGGCAGCCCACGCCGTGACCGACTCGCCGGCGCCGTCGAGACCGGCTTCCTCCGCCGTGCAGCGTCGTCCGGCTCGGCATCGAACCGAGCGCCGCTCGGCTGCTCCTGTCCATCGGGCCGCATTGGCCTCGAGGCCATTCGTGCTGACGCTGCTGGATCCGCGGCAGCTGCCCCGGCTTCCGCTGGAGGCGGTGGCGGCGACCAAGGGAGTCCGGCCGGATGGGACGCTGCTGCTGCTTAGCGCGCTCGCGCTGGGGACGCTGTTGGTGGCGAGCCTGGCGTTGCTGCGGCGGCTCACGCGGTTGCACGACGAGTGGCAGGGGCGGTCGGCTTGACGCGCCGGGGACACCGACTGGCGTTGGTCGGGGTCGTCGTGGTGGTCGGGATGCTCCTGATAAGTGTCGGAACCGCGTCGGCCGATCGACATCTCTGCCGCCTGCACGGACAGGAGGAGTCCGGCTCAGACTGCGACGGTGGCTGGTACGCGGTCCGGTCTCGGTCGTATGGCACGGCGAACCCCGCCCATCGAGCACGACCTGCTTGCTGGGCGTGCGTCACGCAGTTCACGACTGACACGGTCACGAAGGTCTGCGCTGCGCCGCGAACTGGCCTTCCGAAGTCTCTCGCGCACGTACACGCTCCACGTCGAAGCTTCGAACCCCGCGGCCTCGGCGATCCCATCCCGCCCGCCCGACTCGAACGGCTGGTACAACCATCCGCTCTCCGTCTCGTTCTCAGGAGCGCGTTCTCCGGCATCGCCGCCTGTTCTGCACAGCGGCGAGCACCTACGGGGGGCCCGACACACTCAGCACGGACGTCGCGGGGACCTGCATCGACAACGCCGGCAAGGTCGCCGGCGCGAGCGTCCCGGTCCACTACGACGCCACGCCACCGACGATCACCTCGGCGCTGGCATCCCGCCCGCCCGACCACGACGGCTGGTACACCCATGCGGTGACGTTCGCGTTCGCCGGAACCGACGCAACCTCAGGGGTCAGCGGCTGCACGAACATCGCCTACGCCGGCCCGAGCAGCGCCTCGGCGTCGGTCGTCGGCAGCTGCGTCGACCGCGCCGGCAACGTCGCGCGGATGGCGGTGCCGCTGCACTACGACGCAACCGCGCCGTCGCTGTCGGTGTCGGCCGGGACCGGCGACGGGTTCACCGCGCTGAACTGGAAGACGGGCGCCGACGTCGCGCCACTGGCCTCGATCGAGGTCGCCCGCAAGCCCGGCCGCCGCGGCGCCGACAGCACCGTCGTCTACCGCGGCAGGACCGCGGCGTTCCGCGACGACCAGGTCGGCAACGGAAAGCGCTACCGCTACACGATCACCGCGACCGACCAGGCCGGCAACGAGTCCACGCGCGTGATCCAGGTCACCGCCGGGCCGCACCTGATCGCGCCCGGTGACGGCGCGCGGTTGTCGGCACCGCCGCTGTTGACCTGGACGTCGGTCCGGCGTGCCACCTACTACAACGTCCAGCTGTTCCGGGGACGCAAGCTGATGAGCACCTGGCCGGATGGCACCAGCCTTCAGCTCAAGCACCGGTGGCAGTTCGCCGGCCATCACTACCGGCTGCGCCCGGGCCGCTACAAGTGGTTCGTCTGGCCCGGGTACGGCGAACGGTCGGCCGGGCGCTACGGCCGCGTGGTCGGCAGCGGCACGTTCGTCGTCACCGCAAGTTAGCTAGATCGCTCTATCTCGGCCAGATGCTCGACGTTGTCGACGTCGTCGCGATCGTCGCTGGGGCTGCCCGAGAACCAGGCGTCGAGAATCTCCCCGAGCTGGGCCTGGGACGTCGCGCGCAGGCTGAGCGCGAGCACGTTGGCGTCGTTCCACCGGCGCGCCCCGTCGGCGGTCGGCGCGTCGGCGCACAGGGCCGCGCGGATGCCCGGGACCTTGTTGGCGGCGATCGAGGCACCGGTGCCGGTCCAGCAGGCGACGATCGCCTGGTCGGCGCGGCCGTGGATCACGTCGCGGGCCGCGGCCTCGCTGGCCCAGGCCCAGTCGGGGCGTTGCTGCTCGTCATAGGCGCCGTGCAGGATCGGCTCGTGGCCGCGACGGCGCAGCTCGCCGGGCAGCGCGTCAGCGACGCCGGTCAGCTCGTCAGCGGCCAGCGCGATGCGCACGGCGGTCAGATCAGACGCCGGCGGCGACCGGCTCGCGCTCGTCAACCGAGGCGGCCTCGTCGTCGCAGTCGCTGCCGAGCAGCCACTTGAGCCCGTAGGTGCGCATGTCCTCGATCAGCGGCACGAGCGCGCGGCCCTTCTCGGTGAGCGCGTACTCGACTCGGGGCGGGACCTCAGGGAAGGTCTGGCGCTCCACGATCCCCTCCTCCTCGAGCCCACGCAGGCGCAGCGAGAGAGTGCGAGGGCTGATTCCCTGCAGCGAGCGCTCCAGCTCGCAGAAGCGGGACCGGCCCTCGGCCAGGTCGCGGATCACCAGCAGCGTCCATTTGCCGCACACCACGTCCGCGGTACGGCAGACCGGACAAGTGTCATTCGTAGCCATCAATCCCCATATTAGCGCAATGCTTCACGAACTGAAGTGAATAACACGACAAACCCACCCCGCATCCGGGGGGCTTGACGTGTGGGGCACGTATACGGTGCTCAGCGCGGCAAGCCTCGCGATCGGGGGCGAATTTGACGCGATATGCACGCCCGGCGCGGCCCGGCGAAGCCCGTTAACGACGAACGGCCGCCGGCGAGTCGACGCCGACGACCGTCGTCAAGACCAGACGCCGCTAGGCGACGTCCCGGAGCTTCTGCGCCTCGGCGAGCGACTGAAGCTTCTTCAGGGACTGGTTCTCGATCTGACGAATCCGCTCGCGGGTTACGTTGAACGTCCGGCCCACCTCGTCCAGCGTCCGCGGGTGCTCCCCGCCGAGGCCGTAACGGAGCTCGAGCACCCGGCGCTCGCGGTAGCTCAGGTTCTCCAGTGCCTCGCGGAGCGCCTCCTTGGTGAGGATCTCGGCCGCCCGCTCGTACGGGGACTCGGCTCGCTCGTCGGCGATGAACTGGCCGAACTCGGACTCCTCCTCGTCCCCCACCGGCTTCTCCAGCGAAACCGGCGCCTGCGCGGAGCGCTTGATCGACTCGACCTCCTCAGGCTCGATCCCCGTGACCTCGGCGATCTCCTCGGCGGTCGGCTCACGACCGAGCTCGGTGACGAGCTTGCGCTCGGCCCGCCCGATCTTGTTGAGCTTCTCGACCACGTGGACGGGGATCCGGATGGTGCGGGCCTTATCGGCCAGCGCGCGAGCAATCGCCTGTCGGATCCACCAGGTCGCATAGGTCGAGAACTTGAACCCCTTGCGGTAGTCGAACTTCTCCGCGGCGCGGACGAGGCCCAGCGTCCCCTCCTGAATCAGGTCGAGGAACGGAAGCCCCTGGTTGCGGTAGTTCTTCGCGATCGAGACGACCAGTCGCAGGTTCGACTCGACCATCTTCTGCTTGGCGTCAAGGTCGCCCCGCTCGATCCGCTTGGCGAGATCGACTTCCTCCTGCGCGGTCAGGAGGCGCACCTTGCCGATGTCCTTCAGGAACAGCTGAAGGGAATCGGTCGTCATGTCCGGCTTGAGATCGAGCGCAGTCTTGGGCTTGCGCCGGCCCCGGCGGTCAGGCGCGCGCTCCAGTTCTGCGGCGGCGATCGCTGGATCAAGCTCTTCGACGAGCTCGATCTCGGCTCGCTCGAGGAAGCCGTGTAGGTCCTCGACGTCGGCCTCGTCGAGATCGAGCTCGGACACCGCGGTGGCAATGTCGGCGTAGGTCAGAACGCCAAGCTGCTGCCCCCGCGTCACCAGCCCTTTGATCTCTTCGAGTTCCTGCAGTTCCGCTACTGACATCTCATTCCGTTTCCGTCGTAATGCACCGGTAGCTGGGGACTTCCCGGCACGGAGGACTACGAAGCGGGCGCAGCCATCAACGGCGTACGCCCGCTACTCAACCATGTACCTTCGAGTATAGGCGCTATATTTTTTGAAGTCAATCGGCCCTGGGGCGCGCCGTGCGACCTCGATCGCAGGCAATTCGGGCCGTTGCCGCCGTCTCGGCGGTCATCTGTTCCTTAGCAATACGTAGAACGGGGCGAGCAGTTTCAAAGTTTCGCGCCGAATTTTGGCCGCGGACCGATTTCCCTACGGACGGGGAAGCCGCGAGACCGCGTCGCGCACCGCGCGAGCGCCGGCCGACAGCCCGATCTCGGCGAGCTCGGCGGCCGCCTGCACCGCGGTGCCGAGCATCTCGGCGCCGCTCGCCGAGGAGAACGAGCGAGCCCGCGCGGATTCGCTCGCTCGCGCCGCCGCCGGCGTCCCCTCCGGCTGGGCGGGCTGACGCAGCCGTTTGGACGCGGACCGTGACGTCCGGCTCGACACGCTCGCCCGACGCGGCTGCGGGGCGTCGCGCTTGTCGCTGCGCCAGTGCGGACGGTGCCGCGGAAGCCCTCTGAGCACCTCTGGTTGCGGCTCGTCGCTCATCGCGCTTCACATGATCGCGCACGCGCGACCCGCGGTCGTGGAACCGGACGCAAGATCCCCGTCAGCCGCGCACCCTCCGCCCAGTTCTCATATACTCCCGCGCCGTTCACGCCGAGCGATCGTCCGTCCGTCGGACGATCGGCGGGGGAACCACTTGCGGACGCCCCATCCGCAGGGGCGAATCGGCCCCGTAAAGGACCGTAGCGCCGGCTAGGCGCGAGCCCGTCAGCTCACCCCGTAGGCACCGACACCCAAATTCGAGAGGACCGCCCCGATCGCGATTCGTCGCGCTCATGTCTTCGTCGTCGCTGCCCTGAGCGCCTTCACGCTGGCGCTCGCGGTCTCGCCCTCCGCGCTGGCCAGTCCCGTCCACGGGACCGGCGGCGCTGGCGTGGGCGCCGGCGCCAAGGCCCCGGCGAAGACCAACGCCATCGCGCGGTCCGTGCCCAGCGCGACGGTCAGCTCGGGCAACAGCGCGGTCTCCGCCACGGCCGACGGGATCAGCCTGTCCTCGCGCGCGTCGGGCTTTCTGCGCGGCCAGGTCACGTTCAGCGGCACGGTCTCGGGCGCCCGCGCCGGCGACATCGTCGAGATCGAGCGCCTCGGTCACCAGACCGAGTGGGGTTGGGCGCCCACCGCCCATGCCACCGTCGGCGCCGGTGGCAGCTGGACGGTCGTGTGGCGCGCCAACCACATCGGCCAGTTCGAGTTCCGCGCGGTGCTCCAGAGCGGTGTCGGCGCCCCCGCCAAGGCGACGTCCCCCGCGGTCACCGTCACCGTCTACCGCTACGCGCTGGCCACCCAGGAGGGCGGCCCCACCGTCAACGGACACAAGACGGCCTGCGGTCAGACGTTCAGACCGTCGACCATCGGCACCGCCAACCGCACCCTGCCCTGCGGCGAGAGGGTCGCGCTCTACTACCACGGCCGCACGCTCGTCGTGCCGGTGATCGACCGCGGCCCCTACGCCCACGGCGCCGACTACGACATCTCGATCGCCGCTGCCAAGAAGCTCGGCCTCGACGGCATCAGCAAGATTGGCGCCGTGTCGTTGCCTCCGGCGCCCTCGTCGATCACCGACTCGCGACGCCGCTGACCGGCGCGCTGCGCCTCGGCCCGACCGGGTCCCCAACGGCACGGCGGCGCCGAGCAGCCACAATGTAGACATGGCCCAGCCGCTGATCTCGATTGCCCGCGCCCGCGAGCTCGTGCTCGAGCACGTCGTGCCGCTGGACCACGAGCAGCTCGAGGTGGGCGACGCGCTTGACCGGGTGCTCGTCGAGGAGGTCCGCGCCGCGGGCGACGTGCCACCGTTCCCGTGCTCGGCGATGGACGGCTACGCGATCAGGGCCGGGCCCGCCGGCCGCACGCTGAACGTGATCGGCGAGTCGCGCGCCGGTACCCCCAGTGCAGGCGATTTGAACGACGGCGAGGCGATCCGGATCTCGACCGGCGCCGCCGTGCCGGCCGGAGCCACCGCCGTGATCCGCCAGGAGGACACCGACGCCGCCGAGGGGACGGTCACGCTCACGGCGCCCGTCGCCGAAAACGAGAACATCCGCCGCCCCGGCGAGGACATGCGCGCCGGCACCGAGGTCCTGCCTGCCGGCACCACGCTGCATGCCGGCGAGCTCGGCGCCGCGGTCGCGGCCGGGATGGGCCGGCTGCTGGTGGCCCGCCGGCCGGTGGTCCAGGTGCTCTGCACCGGCGACGAGCTCAAGGCCCCCGGCGAGCCGCTCGGCCCCGGCGAGATTCACAACTCCAACGCCCCGATGCTGGTATCACTGGCCACCCGCGCCGGCGCCGACGCCCCGCCCGCGGCGCGGTTGCGCGACGACCGCGCCGCCACCGAGCACGCGCTGGCCGCGGCGCTCGAGCACTCCGACGTGGTGGTCGTCTCGGGGGGCGTGTCGGTCGGCCCGCACGACCACGTCAAGCCGGCGCTGGCCGCGCTCGGCGTCACCGAGGTGTTCTGGGGCGTGTCGCTGCAGCCGGGCAAGCCGACCTGGTTCGGCACCGCCCCGGGCGGCAAGCTCGTGTTCGGGCTCCCCGGCAACCCGGTGTCGGCGTTCGTGACGTTCTCGCTGTTCGCCCGCCCGGCGCTGGCCGCGCTCCAGGGCGCCGCCGGCGAGCGCGTGATCGAGACCGAGGCGGTGCTCGGCGTCCCGGTCAAACGCAACTCCAGCCGCGAGATGGCGATCCGGGTGAGACTCCAGCGCGACGACGGCGTGGTCGTGGCGATCCCCAACGGCCCCCAGGCGTCGCACATCATGACCTCGCTGCTTGGCGCCGACGCGCTCGCGCTGATCGGCCCGGGCGACGGCGAAGCGCCGGCCGGAACCACCGTCCGGCTGGAACCGCTGCCCAGCTGATCCAGGCACAATTGGCTTAGTGAACGCCCTCGCCGCGCTGCTCGCCGCGATCGCCGCGCTGCTGCTCGCCCGCCGGCGACGCACGCGGCGGATGCCGGCTCGGGTCAGAGTCTCGCCGCGCACCTCGACGGTGATCGCCGCCGACGGCGCCGTGCGCTCGGTCCAGTCGGCGGATCTCACCCTGGCGCGAGCGGATCTCGACCGGATGTGGACGGCCGGCAACCTCGAGAACCTGGCCCGCACGTACTGGCGCTTTCTGAAGCGCGTCACGCTCGGCCTGATCCGCGTCAAATACGGCAACGACGAGCGCTCGGTCGTGCTCCTGGCCCGGCCGCTGACGCTGCTGCGCTTCAAGGCGCCCGAGTACTCGATCGACGACGGCCACGGCAACGTCCGCTGGCTGATCCAGGGAGGACTGCTGGTGGCCCGCGCCGGCCGCGGCTGCGGCTTCTTGTCGCTCGACGTCCGCCGGGTGCCCGACGACGTCTCCCGTCCCGATGCCACGGTGCACATCCAGGTCGAAGTCGCGAACTTCTACCCGGCGATCGCCGCCGGGTTCAGCAGTCCGGTGTACGAGGCCACGCAGTCGGCGATCCACGTGCTGGTCACGCACGCGTTCCTGCGGTCGCTGGGTCACCTCGATCTGGCCCGCTCGAAGGTCGGCCGGCTATCGACGGTACCCGCGCCGGCGCAGCCCGAGGCGGCCGAGGCCGTCAGCCGTAGCGCTCGCCCGTGAGCGCCCGTAGCTTGGCCCGGTCGTGGCGCGCCGACACGCGCCGGACGGTGCCAGAGCGCGAGCGCATCACCAGCGACTCCGTCGTGGCCCCGCGCCCGCCCTGGTAGCGCACGCCCTGCAGCACGTCGCCGTCGGTCACGCCGGTCGCTGAGAAGAACACGTCCTCGCCGGCGACCAGGTCATCGCAGTTGAGCACCTTCGCCAGGTCGTAGCCGGCCTGCTCGGCGGCGGATCGCTCGTCGTCGTCGCGTGGCCACAGGCGCCCGAGCAACTGGCCGCCGATGCACTTGATCGCCGCCGCCGAGATCACGCCCTCGGGCGTCCCGCCGATTCCCCACAGGAGGTCCACCGCCGAGTTCTCGCTGACCGCGAGCAGCGCCGCCGACACGTCGCCGTCGAGGATCAGCCGCACCCTGGCGCCCGCCTCGCGGACCTCGTCCATCGCCTCGCGGTGGCGCTCGCGGTCGAGCATCACCACCATCACGTCGCGAATGTCGGTCTCCTTGCGCTCGGCCACCAGCGCGAGCGTCTCGGGCAGCGGCCGGTCGAGGTCGAGCAGATCGGCGACCTCCGGACCGCCGGCGATCTTCTCCATGTACACGCACGGGCCCGGGTCGAACATCGTGCCGCGCTCGGCCAGCGCGATCACCGCCAGCGCGCTCGGCATCCCCAGCGCGGTCAGCCGCGTGCCCTCCAGCGGGTCGACCGCGACGTCGACCTCGGGGGGCGTGCCGTCGCCGATCCGCTCGCCGTTGAACAGCATCGGCGCCTCGTCCTTCTCGCCTTCCCCGATCACGACCACGCCGTCCATCGAGACCGAGTCCAGGACGTTGCGCATCGCGTCGACGGCCGCCTGGTCAGCCCCCTCCTTGTCCCCGCGTCCGACCATTCGCGCCGACGCCAGCGCGGCCGCCTCGGTGACGCGAACGAGCTCGAGCGCGAGGTTGCGGTCGGGCCTGTCGTCTGCTTTTCGGTCGTTCATCTGCGCAGCCTATCCGCACCCGCGCAACCGGCGCTCAGAGCACGCCGGGCGGCTTACGCCGGCCCGCGCTCTCCTGCGCGCGCGACACCGAGCCGACCAGGATCAGGACCGCGCCCAGCAATCCGATCCACCATCCGTAGCCGAGGGTGATCTGGCCCGACGGCGACCCCGGCCGGTCGATCACCCCGCGGAACAGCGTGAGCGTCAGCGCCACCAGCGCAACCACCGCGGTCAGCTCCCCGCGCGGCCACGACAGCGCGTGCCCGCGGACGATGATCCAGGCCAGGATCAGCGGCGCCACCGCCGCGATCAGCAACAGCACGCGCAGGACCGTCAGCGACTCCCAGCCCGTGCACGACCCCTCGGGTCCCCGGCAGTCGTTGAGCACCGCGTTGGCGTTGCCGAGCCGGTACCACTCCAGGAACAGCGACGCTCCCAGGAGGATCCCTCCCGCCACCGCGATCAGCTCCCCGCGGTCCAGCCGACTGAAGTCCATCGGCTCGGAGCCTAGTGGTCGTCGACCGTACTTACGGGGACGATCACGAATGGCTGCTCCGCCTCCGGCGGTTGGTAGCGTCGTCGCTCGTGTCCGTGGGCCCCACCATCGAGCTGCGACAGCTGCTCCCCGAGTACCGGACGACCACGGCCGGCGAACTGCTGCGGGCGATCGACCCGACCGCGGTCCCCGCCACCGACCGCCCGTACACGATCGTCAACTTCATCGCCACCGCGGATGGCCGCGCCGCGTTCGAGGGGCGCTCGGGTCCGATCAGCGATCCCGCGGACCGCGAGTTCTTCCACGGGCTGCGCGAGCGCGTCGACGCCGTGATGGCCGGCACCGGGACGCTCCGCACCGAGCGCTACGGCCGGATCACCCGCGATCCCAAGCGCCGCGAGCGCCGGGCGGCCGCGGGCCTGCGCCCGGAGCCGATCGCGGGCGTGGTATCGCGCAGCGGGGCGGTCCCGACCGACATCCCGCTGTTCACCGAGCCCGAGTCCAGGGTCGTGGTGTTCACCGCGCGCGACCTCGACACGTCGGCCTGCGCGGCCGAGGTCGAGGTCGTCCGGCTCGACCCCGAGCAGGTGACGATGACCACCGCCCTGCACCACCTGAGGGCGGAGCACGGCGTGCGGCTGCTGCTGTGCGAGGGCGGCCCGACCGTGTTCGGGGCGTTGCTGCACGAGGGCCTCGTCGACGAGCTGTTCCTGACGATCTCGCCGAAGCTGGCCGGCGGCGGCACGGGCCCGGCGATCACCAGCGGCCCAGAGCTCCCCGAGCTGCTCGACCTGGACCTGCGCTGGGTGGTCGAGCACGAGGGAACGCTCTTCCTCCGTTACGCCACGCGCTGACCGGAAAGCGGAGATGCCATACCCATGGGGGATCCCGGGAACCGGCGAAGCCGGGCGACCGAGGATGCAACAATCGAGGGGATGAGCTTTCCGAGCCCAGCGGTGGCCAGCGTCAAGGCCGCGGATGCCATCGACGCCTTCGCCGAGGCCCGGGAGCGGACCCTCGCACTGGTCGCGTCGGTCTCCGACGCGGACCTCGAGCGGGTCCACTCCACGCTGATGAGCCCGCTGGTCTGGGACCTAGGGCATATCGCGGCGTTCGAGGACCTGTGGCTGGTCCATCGCTACGGCGACCAGCCGATGCTCCGCGACGACCTGGCCGACGTCTACGACGCCTTTGAGACACCCCGCGCGAGCCGCGGAGAGCTCCCGTTCCTGGGGCCGGACGCCGCGCGCGACTACCTCGACCAGGTTCGCTTGCGCATGCTCGAGGTGATCGACGAGCGCGGCGTCGGCAACGGCCGCATCCACGAGATGGTCCTGCGCCACGAGCACCAGCACAACGAGACGATGCTGCAGACGCTCGAGCTGGCATGCCTGCGCGACTACGAGCCGGCGGCCGAGCAGCACGTCCCGTCGCTGCACCTCCCGACCACCAACGGACTCGAGCTGATCGAGATCCCGGCGGGTGAGTGCACGATCGGCGCCACCGGGGAGGGCTTCGCCTACGACAACGAGCGGCCGCTGCACCGCACCGACATCCGCGGCTACATGATCGGCAAGGCGCCGATCACGAACGCCACCTACCTCACGTTCGTCGAGGGCGGTGGCTACGAGCGCCGCGAGTGGTGGACCGATGAGGGCTGGTCGTGGAAGGAGCAGTACGACATCACAAGACCTCAGGGATGGACGGCGGACCTCAGCGCCGAATGGCGTCTCGGATCGCTCCAAGCGCTCGATCCGGACCGGCCCGTCGTCCACCTCTCCTGGTTCGAGGCCGACGCCTTCACCCGCGCGCACGGCGTTCGGCTCCCCACCGAATTCGAGTGGGAGAAGGCGGCGACCTGGGACCAGCAGCAGGGGCGGGCACGTGCGTATCCGTGGGGCGAAGAGGCGCCGGTATCCGGCCTCCATGCCAACGTCGACCAGCGGGGTCGCGGGACCGTCCCGGTCGGCGCCCACCCCGCCGGCGAGTCGCCCTACGGCTGCCTGGGGATGATCGGGGACGTGTGGGAGTGGACCTCGAGCGAGCTCGACGGCTACCCGGGCTTCGTCGCATACCCGTACAAGGAGTACTCCGAGGTGTTCTACGGCCACGGCTACAGGGTTCTGCGGGGCGGCTCCTGGGCCACGCGCGGCCGCGTCGCCACCCCGACCTTCCGCAACTGGGATTACCCGCAGCGCCGCCAGATCTTCTCGGGCCTGCGGATCGCGAGCGATCTGACATGAGAGCGCTGCTCGACACCGCCGATATCCGGATCGAGTCGTGGCTGTCGGAGACCGAGGACCGCAGCCTCGCCAACGACGTGCTCGATGGGCTCACCCGCCCGTTCAAGGAGCTCCCGCCCAAGCACTTCTACGACACCCGCGGGTCCGAGCTGTTCGAGCAGATTTGTGAGCTGCCCGACTACTACCCGACCCGCTCAGAGCGCGAGATCCTCGAGCTCTGCGCCGACGAGATCGTCAGCGAGACGCGCGCCGGCGAGCTGGTCGAGCTCGGCTCGGGCTCGGCCGATAAGGCGAGGATCCTGCTCGACGCGATGGCCAGCGGCGGGAACCCTGCGCCGCTACGTCCCGTTCGACGTCTCCGAGCAGGTCGTCCGCGACGCCGCTCAGCAGCTCGTCGACGAGTACGACGGCCTGCACATACACGGCGTCGTCGGCGACTTCGAGCGCCACCTCGACCGCGTCCCGCCCAGCGGCGACGAGCCCCGGCTGGTGGCCCTGCTGGGCGGGACGATCGGGAACTTCCCACCGGGCACCCGCAGGCGGATGCTCCGTAAGATCGGCGCCCTGCTCGGGCCCGGGGATCGCCTGCTGCTCGGCACCGACCTGGTCAAGGACCCGGCCGAGATCGAGGCCGCCTACGACGACCCCCAGGGCGTCACCGCCGAGTTCAACCGCAACGTCCTGCACGTGATCAACCGCGAGCTCGACGCCGACTTCGAGCCCGACGCGTTCGAGCACATTGCGTTCTTCGACCGCCGGCACGAGTGGATCGAGATGCGCTTGCGGGCGCTGCGGCCGTGCTCGGTGCTGATCGGCGAGCTCGGGCTGCGGGTCGAGTTCGCCCACGGCGAGGAGCTGCGAACCGAGATCAGCGCCAAGTTCACTCGCGCGCGTGTGCGCGATGACTTCGAGGCCGCGGGACTATCGCTGCGCGGCTGGTACACCGACCCGAACGCGCGGTTCGCGCTGTCGCTGGCCTCCCGCGCCGCGTAGGGGGTCCACTAGGGTTCCCGAGGCGATGCGAATCCACGGCAGCGCCGCGGTCGTGGCCGGCGGCGCTTCGGGCCTCGGCGAGGCGACCGTGCGCGAGCTGCACGCCCGTGGCGCCCGGGTCCTGATCGCCGATCTGAACACGCAACGCGGCCAGGCGCTCGCGGACGAGCTCGGGGACGAGGTCTCGTTCGTGCGCGCCGACGTGAGCGACCCCGAAGCCGTGTCGGCGGCCGTGAGCGCAGCCGCCGCGCTGCCCGGTGGGCTGAGGATCGCGGTCTGCTGCGCGGGGATCGGCTGGGCCGAGCGGGTCGCCGGCCGGCGCGGGGCGCACGCGCTCGAGCCGTTCGAGAAGGTGATCTTGGTCAACCTGATCGGGAGCTTCAATGTTCTGCGGCTCGCCGCCGAGGCGATGATGGCCGGCGAGCGGTCGGCCTCGGGCGAGCGCGGCGTGTGCGTCAACACAGCCTCGATCGCCGCCTACGACGGGCAGATCGGCCAGATCGCCTACTCCGCCTCGAAGGGCGCGATCGTCGGGATGACGCTGCCGGCGGCGCGGGACCTGGCCGCGGTCGGCATTCGGGTGTGCACGATCGCGCCGGGCACGTTCGACACGCCGCTGCTCGGAGGGCTCTCGCTCCAGACGCGCGACGCGCTCGGTGCGGCGGTCCCGTTCCCTCAGCGGCTGGGACGTCCCGACGAGTACGCCGCGCTCGCGGCCCACATCATCGAGAACGAGATGCTCAACGGAGAGGTGATCCGGCTCGACGGCGCGTTGCGGATGCCGCCGCGCTAAGGGCCCGTAGGAAATTTCCTACAGACCCTGACCGGGGTGCCCCGCCCTTCTCGCTCGCGTAGGATCAGTGTCAAATGTCCGTGCTGGCCGAGCTGTACACAATCCCCCGAGACCACCTCGATTTCCGGGACACGATCCGCCAGATCGCGCAAGAGCGGATCGCACCGCGGGCGGCCGAGATCGACGAGCGAGCCGAGTACCCCCACGATCTCCGCCAGCTGCTCTCCGAGCAGGACATCCTCGCACTCCCGTTCGAGATCGAGCACGGCGGGACCGGTACCGGCACGCTGATGCTGAACATGGCGGTCGAGGAGATCGCCAAGGCCTGCGCCTCGACCGCGCTGATCCTGATGATCCAGGAGCTGGGAACGCTGCCGATCAAGCTGTTCGGGGCCGACGAGCTCAAGCAGCGCTTCCTCCCGCGCTGCGCCAGCGGCGAGTGGTCGCCGGCGTTCGCGCTGTCCGAGCCCGAGGCGGGCTCTGACCCGGGCGGGATGCTGACCCGCGCCCGGCGCGACGGCGACGAGTGGGTGATCACCGGCACCAAGAACTGGATCACGAACCTCGGCGTGGCCGATTTCTACGTGGTGTTCGCTGTCACCGACCCCGACGCCGGCCACTCGCGCGGGATCACCGCATTCGTCGTCGAGGCCGACCGGCCCGGCTTCAGCGTTGGCAAGCTCGAGCACAAGCTCGGGATCCGCGGCTCGCCGACCGGCCAGCCGATCTTCGACGGCGTCCGGGTGCCCCAGGAGAACGTGATCGGCGAGGCCAACGACGGCTTCAAGGTCGCGATGGCGACACTGGATCGCTCCCGGCTGGGCGTCGCCGCGCAGGCGCTCGGGATCGCGCAGGGCGCCACCGACTACGCCGGCGCCTACGCGCAGGAACGCCGGCAGTTCGGCAAGCCGATCGCCTCCTTCCAGGCGATCCAGTTCAAGCTCGCCGACATGGAGACCCAGTGCGCCGCCGCGCGCGAGCTCCTGTACCAGGCCTGCGCCAAGATCGATCGCGGCGACCCTGACGTCGGCAAATACTCTGCGATGGCCAAGCTGTTCTGCTCCGACACGGCGATGAGCGTGACCGTCGAGGCCGTGCAGATCCTGGGTGGCTACGGTTATGTGAAGGAGTATCCGGTCGAGCGCATGATGAGGGACGCCAAGATCACGCAGATCTACGAGGGAACGAACGAGATCCAGCGTCTCGTGATCGCGCGGACGCTGAGGTAGACGAAGATGCCTGGAGGACAGCCCACCGTGCGCCGGATTCTGCTCTCCGCGCTGGCCGCGATGACCGTGGGGCTCGGCGCCGTCAGCCTGATCTTCGGGTTCAGCGACTCGTTCCCGTTGCGGCTGCTGCAGGGGCTTGCGGTGTTCGGCGCCGGCGCGGTGATCATCGGCGGCGCGGTGGTGCTGGCGATGATCCGCCTGGCCGGCTGGCGCGAGCCCGAGTCAGAGGACGAGTTCGAGGCGATCGTCCGGCGGGCCGAGCGGCTCGCCGCCCAGGACGCGTGGGACGAGACGCCCGAGTACGAGCCCGAGGACGACGACCTGATCGATCCCCACAACGAGGAGGACTTCCAGGCGATCGTCCGCTCGGCGATCGACGACCTCCCGCTCGAGTTCCACCGCGCGCTCGAGCACGTGGCGATCGTCGTGTCCGACGGCGGGCGGCGGCACCGGGCCTACGGCCTCTACCAGGGCGACACGGTCGCCCAGGACTACTTCCACGACCGGATCGTGATCTTCCGCGACACGCTCGTGCGCGACTTCGGCGACGACCCCGAGCTGCTCAAGGCGCAGGTCACCCGGACCGTTCGCCACGAGCTCGCCCACCATCTCGGCTGGGACGAGAAGGGCGTACGCCGGCTCGGCTTGTAGGCGACCGGAGAGGACCAGACTGATGCCTGAAGCGGTGATCGTCGATGCGATCCGCACCCCGATCGGACGCGCGGGCAAGGGCTCGCTGAAGACCGTTCGCGCCGACGACCTGGCGGCGCTGCCGATCCGCACGTTGATGCAGCGAAACCCCGAGGTCGACTTCTCCCAGACGGCCGACGTGATGATGGGCGCCGCCTCGGGCGTCGGCGAGCAGGGCTACAACGTCGGCCGCAACGCCTCGCTGATCGCGGGGTTGGACCACCACGTCCCCGGCTGCACGGTCAACCGCTTCTGCGCCTCGTCGCTGCAGACGATCAGGATGGCGTTCCACGCGGTCAAGGTCGGCGAGGGCGACCAGTACATCGCGGCCGGGGTCGAGGCGGTCTCGCGCGCCGGGCTCGGCGCCGGGATGATGGACGAGGCCAAGCACCCGATGCTCAACGGCTCCGACGGCTCGGCCTACGACGTCTACATCCCGATGGGGCTCACCGCCGAGAACGTGGCCGAGCGCTGCAACGTCACCCGCGATCAGCAGGACGAGTGGGCGGTGGTGTCGCAGAACCGCGCCGTCGACGCCCGCGACTCGGGACACTTCGACCCCGAGATCGTGCCGGTCCCCGTGCCGGCGCATAAGGACGTCGACCGCGACGGCAACGAGCTCGACGTGCCGGACGCGGTCGTGACCCGCGACGACGGCCCCCGTCCCGGGACGACGATGGAGGTGCTGGCAAAGCTCAAGCCCGCGTTCCGCCCCGACGGGACCGTGACCGCGGGCAACGCCTGCCCGCTCAACGATGGCGCCGCCGCCGTGCTGGTGATGTCCGAGGACAGGGCCAAGGCATTGGGCTGCCAGCCGATGGCCCGGATCGTCGCCTCGACCGTGGCGGCGACCCGCCCCGAGATCATGGGGCTGGGGCCGATCCCCGCGATCCGGGCGCTGCTGGAGCAGACCGGGATGACGATCGACGACGTCGACATCGTCGAGATCAACGAGGCATTCGCCGCCCAGATCGTCCCCTGCAAGCAGGAGCTCGGGATCTCCGACGAGAAGCTCAACCCGTTCGGCGGCGCGATCGCGCTGGGGCATCCGTTCGGGATGACCGGCGCCCGGATCATGACCACGCTGATCAACGGGCTGCGAGCGCTGGACGGGACCTACGGGATCGAGTCGATGTGCGTCGCCGGCGGGATGGGCCAGGCGATGCTGATCGAGCGCCTGGCCTAGGGTCAGCCGACTAACGGATAACGCTGTTGTCGCTGACCGAGTAGTGCGCCCGGTTGTGGCTGAGGCTGATCGGGCGCCAGTCGCGGGCGACATGGGCACCGCGCCCGGCCGGCCGGTAGATCTTGTTGTGGCTGATCACGAAGTTCTCGTCGGTGGCGCCGCCGATATCGCCCGGCGACACGTAGATCCCGGCGGTGTGTGAGTTGACGATCGTGTTGCCGGTCCAATGGCTGGTCCCAGTGTGATGGTCGTACTGGAACCAGGCGATCCCGAAGCGGCCGTCGGCGATGTAGTTGTTGGTGACGACGCTGTTGCGGTAGCGGACCGAGATGCCGTTGTCGTCGAAGTGGACGATCCGGTTGCCGGTGACGGTTGAATCGCTGGCCTTCAGGTAGATGCCGTGGGCGCCGTAGCCGATCGACCCGTCCAGGCCGGTGCGCGTGATCGTGTTCCCGGCGACCAGGAAGTGGTCGCCGCGTAGCAGCATCCCCGAGTCGCCGGTGCGGCTGATGTGGTTGCCGCCGATCACCCAGTGTGAGCCGATCGCGTTGATCGCGATCTTCACCCCGCCGTTGAGGTTCGCGAACGTGCAGTGCTCGACCACGATGTAGCTGCCGGTCCCGTTGATGCCCTGTGACGGCCCGACGTGCAGGTTGTCGAACACCAGCCGGGTCTCGCCCTTGACCCAGATTCCCTTGGGCAGGACGGCCTGGCCTCCGTCGTAGGAGCCGAACGTGACCGGGGCGCCCTTGCTGCCGGAGACGTGCAGCCCCCACCCCGGCATCAGCGTGTCGTCGCCGAAGTTCGACCCGCCCTTGAACAGCACGGTGTCGCCTGGCTTCAGGTGCGCCTTGTTGACCCGGAACATCGTGCGCCAGGGATGCCGCGGGCTGCGGCCGGCGCCGTGGTCGGATCCGTGGGGGGCCACGTAGAAGGTCCGCGCCACCGACGGGGCGCACATCAGCGCCAGCGCCGCGACGCTCGTCGCAGCGATCCAAAGCGGCACCCGGCCGATTCCCTTCAGCACGAGGCAAGCCTCCCCGCATGTGCGACCGCAGAAGCGCTCGCGCGCGGCTTTGCGCAGGATCTCGAGCGCGGGTCTACTACGAATGTGGAATGCGCGGGAGACCCGGCCGAGGTACCTCCCGCATCATTCATCTCGTCGCTCCGAGTGGGTGGCCAGAACCTCCGTCTACCAACCCGTGGGGTGACGGACGACGAAGCCGCTGGACGGCGAGGCGCGCCCCGTGGACCAGCGGTCGTTGCCGTTGGAGCTGCTCTGGGCGCCGGTGTCGAAGTACAGGCCTGCGACCTGCATGTAGACGTGGCCGCCGTTTGCCCAGATCGTGATCCAGCGGCCGGCTCCGGCGGTGCCGTAGGACTCGAACGAGCCCGAGACCATCGGGCTGGACAGCAGCCCACCGCCGTGTAGCGCGTAGCTGACCGAACCGGAGCAGTCATAGCCGCTGGCGTTCCAGCTGGCGTGGCCACCGCCCCAGACGTAGGGGGTGTGCGCGATCCGGTTCGCGGCCGCGATGATCGACTGGATCTGCGCGGGCGCGTTGGCGGGTGCGCTGACCAGGCCGTTACTGTTCAGCCGAGCGCGACTGCCAGGGGCGGTCGACGACGGCGTGGCCGTGGCCACGATCGAGCGCAGCTTGGTGTTGACCGTGTAGGTCACGACGCCGTTGGCCGGCATGTGCTGCTGGCGCTGGAACTTGATCACGTTGCGCTTCGTGGTCGCGCCGAACGAACCGTCGATCGTGGTCGGGAATCCCGCCAGCGTCAGGTAGTCCTGGAGGACGCGGACATCGTGGCCATTCATCCCGGGGCGCAGCATGCGATCTCCGAGGTGCTTGGAGTCGCCGATGTAGTGGTAGCTGTCCACCACGCTGCCGGCGGACGCCGACGTCCCACCGCTGAGTCCGCCACCGCCACTGGCGGCATTGGCCGAGGCGGCAAAGGCCAATGATGCGACTGCAGCGCAGATACCCGCAGAACGGACTACGCGTGCACGGTACTGGTATGCCAACGCTAACCCCTTCTCTTTCTCGCGCCTACGGGGTTAGCTGTCGGGCTCGCGCTGAAAGAGTGCGCTACGCCGGGGTTCCGGCGACTCGCCCCTGGAGCCTTTGGGGGGAAGGCTCCCTTGGGTTCCCCGTTCCCTGGTGCGCATGGCGGCCAGGGACTCGGCTGGGTCTTTTCTCGCGCGGCACCCTATCGGAACTGCGCGACGGATGCCACCCGGTGGTCATAAGGCCCTTCGCTACGCTCGCTGAATGGACTCCGAATACACGCCCCGGGAGGTCGCCCGGCTGCTCGAGCAGGGCGGGATCCAGCTGATCGACGTCCGCGAGGACTACGAGCACGAGGCCGGAAGAATCGCCGGTGGACGGCTGATCGGGCTCACCGAACTCGCCGCCGCCGCCGAGACGATCGACCGCGACCGCCCGGTCGTGTTCTACTGCCGCAGCGGAAGCCGCTCGGCGATGGCCACCGAGGCGTTCCGCGGCGCTGGTTATGACGCCCACAACCTGGCAGGCGGATTGCAGGATTGGGCTGCGGGAGGATTTCCGCTGGAGCCCGCCGACGGCCACGTGGCCTGAGCGACGGCCTCCCTCAGGCCGGTCGCCGCTGGCGGTCTACGGCTTCCACTTGATCGAGCAGCCGACCGGCTTCGTCTCGGCCTGGTTGGGGTCCTGGCCCGCGAGCACCGCATCCAGGGCGTCGCGCACCCACGCCGCCCGCTGGCCCGGGTCCTCGTAGTCGGAGTCGGGCGCACCGCGGTAGCGCAGCCTGCCCTCGCCGTCGAGCACGAACACGTCGGGAGTGGTCTTGGCGCCGTACGCGCGCGCCACATCCTGGTCGGCGTCGTAGAGGTAGGGCATCGGCCAGTCCTCAGAGGCCACGCGCTTGCACATCGCCTCGTAGGAGTCGTTGGGGTGGCGCGTGGCGTCGTTGGAGTTGATCGCCAGGAAGCGCACGTCGCGGTCGGCGTAGTCGCGCGCCGCCTGGGCGATGCGGTCGTGCCAGGCGAGCGCGTAGGGGCAGTGGTTGCAGGTGAACACGACGACGGTGGGGCTACCGCCGTCAGTCGACGACCAGCTCGTCCCGTCGGTGTCGGGCAGGTCGAACTTGGGCGCGTTGTCTCCGATCGCAAGCGTCATCTAGTCGGCTCCTTCTCGCTTCGGGCGGCTCGCCGTAGCCCGTCGCGCAGATCTTCGGGGTCCGGGGTCGGGCTGATGCGGCCGTCGCGGCGGCGGTAGACACGGCAGCCGAGCCCGACGTGGTCGTCGGGGGACGCGCCCGCGATGTCGACGCCGTCGACCAGGATCGTCGGCGAGCCGCGAAAGCCCGCCTGGCCGGCCTGATCGTCGGTCTCGATCTCCCTGGTGCGGACATCGGTCTGATCGAGGCCGACGTCGCTCAGGGCCTCGCGCAGCTCGGCCAGGGCCCGCTCGGTCGACGGGCACCCCTCCCACCACAGGAGCTCAAGATCGGGGGCGCGCATTACCCCTGAGGTTACTTCGGGCCGCCGGTCGGGATCAGGCGACGGTCCAGGTGTCGCCGCCGAGCAGCAGCTCTGACAGCTCCCGCTCGCTGGCGGCCTCGGCGGCCGGCGCGGTGCGACCGAACACCGGCCGGTCGACGTCGCGGAAGATGCCGATCGGCGTCGGTCCGGTGGGGTCCTCGGCGAGCCGGGCCAGCGAGAACGCCAGGCCGGGGTCGGCGCGGTGCGGGTCGTGCACGATCAGCGCGTCCTCGCCGACGTCGGCCACGGGCACGATCTCAAGGCCGCCGTCGGGGGCCCGGGCGACGCCGCGCTCACCGTCGGCGCCGAACCGGATCGCCTTCCCGGCCTGAAGGCGCATCTGGTTGGCGTCCTTGACGTCCTTCTCGGTCAGCGCCGCGAACGCGCCGTCGTTGAACACCGGGCAGTTCTGGTAGATCTCGACCAGCGACGCGCCCTCGTGGGTGGCGGCGGCCCGGAGCACCTCGGTGAGGTGCTTGCGGTCGCGGTCGATCGTCCGGGCCACGAACGACGCCTCGGCGCCGAGCGCGAGCGCAACCGGGTTGAACGGGTAGTCGGCGACCCCGAACGGCGTCGACTTGGTGATCTTGCCGAGCTCGGAGGTCGGCGACGCCTGGCCCTTGGTGAGCCCGTAGATCTGGTTGTTAAACAGCAGGATCTTGACCGGGACGTTGCGGCGCAGCGCGTGGATCAGGTGGTTGCCGCCGATCGACAGCGCGTCGCCGTCGCCGCTGACGACCCAGATCGACAGGTCCGGACGGGTCGAGGCCAGACCGGTGGCGAGCGCGGGCGCGCGGCCATGGATGCCGTGCATCCCGTACGTGTTCATGTAGTACGCGAACCGCCCGGCGCATCCGATCCCGGTGATGAACACGATCCGCTCCGGCGGGATCTCGAGCTCAGGCATGAACTGCTGGACCGCCGCCAGCACGGCGTAGTCCCCGCAACCGGGGCACCACCGCGTCTCCTGATCGGACTGGAAATCCGCCTTGGTCAACGGCTCGCCGCCGCCGTTGGCATGTCCGTTGGCGACGACGCTCACTGACGCTCCTCAATCTCGCGTTCGATCTCTGACGAGTACAGCGGCAGGCCCTGCACCTTCGTGAACGACTCGACGTCGACCAGGTATTTGGCGCGCAGGATCTGGGCCAGCTGACCGGAGTTGAGCTCGGGGACCAGCACCCGGTCGAACGAGCGCAGCACATCGCCGGTGTTCTCCGGGAGCGGGTTCAGGTGGCGCAGCTGCGCGGACGCGACCTTGTGTCCCTCCAAGCGGGTGCGGCGCACGCCGGCACGGATCGCCCCCTCGCTCGAGCCCCAGCCGAGCACCAGCAGCGAGGCTCCGGGCTCGGAGTCGACGACCAGCGGCGGCACCTCGATCCCGGCGACCTTGGCGGCGCGCAGGTCGGTCATCCGCTGGTGGTTGGCGCCGTCGTAGGAGATGTTGCCCGAGCCGTCGGTCTTCTCCAGGCCGCCGATCCGGTGCTGGAGACCGGCGGTGCCCGGGACCGCCCACGGCCGCGCGTAGTCCTCGTCGCGGCTGTAGGGGAGGAAGTCCTCGGCGTCGTGGCCCTCGGCGGTGGCAAAGCCGGGGTCGATCGCCGGCAGGTCAGCCACCGTCGGCACCATCCACGGCTCCGACGAGGAGGCCAGGAACGTGTCCGACAGCAGGATCACCGGCGTCCGGTAGCGGATCGCGATCGAGACCGCCTCGAACCCTGCGTCGAAGCATCCGCCCGGGGTGCTCGGGGCGATCACCGGCAGCGGCGACTCGCCGTGGCGGCCGTACAGCGCCATCAGCAGGTCGGACTGCTCGGTCTTGGTCGGCATCCCGGTCGACGGCCCGGCGCGCTGCACGTCGACGATCACCATCGGCAGCTCGAGCATCACCGCCAGGCCGATCGTCTCGGCCTTGAGGTCCATGCCCGGGCCGCTGGTGGCGGTAACGCCGATCCGGCCGCCGAACGCCGCGCCCAGGGCCATCCCGGCGGCGGCGATCTCGTCCTCGGCCTGGATCGTGCGCACGCCGAAGTCGGTGTGTCGGGAGAGCTCGTGCAGGAGTTCGGAGGCGGGCGTGATCGGATAGCTGGCCAGCAGCAGCGGCAGCTCGCTGCGCACGCTCGCGGCGATCAGCCCGAGCGACAGCGCGGTGGTGCCGTTGACGTTGCGATAGGTCCCCGGAGTGACGTCGGTGGCCCGGTTGACCCGGTACTGGACGTCGAGCAGCTCGGTCGTCTCGCCGAACGACCAGCCGGCGTTGAACGCCGCCAGGTTGGCCTGGGCGACGGCGGGCCGCCGCGAGAACTTCTGCTCGATCCACTTCTGGGTGACGTCGGTGGGCCGACCGTACAGCCACGACAGCACGCCCAGCGCGAACAGGTTCTTGGCGCGGCCGGCGTCGCGCGTGGACGCCTCATCGATCCCCTCGACTGCCTTGGTCGTCAGCGTCGTCATCGGGATCCGGTGCACGCGGTAGGCCGACAGCGAGCCGCCCTCGAGCGGATTGTCGGCGTACCCGGCCTTCTCCAGGTTGCGCTTGGTGAACGCGTCCTCGTTGACGATGATCGTGGCGCCGCGCTCGAGCTCGGGCAGGTTCGCCTTCAGCGCCGCCGGGTTCATCGCGACCAGCACGTTGGGCGCGTCGCCCGGCGTCAGGATGTCGCGCGAGGCGAAGTGGATCTGGAACGCCGACACGCCGGCCAGCGTGCCTGCGGGCGCACGGATCTCGGCGGGGAAGTTCGGCAGCGTGGCGAGGTCATTGCCGACGACCGCGGTCGCGTCGGTGAACCGGCTCCCGGCGAGCTGCATCCCGTCGCCGGAATCCCCCGCGAAACGGACCACTACCCGCTCGCGCTCCTCGATTGCCTTGGTCATGTAGTCCGTGGCATCTGAGCCTGAGTCACCCAGAAATGAATTGTAAAGAGGTTGGATGACGGGTACCCGTCTGGAGTCAGCGTCCGCGGGGATCGTCGCTGTCGACGTTCCAGTAGCGGACCACCTCGGCGCGCCGGCCGTCGCTGCGCTCGGCGGGGCTCAGGCCGAACCGGGCGATCGTGCGCTGGCCACCCTCGTAGTCGCCGTAGAGCACGTCGACCAGGATCCGCTCGCCCGCGCTCGCCGCCGTACGCAGCGGCTCGTGGTAGGGGTCGCTGCGCTCGCGCACGGCGCCCTGCCAGAAGCCGGTGTCGCCGGCGGGGATGTACAGGTCCCGCTGCTGGCGGCGAAAGGCGGCCAGCGGCGGCGCCTCGCTGGCGGTCCGCTCGGACACCTCCGCGCGCCAGCCGTGGATGATCGCCAGGCCGCTGCCGCCGTTGCGCAGCGCCATCGCCACGTACACGCGGTCGTTGTGGACCTCGAGCGAGCCGGCGTGGCCCCCGACGACGAGCGTGATCGCGTCACCGAAGCGGACCGACTCGTTGGGATCGTCGTCCCGGGAAGGGACCAGCACCGGCCGCAATCCGGCCATCAGCGTCCGCTCCGCGACGCGCGCGGCGCGGTTCGCCGACCTCACCGCGCTGAACGTCGCGACCGCAAGCACCAGCGTGCCGCCGGCCGTGGCCAGCGACGAGATCGTGACCCAATCCGCCATCGGCGCGATCCTAGCCGTGCGGTCGCTCGGATCAGGGTCGGGCTCGCTCTCCTCCGGTACCCCCGGCTCGACCGCTGGCGTGCCCGCGGTCGCTGGTGCGCGTCTAGAGCTTTTCGACGTTGATGGCCTTCGGACCCTTCGGTCCGGCTTCCTCCTCGTAGGACACCTTGGCGCCCTCCGCGAGTGAGCGGTAGCCGTCTACGTTGATGTTGGAGTGGTGGACGAACAGGTCCCGGCTGCCCTCATCGGGCGTGATGAAGCCGAACCCCTTCTCGTCGCTGAACCACTTGACTGTTCCGGTTGGCATCTGGAGAACTCCTCCGTAGCTTGAAGTGCTGCTGCCGGAGGATCTGTTCTCAGGTAACCCCGCGCACCTGCACCAGCTGTCACCGCCCGACCTTTCGAACGGCCTTACGGCCGGGAAGGTATCACGGGTATCGGGCGGCGGGAAGGTTGGCGCGCCCGGGCCATAGTCTGCATGCTTACCCCATGGAAGACCCGATGCCAGTTGGTCGCGGCGCCTCGATCCCGCTGCGCGAAATCGAGCTGCGGGCGTCCCGGTCGTCGGGTCCGGGAGGTCAGCACGCGAACGTCACCGCCTCGCGGATCGAGGCGGTGTTCGAGGTCGGCGACTCGAGTGCGCTGAGCGACGAGCAGAAGCGCCGGGTGATCTCGCGGCTGGGCCCGCGCGTGGTCGCGGTCGCTCAGGACGAGCGCAGCCAGGCCCGCAACCGCGAGCTCGCGCTCGAGCGCCTGCAGGGCCGGCTGACCGCGGCGCTGGCCGTGCCCCGGCCGCGGCGCGCGACGCGCCCGACGGCGACCTCCGAGCAGCGCCGCCTCGACGCCAAGCGCCGCCAGTCGGCGCGCAAGCGCGACCGGCGCGCACCGGGGGCCGACGAGTAGGCCTGGATGAACCGCTCTGCTTGGTTGGTCTGGGACGGTAGGCGCGGGTGCGCGGATAGCGCGCGAAACCGCGTGCACAACGTCCCACTCGAGCACTCTGGGCGCCACCGTGGGACGTTCGCCACGTGGGACGTGATCAAGATCCCGCGCTGACCCGCGAAGGCCCCGGGTGGGACGTTAAGCACGTCGGTCTGGCGCTCTGGGCCGCTCCCGGGACGGGGCCAGGGACCGGGCCGCCCCCGACCCGACCCCGCTGCTCGCGCGTGCGCGCGTGAACCGGACCGGCCCGCCGGACCCCCGCACTACCCTGAAACGCATGCGCTGGCTGGTCGATGGCATGAACGTGATCGGGACCCGACCCGACGCCTGGTGGAAGGACCGTGACGCGGCGATGCTCCGTCTCGTCGACCAGCTCGAGCGGTGGGCGGCCAACGACGACGAGGAGGTCACGGTCGTGTTCGAGCGCGCGCCCTCTCCGCCGATTCGCTCGACCGTGATCGTCGTCGCCCACGCCCCCAAGCCCAAGCGCAACGCCGCCGACGACGAGATCGTCAGGCGACTGCACGCCGACCCCGACCCCGGCGCCGTCCGGGTCGTCACCTCCGACCGATGGCTGGCCGACCGCGCCTCCGCTGCCGGGGCGAGCGTCGAGGGGTCCGACTCGTTCAGGACCCGGCTGGAGATGATCTGAGCCCGCGCGCAGCATGTCTTCCGAGCTACTTATGCACGCTTGCCACAATCAGTGATATGAGCGACCAGCCTGCTCAGCGCGACGCACCGCAGAGGGAAAGACCAAAACCCCCGAGCCCGCCGCTGCCGGGCTGGAAGGTCACCCCCGCCCCCGACGGCCGCGGACAGAAGCCGAACCCGCCGCAGCGCCCGCGGCGGATGTCCCGCTGGTGGATCGTCGGGCTGGTGGTCGTGCTGCTCGGGCTGAACCTGTGGATCTCCTCACAGGCGCTCAAGCCCAACGCCCGCGTCCGGATCCCCTACAGCCCGACGTTCCTGACCCAGGTCCAGAACAACAACGTCAAGGAGATCTCCTCGACCGGCGACTCGATCCAGGGCGAGTTCGGCAAGGCGGTCACGTACCCGGCCGGCGATAAGAACGCCACCGCCACGGTCAACTTCTCCACCCAGGTCCCGTCGTTCGCCGACAACAACGCGTTGTCGAAGCTGCTGCAGGACCACAACGTCACGATCGACGCCAAGTCGCCTGACTCCGGACCGTCGTTCTTGACCAGCCTGATCTTCGGGTTCGGCCCCACGATCCTGCTGGTCGCGCTGTTCATCTTCCTGATGCGCCGCGCCGCGGGCGGCGGCGGCGCCGGCGGGCTGATGTCGTTCGGGCGTTCGCGCGCCCGCCGCGTCGAGGCCGACGAGCAGCAGGTCACGTTCTCCGACGTCGCCGGGATCGACGAGGCCAAGGACGAGCTGACCGAGATCGTCGACTTCCTGAAGAACCCCGACAAGTACCTCAAGCTCGGAGGCCGCATCCCCCGCGGCGTGCTGCTGAGCGGCGCGCCCGGCACCGGCAAGACGCTGCTGGCGCGGGCGGTGGCCGGCGAGGCCGGGGTCCCGTTCTTCCAGATGTCGGCCTCGGAGTTCGTCGAGATGATCGTCGGCGTGGGCGCCTCGCGCGTGCGCGACCTGTTCCAGCAGGCCAAGGCCGCCGCCCCCGCGATCATCTTCATCGACGAGCTCGACGCGATCGGCCGCTCGCGCTCGGCCGGCGGCCCCAACATCTCCGGCGGCCACGACGAACGCGAGCAGACGCTGAACCAGATCCTCACCGAGATGGACGGGTTCTCCGCCCGCAGCGGCGTGATCGTGCTCGCCGCCACCAACCGTTCCGAGATCCTCGACCCGGCGCTGCTGCGGCCCGGACGCTTCGACCGCCGGGTGTCGGTGCAGCCGCCCGATCGTGCCGGTCGCGAGGCGATCCTCCGCGTCCACACCCGCTCGGTGCCGCTGTCGCCGAGCGTCGACCTCGGCTCGCTGGCCGCCTCGACGCCCGGCATGGTCGGCGCCGATCTGGCCAACCTCGTCAACGAGGCGGCGTTGCTGGCGGCGAAGCGAAGCCACCGCCAGGTGGCCCCCCAGGACCTGTCCGACGCGCTCGAGCGGATCGTGCTCGGCGCCGAGCGCAAGGTGATGCTGTCCGAGGACGACCGCCGGCGCACCGCCTACCACGAGGCCGGCCACGCGATCGTGGGGATGCTGACCCGCAGCGCCGACCCGGTCCGCAAGGTCTCGATCATCCCCCGCGGCCAGGCGCTCGGCGTGACCTTCTCGGCGCCCGACGCCGACCGCTTCAACTTCGACCAGGAGTACCTGCTCGCGGTGATCAAGGTCGCGCTCGGCGGCCGCGCCGCCGAGGAGATCGTGCTCGGCGACCTGACCACAGGCGCCGAGTCCGACATCCAGCAGCTCACCGAGATCGCCCGCCACATGGTCGGCCGCTGGGGCATGAGCCGCGCGATCGGACCGATCGCGGTGCTCCCGCGCGACGGCATGGGACCGCTGCTGCCCGGCGCGTCGGAGACCTCCGAGGCGACCCAGCGCCTGGTCGACGAGGAGGTCAGGCGGATCGTCGAGTCCGCCCACGCCGAGGTCTCAGACCTGCTGCGCAGCCACCGCGACAACCTCGACTCCCTGGCTGCGGCGCTGCTCGACCGCGAGACGCTCGACGAAGCGGACACCTACTCGGCCGCGGGCCTGTCCCGCAACCCGCTGGCGCGGCCCGAGCCGATCACGCCGTCGGTGGCCTAGCACCTAGCGGACTACAGCGGCTGGCGTCCGGCGAACCCCGCGTCGGGGTCGTGCCAGTACCCGATCTCCTCCTCGTCGAGCAACCAGCACAGGTAGATCTCCTCGCCGTCGCGCAGCGCCGGGAAGTCGATCAGGCCACGGTCGACGTCCCGCACGACCACGTCGACCGCCTCGAGCTCGTTGAAGGCGCGGCTGAGCTCGACCAGCGCGGCGGCCACCTCGCGCCCCGGATACGAACCGCCCAGGGCGGGGTCCAGGCACGACAAGCCCTCGCGCACGCGGTCCCCGAGCCTGACCAGCTCGACCTGGGCCTCGCGGATCCAACGGACGCGGTCGGCGACCCAGCCACGGACCGCGCTGGCCTGCTCGAGCGTGTAGTGGCGCTGATGGTGCATTCCCCGGTTGCCGCCGATGCCGCCGCCAAAGCCCCGGGGGGCCGCTAGTCCCCCAGCCGGGTCATCCGCGCCAGCGCCTGGTGGCATTCCACGACGCGCTGCTTGACGGGGTCACCGTCGTCTCGATCGTGGACGAGGTCCCAGGTGCGGTCGGCCACGTCCCGAGCGTTCTCGGGCGTCGCGGTCTCCCACAACCGGTTGACCAGCTTGAGCTCGAAGCTCTCAATCTGGTCGGCCGGATCGCCGGGCGCCAGCTTGGGTAGCGGCTCTCCGGTCGCCTCTCGCCACATCCCGGTAGCGACGAGCAGACGGTTTCGCAACGTGATCTGATCCATCCCGGTCATCATCCTAGACAGGCCGATAGCAGACAGCCAAGCGGGTGGCGGTTTGCGCGTTATTGCCCGAGCTTTGCGTGGATGCTGGACACGGTTGAGGTGAACTTCGAGCTCGCCTGGTTGGTGGCCGCGAGCAGCATGTTCCCGGCTCGCAGCTCACCTCCGGGAGCGACCGCCACGCGCGCGGTGCGATCCAGACTGGCCCCGTAGGCGCGCACGATCGCCACCAGCCGGGCGTGCTCACCGCCGACCGCGTCGGGGGGCTTGATCGCGGCCAGATCGTCTCCGAGGCGGTCGATCGCCGACCCCAGCAGCCTGATCGACCGCGACAGCTGCGCCGGCGTGCGCGGACGGGTGGGAATTGCCCGCTCGGCGACGGCGAGCCTGGCCTGCTCGTGGCGCAGCGCTCCCAGGTACGTCGCCGGGTCGGTGGCGTCGCCGCCGGTGGTCGCGGTCGTCGACTTCGACTCGTGGCCCAGCGACGACGTGCCGTTGCAGCCGGCCAGGCCGGTGCCGACCACGGCGACCGCGATCAGGCTGAGCACGCGGGTGCGACCGGACACCCGCTACCCGACCGCCGGGAGCTTCTGCCTCAGGCTCACCAGCGGCGCGAACAGGTCGCCCTGGTCGGCGGCGCGCTCGAGCACCTGCTCGGTGTCGAACGTGAGCAGCTCGGGGTCGCGATCCTCCAGACAGCCGGTCACCTCTTCCCAGGTGACCGGCGTCGACACCGTGGGGCGTTCACGCGCGCGAACCGAGTACACGGTCACGGTCGTCTTGTGGTCGTCGTTCTGGCTCCAGTCGACCAGCACCTTGCCCGACCGCAGGCGCTTGGTCATGCGCGACACGACGAGCTCGGGCATCCGCTGCTCGAGCAGCTCCGCGATCTTGCGCGCGAACGGCTTGGTCTGGCCGTAGTCGGTCGGGGTGTTGAGCGGCAGGTACACCTGCATGCCCTTGGAGCCCGAAGTCTTGGCGAAGCTCTCCAGGCCGATCTGCTCGAACAGTCCGCGCAACACCAGCCCGACGCGGCAGCACTCGACGATCCCCGCCGGCGCGCCCGGGTCGAGGTCGAACACGAGCATCGTCGGCTGGTCAGGTGCCGGCGCCAGCGCCAGCGACGTGTGCAGCTCGATGTCGGCCAGGTTGCCCAGCCACACCAGCGTCGCCCGATCCTGGGCCAGCGTGTAGTCGACTCCGCCGATGCTGACGGTCTGCACCCACTCGGGACGGTGCGAGGGTGACTGCTTCTCGTAGAAATACTTGGCCTCGACGCCGTTGGGATAGCGCTTGAGCGTCAGCGGACGGTCGCGCAGGTGCGCCAGCACCGCCGGCGCGATCCGCGCGTAGTAGGCGATCAGATCGCCCTTGGTGAACCCGGTCTCGGGGTACAGCACCTTTTCCCAGTTGGTGATCTTCAGCGTGCGTCCATCGACCACCACCGACAGCGAGCCCTCCGGCAGTCGCTCGACCTCGTCGAACAGCGCCTCGGGCGAGTCGGGCGGCACCCCGGCCTCGCGGTCGGTCCCGGCCGACGCGTCCCCGCCCGAGTCCTCGTGCTCGCCGCCGGGGCTCTCGAGCACCACCTCCCGGGCTGGCTTGTCGTCGCGAAAGCCCTTGAACGACGGCGCGCGCATCACCCCGTCGGAGGTCCACTCGCGGAACTCGACCTCGGCGACCACCTCGGGCTCGACGAACACCGCCTCGCGCGGCAGCTTCGGGGCCAGGTGGAACGGTCTGTCGGCCCGGCGCAGCGGCTCGAGCCGGCCGCTCAACTCGGCCAGCGTACGCTCGGTGAACCCCGTCCCCACCCGGCCCGCGTAGACGAACTCGCCGGCTCGGTAGTAGCCCATCAGCAGCGCCCCGATCCGCTTGCTGCGGCGCCCCTCCCCCGGGATCCACCCGCCGATCACGAGCTCCTGGCGCTGGGTGTGCTTGATCTTCAGCCAGGCGCCGTTGCGCTTGCCGGGCTCATACCGCGAGTTCAGGCGCTTGGCGATCACCCCCTCCAGTCCCTGGGCCCCGGTCGCCTCCAGCAGCCGCGAGCCCTGATCGGGATGCGCGGCCGGCACCCGCCACGCGGCGCCGCCGAGCTCGAGCTCCTCGAGCGCCTCGCGGCGCTCCCGGTAGGGCCGCTCCATCAGCGAATGGCCGTCGAGATAGAGCAGGTCGAAGATCGCGTAGACCACCGGCGTGCTCGACGCCAGCCGGCGGATCGAGTTCGGCGAGGTCACGTGCATGCGCCGCTGGAGAAGCTCGAAGCTCGGCCTGCCGGCGTCGTCGAACGCGACGATCTCCCCGTCGACCACGGCCTCGTGCATCCCCAGCTGGGCGACCAGGCCCCGGACCTCCGGGTAGGCGGCGGTGATCTCGTTGAGGTTGCGGCTCTCCAGGCGCAATCGGCCGGGCTGCACGTAGGCGATCGCCCGGACGCCGTCCCATTTGACCTCGAACGACCATCCGCGCTCGGGTTTGGGGAGCGCGTCGCCCGCGCGGGCCATCATCGGCACGATCCGCTCGGGCATCGGCACCCGGTTGGGATCGTCGGGCGGATCCATCCGGTGGATCATCCAGTCCTGCTTGGCCGACTCGTCGCGTCCGATCGGAAACAGCCCGTAGCGGCCCATGAGCCGCTGTCCGTGGAACGTGACCTCGACCTTGCGCGGCTCCCACTTGTGCAGCTCGTAGGTCCCGGTGTCCCAGATCGTCATCGTGCCGGCGCCGTACTGCCCCTTGGGGATCTCGCCGTGAAAGTCGATGTATTCGAGCGGGTGGTCCTCGGTGCGGACCGCGAGCCGGTTGTCGGCCGGGTCGGCGGGGATCCCGTTCGGGATCGCCCACGACGCCAGCGCGCCGGCGTGCTCAAGACGCAGATCCCAGTGCAGCCGGGTGGCGTCGTGCTGCTGGACCACGAACCGCCCGTCGCCGTCGCCACGGGGCGAGTCCGCCTGCCCGGACGGCTCGGGGGTCTCGGCGAAGTCGCGCTTTGCCCGATAGCGGCTCAGGGACATGCCGGTGATGATGGCCCATCGGCCGCTGGTGGTGGAGATACGCTGTTGCGCGGAGTCGACCCAAACCCGGACGATCGGCTTCTTCAGCAACTTTTACGTGCAACCGCCAAACTTTTACGCATGGCTCGCGTCCTCGTAGTCGACGACGAGCCCGCCGTCAGGCGGGCGCTCGAGCGCGCGCTGAGACTGGACAGCTACGACGTCGAGCTCGCGCAGGACGGTGAGGAGGCGCTGGACGCCCAGGCCCGATCGCCCGCCGACGCGATCATCCTCGACGTGATGATGCCGCGGCTCGACGGGCTCGAGGTGTGCCGGCGGATGCGCAAGGCGGGCGATCGAACGCCGATCCTGATGCTGACCGCGCGCGACGCGATCGACGACCGGGTCGAGGGCCTGGACGTCGGCGCTGACGACTATCTGGTCAAGCCGTTCGCGCTGCGCGAGCTGCAGGCGCGGCTACGGGCGCTGCTGCGGCGCTCCGCCGACGGCGCCGATGGCGAGGTCCTGTCCTACGGCGACCTCGTGCTCGACCCGATCGCCCACGAGGTCAAGCGCGGCGACCGGGTGATCGAGCTCTCCAAGACCGAGTTCCTGCTGTTGGAGCTGTTCATGCGCCACCCCCGCCAGGTGCTCACCCGCTCGACGATCTTCGAGCACGTCTGGGGATACGACTTCGGGCCGACCTCCAACGCGCTGGGCGTATACATGGGCTACCTGCGCCGTAAGACCGAGGCCGACGGCGAGCCGCGGCTCCTGCACACGGTCAGGGGCGTCGGCTACGTGCTGAGGGACTGATCGGTAGCCGGACGGTGCACTGATGTCGCTGCGCCGCAGACTGTCCTACGTAGCCGCCGCCGTCGTCGCCGTCGCGATCATCCTGGTCGCGGCGATCTGCTACTGGGTCGTGCGCCACCAGCTGCGCGGCGAGATCGATAACGAGCTCAAGGCGCAGGCCGCTGCGATTCAGCAGGGCAATTACGACTCGCTGAACCAGCAGCTGCCGGGGCTCCCGGCGAGCGCGGGTGGACCGGCGCCGTACTTCCAGGTGGCGCTCCCGGACGGAACCCAGGTCCGGCAGGGCGCGATGACGTTCCCGAGCAATCCCGAGGCGGGGAAGGTGGCTAGCGGTGACGCCAAGCCGTACCTGAGCGACCTGCGCATCCACGGCAGCCACCTGCGCGAGATCGTGTTCGCCGCGCCCGGCGTCGAGTTCGCAGGCCAGCCGGTCGCGCTCCAGCTGGCCCGGCCGCTCAACGGCGTCGACAACGTCCTGTCGCACCTGCGGCTGGTCCTGGTGCTGCTGTGCGCCGGCGGCGTGGCGCTCGCATTCGTGCTCGGGCGCCTGGCCGCACGCCGGGTGCTGGCCCCGCTGGCCGAGGTCGCCCGGACCGCCGAGCATATCTACGAGACCGAGGACCTCACGAGCCGCATCCACGTCTACACCGACGACGAGGTCGGTCAGCTGGCGAGGCGGTTCAACGCGATGCTCGAACGCCTGCAGGGCTCGCGAGACGAGCTCGACGATTCCGTCCGCGCCCAGCGACAGCTGGTCGCCGACGCCTCCCACGAGCTGCGCACGCCGATCACCAGCCTGCGCACGAACATCGAGGTGCTGCTCGAGCAGGACCGGCTCGACGAGGCCGACCGCCGCCGGCTGCTCGACGACGTGGTCGAGCAGACCGAGGAGCTGAGCGCGCTGATCGGCGACCTGATCGAGCTCGCCCGGGGCGACCTGCCGGTTGAGCTCGACGAGGACGTGCGACTGGACCGCGTGCTGGAGGAGTCACTCACCCGGGCGCGGCGCAACCACCCGGGGATCCACTTCGAGTCCTCGCTTACGCCGGTGATCGTCCAGGGCGTCCCGGAGCGGCTGGGCCGCGTCGCCAACAACCTGATCGACAACGCCGCCCGCCACTCCCCGCCCGACGGGGTGGTGGAGGTCACGGTCGACCGCGACGGCCTGCGCGTCCGCGATCACGGCACCGGGATCGACGAGGCCGACCTTCCGTACGTGTTCGACCGCTTCTACCGCGGCGCCAACAGCCGCGGCCGCCAGGGCACCGGACTGGGCCTGGCGATCGTGCGCCAGGTCGCCGTCCAGCACGGCGGCGACGTCGACGCCGCCAACGCTCCCGGCGGCGGCGCGGCGTTCAGGATCAAGCTCCCAGTGGTGGCGGCGCAGGACGCGCCGTACGATCCGCTCAGGGCGCGGGCGGACGAGCAAGGCGCTTCTGTCTCGCCGTCGTGAACGCTTTGCGCAACGGCCAGAACAGCACCGCGTAGACCGGCACGATCACCGCCACCAGCAGCAGCCTCGGACTCGGCTCGCCGAAGATCGCCACGAACGCCACCTCGGCCGCGACCGCCGGCAGCGCCGCCAGCAGGATCGTGTGCGAGCGGTATCCAGAGAAGTGCTCGCGGCCGGTGATCTCGAGCACACCCAGCGTGCAGACCGTGATCCCGGCGATCAGCGCCGGGCCGCCGTGCTGGACCAGACCGACGATCAGGCCGACCGCGCCGGCGAAGATCGCGATCTCGGAGATCGGCAGGCCGCCAAACGGCCCCTCGGGCCGCTCGCCGTAGGTCCCGACCGGGTTGCGGGCCCGGCGCTGTGGGGTGGCCGGCGTGGCGGGCGCAGGCTGTCTGCCGGAGCGCTGCTCGCGCCGCTGGGAGGGCACGGCGCGAGGAACCGACTCCGGGTTGCGCCGCTTCTTACGTTTGGACTTCTGGGTTGCCACGGTGGCGGTGAGCATAATGCGCCGCGACCCGCGCGGCGACCGCTCCACCGTGCGGCGCGGGTCAGTCCCAGCGGCTGCCGCGGTGGCGCAGCGCCCTCAGCTCGCTGACGCCGAACGCGTCGAGCAGCTGTGGCTCACGGCCGTCCGCGTCGCCCACCAGCCTGACCGGCAGCGGCGTCTCGCGAACGCCGCCGTCGCCGTCGGGTTGCACCCGCAGCACCCGCGCCCCCGGGTGCGAGGCGACACACTCCTCCAGCCGCAAGCCTGAGAACACCAGCGCCGCGCCGTCGTCGGCCGCGTAACCGCCTGGCAGCACGCCCGCCGCGACCGCTTCGCGGAGCACCGGGAGCCGCTCGGGCTCGCTGTCCATGTGCACCGACAGGCTGCCCTCGAGCAGCCCGAGCCCGGACACCGCCGCGGGCGCGCCGCCGCTCATGCTGACCCCGCCTCCAAACCAGCACATCGCGCCGGCGCTCAGCCCAGCGAGCACCACCCCTGACCGCCACGCCGACCGCATCGCCGCATCGACCCCGTGCTCGCGCCAGATCGCCAGCATGTTGCGCATCGAGCCGCCGCCGACGTAGATCGCGTCCTGCTCGAGCAGATGCGCGATCGGGTCGATGCGGTCGCGGCCGAGATGGAACAGCGACAGGATCGTGGGCTCGCACGGCCAGTCGCCAAAGCGCTCGTGAAACCGCGTGATCTGATCGCGCGGGTCGCCGCTGGCGGTCGGCAGGAAGCACAGCTTCGGCACGACCTTGCCGGTCAGCTCGAGGACCAGCGCGTCGAGCGCGGGCGAGCGCTCGTCCATCGTAAATCCGCCGCCGCCCATGGCGAGGATCCGGCCGGCGGGTTCTGAACTCAAGCCGCGATGGCGTTGGACTCGGCCACGGATCCAAGATAACTCACCGCAAGCTTGCGCTCGCGCGACCCCCGCTTGGCATCGGCCGATACGTAGAACGCCCGCGCCTCGGGGCGCGAGGACACAACGCGTTCGAGCTCGGTCCCCACGAAGTGCAGCGCGGCCGCGTCGCCGGCGCCGTAGCCCCCCGGCATCCCGTCGGCGATCGCTTCGCGGAACGCGTCGCGGCGCCCCCGTTCCTCGTCGTAATGGACGGCGTTGCTCCACGGCAGGAAGCCGAGCGCCTCGATCCGGCGCGCGGGGCCCTCGTGGAAGCCCGAGACCGCGTGTGAGAACCAGCACAGTGAACCGGCCGAGCCCCCGCACATGACCACTCCCGCCTGCCACGCCTCGCGCAGCGCGACGTCGATCCCGTGGGCGCGCCAGGTGCCCAGCAGCGACACCAGGCTGCCGCCGCCGACGTACACCAGGTCCTGGGCGAGCAGGTGCGCGAGCGGGTCGCCGACCCCGGTCTCGCGGCGAAACAACGAGACGTGCGAAGGCTCGCATCGGTCGGAGGAGAACGCCCGGTAGAAGCGGACCACGTAGTGGTCAGCGTCACCGCTGGCGGTCGGCAGGAAGCACACCCGCGGCCGCTGGACCCCGGTCAGCGAAAGCACGTACTCGTCGAGCAGCGTGTTTCCCCACTCCATCGAGAATCCGCCACCGCCAAACGCCACGATCTGGGGAGGTCGCCCACACATGCGCGCAAGGTACGGCCGGCGCCCGTCCGGGTCTTTGGCCCTCAGGACAAGCTCGCGGACGGGCGCTTCGCCGCAGGGACGGGAGTTCGGCGAGCGACGCTAGCCCGCGGGCGTCGTCTCAGACGACGTCGAGGCGTCATTGAACTCGCGGAACAGGCCGGTGACCACGAACACCGTCTGCTCGGCGATGTCGACGGTGTTGTCGCCAACCCGCTCCAGGCACCGGGCCACGAGGATCATGAACATCGCCCACTCGCGCACCTCGGCGTTGTCGCCGGCGTCGACCGCGCGCCTGAAGATCTCGCGGTTCAGGCGGTTGATCTCGGCGTCCTGGCGGACCAGGTCCTGGGCCAGGTCGACGTTGCGCGAGGCGAATGCCTCCTTGGCCTCGGAGACCTGGGAGCGCGCGTACTGACCCATCCGCTCGATCGCGTCGAGGATGTCCTTGTCCTTCGGCGGCTCGTGACCGGAGAGCGGCACCAGCTTGGCGATGTTCACGCACTGGTCGCCCATCCGCTCGACGCAGCGGATCACCTGCAGCAGCGCCGCGACGATCCGCAGGTCCGTGGCCACCGGCGCCTGGCGCGCCAGCAGCGACAGGATCCCCTGGTGGACCTCCAGATAGCGGCCGTCGATCCGGTCGTCGTCGGCGACGACCATCCCGGCGAGCTCGACGTCCTGGTAGCTGACCGACTCGAGCGCGCGGTCGAGCTGACCGATCACGAGGTCGAGGCCGCCCAGGGCCTGGTCTTCCAGCTCCTTGAGCGCTTCACGGAAGGCGTGACGAGTTTCCTGCATACGTCTATATTCCTATCCGAACTTACCCGTGACGTAGCGTTCCGTGCGTTCGTCGTTGGGGTTGGTGAAGATGTCGTTGGTCGGGCCGTGCTCGATCAACTCTCCTTCGAGCAGGAACGCGGTCGTGTCCGCGATCCGCGCCGCCTGCTGCATGTTGTGGGTCACGATCACGATCGTATAGCGCTGCTTGAGCTCCTCGACGAGCTCCTCGATCTTCAGTGTCGAGACCGGGTCCAGCGCCGAGGCCGGCTCGTCCATCAGGATCACCTCCGGCTCGACCGCGATTGTCCGGGCGATGCACAGGCGCTGCTGCTGGCCGCCCGAGAGCCCGATCCCGGGCTCCGACAGGCGGTCCTTGACCTCGCTCCAGAGACCGACCGAGCGCAGTGACTGGTGCACGACCTCGCGCAGGTTGTCGCGCTTGGTGCCGGTCAGCCGCAGGCCCGCGGCGACGTTGTCGAAGATCGACATCGTCGGGAACGGGTTGGGCTTCTGGAACACCATCCCGATCGCGCGGCGAACCGCCGTGACATCGACCTTGGGGTCGTACACGTCGAGGTCGTCGAGCTTGACGCTGCCCTCTGCGCGCGCACCCGGGATCTCCTCGTGCATGCGGTTGATGCAGCGCACGACGGTCGACTTGCCCGAGCCCGAGGGCCCGATCAGCGCGGTGACCTCGTTGGCCGAGAAATTCATGCTGATGCCCTTGATTGACTCCTGCGAGCCGTAATAGGCGTGCAGGTCGGACACAAGCACCGAATGGGCCTGGCGCTTGCGCGCCGGAGCGGGCTTCGCGTCGGGCTCGGCCGTCGCCTGGGTGGCGGACGCCGGCGGCGACTGGTCGGGCGGCTGCTCTGAGGGCTGTTCGGCGGAGGACACTTCGGGAGGACTCTGGTCCTGCGTGATTTCCGGCTCCATCATGCCAGGCGGCTCCTTCTCGAAGCGGCGCGTGCGATCAGGTTGAGGATCAGGATCAACAGCACCAACGTAAGCGCGGCGCCCCAAGCTCGTGTAACCACTTCGCTACGCGGTGACTGGATGTCGTTATAGATCTGAATCGGAAGCGTGTTCATCGTCTGACCCAGGTTGAAGGTCAGCGACTGGGCCACCGCAACCGTGAACAGCAGCGGCGCCGTCTCCCCCGCACCGCGGGCGACCGCCAGCAGGCCGCCGGTGACCAGGCCCGACAGCGACGTCGGCAGGACCACTCGCGAGACCACCCGCCAGCGCGGCGCGCCGAGCGCCAGTGCGGCCTCGCGCAGGCTCTCCGGGACCAACAGCAGCACGACCTCCGACGAGCGGATGACCACCGGCAGCATCAGCAGGGCGAGCGCGATCGACCCCTTCCACGCGGTGAACGTGCCGCCCACCCGCCCCAGCACCAGCACGATGTAGATGAACAGGCCGAACACGATCGACGGGACGCCGGTCATCACGTCGACGAAGTAGCGGACCACGTTGGCGAACCACGAGTCCTTGCCGTACTCGGTCAGGTACAGCGCGACCCCGATCCCGATCGGGATCGAGATCAGCGACGCCAGCGCGACGATCTCGATCGTGCCGAGGATCGCGCTGCGGACGCCTCCCGGGTAGCCGAGGAAGTTGCCGTTCGGATCGGTCGTGAAGAAGTCCCCGCTCCATGCGCTCAGGCCCTTGTGGAACAGGTAGTACAGCACCAGCACGAGCGGCACCAGCGCAACCAGCGTGGCCAGGCCCATCAGCCCGCGCATGATCCCGTCCGTCCGCCGACGCCTGGCGCTGATCGCGGGCAGCGTGGTCATGCCGGTGCCGCGTCCGTGACGGTGACGCCGCCGGCCATCGCGTCGCCGGCGGGACGCTTGCCGCCCGCCGATCTGACCACGAACCGGCGGGCGATGATGTTGACCAGCAGCGTCAGCACGAACAGGATCAGCCCGGCGGCGAACAGCGCCGAGCGGTAGACCGGAGTCGACGCCGCTTCGCCGAACTCATTGGCGATCACCGCCGCGAGCGTGTATCCCTGCGCGAACAGCGAGTCGGTCAGCTTCGGCGAGTCGCCGATCACCAGCACGACCGCGATCGTCTCGCCGATCGCCCGGCCCAAGCCGAGCATCGCCCCGCCGGTGATCCCGGCGCGCGAGTACGGCAGCACCGCGATCCGGATCATCTCCCAGCGGGTCGCCCCGAGCGCAAGCGCTGCCTCCTTGTGCTCGGACGGCACGGTGGAGATCACCTCGCGGGAGATCGCCGAGACGATCGGCAGGATCATGATCGCCAGGATCAGCCCGGCGATGAAGTAGCTGGGGCCCGCGACCGAGCCGCCGACGAACGGCAGAAACGAGAACGTGTTCGACAGCCACTGCTGGAAGGGCTTGAGACGCGGGATCAGCACGAACACGCCCCACAGCCCGTACACCACCGACGGCACCGCCGCGAGCAGATCGACCACGATCGACAGGGGTCCGCGCGCCCGACGGGGGCACAACTCGGTGAGAAACAGCGCCGTGGCCAAGGCGATCGGCACCCCGATGATCAGCGCGATCGCCGACGTGATCAGCGTCCCCAGCACCAGCGCCCAGGCCCCGAACGTGCAGCCGGCGTTGGCGTTGGTCGTGCAGGCCGCATTGTGCTGGAGCTGGGACACGTCCCAGTTCTGACGGACGAAGACGTTGAAGAAGCCGATGTGGCCAAACGCGGTCGCCGACTGGCCGATCAGGCGCACGAAGAAGTACCCGATCAGGATCAGCACGCCCACGGCGAGCGCGCTCAGCCCGAACTGCAGCACGCGGTCGGGGAGGCGGTGCAGCGGCGACCGCTCGAGGATCGAGCGGCCGCCGTGAACCGATGTGGCGCTTGCTTCCACCTAGGACACCGCTACGACAGCGGCGAGCCGTTGCAGGTCAGCGTGTCCAGCTGCGCCTTGGCCTTCGACAGCAGGCTCGCGGGCAGCGGCGCGTAGAACAGCTGCTTGAGCACCGATTGCCCGGCGCCCAGGCCATAGCTGAAGAATTTCTTCACGCCCGACGCCGTGCCCTGGGAGACGCCCGCCTTGCACATGTCCTTGTAGGCGATCAGGAACGTCTGGGACACGATCGGGTAGGCCGCCGAGTTGGGCGAGTTGAGCGTGCTGATCGCCAGGTCCGGCGGGACCTTGATCCCCTCGGCCGCCGCCGAGGTCGCGGCGAGTGTCGGCGCGAGGTACTTGCCGGAGCTGTTCTTCAGCGAGGCGTAGGTGAAGCCATTCTGCAGCGCGTACGCCTGCTCGACATAGCCGACGGCTCCCGCGGTCTGCTTGACCGCCGCGGCGACCCCGGAGTTGCCCTTGGCGCCTGTCCCGGTCGGCCACTTGACGATCTTGTCGGGCTTGCCCGCAGCCGTCGTCCACGCGGGGCTGTTGGCCGACAGGTACGTGGTGAACGCCTTCGTCGTTCCCGATGAGTCCGAGCGGTGCACCACGGTGATGTTGGTGCTGGGCAGGCTCATCCCCGGGTTCAGAGACTTGATCGCCGGGTCGTCCCAGGTCTTGATCTTGCCCTGGAAGATGTTGGCCAGCGTCGTGCCGTCGAGCTTGATCCCGCTCTTGATGCCCGAGAGGTTGTAGGAGACCGTGACCGCGCCGAAGCCGACCGGAAACTGCTCGACGGGGCCCTTGCCCTGGGAGACCTCGGAGGGGAGCTCGGCCGGGTCGCTGCCCGCGAAGTCGACGGTGCCCGACTGCAGCTGGGCAATCCCTGCGCCCGACCCGACCGCGTTGAAGTTGACGGTCAGTCCCTGGCCCTTGAGCGACGAGCCCCACTGCTGGTAGATCGGGGCCGCGAACGTCGAGCCGGCGCCGTTGATCGTGCCGCCGCCGCTGGAGCCCGACGATCCGGAGGAGCTCGAGGAGCTCGAGCCGCCCGACGGCGCCGGAGCGCTCGACGAGCTGTTCGAGCTGGATCCGCATGCGGCGATCACGATCACCACGACGATCGCCATCGCGACCGCGCCAAGGCTACGTCTTCTCACTGGTTCTTCTCCTTAACTTAGGTATGCGCCAGAGTCTCGGCGCAACCGGAGCCTCAGTTGTTAATCGGTTGTAAACCGTTCGTTTCGGGTTTGTTCGAGTTCGGCCGATAACCGGTAGCCGAAACCGAAGTGCGTGTGGATGAAGCGCCAACCCGGCAGCGCCTGTTCGAGCTTCACTCGCAGCTTGCGCACGTATACGTCAACCGACCGGTCCCCGGCGCGCATCTCCCGCCCCCATACGAGCTGGAACAGCTCCTCGCGCGCCATGATCCGGTCAGTCCTCCGCGCAAGCTCGGTGAGCAGGCGCAACTCCCGGATCGACAGCATCAGTGCCCGTCCGTGTGCGCGCGCGAGATGCTCCTCGGGCAGGATCTCGAGCGGCCCGACCTCGATCACCTCGCGGAACGCCCTGTCGACGGTGGCCGCCATGGGTCAATGCTCCTGACGCGTAGCCGCACACGTGTTACCGGCTCGTAACGCCGATGTGAACAACCTGTGATCGGCCGCAACGGGCGGCCCGTGGGTTCAGCCGGGGATCAGCCGGCGAGCGCGGGATCGAGCTCGGATTGAGCGTCGACCAGGTCCGGAGTGGCCACCGGAGCGCGGCCGTCGCTCTCGGGGGCGAAACGGTAACCGACCCCGAAATGCGTGTGGATGTAATTCCATTGCGGCGATGCCACGCGCAGCTTCTGGCGCAGCTTGCGCACGAACACGTCGACTGAGCGATCGCCGTGAGCCATCGCGTAGCCCCAGACCCGCTCGTAGATCTCCTCCCGGCGCAGTACCCGGTCTGACTGCGCGAGCAGGTTCAGGATCTCGAACTCACGCGCGGTGAGCTCGAGGCTCGTGGTCTCGCTGTAGGCCTGGTAGAGATCCGGGCGGATCGTGATCTCGCCGACTTTGACGGCGGACTCCATCACGGGCATCTCGTTGCGCCGATGGCGCCGGACGGCGGCCTCGATCACGCAGATCAGCTCTTCGGGGTGGCACGGCTTGGTGATCCACGCGTCGGCGCCGAGCCTGAGGCCCCGCACCCGCTGGACCACCGATGACGGACCGGTGCAGACGATCACCGACAGCCCGGGGAGCCGCGAGCACACTCGCTCGAGGTACTCCCAGCTGCCGGGACCGAGCACGGCTACGTCGATGATGAGCGCGTTCAGGCGCATCGCCACGAGCACTTCGGTGGTCACGGGGCTCGCCAGCGCTCGGTGATCCCAGCGGAGCGCTTCGAGCCGGTTTGACAGCACCTGCATGAACCCCGGGTCTCGGTCGATGACCGCTACCCGGAGCCGGGTCTGCGAACGCTGCGGAGCCTGCGCCTGGCTGTGCGCGTCGCTGGAGTCGGCCGCCATGCGGCGCACTCTAACCCACGGTCCAAACGGACGTCCGGAGGCGGTCTCCGGTAACAGGATCTTTACGTGCAAACAGCGGGGAATGGGCCACCGGTTCGCTACAAACAGGTAGAGGCGCATCTGGGCCGCCACGGAGAGGCATTCGGGCCGCCGGGGAACGGATCCGCGCTTTCGGACATCATCAACGACATGACTTCACTGCCCCCACGTGTCCTGGTGTTGCTCGGCGCGGTCGCGCTGGCGGTCGCCGGCTGCGGATCCTCGAGCAGTGACTCGACGACGTCGAAGACGACGAGCACGAGCTCCCAGGCCGCCGCCACGAAACGGGCCCAGGCCAACGCCGCGCAGACCGCGGTCGCCAGCCTGTCGGCAGCCGAGCACCCCGCCGCCGGTGACTTCCCGGCCGCGCACGGGCGCTCGCTGACCCAACTGGGCGCGCTGGTCAAGTCCTCGGCGCAGTTCGGGGGAGCCACCGGGACGTTCACGCCCGGCACGCGTCGGGTGGCGTTCGCGGTCAACACGGGCGCCGGCGGGTTCGTCTACGCGCCGACCGCGATCTACGTGGCCAAGAACCCGAAGAGCCCGGCGCAAGGGCCGTTCCTGGCCCCGGCCGACCCGATGGTCGTAGCGCCGCAGTACCGCAGCAAGCAGAACGCCGGCCCCGGCGGGATCCAGGCGATCTACTCGGCCCAGATCCCGCTGCCGCACGCCGGGACCTACACGGTGCTGGCTCTGACCAAGACCCCGAAGGGCCTGGTCGGCTCGCCCGGCGAGGTTGCGGTCGCGAGGTCCTCGCCGATCCCCAACGTCGGCCAGCGCCCGCCGGCGGTCGCCACCGACACCCTGGCGAGCGTGCATGGCGACACGGCGCTGCTCACCACCCGGCTGCCCGCCGAGAACATGCACTCGGTGTCGCTGAACCAGGTGCTCGGCAAACGCCCGGTGGCGCTGCTGTTCTCCACCCCGCAGCTGTGCATCTCGAAGGTCTGCGGGCCGGTCACCGACATCGCCGTCTCGCTCCAGAAGCAGTTCGCCGGCAAGATCGACTTCATCCACCAGGAGGTCTACGTCGCCAACCAGCCGACGAAGGGACTCCGCCCCCAGCTCAAGGCGTTCCATCTGCAGACCGAGCCGTGGTTGTTCGCGATCAACCGCCAGGGCGTGATCACGTCCCGGCTCGAGGGGGCGTTCGGGATCGACGAAGTGCGACAGGCGCTGCAGTCGGCGCTGAAGTAGATGATTGAGCTCGAATTGGCGGGTTCGGATGTGCGTGGCTCGGGAGTGCCGGGCGACGCACACAAAAGGGGGCACAGTGGCGGAGCCACGGGCTCCCTTTGGTGGGTGGCGATCCGGTGCCGCGAGACGCGTGCAGACGGATACGACAATTCGAGCTCAATCATCTAGCGTCGTCGCCGGTGAGCGCGAGCACGCTCAGCAGCAGGATCGCACGCCGGCTGTGGCCGCTGGCGGTGCTGGTCGCGTTGGCGCTGCCGCTGTTGACCGCCGGACCGGCAGCCGCTGACGCCGACCCGGCCAGCGACATCCTGCTCGGCAGCCAGGTCTTCTACCCCTACCAGCCGGCGGTGTCGCCGGCGCTGCAGCGCCAGCTCGAACAGAAGCTGGGCGGGCTGAAGGCCAACGGGATGAACCTGAAGGTCGCGATCATCCAGAGCCCGGTCGATCTCGGGGCGCTGCCGAGCATCTTCGGCAAGCCCCAGCAGTACGCCGAGTTCCTCGACCGCGAGATCTCCTTCCAGAAGCCCCAGCCGCTGCTGGTGGTGATGCCCAACGGGTTCGGGCTGGTCCACGCGGGGCCGTTGAGCTCGGTCGCCGGGTTGAAGATCGACAAGGCCCAGAAGTCCAACGGCCTCGCCGCCGCCGCGGTCCAGGCCGTCGACCGGATCGCCAAGGCCAACGGCAAGTCGACCACGGGCGGGTCGGAGGCGTCGTCATCGAGCTCGGGCGGCGGCGGGACCTCGCCGGTGATCATCTTCGGAATCCCGATCCTGGTGCTCGTGCTGGCCGTCGGGGCCGTGCTGGTGCTTCGCCGACGGGCCGCGGTGCGCGCGTCAGCGGCCGCCCGTTCCGCGAGCGAAGGTTCCACGGGCTCAGGTACCCGCACGCGCGGTCGTGGCGCGCGCGGGCCGCGTGCTTAACGTCCCAGTCGAGGCTTCTCCCTCGGGCTCTGGGACGTCGTCACGCCCCACGTGGCAAACGCCCCGCGGTGGACCCCAGAAGGCTCGAGTGGGACGCTCGCCTGCTCCGGCGTGCCCGCGCCAGCGAACCGCGAACTCGCCTCGCGCCCGTGAACACCATCTGATATATCAGTTGCCGACATGAGCTCCGCTCGCAGCCAGCCGATCGTCGTGATCGGCGCCGGGATCGTCGGCAACAGCATCGCCTACCACCTCACCCGGCTCGGCGTCACCGACATCACGCTGGTCGACAAGGGCCCGCTCCCGAACCCGGGCGGCTCGACCGGCCACGCGTCGAACTTCATCTTCCCGGTCGACCACTCCAAGGAGATGACGCAGCTGACGCTCGAGAGCATGCGCCAGTACGTCGAGCTGGGCGTGTTCGTGGAGAGCGGCGGAATCGAGATCGCCCGCACCGACGAGCGGATGCAGGAGCTCGACCGGCGGATGGTTTCGGCCGCGGCCTGGGGCGTCGAGCCGGTCTCGCTGATCACCCCCGCCGAGGTCAAGCGGCTGGTCCCGTTCATCGATGAGTCGCTGATCCTGGGCGGCTTCCACACGCCAGGCGCCGGCGTCGTGGACTCGCTCCGGGCCGGAACGATCATGCGCGAGCGGGCGGCCGAGGCCGGGCTCAAGGTCTCGGCCAACACCGAGGTGCTCGGCTTCGACGTGCCCGGCGGCCGCGTGCAGCGCGTGCGCACCAGCCGCGGCGACCTCGACGCCACGACCGTGGTGATCTGCTGCGGCGTGTGGAGCCCCCTGATCGCGCGGATGGCGGGCGCCTCGATCCCGCTCACGCCGATGGTCCACCAGATGATCGACATCGGCCCCGCGCCCCGGTTCGCGGACGCCAAGGGGATGATCGAGTTCCCGATCGTCCGCGACATGGACGAGAACATGTACGAGCGCCAGGAGGGCACGGGCCTGGAGATCGGCTCCTACGCGCACCGCCCGATCGTGGTCGCCCCGGCCGACATCCCCTCGGCCGACGAGGCGGCGCTGACCCCGACCGAGCTGCCGTTCACCCAGGACGACTTCGAGCCCCAGCTGGAGCTCGCGCTCGAGCTGATGCCCGAGATCGTCGGCGACGAGTCGGTCGGCGTGAAGTACGCGATCAACGGCCTGCTGTCGGTTACCGGCGACGGGATGCCGCTGCTCGGCGAGACCCAGGAGGTCAAGGGCCTGTGGTCGGCGGCCGCGGTGTGGATCAAGGAGGGGCCCGGCGTCGGCAAGACCGTCGCCGAGCTGATCGTCGAGGGCGAATCCGAGATCGACGTCTACGACTCCAACATCGCGCGCCTGTACTCCCACCAGAAGGCCAGCGGCCACGTCGTCGCTCGCGCCTCGGAGAGCTTCAACAAGATGTACGGGATCGTCCACCCGGGCGAGCAGTGGGAGTCCAACCGCCGGGTCCGGCTGTCGCCGTTCTACGAGCGCGAGCAGGCGCACGGCGCGGTCTTCTTCGAGGCCGCCGGCTGGGAGCGCCCGCAGTGGTACCAATCAAACGCGTCCCTGCTCGAGGAGTACGGCGACCGCGTGACCCGCCGCGAGGCCGAGTGGGACTCGCGCTGGTGGTCGCCGATCGTCAACGCCGAGCACCTGTCGATGCGCGACCGTGCCGGGATCGTCGACCTGTCGGCGTTCGCGGTGTTCGACGTCACCGGCCCCGGAGCGCTCGACGTGGTCCAGCGCGTGGCGATGCGCCAGATGGACGTGGCCCACGGCCGCGTCGTGTACACGCCGCTGCTGACCCCGAGCGGCGGCTTCCGGCAGGATCTCACGATCATGCGCCTGGGCGATGACATGTTCCGGGTCGTGACCGGCGGCGCCTACGGGATGTCGGACCTGAAGTGGTTCGCCGAGCATCTGCCCGAGGACGGCTCGGCGCAGGTCCAGGACCTGACCAGCGCCTGGTGCACCCTGGGTCTGTGGGGTCCGCGTGCGCGCGACATCCTCGAGCGGGTCACGTCCGACGACGTCTCCCACGAGGGCTTCCCGTTCGCCACCGCCAAGACGATCGAGATCGACACGATCCCGGTGATGGCCTCGCGCATCTCCTACGTCGGCGACCTCGGCTGGGAGCTGTACGTGCCGATCGAGCAGGGCGCGCGGCTGTGGGACGTGCTCGTCGAGGCGGGCGGACCGGACGGGTTGCGGCCGGTTGGGATCGGCGTGTACGGAACCACCGGGCGGCTGGAGAAGTGCTACCGCGCCTACGGCGCCGAGCTCGAGGGCGAGTACAACGTGGTCGAGGCCGGGATGGCGTGGGGCAGGCTCAAGGACCAGGACTTCATCGGCAAGGAGGCGCACGTCGCCCACCGGGGCGAGGATCCGGCGGCGATCCTGTGCACGCTGACCGTCGACGACCACACCTCGAAGTCGGGCGTCAAGCGCTACATGCTCGGCCACGAGCCGATCCTCACCCGTGAGGCTAAGCCGCTCACGGACGCCAAGGGCCGACGCTCCTACGTGACCAGCGCCGGCGCCGGCCCCTCGCTCGGCAAGCACATCCTGATGAGCTACCTGCCGCCCGAACACGCCAACGTCGGCGAGCAGCTCGCGGTCCAGTACATGGGCGAGCGCTACCCGGTGACGGTCCAGTGCAACGACTCGACGCCGGTCTTCGACCCCGAGAACACGCGCGTCCGCTCGTGACATCCACGCGATGAACGTCCTCGTCTGCGTCAAGCGCGTCCCCCTGACCGGCGGCAAGATCACGCTCACCGACGACGAGCGCGCGATCCAGACGCGCCACCTCGGGTTTACGGTCAGCCCGCACGAGGAGTGCGGCGCCGAGGAGGCGGTGCGGCTGATCGAGCGCCACGGCGGCACCAGCGCGGTGCTCACGCTCGGCCCGCCCGAGGCCGAGGAGCAGCTGCGCGACCTGATGGCGATCGGCGTCGACAGCGCGATCCACCTGGTAACGGACGGCAGCGAGTGCGACCCGCAGGCGACGGCCGGGGCGATCGTCGACGCGATCAAGCAGCAGCCCGAGCCGTTCGACCTGATCCTGTTCGGCAACGAGTCCGCCGACGCGGGCAACTACCAGGTGGCGATCCGCGTCGCGCACGCGCTCGGCCTCCCCTGCATGACCGGGATCAAAGCGATCGAGGTCGATGGCGCCACCGTCCGCTGCGAGCAGGAGGTACCCGGAGGCCGCGACGTCTACGAGGTCCCGACGCCGGCGGTGGTGACCGTCAAGGAGGGCATCAACCTCCCCCGCTACCCGTCTGTCCCCGGCCGGCTGCGCGCCAAGCGCAAGCCGCTCCAGACGCTCACGCCGAGCCCAGCCGACCCGCGACTCGAGCTGGTCAAGCTGAAGCTCCCGGCCGGAACCGCCAAGCAGGCCGAAGTGCTCGGCAACGGCCCCGACGCCGCGCCCGCGGTGGTCGAGGTGCTCCGGGAGGTGGGCGTGCTGTGACCGTGCTGGCCTACATCGAGGATCCCGCCGACGAGCTCTCCCAGCAGGCGCTCGCGCTGGCACAGACGATCGATGCCGATGTGGCCGCGATCGTCATCGCGGGCGACGATTACGCCCCCGCGGCCTGGGGCCAAACGCTCGCCGCGGCGATCCGGAGCCGCACGCCCACCGCCGTGGTTGCCCCCGGAACCGACCGCGGCAACGAGCTGCTGGCCCACGTGGCAGCCGTGCTCGACCTCCCGATGGCCGCCAACTGCACATCGGTCACGCCCGGCGACCCCGCCACCGTGACCCGGATCCGCTGGGGCGGCAGCCTGCTCGAGGAGGCACACGTGCACGGCTCTCCGTTGCTGCTCACCAGCGCTCCCCACGCCGTCGCGGAGGCCCCGATCGCCGACGTCGAGACGATTGCAGTCGACCCGGCCGCCCTGCAAGCCCCCATCACCGCACGACTCATCGAGCGAAAGCAAGCCACCTCCGCCGGCGTATCGCTCGCCGACGCCGACGTGGTCGTCTCCGGCGGCCGCGGCGTCGGCTCAGCCGAGGGCTTTGCGATCGTGGAGGAGCTCGCCGAGCTGCTCGGCGGTGCCGTCGGCTGCTCGCGCGCGGTGACCAGCGCCGGCTGGCGCCCGCACACCGACCAGGTCGGCCAGACCGGCACCAAGATCTCGCCGGAGATCTACATCGCCTGTGGGATCAGCGGCGCCACGCAGCACATGGCCGGCTGCAAGGGCGCCAAGAAGCTGCTGGCGATCAACGCGGACGGCGAGGCGTCGATCTTCGCCAGCGCCGACTACGCGGTGATCGGCGACCTTCACGAGATCCTGCCGGCGATCAGCGCCGAGGTCAGGAAGGCGAGGGGCACATAGTCTCGCCCGCCGCCGCCGTCGCGCTCGCCGCCGCGATCGGTACCAGCGGCACACTGTTCACGCGCCGGGTCACCGAGCTGGTCGGGATCGCTCGCAGGGCGCAGCCCACCGCCCGCACCGGCGACGTCGAGGTCCGCGCCCGCCACGAGGCGACGATCGTGTTCGGCCAGCGCAAGCTGCTCCAGCGGCTCGGCCCCGGGCTGATGCACGCGTTCATCTTCTGGGGCTTCCTGGTGCTGGCGCCGACGATCCTGATCGCGCTGATCGGCGTCGTCGACAAGGACGCCACGCTCCCCTGGCTGGGAGGCCAGGGGTGGTACGCGGCAATCGTCGACCTGTTCTGCGTGCTGGTGCTGATCGGCGTGCTGGCGGCCTTGTACATCCGCAAGGTCCAGCGCCCGCGCCGGTTCGAGGGCAGCCACCTCGGCGAGGCCGACCTGATCCTGGCCCTGATCGGGACGATCGTGATCACGCTGTTGCTGTGGCACGCCACGCGAATCGCGCTCGGCCTCAACGAGTGGCCGCGATCCTGGTCGCCGGTCTCCAACGCGCTGTCGCACCTGTTCGGCCACAACCAGGCAACCCGCGTGCTCGAGCGCGTGTTCGTGTGGGCGCACGTGCTCACGATCCTCACGTTCCTGGCCTACCTGCCGCGCTCCAAGCATCTGCACATTGCGACCGCGGCGATCAACGTGTGGTTCGGGCGCACCCGCTCGGGCGGCCGGCTGGAGCCGCTGCGGTTCGACGACGACTCGGTACCCGAGGAGGAGCTCCGGTTCGGCGCCGGCACCGCCGCCGACCTGACCTGGAAGCAGGTGCTCGACACCTACTCGTGCACGGAGTGCGGCCGCTGCCAGGACGTCTGCCCGGCGTGGGGCACCGACAAGACGCTGTCGCCCAAGCTCGTGATCATGGGCCTGCGCGACTACGTGCTCGCCCAGGAGGAGACGGCGCTGGTCCCGGGGGCGGTCCCCGAGGAGTCCGTATGGGACTGCGTCACCTGCGGCGCCTGCGTGCAGGCCTGCCCGGTGTCGATCGAGCACGTCGACCACATCGTCGACCTGCGCCGGCACCTGGTGATGGTCGAATCGAGCTTCCCGTCCGAGGCCGAGCCGATGCTCCGCGACGTCGAGCGCGCCTCCAATCCCTGGGGCAAGCCGCAGTCCGAACGCGCCGACTGGGCGGCCGAGCTGGGGGTCAGGCTCCTCGAGCCCGGCGATCCGGCGCCCGAGTACCTGTACTGGGTTGGTTGCGCGTCGTCGTTCGACGAGCGGGCCCGGCGGACGGCCGAGGCCACTGCTCGGCTGCTGCAGAAGGCCGACGTCGAGTTCGCGATCCTTGGACCCCGCGAGAGCTGCACCGGCGACCCGGCCCGGCGGATGGGCAACGAGTACGTGTTCCAGGCGTTCGCCGAGCGCAACGTGCAGACGCTCAACGAGGCGGGCGTGACCAAGATCATCGCCAACTGCCCCCACTGCTTCAACACGCTGACCAACGAGTACCCGGACTTCGGCGGCAGCTACGAGGTGATCCACCACTCCGAGTTGCTGTCGCGACTGGTCAAGGAGGGCCGCTTGCGGCCGGCACGGGACGACAGCCTCAGCATCACCTACCACGACTCCTGCTATCTGGCCCGCCACAACGACGTGCTCGAGGCCCCGCGCGAGCTCGTCGCCGCGGTCGGCGAGCCGGTCGAGATGAAGCGCTCGGGCAAGCAGACGTTCTGCTGCGGCGCCGGCGGCGCGCACATGTGGATGGAGGAGCGCGGCAAGCCGATCAACGAGGAGCGTGTCCGCGAGGCGGCCGGCACCGGCGCCGGCACGCTCGCAGTGGCGTGTCCGTACTGCACGGTGATGCTCGACGACGGCGTCCAGGGAGCCGGCGAGCAGCTCCGGGTGATCGATGTGGCGACGCTGCTCGACGAGTCGACTGGTGACTAGTCTCTGACGCCGTCGCCGGGCACGCTGACCCGGTGGCGGTCGCCCGACGGCCGTGAGATCAGCTCGGAGGCGAACCGCGCCGCCGCCGCCAGCGCGTCGGGCCACGCCAGCTCGTCTGCGAGCGCGCGGATCAGCCCGGCGTTGAACGCGTCGCCGGCGCCGGTCGTGTCGGCCACCGCGGTTGCGGGCGCCGGGACCGACAGCTCCGCGCCGCCGGGGCCGACCGCGAGGCACCCGCGCGCTCCGAGCTTCACCACCACCCACCCTCCGGAAGCGTCCTGCAGCGAGCGGGCGGCGCCGATCGCGTCGCCGCCCGGCACGCCGGCGATCGCGCACGCTTCGGCCTCGTTGGGCAGGAACACGTCGACCGACGGCAGCAACGCGCGGAGCTGCGCGCGGGTCGCGGGCGCGAAGTTGTCGGGGTCCCAGGCGGTGTCAAAGTATGTCCGCGCGCCGGCGGCGCGGGCGGCATCGAGCAGCCCCCGACCGGCGTCGCCCTGCAGCCCGGGCGCGACGAAGTAGTCACAGAACAGCAAGTGGTCGCAGTCCAGCGCGTCGGCGGGGATCATCGACGGCTCCCACACGGCGTTGACGCCGAGATAGGTGAGGAACGTGCGGTCGCGCGCCGGGGACTCGAGCGCGACCGTCAGCCCGCTGGCCTGCGCCCCCACCACGACCAGCTCGGCGGCCAGCCCGAACGGTTCGAGCTGCTCCTGCATCCAGCGCCCGATCTGGTCGTCTCCGACGCAGCCGATCAGCCGCACCGAGAGCCCGGCCTCGGCGGACGCGAGTGCGGCGTTCGCGCCCGCCCCGCCGGTCCGCATGTTCATCTGGTCGGTCAGCGAGGTGCCGCCGGGCGCCGGCAGCTCGGCCACCGGGCTCATCAGCACGTCGGCCTGCACGCATCCGATCACGGTCACCGCAGGGGAAGACGACCCCCGCTCGCAACTCGCCTCCCGGTCCATCAAACGACCTTGGTGTCCTGCTGCTGGCGGGTGAGCTCGCGGATCTCCAGGCCGCGCAGCCGGGCGGTGTGCTCGACCAGCAGTTGGCCGGGGAGGATCTGCAGGATCGGCGCGGCCAGGCGCGTGACCTCGGGCACTCCGATCACGTGCACGCCCTCGACGTGGGTCGGCGCGGTGTCGCTGATCAGCGCGACATTCGCGCCGAACGACCCCAGCTCCGCGGCCAGGCCCTGCTCACGGTCACGCCCGAACACGACGCAGCCGAACTCCGGGGTCACCGCCTCCAGCGGCCCGTGCAGGTACTCGCGCGTCTCCATCCCCGTCGCCGGCAGCCGTAGCGCCTCGCGCGCCAGCAGCGCGGTCTCGCGCGCCGACGCGTGCGCCGGCCCGCCGCCGACGGCGTCGAGCGCCCGCACGGCCGCGAACCGTTCAGCCAAGGCCGCGGCGTCGCCGTCCCCACGCTCGATCACGCCGGCCGCCAGCTTAGGCAGCCGGTCCCAGACCGACTCCCGCGGGGGCGTGTCGAGCAGCGCGTCGCACAGCATCCCCAGCGCCTGCAGCGTGGCCGTATACGACAGTGTGGCCACGGGCGTGTCGGGGAGCGGCCCCAGCGGCAGCCACACGTCGGCCGCGCGCGCCAGCGGGCTGTCGCCGTTGGCGCTGATCGCGACCACGGGCGCCCGGCCGATGTGCTCGAGCGCGGCGACGGTCTCGACGCTCGCGCCCGATTGCGAGACCATCACGAACGCGTCCCCGAGCCGCGCGGCGCTGTCGTCGCCGAGCTCGGCGGCCGACACCGCAAACGCCCGGCGGCCCGCCGCGCGCAGCTCGCGCGTCGCCGGTATCAGCGCGTGCGCACTCGCGCCGATGCCGCTGAGCACGACGGTGCCGCCGCACAGCGCCCGGATGTCGACCTCGGCGATAGCGTCGGCGAACGCGCCGGCCGCCGCCCGCAGGTTCTCGGGCTGACGGAAGATCGCCTCCCGGAAGGCCGCCGTGCTCATCCCTTCACCGCCCCCGACGACAAACCGCCGACGATGTAGCGCTGGAAGATCACGGCGATCAGCACTGGCGGCACCGCCGCCAGGATCCCGCCGGCCGCCTGCAGGCCGAAGTCGGTCGTGTAGCGGCCGGTGAACTCAGCGATCGCCACCGGGATCGTCTTGGACGCGTTGGTCGAGGTGAAGATCAGCGCGTACAGGAACTCGTCCCAGGCGATCAGGAACGCGAACAGCATCGTCGACAGTAGCCCCGGCCGAGCCAGCGGCAGGATCACCCTGAACAGCGCGCCGATCCGGCTGCATCCGTCGATCCGCGCGGCGTCCTCGAGGTCGCGGGGGATCGTCTGGAAGTAGTTGCCCATGATCCACAGCACGAACGGCGTCGCGAACGTGCAGTACACGATGATCAGCCCCCACCGCGTGTTGAGCAGGTGCAGGCGGACCATGATCAGGTACAGCGGGATCACCAGCGCGATCGGCGGGACCATGTAGGTGGACAGGAACAGCAGCAGCGAGGCGCGCTGGCCGCGGAACCGCAGCCGCGCGAACGCGTAGGCGCCGAACACCCCGACCGTGATCGAGATCGCCACGGTGGCGCTGGCGATGATCAGGCTGTTGAGCAGCGACGCACGGAAGTTTCCGAAGATCGTGCCCTGCGGGGAGCTGAAGATCTGGTGGTAGCGCTCGAACGAGACGTGGCTGGGGATCCACTGCAGGGGGATCTTCAGCAGCGACGCCTGCGAGGACACGCTGGCGATCAACAGCCAGATGAACGGCGCCAGGAAGATCAGCGACACGAGGATCGCCGCCAGGTGGATGAAGATCCGGAAGCGCCTGGAGTCCTGCATGTCAGTTGCACCCGGTCATGCGGTGGCGTACGCGTCGGAGCGCAGCAGCCGGATGTACACGATCGCGAAGCCGAGGATGAACAGCACGATCAGGACCGACAGCGCCGATCCGTAGCCGAAGAACTCATCCGAGAACGCCCGCTGGTAGGCGTAGAAGGCGATGCTCTGGGTTCCGTTGGCCGGGCCCCCGCCGGTCATCACGTAGATGATGTCGAACACCTTGAACGCTTCGATCGTGCGCAGCACCAGCACGACCACGATCACCGGGCGCAGCAGCGGCAGCGTGATGTGCACGAACGCGCCCCAGCGCCCGTAGCCGTCGACCCGCGCGGCTTCGTACAGGTCGCTCGGAATCGTGGTCAGACCGGCGAGCAGGAAGAACGCCACCAGCGAGGTGTTCTTCCACACGTCGGCGAGGATCACGATGTTCAGCGCGGCGAACGGCGAGCTCAGCCACGCGTGATACGAGGACTGGATCCCCAGCTGTGTCAGCGCCGCGTTGATCACGCCGTACTGGGCGTCGAAGAAGTAGCGCCACATCGCGCCGTTGACGATCGTCGGCAACGCCCACGGCAGCACCACGATCGTGCGAAACAGCCAGCGGCCCCGCAGCGGCGCGTACAGCAGCAGCGCGATCGCGATCCCGAACACGAGCTCGAATCCGGTCGACACGAACGTGAAGTACGCGGTGCGCTCGACAGCCGACCAGAACTCGCCCTGGCCGAGCGCGAATGTGTAGTTGCGAAGTCCGACCCAGGGAAACGAGCCCGGGAAGGGCGTGTCGACCGCGAACAGCGACGTGTAGATCGTCCGCAGGATCGGATAGATCACGATCCCGAAGACGACGATGATGCTGGGGGCGAGCAGCGCGAGGGCGAAGCGTCCCTCGCGCGTGCGCGCAAGCCAGCTCGTGCCGCTTACACGGACTGGAAGGCCGGCTTTCTCCGCTGACGCCCCACTCGCCATCAGCGATGATCGCGGATCACGCCGGCGCGCCCGAGCTGAACTGCGACGCCGCGGCGTTGAGCGCAGCCTGCGGGCTCTTCTTGCCGAGCAGTGCTTCCTGGATCTGGACCTGGAGCGCCTGTGAGGCCGCGTTGTAGTTGGTCACCTGCGGGCGCAGGATCAAGTTGGGAAGTTCGGTCTTGGCGACCGAGACGAGCTGTGAACCCGCGGACTTGATAACCGCCGGATCGGTGTACGACGCCGCCCAGATCGGCAGGGAGACGGTCGCGTGCTGATCCTGGACCGGCTGGCTGGTGATGAACTTGATGTACTCCCACGCCTGGTCGGGGTGCTTGCTACCGGTGGTGATCATCACCGGCTGCCCGCCGTTGCAGCCCGGCGCCGATCCACCAGCTGAGCCCGCCGGCGTGTGCAGGATCATCACGTCGTCCTTGCTGACCAGGCTCTGCTTCGGATCGAGCGCGCCCGCCAGCTGGAAGGTCCAGTTGAGGTTCATCGCGATGTGCCCCTGCGCAAACGCCTTCAACACAGCCGCCTCGTCGGAGCTCGTCGAGGCGGGGTCGGCCAGCTTCTCGTCGAGCAGCATCGTCATGAACTGCAACGCCTGGAGGCCGCCGCCGGTCTGGAACGCCGGCTTGCCGGAAGCGTCGAGGAACTTTCCGCCGAACGCGCCGAGCAGTTGTGCGTAGTCGCAGATCACAGCCTCGGCCTGCATCCAGCTACCCATCCAGGGGTACTTGACGATGCCCTTGGCCTTGATCTTTTTCAGCGCGGCCACCACGCCGTCCCACGTCTTCACGTCCGCCGGCGTCACGCCGGCCTTCTTCAGCATCGACCCGTTGGCGAACATGTACTTGGTGTCCAGGATCCACGGCATCCCGTAGTACTTGTTCTGGTAGTCGGCCATGATCAGGGCGCCCGGGAAGATCTGGCTGGTTGGGAGGGTTTTGACCTTGTCGCTGATGTCCCGGACGATCCCCTTCGAGCCGAATTCGGCCGGCCAGATCACGTCGCCCAGAACGACGTCGTAGGTCCCCGCCGGGGCGGCCGAGACGATCTTGTCGTGCAGCGCGTTGTAGCCGACGAGCGTGTTGTTGATCTTGATGTTCGGGTTGGCTTTCTCAAAGGCGGCCGTCATCGATGCGAGATCGGCAGGGCTGTAGCCCGCCTGCTGCATGAACAGGTTGTTGAGCGTGACCGGCCCGCTCGAGGCTCCGGTGGAGGCGCCCGACGAGCTCGACGAGCTCGAGCCCGAGCTGGAGCCACCGCAGGCGGCCAGATACAAAGCGGCGCTGGTGCTGACACCCGCCGTGATGAATTTGCGGCGCGTGTAGTTCCGCCCCTCGGTGTGCGACTCGTCCAGGCCCATGCGTTCCTCCTCCAAGACAGGCAGAGCTGAAACTTTTGTAAGAAGCTTGCCGGAAAAACCCTACTGTCCCTATTCTTGGCCGTCAAGCGGGTAAAGGCATTCGTAAAGGAACCTAACGACTGTGCCAGAAGACGGTCACCAATCGGGACGCGGACGGGCTTGGACGCAACGTTCTGACTCGCGGCTGGGCATGCTCCGCGAGCTCGGCGAGCAGGCCGTGCTCGAGACGATCTTCCGCGAGGGCCCGATCACCCGTCCCGAGATCGCCTCGGCCACCACGCTGTCCAAGCCGACCGTCTCGGCGGCCGTCTCGCGCCTGGAACAGGCGGGCCTGGTGCGCGCCGCCGGCACGCGCTCCGGGCCCCGTGGCCGCAAGCCGGTGGCGTACGTCGTCTCCAACCGAGCTGGGTTCGTGCTCGGCGGCGACATCGGCGGCACCAATGTGCGGGTCGCCGCCGCCGACCTGTTCGGCGAGCCGATCTGCGATCTGCAGCAGCCGACCACCAAGGACGGCAGCCGCGCCGTCGGCGTCCAGGTGCTCGAGATGATCAGCGAGGTGATCGACCAGGCCGGCGGCTCTCATGGCCGCCCGCTGGCGCTCGGGATCTCGACGCCCGGCGTGATCGACCGCAGCAGCGGCCGGGTCACGTCGCTGGCCTACAACGTCACCCCGGACGGCGGCTTTGACCCGCTCGAGGTGATCCGCGACCGCTTCGACCTGCCCGTGCTGATCGACAACAACGTCAACCTGGCCGCCGTCGGCGAGAAGTGGTTCGGGCTGGCGCGGGGGATCTCGACGGTGGTCTACATCGGGATCGGCGCCGGGATCGGGATGGGCGTGATCATCGACGAAGAGCTCGTCCGGGGCGCCCACGGCGCCGCCGGGGAGATCGGCTACCTGCCGCTGGTCGGCGACCCGTTCGACCCCCGCCACCGCCTGCACGGGGGGCTCGAGGACGAGGTCGCCGCATCGGGGATCCTGACCGCCTTCAAGGCCCGGCGAGACGGCGACCGAGACGGCGACGGCGGCGGGATCTCGTCTGCCCACGAGGTGTTCGAGCTCGCCGCCTCCGGGGATGCCATCGCCCGCGAGGTCGTCGACCATGTCGCCTCGCGGCTGGGCGCGGCGATCGCCACCGTGTGCGCGATCCTCGACCCCGAGCTGGTCGTGCTCGGCGGCGGGATCGGCTCCAACCCCCTGCTGCTGCGGCCGGTGCGCGGCGCCGCCGCGGCGCTGGTACCGATCACCGCGCGGATCGAGACGAGCCTGCTGGGCGATCGCGCGGCGCTGCAGGGAGCGATCGCGGTGGCCCTCCGGGCGGTGCGGGCACAGCTGCTCTCCCAGGGCGGCGTGGCCGATGCGCGGAAGAATGTGGTCGCGATGCGACCGGTGACGACATAGCGGGGTATTCCCAGCTCAGGGAGGAGGCGAGATGGCCGCAATCGCAATCAAGTCCGTGACCAAGCGCTACCGCGACGGGACCGTGGCCGTGCGGGACCTCGACCTGGAGATCGCCGACGGCGAGTTCATGATCCTGGTCGGTCCGTCGGGCTGCGGCAAGACCACGCTGCTGCGGATGATCGCCGGCTTGGAGGCGATCACCGCCGGGGAGATCCTGATCGGCGACCGGGTCGTCAACGACCTCACCCCGCGCAGCCGCGACATCGCGATGGTCTTCCAGAACTACGCGCTTTACCCGCACATGACGGTGGCCAAGAACATGGGCTTCGCGCTCAAGCGCGCCGGCGTCTCCGCCGACGAGATCCGACAGCGCGTGGAGCAGGCGGCCGGGCTGCTGGGGATCTCCGACCAACTGGACCGCAAGCCGGCGAACCTGTCGGGGGGCCAGCGCCAACGCGTGGCGATGGGCCGCGCGATCGTCCGCGACCCCACCGCGTTCCTGATGGACGAGCCGCTCTCCAACCTCGACGCCAAGCTGCGGATCCAGACCCGCGCGGAGATCCTGCGGATCCAGCGCCGACTGAACACCACCACGGTGTACGTCACCCACGATCAGACCGAGGCGATGACGCTGGGCGACCGCCTCGCGGTGATGCGCGACGGCGTGCTGCTCCAGTTGGGGACGCCCGACGACCTCTACAACCGGCCTCGCAACGTGTTCGTGGCCGGCTTCATCGGCGCGCCCGCGATGAACTTCATGCCGGGCGAGATCGGCGACGGTTCGCTGCGCTTCCCGCTGGCGACCGTGCCGCCGTCGGACGGCGACAACGGCGGCTTCCGCGCCCCCGACCGCCAGGGCAAGGTGCTGGTCGGGATCCGGCCCGAGGACTTCGAGGACGCCACGCTGGCGACCGAGCGCGGCCACGGGATGCGCGTCAACGCGCTGGTCGACGTGCTCGAGTCCACCGGCTCGGACGTCTACGCGCACCTCACGCTCGGCGACGAGAACGGGCAGGGGTCGTTCGACCACCCCCACGTCCGCGAGGTCAAGGCCGCCGCCGCGGAGTCAGACGACACCGCGATCCCCGAGGCGACGGACGTCGTGGCGCGGCTGGACGCCTCGAGCCGGATCGGCGAGGGCAAGCAGGCCGAGCTGTGGATGGACACGTCGCGGATCCACCTGTTCGATCCCGACAGCGGCGAGCGCATCGCGAGCTGAGTGCTTCCCGCCGGCGTCGCCCCGCGATGATCGCCATCCTCGGCGGGCTGGGGGCTGCCCTGGCCTGGGCGATTTCGACGCTGTGCTCGTCGCGATCGAGCCGGATGATCGATCCCTGGTCGGTGGTCGCGTGGGTGATGGTCGTCGGGCTCGTGCTCACGGTTCCGATCGCTGCCGCCGAGGGGGTCCCCCACCTCGGCGCCGAGTCGCTCACCTGGCTGGTGATCTCGGGCGCGGGCAACGTCGCCGGCCTCGGCCTGGCGTACATGGGGATGCGGATCGGCCAGGTGGTGCTCGTGGCTCCGCTGATCTCGACCGAGGGCGCGATCGCCGCCGTGATCGCGCTACTGGCGGGAGAGAGTCTGTCGCCGGGCGTCGGCATCGCGCTGGCGATCTCGTCGATCGGCGTGTGCCTGGTGTCGGTGCCGCCGGAGGAGGGATCCGAGCACCGCAGTGAGCGCCATCTGGTCGCGGTCGCGTTCGGAGTGGCGGCGGCCTCGGTGTTCGGCGCGAGCCTGTACGCGACCGGCCGGGCCGGCGCGGTGCTCCCCTCCGCCTGGGTGGTGCTGTCGGCTCGGGTAATCGGCACCGTCGTGCTGGCGATCCCGCTGGCGCTCGCCGGCCGCCTGCGGCTCACGCGCCGGGCGCTGCCACTGGTCGTGGTGGCGGGGATCTGCGAGGTGCTCGGGTTCTACTCCTACACCGCCGGGTCGCGGGACGGGATCGCGGTCGCCTCGGTGCTGTCGTCGCAGTTCTCCACGCTGGCGGCGGTCGGCGCGTACGTGCTGTTCGGCGAGCGGCTCAGCCGGATCCAGCTCGCAGGCCTGATCAGCGTGATCGTGGGGGTGTCGCTGCTCAGCGCGCTGCGCGCGTGAACAGCTGCGCCCGCGCCTCGCGCAGCGCTGCCGCCACCGCCCCGTGAAGCGCCGCCTGGTCGCCCAGCCGGCTGGTCTCGATTCGCGTGGTCAGCGGCACCAGCTCGGCGACGGTGCCCCGGACCGGCCCCAGCAGCGACGGGTTGGAGCCGATCCCGCCGCCGAGCACGACCAGCTCGGGGTCGACCACCGCGATCACGCTGGCGATCGCCGCCCCCAGCCGCCGGGCGACGCCGTCGACGACCTCGCGCGCGTCGGCGTCTCCGCCTTGCGCGAGCGCGAACACCTCCTGCGCCGAGCTCGGCTCGGTCCCGGCCTCCGCACCCCCGCCGCGCGACCGGCGCGCGGCCAGCGCCGAGCGGATCCCGGCCGCGCCGATCTCGTCTTCGAGCCCGCCGTGGAGGCGGTGTCGCTCGTCGTAGGGATCGTGGCTGATCGGCAGATACCCGATCTCGCCGGCGCCCCCGTGGGCGCCCCGCACGAGCTCGCCGTCGACGACCAGCCCCATCCCCACTCCGGCGCCGACCGAGATGAACGCGAACGTCGACACGCCGTGGGCGATCCCCTCCCACGACTCGCCGAGCGCGGCGAGGTTGACGTTGTTGTCGATCTGCACGGGCACGTCGAAGCGCCCGCGCAGCGCGGCCAGCGGGTCCAGGCCCCCGTCGGGGCTGATGTTGTAGGCCAGCCCCGTGACCCGGTGGCTGACCTGGTCGACGATCCCGGGCGTCGACACCGCCGCCGACAGCAGCCGCTCGTGGCTGGCCCGTGCCCGGTCGACGACCCGCCCGGCGATCTCCATCACCTGGGCCGACACCGCCCGGGCCCCGTCGCGGCTGGTGGGATCCTGCTCGTCGGCGATCGTCGCGCCGAAGATGTCGGCGGTTCCGGCGCGGATGTTGTTCCCGCCGATGTCGATCCCGAGCACGAACCCGGCGTTGCCGCGCACCTCGTAGGCCAGCGGGCTGCGGCCCGGCCGCCCGTGCAGTGGGCCGGCCGTCTGGATGATCCCGGCGCGCTGCAGCCGCTCGACGGCGGCGCCCACGGTGGCCTTGGAGAGCCCGGTCCGCTCGGCGATCTGCGGCCGGCTGATCGGGCCCGCGTGGAAGATCGCGTCGAGCACTTCCTGCTCTGACAGCTCTCGCAGCAGGTTCGGCTTGCGGTCCGATGCGGCGCTCATGTGCTCATTCAGCCGACCGTCAGATAAACAGAGTTGCGCTTGACCGCTGATGAAACGGGCGATAGGGTCGCATTTGTAGAGACGTCAAACAAATTGTCGTCCACGCTCGCGGCGCTCGACTGAAGGCGTCGCTCGCCCGGCGGGTGAGCGAATCTTGCCCGAGCCGAGCTCGCGAGGCTCAGAGGGAGGGAGTTGTCAGTGATCAAGGTCACCGTCCGTAGCGGCGTGCTCGCGCTGCTCGCCGCCGCCGCCATCGTCGTCGCGCTCGGCGCCTCCGCCGCGTCGGCCCGCACCACCACCGTCGGCCTGGGCGGGTGGCAGGTGCAGAGCAGCGCCCGGGCCACCCAGGCCGGAGCGCAGATCTCGGCTCCGGGGTTCGCGACCGGGTCGTGGCTGCACGTTCGCCCCGACGACGGCGGCGCCGTGGGCACCGAGGTCAACGCGCTGGTCCAGACCGGCCACTGCCCGAACGTGTTCTTCTCGACGCACATGAAGGATTGCTTCGGCTACATGGACTCGGTCGGGCCGGAGACGATCCCGCAATTCTCGGTCCCGTGGTGGTTCCGCACCGACTTCCGCTCCGACGGCCGCGCGGCCAATACCGACGTGATCGTCAACGGCGTCGTCGGCGAGGCCGACGTCTGGGTCAACGGCCACGAGGTCGCCACCCGCGACACGGTCCAGGGCGACTACACGCGCTACACGTTCGACGTCAGCGGGCTGCTGCACCATGGCGCCAACACGCTCGCGCTCGAGGTGTACCCGAACGATCCCAGCACGATGTTCACGCTCGACAACGTCGACTGGACGCAGATCCCGCCGGACAACAACACCGGTATCCAGTTCCCGATCCAGCTTCACACCTCGGGCCCGCTGGCGCTGAGCAACTCGCACGTCGTGCAGGACAACGCCTCGGACCTGTCGAGCTCGTCGCTGACCGTGAAGGCCGACGTGACCAACCACGCGACCACCGCCCAGACAGGCGTCCTGTCGGCGACCGTCGATGCGCCGTCCGGACGCCCGATCCACGTCCACCGCTCGGTGACAGTGGCGCCCGGAGCGACCCAGACCGTGTCCTTCTCGCCCGCCGACGACCCGTCGCTGCTGATCGACCACCCGGATGTGTGGTGGCCGATCGGGATGGGCGCCCACCCCCTCTACGGCCTGCGCACCGAGCTGCACCAGCGCGGCAGCGCCGCGGACTCGCAGTCGGAGACGTTCGGGATCCGCACGATCTCCACGCGCCTGGTCGGGGCGTCCCCGATCGCGCCGCAGGGCTCGCGCCAGTTCCTGGTCAACGGCGTCCCGTTCGTGTTCCGCGGCGGCGGCTGGTCCGAGGACCTGTTCCTGCGCTACTCGTCGGCCGACACCGCCGAGCAGATCGCGCTGATCCGCAACCTCGGGCTCAACGGGATCCGCACCGAGGGCAAGCAACTGCCCGACGACTTCTACGAGCAGATGGACCGCGCCGGGGTGCTGGTCGACGCCGGGTTCCAGTGCTGCGATGCCTGGCAGCTTCAGGACAGCGGCCTGACCAGCGATCACGATTTCGCGGTGCTGGAGCTGTCGGCGCTTACGATCGGCCAGAACCTGCGTAACCACCCCAGCATTCTGAACTTCAGCTGGAGTGACAACCAGCCGACCCGGCGCCAGGAGGCCGTCTCGATCCAGGGCTTCCAGCAGGCCGACTTCCAGGAGCCGCTGATCGCCTCCGCCGAGTACAAGTCGAGCCCGCAGCTCGGCCCGTCGGGCGAGAAGGAGGGCCCGTACGACTGGGTTCCGCCGAGCTATTGGTATGACACCTCGCACTACGACCCGGGCGACTCGAGCCGGACCAACGTGGGCGGCGCATGGGCGTTCGACAGCGAGGCCGGCAACGGTCACACGGTCCCGACGCTCGACTCGATCCGGCGGTTCATGTCGCCGTTGCAGCAGCAGATGCTGTGGCAGAACCCGGACTACAACCAGTACCACGCCAACTACGAGCCCGACCTCCCGGGCCCGGACAACGGCGGCTACTCGTTCGGGACGCTGCACGACCTCGACACCGCGATCAGTAACCGCTACGGCTCGTGGTCGAGCCTGGACCAGTATGTGGAGGAGGCCCAGGTCCAGAACTACGAGACCCAGCGTGCCGAGTTCGAGGCCTATATCGACCACTCGACCAATCGGGACGCACCCTCCACCGGAATCGTCTACTGGCAGCTGAACAAGGGCTGGCCGACGCTGTTGTGGGACCTCTACAACAACGACTTCGACCAGGCCGGCAGCTACTTCGGGGCCAAGAAGGCCAACGAGCCGCTGCACGTGCTCTACGCCTATGACGACGGCGGCGTGTCGGTGGACAACCTCGGCAACCGCGATCGGGACGGCCTGTCGGTCCAGGCCAAGGTCTACGGCGTCGACGGCAAGCTGCTCGACGACCAGACCGCGCGCGGGGTGTCGGTGACCGGGCAGGGCGTCGCCACCGGCGTGCTGCACCCGTCGGTCCCGGCGGCCACGATGCCGCCGGCGGCGCCGAAGACGTACTTCGTCGAGCTGCTGCTGCGGCGCTACGGCGCGCTCGTGGACCGCAACGTCTACTGGCTGTCGACCCAGCAGGACGAGGTCAACTGGGACAAGACGATCGGCAACCCCCAGGCGACGATGTCTCAGTTCGCCAACCTCAGCCAGCTGCAGGGCCTCGCGCCCGCGCGCGTGAGCGTCCGCGCCCACACGACCACCCAGTCGGGGGGCCGGGCGTCCACGTCGGTGACGATCACCAACGCCTCGAACAAGCCGACGGTCGCGTTCTTCCTGCGCGCCGACATCCGCCGCGGGAGCGCGTCGGGGCGTCCCGCGGGAGGCGACGACGAGGTGCTGCCGGTGTTCTGGTCAGACAACGACGTGACGCTGTGGCCGGGCGAGTCCGAGACGCTGCAGGCGTCCTACCGGAGCTCGGACCTCCACGGCGCCTCACCGGTGGTCAGCGTGTCGGCGTGGAACGTCGCGATGCAGGACGTCGCCGCGAGGTGATCAGCGCCTCGAGCTGACACTCCAGTCCGGAGTTGCCCACCTCGCGTTCGCAGAGCGGCAGGCCGATCCGGTCTGCCGCTCGCTGCGCCGCCGCCCGGGTCGCGGGGGTCGGGCGCTGGGCCAGCCACAGGACGCGCGTGTAGTTGCGGAAGTACTCGTCGCGGAGCTCCGGGTGCCGGTCCAGCCCGAGCTCGCGGACGACCGTGCGCTCGAACGTCCGGGCCAGGAAGTCGGTCAGGAAGTACGTGCCGGGCTCCTCGGCGAGCGCCTCCGCAACCACCGCGGAGGCGAGCACGTCGTAGCAGTGCTCGCCGCGCAGCCGCGAGACCCGGGTGGCGGCCAGCGCGCGGTCGATCGCTCCGTAGCTGCCGCAGTCGGCGTACGCCACCGCGAGCGTGTCGTAGTCGTCTCGCAGCTTCTGGATAGAGCGCTCTAGCGCGCGAGCGATCAGCGCCGGGCGGTTGTGCAGCAGCGCGTCGATCGGGTGCACGTCGACCTCCCACCCTCGGCGCGTCGCGATCCGCCGGACGTCAGCGGCCAGCGCGCCGCAGGCGATCACCGCCGTGCTCATCCCGGGAACGCCAGCTGGTCGATGAACATGTCGTTGAAGTCAGACCGGCCCGACAGCTCCACGTACTCGACCTCGCGCAGGATCGAGTGGGCCTCGGCGCGCTCGCGTAGGCTCAGCGCCGCGATCTTGGCACCCTCCCCCGCGACGTTGCCGGCCGACACGATCCGCGGCAGCGCCAGCTTCGGCACCAGCCCGATCCGCACCGCGCTCAGCGGCGTCAGGTAGGAGCCAAAGCTGCCGGCGAGCAGCACCTGGGCGATGTCGCCGGGCTCGATCCTCAGCTCGCTCATCAGGATCTTCCACCCGGTGGCGATCGACGCCTTGGCGAACTGGAGCTCGCGCACGTCGCGCTGGGACAGGAACACCGACGACTCCGGGTCTCGGCCGCGCCAGTGCAGCACGAACACCCGCTCCTGGCCGATCATCGACAGCCGCGGCGCCAGCCCGGGGTGCTGCTCGACGGCGTCCTCGTCGGGGATGAACCGCCCGGAGTGGTCGAGCAGCCCGTTGCGGACCAGCTCGGACACGGCGTCGACCAGCCCCGAGCCGCACAGGCCGGCGGGCTCGACGTCACCGATCACCTCGAGCTCGAGCAAGTCGCCGTCGATCTTGATGCCCTCGATCGCGCCGTCGGCCGCGCGCATCCCGCACTTGATCTGAGCGGCCTCGAACGCGGGGCCGGCGGGCGCGGCGGTGGCCACCACGCGGTCGCTGGAGCCGAGCGCGATCTCGCTGTTGGTGCCGACGTCGATGAACAGCCGCAGCCGGCGGTCCCGGGTCAGTCCGGTGGCGAGCATCCCGGCGACGATGTCGCCGCCAACGTAGGCGCCGAGCGACGGGAACACGAACGCGGGCGCGCGGGGATGGATGGTCACCCCGAACTCGCGGGCGTTGAGCGGCGGCAGCATGTGCGCGGAGACCACGAACGGCGCCATCGACAGCGGCTCCGGGTCGATTCCCAGCGCCAGGTGCATCATCGTCACGTTGCCGCAGGCGGTGATCTCGTAGACCTCGCGCGGATCGACGCCGCCCTCGGCGCAGACCTCCTCGGTCAGCTCCGACAGCGTCTCGTGCGCGCGCTCGCGCAACGCGGGGAGGGCCTCGTCGTCCATCATCGTTGCCGAGATCCGGGTGATCACGTCGGCGCCGTAGGGCTGCTGGCGGTTCAGGATCGAGCGGACCGCCAGCGGCTGGCCGCTGTCGAGGTCGAGCAGCGTCGCCACCACGGTGGTGGTGCCGAGGTCGAAGGAGATCGCAAACCGCCGGTCGGTGGTGTCGCCCGGTTCCAGGTCGATCAGCTCCTCGTCGCAGACGACCGCGGTCACGTCGAAGTTCGCGGCGCGCAGGATCCCGCCGAGCTCGCGCAGCAGCTCGATCGAGATCGTCGGCTCGAGGTCGTCGATCGCGTCGAGCACGCGCTGGACGTCTGAGCGCTGATCCTCCATCGACGGCTCTTGCAGCACCAGGTGGCGTTTCTGCACCGATGGGCGCAGGATCACGTGGCGCCCGACGCCGGCCAGCGCCGCCTTCGGGCGCGTCTGCAGCGGCGGCACCTCGACCACGAGGTCGTCCCGCGCGCCGGCCCGGCAGGCCAGCCGCCATCCCTCGCGCAGCTCCTGGGCGGTGAACGCGCGCGGGTCCAGCGGGCCGACGGGGACGTCGCCGGACAGGATCCGGACCTTGCACTTCTTACAGGTGCCGTGGCCGCCGCAGGTCGAGTCGATCGCGATCCCGTTCCAGCTGGCGGCGTCGAACACGGGCGTGCCGCTGGGGACCCGGACCTCGGCGCCGTCGGGCAGGAACCGCAGCCGGACGCGGTCGGCGCCGTCGTGCGCGGCCGCGGCCGGGGCGGACAGGTCGTCGCGCTCTGAACCGCGCCGCTGGGGAGCCGGACGGCTCATGCGGTCGCCGCGGCCTCCTGCTCGGCGCGCGCCGCCTGCCGCGCCCGGTGGTCGGCGATCCAGCGCGCCCCCCAGGGGTCGTGGCCGAGCAGCAGGTCCGCCGCCCGGACCGAGCCGATGCACTCCGGCGCCACCGACATGATCGCGCTGGTCAGCCCGGCGGCCATCGCCATCGGCAGGAACGCCGCGTTCAGTACCGGTCGGCGCGGTAACCCGAACGACACGTTGGAGGCGCCCAGGCACATGTTCACGCCGAGCTCATCGGCGATCAGCCGGATCGTGGTCAGCGTCGTGGTCACGGCCTCGGTGTCGGCGCCGACCGTCATCGCCAGCGGGTCGATCACCACGTCCTCGGGGGCGATCCCGTGGTCGCCCGCGGCTGAGACGATCTTGCGGGCGAGGTCGAGCCGCTGCTGCGGAGTCTCGGGGATCCCGGTCTCGTCGTTGGCCAGCCCGATCACCGCGGCACCGTGGCGCGCGACCAGCGGCAGGATCTCCTCGAGCCGGTCGTCCTCGGCCGTCACCGAGTTGACCAGCGCCCGGCCGTCGTACACCGACAGTCCCGCCTCGAGCGCCTCGATCACCGAGGAGTCGATGCAGATCGGTGCGTCGACCGCGTCCTGAGCGGTCCGCAACATGCTCTTGATCAGCTCGGGCTCGTCGACCAGCGGGATCCCCGCGTTGATGTCGAGCATGTCGGCGCCGGCCTGCACCTGAGCCTGCGCATCGGCGGTGACGGTCGACAGGTCGCCGCCGCGGAGCTCTTCGGCGAACTTCTTGCGACCGGTTGGATTGATCCGCTCGCCGATGATGCAGAACGGCTGCTCGCGCCCGATCGTGACCGTCTTAGATCGCGAGCGAAGCACTGTATCCATTGGATTCCCTTTCGACTCGGGGCGGAATGCCCAGACGTGTGCAGAGCTTGGCGATGCCGGCGTCCTTCCGGAACGAGATGAAGTGAAGGCCCGCCACGCCCGGTTGGGAGAGCGCGTGCACGGCGAGCTCGTGGGCGATCTCAAAGCACTCGGCCTCGGCGTCGGTGGCGTTCTCGACGCGCGAGACGACCTCCGGCGGGACGTCGATCCCGGGGACGCTCGAGGCCACGAACCGGATCCCGCCGACGCTGCGCAGGATGCAGATCGAGGGGATCATCGCGATCCGCTCGCTCAACCCGGCGTCCGCTGCGGCGCGCATGAACCGCTCGAGCAGCTCGGGCCGGTAGCAGAGCTGCAGCTGCAGGAAGCGGGCGCCGGCCTGAGCCTTCTTGGCGGCGCGGCGGACGCGGAACTGAAACGGCGGCGCGCCCGGGTTCTCGACCGCGCCCACCAGGAAGTGCGGCCGCGGGACGATTGGCCGCCCGGACAGGTGACGCCCCTCGTTCATCGTCGTGGTCAGCGCAACCAGCTGGGGACCGTCGAGATCGAACACGCGGCGCGACTCGGGCTCGTCGCCGGCGGTGACGTCGTCTCCCGTCAGGCAGCAGATGTTCTCGATCCCGTGCATCGCCGCGCCGAGCAGCTCGGACTGGAGCGCGAGCCGGTTGCGATCGCGGCAGGTCAGCTGCATGACCGGCTCGACGCCGGCCTGGAGCATCCCGATCGACACCGCCAGCGGCGAGCACCGGGCATGCGCCGAGGGGTTGTCGGTCGCGTTGAACGCGTCCACGTAGGCCTTCATCGGAGCCAGCTGGCGGATGATCTCGGGAACGCCGCCGCCGTCGATCACCGGCAGCTCCGCGGTGACCACGAACTCCCCGGCGTCGAGCTTGCGCTCAAGGCTCGACATGCGGGTCCGCCGCCCAGCCGCCCGGCGTTCTGCGGTCGCGGCCGGTGATCAGGTTGATCCACGACGACGTTCCCTTCAGGCTGTTGTCGACGGGCGGCCGCAGGTGATCGATGTGGCCCTGCCACACCGGCAGCCGCTCGGAGCGCTCGTAGGCCTTCAGCCACACGCACCGCATCTCGGGCTTGACCTCGCAGTGCCCGTTGGCGCGCACGCCACCGCACGGGCCGTTGCGCAGCGTCTTCGGGCATGTCATCGGGCAGGTCAGCCCGGTCGAGTGCAGCACGCACTGGCCGCACATCTGGCAGCCCCAGATCGGGCCCTTGACCGCGTGCTCGGCACGCGGCGACGACCTGGGAGGCGTTCACGCGAGTACCTTCTCCCGGCGCAGCTCGATCAGCTCCTTGGCCTTCTTGACCGCCGAGGACGCGTCGGCCGAGTAGCCGTCGGCGCCGACCGCGTCGGCGTACTCCTGCGTGACCGGGGCGCCGCCGACCATCACGATCACCTCGTCGCGCAGCCCGGCCTTCTCGAGCGCGTTGATGTTGGCCTTGAACATCGGCATCGTCGTGGTCAGGAACGCCGAGAAGCCGACGATGTCGGGTTGGTGCTCCTCGATCTGCTCGATGAACTTCTCGGGCGCGACGTTGACGCCGAGGTCGATCACGGTGAAGCCGGCGCCCTCGAGCATGATGTTGCAGAGGTTCTTGCCGATGTCGTGGACGTCGCCCTTGACGGTCCCCATCAGAAACGTCCCGACCGTGGCCGTCCCGGTCTCGGCCAGCAGCGGCCGCAGGATGTCCAGCGCGCCCTGCATCGCCCGGGCGGCGATCAGCATCTCCGGCACGAAGTAGTCGCCGCGCTCGAACCGCGCGCCCACCTCCTCCAGCGAAGGGATCAGCGCGTCGTAGAGCATCCGCTCGGGCGAGAGCCCCTGCGCGAGGCCATCGTTGACCCCGTCTTTGACGGCGGGGGCGTTGCCGACCAGCGTCTCCTCGTAGAGCAGCTGGAGGATTTCCTCATCGGTCATGCTGCGTGCTCTCCCTTGTCGCTGTGGCCGAGGCGGCGGCCGAGCGCGTGCGCCTCATCGGTCAGGATCGTCTGAAGCTCGCGGATCCGCCGCGGCGTCATCCGCAGCGTGGCGCCCGAGACGCTGATCGCCGCAACCACATCGCCGCGGGCGCCGCGGACCGGCGCGGAGATCGCCGCCAGCCCGGTCTCGAGCTCGTCGACCGCGGTGGCGAATCCGTGCCGGCGGACGGTCTCGAGCTCGGCGCGGAGGAGAGCGGGATCGGTGATCGTCGCCGGCGTGTAGCGGGTCAGCGGCGGCGCCGGCATCGGCGCCCGCTCGAAGGCCAGGAACACCTTGCCGTTGGCGGTGCAGTGGTAGTCGACCGCGCGGCCCAGCCACTGGCCGGCGCCGAGAAAGTGGCGGCTCTCGACCTGGGCCACGTGCTCGACGCCCTGGCTGCCGGTGACCGCCAGGTTGATCGTCTCGCCGGTCTGCACTCCGAGCGCGTCGAGCGACGGGCGCGCCAGCTCGACCACGTTGCGCTCGAGCATGCTGCGCTCGGCCACGCGCAGGATCGCCGGCCCGGGGCGCAGGCGGCCGCGTTGGCCGTCCTGCTCGACCAGCCCGCGGCGCTGCAGCGCGGTCAGCAGCCGCGAGGCCGTGCTCTTCGGGATCCCGCTGGCCGCGGCGAGCTCGCCGAGGGCGATCGGCTCCTCGCTCTCGAGCACGCGCACCAGCAGCTCGGCGCCGCGGTCGACGGCGGCGACGCCATGCGCCGGAGCGCCATCTCCACGAACTTGGAACTCTTGTTCCACGGCGAATATATAGTAAGCGCCACTCGCCGCACGTCAAGCCCGATCTGTGGAGGCCACCGTGTTCGTCAACGCCATGCCCCGATACGAGGTCCTCAGCGAGGACGCCATGCAGGTGCTCGACAAGGGCTGGCGCCGGATCGTCTCCGAGCTCGGGATCGAGTTCCTGCTGCCCGAGGCGGTCGAGCTGCTGCGCGCGGCCGGCCAGCAGGTCGAGGACGAGAACCGCGTGATCTTCGATCCCGAGTTCATCCTCGAGCAGGTCGCCAAGGCGCCCCGCGAGTTCGAGCTGCAGGCCCGCAACCCTGCCAACACCGCCCACATCGGCGGCGACCACATGGTGTTCGCGCCCGTGTACGGCTGCCCGTTCATCCGCGAGGGCGACGTCCGCCGCGACGCCAAGATGGCCGACTTCGAGAACCTGGTCCGGCTGGCCCAGACGTTCGGAGAGCTCGACTCCCCTGGCGGGACGATCTGCGAGCCCGAGGACCGGCCGCTTGACTCGCGCCACCTCGACATGGTGTTCGCGCTGCAGACGTTGTCGGACAAGCCCTACATGGGCTCGGTCACCTCGGGCCCGAACGCGGCCGACACGATCCGGATGGGCGAGATCCTGTTCGGGGGGCGCGAGGCGATCGAGCGCGCGCCGGTCTCGATCTCCCTGATCAACGTCAACTCCCCGCTTCGCTACGACGACCGCATGCTGGCCGCGATGGTCGAGTACTGCAAGGCCGGCCAGGCGGTGGTGATCTCGCCGTTCCTGCTGATGGGCGCGATGTCGCCGGTGTCGCTGCCGGCGACGCTGGTCCAGCAGATCGCCGAGGGGCTCGCCGGGATCGCGTTGTCGCAGCTGATCCGCCCGGGCACGCCGGTGGTGTTCGGTTCGTTTTTGTCGAACACCGACATGCAGTCGGGCTCGCCCTCGTTCGGGACGCCCGAGTCGGCGATGGGCGTGCTGTGTACCGGGCAGATCGCGCGCCGCTTCGGGCTGCCGTGGCGCGGCGGCGGCGCGCTCAACGCCTCCCAGACAGTCGACGCCCAGGCCGCGTACGAGTCGCTGATGACGCTGCTGCCGACGTTCCTGGCCGGCGCCAACTTCGTGATGCACTCGGCCGGGTGGCTCGAGGGCGGGCTCGTGTCCTGCTATGAGAAGTTCATCGTCGACGTCGAGCTGCTGCGCGAGCTGCGCCACGAGTTCACGCCGCTCGAGATCGACGAGGCCAGCCTCGCGTTCGACGCCCACACCGAGGTCGGCCCCGGCGGGCACTTCCTCGGCGCCGCCCACACGCTCGAGCGGTTCCGCGAGTGCTTCTACCGCCCGCTGCTGTCCTCGACGGAGAACTTCGACCGCTGGACCAAGCGCGGCGCGCGCGACACCACCGCCCGCGCCGGCGAGCTGTGGCGGACCGCGCTGGAGAACTACGAGCAGCCGCCGCTCGACGACGCCGCTGCGGGCCGAGCTCGAGGAGTTCGTGGTTCGCCGGCGGACCGAGCTCGGCGACTGAGGCGCTGGGGGGTGGATGTTTAAACGAAGCAGGGCTTCGCTTAAACATCCACCCTCTCCTCACCGTCAGCCGTTGACCGAGAAGCTCGAGTCCGGGTTGACCTCGCGCAGCCGCGAGTAGAATCCGGAGTCCAGCTCGACGCCGGTGTAGACCGACTTGACCTTGACCGGGTCGGCGTCATGGTCGTGGCCGATCTGGACCTTGTCGATCAGCTCGGCCATCAGGTGGCCGACCACCGGCGCGTTCTTGAACTGGTTGCCGCTGGTCCCGATCGCCATGTAGAAGCCGTCGAGGTCGGAGCGGTCGTAGATCGGGATCCAGTCGTCGGAGACGTCGTAGAGGTCGACGATCCCCCGGCGTTCGTGCGGGATCCGCAGCGTCGGGATCCTCCGCGCCAGCCGGTACACCTGCGCCTCCCACTGGGCCTCGGTGACGTTGCGGTCGAACTCGTCGGGGTCGTCGATCCACAGCCGAGGGTCGCAATCGGGGTCCTCGGAGCCGATCAGGATGTGGTTGCCCGACTCCGGGCGGAAGTAGATCCCGGTGTCGCCGTCGGAGGTGTGAAAGCCGTCGGCCTCGAAGTCGAAGTCCGGCGGAGCGGGCACGTGGTGGACCTCGTGGCGCAGCGGCCGGGTCTTGACGTTCATCGTATCCTCGACCCCGGCCATCCGGTTGATCACGAACGAGTGCGGGCCGGCCACGTTGACGACGACCTTGGCGTCGATCTGGTGCCCGTCGCCGAGCGTCACCCCCTTGACGCGGCCGTTGTCGCGCCGGATCTCGGCCACCTCGGCCCGGAACAGGTACTCGCCGCCGTTGCGCTCGGTGGCTCGCTGGAGGTTGTGAGTGGCCAGCTGCGGGTCGTTGACGTAGCCCGATCCGGGGGTGTAGATCGCGCCGTCGAGCTCGCCGCCGGCCTGGTCCCAGAAATGCGGGTCGTCGGGGCGCTTGGGTGGCCAGAACGCGCCGGTGTCGTAGATCGGGATCCGCCGTCGCAGCTCATCGTTGTCCCACAGCTCGTGCTCGACGCCGAGGTCGCGGTAGTGGTGCAGCACCTTCTCGTGGTGGCCGGTGCCGCTGCCGAGCAGGACCGTGCCCGACTGCATGTACCGGGCCAGCCCCGACTCGTCTGCGTCGCCGACGTACTGGGGCCAGTCCTGCCAGTAGAAGAAGCCCTCGTGGGCCATCGCCACGCCGTCGCGCGAGGAGTAGTGGGCGCGCACGATCGAGCACGAGTTGCTCGTCGGCCCGTACCCGGCGGCCGGAAGCCGGTCGATGTTCAGCGTGCTGTATCCGCGCTTGGAGAGCTCGAACGAGATCGACGCTCCGATCACGCCCGCGCCGATGATGATCGCGTCGACTTCTCTGGTCATGGCCGGCTCTCCGTTGGTAGGCTTCCCTAGTCTATGACTCATATATCAGGAGGGCGTGTGAGTCGCAATCCGGGGCGTGACAGCTAGCTCGCTCATGTCTGTCCAGACCTCTGAGCGTCCTCGCCGAGAGCTCCTGGCCGACCGGGCGTACGTCGAGCTGCGCGACCGGATCATCACGCTGCAGATCCCGCCCGGCGCCCCGATCGACGAGGACCGGCTGGGCGAGGAGCTGGCGATGGGCCGCACGCCGGTCCGCGAAGCCGTCAAGCGCCTGGCGCTGGAGAACCTGGTCACGGTGTTCCCGCGCCGCGGCACGTTCGCCTCGGACATCAACATCACCGACCTGACGCACATCTGCGACGTGCGCACGGTGCTCGAGGGTCACGCCGCCTACCGCGCGGCCGAGCGGATCACCGACACCCAGCGCGCCGAGCTCGACGCGATCCTCGACGAGCTCTCCCACAGCCAGGGCTCCGACGACGGCGCCGCGCTGATGGCCCTGGACCTCCGGGTGCACCGGTTCATCCACAGCTGCGCCGGCAACCCATACCTCGAGGAGACGCTGGGCCGCTACCTCAACCTGTCGGTCCGTATCTGGTACCTGGTGATCGACCGCCTCCCGCACATGTTCGCGCGCGTGCACGAGCACGACGACGTGCTGCACGCGATCGCCGCGGGGGACGCCGAGCGCGCGCGGGACATCATCTGCGAGCACGTGATCACATTCGAACGCGAGATCCGCACCGTCCTCTGATCAGCGGCGGCCGTGCGGCGTCAGCACCACGGTCTGCAGCTCGGTGAACGAGTGCATCACGTGCGCGCCGCCGACGCGGCCGATGCCGCTGTCGGAGCCCGCGCGGCCGCCGAACGGGAGGTGGGCCTCCCAGTAGTTGCTGGACTCGTTGATGTTCACCCAGCCGGTCCGGACCCGGTCGGCGAACTCCAGCCCCGCGTTGAGATCGGCGGTGAAGATCGCCGACAGCAGCCCGTAGGGCGAGGAATTGGTCAGCGTGATCGCGTCCTCGAGCGAGCTGATCGCCACCACCGGCGCGATCGGGCCGAACGTCTCCTCGACGGCCACGCGCGCGTCGGAGGGGACGTTGGCCAACACGGTCGGCTGCCAGTAAAGGTCGGTCGGAAAGCCGCTCGCACGCTCGCCGCCGCTGACCAGGTCGGCGCCGCGTTTGACCGCATCCTCGACGTGCTCGTCCATCTTCTGCGCGACCGGCTCGTTGTTCAGCGGGCCCATCGTGGTGGCGTCGTCGAACGGATCGCCGAGCAGGATCCGCTCGGTCACCCGTCGTGCCAGCAGGTCCACGTACTCGTCGTGCACGGCGCGGTGCACGAGGATCCGCTCGCCGGCCGTGCAGCTCTGCCCGGCACACAGGTAACAGGCGGTCAGCGTCGCGTCGGCCGCGGCCTCGAGGTCGGCGTCGTCCATCACCACCAGCGGCCCGTTGCCGCCCATCTCGAGCAGCGCCGCCTTGCCGGCGGCGGCCTGGGCGACGAGCCCGCCGGTCGCGGTGGAGCCGATGAAGCCGACCCCGTCGGTCCCGGGGTTACGGGCGATCTCGTCGCCGACCACCGCCCCGGGCCCGGTCACCAGGTTGAACACGCCCGGGGGTAGGTCGGCGTCGGCGATGCACCGCGCCAGCGCGACCGCGCACAGGGCGGTCGATGGCGCGGGCGTCCACACGACCGCGTTGCCGCAGGCCAGCGCCGGAGCGATCAGCTCGGCGGGCATCGTGTAGGGCCAGTTCCAGGGGCTGATCACCCCGACCACTCCTCGCGGTCGGCGCACCAACATCACGCGCTTGCCAGGCGAGAACGAGTTGGGGAGCTCGCCGCCCAGGCGCTTGGCGTCCTCGGCGGCCATGTGCCAGTACTCGAGCAGCTCGTCGACCTCGTCGTAGGCCTCCGCTTGCAGCGGCTTGCCCTGGTCGGTGGTCAGCGTCCGCGCCAGCTCGTCGCGGCGCGACTGGATCACCTCGGCGACCGCCTCCATCTTGGCGGCGCGCTCGAACGCGGTCAGCCGCGCCCAGCCGTCCTGAGCGTCGCGTGCGGCCGCGATCGCCGCGCGCGCGTCGTCACGGTCGCCCTGCGGAACGGACCCGATCCGCTCGCCGGTCGCCGGACTGGTCGCGTCGAACGTCTCGCCGCTGGCGCTCGCCCGCCAATCGCCGCCGACGAACATCTGCTGCACGGTGCTTGTCGCCATCGCCTCAGCTCTCCCGGCCGGCCCGCGCTGCGACCCCGGTCCCGACCGCGTTGACACAGTTAGACAACTGATATATAACAGCCCGGTTGGGAGAGGGTCAACGGATTTTCACGAGTGCGCGGCGCGGCCTCACGCGCCGCTCGGATTCGTATTGCACTAACCGCGCGGATGCGCGGACCGGGGAGGTTGATCGATGGCAGCCGTAGAGTCTCCGCGAGAAGCGAGCGCGGACAGCAGCGAGCTTGCCGGCTTCGGCTACAAGCAGGAGCTCGACCGGTCGCTGGGGAGCTTCTCCTCGTTCGCGGCCGGGTTCAGTTACATCTCGATTCTCACCGGCGTCACCGCGCTGTTCAGCTTCGGCTACCTGAACGCCGGGTCCCGGCGTGTGGTGGACGTGGCCGGTCGTGGTCGGCGGTCAGATCCTGGTCGCGCTGTGCTTCATGGAGATGGCCGCGCAGTATCCGATCGCGGGCTCGGTCTACCAATGGTCCAAGCAGGTCGCCGGCGGCTACGGCGTCGTGGATGACCGGCTGGATCTACATCGTCGGCGCGATCGTCACGATCGCCGCCGTCGCCGTCGACTGGCAGGTCGTGCTGCCGCAGATCACGCACCAAGCTTGCAGTTCCTCGGCGGCTCCGCCGACGCCGGCACGTTTCTGACGCAAGCGCGGCGCGCAGAACGCGCTGTTGCTGGGGGCGATCCTGGTCGTGATCACGACCACGATCAACATGCTCGGCGTCAAGCTGATGGCGCGAATCAACAACATCGGCGTCGCCGCCGAGCTGGTCGGCTCGACGCTGCTGATCATCCTGCTGCTGTTCCACCTGCACCAGCCGCCGTCGGTCATCGCCCACAGCTCACGGCTACGGTGCCGGGCATGCCTGGGGCTACTTCGGCGCGCTGCTGATCGGCGGACTGCTGAGCGCGTACGTGATGTACGGGTTCGACACGGCAGGAACGCTCGCCGAGGAGACCAACAATCCGCGCAAGCACGCCCCGCCGGCGATCATCCGCGCGATCGCCGCCGCGGCCACGATCGGCGGCCTGGTGATCCTGCTCGGCGATCATGTCCAACAAGAACATCGCGGACAAGAACATCGGGCTGCTCGGCCTGCCCTACGTGATCAAGAACGCGTTCGGCAACACCACCGGGAACGTGTTCCTCGCCGACACTGCGCTGGCGATCCTGGTCTGCTGCCTGGCGGTGCAGGCGGCCACGATCCGGATGCTGTTCTCGATGGCGCGCGACAACCGGCTGCCGGTCGGCGCCCGCGTCGCCCGCGTCTCGGGCCGTCGCAGGGTCCCGATCGTGCCGGCGCTGGTTACCGGGATCCTCGCGCTGGTGCTGATGGCGATCAACGTCGGCAACCAGAGCGCGTTCCTGGTGATCACCTCGATCGCGATCATCATGTTCTACCTCGCCTACCTCGGCGTGACCGTGCCGATGCTGATCCGCCGTCTTCCGAGGTGACTGGCCTCGGCCCGACCATGGGCCGTACTTCTCGCTCGGACGCTGGGGGCTTCCGGTGAACATCGCCGCCGTCGCGTACGGGGCGCTCGTCGCCATCAACATCGCCTGGCCGCGCAACTCGGTCTATAACGCCGTCGGCACGCCGCACTGGTACTGGCAGTGGTCGCCGGTGCTGTTCATCGGGATCGTCGTGATCATCGGCTCGATCTACTACTTCGGCGTGCAGGCCAAGAAGCCGGTCCGGAGGTGCTCGCCGAACACCGGGCCGACGTGCCCACGATCCCGGAGCCGGCGCTGGGAGATGTGGCGCCATGATCGAGGCGGGCGAATTCGACTACGTGGTCGCCGGCGGCGGCACCGCCGGGTGCGTCGTCGCGGCCAGGCTATCCGAGGACCCCTCGGTCAGCGTGTGCCTGCTGGAGGCCGGACCGTCGGACGTCGGCGACCAGGCGATCCTGCGCCTGGAGGACTGGATGTTCCTACTCGACTCGGGCTATGACTGGGACTACCTGGTCGAGCCTCAGGAGAAGGGCAACAGCTTCCTCCGCCACGCCCGCGCCAAGGTGCTGGGCGGCTGCTCGTCGCACAACTCCTGCATCGCGTTCTGGACGCCGAAGGAGGACCTGGACGAGTGGCAGGCGATGGGGTGCGAGGCCTGGGGCTCGGCGGACTGCTGGCCGCTGATCAGGCGGCTGGAGACCAACGACGGTCCGGGAGACCACCACGGCCGCGATGGCCCGGTGAACATCCGCACGGTGCCGCCGGAGGATCCGTGCGGCGCTGCGCTGCTGGAAGCCGCGGCCCTGGCGGGGCTGCCGACCAGCCGCTTCAACGAGGGCCGCACGGTCACCAACGGGGCGGGTTGGTTCCAGATCAACGCAGCCGCCGACAACACGCGGATGTCATCGTCGCACGCGTATCTGCACCCGATCCTCGACAGCCGTCCCAACCTCGAGATCCGCACCCACTGCTGGGTCAAGCGGGTCGCGATCGAGGACGGGCGCGCGACCGCGGTCGAGTACCTGACCCCGGACCTGCTCACGCAGGCCTCGGTCAAGGCCCGCCGCGAGGTGATCCTCAGCTCCGGGGCGATCGACACCCCGAAGCTGCTGATGCTGTCGGGCGTCGGGCCCGGCGAGCACCTGCAGGAGTTCGGGATCGAGACGCTCGTCGACTCCCCCGGCGTCGGCTCCAACCTCGACGACCACGTCGAGGGCATCGTCCAGTGGGACGCAAAGAAGCCGATGATCCGCCACTCGACGCAGTGGTGGGAGATCGGCCTGTTCGCGACGTCCGAGGAGGGTCTGGACCGGCCCGACCTGATGATGCACTACGGGTCGGTGCCGTTCGACATGAACACGGCGCGGTGGGGCTACCCCACGACCGAGAACGGGTTCTGCCTGACCCCGAACGTGTGCCGGGGCCGCTCGCGCGGGACGGTACGGCTGCGCTCGCGCGACTACCGCGATCGCGCCCGTGTCGATCCGCGCTACTTCACCGACCCCGACGGGCACGACGAGCGGGTGATGGCGTTCGGAATGCGGCTGGCGCGCAAGATCGTCTCGCAGTCGCCGATGGCCGAGTGGGCAGGGGCGGAGCTCGCGCCCGGCCCCGACGCCCAGACCGATGACGAGCTGATCGACTACATGCACAAGACGCACAACACCGTCTACCACCCGGCGTGCACGGCAAAGATGGGACCGGAGTCCGACCCGATGGCGGTCGTGGACCCGCGGCTGCGGGTGCGCGGCGTCCGTGGCCTGCGGATCGCCGACGGCTCTATCCTTCCGTTCCTGCCGGCGATCAACCCGTGCATCAGCACGATGATGATCGGTGAGAAGTGCTCGGACATGCTCAAGGAGGACGCCCAGGAGGGCGTGGAGACAGCAGCCCCGCCGGCGACGGCTTGAGCGCAACGCGGGCCGCGCCGCTCGAGGTCACCCGGTTCCTGCTGTCGTATCCGCCGTTCGACGCGTTCGACGTCGATCGGGTGCAGCGTGTCGCCGAGACGGTGCAGGTCGAGTTCCATCCGGCCGGCGACACGATCATCGTCCAGGGCGCCGAGCCGGTGCGCCACCTCCGAGTGGTGCGCAGTGGGGCGATCGAGATCATCCACGACGGCCGGCTGCTGGACCTCGTCGGCAAGGGCGAGCTGCTCGGTCACGCCTCGATGCTGTCCGGGCTGCCGGCGGGATTTGAGGCTCGCGCTGCGCAAGACAGCGTCTGCTACCGGATCGACGCCGAGGTCGCCCACAACCTGCTGGCCGACCCGGCCGGGATGCGCTACGTCGCGCGCTCGCTGCTCGCGCACGCCGGCGAGCTCGCGCTCGCCGACCGCGAGCCGGCGCGCGATCCCGCCCACCAACCGGTGGTGGCGCTGATGCGCTCGGGGTGGATCGAGTGCGAGCCCGACACGCCGATCCGCGAGGTCGCCGCGAGCATGACCACCGAACGGGCGACGTGCGCGGTCGTGCGGGTCGGTGACGGCTCGCTCGGGATCCTGACCGACCGCGACCTCCGCAGCCGTGTGGTCGCGTCGGGTCTGGCCGGCGACGCCCCGGTATCGGCCGCGATGTCGGCGCCCGCCTACACGTGCGCGCCGGACCGGCTCGGCGGCGACGTGCTGCTCGAGATGCTCGACCGCGGCTTTCGCCATCTGCCGGTGGTGACCGGCACGGGCAAGGTGCTCGGGGTCGTCTCGGACCTCGACCTGGTCGCGGCGCACACGCGCTCGTCGTTCTTCTTGCGCGAGCGGATCGCCGCGGCTCAGACCGCCGAGGAGCTGATCAGCGCATCCCGCGAGCTGCAACCGATGGTGATCGCGATGCACGACGCGCGAGTGGCGGCCGCCAACGTGACTGCCGTCTACTCGGTCGTCGTCGAGGCGCTCACGCGCCGGCTGCTCGAGCTGGCCGTGGGGCGGCTCGGAGCTCCGGCCGCGTCGTTCGCCTGGCTGGCACTGGGAAGCCAGGCGCGACGCGAGATGGTGCCGAGCTCGGACGTCGACAGCGCGCTCGTGTGGTTCGGCACGATCGAGGAGCGGGCGGTCCGCCCGGCCCTGCAGGCGCTCGCCTCCGACGTGGTGGGCAGCCTCAAGCGCTGCGGTCTGAGCGCCGACCCGCACGGAGCGACCGCATCGAACCCGACGTTCGTGCGCTCGCTGGACTCCTGGCAGCGCGCGGCACGCAGCTGGATCGACGACCCCACCCAGGAGAAGGCGCTGGTGCTGGTGTCGGTGCTCGTCGACAGCCGCCCGGTGTGGGGCGTGCACACCGGCACGCCCGTGGCCGATACGTTCCGGCCCGGCGAGCTCAACCCGGTGCTGCTGCGGTTGCTCGCCCGGTTCGCGCTCTCGCACCGCCCACCGACAGGCTTCCTGCGCGCGCTGGTCGTCGAGCACAGCGGCGAGCACCGCGGACGGCTCGACCTCAAGCACGGCGGCGCGCTGCCGATCGTCGACCTGGCCCGCTGGGCCGGTATGGCGGCGGGCGTCACCACCGCCTCGACGATCGAGCGGCTGCGGTCCGCGGCCACGGTCGGCACGCTGCCCGCCGACGACGCGCACACGCTCGAGGAAGCGTTCGAGCTGATCGCAGCGCTGCGGCTCGAGCACCAGGTCAAGCAGCTGCGCGCCGGTCGCACGCCCGACGACTACGTCGACCCCGCCGGGCTCAGCGCGCTCACCCGCAGCCACCTGAAGGAGGCGTTCCGCGCGGTCGCCTCGATCCAGCGCCGCGTCGCGGCCGACCCGAGCGTGGCGATCGGGTGAGCCAAGCGTGAGGGGCGACTGGAAGGACTGGCGGCCGGCGATCTGGCCGGCGATGCTCGGCGTCGCCGTGGCGCTGCTGGTCAACCCCTGGTACATCGCGGCGATCCCGTTCGGCGCCGCGATCGGAGCGGCGATCCGGATCCAGCAGCGCCGGCGCCGGGCGGCCGCGGCCACGGGCGAGTCCCGCTCGTCGAAACCGGCCAAGCCCGGCGCGGGCGGCAATCGGAAACGCCGGGGTGGCCGGGGCTAGCCGACTGATATATATGGGCGATGTCGGCGATTCTCCCGGGCATCGTCGAGGAGGCCGAGCGCCTGCTCGACGCCGCAAGCGGTAACGGCACCACGCTCGCGCTGCTCGGCGGCGTCGCGGTCCGCCTCAAGGCCTCCGACGTTCCCCCCTCGCTCGATCGCGAGTACAAGGACATCGACTTCGCGGCGCCCAAGGGCGCCAGCTCGGGCGCCGCCAAGCTGCTCAGCGGCCAGGGCTACGAGCCGGCGGTCGCCTTCAACGCGATGAACGGACGCGACCGGCTGCTGTTCTACGACCAGCAGCACGGGCGCCAGATCGACGTGTTCATCGGCTCGTTCCGGATGTGCCACGAGATCCCATTCGGCAACCGCTTGGCGCCCGGCGAGCCGACCGTCCCGCTCGCCGAGCTGGTGCTCACCAAGCTCCAGATCGTCCAGCTCAACGAGAAGGACGTGCGCGACACCGCGCTGCTGTTCTACGGCCACGAGGTCGCCGACCGCGACGGCGACGCGATCAACGGCGCCCGGATCGCCGAGCTGTGCGGCAACGACTGGGGGCTGTGGCGGACGATCACCGGCAACCTCGAGCGCTGCCGCGAGCTCGCTGGCGACTACGACCTCCCGGCGGAGGGCGCTCAGCGGATCACGAGCCGCGTCGACCAGCTGCTGGCGGAGATCGAGGCCCAGCCCAAGAGCCGCGGCTGGCGGCTGCGCGCCCGGGTCGGCGAGCGCAAGCGCTGGTACGAGCTCCCCGAGGAAGTCGACCGCTAAGGCCGCTTCGGCGGGTATAAAAGCGCGCAGTTTGGGGGGTTGCGGCCTCGGCGCGGGCCGCCCGTAACCGCTCGTTCACAGGTTGGCCGTCTCGCGTCCGGCGCGGACCCCATGATTCACGTGTGAGCTGGCGATCGACCAGGGCCGGGTGGGACGCCGAGCACTCCAACCGCCAGGTCGCCGTGGTCGACCTCGGCTCGAACTCGTGGCGTCTGGTGGTGTTCACATACGTGCCGGGGTCCTGGTGGAAGCGCACCGACGAGCTGTATGAGACCGTCCGGATCGGCGCCGGCCTCGGGGCCACCGGCCGGCTGTCGGACGAGGCGATGGACCGTGGGCTGGAGACGCTCGGGGTGTTCGGGCGCTTCTGCGCCGCCAACCACATCGGCCTCGAGGACGTATATACGGTCGCCACCAGCGCGATCCGCGACGCCGACAACGGGCCCGAGTTCGTCCGCGCCGCCCAGGACGCCACCGGCCTCACGATCGAGGTGCTGCCCTCCGAGGACGAGGCCCGGCTCGGCTACGTGGCCGCGGTCAACACGTCGACGATGACCGACGGCGCGGTGCTCGAGATCGGCGGCGGCAGCATGCAGCTGATCCGGGTGGCCGACCGCCGGGCACACGAGCTGAGCTCTTTCCGGCTCGGCGCGGTCAGGCTCACCGAGCAGTTCCTCCCTGGCTCCGGGCCAGCCAAGCGCAAGGAGCTGCAGCGGGTCCGCGCCCATGTGCGCGAGACGCTGCAGGACGCCCCGTGGCTGCCGCGGTCGGGCGACAGGTTGGTGGGGATCGGCGGCGCCGTCCGCAACCTGGCCGCCGCCTCACAGCCGATGATCGACCACCTCGACATCGGCGTCCAGGGCGTCCTGATCACCCGTCCGCGCCTCGGCGAACTGGTCGCGACGCTCGCCGCGATGCCGGTTGCCGAGCGCGGCCAGGTGCCGGGGATCAAGCCCGGTCGCGGGGACATCATCCTCGCCTCCGCGCTGGCGATCGAGACCGTGCTCGAGGTCGGCGGCTTTCACGGCATCGAGGTCACCGAGGCCAGCCTCCGCGACGGCGTGTTCCTCGAACGGGTGCTGCTCGCCGGCGAGGAGCCGCTGCTGCCCGACGTGCGCGAAGCCGCGGTTCGCAACCTCGCGATCCAGTACGAGTCGGACATGGCCCACGTCGAGCACGTCGCCCGGCTGGCGCTGCAGATGTTCGACTCGCTCGCCGACGGCGGCATGTTCGAGCCCAGGCCGGGAGAGCGCGAGCTGCTGTGGGCCGCCTCGATGCTCCACGACGTGGGGATGACGATCTCCTATGACGACCACCACAAGCACTCCTACTACTTGATCGTCAGCGCCGAGCTGCCCGGCTTCGATCCGCGCGAACGGGCCCTGATCGCGCAGATCGCGCGCTACCACCGCAAGGGCACGCCGAAGCTCGGCGAAATGGCGCCGCTTGCCCACCACGGCGACGAGCCGCTGCTCGACCGCTGCGCGGTGATCCTGCGCCTCGCCGAGCACCTCGAGCGGGGGCGCGACCAGTCGGTCAGCCAGGCGTCGCTGCGCGGCAACGGCGGCGGCTTCGACCTACACCTCGAGGCGTCCGGCGATCTCACGCTGCCGCGCTGGAGCGTCGAGCGCTACGGCGACGGCGACGCCTTCCGCCGGGTGTTCGGACGCCGGCTGCTGATCGGATAACGAAAACGTCACAACGGCGGGTGGGAGGCGGCATAGGTTCCGCGCGATGAGTCCATCGGCATCGCCCCTGCCGGCCACGGCGCGTAGAGTTAGCCCATGCTCTGGTTGCTCAGACATGCTGAAGCCGCCGACGGCGGGCCCGACGATGGACGCCCGCTGACCGAGCGCGGAGCACGGCAGGCCGACGCGGCCGGTATTGCGCTGGCGCGGTTGGCAACGCACATCGACGTGTGCCTGACCAGCCCCAAGCTGCGCGCACTGCAGACCGCCCAGCGCGCCTGTGAGCCGCTCGGCGTCGAGCTCGTCGTCGAGCCGAGGTTGGCCGGCGAGCCGTTCGACGTCCACGAGCTGACGGCCGGCTTCGACGACGTGTTGCTGGTCGGCCACGACCCATCCTTCTCGCTGCTGCTCCACGACCTCACCGGCGCCCAGGCGCGGATGCGCAAGGGTGGCCTGGCGGGGATCAACAAGGGCGAGCTGATCTCGCTCCTGCGCCCCTCCGAGCTGGCGGCGATCGCTTTCGCGGAGGTGCCGGCGGCATGACCGAGAACTCCCTGTCCGAGACCGTCCAGGCGCAGGCCGCTGGCGCGATCGCCACGACTGCCCCGGCGCTCGCCCCCACGGACGGCCAGCTCGCCGGACCGGTCGAAGAGCTGTCGGACCCCGACCTGTACCTCAACCGCGAACTCTCGTGGCTGCAGTTCAACGATCGCGTGCTGCTGCTGGCCCAGGACGAGTCGCTGCCGCTGATCGAGCGCTGCAAGTTCCTGGCGATCTTCACCACCAATCTCGACGAGTTCTTCATGGTCCGCGTCGCCGGCGTCCATGACCAGGTCGACGCCCGGATCGACTCGCGCGGACCCGACGGCCTGTCGCCGACCGAGATGCTCGAGCAGATCCACGAGACCGTGCGCGAGCAGGATCGTCGACAGGCCCACGAGTTCTCCGAGCGCGTGCGCCCGGAGCTCGCCGAGCACGGCATCAGGATCCTCGGGATCGACGAGGCCGAGGATCCCGAAGGGGTGATCGCGCGCCTGTTCCGCGAGGAGATCTTCCCGGTGCTGACGCCGCTGGCGATCGGCCCCGGCCGGCCGTTCCCGTACATCTCGAACCTGTCGCTGAGCCTGATCGTGCGCCTCCACGACCCCGAGCTCGGCACCGAGGTGTTCGCGCGCGTGAAGGTGCCCAAGGAGGTTCTCCCTCGCTTCTTCGAGATCTCCAAGGACACGTTCGTGCCGCTCGAGGACATCATCGCGGCCAACCTCGACGCGCTGTTTCCGGGGATGGACATCGTCACCTGGGACCTGTTCCGGGTCACCCGTGACGCCGACTTCGAGGTATCCGACGAGGCCGACGACCTGTTGCAGGCGGTCGAGGCGGAGCTGCGCCGTCGGCGCTTCGGCGAGGTCGTCCGGCTCGAGGTCGGCGCCTCGATGGACCCGACGCTGCGCTCGCACCTGATCGAGTGGCTCAGCGTCACCGAACAGCAGGTGTACGACGTCGAGGGCCTGCTCGACATGAGCGACCTGTGGCAGATCGCCGGGATCGACGGGCACACGGACCTCCGCCAGCAGCCGTGGACGCCGCTCACCCACCCCGCGTTCGCCCCGGGCCCCGGCGAAGAGGATCAGCCGGACGTGCTGGCGGCGATGCGCGCCGGTGACGTGCTCGTCCACTATCCGTACCACTCGTTCGCCACCAGCGTGGAGCGGTTCGTCCAGCAGGCCGTCGCCGACCCCGACGTGCTCGCGATCAAGATGACCGTGTACCGGACCTCCGACGACTCGGCGCTGGTCCCGTCGCTGATCGAGGCCGCCGAGAAGGGCAAGCAGGCGGTCTGCATGGTGGAGCTCAAGGCCCGCTTCGACGAGCGCCCGAACATCCGCTGGTCACGCGCCCTGGAAGAGGTCGGCGCGCACGTCGTCCACGGCATCCCCGGCCTTAAGACACACGCCAAGGCGATCCTCGTGGTCCGCCGCGAGCGCCGCGGAGTGCGCCACTACGTGATGATCGGGACCGGCAACTTCCACGCCAAGAACGCCCGGCTGTATGAGGACTTCGGCCTGTTCACGACCGACCGCGAGCTCGGGCAGGAAGTCGCCAACCTGTTCAACACGCTGACGGGCTACTCGCACCCCGAGCGCCAGCGCAAGGTGCTGGTCGCGCCCGGCTCGATGCGCGGCCCGCTGATCGAGGAGATCGAGCGCACCGTCGCCGCCCACCGCGAGGGCAAGCCGGCGCGGATCGTGATGAAGATGAACTCGCTCGTCGACCGGCGCTGTATCGAGGCGCTGTACCGCGCCTCGCAGGCCGGCGTCCCGATCGACCTCAACGTGCGCGGGATCTGTTGCCTGCTCCCCGGCGTCAAGGGCGTCAGCGAGACGATCAACGTGGTCTCGGTGGTGGGCCGGTTCCTCGAGCACTCCCGGATCTACACCTTCCACTACGGCGAGGAGAGCAGCTACTACATCGGCTCGGCCGACCTGATGCCGCGCAACCTCGATACGCGCGTCGAGCTGCTCACGCCGGTCGAGAACCCCGAGCTGCGGGCCGACCTCGACGACACGCTCGAGCGTTGCCTGGCGGACGACACGTTCGCCTGGACGCTCGGCCCGGACGGCCACTGGACAAGGCGCGAGGGCGGGACGCGCTCGGTGCATCGCGAGCTCATGGAGAGAGCCTCCGCCCAAGCGGCCACGGTGCCGAGCTAGCGCCGGCCGGGTCAGGGACAAGGGGGGAATGCACAGCGACGTTCTGCTGGCGCTCGTGGTCGCGGGGGCGCTGGTGTTCGACTTCACCAACGGCTTCCACGACACCGCCAGCGTCGTGGCCTCGTCGATCTCCACCAACGCGATGTCGCCGCGCACCGCGGTGCTGATCGCGGCGGTGCTGAACTTCGCCGGCGCGTTCATCTCGCTGAAGGTGGCGGCGACGATCGCCACCGGGATCATCGAGCCGGCACAGATCACCGAGACGATCGCGTTCGCGGGGCTCGTGGGAGCGATCGTGTGGAACCTGGTGACGTGGTCGTCCGGGCTCCCGTCGAGCTCCTCGCACGCGCTAATCGGCGGCGTCGTCGGGGCGATGCTGGCCGCGGTCGGCGGCGCCGGCGTCCAGAGCCTGGCGGTGATCACCAAGGTGGTGATCCCGGCCCTGGTCGCGCCAGTGGCGGCGTTCCTGGTGGCGGGCGTGGCGATCGTGGCGATCTACCGGCTGGTGGGCCGCCGCCGGCCCGGGCCAGTCACCCGCGGGTTTCGCTCGGGGCAGATCGTGTCCGGGTCGCTGCTCGCGCTGTCCCACGGGACCAACGACGCTCAGAAGACGATGGGCGTGATCAGCCTGGCGCTGGTCGCCCACGGCAGCATCAGCTCCGACCACTTCCACGTCCCGGCGTGGGTGGTGGTCGCCGCCGCGGCGGCGATCGCGCTGGGTACGTACGCCGGCGGCTGGCGGATCATCCGCACGGTCGGCTCGCGGATCATCCGCATGGACCCGGCGCAGGGCTTCGCGTGTCAGGGCGCCGGCGCCGCGGTCGTGCTCGTCTCCTCGCACTTCGGCTACCCGCTGTCAACGACGCACGTGATCTCGGGCGGCGTCGTCGGCGCCGGCGCCGCGACGCGGCTGTCGGCCGTCCGCTGGGGCGTCGCGGGCAACATCGCGGTCGCCTGGGCGCTGACGCTGCCGGCGGCGGCGGCGATCGGCGCGGGTGCCTACTGGCTGCAGCGGGCGCTCGGCGCCGGGCTGGTGGGCCCGTTGCTGATCAGCTTCGTGGCGCTGTTCCTACTCGTCCGGGCGCTGGCCAATCACCGCAGCAGAATTGCTCAGGCCGCCAGGGCGTAAAACGCGCCTGGCGGCCTGAAGCACCGGAGGTATATGTGGGAGGCTCAGCCTCCGTTGGAGGAAGCGGACTGCGGGCGCGAACCGAGCTTCAGGTGGATGTTGTGGCTCTCACCTGAGCGCTTCACGGTGATCGTGATCGTCTGCCCGGGGGCGTAGTTGTCGACGCTGTCGATGAAGCCCTGGGTGTTGGCGACATTCTTGCCGTTGACCGCGGTGATCACGTCGTTGGCCTGCAGGCCGGCCGACTGGCCCGGGGAGTTGGGCTGGACGGAGGTGATCTGCGCGCCGTTCATCGAGTTGCCGTTCAGCTCGACGCCGACGTAGGAGTGCTTCACCGGGTTGCCGGAGATGATGTCGTTGGCGATCCGGGCGACCGTGTTGGACGGGATCGCGAACCCGACGCCGGCGTTGGAGCCGGAGTTGGTCTGGATCTGGTCGTTGAGGCCGAGCACGTGACCGGCGGCGTCGAGCAGCGGGCCGCCCGAGTTGCCGGGGTTGATCGCCGCGTCGGTCTGGATCGCGCCGGTGATCGTGAAGTTGTTCGGCGCGGTGATGCTGCGGCCGACCGCGCTGACGATGCCCGAGGTGGTCGTCTCGGGAAGGCTGAACGGGCTGCCGATCGCGACCACCGGGTCGCCGACCTGGGCCTGCGAGGAGTCGGAGAACTGGATCGGGTGCAGCTGCGAGGCCGGCGCGTCGACGTGGATCACGGCGACGTCGGTCGACGGGTCGGTGCCGACGACCTTGGCGCTGGCTGTCTGGCCGTTCTGGAAGTGGACCTTCACCGAGGTCGCGCCGGACACGACGTGCTCGTCGGTGAGGATGTTGCCCTTCGTGTCGTACACGACGCCGGCGCCCTCGCCGGTGGCCTGCTGCTGTTGGCCGCCGCTGCCGCCGAACCCAAGTCCGCCGCTCTGCTGTTGCTCGGTGACGGTGATGTCGACGACGCCGGGGCTGGCGGCGCGGTAGATCTGATTGATCGTGAGCCCCTTGGTGGCGCTCAGCGAAGTCGGGACCGTCGAGTTCTGGCTCTGCGGCTGCGCGACGGTCGTGGTGACGGTGTGGGTACCGGAGCTGCCACTGGCCACGACCAGGGCGATGGCCCCACCAGCAATGGCTCCTCCGATGATTGGAACCAGACGGCCTATGCGACTCATGTTCGGCTACTCCCTAATGGACGTAAATCTCGTTTTCCGGTGCGTCCCACTACAGCAGGCGTCCTTGAGAAACCAATGAGAGCTCGATGAGAGCGGCGTAAGTTTTCGGTAGGACGCCCGGGGGCTCAGGCGGTCGGGCCGGGGGGCGCCGGCGCCGTGGGGTACGTCGCGGGGCCGCCCTTGGCGCCTGGGGGCTGGGTCGGATGCCCGTTAGGCGCGAAGCGGCCGCCGAACCGGTGATACCCGAACCCAGGGTGGCCCATGCGCGGGAGCTTGCCCGTGGCCGGCGGGGTGGCGTTGATCAGGTCCTTGATCCCGGCGGACACGCGGCTGAGGATCTTCTGCTCCTGGGCCGCCGTGATCCGCTTGTTGGCGACCGCCTTGTCGAGGCGGGTCTTGACCGCCGCGGTCAGCGTCTGCTCGAGGCCGGACGTCGACTTGTGTTGCGCCTTGGCGATGTCGGCGAGCGACTTGCCGGATCGAAGCTGCTTGCGCAGCTGGGCGTCGGTCAGGCCCAGGTACTTGGCGGCGGCGTCGATCCCGGCGTGGATGATGGGGTGTCCGCCGAAGTGCGGACGCCCGAAGTGTGCGCCGCCGGGACCGGGTCCCGGACCAAGCGGAAGCGGGGCGGGTGCGCCCGCCTTCTGGATCCGCTGCTTGAGCGCGTGGGCCTGAGCCTGGGTGATACGGCCCTCCTTGACGGCGGCGGAGAGCTCGTCGAGAGCCGCACCCTTCAACGCCGAGTCGAGCTGGGCAGGCGTGACGTGCAGCCGCTTGGCGACGTCTGAGAGGAACGCCTGCCGCGAGCCCCCGGCGGGGTCCTTGGTGGAGGCGTAGGCGCCACCGGCGAACGCGGCGGCTGCGGCTGCGACCGTTCCGATCGCGAGCTTGCGCTTGAACCCTGAGTGAATCGTGGACTCTCCTGCAGTTGGCCGGGCGCCCCGGATGCGGGCAGGCGCCCGTGATCGAGCATGCTTCCAGCGGAGCGTGAGAGAACCATAAGAAGTTCTTCGGGTTCAGGCGGCCCGGCGCGCAAGCAGGATGCTGTGCAGCCGGGCGGCCTCGCGCGCGCGCCGGTCCTGCATCCGCTGCCAGGTCAGCCGGACGGTCGCGAAACCTGCCTGGAGCGTGGTGGCGTCCCGTTCGCGGTCGTCCTCGAAGGCCTCTCTGGTGCCGTGGAACTCGTAGCCGTCGAGCTCGACGATCACCTTCTCCTCCGGGAACAGGACGTCGACCTCGTAGCCGGCGACGCGGGCGTTGATCAGCGCGGGCGGCAGGCCGTATCGCTCGGTCAGGTCCTGGAAGGCGTCCTCGAGCTCTGAGCGGGTCGGGCCGCGGTGCGGGTCGACCAGCGCTCTTAGGCGCGGGGCGCCGTGGTGTGTGGGGCACCGGTCGATGAGCTCCTGGAGATCGGTGGCGCGCAGGTGCCGGGCGATCCGAAGGTCGTTGACGGCGCGCGTGAGCGCCCGGTCGGTGAGGTGCGGCGCGATGTCCAGGACCGTCCGGGCCGGGCTGGTCACGCGGATGCCATCGTGGCGGCGGATGTCGCGGCGATGTAGGCGAGTGCGGTGGATCCGGATTCCGGGTCGGCGGCGGGCCGACGGGACCGTGACCTCGAACGGCGTTCGCCAGCGCTTGTCCACGCCCCACAGCGACGCGGCGGTCCCGTGGCTGAGGACCGCGCCGGGGCCGCACGCCAGGACCGCGGCGTAGGCGCGGTCGGGGCTCGAGAGGGGGGCGTGGCCGACGGCGTAGACGCCCGCATGAACCCGGATCAGGCGGCCCATGCGAATGCGATAGACCACCGCGTCGGGTCCGAGGCCCAGGCTGAGCAGTTGCGCGCGCGTCACGTAGCCCCGCTGGCGACCCGCCAGCCGGGCAATCGCCTTGTCACTCGCCCCGGCCACCGCCGGCTCCGCGATGAAAAAGTGGCCATATGCACCACATATTCATCACAGAGCCTCGCGACGCCCGTAATCGCCCCCTACCCCTCGGCGAGGTCTACGAAGTAATCGAGGGCCGTGGGGTTGGCGAGCGACTCGCGGCTGGCGGCCTGGTCGGCGGGCGTGCCCATCAGGATCCGCTTGACGGGCACCTCGAGCACCTTGCCCGACAGCGTCCGGGGCACCTCGTCGATCTGGCGGACCTCGTCGGGCACGTGGCGGGGCGAGCAGTCCTCGCGCACCCGGCGTCGGATCTCGGCGATCAGCGAGTCGTCGAGCGACTCGCCCTCCCGCAACACCACGAACAGCGGCATCCACCCGTCCGTCCCCTCCCGGGGCACGTCGATCACCAGCGCGTCGACGACGTCGTCGAGCGCCAGCACCGCGCTGTAGATCTCGGCCGTCCCCATCCGCACGCCGCCGCGGTTGATCGTCGAGTCAGAGCGCCCGTAGATCACGGCGGTCCCGCGCGGGGTGATCTTGATCCAGTCCCCGTGGCGCCACACCCCCGGGTAGAAGTCGAAGTAGCTCTCCCGCAGTCGCGATCCGTCCTCGTCGCCCCACAGGAAGATCGGCATCGAGGGCATCGGCTGGGTGATCACCAGTTCCCCCACCTCGTCGACCAGCGGCTTGCCGTCCGGGTCCCACGAGTCGACCGCGGCGCCGAGCGACCGCGCCTGCAGCTCGCCCATGTACACCGGCAGCGTCGGCACGCCGCCGACGAACGCCGTGCACATGTCGGTGCCGCCCGAGGTCGAGAACAGCCACGTCTCGGAGCCGAGCTGGTCGTAGATCCACCTGAAGCCGTCCTCCGACAGCGGCGAGCCCGTCGAGCCGACCGCGCGCAGCGACGCTCAGGTCGCGGCCGTCCCGGGGCTCGACGCCGGCCTTCATGCACGACGCGATGAACGCAGCGCTGGTCCCGAACGTGGTCATCCCGGTATCGGCCGCCAGCTGCCACAGGGTGCCCAGGTCCGGGTAGCCCGGGTGGCCGTCGTAGAGCACGATCGACGCGTCGGTCAACAGCATTCCGACCACGAAGTTCCACATCATCCACCCGGTCGTCGAGAACCAGAACACGCGGTCGCCGGCCTGGGCGTCGACGTGGAGGTTGGACACCTTCACCTGCTCGAGCAGGATCCCGCCCTGGCTGTGGACGATCGGCTTGGGCAGCCCGGTCGTGCCCGAGCTGTAGAGGACCCATATCGGGTGCCCGAACGGCACCTGGGTGAACTCGAGCTCGCCGGAGCCCAGGAATCCGTCCGCCCAGCCCGAGCCCGACAGGTAGCCGAACGACACCACGCGCTCGAGCGACGGGATCGAGCCGGCGATCTCCTCGACGACCTTGCTGCGGTCGAAGTCGCGGCCACCGTAGCGGTAGCCGTCGATCGCCAGCAGCACCTTCGGCTCGATCTGGGCAAAGCGGTCGATCACGCTGCGGGCGCCGAACTCGGGCGCCGCCGAGGTCCAGATCGCCCCCAGCGACGCGCACGCGAGCACCGCGGCCACGGTCTCGGGGATGTTCGGCATGTACGCCGCCACCCGGTCGCCCTCGGACACGCCCAGTGCGCGCAACCCCGCCGCAATCGCCGCCGTCTGCGCGCGCAGCTCGCCCCAGCTCCACGACGACAGCGGTCGCAGCTCGGAGGCGTGCTGGATCGCCAGCCCGTCGTCGGGCTTGTCTGCGAACACGTGCTCGGAGTAGTTGACCAGCGCACCCGGGAACCACTCCGCGCCGGGCATCGAGCGGCTGCCGAGCACGCCCGACGGCGAGCCTCCGAGCCGCAGCTCGAAGTACTCGACGATTGAGGACCAGAACGCCTCGATGTTCTCCACCGACCAGCGCCACAGGTCCTCGTAGGGCCCGAGCGTCAGCCCGTGCTCCTCCTCCACCCACGCCTGGTAGCGCGTCAGCGTCGCGCGCTGCACCTGCTCGGGCGACGGCGTCCAGAGAACCTCAGGGTCTGTCATCGCCGGGAGTATTTCGTAGTAGCCTCGCCCGGCGAATGCTCGGCATGTCGTCCACCAAGCAGCAGACCGCGCCGCCGGCCAACGCCGACGCGCTCGCCGACATCACGCTCCCCGACCAGGACGGCCACGAGACCCGGCTCGGCGACCTGTGGCGCGACCGTCCGGCGGTGCTGGTCTGGCTACGCCATTACGGCTGAATCTATTGCAAGGCCCACGCGGTGCAGTTGCATCGTGCCCGCGAGCGGTTCGAGGCGGCGGGCGTCAACCTGGTGCTGATCGGCCAGCTGACCCCGCGCCACGCGGAGCACTTTCGCCGCCGCCAGGGGATCGAGCTGACCGTGCTCGCCGACGAGCGCCGCGCCAGCTACAAGGCCGCCGGCGCGAAGGTGGCCACGCTCGGCGAGCTGCTCGGCCCCAAGGTCGTCGCCAAGTCGCTCGCGACGACCTCGAAGACCGGACGGGTTCAGTCCAAGACGATCGGTCACCCGGCGCAGCTCGGCGGGGCGATGGTGATCGCCCCCGACGGGACCGTCGCCTGGTCGCACATGGCGCAGGACGCCAGCGACAACGCCTCGCCCGAGGAGATCCTCGAGGCGGTGAGCGCGCTCGGCTGACAAGCTCTGCGCCGATGCCGGATCCGCAGGAGCTCGAGGTGGTCGCGCCGTTCGACGCGACCGTGATCGCGATCGCCCACCAGGCCGACGAGCCGGTGCCCGCCGGCACCGCGATGATCGTGCTCGAGGCGATGAAGATGGAGCACGAGGTGATCGCCGAGCATGGCGGCGTGTTGCGGCGGGTCGACGTCGCCGTCGGCGACGCGGTGACCGAGGGCCAACTGCTGGCGATCCTCGATGCCGGCCAGGCCGGCCCCGGCGACAGCGGCCCGGCATCCCAGACCGACCCCGCCGCCCGCCAGGAACGCGAGGACCTCGCCGCGGTCCAGGCCCGCCACGCGCTCGGCCTGGACGCGGCCCGCCCCGAGGCCGTGGCCAAGCGCCACGAGCGCGGGCACCGCACCGCCCGCGAGAACCTCGACGACCTCGTCGACCCCGGCACGTTCGTCGAGTACGGGCCACTGATCTTCGCCGCCCAGGAGCGCCGCCGCGACAGGCAGGAGCTGATCGAGCGGACCCCGGCGGACGGGCTGGTCGCCGGCGTCGGCGAGGTCGAGTCTCGGCCCGCCGTGGTCATGTCCTACGACTACACCGTGCTCGCGGGCACGCAGGGCATGCGCAACCACTTCAAGAAGGACCGCCTGTTCGAGCTCGCTCAGCGCCGCCGCCTGCCCGTGGTGCTGTTCGCCGAGGGCGGCGGCGGCCGGCCCGGCGACGTCGACTGGCCGCACGTCGCGGGGCTGGACTGCCGCGCGTTCAACCTGTTCGCGCAGCTCAGCGGGCTGGTCCCGCTGGTCGGCATCGCGTCGGGGTACTGCTTCGCGGGCAACGCCGCGCTGCTCGGGTGCTGCGACGTGGTGATCGCGACCGAGGACTCGAGCATCGGAATGGGCGGCCCGGCGATGATCGAGGGCGGCGGCCTCGGCGTGTTCGAGCCCGGCGACGTCGGCCCGATCGACGTCCAGTACGCCAACGGGGTCGTCGACCTGCGGGTGGCCGACGACGCCGAGTCGGTCAACGCCGCCAGGCGCTACCTGTCGTACTTCCGCGGCCCGGTCGACCCGGCCCCGCCGCGCGATCAGACCGCGCTCCGCCACCTGATCCCCACCAACCGCAAGCGGATCTACGACGTGCGCGCGGTGATCGATGCGCTGCTCGACGACGTGCTCGAGCTCCGCCGCGGGTTCGGGCTGGGGATCGTGACCGCGCTCGCCCGCCAGGACGGGAAGCCGCTGGGCGTGGTCGCCAACGACCCCACCCATCTCGGCGGTGCGATCGACGCCCACGGTGCCGACAAGGCGGCGCGGTTTATGCAGATGTGCGACGCGTTCTCGCTGCCGATCCTGTTCTTGTGCGACACGCCCGGGTTCATGGTCGGCCCCGCCGCCGAGCGGACCGCCACCGTCCGCCACTTCGCGCGGATGTTCGTGACCGGCGCGAACCTGAGCGTCCCCACCGGCACGATCGTGCTGCGCAAGGGCTACGGCCTCGGCGCCCAGGCGATGGCCGCCGGCGGGTTCAAGGCGCCGCTGTTCTGCGTCGGCTGGCCCAGCTCCGAGTTCGGCGGGATGGGACTCGAGGGCGCCGTGCGCCTGGGCATGCGACGCGAGCTCGAGGCGATCCCCGACCCGGTTGCGCGCGAGCGGGCGTTCGACGCCGCCGTGGCCGCCGCGTACGAGCGGGGCGAGGGCATCAACATGGCGTCCTACGGCGAGATCGACGACGTGATCGATCCCGCCGACAGCCGTCGCTGGATCTCGACGTTGTTCGATGAGTCCACCGGGCGGTGGTGGGACAGCCCGGGCAAACGGCGCCCGCAGATCGATACCTGGTAGGTCAGGTCAGCCGCAGCGCGCGCAGGCGCCGCGCAGCAGCACGTCGTGGCTCTCGATCCTGACCCCGAGCCGCTCCGACAGGCTGTCGATCGCCCGCTCGAGCCCGGGGTCGTCGAATGCCACGAGCCGGCCGCACCGGTCACACACCAGGTGGTGATGATGGTCGCCACTTGGGTCGGCGGGCTCAAACCGAGCCTGCCCGTCGCCGACGTCCACGCGCTCGACCAGCCCGTGCTCGACCAGCAGCTCTAGCACGCGGTAGATGCTGGCCCGGCCGGCCGGGTGCCCGCGGGACCGCAGCGAGTCCTCGATCTCGACCGCGCTGAGCGCGCAGGACTGGTCGGCCAGCAGCTCGATCACGCGCTCGCGCGCGCCCCCGCGCTTCAGGCCCTCCCGCGACAGCACCGTGTGGACATGGTCACTCCAGTCGGTCGACGCCATCCCATTCAAGACTAGCGCGTATAACGCCTAGAACAAGAATGAGACCCAATCCCATTTCATGGTAGGCTGAGGGGGTGCCGCGCCGGACCCGCCGATCTCTCCTGCTCGCGCTGCTGCCGATCCTCGGAGCGCTGGCGATCGCCGGCTGCGGCGCAACCGCGACCGGCGACTCCGGGGGCGTCCGGATCGTGGCCGCGGAGAACTTCTGGGGCAGCATCGCGGCGCAGCTGGGCGGCGACAAGGCGGGCGTGCAGAGCATCATCTCCAACCCCGCAGAGGATCCCCACTCCTACGAGCCGACCGCCCAGGACGCCCGCACGCTGGCCACCGCGCAGCTGGCGATCGTCAACGGCGTCGGCTACGACCCGTGGGCGCCGAAGCTGATCGCCGCCAACCCGACGTCGGGCAGGACCGTGCTCACGGTCGGGGACCTGTTCGGCCTCAAGGACGGCGACAACCCCCACCGCTGGTATGACCCGGCCGAGGTAGAGGCAGTCGCCAACGCGATCACCGCCGACCTGCAAAAGCTCGACCCTAAGGACGCCGACTACTTCGACCAGCGGCGCAAGGCGTTCGAGACCAAGGACCTCGCCGGCTACCACCAGCTAATCGGGCAGATCAAGCGCCGCTTCGCCGGAACTTCGGTGGGCGCCTCGGAGAGCATCTTCGGGCTGCAGGCGCCCGCCCTCGGCCTGAAGCTGGTCACGCCCGACAGCTTCATGAAGGCGATCAGCGAGGGAAGCGAGGTCACCGCCCAGGACACGCTCACCACCCAGCGCCAGTTGCGCGACGGCGAGGTCAAGGTGTGGGTCTACAACGCCCAGAACGCGACGCCGGCGGTCCAACGGCTCAACGCGCTCGCCCGCGAGCGCCGGATCCCGGTCGCGACGATAACCGAAACCCTGACCCCCGCCGGCGCGAGCTTCGAGCAATGGCAGGTGGCGCAGCTGCGGCGGATCGAGCAGGCGCTGCATGCCGCCACCGGTCGTTGAGCTGCGCCACGCCGAGGTCCGGCTCGGCGGGCGCCCGATCTTCGCGGGCGTCGACCTGACCCTCGGCCGCGGCGAGTTCCTCGCGGTGCTCGGCCCCAACGGGGCCGGTAAGTCGACGCTGATGCGGGCGATCCTCGGCCTGGTGCCGCTCGCGTCGGGCAGCTGCACCGTGCTCGGCGGCTCGCCGCCGCAGGCGCGCCCGCGGATCGGCTACCTGCCCCAGCGCCGGGGCTTTGACCGCACGACGCGACTGCGCGGAATCGATCTCGTGAGACTCGGCGTCGATGGCGCCCGCTGGGGCGTGCCGATCCCGCTGTCCCCCAGCGCGCTGGCTCGCCGCCGCGCCGAGCGCGCCCGCGTCGAGCAGGTGGTCGACCTGGTCGGAGCCGGCGCGTACGCGCGCAGGCCGATCGGCGAGCTCTCCGGCGGCGAGCAGCAGCGGCTGCTGATCGCCCAGGCGCTCGTCCGCCACCCCGAGCTGTTGATCCTCGACGAGCCGCTGGACAGCCTCGACCTGCCCAACCAGGTATCGGTCGCCGCGCTGATCGGCCGGATCTCCCACGCCGAGGGGATCTCGGTGCTGCTCGTCGCCCACGACGTCAACCCGTTGCTCGGCCATCTCGATCGGGTCGTCTACCTGGCCGGCGGCCGCGCGCTCGCGGGCACGGTGCGAGAGGTAATCACCGCGCCGAAGCTGACCAGCCTGTACGGGGCGCCGATCGAGGTGCTCCGGACCAGCGACGGCCGGCTGGTCGTCGTCGGGCTCCCCGAGGCTCCGCACTACCACGGCCACCGCCACAACCGCGAGGACCCCTGATAGTGGTCGCTCCGGTAACCAACCCCCACCTGTCGCTCGACCTCGTCGCCGACGTCCGGCAGCTGTTCGCGTTCCCGTTCATGGTCAACGCGCTGCAGGCCGGGACGATCGTCGCCGTGCTGGCCGCGGTCGTCGGCTGGTACATGGTGCTGCGGCGCCAGAGCTTCGCCGGCCACACGCTGTCGGTGATGGCGTTCCCGGGCGCGACCGGGGCCGCGCTGGCGGGGCTGCCGACTGCGCTGGGCTACTACCTGGCGTGCGGCGCGGCGGCGCTGGCAATGGGACGGACCAGCCGCGCGCCGACCCGCGGGTTCGGGGCCGAGACCGCCCTGATCGGGACGGTGCAGACCGTCGGCCTCGCCGCGGGCTACCTGTTCCTGTCGCTCAACCACGAGATCCTCTCGGGCACGGAGACGCTCCTGTTCGGGACGTTCCTCGGAGTCACCACCGGCCAGGTGCTGACGCTGCTGATCGTGGCGGTGGCGACGCTGGGCATGCTCGCCTTCGGGGCGCGCCCGCTGCTGTTCTCGACCCTCGACCGCGACGTGGCCCGCGCCAGCGGCGTGCCCGTGGCGATCCTCGACGTCGCGTTCCTGTTGATCCTGGGGCTGGCGGTCGCGGCCACCAGCCAGATCACCGGAGCGCTGCTCGTGTTCGCGGTGCTGGTGGCCCCGCCGGCGACCGCCCAGCTGATCACCACGCGCCCGCTGGCCGGGCTGGCGCTGAGTGTGGCGTTCGCGCTGCTGGTCGTGTGGCTGGGGCTCGGGGTCGCCTACTTCTCGATCTATCCGGTCGGCTTCTACACCACGACGTTCGCGTTCGGCCTGTACGTGGCCGTGCGGGCCACTCGCTGGGCGCTAAGGGCCAGCTGATGTTCGCTCACGAGTTCATCCGCAACGCCTACCTGGCCGGCACGTTCATCGCGCTGGCCAGCGGTTGCGTGGGCTGGTTCGTGATCGCCCGCGCCCAGCTGTTCGCCGGGGACGCGCTCAGCCATGTGGCGTTCGTGGGTGCGATCGGCGCCGCGGTTGTCGGGCTCGACGAGCGCGTCGGGTTGTTCGGGCTGACGCTCGCCGTGGCCGGCGCGATGGCGGCGCTGGGCCAGCGCGCCCGCGCCGACGACGCGGTGATCGGGACGGTGTTCGCGTGGATCCTGGGGATCGGGATCCTGCTGCTGACGCTGCTGTCGACGAGCTCGGCGGGCGGCGCCGGGATCAGCGCCGCCAACGCGTTGTTCGGCTCGATCTACTCGCTGAGCGCCGGCGCGTCCCTGCTGAGCGCGGCGATCGCGCTCGCTGTGACCGTGTCGGTGGCGTTCGCCGCGCGGCCACTGCTGCTCAGCACGCTCGACTCTGTGCAGGCGGCGGCCCGAGGTGTGCCCGTGAGGCTGCTGGGCGTCGGGATCCTGCTCGCGGTCGCGGTGGTCACCGCCGAGGGCACCCAGGCCGTCGGCGCGCTGCTGGTGCTGGGGCTGCTGAGCGCGCCGGCGGGCGCCGCGCACAAGCTCGTCTCCAACCCGTACGCCGGGATTGGGCTGTCGGGCCTGATCGCGGTCCTGGCCACGTGGGCCGGGCTCGCGCTCAGCTACGCGGTCGCGTCGCTGCCGCCGAGCAGCGCGATCATCGGCTTCGCCGCCGCGGCGTTCGTGATCGCCGCGATCGTGGAGAAATGGAGGACCGGCGAGCGGTTCGGGCGGGAGTCGCGGCCCGAGCCGCCGCCGGATCCTCTAGGTGCGGGAGACTCCCGCTAGCGACGAGGCGCACTTCGTCGCAATCGACGGGCACCTGAGTGGCGACGACACGCTCAGGAGGGCGCGGGGAATGCCTGATCCCGACGTCCGACGCCTTCGAGCCCTGGCGCCCTTCGACATGAAGCGAGACTATGGCGGAGCGTGTCAACTCTCCGTAAAACGACGGCGTGGCAACCGCGTCTTAAGCCGCGCGCAACGCTTCGGTCGGGCTGAGCCTCGCCGCCTTGGCCGCGGGGTAGGACCCGGCGACCATGCCGATCACCAGACCGGCGGCGGGGGCGGCGATCAGCGCGTACAAGGGCACGACCAGCGGCTGGTGCTGGACGATCGCGTAGCCCCACGTGGCCAGGGCGCCGAGCAGCAGACCAGCGATCCCGCCCAACGCCGCCAGCAGCGCGGATTCGGTCAAAAACTGGGAGCGGATGTTGCGCCGGGTCGCGCCGAGAGCCCGGCGCAGTCCGATCTCGCCGCGGCGCTCGAGCACCGAGATCACCATGATGTTGGCGATCCCGATCGCGCCGACGAGCAGCGCCACCGCGCCGAGCCCGAGCAGCAGAGTGGTGAACTGGCCCTGGGCCGCGGCCCTCGCCTCGAGCACGTCCGACGGCCGGCTGACCTGGACGCCGTCGGGATTCTGCGGGTCGATCGTGGGCGCGAGCAGGTTCGAGACCTGGTCGACTCCGTCGACGTCGGCGCGCACGTAGACCTCCGACGCGCTGGGCTGGGTCTGGAACAGCCGCTGCGCCACGGGCAGCCCGATGAAAGCGGTGCCGTCAAGGCTGGGATCGAGGACCACCGGCTTCATCACGCCGATCACGGTGAACCAGGTGTTGCCGAGGAACACCTGGATGTGCCCGGTCACGTTGCGGATCTGCAGCGTGCTCGCCGCCTGGGCTCCGAGCACGACCGTCGGGTACTTCTCGTTGGCCGTGTTAAGGAACTGGCCGGTCGCGAGCTCGCCCCCCACGGTGCCGAGTAGCCCGGGGTCGGTGGCGTCGATGCCGATGCCGCCGGTCTCCTCGGCCGGGACGTACGGCGTCCGGCGCACGGTCGCGCTGGACACCTGGTAGACCGCCGACTCCCGCTGCACCGAGGACATGTGGTTGATCATCGGCAGCGCCGTGTCGGGGAGCACCTCGTTGGCCCCCAGGAACGTCTGGCCCGGGGTGGCAGTCAGCAGGTTGGTGCCGAGCTTGTCGATCGTCGACAGCAGGTTCGCCTGGCTGGAGGCCGACACACCCACGACCGCCACCATCGCCCCGATCCCGATCGCGATCCCCAGCGCCGACAGGGCGGCCCGGAGGCGCCGGGTGCGCAGCCCTGCCAGCGCGACCGACAGCAGCTCGCGCCGTGGCATCCGTGCCGTGGACTCGCTCACCGCCGCTCGTCTCCCACGATCTCGCCGTCCCGCATCTGGATCTGCCGCGGGAACTGGGCGGCGATCTGCTGGTCGTGGGTGATCAGCGCCAGCGTGGCGCCGTCGGCCGACAGTTCGCGCAGCAGCGTCATGACCTCCTCACCGGACCTGGAGTCGAGGTTCCCGGTCGGCTCGTCGGCGAGGATGATCACCGGCCGCTTGGCGATCGCCCGGGCGATCGCGACCCGCTGGCGCTCTCCGCCCGACAGCTGCGCCGGTCGGTGCGTCAGGCGCTGCCCGAGCCCGACCCGGTCGAGCGCGACGCGCGCCGCCTCCCGGCGTTCCCGAGCCGGAGCGCCGGTGTAGAGCATGCCGTTGGCGACGTTGTCGACGGCGGTCATCGACTCCTGAAGATGAAACCCCTGGAACACGAACCCGATCTGGTGGGCGCGCAGCCCCGCGAGCTCGACGTCCGACGCCGCGACGACATCGCGGCCGGCGACCTCGACCTGCCCGCTGGAAGGCCGCTCGAGCGTGCCGAGCACGGTCAGCATCGTGGTCTTGCCCGAGCCCGACGGGCCGACGACCGCGACCTGCTCGGCCGGGGAGATCTCGACACTGACGCCGCGCAGGGCATGGACGCCGCCGGGGTACTCCTTGATCACGTCGCCGAGCCGCAGCGCGACGGTGGCCTGCGCGCTCATCCCTGAGAGTCGGTCACCTGCAGGCCGGAGTACACGCCCGATCCCGAGATCTGGACGTAGCCGGCTGCGAACAACCCGGGCGTCACCGGAATCAGCCGGTGCGTCGGCGCCGCCTCCTGCACCGCATAGCCGCCGCCCGCGGTCGCCAGCAGCGCGGTCACCGGCACCGACAGCACGTTTGAGGCCTTCTGCTGCTCGAAGTTGACGCTGACCGCGGCCTGGTCCAGGCCGGCGACGTGGCGGTGCCCGCTCAGCGTGATCGTCACCGGCACGGTTGCCGACGGCGAGCTCGAGCCGCCGCCGCTTCCGCCCGCGCTGCTGCTGGCGCTGGCGCCGGCGGAGCTGCTCGACGACGAGGACGAGCTGGTGCTCTGGGCGACCGGGCTGACCTCGGTGATCCGCCCGTCGACCGTGCTGCCGTCGGGCATCTCGACGGTGACAGGTTCGTGGACGACCGCCTCGGACTGCATCGTCGCGTCGAGGTCGACGGTCACGACCAGCTTCGTCGAGGTCGTCTGCAAGATCGGCTGCGCGCTCGCGCTCGCAGGGCTCGCAGCGCTCGCGGCGCCCGAGGCCGTCGACGACCCGCCTCCGGAGCCGCCCGAGCCTCCTGAGCCGCCCGAACCGCCCGAGCCCCCGGAGAAACCGCCGCCGGAACGCGAAGGAGATCCGGCGGTGGCGGCGCTCGCGGAACCGCCCTGCGCGAAGCCGCCACCGCCGCCACGGCCGCTTCCGGCCTGGGCCGTGGTTGTCCCACCGGCCCGGCCACCGGAGGTCGGAGCCGAGGACGAGCCGCCGGCCGTGTGGGAGTGCTGGAGCTCGAGCGTCTGGGCCTTGAGCAGCGCCAGCAGTGCTGCCAGCGTCTGCCCGGTGGGCTGGCCCTGCGTGGTCCTGCCGGCGCCGTTCCCGGAGCCCGATCCCGACCCGGAGGCCGGCTTGCACGCCGGGGTCCTGCCGCTGCTCTGGTTGACGCTGGTCTGGTTGGCGCCGGGCTGGCCGGTGCCCTCGTCGGTGGGGCACGTCGGCGGCTTCTGATCGCCGGACGAGCCCTGCTTGGACCACGAGCCGTCCGAGCCGCCGGCGGACGACGTCGTCAGGTCCACGAACTCGGCGTGCGACGCCGGCGTCGTCGACGTCGAGGTGGCGGTCCCCGATCCCCCGGCGCCGGATGCGCCGGAGCCACCGTTGGATCCGAGGACCGCATCCACGGTGGTGATCCGCTGGGACCCGGGCAGAAACACGACCTGGCCCAGCGAGATCGTCCCGGTCTGGGTCTCGCCGACCGACTGCTGCCAGCGCTCCACCGCCGCCGTGGTCGCCGCGTCGAACGTGTCGTTGACGGTGATCTCGTGATCTGGGTCGAACCCGAGCGCCTTCAGGTTCTGCTTGAGCTCCCCGACGTCCGCCCCGGCCGTGTCGCTGGCGGACAGGTCGCGGTAGGCGGGCACGCTGCCGTTGAACAGGACCACCGGCCCGCCGTCGACGCGGTACAGAGTCCCGCCGGCCTCGATCACCTGACCGACGGCGGGCAGCGACGTGACGGTGCCGCTGATGCGGTTGAACACCGTCTGCGGATCGGCGTAGCTGAGCGTGCCCGACTCGGTGTCGGTCTCGACCAGGTCGCGGCGCTGGACGGTGGACGAGCCGCTGGCCTTGGCCGGCTGGCTCGCCGCCTGGGTGGAGCCGGTCAGGCTGGTGGCGAGGATCACCCCGGCCGCGCCGCCGACGGCGACGATCGCGCCGACCGCGACGGCCACCCGGCGCCTGGCGCTAGTCACTGGTCGAACCGCCCGTGCTGGTGCCGGCGCCGGACCCCGCAGCCCCGCCGCCGCCCGGACCGCCGCGCCCGAACTGCGGGCGCAGGCTCTGGCAGGCCCTCAACGCGGTCTGGAACGCCGGGCTGTTGCGCTCGCCCGAGCGGAAGCCGCCGCCGAAGCCAAAGCCACCGCCACCGCCACCGGGGGTGCCGTTGTTATTGAACGTCGGGTCGGGGACGTCGACGCCATGGGAGCGCATGCACTGCGCGAACTTGACGAGCTGCTGCTGCAACTGCGCTCGCTGCTGCGGGCTGATGTTGGCCCGCGGGAACGCCTGCGCGAAGTACTGCTGGCAGGCCTTGCGGGCGGCGGTGACCTGCGCCTGGGAGTAGTTGCGCAACGTCCTAAACAGCGAGCCGCCGGCGGCCGGGCCGCCGTTGCTCGACGGGTCGGGCACGTTGATGCCGTGGGCCCGGAAGCACTTGGCCAGGTTCAGCCGCGCCTGCTGCGCGGTCGCGGAGTTCGCCGACGCAGCCGCCGTCGACGACGACGAGCTGGAGGAGGACCCGCAGGCGCTCAGCCCGACGGCGAGCGCGACAGTGACGGCGAGGCTGGCCACGGACACGCGGCGGCCCCGCCTGTAAGGGTGAAGGAACTTCGGCAACGGATCTCCTGGAACTCGTGGGGTGCCACGGTTCTACCGCCGCCTTCGTCAGGTTCGCGTAAGCCGAAAGCCCTGGACCGTCAGCGTTTCGTAAGAATCGAGGAAACCGGCGCCACGGGCGCCTCGAACTGGGTCGAAAGCGCCGGAAGATGGATCCGGACCTCAAGCCCGCCGGCATCCGGGGCGACGATCTCGGTGGTGCCGCCGTGCACCTCAGCCACCGAACGCACGATCGACAGCCCCAGCCCGAAACCGCGGTAGGAGCGGTCCAGGCGGCGGAACGGCTCGGTCAGCATGCGGGCCTCCTCGGGATCGATCCGAGGGCCTCCGTTGCGGACCACGAGCTCGACGCCCGACGTCCGCGCGCGGGTCGCGACCCGCAGGAAGCCGCCGCGCTCGTTGTGCTGAATGCCGTTGTCGAGCAGGTTGGCGATCATCCGCTCGAGCAGGCCCGGCTCGCCGCGCACCCAGGCCGGCTCGAGGTCGTCCTCGACGCTGACCTCGGCGTCCTGGGAGCGTGCCAGCAGATCGGTGATGCAGTCGCCAGCCAGCGCCGCGAGGTCGACGGGCTCGTCGCGGCCGGTCGCGGCCTCGCTGCGGGCGAGCATCAGCAGGCTCTCGATCAGGCGCTCGCAGCGGTCGATCGTCTCCCGGACCGCCTCCCCCATCCGCCGCAGCTCGTCCGTGCTTGCGTCCGGGTCGGCCATCGCCACGTCCACCTCGGTGCGCATGATCGCCAACGGCGTACGCAGCTCGTGCGACGCGTTGGCGACGAAATGGCGCTGGCTCTCAAACGCCGCGTCGAGCCTCCCGAGCATCCCGTCGAACGTGTCGGCCAGCTCCTTGAGCTCGTCGTTGGGACCGGTCAGGCTGATCCGCTCGCCGAGGTTCTCCCCCGACACCCGGCGCGCCGTCGCGGTGATGTCTCGCAGCGGGCGCAGCGCGCGGCCGGCCAGCAGCCAGCCGGCGCCAACGGACACCATCGTCATCAGGCCGAGCGCGAACAGGTACTCGACCAGCAGCCTGTGCAGGGCGTCGTTGACGAGCTGGTCGTGGACCTCACGGGCCAGCGCGAAGTCGCGCGGCGTCGAGCCGAACTGCGGCAGCAGCGCCGGCGGCAGGCTGATCCCGCGGAAGCGCATCCGGAATGGCTGGCCGTCGATGTCGTGGCGGACCAGCAGGTAACCGATCGTCAGCAGCACCGCGCCCGTGATCAGGAACACCAGCCCATAGAGCACGGCCAGCCGCAGCCGGATCGTCGGCGCGGGGCCGTGGAACCTGCGCTCCGCGGCGCCCGGACGCCGCCATGCCGAACCCATCACTTCATCCTGTAACCGACGCCGATCACGGTCTCCACCATTTGTGGATCGCCCAGCTTACGCCGCAGCGTCATGATCGTCATCCGCACCACGTTCGTGAACGGGTCGATGTGCTCGTCCCATACGCGCTCGAGCAACTCCTCGGCGGAGACCGTCGCGCCGCCGGCGCCCATCAGCACCTCGAGCACCGCGAACTCCTTGCGGGCGAGATCGACCTGGTGTCCGGCTCGGGTCACCAGCCGCCGTGCGGGGTCGAGCTCGATGTCGCCGTGGGCCAGGACCGGCGGGCGGCTGGGCGCCGAGCGCCGAGCCAGCGCGTGGATCCGGGCGACCAGCTCGGCAAACCGAAACGGCTTGGGGAGGTAGTCGTCGGCGCCCAGCGACAGCCCCTCGACCAGATCCTCGAGCGTGCCCGCCGCGGTCAGCATCAGGATCCCGGTTTCCGGGCGCTCTCCCCTGATCGTGCGGCACACGTCGTCGCCGTGGACGCCCGGAAGATCGCGGTCGAGCACCAGCACGTCGTAGCGGACGACGCGCGCCTTCACCAGCGCGTCGCTTCCGTCCGGCGCGAGGTCGACCGCCATCCCCTCGCGGCGCAGCCCGCGCGCGATCGCATCAGCGAGCCTCTGCTCATCTTCGGCGATCAGAACGCGCATAACCTGACCTGAGCATGACGACCCCAACATAAGTCCTGCATAAGCGCCTCTGGCACGCCCCCACCGCGCGCAGGGACGATGACACGAAACGACGTCACACCAAATCGTGATATCTTCGCCCGGTGTCCTCGCAACCCCACCTCGCCGAGCGCGGGATGGCGGCCGGATTGCGGGCGCTCAACCGCCTTGGTTCGTCGGCCCTCGTCGACCGCCTCGGCCTGAGAGATCAGACCGAGCGGCTCCTGCACGGGACCGCCAAGACGACGGTCCGTACCGCGGCGCGCGCGGGGCGGACGTTCGCCGCCGCCCAGCAGCTGTCGCGGCCGGCCCGTCAGCCGCGGGAGCCGACCGACCTGTTCGACCTCACCCCCAGCGACGAACAACGGACGCTGCGTGACGCCGTGCGCGAGTTCTCGCTGCACCGGCTGCGCCCGGCGGCGCACGAGGCCGACGACGCCTGCGCGACGCCGCCCGAGCTGCTCTCCCAGGCCAACGAGCTGGGGTTGGCGATGGTCGGGGTACCCGAGGCGCTGGGTGGCGCGGTGCAACGGCGGTCGGCGGTGACATCTGGTGCTGATGACCGAGGCGCTGGCCCAGGGCGACCTCGGGATCGCGGTCCCGTGCCTGTCGCCCGCGGCCGTGTCGACTGCGCTCGGCCTGTGGGGCGACGCCGACCAGCAGGCCACCTATCTGCCGGCGTTCGTCGGCGACGACGTGCCGGCGGCGGCGCTGGCCTTGCTCGAGCCGCGCGCGCTGTTCGATCCGTTCAAGCTTCATACCACCGCCCGCGCCGCGGGCGCCGGCTACGTGCTCGACGGCGTCAAGTCGCTGGTCCCCCGCGCCGCCGACGCAGAGCTGTTCGTGATCGCGGCCGAGCTGCAGGACCGCGGCGCGGCGCTGTTCATCATCGAGTCCGCCACCCCCGGGATCCAGATCGAGCCGGCGCCGGCGATGGGCCTGCGCGCCGCCGCGACCGCGACCGTGATCCTCGAGCAGGTGGAGCTCGGCCCCGAGGCGCTGCTGGGCGACGCCGACCCTGCCGCGTGCGCCGAGTGCGTCGCGCTGGGCCGCATATCGTGGTCCGCGCTCGCGGTCGGCGCCGGCCAGGCGGTACTCGACTACGTGGTCCCGTACGTCAACGAGCGCAAGGCGTTCGGCGAGCCGATCTCCAACCGCCAGGCGGTCGCGTTCACCGTCGCGAACATGGCGATCGAGCTCGACGGCATGCGGCTGGCCGCCTACCGGGCCGCCAGCCGCGTCGACCAGGGGCTCAGGTTCGCGCGCGAGGCCGCGCTGGCGCGGCGGCTGTGCTCCGAGCACGGGATGACGATCGGCTCCGACGGCGTGCAGATGCTGGGCGGCCACGGTTACGTCAAGGAGCATCCGGTCGAGCACTGGTATCGCGACCTGCGCGCGGCCGGCCTGATCGAGGGCGCGCTGATCGTCTGATGATCAACCTCGAGACCCCCGGGAAGTTCGCCGGCCTGATCAGCCAGTCCCACCAGGTCGCCACCGAGTTGTTCCGCTCGAACTCCCGCAAGTACGACGGCGCCGAGCACTCCTACCCGAAGGAGCTCGACATGCTCGCGGCGGTGATCGACGGGATGAACGAGAGCGGCGCGCTCGCCGGCGCCGGCGCCGGCGCGGTTGGCGCCAACGGCTCGAGTCCCAACGGCTCCGGGAACGGCCGCTCAGCCGCGCCAGCCGGTAACCGAAACGGCTCGAACATGGCCAGTCTGCTGGGGCTGATCGAGCTGTGCTGGGGCGACGTCGGGCTGATGCTGACGATGCCGCGCCAGGGCCTGGGCCAGTCCGCGATCGCCGCGGTCGCCGACGAGGAGCAGCTTCAGCGATTCGGCGGCAAGTGGGCGGCGATGGCGATCACCGAGCCCGAGGCCGGCTCGGACTCTGCCGCGATCCGCACCACCGCCCGGCTCGACGGCGACGAGTACGTGCTCAACGGCGAGAAGATCTTCGTCACGTCCGGCGAGCGCGCCGAGCTGATCGTGGTCTGGGCCACGCTCGACCGCAGCCGGGGGCGCGAGGCGATCAAGTCGTTCGTGGTCGAGCGCGACAACCCCGGGCTCAAGCTCGAGCGGCTCGAGCACAAGCTCGGGGTCCGGGCCTCAGACACCGCCAACTTCCGCCTCGAGGACTGCCGGGTGCCCAAGACCAACCTGCTGGGCGACCCCGAGGTGCAGCCCCCGGGAGGGCTTCTCCGGGGTCATGCAGACGTTCGACAACACCCGCCCGATGGTCGCCGGGATGGCGGTCGGGGTCGCCCGAGCGTGCCTGGAGCGGACCCGCGAGCTGCTGAGGCGGGGGTCGAGATCGACTACGACACGCCACCGCACTCCCAGAGCGCGGCCGCCGCGGAGTTCATCGCGATGGAGGCCGACTGGGAGCTGTGTCGCGCTGTGCGGGAGCATCGGCTACGGCGAGGGCGAGCTGCTGGAGAAGTGGGCACGCGACGCCAAGATCCTCGACCTGTTCGAGGGCACCCAGCAGATCCAGCTGCTGATCGTCGCCCGCCAGTTGCTCGGCAAGTCGTCGGCCGAACTACGCTAGCGCCGCCGGGGCCTGCCCAATCGGGACCGCGGCGATCACAGCGCGGCGGCCTCGCGGCGCAGCACGTCCCAGGCCCGGCGCACGTCGGCCTCGGTCGTGCTCATCTGCCCGATCGCCAGCCGCAGCACGTAACGACCGCCGGGGGCGGCGTGCGAGATGAACATCTCACCGCCGGCGTTCGCCCGCGCCAGCAGCTCCGCGTTTCGCTGATCGTCGCCGTCGACGCGGAAGCACACGGTCGAGAAGTGCCGCGGCGCGCACAGCTCCCAGCCGGGCTCGTCGGCCACCCAGCGCTCGAACTTCTGGGCGAGCTCGATCCCGCTGCGAATGTGCGCCTGCAGGCCGCTGCGGCCGTGGCAGCGCAGCACCGCCCACAGCTTCAGCGCGCGGAACCGCCGCCCGAGCGCCGGGCCGTACTCGCTCAGCGACCATGCGTCCTCCGCATCGGGGGTGCGCAGGAACTCGGGGATCACGCTGAACGCCGCCCGGAAGTCCTGCGGCCGCCGCGTCCACAACAGCGAGCAGTCGACCGGCGTCAGCATCCATTTGTGGGCGTTGACCACGACCGAGTCGGCGCGGTCGACACCGGCAAACGCCCAGCGGTGCTCCGGACAGACCATCGCGGCGCCGGCGTACGCGGCGTCGACGTGCAGCCATGCGCCGACGCGCTCGCACACGTCGGCGATCGCCGCAACCGGGTCCACCGATGTGGTCGCGGTGGTGCCGACGGTCGCGATCACGACCGCGGCGTCGCGCAGATCGCCCATCACCTCCACGTCCAGCCGGAAGTCGCCGTCGGACGGGACCTTGCGCAGGCGCATGCCGAGCATCCGGGCGGCCTTGTCGGCGGCCGAGTGAGCCTGGTCTGAGCACACGATCAGATCGCGCCCGGTGGCCTCGCGCGCAGCGATCACCGCCGCCAGCGTCGAGATCGAGGCGGTGTCCTCGATGTGCCCGTGCCAGCCGGCCGGCAGCCCGAGCAGCTCGGCGGTCCAGTCGAGCACCACGCCCTCGAGCTCGGTCGAGGCCGGCGCTGTACGCCACAGGATCGCCACCGAATTCAGCGTGGCCGCCAGCAGCTCGGCGAGGATCGCCGGCTCCGACGAGCTGGTCGCGAAGTACGCGAAGTAGCGGGGGTGCTGCCAGTGGGTCATCCCCGGCATCAGCACCTCGTCGAGGTCGCGCAGGATCGCCGAGAACGGCTCGGGGTCATCGGGGGCGCTCGCGGGCAGCCGGGCGCGGATCTCGCCGGGCTGCACCTGAGCCAGCACGGGGAGCTCGCCGACGCGCTCCAGATAGCTCGCGGCCCATTCGAGCGCGGCCGCGCCGTCGGCGCGCAGGTCGGTCATCCCGCGGCCCGCACTCCGAAGTCGTAGGTGACGCCGGTCAGCCGTTCCGACAGCTCCCACAACCGGCGCCAGGCCTCGTGGTCGTACGCCCTGCCGGACGCGGTGACGATGCGCGGGTAGCCCCGGTTCTCCATGAACCCGTCCGGGCCGACGAACGACCCTCCGGGCAGGTCTGCGACCGTGGCCGCGTACAGCGACGGCAGCGCGCCCATCTCGGCGCCCTGGGCGATCACGCGGTTGCCGACCTGCATCACCGCGCGCTCGAGCGGCTTCTGCGGCCCGGCAAACTGGAGGTTGGTGGCCGCGTATCCGGGATGCGACGCGACGCTGGTCAGTACGGTGCCGGCGGCGATGGCGCGGCGGTCGAGCTCGAAGCAGAACATCAGGTTGGCGAGCTTGGACTGGCTGTAGGCGAGCCAGTTGTTGTATCGGCGCTCGGACTGCGGATCGTCGAAGCGGATCCTGCCGAGCCGGTGCATGTGGCTGGAGACCGTCACCACGCGCGGCGCGGGGGCGGCCAGCAGCCGGCCGAGCAGCAGCCCGGTGAGCGCGAAGTGACCGAGGTGGTTGGTCCCGAGCTGGCTCTCGAAGCCGTCGGCGGTCAGCCGCCGCGGCGGCGCCATCACGCCGGCGTTGTTGATCAGCAGGTCGAGGCGCTCGTGCTCGGCGGCGACGCGGTCGGCGAACTCGCGCACGGATGCCAGGTCGGCGAGGTCGAGCCGCCCGACCGCGACGTCGGCGTCCGGTCCGATCGCGGCGCGGATCGCGGCGGCGGCGTCCTCGCCCTTGCCGGTGTTGCGGCAGGCGATGATCACGCTCGCGCCGGCTCGCGCCAGCTCGCGAGCGGTGACCTGTCCGAGCCCGCTGTTGGCACCGGTTACGACCGCCGTTCGCCCGGACAGCGTGGGGATCTGGTTCGCGGTCCAGGGGCTCGGCATCGCCCCTACCTCTATTCGGCGACCCCGGAGCCGCCGCCGTCGTCGATCACCGAGAACCCGATCCCCGCCGCGCGCAGCCGCGCGATCAGCGCGTCGCCCATCGCGACCGCGGGGGTCAGCTGGCCGGCGCGCTCGGGCAGCTCATCGTGCGCCAGGCACAGCGCCGCCTGGGCCAGCATCTTCGAGGTCTCGCCGTAACCGGGGTCTCCCCCGGTCACCTCGGTCAGCACCCGTCGGCCGCCGCCCTCGCCCGCGAACCGCACCCGGAACCAGGACTTCGCCCGTTGCTGCGCCGACGGCCCGGCGCCGGCGTCGGGCGCGAGCTTTAGCAGCAGGTCACGGGTCAGTCCCAGCTGGGCGAGCGCGACCGCCGCGCCGGCGCCGGCGGTCATCCCGGCGAGCACCGGCAGATGCTTGATCACGCCGTAGTGGCTGTAGCTGAAGTCGGGGCCGTAGCGGTCCAGCGCGCGCGCCGACCGCAGCACGGTCACCGGGTCGATCGTGGGCAGCGGCACCGCCCAGCCGCCGCCGAACTCGCTGCGGCGGGGCGCCCCGGTGACGCCGCGAACCACGCGGCCCTCCGGCCTGGGCTCGATCCGGCGGCGCTGGCCCGCCACCTTCGACGCCTGGCCGAGCCGGCCCATGATCTCGATCGCCGAGCGGTAGGTCCCACCGGAGAACCTGCCCGACGCGGTCACGAATCCCTCGAGCTCGATCGGCACGCCCTCGGGCAGCTGCGAGACCGTGAACAGCGCCCCGAGGTCGTACGGGATCGAGTCAAAGCCGCACGAGTGGACCAACCGCGCGCCCGACCGGACCGCGCGTTCGTGATAGCGCAGCCACATCAGGTCGACGAACTCGGTCTCCCCGGTCAGGTCGACGTAGTCGGTCCCGGCGACGGCGCAGGCGGAGACGAGCGCCTCCCCGTACTCGATGTATGGGCCGACGGTCGTGATCACCACGCGAGCCGAGTCGGCCAGCGCGCGCATCGACGGAGCGTCGCCGACGTCGGCCTCAATCAGCCCGTGATCCGCGCACGCCGGGTTGATCTCCGCCAGCCGCGCGCGGACCCTCGAGAGCTTGTCGGCGCTACGACCCGCCAGCGCCCACCGGGTCGTGCCCGGCGCGTGCGCGGCGAGGTACTCGGCCGTCAGCTCGCCGGTGAACCCGGTCGCGCCGAACAGGACGACGTCGTACTCGCGGTCAGCCATCCGGCGCGACGTCGCGAGCAAGCTTGATTGCGTGCTCGAGGTCGACGCCCGCGCGCGCCGCCAGCCAGCAGGCCACCGGCGCGGCGATCCGCTCGGACGAGTGCGCGGCTACAGCCGCCAGGTCGAGCACGGCCTTGAGCTCGTCCTCGGTGGGAGCGTCGGTGCCGAGCTTGTCGGCGTAGGCCGCCAGCCATTGCGTTGCGTTCACAGGCGCGACTGTACCCGCCCGAGACCGCTCGCACCCGCGCGCGTGACATTGACATGATGGCCCGCTGACGACAAAGCGACGAAAGGCTTCTGGGATGAAGGTTCTTGACGACAAGGTGGCGATCGTCACCGGATCCGCGCGGGGGATCGGACGCGCCACGGCGGAGCTGCTCGCCGAGCACGGAGCGAAGGTGCTGATCAACGACCTCGACGGCGACGTGGCGCAGCAGACCGCCGGCGAGATCGACGGTGAGACGCTGGTGTTCGCCGGGGACCTGACCCAACCGGGGACGCCCGACAAGCTGGTCGAGGCCGTGATCGGCGAATGGGGCAAGGTCGACATCCTCGTCAACAACGCCGGTTACACGCTCGACGCGCCGATCCACAAGATGAGCGACGAGTGGTTCCAGCGGATGATCGACATCCACTCGGTGGTCCCGTTCCGGATGTGCCGGGCGGTCGCGCCGCACATGCGCGAGCCCGCCAAGCAGGAGCGCGAGCAGGGCGTCGAGGTGTTCCGCAAGATCGTGAACGTGTCCTCGATCTCGGGGACGATGGGCAACGCCGGCCAGGCGAACTACTCGTCGGGCAAGTCGGCGGTCGTCGGTCTGACCAAGACGCTGGCCAAGGAATGGGGCCAATTCAAGATCAACGTCAACGCGGTCGCTTTCGGGTTCATCGAGACGCGCCTGACCGCGGCCAAGGACGACCAGAACGTGGCCGAGATCGGCGGCGAGAAGGTCCAGCTGGGGATCCCCGAGCAGCTGCGGGCGATGGGCTCGATGCTGATCCCGCTGGGCCGGCCCGGTCAGCCCGTGGAGGCCGCCGGCGGCGTGTTCTTCCTGTGCACGCCGTGGTCGAACTTCGTGCACGGCCAGGTGCTCAACATCACCGGCGGCCAGTTCACCGGGATGACCTCGTGATCCGCCGGGCGACCCGGCGCCGCGAGTTAAGTTAGGCGGTGGCGGCGGCGCCTCGCGCCGCCTCCACGAACCACTCGAACACGCGGAAGAAGCGCGGATCAACGCGCCACTCCTCCTGCAGCTCCCACTGGACTGCCAGCACCGGGCGACCGGGGATCTCGATCGCCTCGGCCACCCCGTCGGCCGACACGGCCACGACCGCGAGCCCCTCGCCGAGCCGGTCGATCGCCTGGTGGTGAAACGAGTTGACCTCGACGCTGGTCGCGTCGAGCGCGCCCTCGAGCAAACTGCCGGGAGCGATCTCGATCTCGTGGCGCGGGTGCGGGGGCGGTGGCGAGCCGGCCACCGCCGAGGCCTCGACGAGCTTCCACTTGGCCCACCCCGGGTCGCTCGGGTGCGCGTCGGCGAGCAGGCTGACGTCCTGGGCCAGCGTCCCGCCGCGCGCCACATTGAGCGCCTGGATGCCCCGGCACATGCCCAGCATCGGCATCCCGCGATCCAGCGCCTGCCCCACCAGCTCGAGCTCGAAGGCGTCGCGCTGGGGCTCGGTCGCCGCGAGCAGCGGGTGGGGCTCCTGGCCGTAGCGGCGCGGCTCGATGTCGCGACCGGGGGCAAGCACGAGCGCGTCGATCGCGTCGAGCGCCGGGCCGATCGCGTCGGCGAGCTGGGGCAGCGTCATCGGCATCCCGCCGGCCAGCAGCAGCGGACGGTGCACTCCGATGCCGCCGTAGTCGCCGAAGTCGTGCAGGCTGGCCGAGACCCCGATCAGCGGCTTGGACATATTTGTGCAGCGTACCCGGTGCGAGCACGCGTTCCACATCGTGTGTGACCTCAGCTGACAGCTCCCAGCACGATCACGCCGGCCACCACGAGCCCCACGCCCAGCCATTGCGGCCGCGTCGGCCGTTCGGCGAACAGCGAGACGCCCATCACGATCGGCACCACCGCGTACGGCGCGGAGGCCGCGGCGACGATCGCGGTTGGGGCATGCCCCACGCCGAGGTTGAAGAACACGTAACCGCCCGTGTCCAGCAACGCCAGCAGCGCGATCAGCGCGCCGAGCCTCCTTCGCCTGCGCAGCCGGCCCTCGCTCGCCGTCGGGTCCGCGCTCGCCGCGGCGCGGTCTGACCCTCGGGTGCTGAGCACGTGGCCCAGCAGGAACGCTGCCGCGAACCCCCGGGCGAGAAAGATCGGGGCGAGCCACCCGATCTGCCCCCGGTAGTACGAGACGCCGAACACGAACGTGCCCAGCAGCCCCATGGCGGATAACGCGAGCACGAATCCGAGTGCGGCGCGTCGCTGTAGCTTCACCCGCGCGATCGTGCGAATGTCCGCCGAGGCCAGCATCGCCCCGGCGATCGTGATCGCCACCGAGATCGCCTGCGCGGCCGACAGGCGGTTACCGGCGAAGGCCACGGCGAGCAGGACCGTGACCGCGGCGTAGCCCGAGACGATCGGGCTCAGCACCGAGATCGGCCCGATCGCAAGCGCCCCGTAGAACGCCAGATACGAAACCCAGCCGACCGCCCCGGTCAGCGCGAGTACGCCGACCTGGGTGGCGCTGACGCCAGCCAGGGCACTCGTGGCGAGCACCAGCACGGTGAGCGGGACCAGTGCCATGAGATGAAAGCCGAGCACCACCCGAAGCGTGCCGGCACTCCGCGACGCCACCGCCGCAAAGTAATCGGCCAGTCCCCAGGAGAGCGCGGCGCCGAGGCCGAGCGCGACGCCCACTAATCCGTTGTGCGAGCCCGACGGCGAATGATTCGGTCAGGTTACGGTTTCGCTGCACCGGGCGTCAGATTCGAGCTTCGAGGGCTGCCAAACACGGACGGGTGCGATATAAATGCGCCCGTTTGAACAAATTCATCAAACCGAGAGGTGACTGAGATGTCGACCGGAGACCTTCATCGCACTGCGTTCGACTCTCTCCAGCGTGAGGCCGGCGCGACCTGGACCGATTGGGAAGGCTGGGCCTGGGTGGCGGACTTCGGCGACCCGGTGGCCGAGCATCAGGCCACGCGGACCACGTGCAGCCTGTGGGATGAGTCCCCGCTTCGCAAATGGGATCTGCGCGGCCCCGACGCGGTTGCGCTGACCGACGCGCTGTTCACGAATGACATGGCAGCGCTGGAGACCGGTCAGGTCCGCTACGGCGCGCTATGTGACGAGCAGGGCAAGATGGTGATGGACGGCACTGTCTTCCGGTTGGCCGACGACCATTGCCTCTCGATCACCAGCTACGACTCCGATCTGGACTGGTTCAAGCAGGTGGCTTCCGACCGTGGGCTCGATGTGCAAATCGAAGATCACACCGCGCAGCTGCCGCATCTCCAGGTCCAGGGTCCGGCCGCGCGCGAGGTGCTCGGACCAATCACCGAGGGCGCCGATGTCGGCACGCTGCGCTACTTCCGGTTCGTGCACGAGGGCGTGCGCGTGGGCGGTGTGCCCTGCTGGCTTTCCCGTACCGGGTACTCCGGGGAGCTGGGATTCGAGGTGTACTGCTCCCCCGATGACGCAGCGGAGCTGTGGAACGCCGTGCTCCGCGCCGGGGAACCCCACGGCCTTCGGACGATCGGCCTCTCGGCGATCGAGCTGCTGCGGATCGAATCCGGCTTGCTGTTCCCCGACATCGACTACTTCCCGCATGACACCGATCCGTACGAGGTTCGCCTGGACAATGTGGTCAAGCCGGACAAGCCGGGCGATTTCGTGGGGCGCGATGCGATCCGCGCGATCGCTGCGCAGGGCACGCCACGACTGCTGACGACGCTGCGCATCGACGGCGACCAGGTGCCGGAATACGGTGCCGCGGTGACCCTGGATGGGCGTGAGGTGGGGATCCTGCGCAGCCCCTGTCAGAGCCCCAGCTTCGACATGCAGGTGATCGGGATGGCCGCGATCGACCGACACCTGGTCACAGACGGCCAGCGCGTCGAGGTCGCCCTCGGCGACGGCGTGGTCGGCGCCGAGGTGGCGCCGTTCCCGATCTACGACACCGAGAAGCGCCGCCCGCGCAGCTAGTGTCCCGTTTGGAAAGTTCGCGTGCATTCGAGGCACCCCTGGCGGCGCTTGGCTTCGTCCTCGTCGCCTCGCGTAGCTCCGCTGCGCCACGGCTCCTGCGTCCTCGCCAAGCATCCACCAGTGGCACCTCTCGGTGCCCACCAACTTTCCAAACGCGACACTAGACAGCTCTACGCGCGCAGGAGCTCGGGGCTCTTGACCAGCGCCTCTTCGATCAGTTCAGTGACCTCGCGCAACTCGAGCCGCTCGCCGTTGCCCGAGGTCTTGATCGCGTCCTCGTACATCGTCACGTCCTTCGGGCAGGAGACGACGAACAGCTCGACGTCCGGGAGGCTCACCGCTTCGCGGATCCGGTTCTCCGACGGACGCTCCTGACCGGGCTTGTCGGCGATCCAGATACGTCCTCCGCCCGCTCCGCAACAGAACGAGTTGTCACGGTTGCGTGGCATTTCGATCAGCGTGCAGCCGAGCAGCTCGAGGATCCGCCGTGGGGCGTCGTACTCGCCCTGAAAGCGGCCGAGGTGGCAGGGGTCGTGGTAGGTGACCCGATGCGAGAGCCGGTCGGCCACCTCGAGCCGGCCGGCCTCGATCAGCTCCAGCAGCAGCGCGGTGTGGTGCATCACCGTCCAGTTCCCGCCGAGCTCGGGGTATTCGTTTCGCAGCGTGTTGAGTGAGTGCGGGTCGCTGGTGACGATCCGTTCGAACTCGCAGTCGGCGAGCGTGGCGATGTTCTGCTCGGCCAGGGTCTCGAACAGGCCCTCCTCGCCGACTCGCCGCACATCGTTGCCCGAGTTGCGTTCGCCGTCGTAGAGGATCCCGAACTGCACTCCGGCGGCGTGGAACAGGCGGGCCAGCGTGCGGGTCACCTGCTGAGAGCGGGGATCGAACGAGGCGTAGTCACCGACGAACCACAACACGTCCACCGGCTGCTTGCGCGCGTCGGGGACATCGAAGTCGAGCTCCTTGGTCCAGCGCCCCCGCCGGCGCTTGTTCTCGCCGAACGAGTTCCCCGACTTGTGGATCACCTCGAGCGTCGCCTGGAGGTTCGAGTCGAGCTCCCCCTCCTCGACCAGCCGGCGCCGCAGCTGGTTGATGATCGGCGCCTGCTCGATCCCCACCGGGCAGATCTCCACGCAGGCGTTGCACTGCATGCACGACCACACCGTCTCGGTGCGGACGCCGTCCTCGCCGAACACGCTCGCGCTGAAACCGGCGCCGTCGGCCTTCCCGTCGGCCAGCGCGCCCAGCAGGCCGCCGATCCCCGAACGGCCATCGGCCGGGTGCGGCTGCTCTCGGAGCTCGAGGATCACGTCGCGCGGGGACAGCGGACGCCCCGTGGCGTTGGCCGGACACGCCTCGTGGCACTTGCCGCACTTCGTGCAGGCGTCGAGCTGCAACAGGTGCAACGGGCTGAAGTCGGCGAGCGCGCCGTAGCCGGCGGGCTCCGCGGCGCGGTCGGGCGGGATCGAGCGCAAGCGCTTTCCGGCCAGCGGATCCCGCAGCGAGAGGCTCACGAAGCTCGTCAGCATGTGCGCGGCCTTGGTGTAGGGGATGCTGGCCACGAACACGATCGCCAGCAGCCCGTGAAACCACCACAGGCCGTGTCGCAGTCCCGCCAGCGTCGATTCGCTCACCCCGGTGAGTGCCTGGGCCACGATCCAGCCGCCGAACTGGGTGATGCCATAGCCAGGATCCGACATCGCGATCCGCACGCCCTCGAGCACGAAGCCGGTCAACGCGATCACCACCAGCGTGACCACGAACGCCCAGTCGCCGATCTCATACACCCGCCGGTCGTACTGCTGATCGCCGCGAGCGCGATCGGGCCGGGCGTAGCTCAGCTTGGCCGGGTGGCGGGTGCGGCGGATCATCATCACCAACACGCCGAGGATCAGCACCGTGCCGAACACGTTCAGAACTTCCTTGTAGATCAGGTAGAAGTTGCCGTGGAAGTAAGTCCAGCCGAACACCGGCTCAGTGAAGTCGGTTTGAAAGCCGAGGATCACCGTGCCCGCGAACAGCACGAGAAAGCCGTAGAAGATCCCGCGGTGGGCCCAGCCCGCGGTATGGTCCCGGCGCTCGATCGTTCGGTGCGAGAACAGCAGCCGCGCGCCCGTCGCAAGCCGGCCGGGCAGCTCCCGCCACGGGCACGGAGGCCAGGGCCCCCCGTTGCCGCGGCGGTAGCGCTGGATCGGCCGCCACACGCCGTACAGGAACACGATCACCGACAGCACCGCGAGCACGTACCAGAGCACCTTCAGCCACGGCACGAAGTGCCAGAACACCGGGCGCGTCTTTGTGGCCGCGAGAAGAAGCGCCACGACAGCTAATCCAGCGCCTGCTCCAGCTCGTCGGCGACATCAAACAGGTCAGCGACGGCGCCGTAGTGGGCGACGCCGAAGATCGGCGCCTCCGGGTCGGTGTTCACCGCGATGATCGTGTCCGCCGTACGCATGCCGGCCAGATGCTGGACAGCGCCGGAGATACCCAGCGCCAGATACACGCGAGGCTTGACCGTCTTGCCCGACTGTCCCACCTGGCGAGCGCTCGGCATCCAGCCCGCGTCCACCAGAGGACGCGACACGCTCAGGGTCGCCCCGAACCGCTCGGCCAGCGCCTCAAAGCGCGGCAGCTCCTCCTTGTCCTCCACGCCCCGGCCGATCGAGACCAGGAACGGCGCCTTGGTGATGTCTACGTCGGTTTCCTGGACCTCTTCGAAGCCGAGATGCTCGGACGCTGCGACGCCGTCCAGGGCGAGCTGCACGTCGCGCGTGCACGTCGGCTGCGTCCCCGCCGCCACCGGCTCGAACATCCCCGGCCGGAGCATCACCAGCGCGCAGTCCTTGCCGGGGAACTCGAGCTCGCAGAACAGCTTGTCGCCATAGGCACCGCGCCCGACGACCGGACCGCCGTCCCAGGAGAGGGCCGTGGCATCGCTGGCGAAGCCCAACCCCAGCGCGGCCGCGACGGCCGGACCGAAGCCGAGCGCGTCGATCGTGTGCCCCAGCAACACGAGATCGGGCTGCTCTGAGCGGATCAGCTCCTCCAGCGCCCGCTGTGCCACATGCGGCTCGAAGTGCTCGCCGGGCGCCGTGACGAGCAACACCTCGTCGACCCCCTCGGCCGACAGGGCCTGCGCGTGGCGCTGTGGCTCGTGGTCGATCACCGCCACCTGCAGGCGCCCGCCCGCCGCGTCCTTGACCGACAGGGCGGCCCCGATCAGCTCCAGCGACACCTCGCGGAGCTCTCCGCGCCTGGTTTCTGCGACCACCAGTACGCCGCTCATCAGGCCATCCGATCCCGCACGATTTCGACGATCCGCGCCGCCACCTCGGACGGCGAGCCGTCGATCATCTCGGCGCCCTCGCCGCGCTCGGGTGCTTGCAGCTCGCGCCGGCGCGAGCCGGCCGCCGCCGCGATCGCGTCGGAGTCGACCCCGAGCTCGTCGGGCGTGGTCACGTCGAGCGGCTTCTCGCGCGCCTGCTTGATCGCGCGCAGGTTCGCGTAGCGCGGCTCGTTGATCCCGGTCTGGATCGTCAGCAGCGCCGGCGTGCGGACCCGCAGCACCTCGACCAGGCCGCCCTCGAGCTCGCGCTTGACGGTCGCCGTCGAGCTGCGCGGCGTCGTAGTCGAGTTGCTTGACGACAGCGACGTGGGGCATCTCGAGGTAGCCGGCGAGCGCCACCCCGGTGGCCCCGTTGACCGCGTCCGAGGACTGCACGCCGCACAGCACGAGATCGGCGCCCTCACGCCCGACGGCGGCGGCAGCACGCGGGCCACCGCGAGCGGATCGGCGCCGGCCAGCGAGTCGTCCCAGACCGCACCGCCCGGTCCGCGCCGCGGGCCAGGCAGCCGAGCAGCGCCTCCTCGGCCTCGTCGTCGCCGACCGTCACCACGACCACTTCGCCGTCATCGCCGGTGCGCTCGCGCAGCTGGAGCGCCGCCTCGAGCGAGAACGCGTCCCACTCGTTGAGGTCGAGCTCCACGAAGTCGGGATCGACACCCGAACCGTCATCGAGCAGCTCGAACTCGTCGTCGAGCGCTGCCACCTGCTTTACGGGGACGACGATCTTCACGCCGTCCATCCGTTCCGCCCGGTCGCGCTACCCGACATCGACCGTGTTGAGCAGCTGGGCCCGGTAGTCGTCGTTGCTGCTATCGCCCCACAGACGGCGCTCGCGGATGAACGGCAGCGGCATCTCCGGGTGTGGCGAGTCGATCTCGCGCGCGAGCCGATGGCCGTCGAAGATCGAGTCGACGATCATCCGCGGCGCCGGCCGCGTCGCCGATCACGTAGACAGCCTCGAATCCCCTCCTGCTGCGAGGCGAGCGGGGTCGGCCTTGAGCTCGCGGTAGAGCTCGTCGTCGGAGATCCGGGCCGTGCACAGCACGACCGTGTCGACCTCGAACTGCTGCTTGTGGGCTGGGTTCCAGACGTCGTAGGCGTGACAGACGCCCGGCTCGATCTTCTCGAGCATCGTGTAGGTGTGGATGTCGACGCCGAGGCGATCGCAGGTCACGATGGAGCATCGGCGCCTCGAGCGTGTAGTCCATGTAGTCGGCGATCTCGGCTGCCTGCGTCACGAGCGTGACCTCGTGGCCCTCGCCGGCCAGCTTCTGCGCGACCGAGGCGCCCATGAAGTAGGCCTCGTTCTCGAGCACCAGCACGCGCTTGCCGATCTGCTTGCGTCTCGCGCCACGACCTCGTCGGGGGTCAGCTGCCAGTCCAGCGAGGTGTCGGCGCCCTCGATCGGCTCGTGCGTCGCCGCGTTGAGGCCGTCGGTCGCGAAGTGACAGCCGGTCGCGACGATCACGATCTCGGCGCCGTACTCGAGCACGTCCTCGGCGCTCAGCGGCGAGTTCAGGTTGACCTCGACGTTCGAGAGCTTGTCGAGCTGGATCTGGCGGTAGTTGACGATCCGGCTCCACTCGCCCAAGTCCGCGCGCGGTCCCGCGGAACAGGTTCTCCTTGCCGTCGGAGTGGCCGAGCTTCGAGATCCAGTTCACGCAGCCGCCGATCTCCTTGGTCGCCTTCGACGAGGTGCACGGCCGACATTTCGCGCTTGCCGAGCACCATCGCGCACTCCATGCCCGGCCGGACCGGCGCCGACGACGAGCACGCCCTTGTCGCGGTTGGCGGCCGGGTGGAACTTCTCCGGATGCCAGCCGCGGCGGTACTCCTCGCCGGCGGTCGCGTTCTGGGTGCAGACCATCGGCGGGCCGCCGATCTCCCAGCGCGAGATGCACTGGTTGCAGCCGATGCACTCGCGGATGTCCTCGAGTCGGCCCTCCTCGATCTTCTTGGGCAGGAACGGGATCCGAGATCGACGGGCGCGCCGCGCCGATGATGTCGAACTGGCCCGAGTTGATGATCGCGATCATCGTGTCGGGGTTGGTGATCCGCCCGACGCCGACGACCGGCTTGTTGGTGTGGTTGCCGGCCTTGATCTGGCCCGTGTAGGGCTTCTCGTGGTTCTCCTCGAAGAACCGCGACGGCCCGGCGTTCTGGCCCCACTCGGCGATGTCGCCGACCGTGAAGTCCCACAGGTCGACGAGGTCGTCGCAGTACTCGACGAACCGGATCCCGTCCTCGCCGACCTGGATCGACATCGGTCCCAGCAGGTGGTCGACGGCGAACCGGGAGGCGATCGCGCAGTCGTCTCCGACCGCCTCTCGCACCTTGTAGAGCGACTCGCGCCAGAAGCGCGCCCGATTCTCGAATGAGCCGCCGTACTCGTCGGTGCGGCGGTTGTAGAACGGCGACAGGAACTGGAACGGCAGGTACGCGTGCGCGCCGTAGACGTAGATGATGTCGAAGCCGGCGTCGCGGGCCCGGAGCGCGGCATCCACGTACATCTGCTGGACGGTCGCGATGTCATCGGAGTCCATGTAGCGCGGGAAGATGTTCAGCTCGAAATCCGAGGCGATCTGCGAGGGTCCGCGTGGAGTTGCGCGCGTCTCCATACAGGGCGCGTGGGGGCCGCCGTACCACAGCTCGATGCCCGCCAGCGCGTCGAACTCGTGCAGCCGGTCGCACATTGCGGCCAGGTTGCGGACGTCGCCGTCGTCCCAGATCCGCGCCGAGACCCGGGAAGTGTCGTCTGACTCGGGATGGATCGAGCAGTACTCGGTGCAGCACGCGCCCCAGCCGCCCTCCGCCTTCATGCCCCGGTGGTAGGCCTGCATGCCGGGCTTCTCCGACCCCGCCCCGATGCAGTGAGGGACCTGGTAGAAGCGGTTCTTGAGCGTCTTGGGCCCGAGCTGGATCGGCTCGAAAAGGATGTCGTACTTGGGGTCGCGCGGCACGTCTCTTCCTCCCTGGATCCCTCGGTGAACAAATAGGTTCAGGGGCGGAGTTCTAGCGGATTTGCCGGGCCCTGTCCACAGATCCCGGGCGCGTTTCGAACCGCCCCCGAACGCCGTTCAGCACGGACCTAGGCTCACCCGTCCGGAGCGATCCACACCAGACAATCGACCTCGTCGCGCACGCGTCGGGCCGCCCGGCGCAGGCGCCGGCGCGATGTGCGATTCACGTCGGGACCGAGCACCACCAGCCCAGGACGGCGCTCCTGGATGAGCTCGATCAGCGCGGTCAGCGGCCGCGGGCTCATGACGCGCAGCAGCTCGGTGGGGATGCCCAGGGCCGCGGCACGGCGAGCCGTCTCGCGTACCGCCTCCAGATCCTCCTCGTGGGGCAGGGTCGCGTACTGCGGAGCGATCCTCAGCGTGGTCGAGTAGCCCGGCATCGGAAGCATGTTGGCGATGATCAGGCGCACGCTCGCCTCGAGCGCGCTCTCCAACGCCATCCGCTCGGCCTCGGGTTCGACCCGCACCGACAGAGTGGCCAGGACGACCGGACGCGCCGGCCCGCCGGTCGCGGTCGACGACGGGGTGCCCTCGCGCGGGCGATCAATGATCTCGGCCATCGCCGATGTCCAAGTCTACGCCCCGAGTCTTCCCGCAACTTGGTCAAAGCTTCCAAATTGACCGACCTTGTACAAAATGGTATAACCGCAGCCGACATCCCCCCGCAGTGGTCCTCGCGTCCCGCGCGGGACCGGGGTCGACGTCAACCTTAGGAGAGGACTGGGGTATGGCCACTGCCGTTGTCGAGGAGCGACAGCTTCTCAAGTCGTTGCGTTGGTGGGACGGGTTCACGATCGCCCTGTGCAACCCGGGATTCCTGCTCGGATCGCTGCTGGGCGCGTATGGGGCCCTCGGCGTCACGGGCGCCACCGTCCTGTGGGGAATCTCCGCCGTCGTCTCGCTGCTGAACGTCTGGGTCTACTCGGAGCTGGCGATGATGTTCCCCGGCCGGTCGGGCGGGATCTCGCTGTACGCGAACGAGGGCTGGCGCAAGTACACGACGCTTGTCGGTCCACTCGCCACGTTCGGCTACTGGATCGGCTGGTCGGTCGTGCTCGCGATCTTCGGCAACCTCATCGGCTCGCTGATCCAGGCGCAGTGGTTCTCCAGCACCAACTGGGACGTGTACGACGGCGTCGTCCACCTGAACCTCTTCAACTTCATCGGGATCGGATGCATCGTGCTGGTGTGGGTGTTCAACATCTTCGGCATCCGGCTGTTCGCGTGGTTCACCTACGTCACCGGCGTGCTGATGATGATCCCGCTACTCGTCCTGATGTTCGGCGGCTTCGTGTCGGGGCGACTGGCACTCGTCCAACGTGCATTGGGCGCTGGCCAGCCACCAGTGGGGCGGCGATCAAGATCGCGCTGGTGTGGCTGTTCATCATGCTCTGGTCGTCGAATGGCGTCGAGGTCTGCGCGACGTTCACCCCGGAATACAAGTCCCGCAGGGACTCAACGATCGCGCTGCGCAGCGCCGGGATCTTCTCGCTGCTCGTCTACATCCTGCTGCCGCTCGGGCTCGGAGGAGTCACCGGAGTTCCTTCGACGGACGCCATCCTGGCGAGCTCGTCGTACGTAAGCGCGATGAACCTGATCGTGGGCAAGGGCGTTACCGACGTCCTGCTCATATTCCTGATCCTCTCGTTCCTGCTCTCGATGTCCAGCTCGACCGCGGACGCCGGGCGGGCCCTCTACGGGATCTCCAAGTCCGGGCCTGACGATCAAGTGGCTCGGCCACCTCAACCGTTTTCACGTCCCCGGAAATGCGATGACGGTCGACCTGGTCGTCAACACGTGCCTGATCCTGTTCATCTCGAGCAACCTGGCGATCCTGTACATGAGCAATATCGGCTACGTGCTGTGCAACGTGTTTGCGCTCAGCGCCTTCCTGTTGCTGCGCAGGGACCGGCCGAACTGGCCGCGACCACTCAAGGTCAGCGGCGTATGGGTGGGAATCTGCGTTTTTCTGCTGTGCTACTGCATCGCGATCCTGGTCGTCGGGGCGGGGTCGCCGTCACTGAACGGCTACGGCACCTGGACAGACTTCTTCATCGGCATCGGGGTCCTGGCCGCATCCTTGCTGCTGTTCTTCTACCGGCGCATCGTCGAGGACAAGGAGGCAGTCCACTGGAAGGAGAAGACGCCGACGATGCCCGAGGGCGCCGACCGCGACGCGTTGATCGGGGTCGGGTGGACTCCCACCGAAACCCCGGCCGCTTCCGTCCCGACCGCGCGCTAGGTTCCGAGGCGATGATGAAGAAGATCATTCTCGGCTACGACGACTCAGACACGGCCGAGCGTGCGCTCGAGCGTGCCGCCGAGCTGACCAAGGCACTCGGCGCGGAGCTGACCGTGACCAGCATCGCGCCGATCGTGACCAGCATCGGGCGCTCGGCGGGTACGGTCGATCCGGCCGACCCGCCCTCGGAGCACGTCGAAGAGCTCAAGCACGCCCAGGCTTACCTGGAAGGCCAGGGGGTAACGGCCGACTACCAGGCCGGTCTCGGGCACCCAGCGGAGACGATTGCCGAGCTGGCCAGGGAGCGCGAAGGCCGACCTGATCGTTGTCGGGCACCATCACAGCGGGATCAGCCGATTGCTGGGCCAGAGCGTGAGCGACTCCGTGGCCCACAAGGTCCACTGCGACGTCCTCCTCGTCTACTGAGGTCTCCTGGGAGGAGACCCGTCCGGACACCTCGAACGTACGTGGATCCGGCCGCCAGCTACTAGTCGGCCTTGAGGTTCCAGGTCGGGAGGTTCTTGCCCAGCGACTTGCGATACCGCGTGCGAAAGAAGGGGCGAACGAACATGACCCAAGAGGCTCCCACGAAGGCGATCAGGACCAACCCGCTGAACGCGCTGCCGGCGATGAAGAAGACGATCATCGCCGCGAGCAGGATGAGCCCCGCGATGAGCGGGATCAACCGGTAGCGCAGCTGCGTGCGGCGGATCGCCGCATACTCCTCGAGTGGGATCTTCCGCGTGTCGTAGCTACGGCCGCAACCCTCGCACTGCCACTGCTCGCCGTACTGCAGGTCCCGTTTCTGGCCACACTCGCACGTGACCGTGATCGGCGGACCCTTCCGGACTGATCGAGGAAGCTCGGCCTGGCCTGACGCCATCGGGCAAGTCTAACGGTCCACTGGGTGCTCAGATGACCGTCCGCCCCCCGTCGACCAGCAGGTTGTGCCCCGCGACCATGTCCGAGGCGCGCGAGGCGAGAAACAGCACCGCGCCGACGATCTCATCGGGCTGCCCGACTCGTCCGGCCGGGATCGCCTCCATGATCCAGTCGCGGTATTCCTGCTGGTCGAGGAACGGCTCGATCATCGGGGTCGCGAAATCGCACGGCGCCACGGCGTTGACGTTCACCCCGTGCTTGATCCACTCCGAACCGAGCGTCCGGGTGAGCTGCACGACCGCGCCCTTGCTCACGTTGTAGGCGAGCTGCTCGGGGACGCCGAGGAAGCCGTCGGTGGATGAGAAGTTGACGATCTTGCCACGGCCGCGCTTGATCATCTCGCGCCCGAACCCCTGGCAGAGCAGGAACGTGCTCGTCACGTTGGTGGCGCCGAGACGGTCCCAGTCGTCGAGCGTGATGTCGGCCGCGTCGCCGCGGTGAAACACACCGGCGGCGTTGACCAGGATGTCGACCGGACCGTGGCGCTTGATCACGCGCTCGACGAACTCCACCACCGCGCTCGCGTCGGAGACGTCGGCCAGCTCAAGCTCCGCACCGCCCCCGGCATCGGCGATCTCCGCGACGGTCTCCTCGCCACGCTTCTGATCGCGCCCGCTGACCACCACCTTGGCACCGGCCTTGGCGAGGGCAATCGCGCTCGCCGCCCCCAGCCCGCTGGTGCCCCCGGTGACGACGGCAATCGATCCGTCCAACCCGAACACCGAATCCAGGTAGCTCATGCGATGGCCGGGAGCATCCGCTCAGCAGCCAGGCGCAGCTGGCCGGTGATCGGCGGGACGCCCTCGATCTTCTGGCCGGAGAAGAACTCCACCAGCGGCGCGTCGGCCAACGCCAGAATGATGTGATTGATCCCGGCGGGGACGATGTCGCGCTTGATCTGCTCGGCACACTCCTCAGGCGTGCCGGCCACCGACAGCTTCTCGGCCTGCTCGGGACTGAACATCTCGATCGCCTTGGCGACGTCGCCGGCCGCGAAGGCGTCGAACATCGGCTGCAGCTCGGCCTGGTCGATGCCGTGGCGTGCGAGCTGCTCGGGCGGCATCGACGGAATGTAAAAGGCCACTAGGATCCGCGCCGCCCGCTTGGCCGCCGCCGAGTCCTCGGAGACGACCGAGACGATCCACGCGCCCAGGTCGAGGTCCTCCCAGTTACGCCCGCCGCGCTCGGCGCCGATCTTGACGTTGTCGACGACGTAGTCGTAGGCGGGCCGCGAGTAGGACAGCGCGTGGTGCAAGCCGTCGGCGATCTCTCCCGCAACCTGGAACGAGCGCGGGCCCTTCATCCCGCCCATCTTCAGCGGGAGCCGCTCCTGCACCGGCCGCGCCGCCGTGAACAGGCCCTTGTACTTGAAGAAGTCGCCCTCGAAGTCGATCTTGCCGTCGTCGAGAAACGTGCGCATCACGTGCATCGCCTCCCGCAGCCGAGACAGCGGTCTGCGCTTGGCCCAGTCCAGGTGGTACTGGTCCATCATCACGAAGTTGCCGGTCGAGACGACCGCCTCGGCCCGCCCGCCGGTGAGCTCGTCAAGGGTGGCCAGCTGCTGGCAGATCAGTGTCGGCTCACGCAGGAACACATGGGTGACGTTGGGCCCGAAGCGGATGTTGCTGGTCTTGTCGGCCGCGGCCGAGAACAGACACCACAGGTCCTTGTGCCAGGTCTCGTCGACCGAGTAGCAGGCGTAATAGCCGAGCTCGTCGGCCACCTTGATCATCTCGATCGAGTCCGAGAGCGGGTAGTCGGGCAGCATGCAGTAGCTGAATCGCATCTATTCCTCGCTGTGGTCAAAGCCGGTCTCTGACGGCTCCCCGGCCACGATCACCTCGTCGGCGAAGTGGTCGTGGATCCATTCCAGGTGATCCCAGCGGCTGTCGACGATGCGCTTGGTGTCCCACGCCGGCATGTTCTGCTGGGGGAAGTGCTCCATCAGCTGCGGATCCACCTCGTAGATGTGGTCGAACCGCATCACCACACCATCTCGGATCTGCCGCGGCTCCGGCGGCCGTTGGTCGCCCAGCCTCCAGATGCTCATCAGCCGACCTCCTCGAATGCCTCGTCGAGCATCTGCTTGCCCGGGTTCATGATGTTGTTGGGATCCAGGGTCCGCTTGATCGCCTTGACCACCGGCCAGGCGGAACCCATCTCGGTCGGGACCAGCTCCGCGTCGCCGGCGCGCGTCGCCCCATGGCAGGCCGTGATCGAGCCGCCGTGCTTGAGCGACACCTCGGCGATCTCGCGCTTGAGGTTCACCCACGCGGCCCAGTTCTCGTCGTTGAGCTCCTGCTCCCAGATGCCGACGTCGAGCTCCACCAGGTAATCGCCCCACGGCTTGAACGACCCGTTTGTGTAGGCGAACATCCCCCAGTCGTCGAAGATGTCCCAGCGCTCGACGTACTTGGCCACGAGCGCGTGCCACTCCTCGCGCACTTTGGGCAAGGCGGAGTAGGGGATCGCGGCGTCCTCGCAGTGCCAACACATCGGCACGACCTGACCGTCGCGGCGGCGTCCGTGCAACGGCGTCGCATACCGCTCGTGGCGTGAGTCCCAGTCGCCGGTGGAGATCTCGTCGCCCATGTAGCGGCCGCCCTCGCTGCGCCCCAGCTCCATCATCAGCTTGCTGGCCGGCTCCACCTCGAGCTTCTTGCCGTACAGGGCGACCGCCACGACGGCCTTGACGTCGTCAGGCTGCTCGATGTAGGCCTCGTCGTCGCGACGCAGGTAGCGCACCTTCCACTCGTCGAACAGCACCACGCCGGCCAGCGTGGCGATTCCGGACCGGGCGAGCTTGGCCGTCGTCCGGTACGCCTTCATGTAGTCGTCAAAGGCGAAGAACGCCGAGAACTGGGCCTCGGGCCGGTTGACGAGTTCGAGCGTCGCCTCGGTGGCGATACCCAGCGTCCCCTGGTGACCCATGAACAGCTGCTTGAGCATGAAGCCCGTGGATGACTTGCGCAGCTTGCGCCCACCGCCGTCGCCGACCTCGATGATCTCGCCGGTGGGGAGCACGAACTCCATCGAGATGACCAGGTCACGCGTGTGGCCGAAGCGGCCGCCGAGCAGCGACCAGCCGCCGGTCCCGATCCGCCCGCCGACGATCGAGCACGGGTACGAGGCCGGATCGTCCGGATAGAACACGCCGTGCGGTCGCAGCTCCTCGTTGAGCTTGAGCATGTTGATGCCCGTCCCCACGGTCACCGTGCGGTCGGCCAGATCGATCTCCTTGATCTCGTTCATCAGCTTGACGTCCACGAGGATCCCGCCCTTCAGCGGTACCGCCCCATCGGCCAGCCCGGTGCCCCCAGCGCGCGGAACCACCGGGATCCGCAGCCGGTTGGCCAGCTTGAGCACGCCGGAGACCTGTTCGGCGCTGCTCGGCAGCACGGCTACGTCGGGCATGAACTCCGACCAACGGTGCACCGGGAACGGCGCCGGGGTGCGTGTGCGGTTCACGCGTGAGCTGATGTTCGGCAGGACACGGTTCTCGTCGCCGATGATCTGTTTGAGCTCGTCGATGACAGCGTCATCGATCGCCGCCTTCATCGCGACGCTCATCGTGCGCCCTCCTGGGCCACGGCGGCGCCGGTAGACCCCCCGACCTCGATCCCGGCCGCCTCGGCGACCAGCTCGAACAGGTCCATCACCGCGATGCCCTGCTGATCGCCCGCTGCCGACAGCGGCCGCTCGGACCACGGACAGGCGCTGATCAGCGTGTCGACCTCCAGACCGGCCGCGCGCTGCACCCGCCTGCGGCTGAGCTCGGCCGTGATCTCGGGCTTCTCGATCGCCAGTCCGCCGCCCGCGCCCGAGCAGTACGACCACTGGGTCACGTGATCGACGTCGACGAAGTTGAGCCCCGGTACCGCTCGGAGCAGCTCACGCGGTGCCTTGTGAACGCCCTTGCGCTTATTCAGCCGGCACGGGTCGTGGTAGGTGACGGTGCGCTGTACGGGATGCTCGAGCTGGAGCTTGCCGTCGCGGACCAGTTCGGCCACCAGGTCGATGGCCAGCACGATCTCGAACTCGTAGGAGTCGCCGAAGTAGCCGGGGTAATCCTCGGTGAAGGCTATGTAGTCGTGAGGATCGGCGGCGATGATCCGCTTGGCCCCGACGGCCCGCCAGTCGGCGACGTTGTGCTCGGCGAACGCGCGTGCCTGGTCGACGTAGCCCATCTCCGCCGCCGGACCCCCGCAGCACCACTGCTCGCGCATCAGCCCGAACTCGACGCCGCCGGCTTTCAGCAGTTGCGCCGTCGCCCGCGCGTAGGAGGTGCGGTAGAACGCCGCCTCGCAGTCGACGAACAGCACCGTCTCGCCGCCGACCGGCAGGTTGAGCCCCTCCGCCCAGTCGGCCACGTGCTCCTGCTCGATCGGGATCTCTCCCAGCACCGGCTCGCTGTGGGCGTCGACCAGTCGTTCGATCCACCGCTTCCACTCCGGTTGCTCGTAGCCGGAGTTGACCGCCAGCGCTCGCATCGCCTTGACCACTTCGACCGTGCGCGTTCGGTGGCGATAGAAGTCGCCGGTGAACAGCGTGTTGGGACAGCGCAGCTCGCACGCCCCGCACTGGGTGCAGTTGACGTAGTCGTCGGCGACGTCGCCGACGTCGAGCAACCCCTTCTCCATCGCCACCACGTTGGCGTGGAACGCGGTCGGGCTGTAGTTCTCGTTCCGCGTCACCTGGGTCACCGGGCAGACCTCGCGGCAGAACTTGTGTCCCGAGGAGTAGCAGCCGTAGGCGGCGTCGCGCCAGCGCTCGACGAACTCCGCGCGGGCATGGCCGTTGGCGCCGACGGACTCCGCCGAGCGGCCGTCACCAAGATGCTCAGTCATCCTCCGTCCTTCCTCTCTCGCTTGCGGCCGTCTATTCTCCCCCAACTACCGTCCCTTCGGCGGGGTTTCGTCCGGACTGGACAGCGCCGCGTACGTTCGTTTGACACTTACGCCAGCGCCCGGTGCGCCAGCATCTCGCCGGCGGTTCGGGCAGCCCGATGACCGCTCTCAACCGCTCCGTCGATCCATCCCGCCCAGCCCGATGCCAGATCTGACGAGGCAAACGTGACCCGGCCCTCGGGGCGCTGCAGCCCCGAGGCGTGACGCATCACCTGGCCCGGCCGGTAGGCCATCCAGGTTCCCTGTGAGAACTCGTCGGCGTTCCAGTCGTGAGCGTCGGTGCTGACCACCTCGGCGTCCGGCAGGAACTCCCGCACGGCGTCGGCCACGGCGTTGCCGTCGGTGACGTCGAGATCCTGCCGGAGAGGTGCCGAAGCCGACGAGCAGGTCACCCTCCGGCGTGGAGTACTCGGTCGCCAGCCACTTGATCTTCGTGTCCCAGCCGACGCCGTAGAAGTTCCCGCCGACGTCGCGGACCAGCGCCCAGATCTTGGTCGCAGTGCCCGGCCATCCGCTCCGCGGCCATGGCCGACTTGGCGGCGTTCGAGCGCCGGGGTCATCGATCAGGTCGTGCCAGGTGTTGATCGGGCGTCGCCACCACCGCCGTCCCGGCCGCGTGGGTCTGGCCGTCGCGTGTGGTCACCGTGACACCCGTCGTCGTCGGCTCTCGACCGACGCGACCGGCGCAGACAGCCTGATCTCCGCCGCCGAGTCCTCGGCCAGCGCGTTGATCAGGCTCGCCGTGCCGTGGGCCAGCTTCTCGCTGACCGCCACGTACCAGGCGACGGCGCTGTTCTCGAACCCGGCCACCCACGACAGGATGTGCAGACGCCGACACCTCCGAGCACGGCGCCCCGAAGAAGAAACCGGCCCAGGCCATCACGAAGTCGCGCGTCTTCGGGCGGCAGGTCGAGTCCGCGCAGCCACGAGTCAAACGGAACGTCGAGATCCTCGAGGCCGCGCTGGTCGAGCGGCTCCTCGCCGAACCGGATTCGCGACGCGGCGTTGTCGATCGCGCGGATCGCCTGCTCGAAGCCGAGCCACTCCTCGATCGGCAGCGGGCTCGGCGCGCGGCTCATTTCGCCGCCGAGCGACCACGCGAACTCCGATGGCATCGGGCTCTCGATCAGCTCCGCCGAGTAGCGCTCGAGTTCGGCCTTGATGTGCGGCTGCCAGCGCGGCGCCACCCAGGTGCCGCCGTACTCGATCGCCTTGCCGACTGCCCGGATAGTGCTTGTACCAGGTCCGCCCGCCCAGTCGGTCACGTCCTTCCAGCACCAGCACTGAGCATGCCCGGCGTCGTGCAGATCACGCGCCGCGGTCAGCCCCGCTGAATCCCGCACCGATCACTATCGCTTCGTAATCCATCCCTCACCTCTCTGGTTGTGCCGGCGCCGCCAGGGCGCTTTTGAGGTCGGCGTGAGCGCAACGAGGGAGAGCTCGCTCATCGCCCGCCGACGTAGCGGTCCAGCCCGAAGTGCCGGTAGCGCAGCCGCGGCAGGTCGGCCACGGTGACGAATCCCGGGCGCGCGTTGATCACGTCCGGAATCCGGTTGATCACCTGCGTGCACGTCGCCAGGCGCGTCGGGACCCGGTCGTTGCGCAGACGCAGCTCGTCGGGCTCGCCGCGCACCACCCACTCGTTCAGGTCGTACTCGCCGGCGCCGTACACGCAGCCGGTCTGCTGAAAAGTGAACGACGGACCTTCCTCGGTCGCGATCGTGGCCGTGTCGGTCACGCCGAGCAGGCTCCCGCGGCCGATCGCGCGCCCGAGCGCCCGCGACTGCATCCGTTCCGGTGGCCATCACCGGCGTCACCGATGTCCGCACCTCGCGCGGGGTCAGACCGGCGTCCGCGATGAGCGCGTCGACCGTGTTGCGCACCACGAATGACGGCCAGCCGTGGCCCGCCACGTGCGTCTCGAATTCCCGCAGCGTCGATCCGGCGTGCACGTGCTCGGCCACCTCGGGTCCGTAGTCATCGACGTTCCACCTCGTCTGCCCGTGCACCGAGTCCACCCGGTGCGCCGCCGCCATCAGCATCGACGGCAGTGTCATCCAATACGACATCCTGCGCGCCCGACCCCATGATCGTCACGTCATGGCTGCTTGGCGAGGTCGTCCAATCCGCCGCGCCAGCTCGGGCGCGGTCGACCACGGAAAGAAGCTCTCCTCCTCGATCGTGATCACGTTGGTCGCCGTTCTCCAGACAGACTCTGAAGTGCTCGTACATCGGTTCCAGGTAGCTGGCGACCGCGACCACCGCGACGTCGGCCTCGCGCACGCGCGAGCACCTCCGCAGGGTCGTCGCTCACCAGGCACTCCGAGCTGTGACCCCGAGGCCGGCGACGTCGCCGAGATCCCGTCCGATCTTCGCCGGGCTGCGACCGACCGCGCCCACCAGCTGCGCGCCCTTCTCGACCAGCAGTCCCGGTCAGGATCGAGCCCATCGCTCCGACCCCGTAGACCACTGCCCGCACCGGACGGCCGAGCGTGCCGACCGCCGATCCTCCGAACGCTTCGCCGGGGCTACCCTTCACGGCGACTGCGTTCCCTGCTGCGCCCGGGCCCAGGACGCCTCGTCGATCACCGGCCGCTCGTACGGGAACCACCACTCCGGCGATGGCTCCTGGCCGAAGTCCAAGTGCACATGCTTGGATTGCGTGAACGCGGTGATTCCCTCTGCTCCCAGCTCCCGCCCCAGCCCGCTGAACTTCATTCCACCGAACGGCGCAGCGTCGTTGTCCTTCAGCGGATCATTGACCCACACGGTCCCGGCCTGCAACTCGGTCGCCGCGCGCATCGCGGTCTCCAGGCTCGCGGTGTAGATGCTGGCCCCGAGCCCGAAGTTCGACCCGTTGGCAAGCTCGATCGCGTGGTCGAGGTCGCGCACGCGCGTGACCGTGGCCAGAGGTCCGAAGATCTCGTGTTCGAAGCGCTGGCGATCGGGGTCGGTGAGGGCGATCAGCGTCGGCTCGAAGAAGTAGCCCTTGTTCAGGCTCGGCGGCGCCTGACCGCCCAGGACGACCGACGCGCCCTGGCCGGAGATATCGTCGATCACGCGGCGGACCTGATCGCGAGCCTGACGGGAGATCAGCGCCCCGACGTCGACGTCGCCGAACGGATCGCCGATCCTCAGACCGCCGATCACCTCGGCGGCGTTGGCCATGAACTCGTCGTAGACGGGCTCCTCGACGAAGAACCGCTCCGCCGACGTGCACACCTGCCCAGCGTTCAGGAACGCGGCGAACATGCCACCGCGAGCGGCGACGTCGAGTTTCGCGTCGCCCAGCACGATGAACGGATCCGACCCTCCGAGCTCGAGCAGCAGCTTCTTGATCCGAGGGGCAGCCGCCGCCATGATTCGCGAGCCGACCGCCACCGAGCCGGTGAACGCGATCATGTCCGTGCCGGGATGCTCGACCAGGCGAGCGGCGCCATCGCCGGTGGCGGTGAGAACGTTGAACAGTCCCGCGGGCAGGTGATCGAACACCGACCCGAGGCGCAGGGTGGCCAGTGGCGTCTGCTCGCTGGGCTTGACGATGCAGGCGTTCCCCGCCGCCAGCGCGGCCGCAGCCTGCCATGCCAGGAGCACGATCGGGTAGTTGAACGGGAGGATGTGAACCACCACCCCGAGTGGCTCGTTGAGCACGAAGTTCAGTTGGCCCGGCTTCGTCGCCCCGACCACCCGGCCTCGCGACGCCCTCGCGACCTCTCCGAGGTGCCTGAACGCCGTCACGCTCCAGTCGATCTCGTCGCGGTTCTCTCTGAGCGTCTTGCCTCCCTCGCGAGTGAGCATCACGGCCAGCTCGTCGGCGCGCTCCTCGAGCCGCCGCGCGCATTCGTGCAGCAGCTCGACCCGTTCGAGATGATCCGTCCGCCGCCAGTCTCGCTGGGCTCTGCGCGCGGCCTCCACCGCCCGATCGACGTCTCCGGCATCTGCATCAGGAACCTCGGCGATCACCTCCTCGGTCGCCGGGTTTTCGACGGTTGTGACCTTCTTGGAGGTGCTGGTGACGTACTCGCCACCGATGAACAGGCGCTCCATTACATCTCCTCGTCAGGCTCGGGTTCGGGTCGATTCGGCGTCTGGCTGCACCGGCGCTTCGTTGCACTCGACCACGATCGACCCCCGCCGCTCGAGTTCTTCGAGGAACTCGAACGGGTCGTAGTACTCCTCGGGGTCGATGAAGCCGACGGCCGCGGCGCGGCCGTGGCGGGCGAGCAGCTGCACGCCGACCGCGGCCGTGATCCCGGTCATCCGGGCGACGCCGCGTTGGCCCCAGTCCGCGGGGTGGCTCACGGCGTAGGTTCGTTTGACCTCGACGCCGTCGCGGATGCCGGCCACCTCGACGTTCAAATACAGCATCCACGGCGCTGCGTCGCGGTCGCCCCCCCGGCTGAGCCAGATCGCCTGCTTGGTAGCGCCCAGGGCCGGCTCGGCCAGCAGGCCATAGCGCCTCAGCACCGACATGTCCTGCATCAGCTCCGGCCGCCAGCTCCCCCGGACAGCGCAGTGACGCAGCGCGGGGAAGTGGCGCGGAAGCGTGGTGACTTCGGTGTGGGGCACGTAGTACACGTGCTGGCGGCCAACCGGCGCCGCGAAATCCACGAGGCGCGATCCCTCCATGAACTCGGCCCGGTAGTAGCGGCCATCGCGGTAATACCGGCGCGTTCGTGCAGTCCTCCGACAGCTCCCACAGGATCGTGTCCAGCAGCCCGGGGGTCGGAGCAACCGACCTCAAGCTGATCCATGAGATCTCGACCTCGTGCAGGCTGTCGAGCGACTCCGCGGCGTGGCGTACCAGCACGTTGGACAATCCGGGCGAGGCGCCCAGCCCGGAGATCGCCGTGATCCCGGCCTCCTCGGCGACCGCGCGGTGGCGGTCCTCGGGCTCCGATATGAGATCCGCGTAATCGACCGACGCGGCCGCGGCCAGCGAGAGGACGCGGTCGAACAGCGTGAAGCTGGTGCAGTTGATCAGGACGTCGGCGTCCGCGAATCGCCCCCGGGCCGTGACTGGGTCTTGGACATCGAGCTCGCAGGCGCAGACGTTCGGGTGTAGTTCGCCGAGCTCATCGGCGAGCGCCGCCGCGCGACCGCGATCGAGATCGGCGATCAGCAGCTCGTCGATCTCCTGTCCAAGCGCGAGGTCCCTCGCGATCTCCGATCCGACCTCGCCGGCGCCGCCGACCAGCACTACGCGCATGACGCATTCTGTCCGCGCGCACCGGGATGGGCGCAATTGCGCAATTGCATGAATTGGACATGGGCCTCATACAGTGGTATGAGAGGCCGATGGCGATCACCGTCAGGGAGCTGGTCGAGACCTCGCACGTCGGGACGCGCTTTCATGCCGGCCGCTCCGGCTCCGAGCAGGTGATCAACTGGGCGCACTCATGCGAGATGCCCGACCCCTGGCGTTGGCTCGAGCCGTTCGACATGCTGATGACCAACGGCATCGGGATCCCCGATGACCCCGATCACCAGGCCCGATACATCGACCGTCTGGCCGATGCTGGGATCAGCGCGATCGCCGTCGGCGAAGGACGTCGCCGCACCCGAGATCTCTCGTGCCATGGTCGTCGGCGGCTGACCGCCGGGCGCTGCCGATCCTCCTGACGGCCTACGAAATCCCGTTCGCCGCCGTCGCCAGGGTGGTGGCCGAGGCGCGCACGGACGCTGCCGAGCGTCACCGGCTGATGAAGACCGCACGAATTCACGAGTCGCTTCGGGCCGCGACGATCGAGGGACGTGAGGGCAGCTCGCTGCTCGACGAGCTCGGAGCGGAGCTCGCGTGTCGGCTTGCGGTGCTCGACGTCGCCACCTGGCGAGACTCGTTCATGCCGCAGCAGCGTCTGGCCACGACGGCGCGGGGCGTCCTGGAGGGCACCTTGAACCGCTGCGCCGGCCATCTCCCCGCGCTGCTCCGACTGGATGTCGAGGGCGACGCCGCGTTGCTCGTCCCGGTCCCCTCACGCCGGCCGGCCGCGCTGATGGCCAGTCATTTCGCCGAGCCCGTGCCTGAGCTGAGCCTGCTGCAGCACGTCTCAACCGTCGCCGCGTTGGAGCTGGAGAGACTGGCGGCGAAGCGTGACGCGCTCAGCCGCGACGGCGCGGAGCTGTTCGGTGCGCTGCTGGCCGGCGAACCGGAACCGGCCGCTGCGCTGGCCGGGTTGCGGCGCGCGGGCCTGTCTGGCGACCTCGTCGTGGCCACGTGGTCAGAACCCACCGAGCCGGCCTCGCTTCATCAGGACCTGTATGCGGTCGGGTTGCCGCACCTGCTGCGCGGTGGGGAGGGCGACGAGCTGCCCGCGGCGTTGATTCCGGATGACGACGGCTCATGCCGATTGCTCCTCGGCTCGCTCGGTGGCGATCGATCCATCGGATTGAGCGCCACGATCGCTTCATCCGGCCGGGTGCGAGACGCCGCCCGGGAGGCGCGTTGGGCGCTGCACGCCGTGCGAACCGACGAACCGATCTCCCGCTATCGCAAGGACCGGCCCGCCCTGTGGGCATTCGCGCCGGACCGCTCCAACGAGATGGCCGAGCATGTCCTGGGTCGGTTGATCGAATACGACCGCGATCACCACACCTCCCTGGTCCGGACGTTGGCGGTATTCCTGCGAAACAACCGATCGCCGAAACCCGCCGCCGCCGAGCTGCTTCATCCACCGACAGACACTCGTGTATCGCCTTCGTCGGATTGAGGCCCTCACCGCACGCAGCATGTCGAGCACCGAAGACGTGGTAGAGCTGTGGCTCGCGCTACGCGCGGTCGAGCTGATCGAAGGGTCGCGGTTGCTCGGCGCTTGACGGTCACTTTATGCTCCGGCGGGGTTTCGGCCCAGCATGAAGCTAGCCACCAAAGGAGCGTAATGAGGCGGATCAAGGCGGTCGTCTACGGCGTCGGCGCGATGAACACGATCGCGACACGGCTGATGCTCGAGAAGGGTGTCGACATCGTCGGAGCGCTGGCTCGCAGCCCAGAGAAGGTCGGCCGGGACCTGGGTGAAGTAGCGGAGCTCGGCTACCAGACGGGCGTGGTGATCGAGAACGATCCGGAGAAGCTGCTCTCGACCCGCCAGATCGACATCGCCGTGATCGCGGTGGCCAGCTATATGTCAGACATGTACGAGCACCTGCGCCTGTGCGCCGAGCACGGCGTCAACGCGGTGACGATCGCCGAGGAGGCCCTGTATCCGTGGAACACGTCGCCGATGCAGACCGCCGAGCTCGACCATCTCGCCCGTCACAACGGCTGCACGATCACCGGCACCGGCCACCAGGACGTCTACTGGGTCAACCTGGTCAGCATGGTCATGGCGACGTCGCATCGGCTGGAGACGGTGACCGGCAGGGCTAGCTGGAACGTCGACGACTTCGGCCCCGAGGTGGCCAAGGACCAGCGCGTCGACACGACCGTCGAGGACTTCGACAAATGGCTGGCTGAGACCGCGCGGCCGCCGAGCTTCGGAAAGAACACCCTGGGCGCCCTCGTCGACGACCTGGGGGCCACGGTGACCGCGCAGTCGAGCACGACCCGGCCCGAGGTGGCCACCGAGGCCGTGTCCTCCAAGGCGCTGGACCTGACCGTCGAGCCGGGCCGGGTGGTCGGCTTCACCGATGTCGACACGGTGTCCACCGAACAGGGGATCACGCTCACCTTTGAGATGACCGGCCGCCTGTATCTGGAGGGCGAGTCGGACATCAACGATTGGACGTTCACCGGCGAGCCCGAGCTGCACCTGTCAAACCCGGCCGTGCCAACCGGAATGACGACCGTCACCCAGCTGGTCAACCGGATCCCCGACGTGATCAACGCGCCGCCCGGGCTTCGTCACGATGGAGAAGCTCCCGCGACCGCGCTACCGGACCTATCCGCTCGGCGCCTACGTGCGCGACCGCGGGCCGTGGCGGCGACCGCGGCCGTAGGTGTAGATCCTGAGCGGGTGGTTCGGGCGGAGCGGATCGCCTGGGTCGTGCATAGCACGACAAATCCACGCGGTTCGTGGAGGCTTGCCGCGCTGTGCACCGTATGCGCGCACCACACGGCAAGCCCCAGCTGCAGGGTTGGATTTGTCGCGTTATGCACCCCCGCCGAGGACGCACCACCAAACGCGTCCTGACCGACGACGTATCCGCCCGCTAGATCAGCAGGTCGCGGGCGGCGCGCTGGCCGCTGCGCAGCGCGCCCTCCATCAGGCCGTGCCAAGCGCCGGCCGTGTGCTCGCCGGCGAACATCAGACGCCCCGCCGGGCGGCGTAGCTCGGGATCCTCGATCGGGGCCTGGGCGCAGCGCGCCGAGTACGCGCCCCGAACCCAGGGATCGCGACCCCAGGTCGACACCAGCGCCGAGTCGGGCTCGAGCTCGAGGTCTGGGCGCAGTCCGCGCAGCGCGTCCACCCAGCAGTCCGGGCCGCCGTGCACGTCGAGCGCGTCGACCGCTCGGCTCGAGCCCACGAACGCGGCCACGAACGGCAACGGCTCGCCGTCGTCGCCGAGCTGCGTGTAACACCAGAAGCGCCCGGGTACCGACAGCGTCGCGCTCGGCGGCACGGGCGTGCGCAGCCCGACGAACAGCTTCGCCGCGTCTCCGTAGCACACGCTGCGGTGGGCGGTGACCTTGGCCTCCGGCAGCGGTGGATCGAACTCGATCGCGTCGATCACGCTCGCGGGCACGGCCACCACCGCCGCGTCGGCCGTCGCCGCGCCCGCGTCGGCGACGACGCGTACCTCGCGACCCGACCAGCTGACCGTCCTCACCGGCGCCGACAGGTGCACCGCATCGCCGAGGCTCTCCGCCAGCGCACGGGCGACCCGATCGTTGCCGCCCTGCACCGTGTGCGTGTCGAAGTCACCAAACGACCCCGCGCCCTCGCGCAGGACCGACGCGTCCAGGTCATCGGCGTAGTACGCACAGCTGACCTCGAGCCGCGCCGCGATCACGTCCGCCACGCCGCCGCCGATACGGGCGCGCGTGAGCGCGCCATAAACATTCTCGCCCTCGACGGTCGACAACGCGCGGATCTGATCGATCGCCGCGGCCACCTGCGCGCGCGAGACCGGCTCGCCGCCCCGTGGCTCGCGGTCGCCGTACCGCGTCCCCTTGCGCACGAGCGCCAGCCCGAGCCGCTGGGCGGCCGCGATCAGCTCGCGGTCGTGGGGGAGGATGAACTCGGCCCCGCGCTCGATCGTCGCGCCCGCGAACGGCACCGACCAGACGCGGCCCCCGACGCGGTCTCGGGCCTCGAACACCTCGACGTCGACTCCGACGCGGTCGAGCTCATCGGCGGCGGCGAGGCCGGCCAGGCCCGCCCCGATCACGATGACGCGCTTAATGGTCGGGCGGCTCCCAGCCTTCGAGCACCGCGGGCTTGTAGTCGGTGCCGACGGTCCGCGACCCCTCGACCCACGGCCCGAGCTCGGGCTGGGGGAACTTGCAGTAGCGGTCCTTGAGCGCGATCCCGTAGGAGTTGCCCGACTGCAGGTGCTTGATCAGCACCTTGCGCGCGAGCTCGTCGCCGCGGCCGTCGGGGATCGGGAAGTAGATCTTGATGAACGAGTTGGAGTAACGGTCAAACACCGCGGGGGTCCCCTCCTCCTCGAGCAGCTCGATGTCCTCGAGCCAGTTGAGGTCGTCGCCGGGGGTGGCCGCCATCAGATCGATGTCCGCCACCAGCGAAATGTCCTCCTGGTAGGGGAACCGCTTGCCAGACAGATACTCCGCGTCGATCGAGACGATCTTCTCGGGCTCGGCGGGCAGGATGTGGGGCTCACTCATCGCGATCTCCTCAGCCGAGCTCGACGCCCTCGCGCTCGGTCGCGAGGTAGTCGATCGGGTTCTCGATGTGGCGCTGCAGCAGCGTCTTGATCTCGTTCAGCGTGCGCTCCTCCGACACGCCGGGGATGTAGTCGGTCCCGGCGAGCGGCACCCGCGCCATCGCCGATGCCTCGACGGTCAGCGCCGCCAGGTCCTCGGGCTCGAGGCTGTGCACGTTGGTCTTCCCGCACGCGCGCGCCAACATCTGGCACTCGAGCGTCAGCGTGTGCAGGAAGTTGTAGACGCGGTTGGCGGCCTCGTCGACGACCAGCCGCTTGCGCAGCTCGGGGTCCTGGGTGGCCACGCCGACCGGGCAGCGCCCGGTGTGGCAGTGGTAGCACTGCCCCGCGGGCACGCCGACCGTGCCCTCGTAGTCGGTGACGCCGGGGATCTCCTTATTGCAGTTCAGCGCCATCAGCGCGGAGTGGCCGATCGCGATCGCGTCGGCGCCGAGTGCCAGGCACTTGGCCACGTCGCCGCCGTTGCGGATCCCGCCGGCCACGACGAGGTCGACCTCGTCGGCCATGCCCACGTCCTCGAGCGCCCGGCGGGCCTCCGGGATCGCGGCCATCAGCGGGATCCCGGTCTCCTCGGAGGCCACGTGCGGGCCGGCGCCGGTGCCGCCCTCGGCGCCGTCGAGGTAGATGATGTCCGGGCCGCACTTGGCCGCCATGCGCACGTCGTCATACACGCGCGCGGCGCCCAGCTTGAGCTGGATCGGGATCTCGTAGTTGGTGGCCTCGCGGACCTCCTGGATCTTCAGAGACAAATCGTCGGGGCCGAGCCAGTCGGGGTGGCGGGCCGGCGAGCGCTGGTCGATCCCGGCGGGCAGCGAGCGCATCTCGGCCACCTGCTCGGTCACCTTCTGGCCCATCAGGTGGCCGCCCAGCCCGACCTTGCAGCCCTGCCCGATGAAGAACTCGCAGGCGTCGGCCAGCATCAGGTGGTGCGGGTTAAAGCCATACCGGCTCTGGATCACCTGGTAGTACCACTTGGTCGAGAGGTCGCGCTCGGGCGGGATCATCCCGCCCTCCCCGGAGCAGGTCGCGGTGCCGGCCATCGACGCGCCCTTGGCCAGCGCCATCTTGGCCTCCAGCGACAGCGCCCCGAAGCTCATCCCGGTGATGTAGATCGGGATGTCGAGCTCGATCGGCTTGGAGGCGAAGCGCGACCCGAGCACGGTCTTGGTCACGCACTTCTCGCGGTAGCCCTCGATCACGAACCGGGTCAGCGTGCCCGGCAGGAACGTCAGGTCGTCCCAGTGGGGGATCTTCTTGAACATCGAGAAGCCGCGCATGCGATAGCGCCCGAGCTCGGACTTGACGTGGATGTCGTCGATCACCTCGGGGGTGAAGATCGCGCTGCGCCCGAGGCGGTTGCGCGACATGGGTGCGTTTTCGTCGGCCATGGCGACCTCTCCTAGAGGACGAGCTTTCGCTCGGAGGGCTCGAGCGAGTCGTAGTTGTAGAGCTTCTTGCCGCACACGAACTTCTGCAGCTCGGGCGGCGAGCCGAGCTGATAGATCTTGAACTTGCGCTGCACGAACTCGGTGTCGGCGTCGGTCCACTCGCCCTCGACGCAGTCGATCCCCAACGACTTGACCTTGCCGGCCACGTACAGGGTCCCGTCGTACATCGAGTCGCCGAGCCCGGGGCCGACGTCGCCGCAGATGATCTGGCGGCCGCGCTGCATCATGAAGCCGGTCATCGAGCCGGCGTCGCCGAGCGAGATGATCGTCCCGCCCTTCTGGTCGATGCCGCTGCGGGCGCCGACCTGGCCCTTGACCACGATGTCGCCGCCGCGCAGCGCCGCCCCGGTCAGCGAGCCGGCGTTGCTGTCGATCACGACCACGCCCGACATCATGTTCTCGCAAGCCGACCAGCCCACGCGGCCGGTGATGTGGACCTCGGGTCCGTCGATCATCCCGCAGGCGAAGTAGCCGAGGCTGCCCTCGAAGCGGATCCGGCAGCGCGTGAGGATCCCGACGCCCAGGGAGTGGCGCGCGCCCGGGTTCTTGATCAGGACCTCGTGGATGCCCTCCTTGTAGACCAGCCGGCGCAGCTCGAGGTTGATCTGCCGGGTCGTGAGCTCGCGCGCGTCGAACGTCGCCGAGTCGCCGTCGATCTCGGCGGTGTGCGGGACGCGCTCGTCGAGCTCGACCAGCCCGCGCGGGTCGAAGCGAGGCTGGTCGCCCGCGACCTGGCCCGTTACCGCTGCCATACCATCACCTTGCTCTCGTAGGGGTCGTAGGTCTCGATCTCGTGGTCGATCACCGCGCGGATCGCAATCTCCTCCGAGGCGAGCGCGACCATGTCGTCGCCCTCGTAGAGCACCAGCGGCTTGGCCGCCAGCTCATCCTTGGCCATGCCCAGCGCGTCCTCGGATACGCAGATGTAGGTGAACACGCCGTCGAGGTCCTCGAGGCTGCGCTGCATCGCGCCCTCGAGCGAGTCGCCATGGCTCATCCGCTCGGCCAGGTACACGGCGATGATCTCCGAGTCGCAGTCCGACGCGAACCGGTGCCCCGCCGCCTCCAGGCGCCGGCGCCACTGGTGGTAGTTGGTCAGCTGCCCGTTGTGGACCACGGCCACGTCGGAGAACGGGTAGGCCCAGTAGGGGTGGGCGTTTGAGATGTCGACGTCTGACTCGGTCGCCATCCGCACATGCCCGATCCCGTGGCTGCCGAAGTAGTTCTCCAGGTGATACGCGGCGCTGACCGTGTTGGCGTCCCCGAGGTCCTTGACGATCTCGAGCGCATGGCCGAGCGACAGCACCTCGACGCGGGGGACCGACTCGACGTAGTCGGCGAGCTTCTTCAGGTCGCCCTCGTAGCCGAGCGTCGCGGTGAACGTGTAGGCGTTGGTCTCATCGATGCTGAGGATCTGCGCACCCGCCGCCTTCACGCGGGCCTCGGTCTCGCGGTGGCGGCGCCGGATGTCGGCCGCCCCCTCGAGGTTGTCGAGGTCACTGGCGTCGGCGAGCTTGACCCTGAGCACCAGGTCGTTGGTCGGCTGGCGGTACAGCGCCACCCCGGTCGAGTCGGGGCCACGGTGCTTCATCGACTGAAGCATCCGGGTCATGTCGCGCCCGATCCGGTGGGCACCGTTTCCGTTCTTGTAGATGATCCCAGCGATTCCACACATTGGCGTTCGTCTCCGCTCGCCCCTTTAGGGGAGCACCTCGAGGTATTCGTCGCGCTCCCAGTCGGTGACGGCCGCCAGGTAGCGCTCCCATTCGTCTCGCTTGTAGTGGTTGAAGACCTTGTACAGGCGGCCCGGCATCGCGCTGCGCACGACGTCGTCGGCGGCCAGCGCGTCGAGCGCGGCGCCGAGGCTGTCGGGCACCTTCTCGATGTTCGCGCCCTCCTGGAGCAGGTCGTAGGTGTTGCCCTGCTGCGGGGGCCCCGGGTCGATCTTGCGCCGCACCCCGTCCAGCCCGGCGCGCAGCAGCGTGGCGACGGTCAGGTACGGGTTACATGACGAGTCCACGCCGCGGTACTCAAAGCGGCCGCCGGCGGCCACGCGCACGGTCGTGGTGCGGTTCTGCCAGCCCCAGTTCTTATAGATCGGGGCCCAGAAGCCGGTGTCCCACATGCGGCAGTAGGAGTTGACCGTGGGGTTGCCGACACACATCAGCGCCGGGAAGTGCTCGAGCATCCCGCCCAGGAAGTTGCGGGCGAACTCCGACAGCTGCGCGGGGCCGGCCGGGTCGTGGAACACGTTGTTGCCGTGGTCGTCCATCAGCGTGAAGTGGTGGTGGTGACCGTTGGCCGACACGCCGGTGAACGGCTTGGGCATGAAGCTCGGGAGCAGTCCGTGCTTGCGCCCCACCGCCGCGCACACCTGGCGGTAAGTGGTGATGTTGTCGGCGGTCCGGAGCGGCCGGTCGAAGCGGAAGTTCAGCTCGAGCTGCCCGGGGGCGTCCTCGTGGTCGCCGTAGCTCATGTCGAGGCCGAGCTTCTGGCCGTAGTCGACCACGTCGAGCAGCACCGGACGGAGCTCCTCGAACTGGTGGATGTGGTAGCAGTAGGGCTTGGTGACGCCCTCGGGCTCGGCGCCCTCGGGGCCGCGCCTGAGCCACATCATCTCGGGCTCGATCCCGATCAGGAAGTGGTAGCCGAGCTCCTGCTCGAACTCGTCGGCGATCTTCTTGAGGTTCTGGCGCGGGTCGGCGTCCAGCAGCTCACCGGTCTCGGTGTCGTAGCAGTCGCAGTACACGCGAGCGACGCGGTTGTCCCAGGGCAGCACCGCGAACGTGTCCAGATCGGCGACCGCGGCCAGCTCGGACTCCTCCGGGCCGAAGCCGATGTAGTTGCCGTAGCGGTCGGTGAACAGGTTGGCGGTGGCCCCGTAGACGAGCTGATAGCCCTTCTGCGCGACCTGCGGGAAGAACGTGGACACGACGCCCTTACCCATCACCCGGCCGGTGACCGAGACCTGCTGGAAGAAAACGTACTTGATGCCCTCGGCCTCGATCCGCCGCGTCAGCAGCTCGATCTTCTCGGCGCGCCCGGGCGCGTTGCGCGCCTCCTCGAGCGTCGCCGGAGCGGGCGCGATCTTCGGGCTGGCCAGGACCTGCTCGACGCCTCCGCCGAACAGCTGCTCGGGAGCGACGTGGCCATCCCCATCTCCCGTCGGCTTGTCCACAATCGCCATCTCCGCTCCTTTTGTCCTCCCACTCCCACGCGCCGGGGGGCGGGGACGATGGGACTGTGCCGTTCACCCTCTCACGGGATCGCCGCCTGTCGGCGACGGCCGCGCGCGGGCCTTGTTCGGCCGGTTCGCGCGCGGCCCGCAGGTATCCCACGGACCACCGTCTGTACAAATTCGTACAGGCGGATTTATAGCATTTGCGGGGGTGTGGAGCAAGCCACGCCGCCCTGGCTCGCGGGGGATCCGGCGGGGGCGGTCCCGGGTCGCCCTCGCGGTTGCTCGCGGGGAGGGTTCGGCGTGCATAACGCGACAAATCCGGCCACGCCCCGGGAGGGTTGCCGGACTGAGCACGCATACGGTGCTCAGCGCGGCACGGCCGCGATCGCGGGTGGATTTGACGCGTTATGCACGACCCCGGGGTGCGAGACTCGCGATCCCGCATCGAGGCATGCCGTTGACCCCCGGGCACGGTCGCGATACCATCATCATCGCTGCCAATAGCGCAATGCCATTGCCTACAGCGCAACGCTACCCCCGATAGAGAGCGCAGATGCCCGACCCACAACTCCCCTCCTCCGTACAAGTCCTCGTGATCGGCGCCGGCGTCCACGGCCTGTCCACCGCCTGGCACTCGGCCAAGCGGGGCCGCGACGTGCTCGTCGTCGACAAGACCTCGGTCGCCGCCGGCGCCTCGGGCATCGCCTGCGGCGTGATCCGCAACAACTACTTCCAGCCCGCGATGCAGGAGCTGATGGCCGCCTGCGTCGAGGTCTGGGAGTCGGACCCCGAGGCGTTCCACTACCACCCCACCGGTTACATCGCGCTCGGGGCGCCGTCACAGGACGGCGACCTGACCGAGGTGTTCGAGCGCCAGCAGCGGATCGGCTACCCCTCCGAGTTGCACCTGGGCGAGCGCGACGTCGAGGCCCACATGCGCTCGCTGTACCCCGACTGGCGCGCCCCCGGCCTGACGGTCTGCCTGCACGAGCACGCCGGCGGGTACGCGTTCAACCGCGAGTCGATGCTCGGCCTCGCCGACAAGGCCCGCGAGGCGGGTGCCCGGATCGTCGAGGGCGTCGCGGTCACCGGCTTTGACTACGACAACTCGGGCGCCGTGAAGCGGGTCCAGACCAGCGCCGGGCCGATCGAGGTCGACCAGGTCGTGGTCGCGGTCGGCCCGTGGATCGCGTCGCTGTGGGAGATGCTCGGCCTGCCCGACCGCATCGACGTGCGCCAGCCCGACGGCGAGGTCAAGACCGACCTGCCGATGTGGACCTACTGGTACCTGCAGGAGGGCGAGGTCGCGATCGACCCGGCGACGTTCGTGACCGCCGACGGCAAGTCCTCCGCGGTGCTGCACGTCGACTCAGACCAGCCGCTGCGAGACGACTCGGCCGCCCTGATCACCTCCGAGCCCTGGGGCGTGTACTTCAAGCCCGACCGCAGCTCGATCCAGGGCGGCGCCCAGCCGCTGACCGTCGGCCCCGAGTTCGAGGTCGATCCGTACCCGACCGGGACCGTCGACCCCGGGTTCCCCGACATGTGGTCGGCCGCGCTGTCGCACTGCCTCGAGCGGTTCGAGGGCTGCCGGGCCAAGTTCCGGGCGGTCCGCTCCGGCGGCGTCGGCGCGTTCACCGTCGACAACTTCCCGGTGCTCGACTACATGCGCCCGAACGTGTTCGTAGCCGCGGACTCAAACCACGGCTACAAGATGATCGCCGTCGGCCGCGAGGTCGCCCGCGTACTCGAGGGCGAGCACTCGTCGCTGCTGCACCCGTTCCGCTACGAGCGCTTCCAGACCGGGGACCTGCACCCGGTCTCGCACAGCCCCTATCCCTGGAGCTAAGTGCTCCCCACCATAAATACCGTCCCATTCGAGCGGCACCAGCCGGTGTCTGGCTTTGTCCTCGGAGGCTCGCGCAGCTCCGCTGCGCCACGCCTCCTGCGTCCTCGCCAGCCATCCGGCCGGCACCACTCTCGGTGCGACCGTATTTACGGCGGGAAGCACTGAGGGCCCGCGGCCGCTCCGGGACCGCCGAGCGCGCGCCCGATCTCGGTCGCGGCGCGCGTCAGCGTCCCCTGCAACGCCCGCCGCTTCGACGCCGGCAGCCGCGTCGCGGGCCCCTGCAGGCCCAGGATCGCCACCAGCTCGCCCCCGCGCCCGAACACGGGCGCGGCCATCGCCGCCAGGTCGGCCTCGCGCTCGCCCACGGCCTCGGCGAACCCCTGCTCTCGGACGTCGGCGAGCTCGGCGCGCAGCGCCGCGTGGTCGGTGATCGTGCGGTCGGTGTAGGCCACCAGCTCGTCCTCCGGGGTCTGCGTCTGCGGGCCGAACGCGAGCATCACCTTGCCGGCCGCGGTGGCGTGGGAGATGCTCGGGCGACCGAGCCGCGCCATGCTGACGACGCTCGACGGCGCCGGCACGAAGTCGACCGTGATCGCCGCCTCGGCGCCGGGCACCGACAACGTCGCCGACTCGCCGGTCTGCACCACCAGCGAGGTCAGCCACGGCCGCGCGCGCTCGCGCACGTCGAGCTGGGCCAGCACCCGGTCGGCGAGCCCAACCAGCTTCAACCCCAGCCGGTAGGGGCCACCCGGCGACCGCTCCACCAGGTGCCCGGCCTCGAGCGTGGCCAGCAGCCGCGACGCGGTGCTGGCGTTGACCCCGATCCGCCGCGCCAGCTCGTTGACGCCGAGGCCGGACTCGCTCTCGGCCAGCGCGTCCAGCAGCGCCGTCGCCCGGGCGACCGACCCGACCTCCCGCCGCGTCCCGCGGCCCGACCCCTCCATCGCTCAGGCCCCGCTCAGGCCAAGCCCACTAGGCGCCGTTGTCCGAACGCCGCCCGCGCGTGCGACGCCCGGCGCCGACCGCCCGGGCGTTGCGGAGGTTGGCGACCGGCGCGGGGCGCGTGGACTCGAGCGAGCGCATCACCATCACGTCGATCCCGCCAGGGGCGAACAGGTCGCGCGAGTACGCCACCTTCTCGTCGCGCCCGGCGTAGATCAGCTCCTCGAGCTCGAGCACCGCGGTCGTCCGGCTCACGCCCAGCAGCCTCCCGGCCCGCTCGCGCGGTCCCAGCAGCGACGGGATCACGCGCGTGCGCGCGAACGTGACCGGCACGCCGAGCTCGATCAGCACGTCGAGCACCATCTGCCCGTGCTGGAGCGCGTCGCGCAGCTCGTCGTCGTCGGGGAGCGCCACGCTCGGGTGCACCACGTCGAACATCACCGCCACCGGAGCCTCGTCGGCGACCAGCGTCCGCGACACGGTCAGCGCCGGCGCGATCGGCGCCAGGCCCAGCGCCTCGCCCACCTCGACCCCGACGGCGCGGCGGTCGATCCGCAAGTCCGCCGACGACAGCGTCAGCCCTCGCCGCGTGGCCAGCGACGAGTACGGCTCGAGTCGCTCCAAGCGCTCGTCGAGCGCGGTCGGGACCGCGACCCGGCCGACGAACGTGCCGCTGCCCTGCCGGCGCACGATCTCGCCGCTCTCCTCCAGCCGCTGCAGCGCGCTGCGCAGCGTGCCCCGGGAGACGCCGAGCATCGCCGCGACCTCGTGCTCGGGCGGGAGCCGGTCGCCCTGGCGGTAACGCCCGCCGGCGAGCCAGTTGTGGAGCGCCTGCTCGGCGCTGTCGACCAGCGACGGCGCGCCGACGATGGCGGCGGAGGGCTCGCCCCCGACGCGACCGTTCTGACGCCGGCGTGTGTTAGTGGTTCGCGCCATCTTCAAGCACGCACGCGGCCTATGCCCGTAACCAGGCCGCCCCGCGCTGGACGGATTGTCGCCCTACATCATCCCTGGTACGGCAGAGAATGTCACTTGTCGGCGCGCGGACCGTCGTCGCGCGGCGCCGCCACGTCCGCGGCCCCGCCCGGGCCGGCCCGGAGCACCTGCACGTGTTCGAACCCGAACCGGCCCTTGACGCACAGGTTCCCGAGCGTGACGTCGTGGTCGGCGGGCGAGGTGACCTTCACGATCCGGTTGTCCTGGACGTGCAGCTCGAGGCTGCAGCCGACTCCGCAGAACGCGCAGATCGTCTCGGTCGTGTGCTGGCGAGACTCGTCCCAGTCGCCGCTCTCGCGCAGCTCGTACTCGTGGCTGGGCATCAGCGCGCCCGTCGGGCACACCCCGATGCAGTTGCCGCAGTACACGCACGCCGACTCCGGCAACGGCGTCGAGAACTCGGTCGAGACGTGCGCGTCGAACCCGCGGCCCGCGACCGTGATCGCGAACGTGTTCTGATGCTGGTCGCCGCAGGCGTCGACGCACTTGTAACAGAGCACGCACTTGGAGTAGTCGCGCATGTACAGCTCGTTGTCGATCTTCGGCGGACCGGCCACAGTCGCCGCGGTCTCGCCGTCGGGCACGGTGTGGTGACCGGGCCGGTGACGCTCCCGCTCGAGGTCGGGCGCAGCCGGCGGCCCGTAGCGCTCGGGCGCCGCCTCGTAGCGCTCCAGGTAGACCTCGAACCCGGGCGTGGTCGACAGGTCGACCGAGGAGGCCAGCAGCTCGAGCACCATCTTGCGGTTCAGCCGCACGCGCTCTGAGTCGGTGTGGACGACCATCCCGTCCTCGGCGAGCCGCGAGCACGCCGGCACCAGCGTCCGCGCGCCCTCCAGCTCGACCATGCAGACGCGGCACGCGTTGGCCGGGGTCAGCGTCTCCCCGTAGCACAGGGTCGGCGTGTCGATCTCGAGCATCTGGCAGGCGTCGAGCAGCGTTGCTCCCTCCCGGACGGTGACCTGCTGGTCGTCGATCGTCACCTCGACCGTTCGCTGCTCAGCCATCACTCAGGCCACCTCCTCGGTGAACACTCCGAGCTTGTTGATCGCCGTGGCCACCGCGCTGTTGGCGGTCTGCCCCAGCCCGCAGATCGACGAGTCGCGCAAGCAGGTCCCGAGGTCCGCGAGCACCGCGAGCTCCTGCGCGACGCCGCCGCGGGTGTTGCCCGACAGCAGCCGCGCCAGCGCCTCCTCCTGGCGGACGGTGCCCACCCGGCAGGGCGTGCACTGGCCGCAGGACTCGTCGCGGAAGAAGCCGGCGATCCGCAACACCACCGGGCGCAGGTCGACCGTGTCGTCGATCGCCACGACCACCCCCGAGCCGAGCGTCGCGCCGGCCGCGCGGGCGCCCTCGAACGTCAGCTCGAGGTCGAGCTCGTCGGGGCCGACGAACCCGCCGGCCGCGCCTCCGAGCAGCACCGCCTGCAGCTTGCCGCTGCCCGCGATCCCGCCGGCACGCTCGAACAGGTCGCCGAGCTTCTCGCCGGACGGCACCTCGTAGACGCCCGGCCGCCCGACGTGCCCCGACAGGCAGAACACGCGCGTCCCGGTCGACTTCTCGGTGCCGGTGCGTGCGTACTCGAGCCCGCCGTTGAGCACGATCCAGGGGATGTTGACCAGCGTCTCGACGTTGTTGACCACGGTCGGCTTGCCGAACAGCCCGCGCACGGTCGGAAACGGCGGCTTGGCTCGCGGCTCGCCGCGGTAGCCCTCGATCGAGTTGAAGATCGCGGTCTCCTCGCCGCAGATGTAGGCGCCGGCGCCCAGCCGGATCTCGATGTCGAAGTCAAAGTCCTCGCCGAGGATGCCGGTGCCCAGGTAGCCGTGCTGCCGGCAGACCGACAGCGCGTGCTCGAGGATCTCGCGCGCGTTGGGGTACTCGCCGCGCAGATAGATGTAGCCGTGCCTGCAGTCGGTCGCGTACGCGGCGATCGCCATCGACTCGATCAGCGCGAACGGGTCGCCCTCGAGCACGGCCCGGTCCTTGAACGTCCCAGGCTCGGACTCGTCGGCGTTGCAGACCAGGTAGTGCGGATGCACCGGCTGCTGGGAGACCGCCTCCCACTTGATGCCGGTCGGGAACGCCGCGCCGCCGCGGCCCATCAGCGAGGAGTCCTTGACCTCGCGGATCACGCCCGCTTTGCCGAGCTCGATCGCCCGGCGCAGCGCCTCGAAGCCGTCGCGGGCGCGGTAGTCGTGCAGGCTATGCGGGTCGACCACGCCGATCCGGCGCAACAGCCGCAGGTCGGGATCGCCCTGCTGGGGCACCGACGCGGGCGGCGGCTCGGGCACCGGGTCGCCCTGCAGCAGCGCGAACGCCTGCTCGGGCTCGGCCGGCGCCAGCACGTGCTCGCGCGCCGGCGCGCCGGCTTCGGTCATCAGCGCCGCAGGGGCGCGGTCGCACTGACCCAGGCACGGGCTGCGCAGCCAGGCGAAGCCGCCGCAATCCTCGTGTTCGGCCCCGACACGCTGCTCCAGTGACTCGATCAGGTCGCCGGACCCCTTGCACTGGCAGACCACGTCTTCGCACACGTGCAGCACCCGCGGCGGGCGCGGGTTCATCGACAGCAGCCCGTAGAACGTGGCCACCCCGTAGGCGTCGGCCGGTGGCACCGTGAGGCGCTCACAGATGTAGTTGAGCGCTCCGTCGGAGATCCAGCCGATCCGGGCCTGGACCGCCTGCAGCGCCGGCAGCAGCAGCGGGCGCTGGTCGCGGGCGTCGTGCCCGCCGTAGGCCACGCGACCGTGGACGTCGAGCTTCGGGGCAGTGCCGTTGCCGGTGGCGGGGCGGACCGCCGAGCCGACGAACTCGTCGACCGCCTCGCGCTCGGCGTCCGTCGGAATCGCCAGCAGCAGCCGCAGATCCATCAGGATGAGCCCTTGACGGGCTGGGGGTCGCCGTCGTGGGAGACCCGCTCTCGGTCGCCGTTGTCCGCCGTCCGTTCGCCGCCGTTGCCGGCGGCTCCGTGTCCGTTGGTCAGGCCCACCACCTCGGCGGCCTGCTTGCGCGCTCCGTTGGTGCGGAGCTTCTCGACTCGCACCGCGGTCGCCTTGAACTCCGCCGTGCCCGACCGCGGGTCGGTGGCGTCGATCGTCAGCACGTTGGTGTCGACCTGGTCGGGGAAGTGGAACGTCATGAACGCCAGCCCCTCGCGCAGCCCCGTGTCGATTCGCGCCGGGGTCTCGACGGCTCCCCGCCGCGAGGTGACCAGCACCTCGTCGCCGTCGTCGATCCCGAGCGCCTCGGCGTCCTCGGGCGACAGGTCGAGAGACTCGCCCCGGTGCAGCGGCGAGTTGTACACGTTCGACTGCGCGCCGGTGTTATAGGACTCCAGGCGCCGGCCCGTGGTCAGCCGGATCGGGAACTCCTCGTTGAGCTCGTCGACCGGCGGGCTGTGCGGGGTGATGCTGAACGGCGCGGGGTCGCCCCCGATCGGGTCCTCCCACAGCCGCCCGTGGAGGAACAGCGAGCCGGGATCATTCTCGTCGCGGCACGGCCACTGCAGGCCGGTGTTCTCGGCCAGGCGCTTCCAGCTCATGCCGGCGTGCATCGGGCTCAGCGTCCGCAGCTCCTCCCAGGCGTCCTCGGACGTGGGGTCGCCCCAGTCGTAGCCCAGCCGCTTGGCCAGCTGGATGATGATCCAGTTGTCGTCGCGGGCATCGCCGGGCGGCTCGAGTGCCTTGCGCACGAGCTGCACCCGGCGCTCGGAGTTCGTGACCGTGCCGTTGGACTCGGCCCACGAGGCCGACCCGGGCAGCACGACGTGGGCGAGCTTGGCGGTCTCGGTCAGGAAGATGTCCTGCACGATCAGGAAGTCGAGGTCTCTGAGCAGCTTGCGCGTCTGCTGCACGTCGGCCTCCGATCGCGCCGGGTTCTCCCCGATCACGTACAGCGAGTTCAGCTCGCCTCGCTCCATCGCCTCGAACATCTGGGTGAGGTGCCATCCATACTTGGGGTGGATCTGCGTGCCCCACGCGGCCTCGAACTTCTCGCGCGCGGCCGCGTCGTCTTGGATGTCCTGGAAGCCCGGGAGCTTGTTCGGGATCGCGCCCATATCGCCCCCGCCCTGCACGTTGTTCTGCCCGCGCAACGGGTTCAGCCCCGAGCCGTACCGGCCGACGTGCCCGGTCAGCAGCGCCTGGTTGATCAGCGCCAGCACGTTGTCGACCGCGTTGTGGTGCTCGGTGATCCCGAGCGTCCAGCAGATGATCGCCCGGTCCGCGCGCGCGTACGTGTGAGCGAGCTCGCGGATCGCCTCGGCCGGGACCCCGGTCAGCCGCTCGCCCTCGGCCAGCGTGAACGGCTCGACCGACGCCGCGTACTCCTCGAAGCCGACCGTCGCGCGGCGGATGAACTCCATGTCGCAGAGGTCGGAGTGGATGATCTCGCGCGCCGTCGCGTTGGCCAGCGCGACGTCGGTGCCGACGTCGAGCCCCAGCCAGGTGTCCGCCCACTTGGCCGACGCCGTGCGCCGGGGGTCGACCACGAACAGCCTGGCGCCGTTGTGGACCGCCTTGAGGACGTGATGGAAGAAGATCGGGTGCGTCTCGCGGGCGTTGGAGCCCCAGAGCACGATCACGTCGGTCTCTTCAACCTCTTTATAGGACGACGTACCGCCGCCCGCACCGAACACCGTCGCCAGACCGACGACGCTAGGAGCGTGTCAGGTGCGGTTACAGGAGTCGATGTTGTTTGTGCCCATCACCTGGCGCGCGAACTTCTGCGCCAGGAAATTCATCTCGTTCGTCGACTTCGAGCAGGAGAAGATTCCGAACGAGCGGGTCGCATCGACCGCCCTGGCCCGGTCCAGACCCACCGCGGCGCAGTCGAGCGCCTCGTCCCAGGTGGCGGGGCGCAACTCGCCGTCGCGCCGGATCAGAGGGGTGGTCAGTCGAGTACGGGATTGCATACGTTCTCCCTTGTACCAATAAGTACATTCCGGGCCGCGGCCGAGGCTCGACCGGCACGGCTGTACGGTTGAGTCTACCCCACGTCCCGGCTGCGGAAAAGGCCGCCGGTCGGGAGCTTTGACCAGCTCGCCGTGCCGTCCGGCCGCCGGCTGCGTCGCTGACGCGTCCGGCCTCGCGGCCACTGTGAGATCGACCACCGCTAAGCCGGCGTCGCGTGAACCAATTCATGCAAAGCGGCCTCGCCGAGGGATCGGCACCGCCGTCCACCGATGCAACCGCGAACGAGCTTTATGATTTGGGCCTTCGCAGGTCGAAGCTCGAAGGGGGATCGATGCCGCGCTGCGCACCGCCTGTAGCGCTTGGAGCGAGTGTCAGGCACGTCACCGAGCGGGTGCGTCGGTGACCGATATCGACGACGAGACGCCCCAGTCCAGCCACCGCGTGGTCGGGCGCTATGAGCTCATCGACGAGCTCGGCCGGGGCGGGATGGCGGTCGTCCACCTCGCGCGCCAGACCGATCTGGGCCGTCAGGTCGCGCTCAAGGAACTGAGCAGCTTTCACGCGGGCGCGCCCGAGTTCATCGCCCGATTCGTCAGAGAGTCGCAACTGGCGGGTTCCCTCAGCCACCCAAGCATCGTGATCGTGTTCGAGTACTTCGTGTCCGAAGGGATTCCGTTCATCGCGATGGAGTATCTGCCCCAGGGCTCGCTGCGCCGGCACGTCGGGCGGCTGAGCACGGTCCAGACCGTAGGCGTGCTGGAGTCGGTGCTCGCTGGCCTCAGCCACGCCGAATCGTTTGGGATCGTTCACCGCGACCTCAAGCCAGAGAACATCCTCGTCACGGCGGACGGCCGCGCGAAGATCGCGGACTTCGGGATCGCCAAGGCGACCCAGAGCGCCGGCGGCGGCGAGTACCTCACCGCGACCGGCTCGACGATCGGCACGCCGAGCTACATGGCGCCGGAGCAGGCGATGGCCCAGGAGGTGGGACCGTGGACCGACCTGTACTCGGTCGGAGTGATGGCTTACGAGCACCTGGCCGGCCGGGTCCCGTTCCACGACGTGCATGCGCCGATGGCGATCTTGATGGCCCAGGTCAACCGGCGGATCCCTCCACTGACAGAGGTCAATCCGGACGTGGACCCAGCGCTTTCGGCGTGGGTCGACGGGCTCCTGGCCAAGGACGTCTCGCAGCGGACGCGCGACGCCGCGACGGCGTGGGACTCGCTGGAGGAGATCGTCATCAAGCTCGTCGGTCCCCGATGGCGACGGGAGGCGCGTCTGCCAAGCGAGCTCCAGCCGGAACGCACGCCGCTGCCATTGACGCCCGCTCCGTTCACCAGCGTGCGAGCGAAGACGCCCCCGGCCGGGCCGGCGCCCGAGAGCGGCTACGTGACGTTCGACCGTGCTCCCGCCACCGCGGACCCGACGCACGCGCCGGCCCGGACACCGCCGACCCTCGAGCCGTCCGCTCCTGACGCTCCGGATCCACCGGGCTCGACCACGCCCGACACTGCGACGCCGCCTTCCCGGACGCTGCCGACAACGCCCGAAACTGGGGCGCCGTCCGTCCACGCGTTCGGTGAAGGTGCCTCCAAGGGAGCGGTCAGCGGCTATTACACCTACGAGGAGCGCCAGGCGGCCAAGGAGCGCCCCGTCGATGCGCCGCCGGCCGCCCAGGAGCCGGCGCAAACACCCACGGCGCCCGAAACGTCCGAGTCGCGCCAGACGCCCGCAGAGCCCGCCAATTCAGTCGAGCCCGCGCGGCCCGTCGCGGCGCAGCCGGGCCTGGACGCCGAGGCGATGGCCGAGCCCGAGGCGCGCCGAACGGCTCCGCCGATCGAGGCTCCGCCGGCGCCTCCCCGCGCTCCCGCCCCAGCCCCAGCGGCCCCGCCCTCCCGGGGGCGCCGCCGCGGGCTTGTCGCGGCCGGGATCGCGGCGGCCCTGGCCGCCGCGGCCGCGCTCGTCGTCGTGCTCGCGAGCGGTGGGGGTGGCGGCGGCGGTTCCGGCACGACCGCGGCGACGCAGGCGTCCGCGCTGCGCTGGAGCTACGACGCCGGCGGCTTCGTGTCCTCGCATCCTGCCGTCGCCGAGGGCCGCGTGATCTTCGGTAGTCAGGATCAGGACGTGTTCGCAGTCGACGCCAGCACCGGCCGGCAGCGGTGGGACTTCCAGACCGGTCGGCTGGTGTTCTCGTCTGCGGCCGTGTCCGGCGGGATCGCTTATATCGGCAGCAACGACGGCGGCCTGTACGCGATCGGCGTGGCCAGCGGCAAGCGCGTTTGGAAGTTCACCACCGGCGACAGCGTGCGATCGTCGCCCGCGGTCGCTGATGGGCTCGTCTACGTTGGTAGCGATGACGCCAAGGTGTACGCGGTTGACGCGAAGACCGGGCGCGAGCGCTGGGAGTTTGAGACCGGGCAACCCGTCATCTCATCGCCCGCGGTCAGCGACGGGTCGGTGTTCATCGGCAGCATGGATCACCAGGTCTACTCGCTGAACGCAAAGACCGGCGCGAAGCAATGGCGCTTTCGTACGGGCGACCAGGTCTGGTCGTCTCCCGCGGTGGTGGGCGGCACCGTGTACATCGGCAGCAACGATCACCGGCTGTACGCGCTCGACGAGCGTACCGGCCGGCCGCGCTGGAGCTTCCGGACCGACGGAGTGGTGAGCTCCAGCCCGCGAGTGGCTCAGGGGACCGTGTACGTCGGCAGCTTCGACAAGCACGTGTACGCCGTCGACGCGGCGACCGGCAAGGAGCGGTGGCGGTTTGCCACAGGCAACTTCGTGTTCTCCTCGCCCGCGATCTCGGACGGCACCGTGTACGTGGGCAGCCATGACCACAACCTGTACGCGATCGACGCCGCCACCGGCCACAGGCGCTGGTCTTACAAGACGGGCGGAATCGTCGGGTCATCGCCCGCGGTGGCCGGCGACACCGTCTACGTCGGCAGCGACGACGGCCATGTCTACGCGTTGAAGGCCGGGGGCCCATCCTGACCGGGCCCGGGGATCCGGAGACGAGGTTGCGATTCGGGGTCCATTCGCCGCCGTCGCCGGAGAACGGTACGGAGCACATCGACGCACTCGAACGCGCGCTGGGCCGCTCGATCTCGGTCGTCCACTGGTACCAGCACTGGGCGGGCTGGGGACCAGAGCTCGAGCCAGCGTGGATTGCCGACGCAGCCTCGGGCGGGCGCACTCCGCTGCTCACGTGGGAGCCGTGGCGCCCGGGAACCGCGGACCAGCCGGACTACCGCCTCGCCCGGATCGCGTCCGGCGAGTTCGACAACTACATCTCCGGCTGGGCTCGCGGCCTGCGCGAGTTGAGAACTCCGATCCATCTTCGGCCGATGCACGAGATGAACGGCACTTGGTATCCGTGGGGCGGGACCGTCAACGGCAACGACCCCGGCGACTACCGGGAGGCCTGGCAGCGGTTGCGCTGGCTGTTCGAGCGAGCGGGCGCCGACAACGTCAGCTGGGTGTGGTCCCCCAATGCCGACGACGTGCCCGCGACTGCCGAGAACGCGTTCGAGCGTTACTACCCCGGCGATGAGCACGTCGACGTGCTCGCACTTGACGGCTACAACTGGGGCGCGCAGTATCCCCAGTACGGCGGCTGGCGTACGTTCGAGCAGGTGTTCGCGACGGCCTACGCGCGCCTGGAGCGGTTGGGCCCGCAGCCGATCTGGGTCGCTGAGACGGCGTCAGACTCAGACGGCGGCGACAAGGCGCGGTGGATAACTGACATGTTCGCCGCCGCGGCCCGGATGTCGCGCCTGCAGGCGATCGTCTGGTTCGACATCGCCAAGGAGCGCGATTGGCGCGCCACCGCCCCGCCGGGGACCGCCGCCGCGTTCACGAGCCCAGCGGCCTGAGCCTCAGCGGCGTGTGCAGCGCAGGCGAAGCCGCCGCCGCGGCGTCGAAGTCCTGCCCGCTACGCCCACGCAGACGGAAGTCGTCGGACTGGTCGTAGCGGTCGTCGAACCACACGATCGCGTGGACGCGCGGGTACCGGCGGGGAATGTCATGGAGAGCGGACCTGATCCACGGGCGTGACGAGGCGCCGTCAGAGAAGGTCCCGAGCTCCGAGATCATGATCGGCTTGTGGAGGTGACTGAGCGCGGCCAGTGTCCCGCCGAACACCTGGCTGGGACTGCGCCACGGAATCTCGCGCTGGCCCCAGTTGAATCCAGTGACCGACACCCAGTCAACGTAGCGGCGCCCTGGGTAGTAGCTCCCGAGCTGCCGCCCCGGACGCTTGAGGCCCGCGAAGCTGTTCACCGCCCAGACCCACCTCACGTTTGTGGCTCCGGCCTTGACGAAGACGTCATGGACGTGCCGCCAGGCACGCACGTAGTCGCGCTTGCTGTTGCCGTTGAACCGGTACGCCCAGGGGTACCACTCACCGTTCATCTCCTGCATGAACCGAATCAGCAGCGGTCCGCGGTAGGCCGCCGCGGCTCGCGCCCAGCGTCTCACGTAGGCGTCGTAGCGGCCGTCGGCAATCAGTCGCAGACGAACCGCCGGCTGGTGAGTGGCGTGCACGCTGTCGCGCGGCTTGGCCCACGGCTCCCAGGTGATCATCAGCACCCCGCCCTGTGTGGCGATCATCCGCGCGCGGTCGGGGTGAAAACGGGTGTCGTTGCTAAACCACTGCTGATAGGAGTTGATGATCCGCGCCGGCGTTCCATGTTGGCGATTCCACGCGGTCAGAGCGCCGGGGGTGCTCAGGACCGCCGGGTTGAACACTCCCAGGTAGATGCCGTGCGCCGGCACGACCAGAGCCTGCCGCGCCATCACCGGCTCCGGGACACGCTCCGCGGGCGTCCGCGCGGGCGTCGGCGCGAGCGAACGGGGGATGATTACGACCGCCAGCATCGCCGCTGCGACCGCGTACAGCGACAGTCGGATCACCAGCCGGACCGCGCCCGACCGGCCGAGGGCAGCCACGGGTCCGCCCAGCGCAAAGCAGAACCAGGCCGCCCAGGCGGCCGCCAGGACCGTGCCTGCGCGCTTGGAGATCGCGGCGTCGGCGAGCGCGGCCAGCGAGACGCCCATCAGTCCAACCGTGAACAGCACCACCCACGAGATCGAGGCCGGCTTGGTCTTCTCGGTGACGCCGCTACGCACGGGACGGCCGATCAAGCCCCGCAGCACCGCGAGGACGTACACGGGAGCCAGCACCAGCTGCTGGCGCACCATCCGCAGCGTCTCGCCCGGGCTGCAGTAGGCCAGGAAGAACGCGACGATCGCCAGGTAGTACGGCAGGCTTCTCCACAGGAGTTCGTCGACGTCGCTCACCTTCATGATCGAGACGCCGCCGATGAGGTAGAGCGCTGGGCTGATCACGAACACCAGCTGCGTCCCCGCGAGCAGATAGAAGCCGGCGGTGTGCAGATAGTGCAGGCGCTGCCTGAGGCTCAGCCCCCGCTTACGCAGCGGGCTGTCCCGGAACAGCAGCCGAGCGCTGTCGGTGGCCCAGCGCAGCCGCTGCCGCGCCAACTCGGCGAGGGTCGGCGGTGCGACACCGGTAGTCACAGCGTGGTTGTGGTAAGCGCTGTGCCAGCCAGCCGCGTGCAGCTGATATGACGTGTGCAGGTCCTCGACGATGTTCCACTCCGAGAACCCCCCGACGGTCTCGAGTGCGGCGCGCCGATAGGCGACTCCGTTGCCGCAGGAGAACGCGCTGTTGGAGGCGTCCTTGGCCGGCTGGATCACGCGGTAGAAGAACAGCTCGCGGTTATTGAGGACGTGATCATCGCCTGGGCTGTAGTACTGCTGCGGAGTGGCCACGAACGCAATCTCCGGGTCGGAGAAATAGCCCAGCAACTGTTGACCCAGGTCCGGCACCGCGTGGTGATCGGCGTCGATGGTCACGATCACGTCACCGGCGGTGAGACCGAGTGCATGGTTGAGGTTGGCGGCCTTGCCGATGCGTCCCGTGGCCCGCGTGAAGCAGGTCACCCCCATCTCGGCGGCGAGCCGATCGATCTCCTCCCACCCGGCCTTCCCGGCGATCCGCCCATCGTTGAGCACATAAGTCTCATGCGGCAGACCGATGGCCAAGGCGGCCACCAGCGTCTGTCGCACCATCTCGCGCGGCTCGCCGCAGACCGTCACGAACACATCCAGCGAGCGGTGCCCGCTCACCGGGCGCAGCGACCGCGCCGGAGCGCGCCAGATCAGCAGAACGGTCGCCATCAGGCCCACGACGTTGGCCGCCTCGGCCGCCCAGAACACGATCCCAACGGCGCCGTTGATCGTCGACACTCGCCACACGAGGTACTGGCCACCGGCCAGGATCGCCACGCACCCGGCAACCCGTCCCGCGATCACCCGCCGGCGGCTCACCGGGATCCGCTGTCCATAGAGCCCGTTCGGGCGAAGCGACGGCGCCGGCGCAAGCGCCGGCAGTTCCTGCGGCTCGGGTGCGACCGCCGGAAGCGAATCCGGCACGGCGGTTGGCGCGGTGTCTACCGACATCCGCCCGGTCCATTTTCCGCGCACCGCCCGCGGCGCCTACCCACACCGATATCCACCGAACCCCCTTACACAATGTCTAGCGCCGCAGCCCCGGCGCACACTCTCTCACAACCACGTACCCCTGAAACCGTGATAATTCGCACGCAACGGCGGGCAGTCGTCGGCGGCGAGCAGCCGGGCCGACGTACACGTATCGTCTAACGCCCTTGGATGCCAAGCCCCGGATCGTGGTGACGCGCCGGCTCCCCGACGAGGCGCTCGAGCTGCTCGACGAGGCCTCGAAGATGTGGCTGTCGCCACACGACCGGCCGCTCACCGAGGACGAGCTGCACGAGGCGGTTGCCGGCGCCGACGCCGTGGTGACGATGCTGCACGACCGCGTCGACGGGCCGTTCCTGGACGCCGCCGGGCAGCAGTTGCGCTGCGTGGCCAATGTGGCCGTCGGCTACGACAACGTCGACGTCGATGCCGCCCGCGAGCGGAGCGTGACCGTCACCAACACGCCCGGCGTGCTGACCGACGCCACCGCCGACCTGGCGATGGCGCTGATCCTGATGGCGACCCGGCGCCTGGGCGAGGGCGAGCGAGTGGTGCGCACCGGCGAGCCCTGGGCCTGGGACATGTTCTTCCTGCTGGGGACCGGCCTGCAGGGCAAGACGCTCGGCGTGATCGGGCTGGGCGCGATCGGCCAGGCCACCGCTCGCCGGGCACGCGCGTTCGGGATGGAGATCGTCTACCACGGCCGCCACCGCGCGCCCGAGGAGGCCGAAGCCGAGCTCGGGGGCGCCCGTCTCCTGGAGCTCGACGAGCTGTTGGCGATCGCCGACGTGGTCAGCATCCACAGTCCGCTCACGCCCGAGACCCATCACATGATCGACGCCCGCCGCCTGGAGCTGATGCGCCCCGACGCGTACCTGGTCAACACCGCGCGGGGGCCGATCGTCGACGAGGCTGCGCTGGTGCAAGCGCTGAGAGACCGGCAGATCGCGGGCGCCGGGCTCGACGTGTTCGAGCGCGAGCCCGAGGTGCACCCGGGCCTGCTCGAGCTCGACAACGCGATCCTGGTCCCGCACCTGGGGTCGGCCACGATCGAGACCCGGACCGCGATGGCGATGCTCGCCGCCGAGAACGCGATCGCCGTCGTCCATGGCGAGACTCCGCCGACCCCGGTCGAGCCCTAGCGCGGGCTCAACGCAGGGACGTTGATCACGTCCCACGTGGCCAACGCCCCACGGTGGCGCCCAAAGCCTCGAGTGGGACGTTGTGCACGCGGTTTCGCCCGCCATCCGCGCGGCATCGTTCGGGCAGCTGGTGATTACTGCAGGCTCAGTGCTCGTTCCCGGGCGCCGGCCGCGGCCGCGGCCAGTTCGGACACCTCCGACCGGCGGGGGTCGCCGGCGACCGACTCCAGGTTGATCTCCACCAGGCGCCCGGCTGCCACACAGGACGCTTCGGCCAGCAACGCGGCCGTGACCGCGTCGCCCACCAGCCGCCGCGCACCCGTCGCGACCAGCTCCGCCCCCAACTCCGCCACCTCGGCGGCCGCGCGGGCGATGCCCAGCGGCGACTCAGCCGCTTCCGACAGCGCCGCCGCCACCCGCGCGTCACGCCCCGGCTGCGCCCGCGGCAGGCGGATCGCGTCGAGCACCGGCTCGAACGCGTGCAGCTCGCGTTCGGCGAGCCCGACCAGCTCCTCGCGCAGCCGCGCGGCCCGTTCGCGCACCTCGGTCATCCGGGCGTGCACGTCGGCGTGATCGTCGCGTCCGAGCGTGAAGCCCGCGGCCATCTCGACCAGGCTCGCGGCCGATGCCGCCGCGAACGCCGCGGCGGTCCCGCCCCCGGGCGCGGGGGTCCGGGCGGCGAGCGAATCGAGCAGCTCGCCTAGGGTGGTGTCGGCGATGCGCGCGGCCGGGATCAGAACAGCCCGACCGTCCGGCCCTCGTCGTCGATGTCGATGTTGAGCGCCGCCGGCGACGTGCCGAGGCCCGGCATCTGCTGGATGTTGCCCGCCAGCGGCACGAGCCAGCCCGCGCCGGTGTAGGCGCGGATGTCGCGGATCGGGAGCGTGAAGCCCTCGGGCGCGTTGAGCAGCTCGGCGTCGGACGACAGCGACAGGTGGGTCTTGGCCATGCACACCGGGATGTTGCTGAGCCCGTCGCGGTTGAACTGCTCGATCTTCTGCTCGGCCTCGGCATAGAAGTACACGTCCTTGGCGCCGTACACCTTGGTCGCGACCGCCTCGATCTTGTCGCGGATCGAAGCGTCGTCGGGGTACAGGAAATGGAAGTCGTTGGGCTGGTCGCAGGCCTCGACAACGGCCTCGGCGAGGTCAGCGGCGCCGACGCCGCCCTTCTCGAAGCCCTCGTTGATCTGGGCGTCGAACGCCCCGGCCTCGACCGCCAGCCGCTTGACCAGCTCGACCTCCTCGTCGGTGTCGCCGGGCCGCCGGTTGACCGCAACCACCGCCGGCACGCCGAACGTGCGGATGATCCCGAGGTGACGGCGAACGTTGGCCATGCCCTCCTCGATCGCCGCGATGCTGGCGGCGCGATCGACGCGCGGGTCGTCCTCGACGCCGCCGTGGTGCTTGATCGCGCGCACGGTCGTGACGAGCACCGAGGCCGACGGCACCAGCCCGCCGAACCGGCAGACGATGTCGAAGAACTTCTCCATGCCCATGTCGGAGCCGAAGCCCGACTCGGTGACGACGTAGTCGCCGAGCTTCATCGCGACCTTGTCGGCGATCAGCGAGTTGTTGCCGTGGGCGATGTTCGCGAACGGGCCGCAATGCATCATCACCGGCTGGCCCTCGAGCGTCTGCACGAGGTTGGGCTTGAGCGCGTCCTTGAGCAGCACGGTCATCGCGCCGGCGGCGCCGAGGTCCTCGGCGCTGATCGGCTTGCCACCGTCGTAGGAGTACGCCGCGGTGATCGCGCCGATCCGGCGGCGCAGGTCGCGCAGGTCGGTGGCGACGGCCATGATCGCCATCACCTCGGAGGCGGCGGTGATGTCGAAGCCGGTCTCGCGCGGGTAGCCGTTGACGCGGCCGCCGAGCCCGACCACGATCTGCCGCAGCGCGCGGTCGTTCATGTCGACGGCGCGGCGCCAGCCGATCCGCAGCGCGTCGATCTTGTGCGGGTTGCCGTGCAGGATCGAGGCGTCGATCATCGCCGCGAGCAGGTTGTTGGCGGCGCCGATCGCGTGGATGTCGCCGGTGAAGTGGAGGTTGAGGTCCTCCATCGGCACGACCTGGGTGAGCCCGCCGCCGGCGGCGCCACCCTTGATCCCGAACACCGGACCGACTGACGCCTCGCGCAGGCAGGCCACCGGGTTCTTGCCGATCACACCGAGCCCCTGGGTGAGACCGACCAATGTGGTGGTCTTGCCCTCGCCCGCCTTGGTCGGGGTCATGCCGGTGACGCACACGACCTTGGCGTCCGGCTGGTCCTTGAGGCGATCGGTCACCGACAGCGAGACCTTGGCCTTGTAGCGGCCGTAGGGCTCCACTTCGTCGGGCAGCAGCCCGGCCCGCTCGGCGATCGAATCGATCGGTACCAGCTCGTGTTCCTGGGCGATCTCGAGGCTGCTCTTCATCGTGTGGCTCTCTCTCCTGGTGACATCACTGCATCAGTGGCTGACGGCGGCCGCGGCAAGCTCCGAGACGAGCTTGTCCTCGTAGAACCGCTCGAGCGCGAACGGCGCGATCAGGTCCGGCGTGCGGTTGGTCGCGACCAGCTCGGCGAGCGTCTTGCCGACGATCGGGGCCGCCTTGAACCCGTAGGTGCCCCAGCCGGCGCTGACGTGGAAGTTGTCGACCTCGGTCTTGCCGAGGATCGGGCTGTAGTCGGGGCTGAGGTCGCACAGCCCCGCCCAGCTGCGCAGCAGCCGCGCGCGCTCGAGCTGCGGGAACAGCTCCATCGAGTGGCGCGTGACCTCCTGCAGGAAGTTCAGCGTGCCCTGCATCCGGTACGTCGTCCAGGGCTCGATCTCGGCGCCCATCAGAAATTCTCCCCGGTCGGTCTGGCTGATGTACACGTGCATCTGCGACGACACGATCACCACGTCGAGCAGCGGCTTCATCGGCTCGGTCACGCACGCCTGCAGGATGTGCGTGGTGATCGGCATCTGCACGTTGGCCATGTCGGAGATCAGCGTGCTCCAGCCGGCGGTGCAGTTGAGCACCGTGCCGGCGCGGATGTTGCCCCGGTTGGTGCGGACCGTGGTCACGCGACCGTTCGAACGCTCCAGCCCGGTGACCTCGGTGTTCTGGTGGATCTCGGCGCCGCCGCTGTCGGCGCCGCGGGCCAGCCCCCAGACGACCGCGTCGTGGCGGATGATCCCGCCGGGCGGGTGGTACAGCGCGCCCATGATCGGGTACGTGGCGTCGGGGTTGTCGACCTGCATCGCCGGCGCGAGCTCCTTGATCTCGTCCGGGTAGATCAGCCTGGAGTCGATCCCGTGGATGCGGTTGACCTCGGCGCGATTGGCCATCACGAACATCGCGCGGTCGGAGTGGGCCAGCGTCAGGTGGCCGCACTGCGAGAACAGCAGGTTGAAGTTCAGCTCCTGCGAGAGCCCCTCGTACAGCTTCACGCTGGCGTCGTAGAACGCCGCGCCCTCGGGGGTCTTGTAGTTCGAGCGCAGGATCGTGGTGTTGCGCCCCGCCGCGCCCGAGCCGATGTAGCGCTGCTCGAGGATCGCGACGTCGCGGATCCCGTGCTCCTTCTGCAGGTAGTAGGCGGTGGCCAGGCCGTGCGAGCCGCCCCCGATGATGACCACGTCGTAGGAGCTCTTGAGCTCCGGCTCGCGGCGCCACATCCGCTTCTTTCTGAAAATGTCAAGCATTCGAGGACATCTCCGAGAGCGGCTCCTCCAGGGATTGCAGCGCGTCGACGCCCACGGGCTGGCCGCCCAGATGCCGCGCGGCGTCCTCGACGACCGTCCACATGTACTGGGCGATCGCCCACCCGAACAGGAACAGGAACCGGTCCTCGTCCTCGCGCACGATCACGCCCGGCTGCCGGGCGATCGACACCGGCCGCAAGCCGGCGATCGGCGTGACCTTGGCCCGCAGGTCGGCGGCGCAGAAGCGCGCGAACACCTCTCGGCTCTGCGGGCCGACCAGCGTCATCGCCGCGAACACGGTCGTGACCTCGACCACGTCGGCGCGCTCCGGTACCTGCTCGCGCGCGGCGGCGAGCCGACCGGGGTCGCAGATCACCAGCGCGCGGTCGGGCGTCAGCGGACACCACCAGGCTCCCTCGCGCCGAGTCGCGGTTCCGAGCTCGAGCTCGAGGCGCTCGGCGACGGCCGTGCCCTGGAGCTCGAGCTTGCCCAGATGCGAGACGTCGCACCAGCCGGCGGTGATGGTGCGGGCGACGCTCTCCTGCTCGGGCGTGCCGTAGCCGACCGCGACGTTCCAGCCGTCGCGATCCTCGAACCGGGCGCCGGCGGCGCGCGCCTGGGACTCCATCGGGCTGCGGGCGATCACGTCGACGGCGGCGTCGACGCTCAGGAAGTCCAGAGTCACGAGCGCAGCACCTCGCCGTCGGGGTCGTAGAAGGGACGGGTCTGGACCTCGGCCGAGGTCGTGCGGCCCTCGTCGGAGATCGTGATCTGAGACCCGTCGCTGGCCACCGCGGCCGGAACCCAGGCCATCCCGATCACGCGGTCGAGCACCGGCGAGTAGCGGGCGCTGGTGACCTGTCCGGCGGGCGTACCGTCGCCGTCGGTGACGACGGCGCCCTCGGTGGGCACATAGCCGTTGGACATCGTGAAGCCGACCAACGAGGTCGAGGCGGGCTGCTCGCCGTAGTGCTGCAGCGCCCACTTGCCGATGAAGTCCTGCTCCTTGTCGAGCTTGACGATCCATGGCATCGCCGCGCCGAACGGCGTCGATTCCGAGTCGGTGTCCTGGCCGACGAGGATGTGCATCTTCTGCAGGCGCAGGATCCGCTGGGGCTCGAGGCCGAACGGCCGGATCCCGAACTCCTGCCCGGCGTCGAGCAGCGCGTCCCACAGGTGTACGCCGTGGGCTGCCGGGAAGTGGATCTCGTAGCCGACCTCGCCGACGAATCCGATCCGCAGGATCAGGCAGGGCACGCCGGCGATCTGCCCGTGCTTGCCGTCGAGGTACTTGAACGCCTCGTTGGTGCAGTCCAGGTCGGTGACCTTGGCCATGATCTCGCGCGCCTTCGGTCCGGCCAGGTTGACCGCCGACAGGCCCTGAGTGAGGTCGGTGAGGTGGACCCGCATGCCCCAGTCCGCCAACCACCACGAGAACCACTCCTCGACCGCGCCGGCGCCGCTCGAGGTGGTGGTCACGTAGAAGGTCTCGTCGTCGACCCGGCAGATCGTGCCGTCGTCGACGATCCGGCCGGCGTCGGAGCTGATCACGCCATAGCGGATCCGGCCGGGCGCCAGGTTCGAGAAGCGGTTGGGGTAGAGCCGGTCGAGGAACTCGCCGGCGTCGGGGCCCCTGACCAGCAGCTTGCCCAGCGTCGAGACGTCGATCAGGCCGGCGGTGCGGTTGACGGCCAGCGCCTCGGCCTGCGGGTCGCCGTAGTCGTAGGCCCGGCGCCAGTCGCCGGCCCATTTGACGTTGCCGCCCAGCTCGCGGTGGCGGGCGTGGATCGAGGAGCGCTTGGCGGGCTCGAACGGGCGGCCGCCGAGGATCCCCATCGGTACCGACACCCACGGCGGCCGGGCCGTGGTCGTGCCGACGTCGCCGAGCTGCTGGCCGGTGGACTGGGCCATCACCCGGATCGCCGGCAGCTGGCACATGCGGCCCTGGCAGGGACCCATCGTCACCGTCGTGTAGCGCTTGGCCAGCTCGATCGAGTCATAGCCCTCGTCGATGCTGAGCTTGATGTCCTTGCTGGTTACGTCCTCGCACAGGCACGCAAAGCACTTGCCGCGGTCGCCGCCGACGGCGGCCGGGGCGACCGCGACGTCGGGGCGCTTGACCTCGTCGAGGCGCTGGCGAAGCTTGTCGGCGGCCGCCTTCGATTTGGCGTCGCCGAACTGCAGCGCGTGGGCGGCGTCCAGCCCGGCGAGTTCGCCGGAGTCGGCGGCGGCGTCGAGCTCTCCGACCCCGACCACCTCGCCGGCGCCGGCCACTTCGTCGGGGGTCTCGGTCACGGCGAAGTGCCCCAGTGCCTCGTCGTAAGCGGTCTGAGCACCCGCCTGCAATAGCAGCGAGCTCGCCGGGATCGCCCCGCCGGAGACGACCACCAGGTCGCACTCGAGCGTGCGCTCCAGCGGCGCCGGCCCGCCGTTGCCGTCGCCCTGAACGGGGGCGAGCACGGCCTCGGCGACGGCCTTGCGCCCCTTGGCCTCGACCACGGTGTGGCCGGCGAGCACCTCGACGCCGAGCCGCTTGAGCTCCTCGGCGGGGGCGCCGGGGATGGGCCGCAGATCGGCGACGGCGCGGATCTCGACGCCCACCCGCAGCAGCGCGAGCGCGGCCTCCAGCCCGCGGTCCGAGGTCGTGGCCACGATCGCGCGGGTGCCCGGCGAGACCGCGTACAGATCGGCCAGCCGGCGCGCGCCGTCGGACAGCATCACGCCCGGGAGGTCGTTGCCGGCGAACACCAGCGGCTGCTCGATCGTGCCGGTGGCGAACACGTGACGCTTTGCGCGGATCTGGTGCAGCGTGTCGCCCTGCCAGACCGGGACCATCCCGTCGAAGTAGCCGAGCGCGGAGCCGCGATCGATGATCTCGACGCCTGCGTCGCGGACCTCGTTCACCAGCGGCGCGATCCGCACGCGGCGCGCGTCGATCAGCAGCTTGCCGCCGGGCTCGGGGCCCTCGTCGACCAGCACCACATCGGCGCCGAGCTTGGCCGCGGCGCGGGCGGCGGTCAGGCCCGCCACCCCGCCCCCGACGACGAGCACGTCGGCGTGGCGGCGGCGGTACTCGGTGCGCCACTCGCGCTCGGGCTGCTGCTTGCGGAGCTTGCCCAGCCCCGCGGCGTGGCGCAGCACCTTCTCGTACACCGGCCACAGCTTCCGGGGCCGGATGAACGTCTTGTAGTAGAAGCCGGGTGGCGTCAGTTTGCCGCCGGCGAGGTCGGTCGCCTGCATCGCGTCGAACTCGAGGCTCGGGACCGCGTTGACGTGCTCGACCTTCATCCCCTCGCGGACCTGCTCGGTGCAGGCCCGGGCGCCGGGAGCGCCGTCGACCGAGACGATGCAGTTGGGGCACTGGCCAGCGCAGCACATCAGGCCGCGCGGGCGGTGGTACTTGAAGCTGCGCGAGAAGATGCGCCGGCCCGAGGCGTACAGGGCCGAGCCGATCGTGTCGCCCTCGTAGGCCTCGACCTGCCGTCCGTCGAACTTGAACCGGACCAGCTTCTGGCGCTGGATCCGTTCGCCGGGCTGCTGCGGAAGCCGGCTCACGCGGCGTCCGGGGTCGTGGGCGTGGCCGGCTCGGCCGTGGTGGCCGGCTTGGCCTCGGCGGGCCGTGCGGTCATCAGCACCTCGTTGGTCACGGTGTTGCGCTCGGCGATGAACCAGGCCCGGCACCCGGAGCGGTGAAACCACCACTCGCGCTGGACGCCGGCGACGTTGCGCCGGAAGTAGTTGTAGGTGTTCAGCTCGCGGAAGCTGGGCTTGGCCGTCGGGCGCGCCGACACCTCGCCTCCGAAGGCGAAGTCGGTCACTTCGCGTACGCCGCAGTTAGGGCAGGTCAATAGATAAGACATCGCTCGCCTCGGGATGAGAAGCTACGCCTGTGGTGTGATCGTGTCCAATACCGATTCCAGCAGAACTGATACGTACAACGTCTCAAGAAGCCAGCGCGTCGAGCTGCGCCAGCTGCGCTACTTCGTGGCCGTCGCCGAGGAGCTGCACTTCCGCCGCGCGGCCGCCCGGCTGCACATCTCCCAGCCGCCGCTGAGCCAGCAGATCCGCCAGCTCGAGGACGAGCTCGGCTGCCAGCTGCTGGCCCGCACCCGACGGCGGGTGGAGCTGACCCCGGCGGGCCAGGCGTTCCTGCGCGACGCCCGGCAGCTGCTGGCAGAGCTCGACGGCGCCGTTCAGGCCGCGCGGCGGATCGACGCCGGGCAGACCGGCCGGCTGCGGGTCAACTTCGTCGGCTCGGCGCTGCTGTCGATCGTCCCCGGGATCGTGCAGCGCTTCCGCGCCACCGCCCCGGACGTCGAGATCGAACTGCACGAGCGGCCGACCGTCGAGCAGTTGCGGCTGGTCAGCGCCGGTGTCGTCGACGTCGGCCTGGTCCGCCCGCCGATCGAGGAGCTCGCCGAGGTGCGCGCCGAGGTGGTGCTGCGGGAGCGGTCGGTGGCGGTGCTGCCGGCCGGGCACGAGCTGGCGCAGCTGCGCCGGGTGTCGCTGCAGCGGCTGGCGTCAGTGCCGCTGGTGCTGTTTCCCCGCGAGCAGGCGCCGGGGTTTCACGACCTGCTGATGAGCAGCATGGCCGCGCTCGGCGCCCACCCGCAGGTGGTCCAGTACGCGCCCGAGATGCTGACGATCATCGGCCTGGTGGCGGCTGGGATCGGGGCCTCGCTGGCGCCCGCGTCGGTCACGCGGCTCGAGCTCGAGGGCGTCACCTACCGCCCGGTCACCGGAGCGCCCCACTCCGAGCTGGTGGCGATCACCCGCGCCGACAACGAGTCGCCGCTGGTGCGCGCGTTCATGGCCCACGCCAGGGGGTGATTCAGGCGGGGGTTGATTCAGGCGGGCGCGCGCTGGGCGGCCTGGAGCTTGGCGGCCTCGAGCGTGTTGCGCAGCAGCATCGCGATCGTCATCGGCCCGACGCCGCCGGGGACCGGAGTGATCAGCCCGGCGACCTCGGCGGCGGGCCCGAAGTCGACGTCGCCCACGAGCCCGTCGTCGGTGCGGTTGATGCCGACGTCGATCACGGTCGCGCCGGGCTTGATCCAGTCTCCCTGGATCATCCGTTCGCGCCCCACGGCGGCGATCAGCACGTTGGCGCGGGTGCACACCGCGCCCAGGTCCCGAGTCCGCGAGTGGCAGATCGTGACCGTCGCGTGCTCGGCCAGCAGCAGCGCCGCGACCGGTTTGCCCACCAGGTCCGAGCGTCCCACCACGACCGCCTCGGCGCCGACCAACTCCACGTCGTAGCGGCGGAGCAGCTCGATCACGCCGGAGGGCGTGCACGGCCGCAGGCCGGGGAGCCCCTTGGCCAGCAGCCCGGCGGACACCGGCGTGAGCCCGTCGACGTCCTTGAGCGGGTCGATCAACGTCGTCAGGTGCGGGCCGTCGATGTGGTCGGGCGTGGGGAGCTGCAGCAGGATCCCCGACACGCGGTCGTCGGCGCCGAGCTCGGCGAGCAACTGCTCGACCTCGTCCTGGGAGACGTCGGCGGGCAGCTTGTGGCTGAAGCCCTCGATCCCGACCTCGGCACACGCCTTCTGCTTGCCGCCGACGTACACCGCCGAGGCGGGGTCGTCGCCGACCAGCACGGTGGCCAGTCCCGGGCGCGGGTTGCCGGCCGCGACCCAGGCGTCGACCTCCTCGCGCACCTCGGAGCGGACCTGCTGGGCGATCGCCTTGCCGTCGATCAGTGTCGCGCTCATGTCAGCGCGGGACGATAGTGCGCGCGTCAAATCGCGCGTCTGCTCGGCCGCGGCGCCTGGTCGAGCGGCACTGCTGGGCAGCAAGACCTACGACGGCTATCTGGCGGCGTGGCCCGAGCGCGGCGGCGACTACGCCGACAAGATCGACAGCATGCCCAAGCACGTCGTCTCCTCCACGCTCCGCGAGCCCGAGTGGAACAACACGACCGTGCTCGTCATCATCACGGGATGAGCATCCGGCGCATCGTGCCCGACCTGCAGTCCCGGGATCCCGCGGCCAGCGCGGAGTTCTACGGCGAGGTCCTGGGGCTCGAGCCGGTCATGGATCACGGATGGATCGCGACGTTCGCCGCGCCCGGCAACCCGTCGGCGCAGCTCAGCCTGATGAGTCACGACGCCGCCGCCCCGGTGCGCCCAGACGTCTCGGTCGAGGTCGACGACGTCGACGCGGCCCACGCCGCGGCGCAGCGGATGGGGTGCGAGATCGTCCATCCGCTGACCGACGAGCCGTGGGGCGTGCGGCGGTTCTTCGTCCGCGATCCCGACGGCAACGTGCTCAACATCCTGTCGCACCCCTGACCGGGCAGGGAGCGCCCTACAGCCCGTAGCTGCGGGCGATGATCTCGCGCTGGATCTCGCTGGTGCCGCCGTAGATCGTGGTCACCAGCGCGACCCGGACCTGGCGTTCCATGTCGTACTCGACCGCGTACCCATAACCGCCCATCATCTGCATCGCCTCGAGCGTCGTGCGCTTGACCACCTCGGTCGCCTTCAGCTTGGCCATCGACGCCTCACGTGGGTACATCTGCCCCGGGTTGGCGTCGACCTTGCCCGCGACCGAGTAGACCAGCAGCCGCGTGACCTCGATCTCGGTGGCCAGATCCGACAGCCGGTGCTTGAGCGCCTGAAAGCTTCCGATCGGCTGCCCGAACTGCTTGCGCTCCTTGACATACGCCAGCACGTCGTCAAACGCGCGCTGAGCAAGCCCCAGCGACTGGGCGGCGATGATCAGCCGCTCGTTGTTCAGGCCGTTCATCAGCTGCGTCCACGCGTGGTCCTCACGGCCGATCAGCCGGTCCGCCGACACCCAACAGTCGGTGAAGAACACGTCGTTGACCTCGCGGCCGCCCATCGTCTCGATCGGACGGATCTCCATCCCCTCCGCGCCCGCCGGCACCGAGATCATCGACAGCCCGTCGTGCTTGTCGGAGTCGCGGTTGGTGCGGCACACCAACAGGATGTGGCTGGCCGCGTGCGCACCGGTGATCCACGTCTTCTGGCCGTTGAGCACGTAGCCGCCGTTGTCGCGCTCGGCGCGGCATGACAGGTTGCCGACGTCCGACCCGGCCTCGGGCTCGGACATCGCGATCGCCTCCACGTTGCCCGCCACGATCCCGGTCAGGAGCTCCTGTTTGAGCTCCTCGGTGGCGAACTTCTCGATCGGGCGCGCCGACATCATCGTGATCGGGAAGAAACCCATCGGGATCTGGCCCCGCGAGAACTCCTCGCACAGCAGGCACATGTCGACCGCCCCGCCGCCGGCGCCGCCGTACTCCTCGGGAATCGACACCCCGAGCCAGCCCAGCTGCGCGATCCGCTCGTACAACTCCTGGTTGTGCGGCTCGCGGCCGTGATCGGTCAGCGCGTCGCGCTGCTCGCGCGTCCCGCACTCGCGCCGCGCGAAGTCACGGATCGACTTCACGAACGCACGCTGCTCATCGCTCAGGGCGTCGGGGCTCACCGCCGGGCAGTCAATCAGCTTAGATTCGCCCCGTGCTGATCCGCCACGCCGATCCGGGCCGCGACGCGCCCGCCTGCGCTGAGATCTACGCGCCGTACGTACGCGACAGCGTGATCTCGCTCGAGGAGCTCCCGCCCGACGCCGACGAGATCGAGGGTCGGATGCAGCGGATCACCGAGCGCTACCCGTGGCTGATCGCCGAGCGCGACGGCGAACTCGCCGGCTACGCGTACGGCAGCGCCCACCACGAGCGCGCCGCCTACCGCTGGTCGGCCGACGTGACCGTGTATCTGTCGCCCGCGCACCATCGCCGCGGGATCGGCCGGGCCCTGTACGCGGCGCTGTTCGAGCTGCTCGTACGCCAAGGGGTCTATGTGGCCTGCGCTGGCGTGACGCTCCCCAACCCGGCGAGCGTCGGCCTGCACGAGTCGATGGGGTTCACGCCGGTCGGCGTGTACCACAACGTCAGCTGGAAGTTCGGCGCCTGGCGCGACGTGGGCTGGTGGGAGCTGCAGCTGCGCGAGCCCAGCCCCGAGGGCCCGCTCGAGCTGGGGCCACCGGCGCACCTGGACCGCTAGAGCGACTCATTGATGAAAGGGTGGTGCATATGACCACTTTTTCAGCACGGAGCTCGGATCAGCCGTCGGCTTGCACCAGCAGCGCCAGCGTCGGGCAGGCCTCGGCGGCCATCCGGGCGAGCCCGACCAGCTCCGGCGGGACCGCGGACTCGTCGATGATCGGATAGCCCCAGTCGTCGAGCCGGATCAGCTCGGGGAGCAGCTCCACGCACATCCCGTGGGCGTCGCAGGCGATCGGGTTCACGCGGAGGCTGGTCACGCCCACAGCCTCCCGGCCGCGACGTCCGCCTCGAGCTCGTCGCCGAACTCGCGCAGCGCGCTGCGCACGAACCGGACCGCGCCGTCGGGGTGGTGGCAGGCGCCGCGCCCGCGGATGTCGGCGGCCCAGCGGAGCACCCGCTCGCGCTCGCCGCCGGAGGCGGTTCCGGCCGCCAGCGCGCCGACCGCGTCGGCGATCGCCCGCAACCCGTGCACGCACGGCCCGCACTGCCCCGCCGACTGCGCCGCCAGGTAGTCGATCACCCGCGCGCTCTCGCCCAGCCCGCTGCACGACTCGCCCAGCGCCACGACCACGCCCGCGCCCACCGCAGCGCCGACCGACCGCAGGTCCGAGCGCGCCAGCCCGAGCGACATCCCCCGCTCGGCGCCGACCCACGTACCGAAGTAGCCGCCGATCAGCAGCGCCCGCAGCGGCTCCTCGGGCCCGCCGGCAAGCGCGATCAGGTCCCCGAGCGGCGTCCCGAACTCGAGCTCGTAGACGCCGGGCGCGCCGACCGCGCCCGACACCGTGACCAGCAGCGAGCCGGGATCGGCGGCGGTCCCGAGCTCGCGAAACCAATCCGGCCCGTGCCGGGCGATCAGCGCGATCTGGGCCAGCGTCTCGGGGTTCTGGATCAGCGTCGGCCGCCCCAGATATCCGCGCTCGTACGGGCGCGGGGGCGTGAACGCCGGCAGCGCCGGCCCGCCGTTCAACGACCGCACGACCGCGCTCTCCTCGCCGGCCACGTACCCGCCCTCGGCGACGACCACCCGCGTCCGCACGCGATCGCCCGAGCGCTCGCTGACCGCGGCCCCGACCTGCTCGGCGACACCTGGATCGCCGAGCTTGACGATCACCTCGCGCGTGCCCACGGCCCTGGCGGCGAGCACCGCCCCGTCGAGCACCAGGTGCGGCAGCCGCGACAGCAGCAGCCTGTCCTTACCGCTAGCCGGCTCGGTCTCGCTGCCGTTGACGACGACCGCGCTGGCGCGGCGACGGGAGGCGACCCCGCGCAGCTTGCGAGCGGTCGGGAAGTCGGCGCCGCCGCGGCCGCGCAGGCCGCTCTCGTCGATCGCGTCGATCAACGCGGGGCCGCGGACGCGCGGCATCGGCCCGTGAATGCACTCGTGTTCACGCAGGCCGATCACATCGTCGCCGGCACCGAGTCCCGCCAGGACCCGCGGGAGGCTCATCGGGCCGCCTCCCCCACGTCCGGGTCCTCGGGCCAGAGCGCGCCGACCCGAACCGATACCGCCAGCACCACCGCGGCCACGCAGGCTGCGGTCAGCGCCAGCATCCACCAGGCGCCGCTGTCGGTCCCGATCCCGATCCCGTGGATCACCGCGATCGGCCAGCTCGCGTACGCGAGCCAGTGGACTGCGCGCCACGAGCGGTAGCCGAACCGGCGGCGCAGCACGCTGGTCAGCAGTACCGCGAGCAGCAGATCGAACGCCACCGCACCCAGCCCGAGCCACAGCGGCCGGTAGGACCCTCCGAACGGGATCACCGCGTCGGCCAGCGAGATCGACACGAACCCGTCGATCACGCTGGTGAGGATGTGCAGCGCCAGCAGCGCGAGCACCAGCAGCGACACGTCGCGGTGCAGCGCGTCGATCGTAAACCGCGGCCAGCGCGGACCGGCCGAGAACCGCATCGAGCCGGCGACGCCGAGCACCACGCTGGCGGTCAGCAGCAGCAGCGACACCACGCCGGTGCTGCGCACGAGGTACCAGTCGGCCGTCCCGCCGATCGCAGCCGGGGCCAACAGCGGGGTCATGCCAGGTCGTCGTCCTGCTCGGGCCAGCCGGCCAGGTGGCGGACGTCTCCGTACAGGTTGATCAGCCGGCTGGGCAGCCGCAGCGAGTGCAGCCACTCGGCGGCCCGCTCGCTGCGAACGATCGCCGCGGTGCTGGCGATGTTCGCGTCCAGGCACGAGCCGGCGGCGACCGTGACCGTGCGGTAGATGCTGGTCGCGGGCGCGCCCGTTTCGGGGTCGATCAGGTGGTGGGCGAAGCCGTGGTCGTTCTCCCAGCGGCGGGTGGTCGTGCTCGACGTGGCCAGCCCGCCCGAGCGCAGCGTGATCCACTGCCCCGGGGCTGCGGCGTCGGAGCGGTGGTCGTCGGTGACGCGGACCGGCCAGCCGCCGGGCGGCGGCGGCCCGGCGATCGAGATGTCGCCGCCGAACGAGACCAGCACCCCGCAGCCGGCAGCCTGTTGAGCGGCGGCGGCGGCGCGGTCGGCGGCCAGCGCCTTGGCGGTCGCGCCGAGGTCGAGCGACACGCCGCGAGATAGCTGCACGGTCCCGGCGTCGGCGTCGAGCTTGACGGTCCGCCAGCCCGGCACCGGGACGATCGACAGCGATCGCGCCGGCCAGCCGTTGACGGCCGCGTAGTCGCGGTCGTAGCCGAGCGCGATCAGCGCCTGCCCGACCGTCGGGTCGACGTCGCCGTCGGTCAGCCGCGCCGCGCGCAGCGATGCCTCGACGGCCTCCAGCAGGACCGGCCCGACGGCGACCGGGGCGCCCGCGCCGGCGTTGACCGCTGACAGCTCGGAGTCATCGCGAAACCGCGAGCAGGCGGCGTCGAACGCGGCGGCGGTGACGATCACCGCCGCCGCGGCGGTGTCGAGTGTCCCGGGCTCGGTCACCGCCACCACCGCGGTGCTGCCGAACACCGGGAACCGCATCAACTTGTCGTCGTCGGTCATCGCGCGCCTCAGGATCCCCCGGACACGGCGGCGTCGCCGCCCGAGGACGAATCGCGCGAGCTGGGCGCCTGGGCGGGGGTCGACAGCCCCTGATCGCCCGAGCTGGTCGCCGAGGACGACGACGATCCCGAGGACGACGACGACCCCGAGGACGACGACGTGACCGACACCGGCTGCGCGCTCGAACTCTGCGAGCTCGCCGCGGCCGCCGAATGCCCGGGCGCGGATTCGGCCACCAGCACCGCGAACCCGGCTGTCAGCGCCGCGCTGGTGCCGACGACCCAGCGCCGGGTGCGCCTGACGCGCGCCAGCGCTGCGTCTCTTCTGAGCGGGGCGTCGGGGTCACGGCCGGGGCCCGCGCTCGAGTTCTCTGATCTGCTCATGCTTGCGCAGGCAATCAGTCAACGGTAAGAGCAGCGTGAGAGTTCGCGCTTAAAAGCGGAAGTTCGACGGTGAACGTCGAGCCGTCCACCGAGATCGTCCCGCGGTGGCGCTCGACGATCGCCGAGACGATCGACAGGCCCAGCCCGGAGCCGGGCTGCTCTGATGACTCCGGGGCCCGCCAGAACCGCTCGAACAACCGCTCCCGATTGGCCGGATCGGGCCCGGGACCCTCGTCGGACACGGTCAGCACCGCGACCGTCTCGCGCCGCCCCAACGCGACCTTCACGCGGCCGCCGTCGGGCCCGTGGACGAGGCCGTTCTCGATTAGGTTCTCGATCGTCCGCGCCAGCGCGTCGTGCTCCCCGTAGACCTCGGCGGCGACCACGGGACCGACCACCACGCGCCCGTCGGGATGGCGCGCGGCCACCTCGCGAACCACCCCGTCGAGCTCGACCGGCCCGGACTCCTGCCCGCCACCTCCGGAGCGCTCGAGCACCAGCAGGTCGTCGACCAGACGCGCCAGCCGCTCGGCGTCGCGCTGCAGGTCGGTCAGCACCTCGGGGTCGGCGCCGTGGCGGGCCGCGTAGTCGACGTTTCCGAGCAGCGCGGTGACCGGCGTGCGCAGCTCGTGCGAGGCGTCGGCCAGGAACCTCCGCTCGGTCGCCCGCGAGCGCTCGAGCGACGCCAGCATCCGGTTAAGCACCCCGGTCAACTGGCCGATCTCGTCGGTCTCGGCGGTGTCCGGAAGCCGCCGGGCGGGGTCGGCGGTCCGCTCGATCTCCCCCGCCGCCCCGGCCAGCCGCTCCAGCGGGCGCAGCCCGCGCCGGGTCAGGAACGCCGCCGCCAGGACCGCCAGTAGCGCCGCGCCCACGCCGCTGAGCAGGAGCACCGCCCGCAGGTGCATCAGCGTGTGCGAGATGTCGGTGGTATTGGAGGCGACGAGCACAGCGCCCCCGGAGGCCGCCCCGCCGGCCTGCGCGATCGGGGCGGCGTACATCCGAAACGGCTCCCCACCGACAGTGACGTCCTCGAATCCGGCCTGTCCGTCGGCGATCGCCCGCCGGGCGAGGCTGTCCTGGGGCAGCAGCTTGGCCCCGAGCGTCAGCGAGCGGGCGACGATCCGACCCCGCGAGTCGATCACCTGAACCACGAGCTCGCGGCCGGACGCGGTGCTTTCCAGCGCGCCGGGATCGGTCAGCACCGCCGGCGCCGCCACCGCCAGCTGGGCCACGTCCTGGGCGCGCTGGCGCAGCGCGCTATCCAGCGAACCGCGCAGCTCGTGGCGCACGAGCAGCACCGTGGCGATCCCGAACAGGATCACCGCGGCGAGGATCGATCCGCCCGCAGCGAGGATCAGACGGGCCCGCAGGCTGCGGGGCCTCAGCACCCGGCACCTCGGTCGATCTGGGTCGAATCCCGTCCGCGGACGAACATCAGTTTGGGCCTTCCCCCGCCGTTCGTTAGGCAGACAAGAGGTCGCGTCGTACACAAGGAAGTGAGCAGTTGGACGAATTTGCCGGAATCTCGCTGGGCGATCAGCGCGGTGACGCGATGCCCGTGCGAGCGCTGCTCGTCACGCCGGATCGCCGCACCGCGGCGCTGATCGCCGAGATGCTCCAGCCCACGTGGACGGATGGCCTGGTGGTCGCGCATGCCCGGAGGCTGTCTGACGCCACCCACGAGCTGCTCGACCAGCCGGTCAGCTGTGTGCTGCTCGCGCTGAACCGGCGCGAGGACCGCGCCGCCGCGGTCGAGCAGATCCGGACCGCCGCGCCAGATGTGCCGATCCTGGTGCTGGCCGACGAGGGCGACGAGGACGAGGCCGTGGCCGCCGTGCGCGCCGGGGTCCAGGACTACCTGGTGTCCGCCGACCTCTCCCCCGCGCTGCTGCGGCGCTCGCTGCGCCACGCGATCGAGCGCAAGCGCCAGGAGGCCCAGCTCGCCCACCGGGCGCTGCACGACCCGCTCACCGGGCTGCCCAACCGGGCGCTGTTCCTCGACCGCCTTGGGGTGGCGCTCGATCGGTCGCGCCGCAACGACGCGTCGATCGCGGTCCTGTTCCTCGACGTCGACAACTTCAAGGAGGTCAACGACTCGCTCGGCCACGGTGCCGGCGACCGGCTGCTGTCCGGGCTGGCGGACCGCCTGCAGTCGATGCTGCGCCCGATGGACACGGTCGCCCGCTTCGGCGGCGACGAGTTCACGTTCCTGTTCGAGGATCTCGCGGGCGAGCGCGAGGTCGTGCTGATCGCCGAGCGGATCCGCCGCTCGGTCAGCGACCCGATCCACCTCGAAGAGGGCGACATCACGGTCGCGGTCAGCATCGGGATCACGCTCGTCACCGACCCCACGACCGCTCCGGAGAGCGTGATCCGCGAGGCGGACGCGGCCATGTACCGCGCCAAGGAGCTGGGGCGCTCGCGCTACGAGCTCTACGACGAGTCCTCGCGCCGCCGGGCGGCGACCCGGATCGAGCTCGAGGGCGCGCTGCGCCAGGCGATCGACAACGCGGAGCTGCAGCTGCACTTCCAACCGACCGTGGCCCTGACCGGCGCCGGCGGCGTGACCGGACTGGAGGCCCTGCTTCGCTGGCAGCACGCGGAGCACGGGTTGATGATGCCGTCCCAGTTCATCCCGCTGGCCGAGGAGACCGGCCTGATCCTGCCGATCGGCAGCCACGTGCTCGAGCGCGCGCTGGAGGAGCTCGCCGGCTGGCGGGCCCACGACCCGGAGCTGACGGTGTCGGTCAATCTGTCGGTCCGCCAGCTCGAGGACCCGCGGATGGTGTCGATCGTGGCCCGCGCGCTCGATGCCGCGGGCGTCGACCCCGGGGCCGTGTTCGTCGACGTCAGCGAGGCGGCGGTGGCGCTGGACCTCGAGGCCGCGTCGCGGGCGCTCCACGGGCTCCGGGCGCTCGGGGTCAGGATCGCGATCGACGACTTCGGGACCGGCTCGTCGTCGCTGGCGACACTCAAGCGGCTCCCGATCGACGCGATCAAGCTGCACCAAAGCCTGGTCGCCGGGCTCGGGCGCGACCGCGGCGATGAGGCGGTCGTGCACGCGATCGTCGAGCTGGGCCACGCGTTCGGCGTCGACGTGATCGCCGAGGGCGTCGAGACCGAAGCCCAGCTGCGGCGGCTTCGCGAGCTGCGCTGCGACGGGGCTCAGGGGTTCCTGTTCGGCCGCCCCGCGCCGGCCCCCGACGTCCACGCGCTGTTGATCGGAGCCGGCGACGCCGTGCACCAGACCACCGTCCCGTCAGGCGCGTAACGCGAACCCCGCTCCCCGGACGGTCCGGATCAGCGGTGGGTCGCCGAGCTTGCGCCTCAGCCGGGTCACGTAGCGATCGACCACGTTGTCGACGGCGGCGTCGTTCCAGATCTCCGACAGCGCCCGCTCGCGACTAACCAGCCGCCCGGCCTCGCGCAGCAACAGCTCGAGCAGCAGCGCCTCGCGCCCGGTCAGCTCGATCTGCCGCCCCGCGCGCGTGGCCCTGCGCGTCTCGACGTCGAGCACGAGGTCGGCGTAGGACAGCAGCGGCTGGCCCTGCGGGTCGGCGTGCCGGCGGGTCAGTGCGCGCAGGCGCGCCACCAGCTCCTGTACTGCGAACGGCTTGATCAGGTAGTCGTCGGCGCCGGCCTCGAGCCCTTGCACTCGGTCGGCGACCGCGTCGCGCGCGGTCAGCATCAGGATCGGCGTCGGCAGCCCCTTGCCGCGCAGCCGCCGGCATACCGCGAGCCCGTCCATCACCGGCATCTTCACGTCGAGCACGATCACGTCGGGCGCCGAGCGCTCGGCCGCCACCAGCGCCGCGCCGCCGTCGGCGGCCACCGCCACCTCGAACCCCTCGGCCACCAGCGTGCGCTCGAGCATCCGCCGCAGCGGCGGGTCGTCGTCGACCACGAGCACCCGCTCGCGAGCGGACGCGAACGAGTCGTCAGCCACCGGCGACGTCCCGGCGCAGAAACACCAGGAACGCGGCGATCAGGCAGGGCACTCCGTACATCGCGCACGTCCACGCCGCGCGCACCACCGGCTCCCAGTCGATCGGGGTCCGCAGCAGACCCTGCCACGCATTGAACTGCGTGCTGAGCAGGTACGGCTGCAGGCTCCCGAGGCCGGGGAGGATCCCGATCAGCTGGAACAGCAGCGAGATCATCAGCGTCCCCACCACCGCCGCGGCGCTGTTACGGGTGACGGCCGACAGCAGCAAGCCGATGCACACCACGGTCGCGATCGGGATCAGGTACACGAGCAGGCTCACGTACACGAGCTCGAGCGCCTTGGGCGCCGAGACGATCGTCCCCGACAGGCTCTCCAGCGAGTTGAATCCCGACTGGATGCTCCCGGCGATCACCGCCACGGTCCCGTCGATCAGGATCGCCGCGATCGCGTAGGTGGCCGCCGCCAGGGCCTTGCCGCCGAAGATCTGCCCGCGCTCGAGCGAGCGCGTGAGGATCGTCTTCAGGGTCCCGTTCTGGTCCTCGGAGGCGAAGATGTCGCCGGCCACCAGCGCGGTGATCAGCGGGAACAACCACACCGCCCCGAACAGCATGATCACCAACGGCACCGACAGGCCGCTGCGGGTCAGGTACGACGCGAACGCGAAGTCCCCGCGGTTGCGGTTCGACTGGAAGTGAATTGCCACCACGAAGATGATCGGGACGAGGACCGCGGCGCCCAGGCCCAGGTAGGTGCGCTTCTGATAGCGGAGCTTGGTCAGCTCCCAGCGGTAGACGGTCGCGACCGACGGCGAGCTCATCGGGTGGCCTCCGCCGGCTCTGGCAGGTCGGGCGGCGCCGCCGCCGACGGGTCCGCGCGGTCCTCGGTGAGCGAGAAGAACAGGTCCTCGAGCGTGACCGACTGGGGTGCCAGCGAGCGGATCAGCGCGCCGGCCTCGACCAGCGCCTGCGACAGCTCGGCGACCGCGGTCTCGTCGGCGGTGAACGAGATCCGGCGCGACTCGACGCGGACGTTGGCCACGCCGGGCTGCGCGCGGCAGACCGCCAGCGCGCGCTCGTCGTCGGTGGTGACGAGCCGGTAGGTGGTGCCGGCGCCGGTCTTGAGCTCGGCGATCTCGCCCTCGTAGACGATCCGGCCTGAGCGGACGATCGCGACCCGATTGCAGACCTCCTCGACCTCGGCCAGCAGGTGGCTGGACAGCAGCACGGTCATCCCGTCGTCGGCCAGCCGCCGGATCAGCAGGCGCATGTCGCGCATCCCGCCCGGGTCCAGGCCGGTCGCGGGCTCGTCGAGCAGCAGCAGCTTGGGGGCGCGCAGCAGCGCCGCGGCGATCCCGAGCCGCTGGCGCATCCCGTGCGAGTAACCGCCGACGCGGTCGCCGGCGCGACCCGACAGCTCGACCGTGTCCAGCGCGGCATCGATCCGGCTGGGCGCGCCGCCCCCGTCGAACGCGGCCAGCAGCTCGAGGTTGCGCTGGCCGGTCATGTACGGGTAGAACGTCGGCGCCTCGACGAATCCGGCCACGCCCTCGAGCGCGCGCACGCTCTCCATCGGGTCGCGGCCGAACAGGCGCACACTGCCCTCGGTGGGCCGGATCAGGCCGAGCATCATCCGCAGCGAGGTGGTCTTGCCGGCGCCGTTGGGACCCAGGTACCCGTAGACGTCACCGCTGTTGACGGTAACGTCGACGCCGGCGACCGCCTCCAGGTCCCCGTAGCGCTTGACGAGCCCGCGCACCTCGATCGGCGGCGGGCCGTCAGCGGCGCCTCTGGTCATAGCGCGCGTGCCGCCAGGTCCGCGGCCGCGGCGGGCACCGAGCCGAGCACCGTGTAGGACACGCCGTTGCGGGTGAACGTCACGATGCTGCCCAGCGCGGTGTCGAGCTCGTGGCCGGTGGCGCCGTTGATCGACACCGTCGGCAGGTTCAGACCGCCGGCCGGGCCGCCCTGCATCTGGCCGCCGGCGCCGGTCCGCGCGGCCTGCTCGATCACCGCGATCCCGCCGAGGTTCTGCCCGTAGGTGACCACGGCCGCCGGGGTCGAGCCCCAGCCGACCAGCGACACCGACCGGCGCGGCAGGCCCACGAGCTTGTGGGGGGCGGTCAGCTCGAACGGCAGCCGCTTAGCGACCGCCGCGGCGCCGGTGACCTTGTGGTGGCCGCGCACCCTGCCCTTGGCGGAGTGCTCGCCCATCGGCAGCGTGACCTGCTCAACCTTGGCGCCCGAGGGGGGCGAGGCGGTGAAGTTAGACGCCGGCACCGTGCCGTAGGAGATGTCGGTCGCCCGAAGCTCGATCACCGGGGAGTTCTGGCCGCGCGCGTAGATCGCAAACCGCAGCGGCACCCCGCGGGCAGCGTCCCAGGCGAGCTGGGCGGCGCCGAGCAAACCGCCGTCGTGGCGGGGCGACACCCGCACGCTGTAGGCGCCCTGGCCGGCGACGTCTCCGGGGATCGCGCCGCTGAGGTTGACGCTGCGCGCCAGGCGGTTGAGGTCGGCCTGGATCTGGGCCAACGACGGGACCTTGTCGCTCGTGGACTTACGCTTGCCGTCAGACGGCAGCTTGCCCTCGTACGCAGTGTTCGAGGCCGGGTCGTAGATCCAGAAGCTTCCGTTGGAGACGACGACCTGGGCATCCTGGCCGCTGTCGGACTGCAGCTCGAGGCGCAGCTTGCCCGGGGCGAGCCACAGCCGGCCGGTGGCGCCGCTGAGGATCGGGTCGGCGCCCTGAATGCTCGAGGAGTCGATCAGGTGGTTGGTGAAGCTGATGCGAGCGGTGATCCCCTTGACTTGATTCCCGCCCACCGCGCCGAGCGCGTTGTGCACCGCGCTGGCCAGCGGCTTGGACGGGGGTACCGGTCCCGAGGAGCTGGCGGCGAGGGCGATCGCGGTGCCGCCGCCGACCGCGACGACAACGCCGGCGATCAGTGCCAGCAGGCGCCTGGTTGAGACTGTGCGCAGAAACTTCATATTCAAACTCGACCTTTCTCGGTGGACTCCGCGTCACTCAAGTTAGGCCGCAAGCCTGAAATTAGTTTGACAAACGACCTTCAGCGGCCCTCAAGCGTCGGCGTACTGGGCGCGCAGCGCCCGCTTGAGCACCTTGCCGGTGGTGGTCCGCGGGAGCGCGTCGAGGAAATGGACGTCGCGCGGGACCTTGTAGCGGGCCAGGTTGTCCTTGACGAACTCCCGGACCCCGTCCGCTGTCAGCTCCCGGCCGTCGGCGACCACCACGAGCGCCGCCAGGCGCTTGCCGAACTCGTCGTCGTCGACCCCGATCACCGCGGCCTCGACGATCGCCGGGTGGGTGATCAGCAGCTCCTCGACCTCGCCCGGGAACAGGTTCTCGCCGCCCGACACGATCATGTCGTCGTCGCGGCCATCGATGAACAGCCGCCCGTCGTGGTCGAAGTGGCCCACGTCGCCGGTGCTCATCAGCCCGTCGATCATCTGCTTGTTGCCGCCGCCGGTGTAGCCGTCGAACTGAAAGCCGTTGCCGACGAAGATCCGCCCGACCCGGCCGGTGCCCTCGACCGGCCGACCGCCGTCGTCGTACAGGCGCAGGATCGTCCCGAACGGCGCGCGGCCGGCGGTCCCCGGCGCGGCGCGCAGATCGTCGGGGGTCGCGAACGTCGCCCACGCCACCTCGGTCGAGCCGTAGAAGTTGTAGAGCTTGTCGCCGATCGTCCGCTGGGCGCGCCGCACGAGCTCGGCCTCGAGCTGCGAGCCCGACGCGAACACGATCCGCAGCGAGCTCGTGTCCCAGCGGCCGGGCTCTGACTCCAGCAGCGACACGATCCGCGTCAGCATCACCGGGACCACCACCAGGCCGGTCGGCCGCAGGCGTGCGATCGCGTCGAGCACCGCCTCGGGCCGGAAGCGCCGCTGCACGATCGTGGTGGTTCCGAGGATCACCGACAGCACCATCTGGGTGAACCCGAGCCCGTGGAACATCGGCGCGGCCACGAACGTCGACTCGCCGCCTCGGTAGGGGACCTTCGAGAGCAGCGCGCCGATCGGGTGAAGCGACCGCCCCTGATGACGCGGCGCCCCCTTCGGCGTGCCGGTGGTGCCGCTGGTCAGCAGCACCACCGCCGCCGGCTGCGACGGCGGGGGCGGGATCTCGCCGGCGTGAGCTGCGATCAGCCCCTCGAGCGTGTCGAGCGTACGCTCGCCGTCGGTCCAGGCGAGCAACCGCCCGTGCCGCGGCGAGACCGCGCCGACCAGCTCCTCGTACTCGTCGTCGTAGACCAGCAGCGAGACGTCCTCGCGCCGACACACGTCCTCGAGCTGGGGGCCGGCGAAGTCCGTGTTGAGGTACAGGATCCGGGTGCCGAGCTTGCCCGCAGCGAACGTGATGTCGATGAACCCGCGATGGTTTCGGCAGAGGATCCCGACGCAGTCGCCCTCGCGCACGCCGCGGGCACTGAGCGCGCACGCGAGCGCGTTGGAGCGGGCGTTGAGCTCGTGAAACGTCAGCGATCCGAGCTCGTCGATCAGCCCGAGGCTCGAACCGTGGCGGATCGCCGCGACCTCGATCGCGGCGCCGATCTGGCCGAGCCGGTCCAGCGCGCGGAGGACCCTCACGGTCCGCGCGGGCGACTCGATCGCGAGCATCCCCGCGCGGTAGGCGAGCCCCGCCGAGCGGGCCTCGACGGCCGCGCGGCGCGCCAGTTGCTGCATCGTGTCGCGCCCGGTCATCCCGGCAACGCTATCCGCTACCGTCGGCCGTGAAAGATGTGTCGGCTGTTCGGGATGAGCGGTGGTCCCAACCGCGTCAGCGCGACCTTCTGGCTGCTCGAAGCGCCCGATTCGCTCGCCCGGCAGAGCCGCCGCGAGCCCGACGGCACCGGCGTCGGCTGCTTCGACGCCGACGGCGCCCCGGAGATCTTCAAGCAGCCGCTGGCGGCGTATGAGGACCAGGCGTTCGCGCAGGAGGCCAAGGAGCTGCGCTCGCGCACGTTCGTGGCCCACATCCGCTACGCCTCGACCGGCGGGATCGCGCCGCAGAACACGCACCCGTTCCAGCAGCGCGGACGGCTGTTCGCCCACAACGGCGTGATTGAGGACCTCGAGGCGCTCGAGCGCGAGCTCGGCGACGACATCCGACTCGTCGCCGGGGACACCGACTCAGAGCGCTACTTCGCGCTGATCACGCGGGAGATCGAGCGGGCCGGCGGCGTCGGCGAGGGGATCGTCAACGCGACGCGGTGGATCGCCGCGCACCTCCCGGTGTTCGCGCTGAACATCGTGCTGTGCACCCCCGACGAGCTGTGGGCGCTGCGCTATCCCGACGTGCATGAGCTGCACGTGCTCGAGCGCGGCCCCGGCGGCACCAGTGGCCACCGGCACCTCGAGCACGCCAGTGAGCGAGGCTCGATCCGCGTGCGCTCGGGCGACCTCGCGTCGCTGCCGGCGGTCGTCGTCGCCAGCGAGCAGATGGACGAGGATGCCGGCTGGCGCGCGCTGGCGCCGGGCGACCTGGTGCACGTCGACCGGCAGCTGCAGACGACGATCACCGAGGTGCTGCCCGACCCACCCGCCCGTCAGCTGACGCTGTCCGATCTGACCGGCAAGGCGGCGAGCTCGCAGGCGCCCGCGGGGTCGAAGTGACCGCTACGAGCCGGATGCCTCCGGGGCCGCCGCTGCCCCGCGCGGTCCAGACCGCCGCGTTCATGATCGGCGGGATGCGGTTCCTGGACGCGTGCCGGCGCCGGTACGGCGACGCGGTCACGTTCGGGACGCTGTTCGACAGCCGATTCGTGATGCTGTTCGATCCGGGTCTGGTCAAGGAGCTGTTCCAGGGATCGGCCGAGCGGCTGCACGCCGGCGAGGCCAACGCGATGCTCGGGCCGATCGTCGGGCAGCGCTCGGTGCTGCTGCTCGACGGCGCCGAGCACCTCCGCCACCGCCGCCTGCTGCTGCCGCCGTTCCACGGCCAGCGGATGCAGGGCTACGCCGAGCTGATCCGCGAGTCGACCGACCTGGAGATCGACGCGTGGCCGGTGCGCGAGCCGTTCCCGCTGATCCCCAGCATGCAGTCGCTGACGCTGCGGGTGATCACGCGCGCGGTGTTCGGGTTCGAGGCCGGAGCCGAGGAACAGGAGCTGCGCAACCGGCTGCGCGCGATGATCGACCCGGTCGGCCGCCCGCGGGGCCTGATGGTGCTGTTCATGCTGACCCGGCAGCGCAGCGACCGCCCGTCGATCCGCCGCTTCGAGGAGGCGCGGCGCGCGGTCGATGAGATCCTGTTCACCGAGATCGCCCGCCGGCGCCAGGACCCCGAGCTGGCCAGTCGCGACGACGTGTTCTCGGGGCTGCTGCTGGCCGAGGACGAGCACGGCGAGCGGCTGTCGGACCAGGAGGTCCGCGACGAGCTGATGACGCTGCTGCTGGCCGGCCACGAGACGACCGCGACCGGCCTGGCGTGGACGTTCGACCTGCTGCTCCATCACCCGGCCGTCCACAAGCGCGCGCTCGAAGGCGACGACGCCTACCTCGACGCGGTCGTCAAGGAGTCGCTGCGGCTGCGCCCGGTGATCCCCGGCGTCGGGCGCGTGGTCCGCGGCGAGCCGCTGGCGCTCAACGGGTGGGTGATCCCGCCGGGCGTGGAGATCAACCCGTCGATCCGGATCATCCACCGGCGCGACGACCTGTACCCGGACCCGGCCGCGTTCGCACCCGAGCGGTTCCTCGGGCCGGACCCACCCGACACCTACACGTGGATCCCGTTCGGCGGCGGCACCCGCCGCTGCCTGGGCGCGAGCTTCGCGCTGATGGAGATGCGGATCGTGCTGCGCCACGTGCTCGAGCGCTGCGCCCTGCGCCCCGCCGACGCCGAGCTCGACGAGATCCAGTTCCGCGGGATCACGCAGGCCCCGCGCAACGGCGTGATCGTCACTCAGGACCGCGAGCCACGGGCCGGCTCGGGTCGCTGACCCACTCGCTCCACGAGCCCGGATACAGCGCGGCCCGATGGCCGGCCAGCTCCAGCGCCAGCACCTCGTGGGCGGCCGACACGCCCGAGCCGCAGTAGGCGCCGACCTGCGCTCCGTCTCCGATCCCGTCTTGCGCGAACGCCTCGCGCAGGGCGTCGCGGTGCAGGAAGCGGCCGTCGGCGGCGACGTTCTCGGCGCTGGGCCGGTTGCGCGCCTGCGGGATGTGGCCGCCGACCGGGTCGACCGGCTCGATCTCGCCCGCGAACCGCTCGGGCGCGCGGGCGTCGAGCAGGACCCCGGTGCGGGCCAGCTCGGCGGCGCCGTCGGCGTCGAGCACCGGCATTGCGCCGGGAGTGGCGGCGAAGTCGCCCGCCTCGGGGTCCGGCATCGCGGTGGTGAGCTCGTAGCCGGCCTCGGTCCACGCCGCGACACCCCCGTCGAGCACCGAGACCCGCGGGTGGCCGAAGTAGCGCAGCACCCACCATGCGCGGGCGGCGGCGATCGAGTTGGACTCGTCGTACACGACCACGCCGCGGTCGCCCGACACCCCGGCCGCCCGCATGTCGGCGGCGAACGCATCGGCGTCGGGCAGCGGGTGGCGTCCGCGCGGCCCCGGCGGTGCCGACAGCTCCGAATCGAGGTCGACGAACACCGCGCCGGAGATGTGCCCGCGCCGGTAGTCGTCGATCCCGGGCGGTCCCCCCAGCGACCAGCGGACGTCGAGCAGCGTCGGCCGGTCCGGGCCGTCGAGCGCGCGGTGAAGCGCGACGGCGTCGATCAGCGGCGAGCGCACGACGCCCTCAGTGTCGGCCCAGCGCGTAGTGGGCCAGCGACAGGTCGGTGAGCCACTCGACCGGCGCCTTGTCGTCGGTGTAGACCGAGCCGCCGGTCAGCACCGGCGTCCACCGCGAGTGCACGGTGTCGGACAGCGAGATCATCTCCGGCCACATGCTCGAGCCCGCCGTCCGAGCCATCCGCACGGGCGACAGCGGCTCCGCGCTGGCGACCACCAGCGAGTTGGAGTCGCCCACGGCGTCGCGCCCCAGGTAGGGGAACACCGACCTCGCCGTTGCCGACACGACCTGTTCGAGCTGGTCCGATCCCGGGATGTAACCAACGTTGATGACCAGCACGCCTCCCGGCCGCAGGTGCGCGCGAACCGACTCGAAGAACTCGCGGGTGACCAGGTAGAACGGGATGTAGGGCTGGCGGTAGGCGTCGAGGAAGATCGCGTCGTACTTGGCGTTGCTGGCCGCCAGCCAGGGTCTCGCGTCGGCGTTGTAGAGGTGCAGGTTGGGTCCGCCGAGCCCGAAGTAGCGCTCGCCGATCCTGCTCAGCTCGCCGTCGAGCTCGACCGCGTCGACGCGGGTGGTCGGGAAGAAGTGGCCGTAGGCGCGCGCGACCGTGCCCGCCGCATCGCCGAGGATCGCGATCCGCTGCGGCACGCCGAGCTGCCCGGCCATCGGCAGCACCAGGAAGTCGTCCCAGTAGCCACCGGTCAGGTAGCCGCCCGGCCGGTAGACCGAGTGCACGGCGACGCCCTCGTTGAGCTGCAGCCAGCGCTTGCCGCTGGGCAGCTGGACCACGCGCGCGTACTGGTACTGGGTCTCGGTCGAGAAGATTACGCGGGCGCCGGGGATCGCGGCCCCGACCGCGGGCGGCGGCACCAGCAGCAGGCCCGCGATCACCGCCGGGACCGCGTACAGCACGCGCGAGCCCGCGCCGGGCGCGGCCATCAGCGCCAACGCGAGCGCAAACACCAGGAACGTCCGGTGGGTCCCGATCAGCGGGATCAGGAGCAACGCGGACGCGAACGTGCCCACGAGCGAACCGGTCGTCGAGATCGCATACAGGCGGCCGGTGATCGTGCCGACGTCGGTCACGGTCGACAGCGCCAGCCGGTTGGCGTAGGGCGCCACCGTCCCGAGCAGCACCACCGGCACCGCGACCAGCACCAGCACCGCGCCGAGCGAGGAGAAGAAGCCGCCGACCGACAGCGATCCCAGCGCGCCGACCGACAGGTGCAGGAACGGGTCGGCCGCGAACGGGACGATCGCCAGCGCGACCGCAGCCAGCAGCACGATCAGGCACAGCCCCCTCATGTCGCCGCGCCGGTCGGCCAGCTTGCCGCCGATCGCGTAGCCGATCGACAGCGCCACCAGCACGGTCGCGATCGTGTTGGCCCAGATGATCGTCGAGGCCCCGAAGTACGGAGCCAACAGCCTCGCCGCCGAGATCTCGGCGCCCAGGCTGGCGGCGCCGACCACGAACGCGATCGCGCGGATCGCAGCCATCGGCGGCGCCTGGCCGGGGCCCCCGCGGCGGGGGTGCAGGTGCGCGAGCGGATGCGCTCGCGGGCGGGGTTCAGTCTCGCGCCTGGTTGCGGTCACGCGTGCCAGTCACCACCCGCCGGGAAGGGGCCAGCGGTGCATCTCCGATCAAGCCTAGATGACGGCGATCCCGGGTCCGCCGGGATCCTCGGCGGGGCGGCCCGGCGCGCGCGAGCGGGTGCGTGTACCTTGCGCCCCTGATGCTGCTCTACAACTCTAAGACCTCCGGCAACTGCTACAAGGTCCGGCTGCTGTTCGCCCACCTCGGGATCGAATACGAGATCCAGGAGCTCGACGTGGTCGACCGCTCCAACCGGTCCGAGCTGCTCGGCGCGCTCAACCCGGCGCTGCGAGTGCCGACGCTGGTGCTCGACGACGGCCGCTCGCTCGGCGAGTCCGGCGCGATCCTCTACTACTTCGCCGACGGGACCGAGTACCTGCCGGACGACCGCTGGGAGCGGGCCAAGGTACTGCAGTGGATGTTCTTCGAGCAGTACAGCCACGAGCCGAACATCGCGGTCGCGCGGATGCGCCAGATCTTCGGGATCGAGGTGTCAGACGAGGAGCGCGAGGCGCGCCACCGCGGCGGCGAGGCGGCGCTGCAGGCGATGGAGGGCCACCTCAACGATCACCCGTTCCTGGTCGGCGACCGCTATACGATCGCCGACATCGCGCTGTACGCCTACACCCACGTCGCGCCCGAGGGAGGGTTTGAGCTCCAGCCCTACCCCGCGATCGGGGCGTGGCTGCGCCGCGTCGCCACGCAACCGGGGCACGTGCCGATCACGGCCTAGCGTCCGATGGCTTCGCTGAGCTACCTCGAGCGCCCGTCGTCCGGACAGCCCGAGGGCCTGCTCGTGCTGCACCACGGGCGCGGCACCGACGAGCGGGACCTGCTGCCGCTGGCCGACGTGTTCGACGCCGACCGCCGCCTGCACGTGGTCACCCCGAGGGCGCCGCTGCGGCTGCAGGGCTCGCCCGGCTACCACTGGTACCTGGTCCCCCGCGTTGGCTACCCCGACCCCGAGACGTTCGAGGCCGCTCGCGCCGCGCTGGCCGACCTCCACGACGAGCTATGGGAGCTCACGGGGGTGGCTCCCGAGCGGACCGTGCTGGGTGGCTTCTCGATGGGGACCGTGATGAGCTACGCGACCGCGCTCAGCGCCGACCGCCCGGCGCCGGCGGGGATCATGGCGCTGTCGGGGTTTGTGCCGACGGTCGAGGGTTGGGAGCCGCAGCTCGCCGGCCGCGAGTCGATCAAGGTGCTGATCTCCCACGGCAGCTTTGACCCGGTGATCGCGGTCGACTTCGCCCGTGGCGCGCGCGACCTGTTGCGCGGGGCCGGCTTCGAGGTCGACTACCGCGAGTTCGAGGGCGCTCACAACATCGATCCGCGCGACATCCCGCGCGAGACCGAGTGGCTGCACGCGGTCACGTCCGCGTGATCAGCACGGTGCCTCCGACCACCAGCAGCAGCCCGATCGTGCGGGTGGCGTCGATGTCGACGCGGTGCAGGCCGAACCAGCCGAGGCGGTCGGCGACCACCGCGATGACCAGCTGACCGGCGACCAGCAGCGCCACCACCGCGCCCGCGCCCAGCGGCCGCACCGCGATCAGCGAGATCGACACCACCGCCGCGCCGCCGAGCCCGCCGATCACGTGCTGGGGCCGGATCGAGCCGAGCCCCGACAGCCGCCCCGGATGCCCGATCACGACCAGCAGAATGCCGATCACCGCCATCGAGATCGCGATGCTGACGAACGCGGCGCCGAAGTCGCCGACGTACCTCGACAGCGCCGCGTTGGCGGGCGGCTGCAGCCCGACCAGCAGGCCGGCGGCCAGCGTCAGCACGATCGCCAGGGTTCGCGACATCAGTGGGAGTCGGTTCCCCGCCCGGTGGCCAGTTCCTCTGTCGGGCGGCTCGTCGGTCTCGTAAGCTCGCGGACGCGATGCTGGCCTCAGAGCTCGAGCTGCCGACGTTCGACAACACCGACCCATCCCTGCGCGGCGACGTGTACCGCGAGGCGATGGCCGCGCTCGAGGGTCACGACGGCTGGCTGGCGGCGGGGCCGTTCGGCTACATCGTGCTCGACCGCGAGGCGGGGGAGTTCTTCCTGCGCACGAAGGAGGCTGTGTTCCCGGGGCTGACGATCGCGCAGCTGTTCGGGATCGCCGACGGGCCGCTGCACGAGGAGATCGTCAACAACATCATCAACGTCAACGGCGACGATCACCGGCGCCTGCGCAACCTGGTCAACCCGGCGCTGTCGCCGCGGGCGGTGCAGCGCTACCGCCCGGCGATGCGCGGGTTTCTCGAGCAGCTGCTCGACGCGATCGGTGCGGACGGCTCGTGCGAGTTCATCGACCAGTTCGCCAAGCCGTACCCGTCGCTGGTGATCGCCGACGTGATGGGCGCGCCGCTGAGCGACGCCGCGCGCCTGCACCACTGGTCGAACATGATCCAGCGGCAGTTCGACCCGACCAGCCTCACCACCGACCGCCAGGGGATCGAACGCGCGGTAGCGGAGTTCTACGCCTACGAGGACGAGCTGATCCCGGCGCGCCGCGCCGAGCCCGGCGACGACCTGATCTCGGCGCTGATCGTCGCCGAGGAGGCCGGCGACCGGTTGAGCGACAACGAGCTGCGCAACCTGATCCTGAATATCCTCGTCGGCGGCGTCGACACCAGCCAGAGCCAGCTCGCGCACGCCGTCAGGCTGCTGGCCGAGCACCCCGACCAGTGGCATGCGCTGCACCAGGACCCGCGCGGGCTGGCGCTGGCCGCGGTCGACGAGGCGCTCCGGTACGAGCCGATCACGCCGTTCACGGCTCGGATCCTGACCTCGGAGCTCGAGTACCGCGGCGTCACCTTCCCCGCGAACACGATCATGCTGGTCTCGGCCTGGCACGCCAACCGCGACGGCGCCGGCGACCGCTTCGACATCACGCGCCCGCGGGAGGCGGCGGCGCGGGTGCTGACGTTCGGCGCGGGGATTCACTACTGCGTCGGCGCCAACCTGGCCCGCGCCGAGATGCAGGAGGCGCTGGCGTTCCTCGGCGAGCGCGTCGCCGCGATCGAGCTCGCCGGCGAGCCCGAGTTCGGGACGCCGTCGGGGATCTACGGTCTGGAGTCGCTGCCGCTGGCGCTGAAGCTCGCCTCTAGGGCCTAGCGGGCGGGCTTCCAGAGCGCGTCGTCGCCGACCGACTCGCGCACGGCCTTGCCCGAGGCGACGAGCTCGACCATCGCGGCCTCGGCCGCGGGGCGGTCCGGTACTCCGTTGTTCGGGGTCAGCAACTGCGCGACCTCCTGGGTGGTGAGCCCAGCGGGGAAGCGCTCGAGCAGCGGCTCGGGGGTCTCGGGCGGCAGCTCACGGTGCAGCGTCGGGTCGATGTTGGCGATCAGCACGTCGTAGGCCTCGACCGGCTGAAAGCCGCCGGCGACCAGGCGCGTGCCGTTTGACTGCAGCACCAGCGACGGGGCGGTGAAGCGCACCGGGCCGTCGGAGGTCGAGGTCTTGCCCTGGAGCTCGGCGGCCGAGCCCTCGGCCTCGCGGGTCTCCGCGCGATTGCTGAGGTATGCCTCGGTGACCTCGGGCGAGTCGAGCATCGAGTAGACCCTGTCGGCGTCGATCCCGTCGACGGGGCGCAACACCTCGCGCAGCTGCTCGTCATCGTCGAGCAGCAGGCGGCTGTTGAAGTTGGCCAGCTGCAGCGCGCGGAACGCGTCCCACTCGCTGCCGGGGTTCAGCAGCCGGGCGGCCACGACCGCGCGACAGGCGCGGGCGGTCGCGCTGACCCGGTCCTTCGGGTTCGGAGTGAACGGCATCCCGTAGCGGCGGAAGCTGACCTGACCGAGCGCGCCGCGCAGCGGCGTGTAGCCGCGCTCCTCGTATTGCGAGGCGGTCTCGGTGAGGCCGATCAGCACCAGCCGCCAGTCGAGCTGGTCGCCGTAGCGCCACTCCAGCACCCGCAACGCCGGGCTTTCGGAGTACGCCCAAGGGCACGCTGGATCACTGAAGAGAGTGGCTGAGATCACCTGGACGACGCCTCCTGAAGGGTCAGCTGGTTGACGCCTCAAGTATATGCGAAAGGCGGTCCAGGAGGACCGCCTGGGCGGGGTTGATCTTCTCGCGGGCGAGCTCGGGCCCGAACCACTCGGCCCGGTCGACCTCGGGGATCTCGAGTGTCTGCCCCGAGCGTGGCGGCCACTGCACGGTGACCGTGTTGCTGGAGATCTCGCTCACGTCGAGGTCTCCCGCGACCGCCCAGCCGTGGACCACCTTGCCGCTCTTCTGGCGGACCTCCCCGAGGTCACGCGCGGGACCGTCGGGTGGCGGGACTCCCAGCTCCTCGGCGAACTCGCGGCGCGCCGCGGCCAGCGGCTCCTCGTCTGAGTCGTACTCACCCTTGGGGATCGACCAGGCGCCCGCGTCGCGCTTGGACCACATCGGCCCGCCCGGGTGGACGAGCAGGACCTCGAGCTCGGCGCCGGCGCCGCGGTGCACGAGCAGCCCGGCGCTGCGTCGCTTCGACGATGGCACCTGGGCTGCTCAGTTCTTCCGGCCGGTGACGGCGAGGCCGACGCCGAGGCCGACCAGCATCAGGCCGCCGAGCCCGGTGAGGCGTTCCAGCCGGCGCGTCGAATTGCCCAGCCAGCCACGCGCTGCCCCGGAGGCGATCGCCCAGGTGCTGTCGGACAGCAGCGCGATCACCACGCACACCACGCCCAGCAGCGCCAGCTGCAGCGTCACGTGGCCCTGCGAGCGGTCGATGAACTGCGGCAGCACCGCGGTGAAGATGATCAGCCCCTTGGGGTTGGTGGCACCGACGAAGAACCCCTCGCGGGCGCTGCGGCGCAGCGACCTCGGCGCAACCGCGGCGGCGCTGAACGCCGACAGCGACTTGCGGTCGCGAATCTTCTGGATCCCGAGGAACACCAGGTACGCGGCGCCGGCCAGCCGCAGCACGTTGAACACCGCGTCCGAGCGGGCCACGATCGACCCGACCCCGATCGCCACCAGCACGAGCTGCAACGCCATCCCGCCGGCGTTGCCGGCGACCGTCGCCAGCGCCGCGCGGCGCCCGAGCGCGACCCCGCGGCTGATCGTGAACAGGACGCTCGGCCCCGGGATCAGGATCAGCACGTAGACGGTGACCAGGAACTCCGCGAAGTGACGGGTCGGCATCGCCTCCGGGACTTTACGCGCGACACGCGAGCGTCAGCTCATACCCCTGGTAGACGACCGGCGGGCCCCAATCGGTGCGCTCGCGCTCCCACACGACGCGGAAGCCGCTGGACGTGTAGATCCGCGCGGCGACGGTCAGCGGCTTGATTGTCTCCAGGGACAGCTTCGACAGGTTCTGGGCGCGCGCCTGCGCGAGCAACTCGTCGAACAGTGAGCGACCGAGGCCCTGGCCGCGCAGGCTCGGGTCAAGCGCGAACCAGCGCACGCGGCCGAGGCCGTCGCCCTCGTCGGTCAACGCCAGCGCTCCGAGCAACGGGCCGCCGCGGTCGACCAGCCACACCCCGCCGCTGCACTCCGGCCATCCCGAGGCGATCGCGCGGGCGACGTCGTCATCGACGGACTCGGTGAAGCGGTCGTTGAGGCCGTGCTCGGTCATGTACACGCGGCGATGAAGCTCGCCGATCGCGAGGCCGTCGTTCTGCTTCAGCCTGCGTCGGATCGTGATCTGGTCGATGGTGGGCCTCTCGATCGTGCTCATAGTCCGAAGTGTCGCGGCCAGGATTCATCTATGCAACACAGATATGTGAACGGACTGATCTGGATGTAAGATTGATCGGCCACGCATGGAGATCCGCCAGCTGCGCTACTTCGAGGCGGTCGTCCGCCACCGCCACTTCACCAACGCCGCCGACGAGCTGCAGGTCGCCCAGTCCGCGCTGTCGCACCAGGTCCGCCGGCTCGAGCAGGAGCTCGGCACGGAGCTGCTGCGGAGGACCACCCGGTCGGTGGCGCCGACGCAGGCCGGCGAGCTGGTGGCGGCCCGCGCCCGTGCGGTGCTGGCGGAGACCGCCGCGCTGCGCGGCGAGATCGACGAGCTCCGCGGGCTGACCCGCGGCCACGTGAGCGTCGGCGCGATGCTGTTCGGCGGCGACCTCGACATCCCCACGATCCTGGCCCGCTTCACCGCCACCTATCCGGAGGTCGAGGTGCGTCTGCGCGACGGCATCGCGCAGCGCTTCCGGGAGATGCTCGGCGACGGCAGCCTCGACGTCGCGTTCGCGCTGGAGGCACAGCCGCCCGAGGGTGTGGAGCGACTGGAGCTGTCAAGCGAACAGCTGGTGGTCGCGATGAGCGGGGATCACCCGCTAGCCGGAGACGGGCCGATGTCGATCGAGGCGCTCGCGGGGAGCCGCCTGATCGCCTTCCAGCGGGGCTCCTCGACCCGGCAGCTGATCGACGACGCCCTCACCGCGGCCCGCGTGGAGCATCAGGTCGCGTTCGAGGCGAGCGACCTCGCGCTGCTGCGGTCGCTGGTCGCGGGCGGGCTCGGGGTGGCGATCTTCCCCCGCTCGTTCCTGGAGCGCCCGGGGCCCGAGGTGTGCTTTCGGCCGCTGGACCCCTCGCTGCGGATGACCGTCGCGCTGTGGTGGTTGAGCGGGCGCCGGCTGTCGCCCGCCGCGCAGGCGTTCGTGGACTTCGTCGCCGCGCAGCGGGCGGGTAGCGCCGGGGGTGGCGGTCGCTAGTGGCCGTCGGCTGGTGTCGCGTTTGGAAAGTTGGTGGGCACCGAGAGGTGCCACTGGTGGATGCTTGGCGAGGACGCAGGAGCCGTGGCGTAGCGGAGCTACGCGAGGCGACGAGGACGAAGCCAAGCGCCGCCAGGGGTGCCTCGAATGCACGCGAACTTTCCAAACGGGACACTAGGCCGCGACCGCCTCGCGCTCGGCGACCTCGACGACCTCGGGCTCCTCGGGGGTCGGCGCCGGCCGGAGCAGGAACGCCGCCACCAGCGCCGCCGCGATGCAGATCGCCGCTCCGACCTGGAAGGCGACCGTGAACCCGTTGGTCAGAGCCTCCGGGCCGCTGACGCCGGCGGTCGCGTGCGAGCTGGCCGTCGCGAGCGTGCTGAGCACGGCCAGTCCGAGCGCTCCGCCGACCAGTCGCGAGGTGTTCAGTAGGCCCGAGGCGAGCCCGGCCTGGTGGCGCGGCACGCCCTGGGTCGCGGCGATCGTCGAGGGCACCAGGCCCAGCCCCATGCCGAGGCCCGCCAGCACGCCGCCCGGGAGCACGATCGAGACGTAGCTGCCGCCGGGCTCGACCGCGGTCAGGATCGCCAGGCCGGCCGTGGCCAGCAGCATCCCGGCCGTGACCACCGTACGCACGCCGAACCGGGCCACCAGTCGCGGCGCCAGTGACGACGCGATGAACACCGACAGCGTGATCGGCAGGAACGACAGCCCGGCCTCCAGCGCGTCCTGGCCCAGCACCTGCTGCAGGTACAGCGTCACGAAGAAGAACATCGAGAACAGCGCCGAGTACATCAGCACCACGACGATGTTCGCCGCGCGCAGCGTCGACAGCCTGAAGATCGACAACGGCACCAGCGGGGCCTCGGACACGCGCGCCTCGACGTAGGCGAACGCGGCCAGCAGGCCGATCGCCGCGACCAGCGGGATCAGCACGCCGGGCGACCCCCAGCCGAGCGTGTCGGTGCGGACGATCCCGTACGTGAGCCCGACCAGGCCGCCGGTCACCAGCAGCGCGCCGGTCAGGTCGAAGTGCCGCGGCCCGACGCGGCCGACATCGCCGGGGAGCGCGCGCAGGCCGACGGCGATCACGATCGCGCCGAGCGGCACGTTGATCGCGAAGATCGCGGGCCAGCCGAGCGTCTGCGTGAGCACGCCGCCGAGCAGCGCGCCCGACGAGGCGCCGAGGCCGCCGACCGCCGCCCACAGGCCGAGGCCGCGATTGCGCTCGGGGCCCTCGGGCAGCGCCGAGGTGATGATCGAGAGGGTGGCCGGAGCCACGATCGCGCCGCCGAAGCCCTGCAGGGCGCGGGCGGCGATCAGCAGCGTGCGCGAGTCGGCGATCGCGCACGCCAGCGACGACACGGTGAACAGCGCCACCCCGACCAGAAACACGCGCCGCCGTCCCAGCAGGTCGGCCGAGCGGCCTCCCAGCATCAGGAATCCGGCGAACGTGAGCGTGTATGCGTTGACCACCCACTGCAGGCCGGCGGTCGAGAAGTGCAGCCCGTCGCGCATCGACGGGAGCGCTACGTTGACCACGGCGACGTCGAGGATCACCATGAAGTTTGCGAGCAGAACTACGAACAGGAGCGCCCCGGTTGACGAGACGCGACGCGCCCCGAGTAGCGAGGCGCCATGGTTTCTGAGGGAGAGCGTTGCGTTCACGATGTTTAGTGTGCGACAATTCTTATCCAGGTACAAGAGAGTGATTTATCCTGGTAGTGGAGATCACACCCAAAGGATCCGAAGCTATGCCTGAGACCAACGGAAACGGCCCGTCCACCAACGGAAACTCGTCCCGCGAGGGCCATCGCGAAGAGAACGGCAACGGCACCCGTCGGCGTGAGGAGCTGGCCGACTTTCTTCGGCGGCGCCGGGCCAGCATCCGGCCCGAGGACGTCGGCCTGGCCAGCGGCGGCCGTCGCCGCACTCCCGGCCTGCGCCGCGAGGAGGTGGCCCAGCTCGCCGGCGTGGGCACCACCTGGTACACGTGGCTCGAGCAGGGCCGCGACGTGCGCGCGTCGATGGAGGTGTTCGAGGCGATCGCCGGTGCGCTGCGCCTCACCCCCGCCGAGCGCGCGCACCTGATCCTGCTCGGGCGCGGCGAGGAGGCCCCGGCCTGCAAGCCGCCTCCGGAGCGCATCACCCCCACGCTCCGGCGGCTGATCGAGAACCTCGGACCGAACCCGGCGATGGTGCTCGGCCGCCGCTGGGACTACCTGGCCTGGAACCGCGCCGCCTCCGCGCTGTTCGGCGACTTCGACCGCATCCCGCGCCCGGCCCGCAACCACCTGTGGCAGCTGTTCATGAACCCGATCCGCCGCGAGATGCTCCCCGACTGGACGGAGACAACTCGCCTGGCGGCCGCCAAGTTCCGCGCCGACAGCGCCAGTCACCTCGGCGACCCCTCGTTCGAGGAGCTGATCCAGGAGCTGCGACAGGCAAGCCCCGAGTTCTGCAAAGCGTGGAAGCGCCACGAGGTCGCCCGGGCCGGCGAGGGCCGCAAGGTGATCCATCACCCGATCGCGGGCACGCTCGTGTTCGAGCACGCCGTGTTCAACCCGGTCGAGGCCTCCGAGCAGCGCCTGACGCTGTACTCGCCGGTGCCCGGCACCGACACGGCCGAGAAACTGGCTGAGCTGCTCGACGCCGACCTAGCGCTCTCAGCGCCTTTGGCTGTTTAGCGAGTCTGGCCGGTCCCAATCGAAGGACAGCTGGGCTAAGGACCCGGCGAGCGAGGTGTCAGGGTTTTTTCAACCTTGATGTCCACAATCCGCCGCGCAGGGGCTCTCGCAAGCCATTGAAACCGCGGACGGAGGTAACCGCAGGATGAGATCGCTGGCCAGATGGTGCTTCACCCACCGCCGAATCGTGGTGCTCGCCTGGATCGCCGCATTGGTCGGCGTGACCGCGATCCACGCCGCCGCCGGCAGTTCCTATAGCGACAACTTCAGCCTGCCGCAGACGCAGAGCTTCGACGCCGTGCGTCTGCTGCAGCGAAACGCCCCGAAGGTCTCGGGCGACGTCGACCAGATCGTGATCGCGGTCAAGAACGGGAAGGTGACCGACGCAGCTCCTCGGGCCAAGACCCGGCGGCTGCTCTCCCGGATCGAACAGCTGCCGCACGTGGCGTCGGTCGCATCGCCGTTTGACCCGGCGGCGAAGTCGCAGATCTCCCCCTCGGGCCAGATCGCGTTCGCCAACGTCACGTTCGACCAGCGGGCCAACAAGATCTCCACCAGTGAGGCCAAGTCGTTCGTCAACAAGGTCACCTCGGCGTCCGCAGGCGGAGTCGAGTTCGAGGCAGGTGGTCAGGTCGCACGGAGCGGAAACTCGAGCAATGAGGGGACCGGGCTGGCGTTCGGCTTCGTTGCGGCTGCGATCGTGCTGTTCCTGGTGTTCGGTTCGCTGCTGGCGACCGCGCTGCCGCTGCTCACCGCCGGTCTTGCGCTGGGCACCGGCGTCGGCGCCGTCGGCCTGCTCTCGCACGTGTTCGACATGGCCTCGTTCTCGAGCGAGCTGGCGCTGCTGATCGGCCTCGGCGTCGGCGTCGACTACGCGCTGTTCATCGTCACCCGCTACAAGCAGGCGCTGCTGCGCGGCTTGTCGGTCGAGGACGCCGTGGTCGAGGCGATGGACACGTCCGGGCGCGCGGTCCTGTTCGCCGGCGTGATCGTCTGCATCGCGATGCTCGGGATGTTCGCGCTCGGCGTGAGCTTCCTGTATGGCGTCGGCGTGGCCGCGGCGATCGCGGTCGCGTTCACGGTGATCGCGTCGATGACGCTGCTGCCGGCGACGCTCGGCTTCTTCGGCCGCTTCGTGCTGCGGCGGCGCGAGCGCCGCGCGTTGAGCGAGGGCAGGCTGCGGACATCCGACGAGTCCGTTGGCTGGGCCCGGTGGGCCGGGTGGATGTCCAAGCGCCCGGCGCTGCTCGCCGCGGTCGCGGCCGGCGTGATGATCATCTTCGCGATCCCGTTCTTGTCGATGCGCCTGGGGTCGGCAGACTCCGGGAGTGATCCCGCCAACACCACCACTCGCAAGGCCTACGACCTGCTGGCCAAGGGCTTCGGACCGGGCTACAACGGCCCGTTGCAGCTGGTCGCCGAGGTCGACTCGGCCTCCCAGCGCGCCACCTTCCACCGGGTCGTGACCGCCGTGCGCAACACGCCGGGCGTGGTCGGCGGACAGGCGCCGAAGTTCATCGCCGGCACCGGTGGCCGGCCCGACGTGGCGATCGCCAACGTCTACCCCAAGGGCTCGCCGCAGGACAAGTCGACGTCTGACCTGCTGCACACGGTGCGAGATCAGGTCGTCCCGTCGGTCACCAACGGCACCGGGGTAACCGTCCTGACCGGAGGTCAGACTGCGATCTTCGACGACTTCAGCCACATCCTGGCGAGCAAGCTGCCGCTGTTCGTCGGCGTGGTCGTGCTGCTCAGCTTCCTGCTGCTGATGGCGGTGTTCCGCAGCATCGCGATCCCGGCGACGGCCGCAGTCATGAACATGCTGTCGGCGGGCGCGGCGTTCGGCGTGGTCACCGCGGTGTTCCAGAACGGCTGGGGCGCGTCCCTGCTGGGCGTCGACACGACCGGCCCGATCGAGTCGTTCCTGCCCGTGCTGATGTTTCCGATCCTGTTCGGGCTGTCGATGGACTACAACGTGTTCCTGGTCAGCCGGATCTTCGAGGAGTGGCACCGCCGGCGCGACAACATGCAGGCGGTGACCCACGGGCTGGCCGCGACCGGGCGCACGATCTCGGCGGCCGCGGCGATCATGGTGCTCGTGTTCGGGGCGTTCGTGCTCGGCGGCGAGCGCGTGATCAAGCTGTTCGGGATCGGCCTCGGCGGCGCGGTGCTGCTCGACGCCGCAATCGTGCGGGCGATCCTGGTCCCCGCGGTGATGATGATCCTCGGTGACCTCAACTGGAAGCTCCCGCACTTCCTGAATCGCTGGATCCCTCAGCTCAACATCGAGGGCGCGGCCGCCGGACGACCGTCGCGGGACGATCACCCGGGCGAGGCCATCCCAGAGCCCGCCGCGGGCTGATGGCGGCCGCGCCGATGGTCGCGCGACAATCCTCCCTGACAGCCGCGACCCGGAGTCAGGGAGGAGCACGAGGTGATCATGGACTGTGCCCACTACGTCGACGGAAAGCGTCAGCACGACGGGCGCATGGACCTCAATCGCGCGGCCGAGGTCTGCCAGGCCGGCAACGACGGGTTCGTGTGGATCGGGTTGTTCGAGCCCAGCACCGAGGAGCTGGCCGACGTCCAGCGGCGGTTCGGGCTGCACGACCTCGCCGTCGAGGACGCGCAGACGCTGCACCTGCGACCCAAGGTCGAGCAGTACGACGCCGGCGCGCAGTCGTTCGTGGTGTTGCGCACCGCGCGCTACGACGAGCAGACCGAGGAGGTCGACTTCGGCGAGGTCAGCGTGTTCCTGGGGCGCCAGTTCGTGATCGCCGTCCGCCAGGGTCAGGCCAGCGACCTGCACGACGCCCGGGCGCGGCTGGAGGAGCGGCCCGACCTGCTGGCCGAGGGTCCGGCCTCGGCGCTGTGGGCGATCATGGACAAGATCGTCGACGACTACGCCCCGGTCGTGCAGTGCCTGGAGCGCGACGTCGAGGAGCTCGAGGAGCAGGTGTTCAAGGGATCGGTGGCGCCGAGCGACCGGATCTACAAGCTGCGCCGCGAGGCCACCGAGTTCCACCGGGCGGTGCGCCCGCTGCTGGCGCCGCTGGACGCGATCAGCCGCGGCACCCAGCTGCGCAACGTCAGCAAGAAACTGCGCCCGTTCTTCCGCGACGTCAACGACCACCTGACGCTCGCCGAGGAGGACATCAACGCCCAGCGCGAGGCGCTGGCGACGATGCTGCAGTCAAACCTCGCCGTGATCTCGCTGCGGCAGAACGACATCGCGGTCCGTCAGAACGAGACCAGCAAGCAGCTGACCGTGATCGCCACCGTGTTCCTGCCGCTGACGTTCGTCACCGGGTTCTTCGGGATGAACTTCAAGTGGCTCACCGACCACATCGACTCGCTGCTGGTGTTCGTCATCTACGGCATCGGCAGCCTGGTGGTGTCGCTCGGCCTGCTGTGGTTCTTCATCAAGCGCAACCGCTGGTTCGCGGCGAGCGAGGACGGCTAGGTCTAGGCGAGCTCGATGCGTTGACCGGGCGACGTCGGGCGCAGCCGATCCGACAGGCCGGCCCGCGCGAACTCGCGCTCGACGTCGGCGGCGCTGGACGTGAAGTGGGCCCAGCCGTCCTGGTGGATCGGGGCGATCGGCGCCGATCCGAGCTCGCGCGCGACCTGCACCGCAGCCTCGGCGGTCAGCGTCAGCTTTGCGTCGCCCCAGGCCTCGGGGACGCAGGCGCCGCCGATGAACAGCACCGCGACGTCGAACGGTCCCTCGGCGGCCACGATCTCGCGGACGACGTCGACCGACGCGTTGTCGCCGCTGATGTAGATTGCCGGCAGCCCCTCGCCGCGCAGCACGAACCCGATCACCGGCCCGTTCTTAGGGGCGACCTCCGCAGGTCCGTGGTCGGCGCGGACCGCCGTCACCGTCAGCTCCGGGCCACCGGCGCCGTCGAGCGTCACCGAGTCGCCGGGCTGCAGGCCGACGGCATTGCCGCCGAGCCGCTGGGCGCCGTCGCCAGTCGTCAGCACGCGTCCCGCGCGCGACAGCATCTCGCGACCCGAGTTGTCGAGGTTGTCGGAGTGGTGGTCGTGGGAGATCAGCACGACGTCGACCGGCAGCACCTCGTCCACAGCGATCGCCGGACCGGCGAGCTTGTGCAGCACCACCGGCGTGCCCGCGCGGGGATAGTCGCCCGGCGGATCGAACGTCGGGTCGGTCAGCACCCGCAGGCCGCCGTAGGTGATCAGCGCGGTCGGCCCGCCCACCAGTTCAAGCGTCGGCGCCTCGGTCACGCGCGACAGCCTAGTGGCCCCTCGGGTTGATGCGATCTTCAGATCCTCTTAGCCGGCGTTCACTGTTCTCTCGCATGCGCGTGGTGGAGTGTCTGCCATGACGATCCAAGCGCCACCCAAACTCCCCGACCAGGCGATGCTGCTCCCGGCGCATGAGCACGCCACCGCCCGGTTCGAGGCGGCCTGCGAGGACGCGGTCCGCGACTCCTTGCCGCTGCTCGACCACCGGGCCCGTGCCCGCGCAATCCCGGCGCGGATGGCCTCCCGTGGGCAATACCTCGCGTTGTCTGACGGCGACGAGACGCGGCTGATCAAGCTGCGCTCGAACATCACCCACATCGGCCGCGGACTGACCGCAGACCTCCGCTTCGAGGACGCGCGCGTGTCCCGGACCCACGCGATCATCGTCTTTCACGGCCGCTTCGCGCGGCTGCTCGACAACCGCAGCACCGGCGGCACGTTCGTCAACGGGCGCCGGATGGTGGCGGGCAACATCCAGCACGGCGACGTGATCCAGGTCGGTCCCGCCGTGATGCAGTACATAGAGGTGCCGTGAGCCCCCGGCGGCGCTGTATCAGCCCTCGACCGCTTCCTCGGTCACGTCACGGGCGACCAGCGCCGCGTACAGACCGTTGCGCTCCAACAGGTCATCATGGCTCCCGCGCTCGGCTATGTGACCCCGGTCGAGTACGACGATCTGATCCGCGTCGCGAACGGTGGAGAGGCGATGCGCGATGGTGATCGTCGTGCGCCCCTCCGCCAGCCGTTCGAGCTCGGCTGCAAGCGCGGCCTCGGTCTGAGTGTCCAGTGAGCTGGTGGCCTCGTCGAGCACCAGCACCGGCGGGTTGCGCAAGATCGTGCGCGCGATCGCCATCCGCTGCTTCTCACCCCCCGAGAACCGGTAGCCGCGCTCACCGACGATCGTGTCGTAGCCGTCGGGCAGCGACGCGATCAGGTCGGCGATCCGTGCCGTGCGCACGGCCTCGTCAATCTCCTCGTCGGTCGCGTCGGGACGGGCGAAGCGAAGGTTCTCGCGCACGCTGGCGTGGAACAGATACGTCTCCTGCGAGACCACCCCGACGGTCGCGGCCAGCGACTCGAGGCTGGCGTCGCGCACGTCGACGCCGTCGATCGTGACTCGTCCCTGCTGGGGTTCGTACAGGCGCGCCACCAAATAGCCGAGCGTGGTCTTGCCGGCTCCGGTCTCCCCGACGATCGCGGTGCGGGTTCCCGCCGGCACCACGAGGCTGATGTCGTCGAGCGTCCAGGGCCCGTCGCGCTCGCCGTCGTACTTGAACGAGACGTCCTCGAAGCGGACTTCGCCGAGCACCTCCTTGGGGCGCAGCGCCACCGGATCCTTGGACTCGATGATGTCGACCGGCAGGTCCAGGTACTCGAAGATCCGGTCGAACAGGGCGAGCGATGCCTCGACATCGGCGCCGGTCGAGAGCAGGCTCTGGATCGGGAACAGCAGCCGAACCTGAAGCTGCGTGAACGCGACCACGGTTCCGATCGAGATCGCGGTGTGGCCATGCACGAAGCTCTGCCCGGCGATCCAGTAGACCAGCGCCGGCTGGATCGCGAACACCATCTGGATCGTCGACATCAGCCAGCGGCCGGCCATCCGTGAGCGGACCTCGATGTCTGCGATGTCGCGCGAGTCGTCGGTGAAGCGCTCGGCCAGGTCGCGCCCGCGCCCCATCGTCTTGCCGAGCATGATCCCCGACACCGACAGCGACTCCGACACCAGCGCGGACAGGTCGGCCAGCCGGCGCTGGCGCTCGGTGGTGATCCGGCGGCGGATCTGCCCGACCCTCCGCGTCAGCACCACGAACGCCGGCACGAACACCAGCGAGATCGCCGCCAACCGCCAGTCCATCAACACCATCGCGACAATCGTCGCGATCACCGTGGTGACGTTCGAGGCGATCGAGGTTGCGGTCGTGGTGACGACGCTGTCGATCCCGCCGATGTCGTTGGCGATCCGTGACTGGACCTCGCCGGTCCGGGTGCGCGTGAAGAACGCGAGCGACATCCGCTGCAGGTGCCGGTAGACGGCGGCCCGCAGGTCGTGCATCACGCGCTGGCCGATCACGTTGGAGATGTAGGTCTGCCACACGGTGATCGCCGCGGTGACGATCGCGATCGCGATCATCCCGAGCACGAGCTCGGTCAGCAGCGGGCCATTGCGGTCCGGAAGCGCGGTGTCGAGCACGGCCCGCAGCAGGAACGGCGAGATCATCCCGAGTCCGGCCGAGACCACGATCAGCGCGATGACCGCGGCGAGCCGCACCTTGTATGGCGCGAACAGCCTGACGATCCTGTGGGTGTCGCGCTGGCGCTCGGGGTCGAGCAGCGGCGGCTGTTCGCGCCGTCCGGGTCGCTGGCCACGCAGCCCGTCGCCGCCCGAAGCGGCACGCATCCCGTGTGACTCTCTGAACGCGCTCATCTACATCCATGATGACGCACCGGTAGCGGCTTCCCGAGGGTCACCCGCTGCGCGGCGCGCTCGAGGTTTTCACAGCCGCGGCGCACGTCGGCGTATCGTTGCGCCGTGAGCGCGAGTGCGGGAACCGTGCTGCGGCCCAACGTGGGGCAGGCGAATGTTGCGGCGCTGCGCGACGCCTACCGGAAGATGCAGGCGCTGTCGGGGACCGACAACCGCAGCTGGATCTACTGGGCCGAGTACCACGGGTTCAACCGCTTCGACTGCTGGCACCACGCCCGCACCGGCCCCAACGGACAGGGCTTCTCCTACGACCTGTTCCTGCCCTGGCACCGCGCCTACCTGGTCGGCTGGGATCACGTCACCCGCGAGCAGAACGCGGCCGCGATCCTGCCCTGGTGGGACTGGACCTCGTCGGCCTCGCACACGGTCGGCGTCCCGCGCGCGTACGCGCTGGCCCGGGTCAATGGCAAGCAGAACCCGCTTGCGTCGGGGCCGACGCCGAACATGCCGGGCGACCGAGCGCGGCGCACGCGGCGCTTCCCCGGATCCCCCGGCGACCTGCCGAGCCTGACCCAGGCCACGCCCGCGAATCCCTCGATCGAGTCGCTGCTCGAACTCACCAGCTTCGCCGACTTCTCCAACCAGATCCAGGACGTACACGACTTCATCCACGGCTGGGCCGGCGGCACCAACCCCCGCAACCCCAACCAGGGCGGCGACATGGGCAACATCGGCGTAGCCGCGTTCGACCCGCTGTTCTGGGCCCACCACGCGATGATCGACCGGCTCTGGTACCTGTGGCAGCTGCGCCACGGGGTCAACAACATCCCGCCGAACTACCTCAACCGCGTGCTCGCCCCGTTCCCCTACACGGTCTCGCAGGTGCTCGACGTGCACAGCCTCGGCTACGACTACGCGGGCTCGAGTTCGACCACGAGCGCACCCGGAGCGGGAGGGCACTAAGTGGGTCGTTCCGGAATTACGGTGACAGCGAGAGAGGCCACCGGTGGATGCTGGGCAAGGACGCAGGAGCCGACGCGCAGCGGCGCTGCGCGAGGCGACGAGGACGCCGCCCAGCGCCGCCGGGGGTCGCTCGAATGTCGGCGTGATTCCGGAAGGAGCCACTAATGCCTAAGAAGGTCAGCCCTCCCCCGCTCTCGGCCGCCGCGCTCGACGCCGAGTTCTACCGGGCCGACATCGAGGTGCACGGGATCGAGCACGGCGGCGCCACCTACCAGGCCCGGATCTTCCTCAACAACGCTCGCGCCACCGACCGAACCGCGATGACGGCCGACACCGGCTTCGCCGGCACGTTTCACATCTTCGGGCACGGCGGCTGCCTCGGCGATCCCGGCCACTGCGACGTCGTGCCGCGCGGCGTCCACGACCCCCGGCCGGCGCACCCGCTGACGCCGGCGTACAAGATCGTCACCGCCACCGACGCGGTCCGCCGGGCGCTACAGGCAGGCGATGAGATCCGGGTCACGATCGTGCCGGTGATCATGAGCACTACCCCGGAGGTCGGACGCCCCGACGACGTGCTCAAGTTCGAGCACGTCCGGGTCGTCACCTACCGCTAGCGGCGGGAGCGCGCGACGCCGATCGCGCCGCCCGCCTGGCGGGCGGCGTTGAGCACGCCCGAGGCGATCCCCGCGCGGTCGGCGGGCGCGGACTCGATCGTGGCCGCGGTCGCGGCCGGCATCGTGAACGCAATGCCGATGCCGACCGCGATCAGGCCGGGGACGAGCACCGTGTACGGGGTCGATTGTCCGGCGACGATCAACGCGGCGAACCGGCGGCGCCCACCAGCAGGCCGCCGAGCATCGGCACCCGGGGCCCGATCCGGCTGGTGAGCCGGCCCGACAGCATCGACGAGACGGCCACGAACACGCCCTCCGGCAGCAGCGCCAGCCCGGTCTCCAGCGCCGAGAAGCCGCGCACGCGCTGGAAGTACAGGCTGATCGCGAACAGCTCGCCGTAAAACCCGAGCAGCGCCGGCACGAAGCCGATCAGCCCGATCAGTGCCAGCGGCGACCCCCAGCCCGACGACCCGCCCTCGATCAGGCCGAGCGTGAGCAGCGACAGCGTCAGCATTCCGAGCACCTGGCCGGGAGGATCGAGCCCGGCGTCGGAGCGCTCGCCGGTCTTCGGCAGGTGGCGGTAGCTCAGCCACATCGCCAGCAGCCCCACCGGCAGGTTGACGACGAACACCGCGCGCCAGTCGGCGATCGTCACGAGCACGCCGCCGAGGATCGGGGCCGAGGCCGCGGCGACCCCGGCGACCGCCCCCCACGCGCCGACCGCCCGCGCCCGCTCGGCGGTGTCCGGGTAGGCCGCCCGTAACAGCGCCAGCGAGCTGGGGACCATCAGCGCAGCGCCAAGCCCCTGCGCGACGCGCGCGCCGACCAGCGCTCCGACCGAGGGCGCCAGCGCGCACGCGGCCGACGCGGCCGTGAACAGCGCCAGGCCCGCGTCGAGCACCTTGCGGGAGCCGATGAGGTCGCCGATCGATCCCGCCGACAGCAGCAGGCCGGCGAACACGACCGTGTAGGCATCGATCACCCACTGCAGGCTGCCGACGCCGCCGCCGAGGTCTCGGCCGATCGACGGCAGCGCGACGTTCACGATCGTCGCGTCGAGGATCACCATGAAGTACCCAAGGCAGATCGCGAGCAGTGGAAGGTGTCTGCGCATGGCTTCTAGTGTTGCCCGGAAACGCTTCGTCGAGAAACGAATTATCCCGGCGCTACGCTGAGTGCATGCATGCACATGCCGATATCGCCCGTGTCGGGTCGCTCGTCGCCGATCCGGCCCGCGCGCGGGTGCTGATGGCCCTCGGCGACGGCCGCGCGTTGCCCGCGACGGTGCTGGCCGACGAGGCCGGGGTGGCCGCGTCGACCGCCAGCGCGCACCTTTCCAAGCTCGTCAAGGGCGGCCTGCTGACCGTCGAGCGCCACGGCCGCCACCGCTACTTCCGTCTTGCCGGGCCCGATGTCGCGGATCTGCTCGAGGCGCTGGCCCGCCTGTCGCCGCCCGCGCCGGTGCGCTCGCTGCGACAGGGGACGAACGCGCAGGCGGTCAGGCACGCCCGCACCTGTTACGACCACCTGGCCGGGATGCTCGGCACCGAGCTGATGTCGTCGATGCTGGAGCGCGAGCTGCTGATCGGCGGCGACGGGGTGTTCGACCCCGACGCCGTGCACGACGACCGGCTGTCGGCGCCCGGGTTCGACCTGGATTACAAGCTGACGCGACGCGGCGTCGAGGAGCTCCGGGAGTTCGGGATCGACGTCGACGAGATGCCGCCACGGCGGCCGCTGATCCGCTACTGCGTCGACTGGAGCGAGCAGCGCCACCACCTGGCCGGCGCGCTCGGAGCCGCGATCGCTGAGCGGATGTTCGAGCTTGACTGGCTGGAGCGCGCCCCGCGCAGCCGCGCGGTGCGGATCACCGACGACGGTGCCGCCGGCCTCGCGCGGTCGTTCGGGATCGAGCTCGACTACTAGCGGCTAGTAGACCCCACCGGAGCCCACTAGGCCTCGGCGGCGGCCGGCTCGGGCAGCCGGCGGTCGCTCGCGCCGGGTCCCCGCACCGGCACCACGTCCCATGCCTCGAGCTCGGCTCCGCAGCGGGTGCAGCGACGGCGGTCGTCGACCTCGCCGCCGCAGTTCTTGTGCTGCAGCAGCGTGGGCGGACCGTCGGGTGCCGCGTACTGATCGCCCCAATTCATCAGCGCGACGATCGCCGGCCACAGGTCGACGCCCTTGCGTGTGAGCCGGTACTCGTAGCGCACCGGGCGCTCCTGATAGGCGACGCGCCGCATGATCCCGCCCTCGGTGAGCCGCTCGAGCCGCGACTGCAGGACGTTGCGGGCGATCCCGAGCCTGCCCTGGAACTCGTCGAACCGCCGGGTGCCGAGGAACGCCTCGCGGAGGATCAACAGGCTCCACCGCTCGCCGACGAGCTCGAGCGTCCGGGCGATCGAGCAGTTCTGTTCGTCGTAGTCGGAGCGGAGCATTAGTCCATCGTAGCCCGGGAGGTTGCATGAAACAACTCGCCGCGGGTCCGGCGGCTGTGGTCTACGCCGCGAGCTCGCCGCGGGCTCCAGCGGGAGCCTCGGACCGGCCGGCGCCCGCGACCGCCTTCAGCTGGGGGGCGCGCACCGCAAGGCTGCGGCGCAGCGCGACAAAGTTGACCGTGCCGCCGATCGTCGGCACCCACAGCGCGATCGCGTGGTACAGGACTACGGCCGCGGCGGTCGGCGCCGCGGGCAGCCCGTAGAGCACCAGCGCGCCGAGCATCCCGCCCTCAAGTGCCCCGATCCCGCCGGGGACCGGGATCAGGTTGGAGAGGTATCCGACCTGGTAGCCGACCAGCAGCGCGAGCAGCGGCGGCGTCGCGCCGACCGCGCGCAGGCACGCCCACAGCACGGCCACGTCGAACAACAGGTAGCTGACCGAGCCGAGCACGCGCCAGTCGCGCTGGAACGCGACCCGCTCGGTGTCGCCGACCCACGACCCCACCCGCCGCGCGAACGAGCCGAACTTGCCCCCCTCCGGGCCGAGCCGCCGCGACAGCGTCGGCAGCCCCACGAAGAAGCCGATCAGGACTGCTACGGGGGCTGCCGGCAGCAGGCCGTACAGGAGCCCGGTGCGGTGACTGCCGATCCCGGCCCAGACGCCGAGTCCGGTCAGCACCAGCACCGCGCCGTTGACCGCGCTGGTGAGCAGGAAGATCACCGCCGAGCGGTTGGCGATCCGCGACCACGAGCTGCCCCAGGCGCGCATCGCCCAGGCCCCGACCGCGAGCCCGCCGGCACCGCCGACGGGCACGACCGCCCCGAACGCCATCTCGGCCCAGGCCAGTCGCCGCACGTCGCGCGCCGGCGCGCGGTGCAGCACCAGCCGCACGACCGCGACGTAGCCGAGGCAGGAAGCGACCTCCAGCCCGACTGCCAGCGCCAGCCATCCGGGAGACGCCTCGGTCACCCGGTCGAGCACGCCGCGCAGGTCGGGCACTGCCAGCCCGATCGCCAGCAGCAACACCGCCAGCACCGAAGTCCAGATCAGCCCGTTGCGCAGCCGATGCGCGTCGCCGTCGGCGCTGCTCGAGGGCTCCTCCACAACCGCCTCGGGCGCGATCTTGCTCTGTTCCGAGATCGGTTGCATCCCTAAGATTGTACAGGACAACCGTTCGCGGCGTGAAGTATTGAGCAGTCAACTGTCTTGCGGGACGATGAGCCCCCACCGCACCGGAGGCCGCGCGGGGCGGTGCGGCTTTACGCCGCGGACGGTGCGGCTAAGCCGCCGGGGAGAGGCGAACCGGGAGCGTCTTCAGCTGGTTCAGGAACGCGGACTCGGCCATCACGGGCCGGCCGGCGAGCTCCATCGCGGGAAACTCGCGCAAGGTCTCCTCGAGCATCACCCGCAGCTCCAGCCGGGCGAGCGCGGTGCCGAGGCAGAAGTGCCGCCCGCCGGCGCCGAACGCCTGGTGCTCGGGGTTGCGGGCGACGTCGAAGCGATCCGGATCCGCGTAGCGCGACTCGTCGCGATTGGACGAGGCGTACCACATCACGACCTTCTCGCCCTGCTTGATCGGCTGTCCGGCCAGCTCGGTGTCGCAGGTGGCGGTCCGGCGGAAGTGCGAGAACGCCGGGAACATCCGCAGCGACTCCTCGACCGCGCTGCCGATCAGCGAGGGGTCGTCGATCAGCCTGCGGCGCTCCTCGGGGTGCTGCATCAGTGCCCGCATCGCGCTGCAGTACGTGGCCTTGGTGCTGTCGTTGCCGGCCGCGACCAGCAGGAAGAAGCCCATCACGATCTCGTGCTCCTCGAGCCGCTGGCCGTCCACATCGGCGTTGACGAGCACGCTGGTCAGGTCGTCGGTGGGGTGTTCGCGGCGCTCGGCGATCATCCGCCGGCAGCGCTCGAAGATCTCAGGAATGTCCTTGGTGGCGACGCTGTCCACACCACCCGGGTTGAGGTCCGGGTCGCCGGCGCCGAGTGCCGAGTTCATCAGCGCGGCCCACACCAGGTCGTCCTCTTCGGCGATCCCCATGAAGCTCCCGATCACGCGCGAGACCACGGGCTGGGCGACGTCGGAGACGAGGTCGCAGGTGTCGCGGCCGTCGAGCCGGTGCAGCACGTCGATCACGATCTTGCGGATCGCCGGCTCGTGGGCGGCGATCCGCTTGGGGGTGAAGCCGGACTGGAACAGCATCTTCAGGCGGTCATGCTTGGGCGGGTCCATGCCGATGAACATCGCCCGCAGCAGCTCGAGCGGAAAGCCCTCGGTGACCGAGGTGACGCCCCCGAGCTCGGACGAGTAGGTCTTCCAGTCCCGGCTGACCTTGTGAATGTCCTCGGCGCGGGTGACCGACCAGAAGCCCTCCTCGTTGGGGTACTCCGTGATCGCCGACGTCCAGTGGACCGGGCATTCCGCACGCATCTGCGCGAACAGCTCGTGTGGCGGCCCGTGGAGCCAATGCTCGCGCTCGCCGACGAGAACCTGATCGAGATTGCTCTTAGTCGATGACACCCCGGATCTCACCCTTCTGCCGTTCGCCGTTACCCCTCGCTCGCGCGTCGCGGGCCCGCGCGCTTAGCAGGCGATCCTACTGGCTGGCCGGCCAGCCCGCGGGAGTGGTTGGGCGCGCGTGTGCGCGGGGCCAAGGGGGCGGGACGTAAAACAGACGTATATCGTCTGTTTTACGTCCCGCCCTGCCCCGCAGGCCCCGGCCCGGTTATGGCCGCTCGGGACGCCGCGGCAGCTCGGTCGTGAGCGGGGCGTTCTCCACGCGCGCGATCGCGAGCACGTCGTCAAGGCCGCGCCGGGCGCGCCGTTCGAGCATCCGCTGGGCGAGCATCCGGGTGTGCAGCACCCGCGCCACCGAGCGGGGCGCCACCACCCGGCGAGAGCGGTCCAGGATCCCCTGCTCGATCGCGTCGATCGCCATCGGCAGCGGCGTTATCCGCTGCGCGCGGCGGCCGCGGCCGCGCTGCAACTCCGAGGCCGCCTGGGTGCCGAACCCGCGGCTGGTCATGTCGGTGTCGAGCTCGGCGAAGTATGCAACCCCGACGCGCGCGCCGCTGGACGCGAGCTCGATCCGGAGCACGTCGCCGAGCGCCTCGACGCCGGCCTTGGCGGCGGCGTAGGGGCCAAGCAACGGCGGGTGCACGGCGGCGGCGAGCGAGGAGATCGCGAGCACGTACCCCTGCGTGTGGGCGACGTGGGGCGCGGCCGCGCGGAGCGTGTAGTAGACGCCGAGCAGGTTGACCTCGATCATCCGCTCGAACGTGGCCGGGTTGCCGCCGACCAGCGGGAGCTGCGCTGCCACCCCGGCGTTGGCGATCACCACGTCGAGCCCGCCGAGCTCCCGGACGGCCGCCTCCACCGCGGCCTCCACCTGCTCGCGGTCGCGCACGTCGCACAGCGCGGCGAGCGCGCCGCCGCAGTCGGCGGCGACCTCCGCGAGCCGGTCGGGCTCGAGGCCCGCGAGCGCCACCTTGGCGCCGCGCGCGTGCAGCCGCCGGGCTGTCTGCGCCCCGATCCCGCGCGCCGCGCCGGTGATCAGCACCCGCCGGCCGCGAAGCTCGGTTTTGGCCCGGACCTGGACGCCGTAGTAGCGGCGACCGAGCCAGGCCATCAGCGGTCCCTCGCGATCTGGACGCGCGTCTGGAACACCGCGGTGGCGCTCGCCGGCGCGTACTGCTGGACGGTGTTCGAGGGACCGAGCGGGACCGGGATCCGCAGCCGCCCGCTGTGCAGCGCCTGCTGCAGCCGGAAGCCGCCGCCCGCGCCCGACTCGGTCGCGATCCGGTAGAAGCCGCCGGGCGCGTACCGAGCGGGCGTGGTGACGGTCGCACTGCCGCTCCCGCGCAGCGCGAACCCGTTGATGCCGGCGCGGGCCAGCGTGCTGAACTCGCCCACCCTGCGGTGCATCGAGACGCGCCAGCCGAACACGGAGTAGCTCGCGTCGGCAGAGGTGTAGGTGATCTGCCGGGGCACACGCGCGGGATCGGCGAACGCCGTCATGATCGGGCCGATCGACTGGCGGAGGTCGCGGTTCCAGTACGGCCAGGCGTGCGTCCCCGGGCCGTAGTCGTCCAACGAGCTCGGGAGCCCGAGCGACTGCAACCGGTCGTGGAACGACCGGGTCAGCACCTGGACGCCCGCCTCGATCGTCGCCGACAGCGCGCTCGGCGACCGGTCCAGCGGGCCGGTCTGGCCGTTGCCGGTGAACAGCATCAGCTTGATCCCGCGCAGGTTCGCCGCCAGCGTCGTCGGGTCGTGGGCGGCCCAGTTGAGCTCCTCGGTCGACCGCGGGCCGAAGATCGAGCCGACCGGGACGTGGTCGAGCGCGCTCTCGGCGTCGCTCACCGCCGCCGTCGTCAGCGCCCGGGCGACCGGATCGAACGCGATGTCGGGCGCGCCCGAGAACGACAGCGCCACGCCGAACAGGTCGGGGTGGCGCGCCGCGTAGCTCATCGAGCAGAAGCCGCCCTGTGACAGGCCCGCGATCGCGCGTCCGCCCCGTTTGGCCACCGTCCGCAGGTTGCGGTCAACCCACGGGATCAGCTGGTCGATGTGAAACGTCTCCCACCGCGGCGGCCCACCCGCGCCGCCGTTGAACCAGTCCGTGCACCAGCCCCCGCCCGCGTAGCTCAGCGCGATGTCCGGCATCACCACGATCAGCGGCCGGCCGGCGGTGATCTGCTCGGCCTGGCCCTGGGTGGTCCAGTCGGCGGCCCCGCCGATCGTGCCGTGGAGGAGGTACAGGACCGGGTAGCGGCGGTGCGGCGACGACGCGTATCCGCGGGGTAGCAGCACGCGGACGTTGGCGGGATCCGGCAGCGCCGACGTGCGCACGGTCAGCGCGATCAGCCGCAAGTCGAGTCGGTGCGTGGACACGACCCGGATGCCGTCGGCGGCGCGGAACCGCAGGGCGCTCGCTGCAGACGGAAACAGCGTCACCGCCCCCAGCACCCCCAACACGCCGAGAGTCCTTCGCACGCCGCCACTGTAGTGGACCCCCGGGCTGCCCTGGGACACTTGACGCGTGGACGGTGAGGACCGAGACGCCTACCTCGATCAGGTGCTGGTCGGCGGCCGCGAGCGACGCGAGATCGAGGTCGTCGACTACGACCCCGCCTGGCCGCAGCGGTTTCAGCACGAGCGCGCCCGGATCACGAACGCCCTCGGCGACCGAGCATGCGCGATCGAGCACATCGGCTCGACCGCGGTACCGGGCCTTGCCGCCAAGCCGATCGTCGATGTGCTGGTGACCGTCGAGGACCCCGAGGCCGAGCCGGCGTTTGCTCCAGCGCTGATCGACGCCGGCTACGAGCTCCGGGTCAGGGAGCCCGGCCACCGGATGTTCCGCACGCCTGCCCGCGACGTGCACATCCACGTCCGCGCTCTCGCCGACCCCGAGGTCGACCGCCACCTGTTATTCCGCAACCGCCTGCGGCAAAGCCCGGAGGACCGACACCGCTACGAGCAGCTCAAGCGCGCGCTCGCCGAGCGCACCTGGAACGACATGAACCACTACGCCGACGCCAAGGGACCGCTGATCGAGGAGATCCTGGCTGGCGCGCTGGGCCCCGTCCGTCCCGCCGCGCCCGGCGACGCGGATGCGATCGCGTCGCTGCTCGGCGAGCTCGGGTATCCGACCGACCCGGGCGAGGCCGGCGCCAGGCTCAGAGACCTCCTCCAACGCGACGGCGAGGGCGCGCTCGTGTACGACCGCGACGGCGAGACGGTCGGGCTGCTCACCTGGCAGCTCACGCACCTGATCTACCGATCGGCACCGCAGCTGCGGATCACCGCGCTGGTGGTTCGCAACGACCAGCGCCGGCGCGGGGTTGCCACCGAGCTGCTCGCCGCCGCCGAGCGGATCGCACGCGAACGAGGATGCATACGCTTGGAGCTGACCACGCGCCCGCGCCGCGCCGATGCCGCCGCCCTGTATGAGTCGGCCGGGTTCGAGGAGCGCCCGCGAAGGCTCGTCAAGCACCTGCACGCGTAACGCGACCAGTGTCCCGATTCACTAGGTCCACAGTTCACCCTGGGCCGGCGGGTAGGTGAGCGCGTGTCCCGGCCCGCGCACCGCGAACGGCGTCAGCTCGTGCTCGACCGGCTCTGACCCCAGGCCCAGGTGCAGCACCCGCCAGCGGCGGACGGTCAGTGCGTCGGCGATCAGCCGGGCGATGACAGCGCCACCATCGCGCCTCGGCGCACATCACGGTCGTCGGCCGCCGGCGAGCGCCGGCCTCAAGCAGGATCCCGACTAGCTCCTCCAGCGTCCGCGTCGAGTGCCCGATCGTGTACGCGGCATCGCCGGCCATCGGCTGAATCTAGATTCCGAGCGCCGGAATCGTCGGCCTGGTCCGGCGCCTCGCGCTCGAGGTGGCCCGGCATCGTCGGCGTGCCCGACGATATTGCGGCGACGTTCGCCTAGCTGGCCAGCGAGGAGGCCGCGTTTGTCACCGGGCAGACGCTGGTGGTCGACGGCGGCGGCCTCGGCGGGCTCTGACTCTGCGAACGAGTCGCGCGAATTAGACCGCGGCGCCGGAGCTCGGCACCCGCGCCAGGGCCTCGCGCCCCACCCGCTGCAGATCACGCAAGTAGTGGAGGTGCGCCTCCCACGCAACGCTGTCGTCCCGCTCGTCGACGAGGCAGATCGTGTCGCAATGGGCGTCCAACAGTTCGTACACCAGGTCGGTGAGGAACTCCGTGGTCGTGGTAGTCCCGGTCGCGTTCGGGTTCAGCATCTGCTCATACCCCCTCTTTGGGACGAGAAATAGGATGAACCTCGCCCCGGACAGTTCCTTGTCGCCCTTAAAGCTTCCTGAACAAACAACGTAGGAAGCTGTGACAAATGACGGACGAGTTTTGGAGGTATTGGCAGCGCTCGGGAGGCTCGGAGCCGGACCCTCAGACCAGGCTCGGAGCGGAGCCGAGCCTAGCGCCGCCGGGCGGATCGCTCGAGCGCCGGGTTCTGCCAGCCGCCGTCGGCCGGATTGACGTTGATGCCGGGCGGGACGATCTCGTCGATCTTGTCGAGCACATCGTCGGACAGCTCGACGTCAGCGGCACTCAGCTGGGACTCGAGCTGCTCCATCGTGCGCGGGCCGATGATCGCCGCCGTCACCGCGGGGTGGCGGATCACGAACGCGAGCGCCATCTCGATCAGCGAGATCCCGGCCTCCTCGGCGAGTTCGGCCAGCGCGTCGGCGGCCTCGAGCTTGCGCTGGTTGCCGGGCAGCGACATGTCGTAGCGAGCGGGGATGCGGTCGGCGCGGTGCGAGCTCGGCACGTCCTGGCCGAGCCGGTAGCGGCCGCTGAGCCATCCGCCCGCGAGCGGGCTCCACGGGATCACGCCCATTCCGTGGCGCTGACACGTCGGGAGCACGTCGTTCTCGACCCCGCGCACGAGCATCGAGTAGGGCGGCTGCTCGCACACGAACCGCTCGCGCCCGCGCTTCCTGGCCACCCACTGCGCCTCCACGATCTGGCTCGCCGGGAACGTCGAGGAGCCGACGTAGCGGACCTTGCCGGCGTGGACGAGGTCGCTGAGCGCGCCGAGCGTCTCGTCGATGTCGGTGTCGTCCTCGGGACGGTGGATCTGGTAGAGGTCGATCCAGTCGGTGCCCAGCCGCCGCAGGCTGTTCTCGACCTCGCGGACGATCCAGCGACGGGAGTTGCCGAACTCGTTGGGATCGTCGCCCATCGTGCCGTGGACCTTGGTGGCCAGCACCACGTTGTCGCGCTTGCCGCCGGCCAGTGCCTTGCCGACGATTTCCTCCGACTCGCCGCGCGAGTACACGTCGGCGGTGTCGATGAAGTTGATCCCGGCGTCGAGCGCGCGGTGGATGACCGCGACGCCGTCGTCGTGATCGGGGTTGCCCCAGGCGCCGAACATCATCGCGCCGAGGCACAGCGGGCTGACCTTGACTCCGGTGTTTCCGAGGTTGCGATAGTTCATCGCTCAACCGTATCGCTGGGAGCCCGGCACCCACCGCCCGACCCCCCAAGGCTCATTCCGCGGTTGCGATCAGCTCGTCGAGGACGTCGCCGTAGTGGTTCACGACCAGCGACAGATGCCCCTCCTCGGGCAGCAGTTGCGCCCGCGCGCGGGCGACGTGCGCCACGAGCCAGGGGCCGTGGGCGAACGGAACCATGCGGTCCTGCTCCCCCTGCCAGACCGTCACCGGCGCGGCGATCGCCCCCAGGTCAAATTCCCAATCGGCGATGAATGCGAGGTCGTCGTCGAGCCAGCCGGAGATCCCGCCACCGAGCCCCACGTCTGTGCTCTGCACGATGTACTCCCCCATCGCTCCGGTCAGCACCTCGCGGTCGACGCCGGTGAGCAGGCCGCCGAGCGCCTCCCGGAGCTGATCGGCCTCCGCGCCGACGATCTCCTCCGCGGCGGCCTCGAGAAACTCGGTCAACGCAGGCTCCCCGGCCTCCGCGGCCGCGAACTCGGCGACGTTCTCGTCGCCCATCCCGCCGAGCCAGTCGAGTCCCTCCGAGCGATACGGAGCGACCCCGGCGAGCGTCGCCGCCGCCAGAACGCGGTCGCCGAGCAGCGCCGCGCACGCCAGCGCGTGCGGCCCACCGCCCGACCAGCCGACCGTGTAGAAGCGCTCGATCCCGAGCTCGTCGGCGATCGCCGCGACGTCCTGCGCGCAATCGGCGACCGTGCGTCCGGCGCGCCGGTCGCTGTCGCCGTATCCCGGCCGGGAATAGGAGACGTGACCGATCCCGCGCTCGGCACCGGCTCTGACCCAGCCGTCGAATAGGTCCCCGCCCGACGGCGTGCCGGTGTGGAACATCACGACGTCGCCGCCAACCGGGCCGCGCGCGTCGTAGACGACGCGTCGGCCCCCGACTTCGATTGCGCGCCGCTCAGCTACGTGGACCCACCGTTCCGGCGGGGCCCACTACGAGGCGTTGGCGTAGTAGTCGGCGTTGATCTTGGTGAAGCTCTTCCACTCGTCCGGGAGCTGATCCTCGGCGAAGATTGCGTCGACCGGGCATGCCTCGACGCAGGCGTCGCAGTCGATGCACTCCTCCGGGTCGATGAACAGCTGGTTCACGCTGGCGAAGCCGCCTTCGTCCTCGGTCGGGTGGATGCAGTCGACCGGGCAAACCTCAACGCAGGAGAGGTCTTTCAGGTCGATGCATGGCTCAGCAATTACGTAGGTCATGTTGCGGTGATCGTACCCGGAATCCAGCTCGTACCCGCGAGCGGCACCCGTGCCATCGCGGCCGCCTCGATCGTCAGCGCCACAAGGTCTTCGGGCTCCAGGTTGTGGACGTGGGACTTGCCGCACGCGCGGGCCAGCGTCTGGGCCTCGAGCGTCAGCGTCCGCAGGTAGTTGGCCAGCCGCTTGCCCCCTGTGACCGGGTCCAGCCGCCCCGCCAGGTCGGGGTCCTGGGTGGAGATGCCGGCGGGGTCGAGCCCGGCCTGCCAGTCGTCGTAGTACCCCGACGCGGAGCCAATCGACCGGTAGCCCTCGTCGTGCTCGGGCGCGTTGTCGCCGAGTGCGATCAGCGCCGCCACGCCGATCGACACCGCATCGGCGCCGAGCGCCAGGGCCTTGGCGACGTCGGCGCCGGTGCGGATCCCCCCGGACACGATCAGCTGCACCTCGCGGTGCATCCCCAGATCGACGAGCGACTCGACGGCCTGCGGGATCGCCGCCAGGATCGGGATCCCGACGTGCTCGATGAACACCTCCTGGGTGGCGGCGGTACCGCCCTGCATCCCGTCGAGCACGATCGCATCGACCCCCGCCTTGACCGCCAGCGCGACATCGAAGTACGTGCGGCTGGCGCCGATCTTGGCGTAGATCGGGATCCGCCAGTCGGTGATCTCGCGCAGCTCCTCGATCTTGATCTCGAGGTCGTCGGGGCCGGTCCAGTCGGGGTGCCGGCAGGCGCTGCGCTGGTCGATCCCCTGGGGCAGGTCTCGCATCTGCGCGACGCGGTCGGAGATCTTATGGCCGAGGAGCATCCCGCCGCCGCCCGGCTTGGCGCCCTGGCCGATCACGACCTCGATCGCATCGGCCCGGCGCAGGTCGTCCGGGTTCATCCCGTAGCGCGAGGGCAGCAACTGGTAGACGAGCAGCCGCGAGTGCTCGCGCTCCTCGGGGGTCATCCCGCCATCGCCGGTGGTGGTGCTGGTCCCCACCTCGGTGGCCCCGCGTCCGAGCGCCTCCTTGGCCTGCGCCGACAGCGCCCCGAAGCTCATCCCCGCGATCGTGATCGGGATGTCGAGCTCGATCGGCTCGCGCGCGTACCGCGTCCCGATCGTCACATCGGTGGCGCACCGCTCGCGGTAGCCCTCCAGCGGGTATCGCGACACGCTGGCGCCGAGGAACAGGAGGTCGTCGAAGTGCGGCACGTGGCGCTTGGCCCCAAACCCCTTGATCGCGTAGATCCCCTCGCGCGCCGCACGCTGGATCTCGGCGATCGTGCTGCGGTCGAACGTCGCCGACTCGCGCAACCCCGGGTGCCAGCCGTTGCGCACCTTCGCCATCAGTAGCTCCCGATGTTGGAGACGTCGAAGTTGTAGAGCTGGCGGGCGGAGCCATAGCGCCGGAACTCCGACGGATCGACGTCATCGATCCCGGCTCGCTCGAGCAGCTCTCGGACCTGCTCGGAGTGCTCGGCGCGCATCGCCTTCTCGATGCAGTCCGCGCCGAGCCCGGCGACCGAGCCGCGCACGTACAGCCGCGCCTCGTACAGCGAGTCGCCGAGCGCCTCGCCGGCGTCGCCGCAGACGAGCACGACGCCGCGCTGGGCCATGAACGCGCACATGTGCCCGACCGAGCCGCGCACCACGATTTCGGCTCCCTTCAGGGAGATCCCGCAGCGCGCCGAGGCATCCCCATGGACCACCAACAATCCGCCGCGCGCAGTCGCGCCGGCGGATTGCGAAGCGCTGCCCTCGACGGTCACCGACCCCGACATCATGTTCTCGGCAACGCCGACCCCGCAGTTGCCGCGCACGCGGAGCGAGGCGACCTTGTTCATGCCCGCGCAGTAGTAGCCCACGTGGCCGTCGATCTCGACTTCGTAGGGCGCGTCGAGCCCAACCGCAACCGCATGCCTGCCCCCGGGGTTTCGCACCAGCACGCGGCCGGGAGGGTGAGCCGGATCCGGACTCGCATCGTGCAGGCGCTGGTTGAGCTCGCGCACGCGGTCGGTCGCCAGGTCGAACGACAGGACGGCGTCCTGGGTAACGTCGGTGGCCGCCATCACGCGACCGGCGCCAGACCCCAGCTGTACACACGTCCGGGCGCCGGCTCCCACGTGACCGCGTTCTCGGCCCCCGGCAGCACCGCGATCGCGCGGTACTCGGAGGCCATCGCGACCCACTCGTCGGTCTCGGCCATCACCGCCGGCTTGCAGGCGATCGGGTCGCGCAGCACCGCGAAGCCGGTGGCCGTCCCGACCGCGAACGTATAGAAGCCGTCGAGGTCCTCCAGGCAGCCCTCGAGCGCCTGTTCGAGGGTCGCGCCCTCCCGCAGGCGCCAGGTCAGGTACCCGGCCGCGACCTCGCTGTCGTTGTCGGTCTGAAACTGGATCCCCTCGCGCCGCAGCGAGCGGCGCAGGCGGTTGTGGTTGGAGAGCGAGCCGTTGTGGACCAGGCACAGATCCAGGCCGGTCGAGAACGGGTGCGAGTGCTCGGTGGTCACGCGGCTCTCGGTGGCCATCCGCGTGTGCCCGAGCGCGTGGCTGCCGGCGATATCGCGCAGCGCAAACCGCTCGATGAAGTTCGTCGGGAGGCCGGCCTCCTTGTAGATCTCGATCGACTCGCCGGCGCTCATCAGCGTCAGCTCGGGGTGGTGCTCGGCAAGCCACGCCTGGGCCTCGGCGGCCTCGGCGTCGATCACGAACGTGCAGTGGGTGGCGCGCTTAGCGGGCAGCGACGCCGCATCGAAGGCGCGCTCGAGCTCGGCGCCGAGCTGCTCCCACCCCGGGTCGGGGTTCGGCGAGTACAGCGACACCTTGCACGAGCCCGACGGCGCGGGGTCTCGGTAGAACGCCACGCCGGCGCTGTCGGGGCCCCGGTCCGACAGCTGCGTGAGCATCGCCGACAGGTGCGCGCCCAGCTGATCGCGCAAGGCCGGCGACTTAGTGAAAAGTCCAGCTATTCCACACACGCGCCGCAGGTTAGACACTCATCCAAGGCGCTCCAATGGCGTTCACGCGCACACTTTCGCGCGCAAATGTGGTGGCTCGGGCTACAGCTTCACACAGTGGCCGAGCTCAGGCGTCCGGCGGCGCCCACGCGCCGAGCCGCTTCTGCGCCCGTCGCACCACGTGCAGCGCCTCGCGCAGATCGGCCCTGGCGATCGGCGTCAGCTCGCCCGGATCGATCATGTTGTCGGGGGTCGCGCCCGCGCCGATCTGCGCCGCGTGATGCTCGAACCGCCGGCGCGTGATCGCGCCGAACGCCTCGCTCAGCGCGTCCGCGGCCTCTCGGTCGAGCCCTCCCACGCTGGCCACCGCGTCGATCCGGTCGAGCGTCGGCGAGATCGTCACCCCGTTGGCCAGCGCGTGGAAGCGAACCAGGTTGACCACCGGGATGATCGCGCCGTGCTTGAGGTCAAGCCGCCCGGGCGGGTCATCCCCGCGGCCGGTGGCGAGCTGACCGCGGAACCCCAGCGCCACCGGATAGCCGTTGGCGGTCCGCGCCATCAACCGCATGAACTGGGGATGCCGGCGGGCGTCGCGGATGTATCCGGTCAGCTCCGGCACCACCGACAGGCCGCCGGCGCTGGGCCGGAAATCGAACGACACCGACGCTCGGATCAGGTGCGACTCGTCGGGCTCGGTCAGGCATTCGGCGAAGGTCCGCAGCCAGCCGTCCCGGGACATCCGCCACAGCCGCCTGCCGGCCAGCACACCGTTGTTGTCGAGGCCGATCCCGCTCCGGACCAGGCCCTGGTTGACGTCGGACCCCAGCCGCTCGAAGTAGGCGTCGACCGCAGCGGCGTCGGACGGCTCGGGGTTCGCGTAGGCCAGCCCATTGTCCTGATCGGAGGACAGCGTGAACTCGCGCCGGGCGGCGCTGCCCAGATCCAGCCACGCCCAGGCCACCGGCGTCGGGCCGTGGCGCCAGATCGAGAAGTCGATCAGCCGCGCGGTGATCGCGTCGTACTGCAGGCTGAGGACCCGGCCCAGCTCCCGGGCCGGGACCCCAGCGCGCATCAGCAGCAGAAACAGAGTCCGCAGCTCCCCGGCGACTCGCACCAGCGCGTCCTCGTCAGCGGCGCCGAGGATCGCGTGGCGCAGCGCGATCGGGCTGCGCGCGTCGAGCCCGAGCAGGTCGGCCGACGACAGCATCCCGCTCACCTGGCCTCCGTCCAGCACCACGAAGTGCTCGGCGCCGGCCGCGAGCATGTCGACCGCCGCCTCGACGGCAAGCTGGGCCGCCGGCACCGTGGGCACGGGCGAGCGCGCGATCCCCCGCACCGGGCGATCGAACGACATCGCACCGTCGGCCACCGCCGCGCGCACATCGGCGTCGGTGACGATCCCGAGCTCGTCGGGCCCCAGGCGCACCAGCAGCTCGGGGGTGGCGCCGTCGCCCAGCCGGCGAGCCGCCTCGCGCACGGACTCCTCGGCGTCGCAGAACGACGCCGGACGCATGAGCGCCGACACGGGCGTGGTGCCGAGATCGCGCAGCGCGTGAACCGTGTGTCCCGCTCCGGTCAGGCGATTTCGCATCGTCGACGCCACGTAGGTCGCGCCGGCGACCGTGCCGAGCAGCCGGCGCGACGCCTCGGGCGCGAACAGCACGCAGCGCGAGGGCTCCCGCGCGCGGACGGTGAACGCCGGCGCCATCCCGGTGAGGAGCGACGGATGCCCGAAGGACTCACCCGGTTCGAGCACCTGGATCACCTCCCCCTCATGCACAAGATCCATCGAGCCGGTCAGGATCACCCACAGCCCGGAGGCGGGGACGCCGTCCTCCACCAGCACTCGCTCGCCAGGCTGGAACTCGCGCTCCTGGGCGTCGGTCAGAGCCGCTCGGAGATCGTCCGCCTCGATCCAGTCGAACGGCGGGTACCGCGCGAGAACTGTGTCCAGGTTCTCCATGTCGAGGCCCGCAATTGTGTTCGCATCGCGTCTGGGACGCGCACTTGCGACATGTCAGCCTAGTGCTCCTCAGCACAACGTATCTGGAGGTGTGATGGCCGAGGATTCGCCGCAGCATGACGAACTCGTTTACGAGTCCGCTGGATTGCCAAAGACCACGAATTGGTGGGGCGCGTTCGTCATCGGGCTAGCCGGAACGATCCTCGTCACCGGTATCGCGCCGGTGATGGTCACGGAGCTGGGCGCATCATCGGTCCCGGTGATCATCGTGATCACGATCAGCGGCTACCTCGTATGTCTGCTGCTCGCGGAGCTGTCGGCGATGATGCCTGACCGCTCCGGCGGCCTCCCCTCCTATGCGTATCCGGCCTACAAGGACCGCTGGCCGCGGTTTGCCGAGCACGTCAACGGCTTCAGCGCGTGGGCGTACTGGCTGGGCTGGTTCCCGGTGGCGCCGCTGAACATGATCTTGGCGTCGTTCTACATCGTCGATCGCTTCAAGCTCTCGACGGCCGGCTTCACCCCGATCCACACCCCGATTGCTTGGTGGACGCTGGGCATCTCGATCGGCGGCCTGCTACTGCTCTCGATCCCGGCCGTGATGGGGTTGCGCTTCGGAACAGTGTTCGCGACGACCCTGGCGCTGCTGTCGATGATCCCGCTGACGTTCCTGGCGATCGCCTGGATCTTCCATCCCTCGGTCGTGGACTTCGGCTGGCTGTGGCACTTCCGCCGCACCAGCGGCGCCAGCTTCTTCTCGGCGCAGTTCGGGCACGGATGGCTGACCTTGTATCTCGCGTTCTCGTTCCTGTTGACCTGGAACGTGATCGCGATGGAGGCGGCGGCGTGCTACATCGGCGAGACGAAGAACCCGGACCGCGACGCCAAGATCGCGATGAACCTGGAGGGCCTCTACGGCCTGTTCATCTACACGCTGATCCCGGTCGCGTTCATCATCGTGCTAGGGCTCCCGGCGCTCGGCAACGCGGCGCTCGTCGACCCCAAGACGATCTTTGTCCACTATGCCGCTGCCGTGTTCGGAACGGGCACAGGAAGCAACATCCTCGAGTGGCTGATCGCGATCATGCTGATCCTGGCGTTGATCCTGTCGGCGCTGAACGCGATCACCGGGACGGCGCGTTCGCTGCACCAGATGTCGACCGACGGCCAGTTCCCTCGCTTCTTCCAGCGCGTCAACCAGCACGGCGTGCCGAACCGCTCGATGTGGTTCAACGTGGCCTGCTCGATCGCGGTCGTGTTCATGGGCGGCGCGGTCGAGATCTACACGTTCTCAAACGTCGGCTACCTGGCCGCGTTCATCCCGGTGCTGATCGGCTACTTCCTGCTGCGCAAGCATCGCCCCAACGTCCGGCGGCCGTTCAGGTTGCCCGAGTGGATGAAGTACGTGGCGCTGGTGATCGCCGCGCTGTACGCGATCATCTACTTCTACGGCGGTCCGACATACGCCGCCTGCTCGTGCAACGCGGCCGGCCGCACGACCCTGCCCTACTACTTCATCGGTTGGGGGGTGCTGCTGTCCTACCTGGTGTTCTACTGGTATCGCAAGCGGGTGGAGGACAAACGAGACGCCGCGGCCGCGGCTCCCGCCGGGACCCAGCCGGCCGGGACGATGACCGCTGCGACCACTAAGGGAGGCGGCCCTTGAGCCTCACGGCCGCGGCTGTGAGCGCCTCGGAGCCGGCTCAACGCCAGAGGTTCGATCGGATCCTGCTCGCGTCCGAGGGGCGTGAGATCTCCGACGCCGCGATCAAGCGCGTGATCGAGCTGGCGCACGACGGCGCGAACGTCCGCGTGTTCTCGATCGCCCGGGTGCACGGCGTCGCATTCGGGATGCAGGTTCCGGGGCTGCTGCCGACCAAGCAGGAGTGGCAGCAGCAGCGCGAGCTCGTGGAGAAGGCCGTCAAGCGCCTCGGGCGCCGGGGCCTGAACGCCGACGGGCACGTGCTCGGCACCCGCAAGGCCACCAAGAAGATCATCGAAGAGGCCAAGGTCAACGACTGCGAGGCGATCGTGATGGCCGCCGACCCCGACCGCAACCGGCTCGTCGGAGATCTGTTGTGGACCCAGGAGCCCCAGCGCGTGCGCCGGCGCGCGAAGCTCCCGGTGTTCCTCGTCACCGGGGAGTGACGGTCCCTACGGGCGGCCGTGTAGCCGCGCGAGCTTGATCGCGAGCTCGAGCGACAGCAGGTCGTCCTCGTCGAGCGCCAGCCCGGTGAGCTCCTCGATCCGGCCCAGCCGCTGGCGCAGCGTGTTGGGGTGGATGAACAGCGCCCGGGCGCTCTCGATCACGCTGCGGCGCTCGGCCAGGTAGCGCTCGAGCGTGTCGAGCAGCGCCGTGCGCCGACGGCGGTCGTACTCGATCAGCCGATCGACGGCCTGGCGCATGCGGTCGTGCGGGGCTTCCTCGGCGGCGATGTGCACCAGATAGCGGTAGGCGCCGACCTGCGAGTAGGCGATCGCGCCGCCGTCGCCCAGCAGCGCCCGCCCGATCGTGGCGGCGTCCTCCGCCTCGCGGTAGGCGCGGGTCGCGTCCGCCGGTCCCTCGTGGAGCTCGCTGATCCCGATCGCTGCGCCGCCCCGCTCCCCCAGCTCGCGGCACTCCCGCAGGAGCTGCTCGATCGGCTGCGCGCGGCGCCTCCCCAGCGCCAGCAGCGCGCGCAACGCCCCGGGGCCGGCGTCGATCGCCGCGTCGGGGGCCAGCCCGGAGAGCCCCCGGCCGAGCTCCTCGGCTGACGTCCGCCACTCGCGCGACGCCCGCTCGCGACTGGCGGCGGGCTCGGCGCACACGATCAGATACGAGCCGGTCAGGTCACAGCGGACCTCCGCGGCCTTGGCCGCCGCGAACGACGCCGCGCCAGCGGCGAGCGCCTCGAACAGATCCTTGACGATGCTCGCATTGGTCAGGCCCTCGATCAGCTCGGCGCGCTTGATCGCGATTGCCGCGAGGTGAGCGATCGCTCGCGCGACCTCGGTGTCCTCGTGGGTGAACGCCCGGCGCGCCGGTGCGCCCGCGCACAGCAGCCCGACGCGCTCGCCGCCCGCCGTCAGCGGCGCCACCAGCAGGTCGGCGACGTCCAGCTCGGGCCACAGACTGCGAGCCGCGGGGTTGGCAGCGCCGCCGTCGAGGGCGGCCAGCAGCAGCCCGGTCGGCGACACAGTCGCGGGTGCGGCGATCTCGGGGTCCCCGGCGACCAGCGCCAGCCCGGAGCCCCCGTCCCCGAGCCGGTACAGCTGGCACACGCCCGCGCCGAGCAGGCGCCGGGTCTCGAGCGCCACGATCCTGCCCACGTCGCCGGCGTCGGTGGCCGCGGCGACGTCCTGGGCCAGACGCGACAGGCGGGTCAGCGTGTCGACCCGGCGGCGTTGCTGGTCGTACAGCTGAGCGTTCTCGATCGCGCCGCTGATCAACGACGCGATGTGGGCCAGCAGCTTCAGAGTGTCGTCGGGGAACTCGTGTGGAGCGCGGGTGTGGAGCACGATCACCCCGATCGTGTCGCCCGCGCGCGCGAGGATCGGGACCGCGACCATCGACTGGAAGCGCTCTTCCTGCAGCTGCGGGATGTACTTCATCCGCGGATCCGACATCGCCCGGTCGCGGATGAACTCCGGCGTGCGGTGCCGCGCGACCCAGCCGGTCAGCCCCTCGTCTAGCCCCATCTGCACGTTGCCCACGGCGTCGGCGAACACCGGTGAGGCGGCCCGGATCGTCAGCCGGTCACCCTCGAGCAGGTAGATGAAGCACGCATGGCAGCCGGTCGCCTCGGTGGCCAGATCGACGACGCCCTGGAGCATCGGCGCCAGCTCCAGCGACGAGGAGACGAGCCGGATCACGCTGTACAGCGTCTGGTTCTCCTCGCGCAGCGCCCGCAGCTGTGTGTTGTCCGACGTCGCCTGCTCGGCGCTAAGTGACACTTCTCAGAGCACCTCCTATGTGCAAGGCGCACATGCTAGTGGCCGCCATCCGGTGCATGCGGCCATTGTCCGCGACCTGCCCGTAGCTATATACATCCCGCTATGGCCACTACCGAGCAGGCACACGACACTCAGCCGGGCAGCGACGCCGACGCCGTCCGCACCGTCGTCAACGAGCGCGGCATCGAGTTCCTCTTCGCGCAGTTCGTCGACATGCATGGGAAGCCCAGCGCGAAGCTGGTGCCGGCCCACCACCTCGACGACCTTCTGACCGACGGCGCCGGGTTCGCCGGGTTCGCCGCCGGCGACCTCGGACAGGGACCGCACGATCCGGACATGATCGCGATCCCCGATCCCCGGAGCCTCACGGTGCTGCCGTGGAAGCCCACCGTCGCGCGCTTTGCCTGCGACGTGACGGTGGAAGGCGAGCCGTGGCCGTTCTGTCCGCGCACGATCCTGCGCAACGCGCTGCAGCGCGCCAAGACGCTCGGATTGGAGCCGAAGATGGGCGCCGAGCTCGAGTACTTCCTGCTGCGCCGCACCGAGAACGGCGGAATCGAGCTCGCCGATCCGCTCGACACGCTCGACCAGCCCTGCTACGACATGCGCGCGCTGACCCGGAACCTCGACTTCGTGTCCCAGGTATCCAAGGCCGTGACCGGCCTGGGCTGGGACAACTACGCCACCGACCACGAGGACGCCAACGGCCAGTTCGAGCAGAACTTCCAGTTCGCCGACGCGTTGACCACGTGCGACCGAGCCGTGTTCTTCCGCTACATGGTCGAGTCGCTGGCCCAGGAACGCGGGTTGCTGGCGACGTTCATGCCCAAGCCGTTCGCGAACCTGACCGGCAACGGCTGCCATTTCCACTTCAGCCTGTGGCGCGACGGCGACAACGCGTTCGCCTGCGACCCGGCAGATGACCCACGCGGCCTCGGCCTGTCCCCGCTCGCCTACAACTTCATCGGCGGGCTCAAGGCCCACGCCAAGGCGTACATCGCGCTGACCGCGCCGACCGTCAACTCCTACAAGCGCCTGGTGGTGGGAGCCCCCACCAGCGGCGCGACCTGGGCGCCCGTGTACATCAGCTACGGCTACAACAACCGCACGCAGATGCTCCGGATCCCCGACGCGGGCCGGATCGAGGACCGCACGGTCGACGGCTCCTGCAACCCGTACCTGGCGGCGACCGCGATGCTGGCGGCGGGGCTGGACGGGATCGAGCGCGAGCTCGACGCCGGCGAGCCGAACTCGGCCAACCTGTACGAGCTGTCCGAGGAGGTCCGCGAGTCGCAGGGAATCGACCTGCTCCCCGCCAACCTGCTCGACGCCACCCGCGAGCTCGAGCGCGACGACGTGCTCCGCCAGGCCCTGGGCAAGACCCGCGACGGCGACTACGTCGACTACTTCATCAAGGTCAAGCGCGGAGAGTGGCAGGCGGCCCACGAGCAGATCACCCAGTGGGAGCTGGACCGCTACCTGCAGCTGTTCTAGTGGGTCTCCCACTAGCCGGGCCGAGACGGACGGATCAGATGGGCCCGAAGCGCCGGCCGCCGCCGAGCCGCTTGCCGGCGCCGGTCAGCGACGCGACCGTCTGAGGCTCGAACGCCTCGAGCTTGGAGGCGAGCGCGATGAACGCCTGCGCGGTCGTCAGCGCATCGGCCAGCGCGTGGTGCGGAGCCTCCCCCGACTGCCCGAGCAGCTCCGACAACCCCGCCAGCGACAGTCGCGCGGGCGCGATCCCGTCGCGGAAGTGAAGGAACAGGCGGCCGACCAGCTCGGTGTCGGCCGCGGCCGGAAAGCGCAGGTGAGCGGCTGAGAACAGCGGGGCCAGGAACGACGTCTCGACCCACCCGGTGTGAAACACCGGGACCCGGCCGGCGAGCACCTCGATCACCATCTCGGCCGCGCGCTCGAGCGGCGGCGCGTCGGCGAGATCGGCCACCCGCAGCTTGTGCATCAGCACCGCGTCGTGCTCGGAGCGCCGGGACGAGCGCACGAGCGTGTACATGCTGTTGGCGAGGATCAGCCGCCCGCGCTCGATTGGCACCGCCCCGATCGCAACGATCTCGTCCTTGTCGGGATCGAGGCCGGTCAGCTCGAGGTCCAGCGCGCACCACCGGGCCTCCCGCCACGCGGTCCGGCCGGGCGGGCGGCCGGCGTCGGCGTAAGCCGCGGCGACCCCCTCGGGCCGCCCCCGCAGCCTCACGACCGAAGCCTCCGCTGGACGGCGGTCACGGCGCGGAACACGTCGCGCAGGTGATCGCGGGTCAGCGGACTGATCTCGGTCGCCTCGATCCGGTCGTCGGGCGACGCGCCGCGCGCGAGCTGCTGCATGTGGTGACCGATCCGCAACTCGAGCGCGAGCTCGAACGCTTCCACCAGGGTCTCGGAGTCGCTCGCCGCGAGCACCCCCTCGGCCGCCGCCGCCCGCAGTCGCTCGGGCGTCGAACCCTCGACCACCCCCGCCGAGGCGCCGGCCCACCGCGCCAGCTCGACGATCGGGATCACCGCCGCGCGGCGGATGTCCAGCACGTCGCTGCGCGTGCCGTCGACCTCGAGCACCCGGTCGGCGTCAAACCCGGTCGGCGGGCTGTAGGTGAGCGCGCGCTCGGCCAGGGCCGCCAGCACCCTGTCGCGTACGTCACCGTGCGCGACCGGGAGCGGCTCGCGCGGGGTGCCCCACAGCACCCGGCGCTCCATCAACACGGTCAGCGAGAGCTCATCGTGGCCCCGGGGCTCGCGCCACTCAGCCTGCGAGCGAGCGACCACCGTTCCGGTCAGCCCGCAGCTGCGCAACGCCTCCGAGACTGCAGCCGTCCATCCCTCCGGCGGCGGCTCGGAGCAGATCAGGGCCCCGCGGGCGGTCGAGGCCGGGGTCATCTCGCGGCGCGACTGGCTACCGAGCGCGACCCACACCAGCCCATCGGTCGGCAGTTGCCGGGGCGGCGCGGCGAGCTCGATCGCGCGGACGGTAAGCGCGTCGGCCAGCGCCGACAGCACGCGGGCGATCTCCAGCGCCCGCAGGTTGGAGGCGTGCAGGTCGGCCACGATCTCGGGCAGCAGCCGTGCCACCGCGGCCAGCGCCTCGACGGTCTGGGCGCGGGCGATCGAGCGGCGCGCTCCGAACCACGAGTGCGGCTGCACGCCGAACAGGTCCGAGTCCTCGACCACGCCGACGAGCCCGCCACGCTCGTTGACGACCAGCGCGTGGCGGATCCCACGCTCGAGCATCTCGAACAGCACCTCGCCGCCGAGCCGCGCCGGACCGACCGAGAACGTGGGGGTCGTCATCACGCTCGCCACCGGTGCGGTCAGCGGGACCCCCGCGGCCACGATCCGGCTGCGGATGTCGCGGTCGGTGACGATCCCAAAGCCGCCGCCACGGAGGTCGACGATCGCCGCGTTGGCGGCGTGGCGGGTCATCTGCCGCGCCGCCTCGCGGATGCTCATCATCGGCTCGACGCGCACCGTGGTCGCCCGCAACAGCGTGACCACCGGTTGGTGCGCGGGCTCCTGGACGCCGACGCGGAGCTCTCGATCGCGGGCCCGATTCAGCAGCGGCCTCGCCACAGCGGCGCCGATCACGTAGCAGAGCGTGTCCTCGGCCGCGCGCGCCTCGAACCCCGGAGGCAGACCCGACAGCATCGCGCCGTGCCCGAACGTGTCGCCGACGCCGAGGATGTCGAGCAGCTGGCCGTCGTGGACGATGTCGACCGCGCCGCTGTGAATCACGCGCAGGAACGTCACCGGTCCCCCGTCCTCGGACAGGATCACGTCGCCGGCCGGGTGAAACTCGAGCTGGGTGTCGGCGACGAGCTCGCCGAGCTCCTCGGGGGCAAGCGCGTCGAACGGAGGGCGGAGCGCGAGGAACCGGGCGATCTCACTCAGCCTCGGCTCCAAGCTACCCGTTCCCATCGGACGCCCTCCGCCTCAATTACGCCAGCAATCCGAGGCGCTGGCTGCGCTGTACGGCCTCGGTGCGGTTGCGCACCCCGAGCTTGCGGTACACCGAGCTGGTGTGCTCCTTGACGGTGTGCTTGGAGAGATGCAGCTGCTCGGCGATCTCCGGGTTGGTCGCGCCCGAGGCCATCAGCGCCAGCACCGCCCGCTCGCGCTCGGTCAACCCCAGCTCGCCCTGGCGGTCGTGGCGGTCGAACACGACCTTGCCCAGGCCCACCGCCCGGACCGCGGCGGCGATCCTGGCCGCCGACCAGTCCTTGTAGGCGAACCCCGACGCGCCGGCGGCCCGCGCGGCGTGCGGCGAGATCTCGCCCGCGCCCGAGAACAGCAGCACCCGCGTGCTCGGTTCCGCCGCCCGCAGCTGCTCGCACACCTCGGCGCCGGATTCCTCGCCGATGAACAGGTCCACCAGCGCCACATGCGGGCGGTAGCGTCCGGCGAGCCGCACCGCCTCGGCCCCGGTATGCGCGCTGACGCACCGCTCCACCCACGGCTGCTGGGTGAGCATCAGCCTGAAGCCCCAGTGCACCACGTCGTGGTCGTCGACCACGAGCACGCGCAGGCGCTCGGGACTGCGGGTCTCGTCAGCCATCGGTGGGGACGACCAAGCGCACTTGCCAGCTGCCGGGCTCGCGTTCTCCGAACTCGATCACGCCCCCGCTCTGTAGGGCCTCTAGCGCCGCCAGCCGCAAGCCCATCCCGGCCGCCCGCCGGCGTCCGCGGACCCCGTCGTTGACGACCTCCAGCGCGAACGTGCCGTCCTTCCGGCTCACGCGGATTCGCACCTCGGTGGGGTGGGCGTGCTTGTCGGCGTTGCGGACGGCCTCGGCCAGGACCGACTGGGCGAGCGGCTCGAGCGCCGCGGGGATCGGGTCCCCGGGCTCGAGCGACAACCCCAGCTCCGGGTGCATCCGCGCCAACCGTCTGACCTCGGCCTCGAATGTCGTCTGGGTGGCGCGCGGCGAGCGGCCCAGCGGTCGCTGCAGCGCCAGCCGCAGCTCGACCAGCGCGGACTGGGTCTCCGACGCGCAACGCTGGCGGGCCTCGCTCGGCAGATCGCCCGCGCCGTCGAGCGCCATCGACACCCCGAACAGGCGCTGGATCACGCCCTCGTGGATCTCGCGCGCGAGATCGATCCGGTGCTCGAGCTGCTTGGCGGTCTCGGCCCGCGTGGCCACGATCCGCACCACCGACGCCAACGCCGCCGCCTTGCCGAGCGTCCACAGCAGGTACCGGTCGGCGTCGTCGAGCTCGGGCGCGGGCAACAGCCGGTCGGCAAAGATCACGCCGACCGCGCGTCCCGCCGCGGCCATCGGTGCGCATACCAGCCGGATCGGCTCGGGAAACAGGCCCGCGTACTCGGCGGGGAACTGGTCGGTCACGTCGCCGGCGATCTCGAGCACGCGGTCCTCGAGCAGCGCCCGAGCCGCGATCGGCGCCGATTCGACCGTCACGTACGCCTCGGCGAACTGCTCGAGGTTGAGCCCGTGCGAGCCGACCGCGCGCACCCGCCGGCTCGCGCTGTCGTAGCGGAAGATGATCGCCCGGCGCATCTTGGCCAGCCGGCAGACCGCGTCGCACAGCCGGTCGTAGAAGCCGTCGCCGCCCGACGTCGTGCCCTCCTCCTGGGAGAGCACGCCGACGAACAACTCGAGTGCCTCGATCCCGACCGCGGTTCGGTCCTGCTCGGTTGCGGCGTCCATCCCTAGTTTTTACACGGCCGGAGGGCGGAGGCGACGCCGGCGGCCCGGGCCGCGCAATCGCGCGGCTAGCCGGCGTGCGCGTGCATCAGGCCCAGACGGAGGGCCTGGTCGGGCGCCAGGTAGACGCGCCAGCTGTGCTCGCATGCCGGGCAATGACATTGCACTGACGGATCGTATCCCTCCAGCGACGCGTGCCAATCGACGTCGTCGCCGCCGAGGCAGATCGGGCAGGCCAGCGAGGCGAGCACGAGCACGTCGGGGTCGTCGTGGCGAAAGCGGGCGGTCTCCGCGAACATGGCGAGAGCATGCCGCCGGCGCGTGGCCCCGACAAGGCCGCGAGGCTCACGACCCCCCGGCTGGGGGGCGCTTTCGTCGGCTCAGGGGGCGAGCGCCTCGATGCGGGCAATCGGCCGCTTGCCCCACCGGCTTCGCGTGGCGAAGTCCAGCAACCGATCCATGTAGTCGCCCAACGGCGACACCCTGATCCCGGCCGGCTCCAGGCGCGCCCTCGTGGCGGCGTCGTCAAACTCGGTCGTGATCGAGAAGTACGGGAAGTAGGCGCGGCCGCCCTCGATTGTCGTCCCGTTGGTGGAGTCGCCGGCCTCGGCCTCGAACTCGTCTGGCGTGAGCACCCTCGGCGCCGGGCGGCTGAAGTAGCTGCTGGCCAGCTGGCTGATCTCGGCGATCGTGCTCGCCTGGGCGCCGGCGGTCAGGTGGTAGGTCTCGCCGATCCCGCCGGAGTGCTCGACGATCTCGTAGATGCCGTCGGCGACGTAGTCGACCGAGACGACATCGACCGGTGCGCTCGCGACCGCGGGCACGGCCTCGAACAGGCCCCGTGCAAACGCCCGCAGCGGCCAGTACAGGACGTTGAACGCCGACGTCCAGCCGCTGCGGCGGTCGCCGACGATGATGCTGGGGCGCATGATCGTGGACGGAAGGTCGGTCTTGGCGCGGACCAGCTGTTCGGCCTCGAACTTGGACTGCTCGTAGGAGTTGTTGAACTCCTGGCCGACATCGAGGTCGCGCTCGGCGAAGCTCCCGTCGTGGGTGCCGGCCACGTACGCGGTGGAGACGTGGCCGTAGCGGTCCAGGCCCCCGCACTCCTGCGCCATCTCGGCGAACTCAACCATCCGCCGGGTGCCCTCGAGGTTGATCGCGCGGGCCTCCTCGAGCGGCAGCGTGAACGACACCGAAGCGGCGCTGTGGACGACCGTGGTGACCTCGCAGGCCAGCTCCTTGGCGCGGGCCTCGTCCAGGCCAAGGCCTGGCTCGGTGAGCTCGCCGGCCACGGCGTGGACGCGGTCGGCGTAGCGACGCGCGCCGCGGGACCCGAATAGGTTGGCCAGCACCTGATCGATGCGCTCGCGCGCCGCGGCGTCATCACGCGCGCGCACCAGCGTGAACACATCGCGGTCGCTGCGCTCCAGGTATCGGGCCAGCAGCTCCATGGCCACGAACCCGGTCGCGCCACTCAGCAGCACCGCGCCGCGCGGGGGCGTCATGGCATCCCCCACTGGACGACGGTCGCACCCCAGGTGAAGCCCGCGCCAAACGCGCCGAGCAGCACCTTGTCGCCGGGCGTCAAGCGGCCCTCGGCCTCCGAGTAGGCGAGCGCGAGCGGCAGCGTCGCCGCGGAGGTGTTCCCGTATTGGCCGATGCAATCTACTACCCGATTCTGCGGGAGATTGAGCCTCTCGCCGACTGCGCTGAGGATCCTCCCGTTGGCCTGGTGGTAGACGAACAGGTCGATCTCCTCGAGGCGCTTGCCGGCCGCGCGGGTGGCCTGCAGCGTCGACAGCGTCAGCCGCGCCACCGCCTCGCGAAACGTCTCGTGCCCGCGCATCCGGATCATCCCGCCGGCGCGCTCGGCGAAAATGTGGTCGGCCCCGGCGCCGTCGGCCCCGAGCACGATCGGACCGACGCGCCCCGGATACCCGACCGAGCGCAGCACCACCGCGCCGGCGCCGTCGGCGAACACGGCCGCGGTCGCGCGATCCTCGGGATCGGTGATCCGCGACATGAAGTCGACGCCGACGACCACTGCGCACTTCGAGCGGCCCGACTCGATCTGGCCGACGCCGACCGACAGCGCCGACAAGAAGCCGCTGCAGGCCGCCCCGATGTCGTAGGCGCCGGCGCGGGTGGCGCCGAGGCCGTGCGCGACCAGCGGCGCGGCGTTCGGCATTACCTCGTCGGCGGTGGTGGTCGCGACCAGCACCAGGTCGACCTCGGCAGCGCTGGAGCGCGCGCGGTCCAGCGCCTGGGCGGCCGCGTCGATCGCGTGCGTGGCCAGGCGCTCCTGCGGCTCGGCGATGTGGCGGGACTTGATCCCAGTACGGCGAACGATCCACTCGTCGCTGACGCCGATCCGGTCGGCGATCTCGGCGTTCGACACAACCGTCTCGGGGACCCGCATTCCGACGGATGCGATCGCGGCGCCGACCCGGGTGGGCGGCGGCGCTGACTGATGAGGCCGTGGATCGCTTGTCTGGACCGTTGCGGTCACGTACGAAACGTGGCCGAGCGCGGGCGCGAAGCCAATCGTCGGGGGCGCTTAACCCGACAGACGGGGGGTTAAGGTTTATCCGCCGCTAACAAGGCAGATTCGGGCGACCACCTAGCGTCGCGAATCGCGACACTAGGGACCCGCAGCCAGGTCGTCGATCAGCTCGGCCAGGCGCCGCAGCAGGTCCGGCGCGAGCTCGCGCTCGACGTCGGGGAGCGTCGCGTAGAACGCCCGCTGGCGACCCCGCACCCACTCGTCCTGCTGGTCGAGCGCGTGGCGCCCGAAGTCCGTCAGCGTGACCGTGACCACTCTGCGGTCCTCGGGGGACCGGGTACGGCAGATGATCGCCCGGCGCTCGAGCGCGTCCAGGATCCGCGTCGCGGTCGAAGCGGCCACCCCGGCCTCCTCCGCCAGCTCGCGAACCGGCGCCTCAGACCGTGTCGCCAGCGCCTGCAGCAGCGAGTACTGCGACAGCGTCAGCGTCCCGTTCGAGTCCGCCTGGGTGGTGGCGCCCCGCGCACGACGCACCGCGGCGGCAAACGCATCGAATGACTCAAGGAACGCGTCCGCGGCGTCGATGCTTTCAACCACAGGTTGCGCATGCGCGGACGCATCCATAAGAATCAGAGTATCAGGCATACTTGGCATGACAATCGTTGGCATGCTACGCTTCTTGGCGTAGAAAGAAGGCAAGTCATGTTCCGCAACATTCTTGTCAGCGTCGATGGTTCCGCTCACGCGGAGCGAGCCCTTTCCGAGGCAATCGACATCGCGGTCGCCAGCAATGCACGGCTCACGATCCTGACCGCGATCCCGAAGTCTCCGACGTGGATGTGCGCCTCGCTCGCCGTCCCCGCCCCACCTCCGCTGGACCGCGAGCTCGAGCGCGAGTCCCAGCAAGTCTTGCGCGCTGCCGAGCAGAGCGTCCCCGAGTCCGTGCCGGTGACCACGATCCTGACCCGCCATCCGATCCGCGACGCGCTGCAGAAGCGCATCGTCGACGGATGCCACGACCTGTTGGTGATCGGCTCGCGCGGACGCGGCGCGTTCAAGGCCTCGCTGCTGGGGAGCGTCAGCCATCACGCGCTGAACCACAGCCCGATTCCGGTGCTCGTGATCCACGCCGACGAGCAGGAGCTGCACATCCCCAAGACGCAGCAGGCGCCGCGCGGGGCGCCGGTGGCCCCCGGCGACTCGCCGGGCGCGGTGGCGCCGGCCTGATCGGCTGCTCAGCCGCGACCCGAGATGGTTGATACCTCGGGCGGCGACATGCTTAACGTCCCATCCGAGGCCTTCGCGGGTCAGCGTGGGACGTTGATCACGCCCCACGTGGCGACCGTCCCACGGTGGCGCCGAGGGCGCTCGAGTGCGACGTTGTGCACGCGGTCCGCCGCTCGACTGCCATCCAATTAATTCAATGAGTCGGGACGCTAGCTGTCACAGGACGGACCGCTCGATCGTCCAGTGGCCAGGCGCGTCCTCGCGCGCGAAACTAACGGGACCTGATGAGCGAACGACCAATCCCGCAGGCACACGAGGAGCTGCGACCGCTGCTGTTCTCGATCGCCTACCGGATGCTGGGCACGGTCGCCGACGCCGAGGACGTCGTGCAGGAGGCGTTCCTGAGGCTGGCGCGGACCGAGCTCGAGGGCGGCGAGGTTCATTCCGCACGCGCGTTCCTGACCACGGTCGCGACCCGGCTGGCGATCGACCAGCTGCGCTCGGCTCGATCCCAGCGCGAGACGTACTTCGGGCCCTGGCTGCCCGAGCCCGTGCTGACCGCCGACGAACCCGATCCAGCGGAGGTGACGGAAATGGCCGATTCGCTGTCGATGTCGTTCCTGGTGCTGCTCGAGACGCTCTCGCCGGTGGAGCGCGCGGTGTTCCTGCTGCGCGAGGTGTTCGACTACGGCTACGACGAGATCGCCGAGATCGTCGACAAGAGCGAGGCCAACTGCCGCCAGATCTTCGGCCGCGCCCGCAAGCGGATCGACGAGGGCAAGCCGCGGTTTGACTCCGACCGCGACAAGCAGCGACGGCTGACCGAGGGCTTCATCGCCGCGGCGGAGCAGGGCGAGGTCGACGGCCTGGTGGAGATGCTCTCGGCCGACGTGGTGTTCTACGGCGACGGCGGCGGCAAGGCCCGAGGGCTGCCACGGCCGATCTTCGGCCGCGACCGCGTGGTCCGGCTGTTCGCCGGCTTCTACCGCGCCTACGGCCGGGCCGGGGTGAGGATCGAGCCCACCTGGATCAACGGGCAGCCCGGGACGCTCAACCTCGACTCTGAGGGCCGGCTGATCAACGTGTTCGTGCTGGAGATCTCAGACGGCGTGATCCAGACGATCAGGTCCGTGATCAACCCCGAGAAGCTCGGCCACCTCGGCTACCCGCTGTCGCCGCTCGCCCGGGTGGCGCCGGACGCCTCCTGATCTCGCTCCGCGAGCTGTCACAGCGGCGGCCGGTAGCTCGTCTAAGAGAGCGACGAGACGAAAGGAGCCGATCATGAAGGTGTTCATCGCAGGTGGTAGTGGAGCGCTCGGCAAGCCGCTGATCACGCAGCTGCGAGCCGCCGGGCACGAGGTCGTGACGATGACCCGCTCGCCGGGCAAGACCGCCGCGCTGCAGCGGCTCGGGGCCGAGGTCGCGGTCGCCGACGCGTTCGATCGCGACGCCGTCACCAAGGCGGTGATGCGCGCCGAGCCCGAGGTCCTGATCCATCAGCTGACGGCCCTGTCAGGGTTCACCGACTTCAAGCACTTCGACCGCGCGTTCGCGGTCACCAACCGGCTGCGGACCGAGGGCACCGACAACCTGCTCGCCGCCGCGCGCGCCGCCGGCGTCAGGCGGTTCATCGCCCAGAGCTACGGCGGCTGGAGCTACGAGCGCTCCGGCGGGATGGTCAAGACCGAGGAGGCGCCATTGGACCCGAACCCACCCGCCGCGCAGCGCGAGTCGCTGGCCGCGATCCGTCATCTCGAGGCGGCGGTGATGGGCGCCGGCGAGCTCGAGGGTGTGGTCCTGCGCTACGGAGGCTTCTACGGGCCCGGCACATCGCTGTCCCAGGACGGCGAGGCGACCGAGCTCGTCCGCAAGCGCAAGTTCCCGATCATCGGCGGCGGCACCGGAATGTGGTCGTTCGCGCACATCGAGGACGCCGCAGCCGCGACCGTCGCGGGCGTGGACCGGGGCGCCCCCGGGATCTACAACGTCGCCGACGACGAGCCGGCGCAGGTGTCGGCATGGCTGCCCGCGCTGGCCGCCGAGCTGAGCGCCAAGCCGCCCCAGCGGATCCCCACGTGGCTCGGTCGGATCGTCGCGGGCGAGGTCGTGGTCTCGATGATGACCCAGATCCGCGGGATCTCCAACGCCAAGGCCAAGCGCGAGCTCGAGTGGGCGCCGCGCTACCCGAGCTACCGCGAAGGTTTCCGCTCCGGGCTCGGCAATAGGCGCCCCGCGGCGGCGACCTTGGGCTAGTGTCCCGTTTGGAAAGTTCGCGTGCATTCGAGGCACCCCTGGCGTCGCCTGGCTTCGTCCTGGTCGCCTCGCGTAGCTCCGCTACGCCACGGCTCCTGCGTCCTCGCCAAGCATCCACCAGTGGCACCTCTCGGTGCCCACCAACTTTCCAAACGCGACACTAGTGGGCTCCGCGGGTAGGGCTGCCGGGGCGACCGTGCCTACCATGGAGGTATGCGCCTTTCCGTCCTCGACCAGTCACCGATCTCGGAGGGATCCTCCGGCTCGCAGGCGCTGCGCAACACGATCGACCTCGCGCAGCTCGCCGACAGGCTCGGCTACCACCGCTACTGGGTGGCCGAGCACCACGGCGGGCCGATGCTCGCGGGCGCCAGCCCCGAGGTCCTGATCGGGCCGATCGCCGCCGCCACCAGCTCGATCCGGGTTGGCAGCGGCGGCGTGATGCTGCCCCACTACAGCCCGCTGAAGGTGGCCGAGTCGTTCACGATGCTCGCCGGCCTGTACCCGGGCCGGATCGACCTGGGCCTGGGCCGCGCTGCCGGAACCGACCCGATGACCACGTTCGCGCTCCAGCGTGACCGCCGCCAGGGGTCGCCCGACGACTTCCCCCAGCAGCTCGCCGAGCTGCTCGCCTACCTCGAGAACACGTTGCCCGACGACCACCCGTTTCACCGGCTGGCCGGCACGCTGCCCGGCCGCCCGGAGGTGCCCGCGCCGTGGCTGCTGGGCTCCTCGCTGCAGAGCGCGATCTGGGCGGGGCAGCTGGCGCTGCCGTACGCGTTCGCCGACTTCATCAACCCAGAGGGCGTCGAGATCGCGGCGGCCTACCGCGAGCACTTTGAGCCCACCGAGCAGTCGCCCGTGCACCGGACCGCGGTGGCCGCCTGGGTGCTGTGCGCCGAGACCGAGGAGGAGGCACGTCGGCTCGCCGCCTCGAGCCGGATGGCGATGATGCTGCTGCGGCGCAACCGGCTGATCGAGGTGCCGTCGCCGGAGAAGGCGCTCGAGTTTCTCGCGCGCGAGGGCAAGACCGTCGACAACGCGATGCCGGGCCGCCGCGCGATCGTGGGCACGCCGGAGAAGGTGGCCGCCGACGTCGAGGCGCTGGCGGTGCAGTACGGCGCCGAGGAGGTGATCGCGGTCACGATCACCTATGACCACGAGGCGCGGCGTCACTCCTACGAGCTGCTGGCCGAGACGATGGGCCTCGAGCCGCGCGACGTGGCCGTCGCTTCTCACGCGTAGGAGCCGACCGACGTTTAACCGGCATGACCACGAACCTCCTCTACACAGTCATTGAAAGCCCGATCGACGACCTGCTGCTGGTCGGCGACGGCGAGGCGCTGCACCGTCTCGACATGCGCGAGGGCCGTCGGCCGGTCGCGATCCACCCCCGCTGGCAGCGCGACGACGACGCGTTCGCGGACGTCCGGACGCAGCTGGACGAGTACTTCGCCGGCAGCCGCCGCGAATTCGAGCTCGAGTTCGAGCTGTACGGCAATGCGTTCGAGCGGCGCGTCTGGCAGGCGCTGTGCGAGATCCCCTATGGCGAGACCGTCAGCTACGGCGAGGTGGCCCGCGCGATCGGCGCCCCCGATGCACCTCGGGCGGTCGGCCTGGCCAACGGCCGCAACCCGATCGCGGTGATCGTTCCCTGCCACCGCGTGATCGGGGCCAACGGCTCGCTCACCGGGTATGGCGGCGGGCTGGAGCGCAAGCGGCGGCTGCTCGACCTGGAGTCGGGCGTGCTGCCGCTGGCCTCGGCATAGTGCCGGTCCACCACGGCGGCGACCACTAACTGGGGCATAACCTGCGGGCCTTGCTTTCCCGTCCGAAGCGGTGCTTAATGTCACGCGGTGCGTAAGCGCCGTCCGGCGATTTTGCACACTCATCACTTCGGGGCAGTTCCTCAAACGAGGAGGGATGTAATGGGACGTCTGTGGTTCAGGACCGCGGGTTTCACCTTTGGAGCCGCTGGGCTCGTCGCGGTTGCAGTCGGAATGTTCGCGCTTTCAGGCGCGGCCACGGCGAAGAAGGCCGGGCCGCCCAAGACCGTGGTCGGAACGCTGATGAAGAAGCGCTCGGGAACGCTCAAGCCAGGAAGCAACGTCAACGCTTCCAAGGTGCACAGCCCGCGCATCTTCTTCAACTCCACCCGCGGCTTCGGGATGGCGGGCGTCGGCCAGGCTCAGTACCCCGTGGCGACGACCGACGGCGGTAAGACGTGGAAGACCAACGGGCCGGTCCTGCACGTGAACGCGGCGCAGGCGCCGCTTGCGGTCAGCAACGTCGGTGCCGGCAACCAGAAGACGATGTTCGCCTGCTGCGGCGGCCAGGTGGTCGACGCGACCGGTGACGGCGGCAAGCACTGGTACCAGGCGTTCCTCGGTGACACGGTCCTGTCGGTGATCGCGCCCGGCAACGGTAAGCGCCTGGTCGCGGTCGCCCAGACGGGCAGCAGCAAGGCCACCAACCTTGTGTACGTGTCGACCGACGGCGGCCACCACTGGAAGCTGAACACGAAGGTCGGAGCGTTTTAGAGACTGACTCACACGGTCATAGGGGGTGTGCAATGCGAATGACGGGGCCTGCAGGTACTCGATCGGTGACGCTGCTCAACTCCGCCGGTCACAAGATCGCGGCCACGCTCAAACATGAGTCGGGTCCGGTGTCGATGGTGGTGATCGCCCACGGCAAGCGCGGCCATTTCACGTTCAGTTACGCGGACGCCGGCTTCTGCGCCAACCACTTCAGTGCGGCGCGGATGCGGTTGTTCGGACCGGGCGCCAGCAGGGGCTGCTGTTCAATCCGGTGCCGGCCAATCACGGTCAGATCGGGATCTGTACCAACTCGGAACGGGTCTCCCCGGTGCGTTCGCACCCGGGCGGCTGACGCATCAGGACGGCGGTCGCCGGCGAGCTAAAGCATCAGATGCCCAAGTCGCTGGTGGTGTGCTGCGACGGCACCTGGAACGTGCCCGATGAGGCGCGCGACGGGGTCGCCGCGCCGACGAACGTCGCCAAGCTGGCGCTCGGCGTCGAGGTGTCCGACGACCAGCGGCTGTTCTACGAGCCGGGCGTCGGGACCGCCGGCGGGGAGCGCCTGGTCGGCGGCGCGTTCGGCTACGGGTTGTCCGCCAACATCCGCAACTGCTACCGGTTTCTGGCCGAGCGCTACGAACCCGGCGACAAGCTGTTCCTGTTCGGCTTCAGTCGCGGGGCGTACACGGCACGGAGCCTCGGCGGCCTGATCCGCAACTGCGGGATCCTGCGGCCGGACAACGTCGAGCGCGTCGACGAGGCGTTCGGGTTCTACCGGGACCGGACCTCGCAAACGCACCCCAGCGCGTTGGCTTCAAAAATCTTCCGCCGCACCTACTCCTACAAGGACGACGAGATCCACTTCATCGGGGTTTGGGACACGGTCGGCGCGCTCGGGATCCCCGACACGATCCCGGGTTGGGAGGAGGTCTCCAAGCGGTTCGGGGGCTGGCAGCAGCTGTGGGGCTTCCACGACACGCAGCTGAGCAGCCGCGTGCGCAACGCCTTCCACGCGGTGTCGATCGACGAGCAGCGCCGGGCGTTCAAACCGACGCTGTGGACACAGCCCGCCGCGGTCGAGGGCCAGACGGTCCAGCAGGTGTGGTTCTCCGGCGTGCACACCGAGGTCGGCGGTGGATCCCGGGACGCATCGCTGTCGGCTATCGCGCTGTTGTGGATGGTGCAACGCGCACAGGCCTGCGGGCTGCGGCTGGCGCCGGGATCGCTCCAGGCCGGCGTCCGGGTCAACCCCGACGACGACGACGGCAGCGACGGTACGATCGCGCCTGACTACGCCGGCCCGATCGTCGACTCGCGTCGCGGGTTCTACCGAGTGATGCACGCCTACCACCGTCTCAGTGAGATCCCGGTGACCGCTGGACCGCCCGAGTTCGCCCCCGGACAGTCGATCGCGTCGAGCGCCAGGCGCCGCCACGACGAGCGCGTCGACGGCTACGCGCCGCCGGGCATCGACGACTACCTGCGGGCGCTCCCCGACGCCACCCCGGTCCCCGAAGGATCCTGATCGCTCAGGCCAGGACGATCACGACGATCGCGAGCACTGCGACCGCCACGGTCGCGAGCGTGAGCAGCCAGAATGACTCGGTCTCGACGGCCAGGTGAAAGCCGGGTCCCCGCCGCAGTCGATAGATGATCCGTCCGCGGTTCCAGGTCAGTCCCGACAGCGCGGCGAGCGCGATCGCGCTGGCGACCCCGAGCGCGTCGAGCTGACCCTCGAACGCGCCGCGCACGATCAGAATTCCGACTGCCGCCATGTTCAGCGCCGACCGCGTCCACGCCAGCGCGGTGCGCTCGCGGGCCTGGCCCGGATCGTCGATCGAGGATTCGGTCGCCGGACTGTCGGGCGGCTCGGGCGGCACCGATCAGTGGGTGAGCCGATCGACGATCGCCAGGATCCCGCCCAGCACGGCGATCACGGCGATGCCCCCGGTCAGGACGCGCGGCATCCACGAGTACCGCAGTGGCTTGTGCAGGCGCATCGCCCGCTCGCTGTCTTCCCAGTGCGAATAGCTCGCGAGCGCGAGCAGGGCGCCGAGCAAGATCAGCGGCACCGCGATGATCAGGCGCAGCCCGTGAAGGTTGAACTTGAGGAACTGCGCGGCTGCCAGACCCGCCGCGATTAGCGCCAGCGCCGTTCGGTTCCAGGCGAGGAAGGTCCGTTCGTTGGCGAATGTGAACCGCGGGTCCGGATCGGTCCCGGTGCCCTCCAGCGACCGCCCGGGACGCGTCAGCAGGTCGAGCAGTCGCCGCAGCGGCCCGCGGGCGTGGGCCTCCGCCGGTGAGTCGTCGATGTCGTCGCCGCGGGCGCTCACGTGCAACGAAGGATTACACCGGGCTCGGCTGTCGGCTCGCCGGGCGGCGAGGCGCTTGCGCTTCGCTTTCCGAAGCGATACGGTCGCCTCAGACTGCTTCGAAATTCAAAGCGAAAGGTCGACATGCAGACCCAGACGAAGCCGCCGCAAGCCTCACGCTTGGCCCCGCTGTCCCCGCCCTATGACCCCGATGTCGCCAACACGCTCGAGCGGATGATGCCGCCGGGACAGGAGCCGCTGAAGCTGTTTCGCACGGTCGCCCACAACGGCCACCTGCTCGACAAGCTGCGCAGCACCGGCGCCTACCTGCTCAACTACGGCACGCTCGATGCGCTCGATCGCGAGCTCGTGATCCACCGGACGTGCGCCCGGTGCGGATGCGAGTACGAGTGGGGCGTGCACGCCGCGATCTTCGGCCCGGTCGTGGGCCTGACCGACGCCCAGCTCCAGGCGACGGTCAACGGCGGCGCGGACGATCCGGCGTGGAGCGAGGCTCAGGGGCTGCTGATCGAGTTCGCCGACGAGCTGCACGACACCGCGACCGTGCCCGACGCGCTGTGGAGCGCGCTGTCGCAGCGCTACTCCCCGGAGCAGCTGGTGGAGCTCGTGGCGCTGGCCGGTCAGTATCACGCCGTCGCGTTCTTCGCCAACGCGCTGGGCGTGGCGCCCGAGGATGCCGCCCGGCGGTTTCCGCCGGCGCCTACGGGTTCCAGGCGCCGCTGATCTCGGCCCAGGACGCCGGCGGGACGGTCAGCTCGCCGTTGGCGGGGGCCCGGAACGCCGGCGACAGCATCTCGATATAGCGCCGCCGCAGGGCGTCGCTGCGATCGGCATCGCCGACGCGGATCGCTCGCAGCATCTCGAAGAACAGCCCGACGTCGTTGGTGGTGATGTCGTCGCGGACCGCCCCGGCCGCCTGAGCGCGCTCGAGCACCTGCTGCATCAGCCCGGCCATGTCGACGGCCACACGGTTGAGGCAGTCGTCTGGCGTGAACGTCCCCGCGAGCCCGCGCAGCGAACCCGCGCCGGCCTCGACCGCGCCCGCCACGAACCCCACGAACGCCTCCCACGGGTCGCCCTCGTCGATCCGCACCAGCGCGTCGCGCGCCACGTCGGCGATCGCGTTCATCCCCTCCAGGCACAGCCGGTGGGCGAGCGCCTCCTTGCTGGGGAAGCGGCGATACAGCGACCCGACCCCGACGCCGGCGCGCGCGGCGATCTCCGCCATCGGAGTCCCGGGAGCGACGGTCAGGACCGCCCGGGCGGTCGCCAGCACGCGCGCGTCGTTGGCCGCCGCCTCGGCGCGGCGGCCGCTCAGCCTCGGCTTCTCGGTCTGGTCGTCGATGGCGGTCTCGTCGCGCCGTTTCGTCCGGTTGTCGCCTGGCATCTCTGACAGCATATCCGATTCGGAACGGATTGCTTCGTTCCGCCACATGTGGTACTATCCGGAACCGTAGCGTCCGTTCCGAAACCTCACTCCATCCCACCATCACCCGAGGAGCGCACCATGGATTACAAGCTCGAGCTGATCGCCGTTCCGGTCTCAGACGTCGACCGCGCCAAGGCGTTCTACGAGCAGGTCGGATTTCACCTCGATCACGACCACACGGTCAGCGATGAGATCCGCTTCGTGCAGCTGACCCCTCCCGGGTCGGCGTGCTCGATCGCGATCGGAAAGGGCCTGGTCGACATGCCCCCGGGCTCGGCGAAGGGCCTGCAGATGGTGGTGTCCGACGCCGACGCGGCGCACGCCGACCTGACCGAGCGCGGAATCGAGGTCAGCGACGTGCAGGAATTTCCGTGGGGCCGGTTCGTGTTCTTCAGCGACCCCGACGGCAACGGCTGGGCGATCCAGGCGATGCAGTGAGTCGCAGCCGCGACCGAGCGCCCGTGCTGTCGAGGCGGGCGCTCAACCGCACCCTGCTGGCCCGCCAGCACCTGCTCGAGCGTACCGCCGCGGTCCCGGCAGCCGAGATGCTCGAGCACCTGCTGGGCATGCAGGCGCAGGAGCCCCAGGCCCCCTACGTGGGGCTGTGGAGCCGGATCGACGCGTTCGAGCCCGAGCGGCTCTCGGAGCTGATCGCCGGCCGCACTGCGGTTCGCGGCTGGCTCATGCGCTGCACGATCCATCTGGTCACGGCGGCTGACTACGCCCGGCTGTGGCCATTGATGGCGCCGGTGCTGGCGGGCGGCTTTCGCGGCAGCGCCTTGCGCAAGCAGCTCGCCGGCGTCGACCTCGACGCGCTGGTCGACGCGGGCCGCGTGCACCTCGCCGAGCACCCCAGCACGCGGGCCGAGCTCAGTCGCGCGCTGTCGCAGCGCTGGCCGGACGCCGACGCGGCGTCGCTGGCCTACGCGATCAACCTGCTCTCCCCCGTGGTCCAGCAGCCGCCGCGCGGGCTTTGGCGCCGCAGCGGGCAGGCGCGCTGCACCACCGCCGACGGCTGGCTCGGGGTCGAGCTGAACGCGGGGCTCGAGTCCGAGAACCTGATCGGGCGATACTTCCGCGCGTTCGGTCCGAGCACGGTCGCCGACATCCAGGCGTGGTCGGGCCTGACCAGGCTTCGCCCGGTCGTCGAGCGGATGCGCCCGTCGCTGCGAACCTTCACCGGCGAGGACGGGGTCGAGCTGTTCGACGTCCCGGACGCCCCGCTGGCCGAGGCGGACGCGCCCGCGCCGCCGAGGTTGCTGGCCCCGTTCGACAACGTGATCCTGGCCCACGCCGACCGCGGTCGGATCATCGACGCCGCGCACCGCACCACGATCTTCCGCGACCGCCTGATGCGCGCGTTCCTGATCGACGGGTTCGTGGCCGGCACCTGGCGGCTGGGCGACGACGCGCTCGAGCTGGCGCCGATCGGCCGGCTGCGAAGGGCCGACCGGGCGGCGCTGCTCGCCGAGGCCGAGCGGCTGCTCGAGTTCCTGGCGCCCGATGGCCCGCGGCCGCCCGCGCGGGTCGTCTACGAGTAACTGGCGCTCAGCGCAGCTGGTTGGCGGCGGCCGCGACGAAACCCTCGGCCAGCGCGTCGCCGATCCCGCCCACCGGCAGCAACCGCGGGACGTCGAGGCTGGCCGCGAGGTCGAGGCTGATCTCCGCGCCCGGGTCGGTCACGTGCCAGGTGGCCTCGAACTCCTCGTTGCCCGACCCCGGGTGCTTGACGCGCGTGAGCGCGACCTCGCTGCGCCGGTCGCTGACGACCGCGAGCACCAGATGGAAGTCCTTGGTGATCGGGCCCTTGGCGACGTGGAGCGTGGTCTGCACCCGGGTGGGGCGGCCGTCGTCCTCGCGCTCCAGCACGGTCAGCTCCTGGACCACTTCCGGATACCACGACGGGTAGGCCTCGACCGCCTCGAACAGGGCGATGCACCGCTCCGGCGTGGCCGGCACGGGGGTGCGCGCGCTTCCGCGGAGCTGCTTCATCGCGCCGCACCGTACACGAGATGCGCGTTCGTCAGGGCGCTAGCCGACCAGCCCCTTCTGACGCAGCTCCTCGATCGCCGAATCGCGCTTCTGAAGGCCGGCGAGGCCCATCCCCTCGAGCACCTCCGGGGCCTTGGTGAACTGGATGTCGCGGTAGTCGACGACCTGCAGGTGGTTGCCCCATGGGTCGTTGAAGTCGAGCGAGCCCGCGTCCCTGACGTTCAGTCCGGCCCGCTTGAGCGCGGCCCGCACGGCCTCCTTGTCGTCGACCACGAGCCCGAAGTGGCGGCTGGTGTCCGGCGGCTGGCTGCGGCCGGCGGTGAACGCGATGAACTGGTCGCCCATGTCGACGAACGCCATCTGGGACCCGTGCCGTCCGTCGAGCTCGAGCTCGAAGAACTGCCCGTACCAGTCCAGCGCCTCGTCGACGTCGTCGACCTCGAGCGCGATGTGGTTGATGCCGACGAGCCGGGTCATGTGGCGATCCCCGCCTGGGTGCGCAGCCCCACGATCCGGTCGTAGTTGAGTCGCATCAGCTCGATCACGTCGCGGACGTCGCCCTCGGCCTCGATCCGGCGGGCGCCGGGCCCGTCGCGATCGGGGAACACCGGGTGATGGACCACCCGGCCCTCGTCTTGGAGCTGGAGGAACAGGTCCTTGCTGAACATGAAGTGAGCGGCGTGATCGCCGTGCAGGTGTCCCACCTCGCGGGCGCCGACCCTGAATGAGAACTCGCCGCGGCGGCCGGGACCGGCCTCGACGCCCGGCCAGGAGCTGACCTCCTCGGTGATCTGCTGGCTGGCAGTCAGCGTGCTTGACATTGTCACTCCTCATTCTCGCCTTCGGATGTCCCTGATGGTGCAGCAGCCGGCGCCCGCTTACCAGGCGCTTTTGGTCTTAGGACGATCGGCGGAGCCGCGGCCCTGCCTACAGCCATTTCCACCCGGCTGCAACCCGGTCCACGGCGCCCACGCCGGCCGCGTAGGCGTCCGGCAGCGCCGAGTAGGTGATCGTGTAGATCCACTGGCCGTGGGCGACGAACACCTGGCGCTGGTGCAGCAGCCGCTCGCCGGTCGGGCGGTTGTAGTAGTCGACGGCGCGGCCGGGCCGGCCGCCGACGATGATCGCGGTGGGCTGGGAGAATCGGTCCGCGCGCGGGTCGATCCGCTTGATCGTGGCGACCTCGAGGCCCGTGATCCGGTTGATGTTGGTGCGGCCGGCGGCGGGCTCGCGGATCACGTTGATGTTCGTGGCGAACCCGTTCGCGCGCGGGCCGATCGCCAGGTACTGGACGTTGGCGACGCCGCTTGAAACCGACCGGGTGGCGTCGACGAAGCCGCTCGGGACGATCGTCTGAAAGCTGCCGTCGATGCTGGTCACGGCCGCCGGCTGCGGCGCCGGCTGGGTGCTCTTGGCGCCCGCGGCGCTCGCCGGCGGCGTCGTGGACGACGTGCTCTTCGACTTGGCCCCGAACAGCGACGTCGACCCGCATCCCGCGGTCAGTGGGACCGTCACGGCCAGGACTGCGGCGAGCCTCCGGGGGGACATCCCGCAGGACGGTAGCCGCTCGGGTTCAGCCAGCTGACGCGAGCGCGCGCTCGAGGTGGTCGAAGCAGCGGTTCCAGCCACCCTCGTGGCCGCGCACGGCCTCCTCGTCCCACAGGTCGCTGTGGGTGAAGTTGACCGTGGTGACCCCGTCCGCCTCCTCGAACTCGATCTCGATCAGCGTCCGCGTACTGTTGTCGTCCCAGATCCACGTGAACGCCAGGCGGTTCGGGGGGTCGATCTCGGTGTAGCGCCCGCCGCCTCCGTACTCTGCGTGCGACTGCGAGTCGCGCATCACCACCCGCACCGCGCCCCCCACCCGCAGGTCGACCTCCGCCTCCGAGGTCTCCCAGCCGACCTCGGCGTGCCACCAGCGCCGGATCACCTCCTCGCTGGTCCAGGCGTCGAACACCGCCTGCGCGGGGGCGCGGTAGGTGCGCTGGATCCGCAGCGTGTTGCTGTCAGTCACGCGGCCTGGTCGTACTGGTCGTGCAGGTTCCACCACCGGTACGGGGCGGTCTGCGGGTAGCCCGCGGGCGAGTCCTCCCACTCCTCCTGGCGGCCGAGCGCGGTCAGGTCGAGATACGTCCAGGTGGTTCCCATCGACTCGTCGCCACGGTTGTTGATGAAGTAGGTGCGGAAGATCGTCTCACCCTCGCGGATGAACGCGTTGGTGCCGTGCCACTCGTCAACGCCGAAGTCGGCATCGAACTCGTCGGTGAGGGTGTACCACGGAATCTCCCAGCCCATGCGCGCCTTCCACTGGGCGATGTTCGCCTGCGGCGCCCGGGAGACGAATGCCAGCGTGGTGTCGCGGGCGTTGAGATGGGCCGGATGTGCGACCTGGTCGGCCAGGAACGAGCAGCCGTAGCAGCCGGTGTCCGGCCAGCCCGACACCCCCGGCTCGTAGAAGAACCGGTAGACGATCAGCTGGCGCCGGCCCTCGAACAGGTCGAGCAGGCTCGCCGGTCCGTTCGGGCCCTCGAAGCGGTACTGCTTGTCGAGCTGCATCCACGGCATCCGGCGCCGCTGAGCCGCTAACCCATCGCGCGCGCGGGTCAGCTCCTTCTCCTTGACCAGCAGCCGCTCGCGGGCGGCCTCCCACTCCTGCGCTGAGACTTTCGGCGGGGTGTTCATCGCGGATCTTCCTCCTTTAGGTACTCGTCGACGACGTCGAACAGGCGCCCCCACAGGGTGCGCTGGCGATCCATCCAATCGGCTGCCACGCTCAACACCTCGGGGTCGAGCGACAGCCGGTGCGTGCGGCCGATCACCTCGCGGCGGACCACGCCGGTCTCCTCGAGCACCTTCAGGTGCTTGGTGATCGCCGGCTTGGACACGCCGAAGCCGGCGGTCGTCTGCCCCACGGTCGCCGGTCCGGCGGCGAGGCGCTCGACGATCCCACGGCGGATCGGGTGCGACAGCGCTCGGAACGGATCGTTCACCACACGGTTAACAATACAGACCGCGCGGGCCGGCGCTCCGGGGGACGGCGGTCCGCGCGCGGCGGGTTCAGGCGCCCCAGGCGAACCGCAGCCGCAGCCGCTCGCCGGAGCCGTACGCGGTGAGCTTCAGGTGGTCACGCCCGGTCCGCCGCAGCTCGCGCCAGTCCTCGAGCAGCGCCTCGAGCTCGGCGACGGCAGCGCCGCGCCCGTACCCGTCGAGCCGCCAGCGAGTCCGCGTCCGGTGGTTGTCGCCGCCCGACCCCCACGGGCTGCGCACCGACAGCACGGCCAGCCCGCCGGCGCCCCGGTCGACGATCCCGATCCCGAGCCGGCCGCCAGCCTGCACGGTCACCCGCCGGCTCGCGGGGATCGTCAGCAGCAGGTAGATCAACAGCATCGGCGGGTGCGAGCTGCCGATCCGGGTCATCCCGTGAGCCACGGGCTCCGCGTCGCCGGTCAGCGCTGCGGCCAGCAACCGGCGCGCAGCGCCGTCCGACAGCCCCGCCACGCCGGCGCCGCTGATCGAGACCAGCGACGAGGGCGTGCCCTGCCCGGAGCGACTGGCGCCGAGCGTGGCCCGCGGCGGCCGCCAGCCGCCGTCGCCCCCGTGCAGGGGCATGAACCCGCCCCACGTCATCGCCACCAGATGCAGGCGGCGACCGCGCCGCTCGAGCGCCGGGATCAGCTGGATCGCGGCGCCGTCGCGATCCAGGCGCAGCGGAAGCTCCAGGCGCCCGCCGTCGGCGAGCTGCTCGAGCCACGTCCGACGGATGTCGTCGGCGCACGCGGTGACGATGATCCGGTCATACGGCGCCCGTTCCTGGTGCCCGTTGCGGCCGTCGCCGGTGACCACTGTGGCACGTACCCCGGCGTCGCGCAGCGCGCGTCTGGCGGCCCTGGCCAGCTCCGGATCGACGTCGACCGAGGTCACCTGCCCGGCGGAGCCGACGATGTGGGACAGCAGCGCCGCGTTGTAGCCGGTGCCGGCCCCGATCTCGAGCACGCGCTGGCCCGGGCGCAGGTCGAGCAGCTCGAGCATCTTGGCCATGATCGCCGGCTGCGAAGAGGACGACAGCGGCATTCCCTGGGCGTCCCGCTTGGTCACGACCGGCTCGTCGCGGTATACGGCCTCGAGCCCCTCGCGCTCGAGCAGCTCAGGGATGAACCGCTCACGCGGGACCTCGGCGAACGCGGCGGCGACCCGCGGCGACGCGAGCACCTCGTCGGCACGCAGGCGCTCGACGAGCTGCCGGCGCAGGCGACGGGACCGGCTGGAGGTCGGCGGGGACATCGGCACAGGTTGGCGCACCCGGGCGTCCGACGAACCCGCCGGAGACTAGATCCCGACGACCAGCCCGATGATCACGCCGGCTGCCATCGTGACCGCGCCCAGCAGCAGATTGCGGAGCGCCAGCCGGAACACGGGAAGGCTGGTCAGCCAGGAAGCGAACCAGCCCGTCAGCGCGAGGGCCAGCAGCACGGCGACGAACGTTGAACTCGACTCGCTGACCCACCGGCATCGCGACGATCACCGCCAGCGGAAGCGCAGCCCCGAGCGCGAAGCACAGGCCCGCGGTCAGCGCCGCGTAGACGCTCGCTCGGGGTGAGCTGAAGGCGTCGAGCCGCAGCTCGGCGTCGGCGTGCGCGGCGAACGGATCGTGCTCGGTGAGCGCCTCGGCCACCCGGCGCGCGAGCGCGGACTCAAGGCCTTTGGCCTCGTAAATGCCGGCGAGCTCCTCGAGCTCAGCCTCCGGATCGGCCTCGATTGCGGCTCGCTCGGCGGCGAGCAGGCGCCGGTTCATCTCCCACTCGGTCCGTTCCTCGGTGTAGCGGGCGCCCGCCGCAGCGAACCCGCCGGCCACCATCACCACCACGCCCGCCATCAACAGCGTATGGGTCGTCGCGCCGGCCCTGGCGAACCCCTCCGCGACGCCCGCCGCCGCGACGATCCCGTCGTTGACATCCACGATCGACTCGCGGGCATGCCCCCTCCACCCTTCGGGGTCATCCGCACCGATCAGCGCTCGCAGCGAGGCCACCGCGCCATTCTGTCGATCCGCTTGCAGTCCGTCCGGTCGCGGCCCTAGGTTGCCGGAACACATGTTCGCCACCGCCTCACCGGACCAGCTCGACGCGCCTCCGTGGCTGTCCCGGCTCAACCCCGAGCAGGCGGCGGCCGCGACCCACCCGGGCGGCCCGCTGCTGATCCTGGCCGGCGCGGGGACCGGCAAGACCACGACCCTGTGCTCGCGAGTGGCGTGGCTGGTCAACGAGGGCGTCGCCCCGGAGCGGATCCTGTTGCTCACGTTCACGCGCCGCGCCGCCCGGGAGATGCTCGGCCGCGCCCGTTCGCTGGTGGCGATGCCCGGCGGCGCCGGCGGCGTGGTCGGCGGCACGTTTCACTCGGTCGCCCACCGGTTCGTGCGGATGCACGCGTCCTCGCTGGGGCTGGCGGCCGGCTTCGCGGTGCTCGACGCGGGCGACGCCGCCGACCTGCTCGACCTGATCCGCGAGGAGCACGGCCACGCCCAGCGCGACCGCCGCTTCCCGAAGAAGAGCACGTTGCTGGATATCTACTCGCGCACGGTCAATGCCCAGCGGACGCTGTCGGAGGTGGTGGCCGAGAGCTTTCCCTGGTGCGAGGAGCACGTCGAGGAGATCGCGGCGCTGCTGAAGGCTTATACGGCCCGTAAACGCGCCCTGTCCGCGCTGGACCTCGACGACCTGCTGCTCTACTGGCGCGCGCTCGCCGCCGACGAGGTCATCGGCGCCGCGCTCGAGGACGCGTTCGACCACGTGCTGATCGACGAGTACCAGGATGTCAACGGGCTTCAGGTCGAGATCGTGCGGTCGCTGCGACGCCGCTGCCGGGAGCTCACCGCGGTCGGCGACGACATGCAGGCGATCTACGGCTGGCGCTCGGCCTCGCCGGAGCACATCCTCGAGTTCGGCCGCCACTTCCCCGAGGCGACGTTCGTGACGCTCGAGCGCAACTACCGCTCCTCGCAGCAGATCCTCGACACCGCCAACGCGGTCGCCGAGCAGGCGGCCCGGTCCTACCGGAAGCAGCTCCACACCGAGGACCGCGACGGCACCCGCCCGGAGCTGATCTTCATCCGCGACGAGAGCTCCCAGGCCACCGAAGTGTGCGAACGGGTGCTGCGGGCGCGCGAACAGGGCATGGACCTGCGCGAGCAGGCCGTGCTGATGCGCACCTCCCACGACAGCGACCTGCTCGAGCTCGAGCTCACCCGGCGTCAGATCCCGTTCGTCAAGTACGGCGGCCTGCGGTATCTCGAGGCCGCCCACGTCAAGGACCTGATCGCGCTGTTCAGGCTGGTCGACAATCCGCGCAACGAGCTCGCCTGGTTCAGGATCCTGCAACTGCTCGAGGGCGTCGGCCCGGTCACGGCGCGGCGCGCGCTGGACGTGCTGGTGGGCGCGAGCGCGGGCGGCGGCGACAGCCTGGTTGCCTGGGAGCAGGCGCGCGAGCGCCTGCCGGCGGCGGTCCGGGAATCCGCAGACGGGCTGATCGACGCGCTGCGGACCGCCCGCGTCCCGGGGCCGACAGGGCCGCGCGCGGAGGTTCTGCGCGACGCGCTGGCGCCGCTGATCAGCGCCCGCTACCCGGACGGGCCCGTCCGCCTGACCGACCTCGAGCAGCTCGTGGCGGCGGCGCGCGAGTCCTCGGACCTGGGCCACTTCGCGGCCGAGCTCGCGCTCGATCCGCCGCAATCCAGCGCCGACCTGGCCGGGCCCCCGCTGCTCGACGAGGACTACCTGGTGCTGTCGACGATCCACTCGGCCAAGGGCCTGGAATGGGGAGCCGTACACGTGCTCGCGATCTACGACGGCAACTTCCCCGCCTGCATGTCCGCGGGAACCAGCGAGGAGATCGACGAGGAGCGCCGGCTGCTGTACGTTGCGATGACGCGCGCCCGCCGCCAGCTTCATCTCTACGTGCCGGTCCGGTACTACCACCGCCCCCGGGGCATCGACGACGCGCACGGCTATGGCAAGCCGTCGCGCTTTCTGACGGACGCCGTCAAGGCGACCTGCGAGGCCGTGCGTCCCGACCAGGAGCGCTTCGGCGTCCCGCGCCCCGGCCACGAGCCGCGCAAGATCAGCGTTTCGGTCGACGCGCTATTTCGCTGATGGGCGAGGCGCCGGGTGGTCGGGCGATCGACGCCGTGGTCGTCGGCGGCGGCCACAATGGGCTGGTCGCGGCGACGATGCTCGCCCGCGCCGGCCGCTCGGTGGTGGTGCTCGAGCGCCGCGAGCAACTCGGCGGCGCCGCGGTATCGGGGCGCCCGTTCGAGGGCGTCGACGCGCGGCTGTCGCGCTACGCCTACCTGGTCAGCCTGTTCCCGGTCTCGCTTGGGCGGGCGCTCGGACTCGACCTGAGGCTGCGCCGACGGCGGGTGTCCTCCTATACCCCCAACGGTGACACGGGGCTGCTGATCGCCCGCGACGAACGCGCGACGCGGGAATCGCTGATCGCCGTGACCGCGGACGCCGGCTCGTTCGGCGCCTGGGAGCGGTTTCACGCGATCCTCGAGCGCGCGGCCGAGCGCTTGTTCCCGACGCTGACGCAGCCGCTGCGGTCGCGCGATCAATTGCGCGAGATCGTCGACGACGAGGTCGCGTGGCGGATGCTGTTCGAGCAGCCGCTGTCGGAGTCGCTGGAGTGGACGTTCCGCTCGGATCTGGTGCGCGGCGTGGTCGCCACCGACGCTCTGATCGGCACGTTCGCCGCGGTCGACGACCCCGACCTGAGGCAGAACCGATGCTTCCTCTACCACGTGATCGGCAACGGGACCGGCCGCTGGGACGTGCCGGTCGGCGGCATGGGCTCGCTCTCCGGCGCGCTCTCCGACGCCGCCCGCGGCTCGGGTGTGGCCACCAGGACAGGGCCCGAGGCCGAGGTCGTGTCGATCCGGACCGACGGCCGGACGACCGAGGTCGCGTGCGCGGACGGCACCACCTATGCCGCGCCCGACGTGCTCGCCAACGTCGCGCCCGCGGTGCTGTCGAGGCTGCTCGGAGATCGGGCGACGGCTGCCGCGCCCGAGGGCTCGCAGCTGAAGCTCAACATGCTGCTGTCGCGCCTTCCCCACGTGCGCGACCCGACGGTCGCACCGGCTGACGCGTTCGCGGGGACGTTTCACGTCAACGAGAGCTACGAGCAGTTGCAGCGGGCCTTCGAGCAGGCCGACCGCGGCGAGATCCCCGCGCTGCCGCCGTGCGAGCTCTACTGCCACTCGCTCACCGACCCCAGCATCCTGTCCGCTGACCTGCGGCGGGCCGGCGCACACACGCTGACGCTGTTCGCGCTGCATATGCCCGCACGGCTGTTCGCCGCCGCCGGGACTGCCGCGGCGACCGCCAAGCGCACGGCCGTCGAGGCCACGCTGCGGTCGGTCGACTCGGTGCTGGCCGAGCCGCTGCAGGATTGCCTCTGGCGCGACGCCGCCGGAAACCCCTGCCTGGAGGCGCTGACCCCTCCCGAGCTCGAGCGCGAGCTCGCGATGCCCGGCGGGCACATCTTCCACCGCGACCTCGCCTGGCCGTTCGCGGAATCGCCCGACGAGGAGGGAAGCTGGGGCGTCGAAACCGACCACCCGAACGTGTGGCTGTGCGGAGCCGGCGCCCGGCGCGGCGGCGGGGTCAGCGGCATCCCCGGGCATAACGCAGCGCGCGCGGTGCTCGACACGCGGCGCTAACCATTCACGGGCTCTGTCGTCTAGACGTCGTACAATGACGACAGTTATACGCCAACGCTCGCCACGGCTCCGCCGCGACCGGAGCAACCGGAGCGACCGGAGCGACCGGAGCGACCGGAGCAACCGGAGCGACCGGCTCGACCACACGATGAGCGCCGTCCTCGAAACGATCACCGACCTGTCCCAGCCGGCGGCCGCCGCGGCCGAGATCCAGCGCCTCAACGACCGGCTCGCCCGCGAGCGCACGATCCCGCCGGCGATCGCCGTCGCCGTGCGCGAGATCGCGTCGGGGATCGAGGACACCAACACGCGGCGCTGGGAGGCGATCGACCCCACGCACGCGGTGATCGTGCTGCGCTCCGCCCTCAGCGCCCGGCGGGCGCTCGAGGAGCCGGGGTCGCCGGCGGCGCGCGACCAGCTGCGCGTGGCCCTCGAGAGCATCCGCCAGTCGCTGGCCGCGATCGCCGAACGCGAGCCGGTCAGCGCCGACCGCACGCCCAAGCAGATGGTGCGGTGGCTCGCGGCCGCGACCGAGGTCCCGCAGACGCGGCTGGCCGAGCTGCTCGGCGTCAGCGCCAGGCAGCTGCAGCGCTGGCTGTCGCCGGGTGAGTCGGCCCAGCCGGAGGGCGAGGACGCCCGCCGGGTGCGCCTGGTTGCGCGGATCGTCAACCAGCTCCGGTTCGCGCTGACGCCGTCGGGGACTGTCGAGTGGTTCGGGTGGCCGCGGTCCGATCTCGGCTCGCGGACGCCGCGGGAGCTGCTCGACGACCCGATCGAGGAGCCGCGGCTGCTGATGATCGCCGGCGCGATGCGCAGCACGCTGGCGTTCTAGTGTCGCGGGGCGGAAATTCGGTGCCACCGAGAGTGGCCACTGGTGGATGGCGCGCAAGGACGCAGGAGCCGTGGCGTAGCGGAGCTACGCGAGGCGACGAGGACGCCGCGCGACGCCGCCAGGGGCCGCTCGAATGGCATCCAATTTACGGCTCGGGACACTAGCCGATGGTCTGCTACCGCTTCGCTGCCTACTCGACGCCGCTGCGCACGGTCGCCGCCTGGCAGTCCGCGCGCTTCAGCCGCGCCGACGAGGACGAGCCGACCCAATACCTGTCGCTGCACCCGCTCGGGCCCCTGGCCGAGCTGATCCGCAACGCCGATCTGCGCCGGCCCGAGCAGGTGGCGGCGGTGAGCACCCGGACCTGGGCGCTCGAGGTGCCGGTGCAAGGGCTGCCGGAGATCACGTTCGACTCGGCGGCCGAGTTCGGAATCAGCGCCGAGGAGCTCGTCGCCGACGACCACGGCGCCTGCCAGCAGCTGGCCGCACGGATCCGCACCGGTTTCCCGGGCGCGATCGTCCCCAGCGCGGCGCTCCCCGGGACCCGCAACGTGGTCCTGTTCGGGCCGCGGGTGGCCGCGCCCTACCTCGTGGCGCCGGTCGCCGCAATCGACGTACCGGCCAGCATCACCGCCGACCACGGCCGCCCGCCGGTGTCGCTGCGCTCGCTGGTGCGCTTCCGCGGGGACCGCCACCCCGGGCTCAACGCATGGCAGGCCGGGGACAGCTTCACGTTCGCCGAGCCCGACTGGTCGCTGTGATCGGGGCGCCGCCCGGAGCGATCAGCGGCCGTCGCCCGATCGCTCCAGCAGCTGCACCGGGTCGATCGAGATGCGCGTTGCGATCCGTTCGAGGCTTCGGAGTGTGAGGTTTCGCTCGCCCCGCTCGAGCCCTCCCATGTAGGTCCGATGGACGCCCATGATCTCGGCGAAACCTTCCTGGCTGAGGTTGTGGGCCTTGCGATAGGCCCTCAGGTTGCGCCCTAGATTTTGCTGGAGCTCGCCTTCCATGTGCCAAACATCTCCGGCTGCCACAGCCTAGTCCACAGACTGATCGATATCGGGGTTTTTTCCGCAGAGTGAAACGCGCGGGTGCCGCGGCTACCGCTCGGCCACGATGATCGAGGCCAGCGTCTCCCCCTCTCGGTCGATCAGCCAGCGTTTCGCGCCGTCCCGTACGACCTCCACGATCCCCGGCTGCGCGGGCGTTCGGTACTCGATCTCGGCGTCGATCCGATCGGGCTCGGCGCCTGCCAGCAGCTCTTCCTCGAGCGGCTGCCAGAAGGCGGCGTTGTTGACGTGGTCGGCGAGGTCGCAGTCGATCGCGCGGAACGTCCATTGCGAGCGCGAGTCGCCGTTGACCGGCGTCACGGGCGCAGGATGGCGCAGCCGCGCGGTCACGCGCCGACCCCCGGCGGCGCCGCCGTAGACCTCGAGCTCGCCGGGGGTCACCGCCGTCGGGCGCCAGGTGCCGGGGTCGAGGTGCACCCACAGCGACACCGCCTCGACGCACGGTCGCTGCTCGCCGAGGCGGATCACATTCGTGCGGCGCTCGGCCCACATCCGGCCCAGCCCGCTACAGAACGTCGCCAGCGAGAACCGCTCTCCAAACCGCGGGAACTCGCCGACCGCGATCCGGCTGCGGCGCACAACCCACACAGCAGCGCGCTCGATACCGGCGTCGGCGACGTCGGCATAGGCCACGTCCTGAAGCCAGCGCGCCACCGCGTCCAGGCGGACCCGGCCCGACGGCGCCGTGTCGGCGAATCCGGGGCTCAGCTCGTGGCTGTACACGCGACCGTCCTCGGGCGGCGCGACGAACTCGGCGGTGGCAGCGATGCTCACGCCGCGCTGACCCGTCGAGCCGGCATGCCTCAGACGAACAACCTGGGGTCGCCGGTGGTGATCCCGTGCACCCCGAGCCCCCGGAGTCGCTCGATCGCGGGGCGCTCGTTGACTGTCCAGGCGTAGAGCAGGCCGCCGCGGGCGACGACCGCCTCGAGCAGGCTCGGGCAGACCAGCCGGTGCTGGGCCATCAGCGCATCCCAGCGGCGGTCCTCAAGGCCGCTTAAGACCTGCTCTCGCCAACCACCCCACCGTTGGCTCAGCCTGGCTATCCGCCCGCCGACCGAGATCCCCACCCGAGCCCGTGGCTCCAGCGCGCGTACCCGGTCGAGCACTTGGGGAACCTGCGAGGAGATCACCGTGCGGTCGGTCAGCCCGGCAGCCCGCAGGCCGTCGAGCAGCGCCCGCTCGCAACCGGAGTGCTTGAGGTCGACGTTCAGCCCGACATCGGCAAAGCGCCGGGCCGACAGGTGGTGCAGCGCGTCGCGCAGTCGCACGTTGGAACCACGGCGCGCGTGCCAGAGCGTGTGGGCCAGGACCAGCTGACCGCCCCACGCGCGCAGGTCGAACTCGACCGTGTCGATCCCGACGTCGTGCGCCGCGTCGAACGACGCCAGCGTATTGGCCGGCGCGAGGGCGCTCGCCCCACCGTGCCCGATGCGCTCGAATCCGTGCGCAGTCACCGCCACGATGCTACCGAGGAGCCGCGCGCAGCCCGGGGGATGTCAGTCCCGCTTGACGACCCCGGCCGAGGCACAGGTGACGAGCGCCAGCGGCAGGTCGGCCGGCTCGATCCCGAGCAGATCGGGATGCTCGAGGTCGAGCGTCACCGTCGGTCGCGGCGCGGTCCCATCGGGGAGACCGAGGCTGCGGTAGCCGTTGAAGCACAGCTCCTGCCACAGGTCACCGACCGACGCCAGCAACCCCGACCGCAGCTGGCGCTCGCGGCGCGAAAGCGTCTCCAGCTCGCGTGCCTCCTCGAACGGGTCGATCCGCACCTGCGAGTCGCTGCCGATCGCCAGCGGCACGTGCGCCTCGGCATAGGTCATGGCAGGCAGATAGCCATCGCCGAGGTTGCCCTCGGTCGTCGGGCACGAGACCACGGTCGTTGCAGTCCGCGCCAGGATCGCGACGTCCTCCTGGGACACGTGGATCCCGTGGATCACGCTCGCCGCCGGCCCGAGGAAGCCCTTGCGCTCGAGCAGCTCGATCGGCGAGCAACCGTGCTCGGCGCGGCATTCGTCGAGCTCGCGCCGCTGCTCGTGGGCGTGGACGTGGCGGACGAGCCCGTGGCGCTCGGAGTGCTCGGCGATCGCCTCCAGCCAGCTGCTCGGCACAGCCCTGACGCTGTGAGCGGCGACGCCGACCTGCGCGCCCTCGACGCCGTCGGCCCAGGCGCGGAGCTCGTCGACGCGCCCCAGGTAGGTCTCGACGTCGGGGTCGCAGAACCGCCGCTGCCCCTCGAGCGGCTCGAGATCGCGTCCGTCCCAGCCGGCGCGGTTATAGGCGGCCGGGAGCATCACGGTCTCCAGGCCGGCCGCGACCGCGGACTCCCCAACCACGCGCGCCATCTCGATCCGGTCGGGATACGGCGTCCCGTCGGGCTGGTGGTGGACGTAGTGGAACTCGCCCACCGCCCCGTAGCCGGCGGCCTTCATCTCGGTGAACGCCCGCGATGCCAGCTCGCGCATCGAGTCGGGGTCAAGCTCGCTCGCCAGCGCGTACATCTCGGTGCGCCAGGTCCAGAAATCGTCGCGGTCGGGCGCCAGCCGCTCGGCGCGCCCGCGCAGCCCGCGTTGGAACGCGTGCGAGTGCACGTTGGGCATCGCCGCGACCGACACCGTCAGCGGCATCAGCTCTCCTGCAGCGCGGCGGCCACGATCCGCGCCGCCACGGCGGCGTCTCGCAGGTCGACGGTCTCCTCCGGCGAATGGCTGACGCCGGTGGGGTTGCGGACCAGCACCATCGCTGCCGGCAACGTCGAGGCCAGCACGCCGGCGTCGTGGCCGGCGAAGCACACGACCTCCGGCACGTCTGCACCCAGCACCCACCGTCCCGCGCTCGCCAGCCGGGCGCGCAGCGCCTCGGGGAACGGGGTTCCGTCCGACTGCGAGGCAACCCCGACCGAGATCGCCACCCCCGATCTGGACTCGAGCTCGGCGGCCGTGGCCTCCAGCCTCCGCAACCAGCTGTCGATCTCGGCGGGGTGCAGGCCCCGGGCGTCGATCCACAGCCGCACGTTTGACGGGATCGTGGTCGGCGCGTTGGGCTCGACCAGCATCCGCGAGGTGGTGACGGTCAGCGATCCGGCCGAGTCCTGGGCGGCGACGATCAGCCGCGCGGCGGCGGCCAGCGCGTCGCGGCGCTGCGCCGGCGGCGTCGTCCCGGAGTGATCGGCGTGGCCGTGAAGCTCGACCTCGAGCCGCAGTCGCGCAGCCAGCGCACTGACGATCCCCGCCGGCGCTCCGGCGCGCTCCACATCGGTGCTCTGGTCGATGTGGACCTCGACGAATCCGGCCAGCCGGGAGATCCAACCGGGCGCGTCGGGCACGCCGCCCGGATCGACGCCGGCGTTGCGCATCGCGTCGGCGACCGACACGCCGGCGTCGTCGGTCCGCGCCAGCGCGACCGCGACGTCGAGCCGTCCGGTCAGCGCCTTGCTGCCGAACGTGGGCGTGTTGAAGCGCGCTCCCTCCTCGTCGGCGAACGACACGACCGCCAGCGGCCGGTCGACCTCCGCCGCGATCTCGAACGCGCAGGCCACTCCGAGCGGCCCGTCGAAGCGCCCGCCGCCGCGAACGCTGTCGAGGTGCGAGCCGAGCCCCCACCACGGCGGCTCCGAATCCGGACACGCCCACAGGTTCCCGGCGGGGTCGCGTCGTGCGATCAGATCGCCGCGCCCCGCCTGTTCCTCAAACCAGGCCCGGGAGGCGGCGTCCTCGTCGGTCCAGGCCATCCGCCAGACGCCCTGCGCACCCACCCCGATCCCGTCCAGCGGGGCGAGTCGCGCCGCGAGCCCCTCGGCGGTGATCACCGCGACACCCTCTCGGCGAAGTCCGCCCGCACGTGGGCGAGCGAGCCCCCGACGATCGCGGCCGCGACCGGGTTGCGCCCGAAGCGGTAAGCAATCCGCTCAATCGGACCGTCGAGCACGAGCACGTCGGCGCGCTTGCCGGGTTCGAGCGACCCGGTGTCCTTTGACATCCGCAGCACCCAGGCGGCGTTCAGAGTCGACGCCAGCACCGCCTCGAGCGCCGACCACCGGTAGTGACGCACGGCCAGCCCGATGATCACGGGCATCGACAGCACCGGCGAGGTGCCGGGGTTCAGGTCGGTGGCCAGCACCCCGATCGCGCCGGCGTCGGCCAACTCGCGGGCGGGCGGGATCTGCTCACCGCCGAGGAACTCCGCGCCGGGCAGCAGCACCGCGGCCGTCTCGGACGCGGCCAGCCCGGGGACCTCGTCGCCCGGCAGGCAGGACAGGTGGTCGACCGAGCGCGCGCCCAGATCGACCGCGACCGGGACAGAGTGGTTGGCGCTGAACTGCTCGACGTGGGACCGCAGGTCGAGCGAGTGCGCGCTCGCCAGCCGGCCCATCCGCCGGAGGTCGTCGTTGGAGAACGCGACGGTCTCGACGTAGATGTCAAGCGCGCTGACGTCACCGGCCACAAGCACGTCCGGGAGCATCCGCTCGACCTCGTCCATCCAGGCGCTGCGGTCGTATCCCTCGGGTACGGCGTGGGCGAGCAAGCCGGTCGATCGCGTTCGTTGCGGCACGCGTTCGGCCAGCGCCGCCGCCAACGCGACCGACCGCACCTCCCCCTCCGGTGACAGCCCGTAGCCGCTCTTGCACTCAAACGCGGTCGTGCCGTGAGCGAGCATCTCCGCCGCCAATGGCTGCGCCTGCTCGAGCACCTGCTCGTCGCTGCACTCCGCCAGCGATCGCGCCGAGGAGCGGATCCCGCCGCCGGCGCGCGCGATGCTCTCGTACGACTCGCCTGCCAGCTTGCGCTCGTACTCGCGCTCGCGCCAGCCGGCGAACGGAAGGTGGGTGTGGCAGTCGACGAACCCGGGGATCACGGTGCAGCCGGTGGCGTCGATCCGTACGTCGGCGGAGCTCGAGCCCCGCAGGCCGGCGATCGTCTCGCCGTCGATCAGCAGCGAGCCGGCGTCCAGGCGCTGCTCCCCCGCGCGGTCGTGGCGGAGGTAGGGCAGGCCGTCCTCGGGTGGGCGCAGCAGCTGCGCCGCGCCGTTGATCGCGACCGCGCTCACCCCGGGACTATCCCGGCTCGGGGTCGAGCATCGGCATCTTCAGTCCGGACTCCTGGGCGAACTCGACCGCCTGGTCGTAGCCGGCGTCGGCATGACGGACGACTCCCAGCCCGGGGTCGGCGGTGAGCACGCGGCGCAGCCGCTCGGCGGCGAGCTCGGTCCCGTCGGCGACGATCACCTGGCCGGCGTGGATCGACTTGCCCATCCCCACCCCGCCGCCGTGGTGCACCGACACCCAGCTGGCGCCGCACGCCGTGTTCAGCAGCGCGTTGAGGATCGGCCAGTCGGCGATCGCGTCGGAGCCGTCCTGCATCGACTCGGTCTCGCGCTCGGGCGATGCCACCGACCCCGAGTCGAGGTGGTCGCGGCCGATCACGACCGGCCCGTTGAGCTCGCCGCTGGCGACCATCTCGTTGAAGCGCAGCCCGGCCAGGTGCCGCTCGCCGTAGCCCAGCCAGCAGATCCGGGCGGGCAGCCCCTGGAAGTGCACCTTGTCCTGGGCCATCCGGATCCAGCGCGCGATGTGCTCCTGATCGCCGAACAGCTCGAGGATCGCCTCATCGGTGGTGTGGATGTCCTGCGGGTCGCCGGACAGCGCCACCCACCGGAATGGCCCCTTGCCCTCGCAGAACAGCGGGCGGATGTAGGCGGGCACGAACCCGGGATACGCGAACGCGTCGTCGTCGCCGTACTCGGCGGCGAGCCCCCGCAACGCGTTGCCGTAGTCGAACGCCTCCGCCCCGCGACGGCCCAGTTCGCGGATCGCGCCGACGTGCGCGACCGCGCTCTCACCGACCCGCACCAGGTAGTCGTCGGGGTCGCTCTGTCGCAGCGCATCGGCCTGCTCGACGGTCAGGTCCGCGGGCACGTAGCCGTTCAGCGGATCGTGCGCCGACGTCTGGTCGGTGACCACGTCGACGTGGACGTCGCGGCGGACCAGCTCGGGAAGGATCTCGGCGGCGTTGCCCAACAGACCGATCGACAGCGCCCGACCCTCTTTGGCCGCGGCGCCCAGCCGCGCCAGGGCGTCGTCGAGGTCGGCCGCGCGCTCGTCGAGATAGCCGGTCTGCAGGCGGCGCTCGATCCGGCGCAGGTCGACCTCGATGCACAGCGCGGTGCCGTCCGCCATCGTGATCGCCAGCGGTTGCGCGCCGCCCATCCCGCCGAGCCCGGCGGTCACGACCAGCCGGCCCCGGAGCGTGCCGCCGAAGCGCTTTCGCGCGGCCGCCGCGAACGTCTCGTAGGTGCCCTGGAGGATCCCCTGGCTGCCGATGTAGATCCAAGACCCCGCGGTCATCTGCCCGTACATGATCAGCCCGGCCGCGTCTAGCCTGCGGAACTCGTCCCAGGTCGCCCAGTCGGGCACCAGGTTCGTGTTGGCGATCAGCACCCGTGGGGCGCGCTCGTGGGTCTCGAACACGCCCACCGGCTTGCCCGACTGCACGAGCAGCGTCTCCTCGTCGCCCAGCGCCATCAGCTCCCGGCGGATCGTGTGATAGCTGGACTGGTTACGGGCGGCCTTGCCGATCCCGCCGTAGACGATCAGCTCCGAGGGCTTCTCGGCGACGTCGGGGTGAAGGTTGTTCTCGAGCATCCGCAGCGCGGCCTCCTGCTGCCACCCGCGGCATCGCATCTCCGAGCCGTTCATGGCGGGGACACTATCCCCGCGCGTTCATCGCCGCCGCGCGACGCGCCTCGCCACCGGCAAGCTCGAGCCGGCCCAGGCGCGCGATCGGATCGTGGTCGAGGGCGATCCGCGGGTCGCCGGCGAGCTCGTGGAGATGGTCGCCGGCGCGGTCCGCCAATGGACGGCCGCGCCCGCCATCCGCGCACGCTCGCACCCGCGCACCCGCGCCTACGTCCCAGACCTAGCTCGACCCGTGAAATCCGCTCTGGGCGAGCCGGGTCCGGGTCAAGTGGACGAGCCGCGCGATGGTCGCGCCAGCGCCGCGCTGACGAGTGCGTGGGCGCGATCATTGTCGGCGCTCGGGATCCAGGCGACGATCGCGGTCTCGAATTGCCGCATCTCCTGGACGATCTCGCCGCCGAGCTCGACCAGCGTGGGATTGACCGGCGTGTGCTCGCCCAACAGGTGCGTGACCAGCAGACGGCAGTCACTGCGTGCTTCGATCTGAAGCTCTTGGCCAGCGCCCGCCGTTCGCGGTCACTGGCAGCCCGTCCGGGCTGGCGTGGCTTGCGGCGCCCCACGAGACGTCTGCGCGGGATCGTATACCGTTGCACACCACGGCCATGGCTCCGACCGCATGAGCGCAGATCAGTCCAGGTGGGAGTCGGCGCTGGCCGACGGCCTGCTGAGTGCGGGCTGCGATGCCGCCGTGCTGGTGCCCGACAAGCGGCTCGAGCCGATCGCATCGCGGCTGCGCTCGAGATCGGTGCCGGTACGAACCCTGCTGCAGGAGGAGGAGTGCATCGCCCACGCCGGCGGGCAGGTCCTGGCGGGCGGGCGCCCCGCGGTGCTGATGCAGTGCTCGGGGTTGGGAAACGCGCTCAACGCGCTCGCCTCGTTCGTGATCCCCTACGGCCTGGGGATTCCGCTGGTGATCTCGATGCGCGGCACGCTGGGCGAACGCAACCCGGCGCAGATGCCGATGGGGCGCGCGACCGCGCCGGTGCTCGCCGCCCTCGGGATCCAGGCGTTCGCGGTCGACGATCCGCAGCAGGTTGCGCCGACCGCGGTCGGCATCGCCGAGATGGCCGGCGCTGGTGCGACGGCGGCGATGCTCCTCGGGCAGGCGCTGGTCCCGGGGCCGGCGGCCGGAGGACGGCGGTGAACATCCTCGAAGCGCTGCAGACGCTGCTCCAGCGCCAACCAGACGCGCTGTACGTGGCGGCTCTCGGCACCGTGACCTCGGCGCTGCGCACGGTCAGCTCAGACGGCCCGCACCTGTATTTCGGAGGAGCGATGGGCTCGGCGGCGCCGGCCGCGCTGGGCATCGCCGAGCGGGTCGCTCCGCGGCTCGTGATCGCGGCCGTCGGCGACGGCGAACTGTTGATGGGCGCGCGAACGCTGTGGTCGATCGCGGGGGCGCGGCCCTCCAACCTCGTGGTCGTAGTGATGGCCGACGGCAAGTACTCGATGACCGGAGGTCAGCCGATCGAGACCCCGCTCGCGGCCGCCGAGGCGGCGACCGCGATTCCGGGCCTCGCCGGATGCCGGGTCACCTCGACCGACGGCCTCGCGCAGGCGGTCGACGAGCTGCCGCGCCCGAGCGTCGTCGAGGCGGTGCTCACCGACGGCGTGGAGCTGTCGGCGAGCCCGTTCGTCGACCCCTACCGGGTTCGGTTCGCGTTCGAGGCAGAGATCCACCGCGGCGCCTGATCGCCGCGACACCAGTGTCCCGATTCATTGATTCGGTGCCGCGGTCAGATGCTCCTTGGCGACGCCCGCCACCAGCGAGTAGTTCGTGTCGACCATGTTGCCGACGTACAGCTCGCCCAGCTGGGTGAGCAGCTGGTAGGCGTCCAGCCGGTCATAGCCGTAGTCGGCGGCCAGCCACTCGACCAGCTCGGTGTAGGCGATCCGGGCGGCGTCCTCCATCGGCCGAGCGCTCCCGACCGTCATCAGCTTCTCGGGCGACTCGATCCGCGGCCACTCGATCGTCTGTCCCTTGATCAGGTCAAACGTCAGCTCCGAGCGGGCGCTCATCTCGAGCGCCACCCCGCACAGCTCCCCGTCGCCCTGGCACCCGTGAGCGTCGCCGGTGTAGAACAGCGCGCCTGGGGTCCGGACCGGCAAGTACACGGTGTTGCCCGGGCAGGTGTCGCGGCAATCCATGTTCCCACCGTGGTTGTGCGGGGTCAGCGCCGAGATTGCCTCGAGCTCGGGCGCGGTACCGATCGTTCCCAGGAACGGTCGCAGCGGTACCGAGATGCGATCGCCGTGGCGAAACACGCCGTCGCGCAGCTCGTAGAAGTAGATCCGCTCCGGCAGCGGATCGTGCAACAGCCGGGTGGCCTGGGTCGCGGTGAGGCCGCCGAAGTACGGCACGAACACGCTGACCGCCCAGTCTCGCGCCGGGTCGATCGACTCGATCTTGACCGCCAGGGTGTCGCCGGGCTCGGCGCCCTCGACGTAGATCGGCCCGGTCTGCGGGTTCAGATACGAACCCAGGACGCGACTCGGGAGATCCTCCTCGGTGGTGATCCGGCCCTCGAACGCATCCTCGGTGTGGATCGCCACCGTCTCTCCGGGCGCGACCGTGGCGATCGGGTCGGGGTAGGGCGAAAAGACGTACTGATACGAACCTTCCTGTCTGATCTCGCGCATCGATCGCATCTCCTGGCTCGCGTGAACGGATCCGTGGCGCAACGGTATACCGTCGCATCCAGTCGCGCTGGTTCGCCTTTACGAGCCGGCTATGCGCCGGCGGCCGCCCAGATCCAGCAGCTCCCCGACCTCCGGCAGCCGCTCGAGCTCGCCCAGCGCCGCGTTGAGCGCCTCCACCCGGGCGTCGTTGGGCAACGCCAGCCTCGCGTTGAGGCGGAACTTCCGCTCGAGCTCGTCGTCGGTGAGTGGCCGCTCGGGGCCGCCACGGTTGGCCATCACCCGCACCTCGTGCTGCCCGCCGTCGACGGTCCGCACGCGCACGACCGCCGGCAGGCGATCTGGAAACAACGCGTCGCAATCGGCATCGGCCACGCAGGAGACACGGGCGGCGAGCGCCAGCCGCCGCGGCTCGCGGACCAGCTCGTCGGTGAAGTCGTCGAGCCCCACTCCCAGTCCCGACCCTCCGCACATGGCCGCCGCGAACGTGAACGGACCGCTGAAGCGCGCGGCGTAGCCGCTCGTTGGCTTAGCCTTCTCGGCCGCGGGCTGCGCGATCGTCCGCAGCGTCGCGGTGGCCACACCGACCTGCACCTCCGACAGATCGTCCGGGCCCAGCCCGCGGTCGCGGAGCTCCAGCGCGGCGTCGATCCCGGCGTGCGTGAAGTGGTTGGCCGGATACGGCTTGAAGTGCATCTGAAGCAGCTCCCAGCGCTCCCCCAGGTCGGCGGTGATCGCCTCGGGGTCGGCTCGCTCGCCACAGAACGCCATCAGCCAGCCGAACCGCCCCTCCAGCGCCGTCGGCGGCCCGGTCAGCCCCGCCCTGGCCAACTCGGCGGCGGTGACCCCGCCGTGCGCAGCCCAGCCGCAGTGCACCGGCTTGACCGTGCCCCCGGTGCGGTTGGCCTCGAGAATGCCCGCGCCCATGCTGGCGGCGATCGCCATCGCGTGCGCGAGGCGGTCGGCGTCCAATCCCAGCAGCACCCCGGCCGCGGCGGCCGAGCCGATCGCTCCGCAGATCGAGGTGGCGTGAAGCCCGCGCTCGAAGAAGATCGACGCACGGTTGGCACGATCGTAGCCGGCCATCCCCAGCCGCACGCAGATCTCGTCGCCAATCGCGATCGCACGGATGAGCTCGCGGCCGTCGCGGCCCGCGGATTGAGCGGCGGCGAGCGCGGCCGGTACCACCGAGGCGCTCGGGTGCAGGACCGACGGCAGGTGGGTGTCGTCGAAGTCCAGGGCATGCCCCAGCGTCCCGTTCACCAGCGCGGCAGCCGGGGCCGGATACCGTCCGGCGCGGCCGATCAACCCGCATTCCTCACGTCCTCCCCACCGCTCCACCACGCCCGCCACGACGCTGGCCGGCTCGGTCGCGCCGGCGGCGAGTGCCACCCCGAACAGATCGCGCACCCGGCGCGCGACGTCGGCGGTGATCTCGGCCGCCATCGCCGCTGGCAGCGGCGCCGCGGCGAACTCCGCGAGCCGCTGCACGACCGGCTGGGACACTAGACGAAGGCCAGCGGGGCGACCGGCGACCCGGTGGCGCCGATCAGCCGCAGCGGCGCCAGCACGAACGCGAAGCGGTACACGCGGTCCTGGCTCAGCTGCTCCAGGTTGAGCATCTCGATGATCGGAATGCCGCTGGCGACCAGCAGCACGCCGTGCACCGGCAACGTCCTGTGCCCCTGCCCCGGAAACACCTGCTCGTAGGCGAGCGTGTCCGAGCCGGTCGCCCGCGCACCCCGGTCGACCAGCCACCGCGCCCCGGACACGTCGACGCCCGGAACGCCGCTCGCCAGGCCGATGAACGACTCGGGCGAGTCGTAGTTCCGAGCCCAGCCCGTCCGGACGAGGACGATGTCGCCCCGCCCCACCGACTCGCCGCCAAAGCGCTCGGCGGCCTCGAGTTGCTCTGCATCGACCGTCGCACCGCCGTCGAGCACGTCGACTCCGTTGGCGGCGGCCACGTCGAGCAGCACCCCGGAACCGACCAGCGGCCCGAGCGTGTGGATGCCGTGGTCGGTGAACGAACCCCCGGCCTGGGCGCCGGCGGCGTCGGCGCCGCCGTGCAGCCGGCCGTCCTGCGAGACATGCGCGAGCGCATCGATGTGCGTGCCGGAGTGCGTCCCCATCACCACCATGTCGGCGGCGGCCGACCCGCCGTCCTCGCGGACGACGTCGCCATGACGGCGGTGCAGCACCCGCCGGAACCCGGGGTGGCTGGGCGAGAACGGCATCCCGTCGTGCAGAGGCTGGGACAGCTCGTAGACCCTGGCCGAGGCCAGCGAGGAGCCGAGGTCGGTCATGCTCTGGCCACCCGACGTGGACGCTCCGTGTCAACGTGAGCGCCGGCGCCGCACGACAGCGCCGCGTCGATCTCGGCCGCGGCCGCGGAGACGATCGGCGCGAGCCGGCGGCACGTGGGATCGTCGAAGCGAGGCGCCGGGCCGCACACGCTGACCGCGCCGACGACTTCGCCTCCGAGCCCGAAAATCGGCGCGGCCACGCTGCCGGCATCGTGCTGGCGCTCGCCGCGCGAGCTGGCGACGCCCCGCCGCGTGATTCGGCCCAGCTCACGCTCCAGCCGCCGAGGATCGACGATCGTCCGTGGCGTCAGCGCCGTTAGCCCGGCGGCCAGAACACGCTGGCGCACGTCGTCCGGAGCGGCGGCCAGGATCGCCTTGCCGCTCGCTCCCGCGTGCAACGGGAACCGCCGGCCGAGCTCGACCTGCATCCTGATCTGCTGACCGCTCACCACCTGCTCGAGATAGACCCGGGCGTCGCCGGTCAGCAGCGACAGCGTCGCCGTCTCTCCCGTGCGCGCGGCCAGTGACCGGAGTGTGGGCATCGCCGCCGAGCGCAGATCCAGGTCACGCACCGCCGCGACGGCGAGGCCGGCGACCGCGGGACCGAGCGAGTACGCGCCGTCGGGCGCGGCGACGACAAGCCCACGGCCGGCCAGCGACCGGAGGATCCGGTGGACCACCGCCTTGCTCAGACCGAGTCGCCGCGAGATGTCGCTGACCCGGGCGCGGGGGTGGTCGTCGGCCACGGCCAGCAACACGTCGGCAACGCGTTCCGCACTCTGCGTCCCGCCATCCGCGCGGACGTAATGTAAGTATGTCGTTCCGCTCACAGGAACACGGCATCCTCGTTTGACTTGGGCGAGCTTACTTCAGTAGTGTCAGCTGTCAAGCCGTTCCGCTGACCGGATCAGCTTGTCTAAGCCCAATGCCTGAATCTGACCGCACCTACGATCTGATCGTGCGCGGCGGGCGGGTGGTCATCGGCCGCCGCGGCACGCTCGACGTCGACATCGCGATCAGCGACGGCCGCATCGCCGCGATCGGCTCGCAGCTCGGCCCGGCGGCGCGGACGATCGACGCGAGCGGCCGGCTTGTCGTCCCGGGCGCGGTCGACGCCCATTGCCACCTGGGGATCTACCGGAGCATCGCGCAGGACGCCGAGAGCGAGACCCGCTCGGCGCTGCGCGGCGGTGTGACGACGATGATCAGCTACTTCCGTACGGGCAGCCACTACCTCAACCGCACCGGGTCCTACGAGGAGATCTTCCCCGAGGTGCTGCGGGAGATGGAAGGGCACGCTCGGACCGACTACGCCTTCCACCTGGCCCCGATGACGACCGAGCACGTCGGCGAGATTCCGCGCCTGGTCGACGAGAACGGGATCAACTCGTTCAAGTACTACATGTTCTACAAGGGGCTCGACCTGGCCGGCGACGGCGACGCCACCGCCGAGCGGATGTCTGACAACTACGACCTCGGCCATCTCTACGCGATCATGGAGGCGGTCTCGGAGATCGCGTCCCGCCCGGCGCCGCAGCGGCGGTCGCTGTCGATCCACGCCGAGCAGCCCGAGCTGATCCGCCTGTTCATGGAGCGCGTGCGCGACGATCCGTCGCTGAGCGGGCTGCACGCCTACAGCGAAGCGCGACCCACGCTCACCGAGCGGCTGGCGATCGGCGAGGCGGGCGTGCTGGCCAACGCCACCGGCTGTCCGATCAACCTCCTGCACCTGTCAAGCGCCGAGGCCCTGGCCGCCGGCGACGAGCTGCGGCACGCCAAGCCGCAGCTGGACGTGCGCCTGGAGACCACCGCGCACCACCTGGCGCTCAGCTACGAGACCTATGACGACCAGCGCGGCAAGGTCAACCCGCCGATCCGCTCCGAGGATGACCGCGAAGCCTTGTGGAAGGGCCTCCTGGCGGGCCAGATCGACTGGGTCGTGTCCGACCACGCCTGCTGCTCGGAGTCGCTCAAGGAGGGAGACATGTGGGCCGCCCAGCCCGGATTCGGCGGCTCGGCCCTGCTGTATCCATACCTCCTGACCGAGGGACGCGAGCGCGGCCTGAGCCCGGCACGCGTCGCGGAGCTGGTCGCCACCAACCCGGCGTACGCGTTCGGCCTGGCTGGGCGCAAGGGCGAGATCGCGGTCGGTGCCGACGCCGACCTGGCGCTGCTGGACATGGAGACGGTCCGGGAGGTGACCCCGGAGCTCTTGCTCTCGGCGCAGGAGTACACGCCGTTCGCCGGGATGCAGCTCGCCGGCTGGCCGGCGATGACGCTGCTCAGGGGCCAGGTCGTGTTCACCGACGACGGCGCGCTGGCCGACCCCTACGGCCGCTACGTGAACGCCGGCGACTAGCCCGCCCTGCCGGCCGACCCCCGGCGCCTCAGACCAGGAAGTACGCCCGGTTCAAGGGCAGCTCGCTGGCCGGAGGCAGCGTGACCGCGTCGCCGTCGATCCGGACCTCTTGCCGGGCTCCGTCGACGACCACATCGGGTGTCGCCGCGTTGCGGATCAGGTCGCGTTTGCGCACTGTGCGGGTGTCCCTGACCTCGCCCACCGGGCCGGCCCAGCGCGAGCGAGCGCCGTCCTGGGCGCCGGCGGCGGCGAACACGGTCGTGAGGCGCTGGGAGGCGCTGCCGAGGCTCCCCCACAGACCGCCTCCGACTATCGGCTCACACATCCGCGTGCTCCCGCTCCCGGATCCGAGCTGACCCCACACCGGGAACCCGGCCTTGAGCACCAGCGCCGGCTTGGCGGCAAAGAACGCCGGCCGCCAGAGTACGACGTCGGCGATCTTCCCGGGGCTCAGCGAGCCGAGGTCGTGGGCCACCCCATGCACCCGCGCCGGGTTGATCGTGAGCTTGGCCAGGTACCGGAGGATCCGCTCGTTGCCGTCGCCCTCGGCGGTCGGGGCCACCGACTCCATCAGGTGAGCCAGCTGCCAGGTGCGTCGGGTGACCTCGCCGATCCGGCCCATCCCCATCGAGTCCGAGCTCATCATGCTGATCGCGCCGAGGTCGTGGAGCACCGACTCGGCGGCGATCGTCCACGCTCGCACGCGGCCACCGGCGGCGCTGATGTCGTTGGGGAACAACGCACTCAGGCGGTGCACGGTGCGGATCATCGGTTCGTGCTCGGCCACAACGTTCTCGCCGAACGGCACGGTCGGGGCCGTCGAGGACGGCAGCACGTGCTGATGGGCGACCAGCTCGAGCAGGTTGACCGGGCCGCCACCGCAGCCCTCGACGTGGTAGGCGTGAACGGCCCGGCCGTCGATCGCGGCCAGCGTCTCCTCGAGCGTGGCCGACTCGCCGAGCCCGTCGGCGTGCACGGCCAGTTGGATGTCGTGGCGGTCAGCGGCGCTGAGTGCGGCGTCGAGCACCGCCGGCGAGGCCCCCACGTCCTCGTGGACCTTGAGCGCCCCGGCGCCCAGCGCGATCAGGTCGTCGAGGAACGCCGAGTTCACCGTGCTCGCTCGCACGATCGGGATCAGGTTCAGCGGGACCGCCGACCAGGCCGCCAGCAGCGCCTCCAGGTTGCCGCGCGGATTGATGCCGAGGTCGAACGCCCCGGAGTAGCTCATCGCGGCCACCGTGGTGGTTCCGGCCGCCAACGCCACCGGCACGAGCTGGGGACCGAGCAGGTGAACGTGCGAGTCGATCGTTCCGGGGGTGGCGATCAGGCCCTCGCCGGGGATCACCCCGGTGGCGGCGCTGATCGGCACGGTCACGTCCGGGTCTGCCTGCGGGTCGCCGGCTCTCCCGACCGCGGTAACCCGCCCTGCGCGGATCCCGATCGAGGTCTTGCGCACGCCGAGCACCGGGTCGAGCAGCACGACGTTGGTGATGCACACGTCGAGTGCCTCGTTGAGTGAGACCCCGCCGGCCGTCAGCTGGCCCTCGCGGACGGTCTTGCCCATGCCCACCAGCGGCTCTGACCCTGGGCGGTTGTCGTCGGCCTCCACGGTCGCCAGCAGGTTCGTGTCCGCCAGGCGGATCCGGTCGCCGGTGGTGGGACCGTAGAGCGACGCGTACTCCGAGCGGCTCAGTCCCACATCAGCTCCACCGAGACCGGCTCACCGACCGGAATCCTCACGCTCGCCCCTGCCGGCAGGTGCAGCCGGGCGCCCTCGAGGCCAGCCCGAGGGAACTCCAGGGCAGTGCTGGCGCGCGCGATCGGGAAGTGCGAGGTCAGATAGGCATCGAACCGTCCACGGTTGGTGATCGTGATCGTCGCGGTGCGCGCGGGCTGCGCGGCCGGCGCCGGGCCGGATCCCACGATCGTCTCCCCCGGCCGGCCGACGCCGCTCAACCCGCCACCAACCCTTCGAGCGCGATCAGACGGCTGCCGTCGCCGAATGCCGCCTCCACCTGCAGCGGCGCGTCGAGCAGCTCCGCCACTCCCGGCGCAAGCTGGTCGCGTCGGACGATGCCCCGGGCCGCCGCTCTGGCCTCCGCGTAGCTGGCGCCCGCCCGTGCTCGCTCGAGCACGGTGTCGCAGGCCAGCGCCACGCAGTCCGGGTGGCTCAGCGGAACGCCCTCGCGCAGCCGCCGGCGCGCCAGCTCCGACGCGCTGAACAGAAGCAGACGCTCGACCTCGTGGGGCGCCAGCTGCATCAGGCCGCCACCGGCGTCTCGGCGGTGAGGTGCCGGCCGTCGGCGGGCGATCCGGTGACCGAGCCCTCGGCGTAGACGAGCTTTCCGCGCAGCACGGTGTACTCGGGGTAGACGCGCAGCTCCATCCCGTGAAACGGGGACCACTTCTCCTGCTCGTGGTACTCGAGCTCGCCGGCGTCGAGCACGCGACTCCCGTTGGTCTGCACGATCGCGAAGTCGGCGTCGGCGCCGACCGAGATCTCGCCCTTGCGGGGGTGAATCCCGAACAGCCGGGCCGGGGATGTCGACACCAGCTCTACGACCCGCGTGATCGGAAGCCCGTGGTCGTGGATGGCCCGGGTGGCGAACACCGGAAAGAACAGCTGGACTCCGTTGCCCGCGCCCGGCGACTGCGTCCACACATCGGGGGCGAGGTCCTTGGGGAGCGGCGCATGGTCGCTGGCGACGCTGTGCACGTGTCCCTCGGCGACCAGCCGCCACAGCCACTCCACCGTCTCGCGGTCCCGGGTGGGGGGATTCCACTTCAGACGCGGGTCGGCGATCGCGTCCTCCTTGGTGGTGCACAGGTAGTGGTGACACGTCTCGGCCCAGACGTCGCCGCCGCGACGGCGCACCGCGGCGACCGCCTCGACCGTCTGGGGCGAGCTGGCGTGCGCGATCACCACCCGAGCCCCGGTGACCTCGGCGATCAAGGCCACGTTCTGAGCGGCCGCGACCTCGCTGTACCACGGGCGCGCATCATCCCAGGCGGCGATGTCGATCCGGCCCTCAGCCATCAGCCGACTGGTCTCCCAGTCGACGATCGGCGCATGCTCGCAGTGAACGGTCGTGGGCCGCCCGAGGGCGGCCGCCCGGCGCAGCGCGTCCAGCAGCTGGCCGTCGTCGACGCCGGGATACATCCCCGGGGGCGCGACCCCTCCTGTGAACAACTTGAACGCGACCACCCCGAGCTCGGCCATCGCGGTCATCTCGTCAGGATCCTCGGCCAGGTAGCCGCCGAAGCTCGCGTAGTCGACGTGCGAGTGGCCGGAGATCGCCTCGAGCTTGGTCGCCAGCGCGTCGGCGGTCAGCGTCGGCGGCTTGTCGAGCGGCATGTCGACGATCGTGGTCACGCCGCCCTGGACCGCGCCCCGGGTGGCTCCCTCGTAGGTCTCCCAGCCGTAGCCGTGAAAGGCGTGGAAGTGCTCGTCGACGACCCCCGGCATCACCAGCAGCCCACGGGCGTTGATCGTCTCGGCGGCATCGATCGGCTCGTTCGTCAGCATCGTCACGCGGCCGTCGCTGACGCCGATGTTCAGCTCCACTATGTCGCCACCGACGACGGCCTCACCGCCGACGATTGCCAGGTCCTGTCGAGTCATGCTCGTCTCCTTGTGTTCGTGTCACGATGATCAGCCCGCCGCAACGGGGTGGATGGGCTCCCCGGCGCAGAACGCCAGCACGGCATCGGTCAGCCCTGAGAACTGCCGCTCGAGCGTCTCGCCGGTCAGCCACGAGATGTGCGGGGTCAAGATCAGGTTTTCAACGGCCCCCAGCTCCCGGGCCCGCTCTGGTGACAGCGGCTCGCCCGAGACGACGTCGAGACACGCTCCGGCGAGGCGTCCCTCCGACAGCGCCCGGCACAGCGCGTCGGTGTCGAGGATCTCGCCCCGGGCGGTGTTGATCAGGATCGCCTCCCGGCGCATCAGCGCCAGCCGGCGGGCGTCGAGCAGCAGGCGCGTCTCCTCGGTCAAGGCCACATTGACCGAGATCACGTCGGACGCCGCGAGCAGCTCGTCGAGCTCCGCGTTCTCCACCCCCGGCAGGTGGACGCCCCGGCGCGACCAGCCGAGGACGCGCATTCCGACCGCGCTTCCGAGCGCGGCCACGCGACGGCCGATCCGGCCCAGCCCGATCACTCCCAGGGTGCTTCCCGACAGCTCCGCTCCCGCAAAGGAGGTGAACTCCCAACCGCCCGCCCGGGTGCTGGCGCTGGCTTGCGCGAGCGCGCGGCGGAGCATCAGCATCGCGCCGAGCGTGTACTCGGCGACCGCCGTCGTCGGGGCCTCGGGGACGGCGACCACGGTGACCCCGCGCGCGGCTGCCGCCGCAACGTCGATGTGCGAGTAGCCGGCGGTACGGGTCGCGACCAGCCGCAGCGCCGGCAACTGATCGAGCACGTCGGAGCCGATCCGGGTGTAGGTGTAGAGCGTCACCAGCACCGTTGCCGATTCGGCCCGGCCGACGAGCTCGTCGTCGCTCGGCGCCCCGGTGGAGATCGTCGTGGGCACGCCGGCACGCAATCGCCCCAGCCGCGACTCGTCCCCCGGCTGGCAATCGACGACCGCGACCAGATGCTCGCCCGCATCAGCTCGGTCGCACCCTGCGCTCATGTCTTCTTCCCGGGATTGAGCAGGTTCTTGGGATCGAGCGCCGCCTTGACGGCGGCGTGCATCCCGGCGCCCACCGGGCCCCACTGGCGGGTGATGCGGCCGCGCTTGATCCAGCCGATGCCGTGCTCGCCCGACACCGTCCCGCCGAGCGCCAGCGCCAGCTCGCACAGCTCGTCCGAGCACCGGTAGGCGCGCTCGAGCTGGTCGGGATCTCCCGGGACCAGCAGGAAGCAGGCGTGCACGTTGCCGTCTCCGGCGTGCCCGAGGCTGCAGGCGGGCAGCCCGTGCCGAGCCCCGATCTCGGTCACCCCGACAACCACATCCACCAGGCGATCGGGTGGCACCGCGACGTCCTCGCTGACCCGGCCACCTGTGACCGCGGTCACCGCGGGGCCCATGCCGGCGCGCCAGCGCCACAGGGCCCGTTCCTCGGCCGCGTCGGCCGGGCGCAAGATCGAGATCGCCCCGTCTGACAGCGCCTCGATCGCCTCCTCTCGCGATCGCCGGACCTCGTCGGTGGAGCCATCGAGCTCGAGCAGCACGAGGAACTGAGCGCCTGCGGGTAGCTGGCCCTCGAGCGCCCCTCCCGACGCATCCAGCACACCGGCGTCGGCGTACTCGACCGCGGCCGGCACCAGGCCGCTTCCGAGCGCCTGGCCGATCGCCGCACAACCCGAGACCGGGTCGGGATAGAACGCCGCGACCGACATCGAGGCCTCGGGCGCGGGCACGAACCTCAGCCAGATCGCGGTGATGATCCCGAGCGTCCCCTCGGAGCCGACCAGCAGGTTGCGCAGGTCGTAGCCGGCGACGTCCTTGCGGGTGGCGCCGCCGATCCGGACCAGCTCGCCGGGAGCCACCGCCGCCTCGATGCCCGTCACCCACCGTCCCGTGACCCCGTATTTGAACGCGCGCGGTCCGCCCGCGTTGGTGGCGACGTTCCCGCCGATCTGAGACTGCTCGGGCGCTCCCGGGTTGGGCGGGAACAGCAATCCGTTCTCGCGCGCCAGCCGGCTGACGGTGGCGGTGGTCAGGCCCGCTTCAACCTCGGCCCGCCACCAGTGGGGTTGCAACGACCGCACCCGCGTCAGCCGCTCGAGCGCGACCACCACGCCCCCCTCGACGGGAACCGCGCCGCCGGCATAGCCGGTCCCGCCGCCGCGCGGGATCACCGGCAGCTCGTGGTCGTAACACCAGGCGAGCACCTGGGCCACCTCGCCGGCATCGCCTGGACGGACGACCGCGTCGGCCACCCCGTGCAGTCGCAGGATCTCGTAGGTGAAATCGCGACCGTACGGCTCGGTGGACCCGGGCAGGACGTTGTCGGCGCCGACGATCGCCGCCAGGGCACGCATGGGCGAGGCGACCGCCATCTTTGGGCCTGAAAGGCTAGGCGCCAACCGGGACGAACGGCCCGGCCTTGTACACGAGGCCCGGCAGCTCGCCTCCGAGCTCGCCCGCCAGCCACTCGGCGGTCGCGATCAGCTCGTCGAGATCGACGCCGGTGTCGACGCCCTCTCCGTCGAGCAGGTAGACGAGATCCTCGGTCGCGATGTTGCCGGTGGCCCGGGGCGCGAACGGACAACCGCCGAGCCCGCCGATCGAGGCGTCGAGGATCGTGACCCCCTGCTCGAGCCCCGCCAACGCATTGGCGTAGCCGTTGTTACGGGTGTTGTGCAGGTGCAGGCCCACCGGCCGGCCGCCCGCCTGGGCGATCGCATCGGGCACCAGACGCCGAACCTGAGCGGGCACGCCGACGCCGATCGAATCGGCCAGCATGATCTCGTCAGCCCCCGCCGCCGCGATCCGCGCCACGTGATCACTCACGACTCCGGGATCGACGGGGCCCTCGAACGGACAGCCGAACGCCACGGCCAGCGTGACGCTGGTCCGGAGGCCCGCTTCGCGCGCACGCGCCACCATCGCCTCAGTGGTCTGGGCGGCCACGGCGAGGGTCATGCCCTGGTTGCGCTGCCCGAACGTGTCGCTGAGCGGGTAGGCCATGTGGAGCTCGTCGACGCCGGCGTCCAGCGCCCGCTGCACCCCACGGAGGTTCAGCGCCAACGCGGCGTAGATGACGCCGTCGCGCCGGTGGAGTGCCTCGAACACTTCCTCGGCGCCCGCCATCTGCGGCACCTTGGACGGGCTGACGAAGCTGCCCACCTCGATCCGGGGCAGACCCGTACCGGACAGCCGGTCGCACAGCTCCGCTCGGGTCGATGCAGACAGGACGTCGCGATAGTTCTGCAACCCGTCGCGGGGTCCGACATCGCACACGGTCACGTTCACGGCGCCACCTCGGCCGTGGCAGATCGGCGCCGGCGCCGCTGGCGATGCTGGGTGCGCGTCAGCGATTTGCCAGCCATCACGTCCATCAGGAACACGCACGCGCCCTGGATGTGCAATCGCATCACGGTCTCGGCGAGGTCGGCGTTGCCGGCGACGAATGCCGACACGAGCTGGTCGTGGCAGAACTGCGATTGGACTCGCTGATGGTCGTCGCGCCAGAAGGTGGCACGGAACACCCTCGGGATCCCGACGAGCGCACTCATCGCGGCCTCGAGGCGGGGCGAGTCGGCCGCGCGCAGGATGATCACGTGGAACTCGTCGTTGAGCGTGAGCTGGTCGCTCACGCTCTGCTCGTCGTCGGCGCCACGCTGCTCGCTCAGACGGCACAGCTCCCGCATCCTTGCCAGCTGCGCGGGCGCTACCCGGGTAGCCGCTCGCCGGGCGGCGTGCGGCTCGATCAGCGCTCGCACGTCGTAGAGGTCGGCCAGGTCGGCGGCGTCGAACGCCCGCACCGACGCGCCCCGGCGCGGCTCGATCTCGACCAGGCCCTCGCGGGCGAGCAGCACGAGCGCTTCCCGCACCGGCGTCCGCGAGGTGTTCAGACGCTCCGCGACGGCCTCCGCGCGCAGCCGCGTTCCCGGCTCGAGCTTCCCCGCCAGGATCGCCTCGCGCAACTCCTCCTTGACGCGAAGCACGTTGGTCGGCGAGCTCTCAGGGGTGCTCATTCGCACTTTCCTACCGGTGCGCGATCCATCACAGGGCCCACGCACGCGTTAGTGGCCCTACCCACTAGCGTCCCGATTCATTAATTGGATGACAGTCGAGCGGCCCCTGGCGGCGCTTCGCTTCGTCCTCGTCCCCTCGCGTAGCTCCGCTACGCGTCGGGTCCTGCGTCCTCGCGCAGCATCCCCCAGTGACCACTCTTGGTGCCACCGAATTAATGAATCGCGACACTAGCCGGAGCGTCTCGTCGCCTGCCGACGCGCGAGCGTCGACAGCGCGACCGCAATCACCAGCGCGCCGCCGTAGAACAGCTGCTGCACGAAGTTCTGGACCCCGAGCAGCTGCAGGCCAGTGATCCCGGAAACCAGGAAGTACACCGCGATGAACGTCCCGATCGGGTTGAAGCGACCGGGATAGATCGCGGTGGCGCCCAGGAACGCGGCGGCGAACGCCGGGAGCAGGAAGGTCTGGCCCGACGCCGGGTCGGCGCCGCCCAGGCTGCCGGCGTACATGATCCCCGCCAGGCCCGCGAACAGACCGCAGAAGACGAACGATCCCCAGCGGATCCGGGTCACGTGCAGGCCGCTGAGCCGGGCGACGCTACGCCCGCGGCCGACGAACAGCAGCCGCTTGCCCAACGGCGTGAACTCGAAGATGTAGAACAGCAACAGGGTGGCGATCACGCCGTAATAGAAGATCAGCGAGATCCCGCCGATCCGGTGCCCGATCGTCCAGGTGATCAGATGCTGCGAGACGCCGGTGACGTCATTGGCATTGGATATCCACTGCACAAATCCCAGCATCACCGTGCCGGTGCCCAGGGTGACGATGAACGAGTCGATCCCGATCAGCACCACCAATCCTCCGTTGATGACGCCGACCACGACCGCTGCCAGCAGCCCGACGATGCACGCCGGAACGATCGCCCACCCGTGCTGGGTGTTCAGGACCGCGATCAGCATCGCGGTGAACGACATGTTCGACGCGATCGACAGGTCGAAGTCGCCGGTGGTGAGCGGCAGGATCAGGCCGAGCGTCAGCACCAGCAGGACGGCCTGGGATCCGAAGATCGTCTGGAAGTTGCCGGTGGTCGGATAGGTGCCGGACTTGAGCAGGCTGAACAGCAGGACCACCGCGGCCCACGCGATCAGCAGCGCCCACCGCTCCACCTTCAGCGACCGCAGTCCGCCCGACCGTTTACGGGGCTCTCGCTCCGGAGCCGGCGCCTGCTCCTCGGCGGTCGCCGGCTCGCTCTGCGTGGGGGGCTGGGTGCCGGCTTCCATCACGCTACCTCCGTCGTGTCTCGCAACGTCACGCTGTTGTAAACCCTCTCGGCAATCCGTTCCTTGGTCACATCGGAGCTCAGCTCGCCGGCCACCCGGCCGCGGGCCACAATAATCACGCGGTCACACACTGCGGCCAGCTGCTCGTTGTCCGAGCTCGCGCACAACACGCTCGCGCCCGCGCTGGCCGCGTCGCCGAGCATCCCAAAGATCTGGGCTCGGGCGCCGACGTCGACGCCCTGGGTCGGCTCGTGAAGCAGGAGCACCTTGGGCTCGGTCTGCAGCCACTTGGCCAGCATCGCCTTCTGCTGGTTTCCTCCGCTGAGGTTCTCATAGCCCGTGTTCGGATCGGGCGGGCGCACGTCGAACTGCTCCAGCAGCTCGCGGGCCCGGCGGTCCAACGGACGCCGCCGCAGCCCCGTGGCTCCTTTGAAGTCCGGCAGCACCTGGAGCATCACGTTGTCGCCCACCGTCAGCGACGGCACGCTGCCGTCACGCTGACGGTCGCCGGGAAGCAACGCGAACCCGTTGCCGACGGCCCGGTCCGGGGACATCTGGGGCAGATCGAACGTCGCTCCACGCGCCCTCAGGGTGCCCGATGCCGCGGGCTTGGCCCCGAACAGGTAATACGGCACGTCTTCGAAGCCCGACCCGGCCAGGCCGGTGATGCCGACGATCTCGCCGCGGCGGATGTCGAACCCGACGTCTCGCAGCACGCCGCCGGACAGACCTCTGACGGAGATCTCGACCTCGTGGTCAGACAGCTCGTGCTCGGGGAGCGCGAGGCTCTCGAGCCGCCGGCCGATGATCATCTCCACCAACTGGGCCTCAGTCGTGTCGGCGGTGACGACGGTTCCCTGCAGGCGGCCGTCGCGCAGCACCGTGACCCGGTCGGTCACCTCGCGGACCTCGTCGAGGTCGTGGGAGACGAACAGCACGCTGGCGTCGCCACTGGCGACGATCTCCCGGACCGTTGCGAACAGCTGGTCGATCCCCTCCCGCGGCAGGAACACGGTCGGCTCGTCGAGCACGAGCAGGCCATGGCCAATCCCGCGCTGCGCCTGCGAGGTGCGGATGCCCTCGACCGCCCGCACGATCGCCAGCAGCGCGCGCTCGGTCTGGGTCAGATCGCCGACGATCGCGGACGGATCGAGGACGATCCCGTAGCGGGCAAACGTCTCGCGGGCGCGCTGGCGCTCCGCGCGCCAGGCGATCCAGGTCCCGTGGTTGGCGATCAGGTCGCCGACCCGCAGGTTCTCCAGCACGGTCAGCTCGAGGATCAGCCCCAGGTCCTGATGTACGAACGACAGACCCAGCTCGCGGAACTGGCCGGGGGACAGCGGCAGCGCGACCGGCTGGCCGGCGATTTCCAGTGATCCTGCGTCAGGCGCGTGGAAGCCGTTGAGGACCTTGATCAGCGTCGACTTGCCCGACCCGTTCTCGCCCAGCAGGCCGTGAACTTCGCCGGCCCTGATCGTCAGCTCAACGTTGTTCAGGGCATGCTCCCCGCCGAATGTCTTCGACAGCCCCGCCAGCGCCAGCACCGGTGGCTGGCCTCCGGATGCGGCGGAGCCGGGCGCCTCAGAGGCGCCCGGCTGCTCTGCCGACGGCGATGCGGGAGTTGGCTCGCCGTGTGACTCGGTCATTGCCCCTTCCAGAGGGCTCCGTAGCCGGTCACGTACGCGGTCCCGTAACCCAGGTTCGGGGTCGGCGGCGTGCCGGCCTCGTTGATGTTGGCCTTGGTGAAGACGCGCAGTGGTGTCTGCTCGTTGCCGGAGGCGACGATCGGCGAACCGGTGATCACGCGACCCACCTGATCCATCGTCGCGTACGCCAGCCAGGTGATGTTCTCCCCGACGTCCATCGACATGATGTTGCCGTCCTGGATCAGCTTCATCACCGCGGGAGTCCCGTTGTAGGAAGCGATGTGGACCGAACCCATCTTGCCGGCTGCGGTGATGCCCTGCTGGGCATACAGCGACATCGAGTCGTAGATCGGCGTCACCCAGTTGATGCCCGGGTCAGACGTCAGCGACGACTGGGTCTGCGGCGCGATCTTGGTCGCCCAGTCGGCGAGCGGAACCGTGATCACCTTGACCTTGCAGTCGGGGCAGTGGTCCTTGAACTCCTTAGTCATCGCGGCCGTGATCCCGTTTGACGGCGGGACGTCCGGCGAGGTGAAGATGAGGTCGTCGGCCTTGCCGTTGGTCTGCGCGATCACGTAGTCGGCCTCGAGCCGCGCCGCCTCCCAGAACGGCACGTTCACGTACGCCTTGGTGAGCTTGTTCACGGCGGCGCCCGGACCGGTGGGGGGCGGAGTGTTCTGCTGATCGTTCTGGAAGTCGTGGGTGATGACCACGGGGATGCCGGCCGCCTTGGCCTTCTGCATCGCCGGGACGATCAGGTTCACCGCGATCCCCTGGGCGAGGATGATCACGCTCGCGTGCTGCGCGATCGCCTGGTTGATCCCGGCGGTCCACTGGGTCGGGGTGCCCTGGTTGGTGTACTCCACCCACTTCGCTCCGTACTTCGCGGCGACCTGTGCGGCTGCCTTGTCGACGCTGACGACGTACGGCACCGCGCTCGTCACCGGGATGTTGAAGATCACCTTGCCCTTGATCTTCGTCATGTCGAATGACGGCGCCTTGAGCTTGAACGTCGGGATCGCCGTTGCAGCGGCGATCTGCTTCTTGGCGTAGGCAACCCCATCGCTGCCCGAGCTAGAAGACGAGGATCCCGACGAGCCCGAACTGCTCGCGGAGCTGGAGCTGGAGCTGGAGCTGCTGCCGCATGCCGCGAGCAGCATCACCGCCCCTACGCAGATGACGGCGGCAATTCCCGCCCGGAAACGACTCTTCTGAAGCAAGTTGCCTCCTCCTCCGACGGGTTGGCCATCGGATCGCTCGCCTCCCGCAGCGATATTTGTATACAGCAGTACGCGATCGAGTACTAGTGCCGGAGCCTAACTAGATCGAAGAGCGCTTGTCAACGGGCTGAGGTATACAAACGCGCTCTTAACAAAACCCGTCCGACATCGTGGACATCCAGGATCGGCTTCCGGCTCGCGAACGAGCGGACCCCGAATTTCCCTTCCACACCAGGTGATTTGGCAGCAAGACCCGAGTGTCTCCGGAAGTCCGACATTAGCCGCGCAAAACATAGCGGAGGGAAGTCAAGCGGCGGCAAATGTATGCAAATCATGTACTTCGGCGAGCGGGCTCGAGCCCGTCTGAGACGCCCCCTCAGGCGGTCATCGGGCGGGACGGAATACCGCCTCAGGCGGCCCCTGCAGCGCTCCGGGCGGGCCGGGTGGGCGTGGCAGGAAGCGACCGGTTCCGCGCGGGCCGACCCATTCCCCGTCGTGCACCATTACCGTCCCGCGGAGGATCGTCGTGGTGGCGCTGCCCTCGTAGCGGTAACCGTCCCAGATGCTGTAGTCGACGGTGTGCAGATCCTCGGTGGCGAACACCCCCGAGCGACTCGGGTCAAACACCACGAGGTCGGCATCTGCGCCGGGGAGCAGGCTCCCCTTGGCGGGCCACAGCCCGAGCCGGCGGGCGATCCCGCAGCCGGCGAGCTCGGCGAACCGCGGCAGTGACCAGCCGCGACGGGCGACCGCCTCGGTGTAGATCACCGAGAGCCTCGTCTCCAGCCCGTTGTGCCCCGAGGGCACGGTCGGGAGATCGAGCCCGTTGATGTTGCGAATCGAAAGCGGACACGTGTAGTCGTCACTGCTGACGTGACACAAGGTCCCGTCGGCGAGCGCGTCCCACAGCGCGTCGCGATTCTCGGGCGGCCGCAACGGTGGATAGTTGCCCCAGTTGGCGCCGTCGGGCCGCTCGACGACGTCCTCCTTGGAGAACACCACGTAGTTGTGACAGCACTCGGCGAACACCGGCAGCCCCCGGGCCTGGGCGGCGGCGATCTCCCGTGCCGCGGACTCGCAGGTGACGTGGAGGACGAACAGCGGGCAGCCGCCGCTGGCCGCGAAGTCGATCGCGCGCGACACCGCTTCGGACTCGACCCAGTCAGGACGGCTGTCCTCGGTGTGGCGCCAGTCCGAGAGCCCGGCCGCGAGCAGCCGCCGGGTCCGGGCCGTGATCACGTCCGCGTTCTCCGCGTGCACCACGGCGATGCCCCCGGTGCGACCGAGCTCGGCGAACAGCTCGGCGGCGGCGCCGTCGCCGGGGTAGAACTCGGGAAAGTTCATGAACAGCTTGACGGTGGTGACGCCGCCGCTCACCACTGCCTCGACCTCGGACAGCTCCGCGTCGCCGATCGCGCCTGTGACGATCAGATGCAGCGCGTAGTCACAACAGATCTCGCCATCGGCCCCGCGCCGCTTGTCGTTCACCGCCTCGACCAGCGAGCCCCCCTCCGGGCTCCGGAACGCGAAGTCGACGATCGTGGTGGTCCCGCCGTACAGCGCCGCCTGGCTGCCCTCGCCATACGGCTGCGAGATCAGCTTGCCCAACCGGAAGTCGAAGTGCACGTGGGCGTCGATCCCGCCGGGGAGCACCAGCTGGCCCTCCGCCGACAGTGTGCGATCGGCGTCGCCCAGCACCCCTGGGCGCGGCGATCGCCGCGATCTTGCCCTCGCGGACGGCGACGTCGCCGGGACGGGCTCCGCGGTCGTCGACCAGCAGCCCGTCGCGGATCACGAGGTCATACGCCGACATGCTCCTCCTCGGGCTCGAAGCGGCGCACGTAATCCATCGCCTCCTCAACGCCCGTCAGCTCCTGCCACTCCCGGAAGGTCCCCATCCGCTCCGCCATCGGATCGCTCGTCCCGTGCGCGCCGAGCGTCTGGAGCACGTCGCGCATCGCGCCGATCGCTGCGAAGTACGGCGTCGTCGGATAGATCGCGATCGCATATCCCATCGCCTCGAGCTCGGACGCCGGCAGGAACGGCGTCACCCCGCCCTCGACCATGTTGGCCATCACCGGTGCGTCGATCAGCGTCGGGATCGACTCCAGCTGCTCGCGCGTCTCGACCCCGTCGAAGAACACGACGTCGGCGCCGGCGGCGACGTATTCGCGGGCGCGGGCGAGCGCGTCGTCGAAGCCGGTCACGGCGATCGCATCCGTGCGGGCGATGATCAGGAAGTCTGGGTCGCGCCGGGTGTCGATCGCTGCGCGCAGCCGCCCCACGTGGGTGGCGGTGCTGACCAGCCGCTTGCCCTCGTAGTGCCCGCAGCGGCGCGGCACGTCCTGATCCTCCAGATGCAGTCCTGCGGCGCCCACGCTCTCCATCTCATTGACCAGCCGCTGCACCGAGAGCACGGAGCCGAAGCCGGCCTCGCCGTCGGCGAGCACCGGCACGCGGGTGGCCCGCACCGCGCCTCCCACCTGCGCGACCGCTTCGGTCAGCGTGCGCGTGCCGAAGTCCGGGAGGCCGGGGAACGAGGACGAGCTCAAGCCGCCCGAGAAGTAGATGGCATCGAAACCCGCTCGGGCGATCAGGCGGGCGGAGACTCCGTCGTAGGCGCCGGGCAGGACCGGCATCCCGGGAGCCTCAATCGCCGCGCGAAGCCGTCGTGGGTGGCTGAGGCCGTGGTTTTCGGGCACTGCTTCTCCTCTCAATCGCGCGCTGCGCGGATCCCGTCGAGAACGTCGCCGGTGGCGCGCACGAGCGCGAAGTTGTTATTCATGCGTCGGATCGAGTCGTCGTGGAGTTCGGGCTCGCGGTCTGCGCAGGCGTCCTCGACGAGGACCACCCGGTAGTCGAGGTCGGAGGCGTCGCGAACGGCGCTCTCGACGCAGCCGCTGGTGACCACGCCGGTCATCAGCAGGCATTCGATCTGCAGCTGGCGCAGCAGGCGGTCGAGATGGGTCGACCAGAACGGGCTCGCGGTCGTCTTGTCCAGCACGAAGTCCCCCCGGTCGACCTCCAGCTCGGGCAGCAGCGCCGCCTGGGGATCGTCGCGACCGACTGCGATACCGAACTCGCGGAACCGCAGACCGTTGTCGGCCGCGTCGGGGTGCAGCGACCGGCAGCGCAGATAGATCACCGGCAACCCACGCTCGCGCAGGGCGCGGCCGATCCGGACGACGTTGGGCACCACCACGTCGGCGACGCGGGTGAAGTAGCCCTCCAGCTCGTTGAAGCGGCCGAGCTCGCGGGCGCGCTGCGCGTGTTCGCCGTCGAGCGCGGCGTCGAGGACCTGGAGGTCGATCACCACCATCGCGCACCGCATCCGTGCCAGGTCGGGCGGCTGCAGCCGACCCACCACCGCACGGGTGGTTGCGCGTTCGTCGAAGGTAGTCATCTCAGGTCGGTCGCGATACCGAGACCCGAACCGGCCTCGGTATACGACCGCACACAATACGCCGCGACGCCAGCCGGTCGCGTCAGCCGCGCGCCACCGGGAACTCCTGGTGGTGCTCGTGCCACCAGTTGGCGATGTCGAGCCGGCGCGCGAACCACACGTCGCCCTTCTCGTGCGCGTACTCGAGGAAGTCGCGCAGGGCGCTGATCCGCCCCGCCTGACCGATCAGGCGGGAGTGCAGGCCGATCGACATCATCCGCGGATGGGTCGCTCCCTCGTCCCAGAGATAGTCGAGGGCGCGGCGACACTGGTCGAAGAAGTCCACCGGCGCTCCGTAGCCCTGCGGCAGCACGAACTTCGCATCGTTGTAGGTGAAGCTGTAGGGCACGATCAGATGCTGCTTGCCGGAGACCTCGACGTAGTAGGGCAGGTCGTCGTTGTAGGCGTCGGAGTCATAGACGAACCCTCCCTCCTCGACGAGCAGCTCGCGGGTGTTGACCGAGGGCCCGTACCGGCAGTACCAACCATGAGGTCGCTCCCCGCAGGTTCGCTCGATCGACGCGACCGCCTCGGCGATGTGCGCCTTCTCCTCCTCGCGCGACAGCAGCCACGGCTCCTCCCACCGCCAGCCGTGCGAGCACGGCTCGTGACCCGCCTCTCGCACCCACTCGGCCACCTCCGGATGCAGCTCCCAGGCCACGGCCGCGCCGTAGAAGGTGATCGGGATCTTGTAGGAGTCGATCAGCCGCTGCACCCGCCAGACGCCGGCGCGGCTGCCGTACTCGTACACCGATTCCACGGCCAGGTCGCGGTACTGCGGATCCATCGCGTACGGGATCTCGCCGAGCGCGGCCTCGCTGCGCCCATCGCCCTCGACCACCTTGGAGACCTCCGAGCCCTCTTCCCAGTTCAGCACGATGCTGAGCGCCACCCGCGCGCCGTTGGGCCAGGTGACCTTCGGCACCCAGCGCCCGTAGCCCACGAGGTCTCGCTCGGGACCCGGACCCGACAGCTGTCGGAACTGCGGTGTGGTCATCTGCTGCTCCTTCTGGTGGCTAGGGGGCCTGCCCGGCCGCGACCATTCGCGATCACCCCGGAGTCCGCGAGCTCGTCGAGCTCGCCTTGGTCAAATCCCAGCTCCCCGCCGAGCACCTCCTGGTTGTGGGCGCCGAGGTCGGGTCCGCAACTGCGGATCCGGCCGGGGGTGGCCCCGAGGCGCGTGATCACGTTCTGCATCTTCAGCGGTCCGAGGACCGGGTGCTCGACGGTCGTGATCGTATCCCGGGCGATGAACTGCGGGTCCTCGAAGATGTCGGCGATCGACAGCACCGGCGCGATCGCCGCCGACTGCTCCTCGAACGCGCGGATGACCTCGTCGCTGTCGCGCTCCGCGATCCACGCGCTGATCGCCTCGTCGAGCTCGTCCTGGTGCTGGAGCCGGCCCTCGTGGTCGGCGAACCACGGCTCGTCGACCAGCTCAGGCCGCCCGACCAGTGCCATCACGCGCTCGGCGATCGACTGCGAGCTCCCCGACAGGCCCAGCCAGCGACCGTCTCGCGCCTGGTAGGCGTTGCGCGGCGCGGTGAACGGGGCCCGGTTCCCGGTCCGGTTCTGCACGATGCCGAGCTGGTCGTACACCGACGCCTGGGGGCCGAGGATCCAGAACAGCGGCTCGTAGATCGACAGGTCGATCGCCTGGCCGGTGCCGCCGTGCTCGCGCCACCACAGCGCCGCCATCGCCGCGAACGCCCCGGTGAGCGCGGCCACGCTGTCCCCGAGCGCAAACGGCGGGAGCGTCGGAGGGCCGTCGGGGAAGCCGTTGATGTGGGCATAGCCCGACATCGACTCCGCGAGCGTGCCGAAGCCGGGACGCCGCGCGTAGGGGCCGTCCTGGCCGAAGCCGGTCGTCCTCACCATCACCAGGCCGGGGTTGAGCTCGTGCACGACATCCCACCCGAGTCCCCACCTCTCCAGCGTCCCGGTCCTGAAGTTCTCGACGAACACGTCGGCGGTGGCGAGCAGGCGCTTCATCGCCTCGGCGCCCTTGGGATCGGACAGCTTGAGCGTGACCGAACGCTTGTTGCGGGCGATCAACGCCCACCACAAGGACACGCCGTCCTTCTGCCAGCCCAGCTTGCGCAGGCTGTCGCCGGCGGGATGCTCGACCTTGATCACGTCGGCGCCGAAGTCCCCGAGCATCGTCGCGATCACCGGCCCCGCGAACAGCGACGCGGCGTCGACGACGCGGATCCCCTCGAGCGGAAGCGGCTGGGCGCTCATGACCCCGCGCCCTCGGCGTCGCGGTAGGCCTCAAAGCGGGTCAGCTTGCGGCGGGCCAGGTAGTAGATCGGGTAGTCGACGAAGCGGCCGTCGACGCGCAGCGAGGCGACCCCTCTGGACTCGGCCTCCTCAAACGCCTCGACCACCCGCCGGGTGCGGGCCGCGTCCTCGTCGGTCAGCTCGGAGTAAGCCCGGTGGACAACCGGGACCTGCGGCGGATACACGGCGACGCGTCCCTGGAAGCCGAGCGTCCGCTGCCGGCGCGAGTCGGTCAGCAGGCCGTCGGCATCCTCGACGTCGAGATACGGGCCGTCGATCGGCGCCACCATCCCGGCGGCCCGCGTGGCCACCACGACCTTCCCGCGCGCGTACGCGAGCTCGGCACCGTCCCGCGTCAGGTCGACGCCGAGCGCGACCGAGAAGTCGCCCAGCCCGAAGATCGCGGTCACGGTCCGGTCCGGGGCCTGGTCGAGGATCTCCTCGCAGTGAGCGATCCCTCGTGGGGTCTCGAGGATCGCCAGCAGACGCACGCTGCCGATCTCCATCCCGTTGGCCTGCTCGGCCGTCGCCAGCGCCCGGTCGGCCTCGGCCAGCGTGTCGGTGTGCTCGATCTTGGGCACCAGCACCGCGTCGAGGTTCGGGCAGACCACGGCCGCAATGTCGTCGTGCAGCCGCCCGGTCTCGATCCCGTTGACCCTGACCGTGTTCACCTGGTCGCGGCTGTAGCTCTCGACCGCCGCCCGGGTCGTCGCCCGCGCCGCGGTCTTGCGGTCATCGGCCACCGCGTCCTCGAGGTCGACCACGATCACGTCCGCGCCGAAGCTCGTCACCTTGGCCAGCTTGCGCTCGTCGCTTCCGGGAACGAACAGCAGCGCACGCATCAGCTGCTCATCCCAATCGATCCTGGTCACTCGCACGCTCCGTTGTCGGTAACTGGCTAGCTAGGCGACAAATACGATACAAAAATAGAATGTTTTCCGGTGATCGATGACGCGCGCCCTGTCCCCACCCCACAGCACCACCAAGACCGAAGCGGCCTTTGACGAGCTGCGCCGGGCGATCGAGGAGGGCCGGCTCGCTCAGGGCTCACGGCTGTCGGTCAAGCAACTGGTGGAAGACCTCGGGATGAGCCCGACCCCGATCCGCGAGGCGCTGCGGCTGCTGCAGGCCGACGGCCTGGCCACGTACGAGCCCTACCACGGGATGGTGGTGGCCGACTACTCCCCCGAGAGCGTCACCGAGGTGTCGCGGATGCGTGCGCTGCTCGAGCCGCTCGCGGTCGAGCTCGCCGTCCCCCGAGCCGGGCCGGCTCAACTGGCCGAGATGCACGCGGCCCACGAGGCGCAGGGACGCGCGATCCACGACGGCCCGCACCGAGGTCAGGCGGCCTCGCTGAACGCCGCCTGGCATCAGTCCGTGTACCGGCCGTGCGACTCACGGCTGCTGCTCGACTTCATCGCGCGCCTGTGGAGCGCCGTCCCGGTCGAGGCGATCTGGCGCAGCGACCGGGCCGAGGAGTCGTTCGCACAGCACGAGCTGATCATGGAGGCGATCGAGCGGCGAGATGCGTCCGGCGCCCGCCAGCTGATGCGCGAGCACATCGAGTACGGGGTCGACGCGACGCTCGCGGGCATGCGCGCCCATCGCCGATGAACGACGCCGACCTGCGGACGCTGATCGACGAGCCCGACCGGCGCCACGAGATCTCGGCGCTGGAGCTGACCGAGGCGATCCTGGCTCGGATCGACCGCCACCGGACGATGGCGGCCTACATCTCGGTGACGCCCGAACAGGCGCGGGATGCCGCCCGGGCGGCCGACGCGCGCAGAGCCCGGGGCGACAGCCTCGGGCAGCTCGACGGGATCCCGCTGGCGCTGAAGGACAACATCGACATGTCCGGGGTCGCCGCCACCGCGGGCTCGGCCTGGTTTCGCGATCGCGTGCCGCGGAGCGACGCGGTCGTCACCCGCCGCCTGAAAGCCGCCGGTGCGGTGATCGTCGGCAAGACGAACATGCACGAGCTCGCCTACGGGGCGACCACCGACAACCCCCACTTCGGGACCTGTGCCAACGCCTGGGACGCCGGCCGCGTCGGCGGCGGCTCCAGCGGCGGCTCGGGGGTGGCGCTGGGCGCCGACCTGTGCCTCGCCGCACTGGGCACCGACACCGGCGGCTCGGTGCGGATCCCGGCCGCGCTCAACGGCGTGTCCGCGCTGCGTCCGACGTACGGCTCGGTCAGCAACCGCGGCGTGCTCCCGATCACGCCATCGTTGGACACGGTCGGGGCGATGGCCCGCAGCGCGCTGGACACGGCGAGCGTGGCCCGCGCGATCGCCGGCTACGACCGCCATGACCCATACGCAGTCGCTCCCTCCGCCGCCGGGCGCCGGGCGGCGCCCGCCGGAGGTCCGCTGAAGGGCCTGCGGGTGGCGATCGCCGATGGTTACTTCTTCGACGACGCCTCGGCTGCGGTCACCGACAACGCCCAGGCCGCCGCCGAAGTGCTGGCGCAGCTCGGCGCCACGCTCGAGCGGATCGACACCGCGGCGGCGAGGCGGGCCACCGTGGATTGCAGCCTGCTGATCCGCGCCGAGGCGCTCGCCGTGCACGAGCGGCGACTGACGCGCGATGGGGCGAGCCTGGGCGAGGACGTCCGCCGGCGGCTCGAGCTTGGCCGCGACGTGACCGGCGTCGAGGTTGCGCGTGCGCTTGATCGGATGCGGCACTGGCAGGCGCGGATGCGCGTGGCCCTCGAGCGGGTGGACCTGATCCTGACCCCGACGACGCCGGAGGTCGCGCCCCCGCTGGCCGGCGCGGAGACGATCGCCACCACCGCCCACCTGACCTCGCTCACGTATCCCTGGAGCCTGGCTGGGCTGCCGGCGATCTCACTGCCGAGCGGCAGCGGCGAGCATGGCCTGCCCACGGGCGTGCAGCTGACCGCGGCTCCGTGGCGCGACGAGCTGCTGCTGGAAGTGGGCATCGCCTTCCAGGAGGTCACCAGGTTCCATCGCGAGCGCCCGCCCGTGCCGGGACCGACTCGATCCTGACCTCCGAGCTCGCCGGCCCGTCCAGCGACGGCGGTTCGCGGCTCGGGATGCTGATCAGCCGTCGCGGGCCCAGCGCCAGCGACGCCGCTGCGACCAGCACCGCGAGCGTGGCCGCCGACCACACCACCGCCCACGAGTTCACCGCGTCGTGGAGCGCGCCGAGCACCGGCGGGACGACCACCACCCCGCAGTACAGGAACACCAGGCCGCGCCCGGTCGCGCGCCCGAGGCTGGTGTCGCCGGCGCGGTCGGTGATCAGCGCCATGTACACGCCGTTCCAGCCGATCGAGCAGAACCCGACCAGCGCGATCACCGGCCACAGCAGGATGCCGCCGACCCCGGTGGCCAGGGCGATCAGGCCGATGATGCTGCCGATCGAGCTGATCACCAGCGTGGTCGCGTGCGAGGAGCTGAACACCCGATCGGAGATCGCTCCCCACACCAGCCTGCCCACGCAGCCGGCGGCGAAGGCGACGCTCAGACCGACGCCCGCGACCGGCTTGGAGAAGTTCTGGGTGTCGACGAGGTAGATCGTGAGGTAGCCCGCGACGCTCAGCTGGACGCCCGAGCTGACGAAGCCGAACAGCGCGGTGGCGGTGGCGCCGGGTACGGTCACCCGCACGAGCGACACCTTGCCTTCGACGCTGCCGGGCGCGTCGAACCAGCCTGCGCGCTCACGTCGTGCGGCCCACACCGCCCCCGCCGCGCACCCCAGCAGGCACGCGATCGGCACGATCAGCGCTTGGCGCCACCCCAGCAGGTCGGCCAGCGTCGGCAGGATCGCGCCGGCCAGCAGGCCGCCCAACGTGACGCCCGCCTGCTTGATGCTGAGAAAGAACGCTCGACTGGTCCGGGGTACCAGCGACGTCGAGAGCACGTTGGTCGCGGGATTGACGGCCCCGTAGCCGACCCCGCCCAGGGCGACCCCGCACAGGAACGCGATCGTGGACGGAGCGACGGCGGCGAAGCCGATGCCGACGGCGACCCCGACCAGCGCAACCGCGAGCGCCCGCCCCGCGCCGACCCTGTCGGTGAGCTTGCCGGCGGTCACCGACACCGAGACCGCGCCCAGGAACACCAGCGCGGGCAGCGCCCCCACCTCGAACGTCGACAGGCCGAAGCTGGCCCGGAGGTAGGGAGCGAGCGCGCCCAGGCCGAGCGTCGTGAACGTGCTCGTCCCCATTGCCAGCAGGGAGAGGGCGAGGCCGGCGACAACCGGCCGCCGAAGCCAGGGAGCGGCCACGCCCCTTGGCTCAGGACGTGGACGCCGCGGCGGCGAGCAGCGAGTGAAGCTTCTCGTCCTGAAGCGTCTCGGGGCTCATGTAGGCGCGCTTGGAATGCGACAGGCCCAGCGTCACCATCAGCTCGGCCAGCTTGATCGCGAGCGGACCGGGGTTGATCACCGGCACCCCCAGGGTGCTGCGCAGGTGCTCCACCGACTGGTGCATGGTGGTGGACCCGATCAGGATCACGTGCGCTCCGTCCTGCTCGAGCGCCGCGCGCCCCTCGCGCTCGAGCGCGGCGAACACGATCTCCTCCTTGCCGGCGAGCAGCTGCTCCTGGTCGGGCCGGACGCCGATCGACCGGATCGAGGCGCAGAAGCCGTGGGTGCCGTACTCCGCCATCGTCTTCTCGTACATGGGGATCCACCGGTCCCACATCGTCAGGATCGAGAAGCGACGCCCGAGCATGGCTGCGACGTGCTGTTGCACCAGCCCCGGTCCGAGCACTGGGATTGAGAGCCGCGATCGCAGCGCGGCCAGCCCCGAGTCCGAGACCGTGTCCATCACCACCGCGTCGTAGCCCTCGTCCTCGCTGGTGAGCCCGGCCTCGGCGACGTAGGCATCGAGGATCAACAGCTCGTAGGCGCTGTCGGCGTTGTGGCAGGAGTTACGCACCGGCACGAACTCGTAGTCGACCCCGGGCGAGCGAAGCTCAGCCGGGAGCTGGGCCGCCCGGTTGGCCAGCCCGACCTCGTCGAACGGGAACGGAACGATGTACTTGATGCGCACCGGGACTCACACCTCCTTGCGCGCGCCCCGCTGCGCCCTGAGGGCGTCGGTGGCGCTCGTATCGACCGTATGGGTTGGCTCGTCGATGACCACGCCGTACTGCTCCCGGGCGTCGTCGACGCTGATCAGCTCGTCGAGCCAGTCCCGCAGCACCGCTTCTCCAGCGCGCTCCAGCGGATCGCCGTATCCGCCACCGCACGCCTGCTCCCAGCGCAGCGCCGCGCCGGGCTCCATTGTGTAGTTGGTGTTCTTGGAGTAGAGCGGCGACTCGGATCCGTCGGGCTCGATCTTGGTCAGGCGCAGCGTGTGTCCGGTGCCGCCGCCGAACAGGCCGGGCGGCGGATCGTAGGCGCGGTCGGTCTCGGTGGTGAACGCGCCGCCCTTGGTGAAGCGGTTCTCGCGCACCACGCCGAGGCCGCCGCGCCAGCGACCGGGAGCCGGCGTCAGGTCGTCCCGCAGCTCGTAGCGCACGGTGTGCAGCGGGAACAGCCAGTCGGTCTCCTCGATCGGCGTGTTGCGGGAGTTGACCGTGAGCACGTCGATCGCGTCCATCCCGTCCTTGCCGCAACGGCCTCCGTAGGCGCCCTCGTTGATCTCGACGTGGACCCAGTACTCCTCCTGCTCGGCGATGTAGCCGGTGTAGACGCCGACCCCGACGGCGCTGCACCCGGCGCACACGCGATCGGGCACGACCTCCGAGAGAGCCACGATCGCGCAGTCCGACGCCCGCATGATCGGGCACACCCGCGACAGCGCCGAGCGGGGAAACGTGGGGTTGAAGATCGAGCCCTCGCGCGCCACGACCTTGATCGGACGGAAGATCCCGTCGTTCTGGGGAATGAAGTCCGAGAACGTCGCCTCGTCGAGGAAGATCGAGCGGATCACCGTGTAGATGCCGGGCAGCACGCTGCCGCCGAACGGAACGTTGAACCCCGTCGGCACGTTGTCGCAGGACTCCGACAGGTCGACCGTGATGTCGGACCCGGAGATCTCCACCTTCGCCTTGACGTAGAGCGGCTGGTCGCGGTTGCGCCCGTCGTCGTCGAGCCACCCGTCGGCCTCCCAGCTGCCGTCGGGGACCGACTCGATCTGGGCTCGCATCATTCGCTCGCAGTAGTCGAGGAACTCCTCGATCGCCTGCAGGACGGTGTCCTTGCCGTACTTCTCCAGCAGCCCCAGGAAGCGGCGCTCGCCGAGCCGGCCGGCGGCGATCATCGCCTCGGTGTCGCCGACCACGTAGCTGGGCGTACGCGTGTTGTCGACGAAGAACTGCCACAACTGCTCGTTGCGCACCCCGCGCTCGTAAAGCTTCAGCGAGTCGTAGAGCTTGGACTCGGCCCACACGTCGTGGACGTCGATCGCGATGCCGGGGAACACCCCGCCCGTGTCGGACAGGTGGATGGTCGACGCCGACCAGGCGATCAGCTCGTCCTCCCAGAAGATCGGAACCGCGACGCACAGGTCGGGGGAGTGCGAGGCCCCGTGGTACGGGTGGTTATGGATGATCACGTCGCCGGGGTTCACCTTGCCTTCGAGGCGACGCATGAACCCGCGGATGTAGGCCGGAATCGAGCCGATGTGCATCGGCGTCGTGTCGGACTCGCAGATCTCGCGGCCGTCGACGGTGAACAGCCCACCGCCCAGGTCCTCGACCTGCTGTGCGGCCGGGCTGTAAGCCATCCGCTTCAGCGCGTGCCCCATCTCCAGCCCGATCGCCTGCAGCGACCCGCCGAGCACCCCGAGCGTGACCGGATCCAGCCGGCCGGTGGCGTTCTTGACGCTCATCCGCCCGCCCCCGCGACGTCGATCACGATCGTTCCATCGCCGAGCACCCGGGACGAGGTGCCGGGTGTCAGCACCGTGGTCGAGTCGAGCTGCTCGATCACCGCCGGACCCGAGATCACGTCCCCGGCGTGCAGCGCGCTGCGGTCGTAGAACGGCGTGTCGTGCGGTGAGCGCTCGCCGTCGAGCGCGAACAGCACCGGCCGGCGGTCGACGATCGCGTCGTCCCGCGGCTGTCCGTCGCCCGACGGGATCGCCGCCAGCTCGAGCTTGGGCATTACGCCGATCGCGTAGCTGCGTAGGTGCACGATCTGCACCGGCGTGTCGTCGAACCGGTAGAAGAACTCACGCTCGTGAGCGGCTTCGAACTCGGCCGCGATCGCCCGCGGGTCGATCGGACCGGGGCCGAGCGGCACCAGCAGCTCGTAGGCCTGCCCGACGTAGCGGCAGTCGGCAAGCCGCTGGAAGACCCGGTGCTCGCCGGGCACGGCGTCGGCTTCCAGGCTTTCCAGCCCGAGCGCCTCCATCTCGCGGTAGGTCTGCTCGAGCGCGCTCGCGTCAGCCTGCGAGGAGGTCACCATCACGGTCCGCTGCGTCTCGTACTTCAGATCCGAGGCCAGCAGCCCCATCGCCGACGTGATCCCCGGGTGCAGCGGAACGATCACACGCGGAATCGAGAGCTCGCGGGCGATGTCCACGCCGTACAGCGGGCCGCCGCCGCCAAATGCCACGAGGCTGAAGTCGCGCGGATCGAACCCCTTCTGGACGGAGTTGATGCTGATCGCGTTGACCATGTTCTGGGTGATGATCTGCGTCACCCCGAGCGCGGTTTCGTCGGGGTCCATGCCGAGCTTCTCCCCCAGCCGCGCCAGCGCTTCGCGCGCCGGCTCGACGGTCAGCTCGAGGTTGCCGGCGAGCCGCGCCTGGCGACGCAGCCGGCCGAGCACCGCCTGCGCGTCGGTGGCGGTCGGCTCGGTGCCGCCGTGGCCGTAGCACACCGGGCCGGGGACGGCGCCCGCGCTGTGCGGCCCCACGCGCAACAGGCCGCCCGCATCGATCCTGGCGATCGACCCGCCGCCGGCGCCGATCGTGTCGAGGTCGACCATCGGGACCATCACGTCATAGCCGCCGATGTTGGTGTCGTACAGGTGCTTCATCCGCAGCTGGCCGCCGGGGGCGACGCCGATGTCGGCGGAGGTGCCGCCCACGTCGAGCGTGATCACGCTGTCCAATCCCGCCGCCCGTCCAACCGCGATGCCACCGATGATCCCCGCAACCGGCCCGGACATCAGCAGCTGCGTCGGCCGCTGTACCGCGCCGTCCACGGTCAGGGTTCCGCCGTTGGACGCCATCAGGTGAAATTCGGTCCGGGCCGATAGCTGCTGGAGGGCGGCGCTCATGCTCGCCAGATAACGGCTCGTCTTGGGGCCGATGTAGGCGTTCAGGGCGGTCGTCGAGAACCGCTCGTACTCGCGGTGCTGGGGGGTCACCTCATGCGAGATCGAGAGATGCGCGTCGGGCATCTCCTCGGCCAGGATCTCCTTGACCCGCAGCTCGTGCGCCGGGTTGAGGAACGAGAACAAGAAGCACACCGCGACCGCCTCGACGTCCTCCTCGCGCAGCCGCTTGATCGCGTCCCGCACCTGCTGCTCGTCGAGCTCGGTCTCGACCTCTCCGGGAGGGACGATCCGCTCGCTGACGGGCATCCGCAACCGCCGATCGACCAGGCTGGGGTCACGCCACGGCAGGTCCTGGTAGATCGAGAACGTCTTCGGACGCCGGTGTCGCCCGACATAGATCACATCCCGAAAGCCCTCGGTCGTGATCATGCCGGTCTTCGACCCCTTGCGTTCGAGCACGATGTTGGTCGCCACGGTCGTCCCGTGGAGCAGCTGCTCGATCTGCTCCAGCGGCCGCGAATCGGCCTCGCACAGTTCGCGCAGCCCACTGATCGTGGCCACCGACGGGTCCGCCGGGGTGCTCGGGACCTTGTGGACGCTGATCGTCTCGCTTTCGTCGTCGACGAGCATCAGGTCGGTGAAGGTGCCGCCGACGTCGATCCCGACCCTGACCACGGGTTAGGCCTCGATGGCCGCGGGCACCGCGGCCGTGTCGCCGGCCCGACCGGTTCCGCCGCCCGCGAGACGGTTGAGCACCTCGTCAGTGCTGAGCACGTGCCCGTACAGGCGCTGCATGACCGTCAGCGCGGCGTCGTGGTACTCCTGGGTGTCGGCGCCGCAGGCGTCCTCGACCAGGACGCAGCCGAACCCGCGATCGGAGGCGTCGCGCAGCGTGCTCTCGACGCACATGTTCGTCGAGACGCCGGTGAACAGCAGGTCTCGAGCGCCGTAGGTGTGAAGGATCAGCTCGAGCTCACTGGAGGTGAACCCGCTCGGGGTGATCTTGTTGACCACTCGCTCGTTGGGCTCCCGAGCCAAGTCGTCTAGCAGCTGGTGCTCGCGGTTGCCCTCGCGGTTCTTGGTGGCACGGCACAGCTCATACATCTGAGGCGAGAGGTCGCTGTAGTCCGACACCTCCGAGCCGTAGGTGAGAAACACCCGGCGCATCTCGTGGGCTCGAGCCCACTCGAGCAGCCGCAACGTGTTCGGCAGCACCTTTTCGGCGATCCGCGCGAATCGATACGACGCCTCCTCGAATCGACCCTGCGAAGCGAGCAGCTGGCCGAGGCCGAAGTCGGGGTGTCCGGTGGCGTACATCATGTCGACCACGACCAGGCAGGTCGTGCTCGGCGCGAGCTCCACGGGCGGGGTGTAGATCGAGACGTAGTCGTTTGTCGTCATGGGCTCCCTTACGGGACGAGGATGACCTTGCCGATCTGTTCGCGGCGCTCGATGATCCGGTGGGCCTCGGCGGCGTCGCGGAGCGGGACCTCGGCGTGGACGGCTGCCGTCAGCCGCCCCTCGCCCATCAGTCTCATCGCCAGCTGCATCTCCTCGGGCGTCCCGATGCGCGAGCCGAGTAGCTCCCACTCGTTACGGAACACCTCGATCACGTCGAGCTCCGGGGTCTCCCCCGCGTGCGCTCCGCAGGTGACGAGCCGGCCGCCGGGGCGCAGCGAACGCAGGCTGTCCATCAGCAGGTCGCCGCCGACGTGCTCGATGAACAGATCGACGCCGAGGCCGTCGGTCAGCTCGAGCACGCGCGGCGCGATCGGGCCTTCGCGGTAGTTGATCGTCTCGTCTGCGCCGAGCGCTCGCGCTCGCTCCAGCTTGGCGTCCGAGCCCGCGGTCGCGATCACCCGAGCGCCGGCCAGGGCGGCGATCTGCACGGCTGCATGCCCGATCCCGCTGCCCGCGGCCTGGACCACGACCGTCTGGCCCGGCCGCACCCCACCGCGAGTAACCAGCATGTGCCAGGCGGTGGTGAAGGCCACCTGGCCGGCGGCCGCCTGCTCGAAGCTCAGATCGGCCGGGAGCAGATGGGTCGCGCGCGCGGGCGCGAGCACGCGCTCGGCATACCCACCGAGCAGCTGCACGCTGAACATCTGTGCGTCGCGGCACAGGTTGGGCCGGCCCGCGGCGCAGTAGCGACAGTGGCCGCATTCGATCTCGTGTCGGGCCCACACCCGATCGCCGACGGCCAACGTGTCCACCCCCGGTCCCACCTCGTCGACCACGCCGGCGAACTCCACGCCGAGCTGGTGGGGAAGCGGCAGCGGCCACCGCGACACGCCGGCCCGGAGGTCGACGTCGAAGTGGTTGACCCCGCACGCCCGCATCGAGATCACGACCTCCGACTCGCCCGCCACCGGCTCCTCGACGGGCTCGTACCGCAGCACGTCTGCCGACCCGTACTCGTGGTAGCGGACGGCGTTCATCCGTCTGTGTTCATCGGACTCCGCAGGTCACCAGGCACGTCGCCGCCGGTCTCCTCTCGCACCAGTATGCAGTTGCATACCGAACAATACAGGAGGGCCTCAGAGGTCGAGTCCGGGCTCGCCGGCGGTCCAACCGCCGTCGACGGGCAGCAGATGCCCGGTGATCATCGAGGCCGCGTCCGAGCACAGGAACAGCACCGGACCGGCGATGTCCACCGGCTGGGCGATCCGCCCGAGCGGGATCCTGCGCACCGACGCGTCATGGACCTGCTTGATCTCGAGCATCGGCGCCGCCATCGGTGTCCACACGAACGTCGGGGCGATCGCGTTGACCGTGATCTGGTGCGGCGCCCAGTCGATCGCCAGGCTGCGGGTCAGCGCCGTCACCGCTCCCTTGGTCGCCGTGTAGACCGACTGGTTGGGCAGCGACAGGATCGCCGCCTGGGAGGCGAAGTTGACGATCCGCCCTCGCTTGCGCGGGATCATCTGCCGCGCCGCGGCCTGCGCGCAGAACAGCGTGCCCTTCAGGTTGACGCGGATCAGCAGATCGAGATCGGACTCCTTGGCGACCTCGGCCGGCTCGTTGGCGCAGATCACCCCGGCACAGTTGACCAGCGCGTCGACCGGGCCGAGGTCGTCATCGATCCGCTCAAACGCCGCCGCAACCGCGCCCTGATCCCCCACGTCGCAAGCCAGCGGCAGCGCCCGGCGACCCGCCGACTCGACCAGCCCGCGGGTCTCCTCCAGACGCTCGACGTCGCGATCGATCAGCGCGACGTCGGCGCCGGCGTCGGCCATCGCGGCCGCCACGGCCTGACCGATGCCCTGTGCCGCACCCGTGACGACGCCCACCCGGCCGTCGAGGCCATAGCTCACCTTGAAGTCCGACATGAGTGCAACGACCTCCTTATGCGGCGCCGATCGGATCGCGTATGCGTCGTGATACGGCTTGTTCAGGGGAAATGACGGCGACGCGGCGGTAGGTTACGAAAAAGTCCAACATTGCCCGATTGGGAGCTGTGATAGACGCGTCACGCGTCACTGGTCCGAGGCCGATGCTCGCGGAGCTCGGCGAGCACCTCCTCGGTGTCGGCACCGATGCCGGTCGGGCCGGTCCAGCGGATCGAGCCCGGGGTGCGGCTCAGCCGGGCCACGATCCCCGGGATCGTCACCTCGCCCAGGTCGGGGTCGGGGCAGCGCACGAAGCTCCCCCGCGCGCGATAGTGGGGATCGTCGACGATCTGCCGGGCGTCGTAGACCGGCGCGATCGGGGCTTCCATCGCGTCGAAGCGCTCGAGCACGGCGTCGAGCGGGCGCCCGCGGATCCAATCGGCGACGAGCGTGTCGAGCTCGTCGGCGTTCTCACGCCGCGCCGCGGCGCTCGAGAAGCGAGGATCGCAGGCCAGCTCGGGACGGTCCACGGCGGCCATCACCCGGTCGGCGATCTGCTGCGTGCCGCCGGAGATCGCCACCCAACGACCGTCGGCGGTCTCGTACGCGTTGCGCGGCGAGGTCCGGGGTGAACGGTTGCCCTGCCGGTTCTGGACGACGCCGAGCGCGGCGAACTCGGTCACCTGCGGACCGAGCGCGCTGAACAGCGGCTCGTACAGGCTGAGATCGATCACCTGCCCTTCGCCACCGCCGGCGGCGTCGCGCCAGTACAGCGCGGTGAGGACGGCGTAGGTGCCGGCCAGTCCGCAGACCGCATCGGCGAGCCCGAACGGCGGCAAGGTCGGAGGGCCGTCGGCCTGGCCCGTCATGTGGGCAAAGCCGGAGTAGGCCTCGGCCAGGGTCCCGAATCCGGGGCGCTGGCGGTAGGGCCCGGTCTGACCGAAACCGGTCACGCGGGCGATCACCAAGCCGGGATTGGCCGCGTGCAACGCCTCCGGCTCCAGACCCCAGCGCTCGAGCCTTCCCGGCCGGAAGTTCTCGATCAGCACATCGGCCTGCGCGGCCAGCTCGCGCACCACATCCCGATCCTCCTCCTGGCTGAGATCGAGCGCGATCACCCGCTTGTTACGCGAGATCGTCTTCCACCACAGCGGGACTCCGTCCTTCGCCAGTCCCCAGCGGCGGGCGTCGTCGCCCCGGGGGTGCTCGACCTTGATCACATCCGCGCCGAAGTCGCCGAGGTTTGTCGCGATCAGCGGCGCCGCGTACAGGCTGGACAGGTCGAGGACCCGGATCCGCTTCAGCGCGATCGGCGACGGCGACGGCGCGGCCCCGGAGGACGCTGCCGGAGCTTCGGACTGCGCGCCGGCCCCCAAGTCCCCGTTGGGCCGGTCGGCGAGCACGCGTCGGGCCCGCGCGGCGACCGGCGCGTCGATGAAGCGACCATCGATGTGCACCCCTCCCCGCCCGTCGCGGATCCCCGCCTCGTAGGCCTCCACCACGGCCTCGGCCTCGGCGATCTGTCCGGCGCTCGGTTCAAACACCTCCGTGATCACCGCCAGCTGGTCGGGGTGGATCGCATGCTTGCCGGCGAACCCCAGCGCCCGTGCGGCCCGCGCCTCGGCGCGAAGCTGGTCGAGCGCGCGGAAGTCGGGAAACACGCCGTCGTGGGGAGCGCCGAGCCCGTTGCGTCGCGAGGCAAGCACCAGCTCCGCCTTGGCGGTCAGCAGCGTGTGGCCGAGCCCACCGTCGGGCGGCCAGTCCAGTCCGAGGTCGAGGCTGAAGTCGCCCGCGCCGAATCCGAGGCACGCAATCCGGGGACTGGCGGCGGCGATCTCGTCGACGTGCCCGAGTCCCACCGCGGTCTCGATCGTGGCGATCAGGGCAACCGACCCAGGCTCCAACCCGCGGCTGCGCTCGAGCGCGGCGAGCAGCGCGTCCACCACGCTCACGTCCGCGGCCGACTCGGTCTTGGGGAGCACGATCCCGTCCAGGCCGGGCGCCACGACCGCCTCGAGGTCGTCGACCAGCAGTCCGCCGGCGCCCGGGTTCACGCGGACCCACAGCTCGGCCCGGGACGATCCGCGCGTCAGCGCGGCAGCCACCAGCCGGCGGGCCGTGCGCTTGGCCTGGGGCGCCACCGCGTCCTCGAGGTCGAGGATGTACGCCGAGGCGTCCAGCTGCTCGATCTTGGCGAGCTTGCGCTCGTCGGACCCGGGGACGTACAGCATCGCGGTCAGCGAGTTACTCACGGCCCGGAGCCTCCCAGCTTCGCCGAGATCTCGCTGGCGGCCTGCCCCAGCCGGGGAGCGAACGCCCGCATCCGCGCGGCGGTCCAGCGCTCGGCCGGACCCGCGGCCGTCACCGCCCCGACGACCCCTCCGGGGCCGAACACCGGCACTGACACCGCGCCGACTCCCGGCGTCCGATCGCCGATCGCGACCACGTACCCCCGGCGAGCCAGCGCCTTCAGCGCGGCGACGAGCGCGTCGATCGCCGCCTCGTCCCCCAGCTGAGCTCGCGCCAGCGCGAGCACCTCGGCCCGGTCGTCGGCGGGCAGGAAGGCCAGGATCGTCTTGCCGGTGGGACCCGTCCACAGCGCCACCGGCTCTCCGATCGTAAGCACGCGCCTGAGCACGACGGGGCTCTCGGCCCCGGCGACGCACACCCGCTCGTGGCCGTTGCGGACGTGCAGGCTGAGCGTCTCGCCGCATTCGTCGCGAAGCCGTTCGAGGTGCGGCTGCGCGGCGTGCGGCAGTCCCGAGCCACCGATCACCACCGCCGCCAGCGAGACCAGGCCGGGTCCGACCGAGTAGCGCTTGCTGTTGAGATCTCGTTGCACCAGCGTGCGCCGCTCGAGGTAGGCCAGCATCCGCGCGGCGGTCGATTTGTCCAGACCGGAGGCCGAGGCGACCTCGGCCAGCGCACACGGCGCGGGCGCCCGCGCGACGTGCTCCACCACCTGAAATGCCCGCTCCGCCGTCTGGCTCATGTCTCAGTCACTGATACGGTTTCTCACTCAGCGCGCCTGAGTCTACGCCCTGGCGCACGCCCGATGACGCCACGCCCGCAATGAACAGCCCCGATCCGCCGCGCCCGTGGGAGCGCCTGCTGTCCGGCGAGGATCGCGAGCGAGTGCAGCGCGCCGGGTTCGGACAGCGCGTCGGCTTCGGCACGCGCCCGGCGGTGTTGGTGATCGATGCCCAGAACTACATGGTGGGTCCGCCGCCGGGGTCACCGCACGTGTACCCCTCGGCCTGCGGGCCGCCGGCGGAGCGAGCCCTGGCAGCGACCGCGCGGCTGACCGAGGCGGCACGCGAGGGCTCCGCCCCGGTCGTCTACACGCGCAACCAGTACCGCCGCGACGGCGCCGACATGGGCGTGTACGCGCTCAAGCGCGGCCGGCCGGCGACCGAGGGCTGGTGCCTGGAGGGCTCCGAGGGCTCGGAGATCCACGCGCTCGTCGCACCCCGAGAGCAGGATCTGATCCTCGACAAGACCAAGCCCAGCGCCTTTCACGGCACGCCGCTGCTCGACCTGCTGGTCGGGCGCGGGGTCGACACCGTGCTGATCGCCGGCGGATCCACGTCCAACTGCGTGCGCGCGACCGCGGTCGACGCGGCCTCCCACAACCTCCGCACGATCGTGGTCGCCGACTGCGTGTTCGACCGCTTCGAGATCTGTCACCTCGTCGCCCTGTTCGACCTCGATCGCCAGTACGGCGATGTGGTCGGGCTGGAGGCGGCGATCTCGGGACTCGGTTCCGCGGTCGCGGACCGCTCGTCCGCGGGCCGCTCGGGCTAGGACAAATCCGACGGAAGCTCGCTCTCCGAGTTACGATCCGCCCCAGACGGCAAAAGTCCGACATAAGAGGTGGTATCCGTGCCCAAGGTCTGCGTGCTCGTTCCGTTCGCCCTCGACGCCCAGGGAATGGCCAATCGCCGGCTTCAGCAGCAGTCGGTCAAGCTGAGTCCGGACATGGAGCTCGACTACAAGGCGGTCAAGACCGGCCCGGCCCTGTATGACAGCTATCACGACTACGTGCTGGCGGATCTCTCGATGTTCGAAGCCGGCCTGGACGCGGCCGACGAGGGCTACGACGCGATCTGTATCGACACGATGAGCGACTCCGGCGCCAGCGCGCTGCGCTCCGTGCTCGACATCCCGGTCGTGACTCCCGGCAAGGCCTCGTATCTGACCGCGCTGATGCTCGGGCACAAGTTCTCGGTGCTGACCCAGTGGGACGGCTGGATCCCGCTGTACAAGAAGGGCACGCAGGAGTACGGGCTGACCAACCACCTGGCCTCGGTGCGCTCGATCAACGTGATGCCGGATGTCTCCAACCTCCTCGGCGGCAAGGAGGAGGACGTGTTCCCCAAGCTCCGCGAGGCGGGGCTGAAGTGCATCGAGGACGGCGCCGACGTGATCTGCCTCGGCTCGACCACGATGCACCAATCCCACGCCTACCTCACCGAGCAGCTGCCGGTCCCGGTGATCAACCCCGGGCCGCTGACCTACAAGCTCGCCGAGACGCTGCTGGCGCTCGGGCTCTCCCAGAGCCGCACGGCCTACCCGAAGCCGCACGTCGAGAACCTCGCGATGGTGCACGCGGCGATGGCCGGGGCCGCCGAGAGCCAGCCGGCGAACGCCTGAGGCCGGGCCGGCCGCATCCGCCGGGACGGGACATCTGAGAGCCGGCGAGCGCATGGGCAGCGTTCGCCGGACTTGATGTCGAACATATGCCCATCCGCCCCACCCACCCAGAATCGAGAGGAGCCCCATGCCCTTCGCCGACGTCGGTGACGTCCGCCTGTACTACGAGTTCACCGGACCCGAGGATGCGCCGCTGATCCTCCAGTTCGGGGGGTCATTGTTCGGGCGCAAGAACTTCGATTCGGTCAACGACGGCTTCCGGGAGAAGTTCCGGCTGCTGAGCTTCGATGCCAGCGGCTACGGCCGTTCCACCCAGCCCCTGACGGAGTATTCGATCGAGGGCTGGGCCGATGAGGGAGCCGGCCTGCTCGACGCCCTCGGCATCGAGCGGGCGCTCACCCACGGAACGTCGATGGGCGGGATGATCGCGCTCGCGTTCACGGCCAAGTATCCGGACAAGACGATCGCCAGCTGCGCCGACTGCGCGTTCGCCCGCTGCGATGTGTACCGCCGGACGATGTTCCGCAACTGGCGCCAGCAGTGCGAGGCGCTGCCGCTCGACGACTTCTGCGCGCTGCTGACGATCCAGGCGGTCGGCGCCGGGTTCATCGAGGAGAACCCCGACGTGTTCGACAACGTCGCGCGGATCGTCGCGATCAACTCGCCCTACACCGTGCGCCAGGCGTGCATCGCGATGGAGACGATGGACCTCGAGCCCCTGGTCGGGCAGATCCGCCGCCCGATCCTGTTCACCAACGGCTCCCGCGACATCATGACGCCGCCCGATCTCGCCCCCTCGGGTTACAGCGCCCGGCAGATCGTCGAGGCGGTGCCGGAGCACGCGCGCCTGCACGCGTTTCCCGAGATCGGCCACGCGGACCTGCTCGAGATCCCGGACGAGGCGGTCCGGGTCGTGACGGCGTTCTTCGAGGAGATCCTCGCCCAGGAGGGTTAGCCGAAGCGCGGCGCCCGATCGGCGGACCGAAGCGTGCATATCGCGTCAAATCCGCGCCCGACCGGGAGCCTTGCCGCGTTAAGCACCGTATGCGTGCACCGCACGGCAAGCCTCGACTTCGCGGCCGGATTTGTCGCGTTATGCATCCACGCCGACGGGCGGCGCCGCCGAGCGGCGGCGCCGCGGCGCAGCGGCCTAGAGGGCGTGGCGCTTGTAGAAGTCCGCGACCGCGCGGCAGTGCTCCTCGGTGCCGTCGAAGATCGTCGAGTGGTTGGAGCCCCGGACGACGTAGACCTCCCCGTTGGGCAGGTTGTCGGCGATCCACTGCTGCCCGGCTCCCTTCGGCCCCTGGTCCCATGGGGTCATGACGTCCTCGTCGCCGCCGAGCACCAACGCCGGGGAGGTGATCTTCGGCACCCACTCGCGCAGATCCATGTCGTTCATCGCCTGGCAGGCCTGGATCATCACCCGATCCTCGTTGGCGTCGCGCAGGATCTGCTGGATCACGTCGACGCCGGCCTGGCCCTCCGGGGTCTCCATGTAGGCGCGTGACAGGCATTGCCACGAGATCAGCTCGGCCAGGACCCGGCTGCCGCAGCCCTCGAGCTTGATCAGGTCGATCCAATTCTTGAACACCAGCTGGCCGGAGAACCCGAGCTTCGCGGCGGCGCAGTTGATGACCACCGACTGGACTCGCTCCGGGTACTTGCCGGCCATCACGATCGCCACCATGCCGCCCATCGAGGTCCCGTGAACGTGGGCTCGCTCGATCCCCAGCGAATCGAGCATCCCGGCGGCGTCGTCGGCCCAGACCTCGATGTCGTAGTGCTGCTCGGGCTTCTCGGACTGCCCGTAGCCCCGCTGGTCGTAGTCGATACAGCTGAACTCCCGACTGAGGATCGGCGTCGCCGGTCCGAAGTTGAAATGCCCGAAGCCCGAGCCGTGGATCTGCAGCACGGGCTCACCGCTGCCGGTGATCTGGTGCCAGAGCTTCGCCCCGCGCACCTCGATCATCTCGCCTGTCTCGACGGTCTCAGCCATCGTCAGTTCCTCCTTTTACGCTGGATAATCGACCTCATCCTCCGTTCCCGCCGAGTTCCCCGCCGCCGCTGAGCTCGCGATCGGCTCGGACCCGCGGGCGACGAACTGCGCCACCCGGTCGCCCACCATCAGGCACGTCAGATTCGGATTGTTGGTGGTGTTGGCTGGAAACACGCTCGCGTCGGCGACCCTCAGGCGATCGACTCCGAGCACGGCCAACTCCGGATCCACGACCGCGCCGATCGCGCATGACGAGGACGGGTGAAATGCGGTTCCCAGACGCTGCGCCAGCGCGTCGTCCATCGACGCGTCGCCCCCGCTCGCCCCTCGCCGCCTCCAGGCGGTCGTCTCGCGCAGGTTGCAGAAGTCGCGCCACGCAGTGGTGAAGGCACCGGAACCGAGCACGTCGCGGTAATGGTGGTCGATCTCGGGCGCGACCGAGGGGTCCGGGCTGCGGATCGACACCGTCCCGCGCGGCTCCTGCAGCCCGAGGCCGAACGCCACGCCCACCAGGCCCAGCTCCTCGTCGAGTGGCAGCGGAAACGACCAGTAGCCATCGCCGCGGGCGACGACCGCGAATCCGGGCCCGATCATGCGCGCCACCGACGGCGGCACCCGGGCTACGAACAGGCACTGCGGATGGTCGCGGAGGCTTTGCCCGACGGGCAGGTCTGCGATCGGCGTCACTCCCGCGGTGGCCAGGATCTCGGGCGGACCGAGTCCCGAGCGCTGAAGCAGCGCCGGACTGCCGTAGCTGCCGGCGGCGACGACGACGGCGTCCGCCGCGATCTCGTGCGCCTGCCCGTCGCGGATGTAGCGCACGCCGGTGGCTCGGCCGTGCTCGATCAGCACGCGATCGGCGAGCGCACGATCGACCAGCCGGAAGTTCGCCCGCGACCGGGCGGGACGGACGTGCGTGACGAGCGTGCCCATCCGGATCTCGTTGCGGCGGTTCTGCGGCCAGGCGCCGACGACCCCGTGCCACGACTCGGGCGCGTTGATGTCGCTCACCGGCCGAAAGCCCAGTTCGATGAACCCCTCCACGAACGCGTGCTGGATCGGCTGCCAGGACTCGGGCGCATACACGCGAATCGGCACTTCGCGCTCCACCCGGCGGTAGTGGGGGAGCACCGCCTCCCAGCTCCAGCCGGTGGCGCCGAGCCGCTCCCACTCGGCGAAGTCCGCGGGCGCCGCGCGCACCGCCACGCAGCCGTTGACCATCGAGCTCCCGCCCGCCAGACGTCCGCGGTGCAGCCGGACGCGCCGCCCGTCGATCACCGGTTCGCTCCAGTACCCCCAGTCGAGCTCCGGCGTCGCGGCTCCGGCGCCGGCGAAGTTCTCGCCCATCGCGCCGCCGCCGACCAGGAACGCAGGCGGGTCTGAGGCCTCCGCCGGGAAGTCGGGGCCGGCCTCGAGCAGCACCACCTCGCAGGCCGGGTCCTCCGACAGCCGGGCGGCGGCCACCGCGCCGCTCGAGCCCGCCCCCACGACGACGACGTCCGCGTGCGCGGGCGCCGCGCTCAACTCGAGGCTCCCGACTTCACTCCGAGCTGCGCCGCGATCGCCCCCGCCGCGGCGATCAGCGCCGCGCGGTCGGCCTCGGTCCAGGGGCGCGGCCCCTTGGCCTCGTGGACCGAGATCACGCCGACCAGGTCGCCGTCTCGCTCCAGCGGCGCGAGCATCTGGGCTCGAGCCCCGTAGACCTCGATCAGCTCCGCGGGCGGCGGCGGGTCGGCGCGGCTGAGATCGTCCTGGACGAGCAGCTCGCGGTCGCGATCCAGGGCGTGAAAGGTGGCGGCCGAGCGGATGTCGATCGGCGAGCCGACCAGCGTCCCGACCTCCTCGTCGCGGGCCTCGCCGACGACCGGATACCGGCCGTCCTCGGCCTGCATCCGGAGCGTGGTCCGGCTGGCCCCGGTGGCCGCCAGCAGCCGCTCGAGCTCGGTCTGACAGCCCGCGGGGACGGCGCTCATGAGTTCGCCGGCGTCTCGATTCGGGGACGACGCAGGTGCCAGTCGGTCGCGCCCTGATAGGCGTGACCCGCCCGCAGCAGCGTGGCCTCGTCAAACGGCCGGCCGATCAGCTGCATCGCCACCGGGAGACCGTCGACGAAACCCGCCGGAACCACCATCGCCGGCAGACCCGCGAGCACCCAGACGGAGATGAAGTGCGCGAGCAGACCGGTCATCGCCAACGGATCGCTGTCGCTGATCAGCGGCGCCGGAAACGGACAGCCCGGGGCGAGCAGCAAGTCGCGGCCGGCGAGCGCCTCAAGCACCTCGCGGCGCCACTCCCGCTGGAACTGGCGCCCGGCCGCGTACTGCGGGCCGGTCACCCCCTGCCCACGCCGCAGCCGAGCGAGCACGTCCGGGGCAAAGCCGCCGGGGTTCTCGGCCAGTCGCTGCTCGTGGAACCAGGCGGCCTCGGCCAGCAGCAGATCGGCGGTCACCTCGACGGCCGCTGGATGGCGCGGCAGCAAGAGCTCGTCGACGGTCGCACCCAGCTGCTGCAGCTGAGCGACGGCCGCGTCGAGCACCGACGCCGTGGCCGCCGTCAGCGGTTCGCCCCGGAAGCTCCCACCGAGCACGCCGATCCGCATACCGTCGATCCCGCGTCCGAGCGCGCCGACGTAGTCGTCGACCGCAACGTCCTCGCTCACCGGGTCCCGGCGGTCGTAGCCGGCAATCACCGCGAGCACGGCCGCAGCGTCCTCGGCGCGTCTGGCCAGCGGGCCGATCGCGTCGAACGTCGCTGCCACCGGTACCGATCCGCGGTTGCTGACCAGCCCCTTGGTCGGACGCAGTCCGACCGCGCCGCACAGCGAACCGGGCAGGCGGATCGATCCGCCGGTGTCGGTTCCGAGCGTAGCCATCGCCAGGTCAGCGGCGACGGCCGCGCCCGAGCCGCCGCTCGAGCCACCGGGCACCCGAGCCGGGTCCCATGGGTTGTGGCCAAAGCCGAAATGGATGTTCTGGGTCGTGCCGCCGATCGCCCACTCCGACATGTGCAGCTTGCCGAGGATCACCGCCCCCGCCCGCTCGAGCGCGGTGGTCACCGGCGCGTCGGACTGCGCGACGTTGTCGCGCAGGAAGCCCGTCGACGCGGTCATCCGCACTCCGGCCACCTCGATGTTGTCCTTCAGCGCGATCGGCACTCCGGCCAGCGGCCCCGGATCGGCCCCCGTGCGGACCTGCTGGTCGATCTCCTTGGCGCGGGCCCGCGCCCGGTCGGCCATCACCGTTCGGTAGATGTTCAACGGTTCGTCGTAGGCCTCGATCCGCGCCAGGTAGGCCTCGGTGAGCTCGAGCGCCGAGGATTCGCCCGACCGCACCCGGCGGGTGGAGTCGGCGATCGAGACGTCCGGCGGTGCCTGGACCGTGGTGCTCACGGCAGCACCACGAGCTTGCCGAAGAAGTCCCGGCTCTCCATCAGCTCCATCGCCGCCCGCGTCTCCGACAGCGCGAACGTGTCGGCCACCTGCGGCGCCAGCAGCCCGCGGGCTCCGAGCTCGAGCACCTTCTCGAGCTCATCGCGGTCGTACACGAACGAGCCGATCACGTTCAGCTGGTTACGGAAGAACGGGATGATGTCGAACGGCACCACCTCGCCGGAGTGCCCGCCGCAGATCACCATCCGGCCGTCGCGGGCCAGCGAGCCGATCCCGTCGGCGAAGCGGTCGCCGCCGACGTGCTCGTAGACGAGGTCCACGCCGCGGCCGTCGGTGAGCTCCATCACGCGAGCCGGCACATCCTCCTGCGTGTAATCGATTCCCTCATCCATGCCCAGCGCCCGAGCGCGGTCGAGCTTCTCCGCCGAGCTCGAGGTCCCGATCACACGGGCGCCCGCGATCCGGGCCAACTGGACCGCCGCCGACCCGATCCCGCTCGACACCGAGTTGATCAGCACCGTCTCGCCGATCATCAGGCGCCCGCGACCGAACAGCATGTGCCACGAGGTGCCGAACGCGACCTGGGTAGCGGCCGCCGCCGGATCGTCGAGCTCGTCCGGAACCCGCACGAGCTGCTCGGTGGGCGCGATCACGTACTCGGCCAGGCCGCCGGGCCCGGCGACGCCGATGAACACCTCGCCGCCGAGCAGGTACGGCATCACCCGGTCACCGACCCTGAACTCGTCGACGCCGTCGCCGAGCTCGTCGACCTCGCCCACGATCTCGAGGCCGAGGATGTGCGGGAACGCGATGTCGAACCGCGAGACCCCGTCGCGGATGTCGATGTCGACGTGGTTGAGCGCGCACGCACTCACCCTGATGCGGACGTGGCCCGCGGGTGGGACCGGGTCCTCCACCTCCTCGTGGCGAAGCACGTCGAGTCCACCAAATTCGTGTATCCGGATCGCCTTCACCCGTTGCCCTCTCCTGTTCTCGCAATGGTCGCGCGCCGGGGTCGGCCATCGGGCCGATCGCGGGCCTGAGTCTTATTGCCTAACTTCACGCTGTCAACTCCATCGTCACCCATCATCCCCCGTAAGTATGGGGTGCTGGTGGATGTTGGACATATTCACACTCGACGTTCCTCACGCCCGTCTCGGCGGGCCGCCCGCGCCGCAGCCGTGGCCTCCTCGTCGACCGCAAGCGTGTCCGGATTGAGCAACACGCCGTAGTCGTCGCGGGCCGCGTCGGCCTCGAGCAACTGGTCGCGGACGTCGCGCGCCACGGCCACCGGCTCGCGCTCGAGCGGATCGCCGTATCCGCCGCCGCACGCCGTCCGGAACTCGATCACGTCGCCGGGCATCAGCTTGTGGGTGGTGAATTTGGACGGCAGCTCGACGACCTCGCCGTCGGCGCGGCGCACCACGGTCGCCGCCGTTCGGCCGTTGTGTCCTCCGAACAGGCCCTTCGGCGGGTCGTACTGGCGCTCGGCCTCCGAGGTCACCCAGCCCTCGCCGAGGAACCGCGTTGCCCGCACCACTCCGAGGCCGCCCCGCCACCGACCCGGCGCCGGCCCTTCGCCGCGTAGCTCGTAGCGCTGCACTCGGACCGGGAACGACAGCTCCTCCTCCTCGATCGGGTTGTTGCGGATGTTCTCCATCAGGCAGCCGATCGAGTCCATGCCGTCGTGGCCGAGGCGACCGCCCCAGCTGGACTCGTTGACCTGCACGTACACCCAGTACTGACGCGTATCCGCGTTGATCCCACTGAACGCGATCACGTGCACCTCCGCACCGGTCCCGGCGCACACCTTGTCCGGGAGCGCGTCGGCGAGCGCCAGCAGGACGCTGTCGGCGGCGATCTGGCAGGCGCAGAAGCGCGCGTACGTGGCCCGGGGAAAGCGGGGGTTGAACAGGCTCCCCTCGGGTGCGATCACGCCGACCGGCCTGAACATTCCCTCGTTGTTCGGGATGTAGGCATCGTGGCGCGCCTGGTCGAGGAAGATCGTGCGGATGATGAAGTAGGCCGCGATCTTGGTCGAGCCCTCCAACGGCGCGTTGACGGCCGTTTCGACCTCCGGATGGCTTCCGGTGAGATCGACGGTGATGTCCTCACCGCGCTTGCGAACGGTGACGTTGACGTTGAGCGGGTGCCCGCGGTTGCGGGCGTCGTCGTCCATCCATTGGACCGGAGCGACGTAGTCGCCGTCGGGCACCTTCGCGATCTCGGCCCGGAGCAGCTGCTCGCAGTGATCCATCCAGGCGTGGGCGGCGGCCATCACCACATCGGCGCCGTAGCGGTGCAGCAGCGCCTCGAACCGGCGGGCGCCCAGCCGCGCCGCCGTGTACAGCGCCTCGATGTCGCCCCGGTTGACGTCCGGAGTCCGGACGTTCTCGAAGATGTGGCGGATCAGCTCCTCGTTGCGCGTGCCCGCCCGCTCGATCTTCAGCGCCCGGTAGTTGCGCCCCTCGGCGAAGTAGTCAAACGCGTCGGTGCACAGGCCCGCCGACGCCGATCCCAGGTCCGCCAGGTGAGCGGTGTCGGCCGCCCAGGCCAGCAGCCGGTCGCCGTCGAACACCGGGATCGCGATGCAGACGTCGGCCATGTGCGAGGCGCCGTAGCGGGGATCGTTGTGCAGGAACACGTCGCCGGGAGCGATGTCGTCGCCCCACACCGAACGGATCCCGCGCAGGTAGGCCCCGATCGAGCCGCAGTGCATCGCGGTCGTCTCGCTCTCGGCGATCTCCTCGCCGTCGGCCGTGTACAGCCCCGCGCCCAGGTCCTCCGCCTCGCGGATGATCTGAAAGAACGCGGTGCGGAAGATCACCTGCGCCATCTCCTTGGCGATCGCCCCGAACGCGCCGCCGAGGACGCGGACCGTCATCGGGTCAAGCTGGGCTGTGGTGGGGAGCACTTAGTGCTTCCCAGCGTAAGTACGGTCCCACCGAGAGTGGTGACGGCCGGATGGCTGGGGAGGACGCAGGAGGCGTGGCGCAGCGGAGCTGCGCGAGCCTCCGAGGACGAAGCCAGACGCCGGCCGGTGCCGCTCGAATGGGACCGTATTTATGCTGGGGAGCACTAGACCTCCAGGAGCAGGTTGCCATGGTCGTCGACGCGGCACTCGATGTCGGGGGCGACGATCGTGGTCGAGTCGAACTGCTCGATCACCGCGGGGCCGCGCAGCGCATCGCCGGCCCGGAGCGCGGCGCGCTCGAAGAACCGGGCCCGGTGGCGCTCGCGGCTTCCCCTGAACACGAACACCACGTCCTGCTCGTGGCGGAGCGCTCGGTGCGGCCGGCCGTCGCCCCGCTCCAGACGCGGCCACTGGAGCGTCGGGCGGTGCCCCACAGCGAGCACCCGAAGGTTGACCAGCTCGACCGCGCCGTCGAAGCGACGTGAGTACTGACGTTCGTGTTCGGCGCCGAACGCCTCGGCGACGGCCGCCGCCCAGTCCTCGGCCCCGAGCTCGAGCTCGGCCGCCGGGACCATCAGCTCGTAGCCCTGGTGGGCGTAGCGGCAGTCGGCGTAGTGGCGCAGCTCCACCGCCGCCTGCGGTACGCCGTCGCGCGCCAGCTGTTCGCGCCCCAGCTCGTCCAGCCGCTGGAAGTGAGCCCGCACCCGGTCCCAGTCGAGCTCGTCCAGCGGTCCCATCTCGGTGGTCGAGTACTCGTAGACGGTGTCGGTCGCGAGCAGCCCGAGCGCCGACGTGATCCCGGGGTGCGGTGGCACCAGCACTCGGGGGATGCCCATCTCGGCCGCGATGTCGCAGGCGAACAGGCCGCCGGCTCCGCCCAGCGCGACCAGCGTGAAGTCCCGGGGGTCATAGCCCTGCTGTACCGAGTTGAGCTCGATCGCCTGGACCATCGAGTGGGTGATCACCCCGACCACGCTCGACGCCGCCTCGTCGAGACCGATTCCCAGCGGCTCGCAGATGTGCTGCTCGAGCGCCGTCACCGCGAGCGCGGGATCGACCTCCATCGCGCCCCCGAGGAACGACTCGGGGCGCAACGTCCCGAGCGCGACCAGCGCATCGGTCACGGTCGGCTGCGTGCCGCCGCGTTGGTAACAGGCGGGGCCCGGGACGGCGCCCGCCGAACGCGGACCGACGTGGAGCATCCCGGTCTCGTCGACGAACGCCAGCGACCCGCCCCCGGCTCCGATCGTGTCGAGCTCGGCCATCGGAATCATCGCGTGGTACCCGGCGACGCTCGTGTCGAGCAGGTGCTTGAGACGCAGCTGCCCGTCCGGGGCCACGCCGATATCGGCCGAGGTGCCGCCGACGTCGAGCGTGATCACGTCCCGCACCCCGGCCAGCCGGCCTGCCCACAGACCTCCCATCAGGCCGGCCACCGGCCCTGACATCAGCAGGTTGGCCGGTTGCCGGGTGGCCCCCGCCACCGTCGCCACCCCGCCGGCCGAGGTCATCACTCGCAGCTCGGCCGGGCAGCCGAGCTCGGCGACTCCGGCGGCCAGTCGCCTCAGATAGCGGTTCGTCCTCGGTCCCACATAGGCGCACAGCGCGGTCGTCGAGAACGCCTCGTACTCGCGGTACCGTGGCGCGACGTCGCTGCGCAGGAACACGTCGGCGTCGGGCATCGTCGCGAGCACGATCTCGCGGACGCGCCGCTCGTGCGCCGGATTCAGGAACGAGAACAGAAAGCACACCGCGACCGCCTCCACTCCGTCGCGAGCCAGTCGCTCCGCCGCCTCTCGGACCGCCCCCTCGTCGAGCTCGAGCTCGACCTCGCCGGTCGGCGGGACCACCCGCTCGCGCACGGCCAGCCGGTGCTCGCGGGGAATCAGCGGATGCTCCTGCCACGGGATCAGCTGCGCGATCGAGAACGTGAGCGGCCGCCGGTGACGCGCCGTGTGGAGGATGTCCCGGAAGCCCTCGGTGGTGATCATGCCGGTGCGGGCGCCGTCGTGTTCCAGCAGCCCGTTGGTGGCGATCGTGGTGCCGTGGAGGAAGTCCTCGATCTCGGATGGCTGCAGGCCGGCGGCGCCGATCACCCGGCGGGCTCCCGCCAGCACGCCGGTGGCGGGATCGCCGACCGTAGTGGGGACCTTCTCGACCGCCACCTCACCGCGCTCCTCGTCCACCACCAGCAGGTCGGTGAACGTGCCGCCGACGTCGACGCCGAGGCGCTTCATCGCGCCGGCGACCCGCTCCGGGATTCGTGCCGGCTACCCACCCCAGATCCCGCTGGTGAGGCCGCCGTCGATCACCAGCGCCGTGCCGGTGACCCAACGCGCCTCGTCGGAAGCCAGGTAGACGAACCCGTCCGCGATGTCGAGCGGGAGTCCGAGTCGGCCCAGCGGGTGGATCGAGGTCGCGAACTCCCGAGCCTGCGCCGGGTCGGGCTGATCGTCGAAGTAGCCCTTGATCATCGGCGTGTCGATGAACCCCGGACACACGCAGTTGGCGCGGATCCCGGCCCTCGCGCCGTCGAGCGCCAGACACTTGGTGAGCATGATCACCCCAGCCTTGGACGCGCAGTAGGCCGCATCGTCGGGGATCGCCCACAGTCCCGCGATCGAGGCGGTGCTGACGATCGCTCCGCCGCCGCGGGCCTCGAGGTGAGGCCAGGCCGCGCGGGACACCAGGTAGACCGACTTGAGGTTCACGGCGAGCTCTCGGTCCCAGTCGTCCTCAGAGATCTCGTGGGCCGCTCCGACGATCGTCACCCCGGCGTTGTTGACGACGACGTCGATCCCGCCCTGGGTGTCAACGATCTGCTCGAACCCGGTCTCGACACCGGCGGCGTCGGTGACGTCGATCCGCATCGCCGACGCCTGTCCGCCGTCCTGCGCGATCAGCGAAGCGGTCTCCTCGGCGCTCGCCTCCACCAGGTCGGCGACGGCCACGACCGCCCCCTCCTGCGCGAACCGCTGCGCGGTCTGGCGCCCGATTCCCGAGCCGCCGCCGGTGACCAGCGCGACCTTGCCCTCAAGTCGACCCATCTGTCAATCGTCTCCTTTCGGTTGCCGTCGAGCCACAGGGTTCGCTACGGCGCCGTCATCCCGCCGTCGACGTTGAGGATCGCGCCGGTCAGGTAGTCGGGCGCTTCGCCGAGCACCCAGGCCGCGAACGCGCCGATCTCCTCGGGCTCGCCGTAGCGTCCCGCCGGGATCCGGTCGACGAACCCGCTGGGATCGCCTCCTGCATCGCGGATTGTCTGCTCGATGTCGCGCATCATGCGCGTCGCCGTCGGTCCGGGGCACAGGCAGTTCACCCGGATCTCAGGCGCGCATTCGATCGCGGCCGCCTGCGAGAGGCCGACCACGGCGTGCTTGGAGGCCACGTATGCCGCGAGGTTCGGGACTCCGCGGACACCGGCCTGGGACGCCGTGTTGAGAACCGCGCCGCCTCCGCGCTCCCGCATCGCCGGGATCACGCTGCGCAGCCCGAGGAACACCCCGCGCAGATTGATCGCGATCGTGCGATCGAAGACGTCGATCGGGTACTCGGGGATCGCCGCGATCGCGCCCTCGGTGGCGGCATTGTTGAAGAACACGCTCGGCGGGCCGAACGTGTTCAGACAGGCCTCAACATAGCCCGCCACCTCGTCGGCATCGCTGACGTCGGCGGCGTGGGGAGCCGCCGTGCCTCCGGCCTGCTCGATCTCTCGCACGGTCTGAGCCGCACGTTCGCCGTCGACATCGACGACCAGCACGCGCACGCCCCGCGCGGCCAGGTGCCTGGCGGCCGAGCCGCCGATCGCGCCGCCGCCACCGGTGACGATCGCCGTCTCGTCATTCATCGGCCGCCACCTAGGCGCGGGCGGGGCCGCGCTGCGACGCCCGCGTGAGGTTCGGGTCGAGCTGGCCGGCCATCAGCTCCGGCAGCAGCCGCCGCTCTTGGAAGCGCCCGTCGCTCCGCGAGCCCACGTAGTTGCCCTCGCGGACCAGCACCTGGCCGCGGCGGACCGTGTCGCGCACCTTGCCGGTCAGCTCCCAGCCGTCCCAGCAGGAGTACGGCTCGCTCATGTGCAGGTCCTGCCAGCGGACCGTCCACTTACGGTTATGGTCGAACACGACCACGTCGGCGTCGGCGCCCGGAGCCAGCTCTCCCTTAGCTGGCCACAACCCCATCAGGCGGGCCGGGTTGTACGACACCAGCTCGACCCACCGCGAGGCGCTGAAGCGGCCGGTGGCCACGCCGTGCGAGTACACCAGCGGCACCCGCAGCTCGACCGACGCCTGGCCGGCCTGCATCGCGTCCACGGTCGTGCCCATGACCTCGTAACGGTCCCTGAGCTTGACCAGGCAGTGGTCGGTCCCCACCGCCTGGAGCCGATCGTCGGCGATCGCCGCCCAGCAGGTGTCGCGGTCGGGCCCGAACTTCGGCGTCGGGTAGTTGTTGTAGAGCGCACCGCGCGCGTACTCGTGCCCGTTGACCTCGATCGGAGTCTCGTCCCACAGGTCATCCTGGGTGAAGCTCAGGTAGGCGGCCAGCGTCTCGCCGTACATCGGCAATCCGCGCGCCCGGAACTCGGCCAGCGCCTCGATCGCCGATCCGGCCGCCATGTGGAGGATGTACAGCGGTGAGCCGGCGCGCTCGGCGAGGAACAGCGCTCGCCGTGTGGCCGCCTCCTCCACCAGCGGGCCGCGCACCTCACAGATGTGGGCTCCGTGGGTCTTGCCCTCGCGCACGTACTTGGCCGTCAGCCAGTTCGCGATCGCGTCGTCCTCGGCGTGAACGACGCTCATGCCACCGTGCTCCGCGGTCTCCGACATCACGCCGTAGCGACGACCGTCGTCGCACATCCAGCCGTAGGTCATCATCGTCTTGATCGTCGGTATCCCGCTGCGGATCACGTCGCCGATCTCCTCGATGTTCTCGAACGAGAACTCGCCGGTGAGGATCGCGTGCAGGCCGTAGTCGACCGCCATGTTGCCCTGCAGGCGCTCCTGCTTGAGCGCGATCGTGTCGTGCAGCGAGCGCGGCGGCTCCATGATCGCGAAGTCGACCACCGTGGTGTCGCCGCCGTGCACCGCCGCCGCCGAGTTCTCGGGGCCCTCGGTCTCGAGCAGGCCCTGGAAGTCCATCGCGTAGTGCACGTGGGGATCTACCCCGCCGGGGATCACCAGATGGCCCGTGGCGTCGATCGTCTCCGCCGCCCGGACGTCGGTGCCGGCCTCGTACAGCGCTGCGATCTTCTCGCCGTCGATCGCGACGTCGAGCCCCCGTTCGCCCTCGTGGCTGACCACGGTCCCTCCTCGGATCAAGAGATCGTGCTCGCGCGGGGCGCCGTTGGCTTCAGTCATGTCATCGCCCTCTCAAAGCGCGCCGGTCGAAAGCGTTCCAGCGCGTCCGATTGTCGTTCGTCCAGGATCTCGCCGGCCACCAGCTCGCCCAACGCCGGCGCAAGCGTCATACCGCTGTGGGTGGCCACCACGTACAGGCCGTCGCGCGCCGGTCCGACGATCGGCAGCCGATCCTCGGGAAGCGACCGGATCCCGATCGCGGCGCTCTCGACGCGGGCCAGCTCGGCTCCCCGCAGCCGCGCACGGGCCAGCTCGACCAGCTGGTCGGCGATCGCCGGCGGCGGCAGCACCGGAGTGTCGGCCCGGACTTCCGCGTCCTGCTCGTCGCCGTGCAGCAGCAGCCGTCCGGCGCCGTCTGGGCGCATCATCAGCCCGTCGGCGAACACCACCCGCCGCAGCCGGGCGACGGTCGGCGTCGTCAGCACCAGTAGCCCGACGGCGGCGGACGGCGCGGGCTCCGGGCCGGTGAAGCGGAGCTCCACGCCGACGGTCGCCAGCAGATCCGGGGTCCACCGCCCGACGCAGGTGACGACCGTGTCGGCCTCGACGCGTCCACCCGACGTCAGCTCGACCCCGCCGATCCGTCCTCGGTCACCGTCCAGGAAGCCCGCGACGGCGTCGCCGGTGTGCAGCTTCAGTCCGAACCGCCGTCCGAGATCGAGCAGCTCGGCGATCGCGGGTCGGGGGAACAGATACCCCTCGGCCGGGTAGGTAACGACCGACTCCACGCGGGGATCGACGATCAGGTCAGGCTCCAGCTCGCCGACCTGCCGGCGACTGAGCTCGTGCGCGGGATAGCCGAGCGCGCGCAGTCTGGCGAGGTCTTCGTGGAGCGCTACGGCCGCGTCGGCGCTGGTCTCCCAGGTCAGGGTTCCCGTCAGCGACAGCCACGACGGATCGCCCAGCGCGTCGCCGAGCCGACGCCAGGCATCGAGCCCCGCGACATTAAGTTCGACATATCCAGACAGGGACGGATGGCTGGCGTCGAGCCACGCGAAGCTGGTGCCGCTGGTGCCAGCGCCCGGAGCCTCAGCCTCGACGATCGTCACCTCGGCGCCAGATTGGGCAAGTCGCAAGCCAACACAGGCGCCGATGACCCCTGAGCCGACGACGACCACGCGCGGTGCCATGGCCCGGACCCTATCCCGGTCGGGTCGGCGACGCAAGCCGATCGCACCGTTGTCGGACAATGACCTCGAGCGTTCTAGAAGACGGTTTCGGGAAGGCGCAGGCCGTCGAGGCGATCGAGCTGGAGCGGCGGCGGACCGGCCTCGCCCCGCTCCGCCAGGAAGGTCGTCAGCTGTCGGTAGTGAAACGCGGCGTGGAACCGCTGAGCGTCGAGCAGCGCGTCGAACGACAACCGCTCCGCGCCGGCCTGCACTTGCGCCCGGCGCAGCCCCAACCCGTCGCCGAGGTCGGTCAGGAACGTGATCCACTCGGCGGTCTTCGCCTCGGCGTACGAGCGCACCGCCTGCTCGTCCGCCAGCCGCCCGGCGCGGGCCTCGTCCCGGTCGGTGTCCCAGGTGAACGTGCCGTGCTCCCAGGCCACGGTCATCTCGTGGACGGGCTCGTGGACGTTGACCGTCAGGTTGCGGATCGATCGCCCGCGAGATGGGGTCGGAGCGATCATCGTCTCCCACCCGATCGCGGCCAGCTGATCCGACCAGGCCTCGAGCACGGCCGCCAGGTCCCAGGCCAGGCGCACCGCCTCCGCGCTCTCCCCCGGCGTCATGCCCACCAGCGAGGCAACCTGACTGACGTGGTAGATCGCCGTGGTGTGCCCGTCGATCACGAGGCTGGGGATCCGGGGCCGGCCGAGCTGCTCCCACCGAGCCTGTCCGTCGACCTCCACCGGGTTGACCGACTCGAACTCGAGGCCGTTGCTGGTCAGGAACTCCTTGGCCGCCCTGCACGACGCACAGCCTGGCCTCCACACGAGCGTCCGGGTGGCGCTCATGCCGCTCGGGATCGGGCGCGACCCACCCTTGGCAGCACCTCGGCGGCCACCAGCTCGGCGAATTCCGATGCGCGTTCCGGAGGCGCCGGAAACAGCTCGACGGTGTCGGATCCCGCCTCCAGCAGCCCCTCGATCTTGGCCGCGCAGGTCGGCGGGTCGCCGGCGATCGCGAGCTCCTGGACCCACTGCGCCGGCATCCGATCGGCCAGCGCGTCGACGCCGTCGGCCGCGAGCTCGATCAGCTCGTCGCTGATCCCGAGCGCCCGGACCAGCGTGCTGTGCTTGACGGCGTCGAGGAAGAACGCGAGCACCGGACGGATCTCGGCTCGGGCGCGCTCGGCGTCCTCGTCCACGGCGCAGAGGGCGAATGTGGCGACGCGGTGCTCGCCGGGGTCCCGGTTGGCCGCGGCCGCGCCGGCGGAGATCTGCTCGCGTGCCCAACGAACGTAGTCGGCGCTGGCCAGCACCGACAGCACCGTGCCCTCGGCGATCTCGCCCGACAGCGCGAGCATGCGCGGTCCCATCACCCCCATGTGCAGGCGCAGCGTCACCGGGAAGCTCAGCTTGACGGCGTCGAGGTGGAAGTACCCATCGACCGAGACCTCCTCGCCGCCGAGCAGGTCCCGCACCGACCGGACGCATTCTCCGAGCGCGGTCACGGGCGACCGGGGGTATACCCCGAGCTGGCGCAACCAGTCCGGCAGGCCCAGCCCGATCGCCGGCACGAGCCGGTCCGGATACATCCGCCCGAGCGTCGAGAGCTCCATCGCGAGCAGCGCCGGATGGCGGACCATCGCGTTGATGATCCCCAGGCCGACCGGGATCTCCGAGGTGGCTCCGAGCACCGCCGCGGCGCCGGAGATGCCTCCCGAGGTGAAGCAGTCCTCGGCCATCCACAGCTGTCCGAAGCCCAGCCGCTCCGCGTCCGCGGCCGCCTGCCTGAGCTGCTCGGGAGCGATGATGCTTCCGAGCACGAGTCCGACGGGAGTAGCGTCGCGTGAGGTCACCGGGTGTTGCCGTTGGTCGCGGTGTTGACGGTTCTCGCGCGGCGCGCAACGGCTCGCCGCGACGACGGTATACAACTAAATACAATACGCCAATGCGAATCGAGCACGTCGCCCTTTCGGTCCCTGACCCGGCGGCGAGCGCGGCCTGGTACGTCGATCACATCGGCTGCGAGCTGGTGCGGGCGGCCGCCGAGGAACCGTTTGCCCACTTCGTTCGGGCCCCCGGAGGGGACGTCATGCTCGAGCTGTTCCGCGCCCCGAACGCTCCGCTGCCGGACTGGAACAGCGTCCACCCGTTCCAGGGTCACCTGGCTTTCCACGTCGATGACATCGAGGCCGTCCGCTCACGACTGCAGGCCGCCGGCGCCGCGGCCGACGACCCCGTCGCCGTCTCTCCCGACGGCGACCGGTACGCGATGCTGCGCGACCCATGGGGGGTCCCGCTTCAGCTCGTATCCCGGGTCGATCCGATGTTGTGAGCGCGCTCGCGCAGCCATCCATCCTGCGCCTGGGCTTCGAACAGCACCGCGCAGTCCTCGTCGCCGGCGCCGGCGGCGGCGGCGCTGTCGTAGGCCACCAGCGCGGTGCGCAGAACCGGCAGGTCGAGCGAGTGCTCGTCGGCCAGCCGGGCCGCCATCCGCAGGTCCTTGAGCACCGTGTTCACGCGCCCACCGGGCGGGTATTCACGCCGCTGCATGCGGCTGCCCTGGACCCGCACCTGGGGATTGTCGGCCGATCCACCGGCCACCGCTCGCTGAACCATTTTGACGTCGAATCCGAGCGCGGCGGCCAGCGCCATCGCCTCGGCCACGGTTTCGATGCACAGGCCGACGATCACCTGGTTGACGACCTTCATCGCGTGGCCTGCGCCGGGCCCGCCCGCGCGTGTGATGTTGGCGCCGAGCGCTTCCAGCACGGACGCGACCCGCTCGAAGGCGCCCGGGCTCGCGCCCGCCATGATCGCCAGCGAGCCGTTCTGCGCCGCGGAAGGACCTCCCGACACGGGCGCGTCGACCCAGCCGACGCCGATCCGCGCGAGCGCGGCCGCTCGCTGCGCGGAGTCGCCCGGCTCCGAGCTGCCCATGTCGACGACGATCGTGCCGGCACGCAGATATTCGGTCGCCCGTGCCAGCAGCGCGCCGGTGGCCGCCGAGTCGGAGACGACGATCACCACCACGTCGGCGTGAGCTGCGGTCTCCAGATCCTCGGCGAGCTCGATGCCCGCGACCTCGTCGGCCGCGAGCGGAGTGCGGTTCCAGCCGCGGACGGGGAATCCGGCCGCGCTCAGGGTGCGGGCGATTGGACGGCCCATCAACCCCAGGCCCAGCACGCTGACCAACTGCTGGCGACGAGCGCTCGACCGGGGCGAGGTCACGGCGCCAATCTACACGCGCGCCTGCTCGTCCGCGCGACACCGGGGGGCCGGCGATGAAGTTCGTGGGCGTCGACATCGGCGGGACCTTCACCGACCTCGCGCTGTTCGATTCCGACACCGGTCAGCTCGTGATCCACAAGGTGCACTCGACGCCACAGGATCCCGGCGGGGCGATGGTGTCGGGAATCGTCGAGCTGTGCGACCGGGCGGGCGTGTCGCCGAACGAGCTCGACGGTCTGCTCCACGGCACCACCGTGGCCACCAACGCCGTGCTCGAGCACCGTGGCGCGCTGACCGGAATGGTCACCACCGAGGGTATGCGTGACGTGGTCCACATCGGACGCCATCAGCGGCCGCAGCCGTACTCGGTGATGCAGGACATCCCGTGGCAGGCGACGCCGTTCGTGCGCCGCCGCCACCGCCTGCCCGTGCCCGAGCGAATCGCGCCGCCTCGCGGTGAGACCGTGATCCCGCTGGACGAGGACGCGGTCCGCGCGGTGGCCGGCGAGCTGGCCGAGTTCGGGGTGGAGTCGATCGCGGTGTGCTTTCTGTTCTCGTATCTGAACCCCGCCCACGAGGAGCGCGCGGCGGAGATCCTGCGCGAGCAGCTGCCGGATTGCTTCGTCACCACCAGCGCTTCGGTGGCGCCGCAGTTCCGCGAGTTCGAGCGGTTCACGACCGCCTGCATGAATGCCTTCGTCGGGCCGATGACGGGTCGCTACCTGGAGAACCTGGCCGAGGCCCTGGCTCGCGAGGGCGCGCACGCCGATCTGCTGGTGATGCGCAGCAACGGCGGTCTGGCCAGCCCCGCCGAGGCGGCGCGACGACCGGTGACACTGATGCTCTCCGGCCCCGCGGCGGGCCTGCTGGGGGCGCAGTGGACCGGATCGCTCGTCGACCGCTCCCGGTTGATCACGTTCGACATGGGCGGCACCAGCGCCGACATCGGCCTGGTCACCGAGGACGGCGTCAACATCGCCTCGGCCCGCGACACCCACATCGCCGACTACCCGATCCTGGTCCCGATGTTCGACATCGAGACGATCGGCGCCGGCGGCGGATCGATCGCCTACCTCGACGATGCCGGCGCCTTCAAGGTCGGCCCCCGCAGCGCCGGCGCGGTGCCCGGACCCGCCTGCTACGGCCTCGGCGGCGAGGAGGCAACGATCACCGATGCCCACCTCGCACTCGGGCGGCTCGATCCCGAGCGCTTCCTCGGCGGCGAGATGCGGCTCGATCCGGCCGCGGCGAACGCCGCCCTGGAGCGGCTCGCCGGCCGGCTGCGCATGTCGCTGATCGATACCGCCGCGGGAGTTCTCACCGTCGCCAACGCCAACATGGCGCAGACGATCCGCTCGCTGACGATCGAGCGCGGACGCGATCCTCGCGACTTCTCGCTGGTCGCGTTCGGCGGCGCGGGGCCGCTGCACGCCGCCGAGCTGGCGGACATGCTCGGCGTGACCGAGGTGATCGTGCCCTCACATCCCGGCATCACCTCGGCCACCGGACTGCTGACCGGCGACCTGCGCTACGACACGATGCGGACCGTTTTCGCGGTCGAGGGCGAGATCGATGCGTCGGCGCTCAACCGCAGCTTCGGCGAGCTGGCGGCGGAGCTCTCAGACCGGCTGCGCCGTGACGGCGCCGCCGAGGACGAGATCACGATCGAGCGGCTGCTCGACTGTCGGTACGCGGGTCAGGGCTACGAGCTCCGGATCCCGGTCGGTCCCGAAGGATTCGGCGAGGAGACGCTGCGGTCGTTTCACCGCGCCCACGAGGCCGAGTACGGCCATCGCTTCAGCGATCCGATCGAGATCGTCAACCTCCACATCACCGCCTGGGGACCACGACCCCGGTTGCGCCACGTGCAGGTGCCCTCGGGAAGCCTCGATCAGGCGATCATCGACGTCACCGCATCGGTGTGGCTGGTCGACGACGCGTTGACGGAGCTGCCGACGCGCCGGCTCAGCCGCGAGCACCTGCCCGTGGATGAGACCATCCCCGGTCCGGCCGTGATCTACCAGCAGGACACGACGATCGCCGTGCCGCCGGGATGGGTAGCAACCGCGACCGCCGCCGGCCCGATGATCCTGTCGGCTAATCGAGGAGGGACGGCTTGACCAGCACCGACATCACCGCTTCCGGCTCGGCCCCGCCGAGCGCCGGCATCGACCCGATCACCGCCGCCGTGATCGGCGGCGGTCTGCGGTCGATCGCCGTCGAGATGGGCTATCGGCTGGCCCGCATGGCGTACTCCTCGATCATCCGCGAATCCGAGGACTTCGGCTGCGCGATCTGCGATCACCAGGGACGCCAGCTGTGCGAGGCCACCCAGTCGACGCCACTGCAGTCGGGACCGATCGGCGGCTATCTGGCCGGGATCAAACGCCGCTTCGCCGAGATCGGGGACGAGTGGCACCCGGGTGACGTGGTCGTACATAACCACCCCTACTATGGAGCGTCCCACCAGCCCGATGTGGGGTTCGCCGTCCCCGTGTTCGTGGACGGCGAGCTGGCCGGGTTCTCCGTGACCACCGCCCATCACCTCGACCTGGGGGCGCTCACCCCCGGCACCTGCGGGATCGTCGACGCCGCGGACACGTTCGCCGAGGGCCTGTTGCTCAACGCGATCAAGGTCGAGGAACGGGGACGGCGGGTGGACAGCGCGTGGCGGATGATCGCCGACAACACCCGGATCCCGCAGATGGTGATCGGCGACATGGAGGCCCAGGTGGCCGCCGCCAAGCTCGGCGGCGCCCGTTACGTGGAGATGATCGAGCAGTACGGGCTCGACACCGTCCGCGCGGCTTCCGAGCATCAGATGGATCACTCCGAGCGGATGTTGCGCCAGCAGATCGAGGCCGTGCCCGACGGAACCTACGAGGCGCAGGGAACGCTCGACGGATTCCTCGACCACCCCGATCCGGCCTACCGGAACCTGATCGTGCACGTGGCGGCGACGGTCGATGGCTCCGATATCCGGATCGACCTGACCGGCACCTCGCCGCAGGTCGACCTGCCGGTCAACATGCCACTGGTCGGGACCGTCGACATCGCGGTCCACGTCACCTTGCGCTCGCTCCTGCTCGACACCGCCGTGCACGACGCCGTATCCACGAACGCCGGCCTGTTCCGGCCCGTGACGATCACCGCCCCGAAGGGGACACTAGCCAATCCTCGGTTCCCCGCGCCCACGATCGCTCGCTTCTGCACCGGCAACATCGTCGCCGACACGCTGATGCGAGCGCTCGCGCCAGTGCTTCCGGATTCGGTCGCCGCCGGCGTGGGGAACCTGAAGGTGACCGCGTTCTCGGGGGCCGTCGGCGATGCCGCCTGGGTGTACATGGACATCATGGAGGGGAGCTACGGTGGCCGCCACGGCCGCGACGGCATGGACGCGGTCGACACGCTCTACGCCAACACGCGCAACAACCCGATCGAGGACATCGAGTCCCACTACCCGCTGCGCGTCCGCCGCTACGAGCTGGTGACGTCCGGCGCCGGCCGCGGCCGGTGGCGCGGCGGTCTCGGCTCGATCCGCGAGTTCGAGTTCCTGGCCGACGGCGGCTTCTCGCTCGAGGGCGACGGCAGCAGCGTGCCCCCACCCGGGCTGTTCGGCGGCGGCGACGGCACGCCCGGATCGGTGGTGATGAATCCCGGCACGCCCCGGGAGCAGGAGCTGCCGTCGAAGATCCCCTACCGCAAGGTGTCCTCCGGCGAGCTGCTGCGTCTGGTCGGGCCGTGCGGCGGCGGCTACGGAGCTCCCGCCGACCGCGATCCGCAAGCCTCCCGGCGCGACGCCGAGGACGGCCTGCACGTGGAATGAGCGGCTCCGCAGCGCAGGCGCCCGGTCACGGCGTCGCCGCGGCGCTCGCCGCCGCCGCCGAGATCGGCGCCGACCCCGAGGGCGGCGTCTCGCGGTTTGCCTGGACACCCGAGCTCGCCGAGGTCACCGAACGGGTCGCGGGACAGCTCCGGGAGCTCGATCTCGACGTCGAGATCGACGCCGCCGGGAACCTGATCGCCAAGTGGGGTGGGCCCGCGACCGGGGCCGTGATGGCTGCCTCGCACCTCGACACGGTCCCGCGCGGCGGCCGGTTCGACGGCGCGCTCGGGGTGCTGGCCGCGGTGGAGGCGGTCCGCCAGCTGAGGGAGACGGACTTTCGTCCCTCGCGCCCGATCTGGATCGGGTCGTTCATGGACGAGGAGGGCACCCGGTTCGGCGCCTCGTTGTTCGGGAGCCGCGCGTTCTGCGGCGAGGACCTGTCGGCCGCGCTGGACGCTCGCGACCCGGACGGGATCAGGCTTGGCGACGCGATGGCCGCGCAGGGCCGGCCGGCGGAGGGGATCGCCCGGGCCAGCCAGGTCGATCGGGTGGACCGCTATCTCGAGCTGCACATCGAGCAAGGGCCGGTGCTGTGGTCCAGCGGAGCCCGCGTGGCGGTCGTCGAGGCGATCTGCGGTGTCGTCGGGATCAGGGTCGAGCTCCGGGGCGAGTCCAACCACGCCGGCACGACGCCGATGGACATGCGGCGGGACGCGCTCGTGGCGGCGGCCGAGATCGTGCTGGCCCTCCGCGCTCAGGCGGCCGACGGCGACGAGCTGCGGGCGACCGTGGGTCGCGTCGCGGTGGCGCCCGGAGGTCGCAACGTGATCCCGGGCAGGTGCGAGTTCACGGTCGATCTCCGGCCGCGCGACCAGCGCGCGTTCGACGGGCTCGATGCATGGCTGAGGAAGCTGGTCGACGAGGTGATCGGCGGCTCGGGGGTGGAGGCGTCGATCGAGACGGAGTACGCGCTCGCTCCCACGGCGATGGATCCGGACACGGTCGCGGTGGTCGAGCAGGCGGCGGCCGATGAGGGAGTCAAGCCAGTGCGGATGGCCAGCGGGGCCGGCCACGACGCGATGGTCGTCGGCCGACACACCAGGGCGGCGATGCTGTTCGTGCCCTCCCGGGATGGCATCAGCCACTCGCCCCAGGAGTGGACCGACGACGAGGACTGCGAGCTCGGCGCCCGGGTGCTGGCGGGGGCGCTGCGTCGGCTTTCATCCGCTTAGTGCAGCATTTGTGAAGCGGAAGTTACGCAATTGGCCGACGCGGTCACCGTCAGGTACCAGCCCCGACATAACCCGCGTACGGACCTGGGGGCGATCAGGGGTCAAGAGCGTGGGAGGGTGGTTTGGGATCTACGGCTGACGAGTGGGGTTGGTCACCGAAATTGCGGCTTCGCCGCTGGTGGTTGCTGCTCGCCTGTCTGGGAGCCGCGGGCGGAGGTTTGTGCGTGTCCGCGTCGGCCCAGGCCGCCGACTCGATCCTGAAGGCGTCGCCGAGCGCGTGGGACTTCGGCAACAGCGACGTGAACTTCGGGGGCGGTGCGAATCAGCAGTTCACGATCTCGAACGACACAGGCCCCGACGTCACGGTCGTGACCGTCGACCTGACCGGCGCCGACGCCGACGCCGATCAGTTCCGCATGAACTCCGACGGGTGTACGAGCGTGTCCCTCTCGCAGGGCAACTCGTGCGAGATCTCGATCACGTTCCAGCCCTCCAGTCCCGGAGCCAAGGCGGCGACGCTGGAGCTCCAGGACAGCGACGCCGGGGTGCTCGACGTCCCCCTCACCGGCACCGGGATGACCGGCACGTTGACGGCCAATCCAAATCCCCTGATCTTCAGTACCCAGCCGTACTTCTTCGGCGGCCAGACCCAGAACGTCAACCTCCAGAACTCAAACGATTTCTCCACGAAGACGTCGTCGGCATCGATCGTCGGTCCCGACGCGGCGCAGTTCTCGATCGCCTTCGGTCAGAACTGCGAGCAGCAGGTGCTCGGCAACAACAACAGCTGCGGCATCGGCATCGGCTTCAACCCGTCCGGGCCCGGGACCTTCCATGCCGAGCTGGTGGTCACCAGCGACAGCGCGAGCAGCCCGCTGCGCGTGTCGCTGCAGGCGACTGCGCTGAACGGACCGCTCGAGGTGGTCACTCCGACGCAGACCGACTTCGGCGACGTGGCGATCGGCAGCAGCCTCGCGCAGCCGGTCACGATCTCCAACCGCGGAGACTTCGCACTGCAGATCCAGCAGGCGTTCGTGGTGTCGGGCACTCCCGGGACGTTCCCCGTCACCGGCGATCGGTGTACCGGACAGACCGTGGCGCCCGGATCGTCGTGCCAGTTCACGGTGAACTTCCGGCCGACGATCGAGGGCTTCAGGGACGGCTCGGTGATCGTGATCTCGAACACCCCGGCGCCGGTGTCGCCGATCGGCTTCACCGGAACCGGCGTCGCCAGTCCGCACGGGGGCGCCGTCATCACCGGGACGCCGGCGGCCGGCAGCGTACTCACGTGCGACCCCGTTGGCTACGGTCCAGGTGCGACGTACTCCTACCAGTGGCTGCGCGACGGGCAGCCGATCGCCGGCGCCACCGGCGCGACGCTTGCGCTCGGCGACAGCGACGTGGGCGCACGCCTGGCCTGCCGGGTCACGGCCGTCAACTCCGTCGGGGCGCAGACGGTCACCAGCCCCGCGACCGGCGCGACTGCGGCGGCGGACCTCAGCCGGATCCCTGGCTCGTTCGTCGACCGCGGCGCCTGTCGGGCAATCAGCGTCGCACACCGGGTGACGGTCGCAGGAACGCCCGTCTCGGTCCGCTACTCCAGCCCGACTGTTCTGTGGTCGCCGCTCACGCTGTCAGCCAAGCAGGGCCTACGGGTCTCGATCGACGGGCGAGCCGTCGGCCGCGGCAAGCGGGTCGCGATCAGCCCCCGAGCCCTGTCTGCGTACGCCAACGGGAGCCACACGCTCGCCGTGAGCTCCGGAAGCGCATCGACCGCCTCACCGTTGCTCCTCGCCGACTGCCTGCTGGCGATCCACGCCCAGGGCGGGTCCAAGCAGGGCTCCGCGATCTCCGTCTCCGCGCCGGCGGCTCTGGGCACGACCACGATCACCTTGCCGCACGGGCTGACGCTTCGCGCCCACGGAAGGCCGCTGGGACAGTTCGGCTACACCCAGGCGGGCCATCCCCCGCTGACATTCCCGATCGTCGGCCGACACACGAGCGCAAACGACGTCAGCGTCACCGTCACCCCGCACCGGATCCGGGTCACGAACCTCCCGGCGCGGACCGGCGTGATCCGCCTCAGCCTGCGGCGCGGAGTACTCACCGGAACCGGCGGAGCGATGCGTGCCGCCGCCGCCGTCGCCGGCGCGAGCGGCACCCAGACCACAAGCGTGCCGGCCACCTGGTTTCGCCGAGGCGGTTAATGGGTGGTGTAACCCATTGCGCGTCTGAGACGTCCAGGCATGAGTTCCGCCGGGGTCTTGCGGACCAGGAGGACGACCGCTCCCCGCTCGCTGTGGGACCCGAGGACGTTGTTCAACTCGTGGAGGCGTGCGATCGGCGGCTTGTGGGTGAGGCAGCGTGCGGATGAACCGTTCTGCTCGGTTGGTCTGGGACAGTAGGCGCGGGTGCACGGATGGCGGGCGAAACCGCGTGCACAACGTCCCACTCGAGCGCTCTGGGCGCCACCGTGGGACGTTCGCCACGTGGGACGTGATCAAGATCCCACGGTAACCCGCGAAGGCCTGCAGTGGGACGTTAAGCACGTCGCCCCAGGGCCCCGGGGCGATCGAGCGGCCGAATTAATGAATCGCGACGCTAGGCCGGGACCGCGTCGTGAATCCGGCCGCGCGCCTCGATCAGGCGCCCACCGGCCCGCCCATGCTTGAGCGCCACGATCTCGGCCATGATCGACAGGGCGGTCTCCGCGGCGCTCAGCGCGCCGATGTCCAGACCGATCGGCGCCGACACGCGGTCCAGCCGCGCCGGGTCGATGCCGGCGTTCAACAACCGCTCGCGGCGGCGCTCCTGCGCCCGCCGACTGCCCATCGCCCCGATGTAGCTGGCGTCGGAATCGAGCGCCGCGATCAGCGCCGCGTCGTCGAGCTTGGGGTCGTGCGTGAGCACCGCGATCGCGGTCGCCGGGTCGATCGGGTCAAGCTCACCGAAGCCCTGCTGCGGCCAGGCGACGATCACGCGCTCGGCCGCGGGGAACCGGGTCGTGGTGGCGAACCGGGCGCGCGGGTCGATCACGAACGGCCTCCAACCCGACATCCGCGCGACCTCGGCCAGTTGGGCGGCGAAGTCGACCGCGCCGACGATGACCAGCCGCGGCGGGGGCGCCGCCACATCGATGAACACCTTCGCGCCGCGGACCTCGTGCAGCTCGTTGCGCTCCGACCACAGGGCGTGGCGCGCGAGTGCCGCCGAGGCGGCATCGAGGTCGGGGTCGCCGAGCGTCCCCTGCGGCTCCGCACCTTCGCGCAGCAGCATCCGGGCGCCGAGCTCCGGGCCGCCCTCGACTAGCGTCACGAGCGCCGCACGCATGCCGCTCTGCGCCAGCTCGGTGAAGCTCGCCTGCAGGTCACCGGCGGCGTAGCCCTGCACCCACACGGTGATCTCGCCGCCGCACGGCAGCCCGACGTCCCAGGCGTCCTCGTCGGCGATTCCATAGTGCAGCAGCCGCGGCGCCGAGCCGTCGATCACCGTCTCGGCGACCTCGACCACGGCGCCCTCGACGCAACCACCGGAAACGGCGCCGCACACCTCGCCGAGCTCGTTGATGCCCATCTTCGTCCCCGCCGGCTGCGGCGCCGACTTCTTCGTCTCGACCACCGTCGCCACGGCCACGCGGTCGCCGCGGGCGACCCAGCCCTCGATCGCGTCAAGCACGGAATTCATGAGGCTTGTACCGCCATGTAGTCCTCCCAAGTATCAACATCGTGCGGGATCGGGCCCGCCACCGGCACCTCGATCACCTCGCCGGCGTGGCGATCGAGAAGCTTCCAGACGCCCTTGTCTCCATGCAGCGATGCCAGGTCTCCGAACATAGCGTTGCCGAAAGCGAGCGGATGGCCGCGGCCGTCGGCGTACGCACACGCGGCGAGCGGGGCGCCGCGGCGACCGGCGATCAGCCCCGCGACGGCATCGGCGGTGACCCCGGGCTGGTCGCCCAGCATCAGCACGAGCGCATCCGCGCGCTGGTCGACGGCGCCCAGCGCCGCCGCGATCGACGACGAGCAACCCTCGCCGAACTGCCGGTTCTCGACCACCTCGACGCCGCGCAGGTCGACGCCAGCGCGCACGTCCGCTGCGCCGCCGCCGACGACGCACAGCAGCTGGTCAAAGTGGGAGGCGCGCGCCGTGTCGAGCACGTGATCGAGCAACGTCGCCGACCCGAACGGCAGCAGCTGCTTGGGCTGACCGAGGCGCTTGGAACCGCCGGCCGCCAGCACCAGCCCGGTCACGAACTCCCCGGTGGACCCCGCCGAAACGTTCCGGCGGAGCCCACTAGCGAGCGCCGACATCACCGGCCAGCTGCTTGACGTACGTTTCCCGGCAACCGGTGCAGCAGAAGTACACGCGCCCGCCGGGGGCGTCGAGATGCGCAGTCGCATCCGAGACCGCCACCTCCATGCCGCAGACGGGATCGGTCGTCGATGCAGCCCTGACGATGACCGGCGTCCCCGCGGCCTCGGGCGGCGCATGATGCTCGGCCACCAGCTGGGCCAGGATCGCGATCGCGATCTCAGCGGGTGTCCTCGCACCGATGTCCAACCCGGCGGGCGTGTGTAGCTGTTGACGGAGCTCGTCGGGCACGTCGAGCGCCGCGCGAACCGCGGCCCCACGCACCCTGCTGGCGACCAGCGCGACGTATGGAACGCCGGCGCTGAGCGCTTCGCCGAGCACCCTCTCCTCTCCCGAGCCGTGTGAGGCGACCACGACGGCCGCGTCCCCGGACCCGGGTTCGGCTTCGTCGGCGTCGGCCACGACCACGTCGTAGCCCGACGCCCGGCAAAGATCCTTCAGCGCGCGCGCGATCGGCGCGTCGCCGACGATCAACACGCGTGCCGACGGCAGGTGCGGCTCGAGGAAGATCTCGAGCGCGCCGCCGCTGAGGCACGGGTTGCGTTCGACGATCACGGTGCCGTCCACGGCGTCGGACTCCCGCACCTCCTCGTCGTCGCCGGGCTCGAGGCGCAGCAGCACCGGCTCGCCGGTCTCGATCACGCGCAGCGAGTGCAGGCGGACCGACGAGGTCGCGCAGACGCCGCCGACGAAGCCCTCGATCGTGCCGTCGGCTAGCACCACGGCGGTGTCGCCGGCGCGAACGCTGGTCGGCTGGCGGGCGCGAACGACCGTGGCGCTGACGAACGGGACCCGCTCGGAGACGAGCCGCTCGGCGAGCTGGGCCAGTTCTCCTCTGATCATTTCGGTGCTCCTTGTCCGTGCATCGCGTCCCACACGCGTGAGGGCGTGCACGGCATGTCGACGTGCCGGACGCCGTAGGGCTCCAGCGCATCGCAGATCGCGTTGACAATCGTCGGGGGCGACCCGACCGTGGCTGACTCGCCGATCCCCTTGGCGCCGATCGGGTGGTGCGGCGACGGCGTCACGGTGTAATCGGTCTCCCAGTCGGGCACCTCCAGTGCGGTCGGGATCAGGTAGTCCATCAGGGACCCGTTGAGGCAGTTGCCCTGATCGTCGAAGGCGATCGTCTCCATCAGCGCGATCCCCACCCCGTCGGTGAGCCCGCCGTGGATCTGGCCCTCGACGATCATCGGGTTGATCCGCACGCCGCAGTCGTCGACGGCAACGAACCTGCGGATCGACACCTTCGCGGTATCGGGGTCGACGTCGACCACGCAGATGTAGGCGCCGAACGGAAACGTCAGGTTCGGCGGGTCGTACACCGTTTCGGCATCCAGCCCGGCCTCGACGCCCTCGGGCAACTCGACCGATCCACGCGCAGCCATAGCGATCTCCTGGATCGTAGCCCCCTGCTCGGGGTCGCCCTTGACGTACCAGCGGCCTTTCTCCCAGGCCAGGTCATCGGGCGCGACCTCGAGCATCGCCGAGGCGACCAGCCGCGCCCGGTCGCGCACCTTGCGCGCGACGATCGCGGTGGCGGCGCCGCTGACCGGAGTCGACCGTGAGCCGTAGGTCCCAAGGCCGTAAGGAGTGGTGTCGGTGTCGCCGTGCATCACATCGACGTCCTCCGGTGGGATCCCGAGCTCCTCGGCGACGATCTGCGCGAACGTGGTCTCGTGGCCCTGGCCCTGGGTCTGCACGCTGATCCCCAGCTGTGCCTTACCGGTCGGATGCACGCGCAGGGCCGCGCCGTCGTTCATCCCCAGGCCCATGATGTCCATGTGCTTGCGCGGACCGGCGCCCACCGCCTCGGTGAAGAAGCCCACGCCGATGCCCATCAGCTCGCCGCGCTCGCGCTTGTCGGCCTGCTCGGCGCGCAGCTCGTCATAGCCGACGATCTCCATCGCCTTGTGCAGCGCCGCGTGGTAGTCGCCGGAGTCATACACCCAGCCGGTCTTGCACTGATACGGGAACTGGTCGGGGCCGATCAGGTTGTCGAGGCGCAACTGCGCCGGGTCGATCCCGAGTTCGTCGGCAAGGCAGTCGACCAGCCGCTCGACCAGGTACACGGCCTCGGCGATCCGGAAAGAGCACGCGTACGCGACGCCCCCGGGCGCCTTATTCGTGTAGACGCCGCGGACCCGGCAGTGGGCGGCCTCGAGGTCGTAGGAGCCGGTGAACACGGAGAAGAAGCCCGCCGGGTACCGACTCGGCTGCGCCGTCGTGTTGAACGCGCCGTGGTCGGCGAGCACCTCGACGCGGACCGCCTGGATCGTGCCCTCGGCGGTGGCCGCGATCTCGCCGCGCATCGCGTAATCGCGAGCGAATCCGGTCGACATCAGGTTCTCGGAGCGGTCCTCCATCCACTTGACCGCCTGGCCGGTCACGATCGAAGCGACCAGCGCGCAGACGTAGCCCGGATACACCGGCACCTTGTTGCCGAAGCCGCCGCCGATGTCCGGCGAGATCACCCGGATCTTGTGCTCGGGCATCCCGGTCAGCTGCGCGTACACGGTGCGGTGCGCGTGCGGCGCCTGGGTGGTGCACCACAGAGTCAACCTCCCCGACACCCGGTCAAACGACGCCACCGCCCCGCAGGTCTCCATCGGCGCCGGATGCGAGCGAGGGAAGCGCATCTCCTGCTCGACGACGACGTCGGCGCGGGCGAACACCGCGCCGGTGGCGGCCTCGTCGCCGGCCTCCCAGGCGAAGATGTGGTTGTCGGTGCGGTTCTCGACGTCGTCGCGGATCGTCGGGGCGTCTGGATCCAACGCTGCGGCCGCGTCGACCACCACCGGCAGCGGCCCGTACTCCACCGCGATCAGCTCGAGCGCGTCGCGGGCGCTGTAGCGGTCGTCGGCGACCACGAACGCGACCTCCTGGCCCTGGAAGCGGACCTTGTCGGTGGCCAGCACCGCCTGGGTGTCGAACGACATCGTCGGCATCCAGGCCAAGCCGCGGGCCTCCAGGTCCTTGCCGGTGATCACCGCGTGCACCCGAGGATGCGCAAGCGCCGCCGACACGTCGATCGACGCGATCCTGGCATGCGCGTACGGGCTGCGCAGGATCGCTGCGTGCAGCATCCCGGGCAGCTGCACGTCGTCGACGTAGTGACCCTGGCCGCGGATGAAGCGCGCGTCCTCCTTACGCGACATGCGTCCGAATCCGATCGGGCCCTGGGCGGCGGTGGCCATCAGCTCACCGGCTTTCGCTTCCACACCGAGGCGTAATCCACGCCCTCTTCCTCGACCGCAACGTTGACCGTGTTACACCGGCCGCAGCGCACCCTGACCTTTCGGTTCATGTACTCGGGCGGCATCGACTTGGCCAGCACGTTTCCGCACTCCACGCACACGTGGTCGTCGGGACCGTTGCCCTTGAACACCGGGCGGTCGGGATTCTCCTGGACGGCGGTGCCGCCACCGAGTGGGACCTCGCCCTCGCGTACGTGTCGCATCGTCTTAGTGGCCACGATCGTCCGGCGCGCTTTCAGATGTTCGCCAGCTTCTGGGTGAAGTCGGCGATCAGCGCGTCGAGCACGCTGACCATCACGCCCTCGCCCATCGACGCGGCCTTGCCGGTGATCTGCGCGGCGGTGTGAATCTTGCCGCCGCCGTTGGACAACGAGAACGTGACGTCGGCGTTGGCGTAGCCCTGACCGCCGGCCTCGCGGGACTTGACCCGCATCACCGCACGGTGCGCGGCCGCGTCCTGCTCGACCACCGACACGGTGCCCTTGAACTTCATCGACATCGCGCCCATCTTCACCTTGATCTCCGCTTTCACCGACTCCGGATCGGTCTTCTCGAGCACGCTGCCGCCCTCGACGCACGGCACCAGCCGTTCCAGATCGAGGATCGCCGTCCAGTTCTCATCGATCGGCTTACCAGTCGAGAACTCATGATCCAGTTCAACCACGTCGATGTCTCCTTACGCTCATCATTGTCTTGTCACAATCACTCATCAGGTCTTCAAAATCGCATAGGATAATTACCCATGTCACCCATCCCTGGAACTCACACGCTCGGTCCTGACAACTCCACCCTGACCATACGCACGCAGAAGGGCGGCGCCGCCGCGAAGGCCGCCCACAACCTCGTCATCGAGGTGACCTCCTGGCAGGGCACGCTGCAGCTCGGCGCCGAGAGCAAGGTCTCGCTGACCGCCGACGCCCGCTCGATGCGCGTCCGGGAGGGCAGCGGCGGGATGATGACCCTCGGCGACGACGAAAAGGCCAGCATCGAGCAGACGATCGACGAGGAGGTGCTGCAGGGCTCGACGATCACCTTCGAGTCCAGCTCGGTGAAGGCCGACGGCGATCGCCTCGAGGTCGCCGGCGAGCTCGAGCTCGGCGGGCACCGCGCGCCGATCGTGTTCGAGCTGACGCTGGCGGGCGGCCGCATCACCGGCACCGCGACGGTCAAGCAGACCGACTGGGGCATCAAGCCGTACAGCGCCCTGTTCGGGACGCTCAAGGTCCTCGACGAGGTGCAGGTGGGGATCGACGGGTCGCTCAACGGGGCCTAGCCGTCCTCGCGGTACACCGTCTGGGCGTCGAGACCGCCCTCGACGCCCGGCGGCAGCACGCCGCTGCCGTGGGCGTACAGCGCGAGGTCGGCGATCGTCTGGACGTGCTCGGGGTCGTCCTGCGCAAAGAACGCGCCGTTGTCCCAACGGAGGCTCTCGGCTGGGGCATCCAGCGCGGCCCCGGCCAGCAACCGGGCCTTGTCGAGGATCTTGCGGGTGGTGCTGGTCACCGCAACCGACGTCGCCTGCGACGGCGCCGTGTTGAAGCCGTGGCCTGAGCCGAAGCGGTTCTCGTCGGCCGCGACGACCTTCACGTCGAGCGTCGGCACCCCGAGCTCGGTCGCGACCAGTTGGGCGTACTCGGGCTCGTTGCCATCGGCCTCGGTGGTCAGGCTGAGGACCATCTTGCCGGTCGGGTGCACCCTCAGGAACACCGCTCGGTATGCCTCGTCAGCCACGCTCAACCTCCTCGTTCTTGGTCTGGTCCTCGACGCCTCCGGGCGTCCCCTCGCGCGCCAGCCGCCGGCGCTCCTGATGTGCGGTCAAGGCGTTGTGCTCCTCCAGCTCGCAGAAGCTGGGCTGCGGTCCCCCCATCGGGTGCGCAGGCACCGCCGGGCGCTCGCAACCCGGGTAGATGCATCGCTTCCCGTCCGTCCGGTCAGCGCCCACTCAGATCCCACCCCGGGGTCGTCCGACCCCTGCTCGGCCCGTAGCCGCTGGGCATCGCCACCGAGCTGCCCGGCACGGGCGTCGCGCTTGCCCACGCCTCCTCCGGTTCGTCGGGCTCCGGCACCGCCACCGGCGCGGGCCTGTCGCCCCCGCCGGCGATCGCCGCGGCGACCTCCTCGAGCGCCCGCAGGCTGTGCCCGCTGACCAGCGCGTCGCAATGGGGCAGCGCGGCTGCCATCCCGCCGGCCCGCGGCACGAACCCCGCCGCAGCCACCCGCGGATTGACCCACACGATCCGGTGCGCCAGCCGCGCCAGGCGCTCCATCTCCCGGCCGACCAGCTCGGGCGCGCCGCGCTCCCAGCCGTCGGAGAGGATCACGATCACCGCGCCGCGGGCCATCCCGCGCCGTCCGTGGCGGTCGTTGAACGCCTTCAGCGCGTCGCCGATCCGGGTGCCGCTCGACCAGTCCGGCGCCGCCGCGGCCGCTCGTTGGATCGCGCGGTCGGGGTTGCGCGAGGCCAGTGCGCGGGTCAGCCGCGTTAGCCTGGTCGCGAACACGAACGCCTCGGACCCGCTCCCGCCGACCCGCCCCCCGCCGATCCCGCTGCCGGCGGCCGAGGTGAGGAACTGGAGGTACGCGCGCGCGTAGGGCTCCATCGACCCCGAGATGTCGCACAGCATCACGAGCCGCCGGCGCACGACCCGTCGGCGGCGGCGGGCCAGGCGGATCGGATCGCCGCCGGTGCGCATGCTCTGGCGCAGCGTGCGGCGCATGTCGATCCGCTCGCCGTGACGGTCGCGGCGCGCACGTCGGGAGCGGCGCAGCGGCGTCGCCACCCGCAGCCGGCTCATCACCCGGTACAGCGCGGCGAGCTCGTCGGGCTCGAGCGCGTCGAAGCGCTTGTCGCTCAGCAGCTCCTCGTCGCTGGCCGCCGTCGGGAGCGCGACCTCGCGCGAGCTCTGTTGGTCGCGGTTGCGTGACGGCCCCGTGGAGGCCGGCGAGCCGAGCGGCGCCTTGATCACCGGATCGGTCTGCCGGTGCGACCGGGGGAGGTCGTCGGCGGCCGTCGGCACAGACTGCACGTCATCGGGGTCCGGCCGGCTGTCGGCGCCGCCCGGAGACCCGAACACCGCCAGGAACACCGAGTCAAACGGCTTGATCTGCGACTGGTCTGACACCAGCACGGCGCGCGCGGTCCAGTACAGACGGCGGCGGCTGATCGGCCTGATCAAGGTGAGCGCCCGCGCGAACGCGGCCGCCCGCTCGGCGGTGACCGGCACGCCGGCCTCGTGCAGGCGGCGGCCGAATGCGGTCGTGACCGCGGGCAGGTCGAGCTCGATCGTCTCGACGGTGAACGCCTGCTCAGGCATCGGCATCCTCGCCGCGGCCGCCCACGAGCACCTCGAGCCCGGCGGCGCGGATCACGTCCTGATCCTCTGAGTACTTGAGCACGGATCCGAGCGAGCGATCGATCGCGGACTCGTCGAGCCGCTCGATCCCGAGCACCGTCAGCGCCGCCAGCCAGTCGATCGCCTCGGCCACTCCGGGCGGCTTCTGCACGTCTGACTCGCGCATCCGCGCGACCGCTTCGGCCACCTGCACGGCGAGCGTCTCCGAGGAGCCGGCCACCCGGCGGCGGACGATCTCGATCTCGCGCTCGGCGCTGGGGTAGTCGATCCACTGGTACAGGCAGCGGCGCTTGACCGCATCGTGCAGATCGCGGGTCCGGTTCGAAGTGAGCACGATCACCGGCGGGTGCGTGGCCCGGATCGTCCCCAGCTCCGGGATCGTGACCGCGGCCTCGGCCAGCAGCTCCAGCAGGAACGCCTCGAAGTCGTCGTCGGCGCGGTCGATCTCGTCGATCAGCAGCACCGCCGGCCGCGGCCCCGGGTGCTCCAGCGCGGTCAGCAACGGCCGACGGATCAGGTAGTCGGGGCCGAACAGATCGTCCTCGCGCAGCTCGCTTCCTTGAGCGTCGGCAAGCCTGATGCTGAGCAGCTGCCGGGGGTAGTTCCACTCATACAGCGCCTCCGACGCGTCGATCCCCTCGTAGCACTGCAGGCGGATCAGCGGGGTGTCCAGGACCGCAGCGAGCGACTTGCCCGCCTCGGTCTTCCCCACCCCAGCCTCTCCCTCCAGCAGGAGCGGCTGGGGCAGCGCCAGGCTCAGGAACATCGAGGTGGCAAGTCCCTCGTCGACGAGGTAGTCGACGGCCGCCAGCCGACGCGCGAGCGTCTCCACGTCGGGCACCAGCTGGCGGATCTCGTCCGCGGCCTCGCCTGTCACTCGCAGCGGGGTCATGTCACTGCGGCGGCGCCGCCCGGCCCTGCATCGCCTCCCACACGCGGGACGGGGTGCAGGGCATGTCGATGGTGTCGACGCCGTAGACCGGGTGCAGCGCGTCGATCACCGCGTTGACGATCGCCGGCGGCGACCCCACGTTGGGTGACTCGCCGACGCCCTTGGCACCGAGCGGGTGGTGCGGACACGGCGTCACGGTCGCGCCGAGCTCGTAGGTTGGGCATTCGAGCGCGGTCGGGATCAGGTAATCCATTAACGACCCGTTCAGACAGTTGCCCTCCTCGTCGAACGTGATCACCTCCATCAGCGCGATCCCGATCCCCTCGGCCAGGCCGCCGTGGATCTGGCCGTCGACGATCATCGGATTGATCCTCACGCCGCAGTCGTCGACGGCGATGAAGCGCCTGACCTTGACCGCGGCGGTCTCGGGGTCGATGTCCACGACGGCTATGTAGGCGCCGTATGGGTAGGTCAAGTTGGGCGGGTCGTAGATCACCTGGGCGTCGAGCCCGCCCTCCATGCCCTCGGGTATCGGTTCGCCGCTGTAGGCGCGGAACGCGATGTCCTCGATCAACGCGCCCTGCTCGGGGTCGCCCTTGACGTACCAGCGGCCCTTCTCCCAGGCCAGGTCCTCGGGCCGGGTCTCGAGCATCGTGGCGGCGATCGCGCGCGCCTTGTCGCGGACCTTGCGCGAGACGACGGCGACGGCGGCACCGCTCACGGGCGTCGACCGCGACCCGTAGGTGCCAAGGCCGTAGGGCGACTTGTCGGTGTCGCCGTGGCGGACCTCGACGTCCTCGGGCGGGATCCCCAGCTCCTCGGCCACGATCTGCGCGAACGTGGTCTCGTGTCCCTGACCCTGGGTCTGGGCGCTGAGGCTGACCACCGCCTTGCCCGACGGGTGCACGCGCAGGTCGGCCCCGTCGTTCATCGACAGGCCGAGGATGTCCATGTGCTTGCGCGGGCCGGCGCCGACGCCCTCGGTGAAGAACGACACGCCGACGCCCATCAGCTCGCCGCGCTCGCGCTTCTCCCGCTGCTCGCGCAGCAGGTCGTCGTAGCCGGCGATGTCCATCGCCACCTTCATCGTCGTGGCGTAGTCGCCGGAGTCATACGTCCAGCCGGTCGTGGTCTCGTAGGGGAACTGGTCGGGCGCGATGAAGCTGCGCATCCGCAGGTCGATCTGGTCGACGCCCATCTCGAGCGCCATCGCGCCGACCATCCGCTCGACCAGGTACACGGCCTCGGTGATCCGGAACGAGCAGCGGTAGGCGACGCCGCCGGGCGCCTTGTTCGTGTACACGGCCTTGACCTTCACGTGGGAGGCCTCGAGGTCGTAGGAGCCGCAGCAGATGTGGAAGAACCCGGCGGGGAATTTCGTCGGCTGGGCAGTCGAGTCAAACGCGCCGTGGTCGGCGACCACGTCGACCCGCAGACCGGTGAGCTTCCCGTCCTTGGCGCACATCTCAGCGTGCATCACGTAGTCGCGCGCGAACCCGGTCGACATCAGGTTCTCGGAGCGATCCTCGATCCACTTGATCGGTACGCCGGCGACGATCGAGCCGGCGATCGCACACACGTAGCCCGGGTACACCGGGACCTTGTTGCCGAAGCCGCCGCCGATGTCGTTGCACCGGATCCGGATCATGTGCTCGGCCAGGCCGGCCACGTGCGCGTACACCGTGCGGTGGGCGTGCGGCGCCTGGTTGCCGTTGTAGATGTCGAGCTGGCCGGTCTGCGGGTTGAAGTCGGCGATCATCCCGCACGTCTCCAGCGGCGCCGGGTGGCAGCGGGGGTAGATGATGTCGCGCGACACGACCGTGTCGGCCTCGGCGAACGCACGGTCGGTGGCCTCGGCGTCGCCGGCCTCCCACGTGGGGCTGGCCAGGTTGTCGGTCTGGCCGTCCTTGTCGTCGCGGATCAGCGGAGCGTCGTCGTCGAGCGCTTTGCGGGCGTTGACGACCGCCGGCAGCGGTTCGTACTCGACGTCGATCAGCGGCAACGCGTCGCGGGCGGAGTACTCGTCGGTCGCGATCACGAACGCGACCTCCTGGCCCTGGAAGCGGACCTTGTCGCCCGCAAGCACGGCCTGAGTGTCGTAGGAGATCGTCGGCATCCACGCCAGCCCCAGCGTCTCCAGGTCCTTGGCGGTGATCACCGCGGCCACGTTGGGGTGCGCGAGCGCCTCGGAGGTGTCGATCGAGACGATCTTGGCGTGCGCGAACGGGCTGCGCAGGATCGCCCCGTGCAGCATCCCGGGCAGCCGGATGTCGTCGAGGTAGGTGCCCTTGCCGCGGATGAAGCGTGCGTCCTCCTTGCGCTTCAGCGGCCCGAAGCCGATCGGCCGTTCTGAATTCGGTCCCCCCGCGCCCGGCAGGTTCTCGGTTACGGCCATGCTCATGCCTCCTGTTTGGTCGCGGCTTCCTGCTCGGCCGCCCACTGGACCGCGCGAACGATGTTCAGATAGCCCGTGCACCTGCAGATCGCGCCGGAGATTGCGGTGCGGATCTCGTGGTCGGTCGGGTTGGGGTTCTCGTCCAGCAGCGCACGCGTGGTCATCAGCATCCCGGGAGTGCAGAACCCGCAGTGCAGGGCGTGCTTCTCGTGGAAGCCCTGCTGGATCGGGTCGAGCTTGTCGTCGACCTCGAGCGACTCGACGGTCCGGACATCGTGGCCTTCGACCATCGCCGCCAGGATCGTGCACGACTTCACCGGCTTGCCGTCCATCAGCACCACGCAGGCACCGCAGTTGGACGTGTCGCAACCCCAGTGGGTCCCGGTCAGGCCCGGCGTCTCGCGGATGTAGTGCACGAGCAGCATCCGCGGCTCGATGTCGCGCGAGACCGGCTCGCCGTTGATGTTGATCGTCACCTGCATGGGTCAAACCTCCGTGTGCAGCGCTCGCGCGGTGGCGCGGAGCAGTGCGCGCTTGCTGAGGACGCCGACGAGATGGCGCTTGTACGCGGCGGTGCCGCGGCCGTCGGGCTGCGGGCTGCAGTCCTCGGCGGCGATCTGGCCGGCCTGCGCGAATAGCTCCTCCGCCGGGGCCTTGCCCCGCAGCAGCTCGACCGCGCGGGTCGCCTGGATCGTGGTCGCGCCGACCGCGCTCAACGCCAGGCCCGCGTCGGCGATCACCGCGCCGTCGATCCAGACCGCCGCCGAGACGGCCGCGATCGCCCAGTCACCGGCCCGGCGCTCGACCTTCTCGTGCGCGCTGCCGCCGTTGGGCCGGCGCGGGATCCGCACCTCGGTCAGCATCTCGTCGGCGCCCACCGCGGTCGTGAACGGGCCGAGGTAGAACTGATCGAGCCCGACCACCCGCTCGCCCTCGGGGCCGCGGATCGCGACGCTGGCCTTCAGCGCGGCGCATACGGCGCTGAGGTCCTCGGCGGCGTCGGCCTGGCACAGCGAGCCGCCGATCGTGCCGCGGTTGCGGACGACCGGGTCGGCAATCACCTCCTCGGCGTCTGCGAACACCGGCGCCAACTGGGCGAGCAGCTCGGAGTCGAGCAGGTCGGCGTGACGCGTCAGCGCCCCGATCCGGATTTCGTCGCCCTCCTCGCGAATGTACGCGAGCTCGTGCAGATCGTTGATGTCGATCAGATGCTCGGGGGCGGCGAGCCGCAGCTTCATCATCGGCAGCAGGCTGTGCCCGCCGGCGATGATCCGCGCGTCGCCGTCGTGCTCCACCAGCGACGCGATCGCGCCCTCGACGCTGGTGGCGCGTTCATATTCAAACGGAGCCGGAGTCTGCATCGGGCCTCCTTTCTCCCGTCGCGGCGGCCGGCATCCGCTTGCGGACGCCGGGCGAATCGCTGGGCTCGTACTGCACGGGCGAGTCGGCCCCGATGATCGGCGAGCGGGGCAGGTTCTGCGGCCGCTCCTGCCGGATCTCGGGGTACAGCAGGCGCGCCGCCAGGCTCCCGTGGGCGGGGTTGCGCAGCGCCGGCCCGTCGGGGCTGGCGGCGGCGATCGGAGCCTCCCGGCCCAGCCGCGCGAGCGTCAGCGTCCCGCGCGTGTAGACCTCGGAGATCCGCGGCGCCTTGGTGGTGGCGCTGTCGGGGAAGTTGCGGAACCCGGCCGCGACGGCACCCGGATACAGTCCCTCGACCAGCCCCACGGCGTCCTGCATCCCGGCCTTCTTGACGAGCAGGCCCTCGAGCAGGTCCACCCCGGCGTCGAGGTTGGCGTTGATGTCGTTGACGACCGGCGCCACCGGCTCGGTCTTCTGGATGATCTCGACCACTCCGGCGATCGCCCGGTCGAGCCCCTTGGTGATCTTCTGGAGCGCGACGATCGTCGAGACGAGGTAGTAGACGAGCGCCAGGACGATCAAAACGACCGCCACGATCATGACTACACCAGCTGCTGGCATCGCTTCTCCGATCAGGCGTCGTCGAGGATCACGTCGAGCGAGCCGCCGTAGTTGGCGGCCGACTCGATCGTCTTACGGACTCGGTCCTGCGTCGTCAGCAGCAGCGGCACCGCGTCGAGGTCCTTGGACCCGGCCTGGGCCGCAGCGGCGATCTGGTCGACGCTGGGGACGATGCTGTTGGCGGCGTTGAGCACGCCGCGCAGCAGGTAGATGACCACGGGGAGCACGACCACCAGCAGCAGCACGGCTCCGATCCACTCGAGGATCATGCGGGCCTCCTTTCGGCGACGATCGCGGCCTTCTTGGCGATCCCCGGCAGGGCTCCGACGATCACGTCGAACTGGGCGTTGATCGCGTTGACCGCCGGCTCCAGCGGGCGCAGGTGCTCGGCCTCCACGGTCGCCAGCGCCCCGGCCAGCGTGGCCAGATCCTGGGATGTGGCCTCCAGGTCGGTGCGGATCTTGATCAGCGCCGCCGCGAGCACGGCGATGATGACCACCGCGAGCAGGACGCTGAGGATGACGAGCAGGGTCATGCGCCACCGAACCCGTCGGTCAACGCGTTCATGTAGCCGTCTTGCACCACGGCTTCCTCCACGATCAGCCCGAGCACGGGCGCGGTGGCCTCGAGCTGGGGGATGTTTGCGGTGTTCGCAGCGACCTTGCCGGCCGTGTCCAGCAGGCTGCTCGCGGTCTGGCGGATGTCGGCCACGGTCCTGACCAGGACGAGCAGCAAGCCGGCCACGATCAGCGCCGACACGAGGCCGACCGCGAGCGCGATCCACCAGGTGCCGTGGTTACTCAGTGCGGCGTAGGAGACGGTCATTTGCCCACCGCCACCTTTCGCAGCGCCCGCGCCGAGTGCAGGATTCGCACGCCGGAGTCGTTGATCCGGCCGACCCCGGCGAGCTCGGTGGTCTGCTCGCGGACCGTCTCGACGCCCTGCACCGCGGTGCGGGCCTGTCCGGCGATCCGGTGTGCCAGCAGCACGATCGTGATCACGATCGCGGCGGCGACCAGCACGACCACAACACCCAGCGCGAGCCCGACGTACCAGCCGGTCGAAGCGGCGATCACGGGCATCTGACACCTCCTTGTCCTCTCTCCAACATCATCATTTGCTCATTTCCGGCTTCGAGTTCTCGGCCGCCCAGCGGATCGAGCGGACGATCGTCGCGTAGCCGGTGCAGCGGCAGATCTGACCCGAGATCGCCTCCCGGATCTCGGCGTCGGTGGGGTGCGGGTTGCGGTCCAGCAGCGCCCGCGCGGTCAGCATCATCCCCGGCGTGCAGAACCCGCATTGCAGCCCGTGCTCGCGCGTGAATCCCTCCTGCACCGGGTCCAGCACGCCGTCGACCTCCATTCCCTCGACCGTCCGCACCTGGTAGCGGCTCGCGGTCGCGGCGAGCACGGTGCACGACTTGACCGGCTCGTCGTCCATCAGGACAACGCAAGTCCCGCAGTTGGACGTGTCGCAGCCCCAATGCGTGCCGGTCAGCCCCAACTCGTCGCGCAGGAAGTGGACCAGCAGCAGCCGGGGCTCGACGTCCCGGGTGTACTCGATGTCGTTGACCGACAGCGTCACCTGCATCACCCCTGCTCCGCCAGCGCGCGGGACACGGCACGGCGCAGCGTGCGCTCGGTCAGCACCCCGGCGACGTGGCGTTTGTATTCCTGGGACCCCCGCTGATCGGTCGCCGGGGCGCACGACGCGGCGGCCAGCGCGGCGGCCCGGGCGAACAGCTCGTCAGACGGCGGCTGGCCGGCCAGCGCCTGCTCGGCGTCGCTCGAGGTGACCTCGGAGCCGACCGCGGCCAGCGCGACACCGGCCCGGGCGATCTTGTCCTTGTGCAGCGTCACCGACGCGCCCGCGGCGGCCACCGCCCAGTCCCCGACGCGCCGGTCGACCTTCGCGTAGGCGCTGCCGGTGGACTCGGTGAGCGCGACCCGGACCTCGACCAGCATCTCGGCCTCGCCCACGGCGGTCCGGTAGGGGCCGCGGTAGAACTCGGCCATCCCGAGCACGCGTTCACCGTCGAGGCCGCGGATCACCATCCGGGCGCCGACCGCGGCGCACACTGCTGAGAGATCCTCACTTGGGTCTGCTTGACAGAGGGCTCCCCCGATCGTGCCCCGGTTGCGGACGACCGGGTCGGCGATCACGCGCTCGGCGTCGGTGAAGATCGCCAGCCGGCGGTGCAGGAGATCTGACTCCAGCAGCTCCCGGTGGCGGGTCATCGCGCCGATCCGGACCTCGTCGCCGTGCTGCTCGATGTAGCCCAGCTCCTCGGCCAGCGGGTCGATGTCGATCACGTATTCGGGCGCCGCCAGGCGCAGCTTCATCATCGGCAGCAACGAGTGACCGCCGGCCAGCAGCCGCGCCTCGGGGCCCAACTCGGTGAGCAGCTCCAGCGCGTCGTCGACGCTCGTGGCTCGCTCGTATCCAAACGGTGCGGGTACTTGCAATTCTGTTGTACGGAGCGGCCCGAGGATTCTGCCGTGGACACCGCCGATTCCGGGGGCTCTCCTCTCCTATCTGGCATCTTGCCGTTGCCCTATTGTGGCGGTCAACCGGAGTTAAGGGATCGCTTAGGAGAGGGATGGCGAGGTTTGGGAGGTTGTTATCGTGGATTCCCGCCCCGGTGATCCCTAAGCCCAGATGACCCTCGCCCAGCTGCAGTCGTTCGTTCTCGTCGCTCGGCTCGGGTCGGTCAAGGCGGCGGCGGCCGAGCTCGAGGTCACCGAGCCGGCGGTGTCGGTGGCGGTTGCCGCCCTCCGGAAGGAGCTCGGCGACGAACTGTTCGTCCGCAACGGGCGCGGGATCGCGCTGACCCCCGGGGGCCGCCGGCTGGCCGCGCTCGGCGGCGAGATCCTCGGCCTGGCCGAGCAGGCGCGGCGCAGCGTCCAGGAGAGCCCCGGCCAGCCCCGACAGCTGCAGGTGGCCGCAACCAGCATCGTCGCCGAACACATCGGCCCGCTGATCGACGCGTTCAGCAACCGCGGTCCGGGCCTCGAGATCACCGTCGAACAGGTCCCCGGCGAATCGTTCGCCGACTTGCTCGAGCACCGCCGCGCCGACATCGCGCTGGGCCCGCACCCGGGCCCGGAGCGCGCCGCCACGATCGCGTCGGTCCCGTTCCTGCGCTCGCGGCTGATGATCGTGGCCTCGCCCGGCCACCCGCTGGCCGGCCAGCGCGGGATCTCCCCGTCCGCGCTCACCAGCGAGCGCTGGCTCGTCGGCCCGCAGGACGTCGACCCGACGACCACCGCGGGGCTGTTCTTCGCGCGCAACGGGATCGACCCCCAGGACATCTCCGCCTACACCAGCCACGCCGCGGCGATCGCGGCAGCGGCCGCGGGCGAGGGCCTGATCCTCGCGCTGGCGCACTCGGTGATCGACGCGATCCGCCGCCGCTCGCTGGTCAGGATCGACGTCCGCGGCACGCCGGTGGTCGAGCTGTGGCACGCCAGCACGCTCGGCCTCGGCCGTGCGCTGCCGGCGGCGTTAGCGCTCCAGCGCTTCGCGACCACCTCGGAGGCGACCCAGGCGATGTCCAGCGGCCGCGCCGGGACCGCTTCGGCGCGCGCCCGGCCGGCGGTGCACGTCACCCTGTGGCGGTCGGTGGCCGAGGAGCTCGACGCCGGGGCTCGGCGCTAGCCGGGACCGGGCGCCAGCGGGACCGTCGGTGCATATCGCGTCAAATCCGGCGCTCAGGGCGAGGCTTGCCGTGCTGAGCATCGTATGCGTGCTTGGTACGGCAAGCCTCAAGTTTCGCGGCGGATTTGACGCGTAGTGCACGCCTCAGGCATCGTCCGGTAGGCCCCACTGCCACCGGCCTCGCGACTACGCGCTGCCGACGGCCCCCGCGAGCCGGTCGAGCATCTGCCCGTACACCCGGCGCAGGCCGATTGGCGCGAACGTTCGCTCGAAGAACCCGCCGACCCCGCCGGCACCTTCCCACGAGGACTCGATCGACACCTCGCTGCCCGCGCCCGAGGGAGCAACGCTCCAGGTGCTGATGAACGACGACAGCTCGTCGCGCTCGAGCAACTCGCCGGTCGACTCCTCGACGCGGAGCCGGTAGTCACGTTCCCGGCCGCCGGCAGCGAAGTGATAGGCGATCACGGTGCCGTCGCCCGCGCCGCCGCTCTCGACGCGGTAGGCGCTGTAGTTGTCGGTGAGGATCCGTGGGCGCCCCTCGCGGTAGTCGCGCAGCAGCGCGAGCACGCGGTCTGGCGATGCCCGCACCGTCTTGCTCGTCTGTACCCGCACCCGTGCCACGCTCTCATTCTGGCATCGAGCCCCCACGACCGCGTGCGCCGCGGTTCGTCATGATGCGCCGATGCTCGCAGCCTACGCCTCAGACACCGACACGAAGGACCCGCTCAGCGGGCTCGCGATCGACGACCGTCCCGAGCCCGAAGTCCCCGATGGCTGGACCACCGTGACGGTCAGGGCCACCTCGCTCAACCACCACGACCTGTGGTCGCTGCGCGGCGTCGGCCTGCCCGCCGACCGCCTGCCGATGATCCTTGGCTGCGACGCCGCGGGTCTCGACGAGGACGGCAACGAGGTCGTCGTCCACGCCGTGATCGCCAGCGACGACTGGCGTGGCGACGAGACGTTCGACCCCCGCCGCTCGCTGCTGTCCGAGCGCTACCAGGGCTCGTTCGCCGAGCGGGTCACCGTCCCCCGCCGCAACATCGTCCCCAAGCCCGCCGAGCTCAGCTTCGAGCAGGCGTCGTGCCTCCCGACCGCCTGGCTGACCGCCTACCGGATGCTGTTCACGCGCGGCAAGGTCGTCCCCGGCCAGACGATCCTCGTACAGGGCGCCACCGGCGGCGTCGCGACCGCGCTGACGGTGCTGGGCAGCGCCGCCGGGATCCGCGTGTGGGTCACCGGGCGCTCGGATACCGGCCGCGAGCAGGCGCTGGCACTCGGCGCCGACCAGGCGTTCGAATCCGGAGCCCGGCTGCCCGAGCGCGTCGACGCGGTGATGGAGACCACCGGCCAGGCCACCTGGGGGCACTCGATCCGCTCGCTCAAGCCCGGCGGCACGCTGGTGGTGTGCGGCGCCACCACGGGCGATGCGTCGCCGGCGGAGCTGACCCGGATCTTCTTCTTGCAGCTGTCGATCGTCGGCTCGACGATGGGAACGCGCGACGAGCTCGACCGCCTGATGCGCCTGTGCGTGGACCGCGACATCCGCCCGGCGATCCACAGCACGATGCCGCTGAAGGACGCCCGTCAGGGCTTTGAGGCGATGCTGGCCGGCGACGTCGTCGGCAAGATCGTGTTCACGCTCTGAGCCCGGGCACGAGCGGCGGGCGTTCATTCACCCGCGGCGACGTTCCGTTCGAGGTCGAGCTCGGTCCGCACGCCGAGCGTGTTGAGCGCGGCGCTCGCCTGCTCCAGGCTGTCGGCGTCGTCGACGGCGCGGGCGAGCCGGCCGACCGTCCGCACGGTCACGCCCACGTCGAGGTAGAAGGTCAAGGCCGCCGCCGAGCTTAGGTGCACCGTCCGCGCCCCGTTGCGGATCGCGACCTGGCCCGACCCGCCGCGGAACGCGCGCACGGCCTGGGCGCTGGCCTCGGTGGGCACGAACTCCATCGCGCCCTCAAGCCGCTGCGCCACCGGCTCGGTCAGCCCGCGCGCGCCGCACAATCCGCCGGCGCCGGCCACGTCCGCGATCCGGGCGAACACCTCGGACGGGGTCAGCTCCCCGTCGCAGCCCACGCCGAAGATCGCGGCCAGCACCGGCACGCCGGCGTCGGCCAGGCGGGCAGCCGCGGCCAGCATCAGCGCGTCGCACAGGGGACTGCGCAGCCCGGACTCGTCGCCCTGCGCGAGCAGGTCGCCGCCGACGTCGACGAACACGATCAGGTCGTGTCCGAGCCGATCGGCGGCCTGGGCCAGTCCGCGCGCGACCGCGCCAGCTCCCGCGTGGGGATCGATCAGCACCGTCTGCTGGCCGAGGAACTGGGCCATCCGGGACTCCGCGAAGTAGACCTCCCGGTCGCGCACGCGGGTCCGCGCGTCGGCCAGCAGGATCCTCGGCGCGAGCTCCTCGGCGCCGGCGATCTCGTCGGTCGACCGGGGGCCCGCGACCGGGTCGATCGGGCGGCGCTCCCAGGTGACGCCGCCGACGATCGGATCGGCGCCGTCGTACACGCGGCAGAACTCCGCGGTGGCCAGCGCGCCGACGACATCGCCGCCGCCGCCCATCCCGATCACCAGCGGTCGGCGGGCACTTCGCAGCAGCAGCTCGGCATCGGACATGCCCTTAGTGTCGCGATTCATGAATCAGGCGGCGTCAACAGGCGCCCGCGGCACCTGTGACCGGCGCGGTTACGACATCCGCTCGGCGAGCTCGCGCAGCACGCGTCGGCAGTCCGCGCCCATCTCGTGCACGATCTCGCCGGCGGGGCGGTTGCGGGCCAGCTCGTGCGCCTGCCCCGCCCACAGGTTGAACGAGCCGACGTCGCCGCGCTTGCGGGCGGCGGCCCTGATCGGGCTGGTGGCGTGATGGATCTCCGGGTACGCGCTGGGCGCGTTAGCCGTGCGCTGCTCGAGGAAGCGATTGACGATCCCGCGGCCCAGCCGGCCCGTGAACGCGCGCGTCAGCTGCGTGGGGGCGCGATCGGCCAACAGCGCGCGCTGTGACTCGTGCGTGCCGGCCTCGGGCGCGAGCATCAGCGCTGTCCCGACCTGCGCCGCGCTCGCCCCGGCACACAGGACCGCGGCCACGGCGGCCCCGTCGGCGATCCCGCCAGCCGCGACCATCGGCAGCGCCACGGCCGCGGCCACGATCCGCAGCAGCGCGAGCAGCCCGGTGCCACCGCTCGAATCCACGTCGTCGAACCCGCCGCGGTGCCCGCCCGCCTCGCTGCCCTGTACGACCAGCGCGTCGGCGCCGACGTCGCGAGCCAGCTCGGCCTCGCGCGGATCGGTGACCGTCACCCATACCGCGACCCCGGCGGCCTGCAGCCGCGCCACCGCCGCGGCCTCGGGACAGCCGAACACGAACGACGCGACCGCCACGCCGCGGTCGCAGATCACCCCGAGCTTGCGCTCCCAGTCGTCGTCCTCGAACCGCGGCTCGCCGACCTCGGCGCCCTGCAGCAGCGCCTCGGCCTCCAGCTCCTCCAGGTAGGCCGAGACCGCGTCGGGGTCCGCGGGGCGAGGAGCGGGCACGAACACGTTGACGCCGAACGGCCGCGAGGTCGCGGCCGCGACGGCGTCGATCTGATCCGCCACCGCATCGGCGGTCTGATACCCCGCGGCGACGAAGCCCAGGCCACCGGCTTCGCACACCGCGATCGCGAGCTCCGGCGTCGACGGGCCGCCGGCCAGCGGCGCCTGGACGATCGGCTCGGCGAGGTCGGCGGGGTGAAACATCGGTGTCAAGCCGTCGCTTTCTCAAGGTGGACGGCGGCGTCCTCGAGCCGGTCATCTCCCCAGAACAGCTCCGCGCCGATCGCGATCGTGGGCACGCCGAACACGCCGAGATCGTATGCCGCGTCGGTGGCGGCGCGCAGCTGGCGCTTGATCTCGGGATCGTCCACGGCGGCGCGCACCGGGCCGGCGTCGAGTCCGGCGCGCCGAGCCGAGGCGAACACGTTGGCCGGGATGCTCAGGTCCGATCCGGCGGCGAACGCGTCGCGGAAGGCCTGCATCGCGAACTCGTGGCCGCGCCCCGTGGCGAACGCGTATGTGGTCGCGCGCATCACGGTCAGGTAGTCGTCGGGCCACGGGTCGGGCCACCGCATCGGCGGCAGCCCGTACGTGCGCACTCGCCGCTCGATCTCGGCCATCCCCACCGTGCGACGGCGTTCGTCACCGAGCGCCCACGAGCTGCGGCCGCTGAGCTTGAACAGTCCGCCGAGCAACACCGGCTGCCAGCGCACCGGCTCAGGCAGCAGCCGCGACAACCGCTCCGCCGCGAGGTACGCGTACGGCGAGCCGAGGTCGAAGTAGAACGTGATCACGGGCGGGTTCGGGTGGAGAAGCTCGTTCGTTAGGATGAACGATACGTTCCGTATGATAAACCACCGGGACATCGGGGAGGTGCTCGCGGCGAACCTGCGCCGGCTCCGGATCGCGCGCCACCAGTCGCTGTCAGAGCTCGCGCGCTTCACCGGCATGAGCAAGGCGACGCTGTCGAGCATCGAGAACGGCCGCGCGAACCCGACCGTCGAGACGCTGGCCGGGCTCGCCGGCGCGCTGCGGGTGCCGATCTCAGAGCTGCTGGAGGAGCCGCCGCTCGGCGAGATCAGGGTCGTGCGCGCGGCGGGGGCGCGGACATCCGAGCGCGACGGCCTTCCCCAGCGGGCGATCGACGAGCTCGCCGGACCCGCGGCGGTGCGGATCGCCGAGTTGTCGCTGCCCGCGGGCGAGGCTCGCGAGCTCGACGCGGAGGCCGAGGGGTCGCGCGCACACGTGTACGTGCTCGAGGGCAAGCTCGTGGCCGGCCCGGTCGAGCGGATCTCCGAGCTGTCAGCCGGCGACTACGCGACGTTCCCCGCCGACGTCCCGCACCTGTTCGAGGCCGGTCGCCTGGCCGCGCGCGCGCTGTTGCTCACGACCGTCTGAGTTGGCGAACAGCGTCTGCGAGAGCTCGATGAACGCGGCCACCGCCGGAGGCTGGCGGCGGCCCTGGCGCCAGGCGAGCGTTATGTCGCGGGTCAGCTCGGGCTCGGTCAGCGCCACCACGGCGACCTCGGCGCCCGGCCCCTCGGTGTCGGAGCGGGGCAGGATCGCCACCCCCATGCCGCGTGCCACCAGCCGCCGGATCCGCCCGCTCTCGTTGGACTCGAGCATCACGTGCGGGTCGAAGTCGGCGTCGCGGGCGGCGAAGTTGAGCAGCTCACGCAGGCGGGCGCCCTCGCGGTAGCTGATGAACTGCTCGCCGGCCAGCTCGGAGATGCGCACGCCGTCACGCCTGCCCAGCGGATGGCTGCGGGGAAGGATCACGACCAGCTCTTCGGCGTACAGCTGCTGCAGCCCCAGGCCGTGGCTCTCGATCCGTTCGGTGACCGACAGGAACGCCAGATCGAGCACGTCATCGCGAAGCATCTCCGCGAGCTCCTCGCTGGACTGCTCGCGCACCGACAGCTCGACTCCCGGGTGGCGCTCGTGGAAGATCGCCAGCGCCAGCGACACGTCGATCGGCCCCATCGTGTGCATCGCGCCGACCGACACGTGCCCGGCCTGGATCCCCCTCAGGCCCTGGAGCTCGGCGTCGGCGGCGTCGAGCTCGGACAGGATCCGCCGAGCGCGCGCGACGAGCATGTTTCCGGCGTCGGTCATCGACACCCGGCGCGTGGTGCGCTCGACCAGCGCCAGCCCGACCTCATCCTCCAGCCGGCGGATCTGCTGGGACAGTGCCGGCTGCGCGATGTGCTCGCGCTCGGCGGCGCGGGTGAAGTGGCGCTCCTCGGCGAGCGCGACGAGGTATCGGAGCTGGCGAATATCCATAAGCAATCACTATAGATCTGAGACAACACTTGTCTTGGACAACTAAAGGGGGTCGCGCAACTATGTGTGAGCAACACCCTCTCCTCCCTCGAGCGCGCCCCGCAGATTGGCATTCGACTCCCCGCCGATCACGGGGCGCTCTCATTTAACGATCCGGGCGATAGTTGCGCTGACAACTACCTGCTATGCTCGCAGTCATGCAACTCGGGCTCGCCACCTTCGCCGACATCGGTCCGGACGTCACCCCGCAGCAGCGGATGGCTGAGGTGCTCGAGGAGGCCGAGCTCGCCGACCAACTCGGCCTCGACGTGTTCGCGATCGGCGAGCACCATCGGCCCGACTTCCTGGTGTCCTCCCCCGCCGTGGTGCTCGGAGCGATCGCTGCGCGCACGCAGCGGATCCGGCTGGCCAGCGCGGTCACCGTGCTCAGCTCCGATGACCCGGTGCGCGTGTTCCAGCAGTTCGCCGAAGTCGACTTGCTGTCGCGGGGCCGGGCGGAGATCTGGGCCGGCCGCGGATCGTTCACCGAGTCCTTCCCGCTGTTCGGCTACGACCTCGACGACTACGACGAGCTGTACGCCGAGAAGCTCGAGCTGCTGCTCGAGCTGCGCGAGCACAACCCCGTCACCTGGTCGGGTCGCCATCGCGCGCCGCTGAACGATGCCGGCGTGTGGCCGCGCCCCGTCCAGGACCGGATCCCGATCTGGGTCGCGGTCGGCGGCACGCCCCAGTCGGTCGTCCGCGCCGCGGCGCTGGGACTGCCGCTGACGCTCGCGATCATCGGCGGCGAGCCCGAGCGGTTCGTGCCGCTGGTCGACCTCTATCGCCAGGTCTGGGAGCACAGCGGCCACGACCCCGCCGGCGCCCGGGTGGCGATCAACACCCACGCGTTCGTCGCCGAGACCTCTGCCCGGGCCGACTCGGCGTTTGCCTCCTCTTACCTGCAGATGATGAACCGGATCGGCCGCGAGCGCGGCTGGCCGCCCGCTGGCCGGCCGCAATACGAGGCGCTGCGCTCGCCGCGCGGCGCGCTCGCCGTCGGCTCGCCCGAGCAGGTCGCAGACAAGATCCTGTTCGAGCACGAGCTGTTCGGTCACGAGCGCTACATCGGGCAGATGAGCGTCGGCGCGGTGGCCCACGCCGACGTGATGCGCTCGATCGAGCTGTTCGGCACCGAGGTCGCGCCGGTGGTGCGCGCCGAGGTCGCGCGCCGCAACAGGGCGGAAGCGAGCACCAACCCCAGCGAGACGACCGGCGCTGATACGGTCGGCTCGCCAACGTGAGCGACACGACCGCAAGCCAAGCGCGAGCTTTCAATCAGCCGGCGTTCCTGTTCGACCTCGACGGCACGCTGATCGACAGCGTCTACCAGCACGTCGTGGCCTGGCGTGAGGCCCTGGAGGGCGTCGGGATCAACCTGCCGATCTGGAAGATCCACCGCCGGATCGGGATGAGCGGCGGCCTGTTCGTGGCCGCGCTGGCGCGCGAGGTCGAAACCGACCTCGATCACGACATGCTCGCCCGGCTTCCCAGCCTTCACGCCGACGCCTATATCGACAAGTTCCACAGCGTCCGGCCGCTGCCCGGGGCGGCCAGGCTGCTGGCCACGCTCACCGACAACGGCGTCCCCTGGGCGATCGCCACCAGCGGCGTCGAGCGCTACGCCCGGCTCGCGCTCGATCTGCTCGGGATCCCGCAGGACACCCCGCTGGTCACCCGCGATCAGGTCCGCTACGCCAAACCCGACCCCGACCTGTTCCTGACCGCGGCCCAGCGGATCGAGGTCGACATCCGCGACAGCATCGTGGTCGGCGACAGCGTCTGGGACCTGCTCGCCGCGCGTCGCGCCAACGCGCTCGGGATCGGCCTGCTGTCCGGCGGTTATGGCCGCGAGGAGCTGATCTACGCCGGCGCGTTCCGGGTCTACGAAGATCCCGGCGACCTGCTCGCGCACATCGACGAGGTCGGTGTCCGCCACCCGCTGTGACCGGCTACGCCGACTTCAATCGCGCCAACTGGGACGAGCGCGCGCCCGCCCACGCGGCCTCCCCGGACTACGCCTTCGACCGGTTCATCGCCGACCCGGCGTTCCTCAGCGCCGTCGTTCGCTTCGACCTGCCCCGGCTGGGCGACGTCGGCGGGCTGCGCGGCGTGCACCTGCAGTGCCACGTCGGCACCGACACGATCTCGCTCGCGCGCCTCGGGGCGCGGATGACCGGACTCGACCTGTCGCCGGCATCGCTGCAGCAGGGCCGCCGGCTCGCCGAGCGGACGGGCGACGCGGTCGAGTTCGTCGAGGCCGAGCTCTACGACGCGGTCTCGGTGCTGGGCGCCGGGCGGTTCGACCTGGTCTACACCGGGATCGGCGCGCTCTGCTGGCTGCCGTCGGTGACGCGCTGGGCGAACGTCGTGTCCGAGCTGCTGGTGCCGGGCGGCCGCCTGTTCATCCGCGAAGGCCACCCGATGATGTGGTCCCTGGACGACGAGCGCGAGGACAAGGTGCTGGCGGTCGAGTACCCGTACTTCGAGCGCGAGCAGCCGACCGTCTCTGAGCACTCGGGTACCTACGTCGAGACCGACGTTAGCTTCGCCGAGAACGTCACCCACCAGTGGAACCACGGGCTCGGCGAGATCGTCACCGCGCTGATGGGCGCGGACATGCAGCTGACGATGCTCGAGGAGCACGACAGCGCCCCGTGGGATGCCTTCCCGGGGCAGTCGGAGATGGTCGAGCCGCGCGAGTGGCGACTCGCGGATCGTCCCTGGCGGACCCCTCAGACTTACACTTTGCAGGCCATCAAGCGCACCTGAGGAGCGGGTGATGAGAGAGGACATCGAGTTCAACGCCGAGGGCGTGACGCTGCGAGGCTGGCTGTACACCCCCGAGCGGGCCACCGGGCCGTCGCCGGCGATCGTGATGACGCACGGGTTCTCGGCGGTCAAGGAGATGTACCTCGATCGCTACGCCGACGTGTTCGCTAACGCGGGAATGGCCGCGGTCGTGTTCGACAACCGCAGCTTCGGCTCCAGCGACGGCGAGCCGCGCCAGGAGATCGACCCGTGGGCCCAGGTCCGCGACTATCGCCACGCGATCACGTACGCGAGCACCCGGCCGGAGGTCGACTCCGAGCGGATCGGGATCTGGGGGTCCAGCTACTCGGGAGCTCACGTACTGGTGGTCGGCGCGGTCGACCGCCGCGTGAAGTGCGTGGTCTCGCAGGTGCCGCTGGTGTCGGGTCACGCCAACGCCCAGCGGCTGGTGCGGTCGGACTTCCTGCCCGCGTTCCAGGCCCAATTCGACGCCGACCGCGAGGCCCGCTTCCGCGGCGAGCCGCCGGCGATGGTGCCGGTCGTCGACCCCGACCCGCAGGCCGCGTCGGCGCTGCCCACCGCTGACTCCTACGAGTGGTTCACCGCGACCCACGACCAGCGGGCGCCGGCCTGGCGCAACGAGGTGACGCTGCGGCAGCGTCGAGATGTTCATGGAGTACGAGCCCGGCACGTACCTGCCGTGGATCAGCCCCACGCCGCTGCTGACGGTGGACTGGTTCGTGCAGCACCTGCTGACACAGGAGACGGTTCCGGCCTGAACGGAGGTCGCGGTACGCCCGCCCGTCCCGCGGGTAGCGCATCTGTATACCCCGAGAACAGAGAGGCACCGAGAATGGCAAAGACCAGAAACGATGAGCTGTTCAAGCGACTCCGAGCCCAGGGCCTGCGCAAGCGTACGGCCAAGCTGATCTCCCAGGCGACCGACCGGCGCCGCAAGCCGGCCAAGCTCGTCGAGCGCACCCTGGCGGACCTGAAGCAGGCCGTCAGCACCGCCGAGGACCACCTGTCCGGCGGCCCCGGCAAGCGCAAGGCGGCGGCCAAGAAGGCGGCTGCCACCCGCAAGCGCAACGCCCAGACCCGCAGCACGGCGGCCAAGCGCGGAGCGCGTACTCGCGCCCGGAGCCACTAGCCGGGTCGCCCGCTGGGCACGACGCGGGCGCGAGCCCAGCCGATATAGGCTGTCGGTGTGCGTGCGGTTGTGTTTGAACGTAACGGCGGGCCGAGCGTGCTCGAGCTCCAGCAGGTCCCCGACCCGACGCCGGGCGACGGACAGGTCCGGGTCAACGTCGAGGCGGCGGGCGTCAATTTCCGGGACGTCTACGAGCGCGAAGGTCGCGGGTACGGCTCCACGCCGCCGGCGATCATCGGCGTCGAGGGCGCCGGCACGGTCGCCGACACCGGCGAGCGGGTCGCTTGGATCGCCGTCGCCGGCAGCTATGCCGAACGGGTCGCGGCCGACCCAGCCGCGCTGATCCCAATCCCGGACGGCGTCGACACCGACGTCGCTGCGGCGGCGGCCCTGCAGGGCATGACCGCGCACTACCTGGCGTTTGACTCCTACCCGGTGCAGGAGGGGGATTGGGTCGTCGTGCACGCCGCGGCCGGCGGCGTCGGGCTGCTGCTCACCCAGCTGGCCAGGCTCCGCGGCGGGCGCGTGATCGCGACGACCTCAACCGAGGAGAAGGCCAGGCTCGCTCGCGAGGCCGGCGCCGAGGAGACGATCGGCTACGACGGTTTTGCCGAGCGCGTCAAGGAGATCACCGGTGGCGAGGGCGCGGCGGCGATCTACGACGCCGTCGGCAAGACCACGTTCCTCGACGGCCTCACCGCGATTCGCCCCACCGGCCGGATGATCCTGTACGGGGCGGCGAGCGGGCAGCCCGACCCCTTGACGCTGGCCCAGCTCGCCCCGGCCGGGTCGCTGTACGTCCAGCGCCCGACGCTCAACACATACACGCGTACGCCGGAGCTGCTGCGCGGGCTGGCCGGCGAGGTGTTCGGCCTGGTCGCCGAGGGCAAGCTCGACGTGCGGATCGGCGCGCGCTACCCGCTGGGCGATGCGGCCGAGGCCCATTTTGACCTCGAGGCGCGCAACACCACCGCCAAGCTGCTGCTCACGACCTCGGAGTAGCTCTCCTCAGCGGTGCGACACCGCCCGCTGCCAGGTCTCCAGGTAGGCCTCCGCCGACCTGAACAACAGCGCCAGCGCCTTGCGGCCACCGGGTGCCTGGCGCATGTCGGCGAGCAGGTCGGCCATCAGCCCGTAGTGCGCGACCCCGTCGTGGTTGAGGTCGAACGTCCGCTGGCCGGTGCGCTCGCGCGTGAACGAGACCTTGCCGTCGTAGGACTTGAACGGGTACCGCAGCGGCCGCTTGGCGGCGTCGGACCGCGGGGCCGGAAGCGACGCGAAGCCGCCGGTGTCGGTGCCGATCCCGACCCCGAACAGGCGGGACCCCTGCCTGTACCTGGACATCGACACGATCTTGGCCGCCAGCGCCGGCGCCTGGTCGGGCGTGACCGCCGCGAACCCGCCGAGCCGGTAGAGCTTGGTCAGCTCGGCCGGCGTCCAGCGGCCGCCGGTGCCGTTGTGGCCGGAGATCACCCCCGCGTAGCGGGCCTTGGCGGCGATGCGCAGGACGGTGTCTCGGGCCCGTTCGCTCAGATGGTCGACCTCGATCAGCATGTGCTGCTTGATCATCTGGCCGATCATGAACCGGCCCAGCTCGGTGAGCCCGTTGGAGTTGCACTGCAGCCCGGCGGGATACATGGGCACCGGCTGCGAGGCGATCGGCTTGGTCGCCGGGAAGAACGTCGCCAGGAACTGCAGCAGCGGCTGGCTGAGCGTCGAGACGGTCTCGCCCTGCGCCGCCGAGGGGCACGGGCCGGTGGCGAAGTAGCCGCCGGTTTGGACGCGGTTGAGGATGTTGATGAAGACGCCCTTGGCGCCGCCCTCGAGCGCAGCCCCGCCGAACGCGTTGTTGACCCAGTGGGCCACGAACATGCCGCGGACGCCCATCCGCCTGTAGTCGCGGATCCCGCGGACGATGTCGGCGCGGGTGCACTGTGGCTTGCTGTCGACCTCGCCGCACCCGAACAGGTCCGAGGACTCGATCCCGATGACCACCGCGAGCTTGCCCTGCTCGATCACGCGGCGGGCCTGGGCCGGGCTGTAGACGAGCCTGAACCAGCCACGGCCGGGGCCTCCGTGCTGGGCGTCGACGTAGCCCTGCAGAGCCCGCAGGGTCCGGATCTGCGCGTCGATCGAGGTGGTCTCGTCACAGCTGCGGTAGATCTTTCGCGGCTCGATCCTGCACATCGCGGCGTCGTCGACGGTCTGGGCCACGACCATGCGCTCGCCGGCCTCCCAGGCCCGCTGCAGCCACACGTAGTAGGTCTGCTGGTGCGTCTGAGTGTCGAACGTCGGCCAGCCCGTGAACGTCGGCCACCCGTGCGTGTCGTGGGTGCCGGTGGGCACGCCGTTGCGCAGCAGGTTGCCGGTGATGTCGAGGCTGCCGTCGGCGCCGTGCACCTTGGCGTCCTGGCCGAGCGCGGCCGGGATCCCGAAGCGGTCGAACGGCTCGCCCGAGATCACCAGGCCGCCGCCGCGCATGTTCGCGGTGATGTGCAGGTGGTCGTCGACGAAGCCGAACACGGTGCCGCCCCGGTTGGTGCCCCTGAACGTAGGGCCGGTGGCGTTCACCTGGGCCTCGGGGAACGACTTGCAGCCCTTCGCCTCAACGAACCGGAAGCGGGCCCGGGGGCCGCGCGTGGACGACAGCGTGAGGCCGCCCCCGTTGCCGGCGACCGCGAGCCGGCGCCCGTTCGCGGTCGACCGGATCGTGAACGCGGCGCCGCGGAGCGCGGCCGGGGCCCATTCGGTCGGCGGTCCGGCGCCGCGAACGCGGCTGACCCGGTGTGCCCCGGCGCGGAGCAGCGAGCCGGTGCGGTCGTAAAGCATGTACCGGCCCAGCGCGGTCGGCTTCAGGTAGAGCCGCGAGGCGACGAGATGCCCGCTGGCCACGGAGCGCAGCGACAGACAGCGATTAGCGAGCGCGTACACCGAGCGGATTGCCGCCGCGGGAGACGTACGGTGCGTCGAGGCGCCGGCCGCTGCGATTCCGTTCGCCAGCCCAAGCGCCATCGCGAACACCGCCGCGATGGCGCCCGCGGCTGCCATCCCTCTCCTCCCCAACAACACACGGCTCCTCTCCAGAGCGCCTTGTGGGCGGCAGTGTATAGAGACCGCGCCCGCGCGGACTCACCGGGGTTCAGGGAGGGCCACCGACGACCAACCGCATCAGAGCGCAACAAACCTAGGCATTGGTCTCAAGAGCTATTCCTGTCAGACTGGTAGGGAGTGGGCGCGGATCGGGCATCCCTTAAGCTGAGCTCCTGGCGTGCCGATAGAGGTAGGGGGCTGCCGGGTCCCCGCACCCGTCCTATGGCCGCGTCCCTGACATCACTGATGCGGGCGGCGAGCGCCCGCGCGTGGCCCAGCCGTGGCTGGGCCTGCGTGCTCGCGTTCGTATTCGCCTGCGCGACCCTGCCCGCGACCGCGATCGCGGCGCCGACTCCCGCTGCCTCGCAGCAGGCGATCACGGACGTCACCGACGCCGCCACGGGTCTCCCGGATGCCTCGTCGTTCACGCCGGTGAACGTGTGCTCGGCACCCGGACCGGGACGCGCGACCTGCCTCAGCCAGGTCCTCGCCACCAAGCCCAGCCTCCGCTACGCAGTCCACCCGCGAATCCGGCGGGCATCGTCGCCCAATCGCCTCGGAGGTAGGCGCGCTCGCGCCGGCGTGTCAGCGACGCCCCAGGCCGTGGCCGCTGCACCGGCTCCGCAGGCAGGCACTCCGGCGTGGCTGCAGCAGGCGTATGACCTGGCGTACTTGTCGCAGACGTACGGCTCTGACAAGACGATCGCGGTCGTGGTCGCCTACGACGACCCCAATGCCGAGTCCGACCTGGCCACCTACCGATCGACCTACGGCCTCGCCCCGTGCACGACCGCGAACGGCTGCTTCAAGAAGTTGTCGCCGCCGGGGCCGCCGAAGTTCGCGTCGGGCGACAACCACACCGACGTGCTCAACCAGTGGCGCTTCGAAACCTCGGTCGACCTCCAGGCCATCTCGGCGCTGTGCCCGAACTGCAACATCGTGCTGTCGGAGGCCAGCAGCTACTTCTCTCAGGACCTCGCCAACGCCCAGGTCAGGGTGGCATCCGGCACCCCAACGCCCGCCGTGATCAGCGACAGCTTCGGCGCCGCACTGGTGACTCCGACTGGCACGAACGGCGACGCCTACTTCGGCAGCAAGGGCTGGTGGACGTTCTCGGGTATCGCCACCGTGGCCGCCTCGGGCGATGTGGGCTACCCGGCGCACGACCCGCCGGGAAACAGCTCGGACCCATGCTCGGGGACGAATCAGTCAAGCCCGTGTAACGAGTACCCCGCCGCGCTCTCGGATATCACCGCCGCCGGCGGCACCTCGCTGGCGCCGGCGTCGGGCCCGCGCGGCTTCGGCGAGTCGGCCTGGTCAGGCGCCGGCTCGGGCTGTAACACCGACTCGGCCAGCCCTAAGCAGCCATGGCAGGCGAGCCTCCCCTGCGCGGGACGGGCCTACAGCGACATCTCCGCCGACGCCGACCCGAACACCGGAATTCAGATCTACGACTCCTCGCCGCTGGGAGACCACGACGCGGGGTGGTACCTCGGCGGCGGGACCAGCGCCGCCGCACCGATGGTCGCCGCCTACTACGCACTGATCGGGTCGTCGCAGGGGTCTGGCGTCAACGCCACGCTGCAGAGCTCCGAGTGGCCGTACGACAACGCGCTCGGACTCAACGACCCGGCGACGGGCTCCACCGGCTCCTGCCCGGCGCTGTCGTTCCTGTGCAACGGCCTCCCCGGCTACGACGGACCGACTGGCGCCGGCAGCATCTCCGGTGCGGCCGTCGAGGGCGCGCCCGGGATCGGCGGTCCCGGCGCCGACAGCACCTACACCCAGAGCGTCACGTCCAACTCCGCTCAGCTGCAGGGCGGCGTCTACCCGAACGGCAACTCCACGACGTACTGGTGGGAGTACGGCACGACCACCTCTTATGGGCAGGCCACGGTCCACTTCCCGGCCGGCGCCGGCACCGCTCCGGTGCCAGTCGCGGGAGCGCTGACCGGCCTCGCGCCCGGCACGACCTACCACTACCGCCTGGTAGCCCAGAACGGGGTCGGCTCCGGGCCTATGTACGGCTACGACTACACGTTCACGACCGCCCCGAACACAAGCGGCAACGGCGCCGGGGGTGGCGGCAGCCTGCCACCGCCCAACGGCGGCGGCGCGTCGAACCCAGGCGGGTCCAACGGAGGCGGCGGCTCGAGCACGAACCACCCCACGATCACTCGTCCCGTCGCGCCCTCGGTCGGCAGGCCGAGAATCGCAGCGCTCAGCGGCTCGTCGGCCACAGTGACCGCGTCGATCACGCCGTTCGGCAACCGGACGACCTACTACCTGGCCTACGGCACCACCCCGAAGCTCGGCCAGCGCGCCAGGACCGGCACCGCGTCGAGCATGCTGACCGGGAGCTGGCGGCTGCGGGGACTCAAGCCGGGCAAGGTCTACTACCTGCAGATTGTGGCTGCCAACGGCGGCGGCACTCGGCGCAGCTCGACGATCCGGATCCGGACCTCCCCGATCAGCGTCGGCGCGGTCAAGCGCACGGGCAACCGGCTCGAGGTCGCGGTGCGCTGCATCGGATCCTCTACCTGCCGAGGGAGGCTCACCGCCCGGGCCGCGGGCCGCACGATCGCCGCCGGCACGCTCAAGATCCGCGGCAACCGCCGGGCGACCGTGATGCTGTCGCTCAACCGGGCGGCCGCGGCCAAGGCCAGCCACGGCAAGCCCGTCCCGGCGAACGTGTCGGCGGTCAGCTCCTACAACGGCTACGCCGCCACCGTCACCGCGAAGTTCCGCCTGATTGCGTCAAGCTGAGCGGCGATGCCCGCCAACATCGCCCGTGTCGTCTACGGCACGATCGTCGTCGCGACCTTGCTGGCCGCTGAGAGCGCCCAGAAGGAGACATATCTGAAGACGGTGATCGCGGTGGTGATCGCGATCATGCTCTACTGGATCGCGCACTCCTACGCGGAGTCGGCCTCCCAGCGGATCGAGACGGGCAGCCGGCTCAAAGCCCGCGAGCTGGCCGACTCGATGCTCCACGAGGCTCCGATCCTCGCCGGGGCAGCGATCCCGATGTTGTCGCTGCTCGTGTGGTGGGTTGCCGGTGCCACGCTCGCGAACGCGGTCAGCGCCGCGATCTGGACCGCCGCCGGGATGATCGTCGTGTTCGAGCTGATCGCCGGTGTGCGGGCGAAGCTGACCGGCGCCGAGCTGATCGTTCAGACGCTGATCGGCGCGGCGCTGGGCTGCCTGGTGATCGCGCTCAAGCTGGTCCTTCACTGAAGCCCACGCCGATCAGCCGCTGACCGCTGCGATCCGTCAGCGCGAGCTCGAGCGCTGGGCCGACGACGATCTCGGGCTCGAGCAGCGGCCCCGGCGGATCGGCGCCGTCGGGGATCATCCCGGTCGCGGTCGCGCCACCCGGGGCGAGCATGTTGATCGTGACGCCGGTGCCTTCGAGCTCGGCCTCCCACACCCGCGTCATCGCCTCGAGTGCTGCCTTCGACGGGCCGTAGGGCGAGAACCCGCGCCGGACCATCGTCTGGTGGTTGACGGTGACGTTGATGACGCTGCCGTGGCCCGCGGCGAGCATGTGCGGGACGACCGCGCGCGACATCAGGAACACGCCGACGATGTTGGTCTCGATGACCAGCCGCCAGGCGTCCGGGTCGGCCTCCCAGAACGGTTGCGGATCGGTCATGAAGCGCTCGTTGACGAACCGCATCCCCCGCGCCGCGTTGTTGACCAGCACGTCGATCCGGCCGCGGAGCTCGAGCGTGCGGTGCACCAGCCGGGCCACGTCAGCCTCGTCGGCGACGTCTGCCCGCACGGCCCAGATCGTGCCGGGCGCCGAGGCGCTCTCGGCGGCCACCGACTCGGCCTCGGCGAGGTTGCGCGCCGAGCTGATCACGACATCGGCCCCGGCGTTGGCGTAGGCCAGCGCGATCGCCCGCCCGATTCCTCGGCCGCCTCCGGTGACGATCGCCACGCGCTCGCTCAGGTCGGTGCTCACGGCGCTGTACTGGTCGGCGAAATCGTCGGTCGCGGAGAGGACATCGCGGCCGCCGGGACTGGTGATACTTTGGCGCCGCTGCTTGGAGGGATGGTACTGACCGAAGGGTTGGAGGCTGATCATGGCTGACGAAGGTGCCGGCTCGTCCGCGGCTGCGCAGACGACCAGTTCGAAACTGTTCGTCCGCCAGTCCTCCGGACTGGTGCGTAACGTCAGCGTCACCAACGCGCTGTTCTTCAACGTCGCCGCGTTCGTCGGCGTCGGGCTGACGCTGTACCCGATCTTCTACTCGCTGGCGTTCGTGCCGGTGTGGCGCTGGGGGCCGTTCTCCGAGTACGGCTGGGCGGCGGTCATCGCCGGGCTGTTCTGCGTGCTGCTCGCGCTGATCTTCTCGTCGCTGACGTCGGTGATGCCGCGCTCCGGCGGCGACTACGTGTTCACCAGCCGGATCCTGCACCCGTTCCTCGGCTGGCTGGAGTCATGGACGCTGGTGATCGCCTCGGTGCTGATCATCGCGTTCGAGGTCCCGCTCGTGCTGCGCAACCTGCAGATCACCGCCCGGGTGATCGGGATCGGCGCCGGCGGCCACTTCTTCACCCACGCCAACAGCTGGTTCACCGACTCCAGCGGCGCGATCACCGGCTTGCCGGGGTTCATCGGGTCGCTCGTCGTGCTCGCCGTGATCGGGTTCGTATGCGTGCTGCCGACCCGTACGTTCCACCGAGTGGTGACCGCGCTCGCCGGCTTCGGCGTCGCCTGCTTCTTCGCGATGTTCATCTTCGGGCTGCTGTTCACCCACCGCCACAGCTTCAACGCGAATCTGCCCCACTACACCGGCGGCGTCACCGCGGCCAAGATCGCCGCCAGCGGCAAGGAGGCGTTCCTCCCCGGGACGAGCACGAACTTCATCGGCGACCTGTTCTCGACGACGGTGTTCCCGCTGATGCTCGGGGTGCTGCTGTTCCAGTTCATCGGCTTTCAGTACTCGGCGTACATCGCCGGAGAGGTCCGCGGAAACGTGCGCCGCGGCGTCCTGATCGCGCTGATCGGCGCGCTGGTGATCGGTGTGCTCGCCAACTCCGTGTACGTCGACGCGATCTCGAGCCACTTTGGCTTCAACACGCAGGTGAGCTGGGGCGCCAGCTACTGGGGCTTCAACTCCAACCTCAGCGTGTTGCCGCTGGGCCAGCCCAACGCGATGCCGCTGCTGGCGGTGATCGCCAACCACGGCTTATGGCCGATCTGGGCGCTGATCAGCCTCGGGGGCGTGCTGTTCCCGTTCCTGCTGTGCCCGGTCTACATCAACTTCATCAGCCGCATGCAGCTGGCGTGGAGCCTCGACCGTCAGGTGCCGGAGTGGTTCGGGCAGGTGAACGAGCGCATTCGCGGGCCGCTGAACGCGATCATCGCGACGCTCGCGCTGACCGCGCTGTTCCTGTTCTTCCAGAGCTTCAAGGCGCTCCCGACGTTCCTGGCGACCACCGAGCACAAGCTCAACCTGGCCGGAACCGCTTGGTTCTCGATCACGATGGCGGTGCTCACCTGGACGCTGCCGGGCGTCAACGCGATGCTCGTGCGGTGGCGCCGGCCCGACCTGGTTCGCAACGCGCCGTTCGCCTCCAAGCTCCCGTGGATCGGGTTGGGCTGGATCGTGTTCCCGCTGTGGATCTACATCTTCGCGGTGGCCAAGCCGATTGTGAACGCGCTCAAGGGCGGTAGCGCGCTGACCTACCTGGAGACGAACGGGATCCTTGACGCGGGTCTGTTCTACCTGTTGGGGATCGTCATCTACTTCGTGATGAAGTACAGGGCGCGCGCCTCCGGCGTGGACGAGAAGATGCTGTTCACCGAACTGCCGCCCGACTGATCCCGCGGCCTGCGACATCGCCACCCGTCTGTACATAGTCAGCGACCTGCACGCCGCCGAGAAGGCCTGGCGGAAGTTCGTCAACGCGATTCGGGGCAACGTCTACAAGGCCGACGCGGGGCTGCTCGCCGGCGACCTCACCGGCAAGGCGATCGTTCCGATCATCGATAACAACGGCCGCTACGAGACCGAGCTGTTCGGCGTGCACCGCTCCGCGCGCTCAGATCACGAGCTGGCCGAGCTCGAGCGCGACATCGCCGACGTCGGCTACTACTCGTTCGTGACCTCGTCCGACGAGGCCGCGCGGATGTCGGGCGACGAGTCCGCGCGCGACGAGCTGCTTGCGCGGTTGATGGGCGAGCGCGTGCAGTCGTGGCTGGAGCTGGCGACCGAGCGGCTGGGCGGCGGCGACGTCCCGCTGGTGCTGATCCCGGGCAACGACGACGAGTTCGTGATCGACGAGATCCTAAACCGGCCGCAGTACGCGACCGTCAACGCCGACGACAAGGTCGTCGACCTCCCCGGCGGCCTGCAGCTGCTGGCCTGCGGCTGGTCTAACCACACGCCTTGGCAGACCCCGCGCGAGGAGACCGAGGACGAGCTGTACGCGCGCCTGGACGCGCTCGCGCGCCAGGTCGACGATCCGCGCAAGGCCGTGTTCATGATCCACGTCCCGCCGCACGACTCGGGTCTGGACACTGCGCCGATCCTCGACGAGAACCTGCGCCCGACGGTGTCGGCGGGAGACGTGCTGCGCGGCCCGGTGGGGTCCACGGCCGTGCGCCGGATCATCGAGGAGTACCAGCCGGTTCTGTCGGTCCACGGCCACATCCACGAGTCCGGCGGCGAGCGCAAAATCGGCAAGACGCTGTGCATCAACCCCGGGAGCGAGGCCAACCACGGGATCTTGCGCGGCTACCTGATCGACATCGGGCGCAAGGGCATCGAGCTGGCCCAGCGCGTCGAGGGCTAGACCTTGCCCCCGGCGATCCCGCAGAACCGCATCGCCGCCACCGCGAGGCCCTTGGCACAGGCGACGAGCCCGTCGACCGGCACGAACTCGTCGACGATGTGGGCCACGCTGGCGCCGCCGCGGTCGAACCCGGGCGGGCCGTAGCCGATCGACGGGATCCCGCCGAGCTCGGTGATCGTGGCCCCGTCGTACCAGGAGTCCAGGCCGCCGAGCTGCCCCGGGCTGCCGGCGTCGCGGCTGGCCTCGAGCACGGTCGCGACGATCGGCTCGTCGGGCGAGATCTCGAACGGCATCACCGCGTTGGGCCACCACCTGATCGTCGGCGGGTGCTCGGCCAGCCAGTCGTCGCGCGCGCTCTCGCGCGCGATCCACTCCTCGACCTCGCGCTTGACGTCCGCCCCCCACCCCCGCTCGTCGGCCTGCGCGGGCAGGTACATGACCGCGATCGTCAGGTCGCACGCAGCCGGATAGGTGACAGCCCACTCGCCGCTGCGCGCCATCGTCGGCAGCAGCGACGGGCGCGACAGGTAGGGATGGTCGAGGCCGTCGCGCCGTGACCACTCGTGCCGCAGCCGCGAGATCGCATCGAGCACCACCGTCGCCTTCTCGATCGCGTTGACGGCGCCGCCGCGGCGCCAGTCGGGCTGGTTGACCTCGGCGTGGCCGGGCCGTCCCGGGACCGTGATCACCCCGTACTCCGATCCCCGGCAGGCCACCCAGGCATCGAAGCCCGTGGGCTCGGTGACGATCCCGGCGTCGGCCGTCAGGCCGTGCTCGACCAGCGCCGAGCCGCCCGCCCCGGAGGACTCCTCGTCGGTATTGGTCGCAACCAGCAGGTCGCCTTGGAGTTCGACACCCAGCGTGGCCAGCGTCTGGGCCGCGAACACCATCGAGGCGACCCCGCCCTTCATGTCGCAGGCGCCGCGCCCGTAGAGCCTGCCGTCGCGGATCTCGGCGGCGAACGGGTCGCTGGTCCAGGACGCGCGAGGCTCGGCCGAGACGACGTCGATGTGGCCGTCGAACACGAGCGATGGCCCGCCGCCGCCGCCCGGCCGGCGAGCGATCAGCTGGGGTCGGCCCACGAAGTCCAGGCCGGGCGGGACCAGCGGCTTGCCGCGCATCGCGTCGCCGTCGGGCTCCCACACGTCGACCTCGGCGCCGGCCTCGCGGAGCACCTCGGCCAGGTACTCCTGGAGCGCCGCCTCGTCGCGTGGCGGGTCCCCGACCTCACGAGCGGTCGTGTCGAATGCGATCAGCGTCCGCGCCACCCCGACGACCTCGTCGCGCCCCTGTTCGATCGCCTCGCAGACGTTGCGTTCGGCGTCCGACAGGGGCATCGCGCGAACCCTACCCGGTACGGTGCAGGGCGGGATGAGGAGACGCGCGACGCTCGCGCTGGCCCTGCTGACGCTCGGTGTGACCGGCTGCGGTGGTGGGGACGGGCACACCACCTCGACCCGATCCACGACCTCGTCGGCGCCGCCGCGGCTGACCGGCGCACACCGCTGCTCGGACGCGCGAGGGTTTACGTGCGCGACGCTGACCGTGCCGCTCGATCACGCCGGCCAGGCGCCAGGGATGCTGCGGCTCGCGGTCGGCTACGCCCCCGAGGGGTCCGCGCCGCGCGGCGTGCTGGTGTTCCTGACCGGCGGCCCGGGGCAGCCCGGGGTTCCGTTCCTGAACCGGATCCGTTCGCGGCTGGGCGCGCAGATGCAGGGCTACCGGCTGGTGATGCTCGACCAGCGCGGCACCGGCGCGGGCGCGCTCAACTGCCCGGCGCTGCAGAAGGCCACGGGCTCGTCTGACCTGGTGGTGCCGCCGCCGGGCACGGTGCCCGCGTGTGCGGCGTCGATCGGAACCACGCGTCGCTTCTACACGACGGCCGAGACCGCGGCCGATCTGGACTCGTTGCGGGTCGCCCTGCACGCGTCGCGGCTGACGCTCGACGGCGTCTCCTACGGGACGTTCGTGGCCGAGCGCTACGCGCTGGCCTATCCCCGCCACACGGCGCGACTGGTGCTCGACTCCGTCGTGCCCCAACAAGGGCCCGACGCGCTGTACGTGGCCGCGCTGCAGCGAAGCGGTCCGGTGCTGCGGTCGGTGTGCGCCCCGCAGCACTGCGGCTTTGACCCGGCCAAGGACGTGGCCACGATCGTCCGCACCCGGCACGACGGGCCGGCGCTGCTCAACGCGCTCGTCGCCGAGAGCGTCGCGTTCCCGTCGTTTCAAGGGATCCCCGGAGCGCTGCACGCGGCCGCCCGGGGTGACCTGAAGGGTCTCGACGAGCTGCTGTCGGGCGTGCGCCGCGGCGAGGCGGCTCCCGCCGACGCGCTCAGCCAGGGGCTGCACGAGAGCAGCGTCTGCGTCGAGCTCGTCCCTCCGTGGGATCCGGCGGCGAGCCCACAGCAGCGGCGCGCGGTGATCGACCGCGCGGCGGCCGCGCTCACCGCCGCGCAGGTGTACCCGTTCGACCGCGCCACCGCGCGCGGCAACGGGCTCGTGCAGGGGTGCCTGCAGTGGCCGGCAACGTCGCCGCCGGACCTCCCGGCGGTCAACCCCGCGGGCGACCTGCCGCCGGTGCCGGTGTTGCTCTACTCCGGGCAGCGGGACCTCTCCACCCCGCAGGCGTGGGCGCGCGAGGAGGCCGCCAAGGCCCCCGACGGCCGCCTGGTCAGCGTCCCCGGGGCGGGTCACTCGGTGCAGCTGCGGGCGACCGATCCGGCGGTGCGGCGGATCCTCGGCCAGTTCCTGGCCGGCTGAAGCCCCGCGTGAGAACCCGAGCGGGAACTTCGTTGCACTCGGTGATCACCGGACGACGCGGGGAACGAACTTCCCGGATACCGGGAACTTTGTTCCCTCGGGCGGCCGTAGCTCGTCGCGGGGAACGAACTTCCCGCCGCCTGCACCGGCCAGGGCGCGCGCGGCTGCACCCGCCCCCCGGGATACGCTGAGAGCGATGGCGCACGAGTACGACAGGGTGATCGTCGGCGCGGGAATCATCGGGCTCGCGGTCGCGCGCGAGCTGCTGCGACGCAATCCCGACAGGAAGGTGATCGTCGTCGACCAGGCCGATCAGGTCGCCGCGCATCAGACCTCGCATAACAGCGGCGTGATCCACGCTGGCGTCTATTACGCCCCGGGCTCGCTGAAGGCGCGGATGTGCGTCCGCGGAGCCGCGATGCTGTATGAGTACTGCGAGCGCCACGGGATCGCGGCCGACCGGATCGGCAAGCTGATCATCGCCACCGACCACGGCGAGATCCCCGGGCTCAATGAGCTCGAGCGCCGGGCGCGCGCCAACGGCGTGCCCGGGATCCGTCGGATCGGCGCCGCCGAGATCCGCGAGATCGAGCCGCACGCGATCGGCGCGGGAGCGCTGCACTCCCCTAACACCGGGATCATCGACTTTGCGGCGGTGGCCAGGCAGCTGGCCACCGACTTACAGGAGGCCGGCGGCGAGCTCAAGCTCGGTTGGCCGGTCGCCGACGTCCACACCAACGGACGCTGGATCCGCCTCTCCGGTCCTGACGGCGACGCCGTCGAGGCCGACGGCGCCGTGTTCTGCGCGGGGCTGTGGTCAGACCGGCTGGCGATCCGGGCGGGCGCCGACCCCGACCCGCGGATCGTCCCGTTCCGGGGCAGCTACCTGCGGCTGAAAGATGACCGCCGCAGCCTGGTCAGGGGCCTGATCTACCCGGTCCCCGACCCCGAGCTGCCGTTCCTGGGAGTCCACCTCACCCCGCAGATCGGCGGCGAGGTCGTGCTCGGCCCCTCGGCGCTGCTCGTCGGCGCCCGCGACGCCTATGGCCTCCAGACGGTCCACGCCCAGGACCTCCGCGACACGCTGGCCTGGCCCGGGAGCTGGCGGATGGCCCGCAAGTGGTGGAAGACCGGCCTGCAGGAGATCCGGCTCGCCGCCAGCCGCAGCACGTTCGCCGCCCACGCCGCCCGCTACGTGCCCGAGCTCCGGGCGCAGGACATGACCGCCGGGTTCGCCGGCGTCCGCGCCCAGGCCGTCGGCCGCGACGGCGCCCTGGTCGACGACTTCGTGATCTCCCACACGCCCCGGGCCGTCCACGTGCGCAACGCGCCATCGCCCGCGGCGACCTCGTCGCTCGCGTTGGCCGAGCAGATCGTCGATTCCGCCGAGCGCCAGCTCAGTTAGAGGGCAACTCGCGGACGACCTCGCGGGCGGGCTTGTCCTCCCGCAAGCCCTGATAGCGGGGGTGGCGCAGTCGCCCGTCGCGGGTCCACTCGGTGAACGCGATCTGCGCCACGAGCTCGGGCTCAACCCAGTGGGCGCGCGGCAGCTTGCCGCCGTCGAACGGAGGCTCGCGGCGCTCGCGGCTGTCCATCAGGTCACCGAGCCGGTCGAGCGTGGCCTCGTCGAAGCCGGTCCCAACCTTGCCCGCGTAGCGCAGCCGGTCGCCATCCCAGTAGCCCACCAGCAATGCGCCGAACCGCTGGCGACTCCCCTTCGGGTCGGTCCAGCCGCCGATCACGAGCTCCTGCGCGTGAGCGCACTTGAGCTTGAGCCAGTCTTTGGAGCGGGTGGCGCGATATGGACTGTCGGCGCGCTTGGCGATCAGCCCCTCCCACCCCTGCTGGCAGGCGTGTTCGAAGAACTCCTCGCCGTCGCCGTTGCGGTGCGGCGTGAAGCGGATCGGGCCGATGTACTTCAGCGCCTTGCGGAGCGCGCGCTTGCGGTGCACCAGCGGCTCGTCGCGCAGGTCGCGACCGTCGAGGTCCAGCAGGTCGAACACGTAGTAGTAGACGGCCACGCCGGTCGCCCGGGCGCGCTCTGGATCGTGGATCCCGGACCGGCTCTGGAGCCGCTCGAAGCTCGTCTGACCCCGGTGGAACGCGACGATCTCGCCGTCGGCGAACAGGTCTGGGCCGGTCATCTCGAGCGCGTCGACGACCTCCGGATACGTCGCGTTCATCAGCTGATCCGAGCGCGACAGCAGCCGCACATTGCCGTTACGGCGAATCGCCCCGCAGCGGATCCCGTCGAGCTTGCGCTCGTAGATCCACGCCGGATCGGAGAACGGGTGGTCGAACAGCACCGCCTTCATCGCCGCGAACTCGCTCACATACGGGATGCAACCACACTTGCCGGGGCGACGAACGCTCCGGTTCTCGCTACCTTGTGGCGCCAATGTCAAAGACGCTCGTGCCCCTGACAAGCGGATCGTCTGACGTGGTCTTCGAGCTCGAGCGTTTCGAGCTGTCCGGCGAGGACCGGCTCGAGCTGAGCGGTCGCTGGTTCGGCGTACGCGGGCGCCGGTTCATCCGCCCCACGCTTACGCTCGTCGCCGACGGCGAGAACTACCGCGCGCTGGCCGATCTCGTCCACAAGCCGTGGGCCGCCGAGGACGGCGAGCCATGGGAGGCCGCGTTCGTGTGCGAGCTCGCCGGCGCCAAGGTGGTCGACGCCGAGCTCACCGTCACCCCCGACATCACGGTCTCGCTGCCGGCGCTCGCCGGCAGCGACGTCGGAGCCACGCGCGAGTCAAGCAAGCGCCCCCGGCGCGACCGGGCTGCGATCGCAGCGCGTCAGCGTGCCCTGGGACCTGAGTCCCCGCGCCGGACGGCACGACCCACCGAGGACGACGCGGCGCTGCGCCGCGAGCTCGGATCGCTGCGCAACGAGGTAGCCGGCAAGCGCAGCGAGGCCACCGAGCTGCGCACGCAACTGGAGCGCGCACAGACCGGACGCAGCGAGATCTCCGACCGGCTCCAGCAGCTGTCGGCGGACCTCGAGGCCGCGCGTCAGGAGCGAGATCAGGCGATCGCCGAGCGCGACGGCGTGATCGCCGAGCGCGACCAGGCGCTCGAGGCCGCGCAGACCGCCGCGCGCCAGCGAGACTCGGCGCTGAAGGCCCGTGACGGGATGGCCGCCGAACGTGACGCGGCCGTCGACGCCCAGGAGCACGCGTTATCGGACCGCGACACCGCGCTGCGGTCCCGCGACGTGGCGCTGGACGCGCGCGACGATGCGCTGAAGGCCCGCGACCAGGCGATCATGCAGCGCGAGGATGCGATCGACGATCGCGACCGCACCGAGTCCGAGCTGCAAGCCGCGCTCGAGTCCCGCGCCCAGGTGGCCGCCGAACGCGACACGGCGCGTAACGCCCACCAGCAGCTGATCGCCGAGCGCCAGGTGCTCACGGAGAAGACCGACCGGCTGCAGACCCAGCGCGCCGCCGAGTCGGCCACGCGCGGGGCTGCGCTGGTGATGCGCAACGCGACGATCGCATCCTCGACCCGCCGGCACGCCGGCTGGCCCACTCGCCTGCTGGCGATCATGGTCGTGCTCGCGGTGATCGCCGCCGTGCTGATCGTCCTGAAGATCGCCTAGTGTCGCGGAGCGGGGACCCCAGACTCCGTACCGTGGGCCGCGCTAGCGAGCGCTCCAGCCGTGGTCGAGCGTCACCGGCGTCCCGGTGAATGCGCGCCCCGCAGGACCGGTGAGGAACGCGACCACGTCGCCGATCTGCTCGGGCTCGATCAGCCGCTTGACCGCCTGGGGCGCGAGGATCACCTGCTCTAGTACCTGTTCCTCGGGGATCCCGTGCGCGCGAGCCTGGTCGCCGATCTGCTTCTCCACCAGCGGCGTGCGCACGTACCCGGGGCACACCGCGACCGCGGTGATGCCCTGGTCTGCGCCCTCGAGCGCGAGCGTCTTGACCAGCCCGAGCACGCCGTGCTTGGCCGACACGTAGGCGGACTTGTACGGCGAAGCGACCAGCGCGTGCGCCGAGGCGATCGCGATGAACCGCCCGTCGCCTGACTCCCGCAGCGCCGGCCACGCGGCCCGAGCCAGCAGGAACGGGCTGGTCAGCAACAGCGCGATCATCGACTGCCAGCGCTCAACGGGGAACTCCTCGACGGGCGCGACGTACTGCACGCCGGCGTTGGCCACGACCACGTCGAGCCGGCCGAACCGATCCACCGCCGCTTGCACCGCGGCCGCGTTGGCTCCAGCGTCGGTGAGGTCCGCCTCGTACGGCACGCCCGGCCCCTCGGCGTCAGGGCGCAGATCGACGGCGAGCACCTCGAAGCCCTCGTCGACCAGGCGTGCGGCCACGGCGCGACCGATGCCGCTGGCCGCTCCGGTCACCAACGCCGTCTTAGTGTTCCCCGCCATAAATCCCGTCCCATTCGAGCGGCACCGGCCGGCGTCTGACTTCGTCCTCGGAGACTCGCGCAGCTCCGCTGCCACCACCGGCTCCGCCGGCGGTGCCGGCCTCCTGCGTCCTCGCCAGCCATCCGGCCGGCACCCCTCTCGGTGTGACCGGATTTATGGCGGGAAACACTTGGCTACCGACACTTGCGCACGTACCGGCAGGCCACCACCGACGGCTGCTCAACCGGATGTCCGGCGGCGATCGACCACGCGAGGCGGATGAACTGGGCATGGGTCCAGGCCAGCGGCGTCGCCGAGAACGTCGGCGTCCCGGAAGCGAAGCCCGGCTGACCCGACGGCGGGTTCTGGTCCCACACCTGCTCGGGAAGCATCCCGCCGTCGTTGGCGGTCGCCGCGATCGAGGCGAGCTGTGCGCCGGCGCCGTGCCCGGCGGCCAGCTCGTACTCGCCGCGCTCGCCGGCGAAGATCGGCCACATGCGCCCGATCGTAGCCTGGCTACCGGCCGGGAAGTTCACGTCCCAGGGGGCGCCGTCGCGTTGCTCCCCGTAGCCGTCGTCGGTGTAGCGGTGCCAGAAGCGGCCGTTCGGGGTGACGCTCGACAGCTGCTTGTCGACGACCTTGATCGTGCTGAGAATGTTGGGGTCGTCGGGGCGCTTGATCCCGAGCCGGACCATCTCCAGGAAGCTCGGGTCGACCACGTCGCGCTGATCGATCGCGGCCGGGCCGCTGTCACCGATCGAGTAAGTGGTGCCCGCGTTCGGGTTGCCGTCCTTGGTCAGGCGCAGATAGTACGACGGGCCGAACGGACCGGTCGTCGTCAGCGTCCACGAGTTCAGCTTCGCGCGCCAGCTGTCGGCGGTTTGGAGATAGCGGGCCGCCGACGCGGCGTCGCCGTTGCTCGTCGCGATGTCCGCGGCGCACACCAGCCCCGCGATCTCGGCCGAGATCGTCGCCGGCGAGTAGCCCGCCTGGTTCTCCCATCGCTCCTGCGGCGTGTACGGCGCGGTGTGTCCCTGGTCGTCGTGCCAGCCGACGATGAAGTCGGCGGACAGCTTCACGTGCTGCCACGTGGCTGCGTCGCGCTGACCCAGCTGCCAGGCCAGGATGATCGGGTCGGCGACCTCGTCCAGCTGCAGGTTGGTCAGCACCGGCGCGCCGGTCACGTCTGAGTTCTGCGGGAACGACCCGTCGGGCTGTTGCTGCTCGAACAGCAGGAAGTGCAGCGCCCGCCGCGCGCCCGCGACGTCGCCGTCGGCGATCAGGGCGGTGGCGATCTCGTACAGGTCGCGCGACCACACCAGGTGGTAGGGGCCGGTCGGGGTCTGCAACCCCGTGCCCCAGGCCCACGGCATCGTCGGCGAGGCCACGAAGGCGCCGCGGTAGGTCTTGTCCTCGCTGGCGGCCAGCACCATCGCCGAGACCGCGTACTCGCGGCGCTCGGCAGCGCTGGCGAGGCTGCTCGGCGGGCGCTTGAGCGACGCGAGGTAGGCGTGCCAACCGGCCGCGTAGCGCGAGGCCAGCCAGTCGAACCCGGCGGCCAGTGACCCACGCGCGGCCGCGGTCGCGTCGCCGGCGTCGGCGCCGAAGCCGAGCGCGAGCGTCAGCCGCTCGTGCCCGCGCAGGCCGGTGAGCTGCGTGCGCGCGGTCTGCACCACGTTGCCCCTGGGGGCCGAGGCGTAGTCCCAGGCCATCCGGTGGTGCTCGCTGATGTCGGTCCAGCCGTCGCTTGTGCCCTTGTAGCCGCAGGACGCCCGTGTGAAGGCGGGCTGGGCGACCAGCGCGGCCGCCGACGAAGCGTCGGTCGCGACCAGCGCGGAGTTCGAGCAGGCGCCGGTGTCATCGTCGCCGTTGTTCGACAGCGCGGGGTCGGCGAGCACGTACACGTGATAGCGCCGACCGGTCAGGGACCGGAAGCGGACGTCGATCGACACCGTCGACCGGGTCGGATCGGTGACGTAGGTCTTCGTCAGCCTCCAGCGGTGGGCCTTGTCGGTGTTCACCTGGCGGTAGGTGAGGCTGCCCGGGTCGGGGCGGACGGTGCGCTGCACGGTCGAGTCCTGCTCGCGCTCGGCGAAGCTGTGCCCGTCGGTCACGACGAACTGCAGGTCCCGGTAGCTGGGCGTGTCGAGCCGCGGGTAATAGACCTCGGTCAGTTCGCCGCTCTCGAGCGTGAACCAGGCCTTGCTGGCGAGCGTCCGGGAGGTTCCGAAGCCGTGCTTGTCGGCGGGCGCAAAGTCCGACTTGGAGCCCGGAGGACCGGGCGCCACGCCGGTCGCGGCCAGCGCCTGCGCACCCAGCAGCAACGTTGCCACGGCCGTGGCGATCAGCAGCGCTACACGACGCATCGCCCTCGATGCTTTCCGGTGTGTCAGCCGCGCAAACCGGTCGAGGCGCAGTGTGAACCACCACCGAGGCTCACCAGCGCTTCACATGAGCGACCGGCCCGCGGGCGATCGGGGACACATCCAGGTCGTCCCTTAGGCACCGCCGGTGCCGCATCCGTGATACTCCGGGGCTCCCGACGCCCCGGAGCATCACGTGACCACGGCCACCCCGACATCGACACCGTACGACGAGCGCGAGCTGGCGGCGCTCAAGGACGAGATCCGCGCCTACGTCGCCGACGACGGCGAGCGCTGGGCCGAGCGGATCGAGCGCGATCGCGAGGTCCCGCTCGAGCTGTGGGATGAGCTGCGCGCCCGCGGCTACCTGGGGCTGGCTGCGCCCTCGGAGTACGGCGGACGCGGGATTCCGCTGAGCCGCTACCTCGAGCTGCTCGAGCTCCTGGCGATGTCACACGGCTCGTTGCGGATGATCGTCCACGTCTGCAACGGGATCTGGCGTCCGCTCGCGGCGCACGCCACCGCCGAACAGCGCGACCGGTTCCTGGTCCCGCTCGTCGCCGGCCGGATCAAGGTCGCGTTCGCGCTCACCGAGCCGACCGCGGGCACCGGTGCTGACCTGCGCTGCGAGCTCGCGCGCGAGGGCGACACGTACTACGTCACCGGCGAGAAGCACCTGATCACGTTCGGCTCGATCGCCGACTACCTGCTGCTGATCGCGCGGATGCAGGGCACCACCGGCTCGGCCGGCACCGTCGCGGTGATGATCCCGCCCCGCGGCGACGGCGTCACCGCGACCGAGATGGCCGAATCGCTGGGGATCCGCGGCACTGACCACGCCCACCTTCGGTTCGACCGCGCGCCGGTCCCCGTCGCCAATCGGCTCGGCGGGGAGGGCGACGGCCTCGCGGTCGCGCTGGGAGGCTTCCTGGCGCCCAGCCGGATCTCGCTGGCGATGACATGCGTCGGGCTCGCTCAGCGCGCGCTCGACCTCGCCGTCGCCTACGCCAAGCAGCGCGAGACGTTCGGCAAGAAGCTCGCCCAGCGCCAGGCGATCTCGTTCCGCCTGGCGGACATGGCCACCGACGTCGAGGCGGGCCGCCAGCTGGTGCTCCACGCCGCCCGCGCCTGGGAGCGCGATTCCGCCGCCGTCAACGAGGCATCGATGGCGAAGCTGTTCGCGGCCGCGATGCTCCAGCGGGTCACCGACGGGGCGCTGCAGGTCCATGGCGGCCTGGGCTACTTCTCCCCCACCCCGATCGAGCGCGTGTACCGCGACGCGCGGGCCCAGCTATTCGAGGAGGGCACCGCCGAGGTGCAGAAGATGACGATCGCCCGGGACCTGTTGCGCTAGTGGCCGCCCAGACGAACCGATGAGCGGCGGACCGACCCCGGAGGAGCTGGAGCGCCTGGCCCCGTCGCCGCGCGCCGGCTTCGAGGGCAAGATCGCGCTGATCACCGGCGCCTCCCGGGGCATCGGGCGGGCGCTGGCGCTGACGCTCGCTGCGCGCGGAGCGGTCCCGATCGTCGGCTACCGCCGCAACGAGGAGGCGGCGAACGAGACCGTCGCCGAGATCGAACGGCTCGGGTCGACCGGCCTGGCGATCCGCGCCGACCTCGAGAGCCTGGAGGAGATCCAGGCGATGTTCGACCGGGTGCAGGAGCGCTTCGGGCGCCTGGACTTCTTCGTGTCAAACGCCTCGGCCAGCAACTTCCGCCCGCTGATGGAGCTCAAGCCCCACCACCTCGAGCGCACGTTCAACACCAACGTGCGGGCGTTCGTGGTCGGGACGCAGCGCGCCGCCAGACTGATGGACCGCGGCGGACGGATCGTGGTGCTCTCCAGCTACGGCAGCCTGCGGGTGTTCCCGACCTACGCCAACCTCGGCACGACCAAGGCAGCGCTGGAGATGTGGGCCCGCTACATGGCGGCCGAGCTCGCGCCCCAGGGGATCAACGTCAACGCGATCACCCCGGGGATCATCGAGTCCGACTCCTCGTCGTACTTCTACGACACGGGTCTGGTGGCGCCCCTGGACACGGTCGTCCCGAAGATCCCCAAGCGGCGGCTGGGAACCGTCCAGGAGGCCGCCGACAGCGTCCTGTTCCTGCTGGCGCCGGCGTCGGAGTACATCACCGGGACGACGCTGGTCGTCGACGGCGGGCTGGTCGCGATGTCGCCGCCGTTTGAGTCAGAGCTCCCCGGCGCGTGATAGCGTCGCCGCCCGTGACTCGTGGGGAGAGGCGCTAGGAGTGCGCTATGCCGAACTCGATTTCGGGGCCGCGGCGCTGCGCGACGGCCCGGAGCCGGAAACGCCGCCCGGCTACGCCCGGGTGCGCGTGCTCGCCTGCGGCGTGTGCGCCACCGACCTGCACCTGCTGCACGGGATGGTGCTCCCGCCCGGGGCGTCCTACCCGGTCCGCCCGGGCCATGAGATCGCCGGGATCGTCGAGCAGGTCAACGGCGACGGCGCCCGGGTGGCCGAGGGCGATCTCGCGGTGCTGCACCCGCTCGCGCCGTGCGGACAGTGCCCTGCCTGCAAGCGCGGCGAGGACCAGCACTGCCAGTCGCTGCGCGCGCTGGGCATGCACGATCCCGGCGGCTTTGCCGAGTTCGTCGTGTGGCCGTCGTCGCGGATGCTCCCTGCCAACGGGATGGAGCCGGCCGAGGCCGCGCTGCTGGCCGACGCTGCGGCCACCGCCCACAACGCGGTCAAGCTCGCCGAGGTCCCGCGCGGCGGCTCGCTGTGTGTGCTCGGCGCCGGCGGCCTGGGCACGGCCACGCTGGCGGTGGCGCGGGCGCTCGACCCCGACGTGCGGTTGGCGGCGGTCGTGCGCAGCGACTCGAGCTCGCAACGCCTCCAGGCGCTCGGCGTCGAGGTTCACCGCGGGTTGGTCGGCGCCGCCCGGGGGCTGCGCCAGCGGATGGGGCGCGTCGACGCCGTGATCGACTTCAGCGGGCAGCCGGGCGCCCCCGCTGAGGGCGTCGGACTGCTGCGGCGCGGGCGCCGCCTGGTGCTCGGGTCGGTCGTCGACGCCGAGCTCACGCTCGGCCCCTCGAGCGCGTTCATGGGGCGCGAACTGCAGGTCGTCGGCGCCTACGTGTCCAAGCTCGAGGACCTCGAGACCGTGATCGCGCTGGCCCAGGACGGCCGGCTGGACGCAAGCGGCTGGGTGTCTCACCGGCTGGCGCTCGACGACTTCGAGCAGGCGCTCGAGCTCGCCGAGATGCGCCCGCCCGGGACCGTCCGGGTCGTCGTCGAGACCGGCGCCTGATCCGGGCCGCGGGCCCCTAGTGTCTCGATTCAGAAGTTCGTGGGCGGGTCAGCTCGTGTGGTGGACCTCCTGCAGCCCGTACACCGGCGTCTCGATCCCCTCCATCCGCGCCTTCAATTGCAGCGCCAGGTACAGCGAGTAGTGGCGCGATTGGTGCAGGTTTCCGCCGTGGAACCAGAGCGCCTCCTGCTGGGTCGGCTTCCACATGTTGCGCTCCTCGCCCTCCCACGGGCCGGGGTCCTTGGCGGTGCCCGAGCCCAGGCCCCACACCTTGCCGACCCTGTCGGCCATCTCACGTGAGACGAGGTCGGCGACGAACCCGTTCGCCGACTCGTACCCGGTCGCGTAGACGACCACGTCGGCCGGCAACTCGGTCCCGTCCTCCATCACTACGGCGTCCGCCGTGAGGTGGTCGACCTGGCCCGGCTGGAGCTTGATCTGGCCGCCGGCGACGAGCTCGGACGCCCCGACGTCGATGTAGTAGCCCGACCCGCGGCGCAGGTACTTCATGAACAGCCCGGAGTTGTCCTCGCCCCAGTCGTGCTGGAAGCCGGCCTGTTCGAGCCGCTCGTAGAAGTCGGCGTCGTGCTCGCGGATCTGCTGGTAGATCGGGATCTGCAGGTCGGCGAGGATCGCGTATGGCAGCGACGCGAACATCAGGTCGGCCTTCTCGGTCGACATCCCGTCCTGCACCGCCTGCTCTGAGTACAGCGGGGCCAGCGCGAACGCCATCAGGCTGTCGGACCTGACCACGTGCGTCGGTGACCGCTGCACCATCGTCACGTCGGCGTCGTGCTCCCACAGCGCGGCGCAGATGTCGTGGGCGGAGTTGTTAGATCCGATCACGACCGCGCGCTTGCCCCGGTAGCGGTCGGGGCCGGGGTGCTGGGAGGAGTGGTGCTGATCGCCGTTGAACTCGTCGATCCCGGGGAACTCGGGCAGCCGCGCGCGCGCCGACATGCCGGTGGCCATCACCAGCTGCTTGGGCCGCAGCGTGACCTCCGCGCCGTCGCGCTCGACGGTCACGGTCCACTCGCCGGCGTCCTCGTCGTAGCGGGCCTGCTTGGCGGTGGTGGAGCCCCAGTAGTTGAGCTCCATCACCCGCGTGTACATCTCCAGCCAGTCGCCGATCTTGTCCTTGGGCGAGAACACCGGCCAGTTGGCGGGGAACTTGAGGTACGGGAGGTGGTCGTACCAGACCGGGTCGTGCAGGCACAGCGACTTGTAGCGCTTGCGCCAGGAATCGCCCGGCCGCTCGTTTCGCTCGACGATGATCGTCGGCACGCCGAGTTGGCGCAGCCGGGCCCCCAGCGCGATCCCGCCCTGGCCGCCGCCGATGATCACCACGTACGGCTGGGTCTCATAGCCGAGCGCCTCGGCCTCGCGTGTGCGCTCCTCCAGCCACGACCGCCGCTCGGGGTCGGCGCCGTGGTGCACGCCCTTGGGGCGGGTGAAGCCCGCGCTCTGCTCGTATCCCTTGAGCTCGTCGAGCGTCGTCAGCAACGTCCACGCCTTGCCCTCGATCAGCCGCAGCACGCCCTGGCCACGCCCGGCCTTGGTCTCGAACTCGACCCAAGCCTCGATCACGCCGTCGGCCCCGGTGGGCTCCTCGGTCACGCGCCAGCCGCGCGGCTGGGTCGTCGCCAGCGTCGCGTCGAGCATCCCCTTGACGCCCTGCCGACCTTCGACGGTCGTGATGTTCCACGTGAACGCGACCAGGTCACGCCAGTAGCTCGGCTGGCCGAACAAGTCGGCCGCGGCCGCGGTGTCGCCCTCGGTCAGCGCCCTGTCGAACTTCGAGAGCCACTGATCGACCTCTGCCGCGATCGGCGAAACGGCGGTTGTGGACATGTCTCTCCTCGTGCCGGGGACGGTGCGGGCTCGATTGTCTCGCAACGCCTCGCGTTGCGGGCGCGGACCCGGGCCGCACGGTCAGCTCGAGGGCTGGGCCGGGACTCCGTGATGAATTTGCGGTCTATATGACCACTTTTTCACCACGGCCCGCCTGCTGTGCCGGCTGATTGCCCGCCTGCTGTGCCGGCTGATTGCCGTTGTTGGTTTTCCGGCAGTTCGGGAAGGCTCTCACCGGCATGCTTTCCCCCTCGCGCCTGATCGAGACCGGCTCACGCCGCCTGTCCGCGCTCGACGCCTCGTTTCTGCGGATGGAGTCTTCCGAGGCGCACATGCACGTCGGCTGGAGCGCGGTGTTCGAGCCGGCCGGCGGGCGCCAGCGACCCACGCTGGCGGCGCTGCGTGAGCGCGTGGCCAGCCGCCTTGATCAGCTCGACTGGTGTCGGTGGCGTCTTCAGAGCGCGCCTCTGGGACTCTCCGAGCCGCGCTGGGTGCGCGATGACAACTTCGACTTGGGGGCGCATGTCCGGGCCCTGTCGCGACCCGCCGAGGGGCTCAGCTACGAGCGCTTCGCCGATTTGCGCGACGACACGTTTTCGAAGCCGCTGGATCTCCGTCGTGCCCCATGGGAGATCTGCCTGGTGCCGCGCCTGGCGGACGGTCGCCTGGCGCTGGTGGGAAAGATCCACCATTCGCTCGTGGATGGGATCGCGGCCCTTCAGATCGTGGGACTGATCGTCGATGAGCCCGAACAGGGCGACGGCGAGGCGGAGCCGTCCGACGAAGGCGGTCGGGCGGCGCCGTCGACCACCGGCCCGTTGAACGCGCTTGCCTGGGCGACCGACGAGGCGGCGCACATCGCGCGGGCCGGCTTGGGCGCGGCCCGATCGGTGGCTGGCGCCGCGATCCGCCCGCTCGGCGCCGCAGGCAGCGCGGTCCGCGAGGCTCGCGGCTTCCTCGACGCGGCGCGGACCGACCTGCTCCCCAGAGCTCCCGACTCGCCGCTGGATACGCCGCTCTCGCCACGCCGCACGCTGGTCGGCTACCACGCACGGCGCTCGCTGCTGCGCGACGCTCGCGCTGCTGGGGGCGGCACGCTCAACGACCTCGGGCTGGCTGCCGCGGCCGGAGCGGTCCGGAGGCTCGCGATCGACCGTGGCCAACCACCCACCGAGCCGCTCAAGGCGATGGTGCCGGTGAGCATGCGAGCACCCCACGAGGACGGGCCGGGTAATCGGATCTCGATGGTCTACATCCAGCTCCCCGTGCAGCTCGCGGCGCCCCAGCAGCGGCTCGCGGCGGTCCGCGCCGAGACGCAGGCGCTCAAGTCGAGCGCGCGGGCCAAGGGCACCGAGACCCTCTACGCGGTGGGGAGCCTGGTGCCGGCGCCGCTGCGGGCGCCGGTGGTCAAGGCGTTGGCCTCGCCGAGGACCTTCAACCTGACGATCTCGCAATCCCCGGGCCCGCGCGGCGAGCTCCGAGTGCTCGGGGCCAAGATGGATGAGGTCTACTCGGTGGTGCCGATCACCGAGCGCCACGCCTTGGCGATCGGGATGGTCCGCTACCGCCGCGAGCTGTTCATCGGCTGCTACGCCGATCCAGTCGCGCTGCCGGAGGTCACCCGGCTCCCCGAGCTGCTCGATGCCGAGCTGCGCGCGCTCGCCCAGACGGGCTGACCCCCGTCGCGGTTAGCACCGCCGCCCCCGGCGCCGCCGCCGTTGGCCGTGGACCCGGCCAGCCGCGCCAGCGTCCGCTGCATCCCGCGCTCGACGGCGTCGATCAGGTACGGGCGCAGCTGCGTCGGTTCGACGATCCGCTCGACCGAGCCAACCTCGACGGCACGCTCGATGCTGTGAATCGAGTCGAACTCGGCGGCGAACTCGCCGAGCTTCTCCGACCGCACCTCCGCCCACAGCGCGTCGCGCTCTGCGCGCAGATGCGGGCGCTCCGAGCCGTCGGCGCGTTCGATCCGCTCGTCGAGCTGCTCGATCCGCGGGTCGGCGCCGGCGCGGTGATTGACCTCGCGAGTGAAGACGACCGCGGCGGCGGGCGCGCCGCCGATCACCGACGCGTAGGAGCCCTCGATCGCGCTGGACTCGAGGTCCTCGTTGAGCGCGCGCGAGAACACGACGAACGCGCCGCCGTGGAACCGCGAGATCACGCAGAACGCGATCGGACCGTCGAAGTTGACGATCGCGCGGCCGATCTCGGCGCCGTATTCGAGCTGCAGGCGCCGCATCGACTCCGGCGAGCCATCGAAACCGGCGAGGTTGGCGAGGACCACCAGCGGCCGGCTCCCCGAGGCCGCGTTGATCGCTCGGGCGATCTTCTTCGACGCCAGCGGGAACAGCGTGCCCGACGTCCACTGCTCGGGACCGTCGGCGGGCACCGGGCCGTGGCGCGGTACCGGGCGCGACTCGATCCCGAGCATCGCCACGGGCCACCCGCCGAGATGCGCGTCCCAGGCGACCGCGACCTCGGCCTCGCGCATCCCCTTCCAGCGCTCGAGCGGCTCGTGGTCGGCGTCGGCCACGGCGCGCATCACCGAGCGGATGTCAAACGGCTTCTTGCGCCCGGGGTTGGTGTCCTGGGAAAAGATCTGGCCCACGGTCTCGAGGTCGGAGCCGGGCAGCTCGTGCGGCGAGGGGCCGACGTCACGGGTCGACGGATCGCTTGTCGTGGCGCGGCGCGGGAACCGCTCCCCGGGCGCGACGTAAGCGTGTTCGTAGTACTCGAGCAGGATCTCGCAGGCTCCGGCGATGTCGCTCGCCCGGTACTGGGCCTGGCCGTTGGGGCCCATGATCCGGTCCTGCCCGCCGATCCCGAAGTTGTCCTCGGCGGACACGCCGCCGGAGTAGTCCAGCGCCTGCTTGCCGGTGAGCACCATCGCGCTCTCCGGGGCCATGATCAGCACGCCCTTGGTGTGCATCAGCATCGTGGCCTCGGCGTTCCAGTAGGGCTGCGCGCCGACGTTGATGCCGCTGACCACGACGTTGAGCTCGCCGCCGGCCTGGGTGAAACGGACGATCCGCCGGAGTGCCGCCGCGACCCAGTCCATGTTCTCGGTGCCGGAGTCCATCGCGATCTTGGCGCCGGCCGACAGCGCGAACCACTCGCACGGCACTTCGAGGCTTTCGGCCAGGTCCAGCGCGGCGATCACCCGACGGCACTCGGCCTCCTCGAGCGAGCCCAGCGAGCGAGTGGGGTCGCCAAGCAAGATCACCCTCAAGATCCCGTCGGGATAGCGCTCGGTGCGGTTCGAGACGAGGCCGACGACGATCGACGCCTTGTTCGTCGCCCGCGGGCGGTTGACCTCGACCAACTGGCCGTTGTCGCCGAGGTCGTGCTCGACGAACTCGCCGGGCGGGATCGCGCTGCCGGGCGCCCGCCGCTCGGGCGCGAGCACGGTCAGGATCTCCGCCGGATGCACGAGGCCGCGCCGCCGCGCGGACACGATCCGCTGGGCGCCCTCGTCGAGCGGCTGCAGCGGCTCGGTCGGCGGCGCGTCGACCTGGGTGACCATGCCGCGGCCGGCGGGGTTAAAGAATCGCAGCACGGCCTCGCGCTCCGGCGCGTCGGCGGTGGCCGCCACACGCACCTTCAGGAGCACCATCTCGAGGCCGAGGCCGACGGTCATCCGGCCCAGGCGGGCGATCACCGCGCGAGCCTCGTCGGGCTCGAACTCCATCACCGGCCAGACGTAGAGCATCACGCGGTTCCAGTGCAGGCGCTCACGCGAGCGCAGCCGCGACTGGAATGCCCGCACGGACTCGAACGCCTGGCGGGCGATCCGCTCGAGCTCGGGCAGCGCCGCGATCCGTCCCTGCTCGTCGCGTACCGCGGTCAGGTCGCGCACCTCGGCCATCGCCACCAGCCGCTCGTCGCGCTCGTTATCGCGCGCGACCGCCCGGAACAGGTGCACCTCGTGGTCGGCCGGGATCCGCTCCAACGCGAAGTTCGACAGCCGCCATAGATCCATCCGCTCGGCGATCATCGGGTGCAGCCCACGCAGGTCGCAGTCCTCGATCACCTCGCCGTGGTCACCAGATCGCAGCGTGATCACCTCGACGCCCTCGCCACCGCGCGCACCGGTCTCGGTAGACGGAGCCGGCGACACGAACGTCACCCGCTCGATCGCCGCCGGCGGCTCCGTCCGCGCCAGGATCTCCATCAGCCGCCCCGCCAGCGCGTCGGGATCCGCGGGCGATTCGGTCCGCCAGGCGTACACGTCGGCGAGCAACCGCTCGTCTTCGGCCAGCGACCCGGCGAGCTCGCCCAGCGCGCGCAGCGTCGGCTCGAGCTCCTCGGTCGCGGCGAACGCCGCCGCGACCCGGTAGCGCCGGCCGGCGTGATCGAACGAGGTGCTGACGAAGTGGACGCCGCCGGTCTCGTTGTGCTCGACGTGCTCGAGCCGGCCGACGCGGTAATAGCGGCGAGTCATCGCCTCCAGCAGCTGCTCGCGCAGCCTCGGGCTGGCGTCGTCGATCCGCCGGAACACGCGCGGGGCGAGCGGCTGGGGACAGTCGACCAGCGCCCGGACGTGATCCTCGCCGTCGTCGTCGGGCGCCACCGCCAGCGCCGCGATGTGCTCGTCGGCGTCGGCGTAGACCTCCTGGCGGCCCTCCTCGGCCACCGGTTGGTCACAACAGCGCCACCGTACCTCGCGCGCGAGCTCGGCCAGGCCGGGCTCGGTCGCGGCCACCGCCGCCTCCAGCCGGTCGAGCACCTCGCGCAGCTCGCCGTCCTCGCGCTCGGGGAGCTCGCCGGCCTGCTCGAGGTGGCGCTCGAGGATCGCGCGGACCGCGGTGCTGGCGGTGCCGGAGCGCTGGCGCGACAGGAACAGGCGGTAGCAGGCCGCCTCCAGCGCGGCGGTGCGCTCCAGCCCGGCGATCCCGTAGTGGCGCAGCGCGCGCTCGAGGCCGGCGACGAACCGGTCGGGCAGGCCCTCGGCGGCGGGGTCGAGCGAGCGTAGGAATGCGTGCAGGTACTGCTGGGGGCTCGGGGCGTCGGCCCCGTGGGGGCGGCTGACCAGGCGCAGGTCGGCGTAGGCCTCGAGCAGCCGGCGTTCGCCGGCCGGGTCGCCCGCGGCGTCGAGAAACTCCTCCAGGACGCGATCGGCTTCCGACTCCGAGACGTCGTACCCGAGCAGCAGCCACTCGAGCCGATCGAGCGGGCTGGGCTCGCGCGCGCCGTTGGCCTCGGGCGCCTCGAATCGCAGGCGCTCGCCCTCATCGCCGGCGTCCTGAGCCTCCAGCGGCTCGATCTGCAGCAGCGGCCGCCCGGACGGAACGTGGGTGTTGGCCGAGACCAGCACCTCGCGCACGCGGCCGTGGACCGGCGCGGTCAGCGAGGACTCCATCTTCATGCTCTCCGTGACCGCGACCACGTCGCCGACCTGGACCTCGTCGCCGACCGACACGGGGATCGCCACCACCACGCCGGGGCTCGGGCAGCGGATCAGGCCGCCCTCGTCGCGGGAAATCCGGTGCGGGACGCCGTCGACCTCGACCAGCAGGTCGGCGTCCTGCAGCGCGGTCAGCGTCCGGTACGCGCCGGCGCCGAACGAGATCAGGCGCTCGTGCTCGGAGACTTGCTCGAGCTCGGCCTCGATCCGGCTGTCGTCGATCTCGAGCACGTAGCGCTGCGGGCCGATCTGCGACACGACGAAGCGATAGCTCGCGCCCTGGTAGCGCAGGTCGACCGTCCGCCGCACCTCTGCCGAGGCCTCGGGCCGCCCGCGGCGGGCGAACGCGTAGAAGCGACTGCGCTCGCCGGCGGTGGCGTCGTCGCCCAGCTCGATCGCGGCGCGGACGAGCGCGACGTCGGCGTGGCGCGTGGACTGGACCTCGCCCCGGACCTGGAGCCGGTCGAGCCAGCCGGTGTCGACCTCGCCCGCGCGCAGCTCGCTCCGGCCGAGCAGCTCGAGCAGGAACCCCTGGTTGGTCGTGCCCTCCTCGATCACCACCATCGTGTCGGCGATCGCCCGGCGCAGGCGCGCGATCGCCTCCTCGCGCGTGCTGCCGTGGGCGATGATCTTGGCGATCATCGAGTCGAACGCCGATGGCACCAGGTCGCCCTCGGCAAACCCGCTGTCGACTCGGATCCCCGGGCCGGCCGGCAGCCGCAGCAAGGTGATCCGCCCCGGCGTCGGCGCGAACCCGAGGCCGGGGTCCTCGGCGTTGAGCCGCGCCTCGATCGCATGCCCGCTCGGAGCCGGAGGTTCGCCCTCCAGTCGCCCGCCGGCGGCGACGTGGAGCTGGAGCTTGACCAGGTCGACGCCGGTGACCATCTCGGTCACCGGGTGCTCCACCTGCAGTCGCGTGTTGACCTCCATGAACGAGAACCTGCGCTCGGAGGGCTCGTACAGGAACTCGACCGTGGCGGCCCCGCGGTAGCCGGCGAGCTCGGCCAGCCGGGTCGCCGAGTCGGCCAGCTCGCGCTCCTGCTCGGCGGTCAGCGCGGGGCTGGAGGATTCCTCGACGACCTTCTGGTGACGGCGCTGGTAGCTGCAGTCGCGGACGCCCAGCGCCCATACGCTGCCCTCGCCGTCGGCGATCAGCTGGACCTCGACGTGACGGGCGGCCCCGACCAGGCTCTCCATCAGCACGCGCGAGTCGCCGAACGACTTCTGCGCCTCCTCGCGGGCGCGCTGGAAGGCGTTCTCGAGCTCGTCGGCGTTCTCGACGCGGCGCATCCCCCGGCCGCCGCCACCCGCGGCGGCCTTGATCATCACCGGAAAGCCGAGCTGCTCGCCGTGGCGAACGGCGTCCTGCACGGTCTCGACCGCCTCCCCGCTCCACGCGGCCACGGGCACGTCGGCCCGCTCGGCCAGGCGCTTGCCTTCGATCTTGTCGCCGAGCGCGCGCATCACCTCGGGGTCGGGTCCCACGAACACGATCCCCAGGCGCTCGCACAGCTCGGCGAACTCGGGGTGCTCGGCCACGAACCCCCAACCGACCCAGGCCGCGTCCGCGCGGGATTCGGTCAGGGCCCGCTCGAGCGACTCGTAGTCCAGGTAGCCGCCGTCGAGCAAGTAGCGCTCGTCGGCCTGGCGCCCGAACAGGGCGTAGCGCTCGGCCTCGGTGTAGAACGCGATGATCGTGATCTGATCATCGCGCTCCCAGTTGAGCTCGCGGACGGCACGGATCGCCCGCATCGCGGCCTCGCCGCGGTTGACGATCGCCAGCCGGCGGAACGGATGCTGCTCCATCAAGCGTTGGCGCTGGCCAGCGCCGGCGCGACCGACAGCGGGGCGCCCATCGCGTGGAAGCCGCCGTCGACGTGCAGGATCTCGCCGGTGATCGCGCGCGACAGGTCTGAGAGCAGGAACAAGATCGCGTCCGCCACGGGGCCGGCGTCCTCACCGTCCCAGCCGATCGGCGCCTGCCGCGTCCACATCTCGGCGAGGTCGTCGAAGCCGGGGATCCCGCGCGCCGCCAGCGTCCCCAGCGGACCGGCCGCGACGAGGTTCACGCGCACGCCGCGGGGGCCGAGGTCGCGCGCCAGGTAGCGCGACGTCGCCTCGAGCGCAGCCTTGGCGACGCCCATCCAGTCGTACACCGGCCACGCCACCGACGCGTCGAAGTCCATCCCGACGATGTTCGCGCCCTCGTCGGGGTAGAGGTCGGCGAGCGCCACCGCGAGCGCCTTCAGTGAGAACGCACTCGTCTGGAATGCGGTGATCGCGCTCTCTGAGGGCGTCGACAAGAACCGGCCTCCGAGCGCGTCCTCGGGAGCGAACGCGATCGCGTGCAGAACGCCATCGACCCGGCCCCAGCGGTCCCGCAGCTCGCTCGCCACGGCCTCGAGGTCGTCGGGGTTGTTGACGTCGAGCTCGAGCACGTCGACGGTCTCCGGCAGGCTCTTGGCCGCCCGCTCGGTCAGCCGCCGGGCGCGGCCGAAGCTGGTCAGCACGACCTCGGCGCCGGCCTCCTGGGCTCGACGGGCGGCCTCCCACGCGATCGAGTCGCGCGTGATCACGCCCGTGACCAGCAGTTTTTTGTCAGTCAGCAACTAGCTCACCTCCACACACAGGACGACGTTGTGGCCGCCGAAGCCGAACGCGTTGCTCAGCGCGACCACCGGTCCACCGTTGACGTCCAACGGCTTGGCCTTGCCGGGCACATAGTCGAGGTCCATGCCCTCTTCGCGCTCCTCCCACGCCAGCGTGGGCGGAGCGATCCGCTCGCGCAGGGCGAGAATCGTGGCGGTCACCTCAACCGCCCCCGAGGCTCCCAGCAGATGGCCGATCGCGGACTTGGTCGACGACACCGGCACGTTGGCGGCGTGGTCGCCGAGCGCGGCCTTGATCGCCTTGGTCTCGGCGCGATCGTTGAGCGGCGTCGAGGTGCCGTGGGCGTTGATGTAGTTGACGTCCTCGGGCTTGAGCCCCGAGTCCTCGAGCGCCCGGCGGATCGCCGCCGCCGCGCCGACGCCCTCGGGATGCGGCGCGGTCAGGTGGTGGGCGTCGGAGGTGGCGCCGAAGCCACGCACCGTCGCCAGCACCTCGGCGCCGCGCTCGGCCGCCTTCTCGGCATCCTCGAGCACCAGCACCGCGCCGCCCTCGCCCATCACGAAGCCGTCGCGGCGGGCGTCGAACGGGCGCGAGATCCCGGTCGGCGAGACTGCCTCCAAGCGCGCGAACGCGGCCTTGGACAAAGGCGTCAGCGCGGCCTCGGAGCCGCCGGTGATGACCGCGTCGGCGTCGCCGTACTGGATCATCCGGGCGGCCTGGGCGATCGCGTGCGCGCTCGCCGAGCAGGCCGACACGGTGCCGAACGAGTCGCCGACGATGCCGTAGCGCATCGCCAGCATCCCGGCCGCGGCGTTGGACATCATCAGCGGCACCGACAGCGGCGGGACCTTCTTCTCGCCCTGCTCGATCAGGATCTGCTTGCTGTTCTCGAGCGTGCCGATGCCGCCGATCCCGGTGCCGTACACGCACGCGATCCGCGTCGGGTCATACGGCAGCTCGCCGCGCTCCCATCCGGCGCCGGCGAGCGCCTCGTCACCGGCCACCATCGCGAACTGGGCGAAGCGGTCGGCGCGACGAGCCTCCTTCACCGACAGGTGGTCGGTGGGGTCGAACTCGTCGGCCGTCCCCTCGCCGTTCTCGATGCCAGACGTGCCGTCGCGCCATCGCTCGTACAGCGTCTGGGCGCCGATGCCCAGCGGGCTGACGGCGCCGATTCCAGTGACGACTACGTCGCGCTTCATCCGCCCCTGTTCACCACCAGGTCGACCGCATCGCCGATCGTCTTGATGTTTCGGGCGTCCTCGCCCTTGATCGTGACGCCGTACTCCTCCTCGATGATCTGCGAGATCTCGGTGAGGTCGAGCGAGTCGACGTCGAGGTCCTCGAACGTCGAGTCGCGCGAGACGTCGGTCGTCTCGACGCCGAACTGGGGCAGCGCGTCGGTGATCGTCTTCTCTACGGCTTCGGGTGTGATCGTGGTGGGCATCTGAATGCTCCTCCTTCGGTGTGTCTGTTTTGCGCTAGGTGATTTCCCACTCGACCGTGCCGGCGCCCCACGTGAAGCCGGCGCCGATCGCCGCGAGCAGCAGGCGCTGCCCGGGGCGCAGCCGGCCGTCCTCGCGCAGCAGCGCCAGTGTCAGCGGGATCGAGGCGGCGGACGTGTTGCCGGTGTCGCCGATGTAGTCGGCGACCTTCTCGGCGGGCAGCTCGAGGCGCTCTGCGACCGCGCGCAGGATCCGGGCATTGGCCTGGTGATAGATGAAAAGATCGATGTCGCCGAGGTCCCACCCGGCGCGGTCGGTCGCGGCGACCGTGCACTCGGTGAGCCGCTTGACCGCGGTCTGGAACGTCTCGTGGCCCTCGACGCGGAGCAACCGCTCCTCGTGAGTGCAGGTGATCACGTCGGCCAGGCCGCCGTCGGCGGCGAGCACGACCGGCCCCACGGAGCCGCCGCCGTCGCAGCCGAGCACGACCGCGCCGGCGCCGTCGCCCCACAGGGCGGCGGTCTTGCGATCGTCGTAGTTGGCCAGGCGGGTCAGCACCTCGGAACCGATCAGCAGCACCTTGTCGACGCGCCCGACCTCGATCATCCCGGCGGCGAGCGCCAGCCCGCTCAACCAGCCGCTGCAGGCCGCGCCCACGTCGACGGCTCCGGCGCGGTGAGCGCCGAGCCCGTAGGCGACCTGCGGCGCGGCGTTCGGAGTCATCTCATCCTGGCTCAGGCTCGCGACCAGCACCAGGTCGATCTCGCCTGGGTCGACGCCCGCGTCCTCGAGCGCCCGGCGACCCGCCCGGATGCCGAGGTCGGTGACGCCCTGTCCAGGCGCAACGCGGTGGCGCAGGCGGATCCCGGTGCGCTTGACGATCCACTCGTCATCGACGCCGATCCGCGTGCCGATCTCGTCGTTGGAGACGATCTCGTCGGGCAGGTAGTGCCCCAGTCCGAGCACGGAGGCCGTGCGCGGGGGGGCGGCCGGGCGGCTGGCCTCGGTCGTTGCGTAGGTCAGAGAATCCATCGCTACCAATGAGTTGACCGGGATCCCGACTGAATGCACGGGGAGTCGGTGTGTTACCCCCCGCCCGGGGGGTGGCGAGCGGGGTTTTGTGCTATGCAGCCGGAATTCGGGCCTGAGCCGGTGGTACCCGGGCGTGATCGGTCCTACGCCCGGCCGGCCGGCTCTGAACCACGCCGGAGCGCCTGCACAACGTGCTCGGCGCGACTAGTGTCCCAAACGGGACACTAGTCAGTAGTAGTCCTGGATCTGAGCCGACCAACGCGCGTTGTCGGACCCGGGCGTGATCGTGACCTGGTAGGTCCCGGGGCCCGAATCGAACGTCCAGATGTGGTTGGTGCCCTCCTCGAGGCCGAAGCCGTGGGGATCATCGCCGCCGCTGAGGTTGGCGATGTGCGCGTTCGGTCCCGAGCAGATGAAGATCAGCTCGCAGGTCCCCTTGTAGCCCATGCTGTACACGATCCGCCACTGGGTCCCGCGGACCTTGAACGGCACCGAGCGACCGGCATTCTCGCCGCTGAACGAGGTGACCGCCTTCCACTGGGGCGTCTCGGCGACCGACAGCCTGACCGTCGAGCCTGGGGCGAGGCTCGCGCCCGAGGCGGGGTCCTGCCTGATCACGGTGCCCGGGGTCTTCCCGGGCGCAGGCACGGCGACCGTCGTGTAGTGCAGTCCGAGGCTCCCCAGGACGGTCCCGGCCGCTCCCGCGGACTGGCCCGACACCCGCGGGACCTTGACCGGCGGTGGCCCGCCGCTCAGCGTGACGCGAACGGTCGCGCCCTTGCCGACCTTCGAGCCGGGCTTCGGCGTCTGGCCGATCACGGTGCCGCTCGGGCGTGAGCTGAACCGCGAGCTGAAGCGCGGGTGCAAGCCCAGCCTCGTGGTCTTGGAGGTCACCGCGGCCTTAGACAGATTCGCCAGCCGGGGCACGCGGACGTTGTCGTGGCGACTGGTCAGGACCACCGTCAAGATCATGCCGCCTAGCAGCGCCAGCACCAGCGCGAACAGGCCGGCGGTCCGCCGGCGGCCCGACGGGTTGAGGTTGCGCCGCTGGCCGCGCCGGGGGGCGACGCGCGTCGGGGGCACATCGCCAGACGCGCGGGTACGACGGCCCGAACCACCCGCGGCCGGAGTGGGCGTGGCGGCCGGAGTCGCCGTCGGAGTGGACACGACGCGGGTGCTGGCCGAATGACGCGTCGCCGCGGCTCTGGCGATCGTCTTGGCGCCCGATCCCGTGGTCGCGCCCGAGGCTCCCGCGCCATCGCCGCGCGACGGCGGCCGCGAGGACCGCCGCGAGGACGGTGGCGCGAGCGTCGCGGTCCCGCCGCGCGAGGGCGTCGGGTCAAACAGCGACCGCCCGGAGCGCGGCTCGACGGCGATCGGGTCGTCGCCCGCGTTCGCGAGCGCAACCGCCATCATCCGCCCGTCCTCGTAGCGGTCGGCCGGGTTCTTAGAGAGTGCGCGCTCGACGATCAACTCGAGCGACGGCGGGACCTCTGGACCGAGCGGCGGCGGCTCGTCGCCGACGTGGCTGAGCGCCAGCTCGGCCACCGTCTTCCCGGTGAACGGCGGTTCGCCGGAGAGCATCTCGTAGAGGACGATCCCGACGCTGTAGATGTCGGTGGCGGGGGTCGACGGCCTGCCCTGGGCCTGCTCGGGCGCCATGTAGCGGGGTGTGCCCACGACCGTGGCGGTGCCGCCATCGGTGCTCCCCTCGGCCAGCAGCGCGACGCCGAAGTCCCCGACCTTGACCAGGCCGTCGTCCGAGATCAGCACGTTGGCCGGCTTCACGTCGCGGTGGACGACGCTCTGGGTGTGCGCCTTGGCCAGCGCCCGGCACAGCTGCTCGGCGATCCCGCACGCCTCCCACGGAGGCAGCGGTCCGCTCCGGAGGCGATCGGCCAGGCTCTCGCCGTCGACCAGCTCGGCCACGTAGTACAGGCCCTCGTCGGCCTGGCCGACGTCGAAGATCTGGACGATTCCGGGGTCGTTGACGCGCGCCAGCAGCTGCGCCTCGCGCTCGAAGCTCAGCGCCCAGTCGGGATCCTCGGCCCACCAGGGCTTGATCACCTTGACCGCGACCGGCCGCGCCAGCCGGCGGTCCAGGCCCCGGTAAACCCGCCCGAAGGCGCCTTCGCCGATCAGCTCGTGCAGCTCGTAACGGCCGTCGAGGGCGCAGCCGGATAGGTCGGGGGCATGTGGCATCGGTTTCCGGATAATGCCAGGCGCGTACAGACTCCTGGCAGCGTTTCCCGCTCGCGGTGGCGCTAGACCCCTGCTCCGCGATGGATAGGCGCCGTCTCGGAAGCTCGCAGGTAAGCGTATCGCGCCTGTCGCTGGGATCCTGGCGGACGTTCGAGCGCATCTCGCGCGAGCACGCACTGGCGATCGCGTTCGCGCTCGCCAACCCCGCGGTCGCGACCGTGTTGTTCGGCGCCACCTCCCCGGCTCAGATCGCCGAGAACGTGACCGCGCTCGACGTCGACGCCGCGACGCTGCAGCGCCTGCTGGCGCTGTGAACTGACACAACGCGCTCCAATCCGGCTTCGGAGTTGCAACAAACCCGGGCAGGGCCTTTTCACCGCCGCCCCGAGCCGCCAGACTCGCCGCGATGTCCGACGCGACGAGAGAGGACCACCGCAACCGCTGCCCGCCGTCGCGCTGCCCGATCGGGCTGCCGCAGCGCCCCTGCAAGTGCATCGGCTACCGCGAGCGCGAACACGGCCGGCTTCAGCTGAGGATCGTGATGAGCTCCGATGAGGGGATCTGCGACGCGATCGCCGAGGAGACCGACGACTGCGTGTACGTGCGCGTGATCCTCTGCTACGACGAGGCCACCCAGGGCCCGACCGTCGACTACACCGACTGTCCCACGCACGTGTACCTGGAGCAGCCGCTGGGCGAGCGCGCCGTGATCGACGCCTTCACCGGGGGCCAGGTGCCGCCGGTCGTGCCCGATTGGGGCTGAACGACGCGCTCAGGCGGTCTTTGCCACCCAGCGCTCCAACAGGAAGCGGGCGATCGAGATGCTCGGCGGGAGCAGCAGCCGCGGGTTGCGGCCGTTCATCCCGTCGACCACCTCCTCGCGGCTGAACCACTGCACGTCGTCGAGCTCGTCGTCTGCCGCCCGTGGCTCGCCTCCGTCCGACAGCGCCTCGAACCCCAGCATCAGCGAACTCGGGAACGGCCACGGCTGTGAGCTGACGAAGCTCGCATCGCGGGCCACGATCCCCGACTCCTCCTCCACCTCCCGGATCACCGCCTCCTCGGCGGCTTCGCCCGGCGCCACGAACCCGGCCAGGATCGAATAGCGGCGATCCGGCCAGCCGGCGCGGTGGCCGAGCAGCATCCGGCCGTCGTACTCGACCGTCATGATCACCACCGGATCGGTGCGCGGGAAGTGTGGGGTCCCGCAGCGCGGGCAGCGCCGCGAGTAGCCGGCTTCCCTGATCGTCGTCCAGGCTCCGCAGTTGGCGCAGAAGCGGTGCCGGCGGTGCCAGTTCAGCAGCGCCATCAGGTATGCAGCCAGCCCGGCCTCGCGGTGCGACAGCGCCGCGCCAGCCTCGCGCAGCGACACGACCTCGCCGCGCGCCCGCAGCTCCGCGCGCGTCCCCGGCGCGACGTGGTCGAAGTCGACGGCGAACAGGCCGGCGCCATCCTCGAGCCCGAGCAGGATCGGCTCGCGCCCGGCCTCGCAAGTCAGCGGCACCCGCACCAGCGTCGTCTCAATGCCGTTGCCGACCAGCACGCCGTCGCGGTTGGCGGCGATCATCCGGGCCGCTGGATCGTCGAGCAGCCGCCCGACCACGTCGGGTTGCTCGCGCTTGGTCATCGCGCGATCGAGCACCATCCCGGTGAAGGTGGGCAGGTCGGGTGCGTAGTCGGAGATCGACATCGGCCGCACATAAGCGTACGTCGGCCAGCGGGGGACCGATGCTAGGTTGAGGTCCATGGCAGCGGTTGGCGTCTCCTCACCCCGTCGCGATTCAGAGCCGAAGGTCCGAGGAGCCACCCGCTACGCCGCGGATGCATCGATTGCCGGTCTGCTGCATGCCCGGCTGGTGCTGTCGCACGAGGCGCACGCGATGATCAAGTCGATCGGGACCGAGGCCGCCCGGGCGGTGCCGGGCGTGGTGGCGGTCCTGACCGCCGACGATCTGCCGATCAGGGCCACCGGCAAGGGCCGTCTGTTCGAGCCGCTCGCCCGGGAGGAGGTCGTCTACGCCGGTCAGCCGGTCGCGCTCGTGATCGCCGACAGCGAGGCGCTAGCCGAGGACGGCGTCGAGCTGGTCGAGGTCGAGCTCGAGCCGCTCGAGCCGGTGCTCGAGCTCGAGGCCGCGACCCAGCCCGGTGCTCCGCTCGCCCGCGTCAACGTGCGGGGCGACGAGGGAGGCTCGGATCTCGGCGACGCGCACGCGTCGGTCGCCGCCGGTGGGATCGGCGACGACGAGGACCTCTCCGACAACGTGCTCGACACGGCCCGTCTGGCCAGCGGCGACGTCGACGCGGCGCTCGCGGCCAGCCACGTCCGCGTGCATGGCCGGCTGGCCACCCCCTGGATGTACCAGGGCTACATCGAGCCCCAGTCAGCCATCGCCTGGGTCGAGCCCGACGGCGAACTCGTGGTCCGCAGCTCCACCCAGGCCCCGTTCGCCACGCGCGACTCGCTGGCCAACCTGTTCGGGCTCCCGGTCGAGCAGATCCGCGTCCGCAGCGCACCGCTGGGCGGCGCCTTCGGCGGCAAGATGATGATCATCGACCCGCTGGTCGCCGCCGCGGCGCTGGTGGTCCGCCACCCGGTGTCGCTGGCGATGACCCGCAGCGAGGACATGGCCGCGAGCAATCCGGCCGGCGCCGAGATCCTGTGGCTCGAGATCGGCGCCGACGCCGAGGGAAACCTCACCGGGATCCGTTCGCGGGTGCTGGTCGACCGCGGCGCCACCGACGACTTCGGCGTCGAGTCGATCGCCTCGCTCCTGGCCTCCGGGCCCTACCGGTGGAAGGCCCACGAGCTGACCTCGCTCGGGGTGGCCACCAACCGGGTGACGTTCGGCGCCTACCGCGCGCCCGCGGCGCCTCCGGCCGCGTTCGCGGTCGAGTCGCTGCTCGATGAGCTCGCCCGCCGGTTGGAGATCGATCCGCTCGAGCTGCGGCTGCGCAATGTCGTCGGCGAGGGCGATCCCAACCCCGCCGGACAGGCGTTCCCGATCTTCGGCGCGCGCGAGTGCCTCGAGCGGCTGCGCGACCACCCGTTGTGGGCCCAGCGCGAGCAGGTGTCCGACGGCGAGGGGATCGGCGTGGCGATCGGCTGGTGGCCGGGCGGCTACGAACCCGCTGCGGCGGCCTGCCGCCTGGACTCCGACGGCAACCTGACCGTGATCACCGGCGCCGCCGACATGAGCGGGGTCGAGACCGGGTTCGCCACGATCGCCGCCGAGGCGTTCGGCGTCGATCCGTCGAAGATCCGCGTGGTCAACGCCGACACCTCGAGCGCCCCCTACGCCGGCACCAGCGGCGGCAGCAAGGTCACCTACACCGTCGGCCGCGCCGTCGAGCGCGCCGCCACGGAGGCCCGCGAGCGCCTGCTCGAGATCGCCGCCGGCGAGCTCGAGATCGCCCCGGAGGACCTCGAGATCGTCAACGGCTCGGTGCAGCCCGTCGGCGTGCCGGCCAAGGCGATCGCGCTCCAGGAGCTGGCGTCGAAGATCCTCAGCTTCGGGAGCCCCTACCCGCCGGTCGAGGGCCACGGCCGCGTTGCCCAGCCGCAGGCCCCGCAGTCGGCCGCCCACCTCTCGCACGTCCGCGTCGACCCCGACACGGGCGCGGTTACCGTGCTCGGCCACGTCGTCGCCCAGGACGTCGGCCGCGCCCTCAATCCGGCGCTGGTCGAGGGCCAGATGCGGGGCGGGACCACCCAGGGGCTCGGCTGGGCGCTGCTCGAGGAGCTCGTCCACGACAGCCACGGGCAGCTCACCACCGGCACGTTCGTCGACTACGCGATGCCGACGGCGTCGATCGTCCCCTCGATCGACACCGAGATCGTCGAGGTCCCGGTCCCTGAGGGGCCGTATGGCGCCAAGGGCGTCGGCGAGGCTCCGGTCGTCGGCGTGGCCGGCGCTGTGGCCAACGCGATCACGGCCGCGACCGGAGGCGCCAGGGTGTGGCAGCTGCCGATGACGCCCGAGCGCGTGTGGCGGGCGATGAACGGCCACGGCGACCGGCCCTCCGTCTAGGCCATCCCGCGACTCAGCGGCACACGGCCGTGTACGAGCGGCCGGTGCCGAGCCTCGTCCACTCCGCGCGGGTGAAGTTCCGGCCCGCCACGGCGCAAGCGTGCTGCTTCCACGCGGCCAGCGTCATCGGCCAGGTGAAACCGTTGCCGTGGTCGTCGACCGCGAGCAGGTCTCCGGTCCCGGCCGCGAACGCGACGCTCGCGCTCGAGTCGGGCTCGGTGGTGAGCGGCGAGCCCTCCTGCTGGAGGGTCGAGGCGAACCAGAGCTTGACCGCGCCGTCTTGATCGCCGGAGGTGGCCAAGTGCTGGCCGGTCGTGTCGAACGCCATTCCGGTGACCGCAGCCGTGGAGACGAACACGGGTGCGCCGAGCGGCTTGCCGGTACCGCCGTTCCACAGCTGGACGCTGCCCACATCGGTGCCGACCGCCAACGTGCCGTTTGGTGCGAACGCGAGCGAGCTCGCCGCCGAGCGCGAGTCAAGAGAACGTCGTACGCGACCAGTCGAGGCGTCCAGTAGGAGGATCGGGTTGTCGGCGTGACTCACGGCGAGCAGATGGGTGTCGTGAGCGAACGCAAGCACGTCGACCACACCCGCGGGGCCCAGCCCGAGGTCGAGCGGCGGCCGCACTGGAGCCCCGGTAGCCACCCGCCAGACACCGAGCCGCCCGAGTGGCACCGCCGGAATACCGGGCGACGAGCGCGTCTCGTTGTAGTCGGTGGCCGCGACCAGCCTGCCATCCGAGGAGAACGCCACAGCTGGGATGAGGTCCGGGAGACCGACGAGCGAGCCCAGTCCGGAAAGTGTCCGCTCCAACCGCGGGGGTGCGGACACGTCCCACAGCTGCAGGAGGCCATCGCGGCCGGCGACGGCGAGCTGCGTGCCCGTCGGAGACCAAGCCAGCGCGGTTACCTGGGCGCCGTGCGACACCTCAAACGACGTCAGCTGTCGCAGCGATCCTGCTGAGAACAAGGCGACCCGGGACGGCGCGATCCGGGTGGCAAAGCTCGAACCGTCTGGGGACACCGCCAGTGGAGGATCCGGCGATGAAACCGGGCCACAGCAGCGAACCGCGGTTGGCAAGGGTACCGTCCGGCCAAATCGCCGGCTGCCGACCAGATCCCAGGTGAGCACCGCTCCGCTCGCCCGCGAGGTCGTGTAGAGCCGCCGGCCGTCCGGACTGAGGGCTCCGGCGGCGACATTTCCTGCGGGGCCGGGGAGGACGCTGGCCGGAGCGGCGACCGGCGTATTCCACACGATCACGCTGCCGTCATCCCCGAAGGTCAGAGCCCGCCGACGATCGTCGGTGTAGATCGCGCCACCGACCGGACCGCGGTGTTCGACGACGGCTCGGCGCAGCCTTCCGGTTGAGACGTCGGCAAACGAAACCGCACCGTCCGCCGACCCGATGATCACGCTTTGGCCATCCGGGCTGACACTCGCCGCCGACGGCGACGGAGGGGCCGGATCCATCCGGGTAGATCGCAGCAGACGCATCGATCGTGCGTCGAAGCGGGTTACCGCATGAGTGGAAACGACGAGCAGCTCCGTCCCGCCGTTGATCAAGCGCTCAGCGAACAGAGGGCCAGAACCGGCCCTTACGGTCGCCAGGGGGCGTCCGCTCGGCAGCGACCACCGGTCGATGTATGCCGCCTCGGGCTCGCCGGCGTTGTCGAGGCGCCAGTACGGGTAGTACACGGTGCGCCGGTCTGGCGAAATCTGAATATCGCCACTGACGACGTTGCCCGTCTGCTGTGCTTCGAAGGAGGGCGGATACTCGAGCCTCGCGGTGGGCGACAGGGTGTGGGCGTCGCGGACGGCGATGTAGTCACTGTTTCCGTCTACCGCGGGGTACGCGATCAGCGAGCCGTCGGCCGAAAATGCGGCCGCCGCGCCGCCCAAGCTCGATAGATCCCGCAGCGGGCCCCCCAGTAGAGCGTGAGTTCGGGTGTCGTAGAGCCTCAGGCCGGCGACGGTGCCGACCGCCAGCGTGCGGCCGTCACGGCTCACCGCGGGATCGAACGCGGCGTCACCGGGCACGCTGAGGGTGCCGATCACGGCCGGGCTGCGCAGAATCGTGTTCAACAGCGAGCTCTCGGTCTGCGGGGAGGGATCGAGGTTGACCGCCTCGTGCGCGAGCAGCATCGCCACATCGATCTGCGGCTCGTTGACCGCCTCGGCGCCGAGCTGGCGAGCCAGCGCGATCCGTGCGGCTGTCGACGCATGCCGTTTCTGCGACACCGCCACGAGTCCCGCGACCAGCGAGGCGACGGCCAGCAGCGCCATCGCCACGAACAGCGCCCGCAGACGCCGAGCCTGGCGCCCGGCATGACGGCGACCTGCGTCCAGGAACCGGCGTTCACCGGACGTCATTTCCTCGGCGTGTGCGGCCGCCCACTCGAGCGCTCCAGTGAGCCTCGCGCCGCGATAGAGATCGCTCGAGTCACGCCCCCCCGACTCCCATTCCCGGGCGCCCGCCATCAGGTGAGCGTGCAGCCGCCGGCCTTCTCGATCCTCGTCCAGCCAGACGCGATAGCGCGGCCACTCCCGAAACAGCGACTCGTGACAGACCTCCACCGACCCATCGCTGACGGTGAGCAGACGGTCGTCGGTCAGCGCTGACACCACCGCGGCGGCGCCCGCCGTCGGCGCGAGGTCGGCGAGCGGAACGCGCAGCCGAGCAAGCGACTCACGCTCCCCGCCCGCCAGCCTCAGCAGGATTCGCTTTGCGATCGCCTGGTCGCCGTCGGGCAGCCGTCCGTAGGCATCCTCGGCCAGTCGGGCAACCGCTCCATGGACGCCGCCGGTGCGGCGATAGCTGGCGACGCGCATTACGCCGTCGCTCCGCAGCCGCCACAGCTGAAGCAGGGCCGTCGAGAGCAGCGGCAATCCGCCGGGCTCGCCCTCCACGTCATCCACGAGCGCTTGGACCAGCGCCGGCTCGATCGTGAGCCCGGCGCGCGCCGCCGGCAGCGCGATCGCTCGCTCGAGCTCCGCGTGGTTCATCGGGCCGATCAGCATGTGGTTGTCGCTGAAGCGGCGAGCAAAGCGCGCATGAGACGCCAGCCGCCCGTAGAAATCCGCCCGCAGCGAGACGAAGACGAGCCCACGCCGCTGGGGATCATCGGCCGCCCGGGCCAGGCATTCGAGGAACGCCTCCCGTTCCTGCTCGTCCCGGCACGCCGTGAACACCTCCTCCAGCTGGTCGACCGCGACAACGAGCCGCTCGCCGGGGGCGAGGCCTGCCAGCGTCACGTCGATCTCCTCCCCGCCCAACGATCTGGTCAGCTCCGCGCACGGGTGATCGCCCGGCCGCGTCAGCACCTGGCGCCAGCTGTCGCTGCCAGGGAGCCGACCGGCGCTCAGGGCGGCGAGCGCGCCGGCACACATCAGCGAGGACTTGCCGATGCCGGAGGGGCCGACGATCCCAATGAGTGACCCCTCGGCAGCGCGGGCGACCAGATCGGATACGGCAGCTTCTCTTCCACTGAAGTAGTCCGCGTCTGCGCGGCCGAACGAGGCCAGGCCCTTGAATGGACAGACCTCCTCGTCGCGGACCTTCCGGAGCGAGGTGCTGCCATCGCCCGGCGCGACCAGTGACGGGTCATGCACCAGGATCGATCGTTCGAGATCTTGGAGGCCCGGGCTGGGATCCAGCCCCAGCTCATCGCGTAGCCGATCGCTTGTCCGGCGGCAGACCGAGAGCGAGTCGGCCTGGCGACCGCCCCGGTACAGCGCGAGCATCAGCTGTTGAGTCAGACGCTCACGGAGCGGATTGTGGTCGAGTAACGACTCGAGCTCTGCGACCAGCTCGCTGCCCCTGCCGAGCGCCAGGTCCGCGTCGATCCGCTCCATCGACGCGACGAGTCGCAGCTCCTCCAGGCGGCGAATCTCTGCCTGAAGGCAATCCAGGTGGGCCAGGTCGGCCAACGGCGGTCCGCGCCATAGCGCGAGTCCGGCGCGCAGGCGCTTGGACGATAGCTCGGCGTCGCCGGCTCCCAGCAGCCCCGACCCCTCCCTGAGCAGATGTTCGAACATCGCTGCATCCAGCTGCTCTGGTGCGATCTCGAGGAAGTAGCCGCCCGGGTGGGTGTGCAGGACACCGTCGTCGTCGCTGCCGGCCTCCAGCGCCCTTCGGAGCCGCGACACGCCGACGTGCACGGCGTTGCCGGCGGTGTCTCGTCGCTGCTCCCCGAACAGCTGTTCGGCCAGCTGATCCACTGTCACCAGTTCGTTGGCGTGCATCAGTAACAGCGCCAGCAGCGCTCGCTGGCGCTCGCCTCCCAACCGAACCTGCTCACCGCCGCGCGCAGCCTCAAGGGGTCCAAGGACCCCGAATCGCAACCACCCCGCGGTATCGCGCCCCATCAGGCTGGGATTATCCCGTGCCCTCCGGCCCCATGCAACCGTTGTCAGGCAGCGTGTAAGCCGATTGTCAGCCGGCTGTAACGGAGTCCTCGGATGCTCTCGGCATCGGATCGCACCAGGCGGTCCACGACGAGGGGGTACCTCATGAACTACATCCGTATGCACCGCCGGACGATCGGCATCGCTGCATCCGTGCTGGCGATCGCGGCCATCGCCGGACCCGTGGCGTCGGCGCGGCCCAACCTGGAGCCTTTGCCCACGGTCCATGTCAGCGCCACGACAGCCCACGCGACTGTGGTGAAACCAAACCCAGACCAGCAGGCCCCGCAGGCCGCGCAGACCGCCACTGGCGTCCCACCGGGTCTGTCTCGGTCGCAGGCTTCGGAGATCGCGGCCATCGACCGGGCCAAGGCCACGAGCCTGGCCAACGACGTGCCGCCGAAGGGGCCCTACAGCACCGCGGCCCTGACCACGGCAGCCACCCCGCTTGCGGCACCGACGCTCAAGGCGCCGGCCAGCGGGTTTGATTGGGGTGATGCCGCGGTGGGTGCGGGAGTGGCCGCGGCCCTCGGGCTCCTGATCGCCGCGGCGAGCGTTGCGGTGCGCCGCCGCGCCGAACCGCGTCATCCGTAGCGACTGGCACGCAGGCGATCGAGGGCGGGCGACCTTTGCCCGCCCTCACGCCGGTGCGGGGCGGCGAACTCGAGGTCGCTTACGTGGCGATCGGAGGCGGCGCCGCCCTGCTGCCACTGATCATTTACGTGATCAGAGCGATAGGACGGCGCCTGGGTTCAGGAGGTTGGCGGGGTCGAGCGCGCGCTTGATCGCCCGCATCGCCGCGACCTCGTCGGTCCCGCGGGCCTGCTCCAACCAGCGCGCCTTGGACACGCCGACGCCGTGCTCGGCGCTGATCGTTCCGCCGCACTCGAGCACCAGCTCGAGCACCGCGTCGTCCGAGCGGGAGTCGTCGGGGTCGGCGCCGAGCACGTTGACGTGGACGTTGCCGTCGCCGAGGTGGCCGAACAGGATCGCGCGCTCGGCGCCAGCGCGTTTGACAACGCCGGGCACCTCCCCCAGGAACCGGTCGAGCTGGGCCAGCGGCACGCCCACGTCGAGCTTGTGCGGGATCCCCTCGGCGCCGATCGCCTCGGTGTGGCCCTCGCGCAGCCTCCACAGCCCCTCGCGGCCAGCGGTGTCGTCGGCGACGAGCGCGTCCTCGACCCCGCCGTGTTCGAGTGCTTCGTCAAGCTCGTCGGTCGGATCGGACTGCGCGGCGCACTCGGCCAGCACGTAGAACGGCGGGCGCTCGCGGATCGGGGACTCGCGTCGCTGGTAGTCGAGCACCAGCTGGAGTCCATCGTCGAGGAAGAAGTCGCAGCTCTCCAGCGAGGGCGCGTTGGCGCGCAGCGACGCCAGCAGCTCGGCGGCAGCGACCGCCGACGGCAGCGGCACGAGCGCGGTCACGCGCGATCGCAGCAGCGGCGACAGCCTCCAGCGCACCCTCGTGATCACCCCGAGCGTCCCCTCCGACCCGACCAGCAGCGCCGGCAGGTCGTAGCCGGCGTTGTCCTTGGTCATGCCGGCCAGCCGCGAGACGATCGACCCATCGGCCAGCACCGCCTCGAGGCCGGCGACGTGGGCCCGCGCGGTGCCGTGGCGCAACGCGCGGGCGCCGCCCGCGTCGCACGCGACCACGCCGCCGACCGTGCAGGAGTCGCGCGCGCCGAAGTCGAGCGTCGCGTCGAGCCCGATGCCGCGCGCGGCCGCCTGGAGCGCCGTCAGCGTGGTCCCCGCCCCGACCGTGACCTGCCCGATCGCTGGGTCGACCTCGCCGACCTCGGTCAGGCGCTGCAGCGACAGCAGCACCTCGTGGTCGCGCGGCACTCCGGCGCCGACCAATCCTGTGTTGCCTCCCTGCGGCACGATCGGCGCGCCGTGGCTGGCGCAGACTGCGAGCACGCCGGCCACCTCCTGGGTGTCGCCGGGGCGGACGACCAGGCTGGCGATGCCGGAGTAGCGACCGCTGAAGTCGTGTTCGTAGGAAGACTTGATGTCGGGGTCGCTCAGCACATGCTGGGCGCCGACCACGTCCGCGAGCGATTTCCCCAGAGTCATCGCGGGAACGAATCACCCGACGGTCGAGCGAAACCGACAGGAGGAGACGCGCACATGGCTTCCGACCACGAGACGATCTTCACGATGGAGGCCACGCCGGTGAAGTTTGGCAGCGGCGCCTCCGACGATGCTGGCTGGGAGCTCAAGCGGCTGGGCGTCAAGCGAGCGATGCTCGTGACCGACCCCGGCGTCGCCGCGCTCAGACACCCGGGCCGGATCAAGGGGCTGATCGAGCAGGAGGGCATCGCGGTCGTCGTCTACGACCGCTCCCGGATCGAGCCGACCGCCGAGTCGTTCCAGGACGCCGCCGACTTCGCGGTCGAGCACGAGGTCGACGGGTTCGTATCGGTGGGCGGCGGCTCGAGCATGGACACCGCCAAGACCGCCAACCTGGTGTCGACTCATCCGGCGCCGGTGATGGACTACGTCAATGCCCCGGTGGGCGAAGGCCGCAAGCCGCCGTCGCCGCTGAAGCCGCACCTGGCGATCCCGACAACCTCGGGAACCGGTTCGGAGGCGACCACGGTCGCGGTTCTTGACATCCCCGAGATCAAGGTCAAGAGTGGGATCTCTCACCGCTACCTGCGCGCCACGCAGGCACTGGTCGATCCCGAGCTCACCCGGTCACTGCCCGCCGAGGTCACGTCCTCGACCGGGCTCGACGTCGTCTGCCACGCGGCCGAGTCGTTCCTGACCAGGCCCTTCGATGCCCGCGAGCGGCCGGCCTCGCCCGACGACCGGCCGCCCTACCAGGGATCCAACCCGATCGCCGACGTGTGGTCGGCCAAGGCGCTGGAGCTCGGAGGCCGGTACCTGCGCCGAGCCGTCGCCGACCGTGCCGACGTCGAGGCCCGTGGGTTCATGATGCTCGCGGCGACGATGGCCGGCGTCGGCTTCGGGTCCGCCGGCGTACACATCCCGCACGCCTGCGCGTATCCGATCGCGTCCCACAAGCACGAGTACCAGCCGCCCGGCTACCCCGACGATCACCCGTTCGTCCCCCACGGCCACTCGGTGATCGTGACCGCACCGGCGGCGTTCCGCTTCACCTACGACGCGATGCCCGAGCGCCATCACCAGGTCGCCGAGCTGCTGTCGGGCGGACCGATCGACGATCCCGGACCCGACACGCTGCCCGCGACCCTGCTCGCGCTGATGAAGGATGTCGGCGCGCCCCGCGGCGTCGCCGAGCTCGGCTACGGCGAGGACGACATTCCCGGGCTGATCGAGGGCGCGCTCAAGCAGCAGCGGCTACTGGCGGGCACCCCGAAGGAGGTGACCGCGAACGACCTGCGTCACATCGTCACCGCGTCGATGAGCAACTGGTAGTCACAGGAGAAGAGCGATGAGCACAGCCACTTGCGGCGGCCGGCCGCGGCGACCCCCCTGCCGTCGCGGGGTCGCCGATGGCTCGGTGCTGTAGCCGAACGGCTACCTGATCGTGGCGGCGCAGAACGCCCCGCCGTTCTTCTCGAAGTACTGCTGGTGGTAGTCCTCGGCGGCGTAGAACGGGCCAGCCGCGACGATCTCGGTCACGATCGGCCGGGCCACCGACTCCTGGCGCTGGTCGCGTGACGCGATCGCGGCGCGCTCCTGCTCGGCGTCGTGGAAGAAGATCGCCGATCGGTACTGGGTGCCGAAGTCCCAGCCCTGACGGTTCAGCGAGGTGGGGTCATGGATCGCCCAGAACGTCGTCAGCAACTCGTCGTAGCTGACTACGGCTGGGTCGAACCACACCTCGACCGACTCGGCGTGCCCGGTAGTCCCGGTGCAGACCTGCTCGTAGCTGGGGTCGACCACGCTTCCGCCGCTGTAGCCGACGGATGTGTAGACGACGCCCTCGATCTCCCGCAGCGACGCCTCGATGCCCCAGAAACAACCGGCGGCAAAGGTCGCGCGCTGCAGGCCCTCAAGCTTTCTGTTAGACAACTCTCGTCCTTCCGTCTCGATGTTCACGTTTGAATAGACCCGGATCGAGGCGAAAACGGTTCAGCGGTCGCGCAGCTCCCGGCGCAGTACGTTTCCGCTGGCGGTCTTCGGGAGCTCGTCGACGAACTCGACCTGCCGCGGGTACTTGTAGGCGGCCATCCGCTCCCGGCAGTAGGCGATCAGCTCGTCCGCGGTCACTCTCGATAGCAGCGGGCGTTGAACAGGACGTTGCCGTGACGTTCATCGTGCCCTTCGAGGGCCCGGTCGTGCCCGAGGTGTAGGTCAGGAACGCGGTGTCGCGCGGAGTCGCCGCCGCGCCGGAATCCTCGAACTGGGCCCGGAGCTCGGAGCGCTTGAGCATCGGGCTGACCGAGACCACGATCCCGCCGGCCCGATGGCGGAGGGATCTAGGCTTCTGAGCGGCGTGAGCGACGGTGCCCGCGAGGGCTGCCTCGTTCGGCGCGTCGCTCGGAGCGGGGAGCCTCTCGGGCCGCGGCGAACAGCTCCGCCACCTCGGGCTCCATGTAGTAGTCGGTGCCGCCGTCATCCCGCCCGGCCGTGGAGATCGGCAGCACCCGGTCCAGGTGCCGGCAGTAGCGCCCCGGCCAGGCGAGGATCCCCGCGACGCCGTGCGAGCCCTTCTCAAGGCCCAGGCGCTTTGCGATCGCCTCCCCGCCGAAGCGCTCCCCGGGCGACTCCGCGAGCAGATCGAATAGCTCGCGCGCCGGCGGCGCCAGCTTCCCGTACAGCCAGGCGGCCTGGTCGGCGTCGTTCGCCGACCAGGCTTGTGCCTCGCCGTGGCGGCGCGGCCCGCGCGGGCCCCGCCGCTCACGCCCCCATGCCGGGGGTTGGGTCCCAGACTCGGCCGCCAGGAAGACCGCGAACCAGGCGTAGAACTCTGGCACGCGCTCCTCTGGGACCGCGACTGTGACCTGCTTGTCCGCCATCAGATCTCGGTGGTCTGCCCGGGCTGCTGGTCCGTGGCGTCGGCCTCGGTCGTCTGCTCCCCGCGCTCAGCGCCCTCGCGGCGCTCCGCGCAGCGGCGGCCGTGGTGGCCGTGGTGGCCGTGACGGCCGTGGTGAGGCCTGCCGTGGCGGCCCCGGCGTCCCCGGCCGGCCAGGAACCGCGCGAAGAAGGCGTGGAACTCGGCGACTCGGTCCTCGGGAACGTCGACGGTGATCTGCTGGTAGTTGGGATTGGTTTGAGTTGAACTGGTTTCCACTTTTACCTCCTGTGGATTGCTTACGGATGCAAGCATAACACAAGTAAATACTTAAGTAAAGGCCGTTTGTCTCAGGACGCTCGGACGCCCTGTTGACTGAGGCGATCGCTAGCGTGAGTGCGGTGACCGTCGAGCTCGTTCCCGACCGCCCGAACGTCGAGCTGCGCCGCGACCGCGACGGCACGAGGGTCGTCGCGCTGGCGTTCCCCTACGACCGCGCGCTCGTCGACCTGGCGCGGTCAATCCCCCACCGCCGCTTCGACTGGGACCGCCGCGAGTGGCTGGCGCCGGTCAGCGACTGGGCCGGGATGAAGGTCGCCGAGCTGCTCGAGCGAAACCCCGAGCTGACCACCGACGACGAAGCGCAGGAGTGGCTGGCAGCGCTCAGGCGGCGGTGGATCGGCCACGTGCGCACGACCCGCCACGACGGCCGTGGTTGGTTCGTGCTCGAGACGCTGGCGGGCCCGGTGCCCGAGGACCTGGCGCGGATCGCGGTCGAGCACGAGGACCGGATGCTGGTGCCGCTCACCGCCGATGCCGGACGGGCGATCCGCGAGCAGCAGTCCGCGCGGCTGGACATCGCCGCCGAGCGGTGCCTGTCGATCGTCGAGGCCGGTCAGGTCCCGCCCCCGGCGCGGCTGGTGTGGTTCCGCGGGGTCGACGGCGAGCAGCTCCGGCTCGAGGTGGTGTGGGATCCCGACGTCGGCGCCGCCTTCACCCAGCTGCCAGGCGCCGAGGGTACTCGCGCGGTGCCGCTCGACCCGTGGCTCGCCGAGGAGCTGGACGGGTTCATCGCCCGCCATCAGGTCCAGGTCACCCAGCCGGCCGGCGAGGTGCTGGAGCGGCTGCTCGAGCAGCGCCGCGCCGCCGCGGACGCCGTGCGCCGCTCGCGCTCAGACCACGCCGAGCCGATCGAGCCGGTTGCGTCGGCGCTGGGCGGCGAGCTCGCTCCGTTCCAGTGGGCGGGCGTCCGGTACGTACTCGACGCGCGCCGCGCGTTCCTGGCCGACGAGCAGGGGCTCGGCAAGACCGTCGAGGCGCTCGCCGCGCTCGAGGCCGACGCCGCCTATCCGGCGGTCGTGGTGTGCCCGGCGTCGATGAAGCTCGGCTGGCAGCGCGAGGCGGAGAGATGGCTCCCCCACCGTTCGGTGGCGGTTGTGGAGGGGCGCGGTGCGGTCCCGCCGCGCGGCGAGATCACGATCCTCAACTACGAGATCGTCGCCGCTCACCGTGAGGCGCTGGCCCGCACGCGCCCGCGCGCGCTCGTGGTCGACGAATCGCACTACTGCAAGAACCCCCGAGCCAAGCGCACCCAGGCGGTCCGCCGCCTCGCCGGCGCGGTGCCGCCCGACGGGCTGCGGCTCGCGCTCACCGGCACGCCGGTGCTCAACCACGCCGAGGAGCTGATTGCCCAGCTCCGGGTGATCGGCCGGCTGGAGGACTTCGGATCGGGCGCCCGCTTCGCCCACCAGTTCCAGGGCCAGCTCAGCGAGGAGCGCCTGCACTGGCACCTGCGCCGGCGCTGCTTCGTCAGGCGGCTGAAGTCCGAGGTGCTGCCGCAGCTGCCCGCCAAGCGGCAGGTCGTCGTCCCCGTGCGGCTGACCAACGAGCCGGAGTACCGGCTGGCCGAGCGCGACGTGATCGAGTGGCTGCGAACCCAGCCGCTGGACCTGTCAGAGCTCAACGCGCGGATCGCCGCGACCCTGCGTGCGGAGCGCCTTGCACAGCTGGGGACGTTGCAGCGGCTGGCCGCCCGCGGCAAGCTCGCCGCCGCGCTCGCCTGGATCGACGACTTCCTAGCATCTGGCGAGCCGCTGGTCGTGTTCGCCCGACACGTCGAGGTGCAGCAGGCCGTGCTCGAGCGCTTCCCGGACGCGCTGCACCTGCTCGGCGGCGACTCGATCCGTGACCGCGAGGCCGCGATCGCCGCCTTCCAGGATCGCGCCGGTCCGCAGCTGATCGTCGGCGCGACCAGGGTTGCGGCCCAGGGGATCACGCTCACCCGCTCGTCCAACGTCGCGTTCGTCGAGCTCGAGTGGACGCCGGCGATGCACGACCAGGCCGAGGACCGCTGCCACCGGATCGGTCAGCGCGACGCCGTCACCGCCTGGTACCTGCTGGCGGCCGACACGATCGACGAGACGATGGCGCGCCTGATCCAGAGCAAGCGCCGGCACGTCGCCGCGGTCACCGACGGACGCGAGGTCGGCGGCGAGGGCCTCGTCGACGCGGTCGTGCGCGAGCTGCGCGGCGGTGAACCGTTCGCGCACCTGCGCGCGGTCGGCGAGGGCTAACAGCTCCCGCTCGGGTGCGTGGCGTTCACCGGGAACGTCTGGCCGACCCATCTGGCGATGTCGGTGAGCAACTCCGTCCCAGTTGCAAACTCGCCGTTGGACGGCTTCGCGAGCATGCTGAATACGTATCCCTGATCGCCACTGCCAACGATCGCCGTTTGCCGGACGAGGTAGCGGCCGTCGGCCTCAGGTCCCCAGCCTCCCTTGAATCCGAGCGACAGCGAGCTCGGGAATCCGCCGGAGCCGGCGCCCCACCGCTGGTCGGGCTCCACTTCTCGCAACAGGGTCAGCACGTACTGCGTTTGGCTGCCGTCGAGCACGCACCCGCGCGCCAGCGAGCGATAGAACCTCACCTCGTCTCCGGCTGACCACTCGCTCTGTCCCCAGGTCGTGAAGCCCCCGTTGTTTGGCGCCGTGTTGATCGTCGTCGTCCCGTCACCGCTTTGTCGCAACGTTCCCTCGACCGCCTCGCTTGCCCCAACGAGGCCTCCGTCGGTCCGCTCGAGATCAGCGAACAGCGCCTCGGCCGCTGCGTTGTCAGATGCCTCCAAAGCCCGCGCGGCCAGGGCTTGCTGGTCAAACCCGCCTGCGGACTTAGCAAGCACCGTGGCCAGCACCGGCACCTTCATCGTGCTCCAGGCATGCCCTACCTGGAGCGGGCCGAACGTCGAGACATGCCCGCCGCCCAGCGGTGCAATCGCCAGCCCGACGCTGCCTGGGAGTGTTGCTGAGAAGCGTGCGAAGCCAGCTTGAGCATCCGCCGGTGCGGAGTCCTCAGCCGCCTTTGGCGGCGGTGCCCGATCAGCCGGAGTCGTCCGCTTGTGAGTCGGGTGGGCAGGTGTGAGCTTCGCGACGTGCTTCACCGGCTTGCGCGCTGGCGGCACCGTCGTAGCAGCGGGCTTCCCAGTTGACGCGGGGAAGCTCACCACCGCGACCTTCTCGGAGGAATGATGGCGGATCAACGCCACGGCGAGCGCCGCCCCGCCGAGCACATCCACAAACACGACGGCAGCGATCAGCCACCGCCGCCGGCGTGAGCGCCTAGGCTGAAGCTCGCGCCGACTCTGCGGTTCGTTCACCAGGAGACCGACGCGTTATTCGCGCCGGTGCACGACACTCCGGCGCCTGCAGCTGTACAGGTCATCGTGTAGGTCTGGTCGGTGACTGGCGAGAACACCTGAAGCGAGTTCTGCTCACCTGCAGGTGCATTCTCCCACGCCAACTGCACATTCTCCGCGAACGGACACGTCGTGTTCGGGCCCGCGTGCAGTCCGCCGCCACAGTCCGTGCCTCCGCTGGCAGGAGCCGACGGCGCCTGAGTGCTCGGTGCAGCCACGGTTGTCGTAGTGGTCGCCGTAGCCGTGTGTGAAGTGTTGTGCGCTGTGGCTTTCTGCGCCTTCTTCTGCGCGGCCGTGGTTGCGTTGATTCTCCCGTTTGCCCACGAGGCCAGCGCGTCGGAGCCATTCAGGCTGCCACTCGCCCCGGCGGCCACGCCGGCGAGGGGGACAAGCGCGCTCTGGGTCTGGGTCGCCGCCGACCGCAACTGCGCGATGTTCTCGGCGTTCTGACTCGACAGCGTCGCCGTCACGGCCTGCATGTAGCCGTCCTCCTGAGTGAGCGCCTGCTGCACCTGCTGTGAGAGCTGGGTCGAACCGGACGGCACGGACAATGCGCCGACCGCGCCTCGGGCCGATGAGATCGCGGACTGTGCCTGGTTGGCAGCGTTCTTCGCCGCCGTCGTGTTGGTGCCCTGCAGCGACTGCAGGCTACTTGACACCGACGTATTGGCTGCGACGACCGGGGAGAGCGCGCCGGTGAGCTCGCTGCGGTACGACGCAGTGGTGTCCGAGGACTCGTGCCCGTTGAGCAGGACAACTGCTGCGACCGCGATCGCTGCGAGGCCGAGAGCGAGGCCAGCCACGATCAGAGCGAGACGAGAACGGCGCTTCCCCGTCGAACCGGGAGGTGGCACCGCCGGCATCGCACCAGTCGTGGTCGTCCCCGGCGGCGGATAGGGCGGCATTCCGGCCGACGTGTCATATCCGGGCGGAGCGGCGGCCGGCATCGATCCGGTGGTGGCTGCGCTCATCTGATCGGGCTCAACCGCGCGCATCCCATTCCAAGTCGTCGCGGAGGTGTCGAGCGGATACGAGCATTCCGGACAGAACTTCGCGCTACCTACCGGACACTCGCAATGTGGACACAGCCGCGAGTTATCCGCCGCGGTCGGCTGCTCGTCAATCGTCGCCATCTCTACCCCGTTTCTAATTGCGAAGCGTGTCCGTGCCTCGCGATCTGCCTCAGCGCTCGTTCCGAGCGCTGCGTGATAGGGCCCACTGGGCCTCGCTAGGGCTTATATCGGACGCAGATCATGCGGACTTGAGTGAAGCTACTGATGAGTGGCCTCCCCCGCGCCGCTCCGCCCGTACCGCTCACGATTCCAGAACAGCGGTCGCCGCCGCGGTCGAGTAGCCTCGCCGCCGTGCCGCCATGGTTTGACGAGCTGGCCGAGTTCCTCCGGATCCCGTCTGTCAGCGCCGATCCCGAGCGTGCCGGCGACGTCGCCAGGGCAGGCGAGTGGGTCTGTGCGCTGATCCGCACCGCCGGCGGCCAGGCGCAGCTGCTCGACTGGAACGGGCAGCCACTCGCAGTCGGCGAGCTGCGCGCCTCGCGCGATGCCGACGACGCCCCGACCGTACTCTGCTACGGGCACTTTGACGTCCAACCGCCCGACCCGCTGTCGCTGTGGGAGTCGCCGCCGTTCGAGCCCGAGGTCCGCGGCGAGGACCTCTACGCCCGCGGCGTGGCCGACGACAAGGGCCAGCTGTACCTACTCCTATCGGCGGCGCGCGAGCTCTCGCAGGCCGGTGAGCTACCGGTCAACGTTCGCTTCGCCTGCGACGGCGAGGAGGAGACGGGCGGCGAGTCGATCCTCGAGTTCCTCGCGGCCGACGAGCGCGGCGCCGACGCCGCTGTGATCTTCGACAGCGCGATGATCGCCCGCGACCGCGCCGCCTTCAACATCGCCACCCGCGGGATCGTCTACTTCCACCTGACGATGCGCACCGGCGTTCGCGACCTGCACTCGGGCGTGTTCGGCGGCGCCGCGCTGAACGCTTCACACGCGCTGATCCGAACGCTGGATGCCCTGATCGCGGTCGACGGGCGGCTGGCGGAGCCGCTGCGGGGCGGAGTGCTGGCCCCGACCAGCGAAGAGCTCGCCGACTGGAGCGAGCTCCCGACGGGCGCCGGGGAGCTCGCCGACCAGGGGGCCCGGCCGATGGACGCCCGCGCCGCCGATGAGTACTACGTGCGGACGTTCGCCGAGCCCGCGCTCGACGTCAACGGGATCGAGAGCGGCTCCCCGCACCTGCAGAAGACCGTGCTCCCGGTGCAGGCGTCCGCGAACGTGTCGATCCGCCTTGCGCCCGGGCAGCGGTCCGCCGAGATCGAGGCCGCATTCGAGCGCCTGCTCCGTGGCGCCGCGCCCCCGGGCGCCGAGCTCGACGTCGAGAAGCTCGCCTCCGCGGATCCTGCGATGGTGGCGCCCGACGCGACCGCGATCCAGCTCGGCATCAAGGCGTTCGAGCGGGCCCTGGGCAGCCGGCCGGCCCTGATCCGGACCGGCGGCACGCTGCCGGTCGCGGCCGCGCTCGCCGACCGCGGTATCCCCACGGTGATCACCGGGTTCTCGTTGCCCGACGCCAACATCCATTCCCCCAACGAGCGGATGCTGGTCGACTACATCCCGCTCGGGATCGCCGCCGCGAAGGCCCTGTTTGAGGAGTTCGCAGCGCTCTAGCCCGGCGTTTCACCTCCCGCGACCCTGGGTACCACGCCCACCGTGGCACGAGCGAGGCCAGCGAGAGGTATCGGTCCACTGCTGGTGCCGCTCGCAGTGGCTGTTGCGCTGCTGATCGCGGCGGCCCCGGTGTCCGCTGCTCCGTCCGGGCCCACCGCGACAAACGCGCACCTCTGGCTGACCACCCCCGACGGGCAGGACAAGCTCACCGACATGGGGTCGGTCCCGTTTGGCAGCGCCACCCCGACAGCAGTCACCGCGGTCGTCGACCCGTCGCGGACGTTCCAGACGATGTCGGGCTTCGGCGGCGCGATCACCGACTCCTCGGCAGTCGTCCTCTACCGGCTGTCGCCCGCCGCGCGCACGGCCACGATGCGCTCGCTGTTTGACCCACGCACCGGCGACGGGCTGAGCTACCTGCGCCAGCCGATCGGCGCGTCGGACTTCGTCGCCAACCGGGACTACACCTACGACGACACGCCGGCCGGGCAGACCGACTATCGCCAGCGCCACTTCAGCGTCGCCCACGACGAGGACAAGATCCTGCCGCTGCTGCGCCAGGCCAAGCGGCTGAACCCTAAGCTGCAGATCGTCGCCAGCCCGTGGAGCCCGCCGGCCTGGATGAAGACCAACGACTCGCTGATAGGCGGCCGCCTGATCGACAGCCCGCGGATCTACCGCTCATACGCGCTGTACCTGACGAAGTTCGTCCAGGCCTACCGGGCGCAGGGCGTCAGGGTCGACACGATCACGGTCCAGAACGAGCCGCAGAACCGGGCGCCGTCGGGCTACCCGGGGACCGACCTGCCCTCCTGGCAGGAGGAGAAGGTGATCGAGGCGCTCGGCCCGATGCTGCACGCCGCGCACCTGCCGACCAAGATTCTCGCCTACGACCACAACTGGTCAGAGCACCCCAACGACATCGCCTCGACGCCGCCCGACGAGACCGCGGACGTCGACGACTACCCCCAGCAGGTCCTGTCCTCGCGCGCCGCCCGGTGGATCTCCGGCACCGCGTACCACTGCTACTTCGGCGACCCGAGCGCGATGAGCGCACTCCACGCGCAGTACCCGGACAAGGACATCTACTTCACGGAGTGCTCCGGAAGCCAGTCCAGCGACCCTGCCAACACGTTCTCCGACACGCTGAAGTGGCACGCCCGCAACCTGATCATCGGCTCGCCCCGCAACTGGGCGAAGACCGTGATCAACTGGAACGTCGCGCTCGACCCATCGGGCGGGCCGCACGTCGGCGGCTGCGACAACTGCACGCCGATCGTCACCGTCGGACCCGGCGACACCGTCACCCGCAATGCCGAGTACTACACGCTCGGGCACCTCAGCCGATTCGTCAAGCCGGGCGCGGTGCGGATCGCCAGCACGTCGTTCGGCACGACCGGCTGGAACGGCCAGGTCATGGACGAGGCGTTCCGCGACCCCGACGGCACGACCGTGCTCGTGGCCCACAACGAGAACGACAACCCCCAGGCGTTCGCGGTCTCCGAGGGCGGCCGGAGCTTCACCTACACGCTCCCCGGCGGCGCGCTGGCCACGTTCACCTGGCCCGGCAACCCGGGCGGACCGAGCTCGCTCAGGCAGCTCGACCCGAGCGGCTGGCACGCCACCGCCGACCCGGCCGGACCGACCGACCCGTGCTGCCAGGGCGACGTGGCCGCCAGCGCGGTCGACGACGACGCCAGCACCCGCTGGTCGACCGGCGCCGCGCAACAGCCCGGCCAGTACCTGCAGGTCGACCTCGGCCGCGTCCAGCGCGTGCGCCAGGTCGTGTTCGACACCGGCGTGAGCACCGGCGACTTCCCGCGCGGCTACGCCGTCACGGTCAGCGCCGACGGGACCAACTGGCGGACCGCGGTGGCCGACGGCACCGGCAGCGGCCAGCTGATCACGGTTGCGCTCGACGGATCGCCCGTCCGGTACGTGCGGATGACGCTCACGGCGGCGAGTGCCAGCTGGTGGAGCGTCGCCGACGTCCGCGCCTACGCCGGCCGCTGAGCACCCGCCGACTCGTCCTCCGCGTCGCGCGCCACGAAACCCGCCTCGGCGGGCATAACGTCACACGCGGCGAGCCGCGGTCATCCGATGTGACGTTTCGCCCGGCCGGGAAGTCCGTTCCCCTCGGCGTCCTCGAATCGCCGAGGGGAACAGTGTTCCCGCTCAGCGGGCAGAACGTTCCGCTCGGCGTCGGCGGTGGGTCGAGCGGAACGAACTTCCCGCTCAAGCGCCGAGCCCGGCCGGGGCTCTGCCCACGACCCCGGGGCGATCCATCCCGCCGTCCTCGCCCGGGGGGCCGTGGGCTTTCCTCGCCGTGCGGCTAGCTAGCCGAGACTCATCGCGAATATGTGCATCGCCGTGTTGCCGTTGGCGACCGTGTTGCCGACGTCGGGCAACGCGACCGACTCGACTGTCTTGGACGGGTCGACATCAACGGTGGTGGCGAACCACGAACAACCTCGGCCAGACGATCGTGGTCAACGGGAGGGCGGGCCCTCGACCCCGCCCTCCCGGCAGCCCCCTAACCTGACGCGATGATCGTCGTCGCCGGCGAGTCGCTGTCGACCTCGTGCCCAGCGAGGACGACCGGCTCGCGGCGCACTGCGGCGGCGGCCCGTTCAACACCGCCCGGGCGCTCGCCCGGCTGGGACAGCGGGTCGAGTTCCTGGGCTGCGTCTCCGACGACGGGTTCGGCGTCCGTCTGCGCAAGGCGCTGACCGACGACGGGGTCGGCGTGGACAGCCTCGTCGACACCCGGCTGCCGACCACGCTGGCGCTCGCCGCCTTGGGCAGCGACGGCGCCGCCGACTACCGCTTCTACACCGAGGGCACCGCGGCGGCGGCGCTGACCGCGACCGATGCGCTCGCCGCTTTGCCGGACACCCTCGACGCGCTCGTCGGCGGGAGCTTCGGGCTGATGCTCGAGCCGCTGTCCGACGCGATCCTCGCGGTGCTGGAGACCGATGCGGCGGCCGCGGCGCTCACCGTGCTGGACCCGAACGTCAGGCCGTCGCTGATCCCGGACCGCTCCGTGTACACGGAGCGGCTGCAACGGGCGCTGCGGCGCACGGACGTGCTCAAGGCCAGCGCGGAGGACCTCGCGTGGATCGAGCCCGAGCTCGGTCCCGAGGCCGCCAGCCGCAAGCTGCTGCGGGCCGGCCCGGCAGTGGCGCTCGTCACCCTCGGAGCCGACGGGGCGCTCGTCGTGTCGGGCGACGATGCGGTGCCGGTCTCCTCGCCGCCGGTCGAGGTGGTCGACACGATCGGCGCGGGCGACGCGTTCACGGCCGGGTTCCTGGCGCGCTGGCTGCATGACGGATTCGGCGGTGCGCAGCTGTCCGACCGCGAGGCGGTCGTCGAGGCGGCGGAATTTGCCTGCCTGGTCGCTGGCAAGACCTGCGAGCGCGCCGGCGCCGATCCCCCGAGGATCACCTTGTAGACCGCGGCCGACGGCCGGGACGCTACCTTCGGGCCGATGCTGGGGACGCTCCGCTTGCAAGATCCCGAGCGGCGGTATGCGGCCGTGCGCCTGTGCTCCGATCTGCCTGTGCGCTCGCGCGACTTCGAGCGCGACGACGGCGTCTGGGTGCTGCGACTGCCGAGCTTTCAAATCGCCCGGCTCGAGTACCAGCTCGAGCTCGTCGGCAACGACGGTGCCAGCGAGGTCGTGTGCGACCCCGGCAACCCGCAGCGCGCCCCTGGGGCGTTTGGGGAGAAGTCGGTGCTGTCGGCGCCGGGCTACCGCCCGCCGGCGTGGCTGCAGGAGCCCGGGGTGCCGGCGACCGTCGGCACATTGAGCGTGCGCGTGCTCGGCCGCCCGCTGGAGCTCGGCGTGTGGTCCCCCGGCGACGGCGAGCTGCCGCTGCTGGTCGCCCACGACGGTCCCGAGTACGACGCGCTGGCGGGCCTGACCCGCTACGCCGCGGCGATGATCGAGCGGGGCGCGCTGCCGCCGTTCCGGGTGGCGCTGCTACCCCCCGGCGACCGCAACGAGTGGTACTCGGCCTCGGCCGTCTACGGCCGCGCGCTGAGCTCGCGGATCCTGCCCGCGCTGCGCGATCAGCTCGGAGTTGCCGGCCGGCCGGTCGGGATCGGCGCCAGCCTCGGCGGCCTGGCGATGCTCCAGGCGCAGCGCACGTGGCCGGGCACGTTCGCCGGGCTGTTGATGCAGTCGGGCAGCTTCTTCGTGCCCCGGTATGACCGCCACGAGTCGGGTTTTCAGCGCTATCACAGGATCGTGCGGTTCGTCGGCGGCGTGCTGCGTAGCCGCGGTCCGGGCGAGCCGGTGCCTGCGATCATGACCTGCGGCGTCGAGGAGGAGAACGTCCACAACAACCGGCTGATGGCGTCGGCGCTGGCCGCCCAGGGCTACGCCGCCGAGCTGCACGAAGTGTCCGACCTGCACAACTACACCGGCTGGCGCGACGCCCTGCACCCCCACCTGACGGGGTTGCTCGAGCGGCTGTGGGTGGTGCGGTGAACGGCGTCGCCACCTACGGGCACTGGGGCCGCCCGGTGCTGGCGTTTCCGGCCGAGCGCGGCGACGCCGGCGAGTTCGAGCGGCACGGGATGGTCGACGCGGTCGGCGACCTGCTCGCGGCCGGTCGCGTGAAGCTCTACTGCGTGGGCTCGTTCGACGGCGAGTCCTGGTCTGACCGGTCGATTCCGCTCGAGGAGCGCGCCCGCCGCCACCAGCTGTACGAGTCGTGGATCCTCGACCAGGTGGTGCCGTTCGTACGCGACGACTGCGGTGGGGCGAGCGAGCTGATCGCCTGCGGCGTCAGCCTCGGCGCGTTCCACGCCGCCAACTTCGCGCTCAAACGCGCCGACGTGTTCCCGCTGGCGATCTGCATGTCGGGCAGCTATAACCCGGCGTCCTGGGACGGCTGGGGCGAGCGCGGCGACGCCGCCTACTTCAACAACCCGATGGACTACGTCGCCCACCTCGGCGGCGACCACCTCCAATGGCTGCGCTCGCAGCTGAGCCTGCTGCTGGTATGCGGCCAGGGGCAGTGGGAGGACACGACCGGCGCGCTCGCCTCCACCCGCTGCCTGGCGGCGTTGCTGGGATCCAAGGGGCTCCGATACGAGCTCGACTTGTGGGGGTATGACATCGCCCACGACTGGCCTTCGTGGCGCGCGCAGCTCGCGCACCACCTGCCGCGCTTCTGCTGATGACAGACACAACGCACCTGATCGGAATGTTGCTCGGGACCGAGGAGGACTGGCCGACCGCGTTCGAGACGCTCGCCTCCCGCCTCGGGGAGATCACCGACGCCGCCGGGGACCGTCACCGCCTCGCCACCGAGCGGATCACGATCGAACCGTTCGACCTGCGCGACAAGCCCCGCCACGAGCTGGTCATCGACCGGCTGGCCTACTGGTACTACCTCCCGCGCGAATGGCTCAAGAAGGTCGCGCTGATGAACGACGTGTACCTGCTCAACAGCCCGTTCACGTTCCAGTCGATGGAGAAGCACGCGGCCTACTGCGCGATGATCCGCCTCGGCCTGAAGGTCCCGCCGACCGTGCTGGTCCCCCAGAAGGACCCGCCCGACAACGCCCGCTTCCAGTACACGGCGGCGCGCTACAACCTCCCGTTCGACCTGCCGGCGATCGCCGAGAAGATCGGCTACCCGCTGTTCATGAAGCCCTACGACGGCGGCCAGTGGATCGGCGTCAGCCGCGTGCGCGACCGCTCCGAGCTCGAGCGCGCCTACGACGCGTCCGGCCAGCGGCTGATGCACCTGCAGGCCTCGGTCGAGGGTTTCGACGTGTTCGCCCGCTCGCTGTCGATCGGCCCCGAGACGATCGTGATGAAGTTCCGCCCCGACCTGCCGATGCACGACCGCTACGCGGTCGCCCACGACTTCCTGTCGCCCGAAGTCGGCGACGAGGTGCTGACGGTCAGCCAGCTGGTCAACGCGTTCTTCCGCTGGGAGTTCAACTCTTGCGAGTGCCTGGTGCGCGGCGACCAGGTTCATCCGATCGACTACGCCAACGCCTCGCCCGACGTCGCCTTGACCAGCCTCCATTACTACTTCCCGCGAGTAATCAAGACGCTGCTCAGGTGGTGCACGTTCTGCACGGTCACAGGCCGCCGACCGTCGCTCGACCTCGACACGCGCCGGTACTTCGAGATCGCCGACCGCGAGGACCTGGGCTACGAGGAGAAGCTGAACTCCTATCGGGCGCTGACCGACGAGTACTTCGACACCGACCGCTACCACGACTTCTGCGACAGCCGGCTGGCGCACGTCGACGAGCTGGTGCTCGACTGGGTCGTGTCGGGCGACTTCGACCGGTTACTGGTCAAGACGGTGCGCTCCGCGTACCCCGCCCACGAGCACGATCGGTTCGTCGCGCACCTCCGCGGGCTGGTCGGCCAGTGGGTGCGCGAGCAGGGCGCGGAGCCGGCCTGGGCCGCCTGACCGGTGCGGCCCCCGGCTAACCGGGGACGGGCCAGTCGTGGACCGGCTGGTTGCTGTGCATGTACTCGCGATACAGCGTCGTCATCCGCCGCAGCGCCTCGAGCCGGTCCATCTGCTTGGCCTCGAAGAAGTGGTGAAACGTCTGGCTCTGCCAGGAGGCGCCGTTGCGCAGGGCCACGCACCGGCGCTCGATGATTCCCAGCAGCCGGTCGGCGTCGCCCGCGTCCACGCCGCAGCGATCGAGCCCCTCGCGCGCGATCGGCAGCAGCCGCCTGACCACCAGCTCGGCCGCCGGCACCTCCCCCACCCCCGGCCAGTACACGCGCGCGTCGATCCCTTCGCGGGCGCCGACGTGGAAGTTCTCCTCGGCCGCGCTGAACGACATCTGCGACCACACGGGCCGCTCCTCCTCGGCCATCACCCGCAGCAGCCCGTAGTAGAACGCGGCGTTGGCGAGGATGTCGACGACCGTCGGACCGGCCGGGAGCACTCGGTTCTCCACCCGCAGGTGCGGCTGGCCGCGGACGACGTCGTAGATCGGGCGGTTCCAGCGGTAGATCGTGCCGTTGTGCAGTCGCAGCTCGTTCAGGTGCGGGACGTCGCCGCGCTCGAGCATCTCGAGCGGGTCCTCCTCGTCGCACACCGGCAGCAACGCCGGGAAGTAGCTCACGTTCTCCTCGAACAGATCGAAGATCGACGTGATCCACCGCTCGCCGAACCACACCCGGGGCCGCACTCCCTGCACCTTCAGCTCTTCGGGGCGGGTGTCGGTGGCCTGCTCGAACAGCGCGATCCGGGTCTCGCGCCACAGCTCCTTGCCGTGGAAGAACGGCGAGTTGGCGGCGACCGCGACCTGCACGCCGGCGATCGCCTGGGCGGCGTTCCAGTAGCGCGCGAACGCCTCGGGGTCGACCTGCTGGTGCAGCTGCACGCTCGTGCACGCGGCCTCGGGGGCAATCGTGTCGGCGTGCGTGAACAGCCGCTCGACGCCGTCGATCGAGATCTCCAGATCCTCCCCGCGGGCCGCAAAGATCTGCTCGTTGAGCAGCGCGTAGCGCGGATTTGGGCTGAACGTCTCGGCGTGCAGGTGCTCCTCGTTGATCGTCGGCAGGATCCCGATCATCATCATGTGCGCGCCGACGGTGCGAGACCGGTCCTCGGCGTTGTTGAGGCTGGCGCGCGCGTCGCGCTCGAGCTGTGAGAACACGCCGTCCTCGAGCAGCCGCGGCTCGATGTTGATCTCGACGTTGAACTGCCCGAGCTCGGTCTGGAACGCCGGGTCGGCGATCGCCTCCAGCGCGGCGGCGTTGATCAGCGCCGGGTCGCCCCGGTCATCGGTCAGGTTGAACTCGATCTCGAGGCCGAACGACCGCTTCTCGGGGTGAAACCGCGCCTCCGACAGCATGCGCGCGAACACGTCGAGGCAGGCGCGGACCTTGCGCCGGTAGCGCTGGCGGTCCTCGCGGGTGAACGTCCTCGCCGCGACCTGCTGTCCCACGCCGCCACAGTACCCGGAAACGGCTCGGTCGCTACATGTTTGTTGAGCGACCCCCGTAGGCTGAGGTGATGCAGCTGAGGGTTGCGCGGCATACCGAACGACTGGAGGAACTCGTGCGGTTCTACCGCGACGGGCTCGGCCTCGCGGAGATCGGCGGCTTTCACGACCACGACGGGTACGACGGGGTGTTCCTGGAGGTGCCGGGCACCGGGGCCCACCTCGAGCTCACCGCCGGAGGCGACCAGGGTGCGCCGGTTCCGCATCCCGAGTCCCTGCTGGTCCTGTACCTAGGCGACGAGCAGGCGGTGCAGGCGGCGACGGCCCGGCTCGGAGTCGAGCCAGTCACGCCCGCCAACCCGTATTGGGCCGAGCACGGCATCACGGTCGCCGACCCGGACGGGTTCCGCGTCGTGCTCGTGCCCGAGCGCTGGCCGTCCTGAAGCCCATCTGCTGGCGCCGCAGTGCGAGCAGCTCCATCGGTTCGAGGGCTTGCTTGGTCTCGGCAGGGCGCGATCCGTTACAGACCACCGCGCCTGCGCTGGACCGGGGTCGGCAGGTCGGCGAGCGCGAAGTCGAACGCCTCACAGACGTGGGAAACGCGAGCTTTCAGGCGCCGTAAGCGGTGCACAGCGCGTCAAGTCCGCCTGCTCGGGCGAGGCGTGCCGTGTTGTGCACCGTATACGTGCCCAGCACGGCAGGACCCCAGCGTCACGGCCGGATTTGTCGTGTTATGCACCCCCGAGGCCGCGTCGACGCGTCAGCTCGACCTGCCGCGAGCGCGGGCTGGGCTGGCCGTAGCTAGGCTGGATTGCCGATGCCACGGCCGCCGACAGCCGCTTGAGGCGCCTCGGCCCCGCGCTCGGGGAGCGCGACTTCCTGCTGTGGTGGCTGGCCCTGCTGGGGATGGACCTCGCGCTGCAGATGCTCGAGGTCGCGATCGGCTGGGAGGTCTACTCGCTGCACCGCAGCGCGCTTGACCTCGGCTGGATCGGACTTGCCGAGTTCATCCCGCTGTTCGTGTTCGCGCTGCCCTTCGGACACCTGGCGGACCGGTTCCCGCGGCGCCTGATCTTCGCCGCCGCGCTGGTGCTCGGCGCGGGCGTCGGCGCGGGGCTGGGGGCCGTCAGCTCGGCGGGCGTGACCGAGGTGTGGCCGTACCTGGGGCTGGCGATGGTGGCCGGGACATCGATGGCGCTGGGCCTGCCGGCGGCGAGGGCGATGCCGCCGACGCTGGTCGGTCCCGAGCTCCTGCAGAGCGCGATGAACCTGCGGTCGATCGCCACCCAGGGCGGCACCGTGATCGGGCCGGCGCTCGGCGGCTTTCTGTACGGGGTATCCCCCACGTTCGTGTATCTGCTCGCGTCGGGCGTGTGCCTGGCATCGTCGGTGTGTGCGGTCGCGATCCGCCCGCGAGCGGTGGCCGCCGCCGAGGGAGGTCAGGCCCCAGCCGTGGTCGAGGAGGAGGCCGCCCCCGAGTCCGCGAGCATGGAGGGCGTGCTCGAGGGGCTGCGGTTCGTGGGCCGCACTCAGATCCTGCTCGGCGCGATTCTGCTCGACCTGCTGGCGGTGCTGTTCGGCGGCGCGATCGCGCTGTTGCCGGTGTTCGCCAAGTCGATCCTGCACGTCGGGCCGACCGGCCTGGGCGTGCTCCGGGCCGCGCCCGCGGTCGGCGCGCTGCTCGGCGCCGCGTACATCACCCGGCGCCCGATCGGCGGCCGCGCCGGGCGTACGCTGCTGATCGCGGTCGGACTGTACGGCGCCAGCATGATCGTGTTCGGCCTGTCGCGCGTGTTCGTGATCTCGCTGCTGGCGCTGATCGCCAGCGGGTTCGTCGACCTCTACAGCATGAACATCCGCGCCACCACCGTTGCGCTGGCCACCCCCGACCGCCTGCGTGGCCGCGTCAACGCGGTCGAGATGGTGTTCATCAGCGCATCCAACCAGCTGGGCGCGTTCGAATCCGGGCTCGCCGCCTTCCTGATCGGCACCGTGCCGGCGGTCGTCGGCGGCGGTGTGATCACGATCCTGCTGGCGCTCACCTGGGGCCGATTGTTCCCGGCGCTGGCGGGCGTCGATCGGCTCGAGGAGGTCCGGCCCTCCGAACCCGATCGACCCGTGGCCGGCCTGGCCGCGTAGGCTGCCCCGGATGGCGGGGCTGAAGGCGGCCAACCTCGGGTTGAAGTTCCTGCTGGAACTGGCGGCGGTCGCCGCGTTTGCCTACTGGGGCGCGAGCCACTCCCCGGTCGTGCTCGCGGTGATCCTGGCCGTCGCGCTGCCGACGCTGTTCATCGCTGCCTGGGGTATCTGGGCTGCGCCGCGGTCGCGGCGCCGGCTGCCCCGTGAGACCCGGGTCGCGTTCGAGCTCGGCTGCTTCGCGCTCGCGGCGGTGGCGCTGATCGCCGCCGGCGCCACCGTGGCCGGGATCGCGTTCGCGGTCGTTGCCGCGGTCAACGCAGTGCTGCTGGGCGCCTTCGGCCAGCTCGAGGCGTGATCCCAAGCATGCTCGTTCTTGCACGAACTAACGCCAAGTAGGACACTATCGATCATGACGAACATCACGCTGATCGGCGCCGGGAGCGTCGAGTTCACCCAGATCCTGCTCGCCGACCTGTCCGACTTCCCCGAGCTGGCGGGCACGACGATCGCGCTCCACGACATCGACGAGCAGCGGCTCGACACCGCTGAGCGGCTCGCCCGATACGTGACCAAGGAGACCGGCGCGGGCTTTCAGATCCGCGCCGAGCTCGACCGGCGCGCCGCACTCGAGGGCGCCGACTTCGTCGTCAACGAGATCCAGGTGGGCGGGTTTGACGCCACGCTGCGTGACTTCGACATGCCGGGGCACTACGGCTTGCGCCAAACGATCGGCGACACGATCGGCGTCGGCGGGGTGTTCCGCGGGCTGCGGACGATCCCGGTGCTGGTGGCGATCGCCAACGACATGCTCGAGGTGTGCCCCGAGGCGATGCTGCTCAACTACGCCAACCCGATGGCGATGCTTCCCTGGGCCGTGTGGGAGGGCACCGAGCTGCGCAACGCGATCGGGCTGTGCCACTCGGTGCAGAACACTCACGAGCAGCTGGCCGAGATCGTCGGGGTGCCGGTCGACGAGATCGACTACACGACCGCAGGCCTCAACCATCAGGCGTTCGTGCTCAAGTTCGAGCGCGACGGCGAGGACCTGTACCCGTTGCTCGACGAGGCGATCGAGCGCGACCCCGAGGGCCTGGGGCGCCGCGTGCGGATCGAGCTGTACCGCTCGTTCGGCTACTTCCCCACCGAGTCCAGCGAGCACAGCGCCGAGTACGTGCCGTGGTTCATGCGCCACGACGACCAACTCGAGCGCTACCGGATCCCGGTCGACGAGTACCTCCGCCGCTCGCTCGAGAACCTCGACGAGTACGCCGACGTCCGCCGGGCGCTCCACGACGGCGCAGCGATCCCGATCGAGCGCGAGGGCGAGCTCGCGCCCCGCTACATCCATTCGCTGGTCACCGGCCAGCCCCGGGTCGAGTACGGAAACGTCCGCAACGAGGGCCTGATCGACGATCTCCCCCACGGCTGTTGCGTCGAGGTCCCGTGCCGCGTGGACGGCGACGGCGTCCACCCGATCGCGATCGGATCGCTCCCACCACAGTGCGCCGCGCTCAACCGCACGTTCGTCAACGTCGCCCAGCTGACGATGCGGGCGGCGCTCGAGGAGAGCCGCGAGCACGTCTATCAGGCGGTGATGCTCGACCCCAACGCCGGGGCGACGCTCACGATCGAGGCGATCCGCTCGATCGTCGACGAGCTAATCGACGCCCACGGCGACCTGCTCCCGGCCGGCATCCGGTCCGGCCCCAAGACGACGGTCAGACGGTCGTGACGCGCACGCCCGCGTCCTGAAGCGCGGCGATCGCCTCGGCGTCGGCGCCATCATCGGTGATCAGCTCGTCGACCTCGGACAGCTCGCAGATCCGCGCGAACGCGACCTTGCCGATCTTCGAGCTGTCGGCCACGACCGTGACCTGGTTGGCGCGGCTGAGCAGGGCGCGGTTGGTGTGGGCCTCGATCTCGTGGTGCGTGGTCAGGCCGGCGACGGGTGAGATCCCGTCGACGGCGAGGAACACCATGTCGAGGTTCAGCCCGTGCAGGCTGGCCTCCGCCAGCGGCCCGACCAGCTCGTAGGACTCAGAGCGGGCAACGCCGCCCGTGACCACCAGCTTGAGGTTGGGCCGGACGGCCAGCTCGGAGGCGATGTTCAGCGCGTTGGTCACGATCGTCAGCTGCTGGCGGTCGACCAGCACGCGGGCGACCTCGGTAGTCGTGGTCCCGCCGGTCAGCCCGATCGCCCAGCCCTCGCGCACGCGCGTCCCCGCCTCGCGTGCGATCCGGAGCTTCTGCTCGGGCTGGCGCGTGCTCTTGTAGCGCAGCGGCAGCTCGTACAGCACGCCCTGGGGCACCGCCCCGCCGTGCGTGCGGCCGAGCAGGTGCTGGCTCTCGAGCAGCCGCAGGTCGCGGCGGATCGTGGCCGCCGAGACGTCGAGCTGGACCGCGATCTCCCCCACGTTCAGGCTCCCGTCCGCTGACAGCCGCTCGAGGATCGCGCCGAGTCGCTCAGGCTGCTGCATGTGCGCAGTGTATGTCGCAGGCAGGCGTAATGAGCATGGGACGGCGGATCTGGTGTTGCATCTTGCACATCTGATCCATATATTGCGCAGAAGTGAGCGTGACACTGCGCGAGATCGAAAGCCAGCCGGCACTCTGGGGAAAGGCCGCCGGCGTGGCCGCCGAGGTCGGGGCGAGGCTGCCCGAGCCGGGTCAGCGGGTCGCGATCATCGGCTGCGGCACCTCGTACTACATCGCCCAGGCGGTGGCCGGGATCCGCGAGTCGCACGGCATCGGCGAGACCGACGCGTTCGTCGCCTCGGAGATGCCGAGTACCCGCCGCTACGACCTGGTGGTGGCGATCTCGCGCTCGGGCACGACGACCGAGGTCGTGCGGGCGCTCGACGCGCTCTCTGCCGGGACGCCGTCGCTGGCGATCTCCGCCGTGCCGGGCACGCCGGTCGTGCAGACCGCCGGCGACGCGGTACTGCTGGAGTTCGCCGACGAGTCCTCGATCGTCCAGACCCGCTTCGCCACCACGGTGCTCGCGCTGCTGCGCGCACACCTCGGCGACGACGTGGGACCGGCGATCGCCGACGCCGAGGCGGGGTTGTCCCGACCGCTGCCGGTCGAGCCCCCGGAGTTCGAGCACTTCGTGTTCCTGGGGCGCGGCTGGAGCGTCGGGCTCGCGTTCGAGGCCGCGCTGAAGTTCCGTGAGGCGGCCGGCGCGTGGGCGGAGTCCTACCCGGCGATGGAGTACCGCCACGGGCCGATCAGCGTCGCGGGGCCGAGCACGCTGGTTTGGTTCCTGGCCGGCGCCGACGAGGACCTGGTCGCGGCGGTCCGCACCACCGGGGCGTCGGTGCACGAGGGCCGAGGCGACCCGATGGCCGAGCTGGTCACGCTCCAGCGGGCGGCGGTGGCGCTCGCGCAGTTCCGCGGCCTTGACCCAGACCAACCACAGCACCTGACGAGATCCGTCGTTCTGCCATGAGGTGACTGGAGGAGAGATGAAGCGCGTTTGTCTGTTTGTCGTTGCGGCCGCACTGATGCTGGCCGCCTGTGGAGGGAGTTCGAGCAGTAGCCGTAGCAGCAGCAGCGGATCCTCCAGTGGTTCGGGCGCCAGCTCCGGGGGCCACGTGAACATCACCCTGTGGCACGGCTATACCGACGTCGAGGCGACGTCGATCAAGGCCCTGGTCAAGCAGTTCAACGCCAGCCACCCGAACATCACGGTGACCGCGCAGTTCTACGGCAACGCCGACTATGCGCTGCAGAAGGTGCTGGCCGCGGTCGCCGGCGGCAAGCCGCCCGACATCGCGTATCTCTACGGCTCGTGGGCGGCGAACATCGCGACCAACCCGAGCACGGTCGACCTGAGCTCCTACATCAAGTCGCCGTCGTGGAACTGGAACGACTTCTGGCAGGCGGCGCGCAACGTGGCCACTGTCAACGGCAAGGTGATCGGCATCCCGGCGCTGATCGACAACCTCGCGCTCGTCTATAACAAGCGGCTGTTCGCCGAGGCCGGGATCTCACCGCCAACCGCGAACTGGACGTGGACGGACTTCCAGAACGCGGCGATCAAGCTCACCAACACAGCCAAGAAGCAGTTCGGCTGGGCATACGTCAACGACGCCAGCGAGGACACCGTGTGGCGGTACTGGGCGATGCTGTGGCAGGCGGGCGGCTCGATCCTCACCCCCGACGGGAAGAAGGCCGCATTCGACTCGGCCGCCGGCGTGAAGGCGATGACGATGTTGCAGACGCTGGCCAAGCACAATTCGATCTACCTGGACGACGGCAGCGACAACTACCCCGGCGTGTTCACCTCCGGCCACATCGGGATGCTGTGGACCGGACCGTGGGACCTCAGCCAGATCAACACCGGCAAGCAGCCCTACGGCGTCACGATCCTCCCCGCCGACCAGAACCACCAGACGATCTCGGGCCCGGACAACTGGGTCGTGTTCAACAACGGCTCTGCCCGGGTGAACGCCTCGGTCGAGTTCCTGAAGTGGCTCACCTCTCCTGCGATCGACCTCGAGTGGGCGACGATGACCGGCGACCTGCCGATCCGCGCTTCGGTTTCGAAGCTGCCGGGCTACAAGAAGTTCATCGCCAAGTACCCGGGGATCGGCGAGTGGGTCGCGAACCTGCGCAACGCCACGCAGTCGCGCCCGGTCTCGACCACCTATCCGAAGATCTCGACGGTCGTCGGCCAGGCGGTCCAGTCGGTGCTGCTCGGCAAGGCGCAGCCCCAGCAGGCGCTGTCGAACGCGGCCAATCAGGTGAACGGCATCCTCTCGGCCCCGAGCTAGTGCTCCCCGCGAGGCGATGACCGCGCTGGCGCAGCGCACCCGGACGACCCACCGCAGGCCTCCCGCCTGGAAGCGGCTCGTCGGCTCCGAACACTTCGCGGGCTGGGCATTCGTGACCCCGGCCGTGTTGCTGATCGCCGTGTTCGCGCTGATCCCGATCGGCTGGTCGCTGCTGCTCTCCTTCCAGGCCAACAACCTGCTCGCCCCCGGCCACTACGTCGGCCTGGCGAACTACAAGGCGCTGGCCAAGGACCAGCAGTTCCGCTCGGCGATCGGCCACACGCTCGTATATACGGTCGTGTTCGTGCCGGTGTCGATCATCGGCGCGCTTGGCCTGGCGGTCGCGCTGAACCGCAAGATCCGCGGGATCCGGTTCTACCGGCTGGCCGTGTTCGTGCCGCTGGTGACCTCGACCGTGGCCACCGGGATCATGTTCCTGTGGCTACTCGACCCGACATTCGGGCTGGTCAACTACGTGCTGCACGAGCTCGGCCTGCCGCAGCAGAAGTTCCTTCAGGACCCCAACCAGGCGATCTACTGCATCGTCGCGATGACCGTCTGGGGGTGGCTCGGGTTCGACGTGATCATCTACCTGGCCGCGCTGCAGGGCATTCCTGAGGACCTGCTCGAGGCCTCCGAGATCGACGGCGCCAGCAAGTGGGCCACGTTCCGCAGCGTCGTCTTCCCGCTGCTCGGCCCGGCGACGCTGTTCCTCGTGGTGTGGTCGACGATCAACGCGCTGCAGCTGTTCGACGAGATCTACGTCACCACCCACGGCGGCCCCCTGAGTTCGACCACCGTGATCGTCTACTACCTCTACCAGCAGGCGTTCCAGTTCTTCAACGCCGGGTACGGCGCGGCGATCGCCTACGTGCTGTTCGTGGGGATCCTGATCGTGACCCTGTTCCAGCTGTGGGTCGGCCGCCGACGCGTCTACTACACCTCGTGACGACCACCACATGTCGACCTCGACAGCCGCAGCGGACCGTCTGATCGCGGTCGACGCCCAGCCCGAGAAGCCACCCCGCCGGTGGCCGTTCAGCCCGTGGCACCTGTTCCTCCTGCCGGTCGCGCTGATCATGCTGATCCCGCTGATCTGGATGGTGATCCTGTCGCTGGAGACCAGCTCGGAGGCGCAGAGCTTTCCGCTGGTCGTGCTCCCGTCGGGGATCCACCTGCACAACTACGTCGCGACCTGGAACTCCGAGCCGTTCGGCCACTTCTTCCTCAACAGCGCGCTCTACTCACTGGCCACGGTCGCGGGCAACCTGGTGTTCTGCAGCCTCGCCGCGTACGCGTTCGCGCGGCTGAAGTTCTTCGGGCGCGACGTGCTGTTCGTCGTACTGCTGGCGACGCTGATGGTCCCCTTCCAGGTGCTGCTGATCCCGACGTTCCTGATCGTCAAGCACCTCGGCCTGGTCGACAGCGTCGGCGGCCTGATCATGCCCAACCTGTGCAGCGCGTTCGGGATCTTCATGCTGCGCCAGTTCTTCCGCACACTGCCGATCGAGCTCGAGGAGGCCGCTCGGATCGACGGCACCTCGCGGCTGGGGATCCTGTTCAAGATCGTGCTGCCGCTGTCGTTGCCGGCGCTGGCGACGCTCGCGATCATCCAGTTCATGTGGTCGTGGAACGACTTCCTGTGGCCGCTGATCATCATCGACACGGCCGCCCACGCACCGCTGCAGCTCGGTCTGGCGACCCTCCAGGGCGCTCACCGCAGCCACTGGAACCAGGTGATGGCGGGCACGGTGATGAGCCAGATCCCGATGCTGATCGTGTTCCTGGTCGCGCAGCGGTGGTTCATCCGCTCGATCGCGTTCACGGGGATCAAGTGATGAGCGCTCCGGGGTGGCACTGAGATGCCGGGCGTAGCGCTCGACGAGGTGACGAAGGTGTTCCCGGGTGGCGCGGTGGCCGTCGATGATCTCTCGCTCGAGATCGGCGACGGCGAGTTCATGATCCTGGTCGGTTCCTCGGGCTGCGGCAAGACGACCGCGCTGCGGATGGTCGCCGGCCTGGAGAAGCCGACCAAGGGGACGATCCGGATCGGCGACCGAGTCGTCAACGACGTTTCGGCGCGGGACCGGGACATCGCGATGGTGTTTCAGAACTACGCGCTGTACCCGCACATGTCGGTCTACAAGAACCTCGCCTATCCCCTGCGCCAGCAGCGCGTGCGCCGCGCCGAAATCGACCTCCGGGTGAACGAGATCGCTCAGATGCTCGGCCTCGAGGCGCTGATGAAGCGCCGCCCCGGCCAGCTGTCGGGCGGTCAGCGCCAGCGGGTGGCGATGGGCCGGGCGCTCGTCCGCGAGCCCGAGGTGTTCCTGCTCGACGAGCCGCTGTCAAACCTCGACGCGAAGCTGCGCGTACAGATGCGCGCGGGCCTCAAGCGCCTGCACGGCCGTCTCGGCGTTACCACCGTGTACGTCACCCACGACCAGGTCGAGGCGATGACGCTGGGCGACCGGATCGCGGTCCTGTCCGACGGCAAGCTGCAGCAGCTCGGCCCGCCGCAGGAGGTCTACGACCGCCCCGCCAACGTATTCGTGGCCGGCTTCATCGGCAGTCCCCCAATGAACCTGTTGCGCGCGTCGGCGTCGGGCGGGCGCATCAAGGCCGGCGAGTTGACCTTGGAGCGGGCGGGCGTGCCCGACGGCGAGCTGGTCGTGGGGCTGCGCCCAGAGGCTTTGCGGCCGGCCGTCGACGGGATGCCGGCGCTCGACTTCCGCGTCGACGTGGTCGAGCCGCTGGGCGACGAGCTGATCGTCCACGGGTCGCTGGCCGCCGAACTGATCGCCGCCTCCTCCGACGAGCCCGAGGCGGACGCGATCGCCCCGCAGAACGGGACGCAGCTCGAGGCTTTGGTGTGCCTGGATCCGCGCGACCGGCCAGCCGAGGGCAGCGTGATCCGGCTCGGCGTCGAGCCCGAGCAGGTCCACGTGTTCGACGCCCGGACCGGGCTGGCTATCCGCTGAGCTCGGAGATCTCGGCCCGCGCCGCGAGCGCCCGCGCGCGGCTCGCGTCCAGGTGGCCGGCGCCGGGGATCTCGGCGTTGGCGGTCGCCGCTCCGAGCGCCAACGCGATCGCGTCCGGCCACGGGTCGTGCCGGTCCAGGCCGGCGAGCAGCCCGCCGAGCAGCGCGTCGCCGCTGCCGACCGGGTAGCTGCCGCGCTCGTACAGGCGGCCCCGGTGGACCCGACTGGAGGGATCGACCGCCACGACTCCCTCCTCACCCATCGTGATCACCGCCGCGTGGCCGTCGCCGCCGATCTCGTCGCGGATCTCGAACGCGGCGCGTTTGACCTGCTCGACGCCCTCGATCTGGCGGTCGAGCAGCTCGGCAGCCTCGTGGACGTTGATCTTGACCACGGTCGGCCGCGCACTCAGCGTCTGGGTCAAGCCGACGGAGCGCGAGTCCAGCGCGGTCGGCACACCGGCCTCGTGGGCGAGCGCGATCATCCGGCCGAAGCCTTCGTCGGGAGTGCCCGGGGGCATCGAGCCGGCCAGTGCCAGCCACGAGCCGAGCGGCAGCAGGTCGGACGTGAGCCGCTCCAGATGGCCCCACTCCTCGGCGTTGGACGGGCTGCCGGCCTCGTAGAACTCGGTCAGGCAGCCGGTCTCGCGATCGGCGACCGAAAGGCTCGAGCGCGTCTCGCCCTCGCCCCACACGAAGCGCCCGTCGACGCCTTCGGCGGCCAGTTGATCGACGATCCAGCGGCCGGCGTGGCCGCCGAGGATCCCGGTCACGATCGCATGGCCGCCGAGCGCCTTCGCGACCTGGGCGACGTGGATTCCCTTGCCGCCGGGGAGCGCGATGAAGTGGTCGGGGCGGTGGATGTCGCCGTGGTGGAGCCGGTCGACCTCGAACAGCTTGTCGATCGACGGGTTTCCGGCCACGCATACGATCATGCGGCGAGCGCCTCTTCGAGCGTCGGCTGCGCGGTCGTGCCGCCGACCGCGCGGGTCGACAGGGCGCCGCAGGCGCACCCCAGCGCGAGCGCGCGCTCGATGTTCGATCCGCTCAGCAGTCCCGCGAGCACGCCGGCGTCGAACGAGTCGCCGGCGCCGACCGTGTCGACCGGCTCGGTGTCCACCGGTGACGCGACACGCACAAGCTGACCATCGGCGCTGGCGGCGAGCGCGCCCTCGGCGCCGAGTTTTACCGCGACCACCGGACCGAGTCTGGCCAGCGACCGGGCGGCGTCGGCCGGATCGTCGCGGCCCGCGATCCGGGTCGCCTCCTCGGCGTTGGGGAGGAACAGGTCGGTGACGGCGAGCACCTCGCGCAGGCCGCCGTCCCAGCGCTCGGCCGGATCCCAGTTGGGGTCGACGGAGGTTGTCGCCCCGGCGTGGCGGGCTTGCCGGAACAGCGTGGCCAGACCCGGGATCAGCGACGTCTGCAGGAAGTAGGACGCGACGTGGACGTGCCGGGTGCGGGTGATCAGGTCCGGGATCCAGCCGTCGGCCGACAGCGCCGCGATCGACCCCGGGAACGTGAGGATCGCCCGGTCGCCCGGGCGGCTCAGGATCACGGTGAGCCCGGTGCGGGCGGACGTGTCGACCACGATCGCCTCCGTGTCGACGCCCCGCTGCGCGAGCGCGTCGCGCATGAATGCCCCGAACAGGTCGTCGCCGACCACCCCTACGAACGCGGTGCGCAGCCCGAGCCGCGCGGCGCCCGCGGCCATGATCCCACCGGAGCCGCCGATCGTCAGCTCGGCGCCATCGACGAGCCGCTCGACCTGGCCGAACTGCGGGACCAGATCGTCACCGCTGAGAACCAGGTCGGGGTTGCAGTCGCCGAGCACGACGACGTCGAAATCCCGGTGCGAGGTCTCTGGCACCGCGGCATTCTCGCACCGACTCAGGCGTTCGCGGAGGCCCAGCAGGGCTTGTACAGGCGGCCGTTGAGGTCGAGGTTGTAGAGCACGCCCATGATCCCGAGACGCGCGTCCGAGGCGCAGAATCCCGGGAACAGCGAGGCCTTGTACTCCGCGTTGAGCACCGGCTTGCCCGCCTTCAGGTACGGGCGGTAGGCCCCGCACTCCGAGTACTGGTTGCACTGCTCGTCGAGCGCGCCGTCGAAGTGCGCCTCCAGCTGGCGCGCCTGTTCGGGATCGTTCTTCTCGAACACGGCCAGCCCGAGGCGGTGCGCCTCGCCGGCGACCCACTCGTCGTAGGCCAGCTGGTTGTTCGCCGTCAGCTTGAACCCGGTCTGGTTGCTGTAGCCGTCCATGTTGTCGGGCTCGAGCGCGTCGAAGTGCTTGCGCGCGCACATCTGCAGGCGGCCGGTCATGATCGGTTTGAGCACCGACAGGCGGCGGATGTCCAGCCACCGTTCCCCGGGCCAGCCGTTGCTCTTGCCGCGCACCGACAGCGGGAACTTCTTGGCGTCGGGCCGCCAGTTCTCCCAGGTGCCGATGTCGATGTAGCACACCACCCGCTTGCCGAGCTTGTGCAGGGCCGCGACCTCGGAGGCCTTCGTGTTGAAGCCGTCGATGTCGTAGACCGACGCGTTGACCGAGTTGGGGATCGGGCCATCGAGCTGCCAGTACCAGGTGAAGCGCTGCGGCGGGTGCCAGCGGGCCAGCGCGGCCGGAGCCAGCCCGAGCAGCAACGCGATTGCCGTCAGCACCGCCGCGCGGCCAAGGCGTTTCGACGTCATCGGTGCAGCTTGCCAGCTTTCGTCGCGGGCTGAAAGGATTCGGCGGACACGCAGGGCCAACGCTGCTTGGCTCAGGACAGCAGGCGATCGGTGGCCGGGTCGGCCTGGCCGCCGAAGTACCGGTTCAGCACGGCGGCGAACAGCGCGTCTCCGGGGTTCGCCCGGGCAAACAGCGTCAGCGACGACCGCAGCTTGATCGCGTCGATGCCGCCGAAGATGTCCTCGGCGCTGCCGGCGTCCAGCTCGGAGACGATCCGGGTGCACTCGGCGAGCCGGGGGCCCAGCACCGGATGCTCGAGATAGGCGCGGGCCTCTTCCAGCGAGGCGATCGCGTACCGCTGTGACATGGGGCTCTGTCCCAGTCCGGAGATCTGCGGGAACACGAACCACATCCAGTGGCCGCGCTTGCGGCCCGCCCGCAGCTCCCCGGCGGCGAGCTCGTAGGTGCCTCCCCGATCCTGCGCCTCGACGAACCGCTCCAACCGGTGCGGGTCGTCCATCTCAGAACCCCTCGATCCCCGCCGTGAACACGCGCGAGTCCTGGAACAAGAAGGCGTGGCCCGCGTGCCGGTACAGTCGCAACTTGGCGTTGGGGATCAGCGTCGCGGGCATCAGCGAGCTCGTCCGGCCCGAACCGGACGGTAGCCTATGCGCCGGCTAGCTTTTCAAGCTCCTCCAAAGCTTCAGCGTCGAGCAAGGCCCTGCAGGCCGCTTCGCAGGCGCGACACGCCTTGGCGCAGATTGCGCAGTGACGATGATGCTGGGCGTGCCGGGCGCACTCCTCGGCGCAGAGCGCGCACTCGCGCACGCAGGCTTGCAGCACCCGGTGAACCACCACGTGGTCGGACTGGGCGGGCCGGGACAGGAGCCGCGCAGTCAGGTCGCACACGTCCGCGCAATTCAGGCAGAGGGCGATGCATACGCGCAGCTCGTCGACGTCGGTTTCCACGAGATCCGCGTCCGCGCACGATGTGCATGCTTGAAGACAGTTCACGCAAGCGTCGATCGCTCCTGCGACCTCGTCGACTCCGAGCGGGACGCCGCCCGGCGAGGCCTCCAACATCTCGCGCGTGTTAGTCACACTCTCCCCCTTCGATATGCGGTCGACACGCCGGTCGATTCGCTCTGGATTTCCGATCGCGAGCCCGACCTTACCCGAGCGACATGGAGACGGCCTGGACCGCAGGCGCGCAGGCCTCTAGCCAGCGTGGCGGTCCTGATGCCAGTACTGTCCACTCCCGCCACTGCGCAACGTCCCGGAGACCGTCATCGAAGCCTCGTCAGCGACTCGGAGCTCGCATCGGTCCTTCCGGCACGCCGGCGCCGTCGCATCGACGACGGTAGGATCCGTTGCGTTCAAGGTCGGTGGTGAAGGGAAGCCGGTGGGAATCCGGCGCGGACCCGCCACTGTGATCGGGGATGCCCGTGGCAACAGAGCCACTGGTCCGCAGAGGCGCGGGCTGGGAAGGCGCCACGGGTCGACCCGTCAGCCAGGAGACCTCACCCGACCACAAGCCGATTCGTCCTCGAGGAAAGGGCTGGCTCTCAGATGCATCACAGAACCAGGATCATCGCCGCGTTCGTCGGCGCGGCGGGAGTGCTCGCGGCGTGCGCAGCCGTAGCCGTCGCCTCCGCCGGCGGACCCACGGTGACGGTCCGGATTGAAGGCGGCGCACGCACGCTGCTCCCCGCCACGACCGTCCATGTGCCCGGCAGCGGCTTCATCACCAAGGGCGGGGCGCCGCGAGGTAAGTGCTCGGCCGACAGCGGCGCCGGCGCGCTGAACGTCGCGACCAAGGGCAGGTGGGGCGGCAGCTTCTCGTCATCCTTCGGCGATTATCTGGTCACGAAGATCCTCGGCAAGACCGAGAGTGGCAAGACCGCCTATTGGGCAGTTCTGGTCAACAATGTCGCCGCGCCGACTGGCGTGTGCGGCATCAAGCTCCACCCCGGAGATCGGCTGCTGTTCGCCGCCGTGTCGTTGAAGAGCAAGGGATACGCGCTGACGACGACGGCTCCGGCTAGCGCGATCGCCGGCAAGCCATTTGAGGTCAAGGTCGTTTTCGATAACGCCAAGGGCGTCACTCATCCGCTCGCCGGCGCAACTGTGACCGGAGGAGGTTCGAACGCGACGACGAACGCGAGAGGCATCGCCAAGGTGACGGAAGCGCACGCCGGAAAGATCACGCTCGACGCCGCGAAGACGGGCTACGTCCGTGCCGCCGCGGTGACGATCATGGTCCGCGGGAAGTAGAAGGCGACCGGTGAGTATGGCCTCGAGGTGCGCAGCAGCGCTCGCCGTCGGCGGCACGGTCGCGGCGTGCGCCGCTGGGTCGGCCGGCGCCGTCCGCGTGGACGCGCGCGTTTCGGCCGCCGCCCGATCGCCCACCGCCTATCTGCTTGCGGCCGAGAACCGCGACGGTGGATTCGGCGCCGCGCCGGGGCAGCAGTCCTCGACGCTGTATTCAGGCTGGGCCGCATTGGGGCTCGCCGCCGCGGGTCACAACCCCGCCGCGGTGAGCCGCCGCGGACCGAGCCTGCTCAGTTACATCGAGCGCCACGTCGGGACCGACGCCGCCTCGCTCGAGCGCACGATCCTCGTCGCTCGGGCGGCCGGCGTGCCGGCGACCAAGTTCGGCGGCCACGACCTCGTCTCGGCGCTGAGCCGCGACATCAACGCGGACGGGTCCGTCCAGCACAAGGTCGACCTGACCACGTTCGCGGTGCTTGCGCTTCGCGCCGCCGGCGTCGCACCACCGTCCCGGACGACTCGCTGGCTAGTCCGCCAGCAGGATCGCAACGGCGGCTTCAGCTATGCCACCGCCGGGGCCAGGGCCGACGTCGACGATACGGGCGCCGCGCTGCAGGCGATCGCGGCCAGCGACCGCGGCGCAACCCGGCGCGCCATCCACTACATCCGCGCGACGCAGAATCGCGACGGCGGCTTTCCGTCCGAGCCGGGGGGTGCCTCGAACGCCCAGTCCACCGCCTGGGCGGTCCAGGGGTTGATCGCCGCGGGAGTCGAAGTGTCCAAGGTGCGCCACCGGGGCTCGCCGTCGCCTCGGCGGTACCTCGAATCCTTGATCACACGCGGCGGTGCCATCAACTACGAGCGTCGCGTATCGCTCACGCCGGTATGGGTGACGGCCGAGGCGGTCATGGCGCTCGCCGGCAAGTCGCTTCCGCTGTCGCCCACCTCACTCGGCTAGCGCGCGGCCGCGTGTTCGCCATTGTCGAACTTAGTTCGACAATATCGACCGATTTGGTCGATCGCTTTGAGCGTCTGCTAAAACCTGCGACGTGGACAACGCTGCTCATCGCCAGCACCGGCTTGCGAGCTCAGTCCCGGCGGCGGATCTGACGGGCACCAAGCTGCAGATCGTCGAGGCGGCCCTCGAGACGCTGAAGTCAATGGGCTTCGCCGGCGCCAGCGCGCGAGCGATCGCACACCAGGGAGGGTTCAACCAGGCGCTGATCTTCTACCACTTCGGGAGCGTGCAGACCACGCTGCTGGCGGCATTTGACCTGATCAGCGACCGGCGGATGCGGGAGTACGGGCCGCAGCTGGAGGCGGCGGTCTCCGCCCCGCAGCTGGCTCGGCTGGCGCGACAGATCTACGACGATGACCTAGAGCGTGGCTACGTCACCGCGTTGGGGGAGATGGTCGCCGGCGGAGTTTCTGATCCGGTGCTGGGAGACGAGGTGGCAGCGCGGATCGAACCCTGGATCGAGCTAGTGCAGCGCAAGCTCTGTGAGCTGCTGGATGGCTCGGCGCTCCTGTCCGTGGTCGCTCCGCGCGACCTGGCCTTCGGGATCGTCGCCTCGTATTTCGGCGTCGATATGCTCAGCCATCTGCAGCAGGACCGCTCGCGCGCGGACTCGTTGCTGGATCTCGCCGCGCGCGTCGCGGAACTCGCCGACAACGTGCTGACCGCCCCCAGCAGGACAGCCCCATGAGCCAGACCGATCTGGTGACGGGCGCGTTCAGCTACTCCGGTAGCCACATCGCCCAACGGCTTCTCGACACCGGACGGCGGGTGAGGACGTTGACCTCTCACGCCGACCGCAAGCATCCGCTTCAGGGTCACGTCGAGGCGCTGGCTTACCGGTTTGATGATCCGGTGGAATTGGCACGCAGCCTGGAAGGTGTGAGCACGCTCTACAACACGTACTGGGTCCGCTTTGACCGGGGGCAGACGACGTTCGCCAACGCGGTCGAGCACTCACGGATGCTGTTCTTCGCCGCTCAGCGAGCTGGTGTTGAGCGGATCGTCCACGTCAGCATCACCAACCCCTCGATCGAGTCCCCGCTGCCCTACTTCCGCGGCAAGGCGCTCGTCGAGTACGCCCTGGCGCAGACCGGAACGCCCTACGCGGTCGTAAGGCCGACGTGGCTGTTCGGCGGTCAGCGCGACGTGCTGGTCAACAACATCGCCTGGATCCTACGCCGCGTACCAGTGTTCGCTCTGCCAGGCGGCGGCTACCCGGTTCAGCCGGTCCACGTCGACGATCTCGCCCGCATCTGCCTCGAAGCGGCCGAGGTTGACGAGGACCTCGTGATCGACGCCGCCGGACCGGAACGGATGCAGTTCGCAGAGCTCATCGCTCTTGTGCGCGCCGCGGTGGGCAACCACGGGCCCGTTATCCCGCTGCCCCCGGTCATCATGACCGCGGCCGCCCGAGCCCTGGGGCTGCTGGTCGGCGACGTGGTGCTCACCCCGGATGAGATCACCGGGCTAACCGACGGACTGCTCGTCTCGCATGACCCACCGCGGGGCGAGATCGCCTTCAGCCACTGGCTCGACCAACACGCGACCTCCATCGGCAGTTCCTACGCCAACGAGCTGCAGCGACACTTCGCCGCACCTTGATCGGTCGGGCGTGCCCGGCTCACTACGATTGGCCTGTGAGCGTCCAGCAAGTGCCCGGCGGGGTGGTGCATAAACTGCCCGCGGACCTACGTACGGCGTTGATCGCCAACACCACGGCACTCGATGCCTGGAAGGACATCACGCCCTTAGCCCGCAACGAGTTCATCTGCTGGGTCGAGGATGCCAAGCAGGAGAGCACCCGGGAGCGCCGCATTCGGCGGACCCAGGAGGAGCTCGAGGAAGGCCAGCGCCGGCCCTGCTGCTGGCCGGGGTGCAAGCACCGCGACCGCACCGGCAGCTAGCGGGTCGCGCGCGGGCGTCGGGCTCTCCCAGCGCTTTGTGGGAGAGCCCGGCGATGGCCCTTATTGCGTGTGGGCCAGTTCTCGCTGCCGGCGGGACTCCTCGGGGGTGGGTACGCCCTGAACCGCGCAGGTGTCCGCGCCCGCGGTGCTGCGCGTGATCGCCTCGACCTGCTCGCGGGTCTTCTCCGGGTCATTCACCCAGGTCCGGTAGAACTCAAACGGGCACTCCTGCGCGCCCGCGTCCCCTTCCTCTGACGCATACATCCCGGTGTAGCCGCGGTGCAGCAGCTTGAACAGGTGATTCTGGGACTGCCAGTTCTCCCGCGCGTCGCGGATCGAGGTCACTGATAGCTCGGCATACTGGCAGCCGTTTTCCTCAGTGCCGCACTCGGCCACCACGCGACCGTCGTATCCGATGATCGCCGAGTGGCCGAAGTACGAATAGACACCGTCCCAGCCGGTCGCGTTGGCGACGGCGACATAGGCGGTGTTCTGCCACGCCGAGGTCTGCGCGACCATCCGCTGCTGTTCCTTGGCGGGATACATGTAACCCTGGCAGCGCACGATCAGCTCCGCTCCGCGCATCGCGCAATCGCGCCAGATCTCCGGATAGTTGCCGTCATCGCAGATGATCAGACTCACCTTCAGGCCCTTGGGACCCTCACTGACGTACGTCTGCTCGCCCGGATACCAGGCCTCGATCGGGCACCACGGACAGATCTTGCGGTAGTGCTGGACGATCTCGCCCTCGGGATTCATCAGGATCAGCGTGTTGTACGGATTCTTACGGGGATGGTCCTGATGACGCTCACCGGTCAGCGAGAACACCCCCCACACGCCGGCCTCGCGGCAGGCCTTGGCGAAGATGTCCGTCTCGTTGCCGGGGATCTGCGCCGAGCACTCGAACATCTCCTCCCGGTCATAGAGAATGCCGTGGGTCGAGTACTCCGGGAAGATCACAAGGTCTAGACCCGGCCAGCCGCGCTTCAGGCCGTGAATCCGGCGCGCGATCTCCTGGCAGTTCTCGAACGCTGGGCTAAACATGGGATTCTCAAGCATGCTCCGCGCTCTACACGCGGCCCCTTGCTGCTTGCACCGCCAGAGCGAGCTCGCGGACGCCTGCGCGGATCGCGGGCTCGGACATCTGCGCGTACCCGAGCAGGAGCGCGGGCGGCCGGCCTGAGCCGTCGCTGCGGAAGTCGCTCATCGTCTCGAACTCGATGCGGCGGTGGCGAGCTTCGTCGCGGATCCTCCGTTCGTTATCGCTGTCACTGTCACTGTCAGGCAGCTGGACGGTCACGTGCAGCCCGGCGGCGACGCCGCGGACGGAGGTCTCGGGGAGCGCTTCGGCGAGCGCCTGGACAAGCGCGTCGCGCCGTGCGCGGTACCGGGCTCGCATGCGGCGAAGGTGGCGGTCGAGCTCGCCGCGGGTGAGGAAGTCGGCGAACGCGTGTTGCTCGATGCGTGCGGTTCCGCGGTCGGCGAGGAGCTTCTCGTGAGTGACAGCTTGCACCAGTGAGGGCGGTACGACCAGCCACCCGATCCGGAGTGCCGGCGCGAGCGTCTTGCTCACCGAGCCGGCGTAGACGACGCGATCGGGGTCGAGACCTTGGAGCGCGCCGACGGCCGCGCGGTCGTACCGGTACTCGGCGTCGTAGTCGTCCTCGATCGCGATCGCGTCCCGGTCGCGGAGCCAGGCGAGCACGGCGGTTCGTCGTTCGCCCGTGAGCACGACGCCGGTGGGGTGCTGGTGGGCGGGCGTCAACACGACCGCGTCGGCGTCGGCCCGCCGGAGCTCGTCGACCCGCGTCCCGGCCTCGTCGACCCCGATCGGAGCCGGCTCCAGGCCGGCGTGCGCCGCGACCAGTCCGTCCTCGGGGTTGCTGGGGTCCTCCAGCGCGATCCGCTTCGCGCCCGCCGTCGCCAGCGCGTGGCACACCAGGCCGAGGCCTTGCGTGTAGCCGTTCGTGATGATGATGTGCTCAGGATCGGCGACGACGCCGCGGACGCGACCGAGGTAGTCCGCCAGGGCGCAGCGCAGCACTTCGACCCCGCGGGGGTCGCCGTAGCCGAGGTCGGCGTCGGTGACGGTCGCGAGCGCCGTACGCAGCGAGCGCAGCCACGCCGCCCGCGGGAACGTCGAGACGTCCGGAACGCTGGGACGGAAATCGAACCGCACGCGAGCGGCCGCCGCTGTCGGTGGCGGCGGTATCGCCGGCGGTGACGTCACGCTTGCGAGCGCCGTGGCCTCGGAGACACGCGGGCGGGCGCCCTGGCGCAGGCTCAGATAGCCCTCGGCGGCAAGCTGCGCATAAGCGTCGACCACGACTCGCCGCGACACGCCGAGCTGGGCCGCCAGATCGCGGGTGGACGGCACCCGCGCATCCGGGCGCAGAGCGCCCTCGCGGATCGCCCGCCGAAGCTGATCCTCGATCTGCGCCCCCAGCGTCCGGGAACCCGCGCGGCTCACGGACAGCAGCAGCTCTATCGGCTGACTGGTCTCGTCCACGGCCGCGATTCTGGATCTGGTATCTGCACCAGTGGAAACCTAGCATCGGCGCCATGCATTCGATCGCCTCTTCCGCCGGCGCCCGACGCCTGTTCGCGACCTCGATCGTCGCGCGGCTGCCGTTGGCGATGCTCAGCATTGGCCTGGTGGTCCACGTGCAGCGACTGACCGGTTCGTTCGCCGCAGCCGGCGTGGTCACAGGGGTGTACGCGATCGCGGAGGGCGTGGGCGCGCCGTTGCTCGGGCAGCTCGTCGACCGGCGCGGACAGACACTCGTGCTGCTGGCGAGCGCGAGCGCTGCCGCTGCACTGCTGGCGGCGATCGCGGTGCTGCCGACGGGCGCTCCGTTCGCGCTGCTGGTCGCACTCGCGGCCGGGATCGGGGTGGCCACCCCTCCAGTCGGCGCCTGCCTGCGCACCCTACTCCCGGCCCTGATACCCGACCCCAGCGCGATCGGCTCGGCCTACGCGTTCGAGGCGTCGGTCGTCGAGCTGACCTGGATCTTCGGTCCGCCGCTCGTCCTCTGTATCGGCGCGCTCTGGTCAACCGGAGCGGCCCTGGCGGTCGGCGGCGTCGTCCTGCTCCTCGCAACCGGGTCGTTCGCAGCGCAGCCGGCTTCGCACAGATGGCAGCCCCCGCGCGCTGCCCGACGACCGCGCGGAGGCGCGCTGCGCACCCCGGCGATGCGAACGCTGGTCATCGTGCTCGTCGCCGTCGGCGTGCTCCTCGGCGCGGTCGAGGTCGCTGTGACTGCAGCCGCCAAGTCGCTCGACGGCACCACTGCTGCCGCGCCGCTGCTCGCCCTCTGGGGCGCCGGGTCGTTCGCGGGCGGCCTGCTCGCCGCCCGCCTTGGCGGCGGGGTGCGTACCAGCGCCGGAGTCGCGCTCGTGCTCAGCGCGCAGACGGTGGGATCCCTGGCGCTGATCCCGGCGGCGGGGAGCATGCTCGCGCTCGGGGCCGTGCTGGTGCTCGCCGGCGCCGCGATCGCTCCGACCGAGGCCGCCCTGTACGCGATGGTCGGCTCCGCCGCCCCCTCGGGTACGACGACCGAGGCGTTCGCCTGGCTCGCCACGGCCATCGCGGTCGGCAGCGCCCTCGGAGCAGCCGGCGCGGGCACGCTCATCGACCGCGCCGGGCCCACGGCCGCATTCGCGCTGGCCGGCGGCGCCGGCGCGGTCGCGATCCTCACGACGCTGGTGCGCTCGCGCACCCTCGCCCCACCGCTTGAGTCGCCGCCTCACCGCAAGCACCCGCCCCAACTGCCTGGGACCGCCGGCGACCCTGGAACCGATCGCGTAGACTTTGCTCCCGCGTGAGAGTTTGGCGCCGGTCGCTTTGACTCAACCATCACGCGCATGCCGATCACCGTCACCTGACACGGATCGATTGGCCGCCACGGAGCCTCGGAGTGCTCGTCCAGCCCGAGAGCATCATCAGGGTTTGATGGCTTTTAGCAGCGTTGCCCCGAACCCAGAGAAAATCACCCGGGTGACGTTGCCCTAGAGGGATTGACAGATGGTCCCGCTCGCGCGATGATGCCGCCGCACCGAAGGGGGTCCTAGCGGGAGCAAGCGGAGCGAGCGAACTGGCGGCAACCGACCATGGCTGCGGCGATGCGGCACCTTGGGGTTAGGAGCAAGATGGGATGAGGGCGGTCAGACGGGTGATGCTGATGTTGGGCGTGGCGGCTGTCTGCGCGGGCGCCGGATCGGCGGTGTTCGCCTCGTCGGCGTTCGCCGGTGGGGTCGATGGCAGTACCGGCATCCTGACCGCGGCTGCCTACAACGCGACCCCGTATACGTGGACGTTAGTGGATCAAAAGTCGTTTGATTCAAACGGCAATTTCGTCGGTGGCCTCCAGACGGTCCCTGCGGCCACTATCTCGCCTGGCGGCGGAAGCCTCTTCGGAATGGGCTCAAATGCCTACCTGAATTGCGTCATCGGCCTCTGGTGGTATGGATACGACGCCTACTTCACCTATCGGGTCGACGTGGTCGGGGGTCCGCCGGAGTACGTGACCGTGGGGATCTCCCAGTTAGAGTCCAACGGGTGTCAGTACCCAGCGCAGCATGCCCGAGCCGACGTCTACATAACGACCGCGCCCCCGCCCCCAGGCTGGCATCCGGCGCTTCTTACGCCGCCGGGTGCTTCGCCCGCGAACCAGCAGCTCACCTACACCCATAATGTCCCGTACTTGTTCGATCAGACCATCGGTATCGTCGGCAACTACACAGTTGACGCGTCGACGAACCTCGGGAAGCCGTTCGTCGACCTCTTGAACACGCTCTGCAGCGGCACAACGAACACGTCGTGCTCGTTCACGCAGCAGGGGCCGCTGACGTGGGGGCCCGGCGACCCGGGTAGCCCGTATGCGTCGACGCATTGCGGGTCGGCGAAAGTCAATAACACGTTCTCGGTGGCGTACACGGCTTCGCAGTCGGCGAGCCTGACCGTGGCCGGAGGCATCACGGCGACTGCGGAGTTCACGCTGTTTGATGTCGTCAGCAACTCGATCTCGGTCAGCGTGGAGGCGTCGCACCAGTGGACGGAGACGGCGTCGATTACGCGGCAAAGCTCGGTCGATATCCCGCCGAACGACATCGCGCATCTGTGGGTAGTGCCGGTGGTGGGCAAGGTGACGGGAACGCTGGTCGTCTCCAACGGAGCGGCGACGTTCACCGCAACCAACTTCTCAGAGACGCGCAGTGGGGTGACCAAGGATGCGCTCACGCCGGCGTATGACGTGATCACCAAGGTGCGGCCGATGACCGCCGCGGAGTTGCAGCAGCATTGCCCGTCCTCTCGGTCCTCGACGCTCGGAAAAGCTGGCCGGGGGAAGCCGCCGGTCGAGCTAGTACCGGGTCGTGGGGTCGCGCGGGTGGGCCTGGGGCAAACGCAGGCGCAGGTGGTCCGAGAGCTGGGACGGCCGTTGCGCAAGTCCTTCCTAGTGGACCCGTGTCAGGGGATTGACCGGCGGTGCTATGCGGTCTCGGGGACTGGCGGCCGCTGGTCTTACCGCAACCTCGCGGTGGTCTTCGGTCCCGATCTGCGCGTCAGCGGGCTGATCTACCGTGGAGCTCGGCGCACCGCGAAGGGCGCCGGCGTGGGTTCCAGCCTGCCGGTGGTGCGCGGCGGCTACCCGGGGGTGTCGTGCTCCCGTTCGGCGCGACGGATGAACTGCACGCTGACCCGCGCTGCCAACGCGGGACGCAAGGTCGAGACAGTGTTTAGCTTCAGGAAGAGGAGCGGAGGGCTATACAAGTGCGACCAGGTGCTGATCTATGTCATCGACGGCGGCGACAAGCAGGTGTCGTCATGAGCTTGCCCGGGCGATGTGGGTTGGTTGGCCGTCGGCTGTGGTCGGTGGGGCTGGCCGGGGCGGTACTGGCCGCCACGGCAGTCGTGCCGAGCGGCGCTGTGGCCGCCTCGCCGGGTGGGGTTGGTGGCGGATCCGCGCGCGCGGGACGCCCCCCTTTGGGGGCCACTCCCGATCAGGTGATCAACGCTCAGACGAATCCGACTGCGGCCACCCAGGCGCTACAAGGGTGCGCTGATATCTCGAACTGCAGCTTGGCCAACGCCAACGTCACGGGTGGATATGGGCCGCCGGCAATCCTCGGAGACGTGTTGTACAACTGCAACCCTCCGGGCGGGTCTACCGCCTACACGGCAGCGTCGATCAGCGACACTCGCGGCGAGACGACCAGCGTCTCCGAGAAGCTGTCGGTCAAGCTACAGGGGGGCTTGATCGGCATTGCCAGCACCTCGCTCGAGGCGTGGGTCTCCAGCACTCAGGCGCAGACGTTCTCCACCACAGTCACCACGACAAGCCAGGTCACGGTGCCGCCGGGATACAAGGGGTACACGACCACGCAGGTGCTGTCTGCCAACGTCACCGCCAGCTATTACATCACCAGAGGCATCCACCTCATCGAGGTGACAGGCGTCGACATGACCTTCCCCGGCTACCAAGACAATCAGCACTCGGGCGACTCGCAGGTCGTCTATAACGGCGTCACGCAGCCGATCAACCCCGTGATCAACCTGAATTATCAGACGATCCCGCCGTGCAACGCGGTCAACGACAATCCCAGCAGCGGTCTTGGTGGCGCCAGACGCAAATTTGCAACCGGCAGCTTCAAGTTCACCATCTGCCAGGGTGGTAAGCGCTGCGTGACCCACACCCTCCACGGGCCGCCGCCGCCGAACGTCCGCCGTGGCACCGCGGTTCTCGCCCGAGGCGCACGCACCTACGCCGCCGGTACCGACATTCGCGGACGCATCCGGCTTGAGCAGCGACGAAGGTTCAAAGTCGGGAAGTACAGGCTGATCATCAAACAGAAGCCCAAGAGGATGATCGTGAGACAGAACGGCAGGCGGCTTCATACGGCCAAACAGCAAATCGTCATCAATATTCCCGTCAACGTGTGCGGAAACTCGGTGGATACGGTCGGGTTGCTTAACCCAACATTCGGAAACAGTTGCCAGAACACGAAGCGGTAGAGCCGCTGAACCGCGGCGGAAATGGGGCTACGCGGCCAGCCGGCGACGGGCCCTCTGCGAGTTCCTCAAGCACTACATCCTCGAGCGCGGTCAGCGCTCGACGCGCGTCGCCCTTAGTCATGTCGGCGCGGTCTGCGACCGCCGCAACGAGCTGTGTCTGCGTGAGTGCCACGGTGTTCCTCCAAGTTCGATATCGCCTTTTGGCAGCGCGCGAATGTAGACGAGATCGCACCCGGGCGCGCGGCGAGGAAGCCTTGGGAGACTGACAGGCTTGCCACACGTCTGCGCTCGCCGGCGGTTGCCCGGCTGGTCGGTCGACCGGATCGAGCAAAGCATGGGGTCGTGGGTCGCCGAGTTCCAGGCCGGACGCGGCGCCGGGCGAGGTCTAATCCGGCGGGCCCATCCCAGGCAGGGCGCCGGAGGCGAGGGCCTGTTGCCTTCGTGCGGTTGGGAGGCCAGCGCCCTTCCAGGCTTCGAACCCGCCGATCACGTCGCCCGCGCGGTGGAAGCCGAGCTGGACGAGGCTGCTCGCGGCCAGAATCGATGAATAGCCGTGGTCGCAGACGAGGATCAGCTGCTGGTCGAGCCCACAAAGGTGAGGGTTGCGCCACGGGCTGTCGATGGCGATCCGCCACTCGAGCACGGTGCGCGGTATGTGCATGCTCCCGGGGATGACGCCGTCAAGCTCGCGCCCGTCCTGTGATCGAATGTCGATGATCAGACCGTCGGCCGCGCCCGCCGAGAGTGCCTGCGCGGGGGCAAACCGGGTGGTGCTCCGGGCCGCCTCGTCGACCAGCTGGTCGAGTGAGCGGCGCTCGACGCAGGGCAGCATCTAGACGATCGGCTGTTTGAGACGAGCGCCGATCAGAAAGACGACCAAGTCGCCATCGATCTCGGCGGTCATACGCCGCCAGCCACCCCGGTCAAGTTGTCTCCTAGTCCGTTCCGCGTGTACCCGCCGATCCTAATCGTTCGATGAGTTCCGGCGCGTCGCACCGTCCTATGTGGAGGAATGATCCTCAGAGAAAGGAGAAGGCATGAGCCTGCCCGATATCGTCTCCCGCGAGGAGTGGCTCGAGGCCCGCAACGCCCACCTCTCCCACGAGAAGGAGCTCACCCGGATGCGCGACCAGCTCATCGCCGAGCGGCGCCGCCTGCCGATGGTGAAGCTCGAGAAGGACTACCGCTTCACCGGCCCGGACGGTGAGGTCGGACTCGCCGACCTGTTCGCCGACCGCCAGCAGTTGATCGTCGTCCACTTCATGTTCGACCCCGAGTGGGAGGACGGCTGCCCGAGCTGCACCGCGGGCGCCGACGAGCTCGCCCCCGGGCTGATCGAGCACCTCCGCGTCCGCGACACGACGCTCGCCTTCGTATCGCGCGCGCCGTATGAGAAGCTCGCGCGCTACCGGGAGAAGCGCGGCTGGACGTTCCCGTGGTATTCGTCGTTCGGGAGCGACTTCAACTACGACTTCGCCGTCACGCTCGACGCCTCGGTGCAGGATCCGATGACCTACAACTTCCGCACCGAGGCAGAGTTCCGCCAGCGGGGCTTCGATAGGGAGATGGAGGGCGAATACCCCGGCCGCAGCGCATTCCTGCGCACGAGCGAGGGGATCTTCCACACCTACTCCGTGTACGCCCGCGGCACCGAGACGATGGGTGGCTCCTACTACCTGCTCGACGAGACCGCGCTCGGCCGTCAGGAGGAGTGGGAGGAGCCCAAGGGGCGGAGCGAATCCGCGCGGGCCGCCCAGCCCGATTTCGCGGCGTAGCGTCACCGGTGACCCGGCCAGGCTAGTGTCGCGACACTGTGGTAGCGGACGAGCGCCATATCGAGGATCGTGGCGCTGGTCGCGCGGCCGAGGAGAACGGTTCTTCCCTGGGCGTCGACGGCCACGTTCTCGGCGAAGTCGTCCCCGCTTCCGAGATCGGTCTTGACGATGCCGTGATCGCCGAACGCGCTGTCGAGGATCCCGTCTGCGCGGTAGCGGGCGAGCAGGAAATCTCGGTTCAGCTTGGGGCCGAGCGTGTAGCCGGCGATCACGATCTCCCCACCGGGCGTCAGCGCCACGCCCGCCGCGACCTCGTCGGACCCGAGATCGGTGACCGTCGAGCCGCCGGACCCAAACCCGGTATCGAGCTTGCCGTCCGGCATGTAGCGCGCCAGGCCGATGTCCTCGCCGGCGCTGCCGGCGACGATGATGCGTCCGTCGGGCTGGACGGCCAGGGCACGGGCGTCATCGGACTGGGTGCCGAGGTCGGTGGTCACGAGGCCGTTTGTGCCAAAGCTCGTGTCGAGCGTTCCATTCGCGTTGTAGCGCGCGAGTGCGAAGTCGCCGTTGATTCCGGCGGCGTCGACGGCGAATCCGGCGACGACGATCTTGCCGTCGGGCTGGACGGCGACGGCGTGCTCCACTTTGCTCACCGACCAGAACCTCACCGGAGGCTGATCCGGTGCTGCTGCTGCTGGGCCGGCAAACACCAGCAGCGCCCCGCGCGCCGCGCGGGCGATCGCGCCGGCGATGCGATGGTTAGACGCGCGCGAGCCAGCGTCCCCGCGCACCGACGAAACACGTTCCTCGACTCCACTTCGACTCCCTCGATAACTGGCCCAGCCGCACGCCGTTCGGCGTCCGAGAACCCTACGGCGAAGTCCGCGGCCTGTACACCGGGGGAACCCCTGGGCTTTAAGCAGGGGTCGAGTGGTCGAGCCTCCGACGGTCGGCGCTTGCCGGGATCACGTCCGGCTCCAGTAGAAGTCGGCTCCGGCCGCGATTGGCTGGGCGACCTGGCTCAACTCCGCGCGCGTCTGCTGGATGTCGAGCTGCGCGATGGCGGCGACCTCTGCCGTCGCGAGGGGGTGGCCAGCCCAGGCGAGCACATCGGCGACGCTCTCGGGCTTCGCTCGGCGGACGAGTTCGGGCGCCAGGTTGGCGATCGCGGCCTCATAAGCCTCGACTGGAGTAAAGCCCGGGATCGCAGTCGTCGTGCCGTCATCCTCGCGAGCGATCTCGTAGCTCGGGGCGGTGTAGCGCCGTTGCCCAACCGGGCCGCCGAGCTTATGGTCCAGTGCGCGCGCAGCGAGAGACGGGCTGCGCGCCGCATCGACGTCCGCCTGCAGAGCCTCGTCAACCTGCTGCTCGCTACACCACCTCTCCAGCTCCAGCGGCTCGAGCCCGACATCGCGCGCCGCCCCTGCGAGCAGCTCACGATCGTCGAGCAACCCGCCAAGCATCGCCCGCATCCGCAGCCGGCGCAGGAGCGGCTGCTCGACTCCCGGCGCGTGCAGTCGAGCGGCAACGACCGCGCGACACGCGGGCTCTGAAGAGGCTGGCCGCTGGTATGGCGCCGGATCGATCGGCATGCCGTAGCAGCGCTGGAGGGTCTGAGCGCCCTCAGCGAGCTTCTCCGCCTCCCCTGGCTCCAACGTCAGGACGATCATCCTCGTTCGCCAACGGAGTTGGTCGCCGTAATGCCATGCCAGGCGCAGCCGCGCCGGCTCCGCAGAGAACGCGAACGGGCACGCCGGATCGGTGAACAGCGTGATCTCAAGCCACACGGCACGAGAACATACCGACGCCCGGCGCTGCCGTCGTCGTGTAACCAGCAGGCCTCGTCGAGGTACCTGTGCGAAGCGCACCCTCCCTCATCAGTTCCGAGCGCGCTCATTTCTTCTCGGGGGCCGGCAGGGCGCCCTTGAGATTCTCTGAATCCTGATTGGATGCCGCATGAACGCTTCAAAACAGAAGGTCGTGCAGTACCTCACCGAGGCTCACGCCAGTGAGGCCGCGCTAGTCCGAGTGTTGCAGTCGCAGATCGCGATGACCCCGAGAGGGTCTTACCGCTCCGGACTGGAGACCCACCTGAGCGAGACACGTAATCACGCCGCGCGCGTAAGCCGCCGCCTGAAGTCGCTCGATCAGGGCTCCAACCCGCTCATCGCTGTGGTGGGCTTCTGGGAGGATCTCGTCGGCCAGACGCTCGCGCTGGGGAAGACACCGTTTGATCTCCTGCGGGGCTCCGGCGGTGAGGAGAAGGTGCTGAAGAACGCCAAGGACGCCTGCGCCACCGAGGCGCTGGAGATCGCCACCTACACGGCGATCGAGCGGCTCGCCCGCTCGGTCGGTGATGAGGAGACCGCCAAGCTGGCGGCCTCGATCCGTGCCGATGAGGAGAAAATGCTCCAGCGCATTGTGCGCGAGATCCCCAAGCTCACCGATGCCGTCGTCGGCGCTGACGTCAACGACGATCCGTCCTATGACATCACGACCACGGGGGCTGCCGACGCGGTCCGCGAAGCTGCCGCAACGACCAAGACGGCCGCGCGCAAGACGACCGCGGCCGCCAAGCGCACTGCCCGTCAAGCCCGCAAGGTGCCGGGTGTCGCGCAGGCCGAGGGTCAGATCAAGGGTGCACTGGCCTCCCAGGGCGACCTCGCGCTCGCGCGTTACGACGAGCTCACGGCTGACGAGATCACGACGAAGCTGTCCGATCTGTCCCAGATCGATCTGGCCAAGATCGACTCATATGAACGCAAGAACCAGAACCGCACCACGGTGCTGAGCCGCATCACATCGCTGCGGGGCAACGAGCCGTGGGCGGGCTATGACGATCTGACCGCCGCGGAGGTTGAGGCCGTGCTCGCCGAGGGCGACGACACGCGCGTCAAGCAGACACTGGCGTACGAGCGGTCTCACAAGAACCGCGCTGGGGTCATCAAGGCCGCCGAGCGCGAGCGGACCACCGCTTAACCCCAGCCCGGCGGGACAGAGCACAGGCGCCCGCGGTCGACATCGCATCGTTGATTGAGCCGTCTATCGTTGTCGCTGTGGGCGCCTGGGGAGCTGCGAGCTTCGAGAATGATCCGGCGAGGGACTGGTTCTACCTCGTCGAGGAGGCAGTTGACCCAGGCGGGGTTATCGCGACCGCGATCGATGACGCGTTGGGCGAGGCCGACTACCTCGGCCTCGATGCGTCGAGCGAGGCGATCGCGGCCGCAGAGCTATCCGCTTCCTGTGCCGGTCATGCACCCGAACGCTTGCCGGACAACGTGCGCCGGTGGGTGGACACCCACCCCCACCGACCTCACGACTCGGAGGTAGACCAAGCGGTGCAGGCGGTCCAGCGTGTCCGCGCGGAGAGCGAGCTGCGCGACCTGTGGGATGAGACCGCCGAGGACCAGGCAAACGCCTGGCTGCGTGAGGTCGATGACCTGCTCGCGCGTTTGGGGCGGTCCAGCGCCGGTGACCCGGCGACGCTCTCGCCATAAGGCGAAGTCATCGTGCCGGTGCGAGACGGCCGAGTAGAATAGAGAGAGCAGCGTCCACCGCCTGAGTGTCGCGCTCTTGCATTCTTCCTGTGGCCAGGTCTTCCTAGTGGAGCGACGAGGAGTGCAGACATGCCGAAGCAACAGCCAAAACCAGGCCCGAGTCCTCAGGAACCAGGCCCCGGGCGATCGACGTCCGAGGCGGCGTTTAACGCGCTGCGGAAAGAGATCGCGCAACGCAACGAGCGGACACACCAGGACGCTCGCAAGGTCCGGGCCGTGCACGAACGAGAGAAGATTCGCAGGCGCCGGGAACGCGACGCGCTCTAACCTACTAGACTGCTCGCTAAGGGTCGGGCAACAATGTCCGGCGAAAGTAGTGCCAGCGTTCGTAGTTGTTGCATTTAGCACCTCCCGCGTTTCGCAGCACACGATCTCCCGGGAGGGAACAGATGGCAACGGGAACCGTTAAGTGGTTCAGCGACGAGAAGGGCTTTGGCTTCATCACCCCCGATGACCAGGGCAAGGACCTTTTCGTCCATCATTCGTCGATCGCCGGCAGCGGCTTCAAGTCGCTCGCCGAGGGCGCGAAGGTGTCCTACGACGCCGAGCAGGGCCCCAAGGGCCCGGCCGCGGCAAACGTTCAGACGATCTAGAGCAGACGAGTCGTAACCCTCGACGGCCCGCCATCCGTGCGGGCCGTCTTGCGTTCGGGAGGCCACGAGAATGTCCGAGCAGACTCGAATCCGACCGACGAGTCAGAACGCCCTTCACATCGCGTCTCTGGGGCTGCAAGTTCTGGGAGTTGATGTGGCGCAGACCGCACTGTCGATCGCGCGGGAGAAGGCCGCGGATCGCGGCGTAGACGCAGACTTCGCGCTCGCCGATGCCCTCCGCTTGGACCGTCTGGGCCGAGTTTTCGAGTCAGCGCTGGATTGCGGGTTGTTCCATACGTTCGACAGCGATGAGCGGCGAGACTACGTGGCGAGTCTGGCGTCCGTGACGAGTCGAGGCGGGAAGCTGTACGTGCTCTGTTTCAGTGACGTCGGAGCTTGTACCTGCGGCCCGCATCCCATCAGCCAAGAGGAGTTGAGGGCAGCGTTCACAGGTAGCGGCGGCTGGAACGTTGCCTCAGTCAGTCCGGATCGGATCCAGACGAGGTTCGAAGCACACGGTGTGCCCGCCTGGCTGGCGAAGATCGAACGGATCTAGGCACCTCGCGCAAGGCCGCTGAGGAGGTGGTCGGTCAGGGGATCGAGCGAGCGCGACATGTCCAACCGGCGCCCGACGCCCTCCAGCGCATGGATCTCGCCGAGCGCCGACCAGGTCAGGCCGTGATGCGCTAATACACAGACCGATCAACCGGCTAGGGCAGTTGATACTCAAGCTCCGGCCGTGCGATGCCGATAAACTGGGGGCGGTCCATAACGCCGGGCCAAGGGGAAGTCTTCAACTGAGGGGGTTGTCCGTTGCCTGGCATCCGCCGCGCAACTCTAGGTCTGATCGCCGCGCTCGCGGCGCTCGCGGCTGGGACGACCGGGGCGGTCGCAGCGCCCACCGCCGAGGCCAAGACGATCGACTGCCCGGGCCTCGTCACGCCGGGCGGGATCACCGTCCGCGTGACGGTCTCCAAGATGACCTGCAAGGCGGCCAAGCCGCTCTACCGCCGCGTAACCTCGCGCGAGTCGCTCGACGGTCCGTTCCGGTTCGGCGGGCACCGCTGGCTGGGCCACACCGCCGATCCGATGGTCGGCAAGGTCCACTACTGGGAGACGACCGGCGGGCCCCGGATGCGCATGACCGTGTACACGCGCATCGGCGTCTCCTGAGTCCCCCTCGCTGGAGGTGCGTCGGAGCAGCGGGCTAGTGTCCCGTTTGGAACGTTCGGGTGCATTCGAGGCGCCCCTGGCGGCGCTTGGCTTCGTCCCGCCACCGGCTTCGCCGGCGGCGCCCGCCTCGCGTAGCTCCGCTACGCCACGGCTCCTGCGTCCTCGCCAAGCATCCACCAGTGGCACCTCTCGGTGCCCACCAACTTTCCGAACGGGACACTAGGCTGCATTTGAGTCTGCGCAAGACGGGTTAGGGACTGACAAGGCGTGCTGCATGTACATCGATCCGAACGGGCCGACGGCCTGGTCAAGGCCCTCGCGGAGCTGCTCGCCGACCCGCTCGAAGACCCGATGGCCGCGGAGGTCGTGGCGGTCCCGACCAGGGGCATGGAACGGTGGCTCACCCAGCGCCTGTCGGGGAGCCTCGGAGCGACCGCCGGCCGCTCGGACGGGGTCTGCGCCAACGTCGCGTTCCCCTGGCCCCGCCGGGTGGTGGGCGACGCGGTTGCGGCGGCGGCGGGGGTGGATCCCGAGCGTGACCCGTGGCTGCCCGAGCGCGCGACCTGGCCGCTGCTCGACGTGCTCGAGGCGTCGTTGGGCGAGTCCTGGCTCGACGCGGTTGCCGCGCACCTCGGCGCGGATTCCGACCAGCCGGACCCGGTCCGGCGCGCCCGGCGTCTGAGCGTCGTCAGGCACGCCGCCGACCTGTTTGACCGCTACGCGCTCAACCGCCCGGAGATGATCAGGGCCTGGGCCACGGGCGACGACACCGACGGCGCCGGCGGCTCGCTCCCGCCGATGTCGCTGTGGCAGGCCGAGCTGTGGCGCCGGCTCCGGCTCCGGATCGGGATCCCGGGGCCGGCTGAGCGCCTGGACCCGGCCTGCGCCCGTCTGCGCGACGACGCATCGGTCGTCGACCTGCCGGGCCGGCTCTCGCTGTTCGGGCTGACGCGGCTCCCCGCCGGACACCTGCACGTCCTGCAGGCGATCGCCGCCGCCCGGGACGTCCACCTGCTCCTGCTGCACCCCTCCCCCGCGTTGTGGGACGCGATCGCCCAGACCGACCGGAGCGGACCCCGGTCGGTGCGTCGAGCCGACGACTCCACGACCGAGCTGCCGTCCAACCGCCTGCTTGCCTCCTGGGGCCGGGACGCGCGCGAAATGCAGCTCGTGCTCGGCTCCGAAGTGGACCGCGTCGACCATCACCACCCCGTCGAGTCCGGCGACGGCACACTTCTCCAGCGCATCCAGGCTGACGTCAGGGCCGACCGTGAGCCACCGGGACCGCCGCTCCCCGGTGCGCAGGACGACCGCGTCGAGCTCGACCCGAAAGACCGCAGCATCCAGATCCACGCATGCCACGGCCGCGCCCGCCAGGTCGAGGTGATGCGCGACGCGATCCTGCACCTGCTCGCCACAGACCCGACGCTCGAGCCGCGCGACGTGATCGTGATGTGCCCCGACATCGAGACGTTCGCGCCGCTGATCCACGCGACGTTTGGCTCCAGCGAGCCGCCAGACGACGACACGCGTAAGGTCAACCTGCGCGTCCGCCTCGCGGACCGCTCGCTCAGACAGACCAACCCGGTGCTGTCGTTCACCGCGCAGCTGCTCGACCTCGCCGACCAGCGGCTGACCGCGTCGCAGGTGCTCAGCCTGATCGATCGCGAGCCCGTGCGCCGGCGCTTCCGGTTCGACGACGACGACCTCGCCCGCATCCAGAGCTGGATCGGCCAGGCGGCGATCCGGTGGGGACTCGACGCCGCCCACCGGGCGCCCTACCAGCTCGACGCGCTCACGACCGGCACCTGGAGCGCCGGTCTGGACCGTCTGCTGCTCGGCGTGACGATGACCGAGGACGGGCAGCGGCTGTTCGAGGACGTGCTGCCGGTCGACGACGTCGACAGCGGCTCGATCGATCTCGCCGGCCGTGTCGCCGAGCTCGTCGCGCGACTGCATGACGCGATCGACGCGCTCCGCACGCCACAGACGATCGCGGACTGGGCCGGCGCAATCGGCGATGCCGCCGACTCGCTGACTGCCACCAGCGCCACGAACTCGTGGCAGCGGGCCGCGCTGCAACGTGTCCTGGACGAGCTCGTCACCGAGTCCAACGTCGAGGCCGACGGGTCGTCGACGCGGCTTGCGCTCGAGGAGTTGCGCGGCCTGCTCGCCGACCGCCTGCAGGGCCGACCGACGCGCACGAACTTCCGCACCGGCCACCTCACCGTCTGCACGCTTCACCCGATGCGATCGGTGCCGCATCGCGTGGTCTGCCTGCTCGGCCTCGACGACGGCGCGTTTCCGCGCAAGACCCCGAGCGACGGCGACGACCTGATGCTCGATCGCCCCCAGATCGGCGAACGCAACCCGCGCACCGAGGACCTGCAGTTGCTGCTCGACGCCGTGATGGCCGCCACCGAGCGGTTGATCGTCGCCTACACCAGCAACGACGAGCGCACCAACCTGCCACGGCCGCCCGCCGTCCCCGTCGGGGAGCTGCTCGACACGATCGGCGCCACCGCCCGCTGCGAGGACGGCGACGCGCACGACCAGGTCGTCATCCACCATCCCCTGCAACCTTTCGATCCCCGCAACTTCGTCTCTGGCGCGCTGGTGCCCGACATCACCTGGAGCTTTGACCGCGTCGGCCTCGAGGGCGCTCAGGCGCTGGTCGCTCCGCGGACCAGGCCCGGCGCGTTCCTCGCCCGGGCCCTGGATCCGCTCGACGACGAGGTGCTCGAGCTCGACGACCTGGTGCGGTTCGCCGAGCGGCCGGTGCGGACGTTCCTGCGGCGGCGATTGCGGATCAGCCTGACCGACTTCACCGAGGAGACCGAGGACGGGTTGCGGATCGAGCTCGACGGGCTGCAGCGCTGGCAGGTCGGCGAGCGGCTGCTGGCCGCGCGACTGGCCGGCGTCGATGGCCGCACCGCGGCGCTGGCCGAGATCAAGCGCGGGACGCTGCCGCCTGGCATGCTCGGCCGGCCGGTGATCGCCGAGGTGTACGCCACCGTCGACGCGATCGTGGCCGAAGTCGAGTCGCTGCTCGCACCGGACGCCGGGACGAATCCGGTCGACGTGCGGGTCCGTCTGCGCGACGGGCGCCTGCTGAGCGGGACGGTGTCATCGGTTCGCGGCGACACGTTGCTGTCCACCACCTACTCGCGCGTCTCCCCCAGGCACCGGCTGGCGTCCTGGGTGCGGCTGCTGGCGGTCACCGCCGCCTGCCCGGAGCGCGAGCTGTCGGCCGTGACGGTGGGGCGCTGTGACGACGACGGGACGGTGACCGTGGCCGAGATTCCGCCGCTGGGGGCTGACGCCGACACCCGCCGGCGCGCCGCGCTCGGGCACCTGGCCGGGCTCGCACACCTGTACGCGCGCGGGATGTGTGAGCCGCTGCCGCTGTACTGCATGACTTCGGCGGCGTACGCGCAGGCTGCCCACTCGGGCGAGGACCCGGTCGGCGCCGGGCGCAAGGCATGGACCTCCCCCTGGAACTACGACAAGGAGGACAAGGAGCCCGACCACCAGCTCGTGCTCGGCGGCGTGCGCACGTTCGACGAGCTGATCGCCGAGCAGCCCGGGCCAGACGAGCACGGGCAGGGCTGGGACATGTCCGAGCGCACGCGGTTCGGCCGCTACGCGCTGCGTATATGGAAGGGCCTGCTCGTCTCCGAGCGGGTGACGCGCAAGTGAGCCGGGTGTCCGAGCCCGTCGCGTTCAGCGTCACTGGCCCGCTGCCGGAGGCCGGGATCACGGTGCTCGAGGCGAGCGCCGGGACCGGCAAGACGTACACGATCGCCGCGCTCGCCGCTCGCTACGTCGCCGGCGGGCTGCCGCTCGATCGCCTGCTCCTGGTCACGTTCACGCGGATGGCCACGGGCGAGCTCCGTGAGCGCGTCCGCTCGCGGCTGGTCAGCGTCGAGCGGGGTCTCGGGCGGGCGCTCGCCGGCGCGGGAGCGAACGACGGCGATCCGATCGTCAAGCTCCTCGCCGCGGGGCCGGAGGACGAGATCGCGCTCCGCCGTCGGCGGTTGCAGAACGCGCTCGCCGAATTCGACGCGGCGACGATCGCGACCACGCATGGCTTCTGCCAGGAGGTGCTCGGCGGGCTCGGGATCGCCGCCGACCTCGCGCCTGACACCGAGTTCGTGGAGGACCTGAGCGACCTCGTCTCGGACGTTGTCGACGACTTGTACGTGCGGCGCTTTCGCACCGGCGACTCGCCGCCGCTGACCCGCTCTGAGGCCGGCGAGATCGCGCGGATCGCGATCGCCAACCCGGCTGCGCGGATCGCCCCCACCAAGGGCGAGGTTCCGGAGATGCGGGTGAGATTGGCGGAGCGGGTTCGCGAGGAGGTGGAGGCCCGCAAGCGGCGATTGGCGGTGATGACCTACGACGACCTGCTCACCCGGCTCGATGACGCACTGGCCGGCGACGATGGCCACGCCGCCGACCGCCTGCGGGCGCGCTACGAGGTCGTGCTCGTGGACGAGTTCCAGGACACCGACCCGGTGCAGTGGGACATCATGCGCCGAGCGTTCGGCGACAGCGGCCGCACGCTGGTCCTGATCGCCGACCCCAAGCAGGCGATCTACGCGTTCCGCGGAGCCGACGTGTACGCCTACCTGGAGGCGGCCAGCGAGGCCGCCGGGCAGGCCACGCTCGACGTCAACTGGCGCAGCGACCAAGGGCTGATCGACGCCTACGACGCGTTGCTGAGCGGCGCCAAGCTCGGGCACGAGGGGATCGTCTATCGCCAGGTCCGCGCCGCCGACGCCCACCGCGACTCGCGGCTGCACGGCGCACCGAGCCAGACACCGCTGCGGGTTCGGGTGGTGCCGCGCGAGCTTGTCAAGCAGACCTACAACGGCTTCGCCCAGGTGAATTCGGCCCGCGAGCACGTCGCCACCGACCTCGCCGAGGACGTCGTCGAGCTGCTGTCCTCGGGCGCCGAGCTCGAGCAGCGCTCGCGCGCCGGCGACGGCCAGCTGCGAGAGCTCCGACCCGGCGACGTCGCGGTGCTGGTGCAGACCAACCGGACTGCCGCGCAGATCCGCGAGGCACTCGATCGAGCCGGCGTCCCGGCCGTGATCAACGGCGCCGGGAGCGTGTTCGCGACCGAGATCGCGAACGAGTGGCTGCGGCTGCTGGAGGCACTCGAGCGCCCCGCATCGACCGTCCGTGGCCACACCGCTGCGCTCACCTGCTTTATCGGCTGGTCCGCCGAGCGGGTCGCCAAGTCCGACGAGCAGGCCTGGGAGGACGTCCACCGTCGGCTGCACGACTGGGCGAGGGTCCTGCGCGAGCGTGGCGTGGCGTCGCTGACCGAGACGGTGACGTTGACCGAGCGGCTGCCCCGCCGGTTGCTCTCCGACGTCGACGGCGAGCGTCGGCTCACCGATCTGCGGCACGTGGGCCAGCTGCTGCACGCCGCGGCGTCGAGCGAGCAGCTCGGCGTCACCGCGCTGACCGCCTGGCTGCGGCGCAGGATCGCCGAGGCGTACGACGACACCGGCGACGAGGAGCGCAGTCGGCGCCTCGAGTCAGACGAGCAGGCCGTGCAGGTGCTGACGATCCACCGCAGCAAGGGACTGGAGTTCCCGGTCGTGTACCTGCCGTTCCTGTGGGACTCGGTGTACATCCGACCCGGCGAGCCGGTGTTCTTCCACGACCCGGGGGCCGGCGACCTGCGGACGATCGACGTCGCCACCGACGGTCCTCAATACCGCGAGCACGAGCTGCAGTACATCGGCGAGCGGCGCGGCGAGGACCTGCGGCTCGCGTACGTCGGCCTCACGCGCGCGCGTCACCAGACGGTGGTCTGGTGGGCGGGCTCCAAGGATGCCGCCAACTCCCCGCTCGGCCGCCTGCTGTTCGCCCGCGACCAGGACGGTAACGTGGCGGCCTACGGCAAGCGCACGCCGAGCGACGCGAACGTGATCGAGCGCTTCCAGGAGCTGGCCGACGAGTCCGGCGGGCAGATCGAGGTCGAACGCTCGAAGCTGGGGCGGCACGGCGAGTGGATCTCGTCGCTGGTCGAGCCCCGCCGGCTGGGCCACGCCGAGTTCGACCGGCGCCTGGACTGGTGCTGGCGTCGGACGTCGTACACCGATATCACCGCGGGCGCCTACGAGGCCGAGGTCTCCAGCGAGCCCGACGAGACGCTGGTCGGGGACGAGCCCGACGCCGAGAGCCCGGCCGCGGCCGGCGTCGAGACCGCTCCGCGCGGAGCGGCGCGGTCGCTGCTGGCGCAGATGCCGGCCGGCGCCGAGATCGGGACGCTCGTCCACCGTGTGCTCGCGGCTACCGACTTCGCGGCGGCGGACCTCGACCGCGCGCTCGAACAGCAGATCAACGCGGCGCAGTCGTGGCGGGCGGTCGATCTCGGCGAGCGCGCCGGCGTGGTCGCCGGGCTGCGAGCCGCGATCGAGACGCCGCTGGGGCCGATGCTCGGCGGCGTGCGACTGCAGGACATCGCACGCCTGGACCGCCTCGACGAGTTCGAGTTCGAGCTGCCGCTGGTGGGCGGCGACGAGCCGACCGGGGCGCTCACGCTCGGGCTGATCGCCGACGTGCTTCGTGAGCACCTGATCGACGACGACCCGCTGATCGGCTACGCAGACCGGCTGACCGACGAAGCTCTGAGGCAGAGCGTCCACGGCTATCTGACCGGCAGCCTCGACCTCGTGCTCAGGCTGCAGGGAGACGGCGCGCCGCGGTTCGCGGTCGTCGACTACAAGACCAACTGGCTCGCCGGCCCCGACGAGGACCTCACCCTGTGGCACCACCGGCCCGAGGCGCTCGTCGACGAGATGCTCCGCCGGCATTACGCGCTGCAGGCGCTGCTGTACACGGTCGCGCTGCACCGGTATCTGCGCTGGCGGCTGTCGGACTACGACCCGGACCGCGACATCGCGGGCGTCCTGTACCTGTTCCTCCGCGGAATGGCCGGGCCCGCCACGCCGACCGTGCACCGCACTCCGTACGGCGTGTTCGCGTGGCGCCCGAGCGGTGCGCTCGTCGAGGCCCTGAGCGACGCGCTCGACCGGGGAGTTGTGGCGGCATGAGCGTTGTCACCGGCGCCACCGAGCTCGACCCGTTCGACGTCCGGCGTGTCCGGGGCGCGGGTGGACTGCTGGGCGAGTTCAACGCGGCCGGGGTGCTGAGCGCGGCCGACGTCCATGTTGCGTCGAGGCTGGCGGCGATCGCCGGTGAGCACGACGAGTCGGTGCTGCTTGCGGTCGCGCTCGCGGTGCGAGCGCCGCGGCTGGCGCACGTCCAGGTCGATCTCGCGACGATCCGCGACACCGCCGCCGTCGATGCCGACGAGCCGGTCGATCTGTCGTCACTGCCGTGGCCCGATCCACTTGGGTGGATCGAGGCCGCGGGGCGGAGCGGCCTCGTCGCCGCCGGGGAGGATTCAGCTGAGGCGCGTCCCCTGCGACTGCTCGGCAGCGCGTTGTACCTCGACCGCTACTGGGGCCAGGAGCGCCAACTGGCGGTCGACCTGCGCGCCCTGAGCGAGGGCGACGAGCCGGGCGTGCGGGTCGCTTTGCTCGCCGACGGGCTGGAGCGACTGTTCCCCGGCCAGACCGACACCCGCCAGTGCCTGGCCGCCGCGTGCGCGGTGCTGCGTCGGTTCGCGGTCGTGGCCGGCGGCCCGGGCACCGGCAAGACGACGACGGTCGCCCGGATCGTCGCGCTGCTGGCCGAGCAAGCGGCCGCCCTGGGGTCGGCCTGGCCGCTGATCGCGCTCGCGGCGCCGACCGGCAAGGCCGCGGCCCGGCTCCAGGAAGCCGTCCACGACGAGGCCGGCGGGCTGGACGTGAGCTTCGAGGTCCGGGAGCTGCTGGGCGGGATCCAAGCATCGACGCTGCACCGGCTGCTCGGGCGCAGGCCCGCGAGCTACAGCCGCTTCCGCCACGACCGCAGCAACCACCTCCCCCACGACGTCGTGATCGTCGACGAGACCTCGATGGTGTCGCTGTCGCTGATGGCGAGCCTGGTCGATGCGCTCCGGCCCGACGCGCGGCTGGTGCTGGTCGGCGACCCGGGGCAGCTCGCCTCGATCGAGGCGGGCGCGGTGCTCGCCGACATCGTCGGCCCGGCAGCCGAACGACTGACGATCAGCGAGCGGTCGCGCGCGCGCCTGGAACAAGCCACCGGCGACCGCGTGTTCGCGGCAGATCCACCGGAGGGTGCCGGGGTGGCCGACGGGATCGTCGTGCTCGACCGCGTGCACCGCTTCGGCGAGGGGATCGCGGGCCTGGCCTCGGCGATCCGCCGCGGGGACGTCGCGGACGTGCTCGCGGTGCTCCGCCACCCGCCCGAGGAGCTCATCTGGATCGCGACTGATGCGGGCGATCCGCAGGCCGGTACCGAGGCGCTCGCTCCGATCCGGGAGCTCGCGGTCGACGCGGCGCGCTCGGTGATCGAGGCGGCTCGCGCCGGCGCGGCCCGCGACGCGATCGACGCACTCGGAGCGTTCCGCGTCCTCTGCGCACACCGCCGCGGGCCTCAGGGTGTGGCGACCTGGACCGCGCGGATCGAGGCGTGGCTCGAGGTGTCGCTCGGCGAGTTCGCGGTGGAGGACCGGTGGTACGTCGGGCGGCCGTTGCTGGTGACCGAGAACGACTACGAGCTGCGGCTCTTCAACGGCGACACCGGCGTGATCGTCCAGTCCGCCCCCGGCCGCACGAGCGCCGCCTTCGACCGCGGCGGCGAGATCGTCGAGCTGAGCCCGACCCGGCTTGAGTCGATCGACACCGTCTACGCGATGACGATCCATAAGAGTCAGGGCTCGCAGTTCGACGTCGCCGCCGTGCTGCTGCCCGATGTCGGCTCGAGGATTCTCACCCGCGAGCTGCTCTACACCGCGGCGACGCGAGCCCGCCGCCGGCTGATCCTGGTCGGCACCGAGGAGGCGATCCGCGCCGCCGTCGCGCGGCCCGTGGCGCGGGCGTCGGGCCTGCGGACGCGGCTCTGGCGCCACGTGTAAAGAGTCGGTTGCGCTACGGGAGAATTTCGCCCAGGGCGGACTCGAACAGCTCAAGCAGACCGAGCACGTGCTGATCGATCCCAGGCCGCGCAGGAGTGATCGGCCGATCTAGAGCGGCGGCATCGGCCGAGTGGCCTCCAGCGAGTGCGCGCACTGGACCAGCAAAGCTCGCAGTGCCTCGACTTGGTCGGGCGCAATCTCGTCGAGCATGTCGCGTTCGATCACGTCCATCGAGCGCTCGCACCCATCGAGTACGTCGAGGCCCTTGCGGGTCAGCGACGTGCGCAGCACCCGGCGGTGCTGAGGGTCTGGGCGACGGCGGACCAGCCGGCGCTTTTCGAGCGCTGTGATCACGGAGTTCATCGCCTGCGGGGTGACGAACGCCCAGCGGGCGAGTTCGGCCGAGGACATCCCATCGTGTCGGCGCAGCACGCTCAGGGTCACGTACTCGGTGGTAGTGACACCTTGGGCCCGGACCGCGTCGTCGAGCCGGTTGCGCAGCCGCCGCTCCAGCCGGTAGACGAGGTATCCGATGCGACTCTCGTGGGCGGAGTCGGTGATGCGGGGGGCGGGGCTTGCCGCGGCCTTCACGGTGGCTTTCACGGCGCCGAACATTAGCCTGCGGCCAGGCTGCTGCGGTCGAGTATCAGGTTGATTGACAATCGGCTTGTGGAGGCGTAGGTTGCGCGGCGATTCGCCGGTTCACCGTCGGCTCGTGGGAGAGAGAGGAGCGTTCGTGTTCGGACGATTTGCGCGTGTTGCGCTGGCCGTGGTCGCGGCGACCGCGGCGATCGGCGTGCTGGCAGCGGTCCCGGCGGCCGGAGCCGCCGGGTCGACGAGCTACTCGGGGACGACTTCAGACGGCGGCCAGTGGATCGCCGACATCCCGTCGGCGTGGAACGGGACCGTGCTGCTCTACAGCCATGGCTTCGGGCCGCTGGTGGCGGCCGACGCGCCGGATCCGACGACCCAACAGGCTCTGCTGGCGCGCGGCTACGCTCTCGCGGGGTCCTCGTATGACCCCAACGGGTCCTGGTGGGCGCTCAACAGCGCCCTGACCGACCAGTTCGAGACGCTCGCCGACGTCAAGGCGCTGCTGCCGCACGCGCCCCGGCACGTGCTCGCCGTCGGGACCTCGATGGGCGGCCTGATCAGCTCGCTGGAGAGCGAGCGTGGGAACGGCCGGATCGACGGTTCGCTGACCACGTGCGGGATCGTCGCCGGCGGGATCAACCTGAACAACTACCAGCTCGACGGCGAGTACACGATGAGCCGCCTGCTCGCTCCGGACGAGTCGATCAAGCTGGTCCACTTCACCGACCCTGGCGATGGTCTGAACACCGGTTATCAGCTCGACGCGGTGGCTTCGCAGGCCCAGGCGACGCCGCAGGGTCGGGCCCGGCTGGCACTGGCGATGGCCTACATGAACGTGGCCATCTGGGCGACGGGCGAGTCGATGCCCGCGCCCCACGACTACGCGGCGCAGGAGCAGCAGCAGTACGACGTGCAGTTCAAGCCGGCCGCACCGCCGATCTCGACCACGATGGACTTCGTCGAGTTCGGCCGGCCCTACATCGAGCAGGCCGCGGGGGGCAACGGGTCGTGGACCGAGGGAGTCGACTTCGCCCGGCTCCTCGCTCATTCACCGTACCTGCCCGAGGTTGCGAGCCTGTACCGGGCGGCCGGCCTGAGCCTCCGCCGCGATCTCGGCACGCTGACCCGGGACGCAGACATCAAGGCCGATCCGGCCGCGCTGCGGTCGCTGGATCGCTCGTCGGTGCCCACGGGCCGGCTGCAGGTTCCGGAGCTCGACATGCACACGATCTCCGACCAGCTCGTGCCCGTGCAGCAGGAGAACTACTACCGGCACACGGTCGAGCGGGCCGGCCGGAGCGGGCTGCTTCGTCAGGGGTTCATCCAGCGGCAACTGCACTGCAACTTCACGCCGGCCGAACTGGTGGCGGGCGTGCTGGCGGTGCAGCGCCGAGTCGAGCGCGGGCGGTGGGGGTCGGTCGCGACCCCGGCCCGGCTCGAGTCGACCGCCCTGGGTCTCGGGCTCGGCGACGCGGCGTTCATCCCGTACGAGCCGGGTGTGCTGTCCGGGGCCAACGGCGAGTTCAGCGGGGGCTTCGGCTGGCCGTGGAGCTGGTGATCACGTCTGGCAGACCGGGCACCAGTAAGTGGTCCGGCCGCCCACGGTGTCGCGGCGCAGCGGCGTGCCGTCGCGCGGACAGTGCCCGGGCTCGCGGCGGTCGACGCCGCGACGGGCCTGGACGAAGCGACCGGTATGAACTCCGCCCTTGGCGATCGCCGACCGGATCGCACTGCGGAGCTCGCGTCTGAGCTTGTCGAGCTCGTCGGTCGTCAAGCCTGAGGTGAGCCGAAGCGGCGAGATCCGCGCCTGCCACAGGACCTGATCGGCGAGGAGGTTGCCGACTCCGGAGATCGCGTGCTGGTTCAGGAGCCGCGCCTTGACGGCGGTGCGGCCGGAGCCGATCAGGCGGCGGAATTCCTCGCGCGGCACTCTGGCGGCGTCGGGCCCAACGTGCGAGAAGTCCGGGTTCAGAAGCGCGCGACCCAGCCGGCGCTTGTCTCGCAGGACCAGCCGTCCGCCGTCCTCGAACTCGAGCGTGAACCGATCCCAACGCATGGTGTCATCGGGATCGACCAAGATCCGCCCGGCCATTCCGAGGTGAAGGCCGAGCACCGGTCCATCGTCGGTCTCGAGCCACAGGAACTTTCCCCGGCGTTGCGCCTCGATGACCTTGTGGCCGATGAGTGCCGCGGCGATCTCGCCCGGCTGGTGGGGGCGCGACACGTAGGTGTCGCTGTCGTCCACTGCCGTGATCGTCCGCCCGATGGCGGACTCAAGCGTCTGGCGGGCGCGTTCGGCCTCGGGGAGCTCGGGCACGCTCCCAGCGTAGCCACCACCTGCTGAAAGACGGTCGCCGCTAGCGCGGCCGCTTGAGCACCGGCCGACCCAGCTGCTTGAAGGGCCGCAGCACGGTATGCGGCGGCCTCGTGGCGTGGAAGCCGCCGATGCTCGGGCGACCCCAGTCGAGCAGCGCGCCGCGCGCCGAAACCGAAACGGTGCCGCGCTGAGTCTTGGCGATGCCCGACAGGCGCACCGTGTGGCGTCGCGGTGAGACCTTGACCACGCGCTCGGCGGCGCTGTGCGGCCTGACCACGATCGCGTAACCGATCGCGCCGGTCACAGGGCGCCACGAGATCCGCAGCGCGGCGCCGCGCCGCTTGACCACCAGTGACCGCGGCTTGCCCGTCTTGACCGTCGCGGCGGCGCGGTAGTGCGCAACCGTGCGGTCGGGTGCGTTGACTCCGTCGACCTGGATCTGGGCCACGATCTCGCGCGCGCCGCCTCGGCCGGGAGCCGGAGCGAAGGGGATCACGCCGCGCCCGCCGTGGGCGCCGCCGAGCAGATGGAAGGTGGCGCCGGCCCGCTCGAAGAACCTGACCCGCTCGCCGACCGGCGAGCCGATCACGTAGCGCAGCGTGCGCCGGCTTGGCGACCCGGTCACCGTGGCTTTGATCTCGCGAGAGCCCGGACGGGTGCTGGCGATGTTGGCGATCCGAGGCGACCCCGGCAGGGCCGTGATCGTGTAGCGGCCAGGCTTGCCGTGAGCGACTCCGATCCAGGTCACTCTGCCGGCGTCCTGGCGAAGGATCGCGAGCGTGCGCCCAGTGGCGAATGTGCTCGTCGCGCTCGACACGGTTTCGCCGCCCGGGCCTCGAACTTCGACGTTCGGCGCGCCCCCGATCCCTCGCAGGCGCACGTTCTTCGCCGCTTCGCCGGGCGCCACGGTGAACGTGTGGGCGGCAGTTGCCGCGGCGGCCGCGATCCCGCCGCGATCGGCCACCTGCAGGAAGCGCTCGAGCTCGCGTCGGAGCCGGCTCTCAGGGCCGAGATCGTCGTGGTGCTGAGCGAACTGCTGATGGCCGTGGGGCAATGGGAGTCCGGCAGCAAGCTGATGGCGCAGGCGGTCGACGGGGCGGTCGGCCGCGACCCACAGCTCATCGTGGAGCTGGAAACGATTCGCGCGCTGACGGCCGCCTACGATCCGCGCCTGGTCGGAGTGTTCGATCACGAGCGGGCGCGTCTGGAGCAGCTCGCCGCCGGCGACGGCTGGGCAGCACACGCGCTGACACTGTTGCTGGCCGCTGTATCGGCCTTCCGCGGCGAGCGTGTCGACGAGGTGGCGCAGCGCGTCGAGCACGGTTTCTGGAACGGTCGCCTGCTGGCCGAGCGCGGGGTCGGTGGCTGGGCGGCTTCTCAAGGCATTTCCGCGCTCGTGCTCGTCGACGAGTACGAGCGCGCGACCGCGATGGCCGACATCGTCGCCGAGGAGGGCCGACGCACCGGCGCGCTGCTCGCCGTGCTGAGCGGCCCCGGCTACCGCGGACAGGTCCTGTCGCGCAAGGGCGACCTGGCCGCGGCCGAGGCGGAGCTGCGGCCGGCCGTCGAGCTGCTGCTCGAGACGGGGATGTCGATGTGGATCGCGAGCGTGTTCCACATGTTCGGAGACGCGATCCTCGAGCGCCCCGGGCTCGACGACATCGCGACGCTGGCCGAGACGCTCGAAACGGAGCCGGTGTTCCTCGCAACCTCAGCCGGCGCGATGCTGCTCGAGTGCCGCGGGCTGCTGCGGCTCAGCAGAGGCGACCGTAAGGGCGCGATCTCGCAGCTGGCGCGCGCGATCGGACTGCCGCGGCCGCTCGGCATCGCCTTGCGTGCATCGGGAATGCTGCAAGGTGGCGAAGCCGGGATCGAGCTGCTGCGCGAATCGGTCTCGGTGCTGGAGTCCTCCGAGGCCCGGCTCCAACTTGCGCGTTCGATGGTGGAGCTCGGCGCCGCGCTGCGCCGGCGCCAGCAGCGCGCAGAGGCGCGAGCACCGTTGGCCGAGGGGATCGACCTCGCGTTTCGTTGCGGCGCCCCGCGACTCGTTGCGCGAGCCGAGGACGAGCTACGGGCCACGGGCGCAAAGCCACGCCGGATTGCTCGGTCGGGCGTCGACGCCCTGACGGCCAGCGAGCTGCGGGTCGGGCTGCTGGCGGCGCGGGGAGGTTCGAACTCCGAGATCGCCCAGGAGCTCTACGTCACGCTGAAGACGGTCGAGACCCACCTTGCCCACGCGTACGCGAAGCTCGGGCTGTCGGGGCAGGGAGCGCGCAAGCGCCTGGCGGAGGCGCTGGGCGCCTGATCCGCCGGCGCGGCACCATCTGTGGAGGGACGCCATCGGCGCGATGCTTGCGACCCTGGTGGCGTCCCTCCCACGCGTTTATCGGTCAGACATCACCTCGTATTGATTGCGCGCATCGGGAGCTATCGAGTTCCAGAAGCGGCAGTTGTGGTCCCGTCAGACGGGCACAGCCGGCGCCGGTTCGACGGGCCGTCCATCCGTACCTGTCGTCTCCAGGACCGCGCGAAGTGCGGCGACGATCTGATCGGCCTCATCCGGCGTCAGCACGAGGCACGGCGCGATGATCACGTTCTGGTGGATGCTGCGCACGATCACGCTCTGCTCGTCTCGTACGCGATCGGCGATTTCTTGCCGCGGCACCTCGAGCGGGTCGCGGGCCTCCTTGTCCGAGACCAACTCAACCGAGGCCAGCAGGCCCGCCCCCCGCACGTCGCCGACGACCGGCAGGTCGAGCAGGCGCTGGAGGCCCCGGAGCAGGTGCTCTCCGGTCGAGACGGCGTTGGCTGCCAGATCCTCGCGCTCGATGATGTCGAGGTTGCGAAGCGCGACGGCGCAGGCGACGGGATGCCCGCAATACGTGTAGCCGTGCATGAAGCCGGTCTCCGCGCCCTTGATCGTCGTGCCGACCTCGCTGCTCGCGAGCACGGCGCCGAGCGGGAGGTAGCCGCTGGTCAGACCCTTCGCCGTGGTGATCAGGTCCGGCGCGATGCCGTACGCCTCCGAGGCGAACCACGACCCGAGCCGCCCGAAGGCGGTGACAACCTCGTCGGCGATCACAAGGATCCCGTTCCGGTGGCAGATCTCGGTGATCGCCCGCCAGTAGTCCGGGGGCGGCACGATCACGCCGCCGACCGTGAGGACCGGCTCGCCGATGAACGCCGCGATCCGCTCGGGCCCGAGCCGCGCGATCGTCTCCTCGAGCTCGCGCACGCAGAACTCGAACGCGTCCTCACCGCCAAACAACTCCTCCCGGTACGGGTACGGCGTCGTCAGGTGGAAGAAACCTCCGGGCAGCTCACCGAACCCGTTCTTGATCCCTTCCAGCCCGGTGGCGGCCAGTGCCCCGTAAGTCATCCCGTGGTAGGAGTGGCCCAGCGAGAGGATCGTCGTGCGCTGCGACTCACCTCGCAGGTAGTGATACAGCCGGGCCATCTTGATCGCGCTCTCGCAGCTCTCCGACCCACCGTTCGTGAAAAACACGTGGTCGATGCCCTCAGGTGCCAGGCCGACCAGCCGTCGGGCCAGGAGCGCCGCCGGCTCGTTGCCGAAGTTCCAGAACAGCGGCGAGTACTCGAGTTCGCGCATCTGCTCCGCGGCCACCTCAGCCAGCTCGCTGCGGCCGTGGCCGATCTCGCAGAGCTGGATTCCGCCGAGCGCGTCGAGGTACTTACGTCCGCTGGCGTCCCAATAGTTGGAGCCCTCGCCGCGGACGATCATCAGCGAAGAGCCGGGGAAGCTCCACGGATGGATCACATGGTCGAGGTCCCATTGCGCGATCTGCGCGTGCGAGGCCGCCATCAGCTGGCGTACCGCTGATCGACCACGTCGAGCCCGGCATCGAACGCCTCGAGCGTGAGGTCGATCTCGTCAGCCGTCACCGTGAGCGGGGGGGCCACCTTGATCGTGTTCGGGACGAAACCGGTCAACCACACCCCGTGCTTGGCCGTCTCCTCGCGGATGATCGCGGTCGGCGTGCCCGATAGGTCGCCGGTGAAGTCGAATGCGCGGTCCTCCTGGACGATCGGCTTGCCGTCCCCGCCGACGAGGTCGACGGCGTGGTAGAGCCCGGTGCCCCCGATCCGCCCGATCGAGGGATGACGGTCGCGCAGTTCCTCGAGACCGGCTCGGAGACGCAGCCCCATCTCGGCGCCGTGCTCCACCGCCCCTTCAGAGATCATCGCCTCGATGTTGGCGACGACCGTCGCGGCGACCAGCGGATGGCCGTCCCAGGTGCTGCCCGAGTACCAGCGATCGCGCTCGAAGACCTCCGCCACCTCGGTGCTGGCGACGACGCCGCCCACGGGCAGGATGCAGCCGTTCATCCCCTTCCCGATCGGCATTATGTCCGGCCTCAGGCCGTCGTAGAGCTGGTAGCTGAACCACTTGCCCAGCCGCCCGAAGCCGCAGATCACCTCGTCGTCGATCCACAGGATCCCGTGCCTGGAGGTGAGCTCCCGGACCGCCGGCAGGTAGTCGGGGTGGCCCATGATTCCCGCGACGCCGAGCATCGTCTCTGTGACCACGGCGGCGATGTGGTCGGGTCCGACCTCGTCGATCGTCCGCTCGAGCGCAGCCACCGACGGCAGCCCTGCGGACGCGTCGAAGTCCTCGTGCTCCGGGGCGGGAATCGTGCGGAACGTCGACAGCTCAGCGCCGGGAACGTCACGCACGCCGTGAAGCTGCTGGACGGAGGACAGCTGGCTGTTGTACCCCCGCACGCGCGTGCCCGCGCCCGCCGTCAGCCCATGAAAGGAGTGCTCCTGGGTCAGGACGACGCTCCGACCGGTATAGACGCGCGCCATCGTCAGTGCTACCTCGACGCCGTCCGAGCCGGACGGAAGGATCCTCACCCGCCCGGCCCATCCGTCTTGCTCGAGCAGGTCGTTGACGATCAGCTTCGCCGCGCGAGCCCGGTAGTCGGTCGCCATCCCGAAGTAGACGTGTCCGTACCGGTCGAGGGCCGCCTTCAGACCCTCCACGACGTAGGGGTGGCGGTGGCCCATGTTGTCTGAGATGAGCTGGCTCTGACAGTCGAGCAGCCTGGTCCCATCGACCATGTACAGGTAGTTGCCCTCCTGGTAGGCGACCCCGTTCCATTGGTGCTCGTCCCGTCCCTGGACGTTGTGCAGGTAATACTGCCGGTCCCAGCGCTCCATCAGCTCCCAGTCGACGGCCGCGGCGGCGGCTGCTCCAGGGGTCTGCGGGCGCTCCGTCGTCGGCTCGATAGCCATGTCTGCCTCCTATGTGGCCTTACCCGCGGCCGCCTGGGCCGGGACGAATGGCGGCGCGCCGTCGGGCCCTGCGGCTTGTTCGGCTTGGGTGGCCATGTCGACGACGGCGTAGCTGGGGAGCGGCTCGTCGATGACGACCTTGGAGAAGCCGAGGACGCGTTTGAGCGCGAGCGAGGCGGGGGCGGCGGCTCGGGCGATGGCTACGAACGCGATGTAGAGGACGCCGGCCATCACCCAGGCTTCGAGCGGTGCGGGGCCCCAGTAGCGGTTGGCGTCCTCGCCGGGGAGGATCCCGGTGGCCCAGGTGCCGTACAGGACCGAGATCGCCAGCGCGAGGATCGCGGGCCAGTTCCCGATCGACGTCTCGCTCCAGCCGGGGATCTTCAGCAGCGGGCGGGAGATCCCGAACAGGCGGGGGAGCAGGAAGTGGTCGACGCACATGATCACGGTCGCCGACGGGGCGGTGACGGCGAGGAACGCCGCGACCTTGAGGAACCCGTTGGTGATCTGGTAGTTGACCAGGTAGCCCGCGAGCGCGCCGATCGCGGCGCAGATCATGCACGTGTACAGCCGCTTCCACTTGCTCCACCCGCCGAAGATGTTCTGAAACGCGTTGACCGCCTCGTAGTAGTTGCCGTCGTTGATCGCGAACTGGCTCACCGTCGCGAGGATCCACGCCAGCCAGAACGCCCCGAACAGCGAGAAGTGCGTCGAGTACTTGATCACCGTCCCGAAGTCAGACGAGCCCGCGAACTCGGCCATCATCCACCCGCCGACGGCGAACAGAATGAACCCGAGGCCGAGCGCGAACGCGAACGCCGGAATCGGCCACGTGAACTTCGGCTTGCCATACCGGAAGATGTCGGGCTCGTTGCCCCACAGCGAAAACCCGATGACGACTCCGACCACCTGCCAGAACGCCAGCCCCGCCGTGTTCTTGGGATGGTTATCCAGCAGCGCCGAATGGTCGACGATCCCGCGGATCACCAGATAGATCACCCACAACATGATCAACGGCGTCACCACATACCGAGCGAACGCGCTGATCCCGGTAAACCCAAACAGGTTGTTGAAGATCATCACCCCGCACATGATGATCGTCAACGCCTCAACCGCGCTCCACCCATACAGCCCGTTCCAGATCTGCACCATCAACCCGCCCTGAAACCCGACCCAGCCCAACGCCCCCACCACCACCAGCACCGACACGATGTAAGAGCCCGTCACCCCGAAGATCGACCGGGTCAACAGCGAGTGCGTCTGCCCCGTCCGCGAACCCAGATACGCCCCGAACAACGCGTAGGCGAAATAGATCCCAATCCCCAACGCCGTCACGCCGATCGTCCCCAACAACGTATACCCCGAATCATGCACCTCGGTCCCGACAAACAAAAACGAAAAGCCAGCCGCGAACGTCGTCCACAACGCGATGAAATGCCCAATCGGACGACGCTTATCCAACGGCACCAACCCCGTATCGCTCGTCGAATAATCATGAGCCACCGAGTCATGCAACGACTCGCGCTCAATCTCAAGATCGTCATGGAAATACTGCTCGACCTCGTGCGTCAGGTGCTCGGGCCCGCGCTCATCCGGCGACGGACGCTTCTCACCATCGATCCCCGGCATCTCTCCTCCGTTTGGATCCGTTGATGCAGTATGCGGAGCTTATGAGCACTTCGTTCCAATTACAACCCCCCGACGGCAAGCAGGGCTGAGCCAGCGTCACGCCGGCGTTCAGCGCGGCACCGCGGGCTCGCAGCCGCGCGCGGCAGCCAGGCAGTAGCTCCGCACCGCCGCCAGGTAGTCCTCGATGACGACGAACTCGTCGTCCCAGTAGCACTCCATCGATCCTGGCCCATACGTGAGCGCCGGAATGCCCGCTTCGTTGAAGATCGGAGTGTCGGGCCAGGCGGGATGGAAACCGAGGGTGGCCGGGCGACCAGTGGCGGTGGCGTGGACTTCGGACAGCCAGCTCGCAAGCGGATGGTCGCCGGCCAGCCGCAACGAGCTGCGGGGGTTGCGCACACACGTGTGCTCGGGCTCCACCGATGTCGGCAGGCCCTGCTCGTCGGGGACCGCGGCGGCCACCGCGGCCCGCACGTCGCGCAGCACGTCCTCGGCGGTCTGCTCGGGCGCAAATCGGATGTCCACCGTAAGCACGCACCGCTCCGGCACGATGTTGTGCACCAGCCCGCCCTGCACCATCGCCACGTTGACGATCGGAGCGGCGCCAACGGGCTCACCGTCGCTGTCGCTTTCGCCCATCGCGTGAAGGGCCAAGGCGATGCGCGACGCGCGTTCGATCGCGTTGACGCCGATCCGTAGTGCCGTCGTGTGCGCGGCACGCCCGCGAACGGTGATCTCGAGGTACAGGATCCCTCGCTGACCGGTGACCACGAGCAGGTCGGTCGGCTCGCACACGATCGCGGCGTCGGCGTGGAGCCCCTCGCGCACGGCCTTTCGCGTGCCCTCGCCGCCTTCGAAATGGTTGGGCACCGCGAGCACGATCAGGTCCCCCGGCAGGTCGACGCCCGCGCGGCCGAGGACGGCGGCGGCCGCGCACATGCCGGCGGTCCCGCCCTTCATGTCGGCCGCTCCCTGACCGTAGACGCGCCCGCCGCGGACGGTCGCGGCCCAGGGGTCGAGCGTCCAGGATTCCGACGGCGGATAGACCTCCATGTGCCCCGCGAGCAGCAGCGCGGGGCCACCGCCGCGTCCCCGCAGTCGCGCCTGCAGCATCGGCATGCCGGGCGTCCCGGAGTCCTTCAGCGAGACGTCGCAACCAGCGTCGCGCAGCGCCCCCGCGAGCAGGTCCGCGGCGCGGGTAAGCTCGCGGGCGTCGCCCCAGACACTCGGCACCTGGAGCAGCTCGCGATAGAGCTCCAGCGACCGGTCGACGTCCTTGGCAGCGCTGGCCAGGACCGACTCGTCGCTCACCGGCCCACCGCCGCGACCAGCCGGTGCAGCCAATCGATCTCGGTGTCCGCGGGCAGCTCGCCCCGCACGGTGTAGAAGCCCCCGGGCGGCAGCGCGGGAAGCACCGGCAGGGGCGTGGAGGGCTCGACCGGGCAGCCGACGCACCGGGCACCCCCCGCCGCCAGCTCCTGCGGCGAGACGCCCGACCAAACCGACACCGCGTCGGCGCCGCTGTCGGCCAGCTCGAGGCCGCCCTCGGCCGCCAACAGCAGGCTCGCCACGGAGTAGTGCCGAGCCGTGTTCCAGAGTGGCGCGAGCGCGTCGTCGAGCGGCTGCGCGTCGTCGCTGCCCACCGGGGCGCGCTCGACGATGGCCAGGCAGTCGGCATGCTCAGGCCCGAGCCGCTTGGCCGCCTCCAGGAGCTCGTCGCCGCGCTCCTCGAGCTCTCCCGGCGTGGCGCCACCGGGACCACTCTGCGTGAGCGGCCCGGGCAACGCCAGCACGAGCGCAGCACGATCTCCGAGCAACGCACGCAGGCGCGCCACACCATCGGCGATGCCGGAGAGCGCGTCCGACCGCAGGGCCGCCCGCGGCACGTCGACCACGATCGCGTCGAGCCCGAACAGCGCGTCAAGGCTCATGAGCGCTCGCGTGAGCGCCCCCGGGTCCTGCCACAGCGCGTCCGGGTCCACCTGGTCCAGACGCGCAGCGAAGGCCGTCGCAAACGCGATCAGCGGCGGCCGGTCGGCGCCGCGGCCCATCAGGTGCCGCCGGACTCGCTCGCGGCCTTCCATTTGCATCGTCTCCGGGCCCATGCTTCCGATCAGCGGAGCGCTGACCTCAGATCCGGATCACTTCCCGGTTGGGGCGGGCATCCGGCCAGCTGCCGTAGTAGGCGAGGGCCTTCTCGACGGGCTGCAACTGGTTCCACTCAGCGTGGAACTCCTCCCACGGTTTGCCTCGCCGCAGGCGCCCCGCTCGCTCCTCCGCACGCAGGCGATCGGTCTCGGCCTCGTCGACCACGAGCAGCTCCGGGTCGTAGGCCACGCGGTAGACGTTGCGCGCCACCCAGTCGGTGATCGTGCCCTTACGCAGGTCATCGACCACGCGCGCGGGCTCGCGCTCCAGGACGTCCCCGTATCCGCCGCCGCCCTGGGTGCTCGAGCAGATGACCTCGCCCCGGCGGACGATCCTGGCCGGGCGGGTCTGGTGCTCGCGGATCACCGTGCCCCCGAGCGCGTTGCCTTCCAGCAGCTCGATGTCGTTGGTGGGTATCTCTCCCCCTTCGGCCAGCACCTCGAACACATCGGTGTCGACGACCCGGATGGCCGGCACAACGGTCTCGGAGTACCCGCCGAAGAGTCCCGCGTGGGTCGGGAACTTCGACTCCTTGGCGGTCGACGTCCACACCGTGTACGGGACGTGGTGAATGGCGTAGGCGATCGCCGCGCCTCCGCCGCCGCGGTGGCGACCGAAGCCGCACGTGTTGGGCAACTTCTTCTGGTAGAGGTGCAGCACCGGGAACTCGTTCTCGATGTCCTCGACATCGGGTGCCTTTCCCCACGGGCCATGCGGAAACCCAAACACGTCCACGCCGTCGCGGTCGTGGCGCGCCGACAGCCCCCAGGCGTTCAACGGGTAGCCCATGAAGTCGGTGACCTTCACGCCGTGCTGATTGGTGCATGAGATCATCGGCGCGGCCGAGTTGGAGGAAGCGAACCCGCACACCAGGTCGCGCTCGGAGCTATCGAACATCATCTTCGAGAACGTCACCCCAAGCAGCGGGAACGTCACCGAGGCCGTGATCGGCGAGCACGAGATCGCAGCCTCGGTATCGGGGTCGAGCACGGTACCGTGTTCAATCGCAAAGTCGATCGGCTCGAGCATCCCGGCGGAGATGGGGAAATCGTGAAACGGAAACTGGTAGAGGTGCACGGCGCAATGGGCGCGGACCGCCGGCGCCAGCGCCTGGAAGGAGCCCTCGTGCTCGGGCGAGGCACCCGTGAGGTCGATAACTATGTGGTCGCCTCGCTTGATCAGCGCCACCGGCGTCCTGATCAGCGCGGCGTCGAAGCCCGTGGTGTCGATGAACACGACGTGCCGGTAGACGCCGTCGTTCCAGGAACGGATGCGCGCCCGTGCGCCCTCCGCGGTCTCGGCGATCATTTTCCGAAACAGGCCGCGCAGGAAGCCCGTGCCGAGGGCACTCGCGAGATCCTGCACACGCACGCGGATCCGATCGCAGGCCGCCACTCGCGCCTTGACGTCGGTCACCTGCATGCGCGGCGCGCGAGAGATGAAGTTCTCCATCATCTTCAGCAGGTCGTCGCGCAGCATGTAGCGCTCGCCAATCTTGATCGGGATCAGCTTCATCCCCTCGTCGTGGCGCGTGCGCGCGGTGGTGACCTCGCCACCCGGCTCCTTGCCGCCGGTCTCTGACTGATGGGCGCCCACCACCGACCAGGCCACCAGCTCCTCGCCGTGGAAGATCGGCATGATCGCGAACTGGTCCGGGTTGTGGATCCCGCCGTAGATCGCCTCGTTGCAGTAGAAGATGTCCCCCGGCCGCACGCCGACCGACGGGTTGTCGCGCCAATACTTGAGGATGAATTTGATCGGGATCTGCCCGGTGACGCAGTGCAGGTAGGTGCCGCACACCGTCGTCACCAGGTCACCCGCGGCGGTGTACAGCCCAGCCATCGAGTCACCCGAGTGCAGCATCGAGGAGATCCCCATCTTCGTCATGATCTCCTTGCCCTCTTGGACGACGATCGTCAGCATCTCGCTGTAGATCTCGTAATCCCCGGGGGCCAGTGCGGCCATCGCCTCGAGCTCTTCCTCGCTGGCCGGAACGGGCTTGATGCCCTCTTCGTTGAGCTTCAGGTCGAACATGGATCTACGGTCCTCAGCTTCCGGTCGCCTCAGCCATCGCCGCCTGCGGGCTCTCTTCGCCACGCCGGCGCTGGAACTCGATGACCCCGTTCAGGTACTCGTCGAGCGTGTAGCGCCACCCCGGCTCGATCACGACCGTGGTGTCCTCGGCCTCGATGATCGCCGGTCCGTCGATCACGTTCCCGCAGCGGACCAGGTTCTGGTCGTAAACGGGGGTAGCCACAGCGCCCAGCCGGTCCCAGTACGCCGTACGCGTTCCGACCTTGGCCGCCGCCGGATCGTCGCCCACGCGGTCGTGCCGCTCGAGCTCGGGCTTGCGCTGCGCCACGCGGCCGCGCAGCACGAAGTTGTGGATTTCGATCCCGGCTTCCGGGTTGAGGCCGAGCGGGCTGTAGGCATCGCTGTACTCGCGCTCGAACGCCTCCCTGAGCTTGATCACGTCCGGTTCGCTCGCGATCTCCAGTAGAGGCGAGCTTGTGCGCTTGACGTTGAGCTGCCCGCCGAACTTCATGTCAAGCTCGAGCTCGTAGACGACCTCGTCAGGGTCGTATCCCTCACCGCCGAAATCTCTCCGCGCGACCTCTCGCAACCGCCGCACGGTCTCGTTGAACGTGGCGTAGTCGTCCAGGTAGGCCCCGGTCGAGGGGTGCAGCACGTGCAGGTGACGAGAGCGCTCGTACACGTGCACGACGTCCATCGTCGAGGAGCCGAAGGCGCAGAAAGTCGGCGCGAACGGGAACACCACGATCCTGTCCATCTCGGCGAAGCGGGCGTATCCGCAGCAGTGGGTGGGGCCGGCACCCCCGAACGCAAACAGGATGAACTGCCGCGGGTCGAACCCCTTGAGCACGGTCTCGCGGCGGATCGCCTGCCCCATGTTCGCGTCCACGATGCGCCTGACCATCAGCGCCGCCTCCTCCACCGACACTCCGAGCGGCTCGGCGACCCGCTCCCGCACTGCGCGCTCGGCGCGGCTACGGTGCAAGCGGATCAGCCCGCCGTGGAAGTTGTCCGGGTTGACGTAGCCGAGCACGACGTCGGCGTCGGTGACGGTCGGGTCGGTCCCACCCTGGTTGTAGGCGGCAGGACCAGGCATCGAGCCGGCGCTCTCGGGCCCGACCTCGACGCGGTTGGCGATCAGCTCGTTGACGCGCGCGATCGATCCCCCGCCGGCTCCGATCGAGTGACAGTCGACGATCGTGGCGTCGACCACCCAACGGTCGATGATCGGCATGAACTGGTAGAAGCGCGGGCTCCCCGCCGCGACCATGCCGATGTCGAAGCTTGTACCGCCCATATCGGTCGCCACGACATTGTCGTAGCCGTAGATCGAGCCGATGTACGCGCTGCCCATCAGTCCAGCGACCGGGCCCCCGTTGTAGGTGTTCACCGCCGAGGTACGCAGGACGCTCGCCATCCCGCCGGTGTTGTGGATCATCATCATCGGGCGCCGGTATCCGCGGTCGCGCAGCTCGTCGCCGATGCCCGACAGCTCCTCGTACATCGACTGGTGCAGGTACGCATTCAGCACGGTCATCATCGTCCGCGGGTACTCATACATCCGCGGCGCGACGTCGGAGGACAGGAACACGGGCATCGCTCCGAGGAACGCGCTGTGGTACTCCTGCTGGATGATCTCCTTGATGCGGCGCTCGTTCCCCGGCTCGAGGAACGACCACAGCAGCGAGACGACGAATCCCCGCACGCCGGCGTCGACCAGGTACTGGATCTGCTCGAGCAGGTGACGCTCGTCCAACGGGCGCACCATCTCCCCGCGAGAGTCCACGCGCTCGCGCACGCCCACGATCAGATCCTTGGGTATCAGCGGCTCGGGCCGGTCGACGCCCGCGATGTTGCGCTGATACTTGAGCGGGACCCCATCCGCCCACTGGCTCGCACGTCCGATCAACGTCGTGTCCTCAAACCCCTCGGTGATCAGCAGGCCGAGCTTCGGTCCCTTGCGCTCGATCAAGCGGTTCATCGCCAGCGTGGTCGAGTAGCGGATGATCGCCGCCTCGGCGAGCAGCTCCTCGGTCGTGATGCTGAGCCGGGACGCGGCCTCCTCGATGGTTTCGTTCATCCCCACCGACAGGTCGTAGGTGGTCGTGCGTGTCTTGCACCAGATGCGGGTGGCGCCGTAGGTGACAAAGCAGTCGGTGAAAGTGCCGCCGATGTCGACGTCGATCGTGGCGCTCATTGGGTTGCCTCCACGCGTGCCGGCCCACGCGCCTTGAGCGCGTCGATGTCGAGCTCGATGTCGTGGGTCAGGGGATGGCCGGGTGGGAGATACTCGACCTCGAGCAGCGTGGCGCAGCCCGCGCAATAGAACTCGACGATCCGACACCAATCCGCGTCTGGCGCGAAGCCGTACTCGCCTTCGACGACGGGCGGGTGGATTTCGCGCGGATCCCGATGGGCGATCAGGCAGCCCTTCTTGTAGGTGTCACGCGCGTCGCCCAGATCGTGTCCGCAGCGCTGGCACATCCACCGCTCGCGTTCGAGGTCGACCTCGAGGTACTCGGTGATGCGTCTCGCCATGTCTCTCAGGCCTCCTCGATGATCGCGCTGCCCGAGGAATGGACACTGCAGACAGCGCCCTCGGGAATCAGGTAGGTCGTATCCGCGGCCTCCACGAGCGCCGGGCCGCGCGTGCTGGCCCCGGCGTGGAGGTCCTCTCGACCGTAAACGGGCACACGTCGCGGACCGTCCTCGAGCCAAATCTCGCGCTCCTTGCGGGGCGCAGGCTCGCTCGGATCGCCAGGCTCGTGCGGGAGGCCAGGCTTGGCCACGGCGCATGTGGCCTGCAGCTCGAACACCAGCGGCACGTTACGCGGGAGGTCAGGCGCAGGAACCTCGTCGACGCCCACGTCGGCAAGGCGACGCCCGTCCCCGTCGACGACGGTGAGCCGCAGATCGATGTCCGCGGATCCGAAGCCCTCGCCGCGCATGTCGCGACGAGCCGCATCGACGAGCTCCGCCACCACGGGGCCGGCGCCGTGGCCGTCGACGCTGGCGCGCTGCTGGTAGCGATGGCGGACGTCGAATGTGCTCACGCCGAACGCCGAGAACACCGGGCTGTGGCGCGAGATCACGGTTGCGGCCATGCCCAGCCGTCGCGCCACGCCTGGTAGCAGCAGCCCGCCACCGCCCCCGTACGCGACCAGGGTCAGCTGCGAGCGGGCGACGTCGCCGATCAGCTCGCCTACGCGCTCGCGGCCGAGCAGCGCGACGATGCCCGCGGCCGCGATGTTCTCAGCCTCGTCGCAGACGGCCAGCGCCGCTTGCTCGACCGACAGGCCGAGCGGCTCGGCCACGGTCGCGAGCGCGCGGCGCGCGAGATCCACGTCCAACCGCTTCTGGCCGCCTAGGTAGTAGTCGGGGTCGAGGTAGCCGAGCACGAGCCACGCGTCGGTGGGAGTCGGCTCGCGCCCGCCCAGGCCAAAGCACGCCGGACCGGGCGTGGCCCCCGCGCTGTCCGGTCCGAGCTCGAGCCGGCCTTCTCTGACCCGCGCGATCGAGCCGCCGCCGATCGCGAACGACAGCAGCTCGACCGAAGCCTGCAGGACCGATACACCGCCTACCTCGACCGACTCGCGCAGCACCGGCTCGCCGCCGGCGATCAGTCCGACATCGGTGCTCGTGCCGCCGACGTCGGCTGTGATCGCGTTCTCGATCCCCAGCTCACGGCACAGCAGGGCGCTCGCGTAGACGCCGCCCGTGGGGCCGGACTGGTACGTCGACAGCGCCCGCGTCTTGGCCACCCGGGTCGCGCCGCCGTCAGTGTTGACGATCAGCAGCGGATGACGAAAGCCGCCGCGCCGCAGGTCGTCCTCGGCCCGGTAGAGCGAGGTCGCGAGCTTCTGATGCATGTAGCCGTTGACCACCGCCGATGCGGTCCGGCGGGCGTCGTCGAACGTGGCTCCGACCTGGGTCGAGAGCAGCACGGGCAACGCCCCGAGATAGTGGCGGGGATAGCTGTCGTCGATGATGCGCTGCACGGCGCGCTCGTTGGCCGGATTCGCCGAGGCGTTGCGCAGGCTGACCACGAGCAGCCGCGCCCCGCGCTCGAGCAAGTCACGCACGACCCTTGCGAGCTGCTCGGCGTCGGGCTCTTGCCCCACCTCACCGTCGGGACGCGTTTCCTCATCGATCTCCGCCACCCCATCGACCGGGATGAACTCATGGATCGCGTCGCCGTCCGCGGCCCCGTAAAGGTTCTCCTGAGCGCCTGCCGTGACGATCAGGCCCAAGCGCGGTCCCGTATGTGTGAGCACGGTGTTGGTGCCAATCGTGGAGGAGAATCGGATCACCTCCGCTTGGCGCAGGAACTGCTCGAGCGGCAGTTGAAGTGCTTCCGCGCTGGCGCGAATCGCGTCGCCGAAGCACACGGTCAGATCGTGTGGCGTCGTCGGCACCTTGACCGTCGCCACGCGGCTGTCATCGCTGTTGATGAAGACATCGGTGAACGTGCCGCCGGTGTCGATTCCGACGGTCAGCATCTATCGCGCAGGCTGGTCGATCGCCAGCATCGGTGCCATCAGTCCGCGCTCGCGCACGAGGGCGATGGACGTCTCGTAGCCGGCGTCGGCGTGACGAATGACCCCGATCCCCGGGTCGGTGCGCAGCACGCGGTCGATCCGCTCCTGGGTGGCGCCCGTGCCGTCGATCACGAGCGTGAAGCCGGCAGAGATCGAGCCGCCCATGCCGCTCCCGCCGCCCTGGTGCAGAGCGACGAGGTCGGCCCCCCCGGCGCAGTTGAGCAGAGCGTTGAGCACCGGCCAGTCAGCGATCGGGTCCGAGCCGTCGGCCATGCTCTCGGTTTCGCGCGTGGGCTGGGCGACCGAGCCTGAGTCGAGGTGGTCGCGGCTCATCGCGACCGGCGCCGACAGCGCTCCGCTGGAGACCATCTGGTTGACCATGGTGCCGAACTCGAGGCGCTGGTCGTGGTCGAGCCACGACGTCCGCGCCGGCAGGCCCTGTAGCGGCACGCGGTCCTTCGCGATCGTGATCCAGTTGACCACCGAGGGGTCGCCGGCGAAGTGCTCCAGCACCGCGTCGTCGATCGCCCGCAGGTCGGCTGGCTCGCCGGACAGCGCAACCCACCGCATCGGCCCCCGAGCCACGCAGAAGTTCGGGCGGATGAACAGTGGGATGAAGCCCTCGAAGGCCTGCGCCCGCTCGAAGCCTGCAAGCTGCGCCTGCTCGCGAATCGCGTTTCCGTACTCGAACACCACCGCGCCGGCGTCCTGGAAGTCGACCATCGCGCGGACGTGGCTTGCGATTGACTGAAGCGCATCGCGCTCGACCCGCTCGGGATCCTCCTCGCGAGCACGCGCCAGCTCGGCCAGCGAGTACCCGAGGGGTGCGTATCCGAACCGGGGGTCGTGCGCCGAGGTCTGATCGGTGACCACATCCGGACGCAGCCCGCGTTGCGCCAGCGCCGGGAGCACGTCGGCCGCATTGCCCACCAGCCCGACCGACAGCGGGCGTCCCGCGGCCAGCGCCTCGTCGCAGAGCGCGAGCGCCTCCTCGATCGCGTGGGCCTTGCGGTCGAGGTAACCCGACGCGATGCGCCGGTCGACGCGCTCCTCGTCGATCTCGACCACCAGCGCCACGCCCTCCAGGAAGCTGACCGCGAGCGGTTGAGCCGCGCCCATTGCCCCCAAGCCGGTGGTGAGCACCAGCCGTCCGCGCAGCGATCCGTCGAAATGCTGGCGAGCGCATTCGGCCAGCGTCTCGTACGTCGACTGGAGGATTCCCTGCTGGCCGATGTACTCCCACGCGCCCGCCGTGTATTGCCCGAACATGATCAGGCCTCGGCGCTTGAGCTCGTGGAACGTCTCCCAGTTCGCCCAGCGCCCCACCAGGTGGGCGTTGGCGGTGAGCACCCGCGGGGCATGCTCGTGGGTGCGGAAGCGGGCGACCGGCTTGCCGGACTGGATCACGAGCGTCTCGTCGTCGCGCAGGTCGCGCAGCGACTCGACGATCACATCGAAGCAGCGCCAGTCGCGAGCCGCTTGACCGGTACCGCCGTAGATCACGAGCTCCTCAGGCCGCTCCCCGTTCTGCACGGTGTTCTCGAGCATGCGCAGGATGCCCTCCTGCCGCCAGCCGCGACAGCGCAGCTCAGTGCCGGTGGCGGCGCGGACGACCCGGGGTTGGCCGACGACCGTGGTCATTGGGCCCTAGCGCGAACATGCATGCGTGGATCCATGAATGCAAAGCCTAAGCGCATCGCTCCGCCGGGGTCAAGGGCGTCACGAGCCAGATGGAGCCGCCGGCGCTCGGTAGGGCCGGCCGGCGAGCCCCTCGAGCGCGAGCAACACACTCGTTCGACGCCGGACCAGCGCCGAGACAGCTTCCGGGTCATAGGCGCCGTAGAGCCCATGCCCGGTCTTGCAGCCGAGGTCTCCGGCGGCAACCAGCGCAGTCGCCGAGCGAGCCGGCTCGGAGTCGGTTGCGAGCACCGGGTACAGCCGGCTCGCGACGGCCTGATAGACATCGAGACCGGCGAGATCCAGGCTCTCGAAGGGGCCGACCGCGGCCCAGCGCGCGCCCAGCCCCGCCTTGATCACCTCGTCCACGGCGGCGTAGTCGCAGACTCCCGCCTCGACTAGAGCGAAGGCCTCGCGAAACACCGCGTACTGGATGCGGTTGGCGATGAATCCCTCCACGTCTCGCCGGACGTGCACGGGACGCTTGCCGAGCGCACCTGCCCAAGCGACCAGCCGCTCGGCGACCCCCAACTCGGTGGCGGCTCCTGAGACGACTTCCACCAACGGCACGAGCTCGGGCGGGTTGAACCAGTGCATGCCGGCGAAGCGCTCGGGCCGGGACAGCGCGGCGGCCAGCTCGTCGATCCGGATCGACGAGGTGTCGGTCGCGATCACCGCGTCGGATGGAGCCGAGCGCTCGGCGCGCGCCAGTACGTCTTGCTTGACGGCCAGATCCTCGACGACCGACTCGATGACGAGCTCGGCGCCTTGTACCGCCGTCTCCAGGTCACGGCTCGTGACGATCCGGGAGTTGATCTCCGCCGCACTGGCGTGGAGCACGCCGGCGGTTGCGAGCTGCGCGAGGCTTCGGTCGATCCGCACCCGCGCGGCATCGAGCGTCGCCTTGCGCCGCGAGGCGAGTGTCACGCAGCTGCCGGCACGGGCGAAGCACAGCGCGATCCCGCTCCCCATCGTTCCGGCGCCAAGCGCCGCAACGCGTTCGGGCGGGCCGGCGCTCATCGCCAGAACCCGAGGCGATCCAAATACTCGAGGAGGATCTTGGAGGCGTGAAGGATGTGCTTGCGCATCTCCTTGCGCGCGCGGTCGGCACTCCCACGAACGAGGGCGTCTCGGATGCGATCATGCTCGTCGAGGTTGAGAGCCCGAACCTCGTCGGGCGAGGTCATCGCCCGCCACACGTAGTCCTTGGGGAAGAAGTCCTGAAGCTCTCCGATCAGCGAGCGCAGACGCTCGTTGCCGGCGACGCGAGCGATCGCGCCGTGGAACTCCGAGTTCGCCTGGGCGACCTGCAGGTCGAACGACAACTCGGCGCCGCTTTGGCTGCCCTTGCGCTCATAGCTGGCGACCGCTTCTCTGACCCCGGCCTGGGAGCGGTCGAGTGCACTCAGCAGCTCGTCACTGACGCGACCCGAGGCGAGCGCGCATGCGTAGCCTTCGAGCTCCGCCCGCACGTTGTAGACGTCGATCAGCTCTTCCCGGCTGGGGGCGCGCACGGTAGCGCCCTTGTTCGGCACGAGCACCACGAGGTGCTTGGCCTGGAGCTTTCGCAGCGCTTCCCGCACGGGCGTGCGGCTGACGCCGAAGCGCTCGCACAGCTCGTCCTGCAACAGGCGTGTCCCCGGCGGGTGTTCGCCGGCGAGGATCGCGGACTGGATGCGAAACGCAATCTCGTCGGCGAGGCTCGTGATCGTGATTTGCTCGAGCGGAGTACTCATGACGCCTGCGGTCACGGGATGATCCGGCTTGGATAGGCCTGGCCCGACGGCACCCGCGGGCATTGTACTGTCGGATCCAGGGGTCCATGTGGCGGAGTGGATCCGTCCTGATGATCGTGGTTCGCCGTGGCCGTCAGGGTGTCGGCACGTACGGAACGCCGGCTGCGGCGGACGTTTGCGGGATCATCATGTCGGCCTCGATCGCGGTCACCTCGGCGGCGGCGCGAGCGCGCTCGGCGGAACCGGCCGCCAGAGCGTTGCGGATCTTGCGCCAGTGCACGAGCCGGTCGCCCATGGCGGGGCCTGTGAAGCCGGCCTTGAAGCGGCGGCGGGGACGGAATGCGCGGCCGATGTGGTCGGCGAGCTGTTGGCCGTGGCGGAGTTTGACCTCCGCGTCCGCGATCCCCTCCGTTAGGTAGTTGCCCATCAGCGAGTGGTCGGCGAACACGCCCGGCGAGGCGGCGGTCCGCCGACGCACGGCGGTGGCGTCGACGTATTCGTCGAGCATGCCCATCTTGTGCGTCATCTCGTGCGCGTACGTGACCGGCGTGTCGGGGATGACATACCAGTTGGCTGCGTCCATGAGGCCCTGGCCCGCGTGCAGTGCGATGTTGAAGTGCGCGCCCGAGTTGACCCACCGGACCTGGACGCGAAGAAAGTGCTGGGACTGGTCGCGTTGGTCGGTGAGGATGAACCGGTTGTCCCACATGCGCAGCCAGGTCCGCTCCGCCGTTGTCTGGACGTTGGTGAGATCCTGCGGGGTGACTCCGTGACGCCGGGTGAGCTTGATTTTCATCGTCAGGATCAGCTCGATCCCTACCAGGTCGATGTCGTATGCCGCTGTCGTCCCGTAACTCCCGCCGCCAACCTTCGGCTCACTGAAGTCGTAGCGGACGTGCCGCGGCGTGCGGGCGACGGCATGGCGCGGCCAGGGGGCTGCCGCGCGCGTGCTGTCGCGGATGAGCGAAGTGGTGGCGCGGTTGCCGACGCTCTGCTGGAGCTCACGCATCAGAGCCGCGGGCGTGGGTGGGTGCGTCGGATTCAGAAGCCGCGACGCCGAGCCGGGCGTCGCCGTGGGCGCATGCTCTTGGTCGGGTATGCGCTTCGTTGTCACTCGGCCACCGGCGGCCCGTAGGGCAGCGCACCGTCTGTGAACCTGCGGACGAGCGTGTCGTACGCCTGGACCAGTCGGCAGAGTCCGTCGTTGGAGAAGCGTTCGTCGGCTGGGAGGTCGGCGTGGTGGAGCACGGTGTCCCCGTCGCGCAGCTCGATCGTCACCGTCGTCTCGCCCACCTCGTATGTCCTTCGGCCCGAGGAGAGTGTGGTCAGGCCAAGCTCGGCCATTTCGTCGCCGAAGGCCGCGAGGTCAGCGGGGTCGAGCCGTCCGCTGTAGTGCAGATGACGGCCCGCTCGGCGATTGTCGACCTCGACCGCGCCGGATCCGTGCACGGTCAGCTTGGTTTGGCCGTAGCTCCAGTGCTCGGTCCCGGAGGTCACCGCGACCGCGAGCTCAGGATGCTGTGCGAAGTGGGCGAGCCCCGATCCGGTCGACACGGCCGCAGTCTACCGGTCATATGAGCCCCAGAATGCCCTTGGCCGGCGGTGCATTGCGCCGCACGGCGGTGTCGATTCAGAGGGTGGAGATCCCGTGCAGCGCTGCCACCATCCCCACTGCAACGACGACTAAGCCGAGGAGCGCGATCGCCCAGCGGAGCATAGTGCGCTCGCCCGCACGAGCGGTCTCCGGTACCGCTTGACCGGCACCAGGCGCCGTCTCCGTCGCGGTCTGACCTGAGAGCGGAGCCGCCTCGCCGGTGGCGACGACCGACTCTGGACCGGTGTCTCGCAGCTCGCCGGCGGCCACCAGCGCCGCCTGCGCAAGATCGCCGGCCGACTGATATCGCTCGGCCGGATCCGTTGCCATCGCCCGCTGGACGACCGCGTCGAACCCCCGCGGAAGCTCCGGGCGCAGATCGCTCGGGGTCGGCCGCGGGGCGTCGAGGTGTGCCAGCGCTCTCGGGCCGCCCGTCCACCCGGCGAACGGGGGCTCCCCGGTGAGCGCCTCGAACAGCAGGCAGCCAAGCGCATAGATGTCGGCGCGCGCATCGACGCGCTGGCCCAGGACCTGCTCCGGCGCTACGTACTCGGCGCGAGCAACGATCGTCTGGCCGCGGGTCAGCCCTTGGTCCGCGGAAGCCTGCTTGGCGAGGCCGAAGTCGGTCAGGTACACGTGGTCTCGGCGTGCGATCAGGACATTCGAGGGCTTGATGTCGCGATGCAGCATCCCGCGGGTGTGCGCAGCATCGAGCGCGGCGCCGACCTGGCGTACGATCCGAGCGGCCCGGAGCGGGGCGATCTGGCCCTGGATGTCGATCAGCGCGCGCAGGTCGGTCCCCTCTACGAGCCGCATCGTGATGAAGAGCACGCCGCCCTCGTCGCCTGCGTCGAACACGGGAATGACGTTGGGGTGGTCGATCGCGGCGGCGATCTTCGACTCCCGGCGGAAGCGCTCGCGGAAGCGCTCGTCGCTGGAGTACTCAGGCAGGATCAGCTTGAGGGCGACAAGGCGCTGCAGCGCCAGTTCCTCGGCGCGGTAGACGACGCCCATGTCTCCGTGGCTGATCACGTCCTCGACCCGGCATCCGGCAAAAACGGACCCCAGCGGAAGCTCCGAAACGTGGTCCGCGGCAGGCGGTGGCGAGGTAGGCGGGTGCGGCCGCCGGGGCGCAGCGACCGGCGGCTCTGGCGCCATCGGCTCAGCCGCCGGTTCCGCCGCGACCTCGGCCTCCGCCAGCTCCATCGTCGTGGAGCCGAGCCGGATCGAGTCGCCGAGCGAGAGCACCCGGCGGTCGCGCACGCGCTCGCCGTTCACGAACGTCCCGTTCGCCGATCCCAGGTCCTCGATCGTCACCTCGCCGCTCGCGCTGCGAGTGACGCGCGCATGGAGGCGGGAGAGCCTGAGATCGTCGCCCAGTCTCCCCTCCCCCTCCGCCCGCCGGCCGATCACGAGCTCGTCGGCGAGGTCGACCCGGCGGCCGATCGCATTCCCGGCGGTGACGACCAGCACGGCGCCGGGCGCGACCGCGGCACCTGGAGGCTCGCTCGGCGGCGGCACATCGTCCGGAGGCCCGCTCGGGAGCCGCTGCGCGCCTTCATCCTCGCTCGGGGACGGCCCAGCGGCGGGGGCGCTCGATCCGTCCGTCACCTCCAGAACTGTCTTGCCCACGCGGATCAGGTCGCCGTGTTCGAGCGTTCGCGGGGCGTCGATGCGCTCGCCGTTCACGTACGTCCCGTTCGCCGATCCGAGATCCTCGATCGCGAGCCGCCCGTCGGCGCCGCGCGAAACACGTGCGTGGCGGCGGGAGATCTCGGGATCGTCCCCGAGCCTTCCCTCGTCCTCCGGAGCGTGGCGACCGATCAGCAGGTCGACGTCAACGCTGAGGATCTTGCCTTGTTCGTTCCCCTCGGTTACCCGTACCTGGTCGCCGACCATCGGCCTCGAAGCCTAACGGCAATAATGACCGGGGTGCCCGCGAATACTCCCGCGATCGGCCAGTCCTCCTCGGACGCTCAGGCTGTAACCGAGGCTGAGCGCTCGGGCCGCCCGTTCCTCGTCTTCCGGGACGGCAACGGTCGGCAACAACTGTTCTTCTTCGACCCCGGCGCGGCATCCCTCACCGTCGGACGGAGCTCCTCCGCGGATCTCGCGCTCGCCTGGGACGATCGAGTCTCGCGCCTGCACGCGCGGTTCGAGCGCGAACAGCAGGAGGACTGGGTGCTGGTCGACGACGGAATGTCGAGCAACGGCACCTATGTCAACGAGGATCGCGTCAGCGGCAGACACCACCTGACCGACGGGGACGTTGTGCGATTCGGGAGAACCGCCGCGGCCTATCGCTCCCCGGCTCAGCGAACTCCGGCTGCATCGGAACAACGCGCGCCTTCGCCGAGCACCCCTCACCCTGGCGCGGTGCCGTCGCCAGACGCGGTGAGCCTGTCCACGACCCAGCGCCGCGTACTGGTGGCTCTGTGCCGTCCGTACAAGGAACGCGGCACGCTCGCCACCCCGGCCGCCGACGAGCAGATCGCCGACGAGGTCGTCCTATCCGTCAGCGAAGTCAAGCGCCACGTCCGGGTCCTATACGCGAAGCTCGGGATCGAGGGTCCGCCCGGACCGGAGACAAGAGTCCGCCTCGCCGAGCGGGCATTCTCCGCCAAGGTCATCTCCGAGCGCGACCTCTGAGGGCACGTGCTTTCTGCGGGATCAAAGTTCGGGGGCTACGAGGTCGAGAGCGTCATCGGCCTCGGCGGGATCGGGATCCTTTACCGTGCCCGTCAGCTGCGGCTCGACCGGCCCGTGGCGCTGAAGCTGGTCGAGCCCGCAGTCGCACGCGACCCGGTGATCCGGGAGCGCCTGCGCCGAGAGGCCAGGACGGTAGCCTCGCTCGACCACCCCAATGTCGTTCCGCTGTACGAGGCAGGCGAGGAGGACGGAACGGTGTTCATCGCGACGCGATGGGTCGAGGGCACGGAGCTCGGCACCCTCATTCGTGATGACGGTCCGCTGGAGCCCGCCCGAGCCGCATTGATCGCGGCTCAGATCGCCGACGCGCTCGAGGTTGCCGGCGACCATGGGCTGGTTCATCGCGACATCAAGCCTTCAAACGTGATCGTGACGCCCGAGGATCACGTCTATCTCACGGACTTCGGACTGGCCAAGCGTGCCGCCACCGATCCCGGCCTGACCGGAGGCGATCAGATGCTGGGAACCGTCGACTACGTGGCGCCCGAGCAGATCGAGGGCAGCGAGCCGGACGGGCGAAGCGACGTCTACAGCCTCGGCTGCGTGCTCTACGAGATGCTGAGCGGCGAGGCGCCGTTCGCCGATCAGAGGGGCGGGATGGCCAAGATGTGGGCTCAGGTCAACGCCGAGCCGCGACCGCTGAGCGAGCGGCGCGCGGACGTGCCCCCGGCGCTCGAGGACATCACGCGCCGGGCGATGTCGAAGAAGCCGCCGGAGCGCCCGACCGCCGCGGCGTTCCGAAGGCGCGTGCTACTGGCTGTTGGCGAAGCGCCCTGAGGGCCCGTGGGGCACCTGAGGGGCCCCTAAGAACAGGTTGCATCCAGAAGCTTGGTCGTCAGCATGATCCGCCCGAGCGCCACCCACGCCGCGCCGTAATAGGTAGGCGAGCGCAGGTCGAGCGACTCGGCCTGGTCCAGCAGGCCGTCGCGGGCGGCAGCATGTCCCGCCGCATCGGCAGCCCCGGCCGCGGATACGAGCACCACCGGGTGCAGGGTGTGGCCAACCGGCCGCCCGGAGAGGTCGTGCTCGACCGGCAGCTTGGCTGGATCCTGGTTCTCGAACGCCGGCCATGCTCTGGCGGCGATCCGCCGCCCGGCCGGGTTTGGATCCTCGGCGAACCGGACCAGAGTGCGAACCGCATCGAAACCAAACAGCGGCGGTGACTGTGGGTGGCTCGGGTCGCCGATCGGTACCGGCGTGTCGCCCTGGAGATGCGCCCAGTCGGGGGGCAGCCGGCCGGGACCCGGCATCAGCTTGCTCGTGATCGCGCGCGCGCTCGTTGCGAGGCCTTCCCATCGGGGATCCTTCGACGCAGCGTGCAGCGCGAGGAAGCTCGCCGGCGCGAAGTAGCTCGGGTCGACCGTCACCGGTGGAGGCGTGATCGCCCAGGGACCGGCGGTCAGCACCGGGTTGCCCTGGAAGGTGGCGGTACCGACCTCGACCTTGATGATCGCGTCGCCGAGTCCGAGCGCCTCGCGCCGGTACTCCGGATGGTTGAAGCGGCAGGCCGCGACCAGGAGGGCTCGGGTCCCATCCAGGTCGGCGTCGGACGCCGCCTGGGGATCGACGACGCGGCCATCTCGCCACAGGAAAGAGATCAGCCCGTCCGGACGTCGGAGGTTCGCCTTCGTCCAGTTCCAGATCTTGTCGAAGCGCCGCCGGTCGCCGATCGCCGCTGCCATCAGCATCCCGTACGCCTGGCCCTCGCCGACGGTGTCGCCACCTTGATCGCGCCGTACGACGCGTCCGTCGCCGTCGACGTAGCGGTTCAGGAAGTGTCGCGCCGCGGCCTCGGCCCGCTGCTGGGGCGAGGCGCTCGAGTTCTGCGTGGACGCGGTGCCGCTCGAACTCGACGAACCGCAGCCCGCGAGGAACGACACGGCGACCGCAGTCAGCGCAACCCCCGCGACGGTTACCACCACGTCTCGCACCGCCCGCCTCAAGCGACTGCCTCGACCGGCTCGAGGGGCCCGGAGGCCGGGGCACGGGGCTTCTGGAGCGCCGCCCAGCATCCGGTCATCAGGATCGAGACGTGGACCGCGGCGAACGACACGTTGTTGATCGTGGCCGCGTCGGGGTTGCGGACGAGCCCGTAGATGCTGACGGCGACGAGTACCCCGACAGCCACGAGCGCAGGCATCACCGCCCCCGGCTGGCGGGCCTCAGCGCCCTTCTTGGGGGTCACGACGAACGACCCTGACTTGCGCAAGACCGTGTAGATCGTGGACAGGATGTGGATCCAGAAGTTCGCCGCCGACAGCGTGAACGCGGCGAACGTGTAGGAGCCGGCGCCCGCGACCGCCGCCATTGTCAGCGCGATCGCGTAGTACGGCACGAAGTGCAACAGAAACGTCGGGGCGTCGATGTGACCGATCGGCTGGCCTCCACCGAGCAGACGAACGACCGGGAAGCTCATGTAGATCAGCACGGTCCACCCGGACAGGAAGTACAGCCCCGAGAGCAGGTACTGCGCCTTCAGCCCCAGGGGAAGCTTCGCCTTCAGTGCGCGCGGGATCCCCGACAGGCAGCCCCGGGCCCAGCGCTGCTGCTGGGAGACGTAGGCGGCGGTGTCCTCGGGGCCTAGCCCGCGCGCCAGCACGTCCGGGATGTACGCCGAGCTCCAGCCCTTCTCGTGGAGGTGGATCGAAAGCTCGAAATCCTCGGTCAGCGAGTTCGTCGGGAAGCCGCCAACGCTCTCGAAAGCCTCGCGCCGGAAGAGCACATTCGTGCCACAGCAGAAGACGGCGTTCAGCCCATCCTTACCGCGGCAGATGGCCCCGAAGAACAGCGCCTGCTGGGCCCACGAGGCGGCCGCGATCCGATTGTGCTCGGTGTTGGCGTAGTACTGCGGCGTCTGCACGAATGCGATCTTCGGATCCTCCATCCATCCGAGCGTGGCCTCGAGGAAGCTGGGATCCGCCACGTGGTCGGAGTCGAACACCGCGATGAACTCAGCATCCGTCTTCGTCAGCGCATGGTTGATGTTGCCCGCCTTCGCGCCGACGTGCTCTCTGCGTCGGATGTAGCCGACGCCGTACCGGAGCGCGAGGTCGCGCATCGCGTCGTCGTTACCGTCGTCGAGGATATGGACCCTTACCTCAGCTCCCCGCAGGCCGACGGCAGCGGCAACCGTCAGGTCGACGATGTCCGGCGGCTCCTTGTAGACGGGGATGAAGACGTCGACGGACACAAGCTGGGTCGGTGCTCTCTTTTCACGCACTTTCTCATGGGAGATGGTCCACCAGAAGCCGAACGCCTGCACCGCGTTGAACAGCTCGGCGGCGATCAGGATGGCGTAGAGAACCGCCGTGCCGACGCGGTCCGGCTGCAGCAGCCAGCCGAAATACCAAAGGGCACAGGGAATCCCGAGCAGGATCAGGAAGCGAGAGCGCTGTCGCACGCTCCAGCCGCTCGGCACCGGGTCCCAGGTGACCCGACGAAGACGAACGTCCCAGGGTCGGCTGCTCATTGGAACTCCCAGACCAGTGTTTGCGGCGTCTTGAAGCGGCGCACCAGCTTGCGGAAGAAGGTCAGCTGTCCGACGACCCTGTTCGTCTCGTTGAAGAACGCCTTGTTGCTCTGGAACGAGGCGAGCACGAAGACCGGGCTCCCCTCGGTCGCGGCTGTCAAGCGCTTCGAAGCCGCTTGCCGACGAAGCTCGGGAGCGTAGTACTCGAGCACGTAGCGCATGTCCGACGGCTCGTAGAGGACCAGGGCGTTCGGTCCCGCGTCCGCTTTGATGTCCTGAATCGCGCCGCGGAAGTCGAACAGGCGCGGATTGGCCTTGTTCAGCTGCTGATCGGCGAGACCGACGAGCAAGGTCACCATTACCACTCCCGCGATCAGCAGTCGCGCGCGCGGCTGACGGATCCAGCCCGTGATCAGCCGCGCCACCAGGAGCAGCACCAGCGGTGCCAGGATCAGGAAGTTGCGGACCTCGAAGAACGAGTTGTCGAACGCCGAGATGATGATCAGGGCAGCGACGAGCAGGCCCGCCGCCGCGGCGAGCCCGTTGGTCTGGCGCGAGCCACCGCGGCCCATCAAGACCAGCGAGCCGAGCAGCGCCAGCGGCCACATCGCGGCCAGGAGCACGGTCGCCGCGTCCGGCTGATATCCCCAGATCGACCAAGCCAGGTTCGCGAGGATCGAATAGAACGACAACAGGTCGTAGGTTCCGCTCGGAGATCCCGCCGCTCCGGTGGTGACCTGGTACTGGTGGTGCGCGAAGATCGCGAGCGGCACCAGCTGCATCACGAGCACGGCGAACGAGTACACGACGCCGAGTGCCAGCGGCTTGACCGGCTCGCCGGCGCGCCGGCGGTGGATGAGGACTCCGATGAAGATCAGCTGCTGGACGCCGATCACGACCAGCCCGAAGTAGTGCGACCACAGCAATGCGGCCGTGGCGAGGATGTACGCGGCCCAATTCAGCATCGTTCCGTTGCGGATCGCGCGCAGCTGCGTCAGCAGCGCGAGCAGTCCGAACAGAGCCGCGAACTCATACATACGGACTTCTTGCGAGTACCAGATCAGGACCGGCGAGACGGCGGCAAATGCGGCTGCGATCAACCCCGTGCGGCGGTCATACAGCTCCCGCGCGAGCTCGTAGAGCGCCGGGATCACGAGCGTCCCGGCGATCAGCGACGGCAGCCTGACCACCGCTTCGCCGTGGCCGAACGCGCGGATCGTCGCCCACAGGGTCAGGTGGTACAGAGGCGGCTGGCGATCACCGTTGTAGAGGTTCTGGAAGAGGTCGTGCAGCGACAGGCGAGCCTGGTGAATGGTGATCGCCTCGTCCAGCCAGATCCCGCGCGGGACGGCCAGTCGCAACGCCAGACCCACGAGCACGAGTCCACCGAGGATGAGCAGCACGTTCTTGTGGCTGACATCCGGCTCACCACGGCGTGGAAGGCGGCCCGTCGGTCCGAACAGCTCAGCCTCATGGGCGCCCCGGAGACGCTGGAACAGCCTCCCCGCTGTGTTCCGTTCCCTCGGCTTGACCGTTTGCACAGACTTCGGCTGCCCCTCAGCGCGCGTATCCGTTTGAGCGACTCTAGCTGTTCCGGCGACTCTAACCGAGCCCGCGTGAGGCAGGCGTGAGGAATCGCACGTCAGAGAGTTCTCCCGAGACGATCCCGTTCCGGCCCGCGCGCGAGCGCACCGAGCTCCAGACGGCGTTCGGCGCTGATGATGTGGACGACCGCGTTGATCAGCGCCAGATGCGTGAACGCTTGCGGGAAGTTGCCGAGGTGGCGACCGGTGATCGGGTCGATCTGCTCGGCGTACAACGCCAGCGGGCTTGCGTACGAGAGCAGCTTCTCGCAGAGTCCGCGCGCGCGTGCGAGCTCCCCAACCTCGACAAGCGCTGAGACCAACCAGAACGAGCAGATCGTGAAGCTGCCCTCATCGCCCGAGAACCCGTCGTCGGTCTCATCGACCCGGTAGCGCAACACGAGCCCCTCCTCGGTGAGCTCATCGGCGACTGCCAGAACCGTGTCCCGTATGCGCTTGTCGTCGGGCGGCAGGAAGCGCACCAGCGGCATCAGCAGCAGCGAGGCGTCGAGCGCCGCGGTCTCGTAATGCGCAACGAACACCCCCCGGCGATCGAGCCCGTTGGCGCAGATGTCGGCGTGGATCTCGTCCGCGGCTTCCTGCCATCGAGACGCAGTCGCATCGTCCGCCCGGATCCGGGCAAGTCGCGCGCCGCGGTCCGCAGCGACCCAGCACATCAGCTTCGACGAGGTGAAGTGCCTGGGCTCGCCGCGGACCTCCCAGATCCCCCGGTCGGGTTCACGCCAACGATCCAGGGCGGCGTTCACCTGGCGCTTGATGATTGGCCACAGCCGGTCGGGCACCTGGTCGCGCGAGCGCGTATGCAGGTAAATCGAGTCCAGAACGGCCCCCCACACGTCGTGCTGGTCCTGGTTGTAGGCGCCATTGCCGATCCGCACCGGCCTCGCTTGCTCATAGCCAGAGAGGTGGTCGAGCTCCTGCTCCAGGAGCTTCTTCTCCCCGCCGATGCCATACATGATCTGGAGCTGCGACTCCTCGGCCTCGACCACGTCTGCGACGAAGTAGAAGAAGTCGTTCGCCTCCTCGTCGAACCCGAGCGTGTACAGCGCCCACAGCATGAACGTGGAGTCCCGGATCCAGCTGTAGCGATAGTCCCAGTTACGGTCGCCCCCAGGTGTCTCCGGCAGCGATGTTGTCGGCGCCGCGATCATCGCTCCGGATGGCGCGTAGGTGAGGCCCTTCAGCGTCAGCGCGCTGCGCTGCAGGTGCGTGCGCCATGGGTGATCGGGAAAGACGCCGTGCTTGAGCCACTCCTGCCAGAAACGTGCGGTTCGTGCCAGCCACGCTTCGGCCTCCTCGTAGCTGGTGGGGACCGGATGCATCGACCAGCCCAACGCGACGAACGCAGCGTCGCCCTCATGCAGCATCGTCCGGGCTCGCGCCCGCGGGCCTTCGAAACCCAGGCGCAGGTCGGTCTGGAGCTTCACCTGGAGGTCGATTCCCTCCGAGCTCGCCACCGCCTCGGTGTATCCAGCTCCGCTGTAGGACCAGTCGGCGGTGAGGCCGCCGTAGTCGAATGCAGGCTCACACTCGAGGTTGATCTCGACCGAGCCCTGCACGCACTCCACCAGGCGCAGCATCACGTGGTCTGCGTCGTGATCGGTGGGGGAGCGCGTGCGGGTGCGTGATCGCTCCGTGTGGTGGTGCCACGGGCCGATGCCGAGAGCATCGCGCACGATCACCCATCCCATCCGCGTCTCCCAGGTGGTCTCGAGCACCATCGTCCCGGGGATGTATCGCCGCGCCGCGGGCACGTTGACGTCGGCCGGCGCCAATCGGAAGGTGCCGGCGTCGCGGTCGAGGATCGCGCCGAACACACTCGGCGAGTCCATCCGCGGCAGGCACATCCACTCCACGTTGCCATTCGGCGCGATCAGCGCCGTCGTCTGACAGTCCGACAGGAACGCGTAGTCAGCAATCGGCGGGAACGCGCTCACCTGGCTCCCGTGGTCAAATGCCCCCTTCATCGACGCCGGGCGATTCTGCTGTGGTTCAGAATCGCTGTCAAGCTATGCTCGCCAGATTGCGGGGGGCGCAAGGTCTCGCTGTGGAACGTTCGGCAAACCCGACCTCGATCGACGTGATCGCTTCGGCGCTCGAGCCGGCGAGCCTCCCGGTGAGCCAGCTGAGCTCGCCCGACGGAGCGATGACGCTGATGCTGAGCGACATCGCCAACGCCGAGACCGTCGTCTCCCGGCTCGGTCCGGAGCGCTGGGAGCAGCTCGTGAGCGACCATCACCTGCTCGTCGAGCGTGTGCTCGAGCATCACGACGGGCAGGTCGTCAGATTCGAGCGCGACGGATTCCTCGCCTCCTTTAACAGTGCCCACGGGGGCCTGCACGCCGCGGTCGATCTCCAGCGGACGTTCGGCAGCGACGGCCAGCCAGACTCCTCCGGCCCCGAGCTGCGCATCGGCGTGCACTCCGGCTTCGTGATCACGGGCGAGGACGACCTCCTGGGCCGCAACGTGGTCCTCACATCGCGGATCGCGGCGCACGCGAAGGCAGGGGAGATCCTCGTCTCGTCGGCGCTCAAGCAGTACACCGAGAGCGACCCGAGCTTCCAGTTCGAGGATCGCGGCGAGCACCACTTCAAGGGGTTGCTCGGCGAGCACGTGGTCTACAGCGTCCGCTGGCGCTGAAACCAATGTGCGCTCACGCTCCGGGGATTCGGGTGCATGGAGCGCGAGCCCCGGGAGCCGGCAGGCAAGGACGCAGGAGCCCGCAGGACGACTCGGGCGCGGCCCGAACGGGCGAGGCAGGATGCCGAGCGGGCCGCACGCCCGAGGCAGCAGGGGCCCCGGCCTGGTCGGGGCGTGCATATCACGACAAATCCGCCCGATCGAGCGAGGCTTGCCGTGCCGTGCACCGTATCCGCGCGCCACACGGCAAAGCTCGGATCTGCGCGCGGATTTGACGCGTTATGCACGCAGTGCAGATCGCGGCCCCAGGCGGCGAGCCCGGAGCGAAGACCCTGCCGCACCAGCCACTGACGCCCAGGTCAACTCCCGATTCGAAGCGACCGCGGACCGGCTTGATGGGCGGGTGGGTCCGGTTTCCCGGCTCCACGCTGCCGCGGAATCAACCGTCTAGAGCCGCGTAGGGCTCGTTCTTGACTCCCCCGTCCACCCCGGTAAGCTCCCACGAACTGCGCGAGGGGGGCGGACGAGTGCGACAGTTCTCACACTTTGGGCGGCGCGGAGCCGAGAGGATCCAACAATGGCGGTAAGAGGCGATCAGCTCGGACGCGGCTCGATCATCGGTGGCTACCGGATCGACGAGCTCATCGGGCGTGGCGGCATGGGGCTCGTGTACCGCGCCACGAACGTCGCGTTGAACAGGATTTACGCCCTGAAGGTGCTGGCGCCTGGGCTGGCCGAGGATGAGGGGTTCCGCCAGCGGTTCAAGCGAGAGATGCGGATCGCCGCGTCGCTGCACCATCCGAACATCGTCGGAATCCACTATGCCGGCGAGCAGGACGGAATGCTGTTCTTCGTGATGGACTACGTCACCGGGACCGACCTGCGCGAGATCCTGATGAAGCAGGGGGCGCTCGACCCTAACCGCGCCGTCGACCTGCTCGACCAGTTTGCCTCAGCGCTCGACGCCGCGCACCGCCGCGGGCTCGTACATCGAGACGTCAAGCCGGGGAACATCATGATCACGGTGAAGGACGGCGAGGAGCACGCGTACCTCACCGACTTCGGTCTCGCGAAGAAGTTCGACACCGTTTCAGGGCTGACCAGCAAGGGTTCGATCGTCGGCACCGTCGACTACATGGCGCCAGAGCAGATCACCGGCAGCCGCACCGACGCCCGCACCGACATCTACGCGCTGGGCTGCGTCTTCTACCAGATGCTCAACGGCAGGGTGCCCTACGAGCGCGACAACTCGGTCGCAACCCTGTACGCGCACGTGCACGAGCCGCCGCCGCCGCTCGAGGGCGGCGTCAGCGACACGCATCCGGCATTCGCGCCCGTGTTCGAGAAGGCGATGGCCAAGGAATCGGATGACCGCTACTTCTCCGCCGGCGACTTCGCTCGTGATGCAGCCGCGGCGCTGCGGGGCACGCGCGACATGGCGCCGCCGACTATCGTCGCCACCGGCGAGGCGACCCCGCTCGTCCTTGCCACCGTCGAGCCCGCGCCCGCGACCCCGATCGAAGACGAACCCCTCGGTCGCGAGGTGACGTCCGCCGACCCAGACGCGACATCGGCGCCGGCGGCGGCGGACGACGCCACCAAGCTCGCGGCAACGGACGACGCCACCAAGCTCGCGGCAACGGACGACGCCACCGAGCTCGCGGCACCAGACGACGCCACCAAGCTGGGGGCACCAGATGAGGCCGCCGAGCGGACGGCGCCGCCTGCACCGCCGACCGGTGCCGGCGACGACGCCGAGGTCGACGACCCCTATGAGACCATCGCTTCGTCAGCGGTACCTCCGCCGGAGACCAAGTCGCCCGGGGCCGCGGAGCCCGAGCCGCCGCGCGAGTCGACGCCGCCCGCGACCACGGAGCCCGAGCCGCCGCGCGAGACGATGCCGCCCGCGACCACGGAGCCCGAGCCGCCGCGCGAGACGATGCCGCCCGCGACCACGGAGCCCGAGCCGCCGCGCGAGACGATGCCGCCCGCGACCACGGAGCCCGAGCCGCCGCGCGAGACGATGCCGCCGGTCGCGCCAGATGAGGGAGGCAGCGAGGTCATCCGGCCGGCCGGGATCGCCGCGGCAGCCGCGGCGGCAAGCTCTGAGCAGGCGCGCCCGTCGAGCCCGCCGAGCTCCCACCAGGCGCCCCCATCAATCCCGCCGAGCTCCCACCAGGCGCCCCCATCAATCCCGCCGAGCTCCCACCAGGCGCCCCCATCAACCCCGCCGAGCGTGCAGCAGCCGCCGTCGGCTCCGCCGCCCACCTCGGGGGCGGGAGGAGCGTCTGGCCCGACCGAGCCGCCGAAGAAGCGCTCGCGTCTGCCGATCTTCGCGGGTCTCGCGCTGATTGTCGCCGCTGCGATCGTGGTGATCGTGCTGGTCTCCGGCGGAGGTTCCTCCACGCCGAAAGGGGAGCCGTTCTCAGCCGCCGCGAAGCCCGTACCGACCAACCGAGTCACCGGCGACGGCTCCGCGACCGTTCACTTGAACGGGGATGTCGTATCGGTAACGGTCGATACCAACGGACTGCTCAACGGACAGCCGCACGCGATGCACATTCACGCAGGCGGCAAGGGCCTCTGCCCGCCCGCGTCGGCCGCTCGCCTGCACAACGGGAACCGGGCGATCAGCACGACCAACGGGATTCCCTACTACGGGCCACCAAGGGTGTCGCTGACCACTACGGGCGATACGAGCCCGGACAGCAGGGTCGCCTTGCCCCGCTATCCCCGCGTGGGTGACATCCGCTACACGCGGGCGGTGACCGTTCCAACCGGCGTCGCAGCGGCGATCCGCGCCGGAGACGCGGTGATCGTCGTGCACGGCATCGATTACGACCACAACGGCATCTACGACAACATCCTCGATCGCAGCGAGCTGGACAGCAGCCTGCCCGGCGAAGCGACCGCGCCGGCACTGTGCGGCACACTTGTGCCGACGAAGAACGCCTCGGTTTCGGGGGGCACGACGTATGCCGTGACCTTCCACCGCACGGTCGTGGCTGCGGTCGCGCAGGGGTCGAGCTTCGCGCTGCTGTGCCACCTGATCGGGGTCGACACCACGGTGCTCAGCGACCGTCGGGTTGCAGGCACCACGGCTACCTGATCACCGCGAGACGACGATCGTCGCCTTCATCCACGGATGAAGCGTGCAGAAGTAGTGGATCGTTCCCGGGGACGTGACCTTCAACGAGAACGTGCCGCCGGCCTGCAGCGTTCGTGAGGACTTGAATCTGGGGCCGCTGACATAGGTCACGTTGTGCGGAGAGCTGTCGTCGTTGCGCCACACGACCTTCTGCCCCACTCTCACGCCGATCGCAGCGGGAGTGAACTCGAGGACCTTCATGGCGACGTGCGCCGTGCCGCGTGGCGGCGGTGCAACCGCGTGCACTTTAGAGCTCGAGCCACACCCCGCGCTCAGCAGCGCGAGGCCAACGAGCGCAGACAGCGAACCGCGTGTGACGTGCCCCATCGGCAGGCGGCGGGTCCCGTGCCGGGGTCAGCCGGCCGTGTCCTCGAGCGGAATGCCCGCGGCCACTGAGAGCGAACGGGCATAGTCGATGCTCGACCTGGGCCGGTCGGCGGGCGCCTTGCGCAGCGCGGCCGTCAGCGCCTGCGTGAACTCGCGCGAGATGTCGGTGCGGTCGACGGACGGATCCGGAGGCTCGTCCTGGAGGTGGGCCCACAGCACGCGCATTCCCTCGCGGTCCGCGAACGGTGGCCTTCCGCTCACGCATTCGAATACGACGCATCCAAGCGAGTAGATGTCGGCCGCGCCGGTCACCGGCTCGCCCCGGATCTGCTCAGGCGGCATGTAGTCCATCGATCCGAGCGGCTGGCCCGGTCGCGTCAGCATCGTCCCCGCGCTGTCCTTGGCCAGGCCGAAGTCCGTGATGTAGGCGTTTCCCCTCAGGTCGAGGAGGATGTTCGCCGGCTTCACGTCTCGGTGGACCATCCCGGCCTTCCAGAGCGCCTGGAGGCCGTCGGCAACCTGCGAGCAGATCCTCACGGTCGTGGCGAGATCGAGGCGACCTTCCTGCTCGAGCTTCTGATCGAGCGTTGTCCCCTCGATGAACTGCGCCGTTAGGTACGGAAGGCCCTCGTGCTCGCCGGTGTCTCGCACCGGAACGACGTGGGGGTTGCGCACCGTCTGCGCGATCCGCGCCTCTCGCCTGAAGCGGCGCCTGAACGTTTCGTCGCGCGCGAAGTCCCGCTTGACGATCTTCAGCGCGACCGACGTGCCGTCGCCGGCCGCCGCCTTGTACACCTTGCCCATCCCGCCCACCCCGATCAGCGATTCAATCTTGTAGGCGCCGAACCTGGTTCCGACACGATCGTCGGCTGCGAGGCGCGCGGGTCCGCGACTCACTGGCCCAGGAGCTCCTGTGCCTGCTCGAGGATCCGCTCGAGGTGCTGCTCCCCGTCGAAGCTCTCGGCGTATAGCTTCAACACATCCTCGGTGCCCGAAGGGCGCGCGGCGAACCAGCCGCTGCGCGCCACGACCTTCACCCCACCCAGCGGCGCCCCCGACGGCGCGGCGGTGAGCACCTGGTCGATCGGCTCGCCCGCGAGCTCCGTCGCGTCCAGATCGTCGGGCGAAAGGCTGCCGAGGTGCGCCTTCTGCTCCGGGCTCGCCGGCGTGTCGATGCGGCGGTACACCGGCTTCCCGTATCGCTCTGTCAGCTCGTCGTATAGCTGAGCCGGATCCTTGCCGCTGCGGGCGGTCATCTCGGCCGCGAGCAGGCACATGATCAGGCCGTCCTTGTCGGTACTCCATGCGCCGCCGTCGTAGCGGAGAAAGCTCGCGCCCGCGCTCTCCTCGCCGCCGAACACGAGGCTGCCATCGAGCAGTCCAGACACGAACCACTTGAAGCCGACCGGAACCTCCTCGAGCCGGCGCCCCGCGCCGGATACGACCCGGTCGATGATGCTGCTCGACACCATCGTCTTGCCGACGCCCGCATCCGCTGGCCATTTCCGGCGCGCGCCGCCGAGCAGGTACGCGATCGACGCCGCGAGGTAGTGATTCGGATTCATCAGCCCGCCGCTGCGGGTGACGATGCCGTGTCGATCGGCGTCGGGATCATTGGCAAATGCGATGTCGAAGCGGCCCTTCAGCGCGATCAGCCCCGCCATCGCCTGGGGCGAGGAGCTGTCCATCCGGATCTTGCCGTCATGGTCGAGCGGCATGAACGAGAACGTCGGATCGACCCGGTCGTTGACGACCTCCAGGTCGAGTCCGTACCGGCTTCCGATCAACTGCCAATACGCGACACTCGCTCCGCCCAGCGGGTCGGCCCCGAGCTTTAGCCCGGCCTGCGCGATCTCGTCGAGCGCGACGACGGCTCCAAGGTCATCGACGTACGCCGAGCGGTAGTCATAGCGCCGAGCGCTCTCGATCGCCTCGTCGTAGCCGTGCCGCCTGACGCCGCTCAGACCGTCCCGCAGCACCTCGTTCGCCGTGTCCTGGATCTGCTTGGTGACGCCGGTGTCCGCTGGACCCCCGTGCGGCGGGTTGTATTTGAAGCCGCCGTCCTCGGGCGGGTTGTGCGATGGCGTGATTACGATCCCATCGGCTCGCGGACCGCTCTGGGCGTTGTGGGTGAGGATTGCGTGGGATATCGCCGGCGTCGGCGTGAAACCGTCGTCGGAGTCGACGGTGACCTCGATGCCGTGGGCGACCAGAACCTCAACCGCCGTCCGGAACGCGGGCTCCGACAGCGCATGCGTGTCGCGCCCGATGAACAGTGGACCGGTGATCCCTTCCGCGCCGCGGTAGCGCGCGATCGCCTCGCTGACCGCGAGTATGTGGTCCTCGGTGAACGTCGCAGACAGCGAGCTTCCGCGATGACCGGAGGTTCCGAACGACACCGCCTGCAGAGGATCCGAGGGATCGGGATGCTCGTCGTAATACGCGCCGATGAGCCGATCCACGTCTATCAGCATGTCGCCATCGGGCCGCTGGGCCGCTGTCGTCATCGCTCATTCCTTGCTCTACTCATCGGACCCCCGTTCGCCACTGGCCCTCCAGTCAAGGGCATAGACCTGCTCGACCGATGCCAAGCCCTTCGGTCTGAGCTCGATCGCCTGACCGTAGCGCCATCGTCCGACACTACGCGTGTACTCCCTGCATGCGGCGGAGACGAGTATCTCGCCGCCGCGAGCGTGCCCGGTGATCCGGGCGGCCAGCACCACCGCCTTGCCGAGGAAGTCGTCGTCGAGATGAAAGATGTTGCCGGTGTGCATCCCCACTCGGACGCGTAACGGCCGGGCCGGCTCCCTCGAGTTGTATCGCGAGAGCACCCGCTGGAGCTCCACTGCACAGTCGAGCGCGGCGCTGGCGCTCGCAAACGTGACCATGAATCCGTCGCCCCGCGACTTGATCACCTCGCCGCCGTGCTCCTCGACGCAGTCGCGGACGATCCGGTTGTGGATCGACATCACGTCCAGCCAGCGGTTCTCGCCCAGCCTCTCCATCATCTCGGTCGAGCCCTCGATGTCGGTGAACGCAACCGTCAGCATCCCGTCGGGCGAGGTCTTCTCGCGGCAGACGGGAAGGTCTGAGCCCATCTCCGCCACGATCGTGGCGAGCGACGACGACGTCTCGCTTCTGGATACGGAAAGCCGAGTCACCACCACTGATTCTCGCGGATCGGGCCCGCGTGCGGGCGCAAGCTCGGCGCGATCGCCCGATCCTCAGCGGCCGGCGACCGTCGAGACGTAGGTGGCCACCGCTGCGATCTGAGGGTCGGTGAGCTTGCCAGAGAACGGGGGCATCGTTCCTGCTCCGGATCGAACGACTCCGCTCACGGTGGCCGCGCTGGGGCGTAGCTGATCGAGGTTGGGACCGACCGTACCGCTCGCGCGTGCGGCCTTGAGCGTATGGCAGCGGCTGCACCCGGCGCTGGCGAACACGGCTGACCCGGACGGAGCACCGGACCCAGACCCGGACGGCGCACCGTTCGTGCTGGAGTTCTTTGCTCCGATCAGGCTCGGGCCGGCGAACAGCAGGACGATCACGAGCGCGGCGGCGACCACGCACACCGCTGTGAGGCCGCGATCGAGTACGTGCAGCATCAGTGCGAGGGGAACCCAAACTGGTCGATATACCAGAGCGCGCTGGTGAGCCATATATAGACGAGCAGCACGAACACGAGCCCGCCCGCTAATGGCAGGGCGCTGCCGGGAAGGTTGCGGGAACGGACGATCAGCACCTTTGCGGCAAACGCTCCGTAGAACAGGCAGCCGAGGGTCGAGTGGATCAGCACACGAGCGCTGGTGTGCTGGAAGCCGAGCTGGTACAGACAGTGGTAGGCAACTGGCAGGCTCAGCAGAAACGCAAGCCGTCCGGAGATACGGTGCAAGCTGCCGAGCCAAGCCGGTGCCGCCCCCAACGGCAACCGACCGTACATCCACAACGCCGATAACAGTTGCAGGGCCGCGAACCCCAGCGCGATCGTCGCCAGCCACACCTTCATCGTGATCGTGTTCGTGAATCCGAGCGTGATCGTGAGATCCGACGCCGGGCTGTGAGCATTCCCGTAGATCCCGAGCGTCAGCGCAATCCCTGCTCCGAGCAGCCCCGCGATCAGCAGCCTGCGGAATGCAGGGTCCGGGTGCGGCCCTGGCCCGCCGACACGATCCGACAGCACCTCTGACGGCTCTGATACGCCCATCTCACCCTCGCTTTGCGCGCCTGCGGCAATCCTAATTCGCGACCACGCGGAGCGCTAGTCCGCCGGCGACCGCTGGCTAGTCGGAGGGCCATTAGCTGGATCGCGAATGCGAGCCGGCGGCGGAAGGGCGCTATAAACGGCCCCTATGTCCGAAAGCCTCGGCCCGGGCTCAACCTTTGCGGGATGCCGACTCGAGGCCGTCGCGGGGCGCGGAGGGATGGGCGTCGTCTTCCGAGCGACACAGCTCGCGCTCCAGCGGTCGGTCGCGTTGAAGGCGATCGCTCCCGAGCTCGCCGCGGACACGGACTTCCGAGAACGCTTCCAGCGCGAGTCACTGCTCGTAGCGTCGATCGATCATCCCAATGTGATCCCGATCTACGAGGCCGGCGAGCGCGACGGGACGCTCTACTTGATCATGCGCTGGGTCGACGGAACGGACCTGCGGACGCTGCTAACGACCTCCGGGCGGGTGTCACCCGGCCGCGCGATCAAGCTGCTACGGCCCGTGGCCTCTGCGCTGGCGGCCACCCACAGGCGCGGCCTGGTCCACCGCGACATCAAGCCGGCCAACATACTGATCGCGCGCAGCGACGAGGAAGACGACGACCACGTCTACCTGACCGACTTCGGGATCGCTCGCCGCACCGATGGTGAGTCGGTCACTCGCACGGGCGTGTTCGTCGGCACCGTCGACTACACGGCGCCCGAGCGGTTCGAGGGTGGCAAGGGAGACGCTGCATCTGACATCTACTCGCTCGGCTGCGTGCTGTTCGAAGCGCTGACCGGGCACGTGCCCTACGAACGGCCAACGGGCGTCTCGAAGATCTACGCGCACGTCGCCGACCCGATTCCGTCAGCACGAGACGAGGTCCAGGAGGTTCCCGAGGAGCTCGACGCGATCATCGCGAAGGCGATGGCCAAGCGCCCGGAAGATCGTTTCGGCTTCGCCGGCGAGCTCACGGCCGCATTGGGACAGGCGCAAAAAGCCCTCGACACCGGCGAGCGGATCGCCGCCGCGCCGGAGCCGCGGCCGGACGCGACAGACCTCTTGGCGCCCACGGTCATCACCGAGGATGCCGCGACACGGATCGAGCCGACGGCGCCGGCGGCCCGGCTGGCCGTGACAGCGAACGAGCCTGCCCGGACGGTGACCGACCCGGCGGTTTCGAGCCCGCCCTCGGAGAGCCGTGTCGAACAGCGCCCGCGTTCCTCGCTGAGGGCCCGCCCGTTTCTTTGGTTGGCGCCGATCGTCCTGCTCTCCTTAGCGGGAGTGCTGATCGCGACGTTCTCCGATAACCCCAGTCATTCCGGCACGACCAGCGCCTCGTCGCCGTCTACAACTACAGCCGACGGCCAGATCAAGCTCTCAGGCGGCGGCCTGACCGTAGGACGGACGATCACGGTCTCCAGCACGCCCGGCTCAGTCTCGCTCGGGAGCGAGAACGTCTGGATTTCGCTGCCCGACCGCGGCGAGCTCGTCCGCGCCAACATGAAATCGGGCGCTAGGCGCATCTTCACCGCAAGCGGTCGTCCGACCGCGCTCGCGGCCGGCGCTCGCGCTCTGTGGGTGGCCCAAGCGGCCTCCAAGTCGCTAGCTCAGTTCAATGGCGACAGCGGCGCTCAGGTCCATGTGGCCAGACTCGCTGGCAGTCCCGTCGCACTCGCGCTCGATCAGGACGACAGCACTGCGTGGGTCGCGGACTCGAGCGGCGCCATCAGTCATGTAGATGTGGGGCCTGAGGGGACCGGGACGCCCGCCCCGGTGATCGGGACGCCCGCGCATAGCGATCCCGCCGCTAAAAACATCGCATGGGGCGAGGGCTCACTGTGGGCCGCGAACGGTGCACCCGATGGCCTCGTTCGGGTGAGCCTCGACACCAGCGGCTCGAGCGCAGCGTTCCCTGCCGGTCGGCGCCCCGTCGCCGTGACTCTCGACCAAGGCGTGTGGGTCGCAAATGCAAACGGCCGCGTAACGCGGTTCGATCCTCGAGCCGGCCAGCTCCATGTCAACGCCGACATCGCCATCGCACCTGAACTCGACGCGATCGCCGCCACAGACCCGGGCCCGTTCGTGTGGGCGATCAGCAAGACCCGGAAGACCGTCTACAAGGTCACGAACACGAGCAAGCCCGCCGTGAAGGGAACGATCGTGTTCGACAGCCCGCCCGTCGCGCTCGCCGTCAACGCAAACTCGGTCTGGGTCGCAACCCAGGACCGCAAGATCACCGAGATCCGATTCTGACGTGAGTGCGCCGGCGTATGGAGGAGAATGTGGAAATGGGTGACGAACGCCTACGCTCGGAGATCCGCGATGAGCAAGAGCGGATCATCTCGGCCGTTCGGTCCGCAGGCGATCACTGGGAGATGGCCAAGGCGGAAGACTCTTTCGCCGATCTGCTCGAACGGATGGCTGACGAGCTCGAGATGGGTTCGGCGCGTGATCGTGGCCGCTTTCTCGCCGCAGCACAGGCACTCAGGCAGTCGGCGGCGGTCAACGAGCGCCGATATGTCAGCGGGCTTAGCCTCTCAGGCGAGGACGACTAGCTATTGCCCCGCCGTTGACCGCAGCTTCGGAATTTTGGTACTGCAGTACGCGCTGTCGAGGAGTTTGTTGAAGCGCGCGCGGGCGGGGACCGGAGTGGATCCGGGGTCGATGTTCACCATCAGAACGGACTGGCGCATGCCGTTTGCGCTGGCCCAGGCGTGTCCCCAATAACCGGGGAAGCTGCCGCTGTGACCCCACGCTGCGCCGCACGACGCCGGGAACCGTTCGAGTCCGTAGCCCATGCGCTGATGCAGGTCGGCGTTCGGGGAACCGGCGCGCGTCGTTTTCATGATCTTCAGGAGAGCTGGCTTGAGCAGACGCCCCGATAGCAGCGCCCGGTAGAAGATGGCAACGTCGTCGACGGTCGACACGATCGCGCCGGCGGCGCCCGACAGTGAGGGGCTGAGCCCCGAAAGATCGGTCAGAGAAGGTTCCCCGAGATCGAAGTAGCCGTGGGCATATGGACTCGGTAGCTGCGTTTCGCGGGTCGGGTACGTGGTGGCCCTGAGATGAAGTGGGCGGAAGATGCGCCGTTTCAGCTCGGCGCCGATCGTGCGCCCAGTGACCTTCTCGATGATCAGTCCTGCCAGGACGTAGTTGGTGCTCGAGTACGACGAGCCCTTCGTCGCGCCCGGTGCGAAGTAAGGCGGGCGCGAGACAGCGATCTTAACCAGCCGGATCGGCGACCAGTAATAGCCAAGATCCCCGGCCAGGTAGGGCGCGAGGATATCTGGGTCGCGCTCGTGATCGTAGAGACCGCTCGTGTGATTGAGCAGCATCCGGACAGTGATGTTCTGGCCGTTCGGAACGAGGCCTGGCAACCAACGGGCGACGGTGTCGTTGAACCGCAACTTGCCTTCCCCGACGAGCTGGAGGGCAACGGTTGCGACGTACGTCTTCGTGAGGCTCGCGATGCGATAGCGGTCGGCCGATCTCATGGGTTCCCTGGTGGCGAGCTCGGAGACTCCGGCTGTAAAGCGAGTTGTCTTCTTCCCGTCGCGAACGAGCAGGATCGCTCCGGGCGCTCCAGCCGCCACCAGTGCGTCGACGTCCCGTTGCAGGCTCGACGTGGGTCGGGCGCCGGCCGTCGGCTTCGCCCGCGCGCTCGCGGAAGCGACGCCGCCGACGGCTGCCCACGCACCGAGCCCGCAGGTGAGGACGAACTTCCAGTTCCTAATGGCACGGGTTGCCATCGTGCTTCTCCTTTGGAGTGCGGCTCTACGGGTACTTGCCCCGCCGCGGGTCGCCCTGGATGATCCGCGACTAATCGATGATCCTCTCGGCGTGTGGGACTCGTCCAACTTCCCACACATTGCGACGGGAGGAAAGCCGGGAGACCGGCCGCTTTGGGGGCCGGTTTTCTGGTGTCTTACGACCGGGCGTGAGGACGTGGAAACGCCATCACCGGCCGCAGAAGTCGCACGATCGTCGCCTGGCGCGCCGCGCGCGTACAACCACGCGGCGCGCCATTCCGCGCTGGTCAGCCGGGCATCGGCTCCTGTGAACGCGGCGCGTTCGAGTACGCGTCGGCCGGCTCGAGGAACCCACGGAGCTGCTCGCGCATCTCCGGCGTGTCCTCGTGCCCGTGCACTGAGGCGGCGTGCTCAGCGGCCGCGCGAACGACCTCGTCCTCCTCGCCGATGATCGTCAACGAGCAGTCCACATCGCTCGGCCACCGACGACAATCGGCCATCATTCGCGCCATGCGAAACCTCCTTTCGTCCAGCCCATCCTCCCCCGCGGACCACCCACGCGTCAACTCTGCTCGCGCGATCAGAGGCGACTTCGCAACTGCGGGTTAGCGCCCGCGAACGTGACCCGCAGCCATCCGCCCGAGCTCGAAGACCGCAGTTCCGGTCGTCACGACCGGGTCCTGAGCGGCGAACTCCCGCAGCGCCTGCTCGCCGTCGGTCTCGACAACCGCGAGGCCGTACGAGTCGTCGTCAGTGAGGACCGGTCCGAACACCACCATGTCGCCACGCTCGAGGTACGGGCGCCAGTGGGCAGCGTGCCGGTTCATGATCTCCCGCTCTGACTCGGTCAGGGTCTGGGCGAAGTTCGGACGCGGAGCGATGAGGCGCAGGACGAAGGTGGGCACGCGGCGTACTTTACGACGCTGACGGTCCTCCCCAAGACTTGGCGCGACCCCCGGGACCGGGGGGCTTTCTTGGGTCAGGACCGAGTTTCTGCCGGAGCAGGTCGCAGATGTTGATCTGCCGACACTTGCCATGGGTCTCTGCGCGATGCAAAATCGGCCGGTCGCTCGCGTGCAGGGTCGGACTGCCGGGCGGCGTACCTGGGCGCGAGCGCGGATACTCCGTCAGCGACAGCGGATCAAGGAGGCCCTCATGGGCGAACAGGACACCGGACCGGAGCACACCACCGAAGACGACAGCGACCGCGCATCCTGCATCCGCGGCGCGAGGCAGGGCGCCGAGGCGCGATGAGCGCATCGCCGATCGCCAAGCGGCTGCTTGAGGCCACCGCCGGCCAGCACCCCGTGATCTCGGTCGTGTTTGACCTGAACCCCTCGGAGTTCGCCACCGCGTCGGCGCGCGCCACCCAGGCAACCTCGCTGCTGGACGCCGCGCACAACCTCGAGACCGCCGACCAGTCGCTCAGCCACGACGCCCGCCAAGCGATTCGTTCTGACCTCGAACGGCTCAAGACCTACCTCGGGTCCGACGACCTGCCGGTCTCGGGCGCCGGGGCGCTGGCGATCTTCGTCTCCCACGGCTCTGGCCTGTTTGAGACGGTGGCGCTCTCGCAGCCTTCGACGTCCTCGATCTACCTCGATCGCGAACCTCACATCGAACCGGTCGTCGTCGAGCCCGCCGCGCGGCGATGGTGCGCGGTGCTCGTCTCCGCCCGAGACGTGACGATCGACATGGGCGCAGGCGCGACGGTCCTCACGCGCAGGACGGGCTCGGACTACGTCCGCGGGCACAGCCAGTCCGACGGCAACGACGAGCGCAGCCACGAGCAGGACATCGAGGGCCACCTGATCGCGGTCTCGCAGCAGCTGTCCGACGACCACCGCGCCGGACGCTTCGACGTGCTGGCGATCGGCGGTCCCGTGGACGCCCTGACCGGGTTGGAGGGCCGCCTCCCCGACGACCTGCGGTCCGCGCTAGCCGGACGGCTCGATGTCGATCCGTCCGCCGCGACCGAGGCCGACTTGGCAGCCGCGGTCGGCAAGCTGCTGGCCCAGACGCACGCGGAGGCGCAGGCGCAGACGCTTGCCGAATTCAGCGGCCAGCTGGCCGCCGCTCGGGGCCAGGACGGTCCCGCACGCGCCGTGGCCGGAGTCGCCGACGTGCTCGAGGCGCTCGCCGAGCAGCGCGTGAAGACGCTGCTGCTCGCCGACGACTTCCATGCCGCCGGCGCGCAGTGCCCGCAGTGCCGGATGCTGCTGCCCGCAGACGTCTCGGAATGCCCAATCGACGGCACAACGACAAGCCCGGTCGCTGACCTGCGCGAGCCGATGATCGCCGCGGCGGTCCGCCAGGACGCGACGGTGCTCGTGATCCCCGAACCGGACGAGCCACTCCGCGCGCCGGACCACCGTGCCGGAGCGCTGCTGCGCTTCTAGAATCGGGAGACTAGACGGCCCGCGGCGCAGTTCTGATCAGTCGCCGTCTGCCCGTTGAGGCACCTGTCGATTCGCGACTTCTCGCCCTCGGCCGCCGAGGATCAGGTCGACCATCCGTACTGTCTCGGAGAGCCCGTCCTCGCTGGTCACGCGGGCTTGTATGGCGACGGCGTTGCGGCGGTAACGATCATCGCTCAACAGCGCGCTCAGTTCGCTGGTGAGGCGCTTGGCGCTCTCGCGGCGCCACGGGAGGGTGCGGGCTACGCCGAGCCGGGTCATCCGGATCGCGGTCTGTGGTTGGTCAAAGCCTCGAGGGACCACCAGCTGAGGCAGTCCGGACCTGAGCAGCGCGATCGTTGTCCCGACCCCGCCGTGCTGGATCGCGGCGTGGCAGCGGGAGGCGACTCGGGACAGTGGAGCGAAAGTGGTGGCGAAGATCCCGGACTCGGCGGGTAGCTCGACCGGGATTGGAGTCGGACCGGTCAGGACAAGGGCTCGGTGACCGAGACTGGTTACCGCCTGGGCGGCGTCGCGGTAGAAGTGCTGCGGGTCAAGCGAAGAACTCGCCCCCAGCGTCACCAAAACCGGTGGGTCCGCGACCGAGAGGAACTCCTCGAGGCCGTCGGGGTCCGGGAATGAGCCGCCACGGTCCCAGGTGACGAAGCCGGTGAGGGTTACGTTCTGCGGCCAGTCGGCCGGCCGATCGATCACCGCCGACGAGGCCATGACCAGGTAGGGCTGGCCGGAATCCACCGGTGAAAAGAAGGAGTCCGACACGGCGGGAAGGCCCAGCCGCCCCCGGGCCCGATTGACCTGCGGGTCAAACAGGCGGGCCATGTTGAACCGTGTCGCCCGCCACGCCGCCCGGTAAATCGCCCGCCCGGCCCAACCCGACCCGAGCGCCACGCGCGTCGGTCCCGGCGGCGCGCACACGGTTGGGATGAGACCGGGAAACACGCTGATCGTGCCCCACGGGACCCCAACGTGCTCCGCCGCGACCGGAGCGGCGATCAGCGCTGGATGAGCCAACAGCAGGTCGACCCCACGGATCGACGCGGCGAGGTCATCCACATAGCGATCAAGCGCCGGAAAGATGAAGCGCCGGAACAGATGCGAGAAGCCCACAAAGCCACCCAACCGGCCGCTGAGGATCTTTGGATCCCTCGCATAGTCGGCGAAACCCCACGCCGGACCGATGCCTGAAAACTGCAGCCCCTCCCCTCGCACCAGTTCGTCATAGGCCGCAGACGCCGCGACGCGCACATCGTGACCTGCCCGCGTCAAGCCCTTGGCAAGACCGATCACAGGAAAGATGTCTCCCCAAGAGCCCATCGTCGCCAGCACCACTGTCCCCATCACACGATTAAACCCCGACGGGGCGGCCGGACCCAGGAGCAGGCGGCGGCCAAGAAGATCAGCGGCCTGCTGGAGCACGCCGCCGAGCCCGAATCTGTGACACCCTGAGACGCCCGGCCGTCAGAGGTCCAGCGCATTTCGAGGTTTGGGTCCCCAGGGGAAGCTGAGCAGGGTGTCCAGGAAGGCCTGGGTCAGCGGTGTCCATTGGTCACGAGCGAATGCGCAGACCGCCCGGACCGGCCGCGGTGACGCGGGGCGAACGAGGCGCCCGAGCGCCGCCGGCACGATGTGCTCGGGAACGAGCGCGGGGCCGATCCCCGCAGCCGCGAACGACGGCGCGGCGGCTACTTGGCTGGTGCGCACCGCGACCCGCGGGGCGAAACCGGCTGTGGCACAGCAGAGGTCGACGACCTCCGAGAGCCCCGCCGAGCGCGCGTAGTGCACCCAGCGTCGATCTGCGAGGAGTTCGAGCTTCACCGCCTCGAGGTCCAAGAGCGGGTCGCCATCGGGCAGTACCAGGACCAGTTCCTCCCAACCGAGTTGCTCCACCGGCCCGCTCCACGTCTCGGGCTGCGAGCCGACGGCGATGTCACCGGCGCCCTCACGTGCCGCTTCCTGCAGTGCGCGTCGGTGTGGGAACTCGAGCAGGCTGACCTCCAGTGACGGATGGCGGCGCTGCCAATCGCGCAGCACCGCCGGCAGGATGCCCAGCGCCGCCGAGCTGGTGACCCCGACCTCCAGCTGGCCCACCTCGAGGTCGAGCGCGCGGCGTACCGCCCGGCGAGCGCGCTGGGCGTGGGCCAGGGTCGCTCGCGCCTCCCCGAGCAGCTCCTGTCCCGCCGTGGTCAGGCGCACTCCCCGCGGGAGGCGCTCCAGAAGCGCTCCGCCCAGCTCAGCCTCCAGCGCGCGGATCTGCTGCGACAGCGAAGGCTGGGAGACCAACAGCCGTTCGGATGCCTGAGTCAGCGACCCCTGCTCCGCGATCGCCACGAAGTACTCAAGCTGACGAAGGTTCACGGCATAAGTATCGCCTATGGCTAACCGCGAGAACTGGTATTTGTGCCTATGGCTGCGCTTGTCTACCTTCAACGAAGAGGCAGGCAGAGGGTCACGAGCCCGAGCGAACGGACCCCGAGATGACCCACCCCAAGCAAGCTGCCCGCCATCGCGATCGACACCTGGAGCACGCACTCGACCGCGCCCAGCACCTGAGCGAGTCACGCCCCCAAGACCAGTACACGCCGGCATGGTCGGCTGAGGCGACCCAGGTCGGGGACCTGACCGCGCTCGCCGCGCTGGACCTCGCCCGGTCGCCGCGCGCCTAGCGCGAGACGTCGCGTGTCGGGTGTGCGCGACCGTCGGTCCGCGCGCCGCGCACACCCCCGCACGCGTTTGCCTACTTGACCGGCTGGACCTGCAGCGAGGTCGTGGCCTTGTTCGAGCAGGTCGAGAACTTCTTCTTGATAATCACCGCGGTGGTCGCGTTGGGCGGGAACACCTTCAGCCCCGCGGCCGTAACCGGCTGGCACTTGCTCGTTGAGAAGTTGCCGGTGTCGACGATCCCGATCGCCGCGGTCCGCTGCTTGCCCGGGGCTAGCGTGACCGTGCCGAACTTCGAGCCGTTGCGAGCCGCCGCGTTGCCGATCTGCTTGCCGCTGCTGGTCACAGCCGAGACACCCGGATAGCCGCGCAGAGTGCAACTGCGCTGGCTCTTGTTGACGAACTTGAGCGGATAGAAGATCGTGCCGGCGGTGCCGTTGGCGTTGCCAAGCGACACCTTCAGGGCAGAGGTAGAGCAGCCGGCCGGTTGGGGAGCGCTCTTGGCGTTGCTCCACTTCACCGTAAACCGGGTGCTGCTGTGGTTCTTGGTATAGGTGCCCCAGCCCTTGGCGATCTGCTTGCCCGTCCAGCCCGGGATCGCGTGGTTGTACTTGTCTAGAAACGTCGTGAAGTAGTTCGAGGCGGTCTTGCAGCCGAGGTTCGGGCTCGACACGGTGTACTTCCCTTGCGGCAACGTGACCCCGCCGGACGTGTCGTTGTGCAGCACCGTGAAGCTGATGCCGCTGCACGACGCGCTCGCCGAGGTCGCCGCTGAGGCGGACGTCGCGACCGCGACCGAGGCTGCCAGCACGATGAAAGCGCCGGCCGTTGCGAGTGCGCCGACCCAGCCTGTGTTCAGCGGGCGCAAGCGGGATCGAAACAGCGAGGGGGCTGGGAACATCTGGACTTCCTCCTTGTTGGGGTGGATGAGCCGCGGTGGATCCATAGAGAACCGCCGACCGCGCCGGTCGTCAACGGGTTCAGCCCCACAGTGGAGTTTTCCTGCTTATCTCGGCACGGGTCAGCCGCTGAAGACCCTCCCGGCGCACCGGCGCGGCGATCGTCGCGGCCGGCGTCTTCGGGTTCGCTCGAGCGTTGGAGAGCTGATCGTCATCTGCCAGTGTGCGGTGGCGCGGCGGGTAGTTGCACCGTGACGCAGAGCCCGCCGGCGGCCCGGGGGGTGAGGGTGAGGGTTCCGTCGTGTGCTTGGGTGATGCTCTTGACGATTGCCAGGCCGAGGCCGACACCTGCGTGGTCGGTGCGTATGCGTTCGGTGCCGCGCTGAAACGGCTCGACAAGCGTGGAAACCAACTGTGGGGTGAGCTTCTCGCCGGTGTTCTCGACAGTGAGCACCACGCTCTTGGGGTGAACGCTGGTCGTGACCCACACGGTGCCCTGTTCGGGCAGGTTGTGGACGATCGCGTTGTGCACGAGGTTCGTAGTCATCTGCAGCAGGAGCGCGTGTGAGCCGATGGTGGGGGTCATGTCGCCGGAGGTCTCGATGGTGACGCCGCGCTTTTCTGCGAGGGGGAGGAGCGTCTCGGTGGCTTCTTCGGCTATGAGGGACAGGTCGACGTGTTCTCGGGTGAAGGACCGCTGGTCGGCGCGGCTGAGCAGGAGCAATGCTTCGGTGAGGTCGATCGCTCGGGTGTTGACGGCGTGGAGGCGGTCGACGAGTTCGTCGTTGTCGCGGTTCGGATCGTTGCGGGCCACGTCGAGAAGTGTCTGCGTGATCGCCAGCGGGGTGCGCAGTTCGTGGGAGGCGTTGGCTGCGAATCTCTGCTGTTCGGCGACGTGTGCTTCGAGCCGCGCGAGCATGGTGTCGAAGGCGTCGGCGAGTTCGCGGAACTCGTCTCTGCGGCCCGGTAGCCGGATTCGGTGGGAGAGCGATCCGGTCGCGGCCATGCGTGTGGCGTCGGTGATGCGAGTCAGGGGGGCGAGCATCCGGCCGGCGAGAAGCCACCCTCCCAGGAGACCGAACACCAGCAGGAACGCCAACACTGCGGCTGCCCTCGGAGCGAAAACGTGCAGGAGGTTGGACCGGACGGGAAACACACTACGAAGGGGGGTGTCAGCGTTGATGAGGAACGCACGGTCGGGGACGTAACGCAGGAGGAACACCCACACGGCGGCGAGCAGCAAGGCGCCGGCGAGCATGAGGAAGCCGGCGTAGCTGAGGGTGAGTTTGAGGCGAACGCTCAAACCAGGGGCTCTATCCACGGTCTCCTCCCTCACGCCCGGTGCCGGGTCAGTGTCGATGCGGTAGCCGACGCCGGCCACGGTGGCGATGATCGAGGGTTCGCCGAGGCGTTTGCGCAGTGCCGAGACGGTGATGCGCACGGCGTTGGTGAACGGGTCTGCGTTCTCATCCCACGCCCGTTCCAGGAGCTCTTCGGCGCTGACGACACCGCCTTCGGCAGCGACGAGAACTTCGAGCACGGCGAACTGCTTCCGGGTCAGCGCGACGTAGCGGCCGTCGCGGTAGACCTCGCGGCGGAACGGATCCAGCCGCAGGCCTGCGATCTCTCGCACGGGTGGCCTGTTGTGGGCGCGCCGGCGGTCGAGCGCTCTGAGACGGAGCACGAGTTCTTGGAGTTCGAACGGCTTGGTGAGGTAGTCGTCGGCGCCGAGTCCGAACCCGGAGGCCTTGTCGTCGAGCCGGTCGGCAGCGGTGAGCATGAGGATCGGCATGCCGCTGCCGGAGGCGACGATGCGTTTGGCGATCTCGTCGCCGGAGGGCCCGGGGATGTCGCGGTCGAGGACGGCGATGTCGTAGGCGTTGACGCTCAGCAGCTCCAGAGCGGTGTCGCCGTCACCGGCGATGTCGGCCGCGATCGCTTCCAGGCGTAGGCCATCGCGGATGGCTTCTGCCATGTAGGGCTCGTCCTCGACGATCAACACACGCATGCTCTCGATGCTCCCAGCCGGAACATATCGTCGGCGTATCGAAAACCACATACGTGCTGGCAACACCACGCTGCCTTGACTGGAGGCATGACCGACGGCAAACCAGCACGAACAGCAGCCCGCCGTACCCGATCGACCGCGCTCGTCGCCGGCTTCGCCTGTCTCGCCCTACTCCTCGCCGCCACGGCGTTCGCGGCAGCCCGCCACCTGCCCAACGACAAGCACCGCACCCACCTGTCGCCGATCAGATGGCCGCGGCGCGGACAGGCGGCGCTCGTGGTCGGCAACGACCGGCCGGCGGCGAGCCCGCACGAGCAGCCGGTCCCGATCGCCAGCCTGGCAAAGGTGATGACCGCCTACCTGACCCTCAAGCGCTACCCGCTGAGCGGCGCACAGGACGGGTTCACGATCACCGTCACCGCGGACCAGGCGCAGGCCGAGGACGAGGACGCCGCCCAGGACCAGTCGGTCGTGGCGGTGCGGGCCGGCGAGCAGCTGACCGAGCGCCAGCTGCTGGAGGCGCTGCTGATCCCGTCGGGCAACAACATCGCCCAGATGCTCGCCGCCCGGGTGGCGGGCAGCGAGACGCGCTTGATCGCCGAGATGAACGCCGAGGCCCGCGCGCTCGGGATGGACGACACGACCTACACCGATCCCAGCGGGTTTGATCCGAGCACGGTCTCCACCGCCGCCGACCAGCTGCGCGTCTTCCAGCGGGCGATGAGCTTCCCGGTCTTCCGACGGATCATCTCGATGGCCAGCGTGACGCTGCCGGTCGCTGGCACGGTCACCAACTACAACCCCCTGATCGCCGAGGGCTACGCCGGCAAGACCGGGTCGGACTCCGCGGCCGGGGGGTGCCTAGCCTTCTTTACCCACGTGAGGGTCGGCGAGCGCCGGCTGACCGCGGTCGGCGTGGTGCTGGGGCAGGGGGAGGGCAGCGACACATCGGCGCTCCTCGCCGCCGCGGGCGAGGCGGCCGAGCAGCTGGTGACGTGACCCACACCAACACCCTGCTCGACCATGACGGATCCGTCGGCATGACGACCGGCTCAGACGCGAGGAGCCGCCTCATTCAGATCGCGTCAGCGTGTCGGCTGGCTAGGCAGCAGTGCTGCCCATGCAAGAGCGGCAGTTCTCAATCGCTGCCCTCGGCGGCTGACCTGAGGTAGTCGAGCCATGCCACGAGTGATGCGTCGAGCTGACCCTGCATCCCCGCGACATCGGCGCTGACGGGATCGCCCGCAAAGGACTCGTCGACGCCGATGTGGAGCTGCCAGACGGTGTCAAGCGGGCCCTGGATCTCCACCTCGTGATGGGCGAGGACGGGTGCCGACCCGTCGACGTCAGTTGGGATGGCCATTGGTCTGACTACTCCTCGGACGGGATCGACGGGACCCTAAACCTCCACCCCACAAGCCGCAAGCCGCTAACCCGAGGTGCCCGAACGCTGCTGCCCTGGGCTGCGGTTGCTTCTGAGATCGGCTGCGAGCAGTGGCGTGGGTTCAGTCGTATGTGGTGTGTCCGATTTCGGCGGCGGCTCGTACGAGGTCCCCGTTTAATCTTCGAACGCCGAGCTGGGTGCAGAGTGCGTCTGATGACCCGGGGCCGCTGAGGACGAGCGGGACTCGCTTCGCTAGGCGGCGAAGTGCTCTCGCCTCGGTCTCGAGTAGGCCCGGGTCGAAGCTGGCAATGACGGTGAGCGCTGGCCGAGTCGTCTCGGCGGCCTCGGTGACCGTCGAGATCGGTGTGTCGGCTCCGAGGAAGAGGATGCGCCAACCGTAGGAGCGCAAGAGCAGCCCGAAGGAGAGCAGGGTGATGTCGTGTTGCTCGCCTGGCGCGCACGCGAGCAGCGCGAGCGGTCCGCCGCCGCGGCCCCATAGCCGTGCGAGTGAGACCAGCCGGGCTCGGATCAGGTTGCTGGCGAAGTGCTCCTGGCTGATCGCGAGGGTCCCCTGTTGCCACTCGAGGCCGACCCTCGTGAGGGTGGGAAGGATGAGGTCGCGCAGGACTGCTTCTAGACCGAACGCTGCGAAGCTCTGGTCGAGTATCGCGTGCACGGCGGCCTCGTCGTAGTCGTGGATCGCGGCAAGGAGGCGTGAAGTCGCGTCTTCGAGCAGGCCGTCCGACGGTCGGGCGCTGCGTAGCGCGGCGCGTGCCGCCTCGGCCGCCGCCAGCCCCGCACCGAGGCCTCGGCGCATGCGGGCGACTCGCTCGGCGTCCTCGGTGGTGTAGAGCCGAAACCCGCCGGGTGAGCGGACTGGCTGCAGGAGTCCGTAGCGGCGTTCCCACGCGCGCAGGAGCTCGGCGCTCACACCGACGCGGCGGGCGAATTCCCCGATCCGCAGTGATTCCGGGATGATCGACACCAAATCATTGTACGAACTTTATACAACTCTTTGACAGATACGGCGTCCGCCCGGTACCTTTGCCTATAGATTGTCCAATGTTTGTCGAGGGATGGTCTAGCATGGAGAAGTCCCGAGGTTCTGTGATCGCTCGCCCGAAGGCGCGCGGTGAACAGCTGTTGAGCGGGTAGTTGCCATGTGAGGATCGCGTGGGGCGCGCCTCGGGGCGGAACGCGAGATCTCTTCTTACCAATCACGACGGAAGGCAGTTTGATGAGCAAGTCAGAACAGAAGGTCGTGCAGTATCTGGGCGAAGCGCATGCCAGCGAAGTCGGCCTGGTGAGCGTTCTTCGGTCCCAGATCGCGATGACCCCGCGCGGCTCCTACCGCGACGGGCTCGAGAAGCACCTGGATGAGACGCGCAGGCACGCCCAACGGACCAAGGAGCGCTCGGGTGAGCTTGGGCAAGGCCAGAACCCGGTGCACGTGGTTGTCGGGTTCGCGGAGACGCTGGTTAGCCAGAGTTTTGCGCTGAGCAAGGCGCCCTTTGCCCTGTTGCGTGGATCGGGCGGCGAGGAGAAGGTCCTCAAGAACGCGAAGGACGCGTGTGCGACCGAGGCGCTTGAGATCGCGACCTACACCGCCCTGGAGCGCCTTGCCACCAGGGTCGGGGACGAGCAGACAGCCAAGCTTGCCGCGTCGATCCGCGGCGATGAGGAGCGCATGCTCGAGCGCATCATGCGCGAGATCCCGAGGCTCACCGACGCGGTCGTCGGAGCGGACGTCGAGGGAAAGCCGTCGTACGACGTCACCAAGACCGGCGCAGCGGACGCGACGCGCGAGGCTGCCCGCGAGGTCAAGCAAACGGGCCGCGAGACACAGGCGCGTGCCAAGCGCACCGCTCGACAGACGCGAAAGGTCCCCGGCGTCGCGCAGGTCGAGGGACAGATCAAGGGCGCCCTCGCCGCCGAGGAGGATCTCGCGATCGCACGCTATGACTCGCTCACCGCCGAGGAGATCCTCAGCAAGCTACCCGAGCTCTCGCAGATCGACCTCGCCAAGGTCGACTCCTACGAGCGCAAGAACGACAATCGCACTACGGTCCTGAGTCGCATCAGCGCGCTGCGGCGGCAGGAGCCGTGGACCGGGTACGACGAGCTCACGGTCGCCGAGATCGACGCCGTGCTCGGCGAGGGTGACGAGCAGCGCGCGAAAGACGTCGCCGCCTACGAGCGCGCCCACAAGAACCGCGCCGGCGTGCTCCGCAGCGCAGAGCGCGAGACCGCCAACGCCTAAACCACGTCGCGGACGCGGACGGGGCCAAGCAAGCTCCGTCCGCGCACCGCGAAGCGGACCACACGAACACCGGCCGGATCCGTCCGCTGAGGATGTCGGGAAATACGTGCAAGGTGGGCAGCGCCCGGGCCGCACTCTGGGCTGGGTGCGGTTACCGTGCTGCTGATGGAGCTTGATTGGCACAGCGATCGTTCTGATCTGCCCGAGCTCACGATGCTGGATCAGCTTGAGGTGGACGAGCCAATCGATCTGGAAGCGGTCAGGGCCTATCGCTTGGGGCGTGTGCGGGCGCAGATGGAGGCGTACTCGCTGGACGCGTGCCTGCTGCTTGACCCGGTCAACATCCGATATACGACCGGGTCGCGCAACATGCAGGTCTTTCACGCTCGCAATCCGGCGCGCTACTTGTTTGTGCCGCAGTCGGGACCGGTCGTCCTACATGAGTTCCCGGGCTGCGCGCACCTCGCCGCCGGACTTGAGACGATCGATGAGATTCGCCCCGCGATCACCGCCAGCTATGTCGCCGCTGGCGACGCTGTCCGGGATGTCGAGACTGCATGGGCACGGCAGGTCGCCGCCCTCATTCGCGAGCATTGCGGGTCCAGGGCGGCCGTCGGAGTCGAGCGCGTCAACGCGGGCGCCGCGCTGGGATTGCGCGACCAGGGCTTTCACCTCGCCGACGCCCAGGCCCCGGTCGAGCGCGCTCGTGCGGTCAAGTCAACCGAGGAGCTCAAGTGCGTACGAGCTTCGGTCAAAGCGACCGAGCTGGCGGTCGCTCGGCTGCGTGAGGCGATGCGACCGGGCCTGACCGAGAATGAACTGTGGTCGGTACTGCACCAGGGCGTGATCGCGCTCGGAGGCGATTACATCGAGACCCGGCTGCTCTCCTCTGGAACGCGCACCAACCCGTGGTTTCAAGAGACCGGGGATCGGCGCCTGACCGAAAACGAGCTTGTGGCGCTCGACACCGACGTCGTCGGCTGCCACGGCTACTACTGCGACTTCTCGCGCACCTTCCACACCGGCCCCGACCAACCCACGCCTGCCCAGCGCGAGCTCTACCGGGTCGCCCACGAACAGGTCCACCACAACATCGAGCTGCTGCGCCCCGGCGTGACGTTTCGCGAGTACTCCGAGCGAGCCTGGGCGATCCCGGAGCGGTTTGTCGCCAACCGCTATTACGTCTCCGCCCACGGGTGTGGCATGACCGGAGAGTACCCCTACCTGTCCCACAGCACCGACTTCGCGAGCTCGGGCTACGACGGCGTCATCGAAGCCGGCATGACCCTCTGCGTCGAGAGCTACATCGGCGAAGAAGGGGGAAGGGAAGGCGTCAAGCTCGAGCAGCAGCTGCTCATTCGCGACGACGGGCCCGAGCTGCTGTCGGCCTTCCCCTTCGAGGCAACCCTGCTCAGTCGACCGGACTGAGTTCGTGAATCGAGCTCCCGTGTCTGGGCGACTCCAAGGACGCCATCGTTGCTGCCGGCTCGCTCTTCAGTCCAGCCGCGCACACCGCGTTATCGGCCGGTCAGTGGCGGATGATCGCGGGCCACGGCAGCTGTTCGCACACGAACCTCGGATTGCTCAACCGGGGCCGCGAGGCGGCGTCGGTAGCTGGATGGCCGGCCGGATCGCCTCGTTGATCGTGCCGGGCACATACCAGCTCGGGATCGTCTTCCACGCGTGGGTGCACGAGGGTGCGGTGAGCGCTCTGTTGACCGCTGACGGCATGGCATTCACCGCCCCGGATGCGGCGTCATCTTGATCAAGGTGCCTTTGGCGCCCGGGAAGAACATGCTTCCGCCGTAACTGGGCTGAACCGCGCTTCCCTGGGTCATCCGCGGGACCCTCGCCGAACGTGCGAGCTCGCGACCAGTGGCCGCGTCGCGGAACACGACGGTGGCGGTCTTGTTCTGGCCAGGGATCTCGGCCCCGGGAACGTCGGTGCCGACCCAGACGCGATGAGCCTTCGGGCCGATCAGCGTTGCCCACTCGGTCGTGGTCTGAGTCTTCTTCCAGACGGTCTCGATGCCTGAGGCAGTGAGCTTGAATGCTGCAACCTTGCGTGCCAGCGTCTCCACCCCGTAGAAGCGACCGTTCTGAGCGTCGGCCTCCAGTGACATGCCGGCCCAGCTGATCGCCGGCGCGCCTGCGGCTGCGGTCTCGAACGCGCGGGCTAGCAGCGGCGGGAGCGGGTCGTTGACATAGGGCTGCAGGTAGAAGACCTTCCTGGCATCGCTCTGATTGATCGCGAACACCGTCAGCGGACCGGCGGCAGGAATCGAGTTCGTCGCGCCGACGACCCAGTTGTTCATGACGATCAACGAGCCGCCCGTCGTCTGTCCTGGATAGGGAACGGCGGCGGGAGTCCAGCTGGTGTCGAGGGTGAAGAACCCGTGGTGGACTGAGTAACGCACCGCGTTGGAGGTGTTCTCCAGCAGGTACACGTAGTCGACGCCGTGGTAGCGCGTGATGGTGGGCCGGGCGCCTGCGGGCGCCGGCAGAGTGACGTTGTCGATGATCCGCATCGAGGTCGGGTTGACCGAGATCAGAACGGATCGCGGAACGTTTCGGGCGTCAGGGCACTCGAGGAGCGCCGATGGTCCGTCGAGCGTGCATCCAGCCTCTCGGTACAGCGACTTGACCACGATCGTTCCGTCCGGGAGCGCGTTGATGCCGTTGTAGGAGGTGTTGACGGCGTCATCGGTCAGGGTCGTGTCGTAGGTCGGCGGCGTGTCCGGGTAGTTGTTGCGCATGTAGACCTGCGTCGGGAGCTTGAGGGTCTTCACGACCGTCCCGTTCGCCGGATTGACCTTGAAGATCCGGTAGCCGGACACCACGTAGATGAAGCCGTTGTTCTCGATTGCCATCGCTCCGGGATAGTCCCATTCGCCTGTCTGCGCCGTGTTCGACAGTTGCCTGTACCAGACCGGCTTCAGGGTCTTCGGGTCGACCTTCGCAACGAACGGGCCAATCGAGCCCTTGACATCGCCGTAGCTGCCGCCCTGGATGAAGGCGTCGTTCGCGTTGAGGTAAGACATGTTGTAGCCGGATGGGTACGCCCCCTTGCCGGACGAGACAAGGCCCACCGTGTTCCGCCGGTGGAGCGAGCCACCGAACCTCGCCGTGGGGAACACGTGCGACCGGCCGGAGTTGTAGTGCTCGAACGCCTCGAGCGACGGGTACCACGGAGGGTTGCTGTTGCGAACCTGGGCGCGCGACGGGAGAGCTGTCGAATGAGGGGGAGTTTGAGCGCGAGCGTTGAGGGCTAGTGGCATCGCGATCAGTCCCACGACAACGAAAAAAGCCGACAATTTGCGCTTGGAATCGTTGACTATCGAGCCGCTTCGGTTCAGGAACTCCGGTCGATCCATCTGATCCTCCTCCTGTCTGGCTGAGCGTTTTGGCCCTGCGCCCAGTCGTGGCCGGCGCACGCTGACGGCATGGCACTCCTAGGCGTCGCGCACAGCGAGAGGCGCCTGAGGGTTCAGGCCATCTCCACCCCAATCCTCAACTTGGGCCCCGTCGCCTTAGCCCCGATTGAGTCGGCGAAGCGGCGAGGCGCAAACCGTCTCACTCGACCGGCGTGCTGCCAAGGGGGAGATCCCCAACACAATCCCGAAACTAATCCGCTACAACCACCCGCCCGGTCGCGCTAGCGTCGTCGAGCGCCACCACCCGCACACGCGACTAGGGACAGCGCTCACCGCACGACCTCCCGGTCCTCGGGATTGAGGTCGAGCCACAACAGATCCGCACCCACGCGCGAGTGCAGACCACGCAGACGTCTGAGACCATGGTGTGAAGCTGTGCTGGGCACGAATCGGAGTGCGTTCGATAAGGCCCTGGCCGCGGCTTGAGTCGATTGGCTCAAGAATCTGAGAGCAGGTCGCGAGTGCAAACGCGAGACCAACCTAGGGCGTTTCATGAGCGCTTGCCGGTCTCGCTGATCTTGGCGGTCTCGATGGTCGCCGCCGGTGTGGTCTATCCAGTCACCGACTCGGCACTGAACCACACCTCCCCGATCATGATCGCAACTCTGCGCGCGCTCGCCGGCGGGGCACTGCTCACCATCCTCCTTCCTTTCATGGGAAGCCGCCTGCCGCGCACCCGCCGACTGTGGATCTGGGCGTTCGGGATTGGTTTCGGCAACACGACGCTCACCCAGGTCGGCATCAGCGTTGGCACCGCACGAGCTGGCGCTGCGGTCGCATCAGTGCTGCTGAACTCCGCTCCGTTCTTCGTCGCCCTGATCGCCCGTTTCGCGCTAAATGAGTCGATCACCAGACTGCGTCTGTTCGGACTGGTCGTCGGTTTCGGCGGCGTACTGCTCGTCGTCCTAGCCGACCCGGGTAACGTCGCGCACGGCTCTCGGCTGGTGATCGGGTTCGTGCTCGCGCTGCTCGGCGCGATCGGCTGGGCCGGCGGCGGTCTTGGAATGCGCGTCCTCACAAGGCGCGAGCCCGAACTCGACATACCCGGGATCACCGCTGCCCAGTTCCTCGCCGGCGGGATCCCGCTGATCCCGCTCGTCCTGCTCGACGGCGGCTCTACCAAGTGGAGCGACCCGACACTAATCGCCCAACTCGCGTACCTGATCATCGGCGGCCAAGTACTCGTCTACCTCGGATTCAACGCCGCGCTCAGCCGCTGGCCCTCCACACGCGTCTACGCGTGGACGTTTCTTGTGCCCGTCGTCGCAGTCGCGGTCGAAGCCATCCGCGGCGCACTCCCCGGCATCCCGGCCACGATCGGCGTGATGCTCGTGATCATCGGCGTCGCGATTGTCAACCTTCCGCGCGCAGAACGATCATCGGTGGTAGAGCAGCGGGCTGAGATGGGTCGTCAGGGTGGGCCTCCAAGAGGACGTGTATAGATTGACAATCGTCGGTTCAATCGATATATGTAGATCGATGGCTATCGATATGGAACTCACCCCCAAGACCAAACGGTCGCCCGGCGGGCCGTGCTGCGAACCGGTCGTGTACCCCGACGTCGAGCGCGAAAAGGCAGTCCGGATGGCGTCCGTCGCCAAGGCGTTGGGCGACCCGGTCCGAGTGCAGCTCGTCGACGTGCTGCGTAAGCACGCCGGCAAGGTCTGCGTGTGCGAGCTCGTGCCGCTGTTCGGCCTGACTCAGTCCACGGTCTCCCATCACCTCAAGGTGTTGCGCGAGGCCGGGATTGTCGGCTCCGAGCGCGAAGGCTTGTGGGCCTACTACTTCGTGATCCCCGACGCGCTGAAGGAGCTGTCCGCATGGCTGACCTGACCACCGACTGCTGTACCCCGGCCGCGACCGTCTCCACGACCGAGAGCCCCGAGCAGGTTCGCGAGATCGTGCGCGAGAGATACGCCTCCGCGACGGCCGCCGCGACCTCCTGCGCAGCCTGCTGCAACACGGCAGCGGACGACGGCGCGTTCGGCGCTTCGCTCTATGCCGACAGCGACGCGACCGACGCTCCGGAAGCCGCGATCAACGCATCACTCGGCTGCGGCGTGCCCACGGCTGTGGCTGACCTACATGACGGCGAGACGGTCCTCGATCTCGGGTCAGGCGCCGGCGCGGACGTGCTGATCTCTGCCCGCCGGGTCGGGCCCACGGGCCGAGCCATCGGGCTTGACATGACCGATGAGATGCTCGAGCTCGCGCGCACCAACGCTCGCGAGGCGGGCGTCGAGAACGCAGAGTTCCTCAAGGGCTACCTCGAAGACATTCCGCTCACAGACCAGACAGTCGACGTGATCATCTCCAACTGCGTGATCAACCTGTCCGGCGACAAACCGCGGGTCATCCGCGAGACGGCACGCGTGTTGCGACCGGGCGGCCGGTTCGCCGTCTCCGACGTGATCGCCGACCCCGACATGGATGAGCAGACGCGGGCTGACATGGCGGCGTGGACCGGCTGCATCGCCGGCGCGTTGACCGAGACCGAGTTCCGCTCGGCGCTGGAGAGCGCCGGGTTCGAAGACATCGAAATCACCTACACCCATCGCGTGCACGAGCACGCCGGCTCGGCGATCATCCGCGCGCGCAAGCTATCGCCGTGACCGTAGGGAGTGACCGGCTGACGATCCGCCCAGCCCACGCCGCCGACCTCGCCGACGTCGTCGAGGTCTACAACGCCGGGATCGCCGATCGCGTCGCGACGTTCGAGACCAGGCCGCGCACGATCGAGGACATCAGCCGCTGGGTCGAGGATGGCCAGCCGTTCATCGTCGCGATCAACGACCAGCACGTGGTCGGTTGGGCGCGGGCCGGCGCCTACTCAGACCGCTGCGTCTACCAGGGCGTCGGCGAGCACGCCGTCTACGTCCACCCGGCCGCCCGCGGCCGCGGACTCGGCCGCGCGCTCCTGATCGAGCTCTGCGCCGAATCGGAACGACACGGGCTCTACAAACTGACCAGCCGCGTGTTCACCGACAACCAACCCAGCCGCGCCGCGCACCGCGCCGCCGGGTTTGAAGAAGTCGGGATCCAACGCCGCCACGGCAAGCTCGACGGGCAATGGAAAGACTGCGTCCTCGTAGAACGTCTCCTCGGCCCAGCGGCAGACGACCAAGCCGACAACGCGTAACCGCCGTCACACCCGGCTGAACAGGTAGCCGGTCCGGTCGCGTTCGACGCGGTCAAGGAACCAAACGACGCCGCCGCGACGATCTGCAAACGTGCCCACCAACCCAAGACACCAAGCTCGACTCCACGAAAGTCAATCGCCGATCCCGCAGCTCGCTCGCGACGGAGACAGCCCCTGGTTCGTGAATGCAGCCATCTCAAACTAATGGTCGCTCTTCGCGCGCCCTGGGGGTTGGTGGCGTTGCCGGAGCGCCTGGGTGCGCGGCCTTTGGCTGGGCGGGCGCGGGATAGCGTGTCGGCGTGGAAATCCCGGAGACCCACTATGCACGCAGCGGCGAGTTGGCGATCGCCTACCAGGTGCACGGTGCCGGCGATCACGACCTGTTGCTGAACGGCGGCACTGCGTCGAACATCCAGACGTTCTGGAGCATCCCCGAGGCTGTTCGAATGTTTGAGCGGCTGGGCCAGTTCGCGCGCGTGATCCGCTATGACCGCCGCGATTCGGGACTGTCGGATCCGATCCGAGACGACCTGACGCTGGAGGCTCACGCGGATGATGCGCTGGCGGTGATCGACGCGACCGGTGCGCGGCGTCCGGTGCTTATGGGCAGCCTTGATGGGGCGCGGTCACTGGCGCTGCTAGCGGCAACCCGACCCGAGCGCGTCGGCGGCCTGATCGCGTTCTCACCGAGCCCGCGAGGTGGTGCCGCCAGTTCCCCCGAGCTCGCCGATTCCGCCGCGCAGGCGATCGCGGATCTCTCTGATTGGCCTGGGCCGTTGACCGGGCTCTACGCGCCGCAGTGGGCGGCCGACCCCGTTCGCAACGAGCGTCTCAGGCGTCTGTTCCAGGCGGCGGTGACCCCCCGGCAGGCGGCACGGCTGTTGCGCATGTCACTGATCAGCGACATCAGCGAGGCACTTCCGTTGGTTCAGGCTCCGACGCTGGTCATCCATCCACGCGATCTGAAGCTCGTTCCGGCGGACGTTGTGAGGGAGTTCACCGATCTCATCCCCGGCGCTCGCCTGCGCGAGATCCCGGGTGACGCGGCCGTCGCCTTTGCGCTCGACGTGGAGCTCATCGCAGACATCGTCGAGGAGTTCGTCACGGGGGCCGCGCCCGCTCCGCCAACGAACCGCATCCTGGCGACTGTCCTGTTCACGGATCTGGTCGACTCCACCGGGCGCGCCGCGCAATCGGGAGACCGAACCTGGGCGAGCGTGCTCGACCGTCACCTCTACGCGACACGCGCCGCCGTCGAAGCGCACGGTGGCAATACGATCAAGACGACCGGCGACGGCGGGCTGGCCCTCTTCACCGGCCCCGCACAGGGTGTGCGCTGCGCAGCACAGGTCATCGCCGACGCCCACGACCTAGGGCTCGACGTCCGCACCGGCATGCACACTGGCGAAGTCGAACGCACCAGCGACGACGTGACCGGACTCGCCGTCCACCTCGCCGCACGCATCACGAGCCTCGCCGCCGCCGGGGAGGCCCTCGTCTCCAGCACCGTCCGAGATCTGGTCATCGGCAGCGAGCTGACGTTCACCGACCGGGGCGAGCACGAACTCAAAGACATCCCCAACCGCTGGTCGCTCTACGCCGTCGCCTGACCACCACCGGTCACTGCTCCTGCTCTCCACCAGACGAACGCATCGGACGGCCAGCAAGCGTCGGCGCTGGCGGCCGGCTTGATGGCCACCGGCGATGTGAATGCGGGCACCCGGGTTATCCGCGCAGACCAAGAAGGGTCGCGTGGGGAGATGGGCATTCCTCTGAGCGGACCGAGAACCGCGATGCGGTGCCCGCCCGGCATGCGGTCGAGCCGATTCAGCGTCCGCCAGGCACGCAGGAACCGTGATTGGGGCGGAGCTGGGCTTGGCCGGGGCGAGCGTTGAGCGTAGCCTGCTCTCGTGACAGGAGCGATCGGAGATCGGGCGACGCCGTGATCGGCCGCGAGCGAGAGATCGCGGCCGTGTCGGCCTTTCTCGATTCGATCCCGCACGGCTCGCTAGCGCTGCTACTTCAGGGCGAGGCGGGGATCGGGAAGTCGACGGTCTGGTTTGAGGCCGTTGGTCTCGCGGAAGCGCGTGCCTATCGCGTGCTGAGGGCCCGGCCGGCGGAGAGCGAGGCCAGGCTCTCCTACGCGGTGCTCGCCGACATCGTCGGCCCTGCGTTCGACGAGACGCGAGCCGCGCTGCCCGCGCCCCAGGAGCGTGCGCTCGCAGCCACGCTGCTGCGCGTCGCGACGGTCGAGCCAGCTGACCCGCGCACGACGGCGACGGCGCTGGTCGGCGTGCTCGGCGAGCTCGCCCGCGAGGGGCCGGTGCTCGTAGCGATCGACGACGTGCAGTGGGTGGATGCCGCGTCGGAGCGCGCGCTCGAGTTCGCGGCACGCCGGCTTCCCGCTCAGCTGGGGATGCTGTTGGCGAAGCGCACCGAGGGCGAGGATGAGGCTCCGCTCGACCTCGACCACGCCTTGCCGGCGGACCGGCTCATGCGCGTAGTCCTCGGTCCGCTCTCGCTCGCGTCCTTGCATCACATCGTTAGCAGCCGGCTCGGCAACCCGCTCACGCGCCCGATGCTCGCGCGCATCGCTCAGGCCTCCGGCGGCAACCCGTTATTCGCGCTCGAGATCGCCCGCGCCCTCGGCGGCCCGAGGGAAGAGTCCGGCGAGCGGCCGCCGCTGCCGGTGCCCCGCAGCGTTCAAACGCTCGCGGCCGAGCGGGTCGGGGCGCTGTCGCCCGCTGCCCAGGAGGCCGTGCTTGTGGCGGCAGCGCTCTCGCGGCCAACGATCGAGGCGGTCGCCGCCGCGCTTGAGGACGAGCACGGGGCGCTGCCCACGATCCTCGAGGCGGAGGAGGCGGGCGTCCTCGTCACCGAGCGGGGCCGCGTTCGGTTCACGCACCCGCTGCTGGCGTCCGCGGTGTACGGCGCCGCGTCGGACGCGCGGCGCGGACAGCTCCATCGGCGACTGGCCGCGGTCGTCACCGATGAAGAGGAGCGCGCTCACCATCTCGCGCAGAGCGCGACGCAGGCGGACGAGGCGACGGCGTTCACGGTCGAGCAAGCTGCGCGGCAGGCGGCGCTACGCGGCGCGTTCGACGCCGCCGAGGAGCTGTTCGCTGCCGCCTGCCGGCTCACGCCGGCCGACGACGATGAGGTGATCGTGCGGCGGACGCTCGGTCGTGCGTCCTGCCTGCTCAAGACCGGCGACGTCGCCGGCGCGCGGCTGCTCGCCGAGAGTGCGACCGCCGGCAGCCTGCCGGCCGCGGTGCAGGCAGAGCGCCTTCAGCTGCTCGCGGAGGTTGGGTGGGACGACGGTTTGATCGGGCTCGCAACCGCGTATCTCGAACAGGCGCTCAGCACGGCAGCAGGCGACCCGGCGCTCAGCGCCCGGATCTCGGCGCGGCTGGTCCTGATCGGCGTCCCCGGCGCACCGGCCCGCGCCCTCGAGCACGCTGAGCGGGCGGTGCAGCAGGTGAACGCCGACCAGGAGCCGGAAGTGCTCTCGTCGCTGCTGATCGATCTCTGCTTGCTCGACCTGCTCCTGGGGCGGACTCCTCGGCCCGAACTCATGCAGCGCGGGCTCGAGCTCGAGGCGCGAGCTGGGCCAGACGCTTACCCGCACCCGGTTCCGCTGATCTGGTTTCAGTGCATCGACGACGTCGAAGCCACCCGAGAACGTTATGTCCGGGAATCTGACTGGGCCCGCGACCACGGCGATGAGCCCCATGGGGCCGAGCGGCTCGGTTACCTGGCGCTAGTCGAGTTCCAGGCCGGCCGGTGCGAGCTCGCGGAGGAGCTGATCGAGCGCAGCTGCGACACGATCGAGGAGCGGCTGGAAGTGAGCGGCAGGTTCGCCTACCCGTTTGCCTGGCGATCAATGATCGACGCTCATCGGGGCCGGTTCGATCGCGCCCGAGCCACGTTGCGGCCGCTCGTCGAGGCGACCGCTGGAGCCGAGAAGGCGTGGTGGGCGGCGATCCTGCTGAGCGTGCTTGGCTTCGTCGAGTACGCCGCGGGTGATAATCAGGCAGCCGATCGCGCGCTGACACAGATGCGCGGGCTGCTCGATCAGATCGGCATCAAGGACGGGCTCCTCGATCGCACCGAGCCGTTCCACGTCGAACTGCTGGTGGCGCTCGGTGAAATCGACCGTGCGCGGGAAACACTCGCTCGGCTCGAGCAGAGAGGACGGACGTTTCCGCGGCTCTGGATCGATGCGACGCTGCCCCGCGCGCGGGCGATCGTGACCGCGGCGGTGGGCGACCTGGCCGGCGCGCTCGTGGCGCTCGACGCGCTTGACCTTGAGGCGACATCGCGTCTTCCGTTCGAGCTTGGCTGCGCCTGGCTGACGAAGGGGCGTGTGTATCGTCGCGCCAAGCAGCGGCGGGCGGCGGCCGCTGCGTTCCGAGAGGCGCTGGAGATCTTCGAGCGACTGGGCGCCCCGATCTGGGCCGAACGGGCGCGCGGTGAACTCGATCTGCTGAGCCCGAGGCGTCGCGCGCCCGACGAGCTGACGCCGACCGAGCTGCGGGTAGCCGAGCTCGCCGCGACAGGGCTGACGAACCGCGAGATCGCGCAGGCCGCGTTCATGAGCGGGAAGACCGTGGAGGCGCACCTTGCGCACGTCTATCGCAAGCTCGGCATCCGATCGCGCGCCGAGCTCGGCGCGCGCATGGCCAGGAAACCCGCAAACGGCGAGTTAGAAACGTAGGGAAACACCCGATTCGCCCCAGCCGATGGAGACGTAGCGTCCTGCCATGGCACGCGGTGCGGACACCAGACCACGACAGGCCTACCTCGTCGAGCACTACAGACCCGGCCTTGACGTCTCGGAGCTGACGAATGCGATCGCACGCGTCCGCGAGACCGTCGTGGAGATGGAGCACACCGGCGGGCCCATCCACTACGTCAGCTCGACGATCGTGCCGAGCGACGAGTCGTTCTACTGCGTCATCGAAGCCGCCACCGAGGAGGACGTGCGCGACGCGTACGCCCGAGCGGGCGTCCCGTTCGAGCGGATGTCGCCAGCCATCCTGGTGGGAACCTAGATGGCGCGCGAGCAAGGAGGTCACGCGATGAACACCAGAATCCAGGCCCTGACGGCCGGAGCGCTCGCTGCGATCGCCGCGAGTGTCGCGATTCCGGCACTGACCGGTGCACAGGCATCGCCAGCACACTCAGCGCGGGTCGCGCACAGCCGGCCGGGCGCATCCCAGGCCGATCAGGTCCCGGCGATCGAGCGAAAGCGCCTCCGCGCGCTGGTCGACGCGGACACGGCAACCGCGCGCCGCTCGATGGCCGCAGACTTCCAGGCCGTCACACCGGCCGGCGACACGCTCTCGCTCCATGACTACCTCGGGTCCGTCAGGGCCGGGGTCATCGACTACCTCGTTTTCAAGCCAGTGTCCCGGATCGCGGTGCGCCCCTCGGGAGACTCGGCGGCCCTCCGCTACAAGGTGAGCTTTGACCTCGTCGCCGGAGGGACCAGGGTGACCCACAAGGGGTGGATCACCGAGCTCTGGGAACGCCGCGACGGGCGCTGGCTGATCGTCTGGGAGCAGGCCACCGCGATCCCGAACAACTTCGACCTGTTCCTCCAGTCGATCGAGCCGCCGGGGCAGTCGTGAGGAGGGCCGGGGTCGCGCGGCTCGCTGACGCGCCTGCAAGCGATGCGAAAGCGCCAGCGACACCAACGTGGCTCCTCAGGGATAGTCCGGCAGCATGGACAGGTTGCTCTCGAAGCCCATGATCGGACGGGCACGAGTCCTGCTTTGATTCCGCGACCAGCATCTCGACCGACGCAAGCCATCGACCCGGTATGCGCGGGTCTGGTCATGGCGCTGGCGCTCTCGCTATCCGTCAGGCCGAAGCGGAAGCCCTGATCCCCGCCATGAAGCTCGACGCGACCGGTCGTTCGTGAACGTGGCCTTGGGTCGGACGGCGGTGGCGACGGCTTCGGTCAGAACCGATTGTCAATCACTCCAGCCCGCGTCGAGCTCGTCGGGAAAGGCCGTCATCCAGTAGTCGGGAAGGACGGCCTTCAGCGGCTTCCAAACGACAAGTGTTGGATCGTCGAGATCAGCCACCGCCACGAGCACGTCGGGCCCATAGACGGCGAGACGCTCCCGGCATACCCCACACGGGCTGAGGACCACCGTCCGGCCGCTCGGCAACCGATGCAGACATACCGAGGCGAGAATGCGTCTGCCCAGGCGAAACGCCGCACAGTAGGGCTCAGTCTCGTGGCAAACCTCCACCGAAGGATTGATCGCATCCGGGGCGGTGCCAGTCACGATCGTTCCGTCGTCGAGCAGCATCGCCGCCGCGCCGTGGTGATCGTCGTCACCGAACCGGTCGCAGATCAACGACCGGCATGAAGCAATCACCGCGTCAAGATCCGCCGTGTCCACGACCGCGATCTTAGGGGCATGACTCGCGCCAGTCTGTGGGTGCCGCTCGCCGGAAGCCAGCGATCGTGGCCCGTCTCTGCGCACGGTTCAGGCTGCCGCGTTGTCGTAGTGTCCGCGGCGTGAACGAAGGCAACCAGCCGGTTGACGGTCGTGCTGAGCGCCGGGCGGCGCGCCAGCTGATCGGGCGCTATCACGAAGAGCAGCTCGGGTTGCTGCTCGAACATGTCCGACAGGGGTTCGCACGGCTTGACGCCGGCGAAATCGACGCGTTCGAGCTCGACGAGCTAATTCACCGCTACAAGCGCTCAGCGCGCGAGCTCTGGAAATTCTGCGGGCAAAGCGGTTCGGGCTGGCTGTCCGCAGCCCGGACGCTTCGCTACCTCGAAGCACAGGGAGAGGATCTGCCGGATTGGTGGGCTGCCGGCGAGCCACACCGCCGCCGCTGAGCCGACCCGTCAGCGGTGCGGGATCGACGCTCCGCGGTTCGACGTTGCGTAGCGCGAGCGGCGGGCACCGAAGCGCCCCCTCGCCGTAGCGCGCGTGGACGGCATCGGCGATCGCGACCAGATCCTCATCAAGCTCTCCCGCCGCGATCGCGGCGAGCAGCTGACCCTCAGGATCCTCCAGACGGCGGTCCTGCGTCTCGGACCAGCGTCGCGATGCTGTCGAGGAGGTTTCCGAGATGCCTGGACGTTCGTGAAACGAGCATTGACTGCTCGGACGCCCCGAATGCTCGCGGCTCGCAGATGGGAGAGTCGGCGCCGCGCTGAGCGCGTGCATGCAAGGGGCAGAGGAACGACTTGCGCGTGCTCATCGCGAGCAAACCAGCACGAGGCTCGCCGCGTCCCGGGAGACGCCCAGGGCGAGAATCAGAAGTACCAGCTGGAAGGCAGCCAAGGCCCAGGGGGATGCTCCCGGCCAGCCAGAAAGAGCGCACCGAACGGCACAACTTCGAGCCTGGCAGCTAGTGCGACCTTCACCGCCCAGTTCTGCTGCGCGGTCAATCCCCAAATCTCAGCCTCCGCTCCCGCCTCGGCCAAGAACCGCCACAACAGCCCACAGGCGGTGGCGTGGTCCGTCGCTCCCAGCATCAGGAGCCGCTTGTGCCGGTGTACCACGTAGCCTCGAGCGGATCCGCGATCGATGACTTGCATCATCGCTCCCACTCGCAATAGGTACTCGACGTCCTCAGCGCGCGACCCGCGTAACCCGGCGTCGACGCTCGCCACTAGGTTCAGGTCGCTGGCGTCTCCCGGGCGAGCCGACAGGTGGTCGGGGATCGCTCTTCGATCGATCGTCCCTCGAGCCTCGACGGCCGGGTGAATGGCCAGGCCCGCCTGCGAATAGCGCCGTAGAGCGCGAGGATCAGACGAGCTGAGGATCATTCGGACGCCGGCGCCCGAAGCGGACGCCAGCCCCGCGTCCAGCAGCTGACGCCCCAGGCCCTGAGTCTGCCGTGCCGGATCGACGAACAGCATCGACAAGCCCCAGAACGACGCACGGCGTATGGAAGCCGCCATCCCGACAAGGCTGTCACCGTCCGCGGCGACCCACGCTCCATCGGGGTCTCGCTCGACGAAGCGTCTCAGCCCGCTAAGAAAGTACTCGCGCTGTTCGTCAGTACGAGTCTGCGGCTCGTGGCCCGCTCGACGCTCCAGCTCCTCGCCCGCTGCTTCGACCACCGTCCGAACGCCGACGACGTCGTCAAGCGTCATGGGCCGAATCTCAGTCATCCCCGAGCTCGTCGCTGGGTCGTTCCGGGGGTCAGCACACAGTCCATTATCGCGGTGGGCGCGACACTCACCGACGCGGCTCTGCACTCGTAGTCACCGACCGTCCTCGTCACGTGCGTCGTGGTCAGTCGTCAACAGGGGACGCAAAGCCGAAGGCCCCGACAGCCATTCGCTGCGTCCTTCGCTTCTGCATGGTCGCCGCTGCGCCACCAGGTGGGCGCTGCTGCTTTGACGGGCGCTGCTGGTCTGTCGGCTCGCCGCTCACGCGGGGCCACTGAGCGGCCGCGCTTGGCGTCGCTTGGTTCGAGGTGAGCTGAGTCAGCGTGCCAGGCTGGCCGGGATCTTCACGATGCGGTCTACGACCGCTCCTTGGAGGCTGTTGTCTAAGCCGCTGCTCGGCGGGGTGCTGCCGGTGATCCGGACGATCATCACGGTGGCCGGCGTAATGTCACCGTTGCGATTGAAGTGGAAGCTGCCGAGGATGCCGTTCTTGACGTTAGCCGCCCGGAGCTCTTTGAGCACTGAAGCCCGCGTCCCGTTCGAGTGCGCGATTGCGTGCAGCACGAGCTCGGCGGCCTGGCCCGCCTCGAGCACCCATGGCAGGGGCTCCGTAGTGCCCAGATCGCGCAGGAACTGCCGCGCGGCAGGACTCGGGTCGCGCGCTACCCCGGGGATGTTCACCGTGCTCACGTATAGCCCGAGTGCGGCCCGCCCGGCGTGCTTGAGCACCTCGGAGATCGGCGTGAACCCCACATCGCCGGCCATGATCGGCGTCTGCGGCCCGAGGTGGGCGCGTAACGCCTTCAGCAGTCTGGCGCCGCCCTGCGAGACGTCGCCGCCGATGACCACGCCCTGTGCGCCTGAGCGGGCGATCTTCTCGGCGAGCGCGTCGTAGCTCTTCGCCGCCGGGTCGAAGCGCTCCGCTCCAGCGATCCTGATATCGAGCGTGCGGGCTGTCCGGCGGAACGGGTTCGTGATCCACACGTTCTCCGCGCCCTGGCCGTCATCGAGGAGGTAGGCGCTGCTGAGCCCAAGCCGCTTGGCCAGTATGGCGTCGGCGACGCCCTCGAAGTCGTCGTTGGCCGCGAGCCGGACGTAGTGCCGCACGCCGGTCGGGTAGAACGTGTTCGGCTCGTTTCTGGAGCCGCCCCAGTTCGCCGGTAGGGAGACGGGGCGCGTCAGGCCGGGGTAGCTGTTCGACGGGCTGATCTCCGCCAGCGGCCCTCCGGGAGCACGGTTGAGGATCGGCATCTCCACGGTCGCGCACTGCGAGTTGTACGGTCCGATCACGGCCACGAGTTGCTTCGCGCGCGCGTAGGCGTTCGCGTTTGCCGCGCACTTGCGAAATTCGAACGTATCGCTCTGTGCGGTCGAGTCATCGCAGGACTGGTAGCCGACCGCGTACTTGCCTGCCCGGAAGCCGTGCTGTTCGAAAACCAGCCGGATCGCGTCCGTCATCGCGCGCGGGCCGCCGCTGATCGGGACCCTGGAGCGGGTTGTCCGAGGCGATCACCACGTCCGGTGTCCTGCCGCCGGAGACGACGTCCGCGCAGGAGGACGCCGGCAGGGAACCGTTGCTCGCTGCACCCGCGACGCTCACCCACACCGACTTTTCGCCGGCCGCGATCGCCTGTGAGGCTCCGATCGGGACCTTTGCCGTGACCTCGTTGGTGTGGGGGTCGATCCGCGAGACCTTGTCGTCGACGAAGTCTGGCCGCCCACACCGTCCCGTCGCCGACCGTGATGAAGCTGACGCCGACGCCGGTGTCAATGCTCCTCGTCACCGGATGTGGCCCCGGGTCGATGCGCCACACCAGACCCTCGTTCTCGCCGGTCGCCCAGACCGACCCGGCGCCGACCGCGATTCCGAGGAGAACATTCGCGCCGGTGGAGACTGTCTGGCCGACCCGGTTGGTGCGGGGATCGATCCGCGTGACGGCGGGGCGATCCGAGTCGACGAACCAGACGCCCGCGTCGCCGGCGGCGATCGTGCTCGCCCGGGCGTCGATCGTGGCGACCCTCCCGCCCGTCTTGGGATCGATGCGCGAGATGGTCTGGTCGGGGTTGATCGCCCAGACCGCGCCGGCCCCGACCGCGATGCCGGGGAAACCCACGCTGGGCCATTGGCTGCCGCTCGCCGTGTCCGGCAGCCTCACAGTGCGCGTGATCCGGTTCGAGCGGGGGTCGACGCGAGAGATGCTGACCGTGCCGTTGTTCTGCTGGCCGCCGCCCTTTCCCACCCAGAGCGCTCCCGCGCCGGCGGCGATGTCGCTGGGCACGCCGCCGATCTCAAACCGCTTGACGACCTTCTTGGTCTTTGGGTCGATGCGCGAGATGGTCCTGTCGTCGGTGCTCAGCACCCAGACGGCCCCCTCGCCGACAGCGACGTTGCTGGGGGCCGTGTCGATCGCGGTCAACGATGCCAGGCGACCCGTGTCCGGGTCGATCGCGGCGACGCCGCTGCCGAGCGCCTTGACGTGGGCGCCTCCCTCCCCTGCGGTCACCGCCACGATCCCCGCGGCCCCCGCGGCCCCCGCGAGCAGCAGCCCGCCGAGCCCGATCAGCAAAGCCGCGCGACGCGGCGCGCGAGGACGCGGCGGCCGCCGCACCGACGCGCCGAGCTGCGGATCCTGCCTCAGGATCGCCTGCTCGAGCTCCTGCAGCGATCGCCCCGGCTCAAGCCCGAGCTCGCCCACGAGCGTTTCGCGCGCGTCGCGGTATACGGCCAGCGCCTCGGCCTGACGACCCGATCGATATAGCGCAAGCATCAGTTGCGCGCGCAGCCGCTCACGCAGCGGGAACTCGTGGACCAGCGCCTCCAGCTCGCCGACCAGCTGCCCTTGGCGGCCGAGCGCGAGATCGGCGTCGATCCGGTCCTCTAACGCGGCCAAGCGAGCCTCCTGGAGCCTTCGGATCTCGGCCTGAGCGAACGACTCGTAGGCGAAGTCGGCCAGCGGCGGACCGCGCCACAGCGCCAGCGCGTCGCGCAAGCGCCGAGCCGCAGCGGCGGGATCACTGCTGCTGAGAGCCTCGCGGCCCTCGGCCGCCAACCGCTCGAACTCATCAGCATCGAGCTGATCGGGCGCGAGCTCGAGCTCGTACCCCGCCCGCCGAGTGTGCAACAACCCATCGCCCAGCGCCCGGCGCAGATGAAAGACGTATCCCTGCAGCGTCTTGGCGGCAGTCGCCGGCGATCGCTCGCCCCACAGCTCGCCGATCAGCCGCTCGCTGGAGATCGCCTCACCGCGGTGAAGCAGCAAGATCGCCAGCACTGCGCGTTGCTTAGCGCCGCCCAGCGACAGCGGCGCGTCCCGCTCCATCACCTCCAGCGGGCCAAGGATGCGGAACTGCAACATAACCCTCCGAGCGTCGTCGCGACGACTCTACACCGGCCACGGGGGGTCGCAAGTTACCCCGCCCAATGGGCGATCAACCCCGTTCCAACCGCCGCCAACCAGGGCTCAACCACCGCACGTCAGCGTCTGCCGCACAACCGATCGCAACCGGCGATCGAGGAACAAGAGGGAGTCCACATGAGCCGCCACCACGAACGCATCGCACGCGCCGCCGCCTTGACACTGGCGCTCACCGCGATCGCAGCATCGCCAGCCTCGGCAGCGTTCCCACCCGCCAGCCCCGGACCGTGCTCGGAGACCTGCTCCGGCGACGGCCACGGGCCGAGAGTGGGCCGTCCGGCCGCTTCCCCCAGGAGCACCGGGCCGCGCTCAGACGTGTCAAGCACCAACGGTTATGACATCGCGCGCGTCCCGCCGACGGTCGTGCGGGTCATCTCGGGCGACAACGGCTTTGACTGGGGCGACGCCGGCATCGGCGTCGCCGGCGGTATCGCGCTCTCAATGGTAGGCCTCGGCGCAGCGCTCGCCATATCTCAACACCGCACCCCGCGCACGCGCGGCAGCACAGCCCCAACCAACTGACCAGCAGCGGAACGGCGGGCTCAATAAGGATCAGATCATGTCCACAACTGCGATCCTCCGTAAGCCACCACATCAGCTTGGCGGCGCGACACCGGACATCAGGGTCCGCTCCGCTGATCCAGTACGACGACACCGGGACACGACGAACAGCAACTCCGATCCGCACGACGCCAGACCACTGAGCCGACCACTCCGCGGCCGTGGTCCGGTAACCCCAGAGCATCAAGGAGGAGAAATGAGTTCGACATCGCCAAGAGGTCCGTCTTCTGAGCGCGCCTCGGGATCCTGTCCGTTCCGCTACTGGCCGCGCTCGCACTTGCCGCGACCGCGGCGGCGGGGCCGGTGACGGTGTTCGCGACGGGCCTGAACAACCCGCGCGGGCTGGAGTTCGGCCCTGACGGGAAGCTCTACGTCGCCGAAGGAGGCCTCGGCGGAACGCTGAGCACCACTTCCGCGCAATGCGAGCAGGTGCCCCCGATCATCGGGCCCTACACGGGCGGCTTCACGGCCGACATCGTCCGCTTCGCACCAAGCGGAACAAAGACGGTCGTCGCCTCCGGCCTGCCGTCTGACCAGACGGGGCCGGCGCGCAGCTTCAGGAGCGGCGTCGCCGACGTCGCGTTCATCGGCCACCGGTTGTACGCGCTGCTCGCCGGCGCCGGCTGTTCGCACGGCCACATCGGTGTCGATAACGGGATCATCCGCGTCAACAACGACGGCAGCACGACGCAAGTCGCGGACCTCAGCGCGTTCATCAAGGCCAACCCGGCCGCGAACCCCGATCCCGCGGACTTCGAGCCCGACGGCACCTGGTACTCGATGGTCGCAGCCCGCGGCGAGCTCTATGCGGTGGAGCCGAACCATGGTGAGGTCGACCGCGTCGATCCCTGGACCGGCGCGATCCGCCGCGTAGTGGATGTATCGGCGAGCCAAGGCCATATCGTCCCGACCGCACTCGCCTACAAAGGCAACTTCTACCTCGGCAACCTCGGCGAGTTCCCGGTCACACCGGGCAGCGAGACGGTGTTCAAGCTGACGCCAAGCGGTGAGCTGAAGCCCTGGGCGACAGGACTAACGACGATCCTCGGACTCGCGTTCGGCCACCGACACCGGACCTACGTGCTCGAGACCTCCAACCATGCCGGCGCTCCAGCGCCCGGCACCGGAGACATCGTGAAGATCGACCCCTCTGGCGCACGCACGACGATCGTCTCTGGGCTGACCTTTCCGACGGGGATGACGATCGGCCCAGACGGCGACCTCTGGGTCTCCAACCAAGGGTTCGGCCCGACGCTCCCCGGCTTCGGACAGATCCTGCGAATCAACCCAAACTAGCCCAACCCACGGCCGGCCGGACGACACCGAGCCGAGACGCCTGATCCGCCGGGGCCTCGCAGACCTGACGCGTTGAGCGCCGCTCTCAACGCCGACGGATCTGCTAGCCCCGGCAGGCAGCCCATTTCGGGTCACGTGGACTAACTTCACTTAACCAGCGCGATCACTCCGCTATGCGAGCGTCCTCTCCTTTGGTCCCCACCTGATCGCTGCCTGCCCCGTCGCCCTTCCACACGCCGCCGCTCCGATCGCGCTCCCCCCGCCGCCCGTCGATCGTCGGCCCGTGGATCGGTCGCTGCCAGAAGTCATCGAACATCCCCAAGATCCGGGCGGGTGCATCGATGACGAGCGGACTGTCGGCCAGGTCCAGGTAGCCCATTGCGTAGACCACATCGGTGTTCGGGGTCGTGACCAGGGTCTTGGCGTCGATCCGTTTCTGGGCGGCGCACCGCTCGAGATGGCGCCAGCGGCGCCGCCAGCCCCGTGGTTAGTACCGGTACCGGCGCTGCCGTTTACGGAACCGCCTGTATCACCTGCAAAGCCGCCCGTTCCACCGAAGAAGCCACCGATCCCGCCAGCACCGCCACCGCCTCCGCCGCCGCCGCCGCCGCGATCACGATCGGTACGCCTTGCTGGCCGGTGTCGTTGAAGATGTCGGTGTCAGCGCCACCCCCGCCACCGCCACCACCACCACACTCGTCGCCCGTTCCGCCGTTACCGCCGAGCCTGTCGGCCCCATTGTCGCCACCACTCCCGCCCGCGGAAGGGGATTCATTGAAAAAGCAGGAAGCGCCGGGCGCCGTCCCGCCGCCGCCAGCCCCACCGACATCAATTTCCCAGGGCTCTCCGGGCGTCACCGCCACGGTTCCCGTGATCTGCGCGCCAGCGCCACCGATACCACCCCCGACCGTCGGATACCCCATCCCACCGCTGCCACCTTGCACCGTGATCTGCACAGACGTGACGCCGTCGGGGATGGTGAAAAACTGGGAGTTCCCGTTGAACGGAAAAGTCTGGGTAGTCGGCGCCGCGGACGCCGCCGAGCTCGCGGTCAAAGCCAGCACAAGCCCGAGCAGCATGAGCGCCGGGATTTGCGCACCCACCCCGATGAGCCTGGTGCCGGGGGCGCGACTGATCCGCACCACGCTTGCCACAAATAGACGACCCACACCTGATGCCAACAAGCCGCCTCCCTCTCTTCCGATCTCGAGGACGCAACGCGTTTTGCAGCATCCCCTCGACGCGATCCAATCGCGAGCCGACTCCTAGAGCGATGCTCCCACGGGCCGGCTTGATTTGTCAAGCACTGAGCGAAGCACCACCCTCGCACCGAAGATCACGGGGTGCACCACCGTGCGTCCTTAAATGCAGAGGCTCTGGGCGCCGGCGACGATTCCTTTGGGTTTCCCTGTCTCTGGCGCGCGCCGTCGCCTTAGCGACTAGGGAATCGCCCGCGAAGCCGGGCGGGCTGACGATCGGGATCGTGGCAGAGAAGCATCGGGGTCGGTCACAGCTACTTCGCGCGCGGCGGTAGCGGAGCTGGGCGCGCGCAGCCGTTTGCAGCCGGTCCTGGCGGTCAAGTCTGAGCAAGCGGCCGGCCATCACGACGCGACCGCTGCCCGGCCCGACGGAGCGACGCTGTCGCTCAACGTTGGACCGCGCACGGTTGGACAGTCCGCTCGGGTTGACTTCTGAACTGCCGGGCGGATCCAGCGGTGTACCGGCCGCGATGAGATCGCTGCTGGTAGCCCCAAGCGTAAGCGGTTGGTATTCGCGCCCGTGGCGCCCCGACGGTCGAACGGGCACAGACAGCCGTCGACCGGCTCGCTCCTGAGCAAAGCCCCCTGGCGCGCAGTTATCGGATGTTAGCCCGCTGTTAGCCGCGTCTCGGATCCTTCTCGACGTTCGTAGCCATGAAATGCGACGGGCTAGATCCCGCCAAATCAAGGTGAACCGAGGTAAATCGTGCTCATTCGTCGCCTGGTTCGTCCGGGCGGCAACGCGCCGGCGCACGAGGGGCCGGATCACGCATGTCACATACATCCAATAGGAGGACTACCTGATGAGGAAGTCTCTTTTGAGGCGGCCGAGCGCAGCACTCGTCCTCTCTTCCGTCGCGCTGTTCATGGCGCTCGGCGGGGGGGCCTACGGGGCGGCTTCGTCCGACAGCAAGCAGGACAAGAAGATCGCCAGCAGCGCCGCGAAGGCGTACTTCAACCACCACATCGCCGGCGCGAGCGTCTCGCACGCAAACTTCGCGAAAACCGCAGTCAGCGCGACCAATGCGACCAATGCGACCAATGCGACCAATGCGACCAATGCGACCAAGGCGACCACCGCGACCACCGCGACCACAGCGAATTCGGCACCGATCGCGAAGGTGACCTACGTGACGAACGCCGTCAGCGTCTCCCCCAGTGGGGTGGCAGTTCTCGTGACCGCGACCTGTCCCGCGGGGACGACGGTGATCGGTGGCGGAGGGCAGATCGCTGATGAAACCAGCGGGTTCCTCAACGACTCCTACCCGAACGGTAAGACGGGATGGTCCGTCGACTTCGTGAACGATGGAGCCTCCGCCGTGAACGGCACCACCACGGCTATCTGCGCACCGGCAGCGGCCACCACGCCCTAACTGTGCGGGTCGGCGGCCTCAGGAGGGGTACCCTCTCGGGGCCGCCGACCGATCAGTCGACACTGCCCCTTCGATCGACCGATGAAAGTCAAGGGGTCCAAGGGGAACTTTTTCGGGGTGCGATTGGTCGGGAAAGGTTCGCGCAGGGCGTTAGCGCGGCTCCTGTGGGCCCGATCTAGGGCGACTCGGTGCTCGTTCGCGCTGTTTCCGCTGTTTTCAGCATGCGCTGCTCCTCGCCGGCGGTTGCCGACTTCGTCATCGCGGAGTAGGTTGTTGGTCGGGCGCGGGTGACTGACGTAGCGAAGCGCAGGCGTCAGGAGCTTTGAGTCTGCCGCGCGGCTTTGCCCTTCGAGGGCCTAATCTATGCGCGCTCCAGTGTCGCGCTCGCGCCCACTTTTCTGGCCGGGGCTCCGGCTTGTTGGTCTTGGACCATCCGCTTGTAGGAGGCCTCGGCTTGGCGGGCGAGCTCGAGCTCGGCGTCGCGCATCAGGTCGTTGGTTGACCAGATCCCGTCGCTGCGGCGCGTGTATTTCGGTGCGCCGGCGGTGATCTCGAGGCGGCGGAGTTTCTTCTTGGTCAGCGACGGCTGCTGGTGGGCGTAGTCCTGTGAGCGGGTGAGCATGCACCAGAACAGGACCGCGAGCTTGCGGGCGGTCGCGACGATCGCCTTGCCGTGCCCGCGGCGTGCTTTGGTGCGCTCATAGAAGCCGTGCAGCGGGCCGGGCTGCAGTACCGCGGTCCACGCGGCCTCGACGAGCGCCCACCGCGCCGACGGCGACCCGCGCTTGCTGATGCGGCCGCTGCGGGCAGGCGCCTCGCCGGACTGCTTGACCTTGGGATCAAGTCCCAGATACGCGACGAGCTTGCGGCTGGTCATAAACCGGCGTGGGTTGCCGACCGCGGCGATGAACGACGCGGCGCAGATCAGGTTCACGCCGGGGACGGTCATCAGCCGACGGATCTCCGGCCACGACAGCGCCTGTTGAGCGATCAGACGCTCGACCGCGGCGACCTCGGCGTCGAGGAACTCGATATGTCGGATGCCGGCGTCGACGGACTCGCGCTCCTCGAGCGGTAACTCCAAGCTGGCGAGCCAGGTGCGGCCCTTGACTCCGAACAGGTCAGAGCAGGGCGCCTTGCCCTGCAGCCGACGCTGCAGCACCGCGTGGATCTCGTTCTTGGACCGCGACCGCGCGTGCACCAGCTGCTCGCGGCGCGACAACCGGCGGCGCAGGATCCGACAGCGCTCGTCAGGCATCCACACCGCCTCCACCTCACCCCGCCACAACAACATCGCCAACGCGCGAGCGTCGAGCCGGTCAGTCTTAGCCCTCGCCTGCGTGATCCCGGTGTCATCCGGGCTGACCACGATCACGCGGTCCACGTGGGGCTCGAGCAGCCGCGCGACCTCCCAGCAGCTGCCCGTCACCTCCAACGCGACCCGGTCAGACGCCAGCAGGCTCTCCGCCAGCGTCGCGAGACCATCAGGCGTGCTCGGCACGCGACCGACGGAGCGGACCTGCCCGTCCTCGCAAATCGCGATCACACAGAAATCGCGGTGCACATCCAGGCCGATCGCACGACCAACCCATCTCGGCAACGGCACCTCTCACCTCCATCAACAGTGGGGTTGACAGTCAGCGGGAGAACCAGCGGGACAACGACACAGACCGATACGAGCTCGCAGCTCAATCCAGGCAAGTCGCAGGGGCGGCCGAACGAAAAGCACGGGCTCGAAGCCCATCGATCAAAACGGCCTACCCGTCTGCGTTCTCCCAAGAAAGCCCCTGTCCCGGATGAGCCGAAAGTTCGACCACCACCGAGCGGAACCTTCAACAGGGCAGTTTCATGCCTCGAGCAGCAGCGCTGTCGCGTTGCTGCTCCTTTTCTGGTCTGCGACAGAGTGCCGTCGGTAGAGCTGGGCGCGTAACCGTCGAGCTCTCAAAGGAGCGAGTCATGTGTTCTGTTGAGCCGGGCCGGCGCCGCTCGCCGGCGACCACACCCGGGTTCCGCGCCGGAATAGCCCCGCGCAATAAGGGCCAGCGCTACCCTGCCGACCCGCCGACGGTCGCTGAGACCGTCGCCGTCATGCGCCAAGCCGAACGTGATCGTCATGGCCA
>CAWDJM010000010.1:0-80362 GCA_963802655.1 uncultured Solirubrobacterales bacterium | reverse complement strand
CAGCGCCGCGACGTCACTGGCGCTTGTCGCCGTAACAGCGGCGGCCGGGAGTGCTGCTTCACCTGGCCACCGGGCGTCCCGCGAGCAAACCGGATCTGGCGCCCCCGCGTCCAGGCAGATTCGCCCGTTGGGCTGGATGGTGGCCGGTCCAGGGTTAGATCGTGGGCATGTCGCCGCCGAACCTCGCCACCAGTCCGCGTGGGTTCAGGCCGACCCGTTCGAGCAGATCTGCGTGCTGCTCGGGCTCCGCCTGGTCCGGCAGTTCGCCGTCGAGCTTGCTCGACGCGTGCGTGGCCTTGACCGGCGAGCAGCTCGGAGTCTTCCTGCTTCCAGGGACTAGCGGCTTGGCGCCTTTGCGGCCGGCAGCCTGCTTCTGTGCTTTATTGCCGCCGCTGCCGGGACCGCTGCTCTTGCTGCTGCGGCTGCTGCTGCTTGCCCGCTGCCGCTGCGCTTGCCGCCCTTGCTCGAGGCGTCTGGGGTGTTGGCGATCGCTGCTGCCCGCGACTTGCTCATCCCCTTCTTGCGCAGGCCCTCGTATTGCTTGTCGTCCTTCACGCTGGGACCGTGATCCTTTGCCATCGTGCCTCCGATCGTTGCCGGTACGGCAGCTACCTACCCGCCGTTTGACCCAGCCACGCGACAGATCCAGGTGGCTGCTGGATACCGAACGGCAGGTCCCGACCATGGCGGTCTCGCGTCGCCGGGTCCAGCTTCGGCGCGCGGATTGACCGGTACCGAGATCAAGGAGCAGTTCCGTGACGAGCTCGATCACCCCCATGACCCACGGCTCGACGCCGCCAGGACAGGCCGGGATTCAGCCAGCCCGGCGGTCGTGGTGCCAGTAGCAGCGCCCTGTGCCCGGCGGAAGGACTCCAGCTCCCGGCGCATCGCCGTCGCCGACGAACCTCGTCGACGACCCGGGGTGATCTCCGACCGAGCGCTCGATGCAGCCGAAGGCACATCGCGATGACCCGCCAGCAGCCGCCGCACCGCCGCCGGGAACGACTCAAGTGAACGCAAGTGACACCCCTTTTCCGGCGCTCGTCCCGATATCAGATGCCGCTAGCAACTACCCCGTTGGCACCGTCACAAACAGCCCGACGGCTTTCCGGGCCCGAGTCGAGGCCGAGGCTCAGAGGGAATCGCCGACCGGACGCTTCGAAGGTCTGAAGGACGTCGGGTTCATGCTCGAGCTATCCCCCCGTGGTGCACGGCCTCGATGTTGTGGCCGTCCGGGTCGAGCACGAACGCACCGTAGTAATCGTCTGAGTACTCGGGTCGCAGCCCCCGGGGCTCCATTGTCGCGCCCTCCCGCTGCGATCGCCGCCGCGTAGAACGCGTCAACCTGGTCGCGCCGATCGGCAGCGAACGCAACATGCACGGATCCGCTCGCGGGGTACGCAAGCGAGATCGAGCAAAGTCATCCGCCTCTTCAAGGCCGAAAGCAACCTCGTGCGCACCATCTCGCCACGGTCCGATCTCGGCGAACCCGAGCGGCGTCAGCGCACGCCGATAAAACTGGCGGCTTCGCGGAAGATCGCTCACGCCGACGCTGACATGGTCGACCACGACTCGTCGCCTTGGCACAGCTCCGGACTCTACAAGCGGCCCACGCAGGCTACGGCGCGTCTAGCCGCTTGTCGTTGAGCCGCTGGGCAAGCCGCGACGCGAGGGCCGTCTTGGTCGTCAGGGCCGGGTTGGCCGAGCCCTGGGTCGGCATCACGCTGCCGTCGGCGATCAGCAGGTTGGGGACGGCGCAGGCCCGGAGGTCGGCGTCACAACGCTGTGCCGCGGGTCGTGCCCATGCGGCAGCCTCCGACGAGGTGGGCGTAGCGGTCGATGGTCGAGCACCTCGTGGCGCCGGCCGCGTGCAGGATGCTGGCGGATCGTGCGCTTGGCTGTCGCGATGATGTCGCGGTCGTTGTCGCACTGGGCGTAATCGATCGGCGCAACCGGCATGCCGTGGGTCGCCTACTCCGTCGCGAGCGTGACTCGATTGCCGGGCTGCGGCAGCAGCTCGGACAGCGCTCCGAGAGTGTCCCAGTGGATGTAGTCCCGCATGTACCCGCGCAGCGCGTGTCCCCAGTGGCCGTGGGCGGCACGTGTTCGGCCCACGCGACGGGCAGCGGCGAGACGGTCTGGATCGAGAAGCCCCGGGCGACCCGCGGGCCGGGTCGGTCTGGTAGAACTGCTCGGATAGATCTCGGGCGGGGGCGCCTTGTAGGTGCGCACCTCCTGCGCGAAAACGGCCGGCGCCTGGGGGGCGCCTTGCACCATGACGTAGCGGCCCACCAGGTCGTGGTCCGTTGGCACAGCCCGTGGGGGAAACGGCGGTTGGCGGAGTTCAGCAGCAGCCGGGGCGTTTCGATCGCGTACCCGGCGACGGCCACCATGCGGGCACGCTGGAAGTGTTCGTGCCCCGCGCGCAGGTAGCGCACGCCGGTGACGCGGCGGCCGCCCTGGTCGGTCTCGATCGTGCTGGCCATGGACTCGGTGCGGATCTCGGCGCCATGGGTGAGGGCGTCGGGGACGTGGGTGATCAGGGTCGAGCCCTTGGCGTTGACCTTGCAGCCCTGCAGGCAGAAGCCCCGGTAAATGCAGTGGGGGCGGTACCCGATACGTTCCCGTTGGCGATCCCCACCGGCCCGACCCGCATCTCGATTCCGAGCTTGCGGGCACCCTCGCGGGCCAGGTCGGCGCCGCCGGCGATCGGATGGGCGGTGTGCGGGTACCAGGTGCGGGTCGCCCCAGGGCCAGTAGTCCCCGGCGACCGGCAGCTTGAGCTCCAGGCGCTCGTAGTGACGCCTGAGGTCGGCGTAGGCGATCGGCCAGTCGCCCGACTCCGTCGCGTGAGTGGACTTCGAAGTCCGACGGGTGAAAGCGCGGGCAATAGCCGGCGTAGTGGACCATCGAACCCCCGACGCCACGGCCGCAGTTGTTCTTGCCGAGCTCGACTGGATCGGCGCCGCCGATGATCCGCTCCTCGGTCCAGTAGATGCCGTGTCGACCAGCTTCGTCGGACACCCAGTCGCGGTCGGGATCCCAGAACGGGCCGGCTTCGAGTACGACCACTCTCCAGCCCTTCCGGGCCAGGCGCTGGGCCAGCGTGCCGCCGCCGGCGCCGCAGCCGACGATCGCCAGGTCGACGGGATCGGACTCGTCGTAGCGCGCCATGCGCGCCTGCGGGACCGCCCGGCGATGGACGTCCAGCAGGAACGCGGAGTCGTTGTCGGGGGGTCTCAGCGCTCCACGAGCCAGCGTCCGCAGATCGTGGCGGGTCAGCCTCATTGCACTCCGCGCCGCTTGACGTCGGCGACCGGGTCGGTCTCGGACGCGGGCGCCCCCTCCCAGCTTTCGCGCTGACCAGCGCCCAGCCGCGCGTAGCCGCGCGGGTAGGCCGGCCCGCCGAACCCGATCTCGTTGAACGCCCAAGGGTGCGAGTAGAACGAGCCGAGCACGGCCCGCATTACCACGCTCCATGCCCTGGCCGGCGGCAGCTCGTCCCATGCCGCTCCCCGTAGGGCCCCCTCCGAGAAGGCTTGCACGACTCGGTGCTGGATCTCCCGGCGGCGCAGTCGCGAACGATTCCGCCTCGTGCTGGCGCGCGGCGGCGTCGAGCCCGATCGCGACTCGCCGCCAGGTCTCGCGATCGTCGGGCATATCGGCGTAACGGAAGCCGTCCAGCTTCCCCTCGTACAGCTTCTGGTCGACCATGTTGAGCACCGGAACCTTGGGCTCTGAGTCCTGCGCCATGACCACGTCACAGAACGCGCCGAGCGTCACCGCCTCGCCCTCGGTGAAGAACCGGATCGGTGGGACCTGCTCGACCCGTGCGAGGAGGCGCCGGGGTGACGGGATCCCAGTGCTCGCGTTCGTCGAGCACGTTGTAGTCGGGGTAACGGCCGTGCATCTGCGGGGTGGTGCCGTTTCGCTGGCGTGGGAGTTGCTCCGGCGGTGCCGGCCTGCCGTCCGGCCGGCGGTTGGGCAGGTGATCGGCTCGACGAAAGTCGCGTGCAGCCACTAGTGCTCGCGACCGAGCGCCGCCGCCGCCAGCCCCATCCGCGACGAGCGCCACAGCCCCGGCGCGAGCAGCGGTCGAGACCATGACGACGTTGAACAGAGGCTCGTCGAACCCGCGGGCTTGCGGCGACGCCCCGCACGTGGGTAACCACCCGGATCAGCCCGTCGAGGCGTACAGCGCCGACAGCGCCCGCAGGCCGCGTCCGGCCGCTCGCTCCGAGGTGACCCCGCCCACAACGCTCAACGCAGGCGATAGCGCCGAACCGGGTCCGCGTCCACTTGCTCGCCGAACGATCCGCGAAGTGCTCGAAGTAGATCTCCACTCCCAACGGCAGCGCGCTGGCCGCGGATCGACTACGGCCAGCGTCCGCTGCGCCCGGCCGTCGCTGACATTACGCCACCACCGCTCGACATCCCTCTGCGGCCGCGCCGACGCAGGGACATCCCTTGGCGTTCTAACTGGCATACCGCTGCGCATCGGCTCGCTTGAGCTCGAGTCCATTTCCCGGGCGATCAAGATCGGCAACCAGCGCCCCGTCGTGAACCGCGGCGCTCCGTCGAACAGCAGCTGCTCGATCCGCGTGTCGTCGTCGAAGTACTCGAGGTGAAGCCAACGATCGAGCCAGCGCCAGGTGCAGATCCAACGCGGGACGCAGTTAACGACAGCCCAACCGTGCGCCGGCACAGCCGTCGACGCGCGGCGGCTCGAGCATGCCGGCGCAGCGGGTCACGTCTGCCTTGAGCACGTCGACACGCCGTTCTCGAGCATCCGCTCGAAGTTGCGCAGCTCATCACCGTACTCGCCGACGGCGATCGCCACCCCCTCAGGCGCAGGTCACGCATCACCGCAGGCCCTTTCAGGTCATCCGAGCTGACGGGCTCTTCGAACCAGCCGACGCCCGCTTCCTCGCGAAACCGGCGCGCCAACGCCAACGCCTGCTTGCGCGAGTACGCGCCGTTGGCGTCGACGAACAGCTGAGCCTCGGGCCCGATCGCTTCGCGGGCCGCGCGCACCCGGGCGGGATCGTCGCCCGGCGAGCTTCCGACCTTCATCTTCACGCGGGGGATGCCGCGTTGTGCACCCAGCCGGCCAGCTGCTCGCACAGGCGGCTGAGCGAGTACGCCGTGAATCCGCCCGAGCCGTACACCGGCACACGATCGCGCACGGCCCCCAGCAGCGTGCTGGAGGGCGGCCGAGCACTGTCGCCTTCAGGTCCCACAGCGCATTGTCGACCGCGGCGATCGCCATCGAGGTGATGCCGGGCCGGCCCAGGTTGCGGGTTTCGCGGACCATCGACCGCCAGGCCGCCTGCGGCGCCATCGCGTCGCTGCCCTGCGCGATCGCGGCGAGCTTGGAGCGGATCAGCGTCGCGGTGGCCAGATCGGCGTAGGTGTAGCCAAGCCCGATCTCACCGCCCGCGTGGGCCTGGACGACGACGATCGTGGTGGCGTCCCAGCGCAGCGTCCCGTCCGCCTCCGCCGCATCGGTCGGGACCGTGAACGCATCGACCTCGAGTTCTCCCACCGGCGTCGTGGCCGGCGCGGTGATCGAGTTCATCGGCCCGCGGACAGTTCGCCCACCTTCTGCCTGAAGGTCTCCTTGATGATCTGCCCGGCGTTGGGGTCGCCGCTTAGCAGGGCGGAGCTCAGCGCCCTGGCCTGGTCGATCGTGATGTGCGGCGGCAGCGGTGGAACCTCGGGGTCGGTGATCGCCTCAATCACCACCGGACGCCTCGCCGCCAGCGCCCGGTCCCAGGCCGGTCCGATCTGGTCGGGCGCGTCGACGCGGATGCCCTCCAGACCGATCAGCTCCGCGTAACGCGTATACGGGAAGTCGGGAAGCTCCTGAGAGCCGCCGAACTTCGGGTTACCCTGCATCGCCCGCTGCTCCCAGGTGACCTGGTTGAGGTCACGGTTGTTGAGCACCAGCACGATCAACCGCTGATCGGACCAGCGGTCGCGGTACTTGGCGATCGTGATCAGCTCATTGAGCCCGTTCATCTGCATCGCCCCGTCGCCGACCAGCGCGATCACCGGCCGGTCCGGGAACGCGAACTTCGCCGCGATCGCATACGGCACACCTGGACCCATCGTCGCCAGCGTCCCCGACAAGGACGCCATCATTCCGCTGCGCAGCCTGATATCGCGGGCATACCAGTTCGCCGAAGAACCCGAGTCCGCAGCCAGGATCGCGTCGTCGGGCAGTCTCTGTGACAGCTCCCAGAACACCAGCTGCGGGTTGACCGGATCCGCCGCCACGTGGGCTCGGCGTTCCATCAACTCCCACCAGCTCTCCACCCCGGCCTCGATCTGCTCGCGCCAGGAGCGGTCCTGCTTGCGAGCCAGCCGTGCACTCAGCGCACGCAGCGTCTCCGCGCTGTCGCCGACAAGGTTGACCTCCATCGGGTAACGAATGCCCAACATCTTTCCGTCGATATCGATCTGAACCCCCCGGGCCTGACCCTCCTCAGGCAGAAACTCCGAATAGGGAAAGCTCGAGCCCACCATCAACAGCGTGTCGCAATCCTGCATCAGATCCCAGCTGGGCTTGGTCCCCAACAACCCGATCGAGCCGGTGACATACGAAAGGTCATCGGACAACGCCGCCTTTCCCAGCAGCGCCTTCGCCACCCCCGCTCCGAGCAGCTCGGCCACAGCTGCTACCTCGGCTCCGGCGTGCAGGGCACCCTGTCCGACCAGCATCGCCACCCGCTCACCCTGGTTGAGGATCTCGGCGGCACGATCAAGCTCGTCGTCGGCGGGCACGATCCGAGGCGGCGCATAGCCCGGGCCAGAGTGCACGGTCCCATGCTTGTGCGGCGGCGTCGGGACCGCATCAGCCTCCTGCAGATCGTTGGGCACGATGATCGCCGTCACCGTCCGCTCAGCGAGAGCGATCCGGCAAGCCCGATCGACCAGATGACGTATCTGCGCTGGCTCGTAGGCCATCTGCACGTACTCGTGCGCCACGTCCTTGAACAGCGAGACCAGATCGACCTCCTGCTGATAGCTACCCCCCAACCCGGCACGAGCCTGCTGGCCAACGATCGCGACCACGGGCTGATGGTCGAGCTTGGCGTCATACAACCCGTTGAGCAGATGGATCGCCCCCGGCCCAGACGTCGCCATGCACACGCCCAGGCGACCGGTGAACTTGGCATGGGCGCAGGCCATAAACGCGGCCATCTCCTCATGGCGGACCTGAACAAACTCGGGAGCAGCGCCATCGTCGGCGCGCTCAAATGCACCCATCAGTCCGTTGATCCCATCCCCGGGATATCCATAGACGCGCTCTACGCCCCAGGTGCTGAGGCGGTTGAGGAGGTAGTCGCCCACCGTTTGGCTCATGGGTTCAGGTCCTTTCCGTTCCGCTTCGAGTCTCAGGCAGCTACCCGGGTTGCGTCCGTCGTAACGGAGCGGCGTCCCCGCGCCAAGTGTTCCGCATGAGGCTCTCGCCGACGTCGGCGGAACTGCTCAGCCGCCTGACTTCTCGCTTTCCTGCCGCCGACTGCGCTGCGCATACTGAAGTGTTGATCTCGACAGCGCTTGAGCGGGTGCCGGTCGTGGCGGCGGCTCGGGGCGCGCGCATGGCCGGCGCGTTCACGGTTGCTGATCTGGCGGGAGAGCGCGACCGCCGAAGCGGTGCTCGAAAGCGCGGATGTGATCCGCGCCGACAGCGGTGAGATCTCGGCGCTGACTGGGATTGACTTGCGTGATTTCGTGACGGCCGAACGGGCCGGCAGCTTGCTGCTCGCCCGGGGGCCCCGGATCGTGGTGGTGCAGGCGGGCGATGAGGGCGACCCGTTGCTCACGCGCGATCGGGTCGTGCGGCTGCGGCGGCTGCCGGTCACGATGATGGACTCGACCGGACGAGGTGATGCGTTGGTAGCGTCGCTGGCGGCGCTACTGGCGCAGGGCATGGAGCTTGAGGCGGCTGGGCAGCTAGCAGCGGCCGCATCGGCACATACGGTCAGCCATCTCGGCGGTCGGCCGACGTGTGCCGGGCAGGCCGAGCTTACGGCGATACGCAACGAGAGGGTTGACTCGTGAGCGACGAGCCGCTCTCCTCGCAGCCGCTACGCCAGGTCGTCGCAGACGCGCAACGCGTCCGGGCAGACGAAGTATCGCTTCACGAGACGCACATCTCCTTGGTGTTCGTCGCGGGCGACCGGGCGTTGAAGTTCAAGAAGCCGATTGACCTGGGGTTCGTTGACTACAGCACTCATGAGCGTCGTCGCCAGATGTGCCGGCGAGCTGCTCCTGAACCGTCGTCTGGCGCCGGACATCTATTGCGGGCTGATCAGCGTCGTCGCCAACGATGACGACGAGCTCGCGCTGCGTGACGGCGACCATCCAGGGGCGCCAGAGCACGGTGTCGCGATGACTGTCTTAGACGAGCAGCGCACGCTCGAGACGCAGCTCACTAGCGCCGGCCGCGCGCTGACCGCACTGCGAGCGCTGGGTGAGCGATTGGCGGCTTTTCATGCCAGCACCGACCGCGTGCGGCCGCCGGCACGCCCCGACGTCCTCTATCAGCGCCGGTTTGACGACAATCTCGCCGAGCTGCTGGAGGCTCTCGATAGCCCGCTCGACAGGGCTCGAGCGCGTCGTGTGCAGGCCACGACATCATCGTGCGCTTGATGAGATCGTCTCGGAGATTGAGCGGCGCAGCGCGTCGGGACTATGGCGTGACGGGCACGCTGACCTACGCGCTGAGCACGTCGTGCTCGAGGGTGAGGAGATCCAGATCGTCGACTGCGTTGAGTTCGACGATGAGCTGCCGCAGGCTAGATGTCGCTGACGATCTCGCGTTCTTGGTCATGGACATCACCCGCTTGGCTGATCACGCGGCCTCTCGTCACCTGCTCGACGGCTACAGTGCGGCAGGCGGCGACCCCGGCAGCCGGCGCCTCCACGCCTCGCACGGCGCGTTCCGCGCGCACGTCTGGGCCAAGGTCGCCGCGGTGAAGGCTGGTCTGGCGAACGATCCCGCGGCCGTGAAACGGACGACACCCGCATGTATGACCGTGGCCGATGAGCTGGCGTGGCGGCTGACGCTGCCGGGCGCAACGATCGTCTGCGGGCCACCGGCGAGCGGCAAGACGACGCTCGCCGCCGCGCTGGCCGACCGCTCGCGGTTGGCTCATTTGGACTCCGACAAGATCCGCGACGCAGTCCTCGCGACGGGTGAGGGCGCCCTTGTGGCCGATCCCCATTCACCGGAGGCCGACCGGCTCACCTACCGCCGTCTCGGACGGGAGGCAGCGCAGCAGATCGACCGCGACGGCGGCGTGATCGTCGAGGCCACCTTCCACCGGCAGGATGATCGCCGCGCGTTCCTCGATGCGCTCGGTCGCGAGCATGTCGTGACGCCCAAGCGGTTCGTCGAGTGCCAGCTCAGCACAGATGTCCTGGTCGAGCGTGGACAGGCCCGCGATCTGGAGGTCGATGCCTCCGATGCGGACGTTGACGTGGTGGCGCGCCTGGCCGATGATTGGGACCCGCTGGATGACATCGCCGCCAACGAGCACCTCACCCTGCGAATCGACCAGCCCATCGAGCACGTCCTCGAGCAGCTCGCGACCGTCCCACCGCGCCGTGGTGCGACCGTCTTATCGACCGTTGCGGTGACGCGACGACGAGTTCGAGAACCGCGAACGGGGAAGTTCGTCAGAAGGCGAAACGGCAGCGAGCGAGGCTCGACTGCGGAACGGAGCGTCATGGCCAAAGATCTTGACCGCGTTGGTCAGAGGCCGAGAAATCTGCCCGCGCCATGGTCGCAGCGTAGTTCCCGCGCTGGGTGGTACGGCAGGCCCGACAGACGCAACACTGGAGTAAGTCCCACCGGGCGGCCTCTAGGCGGACACCGCCCGCACCGTTCGCTGCTACTCGTTCGACAGACAACGGCCATTGTGAGCTCGCAGAATAACCGCCGACCGTCCGTGAGACGACCTACTGCTGCTCGCGACGAGCGTCGACCAACTGCTCGGGGGTGCTCGGCGACGCCGACGTGTTGCTGTGCCCAGTCGGCAGCGGACGTTCCCTGGATGGGGTGTCGTCGCTGGGGTCGGCGCGCGCTTGCTGGGCCCTGGCCCACATGCTGGCGATGACGGCCGTAATCAGGGCCACCACGCCGAGCGGGACGATGGCGATCGTGAAGATCCCTCCACTGAGGATGCTTCCGACGATGCCGAAGACCAGAAGTGCGAACGCGATGATGTAGAGCCACATAGCGTTATGCGTCGGAATGTTGGTCGGTATCGCCGACCGGGCTGTCGTCGTCGGCTGGCACGCCCGGCAATTTGTCGGCCGCCGGGCTCTCGGCGCCCCCCTCGGTGCCCAGCTCGTCCGGACGGTCCTCCGGACCCTCGTCGTTTGGCTGACCTTCTGGGTTCTCGAGCGTGTTCATTGGTTCAGGGTGCCCGGTTAGCGCGCTCGTAATCAGTGCAACGGCTCGTCGACCGTGACGGCAGGAACATCGGTGGGCTCGAGTACGTCTAAGCCGACAGCGAGACGAACTTGCGAAGAGGCCGAAAGCGAGCTCTATCGCCAGGACGGGGTCGGCTACGCCACCTCCTTCACCCCGGGTGGACGCCGCCTCGCCCGGCGCGACCGGCCGGTTTCCTGGCAGGCTCGGGCCACGGCTCAGCGCCGCTGGAGCGCCTCGCAAGCGGTCGATACGACGCCGGCGCGCATGTTCACCGCCACCGTTCGGGCCGCGGCGTCGGCGAGATCTTCGTGGATGTGGGCCACTACGTCACGCGCGATGACAATCTCGAAGTGCCTGACGTAGGCATCCAGCGCCGAGTAAAGGATGTACTGCCCGGTCAGCGCAATCCGGTCGACCTCCTGCTGGCGCAGCAGATACTCCAGCGGCGTCTGGTAGAAGATTGAATGGCGAGCCTTGACGGCGAACGAGACCTGCGATGGTGGCACCAGGGGGCCGGACGAGTTCGGGCGCTGCGCCCTCGACAGCTCGCTTGATCAGCTCGGGGCGAGCGACGCTCCAATCGCCGTAGTTGTCGTTGACATACACGAGCTGTAGCTCTCGGTTGCGGGCCTCCGCGAGCATCGATTCGAGCGGACCCACGATGTCGGCCACCGAAGCCATCAACGACTCCGCGTCGTCGTGTGTACGGGTTGTGCATGTCGAATACCACGATCACCGCTGCCACGTGTTCGCTCCCGCGTGCGCATCGCCTACCTGCCCGGCCGACAATGCCGGGTGTTGGCGGCTGGCCTCGGGCGGGGCCCATTACGCCGGTGGGGTCGAGCCGAGGGGGAGGACCGACTGAGCCCCGACCGCGGTCGACAGGTGACCTATCCCGGTATCACCGCAGATGAGGGCGCGCGCAGCGGCAACCAGCGCCGCCAGATCGGACGGCTGCCCGACGAGCACGTCCGCCTCGGTCGGCCCTCGGCCATGGCGCGGCGGTGCCAGCTGCGGGTCATACGAGTGGGCGACCGTATCGAACGGATCGGGCGACAATCCACCATGCTCCAGGCACCAGCGCGCCGTGCGCTCCGGCAGCTCCCAGGTCGAGCACTCGACCGGCTGGGTGCCGTGCTTGCGACGCCTGAAGCACTCCACTCCTCGGCGGGGCGACGATCTCGCCGTCGATCATCAGGGCGGCGGCCGGTCGTGGAACACCGCGTTGATGCCGAGCACAGAGTTCAAGGTTGAAGCGCTGTTACCCGGGCGTCCGGACCAGTAACACTACGTCTGCGCGATCGCTGGTGGGGACGTTCCGTCGTTGCAAACCCCCCGGCTCCCTCAGAAGTTCCCGAGGTCGCCGAAGGCGACACCGTAGCGAGAGATCCTCATGTGCGCTTGGACGCGCTCGGCGACGTGGTCATGGCCCGGGCCCGCGATCCGCGGGCTGAATACGGGCGTGCGAGTGACGCTGAGTTCTATATCGGCGCGGATGTCGATGAGCGAATGCCGGGTCGCTCTCCGGCCATCATCTCTGCGCCGCGGCGTTTAGCTCGTCGCGGTGACGGAGGCGATACTCGGGCTGCTGCCTGTTTACCGGCGCGGGGGCAGGGCAAGTTCGTCGTGATGTTGAGTCGTCGGCTTGTCGTTCCGTTCCTGCGTCAGCTCCGGGGCGATCCTCTCGGCTTGGGGCGTGCGGCGCGGTCTGCCCGTTCGGAGTCGCTGGCGCCTCGGACTAGGACGGCTGACCGCGTGGTGCAGTCGGTTTGTCCGTACTGCGCGGTGGGATGCGGGCAGCGGGTCTATGTCAAGGATGAGAAGGTGATCCAGATCGAGGGCGATCCGGATTCGCCGATCTCGCGCGGCCGGTTGTGCCCGAAGGGCTCGGCGTCCGAACAGCTGGTGAACTCGCCGATGCGCGAGACGAAGGTCAGGTACCGGCGGCCGGGCGGCACGGAGTGGGAGGAGCTGTCGCTGGAGCGGGCGACCGAGATGATCGCCGACCGGCTGATCCGGGCTCGCGAGGAGACTTGGGAGGAACGAGACGAGGACGGGCAGCCGCTGAAGCGGACGCTTGGGGTGCATTTTCTCGGGGGCGCGACGCTGGACAGCGAGGAGAACTACCTGATCAAGAAGTTCTTCACCGCGGCGGGCGCGCTGTCGATCGAGAATCAGGCTCGGATATGACACAGCTCGACGGTTCCCGGTCTGGGGACCTCGTTCGGTCGTGGTGGCGCGACCACGTTTCAGCAGGACCTGCAGAACTCCGACTGCATCCTGATTATGGGCTCGAACATGGCGGAGCAGCATCCGGTCGGCTTTCAGTGGGTCATGGAGGCCAAGGAGCGGGGCGCCGCCGTGATCCATGTTGATCCCCGGTTCACGCGGACCAGCGCGATGGCCGATTTGCATGTTCCGATCCGGCCGGGGAGCGATATCGCGTTCCTGGGCGGGATCGTCAACTACATCTTCGAGCACGACGCGTGGTTTGAGGAGTACGTCCGGGCGTTCACCAACGCCCCGGTGATCATCAAGCCCGAGTTCCGCGATGCCGAGGACGGCAGCGGCTTCTTCTCCGGATGGAATCCCGAGGATGCGGCCTACCGGATCAGCACTTGGGGGTATGAGGGCACGGCGGGCGAGACTACCGCGGGTAGGTCCGAGCAGGTGGCCGACGTTTCCGGGGAGCAGGCCCACGGCGCGCACGGAATGAAGCTGCCGGGCGGAGAGCCTCCCGAGCTCGACGACTCGATGCAGCATCCCGACTGCGTGCTGCAGTTGGTGCGCCGGCACTTCGCCCGCTACACCGCCGAGGTGGTGGCGCGGCTGTGCGGCTGCTCGGAGGAGGCGTTTCTCAGCGTGGCGCGCGCGATGTGTGAGAACTCGGGTCGCGAGCGTACGTCGTCGATCGCCTACGCGGTCGGATGGACTCATCACACCACCGGCGTCCAGAACGTCCGCGCGGCCTCGATCGTGCAGCTCTTGCTGGGCAATGTCGGCAGACCCGGTGGAGGGATCCTGGCCCTGCGTGGTCACGCCAACATCCAGGGCTCGACCGACATTCCCACGCTCTACAACATCCTGCCGGGCTACATCCCAATGCCCCACCCGCGGCGGCACCCGTCGCTTCAGCAGTTCGTGGAGCTCAACGGGCCCGACACCGGCGTGTGGGGCGACCTGCGCCCGTACTTCGTCTCGCTGCTGAAGGCCTGGTGGGGCGATGCCGCGACCGCGGGTAACGACTACTACTTCGACTATCTGCCGCGGATCAACGGCGACCACTCGCACTACGCGATGATGCTCAAGGCGCTCGACGGCGACCTGCGAGGAATGTTCTGCGTAGGCCAGAACCCCACCGTGGGCTCGGCCAACTCGAAGCTGATCCGCCTGGCGCTGGCCAAGCTCGACTGGCTCGTGGTGCGTGACTTCCAGCCCACTGAGACGGCGCGCTTCTGGCAAGACTCCCCCGAGCACGAGACCGGCGAGATCCGCGCGCAGGACATCCAGACCGAGGTGTTCTTCCTCCCAGCGGCCGCCCACACCGAGAAGGACGGGAACTTCACCAACACCCAGCGACTGTTGCAGTGGCATCACAAGGCGCTAAAGCCACCCGGCGACGCGCGCTCCGAGCTGCACTGGATCTACCACCTGGGCCGGGTGATACGGGAGCGGCTGGCCGGCTCGTCGGATCCTAAGGATCGCCCGATCCTCGAGCTGACCTGGGACTACCCGCTCATCGGGGAGTTCGACGAGCCTGACGCCGAGGCCGTGCTCCAAGAGATTTCCGGACGCGCAGCCGACGGCTCGTTCCTCGCCAGCTATGACGACCTCGAGCCCGACGGGTCGACCAGCTGCGGCTCCTGGATCCACTGCGGCATCTACGCCGACGGCGTCAACCAGTCAGCCCGAAAGAGACCCAGCACCGAGCAGAACTGGATCGCCCACGAGTGGGGTTGGGCGTGGCCCAAGGACGTTCGGATTCTTTACAACCGCGCCTCCGCCGACCCGGACGGGAAGCCGTGGTCCGAGCGCAAGCGTTATGTGTGGTGGGATGGCCAGGAGGGGAAGTGGACGGGTTGTGGGGACACTCCTGACTTTCCCGCCACCAAGGCTCCCGACTACAAACCGGCCCGAGACGCCAAGAGGATGGAGGCGATTCGTGGCGACAAGCCTTTCATCCTGCATCCGGATGGACGGGGCTGGCTGTTCGTCCCATCGGGGCTGGTCGACGGCCCGTTGCCGACGCACTATGAGCCGCAGGAGTCGCCGTTTGGCAACCCGCTGTACGCCCAGGACAAGAACCCCACCCGACAGGTGTTTGACCGGGCGGAGAACCCCTACCATCCCAGCGACGGCGAGCCCGGCGCCGAGGTGTTCCCGTTCGTGCTCACCACCTATCGGCTGACCGAGCATCACACCGCCGGCGGAATGTCGCGGACGCTCCCGTACCTGGCCGAGCTGCAGCCCGAGTTCTTCTGCGAGGTGTCTCCCCAGCTGGCGGCCGAGCGCGGCCTCGAGCACGGCGGATGGGCGACGATTGTGACCGCCCGCCAGGCCGTGGAGGCGCGCGTGCTGGTGACCGAGCGGATCAAGCCGCTGCAGATTGGATCTGACCCATCACGCACCGCTCACGTCGTCGGCACGCCCTACCACTGGGGCGGCGTGGGGATCGCCACCGGCGACTCCGCCAACGAGCTGCTGCCGGTGGCGCTCGATAACAACGTTCACATCAGCGAGTACAAGGCCGCTACCTGCGACATCCGGCCCGGCCGGCGCCCGCGGGGCTCCGAGCGGCTGGCTCTCGTGCAGGAGTACCGCCGCCGCGCGGGGGTGCACTGGTGACCATCGAGACGATCGCCTGGCCGTCGAGCTACGGCGACGAGGCCAAGCCCCGCAAGGGGTTCTTCACCGACACCTCGCTGTGCATCGGCTGTAAGGCGTGCGAGGTGGCGTGCAAGGAGTGGAATCGGATCCCGATGTCCAACCAGGGCTTCACCGGTAACTCCTACGACAACTCGATCGATCTGGGCGCCGATACCTGGCGTCACGTCGCGTTCGTGGAGCAGCGCGTTCCCGCGGGCGTCCAGGAGGGTGCCTCGTTGGTGCAGGCGGCCCAGCGCGGCGAGGCGATCGACGCGGGCGTCCAGACCTACCAGGAGGCGCCGGGCGAGGGGATCCGCTGGCTGATGGCCTCCGACGTGTGCAAGCACTGCACGCACGCGGCGTGCCTGGAGGTGTGCCCGACGGGCGCCCTGTTCCGCACCGAGTTCGGCACGGTCGTGGTCCAGGAGGACGTCTGCAACGGATGCGGCTACTGCGTGCCGGCGTGTCCCTTCGGCGTGATCGACCAGCGTGAGGACGACGGCCGCGTCTGGAAGTGCACGCTCTGCTATGACCGCCTCAAGGGCGACATGGAGCCCGCGTGCGCGCACGCCTGCCCCACGGAATCGATCCAGTTCGGCGATCTGTCGCAGCTGCGCGAGCACGCCGAGCATCGGCTCGCGCGCCTGCGGGACGCCGGGCAGTCCGACGCGCAGCTGTATCTGGCTGACGGGGACGACGGAGTCGGAGGCGCGGGGGCGTTCTTCCTGCTGCTCGACGATCCCGAGGTCTACGGCCTTCCCCCGGACCCGGTCGATCCTGTCCATCATCTGGGGGAGATCTGGACGGCCGCGGCCGCAGCCGCCCTGGTGCTGGGCGCTGGGCTGGCGGCGGCCGTGTTCGGGGGGCGTCGATGAACGAGGTGCGCAGCTATCACGGCCAGCCGGTGCTCAAGCGGCCGGTGTGGACGTGGGAGATCCCTTTGTACTTCTTTACCGGAGGGGCCGCGGGCGCGTCCGCTGGCCTGGCCTACCTGGGCGAGCTCAGCGGTGACGAGGAGCTCGCGCGGCGGGCCTGGGCTGTGGCCCTCGCCGGCCTGACGGTGGGCCCGGCGCTGCTGATCTCGGATCTGGGACGACCCGCACGGTTTCTGAACATGCTGCGGATGTTCAAGGTCACCTCGCCGATGAGCGTCGGCACCTGGGTGCTCAGCGCGAGTGCAGCGTGCACCGCGGTCGCCGCGGTGCACGCGTGGACCGGTTGGCTGGATCGGCCGTCCAGGGTGGCGCGACCGGCGGCCGCGCTGCTCGGGCTGCCGCTCTCGACGTACACGGCAGCGCTGATCGCCAACACCTCGGTGCCGGTCTGGCACGAGGCCAGATGGCTGTTGCCGTTCGTGTTCGGGTCGGGGGCCGCGCTCACCGCCGGAGGCGCGGCGGTCGCCGTCACGCCGCCGCGGCAGGCGCGGCCCGCGCGGCGGCTGGCGCTCGCCAGCGCGGGGGTCGAAATCGCCGCAAACGAGCTCATGCGACACCGGCTGGGCGACGCCGGCGCTCCATATCACCACGGTGCGACTCGCGCGCTCGGATACGCCACTTCTGCCTGCCTCGCCGCGGGCAGCGCCCTGTTGGCGGCACGAGGCTGGACCTCGCGCACGGCGGCGGCGGCGTCCGGAGCGCTGTTGTGCGCCGGGGCGGTCTGCGCCCGGCTGAGCATCTTCCGAGCGGGGTTCGAGTCGGCATCGGACCCGGGGTACGTGATCGGACCCCAGCGCGCCGCGATCGAGCGAGGCGAGCGCTCCGGAGCGGCTCGGAGGTGGTCGAGCAGTCAGGCGCCGGACGCGACGGCGGTGCGTTGATCGCGCTGGTCGACACCCGACACGAGTACCAGCATCTGTTCTGGATCTACGTGCCGATCGCCATCGGGGTGGTCGTGGCGGTGGCGCTGCTCACCGGGTTCGCGGTGCTGCGCTACAGACGTCGCGCGCCCGACGCCGCCGCTCGGTGGCACGAGCACAACCGGCTCGAGGGTGGCTACGCGGTGCTGCTCGGCCTGGTGGTGGGGTTCCTGCTGTACCTCACCTTCACCGCCGAGCACCGCGTCGACACCGTCTCGGCACAGGAACGGCCCGCGCTGGTCGTCAACGTCACCGGAGCCAAATGGGAGTGGACGTTCAGCTACCCGCGATACGGCATCACTCGGCGCAGCGGCACGGTCGGCAGGCAGCCCCTGGTGGTGCCCACTGCTGAGGCCGTCCGTTTCAACCTGACCAGCGTCGACGTGATCCACGCGTTCTTCGTTCCCGAGGTCCGCTTCAAGCGATCGCTGTTTCCCGGCAACACCCAGTCCGTGACATTGACTTTCCCTAACGCCGGAACGTTCCAGGGACAATGCGCCGAGTTCTGCGGGCTGCGCCACGCTGACATGACGTTCGTGGTCGAGGCGATCTCGCCGGCCGCGTTCGTGCGGTGGGCGCGCAGCGGCGGAAGGACGCCGGTGTGATGGCCACCGCGGCACCGGTGAGACCGGCCGGCACCCGGCTGACCGGCTGGCTGGGTGAGCTGACCAGCACCGACCACAAACGCATCGGGCTGAACCTGGGCGTCTGCTCGCTGGTGTTCTTCCTGGCGGGCGGGGTGTTCGCCCTGCTGATGCGCTCCCAGATCGCACAGCCCAACGAGCACTTCGTCTCGGACAACACCTACAACGAGCTGTTCACGATGCACGGCTCGACCATGATCTATCTGTTCGTCACGCCGATGGCGGTCGCCCTGGCGCTGTACCTGGTTCCGCTCCAGATCGGCGCCGACGGTGTCTCCGGCCCGCGGCTGACGCTCAGCGGGTTCTGGATCTGGCTGTCGGGCGGGCTGATCATGCAGTCGGGCTGGCTGACGGCCGAGGGTCCCGGGCGCGCGGGCTGGTTCTCCTACCCGCCGCTGTCCAACGGCACCAACACCCCCGGCGTCGGGCAGGACCTGTGGACGATGGGGGTAATCCTCGCCGCCCTGGGGATGCTGATCATGGCGGCGTGCCTGGTGGCGACGATCGCCAGACGCCGGGCCCCCGGGATGTCGCTGCTGCGCATGCCGGTGTTCACCTGGACTGAGCTGGCCAGCATGTTGATGGTCGTGGGAGCCTTCCCGGCGCTGATCGTGGCGATGACGTTGCTGTACATCGACCGCCACGGCGGCGACGTCTACACCGGCTTCAACGGATTGATCGATTACCAGGACCTATTCTGGTTCTTCGGCCACCCGGTGGTATACGTGATGTTCTTCCCATACCTCGGCGCGGCGGCGGAGGCGATCGCGGTCAACGCGCGCAAACGCTGGTTCGGCTACATCGCATTCGTGCTGTCGATCATGGCGTTCGCGGCACTCTCGATGTCGGTGTGGGCCCATCACATGTTCGTCACCGGCGGAGTCACCAACCAGTATTTCGCCTTCACCTCGACTGCGCTGGTGGTACCCGCAGGCATCGAGTACTTCGACCTGATCGCGACGCTGATCGGCGGCGCGATCGTGCTCCGAGCCTCGATGCTGTTCGCGCTCACGTTCTTCCTGCAGTTCCTGATCGGGGGAGTGACCGGAATCTTCGTGGCCTCCCCGGTCCTCGACTACCACGTCAACAACACCTACTTCGTAATCGGGCACTTCCACTACACGCTGTTCGCCGGGAGTGTGTTCGGCTTCTTCGCGGGCGTCTACCACTGGTTTCCCAAGCTCACCGGCGCGCTGCTCCGGGAGCGCTTGGGCAAGCTGCAGCTCGCGGTGATGGTCATCGGCACCAACATGACGTTCTTCCCGATGCTGATCGTGGGCGAGGAGGGAATGACGCGCCGCATCTCGCGCTACCCGACCCATCCCGGCTGGGGCACTCTGAACCTGATCGAGTCGATCGGCGCCGGGATCATCGCCGTGGGAGTAATGGTGTTCGTGGTCAACGTGGTGGTGTCGCTGCGCCGGCGCCATCCCGCCGGAGCTGATCCCTGGCTGGGTCACACGCTCGAGTGGGCGACCAGCTCTCCACCGCCGCCGCTCAACTTCGAGTCGCCGCTGCCGCCAATCCACTCCTACGCGCCGCTGCTCGATCTGCGACAGGCGGGCACGGCGCGCGAGCGCCAGCCGACGGAGTCGATCGCATGAGGGGAGGCGCGATCCCGCTGCTGGCGTGGGCCACCGGGCTGGTGGTGCTGCTAGCGATCAACTGGATCTGGACCGGCGACGCCATCCAGGTCGGCACGTTCGCGCTGGCAGCAGGGATCGTCTACGTGGGCGCGGGCCTGCTCACCCTGGCCTACCGGCAGGCGCCTCGCCGCGGTCCGCCGGAGCGCCGGCGCGACCCCGAGGCGATTCCCCAGTACAGTCTCGCCGCCCCCGCCGCCGGGCTGTCGGTGGCCTGCATGCTGTTCGGCGTCGTGTGGGCCCGATTCCTGGTGTTCTTCGGGGCGGGAGTCCTGCTGCTGTCGCTGGGACGGCTGACGCTCGAGCTACGGTCCCAGCGCGCCACTGCCGCCCGCTACCGGCAGGAGCAGGAGCGGTGAGCGCACCTTCGCTGCCGTCGCTGGTGGCGGGCTATTGGCAGCCGGCTTGGACGTTGGACGCCGCGGCGACCGCCGCCGCGCTGGCCTATGTGGGCGCCACCCGGCGCCTGCGAAGTGGGTGGCCGACGGTCCGGACGGCGGCGTTCCTGTGCGGCGTGGCGTGCGTGCTGATCGCGCTGCAGTCCGGGATCGACGCATTCGACGAGCGACTGCTGTCGGTGCACATGGTCCAGCACATGCTGCTGCTGATGCTGGCGCCGCTGCTGTTGCTGTCCGGGCGACCCCTGCTCTTGGTGCTCCGAGCGCTGCCGCCGCGCACACGTCCGCGGCTGGCCCGCGCGTTGGATCGGCTACGGATCGTGACGTCGCCGGCCGCCTGCGTCGCGGCGTTCTCGATCGTGCTGCTCGGCACGCACCTTCCGGCCTTCTACGACTCCACCCTTCGCCACCCGGCGCTGCACGAGGCCGAACACTCCCTGTATTTGCTGGCCGGACTGCTGCTGTGGTGGCCGATGCTCGACGGCGACCCGGTGCCGGCTCGCCGGCTCGGCGGACTGGGGCGGGCGATCTACATGCTGGCGGCGATGCCGGCGATGGCGCTGGTGGGCGCGTATCTGAACCGCCATCTCAGCCTGGTGTACCCAGCCTACGGGCCGCCCGCTCGGGCGCTGGGGGTCTCTGCGGTGACCGACCAACAGCAGGCCGGCGCGATCATGTGGGTGGCGGGCAGCATGATCATGGTCGCGGTGGGATTGTGGTCGGTCGCGGCGGCATTGGTGGCCGAGGAGCGCCGGCAACGAGTTCGCGACGCTCGGTCGCTCGCCGAGCAGACGGCCGCGCCGATCGGGGAGACGCCACGGTGAAGCGCGCGATTGCGCGGTGGTTCCGGCGTCCCTCTCGAGTCCCGCGCGGGCCGCGGATAGCGCTCGCGGTGGTCCTCGGCGCGCTCGCGGTCGTCGGTTTGGCCGCTCCGTCGTCGCCCGGCGACACCACCTCCCTGAACGCCACCTCGGCGCCGCGGGATAAGAACCCCGAGCCCCCGGGCGCCGGGAACCCCACCACTACGTTTCCCACCTCGCCCGCACTGATCGCCGAGGGTGGGAGCTTGTACCAGAGCGACTGCTCGTCGTGTCACGGAATGGCGCTCAACGGTACTCCCGGCGTGGCGCCGTCGCTGCGCGGGGTCGGCGCCGGGCCGGTGGACTTCTATCTATCGACCGGGAGGATGCCGATGGCCAACTCCCGCGAGGAGCCGCTGCGAGCCCCGCCCGCATACACCCGCAACCAGATGAACGCGCTGATCGCGTTCGTCAGCCGCTTTGGGGGGCCGCCCACGGCCGCCGCCGATCCGGCGCGGGGCGACCTCGCGCTCGGCCTGCAGCAGTTCACGCTCCATTGCGCCGGGTGCCACCAGGTAGTGGCCCGCGGCGGGCCTACCCTGGGCGCCGTCGCCCCCGACCTTCAGCAGGCCACCGCTCAGCAGGTGGCCGAAGCCGTCCGAATGGGCCCCTACCTGATGCCGCACTTCGACGCCACGCAGATCAACCAGCACGAGCTCGACTCGATCGCCGCCTATGTGCTGTGGACCCGCAAGCCCGACAACGCCGGCGGATGGGGCATCTACAACCTCGGCCCGATCCCCGAGGGGATCGTCGCCTGGTTCGTGGCGCTCGCCGCACTGGTGATCGTCGCCCGCCTGATCGGAGAGCGGACCGCATGACCGACACCCGCAACCGAGCCTGAAGATGCAGCCAAAGCGAGCCTCGTTCATCGGTAGAGCACTGGCGCTCCTGGTGACCCTTCGCGCGTTTCGCCGGCGCGCCGGCACACGCCAGTCGCCCCAGGGGCCACCGTCGCCTCCGCCGCCCGACCCGTCGGAGCGCGAGGTCCCATCGAATCGCAGGGCCGAGACGGTGGTCGCCGGCCTGCTTCTGGCCGCCGCGGTGTCCGGATTCGGCTTCACCGCGGCGTACGCGCTTGGCGCGGACACGCAGGTGCTCGGGGTGGCGATCGGGATCATGCTTGCGCTGCTGGCCGCGGCCGCGATCGTCGCCGGGAAGCTGGTGGTCCCCCAGGAGACCGCGGTGGAGGACCGGGGGCCGCTGCTGGTCGAGGAGGAAGCCGATTCCTTAATTGAGGTAGTCCAGTCCGGCGGCCAGGGAATCTCTCGCCGAGCGCTGCTGGCCGGCGCGGGCGGCGTGGCCGGCGCCGCCCTGGTGACCGCGGCGGCCACGCCGATCGCCTCGCTGGGACCCAGGCTCTCGGGGATCCACGCCACGCCGTGGCAACGCGGCGTGAGGCTCGTGGATGACCAGGGACACCCGTACGCGGCCGATGAGATCCAAGTCGGGTCGCTATACACGGCGCTACCAGACGGCGGCGACGATGAGGCGCTGGGCGCCGGGCTGCTGGTGGTCCGGCTCACAGGCAAGTATCTCCAGCTTCCGGCAGGCCGGCGGACTTGGGCGCCTGACGGGATCCTGGCCTATTCGAAGATCTGCCCGCACGCCGGATGCGCGATCTCTCTGTACCGGTACCCCACGTATCAGCCGACGAGCGCCGGACCGGCCCTGACCTGCCCGTGCCACTACTCCACGTTCTCCCCGGGGGAGGGCGGGAGGCTGATCTTCGGACCGGCGGGACGCGCGCTGCCGCAGCTGCCGCTGATGATCGATCCGCAGGGATACCTTCGGGCGGCCGGTCCATTCCACGAGGATGTCGGGCCGTCGTGGTGGAACGTCCGCCGATCGCAGTCATGACACTGCTCGGGCGAACGCTCCAACGCAGGTTCGCCCGGCTGGTGCGCTGGAACGAGCAGCGCGTCGGCGCCGCCACCGGGATCAAGGCCGTGATGCGCTACGTGTTTCCGGATCATTGGTCCTTCCTGCTCGGTGAGATCGCGCTCTACTCGTTCATCGTGCTGGTGGGGACCGGGATCTTCCTCACGCTGTTCTACATCCCCGGCGACTCGCAGGTCACCTACCACGGCTCCTACACGCTGCTGCAGGGCCAGCAGATGTCAGAGGCCTACCGCTCCGTGCTGGACCTCTCCTTCGACGTGCCCGCGGGGCTGCTGATGCGCCAGGTCCACCACTGGGCCGCCGACGTGTTCGTGGCCGCGATCGTCCTGCACCTAGCCCGGATCTTCTTCACCGGCGCCTACCGCAAGCCCCGCGATCTCAACTACTACGTGGGCTTGCTCATGCTGATGCTCGCGATCCTCGAGGGCTTCGCCGGCTACTCCCTGGTCGACGACCTGCTCTCGGGGATGGGCCTGGCGATCGCCTACTCAGTCGCGTTGTCGATCCCGTTCATCGGCGCCCAGCTCGGCTATCTGGTCTGGGGAGCCCAGTACCCCGGCTCCGATCAGTTCTTCGCGCGCCTGGAGATCGTCCACGTACTGCTGATCCCGGTCGCGCTGGCAACGCTCATCGCGGTTCACCTGGCGATGATCGTGCGCCAGCACCACTCGCAGTTCCCGGGGCGGGGGCGGCGCGAGCGAAACGTCGTGGGGACGCCGATGTGGCCGGCCTACGCGCTGCGCTCGGTCGGACTGATGCTCGCCGTGGCCGCGGTGCTGTTCCTAATCGGGGGGCTGATCCAGATCAACCCGATCTGGCAATGGGGCCCCTACCACCCATACCTGTCCGAGAACGGCGCCCAGCCCGACTGGTATATCGGCTGGCTGATCGGCGCGCTGCGGCTGATGCCCAACCTCGAGCCCGCGATCGGAAATCACACGCTCATCCCCAACCCCTTCTGGGGAGGCGCCCTATTCCCGCTGTTCGTGTTCGCAGTGCTGTTCTCATGGCCGTGGATAGACCGCAAGACGACTGGCGACCGCCGACGCCACGACCTGCTCGATCGTCCCCGCGATCGTCCGGTCCGCACCGCCGTCGGCGCCGCATTCCTGAGCTGGGTGGTGATCATCTTCGCGGTCGGATCGACCGACCGTCTGTTCTACCGCCTGCACATCTCCTACTCGGCGCAGATTCACTTCTGGCGAGTTGGCGTTTGGGTGTTGCCGATCCTGATCTTCTTCCTCACTCGCAGCGCCTGCCGATCGCTGCAGCGAAGCGGCTCACACCCACTCCGAGCCTGGCAGGGCACGATCGTCAGTCGTGCCAGTGACGGAGCGATCCAGCGTCGTGCGATCAGCCCTGATTCCGAGGATCCGCCCCCGACCGAGCCGCCGGTCGGCACCCTGCCGTCAGAGTCGCGCCGGACTGACCGCGCATGAACCGGCCACCGCCGCTCGCCGCGGGCATGCCTGCGCTCACTGGCCGCAGACGCGGGTGACCGGACGACACGAACCTGAAGCGTCAGCACACCTGGACCTGGCTCATCGCAGATTGACCCCATGGTGGTCGGCCGGGATTGCCGTGTCGGTAGCGGCCGACCGGCGGGGTCGTCGACGCTGTCGGACGAGCAGTCGTGCGTGCCGCGCCAAGCCACCGCTTTAGGAGGAGACCCGGGTGCCCAATTGCCCGTGTCTGCTCGCCGGCTTCCGCGACGACAGCAGAGGGGGAGGGGAGAGGCGATCGTCTGAGGAACAGTCTGAGCCGTTGGGCGCTTCGCGGACGGCGTAGACGCTCGGCAGATACCGACCGCCGTTGGCGGGCCGGCGCCGTTCGATCTCGAGCAGGCCGCAGCGTTCGATCACGCGGTTGCAGTCATCGACGCGATCCACCGCCAGCCCGGGCTGCTCGGCGATGTCGGCGCGGGTCACCTCCGCGGCCAGCCCGCCGTGCTGCTCGCATTGTCCGCCACCAGAACCGGCTAACTCCCCTCACCTCGCGCTCGGCGTCATGGCTGTAGGTCGTCGGCCGCAAGTACCGCTCAAGCAGTGCTCTATGAACCAAATCCGTTCGCCGCCGCCTGTCGGGCCTCGCGCTGCGTCCTTAGCCAATCGGGGTCGTGCCGAACATCAACGTCCGCCGCCTGATGTCGTAGTAGACCGCCTTTGCCCGGTGCAGCAGCCCTTGTAGAACTTCGGCGTCCTCGGCACTCACGGTCAGTACTTCTTCCCACGCGCCTTCGTCTAGCACGAGCTGAAGGGTAAACGTGCCTTCGTTCGCCTTGCCCGCTACCCACGTGAACTGGTAGTGCGAGAGCTGGCGGACCTGAATTGCGTCGTCTGTGACCGGCTGTGGTACTCGTGGCATGCGTAGCTCCAGTGCGTGATCGGTGTGAGGACGAGGTACCCGCCCGAGGAGACCCGAACCACTCGTCAGGCATCGCTGCCACTAGGCAACTGACGGCTGGGTAGCCTCGCCACCCGACCGCTGCGCCAGCACCTCGCCTTCGGGCCTCCGCTCAGCTGTCCCCGTTCAACATCGCTGACCATCTCTTCGGTCACCAGCTGCGAGGCCTGCTCGAAATGCTCCGGAGTCGGCAGTACTTGGGCTAGCTCGCCGGGCAGGCCCTCATTGGACCAGAGATGATGGACCAGCCGGCGTGCCTGCTTCGCGTCCTCTCCCCAACATACCTTCAGGCCGCCGTGCACCAGTCTCGAGCCGCCCCCGTCGGCGCGGAACTGCTCGACCGATTCAGCGTCCGGTCCCACCGTGCAATACCCGTCGCCCGTCCGTGCGGCGAGCTCCACCGACTATTCCGCCAAAGCCGGAGACGACCTTCGTGGCTGCTCGGGTAGATCGTAGACGCGACAGTGCTCGACTCGACAGTGGCGACCGCGATGGCTCTGCACGCCGCCGCGCCACAGGAGGCGGATCAACTCGATCGCTTCCTCGAGCATCTCGAGACGCTTGTCGGCCTCCGACCAGCGGTTCCCCAGAATATGCTCGTTGAGCGCCTCACCGCTGCCGACGCCAAGGTTGAACCGGCCGCCGAGCAGCACTGCCGAGGTGGCTGCCGCCTGTGCAACGATCGCGGGATCCAGCCGGATCGTGGGACACGTGACTGCAGTAGTGACAGCCATCCCGTCGGTGAGCGCCGCGATCCCGCCGATCGTCGACCACACGAACGAGCTATGGCCCTGCTGGTCGTTCCACGGGTTGGTAGTGGTCGGAGATCCAAAGTCGGTCAACCCGGCCCGCTGGGCTTGCACGGCTTGTCGAATGATCCCTTGGTCTCATTCCTCTGATGAGAGAAAGTAGCCCAACTTCATTGTCGTCCTCCATTCATGTCGAGAGGGGTGTCCGGTGCCCCGCGCGCCGAGCCCAGAAGAAACGACTGATCACGATCACTGCCGATGAAGTTCTGAGCCAGCGCGCTCTGCGGTCACCGGTTCTCTGGGCGGTTGCCAAGTCCGAGCTCGGCACTTGCCCCTCTACGGCTTCGGTATAAAGCTGATCGTTCCGGCCTTCTCGAGGATCGCCCAGCGGATATCGCTGAGGGAGGCGATCTGTTGCTTTCGGGCCTCCTCCTCGACGTCGCCCCGGGTGAGGCGCTCGCGGGCGAGGTTGCGCTCGATGATCCGGCCGTCGTCTATCAGGATGATCGGTTCGCCCTCGGTGACGAGACGAACCCGCTTGGAGCGGAACGACGCCCAGCCAACGAATACCGAGAGCAGCGTGACCGTGGAGATGACGATCAGCGTGCCGGTGACGGATTCGTCGCTCTGGGTGATCCCTTGCTGCACCAGGTCGCCGAGGACGACGAGCAGGATCACGTCGAACGGTTCAAGCGAGCTGAGCTCCCGTCTTCCCGCGATCCGGGTGATCAGGAAGATGAAAAAGAAGACGACAACTGCGCGGAAGACCAGATCCATGCGCCCTTAGGGAAAGATCGTGAGGGAACGGTGTACTTGGGTGATCGGCGTTGCGCCGTCGTCGAGCTCCACGTCCTCGCGGCGGTTGCCGACGTTGGTGGGATTCACCTGGAAGTACAGCCACGCGAGCAGGCTGTGGCCGGCCGCGAGCTTGTTGTAGGAGAGAACGATGCGCCCGTTTTCGTTGGTCTCGCTGCTGGGATTCGGCGCCATGGAGTTTTCGCTCATCGATTCCCACCAGCCCGGATCGAACACCAATTGCGGTTTCGCAAGGTCCTGGTGTGCCGTCACCTTTACGCGAACCTGGAAGATCAGCCCACTGCGCAGCCGCGCCGGCGCAGTGACTGCCAAATCCGCGGCGAGCGTATGTGCCGAAGTCGTAGTAGGGCGCTGACCGAAGACGTTTAGCAGAGCGAGTATCGGCAGCACCGCGATCACACCGAGCAGAGCCCGGCGGTACCACACATGGCCCGAGCGGCCCTGCAGGTCGCGACTACGTTCGACACTCAGCCCGTCCGGAGCATGGTTTGCCATCGGATCCCGTATTCGCTTATCACCCCCCAGCTCCTGCGCTCGCAAATCCCACGTTCAGGGGGTGTGGTCCTCGCTATGCGGCTTGAAACCGTGGTGGGCGCCATGGACCGCCTAGCGGGCCTACGGCTGCACCTAGCTAGGCCATCGCAGCAGTGGCCATGTTCGATTTGGTCCATTGGATCGGCGTCGGCGCGGCGGTGCGAGCGCCGGGGCGATGACCGTCGAGATCCCAATCGCCGTAGCGGGATGACGACGGGTGTCGGATGGCGCCCCCGTTCAGGCCTGTCGTCCAACCCGATGGGGTCCAGGAACATCGGGGAGATCGGGTCTTGGAAGTCGCCGCCGGATCGCCAACGCCGCCGACGAGGCACCGGAACCCGCGTGCGCGACCTCTCAGTGACTGCGGGCAAGCTGCTGTAGCGAGATTGCTACGCCCGTCCGCGGGTAACCGCCAGACATGGCAACTCAAAAGCAACGTCAGGCGGCGCGTAAGAATGTCAAGAAGGCACAGAGCGCCGCTCGAAGCGAACGCACGATCTCCAACCTGTCGCGCGACACCAGGTCAGCGCTCGGACGCGAGGGCGCAAAGGCGGCGGCAAGGAAACGCGGCGCGACGAAAGGCACGGGCAGCGGCGCCGGCGCCATGACCGTGACCGAGCTGCGCCGCGAGGCCGCCAAGCTGGACATCAGTGGGCGATCGAAGATGGGCAAGGCGCAGCTGATCCGTGCCGTCTCGCAGAAGCGCCGCTCCAAAGCTTCCTGACCAACTACCCCCCAAGTTTCGTCGCCGATGCGGCCACGGCGCTCCCGCCGAGCCGGGCGCGCCCTAGGACCAGCGAAGGTGGCCCTGTGCCTGGCTTGCGTGCGGTAGGCGCTCAGTCCGTAGAGGCCGAGGTTGCGTTCGGCTGCGGCGGTGACGAGTTCCTGTTCGTTGGCGCCTGGCGGTCATCTGTTTCCTCTCTTGCTTGATCACTCCCAGAGCAGAAGGTGCTCGCCGCCGGTCAGCGGCGACCACCCCTGTTCTCCTCACGCGCCCCTTTCTGCCCCATGTCTGGGTTGGCGTCGCCTTCTGCTTCGTCGCCTCAATGTCACTCGCGGCCCGGCCGAGACGGGGCAGCACCGCGTGCAGCGACTCCCAGGAGCTCGGCACACCGGTATCGACGACCGTGAGCCGACCGGCGTCCTCGAGCAGATACCAGTTAGTAAACGAATCCTCGATCCGATGGACCCGGCAACCACGTTGGGCTCTAACCGCACCTTTCGCGCCTACCCGGCGCGGAGACGCGAAATCCAAGGCTTGTTTTTGACGAGTTCCCTCAGAGCCAGCATATGTCCGCGATAACCCTGCGGTCGCCTGCTGCCGGCCGTCGAGCTGAAGGACGAGCCGGCGCGTCGTCATTCGGCCGCGAGCGGGTAGGCGATGGACCGTAGAAGCAGAGCGGATGAAGACAGGCATAGCCGCCACGCTCCAACGAACAAGACCGACCGGCCCGCCACCGCCACCCACGGCGCGTTCCGGCGCGGCTCCGGCTGGTAAGGATTCCCCCGGCGGCAGCGAGAGATCTGCCCATCAGCCGGTGGTGCCGCGACCGATCACTGGGCGCGACGATTAAGGAGTCCCGGCTCCGGCGGTTTGTGCCACCGCAGATTTGACGCGCTCGGCTCCGAGCATCTTTGCGCTGGCCATAGCGAACAGCCCAACCGCGCCTGCGCCCCAGACCGCTACGACATCGCCCGGCTTGATGTCGCACACATCGGCGCCGTAGAACCCGGTGGGGAGGGCGTCGGATAGGAACAGGACTTGGTCGACGGTCAGGTCGGAGTTCTCGATCTTGATCGGGCCAACGTCGGCATGGGGCATCCGCGCGTACTCGGCCTGACCGCAGACATAGCCGCCCGTCAGTCACGAGTAGCCATAGATGCCGCCCGGCGCGTGGCCCCACAGCTTCTCGGCCAGCGCCGCATTGGGGTTGGAGTTCTCGCAGATCGAGAACATGCCGCGGTGGCACTGGTAGCAGTTGCCGCAGGCGATCGGGAAGGGCACCAGGACACGGTCGCCCGACCGACAGGTTGTTGACGTCGGCACCCACCTCGGTGATCTCGCCCATGAACTCGTGGCCTAGGATGTCGCCGGAGCCCATCGTCGGGACGTAGCCGTCGTACAGATGCAGGTCAGAGCCGCAGATCGTGGTCGAGGTGATCTTCACGATGGCATCACGGGGATTGAGAATCTGGGGGTCGGGGACATTCTCCACCTGGACGGTGTTGCGCCCGCTCCACACCGTCGCGCGCATCAGACCGCACCTCCCGCCGGCTGGGCCGGCCGTTGCACGCGCTCACCGGGGGGGCGTGAACCGAACCTCCCCCCGGGTCTCGGCGGTCAAAGGGTCAAACCCGACCCAGTGGAAGCCGGCAAAGGCGCTGCGCACCTCGTCCTCTGACCTCAGGATGGTGATTGCCGTGCGTCGACCCGTGTCCTTCTCGTCGGTCATCCCGACGCCCTGGCTGGTCGAGCCGTCGCTCATGCCGACGCGCTCGGCGCGGCTGATCTGGATCGCCGTGTAGATGTCGGCCGCATGGATCCCGGCCACGAAGCCGATCGCGCCGAGTAACCGCGGCGTGCTTTGGCGGCGTGGACGAACGAGCGACCCAGCAGAAAGAGGTCCATCGTGTCGCCGGCCACGCGCGCCCACGCTCCGATGCGGCGGTGGCGCATCCCGTTGATGGTGAAGGTGGCCGACAGCTCGCGCACGCCGAGACGAACGCGGTCAACGCGACAGATTGCCGTCGCCCTCGATGCCGATCCAGCGGGGAAATCGTGTGGCGGTCAGCATCGGCACGCCGAGCAGGACGCTCGCCCAGCCCAGACCGTCGGCCAGCGTAACCGGCCCGATACCGGGGGAGGAGGACGGACGGGGGAAGGGACCTGGTGTATTGCGCATGGGCTACGGTTGCCCCATGAGGCGTGCCGTAAACGGCCGGGGCGGGGGCTCGTCGTCGCGACTCAGGGCTCGTCTTCGCGACCGACTTGCCCCGGCGCAGTGTGCTAGAGGATCGGCTTTCCGCCCGTCACGGCGATGCGGGCGCCGGAAACGTAGCTGGCCTCGTCGGAGGCGAGCATCACGTAGACCGACGCAAGCTCGGCGGGTTGTCCGGGCCGGTCGAGCGGAACCTCTGTGCCGAAGTTCTCGACCTGCTCCTCGGGCATCGTTGCCGGAATTAGCGGGGTCCAGATCGGGCCAGGCGCGACGCTGTTCGCACGGATGCCCCTGGGGGCGAGCATTTGCGCGAGGCTTGCACACATGTTGGCGATGCCGGCCTTGGTGACGTTGTAGGGCAGCAGCGTCGGCAGGGGCGTGTCGGAGTTGACCGAGCTCGTGCCGATGATCGAGGCGCCCGGCTGCATGTGGGCCACGGCCGCCTTGACGAGGTGAAACATCGCGCTGAGGTTGGTGGCCAGCGTATGGTCCCACTCCTCGTCGGGGATGTCCTCGATCGACTCGTGCGTCATCTGAAACGCCGCGTTGCTGACCAGCACGTCGACGCCGCCGAGCTCCTCGACCGCGGTCGCGATCACCCGTCGGCAATGGGCCGGATCGGTGAGATCCCCGGCGAGCAACACCGCCTTGCGGCCGGCCTCGCCAACCCACCGAGCCGTGTCGTTCGCGTCTTCATGCTCGTCCAAATAGGAGATGAGGACATCGGCGCCCTCCCGCGCAAAGGCGATCGCGACCGCCTTGCCGATCCCGCTGTCGGCGCCGGTGATGACCGCGTTCTTGTTCGTGAGGCGGCCCGAACCGACGTAGCTCTCTTCGCCGTGGTCCGGAGCCGGCGTCATGTCAGCCGTTGCACCGGGCGGCTTCTGCTGCTGGGGCACTTGAGGCACCGCACGCTCCTTAAGATCGAGACACCTACTGAGGCCAGGTTCTGCACTACCCGCCCATAAGCTGCCTACGCCGAGGCCCGGATGTAGCCGTCTCTGGTGCTCGCCGCCTCTCCACGGGCTGCGTCCCAGCTCGTGCCGGTCGAGCTCGACGACGGTCGTTTGCGTGCGTAGACCAGCATTCGACGGGTACTCCTGTACGGCGTATGACGATCTTCGCCGATAACTGCGGTGCTGTCCAAAAGTGCGGGGAGCGGCTGATGACAGGCATTGCGGTCGCGACATCGGTCGGAGGATTCCTCGCGGTTTTCAACCGCACTCAGCTCCTCAACCCGGCGTGGCCTCCGCACGCGCGGTTTCACGACGCGATGCAATTACCCTTGGCTCGTTGCTTGGCCCCACCAGCCTGTACTTGCTGCACAGTCAGGATCGAACCCCGCAGGACGATTTGGCGCTCGCGGCTCTGTTACCCGCACTGTTTTGGGCGGCGCAGGGCGCCGCCTTTGTCTTTCCCGGCGCCGGCGGACTGCAGGCTGAGTTCCCGCAGCTGGTCGCGCGAATCCGCGAAGTCTGGATCGATGAACGGCTCGTCCAGCGCATCGCTCCTCGCGCTCTCGGCAATCGGATATGCCGCTGCACGTCGGGTCGCGCGACGGTCTTGAGAGGCCGGATGCGAGTAACGACAGAAGGAATCGGTTGACGTGACCGTGGGTCCGGCGGACCTTGCCTGTGCTTGGCGACAGCGGCAGGCGTTGCGCGAGGTCGGTCATCGTCCGTGGCCGGTGCCCGAGGGGCCTTGGATCATGGGGCAAAGCTGGGAGCGTCTGCTGTTCGCGCATTGGCCGATCGAGGAGTCCCGGCTCCGGCGGTTTGTGCCACCGCAGATTCCGATCGATACGTTTGACGGATCGGCCTGGATTGGCGTTACCCCGTTTCTGGTCGGCGGCCTACGACTTCGATTCCTGCCGCCACTGCCCGGGACGGCACGCTTTCCGGAGATCAACGTCCGCACCTACGCCACGATCGAGGATCGTCCGGGGATCTACTTCTTCAGCCTCGATGTCCCCAACGTCCTGGCGATCGCGGCGGCTCGCCGCGCCTACCGGCTGCCGTACTTTCGCTCAAAGATCGACGTCAGACACTTTGCAGGAGGGGTCAGCTATCGAAGCCGAAGGGTCGATCCCACGGGTACCCCGGTGGAATGCGCCATCGAATATTGGGCGACCGGTCCAGGCTACGCGGCGAGCGCAGGGTCATTTGAGCATTGGGCTGTCGAGCGTTATTGCCTCTACACCCTCGATCGCAGGATGAGCGTCCTTCGCGGTGAGATTCACCATCCGCCCTGGCAGATTCAGCCGGCCCGGGCGACGATCGCGTCCAACTCGATGGGGCGCCAGCTCGGAACCGATTTCCAAGAGCACCCGGTCTTGCACTACGCCGATCGTCAGGACGTCGTGTTCTGGCCCAACCGGTCGGTCGTCGCCGGCCAATAGCGCTCTGGGGCCTCAGCATGGCGAGCGGCCAAGCGGGGGAACCGGGCCGCCGGGCAACGGGGGGTGGCTGCACTCGACGAGCCACTGATGGGCCGCCGACGCGATGGACCACCCCGTCCGGCTGGGACCCGAGCTCCGCGTGACTAGCTGGACGCTTAGCTCCTCGGCGAACTGGTCCTCCGCGTTACCGCTCGCGATCACTTTCTCTATCTATCTAGCGTTGCATCCCAATTGCTGCGAGCCGCCGAAGTGGCTACCGCTTGAAGTCCATCTCCTCCAGGCGCGTTTGCACGGTCCGCCCGCTTTCCCAAACGTTGGCGCCCGACGCCACCTTCGGCATCGGGATATCCGCCCGGTTCTGGCGCTTGTGCGCCGTGGAGATGCCCAACCGGCGGTCGCGGTCGTGGATCAGCGTCTCGTTGGCCTGTCCATCCTCGGTCAGACCCATCATCAGCTGCGGGATTCCGTAGGGGAAATCGTCGCGGTCGTACTGCCAGGTATGAAACGTCTTGCCATAGGTCGTCACGAGGTCCTCGAAGTAGGCGTGTTCGGCGAGATCCGGAATGCCCGGGGCGACCAGGGTGCCGGACTTCACCTCGTGATGGTGGCTATGCCACAGCCGCTGCTCGTCTTCGGGTAATCCGCGGAACCGCTCCTCGCTGATGATGTACTCGATCCCGATCAGGCGGGCGTCGGGCGCGTTGCGGTCAAAGATCACGCACTGGTGCAGGTCATGGCGCAGGTGGATGCAGAAATGCGTCGCCTCCACTTGCCGGCCCATCTCGTCGGCGTACATGTGAAAACCATTGAGGTAGGTGCTCATCGCGTTCAGCGGATATTTCGGCTGCATCGCGCCGGCCGCCACGTCGAGCATGCGATGCTTGAGCGGATGGCCCTTGCCGATCTTGGCGGTCGTCACCACCTTGCGGCCCAGCATCACGCCGCCCGCGGTCGCTACGCCGGTTGCGAAACCGATGCCAACGAGCCCGGTCGGTCCGTTCGCGGGCTGGCGGTTGCGGCTCGGCCCTCGGGCTCGCTCAAGCACTCGTCGCGGATCGAACAAGTGCGCCATAGGCGGGCTCTACCCGGGTCCGGACGCCCGAACCGCTCTACGGGTCCGAGAGCCGAGAGCCAGCGCTCCGCGGCTCAGACTCGTGAGCTAGAACACGTGGCCTCTGCCGGGATTGCGGGGAACCTGGCAACAAGACCGCGCCACTACCAAGCCCGCGGAGATGTGGCGGTCGGGGGCCGCACCTCGCTCGGCCGATGAGCGGCAAGCAGAAGTCGAGCAGCGCGGGTTGGTGTGGCATCGCTGCACGAGTGAGATCGAGCGCGTCCGGCTGCAGCTGCGGCGCGCCGGAAGCGACCGGGCGGCGTGTGGGCAGGCTGCGCGTGAGGGAGCCGCCGTGCTCGCGGCCTGGTCGCTGGAGCTCGAGCGCGATCAGCCTGGAGCGCTCGCGCGAGCAAGCCGCCAGCTTGCGCGGTCGGCTGAGCTGCCCGCCCCCACGCCCGCCTCGCGGAGGCCGGTGTCGCGGGCGTCGGGGCTGGGGTTGATATCGGGTGGCGAGCGACAGTCCGCCCAAGGGCGTCGCGGACCCTGCGGCGACAGAATCTTGCCGCCGAATGCGAGCTGCCGCGCTCGTACTCGTGCGGATATCGACAGCGCCGATGGCTGATCTCAGCGTGAGCGCGGAGCGGGTGGGCGCCTGCGCAACGCCCTGCAAGTATCGAGAGTCGCCCCTCTCAGCCGATCGATAAGCGTGGCTGCCGGTATGTCCCTCGACAGATCCCGGGCCAGCGACCGTCGCTCAGCGTTGATCAGATCTCTGTTGCGCCTCTACCGCGGCTTGTTCGAAAGGATTGGGATCGGCGGGGGCATTGGCGGCCGCGGGAAGTCGTAGAAGCTTCCGCGCATCGCGCCCTGCTGCCCGAAGCCTAAGCCGAGTCCCTCGAGCGCAGCCAAGATCGCGCGCACGCGCTTGTAGCGAAACACCTCGAAGCCGAGGTTGTCGTGCGGGCTGGCGTTGATTAGCGTCTGCGCGAGCACACGGTGCTCGGCGTCCACCCCGGCCAGCTCTGCGGAGTAGCGTGCGAAAGTTGAGCGGCCCGCCCCCGCAAACGTCGTCACACCGATCAGATAGGTATTGACGAACAAAGTTTCGCCAGCGACAAGCGCATTGCCGACCGCCGTCAGGTCCAACGCGTCGCCCGCGCCGCCGAACACTCCGTCTGGAATCCAGAACCGCTTCGTGGTCGGGCGGAAGAATTGCGAATAAACCGCCAGTGGTCGAGCTCGGCAGCGTACGCGCCCTCCAACACAACTTTGACTCCGGATGGGACCTCGGGATGCAGGCTCACGCGCCGCAGCAGCTCCGTCAGCAGCGTAACCGTGAACGCCTCGGTCGTGGACGCGAACACGCCGAACTCTTGGATCGAATCGTGACCGCCGTCGGCGAAAGCCTCGGCCGCGGGGAGGCGACGGCGGCGACGGCCACTCCGCCAGCGCCCACCGCCGCGCGGTGTCGGACCTTTTATGTCGCGGCGGGTCGCGGCGGGTACATTCCCCGCGTAACCGGTATCGGAATGACGGCAGACCTTACGTGTCCCAGGTGCGGCGAGTCAGTCCTCGATATGGGGAAGTACACGATCGGCCAACGTGTTGTGCGATTCGAACGCGCGACTTGTCCGCAGTGCCGGGCCGAACTCGTGCGCCATCCCGACCTAGAGGACAACACGTGGAAGGTCCATCGGTCCGGGCCGAGACCGGACGAAGAACTAGGCGGCAGCGGCTAGGCACGACGCTCGATCCGCTCGTGGTTGGCCCCGCCGCATTTTCGTGCTCGCGAGAGACCCCGGTATGTCGGGCGCCGACCTGGTGCGGGCCTGCAACACCACCCCTCAGGCGATGAACGGCGTCCTCGCCACGCTCAAGCGGGAGGGCCTGATCTACAGACACCCCCAACCCGACGCACGGTCGCATTCTCCAGGTAGCCCTGACGCAGGAACGCAAGCGACGACTAGACGCCGGGACCCCCAGCGTTCGAGCGCTCGAAGAGACCATTGAGATGGACCTCGCTCCGGACCAGATAGCGGCGATCAAGAAGTGGATCGTAACGTCGGCTCAGCGCCTCGAAGCCGTCAGCACATCGCGCAGCGCATAGTCGTCGCCGACGGCGGCGTCGGCCCGATGCCGACCAGTCGCATCCGGTCGCGAAGCGCACACCGCCGGCGAGGCAACAGGTGACCGCAGCTGACCACGAACAGGTGCCGAGCTTACGACCTGCTCACCATCGCTCGCCGATCGAGCAATAGCAGCCGACGGCGATCGGGACTCTCTCAGGCAGTCGGTCCGGAACGACCTCAGCGGTCTGCCTCCGCGCCAACCTCACTTCCCCATTGTCGCCCATATGGAGGAGCGGGTGTCAAGGGGTAGGGGTTGATGGCCATTGTCTGGTTGGTGTGCGGGATCGATGTGGTTGCGGCTTGCGGGGCGGTCCGGGCGTCCGGGGGTTCGCGACGTTCGGTCATGCTCATATTCGGGGGCTGGTGTAACCCCAAGACCTTTGTTCGTCGCACGTCCGCTGTCTATTGTCGAGCGCGGCCGCCGGTGGGCGGGTGCTCAGGCGACTAATCGCGGAGTTGTGTGCGCGAGCCGGGGATGCTCGGGCCGCCTCGCCAGCCGCAACGGGGTGTCGATGGGGTTTAGCGTGAGTTGGTGAGCCTCTTGCGGGTGGTTGGTGTGTGCTTGTGTGGGAGCGAGGCTGTGTGCGTGAGGGGGTCGCCCGCCGGCAGGGATGTCGGCGGAACCGGATCGGGATGAGGGGTGAAGGTGGCGATCTGCCAGCAGTAGGCGGCGAGCTCGCGGGCGATCGCGACCGCGACGATCCCGCCTGGTTTGTGGCGGGCGTCTTTGAGCTGGCGCCAGCGGGCGTTGAGGCGGCGTTGCGCGCGCCAGGAGATGTGGATGATCTCGGGTGCTTGTCCGCGCTGGCGGCGCTCGAGCGCTTCACCGACCGCGGGTCCGCGGCGGTAGTGGTATGCGGCCTCGACCAGCAGCCGCCGCGCGTGGGTGGAGCCGGCCTTGGTGATCGACCCGAGTCGCCGCTGGCTGCCCGTGGTGTGCTCGCTCGGGACGATCCCGAGATAGGAGGCGAGCTGGTCGGGATGATCGAAGCGCTCCCATTCGCCGATCTCTGAGCAAAGCCCCAGGGCGGTCAGCGTGTCGATCCCGCGCAGGCAGCGCAGCCGCGCGACCGTGTGCGCGCACGGGGCGCTCACGGCGAGCTGTGCAAGGTCGGCCTCGACCTGGTCGCGGCGGGCGATCAGCACATCGTGAGCGTGCAGATAGTCAGCCAGCGTCGCCCGCGACGCTGGGTCGGCGAACCGCACCGAGGTCAGCCACGAGCGGTGCTTCCGCGACCACGTCTCACCGCGTCCCTCCCAGTAGATCTCGCGGCGCAACAGGAACTTCCCGATCCGGTTTCGCGCGCGCATCAGATCCACGCGAATGTCCTCGCGACAGCGCACCAGATCGCGCAGCTGCTCACGCTCGAGCGACGGGACCGTGACCAACGTCAACTCGCCGGCCGCCAGCAACCGGGCCAGGCGGATCGCGTCGCGCTTATCGGTCTTGACCCGATCCGCCGGCGGACGCTCGGTCTTGCTCGGCGCGCACACCCCGAGCTCGATCCCCACAGCCCGCGCGCGGCGCGCGAGCCCGTAGCCGGTCGGCCCCGCCTCATACACCATCCGCGCCGGCCGAGGAATGTCCAGCAGCACCGGCAGCAACTCGTGCGGGCGACCCACCACCCGTCGCGTGAGCACCTCGCCGGTGCCCTGGTCAAAGACCGCGAGCGTCGACTCGCGCGCGTGCACGTCCAGACCGACCCAACGGATACCGTCAGGCATGTCGGCACCTCCTCGTAGATGTGGCCCGCGTCGAAGCTGGAACCTTCGACGCGAACTTCAACCCCGCTACGCGGGGGGTGCCGACTAGGTTCGACTACCAGCCAGCGGGTCCTCCATAGTGTCTATTCGGGCAGCGCAGCTCCGGCTGCTGCTCCGATATTCGGCCCCGCCGAAGTGACAGAAGTCCTTGACGGCCGCAGATTAAGCAACGAGGCGGCTGCTGTTTCGTGAGAGGGGAAGTCTGGCGCACCCGATGCGGATCCGCTGGCACGCGACTCATCTATGTCGTCTCGCCTGTGCCGCGCAGGCGCTACCGGCTCCGACTGGTACGTGCCGGGAACTACATCACCGCTACCGGTCCCAACGGAATTCGGATGGGTTTCTTCTACGAAGGCTGAGCGTCGCACACCGAGTCGGCGCCTTCACGAAAATGGCGACGCGCGGTTTCACCTTTCGATCTGGTCGTAGCGGAGGCCCGATCCGCGCTCGCCGCGGCCCGTGCGCTTTCGCCGCGTGAGCCACAGGTGCGGCCGTCCATCTGCCCCGCGAGCGAGCTGCCAGCGGCGAGTGATCTGGACGCCGGCGACCGGGATCTCCTCCTCCCTCAGATAGAAAGGTCTGTCGGGCTCGAGCACGCGGCCCTTGGGTCCGGCGACGCTGGGATCCGGCAGCTCTTCCCAGGCGAGCAGGCGGGCGCGCCTCAAGCGGATCTGGGCCGACGCGTCGGAGCCGAGGGGCTCGGGAGCGAGCGGGATCCAGTACGGCGGCACCGGCGACTGCAGCCGGTAGCGCCATGCGGCCTCGGTCGATGAATCGCTGGCGTCGTCGGTCGGCGGCTGCGGTCGTGCCGATCCATCCGCAGCGGTGTCGGCCAGCAGCCGTCGGCGCACCGAGCCGCCGGTGACGGTCTCGATCCGTTCCTCGATCGCCCACGCGAGGTTGGCCTCCTCGTCGCGAACGAAGCTGACCGACTCGAGAAGAGGGCCGTTCTGCGCCGCAGTGAGCGCGGGCACAAGCAACAGCCACGGCGTCGAGCCGATCTGGGCCGACCGGTCACCCGTGAGTTCGAACAACGCCCAGGGACGCCGCCCGTCGCGCGAGGTGAGCGCGTCGAGCCGCGCGGCAGAGGGCAGCTGGAAGCGCTCCCCGAACGCGTTCCACGCCGTGAGCTCGGCGACGCGGGCGATGCTTGCCGCCGGCAAGCGGAGCGGGAACAGAAAGTAATCATCCGAATAGACCAGCGCGAACTCGGCCACAAGCAGCCGTGCCAGGTCCGCCGGCCCGGCCTCGAGGCCGCCGAACGAGACCGCCCCCTCTTCGAGCTCCCAGTGGCTCGATGCCGGCATCCCGGCGTAGGTCAGGCGCACCGGGAGCACATCGACCCTCGTGCCGGACACAGGCCCGGGCGGCTCGAGACGCGTGGGAGGCGCGGCGACGTCGAAGGCGTGCCAGTCGAGTCGGCCGCCAGGGTACTGCGATGCCTCCAGGACGACGTCGTCGCCGGCCCGGGCGGTTACCGCGAACGCGTGGTCGAGCTGCTCCGAGATCCACGTCTCACCCGAGGCGCCGGGCAGGTCATAGGTTCGCTGCAGTTCGGTTCGCCACGCATCGACCGCGAGTCCGAGCGCGTCCTGGTCGCTCGCCGCAGCCAGCGCGATCACGGCGTCGCGACCGGCGTCGAACGCCCGCAGCCCGTCGAGCGAGCCGCTCGCCATCAGCGCGAGGCGGCGCTGCTCGCGCGAGGGCAGCCCGTCGGCCGCGGACGGCTCGGGCTCTAGCGGGAACGCTTCGCGCAGCGTCGACCGCAAGTGCTGGAGGCCACCGTCGTCGAGTCGGCGCAGGAGCTGGAGTCCGCTCGTAGCCGCGGCGGCGGTGCGACCCGGGCCTCGCAGAGCCTCGGCCTCGACGCGCGACTCGAGCGGTCTGCCGCGAGGGAAGGGCTCCTCGGGCGCGTCGGGGTCGGAGTCGTTGCGGAAGCCGCTGAGCGGATGGTGCTGGACGGTCGCTCGCAGGTGGATCGGCGACGCCGCGTCCTCGCCTCGAAACTCGCCGACCTGCCACTGGCGCGCCAGCAGCCACAGCGGGTCGGCGATCCGTTCTTGCAGGCCCTCCTCGAGCGACGGGTCGCGGGTGTGAGGCTCAAGCCGATCCCAGAAAATGTCAGCCACCGGGGGCTTCCTCCTCGGGGCCGGAGTCGATCGTGGCCGGCACGAAGATTGCCGGCGCCTGCTGCCCGTAGGCGACGAGCACGTCCGGGTCGACCGCCCTGAGCTTCGCCGCCTCGAACGCCTCGAGCAGCGTGTCGAGCACGGCGTCGAAGCCCCACCGGCGATTCCGGGGCGGCAGGCCCAGCAGCATCGTCTGCGGCGGCTGCGAACTGGGGGCGTCGAGGTCGACTGCGACTCCGGTGACGACCTCGCCGGTCGGCACGACCTCGGCCCATTCGTCCACCACCACCCCGGCGCCGACGCCGTCGCGCGCGAGCGCGGCTCGTCCGCCGCCGTCGATCACAAACCAGCACAAAGCGCCGCGGCGCCGGTCGGCCGGCGCCTCGAGCGCAAGCCATGGCTCGTCCGTGCCCGCCCCGATCTGACCGACCACCGGCTGTACGTTGGTCACGTCGAACAGCAGCTCGCCGAGCGAGATCGCCTGCTCGAGGGCCCTCGTGCGCTCGCGCACGTGCGCGACACCGCGCAGCCAGCCCATCGCCGCCGCGCGGTCGCCGCCGAGCAGGTCGCCGCTCCGACCCAGGGCGCGCTCGAACCCCGCCGCCTGGGCAGCGAAGTGGGGCAGCAACAAGAACCCGGGCTCCAGTGGCGAGTCGGCGGCGAGCCGCGCCTTGCAGACCGCGAGCGCCGACCGGGCGTCGGCGTGCAGAGCGGCTCGCCCGGCCTCGGTGTAACCGCGTACCGGCACGGCGCTTCCAATCCCATATCCGGCGAGCGCCCGGAGCGCGGCCCGGAGCTGGGAGAGGTCGGCGTCGCCGATCGGCGCCGGATCGGTGTCGGTGGGCGGCGGCAGCATGGCCTCGAGCGTGGCCGTGGCTGTCTCGAGGCCCGCGCGAAAGGCGGCCACTCGTGCGTCTGCGTCGTCGAGGTCCGCGCCTGGGTCGGTGACGGCGCCCGGGAGCGCGAGGTCACGCGCGTCGAGCGGCCGTGACGACGAGATAACGGTCCGCAGCGCCGCCGCAAGGTCCGCGACCGCGGTGAACCCGAGTTCGCCCGGCGTTAACGGGTCAACATCGAGCGCGCTCTCGTAGCCGGCGTAGTCAGGGTCGGAGAGCACGTGGGCGCGGGCGCGCCGTTCCCAGACGGCGAGCGGCTCCAACACGGCGTCGAGCGGGCTCACCGCAAGATCGGCTAGCGTGACCTGAAGCTGCTCGCCGGTGTCCGTGACCGTGACCGTGCAGCGCGCGCGACGGGGGTCACCGAGCTGTTCCGCGACCCACGCCGACAGCGCCGGCTCGAGTTGTGAACGCGGGGATACGCCCCATGCGGGCGTCGCCTCGGCCGCGGGCGCAAGCGCGACGAGTAGCCGGTGCGAGACGCTCGCGCCGGTCACGGGCGTGGCCAGACTGTCGAGGCTCGGCGGCGGCACGGCCCCCGTGGCGATTGCGTCGAGCGTCGCGGTGGCGCCGTCGAGGTTTCCCTCGAGCACGTGGTGCACCGCGTCGGCCACGGACGCGTCGGCGATCGCATCCATGTCGCCGAGCAAGCTGTCGAGTGCGTCCTGGAGGGCCCTGCGTGCCGGATCGGTCTGCTCGGCGTCGGTCACGACAGTGAACGACGTGCCGTCCGGCTCGTCGATCCGCACGCCGTCGCCGTCGTAGAGGCCCGCGAGCTCGAGCCCGTCGACGGGGCCGCGGGGCGCGCGCGTTTTGCCGTGCGCCTCGAGCACGCGCCTGCGGCAATCGTCGATGAAGCGGTCCAGGCCACGGTCGTGCAGCCGGCGCTCGAAGCGGCAACCCAACAGGTCGCCGAGCGCGCCACCGCGGCGCACACCGTCGAGCAGCTGCGCGGCGACCCGGACCCGCTCGGAGCGAAGATCGACGGCCATCGCCGACTCGGGGTCGTGCGAACGGTGCGCATTGAACCCCGAGCGCAGCACGGCCCCAGTCACCGCTTGCTGGAGCGACGGCGCGTGTATGAAGCCGCCCGACTCGCGCGTCCCGGCCGCGTCGGGGATCAGCTTCTCGACCCAGCCGAAGCCGCCGACGTGCAGCGCGCCGCCGCCGCCACCGCGCCGGGAGGCGAGCGCCTGCGAGGCCAGGCCCGTGATCCACGCGTCGAGTCGGTGCGAGGCGAGTCCCAGCGTCTCGCGCAGTCGCAGCTCCAGCTCAGGGGTGGGGCGCTGGGCGAGCATCGCCAACGCGCCGGCGTAGGCGTCCGTCTGGCTTGGATCGACGCCGTCGATTACCGCCTCGAGCAGCTGCTGCAGCAGCGGCGTGCCCGAGCTGCTCGCGATGGCGGCGCGGCCGACAGCGGACGGCCGCTGATCGCCGAGCAAGCGCGCGCGAAGGTCGAGCAGGTAGTCGCTCGGAAGATCTCCGTCCGTCGCCACAAGCGGGCGCGCGAACAGCTCATCGGTGTCGGCCGTGCTGTAGCTGGACCAGAACATCTTCGGATCGGTGGTCACGAGCTCGCTCAGGGCGCCGTTGACGGCCTCGGGATACCAGTCGTTGATCGGCGTCTGTCGGGCCTGGTGGGCCAGGCACATGGTCTTGGCGGTCTCGAGAATGTCCTCCAGCCTGTCCTTGTCGTCGTCGCTTAGAGCGGTAGCGGGCACGAGCTTGAGGAAGGTGTCAAGCAGGCTCAGCTCGTCCTCGATGGAGGTGGCGTCGTCGACCCCGCGGGTCGTGGCGTCGCCCTCCTTCATCGACGTAAGGACGCTGAGGCCGGATGCCGCTCCTGCCTCCCACAGGAACTCCCAAACGCCGATCCGCAGGTCCCGCTGGTAGTCCAGGCGCCTGATCACGAACCGCTTCGGGTGCGGCAGCAGACCCAGGATCTCGGCCGCAACCTCGTCGGGGGCGATGTCGACCGGGTCGAGTCCGTGAACGCCGGGCAGCGACTCGCGCCAGCGCTCGCGCAGCTCGAGCAGCACGCCCTCGAGCGCGCGCAGCGGATCGGAGCTGTGCATGTCCGCGCTGTCGCGGCGCACGATCGGCAGCAGGCCAAACGGGCACGGCCCGACCGACAGCGTCGGCAACGGAGCACCGCCACGCACGTAATCAATGAAGAAGTCGCGAATCGCCTCGTATCCGTCGCGGGGCAGGATCGACGCCCCATCCTCGGGAGCAAGCAGGATGTCGAGGTAGCGCCCCCAGCTCACCGGCCAGATCACCCGGTTCATCGCAGTCATCGCGGCGTCCTCATCGGCCACCGCACCCGGCAGCCGCTGCAACACCGTGTCATCGCCGAGCCCGAGCGCGGTCGCGAGTTGCGCCGCGCCCGAGGCCATGCGGTCCGCGACGCCGTCGCCGTCGAGCTCGCGTGCGAACAACCCGGCGACGTCGACGACCTCGGCGGTCCAGCCCGCGGCCGCCTCGTCGGTGTTATTGGTCGGTGTGCCCTGGGCGAGGACGTCGAGCCCGTCCGTGTAGTAGTGAGCCTCGAGCAGCGACAGCAGCGCCGCGTCGTCCCCGCCGGTACCACCGACCCCGGCCACCAGCAGCGACAGGCCCTCCTCGCCGATCGCGACATCGGACACGTCGACCGTGATCGCCATCCCCGCCGCCAGCGCCTGCTCGTAATCGACCATCCAAGCCATCCCCGCGTCGACCCCGAGCGCGTCATCCGCATCGTCGTAAGGCACCAGGTCGGCCACGTCGGGCGCGCAGTGCAGAGGCGTACGCACCTCGCCGCCCCAGGCCACGAACGACCGCACGTTGGCCAGAAAGCCAACCGCGCACCAGCGGTCGGGCAGCAGCGCGGCGCGCGCGGGCGACACCTTGGCCCGCCTCGGCGGGTCGGGATAGACCCAATCGGGATCCTTCGGGCCGCGTACCGGGCGGGTCTGGCGCGCGACCCACACCGCGCGCCGCGGCGGCATTCGTTTGACGAGGTCATCCCGGGCCGCGTCGGCCTCGCCGGCGCCGAGGCGACGCTCCCAGTAGGCGAAGCCGAGCGCCACCTCGCGGTCCGTAAGCCGCGGCTCGTGACTGTCGACGTGAAGCTGCGCGGGATAGATCCGGATCTTCAGCTCGCCGCCGGCGAAACGCGTCTCCAGGCGGACCGGCAGCAGCAGCAGCGGCGCGTCGCCGATGTCGAAGTCGCTGCTGTGGTCGACCGGGCTGAGCCGGGTGAAGACGCCGCTCAGCTTGTCCGGGCTGAGCGCGAACAGGGAGGGATCGGCGACGAGTCGCTCAGCCATCCGGCGAGGTGAGCATCTGATCGGCGTGCACGAGCATCCGCACCGGGCGTTGGAGCGTGATCCGCGCCATGGCGGCGGCGTTGGCGGCCCACGTCTCGGTCCAGGTGTTCTCGCCCCGGTCGTCGTACGGCAGCGTGATCGAACCCAGCGCGTCCAGCCCGACGTAGGCATCGTCCGGCGAGACGCGCGCATCGTCCCATGTCAGGTCCTTCCACAGTCGCAGCCGTGGACTCCCATCGGAGGCCGGAATGTCGAGCCCGAACGCCGGCTCTGTCGGCGGCTGCTCGAATGCGAAGTACCAGCCGGGGTCACCGGCGATGTCGCCGGCGTCCTCGCCGAAATCGAAACCGAGGAAAACTGCGTCGGGGCCGAGCGTCCCGGTGAACGTGGGGTCGATCGGCGTCCCGTGCGGATCCTCCTCGCGAACGCCGCCCACGCGCCGCGCCGGAACGGCCGTGATCAGCGTCCTCGGATAGCAGCGCAGTAACTCGGCCTTGACCACGAGCACGACCATGTTGTCCGGGTCGCCGCCCTCGATCGCGTGCGTGCCGAGAGGACCCGGCCGCCACGCCTCGATCGGCGGAATGTCGCCGTTTGGCTCGGTCGCGTCCCAGAACTGGCGCAGCCAGGTCCCGCCGACCGGGGTCGGGTACTCGCGCCAGAGGAGCTCGCGCGCGAGCTCGTGATTGGCGCCGAGCAGGAACGCCTCGACGCTCGCCTGGTTGACCTTGGCGATCCCGACGCTGTCGGGAGCGAGCGTGCCCGCGCCCGGCATCAGCACCTCGGGGTCGATTGCGACGAGCCGCCGGTACAGCGGGTCGGGAAGATCCAGCGCGGCAGGCAGCGACGCCGGCACGGGCTCATCACCCAACGCCTCGGCGGGCTCGATCGTCTGGCGCAACCGCCGGCTCAGCACGGCGGTCGGCTCGAGCTGCGTGCGCACGATCGCGGCGAGCGCACTCAGCGCCAGGTCGCCGGTCTCTGCGATCCCCGTTCCGAGGCCCGACACCAAGCGGTCGAGCGGGCCGAACACCGAGCCGACGCGCAGATTGTTGATCGGGTTCCTCGTTGCCATCGGGGAAGGGACGCGGCCGGTCGATCGCGGCGCGGGAGGATCCGGGCGGCCCGCCGGCAGCACGCCCGCGAGACTGGGCTCGACGGGCGTAGCGTCAAGCCCCTGCGGCAAGGTCAGCGTCGTGAAGGCGAGCATCGTGTCGGGCTCATTGCCGTAGGCCTCGGTGATGCGGCCGGTGACGACGGCCTGATCGGTACCGCCCGCGACCGCGCGCGCGAGCAGGCCGCCCGCGCGCGTGCGGCGGCGAAACGCGGCGGAGAACAGCCCCGCCGGTGCGGCCGTGTCCGCCCTGCGGCCTCTTACCGTTCGCCCGGCGATGCCGCCCGCAAGCCGGGCGTGTGCGCCGGCGCTCGCCTGCAGCAACGCCCCGTCGGGGAGCGCCACGAACCGGGCGTGGCCGCGCTTGCCGACCTCGAGCGCCAGCCGGGTGCGGGTGAGCACGCGGTTGACCTGACCGAGCCCGCGCGCCTGGTCCCAGGCATCGGCCATCAGCGCCTCCTGGCCGCGCCGCACGACCTCAGCGCCGAGGCCGGCCGCGGAGCGGTTCCTGGGATCGAGGTTGACCTCCGACAGCCAGCGCGGCGCCTTGCGCGTAGGCCGAGCGCCCGGCGCCGGGACATCGTCGATCCCCGACGGAAGCGTGCCGTAAGCCGGCGGGCCGACGACCGGGTCGTCGCGGGTCGCGTCGTAGGACGCGCCCGGGGGACGACCCCCGCCCGAGGATACATCCGCCAGCAGCCCAGCGAGCGCATCCTGAAACGGCTTGCGCTCCGCCTTCGTCCAGGGCGGCGCCTGCATGTTCGGAGAGCCCAACGGGCCCTCGTAACCCACTACCACGGGATCGTGCGGAAGCCGTCCCGATCCGGGGTCAGACAGGTCGAGGCCGTGGACGCCGACGTCAGAGGTGAGCGGGGCGGGCGCCAACCGCCGCGCAAGCTCCTCGAAATCGGCCGGGTCGGTGGCGGTGCGAAAGTGCCACGAGTGCAGCGCTGGGAGCCGCACAGGCCCGGTGTCGGGCGTCCACGCCAGATCGACCGAATCGGCCGCCGCCGGGAGACCGAGTGCCGCAAGCCGCCCGGCCTCGAACGCCGGCACAAGGCACGCGATATAGCCCGCATCGGGCGCGAGCAGCCGCGGGCAGAGGAGGCGCGCCGTCGCCAGCTCCGGGGTCTCGTCAAGCAGTGTCGCCAGGTCGTCGTAGTCGGAGTGCACGTCGACGTGCGCCCACGCCCACGCCTCGTGCAGGTCTGGCAGCTCGCGTGCCGGTTCGTCGACCGTCAGCACGCCGGCGTCCAGGCTCACGCCGTCGCGCTCCTCGACGACCACGAGGACCAGCCACGGGATCAGCCTGTCGTCGCGCGGCCGGGCCGGAGTGAACATCCACGGCAAGTCGGCGGTACGAAGCTCAGCGCTCGCAAACAGACCGACCGGGCAGTTCTGCGCGCCGTCGGGCGGATCGACGCGCACGACCTCACCGGCGGCGAGAGCAAGTACCGAGCCCGGACCGCGCACCGCGAGCGTGCGCCCGATCCGCTGGCCGGCGGCGACGACTGCGAGGTCGACCGTGGCGGCGGCGGTCCGCGGGACCCCGGCGCGGTCGGCCTGCTCGCCGATCGACCGCGCCAGACCACGACGCACGTAGGACAGGTAGCGCATCGTCGCGCTCACGCCGTCAGCTCCGCCTCATACGTGGGAATCACTACCGACGGTCCGCCGTTGAGCGCGCTGCGCGCCTCGAAGTAACCGGTCCCGCCCACCGGAACGGCGCCCGTCGGGCGGCCGCTGTCGGGGTCGGTGACGGTCCAGGCCGGGTCAGTGACGGTGTAGCGAACCGCCCCGGGCGCGGCCGCCTGCACTCCGAGCGCGCGCGTCATCGCCTCGTCGCGAGCGCTGAACGGCTTGCCGGGGTCGTCCTCGTCGTCACGCCCGACCGGGTCGCGGTAGACGACCTCGTAGTCGAACACCGCCTCGCGCGGCTCCGGCGCGTCGGCGCCCGAGCCGCCGATGATCACCCCCGCTTTCATCAGCTCGAACGAAGGCGCCGACAGCTGCTCCTGCGCGGTCAGCGCGAAGTACTGCGCCCCCGCGAAGTAGTCGAGCGCATCCTCTGCGTCCGCGGACGCCGAACCGGCCCCGCGGACCGAGACGCTGGGCGAGCCGTCGATCCGTGCCTCGCCATAGCGGTCGAGCTCGACCTCGAGCGGGACCAGATGCTGCAGCACCTGTGCACGACCCGACGGATGGAGCGCAAGCTCGCCGTCCGAGTCGACGACGAGGACCGGATCGGGCCCGGCCGGCGACAGCGCCGACCAGGCGTCCTGCGCGGACAGGGCGTCGCGCACGAGCTGTGAGAGATCGACCTTGTCCGGCGGCGTCTCGGCGACGGCGTCGCCGATGTCCGCGTCGATCTCGAAGCCCGTCTGGATCCCGAGCAGCCTGAACTGCGCCTGCGCGCAGACCGCCCATGGGTTGGGTCCGCTGAGCTTGCCGGTCACCATCACGCCGAGCAGATCGGCCCCGGCCGCGGTCACCGATGTCCACACGCTCAGGCCGACTGCGAACGCGAACGGGTCCCACATCAGAATCGTGTCGAAGCTCGTCCCGCCCTCGACGGTGAAGCCCTCGCCCCCGGCCCACAGGTCGGCGCGCGCGCCGACCTGGACCGAGTTCGAGGCGACCGCGAAGTAGCCCCCCAGGGTGATCCGCAGCGCGTCGCCGGCGTCGAGCGAGAACCCCACGCGAGCGAGGTCGGGAAAGCCGGCCGGCGGGGGAAACGCCGGATGGAACCCGCCGAATGCGATCAGAAACGTCGGTGCGTCAAGGAACGCAGCTCGCGCCGCCATGTCACCGGTGATCAGCAACCCGGCCACCCGCGAGCCGGTCAGCGAGGCGTCGACCGCGAGCGTCCCCTCGGTCAGGTTGACGGTTCCGGCGAAGTTGGCGTGGAGCTCGAGGATCGGCACGTCGGCCGTGGGCAGGACGCTGCTCAGCGCGCCCAGGAGCGACACGGTCAGGGGCTCGGGGAGCTGGAGCGCGACCGCCATGTCGAGCTGCACGAGCGTGGGTGTGCCCCAGCCGATCTGCACGATCGGCCCGAACACGTACTGACCCGGCCGTGGCGGGAAGATCTGGTCGATCCCATCGAGGATCAGCGCCGCGTCGGCGATCGGGTCCTTGGGATACAGGATCGCGTCGAGCGAGCCGGTGCGCGCTGCGTCCCCGAGCGCCGTGTCGTCCAGTCCGCGATCAATCCCCACGAGGCCACCGACCCCGTTGAGCGTGAACCCGAACCCGAGCTGTACGCCCGTGAACTTCGCCGCCAGGCTGAAGAACATCGACCAGCCGGCCGAGATCCCGGTCACGATCACGCCGGTGGCGACGAGTTCGACGCCCAGGATCCCGAGCTCGCCGATCCCGGCGTAGCGCTGCGCGGCGGCGTCGACATCGAGGAACCCGCCGCCGCTGACCACGCCGTCGACGTCGACGCCGAGCCCGAGTCCGGTCGGGAGCACGAATCCGAACGACACGTCGAACGGGCCGGCGTTTCCGGGGGCCAACCGCAGCGGCAGCTCGGCGCCCAGCCCATCGGCGGCGAACGAGACCGGGCCGAGCGCGGCCGCGATCGCGGCGGTGGCGGACAGGGCAAGCTCGGGCGCGGCGTCGGTCGAGAGCGCGAGTTCGCCACCAGTCCCGGTCGAGAGCGCAAGCCCGAGGTCGACGCGGTCCACGCGCACGCCCCCGACCGCGATCTCGGGGTATAGCGACAGCGCAAAGCCGGTGTCGGAGGCGAGCCCGACGCCGGTGCGGCTCGACCACGACAAGCCGAACGGCACGTCGACGCGCACATCGGAGTCACCGATGATCGAGGCCAGGAAGCTGTCCACGGACCCGGGGCTGAGCACGAGCGCGAGGCCGCCGAGATCGACGCCGACGGTCAGCTCGAGCCCCGCGCCGTCGGCGTCGAGCTCGAGCGAGAATGTCGCGCTCGCGAGCTCGACGCGGATCCCGTCCGGCTCGCCCAGCAGCAACCGCGACGGATCGGAAGCGACCCCCAACGAGGCTCCGAACCCTGCGTCCGGCAGCTCCTGACCGGGGGAGAACGGATACCGAACCGCCGTCTCGCCCGGTCGCACGACAACCCCCAGCTGCTCGGCGAGGTCGGTGCCGGCGCGCACGGTGAACGTCCAGCCGCCGCCGACGTCGACCTCGGAGGCGAGACCCGACGGGAGCTTGGGAAGTACCACGATGCCCGGCAGCGCCGCTGCCTCCGCGGGCAGCTCGACCACCGACACGCCGATCGGCTCCAGCGACTGCAGGGCAGGATCGTCGAACAGCACGACCGTGAACCCGGCCACCACCGGGCGCTCCGGGGTGCCCGTGGCCTGCGCCTCCAGCGCTGCCGCGAGCGCCGGATCGACCCGGTCGACCGACGTCGGGATCCCCAGGCCGTCGAGCACGCCGCCGGCGATGTTCAGCAGACCGTCGAAGTCGAACTCGCGCGTGCCCCACGCGAACGCCGCCGTCGGCACCGCCGCCGGGTCGCGCAGCGCGCGCGGGAGTCGCTCCCAATCGATACGCGTGCGTACGAAAGCGGGCCGCCCGTCGCTCGCGTTGACCGGCTCGTAGGAGACCACTCCGAGCGCGCGCAGTGGCCACATCACGCCCGGCAGCTCCAGCGCGAGGTAGTCGGCCAGCAGGTAGTCGAACAGCGCCCGCGGCAGCTCGGCGAGGAACGCCCCTGGCTGCACCCCCGCGGGGGCTTCGTCCATGCTCTCAAGCGCCGCATACAGCGCACCCACGTCCTCGAGCAGCGCGACCGCGTCAGCGAGGCTGGCCCCGTCGCCGAGGCTGTCCGCGGCTTTGGCGGCGTCACCCGCGGCCGCCGCGACCGCCGCGTATGACGCGGGAACCGCGGACACGGTCCAGCCCAGCCGGGCGATCGTCGTCGAGAAGCTCCGATCGTCGCTAAAGATCGCCTGAAGCGGCGCGACCGCCGCTGCCAGGTGCGCCGCCAGCGCCGCCAGCGTGCCGCGCGAGCCGCTCACTTCGGGTACCGGTACGCGATCGCCCGGTCCACCGCGCCGTGTTTGGTCGGGTCGATCGCGTCGACGAGCGCGTACCGGCACACCCAGCAGAACTGAAACGACTGCGTCTGGCCGGGGTCGAACGTGAACACGTTCATCAGGCAGGCGCCGGTGGGATGGTAGACCTCGCAGTCGTACAGGTGACCGCGCTCCCACAGGCCTGTGATCCAGGCCGATTGGGCCGGCGGGTTGGGCGCGCCGCCGGGGCCGTAGTTGAGCGACGGCGTCGAGAACGGGTACGCCGGTTCCGGGCCCGGGCAGGGGCGATCCGGCGCCACCGGGGGCGGGGCGGCGTTGAGCGGGTTGCCGGTCGCCACCATGTGAGCCATCACGCCGGCGTGGACGAGCATGAGCTCGCTGCCGGAGGCGTCGCGTTTGGGCGCCAGCAGAATGCTGCCCGCGGGGAAGGCCGTCGGGTTCAGCGCCACCAGCGGCCGCACCAGCAGCTCGGCGTGGCTCGACGGCACCGACGTCACCACGAGCTGATCGGACTGGGTCGACGACGACAGCGGGCGCGTGCGCAGGCGCACGACGTCGCCCTGCGTGAAGGCGCTCGCCTGGCCGGCCGCCAGAGTCAGCTTGAAGCCGCCCTTCGCCGCCGCCGGGGCGGCGGTCAGCACGCCCGCGTGCACGATCCGCGGCCATAGGGCCCACTTGGTCTTTTTCGGGTCCAGGACTCCGGACGTGAGCAGCGTGTCCTTGGTCTGCAGGTTCGGCGATGCGTTGGCATTTGCTCGCTCAGACGCGGGGATCACCCCGCGCAGCGGCTGGCCGGGTGGCGTTCCGTACTCGTCGCCGAGCGCGAACGAGTGGCCCAGCTCGTGCACGACCCGCAGCTCGACGGTGAGGACGGGCGTGGTTGGGATCGCGTCGGTCACGAGCTCGTGGCCCGGGCCCGTGGTCGCGGGCGAGGTCGTGTGCGTGGCGTTGTCCCCCAAGCTGAAGCAGATCACGTTCCCGGACGAGGGGCGGGGATTGTTGGCGCCTCCGTAATGCAGGCTGCGCGTCAGCACGACGAGGAGCGACGCGTCCTTTCCGGGCGGTGGGCCCGCGGTCCACACGGTGCCGACGCTGGCGCCGCTCGAATCCACGAGCGCACCGAGAAACGCGTCCAGGTCGGCGTCGTCGACGCGGCGGTTAGACAAATGCAGGCCGCGCATCTCGTTAAAGCGCTGCGCACGCGGCTTGTCGCCGAAGGCCCCGCCGAACGCGGTGTCGCGCTCGTTGAGCAAGAACCGCGAGACGTTCTGGATGGGGCTGGCGATCGTCGGCGCCCGCGCCGCGACGGACGCCGGCAGGAAGCTCTCATCGTGGTCGTTCGCAAGCGCGCCGCCGGCGCCGGTCGGCGTCAGGATCATCGGGGTCCAGGCCGACACGCCGGCCTCGCGCGACGGTGCCAGCGCCGCGAAGAAGTTCATGGCGTCCTTCAGTAGGCCGTACGGGGTCAGGCGACTATTGGCGTGCACGTCGACGATGGCCTGTCTCGCGAGCGCGCCGAACGCGGACTGCTCGGCGGCCGTGAACCCGTCGCCGATGATCAGGACGTTGGGCACGTTCGCCATCGCGGCGAAGCCCGGGCCGTCGAGCTTCAGCACCGTGCCTCCCCCCGGCCACGGGAGAGCGAGCTTCGGCCAGTCGTTGGCGCCGATGGCGGTCGCCGACACGGTCTTGACCGGCTGACGGAGGATCAGATCGATCGTGACGTTCGCGCCGGCGTTGAAGCACGTCAGCACGCCAGTTCGCGGCTCGATGTCGAGGTCATTGGCGTTGCTCGACAGCCACGCGAGCACGCGCTGGCCGTTGGCTGTCATCCGCACCTCGAGCTGATCGCTCGCCCCCGGCCTGACGAACCACGGCGACCAGTTCGTGATGTCGCCATAGCTGCCGTCATCGAACTCCGCGAGCACCGAGAATCGGTCGCTGCGAGCGCCGACCGGGACCGTCAGCGTCGACGGCGTCAGCCACAGCTGCTTGATCGCGGTGTGGACGTAGACGTGCACGTAGGCAATCAGCGCCGTGCCGGTGCTCGCCTCGGTCGCCGTAGCCAACACCAGGAAGTCCAGCAGCCGGGGAGGCGCGGACAGCCCGGCACCGACCGTGACGACCCCGTTCTGGGTGCTGACGATCACGTCGCCACATCCCGGATCGGTCGGCTTGAACGGCGCCGAGAAGGTCAGGACCACGCCCGATGGCGGCGCGTCGCCGCGCACCACGTGCCCGCCGGCGGTGATATTAAGCAGCTGATCCAGCCGCGGCGACTGCAACCCCGGCAGCAGATGCAGGTCGTCTCCCGCCCCGACCGCCCAGTCAAGCCGCTCAAGAGCCACGCCGCCATCCCACCGGATGCGAACGGCCCGTAGCCGAGATTCGCGTGCGCCTCATCGACCCCCGGACGGTTGAGAATGAGAACGACAGCCTCTCAGACCGCCCAAGCGAATGCAACCGCCGCGTGCCGTACGCTGCAGGACATTGTCCGGTCGCTCGACATCGGCGGCACGCCGCCCGCCGAACCGAAGTACGCAAACCGTCCGAGCCCTCGACCACTAGCCCTCAATCGCTCGACCCATCGAGCGGAGCAGCGCTCCCGGTCCTTGAAACTTCCTTGAGGCGATAAGCTGTGGCCGACTTCGGCCACAGCTGCGGCCGACTTGCGGCCGACTCGCCCCACGGCCGCTCAAATTGCGACATTCCGTGAGTCCGAACGCTGCGAAGCTTCGCGGCGTTGAACACGTGCAGCGGGGCCGAAATTCCGAGGATTTCGCACCCGCTGCCTGGATCGGCAGCCCTCGCCGAGTCAGCAGCTACCTGTCCTACCGTCAACCCGCGATCGCCGCCGCCGCGGGCACGGTCGTCGAGACCCTGGAGGTGCTGCCCAGCAATCCCGACATTCCCAAGCCGCCGACGATCCCTCCGATCAAGGACACGGTAGGCAACCACGTGGTCCTGCGCGTGGCGCCGGGCGTGTTCCTGCTCTACGCCCATTTCACGCCCAGCTCGGTTCGCGTTCACGTCGGCCAGAAGGTGCGGCGCGGCCAAGTGCTCAGGCTGATCGGCACCAGTGGCAACTCGACCACACCACACCTGCATTTCCAGGTGATGACGACACGCACGTTCCTTCCCACCGACAGCCCTCCGTTCGTGTTCGATCGGTTCGTCGTCCGGGGCCGGTCACCAAGCGCATCTGGGACGACATCCTGGGGCTACAGCCGACCGGGGCATTGGCGTTCAAAGCGGCGCGGCATGGCACGATCCGCCGGATGCAGATGCCACTTGACCGAGAGGTCGTCTCGTTCAAGTGACAGGACGCTGTTGTCGCGGACGGTCGAGTCGACCCAAGCGTCCCGCTCCGCGATCGATCCGGGACGGCCGAGACTGCCGCATCGTCGCCACAGGGGCTGGAACGGCTCGGCTGCTGCTTCAGTTGGTCGGGGGCCCAGAGCGGAAGCCACGTTGCCGCCTATCTCGCCGGACGACGTGACCCCTTCTTCGCTACAGCGGGTTTGCTAGATCAGCAAACGGTGCTCGGACGCTGCTCTGAATGCGGCGGCTGTGCGGACCTTTTGACTGAGCCTGTGTCTGGTTGGACGCGCTCGGATGATCGTGTGCAGGTGTCCTGTGGAATGTCGTGGTTCGGGCGGATTGCACGAAACGGTCGTTGGCGAGCTGGTTGTCGTCTCGAGCGCGCTCGATGCGCGCGAGTCCATTGGCCGCGTGCAGTCGCGTTTCGTCAGAGTTCGCGGTGCTCGAAGCTGGCCACCGCGGCGGTCAGCACGATCAGGAACCAGCAGGCCACCCACGACAGGTACGCCCACGAGGGTGCTCCTTGAGCGAAGAACGGATCTTGTCGTCCACCCTCGGCGAGGTGCTGGGCAATGAGCGAGGGCGGCTGCAGGTAGTAGATGGCTGCGTGCCATAGCCCGTCGGTCGGTAGGAGGAATCGTCCGATCTGCCCGATGGTTCGCAGGGCGGCGACGTTGAGCGCCGTGCCGAGTGTGCCAACGACTCCGGCCAGCCATCCGGCGCCGAAGACGGCTACGGCGATGACGCCCGCGGCGATCACCGGGACCCTGGTGCTCAAGAACAGGGCCAGGGTCAGCAGCAGCGCTCCCTCTGCGAACAGGTACACCGTGACCAGTAGCGGGTTCGGTGGGACGAAACCGCTCGCCCAGTCGACGACCGCGAACTCAAGCGCGCAGACGCCCGCCGCGTACCCGGCGAGCAAGGTTGCGAGCCCGAGCCACTTGCCGAGCAGCACCTCGGTCCGCCGGACTGGGCGGGTCACGATCGTCATCAGCACTCCGGACTCGACTTCTGAGGAGATCGACGGGGATGCGATCGCGGAGGCACTAAGGGCGAGGACGAAGCTGAACATGAACATGAACAGGGTCACCGCCTGCGGGACGGCGAGGCTGGTCTCACCGGAGGTGAGGCTGCGCGTGTGGCTCAAGCGGTCAAATCCCCAGGCGCTGAGCCCGACGATGACGGCGGTGATGGCGATGAAGGCAAGGAGGAGGCGTCGCCGCACGGCCTCTCGGATCGTGAGCGCCGCGATGGTCAAGCTTGTGTTCATCGCTCTCCCATCAGTTCGAGGAAGCGGGCTTCCAGGCTCTGGTGCTCGGGGATCACGGCCTCAATCTGCCCGCCGCGCGCGACGAGCTCGCCGACCAGCTCGGCGACACGGGACGGGTCGATGCCATCGACCACGAGCCACTCGTCCTGGCAGTGCCACTGACCGAACCGGCCGAAACCGCTCCACCAGTTCTCACCGAGGCCTCGGACCTTGAACCGGACGCTGCTGTGTCGCCCGAGCAGCTCGTCAAGGCTGCCGGTTGCGACCGCCCGCCCTTTGTCGATCACCGCGACGCGATCGCACACGTGCTCGGCCTCCTCGAGCAGGTGCGTGTTCAGGAACACGGTGGATCCCCGCTCGCGAAGCCCACGAATGACCTCGCGCACGTCATGACGTCCCACGGGGTCCAGAGCGCTCGTGGGCTCGTCGAGCACAACCAGGGTGGGGTTGCCGAGTAGCGCGACGCCGAGCCCCAGCCTCTGCTGCATTCCCTTTGAGAACGTGCCGACACGGTCGTCGCCTCGCTCGAGCAGGCCGACAGTCTGCAGTGCCTCGCGCTCTTCCTCATCCCACGTCGCTTTGGGCCGCGCCAAGAGTCGGCAATGTAGGCGGAGCACCTCTCGGGCTGTCAGCAGGGCCTGAAAGCGAAAGAGCTCTGGGAGATAGCCAATGTGCCGTCGGGCCTCGCGGTCTCCCAACGGAGCGCCGAGCACGAGCGCCTCGCCACCGGTGGGACGGGCGAGGCCGAGCAGGAGCTTCACCACAGTGGTCTTCCCAGCCCCGTTCGGGCCCAGGAACCCGAACACCTCTCCACGCTTCACCGTCATCGACAGTGAGTTCACGGCGATCGTGTCGCCGAAGCGCTTGCTCAGCCCCATCGTATGTATCGCCGGCGAGGCCGGCGACTCCGGACAGCGATCCCCCGGCAGGGCGCCGGCCGCCTCTGACAGCTGGACCTGGCCCTCAGCCGCGAGCCGCTGGTCCGCGGCGACGGCGGCTATCTCACCCGAGTTGGTTCGCGACATTCAGGACATCTTGGGGATCGAGGATTCCGGCAACAACATGAATCAAGCCATCTCCGTCCTCCCAGACGACCCCGGCGGCCGCGTTCGAGGAGTCGGCAACAAGCACGCCGGGCCAGCCGTCGACCCGGACCGACCGCAGCGAGGCGCCGGCGGGCACTGGCACCGGGAGGATCGTCCGCAAGTCACCAAGCAGGCGGACCTCCTCGGCCAACTGCGGCGGGATGCCCGGCTCACCGAGCAGGAACGCCTCGATCTGGCTCAGGCTCGCACCCGTGGACTGCGCTGTCGGCCGACGCATCGTCGCAATGGCAAGGGTCGGCGCACCGTAACCGTTCGGTGCGCCATATCCCGCGAACACGGCCGGGCCGGCATCAAGCCTCACCGAGCTCCCTGCGAGGGTCCTGGCTTTCGAATTGAAGCTGATCGTGGCCCTCCCGCGCGGCTGAACGACCAACCGCTGCACGGCACCCACGCCTGCGGGAAGGTGAGCTGGCAGTGAAACCGGAAAGCCCGCTTCAGCGGTCGCCTGGGCAAGCGAGGAAGCCTGCTGCGAGCCGCCCGACGACCATGTGATGGTTCCGAACCGGAGCGTGCTTGACCCGGTAGGAGTTGCGAAGCCGCCGAGCGGCTGGGTATTGCCGAGCCCCGTGACGGCCGCGATCGCCCGCAGGTCGCTCTGACTCACAGCCACCGGGGCGACGTGAGTCGGCGAGAAGATCGTGGTCAACGTGGCCGCTGCCGCCGAGCCGGCAATCAAGATCCCCACCGCGCCGATCGCCAGTGCGGTCCGCAGCGGCAGTCTCTGAAGGCGCCAGCGTCGCCGGAGAGGCGGCGTGGGCCGGCGGCGCTCGACGACACCATCCTCCTTGATCCGGTGAAACTCGCGCCGAAGCCGCGCCCAGGCGACGTCGATGTCGGGTACGAGTTGCGGTGCGGAGAAGAGCTGCGCCACGCATTCTGTGTCGTGCGCGATCTGAGCGCGTCGGGCGACGCAACGCCCACAGGTCGACAGATGGTCGCTGACCCTGTCCGCAACGGCCAGGGGTTCGTCATCTAGCCGCCGAAGCACTCCGTCAGGAATATGTCTCATGGTCCATCTCCTTTCGAAGCGCGGACTCCGCCCGTCTGAGCAGCGTCCCGACGTGTCCGGCCTTCACCCCCAGGGCGTCCGCGATCTCCAGATAACTCATCCCAGCGTGGCGCATCACCAGGACCGCAGCCGCGCGGTGCGGCAACCTTCGCAAACCGCGGCGCAACTCGGCCCTTCTCTCCCGCTCGATCACCGTCTCCTCCGCGCTAGGCATGGGCGCCACGACCTGCACGAGTAGCTGACGTTTACCTCGACGCCGCTCCCCGCGAAGCGCGTTCAGCGCCGTGTGCACAGCCGCGACCCTGACCCATCCTGCGGCCTGCTCGTAGTCGCCAGGGAAGCGTTGGTAGGCGGCGAGGAAAACGTCCTGAGCAACATCATGCGCCCACTGGGAGTCGCCGACGACAGTCTGCGCGATGCGCACGACGCCCGGATAGTGGCTGCGAAAGAACCCCTCGAAGGCCGCTAGCTCCGAGTCGCCATTAGAGCGCTCGGCCGGGTCGTCATGTCGCGCCTGCAAGCTCATCACACCCACTAAGCACCGCCGCAGCCGTAAATGTGACACGTCGGCGACCACTGCGCCGTCGACCGCGGCGGGAATCGGCCCGCCTCACCCCGACAAGGCGGAAAGACCCTCCTCCTTCCGGGTCGCGACGAGCATCTCGCGGACCATCACGAGCGACTGCCGTGCGCGGAAAACTCGACCCTGGGCACGAGCATGACCTGGGTCCCTAGGTAAAGCACGACCTGGCGCGCGCCAATCTTCCCGCTCGGGCCCCGGCAATCGGGTCACCGAGAGGCAACCGCGGCGAGGTTGCGTCGGCTGTCGCTTCGTCGCCGGACCGGACACGCTGGCAGCACTTCCGCTTCACGGGACGGTGTGGACCAAAGCAACTACTGGATCGAGGCTCAGGCGACGCCCGTGCTTCGAGGCTGGTGAGGGCCTGTCGCTATGTGAGATCGGGTGGAGTCTCGCCGTCCCAGTAGTCGACCGCGTCGTCTGCCCGGAAGACCTGTCTGAGACCGCTACCGTCGCGACGTCGCTCGGCCGCGCTGATCTTCCCCGAGTCGGGATAGACAACGATGTCGGGGCGACCGTGGCTGCTGATCGCGAGGAACGTCACCGGCTTATCGGTCGGGTTGAGAATCTGATGGGCCCCCTGTTCGCCGACCGCGAACCGGACGGTCTCGCCCTCTTGCATCGTGCGCGTCCCTTGCGGCGTGCGCAGGCTCGGGCGACCTTCGAGCACGATCACGATCTCCTCGTCGGCGTAGTGGAAGTGGTAGGGGTAGGCGGCCTCGCCGGACGGTAGCTGCCAGAGGCTCGCGCCGACCAGCTCGCTGCCCAGTTCGTAGCCGATACGGGCCCGGCGCGCACGGAAACCGGCTGGCGCATCTCGGTCCTCGAAGTTGGCGTGCTTGATGTTCGTCATCGCCACAGCGTATGCCGTTCTGTCTGCACCCCACACCGAACCTGCGCCCTGCGCGATGGCACCTGGTCGCCTCGTCTCAGGGAGACAGAACGCCCGCCATCAGCCGGCCCAGTCCTGCTTCGTCGCCAATCCGGCCACCACGTCAGCGTTTCCGCTTCGGTTGGTGGCTGGCTCGAAGCAGAAGCCGGGCGCGGCGTCACCGGCATCGGCGAGGCGCCTCGTCCTTCGTGATTGCAGAAGTGAGCGGCGAGCCGCCCGCGGCTGGACGGTCGCCTCAAGAGCAGTCTGGGGGACGATGGGTGTCTGGATCCGCTAAGAGCGGGCGCAGGGTTTGGATCCGGCCTCGGAATGCTGCAGCTCGTAGGCGCAGGCGACGCGAGGCTGATGGTTCGCGCGGCGGTGAGCTAGCCGTTGCGGCTGCCGGAGTGAACCTTTTTTGGCAGAGCCGCCTGCGCTCCGGTCTCGTTACGCGTGTGACCGTGCAGGCGGGTTGTAGTTGTTAGTTGACGCTGCTAGGAGCGCCGCTAGCGAGCTGGTCGCGCTTGGCCGCGACGTCTTCGAAGAGTTCGTGGAAGGAGTCGGCGAACTTCTGTACGCCTTCTCGCTCCAGCGTACTCGTTACGTCGTCGTAGTCGATACCCGCGGACCGGAGTTGCTCGAGCACTCGGCGTGCCTGCTCGACATCCCGCTCGAGTGTGCGTGCGGCCTGGCCGTGGTCCTGGAAGGCATCCAGCGTCTCCAAAGGCATCGTGTTGACGGTCTCGGGACCGATCAGCTCCTCGACATACATGGTGTCGCGGTACCGGGGGTCTTTGACCGAGGTTGACGCCCACAGGCAACGCTGCGCGCGCGCGCCCTGGGCCTTCAGCGTTTCCCACCGTTCGCCAGCGAACAGTTCGCGGTACTGCTGATAGGCGAGCTTGGCGTTGGCGATTGCCAGCTGGCCGCGGAGCTCGTCGTGGCCGCCGAGGGCATCCAGGCGCTTATCAGTCTCGGTGTCAACCCGCGACACGAAGAAGCTCGCCACGCTCGGCACGTCAGACGGATCCCCGCCGGCGTCAAGCAGCCGCTCCAGGCCGCGCAGGTAGGCCTCGGCTACCGCACGGTGGCGGTCCAGCGCGAACACGAGTGTCACGTTGACCGGGATGCCAGCCGCGATCGTTGCCTCGATCGCGCCCAAGCCCGATTCGGTTGCTGGGATCTTGACGTACAGGTTCTGGCGGTCAATCAGCTGATGCAGCCGCTGAGCTTCCGCGATCGTGCCAGCCCGGTCATTCGCCAGCCCCGGATCAACCTCTAAGGACACCTGCCCATCGAGATGTCCGGTGCGCTCCCAAGTCGGGCGCAGAAGATCACAGGCGCTGCGGATATCACGGCTAGCGAGCGCTAGGAACACCTCCTTGGGATCGCTCTCATGCTCTAGCACATCGCGCAACTGCTCGTCATAAGCGTCGCCGTCGGCGATCGCCTTTTGGAAGATCGTCGGGTTTGACGTCATCCCGACTACCGCGTCCTCACGCATCAAGCGCTCGATCGTCCCGTCCTCCAGCGCTTGACGCGACAGAAAATCGACCCACACGCTCTGGCCAAGCGCCGACACCTGCTCAAGCGACGACTGCGACATGCAAAGCCTCCTTCAAATGACCGTTACTCGAGGCTAGCGGCTGCGACGCCCTCATCCGAGCGCGCGCGCCGCGACGATCCGCCGGTGTCGTTCCACACTGTCGTGCTGTTGAACGGCCCGGTCGGCAAGCCCGGCGAAGTCAAAACTCGTGAGTCGGTGGTCGTTGAGGTCGTCCAGCGCCCGCCAGAGGGCTTGCTTTCCCATTGTTCCGGTAGCGAGACCATCAAGCTCAATGAGTCGACTCAAGTCGGAGTAGTCACGCAGCGAGCCGTTTAGCTTCAGACGTCCGGCACGCTCGGCGAGAGCAGCCGCGAGCCGCTTCGCTGAATTGGCGGGCGCGCGCACGCATCTCATGACGCGCTGCAGGGTCTCGAGATCATCCTCGATCTCCCGACGCAGACCCGTCAGGAACAGACCAAGCTCGCCATCGGGGTTTTCTCTCGCTGCCCGGCGCACCAGCGCACGTCCGAACGTGGCTCCCGCCAAATGGTCGTTGAGGTAGATGCGCAAAGCTTGTTGGCTCATCATGTCTTTCCTGCAGATCGAGGTTGATCCCATGGGGGGGTTAGGCGGGAGGCTCGTAGAGCTGCAGGTCGTTGCCGTCGGGATCCTTGAAGGTTGCGACGCGCCCCCAGGCGTGTTCGCTGATATCTCCGGGGATGTCTACGCCGCCGTCGCGTAGCTTCTGGACGGCCGACTCAAGCCCGTTGTTGGGCTGGAAGGCGATCACGGCTCCACCCTGGCCGTTGGGGCTTTCCTTGGCGTTGAGGCCGAGGTGCAGCCCGTTGGCGTCGAGCTGGGCCCAATCGCCCTCGTGCTGGAGCTCGTTGAGTCCCAGCTGGTCGCGGTAGAAGGTGATCGAGCGGTCGATATCGCTGACCGGGAGCCAGACGACTGACGTGCCGGCGACCATCAGGCTGCCACCCCCTGGCGCTCGAGGTCGTGCTCGGCGACCTGCTCCAGCAGGCCACTGATCTTCTTAGCCGCCGCCTGCTCCTCGGTCAGGATGCGCTCGGCGACCGCGACGGTCTGCTCGTCGCCGGCACGATGCGCGACCTCTCGAAGCATCCGGTAGCTCGCGATTTCGAGATGCTCGAATGAATACGCCTGGATCGCAAGCTTGCCCGAAGTGTCCGGAGCGGCCTTGGCGAGCACTCCGGTCAGCTTCGCGGCACCCTTCTGGGCGTTGTCCTTCAGTGACGACGGCGACGCTCCGTATGCCTCTAGCCGCTCGCTGATCAGACGCTCGTGCTCTTCGGACTCCGCGAGATGCTGACGAAACGCGGAAGCCAACTCCTGGTCTTCGGCGCCGTCAGCGCCGTCCCGAAGCTGGGTGATCGCGTTTTGCTCGGTCGAATGGACGTCCTCGAGGTACTTCACCAACTGCTGCTGTAGGTCATCGGCAGGCATGTGTCCTCCTGGGTTGGCTTGTCTACATCAACTAGTGCCCCGGGGCCGAGCTCCTAAACCAGCTGTTTCGGTTTTATCTACGCGTTGTGCCGGATCGACCGCGGGGTACTTTCCAGTGCGTCATCGGGATGACTCGCCGTTATGCCGGGTCGGTGGGGTCTTCTGTGCCGGCGAGCCGCAGCGACTGTTCTCTGACGGCGTCGACGTGCGCCTGTCGCAGCGGCAGAGCGAACTTGACGATCTTGTCGATCTCGGCGTCGTTCGCGGTGTCGCTGAGTTTGGCGAGGATTTCCCAGTGCGCCAGTTCACCGGCCTCGGCCATGCTGAGGAATTCCAGGCCGTCAAGGGCCTCGGCGTCTTCGACGTAGGTCTTCATGAATCCGTTGACCTCGGCTTTGGTCTCGCGCGCTTTTGTCGCGATCGCAGTCTTGACGCCGTCGCGCGAGTCCGTTGCCGTGTCGCAGCGTTGTTCGACCTTCGATGCTTCGTCTCCCATCCGCTGCAACAGCTCCCGCAACTCTGGGTCCTTCTCCTGGCGGGCGAGGGTCGCGACCTTCTTGGTGGCGGTCTGGGCGGCTTGCGCGAGCCCGAGGACTTCGGCTTCTCGTCGAGGTGGGTTAGTTCTGTCATTGCGTCTCCGAGTTCGGGGGATCGGCGCGCGCGTCTGTAACCGTGGTGGCGCCCCCCGTCGCGGGGCGCCACCGCTGGTAGCTGCGTCTAGTTGACGGCGTGCTTGACCTTGTCGACGACGCCTTTGCCGTGGCTGTTGTTGGCGACCATTCCGGTGGGCTTGGCCGGCAGACCGGCGGCTTTGCGCAGCTTGGCCGAGACCTCGGCGAGCATCTCGGGATCCGGTCCGGGTGCGAACACTGCGGTTTGGGAGGGCAGGTCAAACGGCGGTGCACCGTCGGGTGAGTTCTCTTCGGCGATTGTGAGCTCCTCGCCGGTCTCTGGGTGGGGGCCGTTGAACACGGCGGCGATCTCCTGATAGTCGTTGGGGGAGAAGCGGTAGAGCTTGAGATGCTCGCCGCGCTTGATGTGCGGCTGGCACTCCGGGATCAGGTCGGTCGGGATCCGCGGCGAGGGGAACATTTTCATCAGCTCTGCGCCGGTCAGCTTCTCGAGCGCGCGCGCGTAGGCGACCTGGTGCACGCCGCCGCGGACTAGCAGATACCCGGTGAGGGCTCGCGCGGCGGGGTGCTCGACCATCTCGTAGACCTTGAGCTTGTTGTTGCGCGCTCCGGTCTCCAGGAAGAAGTTGTGGGTTAGATCTTCGATCAGGTCTCCGGACGCGAACACGTAGTCGCCGTTCCAAGGCTTGGCGTTTGAGTCCTGGACGAGCGTCCCGGCGCCACCGGCGATGAAATGCTGGGTGTTGCGGACGCCCTTGACGGCGCTGAGGTCGCCCAGCTCGCCGGGCTGGCTTTCGGTCGCGCCCGTCAGCATCGTGTTGATCGCGGTCGAGACGAGTTCGATGTGTCCGAACTCCTCGGCGGCGATGCTCGCTACCAGGTCATAGAACGGGCGGGCGCCCTGGCGGTTGCGGAAGTTAAACGACTGATACGTGTAGTTCATGAACGTCGACATCTCGCCGTACTTGCCGCCCAACAGCTCTTGGACGGCGGACGCGCCGATGGGATCTGGGTCAGACGGAGGCGGTAGCTCGGTCTGGAGGCGATCGATGCGCAGGATCACGGGGTCACTCCTCGGTAGATCAAAAGACGAAGTACTTCTAGATAAGACTCGGTCCTTTGTAGCTCCCCCTCATCCGCTGGGGCAAACATCGTCTTCACGCGCGAGAATGCGCCGATGAGTCTGCGCTCAGGCCAAGCCGGTGAGCTGCTGCGCGCCCGCGGGCTGCGCAGCACGCCCCAGCGCCGCGCCATTCTGGGTGCGTTCCGGGGCGGCCCCACCGAGCATCTCTCTGCCGATGAGGTCTACGCCCGGGCGGCAAAGTCGCTGCCCGATCTCAGCCGCGGCACGGTGTACGCCGCGCTGGCGGAGTTCAGCGAGCTGGGGCTCCTGTCCGCGTTTGGCGCGCCCGAGCCGGTGCGGTATGAGACGAACACCACCCATCATTCGCACTTTCGCTGTCGCCTGTGCCTGCGCATATTTGACCTTGTCAGCGGGTTGCAGAACCCCGATGAGATCACCGACTCCGGTTTTTCGGTCGAGCGGGTCGACACGCGCGCCGAAGGGATCTGCGCCGAATGCAACGACTACAACGCCGGTCTGAGCGCCGGAGCTCGCGCCATCTCACAGTCCGGACCCGCCGCCGACACGCTCGCCGCGCCCGGCGTTGCCACCGCGACCCTCGATGGCCCACTCGGAACGCTGCTGCTCGCCGCCACCCCCCAGGGCCTGACCCGCGTCGCGTTCGAAGGTCACGGCGATTTCGACGCGCTCCGGGCTCGCGCCACCAGCCGCCGCGGCAGCCAAGCCGCGCGTCGCCACCTCGCCGACGCCGCCGCCAAACTCCGCGACTACTTCGCCGGCAACACCGACCGAATGCAATGGGCCGTCGACTGGGCGTTTCTGGAGTCATCCGGCGCGCCCGCGCTGAGATCAACCGAATCAATCCCCTACGCCGGCTACCGGTCCTACAACGACCTCGCCAACGCCGGCTCGGCTCGAGACCTCGGCTGGATCATGGGCGCCAACCCCATCCCCATCGTCGCGCCTTGCCACCGCGTCACCCGCGGCGTCGAGATCCCCACAACATTCGTCGGCGGTCCTGACCGCCGCCACTGGCTGCAAAGCCACGAGACCACCACCCCAGACGCACCGCCACACTAGTAGCGGTCCCGGCGCACGCCGGGGCCAGGACATCGTTCTCGGCATAGCCGCGGCCCGCCTCCACTTCAGAAGGCGAGCCTAGACCCGGAGCGGCCTCCCGCTGCCGGCGGCGAATGCGCGACTAGGGGCTCGTGATAGCGGAATCTCAATGACGGCCAGCGCACCGCAGACCGGTCGTTGTGCCCACGCGGCCGTGACAACGACGCTGCCGCACTCAAAGCCGGCCGAGCCGAAGGAGAAGTCCGGGTGGCGCCGCCGGCGCTTAGGCCGCCGGCGCTTCGGCCGACCCAGTGGCCGCCGTCGCCTGCATCTCAGCCGCTGGCGCGCCGGCCGTGACCCCGGCGCCAAGCGTGTAGCTCAGGTGCCCGCCCACCCAGCCGCCCGCGCCCAGCGCCGCCGAGCCGGCGAGCGAGAGCAGCCTGCCGCGCCCCCGCGCGCCTCGCTTGCGCGCGACGTACGAGCCGATCATGAGCGCGGTCGCCGTCGCGTTCGCGGCGGCGTGGAGGAGGCCGGAACGACGCACCGCGGCACTAGCCTGCTCCGCGTCCGCCCAGTCCGACCAGCCGGTGACGACAGTCGCGCCCGCAGCCAGCACGCCGGTCAGGACGAGCCGATCCGAGGCAGACCAACTATCTCTTCCACCCGTCCAGTCCAGAAGGACCGAGCTCGTCCACCCGCCGATTGGGATGTCGGTCAGAATCGGATGCAGGGCGTGACCGAGCCACGCGCCGCTCAGTACGCCCTTGGGAACACCATCCGGCATCAACCCTCGGACCACGCGGCCGGCCGGCCGTCCCAGACCATCGAGCGCCTCGACCGACTCAAGCCGCTCGACGAAGGCATTCAGCGACGAGATCGTCACATCCCAGCGCTACCCATTATTGCCGCGTCCGATCACGGACCGTGGGCTAGCCGACTCGCCGCACCGTCGGCTCTGCTTTGCTGCGGCTTCCTTCTGGGACTGTCTTACCGAGGCGCGGTAGTAGTTGATCATCCCGGCTGCTGCCCCCCGGCTGCGACCACGCCTCGACGTAGCGTTCGAATTCCTGCGGCGTGTAAGGCGGGTTCGCGTCCTGCAGGAAGTGTCGGAAGAAATGCCAGTCTCTGGCGTGCACCACGTCCTCGGGCAGTCCCGGTACCGCAAAGAAGAAGAAGTACCAGGACTTCCGGAGCTGGTTGGGGTTGTGCAGTCCCTCCTGGAGGCGCCGCGGATGGGCCGCGTTGAGGATCGCGAGCCGATCGACCACCTCGGGGTGATTCATCGCGATCGTCCAGGCGATGCTCCCGCCCCAGTCGTGACCGACCAACAGCGCGGACTCGGCACCGCGTTCCTCGATCAGGCCGCGGATGTCGGCAGCGAGCAGGTCGACGGCATAGGCCTCAAAGCCCTCTGGCTTCGATGACAGGTTGTAGCCACGCGTGTCGGGGGCGACCACCCGAAAACCGGCCGCCACCAGCGGCTCGATCTGTAGCCGCCAACCGAACCAGAACTCCGGGAAGCCGTGCAGCAAAACGATCAGCGGCCCGTCACCGGCCTCGACGTAATGCAAGCTCTGATCGCCGACCGCGGCATAACCCTCCCGAAGCTCCATCCCGACGTCAGGCAGCAAGCTGGTGGACGTCATCGGGACCTCCGCGGGGTAGGGGACTTGGGCGCGAGCCTACGCCCTGCCGGTCTGGCTAAGCAAGAACGTCACAGGACGCCGCGATCGACGACGCCGAGGCGGCCGGCGCAACTTCCGCTACCCGACCAAGACCGACCGTGAACGGTCGCGGTGACAGGCGCTCGCATGGCTTCCGCGTCGTCTGAGCGGCTATGCGGTGTTGGCTGCTGCTCTGGTCGCTGGACGAGCCGAAGCATCAGTCCCTGACCGCCACGGATCGGGTCGCGACGCGCCTACTGGTTTGTGGGTGGGGAAGTGCTCGCGAGCAGATGTCCGGGCAGCCATCGAGCGCCTTGAGGTTGGCGAAAACGCAGGTGCTGGCAGTCGAGAGCTATTGCATGACCCTGATCGTCTTGAGGCTGGGGTCCGCGGGATCGGGCAGGTTCATGCCTGCTTGGAGGCCGCTGAGGAGATAGTCGATGACCTGTTGGTTGATCCGTTCGCCGGGCACGATGACTGGGATGCCGGGCGGGTAGGGGGTGATCTGTTCAGCCGCGATGCGCCCGACGGCGTCTTGGGCTTTGACATCTTCGAACTGGCTGAAGAAGCTGTCGCGGGGTCGGTTGATGGTTTCGAGTTCGAGGTCTGGGGGTCGGGGGATGTGGATCGTTTTGGGTGGCGGTAGCTCGCGGGCCGCGTCGATCAGTCGGCGGAGAGCGTGGATCAAGCGCTGCGTGGTCGTGCGGTCGTCGGCGATCGAGATCGTGGCGAGAATGCGCGCGTGGTCGCTGAGTCCCATGTCAATCCGTTGGTGCTCGCGCAGCCAGTCGGCGGCCTGGTATCCGCTGATCTGGAGCTTTGAGACGTCGATGAGGATCTGTAGGCGATCGAGGTCGTGCGATGCGGCCTCGCGAACGAGTTCATCCTCCAGGACGTGTAGGCCCGGCAGCTGGTCGATCTCGCGACGCAGGTCGATGGTGAGATCTAGTGCCGACTGTAAGAGCTCGCGTCCGTGCTCGACCATCTGCCGACGCCATCCGTCGATCGCCGCATACAGCAGAACGTTGGGGCTGGTCGTCATCAACAGGTCAGCGCACGCGGACAGGTGCGGGAAGTCGACTCTGTCGCCCTGGACGTGAAACACCGACCCCTGCTCAAACCCGGTGCCCATCTTGTGCACGCTCACGACACAGATGTCGGCATCGGCGTCTATCGCCCACGTCGGCAACTCGTCGTGGAATGGCAGGTGAGCGCCCCAGGCCTCGTCGACGATCAGCGGGCGGCCACGCTCGTGGCAGATCTCGGCGATCGCCTTGATATCCGCACACGTGCCGTAGGGGGTCGGGCTTACGATCAGCGCACCGGCGGCGTGGGGATAGCGGTCCCAGGCCTCGGCGATCTGCTCCGGCGAGGGCGGGTGAGCGATATGCAGTCGCGCGTCCCACTGTGGGCGCACCCAGCACGGCTGAAGCCCAGAGAAGATCATCCCCGCAGTCACCGACTTGTGCACGTCGCGACCGAGGATCAGATGGCCGTCGTGCCCGGCCATCGCCAACATCGCCGCCTTGACCGACAGCGAGCTTCCGCACGTGGAGAAGAAAGCGTGTTCGGCGCCGACAGCATCAGCCATCAGCTCCTCCGCCTGCTGTAAGTACGCGCCCGACGATGAGCGGTCATCCAACCCCGCGCTGGCCAAGACGTCGTCACGAAACGGCTCGAGGCCGATGACGTCTCTGACTCGAGGATCAATGCCACGCCCCTGCCGATGACCCGGCGGGGTGAAGCCGTAGCGGTCCAGGTCGTGGTATTCGCGCAACGCTTCGAGCACAGGGGCGCGTCCGTGATCCATCAACGTGAGTTTGCTACAGCCCGCGGCTGGCACCATCAGCACGTCGCGACCGCCAGCCCCGCTGCGGCGAACCCGGCCTCTACCGCGGTTCACCTCGCCCGCAGCGATGCGCGCGACGGGCCGAAAGCTCATCGAGACAGCTCTAGGTGGCGCAGTTCGCGCCGTTGAAGCCGGGTACCGGTGCAACACCTGCGACAAGCGTCTTGCGAACGGGGCCACCGCAATGCGTTCACACAGTCCGAGTACGTTTCTCGCCGCCGTGCGGCGGCTGATCTCACAGCGCATCAATCTGCCTCCCGCTGGCGTGGCCGACGGCGCGCAGCCCCGTGCCGGTCGGCGGCCCCATCCGTCGTCGATATCGATGCGCGAGTTGGAGTCCTTCCGTCGAGCGCAGGGCATCACATACCGGCATCACGATCCCCGCGCCGGCTGAAGTCTCACAGCATCACCAGGATGCACGGGGCGATCAGCTAGACGACCTGAACAGCTGGCCGGTCCGGCGAGCTCGCGGCCTCGCGGCCTCCGTCCCGCTTTGAAGACTTCGAGATCAGCCTCGCCGAGCGGTTGCTGGTGGCGCGGCAGAGCCGCTGCCGATGGCCCTGCTTGGGCAGGCCACGTCGGCGCTGCCGGTCGAGGCCGGAGGAATGGGGCGGAGATGTTCCGTATCCCGCGCCGGCGAAGCATCTGCTTCATCGGCCTTCGCGGTGGCGTGGACATTACGGCGGGAGCAGCGACGCGACGATTCACGGCTGGCGACTCGCTGCTTCTCGAGCACACGCCACCTAACTCGATCGCCTGGACCATCACCCTGACATTAGGCGCGACTTGCTTGGACCACCGCGAACCATCGTTGCCTCATCGTCCTGTGCGGCGCGGGTTTGGTTTGGGATGTGAGCGGAAAAAATCGAGATTGCAATGAGACCAGGAGCGGTGCCAGATCGGCCGTGGTCGCCAGCGCGACACCAACGCGAGGCCGATCTGTTTGTCCGCTGGCAGTCAGCGCGCGATGAGGCCGCGCGTGAGGTGCTGATCGGGCGGCATCTGTCGTTGGCGCGCAAGCTCGCCGCCCGCTATATCCGCACTCGGGAGCCGTTTGAGGATCTGTTTCAGGTGGCGTGCCTGGGGCTGGTCAAGGCGATCGACCGGTTTGATCCGGCTCGGGGGGTGGCGTTCTCGTCGTATGCGGTGCCGACGATCCTGGGTGAGCTCAAGCGTCACTTCCGGGACAAGGGGTATCCGGTGCACCTCCCGCGCGGCCTGCAGGAGCTAGTCCTGAAAGTCCAGGAAGCCGAGACGGTGTTGGGTGCGCGGACGGGGTCTTCGCCGTCGGTGATCGAGGTCGCCGAGTACCTGTCGATCGACAGCGAGCAGGTGATCGAGGCGCTGGATGCGATCGCCGCGCATCACGCCGCCTCGCTGGACGAGCCGATCGCTCCCGAACTCGCCGAGGACGCCGGCACCTGTCATGACATCGTCGGTGGCGAGGAGGAGGGCTACGGGCTGGTCGAGACGGCACTGAGCCTGGCCGCCGCCAGCCGGCAGCTGCCGACCCAAGACCGCCAGGTGCTCGCGTTGCGGTTCCACGCCGATCTCAAACAGCGAGAGATCGCCGAACGCATCGGCGTCTCACAGATGCAGGTCTCAAGGATCCTGCGGCGAGCAACCGATCAGATCGCCGACCAGCTCAACGCCACGCCCCCAACCAGCAACAGCCCGCGCCGATCTGACTCCAGCCACGCTCCGACCGCCACCCGCTCATGTTACCCACGGCCCCCGGCTCACCCGAGATGAGCCGACAGCTTCGGAAGCCGGTCGGCTGCTGCCCGTCGCACTTGCGTCTTGACGTGCCCGCAAGCGCCCGCGCAGACGCCAGCCAAACGACGCACGCCACGGCGGCAGCTCGGCCGGCGGCTCGCCGATCTGTATCGGCCATAGAGCCAGGCCGCCGACTGGGGCGCTCCGAGCACGGCGACCAGTAAGGACCCGGGGTGAAGGCAATTCACTTGGTTCGCTACGGCATACCATCCGGAATCGCGCTGGCTGGCGTGATCACGATCATCGTCGGCTCGAGCAGCGTCGCCACCGCCGCCGGGATCGCCCTGATCGGCGTTGCCGTGCTCGTCTACGGGATCGGGATCATGGCGCGGCTGTCCGTCTCCAGCCAGCACGAGCGTGATCGCGAACAGGACGCCCGAGAGGAGTTCTCCCGGACCGGCCGCTGGCCCGAGCGCTGAACCACCTTGCCACCAGCGCCAGCCTGGTCCATCTCAGCAGCAGAGGCAGGAAGCCGAACCGCTTCCGGGCGACTTCGCGGACGAGCTGGGCCTTGCCCCTGCACCCGACTTTCCTGCGGCGATGGCTTCGCCACCACCGCTTCCCCTTCGTCGCCGCACCAGCGGCGCCGCTGGGACTGCTGCTTCAGCTGGCCGGAGGCCCAGAGCAGGAGCCACAACGCGAGGCCGCTCGGCTGACTACGTCGCCCCTGTTTGTAGATCCAGATCTCCGATGACCGATCGCGTAGCACTGGGCTAAGACGTCTCCGCCCTCGCGGGCAGCTGAGCTCTGTGTGCGCCTGGCGACGGTGATCAGCGAAGACAGAGCCGCTGATGGACTGGAAACTAGACCGGGTGCCGTCTGCAGAAGTCGTGTCGATAAGTCTGCTTGTAATCGGCGCGAATCGGAGTAGCGTCAACGGTGTTGAGGTCTGGCGGCGCTGTCCGCGGGCATCGCGGTCGGGCATCAGCGGACTGGAAGCATTCGCGCTCGCGGCGGCCAACGGCGGCAGGTGGGGGTGTCTGGGGACCAGCACCGTGGAAGCATGTCCATCCCTGGAGCCGCCATGTCACACCTTTCCGCCGATCAGCTGGGCGAAGCGTTTGATCGCTACTGCGACGGTCCGCCCCTATCCGTTGCCGGCGAACTCAAAGCCGGCGACCGGTCAGGCTCCCACGCGTCCTTTGAGAACCAGCTCACGCGTGGCCGCAATGCGCCCGCACATGCGCGCAGATCGATCTCTGCATGGTTGGCTCCCGCGCTGAACCAGCATGAGCTCGACACGATGCGGCTGCTGGCGACCGAACTCGTGACCAACGCTGTCCTTCACGGCGAAGGCGAGATCATCCTCAAAGCGCACCTCAACGACGGCCGAGCGCTCGTCGAAGTGCTCGACCAAGGCAACGGATTCCAAGAGACCGTCCCGCGCCGCCGCACCAGTGATCCACCCCGCCTCGGTTTGACGGTCGTCGACGCCGAGTCGAGTCGCTGGGGGATCCAACAACAGCCAACCCGAGTGTGGTTCGAACTCGAACTCGCGCCTGGCATCGGAACCATCACGAATCACCCAGGAACACCACTGGTCGGCGATCGCCGACTCTGAGTGTCGACTCGCAGGCGCGCCAAGTCCGCCGCGGGCCGAGCTCTCAGCCGCCGGCTGCCAAGCGACCGGCCGTGACCGATCCCGTTGAACGCGATCAGCAACGCAGGGACCGCTGATCGCCCACGCGCCTGAAGCGCGACCAAGATTGTCGGCCTGGATCGACAACGGGCCCGCGCTCAAGGCCCGCGACCGGCATCGTTTCCGACGCTTGTCAAACCCCCAGACCCACGTCGCCAACGTGGGCTAAAGTGCGGAGGCCGTCCCACCACACGGGACCGGGGGCTGCAGTGGGACAGATCCCCGCAGTGCGGTGAGGGTACCTCCCAGGCGGCTCGTCCAAACATTCCTGCGGGCTTCGGAACTCGACGCCGGATGATGACGGTGGTCGAGAAGCTACCGTCCGCCCCGACGGCGATGCCGGTCCCACAGGGGCCCCACGGTAGGCCGTCACGGACCTTCCGCCCTCCTAGCAAGCGCCGTCGCCGGTCAACACGGATCCAGCCGTCCCTGCTGCTCCGTCGCGAGGCTGTTGCACAAAGCAACGAGATGCTCCTTACTGCAGGGACTGTGGGAGGGCGTTCGCCGAAATGAGCCTCCGTAGCGACGATATCCCAGCCGGGACTCGGATCCACGGCCCCGTGCGATCTGTTATCCCACTGACCAATTGACGCACCGCAAGCTTGATGAGTTTGAGTTTGTGAAACAGCCGAGCGGCAGTCGTTCACCCTGCTGCCTGGCCAAGCTGGCTCGTCTCCGGGACCTGAGTCGGTGTTGCTCAGAGATTTGACCGGTCGGCCGGCCGAGTTTGGGTCAGCGCGAGAGTCTGCGCCACCTGTTGTGAATTGGATGGCGCGGGTCCCCCGTCTCGGCCGATCAGTGAGTCCTCCAAGCCGACGCGCGCATCCCGGCCGGGGGCTAGGGCAGCGTCGACGACCGCCCAGGTTGCACGTGCGTCGCCGTGCCACAGACGGGGACGCCCAAGCTCGGCGACGCGCGCGTCGATCGCCCGGGCGAGTCGGCGGCCGCCTGCTCGTGGTGTTCGAAGATCATCTCGACCAGCACGCGGTGGACACTGGCCACCCAGGGGGCATCCAGCAGCCGGTCGGCGTCGGCGAGCGTAAATAAGCCGGCTTCGATTCCGATCCCGCAGTCGATCAGCGCGTCGCCCAGCTCAAACGCGCCTTCCTCGGCCAGGTTCAGCGACACCACGTCGGGCGGGCTGCGCCACGCGCGCACCGCAGCCACTCGGTCAGTCGCGTCGCCGATGTCGATGCCCTCGGCCGTCGAGCCGGAGATCTCCAGACCGGGCACGGCCGTTCGCACGGCGCTGACGACGGCATCGTGTACCGGAGCCGCCAGTGTCCCGATCTGGTCGGTCCGGTTGGGATGCAGGTGGACCGATATCGCTCCCGCAGCCCAACACGCCACCGAATCGGCGACCAGCTCGTCGAGCGACACCGGGACCTGCGGATGGTCTGCACGGGTGTAATCGCCGTTCAGCGCGCACTGGACCATATGCCCAAGGTGCCCGCCAACTGGCGCGAGCAACCGCACTCCGTGCGACCGCTGGCCGCCATCGACCGCGGCGTGTTACACCGAGCGGATGAGAGAGCCGCTGGTAGGAGGCTCGAGTCAAAGACGATCACGCGCAGACTCCTGCAAAGTCGCCTCAGCAGCCACGAGATCAGCACTGCTGCTTCTGATGGTCGCCGGCCCGGAGCGGAAGCTAGAACTCGACTCGTCTGGCCGATGACGCGGCTCCTAGTTCGTGGCAGCAGCAGTCTCGCCGGGCGGTCCCTGACTGCCGCGAGTAGCCCGTTGCGACAGCGGGGTGCGGCAGGGCACCAAGCTCTCGTCGAGTTCAACGCCGACATGACTGAAGAGCCGAACGACCTGCATGACGATCATCACCTTTCAGGGGTTGAGGCGCCGCATCACAGTTGCGTCTGATCCACGACGCGTCGGAAGGTGTGAGTCTCACCCCAGCCGACGCGCGCACTGGCGCTGGAGGTCATGAGCTCCCAGCCATCTCTACCGAGGTCGTTCATGACCTCGACGATGGTCGGTCGGCTTCTCTCGATGACGTCAGCTCCTGGAAGAGCAACGTAGACCTGGCCCTGCCTCCCGTTCCAGATTTGGGCGTACTCGTAGCGCGTCATGCAATCAGGCTGCCAGATCCCGGCCGCGCCCATCCGCCAAGGCCCATTTCCTCGTGGCGCGCGAGCACCGGCACCGACCAGTCGCCCCACAGACGGCAGCCCCCTGACCCTGGCCCGGCGCTCGCGCGGACCCCCGACGCCGGCCGGTTTGCGACGCCGCAAAAGTTGGGCTACTTCCGACGTCGACCATGGTGGCCGCTCATAGCCCGATCCAGGCTCAATCGATGGTTCGGAACCGGTCGACGCTGCCGGTGCTGGGTGAATGCAGAAACTCGGCCTGTTTTGGCAATCGATGGGACACTCGGTTTCGCAGCTCTCGAAACCGCCGCTCCCGAGCCTTGGGCTATCCGGTTAGCGGCCCAACCCAGAGCTGGTAATAGGTTGCATGGGATATCTGGCCAACAGCACCGAGCAACGGGCGTATGACGCCGCATGGTCGCTTGGCCACGACTGGCTTGGTCCTGAGCACCTGCTTCTGGCACTGGTTGCGAGTCCCTCGAGTTCCGGCGCGGCCGTGCGTGCGTCCGGTGTGAAGTACGAGCAGCTGATGCACGATATTGATGGCTTCCCGGCCCGGTACCACGGCACCCGGCGCGCGGGCTCGGATACGGAACGCTGGCCTTTGTCGGTGCGGCCAGCCACGCAGCAGGTCATCGCTCGCGCCGAGGGGATCGCGGTGGGGCTCGGCAGCGCCGAAATCTTGGATGCTCACTTGCTGTTAGCGCTCCTGTGGGAGCGGCAGACTTGCGTGCCCATGTGCTTGCTCAAGCGACGAGGTATTTCTCGTGAGCAAATACTTGATGAATTAGGCCGACGGGGGGTCAGACGTCCTGATGTCCCTCTGCCGAGCCTTCCGGACTGGGGGGCGTTTACCCCGGTGCGTGAGGACGAGTATCTACCGCTCCTTGGGAACTTGCGTCGCGCTGGACAGCTGTACCGCACCGCCTTCAAGGAAGGTCGGCATTACGTTTCGATCGCGCAAGCTCCGGCGGACGCCAAAGACCGCTACTAGCCGCAAGCCCACATGCGCCGCGGCCCTCTCCTACCGGGCATCGTCAGTCACGTTGTTGCCAGGAGCTCTGGCGACTGCCACGGCCGCCGCTGCTAGCGCAAACGTGAGTGATCTAAGATCAACGACCGCGCCGCTAGCTGAGGGCGCTCCGTGGGCGCGCTCGTCGGCTTCCGCTCCGTCGCCAAACCGGCCACGTCCCCGGGGCTGCTGCTTTCGGGCTGGGGACGCGCCGAAGCGCAGGCGCAGCTCACCCATCGCGCCCGTACCGGTGGCGTCGTGATGATGAGGACCGGCGCGGACTCCCAAGGCCACCACAGCCCCGCGTTGGTTGGGAGCTCGGTTTGCGGTGTTCCGCCGAGGCTTGTCTCGCGGGACGGGAGATCACTGTGTCGGTGTTCCGCAGGACTGAGACGTGAAAGGGTGGCGTTGCTCGAACACCACAAGCGCGGTCGCGCCGATGTGCGCCACGGCGGCGCGTTTCGGCCGATGGAGATCAGCCGGCGGCGAAGTGCGATCGTCGGGTGCGGCGGATGGCGCCGCGGCTCTGGGCGATCGCGAGGGCGCGGCGGTAGCGGCCGGGGCCCCAGTAGCGGCAGTTGACCCTGGTGCCCAGCGCGTGTCGCTCGAGCCCGTCCGGGCCGGCCTCGCGCAGCGCGCTGACGAGGGCCGCCACCTCGTCGTCGGTGTCCTCGTCGGGCACCGACCGCGACGAGCTCTGCAGGACCGGCGACCACGACGTGCCCGACTCGCTGGGCCCGAAGCGCACCCGTCCCCGAACGCGGCTCTGAAGCGGCAGCGCCGGGCGCCGCTCCCGCGCGAGGTGCTCCTCGTCCGCCGGGGTCTCGGCACCCTCGGCGCCCTCCGCCGCCTCAGCCGACAGTGGCTTGGCCACGTCCTCGAGGTTCTTCTGCGCGGCCTCGATGCCGATGAGGGCCTGGACGATTCCCGCCCCGATCATCAGTACTGCGCCGAGGATGTAGCCCCAAAAGACCTGACTCACATCCTTGGTCGCGACGAGCTTGCCGAACAGCAGCGGCCCGGTGATTCCGCCGATGGCGGTGCCGACCGCGTAGAAGAAGGCGATGGCCAGCGCCCGGGTCTCCATCGGGAAGATCTCGCTGACGGTCAGATAGGCCGCGCTGGCGCCCGCCGACGCGAAGAAGAAGATCACGCACCACGCCGCGGTCTGCGTCTGCGCCGTCCACACCCCCTGCTTGAACAGGAACGCGGTGACGGCCAGCAGCACCCCCGAGACGACGTAGCAGCCCGCGATCATCGGCTTGCGCCCGACGCTGTCGAACAGCCGCCCGAGCACCAGCGGGCCGAGGAAGTTGCCGACCGCGAACGGGATGATGTACAGCGGGACGCTGCCCGAGGAGAGCCCGTAGAACGTGGTCAGCACGAGCGCGTAGGTGAAGAAGACGGCGTTGTAGAGAAACGCCTGCCCGACGAACAGCGACAGCCCGACGATCGTGCGCCGCGGATAGGCGCCGAACACCGTCCGCGCGATCGTGAGGAAGCCGACCTGCTCTTGCTCGCGCACCTTGATGCTCCGGCGCGCCGGCTTGAGCTCTGAGCCGGTGGACTCCTCGACGTCGCGCTCGATCTCGCCCACGAGCGCCTCAGCGTCCTTGCTGTGACCATGGATGAACATCCAGCGCGGACTCTCGGGCACGTTGCGGCGCACGAACAGGATGCCGACGGCTAGCACGGCGCCGAGCCCGAAGGCCAGGCGCCAGCCCACGTCAGCGGAGAACAGCTTCTCGTCGAGCAGCACGAGCGACAGGGCCGCGCCGAACGCCGTGCCCACCCAGAAGGAGCCGTTGATGATCAGGTCGACCGTCCCGCGCACGCGGGCCGGGATGAGCTCGTCGATGGCCGAGTTGATCGCCGCGTACTCCCCGCCAATCCCGGCGCCGGTGAAGAAGCGGCAGGCCGCGAAGAGCAGGAACGTCGACGTGAACGCCGTGGCCACCGTGGCCACGAGGTAGAGCGTCAGCGTGATCAGGAACAGCTTCTTGCGGCCCATGCGGTCGGCCAGCCATCCGAAGAACAGGGCGCCGACGCACGCGCCCGCCACGTAGACCGCGGCGGCGGTGCCGATCTGCGACTCGGTGATCGTGATCCCCGAGCCCTTCTCGGTCAGGCGGCTGGCGATCGAGCCGACGATCGTCACCTCGAGGCCGTCGAGGATCCACACCGTCCCCAGCCCCAGGAGCACCAGCCAGTGCCAGTTCGTCCACGGCAGCCGGTCCAGGCGCGCAGGGATGCGCGTCTCGATGACCTTGCCTTCAGCCAGCGCCTCTGCCGCCATAAGCTCCCTCTTCCCCGCCCGCGCGCCTCGCAACCGCCCCCCCGGGGCACCGGGCCAACGGCCTCCGGCGCCGTCGCCAGGCAGGCCGGCAGTTGGGGAACAAGCGCGACCTCCCTAGCCGAGCCCACCTACGTCATGGTCACGGAACGTCTCGGCCACGGTACTCAACCGTGCCGCTGTCGAGATCCGCGAGCCGATTGCGCATTTGCAGCAACGTCGACGTCCCCGGCCCCTGAGTCCCCACGAGCGCCGTCATCCCCTCCCTTAGTTCGACGCTCAGCGTTGAGAGGATGACCCGGCCGCCGCGCCGGTACGTGACGTCCCGAAGGGAGAACAGCATTCCGGTGAATACCGACCCGTGCGTCGGCGTCCAACGGGACGCTGTCGGAGAGGCTTACGAGGCGCTGAGGACGTATCCGAGGCGCGGGCGCAAAGCCCCAGTTGAGTCGCCGGGGGGAGTTTCGCCCCCCGGCGCTCGCAGAATCGGGTAGGGGCCAGGCTCACCCTGGCCCCTCCCACACCACCCGGCATGCGGGTCCGCACCGGGCGGTTCGCTCAGCATTCCCGGAACCGTCGGTAAGGATCGGTGAACCCGTTCAGGCCCATGGTCTTGTGCCAGTAGGCGTTCGGCAGTGCTCGTTGGAGTGGCCAGGACCCAGCGACGCGCCAGTACCCCTTTTGCGAGGCCGCCCATGAGCGGGCGTCCCGGCCGGAGATGCCGAGCGCGCGGAGGTTCCGGTAGCGCGTTTGTGGGCGCTTCCACTCCTTCCAGCGCACCTGCCTGAGCCTGCGGCGCAGCCATTTGTCGAGCTTCTCGAACGGCAGGATGGTGTCGGCCAGCGCGAAGTAGGCCGTCCATCCGACCGTGAAGCGGTTGATCTCCTTGACCCGCCGCTCCATCGAGACACCCCAGTTGCGCGTGGTCAGTTCTCGCAATCGACCCTCGGCTCGTTTGAGAGCCTTCGGAGCGACCGTGACCCTGACCTTGCCCGCCTTATCCCGGAAGAACTGAAACCCCAGCAGGGGCCGATCGACCGCGGGGGCGACCGCCGACTTCTGTCGGTTGACGCGCAGCTTCAGGCGCTGCTCGACGTAGTGCGTGATGCTCTCCATGACCCGCTCGCCCGCCCGTCGACTCCGGACGTAGATCCGTCCATCGTCGGCGTAGCGCACGAACCGATGCCCACGACGATCGAGCTCCCAGTCGAGGTCGTCGAGCATGACGTTGCTGAGCAGCGGCGAGAGCGGAGAGCCATATGAGCAGCGCTGGGTTATGCGCAGCGTCCGCTTGGATCTCCTGCTGCGAGCGGGGTTGACGGCTGAGCGCTGCGCATAACCGGGGGGTGGTTAGAGAGTGGCGAGCCAGTTGAGCAGTTCTGGGTCTTGGTTCCATTCGGTCAGGTCGGCGCTGGCAACCTGGTCGTAGACGGCTTCGAGGGCTTTGCGTTTCGCTTCGGTTGAGGCGCGTGCGTAGATCTCGGTGGTCGACAGGTCGACGTGGCCGAGGATGTCGCGGATGTAGGGCAGCGGCACGCCCGCGTCGTAGAGGTGCATCGCCCGGCTGTGTCTCAGGACGTGCGGGCTGAGCTTGGCGTTAGCGAGTGTCGGGTCGGCTGCTTGCGCCTGGTATTTGCGAAGGATCCAGGCGATCCCGCCGCGGCTGAGTTTCGCGTGGTGTTGGTTGAAGAACACCGGGCGGTCATCATGGCCGGGGCTGTCGAGTTGCCGCTCGGCGAGGTAGGCGGCCAGCAGCGCCGCCGTGTTCGCGTCGATCGGGACGTGCCTCGTTTTGCGGCCTTTGCCGGTCAGCGCGACCATCGCGGGGTCCTTGAGACGGATGTCCCGGACTCTCAGATCGGCGGTCTCTTGGACCCGGGCGGCGGTGTCGTAGAGGGTGGCTAACAGGGTCGCGTCACGCCGGCCTTGGCGGGTGGAGCGGTCGGGCAGGGCGAACAGCAGCCGGGTCTGCTCGACGGTCAGGTGCGCGATGGCCGGCTGGTCGTGTTTGCTCGAGGGGATCTGGAGGATGTCCTGGCAACACGCCATCCGCACCGGGTCCTGCGATTGCAGCCAGCTGAAATAGGAGCTGATCGCGGCCAGTCGCTGGTTGCATGTCGACGCACTGTTGTGCCGGCTGGTGTGCAGCCAGGCGATGAACTCGGTGATCGCGGTCACGTCGATCAGCTCCAAGGTGAGCCGCTCAGGCGGGGTCGACCGCTCGTCGCGGAAGTAGCAGATCAGCAGCTTGAACGCGTCCCGGTAGGAGCTGATCGTGTTCGGTGAGCAGCCCCGCAGCCCGGCCATGTGATCGGTCAAGAAGCGGCGCAGGCTGACCGCGAAGTCAGTCGCCACGATCCAGCCCTCCCGTCAGGGGTGGGACGACATCGCCGAACGCCTGCTGCACGCGGGCGGTGATATCCGGATAGGACTCCGCGATCAGACGCAGGTAATAGGCGGTGTCACCGACCGACGAGTGCCCCAGGTACGTTTGCAGCACCGGCAGCAGCGCGCTGACGTTCTCGCCTTGCACAAACCAGGACCTGAGGTTGTTGATAGCCATCGCGTGGCGCAGGTCATGAACCCTCGGGCCGTGTCCGCGGCCGCCGTGCGGGATCCGCGCCTGCCACAGAAACCGCCGGAAGTTGCGGTTGACGTTCTGAAGCGTCAACGGCACGCCCAGCGTGGCGCCGGGGAAGAACCACTCCCAGCCCGGCTGTCCGGCAAGCTTGGCGTGGTAGCCGGCGAGCCGTTCGCGCAACGCCTCGGAGACGGGCAGTTGGCGGTCCTTGCCGCCTTTCGCATCACGGATCTGCAGAACTCCGCTCTCGATGTCGACGTCATCGACGCGCAGCAGCCGAGCTTCCGAGCACCGCAGCCCGCACGCGTAGATCGTGCGGAACAAGACCGGCATCACCAGATGCCGGAACGGCACCTCCGGGCAGTAGCGGCAGCGGTCGGTCTGCGCGAACAGCGCCGCGAGTTCCTGGTCGCTGTAGATGTGCGGGACGTACCGGGCGGGCTTGGGCAGCGCGCCGGCTGGCAGCACATACGCGTCAACGCCGCGGCGGTGAAGCCACCGGGCGAGCTCCCTGACCGGCGCGATCAGGTTGTTCACGGTCGCTGGCTTCACCGCCCGCCGCCGGGCGCTAGCGATCCACGCCTCGACCGACGCTCGCGTGACCGTGTCAAGACCGGGGAACTCGCCGGCGCAGAACGCGCTAAAACGCGTCAGCGCCCGCTCCTCGCACACGTACTTGTAGCCAAGCGCACGTTTCTCCGCGACCAGCCCCGCGATCGCGCCGGCCAGCGTGATCTCGGCGCTCACCGTGCCACCTCCTGCGCTGGCCTGTCCGGGTCCAGGGCGCATCTGGCCAACAGGCCGAGAGACGACTTCAGGTAGACGCCGGTCGACTGGACGGACTGGTGGCCGAGGATGTCGGCGATCTGCTCGACCGGCGTGCCGTCCTCCATCAGCCTCGTCGCGAGCGTGTGTCTGAGCGAGTGCATCCCGTGACGACGCTTCTCACTCACCGACACGCGTGCGACGCGAGCGTGCTTGACCAGGATCTGATGCAGATGGTCCTGGTCTGAGAACGGGCCGATCGGAGCGGTATGCCGCAGAAACACCTGCGGGCAATCGCTCGCCGGCCGGCCACTGCGGACGTAGTCGATGATCGCCCAGCCGACATCCTTGAGCAACGGCAACTGCACCCGCTGGCCGGTCTTCGCCTGCATCACCGAGAGCCGGTTGCCGGGCCAGTCAAGATCAGCGAACCGCAGCCGTTTGACATCGACGCCACGCAGACCGAGCCGGCAGATCAAAAGGACGATCGCGTAATCACGCTTCCCGGACGGGTTACCGCGATCGATCGCCTCGACGATCTTGGTCACATCGGCCGGATCCCATACCGACGGGATCCTCGCCTGCCTGGTCGACCTCGCCGGCGGGACCGTGTCCAGCACCCCCGGGTCGGTCAGCCCGTCTGCTGCGGCGAACCGCAGCATCGACCGCACCGCGCACAGCTTGTGCTCCACCGTCTTGGGCTGGTAGCCCGCCAGCGTCTGAACGAACGCGCCGATCACCGCGCCGTCCAGCCCGGCCAGACCGCCGCGCCCGCCAACGAACGCGAGGAACTCCCCGGCGACCGTGCCATACGCCCGGACCGTCGAGACCGCGCGACCCATCGGCCTGCAGCCACGCCTG
>CAWDJM010000009.1:0-31426 GCA_963802655.1 uncultured Solirubrobacterales bacterium | reverse complement strand
AGGCACGGTGTTGCCGCTCAGGCCACATTCCAAAGTGAGGGGTAGTTTCCAGTCGTAGTTTCCAGTTGGAGCCGTAGTTTCCAGTCGGGCCGGGCCACATGCTCTGGCCCGGCGGGGCCGGGGGTTCGGGTTGTGTTGAACCGAAGGTGGGTTTCATTGCGGTCTGGGAGCGCAGGCTTCACGGGTGCTGCGGTCCGGGGTCGGCGGATATGTCCGGCGGCGGGCGTACCGTTTAGTGCGTGACTTCGGCCGCTGGCTCGGAGTTCGCTGTGGCGGGGCCTTTTGAGGCGTGTCTTCGCGTTGGCGGGGAGAGGTCCGGGGCTGTTTGGCGGATCTGCCGCTGGACGTGTTGAGGCGGTGCGATCCGGTGCGGAGCCCGGGGGTTTATCAGCGTCAGCGGCATATGCCGGGCCGGTGGTTCTCGACGACCGCGGGGCGGTTTCTGGAGTACGAGAGCCTGCTGGAGCGCGACTGGATGCTGCTGATGGATTTCGACCGGGAGGTCGAGTGGATCTGCGAGCAGCCGCTGCGGTTGCGCTACCTCAAGGACGGCAGCCCGGCGAGTCATGTCCCGGATCTGCTGGTGTGGCGAGCGGGGATCCCGGAGCTGTGTGATGTCAAGAGCGAGGAGCGGGTCGACGATCCCGAGTTCCTGGCTCAGGTGCGCGCGACCGGACGGGCGTGCGCGGAGGCGGGCTTCGGGTATCGGGTGCTGTCGGAGCCCGATCGGCAGCTGCTGGTGAATGTGCGGTGGCTGGCGGGGTTCCGCGAGCCGCCTGCCGATCCGGATGGTGAGCGTGCCCGGATGCTGGCGGTGCTGGCGGCTGGGCCGTCGACGATCGCTGAGCTGTTGTCCGGCGCGTGCGAGCCGATGCTGGCGCGTCCGGTGCTGATGCACATGTTGTGGGCCGGCGATGCGATGGTCGACGTGTCGGCGATCCGATCGGCGAGGACAGTCGTGTGTGGGCGCCGTCGCAGGCGGGGGCGTGATGGAGCCGGCGTGGCCGTTGGCGATCGGTGGGCGGCTGGTGATCGACGGTGAGACGATGTTCGTCACCTCGGGTGGACGGCGCGGAGGTGCGGGGCTTCACCGCGGCGGGCGAGCCGGTCCGGTTCGTGCTGACGCGCGTCGCCGGAGAGGAGCCTGCGGCGGCGTGCAACGAGGAGTGGCGGTTCGGGTCGGTGCTGCTGGACGCGGGCGCGTTGAGCGCCGTCGCAGCTGCGCGAGGCGGCGGAGCTGCTGGGGCATCTGAACGAGGCGTGGTTTGGGTATCGCTCGGGCGATCCGTTGCGTCCGTCGCCGGGCGAGCCGCGAGCGGGGTTCGATCCGGCGCTGACGACGCTCGGGGATCGGCTGGAGGCGAAGGCGAGCGGAGCTGGGCTGCTCGGTGTGGAAGCTCTACAACAAGCGCCGCGAGCTGGTTCGCGCGCGGGCTGGTCGCGCTCGTCGACGGGCGCGCGGCGCAGTCGGCGATCGGTCCGGCGGTCGATGAGCGGCTGCGGGCGGCGATCCTCGCGGAGGCGCAGGAACTGGCGGAGCGCTCGGATGTGCGCAAGATGCAGTTCCGCGCGCGGGTCGCGAGCCGGCTGGCGCGCGAGAGCGGCGAGCCGCTCGAGCTGCCGGCCTCGCGGCAGACGTTCAACCGGATCGTCGATGAGGTGCTTGCGCCGACGGGGCTGTTCCGGCTGCCGGCGAAGAGCCGGCGCAGCGCGCAGAGCGCGCCGAGCGAGGATCTCGGGTCGCTGGTCGCGGAGCGGCCGGGTGAGTACGTCGCGATCGACACCACGAGCCTGGATGTGTTCGCGATCGACCCGTTCACGTTCCAGTGGGTCGGGCTTGATCTGACGGCGGCGATCGATGTGTGCACCCGGTCGATCCTGGCGTTCCGGTTGACGCCGTTCTCGACCCAGGGCGTCGATCTCGCGTTGCTGCTCTCGGATCTGCTGTCGCCGACGCCGATGGACGGGCGCTGGCCGGCGGATGTGCCCTACCCGTATTGCGGGGTGCCGGAGAACCTGGTGCTGCGCGCGTTCGAGCTGCCGGCGGGCACGGCGCTGGCGCCGCGGCCGACGGTCAGGCCGGGGACGGTCGTGATCGACCGCGGCCGCAACTACCAGTCGGTCGTGTTCATGGCGGCGTGCGAGCACCTGCGGATCAACGTGCAGTCCGCCCGGCCCTATCGCGGGTCGGACAAGGGGTGGATCGAGCGGCTGTTCCGCACGATGCGCGAGCGGCTGTTGGAGTCGCTGCCGGGCTACACGGGTCCGAACGTGCTCGCGCGCGGCAAGGACATCGAGGCCGACGCGGTGTATTTCACGCACGAGCTGGAGGCGATCATCGGCCGCTGGATCGCGGTCGACTATCAGCGCCGCCCGCACGACGGGCTGCGCGTCCCGGAGGCGCCGCATCTGAGGCTGAGCCCGAACGAGGCCTACGAGGAGGCCGTCGCGTCGCGCCGGGTTCCTGCTACGTGCCGCGCGACCCGGATCTGCACCTGCGGCTGCTGCCGGTCGAGGCGCGGGTGATCGGCCGCGCCGGGGTGGAGATCGCCGGGCTGAGCTACGACTCGCCGGCGCTTGATCCCTACCGGCAGCGGCGTTCGCCCGCTGCCGGCGTTCGACGGCAAGTGGCCGATCCGGGTCGACCCTCGCGAGCTTGGCCGGGTGTGGTTCCAGGACCCGCGCGATGAGCGCTTCCACGAGCTGCGCTGGCGTCACGCGCGCGAGGTCGAGCGGCCGTTCGGCGCGCTCCGCGCTGAGCTACGTGAAGCGGCTGCTGGTGGAGTCCGGGATGCGGCGGCCGAGCGAGGAGGAGATCGCCACCGGCCTGGCGCGGCTGTTGCACGAGCTCTCCGACGAGGATCTGTTCCGCGATCGTCGCGCGCGCCGTGAGGCGGTCCGCCAGGCGGTGATCGCCGAGCAGCGCCGCGCGCCAGACCCGAGCGCGGGAGAAGCCGCCGCGGCCGGCCGCCGCCGGAGCTCGACGCGTGGTCGGGGATCGAGATCCCGACGCTGGAGCTGGAGCGGTGATCGACCCGGACGCGGAGCGGTGGCGGCGGCTGACGGTCAAGGAGGGCTGGCGGCGGTTCGTCGCCGATGAACCGACCGAGCGTCCCGAGCGGATGCGGCTCGGCGAGTACCGGCGGCTGGATGAGCGCTCACGCTCGGCCTACGACCTTGAGCGGCTGCGTCACGCGCACGGGTTCGGGCCGATCCGCTCGCTCTACGCCGACGTCCACCGCACGCTCGAGCGGCTCGTCGTCTCCAACGAGCTTCGCGGCCCGGGAGCGCGTCACGGCGCGGCGCTCGACGGCAACCCCGGGAACGGCAAGACGACGATCGTCAGCCACTTCGGTCGCCACTACGAGCGGCGCTGCCGGCAGCGCTATCCGCACGAGCTGACCGCCGGACGGGCACGAGTACCTGCCGGTGGTCTACGTCAACGTCGACGCGCTGCCGACGATCAAGGGGCTGAACCACGCGATCCTGACGTTCTACGGGATGGGGCCGCCGAGGCACGCGAACGCCCGCGCAGCTGACCCAGCTGGTGCTCGAGTGCGCGCGGCTGTGTCAGACGTCGCTGATCGTGATCGACGACATCCATCTGCTGGAGCTGCGTCGCGAGGCTGACCGCGACGCGAACAACCATCTCAAGCGGCTCGCGAACGATCTGCAGGCGACGTTCGTCTACGCCGGCGTCGGGCTCTCGCACGGCGGGTTCATGCACGAAGGGCGCTACGGCGCCGGACGCGGCGCTGGCGCAGATCAGCCAGCGGTTCAAGCGCCTGCCGGTCGAGCCGCTGCGCCGCTCCACCCAGCCCGAGCGGGCGATCTGGCTCGGCGTGCTGTCGGTGTTCGAGCGCGAGCTCGTGCTGCTGGCAGGCCAAGGACGGCGATCTGACCGGCCAGGCGGACTATCTGTGGCGGCGCACGCAGGGCGTGATCGGCTCGCTCACCCAGCTGCTGACCGAGGCCACGGCGGAGGCGATCGACACCGGCGCGGAGCGGATCACCCGCAAGCTGCTGGACGGCATCGACATCGGCTACGCCGCGGAGGTCGGCGCCGGACGCCAGCAGCCACACCGCCAGGCGGCGTGAGAACGCTGCCGCTGCGGCTCGCCCCGGTCGACGGGGAGAGCCTGCCCGGCTACGTCGCCCGCTACTCGCACACGTTCCAGTTCCCGCCCGGCGACGTGATCAGGGCGCTCGGACTCGACGGCGGCACCGGCACGCGTCGCAGCGCCGGACGCTACGGCGTCTCGCTCTCAGCCGACCAGCTCGACGCGCGTCTCGTTCGCGACCGGGATCGACCCGCGACGGCTCGAGCGGATGCTGCTGGCTCGCTATGCCGGTCGCGCGTTCGACCGCATCCGCAGCTCGCGGCCCGATCGCGCTGGCCGGCGCGGCGCAGGCACACGAGGTGCTGATCTGGTGCTCGCGGTTCTGCCCGCACTGCCTGCGCGAGGACGGCGCCTGGCGGGTGCGCTGGCAGCTCGGCTGGAGCGCCGTGTGCGTCCGCCACCAGGTGCTGCTCGCCCGCCGCTGCCCGCAGTGCGGCGGCGTGCCAGAGATCGGTCCGCGCGGCAGCTGGCAGCAGGACCACCGAGGGCTGCTGACCGACCCGGCCCGCTGCTCGCACCGCCCGGCGCGCGAGCTCTGCCGCGCCGAGCTCGCGAGCGCCGACACGGTCAGCGTCGCCGACGAACGCGGCGTTGCTCGCCGCCCAGCGGCCGGATCGACGCGCTGCTCGATGGGCGAGCTGCAGCCCGACGCTCGCCGGCGATCGAGCTCGACCCGCCGATCTACCTGCGTGACCTGCTCGCGCTCTGCAACCTGCTCGACCGGCACGCGCGCCGCCAGCGCCGGGAGCCTCGCCGGCGGCTGGGACGTCGGCTGCACGATCACCCGGCGGCGCTCGCGGCGGTGCTGCCCGAAGCGCTCGCGCTCGCCGACCTCCCCGACCAGGACGCGCTCGCCGACGCGCTGCGCGAGCTCGCCGACCGGCGCTACCGCGACGACGGGCAGACGCTCCTGGCCAGCAAGACCGGCCCGATGTCCGAGCAGCTCCGCGATGCGCTGCGGCAGGCGGTCAGCGAGACGCGTCTGGGCGACGCCGTCACGCCGGCTCGGACTTCACCCAGCGCGCACCGTCGCCCCGACGACCTCGACCAGCGCCTTCAGCCCGGCACGTGCCGCAGCTGTTCTGGGCAGAGGACTACCAGCGCGAGATGGCCGAGCTGTTCGACTTCGACGACTTCACCCACTGGCTCGGGCGGCGGTTCTGCTCGGTGCTGCTCGCGCGGATGCTCACCCCGCTGGACTGGGACGCCGCCGTCCGCTACCTCGACTTCCCCGAGCGCGTTCATCAACGAGGGCTACAACACCACCTTCGCCAAGCTCCGCGCGAACGGTCGCTTCGACGAGCTCTGCCGCCGCGTCAAACGGATCGCCAACCAGCACGCCGAGCACGACCTGATCGACTACAAGCAGCGCCGCGCGCAGCTCGCCGACTGGGACGGCATCGACCTCGACAGCTGGCAGCTGCTGCAACCCCGCCCGCGGCCGCTGTCCCCGTCTTCCGCACCGACGCCCGGTGCGCCGCCGCCGCGCCTCGCTGTGGCTGTGGTGCCAGCTCACCAGCGGCCACGAACGCGCCGCGCCGATCCCGCTGCCCACCCGACGCGCTCGCCGACCAAACGCAGTTCATCCGCGACGCCCTCCCGACCCTGCGCGAGCGGCTGCTGATCCTCGGCGAGCTCCTGCTCGCCACCCCCGCCGACGCCCGCTCGACGCTGCTCAACCGGCTCGCCGCACGCTTGCACCAACGCGGATACCTCGCCGAGAACTACTACCTCGACACGATCGACCCGCTGATCACCAGCCGCGTCCTCGCCCACGTCAGCGCCCACACCGGCGTCGACATCCCATCGCCTCACCACCCCCTCGATCGGATCGCACGCACCACCCGCCGTCACCCACGCCCGGCTGCTCGCCGCCGCGCTGCTGCGCCGCACCGCGCTCGCCTCCTGGACCGCGATCGCCGCCGCCATCGGCGGCGACGGCAACCACATCGCCGACAACGACCGCCGCTACCGCGACGCGCTCGAGCGCAACCCACGCCTCGCCGCCGAACTCGACCAGCTCGCGCTCGCGATCGAGAGCTGGCAGACGCCCGCGCCGACACCACCCGACCACCCCGCACCACCAGCGCATGCGCGACATCGCGAGCAGATCAAAGCACTCGCAGCCGAGCTCGCTCGCCTCCTCCCACGGCACGCACGCCGCGCGGCTCGACCAGCATCGCCCTCTGCCGCCAGCACACCGACCTCACCTGCCCCGACATCGCCGCCATCCACAACGTCAACGACGCCCAACCCACCTTCGCGCACGCCACCGTCGCCCGCTACCGCCGCGACGACCCCGACTTCGACCGCCGCTACCGGCAACTCCTCCACGAAGCGCAGCGCCTCAGACGCGACGCCGGCTACGAGAACGCCAACCTCAGACGTGGCCTGACCAGCCAACCGCAGGACCGCGGCCATCACTGGAAACTAGACCTCACATTGGAAACTGGCCTGAGCGGCAACAGCCGAGGTGGTGAGAGTCGCCTTCTGGGTGCTCGCGGTGATCTCCGTGGTCCTGTTGGTCGCCGGATTCGTCTCGTTCTGCCGGGACGCAGCACAGAAAGAGGCCGGCGAGGGCGACGACGATCCTGAGAGCGACGGGCTTGTGGCCAACTCCGAGATCGAGTGGCAGAACACCCGGCAGGCATATCTCACCGCGTGGGATTCGCTACGAGGCGTTCCCGCGCGATTGGACCTATTCGCCGTCGCGTCGGATCGGCTGGCGCGTGAATGCCGGCGCGCGGCGATGCAGGGCGCAGTGGCGCCCTACTTGATTAGGACCGGAGAAGCCGAGCCCGCCTATCACCTGCTGCCCGCCGAACTCTCAGACTGCGCGGCTCGCCCCGGAAAGCCCGAGGCATGGCAGCCACTCGATCGCGCGCTAAACCGCCTGGCCGCGATCCAGGACCAGACCGACGCCGCGGTCCACGCCGACGCGCACGAGCGCGTGTCGGTAGCGGCGCGCCAGCTCGCCGATCAATTGGGCAACGCCAGGCTGCCCGTCGACCTCGAGCACTGCTGGTTCTGCCAGCGCACCGCATCCGACGCCCAACTGGTCGTCAGTCCCCACGCCTGCATCTGCGAGAGATGCGTGCAGGCGTGCATCGAGCAACTGTCCGACCACTAAACCAAGCAGTCGCTGCCGCCACCGAGCCGGGCACGGCACACCTGAGCACGAATACGTACGCGACACCGGACACCATCGAGAAGGCGCACGCTCATGGCTGACTTGCATACCGAGGTCGTTTCGCAGCGCGCTCGCTTGCGGGGACTTTTCCTGCTTCGGATCGGCCGACCCGCGGGGCTCCCCGCTACGCCCTGCGATTTCTCGGCGGGTTCAGGCGAGAGTCGCTCGGCATATCCCGATAACCCCACCGTCGCCTCAGGGTCTGTAGCGGCTTCATTGTCCTGACGGCGGACCTCCGGCGATCTGCCCACGTTGCGCGGGCGGCGTGTAGCAGGACCGTTTTCGTCGGCCGCGCCGCTGGCGACGCGGTCATCCGCTGTGGAGCAGGGGCAGGTGCTCCAGCGCGGCGTGTGGAACAGGCCAGCCGAACAGGAGCGATCCGACCACCACGGCGATAACGATCACGGCCCACAGCTGCTTGATCGCAAACTCGATGTTCGTGCGGTAGCGAGCATCACGCCGGGCACGGAGCAGCTCACGAGCTAGGTCCCGCTCGAGGTCCGGATCCGAGCGCCAGGTTACGCGTGCCACCGTGGCCTACCCGCGGACCCGATATCAAGCTTCGGAGCTTTGTTCTCCGCTTCGGCCCAGCGGTCGGACTCCTTGCGACGCTGGCGCCAGTAGGCCGGGTCGTCACGTAGACGTCGAGGAGATAGGTCCTCGTCGGCGATCTCCACCACACTCGCTTCCCGGCGGCCGCCCTCGAGTTCGCGGCGGTCCGCGATTCGCGAGTGGGCCTCCTGCGTGCGCTGGGCCATCACGGCGTCGAAGCCGGCGTTCAACCCGGGGCGTGTCGGCTCCTTGCTTCCAGCGAACGCGCCCGTCGGAGCGCCGGTCCGCGCGGGGCCCTTCTTCGCACGCCGGTACTCCGAAGGCTTCAGGCTCGTCGCCTGCTCGAACATGCGGGCGAACGCCGAGCGCGAGTTGTAACCGCACAGCCGCGCGACGTCGTTGATCGGGTAGATAGTGGTCTCGAGCAACTCCTTGGCGCGGTCTCGGCGCAACTCGTGAAGCATCGTCCGCCAGCTGGTGTGGCGGACCGCTAGGGACCGCGCAAGCGTCCTCCGGTGCACCCCGGCGTATGCGGCGGCATCCGCGATCGACAGTTCCGGGTCGCTGAAGTGGCGACGGGCGTACTCCTGCGCGAGCGCGTGGTGGTACTCGGCCGAGGTGAACTGAGCCACCGGCCAATCGTGAACGCGATCGTCTCGCGGCACAAGAGCACTAAAGCGTCGTTTTGGTTGACCCGTTTTAACGGGTCAACCACCCGCGCCTATTAAGGACACGAACATCCAGCTTCTGCCTTCGGCCGGTAACCAACCGCTCGGCAGCCGATCCAGGAGCGCCGCGCCCAGATCAGCTCGAGCGAGAGGGAGTCACTCCGCCTTCGGGAGGTCGGCAACGGAGCGTGGGTTATCGAAATATCGATTTATCGCTTGTGTTAATTTAATCTTGCGATAGTATTGGCGCCGGTCGATGCTCACCCTTCCGTCCAAGGAGCCATCCATGTCGACGTCCTTGCGCGCGCGCCTCGCGGCGCTTACTTATCCCTCTGGCCGACCTGACATCCGTCTCCCCGCCGCGGGGCTGTCGTTGACGGCCGCGTCCGGTGGGCTGGCGGCGGTCCTGGTGGGCGCTCAGTTGGCGGCGCTGAAAGCGTCGGGTTTGCTCTCGATCAAGCCGTCGGGCGGGAACGCGTTCCAGGCGCTGATCAGACAGGTCCAGGGCAACTGGATGTGGTTGATCGTCACCGGTATCGGGCTGGCGATCGCGATCATCGCGGGGCTGATGATCTTCGGCTCCCAGCGGGCGCCCGAGTACATATTCCGCATCGTCGGCGGGATCGTGATACTCGTGGTGGTCGCCCCCGCCCTCGTGCACTGACCCAGCGCCACGGCCGCCGCGATGCGAGCTAGGTCAGCTGTGTTCCGCGCGACGTTCCTAGCGAGCATCGTCGTGGCGGCCGTTCTGGCTGGGCCGGAGTCGGCGCTGGCGGCCGGTCCGCATCCGGTGGCTGCTGACGCGAGCGTGCTCGGCAACATCTTCGGTGGCCTCGGTCATGCCGTGCTGGGAGCGTTCACCTGGACGGTCAAACTCGCCTCGACGTTCATCCTGGACACGCTAGGGGCGCTGGTGCGGCTGTTGATCCCGCGCTCGTGGGCGCACAAGGGCGCGCAGGTCATGGCCTGGCTGGTAGCGGTGCCCGACTACGCCGGCAAGGTCGCCACCCCGGGCGGGGCGCACCGGTACGGGTTCGCCGGGGTCAACAATCTGCGCGGCCTGTTCATGTGGCTGGGGATCGCGATCGCGCCGCTGACGCTCACGCACGCGACCGCCCGGTCGATGATCGGCGATGCCGAGTCAGACCCGATCGGGATCCCGGTCCTGCGAGTGATCGTGGCCGCCGCGCTGATCATCTCCTACCCCTACTGGTGGGCCCAAGGCGCCGCCGTGGTCGATCAGGTGACACACATGATCCTCAGCCTGCCGTCGGTCACCGACGGCCTGCAGACGCTGATGGACTACGCCGTCGACGGGATTGCGCTGGGCGGCTGGCAGCTGATCGATCTATCCCTGATGGGCGCGATCGGCCTGGCGCTGCTCGGCCTGATCTTCTTCAAGGTCGTCCTGATCCTGCTCGGCGCGCTGCTGTATGCCACCGGGCCCCTGATGATCGGACTGGTCCCGACGCGGTTCGGTCACACGCTCGCGCGCGCGTGGCTGTCGGCAGTGATGTTCCTCCTAGCGGTGGGCGTCGGCTGGGCGACGATCTTCGCCGTGGGCGCGCTGCTGATCGAGGACTCCAGCACCGCGGGGCCGTTGATCGCCGGCCACTCCGACTTCGGACAGCTGATCGGCGGACTGATCCTGGCCGTCACCGGGCTGGTCGCCCTGTGGCTGTGCCTGAAGGTCGCGCGAGAGGCCGGATCGCTGCTGCGCATGCGGCTGGGCGAAATGCTGGCGCTCGGGTCCATGCGAAGCCACGGCTCGAGCTCCTCCGTCGCCCCCGCCACCGGCCGAATGCAGACCACCGGTGCGTCGATGCGTACCTTCGCGAGTCGCCTTGCCGCGGGAGCCGGGGCAGCCGGCGGGGAGCTCGCCGCCGCCGTGCCGGGCGGAGCGCAGGCGAGGATCGCGCTCGCGGGTGCCGGACGCGTGAGCCGTCGCGGGCTGATCGGCAGCGCGGCCGCCGGCGGGCGAAGCTTGGCCGGTGGCGCCGCGACACCAGCGGCGGCGATCATCGGCCGGTCGCGCGCCGGTGCGGTCGCGGTGAACATGGCCAAAGCCGGCACCGCGGCCTACAGCCAGCGCCGCTCGCCATCGGCGACGGCCCCGGTCAACAGCACGACAGACGCTTCGCCCGCAGCGACAGCCAGCGACCGCCGATACTGGCACGGCGAGGGGAGCCAGCGCCGCCGCTCGGGCACGCGCCAACGGATCGCCGGCGTCCACCGGTCGGCGGCCGCGCAAACCCCGAGGCGCCAGCGCGGCTGTCAACCGCGGTCAGCGCACGGACGAGTCGACGAACGGCGCGACGGGGATCGCCAGCAACGCCGGCGCGCAGACAACCGGACACGCGGGCGCGAGCACGCCAAGACCCCGCGGGGTCGCGATGGCGGCGAATGATCGAGGCCGGGCGGTCATTAGCGGTCGTGACCGGGCCGTCTCTTCCGGTCGCTCGGGCGACCTGGCGGCCGCCCGCATTGCGCAGCGGAGCGAGCGCCAGGCGCCGGAGACGGTGGACGGCAAAGCGCCCCGCGAGACTGGCGATGGGCCGCTCGGGACAAGCAATGAACACGGGGCGCGGCCGAGCTCGCCGGCGCCGGCGCGCAGTGCCCCGACGCGCTCGACCCCGCCCCGGGGACCGGCCAAGCGCCCCACCCAGACCCGCAAGCCGGCGCAGAAGTCCGTTCCGGCGCGCAAATCCGAGGGCGCCGAACCCCCGCCGATCAAGACCAGCAAGCCTCCGCCGTCGGCCGCCTCCAAGCCGCGGGCTCCGCAGCCGCCGCCGCGCACCTCTGACGGGAGTCGGCGATGATCACCCCCACGCTGCGGCGCCTCGATGACCGCGAGCGCTACTGGGGCCTGACCTGGCCCGGCTGGATCGCCTCGAGCGCCGGTGCCGGCGCGCTGTATCTCGCGATCAAGGTCTCGCCGCTGGGGGCCAAGCCGACGATCACGATCACCCTGTTCGTGCTGACGCTCGCCGGAATGGTCCTCTACGGCATCTCCGGACAGGCGCTCTCCCCTGGTCGGCAGCTGATGGCGATCATCAGCTACCGCCGGTCCGCCAAGCTGCTCGAGCTCAGCGACCGCGTCGAACGCCGCGGCCTGGTGCTCGACACCAGTCCGCCGACTCCGATCGAGGATGAGCTATCGGGGTGGGAGGGCCTGGCTGCGGACGATCCGCTCGCCGCCGGGGATAGCGACGAGGCGATCGCGCTCGACCCCGAGCCGTCTCCGGACCGGGACGTCGAGGACGTCGAGGACGACGCGGACATCGGCTCCGAGGACGAACTCCGCTGATGGCACGCAAACCCCGCATCGGTTCGCTGGCGGCCGAGCTGCCGGTATCCCTGGTGGAGCCCGACGGGCTGATCGTCACTACTGACGGGCGCTACGTACGGCTGATCCAGTGCGACCGGGTGCCGAACACGATCACGGCCGAGCCGTCCGAGCTGGCGCGGATCAAGGGCGCGTTCGAGGGCCTGTGCCGGATCATCCCCGACCGCCAGAGCGTGGTCATCTACGCCCAGACCGACCCGGTCCCGATCGAGGACGCGCTGGCCAGCGACGAGCGGGCCACCGCGATCGCCGCCGCCCAAGACCGCATCGACGGTCACGATCAGCTCGCGCAGGCGCGCGAGCGGCTCTTTGAAGCCACCCGCCAAACGGTCATCGCCGCCGCCGGCGCCGAGCAACCGGCCGTGTCGGCGCGGTGGTGGGTCGCGGTTCCCTACGCGCCGGTGTCAGAAGACCCGCGGCGCCAGCTGCGGGACATGGGTGCCCGGATGCGCGGCCGGACGTTGTGGGAAACGCATCGGGAGGCAGCGATCGAAAGCGCGCGGATCACCGAGCAGGTCGACGGCGCGCTGCGGCGCACCGGGATCGAGACCTGGCCGCTTGACGGCACCCAGACGCTCGCGCTCCTGTGGGAGCGGCTGCACCCCGCCGCCGAGGAGCTCCCCGACCTCGAAGCGCTAGCGGGCGTGTGCAAGGTCGCCGACGCGACCACGCTCACTGCGGCCGCAGCGGACCGCCACCGGATCCTCCAAGCGCTCGCCGGTGACGTGCGACTGGATCTCGGCGAGGACCCGAGCTGGATCCGGCACGGCGACGGCACGCTGGAGGAGACGATCCATCTCGCCAATCCGCCGCTGGTGACCGACGCGTCCTGGCTGGCGCATCTGCTGACCACCCCGCTGCCGGCCACGCTGGCGGTGCACATCCAGGTCGGTAAACGCTCGAGCGAGGCCGCGCGCCAGCGCCGGCGCTGGCAGCGGCTGCGCGCCGCGATCCGCTACAAGGAGCGCCGCGACCGGCTGGTGGGCTCAGAGGAGGAGGACGCGCTAGAGGAAGCCGCAATCGTGGACGCCGAGCTCGCCTCGAGCATCGGCGCCACCGTCTACCGGGTCGGGATCTACTGCTCGATCCGCGACCCACGCGGCGAGCCCGAGACGTTCAAGCGGATTGTCCGCCAGACCTGCGCGGACTTTCACACGATGACCAACGCCCGCGTGGTTCGCGGGCGCAACCTCGCCAAGAGCGGGTTCATCTCCACGCTGCCGCTCGGCGTCGATCGGCTCCGCGCCCACCGCCGCTACGGGCAGCGCAACATTGCCGACTGCGTCGCGCTGACCTCGAGCCGGTGCGGCTGCCCCGGCGGACTGATCCTCGGCACCGCCGACCCCGGCGGCACGCTGGAGCGCCTGGACCCATATGACCGGCAGTTCGCGACCACGCTGACACTGGTGGTCGGCCGCGGCGGTGGCGGCAAGACGGTCACCACCAACCTGCTGTCGGCCCGGTTTGTGTCCCAAGGCGGACGGATCTACATCACCGACCGGTCCGCAACCCCCGACGATCGCGGCGACACGCGCGGCACCGGGCACTACGACATGCTCCTGTCGCTGGTGCCCGGCGCCAAACGGGTGCAGCTCGGCACCACACACGGAGCGGTGATCTGTCCATGGGACGTGCCCGACGTCACCAGCGTCCCCGATCAGAAGATCGAGTTTCTGCTCGCCTTGCATGCCCTGTTGATCGGCGAGGCGCACGACCCGGAGGGGATGACCCGGACGCTGGACGCCGACGAGGAGGCGATGCTGCGCGACGCGATCACCGACGTGTACGCGCGCTGCGCCGACACGGGCGCTCGCCCCCGCGAGCAGCTGCTGATCGACGCGCTCGAGCGCCGCCGGCGTGACGGTGAGCTGCACGGCGCCAACGCCGACAAGCTGCAGTCAGTGCTGCTGCGCCTCAGCCCCTACGGGGCCAGCGGGACGCTCAGCCACATCGCCGACCGCCAGACAACCGTGCCGTCGGACGCGCCGGTCGTCCTGTTTGACTTCACCGGCCTGTCGGACCGTCTCGCGCCGGCACTAACGCTCGCCGTCGCCGACTGGGTCGAGTGGCAGGTGCACCGGCTGCGCCGCCGGCGTGTCGCCGGCGAGCTCGACGGTCTGGGCCCGTGGGCGGGCCGCTGCTCGTTGGTGATCGAGGAAGGCTGGAAGCCGCTGAGCTCCCCCTCGGCCGGGGCGTGGCTGAACGAGTACGCCCGCCGCGCGCGCCACTACGCCCTGTGGCTGATCTTCATCACCCAGTTCTTTCGCGACTTCGACTCAGAGCAGGGCCGCTCGATGCTGTCCAACCATGCCGTCGCGCTGTGCCTGCCCAACGAACGGCGCGACCTGGAGTACGCGCGCGACACACTCGCCCTGTCAGACACCGACCTGGCCGAGATCGTCGCGCTGCCGACCCAGAAAGGCGCCTACTCGACCCTCTACATGGTCTCCAAGCGCGGGCGGGGCGCGGTGCGGATCGCGCCCGGCGATCCGGAGTACTGGATCGCCTCCTCCAACCCCGAGCTCGACCAGCCACTCCGGGCCGCCGCGCTCAAACGCAGCCACGGCGACCCCTGGCAGGCCCTGGTGCTGCTCTGCGACCCGGCCTGGCACGACCAGCGCCAACAGGACCAGCTGCTCGAGGCGGGCGTGTAGGTGAGCGCGACCGCCACCCCTACCCCGACGCCGGTACGCGCACCGCGAGGCCCGGTCGTCCCGCCGCCGCGCCGCAGTCGGCTGGGGTGGTGGGCGGCAGCGGCGGGCGCGGTGTTTCTGATCGTCGTCGCGCCGGTTGCGTTGTTTGCGGGGGCGGGCAACCCGCCCGGGTGCAGCGCCGCGGGCGACGGCAGCCCGGGCGAGATCAACGACACGGGCGGCCCGGCGCCGGGTGGGCACTTCGCCGCCCCGCTGAACATGAACCCGGGCAGCTGGTATCGGATCGGCGCTACCGAGTACGGGCCGCCCGGCACCGGCACGCAAGGCTCCGCGCCCGGCGTGCAGGGCGACCTGGCGATCCACCCCAACAGCTTCGCCGAGCTCTCCACGCTTGACTACAACCCGGCGAACGTCAGCCAGTCCGCGCTTCACGTTCGCCGACGCCGACGCGCTCGGGACGCTTCCCTACGGCACCAACGTGCGGGTTCGCGGGTCAAACGGCCGCGAGCTGGTGCTGGCCAAGCGCGACACCGGGTACGGCCAGGGGCCGGGCGGACAGACCGGCGGGGTCATCTACCGGATGGACATCTGGAACGCCGTCTCCCCCGAGCTCGGCGTGTCAAAGAGCCCGGTCTCGATCGAGCTGGCGCCCGCCAGCGGCACCGGTCCCACGCTAGGGCAGACCCCGGCCGCGGCGCCGACGGCTGCCCCAACGACGGGGATCGTGAACACCGGCGCCGACCAGGCCGCCGGCTACGTCGACACGCTCAAGCTGCCCGAGCGGGCCGGGTTCGCCGTCGTCTCAGACGACGGGACCGTCCTGGCCAATCACAACGGCACGCTGACCGTGGCGGGCGGTGCCGTGACCGAGGCGATGCTGCTGGTCGCCTATCTACGCCAGCTGCGCGGCCGGCTCACTGCTGCACGCGAAGACGCAGCTCGTATCGATGGTCGAGCACGCCGACGGACAAGCAGCCGACTCGATCTACCGGCAGCTCGGGGCCGCGGCGATCACCGCGGTAGCCAAGGCCTCCGGCATGACCAGCTTCGCGCTGAACGCTCAACGCGGCTCGGGGTACGTGCTGGCGGGCTCGCGGGTGGACGCGCTCGATCAGGCGCGGCTGTTCGCGAAGATCGACGCGCTGATTCCCGCCGCGCACCGTGGGTGGGCGGCTCGGGCTGCTCACCCACCCCGCCGCCCCACGCCGGTGGGGGATCCTCGACGCCAAGCTCCCCAGCGCGCAGGTCACCGCCACGGAGGCCGCGGCTACGGCGACCCGGCACGGGCTGGGCGGTCAGCCAGTCAGCGCAGCTGAACCTCGGCGCCGCCGTCGTCGGCCTCGCGGTCACCTCGCAGGGCAACGCGTCTGAGGCGGCCGGCCAGACTGTGATCCGCCACGTGGCGGACGACCTGCACCCCCAGGTCATCGCCGGCGCCAGCGCCGAGTGCGCGACCGTCGACGCGATCGATACCGGCTCGCTGCAGCTGACGCCTGGGCAGACCGCACAGATCAACATGCAGACCGGGAATGCCAGCGCGCCCGTAGACGCGCCGGCGCCGGTCAAGCGGGCGATCGCCGCCGCCAACCAAATCCACACCAAGCCCTATCCCGACCCCGACGTCCACTACGGGTCACTGGCCCAGCTCTGGCCCGCCTATGACTGCTCCGGATCGGCGTCATACGTGCTCTACCGAGCCGGCCTGCACAGCGTCTGGCCCGATGTATCCGGCACGCTCGAGACCTGGGCGCAGCCGGGCCCGGGCAAGTGGATCACCGTGTACGCCAACTCGGCCCACACCTGGGTCGTGGTCGCCGGGCTGGCGTTTGACACCTCCAACTACGGCGGGCCCAACATCCCCACCGGGTCAGGGCCCCGGTGGCGGCAGAACCCGACCGGCAACCTCGCCGACGGCCTCCAGTTCGTCGTCCGACACCCCGCTGGCACATGGAACCAACCAAGCTGACCATCTCCCTGCTCGCGGTCTGCGCGGCCGGGCTGATGACCGGGTGCGGGATCGGCGACCCCTACCAGCACCCCGCCAGCACCACCAGCGCCGCGGCGAGCTCACCGACTACGACTAGTGCTGCGGCCGACTCGGCCGACCCGCCGCCCGAGCGCGGCGGCACGATCCCCGCCGCGGCCCAGGCTTCCCAGGACGGGATTGCGCCCGGGACGGCGAGCGTGACCGCTCGCGCCGCAGTCCAGCAATACGCCACGCTGTACATCAACTGGACAGCCAAGACGCTGGCGGCCAATCAGCGAAAACTCTCAGCCTTGTCGATCGGCGCGGCTCGGCTGCAGGCCGAGCAGGCCGTCGCCAGCGCCTCGACCGACACCAAGCTGGCCGCCGACCAAGTGATCAACACCGGACGGCTGGTCAGCCTCAGCCCTGGGACCGGGCCCGCCGCCGGAGAGTGGGTCGTCGTCACCAGTGAGAAGACGGTCGGGCAGGACGACTACCAAGGTCTGCCGTCCACGGTGCACGTCACCTACGCCGCCGTGACCCACACCCCTCGAGGCTGGGTGGTCAGCCAGTGGGCTCCCCAGAACTGACGCGAGCGATCCAGCACGCCGGCGCCCTGCTGATCGGGCTCACCGTCCTGGGAATCGGCGCCGGGCTGCTGATCCCCGGGCTCGCAGGGACGACACGACCACATCCCACGCTCACCGGCAGCGTGTCCGACGCGCTCGGAATCCTCGCCAACAACCTGCGGGTGCTGGCCGCCCCGTTCCTGCTCTGGCTGCTGCGCCTGCAGCACAGCCGCGTCGGGCGCGCCGCCGGAGATCTGATCATGCTCGCGCTCGCCGGCGCGTCGGCGGTCACGGTCGGAATCGCGCTCGGCCGCTGGCGCGAGCGACTGATCCCGTATCTGCCGCACCTGCCGCTGGAGTGGACGGCGCTGACCGTGGCGATCGCGACCTGGCTGCTGATCCGCACGTGCGGCGGGTCGCCGCGACAGCTGCTCGCGCTGGGCTCGAGCGTCGTGGCCCTGTTGTGCGCGGCGGCCGCGGTCGAGACATGGGCGACCCCGCACCGACACGCCTCCAGCCCCGAGCGAGCGGGCGCTGATCACCGATCGCCCCACCAGGTCGGCCGGTTGATGGGGCCGTTTGATCTTGCCGGCGCTCATCCGTCTGCGACGGCCGTCCCGGTGTGTGCGCGCCGGCGAATTGACGGCCCCACATCAACCACCGACCCCCTAGGAGGGATCAGCGCATGAACAAAACCATCCTCATCGGCAACCTCACCCAGGATCCCGAGGAACGCCAGACCAGCTCGGAGACGGCCGTCGTGCAGCTGCGGCTGGCCGTATCCCGGCCACGTCGCAACGGCGAGGATCGCGGCGCCGACTATGTCGACGTCACCGTGTTCGGCAACCAGGCGCAGAACTGCCTCAAGTACCTCGCCAAGGGCCGCAAAGTCGCCGTCGACGGGCACCTGCACCACTCCGAGTGGGAGTCAGACAATGGCCGCCGGCAGAAGCTCGAGGTCGTCGCCCACCAGGTCGAATTCCTCGGCTCCCCCGCCGCCAGCTCCGACAACGACAACCCGGCGGAACCTGTCCCCGCCGGCGTCGCCGCGGGCGACACCGAGGATCCCGAGGACATCCCGTTCTGAAGCCTCGTCCACCCAGGCGGCCGGTGATCAGCGCTCACGCTCGCTGCGCGCCACCGGCCGCCGCAACCCGTTAAACGACGATGACCCACACGCTTCCCGGCGCCGATATCCGCGGCTTCTACGCCGCCCTCGGGATCGAACTGCCGCAGTGGTCAAGCGAGAACGCGATGACCCGCTGCGCGTTTGACCCCGACGGCCACAACCGCGGCGACCGCGACCCATCGTTGTCGATCAGCCTCATCAGCGGCGCTTACAACTGCCACGCCTGCGGCGCCAAGGGAGGCGCCTACGACGCCGCCCTGGCGCTCGGGCACGACCCAGCCAGCGCGATGAAGCTGTTGGTCCGCTACGGGCTCGCGCCCGAGCGTCGAGCACGACCACCGCCGCCGCGACGCTGCGCCCTGGTGATCGCAGCACGTCACGCCAACGGCGGCCCTCGCAACCTTCGGCATCGCGAAGCCCACTTCGGGTGTCAGCCGACCAGCTGCTGCGGTGGCAGCGCCAACTGCTCGACCGTCCCGACGTGATCGAGCGCCTGGCGGCGCGCGCGTGGCTGGTCTGCGGACACGATCCGCCAGCTCGAGCTCGGACTCGACCGCTGGCAGATCACCATCCCCGTCCGCGACCAGCACGACGAGCTCGTCGCCCTGGTCCGATACCGACCCCACCATCCCGCCGGCCAGCCGAAGATCTGGGCCGCCCGCGGATCGCGCCGCGCCCTGTTTCCCCACCCCGCTGCCGAGCACGCCGAGCAACTGCTGCTCGTCGAGGGCGAGCCAGACGCGATCGCCGCCCGCTCCCGCGGCTTACCGGCCATCGCCATCCCCGGCACCAGCGGATGGGACTCGCGGTGGGGGCGCCTGTTCGCCGGCCGCGCGGTCACGATCGCCTTCGACGCCGACCCCGAGGGACGCACCGCGGCCGCAGACGTCGCCCACGACCTGCAGGACCACGCCGCGCGCGTCGACGTCGTCGACCTGGCGCCCGACCGCAACGACGGATACGACCTCACCGACTGGCTGCTGAGCCGGCCCGGCGAGGGCGACTGCGTCCTCGAGCGGCTCCGCCACCACTGTTGGGTCACCGCATGAGCGAGCCGACGCTGATCCTCGTGCTCGCCGTGCTCGGGGTGCTCGCGCTGCTTCGGCGCTCGCGACGGCGCCGGCACAGCGCCCGGTATGAGCTCTACCTCCGCTCGCCGCTGTGGCGGCTGCGGAGGCGCCTATGGATCATCCGGGCAGGGGGCCGCTGCCAGGACTGCCGCCGCTGGCGACGTCCCCTGACCATCCACCATCTCACCTACAGCGGCTCGGCCACGAGCGCCGCAGCGACGTCCACGTGCTGTGTTGGCCCTGCCACCACAATCGTCACCATTACAAGCGGATTCGTACGCGATGACCGGGTATTACGACGAACCACTCGGCCTTGACGACCAGCAGCTCGAGCGGCTCGCGGACCTGCTCGCGATCAAGCTTGCCGCTCTACGCCCGGGAGTGAGGCAAATGCTGACCGTGGAGGACATCGCGACGACCTTCAAGGTCAGCAAAGCTTGGGTCTACGAAAACGCTCCACGCCTCGGAGGGGTCAAGCTCGGGCCGGGTGAGCGCGCACCGCTGCGATTCGACGCGGACACGGTCGCCGCGGCCCTGACGCCACTCGGCGGAGACGCCAAGCCAGCCACCAACTTCCGCGGACCCGTCCAGCGCCGACGCCGACCGCGACACAAGCCAGAGCACCTGCACCCTGTCTACGATGGCTGACTCGCCGACACGGCTACTCGGGCAAGACGTACGCGACGAGTCTTGGGATCGAGAGCGCAGGCCCAGGGGTGAGGTCCGCGAACATCGCACGAGCACCGGCACTATCACGTACTCGATCCGGTTTCGGGTTCGAGGCCAACGCTTCAACCTGCGCCTAGGGAACGAGCTCGAGGGATGGAACCGTCCGCTCGCGGAACTCAAGCTCGACGAGACGCTTCAACAGATCAGTCGCGGCACCTGGCGACCGCCGGCACCCGAGCCCGATCCAGACGAACACGACCCGACTCTCCACGAGTTCGCAACCGTCTGGTTCGAGCGGCACTGCGCAGACCTCGACAACAGCACAGCCGAGTCCTACGGACACGTACTCAGCCGCTACATACTCCCCGAGTTCAAGGACCGCCGGCTCACCGAGATCACCTACGAGCGCGTCGTGCGCTGGCGCGACCGACTCCGGCAGGAAAGCGTCCGCCTCAAGCTGGCCCAAGACAACAACGTCCGGATCGTCGATCGCCACGGAAACCCACGGCGGCCGTTCGGCCCGCGCACGATCAACGAAGCGCTGCGGCTTCTAGGCCAGATCCTCGCGAGGGCGGTCGAGAGCGACCACTTCGAACTAGATCGCAACCCGATCACCGGCCGGTCCGGGCTGCGCGTGCGAACAGCCGCAAGGCCCCCTCGAGAGCACCTCGAAGCCGACGAGGTACTGACACTAATCCAGGCCGCGGAGCTCATCGACCAGGGCGTCACATACAAGAGCCTGCAGCGGCAGAGTTAGCACGATCGCTACGCGAACGTGGGTACACCTGGGCTCAGGTCGCGGCGGAAATGTCGTGCGCGGAGAGCACGGCGATCTATCTCTCGCGCGTCCGTCCCAAGCAAGGAGCGCCTCGCCGGCGCCGAGCGATGATCGTCATCCTGTCGCTCACTGGCCTGCGCGCCTCAGAACACACAGGGCTGACCTGGGACCAGGTGGATCAAACCCATGGGCGCATCATCGTCGCCGACGCTAAGACTGCGGCCGGCGTGCGGGAGATCCATCTATCGGAGTTCGTCCGCGATGAGCTGACGCTCTACCGCGACTCGCTCCCAGCGCCGCCCCCCGCCGACAGCCCTGTCTTCCCCGTTCGGAACGGAGGCCCGAGCGACCGGTTCAACCTCGGCCGTCGTCTCAAGCACGTCGTGGAAGTCGCCTCCGACATCAGGAGAGAGCTCGGGCTTGCAGCGCTACCCGGGCGAATAACCCCGCACACCTTCCGCCGCACGTTCATCACGCTCTCCTTCCAGGCCGGGCACGACCTGGTGTTCGTCCAAAGCCAAGCCGGACACGCCGACTGGAAGACCACGCTGGACATCTACACCCAGCAGAGCACACGAAGCATCGACCCCGACATCCGCGAGTTGCTCAACCGCTTCCTCGGGGACGAAGCGCAGTCCGCTGAGGCACACGACACAGGTGCTGCTCGGGCCTCTCGATCGACAAGAGACGTCCTCGGATGGACGTAACCTCGACCGTTATGAAGCTCCTCGATCCGCTGCTCAGCAGTCCCCGGAGGCGGCCTCAGCGAGGCTCACGATCGGTGAGACGTCGGCAGCGACCGGTCGCGGATCGACGTCCTGGTCCGGCGAGCAGCATCGCCGGACCAAAGAGCGGTTCGGTGAACGCAAATTGCGGGATTCCAATCGGCTTCACGCCCGCTCGCTCAAGAATCGTTGTGCCTGCAAATCACGCGCTTTTCGGTGTGCCGATTCACAGTACTGAAAATCGTGGTGTCCCCAGTTCGAGTCTGGGTCTCGCCATCAGTTGGCCGGCGTGTCCCCCGGGGTCTGGCCCGGCTGCTGCTGGGCCGCCTGCTGATCGGCCGGCGCGTCGTGATGAGCGCCCGGCTCCTTGAGCGCGTCGGCCCCGCGCTTGGCCTTGTCGGACAGCGAGCCGTCGCCCTTGACGATGTCAGCCAGCTCGCCGGCATCCTCCTGGACGGACTTCATCCCGCCGCGCTTGTTGACCAAGTCGCTGGCGCTCTGGGCAAGCTTATTGAAGTCGACCATGGTCCCGCCCTCCTGACTATGAGGTGTCGCTCGCGCCCCGGGTGGCACCGAGACGCCTCATCGCTGAGCTTATCCTCGCGCGGTCGGGTGTCAAACGGCCCGGTCACGTATCGTCGGGTGCGATGAGTGACAACACGGACTCGCTGGTGGTCGTCGGCGACGTGTACACGCTGGCCGGGCGCCGCGACGAGGTGGTCGCGCTGCTGGCCGAAACCCAGGAGCACACTCGCCCGCAGCCCGGATGCATCGGCTTCTCGTTCGCCGAGGTAGTCGGCGACCTGGGTCACTACCTGGTGGTGGAAGAGTGGAGCGACGACGCGGCGCTGCGGACGCACTTCAAGTCAGACGCGTTCACGTCGTATCAGGAGACCGTGGGCGACCTGCTCGCCCGCCCCTCGGATGTCCGAATCCACCGGGTGTCGGAGACGACGCGCCCGGTCGACTCCGGGCCGATGGATCCACGCAGAGCGGATTGAGGAGATCAGTGGTGGAGATCGGGATCATCGGCGCCGGCAAGATCGGCGGCACGCTTGCCGGGCTGTTCGCGCGGGCCGGTCACGAGGTGGCGATCAGCAACTCGCGCGGGCCCGACACGCTCGCGGACGTGGTCGAGGAGATCGGGGGCGGCGTGCAGGCGATGACCGTCGCCGATGCGGCCGCGTTCGGTGACGTGGTCGTGGTGTCGATCCCGTTGCAGGCCTACCGGGACGTGCCGGTGCAGCAGACGGCCGGCAAGATCGTGGTCGACGCCAACAACTACTACCCGAGCCGCGACGGCCAGATCCCCGAGCTCGACGACGACAGCACCACGTCGACCGAGCTGCTCCAGGCCCACCTTCCCGACGCCCGCGTGGTCAAGGCGTTCAACGCGATCATGTGGAAGCACCTGGGCAACGACGGGCGCCCCGCGGGCGATCCCGAGCGGCTGGGGATCCCGATTTCGGGTGACGACGAGGACGCCAAGCGGATCGTGTCCGAGCTGATCGACCAGATCGGCTTTGACCCGATCGACGCGGGCACGCTCGCCGAGGGCGGCCGCAGGCACCAGCCGGGCGCCCCCGGATACACGATGGGCACGCCGACGCCTGAGCTGCGCTCGCTACTCGGCGTCTGACCCGACCGCGGCGACCGGCGTCAGATACAGCCGCGCGATCGCGGGGACGTCGTCCATGATCTCCGCGCGCGCACGCGCGAGCGAGGCCGCCACGTCGGCCCCGCTGAGTCCGGCCGACAGCTCGACATCGGCCGCCGCCAGCACCTGGGCGGGACCGAGGTAGACGGCCTCGAGGTTGGACACCGTGCTGATCACGTCGTGGGCCACCAATCGCGCCCGCAGCCGCTCGACGTAGCGGTCGGGGACCGACTGGTTGGTGAGCAGCCTGCGGTTGTGCGAGGTCAGCCGCAGCGCCACGTAGCAGAGCAGGCAGCCGATGATGATCGAGCCCAGCGCGTCGGGGACGCTCGAGCCCGTGACTCGATGCAGCACGATCGCAATCAGCGCCAGCGCGGCTCCGAGGACGTCGATCGAGTCCTCGAGATACACGGTCAACACGGTCGGGTCCTCGGACTCGCGCAGATACTGCCCCATCGAGAGCTGCCGTCGTGCGGCCTGCACGCCGAGCTGACGGCGGGCCACGGTGCGGCTGATCCCGTCAAGCGTGAGCGCAATCACCAGCACCGCCACCCCCGCCCAGAACGCCTCGAGCTTGGGCGGGTGCAGCAGCGCGTGGACGCCGTCCCAGATCGAGACCGCACCTCCGACCACGAACATCCCGATCGCGGCGAGCAGCGCCCAGTAGTAGCGCTCGGGCCCGTACCCGAACGGGTGCGAGGAGTCCGCGGGCATGCTGCTGCGGCGGATTGCGATGAACAGCAGCACCTCGTTGCCGGCGTCGGCGACCGTGTGGAGCGTCTCGGCGAGCAGCGCCGGCGAGCCGGTGAGCACCGCGGCGGTGCCCTTGGCCACGGCGATCGCCACGTTCGCAAGGAACGCGACGAAGACGCTGCCGAAGCTCTCGTCGCGCGAGGTCGCACTCACGCCGTCACTGTGTCACGAGACCGCTATACAGAGGCATGGTCCGCCAAGACGAAGCTGAGGAGCGCTGATGCCCAACTCCGATGATCGATTCGTGTCCAGTGCCCTGCGGTGGGGAAGACGCCTGGCACCGGTGGCGGTCGTGGTCGCGCTCGGCGCCGGCGCGGTCGCGCTCGCCGCGCGGGGCGGTGGCACCGTGCAGTACCGCAGCTCCGGCGGCGCGTACTTCACCTCGGTGCGCCCGACCGGGGTCGGGCTTCCCCAGCTCGGCGAGTCCGGGACGGTCGGCGCCGGCGATCTGGCGGCGTCGCTGCGCAAGTACCACGACTCCGGCGCCTATGGGCGCGACCTCAGCTCGGTCGACGGTGCCGCCCAGACCTACCTCGCGCTGCGCCTGAAGCAGGCCAAGGCACCGAAGGGCAAGCGCGTCAAGCTGACCGGCAAGCCCGCGATCGTGCTCGACATCGACGAGACGTCGCTGTCCAACTACGACGGGCTGGAGCACTCCGGATTCACCGCGGCCGGCCTCGCGGCGAGCTCGGTCGTGACGCGGACTCCGATCAAGCCGACGCTGAGCCTGTACCGGTACGCGCGCGGCCACGGGGTGGCGGTGTTCTTCGTCACCGGCCGCCCGTCGCTGATCGAGGCGATCACCAAGGCCAACCTGCGCGCCGCCGGCTACACGAAGGGGTGGGGCGCGCTGCTCGAGCGTCCGGCGGGCGCCAGCACCGAGGCGTTCAAGGCGGGAGCGCGAACGCAGATCCAGCGCCAGGGCTTCGACATCGTCGCCAACGTCGGCGATCAGGAATCAGACCTCGACGGCGGGCACGCGGACCGCGCGTTCAAGCTGCCCGACCCGTTCTACTTCATCTCCGACTGAGCCCGGGAGGCCGGCGATGGCAGAGCCGATCCGGATCCTGCTGATCTCGGGCAGCCTTCGGGACATGTCGGGCAACACCGCGGTCCTGCGTACCGCGATCGCGCTCGAGGACGAGCGGTCCCGGCTGTCCCTGTACGAGGGCATGGCGGCCCTGCCCCAGTTCAACCCCGACGACGATCCCGACGGCGGACCGGTGCCCGCCCCGGTGGCCGAGCTCCGAGCGGCGCTGGACGAGGCCGACGGGGTGTTGCTGTGCACGCCCGAATACGCCGGCGCGCTCCCAGGATCGTTCAAGAACCTGCTCGACTGGACAATCGGTGGCGCGTCGACGTACGGCAAGCCGGTGGCGTGGATCAACGCGTCGAGCCGCCCCGAGGCCGGCGTCAACGCGCACCACTCGCTGCGGCTCGTGCTCGACTACGCCTCGAGCGACATCGTCGAGCACGCGTGCCGCCGGATCGTCGTCCCCCGCGACGCGGTCGGCAGCGACGGGCTGATCGCCGATCCCGGCATCCGCGAGCAGATCGCGGCGGTGGTGCGGGCGCTGGTCGACCGCTGCGCGGATCCGGCGCGCGACGGCTTCTCGCCCTCGGCGCGGCCGACCCCGCAGCAGGCGCTCGAGGGGGCCGACGCGGAGTTCTTCGCCGCGTTGCTGGCCGCCGACCGGACGGCGCTCGACGCGCTGCTGCAGGACGAGTTCACGATCGTCGACGTCGCCGCCGGTGCGGTCCACTCACGGGCCGACTTCCTCGAGGCGGTCGCCAGTGGAGCGGTGGCGTTTGCGTCGATCGAGAGTCATCCGGAGGAGGCGATCGTCCGCGTCTACGGCGGCGACACCGGGATCGTCGTCGGCCACACGTCGATGTCCTTCGCCGGCCCCGACGGCGCGGCGGTCGGGGTGGAGAGCCGCTACACGCACGTGTTCCGCTACGACGGATGGCGGTGGCGGCTGCTGGCGGCCCAGGGAACGGCGATCGCCGGTCTGTGAAGATGCCGTGAGGACCAATGACGCGCACAGGAGAATCGGATGACGGTGTCGGTGATCGGCGTAGTGGGCGCCGGGTTCATGGGATCGGGGATCGCGGAGTCGGCCGCGGCCGCGGGCAAGCACGTGATCGTCTACGAGCCCGACGACGGTCCATTCGAGCGCTCACGCGAGAGCCTCGTGACCTCCCTCGACAGGGCGGTGTCGCGCGGCAAGCTCGATCGCGACGAGGCGATCAGCTCGTCGAGCGGGTGCTGTACGAGGACGGTTTGCCAGCCGCGAGGACATCGACACCGGCATGAAGCTGGGTTGCGGACACCCGATGGGCCCGCTGACTTTGTGTGACTTCATCGGCCTCGACGTCCTCTACGCGGTGTGCGGCTCGCTGTACGAGGAGTTCAAACGCCCCGAGTACGCGCCCCCGCCGCTGATGAAGCGGATGGTCTCGGGGCACTACGGTCGCAAGACCGGACGCGGGTTCTACGAGTACCCGCCGGTGGCTCAGACCGCCGACACCACGGTCTGAGCGCCGGCGCCCGTCAGTGGGCGCCCGAGACGCTGTGCTCGTGGTGCCCGCCGCCGTGCATCTCGCAGGCGTGCTGACGGCCAGCAGCGCCGCGCCGCAGGGTCAGCCCGAACAGCACCGCGAAGATCGCCACACCAAGGATGTTCAAGAACAGCTTGTAGTCGACCTTGACCGAGCTGAAGATGTCCTCGCGCGGCGGTCTGACCTCGGGGATCAGGTGCAGGACGCTGAACAGGCCGTCGACCACCAGCGCCGCCAGCACCATCGTCACGAACATCAGCGCGACGATTCGGACGGTGAAGCGCCCGCCGTAGTACTTGCGGTAGATCAGCACGATCGGGATCACGATCAGGTCGGCGAACAGGAAGGCGATCACGCCGGCGAAACTGATCCCGCCCGACCACAGCACTGCCGCCAGCGGGACGTTGCCGATCGAGCAGACGAAGCTCAGCACGGCGATGATCGGGCCGACGATCACGTTCTCGGCCAGCCTCAGACCACCGGGCGCGTTCTCGATGAACAGCCCGTTGAAGAAGTCGTTCCCCAGCAGCCCGATGAAGCCGGCCAGCAGGAACCCGATGGCGATCTCCTTCCACAGCATCGACCAATCGCTGCGGAAGTTCTGGGCGACGTCGGTCCACGCGTCCACCGACGTGATCCGCTCGCGGAAGCTCAGCTGCGCCCCGGCGGTCTCGTGCTCGTGGCCGGCGTCCGCCTGCCGGGCGTGCTCACGCGCCTGCGCTTCCAGTCGCCGCGACACGAACAGACGCAGCAGCACGGTCATCAGCACGATCAACACGAGGCCGCCGACGAAGATCGCAAACGTGAACTGCCAGCCGATCAGGACCCAGATCACGACGCCCAGCTCGATCACCAGGTTCGTCGAAGCGAACTGGAACGCCAGCGCGGAGGCAGCCGACGCGCCCTTGGAGAACAGCGACTTGGCGATCGCGATCGCCGCGTAGGAGCACGAGGACGAGGCCGCGCCCAGGCCGGTTGCGATCGCCACCGGGCGCACCCCGTCGCCGCCCATCGCGCTTTCGATCCGGGCCTTGGGCACCCACGCCTGGACCACGGCCGAGATCGCAAATCCGAGCACGAGCGCCCACCACACCTGCCACGCCATCAGGAAGGCGTTGCTCAGTCCGTCGCCGATCGTGGCGATGATGCTGGCCATGGGTCCTCGTTACCTGGTAGGGGTATCGGACACAAATCCTAGCACATACTACCGGGGGGTATTTGCTAAGCTGTGCGACATGACCGAGACGACGACGCCCGTTCGGGGCTACAGCGCCAGCAAGCAGCAGCTGCAGAAGCGGCTCGCGCGGATCGAGGGACAGGTTCGCGGGATCTCGAAGATGGTCGACGACGACCGCTACTGCATCGACATCCTCACGCAGATCACGGCTGTCCAGGCGGCTCTGGACAAGGTTGCGCTGGGCTTGCTGGACGGCCACGCGCATACCTGCGTGATCGGCGCTGATCCCGAGCAGCGCGACGAGCGAACCGAAGAGATGATGGCCGCCGTGGGGCGGCTGCTGCGCCGCGGCTGAGCACCAGCCTCAGCGCCAGATAGCGGCCGACCGTGCCGGCGGCGCTCGCGACCACGAGCACCGAGGTCTCGAGCGCCCGCGAGGCGCCGCGGTCCAGCGCGGTCAGCGCGGCGAGTGCGCCGTCGGTCAGCGCCAGCGCCAGCGCGAATGCCGCCAGTCCAGCGGCGTGCTGGGCGAGCAGCCCGTCGGCGCCGCGCAGGTCGAACGTGACGAGGCGGTTGGCCTGCGTGTTGGCGACGGCCGTGACCGCCAGCGCGATCCCGTTGGCGCATACCGGGGCCAGCGCCGAGCGCAGCAGCAGGTACAGCGCGGCATAGGCGAGCGTCGAGGCGACACCGACGAGCGCGAAGCGCGCGAACCTTGACTGCAGCACCAGGCGCGCGACCCCGCGGAGATCCGCGAGCGCGGTCGGGACGATCTCGACACTCGAGGCGGGGTCGTCGACCCAGTCGACCGCGACCTCGTGGATGCGCAGCCCATGTCGCTGGGCGAGGACGAGCAGCTCGGTGTCGAAGAACCAGGCGTCGTCGCGCACCTGCGGGAGCAGGGTGCGCGCGGCGCGGGCCGAGATCGCCTTGAAGCCGCACTGGGCGTCGGAGAAGCGGGCGCGGAGGAGGATCCGCAGGAGGCGGTTATAGGAGCGCGAGATCAGCTCGCGCTTGGGGCCGCGGACCACGCGTGAGCCCGGCGCCAGACGGGTGCCGATCGCGACGTCGCTGTGGCCGGAGAGGAGCCCGGCGATCAGCGGCAGCAGCGCGCGGAGGTCGGTCGAAAGGTCGACGTCCATGTAACAGCGACGCGCGCATCGCTGCGCCGACCAGGCGCGCGCAAGGCGCGCCCGCGGCCCTTGGCGGCGAGCCGCAGCGTACGCTGACGCCGCGCAGGTCGAGCGGCCAGCGCGCCCGCCGATCGCCGGGTGTCGCGTCGGTGCTGGCGTTGTCGGCGATCACGATCCGCCACGCGAACGGGAGCTGGTCGCGAGGAACCGGTGCAGCCGGCGGATCGCGGCTCGAGCGATCCCTGCTCGTTGAAGACGGGCACGACGACGTCGATCAGCGGTCCGGTAGCGGGGTCCCGGGCGCCGTCTTCTGTGCTGGTCGGGGCGGTGAGCATCGCGATCATGAGCATCGAGCGCGATCCGAAGCCGGCACGATGAATCGCCTAAGAGGAATGTCGGAGCGGCTCGGCCGCGGTGGGGCGGGACGTGAAACCGAGGGAGCGAGGCGGTCGAGGTGAGGCGGGACGTGAAACCGACGTATATCGTCGGTTTCACGTCCCACCCTGCCGCGCCGCGCCCGCCCTGCGGCGACCAGCGGTCAGTCGCGGTTCGGAAGCCCCGCGTCCAGCACCTGGGCGCCGGCCGGCTGTTCGGCTTCCAGCTCGAGCGTCGTCATCACGCGCGCGAGCATCAGGTAATTGCCCACGGTCAGCAGCAGCTCGACGATCTCCCGCGGGTTCAGGTACCGGCGCACCGCCTCGAACGTCTCGTCGCTGACGCGCGGAGTCGCCACGACCTCGGCGGCGAAGGCCACGACCGCGCGCTCGACCTCGCCGAGCGCCTCCGAGCGGACCGGGTTGCCGAACTCGACGGCGGCGATCTGCGAGTCGGTGAGGCCGACCTCTCGGCCGATATCGACGTGCTGGACCCACTCGTAGCGGGCCTCGGTGCTGGCGGCGACCTGCAGGATCGCGAGCTCCGTGAGCCTGGGGTCGAGCTCGAGCCGCCCCAGGATCGTTCCCCCGAACCGCAGGAACGGCCGCAACGCGGTCTCGGCGTGGGCCAGCATCCGGAAGATGTTCAGCGCCGGCAGCCCGGCCAGCGCATCCCGAACCGGCTCGGGAGCCTGATCGGGGTCGGGGTAGGGCAGCCTGGCCACGGAGCCAGCCTAGTGCTCGGAGTCACAAATCGCGCCGCGGTGGCGTCCGACTCAATCATCACCATGCCCGACCTTGCCCGCACGAAGTCACACCCCCGCCGAGCGCCACGCCCTGGCAGCGGCGCGCGATGGCAGAGATGGCGCAGTGGACCAAGGGCCGTTGCTGCTGTCGGCCGCGCCCGGAGCCGGACAAGACCCGCCCGGCGCTCGAGTTCGCCCGCCGCGCAGCTCGCGACGCGGCGCGGCCGCGGCCGTCGTGGTCGTCTGCCCGACGGCGCCGCTGACCCGGCAGTGGGCGCGGGCCGCGCCGCGCGCTCGGGGTGGAGCTCGTCGCCCGACGCCGTCTCGCCGCGGCCGCCCCGCGGCTTCGACGGCGTCGTCGTCACCTACGCGCGGATCGCCAAGGCGCCGCGGCGCTGGGCGCGGCGCGTCGGCGCGCGGACGCTGGTGATCGCCGACGAGGCCCATCACCTCGGCGAGGACCTGACCTGGGGCGAGTCGTTTGCGACCGCGTTCGGCGCGGCCGAGCGGTGGCTGCTGCTGTCGGGCACGCCGTTTCGCTCCGACGCGACCCCGATCCCGGGCGTCAGCTACGACGCCGACGGGCGTCGCCGAGCCCGACGTCTCCTACACCTACGCCGAGGCGGTCCGGGACGGCGTGTGCCGCCCGGTCGCGTTCGTCGCCTACGACGGGACGCTGTCGCTGGCGCAGCGGCGACGACGTGATCGAGTCGAGCTTCGAGACCGTGCTCGGCGCGCGAGGCGAGCCGGCGCTACCGCACCGCGATCTCGACCGAGCTGCCCGACGGCCTGCCGCGGATCCTGCGCGAGGCCGACGCGCAGGCTGCAGTCGGGCTGCGCGCCGGCGGGCACCGCGACGCCGGCGGCCTGGTGATCGCGGCCGACTCCGAGCCACGCCCGGCGGATCGCGGCGCTGCTGCGCGAGGCGACCGGCCGCGCGCCGCTCGTCGTGCTCCACGCCGAGCCGCGCGCGGCGGCGAAGCTGGCCGAGTTCACGCACTCGCGCGATCCGTGGATCGTCGCCGTCAACATGGTCTCCGAGGGCGTCGACATCCCGCGCCTGCGGGTCGGCGTGTACGCGACCGCGGCCAAGACGCCGCTCGTGTTCCGCCAGATCGTCGGGCGCTTCGTGCGCACGATCCCCGGGCGCCCGCCGAGCCGAGCTGGCTGTACGTGCCCGCCGACCCGGTCCTGCGCGACCACGCCGCGACGGTCGAGCACGAGCTGCGCCACGCGCTGCGCCGGCCCGACGACGAGGCGGCGACGGGTCGGAGCTCGAGCGGCCGGGGCGGCGCGAGACCGAGCGCTCGGACCGAGCCGCCGCGTTCGTGCCGCTCAGCGCCGACGTCGCGCCGCAGACTGACCCTGTTCGGGCCCCCGCCCGCGGCCCCGCAGCGGCCGGCTCCGCCGATCGCGTCCGCGCTCGCCCCGGTGGCGGCCGGGCTCCGGCGGATACGAGCCAGCCCGACCGCCGACGATCGCCGGCGTTCGAGCGCCGGGCCGCACTGCGCAGCGAGCGCCACCGGCTCGTATCGGAGGTGACCCGGCGGGACGGGACCGAGCCACCGCGAGATCAACGCGTGGCTG
>CAWDJM010000008.1:0-292998 GCA_963802655.1 uncultured Solirubrobacterales bacterium | reverse complement strand
GCCGCTCAAGGCGGTCGTCCGGGGCTACAGCTTCGCGGTGGTTCCGGTCACCTGGACCAATCGCCGGTACGGCGAGTCGAAGCTTCGCCTGCACGAGATGGGCAGCCGGTACACGTTCATCGTCCTGTACGTGTGGCTAGAGCATCACCTGAGCCGCGGCGACTACCGCCGGACAGATCCCCCGCCTCGCCGATACGGACCTAGCTAGCGTCTTGCGAACTAGTCATGCACCCACGCTCGGCTCGACGTCGGCCCGCCGCGCAGCAGTGGCCGCTGTGTTGGCCGTCCTCGTGCTTACAGTGCTGTCTTCCTCGCTGGTGGGCGGGAAGATCTTCGCGTCCGACGACGTCACCTTTCTTTTCCCGCCGTTCTCTGCGGAGCGCCCGCCGGGTTGGGTCCGGCCCTCAAACGCTCTCCTGTCGGACCCGCTGCTCTCATACCACCCGCTCCAGCTGCAGATACGGGCCGATCTCGACAGAGGGACACTGCCGCTGTGGAATCCCTACGAGGGCGCAGGTGTCCCGCTCTTGGCATGGCCACAGGGCGCACCGCTGTTCCCGTCGACCTGGCTCTCGTTCTTACTGCCGTTTTGGTCGTCGCTAGCCTGGGTCGCTGCCGATTAAGTTACTGCTGACAGCGACCGGTGTTTACCTATTTTGTCGGGACTTGCGGTTGCGACGAGGGCCTTCGCTCCTTGGAGCGATCACGTTCACGTTCGGCTTGTTCTATGTCGTGTGGCTCGAGCATGTCGACGTTACGAATGTCTGGACGATGCTGCCCTGGATGTTGCTGGCCACCCGGTGGGTGTGCACGCGCGGCAGCCTCGGGGCGGCTGCTCTGCTGGGTGGATCATGCGGCCTAGCCTGGCTGGGAGGACACCCGGAGAGCGAAGTGCTCGTGCTCGGCCCAACGGCAGCGTATGGCGCATGGGAGCTGATCGCCGAGGCGGTGCGCGGCCCAAGTCCGGTGTCGCAGAGCGAGCCCTGGAGGGGCCCGACCTGGGCCACGACGATCCCCGGTCGTGCCCTCGTGCTGATCGTCGCGCTGGCTCTGGGCGTGGGTGTGAGCGCAGTCGTTACCGTGCCATTTCTTGAGTTCTTGCATCAATCGCCCAAGACCGCGCGGGGCGGCCCTGGATTCCCGCTGCGAGGGGTATGGTCGTTCTTCTTCCCCGAGCTCTGGGGATCTCCCAATAAGGCCTTCAACTCCGGCGCTGGCCCCGGCCAACTACAACGAGCGGACGGCGTACATCGGCGCGCTCCCGCTTCTGCTCGGCGTAGGGGCTTTCGGACGGCACCGTCCGCGGGAGCAGTGGTTCTTCGGCGGATTGGCGGTCGTGTGTCGGCGACCATCTACAACACGCCGATATGGGCTGAACGCGGTGCGATCGCTGCCCGACGGTAGCGTCGTAGCACTCTCCCGGCTGCTCAGTGATCGTGAGCTTCTCAGGCGCGGTACTCGCGGCGTACGGCCTGCACCGATGGCTCACGCGGCTCGTCCCGTGACCGCCGCCAGATGCTTTGGATCATGGGGATTGTGGCCGCGATCCCACCGCTGGCGTGGATTCCCAGGCACACAGACCTGCTCTCGACGCCTGCCCTCGGCGCTCGGGCAACTTCCCACGGTTCATTCCGCTCAGACCTCCGCCGCGGTGGTCGCGCTGGGGTCTGTCTGGCGCTGGGTCCTCGTCTGTGGCCTGGGCATCGCCGGCCTTGTCCTGGCGCGGCGAATGCGTTCCCCTGTCTTTGCCGTGGTGCTGATCATCGTCATCACGGTGTGGACCTTGTCACCCTGGACCGCGGCTACCACGGGTCAATTCCGCTGGCCGAAGCGAATCCTCCGGTGCCGGCCACGATCCGATTCCTCCAAGCCCACCAAGGCGATGCGCGAGTGACGGTAAGCGGTCCGGTCCTTGAGGCGAAGCATCCCGAACGCTACGGACTCCGCGACCCGCGTGTAGGGGACCAAGCCCTGCGCCCGTCGCGGTACACCCGGCTGTGGACCGCGCTGGGCGCAGCCGCAGCCGTGTGCCGCAGGGCGATTCCGAACTCTTTGCCGCTGGGCACCACGCCCACCGTCTCGCCGACGTCTTCGCGACACGCTACGTCCTCCTTGGACCCGGAGAGCCGGCACCGGCCTGGCTCACGCCTGTGTTTCACATGCGGGTGGGACGGTCGCGATTGAACCGCACCGCGTTGCCGAGAGCGTGGGTCGCCTACAACTGGCGACCGGGCATCCTCAGAGCCCGCCGACCTTCGCGCTGACCGTGGGGTCCACGACCTCGCAGCTACTTCATGATCCGGTGATCGAGAAGGCTGGTGTCCCGCCCTCGGGTGCCACACCGCCTCCGGTGCCCGCGCGAGTCACCCGACGGGCCCAACGCGGTTACTCTCGACGCGACAGCCCGGCGGTCCGGCTACCTGATCCTCGACGACGCAATGTATCCGGGATGGCAGGCGTCGGTCGACGGACGGTCGATTCGCTGGCCGCCGGCCAACGAGACCTTCCGCGCCGTTGCGATTCCCGCCGGGCACGCACGTGATTCGATTCACCTATCGCCCCGCTTCCGTGCTGGTTGGAGCGCATCGTATCCGTGCTCTGCGTCATCGCATTGTTGGTTCTGACGGCCGTCGCGGTCATCTGGCGCCGGCGCTTACGCACCTCAAGCATCGACGGGCTCGGCAACGGTAACCGCAACGACCCGCTCGCCGCAAACCAGGCAAATCGAGAGCGATCGGAGCCGGATGGGCTGTCGAGGGCCGCGCATTGAGCAACGGCTTCACTGCGGATATGGTATTTGCCCGAGGCGATTTCAGTCAGACATGGTTGGCATAAAGGAGCGATGCTTAAAGCTGCTGGAATATCCGGCGACGGCGTCGCTGTCGCTCGACAATCCGGAAACCACAATCAGGCGCTGGCAGATCATTCGCGAGAAGCCGCCTCTTCGACAGATCTACGATGAGTGGTACAGAGCGGTCGCCAGGTCGATTCCCGCCGACGATAAGCCCGCCCTAGAACTCGGGTCCGGTTCAGGCTTCATGTCGAACTATGTCGAGAACCTGATCACGAGCGACCTTCTCGAGCTCCCAGGGGTCGACCGAGTGATCGATGCGTGCGCACCGTTGCCGTTCCCCGATTCGAGCCTGCGAGGAATAGCGATGGTGAATACTCTTCACCACCTTCCTGATGTGACGGTGTTCCTCGCTGAGGCGACCCGCTGTCTTGAATCGGGCGGCGCGATCAGCATGATCGAGCCGTGGAATACTCGGTGGTCAAGATTCGTGTACGGCAAGTTGCACCACGAGCCGTTCGACCCGCGTGTCGCGGGCTGGTCGTTTGACAGCAACGGCCCGCTCAGCAGCGCCAATGGCGCTTTGCCGTGGATCGTCTTTGAAAGAGATCGCCTGCACTTCCGAGAGCGGTTTCCGGAGCTGGAGATACAAGAGCTTCGACCGATGATGCCCATTCGCTATCTACTGTCGGGTGGCGTTTCGATGCGTGGACTCGCTCCGAACTGGAGCTTCGGACTGCTGAAAGCCATCGAGCTAGCCTGCCAGCCCGTAATGAACTCACTGGCGATGTTTGCCCATGTCGCTCTCAGACGTCGGTGAGCGTGGGTTCAAGGGCAGAAACAAGACGTCGATGTAGCCATGTGAGCTTCGCTCGATGAGCGCCTCGGGCTCCTCGCGTGCTCCGATACCGGAGCGTGTGAGCCTGTGACCGCCATACCCGAGGGCTACGAGCATGCCGATAAGTTCGTGTCGCGAGGAACCCAGTCGCGTCAGCGAAGGTTCGTGCACTTCAACGAAGATCGCAGGGCGGTGCCGCCTTATCAAGCGATGGGCCCCGGCTAGGACCATCGACTCTGCACCCTGCACGTCGATCTTGATCAGCGTGACGGGACGCGGGTCGTCCGCCGCCAGCTCATCGAGCACTACCGCGGCAACCGGCTCGCCATTGTCGGCGAGGTGGTGGTCACCAGGATGGCCGGGGTTAAGGGCGAGGCGTACCTGGCCAGAGCGATCGGCGGCGGCTGCGTGGATGCAGGTCACCACACCCGACATCTCGGCGCGCGCAACTCGGCGGCGCAACGAGGCAATGTTCCGAGTCTCGGGCTCGATCGCGATCACACGACCTTCGGGGCCGACCCAGCGGGCGAAATACAGCGAAAAGAAGCCGATGTTGGCCCCGACGTCGAGGACGGTCGAGCCAGTTGCGACGAGTCCACGCAGGCCGCCGACGGGCCCGGCCTCGATCAGCCGTTTGTACAGGAGATAGACGGACTCGTACACACGGCGCGGGCGCGGGCGGTCGAGCACGCCGCCCCTGGTCGCACGCCCGTAGAGGCGCACAAGGGCCTCGGAGACTTCTTCCCTCATTCGACGGGAAGCGGCGAAAGCTCTCTCACGCCGCCTGCTACCGCCGCGCGTGTTGACCACGGCACTGTCGCTGGCCGCCGAAGCATTCGCCAACCCGCCAGGCAGGTGCGCAGGAACGTTGGTCCCTCGCGGCGGACGTTCATCTTGGACTCGCCGGCGATGCGCTCGCGATAGTGGATCGGGATCTCCAGGATGCGCAGCTTTTCGCGCGCTGCTCCGAAGAGCAGATCGAAGTCTCCCCACCGGTCTCGTCCAGGCAACGGCATCGACTCGTAGTCCCGCCGAAGGAGTGCCTTGGTGCCGCAAAGGGTATCGCTCACGCGCTGCCGAAGGACCAAGCTGACCAGTAGGCAGAAGGCCTTGTTACCGACAAAATTGGCCATCGGCATAGCCTGACCTTCCACTGGATACACGAGGCGCGTCCCGTTGACGAAGTCCGCGGTGCCCGCCTCGAGCGGCGCGAGGAACTTCGGCAGGTCCTCGGGCGCTACTGTCATGTCCGCGTCGAGGATCATCAGTACGTCGTTACGGGCGGCGTTGAAACCCGCCCGCACGGCGTTGGCCTTGCCGTGGTTAGAGTCGTAGGCGACCAGCCTGACGCGCGAGTCCTCATCCATCGCCGCCAAGACCGCCGCTCGAGTCCCGTCTCTTGAGCCATCGTCCACGAAAATGATCTCAGTCGCAGCCCCCATCTCGGGGACGCGGCGAGCGCACGCTGCGACGTTGCCCTCCTCATTGTGGCAGGGAACTACCACTGAGACCGACAGGTCCTCGCGCGCGATCCGCGGCCGTGCTGCCAGATACTGGGTGGAGGAGACATATCGCACCACGGGCAGATCCGGGAGCGCCCCGTTCAATGCTGTGGCCAGGATCGGGATCCGCTCCGGCATGGGCAGCGCGAGCCCCGCTTCGACCACGTCGAAGCCGAGCACGTTCAGGATGCTCGCGATATCTCGATTGGTGATGAAGTTACGCGGCGACTCGGGCGAGCGGCGACCACTGCGACTGGCCAGTCGCAGCAGGGGAGCCCAGAGCGGGTTACTCGTCGTGAACACGATCAAAGTGCGCTCGGTGACGCACTCGCGGAGGCTCGCGAGCAGATCGAAGACATCGGAAGTGTGGTCGAGCAGGTTGACCGCGACCACATAGTCTGGTTGGAACCCATTTGGCAGGGCGACCTCATCGCCAGCAAAGGTCTCGAACCGGAGGCTGGGGTATTTCTCGCGAGCCAGCTGGGTCAGCCGATCGGCGACGTTGAGCCCGACGCCGGCGGAGGGCTGCGTCGCCGCGAGTACGTCGCCCGTCCCGCATCCTATGTCCAGCACGCGCCGACCCGGCACGACCGCCCCGGTGACGAGCTCCTTGACCCGCTCGTGGTAGAAGCGGTTTCGTGAGCGCCATGCGTCCCACTCCTCAGCGATCGAATTGAAGTAATCGCGCAGGCTCTCGGCGGACTCAGCTTTCCTTCGGGTGTGAGGAGCCCTCACACCTCCGCCCACCGTTCGGCGTTGGCGTCGTGGATCTCCTGCGAGGAGATTGTTGCGCGCCTGCTTCCCGCCATACCCAAACACCGTATAGGGCAGCCTAGTCGTCGTGCACCGGGATCAACGGCTGCTGGCCCGGATCCGGAAGCTGCCCGAGGCAAACGACGTCCTACTGGCATGGGTGCCGGTCCGGCGAGCACATCGGCCTCGAAAATGCGTAACGTACCGGGAGATGACCGTTGGGTGATCGGCCTGCCAAGCCCCCGCCCGCGACGCGGGATACGCGACGGGAGCTTGCGGCTGAGTTATTGAGGGGTAATGGGGTCGAGATCGGCGCGATGAACTGGCCGCTGGCGGTTCCGGCCGACGTTCACGTCACCTACGTCGATCACATGAGTGTGGAGGACCAGCGCGCCGCGCACCCGGAGCTGGAGATCGCGCGCGTCGACGTGATCGACGACGGCGAGCGGCTCGGAGACGTTCGCCGAGGAGTCGGTCGACTTCATCGTCGCCAACCACTTCATGGAGCACACCCAGGATCCGATCCGCACGATCGAGACGCACCTGAGCAAGCTGCGCCCGGGCGGGATCCTGTTCTACGCGGTTCCCGACAAGCGCTACACCTTCGACTTCCGGCGGCCGCGAACGACGCTCGAGCACCTGATCGCCGACTACGAGCGCGGCCCCGAGGCGTCGCGGTGGGAGCACTTCCTGGAGTGGGAGCGGATGGTCTACGAGCCAGGCACGGCGCCGCCGGACGAGGAGCAGGTCCGGCGCAAGGCCACAGAGGACGAGGCCACGGGCTACTCGATCCACTTCCACGTGTGGACTCAGGTGGACCTGCTCGAACTGTTGCTGTACTGCCAGGAGCGGTTCGGCTCGTTCGAGATCGAGGCATTCACGCGGCGCTCGATCGAGAACATCGCGGTGCTCCGCAAGCACGGGGCCTGGTCGCCGGCGACTGCGCCCGAGACGGCTTCCACCGCGCCCGCGATCGCCGGCCGACTCGTAGCCCGCGACGACGGACCACGCGCTGCCACCGACGGCGCCGTGCGGCTGTCGGCGCTGAGGATGACCCTCGACGACGGATCGGGTCCCGCGGCGTGGCCGGTCGGAGTGGAGGGAATCGAGGGCCGCGCGCTCGCGCAGGTCGCGGACGCTCCGGTCTCATTCGAGCTGGTGCTCGCTTCCCCGGCAAGGTTCTCCGCCGAGGTACGGCTCGGCGACCACGATTGGCGCGATCTCAGGGGCTCTGTGCGCCCTTGGGTGGCCGTGGTCGACGCAAGCGGAGCCGGCCGCCGGCTCTGGTCGGGCGTGCTGACCTGCGCCGCCGACGGTGGCGAGCCGGAGGGGCTGCTGGTGCGATGCGAGCTGCCGGCGTCGACCCGGACGCTGGTGCTGGGGTGCGACCGGCTGCCGCCGCGGCGCGGACAACCGGTGAGCCGGGCGTTCTGGGTCAAGTCCGAGCTGCTCGATCGATCCGCGCCGCCGGTGGTGCGGCTCCCCGCCGTCGAAGCGAGCGGCAGCCCGGCGGGCACATCACCCGGCCGAGGATCGCCGGCTCCGGAAGCGCCGATGTTCTCGGTGCTGACCCCCGTGCACGATCCGCCGCCGGCGATGCTCGAGGAGGCGATCTCGTCGGTGCTCGCCCAGTCGCTGCCCGACTGGGAGCTGTGTCTGGTCGACGACGGATCGACCGACCCCGAGGTGATCGCCGCCCTGCAGCGCCACGCGGCCGCCGACGCCCGCGTGCGCCTGCTCCGGCGCGACACGCCGGGCGGAATCGCCTCGGCCACGAACGCGGCGCTCGAGCTGGCCACCGGCCGATACGTGGCGATGCTCGACCACGACGACATGCTCGAGCCCGACGCGCTCGAGCGGGTCGCGCGCGCGATCGCCGCCGACCCTGGCCTCGAGATGCTCTATTCCGACGAGGACGTCGTCGCAGGACGGTAGGCGCATCTGGCGCCACCTCAAGCCCGACTGGTCGCCGGAGACGATCTGCACGAGCGGGTACACCTGCCATCTCGCCGTCTACCGCCGGTCGCTGATGCTCGAGCTGGGCGGGTTCCGCTCGGACTTCGACGGCTCGCAGGACTACGACTTCGTGCTGCGGGCGAGCGAGCGGGTCGACCGCGTCGCCCACATCCCCCACGTCCTGTATCGCTGGCGCGCTCACGCCGGCTCGACCGCCGGCGGCGACTCCAAGCAATTCGCGTTCGACGCCGCGCGCCGGGCGATAACCGAGCACCTTCACCGCACCGGTCGACGGCGGCGAGGTCCAGTTCGCGGACTCCGACGGCCTCTACCGGGTGGTGCCCGATCTCGCGCCCTCGGCAACTGCGGCACTGATCGTCCCCCTGGACGGCGACGGCGCCTCGGCCGGGGCGCTGGAACGAGCGGCGCGGTCATGGGTGTGTCAGTCGCATCCGAAATGGAGCGTCGTCCTGGCCGGTGCCGGCGCGGCCATCGAGGCTGGCGTCGCCGCGTTCGCGCGAGCAGGGGTCGACACCGCCCGCGTCCTGACCGTCGCCACGGGCGCCGCCACGGACCGCGCTGCCCTCCTCACTGCGGGGGCGGACGCCGCCGAGGCCGAGCATCTGGTGCTGATGCAGGCGCCGGTGACGGGGCTAACCCACGACTGGCTGGCCCGCCTGCTCGGATATGCCGCCGGTACGGAGGTCGCCGCCGCCGGCCCGCTGGTGCTCGCCCCAGACGGACGGATCGCCGACTCGGGCGTCGCGATCGCCGGTGGTATGCCGCTGTTCCTCAGACACTCCGAGGACGGATCGATCGCCGGTCAGTTCGGGTTCGGGACCGCGGTATTCAACGTCACCGCTGTAGGCGAGGTGTTGGCGACGCGCCGCGACGCGTTCCAGGCGCTCGGAGGCCTGCGCGACGAGCTGGGCGGGCTAGCCCTGGTCGATTATTGCCTGCGTGCGTCGGAACGTGGGCTGCGCACGGTCACCGTGGCCGACGCCCGCGTGCGCAGCGACGAGGTCACGCGCCGCGCCAACGATCTCCCCGCGATCTGGAAACTCGCCGGCAAGCACACGGAGCGGGCGCTGGACCCCTACTACAACCCCGGCTACCGCCAAGACCGCGCGGACTTCACGACCTTGGAGTAGCCCCGGGCCGGCGTTCGAGCCCCAGCCGATCCCGGTACTCGCGATACCACCGCACGGTCCGGTCGATTCCATCCTCCAGCGACACCCGTGGCGCCCAGCCCGAAGCCGCGCGCAGCTTCGTCGAGTCCACCCACTGGCGTTCGATCTCGCCGGTCGGCGTCCCCTCCCCGCGTACGTCGGGCGCGACACCGGTGCCGGCCGCGCTGCAAACGAGCTCGACCACCTCGCGGACCGAGCGGGGCCGGTCGCCGCCGGCGTTGAAGGCCTCCCCCGCCGCGCCGCCTCGCTCCAACAGCGAACAGATCGCGAGATACGCCTGTACCGCGTCGTCAACGTACAGGAAATCGCGCTGGGGGCTCCCGTCCGAGCGGATCACCGGCCGGCGCCCTTCGATCGCGGCGATCGCGCACTCGGGCACCAGCCGCGAAAGGTTCAGGTCACCGCCGCCGTACAGGTTCGCAAACCGGGTCACCGACACCGGCAGCCCGAAAGTGTGCCAGTAGGAGCGGGCGATCATGTCGGTGGCGGCCTTCGAGACGTCGTAGGGAAACCGGGCCTGTAGTGGTGAGTCCTCGGTGTAAGGGAGCCGTTCCTGGTCCCCGTACGCCTTATCGGAGGCCGCGACCACGACCCGGCGGACGCCTCCTCGGCGGCAGGCGTCCAGCACGGTCCAGGTGCCGCGAATGTTGGTCTCAAACGTCGACACTGGCGAGCGGTTGGCCACGCCGACGATCGCCTGGGCGGCGAGGTGGAACACGGACTCGACCCGGTGCTCGTCCAGGACCCGCTCTATCAGCTGGGCGTCACAGACGTCGCCGCTGACGACGTTGACGTGCCGCTCGGTTCCCTCGAGCTCCAGCGCCGAGGCAGCGCCGTCGTCGAACTTGAGAACCGTCACGTCGTGGCCGTCGGCGAGCAGCGCGGGAACCAGCCGGCTGCCGAGCAGCCCGTACGCGCCGGTGACGAACACGGAGTGGCTCACGGCGGCGCACGGTACACGTCGGTGATCAGACGACCGCTAGCCTGCTGGCATGAGCGCGTCGTCGGCGATCGTCCCGGACGCTGAGCCGCCGGCGGAGGCGCCGGCCGTCCAGGGCGATCCTCGTGCCCAGCTCGCTGCCGAGTTCCTGCGCGGAGGGGGCGTCGAGATCGGGGCCCTGCACCAACCGATGCCGGTCCCGCCCGGCGCCGGAGTCACCTACGTCGACCGGATGACGGTCGAGGATCTCCGCGAGCACTACCCAGAGCTGGCCGAGCTCCCGTTGACACCGGTGGACGTCGTCGACGACGGCGAGCGGCTCGAGACGTTCGCCGACGAGTCGATCGACTTCCTGGTGGCCAATCACTTCCTGGAGCACTGCGAGAACCCGATCGGGACGATCGAGACTCACCTGCGCAAGCTGCGTCCCGGCGGCGTCCTGTTCTACGCCGTTCCCGACAAGCGCTACACGTTCGACTTCCGGCGACCACGGACCACGCTCGCTCACGTGATCGGCGACTACGAGAACGGCGCCGAGGCCTCGCGCCCCGACCACTACCTGGAGTGGGAGCGGATGATCTACGAGCCCGGCACGCCGGCGCCGGAGGAATCGGTGGCGCTCAGCAAGGCCGATCGCCACGAGCGCGAGGGCTACTCGATCCACTTCCACGTGTGGACCCAGGCGGATCTGCTGGAGCTGTTCATGCACTGCCGGGACCGGTTCGAGACGTTCGACCTCGAGGCCGTGCGGCGCTCGGGCCTGGAAAACATCGTCGTACTGCGAAAGCGCGGCGAGCTAGTCGCCGCCGCGCCCGTGCCGCGGTCCGCACCACCCGCCCCGACCGCGGCTGAGCCTGCACCGGAGACCTCCGAAGCCAGGATCCCTCTGTCGGCGCTCCGGGCCCGGCTTGACCTCGGCTCCCGAGGCGCGCATTGGTCGGTGGACGTGAGCGGCACCACCGGGCGATCGCTGGTGCAGGCGGCGGACTCTGCGATCGAGTTCCCGCTGCGCCTCACCGGACCCGTTCGGTTCTCGGCCGAGACGGTGCTGATCGACCTGGACTGGCGCGACGCGCGCGGAGCAATCCGCCCGTGGGTGGCGGTCGTCGATCAGGCCGGTGCCTGTCACGAGCTGTGGTCGGGCTCGCTCGTTTGTGCGGCCGACGGCGGAGAGCCCGACCCCCTACGGCTCGAATGCGAGCTGCCCGCCTCGACGCGGTCGCTCCAGCTCGGACTCGAGCAGCTGCTGCCGCGCCGCGGGATGCCGGTCGGGCGTGCGCTGTGGCTCGATGCTGAGATCGTCGACCCAGCGGCGCCGACACCCGCTCCCGAGGCTGCTCCCGAGCGGCCCGAGTCCGTCGCGCCGCGGGGCCGGGAGGCGTCGCCGGACTCGCCGTTGATCTCGGTGCTCACGCCCGTCCACGACCCGCCGCTGGCGATGCTCGAGGAGGCGATCTGGTCGGTGCGCCGCCAGTCGTTTGCGGACTGGGAGCTGTGCCTGTCCGACGACGGGTCGCGCGACCCGGATGTGATCGCTGCCCTCCGACGCCACGTCGACGAGGACCAGCGCATCCGGTTGGTCCAGCGCGACCAGGCCGGTGGCATCTCCGCGGCAACCAACGCGGCGCTCGCGCTCGCGCGCGGCGAGTACATCGCCCTGCTGGACCACGACGACTGGCTCGAGCCAGACGCGCTCGAGACCGTCGCGGGCACGGTCTCGGCCGATCCGACCCTCGACATGCTGTATTCCGACGAGGACGTGGTCGCCGACGGGCGGCGGATCGCTCTGCACCTGAAGCCCGACTGGTCACCGGAGTCGTTCTGCTCCGCGATGTACACCTGCCACGTCGGGGTGTACCGGCGAGAGCTGGCGCTCGAGCTCGGCGGCTTTCGCCCCGACTTCGACGGTTCCCAGGACTACGACTTCGTGCTGCGAGTGATCGAGGCGACCGACCGGATCGCGCACATCCCTCGGATCCTTTACCACTGGCGCGCTCACGCTAACTCAGCGGCGGGCGGCGAGGAGGCCAAGCCGTTCGCGTACACCGCGGCCCGCCGGGCGATCTCGGCGCACCTCGAGCGCGCCGGCCGCACCGCCGAGGTCCAGTTCGGAACGTTCCCGGGGCTCTACCGGGTGGTACGCGAGGTCGATCCCTCGCTCACGGTCGCGATCGTGCTCGCGCTCGCCGACGACGGGCCGCCATCGGAGGCGCTGACCGAGGCCGCGAGGTCGTGGGCCGCCCAGTCGCATCCCACTTGGGAGGTCGTGGTCGCGACCCCGTCCGAAGCGCTGCACGAGTACGCACACGCGCTCCGCGCCGGTGGCGTCGAGCACTCGCGGATCACCGCTGTCGCCACCGATCCAGCGGCTGACCAGACCACTGCATTGGCGAGCGCGGCCGCGGCCACCGGCGCCGAGCAGCTGGTGCTGATGCAGGCGCCCGCGGTGGGGCTGACCCACGACTGGATGACCCGCTTGGCCGGGTACTGCTCCGATCCGGCGATCGGCGCCGCCGGCCCGATCGTCCTGTCCGCCGACGGACGCATCGACGGCGCCGGGGTCGCGGTCACCGGCGGGCTGCCGCTGTTCCTGCTCCATGGGCTGGACGCGGTCATGGGCGGCCCCACCGTACGCAATGTCAGCGCGGTCACCGGCGTCGTGACGACCCGCCGCGAGACGTTCGAGCAACTCGAAGGGCTGCGCGGCGGGCTGGGCGAACTCGCGATGGTCGACTACTGCTTGCGCGCAACGGCCGCCGGGATGCGCGTCGTCACGGTCCCCGACGCACGGCTGCGCGCGATCCCCGACGGCGGTCCGGTCAACGACCTGCCCGCGATCTGGCGGCTTCGCCAAGCCTGGGGCCCGGCTGTCGCCCGGGACCCGTACTACAACCCCGGCTATCGGCAGGACCGCGGCGACTTCACGCCGGTGCAGTAGCGACCTCAGCGAGCGTTGTTCGGCCCCGCAGGACGGTGGTAGCCTAGCTTCGTGGAGGGGCACCAGAGGGCACCTGCGGAGGAGCCCTCGGAAGCAAGGGCCCCGGGCCCGGTTCAGGATCCCGGCGGGCTCGCGACTGTTGGCCCGGAGTTGGATGCTTGCACCGATGCGGCATCGGTGCTGCGGCTGCAGCGCGCGGCAGGCAACCGCGCCGTCGTATCGGCGCTCCAGCGAGCCGGGCGAACCGGCCGGGCGCCGGGGGCGCTGCTCCGACGGCCCGCCAGATCGGCGAGGATCCTCGCCCGACAGAGCGCGGGCCCGGCGATCAGCGGCGTCAGCGTCTACACACAGGACGTCTCCGATCTGACTAAGGCGATCGTCGTAAACGGCCGCAAGGTGCTCACCGTCGACCTCCCGGCGGGTGGCTCGATGCGACTCTCCTCGAGGTTCGATCCAGCGGTCGGTCCCAGCTTCGATGTCCTGCGGATCACGGTCCATGTACCGGCGGGGGCTCGGTCGCTGCTCAACCTCGCCGCGGGTGACGGCGGCGGCCCGGCGTACCAGGAGATCATGTCCGCGGCCGCGCAACGGTGGATCATCAGGGTCGAAACCGATGTCGCCGCGGACGTGGAGGCTCACATCGCCGCCGGCGTGCGGGTTGAGGAGGTGGCCAGCGACCCGCCTCCGCAGGCGGAGTCCGGGTGGCCAGTCGACGCACCCAACGTCAAGGGTCCGCCCCCTGCGCGGCCCGCTCCCAAGCAGGCCGCCGCTGACGACGCGCCATCGCCTCCGCCTGATCACGCCGGCGTCGTGCTCCAGCACATGCGCGAGGGCAGGTGGGACACCGACGATCTCGCCGCTGAGCTGACTCAGGCGGAGATGGCGGCCCTGTCGCCCGCGGAGCGCGTCGACCTGATTGCGGAGATCGGCTCTGGATTCATCGTCGGCGACGAGGACGAGACGACGATCGATCGGCTGCTGGAGACGACTCCGGCCTGGGATGACGCGGCGGTTGCACAGCTGCTGACGGCTTCGCCTTCGCTGCTCAAGACACTCGACGATGCCATCGATGGCGAGGAATACACCCGATACGTCAAGGCGCTCACCCAGATCCTAATCCACTCCCGTACGGAGGAGCAGTTGGAGGCCGACATCGAGAGCGCCCCCGAGCTTGCGTGGACCGGTCCTGGGTTCCATCCGGACAAGGCGACCTACAAGATCGAGTGGACCGACGACGGCGGGATCCGCATCCGTCGCTGGCTGGGTGCCGTCGGGCTGCAGATGGAGGCCGCACCGGTTGTCGTACGCCCCGGTGATCTGGTGGTGGTGCGGTTCGTCTACGACGAGCCCGAGGCCGACGCCAAGGCGGGATCGTTCCGGGCGATGCCCGCGGCTGCGTTCGTCGGGCTGGTCAACATGCAGTTCCGACGCGACGCGTGGCTGGCAGTCAACGTCGGCTTCATCGTCGGCGGGGTCGGTGGCGTGGTCGGCGGGGCAACTCGCCTCGCGCAGCTGCTAGCCGCGCTAGACGTCGCCGTCAACGCGGTCAACATCGGCGTCGATGCGTACCGGGCGCAGATCGCCGCCAGCGGCGCGCGCGGCCAGCGCTTCCTGCGCGCCTGGGACACGCTGCAGATGCTGGTCGTCGTCTACGGGCTGGCGCGGGTGGTAGCCCGGCTCCCACAGGCCGTCCGCAATGTGCGTCTGCTTTGGAACGGCGCGACGGGTGAGCTGCTGGAGCACCAGTCGTACACGGCGGTCGGTGACACCGAGAAGAAGCTGCGGACCCTGGAGCAGAGCATCAACGACGTCCAGGCCGAGGCAGCGAGCGACCCGGAGGCAAAGGCCCGCATCTTCCAGACGCCCACGGTCACCAAGGTGCCGGGCATGGCTGCCGGTACGGGAAGCACGGACAAGTTCGGGAACATCAAGATCTCGTCGGGCGGCTCCGCGACCGATCAGGCGCTGGCCTTGACCCACGAGAACATACACTCCGCGCTCTCGCCCAAGCAGGTCGACGCGTGGCAGCTGGCGCTGAGGACGAATCAGAAGATCGCGGCTTTCTTGGAACCGAAGCTGAAGGCGCTGCAGACCTTCCGGGCCAACCTGGGGATGACCGCCTACTCGAAGTCTTCGCTGTTGAAGTATCTGGAGGAGGCCATGGCCGAAACGTACGCACAACTGAAGGTCAATGGGATCAGCGGCCTGCCGGACGGAATCGAATTCCCGGTCAAGAACGGGTACGTGAAACTTTGGAAGTTCGGCCCCGTCCCGAACACACCACCGCTTCCGCTCGCCGCGGAAGTGGCAATCGGGACGATCGTCGTCGGCGGCTACACCTACGGCGTTTACGTCATCGCCACGGCAGACACGTCGGACACGACTCCGCCGCCCGCGTCAACGGCTCCTTAACCGGTGTGCGCGTGAGATCGGTTCGGCGCTAGGCGATCACCTCGCGCCAGGCGTCGCCATTGCTGCTTCGTTCCGGGACCTAGGTCAGAGCACTGACCGCACGGCATGCCCTGTACACCAGCTTTCGACGCTCCGGGCGCGCCAGGGCACGTGCTTGGCGGATGACGGCGCTGGCGGCGATTGCTGGTGTGTTCACTCTAGTCTGGTGGGTTGGTAGAGCCGACGCCCAGACTGCGAACTGCAGTTACACCGAGAAGCAGGACGTGCCCGCAACGATGCGCGACGGCACAGTCCTTCGCTCGAACGTGTTCACCCCTGACGCGCCGGGGCGCTCTCCGGTGATCCTGATGCGCCTGCCATATAACAAGGACGTCGCGCAGACTTACGTATACGCGTCGCCTGCGACATACGCCACCGCCTGTTACATCGTCGTCGTCGAGGACGTCCGCGGGCAGTACAAGTCAGACGGCTTCTTCTACACCTTCGCCAACGAAGCGACCGACGGATACGACACGGTCGAGTGGGCCGCCAAGCTGCCCAAGTCGAACGGCAAGGTCGGCATGTACGGCTTCTCCTACCCCGGCACCACGCAGTACCAGACGGCGATCCTACGTCCACCGCATCTGGTCACGATTGTGCCGGCGATGGCCTCCGACGATTACCACGACGGCTGGACCTACGTCGGCGGTGCGCTGGATCAGTCGTTCGCCGAGGACTGTCCGATGACCACCATCGCCAACAGCGCCGTGCGCGGACGCAACCCGGACGGGGCCGCGCTCGATGCGGAGATGAACCAAGCGGCCAAGGACGAGTTCACCAAGTGGTACCCGTACCTCCCGCTCGACAAGTTCCCGCCGCTGCGACCGACCGATCCGCGCGTCGCGCCGTACTTCTTCGACTGGCTCAAGCATCCCAACGACGATGCCTGCTGGCAGCGCTGGAGCATCCGCGGTCGCTACAAGGACGTCACCGTCCCGGCTCTGGAGTTCGACGGCTGGTACGACATCTTCATCAACGGTGCGCTGAACAACTTCAACGGGATGCGCGCCCAGGGCGGCTCACCTACGGTCCGCCGTGGGACGCAGCTCGTGGTAGGACCCTGGCTTCACATCCCCTGGTCGCAGACCGTGGGCCAGATCAACTTCGGTCCTCAGGCGGCGAACCCGATCGACGCACTTCAGCTCAAGTGGTTCGACTACTGGCTCAAAGGGATCCACAACGGCCTCGACAAGCAACCGCGCGTCCGGATCTTCGTCATGGGCGAGAACAAGTGGCGGACGTCTGACCGATGGCCGCCGCCGGGCACCAGGTACCTGAAGTACTACCTCCACGCGGCCAACCGCGCCAACTCGGTTCACCGCGACGGCTCATGGACACGAGCAAGCGCGCGCCGGGCGCCCGCACCGACCGCTACACCTATGACCCGCATCACCCGGTGCCCAGCATCGGCGGCCGGTTCCAGGCATCGGTGCCGGGCGGGCCGTTCGACCAGCGTCCGTTGCTGGGTCGGCGCGACGTGCTCGTCTACACCACGCCACCGTTGCGGCACACGACGCCGGTGATCGGACCGATCACCGTCACGCTGTACGCATCCTCCTCGGCGAAGGACACAGACTGGACCGCAAAGCTGGATGACGTCTACCGGGACGGCAGATCGATGCTGATCGAGTACGGGATCCAGCGGGCCCGCTACCGCAGCTCGGAGACCCATCCCACGCTGATACAGCCGGGCCGGATCTACAAGTACACGATCCACGTATGGCCGACCGCGAACATGTTCAAGGCGGGCCACCGGATCCGCCTGGAGATCTCGAGCAGCAACTTCCCGATGTATGACCGCAATCCGAACACCGGCCATCCGTTCGCCCAGGACAGCGTGCTCCAGACCGCCGAGCAGACGATCTACCACGACCCCGGCACCCGTCGTCCGTGACGCTGCCGATCGCGGCCGGGCACTGACGCTCAGGCGGCGCATCCGGCCGTCAGACCGGCGGCAGGATCCCGGCCATCAGCTGTGGCGCGTGCTCGATGACCGCAGCCATCGCGGTGGTCTTCGACAGGTTCGTGGTCGACACCATCGATCCCGGCGAAGCCCGGTAGCGCGCCAGGATCTGAGGCACCAGCTGGCCGCCCCAGCCGCGCTCGGCCATCCGGCACCACAGGTCGTAGTCCTCCCAGCCGTACAGGCGGCGATCGGTGGTGAACCCGCCGATCTCCCGCAAACGGTCGACGCGGATCATCGACAGCGCGTCGATGTAGTTGCCGAGACGCAGGCGCTCCGGCTGCCAACCGAGCACGCTCTGGAGGTAGTCGGCGTCGCCCGACACGAACGCTTCGGTCATCCCGAACACCTCGAGCATCGGGTAGGCGAACGCCACCTCCGGGATCGAGTCCAGCGCCCACGCCAGCGCGTCAAGGCACCGCGGGTACACCTCGTTGTCGGCGTCGAGCACGAAGCAGTAGGGCGCGCGGGCGAAGTCGACCGCCGTGTTGCGAGCGGCGCCGAGACCGCGATTGACGCCATGACCGATCAGACGCGCCGGAATCCAGGGGTGGGCGGACATCCACTCAGCGGTCGTCTCGCGCGAGCCGTCGCTCGAGCCGTCGTCGACTACGACCAGCTCGAACTCGCGCATACGGCTGTTCGATACCGAATCGAGGGCTTTACCGATCAGTGCCGCGTAGTTATACAGCGCGGTGACCACCGAGACCCGCGGGTCCCGCCGCAGGTCCCAGGCCGGCGACTGGTGAATCACGCCGGTACTCGGAGGCCCGCCGTTCTCAGGACGTACGATCTGCTCCAGGCGAGCCACCTGACGGCGGAGCTCGATCAGATCGAGCCTGGCGTCCTTGAGCCCGCGACGGATCGCCCCGGACTCGGCGTCGGCGTCTTCATCGGGTGTCGGGAACCACCGGTACGGAAGCCTGCTGCGCGACGTCAGCCTGCGGCCCAGGGAGGCGCCGGGCGACACGGGACGGCCGACCAGCTCGACCGCGGCGGCGCGCAGCACCGAGACCGACAGCGCCATCGGCAGCCATGAGCGAATCCGCTCATGGGCGGCGAGTCGCATCCGCGCCAGGCCCTCGGGGTCGCGTAGCGCCGCGTCGAGCGCAAACGGGAGCGAGTCGGGCGCAGCGGCCAGCAGATGCTCGCCGGGGGCCAGCGGCGCGATCCCCGCAGAGTGCTCGGTGACGACTACGGCGCCGGCGTGGATCGCGTCCAGCACCCGCAGCCATTCGAAGTACGGCTCGTCGCCCTGATGGATGTTGAGGACGATCTTGGCGCGAGTCAGCAGGTCCCACTTGCCGTCGGCCACGAACGTCGTCGACCCGCCGGGATTCGGCCGCGAGTTGTCCGAGAACAGCAGGTAGCTGTTGTAGGGCGCCAGCACTCGGGCGCATCCGGCTAGGTACTTCGTCCGCCGCCGGGTGAGCGCGCCCAGGAACAGCACGTCGATGTCGCGCTCGCCGTCCGGGTCCAAGCAATCGCGCAGCGAGGAGTATCCGGGCCGCAGATGCCGCGCCGGGATCCCCGCCCGCCGGAATTGAGCCACCGAGCGCGCGTTGATGTCGAACACCGCCCCGGCCCGTCGCGATAGCTCGATGTCCTGATCGAGGTGGACGGTTCCCGGCTGCTCGGCACAGATGAAGATCGTCCGCCTCAGGATCGATTCGTCGGGCAGGGCATCCTGGCCCTCGAGCGCCACGAACTCGTGCGGCGGGACCAGCGCGTACACGCGTTCGGGGGTCGGCTCGGGGAAGCCGTCGGTGTGAAGCGACGACGGCACTCCCTGCTCCGCGAGTTCGTGCCGCAGCGTCTCCACGAACTCGCGGAAGAACCAGTTCTGATTCGGGGACATCACGAACGCGAGCTCTGGCACGGGCGGTGATGGTACCTACGAGCTCCCGGCCGGACGGTGCCACTAGTCTGTTGCTGAACATGGCTCCGAACCGGCTCTTGACGCGATGAACCGCTTCTGGGATTCGATTCTTCTCCGCATCGTGGAGGCCGCACGCGCACGTTGCCTTGTCGAGATCGGCGTCGATACGGGACTCCTGACCGAAAAGTTGCTCGCTTACAGCGCTGAGGCCGGGGCGATCGTGCACGCGATTGATCCACAGCCTCAGATCGATATCGCAGCTTGGTGCGAGCGCCACGGCGAGCGACTTGTCTTTCATCAGGCGCTGAGCCTTGACGTGCTCGGCGAGCTTCGCGATGCCGATGCCGTCTTTATTGACGGCGACCACAACTGGTTCACGGTCTACAACGAGCTCAAGGCGCTTGAGGACACCAAGGGCGCCGCTGGCTCGATCCCGCCGCTGATCGCCCTTCACGACGTCGATTGGCCTTATGGGCGGCGGGATATGTACTACGACCCGGACACTATCCCTGAGACGTATCGGCAGCCTTATCGCGAGGTCGGGATCGCACTGAGTGGATCTGACCCGGCGGGGCGCTTCAACACCGGCTTTAACAACGCCCTCGATGAGGGCGGGGCCCGGAATGGGATTCGCACTGCCCTCGAAGACTTCATAAACGAGTCCAAATTCGAGTGGTCGCAGACTTTCATACCCGGCTTCCATGGGCTCGGCGTGGTGATCCCAAACGAGCGGCTTGAGGAAAATGAGGCGTTGCGAAGCGTGATCACGTCGCTGCACAGCGCGGATTTCCTCGATAGCTGGACCCGAAAACTCGAGCAAGAACGGATTCGATCTGAGGTCCGCGGCGAGCTGCGACTTTCGGACGAGCAGCACCGCCACGCTGGCGAGCTCCGGAGCCTGCAAGACCGCCTCGACGAGGTCGATCGGCTTACGGGACTCCTTGTTGATGCCGAGACCCGGTTGGCAGCGGTGCCGGACCTCGAGTTGAGAATCGCTGAGCTCGAACTACAGCTCGCCGACGCCAACCGCGCCACCGAGGCCGCTCAGGACCAGATCCGGGCGCTCGACGACCGGCTGACCCGCGGTCAGCGGGTGCTCACCGACGTGTTCAACTCGCCGAGCTGGCGCGTGACCAGGCCGCTGCGCCAGGCCAAGCAGATCCTGAACCGCGGCTAGCCGCGCGGACTCAGGACCCGCGCTCGCGCAGCCGGCGCTTCGCCGCTCGCAGCGGCGCCGTGATCCGCCAGCTCGCCGAACGCTGCAGCTCCTCGAGCCAGTGGCGTGACGCCGCCGCCTCGCTGCGAGCCCGGTCGAGCTCCGTACGGCTGGTTCCGACGGCAGCGGCGACGTTGCCGGCGCCGATGCCCCCGCCAGCGGCCTCGTGCGCCACGAGCGCGTCGCGCACCGGCGACAAGAGTTCGAATAACTCGTAAAAGCGGCCGCCGTCGTCGCTTCCGGCCGAAATCCGGTCGCCCTCCGCATCGACCACGACGATCCCGAGACCTCCCCACAGCTCGTGGTGGAACGACCCGCCATAGCCGAGATGCCCGCCGACGAAGTCGAGGTCGGCATACACGACCTTGGGCTCGGACGCGTAGTCGATCCGCCCGAAGCCCTCGCGGACCAGGTCGTTGACCGTGTCGTGCAGGACGATCACGGTTCGCCGGATCGCGTCGGACGCGAGCAGATCGCGCAGGTCGCGCTCGGCCCCGTCGGCGCTGTGGTCGCCGTCGACGAGCGCGAAGTCGACGTTGACCCTTTCGGCGGCCAGCTGACCAAGCAGCTCGGGCAGCAGCAGGTGGCTGTCGCCGGTGTGGAAAGTGACGTTCTCGAACCCGGCCGCCTCAGGCGGCGGCGCTACGAGGTCGAACGAGTGCACGCGCTGGCTGTGCTGGGCGATCCGTCGCAGCGATCCCCCTTCCGCGGTGCCGATCTCGATCGCGGTGGCCGGGCGCAGCTGGGCGAGGATGCCCTCCAGCGCAGCGCGCTCTCCGAACGTCATCTGCCATGGCGATAGGGCAAGCAGCTCGATCATCACGTGAGTGAAACTAGAGGTTGGCGCGACGACCCGGCAGTCTCACCCCGATGCGGCGGCGATCAGGCAGACGATCCCGACCTCGAACGCGATCAAACCGAACGTTTCCCCCGGAGGCATGAAGCTGAACGTCACGCTGTGGTCGCCGGCCGGAACCGCGACGCCATGGAAGATGCGGTCGACCTTGTGAACCGAGGCCGAATGCCCGTCGATCTTCGCGCTCCAACTGGGCATGCTGGTCTCGCGCCGGACCAGCATCGTCGCCCGCCGGCACGCCACTCCGGTAGACGTGCGGCTCGAGCCGGGTCACACGGCAGCCGATGGCGGTGAAGTCCGGCTGTGAACGCTAGTAGCCGGTAAATCCATGGTGACGGGCGCTTAAACACGAGCGAGAACGCAGGGGATGACTGCAACGGCTGGCCCGCCGGGACCAGCACGTATGCCACCGCGGCGGCACCGTAGCCATCGAGGGTTCCCGATCAGCTCCTGGTCAGGCGATGGATCCCGCGAGGCCCGCCCCGCGGGGGTACCGACGAAATGGGTCGGATCTACAGCCTGATCGAGGTGACAGCGCGTGTAGTCCGAGAACGCCGAGGGCTGCGGCTGTCGTTGGAGTTCAGCGACGCGATCCCGAAGTAGCTGCCGTGGTTCGGCCCGCCGGGCCGAGCGTGAAGTACCGGCTCGGGCCCAGGTGCTGGCGCAGGTAGGCGACCGGAGCGAGGTCCGTCTTGACGCTGCGCGGAGCCGAGAGTTCAGGGACAACGAATAGCGCGATGACGTCGAGCGCGACCACCCCGGCTAGCAGAGCCGCCCGCAGCCGCGGCAGCCCGACCAAGGCGAGCACGAACGCCGCGGCGATCACGCCGATGCCTCACAGGACCGCTCCCGCGGAGAAATGGCTATGGCCGTTGGTCGCGCCGAGCTGATGGACGAGCGACTTGGCTCCGAATGCGGCGGCCACCACCAGACCGAGCGCGGCAGCCGTAGTCACCATCAAACGGCGCATCGAGACCCGCTGCGAGATCAGATCGTCAAGGCCGATCGCGGCGAGGATGATCACGGCCAACTCGATCGAGGGTGTTGCATATCGGAAGAACTCGACGCGCGACATCCCGGGGACCAGGTCGAATACACGCCCGGATCAGCGGCGGCTGTCCGTACGTGTGGGACAGCCCGGCCACCAGCAGCACGCGTAGTGGCAGACAGCGGCGCAAGAACACACCGAGGAGCCCAAACAGCACCGCCGACGTCGACAGAAAACCGCCGACCCTGGCCCAGATCACGCCCAGGGTGCCACCGGGTCGCTGAAGCTGAAGATCGGTCCGTAGACATACGGCAGCAGCAGTTGCGGAAGCCCCTGCGAGATGATCCGTAGATCCGTCAGCGACTTGTCATCCACATCGGTGTTTGCATGGTGCAGGTAGTCGACGAACGGGATCAGCGGCGGCGCGATCAGAAGAGACATCACTACCGCCCCTGCGACCGCCTTTGTCACGAACGCCTTCGGCTCTGGGGTGGCGTCCGCAGGGTCCAGCAGCGCCACACGAACCAGAGGATCGCCAGCAACCCGTCGATGAACGTCACCTCGAGAAAGCCGCCGTAGAACAGGAGCGCTCCAGCGATCGGGATCAGCCACCACCCGCCTCGGGGGCCCCGCCTACTGGCCGGGTATGCGAACTACAGTCCCAGCAGCACGAGCGACAAGAACGCCACCGGGTTGACAGTCGCTTGCGAGAACCAGGCAAACGTCCCGTTGAGCGCGAACGCGATCGCGGCCGCCCCAGCCGCCCAAGCCCCCACGACAACCGGCGCATCAGCAGGAACGTCGACGCGCCTGCGATCAGTTCCAACCGCATGTGCTCCCACAACTGGCCGTTGGAGGACGCCGTCAGCACGCTGAACGGGAACAAGGCCGCCGATTGCATCTCGCCGGCGAGCGGCGTCCCGGTCCCCTCATACGGGTTCCACCATTGCCACGACAGATGGAACCAGTCGAGCACCGCCCGGTGCCGAGCGCCTGTGACAGCACCGCGTTGTTGGGATCGATCGTCGGCAGCCCGCCGAACGCGCCGGGCGAGATCGAGCTCAGCAGCCGCTGCGGGGCCCCAGCGGGTTGGGATCGAAGATGCCGAGCACGAACAGCGCGTTGGCCACCAGCACCGCCGCCAGGATCGCCAGCAGCCCTCAGGTATCCGGTGAGATCGTACGCGCGCTCCGCCAAGCCGGCTTCGCCCGCCCGTCAGGCTCTGGCGCGGCCGCGGACGCGGCCGGTGCAGCATCTGTCCAATGCACGATCCTCAATCCACCTGCGGTCCCGTAGACGGCGAGGGATTAGTTGCGAAGGCTGCCTTCGTGTCGGACGGGTATCGCCGTCCGGCCGCGTGTCGTCAAGCACGGGTCAAATCGACTCGTCACCATCTGTGCCGTGAACGACGACGGAATGCGCGCGATCGACGGACCGCAGCGCAGCGCGCTGGGCGGCCTGTGGCGCCGGATCTACCTGACCTACAAGTACCACGGCTTCTGGTCGGTGATCCTCCGCGTGATCACGTTCCCGCTGCGGTTCACGCCATTGCGACGCTATGTGGAGTTCGGGCGCCCCAAGAGCGATCAGACGAAGGCGCTGCGGTGGTACCGCAAACAGGGAACGCCGGTCACGATCGTGATCCCCAGCTACCGCGACGCCGAGCACGTGGGCAAGCTGGTCGCAAGCATCCGCGCCACCACCGATCGACGGCGGGTCCGGATCGTCGTCGCCGACGACTGCCAGCGGCCCCGAGCACGTCGCGGCGCTGCGCCGGATCGAGGGGATCGAGGTGATCGAGAGCCCCGAGAACACCGGCTTTGCCGCGAACGTCAACCGCGGCCTGCGCGCCACCGACCCGAGGCAGGACGTGGTCGTGCTGAACTCCGACATGACCGCCGAGCCCGGCTGGCTGGCCTGCCTGCAGTACGCCGCCAGCCGCGGTAAGGACATCGGGGTCGTGGGCGGCAGGCTGCTGTACCGCGACAACCGGATCCAGTACGCCGGCACGGTCCGCAACCTGGGCGCACCCGAATGGTTCGACCACCGCTACCGGTTCAAGCCGGCCAACTTCGGCCCGGCCCAGGTCAGCCAGCTGGTGCTCGCCGCCACCGGCGCCTGCATGTACATCAAGCGCGAGCTGATCGAACGGATCGGGCTGTTCGACGAGGCCTACCCGATGGCCTACGAGGACGTCGACTACTGCGTCCGCGCTTGGGAGGCCGGCTACCACGTCTCCTACGCCCCGCTGGCGGTGCTCTACCACGACGAGTCGGTCACCCGCGGAACCGAGGTCCGCGAGCCCGAGCGCGAGTCCCAGCGGGTGTTCTGGGGCAAGTGGAGCGAGTTCTTCGACGCCCGCAACGTGCGCAACGCCGAGGGCGCCCTGCGGGTCGTCTACGTGACCGAGGGGACCGGCGTCGGCGGCGGCCACCGCGACATCTTCGAGCACCTCAACGGCCTGCTCGACCGTGGCCACGAGGTCGAGCTGTGGAGCCTCGATCCCGCGCCTGACTGGTTTGAGCTGCGAGCCCCCGTGCGCACGTTCGAGGACTACGAGGAGCTCGTCGACGAGCTCGAGCCGCTGGAGGCGATCAAGGTCGCAACCTGGTGGAACACCTCGGCGCCGGTGTGGCAGGCCAGCGTCAGGCACGGGATCCCGGTGTACTTCGTGCAGGACATCGAGACCAGCTACTACCCCGACGACGAGCTGACGCGCCGCGCCGTACTCGCCTCCTACCGCCACGAGTTCCGTTACATGACGATCTCGTCGTGGAACCGCGACCGGCTGCGCGAGCTCGGGCTCGACGCCGAGCTGATCCCGCCCGGAATCGACCTCGACAACTTCCGGCCGCTCGACGACGTCCGGCGGCGCGAGGACCTGATCCTCGCGCTCGGCCGCTCCAACCCGTTGAAGAATCTGCCGCTGACGCTGTCGGCCTGGCGCTCGCTGCCCGAGCCCCGGCCCGAACTGTGCCTGTTCGGGATCGAGCCCGAGCTGGCCGAGGACGAGCCCGGCGTGCGCTACGTCACCGCGCCCAGCGACGCCGAAGTCAACCGCCTGTTCAACGAGGCCACGGTGTTCGTGCAGACCTCGACGCACGAGGGCTTCTGCCTGCCGCCGCTGGAGTCGATGGCCACCGGTGGCGCCGTCGTATGCACCGACGCCCACGGCAACCGTGACTTCTGCGCCGACGGCCAGAACTGCCTGATCCCCGCGCCCGACCGCCGCTCGGTCACCGACGCCCTGGCCCGGTTGCTGAACGACGCGTCGCTGCGCGAGCGCGTCGGTCAGGCGGGGATCGGGACCGCCGCCGACTACAGTTGGCCCAAGCGAATCGACGCGCTGGAGCGGTTTCTCAACGAAGTCGCTACGCCACGCCGGATCGCCCCCTCGACCGATGTCGTTCCCGAGCCGCGCCGCGCCTCCGCCCGCTGATCGGACCGATAACGTGCTCGAAGGTTTCGCCCCGGAGTTCCTGCGCTGCCCCAACTGCCGGCGCGAGCGGACGCTCGCGCTGCACGCGAGCGAATCCGACGTGCGCGAGGTCCGCGACGGCGTGCTGCGATGCAGCGCCTGCGGCGCCGAGTTCGCGGTTCACCGCGGCGTCGGCCAGCTGATGACCGAGCCGCCCGAGCACGTGGCCCGCGAGGCGGCCGGCCTGGGGCGCTTTGCCGAGTACATGCGGGCCGACGGCTGGGACCGGGACACGATCCGGCGCCTGCCGGCGATCGACGACGGCTACTGGTACGTCCAGGCCACCTCGATCAAGCAGCTGTGGGACACGATCGGCTTCCGGCCGGGCCAGTGGCTGCTGGACATCGGTTCGAACACGTGCTGGGCGTCCAACTGGTTCGCGGTCCGCGGGCTGCAGGTGATCGCGCTCGACATCTCGCTGTGGGAGATGCAGGGCCTGTACACGGCTGACTACTTCATCGAGGACGGCACTCTCGTACTTCGAGCGCGTGCTCGGCTCGATGAACGACATGCCGATCGCCTCGGGCTCGCTGGACTACGTGTACGCCTGCGAGGTCCTGCACCACAACGACAGCGCCGGATTGCGGCAGACGTTCGAGGAGGCCTACCGGATCCTCAAGCCCGGCGGCAAGCTGCTGGTCGTCAACGAGACGCTGAAGACCCTGCAGGACCCCGTCGGCGTGCACCCGGAGGCGGTCGCCCAGTTCGAGGGCTACGAGCACGCTCACTGGGCGGCCCAATACCGCTGGGAAGCCGGACGCGCCGGCTTCTCCACCCGGCTGCTGGAGCCGAGCTACCACTGGTTCTTCCGCCACCCGCCGGGGCCGCGCAAGCCGCCGGTCCGCGACTGGAGCGGCCGTCTACAGCACGAGCTGCAGTCTCACCCGCTGGGTCGTAGGGCAGCGCTGGCCTGGGTCAACCACGTCCGCGGCGGCGCGTCGTTCGGGATGATCGCCACCAAGTCCGGCCGCCCGGGGATGGTCGGGACGGCGGCCCGGGCGATCAGAGATCCTCGGCCACGTGCGGCGCGGTCCGGTTGAACACCACGAACCCGAGCACGAGGATCCCGACCGCGATCCCGATCGGCGCCAGCACCGCGACCTGGTGGGCGAATATCTGACCCACGCTCGGCGTCGCGTGGTTGATCATCGCGTGCCGGAACTGCTGCAGCGCCGTCGCGATCGGGTTGAGCATGTACAGGTGCACCAGCGTCGGGCTGAGCTTCTGCTGAACGGTCTCGATCGGGATGATCACCGGTGAGGCGTAGAACAGCACCTGGCTGACCACCTCCCAGATCGGCTGGATGTCCCGGAAGTACACGAACATCGCCGACAGCAGCATCGCCGTGCCCGACGCCAGCACCACCAGCAGCGTCACGATCAGCGGGAACTCCAGCCACGTCAGCATCGGCCGGACGCCCTCGATCAGCCCGAAGATCAGGACCACGACCATGTTCAGCGACAGGTTGAACAGCGCCAACAGCACGTTCGACAGCGGGATCACCATGCGCGGGAACTGGATCTTGCGCACCAGCGTCTCGTTGTCGACGACGCTGCGCACCGAGCCGGTCGTGGCCTCGGTGAAGAACGTGAACAGCACGATCGAGCCCAGCAACTGGGTGCCGTAGTACTTGCCGCCGGGGCCGGCGCCGACGCCGACGTGCGAGATCACGGTGAAGAAGACGTACAGCACCGTGAACAGCAGCAGCGGCCGCACCAGCTGCCACACGTAACCCAGCGCGGAGCCGAAGAAGCGCAGCTTCCACTGCATGCGCGCGATGTTGTAGGTCAGGTGCCAGAAGCGCGACCAGTCGTCGCTGAGCGCGCCCGGGCCTTTGATCGGCCGTCCGAGGGCCTCGTAGGGGACCGTGTCGGCGCTCACGCGCTCGTCTCCTGTGCGACCGCTGAATCGACTCGCTTGATGCCGATCTCCACCGGCAGGTCGATCATCCCGCCCTGCGGAGCAGCCCCAGTCACGACGAACGAGAAGTCACCCTCGAACCGGTCCATCACGTCGAGCCCGTAGCCGCGATGCGAAAGCGTGATCACCGGGCTGTAGCGGCCCGGCGCGAGCACGTTCTCGAACCCGAACGAGAACACGACCTCCTCGCCCGCGGCGAAGCTACCGCTGCGCTCGTGCTCGGTCTCGGTGCTGGCGACCACGATCGCCTTGTGCTCATCGTTGAGCACGTACACGCTCGCCGCCGGATCTTCGACCGGCACCATGAACGCGACCCGGGCGTGCAGCGACATCCGCTGGCCCTGCTGGACGGCGGCGACGCGTTCTCCGCCGCTCGTTCTCGACCCACGCCTCCACCACCTGGGCCTCGCCATCGCCGGCCCGGAACTCGGCGCTCGCGGCGGCAGCCTCCGGATCGCGTCCGAAGTTGATCTCCAGGTAGCGGTCGGCGACCTCGCTGGGCTCGCCCAGGTACACCGGCGAGCCGCGCTCGAGCAGCAGCGCCCGGTGACAGAAACGTTGCATCGAGCCCATGTCGTGGGTGACGAAGATGATCGTCCTGCCACCGTCACGCATCTCGTTGAACACGTCGAAGCACTTCTGCTGGAAGGCCGCGTCGCCCACGGCAAGCACCTCGTCGATCAGCAGGATGTCGGCGTCCACCTGGATCGCCACCGAGAACGCCAGCCGGACGTGCATCCCCGAGGAGTAGTTCTTGAGCTTCAGATCGGCGAACTCCTCCAGCTCGGCGAACTCGATCACGGCCTGGCAGCGCTTGCGCGCCTCGCGGGGCGAGAGGCCAAGCATGATCCCGTTCATGATGATGTTGTCCTGGGCCGCCAGATCGGGGTTGAAGCCGATCCCCAGCTCGATGAACGTCGACAGGCGCCCGCGGCACCAGATGTCGCCCTCGGCACGGTAGATCCCGGCGATGCACTTCAGCAAGGTGCTCTTACCACTGCCGTTACGCCCGGCGATCCCGAAGAACTCGCCCTGCTCGACCGCGAACGAGATGTCTTTGAGCGCGTGGAGCGTCTGATGCTTGGTCTGGGTGCGCGGATGCAGCGCACGCTCCTTGAGCGTGTGCGTTCGCACCTCGGGGATCCGGAACGTCTTACTAACGTTGCGAGCGACCACCGCGGGCAGCGGCCGACCGCCGCTGGCCGAACGTGACATGGCGCAGAGAGTAGCTCAGCTAGTTCTGGCCTCCGACGAGAGCAAGCGCGTCAGCGACGGCGGGATCCGGTCGGCGCGGCCGCCCAGCACCGCGCCGGCCAGGCGGGCGCCGTGGTGCACGGATGAGCTCGATAGCAGGGAGATTGTCCTCGCGGGCCCGAGTCGCGCCCCGGCCGGTGCCGAGCCGGGCATCGAGGCCCACCTCCAATCGCCCCCGACCCGGCCCCGTAACGCAAGCGCCACCGAGCGCGGGTCGGCGGGCTGCGACCAGCCGTAGATCTGCCGAATCGCCCGCGCCTCGTCGAAGCTCCGGCGAAGCCATCCCAGCGGCGAGTACTCGTGCGAGTGGATTACGGCCGCGTCGGGCAGGAATACCTTCGCGAGCCCAGCGCGCAGCATGTCGTGCGCCAGCACGTGATCCTCGGCGAACGGGACGTCGCGAAACGGCGTCCGCTCCCACGCCGCGCGCGACACGCAGCCGTTGGCGTCGGTGAAGAATCCGCGCGCGCCGAGCAGCTCGCGCGCCGGACGCCCGCGCTCGGCCGCCGCCAGCCGGTCGACGCGGGGCCGGCCGTCGGGCGAGAACGACTGAAACCAATCATGCAGCTCGCGCGCCACCATCGGCGACGCGTCGGCGCGCGCCCGGTAGGGCCCGAACACCAGCCCGACGTCGTCGGCGAGCTCGAAGCCGTCGAGCAGCCGCTGCAGCCAGCGGTCGTCGGCGGGCACCGAGTCCTGGGTGAGGAAGGCGACGTGGCTGCCGCGCGAGCACTCCATCAGGAGGTTGCGGGTCGCTCCGTGGGAGAACTCGCTCGGCGAGATCTCGATCACCTCCGCGCCGGCGTTGCGGGCGATCCCCACGCTGTCGTCGTCCGAGCCGGAGTCGCAGATCAGCACCTCGACCCGGGCGTCGCAGCGCTGCGCCGCCACGGAGGTAAGCGTCTCGGCCAGCCGCGCGCCGCCGTTACGCGTCGGGATCACGACGGTGGCCAGCGCGTCCACGGGCTCAGCCCTCGGTGGGTGTGCGGATGGACGCTTGGACTCCATTACTCTGCGCGCGATGGAGCGCTCAGCCCCGGAAGCGCTGGAGCGATCGCGCTTCAGAAACCTAGCGCCGCCACGGAGCCTTTCGGCGCTCCTGGTAATCGTCATCCTTGTGGGTTTGGCCTGGGCGCTGGTGGTGCCGCCGTGGCAATCCCCCGACGAGGTCGCGCATTTTGCCTACGTTCAGAGCGTGGCCGAGGATTTCGAGCTCCCCGGGATCAAAGGCCACCTGGGCGATTCCAGCGATCAGGCGGCGGCCGACAACGCAGTTGGGGCGAGCCGCGGGGCGTTCTACCCGCAATCCGCTCCGCCAGATTGGAGCCGCTCCGACTGGGACGCCTACCTTGCACAGGTTCGTAACAACCCGCCTCCGCGGACGAACGGCGACGGCCCGAATCCCGCTAGTACGAACCCTCCGCTCTACTACCTCTACGGAGACATCGCGTATTTAGTCGATCACGGAGGGACAGCATTCGGGCGGCTGTACGCGATCAAGATATGGGGTCTGCTCCTGCTGGCCGGCACGACGCTGGCGGCGTGGCTCCTGGCCGGCGAGGTGTTCGGTCGACGCCGGCTACCCCAGCTCGCCTGCGCGGCGGTAGCAGGACTTCTGCCGATGGAGACCTTCATTTCAACCAGCGTCAACCCCGACGCGCTGATGATCGCGCTCTGGACGTTCGCGTTGTGGCTCGGTGCACGAGTGATCAATCGATGCGCGGCAGGACGCGACGCGATAGCGCTCTGCGCGGTCACCGCTGCAGCGGTGCTGACCAAGGCAACGTCCTACGCACTGATCGCACCCGTCCTGCTCGCGATCATCGTCGGCATTTGGCGGCGACCGGAAACGGAGCGAAGGACGTCCCGGCGCGGTCTTGCCGCGGCGGGCCTGGTCCTTGTCGTACCGATCGTCGGGTGGCTCGGGCTCGCGACGGCGCTCGGACGCTCAGGCGTGAACACGATCGCCTCGGGGCCGGGCGCTCGGTCCTTCAGCATTCGTGAGTTCATCAGCTACGTATGGCAGTACTACCTGCCTCGCCTTTCGTTCATGACGCCTTTTCGGACGACTGCCCAGCTGCCCGCCTACGACGTCTGGGTGCGCCAGGGGGCTGGGACATTCGGTTGGTTGGATGTGTTCCTGCCGCACTGGATCTACCAAGCCGCGGCGATCGTCCTAGGCGCGATTGGGATCACCACCGTGTTGCTACTGACCCGCCTTCGCAACCGGAGGCATCTCGCGCTACTCGCATTCTTCGCGTTGACCCTCGTCGCTCTCCTGGGTCTACTCCACATCACTGAATACCGGTCGATCATTGCGGCGAGGGGGCCAGTCCTCCAGGGACGCTATCTGCTCCCGGCGGTCGGCCTGTTGGGTCTCGCCGTCGGACTGATCGTCGCGCGACTGCCGATCCGGGCCCGACCGTCGGCGATAGGCCTCGTCCTTGTCGGCCTGTTCTTGATGCAGACGATCTCCTTGGCCGCAATCATCCGTGGGTACTACCTATGAGGCCGATACGGACCTGGCTCCCGTTCGTCGCCTTGGCCCTCACAGCACTCGTCGCCCTGCTACTCGCAGGTTCCCGAAGCATCGAACAGCGCAGTTTTGCCTTGGGCTCGCCGAACCAGACCCCTGTCGCTGTACTGCATCCCTCGGGACGGATATGCGAGGGCCCGGTGAACAGTCAGGGTCCGGTCCGGGGCGTACGCATCTGGGGCGCATCTGTAGGTGGCCCTGGGGAAATCAGCGTCGAAGTCGAAGACGCGTCTAGCCGGCAACCTCTAACGACTGGGACAATCAACGCAACAACCTCCCCCAGGGCTTATCAGGCGAGGCTCGCGAGAACCGTGCCCGAGGGTCGCCCTTTGTTCATCTGCCTTGTTGGGAAGGGCACTCGGTTCTCGTTGCTCGGGTCTCTCGCTGTCCGTCCGAACGTCACCATCTCGGGAACCAGGACGCCGCTCGAGTTCTCGTTGGTTCTGCTCGACGACGGCAAGAGCTCCCTTCTTGGCTCGCTCGGGGAGGTGTTCTCGCGCGCATCTCTGTTTCGCCCCGGTTGGGTCGGAGCCTGGACTTTTTGGGCACTCGCCGCCGGCCTTCTGGCTTTCATCCCCCTAGGCGCGCTCGCCATCGCGTCTGCGTCGAGAGCTGACCACCGCTCATCGCCACCGGACGTGGACGTGCGAGACTGAGCCGTGTCTCAGCCAGCACGATCGAGTACCTGGCGTACCGCCCTCCAGTAGAGCCGGAGCGCTCGCCGCACCAGGGGTCGGGTTGCTACCGAGCCGAAGTACGGGGAGTCCAACTCGGGGGTCAGGTAGGAGGCGAAGTCGGCCGTGCCGACAACAGCGGCAGATTGAATTGTGCGTCTCTCTGCCAGCAGCTGCGGGAGCGCTCGGAGGAAATCAAGCGTGGCGAGCAGCTTCATCTTCAACCAGCCGTCGCGAGTTGCGACTGCCCACACGACCGCCTCCGTCGCAAGCAGAGCGGGCGTCGTTGCGGCCAGCAGGAGTCGCGGCTGCGTACGAACCAGAGTGGCCCAGCGGTTTCGCTCGAGCAGTCTCCACTTGAGGTGACCCTTGTCGAAGGCGTAGTCGTGGGATACGACGGCGTCTGGGACAACTGCCAGCCTTCCCCCGAGAAGCCGCAACCTCATCGACAAATCAACGTCCTCGCAGTACATGAAGAAGTGCTCTGGAAAGCCTCCGATTTTGTTCCATGTGGATCGCGGGATTGCTAGGCACGCCCCTGATAAGAACGCCACGGCGGACGGCTCGCGTGGTGCTTCGTCAATTGACTGGCCCATCTGGCCCGCCCAGCCGAATCCCGTGAAATGCAGCACACCGCCGCTGGTGTTGATCCGCCTGCCGTCCTCGAGAAGCACGAGTCCCATCCATGCGTCCCAGCGGCCGCCCCACGGCCGTCGTATCGCCGCTCCAAAGCCGGGGTGGACGACTGCGTCGGGATTCAGCAACACGATTAGATCGCCCTTTGCCGAGCTCACCCCGGCGTTAGCTCCCCCAGCGAAGCCAATGTTGCTTGGGAGCCTGATCAGCTTGGCCTTCGGTGCCAGCTGTCCAAGCTCGTCGGAGAGGCCGTCATCTGAAGCGTTGTCAACAACGATGAGCTCGTCGCGCAGGTCCAGCTCGGCGGTCAGGCGAGGCAACGTCCGACGCAGATCCGTGACCGAGTTATGCGCGACGACAACCGCAGTCAGCGACGCCAGAGCCATCGTCCGCCGCGATAATAGGGAGCGTTGATGGGCTCGGAGTCAAACAGCTTCCTCGCGGTCGTGCCGGCATACAACGAGCGCGAGTCGATCGCGCGCGTAGTCGACTCGCTGCACCGTCGTGCGCCGCATTTCGACGTTATCGTGATCGACGACGGGTCGACCGACGACACAGCAAGGTGCGCACATGCTGCTGGGGCCTCCGTGCTAAGGCTGCCGTTCAACCTTGGGATCGGTGGCGCCGTGCAAACCGGCTTCGTCTATGCACTTGAGCATGATTACGACTACATGGCCCAGGTTGACGGCGATGGCCAGCACGAGCCGAGCGAGCTCGTCAAGCTGATCGAGGCGATCGAGGCCAACCCGGACCTCGACATGGTCTGCGGGTCCAGGTTCCTGGGCGGCGACAACGGCTACACGGCCCCGAGAACCCGCCGCACCGGGATCCATCTGTTTGCCTTCGCGCTGAGCAAGATTCTCAGACAACGCGTCACGGACCCGACATCTGGCTTTCGCCTCTACAACCGTCGGGCGATCGGCCTGTTCGCACGAGACTATCCGCACGATTATCCCGAAGTCGAGGCGGTCCTGATGCTGTATTCAAACCGCCTATCTATGGCGGAGGTGCCCGTGCAGATGCATCTACGGAGCTCTGGGCGCTCGTCGATCAACCGTAGGCGCTCGATCTACTACATGATCAAAGTTTCTCTGGCTTTGGTCGTGGCTCTGCTACGACGCGAGCGCTTCGTCGAGCCCGGGGCCTCCGCTCCGGTGTCGGCGCCACGCGGGATTTGACCGTGCAAGTGCGCGTTCAGATCGTTTCGATCATCTTCGCCGCCGTGGTCTTGGGAGTGGTGTTCGAGCTCGTCCGTCGCCGCTACCTGCGCGAGCGCTACGCCCTTCTCTGGCTCGGAGCCGCATTCGTGCTGCTCGTCCTGGCCGTCTGGAAAGACCTCCTGACCCACATCTCCACAGCTGTCGGGATCAAGACCCCGTCGAACGCGTTCTTCGTCATCTCGTTTGGATTCCTACTCCTGTTGTTGCTGCACTTCTGCGCGGTAGTGTCGCGTCTGTCCGACGAAACGAGAGTCCTTGCTCAGCGGGTCGCCCTGCTCGAGCAGCGCCAGGATTCGGTCGACGTGGCACAGGCTGAGCCGAGCGGGGATTCTGCGGCGCGCTCAAAGGAAGCATGGCTCGCCGCGCACGAGGCCGAGGCCGAGCCCAGTCAAGCCGGCTCCAAGCATTGACCGACTCCCCGATCGCCGCAAGTGAAGAGGACGATGCGCCCTCTCGGCGACCGAGTCGACTCCGGCTGATCCTCAGTCTCGGCGGTCCCGTGGTTGTGCTTGCCCTTATGGGCTACCTACTGGTCAGCCACGGCGACGAGATACGGGAGGCCGCCAAGCGCACGAGCTTAGGCCAACTGGTGATCGTGACCGTGTTGGCCCTGCTCGCGCTCCTGGCGCGGACTGAGGCGGTCGTGGCCTGCCTCGATGCCATGGGAAGTCGTCCACACCGCGTCGACGTCCATTCGGCCAACTCCCTCACCTTCCTGGCGGCGACGATCAACCACTACGTCTCGAGCATCGTCAGGGGTGCGTTGATGCGAAAGCTCGATCGTCCGCGCTCACCCACGATTCCTCAGATGATCATGGTCGACACGTCGACGACGCTGATCGAAGCGCTGGTCGTGGGCATCCTGGTCATAGTGAGCGCTGGCGCCCTGAACGTGGCTTGGTGGGTGCCGGTCGTCTTGGTGTTCGTATGCGTTGCGGGGGTTGTAATGGCCCTGGGGGCCCGGAGCCGATTCAGCCACCGCGAGATCGTCCGCGGCCTGGACGTTCTGGCGCATTCGCGGCACCGCAGCGTCGTCGCGCTGCTGATGGTGATCGTCGTCGTGACGCAAGTCGCTCGGAGCTATATCGTGCTCCGCGCCGTCGGTCTGAATCCCTCGTTGCTGCAGGCGACCGCCACGTTCGTCGCAGGAGGAATACTCTCCAGTCTCTTCGCAGGTCCTGGCGCCGGGAGCGCCGGCGGCCCACTGATCGTATTCGGGCACAGCAGCCTGGCCGCATCGGCCGCGGCCGGCATCGAACTCTCGATCACCTCACTCTTGGCAGGCGTGCTCTATTCACTCGTTGGAGGTCCCGTCTTTCTGTGGCGACTGCACAAGGCGCGCTGACGTCGGTGCCTCCTCGCTGTCTAGCCTGCGGCGGCCCGTTAGCACCGGAGCCGTCGGTGATCGCAGGCGATCGAATGCACGGCATCCCCGGGACCTGGCCGATACACGATTGTCTGGAATGCCGATCTGGGACGACGTTGCCGCTCGCGCGGCCGGAAGAACTCGGAGCGTTCTATCCGCAACGGTACGCCCCTTTCGACATGCCACAAGGCGTGTTGGCCAGGATGATGGGCTTGATGCAGCGGGCGCGAGATCACCGGTTCCCGCTCAGCGGGCTAGGCGAGTATCAAAGGACGGGCACCTTGCTGGATGTGGGCTGCGGACGCGGGGATCTCGCCGCGTCGTGGATCCGCGCAGGGTGGAGGGTCGTCGGGGTGGAACCCTCACCCGAGGCGGCTTCCGTTGCACGGCGGCGCGGCGCGGAGGTCTTGAACGGAACGTTGGACACGGTCCGACTTCCGAACGAGGATCTGGACGCCGCGGTCTTCAGACACTCTCTCGAGCACGTGCCAGATCCGCGACGTGATCTTGCTCGCGTGTCCGAGGTTCTCCGGCCTGGAGGCCGCCTCGCCGTGATTGTCCCGAACTGGGGATCCTGGCAGCGGCGAGTGTTCGGCCAGTATTGGTTCCCGCTCGAGCTTCCGCGGCACCGAGTTCACTTCACGGCCGAAGGTCTGAGGAGCGCGCTCGGCTCAGCCGGCTTCACATCGATCGTCGTCCGACCGGCCACGCCGTTGATCACGACCACCTGGAGCCTCCAGCTTCGCTTTTTCGATCGTCTCCTGAGCCGAGAAGGCATCAGACTGTTGGCCGGGTACTGCGCAGCAGTCCCGGTGGCGTTGGCGACCGGCGGGATTGACGTCGTGCTCGGCAGTGGGGATTTCCTGCATGCCGCTGCGGAGCGCCCGGCCTAGCCGTCAGCTGGTGGCTCGCTGCGAGGCCCGCAACCGACATCGAGCATTCGTCCAGCGCGGACCCGCCGATCCAGGAGATCAAGGAGCCGTCGTGCCGTCCGCCGCCGACCTCGCTCCTCCTCGAGGTACCGATCATCCTGGGTCTCTACGTAACGAGCCGTCAGTAGCTCGGAAGACGGCAGCGGCGCCGATTGGACGGTCCCGCACCGTCGACAGACGTACAAATCGCCATGAGCTCCGACCTCATGGCTAGTTGGGGCGAGCGCGCCGTTTTCCACCCAGGCCTCACCGCTCGGGTATCGAAGATCCGCCCAATCGCCGCACAAACGGCACGCCAAGGGAGTGTTCGTCGTGTTCTCGGTAGACACTGCGGCGCCCATAGCGGTGGCGAAAGAGTAGCGGCGACGACTCGCTCGAAGGGCGAGCATGCCGATACGAGCCATCGTCACAGTGCCGCTAGGATCCTCGCGAGCCCATTGGCCAGGTCTACCCGTGCCTCCCACCCGAGCATCTTCTTCGCACGGGCTACGTCGAGGCAGCTGCGCCGGACCTCTCCCGGGCGCTCGGGAGCGAATTGCGGCTCGGGAAGCTTGCGGTCGCCGCCGACCTCGTTCAGCGCCTGCAGCAGGTCGAGCACGGACGTCTCCTGGCCGTGTCCGATGTTGACCGGTCCCGTGATGTCCCTGTCGGCCGCGATCAGGTTTGCGCGCACGACATCCCCGACCTCGACCCAGTCGCGGGTCTGGCGCCCGTCGCCGAACACAGTCGGCGTCCGGCCCTCGATCAGCGCCCCGCAGAAGATCGCGACCACGCCGGCCTCGCCGTGGACGTCCTGCCTGGGCCCGTACACATTGCCGTAGCGCAGCGAGACGGTGGAGAGTCCGTGGAGTCGCGCATACAGCTCGCAGTACCCCTCGGCGGCGTGCTTGCCCTGTCCGTAGGGCGCCAGCGGCCTGATCGGGTAGTCCTCCGGCGTCGGAATCAGCTCGGCGTCACCGTAGAGCCCGCCCCCGGTCGAGCTGAACACGATCCGCTTGCTGCCGCTCGACAGCGCCGACTCGAGCACCGCGATCGTCCCCAGCACGTTGGACCGCGCATCGAGCGCGGGATCCTCGACCGAGCGGCGCACGTCGATCTGTGCGGCCAGGTGAAACACCAGCTGTGGCCGGACCGCCGCGAAGATGTCAGATATCGCACCGGCGTCTCTGACGTCAGCCTCGTGCAGCTCGGCGCCGAGGGCGAGCGCACCCTCGAGGTTGGCGCGCTTGCCGGTGGAGAGATTGTCGATCACCGCGACGCGATCGCCGCGCGCGAGCAGCCCATCCACGAGGTTGGATCCGATGAATCCGGCACCGCCTGTGACCACGCAGTCCAAAGCCCGCCAGAGCTTGCCAGAACGGGCGTACCGCTGCGCGGATCGGGGCCGGGTGCTACCGGCGAGTAGCCCTCGCTTGCACGCCAGAAAGAGCCGGGCCCGCGCCTCACTATTGCGAGGCACGGGCCCGACCAAAGGACGACCCTGGTAGGGCTGGGGGCCGTCCGAGACCCGCGAGAAAGGGGGCGATGCTCGCGGGCCCGCTTGACCTCCGTGTCAAGACACAGCATACCGTTGTCGCGCGAACCACAGGAACTAATCCGACCAACACCGCAACCCCTCGGCCCCTCCCACGTTTCTTAGCTCAGGTGCGCTATACGCGCGACCTGCCGGCTTCCGCATAGGGCGCTGCAGACATCCGGCGAAGCGCCACTATGGTTTGGTTTGCGCCCTCGCGTCCACCGTGGAATCCACATCTTCTGAAATGCGCCCCCAGGGTTACGTCCAGCCCCGTCCAGCCGCGATCGATTCACCCCAGACGGTGGACATCGTCAGCGTGCCGCTGGCGCTGATCGACTATCGACAGACGCTCGACTGGATCGACGCGATGGTCGCCGAGCGCAGGCGCGGCTACGTATGTGTATGCAACGTCCATACGGTGATGGCCTCCGGCGAGGATCGCCAGCTGCGAGACGCGTTGGACTCCTCCTCGCTCAACGTCCCCGACGGTCAGCCGCTGGTGTGGGCGCTGAACGCCCTCGGGCACCCGCTCCGAGACCGCGTCTACGGACCCGAGCTGATGTCCAAGGCCTGTGCCGCCGCCATCGACAATGGCCAGCGGTTCTACCTGTACGGCGGCCGCAACCAGGGCGCCCTGGTGCAGCTGGCGCTGAACCTCCGCCAGCGCTATCCGGGGATCAAGATCGTCGGCGGGTACTCGCCCCCGCACCGCCCGCTGACCGCGGAGGAGCGCGGCGCGGTCGCCGAGGAGATCAACCATTCGCGGGCCGACGTCGTGTGGGTCGGAATCGGGGTGCCCAAGCAGGAGAAGTGGATGGCGCAGATGCGCCCGTTGCTCGAGACGCCGGTGCTCGTCGGCGTCGGCGCAGCGTTCGACTTCCACGCTGGGTTGGTGCCCCAGGCGCCTCCGTGGATGCAGTCGGCGGGACTGGAGTGGGCCTACCGGCTGGCGCGCGAGCCGCGCCGGCTGTGGCGACGCTACCTCCGCTACAACCCACGCTTCCTCGGCGCGTTCGCGCTGCAGCTCAACGAGCAGCGCCGGACCCGGCGCCGAGGGTAGTCCCCCGCAGGGAGGCACAATCCGAGCGTGTCCGGCACGCGCTCAAGCTCGATCCTGATCCCGACCCGCGGTCGCCCGAACTACCTGAGGGTGACGCTTCAGTCGGTCATGCCCCAGGCCCGCGCCCACGACGCCGAGGTCCTCGTCGTCTCCGACGGCGAGGACGCCGCCACCGCCGGCGTGGCCGCCGCCCACGGCGCCGCGCTGATCTCGCTCGAGCGCCCGCGCGGGCTGAACGCCGCGCGCAACGCCGGCGTGGCGGCGGCGGCAGGGGAGCTGATCGTGTTCGTCGACGACGACATCGAGGCACAGCCGGGATGGCTGGAGGCATTCATGCGGGCCGCCGGCGAGCGCGACGACGAGGACTTGTTCGGAGGACCGATCGTGGCCCGGCTCGAGGGCGGCGGGCCCCGCTCCTGCGGCCGCGAGAACGCGCCGATCACGACCCTGGACGGCGGCCCCGACGATCGCGAGATCGAGTTCGTGTGGGGCGCCAACATGGCTATTCGACGCCGCGCGCTCGAGCGGATCGGAGGCTTCGACGAGACGATCCACGGCCGCGGCGACGAGGAGGACTGGGAGCGGCGCTACAAGTCGGCCGGCGGCCGGGTCCGATACGTCGCGCGCGCCAGGGTCGTCCACCGCCGCGTCGCCGCCGACGCGACCGTCCGCTCGCTTTCGCGCGCCGCCTACGCTCTCGGCCGCACGGCGCGTCGAAACGACGTGCGCAAGGGTGCCGGCCCGACGCTGCCGGCCGAGCTGCGGACGTTGGGCGGGTGCGTCTGGCACACCGGCAGACGGCGCTGCGCGAACGGGATCGTGATGGCCGCCCACAGCCTCGGCCGCCTCCGTGAGGCGGTCGCGGAGGCCGGGTCGTGAGCGAGCTCGACGATCTCGGCTCCGGCACCTCGGGGCTCGTGGTCGGAGTCCGCTCGACCACTCGGGCGGTGGTCAGGGACGCGGCCGCCGACACGCTCGAGCTGGCCACGCTGCGGCGTCGGCGGCTGCGCCGGGCGGCCGCACGCTGGCCGCGCCGTCGCGTGCTCGCGATCGCCGTCGAGCGCACGGACGTCCCGAACCTGCTGCCGGCCGCCCGCGACGAGCTGCTGCGCTCGCGCCACCAGGTCACGTTCGCGAGCACCGAGGCGGGCGACCGCGGCCGGTTCGAGAACCTCAACGCGCTGCTGGCCGACCACCCGGCGCAGGGCCACGACTGGCTGCTGGTGATCGACGACGACGTTGCGCTGCCGCCCGGCTTCCTCGACGCCTTCGTGTTCCTGGCCGAGCGGTTCCAGCTGCGACTCGCCCAGCCGGCCCATCGCGCGCACTCCCACGCCGCCTGGCAGATCACACGGCAGCGGCCGCAGGCCGTGGTCCGCGAGACGCGATTCGTCGAGATCGGGCCGGTGGTGGCGTTTCACCACGTCACGTTCGGCGCGCTGCTGCCGTTCCCGCCGCTGCGGTTCGGCTGGGGCCTGGACCAACACTGGTCGGCGCTGGCGCTGGAGCACGGGTGGCGGATCGGCGTCGTCGACGCGACCCCGATCCGGCACGGCCTGCGGCGGATCGCTGCATCCTACGACCGCGCGCAGGCCTTCGCCGAGGCCAGGCGATTCCTCGACGGCCGTCCGTACACCGCCTCCGTGGACGCGCAGCGGACGCTGGTCATGCATCGGTCATGGACGTGAGGGTCCTGGTCGTCGCCGAGTACTACCCGCGGGCGGGCGACCCGGTGGGCGGCATCTGGGCCCACCGCCAGGCGCTCGCCACACGGGCTGCTGGTGCAGACGTCCGCGTGCTCGTCCTGCATCGCCCGATTCCCCCGTTGTCGGCGGTCCGCTCGGCCCAGATCGGGCGCGGGCTGGCCGTGGTCCGGCAGCCGCGCCGGGCGCGGCTCGACGGACTCGAGCTGGAGTACGTCCGCTACCTGTCCCCGCCCCGCCCCCTGAGCTATCACTCCTGGGGAGCGTGGGCGGCTCCGCTGCTCGGCGCGCGCGCTTGAGCGCGTGCGCCGCAGCTTCGCGTTCGACCTGATCCACGCGCACTACGCAGTCCCCGCCGGGGACGCGGTTCGGCGCGTGGCGCCGGAGGCCCCGCTGGTGGTGTCCGTGCACGGCCACGATGTGCAGGGCGCGGGCGCCGGTTCGGGCAACGTCCGCGCGACGCTCGCGCACGCCCGGCTGGTGCTCGCCAACAGCGCCGGCACCGCCAGGCGATCGGCCGCGCTCGGTGCGCCGCACACGCGCGTCGTGCACCTCGGCGCCGACGTCCCGCCGGCCCCCGCCGCGCGGCCGGAGACGCCGACGCTTGTGACGGTCGCCCACCTGGCAGCACGCAAGCGACACGCGGACGTGATCGCCGCCGCTGGCCGCGCTGCGCGGGCGCCACTCGGCGCTGCGCTACGTGATCGTCGGCGATGGCCCCGAGTACGATCGGCTGGAGTCGCTGGCCGCAGCGCTCGGAGTGGCCGACCGCGTCGAGTTCCGCGGCCAGCTGCCAAACGACCGCGCCACGGCCGAGGCGACCGCCGGATCGCTGTTCGTGATGCCGAGCATCGACGAGGCGTTCGGCGTCGCGTACATCGAGGCGATGGCGGGCGGCGTACCGGCGATCGGCTGCCGCGGCGAGGATGGGCCCGAGGAGATCGCAGCCGCGGGCGGAGGCATCGAGCTGGTGGCGCCGCTGTACGTGCGCGGGCTAGCGAAGCGGATCGACGGTCTGCTCTCCGACCCGGCGGCGCTGGCGGCGCTCGGTGACACGGCGCGCGAGACCGTGAAGCGGGCGTTCACCTGGGAGCGCTGCGGCGCCGATACGGTCGCCGCCTACGAGCAGGCGCTGGCGGGGCGATGACCGGGTCCGAGCCCTACATCCCCGACAATATGCTCGACCGGGTCAGCCGCGACTCGACGCTCGCGGTCCACTACCGCCAGATGATGGTTCGCGAGCGCGGGCTGATCGCATACCGGCTGCCGCCCGGGGGCCGCGTGGTATCGGTCGGCGCCGGCTGGCATCCGGGGCGACACCTGTTCCCCAGCCCGCAGTGGCATCTGGTCGCGGTCGACGCCGATCCCGAGAAGGTCGCCGGGGTGATCGCCACCGGCCGGGCCGACGAGGCCCGCGTGGGCTACGCCGGGAAGCTGGACGACCTGCCCGACGGCTCGTTTCAGGCAGTGCTGTACCGGCTGGTGCTACATCACCTCGCGTTCCAGGGTCCGCTGCGACCGTACTTCGCCGAAGCCACGCGCCTGCTCGCGCCGGGGGGCGCGCTGGTGGCGATCGAGCCGGGACTGTGGCATCCGATCGGCGTCGGCCTCGCGCTGGCAAACCGGGCGGGGGTCGCCGAGGCCGTGCACGGCACCCGCGATGACATCCCGCTGTCGCCGCGACGGCTGGTCGACGAGGCCCGCGCGGTCGGCCTGCGTCCGGAGCTGCACACGGTCACCTACACCTGGAGGCGGCTGCCGCCGGGAGTGCAACGGACCCTGCAGCCGCTGGACGCGCTCGGATCCAGGCCGCGCACCGCGTTGTTCGGGCACACCCTGATGCTGATCGCTCACCGTGAACCACGGTAGACCGAGGAAGGCGGCTGATACGCTCGCGGCCGTGTCGTCAATAGCCCCGGCGCCCAAGCGCGCCGCGTCGGGCCCGGACGACGCCAACGGCCACAGTCCCGCTCGTTGGCCCTCCATGACTTCCGACGCGGCTTTCGGATGCGGCCTCGCCGCGCTGTTCGTGCTGGTCGCATTCGTGACCACCGGCGGCACCGATCTGGGACCGAACACGTGGATGGAGATCGCCGCCGCGCTGCTGGCGGCGGCGGCCGCCGCGGCGGTGATCGTAATCGGCGGCTCGGGGCGGGCGTGGGGCGGGGTCACGCTGCTGCTGTTCGCCGCACTGGCGGCGCTGACGTTTGCCTCGATCGCCTGGTCGGTGCAGCCGGACAACTCGTGGGTGGAGGCCAACCGCACGGTCGCCTATCTGGCCGCGTTCGGGACCGCGATCTCGCTCGCCCGACTGCTGCCCCAGCGCTGGCCGGCGGTGCTCGGCGCGGTCGCCACCGCGGCGGCGGTGATCTCCGCCTGGGCGATCCTGGTCAAGGTGTTCCCGGGGTCGCTTGACGCCAACGATCCGGTGGCCCGGCTGAAGGCACCGTTCGACTACTGGAACACCACCGGCCTGCTGGCCGCGATGGGGCTGGCGCCGTGCATCTGGGCCGGAGCGCGGCCGTCGCCCGGGCGGATCCTGCGCGCGCTGAGCGTGCCGGCGCTGGCGATCCTGATAACGGTCGTGGTCCTGTCCTACTCGCGAGGGGCGCTGATCGCCGCGATCGTCGCCTGCGGGTGCTGGTTTGCGATCACGCCGCTGCGGCTTCGCGCGGCCCTGATTCTCGGCCTCGGCGCCGGGGGCGGCGCGGTGATCACCGTCTGGGCGCTGGCGCATCACGCGCTCACCCACGACAACACCACGCTCGCCGCGCGCACGGCGGCCGGCCACACGTTTGGCGTCGTCGTGCTCGTCGTCGTCGTGCTGCTGGCCGCAGCCGGTTACGCGGCCGCGGTCGCAATCGACCGCGTCCAGCTCGAGCCTCGCTCCCGCCACCGGATCGGCGTTGCGCTGATCGCGGCGCTGTCGCTCGTCCCGATCGGCGGGATCGTGTTCCTGGTGGGCTCCTCGCGCGGTCTGACAGGCGAGGTTTCGCATGTGTGGACGTCGCTCACCAACACCAACGGAGTGGTCAGCGAGACCCCCGGACGGCTGGTCGACCTCTCCAACAGCCGGCCGCGCTACTGGCGCGAGGGCCTCAAGGTCGGCGAACACAACCTGCTCAAGGGCACTGGCGCCGGCGGCTTTGAGACCGCGCGCACCCGTTACACCGCCGACGCGCTGGTCGCGGGGCACGCCCACAGCTACGTGATCGAGACGTTCGCCGACTTCGGCCTGATCGGCACGCTGCTCAGCCTGGCGCTACTGATCGCCTGGGCGATCGCCACCGGCCGGACGCTCGGCGTGCGTCTGGGGCGCGCGCCGCCGGTGGCGAGCGAGCACCGGGCCGAGCGCGCCGGGATGTTCACGATGCTGGCGGTGGTGATCGCGTTCGGGATCCACTCCGCGGTCGACTGGACCTGGTTCTTCCCCGGCGTCGCGATCCCGGCGCTGGCCTGCGCCGGCTGGCTCGCCGGGCGCGGCCCGCTGTCAGAGCCGGTGGGACGCCGCAGCGCGCCACGGCGCCTGTTCGCGGCGCCGGCGGCCGGCGGCGCGCTGGTTGCGATCGTCGCGATCGCGCTCGGCGCGGCGTGGGTGATCTGGCAGCCGCTGCGCTCGGCCAATGCCGACGCCTCGGCCGTCAACGCGCTGCTCGCCGGCGACACGCGCAAGGCGCTCGACGAGGCGCACACCGCGGTCTCGACCGATCCGGTGTCAGCGAGTGCCCTGTGGGAGCTGTCGGAGATCGACCTTGCGGTAGGCGACCGGGCCCGGCGCTCGCGAGACCTGGTCCGGGCGACCTCCCGCCAGCCTGACAATCCCGAGACCTGGCAGCAGCTTGGCGAGTTCGATGTTCGCTACGGGCGTCCGCGCCAGGCACTCGTGGAGCTAAGCAAGGCGGCGTCGCTTGACCTTTCGGCCGTGCAGCCGTTGTTGGATCTGGCGGTCGCGTATGTGGCGCTCGGTCAGCACAGCCCAGGCGCGAGGAGCGCTGGCCGCCGCGATCCAGCGCCAGCCGCAGAGCGCCGAATCCTGGAAGCGCGTAGGCCAGCTGGATCTGAGCACGGGTGACGCGGCGCTGGCCCTCCCCGAGCCCAACATGCCCAGCTCCTCGGCTCGGCAGCTGCCGGCGACCTGATCCGCGCCAAGGCGCAGGCCGCGGTCAACGCACAGCACGCGCGAGCAGCAGCCGCCGCCAAAAGGGCGGCCCGCCGGCAGCGCGGACGCTGACCTCGCCGAACCCGAACTCGCGCAGCAGCTGGCTGAGCGACGCTCGCGTATACAGGTGCAGGTGGTCCCCGAGCGGCTGGGAGAACCGCTCGATCCCGCCGAGCGCCACGCGCAGCCGGCCGTGCGACGGCGTCGTCAGCAGCAGCCGTCCGCCGGGCTTCAACACCCGGCGGACCTCCGACAGCCATCTCCCGGTGTCGGCGACGTGCTCGATCACCTCGCTGGCCCAGACCACGTCGAACGCGTTGTCGTGCGAGCGGCAGCGGCCCGTCGATCGGCACAAGCCGGAACTCGAGGTCGGGGTGGGCCGCTCGGGCGCGCCGCACGGCCGCCTCGGCGACCTCGGCTCCGAGCGGGGCGGCGCCGATCCGCGCCAGCCACTCGGTGAATGTGCCCTCGCCGCTGCCGAGATCGAGGACATGCTCGCCCGAGCGCACGCCCTCGCGCATGAACGCGAGGCGCAGGTCGAGGTCCGGGGGCTCGAGGTCATCGGGCAGGTGCTCCCACAGGTCCTCGTAGTACTCCTTCATCCGCAGCGACCGTAGCGCCTGACGGGCACCTGTCGACGTGTGCGAGCCGCCGCCTATAGAGTGCTTCGTTCGGGTCGGGGAGGCCCGGGAAGGATCCAACTCAGTCAATAGTGCCCAGCCGCGGTGGGGGCGGCAAAGATCGCCGTGAAGGTTGCATTCGACTCTCGCCCCCAGAAGGACCACCGTGGCATCGGCCGCTACGCACGCTGCCTGCTGGAAGCGCTGCACCGCTCAGGTCGCGGTCAGCTGATCGAGACGCACGACCCGCGTCGCTGCGACGTGTTCCACGCCCCGTGGGTCCAGGGCGCGATGCTTCGCTGCCCGGTCCCGATGGTGGTCACCGTCCACGACCTGGCGCCGCTCAAGCGGCCCAGCGAGTACCTCCGCTCCGGGCTGCGGTCCAAGCTGCGCCATCTCGCCGTGCAGCGCGCGGCGCGCGTGATCGTCCCCACCAATGCGGTCGCCGATGACGTGATCAAGGTGCTGGACATCCCCAGCAAACGCGTCGTGATGATCCCGGAGGCCGCCGCTCCGCGGCTTCGCCCCCGCTCCGACGCCGAGATCGGCGCGGTCCGCGAGCGGTTCGGCCTGCCCGGCAACTACCTGCTGTGGGTCGGCGGCTTGCGCGCCCCCGATCCCCGCAAGCGGGTCGCCGCGCTGGCTCGCACGCGGCGCACGATGCCGCTGGTGCTCGTCGGCCCTGCCGGCGAATGGGCGCACCAGCTTCCCGACGTGATCCTCACGGGCGCGATCACCGACGACGATGAGTTGGCGGCGATCTACAGCGGCGCGCACGCGCTGGTGTATCCGAGCGAGGACGAAGCCTTCGGCCTGCCGGCGGTGGAGGCGCTCGCGTGCGGAACGCCGGTGGCGGCGTGCGACGTGCCGGCCGTGCGCGAGGTGCTCGCGGGTCACGTCACCCTGCGCTCGGTCGAGGACATGGCCGGCCTGGTCGCCGCCGCCGAGTCGGCGCGGCGCCCCGCGCCGGCGCCGCCGTCGTGGACCTGGGAGGACGCGGCCGCCGCGACCTGGCAGGTGTACACCGAGGCCGCCGCCGAGCCCGACACGTGGCGCAGCCCCCACCGCCCTTACGCCGGTCGGCTCACCCGCTCTCCACGAGCAGCGTGACCGGCCCGTCGTTGATCAGCGCCACCGACATGCGAGCGCCGAACACGCCGCGACGGGCTGCTGTGCGCTCGCAGAAGCGCTCGTAGAGCGGCTCGGCCACTTCGGGCGCCGCGGCCGCGATGTAGCTTGGGCGGTTGCCCTTGCGGGCGTCGCCGTAGAGCGTGAACTGGCTCACGCACAGGACCTCGCGCTCGCCCAGCGGCTCGTTCATCCGGCCCTCGCTCGTCGGGAAAGATGCGCAGCGCCCGGACCTTGTCGGCGAGCCAGTCGGCGTCCCTGTCGGTGTCGTCCCGGCTGATCCCGAGCAGCACCAGCAGACCAGGGCCGATCTCCGAGACCGTCCGACCGTCGACCGACACGGATGCGCTGCTGACGCGCTGGACGAGCGCCCGCATCCGCTTCCGGCGCTCACACGTCGCGGAGCTCGGAGGCGACCAGCTCGGGCGGGACGATGTTGAGGTTGACGCCCGCGCCGAGCTCGAGCCCGGCCAGGTGCGTCAGCCGCGGGATGATGTCGATCCGCCAGCAGAAGTACTCCGCGCCGCGCGGCGCAGTCCGCACCCACAGGTTCAGCGGCGGGTTGGCGCCGAGCCGGCGAGCCAGCTTCGACAGCGCCTCGTGGAGCATCGCCGCGCCGGTCGGCCCGTCGTCCTCGAAGCGCAGCCGGGGCGTGCGCGGGGCGATCATCAGCTGGAACGGGACGCGCGCGCCGTACGGCGCCATCAGCACGCTCTCCTCGTCGATCGCGACGACCCGCTCGCGCTGGCGGACCTCCTCCTGGACGAGGTCGCCGAGCAGGTTGCCGCCCATCGTCTTGGTCGCGTAGGCGCCGAAGCGCTCGCGCTCGCGGGCGATCGCCGCGGGGACGAAGTCGAGCGCGTACAGCTGGGCGTGGGTGTGCGGGAGCGACGCGCCGGCCTCGCGGCGCTCGTTGACGATCAGGTGCACGCAGGCGGAGTCGCGGTGGACGCGGATCCGCTCGCGCCAGACCTCGACCGCCCGCTGGACATCCTCGACCGGGAGCTCGGCCAGCGAAATCACCGGCCGGGGCGAGTTGACGATCACCTCGTGGTCGCCCACCGCAGGGCCCGCCCAGAACAGGTCGGGGTTGGCGTGCGGAGGCGGCTGCTCTGGATCGGGGCTGAGCGCGGGATACAGGTTGGGCACGACGCGGACCGTCCATCCCGGGCTGTTGGGCTCGCCGCCGTTGGGGCGCACCGCGTACACCTCGGGCGGGGTGCGGTCCTCGTGACCCTCGGCGAACGGATCTGACTCGGGGTCGATCGGGTCGGGCGGGGTCGCGCTCAGCCCACCGCCGGGCCGCCCCGCGCGGGCGCCCGCGACGATCGCCCGCTGACCGGTCAGCGGGTCGATGCGGATCTCGGGCACTAGTGTGCCCCGCTGAACCCGGCCGCGGCGGTCAGAGGTGCTTCTCCATCGCGATGTGCTCGATCCCGGCCTCGCGGAAGGTCCGGCCCCGGGTGTGGTAACCGGCCTGCGCGTAGAGGTCGCGAGCGTACGTCTGGGCGTGGAGCACGACCCGCGTGCCGGCGCAGGCCCGCGTCTCGATGTCGGCCAGCTCCAGCAGCGCGGTCGCGATCCCACGCCGGCGGGCCGACATCCGTACGGCCAGCCGGCTGAACTGCGCGGTGGACCCGACCATCACCAGCCGGCAGGTCCCGAGCAGCTCGCCGTCCTGCACCGCGACCAGGTGGATGCCCTCGTGATCGCGCCCGTCGAGCTCATCGTGCTCGGGCACGCCCTGCTCGACGCAGAACACCTCGTGGCGAAGCGCCAGCGCGGCCGCCATCTCCTGCTGGCCGCGCACGCGGCGCACCTGGTAGAGAACGGTCCCGGTCATCCCAGCGCGTAGTGTCGGATGTCCTTCTCGAGCGCGCCGACGCTCTCGTAGGGACCGGCGTGGTCGAACACGACGTGGCCGTTGCGGTCGTAGTAGATCGTCTGCGGGAAGTAGGTCGCGGCGTGGATCTTGCGCGCGATCGCTTCCTTGGGGTCGGTGTAGCTGGGATAGGTGACCGGGAACTTGCGCAGGAAAGCCGCCGCCGCCGGGTTCTGATCCTTGCCGTCGACGCCCATGAACGCGACCTTCCTACCGAACGCGACGGCGGCCCGCTGGAACACCGGGAACTCGGTCTGGCACGGGCCGCACCAGGACGCCCACTTGTTGACGACGACCGGGTAACCCTTCAGCGACGCGATCCGCTGGTCGAACGCGGTGGGGCCGCCGCCGAGCAGCTGGTTGGCCTGGGCGTGCAGCGAGGACAGCGGCGGCGGCGAGTCCTTGAACGCCGCGTTGACGCGCTGGTGCGAGGGCGCCTCGTTCTTCGGCTGCGATGAGCCACAGCCGGCCACCACCACGGCCGCGGCGAGCGCCACCAGCGACATACGTAAGACCACGTCGGAAAGCTTGCCATACGCCGCCAGCGGGGCTGGGCGGTCCCAACCCGGGAAGTTCGTTCCCTTCGATGCAGCCGACCCGCCGCGGGTAACAAAGTTCCCGCTCAGCGGGAATAACGTTCCCCGCGAGATCCGAGAGGCGCCGCGGGGAACGAACTTCCCGGGGTCCAATCGACCCGCCCACGGCGGCGGACCGGCCCGCCCGCGACATCTGGTTTAATCCACGCTATCCTCCGAACCAGGCGCGGTGAGGGGGTTTCCGCTTCTGAGGGTCTTCTTCCTCGCCGTGTTCGGCCTCTGACGAGGCACTGGTGAGCCGCTTCGACGTATTGGCCGCGGCTTGCACATCCAGACGCAACCTTTTTCGAACTCTATGGGTGCTTCCACCCCGTTTCCGAGTCCTGCCGCGATTGCGCGTGCGGAACTCTTCACGCGCGAGCGCTTCGTCTACGAGGGCGAGACCCTCGAGGACGCGCTTTCCACCGGGTCCGCAAGACGCCGGGCGCTCGACGCTGCGCTGGCGGAGATCGACGCCGGCGCCAACCAGCCCTCGATCGAGTGGCGCCGCCAGTTCTCGCTGCTGCTCGGGCTCGAGCGCCTGCTGTCCGAGGAGGAGCCACACCTGGCCGACGGGACGGTCCTGTCGGCCCACCAGGTCGACGCGCTGTCCGGCACGCTGACCGCGCTCCTGGCCGAGGCCCAGCGCAACGGCAACGGGAACGGCGCCGCAGCCGCGGCCGCCGCCGCCGCAGCCGAATCCGCGAGCCTCGCGGACGAGACCGAGGACGAGGACCAGGCCGACGAGGACGACGAGGACGAGCTCGACGACGAGCTCCGCGACGACGCCGAGGAAGGCGACGCCGAGGAGGACGAGGACGACGACGAGGACGTCGAGGACGACAGCCCAGCCGACGACGAGGAGCCCCAGGACTGGCAGGACGTCGACGACGAGCTCGACGAGGACGTCGAGCTTACGGAACAGCCCGAGGACCCCAACGCCGATCGCCGCTTCTGGTTCGAGCACGCCACCGGCGCCGGCAAGACCGTCGCCGCGCTTGGCTTCGTCGAGGCCTCGCGCACCGGCGGCGTGCTGATCCTCACCCACCGCCGCAACCTCGTCGACCAGTTCCACGGCGAGCTCCGCGACCGCGGCTACCGCGATCGCATCCACGCGCCGCTGCTGGACGGCCACGACGCGGCCAACGGCCCGGTCACGGTCGAGACCTACCAGTGGTTCGTGCGCAACGCCGGGCGGATCTCCGACGCCTACACGATCGTGATCTGCGACGAGGCGCACACCGCGCTGGGCGAGAAGACGTCCGCGTCGATCCGCAACTGGTCGGGCCCGATCTTCATCGGCATGACCGCCACCGGCGCGCTGATCGCTCGCCACGTCACCGACCTGTTCCCGACGCAGACCTCGCGCTTCGACCTCGCCCAGGCCGCCCGCCGGGGCGTGATCGCGCCGCTGCGCTGCATCCGGATCCCGCCGGGCCCCGGCGTTCGCACGATCGCCAAGGTGCCGCTGCGCCGCGGCGAGGTCGACACGGAGTTCGACCAGGAGATGCTGGCCGAGCTGCTGGACCAGACGCCGTTCAACATGGCGATCGCCGACCTCTACAAGACCCGCTTCAACGGCGTTCCCGGCGTCGTCTACGCCGCCGGCGTCCGCCACGCCTACAACGTCGCCCAGGCGTTCCGCGAGCTCGGGATCAAGGCCCAGGGCGTGTCGGGCGAGACCCCCAAGCGCCAGCTGGCCAGGATCCTCGCCGACTACGAGTCCGGCAAGATCGACGTGCTGGTCAACGCGCAGCTGCTCGCCGAGGGCTGGAACAGCCCCCGCGCGACGATCTGCATGCACCTGGCCCCGACCGCCTCCAAGCGCATCTACCAGCAGCGGGTCGGCCGCGTCACCCGCCGGCATCCCGGCAAGGAGGCCGGCATCGTCATCGACTTCGTCCACCCGGCGACCAAGCACGACGACCCGGTGGTGACGCTGCACTCGCTGCTCGATCGCGACGTCTACCGCGGCGGCGCGATCGTCGTCGGCCCGGTCCGCCGCGGCCGCGGACGGCGGGTGCGGGTGGAGCGCCGGGTGCTGCCGGTGACGCCGGATCCGGAGCGCCGCGCCGAGGTGTTCGAGCGCGAGCTGTGGCGGATCGCGGTCGAGCACCTGGACTACGGCGAGCAGCACGTGTGGGCGGCGCTGGCGGGCGCACGCGTGGCCCCCAACGGCTGGCGGCGCGCCAAGGCGATGCTCCACTTCGACCGCGGCGGCGAGCTCAAGCGCCGCTTCCTGCTGACCGCCGTCCAGCGCAACCGCAACTCCCAGCTGCGCCTGCGAGCGCTCCAGGAGATCGCGGCCAGCCGCGACGCCGAGGCGTTCGACACCGCGATCGACATCATGGCCGGGTGGCCGCGCGACGAGCGCCGCGAGGGCGTCAAGATCATGCTCCAGGCGCTCGCCGAGCGCCGGATCGGCCGCCGCGACCAGGCCAACGCCTGGATCTGGCGGATGGCCGAGTACACCCGCGAGGTCCACGAGGAGTACGCGGTGCAGCGCTGGCCGGAGACCAAGCGTCTGCTCGGTCTGCTGGTCAACTCCAGCGGCGCCGCCCACGCCCGCAACGCCCGGCGGCTGGTGCACGCCGCCCGCAAGGAGGACCGCCGGCTGTCGGCGGCCCTGCTCGCCGCCGCGCTGGCGCACACGCCCGAGGCCGAGGAGGCGCTCCGCGGCGCTCGCACGCGGATGGCCCGCAAGCCCGCCGCGCTGGCCCGCGAGCTGCTGCGCAACTTCCCCAAGGGCCGCCGCGGCAAGAGCCGCCGGCGGCGTAAGGGAGGCACGGCCAACGGCGACGGGGCCGCGGCCGCTCAGGAGCCGGTGGCGGTCGAGGCGACCGAGGCCGAGAGCGCGTCCGGGCAGTCGGAGTCGGGCAACGGGCAGTCCGAATCGAGCAACGGCCACGCCGAGCCGGTGCAGGAACCGGTCGACGAGCCCGATGAGGACGAGCAGGAGGTCGCCGAGGAGGCGGCCTAGTGGCCGTCCGCCCTACCTAGCGCCCGCCCGGGCGCAGCAGATGAACCTCGCCGGCGTCGAGCGCCACGCGGCCGTCGCCGGTCTCTACCAGCAACCTGCCGTCGTCGTCGATCCCGACGCCGCGACCGTGGCCGTCGGCCCAGCGCAGTTCGGCTCCGAGCAGCGCATCGCGCGCTCGGAACGCCTCGAGCACCTCGTCCGACGCCGCCACGGTCCAGCGGCTGAGCGCGTCTAGCAGCCGCCCCAGCGTGTCCTCGATCGCGTCCGGCTCGAGCCCGAGCGTCCCGGCGGTGGCGGCCAGCTCGGGCGGGAAGTCCCGCTCGCGCAGCGCCACGTTGAGCCCGATCCCGGCGACCGCCCAGCCCTCCTGGGGGCGAGCCTCGACGAGGATCCCCGCGACCTTGCGCCCGTCGACCAGCAGGTCGTTGGGCCACTTGACGCGAGCAGCGCTGCCGACCACCTCGGCCACGGCGACCCCACAGGCGAGCGGAAGCAGCCGCGAGGGGTCCCGGATCACCACCGAGCACAGCAGCGCCCGGCCCGCCGGGGCGGTCCAGCGGCGCCCCTGCCGTCCGCGCCCCGCCGATTGCTCGCCGGCAGTCACGAGCGTGCCGTGCGGCGCGCCCGTCGTGGCCAGCACCCTGGCCCGCTCGTTGGTCGAGTCGATCAGCCGGTAGTGCACCCTCGGGGTCCCGAGCCGGGATCGGGAGGCCGGCGGGCTCACGACGCCGAGAGCCGCAACTCGTCGTCGACCGCGATCCCCAGGCGCTCGGCCGCGTTGCCGCGGCTGATCGCGACCGCCAGCCGGCGGCTCGAGTCCTCGTACACCAGCAGCTCGCCGGGCGCCACGTCGGCGAACGTCAGCGCGTAGTGCGCCGCATGGCGGGTGCCGTCCGCGAGCTCGAGCGAGGCCGCCCGACCGAGCTTGAGGCCGCTGCCGGCGAGCTCGTCGTGCTCGACCCCGAGCGCGACGTTCCCGAACCGGTCGATGTACACCGCCCGCGCGACCAGCGCGCCGTCCTCGTGCCGCGGACGCGACAGTTCCAGCGTCACCAGCCCGGCCGGGTCCAGCGGATCGCCGCACTCGCCGAGCGCGATCCCCGAGGCAAGCCGCGCCGCGACCGGCGCGAAGATGTCGCGGCCGTGGAACGTGGCCGACACGGGCTCGAGCCTGAACGGCGAGCGCGCGATGTCGACGGCCTCCGACACGCCTCCGGCCAGCTCGGCGGCGAGCGACAGCAGCCCGTTGTCGGGCCCGACCAGCAGCCGCCCGTCGCCCGCCCGGATCGCCACCGCCCGGCGCTCAGCGCCGACATCCGGGTCGACGACGGCCAGCAGCACCCCTGGAGGCAGGTAGGGCAGCGCTCCGCGGAGGATGATCGCACCGGCCCTGACGTCGTGGCGCGGGATCCCGTGGGTGATGTCGATCACCTCGGCGTCCGGGCAGATCGTGGCAATCACCGCGTGGCACACGCCGACGAACTCGTCGGTGAGGCCGTAGTCGGAGAGGAAGGAGATTCGGAGCCCGCGCATCGGCGCGCGGCGATCTTTGCAGACCGCCCGCGGGCCGGGGCGGCGGCCCAGTCAGGCGGGCTCTACCTCGTCCACCCGGACCCAGCGCTCGTCGGAGGCCGCGAGCTCGATCGCCTCGCACACGGCCTGCACCCGGGCGCCGTCGGCGAGATCCGGGGTCCAGTCACCGTCGGGCCAGCGCTCCAGTAGGTCGGCCGCCTGGTTGACGAACGTCGCGCCGTAGCCGATCCCCTGGCCGATCGGCCACCAGCCACGCGTCTGCGGGTGCGAGGGATGTTCGGCGCGGATCCGGCGCATCCCGTACAGCTCGGGCGGATCGGCGGCGTCGCCGTGCCACAGCTCGTTCAGGCGGGCGTAGTCGAACCGCAACGTGCCGCGCGAGCCGTTGACCTCGACGGTGAAATCGCACGGCCGGCGCGCGGCGACCTTGGCGGTCTCGAACACGCCGCGGGCGCCGCCCTCGAATCGCAACAGCGCCGACGAGGCGTCGTCGACGTCCACCTCGCGCTCCGAGCCTCCGTCGGCGCGCGACACCGTGAACGTCTCCGACTGGGCGCAGACCGCCGCGATCTCGCCAACCGTCCACCGCGCCAGGTCGATCAGGTGCGCGCCGAGATCGGCGATCGTGCTCGCGCCCTGCCGGCGCTCGAAGCGCCAATCGAACGGGATCTCGGGATCCAGGAACTCGTCCGACAGCCAGCTCCCCCGCCACAGCCGCACGTCGCCGATCTGTCCCTCGTCGATCATCCGCTGCATCAGCGAGAGCGCCGGCAGCCGTCGGTAGTTAAATCCGACCGCGTTCTTCACGCCGGCTCGCAACACAGCGTCGGCGGCGGCGCGGGCGTCCGCGTAGCCGGCGGCCAGCGGCTTCTCGCAGAGCACCGCCTTGCCCGCTGCCGCGGCCGCCTCCACGATCTCGGCGTGCGTCCCCGGCGGCGTGCAGACGTCGACGATGTCGACGTCGGACGACTGCACCACGTCCCTCCAGTCAGTCACGAACCGCTCGACCTCGTACTCGCGCGCCGCGCGCTGCACCGCGTCTCGGTTGCGCCCGCTGATCACCCGCAGCCGTGGGCGGCAGGGCAGCTCCCGGATCCGCGGCGCCAGCGCGTACCCGTAGCTGTGGGCCTTGCCCATCACGCCGTAGCCGACGATCCCGATGCCGACCTCCGGCACGCTCATGCGGGGTTACCGGCGGGGACGCGCGCTCCGGCGCCGGCCAGCGACCGCGCCACGCGCTCGGCGATCGTGATCGCCGCGATCGCATCCGCGCCGCCCGCGCCCTCGCGTGGCCCGCCGCGGACGGCGGCGGCGAACGCCTCGGCCTGAGCCTGCATGGCGTCGGCGAACACGCGCTCGCCGGCGTCGCCCCACATGAACCGGACCCGGTCATAGCCCTCGGTTCCCCACACCTCCAGCCAACAGGAGTCGGCCTGCGGAAATCGCCGGCCGAGCGAGATCGTCGCGGTGGCGCCGCCCGACAGCTGAGCGAGGATCGTCGCCGCGTCGGGATCGGAGGCCGGCCAACGATCGTCCTCGGTCGGGCCGGCCGGCGCCGCGGCGACCCACTTGAAGTCCTGGTCCAGCAGCCACCGCGTCTGATCGAACTCGTGCACGCCCATGTCGATCGCGATCCCCCCGCTGTGGGCGCGGAACCGCTCGCTGGGCGGCTCGGCGTCCCACTGCATGCACGCCAGCTGATTGATCGCGCCGAGGTCACCGGCGGCTATCCGCCGGCGCAGCGCGCGCAGCTCTGGGACGAACCGCCGCCAGTAGCCGACCTGCAGCAAAACGCCGGCGTCGTCGGCGGCGCGGGCCGCATCGGCGGCGTCGGCGGGGGCGATCCCGACCGGCTTCTCGCACAGCATCGGAATCCCGGCCGCCGCGAACGCTCGCACGATGTCGCGGTGCTGGTCGGAAGGAACCGCGATCAGGACGCCCTCGATGCCGTCGCCGTCCAGCAGCCGGTCCACGCTCTCGTAGACCTCGAGCCCATCGGCCGCGAGCGCCTGGCGAACCGACGCGACCGGCTCGACGACGCAGGCCGGCTCGATCACCTCCGAGCGCCGCAGCGCGCCGAGATGAACGCTGCCCATCCGCCCCGCGCCGACCAGCGCGATCCGCACCGGACCGTCGAGACCCACTAGATCCCCCGCTCGCGCAGGTACTCGCGGTTATGCCGCTGGTCGATCGCCGGCTGCTCGGGGTTGTCGGGGTCGGGCAGGATGTCCTGCTCGACCACGAGCCAGCCCTCGTAGGCGTTCGCGGCGATCGCGTCGAGCACCTTGGGGATGTCGATGTCGCCCTCGCCCAGCGCGCAGAAAGCCCGTCGTCGCCAGATCTCCTGCACCGGCGCGGACTCGGACACGATCTGCTCGAGCGTTGCCAGGCGAGCGTCCTTGAGATGAAGCTGGTTGATCCGGTCGCGCCAATCGCGCAGGGCGACGAGCGGGTCGCCGCGCCCCAGCAGCAGGTGCCCGGTATCCAGACACAGGCCCACGTCGGACAGCTCGAGCATCCGCTCGATCTCCCACTGGGCCTCGACGTAGGTGGCGGTGTGGTGGTGGAACGTCGGCTCGTAGCCGCGCTCGCGGCAGCGCTCGGCGGCGCGGGCGAGCCCTGCTGCGAACGCCTTCCAGCCGGCGTCGTCGAGCCCGATGCTCCGATCGAGGGCGGCGCGGCCTGGGTAGCGCGAGCGCTCGGGCGAGCCGGCGTCGGCCAGCGTCGGCTTGGGCGCGAGCGGCTCCGGCGCCACGGCGTCGAGTACGTCGAGCAGCGCGTCGAGCTCGGGCAGCGCGGCGTCGAGCGCGTCTGGGTCGCTGAACGGGAGCTCGAAGTAGCCGCCGGCGATCCCGAGCCCGTGCTCGGCCAGGCGCGAGGCGAGCTGCTCGCCCGTCCCCAGGTAGCCGACTGGGCCGAGGTCGATGCCGGCGTATCCGGCGTCGGCCACCGAGTGCAGGAGCGTCACCGGATCGGGGACGTTGGGATCGATCCCGACGGTGATCTCGAACGCCCCATAGCTCACCGGGGCGTTCGCGACCGCGATCACCGGCCCCCTCCGACTTCGCTCGCCGACACCGGGTCTTGCAAGATCAATCCTCCGTTGCTGTTCATGTGCATCCGGGCAATCGCCTCGCACAACATCAGATCACGTAGCCCGTCGTGGCCCGAGGTCCGCGGCTCGCGACCAGTGGCGATGCAGTCGGCGAACTCGATCAGCTCGCGCTTGAAGGCCTCCTCGAACGAGACGATCTCCTCCTGCTCCCACGCGTCCGCCGTGCCGGGCTCGCCGCCCTCGACGGTCAGCCTGCCGGGCATGCTGCGCAAAAACGGCGACGGCAGCTCGAGCGTGAGCCGACGATCGGGGGCGTAGAACGCGAACGCCTGCTTGTAGCGGGCGATTCCGGGGAGATCGACCCACGACAGGTGGCAGTCCGTATCGCCGAAGCGGAGGTTGATCCCGACGCAGCGCTCGGTCAGGTCCGCCGACCGCAGCTCGGTCGGCTCGCCCAGGGCGCCGCGCAACGCGTTGAGCTCGTGCACGAGGTTGTCGAGCAGGACCCAGCGATAGCACCAGCGCGTCCGCTGATCGGCGTCGCCGAGGGCGACCGTGACCGCGTCGGCGTCGGCCCGCTCGAGCTCGGCGACCGTTCCGGCGTCGAGCGGCCCGCGCCCGAGCAGCGGGTAGTGGGCCACGTAGGGCGCGAGTGGGGACTCCAGCGTGGTCACGCGGACCAGGCGCACGTCGTGAACATCCGTCAGCAGCTCGACCAGCCGTTCATAGGCCGGGTCGTAGCGCTTCATCGTGCCTACCATCAGCCGGACGCCGGCCTGCGCGGCGGCCTCGATCATCCGGTTGCCCTCCCGGCCCGACAGCGCCATCGGCTTCTCCACGAACACGTGCATCCCGCGCTGCGCGGCGGCCACCGCAATCGGAGCGTGATCCCCCGAGGTCAGCACCAGGACCGCGTCGAGCGGCTCGTCGAGCAGCTCCTCCCAGCGCGCGTGGGCACGCCCGCCCCCGTAGCGCTCGGCGCACCGCTCCGCGAGCGGGCGCGACAGATCGCAGACTGCGGCGAGCTCGAACCGATCGGAGAGCTCGCCCAGGTACGGCAGGTGCATCACCTGCGCGATCAGCCCGCACCCCACAACTCCTACACGCACGCGTTCGGTCAAGTTCTCCCCCCGAAACGGAGGCTCCGCTCTGGAACGTTCCAGCGCCGAATTAAGCCCGACTGTGGGCGGGGTGTCAAGTTCCGCCCTCGAGCGATCGCGCCGAGGCCTGCCGATATGATCGCCGTCGATGGCGGGAAGGTTGGTCCCGTCGAAGGGAGGAGTGATCGCACAGGGCACCGCAGGCCGATGAAGTCCGTCTCGAGCCGATGAGCGCTGCACGGCGAGGCGCCCGGCGGCCGCCCCGACACAAGCCGACCAAGGCCCCCACGATCTTCGACGTGGCCGAGGCCGCGGGCGTTTCGAAGTCCACGGTGTCCAACGTCGTGCGCGGCGCCGAGCAGGTCGCCGACGGCACCCGGGAGCGGGTGCTGGAGGCGATCGAGCGCCTGAACTACAAGCCCAACGCGATCGCCCGGCACTTCGTCCAGCAGCGGACGACGATCCTCGGCGTGCTGGTCGGCGACCTGTCGAACCCCTACTACGCCCAGATGGCACAGGTGGTCGAGCGCGCAGCGTTCGGGTTCGGCTACGCGACGATGTTCTGCAACATCGAGGGCGCCGAGGAGATCGCCGTGGCCGGCGTCGACGCGCTGCTCGAGCACCGGGTGGCCGGAATCGTGTTCCTGGCGTTCATCGCGCGTACTCCCCAGTTGGGGGACGCCCTGGAGCGCGCGGGCGCGCCGATCGTGTTCCTGGGACTCAGCGAGCAGTGGGGCGATTCGGTCGGGCCGCGCGACACCCAGGGCGGACGGATGGCGACGGACCACCTGCTCGAGCTCGGTCACCGCCGGATCGCCTATGTGCGCACGCCGCTGGTCGAGCACAGCGGCGATCGTGCCCGCCATGCGGGCTACCGGTCGGCGATGCGCGGGGCCGGCGTGCCGACGCTGCCGACCTACACCTGGGCTCCCGGTGCGGACTCGCTGCGCGTCGGCCGCGAGCAGCTGTCGCTCGACGACGCGCTGAGGGGACGCGAGGCGCCCACCGCCGTGTTCGTCTCCAACGACATCGGGGCGATCGCGCTGATGGACGCGTGCGAGGCGCGCGGGATCAGGATCCCGGCCGACCTCTCGGTGGTCGGCTTCGACGACATCGCGATCGCCTCGCTGCACCGGATCTCGCTCACCACGGTCGCCCAGCAGCTGGACTTCCAGGCCGAGCGCGCGGTCGGCCTGCTGCTGGAGCGCATCCGCAACCCGGCGATCGAATCGCGCCACGTGCGCGTTCCGGTGACGCTCAGGGACCGCAAATCCACCGCTCCGCCGCGGGCCGCGGCGTCGCGCCGAGCGCGCCGGGCGCGTTGAGTTCGACGCTTGACGCCGTCGGTGCCAGCCGGTAGAAAACCCCGCTTGGAACGCTCCATGGATCGCACTCAGCGGCCGCTGCTCGCGGTCGTAACCGAAGCGTTTCTCGACCGCTCGCTCACCGATCTGCTCGACTGGCTGGCCGCGTCGGCGCCGGCGATCACCGGCGTCGAGCTGGGCAGCGGCGGCTACGCCCCCAACCCCCATTGCGACCGCGAGGCGCTGCTCGCCGATCCGCAGGCGCGCGCCCGCTTCACCGGCGAGCTGGAGGGCCGTGGCTTCTCGGTGGCGGCGCTGAACGCGTGGGGCAATCCCCTGCATCCGGATCCCGAGGTAGGTCACGCGCACGAACGCGCGCTGCGCGAGACGATCCTCCTCGCCGCCGAGCTGGGCGTGGACCGCGTCGTCGCGCTGGCGGGCGCACCGGCGGCGGTCGTAGGCGACCGGGCGCCGTACTTCGCCGCCGGCGGCTGGCTGCCGTACCTGGAGGACGTCTACGAACGCCAGTGGGCTGACGCGGTGGGGCCGTTCTGGAGCTCGATCAGCGAGTTCACCGCGCGTGTGCACCCGTCGGTTCGGATCTGCCTGGAGCTGCACCCGGGCACGGCGGCGTTCAACGTGCCGACGTTCTCACGGGTCCGCGAGCTCGGGCGCAACCTGTGCGCAAACCTCGACCCCAGCCACTTCTTCTGGCAGCACATGGACACCGAGGCGGTGATCGGCGCACTCGGCGACTCGGTCGCCCACGCCCACGCCAAGGACGTCGTGTTCGACCAGCGGACGCTGGCCACGAGCGGGCTGCTCGACCACCGCTGGCCGCACGGCACCGAGTTGCCGTGGCAGTTTGCGACCGTCGGCGACGGGCACGACGCCGAGTGGTGGAGCGAGTTCGTCGCCTGGCTCGGCGAGACCTCGGTCGGCGCGATTGCGATCGAGCACGAGGACCCGCGGATCCCGGCCGAGACCGGTGTGGTGGCCGCGGCCGGGATCCTGGGTGAGGCCCTGTCGCGGGCCTACTGACTTCGGGCTTACTTGGTCTGCTTGGCGAACGCCCCAGCCTCGGCGTTGGCGACGCCGACCAGATTGCCCAGCGCGACCTGGCCGTCGAGCAGGTGCAGCCCCCACTCGGCGGTCGGCGCCGCGTGCGGGTTCTGGGCGCCGCCCAGCGGCGCGATCATCAGCACATTGGCTCCGCCCGCCGATGAGCAGCGGCCGCTGTAGGCGCCCGCGATGCTCGCCCACACCGTCTTGGGCATCGGCTGGGTGATCATCAGCAGCGAATTAGCGGTCGCGATGATCCCCGGGGCAAACGGTTTGCTCGGGAAGATCGGATCGAGCTTGCCGGTGCCGCCGCCGAGCGCCGCCGGGTTGGTGCAGAGCACGTGCATGCCCTTCTGGTTGGTGCGGCCGAACAAGCTGTCGGCCGGCGGCTGGGCGTTGAACGTGGAGAACGCGATCACGCAGCCGACCTGAGTTCTCGAGTGGCAGGCCGGGATGTGCTTGAAGTCGCCCCCCACGTCGGAGCCGTCCTTGACCAGCACGTTGCCGCCCATCAGGATCGCCGAGATCAACCGCTTGCGGACCGAGGGCTTGGGGTCGACCTGCTTGGCGATCAGCTGCCGCAGCACGAACGAGCCCTGGGAGTGGCCGATCAGCACGAACCCGCGGCCGTGGTTGTACTTCTTCAGGTAGGTCTGGAACGCCGCGGCCACGTCGGCGGGCCCCGCCTTGGCCTGGGCCGGCGTCGGTGCCACGGGAGTCGTTCCCACCGTGCCGATCCCGGCCAGTGTCGTCTGGCGGTACATCGGCGCATAGACCTTGCAGTACTGCGAGTAGCGGGCGGCCTGATACAGCGCGATCGACCGCTCAACGGGGTCGATCTGCAGGTTGGCGATGGCGGTCTTCTGGTCGGACACCGTCGGGTACACGTAGAAGCAGTCAAACGACGGCTTCTTGACCTGCTTGGGGTGGGTCACGCCGACCTGCTCGAGCTTCGGCGAGTACACGGTGGTGGACAGACCAGGCGTGCACGGGTCCGGGGAATGACCGGGCAGGCACAGCCACACCGGGGCCTGGGCGGCCGCCGGGGACGCCGCGGCGAGCGCCAGCGCGCCGGCCGCGACCGCGACCGCCAGACCGGCGGCCAACAGACGAGTAGGGCGCAGCCTTGCGCCGCTCTCGATCACTACATGCATCCTCTCCTCCTTCAGAAAGCGGGTCCGCGATGCTACTGGTCAGTCTCCCCCGCCGTCGCAGACGTCCGCCACCAGTGCGTCCACGACTCCGTCGATGTCGTGGCGGGTGGCCTCGACGTCGGGCTCGAGCCCCCGCTCGCGCAGCGCGGTGCTGGTGACCGGCCCGATGCTGACCGTCCGTGCCCCCAGCGGCCGCCGGCCGGCGATCGCCTCGAACAGGAAGCGCACCGTCGAGGACGAGGTGAACGTCACGTAGTCGGCGGCGGCGAGCGCCGACAGCTCGGTATCGGACAGCGTCTCGGCGACGGTCTCATACAGCGCCACCACATCGACCTCGGCGCCGCGCTCGCGCAGCGCGTCCGGGAGCACATCGCGAGCCTCCGATGCCCGCGCAATCAGCGCCCGGGAGACCGGCACGTCGGCCAGCGCCTCGATCAGCCCCTCGGCCACGAACCGCTCGGGCACCACGTCGGCGATCAGACCCCGCTCGCTCAGAGCCCTGGCCGTCCCGGGTCCGATCGCCGCGATCCGAGCGCCGGCGAGCGCGCGGGCGTCAACGCCGCGCGCGGCCATCCGCTCGAACAGCAGCCGCACCCCGTTGGGGCTGGTCAGGCACACGAGGTCGTAGCGCGACAGGTCGGGCAACTCGACGTCCAGCGGCGAGATCCGGATCGCGGGCGCCTCGATCACCGCGGCGCCCAGGCCCTGCAGGCGCGATGCCAGACCGCTGGCCTGCGCCCGCGCCCGGGTGACCGCGACGCTGACCCCGGCCAGCGGACGGCGCTCGAGCCACTGCAGGCGTTCGCGCAGCGCGGCGACCTCGCCGAACACCGCGACCGCCGGCGCCTTGATACCGGCAGCGGCGGCCTCGGCGGCGAGCGTCGCCAGCGTCGCCGTGACGACCCTCTGGCCCGGGAGCGTCCCGCGCTGGATCACCGCGGCGGGCTCGGCTCCGTCGCGTCCGCCGGCCTGCAGGCGCTGCGCGATCGCGCCGAGCTGACGCACGCCCATGTACACGACCAGCGTTCCCGGAAACGCGGCCAGCGCTTCGTAGTCGAGCGCCGACTCGGGCTTGTCGGGGTTCTCGTGCCCGGTCACGAACGCGACCGCGCTGGCGGCGTCACGGTGCGTGACCGGGATCCCGGCGTAGGCCGGCGCGGCGACGCCCGCGGTGACCCCGGGAACGACCTCGAACTCGATCCCCGCGTCGCGCAGCGCCTCGGCCTCCTCGCCGCCGCGGCCGAACACGAACGGGTCGCCCCCCTTCAGGCGAACCACGCTGCGTCCGGCGGCTCCGTACTCCAGCAGCATCCGGTCGATCTCGGCCTGGGACATCGAGGGGCCGCCGCCCTCCTTGCCGGCGTAGATCAGCTCCGCGTCCGGCCCCGCCCCGTCGAGCGCGGTACCGGGGATCAGCCGGTCGTAGACGATCACGTCGGCGGCGCCGATCAGCTCGAGCGCGCGCGCAGTCATCAGCCCGGGGTCGCCGGGCCCGGCGCCGACCAGGTAGACGGTCACGCCGCCCCCAGCGCGAGCTCGGCGCGGCGCAGCAGCTCGCCGGCGCCGGCGGCCAGCAGCCGCTGGGCCACCTCGAGCCCGAGTCCCTCCGGCTCGCCCGCGAGCGCGTCGGCGATCCACACCGAGCCGTCGGGCAGACCGACCCAGGCGCTAATCCGCAGCCGGGAGTCGCCGAGGCTGCGCGCGTAGGCTCCCACGGGCGTGTTGCAGGAGGCCCCCAGCGCGCTCACCAGCTCGCGCTCGGCCAGCACGCACGCGGTCGTGTCGGGGTCGCTGACCGAGGCGAGCGCCTCCGGGCCGAGCGCCCCCGGCCGCGCCTCGAGCGCGAGCGCGCCCTGCCCGGCCGCCGGCACCAGCTCGTCGAGCACCCCGCCGGCCTCGGACTCACGGCTCAGCCGCTGGAGGCCGGCGAGCGCGAGCACGATCGCCTCGCACTGGCCCTCGGCCAGCTTTCGCAGCCGCGTGTCCACGTTCCCGCGCAGCATCACCACCGCTAGGTCGGCGCGCTCGGCGCTGATCTGGGCGGTGCGACGCAGGCTGCTCGTGCCCACGCGGGCGCCCGGCGCGAGCTCGGCCAGCGAAGCGGCACCGCAGATCACGTCGCGGGGATCGGCGCGTTCGGGGAACGCCACCAGCTCGAGCCCCTCGGCCAGGTCCGTGGGCACGTCCTTGGCGGAGTGCACGGCGAGATCGATCCGGTCTTCCAGAAGTGCGCGCTCGAGCTCTGACACCCAGCGCGACTTGTCGCCGCCCGACGCGCCGCGGTCGCCTGATGTGGTGATCGTGACAATCTCGGCGTCGTCGCCGAGACGCCGGGCCACCGACTCGGCCTGGACCAGCGCCAGCGCGCTGCCGCGCGTTCCGATCCGCATTTAGTGTGCCTCCCCTAGCCGGCGCGACGGTCGGAGATCTCGCGGACCTCCGCCAGCGGCTCCTCCTCGGCGGGAGCGGCCATCCGGTCGTCCTCGTCCTCGAGCGCGAACAGGTCGCGCACGATCGCGGCACGGGTGTGGACCCGGTCGTCGCGGAGCTCGCGCATGCGCGCGGTGGGGTCGTGCAGCAGCCGGTTGACGATCGCCCGCGCCATCGCGTCGACCCGCTCGAGGTCGCGCTCGGAAGCCGCCTCCCACTTGCCGTCGTTCTCGCGCAGCACCTGCTCGGCGATCTCGGTCGCGCGCGCTCGCAGCGCCGCGATCGTCGGCAGCACCTCGAGCGAGCCCAGCCAGGTGGCGAAGTGCTGGATCTCCTCCTCGATGATCCCCTCGGCCTTGCGCGCCTCGGCCTGGCGCACCCGGCGGTTGCGAGCGATCACCGCCTGGAGGTCATCGATGTCGTACAGCGACACGCCGTCGATGTCCCCGCATGCGGGGTCGATGTCGCGCGGGACCGCAAGATCGATCAGCAGCACCGGCCGCCCGCCGCGGTCGCCCATCACCTGGGTCAGCTCGCGCGCCTCGATCAGCGCGTGCGGCGAGGCGGTGGCCGAGACGACGATGTCGGCGCTCTCGAGCGCCTGTGGGAGCTCGTCGAAGCTGACGCTGGTGCCGCCGTAACGCCCGGCCAGCGCGATCGCTCGGTCGCGCCGGCGGCTGGCCACGAATAGCATCCGCCCACCGCTGTCGGCGAGCGCACGAGCGGTCAACTCGCTGGTCTCACCGGTGCCGATGATCACGACCTGGCGGCCGGTGAGCGGCCCGAGCTGCTCGCGCGCCAGCGCTACGGCCACGGCCGGAAGGCTCAGCTGGCGCTCGCCGATCGCGGTCTCGCTGCGGACCCGCTTGCCGGTGGCCAGCGCGGCGGTGAACAGGCGGTTGGTCAGCGGCCCCACGGTCTCCTTGTTCAGTGCCGCGTCGTAGGCACGCTTGACCTGGCCCTGGATCTCGGCCTCGCCGACGACCATCGACTCCAGGCCGGAGGTCACGCGGTACAGGTGGCGGGCGGCGTCGCAGTTACGGTGCGAGTAGATCGCCGAGGTCAGGCCGGTGGGACGAATCCCCGCGTGGCTGGAGAGCATCGACAGCGCCGTGCCCTCGGCTTCGACCGGGTCGCCGACGACGAGGTAGAGCTCGGTTCGGTTGCAGGTCGAGATCGCGACCGCCTCCTGCACGTCACCCGATCCGCGCAGGTCGCGGACGAAGTCGGCGGCACGGGCCTCGGGCAGCGCCAGGCGCTCGCGGACCTCGACCGCGGCGGTCTTATGCGAAACGCCGATCGCCAGCAGTTCGCTCATTACACCGACTGTAGATCCCTCTCGCGCTGTTCCTGCTCGCGGCGGGCCTCGACGTCGCGGCGCAGCTCGACCAGCTCGCGCTCGGTCCGCGCCAGCCGGGTGGCCATGATCGCCACGTAGATCAGCACGATCGCCAGGAACACGATGTAGGCGCCCGCGACGTACTTGCCGGCGGTGTGCAGCGGCAGCGCGGGGGCGACGGCGAACAGGGTCACCTCTTGCCTCCCTCCGATCGGCGCTTCTGACTCTGCCCGCGAGCATCCGGCCCGCGGTGATCGCTCCGCTTCACTTCGCTCATGACGGGGCCGCGCTCCTGCTCATCGGCAGCGGGTCGTCGTCGCCGAGCAGCGAGCGGCGCAGACCGCGGAGCTGGATGCGGGCGTTCTTGGCGGCCATCTCGTACTTCCAAAGGGTCGTGTAGAGCAGCGCGATCCCCAGCAGCGAGATCAGGAACGTTAGCCGCATCGACCCCGGCAGGTTGCCGCCCGACAGCGTCAGCACCCGCGGGTGCACGTACTGCTGGGCGAGGCGGACCGCGATGAAGTTCAGCGGCACGAATGCGCCGGCCACGATCGAGAACACGCTGGCGTAGCGGGCCTGGCGCGCGGGATCCTCGATCGCGAACCGCAGCGGCTGGTAGGTGGCGAACAGCAGCACGACGATCAGGAACGACACGAGCGTCGGCTCGTTCCAGACCCACCAGTGGCCCCACGACGCCTTGGCCCAGATCGCGCCGGTGATCAGTGCGCCGATCCCGAAGATCAGCGCCATGTGGATCGCCACGTAGGAGCGCATGTCCCAGCGCCGGTCGCCGGTGCGCAGGTGCCCGACGGCCAGCAGGCCCCCGAAGATGAACCCGCACAGGGACACGATCGCCAGCGGCACGTGGATGTAGAAGATCTTCTGGACGAAGCCCTGGTCGGCGTCCAGCGGCGCATAGAAGAACACCAGCGCAAGGGCGACGCTGATCGTGACGATCGTCGCGAGCGAGAGGCCCCTGAGGCCGCGCCCATACAGATTCGATGGCACTACCAGTCCTAATCCTCGAGGAGGAAGTCGAACACTGCGTATGAGAGCAGTGCGAACACCAGATCATAAAGAGCCAGAATCGCCAGCCACTTGGCGGGGGGCGATCCGGACGCGTGAGCGGCGAACAGCGGCCCCACGCCCCGAGCGGTTCCGATCAGCGCGGGGATCAGCAGCGGCAGCCCGATGATCGGCCCGATCAGGTCCCGGGCGCGGGTCTGTACGGCGATCGCCGACACCAGCGTGCCGATCACCGCCAGCGCGATGTCGCCGAGCACGAGCACCAGGATCAGTCCGGGTAGCACCGGGCCCAACGGCGGCCCCAGCAGCAGCAACCCGAACGCCGGTACGGCGATCACCTCGAGCACGACCAGGAAGATGAACAACGCCGCGGCCTTGGCCACCAGCAACGCCGAGCGGTCGACCGGGGCCAGCAGGAACGCGTCGAATCCGCCTTGCTCGCGCTCGGCCACGAACAGGCGGTTGATCCCCAGCATCGCCGCGAACAGCAGCGTCACGGTCAGCACCCCGCCGGCGAGCTGACCGTCGATCGTGGCCCGATTCAGGCCGAAGTGGAAGATCACGAACGTCGCGATCGAGAACAGGATCATCGCCGGCAGCGTCTCGAACCCACGCAGCTCGAGCAGCAGGTCCTTGCGCAGGACGGTCAGGGCGGTGCTCACGCGTACAGCTCCGCGAGCTTCGCGGCGTCGAGCCGGTCGGGCTCGCCCACGAACGCCGGTCGGCCCTGCCTGAGGCCGAGGACCAGGTCGGCCTCGGCCAGCGCGGCCTGCGGGTCGTGGCTGGTGAGCACCCGGGTGGCCCCGGTCGTGCGGCCGATCAGCGGCTCCACCAGCGCGCTGACGGCCGGATCGAGGTTCGCCCGGGGCTCGTCTAACAGCAGCAGCCTGGGCTTGTGCAGCACCGCCCGGCAGACCGCCAGCCGCTGCACCATCCCGCGCGACAGCATCCGCACCGGCTCGTCGGCGCGCCGCTCCATGCCGACGACCGCGAGCACCTCCTCGATGCGCTGGAGCGGGACTCCGAACAGCCGGGCGTGGTAGCTGAGGTTCTCGCGGCCGCTCAGGTCGCGGTACAGCAGCGGATCGTGGGACAGCAGACCGAGCTGAGCACGGACGGCGAATCCGCGCTGCGGCAACGGCTCGCCCAGCACCTTGACCTCGCCGGCCTGTGGACGTAGGAGCGTGGCCAGGATCCGCAGCAGCGTCGACTTGCCGGCGCCGTTGTGGCCGAGCACGGCGAGCGTCGCCCCCGCCGGGACCTCCACCGACACCCCCCGCAACGCGGGCCGCTCGCCGAAGTGGCGGGTGAGCCCGCGAAGCTCAATGGCCGGGGGTTGGCCCACCCTCGTGCTGCAGCGTCACGACGACGTGCTCGAGCGTCGGAGCGATCACCGGGAAGAGCTCCCCGATCGACTTCGGGTTACCGGGGAAGTTGACGATCAGCGTGCGCCCGGCGATCCCCGACACGCCGCGGGTCAGGATCCCCATCGGCGTGTACTGCAGCGACGCCGCCCGCATCGCCTCGGCGAAGCCGGGCGCGTCGCGGTCGATCACCGCCCGCGTCGCCTCGGGCGTGACGTCGTCGGGGGTGAGGCCGGTGCCCCCGGTCGTGAAGATCAGCGACACGCCGTTGTCGAGCTGCCGGCGCAGCTCGTGCTCGATCGCGTGCTGGTCGTCGGCCACCAGCTCGCGGGCGACGACGTCGGCGCCCGCGGCGGTGGCGGCGGCGGCCAGCGCCTCGCCGGAACGGTCCTGGGTCGTCCCGCCGGCAACCGAGGTCGAGATCGTGATGATCGCGGTCTTCACGCCCGGCGAGCTTACGCGCCAGAACGCGTGAGGTGCGCCTCGACCGTTAGCGTCGCGTCGTTGTGGGCGATCCCCACCGGCCGCCAGGTCATCCCGAACTTGCGCCGGTCGACGGTCGTGGTCGTGGTCAGCTTCAGGCCCGAATCGCCGTGCTCGACCCCAACGTCCAGCGTCAGCGGCTCGGTGTGGCCGGCGATCGCGAGCGTCCCGTCCATCCGGTAGCCCGAGTCGCCGGCCTTGCGCACCGCCGAGGGAGTGAACACCACTTCCGGATGCTCGTCTGAGCCGAAGAAGTCCGCCGAGCGCAGATGCTTGTCGCGCTGGCGGTTCCCGGTGTCGACGCTCGCGGCCTTGATCCTGAGGCTGCCATCGATCCCTCCCGAGGGGTCGACCGCGAGCTCGCCAGCGAGCTCGGTGAGCTTGCCGCGAACGGTGATCAGGCCCCAGAAGTGCTTGACCGCGAACTCCGCGCGGCTGTGGGCGGGGTCGACCGTCCACCGGCCGGAGGGCAAGCCCTCCAGCGGCCCGCTCTGCGCTGCTGGGTTCGGTTCCGGGGTGTCGGGGGTCTGCTCGGTCATGATGACTCCTTGGGTTGGGCTGGAGCCGCAGCCGCGACGGCGGTGCGCCTACTTCACGGCCACGATGTCGATCGTCTGGATGTCGGGCTCCTTGGCCAGCAGCTCGCCGCCGACCGTCGCCAGCGCCTTGGGGATCTCGCCGTTGATGTGGGCGATCCGCGAGTCCTCGGAGTCGAACGTGTCGAAGATCCCGTACGTCTCGTCGTTGACCTTGAACGCGTACCAGGTGACGGTGCCCTCCTCGGCGGCCGCCAGCTCGCGGGCGTTCTTCAGGAGCTCACGCAGATCCGGGCCCTTGCCGGGCTTGGCCTCGATCAGCGCGAGAATTCCGATTTCAGGGGCGGCCATGCGGGCTCCTCCTTGGGGTTGAGAATTGTGTCGGCGGCACTCTACCCGCGCCGACGCCACTCCCCGGACCGCCCGCCGGTCTTCTCCAGCAGCGCCACTTCGGCAATCTCGGCCCCGCGCTGGATCCCCTTGACCATGTCGTAGACGGTCAGCGCGGCCACCGACGCAGCGGTCATCGCCTCCATCTCGACGCCGGTCGGCCCGGTCGTCCGCGCCTCGGCGGTCAACGAGATCTCCCCCTCGCCGACGTCGACCGAGCCCTCGACGCCGACGAACGAGAGCGCCAGCGGGTGGCACAGCGGGATCAGCTCCGAGGTCCGCTTCGCCGCCTGGATCCCGGCGATCCGCGCGACCCCGAGTACGTCGCCCTTGGGCGCGTCGCCGGCCGCCACGGCCCGGGCGGTCTCGGCGGACACCCGAACGACGGCCCGGGCCACCGCGCGGCGCTCGGTCGCGGGCTTGTCGCCGACGTCGACCATCCGAGCGCGCCCGGACTCGTCCAGGTGCGTCAGCTGCTCGGGCTCGCTCACGCGCTCACCGGCCCGGGTGCGTGGGGTCAGGCCGGCGCGTAGACACGCTGCGCGGACTCGATCAGGTCGCGCACGCCTTGCACGTTGCCGTCGCGCAGCAGCTCGATCGGGTCGGGATCGCCGCCGACGATCGACTCGAAGAACTCCTTGCGGTCCTGGTATGTGGGCAGCGTCGCCTTGGCCCACCCGCGCGCGTCGTTGAGCAGCACCGCGAGTAGCGCGTAGGGCTCGCCGAACAGCTCGCCGATCTCGCGCTTCATGCGCTTGGCCAGCGCCGGCGAGGCGCCGGCGGTCGAGATCGCCACCGCCAGCGGGCCGGTCCGCACGATCGCCGGGAGGATGAAGTTGCACAGCGGCGGCACGTCGACGACGTTGACGAGCATCGCGCGCGCCTCGGCGTCCTCGAACACACGGATGTTGATGTCGGTGTCGCTGGTCGCGGCGATTGCGATCAGCGCGCCGTCGAGGTCATCGGGGCGGTACTCGCGCTGCTCCCAGCGGATCGAACCCTCGAGCGCGAGCTGGGTCAGCTCCGGGTGCGCCTCGGGCGCGATCAGCGTGACGTCTCCGTCGCAGGCCAGCAGGCCCTCGACCTTCTCCAGGCCCACTTCGCCGCCGCCGATCACGACGCAACGCCGGCCCGTCAGGCGCAGGCAGGCGATGTAGAACGGCGTCTCCAGCATCCCGCGTACGCACGACTGGTCGCACACGCCCTTACGGAACTGACAGACGCACTCCTTCCCGCTGTAGGCCTGAGCCGGCATCTCAACACAGGTTAGTGCGTGGACCCGCCTGCCAATTACGCGCCGGCACCCATCCGCAGCACGGGCTTGGCGCCTGAGCTCAGCGCCCGATCGCGTCGCGGGTCAGCCGCGTCCCCAGCCGGAGTAGCGGCACGATCCCCTCGCGCAGCGCCCGCGCGCGGATCGACGGGCGCCCGTAGAGGATCGTGGCGGTGCTGGTCAGCGCCCTGCCCAGGGTCTCGTCGTAGGGATGCCACCAGGGGTCACGCACCACTCCCGGCTCCCAGGCGCGGAGCTTGATGTTGACGCACTCGTACAGGCCGAACTTCGAGTGGGTCCGCCCGACCCCGGACTGCTTGACGCCGCCCCACGAACACTGGCAGGCGCCGTGGCTGTACATGTGGTCGTTGATCCACACCATCCCCGCCTCGAGCTCGTGCGCGATCCGCTCGCCGCGGCCCCGGTCCGACGTCCACACTGACGCGCCCAACCCGAAGTCGGAGTCGTTGGCCAGCGCGAGCGCCTCGTCCTCGGAGTCGACCACGATCACGGGCAGCACCGGGCCGAAGATCTCCTCGCGCATGATCCGCATCCCGTGGGTCACGCCGGTCAGCACCGCCGGCGCGTAGAACGAGCCGTGCTCGAGCCCCGGCGGCGCCGGCACCGGGCCTCCGCAGCGAAGCTCCGCGCCCGCCGCGACGGCATCGTCGACGAGCTCGCGGACGGTCTCGAACTGCTCGCGCGAGACCATCGGGCCGATCTCGGTGTCCCAACTCATCGGGTCGCCGACTGCAAGCCGGCCTGCGCCGGCCACGACCCCGTCGATGAAGCGGTCGGCCACCTCGCGCAGCACGTACACGCGCTCGATCCCCGAGCAGGTCTGACCGGCGTTGGCGAAGCCGCCCCACAGCGCACCGGCGATCGCGTGGTCGAGGTTGGCGTCCTCGAGCACCAGCATCGGGTCCTTGCCGCCGAGCTCGAGCACGGACCCTTTTAGCCGGCGGGCGCACGCCTCGCCGACCGAACGGCCCGTCTCGACGGACCCGGTGAAGAACACCTTGCCGACGCTCGACTCGGCCAGCGCCGCGCCGGTGCCCGGCCCGTGGATCACCCGGACCAGTCCCTGCGGCACCCCGGCCCGCTCGAACACGTGCTGGATCCGCTGGCCGATCAGCGGCGTCAGCGACGCCGGTTTGAGCACCACGCCGTTGCCGGCCATCAGCGCCAGTGCCACTTCGCCGAACGGAATGCTCCACGGGTAGTTCCAGGGCGAGATGATCCCGATCACGCCGAGCGGCTCATACGTGAACGAGGAGCGCTTGGTCTTCAGGAACAGCTGCGGCATCCGGATCTTCTCGTCGGCCAGGACCTCGGCGCCGGCGCGCGCGATCCAGTGCAGCGCGTCGATCGTCGGCAGCAGCTCCATCGAGAACGCCTCGTTGCGGGGCTTGCCCTGCTCGGCCACCAGCAGGTCGCGGATCTGATCACCCTCGTCGATCACGACCTGCGCGGCGCGCTCCAGGTAGCGCCCGCGGTCGCGGAGCGACAGTTGCGCCCAGAACGGCTGAACCGTGGCGACCGAGTCGACCACCTCCGGCACGGCCCCGGGAGCGGTGATCGGCACCGATCCGACACGCGCGCCGGTCGCCGGGTTGCGCGAATCGAGCTCCCTGGGAGCCGTGGCGGCTTCCACGAGGCGCAGCCTACCGGGCTGCGCTAACCCGCCCGCTCGAGAGTGTGGCCGGCCGGGCGCTCTGTATGTTTGCGCGAAGGTGTCGCCTAGCCAGCAGCGACGCGTGCGTCAGCCGGGCCAGCTGCCTCCGGGCCGCCACGGTCTACCGCGGGGATTCGTCCGGTCAAACCAGCGACAGCGGATCCTCGACGCAGTGGTGGACGCCATGAGCCACGGCGGATACGTCAACACGAGCGTCGAGGACATCATCGTCAGCGCCGGCGTCTCGCGGCGCACGTTCTACGACAACTTCAGGGATAAGGAGGACGCTTTCCTCGCCGCCTACGACGGGATCGTCGGGTCTCTGACCAGCCACATGCACGACGCTTTCGCCGCAGCCGACTCGTTCGCCAGCCGCGTTCGGGATAGCCTCGCGGCGTTCCTGGCGTTCCTGGCCCGAGAGCCGCGATTGGCCAAGTTCTGCATCGTCGAGGTGTTCGCCGCTGGGCCAAAGGCGGTGGAGCGCCGCAGGGCCGTAATGCGCGCCTTTGCACAGCTGATCCGGACAGCCGCCGAGGACTACGGCGACAGCTCGCGCCGGCCGCCTGATCTGACCGCCGACGCGATCGTCGGTGGCGTGTACGAGGTCGTCTACTCCCGCGTGGTGGCGGGCGAGTCAGCGAACGTCTACGAGCTGCAGCAGGACCTCGCCTACTCGATCATGGTCCCCTACCTCGGACGTGTCGCGGCGGCCCGCGAAGCGGCCACGCCGCCGTCGGTCCCAATGACTATCGGCGACCCGGGCTAAGTGCCGTCGCGAGCGGGTCAGCTAGACCCGCGGGCGCGGCGGATCTCCTCCAGGCGACGGCGCAGGGCCTGCTCGGCGTCGTCGGGCTCGTAGAAGCGCTGGCCGATCGCGGGGTCGGGCATCAGCTCCTGGGGCGAGATGTGGCCGGGGCGCCGGTGCGGATTGTCGTAGCCGCCGTCGCCGCGGGTCGACGAACGCAAGTGCGCGGGCGGCTGGGTGGCGCCGCGCTCGCGGATGAACTCCCGGGCGGCGAACACCGACCGCTTGGCGGCGTCGGACTTGGGCGCCAGCGACAGGTAGATCGCCGCCTGGGCGAGCGCGAACTGGCACTCGGGAAGCCCCACGTGCTCGACTGCGGCGGCGGCCGCGGTGGCAACCGCCAATGCCTGGGGGTCGGCGTTGCCGATGTCCTCCGAGGCCAGGATCACCATCCGGCGCACGATGAAGCGTGGGTCCTCGCCGCCCTCGAGCATCACCGCCAGGTAGTACAGAGAGGCGTCGGGGTCCGACCCGCGTGTGGCCTTGATCCAGGCCGAGATCGTGTCGTAGTGGCGATCGGCCTTGCGGTCGTACAACAGTGCGCGCCGCTGCAGCGCGTCTTCCGCGTGGGCCAGCGTGACCGGGGCGCCCTCGCCCGCGGCCTCGCAGGCGAGCTCGAGCGCGTTCAGCGCGGTGCGCGCGTCGCCGGCCGAGCGCTCGGCGAGGAACTCGAGCGCCTCCTCCTCGATCCCCGCGGCCGGCCCGCACTCGCCCCGGGCGACTGCGCGGTCGAGCAGCACGCGCAGGTCGGCGGGGCCGAGCGCGTCCAGCTCATACACGCGCGTGCGCGACAGCAGGGCCGAGTTGACCTCGAAGTACGGGTTCTCGGTGGTCGCGCCGATCAGCGTCACCAGGCCCTCCTCGACGGCGGGCAGCAGCGCGTCCTGCTGGGCCTTGTTGAAGCGATGGATCTCGTCCAGGAACAGGATCGTGCTCGCGCCGTTGGTCGACAGGCGCTGGCGGGCGCGCTCGATCACCGCGCGGACCTCGGCGCGGCCGGCCTGGACCGCGCTCTCCTGCTCGAACGCCGCGTCCGACGCACTCGCCACCAGCCGGGCCAGCGTGGTCTTGCCGCTGCCCGGAGGTCCGTGCAGGATCATCGAGTGCGGGTGGCCCTCCTCGATCGCTCGGCGCAGCGTCGAGCCGGGAGCGAGCAACCGCTGCTGCCCGACGAACTCATCGACGGTCTGTGGGCGCAGCCGGGTCGCCAGCGGGGCATCGGCGGGGAGCTGCTGGCGGCCGCCGGTGGCGGTCGGCTCGCCGGTGTCGAACAATCGCTCCATGTCGTAAGTATGAGCCGCCCGTCGGCCCGCCCGCCCGGGCTCCGGCGCGTTGCGTACCCGGATACCGTTACTGCTCCGATGCATCCCACCGCAGCGAGACTCCAGGAGCGTCTCTGGGACCGCGGTCTGAGCATCTCGGTGGTCGTGCTCGACGACTCGGCGCGCACCGTCGCCGAGGCTGCCGCCGCGGTCGGAGTCGAGCCCGCCCGGATCCTCAAGTCGCTGGTCTTCCAGCGCGACGGCGAGCCGGTGATGGTGCTGTGCGCTGGCGACCGCAGGGTCGCGGCCAAGCGCCTGGGCCTGCGCCCCGCCACCGCCGACGAGGCCCGCCTGGCCACCGGCTATGCGATCGGCGGGATCCCCCCACTCGGCCACGACCGCGAGCTCGAGACCCTGATCGACTCCTCGCTGAGCCGGTTTGAGACCGTGTGGGCCGCGGCCGGAACGCCGCATGAAGTGTTCGAGCTTTCCACCGCCGCGCTGATCGAGTCGATCCCCGCCGCGCGCGTGGTGGACGTTGCGTAACGAGCGACAGGTTGACCTGGGCCGGCCGCGGTCGATCGCGGAGATCGTCGGCGCGTCGTTCTCGCTGTACGCCCGCTACCCGCTGCTGTTCCTGGCGCTGGCGCTCGCGGTCACCGCCCCGTACGAGCTGATCGTGCTGGCCACGCTGGGGACCGCGCCGATCGGCGGCAAGCACGTCGAGGCCTCGACCGCGCTGATTCTGGTGCTGATCGACGTGGCGCTGATCGCGCCGCTGATCTCGGCGCTGTATGCGCACGCGGTGGTGATGATCAGCGGCGGCGAGCGCCCGAACGCGCGTACCGTGGCCGGCCGCGTGATGCGGGTTCTGCCGGTTGTCGCCGCCGCCGAGATCGCCGCCGGGTTCGGGATCGGGCTCGGGCTGCTGGCGTTCCTGATTCCCGGCGTCTACCTGCTCGTGCGGTGGGCGGTGGTCGCCCAGGTCGCGGCGCTCGAGCACCCCGACTGGATGGGCGCCCTGCGCCGCGGCGCCGACCTGACCCGCGGCCACTTCTGGCACGTGTTCGGGGTGCTGATCCTGACCACCGCGGTGAACCTGGGGCTCAGCGAGGCGGCGGCCGGAATCGCCGGCGGCACCAGCGCGTCCGACGTCGTGGTCGGCATCGCCGTGGCCACGATCGTGCGCTCGTTCACCGCGCTGACCACCGCGGTCCTGTACTTCGACCTGCTCGCGCGGCAGTCCCCGGTCGGCGGGTCGGAGGACATTTACCGCTGAGCGGCGAGCGCCTGGTCGAGGTCGTCCCAGAGATCGTCGACGTGCTCGAGCCCGACGCTCAGTCGCAGGAGCCCGGGCGCCACCCGCTCCTCGCCGGGCCAGCGGCTCCGGCGGTCGATCGTGGTCTCGACGCCGCCGAGGCTGGTGGTGTTGACGATCAGCTCGAGCGCGGCCACGAGCCGGTCGGCACGCTCGGCGCCGGCGACCTCGAATGACACGATCGCCCCGAACGCGCTCATCTGCGCGCGGGCGCGCTCGTGGCCGGGATCGGTCGGCAGCCCGGGATACAGGACGCGATCGACGCGCCCGTCGACGTCCAGGCGGCGGGCGAGCTCCGCGGCCGTCTCGGTCTGGCGGACCACTCGCACGGCCAGCGTGCGCACGCCGCGCAGCGCCAGGTAGCTCTCCATCACGCCTGGGATCGCGCCGCGCAGCGTCCGCTGGCCGACCAGCAGGTCGCGCCTCAGGTGGTCGCCCGCGACGACCACGCCCATCAACAGGTCCGAGTGGCCGCCCAGGTACTTGGTGGCGGAGTGCAGGACCGCCCCGGCCCCCCAGCGGAGGGGCTGCTGGAGCACCGGGGTGGCGAACGTGTTGTCGACGACCGCGTCCACGCCGGCGTCGCGAGCGGCGGCGAGCACTCGCGGCAGGTCGGCGATCCCGAGCGTCGGGTTGGTCGGCGACTCCAGCCACAGCAGGTCGGTTTGCTCCAGACCGGCGAGGATCGCGTCGGTGTCGGTGATGTCGACCGCGGTCAGCCGCACCTGGCCCGCTCGCTCGAGCTCGCTCAGCAGCGCCTGGGTCCCGGTGTAGGAGTCGTCGGGGTACATCACCGCGGCGCCCGGCTCGATCAGCGCGAGCAGCGCTGCCGTCGCCGCCTGCCCTGAGGCGAACGCCACGCCGTGGCCGCCCTCGAGCGCGCCGACCGCCCGCTCGAACGCGGCCCAGGTGGGGTTGTCCCAGCGTCCGTACTCGATCGGACCGCCGTCGCGATAGGTCGAGGCGAACGTCGGTGGCACGTTCAGCGGCGCGCCCGGCGACTGATCGCGCGCGGCCGCCACCGCGATCGTCTCCGGACGCCAGCGCTCGCCTTCGACCATGCGGTGCAAGCTACCCGTGCCGGCCGCGGTCAGCGCCCGACCAGCGCCATCGCCGCCTCGTGCACCGGGCCGTTGGTGGCGATCGCATCGCCGCCGTCGGCGGTCCGAGCGCCCCCCAGGTCGCTGAAGCGGCCGCCCGCCTCCTCGACGATCAGCTGCGGCGCCGCCAGGTCCCACAGCGACGCGACCGGGTCGAGCGCGATCTCGATTGCGCCTTCGGCGACCAGCATGTACGCCCAGAAGTCGCCGAGGCTGCGCGAGCGCCAGCAGGAGCCGGCCAGCGCCAGCGCGGCGTCGAGGCGTCCGAGGTTCTGCCAGTCCTCGATGTCGGCGTAGGACAGGTGCGCGTCGCCCAGCTCGCGGATCGCCGACACCCGCAGCGGCCGGGGACCGTCGCCGAGGCCGTCGCGCATGAACGCTCCCTGGCCGCGGGAGGCCCACCAGCGACGCCCGAGTGCCGGCGACGAGGCGACCGCGACCGAGACGTCGCCGCGATCCTGGAGCGCGAGCAGCGTGGCCCACACCGGGATCCCGCGCACGTAGCTCTTGGTGCCGTCGATCGGGTCGATCACCCAGCGGCGGCCGGTGCCGGCCCCTTCGGCGGAGGACCCGTACTCCTCGCCCATCACCGCGTCGCCGGGGCGGGCGGTGGCGAGCCGCTCGCGGATCGCCCGCTCAACGGCCGTGTCGGCCTCGCTGACCGGCGTCAGGTCGGGCTTGGTCTCGACCACCAGGTCGTCGGCGCGGAAGCGCTCGAGCGTGATCCGGTCGGCGACGTCGGCTAGCTCGAGCGCGAGCTCGAGATCGTCGGGGGCGTCTGGCACGATCGGGGATCGTACGCGGCCCGGCCGGTGAGGCCCGTGGATCCCTTAGGCTCCCGCGACGTGACGCCCTCCGACCTCCAGCGCGAGACGACCGAGCTGCTGCAGCGCCTGGTCCGCTACAACACCGTCAACCCGCCGGGTAACGAGCGGCCGGCGATCGAGCACCTGGCCGACTACGTGCGCGCCGCTGGATTCCGCACCGAGCTGCTCGCCGACGACGAGCGTCGGCCGAACCTCGTCGCCGACCTCGATGGCGGCGCCGACGGTCCGACGCTCTGCTTCCTCGGGCACGTGGACACGGTGCTCGCCGATCCGGACGACTGGAGACGCGACCCGTGGTCGGGCGACGTCGAGGACGGCTACCTGTGGGGCCGCGGCTCGATCGACATGAAGTCCCAGGTCGCGGCCGAGGCGGTCGCCGCGGTGACGCTTGCGCGCGGCGGCTGGCGTCCGGCCCGCGGCGGGCTCAAGCTCGTGTTCGTCTCCGACGAGGAGACCGGTGGGGACGTGGGCGCGCGCTGGCTCACCGAGCAGCAGCCCGACAAGGTCCGCTGCGACATGCTGCTCAACGAGGGGGCCGGGCTGTCGTTCGAGCTCGACGGCCGCCGGCGCTACGGGGTGTGCTGCGCCGAGAAGGGAATCTTCCGGTTGCTGGTGACCGCGCGGGGCGCGTCCGGCCACGCCTCGATCCCTCACACCGGCGACAACGCGCTGCTGAAGCTGGCCCCGGTGCTGGAGCGGATCGGCCGGGCGGCGCCTTCCTATGAGCTCGCCAGCGCTCCGGCCGCGATGCTCGAGGCGCTCGGCGAGGACCCCGCGCGCCCCGGCGACGCGCTGGCCCGGATCGGAGCGGCGGACCCGGCGCTGCTGAAGCTGGTCGAGCCGATGTTCGGGGTCACGCTGACGCCGACGATGATCCACGCCTCCGACAAGATCAACGTGATCCCCGCGCGCGCCGCGCTGAAGATCGACTGCCGGGTGCCTCCCGGGCTGGGCGCCGAGGCGGCCCTCCGGCGGATCGAGGAGGTGCTCGGCGACGACGGCCGCGAGCTGCAGATCGAGTTCACGGAGCAGGTGACCGGCAACGAGTCGCCGGTGACCGGCCCGATCGTCGACGCGATCGACCGCTGGATCCGCGCCAACGATCCGGGCGCCGAGACGATCCCGGTGATCCTCCCCGGCTTCTCGGATTCGCGCTGGTTCCGCGACGCGTTCCCCGAGTGTGCCGCCTACGGGTTCTTCCCCCAGCGCGAGCAGGGACTGCTCGAGGCGCTCCCACTGATCCACAACGCCGACGAACGCATCGCGGTCGGCGACCTCGGGTTCGCCGCGAGCTTCTACGCGGACATCGCGCGTGAGCTGCTCGGCTAGATGAGCTCCCAGGTGGGACGTTGTGCACGCGTCAGCTGGTCAGAGTGGACTGCGACGCCGCTGCCCGAACCTGCGGCGTCGAGTCGCTGAGCGCTCCGAGCTCGCCGCGCTCGAGGTCTCCCTCGGGATCGGCCAGCTCACGCGTCGAACGGGGCACCAGGGTCGCGCCGAGCATCAGCAGCCCGATCCCGCTGCCCACCAGCAGCACGTGCTGGGCTCCGAGTGCGCTGGCCAGCGGCCCGGCGATCGCGTAGCCGAGCGGCAGCAGCGCCAGCGAGCCCATCCAGTCGTAGCTGCTCACGCGCGAGAGCAGGTTGGCCGGGATGTGGCGCACCAGCGCGGTCTCCCACCAGATCGCCATCAACGAGAACCCGAAGCCGGTCGCGAACGCCAACACCGCAACCGACTCGATCGGCGCCCCGAGCGCGAACATCGCGTCCTGGATCGGCCAGGCGAGGATCATCAGCAGCCCGGTGCGCAGCGGCCGAGCCGGCCGCCAGCGCAGCGCCAGCACCGCACCGATCACCGCGCCGACGCCGGCGATGCTCTCGAGCAGACCAAACACGCCGGCGCTGCCGTACTGGTCGCGGGCGATCAGCGGGGCCAGCGCGTACCACGGCGCGTACACGCACATCACCGACACGGCGAACCCCGCGATCGTCACCCACACCCAGGCGCGTGAGCGGACCTCGCGCCAGCCGGTACGCAGCTCGGTGAGCAGGCGCTGCTGGGGCTCGTCGCCGCCGCCGCGGTTGCGCGGCCGCAGGCCCGCCAGCAGCAGCGCGCTGACCGCGAACGTGGCGGCGTCGAATGCGAACGCCTCCCAGGCGCCGACGCCGAGCACCAGCCCGGTGGCGATCGCGGGCCCGATCAGGAACGCCAGGTCCTCGACTGTCTCGGTGATCGCGCGGGCGTCCTGGACCATCGACTCCGGAACTGTCTGCGGGATCAGCCCGCTGTAGGCCGGCTGGAAGAACGCCTGCGCGGCGCCGAACACCGCCTCGATCACGACCAGCTGCCAGATCTGGACCTTGCCGGCGAAGATCAGCGCCGCCAGCATCAGATGCAGCCCGGCCCGCACCAGGTCGGTGGCGATCATGATCCGGTGGCGCGGGAGCCGATCGGCCCAGACGCCGCCGAACAGCAGCAAGGCGACCAGCGGCAGCGCCTGCGCCGCCAGCACCATGCTCAGATCCGAGGCCGAGCCGGTCGTCTGCGTCACGAACAGCGCGATCGCGACCACGACCACGCGGTCGCCGACCATGCTGGCCGCTTGGCCGAGGAACAAACGACGGAAATCCGGTTGGCGCAGGACGCGCAGGTACGTACTCACAGCTCACACTCACGAAGGGACGACGACGGGACGGCGCCACCGCGACGGGCCTCAGCGGGCGGCGGTGGCGTGGGGACGCGGGGTCAGTGTCGGCGTAGAGCAAGCATGAGTCTCCGTGCCAGATTACCAACTGGCTCCGTAGACTTCTCGCGCATGGCGACGCAGGTCTCCGCTCGCCTCGACCCGGCGATCTTCCGCCTTCCCGTGCAGCGGATCCGGGAGGGCTACTACTCAGACGCCTACTTCGTCCATACCAAGTCGCTGCTCGAAGCCGAGGGTCACCACCCGTGGGTGACCATGCAGGTGTTCCAGAAGCAGGACTCGGTGCTCGGCGGGATCGACGAGGCGATCGCGATCCTGAAGACCTGCTCGGGCCGCGAGCAGGACGGGAAGTGGACGACCGCGTGGGACGAGCTCGAGGTGTGGGCGCTGCGCGAGGGCGACCGGATCGCGACCCGCGAGACCGTGCTGACGATCGAGGGCGACTACAGCCTGTTCGCCCACCTGGAGACCGTGTACCTCGGCTGCCTGGCGCGCCGCTCGCTGGTGATGCGCAATGTCAGCGAGGTCGTTGCGGCGGCCAACGGCAAGCAGATCTTCTACTTCCCCGCCCGCCACGACCACTGGCTGGTGCAGACCGGCGATGGCTGGAGCGCCCACGTGGCCGGCGCGATCGGCGTATCCACCGACGCCCAGGCGTCGTGGTGGGGAGGCCGCGGGATCGGGACCGTCCCACACGCGCTGATCGCGGCCTACGGCGGCGACACCGTGAAGGCCGCGACCTTGTTCGCCGAGCGGTTCCACAGCCAGATGAACATCACCGTCCTGGTCGACTTCGACAACGACTCCGTCAACACCGCCCTGGCCGTGGCCGAGGCGCTCGGACCGCGACTCTGGGGGGTGCGACTGGACACCTCCGAGGACCTCGTCGACCGCTCGCTGATCGGCGAGATGGGCGGCTTCAAGCCGACCGGCGTGAACCCCCGGCTGGTCGAGAAGGTGCGGGCCGCGCTCGACGACCGTGGGTTCACCGACGTGCGGATCGTCGCCAGCGGTGGCTTCACCGTCCAGCGGATCCGCGAGTTCGAGGCAGCCGGGATTCCGGTCGACGCCTACGGCGTAGGCTCGTCGCTGATCCGCGGCGACAACGACTTCACCGCGGACATCGTCCTGGTCGATGGTCGGCCGCGCGCGAAGGCAGGACGCAGGTACTCGCCGAATACACGTCTCGAGCGGGTGCAATAGCACCAGTCAGAGATCCGATGACCTCATACGGCGACGTTCCTGGGTTATCCCGACCTGGACTCCTGGGTGCACGACTGGCTGCCGATCATCTTCATGGGGCTGCCGGCCGCGACCGCGGTCAACCCGATTGGCTCTGGCGAAACGTGACATGCGGCGCGGCGCGGCGCGCTCATCCCGGGTAACGAAACGCCCGCTGTTAGCGGGCATAACGTCACACGCGGCGAGTCGGAGACGTCGGATGTGACCTTTCACCCGGGAAGTTCGTTCCCCTCGACGGTCCAGGCGCACCGCGGGGAACAAAGTTCCCGCCCACCGGGAAGTTCGTTCCTCTCGGCGCGTGCCGATCGCCGCGTGGAACAAAGTTCCCGCCCACCGGGAAGTTCGTTCCGTGCGAGCCGCGCTCGGGGCCGAGTGCAACGAAGTAACCTCCCCGCCCCATGCTGTCCGCGATCGACCACATCGGCATCGCCGTCGACGACCTCGACGCCGCCGTCAAGCTGTACCGCGATTCGCTGGGGATGCCGCTGGTCCACCGCGAGACCGTCGCCGAGCAGGGCGTCGAGGCGGCGCTGCTGGACGTCGGCGGGTCACACGTCGAGCTGCTCGCGCCGCTCTCCCCCGACACCGCCGTCGGCAAGTTCCTGGCCAAGCGCGGCTCGGGGCTGCACCACGTCGCCTACCGGGTGCCGTCGGTCGACGCCACGCTGACCGAGCTCGCCAAGCAGGGCATGCGGCTGATCGACGAGCGACCGCGAACCGGAATCCGCGGCTCCCGGGTAGCCTTCATCCATCCTTCGAGCACCGGCGGCGTGCTGACTGAGCTCGTTGAGCCCGCCGCCCACGACTGAGACATGACAGACAACGACAAGCCACAGAAGGTCAGCATCGGATTCGAAGGGGGCCAGGTGCTGAGCGCACGCGTCGGCCCCCAGGAGCTGTCAACGCTCCGCGGGGCACTCGGCGGGCAGGGCTGGCACGAGCTGACCGCCGAGGACGGAACGGTCGCCTTGGACGTCAACAAGATCGTGTACGTCCTGGTCGACCACGAAGAGCACCGCGTCGGCTTCGGCTCCTAGCCACGACCCGCCAGCACCCGCAGGGACTCAGCGGGTGAACAGCGTGGACAGCACCACCCCGGTGACCGTCCGGCTGACCCCGTTGGCCGCGCGGATCCGCTCGAGCACCTGCTCCAGGCTCTTGGTATCGCGCGCCTGGACATGCAACAGTGCGCTCGCCTCCCCCGCAACCGTGTGCGCCGACAGCACCCCCGGCTCGGGCTCGACGGCGCGCTTGATCGCCTCCCCGCTGACGTCGCCCTCGCAGTAGAGATCGACGAACGCCTCGGCGTTCCACCCGAACGCGGTGGGGTCGACGATCGCCGTGTAGCCGAGGATCACGCCGTCGCGCTCGAGGCGATCGACACGGCGCTTGACGGCGGGCGCCGACAGGTGCACCTGCCGGCCGATGTCCAGGTACGAGCGCCGGGCATCCTGCCTGAGCAGCGCAACGATTGTTTCGTCTACCGGGTCCACGGGCCGCCGAAAGCTACTGAAAGCGCAACGAATCGGTCTTGAGACGAGCCGTCGACCAGCGGATCATTGCACGCCGCAATGGCCATCCAAGCGGTCACGCGCCCGAGCGCGCCCGAAGCCGACGTGATGCCGATCCACCGCATGCTGGCGGTGATGTGCGACACGTTCAAACCGCTGCGACTGACGGGCCTGTGCCGCGAGCTCGACGACGGGCGCTACGCGCTGTCGTGGGCGGAGGATGCGAATCCAGTTTGGGAGGAGGAAACCACCCCGGGTGTCCGGCGTCCCCTTGGCGCCGGGCACCCGGGTTAGGCGGGCGCGATGACTTGCGCCGTCGGCTCGGATGCGTAAAGGAGCGCCACCCTGTCGGCGCGCCGGCGCAGGCAGGCGCGCTGATTGATGTAGCCCTTGTCGGTGATCTCGCCGGCGTCGAGGCTCGGCGGCTCGGGGAGCAGCAGCAGGCGCTCGATCCTCGCCGCGGACCCCGCGCCCTGGTTCAGGGCGGCCAGTCCGTCGGCCAGGTGGGTTCGCAGCCGCCGGTCGTCGAGCGCCACGTCCGCTTCCTGCCCGAGGAGCTTGCGCGCCTCCGCCTGGTTGATCCACGCCAGCGCCGCGACGTAATCGCGGTCGTGGCCGCAGATGACCGCGTCGCTCAGCACGTTGGCGGCGCTGAGCAGCCGCAGCCGCAGGGTTCCGGCGGTGACCCAGGTGCCGGTCAGGAGCTTGAAGTCCTCGGCGATCCGACCGTCGAACATCACCCCCTGGTTCGGATCGCGCTCGTCGACGAGCCGGCCGGCGTCGCCCGAGCGGTAGAAGCCCTCGTCGTCGAACGCCGCCGACGCGAGCTCGGGCGCCCGGAAGTAACCCGGCGTGACGTTGGGCCCGCTGACGCGGATCTCGAGCTTCTCGCCGTCGGGCGCGAGCTTGACCGTCGTACCGGGGATCGGGACGCCGATGCACCCGATCGCGGCATCGTCGAAATGTGCGCTGGTGGCCGCGGGCGCCGTCTCGGTCGTCCCCCAGCTCGAGGTCAGCGGCACGTCGTGGTCGGCGACTCGCGCAGCGAGCTCGCGCAGACGGACCGCGAGCGCCTCGGGCAGCGCCGCCCCGGCGTAGAACATGAAGCGCAGCCTGCTGAAGAAGTGCCGGGCCAGCTCGCGGTCGCGCTCGAGCGCCGGCGCCAGCAGCGCGAACCCCGCGGGCACGTTGAAGTAGACGGTCGGCGCGATTTCGCGGAGCGCCGCCAGCGTGCGTCCGAACAGCGGCGGCGCCGGCTTGCCGTCGTCGATGTAGATCGTCCCGCCGTTGAACAGCGCGAGGTTCAGGTTGTGGTTGGCCCCGAACGTATGGCTCCACGGCAGCCAGTCGACCAGCACCGGCGGCTCGGTCGCCAGGAACGGCCAGATCTGCCGGAGCATCGCCTGGTTGGAGCAGAGCATCCGGTGCGAGTTGACGACTCCCTTGGGCGTGGCGGTCGACCCGGACGTGAACAGCAGCTTGGCGACCGTGTCGGCATCGACGGCGGCGAGGGCGTGCGGCACCGCGGGACCCGGATTGGTCTCGAGCAGCTCGTCGAGCCGGAGCGCCCCCGGACGGTCACCGCGGGCGACGAGCGTCGCACCGACGAGGTCCGCCACCGCGTCCAGCGCGGCGGCGAACGGACCCGCGTTGTCGACGAATACCAGCCCTGGACCGACCAGCTCGGCGATCGCCCGGATGCGGGCGTGGTCGGTGCTCATCAGCGAGTAGGCGACGCTGATCGGCACCACCGGCACGCCCGCCGTGAAGGCGCCGAGGGTGACCAGCAGGTGCTCGACGGAGTTGCCCGACAGCACCAGCACCGGCCGGTCGGGCCCGAGGCCGAGGTCGATGAACGACTGGGCCAGGGCATCGGCGCTGGCGCGCGCCTCGCCATAGCTCAGCGGCACCCAGCGATCACCGTCGTCGCGCTGCGCGGCCAGCGGCCGATCGGGATGCGCCGCGGCCCGCGCGGCGAGCACCGCCGGCACCGACTCCTCTGCGGACGCCGGCGGCCGGCGCGAGACGAGCACGATCGTTCCGTCCGGGCGGCGCTGCATCGCGATGTCGGGGGTCGCGAACGTCGCGGGCTGGGCGGCCGTGGTCATCCCTGGCGATCGATCAGGGTCGAGAGGACGATCAGCGTCCGCGTGCGCAGCACGTTCGGATCGTGGCGGAGCCGCTCCACGAACTTCTCCAGGCCCGCGATGCTCTCGACCCGGGCGCGGATGACCGCGTCCGGCTCTCCCGAGACGGTGAACGCCGACACCACTTCGTCGAGACCGGTAAGCGACCGGCCGACGTCCGCCGGGGCGATGTGGTCGGCGCAGTAGACCTCGATCAACGCCTCGATCCCGTCGCCGAGCGCGGTGGCGTCGATCCGGGCGCCATATCCGACGATCACCCCGTCCTGCTCGAGGCGATCGACGCGGCGCTTGATCGCCGAGGACGACAGCCCCACGTCGGCTCCGATCTCGGCGAAGGTCAGCTTCGCGTTGTCTCGCAGCAACGCAATGATCTTGCGATTTATTGCGTCCAGAGGGCGGCTGAGTTGCACGAGATGGCGAATTCGGAGCGTGCTGGTTGCGTCTGACTCTAACAGTTGCCACAGTCGCCGCATGAGCGTGACGACGGCGTCAGCGGAGCGCGGGCAGCGGACGCTGCTGGAGCTCGACGGCGCCTCGTTGACAATCGCCGACGCCCTCGCCGTGTCGCGGCGAGATCGGACGGTGACGCTATCGCCGGCCGCGGCCGACGCCGTCGCCGCGAGTCTTGAGCTCAAGCGCGACCTGATCGCGCAGGAAATCCCGATCTACGGCGTGACTACCGGATTGGGCGACAGCGCCCATCGGCAGATCTCCGCGGGCAAGACCGCCGAGCTGCAGCAGAACCTGCTCCGGTTCATGGGATGCGGGACCGGGCCGGTGGCGCCGCCCGAGGTCGCTCGAGTCGCGATGCTGCTGCGGGCCAATTGCCTGGCCAAGGGGAACTCGGGGGTTCGGGTCGCGGTCGTGGAGCGTCTGCTCGAGCTGCTCAACCACGACATCGTGCCGCTGATCCCGGAGCGCGGCTCGTGCGGGGCCAGCGGCGATCTGGTTCCCCTTACCTACGTGGCGCGGACGGTCGTCGGCGAATCGACGGTCACCTTCGATGGGGAGACGCGCCGCGCCGGCGACGTGCTCGCCCAGCTCGGGCTGGAGCCGCTGGCACTGGAGGCCAAGGAGGGACTGGCGCTGATCAACGGCACCTCGTTCATGAGCGCGTTCGCCTGCATCGCGGTGGGAGCGGCCCAGGAGCTCGCCGATCTGGCCGACCTGCTGACCGCGATGGCGTCCGAGGCGCTGCTTGGAAATCGCGGGCACTTCAACGCCTTCCTGTTCGACGACGCCAAGCCTCACCCGGGGATGGTGCAGAGCGCGCGCAACATCCGCCGCCTGCTCGCGGACTCGGGGCTGGCGCTCGACAGCGAGGACCTGTTCTCGGGCGGGATGCACGGCGAGGACTTCCTCGAGCTCGAGCGCCAGGTGCAGGACAAGTACTCGATCCGATGCGCCCCGCACGTGACCGGGGTCCTGCGCGACTTGCTCGCCTGGACGCAGCAGTGGGTCGCGATCGAGATCAACTCCTCCGACGACAACCCGCTGTTCAACGTCGGCGGGCAGCGCGTCGAGAGCGGCGGCAACTTCTACGGCGGCCACATCGGACAGGCGATGGACTCGCTGAAGGTCGCGCTCGCCAACCTGTGCGACCTGATCGACCGCCAGCTCGAGCTGCTCGTCGACGAGAAGTTCAACGCGGGCCTGACCGCCAACCTGATCCCGCGGTTCGACGCCGCTCACGCCCAGGCGGGACTGCACCACGGCTTCAAGGGCATGCAGCTGTGCTGCTCGGCGATGACCGCCGAGGCGATGAAGCTCTCCAACCCGGCCACGATCCACTCCCGTTCGACCGAGTGCCACAACCAGGACAAGGTCTCGATGGGCGCGATCGCCGCCCGCGATGCCCGCACGATCGTCGAGCTCGCTCAGAACATCGCGGCGATCCACCTGATCGCCTGCTGCCAGGCACTCGAGCTCCGCGGCGTCGACCGGTGCAGCCCGTTGACATACGAGCCGTTCCGGGTCCTACGCGAACACGTCGCGTTCCTGGACCGCGACCGGTACATGGACGAGGACATCGCCACGGCAGTGGCCCTGATCCGGTCCGGCGAGCTCTCGCGGCTCGCGGCCTGAACGCACCGCCCGGCGCGCGGACCTCGGGCTCGGCCGACCCGTACAGTCCCGTCGCGTGTCTGCTGCCGACCTCGATCGAGACGTGCTGCTGCTCGCCCGCACCCGAGGGCACGCGCCCTTCGCCGATCGCCTGATCTCGGCCTTCTCGCGCACCGGCGAGCACGGCGCCTGCTGGCTCGCACTGGGAGCGGTCGGCGCGATGGCCGAGCGCGACGGCGCCCGGCGGCGCTCGTGGCTGCGCGGCATCGGGGTCGTGGTCGCGGCGTACGGGCTCAACTACGCGGTCAAGCTCGCGGTCCGGCGCTCTCGGCCCAAGCTCGAGGGCCTGCCGCCGCTGACGCCCACGATCTCGCGCCTGTCGTTCCCGAGCGCGCACGCCACCACCTCGTTCGCGGCCGCGCGCGCGTTCAGCCGGGTGGCGCCGGCGGCGCCGCTGTACGCCGCCGCGGTCGCGTTCGGTCTCAGCAGGCCGTATCTCGGCGTTCACTACCCGAGCGACGTCGCCGCCGGGGCCCTGCTGGGGACCGCGCTCGCGGAGATGTGGCCCAGTTGCGGGACGGTGCACCAATGAAGGTCGGGATCGTGGGCATGCCCAACGCCGGCAAGTCGTCGCTGTTCAGCGCCCTGACGGGCGTCGCCGCCGAGGCGGCCAACTACCCGTTCACGACGATCGAGCCCAACGTCGCGATCGTCCCGGTCGCCGATGAGCGCCTCGACGCGGTGGCGCGCACGGTCGGGGCCTCCAAGGTCGTCCCGGACACGATCGCCTTCCACGACATCGCCGGGCTGGTCGCGGGCGCGCACCGCGGCGAGGGCCTGGGCAACCAGTTCCTCTCCAACATCCGCGAGACCGACGCGATCGTGCACGTGGTGCGCACGCATCACGACGACAACGTGGTGCACCCCGACGGCCGCGTCGATCCGCTGGCCGACGTCGAGACGATCGAGACCGAGCTGATCTACGCCGACCTCGAGCAGGCCGAGCGGCGCCTGGAGCGGGTGTCGAAGGCGGCCAAGAGCGGCGACCGCCGCTCGGTGGCCGAGGCGCAGTGGCTCGAGCAGTTGATCGAGGCGCTGCAGTCGGGCCGCCCCGCGCGCACCATCCCGCCGCCGGCAGACGCCCCCGACGCGATGGCGCTGCTGCAGCCGCTGACCGCCAAGCCGGTCCTGTTCGTGGCCAACGTCGACGAGGGCTCCCACGAGCCTCCGCTCGAGCTGGCGGAGTACGCCGAGGGCCACGGCGCGGCGGTGGTGGCCGTATCGGCGCGGCTGGAGGCCGAGCTGGCGGCGCTGGACGACGCGGACGCGGCCGAGATGCGGGCCGACCTGGGGCTCGCCGAGTCGGGGCTCGACGCCGTCGTGCGCGGCGCCTTCTCGTTGCTCGAGCTGATCGCCTTCTTCACCGCCGGCGAGGACAAGCCGGCGCAGTCCTGGCACCTCCGCCGCGGATTGTCGGTGTGGACGGCCGCCGGGCTGATCCACTCCGACATCCAGCGAGGATTCGTGCGCGCCGAGGTGGTCGGGTGGGAGGAGTTGGTCGATGCGGGCGGCTATGCGGGCGCGCGCGATCGCGGGACGCTGCGGCTGGAGGGTCGGGACTATCCGGTCGCCGACGGAGATGTGATCACCGTCAAGTTCACGCCGTAGCCGGCGCAGCCGCGCCAGCTCGAATGGGCGAGCGCGTAGTCACAGCGCCGTCCTGGTGAGCGCCTACGCTGAGACGTTCGATGAGCGAGTTCACCGTCAGAGCCGATTCGCTGGTGGCGCGGATCGAGTCCGGGCCGGCCGACGCCGAGCTCGACCGCGAGCTGGAAGCACTGCGCGAGCTGTGGCGCACGCTGACTGAGGACGAACGCGCCGAGGCGGCCGGCGCCGCCCAGGCGATCGCCCGCGCCCGCGCGGCCGTCCCGCCTCCGGCAGAGGACGAGGACGCCGCCCAACAGGCGCTCAAGGGCCTGGACCGGATCAACGTCGACGCGCCGCCGGAGCGCCGCTATCACGGCCCGCGGGACCCCGACGTCCTGCTCGAGCACTTCGGCCTGGACGCGTTCCGGCCCGGCCAGCGCGAGGTCGTCGCGGCGGCGCTGGAAGGGCGCGACAGCCTCGTGGTGATGCCCACCGGCGGCGGCAAGAGCCTGTGCTATCAGCTGCCGGGGCTCGCCGCCGACGAGCTCACGGTGGTGGTCTCGCCGCTGATCGCGCTGATGGCCGATCAGTACCGGCGGCTTCTGCTCGGCGGGCACCCCGCGGCGATGATCGCCTCGGGGATGGACGCCGAGGCGGCCGCGCGGGCCCTGGCCGATGTCCGCGAGGGCCGCGCTCGGATCGTCTTGTGCTCGCCCGAGCGGTTCGCCTCGTCGACGTTCCTGGCCGCCCTGGCCCGGCGCGAGGTCGGCCTGTTCGCCGTCGACGAGGCTCACTGCGTGTCGGAGTGGGGCCACGACTTCCGGCCGGACTACTTGCGCCTGCGGGGCGTGATCGAGCGCCTGGGCTCGCCGACGGTGATGGCGTGCACGGCGACCGCGACCGAGCAGGTGGCGCAGGAGATCAGCACCCGGCTGGGGCTCCGGGATCCGTATGTGATGCGAGCGGGCTTTGACCGGCCCAACCTGTCGTTCGACGTGATCGCACTCGACGGCCCCGGGACCAAGGCGCGCAAGCACATGCTGCTGACGATGGCGCTCGCCAGTCCGGCCAACCGACCCGCGATCGTCTACTGCGGCACCCGGCGCGAGGTCGAGGAGGTGTCCGAGCACCTCCGCGCCGACGGCCTGCTCGCGGTCGGCTACCACGCCGGCATGCCGGCCGACGAGCGCGCGTCCGCGCAGCACAGGTTCATGGAGGGTGACGCCGAGATCGTCGTCGCCACCAACGCGTTCGGGATGGGCGTCGACAAGGCCGACGTGCGCGCGGTCATCCACTGGGCGATCCCCAAGAGCGTCGAGGCCTACTACCAGGAGGTCGGCCGCGGCGGCCGCGACCGCGACCCCGCGCGCGCGATCCTGCTGGCCAGCCGTGCGGACCTGGGCCGGCTGATCAACTTCATCAAGGGCGATGCCGTCCAGGCCGACGACGTGCTCGCCTACGTGCGGCGGTTGCGCAGCGCCAGCGACGGCGACGCCGCGGTGATCGAAGCGCCGCGATCCGATCGCGACCGGATCAGTCTCGGCGTCGCCGAGCGCGCGCGGCTGTGCCGGCTCGAGCCCGCTCCCGGCGGGCGCCTGCATGTGACCTTCGCCGCCTCGCCTCGCGCCGGCGACGTCGCGGCGATATGCCGCACGGCGCAGGATCGGGCCTGGCGCGCGTACCGCGCGGTCGAGTCGTTCAGCTCGGCCTCGGGCCAGTGCCGGCGCCGGACACTGCTCCAGCACTTCGGAGATCCGCGCGAGCCGGCGCCGACGGGCCGCTGCTGCGACGTCTGCGACCCGGACACGATCGGACTGCCCGACCCCGCCTCGCTGACCCCGGGCCGCAGCAAGCGCTCACGCCCCCAGGACGCGGCGCCGCTGGACCCAGCCGACGCCGGGCTGCTCGAGACGTTGCGCCAATGGCGGGTGCGCGCCAGTGACGGCAAGCCCGCCTACACGGTCGCCCACAACAGCACGCTGGCGACGATCGCGTCGCTGCGGCCCAGGTCGCTGGCCGAGCTGGCGGACATCAAGGGGATCGGGCCGGCGTTCGTGCAACGCCACGGCGAGGCCGTGCTCGCGATCGTCGGCGACAGCGCATCCGGGTAGCGCCCGGCGCAAGCCGCCGGCTATCGGCTCGGGAGCGATTGCGGCAGCCCGAACCACGGGAGCACGCTGCCTTCGAAGCGGGTCATCGCGCAGATCCGGTCGCCGGCGAGGGCCAGGACGATCAGACCGGTCCCGCGGCGGATGCCGGAGGGCGCGCGGAGGTAGGCTCCGAACGCCGGCTGACCGTTGGCTCTAGTCGGAACCAGGTCGAACCTCCGGCCCGCGCCGAAGATGCCGGCGCAGAAGCGCGCCACCACGTCCCGGCCCTCGTATTCGAACGGGATCGGCGGCATCGAGGTGAACACGTCGTCGGTCAGCAAGGCCACGAGCGCGTCGAGATCGGCCGACTCGTAGGCGCTGACGAACCTGGCCACGATCGCCTCCTCGGCGGCTGAGCCGGAGGTCGGGGGCGGTTCCCGGTCGCCGGCCGGGATCAGCCGGCGCTCCAGGCTGGCGCGCGCCCGCTTGAGGGCGCTATTAACCGATTCGACGCTCGAGTCGAGCATCTCGGCCACCTCGCCGGCGTGAAATCCGAGCACGTCACGCAAGATCAGAACGGCGAGCTGACGGGGTGGCAGGAGCGCGAGCGCGGTCACGAAGGCCAGCGAGATGGATTCGGTCTGCTCGTAGCGGGCCTCCGGGCCGAGCGGCACGCTGATCGCGTCCTCGAGCAGGGAATCGGGGAACGGCTCGAGCCACGGGGCCTCGCCAAGCCGGGTCGGCTCGGGCGGCTGCACCCCGGGGATGTTCCACTCGATCGCGGGTCGGCGGCTGGCCGAGCGCAGCGCGTTGAGGCACCGGTTGGTGGCGATCCGGTACAGCCAGGTTCGGATCGAGGCGCGCCCTTCGAACCGTCCGAGGCCTTGCCACGCGGACAGCAGTGTGTCCTGGAGGGCGTCCTCGGCGTCCTGCAGGGAGCCGAGCATCCGATAGCAGTGCACCTGCAGCTCGCGGCGGTGGGGCTCGGTCAGCGCTCGGAACGCGTCGCCGTCCCCAGCCCGCGCCCTCGAGATCAGGTCATCTGTCATCACACTCACCGTCGACTCGCTTTCGTGGCCAGGTTGTCACTTCCATCGCGTATGGACACCGGCCGGGGCCCGAACTGGGCGGTCGGCGGACGCCCAGTCTGCCGACGTGGCGGTGTCTACCTGATCCGACGCTTCCAACTCATGGGCGGCCGGGTGACCACTCGGGCGCAGAAAGGAACTCAGATGATTCTGCAAGACAAGGTTGCCGTGATCTACGGGGCCGGAGGGGCGATCGGCGGCGCTGTCGCCCGCGCCTTCGCGGACGAGGGCGCCAACGTGTTTCTCACCGGGCGCCTCCAATCGCCGCTGCAAGCAGTCGCCGAGGAGATCGTCGCCGTCGGCGGATCCGCCGGGACGGCCGAGGTCGACGCACTCGACGAACAGGCGGTGCAACAGCATCTGCGGTCCGTGATCGATCGGGCGGGTCGGGTCGACATCTCGTTCAACGCGATCGGGATATCGGATGCGGGGATTCTCGGCGTGCCGCTGACCGAGATCGGCGCAGAGCAGTTCTCGCGGCCGATCACGACCTACGCCACATCGTATTTCCTGACCGCGCGCCTGGCGGCACGTTGCATGATCCCGAACGGATCGGGCGTCGTCATGACCGTCAGCGCACTCCCCGCCCGGGCCGGGACCCCGTTGAACGGCGGCTACGGTCCGGCGCAGGCGGCCAAGGAGGCACTCACTCGAGACCTGTCGCTCGAGCTCGCGCCTCACGGCATTCGCGTGGTCACACTGAGACCGCACGGGATCCCGGAGACGAGCACGATGCGGGAGGTGTTCGACGCCAAGCCTCGGACGGGCATGACCTGGGAGCAGTTCCAGGGTTACCTAGCCGGCACGACCCACCCGCGCCGGGTGATGGCGCTCGAGGAGGTGGCCAAGATGGCGGTGTTGATGGCGTCCGACGGGGCGAGCGGGCTGACCGGAACGACCGTCAACCTGACGATGGGCGGCGTGGCTGACTAGCGTCGACTACCGGGCGAACGGGGGCGGCTGCGCAAACAGCTGCGCGGCGACCGAGAACGCCGGCTTCTGCGTGCCGTCGTAGGCAATCAGTCCCTTATGGGTCAGACCGTCGGTGTCGTAGCCCTGCGGGAACTGCGCGCCGCCCCTCCAGCCCGGAGCTACCGCGAAGTCGCGCAACGGCCAGTAGATCGATCCGTTCATGAACTCCAGACGGTCGAGCACGTCGTAGGTGCGACGCAAGTAGTCGCTCTGGAACTCGTAGCTGCCCCTGGTCGTGGCCGGCCCGTCGAACACGCCCTCGGCACCGAACTCGGAGATCACCAGCGCCTGGTCTGGATAGCGCTGGTGCGACAGGCGCAGGAACGGCTCGAGCTGGTCGAAGTTGGAGATCGAGTGCCCGCGCCTGCCGGTGTACCAGCCGAAGTAGCTGTCGATCCCGAGCACGTCGAGCTTCGAGTAGATCTTCTGGGCCGGATAGCCCGTGTAGCAGAGCGTGTCCAGTCCGACCACCGCGACCGGATCCAGGCGCCGGGCGAGCGGGATCGCCTGCTCGAGGTATGCCCGCGTGCCGGGCTCGGAGTCGGGCGTTGGCGACAGCTCGTTGGCGACCGAGTCGACCACCACCGACGGATGACTGCGTTGCGCCAGGATCGTGTCGCGCAGCAGCGCCAGGGCGCGCCGGCGGCCGGCCGGCCTGGCCAGCTGCGGGTCGGCGTGGTCGACCGGGGGCTGTGACCAGACCAGGATCCCGGCCTGGTCGAGCGCCTCGAGCAGCTGCTCGCTGAGCGCGTAGTGGGCGCGGGTGATGTTGGCGCCGACCGATCGCAGCTGGGAGACGATTGTGTTGATGTCGCCGTCGGTCAGCGACGCGCCGGTGCCCTGGACGTCCTCGTGGATCGACGCGCCGTGCAGCCACAGCCGCTTGCCGTTCAGGTACAGGATCCCGTGCTCGACCCTGACCGTGCGCATCCCCACCCGTAGCGAGTTTGACTGCTCGACGCGCTGTCCGGCGGTGATGCTCACCTGCACCTCGTACAGCGCCGGGTTCGACGGTGACCACAGCTCCGGGCGGGCCGGCAGCGACATGCGGAAGCTGACCTGTCTGGATCCACCGGACGCCAGCGCCCGCCCCAAATCCTGGTGCGCGGTCCAGCTGCTCCCCGACGGCGACGTGACCCGGACCTCGATCCGGCCCTGCAGCGCCTCCGAGGAGACGTTGCGCACGACGCCTTGCACGAGCATTGACCCGCACGCCAGCCGGCAGCTGAGCCGCGGCATCACGCCCAGATCGGACAGCGTCAACCGGCCGACCGGCTGAAGCGAGACGTCGCCGACGATTCCGCCCCAGTTCCACCAGTCCTGGGGGAACGCCCCGGGGCCGGCGGCGTTGTCGACGCGGACCACCAGCAGGTTGGAGGCACCGGGTCGCAGCGTTGAGGCGCGCAGCGTGAACGGGGCGTAGGTGTTGTTCGCGGAGCCGAGCTTGTGGCCGTTGAGCCACACGTCCGCCGTTCGCCGCACCTGCTCGAAACGCAACGCCCAGGAACGCCCGTCACCCGCCGGCGGCGCCGTGAAGCGAAGCGCGTACCACCCCACCCTGCCCGCGTCCTGAGCCCGGACGACGTTGGGGTTGAACGTGTTGGGCACCGTGACCGAGGCCCCGGCGGCGCGGGGACCTTCGGGCCAGCCCTCGGTCAGGCCGACGTCGCGCGGGTCGGCGTAGTAGCGCCAGCCGTCGTCGAGCGAGATCGCCGGCGGCGGGCGCAGGCTTGTCATCTGCGCGGCGGTGGTCACGTCGGTGCTGGGATCGGTCCTGGCGCCCGAGAACGCGCAACCCGCCAGCGCCAGCGCCGCGATCACGACGGCGCCGAGCAGGCCGATGGCGCGTGAGGACGACACGATCGCGATTCGTCTACAAGTCGCCGAGTGAGTCCGCCGCGTCGAGGCGCTCGGCCAGCCGGTTGAGGCCCAGGCTGCGGGCTGCCTTCGCGCCGCCCTCCAGATCGGTCGGCTGATCCGCGGGCCGCTCCAGCTCGACCTCCTGGAGGGTCGCGATCTCCCTGAAGGTGCGGAGCATGTCCGCCGATTCGGTGAGCGCGGCGCGGACCTTCGGGCGCTCGTCCTTGGCGCCCTCGATCGCGCCCTCCAGCGACCCATGCCGGTGGAGCAGGTCGGCCGCGGTCTTGGGGCCGATGCCGGGCGCCCCGGGCAGGCTGTCGGACGGGTCGCCGCGCAGCGCGATGAAGTCGGGCACGAGCGCGGGCTCGATCCCGTAGCGCTGCTTGACCTCACGCGGGTCGACCTCCTCGAAGCCGGTGGTCCCCGACTTCAGATACAGCACGCTGACGTGCTCGTTGACGCACTGGTACATATCCCGGTCGCCGGTCAGCAGCAGCGTCTTGCCGCCCGCGGCCTGCTCGACCGAGGCCAGCGAGCCGAGCAGGTCGTCGGCCTCGAGGTCCTCGGAGTTCCGGCAGCTCCAGCCGAACGCCTCGAAGAACTCGGGCGCGTGCTCGAACTGCCAGGCGAGCGCGTCGGGGACCGGCGGGCGGTCGGCGTGGTAGGGCGGAAACGCCTCGGCGCGGTAGGCGGCCGCCTCGGCGCCGAAGCAGACGACGATCGCGCGCGGGTCGCGGTCGGCGGCGATCCGCAGCAGCACGTTGGCCGCGCCGAGCAGCGCGTTGACGGGTCGCTTGTCGGCGCCGAGGATCGAGTCGGGCAGCGCGAAGAACGACCGGTACAGCACGAACGGGGCGTCGACTGCCAGCAGCGGGCCGGACATGACGCCGGAGGGTAGACGTCCGGGCGGCCACGGGCCGCAGCGATCCGCCCAGCCCGCGTCTGGCGTCGCCGGAGGACCCTCAGGAGATCGCGACCGCGGGCCCGTCGAACCCGCGGTAGACGACGCGATACGTGCCAGGGCCGGGAACCCGGAGGCCGTAGGCGCCGTCGGACCGCACGGACGCGTGCGCGACCGTCCTCCACCCGTGCGTGCCGCGCTCCTGCACGGCCACCCGGGAGCCGCGCGGCGCCGGGTACACGGAGCCGTGGATGCCGGGGACCGCGCCCGACACGAGCTGGCGGACCAGCGGGACCAGCGCCAGCACCGCCTCGGCCTCCGCGCGCTGGGCCTGCTTCAGCGCGCCGCCGCGGCGACGGTCGGTCAGCGTCGGCTTCGGCGGCCCGTTGAACGAAGCGATCGTGGTGAACGATGCGTACGTCGTCTTCAGGTGCAACGCGTGCTGGAGCTGCTCGCCGGTGACCTGGGCGACGCCGTCGCTGCCGACCACGTCGGCGAGCAGGATCCGCGGGGAGGCGCCGTGCTCGAGCACCTTGATGCCGACGAGCCGACCCTTGACCAGCCGGCCGAGCGCCGCGCTCGCGGCGGGCAGGCTCGGGCTCAGCTCCCAGCGGTGGTTGGGGTTGCCGGCGGCGCCGTCGTAGGGGTCGGGCACGCCGCGCAACCACGGGTCGGGCGCCGAGCCTGCGAACACGTTCTCGACGTTCTCGGTGTGGCCGCCCGAGCTGCTGGAGAAGTAGGTGATGACCGGCGAGCCGTGATAGGTGACGACCTGGCCGCGGGTGGCGGCGACCGCCGCGTCGGTCGACGGCGTCTCGGCGGCGACTCCGCCGTACTCCTGCGAGCGGGTGTCGGCATACACGTCGAACAGCGAGCCTCCGACGCTGTTGGTGATCGCGAACGTGCGCGCGGCGACGGCCTGGACCTTGAGCGCCTCGGCGGCCCAGCTCGAGGGCATCTCCCACGAGATCACCCCGCGCACGTAGTCCTCGAGCCCGACCGAGTTGACGGTGTCGACGCCACCGCGCCCGTTCGGGGTGAACACGAGCGAGCCGTGGTAGCTGCCCGAGCCGGCGAGCGCCAGCGGGCCGGGGCCGGTCGCGGTCAGCGGCGCCGTGAAGTGACCGACCTTCCTGCCCTTCGGGTTGCGGAGGTTGATCGACCCGTCCGCGAGCGGCTGGACCGTGTAGGTGACCGACGGGCGAAGCTTCTTGTTGCCGGCCCGCGCGGCGCCGGCGAACGACGCCTCGCTGGTCCCCAGCAACACCCGCACGCGGCGGTTGGAATCGACGGTTCCGAGCTTGGTTGCATGGTAGTAGTGGGCGAGGATCCAGCGGTAGCTGCGGCCGTGAAGCGCGTATCCGTAGGAGCCGTACTGGCTCATCCCGACCCCGTGGCCGAAACCGCCGCCGCGGATGAACAGGCTCCCGGCGGCCGAGGCCGAGGCGGCCAGGGCGAGCGACGCGACCACCGCGAGCGCGGCGAGGACGGCGGCGGCGACGACGGCGGTGAGTGGGCGGCGGAATCGCATGTCCTGGTAAGGACACGATTGCGCGGCTGGGGTTTCGGTTAGATACGGGGCTGACATGGCTGCACGCAGAGCGTCTGATGTGTTCGTGGAGTGCCTGGAGGCCGAGGGAGTTCGTTACGTCTTCGGGATCCCCGGCGAGGAGACGCTCGACCTGAGCGAGTCCCTGTCTGATTCTGACATCGACTTCATCCCGGTCCGGCATGAGCAGGGCGGGGCCTACATGGCCGACGGCTACGGGCGGCTGACCGGCCGGGCGGGGGTGTGCCTGGGAACGCTCGGCCCGGGCGCCACCAACCTCGTCACCGCGGTCGCCGACGCGTTCCTCGACCGGGCCCCACTGGTCGCCCTGACGGGCCAGTCCGACCTCGAGCGGATGCACAAGGAGTCCCACCAGTACGTCGACCTGATCGCGGTGATGCGGCCGATCGTCAAGTGGAACGCCCGCGTCAACAGCGCCGAGATCGTCCCCGAGGTCGTGCGCAAGGCGTTCAAGGTCGCCGAGTCCGAGAAGCCCGGCGCGACTCACCTGGAACTTCCCGAGGATGTGATGGCCAGGCCGCTGGACGCCTCACCGCTGCCGCGCCGAGCGCCGGTACAGCCCGAGCCCGGAACGCACGAGCTGCAGGCCGCCGCCGACCTGATCGCCGGGGCCGAGCGGCCGATTGCGCTCGTCGGCAGCGGCGCGATCCGCGCCCACGCCGCCCGCTCACTGCGCGAGTTCGTGCACACGACCGGGATCTCGGTGGCGGAGACGTTCATGGCCAAGGGACTGCTCGACTACGAGGACCCCCGCGCGCTCGGGACCGTCGGGCTGCAGTCGCGCGACTACTCGATGGCCGGGTTCGACGACGCCGACGTGGTGGTGGCGATCGGCTACGACCTGGTCGAGCATGCGCCCGAGCACTGGAACCCCAACGCCGACAAGCGGATCGTGGTGATCGACAGCGTCGCCGCCGAGATCGACGAGTTTTACCTGCCGGAGGTCGAGCTGATCGGCGACATCGCCCACGTGCTGGCCAGGCTGGCCGCCTGCTGTGAGCGCCCGGCGACGCTCGAGTCCGGGTGCAGCCGGCTGCACGACGTGGTCATGCGCGCGCTGCACGACGCCCGCGACGACAACCACTTCCCGATCCGGCCGCCGCGGGTCCTGTCGGACATCCGCGATGCGCTCGGACCCGAGGACATGCTGGTGTCAGACGTGGGGCTGCACAAGCTGTGGATCGGGCGGATGTTCCCCGCACACGAGCCCGGGACCGTGCTGATCGCCAACGGCCTCGCCGGCATGGGATTCGGCCTGCCGACCGCGATCGCCGCCAAGCTCGTGCACCCGGAGCGCAAGGTGGTCGCAGTCAGCGGCGACGGAGGGTTCCTGATGAACTGCCAGGAGCTGGAGACCGCGGTCCGGCTGCGCACCCCCGTGGTCAACGTGATCTGGGAGAACCACGAGTTCGGCTCGATCGCCTGGAAGCAGGACAAGAAGTTCGGCCGCCACTTCGACGTCGCGTTCGGCAACCCCGACTTCGTACGCCTGGCCGAATCGTTCGGGATGCCGGCGTGGCGGTGCTCGAGCGCCGAGGAGTTCTCGCGGCTGCTCGCCCGGGCGCTGACGCTCGACCTGCCGTCGCTGATCGTTGGTGCCGATCGACTACTCGATCGATGTCGCCATGTCCGAGGAGCTCGGCGCCGAGACCGTGGCGACGTAGCCGCCCGCGGCCCGGTCCCCCGAGCGGCGAAATCGCGTGCACAACGTCCCACTCGAGCGCTTTGGGCGCCATCGTGGGACGTTGGCCACGTGGGACGTGATCAACGTCCCACGCTGACCCGCGAAGGCCTCGAGTGGGGCGTTAAGCATGTCGCCGCTCGAGGGCCGGGACCGCCCGAGATCCGGGCGACCGTTCGCCGAGCTTCGGCGGAACAACGTGGTCAGGAACTACAACTGGTCGTCGTCGATCACGATCCCCAGTGCCGCGGCCATCGCACCGGCCGAGGCGATCGCGTCGCTCCACGGCATCCGCAGCCCGCGCAGCGACTCCACGCCCAGCACGCCGTCCAGCGAGGCGCCGCGAATCGCGGACGCCCGGACGCGCGCGCCCCGGAAGTCGGCGCCGGCGAGCCGGCAGTCGACGAACTCGACGGCCTCGAGCTGCGCCTCCATGAACGACGTCTCGGCGCGAGCCCGAACGAGAATCCGACCATCCGGCAATGGCGCAGCTCGGCCCGTCTGATCTGGCCCTCGCGAGCGTCGATATTGGACAGCTCACAGTCGCGCAGGACCGCATCGGTCAGCTCCAGCCCCGGGGCGTTGTCGGCGTCGAGGGTCACGCCGCGCAGCTCTGATTCGCGCACACGCACCCGCCTGGCGCCGACCGACCCGCCGCCGTCGGGCTCGACGAGCGCGCCAGAGAGCAGCAGCTCGCCGTCCTGCGGGAGCGCCTGGCGCTCGAGCGCGGGTAAGTCCGGGGACTGGATTGCGTCGCGGAACGCCACCCGTCGAAGCTATCGGGACCCGGCTCCGCTGTCTCAGCCCAACAGGCGCGCGACCGCCCGCAGCCGGTAGTCGAAGATCCGCTCGAGGTCGCGGTCGACGAGCGCGATCCGCGCCGCCTCACCCAACGGCCCCAGCGGCAACTGGTAGTCGACGCGGTCGCGCACCTGGGTCCCGGCCGCCACCGGCGCAAACTCGTGCTGGTGGCGCCACAACCGGTACGGACCCCGGACCTGCCGATCGACGAACCGCCGATTCTGCTCCCACTCGTCGATCCGGGTCAACCACCCCAACCGGACGCCGTGCAGCCGCAGCCGGTACTCGATCACGGTCCCCGCCGCCATCGGGATCGGCTCGGGGGTGACGAGCCCGAAGCTCAGCCACCGAGGCGTGATCCGCTCGAGATTGCCCGCCCGGGAGAAGAACTCGAACACCTCGGGCAGCGGGCGGTCGATCACCTGCTCGCGCTCGAGCCGGTGGACGCTCACGCGCTGCCCCCGACCGTCGCGGCCCAGACCCGTACACTTTCGCTGGAAAAGCTCAACGCGATGTATAGGGAGGAACGGTGGTAGACGGGCTGACGATCGGCCAGTTCGTGGAGCGCACAGGCGTCCCCGAAGGGACGCTGCGGATGTGGGAGCGCCGCTACGGCTTCCCGTCGCCGGAGCGGCTGCCGAGCGGCCATCGTCGCTATAGCGACGCCGAGGTGGCGCTGGTGCGCCGTGTGGCCTCCGAGCGATCTGTGGGACTGTCGCTGACGGCCGCGATCGAGCGCGTGAAGGAAGCGGTGGCCTCGCCGCCGCCCTCGGTGTACGCGTCGCTGCGCCGCCACCGCCCTGACCTGGAGCCGCAGCCGCTGCGCAAACCGTTCCTGCTGGCGCTGACCCGCGCGATCGAGGACGAGAGCCTCTCGCGGGCGGACCGCCCGCTGCTGTTCGCGTCGTTTCAGAGCGAGCGCTTCTACCGACAGGAGCAGGCCCGCTGGCGGGAGCTGGCTCGCGGCGCCGAGCTCGCCGTCACGTTCGCGGACTTCGACCGGCTGCGCAAGCCGCGCCACGGCCCGGCCGAGGTGCCGATCGAGCGCAATCACCCGATGGCCCGCGAATGGACCGTAGTGTGCTGCGCCGAGGATCATGCGGTCTGCCTGGCGGCTTGGGAGCCGCCTCCGACGCGGCCGCGCTCCGACGAGGACCGCGTGTTCGAGACGATCTGGAGCGTGGAGCCGCGGGTCGTGTGGGACGCGGCCCGGGTCAGCGCCGGGATCGTCGCCGCCAAGCGCGCCGGCCTGATCGACCCCGTGCGCTCGCGGCTGGAGATCGACCCCGGCCGCCCCGCCGAGGACCAGCTCCGCCTCGCCGCGGCGATCACCAACCGCACGCTCTCCTACCTCTCCTGAGGCTCGCTGTTGCGGGCCAGCTGCTGGTGCGCGGCGCCGCCCTGCTTCGAGGACCGCGCGGTCAGCTCGTCGGCGGCGCGGCGGACCGGCTCGGCTGCGGCGTCCTCGTCGAGGGCGACTTGCACGAACGTGCGCATCCGGCGGCTGGTGCTGTTGAGGAACAGCCGCCGTTCATGACCGCGGACCAGGCGATACCCGAGCCGGATCACGAGGTTCGGGATGTGGGCATCGCGGGAGATCGCGTGCACGCGGAACTCGACCTCGCCCGTGGCGAGCCACTTCCACACCTCCCAGGCCATCTGACCCATCTCGACATGACCCTCCAACGTGCGGTAGTTCCAACCCCACGTGTGCACCTCGCGACCGCCGACCTCGAGCGTGCGCTCGTAGACGTCCCCGACGCGGACGCCGACGTACAGCGACACCAGCCCGAGCGCCCGGAGCCGAAGCAACATGTCGCGACGCTGCAACGGCACGACGGGGTCGTAGTAGGCCCTGACGATCGACGGATCGGCGAACTCGTAGCCCCGCATCAGCCGCTGGGCGATCTCCCAGCTGCCCCCCTCAGTGGGCATCCCGGGCGCCTCGGCCGGGAGCGCCTGGCACACGTCGGTGATCTGCCATCCGCCGCCGGCGCCGCCGAGTGCGGCGAGGTCGAAGTTGAGGTCTCTGGCAGCGAGACCGGCCAGCCGCCGCCGGACCCGCGGCGGCCCGAGCAGCTGCTCATCGGACACTGGGGACGTCCTCCAACCGCTGCGTGTCGAGATCCACGCCGCCGGTCATTCGGCCGCCCGACAACCCGACGACCCCCTCCAGGAACGAGATCCACATGTGCGCCTGGACCTCCTTGGCCATTCGCAGGCGGTGGTAGAGCAGGTTGGACAACGCGTCGCCGCTGCGAGCCCACGACTCGATCTCGAACCAGAGCCTGCCGGGCGCGTCGGGGCCAGCTCGGAACTCGATCTGGCCCGCCTCCAGGTGCCCCTCGAGCGTCGCAAGGCGAAACGAGTGCGGGCGCACGTCGATCACGCGCACGGGTCCGTCCCACGGGCCGGGCATCCGGACCACGTACTCGTCGCCGAGGCACAGCTCGCCCTGCTCGCCCACCACCTTGACAAAGCGCGCGAACGTGCTCGGGGCCGGCCCGTTGAGGTCGGCGGTGATTCTGACCATCAGCTCCTCCGGGGTGCAGTCGGACTCACGAATCAGCGTGCGATAGCGGCGGTGAAACAGCGGCCCGTGGCCGTGGCGGTAGCCCGCCACCCCGGCATCACTGATGCCGGGCGGCAGTTCGAGCAGCTCGCGATCCGCCGCGGCGGCTGGGACGGGCTGTTCACGGCGATGCAACGGCGTGGTGCGCCACATGTAATCCCACGAGGTCAGCGCCACGCCGAACGGCCAGGTCAGCGCCGTGCGCCAGCGGCGGGCGAAGCTGAGGCGTCGAGGCATACCTTTTACTGTACCCACAGATTTATCTAAACAACCTGTTAGGGATTGCTCGCCGACCGGGTAGCATCAGGTTGATGCTCGTCAAGTTGCTGAGCAACGCTGGGATCCGCTCCTGGCACCTCCAGATCCTCTCCCTGTCCTCGGTCGGCCTGTGCATCGGACTATGGATCCGAGCCAAGACCGTCGACCAGGACGAGCGCGGGAACGCCGAGCGCCGGGCGCTGTTCGTGGGCCTGTGGCCGCCCACGATCTGGCTGATCGGCGATTCGATCGAGCGGCAGGGCTAGGGCGACGACTGGTGGCCGTCACTAGGGATCGGGCGCGGCTTGCGGCCGTGCCGGTGCTCGGGCTGCGCCTGGCTTATGGCGTCGGGTTGATCGTGGCGCCCGAGCGCCTCACGCGCCGGTGGCTGGGCCCGGCGACGGCGTCCGCGCCCATCCGGGTCCCGCTGGGGGGCATCGGTGGACGCGAGATCGCGGTTCACGGTGCCGCGCTGGTCGCGGCGTTGACCGGCGCTCGGATGCGCCCGTGGCTGGCCGTGAGCATCGCGGGCGATCTCTCCGATATCGCCGCGACGGCGGTGGCCCACGACGATGTACCCGACGGATCAGTGGTCGCGACGCTCGCAGTGGCCGGTGGTAGCGCCCTGCTGACCGCCGCGCTCGCCGCGACGGTCGACGGCTGACCGTCCCCGCAGGTACGTTTGGCCCCATGCGGGTCGGACTGCATGCGCTGGGAATCGGTGCCGGCGCGCGCCCGGAGGTCGTCACGGCCGTGGCGCGGGAGGCGGACGAGGCCGGCTTTGCCACGCTGTGGGCCGGCGAGCACGTGGTGATGGTCGACCGGCCCACCTCCCGCTACCCCTACAGCGACAACGGCGAGATCGCCGTGCCCGCCGACGCCGACTGGCTCGATCCGTTCGTGTGCCTGAGCTATGCCGCGGCGGCCTCGCGGCGGATCCGGCTGGCCACGGGAATCCTGCTGGTTCCGGAGCACAACCCGGTGATCGTGGCCAAGCAGGCGGCCTCGCTGGACGTGATCTCAGGCGGCCGGTTCACCCTCGGGGTCGGCGTCGGCTGGTCGGCCGAGGAGTTCGCGGCGCTGGGCGTCCCATTCGCACGCCGGGGCGCCCGCACCGTCGAATACGTCGCGGCGATGCGGGAGTTGTGGGCCAGCGACCACGCGTCGTTCGCCGGGCAGTTCGTGAGCTTTGACTCGATCCGCGTGTACCCCAAGCCCGTGCGCGGTCGGCGCCTGCCGGTGGTGTTCGGCGGCAACAGCGACCCCGCGCTGGGCCGCGTCGCCGAGCTCGGCGACGGCTGGTACGGCTTCAATCTCGAGGGGATCGAGCACGTGTCCGAACGACTCGCGGCGCTACGCGAACGCTGCGACGAGGCCGGCCGGCGGTTCGAGGAGCTGTCGGTGGCGGTGGCGATGGCCGACTGTACGCCGTCCGACGCCGTGGAGCTCGAACGCCTCGGCGTCACGGAGCTGGTGGTCGTCGACGGGCCGCCGGCGGACCCGGCTGACGCCAAATCATGGGTCCGCGAGCTCGCGCGCCGGTGGGAGCCCTAGAGGCCGACGGTTCAGCGGCCTCGCTGGGTGATCAGCCCCACTGCGCGCGCGTACGTGCCGTCGCTCAGGCCCCACGACGGGTCGGTCCACTCGAACGGCAGGATCTGGGCGATGTGCAGCCTCGAGAGCCCGACCAGCGCCTCGTAGGCGTAGCGGCTCACGTTCCGGCGTTTGGTGAACCCCCAGGTGCCGCGATGCGAGGTCCAGCCGTACTCGTTGACCACCAGCGGTGTCGAACCGCGGTGGAAGTTCTGCATCTGGGCGATCGCGAACCGGGCCAGCGCAAGCGTGTCCTTGGGCGTGTGCGAATACAGGTGGACGGCCACCGCGTCGATCCGCTGGTGGTTGAACGCCTTCAGCAGCCGGGGCATCGAGCTCTGGGTCCAGGCCAGGCCGCCGGTGACCACGCGCGCGCCGGGGTTGACGCGATGCACGGCGGTGCGGACCGCCTCATACATCTGCGCGTAGTCGTGGAGGTTGATCCGCGGACCCCAGAAGTGTGTGTTGTCGGGCTCGTTCCACACCTCGACGAAGCGCACCGGCAGGTACGGCAGCTTTCGGTGCGTCTTCCAGAACGATCCGTCGGCGCCGTAGCGCTCCATGAACGCGGTCGCGTACGTGGCGAAAGTGGAGTTCTTGTCCGGCGGCAGCGGCGTGACGAACTTCCCGCCCTTCAGCCGGAGCAAGTTCGGGCGGTCCGCCTGCGCCCACTTCGGGGCCAGCTCCAGCGTGGGCTCCCAGCGCAGATGCGCCTTCGCCATCTCGCCCGCGATCATGTCGTCGTAGTCCCAGTGGTACCGGTGGTGCCCATGGACGGGACCGCGAGGCTCGGTCCCAGCCCAGTCGGAGTCGGCGCGGCCGATCCGCCCCCCGGCCGCATGCAGCGCCTTGAGCGAGGTCACCACCTGCTCCGCGGTCGACACGCCCCGAGACTGGTTGAGGAAGTCGACGCCGACCTGCGCGCCGTAGGTCGTCGCGTCAGCGGCAGCAGGAACTGCCAGCACAAGCATCAGCAGCACTACGGGGAGGCATCGGTTCATGGCCCTCAAGGTGGACGGGGATATTGACAGGCGCGGCACTCGGGGTCCGGACGGACCCCGGCGCCGCTTGGAAGTTGGAACACACGGCCGTCGCGTTCGGAGCGGCGAACGTCTGATCACGGACATCGAGCGGCTCGGGCAGCCGGTCTCAGGTCATCCCAGCCGCCATTGCACCGGGCCGAGGCCGGGGAAGTGAAGGGCCTCCGCAACGGCTCCCGACAGGTCCCATTCACGGCCCGGGATGTACGGCCCGCGGTCCTGCACAGGAACCCTGATCGCGCGCCCGTGGTAGACGAAGATCACCTCGGTGCCGCAGGGCAGCGTCTTATGGGCGACCCCGAGGCCGTCGGCGCGGAGGATCGTGCCGCACGCGTCGCGGTGCCCGTACAGGGTTTCGACCGAGGCGATGCTCGTGTGGTACTCGCCCGTCGGGAGCTCGTCCGGGCTCAGCAGGTCCCGCGCGAAGTTGATGCGGTTGAGGTGATACCGGGCGACGATCCGCTTGAACTGGTCGACCTCGGCGCGGATCTCGGCGTCGCTCGGCGCGCCCGGAGAGGCTCCGGAGGTGACCGTCGCCGGTGCGCTCGGATCGGGCGTGGTCGAAGCAGCGGGCGCGGGCGAAGGATCTGACGTCGAGCTGGCGCCTCCGGCTTGTCCGGCGACCGGCTCGACCGCCTGCGGGTGCGCGCGCCGGCGGGCCGCGATCGTGGTCGGACCCGATCCGGACGCGTCCGAGCTCGTCGTCGTGACCGCCGCGGCGCTCGAGGTCGGCTGGCTCGGATGATCGGACGAGCTCGAACCGCACCCCGCCAGTGCCAGGATCACGATCGCCGTCGCCACAGGACCCGCTGTCGACACACGTCGCCCGATCGCGTGACTGTACCCAAATCCGCCGCCGGGCCGGACGGCTCAATCCCGCACGGCGGCGGGCGGATCCGGCGGGCGCTGATACCCGCCGACGACCTCGGCCAGCAGCTCGGCGAAGGTGATCGCGGTGTCGTCCTCGTAGAGCGGACCGACGATCTGCGCGCCGATCGGCATCCCACCCGCCCCGAGGCCGACCGGTGCAGACAGCGCCGGCAATCCGGCCAGCGACGGATGGGCGGTCCAGAACGGCTGCTCCGAGTACGGGCGCTCGCCGTCGGGCGTGGCGATCGTCCGCTGCGTCAACGGCCGCGGGTCGTGCGGGAACGCCGCCGTGAAGTTCGTCGGGCAGAGGAACACGTCGACGGCGCCGAAGTGCTCCTCCCAGGCGGCGCGGGCGGCCATCCGCCGCCGCTCCTGCTCGATCAGGTCGGCGACCGGTAGATCGTTCTGGCCGCCCTGCTGAAAGGCGAAGAACAGCCCCACCTGAAACCCGAAGGACTCAGCACTGCCGGCAGGATCGATCCCCGGCGGCCAGCCCTGGACCACGGTCGCGCCCGTCTGGGCCAGCGCGTCGACCGCGTCTGACAGCCGCCCGCCCACGTCACCGCACACGGGCGCGACGGGGTCGTCGAGCACGACGCCGACCCGGAAGTCCGCGATCCGCACGTGCCGGGGCGGCGGCTGGCGCCAGCCATAGGCGCGGGCAGCGGCGCCGTGAGGTCCCGCGGTCGCCCGCAGCGCCGTACGCAGGTCCGCGGGAGATCGTGCGAACGGGCCGAGCGCCGACATGTACAGCATCTCGCTGTCGGGGGCTGCAGGTCCCGGCGGCTGGAACCCGGCCTGCGGGACCACATTCACGCTCGGCCGGTGCCCGTACACGCCGCAGAAGCTCGCCGGGATCCGGATCGATCCGACCAGGTCGGACCCGTAGTCGAGAAACGTCATCGCCGCGGCCACGGCGGCGGCCGAGCCCCCGGACGATCCGCCCGCAGTGCGGGCAGGGTCCCACGGGTTGTTCGTCGTCCCGTGCAGCTCGTTCGCGGTCTGGGCGAAATCGCCGAGCATGAACGCGACGTTGGTCTTGCCGATGACAATCGCGCCGGCACCTCGCAGCCGGCGCACGGCCTCGGTGTCGCGGTGGGCCACATGGTCCGCGAACGCCGGATTGCCCCAGGTGGTGTGCATGCCGGCGACGTCGAACGCGTCCTTGACCGTGATCGGCACCCCGTGCAGCGGCCCCAGCTCCAGTCCGCCGGTGATCGCCCGATCGGCGGCGCTGGCTTCCCCGAGCGCCGCCTCGCGCCGCAGCTCGATGATCGCGTTGTGCGACGGGTTGACCGCGTCGATCCGCGCCAGCACGAGCTCGGTCAGCTCCCGCGAGCTGATCCGACGGCGCCTGATCGCGTCGGCGGCGTCGGTCGCCGAGCCGGCCGGAAGCGGGCCGATGTTGCGCGAGCGGCCGTCCGGTGCTACACCCATCGCAGTCACCGAGAGGAGCCAGCGATGTCGTTCAGCGAAGATCCCACGCGGGGCAGGGAGAGCGGTTCGCGCCCCGACGAGGACCCCACCGAGGGGGACCGGCCCGATCCCGACGCGACGCAGGGACGAGAGATCGGCTCGTTGCCCGACGAGGACGCGACCGAGGGACGCGAGATCGGCGAGCGTCCGGACGAGGACCCGACGCAGGGCAGAGAGGTCGGGGAGCGACCGGGCGAGGATCCCACCGACTGACGTCCGCGGGCGCCGCGGCGAGCCCGGGCGCCCCCAAGCTGCCGCAGCCCGATCACCGCAGCATCGCCCGAAGCCGGTCGAGGACGATCTCGCCGGCTCACCCGGCGAGGCCCAGCCGGTGAGCCACGCCGGCGGCCTCGGTGCGGCTGCGGACGTCGAGCTTGCTGAGGATCCGGGACACGTGCACGCTCGCGGTCTTCTCGGCCATGAACAGTTCAGCGCCGATCTCGCGGTTGGTCGCGCCCCGGGCGATCAGCTCCAGCACCTGGCGCTCGCGCGGCGTCAGACCGAACGGGTCCTCGGCGACCGGCTCGTCGCACTCGGGCTCGACCTCCTCCTCGGCCAGCGGCAGCTGCAGCCGCGACCGCGCCGCCAGGCCCTCCACCTCGGCGCGCAGCCACCCCGCCCCGATCCGGCTCGCGGTCTCGTGGGCGTCGCCGGCAGCCACGGTGGCCGCGGCCCGGTCGCCGGCCAGTGCGTGCGCCTCGGCCTCGCGCAGGCGCGCCACCGCCGCCGGGTAGGGACGCTCGAGCTCGCTCCACGCCCGCGCCGCGACCGCATACGCCGACGGGTCCGCCTCGCCGCGCGCTCGGGTGCGCTCGGCGCGCGCGACCAGCATCCGCGCAACCTCGATCGGCCCGTTGTTGGCGGCCGAGGCGCCGGCGCGGTCAACGTGGGCGTCGACCGCGGCCAGCGCGGCGCGCTCGGCTTCGGGCTCACCGAGATCGCGGGCCCGCTGCGCGGCGTCGGCCTCCACGGTCGCGCCGCTGGCGCTGACTCGCGCCAGCCGGGCCGCGTCGTCGGTGCGGGTGTCGATCCGGTCGAGCGCCAGCTGGACCGCCGTCCGGGCCGCACCCAGGTCGCCCTCGCGGCGCTCGAGCTCGGCCGTCAGCGCGCCGAGCACGCCGGTCCACTGTGGCTCGTCCATCGCCGAGTTGATGTCCGCGGCCTCCTTTAGCCAGTGGCGAGCCAGGTCGTGCTGGCCGCGACCGAGAGCGAGCTCGGCGCGCCGCAGGTCGAGGTTGACCAGCGTGTTGCCGATCTGGCGCTCGCCGATCGCGTCGAGCATCGTCGCCGCCTCGTCCCACTCGCCGGCCTCGATCGCGAGCTCGGCCCGGAGGATCAGCAGCCACACGCGGCTCGGCCGCAGCTCACGCGCGAGCCCCTCGTCGATCACCTCCCTGGCTTCGCGCAACCTCCCGGCCAGGTGCAGCGCGTCGGCGAGGTTGATGTAGGCGGAGTTCTGCTGTCCGGGGAAGCCGAACCTGTCGGCCAGCTCGACCGCTTCGCGCAGCGCGGCCGCGCCCTGCTCCACTTCGCCCATCGCCATCAGCGACGTCCCCAACGCGTTCAGCGCACGCCCGCGCACGCTGTTGTCGTCGAGCACAACGGCGGCCGCGAGTGTCTCGCGGGCGACCTCGATCGCGTGCACGTGCTTGCCGCGGAGCATCAGCGTCTTGGCCTGCGAGGCCAGCAGCGCGGCCCGCTCGGGCGACATCTCCCCCGGCGGCAGCACCGACACGGCGCGCTCGATCGTCGCCAGCGATTCCTCTCCGTACCCCAGCTGCCACTGCGCCTCGCTAAGCGAGTCCAGCAGGCGGGCCGTCAGATGCGGCTGCTCGCGTTCGTCGACGAGCTCGAGGCCGGCGCGGGCCAGCGCCTCCTTGCGGTGGGAGTCGCCCTCCAGGCCGTGATAGCGCGCGGCTCGCCGGAGGATCTCTGGCCTGCTGGCGCCGGCCAGCGCCTCGCCATCGGGCACCCGGTCCAGCAGCGCGATCGCGCGCTCGAGCAGGTGGGCGGCCTGGCCGTAGGCGTGAACGCGCTCGGCCGCGTCGGCGGCCCGCACCGAGGCCCGTAGCGCCGCCGGTGCGTCGCCGCCCGAGGCGTAGTGGTGGGCGATCGCGGCCGACACGTACACGCTCGGACCGTCGCGCTCCAGGCGCGCCTCGAGCGCCGCCGCCAGGCGCAGGTCGATCGCGGTCCGCTCGCCCGGCAGCAGATCGTCGTCGAGCACCTCGCGCAGCAGCGCGTGGCGGAAGTGGTAGCGACCCTCGGGAGTGACGGCCAGGATGAAGTTGATCACGGCCTCGCGGAGCGCCGCCTGGAGCTCGAGCCGCTCGAGGCCGGTGGTGTCGACGAGCAGCTCGTCGTCGAGCCGCTGGCCGACGGCGATCACCCGCAGCACCTGCTGCGCCGCGGGCGACAGCCGCTCGATCCGCACCATCAGCGCGTCGCGCAGCGTGGAGGGCAGCGCTCCGCGACCGTCGCGTCCGGCGGCGATCAGCTCCTCCACGAACAGCGGGTGGCCTTCCGAGCGCGCGAACACGCGGTCGACCAGCGCACCGTCGGGCGGCTCGCCGAGCAGGTCTGAGAGCTGCTCGTACAGCTCGTGGCGAGTCAGCGGCGACAGCTCGATGCGCCGCGAGCCGATGTCACGCTCGAGCTCGGCCAGCACCGGGCGGAGCGGGTGGCGGCGATGCAGCTCGTCGGGCCGGTAGGTGGCGACGACCAGCACCCGTTCCCGGCACAGGCTGCGACCCATGAACGTGATGAACGCGCGCGTCGCGCGGTCGGCCCAGTGCAGATCCTCGATCTCGAGCAGCATCGGCCCGTCCTGGCTGAGGCGGTCTAGCAGCCACAGCAGCGCTTCGAACAGTCGCGCCTGCGCCGACGGATCATCCGCCGTCGATGGCGTCGGGACCGCACTCGAGAGACCGGGGATCAGAGTCGAGAGCTCGGCGCGGACCGAGCTGGGGAGTTGCTCGAGCACGGGGTCGCCGGAGCGCGCGAGCGTCCGCAGCGCGGCGACCAGCGGGGCGTAGGGGAGCTCGCCCTCGCCCAGCCGCACGCAGTCGCCGCTGAGCGTGCGCGCGCCCGATGCGCGGGCGCGCGCCGCGAACTCCGACAGCAGCCGCGTCTTGCCGACGCCGGAGTCGCCGGCGACGAATGCCAGCCACGGGCGACCCGCCGCAGCGTCGGCGAGCGCGGCCTCGAGCTCGGCGAGCTCGAGTGACCGTCCCACGAAGATCGAGCTGGAGACGCGAGTGGCCACACACCAAGTATCGCGCTCCCGACCGCCGGAAACACGATCGTCGGCTCACCTCAACCGATCGCGTCGCAAAGCGCCCGCGGACCGGGGCCGACGTACAGCGAGGCCGGGCGGATCAACCGCCCTTTGCTCCGCTGCTCGAGGATGTGAGCCGACCACCCGGCGGTCCGGGCGCACACGAACAGCGGCGTGAACAGCGATTGGGGGACGCGCGCGTGGTCGAGTACGACGGCCGACCAGAACTCGACGTTGGTCGCCAGCACACGGTCGGGCTTGTGCTCGGCGAGTGCGGCGAGCGCGGCCCGCTCGAGTTCCCGGGCCACCTCCAGGCGCGGAGATCCGAGGCGGTCGGCGAGCCGCCGCAAGGCCCGAGCCCGCGGGTCCTCGGCCCGGTAGATCCGGTGGCCGAAGCCCATGATCCGCTCGCCGCGGGCCAACAGCTCGGCAACGTAAGCCTCGGCGTCACCGGTGCGCTGCACCGCGTCCATCATCTTCAGCACGCGCGCGGGCGCGCCGCCGTGCAGCGGGCCCGACAACGCGCCCACCGCGGCACTCAGCGCGGCGGCCACATCGGCTCCGGTCGAGGCCACCACGCGGGCGGTGAACGTCGAGGCGTTCATCCCGTGCTCGGCGGCGGTGATCCAGTAGGCGTCGATCGCGGCCACCTCGTCGGGGTCGGCCTCCCCGCGCCAGCGCAGCAGGAACCGCTCGGCCAGCGTCCGGCCCTCGTCGATCCGAGACTGGGGCACCGGCGCCACGCCGCCGCCGCGCGCCGATTGGGCGACGAACGAGAGCGTGGCCGAGGCCGCCCGCGCCAGCTGGTCGCGCGCGACTTCGGGGCTGACGTCGACAAGCTGGCGCAAGCCCCACTCGGGCGCGAGCGCGGCGATCGCCGACTGCACGTCAACCCGGGTGTCACCGGTACGAAGGTTCAGCGGGTGCGGTCCGGCGGGCTGAAGCGGTCGGTCCGGACGGCCGTCGACCAGCAGCCCCCAGACGCGCTCGAACGGCAGCGCCCCGACGAGCTCCTCTACGTCGACGCCGCGGTAGCGCAGCGCGCCGCCATCGCGGTCGGGCTCGGCGATCTCGGACGCGAACGCGAGCACTCCCTCGAGCCCGTCTCGTACTTCATCGGTCTTGCGCATCGTCGCTCCTTGATGGGTTCTGAGGAGCTGAGAGCGTCTGACAGGCGGCCTTGCCTTTCAACGTTGATCACGTCAATATATGACGATGTCCGATCCGGCGCTGTTGTCCGTCGGCGAGGTGGCTCATCGGCTCGGCGTCAAGCGCGAGACCGTCTACGCGTACGTCAGCCGGGGCCTGCTCGAACGCCACCCCGCCAGCGCGCACCGCCGATCGCTGTTCGAGCGCGAGGCGGTGCAGCAGCTGGCCACCCGGGCCCGGAGCGGCGACCGGTCCGACGCGCTCGAGGTCGTGGTCGAGACGCAGGTGACGTTGCTCGATCCCGACGGACGGCTGTTCTACCGCGGCCAGGACGCGGCCGAGCTGGCGCGCTTCTCCACGTTCGAGCGAGTGGCCGGGCTGCTGTGGGGCGGCCCCGCGGGCGCGCCGTGGGAGCTCGACGCTGCATCGGCCGCGACCGTGGGACGGCTGGCCGGGGTGCTGCCGGCGGACACCTCGGCGGTCGACCGGATCCCAGTCGTGATCGGGGCGCTGGGGGCGGCCGATCCGCTGCGCTCCGATCGCCGGCCCGAGGCGGTGCGGCGCACGGCGGGCCGGATCCTCGCCGGCGCGCTCGACGGAATGCCGGCCGCTGTGCCGTCAAGCGACCGCAGCGCGGCCGCGCGGCTGTGGGCGGCCCTGAGCCCGGAGTCGCGGCCGCCGCGCCCCGTGCAGCTGGCAGCGCTGGACGCCTGCCTGATCCTGCTCGCCGACCACGAGCTGGCCGCGTCGACGCTCGCGGCCCGGGTGGCGGCGTCGGCCTGGGCCGACCCCTACCGCGTCGTGCTGGCCGGCCTGGGACCGCTGGGGGGCGCGCTGCACGGCGCCTCCCCGCTCGCCGTCGAGTCGATGCTGGCTCAGATCGGCGCGCCCGAGGCGGCCTTCGCCACGGTGGAGCGGGTGGTCGCGGCGGGTGGCCCGCCGGCCGGGTTCGGCCACCGCGTCTACCGCGACCGCGATCCGCGCGCAGACCACCTGCTCGCGCGCGTCGGCCCGGCCGCGGTCGACGCCGGTGCGGCTCGGACCGTCGCGGCTCTCGTCGAGGCCGCCGCGGCGCTCGGGCTGCCGGCGCCCAACGTCGACCTGGCGGTCGCGGGGCTGGGCTACGCGATGGGGCTGGCGCCCGGGTCGGCGTCGACGATCTTCACGGTCGCCCGGATAGCGGGCCTGCTGGCGCACGCAATCGAGGAGTACCCGCACCGCCTTCGGTTCCGGCCCCGGGCCACGTACGACGGACCGGCCCCGCGGCGCTGAGCGCGCATCAGCCTCGCTCACGCACGTCGCCGGAAGTGAGGCATGGGACCATGTGGTGATGGGCGAGGTGGATCCAGAGGAGCTGCTCGAGATCGCTCGAGGCGAGCGCAAGCGGCTTCGCGATTGCACCGGGGCGGAGATCGAGTCCGCGATACGTCTGATTGCGCAGGACCGGATCGAACGCGCCTGGCTTGCCGAGCAAGCGGATGGACCTGACCGCGGGGAGCATATGGTCGCGCGCCGCTTCTTCGCTAGCACGAGCGATGCGGAACGCGACCTCATCGCTTACTGGCAGATGGTCAAGCTCGCCGAGGAGGCCCAACTGCGTTACACGGAAGGCGAAGATGCTTGACGGGCGCCAGAGTTCGCCCGGAGCGGTCAGGAGGTTCGGTCTGGGCCTCGGCGTTCGGTCATGGTCGGATCGGGGGCTCGGGCACTGGCATTGAGACGTCGACCGCCTGCGGCAGGTCGATCGGGAGATCCTCAGGTCCGACGAGACGGAAGCCTACGGTGCCCTCGAGGTTCGTGATTTGTTGAGGCGGCTCGCCGCATTCCGGGCAAGCCACTACGTACGTCGACGCGGCTGGAGTGAAACGCAGCCGGCAGCGTGTGCAGCAAATCCGGGTCATATCCGACCCTTTCGATCAGAGGTCATCTGCTCGGTGCTTTAGCGGCGACGTCGACAGCCATCGGCACCGACTCGGACGCAGCCTCGTTGACGCGCCGGGTGTGCGTCTTGGTGCGAGCCTGCGTTGTTGCGGTGGCCATCGCCAACCGCCTCTCTGCTCTTCTGAGCGGAAACATCGCCCGGAAAGCGAGAAGAGCCTGGGCTCACAGAGCGCACCACCGACCGTACCATAATCCGAGCGCGAGACTCGGAATTGGTGTGAGGACGATTATTCGCGAAGCTGCGGGCATGGAGATCGAGACCACGGACTACCACACCGCCGGCGAGCCGTTCCGGATCGTCCGCGAGCGCACGGTGGAGATCCCCGGGGCGACCGTCGCGGCGCGCCGTCAGTTCGCGATGCGCAGTGACGAGGTGGACAGGGTGCGGCGGCTGCTGTGCCACGAGCCGCGCGGGCACGCCGACATGTACGGATGCTTCCCGGTGGCCCCGGACGACGACGGCGCCGACCTCGGGGTCCTGTTCTGGCACAAGGACGGCTACTCGACGGCCTGCGGCCACGGGACGATCGCGCTGGGCGCGTGGGCGGTGGAGTCCGGCCGCGTGTCCGCGCCCGCCGACGGCACCGTCGACGTGACGATCGACGTGCCGTCGGGTCGGGTCGTCGCGCGGGTGCGATGCGAGGCCGGCGCGGTGCGCGGCGTGGCATTTCGCAACGTGCCGGCGTACGTTGTCGCCCGCGGCGTGCCGGCGGCCGGCAAGCGAGTCGACGTCGCCTTCGGCGGAGCGATCTACGCGTTCACGCCGTCCGAGCGGTGGGGGCTGCAGGTGACGCCGGAGCACCTGCCCGAGCTGATCGCCGTGGGCCGTCGGGTCAAGCGTGAGCTCGACCGAACCGAGGTCGCCCGTCACCCTGGCGACGATCGCCTGTCGGGCATCTACGGGACGGTGTTCTATGACGAGCTGGGCCCGCTGCACCAAAGGACCGTGGCGATCTTCGCCGACGGCGAAGTGGACCGCTCGCCGACGGGATCGGCGACCTCGGCGCGGACCGCGCTGCTGGCCGACGAGGGCCGGCTGGCAGACGGACAGACCTGGCGCGCGGACTCGATCATCGGCACCACTTTTCACGCGCGAGCGATCGGGACCGCGCCCGACGGGCTGCTCACCGAAGTGCAGGGAACGGCGTTTCGTACCGGCGAGCATCGGTTCGTCCTGGACCCCGCGGATCCGCTCGGGACCGGGTTCGTACTGCGCTAGTGTCCCGTTTGGAAAGTTCGCGTGCATTCGAGGCACCCCTGGCGGCGCTTGGCTTCGTCCTCGTCGCCTCGCGTAGCTCCGCTACGCCACGGCTCCTGCGTCCTCGCCAAGCATCCACCAGCGGCACCTCTCGGTGCCCACCAACTTTCCAAACGCGACACCAGTGCCGCGACTCGTTGATTCGACTCACGACACTCGCCCCCACCCACCTGCCCGTGCAAGACGACCTGCAAGACCGGCAGATCGTGGCATGGGCCTACCGGTCGGCCCGCCTTCATAGGTACCCTGCCGGATCGTGACCACGTCGGAGATCGATAACCGGCGGCAAACCAAAGTCCAGCTGCTGCGCCGCCAGCAGATACGGCGGCGCCGAGCCGTCGCGCTGGCGGGGCTCTCGGGGCTGGTCGCGCTGGTCATCGTGGTCGTGCTCGAGACCGCCAGCTCGGGCCACTCGCGGCCCCCGGCACCCCCGGTGCACAAGACCGTCGTCGTCCACCATCCGTCGTTCACCGCCCAGACCGATGCGGCGATCAGGCACACGCTCTCCTACACCCCGTACATCACGCTCGGGCGCGCGCGCAAGCGTGAGATCGCGCTGACGTTCGACGACGGGCCCGGCCTCTACACGCCGCAGATCCTGGCCGTGCTCAAGCGCATGCACGTCCACGGGACGTTCTTCGAGGTGGGCCGCGAGGTCAAGGCGTTCAGCGCCGACACGAAGGCGCTGGCCCAGGCCGGGGAAGCGATCGAGGACCACACCGAGGACCACTCGAACCTGTCGCAGCTGGCCCCGGGACAGCAGCGCGATCAGGTGGTCGACGCGTCGCAGGCGATCATGGCGCAAGGCGCCCCCGCCCCGCGCCTGTTCCGTCCGCCCTATGGCGCCTTCAACCACAAGACGCTGGCGATGCTAAAGCGCCAGGGCCTGCTGATGGTCATGTGGTCGGTCGACACCAGCGACTACGCCCGTCCGGGCGTGCCGAGGATCGTGTCGGCCGCGCTCAACGGCGCCCACCCCGGCGGGATCATCCTGCTGCACGACGGCGGCGGCGACCGCAGCGAGACCGTCCAGGCGCTGCCCCAGATCATCCAGGGCCTGCGTCAGCGCGGCTACTCGATGGTCACCGTGCCCCACCTGGTTCGCGACGATCCCCCGCCGCGCAACCAGCCGCCGCCGACGCCGCTGATCGGCGCTACCTGAGCCTGATGCCGTACGAGACGTTGATCTGGGAGCGCGCCGGCGCCGTCGGCCGGCTCACGCTCAACCGCCCGGAGTCGCTGAACGCGTGGACCACCCAGTTCGGGCACGAGCTGCTCGACGTGATCACCGACGAGGCTGCCGACGACCGCGTGCGGGCCATGCTGGTCACCGGCGCTGGCCGGGGCTTCTCCTCCGGCGCCGACCTGCGCGCCGGGTTTGACCCCGCGGACGACGGTATGCCCGACATCCGCAAGGAGCTGCACGACGTCTACCACCCCGCGATCGCCGGGATCCGCCGCCTCCCCAAGCCGGTCGTAGCGGCCGTCAACGGGCCCGCGGTCGGGATCGGCTGCTCGCTGGCGCTCGCCTGCGACCTGGTGATGGCCGCCGAGTCGGCGTTCTTCGGGCTGGCGTTCGTGAACATCGGGCTGATGCCCGACGGGGGCTCGACCGCGTTCGTGCCCCCGGCGGTCGGGCGCGCGCGGGCGTTCCAGATGGCGCTGCTGGGCGAGCGCGTGCCCGCCGCCCAGGCGCTCGAGTGGGGATTGGTCAACTGGGTGTACCCCGACGACGCGCTGCGCGACGAAGGCGAGCAGCTGGTGTCGCGACTGGCCGCCGGCCCGACCCGCTCCTACGCCGCCTCCAAGCAGGCGCTGAACAGGTTCATCTACCGCGACCTCGACGACCAGCTGGCGCTCGAGGCCGAGCTCCAGCACCAGCTCGGCCGGACCACCGACTTCGCCGAGGGCGTGGCCGCGTTCGTCGAGAAGCGCGACCCTGACTTCGAAGGCCGCTAGCGGGTCCGCTGCTCGCCCTCAGCCGGCCACGCGGATCATCTTCTTGTTGACGAACTCGTCGGCCCCGAAGCGACCGAGCTCGCGGCCGAAGCCCGAGCGCTTGACTCCGCCGAACGGGAGTTCGGCGGCCTCGAGCCCGGAACCGTTGACGAACACCATGCCGGCGTCGATCCTGTCAGCGACGCGCATCGCCTGCTCGGAATCGTTGGTCATCACGTACGAACCCAAGCCGAACGGGGTGTCGTTGGCCAGGTTGATCGCCTCGTGCTCGTCGCGGACGCGGTAAACCGAGGCCACCGGACCGAAGAACTCCTCGTGGTAAGCGTCGTTGTCGGACTTGACGTCGGCGAGGATCGTCGTCTCGAAGAAGTTGCCCTCGTGGCCGCCGCCGGCGACCAGCGTCGCTCCCTGGTCGATCGCGCGCTCGACCTGATCCGCCAGCCGGTGGGTGGCCGTCGAAGAGGACAGCGGCCCGACGAGCGTCCCCTTGGCATGGGGATCGGACGGCTTCACCGCGGTCAGCGCCTCCGTGAACTTCTCCATGAACTCGTCGTAGAGATCGTCGACGACGATGAAGCGCTTGGCGGCGTTGCAGGCCTGCCCGGAGTTCGACAGCCGGGCGCGGACGGCCTGCTTGACGACCGCGCTCATGTCGTCGGTGCCGAGCAGGATGAACGGGTCGGAGCCGCCCAGCTCGAGCACCACCTTCTTGAGGTTTCGCCCGGCGATCTCGGCGACCGCGGCGCCGGCGCGCTCGGAGCCGGTCAGCGAGACACCACGCACCCGCGGGTCGGCGATCACCGACTCGATCTGCTGATTGGTCGCGAAGATGTTCACGTAGGCGTCCACGGGGACTCCCGCCTCGTGGAAGATCCGCTCCATCGCCAGCGCCGACTCCGGACACTGCGGGGCGTGCTTGAGCAGGATCGTGTTGCCGATCACCAGGTTGGGCCCGGCGAACCGCGCCACCTGGTAGTACGGGTAGTTCCACGGCATGATCCCCAGCAGCAGTCCGTAGGAGCTGCGCCGCACCATCGCCGAGCCACCGCCCGCCAGCAGCTCGATCGGCTCGTCTGCCATCAATGACGGGGCGTTGTCGGCGTAGTAGCCGTAGATCGCAGCCGAGAAGTCCACCTCACCCAGCGCCTGCCGTGCCGGCTTGCCCATCTCGCGCACGATGATCTCCGCCAGCTCCTCGCGCCGCTCGCTGTAAATCTCGCCGACCCGACGGATCGTGGCCGCGCGGTCCTCGACCGTGGCGGACGCGGCCCACTCAGCATGCGCCCGATCAGCTCGGCCGATGGCGTCGCGCAACTCGTCGTCGGTGATCGTCGGATATTCCCGGACCGTCTCACCGGTTGCGGGATTGACGACCTCGTAGTCGGCCATTGCGTTCCTTTCCTTGACGCGTTGTGCGCCCCCGCGGTCGGGGGCCGGAAACTCTAGGTGTTGCCCCGCGCCATCTTGCGCAGGTCCATCGCCTCGTTGTAGGTGTCCTCGTCGACACCCATCTCGTTGGCCACCTCGCGCAGCAGCCGGCCCGAGCTGGCCGCCTCCTTGACGATCTCGGCGCCCTTGTCGTACCCGATGTAGGGGTTCAGCGCGGTCGCCGCCGCCAGCGTGGACTCGGCCGAGCGCAGGCAGCCCTCCTCGTTGACGCGAATGCCCTCGACGCACTTGTCGGCGAAGATCGCGCTGGTCGTGCTCAGCAACCGGATCGACTCGAGCAGGTTGCGCGCCATCAGCGGGACGCGGACGTTGAGCTCGAAGTTGCCCTGCGTGCCCGCGACCGTGATCGCGGTGTCGTTTCCGATCACCTGCGCCCCGACCTGAATTACGACCTCGGGGATCACCGGGTTGACCTTGCCGGGCATGATCGAGGAGCCCTTCTGCAGCTCCGGGAGGAAGATCTCACCGATCCCGGCGCGCGGACCCGACCCCATCAGCGCCAAGTCGTTGGCGATCTTGGTCAGCGACACGGCCAGCACCTTCAGAGCGCCCGACAGCTCGACCAGCGCGTCGCGGTTGCCCTGCGCCTCGAACGGGTCCTCGGGCGCGCGGATCTCGAGCCCGCTGCTCTCGATCAGGTGCGCCCGGACGCGAGCTGCGAACTCCGCATGGGTGTTCAGCCCGGTGCCGGTGGCGGTGCCGCCCAGGGGGATCTGCGCCACCTGGGGCAGCGCGCCCGAGACGCGCCGCGCGCCGAGCCGGACCTGCGCGGCGTAGCCGGCGAACTCCTGGCCGAGCGTGACCGGGACAGCGTCCATCAGATGGGTGCGGCCGGACTTGACGACGTCGTGGAACTCTTGCGCCTTGACCGTTAGCGCCGCCTCCAGGCGCTCGAGCGCCGGCAGCAGCTCGTGAGTGGCGGTGTCGAGCGCCGCCAGGTGCACGGCCGACGGGAACACGTCGTTGGAGGACTGGCCCATGTTCACGTCGTCGTTGGCGTGCACGCCCTCGCCGGCGAGGTTGGCGATCACCTCGTTGGCGTTCATGTTCGACGAGGTCCCCGAGCCGGTCTGGAACACGTCGATCGGGAACTGGTCGTCGAACCCGCCGTCGGCGACGCGGTCGGCCGCGGCGGCGATCCGCTTGGCGCGCTCGGCGTCGAGGAGCCCCAGCTCGGAGTTGACCCGCGCGGCCGCGCCCTTGATGCGGCCGAGCCAGCGGAGCACGGGGACCGGGACCGTCTCGCCCGATACCGGGAAGTTGGCCACTGCCTTGGTCGTCTCCCCGCCCCAAAGCTGCTCCTGCTGCCGTCGCTCCTGCACGCCCATCATCGTCCTTTCGCCGCTTTCACTCTCGGGGTGACTTTGGCGGCTATGTGGCCGCCAAAGTCGGGCCCCCAGGCTGTTTCTTTTCCAAGTCTGCCTGTCGAAAGCTACTCCTCGCCTTGCGATCGGCGTCGCCGAAGGCCCGCAGCACCGGCTGCGCGAGCTCCACGTCGCGCCCGAACGCGCGGTCCTCGAGCCCCGGCGGAAGCTCCCGCATGGCGATCTCGAACAGGCGGCTGGTCCCGGCGCCGGCCGGAATCCGCCGCTTGAGCCGCAGCGCCCGAACCGCCACCACCAACTCGGAGGCGACGAGCAAGCGCATCGCCGCGATCGCGTCGCCGGTCCGCCGGGCGGCGGTCCCGGCCAGGCTCGCGTGCGACTCCACGCCGAGCGACGCCCAAGCGGCCTGGGTGGCCATCGGCGTGGCCAGCGACCGCGCCTCCGCCGCCGCCGAATGGGCGGTGTACTCGAGCATCATCACGCCCGAGTCGACGCCCGGGTCGTCGGCCAAGAACGGTGTCAGACCGGTCATCCGAGGGTCGATCAGCGAGCTGACCCGGGCGGCGATCAGCGACGCCGACTGCGCCAGCGCCGAGCGCAGCGCATCCAGCGCCGCCCCCAGCGCGGCGCCGTGGAAGTTGCCGTTGGCCAGCGCCTCGCCATCCTCGATCAGGGCGTTCTCCGGCCGCGAGTTGCACTCCCGGGTGACGACCTGCTCGAGCGCCACCAGCGCCTCATTGGTGACGCCGTCGACCTGCGGCAGCACCCGGAACGGGTACGGGTCCTGGACAAGCCGGTCGGGACCCTCCGGGGTCAGCGCGGCGCCCGCCAGCAGGTCCCGCATCCGGGCCGCGACCACCGCCTGCCCGATGCCGCCGGCCGCCGCCTGCACGCGCGCGTCGAGCACGATCGGGTCAGCCTCGAGCGCCTCGAACGACACCGCGGCAACCGCCAGCCAGTCGTCGTGGAGCTCGAGCCCGTCGACCGTCAGCAGCGCGGCGTAGCCCGTGGCGAACGCGTTGGAGCTCATGAACCCGAGCGCGTCGCGGAGCCCCAGGTGGACGCCGTTGAGCAGCGGCGCCGCGGGCACCAGCTCGCCCCCGCGCCACACCTCCCCCTCTCCGAGTAGGGCCAGCGCGGTCTCGGCCAGCGCGGGCAGGTCGCCCGTCCCCAGCGAGCCGAACTCACGTGTGAGCGGCGTGATCTGGCGGTTCAGCGCCAGGATCAGGCCGTCCAGCAGCTCGGGTACGACGCCGGCACCCCCGGCGCCCAGCTGGTTGGCGCGCACCACCATCCCGGCCCGGACCAGCTCCGGGGCCAGCGGGCGCCCGGCGCTGACTGCGTGGCTGCGCAACAGGTTCCACTGGTAGCGCTCGCGGTCGGCGTCGGTGATCGTCCGATCGCGCAGGGCACCGACCCCGGTGGTCGCGCCGTACAGCGCGCCGCCGCCCGCCAGCCGGGTCTGGATCGTCGCCCGGGCCGCCGCGTTACGGGCGCGGGCCCCGTCTGAAAGCTTCACCTCTTCCCCGAAACGGGCTACGGCGGCGACTTGGCCGGGGGTGAGAGTGGCGCCGTCGAGGACGATCATCGAGATGGGGTCAGTTGCGCTCCATGGCTGCTGCTCAGGGTTCTACGGGCTCTTAATCGGTTAAGCAAGCTCGACGCTAGCGCACTCGGAACAAACGTGGCCCTCGCAGCCGCCCTATGGCTCCGGCGCATCGTTTCCGAGCCGCAGCGGCGAGCCCGCGAGCTCCTCGTACAGGCGCACCACGCTGAGCTCCCCGGCGTCGTCGCCGTAGGCGACCCGGGCCCGGCGGTGGATCTGCTCGACCAGCCCGGTCAGCTCGACCGGCATGTTCACGTCGCGCGCGAGGTCGACCGCGAGGCCGAGGTCCTTGGTCACGAGCCGCATCGGGAACGCCTCGTCGTAGTCGCCCTGGTCGAGCACCATCCGCAGGTCGCGCTCGAGAAAGTTCGAGTTCGCCGGCGACCCGACCAACGCCGCGTAGAGCCGGTCGAGCGACACGCCCGCCTGCACCCCGACGGCCAGTACCTCTGCGGCGGCGACCGAGTGGATGAACCACAACAGGTTCAGCAGCAGCTTGACCGTGTACCCGGCCCCGTTGGGCCCGACGTGGAAGATCCGCGCCGGGTCGCCGATCACCTCGAACAGCGGGCGGGCGAGCTCGAACACCCGCCGCTCGCCGCCGACATAGACCGCCAGCGTCCCGGCGCGGGCGCCGCTGGACTGACCGGCCACGGGCGCGTCGAGCACATCGACCCCGCGCTCGGCCGCCGCGGCCCAGACGCGCTCCCCGACCGCACGCGAGCTGGTGCTCATGTCGATCGCCACCGAGCCGGGAGCGAGCGCGGCGATCACGCCGCCGTCGCCGAGCAGCACCTGGTCGACCTGCGGCGGCGCCGGCAGCATCGTGATCAGCGCCTCGGCGCCGTCGGTGCAGTCGGCGGCGGAGTTGGCGGCGCTCGCGCCGGCGTCGACCGCTCGGCTCAGCGCGGACTCGTCGAGGTCGAACGCGCGCACCTCCAGGCCGGCGCGGGCGAGATGCGCGCAGATCGGGCCGCCCATGTTCCCGAGCCCGACGAAGCCGACGCGCTCGATCCGGCTCACGAGCCAACCGCGTCGCTGTCGACGGCGTGGAATGCGATCGACTCCTCGTCGAGCTCGATCCCGAGCCCCGGCGCATCCGGGACCGCGATGCAGCCGTCCTCGTCGATCCCCACTGGCTCAGCGAGCATGAAGTCGCGGCGCTCGGGAGTCCACCCGGGCGGGTCGAACGGGAACTCGAGGTAGGGCCCACCGCCGACCCCCGCGCACACGTGCAGGTTGGCGAGCAAGCCGATCCCGTTGGTCCAGGTGTGCGGGGTGAACCAGCGGTTGCGGCGCAGGGCGAGCTCGGCGAACGTGCGCGCGCTCGAAATCCCCAGCGAGAGCACTACGTCTGGCTGATAGACGTCGAGTGCGTCGTCCTCGAGTGCCAGGCGCAGGTCCTCGAACGTCCGCGCCATCTCGCCGCCGCCGATCCGCACGCCGGTGCTCTGGCGCAGCGAGCGCATTCCCGCGCGGTCGTCGCCGTGCAGCGGCTCCTCCACCCACAGCACTCCGTGCTCGCGCAACCGCTCGATCGCCGCGCGGGCGTCAACCGGGCCTAGCCCGCGCTCGATGTCGCCCGGCATCCGCCACCACTGGTTGAGGTCGACGATCAGGTCGAGCCGATCGCCGACCGCGTCGCGGACGGCGGCGACCACGCCCACGCCCTCGTCGATCCGGTCCCGGGCGATCCGCAGCTTGACCGCGCGAAAGCCCTGCTCGGCGAGCGTCACCGCGTCGGCCGCCCGGCGCGCGGGGGGTCGCTGCTCGCCCCACGACGCGTACGCCGGTATCCGACGTGAGGCGCCGCCCAGCAGCACGCTGACGGGCTGGCCGACGGCGTGTCCCAGCAGGTCCCACAGGGCCGCCTCGAGCGGCCAGTAACGGCCGGCGTGAAACGAGATCGTCTCCAGCGTGCGGACGTGGAGGGCGATCGCCAGCGGGTCCTGGCCCACGAACAGGTGCTCGAACTCGGCGAACGCGGCCATCGTGTCGCCGCTGCCGATCCCCTCCACGCCCTCGTCGGTTCCGATGCGGACGATCGTGGACTCGAACGCGGTCCGCGGCACGGGGTCCCAGGCGGCGTAGAACGGCGGATCGAGCGGGAGGCGCAGCCGCTGGGTCGAGATCCCGGTGATCTTCATCTAGTGCCGGACTACTCGCCCGTATAAAACGGGCTGGTCACCTCGTCGCGGCGCTCCACCAGCGCCCGCGCGGCCGCGGGATCGCGGCCGTTGACGCACACGCCGATCGCCTTGCGCGTGGCCTCGCGGTTGGCCTTGCGGATCGCGGTCGCGTCCGTCCCGGCCGGGTCGACGTACACGCACACGAACACAAGCACGTCGTCGGTGGGCTCGAGCAGGCCGTCGGCGACGGCGTCGAGCACGCCCTGGGCGATGCCTAGCTGCGCCGCGCCCCATGTCAGCGACACGTGCAGATCCTCGGTCGCGGTGGCCTTGTTGATCATGATCGTCGGCGGCCACACCGGCTCGTAGCTGGGCTGGTCCTCGCCCACCACGACCATGATCGGGGTGTGGCCGGGGGTGGGCGTGGTCAGCGTGCCCAGCATCGCGGCATGCGTCGCCGTTCCCCGGCGGGCCAGGACAACGTTGACGTGGCTGCCGTTGGCGCCGGCGCCGCCGCCCCACCCCTCGGCGAGGCGGCCGTCGAGGTCGTCGCGGGTCATCGGGGCGCTCCCGCCAGCGCTTCGTCGATCACGATCACCGAGCGCGCCCCATGCCCCCGGCGCAGTCGCTCCAGCGCGGCTTCGACGTCATCCAATCCGATCAGGTCCGAGACCACGTCGGCGAGATCGAGGCGGCCGTCGACGACCAGCTGCGACAGCTCCGCGATCGCCGCGTGGACGTCGCCGGACCCGTAGTAGCTGCCGGTGATCGTCTTCTCGCTGAGAAACTCGATCGCGGGCAGCGGGACCTCGACGCCGCTGGGCGAGACGCCGACCACGGTCGCGGTTCCGCCGGGGGCGAGCGCATCCCACGCCCGGCGGATCGTGCGGGCGCTGCCGACCGCCTCGAACGCATGCTCGACGCCGCCGCCGCTGATCTCGTGCACCTGCTCGACGGCGTCCGGAGCGGCCGCGCTGACCGCATGCGTGGCGCCACGGCGCAGCGCCAGCTCGAGCTTGTCCGGTTCCAGATCGATCGCGATGATCGTGCCCGCGCCCGCCAGCCGGGCGCCCGCGATCACCTGCAGGCCGACGCCGCCGCAGCCGATCACGCACACGCTCGACCCAACCCGGGGGCGGGCGCGGTTGACCGCGCCGATCCCGGTCACGACCCCGCAGCCCAGCAGCGCCGCCTGCCACAGCGGGATCGTTCTCGGCAGTGGCACCGCGCCGGCGACCGGCACGACCGCGTACTCGGTGAAGCAGGCCACCATCAACCCGTGCTGGAGCACGGTCCCGTCGAGGTCGCGCAGCCGCGAGGTGCCGTCCAGCAACGTCCCCGCGAGCAGGCTCACGCGCGCCAGCTCGCACAGCGTCCGCCGCCCCGACCGGCACGGGCCGCAGTTGCCGCAGGCCGGGACGAAGCAGAACGCGACGTGGTCCCCCAGCGCAACCTCGGTCACGCCCTCGCCGACCGCATCGACGACGCCGGCGCCCTCGTGCCCGAGCACCATCGGCCACCGCCCGTCGCCGAGCAGCCCGTCGGCCAGGTGCACGTCGGAATGGCATACCCCCGCCGCCGCCACCCGCACCCGGACCTCGCCGCGCCGCGGTGGCTCGAGTACGACGGTCTCGACCGCCACCGGACGCCCCGGCTCGCGCAGCACCGCCGCCCGCGTCTCGATCTCGCCGAGCGGTACCCCGGCCCCGGCCCCGGAGGCGAACTCAGTCGCCCGCGCCGGCAACGGTCACCTCGGAGCCCTGCAGGCGCTGGAGCTCGTCGAGCGGGATGTGACAGCGGATCGCGTGGCCGGCCTCGGCCTCGGCCAGCGGCGGCTCGGTGGTCTCGCAGATCGCCCCGATCTTGCGCGGGCAGCGGGTGTGGAACACGCAGCCGCTTGGCGGCTTGGCGGCGCTCGGGATCTCGCCCTCGAGGCGGATCCGCTCCCGCGCGGGCGCCTCGAGCGTCGGCACCGCGGACAGCAGCGCCTCGGTATAGGGGTGGTGCGGTCCACTGAACACGCGCTCGGCCGGGCCCACCTCCATCACCCGGCCCAGGTACAGCACCGCGATCCGGTCAGACAGGTAGCGGACCACGCCGAGGTCGTGACTGATGAACAGGTAGGCGACGTCCTCGCGGCGCTGGAGATCGGTCAGCAGGTTCAGGATCGCGGCCTGCACCGACACGTCGAGCGCCGACGTCGGCTCGTCGCAGATCACGACCCGCGGATCGCCCGCGAACGCACGCCCGATCGCCACCCGCTGCTTGAGCCCGCCCGACAGCTGCACGGGGCGCATCGACAGGTGGCGCTCCGACAGTCTCACCTCGGACAGCAATCGCTTCAGGCGCTGTTCGAGCTGTTCGCCGTGGTAGCCGCCGAGCTTTGACAGCGACCGTGACAGCAGCCGCCTGACCGAGTGCCGGCGGTTCAGGGCCGAGTCGGGGTTCTGGAACACGATCTGCAGCGCCTTCTGCTGGTCGCGTGTGCGCTGGCCGGTGGTCGGCGGCAGCGCCCCGCCGTCGAGCGTGATCGCGGCTCCCTTGTCGGGCGCGGTCAGCCCCATCAGCACGCGCGCGAGCGTGGTCTTGCCGCTGCCCGACTCGCCCACCAGACCCAGCGTCTCGCCGGTGCGCACCTCCGCGTCGACGTCGACGAGCCCGTAGATCGTCTCGCCGGCGAGGCGGAACGTCTTAGAGACACCGGACGCCGAGATCAGCTCCGATCCGGCCTTGGTGGCGTCCGAGATCGGCTGCTGGGCGACCGTCTCGACCCGCGGGAGCGTCTGCGCCCGATCGTGGAAATGGCAGCGGGAGCGCCGGCCCGGGCCGGCCTCGTACGGGGGCGGCGACTCGGTGCGGCAGCGGTCTTCGGCCAGGCCGCAGCGATCGGCGAAGATGCAGCCCTCCGCGACCTGCCCCGGGGTGGGCAGGAAGCCGGGGATCGTGTCAAGCATCTCGCGGCCCTTGAGCGTGTCGCGGCGCGGGATGCACCGCAGCAGGCCGACCGTGTAGGGGTGGCGCGGATCGTCGAACACCTGGCGGGCGGGACCCTCCTCGACGAGCTCGCCGGCGTACAGCACTCCGACGCGGTCGCACATCTTCGCGATCACCCCGAGGTTGTGGCTGATGAACAGCACCGAGGTCCCGAACTCGCGCCGCAGCGCCGAGATCAGATCCAGCACCTCGGCCTCGACCGTCGCGTCCAGCGCGGTGGTGGGTTCGTCGAGGACCAGCAGCGACGGTTCGGCGGCGAGCGCCATCGCGATCACCACCCGCTGCAACATGCCGCCGGACAGCTGGTGCGGGTAACGATTCATCACCCCCGCCGGATCGGAGATCCGGACCTTCTCGAGCATCTCGAGCGAGCGGTCCCGCGCCTCGCCCTTGGGGCGGCCGGCGATCTCGAACACCTCGGCCACCTGGCGGCCGACCTTGATCGTCGGGTTCAGCGCGCGGCCCGGCTCCTGGTAGACCATCGACACCGTGCTCGCATGCAGCTCCTGCAGCTCGGCGGCGCCCATCGCGAGCACATCCCTGCCGTCGATCGAGATCGATCCCCCGGCCACCTGGCCGTTACGGGCGAGATAGCGGACGACCGCGAGGGCGATCGTCGACTTGCCGCAGCCGGACTCCCCGACTAGCCCGTAGGACTCGCCCCGGCCGACCCGGAACGAGACGTCCCGGACGACCTTCATCTGGCGGGAGCGCACCCGGTAGCTGACGCTCAGCTCATCAACGACGAGCGCGTCGGCGTGGCCGGCAGCCACGGCCCCGGCGCCGCCGGCGGCGTCGGACACGGCGCTCATCGCTCGAGCACCCGCTCGAACGCGTCGGAGATCAGGTTGACGGCGATCACCAGCGAAGCGATCGCCAGCGCGTCGAACAGCACCTCCCACCAGAATCCGGCGCCCACCTGACCGTAGTTGCTGGCGATCTCGAGCCCCCAGTCGGGCGAGGGAGGCGAGATCCCGAAGCCGAGGAACGACAGCGTCGCGACCGTGAACACGGCGTATCCGAGCCGCACCGTGAACTCCACCAGGATCGGTGCAGTCACGTTCGGGAGGATCTCGACAAACATAATGTAGGGGGCGCGCTCGCCGCGAAGGCGGGCGGCCGAAACGTAGTCGAGCTCGCGCTCGAGCAGCACCGCCGCCCGGACCGTGCGGGCGATCAGCGGCGTGAACACGATCCCGATCACGAGGATGATCACCAGGTTGGAGCGCCCCAGGGCGCTGATCACCACGATGCCGGTGACGACCAGCGGGATCGCCAGGAACGCCTCGACGAAGCGGCTGATCACCTCGTCGGTGGCGCCCCGGAAGTAGCCCATCACGAGGCCGACCGCGCTGCCGGCGACCGTCCCCAGGATCGTGGCCAGCGGGACGATGATCATGATGTCGCGCGACCCGACGATCACCCGCGAGAACATGTCGCGCCCGAGCTGGTCAGTCCCGAACAGGTGCGCGCCCGACGGCGCCTTGTTGATCGCCTCGAGGTTCTGCGCGTAGGGACTGTGCGGGGCGATCGTCGTGCCGAAGATCGCGCACACGATCCACACGAGCAGGATGAACGCGCCGATCAAGAACAGCTTGGAGGCCAGCAGCTCACGCACCAGCTCGCCGCGCAGCTCGGCTCGCTCGGCCTGGAGCGCGCCGGCTGACTCGATCGGTACGTCGATCGTGCTCACTCGGCGGCCCTCAGGCGGATCCTCGGGTTCAGCAACGAGAACGTGACGTCGGCGATCAGCGTCACCAGCATGTAGACGATCCCGATCGTCAGCACCCCGGCCTCGAGCATCGGGAAGTCCTTGTTGGTGGCGGCCTGCGCGATCAGCGAGCCGATCCCCTGGTAGCGAAACAGCGTCTCGACCACGACCAGGCCGCCGATCAGGTACCCGGTCTGGGTGGCGACCACCGTGATCGTCGGCAGCAGCGAGTTGCGCAGCACGTGGCGGCGGATCATCACGCCGCGGGGCAGGCCCTTGAGCGTCGCGGTCCTGGCGTAGTCGGACTCCAGGCCCTCGATCGTCCCCGCCCGGGCCATCCGCATGATGTAGCCGAAGAGGATCAGCACCAGCGGAATCGCGGGCAGGATCAGGTACTTGATTTGGGTCGGGAAGTCCGCGCCGGGCGGCGCCGTGGCCGACACCGGCAGCCACGCCAACCCGACCGCGAACACCAGGATCAGGATGATCCCGGAGACGAACTCGGGCACGGTCGTGGCCGACAGGCCGATCACGCTGATCGTCCGATCGAGCGGGCGCCCGACGTTGAGCGCGGCGATGATGCCGCTGAGGATCGCGAGCGGGACCACGATCACGAACGCCAGCGCCGCCAGCTTCAGCGAGTTGCCGAGCGCGGTGGTCAGGATCGGGCCGATCGGCGCCTGGTACTGGTACGACGTACCCGGGTCGCCCTGGACGAAGTTGCTGATCCACGTCCAGTATTGGCTGGCAAGCGACTTGTCGAGTCCGAGCTGGTGATTGAGCGCCGGCGACCGCCTGCGGCGCGGCCAATGGCCCGAGGATCGCGCGGGCGGGGTCGCCCGGCAGCACCTGGGCCGCGAAGAACACGATCAGGCTCAGGATCCACAGCGTGATCAGCGCAAGGCCGATCCGCTTCAGGATGAACCTGGTCATCTCCACGTCGGATTACTCCTACGCGCCGCTCTTGGACGCGGTGTTCAGGTACAGCTGCGCGATCGCCGTCGGGTTCAGCCCGTTGACGCCCTGCGTCGACGCCGTCAGGCCGTCGATCCAGTACGGGATCACGATCGGGGTCTCCTTCAGCAGCAGCCGTTGGATCTGGCCGGCGATCTGCTTCTGCGTCTGGAGGTCGAGCGCGGCCACGTACTGCTTGACCAGCGAGTCGTACTGCTTGTTCTTGAAGTGGGCCGCGTTCCACGGGCCGTTCGAGGTCAGCGGCGACTCCAGGTAGACGTTGGGCACGCCGCGGTCGCCGTAGTCGACCAGGCTCATTGTGCTGTCGAGCCAGGGGGAGTTGCCGAAGGTGGTTTTGCCGTAGTAGGTGGACTGCGGCTCGACGTTGAGCTTGACGTTGATCCCGATCTTCTTCAGGTCCTGCTGGATAACCTGGGCCAGCTGCGGGATCTCCTGGTACTGCTCGGTCGTCAACGTCACGTTGATGCTGGTGTGACCGGCGGCCTGGAGCAGCTGCTTGGCCTGGCTGATGTTCTGGGTCCGCTGCGGGACGCTCGTGTCGGTGGATGGGTAGCGTGGACCGAACGGGTAGTCGTTGGCGACGCTGCCGTCGCCGCTGAGCAGCGCGGCCACCATCCCCGACCGGTCGAGCGACAGCGCCACCGCCTGCCTGACCCGCGGGTCGTTCCACGGCGGCTGGTCGTTGCGCATCGAGAGCTCGCGGTGGTTGGCCGACTTGAGCTTGATGATCTTGTAGGTCGAGTTGTTCAGCAGCGAGGTCGCGCCGGCGGGAGCGAACTGGGCGATCACGTCTACGTCGTTGCCCTGAAGGGCCAGGATCATCGGCTGCTGGCTGGAGTAGAACTTGAACGAGGTGTTGGCCAGCAGCGGCTTGGTGCCCCAGTAGTTCGGATTGGGGACGAACGTCGCGCCGACGGTCTGGGTGTAGGTGCCGAGCTTGAACGCGCCGGTGCCGATGAACGTCTTCTGCCACTTGCCGAAGTCGGTGCCGGCGGGGACGATGATCGCGTTGTAGTTGTCCGACGAGACCAGGTAGGGGAAGTTCCCGTTCGGGGCCTCGAGGTGGAACTCGACCGTCGACGAGTTGACCTTCTTGACGCCCGACGGGGTCAGCACGCCGGTGAACGTGGACAGCGCGTTGGACGCGTTCTTCGGGTCCGACAGCTGCTTGAACGTGTAGACGACGTCGTCGGCGGTCATCTCCTTGCCGTTGTGGAACTTGACCCCGGTGCGGAGCTTGAACGTCCAGACGCTGCCGTCCTTGTTGGGCTTCCAGCTGAGCGCCAGCATCGGCTGCAGCGCCAGCTTCAAGTTGCTGTCGAAGATCAGGAACTCGCCGGTCTGGTTGAGCATCAGCAGCCCGCCGGCGTCGGAGATCGTGAGCGGGTTAATGGCCGCGGCGGGGGTGGACGAGGCGATCCGCAGCGTCCCGCCCTTGACCGCGGTGCCGCCGCCCGTGCCCGTGCCCGAGCTGGACGAGGACGTGCCGCTCGATCCGCACGCGGCCAGCACGGTCGCCCAGGAACGTGGCCGACATCCCGATCGCGCTGCCTCGCCGCAGGAAGTCGCGCCGGTTCAGGCGCCCGGAAACGAGCTCGTCGATGTAGTGGTTCTCGAGCTCGCTGCGCCCGGACCTGAGTCGGTCGAGCTCAGTGTTGCGGCGGGTCATGTAGGCACCTTTCGGTCGGATTGCGCACGATGCCCCGCGCCCGGTCCCGGGCGGTCGAGGCGAATGGCTGGGGATGCGGTCGCGCGGGTCGGCGCGACTGAAGTCTGATCGGCACGGGCGGTGTGGGCGAGTTCGGCGGCGGCGGCCAGCAGGTCGCTGATCATCATGCGCCGGCGAGCGGCGTCGATGCGCCCGCTGGGGACGCACAACGTGATCGCCCCGGCGACCCGCCCGGGCGGGCCCACCGGGACCGCGAGGCAGTGCAGCCCGAGCGCCGTCTCGTCGACGTTCTCGGCGTAGCCGTCGCGCCGCGCCGCGCGCAAGATCTCCAGCAGCTCGGCGAGACCGCCCAGACGCCTCCCGGTCGGGGTGATGAGCTCCGAGCCACGGTATATCGCCGCGACGTCGCTCTCGGGCAGGTCGGCGAGCATCACCCGGCCCGAGGCCGAGGCGAACGCCGGCAGGCGGCTGCCCACGGACGTCACCAGGCGGACCTGGTGGGTGGTCTCCTGCTTGGCGATGAACACGCTCTCGGAGCCGTCGAGCATCGTCAGGCAGGTGGTCTCGTTGTGGCGCGCCAGCAGGCCGCGCGCGACGCCGTGGAAGCCCGCGGTCAGCGCCGACGCGGGCGTCGAGCGCGCCAGCCAGGCGAGGCGCGGGCCGAGCTCGATGTTGCCGCTGCCCGAGTCGCGGGTGATCCACCCCCGCTCGCCCATCGTCGAGCACACCCGGTGCAGCGTGCTCTTAGCCACGCCGGTCTCGCGCGACAGCTGCGCCAGCGTCACCGGCCCACGGCGATCGAGCGCGTCGAGCACGTCCAGCACCGCCGACACGCCGGCCGAACGGCGGCGGGTACCTCGCGGGGGCTGGTGGCCAAGGACGGTCGCCATCGTTGATCCGCCCGTGGAACGGCGTTCAGCCGACGGACGATGCGAACGTGTCATACCCCGGAGGAAGAGTCAAGTTTACGTTGTGTTTAGCTTTGTGAACCGGCGCCCGGGCGGGCTCAGTATGTCAATCGAAATGGTCTAGATGGCGCCGGGGTCGCGGGAAACCGCTCGCCCCGGGTGCACAGCACGACAAATCCGCGCTGCCCGCCGAGCCTTGCCGTGTGAGGCACGTATACGGTGCTCAGCGCGGCACGCCTCCCCTCCCGCGTCGGATTTGACGTGTTATGCACCGCTCTCGCGCGCCGCCCACGACCGACAAGTGCTCTTCACCCGCCACGACCAGCTCGACCTCGACGCCTACATCCGGATCGCGTTCGAGCACGAGCGGGTCGAGCTCGACCCGGGGCTGCTGGCCGAGGTCGACCGCCGCCGCGCGGCGATGCTCGCGCACGTCGACGAGGGCCAGCCGGCCTACGGCATCAACACCGGCCTCGGGCTCCTGGCCACGCGACCGGTCGCGCCCGAGGACCAGGCGGCGTTCCAGCGCACGATCCTGGTCGCCCGTGCCGGCGCGGTGGGGCCGCCGCTGGCCGAGCCGGTCGTCCGCGGGACGATGTTGCTGCGGCTGGCCGGGTTCCTCAGCGGCCTGCCCGGCGTCAGCGCCGACCTGTGCCGGTTCATCGCCGACCGCCTCAACGTCGGCTGGCTGCCGGTCGTGCCCGCCGGCGTCGGCGGCGCGCCCGGCGAGACCGTGCCGCTGGCGCACCTGTTCCAGACGTTCGTGAGCGAGGGCGAGGTGCTGGTCGACGGCGCCCCGGTCCCGGCCGCGCAGGCGCTGAGCACGACCGGGGTCCAGCCGCCCGAGCTCGGCGCCAAGGAGGGGATCGCGCTGATCAACGGCGCGCCCGTGGCCCCAGCGCTGTCGATCCCGCTGGCGCTCAGGGCCGAGGCGCTGATCGAGCACGCGACGCTGGCCGGCACGCTCGCGGTGGCGATCATCGCCGCCTCGGCGCGGCCCTACTCGGTCCGCGTCGGCGAGCTCAAGGGCGACCCCGCCCAGCTGCGCGTCCACCGGCGGATGACCGAGCTGCTGGCCGGCGGCGGGCGCTGGGACTCGGCCGCCCAGGCTCCGGTGTCGCTGCGGGTGATCCCCCAGGTGCACGGCGCCGCGCTCGACCTGATCGGCCGCCTGCGCGAGCAGCTGGACCGCGAGCTACGCGCGGTCGCCGACAGCCCGGTGTTCCTGCCCGCCAGCGGCGGCGAACCCGAGGGGCTGTATCCGACCGGCAACTTCCACGCCCAGGCGGTGACATCGCTGATCGATGCGGTCGGGATCGCCGTCGCGCAGGTCCTCAACCTGGTCGAGAAGCGGATGCACCGTGTGCTGGACTCCCGCTTCTCCGGCCTGCCCGAGCAGCTGTCGCGCGACCCCGGGCGCCAGTCCGGGCTGGTGATCCTCCACAAGCAGGTGATCGGGCTCGCCGCCGAGGCCGCGAGCCTCGCCACCCCGGGCTCGATCCGAGCCGCCGACGCGTCGACCGGGCAGGAGGACTTCCAGGCCCACACGATCCTCGCCGCGCGGCAGCTCGAGCAGATCCTGTCCGACCTCGAGCTCGCGCTCGCCTACGAGTTCGTGACCCTACGCCAGGCGCACGACCTCGCCGGGCGCGCGCTGCCGGCACCGCTGCAGGGCGTGCTGGCCGCGGTCGCCGAGGTGGTCCCCGAGATCCACGAGGACCGTTCGCTGGCCCCCGACGTACAACGCGTCCGCGAACTGATCGTCCGCGGCACGCTTGCGCCCGAGGCCCCGAGATGGTCGCCGCTGCTCGAGCGTGACAGATGCAGAATGTCGACATGACGATCCTCTGCAACGCCCGCCTGATCGACGGCACGGGCGCTCCCGCGGTCGACCGCGCGACCGTGCGGATCGAGGACGGCCGGATCGCGGAGATCTCCGCCGACGGTGACGCCGCGCCCGACGGGGCGATCGACCTCGACGGCCGCACGCTGCTCCCCGGGCTGATCGACGCCCACGCTCACGTCTCCAGCGACCACAGCCGCAGCCCCGGGTTCGGCCCGCCGCCGCCGCGCAAGGGCGAGCTCCCGCGCCCCCGCGAGCTCGGCTACTTCATCCTGGTCAAGGCCGCGTCGGCGATGCTCGCCGCGGGCGTCACCTCGGTCCGCGACGTCGGTGCCTACGACGACGAGGCGATCGTGCTGCGCGAGGCGGTCCGCCTGGGGATCGTCGAGGGCCCGCGGATCCTGTCGTGTGGGCGGATCATCTCGGCGACGGCTCCGGGCGGCGCGATCTTCACCACGATGTACCGCGAGGCCGACGGCCCCGACGACATGCGCCGGGCGGTGCGCGAGCAACTGCGCCGGGGCGCCGACTTCGTCAAGCTGATGGCGACTGGGGCGCGCTCGGTGCTGGTCGAGGATCCCGAGCCCGCGCAGATGACCGCCGACGAGCTCCACGCGATCGTCGACGAGGCTCACCGACTGGGGATCCGCGTGGCGGCCCACGCCGAGGGCCTGGACGGCGCGCGGCTCGCGGTGGAGCAGGGCGTCGACACGGTCGAGCACGGGCTGTCGCTGCACCGCGAGCCGGAGCTGCTGCAATCGATGGCCGCACGCGGGATCGTCCTGGTCCCGACGCTGACGACGTTCCACGATCTCGCCGATCGCTTCACCGCGGACTTCCCCACTGCGCTCGTCGAGCAGGCCAAGCGCCAGCGCGAAGAGGCCTACCAGACGCTGGTCGCCGCCCGCAACGCGGGCGTCACCCTCGCAATGGGCCACGACAGCGGACCGCCCGGTGACAACGCGGTCGAGCTCGTGCGGATGGTCGACGGGGGGCTCTCGCCGCTGCAGGGGATCGCGGCCGCGACCAGCGGCTCGGCCGCGGCGCTCGGACTCGAGCACGTTGGCACCGTCACCGCGGGGGCGGTGGCCGACCTGCTCGTGATCGACGGCGATCCGCTCGCCGACATCCGCGTGCTCAACCGGCTGGAGAACGTGTGGCTGGTGTTGCGGTCGGGGCGGATCGTCGCCGGTCGCGGCCGCGCAACAATGCAACGGTGATCGACGACGCGCCCATCTGCGCCCCGGAGTTCGCGCTGGCGGCGGTCGCCGGAGGCTCGGTGAGCCTGACCGACCTGGTCGCGGACGGGCCGGCGCTGCTCGTGTTCGTCGCCGAGGAGTGCCCGACTTCGGCGATGACGCTGCGGCGGCTAGCCGAGCCGGCGAAGCTGCTAGACCGGGCCGGGGTGCCGGTGGCCGCCGTGTTCGAGGACCCGCTGGAGGTCGCCGCTCGCACGGCGCGCCGGGCGGGCTTCGCCGGGACGGTGCTGAGCGAGCCCAGCCCGTACCCGGTGTCGGCCGCCTACGAGCTCCAGAGCGTGCCCACCACGGTGGTGGTCGACGGCGACCGCAGGCTGGTGCGGCGCGTGGTGGGCTGGGATCGCGACGGGCTGGACGCCGCGCTCGAGCAGGTCGGCCGGCTGGCCGGCGGGCCGCTGCTGTCGGTCACCCACGAGTCGCCGCTGCGCAAGCCGGGGTGCGCGGCCAAGAACACGTACGACCCCGACACGCTCGCGGCGCTCGACGGCGCCGGGTCCTACGACGAGCTCGAGCAGATGTTCGAGCGCGGCTGGAGCGACGGGCTGCCGGTGATCCCGCCCACGCCCGAGCGGGTGCAGGCGATGCTCGGCGGCCACGACCCGTCGGCGTCGCTCGGCGAGGTCCCACCGGCGATGGGCGAGGCGACGCTCGAGCGGCTCGCCGCCTGCGCGGTGCTGGCCGGCTCCCGGCCCGAGTACTTCCCGGTTGTGGTCGCGGCCGCCGGCGCGGCGCTCGAGCCGGCCTTCAACCTCAACGGCCAGGCGGTCACCACCCAGCCCGCCGGGCAGCTGGTGATCCTGAACGGGCCCGCGCGCGACACGCTCGGGCTCAATACCTCGATCGGCGCGCTCGGTCCCGGCAACCGGGCCAACCTCACGATCGGCCGCGCGCTGCGGCTGATGGTCGGCCTCACCGGCGGCGGCTTTCCCGGCCGGATGGATCGCGCGACGCTCGGGCACCCCGGCAAGATCGGCTTCTGTCTGGCCGAGGACGAGACGGTCAGCCCGTGGGAGCCGCTGCATGTCGAGCGCGGATTCGAGGCCGACCAGTCCGTCGTGACGCTGGTCGCGTGCGACGCGCCGATGTCGATCTCCGATCACCGCAGCCGCACCCCGGCCGAGCTCGCGAGCGTGCTGGGGTGGGCCGCGGCGGCGACGTGGAGCCCGAACTGGTGGCCGCTGGGCGGCGTTTCGCTGTTCGTGATCTGTCCCGAGCACGCCGAGCTGTTCGGCGCCGCCGGGTGGAGCAAGCAGCGCGTCCGCGAGCAGATGTTCGAAGCGGTGCGGCGTCCCGCGCACGAGCTGCGGTGGGGCGAGACCACGCCCCTGGTCCACGCCGCGCCCGATCTTGCACCGATCACGAAATGGGACAGCCCCGACGACATCGTGCTGGTCGTGGCCGGTGGCGAGGCCGGCCGCTACTCAGCGGTGTTCGGGCCGTGTCTGGGACTGCAGGCCGAAATCGTCTCCAAGGAGGTTGCATGGAATACGTGAGCCCATTCGACGAGCGGCGGCGGGAGCCCGAGCCGCTGGCCCCGCGCGGCAAGCCGCTGCGGGGCGCGCGCGTGGCGCTGCTGGACATCAACAAGCGGCGCGGCGACGAGTTCCTCGACCGGATCGAGGCGCGGCTGCACGAGCAGGGAGCGCAGACATTCCGCGTGGTCAAGGAGATCTTCTCCAAGCCGGCGGACCCCGAGATCATCCGCCGGGTCGCCGGCCGCGGCGACCTCGCCGTGGAGGCCCTGGCCGACTGAGGCTCCTGTACGTCGTGCAGTGTGCACGACATGGTGCGCCTGGAGCGCGAGGGGATCGCCACCGCGGCCGTCGCCACCGAGCCGTTCGTCGACGAGGCGCTCGAGCAGGCGCGGCTGCTGGGAATGCCCGATTACCGGATGGTGTACATCCCGCATCCGGTGCAGCTGTTGACGCTCGAGCAGCTGCACGAGCATGCCGACCGGGTGTTCGAGGCGATCGTGGCCCGGCTCACGCAGCCACAGCGGCCTCGAGCGGCCTGAGCTCGTCGGCGTAGCTGATCGACCGGCGCCGCATCACGCCGTCGCCGTCGATCGCGTACTGGCCCAGCCGCCACAGCGGCGGCGAGTACGCGTGGATCGACACCGACTCGGCGTTGACGCCGACGAGGCGGTGGATGTGGTCGGGCCCGAACGAGAACGATGCGCCCGTCGGCACCGTGCGGGCGGCGGGGTCGCCTCCGATCCGGGGACTGGACTCGCGCAGCGATCCGCGCACGACGCGCACCGCGCCCGACGAGATGTCGTGATCGTGCCAGCCCGTGTCGTTGACCGGCGTCCAGCACAGCAGCCACACGTCGACGTAGTCGTCGCGGTACAGCGAGACGAAATGACGCTTCTCGTCGGAGAACGACATGCGCCCGTCCCACCGCTCGGGATGCTCGGCGAGCTGGTTGACGAGCTGCTCGAGCTCGGCGCGATCAAGATTGCGCGCCGGAAGCGACTGCAAGGTCATTGGACACCTGCTTGTGGTCGAGAAGACGGACTGGGTTGGCGCCGCGGATCGCCACCTGGGCGGCCGCGCCGAGATCGGGCAAGACGGGTTCTGCGTAGGGCCGGTCGGAGCCCTCGACGAGGGCGTCGATCCCGAGCACGCGGACGGTGGCGTCGATCGCGCGCGTGCCGTATGACGAGATCTCGAGGTACACGTTTTCGTCGACCACGGTGCGCTCGCCCGCGCGCGTGTGGAATCGCTCGCCGTGCAGAGGCGCCAGGCCCGCGAGCATCGCGAAGCACACGCGCAGCCGCGGGTGCCGACGGCGGCCGAACGCTCCGAACGCGTACCAGGCCTCGTGCATCTGCTGCACGTAGTTGACAATCGCCGGCCACCAGGGCGGGACGTCGCGCGGGACGCTCGCCGGACCGGGGTGGATCAGCAACGGCCTGCCGGCGGTCTCGAGCGCCTCGAGCAGCGGGGCCGCGCGCGCGTAGCCGAGCTCGTGCGACAGTGCGTTGGCCGGCAGCTGCAGGCCCACGAACCCCTCGGCCAGCCGCACGGCGAGCGCGTCGGGGTCGGGGTCGGCGAGCGACGCCGCCGCCCAAGCGCCGAACGGCTCGCCCAGCGTTGTCACGCCCTCGTGGTAGGCGTCGAGCAGCTCGGACCCCTCGGCCGCCGGGAGCAGCTCGATTCCGAGCGGCGCCGACAGCGAGATCAGGGCGAGGTCCAGCTCGTCCTCGATCACCTGTTCGCGGCGCACGTCGACGTCGTGGTGACGGGGGTCGATCGGGTAGGCCGGCTCGCCCTCGAGCTCAAGCTCGAGCGTCCACCCGTGCAGTCTCGGGGGCCGGCGCCGCCCGCGAAGAGCCTCGAGTAGCGGCGGCGGCCACAGGTGCTGATGCACATCGATCGCAGCACTCTGACTTAACCGTTTCATTGAATCGTTTCAGTGAACCGATTCAGGAGAAGTTTGTCAAATGCCCAGACGGATAATTCGGGGATCGCGGCGACCAGCCTCGAGGCGCCGCGGCGCGGTGGCGCGGAAACTGCGTCGGGTCCGGTGGGGAGCACTAAGCTTGGGTCGGTGAGCCCAGGCGCGAAGCGCGTCACCATTCGTGAGGTCGCAGACGCGGCCGGGGTCTCACCGGCTGCGGTTTCCTATGCGCTGCGTGGCATCCAGGTGTCCGGCCAGACCCAGGAGCGAGTCCGCAAGGTGGCCGACGAGCTCGGCTACGAGGCCAACCCGATTGCCCGCGCGCTGGCCAGCGGCCGCACCGGGATGGTCGGGATCCTGGGCCCGTCACTCGAGGACCTGTGGCAGCAGCGGCTCGTCGCCGAGTGCGGGCGGGCGTTGCTCGAGCACGACCACTACGCGCTGATCGTCGACGCCGCCGGTGATCCAGCGCGCCAGCGGATGCTCGGCGCGCAGCTGCGCGACCAGCAGGTCGACGGGCTGATTGTCTCCCCGGTCGATCCCTCGGACGAGTTCTGGCCCGAGCTGGCCGAGTCGGTCGCGGTCGTGTCGATCGGCGACGCGCTTCCCGACGCCGACGTCGCCGGCGCGGTCCTGTTCGACAACCGCGCCGGCGTCAGCCGCGCGCTCGAGCACCTGCACCAGCTGGGCCACCGGCGGATTGCGGTACTGCGCCCTCCCGGCTCGCCCACCAACGACCGCCCGGCGGAGTTGTTCGTCGGCGCCGAGGCCGACCGGCTCGGGCTCGACCTGCTGGTGATCAGCGCGCAGTATGAACTCGACGAAGCCACTGCCGCGGCCCGCGAGGTGCTGTCGTCGACCGAGCGCCCCAGCGCGGCGTTCTGCTTCTCGGACTCGATCGCCTATGGCGTGTACGCCGCCGTCCGAGAGCTGGGGCTCTCGATCCCGGCCGACCTGTCGGTGATCGGCTACGACAACCACCCGATCTCGGCGCTGATGTCTCCGCCGCTGACAACGTTCGACTGGCAGTCCGAGCGCCTGGCCGAGGAGGCGGTGGGGATGGTGCTGGCCGCGATCGGCGAGCGCCCGCTGCGCCGCCGGTGGGTGATGATCGACCCCGATCTGCGCGAGGGCGGATCGACCGCCAGATGGGCAGGCTGGCCCGCCTGAGCTGACGCGCGGCTGATCTCTACGATCAGCCCGTGGCGTACGTCGAGACCCAGCCGCCGAGCGCCGGCCTGCTCTCCCGCGCCCCGTCGGGCGCGCTGGTGGTGACCGCGATGACGTCGGTGCAGTTCGGATCGGCGATCGCGGCGACGTTGTTTGACCGGCTGGGCCCGGCCGGAGCCGTGCTCGTCCGCGTGGCCTTCGGGGCGATCCTGCTCAACGCGGTGTGGCCTCCGCGCGTGCGCGGGCGGTCGCGCAACGAGCTGCTGCTGGCGGTCGTGTTCGGGTTGGTGCTGGCGACGATGAACCTCAGCTTCTACGAGTCGATCCACCGGATCCCGCTGGGGACCGCGGTGACGCTCGAGTTCGTCGGCCCGCTCGCGGTCGCGGTGGCGGGCTCGCGCCGGCGGCTTGACCTGGCGTGGGTGGCGCTCGCGGTGCTGGGGATCCTCGCGCTGGCCCGAGGTGGGACCCACGGGCTCGACGGGCTCGGTGTCGCGCTGGCGTTGTTCGCCGGCTGCCTGTGGGGCTGCTACATCCTGCTCAACGGCCGCGTCGGCCGGGTGTTCGAGCGCGGAACCGGCGTGGCGCTGTCGATGTGCGTCGCTACGGCCGCACTGCTCCCGGTCGGGATCGCCGCCGCCGGATCCGAGCTTTTGCACCCGGTGCCGCTGGCGATCGGCGCCGCCGTGGGGTTGCTGTCCTCGGCGATCCCCTACTCGTTCGAGCAGGAGGCGCTGCGGCGCATCGCCGCGTCGCTGTTCGGCGTGCTGATGAGCCTCGAGCCGGCGGTCGCGGCCGTGGCCGGCCTGATCGTGCTCGGGCAGGGGCTGAGCGCGCGCGACATCGTCGGGATCGCGCTGGTGGTGGCCGCCTCGGCCGGCGCCTCGCTGCACTCGAGCCGCGCCGCGGTTGACGCCTGACCCCGCGCCGCCGCCGCCGCCGCCGGGGCTCAGCCCAGGAACGCGATCAGCTCGCGAGCGACCCCGACCGGGTCGTCGTAGGCGATCAGGAACCCGGTCCGGGCGAGCATCCGCAGCTGCGCGTCGGGTAGCAGGTCGAGCGCCTCCTGGGCGGCGATGATCGGGTGCTCGGTGTCCTCGTCGGCCCACAGCAGCAGCACCGGGAGGTCGATCCGCGGGTAGACATCGAGCAGCCATCGCTGGGGCTCGGCTGGCCAGCGGCGCGCGAACTTTGCCCAGGCGCGGGCGCGGTTGCCGTTGCCGCCGACGTCGGCGAACGCGTGCCGCACGAGATCGCGCGCCGCGGGATTGCGCTGCACCGACAGGCGCTCGCCCACTGCCGGGCGGAACACGAGCTTGGCGCCGTGGGCGAGCATCCGGTCCAGGCCGGGCAGCGCCGCCGCGCGGGTCACCGCCCGCCAGCCGGCGCGCTGGCCGGCGTGCTCCTGGCGGCGGTGCAGCCGGGCTGGCATCACCACCAGCCGCGACGGGGTCAGGCGGCCGGTGGCGATCGCCCGCAGTGCGAGCTCGGCGCCGATGTCGTGGCCGGCGATCAGCGGACGCGGACCCACTGCCTCGCGGCAGAAGCCGGCCATCACCTCGGCCAGCCAGTCGGGCGTGTATGGGTGGCGCGGTCGGTCCTCGGAGTCACCGTGCAACGGCAGGTCCGGGAGCACGACGCGGAACCGCGCCGACAGCGGCGCGACGATCGGCTCCCACTCGCGATGCGACAGCCCGAGCGAGTGCAACAGCGCCAGTCCGGGCCCGGCCCCGGTCTCGCGATAGGCAACCCGCGCCCCGTCGTGGTGGTGGTAGAGCCTCAGCCGCATCGCAAACCTTCTACCGAAAGGCCACGCACTACGCCATGCGCGATTGCGTTGGTGCAGCGAGGTTGTGCAAATGCTGCACGACCCTCGCGAACCTTGCCAAAACGGTTCAACTTGATTCACATGGAAGCACGCAGCAGTAGTCCCCTCGGAATGTCGACGTCGCAGGCCGCCAAGGCCCTCGGCGTGTCGCTGGGCACGATCCGCCGCTGGTCCGACTTGGGATACCTACAGTCCTACCGGACACCTGGCGGTCAGCGCCGCTTCAGCGCCGACCAGATCGAGCAGTTCCTGGTGACCTTGCGGCGCGGCGGCGATCCGTCCGAGAGCCGCGAGCGCCTAGTTAGCTAGCTCGAGCTTCCCCCCGGCGCCACTCGGTCAGCCGGTTCCGGCCTCGGAGATTCGGCGTTCCATATTCAGCTCGGTGTCGAAGTCGGCTTGGTCTGCGTGCCGGTAGTCGACTCCCTCGCCACTGAGCAGCCCCGCGAGCACTTCCACGTAGCGAGCCTCGAGTTGACTCTCTGACACGCGACGAAGCTCGCGAACGGCCTCGAACGAGCTCATTCGCGTGCGGTAGGTGTCACTTGCGGTCAGCGTGTCGTACACCTCAGCGACCGAGATGATCTTCGCGATTTCGGGGATCTCGTCGTCGATCAGACCGTTCGGATAGCCGCGCCCATCCACCCGCTCGTGGTGGGCCAGCACAATTTCGGCGACCGGACCGTACATGCCGAGGTCCTTGAGCATGTCGGCGCCGAGGCCGGGGTGTCGTTGGATCGCCATCCAGTCCTCGTCGGTCAATGTTCGGCCGCGCTCGGCCACCCGGTCAGACAGCGCGAAGTGACCGATGTCGTGCAGCAGCCCTGCGGTGTGGGCGAGCTCCTGCTCCCGCTCGGACATCCCGACCTCGCGCGCCATGTCGCGCGAGAACCGCGCCACCGCGGCGGCGTGACGCGCCGCGCGCTGGTCGCGCGTGTCGAGTGAGCGCATCAGTCCGGCGAGCACGCCCCAGGACAGCGACACGTACTGCTCGGAGCGGCGCCGGGCGCGCTGGAGCAGGTGCGCCATGTACGAGAACGTGAACACCGCCGACAGCGCGAACGCGATCCCGGCGTTGCCGATCTCCAGCGTGATGCCCGCGCCGGCGACGACGAGCAGCACGTTGAGGGCGATGCTCGGGAGGTCCTCCACGAACGTCTGCACCCCGAACTGCTCGAGGTCCGGGAAGAACACCCGCCCGAGGACCGCGACGATCGCGAAGCTCAGCGTGATCGCGATCACCGAGGCGACGGCGACGGCGACGTAGAACGTCACCGACGTGCTCGGGGTGCTGGCGATCGCGTGGAACACGAGCGCGGCCGCCGCGGCCGGGATCACGCTCGCGGGCAGGTTGTTGAAGATGACGGCCCGCCAGCGAGTCTGCAGCCTCAGCGCCGCGGTGAGCTCGCACACGACCGCAGCCGCCATTGCCGAGCGTGCTCCGAGGAACACGCCGGCGAGCGCGTACACGATGAACGACGCCGACACCGAAAGGCCATCGCGGGCGCCGGCGACCATCGCTCCGGCGATCACCGCTCCGACGCCCAGAATGACGGTTAGTGCGCTTACCTTGTCGGCCGGGGCCCAGAGAACGGTTGCTATAACGGAGGCAAGCAGCGCTCCGACAACCAAGCAAGCTGCGACGCGCTCGCCCTTCCGGCCGCGAGCACCCCGTCGGGCCAGGCCGACCATCGCCTCAAGTTAGCGCGAAACTCGCGCTACCCGCAATGTTTGGATGGATTAACCCCGGCGGTATGCCATTTCGGATCCCTCCTCTCGGCTGGGAGCAGACGAACCGGCTGTCGGACAGGTTGGGGCGCGCATCCGACAGCCCCTTTGCACAAAGTTTGGATCACTTTCTTCCAGGAAAGCTGTGCAATTCTATGTTCGGTTCTCCGCTAACACAACGAATGGTCCGAAATAGCAACGTCTAGACGACCGATCCTGCGCATGCGCTATCTGAAGACCAGCGAGGCGGCGGCGTTATTGAACGTCAGCCCCAACACGTTGCGCGCCTGGGAACGGCGCTTTGGTTTCCCCAAGCCGCAGCGTTCGCCCGGCAAGCACCGTCTGTTCACACACGGCGAAGTTGCCGCGTTGAGGGACGCCCTCCAAGAGGGCCTGTCGATCTCCTCGGCGATCTCGCGGGCGCGCGAGGGACTGGTCGCGGACACGAACTCCCTGCTCGGGGCGCTCGTCTCCTACGAGCGCGAGCGCGCCGACACGGCGATCGAAGCCGCGCTGGCGCTGCGCTCGGTGGAGCGATCGGTCGAGGAGGTCCTGCTTCCAACGCTCGATGAGGTGGCTCGCCGGTACACGGTTGAGTCCGCTGCGTGGGCGTTCGCGGCCCATTGGGGCGCCGAGTGGCTGCGGCGCGCGACGCGCCTAGCCCCGCCCCCGGTGCGCCCGATCTCGATCGTGATCGGCGACGCGACGCGCGACGAGCTCGACCCCGACGCGCCGTACCTGCGCGCGCTCGAGCTGCTCTGCGTGCGCGCCGGCGTCAATCTGCTGAGTCTGTCCGCGCGCGGTGTGGCGGGCATCGGCGACGCGGTGGCGGTGCATCGCCCGAACCTCGTGGTAGTTGCGGGCAACCACCTCGACGACGACACCGTCGCGCGGTGGGCGTACGCGATCAGGCTCGCGGTGGGGGCGACGCCGGTGGCGTTGTACCGGCGAGGCCCGCAGCGGGCGACTCGGGTCCGCACGACCGCCACGAACGTGCTGCCCCCAGGGGCCGGGGAGGCGCAGCGGCGCCTGCTCGACCTGGTGGAGGAACAGGGAGACGCCGTTGTCAATGTTTCGAGCACCCGCCATCACGGCGGGATAGGTCAGGACGTCAGGTCCCGAACGGCGTAGCGTTCAGGGAACTCGTTCGAAAGGGATTTCGATGCGTACAAGACACATAGGGGGCCGACCGGCACTGGCACTGGTGCCGCCACTGGCTGAGCCCCGCGAGCAGACCGCACCGACGCGGACGGTCACGTTCTGCAGCCACTGCGGAGCCGAGCCTGCCGCCGACGCTGTCATCAGCTCGACGCGGGTGTGCGGCGACTGCGGGCTGGGGCTGCTCCTGCAGGCCGAGTCCGACGCCGCTCCCGCCGCCGGCGACGCGTTCGTCGTGACCGACGACGCGCTGTCGGTGTGCGCGGTCTCGGCCGCCGCCGAGCGGCTGCTGGCCACGTTGGAAACCGAGGCGATCAACCAGCCGATCACCCGTTTGCTCGTCCCCGCCGAGGCCGAGGGCGGCGGCGCGAACCTGGCGACAGCGATCACCTGGGCGGCTCGCGGCGACGGAGCCGTGCACCGGACGGTGGTCCGTCCGGCCAACACGTTCGGGATCCGAGTCACCGCCCGGATCGCGGCCTGCGGGCCGCGGTCGGCCGCGCTGCTCGTGTTCGAGTAGCTCGCCCGCCCCGCCCGACCGCGGTTGCACGACTCCTTGCGGGTGTTGCGTCCCGGTGCCTGGCGCTCGATAAATCGCTGAGCAAATGTCCGGAATCCGCACAAACGCTGCGGCCGCGATGCTCGGGATCAGCACCTCGACGCTGCGGACGTGGGAGCGGCGCTACGGGTTTCCGCGGCCGGTTCGCTCGCCCGGCGGCCACCGCCAGTACGCGCTGGCCGAGATCGAGGCGCTGCGGCTGACGCTCGCCGAGACCCACAATGTGTCCTCGGCGGTCGCGCTGGCGCGGGAGCGAGGCGAGGGTCCCCCGTCCCCGGCACGGCTGGCGGCAGCGTTCGCGAACTTCGACGAGGAGCGCTGCGACCGCCTGCTCGAGGAGAGCCTGACGCTGCGCTCGGTCGAGCGGACGATCGAGGATGTGCTGCTGGATGCGGTCGCCACCCACGCGCTGGCCGGGCCCACGCCGGAGTACGAGTTCGCCTGGCGCCACGCAGCGGGCTGGATCTCGGCGGTCAGGCGCCTGACGCCGCCACCGACCCGGACCGAAGGGATCCTGGTGGTAGACGACACCGCGGCGCTGAGCCTCGAGGCGCTGCACGCCCAGTCGCTCGAGCTGATGCTGAGACGCGCCGGGTTCAGGACGATGTCGCTGTCGCCGGTGATCGAGCCTTCGCGGATGCGCCGGGCGCTGCGCGTGCTCGGACCGAGCGCGATCGTGGTGACCGCGACCAAACCGTCGCTCGACGCGATCGGCAGGATGATCTACGCGGTCAGGGGCGCGGCGCCCGACGTGGCCGTGTTCGACTACCGCGGCGCGGTTCCAGACGGCGGCGCCAGCACCGTCTACCGGCTTGGCGACCGACCGCTCGCCGCGCGCGACGGATTGGTTTCTCGCCTGGAAGCGCGGGCGCGCGCGACGCCTCATCCTGGGCGCAGGCGGATCGTCGCCGCGGCCGCGCCGTTCGGCGTCCGCTGACGTCACGCGGATCGCCCGGTCAACTCCACCAGAAGCCAGCCCCGGTGCGCCATCAGGCGCCTCCTACAATCCTGCGCCCATGCCCGCTCCACACCGACCGGTCGATCCGCACGCCTCGTTCCCCGAGCTCGAGGAGCGCGTGCTCGCGCGCTGGCGCGAGCGGGACGTGTTCGCGGAGTCGCTGCGCCGGCGGCGCGACGCCCCGCCCTGGGGCTTCTACGAGGGGCCGCCGACCGCCAACGGCGCCCCCGGGACCCACCACGTCCTGTCGCGCGTGTTCAAGGACATCTTCCCCCGGTATCGCACGATGCGCGGCCACTACGTCGAACGCAAGGGCGGCTGGGACTGCCACGGTCTGCCGGTCGAGCTGGCGGTTGAGGCCGAGCTGGGCATGCAGTCCAAGGAGGACATCGAGCGCTACGGGATCGCGGAGTTCAACGCCCGCTGCCGGGAAAAGGTGCTCAGCCACGTCGAGGACTGGAACCGGCTGACGGAGCGGATCGGGTTCTGGATCGACCTCGACGATGCCTACCGCACGCTCGACCCCGACTACATCGAGTCGGTGTGGTGGGCGCTCGAGCAGATCCACGCCCACGGGCTGCTGTACGAGAAGCTCAAGGTGGTTCCGTACTGCATCCGCTGCGGGACCGCGCTGTCCAGCCACGAGCTCGGGCAGCCCGACGTGTATCGCGACGTGATCGACCCGTCGGTGTACGTGCGCCTGCCGGTGATCGGTCCGCGGGGCGCCGCCCAACAGGGCGACGAGCTGATCGTGTGGACCACCACTCCCTGGACGCTGGTATCCAACGCCGCGGTCGCGGTCGACCCCGAGCTCACCTACGTGCGCGCCCGCGTCGACGACGGGCCGGCCGAGATCGTCGCCGAGTCGCTGGTGGAGCGCGTGCTCGGCGGAGGCGCCGAGGTGCTCGAGCGCTTCCCGGGGAGCGAGCTCGTCGGCGCGGCCTACGACCCTCCGTTCGCGTTCATCCCCGGCCGCGAGTACGGCGAGAAGGGCCACACGGTGCTCCCCGCCGACTTCGTCACCGACCAGGACGGCACCGGCCTCGTGCACACGGCGATCGCGTTCGGCGAGGACGACTTCCGCCTGGGCGAACAGCAGGGACTCAACGTGATCAACCCGGTGCGGCTCGACGGGACCTACGACGAGCGGATCGGCCCGTACGAGGGACGCTGGGTCAAGGACGCCGATCCGGACCTGATCGAGGATCTGCGCGCGCGCGGCCGGCTGCTGCGCTCGGAGTCCTACGAGCACTCCTATCCGCATTGCTGGCGCTGCCACACGCCGCTGCTCTACTACGCCAAGCCGTCCTGGTACATCGCCACCAGCGAGCGCAAGGACCGGCTGCTGGCCGCCAACGAGACCGTCAACTGGCACCCCGCGCACGTCAAGCACGGGCGCTTTGGCAACTGGCTGGAGGGCAACGTCGATTGGGCGCTGTCGCGCGAGCGCTACTGGGGCACGCCGCTGCCGGTGTGGCGCTGCGCCAACGGCCACGACCGCGCGATCGGCTCGTTCGCCACGCTGCAGGAGCTGTCGGGGGTCGCGCTGAGCGATCCGCATCGCCCGTTCGTCGACGAGGTGACGTTCCCGTGCGCGGAGTGCGGGGAGACGATGCAGCGCGTTCCCGAGGTGATCGACGTCTGGTTTGACTCGGGCTCGATGCCGTTCGCCCAGTACCACTCCCCGCACGCCGGCACCGAGGCGTTCGAGCGCCGCTTCCCGGCGGACTTCGTGTGCGAGGCGCTGGATCAGACGCGCGGATGGTTCTACTCGCTGCTGGCGATCTCGACGCTGCTGTTCGAACAGTCCCCGTATCGCAACGTCGTCTGCCTCGGGCTGATCCTCGACGACGACGGCCGCAAGATGTCCAAGTCGCTGGGCAACACCGTCCAGCCGTGGGACGTCATCAACCGCTACGGCGCCGACGCGCTGCGCTGGTACTTCTTCACCTCCAAGCAGCCTTGGGACGGCTACCGCTTCTCGCTGGACACGATCGGCGAAGCCGTCAGGCAGTTCCTGCTACAGCTGTGGAACACGTACGGGTTCTACGTGCTGTACGCCAACGCCAACGAGATCGCCCCGGTCGCGCTCGACGATGTGGAGCCGACCGAGCTCGATCGCTGGGCGCTGTCGCGGATGCAGGCCACGATCGAGATCGTGCGCGAGCGCATGGATGAATTCGACGCGACCGTCGCCGGGCGGGCGATCGCCACGTTCGTCGAGGAGATCTCCAACTGGTACGTGCGCCGCTCGCGTCGGCGCTTCTGGGACGGCGACCCCGCCGCGTTCGCGACGCTGCGCGAGTGCCTGCTGACCGTCTCCAAGCTGCTGGCGCCGTTCTGCCCGTTCATCTCCGACGAGCTCTACGACAACCTCGACGGCTCAGAGCCCAGCGTGCACGTCTGCGACTTCCCGGTCGCCGGACCGCGCGACGCCGAGCTCGAGGAGGTGATGAGCGTGGCCCGGCAGACGGTCAGGCTGGGTCTGGCCGCGCGCAGCAAGGCCAAGGTCAAGGTCCGCCAGCCGCTGCACGAGGCGATCGTGGTCGCGACCGGCTTCGAGCGGGTCGCGATCGAGCGGATCGCGGAGATCATCCGGGACGAGCTCAACGTACGCGAGCTGAGATTCGTCTCCGAGGTCGACGAGCTCGGCGAGGTCGAGGTCAAGCCCAACTACCGGACGCTGGGCCCGAGGTTCGGCAAGCAGATGCCGCTGGTCGCGGCCGCGATCGCGGGACTGCACCCCGCGCACGCCAGCGCGGCCCTGCGTGAGGGCCGGACGCTGGCGATCACGATCGGCGGACAGGACCACGAGCTCACCGCCGATGACCTGCTGGTGGCGATGAAGCCGCTCGAGGGCTACGAGGTCGAGCGGGAGGGGTCGCACGCGGTCGCGCTCGAGCTCGAGCTCGACGACGAGCTGCGCGCTGAAGGGTGGGCGAGGGAGATCGTCCACGCCGTGCAGGCCGCGCGCCGTGATGCCGGGCTGGAGGTCTCTGACCGGATCGCGCTGACGCTCGACGGCGACGGCGCGCTGATTGATGCCGCCCGGACACGCGAGGCGTATATCGCTGCGGAGACGCTCGCGGTCCGGGTCGGCTATGAGACGCTCGATGGGGCCGTCGAGCCGGTGCTGATCGACGGCCGCGAGCTTCGGGTTGTTGTCGCGCTGGCCTGAGCCGGCGTGGTCGTACTTCTGGCTCAGGCGGACCCCGCTAGGCGAGCGCCGGCTCGAGCTCCGCCTCGAGCCTACGCTTGGGGTACGCCCCGATCACGGTCTTGGCCGGCTGCCCGTTGCGGAACAGAATCAGCGTGGGGATCGACATGACGTTGAACTCGATCGCGGTCTTCTGGTTCTCGTCGATGTTCAGCTTGACGACCTTCAGCTGCTCGGCGCGCTCGTTGGCGATCTCCTCGACCACCGGGGCGACCATCCGGCACGGTCCACACCACGGCGCCCAGAAGTCCACGAGCACGGGGGTCTCCGACTCGATGACCTCGGCCTGGAAGTTGTTGTCGGTGACTTCTGAGACGGTGCCTGCCATTTGGGCTCCTCGCGGTTTCGTGGCCTTACTTCAAAAAGTATAGCGCGGTGTCAGCGGACCTCGAACCGGCGCCGGATCGGGCGGACTACGCTTCAAGACGCAGACCGACATCCTCGCACGCCGATGACCGACTCCGCAGAGATTCCCGCCAAGCAGACGACCGATCCGACCAACGTCGAGATCGCCGAGGCGCTGGACGAGCTAGGCGATCTGTACGAGCTCGACGGAGCCGTTATCCACCGGATCGTCGCCTACCGCAACGCGGCCAAGGCGGTCCGCGAGGCGCCGGTCTCGATCACCGGCCTCGCGCGCCAGGGCCGCGCCACCGAGCTGGCCGGGATCGGCGCGATCATCCAGGAGAAGGTGATCTCGCTGGCCGAGACCGGCGAGATTCCCGCGCTGGTGAAGCTGCGGGCGAAGTTCCCGCCGGGGCTGGTCGAGATGACGCGGCTACCGGGACTCGGCCCGAAGCGGGCGCGGCGGCTGTTCGAGGAGCTGCACATCGATTCCCTGGACGCGTTGCGCACCGCCGCCCAGGAGCAGAAGATCCGGAAGCTCAAGGGCTTCGGGCCCAAGGCCGAAGAGAGCATCCTCACCGCGCTCGACGCGGTTGGCGCGGGACAGCCCCGGACCCGGTTCGTGCTCGACCGCGCGCTGGCGATCGCCGACCCGTTCGTGGAGGCGCTGCGCGAGCACCCGGCGTCCGGCCAGGTCCAGCTCGCCGGCTCGGCGCGGCGGATGACCGACAGCGTCAAGGACCTCGACGTAATCGCCACCGCGCACGACCCGATCGCGCTGTCGCGCGCAGCCGCGGCGCTCGACCTGGTCGAGCGCGCCGGCACCGCCGGCGAGTCCGGCGTGAGGCTGCGCACCCACACCGGGATCCAGATCGACCTGCGGATCGTCGCCCCCGACCAGTTCGGGAACCTGCTCCAGCACTTCACCGGCTCCAAGGAGCACAACATGGCCCTGCGCGACGCCGCCGTCCGCAAGGGCCTGCACGTCTCCGAGTACGGCGTGCTCGACGACGGCACCGGCGAGACCCATCGCTGCGCGACCGAGACGGAGGTCTACTCGCTGCTCGGCCTGGAGTACATCGAGCCCGAGCTCCGCGAGAACCGCGGCGAGCTCGAGGCCGCCGCCGCGGGAACGCTTCCCGACCTGGTCGAGCTCGGCGACCTGCGCGGCGACCTCCACTGCCACACCACCGCCTCCGATGGCACCGCGTCGATCGATGAGATGGCGGCGGCCGCGCGCGACGCGGGCTACGAGTACCTGGCGATCACCGACCACTCGGCCAGCTTCGGGTTCGGCGACGACCTCTCGCCCGCCCGGCTGACCGAGCACATCGCCCGGATCCGCTCGGCGTCGGTGGATGGGATCGAGCTGCTCGCCGGATCGGAGGTCAACATCCTTCCCGACGGCTCGCTCGACTACGACGACGACGTCCTGGCGCAGCTCGACTGGGTGATCGCGAGCGTGCACTCCTCGTTCCGGATGAACTCCGAGACGATGACTCGGCGGATCACCAGCGCGGTCGAGAACCCGCTGGTCGACGCGATCGGCCACCTGTCGGGCCGCAAGATCGAGCGCCGTCGCCCGTACTCGTTCGACGTCGAGCAGGTGACCGAGGCCGCAGCTCGGACCGGCACGACGCTCGAGATCAACGCCAGCCCCGACCGGCGCGACCTCAACGAGCTGAACGCCCGCGCCGCGGCGGCAGCGGGAGTACCGATCCTGATCAACTGCGACGCCCACCGGGTCGGCGGCTTTGACGTCGCTCGCTACGGGATCGCGACCGCGCGCCGGGCGTGGCTGACCGCGTCAGACGTCGTCAACACCGGGCCGTGGTCGGACGTCGCGGCGCTGCGCCCGCGCAACCGATCGTCGAACTGAGGCGTCCGGCGACCTACGCGCGGCGCTGAGTGCGGCTTGGAGGCGGGCGCTTGGCGGCGGGCCGCTTGGTCGGGGCGGGCGGGCGCGGCGAGCGGCGCGGGAACCACGACGGCATCGTCCACTCCCGCTGGATCGCCACGAACCACAGCAGCCCGAGGATGCACAGGATCGAGGCCACGAAGAAGTTCAGGCGCAGCCCGAAGATGTGATTGGAGTAGTCGACGCGCAGCGTCTCCTCGAACACCCGAAAGCCCGAGTAGCCGGCCACGTACAGCGCGAACAGCCCGGGTGGGCGGATCCTGCGATGGTGGCCGAGCCACACCAGGAACGCCGCCAGCAACAGGTTCCAGATGATCTCGTACAGGAACGTCGGGTGGAAGGTCGCGTACTGGGTGTAATGCGGCGGGCGGTGCTCGGGGTCGATCTTCAGGCCCCACGGCAGCGTGGTCGGCCCGCCGAACAGCTCCTGGTTGAAGTAGTTGCCCACGCGACCAAATGCCTGAGCGACTAGCAGCCCGGGCGCGGCCGCGTCCATGAACCGCCTGACGTCGTAGGGGTCCAGCCGCCGGTAGAGCACCCACAGCCCGGCGGCGGCGCCGCCGGCGATTCCGCCCCAGATCCCCAGGCCGCCCTTCCAGATCGCAAACGGCCCCCACCAGTGCGGCGGGATCTGGCTCGGCGTGGTGATCAGGAAGTAGATCCGGGCGCCGATCAGCCCGGCCGGGAACCCCCACATCGCGACCTCGTAGCAGAGGTCCGGGTCCCCGCCCTGCTTGCGCCAGCGACGACGCGTGGTCACGATCGCGGCGGCGACCGCGAGCACGTACATCAACCCATAGACGTGCACCTGGAGCGGCCCGACGTGGAATCCGTTCGCGGACGGGCTGGGAATGAACGCCTCGGTCACTGCGTACCCAATCTTGTCAGCAACCGCGGCAACACCGTCTCGGTCACGGTTGCATCGACCGCCGCGCGCGAGAACGGCTCGAGCAGCTCGGCCGCGCGGAAGGCGTAGCCGGGAGCCGGACGGTCGAGTGCCGCGCGGAGCGCCGGCACGAGATCGTCGGCCACCAGCCGGCGGTCGAGCTCGCACGCGAGGTCGAGCGCCGGATAGGCGCCGGGGGCGGGCGTGGTGACCAGCATGCACCCGTCGGCCAGCGCCTCCAGCGGAGCGATCCCGTAGTCCTCGCGGCGGGGGGCGGCGACAAACACCCGGGCGCGGCGCAGCAGCGCTCGGTACTCAGCGGGCGCCAGCCGCCCCGCCGCACGGACCCCGGCGGCCGGCGCGAGCCGGTCGATGCCGGCGACCACGAGCGTCTCGTCGCCGCGACGCGCCCGCTGCCACGCCGACAGGATGTCGTCGAGGCGCTTCTTCTCAGGGTTGCCCGCGTACGCGAGCACGTCGATGTCGCGGGGGCCCGACGTAGGCCCCGAAGGATCCACCGGGGTCGGTAGCAGGACGGGCTCGCCGGACAGCAGCGCGCGGTCGGCGGGCGCGAGCGCGCGCTCGCTCATCGCCAGCACCAGCGGCGCCTCCCGCAGCCGCCGGCGCTCCACCGGTCGCTGCCAGAGCCCGTGGCGGCCGGGGCGATTCTCGGCCGCAACCGCGTCGAGCCAGATCGCCCCCGGTCGCGGCCACAGCAACGCGGCGGTCATCGAGCAGTAGATCACCGCCGCCGGGTCGGACTCGGCGATCCCGCGCTGGCACGCCCGGCACGCCGCGCCGGCCTCGACGAAATCGGTCAGCGCGAACGTCCGCACCCGGCGCAAGCTGCCGGTTTCGATCGCGGCCACGCGCGCGCCCGCCCGCGACAGCGACGTGGTCAGCTCCGCGGTCGACGCCCGCCAGCCGGGCGTGCTGCCCACGGAGACGACCAGCACGTCGGCGCGGGGCACACTTACGCCCTCGGACGGGCTCGACGGGACCGGGCTGACGCGCCGTTGAGCTCGAACAGGTTGGAGCGGAATCCGGGCGTGCGCACGAGCCTGATCGCCTTCAGCGGTGAGGTCCGCTCGACGTAGAAGCGAGCGCCGTCGCGCTCCTCGATCGCGGTCACCGCCGACGACTGCCGCCGCCAAGCCAGGGCCCAGATGATCGCGAACCCGCACGCGATCGTCGGCACCTGCGGCAGCACGAACGCCAGCGCTCCCGCGCCGACTGTCGAGAACAGCAGGGGCCACAGGCGGTTGAGCAGGGTGCGCCAGGCGTTGGCGTCGGGGAGCATCGTCTGCGTGCGGGCGCTGGCCAGCAGCGACGCGATCGGGGACGACGTCTCCGCGCGCCGGCCCAGCCACAGCCCGACCAGCGCGGCGAGCACCCACCACCCGGCAGCCACCGGGATCACCAGCGAGTCGGCGCCGTTGGCCGCGGCGGCCACCGTCACGGCGGCGAGCGCGGTGGCCGCGGCCGCGCTCAGCAGCACCGTCGTCCGCAGGAAGTCTGTGAACCGCACGTCAGTCGGCGACCAGCGCCGCCAGCAGGTGCTGGACGCCCTCGGTACCGTCGACGACGACGTCCGCCTCCTCGGTGATCTGCGTGGGCCCCTCGTCGGACCTGACGCCGACCCGGACCGCGTAGGAGATCTTCCCCTCCTCCTCGAGCTGGGTCAGCGCCCTGAACGCGTCGAGGTCGGTGGTGTCGTCGCCCGCGTACAGGACGGCGTCGACGTCGACCCCCTCGAGGAGGTTGATGATCCCGACGCCCTTGTCCATCCTCACCGGCGGCCGCACCTCGAGCACCTTGCGCCCCCAGTGGGTTTGCAGGCCGGCCGCCTCGGCCTTGGCGGCCAGCGCGTCGACCGCCGCCCGCGCGGCCTCCTCGTCGGGGGCGCCGCGCCAGTGGAACGCGACGATCGCGCCCTTGTCCTCCAGCCGCACGCGGCGGCGGCGCAGGTCTGCGGTCTCGGCCTCCCGGCCGAACTCGTGGATCCGCCGGACCCAGTCCGTGATCCCCGGGTCGAGCACCGACTCCGTCCAACCTGCCCGCAGCAGCTCGGTTCCGTGCGAGCCCAGGTAGGAGATCGTCCCGATCGACACCATCGCACGCGCCTCCGAGGCCCGGCGGCCACTGACGCAGGCGACGACGCCGTAGCGCCGCGCGACCTCGATCAGAATCTGTCGGGTCCCCTCGGGAACGTGCGCGTCGGCCGCGTGCTCGACGATCGGGGCAAGGGTGCCGTCGATGTCGAGCAGGATCGCCCCACGTCGGGGGTTGGCGCGCAGCGGAGCCAGCGCGTCGGGCGGTAGCGCGGACGGCACACGCCTAGTATGCCCGCTCCCGGGCTATAGCATTGGACGCGATGAGCGCAACCACTCGCGGCGACGGTTACGCGGTCTCGAGCCTCGAGGCGATGGGCGAGGGATACGGCTTTCGCAAGGTCCGGCGCGAGCTAGAGGTGACCGCCTTCGGCATCAACGCGCTGGTCCTGCCGCCGGGTTACGAGACCGGCGTGCACTACCACGAGCGCCAGGAGGAGACCTACTTCGTCCACCTCGGCGAGGTCGAGATCAAGTTCGGGGACGGCGCCTCTCACCGGCTCGGTCCGGGCGGCGTCGCGCGCGTTGATCCGGGCACGCACCGGAGCCTTAGCAACGTGGGCGGCGAGGACGCGATCGTGCTCGTGGCCGGCGGTGCGGACGGCTACGTCGGCCGCGACGGGCAGGCCGTCGGCGAGTCCGCGCGGGGCGGTCCACCCGGCGCGCAATAGCGCGGTTGCTCGGCGGGCCGATCCTGCTGCTGCACGGTCAGCCGGGCAGTGCCCGCGACTGGGATCGGGTCACTGCCGCGCTCGGCGCCGACGCGGGGGCGATCGCGATCGACCGCCCGGGCTGGGACGGGCACACCCCGCCGGCCGACCTGCCGGGCAACGCCGAGGCCGCGCTGGCGGCGCTCGACCGTGCCGGGGCCGACGGCGCCACCATCGTCGGGCACAGCCTCGGGGCGGCGGTGGCGGCGTGGCTGGCGGTCGCACACCCCGACCGGGTGCGGGCGCTGATGCTGGTGGCGCCGGCCGCCAACACGGAGGCGCTCGAGCAGGTCGATCGCCTGCTGGCGGCGCCGGTCGTCGGCGAGCTCGCCGCGGCCGTGGGGCTGGGGTCGATCGGGTTGGCGCTCGCGGCGCCGCCGCTGCGGCGGCTTATCACCCGGACGCTGGCGCTGGACGAGCGCTATCTCGTCTCGGTCGGGCGCGGATCGCTGGCCCCGGCGGCGTGGCGCGCATTCGCGTCCGACCAGCGGGCGATGGTGGCCGAGCTGCCCGCGCTGACCGCGCGGCTCGGCGAAATCTCGGCGCCGGCCACGATCGTGGTCGGCACCGCCGACCGGATCGTCCCGGTCGCGGCCGCACGGGCGCTTTCGCGCCAGATCCGCGGCGCGCGGTTGGTCGAGCTCGAGCATCGCGGACACCTGCTCCCCCAGCGCAACGCCGGCCAGCTCGCGGAGCTGATCCGGACCGTGTCGTCCCCTTAGACAGGTCTCGGACCCGAGGACGTCGTTCAGCGCGTTACCGCCCAGGGGGTGCGGGTGGCCGCTGTGCGTGGTTGGTCTGGGACCGTGGGCGCGGGTGCCCGGCTGCGCCGGTGCGCGGACAGCGGGCGAACCGCGTGCACAACGTCCCACTCGAGCGCTCTGGGCGCAAGTGTGGGACGTTCGCCACGTGGGACGTGATCAACGTCCCCAGCTAACCCGCGAAGACCTCGCGTGGGACGTTAAGCACGTCGCGTTAAGCCCGTCGCCGCGAGACCCCGGGCACTTTGAGGTCTGGGGCGACCGATTCGCCCGAGCTGCTTGACGTCGATGGGCGATGGCTCACCCAGGCTCGGGCACGACCGGCGTGGCCGGCTCCTCCGGGTCGGGGACGACCGCCGGCTCCTCGGGATCGGCTGGCGTGCCCGGGTCGGGATCGGCCGGCGTGACCGGCGCATCCGGAACTACGGGGGTGGCGGGTTCGGAGGGTTGGGGGACCTCCATCACGATTGGCGATATGTACATACCTCAGCCCTACCCCATCGCGAGGGTGTAAACCACCGGCGGTCGGACGCGCTCAGCGTCCGACGACGTGCAGCAGCCGGCGCCCGCGAGCCGGTAGCTCGGCGATCAGTGACCGGACGTCCGACAGCCCGGCGCGGAGCTCGGTGTCGCCGACCTCGACGGGCATCATCGAGTCCTGCAACTCGGCGATCAGATGATCGGCCTGCTCGGCGGCCTCGACCGTACGCTCCAGGTATACGCGCGGGTCGTTGGTGTGGGTGCCCGCCGAACGCGGCTCGAACGTGTGCTGCGGCAGCCCGTAGCGCGAGGCGAACTCGGAGTGGGTCCGCCGGGCCCGGCCGTAGGCGGACTGCAGCGGCCTGAACAGCTGCTCCTCGACGGCGTCGGCCGACTGGTCGTCGAGTTCGTCGTAGGCCTCCCCCACGGATGCCAGGCCCAGCGCCAGCTGGTCAGCGCCGGCGGCGAGATCGTCGAGCAGTTGCAGGCGCGCTTCCTGCGTGGTGTAGGCCATGTCACGGAGGTTAGTGCCTCAGTCGGTGTGCGCTCACACCCGGCCGGTGTCGCGCGCGTACGCCCAGGCCGCCAGCACGCCCAGCACCAGCGACCAGCCGAGCACCACGGCCCAGCCCTTCGCTCCCCACGCTGACCCGCCGAGCGAGACGCGCCCGGCCTGCACCAGCCAGTAGGACGGCAGGAACTGGCCGAGATCGTGCAGCAAGCCGCTGGTGACCGGGAACCAAGTGCCGCCGATCAGCGCCAGCAGCGACACCGTGCCACCTATCGCCGGGCCGATCGCGTCGACGGTGAGCATGTGCCCGAGCGCGATCCCGAGGGCTGCGAACGGGATCAGGCCGACGACGATCAGACCGGTCATCTCGAGCCACTTGTTGGCCGCCAGGCTGACCCCGAGCAACGCGCCCGAGATGTACAGCAGCACCAGGCTGAGGAGCGCCATCGAGTAGCCGGTCAGGACCTTGGCCCGCAGATACGCCCGCGGCCTCAGCGGCGTGATCTGCAGCTGCCGGGTCCCCGAGAAATGCCAAATGATTTGACAATCACAACTCCGGGTTCATATGGTCGGCCCGTGAGCGGGATGCGGGCAGCTCTGTTACGCGAATACCATCAACCGCTCGAGCTGGTCGAGCGCCCGATCCCGGAGATCCGGCGCCCGGACGAGGTGCTCGTGCGGATCGGCGGAGCCGGCGTGTGCGCGACCGACGTCCATGCGATCGAGGGGCTGATGGAGCCCGCCGGAGTGTCGCTGCCGTGCGTCCTGGGCCACGAGAACGCGGGCTGGGTGCAGCAGGCCGGAGAGCTGGTCAGCACGGTCGCCGTGGGTGACCCCGTGATCCTGTATCCCCCGTTCAGCTGCGGGCTGTGCGTGCCGTGCCGGCGCGGCGACGACATGCACTGCCTGCGCCACGAGTTCACCGGCCTGTCGGTCGACGGCGGCTTCTCCGAATACGTCCTCGTGCGCGAGCGGTCGGTGATCAAGCTCCCCGCGGGGCTCGAGCCCGCGCTGGTCGCGCCGCACGCCGACGCCGGGCTGACCGCCTACCACGCGGTCCGCAAGGTCTCGCACCTGATGACGCCGGGCGCCACCGCGGTGGTGATCGGGATCGGCGGCGTCGGGCACATCGCGCTGCAGCTCGCGCGCGAGCTCGGCTCGGCCAAGGTGATCGCGGTCGACACACAGGAGGACCGGCTGGCGCTGGCCCGCGAGCTGGGTGCCGATGAGACGATCGACGGCGGCGGCGGAGCCGCGGACGCCGTTCGCGAGCTGACCGGCGGGCGCGGAGCCGACGTCGTGCTCGACTTCGTCGGCACCGACGCCACTCACGCGGGCTCGCTGGCGATGCTGGCCCCGGCGGGCACCTACGCGGTGATCGGCTACGGCGGCACCGTGACCGTCCCCTCCGGGGCGCTGGTCGGACAGGAGCACTCGGTCCTCGCGAACCTGGTCGGCCGCTGGACCGATCTGTGGGAGCTGATCGAGCTGCACGCCGCCGGACGCGTGCGGCTGGTCGTGCAGACACATCCGCTCGAGGCCGTCAACGACGTCCTCGACGGGCTGCGGGCGGGCTCGATCCGCGGCCGCGCCGTGCTGGTGCCGTGAGCCGGCCCGCGGACCGGGCGGCGGCGCCTCCGGGAGCGCGGTTCAACACGATCCGGCCGGACGCCAGCGAGCAGATCGCCCGTGAGCTCCGCGCCTATATCGAGCGCAGCCGCCTGCAACCAGGCGACCGGGTCGGCACCGAGCACGAGCTCGCGCACGAGTTCGGCGTCAGCCGTCCCACGCTCCGAGAGGGCCTGCGGATCCTCGCCGGAAGCCACCTGATCCGCGTGCAGCAGGGCCGCGGCGGCGGCATCTTCGTGCAGAACACCCCCAACGGCGGGATCCGCCATCATCTCAGCGAGTCGATCGCGGCGCTGCTTGAGTCAGACAACGTGACGCTGTACGAATTGCTCGAGGCGCGGACGTTCCTCGAGGTCCCGCTGGCCGGCCTGGCCGCGTCCCGAGCCGACGACGCCACCGTCGTCGCGCTCGAGGCGGCGATCGCCGACGCCCGCGGCCGGGGCCCGGCCACCGAGGAGTTCCGGCTCGCCGACACCCGCTTTCACCGCGTGATCGCGGTCACCGCCGGAAACGACCTGTTGCTGACGTTCACCGGATGGATCCTCGACGTCCTGCAACCGTCGCTGATCGACCACATCGGCGAGGCGCTGCATGGCGACGAGATCATCGCCCAGCACGAGCACATTCTGCGCACGATCCGCCGTCACCAGCCGCGCGCCGCGCAACGCGCGATGCACGACCACATCGCGGCGGTCGAGGCGGTCCTGCGCCGGATCGATTCGGTCAGCTGATCACGCGACGGCCCCAGGCGAACGAGTCGCCGAGCCAGCCGCCCGCGAGCTGTTCCACGTACACCCCCTGCCCGGAGGCGTGGATCACCCAGTTGTCGCCGAGATAGATCCCCTCGTGGGTGACGTTGGACTCGGTGGCGGTTGAGCCGAAGCTCGCGGTGCCGAAGAACAGCAGGTCACCAGGCGCCAGCGCGCCGATCCGGAGCCGTCGGCGCTTGGATATCTCGCCGGCCTGTTGGGCAGCGGTGCGCCCGCGGATCGCCGTCCCCCACGGCAGCCCCGACGCCTTGAACACGCGCCAGACGAAGCCCGAGCAGTCAAACCCGCCGTGGGCGAGCCCGTCCGAGGTGTCGTCCGTGGTCCCTCCCCACACGTACGGGTAGCCGATCCGCGACACCGCGATCGTCAGCGCCTGGCGCTGGTCGTCGGTCACCGCGGGCAGCGCGAACGCGTCGAGTGTCCGGCGCGCGTAGCCCACGTTCCAGTCGCCGAACCCGAGCACCCGCGCCAACGACCAGGCCGCCTCGGCGCGCGTGATCGGATCGCTGGGGAACAGCTCCAGCTGGTCGGTCCCGGACGGGTGGTCGTAACGCAGGCCCAGGAACCGGGCGACCACCTCGGAGCCGAAGTACGGCGGCGGACGCAACCCGGCGCTGGCGGCCACGCGCTGCACGTGCGAGGCGACGTCGCCGAGGCCCAGCTGGGTTATGAGCAGCCCGTCGAAGCCGAACACTGTGACCGGACTGCGCCGCGCCCGCGCCGTGCTGGGAAGCGCCAGCCGCCCGGCGAGCGCCTGCAACGCGGCGTTGGCCTGACCGGCCGACAGCGCCGCCGAGCCCTGGAACGACCGACCCACATTCGCCATCAGGCCCGAGCGGGCGACCTGCCGCTGCTGCGCCGCGTCCCAGTTGGAGCGCGTGGTCGCAGCGGACGCGGCGGCCGGAACCAGCGCGCCGCACGCCACGGCGGCGACTGCGATCGCGAGTGCGCGGCGGCGCGCGGCGGTCGATCGCATGCGGCAGTATCGACACGGCGCCGGAAATTCCTGCGTCCGATCGGCCTCTGCACGAAAACTTGCAGGGCGTCAGGTCGGATCAGATCGACGGTGGGTTCGGATCCGGGGGCAACGGGGTCGGTCCGGGCGGCGGCGTGGGCGGGCTCGGGTCCGGCCCCGGACCTCCGGGCGTCGGCGTCGGCGTCGGCGGGCTCGGGTCCGGCCCCGGACCTCCGGGCGACGGGCTCGGCTGGGGCGAGTTGAAGGTAGGCACCGAGGCCTGTCTTCCCGCCGTGTGCGCCCTGCAACCGCACGTATGCTGCCATCGGTGAGCGCGTCCGCCAATGCCGCCGAGCGACGGCTGGTGCTGGTGATCGGCGCGGTCGTGTTCGTGGACACGATGTTCTACGCGGCGATCGCGCCGCTGCTGCCCGAGCTCGCCCATCAGCTTCATCTGTCCAAGCTGTCGGCCGGCGCGATGACCGCGGCGTATCCGGCGGGAACGCTGATCGGGTCGCTTCCCGGTGGCATGCTGGCGGCTCGCTACGGACCGAAGGTGGCGGTGATATCCGGGCTCACGCTGATGGCCGCCTCGACGCTCGCGTTCGGGTTCCTGGACAACGCCGCCGCGCTCGATGCCGCGCGGTTCGCCGAGGGCCTCGGAGGCGCTTGCTCCTGGGCCGGCGGCCTGGCCTGGATCGTGGCCGAGGCGCCGGTGGGCCGGCGTGGCGCGTTGATCGGGAGGGCGCTGGGCGCCGCGATCGGCGGCGCGTTGTTCGGGCCGCTGATCGGGACGATCGCCACCGCCGCGGGCCGTGCCCCCACGTTCAGCGGCGTGGTTGTGGTCGCAGCCGCGCTGATCATCCAGGCCGGCCGCTTGCCCTCGCCCGAGTTCGGGACCGACCAGGGCGTGCGTCACGCGCTGGCCGCGCTGCGTGACCGTCCGATCGCCGTGGGTATGTGGCTGGTGGCGCTGCCGGCGCTGGCCTCCGGGATCGTCAACGTGCTCGGCCCGTTGAGGCTGCATCGGTTCGGCGCCTCGGCGGCGGCGATTGGCGCCACGTTCCTGGTCGCAGCCGCATTCGAGGCGATGCTCAGCCCGGCGATCGGCGGCCTCTCGGACCGCCGGGGCCGCCTGGTCCCGCTCCGGTTCGGGCTGGCCGCCGCGACCGCCGCGCTGCTGTGCTTCACGCTCCCCGGCGACGCGCTGCTGCTGGCGGTCGTGATCGTGGCGATCGCCTGTGCGCTGGCGGCGTTCTGGGCCCCGGCGATGGCGATGCTGTCCGACGCCGCCGACGCACACGGCCTGAACCAGGGGCTCGCCGCGGCGCTGATGAACCTCGCCTGGGCAGCCGGCCAGATCGCGGGCGCCGGCGTCGGTGGCGCGGCCGCCAAAGTCGTCGGCGACGGACTGCCGGTGGCGGTCGCCGCGGCGCTGTGCGCGGCGACGCTGGTGGCGATCGCGACCCGGCCGCCGAGGACGGTGACCAGCCCGGACGAGCCGGGCGCGAACGAGCCCACAATTGCTGAGATGATCGGCCGCGCGTCCATCCACACCACCGATAGGAGCCCTCCGAGATGAGCGACCTGATCCACAAGGCCAGCGTTGGCACCGACCTGGCGCATCGCATGATCGCCGCCGCCGAGATGAAGGCGAGCGATCGGAGTCCCGATGGTGATCGCGGTGTGCGACGAGTCCGGCGTGCTGAAGGCGTTCAGTCGGATGGACGGCGCCGCGCTGCTGAGCGTCCAGATCGCCCAGGACAAGGCTCACACGGCGGCCGGCTTCGGGATGCCCACCGACGCCTGGCACGAGTTCATCAAGGACGACCCGCCGCTCGCCGACGGCGCCGTCGGCGGGATCGATCGGCTCGTGGTGTTCGGCGGCGGCTACCCGGTGATAGTCGACGACACCACGGTGGGCGCGATCGGCGTCAGCGGCGGCCACTACTCCCAGGACATGGAGGTGGCCCAGGCCGGGCCGGCGGTACTCGGCTGAGGCCGCGATGCCGGCTGCAGGATCCCTGCCAGGTTCGCCCCGGCACTAGGGATCGCGTCCACAGCGCCGAACTGCCCGTGTGTTCAACACGCGTGGAGGAACGCCCATGACTCAGTTCGACAGGCCCGGCGCCACCCTGGAACGCCAGAAGCGGCGGGCCCCCAGTTCACGACTCGCCGACCTCGGCGATCGCCTTGCCCGTTCGTTCTCGCCGTCGTCGACCGAGGACCGGCACGAGCTCGATGACCAGCCCGGTGCCTCGTGGGACGCCAACACCGAGGCGCACGTTCCGCTCCCCTACGATGATGAGGAGATGTGGGACGAGACGGCACCGTCGTTCCCGGTCGCCCGGAACGGCTATGAGCGCGCCGCCGTCGACGAGTATGTGGCGGAGCTCGAACGCGAGATCGACGAGTTGCGCGCGAAGGGTCCGGTGAACACCAACACCGCGGTCTCCGACGAGATCAAAAAGCTCGGCGAGCAGACCGCGGCGATCCTGCAGACCGCCCACCAGCAGGCCAGCGAGACGACCCGCAAGGCCCAGGCCGAAGCGGACAAGTGCCTGTCGGACGCGGCCGCCAACGCGATCTCGATGAAGGAGGAGGCCAAGCAGCAGCTGCGTCACCTCGACACCGAGACCGACGCGGTCTGGCACGAGCGCTCGCGGCTGATCGACGATGTGCGCACCGTCGCCACGGCCCTGTCCGCGCTGGCCGAGCAGGCGACCTACCGCTTCCCGCCCGAGGAGGAGCGACGCCTGGCCGGCCGCTCGAGCGGGGCGGTGGTCTCGCGGATGACGCCGTCGGCGCCGGCCGCGACCCCGAGCCAGGCGCAGAACAGCGAGTCGGAGACCGCCGATCAGCCGGCAGTGGCGCCCGAGGGCGAGAACTCAGTCGTTGACGGCGAGGATCACGTCCGAGGCCTTGACGACAGCGGTCACGGCGGACCCTTCCTGCAGTCCTAGTTCCTCCACCGCCTCGACGGTGATCGAAGCCACGAGGCGCTGGCCACCAACCTCCAGCGCCACGTTGGCGATCGCTTCGCCCCGGTGAATCGAGGTGACCGTGCCGTCGAGCTTGTTACGCGCGCTGAGCTTCACGTGGGCCTCCGTGGTGATCGGGAACGGCGGGCCGACAGTTTGACATTCGTCGCGTAGGGCGGGGGCCTCCGTTTGGGCCCCCGCCCTTTCTCATCTGGTTTGATTTCGACGATGCGCCGCACACGGATGGCCGAGCGCTGACCGCGCTGCAGGCACTGGCGATCTTCGCCGCCGGCGGCGTCGCGGGGACGCTCAACTCGGTCGTCGGGAGCGGGACGCTGTTGACGTTCCCGGTGCTGCTCGCGTTCGGTTACGCGCCGGTCGTGGCCAACGTCTCCAACACCGTCGGGCTGGTGCCGGGATCGGCCTCCGGAGCGTTCGGCTACCGGGGCGAGCTGCGCGGACAGCGCCGACGCACGCTGCGGCTTGCGGCCGTGTCGGTATCGGGCGGAATCGTCGGCGCGGCGCTGCTGCTGATCCTGCCGGCGTCGGCGTTCAAGGCGATCGTCCCAGCCTTCATCGCGGTCGCACTCGTGCTGGTCGTGCTGCAGCCGCGGATCAACCGAGCGCTGGAGGCGCGCGGCGTGCACAAGCGCGAGCACGCCGGGCCGGTGGCGAGCGCAGCCGTGTTCGTGACCGGGGTCTACGGCGGCTATTTCGGCGCCGCTCAGGGGATCCTGCTGCTGGCGATCCTGGGACTGTCGCTCAACGAAGACCTGCAGCGGATCAATGCGCTGAAGGTCGTGCTCGCCGGCCTGGTCAACCTGGTCGCCGGAATCGTGTTCGTGATCGCCGCGCACGTGGCCTGGGACGCGGCGGTGCTGATCGCCGCCGGCTCGGTGATCGGCGGGTACGTCGGCGCGCACGAAGGCCGGCGTCTGCCCGATGGGGCGCTGCGAGCGCTGATCGTCGTCGTCGGGATCGTCGCGATCGTGCGCCTGGCGGGCTGACTGCCGGCCTCCGGTGCGGGAATCAGACCAACGGCTGGCGTGGGGGCGGCTGCCTCAGGCCCAGCTCGACGTCGCCCTCATACGGCGGGCGTTCGCCGATCAGCCTCATGACCTCCGCCTCGCCGCCCTTGATCCGCCTGTGAGCGCGCTTGCGCCGGGGGATCGATGGGAGCGGCAGCCGTTCCCACAGGGGCGGCTCCAATGCCGTCCCCGTCAGTATCGAGTTGCTCGCCATCGCGAGGTTCCTCCTGGTGGTTGTGTTTTCGGATCGTTCTCGGGCACGTAGGCCCCGGGCAGGGGCGAGCGCCGGCGACCGGGGGTCGTCGAGCCTCGCTCCCACCGTTGGTAAGGTTGACTGTCAGCGTCGCGCGGTGGCGACTGTCACTGTGTCACTGTGATGGCACGCGAGATCTTCACCGTCTGCACGGTGTCGCGAACTGCCTGGACACAGGTCCTGCTTTCAGGCGTGGACTGCTGTCGGTTGGATCTGAGTGAGTCGGGCGTCACCTCCGGTTGGCCGGATGGGTCGCCCCTCAGACATCAAAAAAGGCGACCCGCATCGGGTCGCCCTCGCTCGGCGGTGGTGTCGCGGTCCCTAGGTCAGGGCGCACACCTCGCGGCGAGGGCTAATGAGAGATTCTGCGCGGCGATGTCACCGAGCGGACACGTGGACTTCCACGCGACGGGCATCGCGGCGAATGCGGTGTGGGTGTCGGTGAAAGTGATGAGCATTACGCGTTCCTTCGGTTGCGGCCGGTCCAGGGTACTTCACCGTTCACTTGTTTGCAAGGGTGAATTGCGCGAGATTCCCCGGACGCGGTGAGCACGGGCCGGGTCCGGGCCGGCTCGGGTCCCCGACAGCGCCGACCGCGCCGCCCGCGTCGCCAACCCTGTCGCGGCCCTCCGGAGGTCCTATGCTCTGCTAAATCCCTTAAAGGAGGTCGAGAGACATGAGTATTCGAATCGGGGACACCGCGCCGGACTTCGAGGCCGAAACGACCGACGGTCCGATCAAGTTCCACGACTGGATCGGGGACTCCTGGGCGGTGCTGTTCTCACACCCCAAGGACTTCACGCCGGTCTGCACCACCGAGCTGGGCTACATGGCCCGGATCAAGCCGGAGTTTGACCGCCGTGGCGTCAAGATCATCGGCCTGTCGGTCGACCCGGCCAGCCGCCACAGCGACTGGGCCAAGGACATCGAGGAAACCCAAGGCACCGCGCCCAACTACCCGATGATCGCCGACACCGACTTCAACGTCTCAAAGCTCTACGACATGCTCCCCGCCCAGACCAGCGGCGACCCGCTAACGCGCACCCCGGCTGACAACCAGACCGTCCGCAACGTGTTCGTGATCGGCCCCGACAAGAAGATCAAGCTGCTGCTGGCCTACCCGATGACCACCGGACGCAACTTCGACGAAGTGCTACGCGTGATCGACTCGCTGCAACTCACCGCCAAGCACAAGGTCGCCACCCCCGCCCAATGGAACCAAGGCGACAACGTGATCATCGCCGGGTCGGTGTCCGACGACGATGCCCGCGAGACCTACCCCGACGGGTGGGAATCCCCCAAGCCCTACATCCGGATCGTCCCCCAGCCGAACTGACCGCCGCCGCGACGGCGTCGAGCGGCGGCGCCGCACCGCTCGACGCGATCGCTGCGGCTATGAGGCGGTGAGCGGCGCCTGCTGGTAGATCAGCGAGCCGTGGGTCGTCAGCAGCTCGCCGGTCTCGAGCAGCGTCTTCAGGCCCGACAGGATCTGTGGCCAGCCGCCGTAGATCTCGCCGTGAGCGCCCTCGCGCAGCTGGTCGTGGATCACCAGCAGCCGGCAGGAGTCCTTGACCTGCTCGATCTCCCAGGTGACGCGCGAGGTGCCCTCCGCCTTGACGTCGTCGTTCCACAGCGCGTTGAAGCTCTGAACGAGCCGGCGCGGCGGGTCGACCTCGAGGTTCTCGCCCTCGACGACCGGCGGCGCCGACGGGTCGCCGATCCCCTCGTAGTGGGAGCCGTTGGTCCAGTCTGAGCGGACCCCCAGGCCGAAGCTGTACTTCTTGCGCATGTCGGAGTCTGTGATCGCCTCCCACAGTCGCTCGGGCGTCGTCTTGATGTAGATCTCGAACACCTTTTCCATCGTTTTCTCCTCGAGGTCGTGCTTGAGCTCGCTGAGGCCCGCGGCCCACGGCTCGGCGTATTTGCTCACCCACCGGTCGTGGACGAGCCTGATCGGGACGGGGTTCAGGAAGTGCAGCTTCTCGCGCCCGCGACGGCGGGCGACCACGAGGCCGGCCTCCTCGAGCACCTTCAGGTGCTTCATCACGCCGAAGCGCGTCATCGGCAGCCGCGCCTCCAGCGCGCTCAGCGTCTGTCCGTCCTCCTTGAACAGCTCGTCGAGCAGGCTTCGGCGGGTCGGGTCCGCCAGCGCTCTGAACACTTCGTCCATGGCCGGATGATAGGTGACCATATGGTCACATGTCAAGTCGAGTTGCTGCGGGCCGGTTCAGCCCGCGCAGCTCGTTCGCGACCCGGTCCGCTCGCCCCGCTCGAGCGCGTGGACCGCGCGCAGGTGGTTCGCCAGCGCCGACGGATCGATCGCGCCGGACGGAAGCTCGACGACGAACGCGGTCGTGCCCGGAAACGTGTGGTTCGACCATGAGGTCGCGGTCCCCGGGAGGAACGCCAGGCAGGTGGCGCGCATGTCGGCGACCTGCGCGTAGCGGCGCGCCACGCCACGGTCGCCGCCCGACATGTCGACGACGTCCTCGGACTGGTGGTACCAGATCGTCACCGCGGGCTTGATCCGGCGGATCAGCCGCATCGCCACCCGCGTCTCGGGCTCGGACGCCGGCCGCGGCCCCGAGTAGTAGATCGGCCCGGGAACCGGGCGCCAGCGGAAGGGAAAGTTGCGGTTGAGGTCGACCCCGTGCGCGTTCTGACGGGTCTCGGCGGTGGATCCGTCGGGGTTCATCCTCGGTACCAGCCACAGCTGCACTCCGCCGAGAACGCCCGAGTGCGCCAGCCCCGAGATGATCCGCACCCCGGCGCACTCGTTGCCGTGGATGCAGCCCACGACCAGCAGCTTGCGCTTGGCGCGGTCCGGCCCCCGGACGATCGCGCTGATCGCCCGCCCGTCGGCCGACCGCCCGATCACCACCCGGCGGGCGCTCGCGGGCACCGCGGCGACGAGCAGCGCCACCAGCGCCGCCGTCAGCGACGCGACCCTCCAGCCGGCAGGCAAACCGAGCATCGGGGCGGAGCCTCGCAGGTCGCCCCGTCGGCCGTGCGCGCTAGCGTCGCGTCCGTAGTGCGCGCAGCCGACGTCGTCGCGATCGGAGACCTGGCCGGCGAGGCCCTCGCGGCCGGCAGCGGCCTGGTCCAGGAGATGCACGAGGCGATCGCTGATAGGCCGTTCGGCGCGCTTGGGCGGGCGGCCGGTCCCGTCCGCGCGATCCACGACGGCATCGCCCACACCGCGTACGCCTCGGTCCGGACCGGGCTCCGCGCGGCCTCCCGCGCGGGCGCAGCGGCCGCTGCCATCCGCCTCGGCGGCGACCGGCCGGCGCTGGCTGAGACCCGCAGAGGGACGGTCGCGCTGGCGGCGCTGAACGCGGTCTATGGGGATCGCATCGCCGATCGCGGCAACGGGCTTGCGCTCGAGATGGAGATCCGCGGTCGCGACGGCGGCGCCGCCCCCAGCCCGCGGATTGTCGTGTTCATACACGGCCTCGGCGAGACCGAGCGGTCGTGGGGCTACGCCGCACAGCTCGAGCATGACCTCGGGGTCTCGGCGGTGACGCTCCGCTACAACACCGGTCTGCGCGTTTCCGACAACGGCCGCGCGCTGGCCCGGCTGCTCGACGAGCTGGTCGCCGAGTGGCCGTGCGGCGTGCTCGAGCTCGCGCTGGTCGGGCACTCGATGGGCGGTCTGGTCGCCCGAAGTGCGTGCCACTACGGCGATTGCGACGGGCTCCGCTGGACCGAGTACGTCCGCCAGGTCGTCTGCCTGGGATCGCCTCATCTCGGCGCCGACATCGAGAAGGGCGCGAACGTCCTCGGGTGGGCGCTGCGGCGGATGCCCGAGACCCGCGCGCTCGGCACGCTGGTCAACGCGCGCAGCGCCGGGATCAAGGACCTGCGGTTCGGCTCCTGCACGGAGGAGGACTGGCGCGGCGCCGACGCTGACGAGTTCCTGAGCGACCGCTGCCGCGAGGTCCCGTTCCTCCCCCGCGCGACCTACTACTTCGTCGCGGCCGCGGTTGCCGGCGGCCGGCTCGGCGCGGTCGCCGGCGACCTACTGGTGCGCGTGGCCAGCGCCTCGGGTCGCGGGGACGGCCACGGGCGCCACATCCCGTTCGCGGCGACCAACGGAGTCGAGCTGATCGGGCTGAACCACTTCGACCTGCTTCACCACCCGCTGGTCTACACCGAGGTGCGCCGCTGGCTGAGCTAGTGGGTCTCCCGACGACGTGCTTAACGCCCCACCCGAGGCCTTCCCGGGTTCGCTTGGGACGTTGTGCACGCGCGTGCCGTCGTCGCTGGTCGTGGTCAGACGTCACGGAAGGCGGATGACGTTCTCGAGTGACAGGGCCAGCAGCGCCTGACCCGCGTAGCTCGGGTGGATGCCGCACCGTCGGGGCATCCCGAGCTGCGTCAGCAGCCCCGCCCCGCAACTGTCGCCCGCGAACCGAGCGGTCGCCGACCGCCACTCGCCGAAGCCGTTGGCGAGCACCACGTGGAACGGCTTGGCCGCCGCGTCCTGGACCCGGTTGAGCAGCTGCGACTGCGCGTTGGTGGCCGGCGAGGCGTAGTTCAGCGAGTAGTAGTTGACGATCGCCAACTGGCCGCGATAGTGGGCGGTCTTGCGAACCGCCGTGAGGATGCGCTTGATGTTGGCGGTGACCCGCTTGGCCACGGCCGCCTGCTCGGTCGGGCTGGCGCAACCGTCGGCGGTCGTCTCCTGGCACAAGAAGAAGTCGTTGGCGCCGATCTCCAGCGTCACCAGCCGCACGTCCTTGTGGGCGGTCAGATACGACACCGCGAAGTCCGCCTGCGAGCTGGTGTAGCTGAGATGCAGCGGGAACGCCGTGCGGTAGCCCGAGTGTGGGCTGCCCGGACTGTTCTCGCAGCCGTTGCTCTGGGCGTTGGGGTCGAGCAGGCTCGAGCTCGTCTCACCCGAGCAGGCCGCGTTGGCGACCTTCAGGTGCAGCGCCCGCCCGATCAGCTCGGGATAGCCGACGAAGCTCGACGCGTCGTGGTAGTCGGGCGTCGGGACGACGCCGTCCTCCTGGTAGCCGAACGTCACCGAGTCGCCCAGCGCGAGGTAACGCGACCCGCGCGTGATCGGCGTCTTGGTCGTGACCGCCGGCGGCTTGTGCTGCTTCTTCTTTTTCGTCGCCGCGTCGGCCGTCGCCGTGAACACCGCCAGCGACGTCAGCAGCGCGATCGCCAGCGCCAGCACCCGCAGCGTCCGGCTGGACGGCCCGGGAACCGCGAACGCAGAACGGGATATGGGGAGTTGTGAAGCCATTGCGCGCTGATGCTACGGGCTGGTCGGAGCGGCGGCGCCGCCCGTACGATCGTTGGCCGATGACTCGCTGGCTGGGCGTCGACGTGGGCGCCAAACGCAAGGGCTTCGACATCGCGCTGGTCGACAACCGCGGGGTGGTCGCGCTGGCCGGCGGCCTCGACGTGGCCGGCGTCGTCGCGCACGCCGAAGCGGCGGCGCCGGCGCTGGTCGGGATCGACAGCCCGCGGCGGTGCGCCCCCGACGGTCACACCGCGCGTGACGATGAGCGGATGCTCGCGCGCTCGGTGTGCGCAATCCGGTGGACGCCCGACGCCGCCGCGGTCCGCTCGAGCGCCTACTTCGCCTGGATCATCCACGGCCTCGAGCTGTTCGAAGCGGTGACCGCGCGCGGGGTCGAGGCGATCGAGGTGTTCCCGACCGCCTCGTGGACCCGGTGGTATGGCGCCCGCGGGAAGCGGTCGCGCGCGGCGTGGAGCCGCGACGGGCTGGCGGCGATGGGGTTGGACGGCGTGCCGGACCGCACCAACCAGGATCAGCGCGACGCGATCGCCGCGGCGGTGACCGCCCGCCAGCACTCCCGCGGCCAGACCGAGTCGATCGGCGAGATCGTGGTGCCCGCCGGACGCTGGTTATGGTCGGTGCAGGTACGGTAGTGAGCATGACGATCACCGACCGAGAGACCCAGCAGATCGAGGCCGCCAACGCGTCAGGCTCGACGCCGGTGGTGTTCATCCACGGGCTGTGGCTGCTGCCGAGCAGCTGGGATCGCTGGGCGCAGTTGTTCGCGGAGGCGGGCTACGCGCCGCTGACCCCGGGATGGCCCGATGACCCCGACACGGTCGAGGAGGCCCGCGCCAACCCCGAGGTGCTTGCCAAGAAGACCGTCCGCCAGGTGGCCGACCACGTCGCTGAGGTGATCGGGAGGCTGAGCGCCAAGCCCGCGGTGATCGGCCACTCGTTCGGGGGACTGCTCGCTCAGATCACCGCCGGCCATGGTCTCTCGGTCGCGACCGTGGCGATCGACCCGGCGCCGTTTCAGGGCGTGCTGCCGCTACCCGGCTCCTCGCTGAAGTCGGCGATGGCGGTCCTCCGCAACCCGGCCAACTACGGCAAGGCGGTGACGCTGACGTTGAACCAGTTCCGCTACGGCTGGGCCAACGCGGTCGACGAGGAACAGGCCGAGCGGCTGTACGACACCTACCACGTGCCCGCGCCGGGCGCCCCGCTGTTCGAGGCCGCGACCGCGAACCTGAACCCCTGGGCCCAGACCAAGGTCGACGTCAAGAACCAGGAGCGAGGCCCGCTGCTGCTGATCTCGGGCGCCAAGGACCACACGGTTCCGTGGGCGCTCACCGACGCGGCCTATAAGAAGCAGCGCCACAACCCCGCGGTCACCGAGATCGCCGAAATCCACGACCGCGGCCACGCGCTCACGATCGACGACGGGTGGCGCGAGGTCGCCGAGGTCTCGCTCGCGTTCATCAGACGGTTCACCTAGCCAAGTCGCGGGCGAGCTCGGCCCGAGCTCACAGGTTCGACACAGGAAGTACACGATCGCGCGACACCTGCCCCCCGCGGCGGGCATAGGTTGGCAGCGCTCGCAGACCGCGAGCTGTCAATTCGGAATCTGGGGGGGGAGGTGTCACCAGGTATGTTGGTTCGTGCACGGTTGGGGGCGCGGGCGTGGTTGCTCGCGGTCGCGGTGGCGGTGGTGGCGGTCGGGAGCTTGGGCCGGGCGGCCGTGGCCCCGGGGACCGCACTGGCGGCATGCAGCCTCGGCGACGGGGTCCAGCATGTCGTGATCCTGCAGTTCGACAACGTGCACTCCGAGCGCGACAACCAGCGAGATGTCGGGCCTGAGCGAGTGGGACCCGGTGATCCACGCGCCGGCGCCGATCACTGACAACATCGCCGACCAGCAGGAGGAGAAGATCCTGCACATGCGAAACGCCGACGCGCTGCGGCTGCCGACGTTCACCCTGTTCGGCAACGACGACTTCTTCTTCGAGGACGAGTGCGCCGCCGGGGCGAACCCCGACCCGGGCTGTTTCAAGCAGAACCCAGGGTTCGCCTGGGACCACGGCGACGATCAGCCGGACATCGCCAGCACCTGGCAGGGCTGGGTCGGACCGGGAGTGCAGAACCTGGGCGTCGACGCGAGCCTGTGGACCGATCACCCGGACGCGCGCCCGACGCTGCTGACTCTGCTCGGGCTCAAGGACGATTACGCCGACGACGGCCGGGCGATCAGCCAGATCATGACCCCGGCGGCGACGCCGTCCCCGATCAAGGCCGACCCGGCCGGGTACGACGCGCTCTCGGCCGCCTACAAGCAGCTCGACGCGCCGTTCGGAGAGTTCGGTCGCCACAGCCTGATGGTGAGCACCCGTGCGGTCGCTACGAGCTCGCGCGGCGACGCAACCTATCGCGCCTGGGACGCGCAGCTGGCCGCCTGCGAGTGATCAGGGTCCGCAGGCACCTGCGCGGTCGCTACAGGCTCACCGTGACGGTGACCGGCGGACCGCACGTCAAGCACGACGTCCGGTTCCGCTAGCTCGCTTGTGCCGGACGCCGGCCGCCGAGCGACAGTGCGGACACGCCAATGGCAAGGAGAACCACGACGCCGAGCACGACGAACGCTGCTGGGAGGCGGGACCCGATCGCTTGGGCGTTGAGGACCGCTCCGATGATCGATACCGACATCAGCGCGCCTGCTTGCCGTGTGGTGTTCTGCACGCCGGAGGCAAGACCCGACTGCTCCTCGCTAACACTCGCGAGCAGCAGCGATGTCAGCGCCGAGAAGGAGACGGTGCTGGCGAGGCCGATCAGCAGCAGCCCGACCGCGATCTGAACGTACGCACTGTGGGCGTCGGTCGGCGCGAGCACGGCAACGCCGAGAGCGCAGCAGACGAAGCCGACAACCAAGAGCACCGGATGGCCGAACCTACGGGACAGCCGCGGATAGATCAGAAATGGCCCGGCCAGCGTTCCCACGGTCAAGGGCAGCAATGCGACTCCCGTCGATCCCGGACTCCAGCCACGCAGCTGCTGGAAGTACAGAGACATCAGAAACAGCGTGCCGTAGAACACGAAACCCATCAGCGATGCGCAGATCACGGCCACCGTGCGTACGCGGTTGGCGAAGAACGCGGGCGGGAGCATCGGCTCGCGGATGCGTCCCTCGGCGGTCCAGAATGCAGCCCCAACGAGCAGGCCCGCGAGCAGCATGCCGATCGTGACCGGAGACTGCCACCCCGACTCGCCGCCGTGGATGACTGCCGCGGTCACGAGGCCCATCGCAGTCACCGCAGTCACCTGACCGAAACGATCGACGCGACGGGCACGGCGCGGCGTCTCGGAGATGCTGATCCGTCCGAGCAGCACGCTGACGACACCGATCGGCACGTTGATCAGGAACACGCTGCGCCATCCAAACGCATCGATCAGCAGCCCGCCGACCAGCGGCCCGAGGGCAACCGCGCCCGCTCCTATCCCCACCCACACGACTGCAGCTCGCGTTCGCCCCTCACTGTCTCCGAATAGGTATGGGATGAGCGCAAGCGTCGCAGGCAACAGCGCCGCCGCACCGACGCCCTGGACTACGCGCGCAGCGATCAAGGCGAGGATCGACGGTGCCGCAGCGCAGGCCGCGGATGCGGCAGTGAACAGGCTCGTGCCGCCCAGGAACATCCGTCGCAACCCAACGCGATCACCGAGCGCTCCCGCTGTCAACAAGAGCCCGGCGAGCGTCAGTGTGTAAGCGTTCAGCACCCACTGGGCGCCCGCGAGCGAGCTGTGGAAACCGGCCCGAATCGCGGGCACGGCTACGTTCAGCACGCTCCCATCGAGAATGATCGCGAAATAGCCAAGGCAGATCGCCGCGAAACCGACCGTCGGCCGGCGCAGGCTACGAGCGACGTCCGGCTCCCGTCCAGCGCTCACCCAAGCCTCCAATCGTCGATCAACACCGACGACGCGGCGAAGGAATCGAACCTTCCAAGCCGGGGGCTGCCCGGCCCTGCCAGTTTTGAAGACTGGATGGGCCACCAGGCCCGTGCCGCGCCGCCGGTGATCGTACGTCGATCTCGGGCGCTGGTGGACCCGATCGGCACGGGCGATGTCAGAGTCCTTGCTCGAACGCTCCCTTGACCGAGGCGTCGAGCGCGTTGAGGCGGTACAGGGCCATCGCCTCGGCGGTGGCGAACCGGCCTCCGGGCGCGGTCGAGGGCCCGTGGTGGCAGAGCACGCAGTGCAGCAGCGCGAGCCGGCGCTCCTCGTCGAGCGTGCCGGCGCGTTCGGAGATCATCCGCTCGCCGATCACCAGGTGTCCGAGCAGGCGCCCCTCCTCGGTGAGGCCGATCTCGGCGCCGTAGGTGAACTCGCGGGTGCGGCCGAGATCGTGGGTGATCGCGGCCGTCAGCAGCAGATCGGAGTTCAGCCGCGGGTGCAGCTGGCACACCTCGGAGGCGAGGGTCGCCACCGCAACCGTGTGCTCGAGCAGGCCGCCGAGGTACGCGTGGTGACCGCCGCGGCTGCACGGGGCGCGGCGCCAGGCCGCGCGCAGCTCGGAGTCCGCCAGCAGGCCGTCGAGCAGCGATCGGAAGCCGCGGTCGTGGACCTCGCCGGCCAGGTGCTCGATGAAGCCGTCGAGCTCGTCGAGGTCGCGGTAGGCGCTGGGCAGGAAGCGCGCCGGGTCGGCGGCCTCGCCGTCGGGCTCCACGCGCGCGATCTCGAGCACCTCGACGACCAGCTCGTCGCGGAAGCGCTCGACCTTGCCGCCGACCCTGACCAGATCCCCGCGCTCGAAGCGCCCGGCCAGCACGTCGGCGTCGCGGAACGCGCGCGCCTGGACCGTGCCTGTGCGGTCGCGCAGCTCGAGCATCAAATACGGCGCGCCGTTGCGCGTCGTCAGCCGGTCTTTGCGGATGCAGGCGAACACGCCGATCACGTCCTGGCCGGGCCGGAGCGTGCTGACTGAGACGCTTGAGGTGTCGGAAGGCACGATCCAGCCATGATGTACGGTGATCCGGATGCAGCCGCTTGAATGGGAATACCGACCCGACGGGTTGCGGGCCCCCGCGCTGATCTGCGCATTCAAGGGCTGGAACGATGCCGCCGACGCGGCGTCGACGGCGATCACTTTTGTCGGCAGCGCGCTCGGCGCGCGGCGGTTCGCGACGATCGATCCCGAGGAGTTCTACGACTTCCAGGACACGCGTCCCCGCATCAAGCTGGTCAACGGCGACACCCGTCAGGTGGTGTGGCCGGTGGTCGAGCTCTACGAGGCGCGGGTTCCGCGCGCTCCGCGCGACCTGGTGCTGCTCGTCGGCAACGAGCCGTCGCTGCGCTGGCGCGGGTTCAGCCGGGTGATCGTCGAGCTGGCAGAGGCGCTCGGCACCCAGCTGGTGGTGACGCTCGGCGCGCTGCTCGCCGACGTCCCGCACACACGACCGATCTCGGTCACCGGTCTCGCCTCCGACCTTGGCTTGGTGTCGCGGCTCGGGCTCACCCAATCCTCGTACGAGGGCCCGACCGGGATCGTCGGGATCCTCCACGCCGCCTGCCAGGAGGGCGGCCTGCCGTCGGCCAGCTTGTGGGCGGCCGTCCCGCACTACATCGCCGCCTCCCCCAACCCGAAGGCCGCGCTCGCGCTGGTCCGAAAGCTCGAGGGCCTCGTCGGCGTCGCCGTCGACGCCTCCGAGCTCGAGACCGCCGCCGGCGACTACGAGCGCCAGGTCAACCTCGCGGTCCAGAGCGACCCTGACGTGCAGGCGTTCGTCGAGCGCCTCGAGCAGGCCGCCGAGAGCGAGAGCGGCGACCAGACCGGCCCGCTCCCCTCCGGCGAATCGATCGCCCGCGACCTCCAGCGGTTCTTGCGCCAGCGCGGCAACGACGAGCCGCCGCACCCGAGCGTTTGAACCGGCCTGACTAACGCTCAGCTGCCGGGCACACCAGCCGGTAGTCGCACATCGAGCACGCGGCAAACGACGGCGTCGGCTCGAACCCCTGCGAGAGGATCCCCTCGGCGACCTCGGTGGCGACCTCGCGGATCCACTCCGACCGGTCCGCCCCCTCCGAGTCGACGCTCACCTTCTCGTCGTCGAGCACGTAGTAGTAGGCCTGCTGTGACGCCTCCAGGCTCCACGCCTCCCGCGCGCCCACCGCGTACAGGGACAGCTGCACGTCCTCGGCCAGCTGGGCGGCGCTCTTGGGCCGCCCGGTCTTGTAGTCGATCAGCTCGTACTCGCCGCCGGGCAGCAGGTCGACGCGGTCGACCCGCCCTCGCAACAGGTGCGGGCCGAGCTTGAACGTGAACGAGCGCTCGAACCACATCGGCGTGGACTCCTGGGACTGGAAGCGCGCGTGGTAGCGCGTCAGCGAGGCGGCGGCCTTGCCGCGGAGCTGGCGCTCCTGCTCGGAGTCGCCGAACCCGCCGCGCCGCCAGCCTGCGTCGAGCAACCCGAGCAGCTCGGCGAGCGTCCCGCCCGACCCCTCGAGCGCGTGGAACCGCTCCAGCACCTGGTGCACGAGGATCCCGAAGCGCTGGTGGATCGTGGGCTCCTGGGGGATCCGGAACACCCGCGCGAACTTGTACTTGAGCGGGCACGTCCGGTAGGTGTCGATGTCTGACGCCGACAGGACCACGCCGTCGCCGCGCGTGGGCAGGAAGGGCTCCAGCGACGGCTCGTCGCGGGCGGCCAGCGCCTGGGTGCGCCGGCGGGCGTCGCGCTCGGCGTCGAGCAGGTACTCGTCGAGCATCGAAGAGGTGAAGATCTCCCGCTGCTCGGCGGTGACCGCCTGCAGGATCCTCGTGTTCACGTCCCGCAAGCCCTCGGCCACGCTCTGGCCCTCCGGCCGAGCGATCAGCGCCGCGAGCTTGAGCAGCTCCAGGTAGCGAACCACCGCGTGGGACACATCGAGGTCGGTGTCGAACCGCAGCTCGCTGAGCCGCCCGCCGACCCGCAGCGTCGACTCCAGCAGCTCGTCGCGCAGCATCCGGTAGGTCGAGTGCAGCGTCTCGGCCGGCCCGAACAGCTCCTCCTGGCGGTCCTCCCAGTCGGCGCCGAGCGCCTCCCGAGCCCGCTCGACCAGCGGCAACGGCAGCAGCACTGCGCCCCGGTCGGTCTCGCTCGGATACGCGAACACCAACCGCCCGCGAGCGCGGGTGCAGGCCACGTACAGCATCTGTGCCAGCGCCCGCCGCCGCCCCTCCTCGGTGTCGGGCGGGACCGGCTCTACGAGCAGCGCGTCGGGGATCGCCTCCGGCTCGGGCGCGGCCAGCCCCGCGTGCAGCCCGACTACGTACACATGCTCGGCCTCGAGCGACCCGACCGCCTCGAGCCCCACCACCTGCACGTCGCGGGACGCCGACAGCTCGGGTTCCTCCTGCTCGCGCATGCCGTACTCCGCCACCGCGGCGATCGACCGGGCGAACTCGCGGGGCGTGGCCTGGGGTGACCGGCGCACGAACGCGGACGCCAGCTCGCCGAGCCGCGCCAGCGCGCGCAGCCGCTCGACCACGTCGGCATGGGCGGCGAACAGCTGCTGGCGGCGCAGCCCGAGCCGGTCGATCAATCGGTGCACGTACAGGTCCGGACGCGTGGTGTCGATTGCGGTGGCGCCGGCGCGATACAGCTTCAGGAACACGTGGATGCGCTCGCGGGCCTCGGGCGGTACCTGCGGCGACTCGGTGGCCGCGGCCAGCGCGGCGACCATGTCGAGCTTGCGCCGCCGCGCGATCTGGGTGCAGCGAGCGATGTCGACCGAGCGCAGGTCGACCGGTGGACGGGCCAGCGCGCGCACCACCGCCGGCGCGTCTGACGGATCGGCCAGCAGCCGCAGCCAGGCGAGCACGTCGCGGATCTCGGCGCGCTGGAAGAACGCCGCCTCGCCGACCACGCGGTGGGGTACTGCGCGCTCTTCGAGCGCCACCGCGACCGACTGCCCCTCCCGCGAGATCGTCGGCACGACCACCACGATCCCGCCCGGGGCCACGCCCTCGCGCATCGTCAGGCGCTCGATCTCGGCGGCGACCGATTGCGCCTGCGCGCGGTCGTTGGCACACCTCCAGAACGCGACCTCGCCCTCGCCGGCCGCCGGCTGCACCGGCACCTCGTGGATCGCGGCCGCCGCCCGCACCACCCGCTCGGGACAGCGGAGGCTGTGCGTGAGCCGGATCACGCGTTCGGCCGCCCGCTCGAAGCCGGCCATCCGCGCCGCCCCGGCTCCGCGGAAGCGCCGCAGCGCGTGGATCGGGTCGCCGGCCGCGGTCAGCCCCGAGCCCCCGACCTCGAGCGCGAGGCGCGCCGGTCCCAGGTCGAGCTCCTGCGCGTCGTCGACCAGCAGGTGCTCGAAGCGTTCCGCGGCCACGGGCTGCTCGCGCACCCGGCGCAACGCATCGCGGACCAGATCGCCGCCGTCGCGGACGCCGAGCTCGGCCAGCATCCGCTCGTGGGTGCGATACACCTCGGCGAACTCCACGGCGATCGCCGCCTCGGACGGATCGCCGGTGCCGTCGGACAGGCCCGCTGCCCAGCGGGCGTAGTCCGCGGCTCCGATCAGCTCCGCCTTGAGCCGGTCGATCCGCCGCACGAACCCCGCGAACAGCGCGTTGGGGCTGCCCCCGAAGTCGTGGCGCTCGATCGAGAGCTCGTCGATCCGGTCGAGGAGCAGCGCGAGCCGATCGCCCGGGCCGAGCGTCGACTCGGCGGCGTCGATCCCCGGCCCGCCGAGGGTGACCGCCGCAAGCTGGTCGGCAGTGAGCACGAACAGCTCCTCATAGCCCCCCTCGAGCGCGGCCTCCAGCGACGCGCGCACCGCGTCGGCGCGGGCCGCCGACGGCGCCAGGACCCCGATCTGCTCGGGCTTGCACCCCTGTTGCACCAGCCAGCAGAAGCGGCTGGCGATCACCCGGGTCTTGCCGGTCCCGGCGGCGCCGAGGACGGCCAGCGCGCCGCCGCCGTACGTGACGGCCTCGCGCTGCGCAGGTACCAGCGAGTCAAGGGAGAGCGCCACGTCTGACAGCATAGGTTCCGCGATGACCTCCACCCGCTCAGCACTTGACGCAGATTGGCTGGGCGTGTGCAGGCGAGCAGTGGCGGGGCTAGAGGAGATTCTCACCGACGCGCCGAGCACTCAGGAGCGCGCCGAGGAGACCGGCACGCGCGGCAGCGGCGGCGATCGCACGCTGGTGATCGATCGCGCGGCCGAGGCGGTGGTGTTCGAGGAGCTCGACGCGCTGCATCAGCTCGGCCACGGCTTTCGCGTCGTGTCCGAGGAGCAGGGCGAGGTCGACTACGGCGATCCGGGCGTGATCGTGATCGTCGATCCGATCGACGGCTCGCTGAACGCCAAGCGCCGGATCTCGCACTACGCGATCTCGATCGCCGTCGCCGACGGCCCGACGATGGCCGATGTGGCGTTCGGCTACGTGTACGACTTCGGCCCCCGCGAGGAGTGGTCGGCCCGCCGCGGCGAGGGCGCGTGGCTGAACGGAAAGCGTCTGGATCCGGAGCTGCCCGAGCGCCGCGGCTCGGATGGTCGGATCGAGGTGCTCGGGATCGAGGCGGCCGATCCCCGCTGGGTGGCGGCGTCGATCGACGAGCTCGTGTCGAGCGCCTACCGGTTGCGGGCGCTGGGCACGATCGCCTCGACTCTGTGCCAGGTCGCGGCCGCCCGCTTCGACGGGATGGTGTCGCTGCGCCGCGCCCGCGGGGTCGACTCCGCGGCCGGCCAGCTGATCGCCCGCGAGGGTGGCGCGCTGGTCACGTTCCCCGGTTGCGACCCACCGCTGGCCGCTCCGCTCAACGTCGCCCCGATCGCGCCCGTGGTCGCCGCGCGCTCGCCCGACACGCTGCAGCGCCTGGCCAGGATCCCGAAATGATCGACTGGATCATCGCCGAGCGGATCGCCACGTTCGTCGCCGGCAACGGCGACGCCGCCGCTCCCACGGCCGACCTCGCCGCGCTGGCCGCCGAGTCCGAGCTGCGCGTGACCGCCTATACCGGACTGCACCCGGTCCGCCCGCTGCCCGCGCCGGAGGGCATCGGCCGGCGCGAGTGGGTGAGCGCCAACCTACAGTCGATGCGCGCGCTGCTGGACCCGGTGCTGCAGCGTGCCGGCGAGAACATGGGACCGCTGCGCCCGGCGGCGCAGATCGCGACCGGGCTGGTGGTCAGCACCGAGGTCGGCGTGGTCGTCGGCTACCTGGCCCAGCGCGTGCTCGGCCAGTACGAGCTGGTACTGCTGGACGAGGCCGTCCAGGAGCGCTCGCCGCGGCTGCTATTCGTGCTCCCCAACCTCGGCCAGGCGGTGCGCGCGTTCGGCGCCGACGAGAAGGAGTTCATGACCTGGGTCGCGCTGCACGAGGTGACCCACGCGGTTCAGTTCGCCGGGGTCCCGTGGCTGCACGCCCACGTCGCCGGGCTGATCCGCGAACTGCTCGCCACCGCCGAGCTGCGGATCGAGGCTCCGCATAAGTTCCGGCTCCCCACCGGCGACCAGATCCGCCGTGTGGCCGGAGCACTGCGCCGCGGCGACCTGATCTCGGTCGTGACCAGCGAGCCCGAGCGCGAGACCCTCGACCGGGTGCAGGCGGTGATGGCGGTGATCGAGGGCCACGCCGAGCACGTGATGGACGCGGTCGCGCCCGACCTGCTGCCGTCGCTCCCCAAGCTCCGGGCCGCGCTTGACCGACGCCGGCGCTCGCAGACGGGGCTCTCGCGGCTGGTGGCCAAGCTGCTGGGGCTGGACATGAAGCTGCGCCAGTACGAGCAGGGCAAGTTCTTCTGCGACGCGATCGTCCGCCAGCGCGGGCCCGACGCGCTGCAGCAGGTGTTCAGCGATCCGGCGTCGCTGCCCACGTTCAAGGAGCTGTCTGATCCCTCCGCCTGGATCGCCCGCGTGATGCCGCACGAGCTCGGCGAGGCCGAGCGCCACACGGCCTGAGCCGGGCGAAATCGCAGGTCGCCGCCGAGAGTCGACGATCGCCGGGGCGCAGCGCATCGCCCGCGCGGGCCCGTCGAACGTGGCCAGGAACCCGGGCATCAAGTTCGCTCGGCCCGTCGCCCGCGACCTGATCGGCGATGCTGGCATCGCCGCTGTGGGCGTAGCGAGTCCGGGGTGTTCTCACGATGGGTTGTCCGGTGGTTCAGCGATCGGGACTGTAACGGAGGATCGGCTATGGTTTACAAACACATGTTCGGTCGTAGGGGCAGGGACGCCGGCCGAAACTGAAAATCTGTGACAAAGGGAGCAACCCGCTCATGGCTACCACCAGCAATCCTGGCGGCGAGGGCGCGCAGCCTGCCGCGACAACCGAAAACAACCCCGCCGCGACGCGAACCACCGCCCGTCGGACGACGGGCGCGACGACGCGCAAGACGACCCCCCGCAAGTCGGGCGCCGGCACCGCCCGCAAGTCGAGCTCTGGCACCACCCGCCGGTCGAGCTCGACGAGCACTCGGCGCAAGCAGCCGCGGACGCCCGTTGGGCAGGCGCAGGCGGTGGCCGAGCGCGCGGTCCTGGTCCCGATCGGCGCCGGCCTGGTGGCCCGCGACAACCTGGTCGGCACCGTCAAGGGCCTGGCCACGAAGTACACGACCCGGTCCGGCCTCCAGCGCGAGATCAAGCGCTACGAGCGCCGTGGCGCGACCGAGCGTAACCGCTTCGAGCGCCAGGTTCGCCGCACCCGCTCGCGCTTCGAGCGCGAGGTCCGCCAGCGGCGTAGTAACGTTCGGAAGACCGTTCGGCAGAACCGCCGCCGGCTCGAGCGCGAGGTCCAGTCGGTCCGTAAGGATTTCGAGAAGCAGTCCGGCGCAGTCTCCAAGCGGGTCGACAAGCTAGTGTCTGACGCGCAGGGGCTGATCGGGAACTCGGCCTCGTAGTCAACGACTTACCCCGCCCGGCGACGGAGAGCGCCGGTAGCGGGAGAGGTTCGCCGGCCTCATAACCTCGCCGGCGGACGTAGCACCCTCTCCTCCCTCAACCGCCGGGGCGTCACGGAAGTGGCGCCCCGTCGGTCCTTAAGGGCCAGTACCTGGAAAAGCCGTCTGCCACAATGAATCCATGCCCACCAGAGACCAAGTAATCGACTCGCTCCGGTCCGTCATCGATCCCGAGCTCCGCCGCGACATCGTCGAGCTCGAGATGGTCCGCTCCATCGACATCCACGAGAACGGCGTGGTCGACGTCAAGGTCTCGCTGACCACTCCCGGATGCCCGATCCGTGATCACTTCCAGGCCGGCGTGACAGGCGCGATCAGCGGCCTCGACGGCGTGATCGGCGTGAACGTGAGCTTCGACGTGCTGTCGGACAACGAGAAGGCCACGCTCGGGCGCAAGCTTGGGCGCGGCGCGCTCCCCGAAGGCGCGCTGGCCCAGGTCAGCAACGTGATCTGCGTCGGCTCGGGCAAGGGTGGCGTCGGCAAGTCGAGCGTGACGGCGAACCTCGCCGCGGCCCTGACGGCCGACGGGAAGCGCGTCGGCGTGCTCGACGCGGACGTGTGGGGCTATTCGCAGCCGCGGATGATGGGCCTGGGTGCCGAGCGCCCGCACGTCAACGCCGACCGCAAGCTGATCCCGCTGACCGCGCACGACGGCATCAGCGTGATGTCGATCGGCTTCTTCATCGAGCAGGACGCGGCCGTGGTGTGGCGCGGGCCGATGCTCCACAAGGCGCTCCAGCAGTTCCTCGAAGACGTCGAATGGGGCGTGCTCGACTACCTGCTGATCGACCTCCCGCCGGGCACGGGCGACGTTTCGATGACGCTTGCCCAGCTGCTGCCCCAGGCCAAGTTCGTGATCGTGACCACGCCGCAGCCGGTAGCCCAGAAGGTCGCGCGCCGGTCGGCCGAGATGGCGACCAAGCTCAAGCTCGAGGTCGCGGGCGTGATCGAGAACATGTCCGGGTTCGTGACCCCCGGCGGCGACCGATACCAGCTGTTCGGCGAGGGCGGCGGGCAGCTGCTGGCCGAGGAGCTCGACGTGCCGCTGCTGGCGAAGGTGCCGCTGACGATGTCGCTGCGCGAGCAGTCCGACGCGGGCATCCCGGTGGTGCTGGCCGACCCCGACGACCCGGCCTCGCAGGCGCTGCGTCACGGTGCCCGAGGCCTGATCGCGCTGTCGCCGATCGAGCTGCCGGTGATGCAGGCCCCCGCTCCGGCCGCGGCGCCCAAGCCGGTCGGGATGTCGCTGCCGATGGCGTAGAGAGGGGCTTACGCTCCCACCCGTGTTGCTGCTCACAGGCGCCACGGGAACGATCGGGCTGCCGGTGCTGCGCAGGCTGACCGCCGCCGGCGTCGACGTTCGCTGCCTGGTCCGCGATCCCCGGCGGCTCGGTGCTGAGCGCGTCCGCGTCCAGATCGCGCTGGGGGACCTCGGCGACCCGCTGTCGTTTCGTCACGTGCTGCGGGGCGTCGACACGGTCGTGCACCTGGCGTCGGCGATCCGCGACCAGCCCGTCGGCTCGATCGAGGAGCTCGACGGCGTCGCCACATGGCGGCTGGTGCAGGCCGCTGAGCGCGCTGGCGTCCGGCGGTTCGTGTTCTTCTCGACGCTGGCCGCCAGCACCCGCAGCCGCGCGCGGCTGATGCGGGCCAAGGCGCTCGCGGAGCGGGCCGTGGTCGAGTCCGCGCTCGAGCACACGGTGTTCGCCCCCTCGATCGTCTACACGCCGGGCGATCCCTTCCTGGCGCTGCTGGCGCGGATGTCGTGGCTGCCGGCGATGCCGATCTCGGGCTCGGGCCGGACGGCGTTTCAGCCGATCTGGGCCGAGGACGTCGCCGACTGCGTGATCGCCGCGCTGCCCGGCGGCCCCCATGCCGACGCGGCGGTGGGCGCCCGCTATGAGCTGGCGGGACCACAGACGCTCAGCTACGAGCAGCTCGTCGCCTGCGCGTTGCGGTCGTTCGGGCGACGCCGCCGGATCCTCAGGGTGCCCGCCCCGCTCGTTCGCAGCGGCCTGAACGCGCTCGAGTTGCTCACCGGGCCGGCCGCGTTTGCCACCTGGGACGAGGCCGAGCTGCTCGAGGTGCCGCTGATCGCCGAGCGGGGTACGGCGGATGCCGAGTCGCTCGGCGTGACCCCGAAGCCGATCGGGGCCGTGCTGGGACGGTGGACCCCACCGAAACGTTCCACCGGTGGTACGGGCGGCGGGCTGTGGACCTCGGCCTGATCGCTCTGATCCTCGCGGCAGCGCTGCTCGGCCCGGCGCTGACGGTTGTCACCCGCGGGGCGGTGCCCGCCGTGATCGGGGAGCTGCTGGCCGGGGTGATCCTCGGCACCACGGGCTTTCAGATCATCGATCCCTCTAAGAGCGACCTGTCGCTGCTCTACGACATCGGCTTCGCGACCCTGATGTTCACCGTCGGGATGCACGTCCCGCTGCGCGACCGGCGGATCCGCGGCGCCGCGCGGCAGGGCATCACGGCGGTCGCCGTGGCGATCCCGCTGGCCTTGCTCAGCGGCTACGCGGCCGACCTCGCCGGCGGCGGCCCGGGGATCGTGTACGCGGTCGTAATCGTGTCGTCCTCGGCCGCGGTGGCGCTACCGGTGATCGACGAGAGTGGGTTGAGCGGCCCGTCGGTGCTGGCGGCGATGGCCTGGATCACGATCGCCGACGTGCTGGCCACGCTCGCGGTCCCGCTGGCGATCCGGCCGTCACATGCCGCCCACGCCGCCCTGGGGGCGCTGATCGTGGCCACTGCGGTCGCCGCCGTGTTCCTCGTCGTCCGCCGGTTTCGCCACTCAGACGCGATCAGGCGTGTCCGCAAGGAGGGCAAGCGGCGCGGCTGGGCGATCGACCTGCGGGTGGCGCTGATCATCCTGGTCGCGCTCGCCTACCTGGCGGAGAAGACCGGAGCGAGCCTGCTCGTGGCTGGGTTCGGGACCGGGCTCGTGGTGGCCGCGATCGGCGGACCCAAGCGCCTCTCCCAGGAGGTGCTCGGACTCGGCCAGGGGTTCTTCGTGCCGCTGTTCTTCGTGCTGCTCGGAGCCAAGCTCGACCTGCGGGAGCTGACCTCAAGCGGGCGCACGGTGCTGCTTGCGGTCATGCTCGCGGTGCTGACGGTCGCCGTGCACGTGCTCGTCAGCGTCCTGATCAAGGCGCCGCGGTCCGTTGGGCTGCTGGCCAGTGCGCAGGTCGGCGTCCCCGCGGCCGTGATCACGCTCGGGCTCGCGGACCACACGCTGACCCAGGCGCAGGCCTCGGCGATCTTCTGCTCGGCGCTGGCCTCGATCGCGGCCTGCGCTGCTGGCGCGGCGATCCTGCGCCGCTCAGCCAGCGGTCACGCCGGCGGTCCCGCCGCCGAAACCGACGGCCTGCGCCCTGACCACGGCAGTGCCGCCTCGAGCTGAGCCGCCAGCGCCAGCAGCGGCGCCTCGCCCGCGGGGCGACCGATCACCTGCACGCCCACGGGCAGGCCGTCGTCCCCGTGATACAGCGGCAGCGACGCCGCCGGCAACCCGGTCACATTGCAGATCGCGGTGAATGGCGTGAACAGCCCGGAGCGGCGGAAGTGGTCCCAGGGGTCGGGACCGCGCCCGTGTACCTGGCCGGTGAGCAGCTGGCGCTGGGCGAGCGCGGGCGTGATCACCGCGTCGTAGGGCGACAGGAACTCCACCAGCATCCGCGCGGTCGACTGCACTCGGCTCTGTGCCGCCAGGAACTCGATCGAGTCGTGATGGCGCGCCCGCTCGTACAGCTCCCAGGTCAGCGGCTCGACGTCGTCGGGCTGGGGCTCGCGTCCGGCCAGGCGGCCGCCGAGCCACACGGTCAGCGCGACCATCGGCCCGAACAGGCGGGTGAATTCCGGCAGCAGCTCCGGGTCGCCCCACGGCGGCGTGATCTCCTCCACGCTGTGGCCGAGTGACTCAGCCAGCGCCGCCGCGTCGCGCGCGCCCTGCTCGCAGACGGGATCGACCGTGGCATCCGGGAACGTCGGGTTGAGGGCGAGCGCAATCTTGCCACGACCCGGAGCGCGAGCGGCGGACTCGGCGAACGCTCCGTGTGGAGGGGGCGCCCAGGTCGCGTCGCCGATCTCGTAGCCGGCCAGCACGTCGAGCAGCTGGGCGGTCTCGGCGACCGTGTGGGTCAGCATCCCGTCGGAGACGAGGAAGCTGTCGCCGACGTCCGGGCCGACCGAGACGCGTCCGCGCGCCGGCTTGAGCCCGACCAGCCCGCAGCACGCGGCCGGGATCCGGATCGAGCCGCCGCCGTCGTTTCCGTGCGCCACCGGCACCATCCCGGCCGCCACCGCGGCCGCCGAGCCGCCGCTGGAGCCGCCGGGGGTGCGCTCGAGGTCCCACGGGTTGCGCGTGGGGCCGAACCGCCGCGGCTCGGTGGTCGGCAGCAGGCCGACCTCGGGCAGCGACGTCTTGCCGACGATCACGAACCCGGCTTCGCGCACGCGCCTGACCAGGAACGCGTCGTGGCGCGGGACCAGGTCGCCGAAGATGTCGCTGCCCATCGTCAGCGGCATGCCCTCGACCGGCCGGTTGTCCTTGATCGCGATTGGAACGCCCGCGAACGGGCGCGGGTCGCCCGGGCCGATCTCGCCGGCGATTGCGAGCGCGGAGTCCGAGGCGACGTGGGTGAACGCGTTGATCGTCGGATCGAGCTCCTCGATCCGACGCAGCGAGAGCTCGACCAGCTCGCGTGCGCTCAGCTCACCGGAGCGGACCAGCTCCGCCAGCTCGGCGACCGGGCGCAGCATCAGGTCGGACACGGCGCCAAGCCTAGTGGCCGATCCCTCGGTCGCGCTGAACAGGTCGGCAGGGTGCCCGTCGGCTAGCTAGCCTTGACGGTCCTGATGACCGCTGTCTCCGAAGTCCAGTCAGGCCTCGAGGGCGTTGTCGCCTTCGCCACCGAGATCGCCGAGCCGGACCGGGCCGGCGGGGCGCTGCGCTACCGCGGCGTGAACATCGAGGAGCTGGTCGGCGCGGTCCCGTTCGAGCAGGTATGGGGACTGCTGGTCGATGGCCGGCTGCTGCCGGGGATGCCACCGGCCGAGCCGTATCCGCTGACCGTCCGCTCCGGTGACCCGCGCGTGGATGTGCAGGCGGCGCTGGCGATGCTCGCGCCGCAGTGGGGCTTCGGTGAGCTGATCGACATCGCCGACGAGGAGGCCCGCGACAACCTCGCTCGGGCCTCGGTGATGGCGCTCTCGTTCGTGGCCCAGTCGGCGCGCGGCATCGGCCAGCCGCCGGTCCCCCAGCGCGAGGTCGACAAGGCCCGCTCGATCCCCGAGCGGTTCCTGATCCGCTGGCGCGGCGAGGCCGACCCCCGGCACGTCGAGGCGGTCGACGCGTACTGGATCTCGGCGGCCGAGCACGGCATCAACGCCTCGACGTTCACAGCGCGGGTCGTCGCCTCGACCGGCGCCGACGTCGCCGCGGCGCTGTCGGCCGCGGTCGGCGCGCTGTCGGGTCCGCTACACGGCGGCGCGCCTTCGCGCGTGCTGAAGATGCTCGACGACGTCGAGGCGACGGGCGACGCCGACCGCTACGTCAAGGCGGTGCTCGACCGCGGCGAGCGGCTGATGGGCTTCGGCCACCGCGTGTACCGGGCCGAGGACCCGCGAGCCCGGGTGCTCCGCCGCACGGCCCGCCGGATCGGATCCGCGCGCGTTGAGGTTGCCGAGGCGCTCGAGCAGGCCGCGCTGGCCGAGCTCCAGGCCCGCAAGCCCGACCGCGTGCTGGCCACCAACGTCGAGTTCTGGTCGGCGGTGGTGCTCGACTTCGCCGACGTCCCGCCGGAGCTGTTCACGCCGATGTTCACCTGCGCCCGCACCGCCGGCTGGTCGGCCCACATCCTCGAGCAGAAGCGCGAGGGCCGGCTGATCCGGCCGACCGCGAAGTACGTCGGTCCGGGTCCGCGCCCGCTGTCGGAGCTGACCTAATTTCCGACTCGCGACACTAGCGCTCCGGCACCGGATGACCCCCGAACGTCAGCTCGATCCTCAGGCCCTGGGCGACCACATCGATCGGCTCTACCGAGCTGCCTGGAGCCTGTGCGGATCGCGCGAGGAGGCCGAGGACCTCGTGCAGGAGACGTTCGCGCGAGTGCTGCGCAAGCCCCGCATCCTGCGCTCCGAGGACGACCTGGGTTACCTGCTGCGGGTGCTGCGCAACACCTTCTTCAGCCAGCGCCGCACCGCCGGCCGCCGCCCGCAGACGACGCCGCTGCCCGACGACCTCGACGTGATGGCCGATCCGTCGGCGGTCCTGCCGGAGTCGCGGATCGAAACCGAGGAGCTGTATTCGGCGATCTCGTCGCTGCCCGACGACTTCCGCGACGCGCTGGTGGCGATCGACGTCGTCGGGCTCTCCTACCGCGAGGCGGCCAAGGCGCTGCGCGTCCGCGAGGCGACGATCACCACGCGGCTACACCGGGCGCGTCAGCGCGTGGCCAAAGCGCTGGTCGAGAGCGAGCAGTCCGAGCCCGGCCGGTCGCGTTCTACTTGATTCCCGGAGCGGTCCACGCGGCGAGCTTCTGCAGCTGGTTCGGGGCCACATCGGAGCTCGAGAGAATGCAGGTGCGGCCATCGCGCTTCCAGGTGACGATCTGGCGGCCGTTGTGCTCAAACGTCCACAGCTCGGTGCCGCGCAGCCAGCTCTGCTTCGAGGGCGACCCTGACAGCGCCGGCTGACCGACGATCGTGTAGGCGATCTTCTTGCCGTTCATGCGGTAGAAGACCGTCGTGGCCGGACGGCCGCCGATCTCGTCGCTGCGCTGGCCAACGGCCGTCGCGTCGAAGCGCTTCTCCCAGTTGGGGAAGTAGACGTCCTCGACATCGCGACCGAGCTTGATCGGGTTGCTCGGATCTGGCATCGGCGCCGCCTGAGTGGCTCCCAGCGTGGCCAGCCCGGCGGCCTCTGAGACCGAGGGCGCTCCGGGGCTGCCGCCGGGCAGCAGCAGTACGAGGGCCAGCACCACCGCGGCGAGCGCGGCGGCCAGCCCACCGGCATAGCCGAACCTGCGGCGAGCCCGCTTCCCCGGGCTGGGCCGCTGGGCCTCGATCCGCTCGCGGAGGCCGAGCGGGGCGTGCGTCTGCTCGTTGGCGCGGTGCACCAGCTCCACCACGCGGCGCTCGCGCTCATACAGCGCGGTCAGCTCCGGGGACTGCGCGATCCGGGCCTCAACCTCCGCCCGGCGGGCGGGATCGATCGTGCCGTCGGCGAGCGCCGACAGGTCTGCCTGCTCTCGTGGACTCAGCGTGCTCTTGTCAGGGGAGGAAAAAGACATCAGTGCGGGGACATTTCTGCTTCCGGCTTAACGACGCCCGAACACCCGGAAATCTTCCCCAGAGCGGAGGTTCACACACGTTTCTTACGAGTGGACCCCGCCGGAACCGGTGGAGCCCACTGAGGGCTTCGATACGGCCCGCCGGCGTACTGGCCGAGCATTCGCGTGGCGCAGAACTGCGGGCCCAGCGTCCGCAGCGAAGCGCGCATGCGCGTTATCCAGCGGACGGGCAGATCGCGGTCGTCGCGCTCGTAGAAGTCCGGCAGCACCTGCTGCTCGAGCGCCCGGTGAAGCGTGGCCGCGTCGCGCGTGTCCTGGGCGTTGTGGTCGGGGTCGACGTCGCCAGGCAGCCCCCAGCCGTTGTCGCCGTCAAAGGCCTCCGCCCACCAGCCGTCGAGCACGCTGAGCTGCAGCGACCCGTTGATCGCCGCCTTCATGCCGCTGGTGCCGCTGGCCTCCAGCGGCGGTCGCGGCAGGTTGAGCCATACGTCACAACCGCGCGTCAGGCGGGCCCCCGTGGCCAGGTCGTAGTCGTCGAGGAACACGACCCGCCGGCCGATGATCCCGGCGTGCTTGAGGCCGAACAACCCCTGCAGTGAGCGCTTGGCCTCCTCGTCCCGTGGGTGGGCCTTGCCGGCCAGCACCACCTGCACCGGACACTCGCCGCCGAGCAGCGACAGCGTCCAATCGGGATCGCGCATCAACAGCTCGAGTCGCTTATAGGTCGCCACCCGCCGCGCGAAGCCGATTGTGAGCACGTGCGGATCGAAACAGCGCGCCGCGGCCTCGACGTACTCGCGCGAGTCGCCCCGGGCCAGGCGGTCGGTGAGGCTGCGCTGAGCCACGAACGAGACGAGCTCGGCCCGCTGGCGCTCGCGCGCGTCCCACAGCTCCTGGTCTGAGATCCCGTCCACCGCCGTCCAGATCTGCGGGTCCGCGGCGCGGTCCAGCCAATCGGCGCCGAGGTGGCGATCGAGCAGCTCGCGCATCGGCGCGCCGACCCAGGTTGGGAAGTGCACGCCGTTGGTGACGTGCCCGATCGGAACCTCCTTCACACGCCGGCCGCGCCACAGGGAGTGCCACATCTCGCGCGCCACCTGTCCGTGGCGCGCGCTGACCGCGTTGGCCGCGCGGCTCAGCCGCAGCGCCGCCTGGGTGACCCCGAACGGCTGGCCGGCGTCCTCGGGATTGGTGCGCCCGAGCGCGATCGCCTCCGACACCGGGCACGAGAGGCCGTCCATCAGCCGGCCGATCGCCGCCTCCACCTCGCCCGCGGGGTAGCTGTCGTTGCCGGCGGGGACGGGCGTGTGGGTGGTGAACACGGTCCGCCCCCGGGCGAACTCGAGCGCATCCTCCAGCGGCTCGCCGGCGCGCACGGACTCGCAGGCGAGCTCCAGCGGAGCCAGCGCCGCGTGGCCTTCGTTGAGGTGGATCACCGCCGGCTCGACCCCGAGCGCTCGCAGCGCGCGAATCCCACCGACGCCGAGCAGCACGTACTGAGAGAGGCGGGTGCGCTCGTCGGCGACGTACAGGCGCGCGGTGATCCACCGCTCCATCGGGCCGTTCTGGGGGATGTCGGTGTCGAGCAGGAACAGCGGCACGCGGCCGACGTCCACGCGCCAGATCTGCGCCACCACGTCGGCGTCGTAGATCGGCAGCGAGACCGTCAGCGGCGCGCCGGAATCGTCGGTGACCAGCGCCGCGGGGAGCCGCTGCGGATCGGAGTCGACCCAGTACTCGTGCTGCCAGCCGCCGCTGTCGATGCGCTGGCGGAAGTATCCCTTGCGGTACATCAGGCCGACCGCGACGAACGCAAGCGCGCGGTCGGATGCCTCCTTGAGCAGGTCGCCGGCGAGCGCGCCCAAGCCGCCGGAGTAGACCGGCAGGCTCGTGTGGACCCCGTACTCGGCGCACAGAAACGCGACCGGGGCACTGCGCTGAAACGGGGGCTCGGCGGTGCGTTCCAGCGCGGCGGTGACCTGGGCCTCCACCGCGGCGGCTCGCTGAAGCAGATCGGCGTCTGCGGCGGCGGCACGCAGCGTCTCGGCCGGGGCCTCCTGAAGCAGCCGCACCGGGTTCTCGCCGCACAGCTCGAAGCGCTGGGGGTCAATCGAGGCGAACAGCTCCGGGCCACCGGGGGTCCAGGACCAGCGGTAGTTGTAGGCCAGCCGCGCGAGCGGCGCGAGCGCGTCCGGGAGCCGCTGCGCGAGCTCGCCGATCGCGTGCGCGATGTCGCTGGTGCCATCGTTGAGGGTCGCCCGGCGGCCGTCCACGCGGCGGATTATCAAGCACACCGGGCTCGGGTGCGTGGGCGTGTAATCACCGCTACGCTGGCGCCGTTTTGAGCGACGTGCCGGACCCAGCTTCGGACTGCCGCCTCGGCGTGCTCGCGTTCGGCGATTCGATCACCAACGGGGGCGGCGAGCTGCAGTGGGGCGTCGCTCTGCAGTCCTGGGCATTGTGGGTGGCGCGGGCCCTCGGCCTGCCGATCACCACCTACGCCGTCGACGGCGCCCGAGTCACCGACGTGATCGGCGGGCAGATCCCGGCCTGGAGCGCGCGGACCGCCGCGCCGGACGCGCGCTACGACCTCGGATGCCTGTACATCGGCGTCAACGACGTCCGGGCGCTGGACTGGGACCAAGGCGCGTTCGAGGCCGGTCTTTCCGCGGCGCTCGGGTTCCTGGGCGAGCGCTGCGACCGGGTGTTGACCGCGACCGCGCCGCTCGATCTCGGTCGGCCCTGCGCCGGGGCCAGGGTCCTCGAGCTCAACGCGGCGATCGTGCGCGCGGCGGCGGGTGCCGGCGCGCTGCTGCTCGACCTCAGCGGCTTCGGCGCCCGCAACCTGGTGATGGCCGACCATGTGCACCCCACCGCGTTCGGCCAGATCGCGATCGCCGAGCGGGCGCTCGAGGTGCTCGCGCACGACGGCATGGAGGTCCGCGTCCGGCCCTCATCGCTCGTGTATTACGAGACCACCCGGTGGAGGCGCGCGCGGAGCGACGCTACTTATGCGTATCGCCACGCGAAGGTGAGTGCGACAGCCGCCTGGGCTCAGTGGCGCGCGGCGAGAGCCGACCCGCCGCCTCGGTGACCTCGCGCAGCCTCCGGGCCAGCGCCGGCGTCAGCGCCCGCGGCTTCAGCCGCCAGCGCCAGTTGCCCGACGGACGCGCCGGGTTGTTCATCCGCGCCTCGCTGCCGAGCCCGAGCACGTCCTGGGCCTGGATCATCGCCACCCGCGCCGGCGACGCGTAGGCGAGCCGGATCAGCGCCCACCACGATTGCCGCTCGGCGATCCGGCGCGAAGCGAGGGCGGCGTCGACCAGCGCCCGGCGGTCGGCGTCGAGCGACGCGTACCACCCGCGGGCGGTGTCGTGATCGTGGGTGCCGGTGTACACCAGCCGGTTCTCGACGTGGTTGTCGGGGTGGTGGGGGCTGTCGCGGACGCCCGGGTCAAAGCCGAACTGCAGCACCACCATTCCCGGCAGCCCGAGCTCGTCGCGTAGGCGCTCCACCCCGGGGGTGATCACCCCGAGGTCCTCGGCGACCAGTGCCAGCCACCCGAGCTCGCGGGCCGCGGCATCGAACACGCCGCGGCCCGGTCCGCGCTGCCAGCGGCCTCCCACCGCCGTCGGGGCATCGGCCGGCACCGCCCAGTAGGCCACGAACCCGCGGAAGTGGTCGATCCGCGCGAGGTCGAACAGCGACAGCGTCCGGCGCAGGCGCTCCACCCACCAGCGGTAGCGCCGGCGGCGCATCGCCGGCCAGTCGTACAGCGGGTTGCCCCACAGCTGCCCGGTCTCCGAGTAGGCGTCGGGCGGCGCGCCGGCGACGGCGCCGTCGCGGAACAGCTCGGGATGGGCGCGGTGGTCGACACTCCCCGGCGCCACGTAGATCGCCACGTCGCCGAACAGCCGCACGCCCCGGTCGGCGCCGTAGGACCGCAACGCGGACCACTCGCGCTCGAAGCGCACCTGATCGCTGATCCCGCCCCGCCCACCGAGGCGCTCCCAGTCCTCGACCCAGTAGGCGTGGCGCTCGCGGAAGTCGAGCAGCTCCGAGCGCGAGACCGGCGCGCGCGGGTCGGCGAGCAGGCCCGGCCAGGCCGCGAACGCCGAGCGCGACTTGTAGGGCGAGTGGAAGCGGTCAGGCGGTCCCAGTGGCAGCACCTGCCACCACGTCTGCCCCGCGGCCGCCAGCCAGTCGACGAACCGGTAGGCGTCTGCGCCCAGCCGCCCGCCGGGCAGCGAGGTCAGATGCAGTTGGACGCCGGCGGATCGGCTGAGGTCATTCATGCGACGTTGTTTACCCGACGCGGAGAAGCGGATACTTTCGGCACATGGCCTCGACCGCTACCCGACCGCAAGCCACGGGCCTCTCGCCCGCCCCCAGCCAGGCCGTCCCGCGGATTGTGATCCAGTACCCCGAGCCCGCCGTCGACGATGGCCGCTTCGCCGCCAAGCGCTGCGTCGGGGACACCGTCGCCAGCTCCGCGGACATCTTCCGCGACGGCCACGACATCCTGCGCGCGATCGTCCGCTACCGGGGCCCCGACGACACCGATTGGCGTGAGGCCGAGATGCGCCGGACCGACGAGCACCTCGGCGGCGTCCGCTGGGGCGGCAGCTTCGAGGTCGACCGGCTCGGGACCTGGGAGTACACGATCGACGCCTGGACCGACGTGTTCGGGACCTGGCGCGACGAGCTTGAGCGCAAGGTCGCCGGTGGCCAGCACGACCTCGCCGGCGAGATGTCCGAGGGCGCGCTGTTACTGGGCAACGCCGCCGAGAGCGCCGCCAGCAGCGAGGACCGCCGGCTGATCGAGCACGCCGCTCGCACGCTCGCCGACGCGGCCGTGCCAGAGAACGCCAAGCACGACGTCGCGCTCGGCCCCGAGTTGCTCGCCGCGGTGCAGCGCGGACAGCAGCGCCACGGCCACCAGACCCTGCCGGCGCCGATCCACCTCGAGGTCGACCGCCCCCGCGCCCGGTTCGGCGCCTGGTATGAGCTGTTCCCGCGCTCCTGGGGCGGACTCAAGGGCGTCGAGCAGCAGGTCCCGCGGCTCGCCGAGCTCGGCTTCGACGTCCTCTACCTGCCGCCGATCCACCCGATCGGACTGACCAACCGCAAGGGCCGCGACAACGCGCTGGTCGCAGCTCCCGACGACCCCGGCTCCCCGTGGGCGATCGGCGACGCCACCGGCGGCCACGATGCGGTGCACAGCGACCTGGGGACGATCGACGACCTGCGCAGCCTGGCCGCCACCGCGGCCGAGCACGGGGTCGACATCGCGCTGGACTTCGCGATCCAGTGCTCCGCGGACCACCCCTGGCTGCACGAGCACCCCGAGTGGTTTCACCGCCGGCCCGACGGCACGCTGAAATACGCCGAGAACCCGCCCAAGCGCTACCAGGACATCTACAACGTCAACTGGGACTCGCCCGACTGGCGGGGCCTGTGGCATGCGCTGCTCGAGATCGCGCTGCAATGGGTCGACTGCGGCGTCAAGGTGTTCCGCGTCGACAACCCTCACACGAAGCCGTATAAGTTCTGGCAGTGGCTGATCGAGAACGTCCACGCCCGCGATCGCGAGGTCGTGTTCCTGGCCGAGGCGTTCACCCGCCGCGCGGTGATGCGTCACCTGGCGAAGATCGGCTTCAGCCAGTCCTATACGTACTTCACCTGGAAGAACTCGCGCTGGGAGCTGAGCGAGTACGTGTCCGAGCTGGCCTACTCGGGCGAGCAGGACTACTTCCGGCCCAACTTCTTCGTCAACACCCCCGACATCCTGCACGCCTACCTCCAGCACGGCGGCCAGCACGCGTTCGAGGCGCGGCTGGTGCTCGCGGCGACGCTGAGCCCCAGCTACGGGATCTACTCGGGCTTTGAGAACTACGAGAACGTCCCGGTGCGCGAGGGCTCGGAGGAGTACCTGCACTCCGAGAAGTACGAGATCAAGCGCCGCACGCTGGACGGGCCGATGCTGCCGATGATCCAGCGGCTGAATCGGATCCGGCGCGAGAACCCGGCGCTGCAGGTGCTCGACAACATCACGTTCCTGGAGACGGCCAACGAGTCGCTGATCGCCTACGCCAAGCAGTCCGACGGCAACACGGTGATCACGGTCGCCAACATCGACCCCCATCAGGCTCAGGAGGGCCTTGCGATCGTCCCGGCCCACCTGGGGCTGCCGCCGAGCTTCACCGCGCACGACCTGCTGACCGGCGACCGTTTCCGGTGGCGGATCGGCCAGAACTACATCCGGCTCGAGCCGTGGATGCGCCAGGCACACGTGATCCGGGTCGAGGTTTAGTGCTCCCCGGTGAATCGGGTAGACGCGTGAGGACCAGATGACGGGACCACCCACCCTCACCCATCTGCTGAGATCGGAGGCGGGCGCCGCGCGCCCGGCCGCGCAGCGCGCCGACGCCCAGGAGCAGGCCGCCGCCGCCCAGGCGCAGGCCCGGCAGTGGTTCGAGGCCGAACCGCTGTGGTTCAAGCGCGCGGTGTTCTACGAGATCCACATCCGCGGTTTCTTTGACGCCAACGGCGACGGCTCGGGCGACTTCCGCGGGCTGACCGAGAAGCTCGACTACCTGCAGTGGCTGGGGATCGACTGCATCTGGCTGCTTCCCTTCTACCGCTCGCCGCTGCGCGACGGCGGCTATGACATCGCTGACTTCGCCAACGTCCACCCCGACTACGGGACGGTCTCCGACGCCGAGGAGCTGATCAATGCGGCGCACGCCCGGCGAATCCGGGTGATCGCCGACCTGGTGATGAACCACACCTCCAGCGACCACCCCTGGTTTCAGGAGTCGCGCTCGGATCCGAACTCCCCCAGGCGCGACTGGTACGTGTGGTCCGAGAACGACGAGCAGTACCAGGACGCGCGGATCATCTTCATCGACACCGAGACCTCGAACTGGACGTGGGATCCGGTCGCCGGCGCCTACTACTGGCACCGCTTCTTCTCCCATCAGCCCGACCTCAACTACGACAACCCCGAGGTCCAGGATGCGATGGTCGACGTGCTGCGGTTCTGGCTCGACCTCGGGCTGGACGGCTTCCGGCTGGACGCTGTGCCGTACCTGTTCGAGCGCGAGGGCACCAACTGCGAGAACCTGCCCGAGACGCACGCCTACCTGAAGCGGATCCGCAAGGAGATCGACGCGGATTATCCCGACAAGGTGCTGCTCGCCGAGGCCAACCAGTGGCCCGCGGACGTGGTCCAGTACTTCGGCCAGGGCGACGAGTGCCACATGGCCTTCCACTTCCCGGTGATGCCCCGGATGTTCATGGCGATCCGGCGCGAGGAAGCTGTCCCGATCTACGAGATCCTCGAGCGGACCCCGCACATCCCCGACACCGCGCAATGGGGCCTGTTCCTACGCAACCACGACGAGTTGACGCTCGAGATGGTCACCGACGAGGAACGCGACTACATGTACGCCGAGTACGCCAAGGACCCCCGGATGAAGCTCAACCTCGGGATCCGCCGGCGCCTGGCACCGTTGCTCGACAACGGCCGCGACGAGATCGAGCTGATGCACGCGATCCTGTTCTCGCTGCCGGGGTCGCCGGTCCTCTACTACGGCGACGAGGTCGCGATGGGCGACAACGTGTTCCTTGGAGACCGCGACGGCGTGCGCACGCCGATGCAGTGGACCGGGGACCGCAATGGCGGCTTTTCGCGCGCTGACTTCGCGCAGCTGTACGCGCCGCCGTTGATGGATCCCGTGTATGGCTTCCAGGCGGTCAACATCGAGGCCCAGCTGCGCACTGCGACCTCGCTGCTGCGGTGGATCCACCGGTTCATCGCGCTCCGTAAGGAGCACCCCGTGTTCGGGTTCGGGACCTACGAGCCGATCGAGCCGTCCAACCCCCGGATCTTCGCCCACCTGCGCCGGTTCGAGGACGACCTCGTGCTGTGCGTGCACAACGTGGCCCGCTCCGCACAGGCCGTCGAACTCGATCTCAGCGCGCACAAGGGCCGCTATCCGGTCGAGCTGTTCGGCCGCTCGCGGTTCCCCCGGATCGGGGAGCTCCCGTACCTGCTGACGCTCGGCCCGCGCGGCTTCTTCTGGTTCCAGCTGGTCGAGGAGGAGGGCGGCGGCGGTGACTGACCCGGTGCAGATTTCATCCGACGAGATCCGCCAGCGCCTCGACGAGGAGAGCCTGCGCGAGTGGGTCCAGCACCAGCGTTGGTACGCGTCCAAGTCGCGCGCGGTCGCCGGGATCGAGATCGTCGAGAGCGTGACCCTGCGCGAGGAGCCGTTGCTCGTGCTGGCGCTCGTGCAGACGCGGTTTGCCACCGGCACGCACGAGCTCTACCAGCTGCCGTTGGGGTTGGCGCCGGCCGGACGCGTCGACACGCGGCACGCGATCGCCCAGACCGACGAATGGGCCGTGTACGACGCGCTGTCGGAGCCGTCGGAGGCGCGAGAGCTGCTCCGGCGCGTGGAGACGACCGACGAGATCGAGACGGGCGAGGGCAGGTTCACGTTTGCCCGCTCCGACGGGATGCGGACCTCGGCGGAGGATTCCAACGCGCGCCTGATGGGCATCGAGCAGTCCAACTCCTCGATCGTGTTCGACGACGAGCTCGTGCTGAAGGTGTTCCGCAAGCTCGAGCCGGGCGTCAACCCAGAGCTCGAGGTGCTGCGGTTCCTCACCGTCCATGGGTTCCCGAACATCGCGCCACTGCGGGGTTGGTACGAATACGACGGCTCGGCGCTGGCCACCACGCTCGGCGTCGCCCAGGAGTTCCTCCCTGACGCGCGCGGGGGCTGGGAGCTTGCGCTGGACGAGCTCGGCTGCAATCCCGAGGGCTTCCTGGACCGGCTGGGCAGCCTCGGGACGGTGACCGCCGAGATGCACAACGTGCTCGGCTCGGACGCCGGCGATCCCGCGTTCTCCCCCGAGGAGCCCAGCCAGGAGTCACTGTCGCTGCTGACCGCGACCGTCGACGAGGACATCGAGCGGATCTTCGTGCGCCTGCCCGACGACGAGCGCCTGGCACCGATCATCGGCCGCGGCCAGGACGTCCGCGAGCGGCTGGCCGCCCGCGCCCAGGTCGGGATCACCGGCCGCGTGATCCGGACCCACGGCGACTATCACCTCGGCCAGACGCTGTACACGCCGCGCGGCTGGGTGATCATCGACTTCGAGGGCGAGCCGGCACGACCGCTGCCGGAGCGCCGTCAGAAGCGCTCGCCACTGCGTGACGTGGCGGGCATGCTGCGGTCGTTCGCGTACGTCACCTCCGCCGCCGGGATGTTGCGCGGCGAACAGGTGCCCGAGGGCTTCGAGCAGCGCGCTCGGGAGACGTTCCTGGCGCACTACCTCGAGCAGGTCGACCCGACGCTGCTGCCCGCCGGCGAGGCCGCGATCGTGAACCTGCTGTCGGTGTACGAGCTCGAGAAGGCGATCTACGAGTTGCGCTACGAGCTCGACAACCGCCCGGACTGGATCACGATCCCGGTCGCGGGGATCAGCCGCCTGCTGGAGACTGAGTAAGTGGTCGCCCCCGCAAATACGCTCGCATTCGAGCCACCCCCGGCGGCCTCGGGCGCTGGCCCGCTCGGCATCCGTACTTACGGGGACGACCACTGATGACCGGCGTCGCCACGCGGGAGCTCGACTCGCTGGTCCGCCGCGAGCACGCCAACCCGCACTCGATCCTTGGCGCGCACCCGCAGGACGGCGGCGTGGTGATCCGGGCGCTGCGCCCCGCGGCCCGCGCGATCACCGCGGTGCTCGACGACGGCACCAACATCGAGCTCGAGCAGATTCATGCGGGCGGCGTGTTCGAGGGCGTCGCCTCGGGCCAGAAGCTGCCGCTGCGCTACCGCCTCGAGATCGACTACGGGGGCGCTGACACATACACGATTATCGACCCCTACTCGTTCCTGCCGACGCTCGGCGAGCTCGACCTGCACCTGATCTCCGAGGGTCGCCACGAGGAGCTCTACAACCGCCTGGGTGCGCACGTCCGCGAGCATCAGGGCGTAACCGGCACGGCCTTCTCGGTGTGGGCGCCGTCGGCGCGGGCGGTCAGCGTGGTCGGCGACTTCAACTCCTGGGACGGACGCCTCCACGCGATGCGCACGCTCGGCTCGACGGGGATCTGGGAGCTGTTCCTCCCCGACGCGGCCCCGGGCTCCCGCTACAAGTACGAGATCCTCGCCGCCGACGGCGAGCTGACGCTGAAGGCCGACCCGTACGCCCAGGAGGCCGAGATGCCTCCGAAGACGGCCTCGGTGGTCACGCAGCCACGCCACCGCTGGAGTGCCGGCGACAAGCAATGGCTGGCCGCGCGCCGCGACAGCCAGGCGCTCGAGCGCCCGATGTCGATCTACGAGGTCCACGCCGGATCGTGGCGGCTGAACTCGCTGGAGGACAACCGCCCGCTCACGTATCTTGAGCTCGCCGACGAGCTGTCGGCGTACGTCAGCGACATGGGCTTCACGCACGTCGAGCTGCTGCCGGTCATGCACCACCCGTTCTCAGGCTCCTGGGGCTATCAGGTGACCGGCTACTTCGCGCCCTCGCCGCGCTATGGCTCCCCCGACGACCTGCGCCAGTTCGTCGACCGCCTGCACTCCAACGGCCTCGGCGTGATCCTCGATTGGGTCCCGGCGCACTTCCCCCGCGACGCATTCGCGCTGGCCCGGTTCGATGGCACGGCGCTGTACGAGCACGCCGACCCGCGGCGCGGGTCACACCCCGACTGGGGCACGCTGGTGTTCAACTACGGCCGGCACGAGGTCCGCAACTTCCTGATCTCCAACGCGCTGTTCTGGCTGCGCGAGTACCACGCCGACGGGATCCGGGTCGACGCGGTGGCCTCGATGCTGTACCTCGACTACTCCCGCCGCGAGGGCGAGTGGATCGCCAACCAGTTCGGCGGGCGCGAGGACCTCGACGCGGTCTCGTTCCTGAAGGAGCTCAACGAGGTGCTCTACGGCCGCGAGCCCGGGATCGTGTCCGTGGCCGAGGAGTCGACCGCGTGGCCCGGGGTCTCGCGCCCCACCTACCTCGGCGGCCTCGGGTTCGGCTTCAAGTGGAACATGGGCTGGATGCACGACACGCTCCAGTACTTCCAGTACGACCCGATCTACCGCCGCCATCATCACCACGAGCTGACGTTCAGCCTGCTGTACGCGTTCAGCGAGAACTACATCCTGCCGCTGTCGCACGACGAGGTCGTGCACGGCAAGGGCTCGCTGTACACCAAGATGGCGGGCGACCGCTGGCAGAAGCTGGCCAACCTCCGGGCGCTGTACGCCTACATGTGGGCGCACCCCGGCAAGAACCTCCTGTTCATGGGCTCCGAGCTCGCGCAGGAGAGCGAGTGGAGCCACGAGCGGTCGCTGGACTGGCACCTGCTGGAGCGGCCCGAGCACGCGGGTATCCAGGCGGTGGTGCGCGACCTCAACCGCGTCTACCGCGACGAGCCGGCCCTGTGGGAGCGCGACTCGGACTCGTCGGGGTTCTGGTGGCTGGAGCCCAACGACCCCGACAGTAACGTGCTCGCGTTCGCCCGCGCCTCCAAGGACGACGAGCGCGTGCTGGTGTTCGTCGCCAACCTGTCGCCCGTGCCGCGGACCGGCTACCGCCTCGGGCTACCCCGCGCCGGGCGCTGGCGCGAAGCGATGAACACCGACTCGAGCTTCTACGGCGGCTCGGACGTCGGCAACCTCGGCGGCGTCGAGGCCGAGCCGGTGCCGTGGCACGAGCAGCCGATGTCGGCGGAGGTGACGTTGCCGCCGCTGGGCGCGATCTGGCTGGTCCCGGAACAGGAGTGAGCATCGCTTCTCCAGACCGGGCCGCTTTCCCCTGGGAGCGGCCACTGGGGGCACGTCCCCTCGGCGACGGCACCGTCGAGTTCCGAGTGTGGGCCCCAAGGGCGGACTCGATCGTGCTGCGGATCGGCCGCCGCGACCACGACTTCAACGCGGCCGGGTTCGGCGTCCACGAGGCGATCATGGAGGCGGAGCCCGGCGACGAGTACTGGTGCGTCGTCGACGGCCGCCGGCTGCCCGACCCGTGCTCGCGCTCGCAACCCAGAGGGTTGCGCGGCCCGTCGGCGGTCCCGGCGATCACCACGGCCCAGCGCTCGGCGATCCCATCGCCGAGCGAGCTCGTGATCTACGAGCTGCACGTAGGCACGTTCACTGAGGAGGGGACGTTCGAGGCGGCCACCGCCCACCTCGGCGAGCTCGCGGCGATCGGCGTCACCGCGATCGAGATCATGCCGGTGGCCGAGTTCCCCGGCCACCACGGCTGGGGCTACGACGGGGTCTACATCTCCGCGCCCCACTCGGCCTACGGCGGCCCCGAGGGTCTGGCCGCGCTGGTCGCGGCCGCGCACGAGCACCAGCTGAGCGTGATCCTCGACGTCGTCTACAACCACGTCGGCGCCTCGGGCGTCCAGGCGCTGGACCGGTTCGGCCCCTACTTCACCTCCAAGTACGAGACCCCTTGGGGCCAGGCAATCAACTACGACGGCGAGGATTGCGATCCCGTGCGCGAATGGGTCCTGCAGAGCGCCGAGGGCTGGGTCCGCGACTACGGGATCGACGGACTGCGGCTCGACGCGATCCACTCGATCTACGACTCCAGCGCCGAGCACATCGTCGCCGCGCTCGCCCGCCGGGTGCACGCGGTCCGCGACGATGCGCTGGTGATCGCCGAGAGCGGCCTCAACGACCCGCGCGTGATGCGCACTCGCGAGCTGGGCGGCTACGGCTGCGACGCGGCCTGGGCCGACGACTTCCACCACTCGCTGCGGACACTGCTGACCGACGACCGCGAGGGCTACTACGCCGAGTTCGGGCGCGTGGCGCAGCTGGCCAAGGCGTTTCACCGCCCCCACGTGCACGACGGCAGCTACTCCGAGTTCCGCCGGCGTCGGTTCGGTGCGCCCGCCGACGACGTGCCGCCGCGACGGTTCGTGGTGTTCTCGCAGAACCACGACCAGGTCGGCAATCGGGCGGTCGGCGACCGGCTGCCCGAGCCGGCGCGGCCGCTGGCCGCGTTCTGCGTGCTGCTGTCGCCGTTCGTGCCGCTGCTGTTCATGGGCGAGGAGTACGGCGAACCGGCGCCGTTTCAGTTCTTCTCCGACCACATCGACAAGCGGATCGCCGACGCCACGCGGGAGGGCCGGCGGCGCGAGTTCGCCGCCTTCGCCGAGTTCGGCGAGGAGGTGCCCGACCCCCAGGATCCGGCCACGTTCGAGCGCTCTAAGCTGACCCGCCGTCGCGACCCGGCGCTAGCCGGCCTGTACGCCGAGCTGCTGTCAGCGCGGCGGCGGCTGCCCCCGGGCGACGCCGACGAGATCGAGTTCGACGAGGCCGCCCGGTGGCTGCGGGTGCGCCGGGGCGCATTCGAGATCCTCTGCAACTTGGCGGCGCGGGCCCAGGGCGTCCCGTGCCTGGGGACCACCGTGGAGCTGTTCACCCACGATCCGCCGCGGATCACCGATGGCCGGGCCGAGCTCGCCGCGATCTCGGGAGCGCTGATCGCATGAGGGAGTCCTGGCCCGGCCGCCCGTTCCCGCTCGGCGCCATCTGGGACGGCGGAGGCACCAACTTCTCGATCTTCTCCGAGCACGCCGAGTGGATCGAGCTGTGCCTGTTCGACGACGAAGGCGAGGAGAGCCGCATCGAGATGACCCAGCGCCGCGCGCTGAACTGGCACTGCTACGTGCCGGGTGTGAGTCCGGGCCAGCGCTACGGGTTCCGAGTGCACGGGCCCTATGCCCCGCTCGAGGGCCACCGCTTCAACGCCTCCAAGCTGCTGATCGACCCGTACGCGAAGGCGATCGAGGGGGTGGTCGACTGGACCGACAGCGAGCGGCTGCTGCCCTACATCATCGACGGATCCGAGGAGGCGGATCTCGAACCCCATCATCAGGACGACGCCGCGGCGGTGCCCAAGTCGATCGTGATCGACGACGCGTTCATCTGGGAGGGCGACCGCCCGCCGGGAGTTTCGTTCTCGGACACCGTGATCTACGAGACACACGTGAAGGGCTTCACGATGAAGCACCCCGGCGTCCGACAGGACCTGCGCGGAACCTACGCCGGGCTGGCATCGGACGAGGCGATCGCGTATCTGCTCGACCTCGGTGTCACCGCCGTCGAGCTGCTGCCCGTGCACCACATCGCCGACGAGTCGTTTCTGGCGCAGCGTGGCCTGCGCAACTACTGGGGCTACAGCACGATCGGCTACCTCGCGCCGCACTCGGAGTACGCCGCCACCGGTCGCCGCGGCGAGCAGGTGCGCGAGTTCAAGGGGATGGTGAAGGCGCTTCACCGGGCCGGGATCGAGGTGATCCTCGACGTCGTCTACAACCACACCGCCGAGGGCAACCACCTCGGGCCGATGCTGTCGTTCAAGGGCGTCGACAACCGCTCCTACTACCGGCTGATGCCCGACGACCCCCGCTTCTATATGGACTTCACCGGGACCGGCAACTCGCTGAACCCGGTGCACCCGAGCGTGCTGCGCCTGATCATGGACTCGCTGCGCTATTGGGCGGTCGAGTGCCACGTCGACGGGTTCCGCTTCGACCTGGCGTCGGCGCTGGCGCGCGAGCTCTATGACGTCGACCGGCTGTCGGCGTTCTTTGACGTGATCCAGCAGGACCCGGTGCTCTCCCAGGTCAAGCTGATCGCCGAGCCCTGGGACGTCGGACCCGGCGGGTATCAGGTCGGCAACTTCCCGGTGCTGTGGTCTGAGTGGAACGGGATATACCGCGATACCGTTCGCGACTTCTGGCGCGCGCAGTCCACCCCCGGGCAGTTCGCCTCGCGCCTGTCGGGATCGTCGGACCTGTACCAGGCCGACGGCCGCGACCCGTTCGCGTCGATCAACTTCGTGACCGCCCACGACGGGTTCACGCTCGCCGATCTCGTCTCCTACAACGACAAGCACAACGAGGCCAACCTCGAGGACAACCGCGACGGGACCGACGACAACCGCGCCTGGAATCACGGCGTCGAGGGGCCGACCGACGACCCCGCGATTCTCGAGCTGCGCGCACGCCAGCAGCGCAATTTCCTGACCACGCTGATCCTCTCGCAGGGCACCCCGATGCTGCTCGGCGGCGACGAGCGCGGCCGCTCGCAGTTCGGCAACAACAACGCCTGGTGCCAGGACAACGAACTCTCCTGGTACCTGTGGGAGGACACCGCGGAGTCCGCCGAGCTGTACGCCTTCACCCGGCGGCTGATCGCGCTGCGCCGCGCGCACCCCGTATTCCGCCGCGAGACGTTCCTGCGCGGCAAGCAGCTGAAGTCGCCGCTGGCCGACGTATGGTGGTTTCGCACCGACGGGCGCAAGATGACCCGCGCCGACTGGAACGGCGAGCACGTGCTGGGGATGTTCCTCAACGGGCGCGAGATCGTCACCCCCGGCCCGTTCGGCGAGGAGATCGTGGACGATTCGTTCATGGTCCTGTTCAACGCCCACGGCGAGGACCGGATGTTCAAGCTCCCGCGCCGCCGGTTCGGGCTCAACTGGGTGCTCGAGCTCTCGACCGCCGACCCGGGAGCCGATCCCGGCAGCGCGCGCTTCCAGGCCCAGACCGGGGTCGCGGTGACGTCGCGCTCGATCGTCGTTCTCAGGCGGGTCTGATTTGGCGGCCGTGGCGCAGCTACGGGCGACCTACCGCCTCCAGCTGACCCCGGAGTTCGGGTTCGCCCGGGCGGCGGAGCTGGTGCCGTACCTGCGCGATCTCGGCGTCTCGCACCTGTACCTGTCGCCCTCGATGCAGGCGCGGCCGGGCTCCCAGCACGGCTACGACGTGATCGACCCGGCGCGGCTGTCGGACGACCTGGGCGGGGCCGATCGGTTCAGGGCGCTGGCGGACGCGGTCCACGAGGCCGGGATGGGCGTCGTCCTCGACATCGTCCCCAACCACATGGCGGTCGACGAGGCCAACCGCTACTGGGCCGATCCGCAGCTGCGCGAGCGCTTCTTCGACGTCGACCCGGTCACCGCCCAGCCGCGGCGGTTCTTCGACATCTCCGATCTCGCGGGCGTGCGCCAGGAGGATCCCGAGGTGTTCGAGCGCACGCACGAGCTCGTGCTGGCGCTGGTCGCCGAGGGGCTCGTCGACGGGCTGCGGATCGATCATCCCGACGGCCTGGCCGACCCGGCGGGGTACCTGGCTCGCCTACGCGAGCGCGGGGCGGCGCGAGTGTGGGTGGAGAAGATCCTCGAGTCGCGCGAGCGGTTGCGCGACTGGCCGGTGTCGGGCACGGTCGGTTATGAGTTCCTCAACGACGCCTGCGCCCTGTTCGTCGACCCCGCCGGCGAGGCGCGGCTGACCGCCTTGTGGGAACGGGTGTCGGGCGACCGGCGGAGCTTTGCACGGGTCGCCCACGACGCCAAGCTAGAGCAGGTGCGCACGACGTTCGCGCCCGAGCTCGAGCGGCTGCAGCGCGAGCTCGACTCCGGCGCCGGAAGCGGTGACGAGCTCGCGCGGGCGCTCGCGTCGCTGCCGATCTACCGCACCTATGTCGATCCGGCGCGCCGCCTGGTCGCCGACGCCGACCGCCGCGCGGTCGACGAGGCGGGGATGGCGTCAGAGCTCGCCGAGACGCTGCTGCTGGACCGCGACGGGCCGGCCGCGTTCGTGACCCGCTTTCAGCAGACGACCCCGCCGATCATGGCCAAGGGGGTCGAGGACACCGCCTTCTACCGCTACGGCAGGCTGCTGGCGCTCAACGAGGTGGGCGGCGATCCCGGCCGCTTCTCGATCGAGGTCGAGGACTTCCACGCGGCCTGCGTGGAGCGCGCGCGGCGGTTCCCCGAGAGCCTGCTGACCACGCAGACGCACGACACCAAGCGCTCGGCCGACGTCCGCGCGCGGCTGACCGCGCTGGCCTCGATGGCCGAGGAGTGGCAGCAGCTCGTCGAACGCCTGATGGAGCTGACCGAGCGCCATCGCGAGCGCGGCGCGCCCGACGATGTCGAGCGCTACTTCCTGCTGCAGACGCTCGCCGGGGCCTGGCCGATCGAGCTCGAGCGCGTGCAGGAGTACATGGAGAAGGCGCTGCGCGAGGCCAAGCGCAATACCGACTGGATCGACCAGAACCACGACTGGGAGCAGGCCGTCGGGCGCTTCTGCGCGGCGCTTTACTCAGACCGGGCGTTCCTGGAGCAGTTCGTTCCGTTCGTGCGAAGGCTCGCCGCCGCCGGCGAGCGCGCGGTGCTCGGGCAGGTCGTGCTGAAGCTGACCGCACCCGGGATCCCCGATCTCTACCAGGGCGATGAGCTGCCGTTCCGGGCGCTGGTCGACCCCGACAACCGGCGGCCGGTGGACTGGGGCTGGTGCCAGGCGATGCTGGCCCGGCTGATGGGTGGTTCGCCGGCGGTGCACGAGACCCGGAAGCTGTTTCTCATCTTGCGGCTGTTGACGCTGCGCACCCGCCGTCCCGAGGCGTTCGCGACCGGAGCGTATGAGCCGATCGAGGCCGGCGAGCGCACCTGCGCGTTTACCCGCGGCGGCGAGGTGCTGGTCGCGGTGGCCACGCGGGACGGCGCCGGTGAGGACTCGCTGGCGGCGCCCCAGGGCCGGTGGCGTGACGTGCTGCGCGGCGAGCAGTGGACGTTCAGCGGCCGCCAGCGGTTGGGCGACGTGCTCGGCGAGCACGAGATCGCGGTGCTCGAGCGCCTTGGGCGGTAGGGCCGGACGCCTGTCTGCCCTACTGCGGTGCCATCGGTTCCCGCGCCGCCCGTTGACTCAACCGCAGTCCATGCGTCAGCCGGTAACGGCGGGGGGCGGCGGCGAAGGTAGCACTCTGATCGTCGCCCGTGCGCGGACCGTACGACTGTTCCTGGCGTCGGCGGTGGCGGTGTTCGTGGTGCGCAACGCCGCCTTCGACCCCACGCGAACGGTGAAGCGCAATGTCTTTGCGGTCAGGACCTTGAGCGTGCCGATGGCCTTGCACAGGGTCCTGCCGCGCAGCTTGAAGCCCGGTGCGGATGCGACCGTCAGGCCGTGCGGAAGCGCGTCGCAGACCCGGACATTCAGGGCGGAGTCCTCGGCGATGTTCCTCACACGCAGAGCGAACGTCACGGTGGCCCCGGCGTGCACCAGCCTGGGGGTGGCCCGCTTGTGCAGAGATAGCCGCGTACCCAGCACGGCGGCGGTAGCGGGCTCATCTGGCTGCGGAACGGGAGGCGCCGGCGGTCCGGCAGGATCGGGCGATGGCGGCACGGGTGGCGGTGGGAGCGGCTGACCCGGAACGACGACCCTGGTCAAGGCCACGTCGCGATTGGGATGCGGATCGGGGGCGGGCTCGTTCTGATCGCCCCGAACGGTCGCGACGTTGATGAGCAGGGTCCCGTCGGCGGTGCCGGCCGGGACGGTCGCGACGATTGTCAGCGTCAACGAGGACCCATCTGCCGGCTTGGCGGGCACGCTCGGCGCGGTGCACGTGACCGCACCGTTACCGCCCACCGGAGGCGTCGCGCAGGTCAGCGCCCCGCTGGCGGTGGCACTGACGAATGACACACCCGCTGGTAGTTGATCGGCGAGGACGAAGCCAGTGGAGGTAGCCGGTCCGTAGTTGGTTCCCACCACCTTCCAGGTGATCGTGTCGCCCGGTGCCACCGTGTGGTCAGAGACCGTTTTGACGACGCCCAGGTCGGCTGGCTGTGGTTGCGGTGGCGGCGCGGGCGGAACGATGATCGTGGCGTCGTCGCAGCCGGTGAAGATGACCGACGGCTGATCCTCGGAATTGGACACGAAGCAGCCCGTGTTGACCACCGGGTTCGGTGCGGGTCCCTGAGCGGAGGCGTGCACGGTGGCATTGAAGGAGTACGTGAACGCGCCGTCGGCAGGGAGCGTCCCCACGTCACAGCTGATCGAGCGTTTGGCGCCGTTGTAGATGCACGGGGGAGTACCGACAAACCCGGCAAAGTCGATGCCCGATGGCAGCGGGTCCGCGACCACGAGGTTGGTCGCCGCCGCCGTCGGGTAAAGAGGGTCGTCCGTGCTTCGCTGCGGGTTAGTGACCGTCGTCGTGTACCTCACTGGATCCCCTGGACCGGCCTGCGAAACGTTGGCCACCTTGTTGATCTGGACGTTTGGCGCACGGATCAGCGTGTCGAATACGATCCCACCGAAGAAGTACGTGTCCCCGTTCGTTCCCAGACAGACCGATGCTCCACCCGCGGCGTTGCCAATGGTGTCCTCGGGCACATTCACGGTCGCCAGGTCAAAACCCAGTTGGTTGCTGTAGTCGGGAGTGCGGTCGCCGTCGTCGACGCCTCCCCGGGAGATCGCGCTGTTGAAGAAGTTGCCCACCGGATGCAGCAGATCCGACAGACGGGTCTGCGCCCCGCACGTGTCGCTGACAGGCCCCAGCGCCATGTAGTCGCCGGTGATCCCGCGGTCTCCCTCATACGTCCACGTCGTCACGTGCGCGTCGACCTTGCCGCTGGCGGGAGTGCTGAACCCGGTGAAGTTGAGCGGGCCGACGACGAGCTGCTGGCCGCCTTGGACCTGCACGAAGTCAAAGCCGTCGAAGATCGTGATGTCCCGGTATGCGGCGGTTGGGGTCTGCCACACCACCAGCAGGTTCCAGCCCCCGTGGCGGTTGTAGCCGTGCCCGGCCTGCACGTTGGCGACCGTGACGGTGAGGGGGTCAACACGCGCCGACCGCGCGCGACGTCTCGTCGCCGTCAGGCCGGCGTTGACCTCGCTGGTGACATCCGAGCGCACCTGGTAGGCGAAACCGGGATCCTGACCCGGCTGGTTGTACCAGCTTGCGATCCCCTTCCAGTCGCCGGTGCGGTCGGCAGCGGTGGCATCGATTGTCGTGTAGGAGCCAGAGCCGACGCGCAGGTCTGCCTTCTTCCATTGCGTATTCGTGTTCGGGTCCGCCCCACCCGGCGCGGCGTAACTGGGAGGGTTGGTCGTCGGCCGATTCACCCCCTCGGAGAGATCCGCCCCCCAGTACAGGAACGCCTTCACCACGCGCGCGCCGCTGGGGACTGTCAAAGTCGCCGAGCTCGAGTCGAAATGTCCGCCGCTCGAATCGACGTTGACATAGACCATGTTGTGGTCATTGTTGCTCGCGTTGATGCAGGCATTGCTGTCCTGTCCCACGCGCAATCCGCGGCGCCGCTTCGCGCGATGGCGACTGGGCGGATTGTTCTCCGGACAGGTGAGCAACGTGTTCCCCGCAAATGCCACGCCGCCCCGGAGATTTGCCGAGAAGCTAGGGGACCCGTTTGACCCACGCAAAGGCCTCAGGTGCCGGACGGGCGAACTGGGCCAGTGCAGGATGACGCGGGGCCCTCGGTGCCGCTTCGCCGGAGCGGCGTTGGCCAGACCAAGGAGGCAAACGCACACGCACAAGGACGCGACTCCGAGCCTCCGCATGTGTGGAGCCTATCCGAGAGCGCCACGCGTTACCAGGTGTAAGCTTCAACGCGTAGGCTTGGGGCATCGGAACGGATCACGGCGGTCCGGCCAGCACGTCTGGACGGCATCCGCGGCGACGGGCGTACCACTGTGAGCGGTCGCCATCACGCGGCTTGGTCCATTGGTCGCGACCATAGTGATGGCGCGCAGCACCGATGCTCTCTACCGGGAGATCATCGGCATCCCGGCGAGCCACGTGCGCAGCGCGTCCCCCGTGCCGCCGGTAAAACGAATGAGCAGGACCGTGACAAGCCTCATGTGAGCGCTGCCGTGACGTCTGGCTTTCGTAGGGGAAGCTCGTCCAAAGGGAGATGTCGATGCCGCAGTTCTGTGGGCGCCCGCGGGGTCCGTGATCGCCGCAGTCGCCGCCGCTGCGGTGTGCTTGTCACTGTCGGTCGCCCCGGCTGGGCCGCGTCGGAACACAGCTACAACGGGCTGGGCGAACACGCCGCCGATCGGCTGCGACGATTGGAACGCCTACGACTGCAACGTCAGCGCGGATCTAATCGAGGGCGCCGCGGACCACGTCCACGACTCCGGGATGCAGGCAGCCGGGTATCGGTACGTGAACATCGACGACTGCTGGCCCGAGTCCAGCCGCAACTCCGCGGCCGAGCTGGTCCCGGACCCGGTGAAGTTCCCGCAGCGGATCGCCGCGGTGGCGGACGACGTCGACGGCATCGGACTCAAGCTCGGCATCTACGAGGACGCTGGGACACTCAGACGTGCGCCGGCTACCCCGGCAGCCTCGGACACGAGTCCCAAGACGCCCAGACCTTCGCCGACTGGGGCGTCTACTACCTGAAGTACGACCAGTGCAACATCCACTTCTCCAACTACCGGGGCTCACCCACCAGCAGATCGGACACCCAGCTGTACACAACGATGAGCAACGCGCTGAAGGCGACCGGCCCGCGCGATCGTGTTCTCGATGTGCAACGGCACCGATGCGGCCGGTATCCATACGCGCATCCGGGCGCGTGGAACGACCCGGACATGCTCGAGATCGGTAACGGCGGCCAGAGCGTCACCGAATACGAGAGCCAGTTCAGCCTGTGGTCGGAGATGGCGGCGCCGCTGATCGCCGGCACAAACCTGACCACGCTCAGCGCCGCCGACCGCGCGATCTACGAGAACCGTCGCGTGATCGCCGTCGACCAGGACCGGCTCGGGCGCCAGGCTCACCCGGTGTCGTCGAGTAACGGCCTGTGGGTGCTGTCCCGACCGCTGAGTGACGGGGATCACGCCGTGCTGCTGTTCAACTCGACCTCGACGGCGACCACCATCGCCACCACGGCGCGCGCGACCGGCGCCGGCCATGCGCCGTCATATCGCCTGTTGGATCTGTGGAGCGGTTCGGTGACGCAGACCCGCGGCCGGATTGCCGCGTTCGTAGCCGCTCATGGCGTTGTCATGTATCGGGTCCGCGCGATCGGCCGTGGCCGCGCGCTCGGGCCGAGCACACCGCTGTCGATCTCAGTGCAGCCCTCGACCGCGGGCACCGGCTGCACGCCACCGCCACCTACTCCTCACGCGCGGGCGTCGAACGGGTGACGGCCACGGACGCGACGCTGCTGATCTCCCCGGTGACGGCTCCATCCGTCGCCGCGAACACGACCGGGACCGGGCAGCACGCTGCGTCCGTTTGGCTCGGCTGGGCTGCTCGAGCGTCCCGACATGACCGCGCCGTCGGGCTCGCCCGAGGGCGTGGCGGTGAGCATCGGCACCCAGGGCACGGTCACGATGAGCTGGTCGGCCTCGGGTGGAGCTGCGGTCGATAAGACCGTCAGCATTGCCGCGGCCGCCTCGCTGCCGGTCGAGCTTCGCCTGGTCCGCAGCGGCGGCACGGTCGCCGGGGCCTACTCAACCGACGGCAGGAGCACCTGGACGACGGGTGGCCACCGCGACGCCGGCGGCGGCCGCCTCGGGTGCCGCGATGGACGTCGGCGTCGTCCACAGCTCCGGAGTGGCCGACTGGAACACCGAGGCTCAGTTCACGGGGTTTTCCCTGAACTAATCGAGCTCGCCCAGCAGCTCGTTGAGGTCGAGCTCCTCACCGAACTCCCCGATCAGATGGCCCTGACCGTCGCGGGGCCACTGGTCGGCCGGCCGGTCCCACATCAGCTCGACGTCGTTGCCGTCGGGGTCGGTGAAGTAGATCGCCTCGTGGGTACCGTGATCGGCGGTCTGGCGGATTGGCCACCCGGCATCCTTTAGCCGCCGGTAGGCGTCGGCGAGCGATCGCCGACTCGGATAGGCCAGCGCCACGTGATGCAGGCCGGCGACGCCGTCGGGGGTCGGGCCGCCGCCCCTGGACTTCCACGTGTTGAAGCCGAGGTGGTGGTGGTAGCCGCCGGCCGACACGAACAGCACGTCGCCGGTCGTGCCCCAGCCGGGGACGTCGCGAGCCTCGGCGACAACGTCGAAGCCGAGCACGTCGACGTAGAACGCGCGGATCCTCAGCGAGCTCGGGGTGCATAACGCGACAAATCCGACCACGCAGCCGAGGCTTGACGCACTGAGCACGCATACGATGCACCACACGGCAAGCCTCCCGATCGCCGACGGATTTGTCGTGATATGCACGCTTCGCGACCGGTGGTCCTGGCGCCGGCGAGCGCCGGCGAGCCCCGGCGGGCAGGTACGTTTCCCGCGACACCCGACGAGGAGGATCAATGAGCGAGATCGTGCTGTGCGAGATCACCGACGCCGTCGCGCTGCTGACGCTGAACCGCCCCGACCGGCTCAACGCGTGGACGCCGGCGCTGCAGACCCGATACTTCGATCTGCTCGACGAGTGCGTGGCGCGCGACGACGTCCGCACGATCGTCGTCACCGGCGCCGGCCGCGGCTTCTGCGCGGGCGCCGACATGGACGACCTGAAGACGATCTCGGGCGGCGAGGTCGACCGGTCGCAGACCGAGGACACCCGGCCGGTCGCGTACCCGCTGTCGCTGCCCAAGCCGGTGATCGCGGCGATCAACGGCCCGTGCGCGGGAATCGGGCTGGTGCTGGCGGTGATGTGCGACCTGCGGTTCGCGGCCGAGGGCGCCAAGATCACGACCGCGTTCTCGCGCCGCGGGCTGGTGGCGGAGCATGGGATCTCGTGGATGCTGCCGCGGCTCGTGGGCCAGGCCCGGGCGCTCGATCTGCTGCTGTCAGGCCGGGTGGTGATGGGTGGCGAGGCCGCCGAGCTGGGTCTGGTCAACCGGGCCGTTCCCGACGGGCAAGCGGCCCAGGAGGCGCTCGCGTACGCCGGTGACCTCGCGCGCGAGTGCTCGCCCGCGAGCATGGCGACGATGAAGCGGCAGGTCTACGGCGACTACGACCGCACGCTGGCGGAGACCGTGCGGGACGCCAACCGGCTGATGCTCGAGTCGTTCGCCGCGCCCGACTTCGCCGAGGGAGTTCAGAGCTTCATGGAGCGCCGTCCGCCGAGCTTTCAGCCGGTCTCGGGCGCGCTCGTGTGATGCCCCTGAATCGGTAGGGTCAGCGACGCGGCATGCGCGCCCTGCTGATCTCCTGGGAGTACCCGCCGGTAATCGAAGGCGGACTGGCGCGACACGTGCGCAAGCTCTCGAAGCACCTCGTGCAGGAGGGCGCCGAGGTGCATGTGCTCACCCGCGGCGGTGCCCGGCTGCCGGTCGAGGAGGACCGCCACGGGGTCGTCGTGCACCGCGTCCGCGAGCCGCAGTTCCCAAAGGATCCGAGCGCGTTCGTGCGGTGGGTGGAGTCGATGAACGCCGACATGGGCGAGCTCGCCGACGAGCTGCTCGAGCGCCTTGAGTTCGATCTGGTGCACTCGCACGACTGGCTGGTGGCGGGCGCCGCCGAGGCTGCGGCCCGGCGCTTCGGCCGGCCGTGGGTGACGACCGTGCACGCGACCGAATGGGGTCGCCATCAGGGCTGGGTCCAAAACCATCCGCAGTCGCAGATCCACGCCGCCGAACGCGACATGGTCCGGCGGGCCGACCGCGTGATCACGTGCTCGCGATACATGCGCAGCCACGTTGCCCGGGTGTTCGGGGTGGCCCCGTCTCGGATCACGGTGATCCCCAACGGGATCGACCCGCGCGACCTGGAGCCGGTGGCCCCGGACCTCGACGCGTTGCGCCGGCGGTTCGCCGAACCGGATCAGTTGCTGGTCCTGCTCGTCGGCCGGCTGGTCTACGAGAAGGGCTTTCACCTCGCGCTCGACGCGCTGGCGCCGCTGACCAAGAGCCTGGGCAGCGTCCGCTTCGTGGTCGCGGGCACCGGCACCGCCGAGGCCGAGCTCAAGCGCCAGGCCCGCCGCCTGGGCCTCACCCGGCACGGGACGTTCCTCGGCTGGATCGGCGACGACATGCTGCACTCGCTCTACCGGGTCGCCGACATGTGCATCGTGCCGTCGATCTACGAGCCGTTCGGGCTGGTCGCGCTCGAGGCGATGGCCTCGGGGTGCCTGTGCGTGGTTGCCGACACCGGCGGGCTGCGCGAGGTCGTCCCCGGCGACGGGACGGTCGGCCTGCGGTTCCCGTCGCGCGACTCGGCGGCGCTGCGCGACATCCTCGAGCAGGTGCTGACCGACGACGAGGCCCGGGCGCAGCTAGTCGCCGAGGCCCGCGAGCACGTGCTGCGCTTCGACTGGGTCGAGGTGGCACGCAGCACGAACGCGCTCTACGCGGACCTGACCGGCGTCCCGGCGCCCGGTTCGGAGCCCTCGGCGGCGGCTGCGGAGCCCTCCGCACCGGCGCGCTGAGCCGTCCGGAGCGTCGCGCACAATCCCTTGCCTGAGTTCACGACCGCAACCCTGCGTGCGATCGTGTGTTCAGTAACAAGTTCGCCGACTTGAGACGCAAAGATCCGCGCCGGGCATCGTCGCGGTGCTGCCTGCGGGGAGGTCTTGAGAAGGGAGCACACGTCGTCCTCGCCCGTTGCCACGGTGCAGCACCGATTCCATAGATACATCTTCGCGGCGCTAGCCGCCATCGGTATCGCAGCCGTCCCATGGGCGGCTGCGCCGCCGCCTGCCGTCGGCGCGGATCCGATCGCGGTGTATCCGTTCCCGGGCAGCAAGTACACGGTGCCGGGCACCCAGATCGCGTTCCGGGGCCTGCCGGCGTCGAGCATCGGCGCGATCAGCGTGGTCGGCTCGAAGTCGGGCGCGCACACCGGACGGTTGGTGGGAGACTCCGACGGCCAGGGCGGAAGCTTCCTCCCCACCAAGGCGTTCACGCCCGGCGAGACCGTCACGGTCGCCACGCACGTCCCGATCGCGGGAGCGCCGACCGGCACGTTCAGCTTCAGGATCTCCAATCCGGGCAATCAGCTGGCGCCGGGCAAGATCCCGACGGTCGCCGCCGGGGCCCGCGGCTTGCAGCACTTCCGCTCGCGTCCCGATCTGGAGCCCGCCGCCGTGACCGTGAGCAAGGCCTCCGCGCCCGCGTCTCAGGGAGACATCTTCGTGGCCCCGCAGTTCGGGCCCACCCAGGACGGCCCGATGATCCTCGACCCAAAGGGCAAGCTGATCTGGTTCGACGCCAACCCGCTGTCCCAGAAGGAGATCATCACCGACTTCCGGGTGCAGAACCTCCACGGACAGCCGGTGCTGACCTGGTTTCAGGGCAACACCTCGTCGGGCAGCGGCCGCGGGGAGGGCATCATCTTCAACAACAAGTACCAGGAGATCGCGACCGTCCGCGCCGCCAATGGGCTGTCCGTGGACCTGCACGAGTTCGAGATCACGCCCCAGGGCGACGCGTACGTCATCGCGACCTCGCCGGTGAGGCTGCCCGGCCTGAACCGTCAGGTGATGGACGCGGAGGTCCAGGAGATCGACATCGCCACCGGCCTGGTGCTGTTCGACTGGCACGCGATCGACCACATCCCGCTGTCTCAGTCGAGCAAGTGGGGCCACAAGCAGCCGGGCCACATCCTCGACCCCTACCACCTCAACTCGATCTCGCTCGACCGCGACGGCAACCTACTGATCTCGGCCCGGAACACCTCGGCGATCTACAAGGTCAACCGCCTCACCGGCAAGATCATGTGGACGCTGGGCAGCAAGGGCTCGAGCTTCAAGATGGGCCGGGGCACGTCGTTCGCCTACCAGCACGACGCGGTCATGCAGCCCGACGGAACGCTGACGCTGTTCGACGACGGCGGCGGCCCGCCGCGGGTGGAAAAGTACTCGCGCGGGCTCAGGCTCTCGCTGAACATGAAGAAGATGACCGCGAGCGTGATCCGGTCCTACAACCACCCGCCGCCGATCGCCTCCGCGTTCGAGGGCGGCCAGCAGGCGCTGTCGGGCGGCGACATGTTCGTCGGTTGGGGCCAGCAGCCGTACTTCACCGAGTTCAACTCCTCCGGCCAGGCGACGTTCGACGCTCACTTCACGGTGCCGTCGGGCAGCTACCGGGCGTATCGGTTCAACTGGAGCGGACAGCCGAGCAGGCCCCCTGCGATGGCTGGCGCGGCCGCCGCCGACGGGACCGTGAAGCTGTGGGCCAGCTGGAACGGCGCGACCACGGTCAGCTCGTGGCGGGTGTTGGCCGGCTCGTCCCCGTCGAGGCTGCGAACGATCGGCACGGCGCGAAGGACGGCGTTCGAGACCACGATCACCGCCCACAACGCCAACCCCTACTTCGCCGTGCAGGCGCTGGGTTCCAAGGGACAGGTGCTGTCGGCCTCGAACACGGTCACGATCGGCGCGCACCTGGCGATCTACGGCCAGAGCGCGTTCGTCCCCAGCAACGGGCTGGCGGGGCTGCCGGTGGGCTGCTTCAAGACCACTCCGTGTCAGCTGGTGACGACCGTCAAGCAGGGCAACACGGTGGTCGCCCGCAGTGGCAAGGAGAACGTCGGGGCAAACCAGAACGGGATCGTCTATTTCCGCCTGTCCCCGTCCGCGCGCCACGCGCTTAGCCGCTCGCGCAGTCACCGGATGGGCGTCAGCGTCACGATCGAGGACGCATCGGGAGCCAGGGCGACGATGCCAGTGACACTGGTGCCGTTCTCGGCCAGCGGCCGCGGCCCCCACCGCGCCGTGACCCAGGCCGCGACGCTGGCGATCTTCGGGGAGACCGATTTCGTCTCCTCGACCGGCTACGGCGGGACGCTGGCCGAGTGCATCAGCGACGACCCCTGCCACGTGACCGCCACCGTCACGGTCGGCAAGTCGACGATCGCCCACACCGGCTCGGAGTTCATCGGCGCCCACGAGCTCGGCTACGTCAACTTCCAGCTGACCAAGCAGGGCCAATCGATGCTCGCCCATGCCGCGGGCCATCAGCTGGGCGCTCACATGACGCTCAGCGGCGGCGGGGCCACGGCCAGCGCCGACGTGGCGCTGATCCCGTTCCGTTAGGGCTTTGTCAAAGCGCGCGGTCGCGGCTGCACTGCCGGAGCCGACTGATACGGTGCTGACCTGACCATGACGACGACGACGTCTGAGACAGGGCGGGCGCCATCGCCGCTGGCCGGGCATCGCAGCGCCTCCGGCGAGGACCACCCGGGGATCCTGCGCAAGTACGCTTGGATCTGGGCCGCGATCGGCCTGCTGATCTTCTCGGCGGTGCTGGTTCGCGTCAGCGGCACCCGGCCCGGCTATGACCCGTACGGCTGGCTCGTCTGGGGCCACGAGACGCTCCACGGCAGCCTCGACCTCGGCGGCGCGCCGTCGTGGAAGCCCCTCCCCTACTTGTTCACGGTCCCGTACTCGCTGACCGGCCACTTCGCGATGTGGATGTGGATGGTGACGTCGGTCACGATCTCGCTGGCCGGGGCGATCTTCGCCGGGCGCCTGGCCTACCGCCTGACTCAGACCAAGCAGGGCGAGAGCCGCTGGCCGGCGATCGCCGCCGCCCTGTTCGCGGGCGTGGCGCTGCTCGGCATCGACCAGTACATGCACGACATCCTCAGCGTGCAGTCGGACCCGATGATCGTCAGCCTGTGCCTGGCGGCGATCGACTGCCATCTCTCGCGCCGCCCTCGGTGGGCGTTCTGGCTGCTGGTGCTGGGCGCGCTGGGCCGCCCCGAGGTGTGGCCGTTCGTCGGGCTCTACGGCGTGTGGGCGTGGTGGAAGATCCCCGAGATGCGCTGGATGGTGTACGCCGGCTTCCTGGCGATCCCGCTGCTGTGGTTCGGCGTGCCCACGATCACCAACCACCGCCCGTTCGTCTCAGCGCAGCTGGCGCTGCTGTCGCCACGCGAGCTACACGGCAACAAGTTCACCGGCACGATCAACCGCTACACCACGCTCGAGTACCTGCCGGTCCAGCTGGCCGCGGTCGCCGGCCTGATCATGGCCGCGATCCGCAGGGACAGAACCGTGCTCGTGCTGGCCGGCGCGGTCGTCCTGTGGGTCGTCGTCGAGATCGCGTTCGCCCTGCACGGCTGGCCGGCCGTCCCTCGCTACATGTTCGAGGCCGAGGGCGTGACGATCGTGATCGGCGGCGTCGCCGTGGGCTGGCTGCTGAAGGACGGGATCCCCGCGGTCAACCCGCCGCTGGGCCGGTGGATCGGCTGGGGCGCCGTCGTGGTCCTGGCCGCATTCTGCATCTCCCCGGCGATCTCGCGGCTGCGCTTCGAGCACAGCGACCTGCTCCACGAGCGCGCTCGGACCAAGCAGATCGGGCTGCTGGCCGGGACGATCAGCCACTTCGGCGGCTACAAGCAACTGCTCAAGTGCGGTACCCCGGTGACAAACGTCGAGTACGTCAGCATCCTCGCCTGGCTGACCCGCGAGAACGTCGGCAAGATCGGTCACCGGCCCCAGTTCGAGGTCACGAAGCAGACCTACCCGATCATGCTGTTCACCCAGCTGAAGAACGGGTGGGCGGTGACGCCATACCGGACCCCCGCGGCGCTGAAGAGCTCGTGCTACCACGCGCTGTTCGTGTCGACGCAGCACCAGCCCAACGGCGTCTTCTCGCGCTAGTGGCCCTCCCTCTAGACGTCCGCGCGCTAACGGTCCAGCGTCCAGGCGTGATCGGGGTCGTTGGCCACGACCCACAGGCGCGTCGGACCCGCCATCACGTTGAGGTAGTAGACGTCGTAGCCCGGCGGGGCCGAGACCGTGTGGTACCCGCGGGGCACGAGCACGCAATCGCCGTCGCCGAACGCCAACGACTCGTCGAGCGAGCGGTCGTCGGTGTACACGCGCTGAAGCCCGAACCCGCGCTCCGGCGAGATCCGGTGGTAGTAGGTCTCCTCGAGAAACGTCTCGGTCGGGGGATCGTCGCGATCGTGCTTGTGGGGCGGGTAGCTGGACCAGTGGCCGGCGGGCGTCAGCACCTCGACCACCAGCAGCGACTCGGCCGCCTGGTCGCCCATCAGGATCGGCTGGATCTTGCGCTCGAGCGGACCGTGACCGCGGATCTCGACCTCGATGTCCTCGCCCGAGAGCACGCGCGCAGGCGCGCCCCCGCTGCGCGCCGGGGCCCAGCACAGCGCCACCTGAGCGTCGCCCTGCAACGAGACGCTGGTCCCCGGTGGCAGGTAGGCGGCGTCGGGCATCCCCGACCACGGGTCGAGGCGGCCACCGAGGCCCAGCCATTCGCCGTGGCCCGAGCGGATGTCGACGGTCCCGTTGACGATCACCGCACACAGCTCGCGGTCGCCGGTGTCGCGCCGCGCCGGCGTCCCCTCGCGCAGCGCCAGGATCTCGAAGCCGACATAGGTCCAGCCCGCCGACTCCGGGGTGACGCTCATGATCGTCCCGTCCGGCGCCGGCGGCCCTGGGTGGACGAGCAGGTCAGTCATCGTGGGCCTCCAGGTAGTCGCGCTGGGCCTGGCGGGCGCGCTCATAACGCTTTCGCGCGGCGCGCACTCCGTCCTCGTCTGACACCTCGGCGACCGGCACGTCCCACCAGCTCTCATAGCTGGGCACGCCGGCGTAGCGATCGGCCTCGATGTAGATCACGACCGGCCCGTCGGCCCCCCGGGCGTCAGCCAGGCCGGCGCGCAGCTGGTCGATGTCGCCGGCGCGGATCACCCGCGCCCCCAGGCTCTCGGCGTTGACAGCCAGGTCTAGCGGCAGCGGCGATGACGCCGACGGATCCTCGAGCGCCGAGCCGTCGGCCGAGTCCAGTGGCAGCGAGCCGTCGTCGGGCGCCCGGTAGTGGGTCCCGAACCCATGCGAGCCGACCGAGCGCGAGAGCGCGCCGATCGAGGCATAGCCGTGGTTGTCGACGAGCACCACCACCAGCGGGATCCGCTCGGCGACCGCGGTCACCAGCTCGCCGGGGAGCATCAGGTAGGAGCCGTCACCGATCAGCACGAACACCTCGCGGTCGGGCGCGGCGAGCTTGACGCCGATCCCGCCCGGGATCTCGTAGCCCATGCACGAGTACCCGTACTCCACGTGGTATCCCTTGCCCTCGGGGTCGCGGGCGCGCCAGAGCTTGTGCAGATCGCCGGGGGCGGACCCGGCGGCGCAGACCACGACCCCGCGCTCGCCCGCGGCGTCGTTGATCGCGCCGATGATCGCCGCCTGCGACGGGGGCGACCCCGGGGCGGGCGGCTCGGACACCAGCCGGCGCACCTCGCCGGCCCAGGCTTCCGCCTGCTCGGTGGCCCGGAGCTCCCATTCCGGGTCCACCCGCTCGCCGTGGAGCTCCTTGCGCAGCTCGTCGAGGACCACGCGGGCGTCGCCGATCACCGGTACGCCGCCGAGCTTGGCGGCGTCGAACGCGGCCACGTTGATGTTGACGAACCTGACGCCGGGATCCTGGAAGGCGGACTTCGAGGCGGTGGTGAAATCGCTCCACCGCGTGCCCACGCCGATCACCAGATCGGCCTCGCGCGCGACCCGGTTGGCGGCCGCGGTCCCGGTCGCGCCGACCGCACCGAGGCTCAGCTGGTGGTCTGAGATCAGCGCGCCGCGTCCGGCTTGGGTCTCGCACACGGGGATCCCGGTGGCGTCGACCAGCGCCCGCAACGCCACGGTTGCCTCGCTGTAGATCACCCCGCCGCCGGCCACGATCAGCGGGCGGCTCGAGGACCGGATCAGCTCGACCGCCCGGGCCAGCGCCTCCCGGGCCGGCGGCTGGCGGTGGATCGTCCACACCCGGGGCTCGAGGAACGCTTCGGAAACCTCGAACGCCTCGGCCTGGACGTCCTCGGGCATCGCCAGCGTGACCGCGCCCGTCTCGGCCGGGTCGGTGAGCACCCGCATCGCCTCCATCGCCGCGCCACACAGCTGCTCGGGCCGCTCGACGCGCTCGTAGAAGCGCGACACCGGCCGGAAGCAGTCGTTGACCGAGATCGAGGCGTCGCGCGGGACCTCGAGCTGCTGCAGCACCGGATGCGGCGCCCGCGTGGCGAACGTGTCGCCGGGGAGCAGCAGCACCGGCAGGCGGTTGATCGTCGCCGCTGCCGCGCCCGTGACCATGTTGGTCGCGCCGGGTCCGATCGAGCTGGTGCAGGCGAACGTGGCCAGGCGGTTCTTCTGCCGGGCGTAGCCGGCGGCAGCGTGCACCATCGCCTGCTCGTTGCGCGCCGGGTGGTAGCGCAGCAGCTTGCGGTACTGGTGCAGCGCCTGCCCGATCCCCGCGACGTTGCCGTGCCCGAAGATCCCGAAGCACCCGGCGAAGAACTCGGCGCGCGCGCCGTCGCGCTGGACCTGCTGCGCCGACAGGAACCGTACGAGTGCCTGGGCCACCGTCAAGCGAGTCAATTCGGTACCTCCTGAGTCGCGGTGTCGGGCAAGGATGGCGCGCCCTCGATCTCGGCGACCGCGACCGCGCGCCGCTCGCGCAGCGAGCGCTCCGCGGCGAGCCCGATGACCAGCGGCGCCCGGGCGTCCGCGCCCGACACCGGCGGCGTCGCGCCGGACTGTACGGCGCGGACGAACGCCTCCCACTCGCGCACGTAGCTGGGCATGTAGCGCTCGAGGAAGAAGTCGGGCAGCGACGGGCGCTTGGTGCCCCGCGCCGTGCGCACCACGCCGGTGTGGACGAGCGGGTTGTCCGAGGCGGCCATCCCGCCCGATCCGAACACCTCGACCCTCTGGTCATATCCGTAGACGGTCCGCCGGGCGTTGTCGATCGCGGTCAGGCAGCCGTCCTCGTGGACGAGCGTGACCAGCGCCGTGTCGATGTCGCCTGCCCGCGCAAACTCCTGATCGACCCGGACGGCGCCGCGCGCAAACACCTCGACCACCTCGCTCCCGGTCACGAACCTGGCCATGTCGAAGTCGTGGATCGTCATGTCCAGGAACAGGCCGCCGGAGCTGCGGATGTACTCGACCGGCGGCGGCTCGGGATCGCGGCTGGAGATCCGCACCAGCTGCAGCTCGCCCACCGCTCCAGAGGCGACCGCTTCCCGCACCGACGCGTGCGCCGGGTCAAAGCGCCGGTTGAAGCCGATCTGGAACGGCACTCCCGCGGCGTCGATCGCGGCCAGCGCCCGGTCGAGCTCGGAGAGCTCGAGCGACACCGGCTTCTCGCAGAACACCGCCTTGCCCGCCTCGGCCGCCGCGATCAGCAGCTCGACGTGGGTCTCGGACGTCGAGCAGATCGCGATCGCGTCGACGTCGCCGTCGAGCATCTCGGGAACGCTCCCCGCCGCGGGGACGCCGAGCTCGTCGGCCACCTCGCGGGCCGTCGGCGGCCGCGCATCGTAGACGGCGCCGACCGTCGCGCCCGGCACCTGGCGTGCCAGCACGCGCGCGTGCATCCGCCCGATCCGCCCGACCCCGATCACCCCGATCCGCAGGGGCGCGACCGCAGTCGTGGCGCCGGCCATCAGACCGGGACCCCGTCGCCGATCGCGGCCACCTCCACCCAGGCGCCGCTGCTCGCCGATCGCAGCAGCGCGTCCTGCACCGACGCCCACGCCAGCGCCTGCTCGAACCCGGGCTCGAACGACCGCCCCTCGGCCACCGCTGCGCAGAACTCGTAATCCTCGATCGTGATCAGGTCCTCGAACCCGATCGGGTTGCCGCTGCCCGGGACGAACGTGCCGTGGTGGGCGAAGCGGTCGCCGCCGCGCACGGTGACGTAGCCGGAGCCGCGGTCCTCCGTCGAGCGGTACAGCCGCAGCTCGTTGAGGCGCTCGAAGTCCCAGCTGAGCGCGCCGCGGGTGCCGTAGACGTCGAACGCGTTCTGGCTCTCGGGCCCTACGATCGTGCGGCTGGCCTCGAACGTCCCGCGGGTGCCCGACGCGAACTCGCACAGCATCCCCACGTAGTCCTCATTGGTCACCGGGCTCAGCGGATCGTCGGCCGTGCCGCGGCCGTAGTGGCTGGCGGCTCCGATCGGCTCGGGCCGTTCGCGGATGAACGTCTCGATCGTCGCGCTGACGCGGGCGATCGGGCCCAGCAGCATGTGCGCCAGGTCGACCGAGTGGCTGAGCAGGTCGCTGGTCACCCCGTAGCCGGCCTGATCGAGCTTGAAGCGCCACGAGTTGACGCCCAACGGGTCGGCACCGTACATCGAGAAGAACCGGCCTCGGTAGTTGGTGATCTCCCCCAGCTCGCCGCCGGCGATCAGCTCGGCCGCGTAGCGGACCAGCGGCGCCCAGCGATAGTTGAAGCCGACTCCGCTGGTCACGTGCGCCTCGCGGGCGGCGCGCGCGGCCGCCGCGATCTGCTCCGGGGTACCGCCGACGGGCTTCTCGCAGAACACCGCCTTGCCCGCAGCGGCCGCGGCTTGGACGAGCTCGACGTGCATCATGTTCGGGGCGGCGACGTACACGACCTGGACGTCGGGGTCGTCGATCACCGCCTTCCAGTCGGCGTGAGCGCGGGCGAACCCGAACGACGCCAGCGCCTCCTCGGTGCGGTCGGGCACCGGGTCGCTGCACGCCACCAGCACCGGGTCATAGCTCCGGCCTCCAAACAGCGTCGGGATCCGCAGCAGCGAACGGCTATGAGCGTGCCCAAGCCAGCCGAAGCCGATCACGCCGACTCCGATTCGCTTCCGGGCGCCCATCAGTTCGCAGTCTGGGCCTCGGCCGCCACTTCCTTGGCGAGCTTGGCTACCTCGGGCTCCCCCGAGATCCCCTGCAGCTCGTGGCTGAGCGCCTCGAGCTCGGCGCCACCGGCCATCAGCGAGGTCAGCTGCTCGAGCGAGGTCTCGGCCTTGGCGTAGGAGCCGAGCATCTTGCCGCGCCGCAACAGCACGAAGCGGTCGCCGACCGGGTATGCGTGGTGAGGGTTGTGGGTGATGAAGATCACCCCACGGCCCATCGTCCGCGCCTGGACGATGTACTTGAGCACGATTCCCGACTGCCTGACGCCGAGCGCCGAGGTGGGTTCGTCGAGGATCAGCAGCTTGGCACCGAAGTAGACCGCGCGGGAGATCGCCAGGGCCTGGCGCTCGCCGCCCGACAGCGTGCCGACGGTTTGGTTGGGATCGCGCACGTCGATCCCCATCTTCGCCATCTCCTCGTGCATGATCTTGTGGGCCTGCTTGATGTCCAGGCGCTGCAGGGGTCCGCGCCCCCGGGTCGGCTCGTTGCCGAGGAAGAAGTTGCGCCACACCGACATCAGCGGGACCGTGGCCAGGTCCTGGAACACCGTGGCGATCCCGAGCGAACGAGCGTCTCGCGGACCCGAGAACTTGACCTCCTCGCCCTCGACTAGGAGCGTTCCCTTGTCGGGGGTGTGGACGCCCGAGAGGATCTTGATCAGCGTCGACTTGCCCGCGCCGTTATCGCCGAGCACGCACGCAACCTCGCCGGCCGCGACGCTGAGGTTGATGTCCTCCACCGCGATCACGCTCCCGAAGTACTTGGAGACGTCCCGCGCCTCCAGCAGCGGGACGGCCTCGTCCGTCTGGCGGTCCTCCATCTAGTGTCCCCCCGCTCAGCGCCGCGCCCTCAGCGCGCGCCGGTAGATCAGCGTGTTGACGACCACGGCCAGGAACAGGATCCCTCCCAGGAACGTGAAGTTCCAGGAGCTGTCCCAGCCGGCATAGATCACGCCCTCGAACGCCATCCCGATGATGCAGGCGCCGAGCGCGGCGCCGACCGCCGACCCGTAGCCGCCGGTCAGCAGGCAGCCGCCGACGACCGCCGCGATGATGTAGAAGAACTCGTAGCCCACGCCCTGTTCGGACACCGCCGACGATGCCTGGGTGAACGAGATGATCCCCACCAAGGCCGCCCCCAGCGCGGTGGCCACGAACAGCAGGATCTTCGTGCGGTTGACCGGGACGCCGGTGTTGCGGGCCGCGTTCTCCTCACCCCCGGCCGCGAAGATCCAGTTACCGAACGAGGTCCGGCTGAGCACCCAGGTGCCGACGATCGTGACCCCGATGAACCACAGGATCGCGGTGCTGTAGCCGCTCGGCAGGGCGCCGCTCTTAAAGAACGAGCTGCCGAACACGGTCTTGGCCGTGCTCAGCCCGGGTGGGTGCGGCGTGTTGGTCGACACCTGCGTGCTGCCGTGGTTGAGTAGCAGCACCCCGCCGACGCTGATACCGCGCAGTACGAAGAACGTGGCCAGCGTGACGATGAAGCTCGGCAGCTTGGTCTTGACGACGACGACCCCGTTGAGCAGGCCGATCAGGATCGCGAACACGACCGTGGCCACGATCGCCAGCCACGTGCTCCAGTGCCACTTGCCGACCAGCAACGCCATCAGGATCGCGGTGACGCCGGTCATCACCCCGGCCGACAGGTCGAACTCGCCTCCGATCATCAGCAGCCCGACGGGTACCGCGACGATCCCGAAGAACGCCGCCTGCTGCGTCCAGGCAGCGAGGCCGGTCTGCTTGAGCCACAGGTGGTTGGCACTCGAATCGGTGATCGCGAACAGGATGAACACGGCGATCGCCCCCATCAGCGCCCCGAGCTCGGGACGCCGGAGGATGCGGGTGAGCCAGCTGATCGGCACCAGCCGCTCGTCGGAAGCGGCCGGTGCCGGGGGTATCGGGCCGGCTGGGTGCGAGGTGGCGCTCATCCCTCAGGGCTCAGTTATGGTGGGGAGCACTCAGTCGTCCCCGGCCGCAATCGCCGCGGAGACCTTGCTGATGTTCGTGTTGTCGACGACCAGCGGACCGCTCGCCACGGTCGTGCCACCGCCGACGCTGTTGCCCTCGTGCTTGTTGTAGAGGTACAGGAACACGACCGGCAGGTAGCCCTGCAGGTACTGCTGCTGGTCGATCGCGAATGACATCGAGTTGCTCTTGATGTCGTTCTCGACGTCGGAGTTCAGGTCGAACGTGGCGAGCTTCGGATTCCCGGCCGGATGACTGCCGACGATTGCGGTCCCGATCGCATTATTCAGGGCCATCACCCCGGTGATCCCCTGGTGGGACTGCAGGAACGAGGTGACCTGGCCGATCGCCTGCTGGGGGTTGGAGGCGGCGTTGGGCGTCGACAGCGTCAGCTCGGTGCAGGCCGGGCCCTTCGACGGCGGCGAGCCGGTCTTGCACGTTTGGCCGGCGCCGAGCCCCTGCGCGATCCCGTTGCAGCGGTCGAGCAGGTTCTGACCTGACTGGTGGATCACGCACAACACGTTGTTCGCGCCGAGCTTGGCGAACCGCTGGCCGGCGGCCACGCCCGCCAGCTGCTCGGGCTGGCCGACGCAGGTGATCGCGCCGCTGGCGGCGATGTCGGTGTTGTCACAGCCGGCGTTGGTGAGCACCACCGGGATGCCCTTGGCGGCCGCCTGCTTGAGCGTCGGGTTCATCAGGTTGGGGTCGTGATCGGAGACGACGATCCCGTCGACCTTCTGGTTGATCGCGTCGGTGATCTGGGCGTTCTCGGCGTTGTCGTCGGGCTCCGCCTGGCCCTGCTGCTGGGAGCCGTAGACCTCGGTGAGCTTGCAGCCGAAGTCCTTGGCGGCGTTCTTGGCCCCCTTGTAGACGACGCTCCAGAAGCTCCCGTTGTCGCCGTGAGTGATCACCGCGAACTTGTACGGGCATACCCCGCCGCCCGTGCCCGAGGCGATGTTGACCGCGCTCGTGGTGGTGCCGCTGCTGCTGCTGTTGGAGCTCGAGCTGCCGCCACACGCGGCGAGCAGCAGCACCGCTGCCGCAGCGGCAGCTGGGATGCAGAGACTGCGGGGCAGTCTTCTCATAGATAGACCTCCTGGGTCCTCGGAGCCGGTCGGCAACAATCCAACCGCTCTTCCACGCTCTCCTCGTGTGTCCAGCGCGCTCACTTCACTCGGACGGTTAGAGCGCTCTAAACGGTCGGCGGACTATATCCCTCTGCGCCCGGCGAAGTCAAGGAACGCCTTCTCGGATAGAGCGCGCTATTGCACGTTCAATCTTGTCGCGCTCTACAGTAAGGTCCGCTCCGATCGAGATGCAGGATCGGCTGCTGAGCGGCTCCCGAGGGCGGCGCCGCCACTCCTCAACGCGGCGCTCGCCGACGATGGAGGACGTCGCTCGCGAGGCCGGCGTCTCCAGAGCGCTCGTGTCGCTGGTGATGCGCGACCGGCCGAACGTCAGCGAGGAGCGCCGGCGCCGCGTGCAGGACGCGGCCGCCCGGCTTGGCTACCGGCTGAACGCGATGGCGCGTGGCCTGGCCAGCCACGACACGCGCACGGTGGGGGTGATCCTCGACGACCTCAGAAACCCGTTCTTCGCGGAGATCGCCGGCGGGGTCGAAGAGCTGGCGTCCGAGCTCGGCTACCAGCTGCTGCTGGCGGCGGGCGGCCGCCAAGCCCGGCGCGAGCGGGCCGCGCTGGCGGCGCTGCTCGAGTACCGGGTCGACGGGATCATCCTGGTCAGCCCGCGGATGCCGACCGCTCAGATCGCGGCGGCCGCGTCGGAGGCGCCGATGGTGATCGTCGGCCGCATGGTCCGCAACCTCGACGTCGACTGCGTGCTGATCGACGAGTCCCACGGCACCCGGCTGGTGCTCGATCACCTGGTCGATCTCGGCCACGAGCAGATCGCCCACGTCGACGGCGGGCGGGCGCCGGGCGGGCCGCAACGGCGGGCGGCGTACCTGAAGGGAATGGCGGTCCGGCGGCTCGGCCGCCACGCGAGGGTGATCCGCGGCGACTTCACCGAGGACGCGGGGACCAGCGCCGCCAGCGAGCTGCTGGCCGCGGGTGAGCTGCCCACGGCGGTGTTCGCCGCCAATGACATCGTCGCCGCGGGACTGCTCGGCGGTTTTGACCGCGCCGGCGTGGACGTGCCGGGCGAGGTGTCGATCGTCGGCTACGACAACATCTCGATCGCGCACCTGGCCCACGTGTCGCTGACGACGATCGACCAGCCCCGGACCGCGATGGGACGGCTCGCGTTCGAGCTGCTGCTCGACCGGCGCGAGGAGCGCCGGCCGCGGGAGGTGCGCCTGATCGAGCCGACGCTGGTGGTGCGTTCGACGACATCCGCGCCGCGATCCGGGGCGGCCGCCACGACCGCGACCGTCGAGGCGACAGCCGCTTAACGGCCGAAGGCCCGGCGGATCGCCGGGCCCTCGGAAGTACTGCCGACGCCAGTGGCGTCCTACATCATCCCGCTCATGTCGGGCATGCCGCCACCCGCACCGCCGCCGTCCTTCTCCGGGATCTCGGCGACGATCGCCTCGGTGGTGAGGATGTTCTTCGCGATCGACGCGGCGTTCTGCAGCGCGGAGCGCGTGACCATCGCGGGGTCGATGATGCCCGCGCCGACCAGGTCGACGATCTCGCCGTTGGCGGCGTTGAGACCTTGACCCTTCTTGGCCCTGCGGACGTCGTTGACCACGACCGAGCCCTCGAGCCCGGCGTTGTGCGCGATCTGACGGAGCGGCTCCTCGAGCGCGCGGGCGACGATGCGAGCGCCGGTGCGCTCGTCGGCGTCCTCGAACGCGTCGATGTTCAGCGACTTCTGCGCGGCCAGCAGCGCGACGCCGCCGCCGGGCACGATGCCCTCCTCCAGCGCGGCGCGGGTGGCCTGCAGCGCGTCCTCGACGCGGTGCTTCTTCTCCTTCATCTCGGTCTCGGTGGCAGCGCCGACCTTGACCACCGCGACTCCACCAGACAGCTTCGCGAGACGCTCCTGGAGCTTCTCACGGTCGAAGTCCGAGTCGGTGTTCTCGATCTCGGTCTTGATCTGGTTGATGCGGCCCTTGATCGCATCGCTCCCGCCGTTGCCGTCAACGATCGTGGTGGTGTCCTTGGCCACGACTACACGGCGGGCACGGCCGAGCTGCGAGAGCTGGGTGTTCTCGAGCTTGAGGCCCATCTCCTCGGTGATCACCTCGCCGCCGGTGAGGATCGCGATGTCCTCGAGCATCCGCTTGCGACGGTCGCCGAAGCCGGGAGCCTTGACCGCAACGCCGGTGAACGTGCCGCGGAGCTTGTTGACCACGAGCGTCGCGAGCGACTCGCCCTCGACGTCCTCGGAGATGATCAGCAGCGGCTTGCCCGACTGGATCGTCTGCTCGAGCACGGGCAGCAGGTCACGGACGGAGCCGATCTTCTGGTTGGCGATCAGGATGTAGGGGTCCTCGAGGGTGGCCTCCATGCGGTCCTGGTCGGTGACCATGTAGGGCGAGATGTAGCCCTTGTCGAACTGCATGCCCTCGGTGAACTCGAGGTCCATGCCGAACGTCTGGCCCTCCTCGACGTTGACCACGCCGTCCTTGCCGACCTTCTCGATCGCGTCGGCGATCACGTCGCCGATCTCGTCGTCGCCGGCCGAGATCGTCGCCACGCGGGCGATCTGGTCCTTGCCGGAGATCTCCTTGGACTGGTTCTCGATGTTCTTGACGACCTCGTCGACGGCCTTCTCGATGCCGCGCTTCAGCGCCAGCGGGTTGGCGCCGGCGGCGACGTTCTTCAGGCCCTCACGGACGATCGACTGCGCCAGCACGGTCGCCGTCGTCGTACCATCGCCGGCCACGTCGTTGGTCGCCGTGGCGACCTCGCGCACGAGCTGTGCGCCCTGGTTCTGGAAGACGTCCTCGACCTCGATCTCACGAGCGATCGTCACGCCGTCGTTGGTGATCGTCGGGGCGCCGAACTTCTTGTCGAGGACGACGTAGCGCCCCTTGGGGCCAAGCGTTACCTTGACCGCGTTTGCGACCGCATCGACGCCCTGCTCGAGCGCCTTGCGGGCATCCGCCTCGTACTTCAGTTCCTTATGTGCCATGTAAACCTGGTTTCTCCTGAAAAGGGTTAGGACTGGACCTTGGCCAGCACGTCGGCCTCGCGAAGAACGAGGAGCTCCTCGCCGTCGACCTTGATCTCGGTGCCGCCGTACTTGCTGTACAGCACCTCGTCGCCTTCGGCGACGTCAAGCGGCGTGCGCTTGCCCGTGTCCTCGTTGACCTTGCCGTCACCGACGGCGAGCACCTTGCCCTTCTGGGGCTTCTCCTTGGCGGTATCGGGCAGGACGATCCCACTGGCGGTGGTCTCCTCCTCCTCGATCGCCCGCACGATCAACCGATCGCCTAGGGGCTTGAGCTTCATCTAATGCAACCTCCGGATGAAAGGGATGCTGGTTGACATTGGCACTCTCGTATGCAGAGTGCCAGCGACCTGCCACTATAGCCGGTGGCGCTTGAGGATCAAGAAGAAATTGGCACTCTGGAACGGCGAGTGCCAGCGAACGCAGTCAGATTGGCAGGTTTGGGCAACCTGTGCTAGCCGACCGGCCGCCGGCTCAGGTGGCGCCAGTGCTCGGGCAGGTCCGGGTGCTCGAGGAACGCGATGTGATCGTCGGTCGCGGACGCGGCGACCGCGTCCCACACGCTCTGGAGCGCATGCTCGAGATCGGGCGCCTCGAGCGTGACGTCGAACGCCCCGGCCTGATCGGGCGGCGCGACCGTCGCGTCCGGTAGCGCCGCCGCCAGCTGGTCGTGGGCCTCCTGATCGCGCGGCGTCCCCAGGTGGAGCAGCACCATCGACACGCGTTGGTCAGCCACGGCACATGTCTATCACTGCCGAGACCCGGAGCGTACGCCAGACAGCGTTAGTTCTGGGCCCCGCCCAGACCGTGGATGCGGTCGCGCAACTCGGGCGGGTTCTCGATGATCTGCGAGAAGCGCACCACGGTCACGGTGTCCTCCATCGCGACCTTGCGGCCGTAGATCTGCTCGAGGAAGTGGACCATCTCATCGACGCGGCGGAACTCGGGGTTGTCGTGCTCGATGTCGCGGGGCGACAGGTCCTTGACCCGCTTGACCTCGACCTGGTCGATCACGGCGTTGAAGATCTTCTCGCGTGGCGAGTGCTGGTAGCCGATCGTCACCAGCACGCAGTCGTTCTTACGGTACTTGTGGGACTTGTCGCCGAGACGGATCGTCGCGGTCTTCCGACCGCGCCGCAATTGATCTGCAAACACAGACGAATAGAAGTTCAGGACGCGCACGGTCCGCCAGCCTACCGATCGGCTGCCAATCGCGACAACGCGCGCTTCACAACCGACCGCTCACCCACGTACGTCAGCGACCGGGCCGCCTCCTCCAACGGCATCCAGCGGGCCTCCTCGATCTCGTGATCGTGGTCCTCGACGGCTCCCGAGCGATACTCGAACAGGAAGAACGCGACCCGCTTGGCCACGCGCTTGCCCTTGCGCTCGTAGACGTAGTGGGTCTCGCCGAGCTCCCCGACCAGCTCGGCGGTGACACCGGTCTCCTCGGCCACCTCGCGGGCCGCGGCTTGCTCGGCCGTCTCGTCGCCGTCGGGGTGCCCCTTGGGCAGCCCCAGCACGCGGTCGCCGTTGGCGTCGCGCTTGACCGGGACGATCACGATCATCTCGTCGCCGCGCACGACGACCCCTCCCGCGGAGAATTCTGGCTTGGGCATCAGTAGACGTAACGTTCGAGGGCCGCGGGATCGTGCACGGTCAGCTTGCCGCGACCCTGGGTGATTATCCCGGCCCGCTCGAGCACCGCGAGGAACCGGCTGGCGGACTCGCGCGAGGAGCCGGCCAGCTGCGCGAGGCTCGCCTGCGTCGAGGTGATCAGCACGTCGCCCTCGCCGGCGCCCTCCGACTGGGCCCCCTCGACCAGCTGCGAGAGCACCGCCGCCACCCGGCTCTGGACGGTCTGGAACGACTGCCGCGCGAGCCGCTCATTGGTCTCGCGCAGGCGCCGCCCGAGCGCCGCCAGCAGCTTGATCGCGATCGCGGGGTGCTCGCTGAGCAGCCGCCGCATGTCGCCGCCCAGGATCGCGATCGCCTCGGTGTTCTCGAGCGTCTCGACGGTCGCCGACCGCCGCTCGTCGTCGAACATCGCCAGCTCGCCGAAGATGTCGCCGGGGCCGAAGTTGGCGAGCGTGATCGAACGGCCGTCGCTGTGCGCGCGGACGGCGCGGGCCTGGCCGGTGCGGACCACGTAGCAGGTGTTGCTCTGGTCGCCCTCACGGAACACGACCTCGCCGGACTTGAAGCGGCGGGGAACCGCGACCTCGGCGACGCGTCCGAGGTCATCCTCGGCCAGCTCCGCGAACACCGGCACGTGGCGGAGCAGTTCCATCGTGTCCTCGCGTCCGGCCGCCATGGGCCAGAGCTAACCACACGCGCCAGCGGTGGACTACGCCAGGTCCGGGGCCGGGCGTGGGCGCGCGGCGATCGTCAGCGAGACGCTGGAGTAGGCGATCCGGTGCTTGAGCGCGGCCAACGACGACTCGTCCCGCGAGATCGCGCGCTCGGAGTCGCGGATCTGGGCGTGGAGGCTGGGCGGTGAGCGCGAGCTGGGCGGACTGGATCAGCTTGTGGCCGGTAGACGGGCCGCTGGCCGGGACCGGCGATGAGGCGGCGGACGAGGCGGCGGACGACTCCCAGGACGACGAGCCGGCGGACGGCTTCAGCGCGTCGGTGAACACCTTATTGCCGCCGCCGCTACTCGCGATGAGGACCACGATCACGTCCTCGGCCGCCGCCCGGTCGCGCAACATCGTCACCACGTATGCGAACACGTCGTCGCGGCTGGACCTGTACAGGTCCTCGAACCGTTGCCAGCCCTCGCGATCGATATCCACGTCGACGCCGACCGTGCTCCCCATCGCATCCCTACTACGTCGCGGCCGCGGATCGATCACAACGCCACCGGCTGTCAGAATGTCGCCGCGGTGCCGTCTCGCTTCGTGTTGTGCCTGACCATTGTGGCGCTGATGACCGTGCTCCTCGTGGGGCAGGCGTCGGCGGCGTCCCCGTCGGGCTCCCAGATCCGCAAGGCGGTCAGCGGCGCGAAGCGATCGAAGCAGCTGTGGGCGACGGTCAACATCTGCGACACCCACCGTCACCCCGACACGCTCGGGATCCGCGGCCAGGTTCCGGCGCTGGGGTTCTCGTCATCGATCGCGATCGCGATCAGCGTCGACTTCTGGAACCCCCAGACGAAGCGCTTCAAGCCGGACCCGGGCACCCGGCGCCTGATCCAGCTGGGCAGCCCGAGCACGGGCGTCCATCAACAGGGCGTCACGTTCAAGTTCGACCCGCACGCCGGGCGCCTCCGCGGCAACGCGACGTTCATGTGGAAGCGCGGCGGCAAGCTGCTGGGCCAGACCGACCGGCTCACCACCGGCGGCCACCGCGACGCCGACTTCGGCGATCCGCACGGCTTCAGTGCCGCCACCTGCACGATCCGGTGATGCGATCAAGTGTCCCAAACCGGACACTAGCCGGCCAGCGCCCCGAATAACCTCGGGTCGTTGGTGATCACGCCGGTCACCCCGAGCGCTTCGAGCTCGGACAGCCGCGACAGCTCGTCGACCGTCCACACATACAGCTCACCGCCGGCGTCCAGCACGCGGCGGACCAGCCGCGGTGTGACCAGCCGCCAGTGGGCCATGATCGCGTCGCAGCGGCCGGCCCGGATCGCCTCGTGCGCCCGGCTCGGAAACACGGCCCGGGCAACGTGCAGCACGACCAGCGCCGCCGGGACCGTGAGCGGCGAGCGAAACGGATCGCGCTTGACCTTCGGGACCGACCAGCCCAGCCGCACCGCCGGCTCGGCCGCGCGGATCGCCTCGAGGCTCGACCGGAACTGGGTCGAGATCAGCGACCGCTCGAGCATCCCCCGGTCGCGCAACGCCTGCAGCACCCGCAGCTCGTATCCGGGCAGCTTCAGATCGACGTCCAGCTCGACGCCGTCGAACCGCTGCGAGGCGAGGTGCTCGAGGGCCTCCTCGAGCGTGTGGGGCACGCGCGAGCCGGCGTCCTCGTAGTCGTGCGCGAGCAGCAGGCGCTCGCCGTCGCGCTCGGGCAGCACGTCGAACTCGATCATGTCGACGCCGGCGTGCAGCGCGGCGTCGAAGCTCGAGACCGTGTTGCCCGGGGCAATCAGGTCGGCGCCCTTGTGGCCGACCCGCCGCAGCGAGGGGGCGCCCCCCGGGCGCGTCGGTGCGCTCACTTCTGACATCCCGGGCACCAGTATGTCGTGCGGTTGGCGTCGCCCTGGCCGCGCGACAGGATCCGCTCGCCGCAGCGGGGGCAGGGGCGGCCGACGAGCCGGTACACGCGCGACTCGATCGCCATCGGCCCCTCCCGGGCCGACAGATCCATCCGCGGGCGCACCTTCTCGACGATCGCCACCAGCTCCTCGTCGCTGACCTCCGACAGCCGCCGCCAGGGGTCGACCGCCGCCTCCCAGCACGCCTCGGCCTTCCACATGTTTCCGATCCCGGCCACGTTGCGCTGGTCCAGCAGCGCGTCGCCGGTCGTCCGCGTCTGGTCGTCGGCGCGAATCATCCGTAGGAACCGCGGGGCGTCGAAGCCCTCCGCGAGCACGTCGGGGCCGAGCGCGGCGAGCCGTTGGTCAAAGCGCGCCCGGCCTTCGGTCATCAGCTCGAGCGTGGGCCCGTCGAACTCGACGACGTCGTGTCCCTGCGAGCGCATCACCAGCCATGCCCGTCGCGGAGACCGCCGCCAACGCCGGCCGTCGGGGTACACGGCCCACGCTCCGGTCATCGCCAGATGCGAGTGCAGCACCAGGTCGCCCTCGAAGTGCAGGAACAGGTGCTTGCCGTGGGTGCTGATCTGACTGACCGGGCGGCCGCCGAGCCGCTCGGGCCAGCGGTCGCGGGCGTGACGCGGCTGCGGCGCGTCGATCGACTCGGGCACTCGGCCCTCGAGCACGGGCCGGATCCGGTTGGCCGCGTACGCGATCGTGTCGCCTTCGGGCATCGCCTCGCGAGCCGGTCAGGCGGTCAACGTCAGCCGCCGGGGGCCCTCCTGGAAGCCGAGCGCGACGAGCGCGGGCCCCAGCGCCGAGCTCATCGCGGGCTCCCCGTCGACGCGCTCGAGCGCGAGCCGCTTGATCTGACCGCTGCGCACCCGCTCGACGAGCGCTGCCAGCGCCGCCTCGAGGCGCGGGTCGTCGGCCGCGACCAGCGTCTGCAGGGCGCGCCCGGCCCGCTCGAGATACACGATCGGCTGGCCGTCGATCAGCACGACCTGGGCGCCCGCGACCCGGGCTGGACGCCGCGAGCCCTCGCCGTCGGGGCGCGCCGGCCAGGGCAGCGCCGCGCCGTAGGGCTGGGCCGGGTCGACGGCGGCGAGCACGGTCGGCGGCTCCTCGGAACGGTTCTGGGCCCGCAGCCGTTCGACCGCGCCGGGCAGCGCAAACTGCGCGCCGCCGAGGCCCTCGACGAAGTACCCGCGGCGGGCCACACCGAGCGTCTCCAACTGGGACAACTCCGAGTAGATCGCCGAGAAGCCGCCGGCGATCCCCTCGGCCAGCACCTGCTCGCGAGTGAGCACGCCATAGCGCTCGAGCAGCAGCTCGGCAAGGGCGCGGCGGCGGGCGCTGGGGTCGACCTGGTCGCGGAACAGCGGCTCGGTCAGCGACCACCGGCCCTGGACCTGCGCGACGGCTCCACCGCGGCGGCGCGAGCCGAACCGGCCGGCCCGGCGGGCGGTACCGCGCACGCGGTCGCGCTGGGCTCGGGCCAGCGTCAGCCGGGGCGCTCGAAGCGGCGCAAATGCGTCGTTGGTGGCCTCGCCCACCCACGCGAGATCCCACAGGGCCTCCTGGAGCTCCTCGGGAGCGAGGTCCACGTCGGCCAGCAGATCGGTGAAGAAGCAGGCTCCCGCCGCCAGCCGCGCGCGGACGGCGTCGTGCTGCTCGAGATCGGTCTTGCCCGGGTTGGCGCCGCGCAGCTGCGGCGGCCCCAGCTCGGCGAGATCCTCGCGGAAGTACAGGGCCACGCGTCCGGAGTTGCGGCCGAGCGCGCCCGCTCCGATCCACACGAGCTCGCCGCTGGCGCACAGCTGATCCATCCACGACGGCGAATATGCGCCGACCCGGCGGGGGAGCACGTCGCGCTCCCAGGCGTCCGCGGGCAGCGCCAGTCCCTGCAGCGGGATCAGCGCCTCCCTCAGCCGGTCGATGCCGGCGCCCGACGCCGAGTGACGGTCGACGTTCTGCCAGCCGGGGAGGAAGCGCGCGAGCGCACGCTGGTCGACCGGCTCGACCTCCTTGCGGAGCACCGCCAGCGACGCCCGCCGAAGCCGGCGCAGCACCTCGGGGTCGCACCACTCGCGCTCCGAGCCGCCGGGGCGAAGCTCTCCTCGCACCAGCGTGCCGTCGCGCTCGAGCTCCGACAGCACGGCGGACGGGTCGACGCCGTAGCGCGCGCGAAGCTCGCCCAGCGTGAACGGGCCGTGGGTGGCGGCGTAGCGCCTGACCAGTCGGGAGAGCGCGTCGGGCACGTCTTCCAGGAACGCGGTCGGGAGACCACCCGGAGGGGCGACCCCGAGCGCATCGCGGTACAGGCCGGCATCGGCGGCGTCGATCCAGCGCTCCTCGCCGCCGACGCGGATCGTGATCGCGCGGCGCTCGGCGCGCAGCTCCACGAGCATCGCTGCCGCGTCGAGGTCGGCGAGCACCCGCAGCCCGGCCTCGGCGCCGGTGAGGTCGCCGACCGTCCGCAACACGTCATGGAGCGCATCGCGGCTGCCTGCCTGGCGGATCTCCGACAGGAACTGGAGGTCGTCCTCGACCTGGCTCAGCGCGGCCGGGTCGATCAGGTCGCGCAACTCCTCCTGACCGAGCAGCTCGCGCAGCAGGTCGCGGTCCAGCGACAGCGCGGCGGCGCGGCGCTCGGCGTTGGGCGTGTCTCCCTCGTACATGTAGGTCGCCACGTAGTCGAACAGCAGCGAGGAGGCGAACGGCGACGCGGTCGGCGTCTCCACCTCGATCAATGAGATCTCGCGGCGGTGAAGCATCGTCAGCAGCTCGACCAGCCCCGGAACGTCGAGCACGTCGCGCAGGCACTCGCGGTAGGTCTCGAGCACGATCGGAAATTCGCCGTACTTCTTGGCCACCTCGAGCAGCGACTGGGACTTGAGCCGCTGCTGCCACAGCGGCGTGCGCTTGCCGGGACGCGCGCGCGGGATCAGCAGCGCTCGGCCGGCGTTCTCCCGGAAGCGGGCGCCGAACAGCGCGCTGGCCGACAGCTCGGCCACGACCTGGTCCTCGACCTCGTCGGGATCGATCAGCACCAGCTCGGCGCCCGGCGGCTCCTCGGCGTCGGGAAGGTGGACGATGATCCCGTCGTCGGACCAGATCGCGTCTGACTCCAGGCCAACCTGGTCGCGGATCCTTGCGCTCAGCGCCAGCGCCCAGGCGGAGTGCACGCGGCCTCCGAATGGCGACAGCACGCACAGCCGCCAGTCGCCGATCTCATCGCGGAACCGTTCGATCACGATCGCGCGGTCCGACGGCACGACCCGCGTGGCGGCCTGCTGCTCGCGGAGGAACTCGACCAGGTTGCCGGCGGCGCGGCGATCGAGGTCGTACTCGTGCTCGAGCGTCTCGGGCTCCTGGTCGACCGCCCAGCGGGCGAACTCGCCGATCGCGGCGCCCAGCTCCTTGGGGCGGCCGATCCCGTCGCCCTTCCAGAACGGGACCGCTCCGGGCAGGCCCGGCGCCGGGGTGACGATCACCCGGTCGCGGCCGATCTCCTCGATCCGCCAGGTGCTGGCTCCGAGCAGGAACGTCTGTCCCGGCCGCGCCTCGTAGACCATCTCCTCGTCGAGCTCGCCGACCCGCCGGCCGTCGGGCAGCGTCACCGCGTACAGTCCGCGGTCTGGGATCGTGCCCGCGTTCGTGACAGCCAGCTGGCGCGCTCCCGGGCGGGCCCGGAACGTGCCCGCGATCCTGTCCCACACGATCCGTGGGCGCAGCTCTGAGAACTCCGACGAGGGGTAGCGGCCGTCGAGCATGTCGAGCACGTTCTCGAGCGCGTTGCGGCTCAGCTCCGCGTACGAATGGGTCCGGGTCACGAGCGCGTGCAGGTCGTCGACCGAGACCGGCGAGTCGTCCGGCGCGGCGGCGGCGATCGCCACGATCTGCTGGGCAAGCACGTCGAGCGCGTTGCGGGGGACCACGGTCGTCTCGATCTCGCCGAGCCGCATCCGCTTGGCCACGACCGCGCACTCGAGCAGGTCGGCGCGGAACTTCGGGAAGATCCTCCCGCGGCTGACGTCGCCGACCGAGTGGCCGGCGCGGCCGATCCGCTGTAGCCCGCGGGCCACTGACTTGGGCGACTCAACCTGGATCACGAGGTCGACCGCCCCCATGTCGATTCCCAGCTCCAGCGACGAGGTGGCGACCAGGCAGGGAAGCTCGCCGGCCTTGAGCATCTCCTCGACCACGGTCCGCTCCTCGCGCGCCAGTGAGCCGTGGTGGGCGCGGGCGATCTCGCGCTCGGCGAGATCGTTGAGCCGCAGCGCCAGGCGCTCGGCGGCCCGGCGGTTGTTCACGAACAGGATCGTCGAGCGGTGAGCCTCGACCAGCTTCAGCAACTCGGGATAGATCGCCGGCCAGATCGATCGCCGGGTGGCGTCGGAGCCGCCGACCAACGGGTCGAGGTCGGGGGCCGGGGTGTCGTCGGGCTCGACCATCGACTCGACCGGGACCTCGATCCTCAGGTCGAGCTCCTTGCGCACCCCGGTGTCGACGATCCGGCACGTGCGCGTCGGCCCGACCATGAACCGCGCGATCTCCTCGAGTGGCTTCTGGGTGGCCGACAGGCCGATCCGCTGGACCTCGCCGCCGGCCGCCTCGGTCAGGCGCTCGAGCGTTAGCGCCAGGTGGGCGCCGCGCTTGGTCGCCGCGACCGCGTGGATCTCGTCGACGATGCACCAGCGAGCCCCGGCGAACAGCTGCTGGGCGCGCCCGGTCAGCATCAGGTACAGGGACTCCGGGGTCGTGATCAGGATGTCCGGCGGCTCGCGAAGCATCGCCTGGCGCTCGCGCTGGGGGGTGTCGCCGGTCCGGACCGCAACCTTCAGATCGGCGCCGATGCCCCGCAGCGGGGTGCGCAGGTTGCGGTCGATGTCGTACGACAGCGCCTTCAGCGGCGACACGTAGACGAGGCCGATGCTGCGGTCCGCGTCCGCGCGCTCGTCGTTGGCGAGGCGGTCGATCGCGTACAGGAACGAGGCAAGCGTCTTCCCCGACCCGGTGGGGGCCGAGATCAGCACGTGCTCGCCGGAGGCGATCGCCGGCCAGGCCTGGGCCTGGGCCGGGGTCGGCTCGGCAAACGCGCCGTTGAACCAGTCGCGTGTGGCGGCGTTGAATTGCGACAGGGGCACTGCCTCTGAGGTTAGTGGTAGGCGCCGCCGGTCTCGGGACCCATGGTGTGAGACTCTGTGCGTCATGTGTGGGCACTTGGTGGGCGCCGACGCGCTGTTGTTGGAGCGCGACGCGGAGCTGCGCCTGTTCGAGGATCTCCTTGAGCGCGCCAGGTCTGGACGTGGAGGCGTGCTCCTCGTAGAGGCGCAGGCGGGCGTTGGCAAGACCGAGCTGCTGCGCAGGGCCGGGTCGCTCGGCGAGGCCGACGGCCTGCGCGTCCTCCGAGCCCGCGGCTCCGAGCTCGACCGCACGTTCGGTTTCGGCGTCGTGCGGCAGCTGCTCGAGCGGCTGGTGAAGGAGTCGCCCGACATGCTGGATGACGGGGCTGAGTCCGCGGCGGCGGTATTCACGGCGGAGCCCGGGGAGACCAATGCCGAGGCGGGGCTGTTCACGCATTTGCATGGCCTGTACTGGCTGACTGCCAATCTCGCGGCACGCGAGCCGCTGGTGCTGCTCGCCGACGATCTCCACTGGTCGGACACGGCGTCGCTGCGCTGGTTGGTGTTCCTCGCGGAGCGTGTGGAGGATCTGCCGGTCTTGCTCGTCTGCTCCACGCGCCCGGCTGAACCCGGCGCCGACCAGGCCCTGATCGACGTACTCGCGACCACCGCCCAGGTCGTGCAGCCGGCGCCGCTGTCCACCGCCGCGGCGACGGTGCTGGTGCAACGTCGCCTTCCCGGAGCTGTGGACGAGTTCGCGGCCGCTTGCCACGCGGCGACTGGCGGCAACGCGTTCCTGCTTGGCGAACTCCTGGCGGAGCTGGCCGATGAGGGGGTGACCGGGACCGTTGGCGAGGCGGCTCGCGTGTTCGAGTTCGGTTCCGAACGGGTGGGACACGCCGTGCGGCGCCGGCTGCGGCTCCTCCCCGACGATGCGACCGCCGTTGCCCGTGGCGTCGCGGTCCTCGGACCGCCGGCACCGTTAGCCGACGTCGCCACCTTGACCGAGCTTGATCCGCAGACGGTCGGCAACGCCGCAGAGGCGCTCGTCGCGGTGGGCGTGCTCAGCGCGGACGGCGCCATCGAGCTCGACTTCGTTCACCCCGTGGTGCGCGGGGCGGTGTACGACCAGATCCCGCCGTTGCAGCGACAACAGCTACACGCGCGTGCCGCTGCCCTGATGCAGGCGCGCGGGGCCGAGAGCGAGCGCGTGGGGCGGCACGTGCTCCGGCTTCCGGCCGCGAGCGATCCGGCGCGCGTGGCGGTGCTGCGCGCGGCCGCGCGTGATGCCGGCGCGCGTGGCGCCGCAGATGCCGCCATCGGTTACCTGCGGCGGGCGCTCGACGAGCCACCACAGGGGGATGAGCGCGGTGTCGTGCTGCACGAGCTGGGGCTCGCCGAGGCGGCCGACCGACGCCGCGACGGGTTCGAGGCTCACCTACGCGCAGCGGCCGCGCTCACCGAGGATCCCGTCGCGCGCTCCAGGATCGCGCTCGATCTCGGCCGCGCACTCGCGTCGTGCGGCGAGTTCCGCGGGTCGGTGGAGATCTTCCATGAGGAGCTGCGCGGCATCGCTGACCGCGACGACGAGCTCAGCGTGGCGCTCGAGGCCGAGATGCTCGCGATGGCGTTCCATGAGTTCACCTGCACCGAGCTCGTCGCGCCCTATTGGGAGCGCCGGTTCGCGCAATTCGACGCCGGCGACCAGCTCGACGCGACGACGCTCGCGCCGCTGGTGGTCGCGATCTCCGCGTCGCGTCCCCCGGCGACCGCCGCGATCGCGGTTGCTCAGCGAGCACTCGAGACCGGGCGCCTCGACGCGCCGAACAGCGTCGTGATTGGTGCGATCGGAAACGGCCTCATCTACGCCGGCGCGCTCTCACTGGCCGCAACCGTGTACCGCGACTCGATCACCGCCGCGACCCGTCACGGGAACCGGCTCGCAGTCGCCTGGCAGTCGACGATGTGCGCGAAAGCTTCGCTGCGGCTGGGCGATATCCGCCGTGCCGAGGCGGAGGCGCGATTGGCGCTGCGGGTCTTCGAGGAAGGCAGCGGCCAGCCGGGCGTCGCCTGGTGCGTGGCGCATCTGCTCGACGCGCTGCTCGCGCGCGGAGGCGTCGACGAGGCCGCCGAGCTTGTCGACCGCGAGCTCGTGGCCGCAAGCGCGGCCCCGACGCTGCCCGTTGCGCTGCTGCACACCTCGCTCGCGCACTTCCATCTCGCTCGCGGGCAGCCGGTCGTTGCGCTTCGGGAAGCTCGGGCCGCGGGTCGGCTGATGTCGGCGACGATCGCCAACCCGTACTGCTGCGATTGGCGCTCGGCTGCGGCGCTGGCGCTGTCGGCGCTGGGCCGTCGTGACGCGGCCTGCACGATGGCCGAGGAAGAGCTCGCGGATGCGCGCCGTTTCGGGGTCGCGGCGGCCGAGGGGATATCGCTGCGAACGCTCGGCTTGGTGACCGGCGGCGCGGAAGGCCTCCAAGCGCTGAGGGACTCTCGTCGCGGTACTCGAGCACGCCGAGGGTCGACTCGAGCACGCGCGCTCGCTCCTCGCTCTGGGAGCGGCGTTACGACGCGCGGGGATCCGCACCGAGGCGCGCGACGTACTCCGCGCCGCGCTCGACGAGACGTCGCGCCTGGGAGCCAGCGGACTCGCCGATCGCGCGCACGAGGAGCTCGTCACGGCAGGCGCGCGGCCCCGCCGTGAACGGCGTTTGCTGTCCGGGCGCGAATCGCTGACGGCGAGCGAGGACCGGGTCGCGGCGCTCGCGGCGACGGGCCTGTCGAACCGCGAGATCGCCCAGCGCCAGTTCGTCACCGTCAAGGCGGTCGAGTGGCACCTGAGCAACGTCTATCGCAAGCTCGACCTCGCCTCACGTGAGGAGCTGCCCGAGGCGCTGGTCTAAGGGTCAATGAGTCCCGGGACCGGGGTCCCCAGGCCGGAACCCTGGGGTCGCTTCTCTAGCGACGCCCGCAGGCAGGCGGCGGAAAATCGTCGCCATGTCCTCACCCCGAGAGCTCGATCCGAACTCGCTCTCCGATCACCTGGAGGCGCTTTACCGCGTGGCGCGGAGGCTGTGCGGGTCCCACGAGGATGCGGAAGATCTCGTCCAGGACACGTTCGCCGGGGTGCTCAGGCGCCCGCGGTTGCTCCACAGCGACGACGCGCGCGGTTACCTGATGCGCGCCCTGCGCAACACCCAGGCCACTCAGTACCGCGCGGCCATGCGCCGCCCCGCGACGGTGCCGCTGCTGGAAAGCGATTTCGATGTTCACGTCGCCCAAGCTTCCCCCGTCGATGCCCGCGAATTGATCGCGGCGATCCTGAGCGCTCCGAAGCTGTACCGAGACGCGATCCTGGCCGTCGACGTCGTCGGCCTGTCGTATCGGCAGGCCGCATTTCGGTTGCGAACTCGCGAGGCGACGATCACGACACGGCTTCACCGCGGGCGTCGATACGTTCGGCCGCTGATCCAGCGTGCTCTCGCAACCAGTCCTGAGAGCTGACGATGTCGACCTCCCCACCGCGGATCGCGGAGATTGAATACCTCGTCGAGATCGCCAAGGACTGGACGGTGGGCCGCTTTGCCTCTGCACAGAACAGCGAGTTCACGCTCGCGCCGCACCGCTTCGAACTGACAGGCACGGGCGTCCGGCGGCACCGCGTGAAACCGGGGTCGCCGGAGGCGCTGTGTCCGCTCGACGTGATGGCCGACCCGGGTCACCCGACGGTCTGGTCACATGGCACCGTGGTGACGCTGCTCGTCGACTCCGGCTCGAAGACCAGTGCGGTCGAGCAGGAGGTGGTGGAGATCCTGGCCGTCGACGGGGATCTCGTGCTCGCGCAAGCCGCCGCGGTGATTCGCATCCCGGGCCTGCCGCCATGCCTCGGCGCGTTCGGAGCGCCAGCGTGAGGCACTCCGGCTGACGTCAGTGGGAGCGGCCCCCGGGTTCGGGATCCATGAACGCGAGCTTGGGGCTCGGTCCGGCATCGGCCGCGAGCGTCGCGATCCGACGGTCGGGCTGGACCGCGCCGCGGATCTGGCCGAGCCGATCGCCGAGGCGCTCGGCGAGCGCGTCGAGGTCGGAGACGATCACCACCAGGCCGTAGAACCGCGCCGCGCCGGGTCGCATCCCCTGCGCCTCGACGAGCTCCAGGATCGCCGGGCCAAGGCGGCGAAAGCCCTGCCGGAAGGCGGCGCGCTGCTCGGTGCCGGGCACGTCGCGAATCCGGCGCAGCGGGAGCGCCGCCCGCTTCAGCGCAGCGGCGCTGCGGTCAAAGTCGGGGGTGATGACCACGACGTGGTCGATCCCGACGGCGCCGTTGGGGTGCGCGGTCGCCGGGGTCGGGGCGGGGGTCGCCGCTGCCGTCTCGGTTGCCAGCCCGTCGATCTCGGCGATCGCCGGGTCGATCCCGGTCAGCGCCCAGCGGGCGATCCCGCGCCCGGGCGAATCCAGGTGCACGGCGACCCGGCCCAGCGCGAGCCGACCGCCGGCGACGTCGAACCCCAGCGCCGACCACCGCTCCGCGGGGTCCGCGATCCACACCGCCGCCAGTTCGGGGCGCGCGCTCGCGGTCATCGGTTTTGCCGCGTTCTGCACCCGGTCAGACCCAGCTCGATTCGGGGAGGCCCGCCAGCTCCCGGGCCCGCGCGAACGCGTCGTCGGTCATCTTCTGGGTCAGCTTCCCGGTGAACGTGTTCTGCTGGCTGGGGTGGTAGCAGCCCAGCAGCGTGAATCGGTCGACGGTCACCTCGGCGCCGTGCCCGAACTTGGGCCGCGGTCGCGGCACGGCGATCTCCAGCGCGCCGAGCACCCGCAACGCCACCTCCCACGCGAACCCACCGAGGCACACGATCACCTGCACCGCTCCCAGCAGCGACAGCTCGTGCACCAGGTACGGCATGCAGTTGTCGCGCTCGGCCGGGAGCGGCCGGTTAGCCGGCGGCGCACACCGGACCGCCGCTGTGATGTAGCACCCGCGCAACGCCAGACCGTCGTCGCGTGACACCGAATCCGGCTGGTTGGCGAAGCCGGTGCGGTACAGCGACCCGAACAGCCAGTCGCCAGAACGGTCGCCGGTGAAGATCCGCCCGGTGCGGTTGCCGCCGTGCGCCGCGGGCGCCAGGCCCAGCACCAGAATGCGCGCCCCCGGATCGCCGAAGCCGGGCAGCGGCCGGCCCCAATACTCCTCCGACGCGTACGCCGCCCGGCGCTCGCGCGCGACCTGCTCGCGCCACTGCACCAGCCGTGGGCAGCGACGGCACTCGACCACCTCGCGCTCGAGCGCTTCCAGCGCTCCCAGCGCGTCCCTTCCCATCGCGCCGGTCAGGCCTTCAGCTGACGACCGTAGTGGCGCTCGTAGTACTCGCGGTAGGAGCCCGAGCGGATCGGCTCCCACCACCAAGCGTTGTCGCGATACCAGTCGACGGTCCGCTGCAGGCCCTCCTCGAACCGGACCTGCGCCTTCCAGCCCAGGCCCTCGAGCTTGGTCGAGGACAGCGAGTAGCGCCGGTCGTGCCCGGGACGGTCGGTCACGTACTCGATCAGCGACTCGTCGGCGCCGGTCAGCTCCAGGATCCGCTTGACCACCAGCATGTTCTCGCACTCGTCGGGACCGCCGCAGTTGTACGCCTCGCCGGGCTTGCCGGTGGCCAGTGCCTGGCCGATGCCGCGGCCGAAGTCCTCGACGAACAGCCAGTTGCGGACGTTGCGCCCGTCGCCGTAGACCGGGAGGCTGTCGCCCGCCAACGCGTTGAGGATCATCAGCGGGATCAGCTTCTCGGGGTACTGGCGGGGGCCGTAGTTGTTGGACCCGCGGCAGATCACCGTCTCCAGACCGTAGGTGTGGAAGTAGCTGGACACGAGCAGGTCGGCGCCGGTCTTGGTGGCGCTGTACGGGCTCGACGGCTGCAGCGGCGAGGACTCCGTGAACGACCCCTCGTCGATCGATCCGTAGACCTCGTCGGTGGACACCTGCACGTAGCGCAGATCGCGCTCACGGGCGGCCTCGAGCAGCACGTGGGTCCCCTGCATGTTGGTGACGATGAACGCCTCGGGACCGGAGATCGAGCGGTCGACGTGCGTCTCGGCCGCGAAGTTGACGATCGCGTCGCAGCTCGACACCGCGTCGGCGACCGCGACCGGATCCTCGATCGCGCCCGGCACGAAGCGGATGTCGTCGATCACATCGGTCAGGTTCTCCCGGCGACCGGCGTACGTCAACTTGTCGAGCACGGTCACCTCGTCGCCGTGCTCCTGCACCCGCAGGCGCACGAACGTCGAGCCGATGAACCCTGCCCCGCCGCAGACCAGCAACCTCATGCCGCACCCACCTTCGCCGTGATGTAGTCCGCCAGGCCGTCGCGCCACTCGGGCAGCCGCGGGGCGTCGTCGCCGCGCTGGGTGACCAGCACGCTGTTGGCCGGGCGCGGCGCGGGTCGCGCCAAGTCCTCGCTGCTGCCGGGCAGCACCTCGCACTCGAGCTTTGCCGATTCCACGATCTCGGTCGCGAACTCGAACCAGGTGCAGTCTCCGCCGCCCGCCACGTGCAGGATCCCCGGCACCGGCTGCTGCGCCAGGGCGAGCAATCCGCTCGCCAGATGCCCGGTGAACGTCGGGCAGCCGCGCTGGTCGTCCACGACGGTCAGCTCGTCACGTTCGCCCGCAAGCCGCATGATCGTCGCCGGGAAGCAGCTGCCTCCGACCCCGAACAGCCACGAGGTGCGAACGATCGTGTGGCGGTCGGGCGCGCGCTCGGCGACCGCTCGCTCGCCGGCGAGCTTCGAGATCCCGTACTGGGAGAGCGGGCCGACCGGGTCGGACTCGACGTACGGTTCGGGCTTTGACCCGTCGAACACGTAGTCGGTCGAGATCTGCACCACCCAGGCGCCGGCCTCGGCCGCCGCGGCGGCGACGTTTCCCGCACCGGTGCCGTTGACCGCCAGCGCCGCGTCGGCCGAGCTCTCGGCGCCGTCGACGTCGGTCCAGGCCGCGCAGTTGATCACCACGTCGGGAGCCGCCGGCACGATCGCGCGGCGCGCCGACTCGGCGTTGGTCACGTCGAGCTCCCCGCGAGTGAGCGCGGTCATTTCGTGGCCAGCGGCCACTCCTTCACCCACTAGATCCTGCGCCAGCATTCCTCCTGCTCCTGTGATCAGCAGTCGCATGCGCGGCGTATGGTAAACGCGAGCGCGCAGGCGGGCCGCTATGTGGTCAACTACACCGCGATGCAACGGGTCGAGGGCCACCGCGCTTCCGCCGCAGACACGCCGCGTCCGGTCCGGCTGCTGGCGGCGGGCGGGACGATCTCGATGCAAGGCGAACACGCCGTGCCCGCGCTCGACGGCGCCCAGCTGATCGCCGAGCTCCCCCAGCTGGCCTCGGGACCGCCGCTGCAGGCCGAGACCGTGCTGGCCCTGCCGGGCGCGCATCTGACCCTGTCTGACTCGCTGCGGCTGGCCCACCGCGCGCGCGATGCTGCGCACGCCGGCGAGGGGGTGGTGATCACCACCGGCACTGACACGATGGAGGAGCTGGCGGTGCTGTGCGCGCTGGTTCACGACGGCGAGGCGCCGATCGTGCTCACCGGAGCCAACCGGCCGGGCAGCCGGCCCGGCGCCGATGGCCCGGCCAACCTGCTCGATGCCGTGGCGGTCGCTACCGCCCCGCAGGCGGCGGGCCTCGGCGCGGTGATCGTGTTCGGCGGTGAGATCCACGGCGCGATGACGGCGCGCAAGATCGACAGCACGGGCCCGACGGCGTTCGGATCGCCGACCGCCGGGCCGCTCGGTCGCGTGGTCGAGCGGCGTGTGTGGCTGCACGCGATGCCGATCCGCCCAGCCGCGCTCGACCTGGGCCGGCTGGCCAACCGCGTGGTCGTGGTCACCACCGGGCTCGGCGACGACGGGGCGATGCTCAGGCACGCGTCCCGCAGCGCCGACGGCGTCGTGCTGGTCGCGCTCGGGGCCGGCCACCTCCCGCTCGGGGTGATGGAGGAGCTCGAGGCCGCGGCCGATCGGGTCCCGGTGGTGATCACCTGCCGCCCGGAGCGCTCCTCGATGATGTTCTCCACCTACGGGTTCGCGGGCGCCGAGCGCGACCTACGCGCCAGTGGCGCGATCTGCGCGCCGTTCCTGTCGCCGGCCGCTGCCCGGATCACCCTGCTGTGCTGTCTGGGCGCCGGCCTGGATCGCGCCGGCGCGCGGGCGGCGCTGGCGCCGTGGGACGCCGCCTGATCAGTCGGTCCAGAACTCCTGCACCATCTCGCCGTCGCCGCCCTCGGGGCGGTCGTTGCCGACCGCGATCAGGGCGAGCCCCTCGGGGCCGCCTTCGAACGAGCGCACGACCTCGGGCGAGACGCGCAGCACGTCCCACTCCGACAGCTCGATCACCTCGTCGTCGAGCTTCGCTCGGCCAGATCCGGCGACGACCACGTACGCCTCCTCCTGCTCGCGGTGGCGGTGCCCGAACGGCGTGCGGAAGTTCGGGTCATAGCGAAAGTAGCTGACCCCGAGGTGATCGGAGTCGAGGTGCTTGCGCGCGAACCGGGCCTCGAGGCCGGGTTCGCGGTCGGCCGCGGAGTTGTCCACGTCCCGAAGGTTCTTGACGGTGAAGCCAGGCATCTGTCCTCGCTGATCTGTGGGGTCGCCGGTGGGTTCACAGAACCTACCTCTCTCGGCCGATTTGCGGTGGTAGGGTCGACCGATGGGAGAACGAACGACGTATACACCTGGCACCTTCTCGTGGGCCGATCTGTCCACCACCGACCAGGACGGTGCGAAGCGCTTCTACGGCGAGCTGTTCGGCTGGGAGGCGACCGACAACCCCGTCGGCGACGGCGTCGTCTACTCGATGATGAGCATCGACGGCAAGGATGCGGCGGCGATCTCGCCACAACCCGAGCAGCAGCGCGACGCAGGAGCCCCGCCGGCATGGAACTGCTACATCACCGTCGACAGCGCCGACGACGCGCTGGCCAAGGCGAAGCAGCTGGGCGCCAACGTCCACGCCGACGCGTTCGACGTGATGGATGTGGGGCGGATGGGGGTCGTCCAAGACCCCCAGGGCGCGTACTTCCTGGTGTGGGAGCCCAAGACCCACATCGGCGCGTCGATCGTGAACGCCCCCGGCGCGATCTCGTGGAACGAGCTGGCCAGCCCCGACCCCGAGGCCTCCGGGGCCTTCTACTCGCAGCTGTTCGGCTGGAGCACCGAGGCGGTCGAGGGCATGGACATGACCTACCTCATGATCAAGACTGCGGCCGGCACGATGAACGGTGGGATCCGGCCACAGATGCCCGGCGAGCCTCCCTACTGGCTGGTCTACTTCGGTGCGCAGGACGCCGAGCGGTCGGCCTCGAAGATCAAGGACCTGGGCGGCGAGGTTCTCGCCGGCCCGATGCCGGCGGGTCCGGGGACGATCGCGATCGCGCGTGACCCCCAGGGAGCGGTGTTCGCGGTCTTCGCTGGGCGTTTCGATGACTAGATGATTGATTCCAAATGGGGTGCGCGCGTGGCGGTCGGGGGGCGAGCGGGGCGGCGCGGGCGGAGGCGACGCGTAGCGGAGCTACGCGAGCCGAACGCGCGTGGCGCATCCGCGAAGTCATCCCGGCCGCATCCGGGCGTGCTCAATTTTGGAATCAATCATCTAGTTGAGCCCACGGCCCGTATCTGCGTGCGCGCCGGCCCCAATTGTCATACTGAGCGGCGGTGCGTAAGCAAGTTCTAGGTCTCGCCGCCGTGGCGCTGCTGGCGGCTGGATGTGGACAGGCTCAGTCCGCCGAGTCGGGGTCGAGCCCGCAGGACGCGTCCAGCAACGCCCCGGTGCAGAAGCACTCGGCTCCCGCCTCGGGTGCGGATCAGGCGCCGGCGCTGCATTCGCATCCCCAGGCGATCCAGCCGGTCGCCGGGGCCGTCGCTCAGGCCTCCCAGGCCTCCGAGCCGCAGACGCCGTCGAGCGTCAACGTGGGGTCGGGGTCGGGGTCGGCGTCGGGATCGGGCGGGAAGCTGGCCCAGCCGGTGTCCGACGCCCAGATCCGCAAGGAGCTCGCCGCGAGCGGCCTGTCCGGTGGCGGCGCCCGGGCCACGCTGACGCCCAACGGCCTCGCGATCGCGCCGGTCAACGCGCCGCTGGCGGTGCAGAACGTGATCTCCGCCGGAAATCAGATCGCCCACCTGCCCTACCGCTTCGGCGGCGGTCACGGCACCTTCGAGGACAACGCGTACGACTGCTCGGGCTCGCTGAGCTTCGTGTTCGCGGCCGCGGGCCTGCTCAACACGACCGTGACCTCGGGTCAGCTGATGGACTGGGGCAAGGCGGGGCCGGGCAAGTGGATCACCGTGTTCGCCGCTCCGGGCCACACGTTCATGTACGTCGCCGGGTTGCGATTCGACACGGTCGCGCTGGCCGAGACCGGCTCCCGCTGGTCAAACCGCTCGGCCGACGAGCCCGACATCAATAGCTTCGTCGTCCGCCACCCGGTCGGCCTCTAGAGCTCAGCCCGCCGCGGCCGCGGTGGCCGCCTCGCGCGCCCCGTAAGCAGCGAAGTCGCGACCCCGCACGAGCACCAGCGACAGCACCGCGCCGGTCAGCGCGATCACCGCGCTGACGAGCAGAATGTCGTTCATCGCGCTCGCAAACGCGGTGTGGACCGCGAGCGTGGCGCGCTCCCGTGCCGGACCCGGCACCGAGCTGATCACCCTGGCGGCGCCGCCGCCGGCCACGGCGTGGGCGATGCTGTCCACGTGGCCGGCCAGCGGCGTCCCCACCAGCCGCGGCGCGAGCTTGCTCGAGATCGCGCTCTCGAAGATCGCGCCGAGCACGGCGATCCCGGTGGCGATCCCGACCTGGCGGAAGGTCGAGTTGATGCCGGAGGCCATCCCGCTGCGCTGGGGAGGCACCACCCCGATTGCGGTCGAGGCAAGCGCCGGGTTGATCAGCCCGACACCGGCGCCGGCGAGGACGAAGCCGGCGAGCAGCGCGGTCCAGTGCGAGCTCGCGGTGAGGCCGCGCATCAGCAGCAGACCGACGCCCACGAGCACGAGCCCGCCGCCCAGCAGCAACCGGACCGGGACGCGCGTGGACAGGTTGCCCGACACCGCCGAGACGCCGAACGCCACGACCGTCACCGGCAGGAACCGCAGGCCGGTCTGCAGCGGCGACAGCCCCAGCAGCGTCTGCAGGTACAGCGTGAGGTACAGGAACATCGCGAACATCGACGACGACAGCGTGAACGCGGCGATCGAGGCGCCGCCGAACGTCGGCTTGCGGAACAGAGCGAGATCGAACATCGGCTCTGCCTGGACGAGCTCAGCGACCACGAACGCGACCAGCAGGGCCGCCGAGGCGGCGAACAGGCCGACGATCATCGCGCTCCCCCACCCCTCGGCGTTGCCGCGGATCAGGCCGAGCACGAGCAGGAACAGCGCCGCGGTGAACGTCACGGTCCCGATCCAGTCGATCCGGCTCGTCTGCGGATTGCGCGACTCGGCGACCTTGGTCATCGTCAGGAACGCGGCGACGATGCCGATCGGCACGTTGATGTAAAAGATCGACGACCAGCCAAAGCCCTCGGTGAGGATTCCGCCGAGCAGCGGGCCGATCGCGGTCGCGCCGCCGATCGTCGCGCCCCAGATGCCCAGCGCGGTCCCGCGCTCGCGGCCGTGGAACTCCTGGGCGAGCAGGGCCAGCGAGGTCGCGAACATGATCGCACCGCCGATCCCCTGCCCGGCGCGCGCGAGGATCAAAAACAGGACGCTCGGCGACAGCGCGCACAGCAACGACGTGAACGCGAACAGCAACAGGCCGATCGTGAACAGCAGCCGCCGGCCGAACAGGTCGGCGAGCGTGCCGGTGGTCAGCAGCAGCGAGGCGAGCGTCAGCGCATAGGCATCGATGACCCACTGGATGTCGGAGAAGTTCGCGTGCAGGTCGTCGGCGATCTTAGGCAGCGCGACATTCACGATCGTGATGTCGAGCAGCAGCATGAACGTCCCGACGCAGACGACGATCAGCGTCCACCACTTACGCTCCATAAGCGAGAGGCTAGTGGGTCTCCCGGGGACGTCGTGCTGGAAAGGGCGAGGTCCGGGGGCCGCCAGGCAAGGACGCAGGAGCCGTGGCGCAGCAGCGCTGCGCGAGGCTCCGAGGACGCCGCATGGTGGTCATCCGGGGCCGCAATTTCCGGTGCGACGTTCCAGGGAGGCCCACTGGCGCTTGGCGCGGGTCAGGCGCGGCCGTAGACCGGGATCGCGGCGCCGCTGGTGGGCAGCGCGTCATCGGTCAGCAGATGTGCCACAACCGTAGCGATCTCGGACGGCTTGACCCAGCGGCCGTGCTCGGCGTTGGGCATCGACGCGCGGTTGGCGGGCGTGTCGATCACGCTGGGCAGGATCACGTTGCAGCGGATCCCATCGTCGCGGTACTCGACCGCGACGGCTTGGGCGAACGCGATCACCGCGGCCTTGGACGAGATGTAGCCGGCGGCGCCGCTGAACGGCCGCAGCGCCGCGCGCGTGCCCACGCACACGATCGACCCGGCGCCCCCCTCCACCATGTGCGGGAGCGCGGCCTGGGTGACCAGATATGTCGGCCTGAGGTTGAGCGTGAACTGCTTCTCGAACTCGTCGATCGGCGTGTCGTGCACGCGCCCGCCGGCCGCAAACCCGCCGACCAGGTTGGCCACCCCCCGCAGCGGCACCTCCGGCGAGCGGGCCGCGACCGCGACGACGTCGGCGACCGCGTCGGCGTCGAACAGGTCAGCTCGGACGAGCTCCAGACCCTCGCGCTCGCCGATCCGCTCGAGTTCGCGCTCGACGATCCAAGGGACCACGACGCGCCAGCCGTCGTCCAGGAGTTGGGTCACTACGGCAGACCCCAGGCCGCCCGTTCCCCCCGTGACTATTGCCGTGCTCTGCATCGTCTGCTGTCCGCGCGTCACTCTATCTTCGTGGCGCAATGGAGGTCCGGCAGTTCGCAGACGGTTGTGAGATCGGACAGGCACTGCTCGTGCGGGACGCCGAGCCTAGGCGCCGCCGGGACGGCAGCGAGTACCTGAAGCTGACGCTCGGCGACAAGACCGGAAGCGTGCCTGCCGTGATCCGCGAGGGGCTGGCGCAAGCGCGCGAGGTCTGCCGCCCCGGCGCGATCGTGTTCGTAACCGGCAGGTACCTCGCGCATCCCCGGTACGGCCCGGAGCTGGCGATCGCCGGCGTGCGTCTCGCCGCCGAGGACGAGTTCGACCGCGGGGTCCTGATCGACGGCCCTCCGCGGGATGCCGAGCACATGGAGGCGGACCTTCGAGCGCTGCTGGGGACGGTGCAGAACCCGCACCTGCGCGAGTTGTTGTCGGCCGTATTCGGCGAGCGCTCGCCCATGTGGGCCAGCTACCGCGACGCGCCGGCCGCCAAGCGCTACCACCAGGCCTACCGTCACGGGCTGCTCGAGCACTCACTCACGGTCGCGCAGGCGGTCAGCGCGATCTCGGCAACGTTCCCGGGGATCGACCGCGACGTCGCGGTCACCGGCGCGCTGCTGCACGACATCGGCAAGCTCGAGGCCTACGTTGTCGACGACGGCGCGATCTCGATGTCGGACGACGGCCGCCTGTACGGCGAGATCCCGCTTGGTTACTACCGGGTCCGGCGCACGATCGAGGACCTCGACGGGTTCCCGCTGGAGCTCGCCCAGGCGGTCCTGCACATCATCCTCAGCCACCACGGCTCGCTCGAGCACGGCAGCCCGGTCGTGCCCTGCACGCGCGAGGCCACGCTCGTGCACATGATCGACAACCTCGGCGGCCGGTTGGGCAGCTTCGACCGGCTCGAGAAGGAGCTCCCCGCCGGTGAGCTCTGGTCCGCCTACGACAAGGCGCTCGGCGGCGGCGCGTACTTCGCCTACCGCTCGCAGGCCGACCGCGAAGCGGCCTAGCTCCGGCTCGTTCGGGCTCAGAGCTTCTTGCGGGCGCGCACCGCGGTCCCGTACGCGCAGATCTCAGTCCAGGTGCTGCCCAGCTCGGACGTGTCGAACCGGAACGCCACGATCGCGTCGGCGCCTTTGCTCTCGGCCTCCTCGATCAGCCGCTGGCAGGCATGCTCACGCCCCTCGGCGAGCATCTTCGTCATCCCCTTCAGCTCACCGCCGACGAGTGACTTGAGCGACGCGCCCATCTGCGAGCCGACGTTGCGCGAGCGGACGGTGAGACCGAACACCTCGCCGATCAACTCTGTGATCTCGTAGCCCGGCAGCTCGTTCATCGTGCTGATGATCATTCCCCCTCCTGACCTGGATGGAATCGGTGAGCACGATCTTCGCATGGCTGCTTGGCGCCGATGATGTTGGGTCGTCCGGGTTCACGTGTCCGATGACGACGTCGCGAACTTCCGACTCACGACAGACGAAAGCCGCGGCGTCCGCTCGTGGTACTCCTCGCCCCAGCGACTCCACCATCGCCGGGATACCTGCTGGACGCGCTGGCGGCCGCGGCCGCCGAGATCACTCGTGAGCTCGCGCCGGGCTCGGTGGAGCTTCGTCTGCGCGCGGGCGCGCCCGAATTCGTCGTGGGCGCCCCGCGCATCGATCTCGAGCAAGGTGCCACCGAGCAACTGGAGAACGCCCAGGCCCTCACTGGTGGCACACGTGGGGCGCCACTCGGCGCCGGCGAGGGCGGGATGGCACGCGTAAACCTCAGGCTCCCCGACCAGCTGAAGAGTCGCGTCGAGTAGGCTGCCGACCGCGAAGGTCTGTCGGTCAACGCGTGGCTCGTGCGGGCGGCCGCCGCCGCGGTGCAACGCGCCAAGTCGGCCGGGCGCCAGGAGTCGCACACCCCGAGGGGTGCCCAGCGCTACAGCGGGTGGGGGAGGTAACCGATGGCGACGTTCGACACGCCCGAGGCGATCACCGCGGTGATCGAGCTGGTCATGGCCGATGTTCGCGTCGTCGCCACCGATCGCGACGACACGACCGTGGAGGTCCGTCCGAGCGACAGCACGCGGCGCGCCGACGTGCAGGCCGCCGAGCAGACCCGCGTGGATTACAGCGGGGGCCGGCTGCTGGTCAAGGCCACCGGCCGATGGCGCTCCTGGAGCCCGTTCGGCTACGGCGGCTCGGTCGACGTTGAGGTCGGGCTGCCGCTGGGTTCGCGCGTCACTGGGACGACGGCCGGTGCATTTCGCTGCGTCGGCGCGCTCGGCGACTGCGAGATCAAGACATCGCTCGGCGAGATCCAGATCGAACGTGCCGCTGCCGTGAGGCTCGCAACCTCGGCCGGAGACATCACGCTCGAGCACGCGACCGGCGACGCGCACCTGACGACGGGCTCCGGCGCGATCCGCGTCGGCGAAATCGATGGCTCCGCGGTGATCAAGAACTCGAACGGCGACACGTCCGTGCGGGAGGTCAGCGGCGAGCTGCAGGTGAAAGCGGCCAACGGCGACATCGCGATCGACGATGTCCGTGGCACGGTTGCGACCAAGACCGCCAACGGGGACATCCGCGTCGGCGCGCCCACGAGCGGCTCGGTCGTTACCGAGACCGCGCTCGGCGCGGTCGAGATCGCGATCCCCGACGGAACCGCCGCCTGGCTCGACCTGCACACGCAGTACGGCCAGCTCCACAACGACCTCGCGACCAGCGGACCGCCCGGACCGGACGATGACCGCCTCGAGGTGCGCGCCCGCACCAGCTACGGCGACATCACCGTCCGGCGCTCCTCGGAATCACAAGCAACCGATCGACAAGCGAGGCAACGATGAGCACAACTCCAGCTATCGAGGTACACGGCCTTCGCAAGGTGTTCGGGGACGTCGTCGCGCGCGACGGTCTCGACCTCGAGGTCGACGCGATCTGACGATCGGTCACGGCAACGCCGTGCACCCGGTGCTCGGGACGGTCGCCTGGCTGGTCGTCCTGCTGCTCGTGTTCGTCCCCCTGTCCGTCAGAGCATTCCGTCAGGCGTGAGCGCCCGGCCTGCTCAATTTCGCCGCAGTGCGTCAGCCATGGCGCGGCCGGGGCTCTGAAGCCGATCAGCAGCCCCGGCCGGGGACGTGTGACGCGGGTGCCAGGCAGCCGATCACGACCTTCGGCTGACGGTGCAGGCGCATGGTAAAGACAAACCCCTTGCCGATCTCGCTCGGCTCGGACGTCGTCACCGTCACCACTGTGCCCGCCGGCAGCCGCCGGCCGTGGAACAGCGGCGTCAGGTTCACCGCCGCCGTGCCTTGCCGGCGCTGGCCATGGCATCCCTTCGCCCGGCAGGCCCGCCTGGGGGCGACCCGCAGGGTCCGCGCCGCAGCCGGGCATCCGGCGCCGCGGCACAGCACCCGGATCGTCCCCCGGACGGGTACCTCGTTCACGACCAGGGAGCTCACCGCCGTCGATGCCGCCCGCGTGTCGAACCTCCACTGCATCGACGCGTGGATCTGGCCGAGGACTCGATACCCACAGGTGATCGTCGCCGAGTTGCCGGCGTTGTCGCGGGCGGTCAGCCTCGCCGCCTTGCGGCCCGCTGCCGACACGGCGGCCGCGACCGAGACCGTCTGGCTGACCGGGCCCGACGTGGCGTCGCGGACGCTCGCCCTGACGAACGCCCCCGTGGTCCCCCGCACGAACGCGGGGGCGGTGCGGCTGCACGCGAGCGTCGGTGGCGTGGTGTCGATCGGGACGCTGGTCGCGCTCGGCCGTTCCGTCTGACCCGCAGCGTTGACGCTGGCGGCGTGCAGCACGTGCCGGCCGTCGCCGGTGATCGCCGACCCCGCTCCCGCGAAGGGACACCGTGCCGGCAGGTCGGCGAAGGTGGCCACGGCGGCGCCGTCCAGCATGCACCGCGTCTCCGTCACCGTGCTGCCCGGGCTGTCGGCGCTGACGGCGACGTGCACGGTGGACCGGTACCAGCCGTGATTGCCGTTAGGCGCCGCGGGTGACAGCGCAACGGTCGTCGTCGGTGGCGGAGGGGCTGGGCGCACGACCGCCGTCCCGTTGATCGTCGCCCTCGATCCGCCGTTGTCGATGACAAGCACGGTGATCGGTTTCTGTCCCGATGTGGCGAATGTGTGAGAGCCAACAACCTCGAAGCCACCCGGGACCGCCGCCACGGTCCCGGCACTCGGTCCTTCGTTGCCCCAGGTGATCGTCGCGCTGAAGTCAGACGCCGTGGCGAACGGATTGGGGTCGGCGAAGGTCGCGACCGCGCCGCGGAACGGCACCCCCGCGACGGCGGAGACGAGACTCGGCGCGCCCGTGAGGACGGCATCGGTCACGTGCGCGCTCGAAGCGTCGGTCGCCGTCGCTCCCAGCACGCCCGGGTCTTTGCCCAGGTGCTGGATCTTGACCGCCACGGGAAACGCCCCGACGCGCGCGTACGCGTGGCTCCCGGCGACCTGGAAGCCCTGAGTGGGCGACAGCGCGACGGTCCCGGACGTGATCTGGCCGTCCCCCCAGTTGATCGTGGCGGTGAAGTCGGAGGCCTGCGCCAGCTGGTTGGTGTCGGTGAACGTCGCGACGACGCCGGAGAACGGCGCGCCCACGACCGGCGACACGGTCACCGGCGAGGGCACGATGCTGTTCGGATCGTCTCCGACGGTCGCAGGCGTGCTGACGGTCAGCGACAGGACCCCGAAGAACGACGCGGGATAGGCGCCCGGAAGCCGGTACGTGTGCGTGCCCGAGACGCTCCAGCTCGACGACGCGCAGCCCACCGGGCAGTCGGGCACCGCGGCGACCCTCGACGTCGGGGTGCCGTCGCCCCAGTCGATCGTCACGAAGGGGTTCAGGCCCTGGCAACTGTTTCCGGGGCAGGTCGTGTTGAAACCGCCGATCACGCCGGTGAACGGAACACCGGCGGTCGCGGTGAACCCGTTGGGCGGAAGCGACGCGTGCGCCGGGCCGGCCGCAATCCCCAGCCCGAGGACGCCGGCCAGCAGCAGCCCCGCCGCCCGTGGACGAACGATGATTTTGCGCAACGCGCGCATAACGTGCCCCCTTGTCGAATCTGCGCCCGCGATCAGGCGAGCGTTCGGACAGAGGACGCGAACCGGACGGGATACCTTCCCACGGGCTGCCGGTTGTCAGCGAACGGGGTCAGCGCCGCTAGTGGCGCTGGCTGATCGCGGCGGCGCAACGCCACCACTACCTGGTAGGGATCGCCGATCAACATCTCGATCGCGATCAGCTCTCCGAGCGACGCGCGCAGGGGATGCAGCAGCGAGCAAAGCCACAGGTATCGGGGTGGACGTATCGTCAGGACCAGCAGTCCCCCCGGGGCCAGCGATGCATGCAGCGCTCGGAGGCTGGCGCGGTGCGAGCGCTCGGAGAGGTGCGTGAAAACCGAGAACGCATAGGCGAGGTCGAAGCACTCGTCGAACGGGATCCGCTCGGGAACGAAGTCAGACCGGGCAAGTACGGCCGGGACGCCGCAACGCCTGCAGGTGTCGAGAATCGGCTCCACGGGATCACAGCCGAACAGCGACCCGGGCGCGACGTCGCGCGCCAAGAATCGGGTCAGGCGTCCCCAACCACAGCCGAAGTCGAGCACCCGACTCTGCTCCAGCGCGACGGTCGAATGTCGCGCGTACAGGTGTCCGAGCTTCTCGTAGAAGGCCAAGCTCTGAGACGCCAGCACAGCCCCGCTGGCCCCGTTCCAGGTCCCTTGCAGCGAGGGATCGGGGACGTCCGGAAGCAGACCTTTGATGGCTGGATAGAGGTCATATTCCTGAGTCGAGGGCGGCCCAGACCCCGCTGTCGACGCCGCGAAACAGCCCCAGCGCCTCGGGGCCGGCGCCGACGCAGGCAGCGTCGATCCGGTCGAGCTCGCCTCCCCAGAACGTGTCCAGCCACGAGTCATAGCGGTCCATCTGGGGCGGAGCGGGGGCGGCCCGGCCGTTCTGCGGCGCGCGAAGCGACCGCGCGGTCTCACGGAGTCGTCGCAGTCCGGAAATCGCGTGTGAGGCGAGCGCGGCCGGACTGGTTGCACGGAGCGCGCCGCCGCTGGTGGGATCGCTGGATTTGCGCGGTTCCGCGATGATTGCAGGCTACATGCGGCGTCGAGCGCCTCTGTCGGTGTTCCGAGAGCGGTGTGTTCGGGTGTCGCCGTGCTGGGCGCTCCCACGTCCCCGACGGCGGCACCCGCACCAACTCGAGCCAGGCCCCGGCCGCCCCGAGCTCGCAGTCGCCGATCACAGCCTGGGCCCCATGTATCTCCGCTCGGGTCGGCGGCGACGGTCGGCAAGCGGACATTGTGACCCTCAGTCCAATGCGACGGCCTCCCGGTAGCGGGGCAGAAGGCTGCCCCAGGCGGCGACGTTGCGGTCGCGCCAGGCGTCGGCGCCGTCGCCCAGCCGCTCCCAGCCGCGGTGCTCGATGTCGACGCGAGTGCGGTCGCGACCGAGCTCGTGGAAGCTGATCTCGACCTCGGTGGCGTCGGCGCGGTCGCGCCTCATGTGCCATAGGTAACTCAGCGAGCGCGGCGGGTCAAACGCAGTCACCTCGCCCCAATCGTGCTCCGCCCCGCCCGGGGTCCGCTCGAAGATTCGGCCGCCGGGGCGCCGCTCGAGCACGACGGTTGCGTCGGGGTCGGACGAGACCATGTGGCTGCGCGGCCACCATGTGGAAATCCGCGCGGTCCAGGTGTCAAACGCGTGCGCCCGCGAGCACCCGACCTCGAAGCTCATTCTGATCGGCTCAGGCATCGCCGGAACCCGGGTCGGTGTTCTCGGCCAGGATCGTGAAGCGCCGGCCGGCGTCGCCCCAGACGTCGGCGAGATACGCGCGGACCGCCTCGACGCCCTCTTCCTGGAGACGGTAGACGCGACGGGTGCCCTGCGGCTCCTCGATCACCAACCCCGCGTTCTTGAGCAGCCGCAGATGCCGAGATACGGCAGGACGGCTGATCGGCAGCCTGTCGGCGAGCTCCCCCACCGAGCGGCCACCCTGACCGAGCAGTTCGACGATCGCCCGGCGATTGGGGTCGCCCAGGGCGTCGAACGGGTCGCCGCCGATCCTCGCGAGCGGATCAGTCACGCTGCTCGGCGCGCTGCTTGAGGCCGCGGGCGAACTTGTCAAACGACGGACCGAGGTCCGGCATCGACTTCCAGATCAGCCCGAGCATCGGCCCGCTGTACTCCTCGCGCAGCTTGAAGTCGGTCCAGTCGTCGCCCCTCGGGGTCAACGTGAACGTACGCTCGCCCTTGAACAGTCCCAGCGGCATCCCGCCGCTCCACCGCATTGAGCGCGGGGCTGCGACCTCGGTCACGCGCAACGGGAACGCGCGGCCGGGATTGGCCTCCGAGGTGACCTTGAGCCGCTCGCCCTGAGCGATCCGGCCCTCGAGGCGGATCACGCCCGAATCCCACTGCGTGTAGGACTTCCCGTCGAGCAGGACCTTCCACACCACCTCCGGAGCGGCTCCGATCGTCGCCGTCGCCTCGTATGCCTTCATCATCGCCCCTTCTCGGAACCGGATGCGTAACAGTTCGGTTACGGTAACACAACGACTACGGTCGCTCAACGCCGTTGCGTAACCTCAGCGCAGTGCTGTCGCTGGCCGCCGCCACAGAGGACGACCTCCCGTTCCTGTCCGAGCTCGCCGCCGACCCCGAGGTCGAGCCGTTCCTCGCGTTCGGGGCCGCGGAGGGCGAGCGGCTGCGCGCGTTGCTGCATGCGCCCGGACCCGCGCCGGACTCCACCGCGCTGCTGAGGATCGAGTCCGACGGCGGCGACACGCTCGGCGCGCTGGCGCTGTCGCTCGTCAATCCCCGCAGCCGGATCTGCGACATATCGCGCGTGATGATCCGGCCCGACCGGCGGCGGTCGGGGATCGCCGGCACCGCGATCGAGCTCGCCTGCGCCCACGCCCTGGTGGATCACGGGATGCACCGGGTGCAGACCGAGTGCTATGGGGACAACCACACCGCTCATCGTCTGTTCGAGCGCGCGGGTTTCACGCGCGAAGGAATCCGCCGCCGCGCCTACTGGCGGCGAGGCGGATGGCTGGACGGGGTAATGTTCGGCCTGCTTGCGGAGGAGTTTTCACTCGAGGGGCCGCAAGCGGCAGCGGGTGGCGCGTCTGTGACGCCGCGCATCAGCTCAGCTCCAATTCCGCGCAAATAGCGTCTCCTCGGGGCCCCTGCCGTATCCGCGCAGACCCGCCCGAACTACATTTGCTCTGATGGCCAAGGACACCGAAAAGCTGATCCGTCAGCTGTCGCTGATCTCCTATCTGATGGCCGAGCGCCGTCCGGTCACCGCGCCGGAGATCCGCCGCGACGTCGAGGGCTACAGCGCGATGAACGAGGACGCGTTCGCGCGGCGGTTCTACGCCGACCGCTCCGAGCTCGAGGCGCTGGGGATCCTGCTCGCAGTCGAGAAGCCGGTCGACGGGCTTGTCGAGCAGGAGACCTACTCGCTCCCGCCCGAGAACTTCCACCTGCCCCCGATTGAATTCAGCGACGAGGAGCTGGCGGCGCTGCGCACCGCACTGCAGCTGCTGGACGGTGAGTTCGCCTACGCCGAGCCGCTGCGGCTCGCGCTCCAGCAGATCTCGTGGGGACGTCCCAGCCCGCTGAGCGCCCCCGAGCAGAGCACGGTCGCGCTCGGGATCACCGGCTCGGCCGGAGGGCACGAGGTCTCCCAGCGGCTGGCCAAGATCGAGACCGCGATCTTCCGCCGCAAGACCGTCGTGTTCGACTACTACACGATGCAGCGCGACGATCTGGGGACACGCCGCGTCGACCCCTACCAGCTGCTCTACCAGGGCGGTCAGTTCTACGTGGTGGGTCGCTCGCACGAGCGTGACGCGATCCGCGTGTTCCGCCTGTCGCGGATCCGCGGCAAGGTCGGCTACTCGACCAAGGCCGAGCACGACTTCCAACGCCCCGCCGACTTCGATCCGCGCGCCTACGCGAGCCGGATCCACTGGCAGTTCGGCGAGTCGATCGGCAGCGCCGAGATCTGGATTGGGCGCCGGATCGCCTGGCAGATCGAGCGTCACTTCGGCCGCTACGGCGAGATGCACACACGCAACGGCAACGGCGACCAGGTGTTCGTCACCCCGTACTCGAACGTCCGCCAGCTGATCGCCTGGGTGCTGGGCCTGGGCGAGCACGCGCGGATCCTCGATCCGCCCGAGCTCGTGTCCGAGCTCCGCGAGCGCGTCGAGCTGCTGATCGAGCGCCACACCGGCGCGCCGCAGATCGCCAAGCTGGTGACCGCGCCGGCGCCGGATGGCTCGGAGCGCCCGGATCGCTCGGATCCGGATGCTGGCAACGGTCACCACCCCGACGGCGCGATCCGTCCTGAGCGCTTCGCGCGCCTGGTCACGCTGGCCAGCATCCTGATCGCGGCCGGGCGCGCCGGCCGGGGGCTCGACGCCGGCGAGCTGTGCCGCGAGCTGGGGATCTCAGACCAAGAGCTGCGCGAGGACATCTCAGTCCTCAACGTCGTCAACTTCGGCGCTGGGACCTACGTGCTGTACGCCGAGATCGCGCCCGACGGGACGGTCAAGGTCGACCCCGAGCCATACGGAGACTCGTTCGCACGGCCGGCCCGCCTGCTGCCGGTCGAGGCCAAGGCGCTGATCGCGGCGATCGACCTGATCGGAGAGCACATCCCGCAGGGGTCGCTGGCGTCCGTGCGCCAGAAGGTCGTGGCCGCGCTCGGTGAGGACCCCGTCCACGAGGGCCTGCAGATGGCCCCGCCCACCGGCGACGACACCGAGATCGCCGCGGTCGTGTCGCGCGCGATCTCCCAGCGCCAGCTGCTGTCGTTCGAGTACTACAAGGAGAACGAGGACGAGTTCTCGCTGCGGACGGTCGAGCCCTACGCGTTGATCAACGGCCGCGAGGGCTGGTACGTGGCCAGCTTCGATCCGTCGCGCGAGAACGTCCGGCACTTCCGTCTTGACCGGATCAAGTCGGCCACGGTGACCGACGAGCACTTCGAGCCGCGCCCCGACGTCGATCCGGCGGCAGACGTCGACGGCTGGCCGCGGACCGGCGAGGTTCCCGCCTCGCGCCGCGCGCGGCTGTGGATCTCCCCCGAGCGCGCTCGCTGGGCACGCGAGGACCGGACCGTGGTCGCCGACCTAGACGACGGCGCGGTGATCGTCGAGCTCGGCTTCGCGGGCGTCGACTGGCTCGTGCGCGAGGTCCTCAAGGAGGCCGGCGACGCGGTCGTCCTCGAACCCGAGGACGCGCGGGCGGCGGTCCGCGCGGCGGCCGAGGCCGCGCGCGCCTCAGCCGAGCTCGTCTCCCGCTGAGAGCCGACGGCGCCAGGTGAGCCGACGCGCCCAGATCACGATGAGCGCCGACGAGCAGGCTGCGTTCGTGGCCTCGCAGCTGGTCGTGGTCGTCGCCACCAACGGTCCCCGCGGTTGGCCGCACCAGATGCCGCTGTGGTACGTCGTCCGCGAAGGCGAGGTGTGGGCCTGGAGTTACGCGAAGTCCCAAAAGGTGAGAAACCTCGAGCGCGACGCGCGGGCCACGCTGCAGATCGAGGACGGCGAGCAGTACCACGAGCTGCGGGGGGTGATGATCGAGGCGCGCACCACGCTCCACCGCGATCCCGAGCTCGTCGCGGCGGTCGGCGCCGACCTTCTAGGGCGCTACGGTGGCGACGCGACCGGCGAGGACTTCATGGACGCGGTCCGCGCTCAGGCCACCAAGCGGGTGGCGCTGCAGTTCATCCCGCAGCGGGTCGCCAGCTGGGACCACCGCAAGCTCGCCGGCATCTATTAGTTGGCGTCGCCGCGAAGCCGAGCGGCGCGCGGTTACCCTACGCAGCCATGCAACCCCTCAAAGGTCTGATCCTGTCCGGGGGCAAGGGCACACGCCTGCGCCCGATCACCTACACGAGCGCCAAGCAGCTCGTCCCGGTCGCGAACAAGCCAGTGCTGTTCTACGGGATCGAGGCGATGGCGAAGGCCGGCATCGAGGAGATCGGCATCATCATCGCTCCCGAGACCGGCGACGAGGTCCGCGCGGCCGCCGGGGACGGCTCGCAGTTCGGCGTCAAGATCACCTACATCCCGCAGTCGGCGCCGCTCGGATTGGCGCATGCGGTGCTGACCGCCGAGTCGTTCCTGCAGCAGTCGCCGTTCGTGATGTACCTCGGCGACAACCTGCTGCAGGGAGGCATCGACGACCTCGTCGAGGCATTTCGCGCCAACCAGCCCGACGCGTTGATCCTGCTCACCCAGGTTCCGGATCCGGAGTCCTACGGGGTCGCCGAGCTGCAAGGGGACTCGGTCGTGCGACTGGTGGAAAAGCCGCCCGAGCCCAAGAGCGACCTGGCGCTGGTCGGCGTCTATATGTTCACCGAGTGCGTGCACGACGCCGCCCGGGCGATCGAGCCCTCCGGCCGCGGCGAGCTCGAGATCACCGACGCGATCCAGCACCTGGTCGACCAGGGCCGGCGCGTCGAGCCCCACATCGTGCGCGGCTGGTGGAAGGACACCGGGCGCCTGGAGGACATGCTGGCCGCCAACCGGCTCGTGCTCGACACGGTGCAGCGCCGCGTCGAGGGCGAGCTCGTCGACTCCCAGGTCGACGGCCGCGTCGTGGTCGAGCCGGGCGCCCGGCTGGAGCGGTGCACCGTCCGCGGACCGGCGATCATCGGCGCCGGTGCGCAGCTCACCAACTGTTACGTCGGCCCGTACACGGCGATCGGCGAGGGCTGCTCGATCGAGAATGCTGAGGTCGAACACTCGATCCTGCTGTCCGGATCGGCGGTGCACGACCTCAACGGCCGGATGGAGTCGTCGCTGCTGGGCCGCAACGTCAGAATCGGCCGCGACCACAGGCAGCCTCGGGCGTACCGCTTCCTGGTCGGCGACAACTCCGAGATCTCGATTCTCTAGGGGTGTCCCAGGCTGTCTCGGCTCAGCCGGCGGTCAGCTCCTCCAGCATCGGCTGATCGGAGCTGCTGCTGGACGCCGCCAGCTGCGCCCGGATGAAACGGGCCCGGGTGGCCGCGAACCTGACCGTGTCGACGGTGCCGTCGGTGCGTCCGGTGACGCTCGCGACCGTCCGCCAGTTGCGGCCGTCGGTCGAGACCTCGAGCTCGTAGGTGCTGGCGCGCAGGATCGTCACCGGCCCCGGCGGTGGCGGGATGTTCGGGCCGGGCGCGCCGGGGAACTTCTCGCCCCAGGTGAGGGTCGCGGTGTGCACGTTGCGCGCCTTGCCCTTGACCGGCAGCGTCAGCGTCGCGGGCAGCGACTCCGGCTGCCAGTCAGTTGCCGGGCTGCCGTCGACGGCCGCCAGCGGCGGCGCGCCGGGCTGCGAGCTCGAGGCCGAGGCGGCGCCGCACCTGACCACGTCAGACGTCTTGGTCAGGTCCGGGCGGCGGGTGTCGATCGTCAGCGTGTGGCCGGCCCGGAGCGTGCGCTTGTGGCCGCGGACGTTGACCGGCATCGCCGGGCCGTGGTTGAGCACGACCGTGGTCTTACGCGGTCCGATCGTGACCGTGAAGCTGCGCCCCCGCCAGTTCAGGTTGTTGAGCACGAGGCCGCCGATCTGGCCGGTCAGGCTCGGCGCCAGCTGGACGGCCGACCCGTTCCAGCGCATCCCGGAGTAGCCGTACAGGAACTCCTGCAGGAAGCCTCCGATGCCGGTCATGAACGTGAACGCGCCGCCGTTGCGCGTCTCGGAGAACTGGTCGAACACGTCGCGGATGAACGGCTCCAGGCTGCGCTGGGTATAGACGTAGCTGGAGCATCCCGGCGTACCCAGCGCGGCCGAGTCGATCGTGCCGATCGCGTCGGTCATCGACGGGCCGTCGGGGTCGCTGCGGACCGTGTAGTAGTCGAGATCGTCCTGGGCGACCAGCGGTGACATCGGGAACGCCCACGGGTACTGGAGCAGGGTCACGTCGGCCTGCTTGACCAGCTGGCCGCCGTAGCCGCTGAACTCGGGGTGGATCTCCGGCGACCCACCGCTCAGCACGATCAGCCCGGAGGCGATCTGCGACCAGGTGGCGGGAGCGGGCTGGCCCAGTGCCCGGGCCGCCTGGATCGCGTCCTGGAGCGTCGCCCGCGCGGCGACGTTGGTGTAGACCTCGTCGTTGACGTCGGGGTTCTCCTCATCGGGCCCGGTGATCCCGAGCAGGTGGTAGTGCCCGTCGCTGCTGAGCGTCGCCCGGGACGCCCAGAATGTCGCCGCCTCCGAGATCACCGGCCAGCCACGGGACGCCAGCCACTTCTTGTCGCCCGTCGCCAGGTAGTACTGCCACTGTGCCTCGGCGATGTCGGCCGTGATGTGCTGCTCGAACAGGCCCTCGCTGTTGACCGACACCGGCGGCGGGATCTGCTCGCTGCCGTCGAGCGCGCTCTCCCATGGGAACCGCGCTCCCTGGTAGCCGGTAGCGGCGGCGTGCTGCTCGGCGGCGGTCAGGCGGTCGAACCGGTAGTTGTTCATGCCCGCCGCGATCTCGGGATGCTGGGCCAGCAGCGACGGATACATCCACGTCTCCGCGTCCCAGAAGATGTGTCCGTCGTAGCCGTTGGACGAGAGGCCCGCCGGCGACACGCTCCAGTCGACCCCGGCCCGCGTGCTCGACCACAGGTAGAACTCGCTGGCGTTGACCTCGGAGGCCAGCGAGTTGTTGCCGACCACGTCGATCCGCCCGTTCCACAAGGCCGCCCACGCGGCGTCGCTGGCGCGCCGCAGCGAGACGAGGCCGGCGCGGGCCGCCTTCGCCACCTCATCCTGCACGGCCGCCACCGGATCGGGCCCGTTCTGGGAGGAGTCCACGGCGACGTACTTGGTGATCAGGTAGGTCCGGCCCGCCGTCATCGGGAACGACAGCCGCTGGCCGACGCTCTGCGCCGTCGACTGGTCGACGTGCGTCGTCGTGAGCGTGTCGGGGTCGATGTTGGCGCTGGTGTGCAGCTGGCTGGCGATCGCTGCCGTGATTCCAGTCCCCTGCGCCTGAACCTCGACCCAGTCCTGCGGAGCGTCCGGGGCCCAGCCCTTGGTGACCTCGGAGCTGAGGTCGGCAGGCGTGCCGTCGATCGCGTCGGTGACCGTGGCCGTCCCCGACCACAGTGGCGTGATCTGCAGCGTCACGATCCCGATGTTGGGCCGGGCGCGGTCGGTCAGCACCTGGTAAGTGAGCAGCGTAGTGTGGCCGTTGGACGCCCTCCAGCGCGCGGTGGTGGTGACCACGCCCGTGTGCAGGTCGATCGACTGGCGCCAGCCGGTGGTCCCCGCGCTCGAGGCCGAGAATTCCTCGCCACCGTCGGAGAATGCGAGCGTCGACCAGGTCGGGATGTTGGCGCGTTGCTGCACGGCGCCCGGGGGCTGGGCGTAGAACCCGGCCAACTCGGACTGCGCCGGGACGGTGCCCGGCGCGTATCCCTGCCCCGACGGCGGCACGCGGACACCGAGCAGCCCGTTGCCGGTGAACGTCGGCGCGTAGCTGCCGGCGGTGGAGGCGGCGGTGAGCACGTACGAGCCCGTCGGGGCGGCCTGGGCGACGCCACCGCCCACCGCGAGCAGGACGACCGACACCGCGCCGATCCCGACCAGTGAGAGCAACCGTCGCACCTTCCACCTCCGTTGTCGCGCAATACGCCGGCGGCGTCCTCGGCACCGTCCGGCGCTCTGCTGTCTACCCGGCTGAGGGTCCCTCGGAACCCCGGGGGTCGCGGCTACCCCCCGAGCTCCGCGATCAGCCCGCTCGGGGTGGTGTCGCGGCTGACGTGCAGGCGGGGCATCGTCAGCGGCGCGCCGGTGCTCTCGGCGGTGCCGCCCTCGGTCGTGTAGGCCATCGTGAACCCGGCGGCGTGGACGGCGGCGACGACCGTGTCGTTGAACTCGCCCGCCGGGTACGCGAACCAGTAGGTGGGGTGCCCGAGGATCTTCTGCAGCATGTGCCTGGACCCGGCGGTCTCCGCCTTGAGCTCGGCGGGCGACAGCGTGCGCAGGTCGACGTGGTGGGTCGTGTGGTCGCCGACGTCCATCCCCGCGCGGTCGAGCTCGCGAATCTGATCGGCGGTGACGAAGCCGGGCTCGTGGGTGCGGCCGGTGATGATGAAGAACGTCGCGACCATGTGCAATCGCTCGAGCGCGGGCAGGATTGCGCGCACGTCGTCCACGTAGCCGTCGTCGACCGAGATGATCACCGGCTTTGAGGGCAGCGGCGCGCCCTTGTAGAGGGCGTCGAACAGCTGGGCCTGGTGGATCGGGTGATACCCGTTGTCGTGCAGGGCCTTGAGCTCGGCGTTGAACACCGACGGGTCGACGATCAGGTCGGGCTCGCCGACGGCCGGCATCGGCACGACCCGGTGCCAGGTGAGCACCGGGACGTGGACGGTCCGCGGCTGCGGGTTGGGCGGCGGGATCAGCTTCGGGACAGTCCGGGTGGTCGCCTTCCGGGTCTTCTCGGCGACCCTCTTGGCCTTGCCTGAGGCTGTCGCGGTGCTCGAGCTGTGGCTGCTCGACCCCCCTCCGCCGCAGCCTGCGAGCGCCAATATCAGCAGGACGGACGCCGCCGCCCCACATGGCATGAATCTCCGCACTCGCCCGCAGGCTACCGATGGCCCGGGCGGCCTAGCTGATCGGGGCGGCGCCGCCGACCTGCGACGCGGCCGGCTCGTCGCCGCGCAGGCGCGCGAGTTCGGCCCGCAGCGTGGCGACCTCGGTCTCCAGAGCCGCCACGCGCGACTCGAGGTCGTCGTCGCGCACGGCGACCGGTGGCGCCGCGACCGCCGGCGCCGAGGCCTCCGCAACGGGGGCCGCATCACGGTCGGCGGCATCCGCCTGGCCGCCCCCGCCGAGCAGCTGCTCGAAGCGGTCCTCCTTCTGGCCGGGCCGGCGGTCAAGCCGGCGCACGTAGCCGCGATCGGTGAGCACGGCGAGCACACGATCGACGTCGTCGAGCGAGCTCAGCGGCGCCATCCGCTCGCTGCGCGCCTTGAGCTCGCCGGGCGTCTGGGCGCCGCGCAGCAGCAGCACCGCGAGCACGGAGAGCTCATCGCGCCCCAGGCCGAGGCCCTCCTCGGCGAGATGCCGGTACTTCGTGGCCCGACTGCTGTGGCCGCTGGCCAGGCGCGCCAGCCCGTAGCGGCACAGGCGGTCGGCGGCGGCCCGAACGGTCGCCTCGTCGTAGGTGGTGACCGGATCCCGATTGGTCGACTGGTTGCAGGCCAGGCGCAGCGCGTTGACCGACAGCGGGTACTGGTCCGGCGTCGTCCAGCGCTTCTCGATCAGGCAACCGAGGACGCGCTGCTCGGGCGCGGTCAGCCGGTCGAAGTGCACGCGCGCAGGATACCCACGGACGGTTGGATCGGGCTGCCGGCGGTGCCAGAATCGCCGCCGGTGCCAGTCTCCTCCCAGTCAGCGCGCGAGCTCGCCCTCGGCCTGCCCGAGACGGTCGAGCAGGATCATCACGGGCGCCCCTCGTTCCGCGTCGCCAAGCGGATCTTCGCGACCCTGTGGGACCCCGAGCACATGAACGTGATGCTCGACGAGCCGGGGATCCACACCGCCGTGGCCGACCATCCGCAGATCTGCCAGGAGGTGTGGTGGGGCAAGCGGCTGGCGGCGACCCGGGTCGACCTGACGGCCGTCGATCCCGGACTACTCCGGGAGCTGCTCACCGACGCGTGGGAGGGCAAGCGCTAAACTTGCTAGAGCAAGGAATGTCCGTGAACCCGTCCGCCACTGCGCAATCGTGCGCCTACGTCGTCGGCGCCGACGGCCTGTCCCGGTGGTCGGACGCCCACGCGGACGCCTGGATCGGGCTGCTGGAGACCCATAAGCGGCTGGTCCGCGAGCTGGACTCAGAGCTCGAGACCGAGTACGACCTGGGCCTGAGCAGCCTCGAGCTGCTGGGGCGCCTGGCGGCGGCCGACCAGCGGCACCTGCGCCTGTCCGCGCTGGCGGCGCAAGCCGGCCTCAGCCTCAGCCGGGTGTCTCGCATCGTCGACGTGCTCGAGCGCCGCGAGCTCGTGCTGCGTCGCCCATGCGACGCCGATGCCCGCGCGGTCGAGGCGCACCTCACCGACGCGGGGCTGGCGCTCGCGCGCGCTGCCCAGGCGTCGCACTTCGCGTCGGTGCAGGGCCGGTTTTTCGACCGCCTGGAGCCCGACGAGCTGGCGGTGCTCGGACGGGTGTTCGGTCGATTCGCTCCGCGCGCCGCCGAGGCGTGCGACGCCGACCGGGGCTCCTGACGCGCGAAGGCGGCCGGCAATCGCCTCGACGTCCTCGCCGACGAGAAGCTGATCACCGCAGTGGCCTCGGGCGGCGACGTGCTTAACGCCCCACCCGAGGCCTTCGCGGGTCAGCGTGGGACGTTGATCACGTCCCACGTGGCCAACGTCCCAGACTCGCGCTCAGAACGCTGCAGTGGGACGTTGTGCACGCGATTTCGGCCGCCATCCGCGCGCGCGCCGTGCACGCGGATCAGATCGTGGCTGTCGGCAACGTCAAGCCCAGACGGCCGTGTGTACGTCCTCATCGATCCCGGAGCAGCCCGAGGACGTTGCCGTCGGGGTCGGTGACGGTGGCCACCAGGCGGCCGCCACCGACGTCGTGCGCGGGCTCGCCGCCCGGTCTCGCCGCGTCGGCCCGACGGACCGCGGGTCCCTGAACAGCTACACCCCGGACTCCCGGAACTCGATCTCCCGCCGACGGTCCCCGCCCCCCGGGACCCGCACCGACCACCGTCCCGCCCGCCACGAGATCCGGGTGCCGTCGGCCAGCCGCACGCCGGTGTGCCCAAGCCGCGGCCGGCCCCACAGCGTGGCCACCAGCGGCCGTTCTGACTCCGGCACGTCACCGAGCCCCGCCGCAACGTGCGCGGCCGGATACGTGACCACGATCGACCCCCGGCGCACCCAGACAGGGATCCGCTCGAGCGGCGCCTCGACGACGATCTCGGCCCCGCCACGGACGACCGACCCCGACCACGTCTCGATCCACGCTCCACGCGGGAGCGCGACCTCGCGCTCGCGCGCGCCGTCGTCGAGGATCGGCGCCACCCACAGCGCGGGCCCGTACCCGTAGGCGTCGGAGATCGACCAACCACGCGGGTCCGACGGGTCGACCAGGCACAGCGGGCGGATGATCGGAAGCCCCGAGCGCGACGCGGTCGCCGCCGCTGCGCGGACGTAAGGGACGAGCTGCTCGTGGGCCAGCACATAGCCGCGGTACAGCTCGAGCACCCGCTCGCTGTAGCGCCAGGGCTCCTGCGGCATCCGCGCGTGCGCCTGCATCAGGGGCGTGAAGCAGCCGAACTGCAACCACCGCACCAGCAGCTCGGGCGGGGCGCGTTCGACGAGGCGATGGCCGAGGTAGCCGCCGACGTCGTGCGACCAGTTCGAGATGCCGCTGCAGGCCGCCGACAGCGTCGCCACGACGAGCACGCGCAATGACCAGAAGTCCGAGGCCTGGTCTCCGCCCCAGGTGATCCCGGAGGCCTGCTGGCCGGCCCAGCCGCTGCGGCAGAACAGCACGCCGGCGCCCGGGTGTACGTCGTCGAGCGCCCGCTGCATCGACTCACGTGCGAGGCCGCCGAGCGCCCACGCGCCCTCGGCGCCACTGCGCCCGTCGGCCAGCCGCACGTGCTCGGGGATGTAGTAGCCCTCGCCGTCGTCGGACTTGATCCCCTCGACGCCGAGCTCGAGCAGCCGCCAAACCTGCTCGCGCCACCACCGCTCAGCGTCGGGGCTGGTGAAGTCGACCGGCGATCCGCGGCCCATCCACCACTGCGTCACGAACGGCTCGTCGCCGTCGTGCACGAAGTGGCCGGCAGCGGCGCCCCCCGCGTAGTTGGACGCGGGCGCTCGGTTCAGGCGCTCTGACTCGAGCTGGGGCGCGACCTGACCGTCGCGGGAGTCGAGGTTGACCCAGGGGGTCGCCCACACGACCGTGCGGACCCCGGCCGCGCGCAGCTCGGCCACCATCCCATGCGCGTCCGGGAACTGATGTGGGTTGAACTCCCAGGTGTTGTATTGGGTGGCCCATGGCGAGTCGAGCACGATCGCGTCGAGCGGGATCCGGTGCTCGCGGAAGCCGTGGAAGTCCTCGAGCGCATCGTCCTGGTGCTCGTAGACGTCGCGGCTCTTCCAGAAGCCGTAGCCCCACTCCGGCAGCAGCGCCGGAAACCCGGTCCGCCGGCAGAACTGGCGCAGCCGGGCGGCGGCCGTCGGCGCGCACAGCAGCTTCACGCGCAGCGGCCCGGCGGACGCCCGGGTAGAGATCGACAATCGCTCGCCAGCCAGATCAAAGCGCGTGCCGTTGGCGTCGGTCTGGACCCAGACGGCGTAACCCCGGCTGGACAGGAGCCACGGCACCGGCGCGCAGTCCCCCTGCGGGATGCCGCCGTCGGCGAGCATCTCGGCCGGGCAGTCGGGGCCGGTGTAGCGGCGATCGGCGCCGAGCTGGACCACCCGCCCGGTCTGATCGAGCGCGGTGAAGTGGCGCGCGCCCAGGCCGACCAGCCGCTCGTCGGAGCGCCGGTCCCAGTCGAGCGCGGCGCGCAGCGGCCGCCCCTCGGTCTCGAACTCGAGCTGTACGACGTGGTCCTCGGGCACGCCCGCCCACAGCCGCGCCCGACGGCCGCCGCCGAGCGTCAGCCCCACGGCGACGCCGTCGCTGAAGCTGTCGAGCACCTCAGCACGGTAGGCGCGCTCGACGGTCGCCAGCTCCTCGCGAGTCACCACCCCCTCGGTGAACTGGATGAAGTGGTCGTGCACGGTGCCGTCGGCCACCCACAGGCTTCCAGACCGCATCAGCCGCCGGCCAGCGCGGCGGATCGTCAGCCCGAACGGGTCGAGGGCGAGCTCGACGCGGATCGCGCCGCGCTCCAGCACGACCGGTCCCCGCCCGGCGCCGATCGAGGTCGCGCTGCTCGATATCACCCCCCAAGGTTCTCGTAGCCACGGGCGCTCCCATGCACCGTTCACGGAATCGTCACAGGACTGAAGCCCCTTCTTCACAGTGCACGCGGCCCCAGCAGTCAAGTTGTGACCCATGAACGAAACGACCCGCGCCGATATGCACGTGCACTCGACGGCATCCGAGCTGTCGAAGCTGGGAGTCCAGCGATCGCTCCACATCCCCGAATGCGCCACCGACCCGAGCGAGGTCTACGACCTGGCCAAGCGCCGCGGAATGGACTTCGTGACGATCACCGACCACGACACGATCGAGGGCGCCAGGGCCCTGGAGCACCTGCCCGACACGTTCATCTCCGAGGAGCTGACCGTGTGGTTCAAGGGCGAGCCCCAGGCCGTTCACGTGCTCTGCTATGGGATCACGCCCGACGACCACGAGTGGCTGCAGACCCACAACGACGACGTCGAGGCGTGCGCGGCGTACCTGCACTCCCGGCAGATCACCGCGGCGCTCGCGCATCCGTTCTACGCGGTGCAGGAACCGCTGGCGCCGCGGCACCGCCGCCGCCTGGCCCAGCTGTTCCCGATCTGGGAGACCCGCAACGGCTCCAGGGCCAAAGAGCTGAACCTGCCGGCGTTCGTGTACATCGAGACCCACGGGGGCACCGCCATCGGCGGGTCCGATGACCACGCCGGAATCGACGTCGGGCGGACGTTCACCGAGACGCCCGCCGCCACCACCCCCGCCGAGTTCCTCGCGCACGTCCGGGCCGGCGACGCCGGAGCCCACGGGGACCAGGGCAGCGCCGCGAAGTGGACCCACGCGGCGATGGCGCTGGCGATCCGGTCGCTGGGCAGCGACGGCGCCACGCGGCCCGATCCGGCGTCCGTGCTGCGGATCGCCGAACGCGTGTTCACGGAGGGAGACGTCCGCCACGGTGCCTCCGGCCCCGACCTCGGGCCCGACGACGCGATCGCGCTGCTTCGCGCCTGGCTGCAATCGATGGAGCTGGGGATCGACGAGCGGCGGCTGATCGCGATGCTGCAGGACAGCGAGCTCAGCCACGCCGACCTCTACCGCCGGGCCCGGCGCATCCACGAGCGCGAGCTCGCCGGCGCGGTCGACGCGATCGTGTCGATGACTGACGGCGGGCAGCTCGACCTCGGCGCCGGAGCGCTGTCGCTGTTCGATGCCTGCATGCCGGCGATCCCGTATGCGGCCGCCTCGGCGTTCCTCGGCCGCGAGAAGGCCAAGCTGGCGCGCAGCGACAGCGACCGCCCGCGGGTCGCGCTGATTGCCGACGGGGTCAGCGGGATGCACGGGGTCACGCACACGCTCCAGCAGATCCGCGAGCGCGGCGTCCGCGGCTTCGACGTCGAGGTGATCGGCACCGACGCCGACGTCGATCGGCGGCTGAGCGCGGTGGCCGAGATCGACGTGCCCTTCTACCGCGGGCTGAAGATCGGGGTCCCGAGCGTGCCGGCGATCGTCGACGCGCTCGCCGAGGGACGCTACGACCTCGTCCATCTGTGCGCGCCCGGACCGTCCGGCCTCGGGGCCTGGTTGCTGGCCCGGGTGCTCGACCTACCGGTGGTCGGCAGCTACCACACCGAGCTGGCCGCCTACACCGGCCTGCGCACCGGCAACGCCCACCTGGAGGCGATGGCGGCGATCGCCCTGGGCCGCTTCTACGGGGCCTGCGACGTGGTCCTCTCGCCCAGCACCGCCTCCGACGAGCGACTCGCCCAGCTCGGGGTCGCGCCCGACCGTCTCCGGCGCTGGGACCGCGGCGTCGACGTCCAGCGCTTCGACCCGGAGCTGCGGGCTCCGGGCCTGCTCCCGGGCGAGATCAACGTCCTGTATGCGGGCCGGCTGACCAAGGAGAAGGGCGTCGACCTGCTCGCCGATGCGTTCCTCACGGCCCGGAGCCGCGACCCCCGGCTGCACCTGGTGCTCGCCGGCGGCGGCCCCGAGCAGGAACAGCTCCGTGCGCGGCTGGGAGACCACGCCACGTTCCTGGGCTGGCTCGGCGGCGAGGATCTGGCGCGCGTCTACGCGAGCGCCGATCTGTTCGCGTTCGCCAGCCGCACCGACACGTTCGGCCAGGTGATCCTCGAGGCGCAGGCCAGCGGGCTCCCGGTCGTTGCCGTCGCCGAGGGCGGCCCGGTGTCGCTGATCGACCACGGCGAGACCGGTCTGCTGACCGCCGCCGACGCCCGGGTGATCGCCGAGGCGCTGCTCTCGATCGTCGACGACGAGCAGCGGCGCGAGCGGCTGGCGGCGACCGCACTGACCGCGGTGCGCGAGCGCACCTGGGAGGCCTCGCTCGACCGGCTGTCGGCCGGATACCGGCTGGCCCTGGATCTGCACCGGCCGGGCCGCGCCCGCAGCGTCGCCTGAGCGCCGGCCGCCGCCCGGCACCAGCGCGACCCGGCCGCGACAGGACCGCGCGCGGGCACGGCGAAACCCGCAGGCGTGAGCATGGGCAGGCTCGAGTCGTTCTCGGACGGCGTGATCGCCGTGGCGATCACGCTGCTCGTGCTGAACATCCACGTGCCCGCCCCGGACACCGGCTCGCTCGGTCACGAGCTGGCCAAGCAGTGGCCCCAATACGCCGCCTACGTGGTCTCGTTCGCGACGATCGGGATCATCTGGGTTAACCACCACTGGATGATCAGCCGCCTCGCCCAGACCGATCGGACGATCCTGCTGCTGAACTTGCTGCTGCTGTTGTTTATCGGCCTGCTGCCGTTCGGCACCTCGCTGATGGCCGAGTACCTGCGGGCCGAGCAGGGCCAGTCGCTGGCGGCCGCGATCTACTCCGGGTTGTTCCTGCTGATGTCGATCGCGTTCGCCACACTCAACCGCCACATCCTGGTCGAGAAGGCCCACCTGCTCAGCGAGGAGATCCCCGAGGCGCGCCGCCGCCAGATCCTGTTTCGCAGCGTCATCGGGCTGCTCCCGTACTTCCTCGCCACCGCGCTGGCCCCCGTGTCGGCCGACATCACGCTGATCATCTGCGCGGCGGTCGCGATCTTCTACACGCTGCCGATCGCCAGCGGCGGCTCGGATCCCGCCTGACCGGCCCGCGATCCGGTCAGCGCCACCAGGCGTCGAGCACCCGTCGCCAGTTATCCCACGCGATCGCGGAGATCTCGGCGGCGGTGAACCCCGCGTCCGACAGGGCGCTCAGCAACCGCGGGGTGCCGGCGACATCGCCGAGCGACGCCGGGATCGTGACCCCGTCGTAGTCGGACCCGAGCGCCACGTGGTCGACGCCGATGCGATCGGCGACGTAGCGGGCGTGAGTCGCGATCAGCTCGAGCGGGGTGTCCTCGTCGTCGGCGCCGTCGGCGCGCAGGAACGGGCAGCCGAACACGATCCCGACCAACCCGCCGGAGTCCCCGATCGCGTCGAGTTGGGGGTCGGTCAGGTTGCGCGACGCCCGCGACAGCGCGTGCGCGGCCGAGTGCGTGGCCACGACCGGTCCGAGCTCCATCCGCGCGAGGTCCCAGAACCCGGCCTCGTTGAGGTGACTGACGTCGACCAGGATTCCGAGCTGCGCGCAGCGTGCCGCCAGCGCTCGGCCGGCATCGGTCAGCCCGGGACCCGTGTCGGGGGAGGAGGGGAAGATGAATGGAACGCCCTGGCCGAAGGCGTTGGGTCGGCTCCACACCGGGCCGAGCGACCGCAGCCCCGCTCCGTACCACAGCTCCAGGGCCTCGAGCCGGGGGTCGATCGCCTCAGCGCCCTCGAGATGCAGGACCGTGACCGGAAGCCCGTCGCCGTCGCGAGCGGCGTCGAGATCGGAGCTCGCGCGGGCGATGCGGACGTGCCCGGCGCGCTCGAGCGCGAGCAGCCTGCCGGCCGCGGCGGTGGCCTCGGCGGCCGCGACCGCGTGCTCGAGCGGTTCGCCCTCGTCGGCAGTCGGCGTGAAAATGGCGAAGATCCCGCCGCGCATGCCACCCGCGCGCATCCGCGGCAGGTCCAGGTGGCCGCCCTCCCGGCCCTCGACCAGCCTGTCGTGATCCTCGCGCGTGAGCGCGTCGTTGTGGCCGTCGAACACCGGCTGGGCGCGCTCGGTCGCCATCGCCGACACGTTACGCGGTGGCGGACGGATGCAGCACCGGCACGAGCGGCGTCCGCGCGGTGCGCAACAGCTCGAGCAGCGACGGCGGCGTGATCACATCGGCCCGGCCGCGCGACGGCCGCCGCTTGCGATCGCCGTAGCCGCCCGGCGACCATTCGAGCAGCTCGTCGCCCAACACCAGCCGGGGCCCGCCCTCGTCGAGCACGAACGCGCCGTCCGGCAGGGCACCGAACGCAATCCGGTGCAGGCGCCGCTCGCGCGTGCCGGCGTCGATCCGCTCGGCGTGCAGCTGCTCATCGATCGCGTCGGCGCCGCCCTGTCCGGGATGGATCTCGGCCCACAGCTCGGTGAGGTGCTCGTAGTCGGCACGCCGGCAGAGCGCGCATGGCCGGTGCCCGGCCGCGAACCCCGTCGCCTCGTCGAGGAAGAACAGGGGCGTGAAGCGACCCGGCGTGATCAGCGGCTCGCGCTTCCAGCCGCGGAACCGCAGCTGGCAGGCGATCCACCGCCGTCCGTTGAAAGCGCGACGGATCTCGCCGCCGGCATCGTGCAGGCAGCCACGGTTGGCGTACACCAGTCCCCGCTCGGGGGTGGCGATCAGCTCGCCTAACGGGGTGACGCGGTTGCGCAGCGGCATCGGCTATGTTGCGAACTCAAGTTGTCGGGCAAGAAAGCAAGAAAGGAGCGCTCATGGCAAAGACGGTCTACACGGCGGAGGCGACGGTCACGGGTGGACGGGCCGAAGGCCATGGTGCGACCACCGACGGGGCGCTCGACGTGCAGCTGCGCACGCCCACCGAGATGGGCGGCGACGGCGGCGGCACCAACCCCGAGCAGCTGTTCGCGGTCGGTTACGCGGCCTGCTTCGAGGGCGCGCTGGGCGTCGTCGGGCGCCGCGAGCACGCCGAGGTCGGGGATGTGTCGATCGACAGTCACGTGAGCTTGATCACTACCGAGGAACGTGGGTTCAACGTGGCAGTGGAACTGAACGTGACATTGCCGCAGGTGGCGGACGCCGAGCAGGCAGCGCGGATCGTGGCCGCCGCCCACCAGGTGTGCCCGTACTCCAACGCCACCCGCGGCAACATCGACGTCAAGCTGACCGCCAACGGCCAGGACGTCGCGGTCGCCGCGGCCGGCTAGCTGGTCAGCGAACCGTACGCGTCGGGCCGTCGCGTGGTCAGGAACGGGAACAGCTCGAGCCAGTCACGGCGCTGGTCGAGATCGAGGTCGGCGACCAGCACGGCCGCCTCGTCCCGCGGCGCTTGCACGAGCACGCGGCCGTACGGGTCCGAGATGAAGCTCGAGCCGTAGAACGTCAGCGGCTCCTCGACGCCGATCCGGTTGATCGCCACCATGAACGTCCCGTTGGCCACGCCGTTTCCGACGATCACCTGCTGCCACAGCGGCTGCGTGTCGAACCCGGGGTGATCGGGCTCGGAGCCGATCGCGGTCGGGTAGATCAGCACCTCGGCGCCCTCCAGCGAGTACGCCCGCGCGAGCTCGGGGAACCACTGGTCCCAACAGGTAGGGCACCCCAGGTGCGCGGTCCCGTCGCCCGTCGGCAGATCCACCAATGGGAACGGCTCGCCGTCGGCCGGGCCGGGCCTGAAGTAGCGGTCCTCGTAATAGCCGGCCGTGATCGGGATGTGCAGCTTGCGGGTCCGCGACACCAGCCGCCCATCGGGCGCGACGACGATCGCGGTGTTGTAGCCCAGCCCATCGTCGGCGTCGGCTCGCTCGTACAGCGACGCGTGCACGTAGGCGCCGGTCTCCCCCGCCATCCTCGCCGCGAACGCCATCGTCGGCCCGTCCTCGAGCTCCTCGGGCCGGGCGCCGGCCGCGACCGGGCCTTCCGGGGTGATCGCGAAGTAGGGCGACAGCGTCAGCTCCTGCAGGCACACGATCCGCGCCCCGGCGCCGGATGCGGTGCGGATCCCGTCGGCGAGCGCCGCCTCGTGCACGGCCGGGTCCGGGTGCCAGCGCTCCTGGACGAGGCCGAGCCGCAGCGGCTCCCGCGCCGGCGGCCGGGTCCGGGCCGGGGATTCGGGAGGCGGACCCGACGTGATCAGCCGGGCGCTCATCGGCCGCCTGCCTGGCGGCGCAGCGGCACCTGCTGGGTGATGCAATGCGGACCGCCGCCCCCGAACGCCAGCACCGCGCCGGGGACCGGCACGACCTCGCGGTCCGGAAACGCATCGGCGATCAGCGTCAGGGCGTCGGCCTCGCTCGGGTCGCCGCACACCGGCACGATCGCGGCGCCGTTGCACAGGTACAGGTTCAGGTAGGTGGCGGCGACGGTCTCGCCGGCCACCTCGACGTAGGGCAGGAATGGCAGCTCGACCACATCGATCCCGGCGGCCCGTAGGCGCGAGGCGTTCTCGGCGCAGTTGTCGAAGTTCGGGTTGCCGGGCGCCACTGTCTGCAGCAGCACCTGACCGGGCCGGGCGTAGGACGCGATCAGGTCGACGTGACCGTCGGTGTCGCGGTCCTCGACCAGGCCCTTCCCGAGCCACACGATCCGGCGCACTCCGAGCGAGCGGCGCAGCTCGTCCTCGATCTGCTCGCGCGACAGCGACGGGTTGCGGCTGGGCGCGAGCAGACACTGCTCGGTCGTCAGCAGCGTGCCGTCACCGTCGCCGAGGATCGAGCCTCCCTCGAGCACGATTGGCGCGGGGGTGACCGCGTCGCCGAACCGCCGAGCGATCGCCCCGCCGACCTCGGCGTCGCGATCCCACGGGGGGTACTTCTCGCCCCAGGCGTTGAAGCGGAAATGGACCGCGCGGCGAGTGCCGTCCTCGCCGTACACGTAGATCGGGCCGCAGTCGCGCAGCCACGAGTCGTCGAGCGGGAGCTTGACCACGTCGACGCCGTCGTGGCACCGTGCCCGGGCCAGCTCGGCGTCGTTCGCGTCGGCCGCGATCATCGTCACCGGCTCGAACCGGGCGATCGCGTTGGCGACCTCGGCGTAGTCCGCGTGGGCGTGTTCCATGAGCTCGCCCCACAGTGCCAGCCGGCAGGGCCAGCCCATCAGCGTGCGCTCGTGCGGCTCCCATTCGGCCGGCAATCGCATCGGCCTCAGCCTAGCTAGTGTCCCGTTTGGAAAGTTCGCGTGCATTCGAGGCACCCCTGGCGGCGCTTGGCTTCGTCCTCGTCGCCTCGCGTAGCTCCGCTACGCCACGGCTCCTGCGTCCTCGCCAAGCATCCACCAGTGGCACCTCTCGGTGCCCACCAACTTTCCAAACGCGACACTGGTGCGCCGTCCGGAACCGGTGTGACCAAGCGCACTCAAGCCCTCGGCCGCGCGTGCCGAGGTATGAGATATGGGCCTTTCTCGCCGCACCGTGCTGGGGGTCACGGCCGCGACAGCGGTCGTGCTGGGCGGACTGGCGATGGGGGCAATCGGGGCGCTCACCGGCTGGGGGCTGTGGCTGGTGGTGCTGGTCGGCGGCGGCGTGCTCGGGGGCACCGCGACTATGGTCGCGGCGAGCATCGCCGCAGCCGCGAGCGGTTCGCGCAGGCGCGTCGGGGGCGGCGCGCTGCTCGATCCGGTGACTGGGCTTCCGAGCACGGAGATGCTCGAGGCGGACCTTCAGACGGCAGTGGTGAGCGCCACGGAGGGCGCGCCGTCGACGTTGTACGTGTTCGCGCTGCAGGGGCTGCAGCGCTACGACGAGGCTTACGGCAAGGCGAGCGGCGACGCGCTGCTGGCCTGGCTGGGACGCAAGCTCAGGGGCGCGGTCAGGGGCCACGGAACGGCTTACCGGTTGCAGGGGGCGAAGCTTGCGGTGCTCGCGGGCACCGGCGAGCACGGCGAGCTGCAGGCTCGGGTCGACGCGGCGCTGAGCGCGTCGGGCGAGGGCTTCGCGATCTCGTGCGCGGTCGGCCGCGCGAAGCTCGGAACCGACGCGAGCACACCGGCCCACGTGATCGAGCTCGCCTGCAACCGCGCCCAGGCGGCGCGGGACGCCGTCGCCCGGCAGTCCGCGGTGCGCCTGCCCGAGCAGCCGATCGACGCGCTCGCGCTGGCCGCGCCCGGATACGACTCCGCGACGCTGGCGATCGCCGTTGGCGCGCGGCTGGGCCTGACCGGCGAGGAGCTGGTCGATCTCGAGGCCGCGGTGCACCTTCGCGACGTCGGCAACATCGCGATCCCCGCCACGGTGCTCAACCGCCCGGGCGGCCTGCGCGCCGACGAGTGGAGCTTCATCCGCGCGCACACGATCGTCGGCGAGCGACTGCTGTCCAACAACTTCGAGATGGATCGCGTGGGCGCGCTGGTGCGCTCCAGCCACGAGCGCTGGGACGGCGCGGGCTACCCAGACGGCGTGGCCGGGAAGGCGATCCCGCTGGCCGCTCGGATCGCGTTCGTGTGCGGGGCGTTCGAGGACATGACCACCGAGCGGGCCCACCGCGCCGCGCGTCACCCGGAGCCCGCGCTGGCCGAGCTCGAACGCGGTGCCGGCACCCAGTTCGACCCCGAGGTCGTGCGCGCGTTTCAGGAGGAGTTCGAGGCCGCGCGCGAGCTCCGCGTCGGTCGGCTCGAGCCCGACCCCAGCAAGCGCCTGCACGTGCTCGTCGCCCACCGCGACCCGGCCGTACGGTTCCTGGTCGCCAACGCGGTTCAGGACGCCGGACACGACTCCGTCGCCGCTCAGGACGGCGCGAGCGCATGGGAGGCCTACCGGCGCGACCGGCCCGAGCTGGTGATCGCCGACCGGCTGCTGCCCGCCTCGGGCGGCGACGAGCTGGCCTGGCAGATCCACACCGACGACGACAGCCCGGCGCCGTACCTCGCAATGCTGACGGCGCCCGGCGACGAGCGCGAGGCGCCTGGCGACGGCGTCGACGAGCTGATCGCCCGTCCGCTGCACCGGGCGATGATCGGGTCGCTGCTCGCATCGGCCGGCGACCGCGAGCGATCCCGGCAGGCCTCCTCAGCCCGATAGGTGCAGGCGGTGGGCCACGGCGGCGGCCTGCGTACGGCTGGAGACCCCCAGCTTGCGCAGGATTCGCGAGACGTGGACGCTGGCGGTCTTCTCGGCCATGAACAGCGCCGCCCCGATCTGCCGGTTGGTCGCGCCTTCGGCGATCAGCGCCAGCACCTGACGCTCGCGGTTGGTGAGCCCGAACGGATCCGCCGCGGCGTCGGAGCCGGCGCCGTCGCCGTTGCGGTCCGGCCCGTCGCCCGGACCGTCTGAGAGATCGATCCGCGCTCGGTCGGCGAGCGCGGTCAGCTCCTCCACGATCCACCCCGCACCGAGCCGGCGGGCGCGCTCCAGGGCCGCCCGCGCGGGCTCTGTGGCGGCGGCGCGGTCGCCCGCCTCGATCAGTGCCTCGACCTGCTTGAACGTGGCCAGCGCGATCGGATAGGGGCGATCGATCGCCTCCCATTCCTTGGCCGCTTTGACCCACAGCTTCGGGTCGTTGCGGCCCCGGGCGCGGGCCAGCTCGGCGGTGCCGACCGCCCGGTAGGCGCGCTCGACCGGACCGCCGTCCTGGGCGGCGCCCCGGAGGCGCTGCTCGTGGATTCGGGCTCGTGCAATCGCGTCGCGCTCCTGCGAACGCTCGCGCAGGTCGCGGGCCTGCTGGGCGATGTCCGCCTCGATCCTGGCGCCGCAGGCGCTGACGCGCGCGATCCGCATCACGTCGTCGGTGCACACCTCGAGGCGATCGAGCGCCTGGGCGACCGCCTCCCTGGCCCCGAGCAGGTCCCGCCGCCGCCGGCGCAGCTCGCCCAGCAGCGCTCCCAGCACGCCGATCCACTGAGGCTCGGATGACTCCGCGACGAGCGGCTCGATGTCGGCCAGGGCGCTGGCCGCCAGCTCGTCTTCGCCCTCGCCGAGCGCGAGGTCGGCCTCCCGGATCTGGCGGAAGATCAGCAGCGTGCCCGCCAGCTGCGTGCGCGGGATCGCCAGGTGCGCCTTGGCCTGCGCCCAGTCTCCGGCGTCGAACGCCAGCTCGGAGATCGTCAGCATCATCCAGTCGTGGTTGCGAGTCATCCGCCCAGGGGTCGCGCGCAGGCCTTCGTGGGCCATCTCCAAGGCGTCGCGCGTGCGCCCCGTGAGGTTGAGCATGTCGGCCAAGTTCGCATACGCGTAGCTGAGGCTGTCGAGGTCGTCGTTGTCACGCGCGATCTGGATCGTGCGGCGCATCCGCGCGATCCCCTGTTCCACGCGCCCGAGTGCGATCTCGGCCATCCCCAGGGTGTTGAGAACTTCGCTCTCGGCCCGCAGGTCGCCCGCCGCGGCCGCCGCCGCGAGCGCCTCTTCGCCGTCCTGGATCGAGTCGCGGAAGCGCCCGCGGAGGAAGCGGGTGCGCGCCAGCCACGCGAGCAGCAGCGCCCGATCGCGGCTCTCCTCGCCGGGCGGCAGCAGCGCCAGCGCCCGCTGGGCGGTCTCGACGCTCTCGAGCCCGCGGTTGAGCGACCACTGGATCCGGGACAACCGCGCCAGCAGGTCCGAGCGGCGCCGGGGGTCGCCGTGCTCGGAGAGCTCGTGCAGGCCGCTCTGCAACAGCACCTCGGCGCGCGCCCGATCGCCGGCGATCGAATGCCCGGAGGCGGCCATCGTGAGCAGTTCGACGTGGTCGAGTGGCACCAGCTCCTGGGGATCGGCGACCCGGGGCCACAGTTCGAGCGCGCGCTCGGCGAGGCTGGCGGTCTCACCGTAGGCGTGGACGTCACGCGCGGCGAGCGCGGCCCGCACGGTCGCGCGCAGCGCGGCGGGCTGGTCGCCCCCGGCCGCGTAGTGGTTGGCGATCGTGGTCGCGAGCTCCACCCCCCACTCGGCGCCGTTTGAGCGCTGCTCGTACAGGTGGGCCAGCGCGAGGTGCAGCTCGACGCGCTCGCCTGGCAGCAGATCGTCGTACAGGGCCTCGCGCAGCAGCGCGTGGCGGAAGCACAGGCGCGTGTCGTCGCCGGCCTCGAGCACCTGCTCGGCGACCGCCTCGCGCAGCGCGGTGTGGAGTGCTTCGTGCTCGATCTCGGTTACGTCCGCGATCGTGCCCTCGTCCAGCGCGCGACCGACCGCGATCACGCGCGCGGCCCGCTGGCCCGCCTCGGACAGCCGCTCGATCCGCAGCATGAACGCGTCGCGCAGGCTCTGGGGGGTGGTGCCGCGCCCGTCGAGCCCGGCGGCCAGCAGCTCCTCGGTGTACAGCGGGTTGCCTTCGCTGCGGGCGAACATCCGGTCGACGAGCTCCTGGCTGGGCGTGTCGCCGAGGATGTCGGCGAGCGCCTCGGCCAGCTCGGCGCGGTCGAACGGGACCAGTTCGAGGCGGCGCGCGCTGGGCAGGCGCTCGAGCTCGGACAGCAGCGGGCGCAGTGCGTGGCGGCGGTGCAGCTCGTCGCTGCGGTAGGTCAGGAGCATCATCACCCGCTCCTCGCGCAGGCTCCGGGCCAGGAACGCCACGAACGTCCGCGTGGAGCGGTCGGCCCAGTGCATGTCCTCGAGGATCAGCACCGCGGGCTGGGTCTCCGCGAGCAGGTCCAGCAGCTCCAGCACCGCCTCGAACAGGCGCAGCTGAGCCGCGGGATCGTGGCGCTCGGAGACCTGGACCTGGTCATCCAGGCCGGGCACCAGCGCCGCCAGCTGCGACCGGCTGCTCTTGCCCAGCTCGTCGAGCACCGGGTGGCAGGCGCGAACCAGCGGCCGCAGCGCCCCCAGCAGAGGCGCGTAGGGAAGTTCGGCATCGCCCTGCTCGACGGCCTCGCCCCGCAGGACGATCGCGTCCTCGGCGTGGCGCTGCTCGAACTCCCTTACCAGCCGGGTCTTGCCGACGCCCGATTCACCGCCGAGCAGCACCAACGCCGGACGCTGCTCCCCGGCGTCGCGCAAGATCGCCTCGAGCTCCGCCTGCTCGCCGACGCGACCGACGAGGTGACTGCTGGTGAGCCTGCTGCGCATGACGGAAGTATCGCCATAGCGACGTCGACCGGCGGGATCCTGAACGAACTCGGGCTGCGTCCCGGGTGAGGTGCTCGCTGGCAAGGCGCTGAGCCTCCTCAGCGCGGGCCGACGCGAGGGCCGCTGAGATGTTGGAAGTCATGCTCGCTCCTGTTGGTGAAAACCACTGAGAGCAGCATGGACTGAGACCGGCCTTTGCACATCGGGCGTTCGCAGCCGATCGGGGCAGGGGATCCCTTACCGGCGCCGCGGCGACCCCTTACCGCCTTGACGGGCGCGCTACGGCGTCTCAGTCGACCAGATCCGGCGTGGCGTCGCCCGCGCTGGTCGGGCTGGACGCCGACCTGGTGGCCGCCGCGATCTCGTCTGAGGTGACGTGCTGAGGGTGATGGCAGGCCGCCAGATGCCCGTTGGCGTACTCGGTCAGCTGCGGCTCGACCGTGCGGCACACCTCGGTCGCACGCGGGCAACGGGTGTGGAAGCGACAGCCCGGCGGCGGCCGGATCGGATTGGGCGGCTCGCCCGTGACGAACACTCGGTCGCGCGCACGGTTCTCGTTGGGGTCCGGCAGCGGAATCGCCGACAGCAGCGCCGAGGTGTAGGGGTGGATCGGCTTGTCGTAGAGCTCCTCGGCGGGTGCGACCTCCATCAGCTTGCCGACGTACATGACCACGATCCGGTCCGACACGTGGCGGACGACGCTGAGGTCGTGCGCGACGAACACATAGGACAGCTGCATCTCGTCCTGGAGCTCGTCCAGCAGGTTGATGACCTGTGCCTGGATCGAGACGTCCAGCGCGGAGACCGGCTCGTCGAGCATGATCAGCAGCGGGTTGACCGCCAGCGCCCGGGCGATCCCGATCCGCTGGCGCTGGCCGCCCGAGAACTCGTGCGGGAACCGGTTGATGTGCTCGGCGTGCAGCCCGACGCGATCGAGCAGCTTGCGGATCTCCTCCTGCTGGTCGTCCTTGTCGACGCCGCGGATGCGCAGCGGGGTGGCAAGGATCTGGGCGACCCGCTTGCGTGGGTTCAGCGAGGCCTGCGGGTCCTGGAAGACCATCTGCATCTGGCGCCGGATCGGCTCGAGCTCCTTACGCCCGGCGTTGGTGATGTCGGCGCCGCGGAAGCGGATCGTGCCCCCGGTCGGGTTCAGCAGCCGGACCAGGGTTCTGATCAGCGTGGTCTTGCCGCAGCCCGATTCGCCGACGATGCCGAGCGTCTCGCCTTCCTTGAGATCGAACGAGACGTCATCGACGGCGTGCACCTGGGCGACCTTGCGATCGACCACGACCCCCGACTTGATCGGGAAGTACACCTGCAGGTGGTCGACCTCGAGCAGCGACGAGCCGTTGCCCGGGTGGGAGGTCTGCTCCTCGGCGACCGGCTCCTGGGTCGCGCCCTGGTCGGTGGTCTCGCCGTCCACGCTCACGAGATCACGGTCTCCTCGCTGCGCAGCCCGATCTGATCGCCCACCTGGCGCAGCGAGCGCTTGCGCTCGACCTCGAGCCAGCAGCGATCCAGATGCTGGGGCGACTCGGGCAGTCGGGCCTCCAGGTTCGGGATCTCGGTGCAGCGGTCAAAGACGTGCGGGCAGCGCGGGCGGAAGTGACAGCCCTCGGGCGGCGCCAGCAGCGAGGGTGGCATTCCCGGGATCGCCGGCAACCGCGTGGAGCGGTCGCGGTCCAGGCGCGCGATCGAACCGAGCAGCCCCCAGGTGTACGGGTGCTGCGGGTCGTAGAAGATCTCGTCGAGCGTACCCTGCTCGATCACCCGCCCGGCGTACATCACGACGATCCGATCGGCGATGTCGGCGACGACCCCGAGGTCGTGGGTCACCAGGATGATCCCGGCGCCGGTGTCCGAGCGCAGCTGGCGCAGCTCGTCGAGGATCTGGGCCTGGATCGTCACGTCGAGCGCGGTCGTCGGCTCGTCGGCGATCAGCAACCGCGGCGAGCACGACAGCGCCATCGCGATCATCACGCGCTGGCGCATGCCGCCCGAGAACTCGTGGGGGAAGGACTTCAGCCGGTCGCGGGCCCGCGGGATCCCCACGCGCTCCATCAGCTCCACAGCGCGGTCCATCGCCTGGGCCTTGGACAGGTGGCGCTCGTGGACCCGGATCTGCTCGACGATCTGGTCACCGATCCGGTAGACGGGATCCAGGGAGCTCATCGGGTCCTGGAAGACCATCGCGATCCCGGCGCCGCGGACCTTGCGCAGATCGTTGTCGGGCATCGCTACCAGGTCGTGGCCTTCGAACATCGCCTGACCCTCGAAGCGCGCATTGGGCCCCCGGGTCAGGCCCATCAGCGTCATCGCCGTGACCGACTTGCCCGAGCCGGACTCGCCGACGACCGCTACGACCTCGCCACCGTTGACCTTGAACGAGACGCCGTCGACGGCGTGGACCATGCCCTCCTCGGTCGCGAACGAGACCTTGAGGTCCTTGACCTGGAGCAGTTGTCCGTCGGACATAACCCGCGTAGCGGGCCCGGATGTGATCTCGTCAGCCATCAGGACAGTCTGATCCGCGGGTCAAGGTACGCGTAGAAGATGTCGATGATTGCGGCCAGGATGACCACCGCGAACGCACCGAGCATCGTGACCACGAGGATCACCGTGATGTCGAGGCGCCGGATCGAGTCGGCGGCCAGCTGACCGATCCCGTGAAGGTTGTAGACCGACTCGGTGAGGATCGCGCCGCCGCCGATCACCTGAGCGAAGTCCAGTCCCCACAGCGAGATGATCGGGATCAGGCTGTTGCGTAGCGTGTGCCGTAACAGGACCTGGCGCTCGGACAGGCCCTTGGCCTTCGCCGTGCGCACGTAGTCCTCGTTGATCGTGTCGAGGATCGTCGAGCGCAGCACCCGCGAGTAGAAGCCGACGAACAGCACCGACAGCGTGAACCACGGCAGGATCAGGTGCACGAACCACTGCCACGGGTCACTGGTCAGCTTCGTGTATCCGCCCAGTGGGAAGATCTGGGCCTGGTAGCCCAGGTAGTAGAGCAACACGGCCCCGAGGAAGAACGGTGGGAACGAGACGCCGAGCATCGACACGACCGTGAGCATCCGGTCGGTGTAGCGCCCGGCCCTGATGGCCGCGAGCGTGCCGACGACAATCGACGTGAACAGCCACAAGAGCCCGGCTCCGACGGCGAGAGAGACGGTCGCCGGGAGGCCGGCCTTGACCTCGTCGAGGACGTTGAAGCCCTGCGTGTAGGAGTAGGCCTGGCCGGTGAAGATGTTGCCCATCGTCTTGGCGTACTGGACGTAGAGCGGCTTGTCGAATCCGTACTTGACGCGGATCTCGTGGATCTGCGTCGGCGTCGCCAGGCGGCCGGCGATGCGCAGCGCAGGATCCCCGTTGGGCAGCGCCTCGAGGATCAGGAACGTGATCACGGAGATCACGAACAGGACGACGATCATCGCGAGTATCCGGCGGATTGCGAACCGTGCCATCCCGGCCTACCTCAGTGGGCGATCCGAACCTTGGCCCGCGGGTCGAGCGCGTCGCGTAGGCCGTCGCCGAACACATTGATCGACAGCACGGTGAGCACGAGCATGATCCCCGGCACCAGCACGTCGTGGAACGCCGCCGGGATCGTCATGATCCCGTCGGCGATCATCGTCCCCCAGGATGGGTTCGGCGGCTGCACGCCCGCGCCGAGGTATGACAGCGCGGCCTCGAGCAGGATCGCGTTGGCGAGGATCAACGGAATGAAGACCACGATCGTCGAGGACAGGTTCGGGAGGATCTCGGAGAACATGATCCGCCAGTTGCTGAGGCCCTGCTGGCGCGCGGCGTCGATGAACTCGCGCTCGCGCATCGTCAGCACCTGTCCTCGCACCGGCTTGGCGACATACGGGATGTAGACGATCCCCACGACGATCGCCGGAAGCAGGAGCGTATTGCCCTTCAGCGGCCCCAGACCACCTACGGCCAGCGCGGTGCCCAGCGTGATCCCGAGCAGCACCGCCGGGAACGCCCAGATCACGTCGAGCAATCGCGAGATGAAACCGTCGGTCACGCCGCGGAAGAACCCGGAGGTGATCCCCAGGATCAGCGCCAGGATCATCGTGATCAGCATCGCCACGAACCCGATCTCCAGCGAGTTGCGCCCGCCGTAGAGCAGCCGGACAGCGACGTCGCGGCCGTTGGCATCGGACCCAAGGAAATACTTGCTGTGCCACGTCGGCCCGACCGGGATCCCCGTCGGGCTGACGATGTCGACGTTCTTACCGTGGACCTTGACGGTCCCGGTGATGTTCTCGAACGACGGGCCCTGATGGGCGACGTGCTTGGCGTAGACCGGTGCCAGCAGGCACAGGACCACGATCAGGATGAACAGCCCGCCGAAGAACAGGGCCGTGTGGTTGCGGCGCAGGCGGCGCCACGCGAGCGTCCACGGTCCGAGGCCGGGCGGAAGCTTTTCGCCTTCAGCGCGAAGCGCAGCGGGGACTTCGCCGGAGAACTCGGTGCCTGATGCGGTGGTCGCCATAGCTAAGGAGGGGGCCGGGACAGCCTACCCGTCCCGGCCCATCCTTAGTTCGATCTACTTGAGCTGGAACGAGCTCCAGTCAAACCCGTACAACGGGTGGAACACGATCGCCTGGTAGTTCAGCCGGTCGGAGGTGAACTCAGGGAACGTCTGGTAGCCGTACACACCGATGTAGGCCTTCTGGGCCGTGTAGGTGTCGATCGCCTGCCACTGGCTGGCGATGGAGTTCAGCTTGCTCGTGGGCACGGTCCCGAGCTTGTCGATCGCCGCATCGATCTTCGGGTCATCGACCTGCCCGAAGTTCTGGTTGTTGTTCTGCAGGATCGCCTTCGAGCTGAGCAGCAGGTAGAAGTCGATCGGGTTCGGGAAGTCCTGGTTCCAGTCGGCGAAGCCCGTCTGGGGGTTGAGCTTCAGGTTGCCGATCGTCGGGAAGTAGTTCGCGCGGGCGATCACCTTCTGGGTGGCCTTGAACCCGATCTGGTTCAGGAACTGCGTGTAGTACGTCATCCACTCTTGGCGCGGCGACGTCGTCTCGCTCCAGACCGTGACCGACGTGCCCGCCATGCCCGACTGCTGGACCAGCTGCTTGGCCTTGGCCAGGTCCCCGTCGCCCGGGTTGCCGTACGGGCACTTGCCCGACGGGTGCCCGATCATGTGCGGGGGCAGGAAGAAGCACCCCGGCAGCAGCGTCCCCGAGCCGAGGCGGTTCATGGCGTTCTGGTTGATGCCGGTGATCACGGCCTCCCTCGCCAGCTGGCTCGAGAACGGCTTGGTCTTGGTGTTCATGAACACGTAGTACGTCGAGTTGAAGTCCGTCTTCTTTGAGAACCGGTCAGAGGCCTTGGAGCTGATCTGTGGCAGCAGGCTGCCGGGGATCGTGTCGGCCCAGTCGAACACATCGGCGGTGTTGTTGAGCACCGCCTCCGCGTTGGAGCTCACGTTGGATGAGATCTTCACGTTGACGTCGACGTGGCCGGCGGGGATGCCGGGGATGTTCATCGAGGACCACTTGGGGTTGCGCACCAGCGAGTACGACTGGTTCGGAACGATGTTGGTGATCTTGTACGGCCCGACGCCCGGCGGGGGGCTGTTGGGCATGTTCTTCATCGGCGTGCCGCTCGGGACCAGACCCAGTGCGGGAAACGAGAGCACGTTGTCGAACGCGCCGTACGCCGTGTTCAGGTGGATCGTGATCTGCCCGGTCGAGTCGTTGGCGGTGATCCCGGAGATCGTCTTGGCCTTGCCGTTGGCGTAGGCGCTCGCGCCCTTGATCTGCGCCGTGATGAACTGGCCGGAGCCGCCCCACGGAATCTTGATCGCGCGCTCGGCCGTCCAGGCGAAGTCGCTCGCCTTGACCGGCTTGCCGTCGGAGTACACGAGCCCCTTGCGCAGCGTGACCGTGTAGGTCTTGCCGCCGTCGGTGATCTTCGGCAGCGCGGTGGCGAGGCCGGGGATCACCTGACCGCCGGCGGTGCCGCTCTGGTGGGCGTAGGTCACCAGGCCGGTGTACGAGATCCAATCGGGCTCGGCGGCCTGGGTGGTGTAGCCGAAGCCCGGGTCAAGCGAATCGGGCGCAGTGCCCATCATCAGCGTGACGGTGCCGCCGCTGCCGCCCGACGAGGACGACGACGATGTGCCACCGCCCGAGGCAGATGACGACGAACTGGATCCGGAGCTACCGCACGCGGCCAATACCAAGGCGGTGCCGATAGCGAGAACAGCTGTCCACGCCGCTCCCTTGTGCTTCCTCATAGATCCTCCTCCTCCGAGGGTCGTGGTTCAAGAAATCTAGATCACGCGGCGTGCCTGAGAGGGTCGCGGGGCGCGTCCTAATCAAGCCCAAACACGTCGCCTGTGGCTGTCCATGACGACTCTGGAAAGTAGCTGGTTCGCAACGCGACTGAGCCGCCACCGATGGGCGGCTCATCCAGGCGCGCCTTTGCCGGCGTGCCGTTTGGGTTGTAGGTAGGGCGCGAGCGCGGCTCTGGCGATCGCGCGCTGGCGAGCGGCGGGGACGCCATGCCAATCAACCGTCACCGTGATCAGCCGCTTGCCGTCGGTCGACATCAGCTGCTTCTCGGCCGGGAACCAGTCGGCGTCGAGCCCGAGCCCGGTGACCGAGACCGGGGCGGCGATCATGCGCTGGTTGGTGAACTGCTGGCCCGCCTCGACCGCCGTGCGCTCGAGCACGAAGTAGGGCTGAGGGCCGTCGTAGATGTTCGCGATCAGGTGGATGCGGGGCGCATGGTCGGGGTGCGCCCTCAGCGAGCACTGGGGCATCGCGTTGTTGCCGGTCTGCTTGGTCAGCGAAATGCTCCCGGGCGCGACGTCGAGGTAGCGTGCGACCGCATCGACGGCCTTGGGTAGGCACACCGGTGAGGCGGCCTGCTTGGCGCCCGTGCTGCTCGACGAGCTCGAGCTCGAGCTCGAGCCGCAGCCCGCGGCCAGGAGTGCGGCGGCGAGGGCGCCCAGGATCGTCAGTCGCCGCGTCGCTGCCTCCTTCGGTACTCGCGAGCCTTGGCCCGGGCCCCGCAAACTGACATCGCGCACCAGCTCGATCCCTGGTTGCGGCTGTGGTCATAGAACGCCCAACCGCAGTCGATGCCGCGGCAGGCCTTCAGCCGCCGCCAGCGGCCGTCGAGCTGGGCGACGGCCACGACCGTGGCGATCAGGGCCAGCGCCTGGTCGAGGCCGTCGCGCCGGATCCGGAAGTCCGGCCGCTCGGACGGGTGCAGGTGCACGGTCGGCCCGGGCACCCGCAGGGCGTCGTCGAGGCGGTCGATCGTCTCGGGATCGACCATGGCGCCGTTGTTGACGAACAACATCGCGCGCAGGCCGGTGCGCACGTCGAGCACCCGGGTCAGGTCTCGCTCGCCGACTCGGTGCCGGGCTCGAGCAGCCCGCGCTCGGCGAGCCACGCGCGGATCGCCTCGGGGGTGGTGAACCGCTCCCGGTTGCCGTCTTCGAGGTTCCAGCTGGTGTTTACGAATGCCTGGACCAATCCGAGATCGCCGGGGGCGGGCCGGCGGCCGCCGACCTGACGCTCGTCGGGGCACACGAGCGAACTCAGCCCCAGCTGTCCGGGGCCGCCGGCCTCTACTACCTCCCTCCTACCCACCGTCACCACCGTGACCGTACACGGTGGTAACGCGCTACGTCAAGCCCGTCCGGCCGAATCGATCACCAGTACGGCCTTGCCGTTCACGCGGCGGCCGAGCAGCGCCTCGATCGCGTCGCCGGCCTGCATCCACGACGCGGTCAGCGCGATCTGCGGGTCCAGTCGTCCCTCGGCGATCAGATCCGCGAGCCGGCACAGGTCGGTGCTCCCCGACCGCGTGTGCTGCAGCTCGCTGAAGATGTACAGCCCATACAGGCACGCTCCCGCGCCCGCGAGAACAGCTCGCGAGCCGGATAGGAGACCGGCTCGGCGATCGTCGAGGCGAAGCTGATCACGATCCCGTTCGGCGCGACGCGCCGCAGCGCGTTCCCCAGCACCGGGCCGCCGAGCGCGTCGAGGATCACCTCGAACGTCGGGCCCTCGGCCTCGAGCTCCGGGTCAGAGCTCGGTGCCCCGAGCTCGGCCAGCCCGTCGTGACGCCGCGCGATCCCGGTTACGTGGGCACCCCCGAGCTTGGCCAGCTGGACCGCGAATCGACCAACGCCGCCGCTCGCCCCCGTCACCGCCAGCACGCGCTTGCCGAGCACGAAGCCGCCGTGCTCGGAGCGCCCGCAGCGCGCGGTCAAGCCGGCGACCGGGAGTGTCGCCGCCTGCTCGAACGAGACCGCCTCGGGGATCTCCCCCAGCCAGTCGGTCCCGACCGCCACCAGCTCGGCCCAGGCACCCGACCCCACCAGGCCGACCACGCGCGCTCCAGCGGCCGGGCCGCTGCCGTCTTCGGCGGCCCGCCGCACCACCCCGGCCAGATCCCACCCGGTGACGGTCCCCGGGCGCATCGACTCCAGGCGGCGGATCTCCCCCCGGTTGAGGCTGATCGCTCGCACCTCGACCAGCGCCTGGTCGTGCCGAGGCGACGGGTCTGGCACCGTCGCCAGCTCGGCGAGCGGGGGCGTGGCGGAGGAGACCAGGGCGCGCATCGAGTCCGGGCCACAGCCTACGTCGTTGCGTCGCGTCGCGCCGCTCTATCGTGTCCGGGGGTCAGAACCATGGATGGATGCCCGCGCCCCGGGCGCCACGCAAGGAGGAGAGAGATGCGGTCCACACCTATCCGGCTCGGGCGGTTGCTCCCGTTCGCGATCGCGGCCTGCTGCGCCGCCGCGCGCTGGTCTGCCCACCCGCAGACGGCACTGGCGTGGTTCCTGGATGAACGGCGTCGCGTCGCCCGGGACCCGGCCCAGTACAACAAGGTCGGCGTGATCAAGGTCGGTCCGCGCACCGCCAAGAACGTGCTCGTGCTCGAGCCGGGAACCTCGGCCGGCGGCGCCTACTTCGTGCCGCTGGCGAAGTGGATCGTGCCTCGGCTACAGGGCTGGCAGGTGTGGTCGGTCGAGCGACGCGAGAACCTGCTCGAGGATCAGTCGGTCCTCAACCAGGCCAAGACCGGCAGGTCAGCGTGACCCAGCTGTTCGACTACTACCTCGGATACCTGACGAACCCGCAGCATCACGCCGCCACTTCCAGACGATCCCCAACGCGACCGGTCGCTTCGCCAAGCGCTGGGGCATGAGCGTCGCCGTCGGCGACCTGCACCGCGTGATCGGCGCGGCCCGCAAGCTCGGCGGCAAGGTCGTGCTCGGTGGCCACTCGCTCGGCGGCTCGGTCGCGACCGCGTACGCGACCTGGAACTTCAACGGCCGCGCCGGTGCGCGCCGACCTCGCGGGGCTGGTCTACATCGACGGTGGCAGCGGCCCGGCGGATCACCCCCGCAGGCGACCTCCGCCCTGGCGGCGCTAAACGCTCCAGCGCCACGCCGTGGCTGTCTTCGGCGGCATCGCAGCGCCGTTCGCCGGGCTGTTCAACGCGACCGGCTCGCTCGGCGCGCTGCTCGAGCCCAACGCGCGGTCGCTCGGTCAGCAGTTCCCACCCCTGCCGGCCGCCGACTCAACCCGCCGGTGCCGGCCACCGACCTCGGGCGGTATTTCGGCAAGCCCTCAACGTCGGCACCTCGCCCCCGGCTCGCTGGTCGCCGCGCAGGCCCACCTCGGCAAGGGCTGACCGCGACGACGACCAACGGGCTGCACGGCTGGAACGGCGCCGGCGCGCTGACCCGATCCAGCGATTCGCGATGATGTTCTCGGGGTCGGGCTCGACAACGTCGACGGCACCGAGTGGTACTTCCCGCCGCGGTTGACGCGACGACATGGGCGCGGTCGGCAACGGAATCGCCAACCCGGCCCAGGGGGTCCTGCACGTGCGACACGATGGGCAAGCGGCTGCCGGAGACGAGGATCTACGCGTTCGGCGCCGCCCTGGGCGGGGCGCGGGTGCTGCAGGCGGCCCAGGCCCTGGCCAAGCAATCGGGCATCCCGATGCGCAATCTGACC
>CAWDJM010000007.1:0-729115 GCA_963802655.1 uncultured Solirubrobacterales bacterium | reverse complement strand
CCCCGCACAGATTAGATGCGCGAGCTCGGGGCGGAACTGCAGTTCCAGGTGGACGTCGAGCAGTCGTTGAGGTAATGCTTGAGATGCCAGAAGTGGCCATCAGTCGCCCGGGGCCGAACTCGAACCGAGCAACATGAACCGCGCGCCGTGCGCCACCCCGTAGAAGATCGCGTGGCGGATGAGGTGGACGCCCGTCTGGCCATCGAGGCGGCCGACATACGCAACGATCGGCTTGTACTCCGGCGACGCGGAAGCGCACCGGCTGGCGCCGAGCGGGAGCTGAAGCCCAACGACAACCGAGGCTTGAACCGACCAACACCGAGGCTCGCGGGCTATCAATGGGTTCCGACGCGTTCTTCCCGCAGCGGCTACCGACGTGCGGACTCGGTCCTGAGCTGCGCGCGATCCGGCGCGTCGCCGCGCTCCCGGGCGCCGACCGGTTCATCGCTATGCGCGAACGGATCACCGTGAGGCGCGCAGGGAGCGTGTGACCAGGACGATGCCCTGCCCGGGTCGCAACTGATAGGAGAAGGGCGCGACGGCCACGAAGTCCATCCGGAGCTCGGGTGATACGTCGACCAACGGCTGGCCGGACTGCACAAATGCCCGCAGGTCGCTGACCTCGACCTGCTGGTCGTGCCAGAAGTCGGTGTTGAAGAACAACAGGGCCTCTTGGCCAAGGGTCGCCGAGCCCTGCCACATGATCAGAACTGCCAGGTTGGAGGAGGGCAGCAGCAGCATCGAAGACTCCTGGGAGAAGAGCGCGATGTCTGTCTTGAGCCGGTTGACCTCAACGATGAACTCGCGAAGGTCAACCGAGGTGGTTTCCCAGTCCTCCGGGCGGGTGCTGACGACATGCAAGGCGCGGCGGAAACCGAATTCGAAACCGATCGGCATCAGGCATCCAGCCGAGAACAGCGCGGTAAACAGGTACCACAGCTTGGATGCGTTGGGGTTCCCGTGCATCTCCTCGGCCAGCCGCGGCGTGTCGTGGCTCTCGGGAAATCCGATCGAGGCGACCAGTTCCCCAATCAGCTTGCGCTGCTCCAGGAGCCAGTGGCTGCGGAAATCCCACCATTTCGCGCTGTTGCACACGAAATCGAAACCGGCGGCCGCCGTCGCGGCGGTTTCCCACGGTGTACAACCGAGCGTCTCGGCCACGAACACTGTGAGGGGCCGATCGTCCTTGGTATCGGCGATCAGCCGCCGCCACAGCTCCGCCGGGATTCCGTAGGCGGCATCGCATCGGAAGCCGTCGAACCCAAGCCCAAGGAGGTGGCGGACAACGGCAAGACAGTACTGATAGAGCCCCTCCGGGTCGGGTGTTCCGCGATGATCCAACCGAGCCAAATCGGCCCACACGACCGTGCTGCCGTCCTTGTCACAAGACGGATGGATGACCGCGCCCTCGGAATCCAAGGCAACCCACTCGGGATGCTCGCTCACCAACCCAGAGTCGACCGCACAATGATCGATCACCAGGTCGGCCATCGCCCGCAGCCCCCGCTCCCGAGCCGCCTGAAGAACCGATCTCAGCTGATCCTCCCCCGACCGAGGATCGGTTGGCTCGATCAGCGCCGGGTTGACCTCGAAGTAGTCGGCGATCGAGTAGATGCTGCCCGATGCCCCGGGGCGCTGCACGGGGTTGGCGAACACCCAATCAAAACCCATCGCGGCAGCCCGCTCGATGTGCGGCACCCACCGGGGGAATGGGCCAGCCAGGAGCGGGAATAGGTTGTAGACGATCATCGGCTCCCGGCAAGCCTAACCCTGCTCCCACAAGATCGTCATTGCCGGCAGCGTGCCCAGCCAACGACCTCTGTGCTCGCCGCCGCATTCGAGGTTCCGATAGCAACGGCGCGCATCTGGCAGTGACGGTCTCGATGCCGCTCTTGGCGGCGGGACCCCGTTCGGAGCCGGAGAGATGAGCCTCCCTCTGCGCCGTCACGGATCTGTCGGCCAGCACGCCACACGCGGCTTCATCTACCGGCTGCCCGCGCCCAGTTCGGCCGCGACGGCCGAGTGCTCTCGGGACATTGGTTCGGGCGCGCGGCGCGACGCATCGAGAGGAGCCTAGGTCAAGAGCGAGTCTGGCTTTCACTCGGCCGTTGACGGCGAGCGTCTCGCGACAGCGCCGAGTTCATCAACTCGGAGGAAGCTTCCCGCAGTTTCCACATCTCCGCTCGATAACCCATTCCCGTCGTTGTCTAATCGGTAGCCCGCGAGGACTCGATCCGTAAGCTCCGGGCGATGGCGCCGATCACCGTACGAGAGGCCCGGCGGGGTGATAACGAGGCGCTCGCGCGGATCCATGCCGAGGTCGCGCGCTACTACCTCGACCTCGCTCCCGCCTACTTTCAGGTGCTCGAGCGCTTCGCCGACCAGCTCGCGCGCGAGACTCCGGCGATCGACAGCGCCACGCTGCACCTCGTCGCTGAGGCCGAAGGTGAAGTCGTTGGCGCGCTCGTTGCTCGGCTGCTGCCGCCAGAGGACGCCGCAAAACGGGAAATCACGCCGGAGCTCGGGGAGACGAGTCTGCGGATCGAGTATCTCGCCGTCGCGGCGGCAAGCCGGAGGCAAGGCGTCGGTGCCCGCCTTGTACAGGCGGCGGAGGCATGGGGACGAGCCGCGGGCGCGACGATCGCCGAAACAACGACCTCCCACGGAAGCCCGCTCTCGGTTTCGTTCTGGGGGGAACGGATGAACTACGAGGAGCTATCCGTGAACCTGCGCAAGCCCCTCTGACCGCAGCCGGCTCGCCAGCGCCGGCTACGACCGCGACGGTGCGCCGCTCGGTTCGCTTGCGGCCGTCACCGCTCCCGCGGACGCGTTTGCCGGGGCCCCGTCCGGCTAACAGCACGCTGCGAGCGGACGGGTTTTGCGCTTGATAACGGCGATTCTGTCGGCGGCCGCTGTCGCATCCTGCGATGGTGGGGGCAGCTTGCCGCGGTCCAGATGGGGGTGGACTTCGACAGCGGCTTGGCGCCGCTCAACGCAGGCGGCCGTTCGGACTGGCGGCAGCCGGAAAGACTGCTGGCGTCGCAACTCGACGGGGTAGCGCGGCCGGAGTGTTAGACGTTTCGGAACGAGGGAGAGCATGATGTCTCGGATCACTGTGGTGGCCGACAGCGCGACTGGCAGCGTGATGCTCAGCGAGCGCGTCGGCGTCGCCGACTTCGACAGCAAGCATTTCCGAGCGCAGCTGTTGGAGCGCGTGTCGTGGGCGCTCGGCGATGCTCACGTGGCCGAGCAAGCGGATCCCGGGACGTTCGGCTACTCCTTCACCGGCGACGGTATGACGTACTTCAACTCCACGGCGCTCGACGTCACGGCGTCTGGCGACCCGGGTAGACGCATGGTTCGTGGTCGATAGCTGCAACACAACGCCAACCGCGAGCGCAACCGCAAAGGGCGTCCTCGGTCCTGAGACGCACATCGCGACACGAGCAACTAGCAAGTAGCAGTTCCCAGCCGACCTCGTACTTAGGCCCCCCGACTGGACAGACCCAGTCGGGGGGTTCTTTCTCCTTTACCGCGCGATCTGGCTCGACCGTTGGGATTCTTCGTGCGTCTCGCGGCGCGGGAGGCGCATCGGCCTTTGCAGCTGGATCGGTCCCGGTGAGCCATCGAACGACGCTTCTGTGCTCACGTGTGACGTATGTCCAGGCTTCCGCGTTGGGCACACGCAGCAGCGGCCGGGTGCCACGTCGGCGCACACCTTCTGCCTACGCACGGACCACGCCGGCGACGACATCGACCGCGACGACCCGTGCTTCTGGATCGTCGCCAAACAGCAGCACCCCTCAGGACTGCTCCTGTGGGCGCCACCCAATAATGCCGGTTGATGGCCATCGAATTCTGTAGGTCGACCGGGGAGGCTTGGAGGTTGGGTACGCGCGTGATGGGTGAGAAGGAGCCCCGGACGGGCGACGAGCCCTTCACGCGCGTGCGCGTCGTCTGACCACCCCCTGTCGGCTGTTCTGTCTGAGGCGGTCCCCACGCTCGGCGGCTTGGTGTCGTCGAGCAGGAGGCCGTCTGTGATCAGCGAGGAGGAATTGATGGACATCAGGGCGTTGTGGCGTCAGGGCTACACGTACGCCGAGATTGGCCGGACGCTGGGCCGGGATTGGCGGACGGTGAAGCGGTATCTGGAGGAGGGAGCGCAGCCGGTCTACCGGCGCAAGCGGATGCCGTCGAAGCTGGATGAGTTCAAGCCGCTGATCGATCAGTGGCTTGCGAAGGAGCCCAGGTTGTTGGCGACCAGGGTGCATCAGGACCTGGTCCGCGACTACGGGTTCGAGGGCAGCTACAACACCGTCCGCCGCTATGTCGAGCGCTCGCGCCCGAAGCCCGAGCCTCGAGCAGAGGCGCGGTTCGAGACCCGGCCAGGCTTTCAGGCGCAGGTCGACTGGTCTCACGAGCAGCCGATCCGCACGAGCTCGGGGCTGGAGCTGCCGCTCTTCTGCTTCCACATGGTCCTTGGCCACAGCCGTGACTCGTTTTGCCGGCTGACCGGCTCCCAGGATCTGGTCACGTTCTGGGCGTGTCACCGGGCGGCGTTCACGCACTTCGGCGGGGTTCCGCGCGAGCTGCTCTACGACCGCACGAAGACGGTCGTGCGCCAGCACGTCGGCCGGGACGTGACGATCGAAGAACGGATCTTCCATCCCGAGGCGTTGGCGTCCGCGCATCACTATGGGTTCTCGATGCGGCTCTGCCAGGCCTACCGGGCGAAGACCAAGGGCAAGGTCGAACATGACGTCCCGTATGTCCGCGAGCGGCTGCTGCGCGGCCACAGCTTCACGAGCTATGAGGAGGCGAACATCGCGTGGCTGGCCTGGAACGAGGAGATCGCCCGGCAGCGCAAGCACGGCACCCACGGCGAGGTCGTCGCCGTCCGTGCCGAGCGCGACCACGCGGCGCTGCTGCCGTTGCCGCCGACCTCGTATCTGGTCGTCGAGCGCACGACCCGGGTCGTGGCGCGCGATGGGTTCTTCAGCTTCGAAGGTCGCCGCTATCACGTGCCGGACGCGAAGCCGGGCGAACGGGTCGAGCTCGTGCTCGGGGCGACCGAGCTCGAGGCCCACTCGCTGCTCGACGGTCGACGGTTGGCGCGCCACGAACGCGGCCGCCCCGTCAGGATCCTGCCCGACCCGGTCGAGGACTCGGTGTCGCTCGCGCAGGTCCTCTCCGCGCTGCCTGACCCCGAGGTGCACCGCCGATCGCTTGACCGCTACCAGGAGGCGATCGATGGGTGAGCTGATCACCGAGCGGATCCGCCGCAACGCGCGGGAGCTGAAGCTCTACGGCCTCGCCGACACCGCCGACGAGCTCGTCGACCGCGCGGAGGCCGGCAAGCTCGGCTATCGCGAGTTCCTCGACCTCGTCCTCGAATCCGAGGTCGGCGTCCTGGAGGGCCGCCGCTATGCCTCCCGGCTGAAGCTGTCCGGGCTGCCGCACCACAAGACGCTGGACGAGTTCGACGCCAGCTTCCAGCCCGAGCTCGATCCCAAGCGTCTCGCCGAGCTCCGCTCGCTGCGGTTCATTCAGAACAAGGTCTCATCGCTGATCCTGGGCCCGCCCGGAGTCGGGAAAACACACTTGGCTGTGGGGTTGGCGATGGAAGCGCTCCGCGCCGGCTACCTCGTCCGCTACACCACCCTCGATGACGTCGTGCGCGAGCTGCGCCAGGCCGATCAGCTCGGGACGCTGCGCAACAAGCTCGCGCACTACCAACGCCCGCACGTGCTGATCGTTGATGAGGTCGGCTACATGAGACTCGAGCACGCCGACGCAAACCGGTTCTTTCAGCTGATCAACCGCCGCTACACGCGCTCCTCGATGATCGTCACCAGCAACAAGCGCGTGTCCGAGTGGGCGCAGCTGTTCGGCGACGAAGTCCAAGCCGTCGCGATCCTCGATCGCCTCCTGCACGACGCCGAGATCCTGACGATCAACGGCCCCTCCTGGCGGCTGCGCGGCCGCGGCGACCTCCTCGCCGACACCGCCAAGACTGCCGAGAACGGCGAAAACAGCCCGACCGATACCCCTCGTCGACCCGGCCGCGGGCCGCAGAACGGCTTACACGACGCCGATTGAGCCGCCGATCGCGCTGCGCGACGCGAAGCGAGGCATCCGGGAGGTCAACCCTCGAGCACATGGCCGACATGCTCAAGCAACTGGCGCGACCCAGTCTTCAACGACCGTCACAAGCACGTCCCCGCCGGCGCTCGCGTCCAGGCTGACCGACATGGCTTGACGAGATCGAGGGACGGAGGGACGCCACATCTACTACGAGCGGATGCACGTCGTGCTCGCGGTCGCCGGCGTCGCCAAGACCACCAACCCCGCTGCGTTTCAGCTCGACAACCCGCCGTCAGCCGCCGAGAAGCAGTTCGGCGCCGTGCTCGGGCAAGCCTTCCATCAGGGGTGCCAGCTCGCCGACGTCGCTCTCGCCGCCAACCTACCACCCAGAACAAGTCGTCGCGATCGACGAGCAGACCATCCGACGCACGACCTGGCTCAAGCGCCTCCTAGCCCGCACCGGCGAAACGCTCGAGCTCGCATCGTCGACCGCCACAGACCAACATTTTTCGATGGCGATCGCCGACATTTTTCGGTGGCGCTTGACATGTGGGCTATGAGCGGCAGCGCATCGTGCTGGCCGCGGTTGTTCCAGGCTGGTCAAGCTGGAGACTGCTGCCTATCGATCAACTCAGCAGCCGCTCGCAGAGGGGCTGGTCGGGGCAGTATGCGAGCGGCCACGGCAGCTTGTTAATGAGTCGCGTGTCCGGGAGGTGAGGTGACGCAGGTCGAGCTTGCTGATCCGCAGGTCGTTGAGAACCTGCACTCGCTGCGCTAGTCCGGAGCCGCCCTGCACGACCAGCCAGGCATTACCAACTCGTTTGGCTGTCAACGAGAGCTGCGGCGAATCAGCTGAGATAGGCGTGTCGTAGTTCAGGGGGACTCGCCCGAGGGGGAGGTTGACCATGTCCGGCTGGCCGGGTACCGGCCGCGCGCCGGGAATTGGCCCCAGAACCTGCCCCGGCCGATGGCCATCGAGCAGCACGCCTGCCTGGAGCGGCCACCCGTCCATCCAGTACTCCGTATCGACGCAAGACAGGAACACTTCGCCGAGCGCGTCCGGGACCGGGGCGATCCAGGCGATGGTGTGGCCGAACTGGGCGTGAAGTGCGGGGAGGCCGTGTTGCGCCAGCTCACAGACGCCTGGACGCGGACGGGTCGGGGCGTGATAGCCCGCGCCCTGGTAGGGCACCGTGAATTCCCCCAACGGCCACCAATGCGACAGAGCGTCAGGTGCCATCCAGGTCAAGGGCGGCGGTCCGTCCGGAGACGGCGTGAAGTGGCCGGGGATCGCCTGCCCGGAGCGGGCGAGCGGCTCGACGGCGACGGTGAGGACGTTCTTCATCCCCGGCGGATGCTTGAGGACCGGGACGGGTCCGTGGGTGGGGATGAGGAACACGCGTCCTTTGGCGGGGATGAAGACCACCGCGGCTCGGTCGCCGGTCGGCAGGGCGGGTGAAGTGATGGTGCGGATCGTCTGGCTCCCGATCCGGACGGCGAACACCTGCGGGCCGGTCAGGACGTACGTGACGGCGTTGCCGCGCGCGAAGCAGACGGGGCAGCTATCGGGGCCGGTACCGCCGCCGAAGACGGGGCCCGTGGCCGTTGGATAGCCAAGCGTCCCCCCGCTCTGGGGGGGTTGGATGCTGGCGCCCGTCCTGGTGTAGATGATGAGCGACTCCCATCCCACCGTCCCCGCGGGCAGCTGGGGGGTCACTGCGATCGTGTAGCTGTAGCCCGCCAGCGAGGCGGGGGTAATCGGTCCCGGCACCCTCCCCGCAAGCGGCTGTGAGGCACTCCCGGTGAGCGAGGCGACCGCGGCCGCACACCCGGCGATCACCAGCGCCGCCAGCAAGACAGCCACCGGGCGCGACGGGCGACGAAGCCAGCCCCACCGTTTACGCGGCGCGGGCAGCGCCGCCCGTTCCGCGGCGCTTACCAGCTCGGCGCGCAGGATGTCAAACGGATCCTTCATCGTCCCTCCAGACTTTCCCGCAACCGCGCAAGCCCGCGCGAGACACGCTTCCTCACCACCTGCTCAGAACAGCGCAGATCCGCGGCGATCGCGCGATAACTCTCCTCGAGCACGACCCGGCGGATCACCGCCTCCCGCTCGACAGCCTCCAACGAGGCAAGCGCGTCCCGCAACTCGACGTCCGCGCGGTCGGCGATCACCTCCAGCTGCTCATCGTCAAGCTCAACCCGACCCATCCCAAGGCGTTCGCGACTCTCCGACTCAACCTGCCCCCGGCGCGCGGAATCGATCATCAAGTTGCGCGCGATCCCCAGAAGCCACGCAACCGCCGGCCCCTTCGACTCGTCATATTGCAGACGATGCTCCAGCGCTCGCGCAAACGTCTCGGCAACAAGATCGAACACCACGTCCGGCTCGCCGATCCAGCTGCCCACGAACGCCGTGACCACCCTCACGTGGCGGTCATACAAGCAGCCAAAATCAGACGCGACCCCGCTGCTCAGCAACTCCGCGTCTACACGCTCATCACGCATATCACCCCGTATACGGTTCAGCACGGAGAATTGTGACCAACGACCGCTCGTCGTCTGCTCTATCTATTTAGGCAAGACTGTTGCAACGGGCTATTTGCAGCAGCGCACCAGGCCGGAGGTGGGTTGCTGTGGGAAGACTGGACCGGCGCGCCCGTACCCGGAGAGACGACGCGCGTCGCCGGTCGCCTCGGGCGAGTCTGACACCCACTGCGTACTCCTCGCCCGAAACTGTTCACAAGCCCGCCAGCTGCGCCGCATTCTCGTTCTCTTGAGCCTTCTCCCAGACCCGCGCGCTCTCCCAGTCGCCTCGGCGGCGTGCGTCCTGAGCGCATTGCCGCCACCTGCGGCGAGACCCAGCGTCGCCGGCGGATCCCCTTGACTTGCCCGGACTGAGGGGCCACAGTTGGTATATGGCGGCGAGCACGCCTTTGGGGAATCGAGGGTGATCACATGGCTGGTAATGAAGCTTCGGCGGCGTCCCCCGAGACGCCTCGCGAGGACACGCCGACGACATCAACGAGCAACGGCAGCAGGACCGGGCTCAGGATCGGCGGATGGATTCTGGCGGGCGTTGGCGCCCTGGCGCTCATAGGAGGCGTCGCGCTTGTCGTTGTCCACCTGACCCAACGCGGCAAGAACGGCTACTACACCTCATCGACCAAACGTGTGGCCGCGTCTGGTTACGCAATTACGACCGAAGGGCTGGACATCGGCGACCTGCCGAGCTTTACAACCGACGCCGTCGGCCACGTGAGGGTCAGCGCGCGCGGCAGCAACGGACAGCCGCTGTTCGTCGGGATCGCACCTCAATCGGCGGTCAACGCATACCTGGCAGGGGTCGGGCGCAGCGAGGTGACCGACGTCAACGGCGACACCGTCAGCTATCGGACCCACCCGGGCGGGCCGCCGGCCAGTCCGCCAGCGCGTCAGAACTTCTGGCGGGCGGCGAGCATTGGTACAGGCGAGGTCACGACGACCTGGAAAGTCACGGGCGGCACCTGGGCGATTGTCTTGATGAACGCGACCGCCACCAGCAACGTCAACGCCGCCGTAAGCGTCGGCGTGAAAACCAACCTGGTGCTCTGGATAGGCCTGGGTCTCGTCGTCGTCGGTTTGATCTTCGGGGGAGCGGGCACCGCGATGATCTTCAGCGCCCGCCGACCCCGACCAACCGTCACGAGTAGTCCCGTCGGTACTTGAGGCTCATCTGCGGAATGGGAGGCCACGCGGACCGCGGCGTGGGCGAGTTCGCCCAGCGTGCTGACGCCTCAGCGCCAAGGTCCGGATGCTCGTGGCCCGGGCGTTCGTTCCATCTCAAGGAGCATTCTCCAGGTGAGAAGCCGCGACTGCCCTTCCGGGCTACCTGCAACAGCGTCGGCCGCGTCGATCAACCCTTCCAACGCTGCTGGTTTGGAACAAGCAGCCACCGCAGCCACGGCAGGGGCGGCTGTCGTTCAACCACGGCCATGCGACGCACTGGACCCACGCCGACCGACCGTGAGCCGCGTTACCCGGTTTGGGCCGAATTGCAAACGGCCTGAGCCAGCGGATGGCTGCTAGCTCGGAGGCGCTCCGCCACCCGCACTCTGCAAGCATCAACGGAGGTTCGACGCCGCGCTCCACTCGGCGTGGCCGCGCGGGGTTCGAACCGGACTTGTCAGTGTCGGTAGGACGATCAGCGACAGCGCGATCCTGAGCGCGGCCATGCGCAGCGGCGCTGTCGCTTCAAGGCAAGACCGGTAGAGCCGCTCGAGAAACTGCCGGGTTGATCGACGAGCGACAGCGTCGCAGCTAGCCTTCTCGCAGGAAGCGTGACAGCTGATTATGCTGATCGCGGATGAACGTTCCCGTCGGACCGGTGATCATCGCTTACGACCGTTCAGCCGCCGCGCGCGAGGCGATCACTAAAGCGGCCGTGCTCATGCACTCATGCCGGTTTCTTGTGGTCACCGTGTGGGAGGAGGGTCTCGCATACGCGGCAATGGCCCCGACGATGCAGCCGGACGCTTTCGCGATGACTCCGGCGGTTGACCCTGGAGCCGCGCGCGACATCGACCGCAGTCTGCACGCGTACGCCGAGCAAGTCTCCGGTGAAGGGGCCGATCTTGCCCGGTCGCTCGGGCTCGATGCAGAGCCACTCGCGTTGCCCGATGCTGGCGGCGTGTCCTCCACCATCCTGGACGCGGCTCGTGAGCACGACGCGTCGGCAATCATCGTCGGCTCGCGCGGCCTGAGCGGTCTCCGAGCGCGGCTGGAAGGTAGTTCATCCAGGGGTGTCTTGAAGCATGCGTCGTGCCCAGTCTTCGTTGCGCACGCGCCCGACGAAGGCGACTGAGGGTCTACGCGAGTCGGCCCGATTGTGTGGGCCGTGTAGCGCTCGCCGGTCCGAGGGCACCGTTATCGCGGCGAGACTGCTGCCTAGATCGAGCAGCAGCGCTAACGCTGGGCTGCTGCTATCTCCGAGAGCGACGCTGATCCCGACCGATCGAGCGAGGCCCGGCTTCCGACCCGCGCCGACTGCTGCAACGCCGGGGCGATTCGGCAGTCCGGTCGTCTCCGCGAGGCTGCTGGTGCTCGATCGAACCAGCAGTGACGTGGCCGAGCTGTCGGATCCTTCGTCGCCACCCGTTGAACGAATACGAGGCAGCCATGGACGCGGTCCCGCTCATCCGGCCCGCGAAGTCAGCGGTTTTGCCTACCCACGCACGTCCTGCCCGACGCCGACTTGTGGTAGGCGGATGCTCCCTCTATATACAGCGTCATGGGTGATCTCGCAGGGATCGGGCTGAGCGTCAAACGTTGGGCTCATAGCTTCACAGCGACGCTATTGGGGCTGGCTGGGACGCTCGCACTGATCTTCCTGGCGATTCTCATTTTCGACTCGAGCCGGCGATGTTGTCCTGCTGTACCGCCCGCATTTGGGGGGCTCTCATGATGCCGATCCCGGCTGGTCACGCACTGCGGTAGTGGTTTGTTGGGACGACGCGGCAACCGATGCAGGCGTGAATGTCAATCCTCGCCTCTCCCGCGTTGAGCTTGCGCACGTCATAGTCGGCCGCGCTCTGCAGCGACACGATGTCGACGGTCCCCGCGTGCGCGTCCACGATCCGGTAGCCGATGATGCCCCGCTCTATGGTGTAGCGGCTCATCGCACTACCCGCCCGCGCGTGGTGCGCTCCAGCTGCACGTAGAACTTGCGGGCGGTGTATGGGTCGGGCCCGACGGGGTAGGCCGCGCGGCTCGCTCGTCGCGAACGGTCGTTTCTAGATGCTCCGGCGGCAAGCCCGATGCTCTGGTCAGTCGCATCACCATACGTGCTTTATCGACCGCGCTCATAAACGCCTTGAGCCGGTCCCTGCAATTCAAGGGGCAGCACGACCACCGGCTGCGGGGGCTGATCCATATTGCCCTGCGGAACAGCCGCGCAGCGCCGGTGACGAGTTCTCGTGCGCCGAGATGACCGCTCTCGCAGGCGAAGCGTCAGCGCCGAATTCCAAGACCCCGGATACCGCAGTCGAGGATGGATCCGGCCGGCCGCCGAGACCCGCGCACTCGCGCGCACACACGCGCACACGGGGGGGTGGGCGAAAGTCGAGCCGATGGCACGATGGTTGCCCGCTGTACCGCCCGCGTTCGGGCTCCCTCGCGATGCCGGCCCCTGACCGGGTCACGCACCGCGGTCGGGTGAGCGAGCGAGCCGAGAACCGACGATCGCACGGGTCATGTAGGCACGGCGAGCGCTCAGGAGCGCGAGGCATCGCTCACGCTGCTGGTTCTCGATCCAAGCGGCACTCAAAGCGGGCCGATGAGTTGTGAGGCGGCGATGGCCGCCGTGCGCTACTCCTCTCCCTGCTCGGCTTCGAGCTCCTCAAGCGCGACGATGGCGATGCCCAGCGCCTCGGTGATCTTCAGTGCAGCGGCCAGGGTCCGCGGCGTGCCGATAACCGGGGCTATGCCGATGAGGATGTTCTGGATTTGGTCAACCGTAAGGCCCGCGTCCATCGCCGGCCCAACATGCATGAGATAGGAGGCAGCCGGCGCGTCGACGGCCGCCAAGGCGGCGATGCGCACGGCAAGGAGCGAGTTGGGGTCCAGCGTGCACCGCGCTACCGATTCAGCGGTTATTGCCGCGAGCGTGTCAAGGACGGGGGTTTCGGACGATGGGTCGGTCATTGCGATCCTTCCGGTTGCCGGGCAATTCAGGGCGCAACCTTTGCGAGGAGAACCCGGTGTCGCATCATCCAAACAAGGTGACATGCAACCGCAGGGCGCGACCATGCGGCACGCGCTCGCCGGCGAGAGTTGGTAGTCAATACTCGCGGCGGTTTGACGGTTGGCCGTGGGTCGCGGTCCGGGCGCGGCGGGCACAGGCGTGTGCGCGGCCTCGGCAGGGCTCTCGCGCTTGGCCGAGGTCAGCGAGCGTTCGCGCGTCGATCGCCTGCTGCTCGCCGCGGCCGCACATCCGCAACGGCTGATGCTCCTCTGCCACGTGCTGCGCCCCGTGGAGCCTCGGCTTGAGCAGCAACCGAGCAGACGGGCTCTCGGAAACGGAAGGAGGAAGGGTTCTCTCAAGCCACTGCGAGGGCGGGTCCATGAGCCGCGCCGGTGGGTCGCCAGACCGTCAGGGCGCGGCCGGTGCGAGGCTCCTTCACCGTCGCGCGTTCGAGCCGGCCTGCGTCGATGAGGGCTTGCAGCGCGCGGTCAATTTCCCGGGCCTTCTTGCTGCGCGAGAAGAGGTTGGAGACCTCGGTGCGGGTGATGCCGTCATGGCGGTCGCGGGCCAGCGACCAGATTTCGTCGGCGGTCGGATCGCCGACGCTGTCGCCGAACACCCAGCGGGCGGACGCGGCGCTGTAGTTCCAGAACGCAAGCGCTGCTTCGAGATGCTCGAGCTGGATGACGTCGGAGCAGTCCAGCAGCACGTAAAGCAGGGCGAGCCGGACCGTGTGCGCTTCGGCGCGTGCTGTGGCGGCGCCGGCGAGTCCGGCCGCTCCGCGCGAGAGCTGGTCGTAGGCGGCGATCCACCGCTCGCGCGCATGCGGGTCGAAGGTGATGTGCTGCTCGATCGAGGCGAAGCGGACGCAGAGCTCACCTGCTCGCGGACACGCTCCAGCTCCTCGCCGCCGTACCCGAGCCGCCAACTCGAGAATGAACTCGACACACACCTCCCGGCCAGCGTCATAAATCGCTTCGGCCTCAGCCCGCTCCACATTCGCAAGATTCGCTGCACCAAGCAGGAATCCTCGCCCCAGGCCCCGACGACTGAACGCTTACCGGTAGGCAACTAGCAAAAACCCCCGGAGTCTGGTTGTGGTCCAGGCGGTCGCGGGTTCGAATCCCGTCGCTCACCCTCACGAAAGCGCCTGGGAACGCCGCCTTCGACGCTCGAATCCGTTTATCCAACTACGCGCTGCTGGCCATGAGGCGAGACCGCCTTGATCGCCCGCGCTTCCGACGGCGGTGCACGGCGTGGCGGATGGACATGAGACCATGAGCAGGACGTACTCCCGCCTGGTCGCGGGCGAAACTGCTGGTTCGTCGCCTCTGCGCCAGTGTTGATCACGCGAGTGCTACCGCCACCTCCGCTGCGTGGCAACTGGTCAGCGGTCGCCAACATCAAATCGTCCATGGGTGACGGAAATCGCAGAAAAGCGATAGGTGCTCGGAGCCGCGCCCGTAATCAGCCGGCGAGGTTTTCGTCGTGGTCGCCAATGTGGAGGTGGTTGCGGTCGACGAAGCGGTCGCCGACGTGACCGCAGGCCTCAATGAAGCCACGTACCTGGTCGTGATTCCAGCGGCCGCGGATCTTGCCGGCGCGGGACGCAACGGGCCGCATAGCGCGGGCGCGGTTGCTTCGCCGGGTAGTGTCTTGTCGAGATCACTCACACCGAGAGCTCCGAAGTCATAGATGTGGTTGTAGTTGTAATCGATTCCGTGTACGACGATCACCGCGTTGCTGTCGCGTATCAGGTCGGCTACTAACCGTGACACGGTTATCGTGCGCTTGTAGCGGATATTTCCGCTCGCGGGATAGCGGTTAAGATCATAGTTGGTCGGTGCGGACCCACTGGTGCTTCCCCACTCGGTGAAAGAGGTCAACGTCGAACCGTATAAGCGGATCGCGTCGCCGGTGCTGATCGAACGGTGGCCGTTGTGCGGCCGCGCGTTCACCGCGGTTGGACACGTCCCCCGTCCCTCTCCGTGAAGGTGCGCAAGATGTGGCGAGCCGTTGAGTAGTCCAGTAGTGTCAATCATGACAGTGACGGTATCGCCTCGTAGTTGAACGGTAGCGGTCCCGCTGCCCGTCACGTGGTTCGTTGGCACTGCCGCCAATGTTGCCGCAGCGGGCTGGAGGGGCGGGATCGGGGTGGACGGGGAACTGCCCGACGTAGCGAAGACAACGACCCCGACCAGAGTCCCAGCTAGACAAGCTAGGAGCAAGACCACAAGCAGCGGCCGGCGGTATCGCCGGAGAAATACCCGCCAGCCGAACCCTGCGAGGACTAGCCTCGCGCGCGTGAACCGGTTGCGATGTTCAGTGCTCAATTGCGCCCCGCGATAAGCGACGTGGGTTACTAACCATGCGTTCCGAGCAGTACGCCACCTCGTCGCCCAAGAATGGGCCACCGCCTACCCCGTCGAGACTCAGGTCGATCGCCGAACTCCCCCCCTCGGAGCTGCTTGTTCATCGTGCCTCAGGCGTCAACTCTACAGAAACCAACCTCAGCCGTGGCGATTGGCGCCAGCCCGAAGCCGCGCCGACGTGTGCGCGTCACCGCCGTGTTCGCGTTCGTGCCGAGGCTAATCTCGCGGTTGTTGGAGGAGGCTCCGGTGGAGGGCTTGTTGAGTGCGCGGGTCTGCGATGCCGTCGGCGTGCAGGTTGCGGGCTTGCTGGAAGCGCTTGACCGCAGTGGTGGTCAGCGGCCCGTAGCGCCCGTCGACCGGTCCGGGGTCGAGTCCGAGCACGCCGAGTTGGCGCTGCAGTGCCTTGACGCGCTCGATCCGGTCGCTGGTCGCACGCTCATGGGCGCTTGCGGAACGCTCTGGGGCGCTTGCGGCGAGTGCATCGGCTGTCAGCGGGCCGACCACCCCATCGACCGCAAGGCCATGCGCCTGTTGGAAGCGCGTCACCGCACCGGTTGTCAACGGGCCATAGCGCCCGTCCACCGGCCCGGGCTCCAGCCCGAGCCAGCTGAGCTGTTGCTGTAGTGCCGTGACGCGCTGAACGCGTTCGCCAGTCGAGGGATGGAGGATGACTCTCAGGGCCTCCGCGGTGAGCGGGCCGAGCACGCCGTCGACCGGCAGATCATGCGCTTCTTGAAAGCGGGTCACGGCGTTGGTGGTCAGCGGGCCATAGCGCCCATCCGCGGGCCCCGGATCGAACCCCAGCACACGCAGCTGGGCCTGCAGCGCCTTCACCTGTTCGGTGCGTCGCTGTGGTTCGGTCGGCGGATCGTTGAATGGTCCGGGCTCGTCCGCGTGCGGCCCGGGCGCTTCAGCGGGCGTCGATGTCGGCTCATCGGGTGCCGACGTAGGCGCCTCGGGTGTTGATCCGGCCGTGACTGTCGTATTGGCGGGCTCGGGAGTCGGGGTTGCGGTGGGCTCGTCGGGGCGCTCGTTTGCCGGCGGGGCGGCCGCTGCCTCTGACGCCGCCGGCTGCTTGGGACGGGGCTCGGTGCCGGATTTCTCGGGGCGCCCGGTTGCGGTGACGGCTGGCTCGGCGGCCTTCTCTGGTGGTGATGTCGCGGTGGCCTGCTCCGGCGCACCGGAGCGACGGTCGCCTGGAGGCGCGGAGGATACGCCGAGAGTTTTGGACGCAGGTGACGCTGTCGTGCCTCCGCGACGGCCGCGCAGGTTCCAACGGGTAGCGAAACGGCTGCGGCGCTTCGCGTCCGCTGTCCACCGCGCGTCCTTCGCCGTCGCCTCGCGGGGAGGTCGAGCCGGCGCGGGCTGCACACTTGGGACTTCGCCATAGGCCGCGCGCTCAGTGGCCTCTGCCACGACTGGCTCGTGTCGTTCGGCGAGCAGCCCGGCTAGCAGCTTGAGTGCGCCGTCATCGCCGAGCGTGCTGGCGCGGCGGTACGCAGCCTCAGCGCCGACATCGTCATCGTGTCGTGCGAGCAAGCGGCCGAGATTGACCGCGGCGGCGGCGTGCCCGCGCTCGCTGGCACGGCGGTACGCAGCCGCGGCGCCGGTCAGGTCCCCCTGTTGCTCGAGCAGTACCCCGAGGCTGGTTGCGGCCGCCGGCTCGCCGCGCTTGTCAGCGCGACGAAAAGCCACGGCGGCAGCCGCGAGCTCTCCCTGTTCTACAAGTAGGCGACCAAGGTTGAATGCGCCGCGGGGATCGCCCCGCTCATCGGCACGACGATACGCTTCCTCCGCAGCACGCAGGTCACCGTGCTCCTGGCTGGCTAGACCGGTCACCACCGCGTCGGTCGCGTCGCCGTGCTCGTCTGCTGAACGCTTGAAACGCTTCTTCACCAGCGACTCACCTTGCGTCTCGAACTGCACGCCAACTGGCTGCCCAGCAACGACCGACGGCCTGCCCCGCCGAGGCTCAGGTCGATCGCTGAACTACTCCCTCGGAAACTGCTCTTCATCCCGAACGCCAGGATTCAACTCTACAGATCGCGTCCATTAGAGCCGCGCGTAAGTAGCGGGCACGCACACATCTACGGCTCCTGCTTCGGTCGCGAGGCCGGCGCGGCACTCTGGCGCGGTCCCTGGTCGAGGCGCACGAGCGCCTCCGCGACCTGGCGAGCCTGAGCAATCTGAGGGACTCGCGCTTCACAAGCGTCCGGGAGGTGCGGAACCGCAGCCGCGCTCAGATATGCGGGACTTCCTACCCCAGTCAGGCTCGAGCTGGACACGAAGCCCAGTCCTGATCGTCGTTTCGGGAGGGTCTTCGGACCAACGTCCGATTGCACTACAGACCTGCAGCGAACGATTGTTCCGATCGCGTGGCGGAGCACCGGCGCGTGACTCGGATTAAAGGGGGACGCAAATGTTTCGTATTCGCTTCGCGGTGGCGCTGGTCATGTCGGTCGTCCTCCTCGCGACCGGTGCTGGTTCGGCGCTGGCATCGCATGGCGGCGGGGGAGGCGGCGGCGGATGTTCATCAACGGGATCCAGCAGAGCGGCGCTAACGCGCTTGACTTTGGCAATGCGGGCGCCCCATGCCTCGGCCTGTTCGTCCCGGCCGGCACTTCGTGCATCCTGTCGTTCGAGTTCACCCCGACCGCGACGGGACCCCGCACCGCACAGTTCACGATCATCGATACCGCCGGGGACAGCCCGCAGACCATCACCGCCGCCGGCACCGGCACGTCACCCAACGGGCCGACCCCGTTGAGCGTCGACACCACTGGCCTCACGTGCACGGTCGGCGTGTGCACGCTTGGCTTCGTCGGGGATCAGCTCGTGAAGAACTTCTACTTCACCAACCTCGGCGTGCAAGGTCAGCTCGCGCCCCCGTTCACGTGGTCGCTCGCGGGTGGAACGCTTCCGCCCGGCCTGCGGCTGCTTGCGAACGGACAGATCTTCGGCACGCCGACGGCAACCGGCAGCTTCACCTTCACGGTCCAGGTCACCGACTCCGATGGCCAGACGGCGACGCAGGCGTTCAGCCTGACCATCTCGCCGCAACCCCCGCCCCTGACCGCCGGGCAGAAGGGATGCCAGCACGCCCCCGGCGCGACCACCGCAGCGCTGACCGGCCCGCCGATCGCCGGCAAGACCCCGAGCGGCCGGGGGATCGGTGACCAGTCGCAGCTGACCGCCTGCGCCGGCTTCACCGTCATCACGGCCAGCGTCCGCAACGTCAACCTCCCCAACGGGACAGTCCTTTGGGTCACCCTCGGGGGCGAGCCGATCGGACAGATCACCCTCAACGGCGGCGCCGGGTCGATGGCGCCCTGGACCCTCGCCATCAGCACGCTGCGCAAGCAGGGCATGGCGATCTTCACGGCACCCCCGACGAACTCGGTGACCGACGTGGCGATCATGTCCGGACCGTTCGTCTAGCAGTACAACCCGGTTGGGCGTCTCGGCAGACACCGGGACCCGCGGTCGAGGTCAAGCGATTCCTGCGCCAGGCGCTGGAGCTCGGGGGCAAGCACGTCCTGGCCAGCGGGAGCCCAGCCGAACTCCTTCACTTTGACGGGACCCATTCCGGGGAACCAGTCGAGGTCTTCGACGTCTAGCTAGGGCGCACCTCCGACCACGCACGCCGTGGATCACAAAGACCGGCGCGCTCGTTGCCGACCTCGCTCACCAGCCGTTGCGGTGCACGACCTCGTCGAACGACCGCCGCTTCAAGCGGGTGCCGGGCCTCAGCGGCCGGTCCGCCGGATAGCCGAGATCCATCACGAACGCGACGAGCTTAGCGTCGGGAACATGGAGCACCGACCTCGCGAGGTCCTGATCGCCGACGGCCGAATGACCAGCGCCGATCCCCCGATCGGCGGCGGCGATCATCATTTGCATCGTCGCTTGGCCGACATCGAAACGATTGCGCTCGCGGGCGCGGGGCTCCTCCTCGTCAGGGACCACCAGCGCGATCGCGGCGGCCGCGTTTGCGATATGCCCGCCACCCCGCCAGACCCGGGAGAGCCCACGCAGCATCTCCCGGTCGGTCACGAGCACGAAATCCCATGGCTGGTGGTTCTGCGATGAGGGCGCGATCCGGCCTGCCTCGAGCACGCGGTCGAGGTCCGCGTCGGTTATCACCTGGTCGGCGAACTCGCGGACGTTGCGCCGAGCGGTGATGGCATCCCAGGTCTCCATCTACAACCTCCTCACTGGTGGCAAGCGATTGCACGCGGTCGGTAGAGCTCCTCCAGCCTACGGATCCTCCTCCGAGAGGCTCAGCTCCACGTCAGGCACGTCCACCGGGCCAAGGTGCCCCGTGTCGTCGGCCTCGCTCAGCGAACCCAAGATCCGTAGGAACCGACCACGGCATCGGCCGCTCGCGATCAAATCTGCTGGAGCTGAGATGATCAAGGTCACATCACGGCCTGGTTTAGGGTCATGGGCGGTAGACGCACAACACCAGGCAATTTGACAGGAGATTGCGTCATGCCCTACGCCGTGGACTTCAACAATGTCTCGACCGTCGGCCTCGAGTCCTCGACGGTCGCGGCCGCGCTCGCCGGTCTGCGAGCCCACGAGGCCCGCTACTTCAAGAACAAGTACGACCACGTCTTCACGGTGGAGCCCGCGAGCAACGCCGAGACGACCCTCGACTGGGTGCACCGGATCCTCAAGGAAGAACGCGACATCGTCATCTCGGCTCGCCCTCTCGAGGCGACGGCCTTCCAAGTCGAGAACATCCGAATCGCCTACGTCTTCTACGAGAGCGGTCTGTCGATCAACGTGATGTACACCATCGATGACGCCAACAAGCGGGCGGTCGGGTTCAAGCTCTCCGAAGGGATGGAAGTCCCCGCGGAGCTCGCCTCCCGGTTCAAGTTCGCGAGGCAGAAGTCGAAGCTGGCCGGCGCCATCCGCGGTTCCTACTTCGCCTTCGAGAACGATTACTGACGCTCGGACTGTCCCGCTTTGCCCCTGCCGCGCGAGTCAGCGATACCGGGACGCGACGCGACCGTTCGGCTTGCGGTGTTTGTGCGACCCGCTTACGTGATCTGCTCGATTAGCGTGGCGCAGCGCTCGGGGTCGTCTAGGAACGGGGCGTGTCCGCCGGGCAGCACCTCGATGCGCGCGTTGGGGATGAGCTGCAGTGCGCGATCGGCGATCTCGGGGGCACCGTAGACGTCTTCCGCTCCCCAGATCAGGAGCACGGGTGCGGCGATCCGGCGCAGCTCATCGTCGGCCAGGATGTTCTCCGGGCGCTGCCGGCCGGCTCGTAAAGCCAGGTTAAGGTGCGTCCACATCGCTTGGCGCCAACCCGGCATCCGCATCCCTGCACGGACGACCTCAAAGAAGGCGTCGGGGGTGCGGTCAAGAGCGCCGCGGCCGAGGACCTTGGCCATCGCTCGGCGGGTCGCCGCCGTGGTGGGCGGCGGCGGGATCCGCGCAACCAGTTTGCCCAGCCCGGGCAACGTCATGGCCCAGAAGAACGGATCGGAGCGCATGCCCGCCAGCGCGACGGCCGGTACGCCGAGGCCGACGACTGCGCTCACTCGCTGGGGTTCGTCCAGCGCGAGACACAACGCCCACATCGCGCCGAGCGAGGTCCCCACGATCGAAGCACGCTGCAGGCCGAGCGCGTCCAGGATCGAGCTCAGCTGGGCGACCGCGTGACGACGCAAGCTGCGGCCGCGATAGTCATGCGGATCGCTGAGGCCGAAGCCGGGCAGATCCACGGCCACCGCGCGTCGACTGCGCACTTGCGCCAGCAGCGGCGTCCAAGTGGCCGCCGACATTCCGCTGCCGTGGACGAGCAGGAGCGGCTCGCCGGCGCCGGCCTCAAGAACGTGAACAGATAGCGGCGGATCGGCGAGCCGAATCCTTCGTTCCTCGGCGACCACGCCGTACTCGGCTAGCAGTGCGCCCTGCGCGCCCTCGAACGCTTGCTGAGGCTTGGTCGTCATCTCGGCCTTCAGTGTTCGGCCGTCCGGCGCGGATCGCTGGCGCCAGGGCGTTTGCGGAAGAGCGCGCGTGGCCAACGCGGAAATTATCCAGGAAACGCAACGAGCACCGGGCTGCAAGCCTCATCTTTTGATCTCGTCCACGCCCGCCTGCATCTCGCCAACATTCCCCGACCCGGCGCCGGCTGTTATCGGATGTGGCCCGGTTGTTATCGCCGACCGGGACAGTTGCGGGCGTCCGTTCCGCCTACTGGAAACGACGAGGTGAACCATGTCGGATTCAAGTTCTGCTCGGGTCATCGCGCGCTTGTTGCCGGCCGTCGTGGCCGGTTGCGCGCTGGCGGCTCTCCTACCGAGCGCAGCGTTAGCTTCGTCCCCGGGCGCGTCGACCGACGACGTGACCGTGACGGGCGCGGCGACGGCGACCGTCGATGGGTCAGTCAATCCCGGTGGGGAGAAAACGACCTATGACGTCGGGTACGACCTCGCCGGCTCGGACTGGTGCACGAGCGGCGGCGCTTCGGGTTCGCCAGCGAACGCGACCACGCCGCAGACGCTCGGGTTCATCGACACCGACGGTCATGAAGCATCGGTTGACCTGACCGAGCTGACGCCCGGAACGCAGTACTGCGCCGCACTGGTCGCCAGCAACTCGTCGGGCAGCGCGACCGGCGAGCAGATCCAGTTCGGCGCGGGCCTGCCGCTCGCCTCGACGTTCGATGCGAACGCCACCGGCGCTAACACTGCGACGGTCGACGGGAGCGTGAATCCCTCTGGGCAGACGACGACGTACAAGGTTGGGTACGACGTGGCGGACTCGGACTGGTGCCAGACTGGCGGCGAGTCGGGATCGCCGGCCAACTCGACTGCGGCGCAAACCCTGGGTTTCATCGACTCGGCGCCCCATGACGTGACGGTAGGGCTGAGCGGTCTGATTCCCGGGACGGACTACTGCGCCGACCTTGTAGCCTCCAACTCCTCGGGGGACGCAGACGGTGGGCAGGCATTCTTGGGAGCGGCGCTGCCGAACGTGTTTACGGAGGACACATTCGCCACTGGCGCGACGACGGCAAAGGTCGACGCGATCGTGAACGGGACCGGTCAGCCGACGCGCTACGCGGTTCAGTACGACCTGGCCAGCTCGCAATGGTGCCAGACCGACGGCGACTCAGGAGGGGCGGCGCACTCGACGCCATCCCAGCCGCTCGGGTTCACCGATTCCAACAATCACGACGTTTCGGTCGTGGTGACGGGTCTCACCGCCGCGACGGACTACTGCGCCGATCTCGTCGCCACGAACGCGTCGGGTAGCGAAGACGGCGGACAGTTCGATTTCACGACGCTGACCGCTCAGCCGACGGTCGCGACCGGACCGGCGACGGACGTGGGCCCGATGAAGGCCACGCTGACCAGTACGGTCAATCCGAGCGGCCTGACGACGACCTGGCACTTCGAGTACGGAGCAACCGAGAACTACGGTTCCTCGACCCCGGGTGCCGGCGCGGGCTCGGGCTCAACGCCCGAGACGGAGGCCGCGGGGATCGCGAGCCTGTCGCCCGGCACGACCTACCACTACCGGATCGTCGCCGCGAATTCCGACGGAATCACGGACGGCCCGGACCGCACGTTCACGACAACCGAGCCGCCGACGGTCGCAACCGAGGGGGCGACGGACGTGAGCGCGACCAAGGCGACGATCCACGGCACGGTCAATCCCAACGGGCTGGCCACCACCGTGCACTTCGACTACGGCAAGACGAGCAGCTATGGCTCTTCGACCCAAATCGCCAGCGCGGGGTCGAGCTCGGGCACGCAAGCGGTGATCTCCGCGCTTGCAGGGCTGCCGCCCAGCACCACCTACCACTACAGGCTCGTTGCGACCAATGCCGCAGGGACGAGGGACGGAGCGGACCGCACGTTCAAGACGAGCGCTCACACGCGGCCACCGACGTTGTCGCATGTCGCGCTCGCTTCGTCGAAGTTCTCGGCCGGCGCGGGCACGAGGCTCCGGTTCACGCTGTCTGAGCGCGCGCGAATCACGGTCGTAATCAGGACGAAGGTCGTCGGCCACAACGCCAAGTTGGTCAACGTGGCCACACTGAGATTCGCGGGTCTCAAGGGTCGCAACACCCACAGGCTCAATACTCTGCGCCTGCGGCCTCGGCACTACACCGTGACGATGACGGCACGCGATGCCGCCGGCCGCGCATCCAAACCCTCAACATTCCGGTTCACGATCGTACGGTCGAAGAAGTCGACCTGAACCGATTGCAGCGCGGACTCAGACATGCAGGGTTGGCCGGTAGATGAGCTCTTGGATGTTGCCGTCGAGCGTCCGGCTCTCGATCAGCTCGAGGTCGAAGTCGGCCGCACCCTGGAAGATCGGGCCCGCTCAGGCATAGGCGCGACTACCGGGAGACGCCTGACGCCACCGCTGCTGGTGTCGGTGCGTCACCGGCGGCTTTGCCGAAGCGGTTCTTGCCGGCCGGATCGGTGGAAAAGAACGCCTTCGCGCTGTCGTAGCCGGACTCGTATAGGAAGTCCTTGTCGGCCTGGGACAGGGAAAAGTTGAGCGTCGACACGTTTCCGGTCGGGAGCGCGATCACCCGGTCGGGGAACGTCTTCAGTTCGAAGTCGTCGAGCGCGTTGATCGCGGTGTCGATCACATCCTTGACCATGTCGATCGGCCAGAACAGGCCGTTGATCGGGTGGTCGGGTGGCTGTTCGGGCGGCATCCCGCCGAACAGCCGGAAAGCCCAGGTGGGCCATCTCGGGTTGGGGTCGTCGAACAGGAACACCGGAAACGGGGCGGTGACGCCGCCGTCGACGAGCGCGCCTGGTGAGCGGGTCGCGGCGTCGTTGAGCGCGATCGGCGGAAAGAACCCGGGATAACCGGCGCTGATCCGCACCGCTGTCGCGATCGGGAAACTCGCCGGGGTGTAGGGCTCGCCCGACTGTTCGTCCAGGTACAGCCCGGCGTCGTCGGGGAACACCACCATCCGCTCGTGAACGATGTCGGTGCCGACGACGTTCAGCGTGCGCGTGAGGTCGCCGAACACCTTTGGGGCCCGGCCCCCGGCGTGGTCCGGCGACCCCTCGAGCACCGATTCGATCCAGTCGCTGAGTGCCTTGCCGTGAACAATCCCGTGGTGGAAGTAGTTCTCGACGACGCCGAGTCCGAACGGGCCGCCTCGGTCGTCGATGCGCGAGAAGTCGAAGCTGAACAGCTCCTTGAGCCCATCTGCGTCGTAGCCGACCGCGAGCGCCATCGCGGTGATCGCGCCGGCAGATGTGCCGCCCAGGCTCTGCCAGTCGTTGTAGCCGGCCTCCTCGGCTGCCTTGATCGCCCCGGCGAAAGCCAGCCCCTTGATGCCGCCACCTGAAAACACCCCATCGGCGCGGTTGCTCACCGACTCGGCTCCGATCCCAGACATTGCACGCCCCTTTGGAAGAACAGTCCTTTCCACCTGCGTCCCAATATCGCCGCAGCTCAAGGCTTTAAATGTGACATTGCGCACCGGGTGTCAACGAACTCGTCGCTGGGTCGTTGCGATTCGCGCCGAGTATCCGTCCGGCGATGACGTCTGTGGCCTTGTAGTTGTCGACTGCTCTAGCGCAGTGTGTGGAACGCGGCGCGGATTTCGGTTGCGAACAGTTCGGGCTCTTCCCAGGCGGCGAAGTGGCCGCCCTTGTCGACCTTGTTGAAGTAGGTAAGGGTGGGATAGGCCTGCTCGACGCAGCTTCGCGGGGTCGCGACGATCTCGCCGGGGAACGTGGTGAATCCGACTGGGACGGAGACCGGCGGAGGGGCCTGACCGGCCGCGCGAGCTGTGGCTTGTCCGCTCTCCCAGTACGAGCGGGCCGCCGAGGCTCCGGTCCCGGTCAGCCAGTAGGTGGTGATGTTGTCGAGGATGTGGTCTCGAGTCAGACCACCCACCTCCTGCCGGTCGACGAACGCGCGGGAGATCTTGTAGTAGCTGTCGGTGTCGTGGTCGAGCATCCACGCCGCTAGGGCGACCGGTGAATCCAGCAAGGCGTAGCCGATCGTCTGCGGCCGCGTGGTTTGCTCGAGGAAGTAGCCAAAGCCGGTCGCCCTGAACGTGGCCCCCGCCTCGGCAGCCGCGCGTTCCTCCTCGGTTTCCGTCGGAAACGCGCCGCCCGCCAGCCCGGGCACGAACAGGTTCGTATGGAGGCCGATCCCCCTCGGGCGCCTGGCGGCCCATCGCGTCGGTGACGGCGGCGCCCACGTCGCCGCCCTGCGCGACGTAGCGGGTGTAGCCGAGGCGGGGCATCAGCTTCCCCCACGCCTGCGCGACGCGGCCGGCGTACCAGCCGAGCTCTGTCGGCTCGGCCGAGAAGCCGTACCCGGGGACGGAGGGCAGCACCAGGTGGAACGCGTCCTCGGCGCGGCCGCCGTGCGCGGTCGGGTCAGTCAGCGGGCCGACGGTCTCGAGCAGCTCGATCACCGAGCCGGGCCACCCGTGGGTCATGATCAGCGGCAACGCGTCCTCGTGCCGCGACGTCACGTGGATGAAGTGGACGTCGACCCCGTCGATCTCGGTCTTGAACTGCGGCAGTGCGTTCAGCCTCGCCTGGCATCGGCGCCAGTCGTACTCCGTCGCCCAGTGGCGCGTGAGCTCCTGGATCGTCGCCAGCTGCACGCCCTGCGAGCGATCCGGGACGAGCTCCTTGCTGGGCAAACGCGTCGCGGCGATGCGGCGCCGCAGGTCCTCCAACGCCTCGTCCGGAATGTCAACGTGGAAGGGGCGAATCGCCGTGGTGCCCGACTCCTCGGTCGTTTCAGACATGTCGGTCTCCTCTGCTTGGTGGCGCCACGAAGCGTCATCGCCCGGTCCGTAGTTCGCGCCCGTGAGACCCTGGTCCGCACCCTGGTCTGGCTGGCTCGCAGGACACGTTCGGTTCGCCTTCGGGCGTGTTCAATGCTGTGGTGAGGGACGATCGCCAGCAGCCGCACCTCCTTTCGCTGCACGCCCTCGTGGGCCATGTCGATCGCGTGACCATGACCGATCATCCCGGGCCGCCACAGCAGTCGACGCGGCGATCGAATATCGGGTTGGCAAGCGCGGGAAGATTGGCTCGATCGACTTCGACCGACAACGAGCAACCCCGGTGGTAGACAACGCGAGGAAGAGCGGGCACCGTGGCGTTTGGCGCAGGCTGAGGCGCCCGTGGAGAGCAGGTCGGCTGGTGCTCGCGCTCATCCTCCTTTGGGCAACACCCGCTGCGGCCGACGAACCGCAGTCGCCAGAGCGGCAGCTTGCCGCGAGGTACTCCCCCGTGCTCTCGCTCGATCCACAGGCGAAGCCGTGCGGATCCGGTGAGGCCTACCGGCCCACGATCGTCGACATCGTCCTCGCAAGGCAGGCGGTGTCGCTGCGCGGTCCGAACGGCAAGCTCGTCAAGCGGGCCCCGACCGCGAGCGACGTGTGGGGCCTCGGCGCGGGCTACTACCTCGATCTCCCCGGAGACCCGTTGAAGCCGGGGTGCGGTTATGAGAAGCAGTTCCGCACCTGGAACGCTGGCCGACGGCCCAGCGTCTATGCGCACCTCGCACGGGACCCGTCGCACCCCGGCAAGCTGGCGGTTCAGTACTGGTTCTACTACACCTTCAACGACTTCACCGATAAGCACGAGAGCGACTGGGAGATGGCCCAGGTCGACTTCAACGCGTCGACTCCGGCGCAGGCGCTCCGAGTGGGGCCGTACGAGGTCGATTTGTCTCAACACGCAGGCGGCGAACGGTCGGAGTGGACCGACACAAAACTCGAGAAGCAGGGCACGCACCCGGTGATCTACGACGCCACCGGCTCGCACGCCAACTACTTCGGCAGCGCGCTTTACCTCGGCCGAGGCGCCCGTGAAGGCTTCGGGTGCGATGACACACGCGCTGCCACACGACGACTGCAACTCCAAACCGTGCTGCTGCCTGACATCCCCTCGTCCGCGTCGGCCCCATACGCCTGGCTAGCGTTCCAGGGACGCTGGGGCCAGAAGGAGAGCGGCATCAACAACGGCCCCACGGGTCCGGGAATGAAACCCCAGTGGCTCGCGCCGATCGAATGGGCCGACGGCCTACGCAACACAAGCGTCGAGGTGCCGTCCGGAAGAGCCGTCGGCGTGAGCGTGGGCACCTTCTTCTGCGGCGCCGTGAGCCGCGGAGCGACCATGTTGAACTGGTCACTCGTTCATCCCGTCCCCTTCCTCGCGCTGCTCCTTTTAGCGGTTGGCGGGCTGGGCGCCTCCGTGCTGGCGACCACATGGCGGCCACCCGATCCGCACCCGCTCCGCTTGCGGCGCGAAGGCGGTCAGATCTTCGGAGCGGCGGCCCGCCTGTACACGCGCAACCTGCCGACCTTCGCCGCGGTAGGCGCGATGTTCGTACCGGTCAGCTTGATCGCCGCCGGGATCCAGTGGGTGATCTTCCATCTCACTAGCGTCGCGCCGCTGATCGCGCTGGACGGCCGGCACGGCGCGGTCACCGCCTTCATAGCCATCCTGATCGGAGGAGTCGGAAGCGTGTTCGCGTCCGTGATCGCGACCGCGGCGGTGGCCGTCATCTTGGACGAGATCGACACCAAGCGCCACATACTCGCCGGGCAGGCATACTGGCGCGTGTTCCGGCGGCTGCGGCCGTTGCTCAGGGGGATGGTCACCGAACTCGGCATGGTCTTACTGCTCACGATCACCGTCGTGGGGATCCCGTTTGCGATCCACCGCTTCATCCGCTGGTCGCTGTTCGTCGAGGCGTGCATGCTCGGCGACCTGTCGGCAACCGACTCGCTGCATCGCAGCTCCGAGCTCGTCAGGGCCGCTGGTGGCGGACCTTCCGCTTCACCGTGCTGGTGGACGCGCTCGCCGCGCTGTCCGGCCCGCTACTCGGCGTCGGGCTTCTTCTCCTAACCGACCACTCCCTCAACTTCATCAACCTCGCGGCCTCCCTGGTCTACACCTTCACGGTCCCGTACGCGGCGATCCAGTTGACGCTTTACTACTTCGACCTCGAGGCGCGAAGCATCGCGGTCGTGTGAACGCGGCGGCGATCGCGTCTGACCATGGCCAGCCGCGATCGAGTTTGAGATGCGTGCGTCCGGCGTGACGCATGAGCTTGGCTGCGACGGGGGCAGCGCGCTGGCGACGACCCGTTCTCGGCGAATGCAAGCGCGCTCACGGCTGGGGCGATTGTTAGCTCGGCGCGGTCGAGCTCGGTCATGAGCAAGCGGTCGGCGTTGCTGAAAAATGGTCGTCCGGCTAGCACCAGGAGGCATCGGCTCCAGCAATAGCCCGAGGAGCGGTGTTGGCGCCGCGGGCTCGCAGACAGCTGCCATCGCCCACGAAGCAGGAGTGAACAGGTCCCTTTCGCAACGCGCGGAGAACGGAAAGACGGGCACGGTTGGCGGGCACCCCGAGCATTTACAGCTCTCCGGTTGACCGTCCGGCGCGATCGGTGTCGGCCCAAGCTCGGCGTATGCTCCAGAGTCGAGATATGCCGATCACCGTGAGGCCAGGGTCCACGCGCGAGGAGGTTGCGCTCGTGCTGCGCGACCCCGGAATGCCGCTTGAGGCGCTGCGCTACCCGGTCACGCCGATCGGAATGGATTACGCGCTTGACGATTTGGACGTTCCCGAGATCGACGCTGCCGTCTACGAGCTGCGCGTTGATGGGCGTGTGCCCGCGCCGCTCGTGCAGACGCTCGAAGACTTGCGCTCGCGGCCTGCGGTTGTGATGATGGAGCGCGCAGGCTCCGGACGCGCGCGCCTCGGCCAGCAGTTGTCGGACTTTGGCCAGGGTGCTTGTTCACGTGGGCGCCGGGTTGGAGGTCGAGATGATGGTTGATGGTTCTGAGGTCGGGTTTGGATTGTCGGCGCTGGACGCGTTGTCGAAGGCCCCGACGGGGATTCCTGGTTTGGATGAGGTGACCGATGGCGGGTTGCCTCGGGGGCGGACGACGCTGTTGTGCGGCGGTCCGGGGTGCGGGAAGACGTTGATGGCGATGCAGTTTTTGGTGCGCGGCGCGGTGGATGGCGGCGAGCCGGGCGTGTTTGTCGCGTTCGAGGAGTCCCCGGCGGAGCTGGCGGAGAACGTCGCTTCGCTGGGGTGGGATTTGAAGGATCTGCAGGCGCGCGGGTTGTTAGCGATGGATCACATTCGCATTAGCGAAGGTGAGATCGTGGAGACGGGGGCGTGGGATCTCGAGGGCTTGTTCATCCGGCTGGCTGCGGCGATCGACTCGGTCGGGGCGAACCGGGTGGTGCTGGACACGGTCGAGGCGCTGTTCGGGCCGCTGGGCGACGAGTTGACCTTGCGCTCGGAGTTGCGCCGGTTGTTTCGTTGGCTCAATGACCGGGGTGTGACTGCGATCGTGACTGGGGAGCGCGGCGAGGGGACGTTGACGCGTCACGGGCTCGAGGAGTATGTGTCTGATTGCGTGGTCTTGCTCGATCATCGGGTGCACGATCAGATCTCCACGCGTCGGTTGCGGGTGGTGAAGTACCGGGGGTCGCATCACGGTCCGGATGAGTATCCGTTCCTGATCGATCGGAACGGGTTTTCGGTGCTGCCGGTCTCCTCGATGAGGCTGGACCACAACGCCAGCGGCGAGCGGGTCTCGACGGGTGTCGGAGAGCTTGACCGGATGCTCGACGGCGGGGTATTTCGAGGCTCGAGCGTGCTGATCTCGGGCACGCCGGGGTCCGGTAAGACGACGCTGGGCGCGCGGTTCTTGGAGGCGGGGTGTGGGCGCGGTGAGCGCGGGATGCTGTTCGCGTTTGAGGAGTCCCCGGCGCAGGTCGCTCGCAACATGCGTTCGGTCGGGATCGACGTGCAGCGCTGGGTGGATGCAGGGATGTTGCGGATCGCCTCGGCGCGTCCGGCGTCATATGGCTTGGAGACGCATCTAGCCACGCTGTATCGGGCGGTTGAGGAGTTCGAGCCGGCGAACGTCGTGATCGACCCGTTGTCGGCGTTGAACGGCGAGGAGGTTCAGCTCAGGGCGATGCTTAGCCGCTTGATCGACCATTTCAAGGCGCGGCAGACCACGGCGGTGATGACGACGCTGATCCGGGGGGAGTTTGACGATCGCGCGGGGCTCGGGATCTCGAGCGTGATCGACACGTGGGTCGATGTCAGCAACCTCGAGATCGACGGGGAGCGCAACCGCGGGATCAACGTGTTGAAGTCCCGCGGGATGGCTCACTCAAGCCAGGTGCGGGAGTTTCAGATCACCAGCCAGGGTCCGTACATCCGTGATGTGTACGCGGCTGAGCGTGGGGTGCTGATGGGATCAGCGCGGCGCTCCCAGGAAGCGCGCGACCGCGCGCAGGCGATCTCCCGCGGCGAAGAGCTCGAAGCCAAGCGCCAGCAGCTGAAGTCCCGCCGCTCCACGCTGGAGGCTCAGATCGCGGCGTTGCACGACCAGTTGGAGGCGGAGACGCAACAGCTCTCCGGCGAGATCGACGCGGGCGAGCGGCTCGAGCGCCAGCTCGAGCAGGACCGGCAGGCGATCATCTCCGCGCGCAGCGGCACCACCAGCCCTGAGAACGGGCACGAGGAGATGAGCTGATGACAGCCACGAACACCCCGGACGCCGCCGCGGGCGAGAAGTTCCTGCTGCGGCTGTACGTCGCCGGTCAGACCCCGAAGTCGGTGGCGGCATTCTCGAATTTGCGCAAGATCTGCGAGACGCATCTCGCGGGGCGCTACGAGATCGAGGTCATCGATTTGCTCGAGCGCCCGCAGCTGGCCAGCGGCGATGAGATCGTCGCGATCCCGACGCTCGTGCGCAAGCTCCCTGAGCCGATCACGAAGCTGATCGGCGATCTGTCGGACACCGAACGCGTGCTGGTCGGGCTGCAACTTGTCCCCGCGCGAGGCGGTGAGCGGCGATGAGCGAACAGGACACGGCCGCCCGCTTCTCCGAGGGGATCCGGGAGCTCGACGATCGCAAGTATCTGCTGCGGCTGTACGTCGTCGGCGCGACGGCGGGATCGCAGCGCGCGATCTCCAACCTTCACGAGATCTGCGAGGCCGAGCTCGCCGGCCGCTACAAGCTCGAGGTGATCGACATCTACCAGCAACCAACGCTCGCCGAGGGCGAGCAGATCATCGCCGCGCCGACGCTGGTCAAGAAGCTGCCGCCGCCGGTGCGGCGGCTGGTTGGGGACATGTCCGACCGCGACCGCGTGCTGCTCGGACTGGACCTCCGGCCGATCGAGCCTTAGATGCCCGGCAGTGAGCGCGGCTCCGAGGTTGACCGCAGCGCCCCGTCTGCTGAGTCGATAGATCAGCTCCGCTCGCGAGCAGAGCAAGCGGAGGAGACTCTACGCGCGATTCGCAACGGCGAGGTCGACGCGCTGGTGGTGTCAACCAGCGAGGGCGACCGCGTGTTCACCCTGACGGGCGCAGATGAGCCCTACCGGATCATGCTCGAGCAGATGTCCGAGGGCGCCGCCAGCATCTCCGGCGACGGTGTGGTGCTGTATGCCAACCACCGGCTGGCGGAGATGCTCGCGCTCCCGCTGTCGGTGCTCGTCGGCTCGCCGATCGAGCGGCTCGTCGCAGCCGAACAGCGCGCCGCGCTCGCTGAGCTGGTAGGCGGCGATGACGGAGAGCGTCGCAATAGCGGCGAATTCACTCTGCTGGCCGCGGATGGCCACTGCGTCGAGGTGAACCTCTCGATCACGCCGCTCCCGGCCGGAACCGGTTCAGCGTGGTCGCTCGTCGCGACGGATATCACTGAGCGGGTCCGACGCGATGCGCTGCTTCGCGAGGCGTCGGAGTATGCGCGTAGCCTGATCGAGGCGAGTTTGGATCCGCTGGTGACGATCAGCGCGGAGGGGAAGATCACCGATGTCAACGACGCGACGGGGCGCGTCACCGGCGTCGAGCGCGAGCGCTTGATCGGGACCGATTTCTCGGACTACTTCACCGAGCCGGAGAGGGCGCGAGAGGGGTACCACCGCGTGTTCTCGGAAGGTTCGGTTACCGATTATCCGTTGACGATCCGCCGCCGCGACGGAGCGGTGACGGATGTGCTCTACAACGCGACGGTCTATCGCGACGCGACCGGGAACGTACGCGGTGTGTTCGCTGCCGCGCGTGACGTCACCGACCGCAACCGAGCTGAGCGGTTGCTGCAGGCGCGCGAGCGCCAGCAACAGGCGGTCGCCGAGCTTGGCTATCTGGCGCTCACCAACCCCCGATTCGAAGCGCTGCTGGATGCTGCCGCGCTTGTTGTGGCGCGCGCGCTGGAGGTTGAGTTCGCGAAGGTGCTCGAGCTGCGCTCGGACGGCGATCTGATCCTGCGCGCGGAGGTCGGCTTCGATGAGGGACTGGTCGGTCATGCCGTGATCCCGGGCGGGATCGGGTCTGAGGCTGGTTATGTGCTGCTTGCGGGCGAGCCGGTGATCGTCGAGGACCTCAGCGCCGAGACCCGGTTTCATCCAGCCGCGCTGCTCACCGATCACGGGGTCCGCAGCGGCGTCAGCGTCGCGATCGGGCAGCGCGAGTGCCTGTTCGGGGTGCTCGGGGCGCACACAACCACCAAGCGTCACTTCACGCGGGATGACATCTCGTTCCTGGCGACGGTCTCGAACGTGATCGGCACTGCCCTTCAGCGCGGGCAGGCCGAGCAGGCCGCCCGTCGGCAGGCCGAGCAGTACGAGGCGATCCTCGCAACGACGAGCGACGGGTTTCTGGTCTATGACCCGGCCGCCGGCATCCTGGATGTCAACGAGGCGTACTGTCGAATGAGCGGGTACAGTCGCGAAGAGCTGCTGCGGATGCGAATCGCGGAGATCGAGGCGATCATGACCGAACCGCAGATCGTCGAGCGCATTCGCCGCTGTACCAAAGGGGACTGTGACCGCTTCGAGACCGTGCACCGCGCGAAGGACGGCCATCTATTCGATGTCGAGATCAGCATGGCCTACGGGGAGCAGGACCAGTTCGTGCTGTTCGTGCGGGATGTGAGCGAGCGCAAGCAGGCCGAGCAGGAGATCCGCACGCTCAATGTCGAGCTCGAGCAGCGGGTCACGCAGCGGACTGAGGAGCTACGCGCGACCAACCAGGAGCTTGAGACGTTCGCGTACTCGGTCTCGCACGATCTCCGCGCGCCGCTGCGAGCGGTGGACGGGTTCAGCAAGGCGCTGCTGGAGGATTACGGCGAGAAGCTGGGCGAGGAGGGCCGTCACTATCTGGACCGGGTACACGCGGGGGCGGTGCGGATGGGCGATCTGATCGACGCGATCCTGCAACTCTCGCGCCTGTCGCGACGGCGTTTCGAGCGCGCGCCGGTCGACCTGAGCGCGTTTGCGAGCGAGGTTGTCGCCGAGCTGAGAAGCGGCGAGCCCGACCGCCGGGTTGAGGTTGAGATCGAGCCCGGGCTGCTCGCCGAGGCGGATCCCACGCTCGTTCGCAACGTGTTGGAGAACCTGCTCGCGAACGCCTACAAGTTCACCTCCAAGACCGCAAGTCCCGAGGTTCGCTTTGGGGCGGTCGAGCAGAACGGCGTGCCGGTGTACGTCGTGGCCGACAACGGCGCCGGCTTTGACATGGCGCATGCCAAGGAGCTGTTTCGCCCGTTTCATCGGCTTCATCGTGAGAGCGAGTTTCCGGGCGACGGTATCGGCCTGGCCACCGTGGTGCGAGCTGTGCACCGCCACGGGGGCGAGATCTGGGCGCAGGGCGCGGTGAACGAAGGCGCGACGTTTCACTTCAGCCTGACCCCCGGTGCGCATCCGCCGGAATCCGCGGCGACGGGCGAGGACGTCATCCCGAGGTGGCGGCCAACGGCCGGAGAAGACGGCCGATGATCAAGCGCGTGACAGCGGTTCTGCTGGTCGAGGACAACCGCGATGATGAGGAGCTGACGCTCCGAGGGCTCGGGCAGACGAAATTGAAGAACCCGGTCGATGTCGTCCGCGACGGCCAACAAGCGCTCGACTATCTCTTCGGGACAAACGGACAAGCCGCGAAGCCCGTTCCAACGGTGGTTCTGCTCGACCTGAAACTCCCGCGGGTCAGCGGTCTCGAGGTCCTCAAGCGCATTCGCGCCGAGGAGCGCACCCGCCGCGTGCCGGTGGTGATCCTGACGAGCTCAAGCGAAGACGGCGACCTCATGAACGGATACGACTTCGGGGCCAACAGCTACGTTTGCAAGCCGATCCAGTTCGACGAATTCGCCACCGCAATCGCGCAGCTAGGCGTTTACTGGTTGATCATCAACGAACCAGCCCCGCCGGCGGGCGACGGCACCCGAGCAGACACAGGCGACCACGAAAGCCCTGCAGCGGATCGGGACTCGTAGCGGGGCCGGGGCGCCTTACCCACCAGCGCCACCCGCGCTGGCGGGGTTCGGTTGCTCGGATCGATCTTCCGCGTAGTGCGCAGCGAACGCTTTAGCAGCGCCCGAATCCCGCGACCAACGGTTACCGGTCGCGACTATTAGATAGAGGCTCGTTGACCACCAGCCAGTACGAGCCGATCTGACGGATCAGCCCGGCGAACTCCTCAAAGTCGACCGGCTTGCGGACGTAGCTATTGGCTCCGTACCGATAGCCCGCGGCGACATCGTTCGGCGAGCTTGAGCTCGTCAGGATCACGACCGGGGTCAGGAATGTGCGCTCGTGTTCGCGGATCCGCCGCAGCACCTCGAGCCCATCGGTGTTCGGGAGCCGGAGGTCCAGCAGCACCAGCCGCGGCAGGTCGTTGGCGTCATTGAGCAGATAGTCGAGCGCTTCCTCGCCGTCGCGGGCGATCTCGAGGCTGGCGGGCACGCCCCTGAGAGCCCGCTCCGTGAGCGTCGCGTCATCCGGGTTATCCTCGACAAGTAGGATCGTCACGGGATTGGGCATCAGATGATGGCGATTATGGCGATCGTCTGGGCGACGCGTCCCGGGGCAGGGGCCGGCGCGACCTCGCGCCAACGCCGGGCGGTAACCGGCCCGCTTGTGGGATCTCGTTCAGAGCGGCCGGGTGGAACTCGAATTGCATAGGGTCGCGTATGGAAGCAGTTTGCGCGTCTGCGGACACGAAGCCGGTCACCATGTCTTGACGCGCGGGGCCGGGCGCCAGGGCTCGATCCGCAATCGCATGTCGAGCACGACGCAGCCGTTGGCCGTACATCGGACCGGGTTCAGGTCAGCCTCGACCACCTCAGGGACCTCCCGGAGCAGCAGGGAGAAGCGCAGGATCAGCTCGCGCAGCGTCGCGCGATCGAGCCTGGCGGCGCCCCGGAGGCCGTCGAGTTGAGTGGCGACGCCGTGGGAGGAGTCGATCAGCTCGTCGGCTTCGACGTCCGTCGCGGGCGGCAGCGAGAAGGCAACCGTTTCGCTAAGTCCGGCTTGGCGCCCGCCGAGGCCGACCGCGATCACCGCGCCCAGATCGGGATCGCTGAACGCCCCGACCAGCACATCGGCGCCCGGTGCAGCGAGACGCTGAACGATCGCTCCAGTCCATTCTCGTCCGGCCGCCTGCACACGCCGTTCGAGTTCGCGCCAACCAGATCGCACGGCCGTCTCGCCCTCCAACCCCAGCAACACGGCGTCGATGTCGCCCGCTCGCGCGGGAGTCGCGACGTCAGCCTTCATTGCCACCGGGCCGCCGATTTCCTGCGCCACGGCAAGCGCGCGCTCGAGATCGCGGCAGCGACACGAGACGGCGACCGCGATTCCGTGGGTCGCCAGCAGTTCCTCCGCATCAGGCACCGAAAGCCAGCCGCCTTCAGGCTCGCGATCAAGCACTGAGGAGATCAGGGCGCGTGCCGCCGTTGCATCTAGGCCGGAGTAGTCCGGGCGCACGCCTAACGGCCGCGACAGCCATTCGCGACGTTCAGCGGCGCGCGCGAGCACCGCCACACACGACTCCGGAAACACGTAGTTCGGCACGCCCGCGCCGCTGCTCGCGGGCAGTCGCCCGTCCGAGCGCACGACAGATGCCACAACCGGCTTGGGTTGCCCCGAGGCGACCTCGGAGATCGCCTCCAGAACGCCCTCCGGCTCGCCCTCGAGACGGTCGACGTAGCAGACCATCAGCGCGTCGATGCCGGCGCCGGCGAGCAACTCGCGCACCTGGGCGGCGTACTCGTGCGCCCCGGCGCCGAGCGCCAACAGCACCGGGTACGGCGCTCCGCGCGCGTCTCTCGTCTCCAGCCCGCGCGTCGCGCACGCATCGGCAGCAAGCGTCGCCACGCTCGCTGAGTTGCTCACAATCCCGATCCGCCGTCCGCTCGGCAACGGCTGGCTCTCGAACAGCTGCGCGACGTGGAACAGCTCCTCGCTGCTATCAAACCGCAGTACCCCTGCTTGCTGTAGCACCGCGTCGATAACCGCATCGCCGGGCAACGCCGCCACCGTGTCAGAGCGCGCCTGGCTGCGCGCCCGCTCCGCGCTGCGACGCCCCTTGATAACGAGAATCGGCTTGCGGCGCGACACGCGCTGCGCGATCCGCGTGAAGCGCTCAGGATTACCGAACGACTCCACGTACAGCATCACCACGGCGGTCCGATCATCCGCCTCGCACCACTCCAGCAGATCGATAGTCGAGACATCAGCACGGGCCCCCATCGAGACCAACGTCGAGACCCCCATCTGCCGGGCCTCCGCATGCCCAAGCAGACCGAGCCCAGGCGCAACCGCCTGCGCGCCGATCGCCAGCGTACCCGCGCGTACGCGCGCGCCACTGAACGTCGCGTTCAAGCTCACCTCAGCGGCCATATTGACCACCCCCAGCGCACCCGGCCCGACGATCCGCAAACCCGAGCCTCGAACGATCTCCAACAGCCGCTCGTCCGGCTCGGCGGACGCGACACCGTCGTCTTCGAGGCCAGCAGGCAGCACCAACAACGCCTTTGCTCCGGTAGCCGCGGCCTCGGCAGCAAACTCGAGGACCTCATCGCGGGCGGCCGCGATGATCACAAGCTCCGGAACGATCTCCAGCTCTGCGAGACTGCCAGCGGCCCGCCTCGAGCAAACCACACCCCCCGCGCGGTGAACCGGTGTCACCACCCCCTGAAAGCCACCGGCCATGATGTTCGCCAGCACCGCATAGCCCACGTTCCCCGGCTTCGCAGCAGCACCCACGACAGCTATCGATGACGGCGCCAGCAGCGGGCGCAACGAAGCGACCGCGGCCAAATGATCACGCTTATCGATCCGCTCCCGCACCGCCTCCGTCGGCGTGATATCGAGCGAGACCGTCAACTCACCAAACCAAACCCGGCGTCGCACCGTAAATCCCGCGCCCTCAAACACCCCCAACATCGCCCGGTTAGCGGACATGACCTCCGCATCAAACCGGGTTATGCCGCGCTCGGCCGCGATCTCCGCGAGCTGCTCGAGCATCCGAGTCCCCGCGCCGCGGCGCTGAAAATCATCGGCCACCGCAAACGCGACCTCGGCAGCGCGCGGCTCGCGCAATCCATCGAAACCGGCGACCGCCACCACCCGGCCGTCATGCCGGGCGATCAGCGTGACGCGATCAACACCACCAGCCTCCGCCGCCGCGCGCGCGGCGATCTCAGTCCGCCCACTGCCGTGGAAACGCATGTGGCGGCTCTCGGCGGACAAGCCATCGAAGAACTCCTTGATCTCGTCGAAATCCGCCGGCGTCGGAGCCTGCAGGCGCAACGTCCCCCCATCGCGCAGCAACACATCCCGCACCAGCGGCTCCGACTCACCAGCCGATGCTGACATCACGCCCCCCCGAGCTATCGACCGGCCACCACTGCGCGCTGAATCGCAGCACGACGCCACACCCGTCAGGAGCTGCAGCGGTCCCGACTGCGCGCTGCGAAGTCATCTACTCCCCACGATATCCATCCATGTCCCGCAAAATCCGATCATACGCCGTCGATCCGATCATGCCGACCCAGTCACGCGCGATCGAGCACCGTCACACCCGCGACCAGCTCAGTAGGTCGGCCGCCTGGTCTCCGCCGCCCTCGACGGTGACTGCAGGATCGTTGACGAGACGATCTGCACCGCGGCCGCCCCAAAGGGCGTGCGCAAGGGCGAGTTGCTCCGGCTCTCGGTGGGAGCCCGTCGACCCCCGGCCGCTCAGTGGTTCCGTTCTGGAGAACGTCATGCGCGGTCGCCGGTCGTGCCCGAAGCGCAAGAGACGGCGCCTGCTCACGAACTTCCGAAGCAGTGCACGGCGCTCCGGAACAAGCTCCCGAGATGAGGATGTCCAAACTTTGCCGATCTGCGTCGCCGAGACGGTTATCACCGAGACGAGAAGTCTCGGCACCCCGGGAGAGAAGGAACGAGGCCACGGAGGTCACAGGCTCGAGGGGATCGTCGGCATCCGCGCGGTCCGCGAGTCTGCGGGCGAGCCGCCACGCGCGGTTCCACTCGGAGTTAGGAAGGGAAGGCGCTGCTCGAGGATCAACCCGTAACGTAGAGCTCGACAGCGAGCTCGACCACTCCCGCTCCGGAGCTGAGGAGGCGGGTCCTACCCAGGTCCGCGAGCAGCCGTTGCATGGGCCGGTTATCGGACAGCATGAGCGCTGTGAACTCGGTAATACCGTTGTCCCGGGCCCGATCGGCCAGACGGTGCACAAGCGTCTTGCCGACCCCACGTCCCTGCCAGGTCTCAAGGACCGCGACCGCGATTTCCGCGGTGTCACGTCGTTCGTGATCCCGGATATAGCGGGCGACGCCCACGCTCTGGCCGCTGTCGGGATCGACCGCCAACAGTGCCTCGTGATCCCGGTGATCGACCTCGGTCAGGTAGCGGAGCTCAGCCGCGGTTAGCCGCCCGTGCGGGTTCAGGAACCGACGGTAGACAGCTTCGTCGCTGCTCTGGTCGACGGCTGCGGCAAGCGCGGCCTTGTCGCCTGGTTCGATTGGCCTGATCTCGAGCTCTGTCTCGGCCATCACCGTCTCGCTCATGCGCCGGCCAGGAAGGCGTCGACGTCGGCCGCGAACTCGGCGTTGTGTTGGAACAGGAAGCCGTGCGCCGAATCCGGGTAGATCTTCAGGCGCGCCCCGGGGATGAGGCCGGCCAGCAGGTAGGAGTAGCGCGGGAGGATCATGGGGTCGCGGTCTCCGTTGGCCACAAACACGGGCCTGTCGATCGCCGAGACCCGCTCGAGGAGGGAGTGGTTCGGCTGTCCCCAGGTGCATACCGCGTCGTACTGGGCTAGCCGGGTCTGCCAGTTGACGGCTTTGTCGCGATCGGTCGAGCGGGTCCCGAAGCGACCGAGTGTCTCCATCCCGGCTGCCCGGCTGGCCTGCGAGTCCGTGAAGAAGACGCTCAAGTACTCGCCGCCTGAAGTCTCGGGCTTGCCCACGGCGCCGATGACGTCTGCGGCCCAGCCGTGCATTCCACTCGCTCCCTGGGGAGCCGAAGCGGCGAGCACCACCCTGCGCGCGGTCGAAGGGCGAACGAGAGCGATCTCCTGGGCCACGAAGCTGCCGATCGAGAATCCGAGCAGATCGACCTCCCCAACGCCCAGCGCATCGATGAAGTCGATCGCGTCGAGCGCCATCTGCGCGATCGTGCGCGGCGTCGTCCCGCTCGAGGCGGCGACCCCCCGATTGTCGAAGGTGATCACCCGACGACCGCGGGCGAGCGCATCGATGAGCGCCGGATCCCAGTTGTCGAGGTTGCCGCGAAAGTGCTGCAACAAGACGAGCGGGGTCGCATCAGAGGCGCCTGTGGTCCGGTAGGCATAGTCAACCCCGTTCGAGGCACTGAGTACTTGAGTTTCAGCGTCGCCGTACGTCGCGACCGCTGCGGTCTCGGACACGCGTTCTCCTTACTTGTTCGTATTCGTCGCGCCCGCCAGACACGCGCGGCGCAGGCCCGGCGAGAACCGTCGCGAGTGGGTTCTCGATGCCACTCAGCATCACGGCGATTGCAACGCGCACAGGCCCAGCCTATCCCGCTGGTGGGTCACGCTCAGCGTGATGGCCCTGTTTGCTCGGTTGCAGTGAGGGTGGATCGAGCGTCGGCCAGGCGGTAGGTGTGCTCGGGCGGGACATGGACGTCCTCGGCCGTGTGCGGCGAACTCAACCGCTTGGTCGAGCTCAGCGCCGGCGCGAGCGCGGCGAGGCCGGCAAGGTGTTCCCAGCCGGCGGTGCAAGCGGTCACCGCGCGAGCCCGGACCGATTGATGGTTGCGGGGCCGAGGCCGACGACGTCGACGGTGCCGCCCGGCGGGCACAGCGTGATTGCCTCGGTCTCTCGCCTTAGTAGCAGGCGTAGCTGCACGAACGCGGCGATGCCCAGGACGGCAGGAATCCATAGTTCGATCACGCGGTAGAGCAGGACTGCTGCGGTCGCGGTGAGGGCGGGCAGCCCGTAGAGAACGAGCGCTCCGACGAGCCCGAGCTCGACTCCGCCGATCCCGCCGGGAACCGGAAGCCAGTTACCGAGCTGGCCGATCAGGTAGGCGATCCCGATGAGCGCCAGCTCCGGCGAGGCTCCGACCGCCCGGAAGCTCGCCCAGAAAGCGAGCATGTCGAATACCAGGAATCCCACGAGTCCGAAGAGCAGCAGCGGGTCAGCTCGCCGTAGCTGGCGTAACGCCTCATCGATCCCATCGGACGTGGCCGACAGCGCCGGCACGAGGCGGACCCATCTCGACCCCTCATCCTGCTGCCTTACCCGTGCCTCGGCCCCGCGTGCCAGCCCGCGCAAGCCGAGCGTCGCCGCGATTGCTCCCGCCGCGACAACTGCGGGGAGCGCGGTGAGAAGGAGCCCGCCGCCGCCGGGGAGGATGCCTGTCGCCAAGCCGGCGCCCAAGAGGAACAGCATCGCGACGGGCACAGCACTCGTCAGCAAGAAGAATGCGACCGTCTTGCGTGCGATCTCGTCAGTTGGCATTCCGCCGCGGCGGAGCGCCCAGACCCCTAGCGCCAAGCTGCCCGCGCCACCGAGCGGGAACAAGGAACCGGCGCCCTCCTCGGCGACCCCGATCTTGTAGCTCGTGGCCCAGCTCATCCGCGTGCAGAAGACGGCCCGGAAAGCCGGAACGTACGCCAGCACCGACAGCACCTCGAACGCGCAAGCGATCAGGATCCAGACCGGCCTCGCATGGGCAAACCGGCTACGCAACTCCCCCAGGCCCGGTCCGAGGGTCACGAGCACCACCGCGATCGCGACCAACCCACCGAGCCTCAGCAGTCCACGTCTGAGTCGGCGAGGCGAGACGTCGCTTGGGAGCGGCTCGGGATCCGCGACCGCGGACGCGCCGCGGCTCTCGGCGATTATGGGTTGGTCTGCTTCCTGCATTCCCTCATGCGGCGACGCCTCGTCCGCTGGTTGTCGGTCGCGACCACGGCAGCGGTTCTCCACCGCGGTGGGTTCTCATCACGGATCACACGCTGGGGGGGGCACTGGCGGATCTGCTCGTCTGGCGCGCGTACGTGTATTGATGACCGCCACGGGCGCACTGCGGACATCAGACCGCTCGAGCGGCGAATCGGGCGACACGTCCACACATTTGGGCTCGCGGACCTGGCGGGTTCTCAAGTGGAGTCCCGGAGCACCCACAGCAGCGGGGTCTTCGCGTGCCGGTCGGCAACCTCGACCTCGGGCCGTTGACGACAAGCTTCATCTCGGACCTCCCTCGACCGGAACCTGCGGGCGCTCTTGCACGGCTGCACGATCGCCCCGGCCCAGGTGAGCTGTCCTCACCGGATGATGGTGATTCTACGATCGCCGCGTCACACGCGCAGCACATGGACTCGGCCGATCAGGCGGCCTAGTCGGCCACTCAGGACTCGGATCGTCGCCCACCGCCGTCTCTACGCGGGTTCCTGTTGGTCTGCATCTTCGGAACGAGTCCAGCTCTCATCGTGATTTCATCTGGGGCTCTTAGCGTGTCGCAATTGGTTTGTCCTAACTCCACGTATCCCGAGGGAGTTCCGAAGCTTCACGAAATCTAGAGTCTGGCCGTCGGGGGAGGGGGTATTTTCGTGGCGAAGCAGCCCGGCAAGCCTCCGTCCGACGCACGTCGAGGTTGCTCGGGGTCAGCGCAAATGGGACGCACAGCTCGGTTGCGCTCAATTCGTGAACGCCCGATGCATCGCAGTGCATCGGCCCCCGTCGGTTCGTGCCCCCGAGGAACATTGCTGGCCGCGCTGATGATTCACGGCAGCGGTCGCTGAGTCCGACCACTTTTCGCATGGCCGTCGACACGCTTCCGCCGCGCACCACGCCGCCCTCGCCGCGTGCCCGTCTCGCCCTACAGGACCGGGTTGCTGGCCTGCGACTGAACCGGTGGGTCATCGGCGGTTTGCTGCTGGTGCTGACGCTCATCTCGCTGGCGCTGCGCACCCGCCAGCTGAACGTCTACTACTGGATCGACGAGGCGATCTCGGTTGGCATCTCGTCGCATCCGCTGGGGCAGCTGCCCCACCTGCTGCGGATGGACGGCTCGCCGCCGCTGTATTACCTGCTGCTGCACGTCTGGATGCAGATCTTCGGCCGGGGCCCGGTCGCCACCCATTGGCTGTCACTGATCCCGGCGTTGATCACCGTGCCGGTCGCCTACTGGGGCGGAGCGAGCCTGTTTGGCCGCCGCATCGGCGCCTACGCCGCGGCGCTGACCGCCGGCGTCCCGTTCCTTACCTCCTATGCCCAGGAAACGCGGATGTACTCGCTGCTCCTGCTGCTGTCGCTCCTCGTCGCGGTCACGTTCGTCCATGCCTTTCTGTACCGCAGCCGGCGCTATCTGCCGGCGTTCTCGCTGTCGCTGGCAGCGGCGCTGTACACCCACAACTGGGCTCTGTTCCTGGGGCTGGCCACGTTCCTGGCCTTCCTGTACTGCGCGTGGGCCGCGCCGGAGCCGCGCCGGGCGCTGTGGCGCGACGGCATGATCGGGTTCGGCGTGACCGCATTGCTGTACCTGCCGTGGGTACCGACGCTGCTCTACCAGGCCCAACACACCGGGGCGCCGTGGACGCTCGCTCCGGCCGTCTGGTCGCTGAGCCAGGGCTTCTACTTCATCACCGGCGGCCGCGGGGCCGCCGTCGCTCTGCTGCTCGCCGTCGGCACCGGTTTTGTGGCCATGCGTGGCGCTGGGCGCGACGCGCGACGAGTCCAGAGCGCATCCGTGGCACTAGCCATCATCGGCCCGGGCACCCTCCTCATCGCCTGGCTGTACGCCAAGAACACCCCGGCGTGGTCCGACCGCTACCTGGCGGTGATCGTCGGCCCGTTGATCCCTCTCGTCTCCATGGGATTGTCTCGGGCCCGTGGTCTCGGCATCGCGGCGCTCGTCCTGGTCTGCTGCTTCTGGGTGCTGGATCCGCGGTCGACGTCGCTATCGGCCAAGAGCAACGTCGCTCCGGTGGCCCACGCCATGAGCCCGTACGTCGGGCCGACGACGCTGGTGCTCTCCACCCAGCCCGAGCAGGTGCCAACCCTCGCCTACTACCTGCCGAAGGTCACCCGCTTTGCGACGCCGCTGGGCGTTGTGCCCGATCCGGGGGTGATGGATTGGCGCAACGCGCTGGCCAAGTTCGAGCACTCCCGGGTGTCCCGGGTGCTCGCCCCGCTCGTCGGCCAGATGACCCACGGCGCGCGGATCCTGCTCGTCAACCCGACCGCCTACCAGAAGGTCCCGATCTGGATGGCGCTCATCCACCATGACTCCAGGAGCTGGCTGCTCTACCTGGAGCACGACCACTCGCTTCGCCGGATCAAGGTCGCCGCCCCCGGCGAACACGGCGCCGATCTCGGCGTGCAGGGCATCCTGTTCACCGTCCGCTAACGGCGGGCGCATGGATCAGCCAAGATGGCGCACCCTGGTCACCGACCGCCTACGCCTGCAATTTCACATCGAAGTCTCAGCAGGCCTCCCGCGCGAACGGGGACAGATACCCGCATGGTTAAGAAGCCGCTTCGTCGGACGAAGACCCACCTCGTGGACCACAGACGGTGCGAAGATTGCGCCATGCCGACTCCGCCGAGGTTGTCCCTGGCCGCCCTGGTCATTGCGATCGCGATCGCGATCGCAATCGGGATCTTTGCCGCTGCGCTTACGATCCCGCCAGTCTGACTAGCTTTGCTCCGCTCTCTCGCAGCCCGCCCCTGAGCGGCCGAGCGCGCTGGAGGGGTCAGCGTCCGCGTTAGCCAATCGCACGCCGATCGTCCAGCCCGATCAATCATCGAGGCGATTCCACCCAGGACCCGAGCGGCGGCGGCATGCTCCCCATCCGACCGCGACCACGAGTTACGCTCCAGGCCGGCGGCAGTGTTTGGAGACATCGGTGAACCTAGCCGGCTTTGGTCGTGGGCTGAAAGGATTCGGCGGACAGCATGGCCAATCAACTATTCGTGAGGAGAGCAACGAATGTCTGAGATCGTCGTGTACGAAGCGGTTGCCGGGGGCGAGGCCCGGATGGACTCGCTCGCCGCTCTCGCGGGCGGCTGAGAGCTGGGCCTGGGCGATGTCTCGCGAGGGCGGACTGCTGTGTCAGGGGTCGGTCGGCCAGAAGGGCAACTTCGAGGTGGTGATCCCGCGCGTGGGCGGAGGGTTCTGGACCTTCTGGCGCGCGAATGACGCCGCGGGCCGTCCCTGGCACGGCCCGGGTCTGGCGATGGGAAGCGAGGGCGACGTCTCAGACGTGGTCCTGATCGAGGACAACATCGGAACCAGCGAGCTGGCTTCGGTCCGCCGCGAGGGCAACCGGCTGAAGTTCTGCGCGCGCGGGCACGTGAGCGTGCACGGCATGCCGCGTCCGCGGTGGGGAGCTTCGGTTCAGCTACCGGGCCAGCCGGGAGTGCGCGGCGCGCCTGGGTTCGTCCAGAGCGACATGCACGGCGACTTCGAGGTCGTGGCGCCACTCACCGTCGGCGGCCTGGGGCATTGGTTTCGCGACAACGGGGTGCCCGCGCAGACATGGCACGGGCCCACCAAGTTCGGGCCGGCGACGTCCAAGTTCGCCGCTGCCAGCCTGGTCCAGAACGACAACGGCCACCTGGAGGTGGTCGCGGTCGGGGCCGGCAAGCTGGTCCATTTCTGGCGCGACGCCGGCAACGCTTGGCACGGGCCGATCGACATCCCGGGCACCGGCGTCTCCGGTCAACCGGGATTCGTCCAGGCCGATGACGGCACGTTCCAGGTGGTCGCTCCACTCTCGGGCGGGGGCCTCGGCCACTGGAGCCGCGGGAAAGCCGGCGGCTGGACCGGGCCGAAGCCGGTGGGCGGCGGAACCGTGCGCGCGGTCGGGCTGATTGAGAGCAACTTCGGCGCCGGCAACCTGGATCTGGTCGCGCGCCTCGACGGCGGCCTGGACCACTACTTCGCACAGCCGGCCGCTGGCTCCTGGACCTGGCACGGTCCGGACCCGGCCTGGCGTGAGCCGGTGCTCGACCCCGCGATCGCCGGGCGCTGCGAGGTCGCGTTCAAGCCCGGCGGGCCATCGTCGATCCACGTCTCGACGCTCGGCAACGGGCGGGCGTTCTGTTTCGGGTTCGGCGACGGCGGCATGGGGCCGGACCCCGGGTCCTTCACGATCGACCCGGACAGCGGCCACACCCAAACTCCGCCGACCAAGCACCACCTGTTCTGCTCGGGCCATGCGCTACTCCCGGATGGACGGCTGGTGATCATGGGCGGCCACGGCGACGAGATCAAGGCCGTGCACCTGTTCGATCCCGACACCGTGACGCTCGAGCATCACGACGACATGCCTCACGGGCGCTGGTACCCGACCGTCACCGTGCTCCCGGATGGACGGGCGATGGTGATCTCCGGCTCACAGAAGACCGGGCCGATCGGCACCAAGAACCCGGTGAACGGGACGATCCAGCTATTCGACCCATCCAAGCCCGCCGGTCATCGCCTGTCCGCCGAGCAGGCCACCCCGTCGCCGTTCTCGCCTCACTTCCCGGCAGGTCATCAAGACATCGATCTGTACCCGTGGGAGTTCGTGCTCCCAGATGGGCGAGTCCTCGTCCACAGCCGGAACTCGACCCGGTTCTGGCACCCCGGGACGCCGGGCCATTGGGACGCGAAGATTCTTCCGGCCCAGCGTCAGCAGTCGCGGACCTACCCCGGTCAGGGCACGTGCGTGATGCTGCCCCTGCTGCCCGAGGAGAACTACCGCGTGCGGGTGATGACGATCGGCGGCGGCGGAGTCGATCGAGAGGTGTTCTACCGCGGCGGCCACAACGACGACCCCTCGACCGACACGGTCGAACTGCTCGACCTGGGCGCCCCCAACCCGGGATGGAAGTCCGTCGCCTCGATGCACCACAGGCGCGTTCTGTGCGACGGCGTGCTGCTCCCCGACGGGAGCGTGCTAGTCGTCGGCGGCAGCTCGACCGGGAAGTCGGACGTGGCCGTCGACCCGGTGCTGCCGACCGAGCGCTACGACGCGGCGAGCAACAGCTGGACGGAGCTGGCGCCGATCAACTGCCCGCATCTGTACCACTCGACCGCGTTGCTGCTGCCCGACGGCCGCGTGATGCGCGGCGGCAAGGATGGCCAGTTCCAGCGCAACCCCTACAAGTACTTCGAGCACCGGCTCGAGCTGTTCTCGCCCCCGTACCTGTTCGCCGGCGCGCGTCCGCAGATCACGAGTTCGCCGGCCACCGGGCACTACGGCCAGTCGATCCCGATCGGCTGTGCGACGCCCGCGGAGATCGCGAGGGTCGCGCTGATCCGCGCCGGCGCGGTCACCCACAACTTCCACATGGACCAGCGCCACGTCGGACTGGAGATCACCGGCACCGGGCCCGACCGGCTGACCGCGAAGCTGCCCCCCAACGGCAGAATCGCGCCGCCCGGCGCATACATGCTGTTCCTCATCGACGCCACCGGAATTCCGTCGCCGGCAGCGATGATCAAGCTGACATAAGGGTTTCGCCCAGGAAGTTGAAGGCTTCAGGTGAGGACCGAAGTTGAATGGCCAGCGGCGCGACCGACTTCTCGATCCAAGCGGTCAAATGGATCTACGCACACGACGCAAGTGCGCTCCTGGCGGCAACGGCCGGCATCACCGGCGCCCGCGCTCAGCCGCACCTCCAGACGGCTGCGCTTAGCCCGACGATGCTCGCGGCCGGCGCAGCGCTGACGCCGCGGCCGGGGAGTGGGGGAGGGGCGAGCATCAGGAGCGGTCGACCCGCCGGCGGCTCGAGCCGGTGGTGCGGGCGTCCGGAGGCCGGGCTGCCCTAAACAATTCAAGCGTCCGCTTGACAAGGTCGCACGATACCTGTAAAGTCAAGCAAGCGTTTGATCTAATAAGCATCACTCCACGTCAACCAAGATCCCCTGGAGGCAAGAGCAAATGAGCGCAACTGAGACCCAGGCACTACCGGCCGGCACCTGGTCGGTCGACAAGGTCCACTCGAACGTCGGCTTTGCCGTCGACTACATGGCCGGCACCTTTACCGGCACGTTCAGCGATTTCGACGCCGTCGTCACCGGCGGTGTCCTGAGGGGCTCCGCCAAGGTCGCTTCGGTGCAGGTCAAGGACCCAAACCTCGAGGCGCACCTGCAGTCTCCCGACTTTTTCGACGCTGAGCGCAACCCGGACCTCACCTTCGAGTCGAAGTCGATCGAACGCCACGGCGATGGCGTTCGGATCGATGGCGAGATCACGATCAAGGGCCACACCGAGCCCGCCGAGATCACCGGTGTGGTCTCCGACCCGATCAGCGACGCGTACGGGGGCGAGCGCTTCGGCGTGAGGCTGGAGGTCGTTGTCGACCGCGACAAGTTCGGGGTCAGCTGGAACAACCCCCTGCCAAGCGGCGAGCCGGCCCTCTCCAACGAGGTCACGATCACTGCGGACCTCCAGCTCTCGAAGCAGGCCTAGTCATGCGCGTTCTCGGCATCAGCGGCTCCCTCCGCGGCGACTCCTACAACACGAAGCTCCTGCGCCACGCCGGCGAACTGTTCGAGGACGAGGGCGTGGAATTCACGATCTACGACCGGTTGAAGGATGTCCCGCCGTACGACGAGGACGACGACGTGGAAGACGCCCCCGAGGCGGTCTCGAGAATTCGCGAGGCGATCCGGGCGGCGGACGCGGTGTTCTTCACCACTCCCGAGTACAACTCGTCGATCCCTGGGGCGCTCAAGAACGCGCTCGACTGGGTGTCGCGGCCGTTGGCCACGAACGCAATGCGCAACAAGCCCGCGGCGGTCATCGGCGCGAGCGCCGGGATGTTTGGCGCGGTCTGGGCACAGGCCGATCTGCGCAAGGTGCTCGGCGCGATCGGCGCCCGCGTAGCCGAGGGCGAGGTCGCCGTCGGACGCGCGATGGATCGCTTCGACGCCAACGGCCGCCTGAACGAGCCCAACCTCGAGGAAGAGGTGCGCGAGATCGCTCGCACGCTCATTGCAGAAGCTCAGCCCGCGTACGTCGAACCGCTCGCCGCCTGACACGACGACGGAGGCCAAGACGGACGGTTAGCGTGGGGTTGAGATGGGCCTTGACGAGCTCGGGTGGCAGGGCGCCCATCCACTGGGACAGTGAGATGTCGGCGTGGTGGTCAGAGCGGAACAGCGCGAGATGCGTGAGTGTCTCGTCGCCGGTGTTCTCGATGTAGTAGCGCATGGCCCGGGGCGCGCGGTTCCTGCGCGTGCATGGAGCAGGCGGATCGTCGTCTCGCGGGCCCAGCCGCCGGTCAGCACGCGGTCGTGCGACAGCGCGGACGGCCGCTTGAGGTTCGGGAGTGTGGCCGCGTCGGTCACGGGACGCGTGCTTTGGACGTGGTGCAGCGGTCTCGACGGCGCCGTCAGATAGCCACGGCGGGCGATGATCTCATCCAGCGCGACGCATCAGTGGGCCTGCAGGCGCTAGATCGGTCAGAATCGTTGTCGCAATTGCGGTGGGTCAGCCGTTCGCGGTACCGGACACATGGCAGTCGACCTCGTCATCGATATCGAGAACACGCCTGGCGCGCTGGCTGGGGTGGCCGCGGCGATCAGCGACGCCGGCGTCAACATCGCGGCAGCCACGTGCATCGGTACCGGCGACAGGGCAGAGCTTCACATCCTCGTGCCGCACGCTGGGGCGGCTCGGCATTCGCTGGCGATCACGCATCTCGCGATCACCCGGGAGCGCGAGGTCGTGGTGATCGATGTCGAGGACCGGCCGGGCGTCCTGGCGGACCTGACCCGTAAGGTCGCCCGGGCTGGCGTCGACCTCGATCTCGTGTACGTGGCGACGCGGAACCGGGTGGTGTTCGGGGCGCCCGACCTGGATGGGCTCAAGGCCGCACTGGACGTGGGCGGCTGAGGCATGGCGGCCTCGTTGTCGTCGCGATTGCGGCTGCGGTCAGGCGGTACGCGCTGCCGGGGGGATGTTGGCATTTAGGTGGAACAGGTTGTCAGGGTCATAGCGTGCCTTGATCTCTCCCAGCCGCTTGTACTTTTGCGGCCCGTAGGCGGCACGAACGCGGTCCTCTTCGGGTTCGGTCATGAAGTTCACGTAGCTTCCAACACCGACGGCATGCGGCGAAAGCGCCGACCAGAACGTTCGCACCCACGTCCGCTCGGCCTCGTAGAGCTCCGGCGTCGGAGCGGCAGCCGCAATGTTCACGATGTAAGTGTGCGACCGGCTCCCGCCGAACGCGGTGGCGTCATCGGCCGCCCGGCTATAAGCGCCGCCGAGGACGAAGATCGGCAAAAAGGAGAGCGGGAAGGCCTTCTTGGGCTGCTGCTCGAGGATCACCTCGATCGCCGCGTCGCTGAGCTCGTCGAGGTAGACAGCCTTCTCGTAGGCAAGGATGCCCCAGGGCGCGGAGGCGTTGAACATCTGCTGAAGCGCGACGTAGGGGATCGGCGTGACGAGCTCGATCAGCGGCGCTATCGCCTCACGGACCGGCTCCATGAGCCCGGCATGGGACTCAGCGTCTCCGAATCCGACGATCGCGAAGGCGTAGACCGGGGCGAGGTGATGCTCCTCTGGCACGAACGGCTCCGGCGGGGCGCTCAGGCCGGCCAGAAACACGCCGCACTCGTCGGGCAGGCCTTTGACGTACTCGCGGGCAAAGCGAAAGACCTCGTCGCCCTGCTCGGGCGCGTACAGGAACATGCCGAGATGGACGAGCGGACCAACCGGCGTCAAGTTGAACTCAAAAGACGTAACGACGCCGAAGTTCCCGCCGCCACCCCTGAGCGCCCAGAACAGGTCCTCATTTTCGCCGCTCGTCGCGTGCAGCACACGGCCGTCAGCGGTGACGACCTCGGCGGCGAGGAGGTTATCCGAGGTGAGTCCAGCGAGCCGGCTGAGCCAGCCAAAACCGCCGCCGAGCGTCAGCCCGGCCACACCGGTGGTACTGATGAACCCGCCCGGCACTGCCAGCCCGTGCTCCTGCGTCGCCGCGTCCAGCTCTCCCCACGTGGTTCCGCCGCCACAGACCACCCGGCGTGCCGGCGCGTCGACCACAACCGACTTGAGCGGGGTGAGGTCGATCATCAGACCGCCGTCGCACACCGCGTGGCCAGCGTAGTTGTGCCCGCCTCCCCGCACCGAGACCTCAAGCCCGTGGTCCTGCGCGAACGCCAGCGCGCCGGCAACGTCTCCGCTGCTCGTGCAGCTGACAACCACCGCGGGGCGCCGCTCGATAACGCCGTTCCAGATCGAAACCGCCGTGTCATACGCCTCCTCGCCGGGCGTCGACACGATCCCGTCAATCGCGCCCCGAAGCGTCTCGACCCCGCTCTGCACACCAGTCATCGCACTCTCTCCTGATCGGCCCGCCGGTTGTGCCCGGCCAGCCTAACCCATCAATGGCCCGACGATGGGGAGGGAGCGTGGCAAGCGGGGCGACGCCCACCCGCTCGCTGCTTCAGCCCGTGAGTCTGAGTTCGTTGCTGGCCGGGATCATTGGCGCCGGCCGCTGATGGACGGCACGGACGATCGCCACCGACCGAGGAGAAGGCCCGGGTGCTGGATGGAATGATGGTCGGCGCTTCGAGGGAAGGGTGGCGGTGGTTGCACCGACCAGGTCGGGGCGAGCTAGGCGGCCAGGCGGCGGCGAGCCTTCTGCACCGAGGGCAGCGCCGTCTTGGCCTTGGCCAGCGGCCGGGCGCGGAGGTCGACGCTCGCCTTCTTGGCGGCGATCGTGATCTCCTCGCCGGTGGCCGGGTTGCGGCCCTTGCGCGCCTTGGCGGCGGGCTTGACTCGCACGGTCAGCTGGACGACGCCCGCGAGCCGGACCTTCTGGGCGTTGCCCAGCTCCTCGAGCACGACCTCCTCGAGCGCGGTCAGGGCCCTCTTCGCGTCGGCCTTGGTCATGTCGGCGCGGTCTGCGACCGCCGCCACCAGCTGGGTCTGGGTAAGCGCCATGGTGTCTCCTCCGGGTTTCGATTCGCGGAATGCCGCGCGAGCGCTGACGGGTTCACGCGGAAATGCGCGGCGCTGGTCAAGTTGGGAACCGGCGTACGTGCGTCCATCGAGGTGTCGCTGCAGCGTATTCGCCAGAGCGGCCCGCATCCCTGCGTGAGCTCAAGCCGCTCATCGCAACTCACGGGACGCGAGCAGGGGGTGGCTCTCCACGGCGTAGCCGGACACCGGCGAGCGCGTGGACAACCGCGGTAAGCCGCCGCTCGCTCACTCCGATTCCCGGTTCCTCTCTAAGTGTGTGTGAAAGAGACACTGACTTAGGTCCGAGGACGTGACGGCCTGTAGGTTCTCGACATGACCCTCTCACAGACAGACGAGCTCCAGAGCCGATGCGACCTGCTGCGGTCGCTGGAACGCCCCGGCGCTCCCCTCCTGCTTCCGAACGCCTGGGACGTGGCTACGGCGAGAGCCGTCGTCGCGGCTGGGTTTCCCGTGGTCGCGACCACAAGCGGCGGCGTGGCGGCGGCGCTCGGCTATGAGGACCACGAGGGTGCGCCGGCCGACGAGATGCTCGCCGCGGCCGCGCGGATCGCCAGAGGCGTCGAGGTGCCCGTGACGGTCGACGCCGAGGCCGGCTATGGGATGCAGCCCGCCGAGCTGGTCGCTGCGCTGCGGAGCGCCGGGGCCGCCGGTTGCAATCTCGAGGACACCGACTACGGCGCCGGCGGCCTCCGCGATCCCGACCGGCACGCGGAGTGGCTAAGTGCGGTTCGCCAGGCCGCGTCGGGGGACGGCTACCGGCTCGTGATCAACGCCCGGGTGGACGTCTTTCTTGGCCCGTTCCTTGCCGGTGCGGGTGCCGGCCCCGGGACCCAGGAGGAGCTCGTTCCCGAAGCGCTGCGGCGCGCGAATGCCTATCTCGAGGCCGGCGTCGACTGCGTGTACCCGATCGCCCTGTGGGAGACGGACGCGCTGCGCCGCTTCACTTCGGAGGTCCGCTGCCCGGTGAATGTCGTGCGCCTGCCGCAGACGCCTTCGCTCGCCGACCTGGCCGCGCTGGGCGTGGCCCGGGTGAGCTGGGGACCTTTCCTGTACCGCGACGCGATGGCTCGCTTCGAGGATCAGCTCGCCTCGCTTCAGGAGTGAGAATCGAGCCAGCGACCCGTACTTCAGCGGTGCCATGTCGGTCGCATGAGTAATCGAGTCGGCCTCCTGGATCAGCGACGAAGCGGCGCCGAAGTCGCCTGCATGAACGTATCGGGATGCGCGATACGTGGCAGCGATCGGGAGCACGCTGAGCGCGCCCGTCTCCCGCGCGATGCGGACCCCCCGCGTCGCGAGCACGTGCCAGAGCTCGTCGTCCCAGAGATCCTGGGCCAGGCGACACGCCAGCCAGAGCCAGCGCACGTCGCGTGCAGTCAATCCCTCCATGGAACGGAACGCGCCGAGCGCCTTCCGGAGCGGCGGCACAGCAACCGGTCCAGGGACTCGCACTCGCTGCGCCGGCCACGCAGCAGCAGTCCGGGATGGCCATCGGACATACCCAGGGCCGCCGGCTAGACGCGCCCGCCGGCTTCGCAACCTTCGTTGGGTCTGTCGTGTGGCCGGGTGATGCACTCCTTGTCGAGATCGCGGGACCCGAACAGTTCCGCCTCGACGAGCTCATCCGCGGCGCGCCTAAGGCCCGCGACGATCCTCGCGACGTCACCACCGATCCGGACGCGCGCTACTTCGGCATCAACCAACAGCCCGCGACCGCTAGTCCGCTGCCGCCGATAACCACGATCTTCATGACACGCCATTCGGTTGTGGTGAGCCGATCCGGGCAGAGCTGACCCGGTGTGTGCGGAACAGGTGCTGGGGTGCACGCGCTTCTGCGTCGACGATGCCGTGGGCGTGGAGATGACGTATCAGCAGATAGGGGCTCGCGATCACGGCTACGCACACGGCCAGCACGCCCGCCGCTACTGCCAGAGCGAGCAGGACCGTCAAGAGCAGCGCGAACGGCCCGATCAGCAGCAGCACCAGTAGCAGCCACGGGCCCAGCACGAAGGTGATGGGAGGTCCGTAGAAGGCTGGGGCGTCGAGGATCGGTACCGTCGCGCGGAACGTTTCGCTCCAGCTCGGACGGTCGGGCGAAGCGGAGCCCCGCCGGAGCGGGGCGATGGGACTCGGGGTCGCCGATTGAGGCGCCGCGTGGGGGAGTTGTGGGGCGGTGGTGTTCATGCCTCCAGGTTCCTTTAGAGCGACCGCGCGCGCATCCGGGCAAGTGCCGGGTCGGGTCCCTAGTCGCGTCGTGCGGTTCCCCAGCCAGTAGGGGTGACGCAGGAGGCGGCGGCTAGCGCTAAGGTAACGAACTCGTCCACGTTAGCGCTAACATCGCGCTCTGTTGGTCGACCGCCAGGGCGCGTCAATGTACGGAGGTAGAGAGGTATGCGCGGCCTGCCGAGTTCGTTGTGTCCACTTCACGTGCCTGGTGGGAGCGCCCGGCGGAGGGCAGCGGGGGTGCGGTGGGGCGCCCTGGGTGCAACGTCGCTTGTGGTGGCGGTTCTCCTCGCCGTGGCGATCGCTCCCAGCTCGCGGGCGGCGACCGTCCACGACCATGCGGCGACGTCGCACACCATCACCTCCGACAAGTACTCGCTGATGATCGACGGAAAGCGCACGTTCATCTGGTCCGGCGAGTTCGAGTACTGGCGGCTGCCCAGCCCGAGCCTGTGGCTCGACATCCTCCAGAAGATGAAGGCCGAGGGCTACACCGCCGTCACGATCTACTTCGACTGGGCCTACCACTCGCCGGCGCCTGGGTCGTACGACTTCTCCGGGGTGCGTGATGTCAACAAGCTGCTCGACGACGCCAAGCGCGTCGGGCTGTACGTCATCGCACGTCCGGGTCCGTACATAAACGCCGAGACGAGCGGCGGCGGGCTGCCCGGGTGGCTGACGACCCAGGCCGGCAAGGCGCGGACGAACGCGCCCGACTACGAGGCCGCAGCCGATGACTGGCTGACCCACATCGATGCGATCCTCAAGCACCACCAGCTCAGCAACGGCACCGGCACGGTCATCCTCTACCAGATCGAAAACGAGCTGGCGAACACCGGCAGCGGCGAGTTCGCGTACATGCAGAACCTGTACGACACGGCGCGCAGGGACGGCATCACCGTGCCGATCTTCCACAACGACAAGGGGCGCAACGGCATCTGGGTGCCTGCAAGCTCCAACGTCCCCGGGACGGTCACCGGGCCCAACGATCTCTACGCCTTCGACGGCTACCCGGGGGGCACGTGCAATACGAATGCCACTCCCGGCTCGCCGTCTGCGGCCCCCGACTGGGGGATCTGGGGCCCAGGCGGCGCGACAGGCGGCTCCAGTGCCTCGCCGAACACGCCGGGGTTCGCCGCGGAGTTCGGCGGCGGCTGGTTTGACTATTGGGGCAGCCAGGGCACCTACGACTGCACGGCACAGCGCGAGGGACCGGGTTACGAACGCGTGTTCTACGAGACGAACATCGCCAACCGGCTCACGATTCAGAACTTCTATATGACGTTCGGCGGGACGTCGTGGGGGTGGCTGCCGGCGCCCGTCGTCTACACCTCCTATGACTACGGCGCCGCCATCAACGAGGCGCGCCAGCTGCGGCCGAAGGCGTCGACGATGAAGGAGATCGGGCTGTTCTTGCAGAGCGTCGCGCCGGTCATCACCAAGGTGGACCCGGGCCCGGCGGCGACGCCCGACTCGCCGAAAGTCAAGGTCTATAACGACGTGAACCCCGACACCGGCACGCACTTCTACTTCGCGATGCACAACCCGTCGAGCGCAACGACGGATGACACGTTCAGATTCCCGATCAGCACGTCGGACGGCACTTACACCGTGCCGCAGCAGGGGACACTCGCGATCGACGGGCAGGACGCCAAGACGCTCGTCGCCGACTACGACATGGACGGACAGCACCTCGTCTACTCGACCTCCGAGATCATGACCCACTTCGTGCAGGGCTCGCGGGACGTCGCGCTCCTCTATGGCCGTGACGGCGAGGACGGCGAGACCGTGCTGCGCTACGCGAGCCGGCCGACCGTGAAGGTTGTGTCCGGGACCGTCGCCAGCACGTATGACGCGGCGACGGGAGACCTCCGCCTCGACTACGTCCACAACGGGCTCGCCGAGGTGCGGATCAGCGGCGGGGGACGGGCGCCGCTGACCCTGCTGCTGGCCGATAACACGACGGCGGACGCGTTCTGGCGCCAGGACACGGATGCCGGTCCGGTGCTCGAGGAGGGGCCGGAGCTCGTGAGGACGGCGTCGGTCGACGGGCTGGTGCTCCGGCTCACCGGCGACACGAGCGCCGCGACCACGTTGAAGGTGTGGGCGCCGCCGCAGATCCGCCTCGCCACCTGGAACGGCAGGCCGGCCGCGCTGTCGATCGACCGCGGGCGAACCCCGGCGGGCGCGGTGGTCACCGCGCGCCTGCCGGGGCCGGCCCCGGTCAGCCTGCCCGATCTCTCGACGGCCCGGTGGAAGTACGCGCCGGAGTCGCCGGAGGCGCAGCCGTCGTTTGACGACTCGAGCTGGCGGGTCGCCGACAAGACGACGACCGAGAGCACCACCCCGCCCTCGGCCGGGCAGCCGGTGCTCACGGCAGACGACTATGGCTTCCACCAGGGCGACGTCTGGTACCGCGCGTCCTACTCGGGCGCCGGGACGGCGACGACCCTGACGATGCGCTACGGCGGCGGCGGCGCTGGATTGCTGCAGGTGTGGCTCGACGGCGTCTCCCTCGGACAGAACGTCGTGGCGAGCGGTGTGGCGGCACCCCCGACGACGGGGACCGCTACGTTCACCATTCCGACCGGCTTGCGCACCAATGGGCCGCACACACTGGCGGTCATGGTCCGCAACGACGGGCACAACGAGGACGGCGGCGTCAACGACGCGCAGAAGGAAGGCCGCGGCCTCATCTCGGCGCACTTCACCGATACCAATCAGGCGGCGGTCAACCCGCAGATCACGTGGCGGATCCAGGGCAACCTCGGCGGGGAGGGCATCGCCGACCCCGCCCGCGGTGTCGAGAACAACGGCGGCCTCTACGGTGAGCGCCACGGCTGGTACCTGCCCGGGTACCCCGACGGTGATTGGAGGAAGGCGACGGTTCCGGCGAGCACCGCAATGTCGGGCACCGCGTGGTACCGCACCAAGTTCAGACTCCACATCACCAAGGTCGACGACGCGTCGCTCGGCATCACGATCGGTGACCCGTCGACGCCGCAGTCGTCGGCGAACTACCGCGCGCTGATCTTCGTCAACGGCTGGAACATGGGCCAGTACATCGCCGACGTCGGGCCGCAGCACACGTTCGTCATTCCCAACGGGGTGCTCAACACCGACGGTCAGAACACGCTGGCGATCGCGGTGACGAGCGCCGGCGGGCCCGGCAACGGCCTGGAGAAGGTGTCGCTCACCAACCTCGACACCGTACGCGGCGGCGTGCCGGTGCAGATGGACAGGGCCCCGAATTGGAATCGCAGGACCTGGGGTCCCCCGGTCCACCCTAGCGAGGTGGAGATGGAGGGCTTCAGCGGCAACGCGGCCAGTCCAGCGCGGGGCGGTGCCACCTTCACGGTCACGGGCACGGTCGCGAACCTCAGCGGCCCAAGGGCGAAGAGCGTGTCTGCGATGCTCGACCTGCCCGCCGGGTGGACGGCGACCCCTGCGGCCTCCACGACGATCGGCACGCTCGCCCCGGGGGCCTCGCGCTCGGTGAGCTGGACCGTCACCATCCCCAGCGACGTGGCCGCCGGCGGCTACGCCGTCTCCGCGGATGTGAGCTATCGGCAGGGGTCGAAGAGCGGGACGGCCGGCGGCTCCTACCAGCTGAGCGTCATCCCGAAGGGCCTGATGTACATCAGCGACCTCGCGTTCGTGTCGGAGACCAATGGATTCGGTGCGCTCGAGCGTGACGCCAACCTCAGCGGAGGTCCGCTCAGCATCGACGGCGTTGGCTATGCCAAGGGGCTCGGAACGAACGCGGTGAGCAGCGTCGTCGTTGACATCCCCCCTGGCTGCACCGCGTTCTCAAGCGACGTCGGCGTGGACGACACGGCCGCCGGAAAGGGCAGCGTCACGTTCAGCGTGCTGGCTGACGGCGTTCAAGTTGCGTCGACCGGCGTCATGCGCGGCGGACAACCGGCGCAGCACCTGACCGCCAACGTCGCCGGTGTCTCCCAGTTGACGCTGGACGTCGGCGACGCGGGGGACGGAATCGGGCACGACAACGGCGACTGGGGCGATACGGAGCTCATGTGCGCTAGCTGATCCAGCGCCGGGCCCCGGTAGGGGTGGCCGGAGACGCTCGCGTATCGCGCGAAGCGGCCCGGGTCAGCTTCCCGTGGGCGGCTCGTCTCCGGGCAGCCGGCCGAGCTGCCCTCTCGCGACAGCCGTGGCCAACTCGGCGCGCGACCGGATGGCCAGCTTGCGATAAATCCGCGTGAGGTGAAACTCGATCGTCTTCGGGCTCAGGAACAGCTCGGCGGCCACCTGACGACTCGTCGCCCCGCTCGCCACAGCCAGCGCCACCCGCACCTCTTGGGCTGTGAGATCGTCGGAATCGACGGCGCGCCGCCGCCGCGCGCCGGCCGCTCGCAGTTCCGCCGCGGCGCGCGCGGACCACGGCGCCGCCCCGAGCCGGTCGAACACGTCGAGGGCGGCCCGCAGCTGCTCGCGCGCGAGCGCGCGTTGGCGCCCGCGGTGCAGGCGCGCGCCAAAGGCCAGAAGGCTGCGGCCCACCTCGAACCGCGACCCGGAGTAGCGGAGATGCGCGACCGAGCACTCGAAGCGACGCTCGAAGTCACGCTCCGCCACCACGCCCTCGCAACGCTCGGCGAGGCCGCTCGCGAGGCGAGCTGGACTCGCCCGGGCCCGGGCCGAGAGATCGGTGGCGAGCGCACGGGCGTCGTCCATGCGCTCGACCCGCACGTACGCCTCCACGAGGTCCGGCGCGAACGGCACCCTCAAGGGATCCTGCAGCCCTGACTCCGAGGCGATCCGTGCGGCCTCCTCGAGCTCACCGACAGCCTCCTCAGTGCGGCCAACCCCCAGCTCCAGGAAGCCGAGCACGGCTCGAGCCCTGATCGTCGCGCCGAGGTAGCCCGGTGGATCGGCGATGCGCAGCGCCCAGCCGAGGGCAGCTCGCGCCTCGCTCTCCTCGCCCTTCGCGGCGTGGACCTGCCCGCGCATCACCAGCGCAATCGAGAGCGGGCCTCCCATGCCGAAGTCGTCGGCGATCGCCACTGCCTCCTCGGCGGCGCGCTCGGCGGCCTCCCAGTCGCCGAGGCCGAAGGCCGAGTCGGAGAGCAGAAGCTGGGCGTAGCGCCGAAGGGTGGTGCTGCCGGCCTCGCGCGCCAACGCCACAAGGGTTCCGAGCTCACGGCGCATCTCCGCTTCCTGGCCGAGGCAGTGCCGTCCGCTGAACGCGAAGGCGATTGACTGGGCCGCCGGGGTCAGCGGATCGACCTCGGTCAGAAGCGGGCTGGCGCCGTCCAGCGCGTTTCTCGCGTCGGCGTACTCCCCACGCAAAGCGAGCGAGAGCCCGAGCATCGCCAGCACCTGGCAGCGAGCCAACGCGGGCGCGCTCGCCGGCAGCACCTCCGCCGCCCGTCGCGCCGAGGCCAACGCCAGCCGGCACTCGGATGCCACGATCGCGGCGAGCGCGGCGTCGGCGTGAAACGTCGCGGCCAGGGCGGGGTCGACGGCTAGTACCGCATCGGCTTCGTCGGCGAGCACCCCGTAGTTCGTCAATGCCGGTCGTCCCGCGCCCGTGAGCGTCACCATCGCCAGGAGGTGGCGCGCGCTGGCCCGGGCCCTCGCGTCGCTGATCTCGGTTGCCGGCTCGAGCAGCGCTGCCGCGCGGGCGTACGCCGCGCCGAGGGCTGCCGCCAGCCCGGCCCGAAGGAGGCGCTGCGAGCGCCCGTCGCCGGGCTCCGTGGCCTGAGATGCCCGCTCGAGCGCGTCCGCCGCCACGGAGTGCGCGCCGCGCGCCGTCGCGCGCGCCGCGGCCTGATCGAGCGTGGCTGCCACGACGGGATCCGGCCCCACGGCCGCGGCCGCAAGGTGCCAGGCTCGGGCATCCTCGTCGGTGTGGTTCGCCAGCGCCCGGTGGACGCGGCGCCTCTCCGCTGGCGCCGCACCTTGGTACACCACCGCGCGGAGCAGGGGGTGGGCGAAGGCGATTGTGTCCGTCCCGAGTGCCACGAGGCCGCTCCCCTCAGCGTCCTCCAAGGCTCCGGCGGGAATCCCCAGCTCGTGGCATGCGGCCACCACCGGCGTCAGGGCTTCACTCGACGATGCGGCGGCGACGAGTAGCGCCCGCCGGGCATCCGTTCCGGCCGCGGCAGCCCGCTGCGAGAACGCCTCGCCCAACGCCCCCTCGGGTGCGGGCAGCGGCGCGAGCGGTGCCCGCCCTCGCCGCTGCTGCTCCGTGAGCATCCGCGGTAGCTCCCGCAACGCCAGGGGATTCCCGACGGCGGCGGCAAGAATTTGCTCGGCAGCCTCGCTCGCAAGCTCCAACGGCGAGTCGCGCAGCACGGCGCGGGCCGCCTGCGGATCGAGCTCACCGAGCTCGAGCTCGTCGGCGATCAGGTTGCGCAGCACGGCCTGGGGATCAGCGGTGCGCGCAGCAGCAAGCATGCCGATCCGGTGACCGACGAGTCGCCTCGCCGCGAAGCCGAGGCACTCCGCAGAGGCCGAGTCGAGCCACTGAGCGTCGTCGACGAGGATGAACACCGGGCGGCTCCGCGCGACGCCACGCACCAGGCCGAGAAACCCCGCGTAGGCGGCGAGTCGGTCGGTGGGACGGCGGACCGGCTTCAGCGCCAGCGCTGTCGCAAGCGCGTCGGCCTGGGGCTCAGGCAGGCCCGCCATCCCCTCCACGAGGGGCGCGGCAATCTCTCCCAGGGCAGCGAACGGCAGCTGCGCCTCGGCCTCCACGCCCGTGGCTCCCAGCACCAGCATGTCGCGGGCGCCACTGCGCGCCGCCTCAAGCAGGGCCGTCTTGCCGATGCCCGGCTCGCCGAGCACGATGAGGGCAGCGCCGTGCGCGCTTCTCGCTTGCTCCAGGAGCTCCTCAATCCGCTCCAGCTCGGCTGTGCGACCGTGCAGCACCCTCGAAAAAACCCTAGATCACGCCTGCCGGCACCACAAGGGGTGCCCAGGCATCGCGTCAGTGGTAGCGGTCGAAGTCGGCCGGCCAGGGCAGCGGGAACAGATGACGGTAGGGACGGGCGTTCGCGATCACCTTGGCGAAGGACGGACGCTGGGCAAGCGCGCGGTAGTACCGGGTCAGCTGCGGATGAACGCCCTCGTCCCACGGGTGGATCGCCAACGCGTAGAACAGGCCCGGCGCGGCGGCGCAGTCGGCGATCGTGAATCTGTTGCCGGCGAGGAATTCGTGCGCGGCCAGCTGCGTCTCGAGCATCCCGTACGCCGTGTCGAGCCGATCGCGAGCCCGCTGCACCGCACGGTCGTCGAAGCGCTCCTCGATCGTGTCGGAAACGATCGCCTGAACGGAATCGGAGACGTACTGGTCGCAGATGCGGTCGTACAAGCGAGCTTGTAGCGACGGCACCAACCGCCCGCCGGCGACGTGCTCGATGATGATCGAGGTCTCGCCGATCACCTGCTCGCCGTCGCGCAGCACCGGGATCGACGCCGGCGGCCACAGCCGGGCCAAGTCGGCTCGGTCGAAGTCACGCTGCTCCTCGAGCACGTCGTACGCGACGCCCAGCTCGTTGAGCGCGACCAGGACCTTCTGGCAGTAGAGCGCGAAGGGGTGTTCGTAGAGGATCAGCATGTCGTCGCCTTGAGTCGATTATCTGGTTGACCAGTACAGACCGTTGGCTGCCGCGAACCTCATCGCACGCGCGATCTTGTGTCCGGTGTGCGCGAGGATCGCGCGGACGATCCTCTGCCAGTCGGCGCGCGCGACCCCGTGGCCAGCGCCGTCCAGTCGCAGTAGCTTGGCCTCGGAGATCTCCGCCGCCAGCGCTTCGCCGTGCTCGATCGGGAACATCGGATCCGCGGTGCCGTGGATCACCAGGGTGGGCGCGCCGATCGAGGAGAGCGGCTCGCGCCTTCGGTTGTCGTCCGGGATCGAGTTGTGATTTTGCACCGCCGGGAAGTCCCGGGCGCGTTTGAGATCGCGACCCACGAGGTCTCGAGCCGCCGTTTCACCGAACGGGCGGCAGCTCCCCGCAAGCATCCGCGTGTAACCGACCAGGTACGCGATCACCGAGCCGACGTCTGCCCAGTCCACTCGCGCGGTTGACACGAACCGCCCGAACTCCTCGGTCGGCGGGGGAAGCGCCCGATCGCCCGAGGTCGCAGGAGAGGTGCTGATCAGGACAAGCGAGAGGACGCGGTCGGGGTAATCCAGCGCGAGCAGCTGCGCGAACGCCCCGCCCGCTGAGACGCCCACGATGTGAGCCGCGGGGATGCCATAGGCGTCGAGAACACCAACTGCGTCGGCGACGAGGTCCGCGCCGGTGTACATGATCAGGAGCATCGGCGGGTCGGCCGGGTCGCCGAAGGAGTCCGTGCAAAGCTCCACACCGCTCGTGTCGATCATGCGCTCCGTCATGCTGCTCCTTCGCCGATGGGCTGGGCCTGGGCCCTTGTGCAGACCACCCTCGCCATTAGACCGGGCTGATGGCTAGAACTCACCGCTGGCCGCCCGAACGGGCTCGGGCGTCCGCCGCGGGTCGCCCTTAGTTGACCGCGAGATCAACCCGATCGTTCGATGTCGGCTCATCCCGTCACCTCCGAGACTTGCCATGTGCCCGATCCGCCGCCCACGCAGCACTACGAGATCCGCGTTCGCGGTCATCTCGGGCCAACTCTCCGGCACGCTTTTGCGGACCTTCACACCGAGAGGTACGGCGGCGACACGATCTTGCGCGGCCCGCTGCGCGACCAATCCGCGCTGCACGGCCTGCTGGCTCAGATCGAGACGCTTGGGTTGGAGCTGCTCGAGCTCCGCCGCCTACCCGACGGACCTACCGGCGAATGACCGAGGATGGTGCGAGCAAGCCAAGGGCGCGGGCCCGCTCAACGGCCTCGGCTCGCCGGTGCACCCCGAGCTTGGCGTAGACGTGATGGATGTGCGTCTTCACCGTGCTCACCCCGAGATACAGCTCGCTCGCGATCTCGGGCGCCGAAAGGTTCGTCGGCAGGTAGCGCAGCACGCGGATCTCGCTCTGCGAAAGCGGCTCGACCAGCGGCTCTGGCTTGCGGGGCGTGGCATCCGGCGCCGTACCGGCCAGCAGGCTCGCGATCTCCGACAGGAGCGAGGCATGGGCGGTTCGCTGCCGCCGGTGGCGCTCCAGCAGGTCCGGAGCGCGATGGATCAGAAACGGCAACACGAGGGCGTCGGTCTCGGCGAGCTCGAGCGCGCGCTCGAGCGCGCGGCCGGACGCGCCTGCATCTCGAAGCGCATCGCGGGCGATCGCCTCGATCAGCAGCGCCTCGACCAGTCGACCCGGGTGGACGACCTCCAGCGCTCCGTCGATCACCGGTCCGAGCGCCACGGTCGCCCGTTCCGGGTCATCCTGGGCGAGCGCGAGCAGCGCGGCGGTGTTACGCATCTCCGGATGCTCGCGCAGGTCATCGTCCATCTCGTCGAGCAGTTGTCCGACGCGTTCGGCTTGACCGAGGCGCAGCATGGCCTGAAGAGCCATCGCGCGTGTCTGCCCGGCGAGCACATGGGGTACCGCCAGCAGCTCTTCCAGCCGCATCCCGGCTTGGAGCGCGACCAACGCCTCTTGATCTCGACCGCGCGCGAGCTCGAGCACGCCCCGGGAGCGGTACATGAGCGACCCTTCCGCCGGCTCGAGCTCCGCTGTTAGCGCGCGCTGGGCACGTTCGAGCCAACCTTCCGCCTCGTCGAGGCGTCCTCGCCAGTTGCTCATCGTGCCGAGCAAGGCGTACGCGAGACCGACGATGGGCTCATCCCCCCAGCCGTGGTCTCCGGCCAGCCGGACGGCCTCCATGGCCGGCTCGAATGCCGCTTGCAACGAGCCGAAGCTCGCGAGCAAGGCTCGGTTCGCGAGGCATTCGATCACGATGTACGGTTGTTGCGTCCGCCGCGCGAGCGCGAGCGCCTGTTCCAGGTGTCGCCGGGCATCGCGAAACCGCGCCGTCCAAGCCTCGGCGATGCTCAGGTTCAGCAGCCATACCGCGCGACGGTCTTCGTCTAGTCCGCGCCGCGTGGCGTCCGGCAACTCGGCCGGTCCCAGTAGTCGCTGGGCCTCATCGACGACCGCCGTGAGGTCGCCGCGCTGGCGAGCGAGTCGCAGCCGCAAGCCGGCGAGCAACGTCTGCATACCCACGCGCCGCTCCTCGGTGGCTGACTCCGACAGACGTACAGCGAGCACGAGTTGGCGTCCGGCCTGTTCGAGCGATCCCCGCTCCAGCTCATCGGCAACCGTCAACGCGGTGAGCTCTGCCTCCGCGGCGACCACGTGCGGCGGAAACCGGCCAAGCAGCTCATGGGCGGTGGCGCCGGCGCCGTCGAGCCACAATTCCAACCAGCTATCGGACAGCAGGCGCATCGCCAATCCCCAATCCTCGCCGGCCTGCGCGTGACGCACCGCCTCGACCGCGTGCCCGTGCTCGGCGAACCAGCCGGCCGCCCGCCGGTGTAGCGCACCGACCTCCCCGGGCGCCTCTCGTCGTAGCCATGCTTGCAGCAGGTCCGAGAACAGGTGGTGGTAGCGAAACCAGGAGCGCTGTGCGTCGAGCGTCATCACGAAAGCGTTAGCCCGCTCCAGTTCGTCCAGGATCCGCTCGCCGCCAGAGCCGCCCGTCAGCAGGTCGGCGAGCGGACCGTTCACGCGCTCGAGCACGGAGGTCCGAAGCAAAAGCTGCCTGACGTCATCCGGTAGGCGGTCGAGGACTTCGTCGACCAGATACTCGGCGACGATGCGCGTACTGCCGGAGAACTCGGCGGCGAACCGCTCCGGATCATCCTGCCCCGCCAGCGACAGCGCCGCGAGCCGCAACCCGGCGGCCCACCCCTCGGTGCGCGCGTGCAACAGCGCCAACGCTGATTCGGAAAGCTCCGTCCCGGCCGCTTCGAAAAGAGCTCGCGCTTCGTCCACCGAGAAGCGCAGATCGTCGGCCCGGATCTCCGTCAGGTCGCCCTCGAGACGTAAGCGGTGAAGGCCTAACCGCAGATCGCGCCGCGTCGAGAGCACCAACCGAAGCCTGTCGGGCGCGCGCATCGAGAACAGCGCGAGCTGCCGGAGAGCCTCGCTCGAGCCCAGCTCGTGCGCGTCGTCGATCACCAGCCAGAGGGGATCCTCCAGGAAGCTCAGATCCTCGAGCATGCGTTCCAGGATCGCCGCGCCATCGAGCCCGGGCGCCGGCGTCAGGTCTCGCATCAATCTCGCGCCGGCGGCGGTGCCCCGGAGCGCGTCCAGCACCGAAATCCAGAACGTCTGCGGGTCAGGCGCCGCTCGCGTCACCGACACCCAGGCCGTGCTGTCGCTCAGCCGCGCGTCCGCGATCCACGATCGCAGCAGGAACGTCTTGCCGCTCCCGGCCGGCGCCGAGACGATGACCACCCGAGCCGCCTCGGCGAGCCGCTGGACCAGCTCGCCACGGCTGACGATGCCTCCCCTGACGGCGGCCTGTGATCGGTCGGCGTGCACGGCGGGCCAATCATCGCACCGCCCAAATCAATCGATGAGGATGAGGAACTCTCATCCCGCCCGGGCGAATGATGCGTCGATGGCAAATCCGCGGATCTCATTGACTGGCTGGACCCTGCTGGACGGTGACCGGATGGCTGCCAGCACCCGTGACTCACCGCCACCGACCTGCCGCGCACCGGCACTCCGCTCATCAACCGTCACAACCAAAGGGAGCACCACCGGACCCACTGAACAGGAGAAGCATGCCCGATGAGCACCGAATCAAAAGAGCTGCGGCTCGCCTTGCTCACGTTGCTCCTGCCGCTCTACGTCGCGGTCGTGTTTGCCGCCAACTACTTCGGAGCGCTCCACGCTCCCAAGCCGCACGGCGTAAAGGTGGCGGTTGTGGGGGCTCCGTCGAGCACCGCGCGACTCGCACACCAGTTGTCGACCCGGCCGCGAGGCGGGTTCGACGTCTTACGGCTCACATCCATCGGCCAGGCGCGAGAGCTCGTGGGCGCGCGCAAGCTCGCAGGGGCTTACGTGCCGGGTCAGCGCCCCACGCCCGTGATCGTCGTCGCCACGGCGGCGTCTGCGTCTCTGGCCACCTTCGTCGAGGCGACATTCCGCGAGGTGGCCGCGGCGAAGAGCCGTCCCCTCGTAGTCGACGACGTCAAGCCCCTACCCGCCAACAATGCATCGGAGTCCCCCAACTTCTTCTTCATCGTGATCAGCACGCTGGGCGCGTTCCTGACCGTCACCGTCCTGGGATTCGTGGCCCCGACGTTGCCGGAGCCGCAGCGACTCGGGATAATCGCCGCGGCGTCCCTGCTCGCCCCGGTCGTCGCCTACCTGATCGGTGGGCCCGGCTATGACACCTTCAGCGGCTCGGTGGGCGCCATCCTCGCGATGCTCGGCCTGGGTGCGCTGTACGCATTCTCGGTGGCGGTGATCACCCGTATGCTGCAGTTGGGGCTTGGAGGATTGGGCGCCCTGATCGGGTCGCTGGTCCTGATCTTCCTGAATGTCCCCAGCAGCGGCGGGAGCGTCGCGGGCCCGCTGCTGCCCGGGTTCTGGCGCTTCCTGAACCACTTCTGGATCGGCGCGGCCGCACTCGACGCCAATCGGAGCGCCCTCTACTTCGGCGGCTCCGGGGTCGCCAACGACGTGCTCAAGATGCTGGCCTGGGTCGCGGGTTGCGCATGCCTACTCGCGGTTCCGATCCAGATCCGAATCAGGCGCGGGACGCGCCGTGTGGATCTCCACCGCTGACCCCCGCTGCACGCTCCGTGGCGTCCGACCCGGCGCCCGCTGTCGCTTCATGCTCGGGCGCCTTGGTGGGCCGGATTCGGCCGCTCACGGCATGGCCTGCCGTGCCGCCGATGCGTCTACGGCAACCGGACCCTTGACACAGACGTCGCGGTAGTGCATATGATGCACGGGACCGCGGGAGGAGAATCGTGAGGGGACGCTCGAGATCTTGGTTAGTCGGGGTTGTGTTGGCTGTGGCGTTGGGATGCGTCATAGCGGGGTCGGGCGTGAGCGCGGCCGGGGGCACGGCGACGCCTGGTGCCCAAAGCGCGTCCGGCCGCTCGGCATGCCACAAAGACGTCCCGCCGCTGCTCCACGACGGGTTCCCCGAGCCGCCGCTCCGCTACAGCCGGAACGGCGTGCTCAACACGACTTTGCGCGCGTCGGTCAGTCCGGTGCAGATCAATCATCACCGCGTGGTCACGATGAACTACGACGGAAGCTACCCGGGGCCCGCGCTGGTGATATGCGATGGGGACAAGCTCACGGTCCACTTGATCAACAAGCTTCCGCAGCCGACCAACCTGCACACGCACGGATTCCACGTCTCGCCGAGGGCGAACCACGACAACGTGTTCCTGCAGATCAACCCGGGGCACCAGTTCACTTACACCTACCAGCTCCCCCAGGACAACCCGGCGGGCTCCTACTGGTATCACCCCCACCTCCACATGTTCGTGGAGGGGCAGATTTTCGCGGGAATGGCTGGGCCGATCGTGATCGAGGGTGGCCTCGACAAAGTGCCGTCGCTGCGCAAGTTCCCGCAGCGATGGATCTTCCTGACGAGCACGCAGGTCAAGGGCGGCAAGACCGTTCCGGTCGGTAGCTCCAAGGGTCCAAAAACGCCGATCTACGTCAACGGGGACCTGAACCCGACGGCCAAGATTCGTCCGGGCCAGATCCAGAGGTGGCGGATCTTCAACGCGAACGCTGACCGGATTGTGGTGCTGCGGCTCGCCGGCCAGCCCTTCCGGGTGCTCGCCCAGGACGCAGACACGCTCGTTCACGCGCGGACGGTCCGCGAACTCCAGATCGCACCTGGGTCCCGGCGCGACGTCCTCGTGCGCGGGGGTCGCCCCGGGAAGTACACGTTGAAGGCGCTCCCGTTCAAGCAGTTCCCGGGCGCCAACAGCATCAAGCAGGGCGGATGGAGGCCGAACCAGACCCTCCTCACGGTCCGCTCCACGGGTCGCGTGGCCCACGATCGTTTTCCGACGGGGAAGCTCCCGCATCCCGCCTATTTCACCGATCTCCGCAAGAAGCACGTCGACCGCAACCGGACGATCGTGTTCTCGGAGATGCAGACCAGCCCGACCAACACGAACTACCTGCTCAACGGTCAGATGTTTGACCCGAACCGGATCGCCGTGACGATGAAGCTCGGCTCAGTCGAGCGGTGGACCCTGGTCAACACGAACACCGAGTGGCACACGTTCCACATCCACGTCAACGACTTCCAGGTCGTCAGCGTCGCCGGCAAGCGGGTGCCGTACGTCGATTACCAGGACAACGTCGCGCTCCCGCCCAAATCGAAGGTTGTCGTGCTGCAGCACCCGACGGACTTCACGGGCAAGTTCGTCATGCACTGCCACGTCACGTTCCACGAGGACCACGGGATGATGGCGGCCGTGCAAGTGGTTCGAAATCCCACGGCCGCCCAGGCTCGCGCGTCAGTGAGCGATCAGGGTGGATTCGAGGTCGCTTCGTCGGCGTATGGGTCCGTGCGGATTCCGGCAATGCTGACCCCCAAGCAGTTTGCTTACTACTGCAAACTGCACCACATACCGATCTCCTCGGCATTGGCGAGCCGCTCGGCTCTGGACAGCTAGGGCCGGCCGGTCGTCAAACGTGCCCGGCCTCGAGCGCGGCCAGCACGTCGTAGAAGTCGCCAAACCGCTCGAACGCGACGTCCCGTCCGTGCAGCCACTCTGCGAGCGCGCCGGTAGCGAAGACACGCGCCGCGGCGAGGGCAGCGCAGCGATCTGAGTAACCGTCCCCTGCGTAGGCGACGTCGCCTTGCGGCAGGGCCGAGCGCTTGCAGGGCTCCCCGCAGGCAGTGCAGAGCGCCTGGTCACGAAAGCGGATCTGCCAGCCCGCCGGACGCGCGTCTAAGCGGTTTGCCAGGAGCTCGACGTTTACACCCTCCCGGGCCAGGAAGGGTTCGATCAGCTCGTGGAACCCGCTGGAGATCACGAGCGGCCGGTGGCGCTCGACGAGCGCCCGAAAGCCCGGCCGAATCCGCACGTCGCGCAGCAGCCGATCGACAACTTCAGGAAGGCTCGCCCTCACAGTCGCGAAGCTGCTCGACAGCGCTTGGTCGTGCGTGAGAGAACGCCCCATCAGCTGACCGTTCCGGCGATACGTCGAGGCGTCGCCGAACCACTCCATGACCAGCGCGAGCGTGTCACGCTCGGTGACGGTGCCGTCCCAATCGAGCACAAGCCTCACCGCGCTGGCTCACCCGCCGCTGCCGCGCTGCCCAGACATTGCGGCTAGCATTGCACGCTTGCAAAGTGTCGGGCCAGATTCCCCGCGGGAGGTGGCGCGCGTGTTGCTCCCGACATCTGCCGGGGAGTTCACGGCCCGTGCGTTCGAGTGCCCGTCAGGTGCGATTCACCTCGCGCTGGTGAGCGGCGAACTCGGGGACGGCGATCGCGTGTTGACGCGAGTGCATTCGGAGTGCGTGACCGGGGACGCCCTCGGCTCCTTGAGGTGCGACTGCGGAATCCAGCTACGCACGGCGTTGCGGGCCATCACCGCTGAAGGCCGAGGGGTTCTGATCTACGCGACTGGGCATGAAGGCCGCGGCATCGGTCTCCTTAACAAGCTGCGCGCGTATGCCCTCCAGGAAGACGGGCTCGACACGCTGGAGGCGAACGTACACCTCGGCTTCCCTCCCGACGCGCGCGATTACACCGAGACGGCGGCTTGCCTCGCCGCGCTCGGGATCCGGTCGCTCCGGCTGCTCACGAACAACCCTCACAAGGTCGACAGCCTTCGGGGCGCCGGCCTCGCGATCGACGATGTCGTCCGCCTGCCCACCTCGGCACACGTGCGCAACCGGGCGTACCTTCACACGAAGGAGCTGCGCATGCAGCACACCACCCCGGCCGGAGAGGGACTGTCCGAGGGTGTTCCTCAAGTCCCCGACCTCAGCGCTCTCCTTGGCACTGTGTCGGCAACTGACGAGCGGCCATACGTTGTTCTCAAATACGCGCAGACGCTCGACGGCCGCATCGCAACCCACACGGGCGACTCGAAATGGATCAGCAGCGAGGCCGAGCGACGCACTTCGCACGCCCTGCGCGCGGCATGCGACGCTGTCCTTGTAGGTGTTGGAACCGTCCTGTCCGATGATCCCCAACTCACGGTCCGCCTGGTGCCTGGAGCCTCGCCGCTACGGATCGTCCTCGACTCCACGCTGCGCCTTCCTCCCGACGCGCTAATCCTCGCCGACGCTGCGCCCACGCTGGTCGTCACCACCGAGCGATCGGATGCCTCCCGGAGAAAGGCACTTCAAGCCCAGGGCGTCGCGGTCCATGTCGTCGACGCCCACCCACCCTGGGGAGTCGGCCTCAGAGCCACGTTGCACGTGCTGCGCGCGCGCGGCGTGCGCACGCTGCTCGTGGAGGGCGGCGGTGCCGTCATCACCTCGTTCCTGCGGGAACGACTAGCCGACCGCCTGATCGTGGGAATCGCACCTACGATCCTCGGCGCTGGGACCGACGCCGTCGGTGACCTGGAGACGGCGTCCGTCGCAGATAGCCTGCGACTAAGCGGGCGGGCCGTTCACGCTGTGGGCGACGATGTACTCATCGCGGGGAACCTGCCGTGACCCGACCGGCTTCCCGTCGTCGAGGCTAAGGGCGCGGAGAGCCGTCGCGGTGACGACGGCCGAAAGCGACCACGCGCGCGTGGTGCCCCCAATGCGGTGCACCGGGGAAGCGCGCGAACGATAGGGCGACGGTCTGGACGTGCTCGTGGGGGCGTTCGTGTCGGCGGCCAGGCAGTAGTGCGATCGACAAAACGGCGCCCACAGCGATTAGAACCGCGGACACGAAGAAGGCACCCGTGAATCCGTGGGTCAGCGCCGCCGGCTGCGCCGAGCCGTCATGAAGCGCGCTCGTCGTACGGTGCGCCGCGACCGTTGAGAGGATCGCCAGGCCGAGCGCGCCGCCGATTTGCTGCGTCGTATTGAGCAGCCCCGACGCCAGCCCGCAGTCCTCCGGGGCGACGCCGCTGGTCCCGGCGATCGTGATCGGGACGAACGATATTCCCGGGCCGATCCCGAGCAAAATCATTGCCGGCACCACGCGGCTTCCATAATCGCCGTGACCGGACAGAGTGGCAAGGAGGACGAACCCGGCGATCGTGATGAGTAGTCCACCTAGGAGCACGGGCTTGGGCGTGAACCGGTCGACGAGGCGCGACGCAACGGCCGATGCGCCGATGATCGTCAGGCTCAGCGGCAGGAATGCGACTCCGGTCTTGGACGCACTGAAGCCGAGCACCTGCTGCAGGTAGAGCGTGACGAAGAAGTAGATCCCGAACAGCGCGGCGGCCATGACGAGCAGCGTCGCGTCCGCGGTCGCAACGCTGCGGTTCGAGAAGATCCGCAACGGGACCAACGGATCCTCATGGCGGCGCTCGATCCTCAGAAACGCAACGATCAGTGCAGCCGCGATGACGAAGCCCGCGATCGCGCGTCCCGACGTCCAGCCCCAGCGATCGGCATTCATCAGCGTGAACACCAGCGCGAGCGTTCCGAGCGTGATCGTGACCGCCCCCTCGATGTCATATCCCCGCTTCGCAACCGCCTCCCTTCGGCTCTCCGGAACGATCCGCGGCGTCAGCGCCAGCATCATGGCGCCGACCGGCACGTTGACGAAGAACACCCAGCGCCAGCCGAGCACGTCCACGATCACGCCGCCGAGCAGCAGGCCGACGGCGCCACCGGCGCCCGCGACCGCAGCCCACACCGAGAGCGCGTGATTGCGCTCTGTCCCCTCGGCGAACGTCGTCAGGATGATCGAAAGCGCGGCCGGCGACAACAATGCCCCGCCCAGCCCCTGAAGACCCCGGGCCACGAGCAACGTGCCCTCGGACTGAGAGATCCCACACACGAGCGATGCGCCCGAGAACACCGCGATGCCGACCATGAACATCCGGCGCCGGCCGAGCTGGTCCGCGAGCCGGCCCCCAAGCAGCAAAAAGCCACCGAACATCAGCGTGTACGCGTTCAGGATCCACGCGAGGTTCGCTTGCGAGATCCCGAGCTCGCGCTTGATCGTGGGCAGCGAGACGTTGACGATGCTCGCGTCGAGGATGACCATGAACTGGGCGACGGCGACGACCGCCAGCACCGCGCTCGGGTCGACGCGAGAGATCCTGCCAGCAATTGGTGACGCCGCCCCTGTGGACATCCGAATCGAGAGTCGAGCCGAACCTACCACGCGTGACAAGCTCTAGGTTGATCGGCCGTCGCCGCTTCTCCGCGGGCACGACGGATATGGCAGCCTGGCGCGATGCGCTTTGTAGCAGTGGCCTCCCTGGTGTGCTTCATCCTCGCCGGATGCGGCGGCGCGACGGCGCCGAGCGCAACGCATCGTGCGCGGCCGACGAGCCGTCCCGCGACTGTCGCGAACGGTCCTGTTGTACTCGGGGCGAAGAGCTTCGTGATCTGGGGCGGGATCGGATTCGGCACGGCTCACCCAACTAAGCTCGTCGTCGGCGGTGACCCCTCGGTCATGATTACGCGCATCCGCTGGCACGGCTGGGGTCGCCGGCGGGCATCGGGGTTCGGGCGCTACGCGGTGGTGCGTTACGGCCGTGGCGGCAGCTACTACCGCAAGCAGTTCCGTGCCGACCTGCGCGTGTCCGGCATCGGCAGGTGCCACGCGAACGGCCCGCGAACTTACATGGCGTTGAAGGTCAGGGTCGAGCTCCAGCCGGGCCAACGCCCGAGCTGGTACGAGGCGGACGGCAGCCACGGACTATGCAGCTTTCCCTAAAGCAGCTCGTGTCGAGCCGTGGCCGTAGAGCGCCAAAGTTCGTCGAACGTTGACAACCTCCAGCCGTATCAGGAGCATGTCTGCGTGCCTCGCCTCCGCCTTCTCATCGGCGCCGTCCTGGCTCTCAGCCTTCCGACCACGTCAGCAGGCCGCAGCCAGGTGGCGCCACTGCCGTGCTCCGCGGGGGTTATGGCCCAGCCCGCGTTTGCCGCGTCGGACCTGGATGAGCTGAGCAGTAGCAGGCTGGTCGCCACCCACACGATCCAGGTGACGACGGATTTCGGCGCGACGCTGGTTGACGATGCCAGCGTCAAGCTGTCGGTTCCGGCCGGCGTCGCCGTGATCAGTCCCCACGGCGATGTGAATCCGGGGCCGGGCGGCCTGATCTTCGTCTCTGCCATCGCCGGTCCGGTGCCGGTCACAGCCTCCTGGACCCAGGACGACGGCAATGGTGGGAAGTGCCAGGGCAGCGCTTCCACGACGCTCCGGCTACAACCAGCGACTCCGATGCCGCGTTTGGTGAATGTACGAGCCGTCGAGCATCTCCATCCACACCTCAAATGGGATCTGCTCTGGAGGTTCGGAGCGACTCTCGGTCGGACCGCGGATCTCGATCCCGTTGAGGTCATGGCTCGCGGGGTCAGCCAGCCACGGCTACCGGGCGCGAAGCTGCCCTTCAAGACCGTTACAGTTCCGCTGCGCCTCGGTGACCCGGGGTTCAACGATGCAAAGCAGTACCACGTTCGACTGCCGCGGTGGACGATCACGACCGGCGGCGACCATCGCGCGTTCTACGTGGACGGGGATGCACGGGTCATCTCGATTCGCGACGTGACGCTCGGCTACGAGGTCAAGGTGCTCCAGTCGGGTCGCTTGATCGCCCGCCTGCGCCTGGCCGGTCGCTGCAACAGCACGATCTGCCATATGCGGACCGTCAAGGTGCAGCTGAGCTGACATCGCCGTGTCGCCCGGCCGCTCGGATGCGACCGGACCGAACCGTCGCGCTGTCCCCCTCGCATGCCTTGCCGATGCCGATCTGAACCCGTTGCCGCTGTCCGTTCGCGGCGACGAGGTGCCGCGGCTGCGCCAGCGGTCAATGTAGGGCCGTCACCCCGGGCGGTCGCATTCGCCTTCTCATCGCCGTACCGGCGCGGCTGATTACCGCAAGCACCAACATCAACGAATGGGCATCGATCAGCCGCCGCGGAGCTCTACTTCGCCGTCGGACAAAGGGCCCGAAGCTCACCGGGTCGCCGCAGGCGCCGCTGACCGCCGTGCGGCAGCACTTCGCTGGATGCTGCTGGGAGCAATCCTGCTGGTGTTGGTCCAGGCGGCGCTCGGCATGGTCGTGAACCTCTACGTCACCGTGCCGGCCCACCACCCCGGGGCCCACTCGGCCAACTACTTCGTCGGCTCGCTCCACAGTGTGGCCTGGGCGATCGCCCACGGCGAACCGACGCTCGCCGTCCACGCCATCCTCGGACTCGCGTTGGTCGTGTTCGTGGTCGGCAGCGCCGTACGCGCGTTGCGATCAGGGCGGCGCGCGATCGGGGGATGGTCGCTCCTCGCCGGGCTGTTCGTGATCGGCGCCGGCTTCAACGGCGCCAGCTTCCTCGACTTCGCCCACGACATCAACTCACTGATCATGGCCCTGCTCACCCTGGCCGCCATCGGCTGCTATGCGACCGCCCTGATGCTCCTGGGCGCGCCGAGCCCGTAGTCCGGCCGCGAGATCGCCGCCTACAGGACAAACGGTATGAGCATCTTCGTGCTGGCGCGGTACGCCGGATACGCCGTCGGGAACGTCGCCGTCAGGTTCTTCTCCTCCACGGATGCGGAGTAGTAGAAGTACGCCCCGAGGACGCCGACAATGATCAAGCCGATCAGGTTGGTCGCGAGTGCTGTGCCCAGCACCCCGGTCAGGATTCCTGAGTAGATGGGGTGGCGGACGAAGCGGTAGGGGCCGGAGGTCACAAGTTCCGGTTCGTCCTTTTGGGTCGTCGGCATCCCCCAGTTGCGTCCGAGATGGACGCGGGCCCAGATCGCCAGCGCGATCCCCAGCGCGAACACCACGACCCCGATGACTCCCAGTACCAGGCTGTGGACCGCCAGGCTCCCGTCGCGGAAGACGCGGAGGAGGAGAACGACCGCGAGGGCCGCCAGACCCCTCAGGGGGATCTGACGCGTGCCACCTCTGCCGCGCTTAGCGCCGAACGCAGCCGCGAGCCAGAACACCCAGAAGACGATCCAGGCGATGGCGATAGCGGTCTGGAGCGCGTGCATCCTGTACGACGAGCGTGGCCTGCTGGCCGGTGTTCACCAGCCTACGCCTTCAACGAAACGACCTGCTTGACTCGCCGCGTCGGACCGTTAACGAGGGACGGCCGGGCCACCGCGTCTGCTCGGCGCTCCCCGTCGCGAGCGCTCGGCACGGACGGCGGTGGGGCGTCGATGGTCTCGCAGCCGCAGCGTGGACGGGTCGGCGTCGGCCAGTGGAATCCCGCCGAGGGGGGAGTCAGGACGACGCGGTGGGCGCGGCGGGCCGCCGCCGGGCCCGTCCTCTGAGTCCGACTCAGGAGCGCCCTTGGAAGCAGCAGGCCGACCGAGGAGCAACGGAAAGAAGACCACGGCCAACACAACGACGAGACCCAGCAGTCCCGGAATGTTAATGCCGCTGGCCTGCGACGCGCCTGGCATGCAGGGAGCGTAGCGCGGAACCCCGGCCGATAGGGCAAGAGGTCGCTGGCGGCAGCCCAGCCGTGCCGATCACAGGCCTCGGGTAGCCGCGGCTCGTGACCCCGGTCCGCTTGCCGACCTCGGCCATTCAACCTCGCTGGCTCACCGACGCGCGGCGCTCGCGGGCCAACCACGAGTAGGGTTCTGTTGTGGCCCGGTTTCGCCAGGACACCAAGGTTGCTGCGCTCAAGAGGTCGCCGCTCTTTGAGGGCTTGTCGCGTCGCCAGCTCGTGGAGATCGCGCGGCTCACAGACGACCTCGAGGAGCCAGCTGGTACGGTCCTCTGCAAGGAAGGGTCACGCGGACGTGAGTTTTTCGTGATCACTGACGGTGAGGCCGTGGTCACGCGGGGTGGCAAGCGCTTAGCCACGCTTGGCAAGGGCGATTTCTTTGGCGAGATCGCAGTACTTGAGCCGGTGAAACGGACCGCCACGGTTACTGCGGAAACGCCGCTTCGCTTCTTCATCGTTAGTGACCGTGCGTTTAATGCTGTGCTCGAAACGGATCCCGCGATCGAGCGCAAGGTGCTGCGGACGCTGGCCCGGCGCTTGTTGTCGCAGTCTGACGATCTGACGCTGCCGTAAGTTCGCGCTGCCGGTGGTCCGGGAAGGATCCGCGCCCGCGCGCGTCCGCCACAGTGATGAGATGTCGAACGTCGTGTGACTCTGGTCCGAGTGCGGCTGCGTCCGATTCCGGCCGGCGCAAGGTACGCCGACTCGCGGTGAGCAGGCGCAAACGCGTCCCGGTCGGCCCCGACCCCGAGGAGAGAACACCAGCATGAAGATCTACGCCCTCACCACCGGAGCGGTGCGCGTCAAGCACAGCTTCCTGTTCCCCAGCCCCGGCCCGCGACGTCAGCTGGATCTGTTCCTGCCGGGTGCGTTCTCAGACCCGCTGCCGATCCACTGCTGGGCGATCGAGCACGAGCACGTGCTGCGGCTCGTTGACACCGGAGAGACGACAGCGGCACGGAACGTGCCGTTCGCGCGGCCGGAGGTCGCGCGCGAGCAGGAACTTCCAGCCGCGATGGCCGCGGCAGGTCTCAGCCTCGACGATGTCTCCGAGGTTGTGATCACCCACGCCCACGGCGACCACATCGACGGGCTCGTGCACGTACGCGGGCGGGTCCTGATCAATCAGACGGAGCTTCGGTTCCTAAGGTCGCCGATGGCCCGGATGATGCGCCGTCTGTTGCGTCAGCCGCTGCCGCCAGGGTTCGCTCCCGAGCCGTTCGTGCTCGACGATGGGCCTTTTGGGGCGTTTCCCCGAAGCCGAGCGCTCAGCGATGACGGACGCATCGTGGCCGTCGAAACCCCCGGCCACACGCCGGGCCACGTGTCTGTGATCTGCGTCGAGGACGCAGGTCGGCACGTGATGCTCGCGGGCGACGCGACCGACACGCTCGAGCAGCTTCACGCCCGCCGCGCCGACGCAGTTGCACCCGACACCAAAGTCCACATCGCGACCCTGGAAACGATTCTGGCCCACTGCGCCCAGCACCCCACCGTCTACCTGCCCTCCCACGACCCAGAGTCAGCTGCCCGATTCGCGGCAGCGACCACAGTCCGTGCCGACGGCCCGATCGACCCACAAGCCACTGCTGTCGCAGTGCCACTGACATAGCGAGCTGGCAGACCGGACGGAAAGTGTAGGCCAGATGCGGTCGCGCGATGTCGTCTGTGCGCCTGGCCAATGTGATGTGAGGAATCGCTGAGTCCGCCCGCCGCCGAGGTGCTGCTCTACGGCGTCGATTACGATGGGTCGTCGAGCGCGTAGGTGGGCGGAGCGTGGAGGTTTAGGCCGATGGATGGGACGATTGGGATTGTGCTGTCGGGCGGCGGCGCGCGGGGGGCGTATGAGTTCGGGGCGCTAGAGGTGCTGGCGCCGGTTCTCGACGAGCCAGCGCGGATCATTGTCGGCACGAGCGCCGGGGGACTCGGTGCCGCGTTCCTGGCCGCGGACGCGCATGACGGGCTGGAGGCGGCCGCGCGGTCTGGCGAGGAGGCGTGGCTTGGGGTCGAGATCGGCGACGTCATTGGCCCGCTGTGCTCACCGCGCGAACTCGCTCGTGTGCTGCTGTACGGGCTTGAGCTGCTGGGCATCGGTGTGCCCGGCCCGCCGAGCCTGCTGGACACCAGCCCGCAGCCGGAGGCCATCGCGGCACTGATCGACTTCGGGCGGGTGGCCCGCAATGTCGACGATGGCACGCTAGCCGCGGTCGCCGTCGTGGCGACCGCCTACGCGACGGCGCGAAGCGTGGTCTTCCACTACGGGGGTGAGTCCCCGGCTAGCGATGACCAGCGCGGCATCGACTATGTCGCGACGCGGCTCGCGGTCGGGCATGTTCAGGCCTCCAGCGCGATCCAGTCGCTGTTTCCGGCCGTGCGCGTGGAAGGGCGCTGGTATGGCGATGGTGGCGTGCGGCTCAACACGCCGCTGAAGCCCGCCCTCAAGCTGAACGCCGGTCGGCTCGTGGTGATCGGATTGAACTCGGTCGCCGGGCCGCCGCTGGAGCACGACGATCGTCGCCCGGACGTGTTCGATGGCGCCTCGGCCGTTGTCCAGGCCGTTCTCGCCGACCGGCTCGCGCACGACGTCGACACGTTGACAACGATCAACGACGACGTGAAGCAGAGCGGCAACCCGATCACGCACCGGCTCGTTCCGTACATCTTCGTCGCGCCGGCCGATCGACTTGCGATCGGCCGCCTGGCGATGGACGTCTATAACCGCCATTACGCCGGCGCGCGTGGGCTGCGCCGCAACCACGAGCTGGCGCTGCTCGGGCGGCTGCTGGACGCCGGACGTAACCCCGTCCGCGGCGACCTACTGAGCTACTTGTTTTTCGCTCCCGAGTTCATCCGGCCGCTGATCGACCTGGGCCGGCGCGACGCGCAGGCATGGCTCGATCAACAGGGTCGTGCGGACCCGTGGCGCACCGAGCACCCCTGGCCCGCTACGGCCCAACCGAGCTCCCCACCGGGCCGCTGACGCTGCGCGTGCCTGAATGGCTTTCGCAATGCGCCGATGACGCGTTGTTCTACCGCGCTTACGCGGACTGCGGTACGCCGACCTCGAAGCCGCAGGGCGTTGCGACGGCCGCAGCCGCCAGGTCGTAGCAAGGAACTACACCTTGACCGCCGCGAGCCACTCTTCGAAGCTGGGGCCGGCGAGCTTCGCGCCCGGGTTGGGCAGCGCGGCGCCCTGCGCATAGGCCGCGGCGTCGGGGTCGCCGGGCTCCGCCAGCGGACCGCCACCGCTCTCGCGAATCTCGAACGAGTCACCTCGGCTGGCGAACAACGCCGCTGCCGCATCGGCGAGACGCTCCTCCTGCGGGCCGGCGACCTCGGTGATCCTGCCGTTCTCGATCTCCGGCTCCTCGGCCGCGTCGGCGAGCGTTTCGGCGACGACGCGGGCGGCCACGAGCTGCGTTCGCAGCTCGGGCACGTAGGCGACGCCATCCTGGATCGTCCACCCGACCAGCGGATCGACGAACTCGTGGAACTGGGCCGCGCGAACGATCCGGACCGGGAGCGGGCCTTCGAGCAGCGTCTGCTCCTGCGCCGCCTTCGCCGCGTTGTAGCCACCCTGGAACTTGTCGATGCCGATGATCGAGACGACGACGATCCGCTTCGCCCCGGCTGCGGCCCCGGCTCGCTGGAGGTTGCGCGCCGAGGCGGTGAAGAAGGCCGTCTCCTCCTCCTGGTCGGGCGAGGGGCCGGTGGCCGTGTCGATGATCGTCTCGGCCCCGACGAGCGCCTCATCGAGACCCTCGCCGCTGACCACGTCGACACCCTTGGAACGCGCGATCGGGACCACATCGTGTCCCCGCTGCGCGAGGATCTCGACGAGGTGCGACCCGACGCGACCGGTGGCTCCCGTGACGGCAATCCTCTGGCTCCTGTTTTCGGTCTGCATCGTTCTTCCTTTCTCAGCGCCGGCGGCTCGGCACCGGCACAATTGATCTGTCACTCGTATGACACCCGGCGGCACGAACATGTGACCGATGGCCGACCGCGGTCGGCGGAGCGAGAGCTCGTGAACACGCCGGACGTATCGATCTGGCTCGACCAGGGTCACGCGACGTGGTCGAGAGCAACCGCTTCGGGCGCTACCTCCGGCGTTACGCCGTCAACGAGGCGGCCCTCGTGATGCACTAGCGTTATGGCGATGCCGTTGCGGGCGTCTGCGACAAGCGACTTATGGTGGAAGAACGCCGTCGTCTACTGCCTTGATGTCGAGACGTTCGCCGACTCCGACGGCGACGGCTGCGGCGACCTTGCCGGGCTCGTTGAGCGGATCGACCACGTCGCCAACCTCGGAGCCACCTGCCTGTGGCTGATGCCGCTGTATCCGACCACCAACCGCGACGACGGCTATGACATCACCGACTACCTCGGCGTCGATGCCCGGCTGGGCGATCTCGGCGATGTCGTGGAGGCGATCCGCCACGCCCGCGACCGGGGGCTGCGCGTCCTGATGGACCTGGTCGTCAACCACACGTCGAACCGACACCCGTGGTTCCGGGCCGCGTGCGCGGACCGCTGCTGCCCCTTCCGCGACTACTACGTCTGGACGGACGATCCCGCCAGCGAGGACGGCACCACGAAGGAGAACTGGACGTGGGAGGAGACGGCGGCCCAGTACTACCAGCACCAGTTCGCGCCGTTCCAGCCCGACCTGAACATCGCCAACCCGAGCGTCCGCCACGAGATCGCCAAGACCGTCGGGTTCTGGCTGACGCTCGGCGTGTCGGGCTTCCGTATGGACGCCGTGCCCTTCCTCGTGCAGGTCGTCGAGGGGACCGGCAGCGATCCCGGCTCGGGGAAGCGCTGGCTGCATTCACTGCGCGAGTACGCCATGCGCCGGCGCGGCGAGGCTATGTTGATGGGCGAGTGCAACGTCGCCAAGGAGGAGGTGCCGTCCTTCTTTGAGGACCACGGCGACGCCCTGCACCTCCAGCTCGCGTTCCTGATCAACCAGCGGCTCTGGCTCGCGCTGGCCCGCGGCGAGGCCGCTCCGCTAGAGGATCTGATCCGCGACCTGCCGGTCCCGCCGCACGACTGCGGCTGGGCCACGTTCCTGCGCAACCACGACGAGCTCACGCTCGACCGGCTGTCGCCGGCCGAGCGCGACGAGGTGTTCGCCGCCTTCGCGCCGGACGAGGACATGCGCATCTACGGGCACGGGATCCGCCGGCGGACCGCGTCGATGCTTGGCGGCGACGGCCCACGGCTGCGCATGGCGTGGTCGCTGCTGCTCACGCTGCCCGGCACGCCCGTGATCCTGTACGGCGACGAGATCGGCATGGGCGAGGACCTGAGCCTGGACGGCCGCATGAGCGTGCGGACGCCGATGCAATGGTCACCCGGCCCGGGCGCGGGATTCTCGACCGCTCACCGGCTCGTGCGCCCGATCGCCGAGGGTACGTTCGCCCCCGATCGGGTGAGCGTCGCCGGCCAGCGCCGCAACGAGGACTCGCTCCTGCGCTTTCTCAGCCGCCTGATCCACACCCGCCGCCAGGCGCCCGAGCTGGGTTGGGGCACCAGCACACTGCTTGAGAACGACCCCGCGGCGCTCCTGGCCCATCGCTGCGACTGGCAGGGCTCAACAGTCGTCACCGTCCACAATCTGTCGGCATCGCCCGTCGCAACCGAGCTTGACCTCGGTCAGGACGTTGAAGGCGCCGACGATCTGCTCGACATGCGTGAGCACCACGTTGAGGGCGGCCGCCTGCGCGTGGACCTCGCTGCCTACGGCTACCTGTGGCTGCGAGCGCGGCTCTTATCGGATGAAGCCACAGAGACCGCGGCGCCGGGATGATCCCCCGCCGCGAAACTCGCCGACCAGCGCTGGGTCGTCGTCGGCAGCTTCCGACCGCCTCGGACGCTTACGCTCAGCTCAGGGGTTGCAGCCGTGTCTGCTCGACGCGCGCGAGCTCGCGCCGGAGCCGCTGGTATTCGCGCTGCTGCGCGGGGGTGCGCTTGTAGTGCTTGTAGGCGAGGTTCTTACGCTCGAGTGGATCGGTCTTGAGGTCGTACATCTCCCACTGGTCGGGCACCTTGCCGTTGACGTCGTAGTAGCGAGCGAGCTTGTAGCGGTGCTCGCGAATGCTGACGACGTGGTTCGGGGGCTCGGGGTAGGGGCCGCGTGCTTGCCCGGACTGCCAGTCGTCGTAGGTGAAGACGGTGTAGTCCTGGCCCGGCTTCGGCGCGCGACTCAGGATCTGGTCGGAGTAGTCGATCCCCTCCCACGATGTGCGGGCAGCCGCCGGCGCGCCAACGAGGCTTGCGAGCGTTGGCAGGAAGTCGACGTGTGAGACGAGCGACTTGTTCACGTGCGGCGTCGGGAACAGCCGAGGGTTCGAATACACCAGGGGGACGCGGATCGACTCCTCATAGAAGTTGAAGTTCTTCTGCCGCAAGCCGCCGTGGCTGGTCCCCATCTCACCGTGATCAGCGGTGGCGATCACAAGCGTGTTGTCGAGCAGTCCGGTCCGTGCCAGCGTGTCGACGATCTTCATCAGGTAGGCGTCGGAGGACTTCATCAGGTTGCCGTAGAAGTTGAGGTAGTTGCGCTTCATCTGAGGCGTCGGGATCGGTCCGGAGGCGTTGAACAGTCGGAGGAACTGCTCCTGCACGGTCGGCTTGGTCGACAGGCTCTCGTTTGCCGTGGCCGGCAGCCCGATCTCGCCGTCGAGCCATGAGCTGTCATACCCCGCGCTGGTGTAGGTCTTGGGGTAGAACAGGACATCGTGCGGGTTGACGAGGGACACGATCATGAAGAACGGCTGGCTCGACGCGGCGGTTGAGCTCAGGTATTCGACCGCGCCCTCGGTCCCGGCCGAGGCCGTCCCGCGGGAGTTCATGAACCGACCGTCGTTGTCGGTGAATCCACCTCCCTCTTCCGAGACGTCCTGGTTGGCGCCCGCGTCGGGCGGGTCCCAGCGGGTGAATCCATACTGATTGACGTCGGAGGGAGCCCAGGTTGATCCGTTGGCCGGTTTGACGCAGTGGAACTTGCCCTTGTAGACCGGCGCGTAGCCGGCCGCCGCCACCACCGTCGCCGGGTTCGTGAAGCTGGTGGAAAGCTCGACCTGCGGGTATTGCGGCGAGGGCATGTCGGTTTCGAGCGTGTACTTGACGCCGTGCTGGGCCGGGAAGTATCCGGACATCAGCGTCGACCGCGCGGGGGAGCACATGCACGCGTTGGTGAATGCATTCGCGAACGTCATGCCGTGCTGCTGCAGGCGGTGTAGGCCCGGCATGTTGCGTTGGGTCCAACCCGGAGGGAAGTGTTGGACCGCTCGCTGTTGGTCGGTGAGGAAGACGAGTACGTTCATACCCGCGAGGTCACGAGCCGGTGAGGCACCGGGCCGCTGGCGACGCCCGCGTGCGCCGGCGGCGGCGGCGGTGCCGCCGAGCAGAACCCCGCCCGCACCGACCGCTGCGCCCTTCAGCAGGTCGCCCCGCGTGATCCCGTCTCTCTCGGAGTGTGGTCTGCCCATTCCCGTTCCTTTCACCTCATCCGAGCCCGGGCGGGGAACCCCCCGGCGCGCGCTTCACAGGCTTGGTCTTCGCAGGCTTCGTCACGCGCTTGAAGACGCCGACGCTGTTGCTGGCAAAGGCCGCCGAGTAGACGTACCTGCCATCGGGGCTGACCGCGATCGAGCTGGCCCCGCGCAGGCCGCGCCCGAGCCTGCAGTCGGGCGTCGCGCGGCTGACGATGCAGCCCGGACGGCGCGGCTTCTGGATCAGAGCGCCCGAGGTCGCGCTGCGATTTAGGACATCGACGGCCCCGGACGCGAAGACTGCTGCGTAGACGTTGGCGCCATCGGGGGAGACGGCCAGCCCTTCGGGATCGCTGAGCGTCCGGCCAAGGGAGCAGCCGACCGCCAACACGTAGATCACGCACGCCGAGGTGCCCGTCAGCTGGGACAGGTGGCCGGTTTTCGACGTACGACTGAAGCTCGTCACGCTGTTGCTCAGGGCCGACGTGACGTACACGCTGCGGCCGTTGCGACTCATCGCCACCGCGTCTGCGCCCTCGAGCTGAACGCCAGTCGTACAGCCCGTGAGCGCACTGCCCACGACGCAGCCGGTGCCGTTGGTCGCCTGCGTCAGCGCGCCGGTAGACCGGTTGCGCGTGAGCACGTCAAGCGCACTGCTGAGCGCGGCCGCGACATAGATGTTCTTCCCGTCGGCGCTGATCGCCATGCCCTCTGGAGCGGCCAGCGCGAGACCGGTCGTGCAGCCGGAAGTCGGCGTGTTAACAATGCACCCGGCGATTCCCGCCGGCTGGGTCAGCGCCCCGGTGGAGGCATTGCGCGAGAACACCGCGATGGCGTTGCCCTTGAACGCGCCGACGTAGACGCTCCGACCGTCGGGGCTGACGCCGACGACGTCGGGGCCGCCGAGCGCGCGAGCGGTGCTACAGCCAGGCGTCGCCGTATTCGTGAGGCACCCGCGCCCTGGCCTGAGCTGGGTCAGTTCTCCGGTCGATCGATTGCGGCGAAAGATGAGCAGGGCGTTGCTGCCGAGTGACGTGGCGTAGACGTTCTTCCCATCGGCGCTGACCGCGACCGAGTTGGGACCGCGCAGCCCGATCGCCTTCGCGCAGCCCACTGCGCCGCCGGCCGAGATACACCCGGCCGCGCCGGGACGCTGGGTGAGCGTGCCCGTTTTGGCGTTGCGGCGGAACACCGCAATCGCGTCGCTCCTCGAGGAGGCGACATAGACATTCCTGCCATCTGCGCTGATCGCGAGTGCGTCCGAACCGAGGAACGGAGCAGGACCGCGCAGCGCACGCACTCGGGTGCAGTCGGGGCTGGGCGCGGAACGATCGACGAGACATCCGCTCGGCCCGCGCAACTGGACCAGCGCTCCCAGTGGCGTGACCGGCGGACGACTGCGCCCGGGAGCGGGGGCACCCAGAGCGACAGAGGCCCCGGTCAGCAAGACAAGGACAACCAGCGCTACGAGCGCACGAACAGTAGGTATTGGGAGGAAAGGTGAGTCCATGCCAGTTGGAACTGACACCTAGAATCGAGCATACCCGCAGTACCAGGGCACCCGCGCGCTCCTGGCGCGGCGACCGCGTCAGGACCCTGCGGCGGGCGGCTGGTCGATGCGCACCAGATTGCCCGACGGGTCACGCACGGCACAGTCCAGCGTGCCCCACGGCTGCTCGGTCGGCTCCTGCACGATCTCGGCGCCCGCGGCGCGCAGCTTCTCGAAGGTGGCGTCGAGATCGTCGGTGCGGAAGTGGACGCCGTTCAGGGCGCCTTTGGCGACGAGCGCGGCGAGCGCGTCGCCGTCGGCGGGGCTGCCGTTCAGATAGTTCGTGAGGACGATCGCGACGCCGGGCTGGGAGGCGGCGCCGACGGTGAGCCAGCGGAACTCTTCGCGGGCGACGTCGGCGCGCAGTTCGAGACCGAGCGTGTCGCGGTAGAAGCTCAGTGACAGCTCGGGGTCATGGATGAGGACGAAGCACGTGGAAAGAGTCAGATCCATGCGGGCAAGGCTAGTGGACCACGCCGAGCCCGGGCCACGTCGACGCGATCTCGCCTACAGCCCGAACTCCGTGCGCAGCGCCTCGGTCAGCCGCCCAGCCGCCGCGTCGAGGAAGCGCCGGCCCAGCTCGGCCGTGGCCACGGACGGGTGCCAGAGCACGCCGCTGCGTGGGACGAACTCCGGCGGCGCTGGGACGACGTCCCAGGACGGGTGGCGCTCGGCCTCGTCGTCGACGATCCGGTCGGTGTGGACCAGGTCAGGATGCAGGGCCAGCATCATCGACGTCTCCATGATCGAGGCGTGCTCGACATCCCATCCCGGGAAGCCGCCGGGGAACAGCTCGGCCAGCTCGGCCTTGCTGAACGCCGGCCACGGATCCTCGATCAGCAGGATGCGGGCGTCGGGCGACTGCTCGACCGCGAGGTCGCACGCCTCCCACAGAAAGCCGGCGTTCTCGTAGTGCCAGTTCTGGACGCAGAGGCGGTGAAAGCCGCTACGCCTCAGCGCGACGAGCACGTCCTTGAGCGTCTCGACCAGCGTGTTGCCGCGGATCGACAGCGTGCCAGGGAACGTCTCGCCGCCGCCGCTGAGCGCCCGCGACCTGGCGCCGAACCGAATCGGCGGCGCCACCACGAGCGGCAGCTGCTCGGCTGCCCGCAGGGCGATCCCGACCGGGATCAGGCAATCGGTCGCGAGCGGGAGGTGCGGCCCGTGCTGCTCGGTGGAGCCGATCGAGATGACGGCGGGGAGCCCGCCCGCGGCGGCGTCGCGGACCTCCTCCCAGGTCAGGTTCTCCATCAACATCTGGTCCTCAGTCCGTAGACGGCGAGTGCGTTGTCGCGCAGGATCATTCGCGCCGCCGCCGCGGCGCGATCCGGCGCCAGCAGCGTCGGCAGGACCTGCTCGAGCGCTTCGCGCCACCAGGTCGCGGCCAACAGGTACAGCTCGCAGGCGCGCGACGCGTCGGACGCGTACAGCAGCTTCGAGACCGGCGCGAGCTCGAGCGCCTCGGTCAGCGCGCGGGCGGGCTGGGAGACGTGCGGGATCGTCAGCGACAGGTCGAAGTAGACGTTCGGATACACGTGCGCGAGCCAGCCGGCCTCGCGGACGAACGGGTAGCAGTGCAGCAGCACGAAGGTGGTCTGAGCAAAGCGCTCGATCACCGGCTTGAGGTGCCCTGGGTCGGCGGCGGGCAGCAGCAGATCGGAATCGCCGAAGCCGGCGTGGATCTGCACGGGCAGCGGATCGCCGGTCGCCTCGTTGGCCTCGAGCGCGGCGAGCAGCACGTCGCGCAGCGGCCTGCCCTCGAGGCGGTCGTCGCGGCTGGGAGCGTGCAGCGCGTCGAGGTCGAGGCCGCCCCGGTAGGCGACGATCGTCTTCAGCGCCACGTAGCCGCGCGCCCGGGCGCCCAAGACCGCGGCCGCGATCGCCTCCCGTGGATCCGCGGCGCCCGCGGCAGACCGGGACAGCGACTCGGCGGCCAGCTCGATCCGCATCACCGGTCGCGACTCGCAACCGGCCAGCTCGCCCAGCTCCTCCCAGCTCGTGCCGACGTCGGCGGGCGGGAATCCCTCGTCGACGAACAGTAGCTCGGTCCCGGTCGCCCGCAGGATCGACGACGCGTACTCGGCCGGGTCGGTTGACAGCCGCCGCTGATAGACGGCCTCCTCGGTCGGCTCGCACCGCAGGTGCGCCGCCAGAACGTCGATCGCGCGCACGTAGGTGATCGCGCTGGCGACGTGGGGCCACTGCCGCGGATCGGGGCTCTCCGAGAACAGGCCGCGGAACTCGTCGAGCGTCGCCGGCGGCTCGCGGAGGATGCCGTGCGCATGGTGGTCGACGAGCGCCGTCTGACTCAGTACTTCTCGAAGTGACCCTGGTGCTCGAATTCCGCGTCTCCAGCCGAGTAGGCCTCCCACTCCGAGCGCCGCACCGCCAGGTAGGCGTCCGCCAGCACCTCGCCCATCGCCTCCTGCAGCAGCCGGTCGGATGCGAGCGCGTCGAGCGCCTCGGCCTGCGTCGCCGGCATCCGGTCGATTCCCCGCGCAGCCCGCTCGTCGTCGGACAGCATCGCCGGGTCGACCGTGATCGGCTCGGGCGGCTCGAGCCCTCGCTCGAGACCGTCGAGGCCGGCTGTGATCAGCGCGCCGAGTGCGAGGTAGGGGTTGCAGCTGGCATCGCAGGCCTTCAGCTCGGCGTTGGTCGACTGCTCCTCCGATCCCCGGAACGGCGAGGCCACGCGCACCGGAGCCTCGCGGTTGTCCGGGCCCCAGCACACGAACGCGCCTGCCCAGAAGCTGGGGACGAGCCGGTGATAGGAGTTGAAGCTCGGCGCGGTCAGGGCGCACAGGGCCGGGAGGTGATCGAGCACGCCGGCGATGAACGAGCGCGCCACATCCGACAGCCCGTCGGGACGGGAGGCGTCGTAGAAGCGGTTGTGGTTGCCGTCCCACAGCGAGAAGTGCAAGTGGCAGCCGTTGCCGGCGGTGTGCGGCCACGGCTTCGGGGCCAGCGACGCCACCAGTCCGCGCCGCGTCGCGACGCCGCGGATCGTCTCCCGGACGAGCAACTGCTCGTCGGCGGCCTGGAGCGCGGGCGCGTGCGAGGTGGATATCTCCTGCTGTCCGTCGCCCATCTCGGCGTAGTACTGCTCCAGCGGGATCCGCTGGACATCAAGGGCGGCGACCAGCTCGTCGACGTAGTCCTGGGCGGCCGTCATCCCGATCGTGGCGAAGCACAGCGCCGTGTTGGCCGGCACGTAGGAGCCGTCGACCTCGCGGGCCAGCGAGAACTCGTTCTCGAACGCCGCCCGCATCGCCAGCCCGCGGTCGGCGAGGCGGACCTCCATCCGCTTCAGGAACGCGCGCTGGCACACCGGCGCGGGCGCTCCGTCCAGGCCCACGTGATCGGTGAGCACGACTCCGGAGTGGGGGGCGTAGGGCAGCACGCGGAACGTGTCCGGATCGGGCACCAGCCGCACCTCGCCGATCGCGCCCATGTCGGCGACCGGTTGCAGCTGGTCGAGCGAGTTCATCGCCTGCATCGCAACGGTCAGCCCGATCCCGGCGGTCAACCGTCCGCGCAGACCGTGGCGCGCCGACGCCTTCGCCCGGATCGTGCCGTCGTTGCCGCACCACAGGAAGCGGACCAGGCGGACGTCGTTCTGCTCCGCTCGCGCGACGATCTGCTCGGCGTTCACGCTCGCCGCACCGGGTCGTGCACAGCCGCTCCTTTCGGGGATCTGCAGGCACGACCATACGACCACGCCGGGTGCCCGCGCAAGCCGAGACGCTTGCGATGAGATCACCGGTACCGTCTCGATGAGACCAATGGCGACCGACCCCGATCTGAGCCGCTCGGACCACGTCGTGCTCGCGCTGATCGCGCGCTACGGCCCGATGACCCCGTACGAGCTGAAGGACCGCGTCACCCAGAGCGTGGGCGTCTTCTGGCCGATCCGTCGCCGCAACGCCCTGGGCGCCTGGCTGGCCGACCACCACGCGAGCCACACCCAGATTCGCGACCCGGCGCTGCTCAAGCTCGCGTTCGCGGGCCTGGGCTCCCGTGAGAACCTGTCCGCACTGGCGGCGGCGCAGGCCGCCGGACACCACAGCATCACGAGCGCGTGATGACGATGCTGTTCGAAGACCGCTCCCGCGCCGAGTCCTTCGGCGACGTCGCTGCGGCCTACGACCGCGCGCGGCCGTCGTACCCGCCGGCCCTGTTCGACGATCTGCTCGCCGGCGGCGCGAGCACGGTGCTCGACGTGGGCTGCGGGACGGGGATCGCGGCCGTGTTGCTGGCGGCGCGCGGGCGCGATGTGCTCGGCGTCGAGGTCGACGAACGGATGGCGGCGCTGGCGCGCGCCAAGGGGATCACCGTCGAGGTCGCCGCGTTCGAGAGCTGGGATGACCACGGCCGGCGATTCGGGCTGCTCACGTGCGGCCAGGCGTGGCACTGGATCGACCCGCAGGCGGGAGCGCACAAGGCCGCCGAGGTGCTATCGCCCGGCGGCCGGATCGGATGCTTTTGGAACTTCGGCGATCTGCCGACCGAGGTGCGCGACGCCGTCAAGCCCGTCTACCGGCGCCTGGCCCCGGAGCTCGAGACCCGCTCGGTGGTGCTCGGAAACCTGACGAGCCGCTTCGAGGTCGCCGAGCGCGAGCTGACGGCGGCTGAGCGGTTTGAGAACGTCGAGCTGCGCTCCTTCCCCTGGAGCAAGACCTACACGACCGCCGAGTGGGTCGAGGTCGTGGGCACCCACAGCGACCACCATGCGCTCGGGGGCCCGCAGCTCGACGCGCTCCTGGACGCGATCGGCTCGGTGATCGACACCCTGGGCGGCTCGTTCGAGATGGCCTACCGGACGATCCTGGTCACGGCGACGCGTCGCTAGCGGCGCCCACCGGCGCGGTCCGCGCGGCCAGCCACGGGTAGCGATCGGTGTCCTTGCCGGCGTAGTCGGGATCGAGGTAGATGAAGCAGCGGTGGATCTTCCAGTCGCGAACCTCGAACACGTCGCACCAGCGTCCCGCCTGCCACTCCGGCACCCCGGCGCGCCAGGTCCCGTCGCGGTGCTCGCCGTGACTGGTCCCCTCGCACACGATTACATCGCTGCCGGAGAAGATCCAGTTGAAGTGCGCGTAGTGGTGACGGATCGACACGACCGTGGCGCCGACCTCGGTGAACAGTTGACCGATCTCCTCCTTGCCGTTGGCCAGCCCCCACTTGGGGAAGTACACCTGTGCATCGTCGGCGAACAGGTCGAGGATGCTCTCGCCGGTCGAGGTGACGCCGCCGTTGTCGAAGGCCTTGAGGTACTCGAGCGCGACCGACTTGCGCTGCTCGTCGGTCATCACGTTGGTGGTCAGCACCGGTGGGTTCCTTTCTGCGCCTGGGGTGATGACTACGACGCCACGGGCGCGAGCACGATGTCGTAGGTGATGCTCCAGTACGGTCGGCTGAGCTCGCGCCCGTCGGGCGCCTGCCCCGGCTCGTGATGGACGACCGGCGCGATCAGCTCGCTCTTGACGCCGAACACCGCGTCGGAGTCCAGGTGCGGATCGCCGGCGGCGAACACGTGCGTGGTCACCGTCTCGTAGCCGTCGGCGCTGACCATGAAGTGGACGTGCGCGGGCCGCATCGGCGAGCGGTTGGCCGCGCCGAGCAACTCGCCGACCGGGCCGTCAGAGGGGATCGGGTAGTACTGCGGCTTGACCGACCAGAACCAGAAGCGGCCGTCGGGCTCGGAGACCAGATGGCCGCGCCCGCGGGGCTCGTCGAGACCGTCGTGCTGGACGTCGTAGAAGCCGTCGTCGTCGGCCTGCCAGACCTCGATCCGCGCGCCTGCGACCGGCTCGCCGGTCACCGACAGGATCCGTCCCCGTACCAGGCAGGGGTCGCCGGGGGCACCGTTGGCGATGTCGTCGCCGTTGGCGAACGGCGGCGAGCCGTCGACGAAGAACGGCCCGAACACGGTGGAGGGGGTCGCGTCGGCGTGTCTTGCGTGGTTGAGGCCGACCACCAGCATCGACAGACCGAGCACGTCGGACAGCAGGATGAACTCCTGTCGCTTGTCGTCGGTGATGTGACCGGTCCGGGTGAGGAAGTCGATCCCGGCGAACCACTCCTCCTCGGTCAGCTCGACCTCGGAGGCGAACGCGTGCAGGTGCGCCACGAGGCTGCGCACGACCTCCTGCAAGCGCGCGGACCGACTGTCGCCGAAGCTGGCCAGGACCGCTCGGGTGAGCTCCTCGCCGGCGAGGTTCCGGGTGCTCATCTTGAGGAATTCTATGCCCGCTGTCAGGGTTGGCAGTGACGCCGGATCGGCCCTACAGCGACGGAGGAGCGGTGACCCAGATGCCCGACACGACGGAGACCAAGCCCGGGCCACTGACGGGCGAGGAGTACCTGGAGAGCCTGCGGGACAGCAGGGAGGTGTACGTGTACGGGGAGCGGGTCAAGGACGTCACCGCGCACCCCGCGTTCCGTAACACCGCCCGCTCGATCGCGCGGCTGTACAACGCGCTGCACGACCCGGCCACCCGCGATGTCATCACCACCGAGACCGACACCGGGAGCGGCGGCCGCACCCACAAGTTCTTCCGCTATCCACGCGGCCCCGAGGACTGCGTCGGCGACCTGGAGGCGATCGCCCAGTGGGCCCGCCTGAGCTACGGGTGGCTCGGGCGCAGCCCCGACTACAAGGCGGCGTTCCTGGCCACGCTCGGTGCCAACTCCGACTTCTACGAGCCCTACCAGGAGAACGCTCGGCGCTGGTACCGCGAGGCCCAGGAGCGCGTCCTGTACTGGAACCACGCGATCATCCACCCGCCGGTCGACCGCAATCGGCCGCTGGAGGACGTCGGCGACGTGTTCATGCACGTCGAGGAGGAGCGCGACGACGGGATCGTCGTCAGCGGCGCCAAGGTCGTCGCCACCGGGTCGGCGCTCACCCACTACAACTTCATCGCCCACTACGGACCGGTGCCGGTGCAGCGTCGGGAGTTCGCGATCGTGTGCGCGGTGTCGATGGGCACGCCGGGGGTGAAGCTGATCTGCAGGCCGTCCTACGAGATGGTCGCCGAGGTGATGGGCAGCCCGTTCGACTATCCGCTCTCCAGCCGGTTGGACGAGAACGACGCGATCTTCATCTTCGACAAGGTGCTGGTGCCGTGGGAGAACGTGTTCGTCTACGGCGACATCGAGAAGGCCAACAACTTCTTCCCCCACACGGGGTTCATCCCGCGGTTCTGCTTCCACGGCTGCATCCGCCTGGCGGTCAAGCTCGACTTCATCGGCGGACTGCTGATGAAGGCCGTCGAGACGACCGGGACCAAGGACTTCCGCGGCGTCCAGGCGCAGGTGGGGGAGGTGCTGGCGTGGCGCAACCTGCTGTGGGGCCTGGCCAGCGCGATGGCGCGCGAGCCGCAGCCCTGGAAGCGGGGCGCGGTGTTGCCGAACATGGACTACGCGATGGCCTACCGGCTGTTCTCCACGATCGGCTATCCGCGCGTCAAGGAGATCATCCAGCAGACGGTCTCGAGCGGGCTGATCTACGTCAACTCCAACGCCCGCGACTTCAAGCACCCCGAGATCCGCAAGTACCTCGAGCGCTACGTGCGCGGCTCGGGCGGGATCGAGGCGCTCGAGCGGGTGAAGCTGATGAAGCTGCTGTGGGATGCGACCGGGAGCGAATTCGGCGGCCGCCACGAGCTGTACGAGCGCAACTACAGCGGCAACGCCGAGAACATCCGGATGGAGGTGCTGTTCTCGGCGATGGCCAGCGGCCAGGCCGACGGCTACAAGGCGTTCGCCGAGCAGTGCATGGCCGAGTACGACCTCGACGGCTGGACCGCGCCCGACCTGGTCGACACGTCCGACGTCAGCTACTTCTTCGGTGCTACCGAGGAGTAGCGGCGCGCGCTGCAGCTGGGCGCCGGCGTGTACGGGAACGCGAGAGCGGGCACGTAAGCCGGGGATCTCACGAACGCGAACCTGCGGACGGATCCCCGGCTTCGGGGTAGGCTGAATGTCAACGGATAAAGGTGGTGTCGCGATCGCAGTCAAAGCGGCTGACCTCGAGTCAGAGCTGATCGACTCGCTCTGTGAGCGGGTCCGCAAGCGGCTCCCAGATGCACGGAGCGCCCCGTGTGAGTCGTTCATCCGCCAGTACTACCGCTGGGTCCCTCCCGAGGATCTGGCCGACCGGACGCCGGGCGACCTGTACGGGGCAGCGCTGTCGATGTGGAGGCTGGCCCAGGAGCGCGCTCCCGGCGAGGTGAAGGTCAACGTCTACAACCCCGAACTCGAGCGCGATGGGTGGGAGTCGCCGCACACCGTGATCGAGGTGATCTCGGACGACATGCCGTTCATCGTCGACTCGGTGACGATGGACCTGGCCCGCAGCTGTTACGGCATCGACCTGGTGATCCACCCGGTCGTCCGGGTGCGGCGCGACAAAGGCGGGCACCTGCTCGAGGTGCTCGAGCCCGAGGCGACCACCCCGGACGCGATCGCCGAATCGGTCCTGCACGCTGAGGTCGCCCGCGAGCGCGACCCCGAGCGGCTGGCCGAGCTGCACGACAATGTCGAGCGCGTACTCGAAGAGGTGCTGGCAGCGGTCGAGGACTGGGGCCCGATGCGCGAGCGCGCCTACCAACTGGTCGACGAGCTCGACGAGCGGCCGCCGCCGGTGGACCGAGGCGAGATCGAGGAGGTCCAGTCGTTCCTGCGGTGGGTGGCCGAGGACCACTTCACGTTCCTGGGCTACCGGGAGTACGACCTGGTGATCGACCGCGACGGGGCCGGCCTGCAGGTGCGTCCCGACTCCGGCCTGGGGATCCTGCGACGTCCCCCGAAGCATCCGTTCAACCGGCTGGGCCCGAAGGCGGTCCGGCTGGCGCTGGCGCCGCTGAGCCTGGTGCTGACCAAGGCCAACTCGCGCTCGACCGTCCACCACCCGGCGTACCTGGACTACATCGGCGTCAAGCAGTACTCGCCCGAGGGCGAGGTGATCGGCGAGCGACGCTTCCTCGGCCTCTACACATCCACCGCCTACCACGCCAGCCTGTTCGAGATCCCGTTCCTGCGTAACAAGGTCAAGCGCGTGCTCAAGCGCGCCGGCTTCCCTCCGGCCAGCCACGACCGCAAAGCGCTCGTCGAGATCCTCGAGTCCTACCCGCGCGACTCGCTGTTTCAGATGGACAGCGACGAGCTGTTCGAGATCGCGATGGGGATCCTCGGGCTGGGGGAGCGCCAGCGCGTGCGGCTGTTCGTCCGCCGCGATCCGCTCGACCGGTTCGTCGAGTGCCTGGTGACGATCCCGCGCGACCGCTTCAACACCGAGAACCGAGAACGCGTCGCCGCGATCCTGGTGCAAGCGTTCGGCGGCAGCCATCTCGACTGGACGCTGCAGCTGTCGGAGTCGGTGCTCGCGCGCGTGTTGTACGTGATCCACACGCCCGACGGCACGCACGACGACTACGACGTCGCCGAGATCGAGTCCAGGCTGGTCGATGCCACCCGCGCCTGGACCGATGACCTGGGCACCGCGCTTGTCGCCGAGCACGGCGAGGACCGCGGCCTGAAGCTGGCCAGCCGCTACGAGCGGGCGTTCCCGCCCGCCTACCGTGCCGAATGGCCGGCGCACTTCGCGGTTTCCGACATCGACCGGGTCGAGGAGCTGTCCGCGGGCAGCGGGCCGATCATGAGCCTGTACCGGCCGCTGTCTGACCAGGTCGGGACGCTGCGCTGCAAGCTGTTCAGCTCCGGCGCGGTGTCGCTCTCGGACGTGCTCCCCACGTTCGAGCACATGGGCGCGCAGGTCGTCGACGAGCGCCCTTATGAGATCTCGCCGTCGGGCGCGACCAAGGCGTGGATCTACGATTTCGGGCTGCGCTGCGTCGCCGAGGACGTCGAGCGTGTGCGCGAGATGTTCCAGACGGCGTTCCTGGCCGCGCGCCGGGGCGAGCTCGAGGACGACGGGCTCAACGGCCTGGTGCTGGGCGCGGCGGTGAGCGGGCGTGAGATCACGATCATCCGCGCGATCGCCAAGTACCTGCGCCAGGCGGGGATCGCGTTCTCGGACGCCTACGTGCAGCGCACGCTGCTGGCGCATCCCGACGTCGCCACGCTGCTGGTCAAGCTGTTCTGCGCCCGGTTTGATCCCGACGCCCGCGACTCCGACGGAGCCGAGCGGCTGACCGCCGAGATCGGGGAGGCGATCGACGCGGTCACCAGCCTCGACGAGGACCGGATCCTGCGCAGCTTCCAGACGGTGGTGTGCGCGACGCTGCGCACCAACTATTTCGTGGTCGACGAGGACGACGCCCCGCGACCGTTTCTGTCGTTCAAGCTCGACCCCGAGCGGATCCCGTTCCTGCCCGCGCCGCGCCCGAAGTTCGAGATCTTCGTGTACTCGCCTCGCTTCGAGGGAGTGCACCTGCGCGGCGGCAAGGTCGCCCGCGGTGGGTTGCGCTGGTCGGACCGCCCCGAGGACTTCCGCACCGAGGTGCTGGGGCTGATGAAGGCGCAGATGGTCAAGAACGCGCTGATCGTCCCGGTCGGCTCCAAGGGCGGGTTCGTGGTCAAGCGCCCTCCGGCCGGCGGCGGTCGCGAGGAGCTGACCGAGGAGGGGATCGCGTGCTACCGGTTGTTCCTGTCGGGACTGCTTGACGTGACCGACAACATCGTCGCCGGCGAGGTGGTGGCGCCCGACCGCGTGGTCCGCTACGACGATGACGACCCGTACCTGGTCGTCGCCGCCGACAAGGGCACGGCCAGCTTCTCGGACATCGCCAACGAGGTCTCGGAGTCCTACGGGTTCTGGCTCGGCGACGCGTTCGCCTCCGGCGGCTCGCAGGGATACGACCACAAGGCGATGGGGATCACCGCCGGCGGCGCCTGGGAGTCGGTCAAGCGCCACTTCCGCGAGCTCTCGCGTGACATCCAGAAGACCGACTTCACCGCGGTCGGGATCGGCGACATGTCCGGCGACGTGTTCGGCAACGGGATGCTGCTGTCGCGCCACCTCAAGCTGGTCGCCGCGTTCAACCACCATCACGTGTTCCTGGATCCCGATCCGGACCCGGAGGCGAGCTATGCCGAGCGCAAGCGCCTGTTCGAGCTGCCGCGCTCGGCCTGGACCGATTACGACCAGGGGCTGATCTCCGACGGCGGCGGCGTGTACCCGCGCAGCGCAAAGTCGATTCCGGTGTCGACCCAGGTCCGCGAGGCGCTTGGGATCGAGGACGCGAAGCTGTCGCCCAACGAGCTGATCCGCGCAATCCTGCGCGCGCCCGTCGACCTGTTCTGGAACGGTGGGATCGGCACCTACGTGAAGGCCTCCGACGAGGCCCACGCCGACGCGGGGGACAAGGCCAACGACGGCGTTCGCGTCGACGGCGGCGAGCTGCGCTGTCGCGTCGTCGGCGAGGGCGGGAACCTCGGCTTCACCCAGCGCGGGCGGATCGAGTACGCGCTCGCCGGCGGGCGTATCAACACCGACGCGATCGACAACGTCGCCGGCGTGAACTGCTCAGACCACGAGGTCAACATCAAGATCCTGCTCGGGTCGCTGGTCGCCGACGGCGAGCTGACCCGCCGGCAGCGCAACGAGCTGCTCGCCCAGATGACCGATGCCGTCGGCGACCAGGTGCTGTACGGCAGCTACACGCAGACCCAGGCGATGAGCCTCTCGCTGGTTCAGGCGGCGTTGATGATCGACGTCCACGGGCGCATGATCCGCCAGCTCGAGCAGGTCTCAGGCTTGAACCGCGAGCTCGAGTTCCTGCCCGACGAGGAGACGATCTCCGAGCGCAAGCGCGCACACGAGGGGCTGGTGGCGCCCGAGCTCGCGGTGGTGATGGCGTACTGCAAGATCTGGCTGTACGCGGAGCTGCTCGAGTCAGACCTGCCCGACGATCCCTATCTGTCGCACGATCTCGAGCGCTACTTCCCGCCGCCGCTGCCTGACCGCTACGGCGACCGCATGCCCTCGCACCGGCTGGCCCGCGAGATCATCTCGACGGTCGTGGCCAACCAGCTCGTCGACCGCGCGGGCACCTCGTTCGCCTTCCGGCTGCGCGAGGAGACCGGCGCGCCCCCGTCGATGCTGGCTCGCGCGTACGCGGCCGCGCGCGAGGTGTTCGACATGCGCGCCTACTGGGTCGCGGTCGAGGCGCTCGACAACGAGGTCGACTCCCAGGTTCAGCTCGACATGCTGATCGAGGGCCGGCGGCTGGTCGAGCGCGCCACTCGCTGGCTGGTGCGCGCCAACCCGCGGACAATCGACATCGAGGCCGCGATCCGCACGTTCGGTCCCGGCGCCAGGGCGTTGCGCCGCCAGCTGCCCCACGTGCTGGAGGGCAACGACGCCGACGCCTTCCACGCCCGCGCCAAGCAGCTCAGGCAGGCGCGCGTGCCGGCCAAGCTGGCCACTCGGGTGGCCGCGATGCCGTGGATGATCTCGGTGTTCGACATCGTCGAGGTCGCGGCTGAGACTGGCCGCGACCAGGCCACGGTGATGGCCACCTACGCGCGGCTGGGATCGCGCCTCGAGCTCAACTGGCTGCGCAACCGGATCGTCGAGCTGCCCAGGGCCAACCGCTGGCAGGCGCTTGCGCGGGCGGCGCTGCGCGAGGACCTCTACAACGTCCACCGGTTGCTCACCCAGGAGGTCCTGGAGTCCGCGGGTCCCGGCGCGGACGCCGACGCCGCGATCGACGCCTGGGTCGAGCACAACGCGCTCGCCGTCGAGCGCTGCATGGGGATGCTCTCGGATATCAACGCCTCGCGCGTGTATGACACGACGACGCTCCCGGTGGCGCTGCGCGAGGTCCGCAGCCTGATCCGGGTGGCCGGCGCGCAGGGCGGGGTCGGGGACGCGAGCCCCAACCGCGGCGGCTCCTCCGACGCGGTTATCGAGACCCGCTAGCGGCGCGAGAGCCCGGGCGTCGGCGGGTCCGCAGCGATTGCAGCGCAAACGCCGCCAGATCGATCACGAACGCCACGAAAAACGCCAGCGGGCCGGTCACGAGTCGCGCTGAGAGCCGCCAGAGCACGAGGCCAAGCTATCGTCCTGTAGTCATGAGCCCCGTAAAGACCAGCGTCACCGAACTGCCGGAGTCTCGAGTTCGGGTTCAGGCCGAGGTCCCGGCCGAGGAAGTCGAGCGCCGCCTTCAGCAGGCCGCCCGCGAGCTCGGGCGCCAGATGCGCGTGCCCGGCTTCCGCAAGGGCAAGGTTCCGCCGCCGGTCGTGATCCGCCGCCTCGGCCGCGAGGCAGTGCTCGACGAAGCGCTGCGCAAGGCGCTCGGGAGCTGGTACGTCGACGCGCTCGACGAGGCGGGGATCTCGCCGATCGGCGAGCCCGACCTGAACGTCGGCGACCTTCCCCAGGAAGGCCAGCCGCTGGAGTTCTCGATCGAGATCGGGGTCCGTCCGCGCGCCCAGCTGGGCGACTACAAGGGACTAGAGGTCGGACGCCGCGAGGCCAACGTCGACGACGCGATGGTCGAGCGGGAGCTCGAGGCGCTGCGCGACCGGTTCGCGACGCTCGAGACCGTGGACCGCTCTGCCGAGGACGGCGATCACCTGGTGGTCGACTACCTCGGCCGGGTCGACGACACGCCGTTCGAGGGGGGCGAGGCCCGCGACCAGCTGCTCGAGCTCGGATCCGGACGGCTCGTCCCGGGCTTCGAGGAGCAGTTGCAGGGCGCCGCCGCCGGCGATCAGCGCGCGGTCGAGGTCACGTTCCCCGACGAGTATCCGGGCGGCCTGGGTGGCCAGACCGCCGTGTTCGACGTGACCGTCAACGAGGTCAAGGCCAAGCGGCTGCCCGAGCTCGACGAGGAGTTCGCCGCCGACGCCGGCGGCTTCGACACGCTCGACGAGCTGCGCGACGACATCCGCAAGCGGCTGACCGAGGCCGAGGAGCAGACGATCGAGCGCGAGTTCGAGCAGGCGGTGCTGGACGCGGCCGTGGAGGAGGCCCAGGTCGAGCTTCCCGACAAGCTCGTGCACGCGCAGGCACACGAGCTGCTCGAGCAGACGCTGTCATCGCTCGCGGCGCGCGGCATCTCGCGCGAGGCCTACCTGCAGATCGCCGGCAAGGACGAGGAGACGCTCGCCCACGAGGCCGAGCCCGAGGCCGCCCAGGCGCTGCGCCGCGAGGCGGTGCTCGCCGCGATCGTCGAGGCCGAGAAGATCGAGCCGACCGACGAGCAGGTGCTCGAGGTGCTCGGCCCAGCGGCCGAGCGCGAGAATGTGACCCCGGGAGAGCTGCTGGAGCGCCTGCAATCCGGCGGCCGTCTGGACCGGGTTCGCGCCGACGTGGCCACCGGCCAGGCGGTCGAGCTGCTGGTCGACGAGGCCAAGCCGATCAGCGTCGAGCAGGCCAAGGCGCGGGAGAAGCTGTGGACGCCCGAACGCGAGGGCGCCGAGCAGGGCTCGGGGCAGCTGTGGACGCCCGGCAGCTGACGGCGCGGGGCACCCGGTGGCGGTTGCTACATTCGGCAGGAATCCGGCGGAGTAAGCGAAAGAAGCGAGGACGATGAGCCCACTCGTACCGATGGTCGTCGAGCAGACATCCCGCGGGGAGCGGGCGTTCGACATCTACAGCCGTCTGCTCAACGAGCGGATCATCTTCCTCGGAACTCCGGTCGACGACCAGATCGCGAACCTGATCGTCGCGCAGCTCCTGCACCTCGAGTCCGAGGACCCGGACAAGGACATCTCGGTGTACATCAACTCGCCGGGAGGCTCGGTCTACGCGGGCCTGGCGATCTACGACACGATGCAGTTCATCAAGCCGGACGTGCAGACGATCTGCGTCGGCATCGCGATGTCGATGGGCGCGCTGCTGCTCGCAGGCGGCGCGGCCGGCAAGCGGATGGCGCTTCCCAACGCCAAGATCCTGATCCATCAGGTGTCCTCGAGCTTCCAGGGCCAGGCGACCGACATCGAGATCCACGCCAAGGAGATCATCGACGTCCGCCGGCGCCTCGACGAGATCATCGCGCAGCACACCGGCAAGGACCTGGACCAGGTCCGCCAGGACACCGAGCGCGACTACTTCATGAGCTCTGAAGAGGCGAAGGACTACGGAATCATCGACCGCGTGATCTCGCAGCACTGAGGGGTTAGGCTTAGGGGTGCCTATCGGCGCGTCGAGCTGAGCTCCGGAGAGGGCAGGCAACTGAATGGCACGTCCCACCGACTCCAACGAACAGCTTCTCTGCAGCTTCTGCGGCAAGTCGCAGCGCCAGGTCAAGAAGCTGATCGCGGGGCCAGGCGTCTACATCTGCGACGAGTGCATCGATCTCTGCAACGAGATCATCGATGAGGAGCTCACCGCTCCGCCGAGCTTCGACATCGAGAATCTCCCCAAGCCGCGGGAGATCTACGACGTGCTCAACGAGTACGTGGTCGGCCAGGAGCAGGCCAAGCGCTCGCTCTCGGTAGCTGTCTACAACCACTACAAGCGCGTCCAGATGATGCAGTCCGATGAGAACGACATCGAGCTGCAGAAGTCCAACATCCTCCTGCTCGGGCCGACCGGCTGCGGCAAGACGCTGCTGGCGCAGACGCTCGCCAAGATCCTCAACGTGCCGTTCGCGATCGCCGACGCGACCGCGCTGACCGAGGCCGGCTACGTCGGCGAGGACGTCGAGAACATCCTCCTGAAGCTGATCCAGGCGGCCGACTACGACGTCAAGAAGGCCGAGACCGGGATCATCTACATCGACGAGGTCGACAAGATCGCGCGCAAGGCCGACAACCCGTCGATCACGCGCGACGTATCCGGCGAGGGCGTCCAGCAGGCGCTGCTGAAGATCCTCGAGGGGACCACCGCCAGCGTGCCCCCGCAGGGCGGCCGCAAGCACCCCCACCAGGAGTTCCTGTCGATCGACACGACCAACGTCCTGTTCATCTGCGGTGGCGCGTTCGCGAACCTCGACAAGGTGATCGAGCGCCGGATCGGCCACCAGGGCGTCGGCTTCGGATCCGTGATCCAGTCCAAGGACCAGCGCGACACCGGCGAGATCTTCGAGCACTGCCTGCCCGAGGACCTGATCCAGTACGGGCTGATTCCCGAGTTCATCGGGCGCCTGCCGGTGATGTCGGCGATCCACCAGCTGTCGCGCGACGAGCTGATGCAGATCCTGACCGAGCCCCGCAACGCCCTGGTCAAGCAGTTCCAGCGCTTCTTCCAGTTCGACGGGATCGAGCTGGTGTTCGCCGACGAGGCGTTGTCCTCGATCGCCGACAAGGCGCTCGAGCGCGAGACCGGCGCCCGCGGCCTGCGCTCGATCATCGAGGAGGTCCTGCTCGAGGTCCAATTCGAGCTGCCCTCGCGCCGGGACGTACGCAAGTGCGTCGTCACTCGCGACACGATCGACAAGGGCACGGCGCCGACGCTCGTGACCGTCGCGGCGCCCGAGGAAGAGGCGGCTTAGCCCCGAGGCGTTTGCTGGTCCCGGGCGCCTAGACTCGGGGCCGATGAGCGACCTGCAGGACAAGACCCGCTACGACCCGAGCGAGGTCGAGCCACGGATCGAGCGCCGCTGGCTGGAGTCGGGGTTGTTCCACCCCGAGCCGGGGGGCGCGCCCGACGAGAACTACTCGATCGCGATCCCGCCCCCGAACGTCACCGGGGCGCTGCACATGGGTCATGCGCTCAACGACTCGATCCAGGACTGCCTGATCCGGCACAGCCGCATGAGCGGCGTGCGCACGAAGTGGATCCTCGGCACCGACCACGCCGGGATCGCCACCCAGACCCAGGTCGAGCGCGCCCTGGTCGCCGAGGGCACCAGCCGCGAGGAGCTCGGCCGCGAGGCGTTCGTGGAGCGCGTGTGGGCCTGGCGCGAGCAGTACGGCGGCACGATCATCGAGCAGCTCAAGCGGCTGGGGGCGTCCTGCGACTTCGAGGACGAGCGGTTCACGCTCGACGACGCCTACGCGAAGGCCGTCCTGCAGGTGTTCGTGTCGCTGTACGAGAAGGGCTTCATCTACCGCGACCGCTACCTGGTCAACTGGGACCCCGGCAGTCGCTCGGCGATCTCCGACCTCGAGGTCGAGGACCGCGAGGTCACCGACACGCTCTACTACATCGACTATCCGCTGGCGTCTGGTGGCGGCGCGATCACGGTCGCCACGGTGCGCCCAGAGACGATGCTGGCCGACACAGCGATCGCGGTGCACCCCGACGACGAGCGCTACGCGCGCCTGATCGGCGAGAAGGCGATCCTGCCGCTGGTCGGCCGCAAGCTGAAGATCATCGCCGACGAGTACGTCAAGCCCGAGTTCGGGACCGGCGCGCTGAAGATCACCCCCGGCCACGATCCCAACGACTTCGAGATCGGCCAGCGCCATGGGCTGGCGCAGATCTCGGTGATCGGCGAGGACGGCCGGATGACCGACCAGGCGCCCGAGCGGTTCGCGGGGCTGACCGTGGAGGAGGCCCAGCAGGCGGTGCTCGCCGAGCTCCGCGAGCAGGGACTGGTCGCGCGCACCGAGGAGCTGGTCCACACCGTCCCGTTCTCGCACCGCTCCGGCGAGCGGATCGAGCCGCTGATCTCGCTGCAGTGGTTCATGCGGATGGACGAGCTGGCCGAGCCGGCGATCGAGGCGGTCACCAGCGGGCGCATCCGGATCCACCCCGAGCAGTGGAGTCGGGTGTACCTCGAGTGGATGCGCAACATCCGCCCGTGGTGCATCTCGCGCCAGCTGTGGTGGGGCCACCGGCTGCCGGTGTGGTACCGGACCCACCCGCCCGATGAAATCTATGTCGGTATGGAGCCGCCCAAGGGCCCAGGCTGGGAGCGCGATCCCGACGTGCTCGACACCTGGTTCTCGAGCGCGCTGTGGCCGTTTGCGACGCTCGGGTGGCCCGAGCGGACGCCTGCGCTCGAGGCGTTCTATCCGACCGACGCGCTGACCACCGGCCGCGACATCCTCTTCCTGTGGGTGGCGCGGATGATCATGATGGGGCTCGAGTTCACCGGCCAGATCCCGTTCGAGGACGTATACGTGCACTCGATCATCCAGGCGCCCGACGGTCGGCGGATGTCGAAGTCGCTGGGCACCGGAATCGACCCGATGGACCTGATCGAAGGCGGCGAGCGCCCGCCCGTGTTCGCCGAGGGCAACAAGCCCGCGGGCGAGTTCCCGGCCTACGGCGCCGACGCCGTCCGCTGGGGGCTGCTGGCGATGTCCTCCGCCCAGGACGTGAAGTTCTCCGAGGACAAGGTGGCCCAGGCCCAGCAGCTGACCAACAAGCTGTGGAACGCCTCGCGGCTGATCCTGCTCGGGGTCGGCCCCGAGGCCCGCGCGGCGGTGCTGCCGACGACCGTCGAGGACCGCTGGATCCTGTCGCGGCTGCAGCGCGCCAAGGACGACATCCACACCCGGATCGGGCGCTACGACTTCTCCCACGCCGCGCTGCGCCTGTACGACTTCGTCTACGGAGACCTGTGCGACTGGTACCTGGAGCTGGTCAAGCCGCGGCTGCGCGCCGGCGAGCCGGAGGTGGCCGGGACGCTGCTGCACGTGCTCACCCAGACGCTCGCCCTCGCCCATCCGATCATCCCGTTCGTCACCGAGGAGATCTACAGCTACGTCCCGGGCGCCGAGGGGCTGCTCGCCGCGGGCATCCCCGATCGCTCGGCCCAGACCGACGACGCGGCCGAGGCGTCGCTGGGGCGGCTGATCGACGCCGTCCAGGCGCTGCGCGCGTGGCGCGACTCGGCGTCGGTCAAGGCGGGAGCGACGCTCAGGGCGCGGCTGATCGCCGACGGCTACGAGCAGACCGACGACCAGCTCGCGCGGATGGCGCGGCTGTCGCTGGCCGACGGCGACGGCCAGGCCGCCGCGGCCTCGGTCGCGATCCCGGGTGGGACGGTCGAGATCCTCGCCGGCGACGGCCTCGACCTTGAGGCCGCGTCGCGCAAGCGCGCCGCCCGGCGAGCGCAGCTCGAGTCAGACATCGAGCGCAGCGAGCACAAGCTCGCCAACGAGGGCTTCGTGTCCAAGGCGCCTCCGGACGTGGTTGGCGCCGAGCGCGACAAGCTCGCGCGGCTGCGCAGCGAGCTGGAGGCGCTGTGAGCGAGCGGAGGCCGGCCTGGGGATGAGCCCCGAGGAGGCAGAGCGCTACCTGCTGTCGCTCGAGCTGTTCGGGATGCGGTTCGGGCTGGACCGCATGCAGCGGCTGATGACCGCGCTCGGCCACCCCGAGCGCCGCTTCCAGTCGATCCACGTGGTCGGCACCAACGGCAAGTCCTCGACGGTCCGGATGATCGCGGCGATCCTGTCTGGCCACGGCCTGCACACCGGCGCGTACCTGTCGCCGCACCTGGTCTCGTTCGGCGAGCGGATCCGGATCGACGACCGCGACCTCGAGCCGGCCGCGTTCGCCGCCGCAGTGCAGCGCGCCGCGCGCGCAGCCGAGCTCGTCGACCGCTCGCTCGGCGGCGACGACCGGGTGACGCAGTTCGAGGCGCTGACCGCCGCCGCCTATTGGGAGCTGGCCCGCCGCGAGGTCGAGGTGGCGGTGATCGAGGCCGGGCTGGGCGGTCGCTACGACGCCACCAACGTGATCCCGTCGCGCGTCCAGGTGCTGACCAGCGTCGGCCTCGAGCACACCCGCTGGCTCGGCCCGACGATCTCCGACATCGCCGGCGAGAAGCTGGCGGTGGTCAAGCCGGGAGGGACGCTCGTGCTCGGGCCCGACCTGCACCCCGACGCCCTCCAGCAGGCCCGCCGCGTGGCCGCCGAGCGCGACACCACGATCGTCCAGGCCGGCGATGACCCAGGGGTCGAGGTCGGCGCGCTGGGGTCGTTCCAGCGGCGCAACTTCGCGGTTGCGCTGGCCGCCGCCAAGGCGTACCTGGGTGAGCTCGACGACGACGCGGTCGCCGTGGCGGCGGCCCAGATCCGCGTCCCGGGCCGGCTCCAGATCGTCGGCGACGAGCCGCTGACGCTGCTCGACGGCGCTCACAATCCCGAGGGGATGACGGCGCTCGTCGAGTCGCTGCCGGAGATCATCGCCGGCCACGACCATGTGGTCGCGGTCGTCTCGATCCTCGACGACAAGGACGCCGCCGGGATGCTGGCCGCGCTGATGCGCTGGTGCGACGCTGCCGTCTTCACCAGCAGTCACAATCCTCGGGCTTTGCCGCCTCCCACCCTGCAGTCACTCGCCCGTCAGCTCCACGGACCCCCGTCCGAGGTGGTCCGCGACCCGCACGCCGCGGTGCGGCGGGCCCGGGAGCTCGCCGGCCCGGGAGGCGTCGTGCTCGCGACCGGCTCGATCTACCTCGTCGCCGACCTGGTGCGCCCGTCCGGTAGGGGACGCGCGTCGATGCTGTGAACCGGCGCGATCAGCCGAGCTTCCTGACGATGATCGGGTTGGTCGCGCTGATCGTGGCGGTGGTGATCCTCGTGTTCTTCGGGATCGGGTACCTGTTCGGCAGACTGTTTCTCTAGCGGAGAAGCACGGGCTCAAGGAGTTTCGCGAGCGGCGCCGAAAAACCGCTTGTCTGAAGCCATATAGGCTGCCGAACACCGCCGACCACTACACTCGCGACCTTAATGCTCTTCGAACTGGGCGCCTTCGGGATCAAGAACAACACGATCAGTCTGGTCGTTGACCTGGTGATCCTGTTCCTGGTCGTGATGTGGCTGGCGCTGGTTTATTGGACGTACGCCGACGCGCGCCGCCGGATCGCCGACCCGCTGCTGGTGGGCTGCGCCACGGCCGCCTCGCTGTTCCCGTTCGTCGGGACGATCGTCTACATGATCGTCCGGCCGCCCGAGTACCTCGACGACGTCCGCGAGCGCGAGCTCGAGATGCAGGCCGCCGAGGCGCGCCTGGCCGAGCTGGGCTACCACCTGTGCCCGCACTGCGACTACGAGGTCGAGAAGGACTTCCTGCGCTGCCCCAACTGCCAGCGCAAGCTCAAGGACCCCTGCAAGGCGTGCGGTAAGCCGCTGGATCCGATGTGGAAGCTGTGCCCGTTCTGCGAGACCGAGGTCGGGCAGATCCAGGCCGCTCCTCGCCGCCGTCGGCGTCGCGAGACACCCTCGGAGGAGCGGGTCGCTGGGACCGCGGGCACCGCCGGAGAAGCCGGCAGCAGTTCAGGTAGCTAGCCTCTCGCGTCGCCATTTCGCGACCCGCCGAGAGCTAAAGGAGCCCTGAAACCCATATGGAGCGCACGCTGATCCTCGTCAAGCCGGACGCCTTCGCGCGCAACCTCACCGGCGAGATCATCGCCCGGTTCGAGCGCAAGGGCCTCCGGCTCGCGGCGCTCAAGCAGATGACGATGACCACCGAGCTCGCCGAGCGCCACTACGCCGAGCACGCCGAGAAGCCGTTCTTCGGCGAGCTGGCCGCGTTCATCACCTCGGGCCCGCTGGTGGCGATGGTGCTCGAGGGCGGCCACGCGGTCGAGGCGGCCCGGCAGGTGATCGGCGCCACCGATCCGCTGAAGGCGGCTCCGGGTTCGATCCGCGGCGACTACGCGCTCGAGGTCGGCCAGAACATGGTGCACGGCTCCGACTCCGACGAGTCGGCGGCGCGCGAGGTGGGCCTGTTCTTCCCCGACCTGGCCTGACCGCCCCGCCCCGCCCGACCGTCACCGCCGCGGATGCCGCCGCTGATCCTCGCCTCGCGCTCGCCGCAGCGCCGGGCGATCCTCGAGCAGCTGGGGGTCAGCTTTACGGTGCGGGTGCCCGACGCGGATGAGCTGACCTCGGGTCCGCCGCAGGAGGTTGCGGTCGAGAACGCCTACCGCAAGGCGTCCGCGGTCGGGGCCGCCGGAGCGAATGACGCTGCCGTCCTCGGCGTCGACACGCTGGTCAGCATCGGCTCGCGGATCTGGGGCAAGCCCGCCGACGCCGGCGAGGCCGCGGTTACGCTGCGGGCGCTGGGCGGCCGCCGCCACGTGGTCGTCAGCGGGGTGTGCCTGATCGCGGGCGGCGCCAACCGGACCGCGGTCGCCATCACGCTGGTGGACTTCCGCCGGCTGGACGACTCGCTGATCGACTGGTACCTGTCCAGCGGTGAATGGCGCGGGCGCGCCGGCGGCTATGCGATCCAGGGTCGAGGCGCCGCGCTGGTGGAGGGGATCGAGGGGGACTACACGAACGTCGTGGGGCTGCCGGTGGCCACCTTGCTGGCGCTGGCGCCCTGGTTGTTGCCGGGGGATTAGCGCTCGGGAACGCTCGCGTTGGCAGATCGCCCGCAAGCCCTACGAACGACCCGCCAGGCCTGTGTTTTAGGCGCATTTCGGCGCTTTTTATCCGCTGCCGGGCAGATGCCGCGGCTGGTGCTTCGGCTACACTGCGCTCGGATGGACGGCGGCTTGGGCGTGGGGTCCATTACACGCCGCGCCGTCCGCCGCTGGCCCCTACCTCCGCAATTGCCGTGATCCATCTCGACAGCACCGCACCGCTCCGCGGCCGCGAACCTTTGCCCGCCGCCCGTCGGGCTGGATGAACCACTTCATATGGGCTTCTTCTCATATCTGACGGGCTTCGGTGGCCGCGACATGGCGGTCGACCTGGGGACGGCCAACACGCTCGTGTATGTGCGCGGCCGCGGGATCGTGCTGTCGGAGCCGAGCGTGGTCGCGGTCGACTCGCGGACCGGTGAGGTCCACGCCGTGGGGATCGAGGCCAAGCGCATGCTCGGCCGCACGCCCGGCACGATCTCGGCGATCCGTCCCCTGAAGGACGGCGTGATCGCCGACTTCGAGGTCACCGAGGAGATGCTTAGGCACTTCATCCAGAAGGTTCACCAGAACCGGTGGGCCCACCCGCGGGTCGTGGTGTGCGTGCCCAGCGGCGTCACGGGCGTCGAGAAGCGCGCGGTCGAGGAGGCCTGCCTGTCGGCGGGCGCTCGCCAGGCGTACTTGATCGAGGAGCCGATGGCGGCGGCGATCGGCGCGGGCCTGCCGGTCGGCGAGCCGACCGGCTCGATGGTGGTCGACATCGGCGGCGGGACCAGCGAGGTCGCGGTGATCTCGCTCGGCGGGATCGTCGTGTCCCAGTCGATCCGGGTGGGCGGCGACGAGCTCGACGAGGCGATCATCAGCTACGTCAAGCGGGAGTACAAGCTTCTGATTGGCCAGCAGACGGCCGAGGAGGTCAAGCTGGAGATCGGCTCGGCGTACACGATGGGGGAGGAGGTCCAGGCGGAGATCAGGGGCCGCGATATGGTGTCCGGGCTGCCCAAGACCGTGGTCCTGACGAGCGAAGAGATCAGAGGCGCGCTCGAGGAGCCCGTCTCACAGATCATCGATGCCGTCAAGGAGACGCTCGACCGGACTCCTCCGGAGCTCGCCTCGGACATCATGGATCGTGGCATCATGTTGGCCGGAGGTGGATCCCTGCTGCAGGGGCTCGAGGAGCGGCTGCGTCACGAGACGCAGATGCCCGCACATCTGGCCGAGTCACCGCTGACATGCGTTGCGGTCGGCTCGGGAAGGTCCTTGGAGGAATTTGAGGCGATCCATCGTTCCAGCAAGAATTCACGCAACCGGCGCCAGCGGTACTAGGTTTGCCGACCGGGTACTGAGATGGCGCTGAGCAACCTCTTGGAGAGACGCATCTCGTGCATGACAAGCAAGTTCGGCGGCGGCGGCTGGTGCTCGGCCTGCTCGTCGGCGTCTCCCTGATCCTGCTCACCGCCTACTTCGGCGAGTCCTCGAGCAGTCCCCTGCACACCGTGCAGCGCGGGGTCGTCGAGGTGCTCTCGCCTGTCCAGAAGGGCGCCAGCACGGCGCTCAAGCCCGCCCGCGACGTCGCCGGCTGGTTCTCGGACACGTTCGCCTCCAAGTCGCGGGCCGACCAGCTGCAGCGCAAGGTCAACAGCCTCACCGCCCAGCTCGCGCGCGCCCAGGCCGCGCGGCTGCAGAACAGTCAGCTGACCAAGCTCGTCGGGCTGGACAACTCGCTGGGGATCGACGCCTACCACGCGGTCGCCTCGCACGTGATCAGCCGGGACCCCACGCTCTGGTACGCGACGATCGAGATCGACAAGGGCTCCGACGACGGCGTCCATGTCAACGACCCGGTGATCGGCGACGGCGGTCTGGTGGGCCGGATCTCCACGGTCGACCCAACCGTCTCGATCGTCACGCTGATCACCGACCACTCGATGGCGGTGGCGGCCGAGATCCAGGACTCCGTCGGAGACAACGGCGTGCTGGTGCCGGCCGTCGGCGACCCCAACCAACTGCTCGTCCAGGACCTGCCGCAGACCGGCCCGTTCAAGGAGGCCGTCGGCCAGCAGGTGGTCACGGCCGGCTTCAAGACCGGCCCGCTGCAGTCGCTGTACCCACCGGGGATCCCGATCGGCACGATCTCGGACGCCAGCGAGAGCAACCTGCTCAACACCGGCCAGGTCAAGGTCGACCCGCTGGTCGACCTGCGCCACCTCGACGCCGTCCAGGTGCTGACCAAGCCCCACGGCGCCAAGACCGAACGCGCCCAGCTGCCGTGAACTTCCGCCTGATCCTCCGCCTGGCGCTGCTCGGTTTCGCGACCGTGGTCGTCCAGCAGGCTGCCGTCTCGCAGATCTCGATCTTCGGCGTCAGTGCGGACCTCGCGCCGTTGGTAGTGATGTCCGTCGGGTTGCTGGCGGGCTCGGCGGCCGGGGCGATCACCGGCTTTGGCATCGGTCTGTTCGTCGATCTGCTGCTTGTGCAGACGCTCGGCGTGACCTCGCTGCTGTACATCGCGATCGGATATGGCTGCGGGCGCCTGCGCGAGGTGCACGACCCCGCCCACGGCCTGGTGCCGCTGGCGATGGGGGCCGCCGCGACGGCCTTCGCCGGCGTCGGGATGGCGCTGATCCAGTTCCTGCTCGGCGTCAACTCCCCGGTGAGCGTGCTGCTGCTGCAGCAGATCTTCGTCACGATCCTCGTCAACACGCTGCTGGCGCTGCCGATCTACGCGCTCGTGCGCCGCGTGATCCGCCCGGCGCTGCCCGACGACCCGCGCCGCCGGCGCCGCCGCGCCTACACGACCGGCGGCCTCAGCCCGCTCCAGCGGCCGTCCGAGCGGCTCGGACCGATCCCCCGCTCCTAGCCCGGAACGCGAACGTAGATCAGATGATCGAGCCCCCCGAGGACCGTCTGTCGCCGCTGACTCCAAAGTTGGCGCTCCGAGTCGCGATCGTGGCCAGCGTCGCGCTGGCGCTGTTCGCGATCCTGTTCTTCCGGTTGTGGTTCCTGCAGGTGCTGTCGGGCAACCAGTACCTGGCCCAGGCCAAGGTCAACCGCGTGCGTGACATCGATGTGCCCGCGCCGCGTGGCCAGATCATCGATCGCAGCGGCAACGTGCTGGTCGACTCCAAGCCGGGGATCGCGGTGCAGATCTCGCCGTCCCAGCTGCCGGTCGCGCTCGCGCCGATGATGTTGTCGCGCACCCCGCGCCGCGACACCGGCCTCTACAACAAGCTCGCCCGCGTGCTGGGGATGCCCACCAAGCGACAGCGCTGCCGGATCGACGGCTACGGCGTCGCGCACCTGTCGCCGATCAGCTGCGAGGTGGCGCAGGGCTATGCGCAGCTGCCCTACCAGGAAGTCACGATCAAGACCGACGTCTCCAAGGACGTGCAGTACTACCTGGCCGAGCGACAAGCGCAGTTCCCGGGCGTCAGCGTCGATCGCATCTGGCTGCGCCGCTATCCGCTCAACACGCTGGCCGCGCAGCTGTTCGGGACGATCGGGCGGATCACGCCCCAGGAGGTCCACGACGCGCGCTACCGCGGCGTCTCGCAGAACTCGATCGTCGGCCAGTCCGGGCTCGAGTGGTACTACGACCACTACTTGCGCGGCGTCGACGGGACCGAGCGAGTCCAGGTCGACGCGCTCGGGCGCCCAGCGGGCAACGTCGGCGAGACCCCGCCGCAGCAGGGCCACTCGCTGAAGCTGTCGCTCGACATGTCGCTCCAGAAGGCCGGCCAGGAGTCGCTGCAGGAGGCGATCAACGACAACCCGCCGGCGACCGCGGGCGCGTTCGTGGCGATGAACCCCGACGACGGCGAGGTGTACGCGATGGGGTCGCTGCCGACGTTCAACCCCAACATCTTCGCCAAGCCGGTGTCGGCCTCGACCTACCGCTCGCTGAACAACGCCGACAGCCACTATCCGCTGATCGACCGGGCGATCATGAGCGCCTATCCGACCGGGTCGACGTTCAAGCCGATCACCGCGACCGCGGCGCTCGAGAGCGGCGCCTGGAGCACCGACGAGACCTACGACGACACCGGCCAATACTGCGTCGACCAGGAATGTCGGCACAACTCCGGCAACGCGACCTACGGCGTGCTTACGCTGACCGACGCGCTCAGGGTCTCCTCCGACGTGTTCTTCTACAACCTCGGCGCCCAGCTCAACGTCGACCCGATCCAGCATCCCAACGGCGGCGCGCTCCAGCACTGGGCCCACCTGTACGGGATCGGGCAGAAGACCGGGATCGATCTCGGCGGCGAGACCGCGGGCAACCTGCCGACGCCCAAGTGGCGCCTGCGGATCGACGCCCTGGAGCGTCGCTGTGAGCGCCAGCGCCACGTGCCCAGCTGCGGAATCGCCGACGGCCGCACCTGGTCGGTCGGCGACAACATCAACCTCGCGGTCGGCCAGGGCGACGTGCAGGTGACGCCGCTGCAGCTCGCGGTTGCATACTCGGCGGTCGCCAACGGCGGCTCGGTGGTGCGCCCGCACCTCGGGCTCGAGATCGACTCGCCGCAGGGAACCGTGCTGCAGAAGATCGCGCCGCCTCCCAGCCGCCACCTGAACATCAACCCGCTGTACCTCGACACGATCCGCCAGGGACTGCGCGAGGCCGCCTCGCAGCAGGGCGGGACCTCGGTCGACGTCATGGGCGACTTCCCCCAGCAGGTCTACGGCAAGACCGGCACCGCCCAGCGAAACGGCCAGGCCGATCAGTCCTGGTATGCGTGCTTCGTCCCCGACACCGCCACCAACAAGCCGATCCTGGTCGTGGTCACGGTCGAGCAGGGTGGCTTCGGCGCCGCCGCCGCGGCGCCCGCCGCCCGGCAGATCCTGTCGCAGTGGTTCTACCGCCGGCGTGGGCCGTTCAAGGCCGGGACCTCCAAGACCCTATGAGCGTCGCCACCCCACTCACCACCGTCGAGCCCCAGGCCGAGCCCGCGCCGCGGACGCTGCTGCGGTTCGACCCGCTGCTGATGGTCGCCGCGCTCGGTCTCGTGGCCTGCTCGCTGATCACGTTGAAGGGCGCCACCAAGACCACCAACCCCGGTCATCCGCTGTTCTACGTGGAGCGCCAGGCGATCTACGCCGCGATCGGGGTGGTGCTCGCGATCGTGCTCTCGCGGATCGACTACTCCAATCTTCGCCGCTACCGCTACGTGATGTACGGCGTGCTGATCGGGCTGAACATCATCGTGTTCGGGGCGCCCACGGTCCGCGGGGCCCACCGCTGGATCCCGCTGCCGGCCTTCCAGTTCCAGCCGTCGGAGTTCGGCAAGATCCTGCTGATCCTGTCGCTGGCGGCGTTCATGGTCGAGCGCTCGCGGCGGCTGCATGAATGGCGCATGACGGCGAGGGTCATGCTCCTGGCGCTGCTGCCGGCGCTGATCGTGATCCCCCAGCCCGACCTCGGGACCGGCATGGTGTACGTGGCCGTGGGGTTCTCGGTGCTGTTCTTCGCCGGCACGTCCTGGAAGCAACTGGCCGCGCTGATCGCGATGTTCTGCGTCGCGGTGGCGGTCGTGCTCGCGGGCGCGCCGGCGGTGGGCGTGCACGTGCTCAAGCCCTACCAGGTTCAGCGGCTGACCGGATTCCTCAACCCGTCCCACGACCCCCGAAATCAGACTTACAACATCACCGAATCGCTGATCGCGATCGGCTCCGGCGAGAAGACAGGCCGTGGCGTCGCGCACGCGAGCCAGACCAATCTGCACTTCCTGCCCGAGAACCAGACCGACTTCGTGTTTGCCGTCGTCGGCGAGACGTACGGTTTCGTTGGTGCAGCACTCGTGCTATCGCTATATGCGTTATTGATTTGGCGCGCGTTACGAATACTCACGATGGCCAAGAACCTGTTCGGCACGCTGATTGCCGGCGGCATCCTCGCGATGCTGATGTTCCAGGTCCTCGTGAACGTCGGCATGACCATCGGGATCATGCCGATCACCGGAGTACCGCTGCCCCTGATGAGTTACGGCGGCTCGTCGGTGCTCGTGACGTTCGTCGCCATCGGCCTCCTGCAGTCGATCCACATCCAAGCTCGGATGGCTGCGAGCGGGAAGAGCCGCGCACTAGTTTCGTAAAGCCGCCGCCCCTAACGGCGCGGCACAAGGTTTCCAAAGGACTGAATGACAATTGAAGAAGCAAGTACTGGTTAGCGTCGACCGCGGAGAAACGCGGGTCGCGCTGCTGGAGGCGTCCGGAACGGTCGCCGCACGCAAGCCGAGCTCGAGCAGTTCTCGCCGCAGGCGTAAGACCTCCAAGCCGGCCGCCGGCTATCACGTCGCCGAGCTGTATCTGGAGCGGCGCGGCGCACGCTCGATCGTCGGCAACATCTACAAGGGCCGGGTGGACAACGTCCTGGCCGGACTCGAGGCCGCGTTCGTCGACATCGGCCTGGAGAAGAACGGGTTCCTGCACGTCGACGAGATCGTGCTCCCCGGGGTCGAGGCGCCGCGCCGCGGCCGCGGCTCCGGACGAGAGAACCGGCAGATCACCGACATGCTCAAGCCGGGGCAGGAGATCGTCGTCCAGGTCGTCAAGGACCCCCTGAAGACCAAGGGCGCCCGCCTGTCGATGGACCTCACAATCGCCGGCCGCTACATGGTCTACGCCCCGTTCGGCGAGGGCGTCGGCGTCTCCCGCCGGCTCGACGACTCAGAGCGCGACCGACTGCGCAAGGAGGCCGCCAAGCTCGACCTCAAGGGCGCCGGCGCGATCATCCGCACGGCGGCCCAGGGCGCCAAGCGCGCCGACCTCGAGCGCGAGCTGCTGTACCTGTTCAAGCTCAACGAGGTGCTGCAGAAGCGCGTCGCCGAGTCCCCCGCGCCGTCGCTCGTCTTCCAGGAGGCCGACCTCTCGGTGCGGGTCGTGCGCGATATCTTCTCCGCATCGTTCGAGCGCGCTGTCGTCGACGATCCCAAGCAGCACCACCGACTGCTCTCGTTCTTCTCGCGGACCGCGCCCGAGCTCGTCGACCACGTCGAGCTGTGGGACGACTCGCGGCCGCTGTTCGAGGCCTTCGGGGTCGAGGACGTGCTCGCCTCGACGCTGTCGCGCCGGGTCGATCTGCCCAGTGGCGGCTATCTGATGATCGACTACGCCGAGGCGCTGACGGTGATCGACGTCAACTCGGGGTCATTCACCGGCCGCGGCAAGGGCGCTCGCCTGGAGGACACGATCACCAAGACCAACCTCGAAGCCGCCGAGGAGGTCGTCAGGCAGCTCCGGTTGCGGGACATCGGCGGGATCATCGTGATCGATTTCATCGACATGGCCCGCGCCCGCAACCGCGACGCGGTGCTCAAGTCGCTGCGCAAGTCGCTCGACGAGGACCGCACGAAGACGTTCGTGGTCGAGATCTCGCCGCTCGGGCTGGTGGAGATGACCCGCCAGAACGTGACCGACGGCGTCCGCGAGATCATGACCCGGCCGTGCCCGACGTGTCACGGCGTCGGCGTGATCAAGTCCGAGGAGACGATCGCGATCGAGTTCGAGCGGCGGATGCGCGACGTCGCCAAGCAGACCAACGCCGAGGCGCTGCTGATCCAGATGAACCCGCGGGTCAGCGCCGAGTTCACCGGCAACGAGGCCAAGGTCCTGCACGCGATCGAGGAGGAGACCGGCAAGTGGTTCCACTTCGAGGGCTCCGAGGGTCTTCCGCTGGAGCACTTCGCGGTCGTGCTCGAGGGCAAGCGCGAGGAGGTGCTCGAGCGCGCGGTCCCGTTCCGCGAGGGCGAGGAGGTCCACGTCGAGATCGTCGAGCCGCACATGTACAGCCCCGGGGACGCGGTCGCGAAGGTCGACGGCTACCTGATCTCGATCACCGGCGGCGGTCCATACGTGGGCGAGAAGCACCTGGTCAGGATCGAGGAGGCGGGCCGCACCACCGCGGTCGCGTCGCTGGTCGACGTGCAGCCGGACATGGCCTCCAACGGCTCTGACCAGGGAGATTCCGACGATGTCCTAGAATCAGGGAACCGGCGTCGTGGCCGCAGAGGCGGACGACGCCGTTCGAGTGCTCGGGCCAAGTCCGGCTCGGCCGCATCTTCGTCGGAATAAATGCACTAGACATGTACGCAATCGTCAAAACAGGCGGCAAGCAGTACCGCGTCGAGGAGGGGCAGTCGCTCCTGGTCGAGCGCCTGCCGGCCGACGTGGACGGCAGCGTCTCGCTGCAACCGCTGCTGTACGTCGACGGCTCCAACGTCGTGGACGGCGATGACCTCGCCAACGTCGGCGTCGAGGCTCGGGTCGTCGCCCACGAGCGCGGTCCCAAGCTCCGCATCGTCAAGTTCAAGCCCAAGCGCGGCTACAAGCGGCGCACCGGGCACCGCCAGGAGCTCACCCGGATCGAGGTGACCGGCATCAAGCTGGCCTCGGGCCGGAGCGCGCAAGCCACAACTTCGGAGTCAAGCGATGGCGCATAAGAAAGGCCTCGGTTCATCCCGCAACGGCCGCGACTCGAACGCCAAGCGTCTGGGCGTGAAGGTGTTCGCCGGTCAGACCGTCACCGGCGGCGAGATCATCGTCCGCCAGCGGGGGACCCGCTTCAAGCCAGGCGACGGCGTCGGGATCGGCAAGGACGACACGATCTATGCCCGCGCCCCGGGCACCGTGGAGTTCACCCGCGGCCGCCGCGGGCGCGTGATCTCGGTCGCGCCCGACGCCCGCGAGTAGGTAGCGTCACGACGCCGCCGAGTAGCGTCACGATTGGGCTGTGGGCCTGACGAGGATCTCGTTGACGTCCACATGCGCTGGCTGGGAGACGGCGAACATCACCGCGCGGGCGACGTCATCGGCCTGCAGCGCATCCGGCGGCGCGCCGTTGTCGAAGAAGCGGGTGTCGACCATTCCTGGCTCGATCAGGGTCACGCGCACGCCGGTGTCGTTGAGCTCCTGGCGTGCTGACTCGCCCATCGCGGTCACCGCCCACTTGGTCGCCGAGTACAGCGATCCCGGGAGGGCCCGGCGGCCGGCCACCGACCCGGTCAGCAGCAGGTGCCCGCGTGAGTCCTTGAGCGCCGGCATCGTCGCGCGGATCGTGAGCGCGGCGCCGTACACGTTGGTCAGCACCATCGACTTCCAGAACTCCGGCGTCTCGTTCAGGAACCCGCGCTTGGCGCCGAAGCCCGCGTTGGCGAACGCCACGTCGATCCGGCCGTACCGCTCGAGCGCGGTCTGGACCAGCGATTCCTGCTGATCGGACTCCGTGACGTCGCAGGTGACGGCGATCGCGCGCTCGGGCCCGCCGAGTTCGCCGGCGAGGCGCTCGAGGCGGTCCGTCGAGCGGGCGCTGAGCACCAGCCGGTAGCCGGCCTCCGACGCGTGGCGAGCAGTCGCCTCGCCGATGCCGCTGGAGGCACCGGTGATCAGGAAGACTGGTTCGGGAGCTGGCATCGAGAGGTCCCTGGACGGGTCTGCGGCCCGATTTTCGGCCGGGTGCGCCGCGGCGGACACAATAGAGGCATGCAGGATCGAGCGCGCATCCAGGTCCGGGCCGGCGCCGGCGGCGACGGCTGCCTCAGCTTCCGACGCGAGGCCCACGTGCCCAAGGGCGGTCCCGACGGCGGCGACGGCGGCCGCGGCGGCGATGTCGTGTTCGTCTGCGACGACTCGCTGCGCGACCTCGAGCGCTTCCGCCGCCAGGCGCACTTCAGGGCCCGGCGCGGCGGCCACGGCCAGGGTGCGTTGCGTCACGGCAAGGACGGCGAGACGCTCGAGATCGAGGTCCCGCCCGGCACCGAGGTGCTGGTCGAGTCCGACGGCACCCGTCACGACTTCGTGCGCCCCGGCCAGCGCGCGGTGATCGCCCGCGGCGGTCCCGGCGGCCGCGGCAACAAGCGCTTCGCCGGCCCCACCCACCAGACCCCTCGGTTCGCCGAGCGCGGTCTTCCCGGCGACGAGTCGTGGGTGACGCTGCAGCTGAAGCTGCTCGCCGACGCAGGGCTGATCGGACTGCCCAACGCCGGCAAGTCCTCACTGCTGTCGCGGCTGACGCGGGCGCATCCGAAGGTCGCCGACTACCCGTTCACGACGCTCGAGCCGGCGCTGGGGACGCTCGATGCCGGCGACCGCCAGCTGGTGATCGCCGACATCCCCGGGCTGATCGAGGGGGCGAGCGCGGGCGCCGGTCTCGGCCACGAGTTCCTGGCCCACGTCGAGCGCACGCGGCTGCTGGTGCACGTGCTCGACCTGGCGCCGGTTGACGGCTCCGACCCGACCGAGAACTTCGCCGCGATCGAGCACGAGCTAGCGCTCCACGATCCGCGGCTGGCGGCGCTGCCCCGGATCCTGGCGCTGTCCAAGGCCGACCTCGTCGACGAGCCCACGCGCCAACGCGAGCGCGACCGGTGGCTCGAGCGGCTCGGCCCCGAGGTCGCGGTGATCGTGACCTCGTCGGTGACGCGGGTCGGCCTCGACCAGCTCGCCCGCGAGCTGATCCGGCGGATCCCGGCCCGGGCGGACGAGGTCGACGCCGGTCCCTCCGTGGCCGCCACGCCCGCGGTCGGCCCGGACGGCGAGCTCGCCGAGCACCGCGTGTTCCGCCCTGCGGCGCGGCGCAGCTATCAGGTCCAGCGCGTCGGGGAGGGGAGCTACCGCGTGTCCGGCACGGGGATCGAGCGCCTGGTGGCCCGCTACGACCTCGACAACGAAGACGCGCTCGCGCATCTCGAGCGGCGGCTGCGCGGAATCGGCGTGATCGCCGAGCTCGAATCCAAGGGCTTGCAACCAGGCGACGAGGTCGAGATCGCGGGCGTCCTGTTCGACCTCGATCCGAGCCTCTGAGCTCCCGGAGCTTCCGGAGCTGGCGGAGCTCGCGGGCCCGACACTAATCTCCAGCTCATGCCCTGCCTTGTGGTCAAGCTCGGGTCGAGCATCGTCGCCGACGGTCGCGGGGAGGTCCGCTGCGACGTGCTGTCGGCGATCTGCGACCAGCTCGCCGAGCTGCACCACGCCGGGCGCGAGCTGGTGATCGTCACCAGCGGCGCGATCGCTCGGGGGATGGGGGTGATGGAGATCCCGCTGCGCCCGCGCACGATCGACGAGCTGCAGGCGGCGAGCGCGGTCGGCCAGGGCAAGCTCTACCAGGTCTACGACCAGCTGCTGCGCGATCGCGGGGTCCCGACGGCGCAGGTGCTGCTGACGTTCTTCGACATCAGCGCGCGCACGCACTACCTCAACGCGCGTCAGACGCTTCGCAAGCTGCTCGAGTGGCGCGTGGTTCCCGTGATCAACGAGAACGACACGACCACCACCGACGAGATCTCGTTCGGCAACAACGACTTCCTCGCCGCGCAGGTGGCGATCCTGCTCGGCGCCGAGCAACTGCTGCTGCTGACCGACGCCGACGGGGTGTTCACCGCTGACCCCCGGACCAGCGAAGAGGCCCAACTGGTCTCGGAGGTGCACGAGTTCGCCGAGCTCGAGGGGCTCGACATCGGTCACGCCAGCTCGCCGCTGGGCTCGGGCGGGATGCGCTCCAAGGTGGTCGCCGCCGAGATGGCGACCGCCGCCGGGATCCCAACCGTGATCGGCAGCGGCCTTGACCCCGAGACGATCCGCACGGCCGCGGCCGGCAGCCACGTCGGCACGACGTTCGCGGCGTCCTCCGGGCGCTACTCGAGCTTCAAGCTGTGGCTCAAGTACGCCAAGCCGGTGCGCGGGCGGGTGGTCGTCGACGCCGGTGCGGCGCGGGCGCTGCGCGAGGGCGGCACCAGCTTGCTGCCGGTCGGGATCGTCGACGTGTCGGGCGAGTTCGACGCCGGCGACGCCGTCGAGATCGCGCACGACGGCCAGACGGTCGGCAAGGGGATCTGCAACTACTCAGCCGACGAGCTGCGCAGCGTGCGCGGTCTGAAATCGACCGACGTCCGAGGCCTGTTTCCGCGGGCCAGCGAGGAGGCCGTGCACCGCGACTACTTCGTGCTCGCCTAGGGCTTCCGTCATTGACGTTGGGCGCCGTCTCGCATATACATTGCGACCGATGGCCGACCGGTCCTTGGCGGGAGGAAGCGGAAGCGGTGGCGCGCGGGTGGGGAGGCGCGGCTTCATCGGCGCGGGCCTGGCCGGGGCGGGCGCCCTGGTCGCACCGGCCGCCGCCTCGGCTCGCGCCAAGCGCGCGACACCGCAGGCCGGAGGTCCGATCGGACAGGCGTCGCTGCACGCGACCTATCCACATCTGCCCGCGATCCCGGAGGACCCCGCCGGCGTGCCGGACACGCTGGCCAAGCTCCAGGTCCGCTCCCAGCAGGTCACGCAGGCCAAGCAGGGGATGACTCGGAAGTTCCGGATCGGGGGCACCACCGGTACCGCGTACGCGTTCCTGTTCGGGGGCAAGGCGCCCGTCTCACTGGAGCGTCCCGAGCAGTACGCGATGTCGTGGACGACGTATCCGGACGTGTACTCGTCAGGAGCCCCGCACCTGGAGACGTGGGCGGACTCGCTGACGGACGCCGACGCGGCCACCCGGCAGTTCTGGCCGATGATCGCCCGGCACGGGACCGCCTTCAACCTGATCATCCCCGAGCGCGTCACCGCCGCCAGGGCGCGCGAGCTGCGGCGCCGGTTTCAGATCCCGTGGACGCAGGCGCTGCGCCGGGCCAACGCGGCCGGGAACCTGTACGCGATCGATATGAGCCGGTTCGAAGCGCTACAGCCGCAGACCGTCGGCGGCTATGTCAGGTTCACCCCGGCCACGGTGACGCTGCTCACCCGGGATCCCCGCACGCAGACGCTGACCCCGGTCGCGATCGTGGTCGCGGGCTATCGGGGGAGTGGCCGCAGGCTGTTCACCCGCGGCAACGCCACGGACGGCGCGTGGCTGTACGCGCTGCAGGCCGCGAAGACCTCGATCGCGGTGTTCGGGATCTGGCTCGGCCACGTCTACCACTGGCACATCGTGACCGCTGCGATGCAGATGACGATGCTCAACACGCTGCCCGCGAGCCACCCGGTCTACCAGCTGCTGGCGCCCCAGTCCAAGTACCTGATCCCGTTCGACGACGTGCTGCTGGCGCTGTGGTCGCGGATCGCGCCGCCCACCTCGGTCGCCACCGCCGACCAGTTCCTGTCGCTCGCCAACGACTATGCGGATGGGCGCTCGTTCTTCGAGGACGACCCTCGCACCACGCTGAAGAACCTCGGTCTGCGCCAATCCGATTTCACCCGCGCCACGGCGTGGGATCAGTACCCGCTGGTCGCCCAGCTGCTGGCGGTGTGGGACCTCGTCGCCACCTACGTCAGGGCGTGCGTGCGCGCCACCTACGGGTCGGACGCGGCCGTGGCCGGCGACCGTCAGCTACGGGCCTGGATCGCAGCCTCGTCGGCGCCGACCGTCGGCAACGTCCGCGGGCTGCCGAAGATGACCAGTCGCTCGGCCCTGGAGCGGGTCCTGACCAGCATCCTCTATCGGGTCACCGTCCACGGCGTGGCCCGGCTGACGTCGAGCTCGAACCCGGCGCTCACGTTCGTCGCCAACTTCCCGCACTGCCTGCAGCGCGCCGGCATCCCGGATCCACACGCCCGGCTGAGCACGCGCACGCTGCTCACCTACCTCCCGAACACCCAGACGATCAGCGCCGCCGTGAGCTTCTACTTCACGTTCGCGTTCTCGACGCCGTATGAGCCGTTCATCCCGCTCGGTGGCGTCGACGCCAACCTGTTCTTCCCCCACGGTCGGCAGGCTCGGCGTAACCAGGCGCTGATCGACCTGCGCAACGGGCTCGCCGGGTTCATCGACGACTACCAGCCCGACGCTCCGCAGCGCTTCCAGTGGCCGCTCAACATCGAGACGTGAGCTGGTTACCTTCGACGTCTTGGTCTGAGATGAGCCTACGTCGTAACCTGTAGGGCATGGCCACCACCGCAGTCTCCGTAGCCGACATCTGCGCCGCCGCGCAGCAGGCCTCGCGTCGCCTGGCGACCCTGGGTTCCGGGGTCAAGGACGCGGCGCTGGAGGCGATCGCCGAGGCGTTGATCGCCCGCAGCGACGAGATCCTCGACGCCAACGCGCGCGATCTCGAGGCGGGCCGCGAGAACGGCCTGTCCGCCGCACTGCTCGACCGGCTCGCGCTGAGCCACTCGCGGATCGAGGCAATGGCCGCCGGCGTGCGCAAGATCGCGTCGCTGCCCGACCCGGTCGGCGAGGTAATCGACGGCTCGCGGCTGGCCAATGGGCTGGATCTGCGCAAGGTGCGCGTCCCGCTCGGCGTGGTCGCGGTCGTCTACGAGGCCCGCCCGAACGTCACGATCGACGCGGCCGCACTGTGCCTGAAATCCGGCAACGCGGTGGTGCTCCGCGGCTCGAGCTCCGCGGCCCACTCCAACGCCGTGCTCGCGAGCGTCGCCTCCGAGGCCGCCACGGCCGCCGGGCTGCCTCACGGAGCAATGTCGCTGGTCGCCGGCGGCGGCCGCGAGGAGCTGGCCGAGCTGGCCACCCAGACGGGCGTGGTCGACCTGATCATCCCCCGCGGCGGCGAGGGCTTGAAGGCCGCGCTGAAGGGCGTGGCCACGGTCCCGGTGATCTACGCCGCGTCGGGGAACTGTCACGTGTACGTCGACGCGAGCGCCGACCTGGACGCCGCGCAGGCGATCATCCTCAACGCCAAGCTCCAGCGCCCGGGGGTGTGCAACGCCGCCGAGACGCTGCTCGTCCACAGCGACGTGGCCGGCGCGTTCCTGCCCGAGACGCTGCGAGCGCTCAGCGATGCGGGGGTCACGCTGCACGGCGACAGCCGCGCCCGCGCTGCTGCCGGTCGCGTGGAGCTCCAGGAGGCGACCGAGCACGACTGGGATACCGAGTATCTCGCGCTGGAGCTCGCGGTCGGCGTGGTCGACTCCGCCGAGGAGGCGATCGCCCACATCAACGAGCATGGCAGTGGCCACTCGGAGGCGATCGTGACTCGCGACACCGAGGCCGCCCGGGACTTCCAGCTCGGCGTCGACGCCGCGTGCGTGTACGTGAACGCCTCCACGCGGTTCACCGACGGCGGCGAGTTCGGGATGGGCGCCGAGATCGGCAACTCCACGCAGAAGCTCCACGCCCGCGGGCCGATCGGCCTGCGGGAGCTGTGTTCGTTCAAGTACCTGGTCGAGGGTGACGGTCACGTCCGGCCGTGACCGCTCACATCCGCTGAATTCCCGGTGCGCATCGGCATCCTCGGCGGGACGTTCAACCCGCCACATCTCGGTCACCTCGTCTGCGCCCAGGAGGCGTACCTTGAGCTCGAGCTCGACCGCGTGATGCTGATGCCTGCCGCGATCCCCCCGCACAAGCCCGTCGAGGACGAGCCCGGCGCCGATCACCGCCTGGCGCTGTGCCGGCTGGCGTTCGCCGGCGACGAGGGGCGCTTTGAGGTGTCGGACATCGAGGTGCGCCGGACCGGTACGTCCTTCACAGTCGATACGCTGCAGCAGCTGCACTCTCGAGCCCCAGACAGCGACCTGCATCTGATCGTCGGCGCGGACATCGCCGCGGGACTGCCCGAGTGGCGCGAGCCCGAGCGGGTGCTGTCGCTGGCGCGACTGGCGGTGGCGGAGCGGCCGGGCACTGAGCGAGCGGACGTCAAGCGCGCCCTCGCCCAGCTGCGGGGGGCGGAGCGCACGACCTTCTTCGACATGCCCGAGATCGGGGTCTCCTCGACGATGCTGCGCAGCCGGGTGCGCGAGGGCAAGCCGATCAGGTACCTCACGCCGGACGCGGTCGTCGGCTACATCGACCGCCACAACCTCTACAAGGGCGGTGCGGAGCGATGAGCCCCGAGCAGCTCGAGATGACCCCGGAAGACCTGCTGGCGGCCGCGGCGGAGTATGCCTCGGATCGCAAGGCCCTCGAGATCGTCGAGCTCGACCTTCGCGGGATGATCGGCTACACCGACTACTTCCTGATCTGCACCGGCCGCACCGACCGGCAGACCAAGGCGATCCACGACGCGATCCACCAGGGGATGAAGTCCGACCACGGCCGGCTGCCCCGGCGGGTCGAGGGCCTCTCGCAGGGCCGCTGGATCCTGATGGACTACCTCGACGTGGTCGTCCACGTGTTCACGCCCGACACGCGCGAGTACTACCGGCTCGAGCAGCTATGGGGCGAGGCCCCGGTGCGCGCCGTCGGCGTCGGCACGCCGTAAGCCGCCAGGCGATCCCGCCGGCCGCCACCCCGTGCGGGGCAGCGGCCGGAGTGAAATCAGGCTTGGTCTAGAACCTGCCGCCTCGGGACAGCTGGCCGACCAGGCGCAGGCCGTCGGCGGTGCCGAGGCCGGTCCCGAGGTCGTAGCCGCGATCGGCCCTGAAGCCCTTCACCGTGTGCGTCCCGGGGAACAGGACGGTGTTGGCGAACTGGACGGTGGTGTTGCCACCGACCACGTCGTCGATCCCCGAGGGGCCGCGGTCACCGAGGCCGTACAGCGTCGGGTTGAGCAGCCCGAGGTCGCGGTGCGCGGCCTGGTCGGCCACCGCCACGACGCCCGAGAACAGCGGCGATGCCTCGCTCGTCCCGCCGACCAGATGGAAGCCCGGGCTGACGAAGCTGAAGTACAGGATCGCCGCGCCGTTGACCGCGGCGCTCATGCTGATGTCCGGAGTGCCGCGCGAGCGGCCGGTATCGTTGGCGACGCCGTTCTGGTAGAACGGCCGGCCGAACACCGCCGACGTGCCGCCGCCGCTCGCTGCCGGCGACGGCGTATTGCCCACCACGTTGGGGTCGAACGTGTCGTTCCAGACGTTGTCCGCAGCGGTGCGGTTTCCGGTCGCGTCGAGGTGCAGCTGGGTGCCGCCGACCGACGTCACCAGCGGGTCGGTGGACGGCCAGCTGTTGACGCGGAACGGGAACAGGTCCGACAGGTTGTCGGTGAAGTCGGTGGGGCCCGCGTCTCCCGAGGACGCCAGCACCGTCACCCGATGCGCCAGCGCGTTTAAGTAGGCGCTGCGCAGGTTCAGGATCGAGCGAGCGTTGGGGAACGTGGCTTCGGTCGCGCCGAAGCTCTGGGTGATCACGTCAGCCATGTTGTGGTTGATCGCGAAGTTCTCGGACTCGATCATCTCGGGCAGCCCGGTGACGCCCTCGGTCTCCGACACCGGCGTCTCGGCCAGCACGATGTTCGCGCCGGGGGCCATCGCGTGGGCGTACTCGACGTCCAGCGTGGTCTCCTCGGCCCAGCCGATCATGTCGTAGTTGTTGCGGTCGAACGGCGGCACCGGCGCCCGCGGGCTGGATCACCTTCAGCGACGGCGGGTCCGGCAGGCCGAACGACTGGTCGAACACCTGCAGGTCGTTCTGGATCGTCGGCGACCCGAACGAGTCGACGATCAGGATCGTCTTGCCGTTGCCGGTCAGGCCCTGCCGGTACAGCGGCAGCATGTTGTAGGCCTTCTGGTACTGGTTCGGGCTGTAGCAGTTGATCCGAAACGTCGCCTGGCAATCGGCGGTCGTCGGCGGTTGGGCGAAGGCGTGCCCGATCGTGATGTGAAACGGCTCGGCCGCGGCCATCCCGCTACCGAACACGAGTACTGCGACGGCCGTGGACGCAGCCGTCGTGATTAGTGCAAGCCGCTAGAGCGCGGCCAGCAGCTTCGGCGCGACCTCTTTCTTGCGGCTCATCACGCCCGGTAGCTCAATCTGGCTGTCGTGCGCCTCCGCCCCGAACGTGCGGGCCACGCTGGCCGCGTCGCCGGCCACCAGCAGCTCGGTGCCCTTGGTCAGAACGTCGGTCACCATCAGCGCGTAGATCTGCAGCTCGCGGTTCTCGCGGGCGCGGCCCATCGCCTCCAGCAGCTCCTCCTTGCGCTCCAGCAGCGAGTTGCCGACGACCTCGATCTGGGCGATCGAGATCGTGTGGCCGCTCCCCACCTGGTACTGCTTGGCGTCGCGGGAGATGATCTCGTCGGCGCTGACGCCGGAGACGTCGGAGGTGGCCTCGAACATCTCGCGGCCGAGCTCCTCGGCATCGATCCTAAGCACCCGCTCCAGGTACTCCACGACCGCGTGGTCGCGGTCCGTCGTCGTCGCCGAGTTCAGGATCACCGTGTCCGACAGGACGGCCCCGAGCAGCATCGTCGCGGTCGACCGGCTCGGCTCCATCCCGTTGTGGCGGAAGCGCTCGACCACCAGCGTGGCGGTCGAGCCGACCGGGTCGAACGTGGCCCTGACCGGGATCCGCGTCTCGATCGAGCCGATGTGGTGGTGATCGAGGATCTCCAGGATCTCGGCCTGCTCGACCCCCGAAACGCTCTGGGCCTGCTCGGCGTGATCGACGAGCATCACCCGCCGCCGGGCGGGCGAGACCAGGTCAGAGCGCGTCACCAGCCCCACCGGGCGGCGATCGGGGTCGACCACGACCGCGGCGCCATAGTGGCTCTCGCGGATCTGCTCGGAGATGTCGGCGACCAGCGAGTCGGTGGTGATCGCCAGCGGCTCGGGCTCCATCAGCGCGCCGCACGGCGCGGCCAGCGTGATCATCCGGCCCGACACGTAGGAGTCCAGCGGCGACACGATCATCGCCACGCCGTGCTCGCGGGCGATCGCCAGCACCTCGTCGGACGGCTGGGAACCGTTGGATGCGACCACCAGCGCCGCGCCGAGATCGATCGCCAGCCGCTGCGCGTCCGACCGATTGCCGACCACGACCACGTCGCCGTCGGAGATGCCGCTCGGCGCATCCACGGCCATCGAATGCACCCACACCCGCCCCGCGAGCAACGCGTCATCGCCGGTCACGAGCTCTCCCTGGAGCACTTCGGCAACCGCCCGGACCGAGGTCGGCGCCTCCTGCAGCGTCGAGGTCTCGCGCGACTCGCGCGCGTAGCGACGGGCCAGCGCGCGCTCGGTGATCACCCCGACCAGCGCGCCGTCGTCGTCCACGACCGGGACGAGCTCCAGCTCGGCGCGGGCCATCGTCAGGCCGGCCTCGCGGATCGGCTCCCGCTCGCCGGTCACGGGGAAGTTCGTGTGCATCACGTCCCGGGCGCGCGGCAGCACGTGCGCCAGGAACCGCGGCTCGGGGGCGCCGCTGCGGTCCAGCAGCCAGCGCGTCTGCGGATTGACGTCGCCCAGGCGGACGGGCACGTACTCGTCGTTGAGATCGATTCGACCCCGCAGCTCGGCGTAACCGATCGCCGCCGCGATCGAGTCGGCATCGGGGTTGCGATGGCCGGTGACGTATACGGTCGGCACGACCCGTGGATTATCTACGGTCGCGGCTGTAGGAGATGTGGTGGCCGTCTCTCCTCCGCTGGTCGTGCCCCGTCTGTTAGCGGCGGCAAGCTACCACGGCAGCGGGCGGACTCGCGGAGGCATACGCTTGCGCCGTGCGCATCCTCGTGTTCCACGGCTATCTGCTGCGCGGGACCGGCTCCAACGTCTACAACGCCGAGTTGGCCGCTGCGTTGTTGCGGCTTGGCCACGAGGTCGACCTGGTCTGCCAGGACCGCCACGCCGACGAGCTCGAGTGGGTGAGCGCGGTCGGCGACTGGGACGGCGGCGAGCTGAGGGTCCGGCAGCTCCGGCACACCGGCGCCACCGTCTACCGGCCCGACATCGGCGGGCTGCTGCCCGTGTACGTGGCCGACCGCTACGAGGAGATCGAGGCCCGCCCGTTCCAGGACCTCACCGACGCCGAGCTCGAGCGCTATATCGCCGACAACGTCGCCGCGGTGTCGGAGGTGGTGGCGCGGGCGCGTCCGGACGTCGCGCTGGCCAACCACCTGATCATGGGACCGGCGATCCTGGCTCGCGCGCTGGCTCAGACCGGGATCCCGTACGCGGTCAAGGTCCACGGCAGCGCCCTCGAATACACGGTCAAGCCCTATCCGCGCTTCCTCCCGTACGCGCGCGAGGGAGTCGACGGCGCCCAGGGCGTGCTGACCGGCTCCCACCACACGGCCGAGAGCCTGTGGGCAGCGCTCGACGACCCCGGGCTGCCCGCGCGCACCGGGCTGGCACCGCCCGGGGTCGACGTGGCCCTGTTTCGCCCACGCGAGCGCAGCGACGCGCTCGAGCGCATGCGCGCGGTCGCCGAGCGGATCGCCCTCGACGCCGAGGTGCAGCAGGCCCAGCCCGAGCCGGCCGAGGAGTCGGCGTTCTCGCGAGACGACGCGATGGCCGCGGCCGCGCTGCAGCGCGTGCTCGACGGCCCCCCCGACGACCGGCTGGTCTCATTCGTGGGCAAGCTGATCGTGTCCAAGGGCATCGACCTGGTGCTGAGCTGCTGGCCGCTGCTGCTGTCGGAGGTGCCCGAGGCGCGGCTGGTCGTGGTCGGGTTCGGCGCCTACGCCGCCACCTGCGAGCGGCTCGTCGAGCTGCTGGCCGCCGGCGACCTCGAGGCCGTCCGCGAGACCGCCGACGAGGGCCGCGCCGCCGAGGGCGGCCCGCGCGAGCCGCTGCGGCTGCTGATCGGCTTCCTCGACTGGCTCGACGAGCAGCCGGCCGAGCGTGAGCGTTACCTGCGGGCGGCTCAGCAGATGCCCGATCGAGTGGTGTTCACCGGCCGCCTCGAGCACTCCGAGGTGGCCGAGGTGCTGCCCCTGTGCGACGCGATGGTCGTCCCCAGCACGTTCCCAGAGGCGTTCGGGATGGTCGCCGCCGAGGCCGCCGCCTGCGGAGCGCTGCCGGTCAGCGCCGCCCACTCCGGCCTGGCCGAGGTCTCGCATGCGCTCCAACGAGACGTGCCCGAGCAGATCGGCGAGCTGCTGTCGTTCCCGCTCGACGGCCCGGTAGTCCGGTCGATCGCTCAGCGGCTGAGCGCCTGGATGCTCGCGCCCGACGACGTGCGCGAGCTGACCCGGGCGTCGCTGGTCGCGACAGTCACCGCGCGGTGGTCGTGGGAGGGCGTGGCGCGCGAGGTGATCGCCGCCGCCCAAGGAGCGCTCGAGCCGCTGGAGCCGGTCGGCTAGCTGTAGACCGACCGAGCACCGGCATCGCTCGCACGGAACACTACGGCGATGAGCGATGGCCTGATCCTGCTGATCACCGGCGCGCTGCTCACGGGCGGACTCGCGGTGTCGCTGCTGGCCGGGCGGCTGCGGGTACCCGGCCTGGTGCTGGTGCTCGGGTTGGGGATGGCGATCGGCTCGGACGGTCTCGGCTGGATCGCGTTCAACGACTACCGGATGGCCCGCCGGATCGGGATCGTGGCGCTGTCGCTGATCCTGTTCGAGGGCGGGCTCGCGGCCGGGTGGTCCGACATCAGGCCGGTGTTCGGATCGGCCGCCAGCCTCGCCGTGGTGGGCACGATCGCCACCGCCGTGATCGCCGGGCTGGCCGCGGCCGGTCTGTTCGACCTCACCGTCCTGGAGGGGTTGCTGCTCGGCTCGATCCTCGCCTCCACCGACGGAGCGGCGATCTTCGCGGTGCTGCGCGGCTCCACGCTGCGCCGCCGGCTCGCCCGCACGCTCGAGGGAGAAGCGGGCTTCAACGATCCCGTCGCGGTCGTGCTCGTGCTCGGGTTCATGGAGTGGATCACCCACGAGCACTACGGGATCTTCGACCTGGCGCTGCTGTTCGTCCGCGAGATCGGGATCGGCGGCGCGGTGGGACTGCTGGTCGCGGCGGCGTCGGTGCTGTTCCTGCAACGGGTGAAGCTGCCCTCGGCCGGGCTGTACCCGGTTGCGTCGCTGTCGTTCGCCGCGCTCTCCTACGGGATCGCGGACGTCCTCCACGGCTCGGGCTTCCTCGCCGTGTACATCACGGGGCTGGCGATCGGCAGCTCGCCGTCGCCCGCACAGCGCACGATCGCCACGTTCCACGACGGTCTGGCCTGGGTGGCCCAGCTGGTGCTGTTCCTCGTCCTCGGGCTGCTCGTGTTCCCCGACCAGCTCGGATCTGTCGCGGTCAACGGCACGCTGCTGGCGCTGATCGTCGCGGTCGTCGCGCGACCGGCGGCGGCGTTCCTGGCGACGGCCTTTCAGGGCTTCAGCGTGCCCGAACGCGCCGTGCTCGGATGGGCCGGGCTGAGAGGGGCGGTCCCGGTGGTGCTCGCCACCTTCCCGGTGATCGAGCACGTCGCCCACAGCGTCCAGTTCTTCAACATCATCTTCTTCGCGGTACTGGTGTCCACGATCATCCAGGGCAGCACCTTCCAGCCGTTCGCGCGATGGCTCGGCGTGACCACGACCGAGGCGGCGCTGCCGCTGCCGCTGATCGAAACCGGCGCGATCCGAAGACTCGGGGCCGAGGTGGTCGAGTTCATCGTCGAGCCCGACCACGCGGCCGCGGGCCATCGGGTCCGCGAGCTCGGCCTGCCCCGCGACGCCTTGCTGAACCTGATCATCCGCGGCGACCAGGCGCTACCTCCCCGGGGGTCGACCCGGATCGAGCCCGGCGACCACCTCCACATCCTGGTCCGCCAGGAAGCCGCAGTCGACTTCGAGTCGCTGTTGCGCCAGTGGCGGGAAGGCCCCGTGGGGCCGCCGCCGCGCAAGCGGCCGCCCCCGCGTGCGACCGCCCCGATCTTCAGCAGCCGGCCGTGGCGGGACGATGACGGCGATCCGTCGCGGCCGACCAGCGTCGGCAAGGTCGAGGTCGTCGACCAGCTGCGGACCCGGCGCGACGAGCCTGGGGCGCTGGTGGTCCTGGCCGACGGGCGCTATGCCTACACGGGCGTGATCACCGCGAGCGGATCGGCCGGGCAGCTGCAGGAGGCGGCGCGGCGGCGGCTGCGCCTGGCCGAGAGCGACGCAGAGCAGGCGTGGTGGCGCGAGGTGATCGGGGCCCTGGCATCGCCCTGAAAGCCCGGGGTCAGAAGATGGGGGCGCCCACCCATACCTTGCGGTGCCTCCGAACGCCATCCTGAGCACCAGATTGAACGTGGACGCCCTTGGTGCAACGATGCTCACCGCGACCGAGTCCGCGACTCGGAGGCGCGGCGACGACGGAGGCGCGCTGGCCACGGTGGCGCCGATCCGGCTGCTGGTGGTCGACGACCATCCGGCGGTTCGACGCGGCCTGTCCGAGCTACTGGAGGACCAGCCGGATTTCCGGGTGATCGCCGCCGTCGGGACCGCCGAGGACGCGATGGCCGTAGCCGAGCGCGAGATCTTCGACGTGGCGGTCGTGGACTATCAGCTGCCCGGCCGCAACGGCCTGTGGGTCAGCCGCAAGCTCAAGCGGCTGCGTCACCCACCGCGGGTGCTGATCTACTCGGCGTACTACGACGGGGTGCTGGCAGCATCCGCCGTGGTGGCGGAGGCCGACGGGCTCGTGAGCAAGGGTGGGCTGGGGGCAGAGCTGTGCGAAGCGGTTCGCACGGTTGCAGGTGGACGGTCGTCGTTCCCCGTGGTTCCCTGGCAGCTGGCCGAGACGATGCGGCGGCGCCTGGGGGACGAGGAACAGGCGATCTTCGGGATGACACTCGCCGGAATCGTGCCCGCGGAGATCGCCCGGACGCTCGGACTCTCCGGCGGAGAGCTCGAGTCGCGCCTATGGGAGATGCTCCGCAAGCTGGAGAATCTTGACCCCGAACCGAGGGCGCGGAACCGGGGGAGGGCCGGTCGCGTTCGCTGAGTCGGTCGTTCGCGGCCGGCCGCCCTCCTTTTTCAGTCGCTTCAGCTGCGATCCTTGAGGTCCGGTGAGTTGCTCGACGCTGCCAGATCACGCGAGACCTCGATGAACGTCGGGTCACTGCCCGCGCCCGCATCACGGTCGGGCCGCGCCGAGGACGAGCCCCGCGAGTCTCAGCCGGGCCGTGGCTACGTGCCGCTCGTCGTCCGGGTGGCCGGCGTCAACGCGCTGCTGCTGATCGCCGCGGTGGCGGTGACGATCCTCGTGCTGGAGCCACGCCGGATCGCCTCGTTCGCCGCCAAGGAGGTGGTGGTGCTGATCGCGGCGCTGCTGCTGATGGCGCTGGTGAACCTGCTGCTGCTGCGGCGGATCGTGGGTCCGCTGCAGGCGCTGACCGACCTTGCGCGGCGAGTCGACCTGGCCAACCCGGGGGAGCGGATGCCCGGCGCACTGCCGACCTCGGAGGCCGGGGAGCTCGCGCTGACGTTCAACGAGATGCTCGACCGGCTCGAGTCCGAGCGGCGCGAGGCCACCGGTCGGGTCCTGGCCGGGCAGGAGGCCGAGCGGTTGCGGATCGCCCAGGAGCTCCACGACCAGGTCGGTCAGGAGCTGACCGCCGTGCTGCTGGTGCTGTCGCGGCTGCAGAACCGGGTCCCCGAGTCGCTGCGTGAAGACGTGGTGGAGATCCAGGAGGAGGTCCGGATGAGCCTCGAGGACGTCCGCCGGATCGCGGTCGAGCTGCGGCCGGAGGCGCTCGACGACCTCGGCCTGATCAGCGCGCTGGCGGTGCTCGGCCAGCGCTTCGCCGAGCGCTCGGCGCTCGACGTGGTCGAACGGATCGCGCCCGACGTGCCCGAGCTCGGGCCTGACACCGAGCTGGTCGTCTACCGGGTCGCCCAGGAGGCGCTGACCAACGTGGCCCGCCACTCCGGCGGCAACGAGGCCGAGGTCAACCTCGTGACCGAGGACGGGCGGCTGGTGCTCACCGTCACCGACCGCGGTCGCGGCCTGCCGCCCGGCCAGATGCCGGGCGCTGGCATGCGCGGAATGCGCGAACGCGCGGCGCTCGTGGGGGCTACGCTGAGTATCTCGAGCGCCCCCGAGCGCCAGGGCTGCGAGGTCCGCCTCGACGTGCCGCTTGAGGACTAATGGTCGCCCCCGCAAATACGATCGCATTCGAGTCGTCCCCGGCGGCGGCTCGCTGCGTCCTCGGACCTCGACGTAGCTCCGCTACGCCTTCGGTCCTGCGTCTCTGCGATCCATCCGCCGGTGGCGCCTCTCGGTGCGACCGTACTTACGGGGACGACCACTGGCGATGAGCCCGACCCCGCTGAAGACCCGAATCCTGCTCGCCGACGACCACGCGGTCGTCCGCCGTGGGCTGCGGCTGGTGCTCGACGAGGCCCCCGACCTGGAGGTGATCGCCGAGGCCGGCGACGGCGCCGAAGCGGTGGAGCGGGCCGTCGCCGAGGACATCGATCTCGCGATCATCGACATCTCGATGCCCCGAATGACCGGGCTGCAGGCCGTTCGCGAGCTGCACCGACGCCGCCGCGGCCTGCGGATCCTGATCCTCTCGATGCACCAGAACGAGCAGTACCTGTACGAGGCGCTCAAGGCCGGCGCCTCCGGATACGTGCTCAAGACAGTCGCCGACCGCGACCTCGTCGAGGCCTGCCGGGCCGCGATGCGTGGCGAGCCGTTCCTGTACCCGGGGGCGATGACGCCGCTGATCGAGGAGTACCTGCGCCGCGCCCGGACCGATCAGCCGCTGCACGAGGAACCGCTGACCGCGCGCGAGCAGGAGGTCGTCAAGCTGATCGCCGAGGGGTACAGCACCCGGCAGATCGCTGACGAGCTGGTCATCAGCGAGAAGACCGTCGACCGCCACCGCGCCAACATCCTCGAGAAGCTGGGCATGCATGACCGCGTCGAGCTGACGCGTTACGCGATCCGGCGCGGGCTAGTCGAGCCCTAGCGTCCGGCGCAGGAACTCGTGCTCGGCGTCGAGTGCGGGCGAGGTGACGCTCATCGGCAGCGACAGGAACCCGTGCGGCGCCTCGGGCCAGACGTGCAGCTCGGTCGCGTGACCGGCCGCGCGCCACCGCGCCTCCATGAACAGCGTGTCGTCGAGCAGCGGGTCCAGCGTGCCGACAGTGAACACCGCCGGCGGCATCCCAGCGAGGTCGGCGAACAGGGGAGAGATGTCGGGGCCGCGCCGCTGCTCGCCGTCGCGCTCGGGCAGGAACTGGTCCAGGTACCAGGCGATGATCGGGGCCGACAGGATCAGGTTGCGTTCGCCCCACAGTCGCTGGCTCGGCGACATCGACAGGTCGAACGCGCCGTACTGGAACACCGCCGCCGCGAACGCCCCGGTGATGCCGTGGCGGTCGCGGAGCGCCAGCAACGTGGCCGCGGTCAGGTGGCCGCCCGCCGAGTCGCCGCCGATCGCGATCGGGCCACCGGCGCCGATCGCGTCGCGGCCCTCGTCGCCGAGCAGCCACAGCGCCGCCGCCTGACAGTCGTCGGGGCCGGCGGGATAGGGATCCTCGGGCGCCAGCCGGTAGCCGACGCTGACCACGGCCAGACCGGTGTCGTGGGCGAGACGCTCGAGCCTCGGGTCCTGGAGGTCCTCGGCGCCGAGGACCCACCCGCCGCCGTGGATGTGCAGGAACGTGCCGGTCAGCTCCCGCTCGGGGGCAATCACCCGGAGCGGGACCGGGCCCCGCGGGCCGTCGATCTCCAGCGTGCGCGCGTGCGCGACGAACACCGGGGCGGGGAAGATCCCCAGCCCCTCGCGCCGCGTGCGCCGGCTCTCCGCGGGTGGGATCTCGTTGACCGCGGGGATCGTCGCCAGCTGGCGCTCGAGCTCGGCGTTGAACGCGCGGGTCTCGTCCAGCAGCGTCGCGGTGTCGGGCGGGCTGACCACGGCCCGCGGATGCTAACGGGCGCTAGCCGTGGGCCGGTGCCGCGACCGTCTTCTCGAGCTGGCGCTCGGGCGTGATCCGGACCACGTTCCAGGCCAAGCCGAGCTTCTCGAGCGTCGAGATCAGCAGCCCCGACGGGTCGACCTCCCAGCGCCGCAGACCATGAAACGCCGAGCGGGGGAACGCGTGATGGTTGTGGTGCCAGGACTCTCCGAGCGACAGCACCGACAGCCAGGCGACGTTCGTCGAGTGGTCCTCGATGTCGAACCGGCGGCGGCCGAAGAAGTGGCAGATTGAGTTGACCGACCAGGTCACGTGGTGCACCAGGAAGATCCGCACCAGCCCGCCCCAGACGAGCCCGAGCACCGCGCCGCGGGCGGTGAACCCGTCCAGCACGAAGCCGGCCAGCGTCGGAATCAGCAGCGAGGCCAGCGCCAGCAGCGGGAAGCTGCGGCCGATCCGGCGCATCTTCGGGTCCTCATAGAGCTCGCCGGCGTACCGCTTCCAGTCGGCCTGACCCTGCGTCTCCAGCAGCCAGCCGGTGTGGGCGTGCCACAGGCCCGCCAGGCCGCTGCCGTGACCGACGTGCGGGCTGTGGGGGTCGCCCTCCTTGTCGGCGTGGGCGTGGTGCTTGCGGTGGTCGGCGACCCAGTCCATGACCGAGCCCTGGACCGACAGCGACCCCATTACCGCGAACGTCCGCTCCAGCCAGGGGTAGGTCTGGAACGCGCGATGGGTCAGCAGCCGGTGAAAGCCGACGGTCACGCCGATGGCGGTGATCAGGTACATCACGGCGAGGATCGCGAGGTCGTTGACGTCGACAGCTCGGTTCCACAGCAGCACGATCGCCGCGAGCACGCCGGCAAACGGGACGACCACGCCGATCAGGTTCGCGATGCGCGTGGCGGTGGACATCTCGTGGTGGTCAACGGGCAGCGGTGCCCGGCCAGGGGCGGCTCGGGTCGGCCGCTCTTGTTCGGTTGTCAGTGGCATCTGAGGTTCATCCTCTCACGAGCGTGGTCGGATCACGCGCCCGGATGTGGAGATACCCCCCGGCCGGGGGTTCTGAAGCGGTTAACGGCCGTCATGACCACCATTCGCTGCTCCACGGATCGAGTTCGAGCGCCCGCTCATAGGCGGCGCGATCGTGCACCGGCTCGCCGTGCGCGACCACGACGCGCTCGAACGGCAGCTCCAGCAGGTCGCGCAATGCGGGCAGCGTGCGCTCGCGGTGCCACGGGCTCCCCCACACGCGGAGCTCGCCCTCGGGTGCGGTCAGCGCGTCGGCGAATACCAGCGCGCGCTGCTCGGGCAGCCACAGCGGCGTCTCGTTGCGCCCGCGGCCGTCGTACAGCGCCACCAGCCCGCCCGGCAGCTCATAGCCCGGCCAGATCGGCTCGAGCTCGGTCCGGGGGATGTCCTGACGGAAGAACAGGTCGGGACCGAACGCGCGCGCCTCGTAGCGGCGGGCGAACAGGTCGACGTCGCGGATGTGGTCGGGCTTGCAGATCACGACCGCCGTCGGCGGCCGGGAGTCGATCCGAGCCCACAGGTCGGCCGCGTCGGGCGGTGGCGCCAGCGGATCGATCAGGACGACCTCCCCGTCGGACTCGGCGACCGTCGAGGTCACCATTGGCTGCCAGTCGTCGCCCGGCTGCCAGTCGGGGTGCTCGGTGCGCCACAGCCACAGGCCGGTCGCGATCTCGCGGATCTCAACGGTCACCGGCCGATTGTTCCCGATCGCGGGGCCAGCCGGCGTCGGGCGATCCAGTTGACCGCCGCCGCGAGCAGCGCCATCGCGACCGCTAACACGACGGCGTTCAGCGCCACGCGCCCGTAGCCGCCGCCATGATGGTGCGGGTTGAGGAACGGATACGGGTACCAGTCGATGATCACCCCGCGGATCAGCGAGTAGGGGACATACACGAGCGGCACCGCGAGCCGGGTCATCGCCAGCGGATAGGAGAGCCGCGGCCAGGGCCCGAACGGGACCCAATCGGCAGCGACCACGATCGGGATCACACCCTGCAGCACATGGTTGATCCACACCGTGGTGAGGCGTCTCGCTGGTGGCGGCCGGGAGCGGCCAGCCGGCCGGAATCGAGACGCGCTTAGCGCTGGTCGGCGAGATCGTTCGCGAGGGCGATCCCATCCAAGCTTGGGCCGGGGCGGTGCTGGACAGGATCCCGCCGATGTTCCTGCTGCGCGATCTCGACGCCAACTCGTACTTGGTCGTGGCCGCGTTGAAGCCGTTATTGCAGAGGCCGCCGACAACCCACCGCCGCCGCCGGTGCCTACCGGCGCGGCCTCGAACTACACGATCAATTTCACCTGCTCGGGGGTGGTCGTCGGCGACAGCTGCGGCGAGAGCCCGACGATCAGCATCCCCCTCAACCTGACGTCGAGCAATCCGGCGACGCCGGATATGTCGACCTGGTCCTACAGCGCCTCGAGCTCGCTGGCGGGGCTGATCGCCGACGCGGACTCACCGCCCCGGCGCCCCCGCTGACGCCGACGGTCTCGACCAAGGCATCTGGCGCCGACGCACTTCCCGTGGCTCGGTCACCGACACGATCACGATCGGCAACACCGGCGGGGCCGGCGGCGCGCTGGACTGGCGGCTGGTCAGACCGGTGACGCCCGGCCCAGGCCGCAGCTGCGCCAACGTCGACTGGTCGACCGCGAAGACGTTCGACAGCGGTTCGATCCAGGTGACGGGCGACGGGGACCACACCACGCCTCCGTCGGCCCCGACCGACCCCGGTTGCTACAGCTACGTGGCGACTGTCAACGGGACCGCGTTCGAGGGGCCGGGGGAGAGCCCGGCCGGGAGCGACAGCGAGGTGGTGCTGGTGGCGCCGCCGGCGCTGTCGACGAAGGTCTCGTCCGAGTCGGCGCAGACCGGCGAATCGATCCACGACACGCTCACGGTCGTGGGCACGACCGGACGGCCCGGCTCGATCGCGTGGGAGCTGGTCGGGCCCGTCAAGCCCAATGCGAGCGCCACCTGCACTGGCGTCGACTGGGCCGACGCCGGCAAGTTGCGTCAGGGCACGATCCCGGTCACCGGCGACCGCGACCACAACACGCCCGACGAGCCGCTCGACGCGGCCGGTTGCTACGGCTTCGCCGCGACGCCGACCGGCGGCGACTACGGCGCCGGCGCGATCAGCAGCGAGGCCGGGTCGCCCGGCGAGGTGGCGCTGGTCACCGCTCCGACGCCGCCGCCCCCGCCGGGTCCTCCGAATCCGCCGCAGCCGCCGAGTCCGCCGGGGCCGCCGAGTCCACCGGGGCTGCCGTCACAGCCGCATTCGTCCCGGGTCACGATCGTCAAGCACGTCAACGCCGCCAAGCTCACGCTCCGCAAGTCGCTGACGTACACGCTGACGGTGTCAAACCGCGGTTCCGAGACCGCCACCGAGGTGACCATCACCGACACGCCGAGCACGAAGACGAAGGTCCTGTCGGTCAAGACCCTCTCCGGCAGCTGCAACCGCAAGCTGCCCATGACCTGTCACCTGAAGCCGATCGCCGCCGGCGCCCACGCCACGATCATCGTCAAGGCGGTGCCCCCGGGGCGCGGGCGAAGTCGTCAACCACGCCCACATGAGGACCCAGGACCGCAACACCGCGCCTCGGCGCGACGTGTTCGCCGCGGCGCGCACGCGCGTGATCGTGCCGCTGAAGCTCACCAAGACCGCGTCGGCCCGCACCGTCGACGCCGGCGGCACCGTGAGCTACCGGATCGCGTTGGCCAACCCGACCAATGTCACCGCGCGCTCCGCCCAGATCTGCGACAGGCTCCCCGTCGGCTTGGCGCTGGTGTCGGCGAGCGTCAAGACCCGACTGCACAACGGCAGCCTGTGCTGGACGATCGCCTCGATCGCGCCGCACGCCCACCGCGCCTACACGATGACCGTGCGCGCGCTGCCCGGCGCCAGCGGCAGCCGGGTCAACAACGTGACCCTGTCCGGCCCTGCGGTCGCCGTCCGGCACGCCCAGGCGAGCGTCCGGATCCTTCCGGCGGCTCTGGTCGCTCCCCCCGTCACCGGCTAGCCCGGGTCGGCGATGATGGGCGCGTGAGGTTCGCGCTCACCCGGGACGCTGATGAGTTCGCCCGCCTGGCCGGCGGGATGCTCGAGCAGCGGATCGAGCGCAATCTGCTAGCTACGGTGCTGTCCAACACCCTGCAGGGCGGCTACTCAGACGCGCAGCCGCTGTTCGCTCGGGGGATCGACGAGGACGGCCAGACCCGGTTCGCGGCGATGCGCACGCCGCCGTGGCCGATGCTGGCCAGCGAGCTCGACGCCGAGGCGGCGCCGGAGCTGATCGCGGTGTGGCTCGAGATCGATCCCGAGCTACCCGGCGTCGGCGGCGTCCCGACGACGTCACGAGCGATCGCGGCGGCGTGGAGCGACGCCACCGGCGGCCAGACCCGCTGCCAGATGCGCGAGGCGATGCACGTGCTCGAGCAGGTCGAGGATCCTCCCCACCCGGCGAGCGGACGGCTGCGGCTGGCGCAGTCCGGCGACCGGGCGCTGCTGATCGAGTGGATGCAGGACTTCACCGTCGAGGCGGGGCTCCCCGGGGTCGAGCTCGCCCCGCGGATGGTCGACGGCCGCATGGCCCGCGAGTCGCTGCTGGTCTGGGACCACCTCGGGCCGGTGTCGATGCTGGGGATCACGCAGCCGGTCGCTCGGGTGGTCAGGATCGGCCCCGTGTACACGCCGCCGCAGTACCGCCGCAACGGCTATGCGGGCAGCGCCGTGGCCGCGGTCAGCCGGCGGGTGCTGGCGCACGGGGCCAGCCGCTGCATGCTGTTCACCGACCTCTCCAACCCGACCTCGAACAAGATCTACGCCGAGGTCGGCTACCGCCGGATCGCCGACTGGGAGGAGTATGCCTTCGAGATCAGTGCAACGTGAGCACGGCCTTGCCGACGACGTCACCGGCCTCGAGCGCGCGGTGCGCGTCTGCGGCGCGCTCGATCGGGAACGTCGCGCCCACCTCGACGCGCAGCTCGCCGGCATCGAAGTGGCGCCCGGCCCGCACCCTTGTGCTCGTCCTCGGCGGCGCGCTTGTGGTCGACGTGTGTGGCGGTGGCCTTCGGGGCGTGCTCTCCCGGCGACTGGTCTGCGAGTTCGCGGTCCCGGACCGTCACATGGTTAGCGGACGAACGTGCTAGCCCGCGGGTTCAATGGGTTGGTCGAGCTTGTGCCGCTATATCCGGCACTAGATCGACCAATCCCGGCGTCCTGAGTCCTTCGGTCCCTCGAGGGCCGTGCCGTCTCGCTCAGTCGCCGACCGCGATGTCAACGCGGTGGGCGTAGAACGCGACGTGACCGCCGATCTCCGCGACCGCCTCGTACGGCTGCTCGTAGGTCCAAATCACGTTCTCGAGCTCGCCCTCGGGCGTCGTCACGGTGAAGTAGGCCGCATCGCCCTTGTAGGGGCAATAGGTCTCGTGGTCCGAGGGGCGCAGCGCGGAACGGTCGACGTCGTCGATCGGCAGGTACTGGATCGGCGGGTAGCTGGCCTCGCGCAGCGTCAGCGCGTTGTCGGTCCGGGCTATGACCTGGTCGCCGGCCGTGACGGTCACCCGCTCGCCGGTGGGCTCGATCGTGAGCGGATGATCCGGACCCGGGGTCAGCTGCTCCTTGGTCATCGACATGGTGATCTCCTTGGCAGTGTCGGTCCCTTGCTTGGAGTCTAGGAACGTCGCGCCGACTCGCCCGGGGTCACGAGGCCGGCCTCGTAGGCGAGCACCACCGCCTGCACGCGATCCCGGAGGTCGAGCTTGGCCAGCACCCGCTTAACGTGGGTCTTGACCGTGGCATCAGCACGCGATCAGCTGCTCGGGCCAGGACGTCCTTGAGCAGGAACCCGCTGGCCCCCGCCGCCGGCGGACGACGTCGATTCCGTCGCGCCCGTCGCCCGCCTCGCCGACCACGCGGATCCCCGGCTGCTCCTCGAGGATCGCCCTGAACCCGGCTCTCACCAGGGCCTGGTCGTCGCCGATCAGGACCGCGACGGAACCCTCAGGTGAGTCGGCTGTTTCGGACATGACCGGACCGTAGCCGCTGGCGTGGTGCTCCGCGTCATCCCGGGGGATCACCGCGGATCATCCTCCCAGGCGCCGTGGCGACCGAGCTGACGGACCACATCAGTTGGCCGGTGTTAGGAGCTGTGAGCAAGCGGCGTCCGCGAACCACTGTTCGTATTGCTCGGGCGTCCAGCCGCGCTGGCCGACGAGCAGCTGCCAGACGTCGGGGTGGTTGAGCGTCCAAAGGATGTCGGCCGCGCGGTTGATGTCGAGACCGGATCTGAGGGCGCGCTTGTCGTCCAGGCTCTTGACGATCTCGCGCTGGTTGGCGTGAAACTCGGTTTGGATGCGGTTCCACAGCGCGTCGATGTCGGGATCTAGGGGAGCGGCGCCGTGGATCACTTCGATCACGCCACCGATCCGCAGCTTGGCTACGCGTGAGTTGCGGGCGTTGAGTCGCAGCTGGCGCTCGGGGTCGGGTTCCTCGAGCACTTCGCGATACCAACCTCGCTCGGGAACCGGGGCGTCGTTTTCGTCCCCGCGAAGCAGCAGGTTCCAGAGCGCGCGCACGACGCCGCTCTTGGTCTCGAAGGCCACGTACACGGTCTTGAGCGCGACTCCTGCCTCGGCCGCGATCGCCGACATCGTGGTCGCCGCATAGCCCTGCTCCACGAACAGTCGCTGGGCGGCTTTGAGGATCTCCCGGCGGGTCGTGGCTGCCTGCTCGAGGCGGCGCGGTGAGTTGTAGCGGCGCCTGGCATTGACACGGTCAGCCATTTCAGTACTCTACCAGTAACTTCATTACTCATCGCGAGTACTTAATTGAGAACCTACCAGGAGGCAAGCCATGCAAGCCACGGACCTAGCCAACAACGCGGACGCCATATCGGGTCACGGGCGAGCGGATGAGCTCGGAGCTCACCTGCACGGCATGTGGAGGGCGGTGGCCGGGGGTTGGGCGGAGCATGCGGATTGGGCAGACACTCGAGGCGCGGCCGTCGCGGAAGCGATGCTCGACCTGGCGGCGCTGATGCCGGGCGAGCGGGTGCTCGAGTTAGCGTGCGGCCCCGGGGGAGCAGGACTGGCCGCCGCGCGCCGGGTGGCTCCGGGCGGCGAGGTCGTGCTCTCCGACGTGGCCGCCGAGATGACAGCGATCGCGGCGGCTCGGGCCGAAGTGCTCGGACTGACCAACGTCAGCACGCGCGAACTGGACCTCGACCGCATCGACGAACCAGATCACTCCTACGACGCGGTGCTTTGCCGCGAAGGGCTCATGTTCGCCCAACAGCCTGACCGTGGCGCATGTGAGATACGGCGGATCCTGCGACCCGGCGGGCGGGTCGCGCTGACCGTTTGGGGGCCACGCGACCAAAACCCTTGGCTCGGCGTGGTCTTCGACGCTGTCAGCGCTCAGCTCGGCACGCCGATTCCCCCTCCCGGGATACCCGGCCCGTTCTCACTCGCGGATGCCGACCGCCTCGCCGGGCTGCTGTCCGACGCCGGGCTAAGCGATGTCGTGGTTCGCGAGCTGCCGACCCCCTACCAGGCCGCGTCGCTCGAGGACTGGTGGACGAGGACGTGCGCGCTCGCCGGACCGCTCGCTCAGCGGCTCGCCGCGTTACCCGAGCGGGCCCAACAGGCCCTTCGCGCCCGCGCCAGCAAAGCGATCAGCAAGTATCAAACGTCCACGGGACTCGAGATCCCGGGGGTCTGCCTGATCGCCGGAGCCACCCGTGTCTGAGTTGTGCGTCGCTGGCGTTAACCCGTTACCGACGTGCGGTAGGTCCTCGGCCGGATGGGTAGGACCAGACGACGGTCGATGCCCTCGTCAGACCGTCTACCCACATGGCATCTGTCACCGATCTGATCAGCATCGTCGATGCGGACCCGGATCTCGCCGACCTGCTGGATGGCGAGGAACTCGCGCGCGCCCGCCGGGAGGCGCTCACGCGCGAGCGCCGGCTGTCGCCGGGCGAGTGGGACGCCGCGGCGGCGAACGAGCCCGACAAGCACCACCGCGGCTTTCTGATCATCGACGGGCTGCTGTCCCGGGACGTGACCGTGATGGGCCGCGACTGTGTTGAGCTGCTCGGCCCCGGGGACGTCCTGCGGCCGTGGCGCTGGGACTCCGAGGGCTCGCACGTGCAGGCCGAGGTCGGATGGACGGTGCTCGAGCCCACGCGGCTCGCGGTGCTCGACCACGGCTTGGTGATGCGGATGAACCCGTGGCCGCAGCTCGGCGTCGAGCTGTTCGCCCGCGGGACCCGCCGGGCCCACCATCTGGCCGTGGCGCTGGCGATCGCCCACCACCAGCGCGTCGACGACCGGCTGCTACTCACGCTGTGGCATCTCGCCGAGCGCTGGGGACGGGTCGGGCCCGACGGCATCGCGGTCCCGCTACCGCTATCGCACCAGCGGCTCGCCGACCTGATCGGGGCCCACCGTCCGTCGGTCACCACCGCGATGGGCGAGCTGGTCAAGTCGGGCGCGGTCAGCCGCCGGGACGACCGCACCTGGGTGCTGCTCGGGTCGCCGCCGGACGCGGTCCGCCATCACCGTCTCGCTGCCGCGCTGACCTAGCGCCCGGCGCAATCAGCGCGCCCCGGTGCGGGTCATGACGAGCGCCAGCACCGCCAGCAGCGCGATCAGGAACAGCAGCGGGTGGATTGCGATCCCACCGACGACCGCCAGGATCAGCAGGATGACTGCGAGTGCGATCAGCATGTCTGCACCTCCGTTTCGGGTTCGCCGGATATATCCCCGCACAAGGCCAAGCGCGACTGGGGCCAGTCCGGGAGCGGACGTCCGCATGCAGACCCGGCGCGCGTCACAAAATCGGCGCAGACCGGAATGAAGAGGTGTGATGCGGGCCACCCACCGAGCGGACCTGGCTGTCGACCTGACCGCTGAGGTGTTCGCGGCGGCGCTGGCGTCGGCGGCTCGGTTCGATCCGGAGCTCGGGAACGCGCGGCCATCGCTGTTCGGGATTGCTCGCCACGAGCTCGCCGATACGTGGGATCGCGGCACGGTTGAGGATCGCGCCCGCACGCGAGCGGAGGGCGTCGCTGGTCGATGCCGCGCAACGTCAGGCGCAGAGCCCTCGACGATCGAGGCTGCGCCGCCGCGGAGTCAGCGGAATAGCGACCGCGCTCGCCGCGGCCGCAGCTGTGATCGTGCTCGTGGTCGGCGGCCATCGCGATGGGACCAGCGCGGGCAGGGGAAGCGGCCAGCAAGCTGTTGCGCGGGCTGCGGCGAGTAAGCTCCTCGATCGGCTCCAGCTGCCCCCTGACGCCGTGCAGACCCCCGGCAGGTGATCCGGTATATGACGTCACCCAGGACTTCGAGTTGCCGGGAACGTCGCCGACGACGATCGGCGCCACCTCTCGATCCAGGCGGCGGGCTCCAGGACGGTGGCACCGTAGTGCGCGCAGACGCGCAGGCCGGCTGACCGATCGCGCGTCGGCGGGCTCCTTCAGCGCCCGGGTATGATCGACCAGCGTTGCCCGACCGGCTGTACTTCACCGACTCAGACGAAGCCAACCAGCTGATCGCCACCGACCCGATGGCGCTGCTGATCGGGTTCGCGCTCGACCAGCAGGTGCCGGTGCAGAAGGCCTTCTTCGGACCGCTGGCGCTCCGCGAGCGCTTGGGGACGCTCGATGCCGCGGCGATCGCGCAGGCAGACCTCGAGCCGATCTTCCGCGAGCGTCCGGCGATCCACCGCTTTCCGGGATCGATGGCGGGCCGGGTCCACGACCTCGCCGTCTACATCCGCGACGAGTACGACGGTCAGGCCGAGCGGGTGTGGACCGATGCCGCCGATGGGGATCAGCTGCGCGCGAACCTGGGCGCGCTGCCCGGCTTCGGCGAGATGAAGGTCAAGGCGCTCGGCGCGGTGCTGGCCAAGCGCTTCGGGGTCGCCGCCGCCGCGGACCTGGTGCCGTGGCATCCGACGCTCGGCGACGTCGACTCGCCGGAGGCGCTGGCCGACTACCAGGCCGCCAAGCGGCTGCACAAGGCCGAGTGGAACCGCAAGGCTTCCGCGGCCTGAGCTAGCTCTCGCGCCGCTCGGCTGACACTCTCGCCCTCGCCGCGCCGAGACTTTGCAGTGGCGGCACGTGTTCTGGGCAGAGAAAGCTCATACAGAGGTCAGTCGACCCAAGGAGGTAGTCCTTGCGATTGCGTTCGCTTTTACGCCGGCGTCCATCGGCGGCACTGGTAATCGCTCTAGTCGCGCTGTTCGTGGCGCTCGGCGGAGCCAGCTATGCCGCCATCAGCATCCCGAATAACAGCGTCGGCACCAGTCAGCTGAAGAACAACTCCGTCTCGTACAAGAAGATCCAGCCTCGCGCGGTGGGCCGGGTCCGCGCCAACCTTGACCAGCTCCAGGCGCGTGTCAGCGGCACGTGCAGTACACCGACCGCCGTCGGTGCGGTCTCCGACAACGGGAAGGTGACCTGTAACCCGACCCTGCCCCAGCAGGCCGGCGTCGTCAACACGATCAACGTGACGTCGAACCTGACTCCCGTCAACCAGCTGCTCCTGCAGAAGTCGGGCTCGTACCTGGCATGGGCCAACCCGTCGGTAACCGTCACCGGGAACGGCACCGCCCAGCGCGTGACCGTCACCTGCACGCTGACGGTCGGAAGCAGCACGCAGTCCCGTGCCGCGACGATCAACACCGGCACGTTGCTGGCGGCCAGTCACGCGTCGATCGCGCTCCAGCTCGCCGGCAGCTCCGGCAACTCGGGCGTGAGCTGCACGAGCTCGTCGACCGCGTCGGCGAACGTCGCAGCGGTGAGCGTCACCTCGGCGCTCAACACGATCCAGACGGCCTCCTAGCCGAGCCCCGGCAAGCGCGGGACGTGAAACGTCCTCACACCGGACGTTTTACGTTCCGCGCCGGGCCGTGCGACCCAGCTAAGGTTGCGGTTCACGATCAGCGGCTCAGGGGGGTTCATGGCTGACTTTGCTACGACGATTGCCACCGCCTACGCGTCGGAAGGGCCGGCGCTGGATCTGGGCCGTGGCGTGCACGACGGCGCCGTCGCGCCGGAGGCGGTGGTCAAGCTGCCGCTGCGGATGGTCAACCGCCATGGGCTGATCGCGGGTGCGACCGGCACCGGTAAGACCAAGACGCTTCAGGGAATCGCCGAGCAGCTGTCGGTCGCGGGCGTGCCGGTGTTCGTGTCGGACGTCAAGGGCGACCTGTCCGGGCTGGCCGCGGCGGGCGAGGCCGGGAGCGCCGCCGAGAAGCGAGCCGGCGAGCTCGGCGTGCCGTTCGCGCCGACCGCGTTCCCGGTCGAGTTCCTGTCGCTCGGCGGGATCGGCCCGGGCATTCCGGTGCGCGCGACTGTCTCGGACTTCGGCCCGCAGCTGCTGGCGAAGGTGCTCGGTGCCAACGAGACCCAAGAGCAGTCGCTGTCGTTGGTGTTCCACTACGCCGACGAGAAGGGGTTGCCGCTGCTCGACCTGTCCGACCTGCGGGCGCTGCTGACGTTCCTGGACTCCGACGCCGGCAAGGCCGAGCTGGCCGGGATCGGCGGGCTCTCCTCGGCGACGGTGGGGGTGCTGCTGCGGTCGCTGGTGGGGCTCGAGGACGGCGGCGGCAACGAGTTCTTCGGCGAGCCGATGCTCGACGTCGCGGACCTGATGCGGACCGCCGTCGACGGCCGCGGAGTGATCTCATGCCTCGAGCTCCCCGCCGTTCAGGACAAGCCCAAGCTGTTCTCGACCGCGCTGATGTGGCTGCTGGCGCAGCTGTTCGAGGAGCTGCCCGAGGCGGGCGACCTCGACAAGCCCAAGCTGGCGTTCTTCTTCGACGAGGCCCACCTGCTGTTCGACGACGCCACCGGCGCGTTCCTGGACTCGGTAGCGCAGACGGTCCGGCTGATCCGATCCAAGGGTGTCGGCGTCTACTTCGTCACCCAGACGCCCAAGGACGTCCCCAGCGAGATCCTCGGCCAGCTCGGTAATCGCGTCCAGCACGCGTTGCGGGCGTTCACGCCCGAGGACTCCAAGGCGCTGAGGGCGACGGTCTCGACGTTCCCCAAGTCCGAGTTCTACGACCTCGAGGCGCTGCTCACCGGGATGGGGATCGGCGAAGCTGCGGTCACGATCCTGTCCGAGAGCGGGGTGCCCACCCCGGTGGTGGACACGCGGATCTCGCCGCCGCTGTCGCGGATGGGTCCCGCCGACGACGTCGAGGGGGCTGCGAAGGCCTCGTCGCTGTGGTCCAAGTACGGCGAGCGGGTCGACAATCAGAGCGCCCGCGAGATGCTCGCGGCGCGGATGGAGCAGCCGGCCGCAACCGAGGCCGCGGCCCTGGGTGACGGCGGAGCCGCCGCTGCGCCCGCGCCCGAGCGCAAGGCCGAGCACAAGCAGGCCGCGGCGGCCGCCGGAGGCGGGGTCGGAGCGGTTGCGGCGTTCCTTCAGTCAAAGCAGGGCAAGCAGCTGTCCAACCAGGTCGTGCGCGGCGTGTTCGGGCTGCTGAAGAAGAAGATCTGACCCAGTTCAGGTCTGCGCGGTCGCTCAGCCGAGGCCGTGCAGCGCGACGGCGGCGTCGACCGCCTCGGCCTCGTGCACGCGCAGCGGGAGCTCGCGGACCTGCCGGGCGTCGGTGAGCCACGGGTCGATGACCTCGGTCCTCGCGCCCGCCAGGCGCTCGACCACGGCATGCCCGCAGTAGGGGAGGTACGCGCTCGAGTAGCCGCCCTCGTGACAGAGCACCAGCCGCCCCGCGCACAGCGACTCGGCGGCCGACAGCAGCCGCTCGGTCATCAGCGCGAAGCACTCGCTGGTCAGGTTCATCCGCCCCAGCGGGTCGTTCATGCTCGCGTCAAACCCGCACCCCACGATCACAAACGACGGCGCGAACCGCTCCAGCGCCGGGATCACCACTCGGTCGAGCGCGGCCAGGTAGGCGGCCCGGCCCGAGCCCGCGGGCAGCGGCAGATTGATGTTGGCGCCGGCTCCGTCGCCGGCGCCGGTGTGCTCGAGCAACCCGCTGCGCGGCGGGAACAGGTCCTCCTGGTGCAGCGAGATCGTCAGCACCGCGGGGTCGGTCCAGAAGCTGTCCTGGGTGCCGTTGCCATGATGCACGTCCCAGTCGACGATCGCCACGCGCTCGAGCCCGCGCACCCGTCGCAGGTGTGTGGCCGCCAGCGCCGCGTTGGAGAACACGCAGTAGCCGCAGCCGCCCGCGGGCCCGGCATGATGGCCCGGAGGGCGCACCAGCGCGTAGGCGTTGGTCACGGTTCCGTCGACCACGGCGTCGACCGCCTCGATGCAGCCGCCGGCGGCGAGCGCGGCGATCTCGTAGGTCCCGCGGCCGAACGGCGTCGAGCGGCCCGCGTCGCCGCCGAACCCGGCGCTGGCGGTGCGGATCGCGTCCAGGTAATCGCGGTCGTGCAGCCACAGCAGCTCCCGCTCGCTGGCCGGCCGCGGCGCGACCGCGACCAGCTGGCCGAGCAGGCCGCTGGCATCGACGAGGTTGCGCAGGCGCCGCTTGATGCGGCCGCTTTCGAGGCTCGGCTCGGGCTCGAACATCGCCTCGGGCCCGACGGTGTCCATCATCCCGCGCGCATCGAGCCACGCGTAGCGCTCGTGCCAGACCCAGCCGGTTGTGCCCGCCATGTTCCTCCTCGGTCGTGGCCGCGCAATCTATGCGACGATCGCGCTCGTCGGTCGGGATGAGCGCGGAGACTCACACATTCGAGGACGACGGCGGGATCCCCAACTCCCCGCTTCCGGTGCTGATCTACCACGACGTCGTCGACGCCACCGACGCGTCCGCCTGCGAGCGCCTGTTCGCCGGCAACGGCTGGGAGGGCGCGTGGCGCGACGGGATCTACTCCTTCCACCACTTCCACTCGACCTCCCACGAGGTGCTGGGGATCGTGCGCGGGTCGGCGTCAGTGACGCTCGGCGGCCCGCGCGGACAGAGCTTCGACGTGAGCCGGGGCGACGTGCTCGTGCTCCCGGCCGGTACCGGCCACTTCAACGCCGGCTCGAGCGGCGACCTGCTGGTGATCGGGGCCTACCCGGACGGGATGTCGTGGGATTTGCGCCGCGGCGACCCCGCCGAGCACGACGAGGTCGTGGCCAACATCCGCGCGGTCCCGCTCCCATCGGCCGACCCGGTGACCGGCGCCGACGGCGACCTGGTGAAGCTGTGGCCGGCCGCGAGCAGCTGAAGCTCGTCGACGGCCACCATCACCTGATCGTCCAGGAGGCCACCGCCTAGCCGTGGATCGAGCGGCGCGTGCCGGCGCTCGGAGGCGCTGGTTGACGACTACGACAGCGACGGCTATCTCGGCGACGTGGGCGAGGCGCGCCTCGCGGCCTCGGTGGCTGGCGAGTTCGGGGCCGCCGACCCGGTCGCCGAGGCCCGGTGGGTCCAGCGCCGGCTTCGAGCGCGTTGCCGGCGCGGGGCCGACGTGGGATCTGCTCGTCTACGACGAACGGCTCGCCGCCCAGAGCGCTCGAGTGGGACGTTGTGCACGCGGTTTGGCCCGCCATCAAGCGCACACGCGCCTAGCTGAACCAGCTCCTCGGGCCTTACAGCGAGCCGACCGCGGTGACCCGGATCCGCGGGCGGGCGTTGTTCACATAGCCCTTGGGGTTCCACAGCGCCGCCTCGTTCTCGGGCTGGGTCGCCGCCGACGAGTCCCAGGCCCGGACGACGATCTCGTGCTCGCCGGGCGCGAGCTCGAATGTGATCCGCCACTGGCGCCACGCCCACGGCCCCAGATCCTCGAGCAGCTCGGCGTGCGCCCAGCTGGCGCCGCCGTCGAGCGACGCGTCGACTCGCGCGACGTAGCGCTCGCCGCCGGCGAACGCGTAGCCGCGGACCTCGACCGGCCCGGCCGGGACGGTCGCACCGTCGGCCGGGGACAGCACGTCGGAGTTCAGCGCGACGATCCCCAGCGGCATCCCCACCCCCGGGCCCGGCTGCTCCTCCTCGGCCAGTAGCCGGTAGGCGACGTGCTGGTAGTACCCGTGCCACGGTTGCGCGCGCAGCTCGATCCCCTGCAGCCATTTGACGCTGCGGGCGCCGATGTAGCCGGGCACGACGACGCGCAGCGGGGCGCCGTGCACGGGCGGCAGCGGCTCGCCGTTCATCGTCCAGGCCAGCAGCACCTCGGGGCGGTACGCCTTCTGGATCGGGATCGAGCCGCCGAAGCGCTGGGCCGGCTTGGCCTCCTCGCACACGTCGGCGCCGTCGAAGCCGACGTGGGCCGCCCCGCCCAGCGGCCCGGCCAGCGCAAGCACGTCGGCGAGGGCCACTCCGGCCCAGCTCGCGGTGCCGGTGGCGCCGGGACCCCACGGGGCCTCGCCCGGGATCTCGCGGATCGCCATCAGCCCGGCCCGGCGGTTGCCCGCGCACTGCAGCGTCGCGGTCACCTCGCGCTCGGCGAACACCTCGCGCATCGCCTCCAGCGACAGCTCGAGCTCGCGCTCGACCGCGCCGAAGACCCGCAGCCGCCAGGCCATCGGGTCGATCTCGGGGACCGGGGCATGTCCGCGAACGTAAAACGCATCGGTCGCCGTGACCGGGCCCTCCGCCAGCGCGGCTGGCCCGGTTTCGGCGTTGAACGGCTCCTGCTCGTGGACGAGCAGGTCCCTACGCTTGCCGTAGCGGCTCACCGGTGCGGGCGCGTCCTCGGTCCAGGCAGCGCCCGCGCGCTCAACCGCACGTCGTGGGGTGGGTCATCAGAACGTCTTGTAGCGACCGTTGCCGATGATGAACCCGTGGTTGGCCCCGTTGAGACACAGCACGGTCGACGCTGCCACGTGGCAGGTGACACCGAGCTGGTTCCACAGCCGGCCGCGGCCGAGCTTGGACGAGGAACCCGGGATGAACGAGTTCTGGCTGAGCTTCAGCGTCTGGGGTCCACCGAGCAAGCTGAGCTGCACGAATCCGGAGTCACCGATCCCCCCATGCTTGGGCGCGGGAATGCCACCCGCCGCGCACAGGATCCACTTCGGCTTCTGATTGGGATTGTGGATCTCGATCCCGCACATGACCTTGCCGTTAAGCGCGCGGAACATCGTGGTCTTGGAGATCGGCGCGGCCGACGCGACCGGGACAACTGCGAGCCCCCCGATCAGCAGAATTGAACCGGCGAGCGCAGCCAAACGTTTCATGCGTGCCTCCTCAGTAGGTGGTGGCGCTGCGGTTGACCGACCCAGTTTTGCACTAAACGCTGGCGTTTATCGCTGGTGATCGATTCGTGCCACCGGAGCGGAGACTCCCCGCTGCTTCGCACCGTCCACCGGAGGAGAGAGATGCAAACTCTGGTTAAACGTTCCCGCCGCCAAGTCCGCCGGCCGGCAGCAGGCACGCCTGGTCGGCTGCCTTGCGGGGACCTACAACGTCCTGGAAGGAGAACGGGCTCAGCGATCACATCAGCTCGACCGCGACCGTCGCCGACCAGCCGCTGATCCCGGGGACGGTGTCGTTCGCGTCCACTCCCGATCAGACAGTGCGGCGCGCACACATATGCACAGAGCGGCCTGGTGCCGGATGTCGGTGAGCGTCACCGACATCCATCGCGCTTACACGACTGTACCCGGCACGGTGAGCCTCGGCCCGGCGCCGCCGGCGAACGCCTCGGCCACGTCGATCGCCGCGTCTCCGGCGCCCACGCGCACCACCGGTACGGCACCTACGCGGTCACGATCACGGTCCGCAACTCATCGGGCCCGGTCAGCATGACCGGCTCGGCGGTGGTGGACGACGCGGCGCTGAGCGGCTCACCGGTGTCGATCACCGCGCTCGAGGACGTGACGTTCGCCGGCGCCGTGGGGGCGTTCACCGACGCCAACCCGTTCGCGGGTGCCGGCGCGGCCATCACCGGCGACGGCAGGCACACGGTCTACGCCGCGAGCGAGAACGCCGTGGGGGAGAAGGGTGCGCCGGTGGCCAGCGCATCGTTCGCGATCGACGTCACCCGCCGGCAGTGCTCTCGTCGCCGAGCGGACGTCAGGCCCGAGCAGCTCGGTCGTGTCCGCGGCGGCGCGGGTCGGCTCGACCGGCCGCAAGCTCGCGAGGCTGACCGGCCGCGACAACGCCGGCAACACGACGACCGTCAGCTGCCGGTACCGCGTTCTCGGCCACATCGAATCGTTGATGGGCTGGAACTACGATCCTCACGCCGCCTACACCGTGATGACATCGCTCGTAGCTTCCAAGGTTCCGAGCGGGTCCACGATCCGGGTGGCCAGCCGGCGGCTGAAGGTGCACGCTCGCGTTCGGATCAGCATCGCCGAGCCGAACATGTTCGGCGAGACCTGGATCCTCGAGATCCGCGGTGGACGCGCGCCGACGAGTCAGAGGGCGTGCCTGTCGCCGGGCTCGTTCACCAGGCAGTCCGGGGACCGCTGAGCGGGTCGCCCAGACCCGGCCGCCTAGGCGGCCTTCTCGGCCCTGGCCCGGGCCAGGCGGCTCTGCTTCTCGAGCTCCGCGGCGCGCGCCTGGATCCGGTCCTCGTCGGTGATCGCGTGCCACCGGGTCCCGCGCCGCTCGCCCGTGCGCCGCGCGCGTCCCGCGCTCTCCATCTCGCGCAGGAGCGTCAGCACCTGGTCGGGCTTGCCGTTGGCGAGCTTGGCCAGCTGGGCCGTGGTGATCCCGTCGTGCTGGGCGAGCATCACCTCGAGCTTACCCGCGGGGACGACCTCGGTCCGGGCGTTGGCCTTCGTGGCCTTGGGCTTGGGACGGCGCCGACGCGCGGCCGGCTTGGAGCTGTCCGTGGCAGCGCGGACGGCACCGTTGGCGGCGGCGGCGGCCGGAGCGGAGCCGTTGGCGTGGAGCTGCGTGCGGGCGGCTTCGAGCGTCGCGATCTCGCCGTTGAGGGTGTTGATCCTGTCTTGGATGGTCTTGGCTAGTTCGTCGATGGTCATGCGCCGATAGTAGGGCGCGGTGAACCCGGACCGCGCGGATCGCGATCGGCGGCCCGCGCCGTGGGCCTCCGCGGTTCAGCCGACGACCCAGGCGCGGGCGTCTTTCTCCTGATCGAGTCGGTAGACCTTGACCTCGCCGGGGGTCATCCACGCGAACAACTCAAACGCCTTGCCGACCCAGTCGACGTTGGTGACGATCGCCGAGCGCTTCCACGCCTTATGGTGTCCGATCCCAAGGCCCAGCCCGGTCTTGACGTCCTGGTACCAGGCTCCGGGCTCCAGCCCGTGGAGGTCGCTGAGCTTGAACAGCATCCGGATCTCGCCCGACTCGGCCGCCTTGCGCAGGATGGGCTCGAGCACGTCGCGGTAATCCTCCCGGCGGAGCTTCCCCGACGCCTCAAAGCCGACCGTCCCGTCCGGCATGCCTTCGATTTGCTTGATCATCATGCCTCCTGTCAGCTTGGACTCGGAGCCCGATTCAACCAGGCGTCAGCATGTCCGGGACGATCCGTCGGGGGGCGGGGCTAGCTTTAGCGCCATGGCTGTGCGGTGTGGCGTACCGAGGCCCGGTCCTCGCTGCATCGGCGCCCTGCTGTTGACGGCGGCGGTCGCCGGTTGTGGCAGCGGCGGTGGCGCGCCGGCGTCGACGCGCGCCGAGGTCCGCCGCGCGCAGGCGCTCCCCGTGGCGATCACATCCACCGCGTCTACGAAGCCCGCGGCACGATCCCAGTCCGCGCCGTCCAAGCCCTCGACGGTCAAGCTCACCGTCGAGGTCAACGGCGACCTGCTGATCCACTCGCCGGTGTGGGAGCGGGCGCTCGCCGACGGCCACGGGCACTACGACTTCTCGCCGATGCTGCGGGAGATCACGCCGTTCATCAAGGACGCCGATCTCGCGATCTGCCACGTGGAGACGCCGATGACACCCCGGCCGCCGAGCGGATATCCGGTGTTCAACACGCCGACCCAGCTCGCTCGGGCGATCAGGAAGGCTGGCTGGAGGATCTGCGACACGGCCTCCAACCATTCCGTCGACCAGGCCCAGTACGGGATCGATCAGACCGGGCGCGCGCTCGATCGCTCCGGGATCCTCCACACGGGGTCGTTCGGCTCGAGCGCCGCGCAGAACCGCACGCTGATCGTGACCGTGAAGGGCGTCAAGGTGGCGTTTCTCGCCTATACGGAGATGACCAACGGGATCCCGCTCCCGCACCCGTGGTCGGTCAACCTCGCCCACGTGGCGGCGGTCGAGCGGGCCGCCCGCCTGGCGCGCGAGCGAGGAGCGCAGGTCGTGATCGTCAACTTCCACTGGGGCGACGAGGACGTTTCCCAGCCGAGCGCGTTTCAGCGGACCCTGGCCGACGCGCTGACCCAGGATCCCGATATCACGGCGATTGTGGGGCAGCATGTGCACGTGGTCCAGCCGATCGAGCGGGTGCACGGCAAGCTGGTCGTGTTCGGCGAGGGCCAGCTGCTCTCAAACCAGAGCTCGGAGTGCTGTCCGGTCAACACCGAGGACGGGATGATGGTGTTCCTGCACATCGTCGTGCGAGGCAAGCGCGCGAACGTCGCAGGCATCACCTACGTGCCGACGTGGGACCGGCGGCCCGACTACACGGTGATCCCGATCGGCGTCGGGCTGGCCGCGCACCAGGCGCCCGCCGACGTGCTGCGCGAGTCCTACTACCGGACCACGACGACGGTCGGCCGGATCCCGCACGTGGTCTATCCGATGCCCGCGCACGTCCACTGAGAAGATGCGGGCATGAAGGTTCGGTTTGCGGTCGGTCCGCACGGCGGGTCGCTGTCGAGTGAAGAGCTCCTCGCGTTCGCCGACGCGGTCGAGGGCCAAGGGTTCGACGGGATTTGGCTGTCGGACCTCCCGATCGCACCGGTCCTCGATCCGCTGCTGGCGCTGGCGATGGTCGCCGGCCGGACCGAGCGCCTGCGGCTGGGGGCGAACGTGGTCCCGCTCGGGTGCAGCCCGTTTCTGCTCGCCAAGCAGCTCGCCCAGCTCGATCAGCTCACATCGGGAAGGCTGCTGCTGAGCTTCGTACCGGGGCTCGGTGGCCCCGCTGAGACACAGGCGCTGGGCCTGGATGGAATCACCAAGAATGACGCGCTCGAGGAGGCGCTAGGTCTGATGCGAAGATGGTGGGCGGGGGAGGCCGTCGACTACCGGTCAGAGCACCTGGCGTTCAGCGAGCTCCCGGCCGCTGCGCTTCCGATCCAGGACCCGCTCGAGGTGTGGCTCGGCGGGCGCGGCCCCAAGGCGCTCGAGCGCGCCGGCCGGATCGCCGACGGCTGGCTCGGCGCCCAGCTCACGCCCGAGGAGTCCGGGACCGCACGCGAGCGGATCCAGGCGGCGGCCGCACGCGCGGGGCGCGAGTTCGATCCCGAGCACTTCGGGATGAGCATCGGCTACGCCCACGACGTCCCGGACCCGGGGCTGCTGACCCAGACGAGGGGGCGGAGGACCGACATCGATCAGCTCGAGCTGGTGCCGGTCGGCGCCGACGGCCTGCGCGCGTTCATCGCCGGCTACATCGAGGCGGGCCTCTCCAAGTTCGTGGTCAGGCCGCTCGAGCCGGTGCGGTCCTGGGCGGAGGAGGCGCGCTGGCTGAGCGACGCGATCCTCGATCTGCAGACGTAGCCATGGGGGCGCTCGCTTCGTCCTCGTCCCCTCGTGTAGCTCCGCTACGCGTCGGGTCCTGCGTCCTCGCGCCGCATCCCCCAGTGACCACTCTTGGTGCCACCGAATGAATGAATCGCGACGCTAGGCGCGGTTGGCGCGGGCCGCCAACAGCTCGCGCGCCTCGGTGCCCGCGCCGTTGCTCGAGGCGCCGTTGCCGTGGCCGAGGCCCGCGGCGACGCGGGCGCCGAGGTCGGCGTCGACGTTGGACCAGTAGGCGATCACGCGCTCCTGCATCGGGGCGGTGACGTCCTGGCTGGCGTGGCCGACGATGTTCTCGACGAGGTGTTCGCGGTCGGTGTCGCTCATCACCTGGCGGTACAGGTTGCCGGGCTGGACGAAGTCGTCGTCCTCGGCGTGCTTCTCGTACGCGAACCGTCCGAGCTCGCCGTCGGGCACGTGCCAGAACAGGTCGGAGCCCCTGTCGGGGTCAGCCTGCGGCCCGCCGTGGGAGTTCGGCGCGTACACCGGCTGGTTGCCGCCGTGGTGGTAGGTCATCGCCGCGTCCTTGTTGTAGGAGTTGACGGGCGACTTGGGCGCGTTGATCGGCAGCTGCTCGTAGTTGGGGCCGATCCGGTGCAGGTGCGTGTCGTGGTAGGAGAAGATCCGGCCCATCAACATCTTGTCGGGGCTCAGGCCGGTGCCCGGCACCAGGTTCGCGGGGGAGAAGCCGGCCTGCTCGACCTCGGCGAAGAAGTTCTCCGGGTTGCGGTCGAGCACCAGGCGGCCGACCTGGATCGGCGGGTAGTCGTCGTGTGGCCAGACCTTGGTCAGGTCGAACGGGTTGAAGCGATAGTCGGGCGCCTCGTCGAACGGCATGATCTGCATCTCCAGCCGCCACTCGGGGGCGTTGCCGGCGGCGATCGTGTCGAACAGATCCCGGCGGTGGAAGTCGGGGTCCTCGGCGGTCATCGCCTTGGCCTCCGCATCGGTGAAGTTCTCGATGCCCTGGACGGTCTTGAAGTGGTATTTGACCCAGAACCGGCCGCCGCCCGCATTGATCCACGAGTACGTGTGCGAGCTGTAGCCGTTCTGGTGGCGCCAGGTGCGCGGCGTGCCGCGGTCCGACATCAGGACGGTGACTTGGTGGGCGCTCTCCGGCGACAGCGTCCAGAAGTCCCACTGCATGTCGTTGCTGCGCAGCCCGGTGTCGGGCAGGCGCTTCTGCGAGTGGATGAAGTCCTGGAACTTGGTGGGGTCGCGCACGAAGAACACGGGCGTGTTGTTGCCCACGAGGTCGTGGTTGCCCTCCTCGGTGTAGATCTTGATCGCGAACCCGCGCGGGTCCCGCACCGTGTCCGGGAAGCCCTGCTCGCCCGCGACCGTCGAGAAGCGCAGGAACACAGGCGACCGCGCTCCCGGCGCCAGGAACTTCGCCTTCGTGTACTGGCTGACGTCCTCGGTCACCTCGAAGAAGCCGTGAGCGCCGCCGCCCTTGGCGTGGACTACGCGTTCGGGGACGCGCTCCCGATTGAAGTGCTGCATCTTCTGCACGAGGTAGTGGTCGTGCAGGGGGATCGGCCCACCCGGGCCGACCGTCGCCGAGAACTCGTCGCTGGTCGCAGGAATCCCGGAATCAGTCGTCGTCGGGCGGTTTGCATCGGTCATACGGGGTGGCTCCTTTGACGCGTTCGATCGAACCTTCGCGGTTGGGCTACCCACGAGTCGCGCGGCCTATCGCCGCGCGCCCGAATTGCAACATCTTGCGGATTTCGTGTCGGTGGGCGCTAGCCAAAGAACTCGGCTAACTCGCCCGCAACCGCCTCCGGCGCATCCTCCACCAGGAAGTGCGAGGCGCCCTCCACGCCGTGTCCGGTGACGTCGGGCGCGTAGGGCCGCCACAGCGCCAGCGGATCCTCGTAGAAGCGCGGCAGCGCTCCGTTGGCTCCCCACAGGGACAGCACCGGACAGGCGATCGTGCGCCGCCCCCGGTCGGCCTCGTCGAGCTCGCGATCGATCGTCGCGCCGGCGCGGTAGTCCTCGCAGATCGCGGTCACGATCTCGGGATCGTCGAGCTGGGCGCGGTAGGTGTCGAGCACCGCTTGGGGGTAGCGGCCGGGGGCGACGCCGAGGCCGATGCGCTCGGCGGCCAGCCAGAAGCCGTCGGGGTCGCCGAGGATCAGCCGCTCTGGCAGCGGCGCGGGCTGGGCGAGAAACGGCCAGTGCCAGTAGCCCATTGCGAACAGGGCGTCGGCGTGCGACCACACCTCGGCGGTGGGCACGATGTCCAGGACCGCCAGCCGCGTGACCGCGGTGGGAAGGTCGAGCGCCATCCGGTAGGCCACGCGTCCCCCCCGGTCGTGTCCAGCGATCGCGAACGTCTCGTGCCCCAGCGTCGACATTGCGGCCACCAGATCGGCGGCCACCGCCCGCTTGGCGTAGGCCGCGTGGTCGTCTGAGACCGGCGGCCGGAACGAGTCCCCGTAGCCAGGGAGGTCGGCGGCGACCACGGTGAACTGCTGCGCGAGCACCGGCGCGGCCGCATGCCACATCAAGTGGGACTCGGGATAGCCGTGAAGCACCAGCAGCGGCGGGCCCGAGCCGCCCACCCGGGCGTGAATCCGTCCGCGCGGCGTGTCGACATCCCGGGTCTCGAAGCCTTCGAACAGGATGCGTTGGAGTCTAGGCCGACCCGCGTCGCCGGGCGAGACGGGCGGGACGGGTTGACGGGCCGGCTCAGCTGAACAGCTCGACGCAACCGCCGCCGTGGGCCTTGGCCCGGTACACCGCTTCGTCGGCGTGCGCCAGCAGCGCGTCGGGGTCGGTCCGGCCGAGCGCGATCCCGATGCTCGCCGATACCTGGTGCGTGACTCCGTCGACGGTCAGCGGCGGCTTGATCGCCTCCTGCAGCCGGTGACCCAGCGCGACCGCGCGCTCGGGATCGATCTCCTCGCAGACGACGACGAACTCGTCGCCTCCGAGCCGCGCGACCGTGTCGACGGCGCGCACGCTCTGCAACAGCCGGATGCCGAGCTCCACCAGCACGGCGTCGCCGGCGCGATGGCCGAAGGCGTCGTTGATCGATTTGAAGTCGTCGAGGTCGATGAACAGCGCTCCGGTGCAGCAGGACTCGCGCTCGGACCGGGCCAGCGCATGCTCGAGGCGGTCGCGAAGCAAGGTGCGGTTGGGCAGGCCGGTCAGCGGGTCGTGCAGCGCCTGGTAGCGCATCCGCTCCTCACCCTGCCAGCGGGCCAGCGCGGTGGCGAGCGTGTTCGCGATCGCGTGCACGAGCCCCATCTCCTCGTCGTCGAGCCGGGACCGCGCGCTCAGCACGAGCTCGTCGCCGGCGCCGATCCCCAGGTGCATGCTGCCGCCGCTGACCTCGCCCTGGGAGGCGAGCACGCCGCCGTCGGCCAGCCTCACCTCGGCGCCGGAGATCGGCAACGTGGCCCGCAGCAGCTCGATGCCCTCGCTGGCGAGATCTGACAGCGCGGCGCCGCCGAGCGCTCGCTCGTTGATCGCCGCCACCGCGCGCAGGCGGGCCTCAGCGGTCAGCCGACTGGAGATGTCACGGCCGATGGCCAGCAGCACCGGCCCGGCGACCGTGTCGACCACGCCCCAGCTCATCTCGCCCGCGAACTCCGAGCCGTCGCGCCGCAGGCCCCAAACCTCGGTCGCAAACCGCAGCGCCTTTTGCCGCCCGAAGAACTCGGTCATGTTGTGCGTGTAGCGGTCGCGGACACGTTCGGGCCACAACGTCTGCACCGGCCGACCGATGAGCTCGTCGCGCGGGTAGCCGAACAGCTCCTCCGCGAGGGCGTTCACGAACAGGATCTGGCCGTCGCGCGCGGAGGCGACCACTGCATCGGGGAGGCTCTCCAGGATCCTGGTGGTGCGCCGCCATTCCTGGTTGGCTGAGGCCATTCCCTGCTAATTCGTCGGAAATGTGAAGGTTCCAGCCGGCACCACGCACCTCTGTATCGCTTCACAGCGTAGAGCGGTGCAAACGTGGCGCCGCCCGACGCTCAGGTGCGTTCGGCCTCGTCGAGCAGCCCCGGGGGCAGGGCGGAGTCGGCGCTGTTCAGGATCTGGATCCCGGCCAGCCGGCCGTAGAAGTCGAACTCGAGCACGAGCGCCTGGAGCGCCGGGATCCCGTCGGCCTGCTCGAGCTCGTCGAGCGACACCGACTCCCGGATCTCGCCGTCCGACAGCGCCAGGTAGGCGCCGCCACTGTCGTCGACCGTGAGCTTGATGTGGGCCATCGGGAGTCTGCGGCAGCCTACACGCGCCATGGGGCCGCGATCCGGGTGGTCTCAGCGCGGAAGCCGCTGACCCGCGCACCTCGACAGCACCCGGGCGATCGCGTCGTGCTCGGCGCGGGTCACCCACACCCCGTATCGGCGCTTGACGGCGACCTGGCGGGCGACGTAGGCGCACCGGAAGGTCTTGTTGGGCGGCAGCCAGGTGGCCGCGTCGCCGTCGCCCTTGGAGCGGTTTGAGTGCTCGTCGACCGCAAGCAGCTCGAGCGGGTCGTTGGCGAACGCGATTCGCCTTACGCGCGACCACCGCTGCGCGCCCTTCTGCCAGGCGTCCGACAGCGCGACCACGTGGTCGATGTCGACGCCGGACTCCTCGCCGCGGACGTAGTCGACCCGTTCGGCCACGTACGAGTCGTCGAGCACGCCGCTGTGCACCTCGCAGTTATCGCCGGGCTCGTAGGTCCGGTGGGTCAGGTCGCGGGTCAGGATCCGGTCGCGCGTGTCGCAGCCGTTCACGCTGGCCCAGCCGTCGCCGAACTGCTCGCGGCTGTAGCCGGTCTTTGGCGCGCGGCCCTTCACCGCAAGCCCCGCCAGCGCCGCCAGGGCGGTCCCCGGGCGCCCATCGACCGAACGGTGCTCGCCACGCCCCGTCCTCGCGTGCGCGGCTGGCGCACTCCCGCCCGGGGCCGACGTCGTCTCCGAGGTGCCGACGGCACACCCCGACAACGCCGCGGCGACCACCAGCGCCAGGCCGGCTGGGCCGCGCTTGCGCCTCATCGCCCAAACGTACCGCCGCGACCGGAGGGTTCCGGCTTGACGGCGCCTGCGGGGGGTGGAGAATACGTTCGAGTGCCGGGGAAGGCAATCGCCAGCCATGTCTTTAGTAATCGTCCGCTCGAAGCTCGCCATCCCCGTCCTGCGCTCGCAGATGGTCCCCCGGCCGCGAGCGCTCGAGGCGCTGGCGCAGGTCCGCGAGGCGAAGCTGACGCTCGTCTCCGCTCCCACTGGATGGGGAAAGTCGAGCCTGCTGGCCGAGTGGGCGGCCGAGGGCGGCGGTCCCGTGGCCTGGGTCTCGCTGGACCCAGACGACAACGACCCGCTGCGGTTCTGGCGCTACGTCGTGGCCGCGGTCGCCTCGGTCGAGCCGGCGCTGGCCGAGACCGCCGAGCGGAGGCTGGGTGCGCCGGTGGTGTCGATCGGCGAGGAGATCCTGCCGGTGCTGGTCAACGACCTGGCCGACCTGAGCGCTCCGCTGGTGCTGGTGCTCGACGACTACCACGTGATCGGCGACACTGAGATCCACGAGCAGCTCGGATACCTGCTCAACCGCCTGCCGCTGAACATGCACGTCGTCGTCGCCGCCCAGGCCGACCCGCCGCTGCGCCTGGGCCGGCTGCGGGCGATGGGCGATCTCACCGAGGTTCGCGGCGAGCAGCTGCGGTTCACCGACGAGGAGGCCGCGGTGCTGTTCAACGACGTGCACGGGCTCGACCTCGACGCGACCGAGATCGCGACCGTCCAGCAGCGGATCGAGGGTTGGGTGGCCGGGCTGAACCTGGCCGCGCTGTCGCTCAAGCGCGGTCCCGATCGCGGGCGCGTGCTGGACGCGCTGCCGGCCGACGACCGCTTCCTGGTCGACTACCTATGGAACGAGGTGGTGCTCTCGCAGCCGCGGTCGGTCCGGCACTTCCTGATGCGCACCGCGATCCTCGAGCGTCTGACCGGCGACCTGTGCGACGCGGTGTCCGAGCGCGATGACGGCAAGGAGATGCTGCGCGAGCTCGAGCGGGTGAACATGTTCGTGGTCCCGCTCGACCCGGACCGCTCCTGGTTTCGCTACCACCACCTGTTCCGCAGCCTGCTGCTCGGTCAGCTCGAGCGGTTCGCGCCTGACCTGATCGACGACCTTCACCGCCGCGCCAGCACCTGGTACGCGGCCCACGACTTCATGATCGAGGCGATCGACCACGCGATCACCGCCGGCGACGTCCACTACGCCGGCGATGAGCTCGAGCAGCGCTGGGTCGAGTTCTATTCGTCGGGACACGCCACGGCGTTGCTGTGGTTCATCGATCGCCTGCCCGAGGAGGCGATCGTCGCCCACCCGGTCCTGGCCCTGGCCCGGGCCGGGGTGGCCCGGGCGCTCGGACAGATGGACGACGTCGAGCTGTGGCTGCAGCGAGCCGAGCAGGCGGCGCCCGACGCCCCGGCACCCGGCTGGGCGAGCACGATCGCCTCGGGCGCGGCGCTGTCGCGCTCCCTATACCGGCTCGCGCTCGGCGACGTGCCGGGTGCGATCGCCGCCGCTCGCCACGGGGTCGAGCTGGAGACCGACGCCGAGACGCCCGAGTTCGCGATTGCCCGGTACTTCCTGGCGATGCCGATGTTCTACGACGACCCGGCCTCCGCCGGGCCGATGCTGCGCGACTTCCGAGCGTGATCCCTGACGGCGAGCAGGACGTACGCAGGTACTGCGCGATGGCCTTGCTGGCCGAGGTCGACGCGCTCGACGGGAACGTCGATTCCGCCGACGAACTCGCCAACGAAGCGCTGCAGGTGGCCCGCCGTCAGCGACTGGAGGAGTACCCCGCGACCGAGCAGGTGCACCTGGCGCTGGGGTTCGCGCCGCTGGCCAGCGGCGAGCTCGACGCCGCTGAGGAGCGCTTCGAGCGTGCAGTCGGGCTGGCGCGGCGCGGCTGCGACAAGCTCGAGTACGCCCACGCGCTGGTGTGGATGGCCCGGCTGCGCGTGCTTCAGGACGACCCGCAGGGCGCCGGCGACGCGCTGCGGGCCGCCCGCGATGTGGTCCCCGACCTCGGCGACACCGCGATGGCGTCGCTCGTCCGGGCGCTCGCGCTTCACTCGGAAGCGGACGACCCCGCCGCGGCGCTCGCGACCGGTGACGGCGAGGCGCTGACCGACGCCGAGCTGCGGGTCCTGCAGGTGCTGCCCGGCGATCTCACCTATCGCGAGATGGCCCAGCACCTGTACGTCTCGCTCAACACGGTGCGCACCCACGCGCTCAGGGTCCGGCGCAAGCTCGGCGCCTCGACCCGGGCCGAGGCCGTGTCGCAGGCCCGGGCGCGCGGGCTGCTCTAGTGTCGCGAGTGCTCTACCGTCGCGAGATTAGGCGGGGCGTCAGCTCGCGGCCGCGAGCCGGTACTGCTGCGGGCTGAGGCCGCGCACGCGCTTGAAGGCAGCGCTGAGAGCGAACGGGCTGCCGTAGCCGACCTGCTCGGCCACCGAGCCGATCGTGGCCCCTGGCTCGAGCAACAGATCCGCAGCGAGCGCCAGCCGCCACTCGGTCAGGAACGCCATCGGCGTCTCCCCGACGAGCTCGTTGAAGCGCCGCGCCAGCGCCGCCCGAGATGCCCCGCTGTGGGCGGCGAGCTCGGCGAGCGTCCAGGGATGCGCGGGGTCGTTGTGGATCAGGCGCAGCGCGTGGCCGACGACCGGATCGCCGTACGCGCGGTACCAGCTCGGCGCCTCGGCGTCGGGTCGCGCAAACCACGCCCGCAGCGCGGAGATCAGCAGCAGGTCGAGCAGACGGTCGAGCACCGCCTCCTGACCGGGATCGTCCTTGACGATCTCGCGGGCCAGCAGGTCCAGCAGCGGCGACTCCCACTCGTCCGCGCCGAGCACCAGGATCGGCGGCAGCGCCGCCAGCAGCCGGCGGCTGACCTCGCCGGCGAGCTCGTAGGTGCCGTTGAGCATCACGGTCGAGCCCGCCTCCGAGCTGTTGCCCCAGGACCTGGTGCCGACGTACTGCATCAGCGACAGCTCCTGGCCGTCGGGGGTCGTGCAGCGCTGTCCGGGGTGGATCACGGCCTGCGGCGGCGTGGCGGGGTCGTCGGCGACCGTGTAGGGGTCCGGGCCCCGCATGATCGCGACGTCGCCGGGGCGCAGTCGCCGGTGGTCGCCGTCGTGGGGCAGAAGCCAGGCCCCGCCCTGGGTGATCGCCACCAGGCACAGCGGAGCGCGGTCCTCGATCCGGATCGCCCACGGTGGCGCGAGCAGCGAGCGCAGCAGGAACGCGCCTCGGGCGCGGGGGCCATCGAGCAGGCCGGCGACGGCATCCATGAGCCGGAGTGTAGACGAATGCATATGGATTTGCCGCTCTGAGCCATGGACAGTCTCACCGGCGCGGTGTTTATTGCAGTCATCGCCAGTCGAGCCCACACCAAGGAGCCAACGATGATCACCCCCGGACAGACGCTGGAGAACCCGGTCACCGGCGAGCGTTTCACGTTCGCCGAGACGGCCGCCACCACCGACGGCGAGTTGCTCGCGTTTCACCTCTCGCTCCGCGCCGGCGGCGCGGTGCCGATCCCGCATCAGCACCCGGCGCAGACCGAGCGTTTCGAGGTCGTGTCGGGCCGGATGCGGTTCCGGATCGGCCTGCGCCACATCGTGGCCGGCCCTGGCGACGTCGTCGAGGTCGAGCCCGGCGAGGTGCACGGGTTCGCCAACGCGGGCAATCAGGAGGCGCTCATCTCGGTCGAGGTCCGTCCCGCGCTCGAGATGGAGGAGATGCTCGCCGAGGTGGTGGCGATCGCGGAAGCCGGGCGGATGAGCCGCCGCGGGCTGCCGCGCAACCCGATCGAGTTCGCCTCGCTCGCGCGCCGCTACGACCGAGTGGCCCACGCTCCGTGGCTGAACGTCCACGTGCAGCGCTTCCTGCTCGCCCCGCTGGTGGCGCTCGCGCGCACCCGGCGAGCGCCGCGGATCGCGACGGAGGTCGCCGAGCCATGCCCGATCTCCTAGTTGCAGCGACCCTGATCGTGGCGTTGGGCTGCGGGCTGAACGCCGGCGTGTTCTTCGCGTTCTCGAGCTTCGTGATGAAGGCGCTGGACCGCCTGCCGGCGCCCGAGGGGATCGCGGCGATGCAGTCCATCAACGTCGCCGTGCTCACGCCGTCGTTTATGACCGTGCTGTTCGGAACCGCCGCGGCGTGCCTCGGCCTGGCCGCGTGGGCGATCCTCGATTGGCACGGCTCGGTGAGTCCCTGGTTGCTGATCGGCGGCGCGCTGTACGTGGCCGGGCCGATCGGGCTGACCGCCGCCTACCACCAGCCACGGAACCTGTCGCTGGCCACGGTGCAACCGCGCGCTCGCGAGGCGGAGCCGGGGTGGCGGCGCTACGTGGCGCAGTGGACTGCGCTCAATCATGTCCGGACGCTGGCCTCGCTGGGCGCGGCCGCGGCGCTGTCGCTGGCGGCGATTGCCGGCTGAGCCCCCCGAAATATCACCCGGGTGATTCGGCGCGGACCCATTGACGAATCACCCGCGCGGGCCGAACAATGATTCGCGGTCGATGTCGGCGCTCGTAGAGGTTTGAAGGATCGGGGCGCAACACGGACAGCCGGGGGCTCGAGCGGGACCTCAGTGCCACGCTGCGCCGGGGCGGCGGGGCACTGACGGGGGCCTTGCGGTCCGGCAGGCGGTGGCGCGGCGACGTCTATAGGTGGCCGCGTGTCGATCGTGATCGTCGGGGCCGGTCCGAACCTGGGGATGGCGATCGCTCGCCGCTTCGGGCGCGAGGGCCTGGCGGTGGGCCTGATCTCGCGCACCCAGCCGAGGCTCGAACCGGCGCGCGCCGGGGACGGGATCTCGTCGCCGCCGAGGTGGCCTACGCGCGCATGCTCCACGACCAGTTGGCCGCCGACGGCGTGCACGTGGCGCACACCGCGATCGCCGGGCGGATCGCGCCCGGACAGGATCATGAGCCCGACGACATCGCCGAGGCGCTGTGGTCCCATCACACCCTGCGCGACGGCTTCCAGACGCGCATCGGTATCGACTGAGGCGCCCGACCGCGAGGTCGCACCGGTAGAAAGCCCATCGATGCGGCGCCCGGCGTCATAGTTCGACGCTTGCCCACGTCGTCTCGACCGGTCCGGGACCCGCGAGCGCGTTCGCGTACGCGCCGCCGCAGGCCGTCCCCGGCGGTCTATCGGCGACGTCGGACCGTCGCCGTCGGGGCGGTCGCGCTCGTCGCGCTGCTGATCGCAACCGCCGCGATCACCGATGCATTCGGCCTCGCGAGCTCAGGTGGCTCCGGCCCCAACAGCGCGCAGGCGGCCCGCGCCGCCAATGCCAAATCCGTCCCGCTCCCGGCTGGGACCGAATATGCCGGCCAGCCTGGACCGATCAACACGAGCTTTCCCGGGCTGACGACGTTCCGCGGCAATGCCACCCGCACCTACTACGGCCAAGGGCCGCTCCCCACCCACCCGCAGATCCTGTGGCAATACCCGCAATCCGGGGGCATGTGCGCGAGGTCCAGCGACCTGTTCGGCACCGAGAACTGGTGTGGCACCGGCTGGACCGGCCAGCCCAACGTGATCGTCCATAAGGACGGGACGATCGAGGTCCGCGAAGGCGCCTACGACAACGCGTACCACTTCTGGAACGGGCTGACCGGCAAGCCGATGCGCCCCTCGCTGCAGACGGGGGACCTGGCCAAGGGATCGGCGACCTCGGACTCGCAGGGCTACCCGCTGTACTACGCCGGGTCGCGGGACAACTTCCTCCGGGTGATCGCGATGGACCGGCGCGCGCCGAAGGTGCTGTGGTCGACCAACGCCCACGACGTGCCCCGTCTGGTGTGGAACGACGACTGGGACGGAGCGCCGCTCCAGATCGGCGACTACCTGCTGGAGGGTGGCGAGAACTCGTGGTTCTACGTGATCAGACTCCACCGGCACTACGACGCCAACCACCTGGTGCAGGTGAACCCGAAGATCGTGATGCTGGTTCCCGGATGGGATGCCGAGCTCCACCGCGAGGTCCACGACGACGACGTCTCGATCGAGAACTCGGTCGCGTTCTATAGGGGCGTCGTGTACTTCTCAAACTCCGCCGGGCTCGTCCAGGGCTGGGACATCTCCGACATCCTGAAGGGCGGAACCCGCTACAAGCGGGTGTTCCGCTTCTGGGATGGCGACCAGACCGACGCCTCCGTGGTGATCGACCAGCAGGGTTACCTGTACGCCGCGCGGCACATCTCGGAGAACGAGCCCCGGCCCGAGACCCTGCCGCGCGACCACCAGATCGGCGCGCTGATGAAGCTCAACCCACGCAACCCCAGCCACCCACTGGTGTGGAGTGTCCGCATCGGCGGCTACACCTCCAACGCTGGATCGCTGTCGACGCCCGCGCTCTACAAGGGCGTGGTCTACGAGGCCGGGACCGACGGGGAGATCCTGGCCGTCGATCAGCAGACCGGCAGGCTGTTGTGGCGTATCGACCAGCACTCGCAGACGTGGGGCTCGCCGGTGCCGATCGACAACCAGCTGGTGATCGGCGACTGCACCGGTGGCCTCCACGACTTCGACATCTCCAACCCGCGGGTGCCCCCGAAGATCCTCTGGACCGTCCACCTCGACGGCTGCATCGAGTCGACGCCCGCCGTGTGGCACGGGATGCTGTGGGTTGGGGCCCGCGGCGGGAAGTTCTACGGGATCGGGGACCCGCAGCACTAGTCGTCCGCCCGCTGGCCCGGCGGTGCGGCCGTGCTCGACCGCAAGACCAGCTCGGTCGCGAGCGTCTGCACCGGGTCGACGCGCTCGCCGTCGATCAGCGCGAGCAGCGCGCGAGCCGCCAGGTGGCCCTTGCGGTGTGTGAGTTGTGCGATCGTCGTCAGCCCGAGGCGCTCGGCCGGCGCCGCGTCGTCAAAGCCCACGATCGAGAGGTCGCGCGGGACTTCGAGGCCGTGCGCACGCGCCGTCAGCAGAGCCCCCTGAGCCAGCCGGTCCGACAGGCAGAGCAGCGCGGTGGGGCGGGGCGTGCGCTCGAGCAGGAGACTGGCCGCGGCGGCGCCCTCGCCGACCGTGCTGTTGGTGCCGGCGGCGACGGTCACCGCGTCCCATCCGAGTTCGGCTGCCACGACCGCGTCGCGGTAGCCCTCCAGCCGCAGACGGCTGACCGCGTACGTCGCCGCCGCCTGCGCTCGTTCGTCCGCCAGACCCCGGATCGGGTCGCGGCTGAGTCCGAACGTGATCACGCCCAGGCGGGGGTGGCCGAGTGACAGCAGGTGCTCGGCGGCAACTCTGGCGGCTGAGCGGTCGTCGATCCCGACCCAGGCGGGAACCGCGTCACGAGCGCGCCGCGCCAGCTGCTCGGGCTGGGGCTGGTCGATCACCACGATCGGCAGCCGGCGGGCGAGCGCCGCGTCGAGCAGCGGATCATCATCGGCGAGCGAGGAGATGATCAGGCCGTCGATCACGGCGTCGTTGATCGCCGCGGAGCTGCGCTGCGCCGTCGCCGAGCCCGGCACCAGCAGCAGACCCATACCGGCGGTCTCCGCCGCCGAGCTGATCCCGGCCAGCAGCTCGACGCTGACCGGATCCTCGAACGCGTAGGTGAGCCCGTTGGCGTAGGCGAACCCGAGCGCGCCCACCCGGCCACGCCGCAATCCGGCCGCCAGCGGGTCAGGCCCCGGGTAGCCCATCCGCGCCGCGATCGCCAGGATCCGCTCGCGGGTCGCGGCCGACAGCTGGTCGGGGCGACCGAACGCGTTCGAGACCGTCTTGGCCGAGCAGCCCGCTTCGTCGGCCACGGCCTGGAGGGTGATTCGGCGCGTCATTCGGGTATACATGATCCATTACTTCATCGTTGAAGAACAGCCCCATCGAGAGACCCGCGGGCACCTCGGACAGGCATGCCGGGGCAGTCGCGGTGCTGTGCCTGGTCCAGTTCGTCGACGTGCTCGGCGTGACCGAGATGATCACCGCGATGCCGCGGATCCTGGACGCCCTGTCGGCGCCGGCCTCGGCGGCGTCGCTGCTGCTGACCGCCTACGCGATGTGCTTCGGCGGTCTGCTGATGCTCGGCGCGCGTGTCGGCGACCGCTTCGGACACCGCCGCACGCTGCTGGCGGGAATCGCGGGCTTCGCCGCCGGCTCGCTGGCCTGCGCGGTCGCCGGCTCCGACACGGCGCTGGTGGCCGGACGCTGCCTGCAGGGCGCATCGGCTGCAATGTCCGTTCCGTCGGCCCTGCGGCTGCTGTCAGCGAGCGCGCCCGACCCGGCGCGGCGTGGGGGCGCGATGGCAGCGTGGAGCGCGACCGGGGCGGCGGCCGGTGCCGCCGGCTATCTGGTCGGCGGCGGCCTAACCGAGCTCGCCGGCTGGCGCGCGTTGTTCTGGCTGAATCTGCCGCTGGCCGGTGCGATGGCGGCCGGTGTGCTCGCCCGTGTCGAGCGCGACCGGGCCGGCGTGGCCGCCCGACTGGATCTGCCGGGCGCGGCCCTGTTCACGGCGACGGTGATGGCCGTCGTGCTCGCCGGCTCGCAGCTGCAACGGTCCGGCGCGGCGGTGCCCGCGGTGCCGATTCTGGCGGTCGGCGCGCTGCTGCTGGCGGCGCTGGTGTGGACCGAACGCCGCGCGCGCGAGCCGCTGTTCGGACGCGAGCTCCTGCGTCAGCGTTCGCTACGGGTCGGGGTCATGGCCGCATTCGCGAACACCGCCACAACCAGCTCGGCGATCGCGATCGCGACGCTCGAGCTTCAGCGCGACCAGGGCGTCGGCGCGGCGGCGGCGGGGCTGCGACTGCTTCCGTTCAGTCTGTGCGTGATCGTCGGAGCCGCGATCGCAGGGCGAGCGTTGCGGCGGATCTCCGAACCCAGCGTGATCGCGATCGGGTTGAGCGCGATCGCCTTCGGGGACGCGCTGCCGGTTGCCGGGCCGGGGCTGCTGATCGCGGGAGTCGGCGTCGCGGGCGCCGGCATCGGGATCTCGTCGGTCGCCGCGACTGGCCTGGGGACCGCGGTGCCCGAGCGCCTGCAGGGCGCGGCGGCGGGCATCATCAACACCGCGGCGCAGCTGGGCACCGCGCTGGGCGTGGCCGGCCTGGTGCTGCTCGTCGCCACGGCGGCGAACGCCGGGCTGCCGCTGGCCGGTGCACGGCTGGGCTGGCTGGTGGCCTCAGCCGTCGCGCTGGCGAGCGCGGTCCTGATCGCGCCGCGGCTCAGGCCGGGATCAGCAGGTCCACGAGCTCGAAGCGCTCTCCGCGGGCCGGCAGCATTGGCGTCCAGTCCGGCTCGAGCGCAAGGTAGGACTCGGGGTCGGCCGCGATGATCCCGATCAGTACCTCGGCGACGATCGTCCCGCCGACCTCGCCCAGCCGATCGCCGTCGTGGCGCACCGCCGCCTCGCGCAGCACGTACAGCCACAGCGGCGTCTGATCGGTCCATCCCCACTCGGCCAGGCCGACCTCGTCCGGCGTCAGCGGCGCGGCGCCGATCCGCTCGGCCACGAGCTCGCCGGACGGCAGCCCCGTTCCCTGACCGCGCTCGAGATCCCGTACGGCCAGCGACCGGTAGGCCTCGACCTCGACCTCGCCGGTGATCGTCTCCGGAAGGTCGATCAGCGAGCGCGGAAGCCGGCCGTCGATCGGGGTGGCCCGCTGGGCGGCCGGGCGGCCGGGAACGTCGAACAGCAGCGACCAGTCCACGCGCCGGTCGCCGATCGGCCCGAAGCCGATCAGGTCGGGGAACACGGGCCGCAGCTCGCCGCCCGGCTGGATCCGGTACAGCTGCCGGATCTGGGAGTGGCCGTACCGATAGGCGGCGTCGGCGAACTCCAGCGGGATGAACGGCGGCCCTTCGGGGCGGTAGAACCGGGGACCGGAGCGCAGCAGCTCGTCGACGAGCTCGTCGCCGGCCAGCCCCCGCACCAGCTGGTTGACGATCAGCCACTGGTAGTGCCAGGTGAGCGCGCGGCGGGCCTCGTCGAACAGGGCCGGCTCGGCGACGCCGTCTTCGCGCAGGCGGTCGACCAACCGGTTGTGCGCGGCGATGAACGCCACCTGCATCTGGCTGACGAACACTTGAGTGTCGTTGCGGGGGTCGCCGATCAGCGCGACGCCCTCTTGGTTGCGGGGCACGTCGCCGTCGGGTGCGAGCAACTTGGCGCCGTCCGCGCGCGAGAACAGATACGGCGACCCGACCGGTCCGCCGCCGTAGAGCACCTCGAGGTTCGCCCGCGGCGTGCGCACGTTGCGCAGCGCCTCCAGATCGGCGTGCGCGCGCAGCGGCGAGCGGTCGGCGGTCAGGTCGTGGGCGATGTACTGGCCGAAGAATGGCCATCCCGCCTCGACCGTCGACTCGTCGTCGCTGTCGGCGCCGTCGCAGAAGCCGCCGGCCGCGCCGATCCGGTGAAGCAGCTCGTCGTCGGCCACGAGCGCGGGCAGGTCGAACATCCGGCCGTACCGGCTGCCGCCGTCGAGCGACGCTTCGACGCGCTCGGGCGCCAGGCAGTGATCGCGTGCCTGGGTGGACATCGACTCCAGCGTAGGGGATGCCCCGGTACCGGCACGACAGCCCGCGCCCTGCCGGGTCACGGTCGGCGCCCCCGGACCGACACCAACGGCGGCACCGCGATGTCCAGTCGCCCGTCAACGAGCGCCGCCAGGTGTGCGTCGAGCTCGTCCTCGAAGGCGTGTCCGTCGCTGACCAGCTCGCTGCGGGACTGGCGCACGTTGGCCGCGTCCAGCGCCGCCGCGGCCGGCATCGCGATCGGGAAGTACGCGCCGACCCGGTCGCTGAGCCATGCGGGCACCGACGGTCCCCCGGCCCCAACCTCCCAACAACGCCACCCCGGTCCGATTCCGAGCACGGAGATGTGGCGGAACGTGACCGTGTCGAACAACTCCGCGAGCGCTCCGAACCGTGCGCCGGCCTCTCGGCGGGCGTTGTCGAGCAGGTATTCCTCGCTCGACATGCCCGGTGACTCCCGGGTACGCCAACCTCCGATTATGTTGGCGTCGGCTGCGCCGTCAACCCCGTCTCGAGACGATCGGCGGCCTCCGCGAGCGCCGGATCGCCGAGCGCGCCGGCGATCGTCCTCAGGGTCTCGAGCTGGTCCGCCGGAACCGGCGGCAGCGGACCGAGCTCGGCGAACGCCGCGGCCAGCAGCCGCGCGGCCTCGGGCCGCGCGCCCGGTCCTTCGAGCAGCCAGCGGGCTGGGGCCAGCGGGCCGAACAAAAGACCCTGGGCGAGCTCCGGATACTTGCTGACGTCCGGCTCGGCGCCGAGCTCGGCCGCCAGCATCGCCGCCAGCTGCGGGTACATGTCGAACGGCATCGCCTCCCGGGTCGCGCGGTGCTCGTCGATTCCGGCTCGCATCTGCTCGGTCGCCGGCGCCGCCAGCGCGCCCGACCACAACGCCGCCACCCACCGGGCCTGCAGCTCGACGGTGGGGATCTGCGGTCCGATCAGCAGGAACTGCCCCAGCAGGGCCAGCCCCGAAAGCTCGGGATGCAGCGTCCGCAGGTACAGGTCCAGATGTGTCCGATCCTCGCCGAGCGCCCGCCGGATGTCCGGCGACAGATACGGCAGGTCGAGGTCGTATCCCGTCGCACAGATCACGGCGTCGATCTCGGACGGCGGTCCGTCGGCGAAGCACACGGTCCGGCCCTCGATCGACTGCACCGCGCCCCGCGCGGCGATCCGCCCCTCGGCCACGTAGGCGAGGTACTCCTGGCTCATCGAGAGCTTCGGCGGCGCTTGCGGATCGACCGCGGGCGCCCCGTAGCGGGCGGGATCGCCGGCCTCGGCGAGCACGCCCTCGCGGATCCCGGCGGCGACCTGCTCGGGAGGCAGCGCAGCGCCGAGCAGCGCGAAGAAGCGGTTGAACCAGCGCCAGTCGGTGGGGATCCCGCGGACCACCTTCTGCAGCACGTAGCGCGGGCGACGGCAGGCCGAGATCACCTCGATCGTGTTGTCGGCGGCGAGGTCGCTGGCGATCTCGACGCCGGAGATCGAGTTGCCGTAGACGAGCACCCGCCGCCCGTGAAACTCGTCGCGCCCGCGGTAGTGAAACGAGTGCAGCACGCGACCGTCCGTCCGTAACCGCGCCAGCCCCCGGGTCGCCGGGAACCGCGGCGCGCCGAACCGGCCGCTGGCCACGACGACGCCGGCGAACCGCTCGGCGTACTCGGCGCCGTCCTGGCTCCAGCGGACACTCCAGTCCTCACCGTCGCGATCGACGGCGGTCACCCGCGCTCGTGTCCGGATGCGCTCGAGCACGCCGAAGTGCCCCGCGTATTCGCGCAGGTAGGAGTGCACCTGGTCGGCGCGGGGGAACGTCGCCACCGCCGGGCCGAGCGGGAAGTCAGAGAACGCCGTCGTCGTCCGGCTCGTGTTGGTGCGCATCCCCGGCCACACTCCGCTGTACGGCGAGCCCGCGTTCCACTGGCCGCCGAGGTCGTCCCCGCGTTCGAGCACGATCGGCTCGAGCCCTTGCTCGATCAGATGCTTGGCGGCGGTCAGCCCGGAGGGCCCCGCCCCGATCACGGCGACCGGCCCCGGCCCGATCGCGCCAGTCAGGTGGTTCATCGTCGCTCCCATGTTCGTCGCGCCCAATTGCTCGGTCCCCGCGGCCGCGAACTTGTTACGGGCAGCGGGAGCTAAGCTGTGGTCTGCAGTTTATAACTGTGGACCACAGTTTGTCAACTGGCTGTTAGCGACTTCGCGGAGCGGAGGTGAGCTCGGTCAGCTGGCTGCCGACCGCGTCGATCCCGGCGATCGCGTTAGCGGCGCGCTGGAACCCGGCCCCGCCGCCGCGCGCCAGCAGCTCCGACAGGCCCGCGAGCTCCTCCGCGCACCCCAGCTCGGCGGCGTGGCGGCTCGCGCGAGTGATCGCGTCGCCCAGCAGCTCGGTCACCGGGCGCAGGCGCCCGTCGGGGTCGGGTAGCTCGGCCTCGACCCCGAAGCGGGCGGCTCGGAAGATGCCTTCCTCGAGCAGCTCTGCCGGCGGGTCGGGCCCGGGGTCGCCCTCGGCGGCATCGCGGACGAGACAGTGGACCAGCGCCACCAGCGCCGCCATGTAGGGCAGCGACGCCTGCGCGTCGAGCGCCCGGATCTCGACCGTCCCCAGGCGGGGATGCGGTCGCAGCTTCCACCAGAACCACGTGTAGTCAGGGACGTCCGCCGCGCGCGTCAGCAGCCGGCTGATCTCAAGGAAGTCCTCGTAGTCGCGCATCGCCCGTGGGGCCCCGGAGCGGGGCCAGCCGCGGATCGTCACCTCGCGGGCGGAGGCGAGGCCGGTGTCGCGGCCGTGGCGGAACGGCGAATTCGCGGCCAGCGCCTGGAGCAGCGGCAGGTCCCGCCGCAGCTCGTTGAAGGCGCGGATCGCCGTCTCGGCATCGGGCATCCCGACGTGGATGTGCAGGCCACCGACCGGGGTGATCGCGGCGTCGCCCAGCAGGTAGCGGATGCGCTCGTAGCGCTCCTTGTCGGTGGTCTCGGCGTCCCCTTCGATCGCGGTGGGATGCGTCCCCGATCCCAGCAGGCCCGCTCCGGTCTGCACGACCGCCTGGCGCAGTGCCCCGAGCTGGTCGACCGCGGAGCCGGCACTGGCGTGGACGCCGGTGATCAGCTCGATCTGGCAGGCGTGCAGCTCGGGCTCGACCCCGCCGTCGACCTCGCCGAGGCGCTCGAGCACGGCTGCCGACGCGTTCGCCTGATGCCCGGTGGCGGGGTTGACCAGGAACAGCTCCTCCTCGACGCCGATCGAGAACGGATCGCCGGTCCCGAACCGGTGCTCGCGCTCGTCCTCCCGGGTTCCTGGCTCACGTTCCCGGGTCATGCTGGCCTCACCGGTTCAGCGCAATTCGGATGTGGGCAGATCGTCGGGCAGCGGTACCTCCTGCGGCGGTGCGCCCGTGGACTGCTCCCAAGAGGTAAACGCCTCGCCGTCCCGGCCCTGGTGCTCGCCGTCGCCGCCGAGCGCGATCAGCACCACGCGATCGCGCGAGCGGTTCATCAGCTGGCGGCGGACGCTCGGGGCGACCCGCAGCAGCTCGCCGGGCGCGAGCTCGGTCTGGTCGTCCTCGAACGCCACCGTGAGGCGCCCTTCGAGCACGAGGTACACCTCCTCCTGGCCCCGGTGGCGGTGAATCCTCAGCCGCTGGCCCGGGGCCAGCGCGATCTGGTTGAGCCCGAATGTGGTGACGCCGAGCGCGCGGCGCAGCGACACGAACTGCTGGTCGCTGTCGGGCTGAAGGCGGGTTCGGGCGGTTCCCTCGTGCACCGAGCGGCATGTTCGCAGGTCCTGGTGGAGCCCACTAGCTAGTCACTACGACAGGTCGACCGGCGAGTCCTTGGCGTGGCTCGGCACGTCGGATACGGTGTGCGCAAACCTATGGGCGGGGCGCCCAGAGAGGCAGGGTGGCATGGCGTACGAGATGCAGATCCGGAACAGTCCGGGGCGCGCGAAGATCCGCAGCGTGTGGGCCGTGGCGTTGCTTCCGATCATCACGCTGGGCATCTACCACCTGGTCTGGTGGTACAAGATCAACCGCGAGCTCCGGGACTACGGTGACTCCAAGGGCTACGACCTCGGCCAGAGCCCGACCAACTCACTGCTGGCGCTGTTCCCCGGCGGGTTCATCATCATCCCCCCGCTGGTGAGCTACTGGCGGGGCACCCACCGGGTCCAGGGAGCCGCCCGGTTGGCCAGGACCGAGCCGCCCAACGGCTGGATCGCGCTGATCCTCTACATCATCCTGGGACTCGGGTTCCCGGCCTACCTGCAGTACTACCTCAACCACGTGTGGCAGACGGACGCGGACCCCCTGCCTGGCCAGGGCGCTCCGCCGGCGCTGCCGGACTCGATGCCGCCTCGCATCGAGCAGGAGCCCGAGCGCGAGGCCGAGCAGCAGGATCGTCCCTGACCGCGCGCGCGATGTGCTGCCGCACCGGCTCTCCGCTCGCGGTGCTGAGTCTGGTGGCGGCCATCGCCGCGGTGCTCCCGGTGTCGCCGGCGAGCGCCGCGAACCCGGGCCGGGGCGTACGCCACGTGCCGGTGCCCGCCGGCGCCCGTGCGGTGAGCACGTCGCACGCCGACCACGTCATCGGGCACGGAACGCCGGCCGGCTGCACGTCGAACAAGGTCGTGGCGGCGGTCCAGGCGGGCGGAGTGATCCGGTTCGCGTGCGGGCCCAGGCCGGTGACGATCCGGTTGAAGGCGACGGCAAGGTCTCCAACACCAGCCGCCGGGTCGTACTCGACGGGGCCGGCCTGGTGACGCTCAGCGGCGAGCGCCGGCGCCGCATCCTGTACATGGACACCTGCGACAACGCGCAGACGTGGACGACCTCGCACTGCCAGGATCAGGCCGAGCCGCAGCTGATCGTCCAGAACCTGAACTTCGTCGACGGCAACTCGACGGGTCAGCGGTTCGACGGCGGCGGCGGCGGAGCGATCTTCGACCGCGGCGGCCGGCTGCGGATCGTCAACTCGAGGTTCGTCGGCAACCGCTGCGAATCCGAGGGCCCGGACCTCGGCGGCGGAGCCGTCCGGGCGCTGTCGCAGTACCACGGCCTGCCGGTGTACGTCACCGGGAGTCGCTTCACCGACAACGTGTGCAGCAACGGCGGCGCGCTGAGCAGCATCGGCGTCTCCTGGACGGTGCTCGACAGCCTCTTGGAGGGCAATCGCGCGGTCGGCCACGGCGCCAACCCGGCCCGGCCGGGTACGCCGGGCGGCGGCAGCGGCGGCGCGATCTACAACGACGGCGACCGGATGAGGCTCACGGTCGCCGGCAGCCTGCTGGATCACAACCACGCGCGCGCGGGCGGCGGCGCGATCTTCTACGTGTCCAACGACCGCACCGGGACGATGGCGATCTCGCACAGCACGCTCGACGCGAATCCCAGCGACGGGTTCCACACGGCCGGCTTCCCCGGGATCTTCTTCCTGGGCCACGGCCGGCCCGTGGGCGCCCACTCGAGCATCCGTTAGCTGACCACCCGCAGCAGCGCAGCGGTGGCGGCGGCGGCCAGCGCCACCGCGATGAACGGCGCCCGCCGCCACACCAGCACGCCCGCCACCAGCAGCGCCGGCGCCCGAGCGTCGAGCACCAACCGGTTGCCGGTGCTGAACGCCTGCACCAGGATCAGCGCCGCCAGCACCGGAACGATCACCAGCTCGAGCGACCACCGCTCGGCGGTCTCGGCGTCGATCCGCTCCCCGAGCACCAGCCCGAGCGCCTTCAACCCATACGCCGCGACGCATAGCGCGATCACCGGCCACCAGCTCATGTCCGCGTCCGCTCCCGGCGCCTGGCGGCGATCAGCACCGGCACCGCGCCGAATGCCGCCACGATGATCGGGACGCCCGCCGGGGTCACGGTCAGCAGCGTCAGCGCGATAACCGTGCCGGTGACGGCCGCCCTCGGCGCGCCCCGCCGGCGCAGCTGCGGGGCCAGCAGCGCCAGGAACACCGCCGGGAACACCGCGTCGAGTCCGAGGTCGCGCGGGTCGCCGAGGCCCGAGCCGGCGACGGCGCCGGCCAGCGTCCCCAGGTTCCATGCGGTGAACAGGCACAACGCAGTCAGGTCGAACGCCCGCCGTTTGGACTCGGGAGCCACCTGCGCGTGCGCCATCGCGGTCGTCTCGTCGACCACCAGGTGAGCCCGCGCCGCCCGGCGCGGCCAACCGCCGGTGAACACTCCTCTCAGGCTGAGGGCGTAGACCGCGTTTCGGCCGGCGAGCAGGATCGACGGCGCCAGCGCCCCCACGATCCCCCCGCCGGCGCCGATCACCGACACGAACGTGAACTGCGAGGCGCCGGTGAACGTGACCAGCGACAGCACGCAAGTCTGAGCGACGCTGAGGCCGGCCGCGACCGACAGCACGCCGAACGAGACCGAGTACACGCCGGTGGCGATTCCGATCGAGAGTGCGTTTCGGGAGACCGAGTTCGTTGACATCCGCTCGCCATTGTCTCGCAACATTGACGGCATATGGGTGCCAGTTACGCCCTCAGAATCTGAAATTTGGCAACATCCTGCCGTGGACAAGATCGATCACGCAATCATCGACGAGCTGACCCGCCACGGGCGCCTCTCGAACGTGGAGCTGGCCGCCAGGGTCAATCTGTCGTCGTCGCCATGCCTGCGGCGCGTGCGCGCGCTGGAGCAGGCGGGCGTGATCCGCGGCTACCACGCGGACATCGAGCAGTCCGCCGCCGGGCGTGGGTTCGAGGTGTCGGTGCTGGTCGAGCTGTCGGCCAAGGACCGCACCACCGTCGAGGCGTTCGAACGGCGGATCGCCGCAATGGACGCGGTCGTGGAGTGCCGTCGGATGTTCGGTGTCCCGGACTACATCATCCGCGTCGCGGTCGCCGACAAGGATGCGTATGAGGCCTTTTACATGAGCGAGCTCGCCGAGCTGCCCGGGGTGGGCCGGGTCAACTCGCAGTTCACGATGAAGCTGGTCAAGGCGGCGACCCCCGGCACCTGATCCGACGCGTCAGAATCCGCGCTACCAGCAGTTCCACCAGAGGAGGGAGTGCCTTGTCCAAGCATATGACGGCCGCCCTGGCCGCCACCGCAGCGCTGACCGCGGGAGCGGTGTTCGCCTCGGCGAGCTCGGCCCGGCCGGCGCGGGCCCACGCCCATGCTCACGCCGGGAGCACCACCGTGCACGTGGTCGAGCACGCGATCACCGACGACGAAATCCCCACCGGCGGCGGCAAGGACGTGAAGGGGAACATCCTCACGTTCGTCAACCCGGTGTTCGACGCGACCGACCACAAGCGAGTCGGTCACGATGAGGGCTTCTGCACGCGGCTGGACGTCAAGCAGGGGATCTGGGAGTGCCTGTGGACGACGTTCCTGACGGGCGGGCAGATCACCGTCCAGGGACCGTTCTACGACACCCATAACAGCGTCCTGTCGATCACCGGCGGAACCGGCGCCTACCGCAACGCCCGCGGCGAGATGGTCCTGAAGTCGCGCAATGGCGGAAAGGAGTACGACTTCATCTTCAAGCTGAGCTGAGCGTCGAGCGTGGTGCGGTCCGCCGCCCCGAGGATCGTCGCCCGCGACGGCGACCTGGTCGTCGAGCGCGACCCCCGGCGCCCGACCGGACGGTTGCTTCGCCAGGCGGACATGGAGGCGTCCTACGTCGATCTCGCCGACGCGTCGCACCTCGAGTTCGACTACATGCGGTGGATGCGGATCGTGGTGCAGGCGGCCCGGGCGCGGCGGGTCCTGCACATCGGCGGCGGCGCCTGTGCCCTGGCGCGGGCGCTCGCCGCCGAGGATCCGTCCGGGCGCCAGCTGGTCTGCGAGCTCGACGCCCGGGTGCTGGCGCTGGCCCGCGAGCACCTGGGGCTGCGCCGCGTGCCCGGACTCAGGGTGCGCCACGCCGAGGGACGCGAGTTCGTCGAGCGCCAGCCGCAGGGCGGCTGGGACGCGGTTGTGATCGACGCGTTCGCCGGAGCGTTAGTCCCGAGGCCGCTGATCACCGCCGAGGCGCTGAGCGCGATCGCCCGGGCGGCGCCGCTAGCGCTGGTGAACATCGTCGACGACCGCGCCGGGCGCGAGCTGGCGCTGGTAGCGGCGGCCCTGAGCGGGGCCTATCCGCTGGCCGCAGCGCTGGGCGGGCGCGCCGGCAACTCGGTGCTGATCGGCTGCGTGGGAGTTCCCGACCTGGACCTGATCGCGGCCCGGGTGGCCGCCGACCGCTCGCCCGCGGCGGTCGTCACGCCGGCCGAGCTCTCGCGTCGGGTGGCCGGCACGGTGGCGCTGCGCGACGCCGAGATCGCGGCCTGAAGGCTTGCCGTCAGGAGGCGTCGGTGTCGCGGGGGATCACGCGGTCGATCTCCACCGCCGCGCCCTCGCGCGTGTCGACGTACACCACGAACACCGAGGGCGAGCCGCCGAACCAGGCGCTCAGCTCGCCCTCGCCGACGTATTCGGCCGCGCGCTCGGAGCCGTCGGGTTCGATCACCCAGACCGGCTGCCCCTTGTGGAACCTGCCGTCGCCGATGCTGCTCATCGCCGCGACACGATACGCGTCAGACGGCCGCGCCGCCGTCGAACGCGAGCCGGCCATCCGGGCGCAGCAGCGCGAGCGCCGCCAGTTCGGGCTCGACCACCTCCGATGAGTTGAGATAGCGCTCGTAGAAAGGGCGCCTCCCGAGCGCGCGTCCGAGCGGCCCGAGGATCCCGAACATCGTGCGCTGCACCCAGCGCGGCGGCGAGGTCAGGATCATCGTGTCGGTGTACGCCGACGCGGTGACGGCGAGCTGGAGGGGGTGGGGGAGGCCGCGCTTGTCGACGTTGCCGTCGCGCGCCAGCCCGAACATAGTTCCCACCATCTCGACGAACCGGTCGCCGGGTGCGACCTCGACGACCACCTGGGCCTCCTCGTCGCCGACCTGCCACCAGTCGTGCGGCGCGCCGGCGGGCACCTCCGCGTGCTCTCCAGGGCCGAGCACCCGCTCGCCGCCGTCGATCATGAACCCGACCTGGCCCGCCAGCACGTGGAAGCGCTCAGTGACCGTTGGGTGGTAATGCTGGGCCGCCACGCGGCCGCCCGGGCGGACGAACAGGTGAGTGACCAGCACACGCTCGGGGTGAGCAGCGGGGTCGGTGAGGATCACCACGCGCTCCCCGCTGGCCGGATTGGTGAATACCTGTCCCGCTCGTGACACTCGACTCCCTCCTGCTTGCTGCGTTGATCTCGCGACTGGCGGCCGGTGTACGCCGGGGCGTCAGTCGTCGTTCACCTGCTTTGCCATCACCTGCTTTTCACCATCAGCCGCCGGGGCCATGATGTTCGGCACTCCCGGGGCGCCGGCGATGAAGTCTGACAGCCGCCGACGCCGGGCCTGGACGCGCTGCCACCGCGCCTGCGCTCGCTGCAGCTTGCGACTGTCGGGCTTATAGAACCGCCGAGCCCAGATCGAATGCGGCCGGGCCAGCCGGATCGACGCTACCAGCGACACCAGCGGGATGAATATGCCGAACAGCCCGACCAGCGGCTTCCCCTTGGAGATCGCGATCGCCGAGAAGAAGATGTCGATCGTAATCGTGATCGCCCAGCCCGAGATCGAGGATCCGTTGGCGCTACCGCCGAACGGCGCGATCCCGAGCAGCACCAGACCGCCGAGCAGCGCGGCCACCACCACGGCCCGGAACGAGATCCGCCCCTCGTCGGCCCAATAGACGTCCTGGACGTAAATCCACAGGGCAAACTCGTCGAGCGTCAGGCCGGCGCCGACCCCGAAGACGCCGGCCAGGATTTCGGTCTGGGGGCTGCCCTGGTTGATCACGAAGCTGAGGAATCCCGAGATCAACAGCAAGCCGATCCCCCACACCACGTGGTGCAGGTGCAGGCCACCGCCGGTCTCGACGTTGCCGGGCCACCAGGTGACCTTCGGGTTGCGGATCAGGCGCGCGCTGGTACGGATGAACAAGAACGACAGCAGGAACATCCCGAGCAGCACGAACCCCGCTCGTTGTGAGAGGTCGTAGAGGAACTCCGAGTTGACCGTGGAGGCCGCGTTGATCAGGATCGAGACGTTCACCGAGTACCCCGCCGTCTCATCGCCGGGAGCCTAGAGCACCCGTGCTCAGGCTTGTCCGAAATCCTCGAGCGCGGCCAGCACCTGCGCATTGTGCCGATGACCGATCGTCTCATACCCGACGACGGTGATCCACGGAACCAGCGAGAGCACCAGCAGGCACCACTCGGGGGCCACCCCGATTCCGGCCATCACCACCGGCGTCGCCAGCACCAGCGCCGACAGCCCGATCAGCGCGTAGTGAAATGGATCGATCGAGCCGGTCAGGTAGGCGTACAGCACGAAGATCCCGAGCACGTAGATGGCCACTGGGATCGCGGTCGTCAGCAGCGTGTCGAACGCCGACAGCTTCGTGTGATGCTCGACGTAGAAGGCCGCGACATGGAGGCCCGCGCCGGTGGCCACGACCGCTCCGAAGATCAGTATGTGACCGTAGCCCCACCCAAACGAGCGGCTGCGGCGGCGAGCCAGGATCTCGGCGCCGGGGACGACGAAGTAGATCCACCACATCCCGAACGTGAGCGTGACGCCGGCGACGCCGATCACGGCCGCCTTGACCGACCAGCCGTCCCCGCTCGGTCCGACCACCGCACCGAGCGCGGCGACGGTCCCGAGGATCGCCTCGCCCAGGCAGATGATCACCAGCAGCCCGTAGCGCTCGGCGATGTGATGAGGGTGCCACGGAGTGCCGCTGTACCTGGTCTCGGCGATCAGCGGGCCGAGCAACTCGATTGCGATCAGCGGGACGGCCAGCGCGAGCATTGCGCCGATGTGCACGTGGGCGAACACGAGGCCCACCCAGCCCGCCTGCGCGACCAGGATCGTGCTCATGTAGACCCTCGACGCGCTCCGGCGACTGGGGTCCTCGTGTGCCGCTCGCCCCCACTGGGCGACCATCGCCACGCGCATCACCACGTAACCGGCCACCATCACCCCATTGTCGACCGCCTCGTGGCGGGCGATCGAGTCAAACAGGCTGGCGATCCCGAGCGAGAGCACCAGCACCCCGACCATCTGAAGCAGCGTCAGCAGCCGGAACACCCAGTCGTCGGTGTCGTAGGCGGACGCGAACCAGGAGAAGTTGATCCACGCCCAGGTGATCGCGAACACCGAGAAGCAGAAGCCGATCAGGCTGGAGCGCACCTCGCCGAGTGACAGGTAGTGCGCGAACTCGTTGGCGGCGGTGCCGAACCCGACCACGAACGTCAGGTCGAATAGCAGCTCGAGCGGGGTCGAGGCGCGGTGGTGCTCGCCGGGGTCGCGGCCGGTCATCCTGGCCACGCGGTGGCTGAGGCTGGGGGGCATTGCGAGCCAAGGCTACGTGCGTGTCCAAATCGCCGGCCCAGCTGCGTCGTAGAGATCGAGGCCGCGGATCGTGACCAGCACGAGCACGTGGCCCGTTCCCGGACCACAAGGAGGCGTGATGGCTGACGGCCCCGCTGCACGGAGTCCCGGAGTCGACCGACTGGGAGCGGATCGCCGAGCTGTACGGAGCGCTGGCGATGCTCAGCCCGTCGCCCGTGGCGGAGCTGTCCAAATAGGGGCGGTTCCTTCGTCGTGTCCACGAGGCCGCAAATCCGCGGCCCAAGCACACGACCAGGAGGCACCGATGACCGATCAGTCCACCGCCACCACCGAGCGGTTCGCCGGACCGCTGAAGGGCTCGCACGGATTCGCCGACGTGGAGCGGGTGCGGTTTCTCACAGACGACGTCGCGGTGGTGCACAGCATCGGCGCGATCGCGTCGGCCGGGTACAGCGAGTCGGTGTCCGCGACCGGTTCCCGCGAGACCTGGGTGCTGTGCCGGCGCGAGGATGGCTGGCGCGTGGCCGCATACCAGAGCACGCCCGAGCACGCGGCCTGAGGGGGCACGTCATGCGACGGATCATCGAATCGACGAGACCGGGGTGGTGGTGGTGCTCACATCCGCGCCGGTCGGATGAACGTCACTCAGCTCCCGGTCAAGTCGGTCGAGCCCGGCACGTTTCCGCAGCCGGAGATGCCCCGCCGTAGCTGCGTCGGAGTGGGCGGGTCGGTCGCGAACAGCTCGGGCAGGCTGACCGACCGCAGATGGCGGCGATGCAGCACGGGCAGCAGCGTGGTCAGCGCCCGGATCGTCTGCCCCCGGTTCTCGTGCATGAGGATGATCGCGCCGGGCCGCAGGTCGGACTCGACGTTCTTGATGATCTCGGCCCAGTTGGCACCGAGTGAGTCGCGGGAGTCCATCGACCACATGATGTCCAGGAGACCCAGGTGGCTGGCGACGTGGTTGACCGATGGATCCTGCGCCCCGTAGGGCGGCCGGAACAGGTCGACGGACTGGCCGGAGTCCCGCTCGATCAGCCGCGCATTGGAATCGAGCTCGGCCGCGACCTCGGTCGAGGGCATCTCGAGCAGATCGGAGTGCGTGTACGTGTGGTCGCCCAGCGTGGCGATCTCGAGCTCACGGCGGATCCACCCCGGCCAGGCCCGAATCGACCTGCCGACCACGAAGAAGGTGGCGCGCTCGTGGGCCTGGGTGAGCTTCTTCAGCGCGTAGTGCGTGTAGACACCCGGGCCGTCGTCGAACGTGAACGCCAGCTCGCGACCGTGCCGGCCGCCGCAGTACACCGGCAACGCGAGCTTGGCCAGCTTGCGGATCGTCGCGTTTCCGCGCGACTCCAGGGAGGCCAGCCGGTGGCTCGGCGTCGACGCGGGTGCCGCCACGGCGTGGTGCGGAGCCGCCGCCTCGGTTGGGTGCTTGGACTTCCCGCCGCTGCTGGAGACGACGAACACGACCGCGGCGACCACCGCCAGCAGCAGCAGCCCGCCCAGCGCCGCGGCTCGCCGACGGCGCTGTCGTGCCCTGCTGCGAGCACGTCGAGCGACGATGTGATTGGGAACTTGTCCCATTCCCTTTGCCCGACCGGTAAATCTACCGAGCGCGGGGCGCGGCGTCCGGTACAGAGCCCGGACGCCGCGCGATTGCGTCTTGAGGTCCCGCGCCGAGGTCTACGGCGTGATGCTGAAGACCTGGCCGGTGAGCTCGCCCACGTACAGCGTGCCCTTGTTCACTCCGAGTCCGACGGTCGGCGCGACGAAGCCGGTTGCGACCGGCTTGTAGGCGCCGCCCTTGAGCGGCATCGCGTACACCTCGCCGCCCTGGCCGCTGGCTCCGTGGCCGGCGAACGAGGTCATGAACAGCGTCTTGCCGATGATTCCCAACCCCATGATGTCGGTGTGGGGCGGGAAGAACTTGAACGGCTTGGTGAACCCCTTGCACTTGCTCGTGTCGATCCAGTTGCACTTGGGGAAGCCGTAGTTGTCGCCCTTCTTGACCTTCAGCACGAAGTCGGGGGGATTCTTGGCGCCGCTGTCCTGACCGAGGTCGGACACGTACGGCGACGACGACCCCTTGGCGAACGCGAACTGCCAGGGCTGACGGATCCCCGACGCGAACACCTGCAGGTCGCTGCCGTTGGCCTTGAAGGACAGGATCTTGTACACGTACGGCGTCTTCGGCGGTCCGTGGTCGCCGTGGTGCAAGAGGCCGACGTCGACGCCGACGTACAGGCGTCCGTCGGGTCCGAACGCGACGCCGTTGAGGCCATCGAGCTTCTTCGGCGCGGTCCAGATCACCTTCTGCTTGGCGAACTTGGCGCCGTCCCAACCGCTCCAGGCCTGGAGCTGCCAGGCGATGCCCTTCTTGGTCAGCGAGGCGCCGCTGATGTACAGCGTGCCGTTGCGCCAGGTGAGGCCGCCGACGAAGCCGAACGAGCTCTTCACCCTCGTCGCCTTGCCGCCCTTGAGCACGAACACGCCACCGTCGGGCGGCTTGTTGTTGCTCTCGCTGCCTCCGTCACCTTCGAATACGGTGCCGGCTCCGAACGCGAACGAGGTCGGAGTCTTGAGTCCGGTCGCGAACAGCTTGACCTGTGCGCCGTTGGCGCCGGTCGGCGGCGGCGGGCCGGTCGCGGCGACGGCGGCACTCGCGATCGCCCCGGTAGATACGACTGCTGCGGCGGTGATCGCCGCAGTACGTCCCCACATGAGATGTCCTTTCTTTGCCCCTTTCGGTCCCCGGCCGGACCCAAGCGGGGCTAGCGTAACACAGGGTTTACAAGGCGACGAACGCGTCAGTCCCGATGCTGACCGTCGTGCATCGCCGCCACCCGATGCAGCGAGACGTTCTGCGCGGTCAGCGCATCGGCCAGCGCCAGCGCCAGCGCCGCGGCGCAGAAGGACGCGATCACGATCAGCCCATGACGGAAGGCGAGCGCGAAATCGCCGTCAGTGCTGGCCAGCACCGAGTAGAACACGCTGCCGGTGATCGCGATCCCGGCCGCCGAGCCGATCCGCTGGCCCGTCTGGATCACGCCTCCTGCACTGCCCGCCCGCTCGTTGGGCACCTGCGACAGCGACAGTGTCTGGTTGGGAGAGATCACGAACCCGCCGCCCATCCCGGCGATCAGCAGCGGTAGCGCGGTGTAGAACCCGACGCTGCGCCCGGGCTCGGCGAGTACCGCCAGCCACACCAGCGCCAGCCCGAAGATCACCACCGCCAGCCCGAACGCCACCAGCTTGCGCCCACGGCGCAGGACCTGGCGGCTGCCGAGTGAGGCCGTCAGCGCGCCGCCGACCGCGAACGGCGTCGAGGCCAGACCCGACTGCAGCGCCGAGTAGTGCAGGCCGATCTGCAGGTACTGGCTGAGGATGAAGAACGTGCCGGTGAACCCGGCGAAGAACAGCAGCCCGACCCCGGCGCCGAGCACATACGAGCGGATCTTGAACAGGTCCAGACTGACCACGGGCTCGCGGGTGCGCCCGTAACGCCGCTCGTGCAGCACCCAGAGGACGGCGAGCCCAGCGGCGACCACGAACAGCAGCGGCCGCAAGGGGCTGTGCCAGGTCCGCTGCTCGATGAACGGCACCAGGATGCAGATCACCGACAGCCCGAGCAGGACCACGCCGATCGGGTCGAGCTCGGTCCGGGCGCCGTCGGCCGGGCGCGGCTTCGGGGGCGGGAGGTAGCGACGGGCCAGGATCAGCGCGATCACCCCCACCGGGAGGTTCACGAAGAACACCGCGCGCCAGCCGCTGTGGTTGCCGAACACGGCGATCAGCACCCCGCCCAGCAGCGGCCCGATCGCGGTCGACACCCCGATCATCGTGCCGAAGTAGCCGAACGCCTTGCCCCGCTCCTCACCCGCGAACAGCGTCTGGATGAACCCGCTGATCTGAGGCGTGATCAGCCCGCCGGCGAAGCCCTGGACGACGCGGGCGAGCACCAGGAACGTCGCCGACGGCGCCGCCCCGCAGGCGGCGCTGGCCAGCGCGAACAGCGCCACGCCGGTCATGAACACGGTCCGCCGGCCGCGGGCATCCCCCAGCCGCCCGGACGGCACGAGCAGCAGGCCGAGCGCGAGCGCGTAGCCGGACACGATCCACTGCAGATCGTTGTCGCCGGCGTGGAGCCCCGTCTTGATCGTGGGCAGCGCGACGTTGACGATCGACACGTCGAGCAACGTCATGAACCCCGCCACGAGGCATACGCCAAGGGCTTTCCACCGGTTGGGATCGGGCTCGGTGTGGCTCACGGGTCGTCGTCGAGCGCGGCGCGCTCGAAGACATGATGGCGGCGAGGGTCGTCCGGCGTGCTCGCGGCCGGCTGGTCAGTGTGGATGCAGGGCTGAGGCTGGCTGGCCCTCGGCGTTCGCAAAGGCCGCGGGTTAGGCTCGCAGTGGTTCGAGGACCGCCACGGCCGTTTAAGCACGTCCCCGTCAGTGTGAGCCGTTGGAGGCGCGCCCGTTGCCGTTGACGACCCGGTGGACGCGGATCTCGTGTGCCTTCTGTTCGGTGGCGACGGCCGACGACTCGGCCTCGACGGCCGCGATCAGCGCCTTCAGCTCGCCCACGTCGACCTCGACCGTGTGGGCCTCGCCCTCGATCACCTGGTCCTCTGGCGACGCCGGAGTTTCAGACATAGCGGACTGCGGCTCGGCGGTCGAGACCGCGACCATCGCGAGCTCAGCGCGCGCCGGCTTGACGGTCGCCCGGAACGCCAACTCCGTGCCGGTCTTGCCCCACTCGACGGCGAACCGGCCCTCGAGCCGGTGTCCGATCCAGGCGACCACGACCATCACGGCGCCGACAATCACCAGCGGCAGCGTCCACACCGAGTTGGTCAGCAGCAGTCCCACGAACGCGAGCACGATGCCCGCGATGCAGAGCGTCACGCGCGGGCGTGTCACCCATTCCTGGATCGCGGTGGCGGTGGCTTGCGCCCTGACCGGCCACGGCGAGGACGCGGTGGACTTGGGAGGTTCCGGTGACATCCTCACGGTGTCCTTTCGACCTCTGCGCCGTGGCCCCTTCACGCATTGATCACCGAACCGGCGCGCGATCGCGGCGCACCGATTAGCTTCCAGGGGACCGGACGGTCCAAGAGCGCATGAGCACTTCCGACGAGCAGCAGATCCGCGCCCTGATCACCAGCTGGGCAACGGCTGCCCACGGTGGCGACACGGATGGCGTCCTGGTCGATCACTCCGACGACATCGTGATGTTCGACGTGCCCCCGCCGCACGACGGCGTCCGCGGGATCGAGGCGTACCGCGAGACGTGGCCCGGGTTCTTTGACTGGCAGGCGTCCGGCGCCTCGTTCGAGATCGTCTCGCTCGACGTGGTCACCGGCGCCGACGTCGCCTACGCGTACGCGCTGCTGCTGTGCGGCACTGCGGCCGAGCTCGAGGCGCATCCCGAGACCCGCCTGCGGCTCACCCTTGGCCTGCGCAAGCAGGACGATCGCTGGACGGTCGCCCACGAGCACCACTCGTTCGCCGATACCAGCGACCCCGACGAGTAGACCCGAGCCGGCGGCTGGGCGGGTCGCTTGACACGGGCGCCATTCACGATAATGTCAATCGACATTGTGTAGTTTCCCGATCCCCCGCAGATGCAACTCGCGATGTATGAGCCCCCCGCTGGCCCAGCAGGCGGTCGGTGCCGACGATCCGTCGGCCGATCGGAGAACTCAAACTCACACGAGGTGCATCTGATGAGCATTGACAGCATTCGGAAAATCAGCGCGGACGCGCCGGCCGCGACCGGCGGCGTCCGGCGGCGGTGGCGGATCTCGGGCGGCGAGGCCGGCGTGGGCACGGCGGCGGTGCTGCAGCGCCGCGCGGACGCGCCGGCCGGGCTGCTGCACGAGGTCCTCACCAGCCACGGATTGCGCGTCAGCACCGTGCGCGTCGATCTCGGCGAGCCGCTGCCGGATCCCGCGTCGCTGCGTCTGGCGGTCGCGCTCGGCTCTGACGGCACGGCGGGCGAGCTCGCCCGCACGTGGCCCGACGCGCAGCTCGACTGGCTTCGCGAGGCCGACCGCGCGGGGACCGCGGTACTGGGCATCGGATCCGGGGCCCACGCGCTGGCGGTGGCGCTGGGCGGCGGCTCTGAGCCGGCGGCGCGCTCGCAGCACTGCTGGATCCAGGTGTCGAGCGCGGTTCCGCGCTGGATCGCTCGCGGCCCGTGGCTGGCGTGGCGCGAGGACGCGATCAGGCCGCCGCGGAGCGCCCGAGTCCTTGCCCGCAGTGCGCTCGGTCCCGAGGCGTTCACCGTCAACGGCCACCTCGGTGTCCAGTTTCACCCGGAGGTGACGCCGGAGATCGTCCGCGAGTGGGTGACCCGCCCCGGCGATCGCGTGCTCGACAGCCAGGGGATCCTCGAGGCGACCTGGCGCGACCACCTCGACGCGGCGCTGGGAACGCGGCGGCTGGCGAGCGGATTCCTGCGCTCGCTGATTCGCGCCTAGTGAATCGGGACGCGTCATAGATTCACGGGGCTTGCGCGCTGGGCGGTCCGCACCCGCCCAGCGCTGCCCGGCCCGGCTCGACAGTGCCTGCGTTCCTGGGATGATCCAGGACATGAGCACGACAGCGAGGAACCCCGTTGCGCCGCTACGCGAGCGTCCCGCGTGGAGCGCGCTACAGAAGCACTACGACGAGATCCGAGATCTGCATCTGCGCCGGCTGTTCGCCGCCGACCCTGGGCGCGGCGAGCGGTTCACGGCCGAGGGCGCGGGCCTGTACCTGGACTACTCGAAGAACCGAATCACCGAGGACACGCTGGCGCTGCTTCTGGAGCTGGCCGAGCAGTCGGGACTCCGCGAGCGAACCGAAGCCATGTTCAGCGGCGAGCGGATCAACGTCTCGGAGAACCGCTCGGTGCTGCACGTGGCGCTGCGGATGCCGAAGGGCACGTCGCTGGTGGTCGACGGCACCAACGTGGTGGCCGAGGTCCACGAGGTGCTCGACCGGATGGGGGACTTCGCGCAGCGGGTCCGCAGCGGCGAGTGGACGGGGCACACCGGGAAGCCGATCAGGACCGCGGTAAACATCGGGATCGGCGGCTCCGACCTGGGCCCGGTGATGGCCTACGAGGCGCTGCGCCACTACCGCAAGCGCGATCTCGAGTGCCGGTTCGTGTCCAACGTCGATCCGACCGACTTCGTGGAGGCGACCCGCGACCTCGACCCGGAGGAGACGCTGTTCATCATCTCGTCGAAGACGTTCACGACGCTCGAGACGATGACCAACGCGCAGTCGGCGCGGCAGTGGTGCCTGGTGGCGCTTGGCGACGAGGCGGCGATCGCCCGGCATTTCGTCGCGGTCTCCACCAACGCCGAGGAGGTGTCGAAGTTCGGGATCGACACGGCCAACATGTTCGGCTTCTGGGACTGGGTCGGCGGCCGCTACTCGATGGACTCCGCAATCGGCCTGTCGACGATGCTGGCGATTGGCCCTGACGGCTTCGCCGAGATGCTGGCCGGGTTCCACGAGATGGACGAGCACTTCCGCACGACGCCGCTGGAGCGCAACCTGCCCGTGCTGATGGGGCTGCTGGCGGTCTGGTACGGGGACTTCTTCGGTGCCCAGACCGTCGGGGTGATGCCCTACTGCCAGTACCTCAAGCGCTTCCCAGCCTACCTCCAGCAGCTGACGATGGAGTCCAACGGCAAGCACGTCACGATCGACGGACGCCGGGTCGACTACGAGACCGGAGCGGTCTACTGGGGCGAGCCGGGCACCAACGGCCAGCACAGCTTCTACCAGCTGATCCACCAGGGGACGAAGCTGATCCCGGTCGACCTGATCGGCTTCGGCAAGAACCTCAACCCGGTGCGCGACGCGCACGACATCCTGATGTCGAACGTGTTCGCGCAGGCCCAGGCGCTCGCGTTCGGCAAGACCGAGGAGGAGGTCCGGGCCGAGGGCACGCCGGAGGAGATCGTGCCCCACCGGGTGATGCAGGGCAACCGCCCGACGAACGTGCTGCTGGCCGAGATCCTGACGCCGCGCCTGCTCGGCTCGCTGGTGGCGCTGTACGAGCACAGCGTGTTCACCCAGGGCACGATCTGGTCGATCGACTCCTTCGACCAGTGGGGAGTCGAGCTCGGCAAGGTGCTGGCTAAGCAGATCATCCCCGAGCTCGAGTCCAAGTCCGAGCCCGAGCTGTCGCACGACAGCTCGACCGACGCGTTGATCCGGCGCTACCGGGCGATGCGCTGACGATGAGCACCACCTACTGGCAGAGCGCCGCCGAAGACGAGGCGATGCAGGATGAGCACGGTTTCGTGTGGCGGGCGATGCTCGACACGATCGACGTCGACGTGGCCGGCAAGCGCGTGCTCGACGCCGGCTGCAACCGGGGCGGGTTCCTGCGGCTGCTGGTCGATCGCTACGGGATCGCCGAGGGGTTCGGGTATGACCCCGCCTCGGGCGCGATCGAGGACGCCCGGCGGCTGGCCGGCTCGCGGCCGCTGACCTACGAGGCCGCCGACGGTGTCCCCGCCGGCTGGGCCGGCCTGGACGTGGCCTTCAGCCACGAGGTGCTCTACCTGGTGCATGACCTGGCCGCGCACGCGCGCGGGATTTACCGCGCGCTGGCGCCCGGCGGCGTCTACTTCGCGGTGATCGGCGTCCACGCCGGCAGCCCGCTCATGACCGAGTTCCATCGCAACAACGAGCAGGCGCTGGGGATGCCGCCGCTGCGCGACATCGACGAGGTGCTGGCGGCGTTCGAGGCGGAGGGATTCGACGCCGCCGTGGCCCGTCTGAAGATCGGGTTCGTGCCCGCCGACGGACGCCAGCACCACGAGCGCGGCCGCACGCTGCAGTGGCTCGACTACTTCTACGACCAGAAGCTGCTGCTGAGGTTGGGCCGCTGAACCTCGTCGTTTGGGCCGGGACACGCGGGTCGGTACCCTTTGGGTGGACGTGATTTCGACGAGTGGTCATCGAGGAGTATCGGCGGCATGACCGGGCGAGCAGGCTGGCGGGCGTCGGACGCCGACCGCGAGCAGGTGGCGCAACGCCTCCGGGTGGCGGCCACCGAGGGCCGGCTGGAGGCCGAGGAGTTCGAGGAGCGGCTCGCGACGACGTTCTCGGCGCGCACCTACGGTGAGCTCGACCGGGTCGTCGCGGACCTTCCGGCCCCGCCGGCGCCCCGTCGTCGTGAGCCCGCCTTCGGGCTGCGGCCAGGGGTTGCGGTCGCGATCGCGGTCGTGCTCGTGTTCGTGCTGCTGTCGTCGATCTCGTTCGCCGTCGGACACGGGCACGGGGAGCATCACGGCGGCTTCGGCATCTCGGGCTCGGCCGTGTGGCTGGTCTGGCTGGCGATCGGGTGGCGCTTCCTGGTCCACCGCCGACGGCGCGGCCTGCGATAGGGTTCCGGCCGCGATGGAAGCGGCCGGGCTCGATTTCGCGCTGATGGTGTTCGAACACACCGGCGGCGCCGAGCGCGCCTACGCCGACGCGACGCCCGAGGCCGACGGAATCCGCTGGTCGCAGGAGGTCGCCTTCGTCGAGCACCACCGTCATGACCGAATCGTGGTCCGCGGCGTGTTCGCCGGCCGTTATGTCGATGCGGACGACGACGAGCAGTTCGTCGGAGCGAAGACGGTCGAGGGAGCGCTCGGCGGTGCTGCGGCCGGGGCGCTGTTCGGCCCCACCGGCCTGGTCGCCGGCTTTCTCAGCGGCGGGATCGCCGGCAGCGTGGCCCAGGAGCACGCCGGCCCGCAGCTGCGCAGTGCTCTGTTCGACGAGGTCCGCGGCGAGGTGCCGCAGGGATCCTCGGCCGTGATGCTGCTGGCCCTGCCCGAGCACGTCGACGCGATGGTGTCGGTGCTCGAGCCGCACGGAGGACGACTGGTCCGCCACCACCTCGAGCCGGACGCCGTCGAGCTGCTGAACGCGGCCGTCGCCGGCAGCCCCAGCGCGGCGCCGCCGGCGTGACCGCCTGATCAGCCCGGCTCGGGCGCCTGTTACGCGGGCTGGTAGAGGCTGAACGGCGTGCCCTGGTCGTCGCGACAGGCGCTCATCCGACCCACGCCCGGGACCTCCTGGATCTCCTGCGCCGCGCCTCCGAGCTCGCCTACCTTGGCCACCGCCGAGTCGATGTCGTCGGTCGAGAAGTACACGACCGGCGGGCCTTCGCCGGGCATCATCGCGCCGCCCGGCGAGGCGCCCTGGATCATGTGGTAGGGCTGGCCGTCCCAGGCATGGAAGTCCCAGCCCAGCAGTCCAGAGAAGAATCGCTGTCCGCGATTGAGGTCGGCGACGGGCAGCTCGAACCAGACAAGTTGACTTGCCATGTGATGCTCCTTTGAGGTTGGGGGCGTTCAGGTGGTGGGGGCGATCACTCGCCCTCGACCCTTGCCGCGTAAGCGGCGAGGGTGGACTGCCAGGCGCCGGGCTGCTCGAACAGCTGGCGCATCCGCTCGGCCTCGGGGCCGAATGCGTCCAGATCGCGGTGCTCGAGCTCGACCCGCGTGCGATCCGGGGCCTCGCTCAGGAACCGCAGCTCGATCGTGGTCAGCAGCTTCGGGTCGAACCTCCAGTCGGCGCCGACCTGCCAGACGAGCACGAGCCGGCCGTAGGGCTCCCAGCTCGACACGTATCCGGTCGACGTCTCGGTGCCGTCCTCGTGACGCGTGTACCAGCGGCCGCCCTCGCGCGGCTCGATCACGATGGCCTGGATCGGCGCGCTGCCGATGTGATGCTCGGGCGGCCACCAGCTCGTCATCTCGGCGGTGAACACCTCAAACGCTCGCTGCTGATCCGCGCGCACCACGACATGGCGGCGGATCGCCTCGACGGTCTCAATCATCGTGCCGTCCCTCCTGTTGCTCGACCTGGGCCTCGAATGACTCGAGCGAGCGGCTCCAAAACTGGTCCAGATAGGACCGCAGGACGGCCAACCCCGCCCGATCGACCTCGTAGATCCGGCGCGTTCCCACGGGCCGATCGGTCACGAGGCCGACGTCCCTGAGCACCTTGAGGTGCTGGGAGACCGCCGGCCGGCTGACCGGCAGGTCGGCAGCCAGCACCCCGACGGGGCACGGCCGCGCCGACAGGCGTTCGAAGATCGCCTGCCGCGTTGGATCTCCCAGGGCCGTCATCATCTCTGGTCCGTTCGCCACGACTAACGGTAAGTTATGGCTTACTCACGTGGTTGTCAAGCCCGGGGCTCGCGCGGGGTGCCGCTGTCGCCGGATCGGGCGCAGCCAGCGCGCGGCCATCGCCGCGGCGAGCAGGTACAGCGCCCCCTGGATGTTGAGCAGGGTCACGACACCTACCGAGTCCCCGAACACTCCGGCCACCAACATCCCGACCGCCTGCCCGACGGCGCTTGCCACGCCCACCGCAGCGAACGCCCTCCCCCGCTGGCCGTGGCGCGTGGCCTGTTGGATCGCGGTGGTCAGCCCGGCCACGAGCGCGAGCCCGGGAGCGCCGACGGCGATGAACAGCGCCACGAACAACGGCTCGGCACGGGTCAGCTCGGGCGCGTTCCAGATCGCAAGGTCGAGCAGCCCGAAGATCGCCGCGGCCCAGGCCGTAAGTGCTCCTGCGGGGATCCGGGTGGTGGCCGACAGCGCCACGCCGGCCGCGATCGCGCCGATCGCCTGGACGCCGCGCAGCAGTCCGATCTCACCGGAGCCGCCGTGCAGCACGTGGACCACGAACACGATCGAGAGGACCACGAACATCCCCTGCGCAACGCTGGCCACGACCAGCACGGCCAGGGCGCCGCGCACTGGGCGCTCGGCCAGCGCGTCCGACCAGCTCGCGTGAGACGTGGCCCCGTCGGGGTGCGCCGGACGCTCTCTCAGACGGGTTGGGGCGGCCGCCAGCGTGGCGATCAGCGTGGCCGCCGCCAGGAAGCTGATCAGGTCGACGACGACGATCGCCGACAGGCCGCCGCCGGCGGCGAGCAAGACCCCACCGAGCGAGCCGCCGATCAGCCGGCCGAGGTTCTGGTTGAGCCCCACCACCGAGTTCGCCGACACCAGCTGGTCGGGGTTGACCAGCGTCGGCATCAGCGCGCTCTTGGTGGGGTCGAACACCGACGCGAGCGCCGACTGGGCGACCACGACCAGGTACACGATCGGCAGGCCGGCCCGCCCGTGCACCAGCAGCAGCGGCGTCAGCGCCGCCGCCTGCGCGGCCGAGACGAGCATCAGCGTCCGGCGGCGGTCGAAGCGGTCGGCGATTGCCCCGGCGACCGGCGCCAGCAGCACGGGGGGGACCAGCTCGACCAGGAACGCAGCCGATGTGCCGAGCGCCGAGCCGGTGTAGCGGTAGACCAGGATCGGCAGGCTCACCAACAGCAGCCAGTCGCCGGTGTCCGAGATCAGGCCGGCGAACCACAGCCGGCGAAAGCCCTGGTTTCGCAGAGCGCTCACGGCGCCGGCGACCGGAACGCGTGCAGGTTCACGTGCACGAGCTCTGAGTCGGGCGGCCGCGGCTCGCGGGTGGCCGCGATGTACGGGCGGATCGCCGCATCGAGCCGGGCGCTCAGGTCGGTCAGCTCGGCGGGCGTGAGCGCCAGCCTGTAGGTGCCGTAGAAGTCGGCCTGCCGCCACCGAGGCGGCTCGCTCTCGCGGTGCGCCATGTAGTCGCGCACGAGCTGCTGGTCGCGCTGCAGCGACACCGCCAGCAGCCGCGACTCCTGGGGCGTCATCGGATCGCCGGAGGTGTCCGAGGCGGTGTCGAAGCCGGTGATCAGCGCCTCCCAGGGGCGCTCGCGTCCGTCCGCCGAGGCGACCTCGCCGACCAGCCCGACCTGGGCCAGCACCCGCAGGTGGTAGCTGCAGTTCGAGGGTGTGTCGCCGACGGCGCGGGCGCACGCCGACGCGGTCGCGGGCCCGGCCGACATCAGGTGGTTGATGAGCTCGAGCCGCACAGGGTGCGCCAGCGCCTCGAGGGCTTCCGGCTCAGCGATCTTGCGTCGGACTTCGCGTGCCATCGGTGTTCCTCCTCGGAAACTCTGAAAGGCTCTTTCAGATCTTACCGCAGCGAGCGCCGGACGCTCGTCCGGCGCGGGTTCGTATCCTCGGTGTGAGCTGATGCCCGAACGCCGCGTCCTATCCACCACGGTCACCGAGACCGTCTGGCTGACCCCGGGGATGGTCCGCGTCGTCGTCGAGGGTGCCGACCTCGAGGGTTTCGGCGTCGGCGAGTTCACCGACCACTACGTCAAGTGCCGGTTCGGCAACAAAACCCGCTCGTACACGGTGCGCGCGTTCGACCCGGCGCAGCGCCGGCTGACGCTCGACTTCGTGGTCCACGGCGATCGCGGGATCGCGGGGCCCTGGGCGGCGGGCGCTAGGCCGGGCGACACGCTCGAGCTGATGGGACCCGGCGGCGCCTACGCTCCGGATCCGGACGCCGACTGGCACCTGATGGTCGGCGATGACGCAGTGCTGCCGGCGATCGCCACGTCGCTGGAGCGGATCCCGGCCGGCGTTCCCGTATTCGCGGTGATCGAGGTTGACGGGCCCGGGCACGAGCAGGCGCTCGCGTCGCCGGGCGATCTGCGGACCTCGTGGGTGCACCGTCCGGGCGGCCCGGGGGAGGACCCCGAGCGGCAGCTCGAGGTGGTCAGTTCGCTGGCGCTGCCCGAGGGGCGCGGGCACGCGTTCGTGCACGGCGAGGCCACCGCGGTCCGGCTGGTGCGTCGTCACCTGCTGCTCGAGCGCGGGATGCCGCTGGAGGCGCTGTCGGTCTCCGGGTACTGGAAGCTGCGCCGGACCGACGAGGAGTGGCGGGCCGAGAAGCCCGACTGGAAACGCCAGGCCGAGGCCGACCTGGCAGTGCAGGGAGCCGGTTAAGACCTGACTACGCCGGGTGTCCCGGCGCGGACATCTGCCGTTCGCAGCGGGGTGTGACTCGAGGATCGGGGTAACACGTGTCTGTGCAGAGGCTGCACGACCATCCGATCGTGGTGACGCTGATCGCGTTCGCCCTCGCTGTGGCAGTCGTAGTGGTGATCGCCGCCGCATGGGGCTTCGATGCCTTCTTGCACGCGTGGTCGCACCCCCACTACGGCTGGCTCGCGGTCGTCGTCTGCGCCGAGCTGCTCGCGATCGGGGCATACGTCGTCGCCTACCGCGGGATCGCGCTCGTGCACGGCGGTCCGAGGCTCAGGCGCGGGCTGGCCGTGCGCGTGGTCACGGCGGGATTCGGCCCGTTCGCGATCGGCGGCGGGTTCGCGCTCGACAAGCGCGCGCTGTACGCGATCGAGAACGACGACCGAGCCTCAACCGTGCGCGTGCTCGGCCTCGGCGCGCTCGAGTGGGCGGTGCTGGCGCCGCTGGCCTGGGCCTGCGCCGTGGGGCTGCTGGTCGCCGGCGACCCCAGCCCGATGAAGTCGGTGCTGTGGCCGTGGGCGATTGCGGTCCCGGTCGGCTTCGCGCTCGGACTGTGGGCCACCAAGCCGGGCCGGTTCGAGCGCCTGGAGCGCAACAGCGGTCACCGGCAGACGATCCACATCGCGCTCGAGGGCGTCGGCGTGTTGCACGCGCTGGCCGATGACGTCCCCCGCTACTGGCGCGCGTGGGTGGGGATCGCGTTGTACTGGGTGTTCGACATCGCCTCGTTCTACGGCGCGCTCCGCTTCATCGGGCTGCACCCGAACGTGGGTGAGGTCGTGGTCGCGTATGCCACCGGCTATGCGCTGACCCGCCGCTCGATGCCGCTCGGCGGGGCCGGAGCCACCGAGGCTTTGCTGACGTTCTCGCTGCACTGGGTGGGCCAGCCGATCCCGGCGTCGCTGGCGGCGGTGATCGTCTACCGGGTGTTTAACTTCGCGGTGCTGACGGTCCCGGCGCTGATCGCGCGCTCGCACGTAGAGCCGCTGCTCGTGGCCGCCGGGGACGACGAGATGCGGAGCGATCCGGCCCTTCGCCTTGCCGCGGCGACGGGCCCCTAACAAAGGAGACACGATGACCAACAACGTCTACTCGGTGAGCGAGATCGTCGGTTCCTCGCCGAAGTCGATCGAGGACGCGATCGACGGCGCGCTCAGCCGCGCCCGCAAGACGCTGCGAAACCTCGACTGGTTCGAGGTCACCGAGCTGCGCGGTCACCTCACCGACGAGGGGACCGTCGACCACTACCAGGTGACCCTGAAGCTGGGGTTCCGGATGGAGGACTGAGCCGCGGGGCACCTGGGTTGCGAGGGGTCGGCGGACGCGCGCGGGTCGGCGGACGCGCGCGGGACGTCGAGGGCTAGGCCGATTTCGGCTGCGTAACGTCCGGCTTCGCCACGGACCGGCGGGCGAGATCATCCCTCGGCGTCGAGGATCGCCCCGAGCACCGCAAGCGACACCTCCGCGGTGCGCCGCACGAACCAGTCGATTTCGCGCCCCTCGAGCGTCTGCATCAACACGACGCCGTCGCGGTTGATGTTCCAGTCAAGCTCCCCCGCCGCGCGTTCGGCCGCCGCGCGCCAGCCGGGCGGGCGCCCGGACAGCGCCACCGCGGCGCCCATGTCGTCGATGTCGTAGCGGTGCCCGCGGCGCCGGACGCTGATCCGGACGGGCCGTCCGGGCATGTACGCGAGCTCGGTCGTGCGCACAGCCTCCGAGCGCGCCTCCTCGCCCGCTGCGGTACACGCGGCCACGAGCGCCGACCACGACGCGAACCCAAGGTCGGCCGCGATCGCGCGCTGGGCGTCGGCCAGACGCGGCTCGCGGTCGGCGCGCAACCGTCCGCGAGCACCGTCATCGCCGGCCCGGGCCGCGGCGAGCAGCTCCTTCGCCCGGCGCCGCGCCTGGCCGAGGTCGATTTGCATCACGATCTCTTTCGTGGCGCCTGGTGCTCGCATCCCAGCGCGCCCGGTTAGATCGCGAGCGAGAGCGGTCATTAGTGCCGATGGGCGAAGGGCCTCGGGCCCTGTCCGCGAGCGGGACGCGCTCACCCTGGCGCGCTCAGTGGAACTCTAGAACAGGCAGGGGTGAACGTCCCGCCAGCCGGGTAGCCAACTCGTATGGAAGCTCGCAACGTAACCTCGATACCCGGCGCAGACGGCTGGGCCTACGGGCCGTTTCGCCACGAATACGAGGGCGACGCGCTGCATGTCCCGCTGATCCATGACGACGAGGAGGTGACGGAGTTCTCGGTGCCGCAGTTCGTCCAGGACCCCGAAGACATCCGCGGCGTCGCGCTGCTCGTGATCGGCGCGTGGAACAAGTGGCAGTCGGTCAAGGGCCTGGGCGCCTGACACGGGCGACCGGCGACGGGGTAGCCACCGCTCGAATGACCATAAATCAGTCGATCGCTCGCGGCCGGCGGATGAGGTCACCCGGCGAACGCGCCGGAGTAGGCGTTGAGCGCTGGCTGGCCCCCGAGGTGCGCGTATAGGACCCGCGAGCCGGGCTCGATCCGGCCGGAGCGGACGAGGTCGATGAGCGCCGCCATCGACTTGCCCTCGTACACCGGATCGGTGAGCACGCCCTCGAGCCGCGCGCACAGCCGGATCGCGTCGATCGTCTTGTCGTCCGGGATGCCGTACGTGCCGGCGTGCCATTCGTCGAGCAGCACGATCTCGTCGTCGCTGAGCTCGCGCCCGACGCGGATCGCCTCGGCGGTGCGCCGCGCGATCCGGGCGATCTGGTCCCAGGTCCGCTCGACCGTCGCCGAGCCGTCGATCCCGAGCACGCTGCGGGACGCGCGCTCCTCCGCGAACCCGGCGATCATCCCGGCCTGGGTCGACCCGGTGACCGAGCAGACGACGACCGTGTCGAAGAACACGCCGAGCTCGTGCTCCTGCGCCTGCACCTCGCGCGCCCAGCGCGCGAACCCCAACCCACCGAGCGGATGATCAGACGCGCCCGCAGGGATCGCGTACGGCTTGCCGCCGCGGTCGTGCACCGCCGCGAGCGCCTGCTCCCAGCTCTCGCGAAAACCGATGTCGAACCCGGCCGGGTGCAGCCGGACGTCGGCGCCCAAGATCCGCGACAGCAGGATGTTGCCGACGGTCTCGTAGCCGGGATCGTCCCACTGGACCCAGTGCTCCTGAACGAGCACGCACTCGAGCTCGAGCCGCGCCGCGACCGCGGCCACCTGGCGCGTGTGGTTGGACTGCACGCCGCCGATCGAGACGAGCGTGTCGCAACCCTTCGCCAGCGCCTCGGCGGCGAGGTACTCGAGCTTGCGGACCTTGTTGCCGCCGTAGGCCAGGCCCGAGTTGCAGTCCTCGCGCTTGGCCCAGATCTCGACCTGGCCGCCCAGATGCTCGCTGAGCCGCTCCAGCCGGTGCACCGGCGACGGCCCGAACAGCAACTCGACGCGGTCGAAGTCCTCGAGAGTCACGGCGCGATCGTAACGCGGCAAGATTGATCCCGTGCCCGGCTTCACCCTGCGTCCTCGAGGACGGTTCTCGCTGCACTCGGCCGCGACGTTCGCGGAGGGCTTTCCGGGCACCGAGGCCGATCATGATTCCGGCGAGCTGCGTTTCGCCTGGGCGGTCGATGGCGACTGGCGGGTGGTGGCCGTCAGGCTCAGTCAGCGCGGGGACGCCGTCCGCGGGGAGCTCGAAGGTGCGCCCCCGGCGGACCTGGCGCGCCTGGCGCGGCGAGACGCCGAGCGGATCCTGTCGCTCGACGTCGACGGCACCGAGTTCGAGCGCGTCGGCCGGCGCGATCCAGTCGTCGCGGAGCTGCAGCGCCGGTTCGCCGGACTGCGCCCGGTTCTGTTCTACTCGCCTTATGAGGCCGCCGCCTGGACGATCATCGGCCAGCGGATCCGGATCGTGCAGGCAGCCGCGGTCAAGCGCCGGCTGACCGACGAGCTCGGCTCCGAGGGCGCGTTTCCAACTCCCGAGCAGCTGGCCACGATCGCCGGGCCGCAGCGCGGGCTCACCACGCGCAAGATCGATCAGCTCCGGGCGCTCGCCGAGGCCGCGCAAGCGGGGACCCTCACCCGCGACCGCCTGCGCGAGCTGTCGTTCGCCGACGCGGTCGCCGACCTGCAGCGGCTGCCGGGGATCGGGCCGTTCTCGGCCGAGCTGATCGTGATCCGTGGGGTCGGGTCTCCCGATGCGCTTCCCGACAACGAGCGGCGCGTGCAGCGAGCGATTCGCGCCGCCTACGGGCTGGCCTCCGACGACGAGATCGGGCCGGTGACCGAGCCGTGGCGCCCCTACCGGTCGTGGTGCGCGTTGTTGCTGAGGCGCTGGCTCGAGGCCGAGACGCAGGAGATCGCGACCGGCCGCCGGGCAGCCGGTGATCCGCCGCCGATCGTGTGAGACACTCCCGCCCGTGCGCGCGATCGTGATGAACTCGTTCACCGGCATCGACGGTTTGGAGCTCGCCGAGGCGCCCGATCCGACCCCACGCGACGGCGAGGAGATCGTCACCGTCCGCGCCGCTTCACTTGGCCCGTGGGATCTGGGGGCCGCCGGCGGAGCGTTCACGGCGATGGGCGGCTCGGGCGATCTGCCGCAGGTCGCGGGGTGGGATTTCGCCGGCGAGTCCGCCGGGGGCCGGCGCGTGCTCGGGTTCGTCGCGCAGCCGTGGATGGGCGTCGGCGCGCTGGCCGAGCGGATCGCGGTTCCCTCCGCGATCCTCGGCACGCTTCCGGACTCGTTCGGCTTCGATGTCGGCAGCGCGATCCCGGTGTCGGCGCTGACGGCAAAGCTGCTCGTGGACGCCGCCGCCGTCGGCGATGACGACCTGGTATTGGTCACGGGCGCCGCCGGCATGGTCGGCGGGTTCGCGCTGCAGCTCGCCCGCGGTCGCGGCGCGCGGGTGGTCGCGGCCGTGCGCGATGCCGACGCCCACGAGGCGCGCAACCTCGGAGCTGAGCTGGTAGTCGACACCGACTACCAGCTCGAGGCCGAGGTCCGCGGCCGATGGGAGGACGGTGTCGACGCCTGCATCGACACCGTCGGGCTCGCCGGCGATGCCCTGGTGTGCGTCCGCGACGGCGGCCGGTTCGTGACCTCGGTCCCGAGCGCGGTGCCAGACGCTCATCGTGAGATCGCACCCGAGACCGTGCAGGTGCAACCCGATGCAGCCGCGGCCGAGGAGCTCGCCGGCCGCGCCGCCGCCGGCGAGCTGACCGTACGCGTCGCCGACGTGATGCCGTTCGAGCGCTTCCGCGAGGCGTTCGAGCGCCTTCAGCGCGGCGGCCTGCGCGGGAAGCTGGTCCTCACCCCGTAGGCGGGTCGCGGCCAGTGGTTCGAGGGAGAAGCGTTGGTGCGTTTGCGCACGTTCGCGCGCGGTCTGAGCTCCGGAGCTGCGGATTTGGATCGGCTCAGCCGACGACCAGCACGAGCTTGCCGCGGACGTGGCCGGCTCGGCTGAGCTCGTGGGCCTCGCCGACGCGCTCCAGCGGGAACGGCTGCGCCACCGGGAGCGAGAACCTGCCTGCCCCGATCAGCTCGCCGATCTCCGCGAGCGCGTATAGCGCCCGCTCGGTCCCCAGGCCGCCGCTGAACTTGGCGCCGGTCGCCTGGGCGCCCTGATAGTCGGCGATCGTGACCACGCGCTCGGGGTCGCCGGTGACCTCGACCAGCGCCGGCAGCGCGCCACCGCCGAACGCGTCGAGTGCGTCGTCGACGCCGTCGGGGGCGAGCTCGCGCACGCGCGCGGCCAGCCCCTCGCCGTACCCGGTGGCCTCGGCTCCGAGCGAGCGCAGGTACTCGTGGTTGGCCGGGCTCGCGGTGCCGATCACGCGTGCGCCGCGGGCAACCGCGAGCTGTACGGCGGAGCTGCCTACGGCTCCAGCCGCGCCGTTGACCAGCAGCGTGTCGGCGGCTTTCACCCCGAGCAGATCGAGTGTTCGCGCGGCGGTCTCGACCCCGACCGGCAGGCTCGCTGCCTGCACGAACGTCAGCGGTGGCGGGATCGCGAAGTAGTCGGCGACCAGTGACCGCTCGGCCGCGCCGGCGCCACCGGCGGCGAACCCGAACACGGCGTCGCCGACCGACACGTCGTCGACATCCCCGCTGACCTCGTCGACCACGCCCGCGACCTCGCGACCGGTCGTCTGCGGCAGCTCGCCGCCCATCATCCCGCTGCGGACCTTCCAGTCGATCGGGTTCACGCCGGCCGCGCGGACCGCAACCCGGATCTGATCGGGGGCCGGATGCGGGTCGGGGAGCTCGACTAGCCGCAGCACCTCCGGGCCTCCGAACTCGCTGAACTGGATCGCCTTCATCGTTCTCCCGCGGGTCATCGTATGCCCGAAGCCGACAACAAGGAGAGCGCCGAATGCCACTGGTGACCATCGACCTGCTTGCCGGCAGGTCAGACGACGAGATCGACCGGATCAGCGACTGCGTGCACGAGGCGATGACGGCCGAGCTCGACGTGCCCCTGCGCGACCGGTTCCAGCTCGTCACCGAGCACACGCCGCGGTCGCTGCGCTTCGACCGCGGGTACCTCGACATCGACCGCACCGACGGGTTCGTGCTGATCCGCTTGAGCCTGTCCCGCGGGCGGACCACCGAGGCCAAGCAGGCGTTCTACGCGCGCCTGGCCGGGCTCCTGCACGAGCGCGTGGGTATTGGTACCGAGGACGTTGCGATCGTGCTCACGGAGAATACGCGCGAGGATTGGTCGTTCGGACGCGGGCAGGCCAGCTACGTGGTACTGCCGCGCGAGGCGTGGCGCTGAACGGCGATCAGCGCCCGGGCAGCAGCGGCCGCAGGAAGCTGCGCTCGTAGCGGCGCACACAGCCGGACTCGTCGCGGATCCGGTCGGCCTCGATGAACTCGGCGTCGACCCCGAACCGCTGCCGGTAGCGCTCGTACTCGGCGAGGCTGGGAAACGAGAACAGGGCGTAGGCGACGTCGCTGGCGCCCTCCGCGGGGAGGAAGTAGCCGTGATGCGTCCCGCCGTGACGCTCCACGAGCTCCATCCAGCGCCCCGCAAAGCGCTCGAACGCATCGATCTCGGCCGGGTCGATCTCGTATCGCACGTGGCAGGTGATCATCGCCGCAGCATGTCAGGCCCGCCCGGCCGTCAGGCGCGGCACCGACCGGTGCGCGAGTGCGGGCGAAATCGCGTGCACAACGTCCCACTCGAGCGTTCTGGGCGCGAGTGTGGGTCGTTCGCCACGTGGGACGTGATCAACGTCCCAAGCTGACCCGCGAAGGCCTCGGATGGGACGTTAAGCACGTCGTTGTCGTCGGCGAGGACCTCGACACAGACGAGACGAGCCGAACAACGTGGTCAGGAACTACAGCTCGCCGGCGAAGCCAAGCCGTCCGGCGAGGAACTCGCGCTGCTCCTGGTAGAGCCCGTCGGGCAGTCGCGTGAACCACTCGATCCCCTCGGGCAGCTGCTCGGCGCCCGGTTGCGCCGGCTGCGGCTCGGCCCGGAAGGCGAGCCCGACCGGCGAATCGAGACCGTTCTCGTGGTGGCTGGGATACTCGATGTAGCCCAGCAGCTCGCCGACCGCGACGTCGAGACCGAGCTCGTGGCGCGCTACGCGCTGGACCGCCGCGGCCAGCGACTCTCCGAACAGCACCGTGCCGCCGGGGATGTGCCACGCCCCGATGTTCGGCGGGATGTCGCGCAGCGACAGCAGCACGCCGCGCTCGGCGCTGACCACCACCACCTCGACGCATAGTCGCGGCACCCGGCTGTAGATCGCGTGGAACTCCGTTTCGGGGAGCCACCCTGGTGGCCGCTCGAGCTCGGACACGAGACCGTCAGTTCGTCCTCGTGAAGCCCACCGTGTCGCGCAGCTCGTCCGACACGCCGACGGCGGCCGCCGCCCGGTCCCAGGTGAGGTTGCCCAGGTAGGCGGACAGCAGCTGGTCGCGGCCGGCGGCGTCCAGCTGCGGCGCCCCAGCGGCGATCGTCCGCGCCAGCTGCTCGCGGGTGGCGTCCGCCAACGGCTCCTCGGACAGCACCAAGGAGGCCCAGCGACGGTCCTGGGCGACCAGCCTGGCCGCCTCGAGGTTGCGAACGAGCTCTGAGCGCTCCGGATACCAGTCGGTCGCCGGCCCGAGCTTCTCGGTTTGTTTGCCGGCGATCGTGACCACCAGCCGGTCGGTGATCAGCACGCAATCGAGCTTGGCCAGCTCCTCGAAGCGCCACCAGGCCAGCGACAGCGGAGGACCGGCCGCCAGCAGCTCCCGGGCCCGCTGCTGGGCTCGGGCCTGCGAGCCGCGCGGATCGTCGAGCAGCAGCGCCCGACGCAGACGCAGCGTCTCGGAGGACATCGCCTCCCGCTTTGGCCAGGTCAGGCGATCCGGATGGTCGATGAACCACGCCAGCAGCTCGCGCGGGGGCGCCACCGGATACTCGAGCGCGCCGAGCAGACCGCTGACGGTCTCAACCGCCAGCAGCGTGGCCAGATACCCCGGGTGCTCGACCAGCTCTCCCAGGCTGGCGGAACCGTTCGGCGTTGCTGCGAGCAGCTGCGGCAGCCACGTGCGCCCGGAGGCGTCGCGCCGCAGGAGCGTGGTGAAGAACGACTGCACGCGCGTGGCACGGCTGTCGGTGCGCCCGGCTTCCATGCCTCGGATGTTAGGTCGGGACCGGCGGTGGTGAGGATCTTGGTCAGCCAGAACAGTGCAGTGACCTCGGGCACCTTGACCAGTGTCGAGCTGCGTCGAGTCGATGTGTGCATATATGGGGAGAACGAGTAGAGATGTCCCGGCGCACGCACTCCGCGCCCGAGCGCGCGAGCCCGGCGCAACCGTGCACGATCCGGATGAGTTCCACGATGAGAGAGCGTCAGACGACCAAGCCCGACATCGAGCACCCGCGGTTCGCCCGCGCGTATATGCGGATGTCGAGCAGCGGCGAGCGCCGCGGCGCCACCGAGCACCGTCGGCGGCTGCTGGCCGGACTGTCGGGGACGATCGTCGAGCTCGGAGCCGGCCACGGCCTCAACTTCCCGCATTACCCCGTGGACGTCGCCGAGGTGACCGCGGTCGAACCCGAGCCGACGCTCCGCGCCGCGGCCACACGTGCGGCGGCGGACGCCCCCGTGCCGGTCAGCGTGGTCGCCGGAGTCGCCGACGCGATCCCGCTGGATGACCGGAGCGTCGACGCGGCGGTGGCCAGCCTGGTGCTGTGCTCGGTACCCAGCCAGGACGGAGCGCTGGCGGAGCTGTGGCGGGTGCTGCGGCCCGGTGGAGAGCTGCGCTTCTACGAGCACGTAGTTCCGCTCGGCCAGCCCAAGCGCCTGCTGCTCGAGATCGCCGACCGCAGCGGTCTCTGGCCGGCGATCGCCGGCGGCTGCCACCCCGCCAGGGACACCGGCGCGGCGATCGTGCGCGCCGGCTTCAACTTGCGGCGCAGCGAGCGGTTCGACTTCGCGGCGGCGCGGTTCGAGCCGGCGATCCCGCACATCCTCGGGATCGCGGTCAAGCCGGGTTATCGTTCGCCGCCGAGGTCCGCGAGCAGATGAGGTCGAGGTCGAGGTGATCGACACGCTGGCCAGCGACGAACGCGTCGCGCTGGTGCTCCGGGTGCGGCTCCACCTCAGCTCCGGCCGGTGGAGGTCAACCGCGTCAACGTGTACCGGACGCCGGGTCAGCGCCCGCGCGGTCTGACCACGACCGTCCCGCGCATGAACGCGTGGAACTCGCAGAAATAGTGGTAGGTGCCCGGCCGGGAGAGCGTGACGATCGCGCTCGCCCTCGAAACGACCACCTTGTCGCCCAGCGACGCCGGCTCAAACGTGGCCGTGTGCGGCTGCTGATCGTGGTTGACGAACGTGATCCGGGTTCCGGCTCTGACCGTGATCTTGCCGGGGCGGTAGATGTAGTCGCCGATCGACACGGTCACGGCGCCGGATCGCGGTTGCCGCGGGCTCGCGGCGACCTTGACGACTTTCGCGCCGTCGGCGGTGTGGGCGGCTGGGGGCGGATCGGGGCTGACCGCCGACGCCGACCCGCACCCTCCGAGCAGCGCGGCGGCGCCCAGTGCGATCGGCGCCTGGCGGGCGAACGATCGCAAACCTGGCATACAGCTGCTTACGTGCACCACGCGCTGACGGATCAGCGCGTCGTCTCACGAGTCGGGACCGCAGTAGCGTTACCGACGGCATGCGCCTCTATGACTACGCCGCCTCAGGCAACTGCTACAAGGCCCGGCTGCTGCTCGCGCTGCTCGGCCGGCCGTATGAGCGCGTGCCCGTCGACCTGTTCGCGGGCGACACGCTCACCGACGCCTACGCCGCGTTGAACCCGGTGCGCGAGACCCCGGTGCTCGAGCTCGACGACGGCACCGTGATCACCCAGTCACCGGCGATCCTCTGGTTCCTCGCCGAGGACACGCCGCTGCTCCCGGACACGGCCCTCGGGCGCGCGCAGGTCGTGCAGTGGCTCGCATTTGAGCAGGCGCGGGTGATGGGCGGGATCGGTGGCGCCCGCTTCCGTCTGATCACCGGGCGCGCGACCGCGGAGCAGCCGGTGATCGCAGGGCGCCTGGCCACCGCCCGCGAGGCGCTCGACGTGCTCGCCGCGCACCTGGCCGGCCGCGACTGGCTGGTCGGTGACGGCCCGACGATCGCCGACGTCGCCGTATTCGCCTACACCAGCCGCGCCGGCGACATCGACCTCGACCCCGCGGACTGGCCGCCGGTCGAGGCCTGGCTGGACCGCGTCCGGGCGCTGCCCGGGTTCGTCGACGATTTCGCTCCGTACCCGCACAACGCCGAGGCAGGGGCCGGCACCTCCATCTACGGCTGACCGGGCGACCTCCGGGCGGCGTCGTGGCGGCGCGTGCTCAGCCCGTCGTGAGGTCCACCACGACCTTGATGTCGTCCGCCTGTCGCTCGAGCGCGTCGGTCCAGTCCGACAGCGGCACGCTGCGAGTGATCATCCGCGACAGCCACGCCGGATCGGCTGCCGCAAGCGCGTCGGCGGCCTGCTCCCAGTGGCGCCGGCCGGCGTTGACCGTGCCGAACAGGACAGCGTTGCGCAGGACCATCCGGCGATTCATCTCGGTGGGGTTGACCGCCTGCGTCGTATCGGCGTCCATGATCCCGGTCAGCGACATGATCCCGCCGTTGACCAGCCGGGTCCCAGCAGCCCGGCCGACCGCGCCGATGCCCGTGCACTCGATCACGACGTCCACCTCGGCGTCGACCGCAGCCGCGTCGCCGGAGTGGTAGATCCCGCCCAGGCTTTCGACGAGGTTGCGCTTGGCGCCCTCGACCGGCAGGTCGACGACGTGCATTTCGTAGCCGCGCTGTGCGCCAAGAAGCGCCGCGAGCAGCCCGATCGGGCCGGCTCCGGTGACCAGGGCGGTGTCCCGGCGGGCGAACCCGCGCTCGGCGATCCGATCGACCTGGTCCCACGCCTTGGCCAGGACCGAGGTCGGCTCGAGCAGCACGCCGAGCTCGCCGAGCTCGGACGGGATCCGGACCGCGTACTCGGGCTCGACGGACCACAGCTGACTGCCGTAGCCGTGGGAGCGGACAATCCCCCGCTCGAAGAAGCGGTCGTTGCGGCACATGTCCCAATGGCCTGCGGCACACGCCGGGCACGGCAAGGGGTCGGGCCTGCGCACGATGCCGGCGACCAGGTCGCCCGGACTGAACCTCGATTCCGCGGGCGCAGCCAGCACCTCTCCGAGCCCCTCGTGGCCGATGATCAGCCGGTCGGCGTCCGCCGGGGCCTCCCCGTAGCTGCCGTCCGCGATCTCCCGATCGGTCCCGCACACGCCGATCAGGCGGCCGCGCACCAGCAGCTCGCCGTCCCGCCTGTCGGGCTCGGGGAGGTCCTCCGTGGCGGCGCTTCCCGGCTGACCCGGCGCGACGGTCATCGCGAGCACGCCGACAGCTTGGCAGCGGGGTCCGACGTTGCTTCACCCGAACCGGATGAGGCGACCCACCCGATCTGCTCGACCATGTGACGATGGACTCCCGGCGATCACCGCGACTCGGTGTGGCTGTGATCGGAGCCGGGCCCGCCGGCGTGGTGGCGGCGCTGAGGGCGGCTCGACTCGGAGCCAGCACTGCGTTGATCACCCGGGACGAGTTCGGGGGCATGGCAGCGGTCGACGGGCCGGTCCCGGTGCGCACACTGGCGCACGCGGCGCGACTGATGCGGGAGAAGCGCCAGCTCCCGCGCTACGGAGTGCTCACATCCGAGCCCGAGCTCGACTATGAGCGGCTGCTCGACCGCATCGCCGAGGTCAACCACGACGTCCGCTCGCATTCGCTGCTCCGCGGGGAGCTCGAGGACGCGGGCGTGAAGATCTACGAGCACGCCGGCACGGCCAGCTTCGCGGACCCGCACACGATCGTCAGCGAAAACGCGCCGCAACTTGAGGCGGAGAAGCTCATCATCTGCACCGGAGGAGCGCCGCGTCCGCTGCCGGTGCCGGGCTTCGAGCTGACCTCGACGCACAGCGATGCATGGACCCTCGACTCGGTCCCGCCGACGATGGTGGTGATCGGCGCCGGCGCCACCGGCGTGCAGCTGGCATCGATCTTCAACGCCTTCGGATCTGACGTTGCGCTGGTCGAGGTGGCGCCTCGGATTCTCATGACCGAGGACCCGGACGTGGCCGCGGTGGTCGCGGGCGCACTCGAGGAAACCGGAATCTCGGTGATCGAGGGCGCCGGCACGATCAGCCGGTTCGAGACGTGCGCGGCGGGAGTCCGCGCCATCCTGGTCAACGACGGCACCAAGCGTGAACAGGAGGCGGCGGTGGTGGTCGTGGCGGTCGGCTGGCAGGCCAGCACCGAGGGGCTGGCGCTCGATAAGGCCGGTGTCGAGCTCGACGACCGCGGGTTCGTGCGCGTCGACGCCCAACTCCGCACGACGGCTGAGCACATCTTCGCTGCGGGCGACGTCAACGGAGGCGTGCTCGTCGCCCACGAAGCAACGCGCGAGGGCAATCTTGCGGCCAGCTGGGCGGTTTGCGGACGTGCACCCGGTCTCGCGCCGCAGGTGAGTCCGATCGGCAGCTTCACCGACCCCGAATACGCCTCGGTCGGGCTCACCGAGGAGAACGCCCGCAGCCGTCACGAGGTGGTCGTGGGGATCGAGCGCCTGGACTCACTTCCGCGAGCGATCATCGACGGCCGCACCACCGGCTTCTGCAAGTTGCTGGCGGACGCCGACAGTCACGCGATCCTTGGCTGCCACGTCGTCGGCGAGCGAGCGGTTGAAATCGCTCAGCTGGCGGCGGTTGCGATGGCCGCGGGGATGAGCGTGCCGCAGCTTGCTCTGGTCCCGTTCTCGTTTCCGACCTACGCCAACGCTCTCGGGCGCGCTGCGGTCAGGACAGCCGAACAGCTGGGGACCCGAGGCGGCGGGGGCGAGTCCGCCGAGGCAGAAGGCGGCGGGCTTCACTCGCTGATCGGCTGAGACCCATGACCCCTACGCGCGCGTCAAGCGAAGACGACCCGGCGGCCAATGTCCCGCTCACGGCCCGATTGCTGCTGCATCAGTCGCTGACCGCTCGTCGAGCGGCGGCGATCATTGCCGGGTTCGCATTCATCATCACGGTGGCCGGCGGGGTTCTCGAGCGCGTGCTTGACCACGAGGAGTTCCCGACGATCGGGCGCGGGTTGTGGTTTGCCTTGCAGACGGTCACCACAGTCGGCTACGGGGACGTCACGCCCAAGCGGGTGGAGGGTCGGATCATCGCCGCGGTCGTGATGCTTACCGCGATCGGCCTGCTGGCGGTGATCACCGCGGCGGTCACCGCCTCGCTGGTGGAAAGCGGTCGTCGCCGCTTCGCCGCGTCGTCGGAACAGGACGTCGCGCGGAGGCTCGACGAGGTCAGCGAGCGCCTGGCGCGAATCGAGGCCAGGCTGAACCAGCCCGAAGGGGACTGAGCCGAGATGGCGTCGCCCGAGGCTGATAACCCCGACCCAACCGAGTCTCCTGAGCAACCGGCCCGCGGCCGTCTCGGTCGGGCGTTCGCCGGCTCGCGCGACCTGATGCGGATCGTGTACCGCGATCCTCAGCACGTCTCCGAGCGGCTCACCCTGTACGCGGTGGATCGGCTCGCGGAGCCGTCGGTGAACTGGGCTCGGATCGTCCGGGAGCTGCGCCCCGACGCGCCGCCGGCGGAGATCGGCGAGGAGCTGCGGCTGCGAACGGCCCAGATCGCCCGAATCGACGGCGCGATTTCCGGAACCCCGTTCCTGATCGCGCTCGCGCCCGGGTATCTCACGTACCTCTGGGCGGAAATGCGGATGACGATGCGGACCGCGGCGCTGTACGGGCGAGACCCCCGAGCGCTGAAGACCGCGGGCGAGATGCTCGCGCTCAGAGCAGTCCATCCCGATGTCGAGACCGCCGAGGCGGAGCTGCTCGCGGTCCGCGCGAAACCCATGCCCGAACGCGTGACGCAGCGGCGATCGCTGCGCACGTGGTGGTACTGCGTGCGGCAGATGCTCGTCTTCGGCGGGTTCATCTCCCCGGCTTCCGGCAAGCCGCCACCGCAAGGCTGGCGCGGCCGGGTCGCGGCCGTCTTCGGCTTGTTGCTGGGCGCCGGGCTGTGGGTGATGACGTGGGTCCTTCCCGTGACGTTCATGGTGATGATGGCCTGGGGATGCGAGACCCATGCGCGCCAGCTCGGCCGCCGGGCGCTCGTCTTCTACGACGGGGAGGCGGCGAGCATCAGCGCCGCGATGACGCTCGCCGGCCGACGCCGCGACCGTGGCCACGACAAGCGAACCGTCCTGCGCGCGGTCGTGCTGTTCCTGTCGGTCGCAATCCCGGTGGCGTTCATCGCCTACGCGAATCATGTGCGAAACGCCGTCGGGTTCAACTGGCTCGGGGCGCTCGGGGCGGTGGTTGCGGTGTCGCTGGTGATCGCGACGGCCGTGATCTCCGCGCGCCGTTAGGGTCTCAGCCGGCCGGCGGTGCGAGGATGAGGCGATGCCCCCTCGACAGGTCGCCGGCCCGCTGGGCTCGGACGAAGGGGAGCTGCGCGGCGCGCTGATGGCGAGCATGGTCGATGCGGTCTACGCCGCTACGACTCCGAGAGCGAGCTGGTCGGCCGGCCGAGCCACACCACGATCCACTACCTGCGCCCGGACGGACGGCCGTTCCCCGAAGCCGACTGCTCGCTGCTGTGTCCCCGCCAGACGGGTGAGGCGGTGCGAGTCGACCGGGACTGGTTCATCCGGGGCGACGGCTCGTTCGTGCCGGTGGCGTACTCCTCGGCGCCGGTGACGTTCGAGCAGCTGGTCAACATCATCTTCGCCCTCCAATCGGCCGGTCGGACCGCCGGCGACGAAACGACCCAGCGCGCGATCGCCGAGGCGCTGGACGAGACCCAGCTCGCCGTGCGCGACCTCGGCGCCGGACTGGATCCGTCGGTGCTCAATCACGAGGGCTGGCGGCGGTGGGAGGGATGCTGGCGGTGCAGTCGCCGCCGGACGCCGGGACCCGATTGGTCGCCGAGCTGCCGCTGGGCGGCGGCGTCAGCGAGCCAGCAGGAGCGTGAGCACGGCCATGACCCGCCGGTGCTCGAGCGGCTCGTCGGCGAGCCCGAGCTTGGCGAAGATCCGGCCGACGTGCTTCTCCACGGCGGCGAGCTTCACGTCGAGCGACTCCGCGATCCCGCGGTTGGACTTGCCCTCGGCCATCAGCGCCAGCACCTGGTGCTCGCGGGGCGTGAGCGCCTCCAGCGGGTCGTGCTTGCGGCGGCGGCCCACCATCCGCGCGACGATCTCCGGGTCCAGCGCCGACCCGCCCTCCCCGACGCGGCGGACCGCATCTCCGAACGAGTCCACGTCGGCGATCCGGTCTTTGAGCAGGTAACCCACGCCGCGGTGGGTCCGGCGGATGTCGATCGCCGCGCGCAGTCCGTCGTCGGTGTGGTCGGGCGGCATCTGGACGTCGACGATCGCCACGTCGGGGCAGTGGGCGGCTACCTTGCGCCGGAGGTCGTCGGCGTCGGCCGACTGCGCGACGACCTCGAAACCCGCGTCGGCCAGCAGGCGGCTGAGTCCCTCGCGCAGCAGCAACTGGTCCTCGGCGACCACGACTCGCAAGGCTGGCGCGAGGGGCAACGGTAGCGCGTGCGCGGTATGGCTGGCCGGACATCGACGGTCCGGTCAGCCGCGGCCATCGGGGATCACGCCCGAGGGGCGAGGGCTGGTCAGCAGGATCGAGCGTGCGCTGGCCCAGCCATCCGCCGACCTGTTCGCGCCGCTGACCCCGCGGCAGCGCCGGCAGCTCACAGCGCTGCTGCGCAGCCTCGTCGGCCCCGACCAGCTCCAACCGGGCTAGCGCGACTGCTGCTCGCCGGCCGGGTACTGGGGCAGGTCGTCGGCGATCTCGTAATAGTCGCCGCGGCTGTCGGTGAAGATGTGAAACCCGGTTCGCAGGCCGGTTGGCGCGTCGAGCGTCCCGGCCGCGATCGAGATCTGATCGGCGCCGCTACGGCGCCACAGCACGCTGGCGCCGCACTCGTTGCAGAAGCCACGCTCGCGGCCGTCAGCGATGTACCAGCGCAGCCCCCGCTCGGCGGTGAGGGTCAGCGCGCTCAGCGGGGCCTCGGTGTAGGCGCCGACGTGACCATGCGTGCGCCGGCACCGGCTGCAGTGGCAGATCTCGACGTCGCGCAGCGGCCCCGTGACGCGGTAGCGGACCGCGCCGCAGAGGCACCCGCCGGTCGTCCAGCGTTCGGGAGCGTCTTGCATCCCGTCAGTATCGCGACACAGTCGTCTGACGGACGTGCGGTCGGGAAGTGTCGGCTGCGCGGATGGCGCGCGGTCGCGTAGTTCATTCGACACAGGGGCGGTTTGGCGGGAGAATCGGGCGGTGGCTCGATCCGGCGCGTCACGAAGGCAGATCGCTCAGACGTTGACGATCGCCTACGGCGAGGGATTGCTGAGCGAGGACACGTTCCTGCACCGCCTCGACCAGGCGCTGGGGGCCGGTCAGATCGACGCCGGAGGGCTTGTCGGCGACCTGATGACCCGGGCTCCGGTGAACGGACTGAAGGCTCGTCTACTGGCGGCGGTCGATCGGTTCCGCGCGCCGCGTGCGGACGAGCGGGTGCAGCCGGCGGATCTGCTGGCGCTCGACTGGACGGGCGCCGTGCCCGAGCTGGTCGTGGGCCGGAGCCACCGGTGCGACATCGTCCTCGACGATCCAGGCGTATCCCGCCGACACGCGCGCCTCGTGTTCCGCGACGGCAGCTGGGTGCTCCAGGATCTCGAGTCGACCAACGGGACGACCGTCAACGGCGTGCGGGTGGGCAGGTGCCAGCTTCGGCCCGGCGATCGTCTCACGCTGGGAACCGCCTGCCTGAGCGTCGACTGAGCTGCATCACCTGCGCTGCTCGATGTTGCAATCGGACTTGGGTCCTATTGATGCGCCGGGATCACGACCGTCTCGATGCGGCCCAGCGTCCGGAACGTCGGGTCGCAGGGGATGAACACGGTCGCTTGACCGTAGCCCTCGGAGAACAACCCATCGAAGTACATTCCGCCCGGCTGCCCCGACGGCGGGACGCCTTGGGCGTCCAGCGTGGAGCGCAGCTCTCCCAGCGCCCCCCGATACCAGGGGCTGGCGTCCTGGACGTCGATCGTGGCGGTGATCGAAGCCGCCGAGGTGGCCGGAACCGAGACGTGCTCGAACTCGGCCGGCGCGTCCGCGCCGACCCCGCCGAGCAGGTCGCGCAGCGATTCGGTGGCGCTTCGGGTGCGCCGCAGCTCGGCCTCGAGTCGGTCCAGATGAGACGCGATAACCGAGTTACGGGTACTCACATCGGGCGCCGAGAGCACCGCTCGGATGTCCTCGAGCGGCATCTCGAGATCGCGGAACCGCCGGATCACCTGAGCGACGGCGATCTGCCCGGTGCCGTAGCGGCGGTATCCGGTCTCCGGGTCCACGTCGACGGGCTCGAGGATCCCGACCCGGTGGCAGTGGCGCAACGTCTTGATCGTCAGATGCGTCGCACGCGCGAAGTCGCCGATCGACAGCGTTGTGGACACGGCTGCAGTATTGACTCTCCCCCAGGGGGAGAGTCAACCGCGAACTGGGCTCTTGACTCTCCCGTGACGGCACCGCCGAAGCTGTGTTGGCACGCCCCACAGGGGCGCCACGCCACACAACAGGAGGCGAGCCAGATGCCCACCACGACTCTGACCGGCGTGATCGCCGACCACATCAACGCAGTCAACTCGTTCGACACCGACGCGATCGTGGCCACGTTCGCCCCGGACGCGTACGTCAACGACGCCCGACGCGAGATCCGGGGTACCGAGGCGATCCGGCGCTTCGTCGACAAGGAGATCGTCGGAGACAACGTCACGATGGACGTGTCCGAGGTCTGCGACCACCATGGCGACACGATCGTCCGCGCCGTCTACGACGGCGACTTCGACAAGACCAACCTCCCCGACCCGGTCGTCCTGACCAACTACTTCGGCGTCCGCGATGGCAAGATCGTCAGCCTGGTGACGATCCTCAACCGCCCGTCGGAGTACTGAGGCCCTACGGCCACGCCCCAGCGGGACCGCTACCCGGCCGTCCGTGTCGCGATCAGCCGCGCGCCGACGGCCGGCAGCAGGCCTTCGGCGATCAGCTCGACCTCGACCTCGCGAAGGCTCGGGCGCAGCTCCCAGCGATGCAGATACGGGCCCCGGACCGGCTTGCCGAAGTCGAAGTGCGGGCTCAGTGCGGCGCAGACCTTCTCGAACGAGTGGATGTGCCGGCGGAGCTCCTCGAGAATCTGCGTCGGACTGCGCTCCTCCTGGTCGAAGCCCAGCGCCTCGCGCTGGAGCAGCCACCAGCCGAGCGCGTGCTCGTCGTAACGATCGATGTCGATCTCGTCGATCACCAGGCGGGTGCCGGGCGGGAGCAGCGTCGCCAAGTGGTTGCAGGACTCCTGGAGGGGATCGATGTGATGCAGCGAAACGACGGCGACGACGGCGTCGAACGAGCCGCGGACGTCCAGCAGCGAGCACTGGCGCACGATGCCGCCCGGCCCGGCCGCCGGGTCGACCGCGGTGATCTCATATCCAGCGTCGCGCAGCGCGAGCGCGAGCTCTCCGCGGCCGGCTCCGACCTCGAGCACGCGCGCGGGTGGCACGGGCAGCGCAGCCCGGACGAACGCGAGCAGATCGCGGGTCAGCATCGGCAAATGATCGCCGAACCACCGCGCGTCGGAATCGCCGGGGTTCGTCGCCCTGCACCGGCTCGAGGTGCCCGATGGGCGCGAGCTGGCGTTGGCCTATTTCAAGACCAAGGAGGACATGGAGGCCTGGTACAACCCCCCCGAGCATCGGCGGCAATCATCTGAACAAGCTGTGAAGGTTTTCTAAACAGATATGGCGGGTAGCGAGTAGAGGACCGCACCGCAACCGAACGGAGCAGCCCGATGAACCCGCACCAAGGCCCAACCGAGAACGACCGCAACAACCCGACCGCGCCCGAGGATCACCCCGACGAGCCCGGCGCCGAGGGCGGCTCGCAGAGCGACTCCGCCGACAAGCTGCCCGGCGCGCCGTCGAACGACGACTCCGCGTTCGGCGACACCGATCAGCACTCGACAGGCTGACGGGACGGTCGTTCGACTCAGTGGTCGTTGAGATCGAGCACGGGGATGGGGGGCTCGATCTCACCCCGCTCGTCCGACGGGATGATCGCCGTCCCGATCGCGAAGAACTCGATCACGTGGCTGCCCCAGCCGTGGCTTCGCTCCGACAGCGAGACCCCAACGATCCCTTCGGCCTTGAGCTCTTGGGCCTCGGTCTGCATCCGCTGCATCGCTAGCTCGCGGGCGTTGTAGAGCGACTGCGTGTAGTTGGGGAGCTCGACGTTGCGACCGCTCTGGGCGAGCGTGCGCAGGGGGCCGCGGCGGCCCACGTGGTAGACGCAGTTGCCCATCACCATCCCCACCGGGCGGTGGCCGGTGCGCAGCAGCGTCCAGAACTCCTGACCCGAGAGGTCGCTCTGGAACGGCCGGCCGTTCGGCGCGCGGTGCAGAACCCCCTCGCGGTGCTTGACCGCAGTCCCGATCGCGATGAACTCGGCCATGTTCGGCCCCCACTCGTAGCGGCCGATCTCCAGCCGCACGCCGACGATCCCGTCCGCGCCGAGCTGGTCGGCCTCCTCCTCCATCCGCGTCATCGCCAGGTGGCGGGCGCTGTACATCGCCTCCGACAGGACGTTGAGCTCGCGGCTGGTGGTCAAGCCGGTGATCTGAAAGCCGATGTGGAAGATCGAGCTCCCGACGACCATCCCGACCGGGTCGAACCCCGCCTGCGTGACCAGCAGGAACTCGTTGACGCTCAGGTCCGAGGTGTAGAGACCCTGGCGGTTCTGCGCGAGGCGCTCGCGGCCGGACTCGGGGATCCCCTCGAGCGAATTGGGGTCGTAGTCTTCGGACATCAGCCTCCCAGGCGGATCGAGGTCTTGACGGGCGTGTCCACCGGCTCGCGGCTGTGCCGGATTGCGGTGCCGGCGGCGTGCATCGTGATCACCCAGCCCTTACGCTCGGCGTCGGCCCGACCGCGAACGTAGTACGGCAGACCGAGCCGGCCGCGGTTCCAGCCCCGGTGGGCGGGGGAGCCGATCGCCGAGGCCAGCGAGAACTTCTCGCGGTGCACGGAGTGCGACAGATCGACCCCGACGGTCCCGTCGGCGTGGGCGTCGGAGATCTGGCCGATCAGGCTGGCGCGGACGGTCTCGCGCGCCGCGTGGAACGCACGACTCAGCTCCTGGAGCTCCTGGTTTCGGTGCATCGTCCGCGTCCGGATCAGCCGCGTGTCGCGGGCAGCCGAGGCGAACACGACGGCGCTCGCCGCCATCAGCCCCATCGGTTCGTGACCGGCGCTCCGCAGCCGCCAGTAATCCTGGACCGATACGTCGGTGAGCACCGGCCAGGGCGTCCCGGCCGAGTCCGGGCGCCGGACCGCGGTACCCGTTACCACGTACTCGATCGTGCCCCGCCCCAGGTCGCGGTCGGTGCGGCGGACGTGAACGCCGACGACCGCGTCAGCGCCGACCAGCAAGGCTTCCTCGACGAGCCGGTCGAGCGCGCGCCGGCGGGCCAGGTTCCAGGCGTCGGTCAGCGTGTCCAGCTCGCACACCACGGGCGCGTGCCACTTGTAGTTGCGGACCTGTGACCACGACGCCTCGGTGATCCGGTTCTTCAGCGCCTGTCCGGTGCTGGTGGGGGCATACCAGCTGCCGCTGACCACGACGTTCCCGGGCTCCAGCGCGGGCAGGTACTGCCAACCGGTGCGGATCACGCTCGCGCCCATCACCTGGGCGACCGGCTGCGGCCCCAGGCGCCCGAGCAGCGCGAACTCGTTGACCGACAGCCCGCTGGTGAACAGCTCTCCCTCGGTGGAGAACGCCTTCAGTCGATCCGCCGCCTGCGGCGGGATCCCGCCTTCCTCGATCCGCGCCAGTGACGCGGCCCGTTCGCGGTACCCGTCCTCGTCGCGACGAAAGAAGCCCATCCTCAAACCTCCAAACTGCTCATCTCGGGTCCACTGCTTCTTATCGGAACTCCGCGGCTCCACGCAACATCATCCGCCGCCGGGCGGCGCTGCCATACAGTCCCTCGCCGCACTATGGCCACCCCGGTCCCGACCGACGAGGTCACCGCTGCGCGCCGCGTCCTGCGCGAGGCCGCGCTGCCGACGATGCAGCGGCGGCTGCGCCTGTCGACTGACGCGGTCGACCAGCTGGCCGGCGTCGGCGTGTCCGAGAGCCTGGACGCGGTGGGGCAGCTCGACCGCGCCCACGCGGGCTGGGCGCTGCTGCTGACCGGGGTCCAGCTCGCCCGCAGCACCGACGCGCTCGCGCCTCCGAGCACGCGCGGGCGCGATTCGTCGTTCAGCGTCGGCCTGCTGTGGGCCGGGCTGGTCGCGGGGGTCGGTGGGGATCGGCTGATCGCCGGCGCCGACCGGCATCCGGCGAGCGCGGACTGGGCGCCGGGCGAACACGCACCGGAGGTCCGGCAGCTCGCCGGCGAGCTGGCCGGCGGCCTGCTCGACCCGCTATCCACACCCGAGGCCCGCAGCCGATACGCGACCGACTCGATCGCCGAGCTCGACGCGGGACTGAGCGGGCTCGAGCACCAGCCGGCGGGCTGGATGCTGAGCGCGTTCGGCGTGTGGATGGGAAGCGGGGTCGGCGGCGTCGCGCGGCCGCTCACCCGGCGACGCAGCCTGGGCCTGCGCGCGGTCAAGGATCCACTCCGCGCCGAGCAGGCCTGCGGGTTCGCCGGCGCGCTGGTGGCCCAGGTCGGCCTGGGTCTTCTCGGTGATCTGCCCGCCGGGTAGAGTCGGGCCTCACCAGTGGGCCTCCCTGAAACGTGAGACCCACTAGACCGAGGAGGACGCGGTGGCGGGCCTGCTGGATCTGACCGTACAGGGCGACGTGGCGACGATCAGCGACGAGTCGAAGCTGCCGCAGGTCACGCTGATGACGCCACTCGAGCTGTACCGCTTGTGGGAGCGCCAGAACTGGGCCTCGCACGAGATCGACCTGGAGGCCGACCGGCGCGACTGGGCGTCGCTGACCGAGTACGAGCGCGAGCAGATGATGTACGGGCTGTCGGCGTTCTTCGTCGGCGAGGAGCGGGTGACCAACCAGTTCTCGGCTCTGGTGCTGGCGGCCGAGGACAAGCACGAGGAGGCGTTCCTCCTTACCCAGCAGGTCGACGAGGCGCGCCACGCGCAGCACTTCAACCGGCTCTACGAGGAGGTGCTGGACTTCGACGGCCGGTTCGAGGATCGCCTCGAGCGCGCCCGGGCCTACCTGAGCGACTCGTTCTTCGAGCTGTTCGACGGCCAGCTGGTGCAAGACCACCGCCGGCTCCTGGCGGACCCTACCAGCGTCGAGGCGAAGCTCGACTTCATCACCATGTACCACATGGTGATCGAGGGCACGCTCGCGCTCACCGGCCAGCACTTCCAGACGATGCGGCTGGAGCGCCGCGGGATCCTGCCCGGGCATCTGGAGGCGTTCAAGCGGATCTCCCAGGACGAGCACCGCCACGTTGCCTACGGCACCTGGTACCTGCAGCGCAAGGCGCGTGATCCCGAGCTCGCCAAGCGCGTCCAGGACAAGCTGGTGCAGACGCTGCCCGCGGCGGCAGGCGTGATCGTGCCGCCGGGGATGGACGCCGACGACGAGTACGAGTTCCTCGGCGCGACCGCGGCTGACCGGAGCGAGTTCGCCTACCGCGCGCTGGCCCGGCGGATGCAGGTGATCGGGATCGGCGTGCCCGCCGTCGCCGGCTGAGCCGCACTGGTGCTGGAAGACCACCAAGGGCGGCGACGAGCCCGGCGTCTTGGACCTGACCTACGTGGCCACGACCCGCAGCTGGCACACCTACTTGATGCAGTCGGCGATCAGGACCGCGTTCGGGCTCGCCGACTCGCGTCAGGCGAACAGCGGCCGCAGGTGATCGTTGAGGAACACGCCCTCGGGGTCGAGCTCGCGCCTGATCCGGATGAACTCGTCGGCTTCGGGATACAGCTCCCGAAGCCGTTCGGGGTCGAGGAAGTGAAGCTTGCCCCAATGGACGCGCGCCGAGAACTCGCGCAGCAGCGCGTCGACTGACCGCAGGTAGTCCCAGTAGTCGGTGCCCGGCATCCCCGAGACCGAGATCACGGTGGTGGCCGTCCGGTAGTTCGGCGACAGGTAGGCGTCGTCGGGGCCCACCGTGCGGACCTCCAGCGGGAACACCGAGTCGGGGAGGCTGCGCAGCATAAGTTCTCGCATCGCTGCCAGCGCGTCGGGCCCGCGCTCGAGCTCCACGAAGTACTCGAGCTCGTGGAAGTTGGGGTCGTAGACCATCGGATAGATCCGGTAGCAGCGGTCGGTGCGGCGGCCGGGAGTGTCGTCGTCGGGCTGGTCGTCGGTGGCCTCGTCGTAGATCTTCACGTAGCACTTGTCGGCCATCGTCTGCCCGTGGGAGGAGAGGTTGTAGAGCGCGGCGGACTCCTCGGTGGGCAGCCAGAAGAAGCCGAAGTGGCGATGCTCGTGGACGAGCTCGTCCCAGCGGTCGAGCACCTCCTGCCAGGTCCACAGGTCGATCTCCTCGCTCAGGCGGTACGCGTCGGTCACCTCGAGCTCGAGCTGCGTCATGACCCCGAGCATCCCCACTGACACCTGCGCCGCCCGCAACAGCTCCGGCTCGCGTTCGGTGATCTCCCGCACCTCGCCGGTGCCGGTGACCAGGCGGACCCCGCGCACGACGCCCGAGAAGCACGTGTTGCGGATGCCCGAGCCGTGCGTCGCGGTCGCCACCGCGCCGGCGATCTGCTGCGTGTCGATGTCGCCCTGGTTCTTCAGCGCGAGGCCCTCGGCCCACAGCGGCTCGTAGAAGCCGTGGATCGGCGTCCCCGCCAGCGCGGTCGCCCGCTTGCGGTCGCGGTCGGTGGCCACGACTCCGTTGAGCGCCGACAGGTCGAGCAACAGGCCGTCGGTGGCGACGACCGGCGTGAACGAGTGCCCGGCGCCCGCGACTCTGACGCCGGCGCCGGCGCCGCTCGCGTCGCGGACCAGCGCGGCGACTTCCTGCTCGTCGCGCGGGGCGGCGGCGTGGCCCGGCGTGAACGACTGGTTGCCGACCCAATTGGTCCAGGTCTTGGCGGCAGGGAGATCGGCGAGCATGATCGTCAGTCGCGCGCCAGCGCCGCGGCGAGATGCTGTTCGAGGTCGATGTAGGCGTCGTCGGCGAAGTGGCCGGCCTTGGTGCGGAGTGCGCCCTCGGCCACGACGTCCTCGCCGATGAGGAGCTCTGCGGTGCCATGTGACTCGCGGCGCTCGCCCTGGCTCTCTTTGATGAACTCGACTCCGAGCACGTAGGTGCCGGGCTCCAGCGGCTCTGACTCGAGGTGCTGTTCGGGTTTGAGGCCGATGAAGTTGTAGACGTCGTGCGGCTTGCGGTCCTTGATGAATAAGGCGTGGCCGACGAACCGTGAGCCTTGCGCGAGGATCACCCCCTGGCGCTCGCGTTGGCGATCTGGACCTCGGCGAGGATCTTGTAGGAGGCGCCGTGGAAGTTGACCGCGGAGCGTTCGGGGATCTCGGCGGTGTCGGGGAAGAACGTGTAACTGTTGAGGGAGTCCGGGGGCGCCGTGTCGGCCAGGTACGGTGACCAGTCCGGGGTGCAGTCGCGAATGTCGAGCTCGATCTTGCCCTTGAACTCCTTCGCCATCTGAGCCTCCTGGTCGCCTGGTTCTCGCCCGTCGGGCGGACCCTACTCCGTGCCCGGCGCCCATGCCGCCAGCGGACGAGATGCGCGTCGCCGCCGGGCCTGATCGGCGAGAAGAACGTTCCCCTCGGCGCGCCTTGACCGTCGCGCGGAACAAACTTCCCGCTCGCCGGGAATAACGTTCCACTCGTGCAGTGAATCTCATCGAAGCGAACAAAGTTCCCGGCCACACGGACAACGTGGCACCGGACGCGCCCGCGCCACCCGACGCCACCAAACCCGCGCTGAGCGCGGAGAACGTGGCACGCGATCAACCTGCGGCGTCCGGCGCCACGAAATCGCGAGCGCCCGCGCCAGCTGCGGGGCGCCGACCGCGCCCGGCGCCCGAGCGGGCACACTGACGGCAGCGCCATGACCCTGTTCGCCGATGTCGTCGCCGCCTCCGCGGAGGTCGCGGTCACAAGCTCGCGCTCGCGGAAGATCGCGATCCTGGCCGAGCTGCTCGCCCGGCTGGACGCCGACGAGGTCGGGATCTGCGTGGCGTTGCTGTCGGGCGTCCCTCGCCAGGGCCGGATCGGGATCGGGTACGCGACCGCGTACGGGATCGAGCCCGCGCCGGCGTCAGCGCCGACGCTGACCGTGGGTGACGTCGATGGCACGATCGACGAGGTGCAGGCGGCGACCGGCAGTGGATCGGCGGCCGAGCGCAAGCGGCTGCTGTCGGCGCTGCTCGAGCGCGCGACCGACCAGGAAACGAGCTTCCTCCGGCGGCTGTTCACCGGGGAGCTGCGCCAGGGGGCGCTCGCCGGGCTGATGGCGGACGCGGTGGCCAAGGCGGCCGGGGTGCCCGGGTCGATCGCGCGCCGGGCGCTGATGCTGTCCGGCGACCTGCCGCGGATGGCCGAGCTGGCGATGACCGAGGGCGAGGCGGGCCTGCGCCAGGTCGGCTTGCAGATCTTCCGGCCGATCTTCCCGATGCTCGCCTCTACCGGCGCGAGCGTGAGCGAGGCGATGGCGGGGTTCGAGCGCGCCTCGGTCGAATACAAGCTCGACGGCATCCGGATCCAGATCCATCGCCGCGGCCGAGAGGTGCGGATCTACACCCGCAACCTGAACGAGATCACCCCATCACTGCCGGGCATCAAGGAAGCCGTGCTCGGCCTGCCGCTGACGCAGGTGGTGCTCGACGGCGAGGCGCTGTGGATCGACGCGTACGGTCCGGCCTCGTTTCAGGACACGGTCTCCCAGATCGACAGCGACGCGCCGCCGGAGGGGATCGTCACGTTCCTGTTCGACCTGCTGCACCTCGATGGCGACGACCTGCTGGACACGCCGCTGATCGAGCGCGCGGCGCGGCTGGAGGCGCTCGCTCCGCAGCTGAAGATCCCCGGCGTGGTCACGTCTGACCCGGCCGAGGCTCAGCGCGTGCTCGACGAGTCGCTGGCCGCGGGTCACGAGGGCGTCGTCGTCAAGGACGCCGCCTCGTCGTATGCGGCCGGCCGGCGCGGCGGCGCGTGGCGCAAGGTCAAGCCGGTGCGCACCTACGACCTGGTCGTGCTAGGCGCCGAGTGGGGTCACGGGCGGCGGCGGGGGTGGCTGTCGAACCTGCACCTCGGTGCCCGCGATCCCGGCACGGGAGAGTTCGTGATGGTCGGCAAGACGTTCAAGGGGCTGACCGATGAGCTGCTCGAGTGGCAGACCAAGGCTCTGCTCGAGCGCGAGACCGAGCGTCGCGGAATCGCGGTAATGGTGCGCCCCGAGCTAGTGGTCGAGATCGCGCTCGACGGGGTGCAGGCGTCGAGCCGCTACGCCGGCGGCGTCGCGCTGCGCTTCGCTCGGGTCAAGCGCTACCGGCCCGACAAGAACGCGGACGAGTCCGACACAATCGACGAGCTGCGCGGGCTGCTGCCGTTCAGCCGGGTGAGGTCGTGAGCTAACGGACCCCGGCGCCCACTACAGCCGGTAGAAGCGGCGGGCAGTGCCGGACAGGACCTCGTCGCGATCGGCGGCCGACAGCTCGCCCAGGGTCTCGAGGAACACTTCGTACATGCTGGGGAAGTCTCCGCCCGGCCGCTCGACCGGGAAGTTGCTGCCGAACATGCAGCGCTGCGACCCGAACCGTTCGAGCAGCTCCGCGATCACCGGCCGCGCTCGCTCGGCGGTGCGCGGTGTTCCCAGCATGCTCAGGCCCGACAGCTTCGCGTACGCGTGCGGCAACCGGGCGAGCGCCGCCACGCCCGCGCGCCACGTCTCGAGCCCCGGATCTCCGTCCGGGTCCGGCACTCCGAAGTGGTCGAGCACGACCGGCACGCCCGGGACGTCGGCGAAGATGTCGGCAGCCTGCCCCAGCTGCCGGGGGAACGCGAGCAGGTCGAACGACAGCCCGAAGTCGGCGAGCCTCCGGTAACCGCGCACCCAGGCGGGATCGCTGAGCATGTCCTCGCGCGGGATGTCGGCGCGGATCGACTCCGGATCGCACCACACCTCGTGGCGCACTCCGCGGGTCAGCGGGTGGGCGCACTGGCGCTCGAGCACTTGCTCCAGGTCAGCGCTCCGGAGGTCGGCGAACACGACGCACGCCAGTGGCGCTGGCTCGCCGGCCGCGGTCGCCTGCTCGGTGAGCGTCGTGACCCAGGCGGTCTCCTGCACCGGGTCGGCCGCGTGGTCGACCTCGGCCTGCACGTGGACCCAGCCTTCGAGTCCGTGGTCTCCGACGTCCGCGCGATATTGCTCGGGGGAGTAGTCGCGGCGCAGCTCATCGAACTCCGGATCCTCGAGCCACGGGTACCGGAACCGCTCCAGATCGAAGTGGTGGACGTGCGTGTCGATCACGGCCCTAGAACACTAGTGTCACCGTTGCCCGCCGCGGCAAGGGCGCGCGAGCTCAGCCGATCGGCCGCTCCCAGCACGTCGCGCGCATTCAAGCACCGCAGTAGGGCAGATTCAGTCTCGCCATGCAGATAGCGCGTGGCAACACTCCCCGCCGCCCGGCCACAAACCGGCCGCCGAACGCCCATCATTAAGCTTCGGCGCCGTGACTTCGCCAGGATCGTTCAGCACCGAGGATCACGCCCGGCGGATCTCGCGAGCCGCCGACGCGGCGGCGGAAGCGGGGTTGACCGGCCTGCTGGTGACGCCCGGTCCCGACCTGCAGTACTTCGCGGGATACACGCCGGTGGCGGTCAGCGAGCGGATCACGATGCTCGCGATCCAGGCCGGCCGCAAGCCCGCGATGATCGTGCCGGTGATCGAGCGCTCCGACGCGGAGGCGGCCCCGGGCGTCGGGGCTCTTTCGGTGAGCGTCTGGTCCGACGGCCAGGATCCCTACGCGGCGGCGGCGGACATGCTGGACCCCAACGGCCGCTACGCGATCTCCGACTCGGCCTGGGCCATGCATGTGCTCGGCCTCCAGCAGCAGCTGCCCGGCTCGAGCTACGTCTCGATGACGGCCGCGCTGCCGATGCTGCGCGCGATCAAGGACGCGGACGAGCTCGAGTTGCTGGCCTCCGGCGCCGCGGCACTCGACGGCGTGTTCGCGGACGTGCTGCGGATGCGGTTCTCGGGGCGCCGGGAGGTCGACGTCGCCTCCGATCTGGCCGACCTGCTCCGCGAGCACGGCCACTCCGAGGTCGAGTTCACGCTCGTGGGCTCGGGGCCCAACGGCGCCAACCCCCACCACCACGTGTCCGGTCGCGAGATCGAGGAGGGCGACATGGTGGTGCTCGACTTCGGCGGCATCAAGGGCGGGTATGCGTCTGACATCACCCGGACCGTTCACGTGGGCGAGCCCACCGCCGAGGAGCGCGAGGTCTACGACGTGGTCGCCCGCGCGTACACGGCGGGGCTGGACGCGGTGCGCCCGGGCACGGCATGCCAGGAGATCGACCGCGCGGCGCGCACGCTGATCTCCGACGCCGGCTACGGCGAGCATTTCATCCACCGCGCCGGGCACGGAATCGGGCTGATCGGCCACGAGCCGCCGTACATGGTCGAGGGCGAGACGAGCTCGCTGGCTTCGGGGATGTGCTTCTCGATCGAGCCGGGGATCTACCTGCCCGGGCGCTTCGGGGTCCGGATCGAGGACATCGTCGCGGTCACCAAGGACGGCGGGCGCAGCCTCAACAGCACCGGCCACGAGCTGCAGATCGTTTCCTAGTGTCCCGTTTGGAAAGTTCGCGTGCATTCGAGGCACTCCTGGCGGCCCTTGGCTTCGTCCCGCCACCGGCTTCGCCGGCGGCGCCCGCCTCGCGTAGCTCCGCTACGCCACGGCTCCTGCGTCCTCGCCAAGCATCCACCAGTGGCACCTCTCGGTGCCCACCAACTTTCCAAACGCGACACTAGTTTGGCCCCCGCCGGAACACCAGCCGACCCGTCCGCGGCGTTCGAGTCGCTCGCGGCCGAGCTCGACGAGCTGCTCCCGCCGGAGGCGATCGTCGTCGACGCGCACACCCACCTCGGCCGCGACGAGGACGGCCAGTCGCAGACTCCCGCCGAGCTGCTCGGGTTCCTCGACCAGGTCAGGACGGACGCGCGGGCCTGCACGTTCCCGTTTCACGATCCCGAGCGCTCGCCCGCCTACCGGGTGCCCAACGACCGGGTGCTCCGCTGGGCGCAGGAGTCAGAAGGACGGCTGTATCCCTACTGCCGGCTCGACCCGGCCGAGGATCCGGTGGCCGAGGCCGAGCGCTGCCTGGCGCTCGGTGCCCGCGGGATCAAGCTGCACCCACGGGCGCAGGCGTTCGGGTTCGGGAACGCGGCCGCCGAGGGGATCTGGAAGGTCGCCGACGAGGCCAACGTCCCGATCCTGATCCACGCCGGACGTGGGATGCCTCCGATGGACCCGCTCGCCGACCTCGCGCTCCGCTTCCCCGACGTGGTGCTGGTGCTCGCCCACGCCGCGATCGCCGACCAGGGCATGTTCGCCTCGCGGCTGCGCGACCACCCCGGGATCCTCTACGACACCTCGACGTTCTCGGTGTTCGACCAGCTCGAGCTGTTCGCTCGGGTCCCGGCCGAGCGGATCGTGTTCGCCTCCGACGTCCCCTATGGCCGCCCGATCAGCGCTCTGCACATCATCCTGCTGATGGCCGCCTACGCCGGCCTCGACGACGACGAGCGCACCAAGCTCGTCGGCGGGACGATGCTCGACGCGCTCGAGGGACGGCCGCTGGCGGCCCCTGAGCCCCCGCGGGTGCCGGAGATCCGCCTGGTCAGCGGCCGCCTGGCGCGGCTCAACGGCTATCTGATGATGGCGTTCGCCGCCGCGATCGGCTCGGGCCCGCCGCCCAACTTCGAGCGCTCGCTGCAGTTCATCAACCTCGCCCGGTCGGTCTGCCGCGACCCCGACCCGGGCGCGGTCGGGCCGACGCTGGAACGGATCGACGGCATGCTCGAGGCCGCCCAGACGCTGATCGAGGAGGGCGGCGAGCAGACGCGCGCGGCGATCGGACTGGTCGTCGCGGCCGGGGCGATCGCCGCCACCGAGCCCCTGTCGCGCGAGGGCTGACCGCGAGGCCACGCGGGTCGGGATCGCCAGCGTCCGCGAGCGCAGCTGGCCGTCGTGCCGGCGGTATGCGCCGCTGATCTGCGGGGGCAGCGGCTCGGCCGTGCAGCTCGCGTGAATTTGAGGGGGCATCAACCGATCGGTTGATGCCCCCAGTCGGTTGACGGAGCCGCAGATCCTCCTCCCGAGACGGTCAGATCGAGACCTTCAGCCGATGCGCGCGGAGGCGATTCGCGCCATCCTGAAGGCCATGAACAACAACGGACACAACACCAACAGCGACGGAAGGGCGCCGGATGTTGTGACGGTCGAGCACCTGGGGATGCGCTACGGCGATTTGATCGCGGTCGATGACGTGTCGTTCTCGGTGCGCCGCGGCGAGATCTTCGGGATCCTCGGCCCCAACGGCGCCGGCAAGACAACGACCGTCGAATGCATCGGCGGCCTGCGCGAACCGGGCAGCGGCCAGATCAGCGTGCTCGGCCTTCGCCCGGGCCGGGACAGCGATCGCCTGCGCGAGGTCGTCGGCATCCAGCTTCAGGCCTCCGAGCTTCCCGACAAATTGAAGGTGGGAGAGGCGCTCGAGCTGTTCGCCTCGTTCTACTCCGAGCCGGCGGACGTCGACTCGCTGCTTGGACTGCTCGGCCTGAGCGACAAGCGCGACGACCGCTTCGCCCAGCTCTCGGGGGGACAGCGCCAGCGGCTCTCGATCGCCCTGGCGCTGGTCGGCCGGCCGGAGGTGGCGATTCTCGACGAGCTCACCACCGGGCTTGACCCCCGAGCCCGCCGCGACACTTGGGAGCTGATCGAGAGCGTTCGCGACCAGGGCGTCACGATTCTGCTCGTCACTCACTTCATGGAGGAGGCCCAGCGGCTGTGCGACCGCGTGGCACTGTTCAACCGCGGCCGCCTGGTCACCGTCGACTCTCCGGCCGGGCTGGCCGCGCAGTCCGGCACCGACCAGCGGGTCGGCTTCATCCCGTCCGAGCCTTTGCAGGACGAGTGGCTGCTCGCGCTCCCCGAGGTCCGCGACGTCAGCCACCACGGTGAGCGGGTCGAGATCGCGGGCACGGGCAACCTCGTCGGCGAGGTGGCCCGGGTGCTGATCGCCCGCGGGATTGCGCCGGACGACCTGCGCGTGGAGCAGACCAGCCTCGAGGACGCGTTCGTCGCGCTCACGGCGGAGGACTCCTCGGCGGTACCTGAACTCGAGCACCAGGAGGTTCGATGATGTCCGCAGCCACACATGCGACGGCGCTTCCCGCCGGCCAGCGCAGATCGCGCCCGTTCGGGCGGCTGATGCTGACCGAGCTGAAGCTGCTGCTGCGCGAGCCGCTGGCCGTGTTCTGGGGCACCGTGTTCCCGCTGGTCCTGCTGATCGTGATCGGCCTGGCCACGCACAAGCACCATCAGAGCTCGCTCGGCGGGCTGACGTTCATCGACGTGTACGTGCCTGTGCTGTGCACGTTCGTGCTGGCGATCCTGGCGCTGAACGCGGTGCCGGCGACGCTGGCGAGCTATCGCGACAAGGGGTACCTGCGTCGGCTGTCGACGACCCCGATGGGCGCCCGGCGCCTGCTGGCCGCCCAGCTCCTGATCAACCTCGGCATCGCGGCCTGCGCGGTCGCGGTAATCCTGGTCGTGGGCGCCGCGGCGTTCGGCGTGTCGCTCCCGACCGAGGTCGGCGGCTTCCTGATCGCGCTGGTGCTCGGCGCGATCGCGATGCTGGCGCTGGGAACGCTGGTCGGCGCGATGGCGCCCAACCAGCGGGCTGCGAACCTGATCGGGTCGCTGCTGTTCTTCCCGATGATGTTCTTCGCGGGCCTGTGGGTCCCGCGGGCCCAGATGGGTGCCGTGCTGCGCCACATCAGCGACTACACGCCACTCGGGGCGACCGTCGCCGGAGTCCAGCGGGCCACCGGCGGAAACTGGCCGCACCCCGTGCAGCTGCTGGTGCTGGTGGTCTGGGCCGTGATCCTGGGCCTAGCGGCGGGTAAGTTCTTCCGTTGGGATCGATGACCGAAGCAGTTCAGTCAGCGCCTGGCGATCGGCTCCAGTTCTGGGAGGAGCGCGAGCGCCGCTCCCTGCACGTCCTGCCGTACGTGCTGCTGGTCGTGGCGGTCGCCCTGGACATCGCGAGCCGGGGCGGCCTCACCGGCCCCGCGCTGGTCGACGTGGCGATCGCCGCCGCCAGCCTCGTCTGGATGCTGGCGATCGAGTTCGTCCAGCGGCGCGACGGCGGCCCGGCGGTGCAGGCCGCGATGTTCGCGGTCCTGATCGGCCTCTCGGCGGCGCTGGTGATCCGCCAGCCGGTCTACGGGTTCTACTCGTTCACCGGCTACATCTGGGCGTTCCGGACGCTGTCGTCCAGTCCCCGGCTGCGGCTGGTCGGGCTGGCGCTGGTCGCGATGCTGTCGGCGATCGCCCAGACCGGATCCGGGCCCTACGACAGCGCCGGCTCGATCGCGATGCTCGTGGGGGTGTTCCTGATCAACGCCGGCGTCGCGGGGTTCTTCACGTGGTTCGCCTGGGTCGGCCAGCAGCAGAAGGACCGACGCATGCGCCTGATCAGCGAGCTGACCGAGGCCAACGAGCGGCTCGCCGAGAGCCTCAAGCGCAACGACGAGCTGCAGGAGCAGCTCGTCGCCAGCGCGCGCGAGGCGGGAGTCGGCGACGAGCGCCGGCGGATGGCGCGGGAGATCCACGACACGCTGGCCCAGGGGCTGGCCGGGATCATCACCCAGCTGCAGGCCGCCGAGCGCGCCGGCTCTGGCGGCGGTCCGGGCGCCAAGCACCTGCAGGCCGCGGTCGATCTCGCCCGCGAGAGCCTGTCGGAGGCCAGGCGGTCGGTCGAGGCGATGCGCCCGGAGCCGCTCGACGGCGCCCGCCTGCCCGACGCGATGCAGGACGTGGCGTCGCGCTGGTCCAAGCTGCACGGAGTCCCGGTCGCGGTCACGACCACCGGGACGCCGCGGGTGATGCGCCCCGAGATCGAGGTTGCGCTGCTGCGCACCGCTCAGGAGGCGCTCGCCAACGTCGCCAAGCACGCCGAGGCCAGTCGCGTCGGGCTCACGCTCTCCTACATGGAGGACCTGGTCACGCTCGACGTCCGCGACGACGGCGTCGGCTTCGACGTCCGCCCGAGCTATCACGCCCGCAACGGCTCGTCCAACGGGCAGTCCGGAGGCTTCGGGCTCGCCGCGATGCAGCAGCGCGTCGAGGGGGTCGCCGGAACCTTGCAGGTCGAGTCAGAGCCTCAGGCGGGCACCGCGATCTCGGCCAGCGTCCCGGCGATTCCGGCCGGAGCGGGCACGTGAGCGAGCCGGTCAAGCTTCTGATCGTCGACGACCACCCGGTCGTCCGCAACGGCCTCAGCGGCATGTTCGCCGCGAGCGAGGAGTTCGAGGTCGTCGGCGAGGCGGGAACCGGCGCCGAGGCCGTGGCCCAAGCGGAGTTGCTGGACCCCGACGTGATCCTGATGGACCTGCGGATGCCCGAGATGGACGGCGTCAGCGCGATCACGCGGCTGACCAGTTCGGGCTCGCGCGCACGGGTGCTCGTGCTCACCACCTACGACACCGACAGCGACGTGCTGTCGGCGATCGAGGCGGGGGCGACCGGCTACCTGCTCAAGGACTCGCCGCCCACCGAGCTGTTCCGAGCCGTGCGCGCGGCGGCGCGCGGCGAGGCCGTCCTGTCCCCCTCGGTGGCCACCCGCGTGGTTGGGCAGGTGCGGGCGCCGACTCCGGAGCCGATCAGCCAGCGCGAGCTCGAGGTGCTCGAGATGATCGCCCGCGGCGCGAGCAACCGCGAGGCCGCGGCGCGGCTGTTCATCAGCGAGGCGACGGTCAAGACCCATCTGATGCACATCTACGCCAAGCTCGGCGTCAACGACCGCGCGGCCGCGGTGGGGGAGGCGTTCGACCGCGGGCTGCTCGTGCCCCGCCGGCAGGGCTGAATCACTCTGGTGCGGTCAGGTAGGCGAGCGGCGTCCGCCACTTGTCCGAGTCGGGCTCCTGCGCCGGGTTGGTCAGGTAGTGCTCGACCCGGGCGCGCCAGCGCGCGCCCCCGTCGCGAGCCCAGGTCACGCCGTGCTCGAGCCCCCAGTCCTGGAGCGCCGCGTTCGCCGCGACCAGCCCGGCATAGCTGCCGAGGTGAAGCAACGTGACGTAGTCGCCGGCGGGGAGGGTGCCGACGTGGACGCGCTCGTCGCCGGTCGGGTCGGCCGCGACGGGCACGCCCAGCTCGATCTCGAGCCCGACGTCCATGTCGACTGACACGTAGCGGATGAACGGCGGCGCCGCGGGCTGGACGCCGTGTGCCGCCAGCCAGCCGAAGATCTCGGGAAACCCCCGGTCGACGGCGCTCGCCAGCTCATCCATCGTCACGGTGTGTGCGAGCGCGACAGAGGGCTGGGCCTCGCGGCGCTCGATCTGGGGCTGCTGGGGCATCGGCGATCCTCCGGTGGTTCGGTGTCTGAAGTTCAAGACCGGAGCGCAATCGAAGGTTCATCGCTGGCGCCGCCGCCTCCGTTGACCCGTGGGATCGCCCCTCCCTGCGTCGATTATTTCCCGATCGTGTGCCGAGCCGCCGGGGCGATCGCACACGCGCCGCGATCCGCGACCCAGGACTACCGGTGTCGCTGTCAGGATCACGGTGTGCTCGGGATCGTCGTGCTGCTGCTGGTAGTGCTCCTCTGGGCGCTGGTCGCCCGCCGGCTGGCGAGGTTCAGCATCACAATGGCGATCGCAGTGACGATCGTGGGAGTCGTGCTCACCGCGGGCAAGCACCCCGTGATCATCATCGATCTCGACACCAAGATCATCGAGCGCGGTGTCGAGCTGGTGCTCGCAATCCTGCTGTTCATCGATGCCACCGAGGTGCCGGGCGGCATCCTCAGCCGTGAGCGAAACGTGCTCACACGGCTGCTCGTGATCGCGCTCCCGCTCAGCCTGATCCTGGCCTGGCTTGCCGGGCTCGCGCTGTTCTCCGAGAACGACGCCTGGCTGCTGGCGGTGCTGGCGATCATCGTCGTGCCAGTCGACCTGGCGCCGGCGGTGGCGGTCCTGCGCGATCGCCGCGTGCCCGTGCGCCTGCGGGAGATCATGAACGTCGAGGCCGGTCTCAACGACGGTGTGGTGGCGCCGGTGTTCCTGTTCTGCCTCGCCGGCGCGACGGCCAAGCACACTCCCGGGGCCGAGGCGCTGCAGAACGCCCTGCCGCAGATCCTGATCGCGGTCGGGGTCGGCGGGGCGATCGGGTCGGTTGGAGCGCTCGTGCTGGGCTGGTCGTGGAAGCACAAGTGGACCGACCCGTCGGCGCTGCGGCTCGGCGTGCTGGTACTGCCGGTGATGACCTACGTGGTGGCGATCACTGTGGACGGAAACGGGTTCGTCGCCGCGTTTGTGGCCGGGATCGTGTTCGCGTTGCGCGACTACGGCCTACCGTCGGAGTCGCTGCAGTTGGCCGAGGACGTGGGAACGCTGTTGTCGCTGTGCGTGTGGTTCGTGTTCGGCGAAGCGGTCAACCAGGTGTTCGACGCGGGCGTGCGCGTGCAGGTCGTGGCCTACGCGGTGCTGGCGCTCACCGTGGTGCGGATCGTGCCGGTGGTGATCGCCCTGCATGGAACGACGATCAGCCGCATCGAGGCTGTGTTCATCGGCTGGATGGGTCCCCGTGGGCTGGCATCGCTGGTATTCGGGCTGCTGGCGGTGATCGCACTGAAAGGCGACCCGAGCTCGCTCGCCGCCCAGGTGATGGTGATCACCGTGCTGATGAGCGTGATCGTGCACGGCCTGAGCGCCGGCCCGATCGCCGCCGCGTTCGGGCGCCGTGGCCGGGCGGCTACCGCCCGGGCGCCGACCCCCGATGTCAGCGAGACCCATGCATGAGCTCGAGCGCCTGAGCACGCCGGCGGTCGCAGATCTGCTCGAGCGCGGCGTCCGGACCGCGGTCTCGCCGACGCGATCCTCGCCGACGACACCGGATTGCACGGGGCTTGTCGGATTCCGGATGACCCCCTATACTTTTTCTTAGCCAATCGTCGTAGCCGCTCACACCATGCGACGTCGCGCCACATACGCGGCGGTCGAGGGCGGGGTCCGCGAGAGCTGATGATCCTTCACAGGGCATGCGTGCGCTGTGCTATCTTGCTGATCGTGCTTGCTTGAGTTGCAAGCTCAGGCAGCGTCGAGTTCGCTCCCTCCGACCGCCCGAGGAGCCGCCGTCTTGGCTACTACTCATGCCCCGCGGACGCGCCGTAGTTTTGCGCGTCTGAACAAGGTCCTTGAAGTTCCCAACCTGATTGATATTCAGCGCAAGTCCTTTGCGTGGCTGACCGACCCGAACGGCGGCGGGCTGCGCGAGACGATTGACGATATCTCGCCGATCGAGGACTACACCGGAAACCTTGCCGTCCAGTTCGGAGAGTTCACCTTCGACGAGCCCGTCGCTAGCCTGGAGCAGTGCCGTGAGAAGGACCTCACGTACGCGCGCCCGCTGACCGTGACGGTCGCGTTTATCAACCGGGAGACGGGTGAGATCCGCGAGCAGTCGGTGTTTATGGGCGATTTCCCGTGGATGACCGAGCGCGGGACGTTCGTCATCAACGGCACCGAGCGCGTCGTCGTCACGCAGCTCGTGCGTTCGCCGGGCGCGTACGTGATGGAGCCCAAGGATCGCGAGAAGCAGGTGTTCATCGCGAACCTGATGCCGGCGCGTGGATCGTGGATGGAGTTGGAGATCGACAAGAAGGGCCGGGTGTACGTCCGCATCGACCGTAAGCGCAAGCTGCCGGTCACGGTGCTGTTGCGCGCGATGGGCTACGCGTCGGACGAGGAGATCCTCAACCTGTTCGACAACTCGCTCTACATCCGCAACACGGTCGAGGCCGATCCTGAGGCCATCCGGACCGAGGAGGGCGCGCTGATCGAGCTGTTCAAGAAGCAGCGTCCCGGGTGAGCCGCCGTCGATCGACGCGGCGCGTTCGCTGCTCAACCAGCTGTTCTTCGACCCCAAGCGCTATGACCTGACCCGGGTGGGTCGCTACAAGCTGAACTCGCGCCTGGGCCTCGACATCGATCTCGAGACCCGGACGCTGACCCACGACGACATCATCGCGCTGGTCAAGGAGATCATCTCGCTGCCGCGGCTGCTCGGGATGCCCGAGGAGCCAGGCGACGCCTCAAAGCTCGACTACGCCGCCGAGGCCGCGTCGATGCCGCGCGAGCCGATCGCCGACCACCTCGACGAGTATGAGCATTTCGGTAATCGCCGTCTGCGTACCGTCGGCGAGCTGATCCAGGAGGCGTTCCGGATTGGCCTGTATCGGATGGAGCGGGTGGTGCGCGAGCGTCTGACGACTGAGGACGCCGACACGATCACGCCGCAGACGATCGTCAACATCCGCCCGGTGGTGGCGGCGCTGAAGGAGTTCTTCGGGAGCTCCCAGCTCAGCCAGTTCATGGACCAGACCAACTCGCTGTCCGGGCTGACCCATCGCCGGCGACTGAACTCGCTCGGCGCCGGCGGTCTGACCCGGGAGCGGGCGCCGATTGAGGTCCGCGACGTGCACCCGACCCACTACGGGCGGATGTGTCCGATCGAGACCCCGGAGGGTCCGAACATCGGCCTGATCGGCTCGCTGTCCTCCTACGCCGAGATCTCGGAGTACGGGTTCGTCACGACCCCCTATCGCGTCGTCAAGAACGGCAAGGTCAGCGACGAAGTCATCCACCTGGACGCCAACCAGGAGGAGGAGCAGATCATCGCCCAGGCGAACACGCCGGTCGATGACAGCGGCCGGCTGCAGGGCGAGGAGATCCTGTGCCGGACGCAGGCAGGTCAGTACGTGACGGTCGCCCCCAACGAGGTGGACCTGATCGACGTGTCGCCCGAGCAGATCTGGTCGGTGGCGACGGCGATGATCCCGTTCCTGGAGCACGACGACGCCAACCGGGCGCTGATGGGCTCCAACATGCAGCGCCAGGCGGTGCCGCTGCTGGTCACCGACGCACCGGTGATCGGTACCGGGATGGAGCGCCGCGCGGCGATCGACACCGGGGACGTGGCGCTGGCCGAGGAGGCGGGCACCGTCGCCTACGTCGACGCAGAGCAGATCGTCGTCGAAGGCAAGGAAGGACCGCACGAGTACGAGCTCCAGAAGTTCATGCGCTCAAACCAGGGGACGCTGATCCACCAGAAGCCGATCGTCGATGTCGGGACCGAGGTCGAGGCCGGGGAGGTCCTGGCCGACGGCTCGGCGAGCGATATGGGTGAGATGGCGCTGGGCAAGAACCTGCTGGTCGCGTTCATGTCCTGGGAGGGTTACAACTTCGAGGACGCGATCATCCTGTCCAGGCGCTTGGTCCAGGATGACGAGCTCACCTCGATTCATATCGAGGAGTACGAGGTCGACGCGCGTACGACCAAGCTGGGCGATGAGGAGATCACTCGTGATATCCCGAATCGGTCGGAGGAGTCGCTGCGCAACCTCGACGACCGCGGGATCGTCCGGATCGGCGCCGAGGTGTCGTCGGGCGACCTGCTGGTGGGCAAGGTGACGCCGAAGGGCGAGACTGAGCTGACGGCCGAGGAGAAGTTGATCCGCGCGATCTTTAAGGAGAAGGCGCGTGAGGTTCGCGACACGTCGTTGAAGGTCCCGCACGGTGAGGGTGGCGTCGTGATCGACGTCAAGACCTTCAGCCGTGACGAGGGTGACGACCTGCCGCCGGGTGTGAACGATCTGGTGCGGGTGTTCGTGGCCAAGAAGCGCAAGATCGCCGAGGGCGACAAGCTCGCCGGCCGGCACGGGAACAAGGGCGTGATCTCGAAGATCGTCGACGTCCAGGACATGCCGTTCCTGGAGGACGGCACGCCGGTCGACGTGATCCTGAACCCGCTCGGGGTCCCGAGCCGGATGAACCTCGGTCAGGTGCTCGAGACCCACCTCGGTTGGGTCGCGGCCAATGGCTGGTACGAGGACGGGTCCGAGGCCCGCAAGCAGGCCACCAACGGCGGCTCGCGTCCCGACGGCAGCGCCGGCAAGGTCTACATCTCCACGCCGGTGTTCGACGGCGCCACCGTCAACGACGTCGACGAGGCGCTGGTCCGCTGGCAGGACGAGCACACGCAGGGCAACGGGCTGATCCGCATGGACGTCGACACCACCCGGCGCGAGGGGACGCGCGCCTCCGGTAAGGCGACGCTGTTCAACGGTCGTACCGGTGAGCCGTTCGCCGAGCAGGTGACGGTGGGCTACATGTACATCCTGAAGTTGCTGCACCTGGTCGATGACAAGATCCACGCGCGGTCGACTGGCCCGTACTCGCTGGTCACCCAGCAGCCGCTGGGTGGTAAGGCGCAGTTCGGTGGTCAGCGGTTCGGTGAGATGGAGGTGTGGGCGCTGGAGGCCTATGGCGCCGCGTACACGCTGCAGGAGATGCTGACGATCAAGTCCGACGACACGGTCGGCCGGGTCAAGGCCTATGAGGCGATCGTCAAGGGCGAGAACATCGCTGAGCCGTCGATTCCCGAGTCGTTCAAGGTCCTGCTCAAGGAGATGCAGTCGCTGGCGCTCGACGTCAACGTGGTCTCCGAAGAGGGCGAGCGCGCGGAGATGCGCGAGGAGGACGACGACCTGCTGCGCGCGGCCGAGGAGCTCGGCATCGACCTGTCGGGCGTCCGCGCCGGCGACGGGTCGGGTGCCGACGAGGCGACCGAGGCCGAAGGGGAGACGGTCGAGGGCTCCGACGAGGAGGCCGCGTCCGAGGACCCGGACCTGGAGTCTGGCGAGGAACCGCAGGATGCGGACTTGAGCTCGTCCGATGATCCGACGCTCGAGACCGACATCCCCCCCGACGACCCCGAGGGCGTCCTCGACGAAGACGAGGCGTAGAAGGTTTCCCTAGTCAGGCCGCGCGGAGCAGGTAGGGATCACGATCACCGGTTCGTCACGCGTCGTCGCCCGCCTCAGGTGCGCCTGTCCCTCGTCCGGCGGGTGCACCACCAAAGCTCGGAAGGGTCAGAATGGGTGTCATGGAAACGACTGAGGCGCCGCCGGGCCATACCCCTGGAGGGGGTGTGCTCGTCGGCAGTCAAGGCGCGCGGCGCCGATTGGTGGTCTTCGAGGATCTGCAGTGTCCCTACTGCCGGGAGTTTGAGGCGGCGTCTGGAGACCTGCTGCGTCGCGAGGTCGCGGCCGGCGCGGTTGCTGTGGAGTATCGAATCCGGTCGTTTCTCGGAGATGAATCGGTTCGGGCGGCAAACGCTCTGGCGGTGGCGGCGGGGGCCGGCCGATTCGATGAGTTGCGTCGCGAGATGTTCGCCAACCAGCCGCCGGAACACAGCGGCGGCTTCTCGACCCAGGACCTGGTGGGGCTCGGCAGGCGCGTGGGGCTCACCAGCGCCGACTATGTCGCCGGCGTCCAGGAGGGTCGTTACGAGAGCTGGGTCCGTGAGATCGACGAGGTCTTCGACGAGCAAGACCCCCGCGGCACGCCCTTTGCGGTGCTCGACGGCCGGCCGGTTGGCTTCGAAACCCTGTCTGACCCAGACGCCCTCGGGGCATTGATCCGCTCCTGATCCGAGCTAGCGGGTTCTGGATCCAGCGGGTCGCGGATCCAGGTAGCGAGCTGCCGCATCGGCGCTCGGGTTTGCCAGCGTCTTCGCGGCCGCGACGAGCGTGAGGTGCGTGAAGGCCTGCGGAAAGGTTTCCGACCAGCCGCTCGTGGGGCACGTCTCGGTGCTGACGCTCGACGCCCTGCTCGAGGGCGGCTACGTCGACGAGGCGCTCGCGTTCGGGCGCTGGGCGCTTCGAGCGGGTGCCGGGGACGTCTCGAAGCTGCAGATCATGTACGGCACAGAGGGCCAGCGCCAGCTCGAAGAGATCGAGCTCGACTGGCTCGCCGGGTATGAGGGCTCGCATCCGGTGAGGGTCGGCAACGCGGCCGCCAAGCAGTTCCAGCTCGATGTCTACGGCGAGGTTGCCGGAGTCGCTTACGCGACCAGCATGGTTACCGGCAGCGTCGATGCTCACAACTGGCCGCGCGTGCGCGCGCTCGTTCAGTACCTCGAAACGGTCTGGGAGAAGCCGGACGATGGCATCTGGGAGGTCCGAGGGCCGCGCCGGCACTTCGTGCAGTCGAAGGTCATGGCTTGGCTGGCCTTCGACTCCGCGGTGCGCCTGGTGGAGCGGTTCGAGCTCGACGCGCCCTTGGCGCGCTGGAAGCAAATCCGCGCGCGAATTCACAAACAGGTGACCGAGAAGTGATACGACCCGAAGCGGAAGACGTTCACCCCTTGGTGATGTCGGGCATCGTGTCCTCCTGCGATCAGTATTGGCCTTTGCCTGGGCGGCGCGATTCCGATCCGCAAGACGAGCGTCGCCGGCGTGCCAGACCGATCGCGTATAGGCAGCCATGTGTCGACGCACGCATAGGATGCGTAGGGGGACGCTCCGGCGGCGACGCTGAAGCTCGCTCGAAGCGCTGCATCCCGATCCGTTGTCCTCAGCCCGCAGCAAGAACGGTGGAATCACGCCGAGCAGCATCGCCTTGCTGACCCCGGCCGAACCGTACGTACCGAGGTAGCGGGTCACCTCGGTGATGCAGCGGCATCCGTTCGCGAGGCTCATGAGTTGGGGTTTGCATCGGTGCCGCGTTGCCCCGGCTGCCGCAGCCGCGGCGGCCGGGGCGAGCGCGGGTCCGGTTACGAAGGCAGGTCCGTCCCGGCCTGCTCGGCCACCATGTAGGCGGCGTACCAGGCGAGCCAGTTCTCGTCCTGGTCTGACCGGTGGAACAGGTGCGACCGCCCAGTGCGCTTCTCGTGCTCGCGGTGGGCGGCCTCGGCACGCTGAAGCGCGCTCTCCAGGTCCGCCGCGGACGGGTAGCCCGTCTCAGTGGCGTTCATCCGGCCGGGGAGCCGGGTCGTGACCTCCTGGACCAGCCACGTATTGCTGTCGGGATCGGTGAAGTACACGAACGATCCGTAGCTGCTGCGCTCGGGGTCGGGGCCGGGTTGCCGCGCTTCGACCGGGAACGGCGGGCCGTGCCAGATGTCACTGACGACGATCCCACGGCTGACGAGTTCGTCATGTGCCGCTTCGATGTCGGAGACAGTCAGCGTACCCTCGGCCGAGCCGAGCGCGCCGGTCGTGATTCCCTGGCCGAAATCGACCGAGGTACCCGAGCCCGGCGGCGTGAACTGGACGATGCGAAGGCCCTCCATCGGGGCCACGTCGTCGTCGAGCCTCCAACCCAAGCGCTCATAGAACTCCTTGGATCGGTCAACGTCGGACACGGGGATGACCTGGACCTCAAGCTTCATGTCCACCGGCCCGACGCTCGCGTCGCGGCTTGTGGTGCCTGCTTCGGTGGCGCTCATGACTACCTCCTGGTGCGTGGGAAGACCCTGAATCGGTCTTCGTAGTAGGGATGCCATGAAGCGTGCTCTCCGGACCTGTTCGTCGCGCCCGGTGGGCACCCCGGTTAACGCCCCCGGGGGTGCCCGATCCCGTGGCCACGGGCCGGCGGCGCCGGGGTTGCCAACGCAGGGAGCCGCCCCTACGCTGGTGCGCGGGGATGCCGGGGTTGGCAAGGGTGCGTTGCTGGAGTATCTGTCGCAGCACTCGTCGGGGTGCGGCAAGGCCCGGGCGGCCGGAGTCGAGTCGGAGATGGAGCTCGCCTACGCGGGGTTGCAGCAGCTGTGCGCGCCGTTCCTGGATCGCGTCGAGCGCCTTCCCGGCCCGCAGCGCGCTGCGCTTGGCACCGCGTTCGGTTTGCGCGACGGCGATGCGCCGGATCGGTTCCTCGTCGGCCTGGCGGTCCTGAGTCTGCTGTCCGACGTCGCGGAAGACCAACCCCTCGTCTGCATCGTGGACGACGCGCAGTGGCTTGACGCGGCCTCGGCGCAGGCGCTGGCGTTCGTCGCGCGCCGTCTCGGTGCGGAGTCGGTCGGGCTGGTCTTCGCCGTGCGCGAGCCGAGCGGCGAGCGGCACTTCGAGGGGCTGCCGGAGCTCGCCGTCGGCGGGCTGGACGACCGTGATGCGCACGAGCTACTCGCGACCGTGATCACCGGTCCACTTGACGAGCGCGTGCGTGATCGTCTCGTGGCCGAGACGCACGGCAACCCGCTGGCGCTGCTGCAGCTGCCACGCGGCTGGACGCCTGGCGAGCTCGCGGGCGGGTTCTGGCTGTCCGACGGGCCAGCGTTGTCGGAGCGGATCGAGCAGAGCTTCAGGGAGCGGCTGGCGCCGCTTCCGCCCTCGACGCGGCTGTTGCTTCTCGTCGCCGCGGCAGAGCCACTGGGGGATCCAGTGTTGGTGTGGCGTGCGGCCGCGGAGCTCGGCATCGGGCCCGACGCGGCTGCGCCGGCCGCCGCCGCGGGACTAGTCGATTTCGGCGCGCAGGTGCGCTTCGATCATCCGCTCGTGCGTTCGGCGGTGAAGCGCGCGGCAGCGCCGGAGCAGCGACGGCGCGTTCACCGGGCGCTCGCGCAGGCCACCGATGCCGACATCGACCCCGATCGCCGCGCCTGGCACCGCGCCCACGCGACGGCTGGCCTCGACGAGGACGTCGCCGCCGAGCTGGAGCGCTCGGCCGGCCGAGCGCGGGCCCGAGGGGCCCTGGCGGCGGGGGCGGCATTTCACGAGCGCGCCGTCGAACTGACGCCCGATCCGAGGCGCCGGGCACAGCGTGCGCTCCTCGCCGCAAAGGGCAAGCACCAGGCCGGCGCGAGCGACGCGGCGCTGCGGCTGCTGGCGATCGCCAAGGCGGGACCCTTGGACGAGCTCGAGCAGGCGTGCGCCCAGCTGTTGCAGGCGCAGATCACCTTCGCGATGACGCGGGGCCGCGACGCTCCTCCACTGCTGCTCGATGCGGCCAAGCGGCTCGAGCCGCTGGATCCGAGGCTCGCGCGCGAGGCATACCTCGAGGCATTCGCGGCCGCGCTCTCCGCCGACCGTCTGGTGCATGGAGGCGATCCGCGCGAGGTCGCCGCCGCGGTTCTGGCCGCTGACTGGGATCCCTCCACCCGTGCCTGCGACCTGCTGCTGGACGGGCTCGCCCTCCTCACCCGGGAGGGCTACGTTGCGGGGGCGCCGGCGTTGAAGGTCGCGCTGCGCGCGTTCCGTGACGAGCGGCGCTCCGAGGATGACGAGCTGCGCTGGCTGTGGCTGGCCTGCCGCATCGCCCGGGCGCTGGCCGATGATGGGGCGTGGGACGAGCTCACCGCGCGCCATCTCGAACTCGCGCGCCGCGCCGGCGCGTTCTCCGCGCTGCCCGTCGCGCTCACCGACCGCGTGCTCGTCGAGCTGTTCTCGGGGAGGATCGGGATGGCTATGTCGCTGGCCGCCGAGTCAGACGCCGTCGTCGAGGCGACCGGCAGTCACGTGCCGCTGCGCACTTCGATCGTGCTGGCGAACTGGCGGGGACGGGACGCCGAGGCAGCGGCGCTCGTCGAGGCGCGCCGACAGGACGTGCTGCGACGCGGCGAGGGACTGTTCCTCGCCGCCAATGACTGGGGCAGCGCGATCCGCTATAACGGACTCGGCCGCTACGAGGATGCCCTGGCCGCGGCCGAACGGGCCGTCGAGGCAGCGGGCGGGCTGGGGCCGTCGGACTTGCTGCTGGCGGAACTGATCGAGGCTGGCGCGCGCAGCGGCCAGGCGGAGCGCGCGACGGGTCTGCTCGCCCAACTTGCTGAGATTGCGGATGCCGCCGGCACGGACTGGGCGCTCGGGACCCATGCGCGCGCGGCGGCGATGCTTGCCGAGGGAGAAGCCGCCGAGCGGCTCTACCGGGAGGCGATCGAACGGCTGTCGCACGTCAAAACCCGCGCGACGCTGGCCCGCACGCATCTCCTGTACGGCGAATGGCTGCGGCGCGAGCACCGTCGCGTCGATGCCCGTGAACAGCTGCGAATCGCGTACACGATGCTCTCGGACATGGGCATGGAGGCATTCGCCGAGCGCGCCCGCCGCGAGCTGCTGGCCACCGGCGAGACGGTGCGCAAGCGCACGGTCGAGACGCTCGACGAGCTGACATCGCAGGAGGTGCAGGTCGCGCGCCTAGCCGCCGACGGGCAAACGAACCCTGAGATCGGCGCCCAGCTGTTCCTGAGCTCGCGGACGGTTGAGTGGCACCTGACCAAGGTGTTCGGGAAGCTCGGGATCAGCTCCCGCAAGCAGCTCCGCTCGGCACTTTCCGACGTCTGGCAGCCGTCGTCCGCCACTGGCAGCCACAGCGGCCCAGGGGTCAAGTCGACGGGGACCGGTGCGACTGAGGGCCGTCTGGCCCAATCCCGTTAGACGTCGCGCCGGTAATCTTGCCAACGCACCCCTCGAGTGAGAGGCTTGCCGTTGTCGTGATCCGGATGGAGACGACTGGATGGAGGCGATGAGCCCGTCGGGGTCTCGCCCGCGCTCTTTTGAGTCGTTGCGGCGGCTGCCGCTGGTCGGTCGCGCGATGGATTGGGGCCTTGGTCCCAGCGCGGCCTCGGAGCTGACGCGGCGGGCGGAGACGAGGATCGCCGGGTTGAAGGTGACTGAGTCGGTGTGTCCGTTCTGCGCGGTGGGGTGCGGCCAGCTGGTGTACACGCGAGACGGCGAGCTGGTCGACATCGAGGGGAATCCCCGCTCGCCGATCAACCAGGGGACGATGTGCCCGAAGGGCGCGTCATCGCGCCAGCTGGTGCAGCAGCCGGGGCGCCTGACGAAGGTCAGGTACCGCCCGCCGGGCGGCACCGAGTGGGAGGAACTGGAGCTGGAGCGGGCGATGGACATGATTGCCGATCGGGTGATCGCCGCGCGCGAGAGCGGCTGGCAGGAGACCGATCGCCACGGCTGGCGCGTCGACCGCACGCTGGGCTTCGCTCACCTGGGTGGGGCGACGCTGGACAACGAGGAGAACTATCTGATCAAGAAGCTGTTCACCGCGATCGGGGCGATCCAGGTCGAGAATCAGGCGCGGATATGACACAGCTCCACGGTCCCCGGTCTGGGGAGCTCGTTCGGGCGCGGCGGCGCCACCAACTTCCAGCAGGACCTTCAGAACTCCGACTGCATCGTGATCGAGGGCGGGAACATGGCCGAGGCGCACCCGGTTGGGTTCCGGTGGGTGATGAAGGCCAAGGAGCGGGGCGCGCGGGTCATTCATGTCGATCCACGGTATGGCCGCACCAGCCAGATGGCCGACCAGTACGTCCCGATCCGGGCGGGGACCGATGTCGCGTTCCTTGGCGGGATCATCCGCCACGTGATCGAGACTGAGTCCTACTTCAAGGAGTACCTCGTCAACTACACGAACGCGTGCGCGATCGTCGACGAGAGCTTCCGCGACACCGAGGACTTGGACGGCGTGTTCTCGGGCTACGACCCCGAGACCGGAACTTACGACCCGATCTCGTGGATGTATGGGGGCTGCCGGGTCGATTTCTCGGCTGGGTCGAGTGAGCACGCTACGCAGGCGTTCAGCGAGCACACCGGCGCGGGGATGTCGGTGGACGGTATCGAGTACGACGAGACGCTCGAGCACCCGCGGAGCGTCTTTCAGATCCTGCGCCGGCACTTCGCTCGCTATACGCCGGAGATGGTGCAGCGCATCTGTGGGATCTCGCGCGAGGACTTCATGGCGGTGGCCGATGCGCTGATCGCCAACTCCGGGCGTGAGCGCACGAGCGCGTTCTGCTACGCGAACGGGTGGACGCAGCATTCCGAGGCTGTGCAGATGATCCGCAGTGCGGCGATCCTCCAGTTGCTGCTGGGCAATGTCGGCCGGCCTGGCGGCGGCATCATGGCGATGCGCGGGCACGCGTCGATTCAAGGGTCGACCGACATCCCGACCTTGTATGACCTGCTGCCTGGCTATCTGCACATGCCGAGGACTCGCGAGGGTCACCTGACGCTGAGGGAGTACATCGGCACCGGCAAGGCGGATCGCGGCTGGTGGTCTCACTTTGACGCCTACATCGTCTCGCTGCTCAAGGCGTGGTTCGGCGAGGTGGCGACCCCGGAGAACGATTACGGCTTCGGCCGGCTACCGAAGCTGACCGGCAACCACTCCCACTTCTCGACGATGTTCCGCGCGCTGGACGGCGGTCTGGAGGGCCTGTTCGTGATGGGTCAGAACCCGGCAGTCGGCTCGCAGCACGCGGGGCTTCAGCGTCGCGCGCTGGCCAGGCTCAAGTGGCTCGTGGTGCGCGATCTGGCCGAGATCGAGACCGCCACCTTCTGGCGCGACTCGCCGGAGGTGCAGTCGGGCGAGCTTGCACCCGAGGCGATCGAGACCGAGGTGTTCCTGATGCCCGCCGCCTCGCATATCGAGAAGGAGGGGTCGTTCACAAACACCCAGCGCCTGGTGCAGTTCCGCGACAAGGCGCTGCACCCGCCGGGTGACGCGCGCTCGGAGCTGTGGTTCATGCACCATCTGGCCAAACGGGTCAAGGCGCACTACGCCAGGTCAGAGCGCGAGCGGGATTGGCCGATCGTGAACCTGAAGTGGGATTACCCGGAGTGCGGTGAGGTGCGCGAGCCCGACGTGGAGGCCGTGATCAAGGAGATCAACGGCTACGACGTGGCGACGGGTAGGCCTGTCAGCTCGTTCGACGAGCTGCGCAGCGATGGCTCGACCGCCTGCGGCTGCTGGATCTACTCCGGTATTTACAAAGATGGGGTCAATCAGGCGCGCCGGCGTCGTCCCGGTGACATCAGCGCAGCGGGCGGGATCGTCTCACCGGAGTGGGCGTGGGCGTGGCCCGCGAACCGGCGGATCCTGTACAACCGCGCCAGCGCCGATCCGCAGGGCAGGCCCTGGTCTGAGCGTAAGCGCTACGTGTGGTGGGACGAAGGTCAGGGCCGCTGGGCGGGACACGACGTCCCAGACTTTCCCGCAGATAAGCACCCGCACTATCGCCCGGCGCCGGACGCTCGAGGTATGGATGCGATCGGTGGCACGGACCCGTTCATCATGATGGGCGACGGCCGCGGCTGGCTGTACTCGCCGAGCGGTCTGCTCGACGGGCCCCTGCCCACCTTCTACGAGCCGCTCGAGTCGCCCTTGCCCAACCTCCTGTACCCGAAGATGGAGGGCAACCCGGCTGCAATCCGCTGGCACCGGCCCGAGAATCCGTACCACGCGGCCGGCGACCCGCGCTACCCGCTGGTGGCGACGACCTTCCGGTTGACCGAGCACCACACGGCGGGCGGGATGAGCCGCACGGTCCCCTGGCTGGTGGAGCTGCAGCCCGAGATGTTTGCCGAGATCGATCCACAGCTCGCCGCCGACCGGGGGATCGAGGACGGCGGCTGGATGACGATCGTCACCGAGCGGGCGGAGATCGAGGCGCGGGCCAAGGTCACCGATCGCATCCGGCCGCTGCGGGTGGACGGGCGGGTGATTCACCAGATAGCGCTCCCGTGGCACTGGGGCTACAGCGGACTCTCACGCGGCGACACGGCCAACGAGCTCGTCTCGCTGTCCGGCGATCCGAACGTCTCGATCCAGGACGACAAGGCGTTCACCTGCGACGTGCGGGCCGGCCGCAGGCAGGGCGCGAGCACCGCGCGGCTGGCCGGCGCCGCGCTCGGGGGGCATCACATCCGGCCGAACGAGGACGACCCGGCGGCCGAGGATCCGCAGGAGGAGAGCCGATGAGCACCAGCGTCCCGGACACCGAGATCGCGATCCATCGGGCGGGCGGGGTGGGCGGGGTGGGCGGGATCCCAATCCAGCGGATGGGCTTCTTCACCGACACAACGGTGTGCATCGGCTGCAAGGCCTGCGAGGTCGCCTGCAAGCAGTGGAACGACCTGCCCGCGGACGGCTCGCAGTCCGGCAAGGGCGTCTCCTACGACCACACGGGCGATCTCTCCGGTTCGACGTGGCGGCACGTCCGGTTCGTCGAGCTGTTCGAGCCCTCGCCGCAGCTCAAGCAAGAGGCGCAGCGTGCGCTCAACGCCGGGGCCGGGGGCAAGTTACCGGCGATCCCGGCCGCCGGCGCAATCGACCTCGTCGATGCTGCGCAGGCCGCGTCGGGCCTCGTGGACGTCGCCGAGGCGGTGCGCAAGATGGGCGATTGGGTGTTCATGTCCGACGTCTGCAAGCACTGCACCAACGCGGGCTGTCTCGACGCCTGCCCCACCGGCGCGCTGATCCGCACCGAGCATCAGACGGTGGTGCTGCAGCCCGACGTCTGTAACGGTTGCGGCTACTGCGTTCCGGCGTGTCCGTTCGGCGTGGTCGACCGCGACCCCGAGGACGGGCGCGCCGGCAAGTGCACGCTCTGTTATGACCGCCTCGAGGACGGACTGGAGCCCGCGTGCGCGAAGTCCTGCCCGACCGACTCGATCCAGTTCGGCCCCCACGAGGAGCTGGTGGAGATCGCCTCGCGCCGGGTCGCCGAGCTGCATGTGCGCGGCATCGAGGGCGCTTACCTGTACGGCGCCGGCGACGAGCCCGGAGAGCAGCTCGCCGGCGGCCTGGGCGCGTTCTTCCTGTTGACCGAGCCGCCCGAGCGCTACGGATTGCCCGCACACGCGGACTCGCCAGTGCAGGAGAACGTGGTCCCGGCCACGCTGGCCGCGGTCGCCGCCGGTCTGCTCGCAAGCGCGGGCGCGGTCGTCGCGTTCGTCACGGCCGCACGCCGGGGCCGCAGGACACGTAGGGGGAGGACCTGGTGAGCCACGAGCACCGCTGGGAGGGAAGGCTCGAGCACGACGGCGAGGCGGCGGAGCTGGCTTCGCAGGATGCGCCTCCGGACACCACCCAGCAACGCGACACCGACTGGGTGGCTGACCACGACACCGAAACCCGTGACATCCACCCGGCGGTGGGCGCGCGCGGTGGACCGGGCTCGTGGACCGCGGCCACGCCGGGGGCGCCGGTCGGGCTCGCGCGCCCTGACTTTGGCGACGCTCAGTGGTCGTTTCTGTACAAGCGGCGCGACACCGCGTACGCCGCCGCTGACCCGGCTCCCGGGGAGGTCGCGCAGGCGAACCGGAGAATGCGCGGCGCGCCGGCTTCGGAGATCCACGGGCCGTTCATTCACGCACCCGTGTGGAGCTGGGAAGTCGCGACCTACTTCTGGTTCGGCGGGATGGCATCCGGCGCGGCGTTCGTCGCGCTCGCCTGTGACGTCGCCGGCGACCACCGCTCCGCCGCGATCGCCCGCCAGGTAGCGCTCGGCGCCGTCGTGCCCGCGCCGGTCCTGCTGATCGCCGATCTCGGCCGCCCCGAGCGATTCCTGAACATGATGAGGATCTTCAAGCCACGCTCGCCGATGAACACGGGCGCCTGGTGCCTGGTCGCGTTCAGTGGCTCCGGCTCGCTGGCGGTGGCGGCGGACCTGGCCGGGCGGGCGAAGGCCGCCCGTGCCTTGGGGGCGCTGACCTCGCTGCTGGGCAGCTATCTCGGCTCCTACACCGGCGTGCTGCTCGCCTGCACCGCGGTGCCGGTGTGGGCGCGCAGCCGCATGATCCTCGGACCGGCATTCGTCGCCACCGCGACCGCCACCGGCGCGGCCGCCACGCGCCTCGTGCTCGTAGCCCGCGGCCTACCGCGCGGCCACCCGACCCGCAGGGCGCTCGGCACGATAGAGACCGCCTCGATGCTGACCGAGCTCTCGATCTCGGCGCTCGGCGAGCGGCGGCTGGGAGACGCCGCCGAGGCGCTGCGCCGCGGGCGAGCCGGCCTCTGGTTCCGTACCGCCAAGAGCCTCGTCGCGCTCGGTCTCTCGCTCCGGATAGTCGCGCGCCGCAGTGGCCCGCGTGAGCACGAACTCGCGAGCTTCGCGTACCTCGCGGCTGGTCTGGGGTTCCGCCTCGCCTGGGTGTACGCGGGAAAAGCCTCCGCGACGGACGACGCGGTCGTGGCCGCGATGAGCCGCGATCGACGCGCGCCGCACGACGGCCATCAACGGGTATGGCAACAGCGCGCCCTGTCGACCCGGCGCTCCCCGCTGCCGCTGCCAGAAACCGCGAGAAGAGCCTACGGCGAAGCCATCAGGCGCATCAGCCTCGCAATCGAGCGGCGGCTACGGCGCTGACGGGCGCTTATTGTCGGGCCTCCAGCTCGCGGATCCGGTCGAGTAGTTCGCACGCGAGCACGGCGCCGGCATAGTTGAGCCCGAGGTCGCGGCGCAACCGCTCCGCCCGCGCGACCCGTGCGGCGCTGCGCGGGTCGTAGCCCGGTGCCTCGCTCGGCTCAGGGTGCGGCTCGATTAGGCCGAACTCCAGATAGCGGCGGACGAGCGCGATCCGGACGCCCGCCCGGCGCGCGACGACGGCCAGTTCCACCGGCTCTTCGCTGTTCATGCGGTCGCCTCCCGGGATGAGCTCTCGGCGAGCTGCTCGTAGAGCTCGCGTTCACGGTCGGACAGCTGCTTGGGAACGGTGATCTTGACGATCGCGTGGAGATCGCCGCTGGTGCCCCCGGACTTCGGCAGCCCTCGCCCGCGGAGCCGGAGGCGACGCCCGCTGGAGGAGCCAGCCGGCACCCGGACCTGGGCGGTGCCGCCCGGAGTCTGGACCGGGACGGTCGCACCGAGCGCAGCCTGCCACGGAGCCACCGGAAGGTCGACGTCGAGGTCGTCGTCGCCGCGCCGGCGGAAGTTCGGGTGGGGCCTCAGCGCGATCCGGAGGTAGAGGTCGCCGGGCGGACCGCCGTCGCGACCCGGTCCGCCCTGTCCGGCCAGGCGAATCAACTGGCCGTCGCGCACTCCGGCAGGGAAGTTGACTTCGATCTCACGGTGATCGAGCGTGAGCTTGCGACGTCCTCCCTCCAGCGCGTCCTCCAGCGACAGCTCGAGCAACGCCTCGCGGTCGTGGCCTCGCAGCGGCCCACGCGGCTGCCCGCCCGGGCCGCCGCCGGGACGGCCTCCGAACAGCCGCTCGAACAGGTCGTCGCTGAACTGCACCCGGGTGTCGTCACTGCCGAACCCCTGGCGGGCGAAGAACTCCTCGAAGTCCGCGTCCGGCGCCTCCTGCTCCTGCTCGCGCCAGTTCGCGCCGAGGCGGTCGTAGCGCTCGCGCTTGTCAGGATCGGACAGGATCTCGTACGCCTCGCCGAGCTCCTTGAAACGGTCCTCCGCGTCGCTGTCGGAGTTGAGGTCGGGGTGGTACGTGCGGGCCAGCTTGCGGTAGGCGCGGCGGATCGCGTCCTGATCCGCGTCACGCGGCACGCCAAGCACCGCGTAGTAGTCCGTGTAGGCCAGCGCCATCAGGGATTAATCCTGGCGGAAACGGGCGCCGCATGACCCGCCGCCGTTGCCACCATCCCTACCGCGGTACCCGGGTGGCCGCTAGAAATTCGCTGGCATGCCCGCCTGCACGTACTGGCTGAACGCGGCCGCGTATTCGTGCGGAGCTAGCTTCGACGTCGCCAGCGCCGTAAGGTCGCGTTCGGGGGCCGCGAGCGTGCCGCCCAACGATTGCACCCGCGCGGGGGCGATCGCGGTGCGCAGCAACGGGTGCAGCGGCTGCGCTGCCGGTTGCGAGAACAGATACTGGTCGTGCCCCCGCAGCCGATCCTCGACCCCCCGCGCTCAAAGGGTGATGATGAACACAGCGAGAGTACGAGGAACTCCATGTCGGTCGTGCTGGACTCGCGTTGGCTGTCGAGGTGTCGCGCCGACCCGCCCAGTAGCTGAGCTCGCCGACCGGGCGATCATCGGCCCAGATGACGGCGCAGCTGGTCGCCGGTGAGGCCTTGCCCGGCAAGCGCAGCGCGACCTTTCCGAGCACGCGGTCGTCGTCGGCCTCACATACCGCCATCGAGGGTCCGCGCCGACCCTCGCTCTGCTCGGCGATCCAGCGCTCGGCACCGAGCTCTCCGATGTGCGACCACCTCAGTACCTGAGGATCGTCAAGCACCGGGGCGATCGCCGATGCATCCCCTGGACTCCACGCTCTCAACCGCACGGAGGTCATTGGCCTTAGGCGGAAACTGGTGCCCTGACGAGACGATCGCAGCTCGGCCCGAAGGCGTGACCGCTCACGTCACAGGAAGTCCACCAGCACCGCAGCCGTGACGTCCGGATCGATGTCGTGCGTCTGGCCGGCGAGCACGACGCTGCGGCCGTCGACGAGCGCGCCCGCCAGCGCACGGGCGGCGCTTTGCAGCAGCGGCGGGCTCTGCTCGCCGGCGATCACCAGCGTCGGGGTCTTCACCGCCGCGCCCAGCTCCGGCGGGAGCCTGAGGTCCCCGACGACCTTGGCGTCGTACACGAGCGTATGGGCGATCGCCTCCAGCCCGGGCCGGAACGGGGCGTTGCGCAGCTGGACCACGACCGGCTCGGGGATCCCGACCGCGGTCGTCTGATACAGCTCGACCGCGTCGCCGCGCCGGCCGACGGCCACGAGCTCGGCGAGCTGCTCTGGGAAGTCCGCCGGCAGCGGCGGGCGGCTGTCGTCGACCAGGAACGGCGGCTCGTACAGCGCCAGCTTGCTGATCGGCGCGCCGCTGGCGGTGGCCTGCAGCGCCAGGTTGGCGCCGGACGAATAGCCGAACACGGCGGCCGATCCGCCGGCCGCGTCGAGCAGCGCCTCGATGTCCTCGATCTCGCGCGCCACCGAGTAGGGCGGCGTATCGCCGCTGTCGCCACGGCCCCGCCGGTCTGGGTTGAGGACCGTGAAGCGGTCCTGCAGGGCGGCCGCCAGCGGGGCGGTCGTCGACCGCGTGTTGAACGCGCCCGCGACCAGGACCACTGGTGGCCCCGATCCGAGGCGGTCGAATGCGATTGTGGTTCCGTCAGCCGAGGTCACCGTGCTCATCGTTGTCTCCTGTGTTTGGACGCCTGCCAGCTGAGACTCGCGCCGGCGCCCCGGCTAATCGGTCCGGGCACCGGGACTGGGACCGCGGGGTCGCTCAGAGGTCGAGGACGAGCTCGCTGGACGGCTTGCAGCAGCAGATCAGGACATCGCCCGGCTCGGGCGGCTCGAGCGGCTCGAGGCCGTACTGAACCTCGCCCGAGACCAGGCCGGTGGCACAGGTGTGGCAGACCCCGGTGCGGCAGGACCACCGCACCGGCACGTCGCAGGCCTCGGCGAACTCGAGCACCGAGCGAAACGCCGGGTCCCAGGGCACCGCCAGGTTGCTGCGCGCGAACGACACCGCCGCTCCCGTGCCGGGGTCGCCGGCCGGCGGATGCGGCGGTGGCTTGGGCGCGCCCGTCACCACCCCCGGGGTGATCGCCTCCTCGGCGCCGAAGATCTCGCTGCGCACGCGGTCGGGAGCCGCCCCGCGCGCGGCGAGCGCGGCGCCGATGTCGTGCATGAACCGTTCGGGCCCGCACATGTAGAAGTCGGCGTCGACCGGCACCTCGCGCTCGTCCATCACCGCGCCGGTCAGGTGCCCGGCGACGTCGTAGTCGTCGCCCACCCGGTCCTCGGGCATCGGGCGCGAATAGCAGATCACCCGCTGCGGATCGGGCAGCGTCGCCAGCAGCTCGGCGACCTCGCCCCGAAACGGGTGGCGGCTGGAGTCACGGGCCGCGTGCAGCCACCACACCGGCCGCTGCGCGGACTCGGAGGCGAGCGCGTGCAGCATCGCCAGCACCGGGGTCGCCCCGACGCCGGCGCTGACCAGCACGACCGGCCGCGTGCCCCGCTCGAGCACGAACGTGCCTCGCGGCGCTCCTGCCTCGAGTGCGTCGCCGACTCGCAGGCCGGTGTGCAGGTAGCCGCTGGCGGCGCCGTGCGGCTCGCGCTTGACGCTGATGCGGTAGTCGCTCGCGCTCGGCGGTCCTGACAGCGAGTACGTGCGCAGCAGCGGCGCCGCCGCCGGGTCGGGCCGCACGCGCAGAGTCAGGAACTGGCCCGGCTTGGGCGCCGCTGCGGCGTGGAAGCCCACGGCGCACATGCGGATTGAGACGACGTCCGCGGTTTCCGGGGTGATCGACTCCACAAGCAGCGTCTTCAGGCCCGTCCAGGCGAGCGCCGGTGCGGCGCCAGGCCGTCCGTCGCCGGCCGCCGGCTGCTCGAGCAGCTCGCGGAAGGATCCCTGCCAGCCCTCGCTCAGCGCCGGGATCCGCAATGCGCGCGCGAGCGCCTTGCGCGACCGGTGCGGCAGGTACAGCAGGCCGTCGATCTCGGCGATCGTCATCGCTTCGGCCCCGGTGTCGAGCTTTTCGATCTCGTCGCCGGCCTTCACGCGGCCCTCCTCAATCGTCCGCAGGTAGAAGCCGGGACGGTGGTGGGCGACCACCAGCGACGGCATCCGCGGCTCGTTCATCCGCAGGCCCAGCCGGTAGCACGTGACCCTAGGCTGGCTCACCTCGAACACCGCCTCGCCGATCCGGTAGCGATCGCCGATGCAGACCTCGTCGTCAGCCATCCCCGCGACCGTGAAGTTCTCGCCGAACTGCCCGTAGACGAAGTCGTCGCGCTCTAGCTGCTTCTGCCAGTAGCGGTAGGACTCGATCTGGTAGACGAACACCGCGCGGTTGACGCCGCCGTGACCGTTCAGGTCTCCCTGGCCGTCGCCCTCGACGTTCAGGCGGGTCACCATCCGTGGCCCCTCGACCGGCTCCTTCCAGATGCCCGTGTGGACGATCTCACCTTGCCACTCCACGTCTCGGGGCATCCCCACGTTGAGGGACAGCAGGCGCGGCCGAGTCGTCACCGGATCGCTCATCGTGGTCAGAGACTAATGGTTTTCAGCGTAGATACCGTTAGCGGTCGCGACCCGCCGGGCCAGCGTCGGATCAGTGCGGGCCGTGAACCTTCCGGTAGTGCCGAGCCACCCGGACCCGGTCGCCGCAGGTCGTCGAGCACCACCGCCGGCGGGCGTGCTCCTGGATGAACAGGCGGATGCAGCCGTGGGCCTCACACGCCCGCAGCCCGGGGCCGGTCTCGCCGATCAAGGTCGCGATCGCGTCCTGGGCGATCGCCGCGAGCGCGATGTCGAGCTTTGCGGCGCCGGCGGGCCACACGGTCCGGCCGGCGGGGCCATCGCCGTTCCAGCTCAGACGGCTGCCGCGGGGGACAAGCACGGCTGCTGAGTTGATCCGCCGCAGTGCCCCCGCGCCGGGTCGCTCGCCCTCGGTGCGCGCGGTAAAGACCTGCCGGATGGCGGTGCGCAGCTCACGCACGCGGTGGAGATCGGACGAACCGATCGCGGCGGCGCGGTCGGTCGTCAGCCCGTGCCGGCGAAGCCACCGGGCCAGGGCGCGACCATCGGCGAGCAGGTCGACCCGATCGCCTCGGCGGACGATCTCGGTGTTGACCAGCGCCAGCGCAACCGAGCGATCCTCACCGGGCGCTGGCGGCGGAGTCGGCGGGCTGGGCATCCTGGAAATGAATGCTACGGCCCGCCGTACCCCGCTGCCGGGGCGCAGCGGTCAGCCGGTGACGATCCCGAACGGAGCCGAGCCGGCCGGCAGCGCCGCCGGCGACGACGCCAGCTCCGTCAGCGTGCCACCGAGGACGTGGAACGTGCTGACCTGGTCGGTGCCGCTGTCTACGACCGACAGCGTGCTCCCGTCCGGGCTCAGCCGGGCGTCGACCGGCGCCAGGCCGGCCGGGTCCGTGAACGGCGTGCTGCCGAGCAGCGTCAGCGACCCGTCGGGGTCGATCGCGTAGGACGAGATGCTCGGCTGCGCGGTGTTGACCGCGAACAGGTAGCGGCCGTCATGCGAGATCTCGACCCAGCAGGGCGCGGTCTGGTGGTCGGCGAACGGTGATGCTCCGATCGAGGTCAGCCTCCCGTCCCAGCCGTCGCGGAACGCCGATACGGTGCCGTTGCCGGCGCCGCCGTGGGCGTTTGACACGTACAGCTCACCGGGGTCGGTGGGCCGGAACTCGCTGCCGAACGGTCCCGGGCCCTGGGCCGCGTACGGCGATCCCGGGGCGGCGTGCAGCCGTCCGTCGCGGCCGACGACGAAGCTGTCGATCCGTGAGGTGCCCACGCGTGTTCCGGCGAGCCGGGTTCCGGTGCCGTTGAACAGCACATCGCCGGGCTGTGCATCATCGGGCAGCGCGACGGTCGAGCCGGGCAGATGGCGAAGAACCCCGTCCCGGCCGAGCACGAAGCCCGTGTAGTTGCTCGCGCCGGCGCCGGCATTGGCGACGTACACCAGGTTGTCGTGCACGGCGATGCTCACGGGCTCGGTCCCGCCGGAGCTCACAGTCCCTCCGCGAACCGGGCGCAGCGAGCCGTCGCCGCGCACGGCGAGCACGGAGATCTGGTTCGAGCCGGCGTCGACCGCGAGCACGTAGCGGCCTCCGAACGCGGGCTGCAAGGAGCCCTGCGAGCCAATCGCGGTTCCGGTTCCGGCACCGCCGGTGGTGAACGGCGAGCCGGGCAGCGGGGTCAGCGACCCGTCGGGATGCCGGCGGAATCCCGCCACGGCGTTATTGGTGGCGCTGTTGTCGTTTACGTACACGTAGCCGCTGCTCCGTGACGGGTGTGACAGCGGTGACGGGTGGGCGAAGGCCACGGCTGGGGCGAGCAACAGCCCCGCGCCCATGGCGAGTGTCACCGCTGCTCGTGAAAGCACGCGCATGTGGTGTGTTCCTTTCTGGACGGTGAGGGTTACTGGTTACAGCTAACAGCTAATGCTAAGAATCTTGCGTTCGCATTACTCGGGGGCATTTTGCTCATGGGGTGCCAGTCCCCGCTGGGGCCCCGTTTGTTACACGTGGGCGGCCACGGCCCCGAGCCTGTCTACGCGCGCAGGTCCCGGAACGCGGCCAGCAGCGTGGCGTGGGTCGCGGGATCTGCAGGAGGCTGCGGCAGCGCGTGCAGGGTGTTCAGCATCCGCCGCATGTCGTCCAGGTAGCCGTCGCACCCGTCGCATTCGGCGAGGTGAGCCTCGAACCGGGCGCGGTCGCCGTCGCTGAGCCGTCCCTCGAGGTAGTCGGTGACGAGCTCGACGAACTCGCGGCACACGAGCGGGTCGTGGCGATGGCGGCGGCGTCGCAGGAGCCGCATCAGCCGTCCGCCTCCACCAGCGGCGCCAGCGCCGTCCGGATCCTGGCCCGAGCCCGGTGCAGGAGCACCCGCTGGTTACCATCGCTGATCTCGAGCAGCGAGCACACGTCGTCGGCGTCCAGCCCGACGAGATCGCGCAGCGTGATCACGACGCGTTGGGCCGGCGCGAGCCGCTCGACGGCCTCGAGCAGGTGGGTCCGCAGCTCATCGCTGAGCAGGCTCGCCTCGGGGTCGGTCTCAAGCCTCGCCGGCGCGCTGCGCCAGCGGCCGTCGGCGCCGAACGCGTCGGGATCGACGGCGGGGCCCTCATCGCTCTCCAGGGCCGAGAACGGCACGCTGCGGGCCTCGCGCGCCGCGCGCGTCCGCGCTCGGTTGATCAGGATCCGGAAGATCCACGTGCTCAGCGAGGAGCGTTGCTCGAACCCGTTCAGGCCGCGGACCACCGCCAGCCAGGTCTCCTGGACGACGTCGTCTGCGGCCGCGGGCGTGCGCACGAAGTTCCCGGCGACACGTCGCATCGACGCGTCGTAGCGGTTGACGAGCGTCTCGAACGCCGACTCCTCTCCGGTCCTGAGGCGTGCAAGCAGAGCTGGGTCGTCCTGCACCGAGGTCAACGTATCGCGCGGGCGTGGGGCGGCGGGCTTTTGCCGCGTCGCCCGCACTGCCGCCTAGATGATTGATTCCAAATGGGGTGCGCGTGGGGCGGTCGGGCCGCGAAGTCATCCCGGCCGCATCCGGGCGTGCTCAATTTGGAATCAATCATCTAGTGGGCCGCCCCGTCGGCCATCCGGCTCACCGTGATCTCGTACACGCCGTTGGAGACCACGTCCTCGACCAGCGGAACGAGCTGGGCTTCAACCGGCGGATGGTGTGTGCGCAAAGCATGGGCTGCCTCCTTTGGCGCGCCTCGAGTACTGATGATCTGCGGACACCGTGTGGGTCCCGTAGGGGGTCAGTCCCGGGACCCGTCCCGGTGTTACACGGCTAGTGGGCCTCCCTGAAACGTTGCATCGGAAATTGCGGCCCCGGATGACCGCCATGCGGCGTCCTCGGAGCCTCGCGCAGCGCTGCTGCGCCACGGCTCCGGCGTCCTTGCCTGGCGGTCCCCGGACCTCGCCCTTTCCAGCACAACGTTCCGGAGAGACCCACTAGCGGCGAGGCTCAGCCGTCGTGGAGCGCTCGGCCGCGGTCGACGGCTTCTCGCTCGCCTTGGCGGCTCCGACCGGCACCGCGTGAACTGGGCCGAGGGCCGCAGTGGTCAGACCGGCTCGAGGAGTTCTTCGCCGACGTGTCGGTGTCGCCGGTCTCGGGCGCGGGCCACTTCCTGCCGATCGAGGCGCCCGAGGTGGTCGCCGAGGCGGTCGCGAGACTTGCCGCGCGGACAGAGCTGGTATAGGGTTGCGCTCGGCAAACGTCCACATGGTGTTTGGGCAGAGGGGTTGGTGTGGATGCAGGTCAGGCTGCCGTGGGAGGCGCTTGAAGTGTGCAAGTCCGGGTCGGTGGGTCCATGGAGCTGAGTGAGCTCGAGTCGGTTCGTTGTCCGCGTTGCGGCGTCGAGCCCGGCGAGCCGTGCCTCGACCTGAGGTCGCTCTCGGCCGGGCGTCGGATCGCCAACTTCAAGCCGCACGCTGAGCGGATCACCGCGGCCCGCCGGGCAGCTCGCGCCGGCGACCGGTCGGGCGTTACCGGCCGGCCGCGGGGCTCGAAGGTCTCCTGACGCCAGCTAGGACAACGCGAGGCAGACGGTGTCGCCGTAGATCCGGCGCAGCTGCGCGAAGGCGGCCCGTTTGGGTTGCGGCGAGCCGTTGGTGATCTGAGCGCTGGCGGACACCGTGACCGATCGCCGCCCGTCGCGCGTCGCCGCCATGAACTGCGTGTAGCCGCCGATGTTCCCGGTGTGCCCGTAGACCGTCCCGCAACGCGTCCGGTAGCGGAAGATCCCAAGCCCGGCGCTGTTGACGCCCGGTCCGATCGGCTCCGAGTTGCCGGCCACGAAGCGCATCTGCCGGGCCTGCACGGCGCGCCCGAACAGCTTGGCACCGACGTAGCCGCGGATGAACTTGTTCAGCTCGGACGGGGTCGACACCAGCCCGCCCGACGCCCACGCGTAGGCCGCGCTCAGCTGCGTCGAAGCGTCCTCGGTGGGGGGTGGGAACGTGTGGTAGCCGTGAATGAACGGCTGGGGCATCGCGGGGCCGCGCGGCAGGCTCGTCTGCCTCAGCCCGAGCGGCTTGTAGACGAGCGACGACAGCAGTTGGTTGTAGGAGCGGTGCGTGGCGCCCTCGGCCATCATCGCCACCACGAAGTTGTCGGTGTTCGAGTAGTGGTAGCGCGAGCCGGGCCGGAAATCGAGCGGCTGCTTGGCGACGAACGAGAGCACGAAGCTCGGCGACGGCGTCCCATGCGGGTGCGAGCGTACGTAGTCGATGAAACCCGGCCCCGTGATCAGGTCGGGGAGCCCGCTGGTGTGCCGGAGCGCCTGCGCCAGCGTGACCTTCCTCCATGGGCGCGGAAGCTTCGGTACCAGCTTCCCGATCGTGTCGGTCAGGCGCAGCTTGCCGGCACGGACGAGCGACAGGGCGACGGCGCCGCTGAACGCCTTCGCGGTGCTCGCCAGGCGCATGTGATCGGTCGGCCGGATCCGTGCGCCGGTCTGAAGGTTGCCGACCCCGGCGGTGTACACGGAGCGCTTGCCGAGCCGCTGGACCACGGCGATCACGCCGGGCGGACCGCCGGGCATGCCCACCAGCGCGCCCATCTGCTTCTGGATGCCCGCCCCGGTCACCCGCGAGGTCGCCGCTTGGGCGCCGGCGGCACCCGCTGTCACCAGCACCGCCATGACCGCTCCCGCCAGCACCAGACGCTTCATCTCGCCACCACCATCCTCCCCGATCGCCCTCGACGCAGAGGCAGACGATACCGTCAGCAGCGGCTCGCGCGCCTGGGCTCCCAGATAGGCTCGCGGCATGGCAGACCGCGAGGCACGGCTGTACGGGATCCCGATGTCGCATCCGGTGATCGCCGTGCGGGGCATGCTCGAGCGCAAGCGGATGCCGTACCGCTACGTGGAGCTGCTCGCCGGAGCGCACCCGCCAAGCCTGTGGGCGCTCGGCTTCCGGCGCTCCACGGTGCCGGCGCTGAGGCTGCCCGACGGCCGTCGGGTGCAGGGCTCACTGGCGATCGCCCAGGCGCTCGAGCGCGCAGTTGGTGAGCCCTCGCTGTACCCCCTCGACCCCGAGGCCCGCGGCGACGCCGAGCGAGCCGAGCGCTGGGGCGAAGCGGTGCTCCAGCCGGTGCCGCGCCGGCTGATCCGATGGGGCCTGCGCAACGATCCCAGCCAGCGCCGCTGGTTCGCCGACGTCGCCAGCCCGCTGCCGGCGCCCAGCGTGACGGGCGCCCTGATGACGCCGGTCGCCGCGATCTTCGCTCGCCAGGCCGGAGCCGATGATGAGCAGATCAAGCGTGACCTCGCCGGGCTCCCGGCGCTGCTCGACGAGGTCGACCGGCTGCTCACGGCTGGGGTGATCGGCAGCGACCGGCCCGGCGCCGCCGACTTCCAGATCGCCGCGTCGGTGCGGATGCTGCTGGCGATGCAGGACGTCGGGCGGCTCGTCGCCGGGCGGCCGTCGGAGGCGTTCGCGCTGGCCCTGGTCACCGAGTATCCGTCGATCCCGGCGGCGCTTCCGCCGCACTGGATCCCGCTGGTCGCGGCGCCGGCCTCTGGCTAGCCGGACGCGGATGTGAAGTGCGCCGCGGTCGCGGCGTCGCCGGGGATGAACGCCTCGAGCGTCAGCTCGGAGATCGTGACGTCGACGGTGGTCGCGAAGTGCGTGAGCGTCGTCAGCAGCTCGAGCACTCCATGGGTGCGGGCGCGCGATTCCCTGCGGGGAATTGCGGGGACGTCCGTCGCGTCCGATCCTGTCGGTTCCGAGTTTCCCGATCACCGACCGAGCGGAACCGAAGATGCCCGAGCTGGACGAACTGATCGAGCGCGACGTGGCACTGTGGAAGGTGCTCGACGCGCGCGGCCGGATCCGGCTCGACTACCAGTTCATCGAGTCATGAGCGCGCTCACCTTCGGCTACCTGCTTGCGACCCAGGAGGCATCCGGTGCCGCCGGGCGCGAGCTCGCCCCGATGCTCGAGATCGGCGCGCGGGCGGAGGCGCTCGGGTTCGAGGCGGTGTGGGTCCCCGACAGCCCGTTTCAGTACGGGGTGCCGGACCCGCTCGTGGTCCTGTCCGCGCTCGCCGCGCGGACCGAGCGCGTCACGCTCGCCACCGGTGTGCTGCTCGCCGGGCTGCGGCAGCCGGCGCTGCTGGCCCAGCAACTGGCCAGTCTCGACGCGTTGTCGGGCGCGGGAGTTGTCCGCACCGGTGCGGCCGGCGGTCCCGAGCTGTGGCTGGCGGGCGCAGGCCGCGCGCGCCGACGCGGCGCGCGCAGAAGGGAGGACGCGCGCGCCGGTGGCCGGCCTGTACCTGACGGTCGCGCTCGACCGCTCCGAGGATGTCGCCCAGCGGCGGCTGCGGACGACGCTCGAGGGCTGGTACAGGCGTCCATTCGCCGTGATCTCCTCGCTGCAGGCCACGTACGCCGGCACGCCGGAGGGGCTGGCTGACCACCTCGGCGGCTACGTGGGCTGCGGGCTCGAGCACGTCGTGCTGCGCGTCGCCGACGAGTCCCGGCGGGGGCTCGAGGCCGCCGCGGAGGCGGTGGAGGGGATCGCGGTGGCCGCATAGGCCGCGGCCCCGACCCGTGACGCCCGGAGGGCGATCTGCGGTCATGCTGTCAGCCTCGCGTGATCCCGAGTCCGCTCGCTCCACTTCCCGCCGACCGCCGCACCCGCCGGTTCGTCCAGCTCGCCGCCGGCCTGATCCTCTACGGGGTCACGGCGTCGATGCTGGTGCTCGCCCGGCTGGGACTCGACCCCTGGGACGTGCTGCACCAGGGGCTCGCGCACACGTTCGGCCTGGGGATCGGCACGTGGGCGATCATCGTCAGCGTGCTGGTGTTGCTCGCCTGGTGGCCGCTGCGCCAGCGGCCCGGGGTCGGCACCGTCGCCAACGCCCTCACCGTCGGGCTGGTGATCGACGTGGTGCTTGCGCTGGCCCATTCCCCGCACGCGACCTGGGCGCGGGTGGCGCTGCTGATCGGAGGAGTCGCCGGCAACGGCGTCGCCACCGGCCTGTACATCGGCGCCGGGCTGGGACCCGGTCCGCGCGACGGCGTCAGCACGGCGATCGCCGGGCGCGGCTACTCGATGCGGGTGGTGCGCACGAGCATTGAGGCGATGGTGCTGCTCGTGGGCTTCCTATTGGGCGGCACCGTGGGGATCGGCACCGTCGTGTACGCCGCGTCGATCGGACTGATCACCCACCACACGATTCCCTGGCTGATGATCGGCCGCCGATCGTCCTATCAGTGGAGCTAGCCGGGCTCGAACCGGCGACCTCCTGAATGCCATTCAGGCGCTCTCCCAGCTGAGCTATAGCCCCGTGCACTTCAAGGTCTCGAGCAAGGGTAATACATGAACGCCCAGGCATCGGATCCAGCGGCTCCCGCCGCCCACAGCCGGACGCGGATAACCTCGTAAGAGCATGGCTGACAGGCGTTACGAACCGAGCCGGATCGAGCCCAAGTGGCAGGAGCTGTGGGCTCGCGAGCGCACGTGGGAGGTCGACAACGAAGCCCCCTCCGCCGACGCCCGCCCGCCCGAGAAGTCCTACGTGCTCGAGATGCTTCCGTATCCGAGTGGGGAGCCCCACATCGGGCACCTGAAGAACTACGCGCTCGGCGACGCGATCGCCCACTTCCGCCGCCGGACGGGTCAGCGGGTGCTGCATCCGATGGGCTACGACGCGTTCGGCCTGCCGGCCGAGAACCACGCGATCAACACCGGGGAGCATCCGCGCGATTCGACCCGCGCCTCGATCGAGGCGTTCCGCAGCGCGTTTCACCGATGGGGAATCTCGATTGACTGGTCGCGCGAGCTGGAAACCGACGACCCCGATTACTACCGCTGGACGCAGTGGATCTTCCTGAAGCTGTTCGAGCGCGGCCTTGCCTACCGTAAGGACGCGGCCGTCAACTGGTGCCCGCACGACGCGACGGTGCTGGCCAACGAGCAGGTGATCGACGGCCGCTGCGAGCGCTGCGGTCACGTGGTCGAGATCCGCCAGCTCGAGCAGTGGTTCTTCCGGATCACCGACTACGCCGACCGGCTGCTCGACGACCTGGAGACGATCAGCTGGCCCGATCACGTGGTGGCGATGCAGCGCAACTGGATCGGGCGCAGCGTCGGCGCCGAGGTGACGTTCCGCTGCCAGGAGCTGGGCGTCGACTATCCGGTGTTCACCACCCGGCCCGACACGCTGTTCGGAGCGACGTTCTTCGTGATGGCGCCCGAGCACCCCGACCTCGAGCGGCTGGCCGCCGGCACCGGGTACGAGCAGCAGGTCCACGACTACGTCAACCGCGCGCTGACCGAGTCGGCCGAGGTGCGCGGCGACGCCGACAAGCCCAAGACCGGCGTGCCGCTGGGCCGCACGGTCACCAACCCGGTGACCGGCGAGGAGATCCCGATGTTCGTCTCCGATTACGTGCTGATGGAGTACGGGACCGGCGCGATCATGGCGGTGCCGGCGCACGACCAGCGCGACTACGACTTCGCGGTGGCGTTCGGCCTCCCGATCCGTCAGGTGGTCACCCCCGCCGGCGGCGAGGCGCCAGACGGCCAGGCGTTCGTGGCCCACTCGGCCAACGAGCAGCTGGTCAACTCCGGCCAGTTCTCGGGAATGGACGCGGTCGAGGGCCAGCGCGCGATCGTCGAGTGGCTGGACCGCGAGGGCATCGGCCAGCCGTCGGTCAACTACCGCCTGCGCGACTGGCTGGTGTCGCGCCAGCGCTATTGGGGCTGCCCGATCCCGATCCTTTACTGCGACGAATGCGGGATGGTCCCGGTGCCCGAGGACCGGCTGCCGGTGCGGCTGCCCGACATCGCCGACTACAAGCCGCGCGGCCGCCCGCCGCTGGCCGCCGCCGAGGACTGGGTCAACGTCAAGTGCCCCGGGTGCGGCGGGCCGGCGCGTCGTGAGACCGACACGATGGACACGTTCGTGGACTCCAGCTGGTACTACATGCGCTACTGCGACGCCCACAACGACGAGGCGGCGTGGGACCGGCGGGTGCTGGACTCGTGGATGCCGGTCGACCAGTACATCGGCGGCGTCGAGCACGCGATCTTGCACCTGATGTACTCGCGGTTCTTCGTCAAGGCCCTCGCCGACATGGACCTGCTCGGCTTTCAGGAGCCGTTCCAACGGTTGTTCACACAGGGGATGATCCTCGGCCCCGACGGCCACAAGATGTCGAAGTCCCAGGGCAACGTGATCAGCCCGATGCCGATCGTCGACACCTACGGGGCCGACGCGGCGCGGTGCTACATCCTGTTCATCGGACCGCCCGACCAGGACGCCGCCTGGTCGGAGAACTCGCTGGCCGGCGTGCACCGGTTCCTGGCCCGGTTGTGGCGGCTGGGCGACACGCTGTCGGGCTCGCCCGGCCCCGCCGATGCGCCCGTGGACCCGACCGGCGACGAGCTGACGCTGGTCCGCAAGGTCAACTGGGCGATCGACAAGGTCACCAACGACATGACCGGCCGGTTCACGTTCAACACCGCGATCGCGGCGGTGATGGAGCTGGTCAACACGATCTACCAGCACTCCGGCGCTTCTCAGGAGGCGAGGCGGTACGCGACCGCCAGCGCCGCGTCGCTGCTGTTCCCGTTCGCGCCGCACCTGGGCTCGGAGGTCTACGAGCTGATCACCGGCAGGCGGGTGTGGGAGCAGCCGTGGCCCGATCTCGACCCGGCGATGCTCCGGTCCGACACGTTCGAGCTGGTCTGTCAGATCAACGGCAAGGTCCGCGACCGCGTCTCGGCCGCCACCGGATCTCCCAAGGAGGAGCTCGAGCGGCTGTGCCTGGAGTCCCGCGGCGTCCAGGCGCACATCGACGGGCACGAGATCGCGAAGGTGATCGTGGTGCCCGACAAGCTGGTTAACCTCGTCGTCCGTTAGACGACGGTGCCGCACGCGCCGTACGTCGCGGTAGTCGGCCCCGGCGAGGCGTCCGAGCGTGAGCTCGAGGAAGCCGAGGCCGTCGGCCGCGAGCTCGCCGCCGGCGGCGCGGTCGTGGTCTGCGGCGGCCTGGGGGGCGTGATGGCGGCGGCCTGCCGGGGCGCCGTGTCGGCCGGCGGGCTCACCGTCGGGATCCTGCCCGGGGCCGATCGCGAGGCCGCGAACGAGTGGGTCCGGGTGGCGATCGCGACCGGACTGGGGGAGATGCGCAATGCGCTCGTGGTCCGGGCGGCGGACGCCGTCGTCGCCGTGGGCGGAGCCTACGGAACGCTGTCGGAGATCGCGCTCGCGCTGAAGACCGGCGTGGCGGTGGTCGGTCTGGGCAGCTGGGAGATCGACGGCGTGGCGCCCGCCGAGACCCCTGCGGAGGCGGTCGGGATCGCGCTGGGACGCCGCTTAGACTGATGTAAGTGGTCGCCCCCGTAAATACGCTCGCATTCGAGTCGTCCCCGGCGGCGGCTCGCGGCGTCCTCGGACCTCGACGTAGCTCCGCTACGCCTTCGGTCCTGCGTCCCTGCGATCCATCCGCCGGTGGCGCCTCTCGGTGCGACCGTACCTACGGGGACGACCACTAGGTGCCGACCTTCAAGCCCGCGTATCTGATCCACGGCGACGACCACGGCCGGATCGCCGAGCGCCGCGCGCGGCTGCGCGCGCTGGCCGAGGCCGAGAGCGGGACCGAGGGCGTGGAGTTGTTCGAGGGGGACGCGTCGACGCCCGACGCGGTCGCCGCCGCGCTCAACGCGATGACGTTCGCAATCGGCCGCCGGTTCGTGATCGTCGACGGCGTCGAGCGCTGGAAGGAGCGTGAGCTCAAGCCGCTCGGGGCCGCGCTGGGCGGGCTCGCGCCCGACACCACGGTGGCGTTCTTCGCGCGCGAGGAGAACCGCTCAAAGGTCCCCGGCGGCCTCCACGACGCGGTCAAGAAGGCGGGCGGCGACATCAGCGCCGTGGAGAACGTCAAGTCCTGGGAGCTACCCAAGTGGGTGATCGCGCGGGCCGCCGAGCTCGACCTGCAGCTGGCGCCCGACGCCGCCAAGGAGCTGATCGCGCACGTGGGCGATCGCCAGCAGCGGTTGCTGCGCGAGCTCGAGAAGCTGGCACTCGGGTCAGGGCCCGGGGCGACGATCGAGGTCTCGGACGTCGAGCAGCTCGCGGCGCCGTCGGCCGAGCGCCGGGCGTGGACGCTGGCCGACGCGCTCGTCGCCGGCGACGCCCAGGCGGCCACCCGGATGTACCTGGCGCTGCGGGCCCAGGGCGAGCGGGTGCCGGGGCTTCTGTACTGGATGACCCAGCGCGTGCGGACCGCCCACGAGATCGCCGACGCGCTCGAGCGCGGCGTCCCGGTGGCGCAGATCAAGCGTGGGCTGCGGATGCCCTCGCGGGCGGCCGACCGGCTGATCGCGGATGCTCGCCGCGCCGGGGCAGAGCAGTTGGAGACCGCGATCGAACAGCTGGCAGACCTCGAGCTGACGTCTCGCGGCGGTGGCACCGGTGCCACCAGCGAGGACACGGCCGCGCTGAGGGCGATTCAGGAGATCGCCACCGAGTAGTCGGGCGGGCCAGGCGCCTCCGGCGCGTAGTCGGGTGGGCGAGGCGCCTCCCGCGGCGCCTCTACCCGTCCTCCCCTCGACCTCTGACGTTCCCGTTCGCGCGCAGCGACGCTGCGCCTCGGCCTGGGATTTGCACGGACCCCTCGTCCGATCAGGCGGCTGTCGAAAGCTGTAGGGGTAGTTACCCGGATCGGGCGATCGTTATGCGTCGCCGCGGCGTACGCGGGCGGCGCGGGACTTCTTGCGGGCGCCGGTGTTGCGGTGCAGGGCGCCGCGCTTGACCGCCTTGTCGATCGTCCGCACCAGCGCGCGGTGCTCGGTCTCGACGGTTGCGTCGTCGCCCTCGGTCACGGCCGTCTCGAGCCGGTGGAAGTACGTCTTGATCCGTGACGTGTACCGGCGGTTCTCGAGCCGCTCGCGTGCGGCGCGCTCGATCCGCTTCTTCTGTGAGTGGATGTTGGCCATGGGGCTGGTACAGACAGACGCCGCGGACGTTCTGCCGCGGCGCGTCCGTACTATAGCGCCCTTGCTTTCCCCCGCCGTGAGCTCGCCCCCGTCGAGCTGCTCTCCCGCCTAGCCGCTCGCTCTAAGTGTCAGACGAGACCACGGCACTGATGGCCGAACCGCCTCGCCGGCGGCTGAGCGTCAACACGGCGATCTTCGCGTTCGCGACCGCGATCTCGCGGATCGCCGGGCTGGCGCGCGAGATCGTCGCGGCGAGCTTCTTCGGCACCACGGTCAACGCCTCGGCGTTCACGATCGCGTCGCAGATCCCGAACCTGATGTCGAACCTGTTCGCGCAGGCGGCGCTGTCGGCGGCGTTCGTGCCGGTGTTCACCGACCTGCTGCAGCAGGGGCGAAAGCGCGAGGCGTTCAAGCTCGCCTCGACCCTGTTCTGGATCATCCTGATCGTCCTCGGCGGGCTCACCGCGCTGGGGATCCTGTTCGCGGGCACGATCATGCCGCTGTTCACCGGCAGCACGTTCAGCAGCGCCGCCAACCACGTCACCGCGGTCCTGGCGCAGATCCTGTTCCCGGTGGTGCTGCTGCTCGGGCTGACCGGGCTGATGGTCGGGATCCTGCAGTCCTACGACCACTTCACGATCCCGGCAATCGCCCCGGCGGTGTGGAACCTCGTGATCCTGGTCCTGCTGATCGCGTTCCGCCATCACTTCCACCCGTCGATCTACGCGTACGCATTCGCCTGGCTGATCGCGACGGTCGTGCAGATGCTGCTGGTCGCCTGGGCGCTGCGGCAGATCGACTTCCGCCTGGCGTTCACGGTCGACTGGCACGACCCCCGCGTGCGCCAAGTGTTCCTGCTGATGCTGCCGGTGACGATCGGCCTCGGGATCGTCAACCTGGACCAGCTGCTGAACTCGGTGTTCGGCACCCTGGTGTCCGACCAGGCGCCGCGGGCGATCGACCAGGCGTTTCGGATCTACATGCTGCCGCAGGGCATCTTCAGCGTGGCGATCGCGACCGTCCTGTTCCCGACGCTCAGCCGCCAGGCCGCCCGCCGCGCCGCCGAGGAGATGCGCCACTCGATCGGGACCGGGATGCGCCAGATCAACCTCACGCTGATCCCGTCGGCGGCGCTGCTGATCGTGCTCGCGACCCCGATCACGCGGCTCGTCTACCAGCGCGGCGAGTTCAACGCGCACTCCACGCACCTGGTCTCGGTGGCGCTGTTCTGGTTCGCGTTCAGCCTGCCGTTCGGCGGCCTGAACCTGTTGCTGACGCGGACGTTCTTCGCGCTGCAGCGACCTTGGATCCCGACGAAGTACGCCGCGATCAACATGGTGGTGGACATCATCGTCAGCCTCGCCCTGTACAAGCCGCTGGGGATCGCCGGCCTGGTGATCGGGACCGCGGTCGCCAACGTGGTGATGACCGCGTTGCAGTGGCGTCGGCTGCACGCGGGCTTCAACGGCCGGCTGGAGGGACCCCAGACAGTGATGGTCACCGCTCGGATCCTGGTCGCCTCGGCGCTGACGGCGGCGGTGTCGTGGGTGATCTGGAGCCTGCTCGACTCGCTGCTGGGCGGGTCGCTGCTCGCGCAGATCATCTCGGTGGGGGTCTCGATCACCGCCGGCATCGTGTTGTACTCCAAGGCGGTGCTGGCGATGCAGATCCCCGAGGCGCGCCAGATCGAGGAGTTGGTGGTCAGCCGGCTGCGCGCGCAGTAGTCGTGGACCCCACCGAAATACCCTTGAAGTAGGACATGTCCGACCAGGCCCACATCCGCAACTTCTCGATCATCGCCCACATCGACCATGGCAAGTCGACGCTCGCCGATCGCATCCTCGAGCTGACCCACACGGTCGACCGCCGCTCGATGCGCGCGCAGCTGCTGGACTCGATGGATCTCGAGCGCGAGCGCGGGATCACGATCAAGGCGCAGGCCGTGCGCGTGTTCTACGAATCGGCGCGCGACGGCGAGACCTACCAGCTGCACCTGATCGACACGCCCGGGCACGTCGACTTCACCTACGAGGTCTCGCGCTCGCTGGCCGCGTGCGAGGGCGCGCTGCTGGTCGTCGACGCCGCTCAGGGGGTCGAGGCACAGACGGTCGCCAACACCTACCTGGCGATCGACGCCGGGCTCGAGCTGATCCCCTGCCTGAACAAGGTCGACCTCCCCGGCGCCGAGCCCGAGCGCGTCGGCGAGGAGATCGCCGAGCTGCTGGGCGAGCCGGGCGAGCAAGTGCTGCGGATCAGCGCCAAGACCGGCGAGGGCGTGACCGACGTGCTCGACGAGCTGATCGCCCGGGTGCCGCCGCCCCACGGCGACCCCGAGGCGCCGCCGCGGGCGCTGATCTTCGACTCCGAGTTCGACCAGTACCGGGGCGTGATCGCCTACATCCGGGTGGTCGACGGCACGTTCCGCAAGGGCGAGGCGATCGCGGCGATGCAGGCTGGGATCGAGGCCGAGATCGACGACATCGGCTTCTTCACCCCGCAGATGACGTCCGCAGCGGCGCTCGGACCCGGCGAAGTCGGGTTCCTGATCACGGGGATCAAGGACGTGACCAAGCTCCGCGTCGGCGACACCCTGACCGCGAAGGCCAACCCGGCGGCCGAGCCGCTCCCCGGCTATCGCGAGGTCAAGCCGATGGTCTTCTGCGGGTTGTTCCCGATCGAGTCCGACGCCTATCCGGACCTGCGCGACGCGCTGGAGAAGCTGTCGCTCAACGACGCCGCGCTGAGCTGGGAGCCCGAGACCTCCGACGCGCTCGGGTTCGGCTTCCGCTGCGGGTTCCTCGGCCTGTTGCACATGGACATCGTGCGCGAGCGCCTCGAGCGCGAGTACGACCTCGAGCTGCTGGCGACGATGCCAAGCGTCGAGTACGAGGTGACGCTCACCGACGGCACGGTGGTGCCGGTGCACAGCCCGGCTGACATGCCCGACGCGACGGTCGTGGCCGAGGTCCGCGAGCCCTACATCCGCGCCTCGATCCTGACCCCGAAGGACTACGTGGGCCAGATCATGGAGCTATGCCAGGAGCGCCGCGGAGAGCACGCCGGGATGCACTACCTGTCCTCCGAGCGCCTGCAGCTGACCTACGACCTGCCGCTCGCCGAGATCGTGCTCGACTTCTTCGACCAGCTGAAGTCGCGCACCCGCGGGTACGCGTCGCTGGACTACGAGCTGATCGGGATGCGCGAGTCCGACCTGGTCAAGCTCGACATCCTGCTCGCCGGCGATCCGGTCGACGCGCTGTCGATGCTGGTGCACCGGAGCAAGGCCTACGACGCCGGGCGCGCGCTCGCCGAGAAGCTGCGCAAGACGATCCCCCGCCAGCAGTACGACGTCCCGATCCAGGCCGCGATCGGCTCGAGGATCGTGGCCCGCGAGACGATCAAGGCCTACCGCAAGGACGTGATCGCCAAGTGCTACGGCGGCGACATCACGCGCAAGCGCAAGCTGCTCGAGCAGCAGAAGCGGGGCAAGCAGCGGATGAAGCAGGTGGGGCGGATCGAGGTGCCCCAGGAGGCGTTCCTCGCCGTGCTCGAGCTCGGCGAGAAGGGCTAGCGGCTGGGCGGCTAGAAGCGGGTCCAGTCGACCCGGCGCACGTGCACCCGGCGGCGCGACGGGTAGGAGCGGCGGCGGTGGCCGAAGAACCACCAGCCGGCCACCAGCCACACCAGCCACACGGTGAACGCGCCGGTGAGCAGGAACACGGCGGCAGCGACCACGACCGCGATCGCGATCGGGAGCACGATCGCGATCAGCACCGCGGGCACGAGCCAGTGGCTGAACGTCGGCTGTCGCCGGCGCTCGGGCGGCTTGGGCGGCAGGTCGGCGGTGAGCGTGTCGAGCTCGCCGTAGGTGCGGGCCGCGAACAGCGACTCGAGCCGGTCCTCGAGCTCCTCGGCGAGCAACCGGCCCTCCGCGGTGGCGTTACGGAGGCGCTCGGCGACCGCGTCGCGGTCCGCGTCTGAAGCCCTCAGGGTCGCTCTCCGTGCCACGCACTGGAGGCTAGCGCGACCCGCACTCACCCACAAGCGCTGCCGCTCGGGACTTAGCCGGCGATCACCTCGGCCGGCCGCTCGCGGGCGTTGACGCCGCCCGCCGCGGCCACCGCCAGCCGGCTCGCCTCGATCGCGCTGCCCCAGGCGATCTCCGACAGGCAGCCCGGCGCCGCGACCATGTCGCCGGCCAGGAGCACCCCGTCGCCCCGGTCGATCGCGGGACGGTCCCGCCAGGACTTGCCGGGCAGGTCGAGCGCGCCGGTGCGCCCGTCCATCAGCTGGCGCCGGCGCCAGGTGACGCGGTCGCGCCACTGCGCGAACGAGGCGTCGAGCAGGTGCTCGAGGCGCTCGGACGCGGACTCCGACGACTCCCCGGGCCGCACCGGCATCTGCGCCTGGATCAGCTCCTCGCCGGATGGGGCGAGCGACTTGTCGGAGGCGGTGTAGCGCTCCACCCAGCCGGTCTCCTGCAGATCGACGACCACGAACGGATCGCCGCGGCGATGCTCGAGCGCGAGGTCGAGGCACACCGCCTTGCCGCTGAGCCAGGTCAGCGAATCGTCGCCGAGCAGGGCGCGGGCGTCGGCCAGCTCGGTCGCGATGATCACCGGCCGTTGCGGCAGCGAGCTCACCCGGGCGCCGGTCTCGATCCGCACGCCCAGCGAGAGCGCCCGCCCGCGGAGCTGATCGATGATCCGAGACCACCCGCCGATCGGGAACCGGGCGGTCGGCGGCACCGACAGCAGACCGCGGACCACCGCCTCCCACAGGAACGCCGCCGACAGCTCCCCGGGATCGTGGTGGTAGGTGAGGATCCCGGCGCTGCGCGACAGCGCCTCGGCCGCCTCGTCGCCGACGCTGTCGGCGGCCCAGGAGCGGAAGTCCTGGTCGACCGGGGCCGCGTGTCCCCGGAGCCGCAACGCCGCGACCGTGGATCCGACGGCTGGTACCCGCCGGATGTCGTCCTTGCCACCGGAAGCGGACGCCCGACAGCGGCGGACGCGCGTAGGGCGGGATCAGCCCCCGCTCGCCCAGCCACGACCACAGCGGGCTCGAGGCCAGCAGCGCGTGGGGGCCGAGGTTGGCCTTGTAGGGCCCGTCGGTGCTGCGGGCGCGGCCGCCGAGCTCGTCGTGGGCCTCGAGCAGTCGCACCGGGGCGCCCTGTTCGGCGCATGAGATGGCGGCCGTGAGGCCGGACAGGCCGCCGCCGACGATCGTGATCTCCTGCACTTGGTTCTCCAGTCAGGTCCGCTTGGTGGCTTGTTGCGGAACCGTACGCGGCAACTGGCTCGTTGTTAAGGTCCAGTTGTGGACGACCGGAGCGAGCCAGTTGCCGGACCGGGACTGCTGCTGGCGCTCGACCGCGAGTCCGGCGCGCCGCTTCACGCCCAGCTCGAGCTGCGGCTGCGCGAGCATGTCCGCAGCGGCCGGCTGGCACCCGGGTCGCGGTTGCCCTCGTCCCGCGCGCTGGCCACGGAGCTGGGCGTGTCGCGCGGAGTGGTGCTCGAGGCCTACGCTCAGCTCACCGCCGAGGGCTATCTGACCGCCAGCCAGGGGGCTCCGACACGGGTGGCGGCGACCGCCGGCGGCGAACGCCCGCCGGTGCCGGCGGGCTCGCTCACCCAGCGGCACGCGTTGGACTTCTCGCCGGTGACGCCGGATCTGGGGGCGTTTCCCGCCGACGGCTGGATCCGCTCGGTGCGGTCGGTCGCGCGAGAGGTCCCGTTCGGCGAGCTTGGGCACGGCGATCCGCGGGGTGCGCCGGAGCTGCGTAACGAGCTGATGAGCTACCTGGCGCGCGTGCGCGCGGCGGCACCGGAGCCCGAGCACACGCTGATCTGCGCGGGCTTCACGCAGGGCTTTGCGATCGTCTGCCGGGCGTTGCGCGATCGCGGTGTCGAGCGGATCGCGGTCGAGGACCCGGGGTGGCAGCGCCACCGCCTGATCGCCGAGCGCGCCGGGCTGGAGCCGGTGCCGGTCGCGGTCGACGAGCTCGGGGTCGACGTCGAGCGCTTGTGGGACAGCGAGTGCGAGGCGGCGGTGCTGACGCCGGCCCACCAGTACCCGACCGGAGTGGTGCTCGCGTCCGAGCGACGAGCGGCGCTGCTGGAGTGGTCCGAGGAGCGCGACGGGCTGGTCGTCGAGGACGACTACGACTCCGAGCTGCGGTTCGACCGGGTCGCGGTCGGGGCGTTGCAGGGCCTCGCGCCCGAGCGCGTGTGCCAGATCGGGTCGGTCTCCAAGCGGCTGGCGCCCGGGCTGAGCCTTGGCTGGATGCTGGCGCCGTCGTGGCTGAGCGGCGCGCTCACCTACGAGAAGGGCCTGGCCGACGGCGGCACGCCGGTGCTCGAGCAGCTCGCGCTGGCGGACTTCCTGGCGCGGGGTGAGCTCGATCGTCATCTGCGACGGATGCGGCTGCGGTTGCGCGAGCGGCGGTCCGCGCTGCTGGCCGCGGTCGCGGACGCGATCCCGGCCGCCCGGGGCCACGGGGTCCCGGCGGGGCTGTTCGTGCTGATCTCGCTTCCGGAGGGCGTCGACGAGGAGCCGCTGGTGAGCGCCGCGGCGGCCGAGGGAGTGGGCGTCGAGGCGCTGTCGTGGCATCGCGCCGCCGCCGGTGGCGGGGGCACGCCCGGATTGGTGCTCGGATATGGGAACCTCTCGCTGCAGGCGATCGAGCGCGGCATCGGTCTCCTCGGCCGGGCGCTCGCGCGTACCCTCCCCGCATGGACCTAGGGCTGTCCGATCGCGTGTGCGCGGTGACCGGCGCCTCCAGCGGCATCGGCCGGGCCACCGCGCTCAGGCTGGCCGGCGAGGGCGCCACGGTGCTGCTGCTGGGCCGGCGCGTGCCGCCGCTGCTCGAAGTGGCCCGGGCCTGCGCCGAGGCGGGTGCCCGCGCCGAGGCGATGACCCTTGACATCACCGACGCCGACGCGGGCGAGCGGTTGGTGGCCGGCTGCCTGGAGCGCTTCGGGCGGATCGACGCGCTGGTCAACAACGCCGGGACCAGCGCGATCCGGACGCTCGACCAGCTCACCGACGAGGATTGGCAGAGCCAGTGGGAGCTCAACGTGCTGGGGCCGATGCGGCTGATGCGCGCCGCCGCGCCCGAGATGGCCAGGCGCGGCTGGGGGCGGATCGTCAACGTCTGCTCCTCGTCGGGCAAGCGGCCGTCGAAGACCAACATGGCCTACTCGGTCACCAAGGCCGGGGAGCTGTCGCTGTCGCGCGCGTTCGCGGACACGTACGCCCCGCAGGGGGTGCTGGTCAACGCGGTCGCCCCGGGGGTTGTGGCCAGCGAGCTGTGGACCGCCCCCGGCGGGATGGCCGACCAGGTCGCCGAGGCGCAGGGGATCAGCCACGACGAGGCGCTGGCCACGACCGCCCGGCGCAACCTCCTGGGGCGCCTCCCGAGCCCCGGGGAGATCGCCGGCGTGATCGTGTTCCTGTGCTCGGAGGCGGCCTCCAACGTGGCCGGTGCCGCGTGGTCGGTCGACGGCGGGACCGTGCCGGTGATCATCTGAGTATCGTGGCCGCCGTGGCGATCGACACCCGCGCGATCGGGAAGCGCTACCCGGCGGTGAGCTACGTCGTGGGCCGCGAGAAGGTCCGCGAGTTCGCCTACGCGGTGGGCGAGACCAACCCCGTGTACTTCGACGTCGAGGCAGCCCGCGCCGCCGGCTACGACGACGTCGTGGCGCCGCCGATGTTCGCGGTCGTCTACAGCGGCAGGGCGGTGTGGCCCGCCGTGCAGGACGCCGAGGTCGGGCTCGACTTCTCGATGGTGGTTCACGGCTCCCAGGAGTTTCAATGGGGGCCGGTGGTCGTCGCCGGCGACGAGATCTCGACCGCGGCCACGATCAAGGACATCTCGCAGCGCGGTGGGATGGGCTTCTACATCTTCGAGTCGGTGGCTCGCAACCAGCGCGACGAGACCGTCTGCACGGGCACCTGGACGAACATCGTCAGGGGGTCGGAATGAGCCTGTCCAAGGGCGACCCGATCGAGCTACGGGTCACGCCCGACAAGTACGTGACCGTCCGCTACGCGGGGGCGTCGGGCGACTTCAACCCGATCCACATCGACGAGGAGTTCGCCCAGAGCGTCGGGCTCCCCGGCAGGATCCTCCACGGCCTGTGGACGATGGCGCAGGTCGCTCGCGCCCACACCGACGCGGGCGGCGGGCCCGAGAGCCTGAAGTCGCTCAGCGTGCAGTTCCGCGGGATGGGCCGGATGGAGGAGGAGATCACGGTCACGGGCACCGTGCGCGAGTCAGACGGCGGCATCGCGGTCGTCGACTCCGAGGCCGAGCAGGGCGGTCAGCGGATCATCCGGCGCGGCGTGGCGAGGCTCAGCGGCTGAGCCGTTCCCGGGCCGCGGACGGCCTACCTACAATCATCGTCGTGCTTACCGAGCGTCAGGAACTCGTGCTGCGAATGGTCGTCCAGGGGTACCTGGACGCCGGGTTGCCGGTCGGCTCAAAGGCGCTGTCGGCCGGGGTCCAGTGGGGCCCGTCGACGATCCGCCACGAGCTCGCCAGCCTGGAAGAGCTCGGGCTGCTGGCCCATCCGCACACGTCGGCCGGGCGCATCCCGACCGAGGCCGGGTACCGCTACTTCGTCGATCGGCTGCTGCCGACCGAGGACACCGGCCCGCCGCTCTCGCTGTCGCTGGTGCGCCGCGAGCTCGACGAGGCGATGCGGGTGACGACCGAGACGCTGTCGCAGGTCACCAACCTGCTGGCGATCGTGACCGCGCCCCCGATCGAGACTTCGACGATCCGCCACATCGAGGTGCTGCTGCTGCAGCCGCAGGTGCTGATGGTCGTGGTGATCACCTCGACCGGCGGCGTCACCAAGCGGCTGTTCACGTTCTCCCGGGCGATCGACGCCGGACTCGCCGACTGGGCCGCGAGCTACCTGAACGAGCGGCTTGTCGGGTTGGGGTTGGGCGCGCGGATGCTGCACGGGCGCCTCCACGACCCGTCGCTGCCGCCTGCCGAGCTGGAGTTCCTGGACGCGCTCGCGCCGGTGTTCACCGATCTCGAGGAGACCGCCCAGGACGGCCTGTACGTCGAGGGCACCTCGCGGCTGCTGCGCGGCGAGCGGTTCACCGACGTGTCCGACCTGAACTCGCTGATGGACATGCTCGAGCGGCGCTTTGCGCTGCTCGGCGTGCTCAGCTTCGCGCTGGCCGAGCGCGACGTGCTGGTCAGGATCGGCACCGAGAACGACACCCCAGCGCTGCGCTCGCTGGCGCTGGTGGCGGCCGGGTACGGCCTGCCGCAGCGCCACCTCGGCGCGGTCTCGGTGATCGGGCCGCTGCGGATGGACTACGCGCTCGCGGTCAGGTCGGTCCGTGAGGCCGCCAGCCAGCTGTCCAGCTTCGTCGTCGACGTCTACGACCAGCGATGAGCGCGACCCGCGACTACTACGAGGTGCTGGGCGTGCCGCGCGACGCCGACGACGCCACGATCAAGAAGGCGTTCCGCCGGCTCGCGCGCGAGCTGCACCCCGACGTCAACACCGACGATCCCCGGGCCGAGGAGAAGTTCAAGGAGTGCGCCGAGGCCTACGAGGTCCTGTCTGACCCGGATCGCCGGGCCACCTACGACCGCTACGGGCACGAGGGCCTGCGCAGCGGCGGCTGGTCGCCCAACTCCGACGCGTTCGGGTCTGTGTCGGACATCTTCGAGGCGTTCTTCGGCGGCGGTGGCGCTGGCGCGTTCGGCGACATCTTCGGTGGGGGCGGCGGTCGTCCCGGCGGCGCGGTCCAGGGCGGCGACGTTGCGGTGTCCGTTCAGATCTCGCTGGCCGAGGCCCAGCAGGGGACCACGGTCGAGGTCGGCTATGAGGCCGTGGCCACGTGCGAGCACTGCCGTGGAAACGGGGCCGAGCCGGGCACGCCGATCGAGACCTGCCCGACCTGCCAGGGCACCGGCCAGCTGCGGACGGTCGCGCGGACGCCGTTCGGCCAGGTGATGCGCACCGCCGTTTGCGACACCTGCAACGGCGACGGCCGCGTGGCCCGCGAACCCTGCAAGGTGTGTCGCGGCCGCGGCCGCAAGGTCGACCCGACCAAGGTCTCGATCGATATCCCCGCCGGGATCGACGACGGCCAGCGCGTCCGGATCACCGGGCGCGGGCACGCGGGCGAGCGCGGCGGACCGGCCGGCGACCTATACGTGCTGGTCAACGTGCGCGAGGACTCGCGGTTCGTGCGCGACGGCGACGACCTGGTGACCGCCGTCGACGTGGCCGCGCCGCTGGCCGCGCTCGGCACCACGCTCGCGGTCCCGACGGTCGAGGGCGAGACCGAGCTCGAGATCCCCGCCGGGACCCAGCCCCACGAGACGCTGCTGATCCGCGGCGCCGGGATGCCGGCGCTGCGCGGGCGCCGGACCGGCGATCTGCGGGTGGTCGTCAACGTGGTGATCCCGCGGCATTTGAGCCGCGACCAGCGCGAGCTGCTCGAGCAGCTGTCGGAGTCGCTGACCGACCACAACCTCCGCACCGAGGACGGCGTGTTCGGCAAGCTCAAGCGCGCGTTCGGCGGCGGCCGGTAGCGGATTGATCCGGCTGGCGGTCCGCGTCCGCCGCGAGCAGGCCGAGCTGGTGCTGGCCGAATTGCTGTCGCTGGCTCCCTCCGGCGTCGAGGAGGTCGACGTCGATCAGGACGTGGTCGAGTACGCGGTGTACGGCGCCCCGGGCGAGCTGCCCGCGTTGCCTGCGGTCCGGGCTTGCGCCGGTGGGGCGCTGGTCGAGGTCGTGACGAGCGAGATCGCCGACGACTGGTCCGAGCGCTGGCGCGCGTTTCACCGGCCGGTAGTCGTGGGCAGCGGGCGGATCGCGGTGCGGCCGCCCTGGGAGCCCGCGGGCGGGGCCGAGATCGACCTGGTGATCGATCCGGGGCAGGCGTTCGGGACCGGAGCGCACGCGACCACGCGGCTGTCTCTGGAGCTGATGCTCGGCCTGTCGGCGGACGGGGGATTCGTCGACCTGGGGTGCGGGTCGGGCGTTCTGGCGATCGCCGCCGCCCGGCTCGGGTACGCGCCGGTGGTGGCGCTCGACTTCGATCCGGCCAGCGTGGTGGCCACGGGCGAGAACGCGCTCGCCAACCGCGTGGAGGTGAGCGTGCGCCGGTTCGATCTGCGGGGTGATGCGGAGGTCCCGGGCGCGCGGACGGTGGCCGCGAACCTGCTGGGGCCGCTGCTGCGGGAGTGGGCCGCCCGCCTGGCAGGGGCGGCCGGGTCGGAGGCGGTGCCCGAGCGGCTGATCGCCAGCGGGCTGCTGGTGGGCGAGGCCGACGGGCTCGCCGCGGCGTTCGGGGCGGCCGGGCTGCGCGAGGCGCGGCGGCTCGAGTCCGGCGAGTGGGCCGCGCTGCTGCTCGTCCGCTGAACCCGGGCAGGCGATGTGCTGCCGCCGCCGCCCGGGAAGTTCGTTCCTCTCGACGCGCCCCGGTTCTCGCGCGGAACGAACTTCCCGCTGAGCGGGAACTTTGTTCCTCTCGGTGGCCGAGCGACGCCGAAGGGAACGAACTTCCCGCTCCCCACCGCTGAACCTCGGATTCGTGGCGCAAGCGAGCCGCGACCGCCACGTGCAACGAAGCTTCCGCTCAGCGGGCGAAACGTCACACCCGGCGACGGGAGGACGCCGCATGTAACGAACCTCACTCCCGGGGCGCGTGGACAACCCGGCGGCCCCGAATCTTGTCCAGACGGCCCAAGCGAGAACCGCGCCCGGGACCGATCCTGTACCAGACCTTGCGAACGGGCCTGGAAAGGAGGTGCGAATGCTCAACCCACTCGCGATCGGCGTGACCATCGGTGGCCTGCTGCTCGATGTCGTAGCACCGCGACCCAAGCCTAGGGCTGGACTTGCGTATGGCGAACCTCTCTCCTCTCACCGCGCGCCGTCCCGAGGACACGAGTCGGGGTAGACGGTCGGGAAGCACGACGGTCAGACCGTTCGCGAGTCAACTCCACACACGTATGCCGGAGGCCCGTGGGTTCGGGGGACCCACGGGCCTGCTCGGCGTTGACGGGCCCTCCGGTACCGTCACGGGCCGTGACCACGTTCGCCGTCAAGTTCCTCGGCTGCAAGGTCTCCCAGGCCGACGCGATGCTCGCCCGCGCGGCGCTGATCCGCGCCGGCCACACCGAGGTCCCCGAGTCAGAGGCCGAGCTGCATGTGATCAACACGTGCTGCATCACCAGCGAAGCCGAGGCCAAGTCGCGCCAGTCGGTCCGTCGCTCGCTTCGGGAAACCGCCGACCGCCGCGTGTTCGTGTCCGGCTGCGCGGTCAACCTCCGCGCCGCCCAGTTCGCTGAGCTCGATCACCGGGTCAGCCCGTTCGTGGGCACCGCCGAGGACGTCGCCGACTCGATGTCCGCCGACCTCGGCGCCTGCGCCGACCTCGAGCACGACCTGCTTGCGCGCGACCCGATCACCCCCGCCGCCCGCACCCGCGGGTTCGTCAAGGTCCAGGACGGCTGCGACTGTCGCTGCGCCTACTGCATCATCCCCACGGTCCGCGGCTCGGCCCGGTCGCGCCCGGCGTCCGCGATCCTCACCGAGGTCGCACGCCGCGTCGACGAGGGACAGCCCGAGATGGTGATGACCGGGATCAGCGTCGGCGACTATCGCGACCCCGAGCGCGGGCTCGAGCTCGGCCAGCTGATCGTCGAGGTGGCCCAGGTCCCGGGCGTCGAGCGCGTCCGGCTCTCGAGCGTCGAGGTGATCCATGTCAAGGACTCGCTGGTCGAGGCGCTCGCCAGCGAGCCGAAGGTCTGCCCCCACCTGCACGTCCCGATGCAGTCCGGCGACGACCGGGTGCTCGCGGACATGGGGCGCCACTACGACGCCGCCGAGTACCAGCGTCAGATCCAGCTGCTGCGCTCCGCCGCGCCCCACGTGAACCTCACCACCGACGTGATCGTCGGGTTCCCGACCGAGGACGACGCGGCGTTCCAGCGCACCCTGGACGCGGTCGACACCGCCGGGATCACCCGCGTGCATACGTTCTCCTACTCACCGCGGCCCGGGACCAAGGCGCAGGCGCTGGGCGATCGCGTCGCGCCGGAGGAGAAGAAGCGCCGCTCCCGCGAGCTCCGCGGTCACTCCGAGGTACGCTCACGCCATCACCGCGCGACCAAGCTCGGCACACGCGAGCGCGTGTTGATCGACAAGGTGGCGCCCACCCAGTGCTCGGGCTACACCGCCGACTACGCCCGCTGCTATCTCCCGCCGGGAGCAGGCCAGCGCGGCGAGCTCGTCGATGTCGAGTGCATCGAGCTACAGGCCGACGGGATCGCCTGCCGCACCTAAGGGCCCGTCGGACCCCTGAACCCACCGGTTTCGCCCCCGGCGAAGCTATCCTGAAGGCAGTGACGGTCGCAGAGCAGGTACGTGTTGACATGACCAGCGCGATGAAAGCTGGTGAGAAACAGCGCGTCGGTGCGCTGCGCCTGGTCCTGTCGGAGCTCCAGAAGGCCGCCAAGGACGGAGACGGCGACGAGCTTGCGGTGCTCCGGCGCGAGCGCAAGCGCCGGCTCGAGGCCGCCAGCCAGTTCCGCGACGGCGGCCGCCCCGAGCTCGCCGAGCAGGAGGAGGCCGAGGCGTCGCTGATCGATAGCTACCTGCCCGCCCAGCTCGACGACGCCGAGCTCGACGAGATCGTCGCCGCGGCGATCGCCGAGACCGGCGCGAGCAGCCCGCGCGACATGGGCGCCGTGATGAAAGCGGTGATGGCCCGGTCCCAGGGACGAGCCGACGGCAAGCAGGCGTCGGCCAAAGTGCGAGAGGCGCTGACCTAAGTGGCTCCCCGCGAGACGTCCCACCAGGAACGGCGGCCCCGGATGACCGCCATGCTGCGTCCTCGGACCCTCGCGCAGCGCTGCTGCGCCACCCGTCCTGCGTCCTTGCCTAGCGGCCCCCGGACCTCGCCCTTCCGGTCGGGGCGCCTCGAGGAGACCCACTAACCCTTGGCCCGCAAGCAGCTGGAGCTAGACAACGCCGTCGCCGCCGAGCTCGCCGGTAGCGAGGACGCGGTGCTGCGGGCGCTCGAAGGCCATCTCGACTGCGACGTGTACCTGCGCGGCAACGTGCTCACGCTCGAGGGCGACGCCGACGCGGTCGAGGCCGCCAGCGCCGTGGTCCGGGAGCTGTCGGAGCTGATCGGCCAGGGCCACGAGATCGCGGCCGGGACGATCGAGGCGGTCACCCGGGCGCTCGACCAGCACGAGTCGGCATCGAAGATCCTCGAGGACGTGGTCTGGCGCCACCGCGCCACCAAAGTCGCGCCCAAGACCGTCAACCAGAAGCGATACGTCGACTCGATCCGCCAGAACACGATCACGTTCGGGATCGGGCCGGCCGGCACGGGCAAGACGTTCCTGGCGGTGGCGCTCGCCGCCGCGGCGCTCAGCCGCCGCGAGGTCAACCGGATCATCCTCACCCGCCCGGCGGTCGAGGCCGGCGAGCGCCTGGGGTTCCTGCCGGGCGACCTGATGGCAAAGGTCGACCCGTACCTGAGGCCGCTGTTCGACGCCCTGCACGACATGCTCGAGCCCGAGCGGGTCACCCAGCACCTCGAGCGCGGGGTGATCGAGGTCGCGCCGCTGGCGTTCATGCGCGGCCGCACGCTCAACGACAGTTTCATCATCCTCGACGAGGCTCAGAACACCACGCCCGAGCAGATGAAGATGTTCCTGACCCGGCTGGGCTTCAACTCGAAGATGGTCGTCACCGGCGACATCACCCAGATCGACCTGCCGCGCGAGCACGACTCCGGGCTGGTCGTCGTCTCCGACGTGCTCGACGGCGTCGAGGGGATCGAGTTCGTCCGCTTCGGCGGCGAGGATGTCGTCCGCCACAAGCTCGTGCAGCGGATCGTCGCCGCCTACAACGACCACTCCCAGCGGCAGGCGCCCGATCTCCGGGCGCGCAAACGCGCGTAGTCGAATGCTCGAAGTCGACGTCATCGGGATCGAGTCGATCGCTCCCGCAGATCCGACCGTTGCCGAGATGGAGGAGCTGTGCTCGCTGGCGCTGTCGTCGGCCGGGATCGGCGAGGGGCACGTTGCGATCGAGTTCGTCGACGAGCAGCGCATCCGCGAACTCAATCGCGATTACCGCCGGATCGACGAGCCCACCGACGTGCTCTCGTTCGGCGTCGACGAGGACGGCGACTCGGCGGGGCCGAGGGAGCTCGGCGACATCGTGATCTGTCCGGCCCAGACGGCCGACCTGCGCGAGGCGATCGTGCACGGCGCGCTGCACCTCAGCGGGATGGATCACGAGACCGACGAGGGGGAGATGCTCGCGCTCCAGGCCGAGCTGATGCGCTGGGTCAATTGACGACCGTGCCGCGCACCGAGCGGCCAACGCGGTCGGGATTCATCGCCTTGGCCGGACGGCCCAACGTGGGCAAGTCGACGCTCGCCAACGCGATCGTGGGCGCCAAGGTCGCGATCGTCTCCGACAAGCCCCAGACCACGCGGCGCGCGATCCGCGGCGTCGCCACCGGCCCCGACTGGCAGCTGGTGCTGGTCGACCTGCCGGGGATCCAGCGCCCCCGTGACGCGCTCACCGAGCGGATGCAGCGGCGCGTCGAGCAGGAGCTGTCCGACGCCGACGGGTGCCTGCTCGTCCTCAATGCCGAGCAGGGGGTCGGCCCCGGCGACCGGTTCATCGCCGGGTTGTTGCAGTCCGCGCCGGTTCCGGTGGTGATCGCGGTCAACAAGATCGACCGCACCGACCGCGCGAAGACCGTAGCGGTGCTCCAGGCCGCCTCGGAGCTCGGGGTCGGCGACGAGATCTTCCCGCTGTCGGCGCGCACGGGCGCCGGCGTCGGGGCGCTGACCGACCACCTCGTATCGCTGCTGGCGCTGGGGCCGTTCTACTTCGAGCGCAAGCAGCACTCAGACCAGGCCGAGTCGGTGGTGCTGGCCGAGCTGGTGCGCGAGCAGGTGCTCGCCCGCACCCGCGAGGAGGTCCCTCACGCGGTCGAGGTCGAGATCGAGGACGTCGATCGCCGTCGCCACGACCTGGTGCGGATCGAGGCAGTGATCCTGGTCGAGACCGAGTCCCAGAAGGGCATCCTGATCGGGACCGGCGGGCGCATGGTCAAGGGGATCGGGGTCGCAGCGCGGCGCGTGATCGAGCGCGAGCTCGGCGAGCGGGTCCACCTTGAGCTGTCGGTGCGGGTGCGCCGGCACTGGCGCGCGGACGAGCGGCTGCTCGACCGCCTGGGCATCGAGTAGCCGTCCGCCACAGGCGGGCCGGGAGCCGCCCGAGCCTCCCGGACGCGACACTAGAATCAGCCAGGCGGTGGACGACTCCCAGATCGCATTCGACGAGCGCGGGCTGGTCCCGTGCATCGTCCAGGACTGGCGCACGGGCGAGGTGCTGACGCTCGCCTATATGAACGCCGACGCGCTGCGGCTGACCCGCGAGACCGGCGAGATCCACTTCTTCAGCCGCTCGCGCCAGGAGCTGTGGCACAAGGGGGCGACTTCGGGTAATACCCAACAGGTGAAGGCGATCCGCTACGACTGCGACGGCGACGCGCTGCTCGCGTTGGTCGCGCCGGCCGGACCGGCCTGCCACACCGGCGAGCGAACCTGCTTTCACCGCGGCGAGCTCGAGCCCGCGGCGCCGCACGAGGCGCTGCCGATGCTCGAGCGCACGATCGCGCAGCGGGCCGCGAGCAGGCCGCACAACTCCTACACCGCGACCTTGCTCGCGCACCCGCAGCTGGCCGGCGCCAAGGTCCGGGAGGAGGCCGAGGAGGTCGTGCGGGCGGCTCGCGAGGAGTCAGACGAGCGCGTCGCCGAGGAGGCCGCTGACGTGATCTACCACCTGGCGGTGCTGCTGCGCAAGCGGGGCCTGTCGCTGGAGGACGCCGAACGGGTTCTGGATGGCCGTCGCCAGCCCTGACACCGGGCACGCCGGGGTCACCCCGTCGCTGCAGGAGACGCGCGCGCTGGCGCGCGCCCACAACCTGATTCCGGTCCGCGAGACGTTCATCGACGACTGCCAGACCCCCGTCTCGGCGTTCTTGAAGCTACGGGAACGCGGTCCGGCGTTCCTGCTCGAATCGGCCGAGCAGGGACGCCTCGGGCGCTACTCGTTCATCGGCTATCGCCCCCGAAAGGTGCTCCGGTGGTCGCTCGGCGACGCCGGCGATCCTTACGAGCTCGTGGCCGCGGAGCTGGGCCGCTTCCGGCCCGCGCCGCTGCCGGACCTCCCGCCGTTCGCCGGCGGGGCGGTCGGCGTGTTCGCCTACGACCTGGTGCGTACGGTCGAGCCGCTCGGCGAGCCGAATCCGGATCCGATCGGCACGCCCGACCTCGCGCTGATGCTGACCGACGGACTCGTCGTGTTCGACCACATGAAGCACACCGTCACCGTGCTCGCCAACGTGTACACCGACGACGATCTCGAGGCCTCGTACGCGCGGGCGCTGGAGACAATCGCGGAGGTTCGCTGGCGGCTGGGCGGCCCGCTCCCGCGTCCGCCCCGGCCGCCATGGCGCAGTCAGGAGATGCCCACCTTCGAGGCGAACATGCCACGCGAGCGGTTCGAGGCGAACGTGGCGAGGATCATCGAGTACATCCGCGCCGGCGACGCCTACCAGGTCGTCCCCTCCCAGCGCTGGTCGGCGGCGACTCCGGTCGAGGCTTTCTCGATCTACCGCGGTCTGCGCGCGGTCAACCCAAGCCCCTATATGTACTTCCTGGACTTCGGCGACTTCGAGATCGCCGGCGCCAGCCCGGAGCCGTTGATCACGGTCAGCGGCAGGACCGTCTCCACCCGCCCGATCGCCGGCACGCGCCCGCGCGGTCCGCGCCCCGAGGATGACCTCCGGATCGCCGATGAGCTGCTGGCCGACCCCAAGGAGCGCTCCGAGCACGTGATGCTCGTCGACCTCGGCCGCAACGACCTGGGGCGGGTGTGCGAGTACGGCAGCGTCAAGGTCGAAGACTTCATGATCGTGGAGAACTACAGCCACGTCATGCACATCGTCTCGAGCGTCGTCGGCACGCTGCGCGAGGGAATCGGATCGCTGGCCGCGCTGCGCTCGGTGCTGCCCGCGGGCACGTTGTCCGGCGCCCCCAAGGTCCGCGCGATGCAGATCATCGACGAGCTCGAGCCGGTCAAGCGCGGCGGCTACGGCGGCGCGATCGGCTATGTCAGCTACGCCGGCGACCTCGACACCTGCATCCACATCCGCACGGTCGTGGTCAAGGACGGGGTGGCTCACATCCAGGCGGGTGGCGGCACCGTCGCCGACGCCAAGCCCGACTACGAGTTCCGCGAGTCCGAGGCCAAGGCACGCGGCGTGCTGAAGGCGATCGAGCTCGCCGTCGGCCAGGTGGAGTGGCCGTGAGGGTTCTGGTCGTCGACAACTACGACAGCTTCACGTACAACCTGGTCCAGTACCTGGGGGAGCTCGGCTCCGAGATCGAGGTGGTCCGCAACGACCACGCGACCGTCGACGACCTGCTGATCCGCGGCTATGACCGCGTGATCGTCTCCCCAGGGCCCTGCACTCCCGACGAATCGGGGATCTCGCTCGAGACCGTGCGCCGGTTCCCGCTGGCGGGAATTCCGACGCTCGGCGTGTGCCTCGGCCACCAGGCGCTGGTCCAGGCGTGGGGCGGCAAGGTGATCCAGCACCAACCGGTGCACGGGCGCACGACCAGGATCGAGCACGACGGCAAGACGATCTTCCGCGGACTGCGGGCGCCGCTCGAGGTCGGGCGCTACCACTCGCTGGTGGCCGCGCCGGCGCTCCCGTCCGTGCTCGAGCGCAGCGCGTTCGCCAACGACGTGGTGATGGCGGTCCGTCACCGCGAGCTCCCCGCCGAGGGCATCCAGTTCCATCCCGAGTCAGTCCTGACCGAGCAGGGCCGCGAGCTGCTCGGCAACTTCCTCGACCGCACCCGATGACGCCCGCCGGCGACCTGCTGACGCGGTCGATCGACACCGTCGCCTCGGGTAAGAACCTGACGTTCGAGGACGCCGCGGCGGTGCTGTCGGAGATCATGAGCGGCAACGCGTCAGCCGTTCAGATCGCCGCGTTCCTGATCGCGCTGCGGACCAAGGGCGAGACCGTCGATGAGCTCGCGGGGCTGGCCAAGACGATGCGCGCCCACGCCGTGCAGGTGCGGGTGGACAGCGACGACCTGCTCGACACCGCGGGCACCGGCGGCGGCCGGCAGACGTTCAACGTCTCCACGACCGCGGCCCTGATCGCCGCCGGCGCGGGCTGCACGGTGGCCAAGCACGGCAATCGCTCGGCCACCGGGCTGTCGGGCTCCGCCGACGTGCTCGAGGCGCTCGGGGCGCGAATCGACCTGACCCCCGCCGCGGTCGCCCAATGCATCCACGACGCCGGGTTCGGGTTCATGTTCGCGCCCGCCCACCACCAGGCCACTCGGTATGTGATCCCCGTGCGGGCGGAGCTTGCGGTGCGCACGGTCTTCAACTTCCTGGGTCCGCTCACCAACCCGGCCGGCGCCACCCGCCAGCTGGTGGGGGTGTCGGACCCGTCCTACGTCGAGACGATGGCGGGTGCGCTCGCCCGCCTGGCGACCAAGCATGCGCTGCTGGTCAGCGGCGAGGACGGCGTCGACGAACTCAGCATCTCGGCGCCGACGCTGGTGGTGGAGGTCCTCGACGGCAAGCTGTCCACGTACACGGTCACGCCCGAGGAGGTGGGGCTGAGGCGGGCGCCGGCCGACGAGGTCCCGGGTGGCGATCCCCAGCAGAACGCCGACATCGCGCGGCGGATCTTCGCCGGGGAGCCCGGTGTGGCGAGGGATCTCGCGGTGCTCAACGCCGGCGCCGCGATCTATGCCGGCGGTCGCGCCGACTCGCTGCAGCAGGGTGTTCGGAGCGCGGAGCGCGCGATCGACGAGGGGGCCGCGACCGCGGCGCTCGAGCGCTTCGTCACTAGCACGCAGCGCCTGGCCCCGAAGTGAACGCACTCGAGCGGATCGTCGCGCGCACCCGCGAACAGCTGGTGAGCCGCAAGGTCGCCGTGCCCGAGGCCGAGCTGGTGCGAGCCGGCGCGCGGCGCCGCGGCGAGTTGCGGCCGTTCGCCGGGGCGCTCGCGCGCCCCGGCCTGTCGGTGATCGCGGAGCACAAGCGCAGCTCCCCGTCGGCCGGGGTGATCCGCGCCGATCTCGCGCTCGAGGATGTGGTCGGGGCCTACGAGCGCGGTGGCGCGAGCGCGCTGTCGGTGCTGACCGAGGGCCCCAGCTTCGGCGGCTCGCTCGACGACCTGCGGGCCGCGCGCGAGGCGTCCCGGCTGCCGATCCTGCGTAAGGATTTCGTCGTCGACCGCTACCAGGTGCACGAGGCGCTGGCGGCCGGAGCAGACGCGATCCTGCTGATCGTGGCCGCCCTCGAGCCGGCGCAGCTGGCCGAGCTGCACGAGCTAGCCGGCGCGCTCGGGCTGGCGGCGCTGGTCGAGGTCCACGATCAGCGCGAGCTCGAGGTCGCGGCGGCCTCCGGCGCGCAGATCATCGGCATCAACAACCGCGACCTGACCACGCTGCGGGTCGACGTCCAGCGGACCTACGAGCTGCTGCCCGGGGTCCCCGACGGGGCCACCGTCGTCGCCGAGTCGGGCCTGCGCACGCGGTCCGATCTCGGCACGCTGGCGGACGCGGGAATCGACGCGGTGCTGATCGGCGAGGCGCTGATGCGCGCGCGCGACATCGAGTCGGCGTGTAGAGAGCTGGTGCAACGGGGATGAACACAGACAGCCAAAGCTGCCTTTAGCTGTACTTCACCGATCCCCACAGACTAGGTCTGGATGAAGCCCCCAATCCGGTCGCATTTCGCCGCTTCTGTGCTTGGCGGGATGGTCGTCGCCGGCGCGTTTCTCGCGCTCGGCATAACCGGGCACCGCAGCACGCAGACGATCATTGAGGAGTCCCCGGTGGCGGCTCAGCCCGCGTCGAGCGGCGAGGCCGGGCTGACTCCGCACGACATCTACGAGCGTGACGCGCCCGGCGTCGTGTACGTGCGTGCGCAGATCATCGAGCAGGTCCAGGACCCGTTCGACCTGTTCCCCGAGCAGGAGCGCAGCACCTCGACCGGGTCGGGCTTCCTGATCGACGAGGCCGGCGACATCGTCACGAATTACCACGTGATCGAGGGCGCCAACCGCTCTAAGGGCGTCACCGTCCGGTTCGAGGACAACGTCACGCGCACCGCGGCCGTGGTCGCCCAGGACCCCAACAACGACCTGGCGCTGCTGAAGGTCAACATGGCCGGCGTCCCGCAGGTGCGCCCGCTCGAGCTCGGCGACTCGACGACCGTCCGGGTCGGCGACCCGACGCTGGCGATCGGCAACCCGTTCGGGCTCGACCGGACGCTGACCAGCGGGCTTGTGTCGGCGTTGCAGCGCCAGATCCAGGCGCCCAGCGGCTTCAGCATCGACAACGTGATCCAGACTGATGCGCCGATCAACCCCGGCAACTCCGGCGGCCCGTTGCTCGACGCCGCCGGACGTGTGATCGGGATCAACTCCCAGATCGAGACCGGTGGGGGCTCCGGACAGGGGAGCGTCGGGATCGCGTTCGCGATCCCGGTCAACACCGCGAAGGAGTTCATGCCGAGCCTCAAGGAGGGCCGCAAGGTCGAGATCGCCTACCTCGGCGCCGACGGCATCTCCGCGCCCGGCTCGTCGCACGGGGTGATCGTCCGCAGCGTCGAGCAGGGCAGCCCGGCCGCTTCGGCGGGTCTCGCCGTGGGCGACAAGATCATCGCGGTGTCGGGCCGTCGCGTGGCCACGATCAGCGACGTCGACCAGCTCGTCGACGCCCACCTGCCCGGTCAGACGATGACGATCCGGACCCAGCGCGGGAGCCACATGCAGACCTTCGCCGTAAAGCTGGGGAGTAGGTCAGAGGCGGCGCCGCAGTAGCCCGGAGCCGGATGCGTTTACGCGGCCCTAGGATTGTCGGAGTGCCCCACACCCCGAAGATCAAGTACTGCGGGATCACGGACCTCGCGGACGCCGAGCGCGCGATCAGCGCCGGGGCCTGGGCGGTCGGGCTGATCTTCTGGCCGGGCTCGCCACGACGCTGCGAGCCTGGCGACGCGGCGGAGATCGCGGCCGCGCTCAAGCGCCGCGCGGAGGTCGCCGGCGTGTTCGTCAACGCGACGCTCGACGAGATCGCCGCCACCGCGGAGCAGGTTGGGCTGACGATGCTGCAGCTGCACGGGGACGAGGGACCGGCGTTCTGCGCCGAGGCCGGACGACGCACCGGCTGCAAGGTGATCAAGGCGGCCCGCGTGCGCGGCCGTGCCGACATCCAGGCCCTGGCTCCGTTCCACACCGACTTCCACCTGCTCGACAGCTATTCGCGCGAGGTCCCCGGCGGCACCGGCGAGACATTCGCCTGGGAGACCGCGCGCGGGCACCGCGGGCCGATCCCGGTGATCCTCAGCGGCGGGCTGAACCCCGACAACGTCGCCGAGGCCATCTCCGTGGTGCGCCCGTTCGCCGTCGATGTCGCCAGCGGCGTCGAGCGCAGTCCCGGCCGCAAGGACCCCGACAAGCTACGGGCGTTCGGCGCCGCGGTCGCCGCCACCTCCCAGGCGCGGCTGGCAGCGCGATGAGCGCGGTCGAGCACCGGTTCGGGCCCTACGGCGGACAGTACGTCCCGGAGACGCTGATGCCGGCGTTGTCGGAGCTCGAGGACGCGTGGGTGGCCGCGCGGGATGACCCCGGCTTCCGCGCCGAGCTCGACGCGCTGCTGCGCGACTACGTCGGCCGCCCGTCGCCGCTGTATCTGGCCGCGCGGCTGAGCGAGGCGGCGGGCCACCCGATCTACCTCAAGCGCGAGGACCTCAACCACACCGGCGCCCACAAGATCAACAACGCCCTCGGCCAGGCGCTGCTGGCCAAGCGGATGGGCAAGGACCGGATCATCGCCGAGACCGGGGCCGGCCAGCACGGCGTCGCCTCGGCGACCGCGTGCGCCCTGCTCGACCTCGAGTGCGTGGTCTACATGGGGACCGAGGACATGCGCCGCCAGAAGCCCAACGTCGACCGCATGCAGTTGCTGGGCGCGCGCGTGGAGCCGGTGGAGGCGGGCGCGCGGACGCTGAAGGAGGCCGTCTCGGCGGCGATCCGCGACTGGGTCGCCAACGTCGGCGGCACCCACTACATCATCGGCTCGTGCGTCGGCCCGGCGCCCTACCCAGCGCTGGTCCGCGACCTGCAGCGGGTGATCGGCGACGAGGCCCGGGCGCAGATGCTCGAGCGCGAGGGCCGCCTCCCGCAGCGGGTGATCGCCTGTGTCGGCGGCGGTTCGAACTCGATCGGCATGTTCATCCCGTTCACCGAGGACGCCGAGGTCGAGCTGGTTGGCGTCGAGGCGGCGGGGGAGGGGATCGACACCGGGCGCCACGGGGCTCCGCTGACCGCCGCGGGACTGCCCGGTGTGCTGCACGGCGCCTACTCGGCGATCATGCAGGACGAGGACGGCCAGATCCTCGAGGCGCATTCGATCTCGGCCGGGCTCGACTACCCCGGCAGCGGCCCCGAGCATGCCTGGCTGCGCGACTCCGGCCGGGCCCGGTACGTGGCGATCTCCGACCAGGAGGCGCTCGCGGCGTTCGCGACGACCACTCGCCTGGAGGGGATCATCCCGGCGCTGGAGAGCTCCCACGCGCTCGCCTGGGTGATGTCGCACCCCGACAGCGAGCTCGACGTGGTGTGCCTGTCGGGCCGCGGCGACAAGGACCTGACCGAGGCGATGGCGCTGCTGCACCGCGCCGACGGCCGATGACCGGACTCGACGGCCCGGCGGTCACCGGCGGGGCCGAGCGGATCGCCGAGGCGTTCGCATCGGCGCGCGCGAACGGCCGGCGCGCGGCGCTGATGCCCTACCTGATGGGCGGATTTCCCGACCTCGACACGTCTCGGCGGATCGGCCTGGCCTACGCCGACGGCGGCGCCGACCTGGTCGAGCTCGGGGTCCCGTTCTCCGACCCGCTGGCCGACGGCCCGGTGATCCACGCGGCCGGGACCGAGGCGCTACGCGCCGGGGCGACGCTGCCCGGCGTGCTCGAGGTCGGGCGCGAGCTGTCCAAACACGTCCCGGTGGTGGTGATGTGCTACGCGAACCTGATCTACGCGCGCGGCGCCGAGCGGTTCGCTGACGCGCTGGTGGAGAGCTCCGCCAGCGGCCTGATCGTGCCCGACCTGCCGCTCGAGGAGGCGCCGGCGATGTTGAGCGTGTGCGACGCGCGCAGGATCGCGTTGGTGCCGCTGGTGGCGCCCACCACCCCGGACGAGCGGCTGGCCCGGATCGGCCGCCAGGCCCGCGGCTTCGTGTACGCGGTGTCGGTGACCGGCACCACCGGCGAGCGATCGCGGCTCGGCGCGGGCCTGTCGGACGTCGTCGCCCGCGCAGCGGCCCACAGCGGCGTTCCGGTCGCGGTCGGATTCGGGATCGCCACTCCCGCGCACGCCGCCGCCGCGGCGGCGGCGGGCGCCGACGGGGTGATCATCGGCAGCCGGTTGGTCCGCGCCGCCTCCGAGGCGGAGGACCCGGCGCCGGCGATCGAGGCCCTGGTGCGCGAGTTCTCAGCGGCGCTCGCGTAGGCGAATTGTTTGCGGAGGATTTCGGTTTGGGTGCCCGTCCCGCCGCGCCCGCCTCGGTTCCGGACTCTCGGTTAGGATGCTCGACGTGGGCCTGATTATCACCGGCACCGCTGGCCTCTGTCTGTGGATCGTGCTGTGGGCGCTCGGCCTCTCGGGCTTCGACGCGATCCTGATCGCCGTCGTGATGGTGCTGACCGCGATCGGCGTCCGGACCCTGCTCCCGTACCTGCCCGGTCGGCAGGAATAGCTACTCACGCCATGCGTAGCGAGGCGCGGGTTCGGCGCGTGGCGCTGACCGTTTGCGCCCTCGCCGCGGCGGCGGCGCTGGTCGCCGGATGCACCGCGCCGTCCTCGAACAAGTCTGTCTCGGGCGGCACGCTGACGCTGTACGCGGCGGAGCCATCGGGCGGGGCGGGCGGACAGCAGGCCAAGGACGTGCTCGCCGCCGAGCAGCTGGCCTTCCAGCAGTCCGGCGGCAAGGTCGGCAACTTCAAGCTCAGGTTCGTCCCGCTCAGCGCCGCCAAGGCGTCCGACAACGCCCGCACGGTGATCCAGGACGACAACGCGATCGCGTACCTGGGCGAGGTGATCCCCGGCCTGTCGGCGGACTCGCTCGGGATCACCAACGCCGAGGACATCCTCCAGGTGACGCCCACCGACACGGCCGCGGCCCTCACCCAGGTCAGCCCGGCGGTGCCCCGGTCGCCCGACCGCTACTACGAGTCGCTGAAATCCAACCACCGCACGTTCGCCCGGGTCGTCCCGACGACCGTGGCGGAGGCCAAGGCGCAGGTCCGGCAGATGCAGGCGATGCATGTCTCGAAGCTGTACGTCGCCACCGACGGCACCCAGTACGGGGCGGCGCTGGCCCAGTCGGTCCGGTCCGACGCGTCGTCGGCATCGATCACCGTCCAGCCCAGCGCATCCGGAGCCGACGCGGTGTTCTACGCCGGCGACACGGTCGCGGCGGCGGTGCGGCTGTTTGACTCGACCGCGTCCAGCAGCCCGAGCACGAAGCTGTTCGCGCCCTCGGCGCTGGCCAGCAGCGCGTTCGCCGCCCAGCTTTCGCCGTCGGTGCGCAACGCGTACGTGTCCTCGCCCGGCTTCATGCCCAGCGATATGGCCGCGCCCGCCAAGACCCAGTTTGTGCAGCCCTTCGTGACCGCATATCACCGTACGCCCGCCCCCCAGGCGATCTTCGGCTACGAGGCGATGTCGGCGTTGCTCGCGGTGCTGCGCCAGGCCGGGACCTCGGCGGACGACCGCGGGACCGTGGTCAAGGACTTCTTCGGGCTGAAGAACCGCAACTCGGTGGTCGGGACCTACTCGATCAACGCCAATGGCGACACCAGCATCGCGCCGTTCGTGTTCAGCCGCGTGGTCGCCGGCAAGCTCGTCCCGTTCAAATCCGTCCAAGCGCAGGGGTGAGGGGCAGCCGGGCGGTACGGGGGGCGGGGACGCGGACCGCGCTTCTGGCGATCATGCTCGCCTCGCTGTGGGCGCTCAGCGGCTGTGGATCCAAGCACACGGTCGCCAACCGGATCTCCGGAAAGATTCTGACGATCTACTCGAGCACGCCGCTGCACGGCGCCTCGAACATCAGCTCGGAGGCGATCATCGGCGGCGCCGAGATGGCCCTGGCGCAGGTCCACGGCCGGGTCGGCAAGTACCGGATCGTGCTCCGGTCGCTCGACGACTCGACCGCCAAGCGCGGCACCTGGGATCCGGTGCAGACCACGGCCAACGCGCACACGGCGGCCGACGACAACTCCGCGATCGGCTACCTCGGCGAGCTCAACTCCGGCGCCAGCGCGATCTCGATTCCCGTGCTCAACCGCGCCGGGATCCCCCAGATCAGCCCGACCAGCACGGCGGTGGGCCTGACCTCGGGGGCAGTCGGAGCCGCCCCCGGTGAGCCGGCCAAGTACTACCCCACGCGGATCCGCACGTTCGCCCGGGTGATCCCCAACGACGCCGTCGAGGCGGCCGCGCAGGTCCGTCTGCAGAAGACTGCCGGATGCACCAAGACCTACGTGCTCGACGACGACGAGTTCGACGGGGAGGACGCCGCCGCCAGCTTCCAGTTCGCGGCCAAGGCCGGGCATCTGAAGCTCGCCGGCGTCCAGGCGTTCGACCCGCGGGTCAAGGACTACCGGTCGCTGGCCGCGGCGGTGGCCAAGACCGCGGCCAACTGCGTGCTGATCAGCGCGATCACCGAGGACAACGCGGTGCTGCTGACCAAGCAGGTCGCGGCCGCGCTGCCGGAGGCAATGTTGTTCGGGACCGCGGGGCTGGCCGAGAGCACATTCGCCGACCCGAAGCTCGGGGGGATCCCCCGCTCGCTTGACCCGCGGATGACGCTGACGATGGCCGCGCTCGGGCCGAGCGCCTCGGCGCCCGCCGGAAAGGCGTTCTGGAGCGGCTATCAGGCCCGCTACGGGGACCCGGAGCCCTATGCGATCTTCGGCTACGAGGCGATGCGCCTGATGCTCAGCGCGATCACGCGGGCCACCGACAACGGCACGCTGCCGGCGGTGCGATCCACCGTCCGCAAGGCGATTTTCGCCACCCGCGACCGCCATGGCGCGGTCGGCACCTACGACATCCTCCGGGATGGCGATACGACGCTCAGGCGCTACGGGATCTACCGGATCGTGAACGGCCGTTTGCGTTTCTGGCGCCCGATCGTCGTCTGAGCTACGGGCCGTTGCCGTTACGTTAGGCGATGGTGGTGACCGCCGGATCGGCCTTGCTGCGATCCGGTGCCCCCACTAGGCTGCGCGGAAGTGGGCCGCTGGGAGCCCCGGGTGAAGAACAACCAGAGGAGGAGTATGCGAAACCTCGGCAAGGCTGTGACAGGCTGTCTGCTCGCGGGCGCCGTGTTCGGGATCGTTGCGTGCGGAAGCAGCAGCAACTCGAGCAGCAGCGCCGGCGGTGGCGGCAGCAGCAGTGGCGGCAGCAGCAGCGGCAAGACCGTCGACATCTACTCGAGCCTGGCGCTGCAGGGAGCGTCGTCGGCTCAGACGCAGCCGATGGTCAACGGAATCAAGCTGGCGCTCTCGGAAGCAGGCAACAAGGCGGGACAGTGGACGGTGAAGTACACCTCCCTGGACGACTCCACGGCGGCCGCGGCCAAGTGGGACCCCGGACAGACCGCCGCCAACGCCCGTAAGGCTGCCTCGGACTCGAAGGCCGTCTATTACATGGGTGAGTTCAACTCGGGCGCGAGCGAGGTCTCGATCCCGATCCTCAACGAGGCCGGGCTGCCGCAGGTGAGCCCCGCGAACACGTACGTCGGACTGACCACCGACGAGCCCGGCAGCGTCAAGGGCGAGCCGCAGAAGTACTACCCGACCGGGAACCGCACGTACCTGCGGATCGTCCCCCGGGACTCGATTCAGGCGGCATCTGACCTGATGGCGATGAAGCAGGCCGGATGCACGAAGGTCGCGGTGGCCAACGACAAGGAGGCCTATGGCACCGGACTGGCCGCGCTGATCGAGCTCGAGAAGGGCAACTACGGCGTCAACATCGTCAGTAACACGGGCATCGACCCCACGGCCCCGAACTTCCGCTCCTACGCGGCGACGGTCAAGGGCCAGGGAGCCGACTGCTTCTTCTTCGCCGGGATCGTCTCCAACGGCGCTACCCAGATCACCAAGGACGTCAACGCTGCACTGCCAAAGGCGAAGATCTTCGGCGGCGACGGCGTGTGCACCACGTCCTACACGCAGGCGAAGGGGGGCGGTGTCCCCGCGTCGATCGACCCACTGATCCAGTGCACGGTCGCCACGCTCAAGCTCGACGCCTACCCGGGCGGCAAGCAGTTCCTCGCCGCCTACAAGGCCAAGTACGGGACGGCGGACCCGGACCCGTACGCGATCTACGGATATGAGGCGATGAAGCTCGGCCTGGACACGATCTCCAGTCTGGGCGCTCAGGGCAACAGCAAGTCCGCCGTGCTCAAGGCGCTGTTCGCGCTGACCGCGCGCAAGTCCGTGCTGGGGACCTACGGGTTCGACAAGAATGGCGACACGACGCTGAAGTCCTACGGGCTCTACAAGGTCGGGTCCGACGGCACTCCGGTGTTCTTTAAGACGCTCACCCCGACGAAGGTCCTCTGATCGCCGCCCGATAAGAGGCTCTGTGGAGGGGGCGCCCATCCGGCGCCCCCTCCATACTTCTTCACCAATCCGTGGAAGCGAGTTCGCTAACGCCCAGGATGCCGGCAGCCGCGGCCGCGCCGCTGGCTGCCGTGCGTCGCTACATCGGGCGCTGGGGCCTGATCATCGCGCTGCTGGCACTGCCGGTCTACTACGGGATCCGGGACCTCACCCACGGGTACTCGGCCGGGTTCGTCAACGGCCACCAGGTCATCCACCACGACCTCAGCCAGCTCGGGTTCAACATCGTCTCCGGGCTGTCCAACGGTTCGATCTGGGCGCTGATCGCGATGGGCTACACGCTCGTCTACGGGATCATCGAGCTGATCAACTTCGCCCACGGCGACGTGTTCATGATCGGCTCGTTCGTGTCCGTGGGGCTGTACGGGACGTTCGGGCTGAGCACCACCACCGGCGCGATCGGCCTGATCGGCGGGTTGCTGCTGATCCTGTGCATCGCCGCGCTGGTATGCGGGTCGCTGAATGTCCTGATCGAACGGGTGGCCTACCGGCCGTTGCGGGGGGCGCCGAAGCTGGCGCCGCTGATCACCGCGGTCGGGTTCTCGTTCATCCTGCAGAACGTCGGACTGCTGTGGCGCGGCGGCTCGCCGACCGGCGTCCCCGACCTGATCAATCAGGGCAAGACCGTGTTCCACATCTCCGGCGTGGTCGTCCACCGCGCCGACGTGCTGGCGATCGCGGTGATGATCCCGCTGGTGTTCGCGCTCACCTGGTTCATCGGCAACACCAGGGCCGGGCGAGCGATGCGCGCCACGGCGCAGGACCCCGAGGCGGCACGGCTGATGGGGATCAACGTCAACAACACGATCTCGCTGACGTTCCTGATCGGTGGCATGCTTGCCGGTGCAGCGGGGATCGTGTACGCGCTGTATGAGACCAATGTCTGGTACTTCCAGGGATTCGAGGCTGGCCTGATCGCCTTCACCGCGGCCGTCATGGGCGGGATCGGCAACATCCGAGGCGCGGTCCTCGGAGGGTTGATCATCGGCTGCATCCAGCAGCTGTCCGACGGTCGCCTGGGACCCCAATGGACGCCGGCTGTGGTGTTCGGCTACCTGATCCTCGTCATGGTGTTGCGCCCACGCGGGCTGCTGGGCGAGGAGACCCGGGAGGCCGGATGACCGACGACCGCAACGACGACGTCCGCAGCGAGGTCTACGTCCAGAAGGGCGAGGGGCAGCGCACCGGTAAGTCGGGCGCGGCGGCCGCTGGGTCGCCCCCGCGCGACGGCCGCGGCGAGCTCACCGCGCAGATACGCGAATGGCAGCACGGGATCCAACGGCGGCTGCCGCCGTGGTGGAGCCGCGCCCTGGCGGCGCTGCTGATCGCGATCGCGATCATCCTGCCGTTCTTCTTCAGCCAGACCAGCGGCTTCCTCAACGCGACGATCATCTCGTTCGCCTACGTGGTGATGGCCCTGGGCCTGAACATCGTGGTCGGATTCGCCGGCCTGCTCGACCTCGGCTACGTGGCCTTCTATGCGCTCGGCGCATACACCGTCGGCTGGTTCGGCTCGGGCTTCTTCTCCAACGCCAATGTGCACGTCGGCGTCTCGCATCTGCAGTCGACGCTGCCCGGGATCCACTTCAACTTCGTGCTGATCGTCATCTCGGCGGTCCTGATCGCGTCGATGGCCGGCATCATCATCGGCCTGCCGACGCTGCGGCTGCGCAGCGACTACATCGCGATCGTGACGCTCGCGTTCGGCGAGATCGTCCGGGTGTTTGCGGTCAACGGGCAGAGCATCCACCTGGGGAGCGGCGCGACGCTGACGGCGGGCAACCTCGGCATCCCCGCGGTCGACCTGCCGTACTTCCCGATCGTCGGCTCGTTCAACTTGCTCAAGCTCAGACCCTGGTACTGGCTGATCCTCGTGCTGATGCTGATCGTGCTGTTCGTCAACCTGCGCCTGCGCGACTCGCGCCTGGGCCGCGCGTGGGTGGCGCTGCGCGAGGATGAGATTGCGGCCGTGTCGATGGGGATCCCGCTGGTGCGGACGAAGCTGCTGGCGTACGCGATCGGCGCTACGTTCGGCGGGATCGCGGGCGCGTTCCTCGGCGCCTACTTCACGACGGTCAATGCCGGTCAGTTCGCGTTCGCGTTCTCGATCTTCGTGCTCGCGATGATCATCGTCGGCGGGCTGGGATCGATCTGGGGAGCCGTGCTCGGCGCGCTGATGCTGTCCTACATCAACTACTACCTGATCCCCGATGTGCTCAACTCGCTTCCGCGGACCTTCGGGCTGAGCTTCGACCTAACGCAGCTGTCGTTCGGGATCTTCGGCTTCCTGCTGGTGCTGGTGATGGTGCTGCGCCCGCAGGGCCTGTTCCCGGAGCGAAGGCGAAGGCTCGAGCTCACCGGCCAGGTCGCGGCCGAGGACGCGCAGCTCGTGGAGAGCCAGGGAGCAGCGCCGTGACCGTCACCACGGAGGCTCCGAGCGTGCCGGCCGTGATGCTGGCAGACCACGTAAGCAAGGAGTTCGGCGGCCTGGTCGCCGTCGACGACGTCACGCTGGACATTCCCGAGCACGCGATCGTGTCGCTGATCGGGCCCAACGGCGCCGGCAAGACCACTCTCTTCAACATGCTCACCGGTCTCTACAGACCCACCGCCGGCCGGATCTTGCTGGGCAGCCGCGACATCACGCGGTTGCGACCCGACAAGATCACCGCGCTCGGCGTGGCGCGCACGTTTCAGAACATCCGGCTGTTCGGAGCGATGACCGCGGTCGAGAACGTGATGATCGGCCGCCACGCGCGGATGAAAGCCAGCCTGTTCGGATCGATCCTGCGCCCGCCGTGGGTCCGTCGCGAGGAGCGCCAGGTGCGCGAGCGCGCCCGGGAGCTGCTGGTATACGTCGGGCTTCGCGAGCAGGTGTTCGACCAGATCGCTTCGCACCTCTCCTACGGCGATCAGCGCCGGGTCGAGATCGCGCGGGCGCTGGCGTCGGAGCCCAAGCTGCTGTTGCTCGACGAGCCGACCGCGGGCATGAACCCCCAGGAGTCCGGAGGTCTGACGGATTTCATGCGCCAGATGCGCGACGAGCTGGGGATCACGATCCTGCTGATCGAGCACGACATGAAGGTGGTAATGGGCGTCTCGGAGCGGGTGACGGTGCTCGACCACGGCACCAAGATCGCCCAGGGCGCGCCCGCGGAGGTCCGCACGGACCCGCGGGTGATCGAGGCGTACCTGGGAAAGCAGGACTAGGGCCCCTGATGGCACCGCTCCTCGAGGTCTCAGACATCCATGCCCACTACGGCTCGATCGAGGCGCTGAAGGGCGTCTCGCTGACCGTCGACGAGGGCGAGGTGGTGACGCTGATCGGATCCAACGGCGCCGGCAAGTCGACCACGCTGCGCTCGATCTCCGGGCTGACCCCGGCGAGCGGCGGGTCGGTCGTGTTCGACGGCGAGGAGATCACGCGGGTGCCCGCGCACGAGATCGTCGTCCGCGGGATCGCCCTATCCCCCGAGGGACGGCACTGCTTCTCGCGCATGACCGTGCGCGAGAACCTCGAGCTGGGCGCGCACCGGCGGCCGCGCAGCCAGGAGGTGTCAGACGACCTCGATCGCGTGTTCACGTTGTTCCCGCGCCTGCAGGAGCGCGAGCGCCAGAAGGCCGGGACGATGTCCGGCGGCGAGCAGCAGATGCTGGCGATCGGCCGCGCGCTGATGGCCCGCCCGCGGCTGCTGATGCTCGACGAGCCGTCGATGGGGATCGCGCCGATCCTGGTCGCGCGGATCTACGAGACGATCGGCGAGATCAACAAGTCCGGCGTGGCGATCCTGCTGGTCGAGCAGAACGCCAACTACGCGCTCGACATCTCTCGCCGCGGCTACGTGCTGGAAACCGGCCGCGTGGTCCTGCGCGGCCAGTCCGCCGAGCTGCGCGACGACCCCGAGGTGCAGAGGGCCTACCTGGGGACATGACCGTCTTCGCGCTGGTCGGGGCCAAGGGCCTGTATCTGCTGTTCATCTGGCTGCTGTCGGCGGCCGGCGCCGCGTGGGTTGCCGACCGCAAGGGCTACGGCGAGCGCGTCGGGCTCACGTTCGGCCTGTTGCTGTCGGCGATCGGGCTCGTGATCGTGCTGCTGCTGCCGGGTCGCCCCGGGTCCAAGTGGAAGCTCGACGGCCCAATCCCGCGACGTAACAAACGTACCCGGCCGCAGGCTTGAGCGCGGCGATCAGCCCGCCGCCGATCCGCCTCCCGTTGACCCGCTCCGTGTAGTTCTCGACCGCGCTGTCCCCGCGCCCACGTTCCCAGACCAACGAAGCCCAGCGGTTCACCCGCAAGCGCCGCTAGGTGACCGGTTCGACGTTCTGGCGGATCGGCGGCTCGAGCACCTTGCCGACCACCGGCACGTCGAGGAAGCCCTCGACGCTCGCGTACAGCAGCGCGATCCGCGGCAGGTCCGAGACGTCGTCGATCACGACCGAGCGCGGCACCCAGTCGGGCCCGAACTTGGCGTTGAAGTCGCGCAGCGACTGGATCTGGAAGAACGGGTTCAGGCCCTTGGCCATCAGCTCGCTGCACCCGGCCCGACAGGCCCGCGTCCTCGGCGCTGTCGAGCAACCTGCCCCAGGCGGCGAAGTTCAGCGAGAGCCGGCTAGAAGCCGTGCGCGCCCAGGCCAGCGCGGCCCGCGCAATCAGGTACTCGGTGATCCCGTTGGCCGAGTCGGGGCGGCGGCGCATCAGGTCGAGCGAGTAGCCCGGCCGGTCGCCGTACACGGGAACGAACCGCAGGAACCCGCCCACGCGCCCGTTGCGCTCGCGGGCCAGCGCGATCACGAAGTCCGGCTCGGTGCCCTCGACCTCCTGGCCAAGCTCCATCGTGAAGCCGCGCTCCGGCGCGCCCTTGCGCCACTCGGCGCTGATCTCGTTGAGCTCGGCGATCAGCTCGGGCTTGGCGTCGGTCTCGGACATCAGTTCGAAGTCGTGGTCGCGGTCGATCCGGCGGACCGCCGACCTGACCGCCTTCATCTCGGCGCCTTCGAGGTGGAACTCGCGGCAGCGCAGGATCGCCTCGTCACCCAGGTAGATCGCGTGCATCCCGCGGGCGCGGTAGATCGCGGCGTCGGACTCGCGCACCGCGAAGAACGCCACCCGCCAGCCGCGCCGGGCGCAGAAGGTGAGGAACTCGTCGACGGTCTTGGCGGTGTCCTCGGGCGGTCCGATCGGGTCGCCGGCCACCATCGCGGTGCCACGGACGTACACGTAGGCGACCAGCGAGCGGCCATCGTCTGAGAAGTAGTAGTTCTTGTCGCGGCGCAGGGCGAAGTAGTCGAGCGTGTCGTCGCCCCAGGCGCGCACGATCTGCCGCGCTCGCTCCCGGCGCTCCGGGGTCGGCGGCTGGGACTGCACGAACGTGCGCAGCACCAGATACATGAGGATGATCACGCCGACGATCCCGAGCACGATCAGCGATGCGTTGATGAAGTCGCGGAACCCTTCGTGGTGGTAGATGTAGGGACCGGGATTGCCGAGGCCGATCATGCCGCCGTAGGCGGTCTTGAACACGCCCCAGAAGGTCAGGTCGGGGTCGATGTGGTTGCGCTCGGCGAACAGCGTGATCCACGTGAACAGGAACACGCCGACCAGGTACAGGGGCACGAACGCCAGCGCCTGCGGGAGCGAGCCCCGGTCCGACTGGGCCCGGAAGTCGCCGCGGTACCAGATCAGCGCCACCAGCATCCCGACCGACAGCAGCGCCGCGAGCGGATCCGGGCCGCGGAGCACGTTGACGATCGCGGCGGCGGCGAACACCGCGATCGCGATCGCCCAGGCGCGGCGCTTACCCCGGCTGAGCCCGCGGGCGACGCCGATCAGCACCAGACCGATCACCACCGAGGCGGTGGCGCCGCCGGCGCGGGTAGTCGTCGAGACGAAGCTGAAGCTGTCCAGTGACAAGCGCAGCGAGGTCGCGGTCGGCAGCACCGAGAAGATCGCCACGATCACGCTCGCCCAGGCGAGCGGGCGCAGCGACCGCGGGCGGCGGGTGGGGGCGACCCTGACCGGGGCGGTCGCCTCGGCGCCGGCGCCGTCTCCGGCGCGCGCGGGCGGCGGGGCGCCGAAGTCGGCGGCGGTCGGCGCGCCCTCGGCTGACACCGCGGCCGACCCGTCCGCGCCCTCGTGCCCCTCCGGGCGCAGCGTCGGGAACAGGATCACGTCGCGGATCGCCTCCTGCGCCGGCGATCAGCATCACCAGGCGGTCCATTCCGATCCCCAGGCCGCCCGTGGGCGGCAGCCCGTACTCGAGCGCCTCGCACGTAGTCCGTGTCGACCGGCTCGGCCTCGTCGTCACCGCCGGCCTTCGCGCGCGCCTCATCCTGGAAGCGCGCGGCCTGGTCGACCGGGTCGTTGAGCTCGCTGTAGGCGTTGGCGAGCTCGCGCCCGGCCACCACCAGCTCGAAGCGCTCGGTCAGCGTCGCGTCGTCGCGGTGGGCGCGGGCCAGCGGCGACACCTCGCGCGGGTGGTCGATCACGAACGTGGGCTCGATCAGCGTGTGCTCCGAGCTCTCGTCGTAGACCTCGCTCATGATCTTGCCCGAGCCCCAAGCCTTCAGCCACTCGACGCCGAGCTCGTCGGCGATCTTGCGGGCCTCCTCGACGGGCATCGTCGGGTGCATGTCGACGCCGACGTTCTCGCGGATCAGCTCGGCCATCGTCACCCGGCGGTAGGGCGGCTTGAGGTCGACCTCGCGGTCGCCGATCCTGACCACGGTGGTCCCGATCGCCTCGTCGAGCGAGGCGGCGATGATCGCCTCGGTCAGGTCCATCATGTCGTGGTAGTCGCCGAACGCCTGGTAGGCCTCCAGCAGCGTGAACTCGGGGTTGTGTCGCGTGTCCAGGCCCTCATTGCGGAACACCCGGCCGATCTCGAACACCCGGTCCATGCCGCCCACGATCAGCCGCTTGAGCGGCAGCTCGAGCGCGATCCGCAGCGTCATGTCGATGTCGAGCGAGTTGTGGTGGGTGATGAACGGCCGCGCGGTGGCGCCGCCCGCCTGACCCAGCAGCACCGGCGTCTCGACCTCGCGAAAGCCGCGCTCGGTCAGCACCCGCCGCGTCGCCGCGATCACCGCCGAGCGGATCGCGAACGTTCGCCGGGTCGTCTCGCTCAGGGTCAGGTCCAGGTAGCGGCGGCGGTAGCGCGCCTCGGGGTCGGCGAGGCCGTGGCGGACGCTGGGCATCGCCCGCAGGCTCTTGGACAGCAGCTCGAACGCCTTGACGCGGACCGACAGCTCCCCGTGGTCTGAGGCCACGACCGTCCCCTCGACGCCGACCCAGTCGCCGAGGTCGAGGTCCGAGAAGTCCCGCAACGCCTGCTCGCCGACCTCGTCGCGCGTGACCAGCAGCTGGATCGCACCGGTCTCGTCGCGCAGGTCGGCGAAGTCCAGGCCCCCGTGACGGCGCTCGCCGAGCAGCCGGCCGGCCAGGCGCACGTCGCGGCCGGTGTCGGTTCCGGCGACCAGCCCGGCGTACTGCCGCTGCAGCTGGGCCGCAGTGGCGTCCCGGTCGAACCGGACCGGGTAGGGCTCGACGCCGCGTTGGCGCAGCCCGTCGAGCTTGTCCAGGCGTCGCCGCCGGATCCCCGCCTGGAATCCCGATTCCGCCTCGTCCCCGTTTGCCGAAGCACCCGCGGGCAGCTCAAGCCCGCGTTCCTCGCCCGTGCTCATCCCGTCCGCGATGCTACGGACTCTCCAGGCGGCCACCGCCCGTGGCAAGCGCGACGCGTGCATATCACGACAAATCCGCCCGATTCGGCGAGCCTTGCCGTGTTAAGCACCGTATACGTGCACCACACGGCAAGCCTCCAAGCGGATGTCGGATTTGTCGTGATATGCACGTTGCGGGAAGGCCGCCGCGGCCGCCCGGCCAGGCGTCCGCTCGCCAGCTAGATTCAGTATCAGATGCCCGACGAGCTCTTCCTGATCGACGGCAACAGCCTCGCCTACCGGGCGTTCTTCGCGCTGCCAGAGTCGATCGCGACCTCAACCGGCGTGCCCACCAACGCGATCTTCGGGTTCGCCTCGATGCTGGTCAAGATCCTCACCGACTACGGCCCCAAGGCCACCGTCGTCGTGTGGGACAGGGGCTACACCGGGCGCAAGGAGGTCTATCCCGAGTACAAGGCCCAGCGCAGCACCCGGCCCGACCTGCTCAAGGAGCAATGGCCGGCGTTCGAGCCGCTGGTCGCCGCCTTCGGCTACCAGAACTTCGCCGCCGAGGGCTACGAAGCCGACGACGTGATCGCGTCGATCGTCGCTCGCGCGCGGGGGTCCGAGCCGGCGATCCCGGTGATGGTCGTGACCGGCGACCGCGACGCCTACCAGCTGGTCGGCGACGGCGTGCGGATCATGACCACCTCGCGCGGAATCACCGACACCAAGGTCTACGACCGCGACGGCGTGATCGACCGCTACGGGATCCCGCCGGAGCTGGTCCCGGACTTCATCGGGCTGAAGGGCGACACCAGCGACAACATCCCCGGCGTCCCGGGAATCGGCGACAAGACAGCCGCCGACCTGCTGCAGCGGTTCGGGTCGCTGGAGGGCGTGCTCGACCACATCGACGAGATCAGCGGCGCCAAGCGCAAGCAGAACTTGACCCAGCACGCCGACGACGCGCGCATCTCCAAGCAGCTGGCCACGGTCAAGCGCGACATCCCGATCGAGCTCGATCTCGAGTCGTTCGTGGCGGTGGCGCCCGACCGCTCGGCGCTGCGCGACACGTTCCGCGAGTACGAGCTGCGCGAGCCGCTGCGTCGACTCGAGGAGGAGCTCGGCTCGGCCGATGCGGCCGCTCCGGCACCGGCCGCCGAGGAGCTGTTGACCGCGCGCGTGCGCAACGGCCAGGTCGGCGACGTGGCGCAGCTGCCCGAGACCGAGGTCGCGGTGGCGGTGCGTCCGCCCGACGTCCCCGACGACGCGCTGTTCTCGGCCGACGCGACGTGGACCTTCGGGGTCTACGCCGACGGCGGGTCGCAGGTCCTGACCGGCCCGTGCGAGACGCCCGCCGACGTCGTCGCCCAACTCGGCAAGCGGCCGGTGATCGCCCACGACGCCAAGGCGCTGGGCGAGGTGCCCGAGGTGCTCGCCCACGACACCGAGGTCGCCGCCTACCTGCTCGAGCCCGCGCGCCGCGCGTATCCGTTCCGCGAGCTGTGCGAGGAGCGCGGCCTGGCCGCCGCCGTCGAGGGCGAGACGGCCGCCGACGCGCTGCTGGCCCACGCGCTGGCCGAGTGGCAGCGCGAGCAGATCCGCGGCCGCGGCCTGACCGGCCTGCTGCTCGACGTCGAATTGCCGCTCGTCAGAGTGCTGCGCGACATGGAGCAGTCCGGGCTCAGGCTCGATACCCAGCGTCTGCGCGAGATCTCAGACCGCGTCAAGGATGAGGCCTACCAGCTCGAGCGCGAGATCTTCGACCTGTGCGGCACGGAGTTCATGCTGGGCTCGCCGCGGCAGCTCGAGGAGGTCCTGTTCGGCCGCCTCGGCTTGTCGCGCAAGCGCCGGGGCAAGACCGGCTACTCGACCGACGCCCGCGTTCTGCAGGCGATCCGTGGAGAGCACGAGGTGATCCCCAAGATCGAGCGCTGGCGGGAGCTGACCAAGCTCGCCCAGACCTACCTCGACGCCTTGCCGCAGCTGCTCGGCGCCGACGGTCGCCTCCACACCACGTTCAACCAGACCGCCGCCACCACCGGCCGCCTGTCCTCGAATAACCCCAACCTCCAGAACATCCCGATCCGGACCGAGCTCGGCCGCGAGATCCGCTCCTGCTTCGTCTCGGAGCCTGGCAATCTGCTGGTGTCGGCCGACTACTCCCAGGTCGAACTGCGGTTGCTGGCGCACATCGCCGGCGAGGACGTGCTCAAGCAGATCTTCCGCAAGGGCGAGGACGTCCACACCGCGACCGCGGTCCGGGTGTTCGGCGTCACCCCCGACCAGATCGACCCCGGGATGCGCTCGAAGTCGAAGATGATCAACTACGGGATCGTGTACGGGCTGTCGGCGTGGGGGATGGCGGACCGCCTCGATATCCCCCAGGAGGAGGCCGAGGAGTTCATCCAGCGCTACCTGGCCGGGTTCCCGGCGGTCGCGAAGTTCATCGAGGACACGATCACCCAGGGCACCGAGCACGGATACGTGTCGACGCTGTTCGGTCGTCGTCGCCAGGTGCCCGAGCTGCGCGCCCGGCGCTGGGAGCTACGGCGCCAGGGCGAGCGGTTCGCGGTCAACATGGTGATCCAGGGCACCGCCGCGGACATCATCAAGGTCGCGATGGTGCGCTGCGAGCAGGCGCTCGAGCGGGCCAGTCTGAAGTCGCGGATGATCCTCCAGATCCACGACGAGTTGTTGTTCGAGGGTCCCGAGGGCGAGGCCGAGCAGGTCAAGCAGATCGCGATCGAGCAGATGAGCGGCGCGTTCGAGATGGACCCGCCGCTGGCCGTCGAGGCCGGGATCGGGACCGACTGGCTGAACGCGAAGTAGCCCTTGGGGCGCGGTAGCCTCGGGGGCGCGGTAGCCCTGGGGCCGCGGTAGCCCTGGGGCCGCGCTACACGGTGGCGAGCGCGCGCGCGGGAGCGCTTCCGCCGACGAACCGCGGGTGGGCCACGTCGAGGTAGTGGCCGAACGACCAGTCGATCAAGCGCTTGTTGCCGATCGCCCGCAGCGACGGCGTGAGTACGCGCGGTGCAATTCTCGGGACCAGTCGCTGGACGCGCAACATCCACCGAAACGGCGTGGCGTGTCCCGCCGAGAACGCGTGGTAGCGCGTGAGCGCCTGCTGCTTGGTCTGCGTCCCCTGGATCACCGCGCGCAGCTCGCGCCCGCAAGCGAGTCCGAAGTACAGCGCTGTGCGGATCCCCTCGGCGGTCAGCGGCAGGCAGTGGCCGGCGGAGTCGCCGACGAAGAACACGCCATCCTCGGTGGCGTCGCGCAGCGCGTGGGGGATCCAGTTGCCCTGGTAACGGACCGTGTCGGCGTGCAGGTCGGTGGCCAGCCGCACGGTCGGCTCGCGCACGTGAAACCGCGGGTCGAACGAGCCGACGCCGATCCTGACCTCGCTCTCGGCGGGGAAGCTCCACCCGTAGCCGGCGGGCACGTAGGAGCGGTCGATCCACACCTCCATGTCCTGACCCGAGCCGGACGGATGGACCTCGAGCCCCCGCGACAGCAGCGCGTCCGGAGGCTGCACGTTGTCGCCGACGCCGAGCACCCGCCTCCAGCCGAGCCCATCGACGATCAGTTCTGCGCGGATGTCGCCGCGGTCGGTGTGGACGACGTCGCCGGTGCGCCCGTCGACCTTGGCGGTTTCGAACTCGAACGAACCCTGCGCGGCGAGCACGGCGCACAGCGTCCGGTAGTCAAACGTCGAAAACGTCCACGGCAGCTCGTAGCGGACGGTCGCGTGGGGGGTGTGGATCACCAGCTCCCCGAACGTCTGCTGCAGCGACTCGGTCAGCTCCAGCGCGTCCAGCCACCCGGTTGGGATCCCACACGCGGAGGTCTGGCGCTCGCCGATCTCGTAGCGGTCGATCACCAGCACGTCGGCGCCGCTGCCCGCGAGCTCGCGCGCCACGGCCAGTCCGGCGAAGCTGGCCCCGCAGATCAGCACGTCGCAGTCGTGCCGCAGCGGGGTGCGCTCGTCGCCGCGCTTGGTCGCTCGCCGGGGCATAGGGTCCGCCCGAGAATAACCGACGGCTATTCGACGACGGCCGTTTAGGAAATCGTGATGTGGAGCCGCTCCGCAAGCCTTGTGCGGCTATCCTCCGGAGACGCATGTCCACAACTACACCTTTGATGCCGGCCACCGATCAGCCTAACGCGCGCGTTGTCGAGGGCTCCGACGGCCTCCTGCTGGAGATCGATGGCCAGATAGTCCCCAATTACGACGCCACCCTGCATCCGTTCCAGGAGGGGGATGTCGTCACCGGCCACGTCGTCAGAATCGACAACGACGAGGTGCTGGTCGACATCGGCTACAAGTCCGAAGGCGTCATCCCGTCCAGCGAGCTGTCGATCCGCAAGTCGGTCGACCCCTCAGACGAGGTCTCGCTCGGCGAGGAGGTAGACGCGCTCGTCCTCACCAAGGAGGACCAGGACGGACGGCTGATCCTGTCCAAGAAGCGCGCCCGATTTGAGAAGGCCTGGCGCAAGATCGAGGCCGCCGCGGAGTCCGGCGAGCCCGTCGCAGGCTCCGTGATCGAGGTCGTCAAGGGCGGTCTGATCATCGACCTCGGCGTCCGCGGGTTCCTGCCCGCGTCGCTGGTCGACATCCGCCGCGTTCCGAACCTCGACGAGTACATGGGCCAGTCGATCGAGTGCAAGGTGATCGAGCTCAACCGGTCCCGGAACAACGTCGTACTGTCCCGCCGCGCGGTGCTCGAGGAGCAGCGCAAGGAGGACCGCGAGCGGATCCTGGATCGCCTCCAGCCCGGCCAGGTCGTGGAGGGCACGATCTCGAACATCGTCGACTTCGGGGCGTTCGTCGACCTCGACGGGATCGACGGCCTGATCCACATCTCCGAGCTGTCCTGGTCGCACGTCAACCACCCGAGCGAGATCCTCTCGATCGGCGACACCGTCAGCGTCAAGGTGCTCGACATCGACCGCGACCGCCAGCGGATCTCGCTGGGCCTCAAGCAGACCCAGGAGGACCCCTGGCAGCGGGTTGTCGACACCTACAACATCGGCGACGAGCTCGAGGGCACGGTCACCAAGGTGGTCACCTTCGGCGCGTTCGTCGAGATCCTCGACGGCGTCGAGGGGCTGGTCCACATCTCAGAGCTCGCCCAGCACCACGTCGAGAACCCGCGCGAGATCATCCAGCCCGGCGACCCGGTGCGGGTGAAGATCCTCGAGATCGACTCCGAGCGCCGGCGCCTGTCGCTGTCGATCAAGCGAGTCGAGGGCCAGGTGCTGCCGGTCCGGCCGATCGTGCCGCCCTCCGGCGCCGACGCGGCCGGCGACCTGGACAACGTGCCCGAGCTCGGTCTCTCCGAGGACGTGTTCGCCGGCTCCGACGAGCCCGTTTCGGTACAGGCCGAACCCGAGGCCGTGGCCGGCCCCGAGGCCGTGGCCGAGCTCGAGGCCGTGGACGTGGCCGACCCCGAGGCCGTGGACGTGGCCGACCCCGAGGCCGTGGACGTGGCCGACCCCGAGGCCGTGGACGTGGCCGAACCCGAGGCCGTGGCTGACCCTGAGATCGTGGCCGAGGCCGACGCCGTGGTGGAACCCGAGGCCGTGGCTGACCCCGAGGTTGTGGCCGAACCCGAGGCCGCCGACGAGCAGGCTCCCGCCGTACCGGAGCCAGAGCCTGAGGCATCACCGGACGCCTGAGCGGCGGCCGGTGATCGCCTTCATCGGGCTGACGGGCGGCATCGGCGCCGGCAAATCGGCGGCCCTGGACGCGCTCGAGCGGCTGGGGGCCGCGGTGATCTCGACCGACCGCGTGGTCCACGACCTCTACGAGGACGATCAGGTGAAGGCGGCGGTCAGCGACAGGTTTGGCGACTCGGTCGTTTCCGGCGGCGTGGTCGACCGCCGCGCCCTGGCCGGCAGGGCGTTTGCTACCGATGAGGATCGCGCGTGGCTCGAGGGGCTCCTGTGGCCGCTGGTGCGGGAGCGCGTGGGCGCCTGGCGCCAGGGCCTCGAAGGCCTCTCTCCGCCCCCGCGGGCGGCCGTGGTGGAGGTTCCGCTGCTGTTCGAAGCGGGCATGGAGCGCACCTACGACGCCACGATCGCGGTGATCGCCGCCGAGGACGTCCGGGCGCAGCGGGCCGGTTCACGGGGCCATCAGGCGCTCGCGGAGCGCTCCGCCCGGCAGTTGTCGCAGAAGGAAAAGGCACAACGTGCGACATATGTAGTTGTTAATGACGGGACGTTTGACGATCTGCAGTCGAAGTTGTCGGCCGTTCTTGACAAGCTGAGCGGCTGAGCGTGAGGAGTGCTGAGCCGTGAGGAGGCTGATGTGGCGCAGCCCGTTGTGACCCGTGGCGCCACGCAACGCGAGATCCGGAGGGCGCAAGCCCGGCGCAAGACGGTCGCCCGCCGGCGGCTGACGCTGCTGGTGGCGCTCGCGCTGGTGTCGTTGGGGGTGTTCCTGGCCTTGCCTCTGTTCAAGAAGGCCGTCACCGAGCTCACGCTCCCGCTCACTCACGCCGACATCATCCGCCAGCAGGCCGCCGAGAAGCACCTCCAGCCGGCCCTGATCGCCGCGGTGATCTACGCCGAGACCAAGTTCGACTCGCGCACGTCGCCGGCTGGCGCCCAGGGCCTGATGCAGATCATGCCCGAGACGGCCAGGTTCCTGGCCAAGCGCTCCGGGGCCAAGACATTCCAGGTGTCAGACCTGTCGACGCCGCAGGTCAACATCGCTTACGGCAGCTACCTGCTGCGATATCTGCTCGACCACTACCACGGCAACCTGGTATTCGCGCTGGCGGCTTACAACGGCGGCGAGACCAACGCTGACCGGTGGGTGCAGGAGGCGCGGAACTCCGGCCACAAGCTGACGATCGCCCGGATCCCGTTCCCGGAGACGCGCGCGTACGTGCAGAAGGTTCTGCGCGCCGAGGGCGACTACCGCCACAAGTACGCCAGCCAGCTCGGCTATCAGTAGGCGCGCCGGGGGCGCGTGGCGTGCTCGGCCGTGGCGATCACCTCGGCGACCGTGGGCGCCTCGTGCTCCTGCAGCGTGGCGGTGGTGACGCGGATCCCCGGGGCCGCCCGGAACCGGAAGCGCTCGCCGGACATCACCAGCCAGCCGGCGTCCAGCAGCCCGCGCACGACTGGTGCCTCCTCGGTCACCGGGACCCACACGTTCAGGCCTGAGGCGCCGTGGGCGGCGACGTCGCGCTCCTGCAGCGCGGCGATCAGCGCGGCGCGGCGGGCGGCGTAGGCGGCCCGGGCCCGGGCACAGACGGCGTCGAACTCGGGGTCCTGGAGCAGTTGCGCGGTGATCGCCTGGAGGATGTGGCTGACCCAGCGGGGTCCCAGCGCCTGGCGGCCCTCGACGCGCGCGACCGTCGTCTCGTCGCCGGCGATGATCGCCAGGCGCAGGTCCGGGTGCAGGATCTTCGACATCGCCCTGATCACCGCCCAGCGCGGCCAGCCGGGGCCGATCATGCTCGCGTACCGCGGTCCGGCGACCACGCTGGCGTGGTCATCCTCGACCAGCAGCACCCCCGGCTGGCGTTCCAGCAGCGAGCGCAGCTCGCGGCCGCGGGCCGGATCGACCGCGGCGCCGAGCGGGTTCTGGGCCCGAGGCACGGTCACCACCGCCTCCACGCCCCTGCCCAGGCCGGCCTCCAACGCGTCTGGGATCAGCCCGCGGTCGTCGACCGAGACCGGTACCGCGACCAGCCCCAGCGCCAGCAGGATGTCGCGGATCGGCGGATAGCAGGGATCCTCGACCACGACGTGGTCGCCCGGGCGCAGGTGGGCCTGGAGGACGCGCTCGAGCCCGTCAAGCGCGCCGGACACGACCGTGACCGCGTCGGTCGCGATCCCGTCGGACGCGAACGAGCGGGTCGCGGCCTCGAGCATCCGCGCGTCGACGGCCTCGGATCCACTTCCCCGCAGCCGGGCGTCGAAATCGCTCCGGGCGATCGCGGGGCCGATCGCCGGCAGCAGCGCCGAGTCCGCGAGCCCGGCGGCGAGATCGCGGCGCTCCGGCTGGCCCGGAGCGGGCGGCTGCGGGTGGCTCTGGCGGCGCGCGGCGGCGGGGGCGCGGAGCGCGGGGCGGGGGGCGACCCGGGTGCCGCGGCGCCCGTCGGCCGTCGCCAGACCGCGTTGGCGGAGGATCCGGTAGGCCGAGTTGACCGTCGCCGGGCTCTTGCCGAGGCGCTTGGCCAGCGCACGCACCGTGGGGAGCGTGTCGCCGGCGTCGAGTGCGCCTTCGCGGATCGCCGTCTCGGCGCTCGCGGCGATCTCGCGTGCGGTGGCGCCGGTGATTTCGGGCTCGTCCTTATGGTATTGTCCTACCTCAAGCATGAGAACGTACTATAACAAAACTGAGCGCACGAAGGTGCGCCGCCGAGCCGGGCGCGGCAGCTACCGGCGCGCGACGATCCACGAGATCCTGGACGAGGGCCTGATCGCCCACGTCGGCGTGGCCTCCGACGACGGCCAGCCGTTCGTGATTCCCGTGCTGTACGCGCGCGACGGCGAGCGCGTCTACCTGCACGGCTCGCCGCTGAGCCGGCTGCTGAGCAGGCTCGGCGAGGGCGTGCCGATGTGCCTGACCGTGACGCTGCTCGACGGGCTCGTGCTGGCGCGCTCGGCGTTCCATCACTCGATGAACTACCGCTCGGTCGTGATCCTCGGCCAGGCCCGCGAGATCACCGATCCCGAGCGCAAGGACCGCGCTCTGCGCAAGATCGTCGAGCACATCGTCCCCGGGCGCTCCGACGAGGCGCGCGGTCCCAACCCGAAGGAGCTCAAGGCGACCGAGGTGATCGAGCTGACGATCGACGAGGCCTCGGCGAAGATCCGCACGGGGCCGCCCGGCGACGCCGCCGCGGACATGGACCTGCCGGTGTGGGCGGGGGAGATCCCGCTGGCGGTAACGGTGGGAGAGCCGGTGACCGACGAGCAGTGCCCGCTGCCGGTCCCCGAGTACGTGTCGTCCTACTCCCGCGAGGCGGTCCGCAGCGGCTCGTAGGACCGGGGAGCGTCCGAGGCAGACGCTACGCTGATAGGTCCGCCCGATGCCGCAGTTTGAACTAGACGCCGCCTACCATCCGACCGCCGATCAGCCGCAGGCGATCGCGTCGTTGGCCGAGGGCATCAACGCCGGCGAGCCGTTCGAGACGCTGCTCGGAGCCACCGGAACCGGCAAGACGATGACGATGGCGGCGACGATCGAGGCCGTGCAGAAGCCGGCGCTGGTGATCGCTCATAACAAGACGCTCGCCGCCCAGTTGTGCAACGAGTTCCGGACCTACTTCCCGCGCAATTCGGTCGAGTACTTCGTCTCCTACTACGACTACTACCAGCCCGAGGCCTACGTCCCCAGCAAGGACCTCTACATCGAGAAGGACTCGGCGATCAACCAGGAGATCGACCGGCTGCGCCACTCCGCGACCGCGGCGCTGTTCGCGCGGCGCGACGTGGTGATCGTCGCCAGCGTGTCCTGCATCTTCGGCCTGGGGTCGCCCGAGGTCTACGACGAGAACCTGCAGACGTTGCGGCTGGGGGAGTACATCGACCGCGACGCGCTGCTGCGAAAGCTCGTTTCGATCCAGTACACCCGTAACGACACCGCGCTGGGGCGGGGCACGTTCCGGGTCCGCGGCGAGACGCTCGAGATCTTCCCCGCCTACGCCGAGACCGCCTTCCGGATCGTGCTGTTCGGCGACGAGGTCGAGCACCTGCAGCACTTCGACCCGGTGACCGGCGAGATCCTCGAGGACAACCTCGAGCACGTCGGGATCTGGCCGGCCTCGCACTACAACGTGCGCGAGGGGATGATCGAGGACGCGGTCGCCGAGATCGGCCGCGAGCTCAACGAGCGCTGCGCCGAGCTAGACGCCCAGGGCAAGCTGCTGGAGAGCCACCGGCTGCGTCAGCGCACCCAGTACGACATGGAGATGCTGCGCGAGCTCGGGTTCTGCTCGGGGATCGAGAACTACTCGCGGATCCTCGACGGCCGTAACGCGGGGGACCGACCCTACTGCCTGCTCGACTACTTCCCCGACGACTTCGTGTGCTTCATCGACGAGTCCCATCAGACGGTGCCGCAGATCGGCGGCATGTACGAGGGCGATCGCTCGCGCAAGCAGACGCTGGTCGACTACGGGTTCAGGCTCCCGAGCGCGCTCGACAACCGGCCGCAGACGTTCCAGGAGTTCCTCTCGATCACCCCGCAGATGGTGTTCGTGTCGGCGACGCCGGGCGACTACGAGCGCCGGCACGCTCAGCGGATCGTTGAGCAGATCGTCCGCCCGACGGGGATCATCGACCCGGACGTCGAGGTCCGCGAGACCCGCAACCAGATCGACGATCTGATGAACGAGATCCGCGGCCGGGTCGACCGCAACGAGCGGACGCTGGTGACGACGCTGACCAAGAAGATGGCCGAGGACCTCACCGACTACCTGCTCGAGATGGGCTTCCGGGTGCGCTACCTGCACTCCGAGATCGACACGCTCGAGCGGATCCAGATCATCCGCGAGCTGCGTCTGGGCGAGTTCGACGTGCTCGTCGGGGTCAACCTCCTGCGCGAGGGTCTCGACCTGCCCGAGGTCTCGCTGGTGGCGATCCTCGACGCCGACAAGGAGGGCTTCCTCCGCGGCGAGACGTCGCTGATCCAGACGATCGGGCGGGCCGCGCGCAACATCGAGGGCAAGGTCGTGATGTACGCAGATAAGGAGACCGCCGCGATGCGGGCCGCGCTCGATGAGACCGACCGCCGGCGGGACATCCAGCGGGCCTACAACGAGGAGCACGGGATCACGCCTGAGACAATCGTCAAGGGCATCTCCGACATCGCCGAGTTCCTCCAGAGCGAGTCCAAGGTGCCGCGGTCGCGCCGACGCCGCCGCCAGGTAGACGGGATGCCCCCGGCCGAGATCGAGAAGACGATCGTCGAGCTGGAGGAGGAGATGCTCGCCGCGGCCGAGGAGTTGCGGTTCGAGTACGCGGCCAAGCTGCGCGACGAGATCCGGGATCTGAAGCGCCAGCTCGACGTCGCCGTCGCCGAGGGCGGGCTGGCGTCGGGCTGAGCGTTCGCGCCCGGTAGGCTGGCCCCGCGGATTTCCCTTTCCCGACGCGGAGGTAGCGCAGGTGGCGCTTGACCGAGACAGCATCCAGAAGCAGGACTTCCCCATCGGGGACGGGGGCTACGACCGCGACACGGTCGACGCCCACCTGCGAGCGCTGGCCGATCAAGTCGACGAGCTCCAGCGGAGCTCGACCGCACGCAGCCAGTCGCTGGCCGATACCGCCAGCGACCGGATCCGCGCGATCGTCGAGGGCGCCGAGACCAGCGCGGCCGAGATCCAGCGCCACGCGGTCGAGGACGCCGACCGGATCCGCGCCGACGCCGGCAACGACGCCGCCGCGATCCGCCAGCAGGCCAAGGAACAAGCCCACGCCGACGTCGGCAAGGTCAACGAGTCGACCGCAGGGATGATCTCGCGCCTGGAGGCGATGAAGGGCGAGCTGAACGCGTTGTTCGAGTCGCTGCGGACCGGCTCGGAGCGCTTGAAGTCAGAGCTCGACCAGCTCGAAGGGCACATGGGCCAGGTCCGCGAGGCCACCGGCGGCCCCGAGCCCGCCGTTGGCCACCCGAGTCAGGCTCACACGAGCGAGCAGACGGATCCGATCGCTCCCGAGGAGCACTCGGAGCTGGTCGAGGAGGGAGCGCTGCACGCGTCGGCCCCGGCGCCGCCCGAGAAGCCTGAGGAGCCCCGGACCCCCGCGGAGCCTCAGACCCCTGCGGAGCCCCAGACGCCTGTGGGGCCCGACGACACTGAGGGCGCCCGCCTGATCGCGCTCAACATGGCGCTCAACGGCACCCCGCGCGACGAGACCGACCGCTACCTCGCCGAGCACTACAAGCTCAACGACCGCGGCGGGTTGCTCGACGAGGTCTACGCCTCGGTCGGGAGCTAGCGGAGGCGGCGACCCGAAATCCACCGGACTATGCGGCGTTCGGCGCCGGCCACGGATGGGAACGTCTGTTCGGTTCTCTAAACTGCGTTATGTGGACAAGCTCATTGTCTCGGGCGCACGAGAGCACAATCTGAAGGACATAACGGTCGAGATCCCGCGGGGGTCGATGACCGTGATCACCGGCCTGTCGGGGTCCGGCAAGTCGTCGCTGGCGTTCGACACGATCTACGCCGAGGGCCAGCGGCGGTACGTCGAGTCGCTGTCGGCGTACGCGCGCCAGTTCCTGGGGCAGATGGACAAGCCCGACGTGGACTCGATCGAGGGCCTGTCGCCGGCGATCTCGATCGATCAGAAGACCACGTCGCGTAACCCGCGGTCGACGGTCGGGACCGTCACCGAGATCTACGACTACCTGCGGTTGCTGTGGGCGAGGGTCGGGCATCCGCACTGTCACGTATGTGGGCGCCCGATCAGCGGGCAGTCCGCGGAGCAGATCATCGATCAGGTGATGGAGCTGCCCGAGGGGACGCGGTTCATGGTGCTGGCGCCGATCGTCCGCGGGCGTAAGGGCGAGTACGGCAAGCAGCTCGAGGAGCTCCGCAACGAGGGCTTCGGGCGGGCCAAGATCGACGGCGAGCTGCGGCGCTTGGACGAGGACATCTCGCTCGACAAGAAGTTCAAGCACGACATCGCGATCGTGGTCGACCGCCTGGTGATGAAGGGCGAGCTGCGCAAGCGGCTGGCCGACTCGATCGAGACCGCGGTGGCGCTGGCCGACGGGCTGGTCGAGATCGAGCTGGTGGATCAGCGGGATCCCACCTCGCCCACCGCCGCCAACCAGGTCCAGACCTACTCCGAGAGGTTCGCGTGTCCGGTGCACGGCCCCAGCCTGGTCGAGCTCGAGCCCCGCATCTTCAGCTTCAACTCGCCGCACGGAGCCTGCCCGCGCTGCACGGGGCTGGGCTCGCAGATGGAGATCGACCCCGATCTGGTCGTCCCCGACCCGAGCCTGTCGATCGGCGAGGGCGCGCTGGCGCCGTGGACGGCGAGCGCGTCTGACTACTACGAGCAGCTCACCCAGGCGATTGCCGAGCGCTACAACGTCGACCTCGAGATCCCGTGGCAGGAGCTCCCGGCCGAGTGCCAGGACTTCTTCCTGTACGGCACCAACGGGCAGCGGCTGCAGGTGTCATACAGGAACCGGTTCGGCCGGCGGCGGTCGTACGCGACCACGTTCGAGGGGATCGTCCCGAACCTCGAGCGGCGCTACCGGGAGACCGAGTCCGACTACTCGCGCGAGAAGATCGAGGAGTACATGACGCTGCGGCCGTGCCCGGAGTGCAAGGGAGCGCGGTTGCGGCCCGAGTCCCGGGCGGTGCTGATCGGCGACACGCCGATCCACGAGTTCACGGCGCTGTCGGCGCGGCGGGCGCTGGAGTGGGTCCGCGACCTGGACCTGTCCGAGCACGACCGGCGAATCGCGCGGCTGGTGCTGCGGGAGATCGAGGAGCGCCTCCAGTTCTTGGAGAACGTCGGAGTGGGGTATCTGTCGATGGAGCGGGCGGCGGCGACGCTGTCGGGCGGCGAGGCGCAGCGGATCCGGCTGGCCACGCAGATCGGATCGTCGCTGGTCGGCGTGCTGTACATCCTCGACGAGCCGTCGATCGGGCTGCACCAGCGCGACAACGAGAAGCTGATCGTGACGCTCGAGCGGTTGCGCGACCTGGGCAACACGGTGCTGGTGGTCGAGCACGACGAGGGCACGATGCGGGCCGCCGACCATCTGGTCGACATGGGGCCGGCGGCGGGCGAGCACGGCGGCTACGTGGTCGCGGAGGGAACGGCAGCCGAGGTCGAGCGGGTGCCCGGTTCGCTGACCGGGCAGTTCCTGGCCGGCACGCGGGTGATCGAGACGCCGGCCAAGCGGCGCAAGCCCAGCGGCTACATCGGGATCGAGGGCGCCTCGCAGCACAACCTGCAGCGGATCGACGTGAAGATCCCGCTCGGCGTGTTCTGCTGCGTCACCGGGGTGTCGGGCTCCGGCAAGTCGACACTGGTCAACGAGGTCCTCTACAAGGCGGTGGCCAACCGGTTGCACCGGACGCGCCAGCGGGCCGGGGTGCACCGGCGGATCAACGGCCTTGATCAGCTGGACAAGATCATCTCGGTCGACCAGTCGCCGATCGGCCGGACGCCGCGGTCAAACCCGGCCACGTACATCGGGTTGTTCGACCAGATCCGGGAGCTGTTCTCGAAGACCCAGGAGGCCAGGGCCCGCGGCTACAAGCCGGGTCGGTTCTCGTTCAACGTCAAGGGCGGGCGCTGCGAGGTGTGCCGGGGCGACGGTCAGATCAAGATCGAGATGCACTTCCTGCCCGACGTGTACGTGCCGTGCGAGCAGTGCCACGGCAAGCGCTATAACCGCGAGACACTCGAGGTCCGCTTCAAGGGCAAGACGATCGCCGACGTGCTCGAGATGCCGATCGAAGAGGCGCTGCAGTTCTTCGAGCACATCCCGAAGATCCGGCGCAGAGTGGAGACGCTCAACGACGTCGGGCTGGGATACATGCGGCTGGGCCAGCCGGCCACGACGCTGTCGGGCGGTGAGGCGCAGCGGGTGAAGCTGGCGGCGGAGCTGTCGAAGGTGGCGACCGGACGGACGCTGTACATCCTCGACGAGCCGACCACCGGACTGCACTTCGCCGACATCCAGCGGCTGCTCGAGGTGCTGGCGCGGCTGGTCGACGCGGGCAACTCGGTGGTGGTGATCGAGCACAACCTGGACGTGATCAAGGTGGCCGACCGGATCATAGACCTGGGGCCCGAGGGCGGGGAGGAGGGCGGACGCGTGATCGCGACCGGGACGCCCGAGCAGGTCGCCGCCGTGGCCGACTCGTACACCGGCCAGTTCCTGGCCGAGAGGCTGCCGGCGCAGCCGCCGGCCAAGCCGCGCAAGGCTCCCGCGCGCCGGCGGGCGCCCCGGCGCGAGGCCGCCGCCACGACCGGCTGAACCGGGTCCGCGCCGGGTCCGCGACGGCCGCGCCGGTCCGGGACGCCCGGGAACCGATTAGTTTTCAGCCATGCCGGACGCTTCCGGGATCCCGCCCGCCGGCCGAGTACACGTGACACTTGCCCAGCTGAAGCTGTGGGCCCAGAAGTGGCGCTGGTATGAGCGCAACTCGCTGCCCTGGAACCGCGCGCGGATCCACTGGGAGTTCATGCGCCGCGATGCGTTCGTGCGCTGGCCGGTGCACGGCAACGTGCTCGAGGCGCTGCGGGAGGGGCGGCTCGAGGTCGGTGCCCAGGCGCTGCTCGAGCCGGGCGTGTGGCTGACCGCGCCGGGGTCGGCACGGATCCGGATCGGCGAAGGGACGTTCCTGAACCTGGGCGTGATGATCGCCTCGATGGACCTGGTCGAGATCGGCGACCACTGCATGTTCGCCAACGGCTGCTTTATCACCGACGCCTCGCACCGGTTCGACGACCGCGACAAGCCGATCACGTGGCAGGGATTCACCACCAAGGGCCCCACACGCGTCGGCGACAACGTGTGGTGCGGCGCCAACGCGGTGATCACGACCGGGGTGACGATCGGAGAGCGCTGCGTGATCGGCGCCAACTCGGTCGTCACGACCGACATCCCGGCGTTCTCGATCGCCGCCGGCGTCCCCGCCCGCGTGCTCCGCACGATCGAGTAGCGCACGACGACTACGACCGATTCTCGGCGGGCCGCACCGCCGCCGCGGGCCGCACGGCAAAGCGCGCGACCCGCGTCAGTCAGGTCACCTCAGCTGCTGGGCACGCCGGACGCCGGAGGCGTCGGCTGCGGCGTCGTGTACGGGGTGATCGGCGAGCTCGGATCCGGCGTGGTCGTGAGCGGCCCGCCGAACAGCACGATCTTGCCGTGGCGGATCTGGCCCATCTCGGTGCCGCTGTAGCCGCCGTGTTCGGTGGTGCTGTAGCGGAACGGGGTCAGTCCGGGTCCGGTCCACTTGCTGCCGTTCTGGTTGATCGCCTGGACGACATCCTGGCGGGTGAGGTTCTTGCCGGCGGCCTGCAACGCCTGCACGAGCGTGTACGCGTTCGCCATCCCGTACTCGACGTTGCCGTCGAACGGCGCGCTCTTGTCGTACTGGTCGTGGATCTTCTTGAACAGCTTGATCCACGGGTTCGAGAGGTCGGCGGACGAGGGGAGGTAGCCGTCGGTGATCGCGCCTTCGATCAGCCCGGTGCCCGACGCCTTGCCCTTGCTGACCGTTTTGAGCAGCGCGCCGACGGTCGTCGGTTCGATCCCGACGTTCGAGACCACCAGCTGCGGGTTGTAGCCCAGCGTGAACCTCGTCAGCTCCGCCACCGCGGTGAAGATCGGGACCGTGAACTGGACCAGCACCTTTGCCTTGGAGGCCTTGATCGCGGTGATTTGCGGCCCCAATGTCGTCGCGGTGGGTTGATAGGCCTGCTTGGAGACGATCTGCGCGGCCGGGACCTCGGCCTGGATCCCCGCCAGCCCGCCCTTGCCGAAGTCGTCGTCCTGGTAGAGCACGGCAACCTTCTGGCCGGCGAAGTGCTGCTTGATGTACTGGCCGAGGATCTTGCCCTCGATCGTGTAGTTGGGCTGCCAGCCGAACGTGTAGGGCTGAGAGCCGCCGTTGTCCCAGCAGGGACACCCGGAGGCCACGAACAGGTCGGGCACCCGCGAGGCGTTCAGGTACGACACGACCTTGGTGTGCGTGGGCGTGCCCAGACCCTCGAAGATCCCGAACACGTGGTCCTGCAGCACCAGCTGGTGCACCACGTTGACGGTGTTGGTCGGGTTGTAGGCGTCGTCCTTGTAGATCAGGTGGATCTTGCGGCCGAACACGCCACCGTGCGCGTTGACGTAGTTGAAGAACGCCTGTGACGCCGGCGCGATCTCCGAGTAGCCCGGCGCCGCCGGTCCGGTCAGCGGCTGGTGGGAGCCGAACGTGATCGACGTGCTGGTCACGCCGGGCGCGGTCGCCCCGCCGCCCCCTCCTCCGCTGGAGCTACCACTTCCCGACGACGACGAAGACGAGCCGCAGCCCGCCACCACGAGCGCGGCAACGACCGCGACCGCCGCCGTCGCGGCGATCAGATTCCTACGCATCTCCATCTCCTCCTCCTGGTGGAACGGCGAACGACGGCATTTCGATACGTCTTCGCCTGATCGTTTCAAATACTATGGTTTCCAGTTGGGCGTAGCAACCAATTAGAAAGGGGTGGAGCCGGGCTCGGGTGCGCTCGACCGGTTTCATTGTGGGAGTGGCGACAGCGGCTAAACGTGGGCGGCCGGCGACGGCCTCCAGAGACGACGTCCGGCGGGCCGTCGCCGAGCAATACCTGAGCGGGCAGCGCGTCGACGTCACGGTCGTGGCGCGGCAGCTGGGCGTGGGCCGGGCCACGATCTACCGCTGGTTCGGCTCGCGCGAGGCGCTGCTCGGCGAGGTCGTGGCCCACGAGCTCGAGCTGCTGATCGCCGACAAGCGCCGGCGGGTGTCGCAGCGCGGCGCCGACGGCCTGCTCGAGGTGTTCGACCTGATCAACCGCAGCCTCTCCAAGTCGACCGCGCTGCGGCGACTGCTGGAGCAGGAGCGCAACGTGGCGATGCGGCTGCTGACGGCCAGCGACGGCGTCGTACAGCCGCGCGCGGTCTCGTGCCTGAGAGCGATGATCGCGCAAGAGGCGGCCGCGGGGCGGTTCGACCCGCCAGCCGACCCCGAGACGCTGGCGTACGCGATCGTCCGCCTGGCGGAGGCGTTCCTGTACAACGACGCGGCGATCGGGATCCGCGGCGATCATGAGCGCCTGCACGAGGTCGAGGCAGCGCTGCTCGGTGTGGCCAGGCCGCCGAAGTCCAAGCCCTCCTCCGGCGGCGACGCGCCCGGCTCATGACGCCGTCCCCGCCCGGTCGGCGGGCGCCGGCGGCGTCCGGTCCGCGGCCGCGGGCGGCGGCCCTGCGCTGCGCGCCCCCGCGCGCCTGATCCGGCCGGCCAGCGCCCGCAGAGCTCCTTGGATCCCCGAGGGCCAAACGAGCATCGCGATGATCAGCACGACGCCGTAGATCGCCAGCGGCAGGTTGTGCGAGACGTTGTTGGACAGCGAGAACGAGTTCGCCAGATCGTTGGTCCAGTTCGGCAGCAGCGTCAGCAGCGCTGCGCCCCAGACCGCCCCGGCGAGCGAGCCCAGCCCTCCCAGGACGACGCCGGTGAGCAGCGACAGCGACAGCTGCAACGGGAACGCGCCCGGGGAGGCGAGCTGGTCGACGACCGCTAGCAACCCGCCCCCGAGGCCGGCGCAGCCCGCCGACAGCACGAACGCGAAGGTCCGGTTGCGGCCCACGTGCACCCCGCTCAGCGACGCCGCGATCTCGTCGTCGCGGACCGCCCGCAGAGATCGGCCGAGGCCGCTGTGGATCACGTTGTAGAGCACGAACAGGACCACCAGCGCGCCCGCGCAGGCGATCCACGCCTCCCAGCGCTCCAGAGGGAATGTGAACCCCAGCGACGCCGGTGGCGTCGGCGGGTTGATCACCAGCCCGTTCTCGCCGCCGAACGTCTGCGGGAACTTGTCGGCCAGCGCCGGCAGGCCGACCGCGAACGCCAGCGTGGCTCCGGCCAGGTACGGTCCACGCAGGCGACTGGCGGCGGCGCCGAGCGGGATCCCGACGATCGCCGTGACCGCCACCGACGCCACCAGCGCGGGCACCAGCGCCCAGTGCTGATTCCCTATCAGCAGCGCCACCGTATAGGCCCCGATCGCCATCAGCGCGCCGTGCCCGAGCGAGATCTGACCGCTCAGGCCCGCCAGCACGGTCAGCCCCGCGAGCGCAGCGAAGTAGTAGGCGCCGGTGGCGAGCTGCAGGTCGTTGTAGGCGCTGACCGACTCGCTGATCAGCAGCAGTACGAGTCCAGCGACCGCGACCAGCGCCAGCGAGCGGATCAGCGTCCACCGGCGCAGCGCGTTCAATGCACCGGTCGCGCTCACACCCGGCGCTCCTTGTGCGCTGAGAACAACCCGCCGGGGCGGATCATCAGCACCAGCACCAGGATCACCAGCGCCGCCAGCGGGACCAGCGCCGAGCCCTCGTAGCCCGACACGTAAGACAGGGCCAGCCCCAGGACGAGCCCGCCGACGACCGCTCCCGGCGGGCTGTCGAGTCCGCCGAGGACGGCGGCCACGAAGCCGCCGATCAGGACCGGATCGAAGCTGTTGGGACCGAGGAACACCGACGGCGCGACCAGCACGCCGGCCAGTGCCCCGGCCATCGCGGCCAGCGCCCACCCGAGGGTGAACATGCGGCCGACGCGCACGCCGAGCAGCCGGGCCACCTCCGGCGCGAATGCCGCCGCGCGCATCTGCAGCCCGAGATTGGTGGCACGGAACAGCAGTGCCAGCCCGGCGGCCACGGCGATCACGACCAGCACGATGAACGTGTCGTTGGGGGTGAACAGCAGTGTGGTGCCGCCGACCGTGTAGCCGTGCAGCGAGAACGCGGCGGGGAATGACTTCGGCGTGTTGCCCCAGATCATCCCCGCGGCCGCCACCAGCAGCGTGTAGAGACCGAGCGTGAGGATCACGGCATTCAGCGGCGGGGCGTTCTCGACTCGCCTGATCAGCACCCGCTCGACGACCGCGCCGAGGACCAGCCCCGACAGCAGTGCGACCACGAACCCGACCACGTAGGAGCCGGTGGCGTTGATCACCGCGTAGGCGATGAACGTGGTGATCATCAGCATCGCGCCCTGGGCGAAGTTCACGATTCGGGTGGCCCGCCAGATCAGCACCAGCGCCAGCGCGACGGCCGCGTAGATCGCCCCGGTGGAGATGCCGTTGAGGGTGAGGTCGACGAACTTGGTCATGGGCCAGCGCTCAGAATCCGAGGTAGGCGTGGCGGAGGCTCTCGTCGGCGGCCAGCCGCCTGGCGTCCTCCTCGACCACGACCCGTCCGAGGTTGAGCACGATCCCCCGGTTGGCCACCGACAGCGCGCTCCTCGCGTTCTGCTCGACCAGCAGCACGGCCAGCCCGAGCGTGTCGGCCAGCCGCCGGATCACCTCCATGATCTGGGCGACCAGCATCGGCGCGAGCCCCAGCGAGGGCTCGTCGAGCAGGAGCGTCCGCGGCCGCGCGGCCAGCGCCCGGCCGATCGACAGCATCTGGCGCTCGCCGCCCGACAGTCGCGAGGCCGGCTGGCCCCGGCGCTCCTCCAGGCGCGGGAACAGGTCGAACAGCTCCTGGAGCGGCGCCGCCTTGCGTCCGCGCCACAGACCGCCCAGGCGCAGGTTCTCCTCGACGGTCAGCTCCGCGATCACGCCGCGGCCCTCGGGCACGTGGGCGAGCCCGAGGCGGACGATCTCCTCGACCGCGATCCCGTCGATCCGCTTGCCCGACAGCGTCACGGTGCCGCTGGTGGGCGCCACCAGCCCGGTGATCGTCCGCAGCAGCGACGTCTTGCCGGCGCCGTTGGCGCCGAGCACCGCGGTCACCGACCCCTCCGAGACCTCGAGCGACACGCGGTCGACCGCCCGCACCGGACCGTAGTCGGTGGTCAGTTCGTCAACCGTCAGCATCGGCGGCTCTGGCCCTGTTCTCCACGGCCCCGGCGTCCGACTCGGCGTCGCGGCCGAGGTAGGCCTCCATCACCCGCGGGTCCTCGCGGATCGCGTCGGGGTCGCCGGTGGCGATCACGCGGCCGAAGTCGAGCACCACGACCCGGTCGCAGGCCGACATCACCAGGTCCATGTGGTGCTCGACGACCATCACCGCGATCGACTGCCCGAGCGTGCGGATCAGCTCGCCGAGCGCTGTCAGCTCGTCGGCGCCGAGGCCGCCCGCGGGCTCGTCGAGCAGCAGCAGCTTGGGGTCACAGGCCAACGCGCGCGCCAGCGCCACGCGCTTCTGCACCGCGAACGGCAACGTCCCCGGAAGCCGACCCTCGATTCCCTCGCAGCCGAGCCTGGCCAGGGTCGCGCGGGCGCGGTCGCGCAGCCGCCGCTCGTCGCGGTCAGACGTCCACAGCCCAAGCAGCGCGTCTCCATAGCGCGAGCGGCGGAACCGGTCGGCGCCCGCCATCACGTTCTCGAGCACGCTCAGCTGGCCGAACAGCCCGACGCCCTGGAGAGTTCGCGCGATCCCCAGCGACGCAAGCCGGTCGGGCCGCACCCCGTCGAGCGCCCGCCCGTCCCACCGCAGCGTGCCTGAGCGGGGCGACACGAACCCGCAGATCACGTTGAACAGCGTGGTCTTGCCGGCGCCGTTGGGCCCGATCACCCCAACGACCTCGCCGGTGGAGGCCTCGACCGAGACTCGCTCCAGCGCGCTGATCCCCCCGAACGAAACCGTCACCTCGCGCACCGCCAGGTCGGCTGCTGTGGGGACCACCTCCCTCGACTCCACGCGGGCAAGCTATACCCCTGCCGAGCACGTGGCAATCATGAGACACGAAGCGCTATGAGTTCTTAATAACTATGCCCTCGAGGATGTTCGCCACCCGCTCGGTCGAGTCGATCGCGGCCTCCAAGCGCTCGAACACGTCCTTCCAGCGGATCACCACCATCGGGTCGATCCCGCCGTCGAACAGCGAGGCCACCGCCTCGCGGGTGATCCGATCGCCCTCGTTCTCGAGCCGGTTGATCTCGACCGTCTGCAGCGAGATGTCGCGGAACCCGCGCAGCCGCGGGATCGCCTCGGCGACCTGGTAAGCGGCCGCCTTGAGCACGCCGGCGAGCTTGATCGCCTGGTCCATCGGGGCCTCGATCTTGTACAGGCCGAGGTAGTCCGCGACCTCCTCGGTGTAGTCGACGACATCGTCGAGCGCCGAGGCCAGCGCGAGGATGTCCTCGCGGTCGATCGGGGTCACGAACGTGTGGTTGAGGCGGTCGATGATGTCGTGGGTGATCCGGTCACCCTTGTGCTCGCAGTCGAGGATCTCACGCGCCAGCGCGCGATCGTCGGGGTAGGTGGCGAGCAGCCGGTCGAGCAGGTCGGCCGCCAGGAACACGTTCTGGCCGGCCTCCTCGAACAGCTCGAAGTAGACCCTGTCCCGCGGGGCGAACACTTGCGCGAGACGGGGCATCCGGCCATGGTAGTGGCCGGGGGTCCGGCGCGAAAGCGATCGGACCCCGGCCCTAACCAGTGAGCTACACCCGGGGGTGCAGCTACGCCGCGGCGAGCGCCTCCCTGAGCTCGGTCAGCTCCTGCTCATCGATTGAGTAACAGTGCTCGGGCCCCGGGAACACGCCACCGCGGACCTCGGCCGCGTACTCGGCGACGCCCGCGACCATCAGCGCCTTGAGCTCGCCGTAGCGCTTGGCGAAGCGCGGAGCGTGGCCGTCGTAGATCCCCAGCAGGTCGTGGAACACGAGCACCTGGCCGTCGGTGGCCGGGCCGGCGCCGATCCCGATCACCGGAATCTCGATCTGCTCCATCACCAGCTCCGAGACGGCCGCCGGGATCGCCTCGAACACGATCGAGAAGCACCCGGCGTCCTCCAGCGCCAGCGCGTCGCGCACCACCGACAGGGCGCGATTGGCGGTCCGGCCCTGGGCGCGGTAGCCGCCCAGCGCGGTCGCCGTCTGGGGCGTCAGGCCGACGTGGCCCATCACGGGGATCCCGGCCTCGACGATCGCGCGCGCGCGCTGCACGCTGCTGCCGCCGCGCTCGAGCTTGACCGCTTCGCAGCCGGCCTCCTTGACGAACCGCTGGGCGGTCGCCACGGCCTGCTCGTCGGACGCCTCGTAGGAGCCGAACGGGAGGTCGCCGACCAGCAGCGGGGTCTTCAGCCCGCGGCGTACCGCGGACGCCAGCATCAGCATCTCGTCGGTCGAAACGGGCACGGTGCTGGGGTAGCCGAGCACGGTCATCGCGCCGGAGTCGCCGACCAGCGCGATGTCGACGCCGGCCTGCTCGGCGACCTGGGCAGACGGGAAGTCGTACGCGGTCACCATCACGATCGGCTCGCCCAGGCGCTTCTTCTCGGCCAGCCGGGGAAGCGTCATCGGCATTGGCTCGTCCAGATGCTGGGGGACGGGCACTCGGGGGGTTGCAGACATCTACACAGACCTCCTTACGCGGTGGTTGGCGCCGCTTTCGGGGTCGCCACCCCGCGATTGATGTTGATGGTCTCGTTGTCGATCAGCCTGGTGGCGCCGATGCGGGCGGCGACAACGGCCAGCACGTGGCCGTCGAGCCGCTGCAGCGGCGCCAGGGTGTCTGGGGAAACAAGCTCGAGGTAGTCGACCTCGATTTCGGGTGAAGTCAGCTCGGCCAGCGCGAGCGCGCGGGTCGCGACCGGGTCGCGCTCGCCGGTCGCGACGGCCTCGTGGATCGCGCGTAGGGCCCGGTGAAGGTCCGCCGCACGGGAGCGCTCGGCCGGGGACAGAAGCACGTTGCGGCTGGACATCGCCAGCCCGTCGGCCTCGCGCCTGGTCGGGCAGGTCTCGATCCGCACGGGGATGTCGAGGTCGCGGGCCAGCCGCCGGATCATCAGCGTCTGCTGGGCGTCCTTCTGGCCGAAGTAGGCGACGTCGGGGCCGACGATGTTCAGCAGCTTCGCGACGACCGTGGCGACGGCGTCGAAGTGACCGTGGCCACGGTGAGCGCCCTCGAGCTGCTCGGTGACGCCGGCCACCGAGATGGTCGTGGCGAAGCCGTCCGGGTATATCTCCTCGGGCGCCGGGGCGAACAGGTAGTCGACGCCGGCCTCGGCGGCGAGCGCGGCGTCGCGCTGCTCGTCGCGCGGATACGAGGCCAGGTCACTGGACTCGTTGAACTGGGTCGGGTTGACGAACAGCGACACCACGACCACGTCGCTCTGTTCGCGAGCTCGCCGGATCAGCGACAGGTGGCCTTCGTGGAACGCGCCCATCGTCGGGACCAGCCCGATCGTGGCACCGGCGCGGCGGTCGGTCGCCAGCGCGGCCCGCAGCTCGGGGATCGAGCGGACCGTTCTCATGCGGGCTGCGCCTCCCGCCGGGCCGTCCCGGCGCTCGCGCGAACCGGCCGCGAGCTCGCGGGTGGCCTGCACCAGCGCGTCGAACAGCTCCACCAGCTCGGGCGTGCGCTCCGAGATCGCGTCGCGCTGGGCGGCGACGGTGGCCTCGTCCCCGCGCGCCACCGGCCCCGTCAGCGCCCGCTGCGGTCCCAGCGCCGCCCAGTTGTCTACGGCCGCGCGGACCAGCGGGACCAGCAGCTCGCGGTCGACGCCGGCGGTCGCGGCGACCCGTTCGGCGGCCCCCTCGATCGTCACGAGGAAGTTCGAGGCGATCGAGGCGGCAGCGTGGTAGGCGGCCCGGTCGCGATCGGCGACCTGAACCGGCCGCAGTCCGAGCGCCTGCGCGATCGTCGCGGCGGCCTCGAGCGCCCGCGGCGAGCTGCCGGCGATTGCGGCGCCAGCCCCCCTGAACGACGCCCCAGACGCGGTCACGGTCATCAGCGGGTGCATCGAGAACGCCTCGTGCGGGGCAAGCGGCCCCAGCCCGCTGGCGCCAGAGCAGTGCCCGACCAGCGGCCCGGGGGCGATCGCGGCCGCGGCGGCGGCGATCTCGCCGTCGGGGACGCACAGCAGCACCACATCCGCGCCCTCGCCGTCGTAGCCGCGGCCGAACGGGCCCAGGGCAGCGTCAGGCCCGTCAAGGGCCGCCGCGAGCGCGTTCCCCAGTCGTCCCCGGCCGACGATGGCCAGGCGTGGCAGGACAGGGGTGTTAGCGGACGAGTTCCGTTCCAGTTCCCGCATCTGAGATACCGGTCGGGGTGTATGGGAGTTTGTGCGCCGGTCCGCCCCGAAAGGTGACGGCCGCGCCAACGGATGATACTCCTCGCCGCCATCAAATCTCGTCGCTGATAGCGGGATCAGGGCGCCCCGGAGTTCCCGGACCGTCGTCTCCCGGGATTACCATCGGAAACCGTGAGGAGCGCCGCCGAGCGACGCGAACTGCTCAAGACCGTGTACGAGGAGGCACGGGAGTGCGTTCGCTGCCCGCTGCACCAGACGCGCACCAACGTCGTGTTCGGCGCCGGCAATGCCGACGCCGACCTGATGTTCATCGGCGAGGCCCCGGGCGCCAACGAGGACCGGATCGGGCTCCCGTTCGTGGGCCAGGCCGGCAAGCTGCTCGACAAGCTTCTGGCCGAGATCGGGCTGGAGCGCGAGAGCGTGTGGATCTGCAACGTGCTCAAGTGCCGGCCGCCCGACAACCGCGATCCCCATCCGAACGAGATCGAGTCCTGTCAGGACTATCTGTCCAGCCAGGTCGAGCTGATCGAGCCCGTCGTGATCTGCACGCTGGGCAACTTCTCGACCAAGCTGCTGCGCAGCGACACCACCGGGATCTCCCGCCTGCACGGCCAGGAGGAGCTGCGGATCATCGGGCCGCGCGCGGTGCGGCTTTACCCGCTGTTCCATCCGGCGGCGGCGCTGTACACGCCGTCGATGCTCGAGACGCTGCGGGCCGACTTCCAGCGTCTGCCCGAACTGCTCGCGCTCGGGCCGCCGGCGCAGCCACAGGCGGTGCAGGCGATGCCGGAGCTCGAGCCCGAACTCAGGTCCGAGGCCGAGGAGCTCGAGAGGGTGCCCGAGCCCGAGGAGCCGCCGGCGGCACCGGAGCGGGAACCGGTGGCACCGGAGCGGGAACCGGCGGCCCAGCTCGGTCTGTTCTGAGGGCCCGTCAGCGGCCCCGCGCCGTCACTTCTAGGCGGTCTCGATCGGCTCGAGATACGTCCCGGGCTTCTCCTTAGACTCGTCTTGCACCCGGGCCTTGGGCGGCTCGCCCGCGGCTGGCCGCGCCCTGTCCCTGCGCAATGCCATCGCGAACGCCAGCAGCGCCCCGACCGCCTGGATCGCCAGCACCACCACCGCGAACCCGGCCGGCTTGCGCGAAGCCTGCAGCAGCAGCACCGGCTCGGCGATCGCGACCACGCCGACCGCGATCAGGAACCACGTCCGCTTCAACGCGAGCATGTACTGGATCGCCAGGTATGTGCCCGCGAGCGCGGTGAACGCGACCCCCAGGATCAGCAGCGAGTCGCTGGCCAGCAGGCGGTTGGAGCCGAACGCGGCGCGCAGCAGCGGCCTGGCGCCGAACCCGAAGATCAGCAGCACCGGGATCGCGCACACCAGGATGATCCCCAGCGCGGTCCACAGAACCGGGCGCGTGTCCTCGCCCTCCGCGCGCCGGCGCGAGACCTCGGGCACCAGGTAGAAGCCGGCGCCGATCGCGACCCAGATCAACACCTTGGCGGCGACCGCGGTGGCCGCGTAGGAGCTGGCCAGGTTCGGGGTCCCGTTGAAGCGGTGCTTGGCGGCGATGATGTCGATGTTCTGCAGCACCGCGATCACGGCCAGTCCGGCGATCGGCGCCCACGCCCGCTTGACGTGGTCCCACAGGCCGAACGCCGCCTGGGGCCGCCGGCCCGGGCTGCTTTCGACGCTAGCGGCGTAGCGGCGCAGCGCGATCGTGCAGTAGGCCCCCATCGCGATGAACGAGATCGGCGTGCCCAGGTAGGCGCCGGTGACGCCGAGGCCGATCGCCGCCAGCGCAGCGCCCGACACCAGCCGCACGGCCTGCTCGCCGACGAGGCTGAGGCCGACGCTCTTGTAGTCGCCGACGCCCTGCAGGGCGCCGCGGAGGATCGACAGGCCCAGCCACATGCAGCCCGCCGGCAGCCCGATCGCGGCCGCCCACTGGTCGTCGTGCTTGACCCCCACGGCGGAGGCGATCGGTGCCCGGGCCAGCACCGAGACGATCGTCATCACCACCGTGAACACCAGCAGCGCGACCATCCACTTCTTCAGCGTGGCGATCAGATCGGCGCCCACGCCGAGATGCCCGAGCACGCCCTCGCGGGCGGTGCCCACCTGCAGCGCCTGGCCGGCCACCGACAGGATCAGGAAGTAGCTGATCAGCGCCGCCAGCGAGCCGTAGTCCGACAGCAACCGCGCGAACACGACCGTCGAGCCCAGCGCGATCACGTTGTTGGCGATCATCGCCAGCGCGAGGCCGGCGGCCTTGGCGGTGTCGGAATCGCGGAGCTTCGCGATCTGGGGCTCGTATCTCGCTTTCAAGCGGCCGAGACGCCCCGCCGGCTGCCTCGTGGGAGCGGTCATCTGGCGTGACGGTACCGAACGCAGCGGTGGATCGACGCGTTACGCCGCCGCTTGCAACGTGTGTCCCCCGACACCCGACACTACAGTGTGGCGCCACCGATGCCGCGCCGGTTGAGCACAAGCAGTCCGGCCGAGACCGAGGCGCTCGGCGCGGAGCTGGCAGCCGAACTGGAGCCCGGCGACGTGGTGCTGATCGAGGGCGACCTGGGAGCGGGCAAGACCACGCTGGTGCGCGGGGCCGGACGGGCGCTGGGCGTGCGCGACATGGTCACCAGCCCAACGTTCGTGATCGGGCAGCGTTACCGCGGACGCGTGCCGGTGTCGCACATCGATCTCTACCGGGTGGCGGACCTGTCCGACGAGGACCCGGATCTGCTCGACGACTACATCGGCCCGGACACGATCGCGTTCGTGGAGTGGCCCGCGGCCGGCGAGCGGGAGATCGCGCAACTGGCGCGCGTCGCCCGGCGCGTCCGGATCGAGCACGGCGGCGGAGACCGCCGGGAAGTGTCGATCGAGTGCTGATCCTCGGCCTCGACACTGCCACCAGGGCGAGCGCGGCGGCGCTCGTGCGCGACGGCGACGGCGACGGCGCGGCGTTCGAGCTCGAGGCGCGCGACGACCCCGCCCCGGGATCGCGCCCGCGGCACGCGACGCGCCTGCTGGGGCTCGTGGCCGAGGTGCTCGAGCGCGGCGGCGTGCGCTGGGAGGCGGTCGACCGGATCGCCGTCGGGGTCGGTCCGGGGACGTTCACCGGGCTGCGGATCGGGATCGCCAGCGCCCGCGCGCTGTCCCGCGCCCGCGGGATCGAGCTGGTGGGCGTGTCGACGCTGCAGTCCGTCGCCTGCAACGCGGCCGCAACCGCCTCGCGCGAGCGCGCCGAGGCGGTACTGGCGGTGCTCGACGCGCGCCGCGGCGAGGCGTTCGTGGCGGGCTGGCCGGCGGACGGGGTCGCCGGGAGCGACACGGAGCTCGTGGCCCCGCGCGCGTGCGACCCCGAGACGCTCGCGGCGGTCGTCTCCGAACTGGGTCGCGCGACGCTGGCGGTGGGGGAGGGGGCGGTAGAATTCAGGGCTGTCCTCGAGCGTGCGGGGGCGTTGGTTCCGGGCGATGAGTCTGAGCTTCACCGGGTGAGCGCGATCGCTCATTGCCGGCTCGCCCTCGGCATGCGTGCGAGCTCCCCAGATCAGGTTCACCCCGCCTACCTCCGCCTCCCCGACGCCGAGATCAACCGCCGCGCCGCCGCAGACCGATGAGTACCGACTCCCTCACCATCCGCCCGCTCGGATATGCGGACCTCCCGCAGGTGATCGCGATCGAGCGCCGGGCGTTCCCGACCGCCTGGTCGCTGGGGATGTTCGTGCTCGAGCTGTCCAAGCCCTCGGGCATCTGCCTGGCGGCCATCCGCGACGCGAGGGTGGTCGGGTACCTGATCTGTGCTCGCTACGCCGAGGTGTGGCACCTGATGAACATCGCGGTCGACCCCGCCGTTCGCGGCCAGGGGGTCGGCACCGCGCTGCTGGAGCAGATGGTCGCCCGGGCCGGCGAGGACGCCGCCTACACGCTCGAAGTGCGTCCGTCAAATGCGACCGCGATCGCGCTCTACGAGCGCTTCGGCTTTCGCTCGGCCGGCACCCGGCGCCGCTACTACCACGACACCGGCGAGGACGCGGTGATCATGTGGCGCACCTCGGACGCCGCGTCGACCTCGAGCGCGTCCGGTTGATCCTCGCGCTGGAGACGAGCTGCGACGACACCTGCGCGGCGGTCGTCACGGCCTCGGGCGAGATCCTCTCCAACGTGATCTCCTCGCAGGGAGTCCACGCCCGCTACGGCGGCGTCGTCCCCGAGATCGCCTCGCGCCACCATCTCGACCTGGTCGGCCCAGTGGTCGACGACGCGCTGGCCTCCGCCGGGCACTCGCTCGACGACGTTGAGCTTGTCGCGGTCACCTGCGGGCCCGGGCTGGTCGGCGCGCTGCTGATCGGCGTAGCCACCGCCAAGGCACTGGCGGCCGCCCGAGAGCTCCCACTGGCCCCTGTCGACCACCTCCACGGCCACGTCGCGGCCGCGTTCCTGGGCCCAGCGCCGCTCGAGCCGCCGTTCCTCAGCCTGATCGCCAGCGGCGGGCACACGCTGCTGGCGCGCGTCGACGATCACGGCCCCGGGTTTGCGCAACTCGGCACGACGCTCGACGACGCCGCCGGCGAGGCATTCGACAAGGGCGCCCGCCTGCTCGGGCTCGGCTACCCGGGCGGCCCGGCGCTCGAGCGGCTGGCGCGCGAGGGGGATCCGCACGCGTATTCGTTCCCGACCGCGCGCAAAGTGCAGGGGCTGGACTTCTCGTTCGCGGGGCTGAAGACCGCGCTGCTGTACCGGATCCGCGACCTGGGCGATGCGGAGGTGCAGCGTCGGCGCGCCGATCTGGCCGCCAGCTATCAGCAGGCGATCGTCGAGTCGCTGGCGCTGAAGGTCGATCGAGCGCTGGCACAGACCGGGCTCGAGCAGCTCGCGATCGGGGGCGGCGTCGCCGCCAACGGCCGGCTGCGCGAGCGGCTGTCGGGCTTGGGGGTCACGGTCGACGTGCCGCCGCGGGAGCTGTGCACCGACAACGCGGCGATGATCGCAAGCGCCGCGAGGTTCGTGGACGTGCTGCCGTACCCGGACTACCTCGGCGTCGACGTGTACGCCACCGGCGAGCGGACGCGGGTGCCGCGATGACCGCGGTGGTCCTGTATGGACGCGAGGGCTGCTGCCTGTGCGACGACGCCCGGGAGATGCTGTTGCGGATCCGGGAGCGTCAGCCGTTCGAGCTCTCAGAGCGAGACATCGAGTCCGACGACGCGTTGCTGTCGAGCTTCCTCGAACGCATTCCCGTGATCGAGATCGACGGCGTGGAGGAGTTCGAGCTGCTGATCGACGAGACCGAGCTGGAACGCAGGCTCGCTAAGTGCTCCGCACCATGAATACCGTCCCATTCGAGCGTCACCGGCCGGCGTCTGGCTTCGTCCTCGGAGTCTCGCGCAGCTCCGCTGCCACCACCGGCTCCGCCGGCGGTGCCGGCCTCCTGCGTCCTCGCCAGCCATCCGGCCGTCAACACTCTCGGTGGTACGTATTCACGGCGCGAACCACTAAGGTGGGGACCGGATGAGCTACATCGTCGGCCGCGATGATCGGTCATTTGCTCAGCCAGGCGTGGACAAGCCGGGGGAGAAGCTTTCGCTCGGGGTCGCCGCACGGCTGTCCCGCTATCTGCAGGTGCTCACCCAGGCCCGCAAGATGGGCAAGACCACGATCTCCTCCCAGGAGCTCGCCGACTACACGCACGTGAACTCCACGCAGATCCGCCGCGACCTGTCGGGGTTCGGGAAGTTCGGCAAGCGCGGCGTGGGCTACAACATCGAGTCGTTGGTCACCCAGATCCGGAAGATCCTGAGGACCTCCGGACAGCACAACATCGCGCTGTTCGGCGCCGGCCACCTGGGAACTGCGATCGCAACGTCGGACATCTTCGCCGACCACGGCTTCCGGGTGGTGGCGGTGTTCGACACCGACAGTGGCAAGGTCGGAACGGAGATCGGGAACCTCACGGTCCGCCCCAAGTCCGAGATGCGCCAGGTGATCGAGGACGAGGACATCGTGGTCGCGGTGCTGGCGGTCCCGTCGGCGGCCGCCCAGGAGCTGGCCGACGAGCTCGCCGAAGCCGGGATGAAGATCATGTTCAACTACTCGGACGCGCTGCTGCAAGTCCCGCCGGAGGTGACGGTGCACACTTCCAGCCCCGCCGTCGATCTGCTCTACGCGCTGTACTTCTACCTGACCTGACCCCGACCTCCGGCGCAGACGTGGATCTGAATATCGACACCGCGCGGGCGGCCTTCGACGCATCGACGGACTTCACCGTCGGGCTGGAGGAGGAGTTCGCGCTACTGGACGCAGGCGATCTCGGCTTGACCGCCCGCTTCGACGAGCTGCGCGACGCGGCCGGCGCCGATCCGGTGCTGGCCCCCTCGGTCGCGGGCGAGCTGATCGCATCCGAGATCGAGATCCGCTCCGGCCGAGGCGATGACCTGGCGGCGGCGATCGGGGCCCAGCGGGACCGCCGGCGCCGGTTGTTTGCGCTGGCCGAGGAACGCGGGATCGCGCTCGGCGCGACCGGGACGCACCCCTGGTCTGACTACCGCGACCAGCACATCATCCAGACCGACCACTACCGCCGGGTCGAGGACGGCCTCAAGTACGTGGCCTGGCGCAACAACACGTTCTCGCTGCACGTCCACGTGGGGATCCAGGGCGCCGATCGCGCGGTGCTGGTATGCGACCGGCTGCGGCCGGTGCTGCCGATGCTGCTGGCGATCTCGGCGAACTCGCCGTTCCTGGACGGCCGCGACTCCGGGCTGCACAGCGCGCGCACCCAGACGTTCACGAAGAGCTTTCCGCGCTGCGGAGTGCCGGACGCGTTCGGCAGCTGGGCGGCGTTCGGCGAGTACATCGACTTCCTCGTGCACACGCGCTCGATCGTCGAGTACACCCAGGTCTGGTGGTCGGTGCGGCCGCACTTCGCGTTCGGCACCGTCGAGGTCCGGATCTGCGACGCTCAGTCGACCGCCGCCGAGTCCGAGGGCCTGGCGGCGCTGATCGTCGCCTGCGTCGCGCAGGCGGCCCGCGACGTCGACGCCGGCGTCCCGTTCGAGAACCTCGCGGGGCGGCTGATCGAGGAGAACGTCTGGCGGGCGGTCCGCTACGGGCTCGACGGCGAGATGCTCGACCTCGAGCGCGGACAGCCGTACCCGGCCGGGGAGACGCTCGACCGGCTGCTGGCCTGGTGCGCGCCGGCCTGCTCGGAGCTGGAGATCGACGTGGCGCTGCCCGAACGCAACGGCGCCCAGCGCCAACGTGCGATGGTCGCATCGGGCACCGGGCTGCCGGAGATCTACGCTACGACGGTGGCACAGACTCGCGACACGTACGCGGGTGAGCTGGGAAGTCCTGCGGAGGTGACCAGATGAGCACAGGCCAAGGCGATCCATCGGGCCCCGGTCAGGGCCGGCCCACGGAGGAGGAGCTGCGAGCCGCCTACGAGGCGGAGATCCGGAAGGTGCGCGTCGAGCACGTCCTGCTCGAGCACGTGGTGACGATGGTCAACCTCGGGATGCGCCGTACCGGGCTGGCGCCCGGAACCGAGTCCGAGCGCGATCCCGCTCAGGTGCGGGTGGCGATCGAGTCGATCCGGGCGCTGTTGCCGCTGCTCGAGCAGAGCGCCCCGGAGCAGATCGAACCGATCCGCGAGGCGCTGTCGCAGCTGCAGCTGGCGTACGTCCGGATCGGGGGACAGGCCCCGGCCGGCGGCACGCCGCAGGAGGACCCGGGCGGGCCTGGATCCGAGGGTGAACCCGGCTCCGAGGGCGGCCCGGGATCGGAGGGATCGCCCGGCGGAGAGGGAGGATCGGGGCCCCCGTCCGGAGGCGAGCCCGAGCCGCCACCGCCGCCGCCCGAGGGGGCACCGCCGTCCCCGCCCGGCGAGCCCGGACCAGCCCAGCGCAGCGGCCGCCTGTGGGTCCCGGGCCAGTAGCCTCGGGTGACGGCTCAGTAGCCTCAGGTACGCGCGCGGACGGCCGCCGGACGTCGCGCCGCCGCGCGCTGTAAACTCACGCCGTCTTATGGGCCTCCGCCGAAGTACGGTGGCGAGGCCCTTTTTTCCGTTTTTGTGGCCGCGCCCCCGCGCGCTCCCTTGATCAAAGAGCTCTCCGGAGGACCTTCTTGCCAAGCTTTCTGACGCACCACGGCGTCCTGGTGGCGCTCGTGTGCGCTCTGGCCGCCATCGTCTATGGCGCCGTCACCGCGCGATCTCTCCTGGCTCTGTCGCCCGGCAACGAGCGGATGCGCTCGATCTCGGCGGCGGTACAGGAGGGAGCGAGTGCATACCTGAATCGCCAGTACACGACGATCGCCGGCGTCGGCGTGATCCTGTTCATCGTTCTGATCCCGATCCAGAACATCCGCGTGGCGATCGGGTTCGCGATCGGCGGGCTGCTATCGGCGGCCACCGGCTACATCGGCATGAACGTGTCGGTACGGGCCAACGCCCGCGTGGCCGAGTCAGCGCGCGGCGGCGTCTCGCCGGCGCTCCTAGTGGCTTTCCGCGGCGGCGCCGTCACCGGGCTGCTGGTCGTCGGCCTGGCGCTGACCGGCGTCGCCGGCTACTACGGGATCCTCACCTGGGTCGCCGGCGAGAGCCCGCGTTCAGCGGTCGACGCGCTGATCGGGCTGGGCTTCGGCGGATCGCTGATCTCGGTGTTCGCCCGGCTCGGCGGCGGGATCTTCACCAAGGCGGCCGACGTCGGCGCCGACCTGGTGGGGAAGATCGAGGCCGGGATCCCCGAGGACGATCCCCGGAACCCCGCCGTGATCGCCGACAACGTCGGTGACAACGTGGGCGACTGCGCCGGAATGGCCGCGGACCTGTTCGAGACCTACGCGGTCACCGCGGTCGCGGTGATGCTGCTCGGCGTGCTGCTGTTCGATCAGCAGTCGACGGTTGCCCTGTACCCGCTGGTGCTCGGGGGGGTGTCGATCATCGCATCGATCATCGGCACGTTCGCGGTCCGCTCGAAGGCCGGCAACGTCGAGCGGGCGCTGTACCAGGGTCTGATCCTCTCGGGAGCGCTGGCGGCGCTCGCGTTCCTGCCGGTGACCTATTGGATGATGCACAAGGTCACGCTGTCGGCCGGCGTCACACCGGCATGGTGGAAGTTCTACCTGTGCGCGCTGATCGGGATCGGCGTGACCGCGTGCCTGTTCGTGATCACCGACTACTTCACCTCCACACGGTTCGCGCCCGTCCGCAGCACGGCGCGGGCATCGCAGACCGGGCACGCCACGAACATCATCCAGGGCTTGGCGCAGGGCTACCAGTCGACGGCGCCGCCCGCGATCGTGCTCGCGCTCGGGATCCTCGGCGCCTGGAAGCTCGGCGGCGGCGGCAGCCAGGGCATCTACGGGATCGGCGTTGCGGTGATGGCGCAGCTGTCGCTGACCGGCCTGATCGTCGCGCTCGACGCGTTCGGCCCGATCACCGACAACGCCGGCGGAATCGCCGAGATGGCCGACCTTCCCGAGGAGGTCCGCAACGTGACCGACCCGCTCGACGCGGTCGGGAACACCACCAAGGCCGTCACCAAGGGTTATGCGATCGGCTCAGCGGCGCTCGCCGCGCTGGTGCTGTTCAACGCGTTCGAACGCGAGCTCGCCGACCGGCACGCGGTCGCGAACTTTCAGGTCGGCAATCCGGCTGTCCTGATCGGGCTGCTGATCGGTGGGTTGATGGTGTACCTGTTCGTCTCGCTCGCGATGGAGGCGGTCGGACGAGCCGGTGGCGCCGTCGTCGAAGAGGTGCGACGTCAGTTCCGCGAAAAGCCCGGGATCATGGACGGCACCGAAATGCCCGAGTACGGGACGGCGGTCGCGCTGGTCACTCGTGCGGCTCAGCGCGAGATGATCCTCCCGTCGCTGATCCCGATCGTGATCCCGTTCATCGTCGGGCTGATCAGCGTCGAGGCGCTGGGCGGCCTGTTGATCGGGGTGATCGTGGTCGGCTTGTTCGTGGCGATCTCGATGACCTCCGGCGGAGGCGCCTGGGATAACGCGAAGAAGCTGATCGAGGACGGCGCCTTCGGCGGCAAGGGCTCCGAGGCCCACGCCGCGGCGGTCACCGGCGACACCGTCGGCGACCCCTACAAGGACACCGCCGGCCCGGCGATCAACCCGATGATCAAGGTTGCGAACATCGTCGCGCTGCTGATCATCCCGCTGATCACCTGAGCCTGCCCGACTGAGATCCGGGGACCGCGCCTCGCTTGCGCAGCGAAGCGAGGTGCGCCCTGCGGTCCGTGGGGGACGCGCGCCCCATTTGGGAATCAACCATCTAGAGTGCCGAGCATGTTCATCCTGATCGTGGGTTCAGGTCGCGTCGGGTCCGCTGTTGCCAAGCGAACGCTCGACGCGGGGCACGAGGTGTCTGTGCTCGACAGCGATCCGCTCTCGCACGAGCGGCTCGACAAGGATCAGGCGACGACGTGGGAGGACGCCGGCGGCAGGTTCACGGTCGGCACTGCGCTCGAGGTCGACGCGCTGATCGAGGCGGGGATCGAGGACGCCGACGTGTTCGTGGCTGCGACCAGCGGCGACAACACCAACCTCGTGATCGCCCAGATCGCCCAGCGGCGCTTCAACGTGCCGCGGGTGGTCGTCCGCGTCGCCGACCCCGGTCGCGCGAACTGGTATTCGGAACAGGGCCTGCTGACGATCTGCCCGACGCAGATCGCAATCGACCAGACCGAGGCCCTGGTGCTCGAGTCATGAGGAGGTCTGCACCGGCATGTACGTGATCATCGCGGGCGCGGGGAAGGTGGGCTGGAACCTCGCGAGGGAGCTGATCGCAAAGGATCGAGAAGTGACGCTGATCGAGTCCGACCACCACCGCTACCGGGTGGTCGAGGAGGAGCTCGAGCACGCGGTCCAGTACGGCGACGCCACCGAGCTGTGGGTGCTCGAGCGGGCCGGAATCCAGCGCGCCGACTTGGTGATCGCAGTCACCGGCGACGACGAGGACAACATCCTGATCTGCCAGATGGCCAAGGAGAAGTACGGGGTCCAGCGGATCGTCGCTCGCGTCAACAACCCACGCAACCTTCAGCACTTCAGGCTGCTCGGCATCCAGCCGGCGGTCTCGGCGACCGACCTGATCCTGCGGCTGATCGAGCACGAGGTCCCGGAGTACGGCCTGATCCAGCTGCTCGCGCTCGAGGAGGAGCATCTGGAGATCATCGAGGTCGAGGTGAGCGCCGGGTCGGCCGCGGCCGGCCGCAAGGTCCAGGAGGTGCCGCTTCCGGACGGCTCGCTGATCATCTCGGTGCTACGCGGCGGGACCGGCTTCGTGCCCAAGAACGACTCGGTGATCGAGGCCGGCGACCAGGTGCTGCTGATCCTCGACCCGGGGCTCGAGTCCGAGATCACTCCCCAGTTCGCGCAGGCCGGCGCAACCGCTGGGAATGTCTGACCGCCACGTCGATTACGCGCTGATCGGCGGGGGTCTTGCGGCGGCCAACTGCGCCCGCTGGCTGCGCGAGTCCGGCGCCGACGGGTCGATCCTGCTGATCGGCCGCGAGCTCGACCTCCCGTACAACCGGCCGCCGTGCTCCAAGGGGTACCTGCAGGGCAAGGAGAGCCGCGAGGAGGTCCTGTTCCGGCCGCCCGAGTGGTATCAGGAGCAGCGGATCGAGGCGCTCACCCGGGTGTCGGCGATGAAGCTCGACCCCGCCGAGCGGGTGGTGACGCTATCCACGCGCGAGTCGGTCAGCTTCGACCACGGCCTGCTCGCCACCGGCGCCAACGTGCGCCGGCTGAACGTGCCCGGATCGGAGTTCGAGGGAATCCACTACCTGCGCGCGCTCGGCAACAGCGACGCGATCCGCGAGGACGCGGCCGGCAAGCCCGTGGTCCTGATCGGCGGCTCCTATATGGCCAGCGAGGTGGCCGCGTCGCTGACAGAGCTCGGCAGCACCTGCACGATGGTGATGCTCGAGCCGGTGGTGCTCGGCCGTGGGTTCGGCGAGCAGGCCGGACGGTTCTTCCAGGACCGCCTCGAGGAGCACGGGATCACCGTGTTCGGCGACGACGAGCTCGACAGCTTCGAGGGCGCCGACGGCCGCATCACCCACGTGGTCACCAAGCGAGGCCGCCGGATCGAGGCCGATGCGGTGATCATGGGCACCGGCGCGATGCCCGACGTGATGCTGGCCCGCGCCGCCGGGCTCGAGCTCGGCCGCCACGGCGGGATCCACGTCGACTCCCGCCTGCGGACGTCGGCGCCGGGGATCTACGCGGCCGGGGACGTGGCCGAGTACGAGAGCGTGATCCACGGCGGCCGGCGGATGCGGATCGAGCACTGGGACGTGGCCTTCAACCAGGGCAAGACGGCCGCGCTGAACATGCTCGGCGCCGACCGGCCTCATGACGTCGTGCCGTACTTCTTCTCCGACCTGTCCGACTGGGCGTCGCTCGAGTACGTCGGGCCGGCGCTGCGCTGGGACCGGGAGGTGGTGCGCGGCTCGATCGACGGCGGCGAGTTCAGCGTCTTCTACCTGCAGGACGGCCGGGTCGCAGGGGCCCTGTCGGTGGGACGCTCCGAGGACATCGACCACGCCCGGCGGTGGCTGCAGTCGGGCGCGGCGATCGGCGACGGCGCGGACGCGCTCGGCGACCTGTCGACCGATCTGGCGTCGATCTAACCCACTTCGCTATCGTCGGGTCCGCGACGGCGGGGACGGACGACCGTCAAAGCCGCCGGAACATTTGCGGATTGGTGTAATTGGCAGCACGGCTGACTCTGGATCAGTTAGTCCAGGTTCGAGTCCTGGATCCGCAGCTGACGGGGCCGTGAGCGGGGCTATGGGCTCTGGATCGCCCGGTTCCGAGTTTCCCGTGTGAGCGCGCACACCTGGGGTTTGGGTTTGTCGGCGCCGGGGTATCAGGGGCGCGCCAGATATCCGCCGGCGTGAGGACCGAGTGGGCTGGCCGGCACACACGAGGAGGGAGCAAGGATGAGACGTATCTACGTGGCCATCGCGGCCGCGCTTGCCGTAGCGGCTGCGGTCGCTGTCGGCGTATCGACCGTGAGCGCGAGCCCGTCGGAGGTGTACACCAACCCCAGTGCGCCGATCCCGGCGCGGGTGCACGATCTGCTCCAGCGAATGACGCTGGCCGAGAAGATCGGACAGATGGATCAGATCGTCGTGGGGAAGCTACGGGGAACCAACCCGCAGAACGGTGAGTGCAACGGCGGAAACACCGACCAGCTGCAGCCGGCATGTCTCCAGAAGGTGCTGATCAATGACGAGACCGGATCGGTCCTCTCGGGCGGGACCGACAATCCGCCCGACAACACCGGCACCGGCTGGGCGAACCTTTACAACACCGTCCAGCACTACGCGATCGACAAGTCACGTCTTCACATCCCGATCGTCTACGGGGTCGACGCGGTACACGGCTTCGGCCATCCCACTCAGGCGACGCTGTTCCCGCAGTCGATCGGCATGGGCGCGACCTGGGACACCAAGCTTGCGCGCCAGGCCGGCGCCGCGACCAGGCGGCAACTGTGCGCCACCGGCACGGTGTGGGACTTCGCTCCCGTTCAGGACCCCGCGCGCGACAACCGCTGGGGCCGCTACTACGAGACGTGGGGCGAGGAGCCGGCGCTGTCGGGCGCGATCGGCGCGGCCAACATCACCGGCATGCAGGGCCAGTGCTCGTCGGGGCAGAGCGTTGCCGCGACCGTCAAGCACTTCGCCGGCTACTCCGAGTCGATCAACGGTCACGACCGGGTGCAGGAGGAGCTGCCGATCCGCTATCTGCAGGACCAGTTCCTGCCGTCGTATGCCGCCGGCATCAACGCCGGCGCCGACACAGTGATGGTCAACTCCGGGTCGATCAACGGCGTTCCGGCGACTGCATCGCACTTCCTGCTCACGACCGAGCTGCGGCAGCGGCTCGGCTTCAAGGGAGTCGTGATCAGCGACTACGACGACGTCTCGGCGCTGCAGTCGACCTACCACATCGCCCCCGACCTCGAGGGCGCGGTGGCCGACGCGGTCAACGCCGGCGTGGACATGGCGATGAACTCGAAGTCGTCGTCCGATTTCGATGCCGCGCTGCTGGCCGCCGTCCAACACGGCCGCGTCTCGCCGGCTCGGATCGACCAGTCGGTCACGCGGATCCTCACCCTGAAGTTCAAGCTCGGGCTGTTTGACCACCCGTACGTGAACCCCAACCGGGCCGACAAGGCCATCAGCGGCGGCACCGACCTGGCTCGCCAGGCCGCGGACGAGTCGATGACGCTCCTGCGAAACCAGAACGGAGCACTCCCGCTGTCGCCGACCAGCAACGTCGTCGTCACCGGACCGAACGCGGACTCGATCCCGGACACCCTGGGCGGGTGGAGCGTCAGCTGGCAGGGCGTGTTCGACAACAACATCCAGGCCTGCTGCGGGGGCCCGGCGGACCAGATTCCGCCGGCCGTGACCGCCTGGAAGGGCATCCAGGCCGCCGACCCCAACGCCGTGCTCGCGAGCAGTCAGTCCGATGCGGTCGCGAAGGCCGGCAGCGCGGATGCGATCGTGGACGTCGTGGGCGAGCTGAGGCCGTATGCGGAAGGCCTGGGCGATGACCCGGCGCCGCAGCTGACGGCCGATCAGAAGTCCGAGGTCGCTGCGCTCGAGGCCACCGGTAAGCCGGTGATCGTCGTCGTGGTAGCGGGGCGCCCACTCGGCCTCGGTGCTGACGCCGAGAAGGCGAACGCGATCCTGATGGCGTACCTGCCTGGAACCCAGGGAGGCAACGGGATCGCTGACGTGCTGTTCGGCAAGTACAACCCGAGCGGCAAGCTCCCGGTCACGTGGCCGAGCGACGCGACGCCCCCCGGTCTTCAGCTCTCGAGCTTCAACACCGGCGGAGCGTCCCCGCCTGGCGATGAGCCGAAGGTGTTCGACCAGTATCCGGGCACGAACTCCGGCAACGGTTCGGGCTACAACCCGCTGTTCCCGTTCGGCTCCGGCCTCTCGTACACGACGTTCTCGACCAGCGGCCTGAGGGTTAGCGGTCCGAACGGCGCCGGCAACGTGACCGCGCGCTTCACGGTCGCCAACACCGGCGGACGCGAGGGCGTCGACGTGGTTCCGGTGTACGTGCAGCGTCCGGTCAACACCGGCGGGCTGCTCACGCCGACCAATGGAACCCTGGTCGGCTTCGCCCGGGTCGACCTGGCGGCGGGAGCGTCAAAGTCAGTGTCGGTGCGGTTCCCGGTGTCGGCGCTCGCGTTGACGCCGGGCGACATCGACGGCACGGCGAGGCCGACGGTGCAGCCGGGTGCCTACAGCGTGCAGCTGAACCCGACGAACCCCCCCAGCAGCGGCGTGCAGTTCACGATCAGCTGAGGCTGAGCTGACGGTGTGGTGGCGGGCCCCGGCCCGCCACCACCCGCTCAGCGGGTGCGTTCCGCGACCGGGTCGGTGAACTCCGGGGGCTGCTTGCGAAGCCCCGCGGTGACCGCCGCGAGCTGGTTGGGCGAGCCGATCAGCGCGCTCTGGAGCTCGGCCTCGAGCGCCAGCGACTCGTCGGCCTCCGCGGTCCACGAGCTGTCCAGCAGGCGCTTGGCGCTGCGGACCGCGTCGGGCGAGCGCCCGGCGATCTCGGCGGCCAGCGTGTGGGCCGCCGCCAGCGGGTCCGCGTCTGTGCGCGTCACCAAACCGATGGCGTCGGCCTCGGCGCCGCTGATCACCTGGCCGGTGTAGGTCAGCTCCTTGGCCACGTCGATTCCGACCAGGCGGGGCAGCGTGCGGGTGATCGACATGTCGGGGACCAGCCCCCACTTGACCTCCATCACCGACAGGCGCGCGTCGGGCGCCGCGATACGAATGTCGGCCGCCAGCGCGATCTGAAGCCCGCCGCCGAGGCAGTTCCCGTGCACCGCGGCGATCACCGGCACCGGCAGCGCGAGCCACCCGTAGGCGGCCAGCTGGAAGCGGTTGGGCGGCGCCTCGGCCAGCGCGGCCCGGACGCCATCGAGTCCCCCGTCGCCGGCGGCCAGGCTGCCCAGGTCGATCCCCGAGCAGAAGCTCGGGCCGGCGCCGTGGAGCACGACCGCCCGCAGGCCGGGCTCGTCGGCGAGCCGCTGCGCCGCCGCCGCAATCGCCTCGAACATCGCCCCGTCGAGCGCATTGTGCTTGTCGGGCCGGTTCAGCGTCACGGCAGCGACGTGATCGGCCACCTCGATCAGTACGCGATCTTCGCTCATCCCGCGTGAGCCTATTGGACGACGGCGACCCGGTCGCCGACCACGACCGTGCCGCCCTCCAGGACCTCGCCGTAGATCCCGAACGGGAGCGGCTCGGTGCTCTCGAGTTCGGCGCGGTAGTTGCGCAGCATGTCTAGCGTGGGTAGGTCGATCTCGCCGCTGTCGGGGTCGCGGCTGGTGGTCAGGCAGCGGCCCACGTGGCCGCGCCAGCGGATCGTGGCGTCGCCCACGTTGGTGGTCTGGCCGACCCAGCGGTCCTCGGCGTGCGCGTCGATCCCGTCGATCTCGATCAGCATCCGGAAGCGGCGGCGGTCGATGTCGTCCTGGTCGGCCTCCTGCGCCAGCCGTCCGAGCGAGGCCCGCGAGATCAGCGACGCCGCGCCCGCCATCCCCCGGTCGACTCCCACCGATTGCGCCTCGACCAGGCGCAGCGGGTGGCCGCTGTACTCGGTCAGCGCGTCCGACCACGGCCCCTCGACGAGTCGGGCGAGCGACTCCTGGGAGAAGAACCAGGTCTTGACCAGTGGGCCCTGACCGATCGTGTCCTCGAGCACGGTGCGATCGGGGAACTCGAGCCGCAGCCGCCGCCGCTCGTGGTCGTAGTCGGAGATCAGCGCGGTCAGCTCGCCCAGGCGCTTGCCGTTGACCAGGTGGTCGCGGTGGTCGATCACGTAGAAGCGGCGGTTCTCACGCACCCCGAAGCGGTCCAGCCGGATGTCGTCGACCGCCCGCAGGCGCGTGCCCTTGATCGGCGTGATCGACAGACCGGTGACCGAGATGCCCATTGCGGGTGACTTTACGGGCTCGGCCGCGCGAACTTTGATGACGGGTTGCCGCCTGAGGTCCTAGGCGGCGGCCTGCTCGGCCCAGTCCTGGTAGAGGCGCCAGTAGCGCCCCTCGGCCTCGATCAGCTCACCGTGCGTGCCCGACTCGACGATCCGGCCGTGCTCGAGCACGACGATCCGACCGGCGTGACGGATCGTGGACAGCCGGTGGGCGATCACGATCGCCGTTCGCCCCGCGACCAGGCGTCGCAACCCCTGCTCGATCAGGCTCTCGGTGTGAACGTCGACGTTCGATGTAGCCTCGTCGAGCACCAGGATCCGCGGATCGGCCACCAGCGCACGGGCGAACGCCAGCAGCTGGCGCTGGCCCGCCGACAGCTGGACGCCGCGCTCGCCGACCTGGGTGTCGTAGCCGTCGTCGAGGGCGGAGATGAACTGGTCGGCGCCGACCGCGTGGGCCGCGGTGCGGATCTCCTCGTCGGTGGCATCGGGCCGGCCGAAGGCGATGTTCTCGCGCACGCTGCCGCTGAACAGGAAGCCCTCCTGGGGGACGATCCCCATCTGCGAACGCAGCGACTCCGCGGTCACCGTCCGCAGGTCGTGGCCGTCGACCAGCACGCTGCCCGCGGTCGGGTCATAGAAGCGGGCCACGAGCTTGGCGAACGTCGATTTGCCCGCGCCGGTCGACCCGACCAGCGCAACCGTCTGGCCGGCGGGGACGTCGAGGTCGAGGTCGCGCAGCGCCCACGCGCCATCCTCCTCGGAGCCGTAGCGGAACGAGACATTGTCGAACCGCAGGCTGCCCCGGATCGGCGGCAGGTCGATCGCGCCGGGCGCGTCGGTCAGCTCGGGCTGCTCGTCGAGCAGGCCGAAGATCTTGTCCAGCGCCGCCATCCCGGACTGGTAGGTGGTGTACAGCTGCGAGAGCTGCTGGATCGGATCGAAGAAGTTGTTCAGCGCGGCGATGAACGCGAACACCACGCCGGTCGAGGTATGCCCGTTGATCGCCTCGAGTCCGCCGACCACGAGGATCTCGACGGTCACCAGCGCCGACAGCAGCTCGACGCCCGGGAAGTACCCCGCGTTGAGGTTGACGGTCGTCATGTTCGCCCGCACGTTGTCCTCGTTGAGCTCGTGGAAGCGGGTCACGTGCTTGGGCTCCTGGCCGAACGAGCGGATCACCCGCATCCCCGACAGCGTCTCCTGTAGGTAGGCGGTGATCAGCGCGATCCTCTCCCGGGTCAGCCGGTAGGCGTCGGCCGAGGCGATCCGGAACAGGAGCCCGCCGATGGCCAGGATCGGGAGCGCCAGGAACGTCAGCAGGGCCAGGTGCGGGTCAAGCACGAACAGGATCACGACCACGCCGATCAGCATCAGTCCGGACTGGATCAGCGTTGCCATGCCGTCCTCGACGAGCTGGTCGAGCGCCTCGACGTCGTTGGTCAGCCGCGAGATGATCACGCCGGCGCGGTTTCGCGAGTAGAAGCCGATCGACAGTCGCTGCAGGTGGGCGAACAACTTCACCCGCAGGTCCTGCAGCGCCCGCTGGCCGACCCATCCGACCAGATACGTCTGGGCGTAGGAGGCGACCACGTACAGCAGCGCGGAGGCGATGAACGCGGCCACGATCCGATCCAGCGCGGCGACGTCGTGGCGCTGGATCCCGTCGTCGATCGCGAGCTTGGCCAGCGGCGCCGGCGCCAGCGCGGCCGCGGTCGCGATCACCAGCGAGGTGAACATCGCGAACACGCGCCAGCGATACGGGGACAGCAGCTCGGCCAGGCCGCGGAGCTTGCGGCCGCGGCCGCCGGTTTCGCCGAGACGGCGGCGGATGTCGTCGAGCCGGTTCACAGCCCCGCCACCTCCGCCTCGCGCGGATCGCGCGTCATGAACACCTGGTCGGGCATGCCCTTCTCGACGATCTCGCGGTACAGCGGCGAGAACTCCAGCAGCTCGTCGTGGGTGCCCTGCGACGCGACCTGGCCGTGCTCGAGCACCACGATCTCGTCGGCCAGCGCGATCGTCGAGAGCCGGTGGGCGATCACAAACGTGGTCCGGCCGGCCATCAGCTCGCGCAGCGCCAGCTTGATCTCCTGCTCGGTCGAGGCGTCGACCGACGAGGTGGCGTCGTCGAGGATCAGGACCCGCGGGTCGGCGACGACCGCGCGCGCGATCGCGATCCGCTGACGCTGTCCGCCCGACAGCGTCAGCCCGCGCTCGCCCACGAGCGTGTCGTAACCGTGGGGGAGGGCCTCGATGAACCCATCGGCCTGTGCTGCGCGGGCGGCGCCCTCGACCTGCTCGCGGGTCGCGTCGGGCCGCGCGTAGGCGATGTTCTCGTGGACGCTCGCCGAGAATAGGAACGGATCGTCGGGGACGATCGCGATCTCGTGGCGCAGGCTCGTCAGGTCGACGTCGCGGACGTCGACGCCGTCGATCGTGACGCTCCCCGCGGTGACGTCGTACAGGCGCGGGAGCAGCGACACCAGCGCGGTCTTGCCCGACCCCATTGCGCCGACGAGCGCCACCGTCTGCCCGGCCTCGATCTCGAGGTCGATCTCGCGAAGCGCCGGACGGCTCGACCCCTCGAAGGTGAGCTCGACGCCGGTCAGCGTGACCTGGCCGTTGCCCGCCGGCAGCGGCGGCGCGTCCGGAGCCTCGGTGATCTTCGGCTCGCGGTCGAGGACCTCGAAGATCCGCGCGCCCGAGGCGGTCGCGCGCTGGGCCGAGCTGAGCATGTAGCCGAGCGTGCGCATCGGCGATATCAGGATCAGCAGGTACGCGTAGAAGGCGGTGAACTGCCCGAGCGTGAGCGTCCCGTTGATCACCTCGCGGCCGCCGATCGCCAGGATCAGCGCCAGCCCGATGTTCGGGAGGAACTCGAGCGTGGGCGTGAACCGCGCCTGGATCTTGGTGGTGAAGATCGCCTGGTCGAACACGCGGCCGACCGAGTGGCGGAAGCGGGCCAGCTGGCGCCTCTCCTGCGCGAACGCCTTGACCACGCGGACCCCGGAGATGTTCTCCTCGGCGTCGGCGGTCAGCTCGGCGATCCGCTGCTGGACCTCCTGCATCGCGGGTCGCGACTGGCGGCCGTAGGACCAGGCCACCAACACCACGAACGGCATCGGCGCCAGCGCCAGCGCCGCCAGCGACGGCTGCAACGCGAACATCGCCACCGCGGCGAGCGCCAGCGACAGCAACGACTGGGCGATGAACATCAGCCCGTAGCCGAGGAAGAAACGGACCGACTGCAGGTCGACCGTCGCCCGCGACATCAGCTGACCTGTCTGCTGGCGGTCGAAGAACGCCAGCTCGAGCCGCTGCAGGTGGCCGTACAGGGTGTTGCGCAGGTCGGCCTCGACGCCGAGCGACACCCGTCCCGCGACCAGCCGCCGGAACACGCTGAGCACCAGCCGCAGCAGGCCGGCGATGCCGATCGCGATCGCCCACATCGTGAGCCCGTGCTTGTCGCTCGTCCGGACCGAGTCGATCGCCTTCCCGGTCAGGTACGGGATCAGGACCGTGGCGCCCATCGCCCCGAAGGCGAGCGCGAACGACCAGGCCACACCAGACCGGTGAGGCCGTAGAAAACCGAGCAGTCGCCGGAACGTCCGCATACTTCACAAAGTATAGTAGGACGGGTGAGCGTCAGGACCGTCAGCCACGAGCTCGGGATCAGCTGGGTGGAGTCCGGTGCGATGGCCCGCGCCGCGCACGCGGTGTCCGACGAAGGGCGGGTCTGGCTGATCGACCCGTTCGACGATACCGCGGCGCTGGCGGCCGCCGCGCAGCTCGGTGAGCCGGCGGGCGTGGTGCAGCTCCTGGACCGCCACAACCGCGATTGTGAGGCGATCGCTGCACGGCTCGGCGTGCCGCGCAAGCGCCTACCCTCGAGCGGCGCCGGGACACCGTTCGAGGTCGTACCGATCATGTCCCGCGGGCACTGGAAGGAGGTCGCGCTGTGGTGGCCCCAGCGCGGCGCGCTGATCGTGGCCGAGGCGATCGGCACCGCCCCCGGGTTCGCCGCGGGCCGCGACGCGGGCGTGCACCCGATGCTGCGCCTGACCCCGCCGCGGTCGCAGCTCTCTCCCTACCGTCCCGAGCTGTTGCTGGTCGGCCACGGCCAGCCGCTGACCAGCGGCGCCGCCGCGGCGCTGGAGGAGGCGCTGGCCCGGTCGCGCTCGGACATCCCGCGGCTGGTGGTCAAGCTGCCCTGGCTGCTGCGCGGAAACTGACGTCGCGAAGGTTTGGACAGGCTGTGCCGCGCCGGTAGGATCGGGCGCCGTGAGGATCCTGTATGGGGTCAACGGCGAGGGGATGGGGCATGCCACGCGCTCGGAGGTCGTGATCGAGGACCTCCTCGCCGACCACGACGTCAAGGTGATGGCGTCGGGCGCGGCGTTCCGCTACCTGAGTGGCCGGCTCGGGAACGTCAACGAGGTGTTCGGTCCGAGCTTTGCGATGGAGCAGGGCGAGATCCGGCGCTGGGCGACGGTCAGGCACACGGTCTCGTCGCTCGGGCGCGAGCTGCCGGGAAGCGTGCGCCAGTGGATGGACGCGGTCAACGAGTGGCGGCCCGGCGTGGTGATCTGCGACTTCGAGCCGCTGTCGGGGATCTACGCGCGCTCGGCCCGTGTGCCGTTGGTGTGCATCGACAACATCCACATGATCGACCGCTGCCGCCACGACGAGGAGATCCTCGACGGCGCCCGCGAGGACTTCCGGATCGCCCGTGCGGTCACGCACGCGATGGTTCCCAGTGCCGGCGACTACGTGATCCCTACGTTCTTCAGGCCGCCGCTGCTGCGCGGCCGCACCGACCTGGTGCCGCCGATCGTCCGCTCGGCCGTGGTCGACGCCAAGCCCGTGCGGGGCGACCATCTGCTGGTCTATTCCGACGGCAGCGACGCGCTCCTGGGGGCGCTGCACGACACCGGGCTGCCCTGCCGCGTCTACGCGATGCGCGACGGCCCGGCCGAGGATCTGATCGACGGCTCGATCACGTTCCGGCCGCGCTCCGTGGATGGATTCCTGGCGGACCTCGCGAGCTGCCGTGGCGTGATCGCCGGCGGGGGCTTCTCCCTGATCTCGGAGACCGTGTTCCTGCGCAAGCCGATGATGTCGTCGCCGCTGCGCGGCCAGTTCGAGCAGCTGATGAACGCCCGGTATCTGGAGCGCGAGGGGTACGGGATCTGCGCGCCGACGATCGACGAGCGCTCGCTCGAGCGGTTCCTGGAGCGACTCGACGAGATCCACGAACGACTGGAGGGGTATGACCAAGACGGCAACCAGGAGGCGCTCGAGGTGATCCGCCAGCGTGTGGCCGATGCCGGCTCTGACTCCCGGCGAGACCGCGCCCGGGCGCGGCGCACGGCGCGTAGCAAGCAGCGATGAGCACCCGACGGCGAGCGACGGCCGCAGCCGGAGCCGCGGCGGTCGGCGGGGTCGGCCTGGCTGTCTACGCCGGCCAGTATCCGACCGCGCAGATCTACGGCGAGACGATCCACCGTGAGCGTGGGGCGGGCAAGCGGATCGCGCTGACCTACGACGACGGCCCCAACCCCGAGCAGACGCCGCGGCTGCTCGAGCTGCTGGCCCGCTACGACGCGAAGGCGACGTTCTTTCTGATCGGCGGGTGGGCCGAGCGCGAGCCGGAGCTGATCCGCCAAACGGTGGCGGCCGGTCACGCGATCGGCAACCACACCTACACGCACCCGACGATGCCCGCTCACGGCGCCGAGCGCATCCGGGATGAGCTGCGGCGCTGCCGCCGGGCGGTGGAGGCCTCGGGTGAGCACTTCTCAACCGTCCTGGGCTACGCGCTGATGCGCCCGCCCTACGGGCGCCGGCGGCCGGGGACGTTGCGGACGATGCGCGAGGAGGGCTACGTGCCGGTCACGTGGTCGATCACGGGCTATGACTGGCGCGCCCACACCACCGCCAAGGCGATCACCCGCCGGTGCCTGCGCTCGGGCGAGGGCGACATCATCCTCCTGCACGACGGCTCCAACGAGGAGCCCGCCGCCGACCGCACCAAGTCGATCAAGACGACCGAGGCGATCCTCGATCACTTCGTGCCTCAGGGCTTTCAGTTCGTGACCGTGCCCGCGCTGGTCGCCGCGGCGCGCTGATGGGCGACTTCGAGCTCGGCCGGACGCTGCTGCTGTTCTTCTGGTCGTTCGGGCTGGCCGGGATCGAGATCGAGATCGAGGGTGGGGTGGGCTGGGCCGAGCGCCTGCCGACGTGGTACTTCAGGCGCGGCAAGCTCGGCCGCGTCTACGGGCTGATGATGGGCCAGCGACCGCTGACCGGCTACCACGTGTACGCGTTCACGATCCCGCTGCTGATCCTGCACCTGCCCTACGTGATGGGGGTGCACTGGACGCTCGCGGGCGAGCTGCGGACGATCGCCACGTACTTCGTGCTGGCGGTCGTGTGGGACTACCTGTGGTTCGTGCTGAACCCGGCCTACACGGTGCGCCGGTTCCGCCGCGGCGCGGTGTGGTGGTTCGAGGTGCCGTGGATCTGGCGCTTTCCGCTGGACTACTACTTGAGCTGGGCGCTGTCGATCGCGCTGGCGGCGCTGGCCGCAGTCGCCGACGGCCACGCCACCCCGCTGTGGCACCACCTGCTGATGCTGGCCGGCCTGATCGTCCTGGTCGCGCTGACCGTGGCGCTGGCGCCGCTATATCACCGCTGGTACCGGCACATGCGCCGCGCCGGCGCCGACGATCGCGCCGCGACGCCGACTTACCCGCCGCCGGCGCCCGGGGCCGTCTGGTCGGGCGGGCTGCCGGACCTGCACCCGCTCGAGCGCGCCGACTCCGAGGCTCGCTGAACTGCCCGCGCCGGCGCCACTTGGCGCATCGCCAGCCTCTGTTAGCACAACGCCAACAGTTGCTAGGATCGTGCGGTACCGAGCTACTAGGAGCCCAAATGAGCAACAGCGAAGCATTGGTGTTCGACGCGATCCGTACGCCTCGGGGGCGCGGCAAGGTGAACGGGTCGCTGCATACGGTCAAGCCGGTCGATTTGGTCGTCGGCTTGATGCATGAGACCTTGGTCCGCAACGAGCATCTGGACCCCAAGCGGGTCGATGACGTGGTGCTGGGTTGCGTATCGCCGATCGGCGACCAGGGCGCCGACATCGCCAAGACGGCGGCGATCAAGGCGGGGCTGCCGCACACGGTCGCCGGCGTACAGCTCAACCGCTTTTGCGCCTCGGGCCTGGAGGCGGTCAATGTCGCCGCGCAGAAGGTTGCGTCGGGCTGGGAGGACCTGGTGTTCGCGGGCGGGGTCGAGTCGATGTCGCGGGTGCCGATGGGCTCCGATGGCGGCCCATGGGCGATGGACCCCGAGACCAATTACGACACTTCGTTCATCCCGCAGGGGATCAGCGCCGACCTGATCGCGACGGTCGAGGAGTTCAACCGCGAGGACGTCGACTCCTACGCGGCGCGCTCGCAGGAGCGGGCGGCGGCCGCTCGCTCTGAAGGCAAGTTCAGCGGTTCGGTGATCCCGGTGCAGGACATCAACGAGAACGTCGTGCTCGACAACGACGAGTTCATCCGTCCGGGCACGACCGTGGACACGCTGTCGGGCCTGAAGCCGTCGTTCGCGGCGATCGGCGAGATGGGCGGATTCGACGCGGTCGCGCTGCAGAAGTACCACTGGGTGGAGAAGATCGAGCACGTCCACACGCCGGGCAACAGCTCGGGGATCGTCGACGGCGCGGCGCTGGTCGTCGTCGGCAACGAGGAGATCGGCCGCGAGCAGGGGATGACCCCGAAGGCGCGGATCCTGGCCACGGCGGTGTCCGGCTCGGATCCGACGATCATGCTCACCGGCCCGGCGCCGGCCAGCCGCAAGGCGCTGGCCAAGGCGGGGCTGACGGTCGACGACCTGGACCTGGTCGAGATCAACGAGGCGTTCGCGGCGGTGGTGCTGCGGTTCGTGCGCGAGATGGGGCTCGATCTGGAGAAGGTCAACGTCAACGGCGGCGCGATCGCGATGGGTCACCCGCTCGGCGCAACCGGGGCGATGATCCTCGGCACGCTGATCGACGAGCTGCACCGGACCGGCGGTCGCTATGGCCTTGCCACGTTGTGCGTCGGCGGCGGCATGGGGATCGCGACCGTCGTGGAGGCGATCTAGTGGCTCCCCTCGACAGCAATATGATTCGCTGGGAGCGCGACGACGACGGGATCGTCGTCCTCACGCTCGATGACGACGGCCAGTCGGCCAACACGATGAACGCGGCCTACAAGGAGTCCATGGCCGCGACAGTCGACCGGCTCGAGGCCGAGCGGGACGAGATCACCGGCGTCGTGATCACCTCGGCCAAGAAGACGTTCTTCGCCGGCGGCGACCTCAACGACCTGCGGCTGGCCACTAGGGAGCAGGCGCCCCAGGTGTCGGCCGAGGTGCGCGAGCTCAAGTCGCAACTGCGGCGCCTGGAGACGCTGGGCGTGCCGGTGGTCGCGGCGATCAACGGCGCGGCGCTGGGCGGCGGCCTCGAGATCTGCCTCGCCTGTCACCACCGGATCGCGCTCGACGAGGACGGCGTCCGGCTCGGCTTTCCCGAGGTGCAGCTTGGGCTGCTCCCCGGCGCCGGCGGCGTGGTCCGCACGGTGCGGATGCTCGGGATCGTCGACGCGCTGCTGCAGCTGCTGCTGCAGGGCCAGCGCCACCGTCCCGGCAAGGCCAAGGAGCTGGGGATCGTCGACGAGCTGGTGGCCACTCGCGAGGAGCTGGTGCCGGCCGCGAAGGCGTGGATCAAGGCGAACCCCGACGAGCACGTCCAGCCGTGGGATCGCGACGGCTACAAGATCCCGGGGGGCACGCCCTCGAGTCCGAAGTTCGCCCAGAACCTGCCGGCGTTCCCGGCCAACCTGCGCAAGCAGCTCAAGGGCGCGAACTACCCGGCGCCGCACCACATCATGGCGGCGGCCGTCGAGGGGTCGCAGGTCGACTTCGACAACGCGATCGAGATCGAGGGGCGCTACTTCACCGACCTGGTCACCGGTCAGGTGGCCAAGAACATGATCCAGGCGTTCTTCTTCGACATACAGCGGGTCAACGGCGAACGCGACCGGCACGAGGGGATCGAGACGTTCGCGCCGGACCGCCTGCTGGTGCTCGGTGCCGGGATGATGGGCGCGGCGATCGCGTATGTGTGCGCGAAGGCCGGCCTTGAGGTCGTGCTCAAGGACATCTCGCTCGAGGCGGCGCAGGACGGTAAGCAGTACTCCGAGAAGCTGGTCGAGAAGGCCGTCTCGCGGGGCCGTCAGTCAGAGACCGACGGCCGGGCGCTGCTTGACCGGATCACGCCTTCCGCCGACCCTTCGGACGCCGACGGGTGCGAGCTGGTGATCGAGGCCGTATTCGAGGACCCGGGCGTCAAGGCCCGGGTGTTCGGCGAGATCGAGCCGCACCTGGCCCCGGACGCGCTGCTGGGCTCCAACACCTCGACGCTGCCGATCACCGAGCTGGCCGAGAGCGTCGTGCGGCCCCAGGACTTCATCGGCCTGCACTTCTTCAGCCCGGTGGACAAGATGCCGCTGGTGGAGATCATCAAGGGCGAGAAGACCAGCGACGAGACCCTGCATCGGGCGGTCGACGTGGCCAAGCGAATCAACAAGACGCCGATCGTCGTCCACGACAGTCGCGGGTTCTTCACCAGCCGCGTGATCGGCACGTTCATCAACGAGGGAATCGCGATGCTGCTCGAGGGCGTCCCCGCGCCCACGATCGAGCAAGCCTCCTCGCAGGCCGGCTACCCCGCGCCGGTGCTGCAGCTGTCCGACGAGGTGAACCTCAACTTGATGCGCAAGATCCGCGACGCCACCAAGGCGGCCGTGGGCGAGGTCGGCCCGTGGGCCGGCCATGCCGCCGAGGAGGTCATCGACCGGTTGCTCGACGAGTACAACCGCCCCGGCAAGCACGAGGGGGCCGGGTTCTACGAGTACGCCGACGGCAAGCGCACCGGTCTCTGGAAGGGCCTGCGCGACGCGTTCCCGCCGGTCGAGGACCCCTCGACGCTGTCGCTGTCAGACCTCGAGGAGCGGATGCTGTTCGTCGAGTCGCTCGAGTCGGTCAAATGCTTCGACGAGCACGTGATCGAGTCGGTCGCCGATGCCAACATCGGGTCGATCCTCGGGATCGGGTTCCCGGCCTGGACCGGCGGTGTGCTCCAGTACATCAACGGCTACGAGCACGCCGAGCACGGACGCGGCCCGTCGGCGTTCGTGGCCCGCGCGCGCGAGCTCGCCGCCGCCTACGGCGAGCGCTTCGAGCCACCCGCGTCGCTGGTGCAAAAGGCCGACAACGGCGAGACATACAGCGACGAGGCGCCGCTGCTGGCCGTCTCCTGAGCGGTCCCGTGTCCACGGAGACCCCGCGGTCGCGCCTGGATCACGACCAGCGGCGCCGCCAGATCCTCGACTGCGCCGCGAGCCTGCTCGCGGCGCGGCCGTACGGCGAGGTGTCGATGGAGGACGTGGCCAGCGCCGCGGGGGTCACCCGCGGCCTGCTGCACCACTACTTCGGCACCAAGCGCGACCTGTACCTGGAGCTGATGCGCGACATGCTCCGCGCGGTGCCCGTGCCGGTGCCCGACTTCGTGCAGGGGGTCACGCCGGAGCAGCGCCTCGCCGACAGCGTCGACGGCTGGCTGGACGCGATCTCCGAGAACCGCACGATGTGGCTGGCGATGCTCGGCGGCGCCGGCCTAGGACGCGATCCCGAGGCCGAACGCATCTGGGACCGGGCCAGGGACCGCAGCGTGGACAGCATCATCGGCGTCCTCGGCCTGGGTCCCGCGGCCGACGCGCCGAGGGCGCTGCGGGGAGTGCTGCGGTCCTACGCGGCGTTCGCCGAGGAAGCCACGCGCGAGTGGCTGGCTCACGACCGGTTCACCCGCGAGCAGATGCGCCCGCTGCTGACGTCGACTCTCGAGCGACTGGTCGGGGACGTGCTGCCGCTGATCGAGGACCGCGAGCGCGTGCTGCGATGACCGCGCCGGCACGTGCCCCCGCCGGCGGGATCTCGCGCCGCGGGCTGATCGCGGGCGCCGTCGCGACCGGCGCGGCCGCGGCGCTCCCGGGCAGCGCCCTGGCCGACGGGAACGAGCGCGGCGGGCCCAAGGAGGTCGACGTGGTCGTGGTCGGCGCCGGCTTCGCCGGCCTCACCGCCGCGCGCCGGCTGCGCCGAGCCGGGCGCCAGGTGGCGGTGCTGGAGGCCCGCGACCGCGTCGGCGGCCGCGTCTGGAACCATCCGCTTTCGGGCGGGCAGATCTCCGAGCGCGGCGGCACGTTCGTCGGGCCCACCCAGGACCGGGTGCTTAAGCTGGCCCGCGAGCTGGGGGTCGGCACGTTCCCCACCTACGACAAGGGCGACAACGTGTACGTGGCCGACGGCCACCGATCGACCTACAGTGACCGCGGGATCTCGGGCACCGCCCCGCCCGACCCGCAGATCCTCGGACAGCTGGCCACCGTGATCCCGGCGCTCGACCAGATGTCGCGCCGCGTCCCGGTCGATGCCCCCTGGAAGGCGCCGAACGCCGCCCAGTGGGACGGGATGACGCTCGAGACGTTCATCGACTCCCACAACCCCACGCGCCGGTTCAAGGAGGTGGTAGCGGCGTCGACCAGGCCGATCTTCGGCGCCGAGCCCCGCGAGCTGTCGCTGCTGTTCGTCCTGTTCTACGTCGCCGCCTCTGGCGACGAGCGCCACCCGGGGACGTTCGAGCGCAACTTCAACACCCACGGCGGCGCGCAGATGTCGCGCTTTCACGGTGGCTCCCAGGAGATCGCGTTGCGGATCGCCCGGCAGCTCGGCGACCGGGTGATCCTGCGCTCGCCGGTGCGGCGGATCGTGCAGGGCCGTGCCGCCGTGACCGTGCACTCCGACCGCGCGACGTTCCGGGCGCGCCGCGCGATTGTGGCGATCCCGCCGACGCTGGCGAGCCGGATCGACTACGACCCGATCGTCCCGTTCCAGCGCGACCAGCTCACCCAGCGCTACGGCCAGGGATTGCTGACCAAGGTCACCGCCGTCTACGACCGGCCGTTCTGGCGCCAGTCCGGGCTCAACGGGGTCGCCCTGGACACCGGCGGCCCCGTCAGCTTCACGTTCGACGACTCGCCCCCGGGCGGCCGGCCCGGGATCGTATTCGGGTTCGTGGGCGGCGATCGCGCTCGGCGCTACGCGACGATGTCGGCTCGCGCCCGGCGCGCGGCCGTGCTCGACCAGTTCGCCACGTTCTTCGGACCCCGGGCGCGGCGTCCCCGGCAGTTCTTCGAGACCAGCTGGGGCGCCCAGCAGTGGTCGCGCGGCTGCCCGGTCGGGATCCCCGCGGTGGGCGCTCTGGTCGCCTACGGCCCACGGATCCGCCAGCCCGTCGGGCGAATCCATTGGGCCGGGACCGAGACCGCGACGTTCTGGAATGGGTACATGGACGGCGCCGTGCGCTCGGGCGAGCGCGCCGCCGCCGAGGTGCTCGCCCAGCTGTAGGGTCGGAGCGACGTAGCGGTAGGGTCCGGCGGCACATCGACCAGGAGAGCCCAGTGTCACTTTTGAAAAGTTCGCGCGCATTCGAGGCGCCCCCGGCGGCGCCTGCCTTCGTCCTCGTCGCCTCGCGTAGCTCCGCTACGCCACGGCTCCGGCGTCCTCGGCATGCATCCGCCGGTGGCACCTCTCGGTGCGCACGAACCTCTCAAACGCGACCCTAATCTGATGCCGACAGTCCGCGAAGTGACGTTCGATCTGTTCCGGGCTCACGGGATGACGACGATCTTCGGCAATCCGGGCTCGACCGAGCTTTCGATGCTCCGCGACTTCCCCGACGACTTCACCTACGTCCTCGGGCTACAGGAGCTCGCGGTGGTCGGCATGGCCGACGGGTTCGCCCAGGCCACCGGCCGCCCGACTCACGTCAACCTGCACACCGCTCCCGGCGTCGGCAACGCGGTCGGCGGGATCTCCAACGCCCAATCCAACAAGTCGCCGCTGGTGATCACCGCCGGCCAACAGGTGCGGCCGCAGATCACGATCGAGGCCAGCCTCACCAACCGCGACGCGGTGATGGGGCCCCAGCCCTACGTCAAGTACAGCCACGAGCCGCCCCGTCCCCAGGACGTCCCCACCGCGATCGGCCGCGCGATCCATATGGCGTCGCTGCCTCCCCGCGGCCCGGTGTTCGTCTCGATCCCGATGGACGACTGGGACGCCGAGGCCGACTCCGATCGCGCCGCCAGCGCGATTCGCCGCACCGTCACCGGGCGGATGTCGCCCGACCGCGCCGCCCTGCAGGCGGCGGCCGAGGCGCTGGCCGCCGCCACCAATCCCGTGCTGGTGGCCGGCCCCGAGGTCGACGCGAGCGGCGGCTGGGACGCCGCAATCGCGCTGGCCGAGAAGCAACGTCTGCCGGTGTGGTCGACGCCGGCCGTCGGCGGCGGCCGGATCGGCTTCCCCGAGGCGCATCCGAACTTCGTCGGGGTGCTCCCGCCCGCGATCGGCCCGATCTCGGACACGCTGAAGCCCTATGACCTGGTGCTGGTCGTCGGCTCCACGGTATTCCCCTACTACCCGTACCTCCCGGGCCCGCTGTTGGCGCAGGGCACGTCGCTGATCGCGATCAACGGTGATCCCGTCGAGGCCGCGCGCGCCCCGATGGGCGATGCGATCGTCGGCGACGTGGCGCTCGCGCTCGAAGCGCTGGTGGAGCTGGTGGCGCCCTCCGAGCGCCCAGCCCCCGAGCCTCGTCCGGCGCCGCCCGAGCCCGATCCCTCGGAGCCGATGACCGGCTCGGAGGCGATGGCCGCGCTCGCCGACGCCTGGCCCGAGGACGGGATCGCCGTCGTGGAGTCGCCCGCCAGCACCACCGCGCTGCGCAACCGCCTCCGGATCTCCCGCGCGGGGAGCTACTACTTCACCTCCAGTGGCGGGCTCGGCTTCGGGATCGCCGCCGCGGTCGGGGTGCAGCTGGCGCGGCGCGACCGGCCGGTGGTGTGCGTGCTCGGAGAGGGCTCGGCCCAGTACGGGATCACCGCGTTGTGGACGGCGGTCGCCTACAACCTCCCGGTCACCTACCTGGTGATGAAGAACGACGAGTACGCGATCCTCAAGTGGTTCGCGATGCTCGAGCAGGTCTCGGGGGCTCCCGGGCTCGACCTGCCGGCGCTCGACACGGCCGCGATCGCCCGCGGCTACGGGGTGCCCTCGGTCGACGTCAACGGCCGTGAGGAGCTGACCGAGGCGCTGCGCGGGGCGATCGAGGTGCAGAACGGCCCGAGGCTCGTGCAGGCGCAGGTCGCTCCGGGGATGTGGCTTGAGTAGCGTCAGCGCGATCGCCCCGCCCGCGCCCGAGCGGCCGGCGCCCGACCGTGCAGCGGACTGGGTCGCATCCGGGACGCCCGAGCCGCTGCGCTCGCGGCTGATCGAGACGATCGGAGCCGACAAGGTGCTCACCCGGGCGCTCGATCTGGTCCGCTACGCCTCGGATGCGAGCCCGTACCGGCTGATCCCGAGGGCCGTGGCGATGCCTCATGACGCCGGCGACGTCGCCAGGCTGATGACACTGGCCCGCGAGCGCTCGGTGCCGATCACGTTCCGGGCCGGCGGCACCTCGCTCAACGGGCAGGCCCAGACCGACTCGGTGTTGGTCGACGTCCGCCGCCACTGGCAGCGCGCGCAGGTGCTCGACGAGGGCCGCGCCGTCCGCGTGAGCCCGGGGATGGTGCTGGGCCACGTCAACCGCCTGTTGGCCCGGCACGGGCGCAAGCTCGGCCCGGACCCGGCGTCGACCGACATCGCTTGCGTCGGCGGCGTGATCGCCAACAACTCCGGTGGGATGCGCTGTGGCGTCACCGCGGACTCCTACAGCACGGTGCGCTCGATGACGCTGGTGCTGACCGACGGCACGGCGATCGACACCGCCGCCCCGGGAGCCGCCGAGCGGTTCACCGCCGCCGCCCCCGAGCTCGCGCGGGGCCTGGCCGAGATCCGCGACGAGCTGCGCGCCGACGAGCAGCTGGCCGAGCGGGTCGCGCGCAAGTTCCAGATCAAGAACACGATGGGCTACCGGCTGTGCGCGTTCCTCGACGCCGACGAGCCGCTGGAGATCTTCCGGCGGCTGGTGATCGGCTCGGAGGGGACGCTCGCGTTCGTCGCCGAGGCGGTGTTCGAGACGGTCCCATTCGGGGCCCACGCCAGCGTCGCGCTGGCCTTGTTTGGGGACATCGACGCGGCCGCCGAGGTGGTGCACCCGCTGGTCGAGTCCGGGGCGAGCGCCACCGAGCTGATGTTCGCCTCGACGCTGCTCGCCGCCGCCTACAACATGCCCGGCACGCCCGAGCGCTGGAAGTCGCTGGCACCCGACTGCGCCGCGCTGCTGGTCGAGTACCGCGCCGACGCCGCCGAGCAGCTCGACGACCCGGAACGCCGGGGGCTCGAGATCCTGCAGGGCGCGAGGCTGCTCGACGGGGCGGGCGGGGATCGGTTGTTTTCGCGCGAGCGCGAGGAGATCGAGATGCTGTGGCGCGTCCGCGAGGGGATCCAGGGTCTGATCGCGGCCTACCGGCCCGCCGGGGTGTCGCTGATCATCGAGGACGTGTGCGTGCCGCCCGCCCGGATCGCCGAGGCCTGCCGCGACCTGCAGGCGCTGCTTGCCAAGCACGAGTTCCTCCCGGGGCTGGCGGGCCACGCCTCGGCGGGCAACCTGCACTTCCTGCTGACCCCGAACTTCGGCGAGCCCGCCGATCTGGAGCGCTACGACGCGTTCGTGCACGAGCTCGCCGACCTGATCCTCGATAAGTACGACGGCTCACTGAAGGCCGAGCACGGCACTGGCACCAACATGTCTCCGTTCGTCGAGCGCGAGTGGGGCGCCAAGGCGACCGAGATGATGTGGCGGATCAAGCGCCTGGCCGACCCCGACGGGATCCTCTCGCCCGGCGTTGTGCTCAACCGCGACGACCGCGTCCACCTGCGCAACCTGAAGTCGACGCCCGAGATCGAGGAGGTCGCGACCAAGTGCGTGGAGTGTGGCTTCTGCGAGCCCGTGTGCCCGTCGCGCAATCTCACCACCACGCCCCGCCAGCGGATCGCCCTGCGCCGCGAGATGGCGCGCCAGCCGGCGGGGTCGCCGGTCCTCGACGCGCTGCTCGAGCAGTACGAGTACGACGCGATCGACACGTGCGCCGCCGACGGATCGTGCGCGCTGGCCTGTCCGGTCGCGATCGACACCGGCAAGCTCGTCAAGGAGCTCCGTCACCGCCGGCACGGCGACCGCGCCGAGCGGGGTGCCGAGGAGCTCGCCAAGCACTACGGAATCGCCGAGCGCGCGGCGCGGGTCGGGATCCGCGCGGGAGCGCCGGCGCTGCGGGTGCGAAACCGGGCGCTGCCGAGCGCAGCCCCCGAGCTCCCGTTCACCGTCCGCGAGGGCGCCGCCGCCGTATACCTGCCGTCTTGCGTGAACCGGATCCTCGGCAGTTCCCCGGGCACCCCGGCGCGCCCGTCGCTGCCCTACGCGCTGGTCGCGATCTCCCAGCGGGCCGGGCTGCCGTTGTGGCTCCCCGACGACGTCGTCGGCAACTGCTGCGGCCTGCCCTGGAGCTCGAAGGGCTTCGAGCGCGGACACGAGCAGATGGCTGCGTCCACGGCCGCGTCGCTGCGGCGCTGGGCCGGCGACAGCGAGCTGCCCGTGGTGATCGACGCGACCTCGTGCGCACACGAGCTGATCGAGGACGGGGCCGCTGACGGCCTGCAGATCCTCGACAGCATCGCCTGGGTCCACGACCGCCTGCTCGATCGCCTCGAGATCTCCCGCGCGCTCGGCGCCGTGGCAGTGCATCCGACCTGCTCGGCACGCCACCTCGGGCTGGCCGGCAAGCTGGTCGCGATCGCCTCCCGCATCTCCGATGACGTCGTCGTCCCGGCCGCCACCGGATGCTGCGGAATGGCGGGCGACCGCGGGGTGCTGCACCCCGAGCTGCCCGCCTCAGCACTGCGCGACGTCGCCGCGGAGCTCGACGGCCGCTCGTTCGACGCTTGCGTGTCCAGCAACCGTACCTGCGAGATCGCGCTGCAGGACGTCACCGGCCTCCCGTACGCATCGTTCGTGCTCGCGCTCGAAGAGCTCACGCGAGGATGAGCGGGGCTGAGCGCCGATCGGCCCCCTGCCCGGCGGTCGGACTCTGTGACAGCTGTCGCCACCAGCAGATCGTGCGTAACACGCGCGGGTCGGTGTTCTCGCTGTGCCGGCGCTCGCGCTCCGAGCCCGACCGGTTCCCGCGCTACCCGCGGCTGCCCGTGATCAGCTGCTCCGGCTACGAGCCTATTGAGGCGGAAGCGGATCCAGCACCAGGACGTTGCTCCCATCCTGGGCCTGGATCATCTGCTGCTTGAACAGCGCCTGCGCGGTCACGACGCTCACCAGCTCGGCCTCCGGCGCCTTGGCGATCGTCGTCGGCGTCGGCGGCACCTCCTCGGGGAGCGTCTCGCGCAGCGGCCGGTCCAGGAATTGCTGCAGGGCGTGCTTCTGGAACGCCACCGCGATGACCAGCTGTTGGGTCTTGGAGGACTTGTTCGACGACGCCGGGGGCTTGGGGGTGAGCTTCGCCGTAGTCACGGTCAGCGCTCGGCCCGGCGGCAGGATCGACACCACGTTCTGCACGTTGTGGATGTACTTGAACGTGTACAGCGACAGCTCGAACGCCTCGCGGCGCAGCAGCAGCAGCCGGTCGGACGTGGGCGTGCCTTCGATCGCGCAGTTGGGGCCGAGGCCGCAGAGGTTGTAGACAGCGGTCGTCCCGCCGAGCGCCGACAGCGTGCCGTTGTTGGGGTTGCGGAGGGCGACCTGGGTGCTCGAGCCGGTGTCGGAGTAGTTCTGGACGGTCACCACGGCGAGCTGGCCGGCCGGCGAGGCGCGATACAGGGGCGACACCGCGTTGGCGATGTCGCGCTCCCCGGCGACCCCGTCGTCGGACGGCGACCACGTCGACCACTGCTCGGTGGTCGTCGAGGACTTGCCGTTGGTGGCGATCGCAATCGCGACGGCGATCGCGCCGAGCGCGATCCCCACCAGCGCGGCGGTCACCGCCAGGAACTTCAGCGAGTGCGGTGAGGCCGCGCGCTTACGCGCGCCGCGGCGGCTCGGGCTGGTCGCGGCCGCGGGCAGCCGCGCGTCCGCCGTGTGTTCCTCGCTGGACCGCAGCAGCCGGTCGTCTTCGTTTACACCTGGGGCCACGTGCTGTCATCCGTGAGGTCGATCTCGGGCTTGCGCAGTCCCACCTGGCTGAGCATCTCGACGACCTCGTCGCCGTGCATCTCCTTGCGCTCGACCAGTGTGTCGGCGATCCGCTCGACCTGGTCGCGGTTGGATGCCATCAGCGAGTACGCGGTCACGTACGCCTGCCCGAGGATCCGCGCCGCCGCACGGCGCTTGTCCTGGTTGGAGAGCACCGAGCCGACCGGGTCCTCGACGAGCATGCTGGTGCCGCCCGCTCGGTTCATGATCGCCCCGCCGATTCGCTCCAGGCGCTTGAGCACGTGCTCCATGTCCTCCGAGACGTCGATGCTGCCCTCGATGTGGACGGGGTCGGGTCCCATCGCCCAGATCCCGACCATCGCCGCCGCGGTCGCGGTGGCGCTCGCGACGTCGCCGCTGACGCCCTGCGAGTTCTCGCCGTAGAACACGTGCTCGGCGGCCATCGCGCCCAGCGTCATGATCAGCGTCCCCATCACGTGGCTGCGGAAGTGCGAGAACCGCTCGTCCTTCTCCATGCTCTGGTAGTGGCCGAGCGAACCGCCGCGCTTGCGGATCGACAGCCGCGTCGAGAGCACGTCCTTCTCGAGGTACACGTGCCCGGCGGCGGCATGGCCGGCCTCGTGGATCGCGACCGCGCGGGTCTCCTCCTGGATGTACTCGATGTTCTGGGCGGTCCCGGTCTCGACCGTAGTCATCGCCTCGACGATGTCGGCCCATCCGAACCGCGGGCGGCCCTCGGAATGGGCGATCGTCAGCGCCATCGAGCAGCACTGCTCGATCATCGATGGCGAGTACCCGTTGGTGATTCGGGCGAGCTCGTCGCGGCGGCGATCGGTGTCGAGGTCGGGGTCGTGGTCGACCTTCTCCAGGTACAGGTCGAAGATGTCCAGCCGGTCGTCTTTGGTCGGCGTGCGGAACCAGATGTGCCGTCCCATCCGGCCCGGGCGGGTGAGCGCGGGGTCGAGCACGTTGATCGGGACGTTGCAGGCGCCGATGAAATAGATCTGCTCCTGACGCGGCCGCGGGGGGCGCAGCCGCAGCGGCAGCTTGCCGAGCTTGCGCGGGACGATGAAGATCGAGTCCAGGAACGTGTTCAGGCGGTTGGTGACGAACTTGCGCGCCATCGGTGGCTCGTCGATCCCGTCCATCACCACCAGCAGCTGGTTGAGCGCCATCCCGCCCATGCCGCCACCGCCGCCCATCCCGAAGCCCGGGTAGAAGCGGCGCAGCTTGTCCGTGGTTCGCTCGACGAACGTCGCGTAACCCGTCTGGGACGTCTCGGCGCGCTGGGCGAACATCCGCTCGCGCCAGGCGCGCGACTCGATCACGAGGTCGCCGGTCGGGGTGATCGAGCCGTTGGGCCCGAAGAACGCGAAGTCGTGCAGGGAGGTTGGCTCGGCGCCGACCGCCGAGGTGCCCAGGGCCTGGCGCCGGGCGCCGACGGCGTCGATCTCGTCGATGAACACGATGCACTGGCCCCCCCACTTCTTGGCCAGCTTGCGCGCCTTGTGGGCCAGGAACTGGACGGTGATCGCATCCATCCCGATGAACATCCCGGCGAAGCCCGATCCGGGGATCGTCACGAACGGGCAGTTGAAGTTGGTGGCGATCGCCTTGGAGATCATCGTCTTGCCGGTGCCGGGAGCGCCCAGGAACAGCAGACCGCGCTCGCGCTTGCCGCCGGCCTTCTCGAACTCCTCGCCGGACTGCCACAGGGTGATCACGCGGGTGATCTCCTCCTTGGCCTCGGCCTGTCCGCGGACGTCTGCGATCTTCACGCCCCAGCTCGCGTCGCCCGGCTCGTAGCCGCGGATCTGGCGCACCGCGAAGAACAGGAACGGCCCGAAGAAGATCGCGAAGTTGACGAAGAACAGCAGCGGCAGCTGGATGAACACGAGCCCGAGCTGGGGGAGAGTGTCGGGCGGGAAGATCTCGCGCAGCCCCTGGAACGGGTGCAGGAACGGCGCGCTGACGCCCGCGAAGGAGAAGAACACCTGGCACAGGGCCAGCAGCGCGACGATGATCAGCAGGTAGATCGGCAGCCGCCGGAACTTCGTGCGCCAGTACCAGTAGCGCCGCCGCGCGACGATGTCGTCGGCCTTGAGGCTCTCGTCGGCGCCGTACAGGCTGGGCGATGGAATCAGCTTGCGGGCCAGCACCTCGACCAGGCCGCGGAACATCACCACCGCGATCACGGTGATGATCAACGACCAGATCAACCCGATGTTGTTCGAGTCAAACAGGATCAGGAAGAACGCCGGCGCTGTGAACAGCGCCGCGACCGTGGCCCAGCGGGTCAGCCGCTGCCATTCGTTGGCCAGCGCCGAGGCGTGCTCGTTGATCGGCCGCCGTGCGGCCGCGGGTCGTTCCTCGGCGTACGCCATCGTCCTGAGCAGGAGAGTACAGGCCGGAGGATGCGGGGTGCGGAACTCCGCAGCTGACTTGACAGTCATGTAAAGGCAGGTTACGGTGTGGGTATACAACACTGTAAAGTCAGATCGTCTGGAGGTCCCCTTGACAACCATCGCCAGTGATCACCCACCCGCCGGCGCGCGCCGCCCGTGGACGGTCCTCGCCGTGCTCGCCGTCGCCCAGTTCATGGTGATCCTCGACATCACGATCGTGAACGTGGCGCTGCCCTCGATCGGCCGCTCGCTGAGCTTCACGCGCAGCGGGTTGCAATGGGTCGTCACCGCCTACGTCCTGTGCAGCGGCGGGCTGGTCCTCGTCGGCGGCCGCGCCGCCGACCTGTTCGGCCGTCGTCAGGTGTTTCTGTCGGGGCTCGCCCTGTTCACGGCCGCCTCGCTGCTCAGCGCGTTCGCCCCATCGTCGGGCGTCCTGATCGCGTCCCGGGCGGCCCAGGGGATCGGCGCCGCGATGCTGACGCCGTCGGCGCTGTCGATCGTCTCGACCCTCTACAGCGGGTCGCAGCTGGCCACCGCGCTGAGCATCTGGGGCGCGATCGCCAGCGCCGGCATCGCGGTCGGCGTGATCTTCGGCGGCGTGCTGACCACGCTGCTCAGCTGGCACTGGGTGTTCCTCGTCAACGTCCCCGTGGGCGTGGTGGCCGGGCTGCTCGCGCCGCGGGTGATCCCGGCGCTGCCGGCGGCCGGCCGGCGTCGGTCGCTCGATCCGTTCGGCGCGCTCACGCTCGTCGGCGGGCTGGCGATGCTCGTGTACGCGCTGTCGGGCGCCGCCGCGCACGGGTGGGGCTCCACCCGCACGCTTGGCCTGTTGGCGCTGTCGGTGGCGTTGCTGGTCGCGTTTGCGGCGATCGAGCGCACGGTGTCGGAGCCGCTGGTCCCGCCGGCGATCTGGAAGGTCACGCCGGTGGTCTCCGGCGCGGCGATCATGCTCGGCGCCACCGGGATCCTGGCCGGCACGTTCTTCCTCGTGTCGGTGCACACCCAGGAGGTGCTCGGTTGGTCAGCGCTGCACAGCGGGCTGGCGTTCCTGCCGTTCGTGGCCGCGACCGCGCTCGGGGTGCACGGCACTTCGCACGTGATCGGCAAGGTCGGCTCGCGAGCACTGATCGCGGCGGGACTGGCGATCGCGGCGGTCGGCGCGCTCGTGCTGGCGTCGGTGCCGCACCACGGCTCGTACGTGTCGGCGTTGCTGCCGGGGCTCGTGATCCTGGGGCTGGGGATGGGCCTGGCGTTCCCGGCGACCTCGATCACGGCCATGAACGACATCGATCACGACACCGCCGGGCTGGCCTCGGGCGTGATGTCCACCGCGCACGAGGTCGGCGCTGCGCTCGGCACAGCGGTGCTGTCGGCGATCGCGGTCAGCTCGAGCTCGACCGGGTTCTCGGGCAGCGCGTTCGTGGCCGCGGCGGTCACCGCGGGCGTGCTCGCGCTGGCTGCGGCGGCCGTCGTCCCCGTGGTCAGGCCGCTTCCCGGGGCCCGGGTGAGCGCGCATTGAGCCCGGTACGGTGATGCGGGAGATGCCCGAGGCCAGCACCGATCACCGCCGGGCGACGGCAGAGCGCAACGTCGAGGCGATCCTCGACGCCGCCGAGTCGCTGCTCGAGCGCGGCGCCGGCGCCAGCACCACCGCGGTCGCCGCCGAAGCCGGCGTCTCCCGCGTCACCGTGTACTCGCACTTCCCGACCCGCGACGCGCTGTTGGAGGCGATCGCAGAGCGGGCCGTGACGCGGTTTCGCGCCGCGCTGGAGCCCGTTGACCTCAGCGGCGAGCCGCCCACCGCGGCGCTCGACCGCCTGATCGCGATGGCCTGGGTGGAGCAGGATCGCTACGAGGGCATCGCCCACGTCGTCCGCGCCGGGTTGAGCTCAAGCGCTCTGATCCGCGCCCACGAGTCGCTGCACGAGCCGATCTCGGCGCTGATCAGGCGCGGACAGGCCGACGGCTCGTTCCGCGACGACCTGCCCTCCGAGTGGCTGCTGACCAGCTACTTCTCGCTGATGCACGCCTGCGGCGACGAGGTCCGCGCCGGCAAGATCGAGGCGGCCGACGCGGTCCCGATGCTTCAGGCGACGCTCCACGGGCTGTTCGGAGTGTCCTGACGGACGTGAGGCGGGGCGCGCTCGCGGCGCGCCCCGCCTCACGTCAGCGTCTGTTCAGGTTGTGCTCAGCCGCCGAGCGCGCGGACGAAGCCGCTCGCCGGCGAGCCGATACCGGTCATGTTGTCGTAGCCCGGCTTGACGTTCAGCGCCACCTTGCGGGTGGTGCAGACGTTGTTGGCGTCGCAGAACTGCTCCTGGCCCTCGTAGTCGATGATCCGCGTCGTGAACTCGAACCCGTCGGACGGGTCGATGCTGTTGACGTAGTCGGACCGCGACTGGTCGACCTTGCCGCCCGGGAGGATGTCCGAGACCGTGTTGACGTTGCCCGCCAGCGCGTAGACCGCCGGGTTCACGAACCCGGCCGACTTACGCGCCAGCTGGTCGGCGCGCGCCAGCACGCCGGCGAACAGCGGCGAGGACAGGCTGGTGCCGCCGATCCGGTACTGGTCGTAGTAGACGCCATCGGGGAACGTCTGCGTCTCGCCCTCGAGGAACCCGGTCGCCGGGTCGGCATCCATCGAGATGTCGGGCTCGACACGCATCGGCGTGCTCGTGCCGTTGACCTCGGACAGCGACCTCGGGACCACGCCCTGCTGCCAGGACGGCTGCGGGTAGTTGACGCTGGTGCCGCCGCCGGAGCCTCCGTCGAGCGCGAGGTCGATCGGCAGCCACTGGCCCTCCTGCTTGGCCTTGCAGCCGCCGGCCGCGACGTAATCCGCGTTGCAGAGGAAGCTGCGCGCGGTGGACCAGCCGAACTCGGCGTCACGGGTGCCCTGGCGGCCGACCGCCAGGCTGGTGCCGCCGACCGCCGTCGCCCATGGGCTGGACGCCGGGTAGTCCGCGGCGACCTGGCCGACGGTGGTGAACTCGTCGCCGTCGTCGCCGCTGGAGAACAGGGCGCTGACGCCGGTGCCGGCGGCCATCTCGAGGATGTTGTCGGTGGCGATCCGGTCGCTCGGATCGTCGAGCACGTCGCCGCCGTCATCGCCGTAGGAGTTGGAGACGATGCTGGCCAGGTGGCCGTCGACGACCTTCTCGAGCTGGCGGTTGAGCGCGTTGGTGAAGCAATTCTTGGCGCCCATGTAGAGGATATGAGCGCCCGGCGCGGAGGCGTGCACGGCCTCGACGTCGAGGCTCTGCTCGCCGAACCAGCCGGAGGCGTCACAGGCGTTGACCCGCGTGAAGTTGTTCGCCGTGCTTTCGGAGAACTGCGCGGTGCTCATCGGGTGCGTCGGGTCGTTGCGCGAGGCGTACTTCTGCAGGTCCGACAGCAGCGTCGGCGACGCGTACGCGTCGACGATCGCCACGGTCACGCCGGTCCCGTCGGTGGGGCCGTTGAGGCTGTAGGCGCTGCGCATCTGCGGCGGGGTGTAGCCGCACACCGCCCACGGCGGGTTGGCCGGGTAGCCCATTCCGAACGGCGGCAGCGTGGTGTCCAGCTTCTGGCCGTAGAAGTTCCCGCACGGCGGCGCGACGCGGAAGCCGGGCGGCTGTGGGATCGGGCCCGACGCGTCCGGCTGGCTCGCGGAGCTCGAGGCCGGGACGTCGGTGGTGCTGTCGCGGTGTGCGATCGACTCGGTCACGCCCGAGACTCCGGCGACGACGCCGGCGAGATCCGACGGAACCGAGAAGTTCTTCTCGGCCACGCGCAGCTGCTGGCCGTCGACGCGATGCTCAGACAGCGAGGTCGCGAACGCCTTCTCGACCTGCGTGGCGTCGCCCGAGGCATCGATCTGCATCCTGTCGGGGGTCACGCCCTTGACCTGGAAGCCGTTGCTCGTCAAAAACGAGGTGACCTGGTCGACCTGAGCCTGCGTCGGCGAGAAGCGCTGCTCCCACTGCGCGGGCGTTAGGTATTGGCGGTACTGCCCGCTGCCGGGCGTCGAGACCGCCTGGGTGAACGAGTCGAGCGCGGCCTGCTGGGGCAGCTTCATGATCACGCTGAAGTCGATCCCGGTGCTGCCGGCGACCGATCCGGTGCGTGGCGTGCGTGTGGCGGCCGGCGACCCAGTGCCCTTGATCTGGACCGGGGACGTGCCGGAGGCCGCGCCGGCAGGCGCGACTACCGCCAGGCTGGCCGCGACCGTGGCGATCGCCGAGCCGAGCCCAACTAAACGACTAACCCTCACAACTACTCCTCCTTAGGGGGTATTGGCGCGGGGCACGCTTTCGCAGCGACTGTCTGCCCCGACGCACCAGTACCCCCGCGGGCCGAGTTCTACTCCCGCGTTTGTCGGAGGTCAGAGGTTGACCGCGACGTACTTGGTCTCGAGGTATTCCTGGATGCCCTCGGGCCCGCCCTCGCGGCCGAAGCCCGACTGCTTGATCCCGCCGAACGGGGCGGCGGCGTTGGAGACCATGCCCTGGTTGAGGCCGATCATCCCGGTCTCGAGCTTCTCGGAGACGCGCAGCGCGCGCTTCAGGTCGCTCGTGTACAGGTAGGCGACCAGGCCGTACTCGGTGTCGTTGGCCGCCGCGATCGCCTCGTCCTCGTCGTCGAAGCTGCGGACCGGGGCGACCGGGCCGAAGATCTCCTCGCGCAAGAGCTTGGCGTCCTCGGGCACGTCGGTCAGCACGGTGGGGTCGTAGAAGTAGCCGGCGCCGTCGCGCGCGTGACCTCCGACCAGCGCCTTGGCGCCGCGTCCGACCGCGTCGTCGACGAGCTCTGAGACCTTCGAGCGCTGGTTGTCGTCGATCAGCGGCCCGACGTCGATCCCGTCGCCGGTGCCACGCCCGACCTTCATCGCGCCGAGCTTCTCGGCCAGCTTGGCCGCGAACGGCTCGGCCAGCGACTCGGCCACGTGGAAGCGGTTGGCCGCGGTGCAGGCCTCGCCGATGTTGCGCATCTTGGCGATCAGCGCGCCCTGCACGGCGTCGTCGACATCGGCGTCGTCGAACACGATGAACGGCGCGTTACCGCCGAGCTCCATCGACAGGCGCAGTAGGTTCGTCGATGCCTGCTCCATCAGCTTCTTGCCGACCTCGGTGGAGCCGGTGAATGACAGCTTGCGCAGCCGCGGGTCGGCGATCAGCGGGCCCATCGTCGCGCCCGAGCTGGTCGAGCTGACGAGGTTCAGCACGCCCTTGGGCAGGCCCGCATCCTCGAGGATCTTGACCAGCATCAGCATCGACAGCGGGGTCAGCTGCGCCGGCTTGACCACCATCGTGCAGCCGGCGGCGATCGCGGGCCCGACCTTCCGGGTGCCCATCGCCAGCGGGAAGTTCCAGGGGGTGATCAGCAGGCACGGCCCCACGGGCTGCTGCATCGTCAGCAGCCGGCCCTGGCCGTTGGGGGAGGCGGCGTAGCGGCCCTCGATCCGCACCGCCTGCTCGGAGAACCAGCGCAGGAATTCGGCGCCGTAGGCCACCTCGGCCTTTGACTCCTTCAGCGGCTTGCCCATCTCGAGCGTCATCAGCAGCGCGAGCTCGTCCTCGTGCGCGATGATCGTCTCGAACGCCCGCCTGAGGATCTCGCCGCGCTCGCGCGGGGGGTGGGCCGCCCACTCGGGGCCCGCCTGCACCGCCGCGTCCAGGGCGGCCTTGGCGTCGTCGGGACTGGCGTCGGCGATCTCGCACAGCGACTCGCCGGTCGCCGGGTCCTCGACGGAGAAAGTTCCGTTCGCGCCGTCACGCCACTCGCCGCCGATGTACAGCTGCTTGGGGACGTTGTCGACGACGCTCTGTTCTTCTGGGGCGGTGATCGTGGTCATGACTAGAACCTACCCAACCACCGCCCCAGAGAACAGTTACGGGACTATGCCGCGGCGTGCAGCGGCGCCGGCTCGAGCGCCACGCTCAGCACTTCGTCGATGGTCATCGCGAAGTGGAACGTCATCGCCTCGCGGACTTCCTCGGGGACGTCATCGAGGTCGCCGCGGTTGCGCTCCGGGATCACCACGTCGGTGAGCCCGGCGGCGTGCGCCGCGAGCACCTTCTGCTTGAGGCCGCCGATCGGGAGCACGCGGCCCTGCAGCGTCACCTCGCCGGTCATCCCGACGGTGTGGCGCACCGGACGCCCACTCAGCAGCGAGGTCAGCGCGGTCACCATCGTCACGCCCGCGCTGGGACCGTCCTTCGGGATCGCGCCCGCCGGGACGTGGACGTGGAACGCCTCGTCCTCGAACGCGTTCGGGTCGATCTCGAGCTCGGACGCGTGGCCGCGGACGTAGGACAGCGCGATCTGCGCGGACTCCTTCATCACGTCCCCGAGCTGACCGGTCAGGGTCAGGCCCGGCGTGCCCTGCATCGCGGTGGCCTCGACGAACAGCACGTCGCCGCCGGCTCCGGTCACCGCGAGCCCGGTTGCGACGCCGGGGACGGCGGTCCGGATCGCGGACTCCTGGAAGAACCGCTGGCGCCCGAGGGCGTCACGGACGGCGTCGAGGTCGATCGTGACCGGCGCGGTCGCCTTGCCCGACGCGACCTTCGTCGCGGTCTTGCGCAGCAGCGTCCCGAGGTCACGCTCGAGCTGGCGGACGCCGGCCTCGCGCGTGTACTCGGTGGTCACCGTGGTCAGGGTCTCGTCGGAGATCTCGACCTCGTCCTCGTGCAGTCCGCTGCGCTCGACCTGACGCGGCCACAGGTAGCCGCGGGCGATCGCGACCTTCTCCGAGGTCGTGTAGCCGTCGAAGCGGATCACCTCCATCCGGTCCAGCAGCGGGCTGGGGATCGTGTCCGCCACGTTCGCGGTAGCGATGAACAGGACGCCGCTCAGGTCGAGCTCGACGTCGAGGTAGTGGTCGCGGAAGCTGTGGTTCTGCGCCGGGTCCAGCACCTCGAGCAGTGCCGAGCTGGGGTCGCCGCGCCAGTCGGCGCCGACCTTGTCGACCTCGTCGAGCATGATCACCGGGTTCATCGTCTCGGCGTCGCGCAGGGCACGGACCAGCCGGCCCGGGAGCGCGCCGATGTACGTGCGCCGGTGACCGCGGATCTCGGCCTCGTCGCGGACGCCGCCCAGCGACATCCGGACGAACTCGCGACCCGTAGCTCGCGCGATCGACTCGCCGATCGAGGTCTTACCGGTGCCGGGCGGGCCGATCAGGGTCAGGATTGCGCCGGAGCGCTTGTCCTCGTTGATCCCCCGCTCGGTGCGGAGCTTCTTGACCGCGATGTACTCGACGATGCGGTCCTTGACGTCCTCCAGACCGGCGTGGTCTGCGTCGAGGACCTCGCGGGCGTGCTCGGGGTCAAGCCGCTCCTCGGAGCGCTTGTTCCAGGGCACCGCGATCAGCCAGTCCAGGTAGGTCCGGATCACGCTCGACTCGGCGGACTGCTCGCCCATCCGCTCGAGGCGTCCGAGCTCCTTCTCGGCCTGCTCGCGCACGGCCTCGGGCATCTCGGCCTCTTCGATCTTGGTGCGGTACTCCTCGACCACCGAGGCGTCGTCCTCGTTGAGCTCCTTACGGATCGAGTCCATCTGCTTGCGCAGGAAGTACTCGCGCTGCTGCTTCTCAGCGCCGGACTCGACGTCGTCGCGGATGCGCTTACGGACCTGCAACTCGGCAAGCCGCTCGCGCTGGAAGGACAACGCCAGCTCCAGCCGCTCGGTGACGTCGAGCGTCTGCAGCAGCTGCACCTTCTGCTCGTAGGACAGGTCGGGGGAGTAGCCGCTGGTGTCGGCCAGCGTTCCGGGCTCGGAGATGCTCCGGACGAACGCCGACACACGGCCGTCGTCGCCGCGCAGCTCGAGGATCTCCTCGACCAGGGCGCGGTACTCACGCTCCAGGTTGCGGGTGCGACCGTCGACGGGAACGTCGTCGATGCGCTCCTCGACCTCGACGTACAGCCGGCCGTCCGGCATCGTGTGCGCCGCGCCGGCGACCCCACGGTGAAGGCCCTTCAGCGCGACGGCGCGACCGCCACCGGGCAGGCGGACGCGGTCGGTGGTCTCGGCGACGGTACCGACGCCGGCGTACTCGCTTTCGTGATGGGGGACGAGCAACACACGGTCGTCCTCGCCGGCGTCCACCGCCAGCGTCAGCGACATGCCCGGGAAGACGACGACGTCGTCTAGTGGAACCAGGAGAAGTCGACTCATCAGGACTTCACTTTCGTTAGGTGCTTACAAGAGATAAGTGGATTATAGCTGTTGCCAGGGCGGTCGTGTGAGCACGATCTAAGCCGCCTGGACTTAGATTATCGGATGGGTCTCAGATGCCCCTTGGGGAGGGCATCTGGGCCACTGCGGCGCCTCCCGGGCCGGGGGTTTTACATCTGACAAGCCGGGTCTGGGATCATCCGTCGATGCCCGACCCCAACACTCGCGCGAAGGACCCCGCCAGGGACGTCCTCGCCGCGGAGGCGTTCGGCGTGCCCGCGCCGGATCCCACCCTGACCCACGGCCCGGTGGTCCTGCCCGCCGACCCGACCGGGATCGAGGGGCCGCACGACGTGCTCGCCGCCGAGGAGTTCGCGATGCCTGCTCCGGCGCCGGGCTCCGACGCGCCGTCGCTGGCCCGGCGGGCCGGGTCCGCGTGGCCGCTGGCGCTGGCGCTCGCGGTGGCGGCGCTGGTGCTGCTGCGGGCGCGGCGCTCGCGGTAGCGCTTTCGTCGCAGGTTCTGCGCTGAATTGAAGCTGCGCGTCACCCACGTGTGACGCGATTCCCGGGATCCTCGGCCCTATGGGGTGGTTGGTCGATCGAGTACCGGATATAGCGGCACTACATCGACCAACCGACGGGAAGATCGCGATGCTTGCGGCGGAGCAGCAGGGGCTGGTGGCTCGGCAGCAGCTGTTGGCGCTCGGGATGACACGCCATCAGGTGCAGGATCGCGTCGATCGAGGGTGGCTTCACCCGATCTACCTCGGGATCTACGCGGTCGGACACCGCAAGCTCACGCTGAAGGGGCACTGGATGGCCGCCGTGCTCGCCTGCGGGCCTGATGCGCTCCTCAGCCACCGGTTCGCGCTGGCCGTCTGGGAGGTTCAGGCCGCCGAGAGCGGGTTGATCCACGTGACGGTGCCGCGGGGCCTGCAGAAGCCGGGGCCGAAGTGGGTGCGGGTCCACTCGGCTCGTGGGTTGTTGGGACAAGATGGGGTCGTCGTCGACGGGATCCCGGTGACCTCGTTGGCGCGCAGCGTCCTCGACCACGCATCCGTGGCCACGGCCCAGCGCACGCGAGCGGTGTTGGAGAAGATCGAGCGGATGGGGCGGCTGATCGGGCGCGAACTGGAGGACGTGCTCGCCCGAAACCCGAACCACCGCGGGACCAAGCGGCTCCGGGCGGCGCTGAGCGAGATCGAGGGCCCGGCGCCGTGGACCCAATCGGAGCTCGAGGATCGCTTCCTGGCGCTGATCCGCGCGGCCGGACTCCCGGAGCCTGAGCTGAACGTGCTCGTCGAGGAGGAGCTCGTCGACGCGCTCTGGCGCGACCAGAAGCTCATCGTCGAGGTCGACGGCTGGGGTTATCACCGCTCGCGCGAGCAGTTCGAGACCGACCGGCGTCGCGACGCCAAGCTCCAGCTCGCCGGCTACCGGGTGATCCGGCTCACCCAGCAGCGGATCGACTCCGAGCCGCGGGCGGTCGCGGACCTGATCCGCGCCCTGCTGGTCGTCTAGTGTCGCGTTTGGAAAGTTGGCGTGCATTCGAGGCACCCCTGGCGGCGCTTGGCTTCGTCCTCGTCGCCTCGCGTGGCTCCGCTACGCCACGGCTCCTGCGTCCTCGCCAAGCATCCACCAGTGGCACCTCTCGGTGCCCACCAACTTTCCAAACGCGACACTAGCTCGAGGCCTTCGAAGCCGCCCGCTTGCGCGGCGGGAGGATGTCAGTGATCGTGCCCGCGGCGATCTCGGCCGCGAACCCGACGGTCTCTGACAGCGTGGGGTGGGGGTGGATCGTGAGCGCGATGTCCTCGGCGTCCGAACCCATCTCGATCGCGTGCACGGCCTCGGCGATCAGCTCGCCCGCGCCGACGCCGACGATCCCGGCGCCCAGCAACCGGTGGCTGTCGGGCTCGAACAGGAGCTTGGTCATGCCCTCCGAGCGGGCCAGCGACAGCGCCCGGCCGGACGCCGCCCACGGGAACACGGCCTTCTCGTACTCGATCCCGACGGCCTTGGCCTCGGTCTCGGTGAGGCCGGTCCACGCCACCTCGGGGTCGGTGTAAGCGACGGATGGGATTGACCGGGGATCAAACGAGGCGCCCGGGACGCCGGCGATCACCTCGGCGGCGGTGTGGCCCTCGTGGGAGGCCTTGTGGGCGAGCATCGGCCCACCGACGACGTCCCCGATCGCGTAGATGTGACCGACGTTCGTGCGCAGCTGCGCGTCCACCCGAATGAAGCCGACGTCGTCGACCTGGACTCCGGCGGCCTCGGCGTCGAGCGCGCCGCCGTTGGGCTTGCGGCCGACCGCGACCAGGATCTGGTCGAACGTCTCTGTATCGCCGCTTGACAGCTTCACCCGCAAGCCGTCGTCGGCGGCCTGCACCGACTCGACCTTGGTGTCCAAAAGGACCCCCTCGTAGCGCTCGGTGATCCGCCGCTGCAGGGGCCTGACGACGTCTGGGTCGCAACCGGGGATCGGCTGGTCGAGCAACTCGACGCATGTGATCTTCGACCCCAGCGCGTCGTAGACCGCCGCCATCTCGAGCCCGATGATCCCGCAGCCGATCACCAGCAGGCGCTCCGGAACCTCGGCGATGTCGAGTGCGCGGGTCGAATGGACGATCCGCGGGTCGTCGGGGAGCCCCGGGATTGACGCGGCCTGCGAGCCGGCGGCGATGATGCAGTTGTCGAACGTGATCGTGCGGTCGTCGACCTGCACGGAGTTCGGGCCGGTGAAGCGGGCGACGCCGTGGACGACCTCGACCTGGCGCTGCTTGGCCAGACCGACGAGGCCGCCGGTGAGCTTGCCGACGACCGACTCCTTCCACGTCCGCAGCGCCTCCAGGTCGATCTTCGGGGTGCCGAACTGGATCCCGTGGGCGCCCATCTCCTCCGCCTCGGCGACGACGCGAGCGGCGTGCAGCAGCGCCTTGGACGGGATGCAGCCGACGTTCAGGCACACCCCGCCGAGCGACTCGTAGCGCTCGATCATGATCGTCTTGAGCCCGAGGTCGGCGGCGCGGAAGGCGGCGCTGTAGCCGCCCGGGCCCGAGCCGATCACCACGACCTGAGCGTCGCGGCCGCCGTCGCTCTCGGCCGGAGGGGGCGAACCGTTCGTCGATGCTCGGGTTTCCGGTGCATGTTGTTTCTCGGAGTCGGAGTCGGAGTCGGAGTCGGAGGCGGAGTCAGCGGCAGCGCCATCCTCGGAGCCCTCGAGCGTCAGCAGCACGCTGCCCTCCGACACCCGGTCGCCGACCTTGACGCTCAGCTGGGCGATCTTGCCGGCGGCGGGCGCGGGCACGTCCATCGTCGCCTTGTCGGACTCGAGCGTGACCAGCGGATCCTCGACCGAGACCTCGTCTCCGGCGGCGACGTGGATCTCGATCACCGGGACGTCGGTGAAATCCCCGATGTCGGGGACGCGCACCTCCGTCGCTTCGCTCACAGCAGCGCCCGCCGCAGGTCCGAGAGCACCCCGACCAGGTAGACCACGAAGCGCGCGGCGGCGGCGCCGTCGATCACCCGATGGTCGTATGACAGCGACAGCGGCAGCATCAGCCGCGGCTCGAACTCGCCGCCGTTCCATACCGGCTTCATCGCGGCGCGGGTAGCGCCCAGGATCGCGACCTCGGGAGCGTTGACGATCGGGGTGAAGCTGGTGCCGCCGATCCCGCCGAGGCTCGAGATCGTGAACGAGCTGCCCTGCATGTCGGCGGGGCCGAGCTTGCCCTCGCGCGCCTTGCCCGAGAGCTCGGTGAGCTCGCGGGCGATGTCGAGCAGGCCCTTCTGGTCGGCGTCCTTGATCACCGGCACGACGAGGCCGCCCGGGGTGTCGGCCGCGAACCCGATGTTGTAGTAGCGCTTGAGGATCAGGTCCCCGCCGTCGAGCGAGGAGTTGAAGGTCGGGAACTCCTTCAGGGCGGCCAGGGATGCGACCACCAGGAACGAGACCATCGTGACCTTGAGGCCGTCGCGTGCGTGCTCATCGTTGAGCCGCTTGCGCCAGGCCTCGAGCTCGGTGATGTCGGCGTCGTCGTTGTGGGTGACGTGCGGGATCGTCACCCAGTTGCGGGCCAGGTTGGGAGCGGAGATCCGCTGGATCCGAGACCGCTGGACCCGCTCCACCGGGCCGAACTTCTCGAAGTTCAGCGACGGCCAGGGGGCCAGATCCAAACCCAACCCAGGGCCGGCCGCCGAAGGCGTTGCCGGCCCCTTAGAAGCGAATGACTCGACGTCGTCGCGCGTGATCCGCCCCTTGCGGCCACTGCCCGTCACCTGGTGCAGGTCGATCCCGCGCTCGCGCGCGAGGCGTCTCACCGACGGGCTGGCGTAGACCGCGCCATCCGAGGAGGCCGCGGCCGGCTCAGAGATCGGGGTGGGCTCGGGCGCCGAAGGGGGCGGCTCGGCATCCACCGCCGCCTGTACCGCATCGGGCGCGGACGCCTCGCTGGGCGCGCCGTTGGACGCCGCCGCCGAGGCCTGCTGCGAGGTGTCCTCCGACGACGACCCCTCGGCCGGCTCCATCTTCAGCAGCAGCTTGCCCTGCGAGACGCGGTCGCCGACCTTGACGCTGATCTCCCTGATCGTCCCGGGGAACGGCGCCGGCACGTCCATCGTCGCCTTGTCGGACTCGAGCGTGAGCAGCGGGTCGTCGGTCTGCACCGTGTCGCCCGCCGAGACCAGGATCTCGATCACCGGTACCTCGTCGAAGTCACCGATGTCCGGGACTTCGACCGAGACGACGTCGGTGGCACTCATACCTTGGTCGGCATCGGCGCCTCGGCGTCGAGCCCGTAGCGCTCGATCGCCTCCTGCACGCGCTTGGGCTCGATCTCGCCCCGGTCGGCGAGCTCCTTGAGCGCCGCTACCACGACGTAGTGACGGTCGACCTCGAAGAAGCGCCGTAGCGCCTCGCGGCTGTCGCTGCGCCCGAATCCGTCGGTGCCGAGCACGCGATAGCCGCCTGGCACCCACTGGCGGATCTGGTCGGCGAACCCTCGCATGTAGTCGGTCGATGCGATCGTCGGACCGCCCCGGCGGCTCAGCGACTCGGTCACGTACGCGCGGCGCTGCTCCTCGAGCGGGTGCAGCATGTTCCAGCGCTCGACCTCGAGCCCGTCGCGGCGAAGCTCGGTGAACGAGGTGACGCTCCACACGTCGGCGCCGACGCCCCACTCGGACTCGAGCAGCTCGGCCGCGCTCATCGCCTCCCGCAGGATCGTCCCCGAGCCCAGCAGCTGGACCCGCGGGCCGTCCGACGGACCGCTCTCCCACAGCAGGTACATCCCACGCAGGATCCCCTCGCGGGAGCCCTCGGGCATCTCCGGGTGGCGGTAGTTCTCGTTCATCAACGTCAGGTAGTAGAAGACGTCCTCCTGGTCGACCAGCATCCGCTGCAAGCCGTCCTGGATGATCACCGCCAGCTCGAAGCCGAACGTCGGGTCGTAGGCGCGGCAGTTGGGGACGACCGGGAACAGCATGTGGCTGTGGCCGTCGGCGTGCTGGAGACCCTCGCCGTTGAGCGTGGTGCGGCCGGCGGTGCCGCCCAGCATGAACCCGCGCGTGCGGGTGTCGCCCGCGGCCCAGATCAGGTCGCCGACCCGCTGGTAGCCGAACATCGAGTAGTAGATGTAGAACGGCACCATCTGCACGTCGTGGGCGCTGTAGGAGGTGCCGGCGGCGATGAACGACGAGACCGAGCCGGCCTCGGTGATCCCCTCCTCGAGGATCTGGCCGTGCTGGTCCTCCTTGTAGAACATCAGCTGCTCTGAGTCCTCGGGCTGGTAGAGCTGGCCGACGGGCGAGTAGATCCCGATCTGGCGGAACAGGCCCTCCATCCCGAACGTGCGCGACTCGTCGGGGATGATCGGGACGATGTGCTTGCCGAGCTGCTTGTCGCGCAGCAGCGCAGCTAGAACTCGGACAAAAGCCATCGTCGTTGATATTTCTCTGTCGCCGGTGCCCTCCAGCTGGCCCTTGAAGATGTCGACCTCGGGGACGTGCAGCGGCTCGGCGCGCCGGCGCCTGTTCGGCAGGCTCCCGCCCAGCTCCTCGCGGCGCTCGCGCAGGTATTGCATCTCGGGCGAGTCCTCGGGCGGCTTGTAGTACTCGGCGGCCCGGACCTGCTCGTCGGTCAGCGGCAGCTCGAAGCGGTCGCGGAACGTGAGCAGCGCGTCCTCGGTCATCTTCTTGGCCTGGTGGGTGATCATCTGGCCCTCGCCGGAGACGCCCATCCCGTAGCCCTTGATCGTCTTGGCCAGGATCACGGTCGGCTGACCGGTGTGCCGGGCGGCCTCGTGGTAGGCGGCGTAGACCTTCTGCTGGTCGAGGCCGCCGCGGTTGAGCAGCCAGATCTCCTCGTCGGACATGTGCTCGACGCGCTCGAGCAGCACCGGGTCGCGGCCGAAGAAGTGCTCGCGCACGTATGCGCCGTCGCGCGACTTGAACGTCTGGTACTCGCCGTCGACGCAGTCCTCCATCACCTTGACCAGGCGGTCGTCGGTGTCGGCCGCCAGCAGCGGGTCCCAGCGCGCGCCCCAGATCACCTTGATCACGTTCCAGCCGGCGCCGCGGAAGTCGGACTCGAGCTCCTGGATGATCTTGCCGTTACCGCGCACCGGCCCGTCGAGCCGCTGGAGGTTGCAGTTGACGACCCAGATCAGGTTGTCGAGATGCTCGCGCCCGGCCAGCGCGGTCGCGCCCATCGACTCGGGCTCGTCCATCTCGCCGTCGCCGAGGAACGCCCACACCTTGCGACCGTCGGTCTGGGCCAGGCCGCGGGCCTGGAGGTACTTCATGAATCGCGCCTGGTAGATCGAGGTGATCGCACCGATGCCCAGCGACACCGTGGGGAACTGCCAGTAGTCGGGCATCAGCCACGGGTGCGGGTACGACGACAGGCCGTCGGTCGAGACCTCCCGGCGAAAGCCGTCGAGCTGCTCGGCGGTGAGCCGGCCCTCGAGGAATGAGCGCGCGTAGTTACCCGGGGACGAGTGGCCCTGGAAGTACACGAGGTCGCCGCCGTGCTCGGAATCCGGCCCACCCGCCCGCCAGAAGTGGTTGAAGCCGACCTCCATCAGCGTCGCCAGCGACCCGTACGTGGCGATGTGGCCGCCGAGGCCAGAGTTGTCCTTGTTGGCGCGCACGACCATCGCCATCGCGTTCCAGCGCACGATCGAGCGCAGCCGGCGCTCGACCGCGGGATCGCCCGGGAGCTGCGCCTCGCGCTCCGGTGGGATCGTGTTGACATATGGCGTGTTGAGGCTGGCGATCGGCCCCGTGCCGGAGTGCTGGGCGCGCTCGACGACGCGGGTGAGGAGGTGGCGGGCGCGATCGAGGCCGTCGTGGGCGACGACAGCGTCGAGCGCCTCCAGCCATTCGCTGGTCTCGGCTACATCGATGTCGGCGCCGTCTCCGTTGGACGGTTCAACGTCCCCGGCAGCGCCGTTTGACGAGCGTGTCTGAACCTGATCAGTCATGGCGTATGGGGTGCTACCCAGCCTAGTGTCGCACAAGACGATTGACGCAAAATCCCCCGGCTGGGGGTTTGCAGCGTGCGTTCGCTACGGTCCGCGCCGTGGCTCTACGTGAACTCCACGGACCGGCCGGCGCCCCCTGGGGGCGGCCGCTCGCGGGCGCGCTCGACCTGCTCACGGTCGAGTCCGAGCTGCTCGCGTCGAACCCTCTCGGTGACTCGAGCGAACGCCCTCTGTACGTGTACCGGTCGCCGGGTCTGGCCAGCGGCAGCACAAGTGGCCCGGTGCCGTCGGTCTACGTGATCCAGGGATTCTCCGGGCAGGTCGACATGTGGGTGGCGCGGACCGCGTTCGAGCCGACGATGATCGAGCGCCTCGACGCGATGTTCGCGGAGGGCGGCTGCCCGGACGCGGTGGTCGTGTTCGTCGACGTGTGGACCTCCCGCGGCGGCGCGCAGTTCTTGAACTCGTCGAGCACCGGCCGCTACATGGATTACCTGTGCGACGAGGTGGTCGCGTTCGTCGACGAGCGCTACCCGACGTACGCCGACCGCGACCGGCGCGGCCTGACCGGCAAGTCGTCGGGCGGCTACGGCGCGATGGTCGTGCCGATGATGCGCCCGGACGTGTTCGGGGCGCTGGCGTCGCACGCGGGCGACGCACTGTTCGAGTGCTGCTACCAGCGCGACTTCCCGACCGTCGCGCGCGAGCTGCGCGACCGGTTCGACGGCTCGTATGAGGTGTTCTACGAGCGCCTGGCCGAGACCGACCACTTCGACTGGAGCAAGTTCGGCAAGCCGTTCGAGGTGTACGGGTACGCGTGCGCCTACACGCCCGACCCCAACCGGCCCGGCGAGGCGCTGCTGCCGTTCGAGATCTCGACCGGCCGGCTGATCGAAGACGTGTGGAGCCGGTGGCTCGAGCTCGACCCGGTGCGGATGGCGCCCGGGCACGGCGACGAGCTCAAGAGCATGCGGCGTATCTACCTGGACGCCGGCAAGAGCGACGAGTGGTTCCTCGACCTCGGCGCGCAGGCGTTCGCGCAGCAGCTCGACAAGCTCGGGGTCTCGTACTCGCTCGAGCTGTTCGAGGGTAAGCACGGCGGGATCACGTACCGCTACCCGGGGGCGATCCGCGAGCTGCTGCTCGAGCTCGCGAACTGAGACGGTTTCCGTTATGACCGCGACCGCCGACCAGGAGCTGGTTTTTGCGGGGCCGGGAGCGCTCGCCCAGCTGGTCCGCTCGCGCGAGGTCAAGCCGCGCGAGCTGGTCGAGCTGTGCCTGCGCCGGATCGAGGCGCTGAACCCGCTGCTCAACGCGTTCCGGACGACGATGCCCGAGCAGGCGCGGGCGGCGGCCGACGCCGCCGAGGCCGACGGGCGGCCACTCGCCGGAGTGCCGATTGCGATCAAGGACGACACGCCGGTGGCCGGGCAGGTGTGCACGCGCGGGTCGCGCTCGCAGGGGCCGCCGGAGACCGCCGACGCCGAGGCGGTCCGGCGGCTGCGGGCCGCCGGCGCGATCCCGATCGGGATCACCAACGTCCCCGAGCTGATGATCTTCCCCTGGACCGCGACCGACGCCAACGGGATCACCCGCAACCCGTGGGACCGCAACCGCACGCCCGGCGGCTCCTCGGGCGGATCGGCCGCCGCCGTGGCCGCGGGGATGGTCCCGGTGGCGACCGCGTCGGACGGCGGGGGCTCGATCCGGATTCCCGCCGGGGCCTGCGGGTTGGTGGGGATGAAGCCGACGCGGGGACGGGTGTCGACGATGCCGTCGGCCGACGGGTGGCTGGGGATGTCGACGCTGGGCTCGCTGACGCGAACCGTGGCCGACAGCGCGCTGATGCTCGACGTGATGCACGGCCCGGCTCCGGGCGACAACTACGCGGCGCCCCCGTTCGAGGGCCGCTATACGGACGCGGCGGCGACCGAGCCGGGGCGGCTGCGGATCGCGATCTCCCGCAAGATCCCGCCGGGCCTGATCGTCAGGGTCTCGGCCGACCAGCGCGGGGCGTACGAGCGGACCGGGTCGCTGCTGTCCGAGCTCGGGCACGACGTGCTCGAACGCGACCCGCCGTTGGGCATGATCCAGCTCGAGTTCGTCCAGCTCTGGTTTCGCGGGATCTACGAGGACTCACTGACGCTCCCGGACCCGAGCCGGATGGAGTCGCTGACCAAGCAGATGGCCGCGGCCGGACGCCGGCTGGTGCCGCCGCGCCGCCGCGACGCGCTACTCGCCAAGCGCAAGCGGACGACGGACCGGATGCTCGGGCTGTGGAGCACGGTCGACGTGTTGATGACCCCCGGCCTGGCCACCACCGCGATCAGGGCCGACGGCGGCTACGGGCAGTCGGCGCCGGCCGCGATCGACCGCGCCGGCAGGTTCACGCCGTTCACCGCCGTCTACAACCTCACCGGCCAGCCGGCGATCTCGATCCCGGCCGGGTTCGGCGCCGACGGGCTGCCGCTCAGCGTGCAGCTCGTCGGACGCCCCGGCGCCGAGCACACGCTGTACTCGCTCGCCGCTCAGATCGAGACCGCTCGGCCGTGGGCCGAGCACCGCCCGCAGCTGGCCTGAGGCTGCGGGACCGTCTGCCTATTCGACGGGCTCGGCGTGGACGATCAGCGGACGCCCGTCGACCTCGCGCCAGTGCGAGCAAACCGTGATCTCGCTCACGTTGCCGGCGTAGTGGATCAGGGCCACCGCCTCGTCGTCGCCGAAGTCGATGTTGACGACGTTGGCGGCGGTCACCGGCGGCGGAAGCGTCTGTGCGATCTGCGGCGCCTGCGCCTGAAGCTCCTCGGTGAAGTCGGCGATCACCGCGTCGAAGTCGCCGCGCTGGACCGCGTCGGCGTGGCTGTGGATCTGCTCTTTAGTCTGGTTTTCGTCCATCGATCCTCCTGTCGCTCTAAGAAATCTCTAAGGACCGCCCGGGTCCCGCCGAATACGTGGCTAACGTAGTGAATCGAGGCTGATCGTGTCCAAGTCCTTTTTCCGCGTAATCCACGTGTCACGGCGCTCGCGCCGCGCGGGCGACGCCGCGCCGGGTGCAGCGAAGGGCACCGCCGAGACGCAGCCGGCGCCCGGGATCGACTTCAACCCGGTTCACGGTCGGCACTGCATCTGCGGGCGCTGCGAGACGCAGTCGCGCCGGCGGGCGAGCTAACTCCGGTCAAACGTCTCGCGCAGCCCGGCGTCGAGCGTCCGCGGCACGAACCCCAGCTCGCTGCGTGCCTTGCCGCCGGACATCCATACGGTCACGCCGTCGGACGTCCGGATCAGCTCGCGGAGGTTCGGAGGGAACCCCATCAGCTTGCCGACGACCGGCCCGACCGGGATCGCGAGCTTCATCATCGCGGTCGGCAGCACGGCCCGCGGCGGCTTGCGGCCGGCCAGCTCCGCCGTCTTGTCGATCAGGTCGCCGAGCGTGCCGCGGTCGCCCGGGAGGTTGTAGGACTCCCCGATCCGCCCCCGGTCGTGTACGGCGATGATCCCGTCGGCGAGATCCTCCACGTACACGAAGTCAAAGCCGGCGTCGGGAAACATCCGCAGCTTCAGCTTGCCGGTCCGGACCTGGTCGATCAGGTTGCCGATCTCGGAGGGATCGCCGGGACCGTAAACGGCGCTCGGCATCGCGATCACGACCGGCGCCCCCTTGGCGATCCGGTCCAGCGCGACCCCGTGAGCGAGGTACTTGGTCTTGTCGTAGTAGGACAGGAAATCCGGTGGCAGTGGTCGCTCGTAGCCCTCGTCGACGGCTCGCCCGCGGGTGTTGCCGTACACGTTGCCGGTCGACACGTACACGATCCGCGCGACGCCGGCTCGGGTCGCGGCGTCGAGCACGCGCTCGGTGCCCCGCACGTTGGCGTCATCCATCGCGGGGCGCTCGGACTCCGGGATCCCGACCTTGTAGACGGCGCCGACGTGGAACACGGCGTCGGCACCCGCGGTGCCGCGCTCGATCGCATCGGGCTGGGAGAGATCGCCCTCGACCAGCTCACAACCGAGCTCGCGCAGCGCGTCGGCCTTCGCCGGCGACCGCACCAGCGCCGCGACGCCGTCGCCGCGCTCCCGGAGCTTGCGCGCCACGTGCGCGCCGATGAACCCGGTGCCGCCGGTGATGAACGCCTTCAAAACGAACCCCTAGCGAACCCTCGGCGCGAGTTCCTCGCCCAGCAGCGCGACCACGTCCAGATCGTCGTGGAGCAGGTGTTGGCACATCACCCGGTCGACACCCGCCTCGCGCAGCTCCAGCAGCTGCTCCGTCGCCTGGTCGATCGTGCCGACGATCCACGCCGGTGGCGGGTCCGACAGCCCGTCGAAGTCAGGCCTGCGCTCGCTTAGTCTGCGCGCCCGGTCACGCAGGTCCGTCTCGTCGGAGCCGAGCACGATCCCGGTCATCAGCGAGAACGGCAGCATCTCGCGCCCGGCCTGCTCGCAGGCCTCCACCACCCGCTGGCGGCGCTGGCGCAGCTCGTCGCCGGCGGCGAACGGCGTGTTGTACTCGTCGCCGAAGCGCGCGGCCAGCTCGGCGCTGCGCCGGCCGCCGCTGCCGCCGATGATCAGCGGGGGGTGCGGCCGCTGGATCGGCTTGGGCTCGGCCTCGAGTTCGCGCAGCGTGTAGTGGTCGCCGGAGAAGCTGAACGTCTCATCGCCCCAGTTGCCGAGCACCACCTGCAACTGCTCCTCGAGCACATCCATCCGCTCGCGCGTGGACGCGAACGGGAACCCGTAGGCCTCGTGCTCGCGCTCGTGCCAGCCGGCGCCGAGCCCGAGGTCGACGCGCCCGCCGGAGATGTGGTCGGCCGTGGTGACCATCTTCGCCACCAGCGACGGGTGCCTGAAGGTCGCGGGGGAGACCAGCGTCCCCAGCCGCACGGTCGAGGTCACCGCCGCCAGCCCGCACATGGTGCCCCAGGCGTCGAGCGATCCGCGGTCGGCGATCCCGCCGAGGTTCAGGTAGTGATCGGAGCGGAACAGCTCCGGGATCCCGTGCTCCTCGCAGGCGCGGCCGAGCGCCTCCCACTGCGGCCAGGTGACTCCCTCCTGCCCCTCGATCATCAGGCATAGGTCCATGGGGCAGAGTCTTTCAGGAGAGCTCGTGCAGCGCCTGCTCGATCGGCTGGTCTCCGCCGTTGATGTAGAGCACCTTGCCAACCGCCACCGGCGCCGCCAGCAGCGCGGCGATGGATGCGGCCACATCGTCGCGCGGGACGCGTCCGCGGAACGGCTCCTCCGACAGCCGCACCCGGTCGGTGCCGGGGTCGTCGGTCAGGGCGCCGGGGCGCAGGACCGTCCACGGTCGGTCGCTGGCCATCACCGCTGCGTCGGCCTCGGCCTTGGCGCGCAGGTAGACGCTGAAGCTGTCGTCGTCGTCAGGCGGCGACTCGGCACCGATCGAGCTGACGATCAAGAACCGCTCGGCGCCGAGCTTGGTCGCCGCCTCGACGGTCTTGATCGCGCCGTCGCGGTCCATCGTCAGCTTGCGGGCGTTGCCGCTGCCCGGACCGGCCCCAGCCGCGAACACCACCTGGTCGGCGCTGCCGACACCGGCGGCGATCTCCTCGGGAGTAGCGTCCTCGAGATCACAGACCACCGGCTCACCCCCGACGATGCGAACGTCATCAGCGTGATCGGGGTTACGGATCAGGCTCACGACCTCGTCGCCGCGTGCCTTCAGGCGCGGCGTCAGCAGCAGCGCGATCTTCCCGTGGCCTCCGGCGATGACGACCCGCATGAAGCCACAGCCTACCCCTGAGAGCCCGCCGGGGCGGGGGACAATTTCTCCTGCCCCACTCAACAAGGAGACCGAGATGCCAGTCGGCAAGGCCAGGACCGCAGGCCCCGACAGCACGGACGAGCACTACCGGTTTACGGTGCCGTGCTTCACCGAGATCGATCGCGACGAGATCCGCGGTCACCTCGAGCGCGACGAGTTCTTCTGGCTCGATCTGACCGGGCCCACCGAGGGTCAGGTCACCACGCTCGACGAGCTGTTTGGCTTTCACCCGCTGGCGATGCGCGACATCACCGACTTCGGCCAGCGCCCGAAGCTCGACAACTACGGCGACTACGCATTCCTGGTGTTCTACGGCGCCGGCGAGGCCAAGCCCGGGAGCACAGATCCTCTGTCCGAGGTGCACATGTTCATCTCGGGCCACTACCTGATCACGGTCCACCGCGGCCCGCTGCCGGAGCTCGAGAAGCAGCGTGAGGAGCTGGACGGCCAGCGCCTGCACAGCGAGCAATTCCTGATCTACCGCGTGCTCGACGCGCTCACCGACAGCTTCTTCCCTGTCCTGTCGGCGATCGATGACGAGGTCGACAGCCTCGAGGACGCGATCTTGACCAGGCCGACCGAGGAGCAGCTGGCCCGGCTGTTCGCGCTCAAGCGCCAGCTGGTGGGGATGCGCAAGGTCGTCACCCCGCAGCGCGACCTGTTCGCTCGCTCGATCGACCAGCTCGACGAGCTACCCGGCCTGCAGTTGGACGAGCGCGATTACTTCCGCGACGTCTACGACCACCTGATCCGGATCAGCGACCTGATCGATTCCTACCGCGACCTGATGTCGGGCGCCACCGACCTGTACCTGTCGACGATCTCCAACCGCCAGAACGACGTGACGAAGCAGCTGACGATAATCGCGACGATCTTCCTACCGCTCAGCTTCATCACCGGGTTCTTCGGCCAGAATTTCACCTACATGATCAGCCACTTGATCGACACCGCCTGGGTCTTCTGGGTGGTCGGGGTGGGCAGTATGCTGGCCACGGTCGCCGGGCTGATGGTCTTCTTCCGCCGCAAGGGCTGGGTCGGGCGCGCCGCGGAGACGAGCTGACCCGCCGACGCCGCTGTCAGTCGGCCGCCGGAGCGTAGGTCCCGAAGCTCCACAGGTTGCGCTCGGGATCGAAGGCGCTGTAGAACGAGCCGTACTCCGGGTACTGCGGTGAGGCGGCGATCTCGGCGCCGGCCTCCGCCGCATGGCGGTGATGCACCTCGAGATCCTCGACGACCACGTACGCCCACTCCTGTCCGGGACGGCGGTGGTCGTCGTCGCCTCGCCACGAGCCGAGCATCACGAGTCCGTCACCGTAGCGGAGCTCGGCGTGGGCGACCGTGCCGTCGGGACCGTCGTGGACGACCTGGCGCTTGAACCCGAACGCACGCTCGAGCCAGTCGATCGCCGCGGGTGCGTCCCGGTAGCGCATGGATGCGTAGATGTCTCTGGTCATGCGACGACCGTACGCCGGCGATCGCGGCGCGTCTTGGACGAATCTGACCTTTCGGCGCGCAACCCCAGCCCGTCGGGCAGCCGGCTGGCCACGAACGCTCCCGGGGTCGTCCCGGCGAGGCGGCGAAACTCGCGGTTGAGGTGGGCCTGGTCGTAGTAGCCGCAGTCGGCGGCGATCTCTGCGAAGCGACTGCCGTCGTCGTGGCCGAGGCGGTCCACCGCTCGCCGGAAGCGGATCAGCGAGGCCAGCGTCTTGGGCGGAGTTCCAACCTGCTCGCGAAACCGTGCCACCAGGTGGCGGTTACTGCACCCGAGCTCGGCGGCGAGCGCGCCGACCTCCAGGCGCCCGCCGGTCTCGTGCAGGCGCCGGCAGGCCCGGGCGACGTCCGGCGAGGGAAGCCGCGCAGCCTCGATCCGGCGGGCGATATAGGCGTCGAGCAGCTCGAACCGGGCGTCCCACATTGGGGCGTCCACCAGCCGCGCCACCAGCTCGTCCGCTTCGCCGCCCAGCACCGCGTCGAGCGCCACCACCAGGTGGGCCGAGAGCTCGTGCATGGCGAGCCCGAACAACATGTGCGCGCCGAGCGGGGTCAGATCGATCTGAACGCCGCGCAGGCTCCCGTTCTCGGTCGTGACCGCGTACGACGGGTGCAGGCCCGCGACGAACGAATGCTCGATCGACTCGGGATGGCCGGGCCCGGCCACTCGCAGCGTCGACCCGAAGCCGAGGATGATCGTCACCTGGTCCTGGGCGACCTCGCGCCGGCTCGCGTGCCCGGTCCGCTCGTGCGAGTAGCCGCAGTAACGGTTGACCACGCCCGCAAGCGCGGGGTGCCCGGCGCGCTCGACGCGCTCGTAGCGCCCCAGCTCAGGCGACTCGTGGCGGACGACGACCGACCGCATGAGTCTCTTTTATCAGCCGGAACTGGACCAGCGACCCCGCCGGACCACCTCGTCCACCGACTTGCGCGATCCGCTGAAGCCCGAGGGCGGCTCGTCGGGGTAGCCGATCGAGATCGCGCCGATCGGCCGCAGCTGCTCGGGCACGCCAAACGCCTCCCGGTAGGGGTCGATGCGGTCTTTGGGGATCCCGAAGAAGCACGCCCCGAGCCCCTCGTCGACGGCGCTGAGCAGCATCAGCAACGAAGCAAAGCCGGTATCGATGTCCCAGTAGGGCGCCGGCCACCAGTCGTCGGTGCGGTCGCGGGCGCCCTTGTGTGCCTGCGCGTAGTTGTCAAGGTAGACGTCCTTATTCGCGTGGGGGACGATCAGCAGCGGCGCCCGGACCTGGGCGGCGAACCACCGGTCGGCGTCCACGGCTGGTGTCACCGCATCGCGGAACCGGCCGATGTCCTCCGGCGTGTCGAGCACGAGGAAACCCCATCCCTGGGAGAAGCCGGCGGAGGGGGCACGCAACCCGTCGCGGACGATCCGGTCCACGACCTCGTCGGGGACCCGCCGCCGCTCGTCGTAGGTCCTGACCATCCGCCTCCGGCGCAGCACGTCCGCAAACTCCACCCCGCCAATATGACAGGCGCGCCTGCGCGCCGACGCGCCAGCCCGCGGCGGCTCAGCCGCCCGTTCCGGCGGTCACTCGGCCGGCCGCCTGGCCGCCCGCTCCCGCGGCCGCGTGGCGCAGCGCCGCCAGCGCGCCGTCGAGCGCCGCGCGCAGCGGTTCGCAGGACTCCATCGTCTGAGCCAGCAGCAGCCCGCCCTGCAGCGTCGCGAACGTGGACAGCGCCAGCGCCTGCGGATCGGCGTCGGTTGGCAGCACCCCGGTGGCTCGCATCCGCTCCAGCCCCTCGGCCAGGTACTCGCGCCAGCGGTCCATGTGGGCCGCCACCTGCGCGGCCAGCACGGGGTCGCGGCCGGCCAGCTCGCCGACCAGCGAGCCGATCGGGCAGCCCCAGTGCGGCTGGGAGCAGTAATGGGCGAGCACGGCGTCGCGCCAGCCTTCCCACGCCTCCCAGGTGTCGAGCGACTGCAGGAACGGGCGCTGGGCGTCGAGCACGCGCTCGGTCTGGAAGTCGGCGATCGCGGCGACCAGCTCGCTCTTGCCGCCGGGGAAGTAGTGGAACAGCTGGCTCTTACTGGTCGCGGTCCCCGCCCGGATGTCGTCTAGGCTGGTACCGCCGACGCCGCGGGCGAGCACGAGCTCGGCCGCGGCCTCGACGATCCGCTCGCGAGTGGCGGCGCCCTTGGGCGTGAGCTTCGCGGACGTGGACATGAGCCCAAGCGTAGCTGAGTTTGGACCGGTCAGTCCAATGATCTGTTACGGTTTCTGGACCGCACGGTCCAACCGTGCGCCCGGACACCGACCAGCTCGAAAGGACCATCATGGGAAACCGGCTTGCCGGCAAGACGGCGCTCGTCACGGGCGCGACCAGCAACATCGGACGGGCGATCGCCGTCGCCTTCGCGCAGGAGGGCGCCCACGTCGCCGCCACCGGACGCGACCGGGACCGAGGCGACGCGGTGGCCGCCGAGATCGCCGCCGCGGGTGGGCGAGCGGAGTTCGTCGCCGCCGCGCTCGACGGCTCGCGGGCGGCCTCCGTCGCGCTCGCCGAGCGGGCCACCGACGCCCTCGGCGGGCGGGTCGACGTGCTCGTCAACGCGGCCGGGATCTACCCCGGCTCGATCACGGCGGCGACCGACGAGGCCACGTTCGACGAGGTCTACGCGGTCAACGTCAAGGCGCCGTACTTCCTGACGGCGGCGCTCGCTCCGGCAATGGCGGCGCGCGGCGACGGCGCGATCATCAACCTCGGCTCCTGGATCGCGCGGCTCGGGATCCCGGTGGGCTCGCTGTACAGCTCGACCAAGGGCGCGATCGAGACCCTGACCCGAGCGTGGGCGGCCGAGTTCGGCCCGTCCGGGGTCCGGGTGAACGCGATCTCGCCGGGCGTGGTCTCACCAGACCCCACCGACGCCGGTCCGGCCGCGTCGATGATGCGCGGCACGCCCGCGGGCTCGGTCGGCACCCCCGACGCGGTCGCGCACGCGGCGGTGTACCTCGCCGGCGACGAGGCCCGGTTCGTGCACGGGACCGTGATCGACGTCGACGGCGGGCGGGTCGGCGTGGCCGTGATCGCCGCCTGACCTCGGGGATTCAGCGCGTGACCCAGGCCTCGGGCTCCTGCGCCAGCACGTCGATCGCGTCGGGGAGGTGGGAGCTGGCCACGTCCGCCACGGTTACGTGCTCGACGACGCTGCGCAGGTTCTTGCGGACCGCGATCCAGACGCGAGGCAGCGCGGTGGCGGGTCCGGGGTACTCGGCGTCCTCGGGCTTGCCGCCACGGACGGTCGCCAGCGGCCCTTCGACGGCGCGGATGATGTCGGCGATCGTCAGCTGATCGGCGCCCTTGGCCAACCGGAAGCCGCCCTCGGCGCCGCGCTGGCTGCGTACGATCCCGGCGGTTCGCAGCTCGCCGAGGATGTTCTCGAGGAAGTTCAACGGGAGCTCCTGTGCGGTGGCGATCCGCTCGGCCGCGACGGGCTTGTCGTCCGGCGCGGCGGCGAGTTCGATCGCGGCCCGCACCGCGTAGTCAGCCTTGGCAGAGATCCTCATCGTTGCCCCCTTCGCTAAGAGCTGTGGCCTGGATCGGAGTATCTGGACGATCTGGGTGACGGCCTTGTCGACAGTCGTCCCGGAGGTCTGCACGTGCAGCTCAGGGGCCTCCGGCGGCTCGTAGGGCGCGTCGATCCCGGTGAAGCCCTTGATCTCGCCCGCGCGGGCGCGCGCGTAGAGACCCTTGGGGTCACGGCGCTCGCACTCATGGACGGGGGTGTCGACGAACACCTCCACGAACGGCAACCCGGCCTCGGCGTGAGCCTTGCGCAGGTGTTCGCGCTCGGCCGCGATCGGCGAGATCAGCGACACCAGCGCGACCGTCCCCGAATCGGCCATCAGGCGCGCCACCTGGCCGACCCGGCGGATGTGCTCGGCGCGGTCCCCGGGGGAGAAGCCGAGGTCGTCGGACAGGCCGTGGCGGATGTTGTCGCCATCGAGCAGATACGCCGCCTGGCCGGAGTCGACCAGGCGGCGCTCGAGCGCCACCGCGATCGTCGACTTGCCCGACGCCGGCAGGCCGGTGAGCAGGACCGTGGCGCCGCGCTGGTCGATCGACGCCCAGCGCTCGTCGCGGTCGAGCATCGAGGGATGCCAGGTGACGTCGCGCCGGTCCTCGCGGCCCGCCTGGATGACGCGCGCCCTGCGGATCACGCCGGCGCCGACCGTGTCGTTGCTGTCCTCGTCGATCAGGATGAATGCGCCGGTGACGCGATCGAGCGTGTACGGATCGGCGGCCACGGCCGAGCTGGTGCGCAGCGTGACGAGGCCGATGTCGTTGAGCGCGAGCGCCGTCGGCTCCGCCTGACGCTCCAGCGTCTGCGGATCGGTCCGCTCGTCGATCGACTGAACCGTCGCGCGCACGGTGCGGGTGGTGTGCTTGAGCGCATAGCGGCGACCCGGGTGCAGCGGCTCGTCACTCATCCAGCAGATCGTGCTCTCCAGCTGGCGTGCCACCGCCGGTCGATCGTCCTCGGAGACGAGCATGTCGCCGCGCCCGAGGTCGAGCCGATCGGCGAGCGTCAACATCACCGACATCGGCGGGACCGCCTCCCGTTCGTCGGAGTCCAGCGTGTCGATCGACGTGACGGTCGTGGTCACGCCGGCCGGCAGCACGGTCACCGGATCTCCGGCGGCGAGCGTGCCCGAGACCATCCTGCCGGCGTACAGCCGCTCGCCTCCGTCCTGGGGCCGGCCCACCCACTGGATCGGCAACCGCAGTCGGGTGAGGTCGCGATCGGCCTGCGCGTCGACGCGCTCGAGGTACTCGAGCAGCGATGGGCCCTGGTAGTAGGGAGCGTTGGTGGAGGTGAACGCCACGTTGTCGCCGCGCAACGCGCTGATCGGGATCACCAGCAGGTCGGGAATCTCGAGCCGCCGGGCCAGCTCGCGCACCTGCTCCTCGGTCTCGACGAACCGCTCCCAGTCCCAGTCCACCAGGTCCATCTTGTTGACGCACACGACCATGTGCGGGACCCCGAGCAGCGAGGCGATGTGGGCGTGGCGACGGGTCTGCGTGACCACGCCGGCCCGGGCATCGACCAGCACCACGGCCACGTCCGCCGTCGAGGCGCCGGTGAACATGTTGCGCGTGTAGCGCTCGTGGCCGGGGGTGTCGGCGAGGATGAACGAGCGCCGCTCGGTGGAGAAGAACCGGTAGGCGACGTCGATCGTGATTCCCTGCTCGCGCTCGGCGCGCAGGCCGTCGGTGATCGCGGCCAGGTCGGGCTCGCCGTCGCTGGAGACGTCGTCGAGGTGGTCGGCGAGCAGCGACCCGGTGTCGAGCAGCAGGCGTCCGATCAGCGTGCTCTTGCCATCGTCCACCGAGCCCGCGGTGGCCAGCCGCAACAGGTCGCGTTCCTGCGGGATGTCAGCGCCGGCGCTCAAAAGTACCCCTCGCGCTTGCGGTCCTCCATCGCGGCTGCCGAGGTCCGGTCGTCGGCGCGGGTCTCGCCGCGCTCGGAAACGGTCGCCGCCTCGGTCTCGGCCATCACCGCGGTGATGTCGCCGGCGTCGGAGCGGACCGCGCCGGTGACGGTCAAGTCCCCCACGGTGCGATAGCGCACGGTCGTCTCCTCGACGCACTCGCCGGCGCGAGGCTGGACCCACCCGGACTCTGCGAGCAGGATCCCGTCACGCTGGATCACGCGGCGGCGGTGAGCGAAGTAGATCGACGGCAGCTCGAGCCCCTCGACCTCGATGTAGCGCCATACGTCGAGCTCGGTCCAGTTGCTCAGGGGGAACACCCGGATGTGCTCGCCGCGGCGGATCCGGGCGTTGTACAGCGTCCAGGGCTCGGCGCGCTGAACGCGGGGCTCCCAGTGTCCGAACTCGTCGCGGAACGACAGCACCCGTTCCTTGGCCCGCGAGCGCTCCTCGTCGCGGCGAGCGCCGCCAAACGCGGCGTCGAACCCGTGGCGCTCGAGCGCGTCGAGCAGGGTCACGGTCTGCAGCCGGTTGCGTGAGGCGTCGGGAGCATCCTCTCTGACCCGGCCCGCGTCGATCGACTCCTGGACAGAGGCCACGATCAGGCGGTGCCCGGACTCGGCCAGCCGGCGGTCGCGGAATTCGATCACCTCGGGAAAGTTGTGGCCGGTGTCGACGTGCAAGACCGGGAACGGCAGCGCCAGCGGCCGGAACGCCTTCTCGGCGACCCGCAGCAGCGCGATCGAGTCCTTGCCGCCGCTGAACAGGAGCACCGGGCGGCTGAGCTCGGCGACCACCTCGCGCACCACGAACACCGCCTCGGCCTCGAGCGCACGCAGCTGTGAGACGCGGCTGGCGATCGCGGTCACGCCGCCCTTCCCTGTTCGAGCTCCTGGCGATATCGGTCGATCCAGCTCGACGACAGCTCGTCGCGCTGTCGCGCCAGCCGCGGCACGTCGACGCCGTGAGCGGGCAGCCCGAGCTCGCCGAGCACCAGCGCGACCGTCTCACTCGGCGACGTGTCGAGTTGCTCGTAGGTGACGTGGATCGGCTGCACGCCGACCTCGGCGAACCATTCAGACCAGGCGCGTTCCTCTGACTCGAGCCGGCGCAGCAGAAGATCGATGCCCTCGAAGTCGTAGACGGGGGAGTGGTCGCTGGAGTCCTCGCCCGAGCGCCAGGTACGCGTCTGGACCGCGCGCCAGAGCGACACGGCCTGCTCGACCTTTTCACGTCGCGTCACGAACACGAAGCGGGGATCGCCCAGCAGCGTCCACAGGGCGGCACGCAGGTCGGCCCCGGCGAGCCCGGGGAGCTCCCTCGCCCGGGCCAGGAAGTCCTCGACGTGTCCCCACATGACCTTGCCCGCCCACACGCCGTTGTCGCTGAGGCCCTCGGCCACGATCCGCGCCCACCACCGCTCCGGCGCCTCGGCGCTGGGGGTGCCGGCCTCCGTCGGCGCGAGCATGCCGAGCAGGCGGGGCGACCCCGCGTCCTCGAAGTACTCGCGCGGCTGACGTGGCAAGCTTGAGTGCCGGAGGACCTCGAAGTGCTCCAGCGGCTGGCCGGCATAGCCGGTCTCGCGGAGCATCTCGCATAAGAGCGTGCTGCCGCTGCGCGGGGTAGCGCAAACCAGATATGCCTGCAAAAGCTCGAAGTTCATAGCGTCAGGGCCAAACTTAACTAAGTCGATCGAAAAGAAGGATATACGAGAGATGCCGCCGCCGAACATCGTTTATCTGCATTCGCACGACACCGGGCGCTACGTGCAGCCTTACGGCCACCAGATCCCTACCCCGAACATCCAGCGACTAGCCGATCAGGGGTTGCTTTTCCGCCAGGCGTTCTGTGCGGCGCCGAGCTGCTCGGGCAGCCGCGCCTGCCTGCTCACCGGGCAGTGGGCGCACGTCAATGGGATGACAGGGCTAGCGCACCGCGGCTGGCGGCTGGCCGACTACGGCCGCCACATCGTGCATCCGCTGCGCGAGGCCGGCTACTGGTCGGCGCTGATCGGCGAGCAGCACGTATCGGAGAACCTCGACGTGCTCGGCTACGACCACGTGGTCGACACCGGGACCACCCGGGTCCACTCGATCGCTCCGGCCGCGCTGCAGCTGCTGCGCACCGGGCCGCCACGGCCGTTCTTCCTGTCGATCGGGTTCTTCGAGACCCACCGCGAGTTCTTCGAGCCCAGCTCGGTGCGCGACGCGCTGTACGGCGCCCCGCCGTCCCAACTGCCCGACACGCCGGCCACCCGCAACGACATGGCCGCGTTCAAGGCCAGCGCGCGTTCGCTGGATCAGGGCGTCGGCGCCGTGCTGCACGGGCTCGACGAAGCCGGGTTGGCCGACGACACGCTCGTGGTGCTGACCACCGACCACGGCCTCCCGTTCCCGGGCGCGAAGGGGACGCTGAGCGACCGGGGGCTGGGCGTGATGCTGATCGTCCGCGGCCCCGGCGGGTTTCACGGCGGCCACGTCACCGACGCCCTGACCTCGCACGTCGACCTGTACCCGACGCTGCTCGAGCTGGCCGGCGCGCCGATCCCGCCCGACACGCACGGTCGCTCGCTGCTGCCGCTCGTGCACAAACAGGCCACCGGCGTGCGCGAGGAGCTGTTCGCCGAGCTCACCTACCACGCCGCGTATGACCCCCAGCGCGCGATCCGCACCGAGCGCCACAAGCTGATCCGCCACTTCGGCGATCGCCTCGAGCCGGTGCTGCCCAACGTCGACGACTCGCCGTCGAAGTCGCTGCTGATCGACGCCGGGTGGGGGAGCCACCCCCGTCCGCGCGTCGAGCTCTACGACCTGATCATGGACCCGGGCGAGATGCGCAACCTCGTCGACGACCCCACCTCCGCACCGCTGCGCGAGGAGCTCGATCGGCGGCTGCAGGACTGGATGGCGCAGACGACCGACCCGCTGCTCGACGGGCCGGTGCCGGTCCCCCCCGGCGCGTTCGTCAACGACCCGGGCGGGGTGTCGGCGACCGAGCCCTACGTGGACGCGGTCGACTGACCCACGATTAACCGTCGAACGTGATCGACATCACGTTGACAGCACCAGCGAACCCTGCACGGTCCTTGACAGCGCTTGAACTGCTGTGCAATGATCGCCGCGGGCAGGGATAACAGCTCACGGGGGTGAACGGCCGGGTAGGTACGCGGCCTGCGGGGTCGATAGGGGAGCACAACCGGTCGCCGTCACGCGGCTCGATTGGCATTACGTCCGCCGGGGTGTCGCATCGCCGATGCGCTCGCAGTGACACTGGAGCGTGTGGATTACAGACGGGGCGAGAGTAAGAGAAGTCGTAAGTGCGTCGGGCAGTTCAGACGGGCACCAGCAAATCGACTTGCCAAGGAGTGAACATGACAGTAGGCGCGCAGACGGATACCGACTTTGCCTTCCAAGGTATCCCGGAGATCAAGGAGAACGGGGCCGCCCCCGCGGCCGCGGCCGCGGCGGTCCAGGCGGCGCCGGAGCCACCGCTCGGCAACCTCGTGCAGTTGCCGGGCAAATGGGTTGGGCACGGGTTCAACGCGATCTGGCGGCCGCATCATCCCGCCAACCCGCAGGACCGCTTCCTGGAGCTCAACCTCACCAACGAGACGCTCGTGTTCTCCAAGATCAACGGCGCGATCCCCAACCGTGGCCTGCTGATGCACGACATCAACATGTTCGGCATGACCTACATGCAGCAGATCTCGGAGAAGAGTAACGGGGCCGGCCTGCACATCGAGCCTGGGATCTGGGCGCACGTCCCGAAGACCAGCGCCCCCAACGAGCCCCAGACGGTGGTGCGGATGGCATCGATCCCGCACGGCACGGTGATCCTCGCCCAGGGCACCGGCAAGGCCTTCAACGGGCCGCCGCAGATCCACGACACCGACATCCTCCCGTTCCCGATCGGCGGCCACGCTCAGTCGTTCAATCAGGAGGAGCAGGTGTTCACCGAGCTCAACCTTGGCCAGGCGACCCAGTTCCGCTTCAAGTCTCCGGGCGTCACCCAGGCGATGGTCAAGAACCCCAACAGCGTGCTCAAGGACGCGATCCAGGGACAGAACATCAAGAAGACGGTGGTGCTCCAGATCACGACCAAGCACAACCCGATCAAGGGCGGCGGGACCGCCAACACCGCGTTCCTCCAGGCGGCGGGCAACCCGCCCACCGGCAACGCCAAGGCCGTGGAGGTCGACGCCACGTTCTGGATCGAGACGGTCGCGAACCCCGGCCATCCCGACAAGCACCAGCTGCAGTACACGCAGCTGGTGCAGCTCGACTTCAACGGCCTGCGGTGGCCGCACGTGACCGTGGCCACGCTGCAGAAGCAGTAGCCCCGATCCGGGTCAGCTCGGAGAGATGAACCCGTTGGCGATCGAACCGAGGCCCTCGACCGAGGCCTCGTACGTGTCGCCGTCGCGCAGCGATCTGGGCGGGTCCGCGGCCATGCCGACCCCGGAGGGCGTCCCGGTCAGCACGATGTCGCCCGGCTCCATCGTCATCACCGTGGTGATGTAGGCGACCAGCGCCGGGATCCCGAAGATCAGGTCGCTGGTGCGGCTGTCCTGCACGGTCTCGTCGTTGAGGCGTCCGGAGATGCGCAGGTCGGGCTCGATCCCGCCGGCGTCGGCCACCGGAACCACCGCGGGCCCGACCGGCGTCGAGCGGTCCCACGCCTTGCCGGCCGTGAACTGCGTCGTGTGGCGCTGGAAGTCGCGCATCGACACATCGTTGGCGACGGTGTAGCCGAACACGACGTCGGCGCCACCGGACTCGGGGACCCGGCGGCAGCGCTTGCCGAACACGAACGTCAGCTCGGACTCCCAGTCGACGAACGACGATTCGGGCGGCAGCTCGATATCCGCGCCGGGATCGGTCAGGCTCGTCGCCCACTTCGGAAACAGCATCGGGTACTCCGGGAGCGGTGCGCCCGACTCCTCGGCGTGCAGGCGGTAGTTGAGGCCGATGCAGATCACCTTGGCCGGGCGCCCGACCGCGCTGAGCGGTGGCGGCGCGTCCGCGACCGCGCTGCCGGGCTCGATCGCCCCCGCAGAGCCCGCGGCCGCCTCGAGCAGCTCGGGAAGATCGGCGAAAGCCTTGCCCCCGACGGTGGCGACGGTGAGCCCGTCGCCGGCGTCGAGCAGCACCTTGGGTCCGTCGTCGAGCATCGCGCGCGAGAGCCTCATGCCGCTGCCAGCACCTCCTCGTAATGGTCAGGCGAGGGCTTGCGCTCGCCCCGTTCAAACTGGTGTACCAGCTTGACGATCGCGGCGTTGAGCGGGGCGCCGGTGCCGTGCTGCCGGGCGCGGTCGACGACCGCGCCATTGATCAGGTCGGACCTCGGAGAGACAGCTCGCGGGTCCGGACCTCCCGATGGATATGGGTTACCGGTCCGAATGAGCAGGGAGACGCGGATAGCCGCCTTAGGCGGTGTCAGCATCGAGCTACGCTATGTGGGTCCTCCTTCCCGAAGGTCCTGCTGATCCTGGCCCTTTGAGAGTGGCGACGGCGCCGGCTAAGCGAAAAGCTGCCGCCGATCGTCTGCGGGAAGCGGCTCGCGGCGAAGGTCGCGCGAATAGGGAGAGATGAGCATGAGCGAAAGCCTCAACGCCGCCAACGCGGTCTCGGGCGTAGTCACCAGCGAGCACGAGCGAATGCCGGCGCAGCCGCAGGATCGTTACTCCCGAGTGATGGGGCTGATCGCGACCGACAAGTGCGTGATCCTCGACGGCGCGACAGGCACCGAGCTGATCGGCGTCACCGGTCAGCGTCCTGAGGTGGAGGAGCACCTGTGGGGGCTGACCGCGGTGATCGAAGCTCCCGACGACGTGCAGGGGGTGCACCGGCGCTACGCCGAGATCGGCTGCGACGTGATCTCGACAGATACCTGGGGTCTGCCGACCGCGGTACGCAGCGGCGGCGTCAAGCGCCTGGGCTCGACCGAGCCGGTGCACTGGATGGACGTGGCCCGCCGGGCGGTCCGGCTGGCCCGTGACGGAGCCGCGCAGGCCGGCCGACAGGACGAAGTGGCGATCGCGTTCAGCGTCAACGGAGATGTGGACACCCCTGACGGGCGCGAGACGGTCCGGTTGCTGGGCCGGGCCTTCGAGGAGGACCGCCCCGACCTGATCCTGGTGGAGACGCTGTCGCTGGTGCGCAGTTCCACCTACGCGACCGTCGAGGCGCTGCTCGACACGGGGCTGCCGGTGTGGCTGAGCTTCCGCCGCTGCCGCCACGGCGTGTGCGGCGTGTACGGCGAGCATTGGGGCGGCCCCGAGGGTGACTCGTTCGGGCGTGCCGCGAGGCGCTTTGAGGAGATGGGGATCGGGGCGCTGGCGATCAACTGCGTGCCGCCCGATCACGTCACCGGGATGCTGTCGTGGCTGAGGGACTTCACCGACCTGCCGCTCGGGGCCTATCCGAACCTCGGCTACCTGTCGGCGGCCGGTTGGCGCCACGAGCTGAGCATCGGCGGGCGCGAGTACGCCGAGCTGGCGCTGAGCTGGCGCGAGGAGGGCGCGCAGCTGATCGGGGGCTGCTGCGGTGTCGGCCCCGAGCACCTCGAGGCGGCGCGCGACGCGCTGGCCGCCACCAAGCCCGGGCACAAGCGTCCGCAGGCGATGCCCGACGAGGGCGTCCCCGCGTCTGGCCGGGAGGTGGCAGCGCCGGCGTGGAGCGATCCCCGCGGCCGTGCGATGTTCCCACTCGACTTCCCGGAAATGTCGGTCGACGATGGTGTGTTCGTGCCCACGCAGGGAAGCCTGCTGACGTGGAAGTATCTCTATCGCGAGGGGACCGGCGCCCACCAGCGGTGCCTCGACATCGGCTGCGGATCGGGATTGCTGACGGTACAGCTCGCGCGCAACGGCGCGGCCCACGTGCACGCGATCGACATCGACGAGGTCGCGGTCAAGAACACGCTGACCAACGCGTTCCGCAATGGGCTGGCCGACCGGGTGAGCGCCGCGGCTCAGGACCTTTACCCGTGGGTGCCCGAGGAGCGCTACGACGTGATCGTGGCCAGCCTGTACCAGATGCCCGTGGACCCGTTCGAACAGGTCAGCACCCACCGGCCGCTCGACTACTGGGGCCGCAACCTCCTCGACCACCTGATCCGGCTGCTGCCCGAGGCGCTCGCCGACGACGGCACCGCGTACATCATGCAGCTGTCGATCATCGGTGAACGCCGAACCACGCAGTTACTGCAGAGACACGGCTACCAGGCACGGGTCGTCGACTTCGGGTTCTTCGAGTTCCACGACCTGTTCAAAAACAAATCAGACCAGATCACACGGGTGGAGGAGCTCTCCGATGCTTACCACCTCACGCTTGGAGGCCACGATCTGATGGTCGCCTACCTGATCGAGGTGACCCGTAAAGACCAAGGAAGCGAGACCGAATGAGCCAGAACGAGTACCTGTTCACGTCGGAGTCGGTGACCGAGGGTCATCCGGATAAGGTGGCCGATCAGATTTCTGATGGGGTGTTGGATGCGGTGTTGCGGGATGATCCGCAGGGTCGGGTGGCGTGTGAGACGTTGGTGAATACGGGGTTGGTGGTGGTTTCGGGGGAGATTACGACGTCTACGTATGTTGATATTCAGGAGGTCGCGCGGTCGACGATCCGGGAGATTGGGTATGTGGATGCGCAGTTTGGGTTTGATTTTCATACGTGTGCGGTGATCAACGCGATTGATAAGCAGTCGCCGGATATTGCGCAGGGGGTGGATTTGGCGTATGAGTCGCGGACGGATCCGGGTGATGATGATGCGTTGGATTTGGCGGGGGCGGGGGATCAGGGGATGATGTTTGGCTATGCGTCTGATGAGACGGATGAGTTGATGCCGTTGCCGATTTCGTTGGCGCATAAGTTGGCGAAGCGTTTGGCGGATGTGCGTAAGGCTGAGCGGGTGCCGTATTTGCGGCCGGATGGCAAGACGCAGGTGACGGTGCGGTATCGGGATGGGCGGCCGGTGGGGGTCGAGAAGTTGTTGATCTCGACGCAGCATCGGGATGGGGCGGAGTCGTTGATCGCCGATGATTTGTGGGAGCACGTGGTGGTGCCGGTGTTGCCGGGGGATTTGTATGACGCGCGGGAGTTGAAGCGGTCGTTTTTGGTCAATCCGACGGGCCGGTTTGTGATTGGCGGTCCGATGGGGGATTGTGGGTTGACGGGCCGCAAGATCATCGTGGATACGTATGGGGGGATGGCGCGGCATGGGGGTGGGGCGTTCTCGGGTAAGGATCCGTCCAAGGTCGACCGGTCGGCGGCGTATGCGGCGCGGTATGTGGCCAAGAACGTGGTCGCGGCGGGGCTGGCGTCCCGGGCGGAGGTGCAGGTGGCGTATGCGATTGGGGTGGCGCGGCCGGTGTCGTTGATGGTGGAGACGTTCGGGACTGAGAACGTCGAGCGCCAGAAGATCCTGGAGCTGATCTCTGAGCATTTTGATCTGCGGCCGGCGGCGATCCGGGCCGACCTGCAGTTGCACCGCCCGATCTATCAGAAGACCGCTGCCTACGGGCATTTCGGTCGCGAGGATCACGACTTCACCTGGGAGCGCACCGACAAGGCCGCGGCGCTCCGCGCCGCCGCCGGACTCAGCCAGCCGGTCGGCGCCGAGGTGCCGGCGTGAGCGTCACGGTCGTAGGCTCGATCGCGTTCGACGCGGTCAAGACTCCGTTCGGCGAGCGCGAGCGGATGCTCGGCGGCGCTGCCACGCACTTCGCGCTGGCGGCGTCGTTCTTCGACCAGGTCAACGTCGTCGGCCCGGTCGGCGGCGACTTCGGCGAGCAGGAGCTCGCCGTGCTGGCGACGCGCGGAACCGACGTATCCGATGTCGAGCGCGATCCGGATGGAGCGACGTTCTTCTGGGCGGGCGAGTACGGCTGGGACCTGAACTCGCGCAAGACGCTCGACACCCAGCTCAACGTGTTCGCCGAGTTTGCGCCCAAGCTCTCTGAGCAGTCGCGCGCGAGTGAGGTGCTGTTCCTGGCCAACATCCAGCCCGAGCTCCAGCGCGACGTGCTCGAGCAGTGCAGCCCGCGCTTCGTCGCGCTCGATTCGATGGACCTGTGGATCGAGACCGCGCGCGACGCGCTGGTCGACGTGATCGGAAGGATCGACTGCCTGATCCTCAACGATGCCGAGCTGCGTCAGCTCACCGTCCAGCCCAACCTCGTTTCCGCGGCGCGCGAGATCCTCGGCTGGGGCCCGTCGATCGTCGTCGCCAAGCAGGGCGAGTACGGCGCGGCGCTGGTGACCGCTGACTCGTTCTTCGCGCTCCCCGCGTATCCGCTCGAAACAGTGGTCGATCCCACCGGTGCCGGCGACACGTTCGCGGGGGGGTTCGTCGGCTACCTCGCGGGCCGCCCGGACCGGATCGGCGACCGGCATGAGCTGCGCCGAGCGATGGCCTACGGCACGGCGCTGGCGTCTTACAACGTCGAGGAGTTCGGCACCGAGCGCGTGGCGCGGCTAACCGAGCGGGAGATCGACCAGCGGGTCGCCGAGCTGGCCGAGATCACCCGCCTGGAGCTGACCCCGGGTTCTACCTGGCGAGCTGGGCCGACACTTCATCCGGCAGCGTCATAGGGTCAAACGGCTTGGCGATCAGGCCGGCCGCACCGAGCTCCGAAAGGCGCTCGCGGTCGGCCGTCTGAGTCTTCGCCGTCAGGAAGATCACCGGCGTTTCGGCGCCGATCACCGGGCGGAGCAGCTCAAGCGTTCCCGGACCGTCGACGCCCGGCATCATCACGTCGAGCAACACCGCGTCCAATGGACCGGACCGGGCCGCCGCGACCGCGGCCTCGGCCGAGCCGGCGTCGAGCACCTCCCAGCCGCCGATCCGCTCGAGGCTCATCCTCGCGATCAGGCGGATGTCGTCCTCGTCGTCGACGATCAGCAGTCGTCCGGGGCTCATTGGGGCACCTCCTCGGAGTCCGTGATGCGGGTCAGCAGGTCGGCGATGCGGCGCTGGAGTTCCTCGGGCGAGACCTCGGCCTTGGGCATGAACTCGGTGCTGCCGAGCTGCAGCCGCATGCGCTCCTCGGCGCTGAGGTCGAGCCCCGAGTAGATCAGCAGCGGCGTCCCGCTGAGCCGCCCCTGCCGGCGCAGCCACTCGGTCACCGCGAACCCGTCCTCGCCAGGAAGGCCGATGTCGAGCACGAGCAGCTCCGGCGGCGCCTGGTCGATCGCGGCCATCGCCTCCCGGCCGGTTGTGGCCAGGTGCGCGTCGATCCCCGCGCCGGCCATCGTCGCCATCAGCACGCGCCCGAGATCGGGGTCGTCCTCGACCACGAGGACGCGGTGGGGCCGGATCGCGGGCACCGTGTGCTCGAGCGCCTCAATCAATGTTCGCTGGCCCGAGCCCTCGAGCCACGCCGCCCCGCCGGTGTCGCTGTCGCGCGACCCGCCGCCGACGAGCACGATCTGCACCTCGCGGGTGGTCGGATCGGAGCGCAGCTCATCCAGGATCTGTGGCAGCGCGGGCCCGAGCGCGATCACAATCGCGGCGATCTTCTCCCGGCGAGCGGCCTCGATCACCTCCGGCGCCGACGCGGCGGAGACGGCCGGGTGGCCAAGCCGCTCGACCACCTCGGTCATCCTGGCGCGGGCCTCGGCGCGGCGTTCGCAGATCACGACCGCCGCCCGGCCGCCGAGCATCGGCACGGTCATCCGGAAGGTGGAACCTCCCTCGGCGCCGTTCTCGGCCCAGATCCGCCCGCCGTGGCGCTCGATGATTGCCCGCGTGATCGCCAGCCCGAGCCCGGTGCCGCCCTTGTCGCGGGCGTCTGAGCTGTCGACTTGGGTGAAGCGCTCGAAGATGCTGTCGAGCTTCTCGGCGGGGATCCCGGGGCCATCGTCGGCGACCGAGATCAGCGCCATGTGGCCGCGCGGCTGCGCCGACACGGTCACGCTGCCGCCGCGCGGCGAGAACTTCACCGCGTTGCCGAGCAGGTTGACGAGCGCCTGCACGATCCGGTCGGGGTCGGCCAGGAGCCGGATTCCGGCGACCGTGCTGACCAGCGACACGCCGGCCTCGCCGGCCAGCGCGTCGACGGCGCGCAGCGCGGTGGCGGTCACGTCCTCGAGGGCGGACGGCCGCCGGTCGAGCTCCATGCGTCCCGCGTCAAAACGCTCGAGCTCGAGCGTGTCGTTGACCAGCCGGACCAGCCGGTCGGTGTTGTCCACCGCCAGCTGCACCATCTGCGCCGCCTCGGGCGGCAGTTCGCCGGCGATCCCGCCGGCCAGCAGGCCGAGTGAGCCGCGGATCGAGGTCAGCGGAGTGCGCAGCTCGTGGCCGACCACCGACACGAACTCGTTCTTCATCCGCTCGACCTTCTTGCGCTCGCTGATGTCCTCGACGACCGCGATCGTAAGGCTCGAGTCATCCTCGTCGGAGCGCTGCAGCGTCGCCGTGGTAGAAACCCACACGGGGTCGCCGTCGCGCCGCAGGAACCGCTGCTCGCGCCGGTAATAGTCGCCCGTTCCGGCGGCCAGCTCCTCGGCCAGACGCTGATCCTCGGCGAGATCGTCGGGGTGGGTGAGCTCGGCCCAGGCGCGGCCGCGGAGCTCGTTCACCGACCGGCCGAGCATCTCCCCGAAGGCGGCGTTCACGTCGAGCAGGACGCCGTTGCGACTGATGATCAGGCCCACCCCGGCGTGCTCGAACACCGCGCGGAAGCGGCGCTCGCGCTCGCGTAGCTGCTGCGCCGCAGCCTCGCGCCCGGTGACGTCCTGGCCGACGCCGACATACGTCTTGGCGCCGCCGATGCTGGTGGTGGAGATCGCGAACTCGAGCGGAAACTCGCGGCCGTCGCGGCGGCGCCCGCGGATGATCCGCCGCCGCCCGATCAGCGTCTGTCCGTCGTCGGCGCGGTCCTCGCGCAGCGCCTCCTCCGCGTAGGACCACGAGATCTCCGCCAGCAGCTCGGACACCGGCATGCCCTCCAGGCCGCCCGGCTGGTAGCCGAACAGCCGCTCCGCCGCCGGGTTCGCGGTGCGCACCCGGCCCGAGCGGTTGAAGCTGATGATCCCCTCCGAGGTGCTCTCCATGATCGCCCGCAGCCCGGCCTGCGACTCCGCGCGCTCGGTGAGTGCGGCCTGGAGCTCGTCTCGCGCCAGCTCAGTCTCGACCAGCTGGCCGAGGTCGCGCAACCGTCCCAGGTCGATGCCGTCCGGGTCGCGCGGCGACGGGTCGGCGATGCACAGCGTGCCGACGCGCTCGCCGCCCGGAGCCCGCACCGGCTGCCCGGCGTAGAAGCGCACCGGCGAGCCCTCGGTCGCAAGCGGGTGGCCCGGGAACCGCGTGTCCGAGCGCACGTCGCCGATCACCAGCGGCACATCGCTCTGGATCGCGTCCGAGCACAGCGACTCCGACCGCGGCACCTGCTTGGCATCCAGCCCGATGCACGCCTTGTTCCACTGGCGGTCGGCGTCGACCAGCGTGACCAGCGCGATCGGCACCGAGAACACGGCGGCGGCGAGCCTGACGATCCGGTCGAACCGCTCCTCGGGTTCGGTGTCGAGAATCTCCAGCGCGCGCAGCGCTTCAAGCCGTTGGGCCTCCGCGACAGCCGCCATGGCTGAAAACGGTAGCCGCTATCCAAGCGGCACGAATTCGTACAGGGCGACGCGCATGAAACCGCCCGGCGACGGCCCGTCCCGCGCCAGCCAGTCCGGATACCAGGCGTTGAACATCGGATGCAGCTGGGCGGCGGGGGCCACCCGGGAGGTGAACGCGGTTGCGCCGTCGATCGCGAACTGCACGGTTCCACTCGGCTCACGCACGATCTCGTAGGCGTGCAGGGCCGCGGACGGGTCGAAGCCGAGCTCGACGATCCGCTGGTCGGCCGGCTCGTGACCGCCGCGGCGCCACACGGTCAGCATCGCCCGGTGCGGCTCGCCGGCGGGGAGCTCGACGTCGAGCTCGTCGCTGGAGTCCGTGTCGAAGTCGTGCAGGTAGAGGAAGAAGGCGCTCAGCGAGCCGGGCGCGGCCGATGCCTGCAGGCGGGCGCGAAAGCGTCCGTCGCCGCGCGGCCGGCGGTGTCTCACCTCGCCGCCGTCGAGCGTCCCGAACGGCAACACGAGCGTCAGCCCGGCGGGCCCGAAGAGGCAGTTGGCGGCGCGCAGATGGCCGCGGCCGAGCGGGTGGTCGCCGGACTCCCAGCCGCCCCGGTCGCGCCCGGCGAAGGTCTCAAGGTCGGCAGTGGAGATCGGCGCAGGATAGTGTCGGCGGGGTGTCCGAGGACGTCCAGGCCGCGATCACCCGTCTGTGGGCGCGCTCGCGCCCGGTGGTGCTCGAGCGCATCGCTGCGCTCCAGGTGACCGCCACCGAACTGGCGGCCGGGCGCCTGGAGCCCCATCAGGTCGAGGACGCGCGCGCCGACGCCCACAAGCTGGTCGGATCGCTGGGCACGTTCGGGATCCCCCAGGGCTCCGACCTCGCCCGCGGCGTCGAGCGCGAGCTCGAGGACGGTGGCGGCGATCCGGCGCGCCTCAGCGACCTGCTGGCACAGCTGCGCCAGGTCGTCGAGGCGTCCGCGGTCTAGTGTCGCGTTTGGAAAGTTGGTGGGCACCGAGAGGTGCCACTGGTGGATGCTTGGCGAGGACGCAGGAGCCGTGGCGTAGCGGAGCTACGCGAGGCGACGAGGACGAAGCCAAGCGCCGCCAGGGGTGCCTCGAATGCACGCGAACTTTCCAAACGGGACACTAGTCAGCATGGATGCAGGGGTGGCTGCTGGGCCTCGGCGTTCGCAGGGTCGCGGGTTAGCCTCGCGGTTGGTCGATGACGGCTGTGGCCAGTGCCGCATACGAAGCAGGACCAGCCAAGCCGGACGTTAGCGACGCTGCCGGCGAGCGGCGGACCGCGTGCACAACGTCCCACTCGAGCGCCCTGCGCGTCACCGTGGGACGTTCGCCACGTGGGACGTGATCAACGTCCCAGGCTAACCCGCGAAGGCCTCCGTTGGGACGTTAAGCACGTCCCCGCCCGAGGTCGCGACGCGAAGCACCTCGTGCGCCTCTACGGCGCTGGGGAGCTGGTGTTCGTCCAGCCCCGTCGCCGGCGCAGGAGCGGCTGCGTGATCTGGTCCGCTGCAGCGGACGCCATGCGGTCCCGACCAGGCAATCTCGACGTCCCGCATGACTCGCGCATCCGTCTCAGACGAGTGATTCCCCGCGCGGCACCGCATTTGGAGCCAAGCATCTAATTCCCCACGAAGATGATTCGGGCCGCCAGGCCGAGCGCGAGCACCAGCGCCAGCGCGGCCTGCCGCAACAGCCGGCGCCGCTCCTCGCGCTGATCCTCGCGCCGCTCGAGCTCGGCTCGCTCGGGTGACTCGAGCGCAACCGACTCGTGGTGGACCGGATCGCTCATTGCAGCGCCTCGCCGATCTTGCCGGACTTCTCGGTCTTCTCCCAGCGCATCTCGGCCCCGCGCAGCTCCTTGCCATACGCCGCGGCGGTCATCGAGGCCAGCAGCGGCCCGTAGCCGACCACGTACAGCAACGGCGGCACCACGAGACCGCAGGACCGGCACCGCCTCGAGCCGCTTGAGTGCGGCAGCGACGAGCATGCACCCGGCCTGCCAGGCGTAGGCGAACAGCGCGACGGCCGTGATCACGGCGGTGGATGGGTGCAGGTCGTTGAACACCGGCGGGTAGGCGGCGTAGATGATGAACAGCAGCGACACCACGCCCGGGAACAGGATCGCCTCGCGCCAGGTGCGCTTCGCCGTCGCCGGGTCGATCGAGATCGCCGACAGCGTGATGAACAGATAGGTGACGACGTTGACTCCGAGCAGCAGCCGGAACGCGTGCTCGGACAGGTGGCGGTCCAAGACGAACAGGCCGAGCAGCCCGATCGAGCTGAGCGTCATGAACACCGGCATCATCGTCGTGCTGAACCAGATCGCGGCAAACCCGATCCCGCCGAGCTTGCCGTTGCGCCGCCGCAGCCACACGTGGCGGAAGGCGCGGGTGATCTGGACGTTGCCGCGCCCCCAGCGCAGCCGCTGCTTCCACAGGCCGCCGATGTCGCGGGGCTCCTCGGCCCAGACCACGGCCGTGGGGTCGAACACGACGCGCCGACCCGACAGCTGCACCTTGAACGTGGTTGCCGTGTCCTCGGCGAGCGTGCTGGTGTCGATCCGCCCGCCGACCGCCTCGAGGCTCGCGCGCGTGAGCAGCTGCGCCCCGCCGGCCAGGCAGGCCTGCGCGCCGAGCACGTTCTGGGCGCGCCGCGCCGCCGCCTGGGCGGTCACGTACTCGAACGACACGAACCGGTTCAGGTAGTTCTCGGGACGGCTGCCCTCCTTGATGTAGGCGGTGACCGCGCCGACGTCCTCGGCGGCGAAGTGGCGGGTCATCCGCCGCAGCGACTCGACCGTCAGGATCACGTCGGCGTCGATGATCAGCACCGCCTCGTACCAGTCCTCGGCAGAGGATCACGTTCAGCCCGTGGTTGATCGTGTGCGCCTTGCCCTCGCCGCCGTGCTCGCGCCGCAGGTGGAAGATCAGCCCCGGATGCTCGGCGGCCTTCTCGGCGACCAGCTCTGGCGTCGAGTCGGTGCTGGCGTCGTCGACCACGTACACGCGGAGCGCCTCGCGCGGGTACTCGAGCGTGGCCAGCCGGTCGAGCGTTCGGCCCAGCACGGCCGCCTCGTTCCACGCCGGCACCACGATCGCGACCCGCGGGAACAACGGCGCCAGCTGCTCTCGCCGCGTGCGCAGCACGTGCACGCTCGCCAGCGCGAACGTGTACACGCCGACCACCGGCGGGATCGCGCCCGCCACCACGAACGCGACCAGCACGATGTCGAGCGCGATCACGGATCAGCCGCTCGCGAGCCCGTCGAGCACCCCCGAGCAGTGCTCGTAGCGCCCGATCGTCTCCCGGCGGTGGCTGTCGGTGCTGAGCAGGATCGGCACCCCATGCTCGGCGAACGGCCGCAGCGTCCGTGCCGACGGGCAGCGCCAGCGCTCCGATATCTCGATCCGGGCGCCGCTGGCGGCGGTCGCGCGCGCGAGCTCCTCGAGCGGCTCCAACGCGACCTCGAACTCGTCCAGCCCGACCTTGGGCAGGATGCTGAAGAAGTGCGCGATCACGACGCCGTCGTGGGATTGCACGGCGGCCGCGGTGGAGGCGACGATCGCCCCGACGATCTCCTCGGCCGAGACCGCGCCGTCCTCGAGCGCCGCGCGAATCTCGCGCGGGTGGTGCGGGCCGTCGTGCGAGCGGCACCTGGTGGTCGGCGGCGTAGATCGCGTCCACGCCGGGGCACGGTTCGGGCAGGTCGAGCGCGCCCGCGGTGTCGAGCAGCTTGGCCTCGATCCCGCACTGCAGCCGCACCGCGGTCTGCTCGCGCATCGCCGCCACCGCCGCCGCGTACGCAGGCACCCAGTCGGTGTCGACCCGGACGTGATCGACGCAGCCGAGCTCGACGAGCCCGAGGCTCTCGGCCTCGGCGACGTTCTCCGCGAGGGTGTTGGCGCCGTCGGAGAAGGTCGAGTGGACGTGCATGTCCTGGCGAGGCTCAGGCATCGACTTGCTCCTGCAGGGTTGCGATCTCGCCGAAGTCGAGGAACCGGTCCTCGAGCAGGCGCACCATCGCCAGCGGCCGGAACTCGATCGGGTCGTCGGGCATCGGCTGCCCGAGCGCCTCGCGGACCGCGAGCGCGGGCATGTTCACGCCGGCCGCGATCGTCAGCGGCATGCTGCCCGGGAACCGCGGGTTGACCTCCAGCAGCGCCGGCTCGCCGCCGGCGGCCTGCTTGACCTGGACGTTGCCGACGCCGACCAGCCCGATCCGCTCGGCGACGGTGCGCCCGAAGTGCTCGAGCTCCGCATCGCGGGTGACGCGGGCGGTGACGGCGATCCCCGAGTCGACCTTGAGCCGCTCGCGCGGCACCACGGCGAGCACGCGCCCGTCGCGACGCGCCAGCACGTCGAGCGAGTGCTCGGGACCGGGGAGGTGCTCCTGCACCAGCTGGGTCCCGTCGCGCTCGATCGCCGCCAGCTCGTCGCGGTCGGAGATCAGCCGGATGCCGCGCGAGCCGCTGCCCGAGCGGGGCTTGACGATCACCGGCAGCTGCACCGACGTGGGGTCGAAGTCGCCGTTGAGGACCGCGCTGGCCGGGACCCGCACGACCCCGTCGCAGCGCTGGTGAAGCGCCCACTTGTCAAGGCACATCCGCAACGTGTCCGCCGATGGGTTCACCAGCGCCACGCCCGCGGCCTCGAACTCCGCCCGCGCCTCGGCGACCGGCAGCAGCTCGGAGTCGACAGTCGGCACGAGCACGTCGATCGCGTGCCGGCGGCAGACTTCCATGACCGCTTGCACGAACCGCGGGCTGTCGCCGCGCGGGAGCATCACGCGGCGCTCGGGTGGGACCAGGTAGAGGCCCGCGGCGAACGGGTCGATGTCGGCCGAGTACACGTCGAGCGGGTCGTCGGTGATGCCGCGCAGCACCGAGATCCCGGCCGGGCCGCCCATCCCGGTGATCAGCACGCGCTTGCGCTCAGCCATTGCCATTCCCCGTGTCGCTCTCGCGGATCACCTCGAGCGGCTCCGCAAAGCGCGAGCGGCTCCACCGGCTCCAATACCGCGCGGTGGCCCGCAACAGCTCCTCGTCGAGGTAGTGGCGGACCTCCACCTGCGACGCATACGCGCGGATTACCTCGAGCTTTCGCTCGAGCACGTCGTCGATGCCGACGAATCGCGTCGGGCGGAACTCGACTGTGGTCGACGGGGCCTGGTAGCAGTAGACGCGGGGCACGCCGCGGGCGGCGACGAGCGACGCGTGGTGGGTGTTGCGGTGGTCCTGGTGGACGTCGCGCGGCGTGTGAGTGTAGATCGTGGTCGCGGCCGTCTCGTCGATGACCTCCTTGATCGCCGAGATCGTCTCGCCGCCGTCGGTCAGGCTCGTGTCGACGAGCTGCTTGTGGAACAGGCGCGCCCCGAGCAGCTCGGCCGCGCGCTTGGACTCCTCCGCGCGCAGGGACTGGACCCCGCCCTGCTCGCCGCCCGTGAGCGTCAGCACGGCGACGCTGTGGCCCTGGGCGGCGTGGTTGAGGAGGATGCCGCCGACGCCGATCTCGGGGTCATCGGGGTGCGCGCCGACGGCCAGCACCGACACACGGCCCTTCTCACGGCGTGCGTGAGTGCGCTCGAGCAGCTCGCGCGCTTTCTCGAGGAACGCCTCGGGGTCCAGCGGCTTGGTCAGATAGTCGTCGGCGCCCGCCCGGATCGCGCCGACGGCGTAGTCGAACGAGCTGCGACCGGACACGATCAGCGTCGAGCACAGCGGCTGCTGGGCCTTGGCGCGTTCGACGACATCGATCCCGGTGCGTCCCGGCAGCTCGACGTCCGCGACGATCAGATCCCACTGCTGCGAGGCCAGCCGCTCCTCGGCGTCCTCGGCCGACGGGCTCCACACGACGTCCCCCAGCCCGCCGAGGATCTCGACCAGCAGGCCGGCGAGGATGTCATCGTCTTCGACCAGCAGGATCGGCGAAATACCCCTGCTCATGGGCCCGAGAGGTTAGTCGCGAGCACCGACGGCGACGCGGACGCGCAAGGTCTGTGCAGGTTTGATCAGCTCAGGGTCGCGTTAGTCCCGACGAGCTCGTCGAGCACGTCGGCGAGCCCGCGCAGATCGGGCAGCTCCCGCGTTGGCGGAGGATCGCCGTGCTCGCCCAGGCGGTTGATCCAGATCGACGGGATCCCGAGCTCGCTCGCCGGCACGATGTCGTGGAAGTGGCTCTGGGCCACGTGGACGTGCCGGCGCTCGTCGGCGCCGAACGTCTCGCGAAATGCGCGCCAGTGGCCGTGCGCGGGCTTGTAGGAGCCGATCTCGGAGGCGACGATCGCGCCGTCGAAGGGGACGCCGATCGCGGCGATCGACGCCTCGATCAGGTCGCGGTCGCTGTTGGTCAACGCGACCAGCCGCCAGCCCCGGTCGTGGACCTCGCCCAGCGCCGCGGCCACGTCGTCGAACACCGGCCACGTCGGCAGCGAGCGGCCCAGCGCGTCCCGCTCGTCGGGGGCGAGCGAGACGCCCTCCGCCGCCGCCAGCTCCGCCAGCACGGCGGCCATCACGTCCCGGTAGCTCATCGCGGGGTGCTCGCGCTGCACGCGGGGCTCGATCTGGTGATAGCGGCCCAGCAGCCGATCGGTGTCGGACGCGCCGAGCACGCGGCTCAGCTCGGCGGCGATGCCGCGGTTCCAGTTCACCAGCGTGCCGTAGCAGTCGAAGGTGGCCCACCGTGCGCCCGGCATGCGCGCAGCATATGACTAGATCCCCGGCAGCACCACCCACAGCTTCGGGGCCAGCGCGACGAGCGTCTCGTCGCCGACCTCGCGGACGGTCCCGGCGCCCGCGCGGTCCATCTCGATCGACAGCTCGCGCCAGGCGCGGGCCACGGGGGCAACCCGCGCGGTCGGCCCGAACCCGACGACCGCGCTGAGCTCGTCAGCCCGAGCGCGAACGTCCTGGACGGTCAGCTCGCCGAACGGCCGGTTGGCACCGCGGATGAACACGGTGCGCTTGACGATCTCGTCCCGCTGCTGATCCGTCTCACTCATCTGCCGGCCTCGCTCGTCCACCCTCCGCCAGCCGCCGGGCCGCCACGGCGGCCTGCCCGAACGAGATCCCACCGTCGCCGGCCGGCAGCCGCTGCGGGAGCAGCAGGCGCAGCCGGGCCCGGAGCAACCCACCCGCGACCGCCTCCAGCAACCGCCGGTTCTGGAACACCCCGCCGCTGAGCACGACCGCGTCGACCCCGCGCGCCTCGGCCAGCGCCGAGCACGCGCGGACGGTTGCGCCGGCCACCGCCGCGTGGAAGCGGCTCGCGATCGCCCCCGGCGACACGCCCGCCTCGACGTCCGCACACACGGCCCGAAGCGTGTCGCGCGGGTCGATGATGAGCGCGCCGTCGCCATCATCCGACACCGCGATCGGGTAGCTCCGGCGCTCGCCGGAGTCGCAGGCGGCCTCGAGCTCGATCGCCGCCTGGCCCTCGTAGTTGACGGCGGCGCGCACGCCGCACAGCGCAGCCACCGCGTCGAACAACCGCCCCATGCTGGTCGTCAGCGGCGAATTCGGCCCGCCCCGGGACAGCCCCCACACCTGCTCCCAGACGCGCTGATCCACCAAGCCACGCAGCGTCCCCGGCATCCCCGGGGCGCCGGACGACACCGACCCCAGCCACGAGCACGCCATCCGCCACGGCTCCCGGATCGCGCGCTCGCCCCCGGGCAGCCGTACGGACAGCAGATGTCCCGCCCGTTCGAATCCAGAGGTATCGCCGACCAGCAGCTCGCCGCCCCACACCGTCCCGTCGCTCCCGTAACCGGTCCCATCGAAGATCGCGCCGACCGCGGGCCCAGGCTCCCCGTGCTCGGCCAGGCACGCCGCAAGATGCGCGTGATGGTGCTGGACGCCGATCAGCCGGACCTGCTCGCGCGCGAACGCGTACTTGGTCGACAGGTACTCGGGGTGCAGATCGTGGGCCACGACCTCCGGCGCCACCGCGAACAGTCGCTCGAAGTGCTCGATCCCCTCCGTGAACGAGATCAGCGTCTCGTAGTTCTCCAGGTCGCCGATGTGGTGGCCGACCCAGGCGCGCTCGCCCTTGGCCACGCAGAACGTGTTCTTGAGCTCGGCCCCGCAGGCCAGCAGGGGATCGGGCGTCCCGCCGGGCAGCGGGATCCCGGCGGGCACGTAGCCCCGCGAGCGCCGCAGGAACAACGAGCGCCGCTCGGGCGCGGCGACCACGCGGACCACCGAGTCGTCGGTCCGGGTCTGGATCGGCCGATCGTGGAGCAGCAGCAGGTCGGCGATCCGGCTGAGGCGCGCGACGGCGTCGTCGTCGCCGAACGCGATCGGCTCGTCTGACGCGTTGCCGCTGGTCATCACCAGCGCGCCCGCCGCCGCGTCGGCGATCAGCAGGTGGTGAAGCGGGGTGTAGGGAAGCATCAGCCCGAGCTCGGGCGCCCCGGGGGCGACCGACGCCGCGACCGCAGCGCCGGCCCGGCGCGGGGCGAGCACGATCGGGCGCTGGGGCCCGACCAGCAGCTCGCGCTCGAGCTCGCCCAGTAGCACCAGCGAGTCGGCCGACCCGACGGACGCGACCATCAGCGCGAACGGCTTGTCCTCGCGGTACTTGCGCGCCCGCAGCGTCGCGACCGCGTGCTCGTCGTCGGCGCGGCAGGCCAGGTGAAAGCCGCCGATCCCCTTGATCGCCAGGATCCGACCGGCACGCAGCGCCCCGGCCGCCTCGCGCAGCCCGTCGTCGCCGCCGGCGAGCGGCATGTCGGGAGTGGCGCTCGACACCAGGCGCACCGACGGGCCGCACCGGGGGCAGGCATTCGGCTGGGCGTGGAACCGGCGGTCGGCGGGGTCCTCGTACTCGGCCAGGCAGTCGGGGCACATCTCGAACTCGGCCATCGTCGTCAGCTGCCGGTCGTACGGGATCCCGCGGACGATCGTGAATCTGGGCCCGCAGTTCGTGCAGTTGATGAACGGGTAGCGGTGGCGGCGGTCGTCCGGATCCAGCAGCTCGCGCAGGCAGTCGGCACAGACCGTGCTGTCGGGGCTGACCGGCGCGTTCGCCGTCTCGCCCCGCGGGCTGGTGCGGATCTCGAACCCGCCCGCACCGCTCGGCGCCAGCTCCTCGACGGTCACCTGCTCGACCACCGCCAGCGGCGGCGCCTCCAGCGTGAGCCGGGCCAGGAACCGCTCCACCGCCGGAGCGTTGCCCTCGACCTCGAGCAGTACGCCGCGGGAGTCGTTGAGCACGTACCCGGCGAGCCCCAGCTCGCCGGCCAGCCGGTGCACGTAGGGCCTGAAGCCGACCCCCTGCACGGTGCCCTGCGCCCGTGCGCGGACGCGCCGCTGCGTGGCGACGCTCACCGCGACGCCTCGCCCGCGACCGCCCCCACGAGCTCGACCAGTTCGACCAGCGCGTGGTAGGCGCTCGCCTGGGCCTCCTGGATCCGCGGGATGTGCTCCGAGCGGGTGATCACGACGTGGTCGGCCAGTCCTTCGGACGCCACCCGGCCGCCGTCGTAGCCAACCATCGCGATCGTCCCCAGGCCGCCGCGCCGCGCCTGGGCCAGCGCCTCGATCACGTTGCTCGAGTTCCCCGACGTCGACAGCGCCAGCAACACGTCGCCGGTCGCACCGTAGGCGATCACCTGGCGGGAGAAGATCGCGTCGACGCCGATGTCGTTGGCGATCGCGGTCAGGATCGCCGGATCCTCGGTCAGGTCGAGCGCCGCTCGCCCCGGCCCGGTGGTAGTTGCCCGGAAGTCGGCGACGATGTCCATCGCGTCGGTGGCCGAGCCGCCGTTGCCGAGCGCGAGTAGCTTGCCGCCCGCCTGAAAGCTCTTGCGCAGTCCCGAGGCGGCGCCGACCAGCGCCTCGCGGCCCTCGCTCAGCGTCTGCACGCGCAGCGCGCCGATCTCCTCGGACTTCATCAGCACCGAGCGGCGGACGTCGTCGAGCACCGGATCGAGCTCGCGCTCGCGCTCGTCCAGGAACGGGTACAGGAAGCTCGACGCGCCGGCATCGTGGGTCCGCCGCTCGGAGCGGCCCTCGAGCAGGCCGCGGTGCTCGAAGAACACGTGCACGAGCTCCCACAACACGTGGTACAGCGTCTCCACGAGCTCCTGGGCGATGTACGGGTCGCTCGTCGGCGGGTAAAACTCCCACTCCGCCCCCGCCGGACCGAACGCAATCGTCAGGCAGCCGCGCTCGCGGGCGGCCGCCACCGCTGCGTCGACCTCGCTGTCGCCCGCGCCGGCTCCGAATGCGATCGCGATGTCATCGGCACCGGTCAGCAGCTGCGCCTGACGGTGCAGCGGCCCGCCGTCGCCGGTCAGCCCGATCGCCGGCAGCGCCCGCTTGCCGACGATCACCGGGTGCACGAACTCTACGGCGACATGGCGCGCGTCCGACCGGGCCGCGGCCGACTGGCCGAACGCGATCAGCCGGCCGCCGCGCGCGAACCGCTCGGCCATCGCGTGGCACAGCCGCGCCAGCATCTGCGCCTCGGCGGCGAAGAAGCCGCGGTTGGCCTCGCCGCGCTCCGCGGTCAGCGCGTCGAGACGCGCCTCCAGGGTCCCGTCGAGCGCGCTGTCACGCAAGCGCTCGGACCGGGGCCGCCGCCGACCGCAGCCAGTCGCGCCAGCCGTCGATGCCCTCGCCGGTGCGCGCGCTCACCAGCATCCGGGAAACGTCGGGGTGCACCTGGTCGAGGTTGTAGAGGAAGCGGTCGAGGTCGTAGTCGAGGTGGGGGAGGAGGTCGATCTTGTTGACCAGCACCAGATCGCAGGTGCGGAACATCAGCGGGTACTTCAGCGGCTTGTCCTCGCCCTCGGTGACCGAGCTGACCATCACCCGGGCATCCTCGCCGACCCGGAACTCGGCCGGGCACACCAGGTTGCCGACGTTCTCGATCACCAGCAGGTCGATCTCGTGCAGCGGCAGCGCGCCGATCGCCGAGCGCACCATGTTCGCGTCGAGGTGGCACTCTCCGCCGAAGCCCGGATCGGTGTTGAGCTGGGTCACCGGCACGTGCAGGTGGGCCAGCCGATCGGCGTCCAACTCGCCCTGCACGTCGCCCTCGAGCACGCCCACGCGGACGCCCGGGATGTCCGCGACGACGCGTTCCAGCAGCGAGGTCTTGCCCGCTCCGGGCGCGCTCATGAAGTTGATCACCCGGACGCCCGCCCGGTCGAAGTCCGCCCTGTTAGCCGCAGCGATCGTGTTGTTGGCGTCGAGCGCCTCCTCCACGATCTTCACCTTGGTCCGATGCACGGGGCCTCCTCTCCCTCGATTGTCTGCACTTCGATCGATTCGACCTCGAACTCGTTGCCGCTGGCCACGGTCACGTCGCTGCCTCCGCACGTGGGGCACCGGAACGCCGGGATCTCGATCGCCCACTCTCGGTCGCACGCCTGGCAGCGCAGTCGCACGGGAATCGCCTCCTGCTCGAGCCGCGCGCCCTCGCACACGGTGCCGCGCGAGACGAACTCGAAGTAGAACTCCAGCGAATCCGGGACGACCTGGCGCAGGTGGCCCACGCGCAGGTTGACCACCGATACCTTGCACCCGTCCGCGTGCTTGACGACCGTGTTGACCACCGCGCTGGAGAGCGAGAGCTCGTGCATGGCTAGTGTCGAGACACTAGCGGCCGCTACTCCGCGGGCTGGTAGGAGCGCAGCTCGCCGATCGTCTCGACGACGAGCTCGACGGCCCGTTCCACCGCTTCGCCGACCTGGTCTGACAACCCCCAGCGCATCTCGCCGACGTCGGTCGGCTCGCAGGCGATCACCACGACCCTGCCCGGCCAGGCGCCGACCGACTTGACGAAGCGCAGGACGGTGTGCGGATCCATCCCGTGTGGGTTGATCATCTCGCCGTCCTCGATCTCGCTCTCGACGGCGTCCTCGTCGGCTTCCATCACGTACAGCGTGCCCGGTTCTCCTCCCTGGCGGCTGACGTCGAGGATCACCAGCGCGTCGTAGCCGCGCATCACCTCGTAGGCGAGGTCGAGGCCGCCGGTGCCGGCGTCCATCACCGCGACGCCGTCGGGGAGCTCGACCCGCTCCAGGCGCCTGGCCACCTCGCCGCCGAACCCGTCGTCGCCCATCCACGCGTTGCCGACGCCGGCGACGAGGATCTTGCCCAGTAACCGCTCCGCGCTCATCTGTACATCACCTCGACCTCCTCGGCGAAGAAGAACAAGTACCTGCCGGTCTCGCGCATCAGCTCCTGCCCCGGGTCGTCGTCGATCGTGACGCCGAGGTGCGTGCGGCCGTCGTAGTCGGTGAAGATCCGCTCGATCGTCGCGCTCCGCCCGTCGAGCATCCGCGCGTGCAGGTCGGCGTCGGGACCCGGCCTGATCACCACGCCCTCGCCGCGCCGAAACGTGACGCCGTCGACCTCGGCGATCTCCTCGCCGGCGCGCGGGTCGGTCAGTCCCGGGGGCTCCGCCGGCGGCTCGTCGGTTCGCGGGTCGCGGATCGTCACGCGGCCATGCAGGGCCACGATCTCCTCGGGCGTCGCGGCCGCGGCCCGCTCGATCATGTTCCGCACCGCGGGGTCCTGCTGCTCGATCTCCCGCCGCTCGGAGTCGCTCAGCGCCTGCACGTGCAGCAGCAGCGCCTCCTCGATCTCGGTCGAGTCAAACAGGCCGCCGCGGCTCTCGGGCGCGATCTCGGGGTGATCCGGGAGCACGATCGCGGCGCCGATCACGACGTCGTCGCGCGGGGTGGCGAGCACCGGGAACGTGTTCACGCTCGGGCTCGGCTGCTCCAGCGGCGACACGAACCGGCCGCCGGTCACCTGCACCACCGGGTGTGTCGAGATCAGCGAGCGGGCCAGCGCACCCGCGCGGTCGAGCCCGCTCGACACCAGCGTCCGGTTCTCGACCCGGAAGCAGACATCCCAGCTGTGCTCGCCCAGCGGTCTCGCCGTCAGCTCCAGGCCGACCGTCAGCGGCGGCGCGCCCCCGTCGGGCCCGACCGAGCACTGCTTGCGCGCCGGCGTCTGCGCGAGCGCTCCGACCATTGCCCCCGACAGCTCGATCGCGCGCTCCTGCGCCTGGTGGCGCTCGCCGGCGGCGATCAGGAACCGCAGCCGGGCCGCGAGGATCGCGTCCGGTGGGGCCTCGAGCGCGCAGCGGAGCTCGAGCTCGTCGTACGTCGTCGTCAGGGCCTCGGCGTAGGCCGGCGGGTACACGATCCCGAACGGCGTTGGGGTTGCGTTCTTGGTCGCGGTCGGCGTGTAGGGGTACAGCGCGTAGCCCTCCCACAGCAGCGAGTCAAGCAGCTGCTGGAGTTGGTCAGCCACGGTCGGTGTGCGCCTCCTGCAGCAATTCGCTCAGGCACGCATCCAGCGTCGCCAGGCCGCGCCTCAGCTTCTCGCGCTGCAGCGCCTCCAGCGTCTGGGACCGCAGCGCCAGCCAGCCGGTGTTGGGGTAGTAGTGCTCGATCGTCTCGCTCCACACCGACACCGGCATCCGGTAGTCGGCCGACTTGTTCCACGGGACCAGCACCATCTGCAGGCCCCCGTGATCGCCGGGGTAGTAGATCGTGCCGTTGAAGTGGAGCGCCAACGGCACCTCCCCGCTCGGGAGCGAGTGCAGGTACTTGGCCGCCGCCAGCTCGAGGTCGTAGCTGCAGGAGATCGGGACCGAGACCGTGGTCGATCCGGTGAACGCCGGCACGAGCACGTCGAGCTGCGCCCACACCAGGCTGCGGGTGGTCACCGCCCAGCGCACCGGCGCCCCGAACAGCTCGACCAGGCGCTCGCGGGTGGCGTCGTCGTAGGTGCGCCGGGCCGGCTCGATCATCAGCTGGATCGTCAGCGCGATCATGTAGACATCGCGGCCGCTGTGATCGCGCACCTGCAGGTCGAGCATGAGCATCGGCGCCGCCGCATAACGCACCGTGCGCGCGTCGACGACCGCGAACTCGGGATCGGGCGGACGCTGGCGGCCGTCGACCTCGATCATCGCCGGATCGACGCTCACGCCCGCGCTGCCGTCGCTCGGAGCTCGTCGAAGAAGCGCGTCACCGCCTGGCCGACCCCGGCCCCGCCGGAGATCCCCTCCCAGGTCATCTTGATCGCCCCGGTCAGCGCATAGCAGCGGTCGATCGGCGCGATCGCGTACGTCGGCGGGTCGCTCAGCCGGTTAGCGACCAGGCCCTCGATGTCGGGCTCGAGCTCGTCGAGCACCGGATTGCGGTCGACCAGCTGCCGCCAGGTCTCGAAGTGCAACTCGGACTCGGTCGCGCCCGCGGGGCTGGGGTACATCGCCACCACGCACGAGGTTACCGTCGAGTTCATGAAGAACGCCAGCCCGATCGGGATCCCAAAGCTCGCCCAGATCTCGTCGGGGACGTCGAGATCCTCCAGCCACAAGGTCCGGTTGCCGACCGGCCGATAGTCGCCTTCGCCCGCGCGCATCGCCCAGCACGCCTCGCAGGAACAGACGATCCGGCGCTCGACCAGCGCCAGCAAGTGACGGTGGTCGGAGGGGATCGAGATCCCGCACAGGTCGCAGTGCTCCAGGGTTTCGTCGGCGGGCGTCGCGCCCGGCTGCCGCGATGCCGCCGACGGGGCCCGTGGCCGCGCCAGCCCTCGCATCCCGGAGACCGCCTGTGCACGGCGCCGGGTCGACACGGCGTCGGCGATCAGGCGGCGGCTCGCGGGATCGCTGCGGACCTCGTGCGCGCTCATCCCGCGAGCGCCACCTTGACTCGCCCCTGTTCGCGCAGCAAAGGCACCGGCTCCAGCTGGAGCCGGTCGTCGTCCAGCGACCGCCCCGCGCGCGGGAGAAAGAAGGAGCGTTCACAACGCGGGCAGCGAAGCGCACCCGAAGCCAGGTCGCCGTCGTGCAGCTGCCCGCCGCAGTGCGCGCACGCGTCTCGGTAGGCCAGCAGCGTGCCGTCGACGTTGGCCACCACGAGCTCGTTGCCGCCCACGCTGACCGCGGCGATCGAGCCCTCGGCCGGCTGGGCGATCCCGTCGAGCTCGAACCACGCGGGCAGCGGCACGGGCGAGGGGGCGGGCGGTCCCTCGCCCGACATCACGATCGGCAGCTCGGTGCCGTTGCCGGTCATCGACAGCTCGCTCCCGTTGCCGGCCATCGGCAGCGACAGCCCCGGCATCTGCGGCGCCACGCCCTCGACCTCGAGCCCCTCCAGATCGGGCGCTGCCCCGTCGAGCGCCTGCTTGATCGCGAGCTCGAGCGTCACCGACGATGCCGAGCAGTCCGAGCAACTCCCGCGTAGGCGGATGCGGGCGACGCCGTCGTCGAGCGACAGCAGCTCGACGTCGCCTCCGTGCGAGTCCATGTAGGGCCGCACGGAGTCCAGCGCCTCCTGGACGCGCTGGTGCAGCGGGATCGGGTGCAGGTCGTGGATCAGCAGCAGCGTCGCCACCAGCGGATCCTCGGCCAACTCGGCCGCGATCCGCTGGCCGTCGGCGCCGGCGCCGAGCAACCCCTGGAGAATCCGCTGCAGTCCGGCCCCGTACATCTGCACGATCGCGGCCACGAGCTCCTCGGTGAGCTCGCGAGTGCCCGAGCTGGGCGCGCCGTCGAGCGCGGCCTGGAGCTCCTGGACGCGCTCGAGCAGTTCGCCCGACGCGTCGCTCTGGGTGTCGGTGCTCATCGGGTGTCGCTAGGCCATCGCCGTCGGGGTGTGAACCACCTTGCGCACCTTGCCGCCGCCCGTGTACATGTGCACGCCGCACGGCAGGCACGGGTCGAACGAGCGGACCGCGCGCATGATGTCGATTCCCTTGAACTTGTCGGGGCCGTTCTCCTCGAAGATCGGCGTGTTCTGCACCGCGTCCTCGTAGGGCCCGGGCGTCCCGTACACGTCCCGGGGGCTGGCGTTCCACGGCGTCGGCGGGTACGGCTGGTAGTTGGCGATCTTGTGGTCGCGGATCACCATGTGGTGCGAGAGCACGCCGCGCGCGGCCTCGTGGAACCCGCAGCTGACGGCGTTCTCGGGGACCTCGAAGCTGTTCCAGCTCTTGGTCCGGCCGGCGCGAACCTCCTTCATCGCCCGCTCCAGGCAGTGCAGCGCGATCAGCGCGCTATATGCCTGGTGGTAGGTGCGGGCCCGGTCGCGCTCGATCGCGTTGGACTTCTCGGGCACGTTCCACTCGAGCTCCATCTCGGGCAGGTTCGGTGAGCGCGGGAGCACCATCTGGATCGAGTGGCCGGTGGCCTTGGCGTAGCCGAAGTCGACCAGGCCGGCCTTCGCGGTGCACCACTGGCGGGCGAACGGGCCGCCGCCGGTGTCGCAGCACACGTGGGTGTCGGTGCGCTTGTCGTAGATCCGCGGCGACACGACCCAGGTGTACTTGTCGGTGAAGTCGCGCTTCTGCGGGCGCGGCAGCGTGACCTTGTTCCAGGGGTGGTTCTTGTCGACGGGGTTGCCCAGCGGGTCGCGGTCGACCAGCGTCGGCTCGCTCTCCCACGAGTCGAAGTACGACGAACCGAGCAGGATCCGGATCATCAGGTTGATCTCGACCAGGTCGGTGGTGATCAGCTCGCCGCCGATCGCCACGCCCGGCGTGATGTAGCGCTTGCGGCCCCAGTCGGTCATGTGCCGATAGTCGTAGTCGACGTAGTCGGGGTCGTCGAACGAGCCCCAGTTGACGAGGTTGGTCTCGCGGTAGCCGACCATGTCGTATCCCGGCAGCTCGCGCAGGAAGAAGTCATACAGGTCGTCGTGCATCGGCACGCTGCGCTTGACGTAGTCGAAGTAGCGCATCAGCCGCACGTAGTAGTCGGTGCAGGTCTGGTGGGTGATGTCCGCGCTGCAGCCGCCCGGCATGATCGTCGACGGGTGCGTGTGGCGGCCGCCGAACAGGCAGTACATCTCGCGTGTGTAGCGCGCCACGTGCAGCGTCTCGAGGTAGAACTCGCCGGTGAACGGGTTCAGCGCGCGCATGATGTCGGCGATCGTTTTGTAGCCGTGCACGTCGCTGCCCGGGGCGGCGGTGGTCTCGGCCTTGGCCAGCAGGCTGGGGTTGGTCTCCTTGACCATCTGCTCACAGAAGTCCACGTTGGCCATGCAGTCGTTGAAGATCGCGTGGTCGAACATATAGTCGGCGGTCTCGGCGAGGTTGAACGCGAGGTCGCCCAGCGGCGGCGGCTTGACGCCGTAGGCCATGTTCTGGTTGAGGCATGAGCACGTGCAGTGGTTGTCACCGCAGATGCCACAGATCCGGCTGGTGATGAAGTGCGCGTCGCGGGGGTCGATCCCCTTCATGAAGATGTCGAACCCGCGGAAGATCATCGAGGTGCTGTAGCACTTGAGGACCTGCTGATTGGTGAAGTCGATCTCGGTGTGGATCCCGAGGCTGCCGACGATCCGCGTGATCGGATCCCACGACATCTCCTTGACCATCACCCTCTGCTGTTCGGGCGTCTCAGTCGCCATGTGTGTCTCCTCGAGATTTAGATTTCCAGGGTGATGGGGACGATTACCAGCGCTTGGCGTAGCCGCTGGTGAGCGTCGGGCCCCTCCGACGCCACTCCGGCTCGACGTCGTGCTTGTCAGCCATCCGGTGACGGAAGTACTTCACGATCGGGCCATACGTGTACTTGGTGATGTTCGCGTTGAGTGCGCCCAGCTTGTCCTCGTCCATGAACGGCATGAACTGGTCGGGGAATCCCGGCATCGTGCACGCCATGCAGATTCCGCCCACGTTCGGGCAGCCGCCGATGCCGTTCACCCAGCCGCGGACGGGCACGTTGCACTTGACTACCGGGCCCTTGCATCCGAGCTTGACCAGGCAACGGTGGTCGGAGCCGTATTCGGTTGCGAACTGGCCCTGCTCGGTGAAGCCGGCGCGGTTGCAGCTCTCGCGCACGGTCCGCCCGAACAGCCACTTGGGCCGGAGCGCCTCGTCGAGCTCGGGGGCAGGTGCGAGGCCGGCCAGGTGGAGCGCCAGGTACAGCAGTGTCTCGGTCATGTTGTCGGGCTGCGCCGGGCAGCCGGGGATGCAGACGATCGGCAGGCCCGCCTTGGACTTCCACTTCCAGCCGAGGTAGTCGGGCACGCCCATCGCGCCGGTCGGGTTGTTCTTCATGGCGGGGATGCCGCCGTAGGTGGCACACGTTCCGACGGCCACGACCGCTGCGGCCTTGGGCGCCAGCCGGTCGAGCCACTCGTTCATCGTGATCGGCTGGCCGTTCTCCGGGTTGACCGCGAACCCGGTCCAGTGGCCCTCGCCGTTGATCTCCTCGTTGCCGAGCGAGCCCTCGATCACCAGCACGAACGGGTCGAGCTCGCCGTTCTCGGCGTCGAACCAGGCCTGCGCATACTCCTGGCCGACCGCGTAGTCGACCACCTGGTTGTGGACGACGACCTTCGGCATCCCCGGGATCGCCTGCAGGATGATGTCCTCGAGGCTCGGGTTGGTGGCCGACGTCATCGCCACTGAGTCGCCCTCGCAACTGAGCCCGGTCGTCATCCAGAGAACGTGGGCGGTGATCGCCTCGGTCTGCTTCTGGGCGCTGTAAGGACTCTCGGTCGCGGCCATCACGTCTCTCCTCGTTCGCTCAACAAATTCGCGGCAGCGGGTCACCCACCAGCTGATCCATCACCCGTTTGCCGCCGAAGCTCGTCTGCATCAGCACCATCCCGGGCGGCTCGGTGCGCACCTCGCCGATCTCCGCCGCCGACGCACAGCCGTCGACGCTCCGCAGTGCCGCCAGCGCCTGCTCCGCCGCCCCGGGAGCCACGAACGCGACCAGCTTGCCCTCGTTGGCCACGTACATCGGGTCGATCCCCAGGATCTCCGCGGCACCGGCCACGGCCGGGTTCACCGGGATCTCGCGCTCGCGCACGATCATCGCCACCGTCGAGGACCGGGCCAGCTCGTTGAGCACCGACGCGACCCCGCCACGAGTGGCGTCGCGCATGCACCGCAGGCTCGGACCGACCGCCTCGAGCAGCGCGTCGACGGCCGGCCACAGCGGTCGGGTGTCCGACTCGATCTCGGCGTCGAGCTCGAACTCGCCGCGGGCCAGCATGATCGCGGTCCCGTGCTCGCCGATGCTCCCCGACAGCAGGATCCGGTCGCCGGGCTGGAGCGCGCTCGGCGACAGCTGCGCGCGCGGGTCCTGACGCCCGATCCCGGTCGTGCACACATACATGCCCTCGGCCCGGCCGCGCTCGACCACCTTGGTGTCGCCGGCGACGATCTCGACCTCGGCCCGCTCGGCGGCCGCCGCGATCGCCTCGACCTCGGCGCGGAGCTCATCGGATCCGAGCCCCTCCTCGAGCACGAGCGACAGGCTCAGCGCGAGCGGTTTGGCGCCCGCCACCGCGAGGTCGTTCGCGGTCCCGTTGACCGCGAGCTCGCCGATCGATCCGCCGGGGAACCGCAGGGGCTTGACCACGTAGGAGTCGGTGGTCATCGCCAGCCGCGTGCCGTCGACCACGACGGTCCCGGCATCGGCCATCTCGCCGAGCGTGTCGCCGCCGAAGGCCGGCACGAACAGGCCCTCGATCAGCGACTGGGTCGCCTTGCCACCGGCTCCGTGAGCCATGTTGATCTGGTTATCGCGGAACTTCGCGCGCTTGCCCCGAGCCGTCTCGATGATCCCGAGGATCTTCTGCTCGCGCTCGGAGATCGCGCCCATCACACCACCTCGCGTTCGCGCGCGAACCGCCCGTAGTTGTAATAGGCGGCGCAGGCGCCCTCGGAGGAGACCATGCACGTGCCGATCGGCCGCTCGGGCGTGCAGGCGGTGCCGAACACCTTGCACTCCCACGGCTTGATCACGCCCTTGAGGACCTCGCCGCACTGGCACGCCTTGGGATCGGCGACCCGCACGCCGGGGACGCTGAAGCGCCGCTCGGCGTCGAGCTCGGCATAGTCCGCCGACAGCTTCAGCCCGCTGTGCGAGATGAACCCCAGGCCGCGCCACTCGAAGTGGGGGCGCAGTTCGAACACCTCGGCCATCACCTCGAGCGCCCGCAGGTTGCCCTCGTAGGGGACCACCCGCTTGTACTGGTTCTCGACCTCGCAGCGGCGCTCGTCGAGCTGGCGCAAGATCATCGAGACCGACTGAAGGATGTCCAGCGGCTCGAACCCGGCGATCACCACCGGCTTCCCATAGTCGGCGGGGATGAACTCGAACGGCCGGGCGCCGACCACGGTCGACACGTGTCCGGGCCCGATGAACCCGTCGAGCCGCAGATCCGGCGACTCGAGCAGCGCGCGCAGCGGGGGCACGATCGTAACGTGGCTGCACATGCAGGAGAAGTTCTTGACACCCTCGGCTCGGGCGCGCTTGAGCGTCAGCGCGGTCGAGGGCGCGGTCGTTTCGAACCCGATCGCGAAGAACACGACCTCGCGGTCGGGGTTCTGCTTGGCGATCCGCAACGCGTCGAGTGGCGAATAGACCATCCGGATGTCCGCCCCGGCGGCCTTGGCTTCGAGCAGGCTGCCGCGCGACCCGGGGACGCGCATCATGTCGCCGAAGCAGGCGAAGATCACGCCCTCTTCCTGCGCCACGGCGATCCCGTCGTCGACCCGGCCCATCGGGATCACGCACACCGGGCAGCCGGGTCCGTGGACCAGCTCGACGTTGGCCGGCAGCAGGTCGTCGACCCCGTACTTGTAGATCGAGTGGGTGTGCCCGCCGCACACCTCCATCACCTTGTAGTGGCGGCCGGGCTCGACGCGCGAGAGGATCTCCGCCGCCAGCGCGCGCCCGAGCTCGGCGTCCCGGAACTCGTCGACGAACCTCATGTGGACACCTCCCGGTTCAGCCGCGCGATCGCGGTCCCGGCGTGTACGAGCAGCGTGTCGCCCGGCGCCACCGGCGCGACCAGCGCGATCTCGACCGTGGAGCGCTGTCCGTCGGCCCCGGAGCACAGGGCCAACTCGCGCTCGCCGTCGACCCTCACCACAGTCATCGGATCCCCGTCATCGCCGCAGGTGATGCAGTGGTCAGAGCCGCAGGACTCGCGCGATGTCGACGCGAAACTCACTCGATGACGCTGGCCTTCAGCTCCTCGAGCTCCTGCTCGTAGTCGGCGCCCATCCGCACGAGCAGGTCGAGTGTTGCGCGCGCCTCCTCCTCGTCGACCTGCGAGATCGCAAAGCCGACGTGGATCAGCACCCAGTCTCCGGGGCCTACGCCCCCGCCTCCATCGTCCAGCAACCCAATGTTGACGCTCCGGCGCACCCCGGCGACGTCAACCTTGGCAAGTCTGTTCTCCTCATCGACGATCTCGATGACTTGACCGGGGATCGCCAAGCACACGCGTCGGTTCTATCACTGGGCCACAGGCCGCCAGGACGTCTGGTAACTGGGGTTACACCCATCTGGGGTAACCGGCATTACCGGGTGAAATCGATTCATCGGACCCTTAGACTCCTCCCAGGGCCCTTCGGCGATGCGGGGAGGAAGGAGACGCATGACGGTTTCCACCGACGACGACGGCGCTGCCCACCCCGCTCCGTTTCGGTGGCGGCGTCAGCTCGACGACGGACCTCGCGAGCCCGATCCCCGGTCCCTGTACGCCTACCTTCTCGACCTCGACGACGACCTCGCCGCTGAGTTCGACATCCGCTCGCGCGTCAGCGCGCGCCAGCTGGCCACGGCGCGAGTGCTGGAGGCCGAGGTCGGCGAGGCCGACCTGGGTCCCTGGTTCGAGGCCGCCCTGGGGGGCCTCGGGCTGCTGATCCTCGATGGTGTGCTCGCGTTCGAGATGCAGGTGGGCGACCGCGTCACCACCGAGCTGCTCGGCTCCGGCGACCTGCTGCAGTCCGCTGCCGGCAAGCCGGACGAGCTGCTGGAGGGGTTGGCGGCGTGGCGGGTGCTGTGCCCGACGCAGCTGGCGATGCTCGACGCCGAGTTCGCCGACCGGGTCAGGCCGTGGCCCCAGATCGAGCGGGCGCTGATGAGCCGAGCCTGCCGGCGAACGACCGACATCAACGTGCTGCGGGCGATCACCGCCCAGCCGCGCCTGGAGGTCCGCCTCGACCTGCTGCTGTGGCACCTTGCCGGGCGCTGGGGGAGGGTGGAGCCGACCGGGATCCGGCTGACGCTGCCGCTGACGCACCGGCTGCTCGGCCAGCTGGCGGCGGCCGAGCGGCCCTCGATCTCGCACGCGCTCGCGAGGCTCGCCCATTCGGGGCTGGTAACCGGAACCACCGGCGACCTGCACCTGCACGGCACGCTCGACACGCACCTGGAGTCGCTGCTCCAGCGCACCGCACAGCTCAATCCGCGCGAGCGCCGCAGCGGCTCGACGCGAAGGTGACCGGCGTGAGCTTCCCCTCCGATGCGGCGCCGCCGCGCGTAGCGCTTCGGCTTCGAGATCCGGTCTCGATCCTGTGGATCACCTCGGGCCTCGGGTGCGACGGCGACTCGATCGCGCTGACCGCGGCCACGAATCCGAGCCTGGAGGACCTGCTGCGCGGGTGCCTGCCGGGAATGCCGCCGGTGATCCTCCACAACCCGGTCCTCGCCTACGAGACCGGCGAGGAGTTCATGCAGGCTTTCTACGGGGCAGCCGACGGCGACCTGGACCCGTTCATCCTCGTGCTCGAGGGGTCGGTGCCCAACGAGGAGATCAACGGCGACGGCCACTGGGCGGGAATGGGCACCGACCACGAGACCGGCCAACCGATCCTCACCAACGCCTGGATCGATCGACTGGCCCCGCGCGCGGCCGCGGTGCTGGCGCTCGGGACCTGCGCCGCCTACGGTGGGATCCCGGCGATGCGTAACAACCCGACCGGCGCGATGGGCCTGCGCGACTACCTGGGGTGGAAGTGGGAGTCACGCCGCGGCCTCCCTGTGGTCAATCTCCCCGGGTGCCCGGTCCAGCCCGACAACATCACCGAGACGCTGCTGTATCTGGTGCTCCACATCGCCGGAATGGCGCCGGCGATCGACCTCGACGAGCAGGGGCGCCCGCGGCGGATCTTCGACCGCACGGTGCACGAGCGCTGCGATCGCGCGGGCATGGCCGAGCAGGGCCTGTTCTCCGAGCACCCCGGCGACGGGCGCTGCCTGGTCAAGCTGGGCTGCAAGGGCCCGGTGGTCAAGTGCAACGTGCCCGTGCGCGGCTGGGTCAGCGGGATCGGCGGCTGCCCGAACGTCGGGGGGATCTGCATGGCGTGCACGATGCCCGGGTTCCCCGATAAGTACATGCCGTTCTCCGAGGCCGACGCGGCCGCGAGGCTGTACGCGCGCACGGGCAGGTTCGCGAGCGGGCCGGTGGTCCGATACCTGCGCCAGCGACGGATTCGCCGTACGTTCGACGTCGAGCCCGCGTGGCGGCGGCGCGGCGACGCCCTGACCACCGGGTACCGTGAGTGAGCGATGCCGGTGGCGGTGGTGTTCAGGTGCGAGATCTGCGGGGCGCGGCCCGATCGCGAGACGCAGGCGTCGCTCGAGCACCAGATGCTCGACCTGCGCCACGGCGAGTACGTTGACGCCGAGCCCGGTCGCTGGCTGACCTGGCATGGCCGCGGGATCTACGGGCCCCACCGCTACGCCTGCGGGGCGCACCGGGGTGAGCTCAAGGCGCTGCTGCGCCAGCACTACGGGACGCTCGGCTGGCACCCGTGGGCAGTTGGCCCGCATCCGTGGGCGGGCCGTCGCGGAACCGACCGCGCGCGGTCGTACGCGCGACGGCTGCGCTCCACGTTCGGCGCTCCGGGTATGTAGTTAATCCCCCGGTGGAGTTCGCGATCTCGATCCCGCAGTACGTCGCCGATGGCGCGTTCGACGCCGCCGGCTTCCGCGCGCACCTGCGGCGCGCCGAGGAACTCGGCTTCACCGGCGCGTGGGTTCAGGAGCAGATCCTCGGATCGGCGCCGACGCTCAGCCCGCTCGAGACGATGACCTGCGCCGCGGCCTGCTGCGAGCGGCTGCGGCTCGGGTGCGCGGTGTTCGTGACCCCGCTGCACAACCCGGTGCACCTGGCCAAGGCGATCGCGACGATCGACCAGCTCAGCCACGGGCGCGTCGAGATCGGGATCGGGACCGGGGGCAAGGGACGGCCGTTCGCCGCCTTCGGGATCGACCCCGACGCGCTGGTGGCTCGCTTCAACGAGGGAATCGCGGTGATGAAGGCCTGCTGGAGCGACGCCGAGATCAACCTCGACGGCCGCTTCTGGAAGCTCGACGGCGCGACGATGGAGCCCAAGCCCGTCCAGCGCCCGCACCCGCCGCTGTGGATCGGCGGCAACCACCCGGACGCGCTGCGGCGCGCCGCCCGGCTGGCCGACGGCTTCTTCGGCGCCGGTTCGCAGCCGACGGCGAACTTCGCCGAGCAGGCCCAGACGGTGCGCAGCGCGCTCGCCGAGCTGGACCGCGATCCGGCGACGTACCGCTTCGCCAAGCGCGTGTACGTGCACGTCGACGACGACGCGCAACGCGCGGCGGAGCGGATGGAGGCCGCGCTCGCTCGCCACTACTTACGCGGTGGCTGGTCGCACGTGTGGGTGGTCGGTCCGCCCGCCGCCTGCGCCGCCGGGATCCGCGAGGTCGTCGACGCCGGGGCCGAGCTGACCCTGCTCAACCCGCTCGTCGACGACGCCGAGCAGATGGAGCGGCTGGCCGCCGAGGTGATCCCGGCGGTCTGATCTCAGCCGGTGACGATCGGCGGTGGCGCCGGTGGGGGCTTGGGCGGCGGGACGATGCGGAGTGCGAGGCGTGCGTGGCGTGTGCGCACGCCGGCGCCCTGCACGGTGAGCTCGAGGACGACGGTGTGGGCGTGTGATGTGTGCTGGGACACGGCGCGCAGGTGAAGGACGCGGCGCCGACCGGTCGGGAGTCGCGTGATGCGCCAGCACAGGCGTCCGCCGTGCCGGGTCGCCGTGCCTGGCCGGGGGACCGTGAGGCCTTTGGGCACGCGGACGCAGACGCTGGCGTTGTGCGCCGGGCGTCGGCTTTGCGTTTTGGCCTTGATCGTGATCGTCGTCGCATCGCCGGCGGTGAGCTGCGCAGGTGCTGCGGTCGCGGCGAGGTCGACGGTCGCGAGGCCGACCGTGATGGCGGCCTGGTCGGTGTTATTGGGGGGCACGCTGTCGGTCTCTGCCGCGTTGACTTTGCCGGTGAGCTCGAGTCGCCCGGCGGCGGTCGGGCGCAGGTCGACGACGACGGTCCGCGAAGCGCCGGGCGCGAGCGTGCCCAGCCCGCATTTGATCCCCGGAGCGGTGAAGCATGCGGCGGGCCTGAGGGTCGCGCCGGCCACGTCGGCGTTGCCGTGGGGCGTGCTGGTGAGCGTCACGTTGGTGGCGGTCCCCGGGCCGTGGTTGACGACCTTTAGCGTCCATGAGCCGGGCATGCCGACGGTCGCCAGGCCGCTGGGTGGCGTGACCGTGACCGCGACGTCGATCGGTTTGGCCGCGGGCGGCGGGGGTGGAGGCGGCGACGGCAGCGGTTTGATCGTGAGCTTGGCCGAGCTGGTGTCGTTGCCCGAGTCAAGGTCGGCCTCGTCATTGTGGATCGACGCGTGGTTGGTCACGGTGCTTCCCGCGGCCGCCGATCCCACCCGGGCGTGCAGATCGATCGTCTGGGTAGAGCGGGGCGCGAGCGTCCCCAGCGCGCAGGAGACGACCTGCCCGGCCGCGACGCACCCGGCCGGGAGGTCGACGGGCTCCAGGCCAGCCGGCAGCGTGTCGGTCACGATCACGTTCTCGGCGGCGACCGTGCCCGAGTTCGAGGCCACCAGCTGGAAGTGGGCGGTGTCGCCGACCGAGACGGTGCTGGGGCCGATCACGCTCTTGGTGATCCCGACGTCGACCGTGCCGGGCGTGAAGCTGACCTCGGCGTCGTTGTTGGTGAAGTCGGGCTCGAAGCTGAAGGCCCCGGCGAGCGGCAGGGTATTGCTCGAGACCGCGAGGTTGTCCACTTGGGTGCCCGCGCTGTCGGGCGCCAGCGTGCTCTGGATCGTGATCACGCGGTCCTCGCCCGGGCGGAACTGGGGGATTTCGCAGGAAACGATCGGGAACCCCGGGGCTGGCACGCCGATGTTCGCCCCTGTCGGGTCGAACTCACAGTTGCCGGTCCCGCCTGAGATCGAGATCGTCGTCGGGGGCTTCTCCAGCGCCGCCGGCAGGACGTCGGCCGCCACCATGTCGACCGTCCCTGGCCCATCGCTGTGCATTGTCAGCGTGTACGTGACCGGGCCTCCCGCGACCGGCTGCGCAGGCGAGAACGTCTTGGTGATCGAGGTCTCGGCCCACGGCACCGTCGAGATCGCGGCCGACGCGCTGTTGTCGTCAGGGTTGGTCTCGGCCGCACCCGGGGTCGACACGGTCGCCGTGTTGTTCAGCAGCTTGTCGGACGGATAGGTGGCGAAGCCGTCCTCCATGCCCATCTGTACGTTGATCGTGACCGGCGCTTGCCCCGGCGTGATCGTCCCGAGGTTGCAGACGGCCCCGGTGCACGTGCCTTGCGAGGGGGTGATCGAATCGAGGACCAGGGGTGAGTCGAACGATTCGTTGAGCTGGACGTTGTTGGCGTTGGCGATGCCGTTGTTGGTGACCTCGATGTGATACGTGATCGGGTCTAAGAAGAACAGGTAGCCGATTGGCGTGAAGTGCGGCGAGCTGGTCACCACCTTGGTGACGTGCAGGTCGACCGATGGTTGGCTGACGGCGCCGGCGTCGGTGACGGAGTTGTTGTCGGGGTTCCCGTCGCTGGGTGCCTGCACGCTCGCGGTGTTGCTCAGCTGTCCCGGCTGCGCTGCGGGGCTGACGAGCACCGGGATCGAGATCGCCGGATAGTTGCTGCCGGCCGCGAGCGCATCCGAGCGCGCGCACGTGATCGTCGCCCCCGACGTCGTGCACGCCCAGCCGGTCCCGCTGACCGCGCCGGTGAGGGTCAGCCCCGTCTCGAGCGTGTCGGTGACCGTAACCGCCCCCGAGGTAGGCCCGTCGCCTGTGTTGCCGACCGTGATCGTGTAGGTGCTGGGCGAACCGGGCGCGAGCGCCGGCGAGTGCGCCTTGCCGATCGCCAGATCGGGAGCGAGCACGCGCGTGGTGGCGGGAGCGGTGTTGACCGTGCTGGCCACGCCGGTTGTGGCGGCGGTGAACGCCAGACTCGCGGTGTTGTCGATCGTGGCGCCCAACGCCAGCCCGGAGGTGGCGACAGTTGCCTGGAAGCTCACCGTCGCGCTCGCATTCGGGGCGAGCGTGCCCCCCGCCGCGGCCGTCGCGCCGGTGCCCAGGCGGGCCACCACCTGACCCCCGGCGAACTCGCCCAGATCGTCACCGCTCGCGTCGCTGACCGCCGCGCCGTTGACCCGGATGCTCCCAGGAACGAACGCGGCTCCGGCAGGGATCGGATCGGTGAACGTCGTGCCGGCGGCGCCGTCCTGTCCGGTGTTCTGGATCGCGACGGTGTACGTCAGCGTGTCCCCGAGATTCGCGGTCGCCCGGTCGACGGTCTTGGTCGCGGTTATCTTCGGCGCGAACAAGTCGGTGGCGATCGTGACCACCCCGGGCTGATACGCGTCCCCGTTCGTCGACAGCCTGACCTGGGTGCTGCGCTGGTTGTTGCCCAGCACGTTCGTCGTGCTGAACAGATCGGCGTCATAGCCCAGGTTGTTCTGAAAGCTTGGAGTGCGCGACGTGACCAACGCGCCCGCGTTTGAGATCGTCGAGTTGAACACGTTGTTCGCCGGATTGACCGCATTGGACAGCGCGGTGAAGCTGCCCGAGCCGCCCTGAATCGACGCCCCGTCTCCGGTCGTGCCGAGGTCGCCCTCATAGGCGACCATGCCGACCGTCGAGTTCACGGGGCCCGACAGCGGCGTCTGAAAGCCGCTCAGTGGGATCGTCACGTTGCCCGAGCTCGAGACGTTCTGCAGCCCGTCGAAGATCGACAGGTTGCGGCTGGGGGCGTTGGGGTCGCCGTAGGCCACCACCAGTGCCCAGCCCCCCTCGGTGGCGTCGCTGAGCCCAGTGCCGAGCTGGACGTTCGCGGTCCAGTATGTGCCCGCGCCGGCAGCCTGGACGATGTCGGTGACGTTAACGAACCCCTGGTACTGGGTCGAGGACGTATCGGGCGTGGTGGCCGTCGTCAGCGACCGGTAGCTCGTCTCGCCGGGCGCCTTGAACAGCACCGTGTTGTTGGCCGACGGATTCGGCGCCGGCGAGCCTCCCGAGCTGGCGCCGAGCTTGCCGCCGTAGTAGAGCCCGGCGAACAGCACGGTCGCCCCCGCGGGCAGGCTCAGGTCCGACGAGCTCGAGTCAAACGTCGACGGGTCGCCGTCGGCGTCGATCCACGTCATCGTCCGCGAATTGTTGTTGTTCCCCGAGACCGCGCCACCGACCGCGTTGCGGACATCCGCGCAAACCGCCAACGAGTCTAAACACGACTCGATCGAGTTCGCCGCAATCGCGATGTTCCCCTGCGTGTTCGTACTGAACCGCGCGCTGAACGCCCGGTCCGCCGAGGCGACAGCGGGAAGCGCGAGGCACATGGCCAGTACCACGACGCAGATCCCGCCCCGCACGCGTCGTTTGATATCACGGATCGGCGCGTACGCGCAATAGCGCCGGTGTGGTGACGATTACCGCTTCCTCTGCAGATTGCTCACGATAACGTCAATGCTGCCGAAAGCTGTGATTAACGGTGACGAACAGACGGCTGGTCGAGCTCCCGCCGGAGCTTGCCCACGAGGCCCTCGAACATCGGGTAGGTGCCGGGACCGTGGGCCCGGGTGATGGCCGGCTCCCACATCTCCCAGCGGTCGATCAGCGTCCTTCCGAGCATTCGCTTGATCAGCTCCAGGTCGAACGCACCGAGCGACTCCATCGCCGCCAGCTGCTCGAAGAAGTCGAGCTCGCGGTACATCACGTAGGCCTCGGGGGCGTCGGCGGCCGCGTAGGTCGCATAGGCGTCGCTCAGCTGCTCGGGCGAGTCAAACCGCGCCACCAGTCGCCGGGTCTCGACCAGCGGGTCCTCGTTCCACCGGCGGAAGAACTCGGCCGCCATCTCCGCCTCACGGCTGCGCCGCGCCTCACGCACCTGCTGTGCGGCGAACACCGCGGCGGCGATCCCGCCGAGCAGTCCGAGGGCGAGTAACGAGGTCGCGATCGCCGTGACCTCCTCCCAGTTGGTGGCCAGTGCGAGCACGGCTTCAGTGAAGCGGATGGGGAGGACTGAACCGCGGGGGCTTGATTTCAGCACTAGATGAGACTATATTCATCGCACGATGAAACAATGAGGGTCGCCTCGCGAGAGGTCGGCGGCGCGATCGGGATCGCTGTGATCCGGCGGAGACGGCATGATGATCCCGGCAGCGGAGGACGCGAGATGAGTACGTCAGACACCACCGAGCGGCGGTACCGGCGGTACTTCGAGCGCGCCCTGGCGCGCGCCGTCCACCAGCCCGACGCGGTCGTGATCGCTGATCGCGAGCGTCAATTGAGGGCCGCCGAGTTCGCCGCGCTTGTCTACCGGCTGGCGCGTGCGCTCGAGTCCGCCGGCCTGCAGCGCGGTGATCGGGTGGCGATCCTGGCCACGATCTCGCCCGAGGCGCTGGCGATCAGGTACGCGGCCGGCTTGCTGGCCTGCGCCACCTCGTTCTGCCCCAACCGGGGGTTAGACGAGCGCCTGCATGCGTTCCTGGAGCACGTCGCCGCCGACGTGCTGATCGTGTTCCCCGAGACCGCCGGCGCCGCCTCGACCGCGATCGCGCGCGGGCTGGTGTCGTCGACGATGTCGCTCGGCGCCGTGCCGGGCATCGACCTCGACCTGCTGGCCGTCGCCGGCTCGATGCCGCCGGATCCGCTGGCCGGCCGAGCTGACCCACAGGACCTGTGGGCGCTCGTCTCCTCGGGCGGGACCACCGGCGGGTCTAAGGCGAGCCGCCGCAGCTTCGCCGCGTATGACCGGATGGTGGACATCGGCCCGACGCCCGACCGGCGGCAGGTGGTCTGCAGCCCGCTGGCGTACGTCTCACAAGTGCTGGCCGACCAGGTGGTCGTCGGGGGCGGAGTGCTCGTCCTGCGCGAGCGATTCGACCCGGCCGAGGTGCTGCGAACGATCGAGGCCGAGCGGATCACCCACCTCGGTCTGGTCGAGCCGGGCCTGGTCGAGTTGATCGACGATCCGGACCTGCTCCGCCGCGATCTGTCGTCACTGGTGGCGATCACCCACATCGGCACGAACGCGCCCGCCAACCTCCGCCGCCGGCTGCTCGAGCGCTCCGGCCCGATCCTGGCGCATCCGTACGGAGCCAGCGAGGCGGGGATCGTGAGCATGCTGGCGGCCCCCGAATACGACCTCTCGCACCCGGAGCTGCTCGACACCTCCGGCCGGCCGCTGCCCGGGGTGCAGGTGCGGATCGAGCGCGACGACGGCTCCGACGCCCGGCCCGGGGAGGAGCGCATGATCATCGTCCGGTCCGCCGCCGCGGCCGACGGGTACGAGCTCATGCCCGGCGGCTCGGGCTTCGTCGGAGGCGAGTACCACACCGGCGACCTCGGGCTGATCGACCAGCGGGGCTACCTGCACGTGCTGGGACGCGCGGACGATGCCCGGCTGATCGGCGGCCACAAGGTGATGCCGCTCGACGTCGCCAACGCGCTGTGCGCCCATCCCCACGTCGCGCACGCCGTCGCGATCCCGATCGGCCCGGCCGACGGCGGGTTCGGCACGATGGTCGTGCTCGCCCCGGGCGCGTCCGCGACGCCGGCCGATAGAGTTAGGCGCAGTGCAGACGTTCGAGCGCATCCCGCAGCCCGCCGGCACACCCCGGCGGATCTGCGCTGCTCGGACGCTGCACATCGTCATTGCCACCTAGCCTGCGCGCGCTCCGACGCGACGCAGGCCGAACGGTCCCACGGGACCGGGTGGCGGCGTCGCTGACCGGGATCGGGGATCGAGAAAGAGCTCCGATGTCCACCACCGCGATTCCCACTACCCCCGTCCCGTCGGTCTCGGTCGCAGCCCACCGTCTGCGTCCGCCGGCTCGGTTACGCCGCACGCTCGCGCTGCAGACGCGCGCCGACGCTCCCGACGTCCTGATGCGAGTGCTGAGCCTGTTGCTGCGGCGGCGCTGCGTCGTGGCCCACGTCGAGTTCCTCGCCGCCGACCGGCACCGCCCGGGCCGGCTGGTGGTTGGGTTCGACGCCCCCGCGGCGCACGCCGACCGCATGGCCGAGTGGCTGCATGCACTGGTCGACGTGCTCGCGGTCGAGGTGATGGTTTAGCTGCAGTTCCTGACGACGTTGTCCGGTCGATGAGCCAGTGTCCCGTTTGGAAAGTTCGCGTGCATTCGAGGCACCCCTGGCGGCGCCTGGTTTCGTCCTCGTCGCCTCGCGTAGCTCCGCTACGGCACGGCTCCTGCGTCCTCGCCAAGCATCCACCAGTGGCACCTCTCGGTGCCCACCAAACTTTCCAAACGCGACACTAGCCACGCGGCGCTCCTTGGAGGGCGGCGACGTGCTTATCGTCCCACCCGAAGCCTTCGCGGGTTAGCTTGGGACGTTGATCACGTCCCACGTGGCGAACGTCCCACGGTGGCGCCCGGAGCGCTCGAGTGGGACGTTGTGCACGCGGTTTCGCTCGCCGGCTCCCAGCCGATCGCCGGGCCGATGTGCCGCGCGATCGTCTCGAGCAGGTGTGCGTTGTACTGCACCCCGAGCTGGTTGGGGACGGTCAGCAGCAACGTGTCGGCCATGCGCACCGCGGCGTCCCGGCTGAGCTCCTCGGCGATCGCGTCGGGGTCGCCCGTGTAGCTGCGGCCGAACCGGGCGATCTCGCCCTCGAGGTAGCCGAGCTGGTCCTGATCGCCGCCACGGCCGCCGAAGTAGGCGCGGTCGAGGTCGGAGACGATCGGGATCACGCTGCGACTGACCGAGATCCGCGGCTCGCGCTCCCATCCGGCGTCGGTCCAGACCGAACGGAAGATCGAGATCTGCTCGGCTTGCAGCTCGTCGAAGGGCACGCCGGTGTCCTCAACGAGCAGCGTCGAGCTCATCAGGTTCATTCCCTGTCGCGCGGTCCAGCCCGCCGTCTCGCGCGTGCCCGAGCCCCACCAGATCCGGTCGCTCAGGTCCGGCGACTGCGGCTGGATCGCCAGCGGCGCGATCGTCCCGGTCATCCGCGGATCCGAGGTCGCCACTCCCGCGCCGGCGATCGCATCGCGGAACTGCTCGGCGCGATCGCGCGCCATCTCGGCGTCGTTCTGGCCGTCCGCGGGCACGTGTCCGAACGCCTCGTAGCCGCGCAGCGCCGGCTCCGGGGAGCCGCGGCTGATTCCGAGCTGCAGCCGCCCCCCGCTGATCAGGTCCGCGGCAGCCGCCTCCTCGGCCATATAGAGCGGGTTCTCGTAGCGCATGTCGATGACCGCGGTGCCGATCTCGATTCGGCTGGTCCGCGCCCCGATCGCCGCCAGCAGCGGGAACGGGGACGCGAGCTGGGGCGCGAAGTGGTGCACGCGGACGAACGCCCCGTCGATCCCGAGCTCCTCGGCCGCGACGGCCAGTTCGATCGTCTGGTTCAGGGCGTCGGCGGCCGTCCGCGTACCGGAGCCGCGGACTGCCTGCCAGTGGCCGAAGGAGAGGAAGCCGAGGCGTTTCACCCCTTCATCGTAGGAACCGAGCCCAGTCGCGCTCTGGAGGCGCGTTCAGATGCGTCTCATCTTCGGTCGCGATCTTGGGGCGGTGCTCGCCGCAGCGGCGATATCCGACGGGCTCGTAACCGCGTCCGCGGACTTCGTGGCCGACCTCGGCCTGGCCGGGATCTTCGCGCTGATGCTGCTCGACGCCGCCTGCATCCGATCCCGTCCGAGGCGACGATGCGGCGGGCGCGGCGCTCGGCGTGATTCATGGCGCGTCCGAGCCGCCCGAGCGTCTCGTGAACAGCCCGATCGCGCTGCCTAACAGCGCGTACCCGATGAGCACGATCAGACCTTCGAGGGTGCCGCGCTGGAGCCCTTCGCTGAGCGATCGCTCGGCATGGGCCTGACCGAGGGTCGCGATCATCGCCAGGCCCACGGATCCGATCACGCCGAGCCACCACGGGTGCCGGCGCAGCCACCGTCGACCGGGCACCGGAACGTCGTCGTAGACGTCGCCGGCCGACCCTGGGTTGTGCGAGACGATCGCCGCGGCCTCGCGGAGGCCGCCCATGGCGGACAGGAGCGCCGCGCCCGCCACCGCCGCCGACCCGCCGATCAGCAATAGGTACCAGCCGGGGAGGACCAGCACGAAGTCCAGGACGTAGCACCCGAGGCCCGCGACGGTCCCCAGCCCGGCCAGCAGCGCGACCCGTGTCCGGCGCTCGATCAGCTCGATCTCGGCCGCCGGAAGCGACCGCGCGCGGCGGCGCCGAACCGCTCGCAGCGCGGCAAGCGATCCCGCCACGAGCGCGACCTGCGGGGCGACGAACAGACCCAGCAGCGCGGGCACGAACAGGACCAGCGAGAGGCCGCTCGTGAATCCGGGATAGCCGCCGGCGTGCCCAATCGCCAGCTGCGACAGGGCGAGCGCCACGGCGGCGAGCGCGAGCGTCCAGAACGCCCGGAACGCGGTCAGGCGCGCCCGCGAGGTCGCCAGCTCCTCGGCGAAGCCGGCCGCCAGCTCGCGCGGGTCACCGAGCCGCTCCTCGCAGTCCGGCTCACACGCAATGTGATCCTCGAGCTCGAGCACGATCCGCGCCCGCTCCCGGCGGGGGACGCCGCGGGCGATCAGCTCGATGGACAGGCGTTGCACCCAACTCATGCGAACACCGCCTCGACCGCCTGCGAGAACAGCGTCCACTCGCGCCGGCGCGTCTGCAACGCGGCCTGGCCGCGACGGGTGATCCGGTACACGCGCCGCCGGCGGCCGCCTTCGGTCGACCACGAGCTGCTCAGCAGCCCGTCACGCTCCAGGCGGTGCAGCGCGGGGTAGATCGTTCCCTCGGCAAGGTCGAACGCTCCGTCGCTGCGCGTCTTGAGCCGCTGCAGGATCGCGTAGCCGTGCGCCGGCTCGTCGGCGATCGTGGCCAGGATCAGGGGATCCAGCTGTCCGTTGAGGGCGTCGTTCTTCATACCTAGCGAGTCTATGCATCGTCGCGATAGGTGTCAAGCCCGCGCCAGCAGACGCGAGCCGCCGGCGATCCATGCGACCGCGATCGCCCAACCGCAGATGACGTCCGTGGCCCAGTGGACGCCCAGGTACACCCGCGACCAGCCGATCGCCGCGACCAGGCAGGCGGCCGCGATCACAACCGGCGCCCTCGATCTCGGCCACAGCGCGGCGCTGATCGCTGCCAGCGTCGCCCAGGTCGCCAGCGATTGCGTGGCATGCCCGGACGGGAACGACGTGTTCTGCGCCGTTGTCAGCGCGATCGAGGCGGGCGGGCGGGGCCTGGCGACGACGGCCTTGGTCAGGTCGTAGAGGCCGATCGATCCTGCCCAGGCGACGATCAACACCGCGGCCAGGAACGGGCGGCCGCGCACGATCAATGCGATTGCGGCGACCGCGACCAACGGTCCGAGCACCTTGGTGCTGCCCAGCGTGGAGGACACGCGGGCCACGGCGGTGAGCCCGTCGGTGCGATGTGACACCAGCCACGAGGTGATGCTGTGGTCCACACCGGTCGACCCATCGGGCCGCTCGGCCAGACTGAGCAGCTCCCCCGCGCCGATCGCGCAGCCGAGCACGACCGCGAACAGCAGCGCCGCGCCGACGGAGACTCGCCTCAGCGCATGACTCCGGTGTGGCCGGTCGAATAGCGCCCGGGTTGCGGCCACACGCACACTCCGTGGGGCGATGTGCCGGCGGGGATCGACGCGATCACGTGGCCGTCGGTGGTCGAGATCGCATACACGCGGCCGGTGTAGCGGCCCGCCAGCCACAGGGTCTTGCCGTCGGGGCTGACGCCGCCCATGTCCGGCGTGCCCGGGATCGGCCAGGTCGCCACCACGTGGCGCGTCTGGAAGTCGACGACCGTGACCGCGCGACCGGCCCGGTCGGTGACGTACAGCTCGCGGGTGTTGCGTGACACGTACAGCCCGTGGGCGTCAAGCGGCGTGCGGATGAAGCCGACTACACGCCAGCGGCGGGTGTCGATCAGCTGGACGCCGCTCGAGCCGCGCTGGGGGAGATAGCGGTTGGCGACGTAGAAGATCCGGCCGTCCGGAGACAACTTGACATCCTGGGGGCTGCCTCCGACGTTCACGTAGCCGTCGACGGTCTCGGTGCGCAGGTCGATCCTGACCATCTGGCCGGAGAACTCGCAGCTGGCCAGGGCGTAGCGGCCGTCGGTGGTGAAGTCCATGTGGTCGACGCCGCCGCAGTGCACCGGCAGCGCCTTCTGCAGCGCGAACGTCTGCGGATCGCGGAACGCCAGCGTCTGCTGGGCCTCCTCGACCACGATCGCGTGCCGGCCGTCGGGCGTGAAGTACATGTTGTACGGGTCCGCGACCGGGATGTTGCGCCCGGCGCGCTTGCCCGTGTCGGGATTGATCGGCGTCAGGCTGTTGCCCAGATCGTTGGTGGCGTACAGCGTCCGCAGGTTCCATGCCGGGACCACGTGCTGGACCATCTCGCCGGTGGCGATGTAGCGGATCACCCGGTAGGTCCTGGGGTCGATCACGTACACGCCCGAGCCCCCGGAATCCGGGGCGTAGATCAGGTAGCGCGCTCGTCGGGTCACGTTGGTGAACATCCCGGCGAACGTGTGCGAGTAGACGTTGACCGCCGCCGGGTGGGCGCTGTGAACCGGCGTCCGGTGGACAGTCTGAGGCTGTCTGGCCGTGGTCGCCTTCGGTGGATCCGGGCGCCCGCCGCCGGAGTCGCTGTCGGTGACGGCCATCGCCACCCCGACGCAGGCGAGCAGCAGCACGGTCGCGAGCGCGATCGCCGTGATCGGGCGTCTCCGTAGCCACGAGGTCATGACGGCCGCAGCACCTGGACGGTTCGCGACGTGGTCAGCCCGGGCTGGGGGCCGCCGTCGATCGCCAGCACCAGCGGTCCCGCCGCCACCAGCCCGAGGCCGTGGCGCGCCGTCGGCAGGTCGGGCAAGCGCGACCAGCGGCCAGTCACCGGATCGAGCTGGTCGACCTCGGGGATCGTCCCGGCCGGGCCCTCACCGCCCACGACGACGATCTTGCCGCCGACCGTCACGGCCTGAAAGCCGCTGCGCGCGACGGGCATCGGAGCCATCTGGTCCCAGCTCGCGGATCCGGGCCGGTAGCGCTCGACATCGGTGAAGTTGCCCTGTCCGAGCGCGCGGCCGCCCATCAACCACACCGCCCCGTCGGCGGCGGCGGCCGCGACGTGCTCGCGGGCGATGTGCAGCGACGGCCCGAGCGACCAGCCGCCGGTCTGGAAGTCGAAGATCGCCAGCGTCGAGATCGTCGTGAGCGTGTCGCTGCGCCCGCCCGCGACGTACAGCCGATGGCCGAGCACGGCCGCGCCGGCGGCGGCTCGGGAGAGCGGCGCGGCGGGCATCGGGCTCCATTTCCCGATGGCGGGGTCGAAACGCCAAAAGTCATGGACGGCGCCGGTGCTTGTATCACCCGGCTGGCTGTATCCCCCGACGACGTACAAATCACCTCCGTAGGCGACGGCGCTCATATGGTTTAGCGCTTCCGGCATCGGCGGGGCGTCCTCCCACTGACCGGTGGCCAGATTCAGGCGTTGAACCGCTGCGCTGGTGCGCCCCGCGGCGTCGAATCCACCGACCACGTAGGCGAAGTTGCCGACCAGCGCCGCCGAGACCTCGCCCCGGGACGTCGGCGCCTCGGACTCGGTCACCCAGCGGCCGGCAGGCGCGGACGCGAACGCCGACGTCGGACGGGAGGGCGCGCGCGGCTTGGGAGTCCGCACCACGTGCGCCGCCGACCGGGAGCTAGCGTGCGTGGACGTCTTGCCCTTGTCGCTCGAGAGATGGCCCGCGAGCACGACGACGACGGCAGCGACCACCGCGATCAGCGCGAGCATCGCGATGATCCGGCGGCGCGCTCGGCGCGCTCGGCGCGCTCGCGCTCTGGAGTTCACTCCTGGACTCGGCATGGCACCCGGGCCCGGGTGGTGAGCCCGTCGCGATGATCGGCGATCCACATGAAGCACAGATGAAAGCGCCCGAGGGGCCGCTCGGGCGCCAGACCGCGGCAAGGTCGCGGCAAGCTCACGCCAGGGTCACGGCAAGGCGCCTGCGCGACCGTGGCGCCATGACCTACTCACACACCATCACTTCCGCTGACGAGACGGTTCGGGCGCAGACCGTCGAGCCGGTCTCTCGAGCGGCAGCGGAGCTGCCGCCGCTGATCTGGCCCGGGTCTGCCGAGTTCGATGTCGTGCGTCAGGCCTGGAATCTCCACAGCGACCAGCGACCGGCCTGCGTGTGCGTCGCCACGCGCGTCGAGCATGCCCAGGCCGCGGTCGCGTTCGCGCGCGCCAACGGCCTGCGAGTCGCCGCCCAGACGACCGGCCACCTCAGCCAGACGCTGCCTGCGCTCGAGCGGACGCTGCTGCTGAAGCTGCGGCTGCACGACGACGACGTGAGCGTCGATCCCGTGGCCCGCGTGGCCCGCATCAAGGCCGGCGCCCGCTGGGGCGACGTCGTCGACGCGGTCACGCCGCACGGGCTGGCCGCGATGCACGGCTCCTCGCCCTCGGTCGGCGTGATCGGCTACCTGCTCGGCGGTGGACTGTCGTTCTACGGCCGCCGGCACGGCCTCGCGGTCAACCACGTGCGGGCGTTCGAGGTGGTCACCGCCGACGGAGTCGCGCGGCGCGTCGACGCCGACCACAACCGCGACCTGTTCTACGCACTGCGTGGCGGCGGTGGGGGCTACGCGATCGTCACCGCCGTCGAGCTGGGGCTGTTGCCCTACGCGGAGGTCACCGGCGGCGCGATGTTCTTCGCCGCCGACGATGTCCGGCGCCTGCTGCGGACCTGGCGCGACTTCTGCCAGGACGCACCGGACACGATCACGACCACGTTCCGGCTGCTGCGGCTGCCGCCGGTGCCGGAGGTTCCCGAGCCACTCAGGGGCGTACCGACGGTGTGCATCGACGGCGTCGCCCTGGGGGATGCCGACGCGGTGCGCCTCGAGCAGCGGCTGCGCGGGACCGCTGAGCCGATCCTGGGCGGCTTCGGGAAGCTGCCGAGCGCCGCGGTGGCCCGTCTGCACGGCGATCCGGAGGACCCGGTCGCGGCGATCGGGGATGGAATCCTGCTGCGCAAGCTCGACGATTGGGCCAGCGAGCTGTTCGTCCGCGCCGCCCAGGATGGTCCGCTGCTCGCGGCGGAGCTGCGGCACCTCGGCGGGGCGCTGGCCGCGGCGCCGCCCGGGGCCGGGGCCCGCGGTCATCTCGAGGGCCGCTTCCTGCTGTTCGGCGTCGGGATCCCCGGCGCGCCCGCGCCGGCGGCCGAGCTGCACAGCGACCTAGACCGCTACCTCGGCGCGCTGGCGCCGTGGGCGACGGGCACGCGGTTCATGAGCTTCGCCGAGCGGACGAGCTCGCTGGAGACGTGCGTTCCCGACCCGGTGCTGGCCCGGCTGGCCCGGATCCGGGCGGCCGCCGACCCCGACGGCCTGCTGCTCGCCTCACACCTCCCGTCCTAGACCGTCAGGTGCCGCGGGCGGGCGAGACGCCCGCCCGCGCTGCGCCAGACCCCGGGCGCCACAGCGCTCGCTGAGCTCGGTCGCCGCCGCGAACGTGTCTCGGGCGAGCGCGCTCTCGCCCGCGGCCGCCAGCGCCTCGCCAAGCTCGATCTGCGCCTTGGCCAGCTCGAGCTGTGCCGAGGTCCCGGTCAGCCAGGTCACGGCCTCGCGGGCGGCCTCGAAGCGGTCCGGCCCGCCGAGCTCGGCGAGGATCCGCAGCCCTCGCCCGATCACCCACGGGGCTCCGATCTCGCGCGCCAGCGCGAGGTCCTCGAGCGCCAGCTGCCGGGCCTGCTCGGGCTCGCCCAGCTGCGCCAGCGCACGGGCCCGCAACGTGCGCCATGGCGCCCACACCGGATGGGTGCGGGCGGGCCGCGCCGGCTCCAGGCGCCGAGTGATCTCCAGCGCCTCGTCGGCGCGGCCCTCGGCCAGCGCGAGCTCGGCGAGGCTGGCCAGCCAGAAGCGCGCTCCATCGGGGCGCGGATCGGCGGCCTGCACCCGGTGCAGCGTCTCGAACACCGCTTCGAGCGGATCGCCGCGCTCGAGCGACACCAGCGCGCTCCAGGCGGCCGAGTACGCCATCACCGCGTCGAGCTTGGTTCCCCACAGTCGTTCGCCCTCGCGCGCGCGATCCAGCGACTCCATCGCCGCGCCAAGGTCCCCGGCCCACAGCTGGGCGAAGCCGCCCCACAGGTCAGAGCCGATCGAGCTGAGGACCTCGCCGTTGCGGCGAGCGTAGGCGGAGTAGTCGGCGATCGCGGCGAGACCCTCGGACGGCTCGCCGAGGATCAGCGCCGCGATTCCGAGCGCGAGCGGCGCGCTCAGCTCGAACTCGTCCAGCCCTTCCGAGAACGCCTCGCGGGCCAGCGCTGACGCCTCCGCCGCGGGCCCGCAGGTGAGCGCGACCGCCAGCGCGGTCATCGCCGTCAGCGCGCGGGCGCCGGGACCGCTGCCGCGGGGCCCGCGGCGCACGTCCTGCACCGTCCCGAACGCGGCGGGGTCGATCGCGCCGAAGGCCGCTCCCACCAGTCGCACGGCGCGCAGGCTGGAGCGGAAGTCCTCGTGGCCGGCGGGCAGCTCCTGAGCCGCCCGGTCGGCCAGCTCCACGCCCTCCTGGGGCGAGCGCACGAACAGCAACAGGTGGCTGAGCCGGATTGCCGCTCGCGCCCGGTCGACCGGGTCGGTGAGGCCCGCGTACGCACGCCGGAGCGGCTCGATGCCGGCGGGGCCCCGCAGGTAGGCGGCACTGCCGCCGAGCTCGAATGCCAGCGCCGCCCGCTGCTCGGGCGGCGGCGGCTCGGCCTGAGCGCGCTCCAGCAGTCGCATCGCGGCGTCGGGGGCGCCGCGCCGCAGGGCCAGGTGCGCGGCCTCGCGCAGCCGCGTGACCACCCACGGGTCCGATCGCGGCGCGGTCAGCAGCAGCTGGGCGGCCACGCGCTCGGGGCTGGAGCCGAGCTCGGCCAGCAGTCGAGCGGCCCGCTCGTGTTCGAGCGCCTGCGCCGGCTGCGGGAACTCGGCATACACCGCGTCGCGGATCAGCGGGTGCACGAACCCGAGCGACTCGTCGCCGCGCAGGATCTCCGCCCGGGCCAGCGCCTGGACTGCCCGGGCAGCGGTGGGCTCGTCCGTCCCGGCCAGTGCGGCGATCGGCGCCAGCCCCGAGTGCTCTCCGAGGACGGCGGCCGCGCGCGCGACCTCGGCCGCCGGAGCCGGGAGCCGCTGCATCCGCAGCGCGACCGTTCGCGCGACGGCCCGCGGACCGATCTCGCGGACCGCGGCGACGCTGCCGTGCTCCGGCGAGACGCCCTCGGTCGAGAGGGCGCTGAGCAGCTGACCGAGCAGCAGCGGGTTGCCGGCGGTCACCTGATGGCACGCCTCGGAGAACTCGGCGTCCGGCTCGCGCCCCAGGCCCTCGGCGATCAGCCGCTGGGTGGCCTCGGCGGTGAGCGGCCGCGGGCTGAGCGCGACCGTCGCCGGCTCCTGGGCGAGCTCCCCGAGCAGCGCCTCGTCGGCGTCCGGCTCGCCGGTGCGCACGGTCGCCGCCACGATCGCGGGCAGCCCGGCGATCCGCCGAGCCAGGTATGCGGTGAACCGCAGCGACGCCGGATCGCTCCACTGGAGGTCGTCGATGCACAGCGCCAGCGGCTGGTCCCGGGCCAACCGCTCGACCAGCCGGAACAGGCTGTGCAGGATCGGGAACGTGCCGTCGCCGATCCCCTGCTCGGTCAGGACCGCGCGCGCCCCCGAGGCCGCGCCCTGCATCTGGTCCTCGCCCGCCGGCTCGAGCAGCTGGCGGACGACGCCGAAGCCGAACTCGCGCTCGAGCACGCCCGCGCGGGCCTCGAGCACCCGCAGCTTGCGCTGCTGGGCGCGGCTGCGCAGCTCGTCGAGCAGCCGTGTCTTGCCGATCCCGGCGGGGCCCTCGAACAGGACCACGCCGCCGCGCCCGCTCACCGCGCGATCGAGCGCACCGTCGACGGCCGCGAGCTCGTCCTCGCGCTCGACCAGGTCGGCGGGGGGCCGCCGGCGGCGGGTCGCAGCGGGCGGGCCGGTGGCGCCGGCGGTCCGTGCGATCGCGGCGGTAGGCGCAAGCGCTTCGTCGGCGGCCAGGAGCCGGCGGTGGATCGCCAGCAACTCGCTTCCCGGCACCGTGCCGAGCTCGTCGCGGAGCCGCAGGCGGATCTCCTCGTAGGCCTGCAACGCCTCGGCGAGGTTGCCGCGGGCCTGGAGCGCGTCGATTAGCCTCACCCAGGCCGACTCTCGAAACGGCGCCGCGGCGACCGCGCGGCGCGCGAGCTCCTCGGCCAGCGCCGGGTCGAGTGCGCGGGCCGCGGTGGCCGCGACCTCCAGAGCCTCCACCCGCGCGCGCTCCGTGGCGTCTCGCGCCTGGCGCAGCCACTCGGCCTCGTGGCCCGGGAGCAGGCCCGGCTCGAGCAGTTCGGCGGCCTCGCGCGCGTCTCGCAGCCGCTGCCCCGGCTGGTCGGCGTCGCGGGCGCGGGCGAGCCCCGCCTCGGCGACCTCGACGTCCACCCACACCGGCTCAGGCAGTCGCAGCACGACGCCGGTGCGTCCGTCGATCTCCGCCGGGGCCAGCGCGCGGCGCAGGCGGGAGAGAACGGGGGACAGGCCACTCTCGCTGGGCGGCGCGACGTGCTGCTCCCACAGCGCATCGACCAGGCGGTCGCGCGGGACCGGACGGCGGCGGTTCAGGACCAGGAAGGCGAGCAGCATCCGTCCCTGGCGTCCGCGGATCAGCTGCTCGCGCGGTTCCCCGCCGAGCTCGACTCCGAGACTCCCGCAGAGGCGGATGCGCGCCCCAGCGCTCTGCATGTGCGCAAGCTAGCGAACGCGCTGGCGGATATCGAGGCCCGGCTTTGGCGGACCCGCTCGACCACGACGCTGTGACCAAAGCCACAGTTGTCAAACGGCTTGGGGCGGGACAGTTGACTTCCCGTGACCTCGGGGCGAGCTGAGGCCAGCTGGGGTAGTCACAGCAACGCCGTCATCGATCAGTAACCGGAGGACTGACATGCCGCCGAGCAAGAGACAGCGCACCAAGCCGCCGCAGTTCAAGCCGGCCCCGGTCGAGGGGCTCGTCGGGCACGTCACCGGCAACGCGGTGGGTCCCCACTTGTTCGGCGACCCGCAGCGGCTGTTCGCCGACCCGGACCCGGGACCCGACGAGAAGTCGTTCCACGAGCCCAACGTCGACGCCCAGTACTACAAGACCGGCTACTACTTCCGCCACCAGAAGGAGATCCAGTCGTTCCCGGTGCCGACCCCCAATCCGCCGCGGATCGACCTGGCGCAGATCCTCGGCCCGAAGCTGCTCGATCCCGTGCGCGAGGCGAAGACGATCGCGTTGCACGCGGTCGGCGACACCGGCGCGTCGAGCACGTCGTTGATCGGATCGCAGGCCAAGGTCGCCGACGCGATGGCCGCCGAACTGCAGGAGCCCAACGGCGCTCCGTCGTTCATGTTCCACCTCGGCGACGTCGTCTACAACTTCGGCGAGGGGCAGTACTACTACGACCAGTTCTACGAGCCGTTCCGCGCCTACGACCGGCCGATCTTCGCGGTCGCCGGCAACCACGACGGCGCGGTGTACGGACCCGACCCGGATGTCCCGCTGTCGCCGACGCTGCAGGCGTTCCTGCGCAACTTCTGCGCGAACTCGCCCGGCCCGTCGCCCGACGCTCCGAGCATCGCCCGCACGACGATGACCCAGCCGGGCGTGTACTTCACGCTCGACGCGCCGTGCGTATCGATCATCGGGCTGTACTCGAACGTGCTCGAGCACCCGGGCGTGATCTCCTCGCAGGACGGCCACTTCGCCCTGCCCGACGACCAGCTCGCGTTCCTGCGCAGTGAGCTGACGCGGCTCCAGGACGAGCGCGACCGACTGGAGCGGGCGATCGTCCTGGCCGTCCACCACCCGCCGGTGTCGTTCGACGACACCCACGGAAGCTCCCCGGTGATGGCCAACGAGATCGATGCCGCCTGCGCCGACGCGGGCGTGTGGCCCGACCTCGTGCTGTCGGGCCACGCCCACCTCTATCAGCGGTTCTCGCGTGCGGTCGCCGGTAAGTCGATCCCGTACATCGTCGCCGGCAGCGGTGGTCACCTCCAGCATGGCGCTCGCTCCGACCTGCCGGCCGTGGGGTCGAACATCGGCAACTACACGATGGAGGTCGAGCCGATCTTCGAGCTCGGCTACCTGACGCTCGTGGTCGACCTGAGCTCGCCTTCGAAGCCGACGATCACCGGCAGCTTCCACTCGCTCGCCACAGAGCCGACCGCGGACAGCTTCGTGCTCGACCTCAAGCGGGGCACGGTCACGTGAGTTAGCGGGTCCGCGGGGTCCGGGCGATCACGACCGTGCGCTTCGGCGCCTGGAGCACGGTGGCCCGCTGCCCGGGCTTGACGTCGGCGAGCGTCGCCTGGTGGCGGTCGTCGCGGACGCGGGCGGTTGACGGGATCGTGATCGTGACCGCCTTGTAGGGGGCCTTCTTGCTGCGGCCGTCGGCCAGCGTCAGCTGCTGCCCGGAGACGGACTTCACCGTCCCCCGGTCGAACTTCACGGTCGCGTAGCCGCTGTTGGTGGCAACGACCACGTTGCCGCTGACCGCGCGGCGCAGCAGGGTCCGGCGCTCGCCGCCAGCACGCGGCGCGTGCTGTGCGGTCGCGCTCGAGCCGCTCGAGGCCGAGCTGCCGCTGGTCGAGGCCCCGGCGTTGGCGATCGCGCTCGCCCCGGCGCCGACCGCGGCGCAGCAGACCGCCACCGCACCCAGCCGCCAAACTTTACGAATCGACATTCGAGATCACCTTTCGGTTGCGTTGCCCGGGGATCATCGACCGGCGCCGAAAGCTGCCGGTCAGGCGAAGGTCAGCGGCGTGTAAGTTCCGCGGTTGCGCCGTGCCGGCGGCACCTACGATCCATCGGTGATGGCCGAGATGATCATGGTGGTCGAAGACGACGCGCACATCGGCGCGCTGGTGCGGACCTACCTCGAGCGCGCCGGCTACAAGGCGCTGTGGGTGCGCTCGGGCGAGGACGCGCTGGTCGAGCTCACCCGACATCCGATCGGGCTTGTGGTGCTGGACATCGGGCTGCCGGGGATCGACGGGTTCGAGGTCTGCCGCCGCATCGAGGGGCGCGTCCCGATCGTGATGCTGACCGCGCGCGACGAGGTCGAGGACCGCGTCGTCGGGCTCGAGCTCGGCGCCGACGACTACGTGGCCAAGCCGTTCTCGCCCCGCGAGCTGGCGGCGCGGGTAAAGGCTGTGCTGCGCCGCAGCGCCGCCACGGGCTCGCCGGACGACGTCACCACCCTCGGCCCGGTCACGCTCATGCGCGGTGCGCGCGAGGTGATGGCCGACGGCCGCGGGGTGGAGCTCACCCAGCGCGAGTTCGACCTGCTCGAGTACCTGCTGCGCCACGCCGGTCAGGTGGTCACGCGCGACGAGCTGCTGGAGGCGGTGTGGGGGTTCCGCTCGCCCGGCCAGACGCGGACCGTCGAGGTCCACGTGGCGCAGCTGCGCAAGAAGCTGGGGCACCCCGATCTGATTCGCACCGTCCGGGGGCTGGGCTACAAGGCGGCGATGTGAGGCTCAGCCGCCGCGTGTTCGCGTACGTGGCGGCAGCGGCGATCGCCAGCTGCGCGCTGACCGTCGTCGTCGGCGTGGTGCTGGTCCGCCACCGCATCGCCTCCCAGCAGCTGACCTCGCTCGAGCGCCAGGCCGAGCTGGCAGCGACCGTCGGTGGCCCCCGCCGGGCGCTGGGAGCCGGCGAGCACGTCTACGCCGTCGGCAACGGGCGCGCGCGGTTGCTCGGACCGGTCCGCTCGAGGGCTGTGCTGGCCGCAATCCCGGCCGGCGGGGACGTCCAGGGGACCGTGACGGTCGCCGGTCGCTCGATCCGCTATGTCGCGCGGACGACCGCCCAGGGGCGGATTGTGCTCACGCGCGCGGCCTCGCTGGCGTTCGCCGAGTGGCGGCCGTTCCTCCAGAGCCTGGTGCTGGCCGGCCTCGGCGGCGCGCTGCTCGCGGCCGTCTGCTCCTACCTGCTGGCGCGACGGCTGACCCGGCCGATCGACGAGCTGTCGTCGGCCACCAGGCGGCTGGCCGCGGGTGAGCGCGGGGTCGAGGTGCCGGTCGACGGAAGCGACGAGCTGGCCGACCTGGCGGGCTCGTTCAACCGCATGTCGGGCGAGCTCGCTCGCGCCCGCGAGGCCCAGCGCAGTTTCCTGGAGTCGGTCAGCCACGAGCTCAAGACGCCGCTAACTTCGATCCGCGGCTACGCCGAGGCGGTCGGCGAGGGTGCCGTGCAGCCAGCGGAGGGCAGCGCCGTGATCTCCGCGGAGGCCGACCGCCTGGAGCGGTTGGTCCGCGACCTGCTGGACCTCGCCCGCTTCGACCGCGCCGAGTTCTCGGTCGCCCACCGGGCGGTCGATCTCCCCGCGATCGCGGCCGGTGCGGTGCAGCGCCACCTGCCGCGCGCGCGGGAGCTGTCGGTCTCGCTCAGCGCCGCCGCCGAGGACGGCGCGCTGGCGCTGGGTGACGAGGACCGGCTGCTGCAGGCGACCTCGAACCTGGTCGAGAACGCGCTGCGGCTGACGCCCGCCGGCGGCTCTGTCACCGTGACCGTCGCGCCCGGCCGGCTGACCGTGACCGACACCGGCCCGGGGCTGGCTCAGGAGGACCTGCCCCGCGCGTTCGAGCGGTTCTACCTGTACGAGCGCTACCGCAGCGAACGAGCCGTGGGCAGCGGGCTGGGCCTGGCGATCGTCGGCGGGTTGGCGCGAGCGATGGGAGGCACGGTGTCAGCGGCCAACGCGCCCGGCGGCGGGGCGCAGTTCGAGCTGCGGCTGCAGCAGCCGCCCAGCGATCACCAGACCCCCTGGGATCAGCCGCTTGGTCTCGGCTTCGTAGGCCCTGCTCGAACAGGACCCACACGGCGGCCGTGACGTAGAGGGCCGCTACTTGTGTTCCCGCCAGGCGCGCTCGAACGGGAGTCGCCACGCATTCGGCGCGATCAGCTGGTGAATCGCGTTGGGGCCCCAGGAGCCCGGGGCGTAGGGCTTGGCCGGCGGCGGGTTCTCGAGCAGCGGTGCCGAGCGCTCCCACAGGCTCTCGATGCCCTCCGCGGTGGTGAACAGGGTGTGGTCGCCGCGCAGCGTGTCGAGGATCAGCCGCTCGTAGGCCTCGAGCACGTCGCCGATTTCGTCGGTCTCGCTGGTCGCGAACTGCATGCTCAGCTTGTCGAGGCGCATCCCGGGACCGGGCCGCTTGCCGTAGAACGACAGCGACAGCCGCGACGCGTCGGCCAGGTCGAAGGTCAGGTGGTCGGGCCCCAGCGCGCCGACCCCGGAGTTCGCGGGGAACATGCTCTTAGGTGCCTCGCGGAACGCGATCGAGACGATCCGCTGGCCCTCGGCCATCTGCTTGCCGGTGCGCAGGTAGAACGGGACCCCGGCCCAGCGCCAGTTGTCGATCCGGCACCTCAGGGCGATGAACGTCTCGGTGTCCGAATGCGGGTCGACGCCGGGCTCGCGGCGGTATCCGTCGTACTGACCGCGTACCACCGAGCTCGGCTCGATCGGCATCAGCGAGCGGAACACCTTGTTCTTCTCCTCGCCGATCGACTGCGGCTCGAGCGCGGTCGGCGGCTCGATCGCGATGAACGCCAGCACCTGCAACAGGTGCGTGACGACCATGTCCCGGAACGCCCCGGTCGACTCATAGAACCCGACCCTCGACTCGAGCCCCAACGTCTCGGGGATGTCGATCTGCACGTGGTCGATGAAGTTGCGGTTCCAGATCGGCTCGAACAGGCCGTTGGCGAAGCGGAACGCGAGGATGTTCAGCGCCGGCTCCTTGCCGAGGAAATGGTCGATCCGGAAGATCTGGCGCTCCTGGAAGGTCTCGTGGACGCGGGCGTTGAGCGCGATCGCGCTGGTCAGGTCGCTGCCGAACGGCTTCTCCATGATCACCCGCGCGCGCTCGACCAGGCCGGCCGACCTCAGCATGTCGATCACCGCGATCGCCGCCCTCGGCGGAACGCTCAGGTAGTGCAGGCGACGGGCGCCCTCGCCGAGCTCGGCCTCGGCGTCCGCGACCGTTTGGGCCAGCGCTTCGGGCCCTTCGCCCTGGGGCACGTACCGCGTCGACTGGGCGAACCGCTCGATCACCTGCTCGGAGACTCTGCCGGTGCCGAACTCGCGGATCGAGTTGCGGACCAGATCCCGGAATGCGTCGTCGTCGAGCTCGTTCAGTGAGGTGCCGACGATCTGGAGAGCCGGCGCGAGCGCGGACTCGGTCAGGCGCGCCAGTCCCGGCAGCAGCTTACGGCGTGCCAGGTCGCCCGTCGCGCCGACCAGGACCACCACGTGCGGGGCGATGTACTCGCCAACGGAGGTGCGGGACCCCACTGCCGGATACGCGATGTTCTCTTCGGCCTCGAGCAACGCCCGTGATGATGACAGCCGACCACCGGGGTTGTCGCGCTGTTCGCCGATCATGCGACCGTGTTGTGACTACCCGCGAGGCAGTCGACTAAGGAGACGCAGATGAGAAGGTCATCGCCGCCGGTGTGGCGCGATTACCTCGTCGCGATCGGAGCCGTTGTCACCCGACTTCACGTTCGTCACGGACGGGATCGTCGAGGTCGGCGAGCGCTCTCGCCTGGTCGCCGCCCGGCTCATCGGCGTAGTGCCGGTACATCGCCACGGTCTGCGCGACGAGCGCCTGGGCCTCGTTGGGACGGTCGGCGTCGAGCAGCCGGGCGATCAGGTCCTGGCGGGCCTCGGCGGCGAGGAGCTCGAACGTCGGCCGGTCAGATTCGCCTGGGGCCGCCAGCGCAAACGCGTCGACCAGCAGCAGTCTGCCTCCGACGGCATCCGGCCGCTCACCAGCTCGACCACGGTGCGCTGCGCGTCAACCGCCAGAGCGGTCAGTCCGACGCTCGACAGCAGCCCGGAGACCGCGGTCAGCTCGGCCGCGGCATCGCTCGGCTGCGAGCGGCCGATCGCCGACAGGTCGACGTTCATCGCCTGCTCGGCGATCCCGGCTGCCTGGTCGCTGAATCCGAGCTCGCGGTCGGCGACCGCCAGCGCGCGCAGGGTCCGTCCCAGGAACAGCGGGTCGAGCAACGGCGGCTGGACGGCGCTCGGCAGTCTGCCCACGTCGGCCAGACCAGTGCTGACCGCATCGAGGTCAGCGCCGGGGAGCGCCGCGGCCTCCCAGTAGTCCTCGGTCGCGATGCCGGCCTCCGCGATCGACTGCACCTCCTGGCCGTCGGCGAGCAGCCGGGTTGCCAGCGTGTAGACCGAGCGCGCGAACCCGACGGTCACCGGAGCGGCCGGATTGGATTGCAGCACGGAGACCGCGGCCTGCTGTGCCTGCACCGCGAGTGCAGTGGGCCCCTCGCCGTCCTCCCGGGAACGTCGTCGGGCGGGTTGGCAGCGTCGCGCTGTCGCCGCGGTTCGGGCCGATCGCGCTGGCGCTGGTGCGCGGCGAGGCTCCCGTCGGAGCGACGCTGCAGCTCGGGAGCGGCATCACCGCGGAGGTCGTGGGGCTCCCCTTCACCTGATTGGTCGAGATTTTGCCGCTCTAGGCGGCACTCGATCGCCCAGCCGCGCTCGCGCTGATGAATCGTTCGAGGTCCGCGGGATCCGGCGCGGGATCGAGCACGAGCTGCGAGGTATCCGGGTGCGAGGCGAGCTAGGTGGCCATGATCCGGATCTCGTCGACCTCGCCCGGCGGCAGGTGCGTGGCCAGCTCGCCGGGCCGCGGGGCCCGGGTCAGGGCGGACTCGGTGCGGCGACCGTCCACCTTGACCGACGTCGCGCCCGCCCCGACGGCGCGGCCGCCGATCATCACCACGAGCGCGTCGTAGTGCCCAACCGGGACGCCCGCACCGGTGAGCACGTCGCACGCGGTCTGGGCATTGTGAGCTCGATCCGGGGTGAGGATTCCGTCCACCACCGCCGAGCTCTCGACCACGCGCCAGCCGAACTGGTCGGCCTGCAGCTCGATCAGCCCGCCGGTGCTGTCACGCCAGAAGCTGGCGATGCTCCCGGCCGCCTCGGGGTCGAACAGCCACTCGAGGCCGCGGTCGCCGACCGGGGAGGCGAGCTGCTCGCCCGGGCGGCGAGGGATCAGCCCCGCCACGCACAGGCGCCGTATCAACGTCATCGGTCAGCGACCGGCGCAGAGCCGGCCGGTGATCGTCTCGGTGAAACTGCCGCTGCGCAGGTTCTCGAGTCCGTCGATCGTCACCCGTCCGGTGACCCGCCGCAGCAGGCCGGTGCCGGTGATGCTCCGCGAGGTCGCCTGGAATGCGCCCGTCGACACGTCGAAGGCTCCGGCGACGTTCGCGGTCAGCGACCCCACGTCCGAGGTGAACACGATCGGACCGGTGAACGACGCGCTGGTGCCGGTGATCGGTCCCATCGTGAAGCTGGCATGTGTGTGGCCCAGGACGATGCCATGACTAGAGATCGTGGCGGTGGTCATCCCGCCTCCGAGGTCCTGACCGACTCCCGTGGCGCGGATCGGAGCGCACGGCTGGTAGGCGGATCGCGGCGATGCTGCCCGTGCGGCGCCGACGGGAAGCGCGGCGACACACCCGATGGCGGCCATCCAGGCGAACCTGCGGACGGTGAACATCATCTCGACCCCCTAAGTCGGCTACCGCACTGTGGCGCGGAGCGGATGCAGTCGCGCGAGCCTAGATCGCCCGTGACTCGCTCAGGTGAACCATTTGTCACACCTCCGGGTCGGGCTGCAGTGCATGCAGGTAACGCCGCGGTCAGCGAGCGGGTGTTACGCCGTTTGGCCCGGGTCCTCCGCGGCGCCGGCCCACCGGGCCAGCGCCCGCCGCCCGACCAGGGTCAGGGTTCCGTCGGCGGTGATCCAGTCGCGCGCGCGGAGCTCTCCGACGAGGTCGGAGGCGTCACCCGGGGACCGTCCCTCGCCGCTGCCGGTGAGCCGGTTGCTGCCGGCGCCGACGTCCCACCGCCCGGAGTCCAGCGCGCTCAGCGCGATGCCCTGCTCGTCGCTCGGCATGTCCAGCGGATGCGGACCGGATCCGGTCGGTTGCGGCGGCGCCGTCTCGCGCTCTATCTCCGCGCCCGGGTCTGGGCGCTCCGCCCGATCCTCGGCGCCGGGCTCGTCGTCCCGGCTGTGGTCGAAGAACGGGTCGCCGCCGGCCAGGTGCTCGTTCAGCCACTGCCCTGCGGCCTCGGCGAAGCCGCGGACGCGGTCGGCTTCAAAGCCGAGCCGCTCGGCCAGCTCGTCCAGGTCGCCCTCGGAGGCCCTTTGCATCGACCGCCCGAAGTCCTCCGCCAGCGCTCGCAACCGTTCCTCGAAGCTCTCGTGATCGCTCATATCCCCCATGGTGGCAGGTCGGCGGATCCGGGCGGCCGGATGCTCGTGGTCGCCTACGCCCGGACGTAGATCGACTCGAACATCTCGGCTGAGCCGGGATCGGGCGGCGTGGCCATCGCGGCCGTCAAGCATTAGCGTTCCGCAGGTGGAGATCGTGCGCCGCGAGCAACGTGAGGCCTTCATCACCGCCGATGGATCGTCGATCCGCGAGCTCGCCGGCGTCCCGTCCGGCAACGCGGCCAACCAGAGCCTCGCCGAGGCGGTGGTGCCGCCCGGCGGCACGACGATCGCGCACGTGCATCGCACCACCGAGGAGATCTACCTGTTCACCTCCGGCACCGGGCGGATGCGCCTGGGCGACGACGAACGCCCGGTCCGGGCCGGTGACTGCGTGGTGATCCCGCCCGGCGTCGCGCACAAGCTGTGGGCCGACGAGCGCCAGCCGCTGGTCCTGCTGTGCTGCTGCGCACCCGCCTACTCGGACGCGGACACGGTCCTGCTCGAGGGCTGAGTTGTGGGCCGTCAGCGCGTCAGCGATCCCCGCCGCTCGGACGAGCTGACGTACAGCGTCCCGCCGGGTCCGGACGCGTGGATTCGCAACAGCGGCGCGCCGCGGGGCGCCGGCCACGGTGGTGGATCGATGACCTGGCTGGCGAACGCGCCGCCGCCGGTCACCTCGACCCTGACGCCGGGGGGGACGCGCACCCTGACGGTGCCGAACAGGTTGTAGATCGACAGCCGTACCTCGGCCGAGCCGAGCCGGACCTCCCGCAGGTCCAGGTAGATCGTCCCGAACACCGATCGCCACGACGACCGTTCGGGCAGCTCCCAGGCGCCGCCGCGCGTCAGGCGTGAGAACACCGCGCGGTGCTCAGCCGGCGCCGCGTCTGCGCTCGAGGCCGCCGGAGCAGGGAGGTCGGCGGTGAGGGCCGCCAGCTCGCGATCGGTGCGCGCGGTCTGCACCTGCTCGACGCGTTCGCTGAACTCCTGGGGCGTCAGCCGTCCCTCGACCACCGCATCCCGGAGCACGCCGACGCTACGCTCGCGCTCGGTGTCGCTGGCCAGGATCGCGGGCGGCTGCGCTCGGTCGTCCACTCTCGGCAAGGTAGTCGGTTGACGCTGTTGCGGCCGAAGACTAGGCTCGACGGACCGCTAGACGGAGGTAAGGGATGAGGTACCTGACGGCATCGTTCTGGCGCCGACTGTCGTTGCTCGGGTCGCTGCTCCTGCTCGGCGTGCTCGCGCCGATCGGAGTCGCCACCGCACGGCCGGCGCATCGCTCGTCCTCGCCGGCGCCGATCGCCGCCGCGGCCGCGGCGTCTCGGTCGATCGGAGGCGCGGGCCTGGTCGCGTCGAGCGTGAGCTCGGCGCCGCAGAATGCTCGTCCTGGACATGCGTACGTGCTGTCGGCCACCGTCGCCAACCAGGGATTCGCCCCCGCGGCCACCCGGTTGTCCGTCCACCTGATGCGCGTCGGCAGCCGGCCGATCGCGGTCGGCTCGACCGTGGTACGCCTCGGCGCCCACCGCTCCCAGGCCGTTTGGGTCCGCGCCCAGGTGCCGCGGGCGCTGCCAGAGGGCTCCTATGCCGTCGTCGCGTGCGCCGCGCGCGGTGCCGGCCGGGCGCTCGGCTGCGCCACCGCCGAGCGCCACCTGCAGATCGGAGCTCGCGCCCAGTCGCCTGCCGTCGCGTCGGCCGGCCACTCGGGCCGGCGCTGTACGTCGGGCGGGCACTCGCTGTCGCCGTTCGGAGCCCACGTGTACCCGGAGACCGGCAACGGCGGCTACACGAGCCTGCACAGCGACGTGGTCCTGAACTATGACGCCGTCCAGAACATGTTGTTGGCCGGGACCCGCGTCTCGTTGGTCGACCGCGCCACGCAGTGCCTGAGCGACTTCAGCCTCGACTTCGAGCGCACCTCTCCCAACGCCACGGACGGCCCCGACATGACCGTTCAGTCAGTGCTGGTCAACGGGCGCCCGGCGAGCTTTCAGTTCGAGCAGCCGACCTACCCGGGCGACCCCAACGGCCAGAACGACCCCGACCCCAGGGCGCACGAGGCCTCGCAGAACACCCCGGTGGGAGGGCCTGACAACAACCCGCTGCCGCCGGCCTGCTCGCCCGAGCTGACCTCGACCAGGTCGAGCCAGCAGGACTCACTGGACGGCACCCCGTGCCCGGCCAACAAGCTCGTGATCACGCCCGCCCATCCGATCCGCCGTGGCCAGCCGTTCGTGGTCCAGGTCTCCTACACCGGACGGCCCGGCGTCCACAACGACGGCGACGGCACCACCGAGGGCTGGTTTCGCAACGCCGTGCCCGGCGACGAGGGCAGCTTCGTCACCACCGAGCCGGTCGGGACCGAGGACTGGATGCCGCTCAACGACCACCCCAGCGCCAAGCCCAGCTACGACTTCTACGACACGGTCACGTTCGGCAAGACGGCGATCGCCAACGGCGAGCTGGTCACGCAGCGCAACCACCGCCCAAGCGCGGACTTCCCCGGCGGCTCGACGACGTGGCACTGGCACTCGCCGGAGGGAATCGCGGCCTACCTGGTCGAGAACAGCATCGGCTCGTTCAACCTGAGCGAACGGCTGGCCAGCAGCGGGATCCAGTACTACGAGGCGCAGGACACCGCGATCGCGCCGGCCCAGGCCGCGACCAACAAGGCGATCATGGACATGCAGGAGGACATCGTCCACTTCCAGAGCATGTTCAACGGGCCGTTCCCGTTCACCACCGACGGGGTCGTGATCGGCGTCCCATCCGCGAGCTTCGAGGAGGAGATGCAGACCAAGATCACGTTCGCCGGCGGCCGGATCGGGCTGCAGACCTTCAACCACGAGAACATGCACCAGTGGTGGGGGGACAACGTCTCCGAGGCCAACTACAACCTGACGTTCTTCAAGGAGGGCATGGCGACGCTCGGCGAGTACCTGTTCGAGGCGCGCAACGCCCAGGCCGCCGCCGGCGGCCCGGGCACGCCGGCGGGCGACGCCGCGTTTCAGACCAGCCTCGTCGACAACTTCAACAACGCGTATGCGAACACCGGCAGCCTGTGGACCGCCGCCCCGTCGAACCCCCGCCCGTTCACGCTGTTCTCCAGCTCGACCACCTACACCCGTCCCGGGATCGCGTACATCGCATTGCGACAGATCCTCGGCCCGGACCGCTTCGCCACGGCGCTGCAGCGCATGCAACGGACCTACCGGCAGAGCAGCATCACCGAGCCCGAGCTCGAGGCGGGGTTTGCGGCGTTCCTCCCGAAGCGCTCGCAGGCCTGCAGGACCGAGCTCGACAGCTTCTTCACCCAGTGGTTCGACACCGTGTACCCGACCGGCGGCCGCGCCAACAGGCCGCAGATCACCGGTCCAGGGCTTGACGGCGGCGGCTTTCAGTGCGGCCGCTGAGCCGCCGGCCGAGTCGCATCGAGCGCGCGGCGGCGCCGCTCCAGGAACCGCATGTCGCGGTCGAACTGCGATTGCCAGTCGCGTGACGCGGTCGCCTGCGACGCGTGATGGTGGTAGGCGAACGTCCTGACCGGGACGTACACGCTGGCCCAGCTCGCTTCGACCCCGAGCATCAACCCGATGTCCGAGCCGCCGACGGTCGCGGTCCAGCCGCCGGAGGCCAGCACCGCGTCGGTGCGCCACATCGCGCCGGCCAGGTGCATCGGCACCCAGCGCTCGTCGCCCCAGATCGCCGACAGCGTTCCCGGGGCGAGGCGGCCGGGGTCAAAGCGCGGCTCCGGGGTCCACGGGTCGCGGTCGGGCCAGTGCTCGATCCAGTCCCCGAACGCGAGCCCGACCGTGGGATCGTCAAACGCCGGCGCCAGGGCGTCGAGCGCGGCCGGCGTCGGGACGTCGTCGCTGTCGGCGTTCAGCAGCAGGGACGCCGTCGCACGCGCGAGCCCGCGATTACGGGTGCCGGCGATCCCGAGCTGGCGGCCGTTGGTCTCGAGGGTGATTCGGCTGTCGGCTCGGATCGGCGGCGGGAGGTCGACGGGCGCGTTGCCGTCGAGCTGGATCAGCCACTCCCAGGTGGTGACGGCGCCCGCGAGCGCCTGGTGAATCTCGTCCAGGCGGTGCCCCGCGCGGTCCGCCAGCGCGGTGATGATCGAGACCTGTGGCGTCGGCATCAGCGGGCGGACGATAGACGGCGCGGCGTGCGCCCTGCGACCGGCGCAACAGCGTGACTGCGCATCAGGCCGGCCGCCGCCAGGCACAGCAGCGCGATCGCGACGAACCCGAGCTCGGGACGGGGGAGGACGACCGCGCCGACCAGCGGTCCGATCATCCCGGCCACGCCGAAGATCGCGTTGGAGGCGCCGACGGTGACCGCGGTCCCGCTGCCGGTGGCGACCGCTCCCTCGCCGAGCGCGGGACCGAGCAGATCAGAGGTGCTCTTCGTCAACCCGAGCATCAGCAGGCCCAGCAGACCAACAGGCGGCCTAAGCGCCACCGGTGGCGTTGCGCCGCTCCCGGCGCGCCGCCTGGACCAGCCGGTCGACCTCGCGCTGGCGCCGCTCGACATAGGACTGGACGTCCTGCTCGGCCTCAGCCCGGAGTTGGTCAGCCTCCTCGGCCGCCTCGGTGCGCATCGCGGCCAGCAGGTGCTCCGCCGCCGTGCGGGCGCCGGCCAGCTCCTGGTCGCGGTACTGCTGCGCGTCAGCCCTGAGGCGCTCGGCCTCGGCGGTGGCGTCCCCGATCAGCCGCTGCGCCTCGTCCTCGGCCGCCCGGATGGTTTGCGCCGCCGCAGCGTCGAGCCGCGCCTGGTCGAGGATCTGGGCCGCCTGCTGGCGCGCCTGCGCGCGGATCTGCTCGGCGGCTTGATTGGCCTCGTTGAGGATGCGCTCGGCCTGCTCCTTGTCGGCGTTCATCCGCAAGCGGGCGCCGTCGAGTGTCGCCTCCGCCTCCATGCGGGTGGTCTCGACCAGGCGCTTTGCCTGCTCCTCGCGCTCGGCCACCGCACGCTCGCGGGCCCGGATCTGCTTTTCGAGCTCGCGGACCTCGTCGCCGGCTCGGCTCTGTCGGAACCACTCGCTGACCACCTGGAGGTGGCGGTCGACTTCGTCGGGGTCATAGCCGCGCCGGACACGTCTGAAGTGGCGCTGGACGACATAGACCGACCGGGACTCTCCCGCGCCGTTTGGGGGCATAACCCTTCTGCGTTCGGCGGGGCCGAGGCGACTCCTCCCGCTGCCAGGCGGCGGTCGCGCACGTGACTGTGGCTACCCTCGGGCGGAGAGGCATCTGGATGAGCAACGCCGCACCGCCCGACGTCCTCAGCGACAGCCTCCGCCGGCTCGTCGTCCTTGGCTACATCACGGCGGTGGCGATCCCGCCGATCGGGTGCATCCTCGGGATCGTGATCGCGGTTCGGCGGCGGGCGGCCTATAAGCACGGTGTCGCGATCATCGCCGTCGCCGTCGTCGCCGCGGTGATCTGGGTGCTGCTGCTGAGCTCCGGCGTGCTCACGTCGACCAGCAGCGACACCAGCTACTGACCCGCGGCAAGCCGTTCGGGCAACCCGGTGCCTGCGGGGCCGCGGGAGTACATCCCAGGGAGTAGTCGCCGCAGCAAAGACACTCCCGCTGGGCGATTGTGCGAGCGGGTGCGCCTCTCGAACAATGGCGGACATGCTCCGATCGACCGCCACAAAACTCAGCTCACACCCTCGCCGCACCCTGCTGTTCGTCGTGCTGTTCGTCGTCGTCGCCGGCGTCCTGGGAGGCCCGGTCGCCGGCGCCCTGAAGGGCTCGGGAGGGTTCGCGCCGCCCAACTCAGACTCCCAGCGCGCCACGCGGATGCTCGAGTCCGCGACCGGCGCCGAGCCCAACCCGGGGATCGTGCTGCTGGTCGACACCCCGCGTGGCCCCGCGGCGTCTGCCGCCAGGATCGACGCGTTGCGCTCGCGTCTGGCCGCGGTCCCGGGGATCAAGCGCAGCGCCGGTCCGGCTGTGTCTCGCGACCGGCGCCAGGTGCTGATCGCCGGCACGCTGGGCTCGAGCGCCGACGACCAAGATGTCGCCAAGGCGGCCGAGAAGGCGTTCGCAACCGACCGTGACGTAACCGTGGGTGGCACCACGGTCGCCAACGAGCAGACCAATTCGACCGTCACGAAGGACCTCGGGTTCGCCGAGCTACCGGCGTTTCCGCTGCTGATCGCGCTCTCGCTGCTGTTCTTCCGCGGTCGCGCGGCGCTGATGCCGCTGGTGACCGGTGTTGTGGCGGTACTCGGCACGTTCCTGGCGCTGTCGGGGATCAACCATCTGTACGGGTTGAGCGTGTTCGCGCTGAACCTGGTGATCGGGCTCGGCCTGGGGCTCGCGATCGACTACTCGCTGTTCATCGTCACGCGCTATCGGGAGGAACTCGCCCGGGGCGCCGGGGTGCGCGAGGCGATCGGGATCACGATGTCGCGCGCCGGCCGCACGGTCTTGTTCTCGGCGATCACGGTCGCGTGCGCGTTGTCCACGCTGACGCTGTTCCCGCAGGGCTTCCTGAAGTCGATGGGGATCGCCGGCGCGGTGGTCGCGATCGTCGCAGCGCTGTCGGCGCTCGTGGTCTCACCGGCGCTGCTCGGCCTGTGGGGCACCAAGCTAGCCCGTCGGCAGCCCGCACCGGATGCCGGCCGGCGCCGCTGGTACCGGTTCGCGCGCGCGGTCATGCGCCGGCCCGGCCCGGTGGCACTGGTGACCGCCGCCGCGATGCTGGTCGCCGCGGCGCCGGCGCTCAGCGTCGTGTGGACGTCGGCCAACGACAGCTCGGTGATCCCTCCGGGGCAGGGCGCGCGAACGGTCGCGGACACGATCACGCGCAACTTCGACCGGGTCGGCCAATCGCCGGTGACGGTCGCGATCCAGGCGAGTGCCGCCGACCGCGCAAACGTGGAGAGCTACGCGAGCCGCGTGGCCGCGATCCCCGACACCGGCCGCACCGGTCCGCCTTGGTTTCTCGGCCGCGGGACCTGGCAGCTCGACGTCCCCGTCGCCGGTGACCCGGCCGGTGGGACCGCCCAGCGCCTGGTCAACGAGATCCGCTCGGTGCCGGCTACGTTCACGACCCGGGTGACAGGCGACGCCGCCGCGTTCGTCGACCAACAGAACGCGATCGGCGCGCATCTGCCCGAGGCGATCCTCCTGCTCGGGGCGCTGACGTTCGCGGTGCTGTGGCTGATGACCGGGTCGGTCGTGCTTGCCGATCAAGGCGATCCTGATGAACCTGCTCACGGTGGGCGCGGCGCTGTCGCCACTGGTGCTGATCTACCAGCACGGCAACCTCACCGGGCTGCTCGGCTACACGCCCAACGGCGGGGTCGAGCCGACCGACTTCGTCGTGGCCGCGACCGTGGTGTTCGCGTTGTCGACCGACTACGGCGTGTTCCTGCTGGGCCGCATCAAGGAGGCGCGGGACGCCAACCCCGGCGACGAGCGCGAAGCGGTCGCCGTCGGCCTCGCCGCCACCGGGCGGGTGGTCACGGCCGCGGCGATCCTGCTCGCGGTCGCGATCGGCGCGTTCAGCACCAGCTCGATCCCGTTCATCCAGGAGATCGGCGTCGGCGTGGCCACGGGCGCGCTGTTGGACGCGTTCGTGGTGCGGTCGCTGCTGGTCCCTTCGCTGATGGCGCTGCTCGGAAAATGGAACTGGTGGTCGCCGCGGCCGGTCCGCCGGCTGCACCGCTCGATCGCCCCCGCCGAGGCCAGGGCAACGGCTGGGCACGCCACCCTGCTTGCCTGAAGCTCGCGCGATGGCCCGTATGATCAGCGGGGACGTGGCCAGGCGGGTCGCCAGCTCAGAGGTTCTGCTCGACTGGCTGCCGGTGGTCGTGGTCGCGCCGATCCTGATCATCGACGCGGCGATCTCGGCAGTCGGCAAGCCCCTGACCGTTGTCAGCGTGCTCAGCGCGTTCGTGGCCTGCCTACCGCTGGGGCTGCGCCGCCACGTGTCGTTCCCGCTGCTGTCCCCACTGGTTGTGGCCGGGGTGCTGCTGGTGCTGTGGCAGCTGCACCCGGCCAACACGGTGGTGATCATCCCGATGGTCGTGCTGTTTCAGCTCGCGCTGAGCGGCGACCGGCGGCGATCGCTGTGGATGGGCCTGGCGATCGTGCCGTGTGTGGTGATCAGCGTGATCCCGTTCGCCAGCGGCTTCTCGCACGCCACCTCGATCGTCGTCCGCAACGTGGCCCTGTGCCTGCTGGCGATCGTGGCCGGCGACCTGCTCCGGACCCGGAGCGTGTCCGAGCGGCGGATGGTGGGGGCGGCCGAGCAGCGTACTTTGCGGCAGGTGGGGAGGAACGGCTGCTGATCGCACGCGAGATCCACGACCTGGTGGCCGCCGCGATGACCGCGATCAACGTCCAGGCCGGCGTGGCCGCGCGCCTGCTCGAGCGCGACCCCAGCCAGGCCTACGACGCGCTGCGCGACATCAAGCAGACCAGCGGCGATGCGCTCACCGAGCTGCGCTCGACGCTCGACGTGCTGCGAGATCCGTCCCAGGCCGCGCCGCTGGGACCGATGTCGAGCTTTGCCGACATCGACGGGCTCACCGGAGGACTGCGGACGGCCGGGGTCGAGGTCGCCGTCGACGTGAACGTGGGCGACGACGTGCCGGCTGCGGTCCAGAGCGCCGGGTACCGGATCGTGCAGGAGGCGCTGACCAACGTCGCCCGCCATGCCGCGGCCACCTTGCCGGCGGCTGGCGGGTGTGGGCGCGGCTCCCGGTCGAGCCATGATCACGGTCGAGCTCGCCGACGATCAGGCGCTGGTCCGAGCCGGCTTTCACGCGCTGCTGGACTCCGAGGCGGACATCGGCGTGGTGGCGGAGGCCGCCGACGGCGAGACGGCGGTCGCGCAAGCCCGAAAGCACCGTCCCGACGTCGTGCTGATGGACATCCGGATGCCGCGCGCGGACGGGCTGCAGGCCACCGCCGAGATCACCGGCGATCCCGAGCTGTCAGCGACCCGGGTGGTGGTGCTCACCACGTTCGAGCTCGACGAGTACGTGTTCGGCGCGCTGCGCGCCGGCGCCTCCGGGTTCCTGCTTAAGGACATCGAGCCGGCCGACCTGGTCGCGGCCGTGCGCGTGGTCGCGGCCGGCGAGGCGCTGCTGGCGCCGCGGCACACCCGCCGGCTGATCGAGGCGTTCGTCTCGAGCTCGACGATCGCCACCGGGCCGGCACGCGAGGCGGTCCGCGAGCTCGAGAAGCTGACGCCGCGCGAACGCGAGGTGCTGGCGCTGGTCGGCGGCGGCCGCTCCAACGGCGAGATCGCCGAGCAGCTGGTGCTGTCGCCGCTGACCGTCAAGACCCACGTCGCGCGCCTGTTCTCCAAGCTCGAGGCGCGCGCCCGCGCCCAGCTGGTCGTGGCCGCCTACGAGTCCGGGCTGGTCGTCCCCGGGTCGCGCCCGGCGCCCTGATCCCGAGCGCGGGCGGCCGTCACATCGGGACCTTGATCCCGCGCCGGACCAGCCACACGTTGGCCGGCCACGACGTGAAGAACCCGATGATCATCCCGAGCTGCATCATGAACCAGAACGCGATCGAGTTGGGCATCAGATTGTTCGGCGCCGGGAAGAACACGAACGCCATCAGCGCCATCCATCCGAACAGGCCGATCTCGAAGAACGTCAGCGAGATGAAGTCGGCCTTGGCTGCCGCCTGCAGCCCGTCGCGGACGCCGAGGCCCCGCATCGGTGCGATCGCGAAGTACTGGAACACGATCCCGAACGCGACCGCGAGCACGTAGTCGCCGACGTACTCGGCGAACAGCACGCGACCGGCGATCGCGAGCCCGAGCGCGTAGATCACCCACTCCGAGATCAGGTCGCCCACGGTGCAGCCCGAGCCGCAGTGGCTGACCTCGATCGCCATCGACGCCCAGCCCGGCCGAGGCCGCTCGGCGTGGGGCCGACGCCGGTGCGCCGGCACGCGCGCCCAGCGCCAGTACAGCGCCAGCGCGAACGGCCCGAAGTACAGCGCCGTGATCGGGAACACCCAGTTCATCACGGCCATCGGCTGGCGCCGCCCCGCGATCACGATGTCGTAGGCGATCGCGCCGGAGCAGATGAAGCAGATCCCGATGTAGACCCAGGCGATGACTGTCAGCCAAGTGGGTGCCATGCCGACACCCGAATTGTGCAGTCAGCGAGCGGGCTTGTCGAGGGCCGCGGCCGTCGCCTCTCCGGGAGTGCCGAGCAGCAGCGGGGCGCCAGGATCCCGGCGCTGACCGCGACCGCGACTGCCAGCAGCGCGACCCGGTCGCCGATCAACTGCAGCGCGATCTCGACCGCGATCGCGGGGACCGACAGGCCCACGTAGCGAGCTTGCCCTTGAACAGCGCTGCGGCCGCTGAGCCGACGACTCGGCGCAGCTGGTCGTCGGCTACCGCGATCGGGGGCGCGTGCTGGCCGCGAGCGGGCTAAAGCGGGCGGCGGCCGGTGGACGCCGCCGCCCGCGCAGCCCCCGTCAGCGTCCGTGCTGACCGTGCCGGAGGAGTGCGCTCCGGAGCACGAACTGGGCGACGTCGCGCCCGAGGTTCTCGCCGGCAACCTGGTCGATGCGGGTGTGATTGCCGTTGTAGATGCGGCTGACCGTGGCCTCGTCGGCCGCCTCCGTGAAGCTGGTGAACGACCGCTCCACGCCGGGCAGCGCCGTCGACGTCACGGCGAACGCGAAGTCGTTGCCGTAGATCGACGACAGCGTCTCGGCGCCCGCGGCGCTGATCGTGCCGTGCGCGCCGGGGTATGAGGGGTCCGCCGCCGTGGCCGACAGCGGCGTCCAGTTCGGATCGGCCGTCGTGTCGGGGTTGCCGTCGGTGTCGGCGTGCTGGATCGCGGTTACCGGACGCCACAGGCGGTAGGTGTACTTGGCGTCGTAGAACGCGATCACGCTGTCGGCGAACGCCAGGTTCAGCGCCGCGAACGTGCGGGCGTTCTCCGACAGGCTGCCGTGGTGCCCGAGCGCCGCGGTCTCGGCGATGCGGTTCCACGTCGCCCAGATCGGCGGGTTCCAGAACAGGCCGATCTCGGTCTGATCGGCGGTCCGGGTCGAGCCCGTGGCCGCGCCGAGGCCCTTGACCTCGTTGAACGCGGCCGCATACTTGGCGCTGGTCAGCGCCGGCGGCGGCCCGGGACGGAACTGGTTGGCTCGGCGCAGCTCGAACGGCGTGACGAAGCGCCAGTGGGTGAACACCGGTGGTGAGAACGTCGGCGGGGTGAGCTGGTAGTCGCCCGGGTTGGTGCCGGGCACGAACGGGATCAGCTGGGCATCGGAGCCGTCGCCCCGCCGCGCCGCCAGCAGCTGGGCCGCAACCTGCTCGCCGACGCGGATCCCCGCGGACACGTGGCGCCACGAGAGCAGGTGGGCGACCAGCCCGGCGTACTCCTGATCGATCGGGCCCTGCAGGCTGGGGTACAGCTTGACCAGCGTGTCGCGCGCCGCCGTGTCGGCGGCCGCGGCCAGCGAGGCATCACGCGGCGCGTGAACGGTAATCAGGTACGGCATCGCGCTGTGATCGATCGCCACGACCGCGTCGTAGATCGCGGCGTGCATGATCGCCAGCTCGTAGGTGGGGTGGACGGTCGCCGGCTGATCGCCGGCCGTCGCCTGGATGCCGAGCAGGAACTTGTTCCACTCGATCGCAGGGTCGGGAGGCTGCGGAGCCACGTGCGTCGGCTCGGCCACGGTCTTGGCGGCGCCGGCGGCGGGCAACGTCACCCAGGCGCCGAGCAAGCCGGTCGCGGCCAGCAGCAAGGTCAGTACGGCTCGTTTCACGATGCTTCCTCCGGTTCGGTAGGTGGACTACGTAGCATCATAGTACTACATGACATCGTAGACAACGAGCGAGAGCTTAGCGACGCCGAATCTCCGCACGCGCCGCGGCAGCTGTGTGGTGAACGGGAGCGGAACGCCCTCAGGCGCCGGCGGTGGCCAGCTGCGTCCGGCTCGACCGGATCAGGCGGCGCCAGGCGTGCGCGGCGAGGATCACCGCCGCGGGCAGCAGCGCGAGCACGAGCATGCATGGCTGCGAGGAGAGCACCGGGAGATTGAAGGTCGCCTGCGCCGAGGCCACGCCGGCGGTGCGCCATACCAGCACGACCAGGCTGCACAGCATCGCCAGCGACAGCGCGAGCAGCGGCGACGGAAGCCGCCAACCCGGCGCGAGCCCGAGCAGCGCGTCGACGCGCTCGTTGGAGATCGACGCGGTCCCGGGCGGGCTCGCCGCCTCGAACGCCAACAGCGCCGAGGCCAGCGGGGCGCTCTCTCCGGCGCTGGCCCTGACCGCGGCCTCATCTGCCTTGTACTCGGCGATCTGCTCGTAGCGATCGCCGAGCGGCCGCATCGCCGGCATGAAGAACAACGCGTCCGAGAGCAGACGCCCGAGCGCGAAGCGAAGTGGGTCGTGGGTGCAGCAGTGGCGGTTCTCGTGGGACAGGACCGCGGTCAGCTCGTCGCCGTCGAGGAGCTCGAGCGCGCCGTGGGAGATGTACACGCGAGGGCGCAGATATCCGGCGCAGAATGCCTGGGGCGTGCCTTCGTCGATCACGCTCACGCGCGGATGGCCGGGCAACGGCCCGAGGATCGGGATGCCCCGCGCGAACCGCCGGTGGGCGCGCAACTGCCTCCAGGCGCCCCGCACGATCATCACCAGGACAACGCCGCCGAGCGCGGCGAGGGCCAGGAGGATCGCCGCGGCGATGTTGATCGAGGGGTACGTCAGGGGCTGGCCGAGGATCACCACCTGGTTGGCCCCACGCGCTGACCGGTGAACCGAGCCGAGCGCCGTCAGAACCGCGGCGCACGCGGAGGCCAGTCCGATCGCGCCGAGCACGACCTGTGAGCGGAACGCCAGGTCGTCGGCGCGACGGATGTAGCTGTCAGCGCTTGCGGGCAAGGCGCTGGAGCTGTCGGCGGCGCTCGGGATCGAGCTCGCCCATCTGTCGGGCGAAGTGGGCGAGAGCGACCTCGCCGTACCGCTCGACGAGTTCGTCGACGCCGGCGCCCGCCCGCAGGTCGGCGTACTCGGCGCGGGAGTGGACCGCTCGGTAGAAGTCCGTCTTCCCCTCGCGCCGGCGGGTCAGCAGCCCCTTGTCGTCGAGCCGGCGCATGATCGTCATGTAGGTCGTGTAGGCGCGAGGGCTTTTGGCGTGCCGGTTGAGCACGTCCATGATCTCGCGCACGGTGACGTCTTCATGGTCGAAATCCCAGACTCCACCCATGACCTCGGCCTCGAGCTCGTGAAGCGGGGGCGGCGGGTTGTCAGCGGCGGCGGTCATCAACCACGCCACATAGTACTACGCGGAGACATAGATAGGGCCCGCCATGAGACGGCGGCCAGCGCGACGCCCAGGATCAGGTCCGCCGCCCAGGCCCCGATCCCTTCGGACCAGTAGCCGAGCACCCACGGGCTGATGGCCAGCCAGGCGCCGGCGACGAGACACACGGCGGCGGCCGGCCGCAGCGCCGGCGCCATCAGGGCCAGCGGCGAGAACGCCATCAGGAACGCGATCCCGTTGGCGACCGCCGCGTGGCTGGCGCTGAAGCCCAGCAGCCACGGAGCGGCGGCGGCGAGCACGACCAGCCCCGATGCGGCCGGGGCGATCGGATCGGGGAGCTCGGCGGGGAGCTTGAGGGCTTTCATCGGTGGACCTCCAGTGGTTGTCGGCGAAAGGCGACGTACAGCACCCAGATCGACGGGACCAACAGCACCAGTCCGGCTGCGAGCGCGATCGTCACGGCGGTCAGCTCGGGCCCGGTGGCCGCCGCGCTGGCGATCGTGGTGCCGGGGCCGACGATCCGCGGATACTGGGCCAGCCCCCAGCCCCAGATGATCGCGACCACGGCGAGGCCGAGCGAGGCGCGGGCGACCGAGTAGTACCGCCGCCGCAGCGCCAGGTGGGCCGCGGCCAGCGCGGCAAGGACGAATAGGACCTCCGGAAGCGCACGGTCAGACAGACGATCGAACAGGCTCGAAGCTTCCCCGTGGGCCAGACCCAATGCCGCCAGCGCCAGCGCGCCGACCGCAGCGGTCGCCCGCAGCGCGAGCGCCCGGAAGCTGGTGGCCAGCCGCTCGTCGCCCGCGCGCCGGCACTCAACGGTGAGGAATGTCGCCGCCAGCGCCGCGCAGATGGCGACCGCGAGCCCGCCGATCGCGAGCTCGAACGGTCCGATTTCAAACCCCGTCGGGCCCCCGCGAGCGCGAGCCAGGCCGCCGGCCACCGTCCCCAGCAGGAACGGCGCGGCCAGGCTGGTGGCTCCGAACAGCCGCGTGAACATGGCCTGGGCCCGGGGCTCGCCGTCGGCCCCGGCCGCGAACGCGAATGCGGCGCCCCTGGCCGCGATCGCGATCAGCGCCAGCGTCGCCGGGGCGAACACGAGCGTGCCGAGCGCCTGCAACGCGCGTGGGAAGGCGGTGAACAGACCGGTGATGGCGAAGATCAGCCACACGTGGTTTGCCTCCCACACCGGGCCCATCGCCCGCGCGATCGTCCGCCGCTGACGCTCGGCATTGGGGCCGCGGACGATCAGGTGGAGGATGCCGGCGCCGAAGTCGGCGCCGCCGAACACGGCGTACAGGGTGATGGCGGTCCAGACGACCGCGATCAGCGCAACCGCCATGATCAGGCTCCGATCGCGTGGGCGACGGGCCGCAGCAGCGACGCCGGCGTTCCCCGGGCGAGTCGACGCAGCAGCCACACGGTCGCCGCGGCCAGCCCGACGTAGAGCAAGAGGAAGCCGGTGAACGTCAGGTCGAGCCCGGACGCGGTGGTGACCGCGTCGCGCGTCCTCAGCACGCCGTAGACGACCCAGGGCTGGCGGCCGAACTCTGACACCAGCCAACCGAGCTCGTTGGCGAGGAACGCCAGCGGCCCGGCGCTGGCGACGGCGAGCAGCGTCCAGCGGTCCTCGGGCCGCGGGCGTCCCCGGCGCCTGAGCCAGTACCAGACGCTGAGCGCGACCAGGAACGTGCCGATTCCGACCATGCCCAGGAACGAGAGCCGCACCGGGAGCGCCAGCGGCGTGCGGTCGTTGCGAGGGAACGACGACAGCCCGCGGACCTTCGCGTTGGCGTCGTCGAAGGCCACGATGCTGAGCAGCTTGGGCACCTTGACGTTCAGCACCGAGCGGTCGTGGCCCGGGATCGGGAAGCTGCCGAGGCTGAGGCCCGCGCCGCGCTCGCTGGGGAACTGACCCTCGATCGCGGCCAGCTTCGCCGGCTGGTTGTGGGCGACAGTGCGGCCGAGCAGGTCGCCGACGCCGAGCTGCAGCGGGGCGATGACCGCCGCCGTGGCCAACGCCACGGCCAGCGCACGGCGGTGATAGGCGTCCCGCCGGCCGCGCAGCATCCCGACCGCGTACACCGACGCCACCCCGAACGCGGTCGCCAGGTAGGCGCCGAAGACCATGTGGCTTGTCTCGGTGGCCCAGGCGGGGTTGAACATCGCGGCCAGCGGGTCGACGTGCGTGACGTGGCCGTGGTGCAGTTGAAAGCCGCGTGGGACGTTCATCCAGGCGTTGGCGGTGACGATGAAGAACGCGGAGGCGACGGCGGACAGCGCCAGCGGAAAGCCGGCCAGCCAGTGCAGGCGCGGCGAGATGCGGTCCCAGCCGTACAGGTAGATGCCGAGGAAGATCGCTTCGATGAAGAAGGCGAAGCCCTCCAGTGAGAACGGCAGGCCGATGATCCCGCCGGCAAACGACATGAAGCGCGGGAACAGCAGCCCCAGCTCGAAGCTGATGATCGTGCCCGACACGGCGCCGACGGCGAACAGGATCGCGAACGCCTTGCACCAGCGGCGCGCGAGCGCGCGCCACACCGGGTCGCCGGTGCGAAGGTGCATGCCCTCGGCGATCAGCATCATTAGCGGGAGTCCGACGCCGAGCACGGCAAACGTGAGGTGAAACGCCAGTGACGAGCCCATCTGGGCGCGTCCGGCGGTGAGGTGGTCGATCAGTGTTGCGGCGGTAGGTGTCATCGGTTCGGGACGGATAGGTTGGTGTCAGTGAGAAGTGACCATACGAGGCGACATCGTACTACAAATGATAGTAGATGACGCCACCGCGTCCCCAGAATCAGATCGGGTTGCCGAGGATCAGCAGGCACAGCGCCAGCACGAGCGTCGCCGTGACCAGAGCCCCGCGCAGGATCCGCCGGCGCCGCCGCGCCTTCGAGATCGCCTGCGACAGATCCGCATGCAGCGTGCGCCGCTCGCGCTCGTCCGCCCGTGTCGGCGACCGTCTCATGCCAGCTCCGCCCCGATCCCGGGGGGCGATGCATGGCGCCGCTCGGCCTCGCGAGCGATCCGCGCCAGCGCGTGGTGCAGCGCGCCCGCGCCGAGCATCACCGAGATCGCCCGCGCGGCCAGCCTGGAGCCGCCGGCGCCGCGGTCGACCGAGATTGCCGCCTCGACGCGCGAGCCGCCGTCGGCGGGCTGGACCGCGTAGTCGGCCAGGACGTCAACCGGGCCATTCGCGCGCAGGACCAGCCGCTCGCGATCGGCGCGCATGATCTCGACGCTGAAGCGGACCTGGCGTCCGACGATCGCGCCGATGACGTCGAGCTTGGTCCCGCTCCGCAGTCGCCCGGACTTCGCGCCGTCGACGTCGAAGCCGACCGGCGACCAGGCCTCGCAGGCCTCGACGCTGGTCAGGGTCTCCAGCAGCTCGTCAGGCTCGACGCAGACATCGATCTGCGAATGCCAAGTGGGAAGGGGACTGGGCTCGGGCGAAGGGGTCATCGCGATGCGGGAAGGATCTACGATGGAGCGTAGTCTTACGACACATAGTACTCATTCTCGGTGGCCCGTAGAACCGGACCGCTCACCTCGAAGACAAGGAGCTGCAATCACATGAAGCGCGTCATCCCGATCGTGTTCGTCGTCGCGCTCGCGGCGATCGTGTTCGCGATCACCAGCAGTGGCTCGAGCAACGCCCACAAGGCCTCCTCGACGACCAACCAGCCGTCCACGGGCGCGTACGGCGCCGTCACCTCCAAGCCGGCCGCGCCGGCCGCCGCCAACGGGGCGATCGGCACTCGTGCCACCGCGCTGGGGAACGTCCTCGTCGATGCCAAGGGACGGACGCTGTACCTGTTCGAGCGCGACAAGACCGACATGAGCAGCTGCACTGGCGCCTGCCAGAGCATCTGGCCGTCGCTGACCGCACAGGGCAAGCCGAGCGCGGTGAACGGCGTCAGCGCCGCCAAGATCGGCACGGTCGCCAGCACCGGCGGCAAGCAGCAGGTGACCTACAACGGCCACCCGCTCTACTACTACGTCGGCGACCGCAAGCCCGGCGACACCACCGGCGAGGGCCTCAACCAGTTCGGCGCCGAGTGGTACGTGCTGGCTGGCAACGGCAGCAAGATCGACAATGGCTAGAGAACGGATCAGCGCGCAGCAACTGCTGCGCTTCGCCGGCGCGCTCGCGCTGCTCGGCGTCGGGATCGACCACATCGTCCAGTACTACGGCGATTCCTACTCGGTGATCCCGACGATCGGCACGCTGTTCGCCCTGAACTTCGCCTCGGCGACCGTCGTCACCGCCGGACTGCTCGCTCCGGTGGGCCGGCTGGCGGGGCGGTGGGCCGACGCGATCCTCGCCCTGCTCGCATTCTCCGGCATCGGCATCGCGGCGGGCTCGCTCGTCGGGCTGGTGCTCAGCGAGCACGGCGGGCTGTTTGGATTCACCGAGCAGGGCTACCGCGAGGCGATCGTGATCTCGATCGCCCTCGAGGTCGCGACGATCATGTTGCTCGGCCTGTTCGTGGCCCTGAACGGGCTCGGGCTGGCGTCGCGGCGCAAGCGCGGCCTCAGCGTCGTGTGACCAAACCCGGACGGCGCTCCGCGGGCTGCCCCACCCGCGGGGCGCCGCCTCCGGCGGATGCCGTCAGCCCGCGCGCTCGGCGGCGCTCAGCCCGCGGCGCGCGAACACGGCCATCAGCAGCCCGGTGCCGGCCAGCGCGGCGAACGCGATCGCGACCTTGACCGGCGAGCCCGCCAGCAGTCCGCGGCCCGCCTCGAGCACCGGGGTGACCGGGTTGAGCCGCGCGACATCGTGGATCCACCCCGTCAGCAGCGACAGCGGGACGTACACGGGCGCCAGGAACAGCAGCACGAACACCGGCATCTGGATCACCGCGCCGGCCTGCTCGGTGCGGAGGAACATCGCCAGGCCGCATGCCCACAGCGCCGAGACCAGGTTCATCGCCACGCCCAGGCCGAGCAACCCGAACAGGTCGATCCCGCTGCCGCCGACGTTCATCCCGGCGATCAGCGCGGCGACCGTGACCACGGTTCCGGTGAGCGCCCAGCGCAGCAGCGCGCCGATCGCGTAGCCGGCGATGATCCCGCTGCGCCGTGGGGCGCTCAGCATCAGCCGCCGGGCGAACCCCGAGTCGAAGTCTCGGGCGACCGCGAAGCCCGTGAACACACCGCCGAACGCCGCCGACTGCAGGAACACGAACACGAACTGAAACGACGTGTAGCCGGGTGGATAGTTGAAGTTGGGAACGTCGCCGATCCGCGACAGGCCGCCCGCGAACGCGATCAGGAAGAACAACGGGAAGATCAGCGACGGGATCAGGATCGCCGGGTTGACCAGCGTGTTGTGGATCGATCGCCAGGCGACGCCGCGGGCCACGTTGATGAAGCGCATCATCGCCGCGCCAGCCTCGTTCGCATCGCCCGTTGGGAGAACACCAGCGTGACCACCAGCAGCAGGATCGTGAACCCAAACCCGAGCGCCAGCGCCTCTGCGTCCCAGCCGGTGATCACCAGGCTGCGCAGCGCCTCGAGCAGATACGAAACCGGGTTGTAGGTCGCGACGTCGCGAAACCAGGTGGTCTTGATCAGGTCGCGTGGGAGGCTCGCCGAGCTCAGGAAGATCGTCACAAACAGCAGCGGGAAGATCCCCTGCACCGCCTCGCCGGTGCCGAACCGTAGCGCCAACAGCGCGCCCAGGCTGGCGAACGCAGACGAGATCAGGACCGAGAGCGCCAGCAGCACGATCGCGCCGGCGACGCCGCTGACAAACGTGACCCCGGTGGCCAGCCCGACCAGCAGGTACACGATTGCCTGGATGACCCCGAGCAGGATCGCGCCGCCGAGCTGCCCCATCAGCAGCGCCTCGCCGCGCAGGGGAGTCATCGCCAGCCGGTTGAAGAACCCGCCCTCGATGTCGCGCGCGAGGTCGACGCCCGCGCTGATCGACACGAACATCGCGCCCTGGATGAACGGCATCGCGATCAGGAAGTCGCGGTAGTTATGGGTGGGGAAGCCCGGAATCCGGGTCGCTGCGCTCAGCGCGGAACCGTTGATCGCGAACAGGATCAACGGGAAGATCATCGGGAAGATCAGCAGCGCGCGCTGGCGCGAGGTACGGACCACCGAGCGGCGGCCTACCGCGAGCGTCTGCTCGATCAGGTTCGCCGGCCGGCTCGTGGCCACGGCGCGGGGGAGGTCGATCGCCGCCTCAGCGGCCACGTCGCCGCCTCCTGCTGCCGCCACCGTTCTCGGCGGGCGGCTCGGTCGTGGCTTCGTCGCTTGAGCCCTCGAGCTTACGGCCGGTCTTGGCCAGGAACACGTCGTCCAGCGAGGGCTGATGCAGCTGCAGGGTCTCCACCCGGAGGTCGGCGCGGTCGAGGATGCGGACGATCTCGGCGAGTTCGGACTCGCCGCCGGGGAGCTGCACGGTGACGCTGCCGCGGCCGTTGCGCCGCATCTCGCCGAAGCGCGACAGCAGCTCGGCGAGGCGATCGCCGCTCTCGGGCTCGCTCGGCGTCACCTCGACGCTCGGGCTGCCGATCTCCGCCTTGAGCCGGCCCGGGGTCCCCTCCGCCACGATGTGGCCGTTGTCGATGATCCCGATCCGGTCGGCCAGCGCGTCGGCCTCCTCCAGGTACTGGGTGGTCAGGAACACGGTCATGCCCTCGTCGTGGGCCAGCCGCGCCACCTCCTCCCACAGCGCGCTCCGGCTTTGCGGGTCAAGGCCCGTGGTGGGCTCGTCGAGGAACAGGATCCGGGGCGAGTGCACGAGCGCCAGCGCGAGGTCCAGGCGGCGCTTCATCCCACCCGAGTAGCCGCCGACCCGGCGGTCGGCCGCCTGGGTCAGCCCGACGCGCTCGAGCAGCGCGTTAGCGCGCCGGCGGCGCTCCTTCCCCGGTAGTCCCTGCAGCGTGGCCTGGAGCTGGAGGTGCTCGCGACCGGTGAGGATCGGGTCTAGCGCGGCCTCCTGCAGCGCCGCACCGATCGAGGCGCGCACCTGCGCACCCTGGCTGACGATGTCGTAGCCGCCGACCGTCGCGCGCCCGCTGGTGGGGGGCAGCAGCGTGGTCAGCATCAGCACGGTCGTCGACTTGCCGGCGCCGTTGGGGCCGAGGAACCCGTAGATCTCACCGGGCGAAACGGTGAGGTCGATCCCGTCGACGGCCCGCGGTCCCTTTCGGAACTCGCGGACCAGCTTCTCGACCTCGATGGCAGCGCTCCCGTTCACGAGCCGGACTGTAGCAAAAGCTTGAGGTTGTCAATCATCGAGAAAATCAACTAGAATTCGGATCATGGAGACCGGGACGGAGACGTTCGCAGCCGGGCCGGCTGCAGCGGACAGCTGGGCGCTCCTGCGCTCCTTGTTCGGACTGCAGCGGCGTCGGTTTCTCATCGCTGCGTCGGAGCTCGATCTGCACCCGGCCCAGGCCGGCGCGCTCCTGCAGCTCGCCGCGCCGCTGCCGATGAACGAGCTGGCCTACCGGCTCGCGTGCGACAACTCCAACGTCACCGGCCTGATCGACCGCCTCGAGGCGCGTGGGCTGGTGGTGCGACGCCCGAGCTTCGACGACCGGCGGGTTAAGCACGTGGTGCTCACCGACGCCGGCCGGGAGCTGCGCGAGCGGATGCTCGAGCACGTGGCGCGGCCGACGCCGGGGTTCGAGCGCCTGACCGAGGAAGAGCAGCGTCAGCTTGCGGGAATGCTGCGCCGGATCCTGACCGAGGATGCGGCAGCGGATTGACATAACGTAACGTCAGCGTTACGTTATGTTCCGGACATGGCCAGAACGCTTGATCCGGGAGTCGATGACGCAATCGCCGCCGCCACGCTGCGGCTGCTGGGGGAGCGCGGGTTCGCCCGGCTGACGGTCGAGGCGGTGGCGAGCGCCGCCGGCGTCGGCAAGCCGGCGATCTACCGGCGCTTCAGCGACAAGGCGGCCCTGGTTGCGCACGCGATCTCCTTGCAGCTGCCGGTGCTGGAGCTTCCCGAGCTCGGCGATACGCGCGCCGAGCTGTGGCACGCGGTGCAGTACGGGCTGCCGGCCGACGGGCCGTCGTACGTGGGTCTGATCGGCGGGCTGATCGCCGAGCAGGACCATCATCCGGAGCTGATCGAGGCGTTCCGCCGCCACGTGCTGCTGCCGCGGCGAGCGACCGTCCGCGCGATCGTGCAGCGCGGCCAGGCGCGCGGAGAGATCCGCGTCGAAATCGACCCCGAGCGGGCGCTCGACCTGATGGCCGGACCGTTCCTGGCACGGGTGTTCGCCGGGCTTGACACCGGCCCGCGGTGGCGCGCGGACGCCTTCGAAACCTGGTGGGAGATCCTCCGAGAAAGGCGACAGACATGATCGAGCTGACCGTCCACACCGAGATCGCACGTCCCCCGGCGGACGTGTTCGCCTACGTGACCGACCCGGGCAAGCTCGCCACCTGGCAGACCAGCACCGTCTCGGCCGTTCCGGAGGGGCCGCTGCCGCTGGCCGTGGGGTCGCGGCTGCGCGAGGTCCACCGCGCGCCGGGCGGCAAGCAGCTCGCCTCACTGGTCGAGGTCACCGAGTACGAGCCCGACCGGGCGTTCGCGATGCACGTCGTCGAGGGTCCGCTGCCGCTCGACTCCCGGATCACGTTTGACCCCACCGACGACGGCACGCGCATGGAGTTCGACGTGCACGGCCAGCCCGGCGGCGCCATGCGCCTGGCCCAGCCGCTTCTCCGTCGGACGCTCAAGCGCCAGTTCGCCGGCTACTGCGAGACGCTCAAGCGCATTCTCGAGAACCCGTCATCCTGACCCTGGCCGGGGCGAGCGCGCGTCGCGCGCAGGCGGCGGTGGCGAGCAGGACCGCGCACAGTAAGACCGTGGTGATCGCCAGCGCATGGCCGCCCGGGTGCGACGCTGCGCTGAGGTAGACGCCCACGAACGCCGCGACGCCGATCACCTGCCCGACCAGGCTCGCGGTCAGGATCAGGCCGCTGAGGTCGGCCACCTGGGTGGGGGCAATCGCCGTGCTCAAGCGGTTGGTCAGCGGCGAGAAGCCGTAGGCGTGCCCCGCCCCCGCGGCGAACAGGAATGGAGCCACCCGGCCCAGCGGCCAGCCGCCGCCGGCGATCAGCGCCACCGCCAGCAGCGAACCGCCCATCAGCAGCGGTCCGATCACCGGCAGGCGGTCCCGCAGCGCGGTCGGGGCGCGGGTCCAGCTGAGGCTCGCGGTGGCAAAGCCGGTCGCGTAGATCGCGAAGATCAGCCCGGCGTGCAGGGGCGAGAAGCGAAGCCCATCCTGCAGGCGCAGTGTCAGGCTCAGCAGGAAGCCGGCGTACGAGGCCGTGATCAACAGCGGGGCGCCGACGCCGGCGGCGACCGACGGCAGCGCGAACAGGCGCAGGTCGATCAGCGGGCGGCGGCCGCCTGCCCCCAGACGTCCCTCCAGCGCGACGAACGCCGCCCCGACCGCCCCGCATCCGGCGAGGCACGGCCACACCCAGGCCGGCCACCCATAGTCGCGGCCGAACGTGAGCGGCACCACGAGCAGGACCAGCGCGGCCCACAGCAGGCCGACCCCGGACAGGTCGAGGCGTTCGCGCCCCGTTGGGCGCGTGCGCGGGAGGCGGGCGTGGGAGGCGATGAGCAGGACCGCGCCCACGGGCGCGTTCAGCAGCAGCGCCGGACGCCAAGCCGCCGCCAGCAGATGCGCGGTCACCAGCAGCCCGCCGAGGATCTGACCGGCGGCGACGCCGACGGCGAGGATCATCGAGTAGGCGCCGATCGCCCGCGCCCGTTGCTCACCCTCGTACTGGGCCTGGATGATCGAGAGCACCTGTGGGGTCATCAGCGCGGCGGCCGCGCCCTGGATCGCTCGCGCCCCGATCAGGATCGCCGGCGTCGGGGCCAGCCCGCCCACCAGCGAGGCGAGCGTGAACGTCCCCAGTCCGGAGATGAATGCCCGCCGGCGGCCGACGATGTCGCCCAGCCGAGCGCCGGCGACGACCAGCGAGCCGAACGCGATCGTGTAGACCGCGACGACCAGCTGCAGCTCGGCGCTGTTGGCATGCAGGCTGTCCTGCAGCGACGGCGAGGCGACTACCAGGATCGACCCGTCCATCACCGCCATCGCCTGTCCGGCCAGCAGGATCACGATCGGGAACATCGCCCAAATCCTGCGCTCGCAGCGCCGCCGGGTCTTGAACATTCGTGCTCCGATGGGGGCGCGGTCGCGGCCGTCGTGGCTGCGACAATCAGCGCATGATCGACCGCCGTCCCGTACTGGACCGCGACGGCGTCACGATCAGCGACGTGGCCTGCCGCCACGGCGCCGGTCGCGGCAACGCGCCCGAGCCGAGCCCGGGCCACGCGATCGTGTTCGTACGACGCGGCTGTTTCGTCCGTCGCGCCGACGGGACCGAGGCGCTTCTGGATCCGACCGTCGCCTACTGCACGAACCCGGGCGAGGAGCAGCGCTATGACCATCCGCAGGAGCACGGCGACGACTGCACCGTGATCGCGCTCGACGAGGCGTCGGCGGTCCGGCTGTGGGACGATTCCCCGCTTCCCACCGGGCCGCTCTACACGACACCCGCGATCGATCTCGAGCACCGGCTGCTGCTGGCCGCGGCCGGCCGTCGCCAGGACGCGCACGAGCTCTACGAGCGGGCGATCACGCTCGCCGCGGTTGCGCTCGGCCGGCGCGACCCGGCGCGGATCGCCGCCGGCCGGCCGTCCACCGACCCCCCCGGCGCTAGCCGCCGCCCCCGATCGCTCGCTGCCGGAGCTCGCCGAGCAGCTGTCGGTGTCACGGCACCATCTCAGCCGGGTCTTCCGGTCGCGCACCGGGCACACGATCTCCGGCTATCGGCTGATCCTGCGAGCGCGGGCCGGACTCGAGCGGATCGCCGGCGGCGAGCGCCAGCTGGCCCGGCTCGCGGTGGAGCTCGGATTCGCCGACCAGAGCCACCTGTGCCGCGTGATCCGTCAGCAGACCGGTCACACGCCGGCCGCCCTGCGGGCAGTGTTAACCCGATGATCGTCAACCCCCACATCGTCGTGCGTGACGCGGCCGGCGCCGCCGACTTCTATCGGAACGCGTTCGGCGCGGAGGAGCTCGAACGGATCCCCACTCCCGACGGCCGGATCATGTCGCTGCAGCTGCGGATCGGGGAGACCACGCTCCACCTGGCGGATGAGTTCCCCGAGATGGACGTGCTCGCGCCGCCGTCGATCGGCGGCAGCCCCGTCGTGCTCGGGCTCGAGGTGGACGACGCTGCTGCCGTGTTCGCCCGGGCCCAGTCGGCGGGCGCGCAGGTCCGCCAGCCGCTGGGCGAGATGTTCTGGGGCGACCTTCACGGCCAGATCGAGGATCCGTTCGGCCATCGCTGGAACATCTCCCAGCACCTGCGCGACGTGCCGTCGGACGAGGTCGTGGCCGCGGCAGCGCAGCTGTTCAAGTGATCCAACGCCCGACGATCGCGACGATCGGGGTTTACGAGTTCGACGCCCGCGGCTTCGTCGGCACGCTTCAAGGTGCCGGGGTGACGCTGCTGCTGGACATCCGTCAGCGCCGCGGCGTGCGCGGGCCGCAATATGCGTGGGCGAACTCGCGGCGGCTGCAGGCGCTCGTCGCCGACGCCGGGATCGCTTATGAGCACCACATCGAGCTTGCCCCCACCACGCAGCTCCGGCAGCTCCAGTACCGCGAGGACGATCGCCAAGGTGTCGGCAAGCGAAACCGGCTGCGGCTCGCGCCCGAGTACGTCCGCCGGTACACCGAGGAGATCCTCGACCGGGTCCCGCTGGAGCGGATCGTCGAACGGTTTCCGGACGAGGGGAGCGCCGCGCTGATGTGCGTCGAGGCCGCCGCACGAGCGTGCCATCGCGCGCTCGTGGCCCAGCGGCTGGCCGACCGCTTCGGCTTCGAGGTGCTCCACCTCGAACCGTCCTGACCCGCCTCGGCCCGCCGCGCCGGCGCGTAGGTGCCGGAGCCCCGGCAGTACCAGAGGCGGTCATTGGCCGTGTTCTGCGCTGCGAGGATCTGCGGTGACACCGTGAAGCTGTCGGGAGCAGGCCGGGCTGGGCGCCGACGCGAGCCGCGCAGCGCCGCCGGGGGCCGCTCGACTGCCATCCAATTTATGACTCGAGACTCTAGATGCCGAGCTCCCTGCGATTAAACGGTCGCCATCTGACGCTCGCCTGCGTCTCGTCCGGCGTGCCGTACCAGACCCGCACCTGGGTGTCGGTCAGGTGGACGTGCGGATCCGCGCCGGGGCCCGGCCACGGCTGATGGCGGATCCGCGACACGAACTCCTGGAGCGCCCGTGCCTCGTTGTCGAAGAACGCGTGGACCCGCAGCGACTTGGGCAGCGGCACGTGCAGGACGAAGAAGCCGGGCCCGGTGATCTCCGATCCGGCCTCGGCGTCGTGTCCCAGCGCCTTCACGTGCATCTCGTGCCCGTGCACGTCGACCGAGAACTCATCGGGAGGGAGGATCTCCCGGTAGCGCTCGGCGATCGCGGCCGCCAAGGCTTCCCTGTCGGTGGACATACCTACATTCTGGGGCATGAGCTGTCGCCACCGCGATCCGGATCTTGGGGCCGCCGTGCTTGTTGCGGTTCTCGGGCACGGTCGGGTAACCGCACTTCAACCGCTTCGGCAGCGTGATGGGCAACCCGGCGACGAGTGGATTCCAGCAGGGCCGGCGCCGGAAGCTGGCGTCGTGGCCGACGCCCGGAAGCCGCGTCGACGCGGCGCTGGTCGCCGCACCCGCCGGGCCGCTGCTGGCGAGCTGCAGCCGATCGGGGGTTAGACTCGACCGCGACGGTGGGCGGAGCAGCACGGGATCTCAGGGCATCGGACGACGAGCACAAGTCGCGCGCGCCCGGCCCTGCTCGCACACGGGCCGCGGTGGGCACGACCCCGCTCGAGGTAGCCACGCTCCAGCAGGCGGCGGGGAACCGCGCGATCGCCAGGCTCCTGTCCGGCCGCCCGCCGGCGGGGCACGTGTTGATGCGCACGCCCAAGACGCCGGCCCGACGCCCGGATCCGCGCAACGTCAGCGTGACCGTGACCCCCCCGCGGGCGATGTCGGGACGCGAGGTCGCGATCTTGGTGCTCCAGCAGCTCTACGGCTACAGCCTGGCCGAGGCCAAGGAGCGGGTGCAGGAGTGGGATCTGACCGGGTCGCCCGTCATCCAACCCGTGGCCGACAAGGATGCGGGTAAGCCCGTGACGGTGCACGTCAAGCTTCCGGAGGCCGACCCGGGCGAGGCCGTCGACGTCGGACTGCGCGCGGCCGACTACGCCGCGATGCCAAAGGACGACCAGCAGCGGATCAACGCGGAAGTCGACCGGCGTTTCTGGGCCAGGATCGGCGACCAGTCCCGAGCCAAGCTCGGAACCGGCCGAGCCCAGCAGGGCGCGCGCGAGCTGTGGATGCGCACGCGCGACGAGGTGATGAAGGATCGCGACCGGGTCCTGACGCTGCCTCAGCCGCTGATCGATTTCATGGAGCCGGGCGGCGAGGACATCGATCCCCAGGACTACCAGGCGACGTTGCGGATCGCCGAGAAGGCGAAGGGGCTGACCGACGAGGACTGGGCCCGATATCAGCGTGGCGTGACCACCACCACCAGCGATCTCGGCGAGGTGGAGAAGGCGGTGGAGAGCTTCGCCGCCGAGCAGGCCAGGCAACGCGCGATCGCCGACCGGGTCAAGGGCACCGAGGGGTTCTTCAAGGACCGGTACTCGAACCTGGCCACCGAGACCGAGGACTTCAAGCAGGCGCGGTTGAAGGCGTCGCTGCCCGGAGGCTTCAAGGACGTCGCTGAGTACGACTCCGCCTGCGACGACTACCTCCGGGTGTTCCGCGATCGCGCGGTGGAGATCGCGCTGCTGGCGCTGAGGGCGAGCGAGTCGGTCGTCCGCGCCGAACGCGCGCGTTACGCGGACACCGCTGAGATCGCCACCACGTACGCCGACCTCGGTGGTATGCGAGACATCGTCGACCGCGCCGCGATCGAGCTCCGGTCACTGGAGGATGACGACGACGGACGCAGCGATATCGACAAGGACCAGGCCGAGAAGGACATCATGAGCATGCTGCGCTCGGACACCGAGGCCGAGCGCAGGCGGCAGACCCAGCGGCACCCGATCTTCAGCGACCCCGAGCTGAAGACGGAGACGCTGACCAAGCGCGACTCCCAGGCGCTGGCGGAGTCGTTGCGGTCCGATGCCGACGATCGGCTGCACGACATCGAGAAGACTCGGGCCCGGCTGGCAAATGATCCCGAGGCGGTCTTCCAGTTCGATCGCGTCCTGGAGGCGACCAAGCGCGAGGTCGGTGCCGAGCACGCCAACATCCGCGAGCTGATCGTCGACCAGCACGTGAAGGAGATCAAGACCGAGCACATGATCCGGTCGCTCGGGACGGCTGTGCTCGCGATCGGGCTTACGATCCTCACGTTCGGCACCGGCACGGTCGCGGTTATCGCCGGCGGGGCGCTGCTGGCCCAGGGCGTGTACGTGGCCGCCGGCGAGGTCAAGGAGTACGGAGATGCCTACGCCGCGGCGCACACCGCATTCGATTCCTCGCAGACCGTCAGCGCCGACTCGCCCAGCGCGTTCTGGGCGGCGTTCTCGCTGATCTCGGCCGGCTTCGACGGGGTTGCGCTCGTCAACGCGCTCAAGGCGGCCGGCAAGCCGCTGCGGCTGCTGGAGGAATCCCACAGCTTCCAGAAGTTCGACAAGGCGCTCGTCGACGATCTGGCGGCGCTACCGCCCGAGCTGCAGGCCGCGCTGACGCCGACGGCGAAGGCGGTGCTCAAGCGCGCGCTCCGGGCCAAGGTCAAGCTCGACACGGCCACACGGCTACTGCGGCGGGCGCTGTCCCGCGCGGAGAAGGCGGGCGCGGGCGCCGGCGGCGCCAAGGTTGTCGCCTCGATCCGCAAGTGCGGCTACATCGCGGCGCAGCTGGGGATGAAGCAATTCGACGAGTTCGTGGCGTTCCTCAAGGCCGGTCAGGTTCCGGTCGAGCTCGGCAAGCTCTCCCAGGAAGAGCTGGCCGCGCTCAAGGGCGCCTGGGAGAGCGGCGTGCTCAAGGCCCAGAAGGCGCGGATCGCGATCGAACCGGGTCACCCGCCCGCCGAGGGCAAGGCGTCCGAGGAGGAGGTCACGACCGAGGCGGAGCTCGAGATCGAGGAGCTGATCCTCGGGTTTGCCAACAAGGCGGAAGTCGCCGAAGCGGTGCGCAAGGGAATGGCCGCGATCAGCAAGAAGATGCCCGAGCGCTGGGACATGGTGAAGGCGGCGCTGAGAGCGAACCCCGGCGAGCGTAACCGCGAGCTGCTCGGCCTGGTCGACGCGTACATGGGCGCGCTGCGAGACCCCGAACAATGGGGGAAGGTGCTGGCCGACGCGTGGGAGATCGCGGCGAACATGCCCCAGCCAGACATGCGGATGGCGATCCTGAAGCTGGTCAAGCAGCGGCTGGGGGAACCGCTGGAGGTTCCCGGCGTCCTTCAGGGCTCATCGTTCTTCGATGACTACGTGGTTTCCGGTCGGCCGCTGCTGGACACTCCGTTTCGCGACAAGCTTCACGGCGATCTGACCCACATGCTCCAAGACCTGGTTGTCGATCAGGCTCTTGGGACCGGCGCCAGTGCCAGGTTCCGCAAGCTGCTCGGGGAGGCCGAGGGTGAGATCACCGAGTTCGTCGAGGGCAAACCGCTGGTGAGGACGCGCTTTGGCGCTCACCGAGGTCCCACCGCGAACGTCACCTTCCTCAAGAACGAGCTCAAGATGAAGACGGGCGACTACGTCTGGCGCTGGATCTATGACCTGCTCTACAACGAGCCCGGCCTCCGCCGGCTCCCCCAACCCGAGGCGGTCATGCCAAAGCTGAAGGACATCCTTCCGGGCCTGGACTAGCGGTCAGGCGCCGATCGAGAATTCGTGCCCGCCCGCCTCGCCGGGGTCCATCGCAGCGGTGGCGAAGGCGATCGCGCGGCTCAGCGATCCCCGCTCGCCGTCGACGTAGAGCGGGCTGCGGTCGGAGTCGGTGAGGATCCGCTCGACGATCGCGACGCCGCGGGCGCAGACGCGCCCCGGCTCGTTGAGCCGGTCGATCAGCGCGATGATCTCGCGCTCGGCGTCGACGACGGCGCCGCGGCGGATGATCACCGCGCTCGAGCGCGTCATCACCGGACGGTGCGCCTCGGCGATCGTGCGGCGCAGCGCGCGGGCGAGCGCCTTGCGGCTGTGCCGGCTGGTGAGCCGGGCGGCGCGCAGGGCGAGCTCATCGCTCGCGCTGGGGTCGGTGCCGTAGGCGAGCTCGCGGGTGAGCTCCTCGCGATGCAGGGACGTGCGGAGGCGCAGTCGCAGCGAGTGCGCACGATGGTCGGAGGTGGGACGACGGGAGGTGTCGGCGTGGCCGGTGAGCGGGTGGCCACTGTGAGGGTCTGCGATAGCTGGCATTGTCACTCCTGGTGAGCGGTGCTTCGGCGCGCCATGCTTGATTGGGGGCGCGTTCGTTGATGAGTTCACGGTACGTCTGCCCGCGTCACGCCGGCGTGAAGATCGGGCGAGGGCGTATAAAGATTCCGTGCAGACGGCTCCAGCTCTCCTCCAGCCACGGTGGCGATGACCCAAGACAGCGAATCCGACGCCCGCAAGCCCCCTCCCAGCGCCGTGATGGCGGCCGAGATGGAGGCCGCCGCGGCGGCCGCCGTCGACCTGATCGAGCCGGGCGCGGTCGTCGGCCTCGGTACCGGCCGGACCGCCGGCCACGTGCTGCCGCTGCTGGCCGCCCGCGATCGCTCGCACACGTGCGTCGCCACCTCGATGGCCACCGCACAGGCCGCCGCCGAGCTCGGCCTCAAGATCGTCCCCTTCACCGAGATCGACCGGCTCGACATCGCGATCGACGGCGCCGATCAGATCGCGCCCGACGGGTGGCTGATCAAGGGGGGCGGCGGCGCCCAGACCCGAGAGCGGATCGTGGCCGCCGCCGCCGACCGGTTCGTGGTGATCGCCGCCTCGGACAAGGCGGTCGAGCGCCTGCAGCCGCCGATCCCGCTCGAGTTGCTCGCCTACGGCCTCAAGGCGACGCTGCGCGAGCTCGACTGCGTGGCGCTCCGCGACGCCCCGATCAGCCCGGACGGCGGCGTCCTGGCCGACTACGTCGGGCGCTTTGACGACCCCGGCGCGCTCGCCGCCAGCCTGTACGCGGCGCCCGGAGTGATCTCCCACGGCCTGTTCGAGCCCGCGCTGGTACACGACATCTTCATCGCGCGCGGGACCGAGGTGAAGCACACGCAGCCCTGAGTCCGCCGGGTGCATAACGCGACAAATCTGCGCGGTCGGGCGAGGCTTGCCGCGTCATGCACCGTATGCGTGCTCAGTACGGCAAGCCTCGGGTTTCCGGACGGATTTGACGCGTTGTGCACCCTGCCGGGTCCTCCTGCGCGAACCGTAAGCACCTTGTCGTTACTGTCGACCGACTGGACCCCACCAGGCGCACTGCTCGGATGATTCTCCCCCGAAAGGAACCCCATGGCATCGGCACTGGCAGCCGGCACGCTGACGCTCGCGGACGATCTCGTCCTGACCCGGATGGGATACGGCGCGATGCAGCTGCCCGGCCCCGGCGTGTTCGGCCCGCCGCGGGATCGCGACGAGGCGATCGCGGTCCTGCGCGAGGCGGTGGCGCTCGGCGTAAGGCACATCGACACCGCTGACTACTACGGCCCTGAGGTTTCCAACGAGCTGATCCGCGAGGCGCTACATCCGTATCCCGAGGACCTGCGGATCGTCACCAAGGTCGGCGCCGTCCGGGGCGGCGACGGCTCGTGGATCATGCGCCGCGGGCGCGAGGATCTGATCGCGTCGGTGCACCGCAACCTGGAGCAGCTCGGCGTCGCCGCCATCGACGCGGTCAACCTGCGGCTCGGCGGGCACGAGGGACCGGTCGATGAGCCGATCGCCGAGTGGTTGCGCCCGCTGGTCGAGCTCCGCGAGCAGGGACTGATCCGTCACCTCGGAATCAGCGAGGCCACCTCGAGCCAGCTCACCGAAGCCCAGGGGATGGCTCCCGTGGTGACCGTCCAGAACCACTACAACCTCGTCCACCGCGACGACGACGAGCTCGTCGACCGCTGCGCCCGGGAGGGGATCGCGTTCGCGCCGTACTTCCCGTTGGGCGGGTTCACGCCGATTCAGTCGGGCGAGCTGGACCGGATCGCCGCCCGGATCGGCGCCTCGCCCCAGCAGACCGCGCTCGCATGGCTGCTGCAGCGCTCGCCGACGATCGTGGTGATCCCCGGCACCTCGTCGGTGGCGCACCTGCGCGAGAACGTCGCCGCGGCCGAGCTCGAGCTGTCCGACGAGGACGTCCGCGAGCTCGACGCAATCGGCGCCTGACCGAGCCGGGAAGCGGAGGAACCTGACCTGGTCAGGCGACCTTGCGCGCCTCGAGCAGCCCGGCCGCCGACAGGCGGCGGTGGCACATGTCGACGACGTACTTGCGGGTGGCCTGCGGCACGAGGTCGCCCCATACCTCAGACGCCTCCCGGGCGCGTGCCATCAGGTCCTCGACCAGCTCGTGGGAGGGCTGCGCCTCGGCCAGGCACCGCAAGCCGAAGCCGACGTGCCAGCGCTCGTCGACCTCGACGCGTCCCACGCCCTCGCGCATCCCCGGCAGCGAACCCTCGATGAGGTCGTTGATCAGCGCTTTCTGACCGGCGGCGAACACCACCCCTTCGAGCATCATGTGGTAGAGCCCGACGCCCTCGTCCAGCCCATTGCGCCCGGCCGCGAGCCCCTCGGCCATCGCCGGCAGGCGCTCCTCGAACAGCTCCAGCACGGGGGCGGGCACGTGCTCACGGGCGGCATCGCGTCGTTCGTCGGGGGTGTCGCCGGGAATGCCGATCACCTCGGCGGCGATCCGGTCGAACAGCTCGGTGTGGCGGTCCTCGTCGCGGCGCTGGAGGAAGAACACCCAGGCCACCAGCGTGTCGTCGGTGGCGCCGGTGAAAGGCGCCAGATGTTCCGAGACGGCGTCCTCGGCGACGCGGAAGCACGAGACGAGCCTCGTCAGTCGCTCGCGCCGCTCCGCCGGGAGCCCGGGCCACGCCTCGGCGTCGGCGGTGAGATCGATGGCTGCAGCATTCCATTGCAGACGCCCCACGATCTTCGAGTATGTGCTCAACCGGGCGAACTTCCTGCGGCGCTGTGCGGGTGGCAGAAAGTCCTCGTCGGTGGCGCCGCAGATCGTGCACACGCCGTCGAGCGCGGTCGGATCGAACATCATCCAGCACCGTCGACACCGTACGTTCTCGACTTGCGCCATAGCGCCAAGATACCAACCGACATCGGGGAAACCGGGCCTCGCGAGGGCCGGCGGTTCAGGCTCTGACAGGCCGCCGCATCGTGCGGTACACGAACTCTTCGCCGCCGGCTGATTCGCGCGCCGCGACCACCCGCTCGTGGTGCGGCGAGTACCGGCACACGGGATCAGCGGCGGCCGCGTCACCGGTCAGCCGCAGCGCCTGGCAGCGGCAGCCGCCCCAGTCGACCTCCTGTCTGCCCAGCGGGCAGGTGCGGCACGGCTCCTGCATCCAGTCGGTGCCCCGGAACGCCGAGAACGCCGGGGACTCGCTCCAGATCCACTCGAGCGGGTGCTCGCGCACGTTGTCGAACTCCAGCCCGGGGATCGTCGACGCCGCCTGGCACGGGAGCACGTCGCCGTTGGGCGCTACGACGATCGCGGTCCGCGCCCAGCCGCCCATGCACGGCTTCGGCAGGTCCTCGTAGAAGTCCGGCAGCACCCACAGCACGTCGAGCTTGGGTCCGACGCGCTCGCGGAAGCGCTCGACGGCCTCCTCCCCGTGGCGGAGCTGCTCCGACGTCGGCATCAGCGCCTGCTGGTTGGCCACCGCCCAGCCGTAGTACTGGGTGTTGGCGAGCTCCAGCCGCTGCGCCCCGAGCTCGAGCGCCAGCTCGAGGATCTCCTCGATCCGGTCGAGGTTCTGCCGGTGCAGCACACAGTTGATCGTCAGCGGGAACTCGAGCTCCTTGGCCACGTGCGCGGCGGCGATCTTCTTGTCGAACGAGACGTTGCCGGCGATCCGGTCGTTGTCCTGCGCGTCGGGGCTCTGGATCGAGACCTGCACGTGGTCCAGCCCCGCTCGCTTGAGCGCCTCCGCGCGCTCATGCGTGAACAGCGTGCCCGCGGTGATCAGCGAGGAGTACAGCCCGGCCTCGCGCGCCCCCGCGCAGAGCTCGACCAGATCACGCCGCAGCATCGGCTCGCCGCCGGTCAGCGCGAGCTGCAGCACGCCCAGCCGGCCGGCCTGCGCGAACGTCCGGGTCCAGTCCTCGGTGACGAGCTCGTCGCGGTACTTGTCGCCGCCGATGTCGATCGGGTTGGAGCAGTACGGGCAGTGCAGCGGGCACTGGTAGGAGAGCTCGGCGATCAGCGTCATCGGCTTCGTGTCCCGAGTCATAAATTGGATGCCAGTCGAGCGGCCCCTGGGAGCGCTTCGCTTCGTCCTCGTCCCCTCGCGTGGCTCCGCCACGCGTCGGGTCCTGCGTCCTCGCGCCGCATCCCCCAGTGACCACTCTTGGTGGCACCGAATTTCCGACTCGCGACACTAGGCGCCATCGACGACCAGCCCCTTTTCCGAGAGCGCGTCAACGAGTCCCCGGACGTCGCCGTCGAGGTCGGCGCCGCCGTACCGGGCCGACAGCGCGCCGACGATCTCGTCCAGCGAACGCTCACCGTCGCACAGCTCGAGCACCTCGGCCGCCGTTGGGTTGAGCTTCACCACGCCCTCGGGAATCAGCAGCACGTGCTCGTCGCGCACGTCGTCGTAGCGCAGCCGCGCCCCGGTGACCAGCCGCGGGTGGCTCACCCCTGGGCTCCGGCCGGCTGGGTGTCGCCGCGCTCGATCGCGTCCAGCTGCGCCCACAGCAGCTCGGTCTTGAAGCGCAGCGCGGCGACGGCGGCGTCCTGGCGCTCGCGCGTCAGACACCGCTCGACGGTGAGCCGCAGCGCGTAATCGGCGTCGCGCGGCGCCTTCACCAGCCGGGTGCGGAAGTACGCCAGGCCCGCGGGGTCGATCCAGTCGTAGTGCCGCTCCATCGCCTCCACGCGCACCCGGATCGCGGACGGGCCGAACAGCTCGGTCAGCGACGAGGCGACCGCCTCGATCCAGGGCCGCTGGCGTGCGAAGTTGACGTAGGCGTCGACCGCGTAGCGGACCGCTGGGAGCACGTGCCGCTCGGACACCAGCTGCTCCCGCGTGACCCCGAGCGCCTCGCCGAGCGCCAGCCACGACTCGATCCCGCCGGTGCCCTCGGCGGTGCCGTCGTGGTCGATGATCCGCTGGATCCACTCGCGCCGGATCTCCACCTCGGGGCAGTTGGACATGATCGCCGCGTCCTTGAGCGGGATGCACTTCTGGTAGTAGAAGCGGTTGGTCACCCATCGCTGCAGCTCCTCGCGGGTCAGCTCGCCGGCGTCCATGCGCTGGTGGAACGGGTGCAGGTTGTGGTAGCGGGTGCCCTGCCCCCGCAGGCGGGCGGCGAACTCCTCGGGCGGCGACGGTGCGCCCGCGTCGACCGGGGTTGTGGCGCTGTCGGTCATAGGTCGAACTCCAGGCCATCGTAAGCAACTTCGACTCCGGCCCGCTGCAGCGCCGCGCGCTCCGGGGAGTCGTCGAGCAGGACCGGGTTGGTGTTGTTGATGTGGACGAGCGCCTTGCGGGGTCGCTGCAGTCGCGCCAGCACCTCGAGTGTCCCGCCCGGACCCGAGAGTGCGACGTGTCCCATATCGCTGGCGCTGCGGGTCGAGAACCCGAGCCGGGGCAGCTCGTCCTCGGTCCAGAAGGTGCCGTCGATGAGCACCAGATCGCTGCCCGCGAGCCGCTCGACCACGCGATCGTCAAGCCCGGCCAGGCCGGGGACGTAGGTGACGACGCCGCCGCCGGCGCGATCGCGGAACACGTACCCGCTCGCCTCGAGCTCCGCGCCCGAGCCGTCCAGGTAGCGGGGCGCGTCGCCGCCGGCCGCAAATGGCTCGACGGTGAGGCTCGACCCGTCCAGCGGCGTCTCCCGCTCGGGCGCGAGCGTCGTCCACTGCGCTCCGCTGTAATGCTGAAGCATCTCCAGCACGGGATACCCGTCTCGCAGCGCCCGCTCCACGCCTCGGTCTCCGAACACGCGCAAGGGCACCGCGGACTCGCGCAGCAGCAGCAGCCCGGCGGTGTGGTCGATCTCCGCGTCGGTCAGCAGCACGCCCGCGAACGGTGGCCCGCGGACGGTGCCGGCCTCACCGGGACCGAACGCCTCGAGCTGCTGGCGCAGATCAGGCGAGGCGTTGACCAGATACCACGGCCCCTCGTCGCCGCGAATCGCCAGCGAGCTCTGCGTGCGGGGTCGCGCGCCCACGCCGGCGCGCACCGCCTCGCAGATCTCACACCGGCAGTTCCACTGCGGAGATCCGCCGCCTGCGGCCGAACCAAGGATGTGAACGCGCACGCGGCGGACGAAGTCGAACGTGACCCCCGGCGGACGCCGGAGGCCACGCCGGCTTCAAGTTCCTACCGGGTGTGGAGGTAAGACGTGACCTCGGAGCAGAGGTCGACGATCTCAAACTCTGGCTTGATCCACTTCACTGAACGCCTCCTTACTTAGAGTGTTCGTGGTCCCTACTAGAGTGCTCGTGCCGGGATCCTATCGAACCGCCAAAACCGAATGCGCGCTCCCACACGATGCAAGTCGAGCTGACCGCCGGGGACCCGCGCGCGACCGGGGCCGACCTGGTCGCATCCGCCGCGGGACCGGAGGCCGTGAAGCTCGGGGCGCCGGAGCGGGCGCTGAAGGACGCAGACCCGGTCGCGATCGTCTACACGGACGGGCCGCCGCTGGCGGTGGTCGCGCTCGAACCCGAGATCGAGGGGTTGCGCACGGCCGCGGCCCGAGCGGTGCGCGCCTGCCGCGGCGGAGGGACCGTCGCCTGGGCGCTCGATCCGTCGTTGCCGATGCCGGTCGAGGACCAGGTGCGAGCCCTGTCCGAGGGCGCGGTGATCGGCGGCTACGACGGCCGTCGGTGGCGCAGCGGCGAGCTGGCGCCGGGGGTTCAGCGGTTCGTGATCTGCGGCGCAGGGGAAGAGCTCGCGCCGGCGGCAGATCGCGCGGCGGTGGTCGCGCGATGGACGAACACGGCCCGCGAGCTGGTCGACGCGCCCGCGAACGTCGTGTCGCCGGCGACGCTGGCGCAGCGCGCCGCCGCGCTGCCGAGGCTGGCGGTGGAGACGATCGACGCGCGCGAGGCGGGCCTCGGCGCCCTGTGCGCGGTCGGCGAGAGCGGCCCGATCGCGCCGCGGCTGATCGTGCTCCGGCACGCGGGGCCGGGCGCTCCGGACTCGCCCCGGTTGGCGTTCGTCGGCAAGGCCGTGACGTTCGACACCGGCGGCTACTTTCTCAAGCCGCAGTCCGACATCGTCCGTCAGAAGGCTGACATGGGCGGCGGCGCCGCCGTGGTTGCGGCGCTCGGCGCGATCGCCGAGCTCGGGCTGCCGCTGTCGGTGACCGGCGTCGTCCCGGCCTGCGAGAACATGCTCAGCGCTACCGCGATCCGGCCGACGGACGTGATCACGACCGCGGCGGGGCTCACCGTCGAGGTCATCAACCCCGACGCCGAGGGCCGCCTGATCCTCGCCGATGCGATCTGGTGGGCGCGCCGCGACGGCGCCACGCACCTGGTCGATCTGGCGACGCTCACCGGCGCCCTGCGCGCGGGCATGGGCGATCTCTACGGCGGCGTGTTCTCGCCCGACGAGGCGTGGCGCGAGGCGGTCGTCGACGCCGGCAACGCCAGCGGCGACCTGGCCTGGCCATGGCCGCTTCACCCGCGTTACCGGCCGCTGATCGATTCGAGTGTCGCCGACCTGCGCAACATCGCGGGCAAGGGCTTCGGCTACCCGATCGTGGCCGCCACGTTCCTGGCCCAGTTCGCCGGCGAGGGACCCTGGGCGCACGTCGACATGCTCGGGCCGGCGCTGCTCGACGAGGATCGCGGGGACGCGTTCGGCCGGGGCGCCACCGGGTACGGCGTCCGCATGCTGGTCGAGCTCGCCACACGCCTCAGCGGGCCCTAGACGGCGAGAGCGACGCGAGCCGTTACGCTGGCGCGATGAGCGACGGAGGCCGCGATCCGCGGGACGCGGCCACGGCCCCCCACCAGGGAGACGTGGCGATGACGTCCGATCCCGGAGATGCGGCGGTGGCGCCGCTGGGGCGCATGGTCGACGCCTCCAAGCTCGACATCGCCGCCGCCGAACGCGCCGCCGCGGACCTGCTGCGCGCGATCGGCGCGGACCTCGACTCCCCGGATCTGGCCGGGACGCCCCGCCGCGTGGCGGCCTCGCTGGCCGAGTTGATCACCCCGGAGCAGTTCGCCGCGACCTCGTTCCCCAACGAAGGACGCTACGACGAGCTCGTGCTGGTGCGTGACATCCCGTTCCAGTCGCTGTGCATGCACCACCTGCTGCCGTTCATCGGTCACGCCCACGTCGCCTACCTGCCCGGGGAGCGGATCGTGGGGATCTCGAAGCTGGCCCGAGTGGTCGACACGTTCGCCCGGGATCTGCAGCTGCAGGAGCGGATGACCGTGCAGATCGCCGACTGGCTGGACCGCGAGCTCAAGCCGCGTGGAGTGGGCGTGCTGCTCAGTGCCGAGCACACGTGCATGACGATCCGGGGCGTGCGCAAGCCCGGCGCCCGGACCGTGACCTCGGCGCTGCGCGGGTCGCTGCGCGAGGATCCGCGCACGCGCCAGGAGCTCCTCAGCCTTGTCGGCTGATGCGCTCGACCAGCCGCTGATCGAAACCGTGGTGACCACGACCGGCAGCGACGGCCGGGTCAACTGCGCGGCGATGGGCGTGCGCTGGGGCGAGAGCGAGCTCACGTTCTGGCCGTTCGATGCCACCCGGACGTCGAAGAACCTTCGTCATCGGGGCGAGGCGGTCGTGCACCTCACCGACGACGTGCTGCTGTTCGTGCAGGCGGCGCTGGGCGATCCGGAGCCAGCGATGCGCGTCGCCAGCGCGATCGACGGTTCGGTGATCGAGGACGCCAACGCCTGGCGGGAGGTGGTGGTGACCGAGATCGCGCCCAGCGAGGACGGGCTGCCGCGGTCCCGGGTTCGCGCCCGGGTGGTGGCTGCGGGCACCGGCGCCCACCAGCCGTTGGGCTTGTGCCGCGCCCGGCACGCCGCCGTCGAGGCCTCGATCCTCGCGTCGCGCTTGAAGTGGCTGGGCGGCGAGCAGGTGTGGGGCGAGCTCGACCGGCTCCAAGAGCTCGTCGACAAGACCGCCGGCGCCCGCGAGCGCGCGGCGATGGAGTACGTGCGCGCTTACGTCGCCGAGCGGACGTGACCGAGATCGTCGTCACCGCCCCGGCGCGCCTGCACTTCGGGATGCTGGATCCGGCGGGCGTGGGGGAGCGGAGGTTCGGCGGCTTCGGCGTGGGGATCGAGTTCCCGCGGGTGGTCGTCGCGGTCGGCCCGACCGGGTCGCAGTCGCGCGATGAGCTGATCGTGTCCGGCCCGCAGGCGCAGCGGGCCGAGGGGTTCGCCCGCCGCGCGCGGTCGCACCTGGGGATCGGCGGTGGCATCGAGGTCAACGTGCTCGAGGCGATCCCGCCGCACATGGGGCTCGGGTCGGGCACCAAGCTCGGCCTGGCGGTCGCGCGCGCTCTGGCGGGACTGGCCGGCATCTCGGCGGGACCCGAGCAGCTGGCGGTGGCCAGCGGCCGCGGCGCCCGGTCGAGCGTCGGCGCCTGGACGTTCGCCGCGCCCGGGCTGGTGGTCGAGGCCGGTGTCCCCGACGGAGACGAGCTCAGTCCGCTGGTGGCCCGCTTCGAGATGCCAGAGGGCTGGCGGTGTGTGCTCGCGCTGCCGAAGGGTGCCGAGGGGCTGTCCGGCGATGCTGAAGCGCGGTTCTTCGGGCACCTGCGCGAGTCGGCGCCTGCCGAGCCGCGGGTTTCGCGCCTGCTGCTGACCGAGCTGCTGCCCGGGCTGTTGGCGGGCGACATCGAGGAGTTCGGCGCTGCGCTGACCGAGATCCAGCGCGAGATGGGATCGATCTTCGCCGCCCGGCAGGGCGGCGTGTTCCACCCCAGGGCGGCGCCGGTAGTTGAAGCGCTGCACGAGCTCGGCGTGGGGGCGGTGGGCCAGAGCTCGTGGGGCCCCGCGGTCTACGGAATCGTCGACGAGCCCGACCTGGCGACCGACGTGGCACAGCGGCTGGCGCTGACCCTCGGTGCCGGCACCGAGGTGAGCGTGGTCGACTTCGACCGCCGCGGAGCGTTCACGACCACCGCGGCGCCGGAGCACGCATGAGGCTGCTGGTCAGCGTCGTGTCCGCCGCCGAGGCCGGTCGGGCGCTGGCGGGCGGAGCCGACATCGTCGACGTCAAGGATCCGGCGGAGGGGGCGCTCGGCGCGCCATCGCCGCGGGTGCTGTCCGAGGTGGTTGCGGCGGTCGGGGCCGCCGCCCGGTCAGCGTCGCGCTCGGCGACGACCCGGGTCTCCCGCACACGGCCGCGCTGGCCGCCCGGGGCGCCGAGCTCGCCGGCGCGTCGTTCATCAAGGTCGGCCTGCGGGGAGTCCGCGAGCTCGACCGCGCGGCAGCGCTGATTAGCGCCGTCGACGACGCGGTCGGCCCGCAGACGGCCGTGATCGCCGCTGCCTATGCGGACGCCCGCGCGCTCGATCCGCCCGCGCTGCCACCGGCGTCGCTGCCCGAGCTGGTGACGCGGACGGGAATCTCGGGAGCGCTGGTGGACACGTATCGAAAGGACGGCCGGGGGCTGTACGGCTGGCTGCCGGAGGCCTCGCTGGTCGATCTGATCGCTCGCACCCGGGAGGCCGGCGGGACGTTCGCGGTCGCCGGCCAGCTCGCCCGCGGCCAGCTCGGACGCGTTGCCGCCGATGTCGTCGGGGTGCGCTCGGCGGTGTGCCGCGGTGGCGACCGGTCGGCCGAGCTCGAGGCCGGAGCTGGTCGCGGCCGCGGTCGCCGAGCTGCGCACGGGAGCGCTCAACCCGGTGTGATCCGCGTGCCGGGCTCGCCGGCGTCCGGGCGGCGGACGACCACCGGCACCCCGGTGATGCTCACCGCCTCGGGCAGGTAGGCGTCGACTGCCCGACCTTCGCCGCGGGCCTGCAGCGCGCGCAGCTCGGACACGGTCAGCTCGGCCAGCGGCGCGTCCTCCGACGGCCACCGCGGGAGCACCCCGGCGACCGGTTTGAGCAGGACGACCTGCTCGGCTCCGATCGCCCCGGCGCCCAGCACCGCCAGCGAGTCACTGGTCACCGCCCACGATTCCGGAACCCCGGGGCGGCCCTCGAACGCGGGCGTCGCCACCAGCAGGGCCAGCCCGTCGGGAGCCGTCAGCTCCGGCAGGGACGGTGCGCGGGGCAGCAGCCCGCGCAGGACTACGCCGAGCTGATCCATTGCGCGCAGAGCAAGTCTGTGCGCGACGGCGTCGGACAGGCCGGCGCGCGCGTCCACCGCGCGGACCGCGTCGGCGAACGGGCCGCCCCCCGGCACGACCAGCACGGGCCGCCGCGCGGCGAGCTCGGTCGCCTCGGCGCACGCCGCGCGGAGGCCGTCGAGGCCGTGCTCGCGCAGCAGGCCGCCGCCGATCTTGACCACGACCGGGAGCGGCTCACTCACGGCCCAGCACCGACAGCGCGACCGCGGCCGCGACCTCGCCGCCGCTGCCGCTCAGCGCTGGCCCGGCCGACAGGTCCGCGTCGAAATCCATCGGCAGCCCGCAGCGCCGCGCCGCCGACCGCGCCAGGAACGAGCCGACCCCCACGGCGATCACGCCCGTGCCGGCCGGCACGCGCGCGGCCACGCGCTCCAGCGCGGCGGCGATCGACTTCACCTGAGCGTCCTCGACGGCCGCGGCGACCGCCTCGAGATCGCCGTCGGCGAGCTGCTCGGGATCGGCGCAGACCACGCGCGCCAGACGCGAGCGGACTTCCGCGAGAGACGTGCCGCGGCCGTCGGGGAACGTGCACGTGCACTGCCCCGGTGTCAGGCTGCCGCGGAGCAGGTGCGCGTCGGCGCTGATCGCGAACAGCTCGGATGACACCGGGCACGACCTGCCGCCGATCGGGACGTGTGACACAACCGCCGCGACGTTGGTGCGCAGCGCGCCGGTGTACACCAGCTCGCCTTCGAGCAGCCGCTCGACATCGGTCCGGCCCAGGGCCGCGACCTCGCCACCCGCGATCGGGATCACGTCGGTGGTGGTACCCCCGCAATCGAGCAAGATCGCGTCGGGGACGGCGCGGGCGACCAGCATCGCGGTGGCCACCCAATTCGCGGCCGCGCACGCCAGCGGCGCCGTCCGCGCCGCCGGGAGGCCGATCAGGTCCCCGCCGGTGGTAATCACGCGCAGCAGCCGGCCCGGGAGCGCGCGTTCGGCGGCATCGAGCACGTGCAGCACGCCCTCGCGCTTGCTGGCGAAGACGTCGACCAGCTCCGCGGTGGTGGTCAACGCAACCGGCGTTCCAGCGAGATCGAGCTGCTCAACGACCGAGGCGATCGCGCCGTCGACGCCCTGGGGGTCACGCCACAGCTCGAACGGCTCGGACACGACCCGCGGCTCGCCGTCGCCGCCGACGACCGCCGCCTTGGTGTTGGCGCCGCCGATGTCGAGCCCGATCACCGGGTGGTCGTGCTCGGGAATGGGGGCATCATAGGGCGGCCATGCGGATCGTCCCCGTGCTCGATCTGAAGGGCGGGATCGTCGTCCACGCCCGACGCGGACAGCGCGCCGAATACGCGCCGCTGCGCAGCCCGCTGGTCGACGGGTGCGAGCCGGTGATGGTCGCGCGGGCGCTATGCGAGCTGTGCGCGACCACCAGCCTGTACGTCGCCGACCTCGATGCGATCGGCGGCGCACCCGTCGACGTGGCCACGCTCGCGGAGCTGTCGGAAACGACCGAGCCGTGGGTCGACGCGGGCGCCGTGTCGCCGGAGAGCGCGGCCGCACTAGCGCGGGCCGGGGTGGCCCGCAACGTGATCGGCACCGAGTCGCTCGGAGCCGCCGGCCCCGGCGAGGGCATACCCGCGACCGTTGCACCCGCGGTGCTCAGCGTCGACCTCCGCGACGGCCGGTTGATCTCGCCCCGCCCCGAGCTCGCCGGCCGCGAGCCCGCGGCGGCGGTGCCGTTGGCGATCGAGCTCGCGGTGAGCGAGCTGCTGGTGATCGACCTCGCCCGGGTCGGCAGCGGCGAAGGCCCCGCGATCCGGGCCGTCGCGCAGCTCGCCGCGGCGCTTCCCGGCGTCGCGATCTACGCCGGCGGAGGCGTCCGCGACGACGACGACCTGCGAGCGCTCGAGTCAGCCGGCGCCGCGGGCGCGCTGGTGGCCACGGCCCTGCACGACGGCCGGGTCATGCCGCGACCAGCGACTCGCACGCGGCGACCACCCGAGCGGTGAGGTCGCCGTCGCAGACCGACTGCAGCGCCTGCCAGCCGGGGATGCCGTTGACCTCGACCACGTGCAGCTCGCCGTCGGGCGCGGCGAGCAGGTCGACGCCGGCGACGTCGGCCTGTACGGCGGCGGCCGCGGCCAGCGCCAGCTCGCGCTCCTCCTCGCCGAGCGTCACCGCACGCGGGCGCGCCCCCCGGGCGATGTTGGCCCGCCACGAGTCGGTCATCCGCTCCATCGCGCCGGCGATCTCGCCGGCCACGACCAGCGCCCGCAGGTCGCGGCGGCCGGCGGGGGCGAGCGTGCGCTGCACGAAGTACACGGCCCGCTCGAGCTCCAGCGCGCGGAACAGCCGGTGGGCCACGTCGGGATCCTCGACCCGGACGATCCCGTTGCCCATCGCCCCGAACAGCGGCTTGACCACGACGTCGCCGCCGAGCCGCCGGAAGGCTTCGATCGCGTCCTCGTAGCGTTCGCACGCGACCGTCGGCGGGGTCGGCAGCCCGGCGCCCGCCAGCACCGCGCCGGCCCACGTCTTGTCGATCGTGCGCTCGATCGCGCGCGGGCTGTTGACGCAGCGAACGCCGCGCTGCGCCAGCACGTGCAGCGCGTCCATCCGGAAGATCACCTGCTCGAGTGATCCGCGAGGGAGCCCGCGGATCACCAGCAGGTCGAGCGCGTCGAGCGTTGCGTCCTCGGGCCCGAGCACGTGCACGTCTCCGCGCTCGTCGACCTCTGACCGCAGCCGGGTGGCGGGGATCGCGACCACCTCGTGGCCCCGCGCGGCCAGCGCCTCGAGCAGCCCGCGCGTGTGCCATGACCCAGACGCCCCGAGCACCCCGGCGCGCAGCCGGCTGGTCACGACTGAAACGAGCGCTCCAGCACGTCGGGCGCCAGCCCGCCGCCGTGATGGGCGCGCCCGGACTCGGTGCTGGTCAGCGTCACCGCGGCCGGGCTGAACAGCATCGGGTCGATGTCATAGAACTTCCAGTCGGCGGCCTCGAGCAGTTCGCCGAACGGCGTCCCGAACGCATCCGAGGCCGACGAGGGCAGGCGCTGGGCGAGGTCGGCGACCTCCTCGTCTGAGCCCTCGAGCCACAGGTGCGCGGTGCCGCCGTACAGCATCGCGTCGTTGGTGCGCCCGATCGCCGCCGGATCGCTGGCGGCCACCGGGGGGATCGGGCAGCAACCCCACCCGCTGCGCACCCGCGCCGGGTCGACCTTCAGCTCGTGGAGCTTGTGCAGGGCGGTCTCGACCACCCGGGCGGAGATCTGCACCGAGCCGCACACGGACGCGGTCGGCGCGATCAGGAACGTCAGCTCTGACGGCGCCACACCGCAGCGCTGGGCCACCTTGTCGACGATCTCGGCCGGCGGATCCTGGCCGGTCTCCAGGCACAGCACCGCCCGGCTGGCCTGCTCGCGCCAGGCGAGCTCGTCGAACAAATCCTCGGCTCGAGCCAGCGCCCGCCCCGGACCACTCGCCATCGCGAAGAAGTCGTCGTGCTCGAGCTTCCAACCGGCGTACTGCGCGGCCAGGCACGCGTCCGCCGGCCGGTCGACGCCGACGCCGACGCCGGGCCAGGTCCGCTCGCCGATCACCACCGGGACGGGATCGATCCGGCCCAGGCCGCCCATGCAGGCGGCCGCGAAGCCGAGGCCGGCGCGCAGCCCGCCGCGCGCCTTGGCCCCGCAGTCCACGAGCCGCGCGCCCGCATCCAGCGTCCGGACCTCGATTCCCAGCGCATCGGCGTCGGCGGCCATCTCGTCCACCAGTGCGGCCGCGCGTTCGTTCATCGACAGGCTCACAGTCCCTCCTCGTCGTCGAAGATCAGGATCTCGCCGCGGCCGATCTCGGTGTGGTCGCCCGACCACCGCGCCCAGTCGCCGAGCAGCATCGCGTCGTCGACGGGCAGGCCGAGCTCGCGCGTCCGGCGCAGCTGCAACCCCAGCGCCGGAGGGCGGAAGCGGGTGGCGAAGGCGTAGCCCGGGAGCGGCTGGGCCGCCGCGCCGGAGACGAGGCTCCCGCGCTTGTTGCCCAGCCCGGCCTCAGCGCCGATGCCGCCCAGCGCGATCACCGTCCCCGCCAACATCCGCAGCCCGGCGCCGCTCCCGGTCCGGCCGGCGACGGCCACGAGGCCCCGGCGCATGCACGCGCCGGTCTCCTCGCCCGCGTCGCCGGAGACGACGATCTCGCCGCCGGTCATGCCCGCGCGGACGCCGGGATAGGCGCCGCCCAGTCGCGCGCCCGCGTTGCCCGAGATCCGCACCAGCCCGCCGGCCAGCTCGACGCCGGCCCAGTCGCCGGCGTCGCCCTGCACGACGATCTCGCCGCCGGTCATGCGTGCGCCCAGGTGGTCGCCGCAGCCTCCCTCGATCAGGATCCGGCCGCCGGACATGCCCGCGCCGATCCCGTCAAGCAGCCGCAGGTCGCCGCGCAGCTCGAGCTCTGCGTCGCCAGCGCCCGAGACCGCGAACAGCTCGCCCAACGCCAGCGTCCGCCGTCCGCACCGCAGGCTCAGGGCGGCGGCTTCCGTCGCGCCGAGTCGATCCAGGCGATCGGGACTCAGCGCGGCCGCGCTCACGCGGCCGGGAGGCTGCTCGCGGAGCTCGAGGGTCAGGGTCACGGCGGGTCGCGCAGGTCGCTCAGCGGGAAGTGGAACTCTCCGAGCTTGCCGCCGAAGTTGGCGGCGGTGACGTGCGTGGCCCCGGCGCCGGCGGCGGCGTGCAGGCCGCGGCGCATCGCCTCGCGCACGGCGTCCTCGGAGACGCCGTCGATCACGATCTCGAACATCGCGCTGACGCCGTCGGGTACCAGCGTGTCCTGCACCTGAGCGCGCAGCGTCGGAGCCATCTGGTGGTTGGTGGAGGCGGGCATCGAGGACGACGTGAGCGATCCGACCTTGCTGCCGCTGCGCACGATCCCGCCCGGGAACGGGAGCGCGATCCCCTCGCCGCGCATCGCCTCCGCCGCGGCCTGCGCGGCCGCCAGCGCGGCGGGGTCGTCGGCGGCTCCGATCACGAGGTTCCCGCCACCGACCCCGCGCCCCACGCCGGCGGTCTCGGACACCAGGAACTCGCCCTCCATCACCGGCACCCGCCAGTACCGTCGGCCGGCGATCACCTTGCTGGCCTGAAAGCCGTCGCCGAAGTAGCGCAGCGCCTTGCCCATCGCCACCGACTTCTCGGCGTCCTGGAGCCCGTCGAAGCACGCGGTCGTCGGGCACGTCATCACGCTCTGGCCGACGCGGTCGAGCACCCGCTTGCCGACACCCTCGCGGTCCATCGCGAACAGCAGCACCGCGACCCCGGGCCGGCCGTCGGGCGTCTGCGCAAGGTCGAGCGGCCGCTCGATCGCCGCCTCGCACTTGCAGCCGATCACCGAGGTGGCAAACCCCGTGGCCGAGCGCGCCGCCTCCAGCGCCCACTCCTCGCTGACAGCCGTGATCACCAGCCGCGCGAACCGCATCGGGAACGCCTCGGCGAAGGTGTCGGCCACGTCCGTGGTGCCGAGCGTGTAGCCGCCGCTCATCGGCTGGCCTCGACGATCCGGGCGGGCTCGCGCAGGGCCGGGTCACGCACCGGGTAGTGCTCGAATCCCACGGTGTAGCGATCGCCGAACAGTGGCTCCAGCACGCCGGTGACCTCAGGGTCAAAGCCGGCGCTGCTCGACAGCAGCAACCCTTCGTCGACGCGGCGCAAGTCGCCGTCCTCCACGGCCAGCTGGCCGCCCTTGATCACGTAGCGCGGGGTGGCGAACATCTCCTCGCGGTCGGCGCGGTCGTGGTAGATCGTGACGTCGGCGTCGGCGCCGATCCCCAGGTGCCCCTTGTCGCGCAGCCCGAGCCGCCTGGCGGGCGCGGCGCGGGTGATGATCGCGATCTCGTTGAGCGTGTACTCGCGGTCCAGGCCGTCAGTCAGCGCCGTGCGCCGGATCGCCCGCTGGTTGGCCCGGCTGATCTGATCCTCGCGAAACGAGCTGTCCATCAGCAGCCGGATCAGCTTCGGGTAGGACAGGAACGAGCCGCCGTTGGGGTGGTCGGTCGACAGCATCACCTGCCACGGGTCCTTGCCCAGCAGGAACAGCTCCAGCCCGATTCCCCACTGCAGCGCATGGACGTAGTTGCCCGCCTTGTAGGTGTAGGGCACGATCCCGCAGCCGGTCTCCACCTCGGTGTCGTGATTGAGCCACTTGCCGCCGTCGAGGTCGCGGAGCACCGCCGACACGTGGGCGTCGGCGGTCATCGTCATCGCCGGGCCGAACATCACCTGGCCGACATCCGCGGTGATCTCGGGATGCTTGGACAGGTACTCGACCAGCTCGGGCGCCCGCGAGCGCGGCAGACCTCCGGGCTTGCCCCCGTAGCTGTGGAACTGGAGGTGGGCGAAGTGCGCCTGGCGCCCGTCGAGGGCGCGCATCGTGTCCAGCGTGGTGTCCGCGTTGCCCGGGACGCCGAGGCGGTTGGCGTGGATGTGGACCGGATGCGGCAGACCGAGCTCGTCCACGGCGCCGCCGATCGCCTCGAGCACCTCGCGCGGGGTCACCCCGAAGCCCGCCACCGTGTCGTCGATCGACTCGACGTCGCCGTTGCTCTGCTTCCACAGCTCGACGCCGCCCGGGTTGACGAGCTTGACGCCATAGCCGCCGGTCGCCTGCAGCCACCAGGCGACCGCGTCTTTGACCCTGTCCCCGCCCGCCCCGGCGGCGCCGCCGGACTCCCGAATCAGCTCGAACAGCACCTGGTTGTTGCCCATCAGGATCAGGAACGCCTTGTCGATCATCGGCGTGTCGCGCAGTTCGGAGAGCACGTGGCGGGCGGCCAGCGGCGGCGCCGCCGCCTCAACGACGGTGGTGTAGCCCAGCAGCGAATAGCGATAGCCGGTGGCGAAGGTGGACGGGACCAGGCCGCCGGTCCCCGAGCGCAGCAGCTCGGTGCGATCGATCGGATCGTGGCGGTGGTCCTCGGGCGACAGCTTGCGCGCGAGATTTACCTTCGGTCCGGCGATGTGGGCGTGGATGTCGACGCCGCCGGGCATCACGACCATGCCGCGGGCGTCGATCCGGCGGGCGTCGGGGCCGACCTCGGCGACCACCTTGCCGTCCTCGACGCACAGGTCACGGACCTCTCCGTCGACGAGGTTGGCGGGGTCGTGAATCGCGCCGCCGGAGATCCGGATCGATGTCACGGTCCGACCTGCGCGAGCAGGCGTGTCAGCAGCGCGGCCGCGGTCGGCGCGTCGCCGGACAGCGGCGCCTGCAGCGTCAGCGGCGTCCCGTCGAGCCGGTGCGCGGTCCCCGCGGCGGCCACGCCCGCGGGGGCGGTACGGATCGACACCTCGGCGCTCTGGACCGGGACGCTGCAGAACGCGATCGCGGTGGCGGCGGCCGGTCGGTCGCCGGGGTCGTCCTCGACGCACAGCACGACGTCGATCTCGGGGTCGTCCGCGAGCGGGCGTGTCGAGCCGATCGGCTCCGGGTGACCGCTGGCGAGGTCCACGTTGCCGGAGTACCCGGTCTGCCACGCGAGTACGTCCTGGGCCCCGCGCGTGCCGGCGGTGGGCGTGAGGGCGAGCGTGACCACGTGGCGGCCGTGGCTGAGCTCGCGGACCAGCTCATGCAGCGCCAGCGCGCGGCGCTGGCCGCCGGCGCGGGCGGTGAGGCCGGGCCCGTACACGAACGCGACGTGGGGGACATCGTTGATGCGGTGCAGCAGCTCGCGCAGCTCGGTTTCGGCGCCCGGTGTGCGCAGGGGCCGCCCGCGTTGCAGCGCGTGCAGCGAGCTCAGCGCCTCGAGGTCGCGCTTCCGGGGCAGCCGGAGGCGCGAGTCGGCGAGCTTGGCGGTGGCCGTGTCCCGGTCGTCGACCACGACCAGCGCGCGCTCGGCGTTGAGTCGGGACCGTGAGCGGTCCCCGAAGCCGAGGCGCTCGAGCAGCCGCGGGTGGGTGGCCACCGGGTCCTCGCGCCAGACCACGACGACGTGCGAGCGGTCGCGGATCTCGCCGAGCGTGGCGGTGGAGGCGCCGCGCAGCGGGATCGCCGGAGCGCCCGGCCAGTCTCCGCGCAGCGCGTCGGGAGCGACGATCGCGCCGAGGCGGTCGGCGAGCGCGACCGCGGCTCGCGCGTCTTCCACGGTGGCCCCGGAAAAGCCGTACAGCAGCGGTCGCCGCGCGGTGCGCAGCAGCCCCGCGGCCCGGGCCAGCGCGGTCTCCACCTCGGTCGCCCTTCCGTCGATCGTCGCCGTCGGCGCGTCGCCACCCCCGACCCGCTCGGTAAACCACCGGGCGCCGAGGTCGCACGGGGGCTCCAGGCGGGCGCCGTCGCCCGAACGCTCGAGGCTCACGTCGTCGCACAGCAGGCCACAGCCGGCGCAGATGACGGCGGCGCTCTCAGGCACGGGCGGGGACCTCCGCGGGCAGCTCGGCCAGCAGGCGGGCGCCGAGCGCGGCGAGCTCGGGCTCGTCCGCAGTGGCCGAGATCAGCGTGCACACCGGCGCGCCCCGCCTGATCAGCTCGCCGCGCCGCGGGATGTCTGCGACCAGGCCCGGCGGCCACCATCTCGGGTCGGGCGTGCGGAGGTCGCGGTCGGCGAACAGCACGAGCTTCACCTTCGCACACCGCGTCGCGGGCGGCGTGCCGGCCTGCGGCAGGTCCAGGCCACGAGCGGCTCGTACGTGCGCGTCGAAGCTCCCAGGGCCGAACAGCTCCAGCCCGGCCGGCGGCCGCGGGTTGACCTCGACCACCCAGGCGTGGCGGCCGTCCCAGACCGCGTCAACCCCGAACGCTCCGCGGACGCCGAAGCGCGCCGCGACCTCGTCGCAGACCGCGCGCAGCCGCCGGTCCAGCTCCGCCTGCTCGCCGCCGGGCAGCCGCGGCGGCGCCACGTTGCCCGTCCACTGAAAGCTGCCCGGCCGCAGCAGCTGCTCGGTGACCCCGAGTACCGTCGCCCGTCGTCCGTCGGCGAGCGCCACCGCCGAGCAAGACAGGCCGCGGACGCGCCGCTGCAAGATCTCGCCGGCCGGCAGCCGGCCGCCCGCCCACGGCCGAACGCCGCGCCCGCCCCCGCCGCGCCGCGGCTTGCGCAGCCAGCCAGCGGAGCCCGCGACGCTCGCGGATCGCTCGGCCCGCTGGGTCTCCGGGAAGCGGGCGCCGGCCGCACGCGCCGCATCGGCGACCGCCCAGGGGTCCCGCACCGCGGCCAACAGCTCCGGCGGCGTCCCCAGCAGCTCGCGGCCGTCGGCCACGCGCTGCACGAGCTCGGGCCGGTTCTCCAGACCGGCGCCGTAGACCACCGCGTCGGCCTTGACGTCGGCGGCGAGCGCCACCAGCGCCTCGTTGTCGGGCGCCGTGGCCCCGGGCGCGACCGCGCGCAGGTCGGCGTCGCCGAAGCGATCGAGGGCGGCCACCTGATAGCCGTCGGCGACCGCGAGCTGGGCGAGCATCCTGGCGCTGACGGCGATCACGAGAACGATCACGGCAGCTCCACGCCGGACAGCAGCGCGACCAGCAGAGTCGCGGCGACCAGGTCGGCGGTGGTCCCTGGGTTCAGCCGGTGATCGGGCCCGCGCAGCGAGGCGTCGAAGTCCGCCGCCGAGAGCGTCCCGTCGAGCACTCGGCGGGCGTCGGCGCTGACCGCCCGCGCCGCCTCCGGACCGGCCTTGCGTTCGATCAGGGTGTCGCGATGCTCGGCGAGCAGTCCCAGGTGCAGCGAGACGATCGCCTCGAGCGTCGGGGCGCCGTCGCGGAGCGCTCCCGACAGCAGCGGCAGGCCGGTCGCGAACACGATCGCGTACCCGGTGGCGTACTCCGATGCGATGCTGTCCCGGTCCGCGGCGGCCACCATCGCCTCGCGCAGGGTCACGCGGGCGGGCTCCCTGACGTCGTGCTCGGGCGCGTCGCCGAGCCCGCCCGGCGAGGCCGCCACAATCGCCGTAAACGCGGCCGAGGCGTCGCCGACGCCGAGGTAGGCGAGCACTCGCTCGGTGGCGGCGCGCAGCGTCTCGTCGGCTCGCCTCGCCAACGCGGCGCGCGCCAGCGGCGCGAACAGGAGCACGATCCCGAGGTTCGTGTTAGCGCCGGCGTCGCGCGCGGTCGCCGCGACGCCGTCGGCGATCAGCTGGCCGACGCCGAACTCGCGAACGCGGGCGGAGGCAAACACCTGACCCAGCGCGAGCGCCGAGCGCAGCATGTCGGCGTAGGTCGTGTCGGCGAAGTCGTGCACCGGGGTGATGTTGCCCGGCTTGGGCGCCGACACCTCGAGCAGACACGCCAGCGCAACGTCGTGCGCAAGCAGGTCCCGGGTCAGTCCCCGTTGAGCTAGGGTTGCGTCCACCCGCGTCACGATACGAGAGGGAGGTACCCAGCATGGCAATCACCCTGGCGACCGGTGAGTCGCTCAACGGCGAGGGCAACGAACTTGCTCACATCGACCTGCTGATCGGGTCAAAGAGCGGACCGGTCGGTACGGCGTTCGCCAACGCGTTCGTCAGCGAGACGAGCGGTCACACCAACCTGCTCGCCGTGGTCACCCCGAACCTCGCCGCCAAGCCTGACACGGTGATCACCAACAAGGTGGACATCAAGGGCGAGAAGCAGGCGGTGCAGCTGTTCGGCCCGGCCCAGGCGGCAGTCGCCCGCGCGGTCGTGGACTCGGTCGCCGAGGGCGTGATCCCCAAGGACCAGGTGGACGACCTGTGCATCATCGTCGGCGTGTTCATCCATTGGGACGCCACCGACGACAAGAAGATCTACGACTACAACTACGAGGCGGTGAAGGCCTCGATCGCGCGGGCCCTCAACGGTGAGCCAAGCGTCGACAAGGTGCTGGCCGACACGCCGGCCGCGCGGCACCCGTTCGCCGGCGGCGCCGAGGGGTAGCAGCAAGCCGTTGACCGCGCAGACCGGAGAGTTGCCGCTCGCCGGTCTGCGCACCGTCGTCACCGGTGCGAGCTCCGGGATCGGCCGCGCGATCGCGGCCGCGTTCGCGACCGCCGGCGCCCGCGTGGGCATCGGCTTCTGGCGGTCGGCAGAACAGGCCCGGGTGCTCGCGGCAGAACTGGAGGGCGCGCATCCGCTGCTGCAGGCCGACCTCCGCACTGCCGAGGGCTGCAGCACGATCGTCGATGCAGCGTTTGACCAGCTCGAGCAGGTCGACGTGTGGGTCAACAACGCGGGCGCCGACGTCCTCACCGGCGAGGCGGCGCAGTGGCCGGCGGAGCGCAAGCTGGAGGCGCTGCTCGCGGTCGACCTGAAGGCCACGATCCGCTGCTCGCGTCTGGTCGCCGCCCGGATGCGCCCGGGCGGCAGCATTCTCAATATCGGCTGGGATCACGCGACCGTCGACGGCATGGCGGGCGACAACCCCGAGCTGTTCGCCGCGGTCAAGGCCGGCGTGCTCGGCTTCTCCAAGTCGTTCGCGCGGTCGGTCGCCCCCGACGTCCGCGTCAACGTCCTGTGCCCCGGCTGGGTCGAGACCGCGTTCGGGTCAAACACCGACCGCGACTTCTACGCGCAGGTCGCGGCAAACACGCCGCTGGGCCGTTGGGGCCGGCCGCGGGACGTGGCCGGCGCCGCGGTGTGGTTGTCCTCGCCGGCGGCTGAGTTCGTGACCGGCCAGGCGATCAACGTCAACGGCGGCGCGGTTGGCTGACACGCTGTTCGTGACCGGTCGGCTGGCCGAGCCCGCGCTGCGCGCCGTCCTGGACGAGCTCGACATCGACCACCAGGTCGCGGTGATGAACATCAGCGTCGCGGCGCTGATGACAACCCGCTGGATCGCCCGACGGCTGACCGCCCCCGACGGCGTCGACAACATCGTGATCCCCGGGTTGTGCGAAGGGGAGGTCGAGACGCTGGAGGAGGCCACCGGATTGCCGGTCCGCAAGGGTCCCGCCGACGTCCGCGCGCTGCCCGAGTGGTACGGCCGCGAGGCCGTCCGCGCCGAGCTGGGGCCGCGGGACGTGCGCGTGTTCGCCGAGATCAACGGCGTGCAGTCGTTGTCGCGCGAGCAGGTGATCGACCGAGCGGACGCGTTCGGGGAGGCCGGGGCGGACGTGATCGACCTGGGCCTGTCCCTCGATCGCTCGTGGCTGGCCGACGGGCCGCCGACGATCGCGGCGCTCCGCGAGCGGGGGCTGTCGGTCAGCATCGACACGCTCGACCCCGAGCACATCCGGATGGCCGACGCGGCCGGCGTCGACTACGTGCTCAGCCTCACTCCGGACACGATCGGCCTGGCCGAGGGGCTGCGCGCGACACCCGTGCTGATCACCTCCGATCCCGACGATCTCGATGGCCTCGACGCGCTCGCCGCCCACATGGAACGGCTCGATCGGCCGTACCTGCTGGACTCGATCCTGGCCCCGATCAACTCCGGATTCGCGGCGTCGCTGGCGCGCTACGTCGAGGTGCGGCGGCGCCACCCCGAGGCCGAGATGCTGATGGGGATCGGGAACCTGACCGAGCTGACCGAGGCCGACTCCACCGGGGTCACCGCGCTGCTGATCGGGTTCTGCCAGGAGGTCGGGATCGGCGCGGTGCTGACCACCGAGGTGATCGGCTGGGCGCGCGGCGTGGTCGCAGAGACCGTGCTGGCCGCGCAGATCATGCACCTGGCCCAGCGCCAAGCGCGACCCCCCAAGCACATCGACCCGGGGCTGGTCACGACCAAGGACGAGTCGATGCACGCTCCCTCCGAGGAGGAGCTGCGCACGATGCAGAGCCAGATCTCCGACCGCAACTGGCGGCTGTTCGCCGATGCCGACTGGCTGTACGCGCTCAACGGCGAGCGGTTTGTGCGCGAGACCAACATGTACGCCGTGTTCGAGCAGCTCGACGTCGACGGCGCCTCGCACGCGTTCTACCTCGGCAAGGAGCTGATGAAGGCGACGATCGCCCGCGGACTGGGTAAGAGCTATCGCCAGGAGGGCCCCCTGGAGTGGGGGATCCTGAGCTTCCCCGAACCTCGACGAGAGGACATCCAGTGACACCTTCGATGAAGACGATCCTGATCCAACTCGACACCGATCAGCACCCCAGCCCGTTCGACGCGATCGCCGCCTACGACGCCGGCGTGGAGATCGTGCTGGGCTTCGGCGAGATCACCCCAGACGGCCTCGACGACGTCGTCCAGGGAGCCGTGTTCCCGCGTGGTCCGGACGGCCTCGCCAACACCGCGTTCTGGGTGGGAGGATCGAAGGTGCGCGACGGCGAGGCCGTGTTCGAGGCGGCGCAGAAGCTGTTCTTCGATCCGTTCAAGCCGTCGATCATGCTCGACTCAGACGGCTCCAACACCACCGCCGCGGCCGCCGTCGCGATGGTCCGCAAGGTGGCCGAGCTGAACGGCAACCGCGCCGCGGTGATCGGGGTCGGCCCGGTCGGGCTGCGCACGGCGGAGCTGATGCGCCGCGAGGGCGCCGAGGTGACCTTGCTGACGTTCCCGCCCGACGTGTTCGAGGGCAAGTTCCGGCGCGCCTCCGGGATCCCGGTCGCCCAGGAGGCCGGGTTCGACGTGGTCGAGCCCGAGTCAAGCGACGAGCTCGACGCTGCGCTGGTCGGCCACGTGGCCGTGTTCGCGGCGGGGCCGGCCGGGGTGCAGATCCTGCGACGCAGCGGCTGGGCGAACGTCGACGGACTGCAGGTGGTGGTCGACTACGCGGCGGCCGAGCCGGTCGGCGTCGAGGGCGTGGCCCGCGACGACGACCTCGAGGAGGAGGACGGCGTCAAGAAGCTGGGTGCGCTGGCGGTCGGCGGCCCCAAGATGAAGCTGCAGAAGAAGTGCGTGCAGCGGATGTTCGAGCAGAAGGGCACGGTGATGAATCTCGAGGGCGTCTACGACGTCGCGCTCGAGACGCTCTGAGCAGGTCGTGCGCCGCTGCGGCCGTCAGTCGCGGGAGCCGGCAGCCGACTTGGAGAACACGAACTTGCCCATCGGGCCGTCGAGCGCACTGTCGGGCTCGGGGCGCCACAGGATCGTGTCCTCGATCTTGCGTGCCAGCGTGAAATCCTTATCGGTGATGCCGCCCGCGGAGTGCGTGGCGAGCTTGACCCAGAGCTTGCCCCAGGTGACGTTGAGGTCGGCGTGATGCCCCGCCGCCTCGCACAGGTAGCCGACCGCGTTGACGGCCATCAGGGTCGAGGGCCAGCCGTCGGTGTTGTACTTGCGCCGGATCCAGTCGCCCTCGAAGTACCACTCGTCGAGGCCGAGCTCGGACAGCTTGGCGGGGATCTCGTCCTCGCTATAGGTGCGTTCTTTGCTCATCGCCGAATCATATGCCTCGGGTAGCCGGCGTCGACCCGGGTACGGTCTCGTTTGACCTGTGCGTACTGCAGGACGGCGAGGCTGTGGTCGAGCAGGTGTTCGAGTCGGGCTCCCTGAGTGAGGACCCCGGGCCGCTGCTGGACGCGCTCGCGCGCCACGGGCCGTATGACCTCGTCTACGGGCCTAGCGGCTACGGGCTGCCGCTGGTCGCGGCCGCGGACGTCGGCGAGCGCGAGCTGGCGCAGATGGTCCTGGTGCGCTCCGACGAACGCGCGGCGGACACAGGGCTGGGGGGGCTGCGCTCGCTGCTGCGGGCGCTGGCGGGCAGCGGGCTGCCGGTCGTGTTCGGCCCCGGCGTCATCCACCTGCCGTCGGTTCCGCGACACCGCAAGTACAACCGGATCGACATCGGCACCGCCGACAAGGTGTGCGCCGCGGCGTATGCGATCGCCGACCAGGCCGACCGCCGCGGAATCGCCGCCGGCGAGACCGCGATGGTGCTGCTCGAGCTCGGCGGTGCCTTCACCGCTGCACTGGCCGTCGCCGGCGGTCAGATCGTCGACGGCTTCGGCGGGTCCTCGGGGCCGCTGGGGGCACGCGCCTGCGGAGCGCTCGACGGCGAGCTCGCGTATCTGCTCGGCCCGGCGCTCGGAAAGCACACCCTGTTCACCGGGGGCGCGCTCGATCCGGGCGGCGCCGGGGCGAGCGGCGACCTGTCGGCGCTGTGGTCCTCGCCGGCTCACGCTGAAGGCTGGACCGCGCTGCTCGAGGCAGGCGCCAAGGCCGTGCGGAGCCTCCTGGCGATTGCACCCGACCCGCCCGAGATCGTCGTCTCGGGGCGACTCGCGCGGCTGCCCGAGCTGATCGGTGCGCTCGCCGCGTCGTTGGCTGACGTCGCTCCGGTGGTCGCGCTGATCCCGGGCCGGGCGAGCGCGGCCGCGCACGGCGGCGCGCTGCTCGCCGACGGCCTCAGCGGAGGCCGCCACGCGCCATTGGCCAAGGCGCTTGGGCTCAGCGAGGCGACCGGCACCGCGCTCGACCATCTGCGCGTCGCCGGGGCGGAGACGATTTCGCTCGGCTGAACATAAGCGCCCGGTTAAAGATGCGTGCCGAACTGCCACCTATCTGTCGCATCGCTGACATTAGGGTTGATATCGCGACTCCACCACTGTTAGGTTCTTCGCGCTTACTCCCCGACAGAAGGAGAGACTCGCCGTGGCCGCCACTGTTGGAAAAGACGTGATGGAGGGGCTGGCAAAGCAAAACGGGGTGACGATAGGGCGGATCCTCGGGCGCGGAAACGTGGGTATGGCCGAGGAGGGATCGGACGGCAAGATGCACGCCACCGTCCGGATCCCGATGGACGAGCTGGTCTTCGACCCTGGCGTACTGGTGCTGCCTCACGGGGGCGAGCTCGAGCTCGAGATCATCAACGACGACAACAACTCGCACTGCGCGGTCCTGCCGTGCAACGGCGACGCCAAGTTCATCTGGCTGGTGAACTTCTCGAAAGGAAGGGCCAGCCTCGAACTGGACGGCCCCGGCTACTACTGGTACGGCTCCCGGACCGGAAACGACGAGGGTGGCGGGCTAACCGGCACGATCGTCGTCGGGGGAGAGGTCCCGGACGAAGCCAAGCTCGACCGCCCACCCCAGCCGCGACCGTAGAAAGGAGCAGTTGATGGCAACTGAGACTGAGTACGTCGACGCAGGCGAGGCTGTCGACTTCAGGAATTTGAGCCCCGGCTACGTCGGCAGTGCGCCTCCGGTCGCCAAGGGCGTCAACTACGACCGCATCCTCAAGGGACGCGATGCGGAGCCGCACAACTGGCTCAGCTACTACGGCGCCTACGACGGCCAGCGCTACAGCCTGCTCGACCAGATCAACACCTCCAACGTCAAGGACCTGAAGCCGGAGTGGGTGTTCCAGTGCGGGTCGATGGGCATGCACTCGGGCGCGTCGACGTACTCGCTGGAGGCGTCCCCGCTCGTCGTCGACGGCATCATGTACGTAACCGGCTTTGATGGCTGGATCTGGGCGCTGGACGCCAAGACCGGAGCGGAGCTGTGGCGCTACCACCGCGCGTCCCCGTACGACGTGCGACTGTGCTGCGGCAACGTCAACCGCGGCTGCGCGGTGGCCGATGGCAAGGTCTTCATGGCCACCCTCAACGCCCACGTGATCGCGCTCGACGCCGAGACAGGCAAGCTGGTCTGGGACCAGCCGTACGGCGACGTGCGGGCCGGCGAGAGCGCAACCGTCGCCCCGTTGATCGTGAAGGACATGGTGATCGTTGGGAGCTCCGGCGGCGAGTTCGGGGTCCGCGGCCACTCCGACGCCTTCAAGCTCGAGACCGGAGAGCGCGTGTGGCGCTGCTACATGGTTCCGGAGCCCGGGGAGCCGGGGTCCGAGACCTGGCCTTCCGATGGCGAGGCCTGGGCGCGGGGCGGCGCGAACTGCTGGACGACGCCCACGTTTGACCCGGACCTCAACCTCCTGTACTTCAACACGGGCAATCCGTGCCCCGACTTCGACGGGGGCGTGCGGGAGGGCGACAACCTGTTCACCAACTGCGTGGTGGCGGTGGACCCGGACACCGGCGAGAAGAAGGCGCACTACCAGTACACCCCGCACGACGTGTGGGACTACGACTCGACGATGGAGAACATCCTGTTCGAGATGGACGGCCGGAAGTGTTCCGGCCACTTCGACAAGAACGGATACTTCTTCGTCCTGGACCGCACGGACTGCAGCCTTATCCGGGTGGTCCCGTTCGTCGACCGCATCACCTGGGGCGAGATCGACGCCAACGGCAAGGTGACGGCCAAGGTCTATCCGGAGAAGGAGGGCGACCCGGTTCACTTCTGGCCCGGGCCGGCCGGCGCCAAGGAGTGGACGCACGCGGCCTACAGCCCGAAGACCGGGCTCTTCTATGCGCCGGTGCAGGACGTCGGCGCCACGGCCACGCGGCGCCGACGCGAGTTCAAGGAGAGCATCCCGTACTGGGGTGCCGGCGTCGCGGTGGACACCGAGGACGTGTCCGGGTACCTCTCCGCCATCGATCCCGCCACGGGCCAGGAGAAGTGGCGCTTCACCAACGAGCACCCGATGACCGCGTCGGTGCTGGCCACGGCCGGCGACCTCGTGTTCGCGGGCGATCCCGCGGGCATATTCCGGGGGTTCAACGCCGCCAGCGGAGAGCTGCTCTGGCAGTACACCTGCGGCAGCGGCCACCACTCGAACCCGAGCACGTACACCGTCGACGGGCGGCAGTTCATCGCCGTGCCCGTCGGATACGGTGCTTGGACCGAGGGGTTCTATCCCGGCGCCCTTGCGCAGGCGGGTGGATCCGCGGTCTTCGCGTTCGCGGTGCCGGAGTAGCAGTCCGCACCCTCGAGGGTCGGAGTGAGATTGGGTAAAGCAATCTGCCCACGCCGAAGCGGGTGTGGGCAGGTTGCTGCCTAAACCAACAAATCAGCGGGTCTGGAGGTTTTAGATGAGCTTCCTGCTTTTGGGAATTGACAGCTTGATCGCGGGTATCGCGATCGGCGGAATCGTGACCGGGCGCATGCGGCTGCCGCTCGCCGCGCTGTTCGGCGTCGCCGACGGGGTGGTGTTCCTGATCGGGGCGGGGATCGTCTCGCCGTTTTCCGACGGGGTAAGCACGATCGTGCAGACGGTGCTGCTGCTCGCGATGGGGATCTACCTGATCGTGGTCGCGGCCGGTGTCCGCCGGATCCCGTCGAGCTGGCCGGTGTGGGTGCTGCCGTTCGTACTGACGTTCGACAACCTGGCCTACGGCCTGGCCGGTGATAAGTCGACCAGTTCGCTGTTCTCGCAGGCCGGGCAGCAGGCGCTGTCCAGCGCCTTGCTGGCGCTGATCGGGCTCACCGTGGGCGCCATGCTCCCGCGTCTGGTTCCGTCGCTCGACCGCCGTGTCGGCGCCGCCCGGTTCGCCGGAGCCGCGCTGATCGTTGCTGCGGGCGCGCTGCTGCTGGTCGGCTGACCCTGAGGGCGGAGGCGCCGGGGGTACGCTGCAGAGCACGTTCCCCGGCGTCGCTTCCCACCTTTTCACCACCACCGGTCCCGCCGTGCTGCGGCGGGTGCCGGTGGAGTGCGCGCTCAAGCCGCAGGACGTGCTGCGCGCGCTCTCCGGCCGCCCCGGGTTGTTTGCGCTCAGCGGCCAGTGGGCCGGGGGAGGGGCGGTTGTCGGATCCGATCCGCTGGCGGTCGCCGAGCCGGATGCCGATCCGTTCTCGACGCTCGAGGCGCTCCCGGCGATCGACGCCGGCACCGCCGGCGCCGCCGTCGGCACGGGCGCCGTGGGCGGTGGCTGGTTCGGTTGGCTGGGCTATCGCTTGGGCCGCCGCGTCGAGCGCCTCCCCGAGGGCCCGCCGCGGCCGGTGCCGCTGCCCGACTTCCACCTCGCCTACTACGACCACCTGCTGCGGCTGGACTCCGACAATCGCTGGTGGTTCGAGGCACTGGTCGGCGAGGGCGCCGACGACCGGATCGCGCGCCGGCTCGAGGAGGTCCGCTCAGTGCTCTCCCGGCCGGTCTCACCGGAGCCGTATCAGCCGCCCGACCCGCTGCGCATGGCCCCCGGCCGGCGCGAGCATCACCTGGCGGCCGTGCAGCGCTGCCGCGAGCGGATCCATGTCGGCGAGATCTACCAGGCCAACATCTGCCTGCGGCTCGAGAGCCGGTATCGCGGGTCGGTCACGGAGCTGTTCGCGCGCGCCCTCGACCACGTCGACCCGAGGTACGGCGCGACGTTCGCGACGCCCTGGGGCGGGATCGCCAGCCTGTCTCCGGAGCTGTTCCTGCGGCGCGAGGGCCGCGACGTGACCACCGCGCCGATCAAGGGGACTGTCCGCCGTCCGCGTGACGAGCGGCGGGCACGGGAGGCGCTGGCGGCGCTGCGAGGTTCGACCAAGGACGCCGCGGAGCACGTGATGATCGTCGACCTGATGCGCAACGACCTGGGGCGTGTGTCCGAATACGGCAGCGTGGTGGCACCGCGGACGCCCGACGCCGAGGCACACCCCGGCCTCTGGCACCTAGTCACGCACGTGCGCGGCCGGCTGCGCCGCGGGGTCGGCGACGGGGCGCTGCTGCGCGCGACGTTCCCGCCGGGATCGGTCACCGGCGCTCCCAAGGTACAGGCGATGCGCGTGATCTCAGAGCTCGAGAGCACCGGGCGCGAGGTGTACACGGGCGCGATCGGGTTCGCCAGCCCCGTCGCGGGCCTCGAGCTGAACGTCGCGATCCGTACCTTCGAGCTGCGCGACGGCCAGCTGTGGCTGGGCGCCGGCGGGGGGATCGTCGCCGACTCGGACCCGGCGCGCGAGTTCGAGGAGGCGCTGGTCAAGGCCCGCCCGCTTGCCGCGGCGATCGGCTCGAGCGTCGCGGCCGTCAGCGAGACGCCGGTGCTGGATCCCAGCCGACCGCTTGCAGCGCAGTCCGGATAGCGCCGATCGTGGCGGCGCCGGCCGGGCCGGCGGCGCTGCCGTCGAGCGCTGCGTGCGCCGCCAGCCGCAGCGATGAGGTCAGGAAGACCGCGTCAGCGCGCTGCGCGCGCTCGAGCGCGATCGGCTCCGCGGCCGCGGTGAGCCCCACAGATCCGGCGCGCGCCAGCAGCAGCGCCCGGGTCACCCCGGGGAGGATCCGGCCGTCCGCGGCCGGCGTGACGATCCGGTTGCCCTCGAGGATCCACACGTTCGCCCACGCGGCTTCGAGCACGTCGCCGTCCGCTTCGACGAGCAGCGGCACCGATCCCGGGCTCGACAGGCCGTCGAGCAGCCGACGATCACTCCACTTATGGGGGCCGAGGCCCCCCGGGATCGTGGTCGGGTGCAAGGTGTAAACACGGTCGGGGTCGGGCGGCGCGTAGGGCTCGGTGGTGACCCGCACGGTCAGGCCGTCCGCTCCGGGAATCGCCTGGATCCGCATTCGGTGACGGCCGTCGAGCGTCCCGGCTGTGGTTCGCGCGCGGGTTGCCGTGTCAGCGGGGAGCCGGAGGCCGTAGAGGTCGGCGACCGAGCGGTCGATGCGCTCCAGGTGCTCATGGAGCGCCTGGATCGCGCCGTCGGCGACAGCGATCGTCTCGAACACTCCTTTGGCCGGGTCCGGCCGGTCCAGCAGCTCGGCCAGCGCCTGGCGCAGCTCGATCGCATCGTGGACGACGCGGTCGGCGCCGGCGAGCTCGGCGGCGCCGTGCTCGCCGGTGGCCACGGCCACGCAGCGCACCTCGCCCGCCCGCGCGCAGGCGACGTCGTGCGGGGTGTCGCCGATCACGATCGTGTTGGAGCGGGGGTGGGGCACACCGGCCGAGCCGGCCCGCCGCCGCGCGATCGCCGGCAGCGCGGCGCGGTCCTCCGCGTCTGAGCCGAACGCGCCGGGGCCCGAGTCAAACGCGCAGCCGATCCCAGCCCGCTTTAGTTTCAGCTTCGCCACACATTCGAAGTTGCCGGTGAGCAACCCGACGATCACGTCGTCGCGGCCGGCCAGCCACGTGAGCAGCTCGCCCACCCCGTCGATCACGCGGTCTGAGAGATCGGCCGGGTAGAGCTCCGCGCAGAGCTCGCAGCAGGTCTCACGGACCGCGCCGGCCAGCTCGTCGATCCTCGCCGCGGACACGCCGGCGTCCAGCAGGATCGCACGGACGATCTCGCCGTCGGTCCGCCCCGCGGTCGACAACGGCCGCTTGATCCGCGTCGAGTCGACCCCGTGATGACGGCCCAGAGCCACTCGGATCGCATCCCGCACCGGGCCGGTCGCATCGTTCAGCAGCGTCCCGTCGACATCGAACAGCAGCAGCAGCTTCTCGTCCACAGGGGTCACGGCGTCACAGCGCCAGCAGGTAGCGCGCGGTCTCCCAGTCGGTCACCGCGGTGGCCTGAGCCGCGAGCTCCGCGCGCCGCATCGCCACGAAGTGCGCGACGAACTCAGGGCCGAGCCAGTTACGGGCCAGGTCGCTCGCCTCGAGCAGGCCGAGCGCCCGCCCGAGCGTCCGCGGCAGCGCGGAAGCCGCGCCGGCGTCCGCGTACAGGTCGCCCTCCGCGGGAGCGGGGGCGGGGCGCCGACGCTGGATCCCGTCGACGCCCGCCCCCAGGCATGCCGCGATCGCGAGGTAGGGATTGACGTCGCCGCCGGCCTGCCGGTGCTCCACGCGGGTTCGGTCGACGCCGTCGCAGACCGCTCGCAGCCCGGCCGTGCGGTTGTCGATCCCCCACGTCTCGCTGGTCGCGGCCCACGAGTGCGGGACGAAGCGGCGATAGGAGTTGACCGTCGGCGCCATCAGCGCGGTCAGCTCGGCCATGTGCTCGAGCGTGCCGGCGATGAAGCTCCCCATCGCCGGCGACAAGCCCTCGTCCGCGTGGAACGCGTCGCGGCCGCCGGCGCGCAGGCTGACGTGGAGGTGACACGAGTTACCCGCCCAGTCGGAGCGGGGCTTGGCCATGAACGTCGCGACCAAGCCCTCCTGCGCCGCCAGCGCTTTCGCGGTGTGCTTGAGCAGCACGGTCCGGTCGGCGGTCAGCACCGGATCGGCGTGGCCAATCGCAATCTCGAGTTGACCCGGGCCCTCCTCGGGATGGCAGGCCAGGACGGGGATTTCCAGCCCGGTCAGCGAGTCGTGCAGCCTTCGCGCGAACCGCTCCAGGCGGTGCGCGGCCGACACCCCGTACACGCGCTGCTCGGTGTCCACGGGGAGCAACTGGGACGGACGCTTGGCCCGGACCGAGGCGGGCGTCTCCTCGAGCAGGTAGCACTCGAGCTCGACGCCGACGAGTGGCTCGAGCGCCAGCCGCTCCGCGCGCGCCACGACGCTTCGCAGGATGCTTCGCGGGCACAGCTCGAGCGGCGAGCCATCGGGGTGCGCGAAGTCGCACAGCATCAGCGCCGCCCCGTGGTCCCAGCTTCGCTCGCGCAGCGTGGCGACGTCGGGTCTGGCGACGATGTCGGGGTATCCAGGCTGCGGGAACCAGCCGGGGAAGTCTGCGGGGCGCTGGACCGGCTCGCCCTCGTCCAGCTGCAACGCCCAGAGGACCTCGCACATCGGGAGGCCGTGCTCCACGACCGCCGGGAGCTCGCCGACCGAGATCCGCTTGCCGCGCAGGAGCCCGTGCGTGTCGGTGCCCGCGACGATCGCCGCGCGCACGCCCGCGGCCTCGAGCTCGCGCGTCGTCCTGCGGACGTCCTCCAGGCCGGCGGCGGGAAGCGTGTTCACCGGCCAATCATGCATCACCGAAACGGCTTTGTCGTTTCCGCTGCTCTGGTGCGGGTAGCCGCTGCGCAATGAGCTCAATTACGCTGACACAAGCAAAGACGGTCGTAGACGCGGCCGAGAAGAAGGCAGCCGACATCGGAGTCGCGATGAACATCGCGGTCGTGGATGCCGGCAACAACCTGACGGCGTTCGTGCGCCAGGACGGCGGGTGGCTGGGTTCGATCGAGATCGCCCAGGACAAGGCGTTCACCGCTCGGGCGTTCGACATGCCCACCTCCGATCTGGCCGAGTCGGCGCAGCCGGGCGAGCCGCTGTACGGTATCGCGGTGTCCAACGAGGGCCGCGTGATCGTGTTCCCCGGCGGAATCCCGCTCAAAAGCGGGGACGAGGTGATCGGCGCGATCGGCGTCAGCGGCGGCGAGGTCGACCAGGACCAGACCGTGGCCGAGGCCGGGGCGAGCGCGCTGAAGTAGCCGGCCCGGCGCGCGGCGCGGCGCGCCGGCTCGATCAGCCGTCGAGCAGCTCGGCCAGCGTCTGACCGCTGCGCACCGATTGCGGGCGCTCGGCGACCACATCGGACCCCGGTTCGGCATGGTCGTCGCGGCGCTTGACCAGCAGCCATTGCGGCTTGTCGCCGCCGCGCGTCCGCTGCAGCGCGAATCCCCCGTGGAGCTTCTCGCCGTGGAGCACGAACACGGCATGGCCGCGCTCGAGCGCCTCCGGCCAGGGCACGCGGCCGCCGTGTTCGTATGAGCCGCGGTCCCAGATGATCACGCCGCCGCGGCCGGTGGGGCCCTCGAACTCGTTGTGGCCCATCTCGTGATCCTCAACCTGCACGGCGAAGCGCTTGACGGTCGGGTCAAGCGACGGGCCCTTGGGCACCGCCCACGACCGCATCATCCCCTCGACCTCGAGCCGGAAGTCGAAGTGGTGGGCGGTCGCCTGGTGCTCCTGGACGACGAACACGCCCGCCGCGACTCCGCGGATCGCGAACTGCTCGTGCCCCTCCACCTTGGCCGGCGTCTCCGACACTGACTCCGTCCGCTCGAGCGCTCGCAGCTTTCCGGTCAGCTCCTCGATCGCCGCGCCATCGCCCTCGACGTGGAGCCCGAGGCTCCCGTCCTCGTCCAGCCGGACCCAGCCCAGCAGTCCCAGCTCGCGGGCCTGCGCGCGGATCCGCTCGCGCACGGCCAGCTCTTCCACCTGCCCCTCGACGCGGATTCGCTTCGCCGTTCCCGTGGCCACGGGCCCCATTGTGACGTCCTTGGCTCGCATGCTTAACGTCCCGTTGGAGGCCGGTCCGCGGGACTGCGGGACGTTCGCCACCTGGGGCGTGACCAACGTCCCAATGTCCCTCCCAGGCGCCTCGACTGGGACGTTATGCACGCGGCGCTCCCCCGCCTAGAACCGACCGACACGGAACACGTGCCCGTCGGGATGGCGCACGTGCATCTCGCGCACGCCCCACGACTCGTCGGTCGGCGGGTGGGTGACGTCGAGCCCCTGGGCGACACAGCGCTCGTGGACGGCGTCCACGTCGTCGACGAAGATCGAGACCCAGGCGCCCTGGTCGACGCGCTGGTCGTCGCCCGGGCCGGTCGTCCTGTTGTGACCGCGGCCGCGGCTGCCCTGGCCGTCGAGGCACAGGAAGATCTCCGAGCCGCTGCAGACGACTCCCCCAAAGCTCAGAGCGCCACCGCCGTCCTCGTCACGCCACCGAAACGACTCGGTCCATCCCAGCTTGGCGAACCACTGAAAGCTCGCCTCGACATCGCTGACGTTGAGGATCGGTACGACCTGGTGCACCTGCATCTCACCGGACGGTACCCGTAGGTCTAGGGGGTCGCCGCGAAAGCTTTGGGGATCGGGTCATGGGATGGCCACGATGCGCCCACGCCCGGCAGGGTGCATGCTGATCGCCAGCGCCCACCACTGAGACGAGGGGACGTCAGATGCCACGACTGATTCGAATGTGTGCGGGAGCGATCGCCGCGGCCTCGCTGGCCGCGTTCGCAGGCTCCGCGGCTGAGGCCGAGACCGGCCTGCGCCCGGGCACCGACTTCTCGGTGCTGGCGGCCTCGGTGCTGCCCCGCGCCGGTTGACCGATACGCTGCCCCGATGAGCACGCCCCGGCGGATCGTCACCGGCCACGATGCGTCGGGGAAGTCGGTGGTGCTGTCCGACACGCCGTCGCCGACGACGACCGAGATCGGGACCGCGGCGTTCCACGAGATCTGGGTGACCGAGGGGATGCCGGTGCAGATCCCGGCCACCGAGCCAGAGTCGACCGACCGTCCGATCCGGGTGCCGCCTCCGCCCAACGGCGTGATGATCCGGTTCACCGAGATGGAACCGGGCGCGGCATCGCCGATGCATCGCACCGAGACCCTTGATGTCGGCGTTGTGCTCGAGGGCGAGACCTGGCTGCTGCTAGACGACGGATCGGAGACGCTCGTCGGTCCGGGCGATGCCGTGGTGCAGCGCGGAACCAACCACGCCTGGGAGAACCGCTCGGACCGCCCGGTGCGGATGCTGTTCGTGCTGGTCGACGGGACGATCACCGATGAGGTGCGGGCGACCACCGGGCCGCTCGAGTTCTTCGACCAGGTCGTCGGTTAGACCGTGGTGTTCAGCCGCTGGGCGGCGTAGGCGTCGAGGTCGAGGGCCGGCCGGGTGGCCAGGGGGGAAACCCGAAGGCCACTCGCCGACGGCGCGCCGGCTGGCGGGCGAGGGCGCCGCGGTCGCCCTGGTGGCTCGCCGCATCAGGAGCTTGGCGTTTGGGAGCACGAGGCGCACGCTACGGCGCGGGCTCGGCCACCGGTATGGGGCCAGCGCGTTAGACGACACCTATCAGTGTGTCGCCAAAAGTCGTTGACGCGGCGTCCCGATCGGGTCACGATCCCGCGGCGATCACGACACGAAGGAGAGCGTCACCATGGAATTTCTGGTCGAGTTCACCGTCAACTTCCCCGAGGACATGCCCGACGCGGAGGTCAAAGAGCATCAGCGGGCTGAGGCCGACGCCGCCGCCCGGCTTGTCCGCCAGGGACACCTGGTTCGCGTGTGGATCCCGCCGGTCGGGCCGGGGGAGTCTAAGGCTCTAGGCCTGTATCGGGCCGACAGCGAGGAGCAGCTGGACGCGCTGCTGCGCGCGCTGCCCATGGACCAGTGGATGGACGAGGTCATCACCCCCCTGCAGCAACACCCCAACGACCCCGGCGGCGCCTAATTGTGGCTCCTGACCGTCAAGGGTCGGGGGAATCGGTCGCCCGGACCGCCCCCGGACCTCGATCGCCCCGAGCCTCGGGCGGCGAGGTGCTTAACGCCCCACGCGAGGCCTTCGCGGGCTAGCGCGGGGCGTTGATCACCTCCCACGTGGCGAACGTCCCAGACTCGCGCCCAGTGCGCTCGAGTGGGACGTTGGGCATGCGATTTCGCCCGTCATCCGCCCCCCGGCCTACCGCCCGTCCACCAGTTCAGTCGCCAGCGCCGTGATCGTCGCTCGGTGCGGGTCCTGCGGCGGGATCCACACGGGGCCGTCGGGCACGACCTGCAATCCGGCCGCCCGGGTCACCAGCTCGGCGTTTGCGCGCAGGGCGAGGGTCGCCGGCCGGTCGTCGTCGGAGCGGGTCACCAGCGACCAGCACCACAGCGGGTTCGGATCGCGAACCGGGCGAGCGCGCAGACCGGCCGGCAGCGGCGCTGGATGGCGCTTGGGCGAGCACAGGGTGGGAGCGTTGAGGCGCTGGCAGTGCTGATGGAAGCCAGGGCCGGTGACGCCACCGTCGTCGATCCGCACCAGCCGGCAGCCGGCCGCCTCCGCGAAGTCGATCGCGAACTGGTTCCAAGCGTCCCATGACGTCAGGTCGGCGTCGACGAGAACGTTGAGGTCCTCGGCGGCGATCGCCTCCTCGGTCATCCGCGCGGGAATGACCGCGACCAGCGGTTCGGCCCACAGCAGCTGATCGTCGAGCCGCTCGTCCTCGGCCGAGGCCCACGCGATGGCGGCATCGAGCCCGCCGTCGAGCACACGCGAGATCTGTACGTGGCTCGGCATCACCCACTCGTCGATCCGCAGATCCGAGCGCACCGACGCCACCAGCTCGTCGGGCAGCCAGCTGACATAGCCGAGGCGAAGCGGGCCCGACGTCCCGGCCAGCTTGCGCTGCGCGGCGGCGGCCAGCGCCAGGATCTCGCGCGCGTCTGGCAGCAGCGTCCGCCCCGCCGTCGTCAGCGCCACATGGCGACGATCGCGCTCGAACAGCACGACCCCGAGGCTCGCCTCGAGCGTCTTGATCTGCTGGGAGAGCGACGGCGCGGCGATGTGCAGGCGCTGCGCTGCGCGGCCGAAGTGCAGCTCCTCGGCGACTGCGACGAAATAGCGCAGCTGGCGCAGTTCCACGCCGCCCAGCCTAGTGTCCCGTTTGGACAGTTCGCGTGCATTCGAGGCACCCCTGGCGGCGCTTGGCTTCGTCCCGCCACCGGCTTCGCCGGCGGCGCCGGCCTCGCGTAGCTCCGCTACGCCACGGCTCCTGCGTCCTCGCCAAGCATCCACCAGTGGCACCTCTCGGTGCCCACCAACTTCCAAACGCGACACTGGTGGCCCTCCCTGAACCGGGAGACCTACTCGGACACGGGGGCGTTAGGCGGTGCCTATCAGCGTGACCTGAAAAGTCGTGGATCCCGGAGCGCGGCCGCCGCAAGATCAGGGTCATGGATTCGACAACGCTCATCGGCCGGGCCTGCCGGACAGTCCGGGACCGAAGCCCCGGACTTGCGCTCGCCGCGATCTGCCTCGGCTTTGTGATGATCACGCTCGACGCGACGATCGTGAACGTCGCGCTGGGCCCGATCGTGTCGGACCTGGGCGGCAGCCTTGCCACCGCGCAGTGGATCGTCAACGGCTACACGCTCGCGTTCGCCGCGTTGCTGCTGTCGGCTGGGGCACTGGCCGACCGTGTCGGGGCGCGCGCCGGATTCCTGATCGGTCTCGGAGTGTTCGGCACCGGAAGCGCACTGTGCAGCGGAGCCGAGTCGATGGTGATGCTGATCGCAGCGCGGGTCGCGCAGGGTGCCGGCGCGGCCTGGTTGATGCCGTGCTCGTTGGCGCTGATCGCCCACAGCTTCCCCGAGACGGGCGCCCGCCGCCGCGCGCTGGCGATCTGGGGCGGCGCCTCGGGCATCGGCTTGGCCAGCGGCCCGATCCTCGGCGGCGTCCTCGCCAGCGCGTTCGGATGGCGCGCGATCTTCCTGGTCAACGTGCCGGTCGCGATAATTGCGGCCGTGTTGCTCGGGCGCCACGTGGTCGAGACCCGGCGCCACCGCCACCGGCTGGACCCCGTCGGCCAACTGCTCGCAGCCGTCAGCCTCTCGATGCTGACCGGCGGCTTCATTCTCGCCGGGGAGCAGGGCTGGCTGTCGGGAGCGACGCTCGCCCTGCTGATCGTTGGCCTGGCCGGAGCAACTGCGCTCGCGTGCGCGGAGCGCGCCGTCCGCCACCCGATGATCGATCCGGTCCTGTTCGTGCGCCGGACGTTCACGATCTCGGTGTCGATCGGGGTGATCTTCAACTTCTGCCTCTACGGTGGGCTGTTCTGCCTGGCCATCGACCTGCACGGACCGCGGGAGCTCAGCGCCCTGGTGACCGGCATCGCGATGCTGCCGATGACGCTCGTCACCGGGGCGACCGCGTTTCTCACGCATCGCACGGTGGCGCGCTACGGCGAGTGGCCGGTGATGACCGTTGGCCTGGCCGCCGGCGCCGCTGCCGCCACCCTGGTGGCGCTTACGCCTGGCCGCGGACCGCTGTGGGTGCTCGTGGCGGCCACGGTCCCGCTGGGCCTGACCGCGATGGCGATGCCGGCGATGACGGCCACGGCGATGGCTGAGGCGCCGAATCATCGCGTGGGGCTTGCCGCGGGCGTCCTCAACACCGCTCGGCAGACGGGAGGAGCGTTCGGTGTCGCTCTCCTGGGAGCGCTGTTGCGCGTCAGCGGCGGCGTCTCGCTGCACGTCTCGTTCACAACGATCGCCGGCGCCTACGCCCTCGGAGTCGGCCTCGCCGCCTGGGGCCGCCGTGCGGCCGCCGGCGAATCTCCCCAACCCGCTGACTACAGGAGCAAACCATGACCACCGAGCTTCCCTCCCCGACGCTGGCTTTGATCTACCGGCTCGAGGCCAGCCTCGCTGCCCCGCTCGAGCTCGGCGAGACGGCCCATGGACGCAGGCGCATCGTCCCCCTGGCCGGTGGCACGTTCGATGGCCCCGAGCTCAATGGGGTCCTCGTGCCAGGGGCGAGCGCCGACTGGCAGACCGTGCTCGCCGACGGCACCGCGCTGGGAGACATCCGATACACGCTGCGGACCGGCGCCGGAGACCTCCTGTACGTCCAGTCCCGCAGCGTCCGCTACGGTCCGCCCGAGGTCCTGGCCCGCCTGGCGCGCGGAGACGAAGTCGCTCCCAGCGAGTACACGTTTCGCACCTCCACGCAGATCGAGACGGCCGCCCCCGAACTCGACTGGCTCAACAAGGGAGTGTTCGTCGGTGTGGCCGGCAGGCAACCCGCTGGCGTCGTCTACGAGGTCTATCTGGTGAGCTGACCGCCGCGGCCCGGAGACGTCGGCGTGGGGTTCCGCGAGGGAAACCGTGCAGAGCGCCGGAGGTTCAGTGGCGGGCGCAGACCGCTGGGTTGATCCGTTCCTGCGTCCTGGTCGAAGTAAGGGTGTGGGCCGGGGTAGGCATTCAGCTAATTGCAGGGGGAAATCATGACGGAATCCAGGGTTGCGCCGGACAGCCCGCCCGCGGGAGGCGCGGTCGAGCAGCTTGCCCGCGACGATGTTGAGCGCAAGAAGTTCCTGAAGATGGCCGGAAAGGGGATCGGCGCCGGGGCCGCGGCGACGTCTAGGCCGACCTTCGATTCCGAGAGAGACACAAGATTGATGACACGTACTGGAATGCAGCATCCAGAGTTGAGCGCGGTCGAGGTGCCGGGAGTGACGCGCGCCAGCTTCATCCTCCGCGGAGCGCTCGCGACCGGGGCCACGCTTGGCGCCACCGCGGTGGGGCCGTACGTGAGCAGCGCGTTCGCGGCCAGCCCCGGTGGGGATGTCGAGATCCTGAACTTCGCGCTCACGCTGGCGTATCTGGAAACCTACTTCTACAAGACCAAGGGCAAGTCGGTGGGCCTCAGCGGCACCGCAAAGCAGCTCGCCCGGCTGTTCGGTGACGAGGAGGCCGAGCACGTGACCACGCTGACCCAGGCGATCCGGGGCGCGAGCGGCAAGCCGGTCAAGAAGCCAAGGTTCTCGTTTCCGGTGAGTGATCAGCGCGGGTTCCTGAAGCTCGCCTATGCGCTGGAGACCACGGGTGTCGGCGCTTACAACGGCGCCGGACCGGCGCTGCGGGATACGTCGCTGTTGGCGGCGGCCGAATCGATCGTCCAGGTCGAGGCTCGCCACGCCGCGTCGATCGCAGTCCTGACCGGAACGAAGATCACGCCCAACGGCGCGTTCGACAAGCCGCTGACCAAGACGCAGGTGCTCGCCAAGGCCGGGCCCCTGATCAAGTAGCCCTTCGGGTGGCGCGATTTACGGAAAGCCCCGACCCGGTATCCGGGTCGCGCCATCCGACCGGCTGCAGGTTCGCTTCGTGTGCGCGTGTTGAGATCGCCTGGACGTGGCCGCAAGGCCCAGCGAGACTACGGTGACCTCGCCGACGAGGACCTGATGGTCATGGTCGGTGGGGGCGAGCCGAAGGCCCTGGAGGTGATCTTCGATCGCCACGGGAGCGCCGCGTTCTCGCTGGCGTATCGCATATGCGGCCGGCGGCCAATGGCTGAGGATGTCGTCCAGGAGGCATTCACGTCTCTATGGCGGACAGGCGGCGGTTATGACCGAACGCGCGGGAGCGTGCGCTCCTGGGTGCTGAGCGTGGTGCGCCACCGCGCGATCGACGCGTTCAGGCGCGAACGTCGACCTAGCCGCGACGTCAGCGACGACGGTGTGGCCGAGTGGCTGGTCGAGCCGACCCAGACCGACGTCGAGGTCGAGCGACACGACGAGGCCGAGCAGGTGCGAGCAGCCGTGCGCGAGCTCCCGTGCGATCAGCGCCGGGTGATCGAGCTCGCGTATTTCGCCGGCTACACCCACACCCAGATCGCCGAGATGCTCGGGCTCCCCGTCGGAACGGTGAAGGGGCGTATGCGCCTCGGACTGACCAAGCTGCGCATCTCGCTGACCAGCCCGGACGAGGCGCGTCTATGACCGCAACGCGACAATGACCCAAGGACAGAGCACAAACCACACAGCGGCCTGCGGCGGCGACGTCGCGGCCTATGCGCTCGGCGCGCTCGAAGCCGGCGAGGCCCGCAGCTTCGGTCGCCACCTGGACACCTGTGTGGTGTGCCGGGATGAGCTGGCTTCCTTTCAGCAGGTGGTGGATGTCCTGCCGCTCAGCGCCAACCGTCGTCGTGCTCCCGACAGCCTGCGGCGCAGCGTGCGGGCCAGCGTCCGGCGAGAGGCGCGACACGCGAGCGCTTCGAGTCATCGCCGCCGACCGGCCATCCTTCGCCGGCCCGCGCTGGCGCTCGGCTCGATCGTGGTCGCCGCGTGCGTCGCGATCGGCGTCGTCGCGCTGACCAGGCCGCACTCGGCTTCGACGAAGATCTACAACGCTCGGGTGACCGGCTCGAGCGGCACAGCTCAGCTGCGGGTCGCCGACGGGGCGGCGAGGCTGGTCGTCCGGGATCTCAGACCGCCGCCGCGCGGTCACATCTATGAGGTGTGGCTGGTCAGCGGAAGGCGGCCGCCCCGACCGACGACCGCGTTGTTCAGCGTGAACAGCCGGGGCGACGGCGATGTCGATGTGCCCGGCGGTCTGCGCGGAGTGCAGCGCGTGCTGGTGACGCCCGAGCCGATGGGCGGCAGCAATACGCCGACCCACGCGCCGGTGATCAGCGCTCGGCTCACGTGAGTTGTCACTCACGTGACCGTTGAGTGATCCGTCACCGGCGGATATTCGTAGAACACGTTGACCACTGCGATTCCGATCGATCGGAGATACACATGTTGGGACTCGACAATCCAATTCACATCGCGTTCGTGCTCGTGCTCGTGCTGCTCGTGTTCGGGGCCAAGCGGCTGCCCGAGATGGGCAAGTCGCTGGGCGCCGGCCTGCGTGGGTTCAAGGAGTCGATCAGCGGTGACGAGCCGGCCGAGCAGCTCACGGCCGCGCAGGCCTCACCGGTGCCCGTGGACACCACCCGCGAAACGACGACGACTCGGTAGAGAGGGGATCTCGGATGCCGATGCCGGGCGCCCTGGCGGCCGCACGACTGCGGCCGCTGGCCGACGACGATCAACTCAGCATGGTCGGCCATCTCGACGAGCTTCGCGCGCGGTTGCTCGTGTGCGTGGCGGCGATCGCGGTGGCGTTCGGTATCTGCTTCTGGCAGAACCACGAGCTGCTGAGGCTCGTCAACAAGCCGCTGGCGCACCAGACCCAGGGACAGGTGCGCGCCGGACACGGACCGCTGGGCGCAACCTATACCGTCCAGCGCAACGCCCGGGACGTCGCCGTCCAGCTCGACACGGTGGCCGGGGTGCTCAAGGCCCAATCGCCCTTGGCTGTCCCCGCGCTTGAGCGGGTGCAGCGCAACCTCCGGCGAGACGTCAGCCAACTGTCGGCGCCGCCTGAGGGCGATCGGCCGGTGACGCTTGGAATCGGCGAGCCGTTCACCGCCACGCTGACCGTGACCCTCGTGTTCGCCCTGATCCTGGCGCTGCCAATACTGCTCCTGCAGGCCTACGGGTTCTTCATGCCGGCTGTGTCCCGAGACCAGCGCAGGCAGATGCTTCCGGTGGTGCTCGCGATCCCGGGGCTGTTTGTGGCGGGCGTGGTATTCGGCTACCTCGTCGCGCTACCAGCGGCGCTGCACTTCTTTCAGAATTTCAACAGCGGCCAGTTCAACGTCCTGGTCCAGGCCGGCCAGTACTACAAGTTTGCCGCCACGACGCTGCTGGCGATGGGTTTGCTCTTCCAAGTGCCCGTCGCGATCATCGCGGTCACCCGCGCGGGGGTGATCACGCCGCGTCGGCTGCGCCACAACCGCCGCTACGCGGTCCTCGCCTGCGGCCTGGTCGCTGCGGTGCTGCCGGGCGACGCGATCACGATGCTGCTGGAGACACTCCCGCTGTACCTGCTGTTCGAGCTCGGCGTCCTGATCGCGAGCGTCTCTGAACGCAGGGCCACTCGTCGGCTCGCCGGCGCGGCAGAACTCTGACACTCAGCTGATCCGCTGACGCCGGTCGGCCGGTACTAACCCTCATGGCCGCTGTGATAGCGACTGTGTCTCACCCAACAGCAAGGGAGTAACACTCAATGACTCACATCGATCTAGATGCCGTTGACGTCGACGGCGCGGTCCGCGAAGGCGCGGAGCAGGTAGCGGGCGATACCCGCCTGGCGTTCCTGCGCAAGGGCGCGGTGGCCGGCGGTGCAGCGCTCGGTGGCGGCGCGATCCTCAGTGCGCTGGTTCCCGGCACGGCGCTGGCCGCAGGCGGCCGACCGCCGTCGTCGTTCGGGAAGGGCGACATCGGCATCCTCAACTACGCGCTGACACTCGAGTACCTCGAGAGCTCGTTCTACAACGAGGCCACTCGGGCGGGCAAGGTCACCGACCACGCGCTCAAGGCGTTCCTGAAGACCGTCACCACGGATGAGAACGCCCACGTCAAGCTGCTCAAGTCTGCGCTCGGCTCCAAGGCCGTCAAGAAGCCGAAGTTCGACTTCATGGGGATCCCGCGCGACCCGGCCAAGTTCGCCGCCACCGCCTACATCCTCGAGAACACCGGCGTCCATGCCTACCTCGGCCAGGCGGCCAACATCAAGGACCCGAAGGTCCTGCTCACGGCCGCGAGCATCGTCACGATCGAGGCGCGCCACTCCGGCGCGATCGGCCTGTTCCTCGGCAAGGCGATCGCGCCCAACGGGCCGTTCGACAACGGCCTCAGCGCCCAGAAGATCCTGACGGCGGTCAAGCAGACCGGATTCATCAAGGGCTGACCGATCAGTTCTCAGGGGGCGTAACCGGGGGCGGGATCTGCGGCCGGCCCCGCCCCTGGCCGTTGATCAGCCCCTGATTCGCCGCGCGCGGCTTACTTCACCCAGGGGTCGTCTACCGGCTCGCCGTCTCCTGGATGGTGCGGGCCGAACGCCAGGAACTCCAGTCCGTCGCCGCCGGCCTCGAACGCCCGGGCCACCTCGGGCGGCACTCGGATCGCGTCCAGCGGCCGCACCTCGACGATCTCGTCATCGAGTTTGACCCATCCGGTCCCGCTCAGGATCACGTAGATCTCCTCCGCGAAGTGGTGGCGGTGCATAAACGGGGACCGCTTGCCCGCCTGCAACCGGAAATGGGTGACGCCCGTCTCCTGCGCGTCGAGCGCCGTCCGCGCGACCCGCGCCTCCCATCGATCGCCGAACCCATTCGGCGGCGCGGCGTCGTCGACCTCGACGACGTTGACCAGCGAGTAGCTGTCGGGCATCTCGACCCCCGCGATTCAGAAGATCCGTTCGATTGTCAGTCGGCGGGCGCCGCGAGGGGTTGGGACATCGACCGTGGCACCTCTCGCCTGGTCCAGCAGCGCCTTGGCCACCGGGGATTCGACGGAAAGCCTGCCCTGCATGCGGTCGGCCTCCGCGGCGCCGACGATCGTCCAGGTGTGCACCTCGCCGGTGTCCTCGTCGCGGACCTCGGCGGAATGCCCGAACGCGAACGTCGTCCCGGGCGACTCCACAACGTCAACGACGACAGCGTTGCGCCACCGCTGCCGCAGACGCAGGATCCGAGTCTCGAGGTGCGCCTGATCCTCCTTGGCGGCGTGATACTCGGCGTTCTCCTTGAGGTCTCCGTGGCCGCGGGCCTCAAGGATCCGCGCGGCCACGTCTCGGCGCGCGACCGTCTCCAATTGTCCGATCTCCGCTTTGAGAGCGGCAAGGCCGGCCTCGGTGATCGGCTCGCCCTCGTTCTCAGGTGTGCTCATCCGGCCATTCTGGCGGGTCGGGCCACGGGGCGCGGGGCGCCGGATCGGCTGATCTGGATGCGTGTAATCCTGAGTACCTTGCAATTGCGGCCGGGTTGACTTAGCGTGCCGGTCGCGCGGCTACGCGCCGCGCTCCACGAAGGAGGAGCGATGGAGGCGACAGCCGCCCAAGCCCGCACTCGTCCCGGGCTACGGACTTTTTGGCGATCGTTGGGGGGTGGTCAGCGACGCACGCTGATCATGATGTTCGTCGTCGTTGGGGGGCTTCACGCGCTGGGCTTCTTGATGCTGATCGGGCTGGTGGCGCCCAACCACTACAGCCTCGGATCGGCCGGCACGTTCACCGTCGGGATCGGCGTGACCGCCTACACGCTGGGGTTGCGACATGCGTTCGACGCCGATCACATCTCGGCGATCGACAACACCACGCGCAAGCTGATGCGGGAAGGCAGGCGGCCCTTGAGCGTGGGGTTCTGGTTCTCCCTCGGTCACTCCACGATCGTGTTCGCACTGGCGTTCTTGATCTCGATCGGGGTCCGCTCGCTCGACGGGTCGGTTAAGCACCACGACTCGCAGCTGCACAACATCACCGGCTCGATCGGCACAACCGTTTCGGGCACGTTCTTGTACGTAATCGCGGCCATCAACGCAGTGATCCTGATCGGGATCATCAGGGTGTTTCGCGAGATGAAGACCGGCAAGTTCGACGAGGCCGAGCTCGAACGGCAGCTCGACAGCCGCGGGTTCATGAACCGGTTCCTGGGTCGGCTGATCAAGGCCGTGACCAAGCCGCAGCAGATGTATCCGCTGGGGGCGTTGTTCGGGCTGGGGTTCGACACCGCGACCGAGGTGGCGCTGCTGGTGGTCGCCGGCAGCGCCGGCGCGGCGGGACTGCCGTGGTACGCGATCCTGTGTCTGCCGATCCTGTTTGCCGCGGGCATGTCGCTGATGGACTCGATCGACGGATCGTTCATGAACTTCGCCTACGGCTGGGCGTTCTCAAAGCCGGTGCGCAAGGTCTTCTACAACATCACCGTCACAGGCCTATCGGTGGCTGTCGCGCTGCTCATCGGCACGATCGAGCTCGGCGGCCTGGTCTCGGACCACCTCAGCCTGACCGGCGGGTTCTGGACCTGGCTGCGGAGCGTCGACCTCAACGTGCTCGGCTACATCATCGTCGCGATGTTCGTTGCCACGTGGGCGATCGCGGTGGCTGTGTGGCACTACGGACGCATTGAGGAACGCTGGTCAGCACACCTCAACACCACCAGCAGCGGCTAGCCCATGACGCTCGCCCCCGACGCCCCCCGACTCGTCGTCGCCGACCCCGACGAAGCGATCCGAGCGCTCCGGGAGTCCGGGCTGCGGCTCTCCACTGCGCGACGGCTGATCATCGAGGCGCTGTTCTCAGCCTCAGGACCGGTGTCCGCCCCAGAGCTCGCTCAGGAGCTGTCGCTCGAGGAGTCCTCGGTGTACCGCAACCTCGAGGTGCTCGAACGCCACGGGCTCACCCGGCACGTCCACCTCGGCCACGGCCCGGGCCTCCATGCGCTCGTCGGCCGCGACGAGGGCGAGTATCTCTATTGCGAACGCTGCCGGAAACTGACCGTGCTCGCCCCCGATCAACTCGCCCCGGTCCGCAGGGACATCGAACAGCGGTTCGGCCACCACCCCCGGTTCACCCACTTCGCGATGGTCGGACTGTGCGCCGAGTGCGCCCAGACAGGTGCCGTAGCTGGCGTCAGCCCTTGATCTCGTTGTGTACCCGGGCCACCATCGGTTCGTTCAGCTCGATCCCAGCCGCCGAAAGGATCGGCAGCAGCGTGGCACCAAATGCCTCAAACGCCTCTTGGGACTCCCAGATGTCGAACACCTGTATCTCGCCGTTCGTCTCCAGCGCAACGTGGGAGATCCGCCCATCGGGTGCGCCGGCACCCGCTTCCTCAAGCTGGCCGAGCGTGGTGTCGTACCTGTCCTGCGTAAATCCCTTGCCGGTGATGTAGAAACCCAGTGCCATTTTTCGACCCCTCTGCGCGTGAGCGCTGTGGCTTGTGCAGTAGTTCGGGTGACTCTATGTCATTGACCGACGGCGGCGCAGTCCAAGGATTTGTCAAACAGCGAACCCCGCGCGTTGGGTGCCCGACGGCTTGGCCTACGGAACGTCGGACGCCTGCGCCTCGTGTATTAGCTTTAGCCCGTCCGCGAGGGTCAGGTACCGCTGCGCGACGAGCGTGAGAACGTCTCGGGTCACGTCGCGCACATACGTGCCGTGGGTCGCGTATAGCGTCTGCGGTGTCGCGGGGTCCAACGGCACCACGTGCCCGACGATGAAGCAGAACCCCGGGCCCGTGGAGCTGCCGAACCAGGTGCTCGTGGGGACGTCGACGAACGGCGACCTCAGGCCGCCACTGACGTTGCCGAACCGATCGAGCACCGGGGCGCCATTCACGACGTCGATGTCGCCACCCGAGTACTCGAGCTCGTCCGGGGTCGCGTGCGCGGCACCGGCCATCTCGTAGTGGCGGAACTGGTCCGGCGCACGGTTGCCATCTGGCCGTCGCGCCGCGATCCCCAACAGGTAGTCGGATTGAGACATGACCTGGATCACCGGGACGCCGACATCGTGGATCCGCGCTCGCGGATCGGTCCCCGCCGGCGCCGGCGAACATTGATTGATCGGTACCGTGCCGACGAAGTCGCCGCCGGAGACGCCCACCGGGTAGCCGTTGTAGATCGGCCGGCCGTCAGACTTCACCACCAGCGGGTGGATCGCGTTGATGTAGTCGATCAGGTAGCAGCCCGTCTGCGAGTAGCCGAAGCCGTAAGCCTCCTGAACGAGGCTGTGGCGGTGGCCGTAGGTGAGCGGGTTGCTGTCCGTCCCGCTCTTCAGCCACGCGCCGACCTGGCTGTAGATGTCCCAAATCAGCCCGTCCTCACTCGTGCGCGAACGCAGCGCGGGCGGGTCCACTACGGTCTGAATATCCGTGCAGTTGCGCGGATCGCTCAGCGGCAACGGGTTCGCGAACGACAGTGAGCCGTAGCGCTTCGGATCGAAGGTCTTGAGCGCCTGGACGTCTATCGGCTTCGCCGTGATGCCGACCCACGCGTCGCCGCGGCGCATGAATTGGTCATGCATCAGCGCCCAGCCGATGTTGAGGTCGTACAGGTTCGACGGGTTCAACATCTCGACCACGACGTTGCGGCTGAATCTCCGCGGGTTCGAGGGGCGGCGCATGAGGATCCTTGTCGCGTAGGGCGCGCCAGGGGTGCGGACGACCGCCGGCCCGCGAGAGCGTGACATCGCTCCCCCCTTATAAAGACTCCTCCGGCCGAGCGACACACCCGGACCCTCTCATCGGTGAGCCTACCAAGCCCCTGAGCGACGGGCAACCATCGCATCCCGTCCACGCCGGCTGCTCACCGGGCAATCGGCCTCATGCAGTAGCGCCGCTCAGAGTGCGGCGAAGGCCGTCGCGGCCCGCGGTGGCTTTACCGCTGAAGGCTCGCTGGGCACGTTCAGACCATTCCGTTTCGCTGATCGCGTCCGGTTCGGCCGGGACGTAATGGGTGAGGATGAGTTCGCGGACCCGTGCGCGTTGCGCGACACCCCCGACCTGGGTGACATCGGTGTGAAGCGCGACCATCCGTTCGAGGGCGGCGCCGGTGAAGCCGTGCCGTTCGAGGTAGCCGAGGTCGGCAACGCAGTGGACCAGGATGTCGGCACCCTGCGCGAGGGCGATCAGGTCGTCGTTCACCGTCGTGTCGCCGGAGAACACGACCGAGCCGTCGGTCGTGTCGAACCGGTAGGCGAGCGCCGGAACCGCCCGGCCGTGCGTCACCGCAACGGCGCTGACCCGAACAGCCGGATCGTCGAACACGTCGACCGGAACCTGGGCGATGCCCTCGGCCCTGGCTGGGATCGGAATGTCGATCGCTCGGACGAGCGCGCTCGCGTCGGGCATGCGGGCGTCCAGCGGCATGACGTTCAGGTGGTAGGCGTAGCCGGCGAGGATGCGATCGACGAGGTCCGTCGTGCCCGGGTCGGGCAGTTCCGGGTGGATCGTCGTTGCGGCGTGGAAGGTGGCATCACCCGTCGGCAACGCCTCGGGTCGCGTCGGGCCATACACGCGGATCGGTGCGAGCGGGCCGTCGTCACCCGCGCGGACGCCCCACGGGTACAGGAGCATGCCGGCCAGATCGCCGGTGTGGTCGGCGTGGAGGTGGGTCAGGAACACGGCTTCAAGACGGGTGAAGTCCAGTCCCGCGTCGACGAAGGAGGAGGGCGACCCCCGACCGCAGTCGATCACGAACACTCGTTCGTCGACGATCAGCGCCGAGGAGATCCCCGCCCGGCCCGCGACGGGCATCGGCGCGCCGGCTGTTCCAAGGAGTACCAATTCGGTTGTCATGTCACCTGCTCTCTGCTGCCGCCTCGCCTGACATCATGACTGAGTCGCGCTTGTGGCCGTAGCCGGTGTAGGCTCGCTTGATGTCTCGCGGTGAGACCCATTCGGTCAGGCGTCACCTCGACGTCGTGGCCGAGAGCTACGACGTCCAGATCCGTCGTTTCATCCCTTACTACGACGAGATGATCGCAACGGGTGTCGAGCTGCTCGCGGCTCTCGCGCCGGCCGAGGGGCACGTCCTCGACCTCGGTGGTGGCACCGGCGCGCTTTCGGCTGCCGTTCTGGATGGGCTTGCGGGCGTGCGTATGACTGTTCTTGACGTTGACGCCGAGATGCTCGGCGAGGCCCGTCGGCGGCTGACGCGCTTCGCGGATCGGGTGTCCTTTCACGAAGGCAGCTTCCTGGGGCCGCTGCCCGCTGCCGACGCTGTGGTCGCCAGCCTGGCGCTGCACCACGTGCATGACCTTCGAAGCAAGACGGCGCTCTACGGCGCGATTCACGACGCGCTTCCGCTCGGCGGGGTCCTGCTGAATCTCGACGCGGCCGTGACCGAAGACGTGCGGCTCAACGGGCTTGTGTTCGATCGGATGGCCGCTCGGATGGGCGATCACGGGATCACCGATGCGCAGGCGCGCCAGCACTTCGCGGCGTGGACGGAGGAGGACCGTTACTTCCCTCTGGATACCGAGCTGGGCGCGCTGCGCGAAGTGGGCTTCGACGAGGTCGAGTGCTTCTGGCGGCGGGGGCTCTGCGCCGTCACCTGCGGGTTGCGCACCAGCTGATCTTCGTCAACGGCCTGCGTCGACGACCGGGCGGCTCGCTTGGGAGCATTGGTCGCCCGTAGGGTGCGTCGCGACGTCAACGAACTGAGAGGGAGCGAGCAATGCTCGAGCGAGACGGATACCTGCCAGGCGTCCCGTGTTGGGTCGACACCAGCCAGCCTGATCCGGAGGCTGCACTCGCGTTCTACAGCGGCCTGTTCGGCTGGGAGTTCATCGACGCAATGCCGGCTGGCTCCACCGCGCGTTACTTCATCGCTCGCCTGCGCGGTGGTGACGTCGCCGCCGTGGGCTCACTGCCGCAGGATGGCCCGGGGAGGGCGGTATGGAACACCTACATCTGGGTCCAGAGCGCCGACGCGGCCGCAGCGAAGGTGCGGGATGCGGGCGGTCGCGTGGTGACGGATCCCTTCGACGTGATGGACGAGGGCCGGATGGCGGTGGTCATGGATCCCGAAGGGGCTGCGTTCTGCCTCTGGCAGGCCAAGCGGCACAAGGGTGCGCGGATCGTCAACGAGCCCGGCTCGTTGAACTTCAACGGTCTGAACACTCGCGACGTGGACGGCGCGAAGTCCTTCTATGGGTCGGTGTTCGGGTGGGAGACGCTCGGGCTGGGAGGCGGCGTCGAGATGTGGCGGCTGGCCGGCTACGGCGACTTCTTGGCGCGCAGCGATCCCGAGCTTTTCCAGCGGCAGGCCGACAGCGGCGCGGCGCCGGAGGGCTTCGCAGACGTTGTCGCGACGCTCAATCCGATCACGGATGACCAGCCAGAGATCTCCCCGCACTGGAGCGTGACGTTCGCAGTCGATGATGCCGACGCGACCGCGACGCGGGCCGCGGAGCTCGGCGGCCGGGTCGAGGTTGCGCCGTTCGATGCTCCCTGGGTCAGGATGACGGTCATCACCGATCCGCAGGGAGCGACGTTTACCGCGAGCAAGTTCACACCGGAGAACACCGGAGCCAACGGCTGAATCCGGCGGTGGCGGTGAACGCGCTGCTCTTCGCGTCGCATTCGGGGGCCACAGCCGTCCCCATCTCGCAGCCGACGTCGAGCCCTTCGTCGGCCGAGAAGACGAACGGTTGCGTTGCGTCCACGCGGCCCTCGCCGACCTTCTCGCCGTCGTAGTAGAGAGAGACGGTTCCGCCCTTGGCGTAGCCGCCGCCGTCGTAGGCGAACTCGGCGCGCACCTGGTGCTGGCCGGGCGGCACCGGCTCTGCGGCCTCGGCGGTGAATGTTTGGATCCCGAGCAGGTTATAGGCGAACTTCGCCGTGCCCTGCTTCGTGTAGAAGCTCCAACCGCCGATGACGCCGCCCTGGGCGATGATCGTCCCGTTCGCGCCGTCGTCGGGTATGACGACCTCGGCCGTGACCGAGAACGACTTGTTCTTGATGCTCAGGACGCTGTTCTCCGACAGGCTCGTCATGCCGGGGTAGAACACCTGCGTGTCGCCGGTGATCAGCTGAGGCCGCCCGGAAAGGTCGGGGCTGAGGCGCTCGGCGGTGCGATCATCGAGCGGAATCACGTTGTATTTGGTCGCCTCGATCAGCCACAACCTCTGCAGCTCGTGCAGTCGGTCCGGGTTCTCCCTGGAGAGATCGTGCGCTTGGCTGTGATGGTCGGTGTGTGACATGAATCCGGCGTAGATCTCCATCTCGCGCTCGAGGATCGGCTTCAGCTCCTCGGCCATCTCGTCCGAGGCCGGGATCTCATCGTGCCGAGCTGTCAACTCGGCGTCGTCCGGGATCACGCCCAACTCCTTCTGGCGAGCAAAGGTGCGCTCACGCTGTTCATCCCAGCCGTGCGAGAACTTCCCCTTGTACCGTTCGATCCACTCCTCCGGCACGTGGTGCGACGCGTGCGTCGCGCCGGGCGCGAAATACATGAAGAACGGCTTGTCCGGCATCAGCGCCTTCTGCGTGCGCACCCAGGTGACGGCGTGATCGGCCAAGTCTTCAGTCAGGTGGTAGCCCTCCTCGGGGCTCTACGGCGGCTCGACCGCAGTCGTACCCTCGTACAGGCTGGGATACCAATGATTGTCCTCGCCGCCGATGAACCCGTACAAGTACTCAAAGCCCGACCCGGTTGGCCACATGTCGAACGGGCCCATCGGGCTCGACTGCCATACAGGCACCTCGTGCACTTGCCGAACCTCTCGGAGATAGAACCGGTCGTGCTCGCCGGCGATCACGCGTCTGATTGTTGCCGGTGGCGACCCCTGAGGGCAGGGAGGAGCGCCTCCAGGGGACGGGTGTTGAGGACGTCGGCGGCCGTGGCCCACCCACGGCGCGCGGTGGCGACCGAGAGCGTGATGTTGTCCAGGCCCGCCGGGGAGTGCGCATCGGTGGAGCAGACGATCGGGACGCCCGCGCGCAGCGCCTCGCGCACGTGCTCGCCGCTGAGGTCCAGCCGGGCGGGCAGGCCGTTGACCTCCAGGGCGACGCCCTGTGTCCGCGCGACGTCAAAGATCCGCTCCAGGTCCAGTGCGCTCTCCGGGCGGCGGTTGATGAGGCGGCCGGTCGGGTGGCTGAGGCAGCGGACGGCGGGGTGGTGCAGAGCCTCCTCGACCCGTTCGGTCATCTCCGCGCGCGGCATTCGCTGCCCGCCGTGGACGCTCGCCTGGACCCAGTCGAGCTCAGCGAGGACGTCGTCGGGGAGGTCGAGCCGCCCGTCGGGGAGGATGTCGCACTCGATCCCGCGCAGGACGCGGAACGGGGCCAGCTCCGCGTTGACCGCCGCGATCTCCTCGCCCTGGCGGCGGACGTCGTCGGCGGTGAGCCCCTGGACCGCCCCGACCGCGGGGGTGTGGTCGCAGATGGCCAGGTACTCATAGCCCCGTGCGCGAGCGGCGCGCGCCATCTCCGCGACGCTCACCCGCCCGTCAGACCACGTCGTGTGGCAGTGCAGGTCGCCGCGGATCTGCTCGATCTCGATCAGCGACGGCGGTTCGCCGCGGAAGGGCGCCTCCCTCAGCTCGGGCGGGCACCAGGGGACGCCGATGGCCGCGTAGACGGCGTCCTCGCTGGGCGCGGCGGGGAGCGGCTCGAGCGCCGCGACGTAGTCGGGCGACCCGGTCGCACGCATCACCGCGGTCCCGAAAGAGCTCGGCTCGGGGACCGTCAGCTCCACGGGAACCCCGTCGACCGTGACCCCGACGGCGTGGCGCTCGGCCTGCTCGATCATGGCGACGATCTGGGGTAGCTCCGCGAATCGCTCCAGGACCGGATCGGGACATGACGCCGCACGAACGATCGCGAGCTGGTGGCAGGAGTCACGCCAGCGCCGCACGTCGCCGGCGGGCTGCGCATCGAGAGCGCGTGCGATCCCGCCGACGAGCTCCCAGGCGCGGTTGAGCCACACGCCCCGTGGCGAGCGCGCCTCGGTCTCCCGGGCCAGCGCCGACACGATCTGGGCCTCGGTCTTGGGGCCGATGCCAGGCACGTCGCGCAGTCGGCCTGCCGCGGCCGCCTCCCGCAGCTCGCCGGCGGTGCGGATCTCGAGCGCGCGCGCGATGTCGATGACGCGCTGGGCGCTCAGCCCGAGGTAGCGGCCGAGGCCGACGAGGTCAGGCACGAGCTCGCGCTCGAGCTCGGCGAGCTCCGCGATCTGTCCCGTGGCCACGAGCTCGCGCAGGCGGGCCTCGATCCCGGCGCCGATGCCCCGAAGCTCGCGACCGCGACCGGCGGCGACGAGCTCGGCGACCTGCACCCCGCTGTGGCGGACGGTCTCGGCCGCCCGCCGGTAGGCGCGGATCGTGTACGGATTGGCGTCGCCGAGCTCCAGCACCGCCGCGAAGGCGTCGAGTCGGTCGGCGATCTCGGCATTGTCCACTACGTCTCGTCAGCGTTGTCCATCTGCAGGATTTTGCCGGGTCGCTGGTGCCCAGCTAAACGCGCGGCTCTGGTATCGGGCTCCGAAGGTGATCGTGATCAGCACTCAGACCGAGGTGTTGTCCAGTTCATCCGATTGAGATGATGCGCCGCCGCCGCCGGTGCGTCAGGGTGCGGACTCCAGCAGCCGCCGTATATCGACCTGGACGGGCCGCTGCGGCGATGATCGCGCGCGACAACGAAAGGACCGGCCATGTGCCGCTGGCTCGCATACTCGGGATCTCCGATCCTGATCAAGGAGGCGCTCTACGAGGGCCCCAACTCGCTGGTCGGCCAGAGCCTGCATTCGCGGCTAGGGGCCGAGCCGACCAACGGCGACGGATTCGGAGTTGGCTGGTTCGGCGCTCCGGACACCCCGGGCGTGTTTCACAGCACCGAGCCGGCGTGGAACGACAGCAACCTGCGAGAGCTCGCCGGCCACATCAGCTCGCCGCTGTTCTTCACCCACATCCGGGCGGCGATCGGCAGCGCGGTGCAGCAGACCAACTGCCACCCCTTCCGCCACGGCCACTGGCTGTTCATGCACAACGGATACATCAACGAGTTCGCGACCATCAAACGCGACCTGATACTCGCTATCGACCCATCGCTGTACCCGGAGATCCAGGGCCAGGCCGACACCGAAGTGCTGTTCTTCCTCGCCCTGACACTGGGCCTGGAGGACGACCCCCCGTCGGCGATCGAGCAGACGATCGGGCTCGTCGAGGCGGTCGCCGGCCGCCACGGGGTGCCGAACCCGTTCCAGGGCACGATCGCGACCACCGACGGCACCACGGTCTGGGCGTTTCGATACTCCAGCGAGCGAAACTCGCGTTCGCTGTTCTACACCACCGACGTCCCCGCGCTCCGCGAGCTCTACCCCGACCGGCAGCTGTTTCGAGAGTTCTCAGAGGAGGCCCGCTTGATCGTCTCAGAACCCCTCGGCGACGTGGCCGGGGTCTGGAACGAGGTGCCCGAATCAACCTACGGGATCATCGGCCCCGATGTCGCCGAGTGGCGGCCATTTCAACCCAAAGCGCCATGATCCCGGCATCCGGGGTCGCATGAACCGGCTCAGGTTTGCGTGCGCTGTCAGCGGCTCAGTCACGTGACGCTGCGGAGGGAGGCCAGCGCGTGGATCAAGTCTTCGTCTTCTCGCTGACCGCGGCTCTGAATCCGACTCTGCTGACCGCGGTGACCGTGATGCTGACGCTGGAGCGACCCAAGCGCCTGCTGTCTGGCTACCTGCTGGGAGCGCTGGTCACGAGCATCACCTGCGGTCTGCTGCTCGTGTTTGCGTTGCCCGGCTCCAGCACGTCGAGCACAGCAAAGCATGGTGTCAATCCAGTGCTCAACATCGTGTTGGGAGCGCTGATCTTGGTGGTGGTAGCTGTCGTCGCTAGCGGTCGTGACAAGCGCCGCCGGGCCTGGAGTGAGCGCAGGCGCGAACGCGCCACAGACAAGGCGCCGCCGCGGTGGCGTCGCCAATTGAGCAAGGGCTCCGCGCGGGACACGTTCGTCGTCGGAGCGCTACTCAGCTTCCCAGGGGCGTCCTACATCGCCGGGATGGATCTGCTTCACAAACAGCACCTCGGGACGGCGGTGACGGTGCTCGTCGTCGTCGCCTTCAATCTGGTCATGCTGGTGCTACTCGAGCTCCCGCTGCTCGGCTACGCGACGAGGCCAGAGTGGACGGCCGGCGCGGTGCAGCGATTCAGCGAGTGGCTGACCCGCCGCGGCGGGCGTGTCGCCCTGATCGGCGGCGCCGTAGCGGGGGTGCTCCTGATTGCACGTGGAATCGTCAACTGGTGAGGCCAGGCCTCTGAGGCGCGGCGAGGATCTCGAGCAGTTGCCCGACGTTGCGCTCACGGGCGATTGCGTCATGGACCGGGCGGTCGGCGTTGATTGTGTACTGGTTGCGTCGCCCGTTGCGCTCGCGCGTGATATAGCCAGCGCCGGTCAGGTCGACGACGATGCGATGCGCAGCCCGCTCGGTGATCCCGACCCGTTGACCAATCTCGCGTAGGCGAATGCCGGGGTCGTCGGCGATGCAGACCAACACCTGAGCGTGGTTGGTCAGGAACGTCCAGTTGGGTGCGCGGTCATCCATCACGACATTAGATTAGCGTTTCTAGACATAGATTTCATGATATAGTCGGCGTTACCGAAGAGAGGACGGCCCCGAGATCCCCTCGCACAAGCATGAGGAGGTTTCTCATTATGCGCTCTGACGGGAGCAGCATCGCGGTCCCCTCGCCGGCCGCCGAAGCGACCCCGAACGGGATCGCCGGAGTCGTAAGCGACACGCCACCGGGAGTGACACCGAACACTGCGCGTGCGAGGGAAGCCGCCGCAGCGTCCAGCCGCACAGAGACGCGAGCCGAACGCTTCCGCCGCAAAGCGCTCCGAGGACGACTGCACGGTTACGCGATTGCAATCGTTGGGCTGGTCGCGGTGCTGATTGCGCTCGCGGCGTCGAACACCGCACAGGTCAAGGTCAACTGGTTGATCGGCAACTCCCACATCTCGCTCGTCTTGTTGGTGCTCGTCGCCGCGATCCTCGGCTGGGTGCTCGGACTGATGGCCAGCGCCAGATTCCGCTGGCGCACTCGCGCCCCGCGCCACCAAGGTGGCGCGCGGTCATGACCCGCCGCCGAGACTCGCGCTCGAGTCAAATTGCACTCGCTAACACCCACGCGCTTGAAAGGTCGCCGACATGAAAACCACTTCTGAGATTGAGTCCAACACCTCGCCGGCTCCGGGGATCATTCCTGAGCCGTCACTCGTCCACGACGAACCCGCCGCGTCGGCTCGTCGGGGCGGCACGCCCTCGGCCGACACCACCACCGGGCGGCGACAAAACCCGTTCGCCCGGCTAGGAGCCGCGCTGCGCGGTGACAAGTACATGGTGGATGCCTACCCACCAGCCGATCCGTCGGTGAAAACCAGCGTGGAGGTGGAGTAGCAGTGGTGACTCCCGAAGCAACCCTCCTGACCGAGACCGAGCAGCTCGCGGGCATCAATGCCGACTACGAGCAGCGCTACGGGTTCCACGACGCCGAGAACTATCTGTACAAGGCGCCCAAGGGGCTGAACCGGGAGATCGTCGAGAAGATCTCGGAGTTCAAGTCAGAGCCGCGGTGGATGCGCGATTTCCGGCTGAAGGCGCTGGAGCATTTCCTGGCGCGCAAACAGCCCACGTGGGGCTCCCCGATGCTCGCCGAGCTTGACTACGACAACATCCGATACTTCGTCCGCGCCTCCGAGACGCCCAGTAGGTCGTGGGACGACGTGCCCGAGGACGTAAAGCGGACGTTCGACCGCCTCGGCATACCCGAGGCGGAGCGGAAGTTCCTGGCCGGGGTCGGTGCGCAATATGAGTCCGAGGTCGTGTACCACCAGGTGCGCGAGGACCTCGAGAAGCAGGGCGTGATCTTCACCGACATGGACACGGCGCTGCGCGAGCACGAGGACCTCGTGCGTCAGTATTTCGCGACGGTCATCCCGCCGAACGACAACAAGCTCGCGGCTCTGAACTCCGCGGTGTGGTCCGGCGGATCGTTCGTGTACGTGCCCGAAGGCGTCCACGTCGAATTGCCCTTGCAGGCGTACTTCCGGATCAACACCGAGAACATGGGGCAGTTCGAGCGGACCCTGATCATCGCTGAGCCGGGCTCGTACGTTCACTACGTCGAGGGCTGCACCGCCCCCACGTACAGCTCTGACTCGCTGCACTCCGCGGTGGTGGAGCTGATCGCCCAGCCGGGCGCCCGGATCCGCTACACGACCGTTCAGAACTGGTCGACCAACGTGTTCAACCTGGTCACCAAGCGCGCCGTCGCGCAGGAGGACGCGACCGTCGAGTGGGTCGACTGCAACCTCGGATCCAAGCTGACGATGAAGTACCCCAGCATCTACCTGCTCGGCGAACGAGCCCATGGCGAGGTTCTCTCGATCGCGTTCGCGGGCGCCGGCCAGCACCAAGATGCGGGCGCCAAGATCATCCACGCCGCGCCGAACACGACCTCGAACATCTTCGCCAAGTCGATCTCCAAGGACGGCGGCCGCGGCTCCTACCGCGGGCTGCTCGAAATCGCCAAGGGTGCCCACGGCTCCAAGTCCAAGGTCGTCTGCGACGCATTGCTGCTCGACGAGCGCTCTCGGTCTGACACCTACCCGACGATCCGGATCGGCGACGACGACGTCAACGTCGGCCACGAGGCGACGGTCTCGAAGGTCGGCGAGGACCAGCTCTTCTACCTGATGTCGCACGGCATCCCCGAGGAAGAGGCCTCCAAGCTGATCGTCAACGGCTTCATCGAGCCGATCATCAAGGAGCTGCCGATGGAGTACGCGGTCGAGATGAACCGGCTGATCGAGCTGCAGATGGAAGGCTCGATCGGCTAGTACGCCTGACGAGACGGAGTAGAATCAACGGCAGGCCATTTCACCGCTTCTGCGAAACGACTTCGCGCAGAGCACCGTCGGCCGACCCCCGAACGGCGACCCTCCGGACAGTTTCGTCCCCAGCGACGAGATAGCACCCCAAACCGAAAGGATCATCGCCATGCCGTTCTTCTTTTTCACCGTCGAGCAGCAGGAGCGTGCCGTAGTCGAGCGGTTCGGCAAGTTCGTCCGCGTTGCCGGGCCCGGGCTTCAGCGTAAGTCCCCGTTCGTCGAGAAGGTGGCGGGCCGGATGAGCTTGCAGGTCGAGCAGCTCAACGCCGACATCGAGACCAAGACCAAGGACAACGTGTTCGTGGTCGTCCAGCTTGCGATCCAGTACATGGTCGGCGCGGAGCCGGACAAGGTAAAGGACGCGTTCTACAAGCTCGACGATCCCGAGGTGCAGATGAAGTCGTACGCCTTCGACGTCGTCCGGTCGCACATCCCGACGATGGACCTCGACGAGGCATACGCCGACGCGGACACGATCGCCAAGCACATCCAGGACACCCTGCAAACGCAGATGGCCGACTACGGCTACGCGATCATCAAGGCCTTGATCACGAACATCGAGCCAGACCAGCGGGTCAAGGACGCGATGAACAACATCAACGCGGCGCGGCGCAATCAGGAGGCTGCGACGGCTCAAGGCGAGGGCGACAAGACCCTGCGCATCAAGAAGGCCGAGGGGGAGTCTGAGTCGATGCGTCTTCACGGCGAGGGCGTGGCGGCCGAGCGCGAGGCAATCGCGACCGGGCTCAAGAAGTCACTGGAAGTCCTTGCTGACGAACAGGGCATCGACCCCAAGGAAGCGATGGCCCTGGTCGCTCTGACTCAGTACATGGACACGATCCGGTCCGTGGGCGAGCACGGCAACATGACCACGCTCCTGCTCCCCGCCTCGCCGGCCGCGGTGGGATCGTTGATGGACGAGGTCCAGCAGGGCACGCTCAGGGGCAATCTCGCCGCCGCGGCGGCCGCCCAAACCGGTCACAACGGCGTAAGAAGCGCTGGTCCGCCGCCTGGGGATGCTCGCTCCTAGATGGCCGAGGCGAGCGCTCCACTGACAGCCCAAGTCGGCCGGGGGATCGTCGAGTTTCTCGGCGTCCCCGCCGACGAACGGCTGCTGGGCGAGGACCTCGTCAACCTACCCGACGCCGAACAACATCCGGAGCCGGTCCTGTCGCGTCGGCGGCACGACCGGCTCGTAGTCGCGGGATCGGTCCTGACGGGCAGCACGCTGATCGGCGGCGTGGCGATGCTGCTCTACGCCGGCTGGCAGCTTCTGCTGCAGAGCGGCGGAGCGTTCGATGTCGTTCTCGCCGTGATCGGAATCCTGCTCGTTGCCACGCACTGGGGTTGGGTGCACGTCGCGGAGTACGTCGGCCTGACCATCGACGAGCACCAGCAACGCCTGTCTGACGAACGCCGCCGAGCGTGGCTCGCCACGGTCCAGCCCTACCCGCGTTTCAGCATCTCGACCAGCGTGCGCGACGATGCATCGACCCAACTGCAACGCATCCTCCATCGTCCAGTCCTGACAACTCACCAGACGTTCACGTTTGTTGCAGAGGTAGACGCGAGCGAGACCTTCGACGCTGACACCTCGGCCGCCGAGATCGCCACGGCCGTCGAGACGAGCCGCCGCCGGGCGCGGCTCGAGACCGACCGTCTCCGCGAACTCTGGGAAGCCGCCTCTACTGCCTACACGGCGACCGAGCTCAGCGCCCACGACGACGAACAGCACCTGGCGGCGCGGCGAGCCGCAGCCACCGCGCTATCCGAGCACATCAACGCGTCGCTGCGCGAACCACCGCTGGTCGAGTAAACGACCGCGCGACCGGGCGTTGACCAGCGGCCTAGCTGCCCAGGAACGCCAGGACCGCGAGCACTCTGCGGTGATCCTGTGCGGCCGGCGGTAGGTTGAGCTTGGTGAAGATGCTCGTCACATGCTTCTCCACGGCGCGCTCCGAGATCACCAGCGTGTCGGCGATCGCCCGGTTGCTGCGGCCCTCCGCCATCAGTCCGAGCACCGTGCGCTCGCGGGACGTCAGCTCCGCGAGTGGGTCCTTGATTCGGCGCCGACCGAGCATCTGGGAGACGACCTCCGGGTCAAGCGCGGACCCGCCTTCCGCCACTCGTTGGACCGCTTCGGCAAACCGCGTGGGGTCCAGGACCCGGTCCTTGAGCAGGTAGCCGACGCCGGCGGCATCATCACCCAGCAGCTCCACCGCGTATTCCTCCTCGATGTACTCCGAAAGGACCATCACCCCGGTGCCGGGCATCTCTTCGCGGATCGCGAGCGCTGCCCGTAAGCCTTCGTCGGTGTGGGTCGGCGGCATGCGAATGTCGATGATCGCGATGTCGGGCTTGTGCGCTCTGGTCTTGCGGATCAGTGTCTCTCCGTCCGCGGCCTGCCCGACCACCTCGAACCCGGCGGCCTCGAGCAGCCGCACAACGCCTTCGCGTACCAGCATGGAGTCATCGGCGACGGTCACCCGCACGGGATCCGCGCCCTCAGAGTGGTTCCCTGGCTGGCCCCGCTGGCCAGGTCTAGCTGGCCGTCGAGGGCCGCGACCCGATCGTGAAGTCCACGCAGGCCCGAACCTTGCTCCGGGTCGGCCCCGCCGACGCCATCGTCGGTCACGTCTATCTCGACCTGACTGTCGCGGCGGACCACGCTCACGGTGACGCTTCGCGCGATCGCGTAGCGGGCGGCATTGGTCAGCGCCTCGGCGACGACGAAGTACGCCGCCGATTCGATCGAGGGTGGTAGGCGATCACACGGCGTCTCGAGGACCTCCACGGGCACCGGGGAGCGTCTGGCCAGCGCGTTGAGCGCGTCCGCGAGCCCGCGGTCGGTAAGTACCGCCGGATGGATTCCGCGCGCCAGTTCGCGGAGTTCGGCGGTGGCTTCGCTGAGCTCCTGAAGCGAGGCGTCGAGCAGCTCGATCGCGTCGTCCGGGTCGTGCTCGATCCGATCTCGAAGCAGGCGTAGGTTGATGCCGAGCGCCATCAGCCGTTGCTGAGCGCCGTCGTGCAGATCGCGCTCGATCCGACGCCGCTGTTCGTCGCCGGCGTGCACGATCCGCGCGCGCGAAGCACGCAGCTCAGCGACGGTTGCTCGCAGCTCGGCCTCCAGCCGCTCGTTTTCCAGGGTGAGGGCCGCCGCGGCGCCGACTGTCTGCACGAGCCCCGGCTCCTCTGCGAGGTTGGCGGCATGCACGATCGCGGCGATGCGCCGGCCGTCGTGGTCGATCGTGGTAGCGACCCTTCCCTCCGGTGGCGGATCGACCTGCATCGGCTGACCTTTGGCGTCCACGAAACCGCGCCGGCTTGGCACCCAGTAGGCGAGCTGCAGGGTGTCGTCACCGAGCGCTGCCGCGAGCGCGTTGCGCAAGACGCCGCGGCCTCCGCCTCCACCAAGCACGCCGACCAGCGAATTGATCGCCTCCGCTTGGTCAAGCCGGGATCGCACGATGCCGAGCGCAAACGCGAACGGCAGGCAGGCGAGGGAGCCCAAGAGGGCCAGCGTCAGTGCGTCAGCAAGCTGGCTGGAGAGGTTGGCCTGGGCGACGATCAGCTGCGTCATCAGGAGCACGAAGGTGAGGCCTCCGGCGGTCAGGACCGGCGTGAACGCCCGTCCTTGAGTCGGGGTGCTGGCACGCCAGTGGCGGTAGAGGACCGCCACCACCGCGCCGAGCACTGCGACCGCGATGTCCACTTGCGTCGCGCTGACGGTTGCGGCGGCCTCGGGATGATTGATCAGCAGCGGGTTGGCGGGGCACTGAGGACAACCCTGCGTCGTGGGATCGGAGAACACGAACACGGCCAGGTGAACCACCGTCGTGTTGAAGTAGGCGATGGCGACCAGGAAACGGTCCAACTGGCTCTCCAACCGGCCGGAGGGAAACGCCAGCAGCAGATGGACGAGCAAAGCGTAGATCAACACCTCGCCGAGCGAACTGACCGTGAACACGACGCTGTCGTTGGAGAAGGTCAGCCCTTTCAAGAAGCCGCTGAAACCGACCGCGATCATGAGCCAACCGACGTTGTTTCCGGGACGGCGTTTGCAGACGTACAACCCGGTGCCGATGAATCCCCAGCCGATCGCGAGCGTCAAGCCCGCATAGGCGCCCCGATGGTTGTTGTGCTGGCCGTTGATCATGACCAGGAACACGCCGATCCCGCTCAGGAACGCAAGCACGGCAATTCCGTTCAGGCGTCGGCGCAAACCGGTCATGTGATCAACGATGTGATCGCCTTGGCGCTGAGCTCGGCTTTGGGAATGAAACCGCTCGCGCCACTGGCGGTGATTGCCTCGCCGAAGTCCGTGGAATCATGGCTCGAGATCAGCACGATCTCCGGTGTCCGGCCCACTGCACCGAGCAGGCGCCTGGCGAACTCGAACCCGTTGACGTCGGGTAGTCGCACGTCGAGCAACACGAGCTCTGGACGCAGCCGTTCAACGGCCCCGAGTGCGGCGGCACCGTCTTGCGCCTCGCCGACGACCTCGTAGCCGTCAGCCTCGAGCATGCGCCGGGCGCTGGCGCGGAAGCTGGGGTGATCGTCGACGATCAGAACGGTCTTCGCCATGGGCTCTGACTCTCGCAGATGGCACAGCGCAGATCTATACGGCTGGCCGCACCGCTCGGGCGGTTAGCCGTACCGCCGCCGGGCCCAAGCCGACCCTCCCAGAAGCCTGCCACCCCCATGGTTCGGGCACTCCCGGACCACGAGGCTGAGGCATCCCCGAAATCGACCCTGAGGAGGGTGAGCATGAACACCAACACCGTCGCTACCTCCGCTGACTCGGCGATGTTCACCAGCGAACCTGTTGCCGGCGCAAATGTCACCGCTGCCGCGGTGGCCCTCCGTGACGTTCGCAAGGTTTACGGTCAAGGCGATGCCGCGGTCGTCGCGCTCGACGGGATCAGTATCAGGCTCTCCCGTGGCTCGTTCACCGCGATCATGGGGCCGTCAGGGTCGGGCAAGAGCACGTTCCTTCACATTGCTGCGGGGCTGGAACGGCCTACCTCCGGCGGCGTCGCGCTTGGCGATACCGATCTCGCGAGGCTAAACGAGCGGCGGCGGACGATCCTGAGGCGAGAGCGGATCGGGTTCGTCTTCCAGGCCTTCAACCTGATGCCGTCGCTTACGGTGACCCAGAACATCGGCCTGCCGCTGCGCTTGGACGGTCGCCGCGCGCGGCGTTCGCAGGTGCATGAAGTCGCCGCGCGGGTCGGGCTTGAGAAACGCATGCGCCACCGTCCGTCCCAGCTTTCGGGAGGCCAACAGCAGCGAGTGGCGATCGCCCGGGCGCTTGTCACCCGGCCTGATGTGGTGTTCGCCGACGAGCCGACCGGAGCGCTGGACACGCAGACCGGACGCGGCGTGCTCGCACTGCTGCGCGAGGTTGTCGACGGGGATGGGCACACCGTCGTGATGGTCACCCACGATCCCGTGGCCGCGGCACACGCCGACCGCGTGGTCCTGCTCGCCGACGGACGGCTGGCTGGGATGCTCGAGGCTCCCACCGTCGACCGGGTCGCAGAGCAGCTCGCGCATCTGGGGAGCTGAACGATGCTGCGTCTCGCCATTCTCAGCGCCCGCGGGCGCCTCGGCACGTTCGCCGGCGCCCTCATTGCCCTGTTCGCCTCGGCCGTGCTCGTGATGGCCGGCGGCATGATGCTCGAGTCGGCGCTGCGGACTCAGCCGCCGGTCGAGCGGTACGCCGCCGCCTCGGCGGTGGTCACCGGGCAGCAGATCGTCGGTGCCGACCACGACGTCCCGCTCGGCGAGCGCGCCCGCGTCAGCGCCGGGCTCGCCGCTCGGCTGGCGGCCGTCGGCGGCGTCCGAGCCGCGATCGACGACGTCTCGGCGCCCGCCCAGCTCGACGGCCGGGCCACCGTCGCCCACGGATGGCGCAGCGCCGTGCTGACCCCCTACGTACTGAGCGCCGGACGCCCACCCGCCAGGCCCGACGAAGTCGTCACCGGGTACCCCGCCACGCTCGGCGCCAGGCTGAGCCTCGCGTCCGCGCAAGCCGCGCGCACCGTCACGGTGGTCGGCGTCGCTCGCCCCCGACACCTCGTTGCACGCCAGTCGGCGATCTTCCTGACCGATGCGCAGGCAACGCGGCTGGCCGGTCATCCGGGGACCGTCGACGCGATCGGTGTGCTCGCCGCCCCCGGGTTTGACGCCTCGCGCCTGCACGCCGCCGCCCCAGGCGCGGCCGTGCTGACCGGGAACGCCCGCGGCCGCGCCGAGTATCCCGAGCTCCAAGAGGCGCGGACCAAGCTGATCGCCGTCACCGCGTCGTTCGGCGGACTGGCGCTGTTCATCGCGATCTTCGTTGTGGCCGGCACGATGGGTCTGTCGATCCAGCAGCGCGAGCGGGAGATCGCGTTGCTGCGAGCGGTGGCCGCGACGCCCGGTCAGATTCGCCGAATGATCGCGTGGGAGGCGACCATCGTCGCCTTGGTCGGCTCAGCCGCGGGAGTGTGGCCCGGGGCCATCCTCGGCCGGGAGCTCGCGCAGGCGCTCGTGCGCCACGGCATCGCGCCGCCAGGCTTCTCGGTAGCCGTCGACGGACTCCAGATCGCGGCGGTAATCGGTGGCGGCGTCGCGGCAGCGCTGCTCGCCGTGCTGGGCGCCGGACGTCGCGCCGCGCGGGTGCCGCCAACCCGCGCGCTGGCCGAAGCCGCGGTCCAGCCGCGCTTGCTCGGCCCCGGGCGCGTGATCGGGGGATTGCTGGCGCTCGCCGGCGCGGTGCCGCTGTTCGCCGTGTCGGCCACCACCCGGGCCCCGGACACCGCCGCCGCCACATCGGAGCTGACGGCGCTGTTTCTGGTGCTGGCAGTCGGCTTCCTGGGACCGATCGTGGCCCGCGGCGCCGCGGCGCTACTGGGACCGCCGCTTGCACGGATCTCACCCGTCGGGGGCTTTCTGGCGTCCGCCAACCTGACCACCGCGACGCGACGCTTCGCGTCAGCCAGCACGCCCCTGGTGCTAACCGTCGCGATGAGCTGCACCCTGTTGTTCAGCACGACCACCCAGGACCACGCCGTCAGTCAGCAGCGACACGCGGGCCTGTCGAGCCAACTCGCGATCACCAGCGCCGGCCCTGGACTGCCGGCCGCGACACTGGCCCAAGCCCGCGCCACGCCCGGAGTGCGCTCGGCGGTCGCCCTGACCTCCACCACCCTCGGCCCGAGCCTGGGGATCTCCGACGACAACATCCCCGCCGTCATCCTCGACGGGGGCCAGGGCGGAGGGTTTGACCCTGGCGTGACCGCCGGCTCGCTGGCGGCGCTGCGCGGAAACACGATCGCCCTCGGGCGTCAGCGCGCCGACGCCGCGCACGCTCACGTCGGCGACCGTGTCGCGGTGATGCTCGGGGACGGAACCCGTACCCGCGCCACCGTCGTGGCGATCTACACCCGGGCGCTGGCGTTCGGCGACGCCCTGCTCTCCCCGCAGCTCACCGCCGGGCACCAGACCACCCCGCTGCTGGGGACGATCCTCGTCCAGACCGCCAGCCCCGCCTCGGTCGCCCATCGCCTGCAGGCACTGGCTGCAAGGTATCCGGGACTGCGGGTGGCCGACCGCGCCTCGCTCACCACCGCCACCGATGCCGAGCGCGAGACCAACCGCTGGCTCGGCCCACTGTTCGTGGTGATCATCTTCGCCTTCACGTCGATCGCAGTGGTCAACACGCTGACGATGATCGCGCTGCAGCGCAGCCGTGAACTGGCGCTCCTACGACTCGTCGGCGGGACCCGCGGTCAAGTGCGCTCGATGGCACGCTGGGAGGCTGCCCTGATCATCACGATCGGGCTGGGGGTCGGCCTGGCGATCGCAGCCGCGGCTCTGCTCCCGCTCAGCCACGCCCTGACCGGCGGCATCCGTCCCTATGTGCCGCCCGTCCAGCTCGTGGCGATCCTCGGGGTCTCAGCGCTACTCGCGCTCTTGGCCTTGGCGCTGCCGACACGTCGGGCCCTGCGCGCCCGGCCGATCGAAGCGATTGGGGTCGGGGAGTAGTTGCCCGCCCGAACCTGGGTCTCAGGCGTGGAGCCTTCCGTTGAGGTAGCGCTGGACGGTGGGAGCGATGACGGCGACGGCTTCACTGGACGGAATCGTCGCGATGGCGCCGACCTTCCACACGTAGCGCATCATCGCCAGCCCGACGATCTGCGAGGCCGCCAGAGAGGCCCGCAGCAGTCGTTCCTCGTCGCTGAGCTTCGCGGACACGGCGTCGAGCATGTGGACGGCGAAGCTGGTCGCGAGGCGTTGCCGGGCGATCGGCTCGTGGGCGGCGGTGAGGATCGTCGATCGCAGAAACTCCTCGGTCGCGGGCTGTTCCCAGGCATTGACCATGACGCGGACCAGCGCGGCGCCGCGTGATCGGATCGGACTCGCGGCGGCGGCGGCGATCGCGTCGGCCCAGCCGGGCGGAGGGACGAGGGCGGCATCCAGGAGGCCGCTTTTGTTCTGGAAGTAGTAGCTGACCAGAGCGGGGTCCACGCCCGCGTCACGAGCCACCGACCGCAGCGAGGTCGCTGCGTACCCGTTGGTGGCGAAGGATGCCCGGGCAGCGGTAAGGATGCTGGCGGCGGCAACGCCGCGCTCATCTCGCGGGCCGCGATGGCCCGGCTTAGGGACGGTCGTCGGCGTCTTGCGCATGGGCTCGGGCGGCGGCATGATTTCCTCGTTTGCGGAGTATAGTCTCAGCACCTGCTGAGACTATTGCCTCTGCCCAGAGCTTACGACCGCTTGTGCCCGCGGGCCGCGGTCCTCTCATCGATGCTCGGGTGTCACAGCCGGGGCTGCCGCCGCGTCTTGTAGGCAGGTGATCCTCGATCAGGAGTTGATGATGAGAGTGTTCGTGGCAGGTGCGACGGGAGCGATTGGAAGGCAGCTGGTGCCGCGTCTGGTCGGCGCGGGTCATGAGGTTCATGGCATGACGCGGAGTGAGTCAAAGCAGGCGATCCTCTACGAGCTGGGCGCCGTGCCGGTGGTGGCGGACGCGCTTGATCCCGATCAGGTCGCGAACGCCGTGGGGCAGGCGAGGCCGGACGTGATCGTCCACCAGCTGACCGCGCTTGCAGGGGTCATGCGTTACTCGGAGCGGGATGCCGCGCCGACCAACCACTTGCGGACCGAGGGGACGGACTACCTGCTCTCGGCCGGGCAGGCGGTCGGGGTGCGACGGTTCGTGGCGCAGGGGGTAGCAGGCTATGGCGCGTACGTGCGCACCGGCGGACCGGTGAAGAGCGAGGAGGACCCGCTCGACCCGACGCCCCCGCGGGAGATGCGCGAGACCCTGGCCGCGATCCGCCATCTCGAGGACGCGGTCCTCGGTGCGGGCTGGACGGAAGGGATCGTGCTGCGCTACGGCGCGTTCTACGGGCCGGGAACCTCGCTGGCGGTGGGCGAGGAGCAGTTCGAGTTGGTCCGAAGGCGCAAGTTCCCGCTGGTCGGCGACGGCGGCGGCGTGTGGTCTTTCATCCACGTTGCCGATGCCGCGGAGGCGACGGTCGCGGCGATCGAGCACGGCAGCCGCGGTGTGTACAACGTGGTCGACGATGATCCCGCTCCGGTCGCCGAGTGGCTGCCGGCGCTGGCTCAGCAGCTCGGCGCCAAGCAGCCGATGCGCATGCCTCGGTTCATCGCGCGGCTGTTCGCCGGGGAGCCCGGCGTGATGATGATGACCGAGATCCGCGGCGCCTCCAATGCCAAGGCAAAGCGCGAGCTGGCGTGGCGCCCGGCGCATTCGAGCTGGCGGCAGGGGTTCGTAGCGGCATGACCGATCGCGAGCGACTGCTTGACGAGCTGCGCCCGGTGTCCTTCGCGATCGCCTACCGGATGCTCGGCAGCGTGTCCGAGGCCGAGGATGTGGTGCAGGAAGCGCTGCTGAGGGTGCATAAGGCGCTTGACGCCGGCGAGCAGATCGCGTCGCCGCGTGCGTTCGCAGCCACCGTGACCACGCGGTTGGCGATCAACGAGCTGCGCTCCGCGCGCGCCCGCCGCGAGCGCTACGTCGGCGAGTGGCTGCCAGAGCCGATCATCACCGACGGCCGCGATGATCCGGCCCGGCACGCGGAGACGGCCGATTCGCTGTCGCTGGCGATGCTGGTGTTGCTGGAGAGCCTCTCGCCCGAGCAGCGAGCCGTGCTGCTGCTTCGCGATGTGTTCGACTACGGGTATGCGGAGATCGCGGCGATCGTCGGCAAGAGCGAGGACAATGCGCGCCAGCTCGCGACCCGCGCCAGACGCCACGTCGAGCAGCGCCGGCCTCGCTTTCAGACGACTCGCGAGCAGCGCGACGAGCTGGCACAACGGTTCTTTGCGGCCGCCGAGCAAGGCGATCTCGCCGGGCTCGAGGCGCTGCTCGCTTCAGACGTGGAGCTGACCGGCGACGGCGGCGGCAAGGCCCCGGCGCTCGCCCGCTCGCTGCGCGGGCGCAACCGCGTCGCGCGCGCGCTGATCAAGTGGATCCGCCTAGCCGGTCGTGTTCCCGGCGTGTCGGTGCGCCCCGTCGAGATCAACGGCGGCCCGGGAGCGCTGTTTCTCGACGGACAGCAGCGGCTGATCGGCGTGTTGGCGCTCGATATCACCGCCGGGCGGATCTCGAGCATCGGCTCGATCGTCAACCCCGACAAGCTGGCGCACCTCGGGCCAGTCGCCGACTTCCGATCGCTATTGAGGTCGGCCAGATGAACTCCGCGACGGAGTGGGCTCCTCTAACGGATGTAGAACAGATTGCACTACGGTGAGAACATGGCCCGTTCGATCCGTGTTCGTCTTGACGATGATTCGGCCGCAGCTCTGGAGATCGTGCGCTCCACCGAGATGACCGACTCAGAGGCCGTCCGCACCGCGCTGCGGGAGGCGGCTGCGCGCCGCCGCATCCGGTCAACGGTCGCGCGCGAGGTCGCCGAGCTTGCCGGCGACGCCGGGGATCGCGCGGAGATGCAGCGGATCCGCGAGCAGATGGCTGAGCTCGCCCCGACACCCGGCGACTGAGTTGGTCCGCGGCGACGTGTATCGCCTGCCGGCGCCGCATCGCGCGCGCGGGCATGAGCAGCGCGGCGCGCGCTATGCCGTGGTCATCCAGGCCGATGAGTTCCTCGGGCTCTCGACCGTGATCGTCGCGCCGAGGTCGACCAGCGCGCGGCCCGCGAGTTTCCGGCCCAGACTCACGATCGGCCACACGGAGACGCGCGTGCTCGTCGAGCAGGTGACCGTCGTCGATCCGGAGCGCCTGGGGGAGAGCGCGGGACGCCTTAGCGCGCCCCAGCTTCAGAACCTCGATGAGGCGCTCGCCCTGATCCTCGGGATCTGAGCACGAGAGCGAGCGGTTTCCAGCGGTCCACAGCGGTCGGCTGGCCCAGCACGAATTCCGCGAAAGGACGTGTCGGCGACGAACAAGCGGTCGCTGCTCAGCAGCTCACCAGCGTCCACGCGCTACCGGTGGTCGTCTTCGTGCTTCTCGAGTTCCTCGAGCGCGTCGCGATCGAGCCACGTTGGATCGACGATGAGCTCGGCGAGCTCGGCGAGTCGTTGCGCCCGTTCCTCATTGGGCAGCGCAGGCCGCTCTGCGATCAATGTGGGACTCGTGGACGAGGGCTCCATGTGACGAACAGACCTCGCTCTCGTAGTGTGGTCGGATGAGGATCCGCGGACTCGCGTCTGCTGTTGCAGCCGCAGTCGTTGCTGGCTGCGGCTCACACACCGATTCGTTCACAAGCACGACGGCACGTGCAAACGTTGGTCGGCCTTACCACCTCTACACCCACTGCGGCATCAAATGGACCAAGGTCGAGGGCACGTTCTGGCGTGCGAGACATCCGCTGTCTGATGGCAGCGGGAATCCGCCGGACGGTTGGGCGAACCCCTACCAGCAGGGCAGACTCGTGATCATCGGTCCGACGACGGCGAGATTCGACTCGCCCGCAGGCAGCGTGACGTTCGAGCGCACCGCACGCAAGAGCCTGCCGCTGACGTGCTCATAGGAGCTCCCTCTGTTCGATCATCTCGGAAGCGAGGGTCAGGGTCCGTCGGCGACAATCGCGTCCATGGAGATGCGGGCCGCGGCGGAGTGGTACTGCTCGGTCATGGAGCGAGCGGAGTCGTCGCAACGAGTCGAGTTTCTGGCGGTTCATACCGGTCGTCGGACGATCGACGGAATCCGCGGAATCGCCAGTAACCACGGGGGATTCCAAGAAGACCAACGATGCCGGAGGAGGGACTCGAACCCCCGACACGCGGATTATGATTCCGCGTGTCGACACGTGAGATCCGGCTTGACGCTGGTGACTCTAGCGTTCGGGCCAACATATGGACATGAATGTGGACAGACTTGTCACGCGAATTGCCGCAGGGGGCCTCTCGACAACCAGGTTCGAATCCCGGTAGCGGTACTAGCTTTCTCCCTGGGCCTTCCTCACGGTCGGCTGACCGGACCCGAGGATCCGGACCCAGACGGGGTTTCCACGTTCCGCACGCACGAGCAACGACCGGCGTGGGCGCCCTCTATATCCCGGGGACAGCGGTGCTCACCCAGACTGGCCACGATCACCAGCCCGCGCCCGTCGCATCACAGCGACACGTCCCTACACCCCGCCGCAACCATCCATCGATGCGAGGCTCCGGTTGACGAGACATCAACGAGGGTTCAAGCAATTCACCCGTCCGGTCTTCCCCTCGCCTGCAGCCCCCGGATGGAACAGGGGCCCTTGGGCATTCCCCCGAGCTCCGCACCCCGCCCTCACGAGCGACGCACGTCGGGGCGGGGACAGGCCACCGAGCACGGACCCAAACAACGCTCTATGTCATCGACCTAGCCTCCAACCTTGCGTGTTTACTCAATGCGTGCGACCTCGTGTCGCACTCGTGGAACCGGCAGTCTGCGTCTGTCCCGGCGTAGTCCTCCTCTCGGCATCGCGGGCGTCCATCTGCGGCACCTCCTGTCGGCGATCGGGCAGTTGGCGGCCACGGCGCCCGTATCCCGACGACTCCTCAAGTCGCGGCAAGGCAGTCGCGTAACCCGAAGCGGCACGAGGATAAATGCCATGTCCACAGCCTAGAGCCCGAGGACCTGGTGGCGCTCACCATCGAATCGGTGGCCATCGCCAAGGTGCCGCTGGCGGGGACGAACTGGATCCCGGGGCTCTCCCCGGTCACCTAGGGCCGCTGCCCGGCGGCACGCCGGGGCGCGCCGCCGGGACCGGTGGGCTACGAGTTACGGCTGAGTGAAGACCGGCGTCCCCACTCCGAAGAACCGGTTGTGGCGGAGCGTGGCGGCGATGTTGGCGCCCGTGCCCAGCCAGATCCCGATGCTGTTATCGAAGATCCGATTGCCGGCGATCGTGATCGAGACCGGAACCGCCCCATAGACCAGAACGCCGACCGTGCTCATGGGGGCGTTCGGCCCCGGGTCGGTATCCGGGGCGAGGTTGTTCTGACCGATCACGTTGCCGATGACGTTGTTCCCGTTCAGATCCTCGAACGTTCCGGGAGCAATGGGATGAGCGTGCAACGTCACCCCGCCCAGGCCGTTGCCGGCGATGTAGTTGTGGATGACCAGGTTGTCATACGACGCGCTGCCGGCCGACGCGTTGGCGAAGATCACGCCGGCGCCCTCGCCCTTGACCCCGTTTCCGGTGATCACATTGCCGGCGATGACGTTGTTGTAGTCCCCGGCCACACTCGGCTGGCGATTGCCGTTGGCGTCCAGGGCGAACGGGTTGTGCCCCGGCACGGTCACGCCGCAGTCGAACAGGTTGTCCTTGATGACGTTGTTAGCGATGAGGTTGTCATGGGTGGGCCCGAACTCGTCGGTGATAAGGACACCGCCACTGTTGCCGCTGTCGTAGTTGCCGGTCACCACCGAGTCGTACGCGCCCATAAGGTGGATGCCCTCGCCGCAGTCGCCCGGGACCGGACCCGCCGGGTTGCACTGCGGATAGGCCGAATTCGGCGAATCGGCGCTGCCGGTATCGTTGCCGACCACGCGGTTGCGAGTGATCGAGACGTGGCTGACGGACCCGCCCGCCAGCGATCCGGTGGCCAGGATGCCCTCGCCTTTCGCGCCGGTGACGGTGAACCCGCTGACCTTTACCGAGCTCGATTTGATGGTGACGGCGGCGAGACAGGGCGCGCTCCCCGGACCCGTCGCACCGAGCTGGTCGCACATGACGGTGTTCGTCGGCGCGCCCTGGATGGTGGCGCCGTGGAGGCCGGTCAGCGTCAGCGGCTGGGAGATGACGACGTCCTCGGTGTAGGTCCCTGGACAGACCACGACGACGCCGGCTGATGGTGCGGCGTCGACAGCGGACTGGATCGTGGAGTAACCGGCGGTGTCACACGACCGGTCCTGGCTCCCCGCGGTTCCGCTGGGCGAGACGAATAGGGCGCCGCCGTGCTGGTGGTGGCCGTCGCCGTGGTGGTCGTGGTCCGAGGCCAGGGCGGCGCCGCCGGAGGCCAGAGTCACCACCGCGGCGGTGACCACCCCCAGTAGCAGTCGATGGACGCGCGCAGTCCGACACTGAAACCCGGTCACGGTTCTCCAATCTGGGTCAGCCCCTCGCCCCGCACCGCCGAAACCCACGCGGTGCGCTGACGACTTTCCGTTATGGGACACTAACCGGCGGGTTCCACGCTTGTCAACGCTCCGGGAAAGAGCTTTTTGCGTGGAGGCCTGCGGGGGCTCAGGTCGTGCAACGAGGAAGGCCAAGCCCCCGTTGACGTTGAAACCCTCCTCCTGGAGGTCGATCGCGGGGCCCTCGGCGGGATCGACTCGGAAGCGGCGGCGGAGTTCCAGCTCGCTGATCGTCTGCAGGGCCTCGTCGATGCCGCGGGTTGCGTCGGCTCCTGCTTCGTCGTGCGGCCACGTCGTCTCGGCTGCTGTTTTGGTCGCCGGCCGCGCCGGAGCAGAAGTCCTGGACCGCCACTGATCGGGCGGCGACGCGCCTGCTGTTTCGTGAGAGCGGAGTCTCGGTCGGGACGGTGCGGCGAGATTTCGCGATGAAGTCCCCAGAGAATCCTGTGCGCAGTTCACCAGCAAACCACCTCGGCGACGGTTGCGGCTGGGCCCTGCCAGGTGGGTCGTGCGCCGGTCGGGGCTTGCTGACTTAGTGGTCGTCTTCCGAAATACGTGGCGAGTTTGAAGGAGTCATAACTCGTGCGGCGAATCTCGGGGCTGATGGCGCAGACCTCTCCGCACCAGGTGGTCTTGAGCGATGAGCAGCGGCGCGAGCTTGTGCGGCGCGCCGCGGCCTACTCGGGTTCATACCGTGATGTGGTGCGGGCGAAGGCGATCCTGTTGGCGGCCGAGGGGTTGTCGAACACGGAGATCGCCGAGCGGCTTGGTCAGTCGCGCCAGGCGGTCTCGACGTGGCGAAAACGCTTCTGCGAGGAACGGATGCAGGGGCTTGAGGAGCGACCACGGCCGGGTCGGCCGCGGCGTTTTTCCCCCGGCGCAGGTGGCCGAGGTCAAGGCCCTGGCATGCGAGCTGCCCGGCCGAGCAGGGCGTTCGCTGTCGCGCTGGTCGAGCGCTGAGCTCGCCAGGGAGGCGCTCAAGCGCCGGATCGTCGCGACGGTCGCGGCGATCACGATCTGGCGGTGGCTGCGGGAGGACGCGATTCGCCCGTGGAACCAGACCGGCCGTCCAACGTGATGACCCCGTTAGTCGACTCCGCTGGGCTAGTCGATTTCGACGTCGAAGTCCCAGGCCACCACGGGCGTGCGGCCGTCTGGCGTCCAGCGTAGCTGGCCGTTGCCGGTGGGGAGTGTCGCCGAGACGTTCAGGGTGACCGGATCGCCGGCCGTGATCTTCGACGGCAGCCGGCCGCCGCCGCGCAGGGTCACGTGTGCCTGGGTGGTCTTGCCGTGCTCGGAGAGGAATGAGAACGCGTTGTGGCTGATGGGGATGCTGCCGTGCACGCTGGCGAAGGTCACCACGAACCTGCACGGGCTGGTTTGCGGGACCGGGAACTCGCCCTCCTTGGGGACGGCCGGCCCGACGCTTGTCATCAGCGTCCGCCCCGCGCTCAGGCGGACTCGCACGGTGTCGCCTTCGATCGCTAGCCAGGGGCGCTGGGGCGTGGCGGTCACGGTCCGACCCACTCGTGTCTTGGCCTTGGGTATCCAGCTCGGGATCTGTCCGTACTTCGCGTGGGATCGGGCGGCGCTCGGCGTGCCAATCACCCGCGGAGTCGTGTCACGGCCGTGCGAATCCGGCGGAGCGTCTGGATCCGGGCTGCGGCTGGGCGTTGACGAGGTCGACGGCCCAGCGCCGGCGCATCCGGTCACCAGCGCGGCCGCCGCAAGCACGGCGGCCAGCGCTGATGTCCGAGCTCGCGTGTGGCTGCCGCTCACGCGCTAGGAGCTTTGACCTGCCGGGTTGTTGAACACGTCGCGACCGAAGGGAGCCAGGCCGGGCTGCGCGGCGTAGCCGATGTGTCCCAGTCCGTCCAGCCCAGCCGAGGCGGTGTCGACGCTGAACAGGTCTTCCATCGTCCGCAGCCAGCTGTAGTGGTTGTAGTAGCCGCGGCTGACCGAACCCGGTCGGATGTAGGGGCCGATCAGCACGCTACCGGTGTCACCCCCGCCGGTGGTGGCGCCCTTGGCGCTGTAGAGCGGGTCAGACGCCGGAGTGTCAGCCGCGAGCGTGATCCCGCTAACCGCGCCGGTGGTCGCCAGCCGGTGGCCCGAGCCGTCGACCAGCGTGAACAGGCCGGTGTCGGCCACTCCGCCGCTCTGGCTCGGTGCGCTGGGCACCGTCGGGGTGTCGGTGACCCGGCCCGCATGCGCGCCGGCCGGAACGCCGGCGCCGGTCACCGAACGCCCGGCGTCGGTGGCCACGATCGCGTTATCAGTGATCGTGGTGCTCTGGGGCGGCGCTGCGGCGCCGGAGTCGGTGCGAGCACCCGGGACGTGGCTGCCGCCGCCGAGCAGACACGTGCCGGCCGGCTGAGCGGGCACCGTCTGGGCGACGCAGTCGCTCGGCCGGTCGATGAACGCATTGTCGCCGGGGCCGGGGTAGAGCTCGTTGCCCCGGTCATCGCGCGACAGCGGCGTATTGGGGCCCGGAGGCTCGGAGCGCACGACCCGGCCAAACAGGGTCTCGGCGGCTGAGTCGTTGGCCAGCGACGTCTGCGCATCGGGCGCGACCCTATGCGAGTTGCGGAAGCTGTTGCCCGTGTAGGTGAACGGCGGGAAAGCCTCGTCGAAGGTGATGTCGATCAGACCGCCGTCCTTGAACGCGGGCGAGGCCTCGATCTCAGGGATCACGTGCTCGAGGAACAGGTCTGACGCGTACAACCCGCCGGTGTAGTTGGTAGGCGGCTTCGCCGTATTGGGGTCAGAGAAACCACCCGACAGGTTGTTGCCATGGCAGACCGCGTCGTGAGCGTCGGAGCAGTTGTTGGGCGAGATCCAGCTAAACGCCGGTGTCGTCGCCTCGCTCTGGAGGTCGTGATACAGGCCATCGGTCGGGTCGAACAGGTTGGCGATGTGCTGCGCGTCGCAGTCTCCCGATTGCAGGATCGACGCAAACCACGGGAACGGAAAGTGCTTGGGCACATACTGGTCGGTCGCGTTCGCGCTCCCCGGATTGGGCTGGGCGGTCGCGCCCGTCGCGCTCGGCGTCGCGAACGGCGCCCCGCAATACTGCGTCCCGGCGCTGTGAGGCGGACTGCCCGTCTCAGGGTTGTTCAGATCCTGGGCATAGCCCTTCCAGCTGACACCCGCCTGATCGAACTGGTTAACAGAGTCGGCACCGACGCCGGGTACACGCAGCCATTGGAGCCAGCCGCGGCGTTAGGGCCAGCCGACGAAACCAGCTGACCATAATTGGAGTTCGAGCGCAGCGAGCCACGCTGGTCGACCGAGCCGCTAAACGCGTCGTAGTCGGGACAGTCGGCCTGCGTGTCGGGCTGCGTGGCCTGACCGGACACGGCCGAGATGTAGTTGTCCAGACTGAAGTGACCCGTCCCGTAGTAGTTCTTCAGCAGCACCCCCTGACCCGGAAGCGTGCGCCACAGGTAGGTGTTGTCGTTCAGGCCGGTAAACGACGCGTCATAGGACTTGTTCTCGAGGATGATCAGCCATACATGCTTGATCTTCCCCGGCCGGATCCCGAGCCCGTCGTTACCCGGATCGAGGTGATGCCCGCGCGCGACGAGCTGCCCCGCGCCCCCGTGCGCGTCGCGGCTAGCGGCCGACGTACCCGTCGACGCCAGCGACACCACGACCCCCGCCGCCACCGCAACCAGACCAACCCCACCTAGACGGACAGCCCAACCCCGAAACCACGATCGCATCGCTCACCTCGCTCGCCGAAGAACCTGAAACGCATTCTGCGGCCCTCATCGAGTCGGGATGTAGCTCTGGTGTGAAGAGCGTGTCCGCGTTCTTGCGACCTCGCGTCAAGATTTACCGCCCATGACTAGATGGTTGATGCCACGGGGGCGGGCGGTTTGAAGGTGAGATAGGGAAGCGATCGAAGTCGGCGGTGCTCATTTGCCAGCACCGACCGGAAGGGGCCGTGATGGACGCCGACCTCGATTCGCTTCTGGCCGTGGTGTTCTGCACCGCGGACGATCTCCTGCCTACCAAGGCAGCAGACGCGCGACGGAAAGTGACCGATGCTGAGGTCGTGACGCTCGCTGTCGCGCAGGTTCTGCTGGGCTACCACGACTCCGATCGGCGGTTCCTCGCCGCCGCCCAGCGACGTTTGAAGCATCTGTTTCCGCAGATCCCGACCCAGGACGCGTTTCACAAGCGCCGCGCCCGCTCGGAAGCAAGCATCGAGTGGTTGATCGGCGTATTCGCCGCCCAGAGCCCGGGCTATCACGACGACATGCTGGTCTTGGATTTCACCCCGGTGCAAACCGCTCGCTCGCGCGAGACAGTCAAACGCGCCGGCGACAGCGCCCTTCAGGACGCGATCGCAGACGCCGCCGGCTACGGCTACAGCCCCGCCCATTCGCGGTTCTTTTACGGGATGCGGGTGCATCTGCTCGCCGCCCTGGACGGCACCCCGCGCGCCGCCACCCTGTGGTCCCCCGAGCGCGGAGAACGCGAGGTCGCGATCGGGCTGCTCACCCGCGGACTGCACGGCGGCGAGACCGTAATCGCCGACAAGGGATACGCCGGCCAAGAGTCCCACGCCGCCGCCGCCAAGCTCGGCGCGACGATCATCCGACCCAACCGCAAGACCGAACCCCGACAGGCACCCATCATCTCCGGCGTCCGCCAACGCGTCGAATCGATCATCCACACCACCAAAAGCACACTCGGACTCGAACGCCACGGCGCCCGCACCGTGCACAACCTCCGCGTCCGCATCTGCATCCGACTGCTCGCACTCGCCGCCTCCACCACCCACAACCACAACCTCGGCCTCCCCAGCCGCCACCTCACCCCATACACCACCTAACCGCGGCATCACTCTCTAGGTGCTAGACGTGACCTGGGACGGCGAGCTTCCGAGTGTGGCGCGTGTTGGGCGAGCAGTTGTGGCTTGACGCTTAGCGTGGGCAGCCGAGTTGGCGCATCTGGGCCTCGACGTCGGCGATTTGCTGGAGGATCGAGATCTTTTCCTGTCCGGCGGCTCGGTGCAGCTGCTTCTGTAGCGCGGTGAGCTCGTTGGCCAGCGACGCACACTCCGGTGGTGGTCGGGGAGGTGATGGTGGGGACGGAGCTCCGAGCGTCGGGAAGTTGACATCCCGTCGGGTCGGGTCGCTGCTGCTGTAGTCGCTTCGAAAGATCCCGCGAATCGGGTGCGGGTCGGTGAATCGGCTTTGGATCCGCGGCGCGCTGATTGTGATCGTATGGGCGGGGTTGGCGATGTTGAGGCTGATCGTCGAGCTGTCGTCGTCGTGGTCGTTGCAGTCATAGACGCTGAGGGTGAGGTTGCTGGCGTCGTCGAGCGAGTAGGCGTAGGCGATCACCTGGTGGCTGTGAGACAGCGCGTCCTTGATGCCGGGGATGTCACCGACGCCGGACTGCGGGCCCATTACGAGGTAGAGGGGTGACGGGTTGCCGGCATCGATGTCGGCCTTGATCGCCGGCCATTCCTGCTCCACCATCCTACGCGCGAGGCCTGGTCCTTCGATCGGGATCAGCACATCGTGGTCGGGCGTCTGCGTCCAGGCGAACGCCTTGACGCCGTTGTCGTATCCCGGTGGGTTGCCGAAGCTGTCATCAAAACGCGACGTCAGGTAGGCATACAGCGGCGTGTTGGGAGTGAGATCTGCCGTCTGGCTCGTCGGTACCAGGCGAGGCTGATGGTGAAAGAGATCCAGTGCGGCGAACACAAAGCCGCCGCAGATCCCGCCGTGGGCGTCGGCAGCAACCGTGCCGACCACCGGGATATCCACCGTGAACTCGGTACCCGGCGGGAACTCGTTGTCAAAGTGAAAGCCGTTCGTCGACGGCCGGAAGTCCGCGACGCGGCCGCTGGCGCTCATCCCCGCACCTCGCTGCGCTCAGCTTCAGACCAGGCAGCCGGCCTGCCGGCCCAAACTCGATCCACGCATGCCGAGCGCGCCTGGCGATACGTCCAATCCTGAGTTACGCCCATCCGATGCCCCCTGATCCCCGATCCTTCCCGGTGATGTCCCTCCGCTCCGTGACGCGTCCGAAGCGCCCCAAAGCCGCAGTCGCGCCACGCACTGGACAGAGAGGCTGGCTCACTGCCAGATCCCGAAAGTCAGAATTCTGATGCTCACACCGTCCTGCTGCCACATTGTCCACGCCCTCGGCCAACCTCACCGACCTCGTCGGTAGCTCCACTGCTTCAATCTAACTCGGTGCGGACTTCCGCTGCGTCGCCATTCCGGCACTCTCGCATAGGTGGCTGGTTTCGCCCGGATGCGGCACTCGAGGACTCGGCGCCTCCACATCTACGGCGCCGTCAAGGGCGCCATCGAGGTCTTCACCCGCTACCTCGCTCAGGAGGTCGGGCCACGCGGCATCACCGTCAACACGGTCGCTCCCGGAGCGACCGCGACGGACTTCAGCGACGGGGTGCTGCGCGACGACCAGCAGCTGCAGGAGATCATCACCTCCGTCACCGCGCTCGGCCGCTACGGGACCGCCGTGGACATCGCCGGCTCGATCGCGGCACTGCTCGGAGATGGCAACCGCGGGATAACCGGCCAGCGCATCGAGGTCTCCGCCGGCATGCACCTCTAGCGAAAAGGACCGCCCACGATGACAGGCCCATTCGAGAACAAGACCGCGCCGATCACCCGCGGCGGCACCGTCGCACGACAAGCACCCTCGACAAATTCTCGCCCTCATTCAATCGGCGCGGGGAACGGCCCGGTCGATCCGCCGTCAGCGCCACCATGGCGAGCATGAGTAGCGACACCCAAGTACACGTGAGCGAGCAGCGGTTCGAGTTGGCGCATGGTGCGCTGATGGACCTGTCGGCTCGCCTGCCAGAGGCGAGGCTCCCGGCCGACCTCGGGTCCGGCTGGGAGCAAGGCATTCCGGTCGGTTGGTTGCGGGGCCTCCTCGACGACTGGCGCGAGTTTGATCACGCCCGCCTTCAGCACCGGCTTGACGGGCTGCGTCAGCTTCGTGCCCAACTCGGCCGGCAGACCCTGCACGTCGTGGTCGCGGAAGCTAAGGGGCCAGACACACTTCCGCTGCTGCTCACTCATGGCTGGCCTGGCTCGTTTCTTGAGTACCTCGAGCTGCTGGCGCTGCTGTCCGATCCGGGGGCTAACGGTGGGGATCCGGCCGATGCCTTCACGGTGATCGTTCCGTCGCTACCAGGGTTCGGCTTCAGCGGCCCGCCACCGCTCAGCGGGTGGACGGGACGGGAGGTCGCAGCTTTGTGGTACGCGCTGATGACCTCCGGCCTGGGTCATGATCACTTCGTTGCGCATGGCAGCGATCTGGGTGCCGGCGTCACAGCGTGGCTCGCCCGAGACCACCCCGACGCGGTCCGCGCCATCCACGTAGCCACCCCCGGGCTCGCCCCAGCGCCCGCACCGCGAACGGCCGCAGAGGAAGCCTACGCCGTCGCCTTCGGCGCCTGGACCGCCGAAGAAGGAGGCTACGCCCACGTCCACGCCACCAAGCCGACCACGCTTGGCAGCGCCCTGTCCGACAGCCCCGCCGGCCTGGCCGCCTGGATCGCCGAGAAGATCGTCGCCTGGAGCAGCGCCCGTCCAGATGGCAGCCCAGCGTTTGACCGCCAGCTGCTCCTCTCCACGCTGACGCTCTATTGGACGACCGGCACGATCGGCACCTCGCTGCTTCCGTACTGGGCCTACGCTCACAACCCCCGATGCGGCGCTACCGCCCGACGACCCGTCACCGGTTCCGAGCGCGGTGAGCATCTTCGGCGGCGAGCGCATCCCCTTTCCAAAGCCCCCGCGCGAGCTCGCACAGCGCTACTACACGCTCACAAACTGGGCCGAGCACCCGGCTGGCGGACACTTTCCAGCAGTGGCCGAGCCTCAACTGCTCGCCCAAACGCTCCGCGACGCGTTCCGCGACGCCAGGCATGGGTGGGCTCAGCACGTGAGGCCTTGAGATCGTTGAAACCAGACGAATCCCTGCCAACCGGAGCGACCCCCGGTTGGCGAACGAGTTGCAGCTGGGCACGCTGCCGATCAACTTCAAGCCCATCTCGGAGAGCCCGCTCGGCTTCCATCGCTAGCAGCCAGCGATCATCCAGCGCGCAATCACGACATAGGCGACCCGCTTTCACCGATCGAACGCCTGCCTTCCCTCCGTCACCGCACGACCGGAAACCAACGGAAAGCAGGCGCGAGCTCGGCTACGGTGCCGTTACTGGCGACGATGCAAAGCAGCCACCTCGGCAGCTGCCGGCGCGGCGCCCAGGGTTACTGAAAACGGACATAGGGAGTCACGTATTCGCGTCCGCCCTGGAGACCCGCGCGAAGGCGAACGCAGGTCTCGACCGGCGCCCCGCGAGAGTCTCGCTTGTCGCCCGGCTCTGGGATGGTGGTGCCGACCTCGGCGCCGGTGAGGCGCTCGAGGAACTGCCGCTCGGCCGCGACGCGGAAGGTGACGGGCTCGCCGAGTTCCGCTGAGAGCAGCTTGAGCGCCTCGGGCCACGACATCGGAATCGGTCCCGTGAGGTCGTGGGTGCGCGCCCCATGGTGCCGGGTCGGTGAGCACGCGCACTCCGGCCTCGGCCGCGTCGCGATGGTCGAACAAGGCCATGCGGCCGCCGCCGGCGAGGAGGCGAACTGGTCGATGCTGTAGTGGGCTCGCTGGTTGATCCCCAGTGAGTCCGTCGAGGTGTTGAGCACCGAGAGGGCGGGTGACCTGCACGATCGAGGGGATCCCAGGCGGCGGCGTTGATCGCGATCCGTTGCAGGACGCCCTCGATCCCGATTGATCCCATCGCGATGAACACGTTGCGGATCCCGCCAAATTCGTCGGTGAGGTCGCGCGGGTCATCAGAGAGCGGGGGACGGATGTGCAGCCCGCCGGGGTCGCCGAAAGCTCGGCGGGCCTTGCCGGGGTCGCGAACGAGCGCGGTGACCGCCTGGCCGCGCGCAAGTAAGCCGCGGACGATCTCACTGCCGACTTGGCCGGTGGCGCCGATGACTGCGGTCGCATCGTTCTCCTTCCGATAAAGCTAGACCAGCTTCCCCGGCCAACCGCACCTGCTCGCCGAGGGGCTTCTTGCCGCGGTCAGCCCGCCACATCGCAGTACTTCGTCACCCTGGAACCACACCGCCCGCCTCGTGCAGCGCCTGCGCAACGTCGTGGCTGAGGAAGTACTCCGCGTAACGGGTGCCGGCGAAGTGCTCGCCCATGAGTTGGGACCAGAGCAGCACCGAGCCAAGCGGGCGGTGGTTGACCACGATCCGCGCGGTTTGGCCAGCCTCGTTGAAGCGCACTACTACTACGCTGCCGATCGGTTGGCCGCGCACCACCGACGTGTAGTCCTCGGCGAACCCGTCGTCTCCGTACGGGCCAATGAAGTTGAGCTCCTGATACTCGTATAGCGTCCGCGCAAAACCGAGGATCGCCCGGATCGCCTCGGATCCCTCGGCGGTCCCGGTCAGCACCGACCCCTCCATCGTCACGTCGTCGGCGAGGTTGTCCAGCCACTCTGGCCGGTAGTCCAGGCGGTGCCTGCTGGCGTCGCCGCTGCCCAGATACGTCGTCGTCATCACAACCGACCTCCTAGTTGAACATGTGAGTCGTCGCTGACGCGTCTCGCGCGGGCCACCTGGTCGCACCGATACGCCTGCGGATTTTGATGAGCTCCGCCTCCGAAAAGGCAGCCTGAACAGGTGAGGTCAGTGCGCCTTGCTCGCTGGCGCGCCCGACGCGATCCTCAAGAACTCGCCGTGTCCGCGAGCGGGTTGGCACCGACGAAGGGGCAAGCGTCCCGCAGCGGGAGGGTCAAGGGACCGTCATCCGTTATGGGCAGCAGGTCCCAGCGCGAGTCGTCGTCGGTCCATCGGTTGACGATCGCGTCGACGGTGAGCTTGTGCAACGCGGGGTCGAGCAGGCCGTTGGCCGTGGCGAGGTCGAGCACCTGCAGATATGTGCTCACCGAAGCGGTCGCGAGCGCGGCTGCCACCGGTGACACGGTGGCCGTGACATCACGCATGTCAACGAGGACGAAGACTCCGACCACCTCGGCGCCCACACCGACCAGCGAGGCTGTGAAGCGTTCGACCGACGTGCCGGTGGAGATCGCGTCGTCTACGAGCAGCACCCGGCGTCCCGTTACGTCCGCCCCTCGAACCGGTGGCTCGTGGGAATACGGTAGCGAGGAGGCGTGCGGTGCAACGTCGGCTGCTGCGCCGCACCACCGCCGTCTGATGGACCTGTGATGGAAAACAATTAGGGAGTCTGATCATGGTGTTCACCTTGGAGAGCTAATCTCGGTTCACTCTGAGGCGCTCGAGCGCCGCGACCGTGTGAGCGGAGCGTCCGGCGAGCAATTTGCTCGGTGAAGTCCCATTTCACTGCCACGCCCTCAACTGAACGCGTTTTCGGGCCACAGCGACACGAACATTCCGAAATCCGACGGCGATGCCACGAATATCTGGCCGGTAACCGGACTGATGGCTAGCGCTGCGGGGCGGAGTGCGCTGGCCGTAAGGCCCGTGTAGGGCCTGAGGGCCGAATTCTTGCAGCGTGGCACTCCGGTGCATTCCACGAATGAGAGCCCGCCGGTCTGGTCGCGTCTGAGAACGCTGAGCGCCCCGTTGGGGCCCGTCGCGTACAGGAGATGGTCAGCTCGATCGATCGCCAGCGCCTTCGGTTGTTCGAGGCCTGGGGAGGTGCTCGATCCGCAGTCCTTCCCTCCGGTGCGCTGGATGCAGCCAAGGAAGCCGATGGTCCCGTCCTTGCTGCGAGAGAGCGCCAGTACTGCTCCGCTTCCGATCGCTGCGACGTATATGTTGCGCCCGTCGCGAGTGATGACTAGCGAGCGGGGTCCGAAGACGTCCCGAAGGGCCGGGATCGGTATAGATGATCCACACATTCCGCCGAGGTTTGTTCCGGAAAGGCACTGAGTGAAGGTGAGGCCGCCGTCAGGCGCTCGGCGGAAAGTGGCGACTATGCTCGCAACGGCACCCGGGTTGCCCGCGTTCTTCTCGATATGCCCATTTGATGCGACGTATACATTTTGGCCGTCGGGACTGACGGCTACCGAGCTCGCGCCGATGAGGCCGGGTGACTGGACGCAGCTTGCGACGTGGATATGGAAGGCGGGAATTGTATCTTGGAGGCATCCTTCGTAAATGAGAGTACCGCCGGACACAGCAAATATCGACAGGGTGCTGTTGCGAGCGTTTGTCACATACACGCTTGATCCGTCGGGGCTAATTACCACCGAGCTCGGTGTGCCAATTCCAGGAGCCACGAGGCGACCGCAGATGTTCTGTGGTCGGGGCGAGAAACACTGCTGCGTCGCAGGTCTTAGGCTGCCGTCCGGGTTCCGCCTAAGCACGACCAGAGAGGACCCCGCAACGACGACCGCGCCAGTGTCGGGCAACACTGCGACCGAGCTCCTGAACCCGCTAAGCGCCGGATCAAGAACGCATGCTTGGTGAACATACCGCGCGATATTCGTCATGCAGCCCGTCAAGCGGGGAGCCGCGCTCGTCGCCGACTTTGTGCTGGCGGATGAGCGAGCGGGTCGGCGAGCGAGCCGCGCTCGCGTTCTTCGCCTCCAACCTCCACGAGCAGGTCAGCGCGGGCAAGATCCAGGACGCCGAGGCGGCCGCTGCCTGCCGGATGCTCGACCAGGCCGGCTACGGACGCCTGCGCGTCACGGCCACCAGCGGGCTGCCGAACCTGCACGGCTACCCACGGGCGGTCACCTCATGACCCCGGCCACCAGAACGACCGGCCCACGACCGGGGTTGTTCGCACAGCAGCTGCACCGGGCGGCCGCGCAGCGAGGACGTCTGGACCCCGTCTACCAGGAGCTGTCTGACCACTGGACGGCGATCCTCCAGCGCCTGTACCCGGTGTGGGCGCTGATCGGCCCCGGCCTGTCGGACCCCGGGCACATCGAGATCCACTCCCGCACCGTCTACCTCGACTCCGAGACCCTGCTCGGCCCGCGCGCCGAGATCGCCGCCAGCCGGCTCGGGCGGCGGGCGATCCTGCGCTGCTTCGGCGTCGCGCTCCACGAGACGATGCACGCCAAGCACACCAAGCGCTGGGCGATCGAGCGCGACATCGCCCTGTCCGAGTCAGACCACCCGGCCGACCGGCAGCTCGCCGTCGACCGGCGGCTGCTCGAGGAACCGCGGATGGAAGCCCACGGCGTGCGCGAGTTCCCCGCAGACTCGCTCCGCGGCCGGTTCGTCCGCCGCGCGCTCCAGACCGCGGTGACCGACGTGGTCCTGCCCGCATTCGCCGAGCAGCTGCTCGCCGCCGTGCTCGGTGCCAGCGTCAGCCGGGACCTCGCCTCGCGCGCGCACCCACTACGGGATCATCGACGCGGCGGCGCTAGCTCCGCTGCAGGCGATCTGGCGCGCGGTAATCGGCGAGCCCGACCTCCGAGCGCTCGACGACCTCTACGCCAGGCTCCTGTGGATCCCCGACGGCGACCTCGAACGCCTGGACGACGCAGCACGCGAGTACCGGCAAATCGTGGGCCAACCCGACACGCCGCTGCTCTCGGGCGCTGCCGGGCAGGACGCAGGATCCGGCGAAGGCGGGGGAGGGGCGGCCCAAGGCGAGGGCGACGGGGCCGGCGCTGACCGTGAAGCCGGCGCGGGCTCGCTCGCCGACGCCCTCGAGCAGGCGATCGCTGCGGCGCGAGCCGACCAACTCGAGCAGTTCGACCACGACGTCGACCTCGACGAGGTCATCCGCGAGGCCGCCCGGCGTGCGAGTCAGTCCGGCAATCTCGGCAAGGGCCGCGGGACCGGGCTGCCGACCGCGCGGATGCCCGACCGCGGCGTCGACCGGCCACCCAAGCCCGACGAGGTACAGCACGCCCGCCGCTACGCCAACCGGCTGCGGCAGGCGCTCACCCACGGCACACGCCAGATCGACAAGCGAACCCCCGGCGGCCGCTTCGACGGCCGCGCCTACGCCCGCGGCCGCGCCGAGCATGCTGCCGGCCGTCCGATCAGCACCCACCCGTGGCGGTTTACCAGGCAAGTCGCCGCCCCGATCCAGGAACCGCACGTCGGGCTGGTCATCGACACCTCCGGGTCGATGAGCGGCTATGAGTACGCGCTCGGGCCGATCGCCTGGATCATTACCGACGGGCTGCGCCAGATCGGCGGCCGCGGCGCGACCGCGCTGTTCGGCAACGGCGTCTCGGTGCTCGCCGACGGGAGCCGACCGCTCCCGCTAGTCCCCGGGATCCGCACCGGCGGCGGCACCGCATTCGCCGGCGACGCGATCGAGCTCGTCTCAGACCGGCTCGAGATGACCAACCCGCGCCGTCCCCGGTTCGTCTACGTGCTGTCCGACGGGGGCTGGGCCGACACCCGCGCGGGGGTGGAACGGATCCGGTGGCTCGCCGAGCACGGCGTCCCGACGATCCACCTATCGATCGGGATCGCACCGCTGTCGGTCGAGTGCGACCGCATCACCGTGATCACCGACCCGGCGCAGGCGCTCGACCACATCGCCGCCGACACGCTCGCCGCGCTACGCGCCCACCCGCGCTGACCCGCGTCGTCAGAACCAACCCTTCTCGCACGAAAGGACCACGTATGTCCCAATCAACGTTCACCCTCGACCCGGCGCCGGTGCTGTTCGACGTCAGCACGACCACCGGCGGTGAGGTGCCCGCCAGGATCGAGCGGGTCGCACTCGAGCACATCGAGCTGGCCGAGAACCCGCGCCGCGAGATCTCAGACGAGGGCATCGACCGGCTCGCCAAGATGCTCTGCGCAAGCGGCCAGTTGGTGCCGTGCATCGGCTGGCGCCCCGACCCCGACCGGCCGACGGTGATCCTCTACGACGGGCAGCGCCGCTACCTCGCCGCCAAGGCCAGCCACGGTCTCGCCGGCAGCGAGTACATGCCAGGCCTCGCCGAACCCGTGCGCAGCCTGATCGTACTGCTGCTCGACCACGCCCCGACGCCGGAGGAGATCCGTCGCCTCCAGGCGCACTGCCAGCAGCGCGAGGAGCTCTCGCTCTCCGACCAGCAGCAACAGTTCGCCGACTGCTGGCAGGCGCGCGCCGGACTGCTCGACGGCGACCGGATCGCCGCGGTCTGCAACGACCTCGGCATCTCGGCGAAGCGGGCGCACAACCTCCGCCGCCAGCTCACCCTCCCCGAGACGATCCGCACCCGCGTCGCCGAACGGCCAAGCGGCGAGCAGATCTCGGCGACGATGGCGAACAAGCTCGCCGACATGCACGAGCTCGCCCCACAGCTCACCGAGGCAGTCGCCAAGCGCATCACCAGCAGCGAGCTGCACGACAAGGCGATCCGCCACCTCGGCGCGTTCGTACACCGCACCGTCGTCGAGGACGAGCACACCTACGCCGTCCGGATCGACGACGGCGCCATGCTCGACGCGGCCGAACAGGTCGACCACGCCCGACCGCACCTGACCGATCGCGGCCAGGGACAGATCGCCGCAATCCTCGGCTGTGAGGTGCAGCGACTCGACCGAGAGCTCGACGCGCTCGCGGCCCGCGCGAGGGCACGGGCGCTCAAGCTCCGCATCACGCCTGAGATCCGCGACCGCGCGCGCAACGGCCGCTACGCGTTCGTGCACGACCGCGGGCAGGACTTCTTCGCTGGTATCTGGGTCATCGACGCCGCATTCATGCTCGACCTCGTCCACGAGCAGCTCGACGACGGCGATGCCACGGCCGCCCGTGAGGAGGCCTACTTCGCCGGTGCGCGGATCAACGACGACGAGCTCCGCGACGCCGCCTGCGAAGACGAGCGGCGCCGCGCCCAGGCGCGCGCCCGTCACTCCGAGGCGACCCGAAGCAACCTCGGGCTCGGGCACGACATCCGCGCTGGCCTGATCCAGCCCACTGAAGCCCAGCTGCACGCGCTCAGGCAGATCCTCTGCCGGTTGCTCGTCCGTGACTACGGGCAGGTCATCGCCTACGGCGCCGGCTGGACGGACCCCGAGCGCCAACAGCCGGTCGCCGACACCGGCCGGCGCGAACCCGCCCAGGTCGACGCGATCGTCGAAGCCGAGCTCGAGCGGGCGCTCGGCGACCGCGACCCGCTCCACGGCATCGCGCAGCTGGTCGCGCGCTGGGCCGCGGCGTTCGTGCTCGACCCCGACGGCATCACCCGGACAAAGGCGCTCGGCACCGAACGCATGGCGCGCAAGCTCAACGACGCGCGGCCGGGTGGTCACACCCTACTGCGGAGGGCTTTGTGGGACTTCCTGCGGCCGATGCTTTCGTCGCCCCTGGTTGAGCTCAACCGAGACTCATTCATCTCGGACGAGGCTGGGAGCACCGTTGACCTGCAGTCGCATCGTGGTCGTTCCGAGCTCGCCGACCTCGATCTCGGCGAGGACTGACGACTCCCGCGGTGACGGTTCTTCCATCGGGCGACGCCTCGGTGGGAGAACCGGTGCCGTCGGTTATTTTTTTGCCCTCACAGTCGAACATACGTTCCGGAGTCGTCCCACGATGCGAGACTGGCCAGGGACATCTACAGGAGCTGATCGCTCCTCACGACTTGATGTCCACCATCGGCGACCCTCGCGTTGAGACGTTACCGTCGTGGGCAAGGTCGGGCGGACAGCTGACTGATCGCGAAACCGCTTCGCTCGCTGCATTGGAGCAACGCCTTCGCGCGCCGCGGCGTCGCCGGCGCTCGCTTACGTCGTGTCTGCCCGCCTACGCGCGCGTCCCCAATCGCGGCTCTCGCGACCTGCGGGCCGACAACAGGATGGTCGGGGTCGCGAAGCTTGGGGAGGCCGGGCACGGGAGCTGGTGCGCATGGATGCGGTCCCATACCGGAACGCGAGGCGGACGATCGACAAAGTTCGAGGTGGCCTGCACCAGATGATCCGGGGTGGTGGTGTTGTGTGCTTAGGCCGAGGGGTCTGGCTGCTCAGGCTCGGCGGCGGGCTCCGGCGGCTTCGTCGCCGGGTCCGCCGCCGGCGTGTGTCGACGAAAGCCGAAGAACCGCTCAACGCGGTGCACCCCGTGCTCGACATCGAGAGCGCCATGCTGGACGTCCTGCATGCCGTGTTCGGCCGATGCCATCGGCGCCAACAGCGCCACGAGCTCGATCATGGTCGCATTCAGGTTGTTGACGGAATCCTTCAGCGGCTCGACCGAGGTGGCCAGGCCCTCGATCACCTCGACGTGGTGGTCGATCGAGTCGGCCGCGCGGTGGATCGCGTCGACGATCACGCTCAGCTCGTGTTCTGGTTCCTCCATTGGCTTCGCGATCACGCGCTCCCCGGCATCCAGGGCGGAGCGAAGCGGCCGGAATACGAACTCGAGCACTATCCCATTCCCTTCGGCATCGGTATCGGCAATACGGCTCTCGCGTCCTAGCGACCTAGCACGTCATCCACCGTCGCGACGCCGACGACGTAGGCGACATGGGTGGCGATCGCCGTGGCCATCACGTCGGCCGGCCAACGCCACGGCGGCGGCGTTCGTCCCAGCAGCGGGAACAAGGACAGGGTGGCGCTCATCAACGTCGCTCCGAAGATGGCGCTGGCCCACGGGTCGCGCAGCCGGCGGTGCAGCAATCCGTGCCAGATGCCGAACACCGACCCGTAGCTCCAGCGCAGCGCCAGCCCGAGCTCGTTGTCCTCCTTCGCCGTCACCCTGCCCAGGTGCATGATCGAAGCGACGATCGTCCCGGGGACGAGCGAGTCGTCGTAATCGAGCGGACCGCGGTGGTCGTGCCGGAGGCGTGGTTCGGTGGCGTAGGCGGCTGTCATCGCGGCCGTTCCGGCCGTCCCGGCGAGTGCGCTCCGGATCGGCCACGGAATCGTCAAGCGCGTCATGGTGCCTCCAGATCTCGTTGTGAGCGTTGAGCCTGCATATCGCGAGCCGTCCGCCGGCCGGCGAAGTTCCCGACGACGATTCCGATCACCGTGACCAGGTACAGCTGCCCGGTCAACATCTCGAGCACGGCCAGAGCATCCCCGAACGGCTGGGCAGCCGTGAAGTCGCCGAACCCCGTCGTCGTCAGCACGGTGAACGAGTAGTAGACCCGCTCGCCGTTTGAGACCTGCTTCCCCTGCGTGAAGTACGGCGAACTCTCGACGGTCGCCGCGAAGGCGATAATCGACGCGAACAACAGGCCCACGACCAGATAGACCGTCAGTGCGCCGGCGACAACTTGGACGGTGACGCCCGCTGTCCGAATCAGCCGCAACAACCCCCCGACCAGCGCCACCGGGATGCCGAGGATCAGCAACGTCACCACCGCGAACGTGATCGCGCTGCCAAACAGCCCGGCGGCGATCCCGATGATCACGAGGAGCGCAAAGCCCCCGACCAGCCAGGCGCGGGCGCGACGCACCGGAGCCCGCGCCCGGGACGTGGCAACCGCGACAGTCAGCGCGCCACCGGCCAGCGCGACGGCGACGGCGCGAGCCCAGTCATCGCTCGGGGCGAGGACCTCGAACAGGACGAGCGTCAGGACGAGCGCGAACACCGCGCGGAAGCGGAACGGCGTACGCACGCGAGGCGCTCAGCTCCGGCGCGCTCGGATACGTGCTCAAAGAAGCCGCCGAGACGGAGTTGGTCGAAGCCATCCAGCGGGCGGCCGCCGGCGACACTTACCTGAATCCGCGGCTGGGCGCGCGCGTCGCCATCGAACCGCCGTCCGGGCCTCCCGACGGCCTGTCTGAGCGGGAGGTCGAGGTCCTGCGGATGATCACGCTGGGCTACACGAACGCCGAGATCGCCGAGCAGCTGTATCTGTCGGTCCGCACCGTACGAGACCCACCGCGCCCACATTCAGCAAAAGCTCCGCCTGGTCTCGAGAGCCGAGCTCGTCCGGTACGCACTCGATCACAAGCTGGTCCAAGCTCAGGACTGAACGGATCGCCGTCGCCGTGCGAGCCGACAGGTGTCGTCGGCCGAGCCGCGGATAGATGCGACTCGCCCAGGTGCGGACATCCGGGCTTCGCAGCGCCACCCGGTCAGGAACCATGGATTCCCCCGCGGCCGGCCTGCCGGCGTGTTGACGGATCGCAAGGCCGTCGGTGGTTGCGTAGTTCTCCGCGGGGCCGCTGTGGCGGCTGCCGGATGAGGCGCTGGCCGCGCCCGCGCAGACTGAATCATCAGCGACGCAATCTCTCCGGTCCTCTGTGGGATCGCACGAAGGAGGACCCATGTCTGAAGCAGTCATTGTCGACGCCATCCGGACGCCGATCGGCCGCGCGATGAAAGGGACGCTCCGGGACATCCGGGCCGACGACCTCGCCGCGATCCCGCTGCGCGCCCTCGTCGAACGCAGCCCCGAAGTCGACTTCAGGGAGACCGTCGACGTGATGATGGGTTGTGGGTTCCCGGATCACGAGCAGGGCTACAACATCGCCCGCAACGCAACGTTGCTCGCCGGTCTCGACCACCACATCCCGGGGGTCACCGTCAACCGCTTCTGTGCATCGTCGCTGCAGACGATCCGGATGGCGTTTCACGCGATCAAGGCCGGCGAAGGCGACCAGTACCTCGCAGCGGGTGTTGAGGCCACATCGCGCGGAGCCGGCATGACGCTTCCCCTGGCGAACCCGAAGCTCGAGGGCACAAACGGCACCGGCTACGACGTCTACATCCCGATGGGGATGACGGCCGAGAACGTGGCCGAGCGCTGCAAGGTCAGCCGCGAGGCCCAGGACGAGTGGGCTGCGCTGTCCCAGCAACGGGCGGTCGCGGCACGCGAGAGCGGCCACTTCGACAGCGAGGTCGTGGGTGTGGATATTCCCGAGACCCACGACGCCGGGGGAGACGTCATCGCCGCGCACACGGTCACGAGAGACGATGGGCCGCGCGCCGGCACGACAGTGGAGACGCTTTCGAAGCTCAAGCCCGCCTTCAAGCCAGGCGGCAGCGTGACCGCGGGCAACTCATGCCCGCTCAACGACGGCGCCGCCGCCGTGCTGGTGATGTCAGAGGAGAAGGCCCGCGAGCGCGGCCTCAAGCCGCGGGCGCGGATCGTGGCCTCGGCGGTGGCGGCGGTCCGCCCCGAGATCATGGGCCTCGGGCCGATCCCGGCCGTCAAGGCGGTGCTGAAGCAGGCCGGCCTGACGATCGACGACATCGACCTCGTCGAGATCAACGAGGCATTCGCGGCGCAGGTGCTGCCGTGCCGGGACGAGCTGGGCATCGACCCAGAGAAGCTGAACATCAACGGCGGCGCGATCGCGCTGGGTCATCCGTTCGGGATGACCGGCGCGCGCATCATGATCACCCTGCTCAACAACCTCGACTCGGTGGGCGGCAGGTACGGCCTCGAGACGATGTGCGTCGCCGGCGGAAACGGCCAGGCGATGATCGTCGAGCGGCTCTACTAGTACGGAAAGGGACACCATCATGGCGACTGCAGGTGATAAGACTCAGACCGTTGCGCGTGACCGCGACCTCACCGGTCGGGTAGCGCTGGTCACGGGAGGTACGCGCGGGATCGGCGCGGCGATCTGCCACGCCCTCGCGGCGGACGGCGCCGTCGTGGCTGCGGGCTATTCCTCGAATCAGGCGCGCGCCGACGAGCTGCGCCAGTCGGTCGAGGCCGAGGGAGGCACGCTGTCGCTGCATCAGGGCAACATCGGCGACTCGGAAGACTGCGCACGCGTCGTCAAGGACGTGATCGAGCAGCACGGCCGGCTGGACATCCTGGTCAACAACGCGGGCATCACCGTCGACAAGCTGTTCTTGAAGATGTCTCCGGCCGATTGGGACAAGGTCGTGCAGGTCGACCTGTCGGGAGCCTTCTACATGGCTAAGCCGGTGCTCACGCACATGATCGGGCGAGGCTCTGGGCGGATCATCAACATCTCGTCGATCAGCGGCGAGACGGGCAACGTCGGCCAGGTGAACTACACGGCCGCTAAGTCGGGGATGTTCGGACTCACCAAGACGCTCGCGCGCGAGGCGGCGCTTACGGTCCGCCTGGCTGGAAAGCTCGAGAAAGGGATCGGGGTCACGGTCAACTGCATCGCTGCGGGGCTGACCGAGACCGATATGGTCGCGACAATCCCGCCGTACCTGTTTGCGGAGATGGTGGAGCGCATCCCGATGCACCGGGCGGGACACCCGGAGGAGATCGCTCGCGTCGTGTGCTTCCTCGCCCAGGACGCCTCGGGTTACATCACGGGGCAGATCTGGGACGTTGACGGCGGAATGAACATGTGATCGAGCTTCGGCTCGATGAACGGTTAAGAGAGAGGACCAACGGTGGCCACCAACGTTTCAGAAAAAGAAGCTCGCGACGTCGTCGAGGCGGCGCGCGAGGCCGAATGGAAGCTGCCGAGCTTCGGCAAGCAGCTGTTCCTCGGTGATTTCCGCCTCGATCTGATTCACCCGCAGCCGCAGCTGGATCCCCAGGCGATCGAAAAGGGCGAGCGTTTCCTGGGCGAGCTCCGGGCTGTGCTGGCCGAGCGGGCCGATCCACTGGAGATCGAGCGCAACGCGAAGATCCCGGACAGGGTGATCGACGGGCTGAAGAGCATCGGCGCGCTCGGGATGAAGGTCCCGCCCGAGTACGGGGGGCTGGGCTTGTCGCAGGTGTACTACAGCAAGGCGCTGGGGATCGCCGCCAACTGTCACGCGGCGATCTGCACGCTGCTCAGCGCGCACCAGTCGATCGGCGTCGCCGAGCCGCTGCGGATGTTCGGGAGCGAGGAGCAACGCCGCAAGTGGCTGCCGTTGGTCGCCAAGGACCACGTCAGCGCGTTCCTGCTCACCGAGCCGGGCGTCGGCTCCGATCCGGCCCGGATGGCTTCGACGGCGGTGCCGATCAATCCCGAGCACGCCGCGGCGCCGGTCGATGACGACATAACCGCGACGCCGGTCGAGGGCGGCTACATGATCAACGGCCGCAAGCTGTGGGCGACGAACGGGACGATTGCCGACATCGTCGTGGTGATGGCGAAGGTACCCAAGGGCGAGGGCCACCGCGGCGGGATCACGGCGTTCGTGGTGCCGTACAAGACCGAGGGCATCACGGTCCTGCATCGCAACGCGTTCATGGGGATACGCGGGATCGAGAACTCGGTGACGATCCTCAAGGACGTGTTCGTTCCCGAGGAGAACCGGATCGCCCGTGAGGGCGACGGGCTCAGAATCGCGCTCAGCACGCTGAACACCGGGCGCCTGGCGCTGATGGCAATCGCGGCCAGTGCCTCCAGGTGGGCGACCAAGGTCGCGCGCGAATGGGCCGTCGAGCGGGTCCAGTGGGGGCGTCCGATCGGCAAGCACGACGCGGTGGCGCAGAAGCTGGCCTTCATCGCCGGCAGCGCTTTCGGCCTCGAGGCGATGCTCGACGTCGCGGCGCGCCTGGCCGACAACAAGCGCAACGACATCCGGATCGAAGCCGCGCTGTGCAAGGCGTACGGATCGGAGCTCTCATGGAAGGTGATCGACGAGCTGATGCAGGTTCGCGGCGGTCGCGGCTACGAAACGGCGGAGTCGCTCAAGGCGCGCGGCGAGAAGCCCGTGCCGGTGGAGCAGGTCATGCGGGACATGCGCGTGAACCGCATCTTCGAAGGGTCGACCGAGATCATGCACCTGCTGATCGCCCGCGAGGCGGTCGACACCCACCTCCAGGCCGCGGGCGGTCTGTTGATGGGTGACGGCGACGCCAAGGCCAAGGCCGATGCGGCGATGAAGGCCGGGCTGTTCTACGGCAAGTGGCTACCACAGCTCGCCGTCGGCAAGGGCCAGAATCCTCGCGCTTACGAGGAGTTCGGACCGCTGGCGACCTACCTGCGCTACGTCGAGCGGGCCTCGCGCAAGCTCGCGCGCGAGACGTTCTACGGCATGGCGCGCTGGCAGGCGAAGCTCGAGAATAAGCAGACGTTCCTCGGGCGCATCGTCGACATCGGCGCGGAGCTGTTCGCGATCTCCTCGACCGTCGTCTACGCCGACACCCTCGGACGCGAGCACCCGGAGCGCAAGGACGAAGCGTTCGAGCTCGCGCAGCTGTTCTGCTCGATGGCCAAGCGCAGAGCCGACGCGCTGTTCGGAGAGCTGTGGTCCAACGACGACGACGCCCGCTATCGCGCTGCGCAGAACGTGCTGGACGGCCGGTACAAGTGGCTCGAGGAAGGAATCCTCGACCCAGCCGGCGACGGCCCGATGATGCCGGCACTCGATTAGGAAGGGGAACCACCATGGCCACGGCCATCAAAGAACCGCCCGTCCCGACGGACGCCGAGTGGGCACAGCGGCTGGACGGCTTCGTGCAGCGCGCACAGGAAGCCTCGATAGCGCTACGCAAGCTCGATCAGGAGGCGGTCGACCGAATCGTCTGGGCGATGACTGTCGCCGGGCTCGAGAACGCGCTCGAGCTGGCGGAGCTGGCGATGGAGGAGACCCAGTTCGGAGTGCTCGAGGACAAGGTGCTCAAGAACTACATCGCCACCGAGTTCCTGTTCGACTACCTGAAGGACAAGAAGTCGGTCGGCGTGATCGACGAGGATCGCGAGCGTTCGCTCAAGTACGTCGCCGAGCCGATCGGGGTGGTGCTGGCGCTGCTGCCGATCACCAACCCGACATCGACGGCGCTGTTCAAGTCGATCGTCTGCGCGAAGACCCGTAACGCGTTGATCATGCGTCCGTCAGCGCGGGCTGCGCGCTGCGCAGCTCGTGCGGCTGAGATCCTGCAGGAGGCGGGCGAGGCGGCGGGGCTGCCCGCACACGCGCTGCAGGTGATCCCCGACCCGTCGCTGGACGTCTCGCAGTACCTGTTCCACCATCCCGACGTCGACTTCATCTGGACGACCGGCGGCCCGAAGGCGGTGGCGGCCGCGAACGCCGCCGGCAAGCCGTGCCTGAGCGTCGGCTCGGGCAACGCGCCGGTGTACGTACACCGCAGCGCCGACATCCGGATGGCGGTGGTCGACATTCTCGTCTCGAAGACATTCGACTCCTCGGTGATCTGCCCGGCGGAGCAGACGTGCGTGATCGACGATCAGATCTACGATCAAATGATCGAGGAGTTCCAGCGGATGGGCGCCCGGCTGCTGACCGACGACCAGACGGCCGCGCTGGCGGCTCGGTCGTTCTCGGACGACGGCAAGGTGCAGATCGAAATCCTCGGGCAGTCATGCGTCAACCTGGCCGCCCTGGCGGGCTTCGAGGCAGCGGAGGACGACAAGGTGCTGCTCGCCCCGCTCCCGACGGACCTCGACGCCCTGGCCGCCCACCCGTTCATCGCCGAGAAGCTGATGCCGGTGCTCGGGGTGCTGCGCTCGCCAAGTGTCGAGCACGGGATCAAGGCGTGCGAGCTGGTCACCGAGCACGGCGGACTGGGCCACACCTCGGCCGTGTACGCGAATAACGACGACGTGATCGATCGGTTCGCCCTCGCGATCCGCACAGGGAGGATCCTCGTCAACGCGCCGACCGCAGTCGGAGCGCTGGGCGGCGTCTACAACTCGCTGACCCCGACCTTCTCGCTCGGCTGCGGTACCTGGGGAGGCTCGAACACGACCGACAACGTCAACTACCGAAACCTCTTGAACATCAAGACCGTGTCACGCCGGCAGACACCCTCCCAGTGGTTCCGGGTCCCCTCGGACACGTACTTCAATCCCGGCGCGCTCGACAACCTGAGGCAGCTCGGGGCGGACCGCCCGATGATCGTCACCGACGGTCCGACCGTGGCCAGGGGGGTGGCCGAGGAGGTGCGCCACTACCTCACCGCCGACGCCGTCAACGTGTTCTCCGGGGTCGAGCCCGAACCGACCGAGGCGCAGATCCGGGCCGGAGTGGAGGAGCTGGAACGCTTCGACGCCGACGCAATCATCGCCATCGGCGGCGGCTCGGTGATGGATGCCGCCAAGGCGATGCGCCTGTTCCACGAGAGCCCGCACGTGAGCGTCCGCGAGTTGTCGCTGCCGTTCCTGGACGCACGCAAGCGAATCTCCGATTTCCCGCAGGTCGAGCACAAGGTGCGGCTGATCGCGATCCCGACGACGTCCGGCACGGGCTCGGAAGTCTCGCCGGCCGCGGTGATCAGCGTGGGCCAGCGGAAGGTGACGCTGGTCGACTACTCGCTCGTGCCCGACATGGCGATCGTCGACCCGATGCTGACTCTGACCATGCCGCGGGAGATCACCGCCGATACTGGAATCGACGCGCTGACCCATGCGCTGGAGGCGGTGGTCTCGATCTTCGCCTCTCCGTACACCGACGCGTTCTGCATCCAGGCCGTCAACCTGATCTTCTCGTCGCTGCCGCGCGCCTATCACGACGGCTCTGACCTGGAGGCTCGCACGGCGATGGCCAATGCCGCGACGATCGCCGGGCTGGCCTTCTCCAACGCGTTCGTTGGGCTCAATCATGCGCTCGCGCACCCGGTGGGCGCCCACTTCGGGATCGCGCACGGCCGTGCGAACGCGATCTTCCTTCCGCACGTGCTGCGCTACAACGCGTCGCTGCCGAGCAAGTTCATGCCGGCGCCGGGCTACTCCGCCTACGTCGCGCCCGAGAAGTACGCCCAGATCGGGTGGATTCTCGGGCTCGGGGGCAAGAGCGAGCGCGATCGACGCGAGCGGCTGTTCGCCCGCGTCGATGACCTGCTGGCGGAGGTCGACGAGCCGCGGACGCTGGCGGACTACGGCGTGAAACGCCAGGAGTTCGAAAAGGCGATTCCCGACCTCGCCAAGGCGGCGTTCATGGACCCGAGCATTCGCACCAACCCGCGCATCCCGATGATCCGCGAGGTCATCGGGCTGCTCGAGGCCGGCTACTCCGACGGGGGGTGACAGCAGCTCGGCGGGATCGCCGAGGACTGAGGTTCGATGCTGCGTTGTGAGTTCTCACGGCTGGTGATCGTCAGCCGCGGTGAGCCCGCGGTGCGCGTCATCCATGCCGTGCGCGAGCTCAACCACGGCCGAGCCGATCCCATCCGCCTCATCGCCGCGCATACCGAGGCCGAGCGTGACGCGACGTTCGTCCGGCAGGCCGATGAGACGGTGTCCCTTGGAGACCACGACGGGCTCGAGCGTGCCCTACGGGCGTCTCGCGCTGACGCCGCGTGGGTCGGCTGGGGACCCGTGGCCGAGCGGCCCGAGTTCGCCGAGCTCTGCGGGCGGCTCGGGATCGTATTCGTGGGGCCGGATCCGGCCGTGATGCGACGGCTGAGGGACGAGACCGCCGTGGCGCAACTCGCCGAGGAGGTGGGTATTGCGGTCGGCCCGTCCGGTCGCGGCTCGGAGCAGCCAGGCACGGGGGCGCGTCACGTGGAGGTGCCGATCATCGCCGACGGCCATGGCGCTGTGTGGCCGCTCGGGGTGTGCGACTGCTCGTGCAGCGCAGGCGAACGGAGGCTGCTCGAGGAATCCTCGAGCCCGGGCCTCACCACCGGTCAGGAGCGACACCTCATGGATGCGGCGCAGCGGCTGATGCTGCGTGCCGGGTACTGCGGCGCCGGCACGGTCGAATTCCTGTGCGAAGCGGCAGCGCGCCGGGTCTCGTTCATGCAGGTGAAGGCCCGTCTCGGATGCGGGCACCCGGTGACGGAGGCGGTGACCGGGCTCGATCTCGTCAAGCTTCAGCTGCACGTCGCCGCAGGTGGGCGACTCGAGGGCGACCGGCCGGCGCCGGTCGGGCACGCGATCGCGGCCCACCTGTGCGCGGAAGACCCGACGCCCGGGTTCGTACCTGCGACCAGCCGGCTGGTCCACCTGCGGCTGCCAACCGGTGCCGGTCTGCGGGTCGACACTGCGGTGACCGAGGGCGACCACATCCCGGCGGAGCACGACTACACGATCGGCAAGCTGACGGCGTGGGGCAGCGACCGGGACGAGGCGCTGGCGCGCCTGCACCGGGCACTCGCCGACACGGTCGCGACCCTTGACGACGGGACGACAAACCAAGGCTTCCTGCTCCAGCTGCTGGACGATCCGAAGGTACGCTCCGGCGAGGTCGACAGCGGCTGGCTTGACCGGTTGGATACGAGCCGAGGTGCGCTGCCGGTGCGCCACGCTGACCTCGCGCTGGTCCAGGCCGCGATCGAGCTGGCGGACCGGGATGCTGCCGACGATCGGGCCCGCTTCTACGCATTCGCTCGCCGCGGCCGACCTCAGGCGGCGGGTGCGCTGGCGCGCACCTATGAGCTGCGCCACCGCGGGAGGTCTTACCGGCTCGGCGTCTCGCAGATCGCCCCGGACCGCTACCGAGTCACCGTTGACGGACAGTCGCTCGAGTTGACCGCCCGCCGGCTCGGGCCGCACGAGCGCCGCCTCGAGCTGCTCGGCCGGACCCACCGGACTGTGACCTCCAGACAGGGCGATGACCTGCTCGTGGAGATCGACGCCGTGCCGCATCGTGTCTTACGCGATCATGCCGGCCTCGTCCGCGCTCCGGGTTCCGCGCTGGTGGTCTCGATCCCGGTGTCCCCGGGGCACGTCGTCGAGGCCGGAGACGTGGTCGCGATCGTGGAGGCGATGAAGATGGAGTCGTCGCTGACCGCGCCGTTCCGCGGCCGGGTCAAGCAGGTGCTCGTTGGCGAGAACGTCCACGTCGCGGCGCAGACGCCGCTGGTCGCGCTGGAGCCGATCGAGCAACCAGCCCAGGCGCCGCCGGGCGAGCGCCTGTCATTCGCGGCCCTGGCGAAGCCGAAGGATGCCGGCCCCGACCGCTGCCGGGAGAACCTGCGCCGGATGGAATGGCTGGTCCTCGGTTACGACATCGGCACGCCCGAAGTTGAGCGGACGATCGCCGACCTGCACGGCGAATGCGCAAACCTGCTCGCGTGTGATCCGGCCCTGATTCCGGGCGAGCATCGCCTGCTGGGAATGTTCACCGACCTGCGCGCGGTCTCGCGTCCCCAGCGCGGCGACAACGAGCCGGCGTCCGTGCTCGGGCCAAGCCCGCGGGAGCACCTGCACGCGTGGCTGCGCTCACTCGACGCCGAGGCCGAGGGCCTGACGCCACGGTTTACGGCCGCTTTGTGCCGGGCGCTGGCCCACTACGGGATCGACAGCCTCGAGCGAACCCCAGCGTTGGAGGAGGCGTGCTACCGGCTGTTCCTCTCCATGGAGCGAGCGGAGATCGCACGCACTGCGATCATGGCGATCCTCGACCGTCGGCTCGAGGATGCCGATGAGCTGGTCGGGCACGTCGATGACGAGGAATTCCGGGACGTCCTGGACCGGCTCGCGATCACGCTCGAGGGGCGCGACCCGGTCATCGCCGATCTGGCCCGCGAGGTCCGCTTCCGCTACTTCGACGAGCCGGTGATCGCGGCGGCCCGAGAGCGAGCCTACGCCGAGACCGAGCGGCAGGTGGCGGCGCTCACGAGCGAGCCCGGGCGACGTGACGAGAGGAAGCTGATCGGGCAGATAGTCGATTGCCCCCGCCCCCTCGCGCCGCGACTGACGGTCGCGATGGGCTCAGCATCACCGGCCGCTCGCCGGCTGTTGATCGAGGCGATGGCTCGTCGCTATTACCGGACCCGCTCGCTCGGGGGATTCGAGCACCTGCAGCTCGATGGGTACGACGTCGCGCGTGCGAGCTACGCCTTGAACGGGGTCAGGCGGGAACTGACGACTGCGTACGTCGAGCTCGAGGACGTGAGGGCGATCGCAAGCGCTTTCGCCCGTCACGCCGACGCACTGCCCAGCGGGAGGCTCGCGGTGCTCGACCTGTACGCGCAACATCACGGCGGAGCGCCGGCGCGCGAGGAGACCGCGCGGCGACTGAGCACCGCGCTCGCCGAGGTTCCGACCCCGCTGGCGCTTGAGCGTGTCGTCATCGCGGTCGCAGAGCCCCGCAGAGGCCGGGGAATGTCGGCCATCGACCTGTTCACGTTCCGGCCGGGACCGACCGGACTCGTCGAGGACGAGGTGCTGCGCGATCTTCACCCCATGATGGGCCATCGCCTGCGTCTGTGGCGCCTGCGCGAGTTCGATCTCGAGCGCCTCCCATCGACCGAGGACATCTACATGTTCCGCGGAGTCGCCCGCGCCAACGCCGAGGATGAACGTTTGTTCGCGCTGGCAGAGGTTCGCGACCTCACCGCCCTCCGTGACGAGGGGGGTCGCGTCGTCGCGCTGCCGGAACTCGAACGCGTCATAGTGTCGGTACTGGAGGCAATCCGTGCGTTCCAGGCGCGGCGTCCTCTGCACCGGCGTCTCATGTGGAACCGCGTCGTGTTGCACGCGTGGCCGGTGATCGAACTGCATCCTGACGAGGTTCGCGCGCTCGTCCAGCGCGCGGCGTCCGGGACAGCCGGACTGGGGCTAGAGCTCGTGGCGATACAGGGACGCCTCCGAGAGAACGATGGCGTCCGTGACCGGGTCCTGCGCTTTTACGTGCCGACCGGCCACGAGGTGGAGGTCGAGGTGCAGGACCCGCCCACCGAGCCGCTCAAGCCGCTTGACGAGGCGACGCGACGCATCAGCTCAGCACGCCGCCGGGGCACCCTTCATCCCGCCGAGATCGTGCAGCTGCTCGCCCCCGCCCATCTCACTGCCGGCCGGCCGGCCGGCGAGTTCATCGAACACGAACTGACCGACCGCGGCGGGCTCGAGCCGGTCATGCGGCCTCTGGCGACGAACCCGAGCGGCATCGTCGTCGGCACCATTCGCAACTTCACCGAGCGCTACCCCCAAGGCATGCTGCGGGTGATCCTGCTCGGCGACCCGACGCGAGCGCTCGGATCGCTGGCCGAGCCCGAGTGCCGGCGGATCGTCGCTGCGATCGACCTGGCAGAGCAGCTCGGAGTCCCGCTCGAGTGGTTCGCGATCTCGGCCGGAGCGAAGATCGCGATGGACTCGGGCACCGAGACGATGGACTGGATCGCAACGGGGCTGCGGCGGATCGTTCTGTTCACGCAGGCCGGCGGAGAGCTCAACGTGGTGGTCGCCGGAATCAACGTTGGCGCGCAACCGTATTGCAACGCGGAGGCGACGATGCTGATGCACACCCGCGGCGCGCTGATCATGACGCCCCAAGGCGCGATGGTGCTGGCCGGCAAGCAGGTGCTCGACTATTCGGGGGGAGTGTCCGCCGAGGACAACTTCGGCATCGGCGGCTACGAGCGGATCATGGGGCCCAACGGCCAGGCCCAATATTGGGCCGGCGATCTCGCCGACGCCTGCCGGTTGCTCCTTCGGTACTACGAGCACACGTATGTCGCGCCCGGCGAACGCTTTCCGCGCCGGGCGCACACAGCCGATCCGGCCGATCGCGATGTCGGCGACGCCCCGCATCATGTGCCCGGCTCGGAGCGCAACCGGATCGCGGACGTGTTCGCAAATGATCTGAACGTCGATCGCAAGCAACCGTTTGACATCCGGTCTGTGATGGGCGCGGTGATCGACTCCGACCACTCGCCCCTGGAGCGCTGGGCGGCGATGCGCGACGCTGAGGTCGCGGTCGTGTGGGACGCGCATCTGGGAGGTTGGCCGGTGTCGGTGATCGGGACCGAGTCGCGGCCGCTCCCGCGCCGCGGGACGATCCCTGCTGATGGCCCGGGGCAATGGACCGCGGGCACGCTATTCCCGCGCGCCGCCAAGAAGATCGCCCGCGCGCTCAACGCAGCGGCCGGGCGCAGGCCCGTGGTCGTGCTCGCAAACCTCGCCGGGTTCGACGGCTCGCCCGAGTCGCTGCGCGAATGGCAGCTGGAGTTCGGCGCCGAGATCGCGCGGGCGGTCGTCAATTTCGACGGCCCGATCGTGTTCTGCGTCCTCTCGCGTTACCACGGCGGCGCCTTCGTGGTCTTCTCGCAGAAGTTGAATCCGAACCTCGAGACGGTCGCGCTCCAAGGCGCCCGAGCATCGGTGATCGGGGGCGCCCCGGCGGCCGCAGTGGTGTTCGCCGGCGAGGTTGCGCGTGCCGTCGCCGGGGACGAGCGTGTCCAGGCGCTCTCCCGACGGGTTGCGCAAGCCGAGGGCACGGAGCGCCAGCGCCTGCGGGCCCACAGGGCCGCGCTGTGGGAGGAGGTGCTGGGTGAGAAGCGGCGCGCGTTTGCGGAGCGGTTCGACCAGGTTCACAGCATCGAACGAGCCGTTCGGATGGGGTCGGTGACGAGCGTCATCGACCTCGCCTCGCTGCGTGGATTCCTAATCGAGGCCGTAGGGCGAGGGATCAACCGCGCCGAGCACTCAGAGGACTCGGACGACGGTGCCATCATCGTGGACGAGCACGCCGCCGAAGCGAGCGCGCAGTAGCCGCCGTCCTGCCGCCGGACCTGACAGCAGAGCGGCCTTTGCCAGCGCCTCGGCCTCCAATGCGGTCGGGGCAAGCGCCGTGGCCGCGACCAGCCCCGTCCAGGCCGGGACTCCTGTGGCAGGGTCGATCAGGTGGTGGGCGAAATCGCCGTCCGGACGCTCCCAGAGTCGTGCGTCGATGCCAGAGGTCGCCACCCCGCCCGCGCAGATCCGGAGCGTATGGGCAACGGCGCCGGTGACCGGATGGCGCACGCGCACCTCCCACGGAGCTCCACCCCCGGCCACCACCCGCAGGTCGCCGCCGCAGTCGACGGCGCAGCGTCCGTGGCGCTCGAGCCGGACAGCAAGTCCGTCGGCCGCCCAACCCTTGACCGACCCCGCGAGATCGAGTTCGAGGCCCGGCGGCCGACGAATCGCTCCGGCGCGATCGTCAACCACCACCGCGCGCCACCGGGCGGCCGGATCGGGCCGAGCCGGGCGCCGGGGCGGCGCTGATCCCAGCCCGCGCGATAGCGACGGAGGCCGGGTGTGGGCGCGGGACTCACCGTAGCCGGCTCGACGGAGCGCCCCGAGCAGCGTCGGGTCAACGAGGCCGCCGCTCATGGAGGCCGCCTGCAACGCAGCCCTGACCGCCGCCCGTAACAGGGGCGCCGCGGGCACGCAGGCGCGCGGATCGGCGTTCAGGCGCGAGAGGTCGCTGCTCGCGTCAAAGCGCGACAGGCGGCGGTCGATCTCTGCAAACCACGACGCCACGTCGACGTCGCCGTCGGCGTCGCGCACGACTCGCGCAACCGTGCCCATCGTCGGGAAGCGGTGGTCCAGCATGCACGGCCCCGTAGCGGCCTGGTCAGCCGGCCGCTCTGCCCGGGTCCGGCGACGGCGCCGACGGGTCAGCCATCTCAGCGCCGAAGGCCTGTTGCAGGTCGGCGATCTGACCGGGACTGGACTGCGTTGTCAGCGGTGGCGGAGGCGGGTCGGGCGCTACGCGCGGCGCGGACGCGGTGCGTGCCGATCGGCGGCGGCGGACCAACTCGCCCAGTCCCCCCGCCGCGGCGGCCGCGGCCAGCGTCCAACGTGCCTGAGAGTGCATTCCGCCACGCTAGAGGTTCGAGGCGGCGTGGGACAACGCGCGACCCCGAACCATCGCTGCGGAGAGCTACTTCGCGGGGAAAACTACGTACGGAACCGAGCAGAGCGCACGGATATAGACCGCGCGCGGCGCCAAGACTATTCGTCACCAGCAGTCTTCCGCCAAACCGTGGGCGAAACGTCGAGAGCTTGGGAGAAATCACATGAGCACGCAAGTAGCAGGCGCCACAGCCAAGGATTCCCCGGCTCGGACCCACAAGTGGGTGTATGACTTCGCCGAGGGGTCGCGGAAGCTGCGCGAGTTGCTGGGCGGCAAGGGCTCCGGCGTGGCTGAGATGACGCGCATCCTGGGCGCCGACATGGTCCCGGCCGGGTTCACCATCACGACCGAGGCGTGCGTGGCCTACATGCGCGGCGCCCGGACGTGGCCGGACGGCCTGGAGGAGCAGGTTGGCGCGGCACTCGCGGCGCTCGAGAAGCGAACCGGTAAGTCGCTGGGCGACACCGAGGATCCGCTGCTCGTCTCAGTGCGCTCCGGCGCGCGCGTGTCGATGCCGGGGATGATGGACACGGTGCTGAACCTCGGGCTGAACGACGAGTCGGCCGCCGGCTTGGCGGCGCGCACGGAGGATGAGCGCTTCGCGTGGGACTGCTATCGCCGCCTGGTGCAGATGTTCGGCAACGTCGTGCGCAGGATCCCGGGGGAGCGCTTCGAGGAAGAGATCGCGCGTGTCAAGCGGGACCGCGGCGTGACCCTCGACACCGAGCTGGACGCCGGGGCGCTGCGCGAGCTGACCGAGAGCTTCAAGTCCTACTACGAGTTCCCGACCGACGCACGGCAGCAACTGACCGAGGCGATTCAGGCCGTGTTCGACTCGTGGATGGGCGCCCGGGCGGTCCAGTACCGTCGCATCAATAGGCTCCCGGACGATTGGGGGACGGCCGTCAATGTGCAGCAGATGGTGTACGGCAACAAGGGCGACACGTCATGCTCGGGGGTGGCCTTCAGCCGTGACGAGGTCACCGGTGCTCCTACGCCGTCTGGGGACTTCCTTCCGCGCGCCCAGGGGGAGGACGTCGTCTCGGGGGTCCGCACGCCGCGCGACCTCGCCGAGCTGCGCGATTGGAACCCGGAGGCCGCCGATCAGCTGACGGAGATCCTGCGCAAGCTGGAGGGTCACTACCGGGATATGCAGGACACCGAATTCACCGTCGAGGAGGGCCGCCTGTTCATGCTCCAGACGCGCAACGCCAAGCGGCCCGCACAGGCCGCCGTGCGCTTCGCAGTGGACGCGTTCGAGGAGCGGCTGTTGACCAAGGCGGAGGCGGTCGCGACGATCGACGCCGGAGCGCTCGACGCGCTCCTGCACCCGTCGTTCGACACCACCGCGCGTTACACCGTCCTCGCTCGTGGGGTGGCCGCCTCGCCGGGCGCGGCGAAGGGCGTGATCGTGTTCACCGCGCCTGACGCCGTCGCGCAGGCTGCCGACGGCAAGGCGGTCATCCTCGTGCGCCCGTTCACGGAGGCCGACGACGTCGCCGGGTTCCATGCTGCGGCGGGGATCCTGACGTCGGAGGGCGGCAAGGCCTCGCACGCGGCGCTGGTGGCACGCGGCATGGGCCGTCCCGCGATCACCGGTGCGGCGGCCCTGGACATCGATCTCAAGGCGGGCGAGGTGCGGATCGGCGATCTCGTCCTCCACGCAGGCGAGTTCATCGCGATCGACGGCACCAACGGCGCGATCACCACCGATGACGTCCCGCTCGTCGATGCCAATATCGACGCGCGCTTCGAGACCGTCCTGCGCTGGGCCGACGAGCTGCGCCAGGTCGGCGTGCGGGCGAACGCCGACACCCCCGAGGACGCCGCCCACGCGCATCGCTTCGGCGCGGAGGGAATCGGTCTGTGCCGGACCGAGCACATGTTCATGGCGGCTGATCGCCAGCCCAAGATGCGGGCGATGATCATGGCCACCGACGAAGCTGGACGGCGGGCCGCGCTGGACGAGCTGCTGCCGCTCCAGCAGAGCGACTTCGAGGGCTTGTTCGAGGCGATGGTGGGCTGGCCGGTGACGATTCGCCTGCTCGACCCGCCGCTGCACGAGTTCCTGCCCGACCGCTTCGAGCTGCACGAGGAGATCGTGCGCGCACGAATCGACCGCAGCCCACGTCTCGCGGGACTGGAGAGCCAGTTCGATCGGGTCCGCTCGCTCGAGGAGACCAACCCGATGCTCGGTACACGCGGCGTGCGGCTGGGCGTGATGGAGCCGGAGGTGTACGAGATGCAGGTTCGCGCCATCGCCCGCGCCGCGCGGGCGGTACAAGAGCGAACCGGCCGCGGGCCGCACCTGGAGATCATGATCCCGCTGGTTGCCTATGAACGCGAGCTCGAGCTCGTGAAGGACCGCGTGGTGTCGGTGGCGGAGCAGGAGGGGCTCAGCCTCGGGAGCGATTTCAGCGTCGGGACGATGATCGAGCTCCCGCGCGCGTGCTTCGTCGCCGATCAGATCGCGCGTCACGCGGACTTCTTCTCGTTCGGGACCAACGATCTCACGCAGTGCGGGATCGGCTTCTCCCGGGATGACATCGAGGGCCGGATCATCCCGCGCTATGTCGAGGAGAAGATCGTCGATGGCTCGCCGTTTGCGACGATCGATCAGGCGGGCGTCGGCGAGCTCGTGCGCACGGCGGTCGAGAGGGGGCGGCGCGAGCGGCCCGACCTCGAGCTCGGCGTCTGCGGTGAGCACGGCGGAGATCCCGAGTCGATCCGGTTCTTCCACGACTCGGGGCTTGACTACGTCAGCTGCTCGCCGTTCCGCCTGCCGATCGCGCGCGTGGCAGCCGCCCAGGCCGCAATCGCAGCTCCACGGTAGGCGCGTAAGGTTCCTGCAGATCATGGCTCCAGAACCGCGCCGTTTCCAGCGTGCTGAGCGTCGCCCGCCGCCGCAACGCGAACGTTCGGCAACCGATCTCACGCCCCTGACCGATCTCGAGCATGCGCAATCGAGCACGGGCCCCGTGCGCGACCAGCGGCCGGTGTACGTGGATCTGCTCCCGCCGTGCAACGCGGGCTGCCCGGCGGGCGAGAACATCCAGGGGTGGATGGCGCACGTCAAGGACGGCGAGCACGAGCGGGCGTGGCGCGTGTTGACCGCGGACAACCCGTTCCCCGCCATCCACGGACGCGTCTGTTACCACCCGTGTGAGAGCGTCTGCAACCGCGCCGAGCTCGACAGTCCCCTCTCGATCCATGCGGTCGAGCGCTTCCTCGGCGATATGGCGCTCGACCGCGGCTGGCTGTTCAACCCCCCGCCGGCACGTAGCGGCAAACGCGTGCTGGTGATCGGGGCGGGGCCGAGCGGCCTGTCGGCCGCGTACCACCTGGCGCGTCTCGGCCACGAGGTCGAAGTTCGCGACGCCGGTCCAGAGCCCGGCGGGATGATGCGCTACGGGATTCCCGCATACCGGCTGCCGCGGGACGTGATGGGCGCCGAGGTCGATCGGATCGCAGCACTGGGGGTCCGCGTCCGGAGCAACGAGCGGGTCGAGGACCTCGAGGCGGAGCGCCGCGACGGCGCCTTTGACGCAGTGTTCGTGGCGGTCGGCGCGCACCTGTCAAAGCGGGTCGACATCCCCGCAGCCGACGCCGGACGCATCGTCGACGCGGTGTCATTCCTGCGCGGCGTCGCGGGGGGCCAACGGCCGGTGATCGGGCGTCGCGTGGCCGTCTACGGCGGCGGCAACACCGCGATGGATGCCGCCCGAGTCGCGCGGCGGATGGGCGCCGAGGAGGCGCTGATCGTCTACCGCCGGACTCGCGAGCAGATGCCCGCCCACGAGGACGAGGCCGCAGACGCCGAGCGTGAGGGAGTGCGGATCAACTGGCTGCGGACGATCAAGGCAATGGAGGGCCCTGAACTGCAGGTCGAGGAGATGGAGCTCGACGAGACCGGCTACCCGCAACCGACTGGCCGGTTCGAGACGCTGGCGGCGGATACCGTGATCCTGGCGCTGGGCCAGGAGAGCGACACCGCCTTCCTGCGCGGAGTGCCGGGGGTGGAGTTCGACCGCGACGGGACGGTCCGCGTGTCGAGCTCGTTGATGACCGGCTGCCCCGGCGTGTTCGCCGGGGGCGACATGGTCCCCTCGGAGCGCACGGTGACCGTGGGGGTCGGTCACGGCAAGCGGGCCGCGCGGGAGATCGATGGTTGGCTTCGCAGCTCGCAGTACGAGCGCGCGCCCAAGCATCCGACGGCCGAGTTCGAGCTCTTGAACCTGTGGTACTTCGGTGACCATCCTCGCCGCCGGCAGCCCGAGCTCGCGCCGCAGGAGCGACTCGGGGGCTTCGCGGAGATCGTTGGAGGTCTCTCGCCGGACGAGGCGGTGTTCGAGGCGAGGAGGTGCCTGTCGTGCGGCAACTGCATCGAGTGCGACGGCTGCCTGGGGGCATGTCCCGAAGATGCAGTGATCAAGCTCGGCCCGGGTCAGCGCTACCGCTTCGACTACGATCGCTGCACCGGCTGCCGGGCATGCTTCGATCAGTGCCCGGTCCACTCGATCGAGATGGTGCCGGAGGCGGCGCCGGATCCCCAGTACGCATTCGTGGCGCCCGCAGATCCGACCGTTGAGGTGCGCTGATGCGTGCCACCGTTGACGCCAACGAAGCCGCTGTCTGGGTGGCGTTCAGGTGCAGCGAGGTCTGCTGCATCTTCCCGATCACGCCCTCCTCGCCGATGGCAGAGCTCGCTGACGAATGGTCGAGTAAGGGGCGGACGAACCTCTGGGGCACGGTCCCCGCGGTCGTGGAGATGCAGAGTGAGGGCGGTGCCGCGGGAGCCCTCCACGGCGCCCTGCAGGGCGGAGCACTTGGGACCACGTTCACCGCCTCACAGGGCCTGCTGCTGATGATCCCGAACATGTACAAGATCGCCGGGGAACTGACATCGGCGGTCATGCACGTGGCCGCGCGGTCGCTCGCGGCACAGGCGCTGTCGATCTTCGGGGACCATTCGGATGTGATGGCGGTACGCCAGACCGGCTTTGCGCTGCTGTCGGCCGCGTCGGTCCAGGAGGCGCACGACTTCGCGCTCGTAGCGCACGCTGCGACGCTCGAGACGCGCGTTCCGTTCCTGCACTTCTTCGACGGCTTTCGCACCTCGCACGAACTGCAAACGATCGAAATGCTCGACGAGGCGGACGTGCGCGCGCTGGTCTCGGACGAGCTGGTCCGGGCACATCGCGAGCGGGCGCTGTCGCCGGCGCGGCCGTTCATCCGAGGTACCGCGCAGAACCCCGACATCTACTTTCAGGCCCGCGAGACGGTCAACCCGTTCTATGCGCGCGTGCCCGACCTGGTGCAGGGCGCGATGGACCGGCTCGGCGAGCGGACCGGCCGGCGGTACGGGCTGGTGGACTACAGCGGCGATCCCGAAGCTGAGCGGGTGCTGGTCGTGATGGGGTCTGGCGGCGAGACCGCGCGCGAGACGGTCGCCTACCTGAATGCGCAAGGTGAGCGGGTGGGCGTCGCGCAGATCAGGCTCTACAGGCCCTTCCCGGCGCGCGAGCTGGCGCGGGCCCTGCCTGAAAGCGTTCGGCGCGTCGCCGTGCTGGACCGCACCAAGGAGCCGGGCTCCCTCGGCGAGCCGCTGTTCCTGGACGTGCTCGCGGCCTTGAGCGAGGCCAACGACGCCAGCGAGCGCGAGGCGATGCCAACCGTCATCGGCGGCCGCTACGGCCTGTCGTCCAAGGAGTTCACCCCGGGGATGGTCGCCGGCGTGTTCGAGGAGCTTGCGCGCGAGCGACCCAAGCGGCGATTCACGATCGGGATCAATGACGACGTCTCCGCGACGAGCCTGCCGTATGACGCGTCGCTGGACATCGAGCCCGAGGACACCGTTCGCGCCGTGTTCTTCGGGCTGGGCTCCGATGGGACGGTCGGCGCGAACAAGAACACGATCAAGATCCTCGGCGACGCCGCGAACCTGCATGCCCAGGGCTACTTCGTCTACGACTCCAAGAAGTCGGGCTCGCAGACCGTTTCGCACCTGCGCTTCGGCCCGCGGTCGATCCGCGCCCCGTACCTCGTCGCAGCCGCGAGCTTCGTCGGCTGCCACCAGTTCGGCCTGATCGAGCGCTCCGAGGTGCTGGATCGCGCCGCCCATGGCGCGACCCTGCTGCTCAACTGTCCCAAGGAGCCGGATCGCGTCTGGGACGCGTTGCCGCGCCCCGTGCAGGAGAAGATCCTCGCCAAGCAGATCAAGCTGTACGCGATCGATGCCGGGAAGATCGCGCGCGAGGCGGGCCTCGCCCGGCGCACCAATACGGTCCTGCAGACGTGCTTCTTCGCGATCTCCGGCGTGCTCGAGCGCGAGCAGGCCATCGCGGCGATCAAGGGGTCGATCGAGAAGACCTACGGCAAGCGCGGTGCCGAGGTCGTGAGGCGCAACGTCGAGGCAGTCGATCGATCCATCGCGGCCCTTCACGAGGTTGCCGTCCCTGACCAGGTGTCGTCCACGCTGCAGCCGCGCGAGCTCGTGCCGGCAGATGCTCCTGAGTTCGTGCGAACCGTGACGGCGACGATGATGGCCGGCCACGGCGATCAGCTGCCCGTGAGCGCGCTTCCGGTCGACGGCACATATCCGAGCGGCACCACCAAATACGAGAAGCGCAACGTCTCAGACATCGTCGCGGTCTGGGATTCAGAGCTCTGTATCCAGTGCGGCAACTGCAGCTTCGTCTGCCCGCATAGCGTGATTCGATCCCGCTATTACGACCCAGACCACCTGGACGGCGCTCCCGACGGCTTCCGGTCGGCGCCGCTGGGCGGAGCCGGGCTACCGGACGCGCGGTACACGCTCCAGGTGTACGTCGAGGACTGCACCGGGTGCGGGCTGTGCGTCGAGGCCTGTCCGGTGTCCGCGGCCACCGAGCCCGGCCGCAAGGCCATCAACCTCGACGCCATCGCGCCGCTGCTGGCGAGCGAGCGTGAGAACATCGCGTTCTTCGAGCAGCTCCCGATGAACGACCGCACCCGCGTGGACTTCGGCACCGTGCGCGGGACGCAGTTCCTCGAGCCGTTGTTCGAGTTCTCCGGCGCATGCGCCGGGTGCGGCGAGACGCCGTATCTGAAGCTTCTCTCGCAGCTGTTCGGAGACCGGCTGACGGTCGCCAACGCGACCGGCTGCTCGTCGATCTACGGCGGAAACCAGCCCACGACGCCGTGGACGGTCAATGCCGATGGGCACGGCCCGGCGTGGTCGAACTCGCTGTTCGAGGACAACGCCGAGTTCGGGCTGGGTCTGCGACTCGCGGCCGATCGCCACACCGAGCTCGCCCGCCGCCGGCTGCAGGAGCTGCGCGACGCGGTGGGCACCGAGCTGGTCGACGAGATTCTGTCTGCGCCGCAGGTGCGAGAGTCCGAACTGCGCGCACAGCGCGAACGGCTCGCGGTGCTCGAGCGCCGGCTCGACGAGCTCGACGGGCCGATCGTCCAGGACCTGCGCAGCGTGCTCGACCACCTGGTCCGCCGCAGCGTGTGGATCGTCGGTGGCGATGGCTGGGCGTACGACATCGGCTCGGGCGGGCTCGATCACGTGCTGGCCAGCGGGCACAACGTCAACGTGCTGGTGATGGACACCGAGGTGTACTCCAACACCGGCGGCCAGATGTCCAAGGCCACGCCGCTCGGGGCGGTCGCGAAGTTCGCCGCCGCGGGCAAGACCGTCCCCACCAAGGACCTGGCTCTCCAGGCGATCGCCTACGCGGACGTGTACGTGGCGCGAGTGGCGTTCGGCGCCGATCCTCAGCAGACCCTGCACGCGTTCCGTGAGGCCGAGGCCTACGACGGACCGTCGCTGATCATCGCCTACAGCCACTGCGTCGCGCACGGATACGACATGCGCGAAGGACTCGGCCAGCAGTACGGCGCGGTGGCCAGCGGCCACTGGCCGCTGGTCCGCTACGACCCGCTGGTACGCGCGGCCGGCGGCAACCCCTTCCTGCTCGACTCGCCCAGGCCGCGGATGTCATTGGGGGACTACCGCAAGGGCGAGCTGCGGTTTCGTGCGCTTACGGCCGCCCAACCGACCGAGGCCGAGCGCCTGCTCGGCCTCGCCCAGCAGGTCGTCGATCAGCGCTGGCGGCTCTACGAGGAGATGGCGACCCGCGGCGCGAACGAATTCCTTTCCGATCCTCGCCGGGAAAGCTGATGGATCTCTCCACTGACTACATGGGGCTCGCCCTGCGCAACCCGCTGGTGGCGTCCCCATCGCCGCTGTCCTACACCCTCGACGGCGTCAGGCGGCTGGCAGATGGAGGCGTCGGCGCAATCGTTCTGTTCTCGCTGTTCGAGGAGCAGTTGCGAGAGGAGGCGGCGCGCGCCATCCGGCTCGTCGAGGAGACCGCCGAGAGCTTCCCCGAGGCGCTGGGCTACTTCCCCACCGTGGTGCAGGAGGACGGCGGCCCCCGCAATTACCTGGTTCTGCTCGAGCGGGCCGTCTCGGTCGTCGACGTACCTGTGATCGCGAGCCTCAACGGCGTCACCCCCGAGGGGTGGACCGAATACGCCCGCGCGATGCAGGACGCCGGCGCGGCCGCGATCGAGCTGAACATCTATTACCTTCCTGGCGATCCCGAGATCTCCGGCCGCGACGTCGAGCAGCGTCACATCGATGTCCTGGAGCGCGTCAAGTCGGCCGTCAGCGTGCCGGTCGCGGTCAAGCTGAGCGCCTACTTCAGCTCCTCCGGCGAGATGGCGCTGCGCCTCGACGAGGCGGGGGCCGACGGGCTGGTGCTGTTCAATCGCTTCCTGCAGCCCGACATCGACCCGGAGCAGCTGGTGGTTCTCCCGCGCGTGAACCTCTCGAGCCCCGCCGACGGCCGGCTGGCGCGCACCTGGATCGCGCTGCTACGAGGCAAGATCAGGGCCTCACTCGGCGCCACCTCGGGCGTGGAAGTCCCCACCGATCTCGCCAGGTACCTGCTCGCCGGCGCAGATGTGGTGATGACCACGTCGGCCCTGCTGCGCCACGGGCCCAAATACGCGACCGAGCTTCTCGACGGGCTGGCCGCCTGGATGTCTCGCAAGGGATTCGAAGACCTCTCGCACGTGCGCGGGCTGCTCGCGGTCCCCAGCGAGGCCGATGGGGCCGCCTTCGAGCGCGCAGGCTACGTGATTGCGATGCGAGCCGCCAACGCAGGTGCCTACAACCCGTGGTGATGAACATGGCAGAACCGAACAACCCCATCTCCAACCGTGTCGTGATCGTCGGCGGCGGCGTCGCGGGACTCGAGGCGTTGCTCGCGCTCCGCGCCCTCGCCGGCGACCGTGTCGTCCCGACGCTCGTTTCGCAATCCGATTGGTTCGTCGACCGGCCGATGACCGTGGCGGAGCCGTTCGGCTTCGGATCGGCAACACGCCATTCGCTGCGCCAGATCACCGACGAGCTGGGCGCGGACCTCGTCCACGCGAGCGTTGCCGGCGTCGATGCCGCCGCCCACCTGGTCAGATGTGACGACGGTCCGGACATCGCCTTCGACACACTGATCCTCGCCTCCGGCGCGCGGTCGCGCGCGGCGTTTTCGGACGCGATTACGTTCGGGTTCCAAGAGTCGGGCCAGGCCATCCAGGAGATGCTCGCCCGGCTTCGCAGCGGCGAGGCGCACAGCGTTGCGTTCGTCGCTCCCGCTATGACGGGATGGCTGCTGCCGCTGTACGAGCTTGCGCTCATGACCGCGCACGAGCTGGCACAGAGCAATGTCAACGGGGTCCACCTCCGTCTCCTCAGCCCCGAGGATCGGCCTCTTGCGCTGTTCGGGGATCGCGACAGCCAGAGCATCGCTCATCTGATCGCTGCGGCGGGGATCGAGTTCGTCGGGACGGCATTCACCGAGGTGGACGACGATGAGCTGACGAATGGCGCTCGGTCGGAAATGAGCTCTGACTACGTCGTCACCCTGCCGCTCCTGAGCGGCCCCGGAATTGCCGGCGTGCCGGCCACACACCCGAACAAGTTCATCCCGGTCGACGAGTGTGGGCGGGTGAGGGGACTCGCCGATGTGTACGCGGCCGGGGATGCGGTCGACTTCCCGGTAAAGCAGGGCGGGCTGGCCGCGCAGCAGGCGGACACCGTGGCCGAGCACGTCGCCGCGCGCTACGGGGCGGCGGTCGACCCCGTGCCGTTTCGGCCGGTGCTCCGGGGGATGCTGTTCACGGGCGGGGCACCGCTGTACATGCGCTCCGGCGTACCGGGCGCGGACCCGGCGGTCCCCGGCGCGTGGTATCCGCTCTGGTGGCCGCCGACGAAGATCGCCGGCCGCCACCTTGCGCCGTACCTGTTCGCCCGCAGCGACGAGGACGCCGACTACGGCGCCCCGCCCGTGGGGTTCGTCGACGTCGACATCCCGCTTGCGGCGATGACGCTGCCGGGCTGATGGCAACCGGGCACGATCGAGAGCTGGGACATTGGTAGGCGTTGTTGTTCTACGCCTGCGCGCAGAGGGTCCGGTCGTCGCGTGCGATTGAGCGTAAGTGTCGGGAGGATGTTGCGTTCATGGTGATCACGGCGATGCGGGTGCCGGATCACTCGACGATCGCCGAGTTCCGCAAGCGGCACGAGAGGGCGTTGGCGGCCTTGTTCGGCGATGTGCTGGGCATGTGTGCGAGGGCGGGGTTGGTGAAGGTTGGGGTGATCGCGATCGACGGTAGGAAGATCTCGGCGAACGCGTCGATGGACGCGAACCGCGGATCGCGCGCGAATTGTTGGAGGAGGTCGATGAGACTGACCGGCGAGAGGATGAGATGTATGGGCAGGCGCGTGGTGATGAGACGTCCTGTGTCAACTTTGCGAGGGGATAGCGGATCGCGGTTTGCCGTCAAGCGCTTCGCGCTCGGCCTGTTGGGCCGCCTGTTCGGTGACGGTGGCACCGGCCATCCGCTGGGTGGCTGCGAGGTCGAGCCGGTGGCTCGGGTACCGCGCCGGATCTCCCATCACCTCGGTGTCCGTACAGCCGCCGTCGGCCGTGAGTGCGAAAAGCGTGCGTACAGCCTATGTGCGACTCGGGTCGGCGCGTCGACCTTGATGATCGGGCCCACCCAGCCCGCCCTCTGCTAATGGCGCGCGGTGGTGGATCGGCAATCCGACGCGTGCAATCGGGCGGAAATGTCGTCGGCGCTCCCGCTTCGCCTACACGAAGGGGAGCACGACGCTCCTCGTCACGGAGCTCCCTCTCGTCCGAGCGGACTTTCGCTTCGACGAGATGGTTAGCGGGAGGGCTGCAAGCTCCGCCTCGGGGACTTCGGCTTGTGATCGCAGAACCAGAGCGCCGGTCAACCGACACCTCGCTTCATCAGCTCATCGCGGTACTTCCTTGGCCCACACGATCATTCGTCTCGCCTCCTTACACCTCGCCGTCGCCGGCGAGGCAGCCGGCGCCGCCCAGGCAGCCTTCTTTGGCTGTTGGTGTCATGATCGCGTCGCGGGCGAGCCTGACTCGGTCAGGTGATCTCCGAAGTCGTCGCGACCGGGGTCGGTTGGCGCCTGGGTCGCGGGCGGGGTACCAAGGGCCGGGGATGTTGGTGGTGACGGTCTGCAGGCGACCCTGAGGCAGGCGCGCGATGGCGCGGGCGCCGAGCGCGGCCAGCGGCGGTGGGGCCAAGCCCGACAGCTCGGTGAGCGCGCTCCCGGCGACTGCCTGTCCCGAGCGTTTGAGCGCGTCGAGTTCGGTCGTGATCGCGTGCAGCCGCTCGACGGGCGGTTCATCCCGGCGGCCTGGATCGCTGTCTGCACGGCGCGGTTGATCCGATCGACGTACTCGACGTCGCTGGCGCGCTCTGGATCGTGCTCAACCTCGATCGGGGCCAGCAGCTCGGTGCGGATCTTCGCCGGCAACGGGATGTGGGTCGGCAGGATCTCGAGCGGCAGACCGTGCTCCCGGCACGCCGGGGTGGCAGGACGAGCGGCGGTGCCAGCGTCGCCGGTTGAGTGTCGCTGCGCGCGTGCAGCCGGCGTTGCTAGCGGCGCGGTCAGCTGTAATCGTCATCGAAGCATCTCCATCGAGTCGAGGGGTACACAACCGCCGGGCGGCCCGCCTGTTCCGGGCTGCGGTTTACCCCTTGCTCGCGTGGCTTCGATGCATGAAACATCCCGCGAAGGGAACCCAGCCTTCCGTCGCCGCTGCTCAACGGAAGGCCCACGTCATCCGTGTGCTGGTCACGGTACCACAGCACCGACGGAGAGCCAGGAGTGTGTGCGAACGCTCGCTCGAGGCGCTCGCCACGAACGTTCCGATGCGGCTCTCGCGAGCCTGGCGTTGGTCGGCTCAGGCGCTGGTTATGGTTGGCGTGTAGACCCGGTCGAGGTAGTCGTCGAGCATTCGCCCGGCGCAGAAGGCGGGTGCCAGCGTGCGCATCGAGGCGCGGATGCGGGTGAGCCAGGAGCGCGGGAGCCCGTCCGCGTCGCGGTCATAGAAGGCGTGCGCGACGTCGTGCGCGAGCAGGTCGTAGAGGGCGGCGGCGTCGCGCGCGTCCTGCGCCGCGTGGTCGGGGTCGACCTCGCCCGCGAGCGCCCAGCCGTTCGTCCCGTCGTAGGCCTCCGCCCACCATCCGTCGAGCACGCTGAGGTTTAGGCCGCCGTTGATGGCGGCCTTCATCCCGCTGGTCCCGCTGGCCTCGAGTGGCGGCCGCGGCAGGTTCAGCCACAGATCGCAGCCACGCACGAGCCGCGCGGCCATCCCCAGGTCGTACTCGTGGAGATACACGACGCGCTCTGCGACATGGGGCGCGTCCTTGAACCGAAACAGCTCCTGGACGACGCGCTTAGCTTCCTCGTCGCTGGGATGTGCCTTGCCGGCCAACACGAACTGGATCGGGCGGTCCCCGGTCAGGAGCGCCAGCGCCCGGTCGGGATCGTGTCTGAGGAGCCCGAGACGCTTGTACGTGGCGTTGCGCCGCGCGAACCCGATCGTGAGCACGTCCGGGTCAAACGCGCGCGCGGCCGCCTCGATCCCAGCGCGGGGTTGATGCTCGGCGAGCCGGTCGATCCCGCTGCGCTCCTGCACGAACTCCACCAGCTCCGTGCGCTGCTCGCACCGCGCCGCCCACAGTTCGGCGTCGGGCACCGCGTCAAGCGCCTCCCAGGTCGCAACGTCGCTTGCCCCTCGCCACCAGGCCTCACCGACGTAGCGCTCGAGCAAATCGCGCATCGGAGCGCCGACCCAACTCGGCAGGTGCGCGCCGTTGGTGACATGAATGATCGGAACCCCCTCCACCGCCCGCCCTGGCCACAGCCCGCGCCACATCTCACGGGCGACGGCGCCGTGGCGGCGGCTGACACCGTTCGCCGCGCGGCTCATCCGCAAGCTGAATTGCGTCATCCCGAACGGCTCTCGATCATCCTCGGGGTGATCACGGCCCAGCCGCAGGAGCGCCTCGGGATCGACGCACAGCTCCGCCATCAGATCCCCAACCGTGCCGATCACGTCCTCGCGGGGATAGGTCTCGTTCCCGGCCGCGACGGGCGTGTGCGTCGTGAACACCGTCCGCTGCCGGGCGGTCTCAAGCGCCGCCTCGAGCGGCGCTCCGCGCGCCGCCTCGCCGCGCGCCAGCTCGAGCACCGCGAACGCAGCATGCCCCTCGTTCAAGTGGACAAGCGCCGGGTCGATGCCCAGGGCCGCCAGGGCGCGCACGCCACCGACGCCGAGCAGCGCATATTGCGAGAGACGCGTGATCGGATCCGCGACATACAACTGCGAGGTGATCCACCGCTCGAGACGACCATTCTCTGGCACATCGGCGTCGAGCAGAAACAGCGGCACCCGACCCACCGCCACTCGCCAGATCTGCGCCCTCACCTCGCTCCCACGAATCGGGACCGTGATCGTCAGCGGCCGCCCATCAGGAGCGCGCACCAGAGCGACAGGAAGCCGCTCGGGATCGACGTCAACCCAATACTCCTGCTGCCAACCGGTGACCTCGAGACGCTGACGAAAATACCCCTGGCGATACATCAACCCGACAGCCACCAGCGGCAGCGCCTGATCTGAGGCCTCCTTGAGCAGATCACCGGCCAAGCCGCCCAGCCCACCCGAATAGATCGGCAGCGACCCGTGCACGCCGAACTCGGCGCAGAAGAACGCAATCGGCCGCTCCGGCACGACCCGCCCCACCGACGGGGCCCTCACGTCCACCGCGAAAGCGTCCTCCAGCGATGCCACGCGAGCGAGCAAAACGGGATCACCCGCCGCCCGCGCAAGCGACGCACCCGACACCTCCTGGAGCAGGCGAACCGGATTCTCGCCGCACAGCTCCCAGCGACCCGCATCGATCGAGCGAAAGACATCCTTGCCGCCCGCATACCAGCACCAGCGATAGTCATAAGCGATCCGAGCCAACGGCGCCAGCGCGCCCGGCAGCCGCCCCGCAAGATCACCGGCCCTACGATCAAGCTCCTCGTCACCGCATCCCATCGCCATGATCATCCCACCACTCGCCCAGCCAGCCCGCCGACACCCCGCTTGCCTGCTTCGCGAGCTCACGGCCGACGGCCACCAGCGCGCGTCAAGCCGCGCACGCTCCGACCAAGCATGTGACCATCTCTTGACGAGCCGAGTGGTGCGGTGCCACTCGCGCAGCTCAGCGCTCGACTACGAGCAAGCGCGATCCCCAAGCCTCGAGGGCGACGCTAAAGCCCTCGCTGGCCAGTTCGTCGCCGGAGCGCTCGAAGCGGTCCTCGCTCAGCCTGTCGGCCAGGCTCCAGGTTCGTCCGGCGAGGTCGCCCCACGGCACGCTCACGCGGCCCTCCGCTCGCGCCGGCGACAGGTTGACCACCACCAGATGGCGCGCGTCCGGGCTGGACCAGCACCAAGCAACGAGCTGGCGGTAAGAATCGTCGTTGTCGGATCCGCGCGCGGATTCGCACAAGCGCCAGTCGCCGCTTCGCAACTGCGCGTCGGCGACCGCGCGCAATAACCGCCCATAGAAGGCGCGTAGATCGCTATCCGGCAGCTCTTCCGGCCCCCGCCCAAGTTGTACCGGCAGGCGCGTCCGACGACCTTCGAGCTGGCCATCGTGGTAGAGGCGCGCACCCCGCAGCGTGGACATCACGACCGCGGCGGCGCGCGCTTGAGCAGCCCCGAACGTGGCCGCCGCCCGCGGCTCGTCGTGGTTCTCGATAAACCGGATCAGACGCTCCTGGTAGGAAGCATCGGCCTGCAAGTGGCCAAGCAGCGACTCGGGCGGGTCGTGTACCAGCCGATCGTAGAGCCGCTTGTCGTAGCACAGGTCAAAGCCTTGCTGCTGCAGGCTCCACTCCATATCCCAGTACACCTCGGCGATGAACAGCAGGTCCGGATGGGCCTGCTTGCAGCGGCCGATCAGCGTCGGCCAGTAGTCGGCCTGCGGCCCGCGCCCGGCCCGGTCGCCCCACGTGCGCGAGAACACCTCGTTGGTCATCAGCATCGCCATGTCGCAGCGAACCCCGTCGCATTGATCTCCGATCGCGATCACCGTCTCGGCGGCAGCATCGCGCAGCGCCGGCGAGTACGCATTCAACTGCAGCACATCCTGCCAGGAGTCAAAGTACGGGTCGCGCCCCTTCGCGAACACACCACCGGCGATTCGCATGAACGCCTCTGGGTGCAGCGCGAGCTCCTCCTCGCTACCGGTCACAAAGCACTGCGGGCGATCCGTGACCCACGGATGGTCGAGCGCGACGTGGTTTGGCACGTAGTCGAGGATCAGCGCCAGGCCCCGGTCCTCGAGCTGATCGCGCGCCGCCACCAGCCCCTGGGGGCCGCCGAAGCGCTCGTCGACGACGTAATCGTGCACGCAGTACGGCGAACCGATCACATCGTCAGCGCGCAGGTCGGGCAGCGCAGCGCGGTAGCTGGCAACCAGCCCCGGCTCCGCAACCGCGAGCGCGCGGCCGCCGGGGCTCCGCTGCCAAACACCCATCAGCCACACCGCGTCAACCGGCAGCTCCGCCAACACGTCCCACTCGGATCCCGGGACCTCGCCCAGCCCGAGCAGGCGCCCCCGCTCGCGACCGAGCCGCTGCAGCCACACAGCCGTATTGATCTCATAAACGGTCGGCCGGGCCTGCAGGCGCATCCCGACAGCCCCTCAGCTCAGGACGCCCAAGATCGCGTCAAGCGGCCAGCGAGCATCCCGCCAAGCACGAAAAGAAGCACCAACGTGGCCCACCAACCCGTCCGGTGGCGCGCGCCGGCCGCCACTGCGAATCTCGCCATCGAAGTCCTTGGCCCACATCCGGCCCGTTGCCATCGCCCCGGAGTATGCACATCCGCTCCCGGGGGCGAGATGCGGAAGCGCGGTTGGTCCGACCTTGCGAACAGAGTCGCACGCGCATGCTTAGCTTGGACCGTGCCTCCATCTCGGCGAGTGACCATCACGGATCGGGTCGAGGAGCGTCGACGCGCGGTCGCCTTGGCTCATCACTTCCGCGACGAAGAGGACCTGTCGATCACACAGATCGCCGATCGTCTCGGGCGGTCGCCGGCGACAGTCAAGGCCTACTTCCACGATCCGACCGGCGAGAAGGCGAGGGCGGTCAAGGCCCGCTATGTCGGCGTGTGTCGCGGCTGCGGCGCCTACACCCAGTCGCGCAACGGCAAGGGGGACGCCTACGCCTACTGCAAGGCGTGCCATCCGGGTGCGATCGAGCCGCGTTGGACGCGCGAAAGCGTGCTCGACGCGATTAGCGCCTGGCGGACGCAGTACGGCCGGCTGCCGTCGTCCTATGACTGGTCGCGTACGCACGCGCGTCGACGTGGGGGAGAGGAGCTCAGGCGACTCAACGAAGGCGACTGGCCCTCTCCGAGCGTCGTGACCGGCGTGTATCGCAGCTGGGAGGCTGCGCGGGCAGCGGCCGCCGAGTGGGATATCGACGGCGGTAACGCTGCGCTCGGCGAGACTCGGCGCCGGCAACCCAATACCTAGAGTCAGAGGCCCTGGCGATATGGAACGGAACGCGCGATTGTGAGCACCGAGATCGGAGAGCACCAAAGCCTCCGGCGCAACGCACGATCGCCGGCCACGGCCTCTCGCGCGACCTACGCGAGGTCGTCGGGGCGCTCGCCGGCGGATGCATCACGTATCGATCCTCAGGCCCGAGATGCCTAGACGATCTCGGGATCGCCCGATCGAGACTGTATCTCGGCGGCTGCTCACCCGGGCTGAGGCGGCGGCGTCGCTGGGCATGAGCGTCGCTCATTTTGAACGCTTCGTGCAGCCGTTCGTGAAGGTCGTGCCATGCGGGCAGCTGCTGCTGATCGAGCCGGGCTCGCTGGACCGCTGGGTGCAGGAGCACGCCCGAGTGGCGAGCGCCGTCGCGTGACCCCGGGGTCGATGGGCGGCGCGTTGCCGCCCTGAGGGCGGTGCGCGATCATCCTGATTCCGGGCGCAGCCAAGTCGCCGCCAGCCCGGAGCGCGCAATGCCCAGCGAATACCGCAAGACCCGCACCAGCGGGCTGTACATCCGGCACAGCCGGGCGTGCCCGTCGTTCGCCGCCGAGGAGCGGCGCTGCCGCTGCGAACCGTCCTACCGCACGCACCGCCGCATCGACGGCAAGATGCGCTGGAGCCCGGTGTTCAAGGACCGGGCGTCAGCGATGAGCTGGGACGGACACGAGGCGAAGGCCGAACGGGCTGTGTGTGCGATCCGGCGCGAGGGGCAGACGTTCGGCGAGGTCGCGGGGGAGTGGTGGGCGCTGGTCGAGGCGGGCACCTACGCGCGCCGCCGCGGGCGCAGCAAGAAGCTGTCGGACACGACGATTGCCGACTACCGGGGAGTCCTGTACGGCGCTGCTCCAGCCCGCGAAGCCGGGGTCGGGGGTTCGCTGGTCCTGGTCGAGCGGTGCGGCCGGCGTCCGATCGCGGCGCTCGACGACTCCTACTGGCAGTCGATCGTCGACGAGCTTGTGCGCGACGGCAAGTCGTATTCGAGGATCGCGACGTATCTGGCGGTGATCCGGCACGTTTACGCCTACGCGCGGCGACCAAACCTGAGAATCGTGACGAACGACCCAACGCGCGAGCTGCAGATGCCTGCGAACGACGGCGAGGTGCGCGAGCGGGTGGCGACCGCCGACGAGGCCGCGGCGTTGATCGAGGCGCTGCCGGTGCTCGACAGTGCCGGTGCGCTCAGCTGGGAGGCCGTGCTCGAGATCCGCGCCTCGAGCCAGAGCGCGGTCGCGCTCGCGGATCGCTTCGGCGTCAGCGACGCGCTGGTCGGCAAGGTCCGGCGTGGTGAGCTGTACAAGACGCCGGAGGGCAGGCGCTCACGCGAGACCGGCGACCGGGCCGGCTGGGGGTTGGCGTTCTACACAGGGATGCGGCGCAGCGAGATCGGCCGGGCACAGTGGCAGCACGTGTTCTGGGACGCCGACGAGATCATGGTCGCCCAGTCCAAGAGCGATGCCGGGGAGGGCAGGCGCGTTCCGATGGTCGGTCCGCTCAAGCGGATCCTACGCGAGGAGTGGATGCGCGCCGGGCGCCCTGGGACCGGGCCGATCCTCACGCGCTCGGTCGCATCCGGGAAGTGGCAGGCACGTGCGGACCAGGCCTGGGAGACGGCCGGGCTAGCGCGTGTCACCCTGCACGAGGCCCGGCACACGTATGCGAGCTTCCTGATGGCCGCCGGCTACAACCTCAAGCAGATCCAGGAGTACCTCGGGCACGCCGACCTCGTCACGACCGGCCGCTACATCAAGAACCTGCCCGTCCCACGCGGCACGACCGCCCGCGAGAAGCTCGAGGCCTACCTGGCCGCCGAGCTCGGCGAGATCGACCCTTGAAATGTGGACGCAAATGTGGACGCAGATGTCAGCGTCGTTGTCGTTCGCAGGGGTTCGTAGGGCACCGACCGCATCGGCGCCGAGATCGGCAAACGCGCCGAATTCCAGGGATTTCCCTGAAAGTCCTGAATGCCGGAGGAGGGACTCGAACCCCCGACACGCGGATTATGATTCCGCTGCTCTAACCGACTGAGCTACTCCGGCGCGCCAGCCAGTTTAGTTGGATTCTGACGGTGCCTTATCAGCCGGGCATATGATCCGCCGCCGATGACCGAACTGCATCAGGCCGTCAGCACCGTGATCCGTCGCTGTCTCGGCGTGAAGGCCGGCGAGGACGTGCTCGTGATCGTCGATCCCGGGACGCGATCGATCGGCGAGGCGCTGCGCGACGAGGCTTCTGACCTATCCGCTGACGCGGTGCTCGCGTTGATGGACGAGCGCGCCACCGACGGGACCGAGCCGCCGCGCATGCTGGCCGCCGCGTTGGCCGAGTGCGACGTGTACGTCGCCCCGACCACCCGGTCGCTCAGCCACACCACGGCGCGCAAGCGGGCCAGCGACGCCGGCGCGCGCGGGGCCACGATGCCGGGCGTAACCTCGGAGATGCTTGGCCGGGTGATGGCGGTCAACTTCGACACGATGGCGGCGCGGTCCCAGCGGGTGGCCGGGCTGCTCGAGTCGGCCGCATCGGCGCGGCTGACCTGTCCACTGGGCTCGGACCTAACGCTCGACCTGACCGGACGTCCCGGGGTCGCCGACGACGGCAACCTCACCGCTCCGAGCGCGTTCGGCAACCTCCCCTGTGGCGAGGGCTTCATCGCCCCGGTGAGCGGCGAGGGCACGATTGTCGCCTCGAGCCTGTCGCCGCTCGGGTTGAGCAAGGACCCGGCGAAGCTGACCGTCGCGGGCGGCCACATCGTCGCCGCCGAGGGCGGCCTCGGGCCGGAGTACCTGGACCGCCTGCAGGCGCACGGCGAGCTGGGGACGACGATCGCCGAGCTCGGCGTGGGCACCAACGACCGGGCGAGGCTGACCGGGAACGTGCTCGAGGACGAGAAGATCCTCGGCACCGCCCACATCGCGTTCGGAGCCAGCGCGGGTTTCGGGGGGACGGTCTCGGTTGCGATTCACCTCGATGTGGTGATCCTCAACGCCACGCTCGAGATCGGCGGGACCCAGGTGCTCGACGCCGGCCGCTACGCGCTCGGCTGATCCGCGCGTGACCGACACGCTGCTGGCCATCCCCAACGTCTCCGAGGGCCGTGACCTGACGACCATCGGCACGCTCCGCGCCGCGTTCGGCCCGGGGCTGCTCGACGTCCACGACGACCCCGACCACCACCGCAGCGTGTACACGCTCGCGGGCGCTCCGGGGAGGCTCGCGAGCGTGGTGCTCAACGGCGCCAAGGTGGCGGTCGAGCATGTCGACGTGATGAGCCATCAGGGCATCCACCCGCGCGTGGGCGTGATCGACGTCGCGCCGATCGTCTACCTCGACGACGCCGATCGCGGTGCCGGGTGCGCGGAGGCGCTGGTGCTGGCCGACATGCTCGCGAGCACGCTTGAGCTCCCGGTGTTCCTGTACGGCGAACTGGCCGGCGGCCGCACCCGCGCGGAGCTGCGCCGCGGCGGCCTGCCAGGGCTGGCCGAGCGCATCGAGTCCGGCGAGCAGGTACCCGAGTTCGGCCCCCGCCGGCTGCATCCGACCGCCGGCGCCGTGCTCGTGGGCGCGCGGCCGCCGCTGGTCGCGTTCAACGTCGAACTGAAGCCGCCGGCCACGCTCGAGGACGCGCGGGGGATCGCCGCGCTGATCCGCGAGGGCGGGGAGGAGGGGCTTCCGTCGCTGCGGGCGATCGGCCTGTGGCTGGATCACCGGAGCGTCGCCCAGGTGTCGATGAACGTCGAGGATCACCGGACCACGCCGCTGGCTGCGGTCGTCGAGGCGATCGGCCGCCACGCCACGCCGGCGCGGGCCGAGCTGGTCGGACTGGCCCCTGCGGCGGCGTTCGAGGGCTTCCCTGCCCACCTCCAAGTCGCCAATCTCCGGTTAATCGAGGAAGCTCTCGCCCCCGGCGACCCCCGCGCACACTAAGCTCTGAAGGACCATGGCCCAGACGAAGCGCAAGCGCCGCACCAAGCACCGCGGGACGGCCGCGGGCTCGATCGAGACGCGAGGGCGCACCGGACGCCCCGTCTCCGCCGACGACAAGAAGAAGCAGGCGCGGATGAGCGCACGCGACAAGCGACTGAACACCCCGCCGACGTGGAAGTCGGCGGTCAACCGCGCGGCGCTCGCGGCGGTGATCATCTTCATCTTCGTGGTGATCACCGGCAAGAGCGGCAACCGGATTCTCGCCGGAGCGCTGTTCGCGCTGATCGCGATGGCGATCTACGTGCCCGCCGGCTACTACCTGGAGATGGCGCTATGGCGCCGCCGCCAGGCCAAGAAGGCCGCCCAGGGCGGGCGGGACGGCCCCACCAAGCGATGATCGACGTCCGGATGTTCACGGTCGGGCAGGTGCAGGAGAACTGCTACCTCGTGCGCGCGGGCGCCGGCGCCCCGGCGCTGATCGTCGACCCCGGCGACGAGGCAGACCGCCTGCTGCGCGCCGTCGACGAGCTCGGGATCGAGACCGTCGAGGCGATCCTCGTCACCCACACTCACTTCGACCACGTCGGCGCGGTGGCGCCGGTGGCCAAGGCCACAGGGGCGCCCGTGTACTGCCCCGAGCTCGAGCGCCAGGTACTGGCGAACATCATGGACTACGTGCCGTGGCCGGGGTTCGGCCCGTTTGAGAGCTACGAGGCCGACCACACCGTCGCCGGCGGCGAGACGCTCGAACTGGCGGGCTTCAAGATCGACGTTCGGTTCACGCCGGGACACAGCCCCGGCCACGTGACCTACGCGCTCGCCGGCGAGGGCGCACTGTTCTCCGGCGACGTGCTGTTCGAGGGATCGGTCGGCCGGGTCGACCTGCCGGGCGGCGACTGGCCGACGCTGCTGGCCTCGATCGAATCGCTGGTCGACGAATTTGCGCCGGAGACGACCGTGTATCCGGGGCACATGGGCATCACCACGCTCGGCCGTGAGCGCGCGACGAACCCGTTCCTGCGCGAGCTCGCCACGAACCGGTGATCCAAGCCCCCAAGGGCACGTTCGACGTCCTCCCGGACGACGCGGTGCGGCGCGAGCGCCTGGAGCGCGAGGCGGCGCGGATCCTCGGCGCCGCGGGCTACCGGCGGATCGAGACGCCGGCGTTCGAGGCCACCGAGCTGTTCACGCGCGGGGTGGGCGAGGCCACCGACATCGTGCAAAAGGAGATGTACACGTTCGACGACGGCGGCGGCCGCTCGCTGACGCTGCGTCCGGAGGGCACCGCGCCGGTCTGCCGCGCCTACATCGAGCACGGCATGCACAAGCTCCCCCAGCCGGTCAAGCTCTGGTACCTGTCGAGCTTCTTCCGCGCCGAGGCTCCCCAGCGCGGCCGCTACCGCCAGTTCTGGCAGGTGGGCGCCGAGGCGATCGGCTCCGCTTCGCCGGAGACCGACGCCGAGCTGATCGTGCTCCTGGCCGAGCTGCTCGAGGCGCTCGGCGTCAAGGGCGTCAAGCTCACGATCTCGAGCCTGGGCTCGCCGGAAACGCGCGCCGAGTACCGCGACGAGTTGCGCGGCTACCTCCGCGACCACGAGCAGCAGCTGTCGCCCGAGGTTCGAGGCCGGATCGACCTCAACCCGATGCGGGCGTTCGACGCCTCAGACCGCGGCACGCGCGAGGTGATGCGCGACGCCCCGAAGTTGCTGGACCGGCTTGCTCCCGAGGACGCGGAGCACTTCGCGCAGGTGCGCGCGCTGCTTGACGACGCCGGGATCCACTACCAGCTGGACCCGACGCTCGTGCGGGGACTGGACTACTACACGCGGACCCTGTTCGAGTTCTCCAGCGACGCGCTCGGCGCGCAGTCGGGCGTCGGCGGCGGCGGCCGCTACGACCGGCTGATCGAGCAGCTCGACGGGCCCCGGACGCCGGCTTCGGGCTGGGCGGCAGGTGTCGAGCGGATGCTCCTCGCGGCGGGCGAGCAGCCCGTCCAGGGCGAGCTGGTGGACCTGTTCATCGCGCTGCCCGGCCACGACGGGGTACGGGATGCCTTCAAGCTGGCGCGCGAGGCCCGGCGCGCGGGACTGCGGGCCCAGCTCGAGCTCGCCGGGCGGTCGCTGCGAGGCCAGCTGCGGCATGCAGACCGGATCGGAGCCAGATATGTGGCGATCATCGGAGACGAAGGGACGTCGTTGAAGAACATGGAGTCAGGCGAGCAGCGGGACATGCCCCCGCACGACGTGATCCCGACGATCCTCCGCGGGCACCGGCTGTGAAGCAGGCTCCGCGACCCAACGGCTATCGCGACGCCTGGTCGGGGGAGCTGACCGCCGAGCGCGCCGGAACACAGGCGCGGGTGGCCGGCTGGGTGCACCGCCGACGCGACCACGGCGGGCTGATCTTCATCGACCTGCGCGACCGCTCCGGGATCCTGCAGCTGGTGTTCCACCCCGAGACTGCGCCGGCCGCTCACCAGGCGGCGCATGCGCTGCGCTCCGAGGACGTGCTGTCGGCGTTCGGCACGGTGGTCCGGCGCGAGCCCGAGAACGTCAACCCGAACATCCCCACCGGCGAGATCGAGCTGTCGGTCGAGCAGCTCGAGATCCTCGACGACGCCGAGACGCCCCCGTTCCCGATCGACGAGGACGTCCCCGTGGACGAGTCGCTGCGCCTGCGGCACCGTTCGCTGGACCTTCGCCGGGCGCCGATGCTCGAGGCCCTGACGCTGCGCCACCGGGCGATCGCGACGCTCCGCCAGGTCCTCGACGACCGCGACTTCCTCGAGATCGAGACGCCGTTTCTGACGCGCTCGACGCCCGAGGGCGCGCGCGACTTCCTGGTCCCGGCCCGCACCCAGCCGGGCTCTTTCTACGCGCTGCCGCAGTCGCCGCAGCTGTTCAAGCAGCTGCTGATGATCGGTGGCATGGAGCGCTACTACCAGATCGTCCGCTGCTTCCGCGACGAGGACGCGCGCGCGGACCGGCTGCCCGAGTTCACCCAGCTCGACGTGGAGATGTCGTTCGTCGACGAGGACGACGTGATCGAGGTCAGCGAGGCGGCGATGGGGGCCGTGTTCGAGCGCGAGGGCTTCGACGTGCCGGCGCCGCCGTGGCCGCGGATGACGTTCGCCGAGGCGGTGAGCCGGTTCGGTTCCGACCGTCCCGACACCCGCTTCGGGCTCGAGCTCAAGGACCTCGGCGGCGCCGTCGCCGACTCCGAGTTCCAGGTGTTCGCGGGGGCCCTGAAATCCGGCGGCGTCGTCCGGGGGATCAACGCTGGCGCCCGCGAGCTGTCGCGCGCCGACCTCGACGGCATCACCGAGCTGGCCAAGCAGCACGGCGCCAGGGGCCTGGTGTGGGCATTCGTCGAGTCCAGCGGGTGGCGCTCGCCGATCGCCAAGTTCCTGTCCGAGCGGGAGATTGCCGAGATCGGGCGACGGTTGGAGGCCTCCGAGGGCGACCTGCTGCTGATCGTCGCCGACGAGCCACGCACCGCCGGCCAGGTGCTGGGGGCGCTGCGGCTCGAGCTCGGACGCCGGTTCGCCCTGATCCCCGAGGGTCGCCACGACATCCTCTGGGTGGTCGAGTTCCCGATGTTCATGTGGCAGGCCGACGAGCAGCGCTGGGACGCCGAGCACCATCCATTCACCGCCCCGTCGGGCGACCTGGACGATCCCGGGAGCCTGCTGTCGCGCTCCTATGACCTCGTGCTCGACGGCAACGAGCTCGGCGGTGGCTCGATCCGTAACCACCGGCGCGAGATTCAGGAAAAGATCTTCGAGCTGATCGGGATGAGCCCCGAGGAGGCCCAGTCGCGGTTCGGGTTCCTGCTCGACGCGCTGCGCTATGGCGCCCCGCCCCACGGCGGCATCGCGATGGGCATCGACCGGCTCGTGGCGCTGCTCGCGGGCCGCGACAACATCCGCGAGGTGATCGCGTTCCCGAAGGCGACCAGCGGCGGCGACCCGCTCACCGGCGCCCCCGCACCCGTCGAGCCGGCGCAGCTGCGCGAGCTCGGCCTGCGGTTGCTCTGAGGCCCCGCCAACCCCTCGATCGGGCGCGGCGGACGGCGTGGTCCTCTCTGCACCGAGGGGTTAGGGTTCGAACCGAGGGTGTGGCGATGATCGGCAGGGTGCTGCGCGGACTGCTCGTGATTGGCGCCTGGCTTTGGGTCGGCCAGGCCGGGGCCTTCGCCGCGATCCGGCGTGCCCGTCGGCGATGTCGAGCACGGCGGACTCGTGCACGTACGCGGCCACCGGCGCGGAGCAGACCTACGCGCGCCGGCCGGCGTGACCCACGTGACCGTGCGGGCCATCGGAGCCCACGGTGGTTCCGGCAACAACGCCGCTCCCCGGGGACAGGAAGCCGACGTGGCCGCGGCCGGGGCGCCTGGGCCGAACGGGACCAACGACTCGTGTACCGGCCCGGCGGGGAGGCCTGCCTCGGAGCCGTGGGTTCTACGGGCTCAAGCTCCCCCGGTGACGCCCGGCTCGTGGCCGATGCGGGAGCACCCGCGTCTATCCTCGCCAGGGTGGACGCGCTTGCCTTCGAGCACCATCTGACTTCCCCGCAGGGCCATCACCGCCTCCCGTGGGACGGCTTCACCGTGGCCGCGGGCGGCGGCAGCTGCTGCGACACGGTCCAGATCTCGATCAGCCTCGATCGCGACCGCATCGCCGACGCGGGCTTCGAGGCGCACGGCTGCGGGGCCGCGACCGCGGCCGGGAGCGCCGCCGTCACGCTGATCCGGGGGCAGACCGTGCTCGACGCCGGCCGCATCGGCCCGCGCGAGATCGCCGCCGAGCTGGGCGGGCTCAGCCCTGGCAAGTTGCACGCCGCGGAGGTCGCCGGCGACGCGCTGGCGCGGTCGCTCGGCGCTGCGGTCCGGGCTCGCGGGCAGCTCGACCCGCCCCCCGGCGGCCGGACGCTGGTGGCGATGAGCGGCGGCGTCGACAGCGCCGTCGCCGGCCTGCTGTCCGCGCGCACGGGAGACACTGCGGCGGTCACGCTCGAGCTGTGGGCGGACGCCGAGAACGACGCCGAGCGCAGCTGCTGCTCGGCCTCCGCGGTCTCCCAGGCTCGCGCGCTCGCCCACGCGATGCGCCTGCCCCACTTCACGATCGACCTCCGAGACGAGTTCCGCGCGGGCGTCGTCGAGCCGTTCATCGCCGGCTACGCGGAGGGGGAGACGCCGAACCCGTGCGTGGGCTGCAACGGTCACGTGCGTCTCGACGCGATGCTCGCGCTCGCCGACCGGCTAGGCTGCGCGACGCTGGCCAGCGGCCACTACGCGCGCACCGCCGAGCCCGATCACGACCGCGGGCCGCTGCTGCGCGTCGCGGCCGACCGGGCCAAGGATCAGACCTACATGCTCGCGGCGCTCTCGCCCCGGTCGCTGGCGCGGATGCGGTTCCCGCTCGGCGAGCTGACCAAGCCCGAGGTGAGGCAGATCGCCGCCGACGCCGGCCTGCCGGTCGCGTCCAAGGCCGACTCGCAAGACCTGTGCTTTCTCGCCGGCACCGACCGCGGGCGCTTCCTCGAGCGCCACGGCGAGCTCGGCGACCGCGTCGGCCCGATTGTCGACCGCGACGGCACCGTGCTGGGGCGCCACCGCGGCCAGCACCGGTTCACGGTCGGCCAGCGCCGTGGCCTCGGCTTCGCCGGCGGCGAGCCGCTATTTGTCCTGGAGAAGGACCCCGGCTCGAACACGATCGTGGTCGGGCCCCGCGAGGCCCTGCGCAGCTGCGAGGTGCGGCTGCGAGGAGCTCGGCTGCGCCGCGAGGCCGCGCGCGTGGACCGGGTGAAGCTTCGCTATCACTCCGCCCCGATCCCGGCCCGGATCCACGAGGCGCCGGGCGACGCGCGGTCGCTGACAGTGGCGCTCGACGAGCCCGCCGACACGGTTGCGCCGGGACAGGTCGCGTGCCTGATGGACGGCGAGATCGTGATCGGGTGGGGGACGATTGCGCGCCCGGTCGCCGAGCGGTCGTTCACGTAGCAGCCGCGCCTACACTCAGGGGTCCCATGACCACCGATGAGATCCGCAAGACGTTCACGGAGTTCTTCGTCGCGCGCGACCATCTGCGGCTGCCCTCGTCGTCGCTGATCCCGGCCGAGCATGATCCCTCGGCGCTGTTCACGATCGCGGGGATGCACCCGCTGAAGCCCTACTTCCAGGGGATCGAGCGGCCTCCGCACCCGCGGCTCACCACCTGCCAGAAGACGTTCCGGACCGCCGACATCGAGATCATCGGCACCACCACCCGGCACCTCACGTTCTTCGAGATGCTCGGCAACTTCTCGCTGGGCGACTACTTCAAGCGCGAGGCGGTCAGGTTCGCCTGGGACCTGTCGCTGGAGGGCTTCGGATTCAACCCCGACGACATCTGGATCACCGTGTTTGCGGGCGACGACGAGCTCGGCCTCGGCCCCGACGAGGACGCGATCGAGGCGTGGATCGAGGTCGGGGTGCCCCGCGAGCGGATCGTGGAGTGCCCGCGCTCGGAGAACTTCTGGCAGGCCGGGCCGACCGGCCCGTGCGGCCCGTGCTCGGAGCTGTACCTCGATCGCGGCGTCGACCACGGCACGCCTGAAGACCTCCCGGGCGGCGACAACGAGCGCTTCCTCGAGTACTGGAACCTGGTGTTCATGCAGCTCGACCAGAACCCGGTAAACGTGCTGGCGCCGCTGCCGGCGAACAACATCGACACGGGCCTCGGGCTCGACCGGATGGCGTCGATCCTGCAGGGCAAGCCGACCGTGTTCGAGACCGACGAGTTCGCGCCGCTGATCTCACTCGGAGAGGAGCTTTCCGGCCGACGCTACGGCGAGGATTTCGCGACCGACAAGGCGCTGCGCGTGCTCGCCGACCACGGGCGCGCCTACACGTTCCTGATCGCCGACGGCGTGGTCCCCTCCAACGAGGACCGCGGTTACGTGCTGCGGCGGATCATCCGGAGGGCGATCCTCCAGGGGCGCCACGCGCTCGGGCTGGACCCTGGGTTCCTCAACAGCTACGCCAGCCGCGTGACCGAGGTGATGGGTTCGACCTACGGCGAGCTCCCCGAGGAGCGGGAGCTCGTGACCAAGTGGCTGGACTCCGAGGAGCAGAGCTTCGGGCGCACGCTCGAGCAGGGCACCAAGCTGCTCGACGACGTGATCGCCCGCGCGAAGGACGACGGCGAGGAGGGGATCTCCGCGCAGGACGCGTTCCTGCTGCACGACACCTTCGGCTTCCCGTTCGACCTGACGCTCGAGATCGTCGCCGAGCATGAGCTCGGCGTCGACGAGCAGGGGTTCGAGGACCTGATGGAGGAGCAGCGCGAGCGCGCCCGGGTCAGCTCCGGCCGGGACTCCAGCCGCCAGGCGCTGCGAGAGCGCGCCGCGGCGTTCGCCGGCGGGGCGGGCTTCTCCACCGATTTCGTCGGCTACGAGACGACCGAACGCGAGACCACGCTCGGGGCGGTCAGCTCGGACGACGGATCGGTGCTGGTCAAGCTGGTCGAATCGCCGTTCTACGCCACCGGCGGTGGTCAGGTCGCCGACTCCGGCTACGTCGAGTGCGCCGACGGCGATTGCCGCGCGACCGTCATCGACGTGCTGCGGCTGGGCGACGACCAGGTCGTCGCGGTCCAGCCAGAGCGCGGCGAGCTCACGCGCGGCGAGCGCGTGCACGCCCACGTCGACCCGCGGGCGCGCCACGCCACCGAGTGCAACCACACCGCCACGCATCTGCTACACGCCGCGCTGCGACGGACGCTGGGAAAGCACGTGCACCAGGCGGGGTCGTACGTAGGCCCCGACAAGCTCCGCTTCGACTTCACGCACGCCAGCGCGCTGGCGGCGCCCGAGCTCGCCGAGATCGAGGACCAGGTCAACGCCTGGATCCTCGAGAGCCAGCCGGTGCGGGCGCTGACGACCCCGCTGACCGAGGCCAAGCGGCTCGGCGCGATGGCCCTGTTCGGCGAGAAGTACGGCGAGATCGTGCGGATGGTCGAGGTCGGCGACGGCTCGTTCTCGCGCGAGCTGTGCGGCGGCACCCACGTCAAGACCACGTCTGAGATCGGGCTCTTCAAGCTTCTCTCGGAGACGTCCAGCGCGGCCAACGTGCGCCGGATCGAGGCGCTGACCGGTCCCGAGGCCGTCGATCTCCTGCGCGCGCACGACCGCGCGCTGGCGGAGTCGGCCGACGTGTTGCGCGTGCCCCCGGAGCGCGTCCCCGAGCTGGTGGCCCAGCAGCGCGACAGGTTGCGGGAGGCCGAGCGGGCCGCGCGCCAGGGGGGCGCTCGCAACGGCGTCGACGTCGACCGGCTCGTGTCCATGGCCGACGAGCGCGACGGATTCCGGGTCCTGGCGACCGCGGTCCAGGCTTCCGACGGCAAGGCGCTGCTGGACGTGGCCGACCGCCTGAAGAACAAGCTCGGCGACGCGGTGATCGTGCTCGGCAGCGCCGGCGATGACCGGGTCGACCTGATCGCGACCGTCGCCCCATCGCTGGTCTCGCGGGGCCTGCGCGCGGGCGAGCTCGTCAAGACCGCGGCCGCGGTAGTCGGCGGCGGCGGGGGAGGCCGCGACACGATGGCCCGCGCCGGCGGCCGCGATGTCGCCAAGCTTCCCGACGCGATCGAGGCCGCGCGGGCGGCGATCGACGAGGCCCTTGGCGGGTAGGCGGAGGGCGCCGTGCGGCGATGGGTGAATGGGGTTCACGGAGGCCCACTAGCCGGGTGAGTGGGTAAGGTCATGCGCGTGCTTGCGCTCGACTACGGCAGCGCGAGGTGTGGGTGTGCCGTGAGTGATCCGACCGGCGTGCTTGCGACGCCGCTCGATCCCGTGCTCACGCCAGGCTCAAGGCGCGGCCTCGGCCGGCTGAGGGCGCTCGTGTCCGAGCTCGGCGCCGAGCGGGTGGTCGTGGGCCTGCCGCTGTCGCTGTCGGGCGCCGACACCGCGCAAACGACTGAGACGCGGGAGTTCGCCGCGAGGCTCGCGCAGCGCCTGGGCGTTCCGGTCGAGCTCTACGACGAGCGCTTCACGACTTCGCTGGCCCGGCGGACGGGCGGCAGCGCCAGCGAGGACTCGCGCGCAGCCGGGCATCTGCTCGAGAGCTGGCTGGCGGCGCAGGCCCGCACCTTGGAGGCCGCTGGTGGCTGATCGGAGCCGGGCCGAGCGCGAGGCGGCGCGCCTGGAGCGCGAGCGCCGGCGTGCCGAGCGCCAGGCCGCCGTGGACCGCGGCGAGGATCCGTCCGGCGGTTCGGAGGCAAACGGCGCCGCGGAGTCAAACGGCGCCGATCGCGGCGACGTGATCCAGGAGACCGCCGAACCGGGGGCCGCCGCCAACGGCGAGACCCAGGAATGGCACCCCGACGACTGGTTCGAGGACGGCGACGAAGTCCGGGTCGACGATGTCCGCGCCGGCGAACATCCCGCCGGGACCGCCGATGATCGCCTGGCCGAGCCGGCCGCCGAGTCCGGCCACGCCGAGGACGGCGCATACCGCGACGGCGACGACGAGGCCGATTGGGATGACGAGGACGACGAAGTTCCGGTCGGGACGCGCCGCGTGCCCCACAGCGAGCGCGTCGGCGGCGCCCAGCCCGCCGGCCCGCGCAAGCATCGCCGCGAGCCCCGCCGCCGCCGCCGCAAGGGCCCGGTCCAGCGCCGCCAGCCGGCCGAGTTCGGCAAGGTCAAGCGCAAACGAAAGCACTCGTGGGCTGGACGCCTGCTCGGCGTGCTCGCGCTCGTCGCCGTGGGCCTGGTGATCTGGTTTTTGATCGAGACCTTCCAGCCGTTTCAGTCGACCGGCCACCAGCGGGTGACCGTGGTGATCCCGCCGCACTCGAGCGTCGGCACGGTCGGCAAGATCCTCGCCCACGACGGCGTGGTCCCGTCGAGCTTCTTCTTCGAGGTGCGGGCTACGCTGGCCGGCGATCGGGGCAACCTGCGTTCGGGCACGTACCACCTGCATCAGGGGATGGGCTACGGCGACGTGTTGAAGGTGCTCACGACCGCGCCCCCGGCCGCGAAGACCACCAACCTCACGATTGTCGAGGGCAAGACCCGGCGCCAGGTCGACGCGCTCCTGCGATCCCAGAAGGTGCACGGCAACTACTACGCCGACACGCGGCACTCGAAGCTGCTGGACCCCAGCAAGTATGGGGCGCCGCACGGGACCAACTCGCTCGAGGGTTTCCTGTTCCCCGACACCTACCAGCTCCGCGACCCGATCAAGACCTCGGCGCTGGTCGACGACCAGCTCAAGACGTTCCGCCAGCGCTTCGCGAAGGTCAACCTCGGCTATGCCCGCGGCAAGCGCATGACGCCCTACGACGTGCTGACGATCGCCTCGATGGTCCAGGCCGAGGCCGAGACCAACCACGACCGGCCGCTGATCGCGTCGGTGATCTACAACCGGCTGGCGCGCGGGATGCCGTTGCAGATCGACGCCACCACGCGCTACGCGACCGGCAACTACACCAGGCCGTTGACGGTCTCACAGCTGAACTCGTCCTCGCCCTACAACACCCGCATCCACAAGGGCCTACCGCCGACTCCGATCGACAGCCCGGGGATGGCGTCGATCCGGGCGGCGGCGCACCCCGCCCACTCGAACTACCTGTACTTCGTGGTCAAACCGTGCGGCAACGGCGAGCACGCGTTCGCCTCGTCCTACGCACAGTTCCAGGCGGAGGTCGCGCATTACCAGAACGCGCGCACCAGCCGCGGCGGACGTTCGCCCGAGCATTGCTGAGCACGGGAGGCAGACGCCTCGGCGTCCTCGGCTGGCCGGTCGCCCACAGCCGCTCGCCGGCGATGCAGAACGCGGCGCTGGCGGCGGTGGGGCTGAACCGTTGGCGCTACCAGTTGCTGCCGGTCGCGCCCCGGCTGCTGGCCGAAACGGTGCGGGCGCTGCCCGCCGCCGGGTTTCGCGGCGCTAACGCGACGATCCCGCACAAGCATGCGGCGCTCGAGCTGGCCACCGACCCGACCGGACGAGCTCGCGCGATCGGGGCGGCCAACACGCTGGTATTCGGCGAGGACGGCACGATCGAGGCAGACAACACCGACGCTCCGGCGCTGATCGCGTCGCTGCCGTTCGCCGCCGCCGGGGTCACCGCGGTGGTGCTCGGCGCCGGCGGCAGCGCTCGCGCCGCGGTGTGGGCGCTGCTGGACGCCGGCGCCGCCAAGGTGTGGGTCTGGAACCGCACGGCGCAGCGCGCCGGGGCGCTGAGCCGGGAGCTCGGCGGCACCCCCCTCGGGACGCCGCGCGCCGCAGACCTGCTCGTCAACTGCACGTCGATCGGGCTGACCGCGCCCGAGCGGACGTTTGCGGAGCTGCCCCTGGCGCCCGGCGAGCTCGGCGACTACCGCTGCGTGGTCGACTTCGTCTACGCCCGGTCTGGCACCCCGCTGCTGAGCGAGGCGAGGGCGCGCGGGGCCGCGGTCGTCGACGGCCTCGAGCTGCTGGTGGGCCAGGGGGCGCTCAGCTTCGAGCTGTTCACCGGCCGCGAGGCGCCGCTCGAGGTCATGCGCCGAGCTGTGAGGTGATCCACGCCCGGTAGCCGGGGTGCGGCATCCCCTCGAACGTCGTCTGCTCGAGCAGCTCCACCGGCGGGCCGCCCTCGACGACCAGCGAGCAGGGGATGAACAGGTCCGGCCGGGGGTTGTGCCAGCGGTCCAGCCCGCCCAGCATCACGCGCTCGTAGCGCTCCCCGAACAGCGTCAGGTTGGTCGCCCCGGCCAGCGCGGCCGAGGGGGACAGCAGCCCCCGATAGCCGGCGGCACGCAGCTCGTCGGCCAGTGTCTGGGAGGCCGCGTGGGCGCCGACCGCGGTGCCGGGGTCCAGCCCGCACTCCTGATAGGCGTCGAACGTGGACAGATCGGCGATCGCGTGCTCGCGCACGAAGCACAGCCACAGCCGACGGTGGTAGGCGTGGGCGCGCTGCACCGTGCGGATCGCGTCGTAGCGCACCAGCTCCGCCCACGCCCCCAGCGGCTCGAGCGACAGGTACTGGGCGTAGTCCTCGCCCTGGCGGTGCCATCGGCCCGACACCTGCGAGGGCGTCGGCTCACCGGCGGCGTGGTACAGCGGCGGCCAATCGGGGGACGCCTGGCGATAGCAGCTCCACTCGCCGCTGAGGCGCCGAGGCTCAGCTCGCCAGCTGGCCACGGGCGCCGCGAGCAAGCGACAGCAGCAGCTCGCGCGCGTTCGCCTCGTGCTCGTCGAGGAGCTCCAGCGGGGTGCTGCCGTCGAGCTGGTGACGGGGGGCGTCGAACCACATGACCAGTCCCGCTGAGGTCATCGACGCGCGCAGGTAGGTCAGGACCTGGGCGAGGACCACCACGCGCCTGGCGTTACGGGTGACGGGCCCGCCAGCCTTCCACGCGTTGACCGTCTTGGTCGAGACGCCGAGCAGGCGCGCGAGGTCGGTCACGCCGATCCCCCGGAGCGTGTCGAAGATGAAGTCGGCGGCGGCGCGGGGATCGTCGAGCTCTGAGTGCTCGAGCCGGCGGCCGATTCGCCGGGCCACGTCGGCCATCCTGAGCGCCGCCAGCTCCACGTCGCCGCGTTCGTCACCGGCGGTCGGATCGGCGTCGATCGCGCGGCGCAGACCCACCTGGAACTCGAGCAGCTTGCGCGCGTCGTAGTCCTCGGTGCCCTCGGGGAGGGCGTAGGAGAGGTCGACCACCGCGTCCTCCAGCCGTCGGTACCAGTCCAAGCGCTGACCGGCTCCGGCGCGCTCGCCGGCGGCCATCAGCCGCTCCACCTGGGCGGCCTTGTTCCTGAGGTGGGCAAGATCCTGGGTTCCCTCGACTACGATGCTCACTTCGTGCTCCGGGTCCGATGAACTTCCTTTACGAGGGGAAGTTTACTAGAAGTCAGGTCGCTCCCCGGCGGGCTATCGTGACGCCGGTGATCCTGACCGACGTCGTACACGCCTACCTCTCGGGTCTGCGCGCCGAGCCCGACCCCGTCCTCGCCGAGATGGAAGCCCAGGGCGACCGCGACGGCATTCCGATCGTCGTTCCCGAGACCGGAGCGCTGCTCGAGTTGCTGGCGCGTGTCCGCGGCGCCCGGCGGATCGTCGAGGTCGGCACCGCGATCGGCGTCTCGACCTTGTACATGGCTCGGGCGCTCCCGCCGGACGGCACGATCGTCTCGTTCGAGGTCGACGAGCGGCGCCACGCGGCGGCTCGTGCCTATCTCGACCGCGCTGGGCTGCTGCACCGCGCCGACCTGCGGCTGCAGGACGCGCGCGCGGGCCTGGAATCGCTGCACGGAACGTTCGACATGGCGTTCGTCGACGGCGTCAAGACCCAGTACGTGGATTACGTCGAGCTCCTGATCCCGCTGCTCAGCGAGCGCGGGATCTTCGCCGTCGACAACGTGCTGATGGATGGCACGGTCGCATCCGGGCGCGGCGACGGCAACTGGACCGAGGAGCAGATCGTCGCGATCCGGGCCCTGAACGAGCGCGTGCTGGGGCTCGACGAGTTCGACGCGACGCTGCTGCCGGTCGGCGACGGTGTGCTCGTGGGGGTGCGCCGGTGAGCACCGAGTCCGACCAGACTGGCGGCGGCGCCGGCGACCGGACCCAGTGCACCCCGTGCCGGGGTACCGGCAGGCTGATCTCCAACTTCGGCGGCGAGCCCCATCAGGTGACGTGTCCCTGGTGCAAGGGCAGCGGCCGGTTCGCGCCCGGGCTCGACGCGCAGGAAGGCGACTCGGCCGAGGACGACCACTAGTGGCCGCCCACTGACATGTCCCTGCGCCTGATCACCGCCGGCGAGTCCCACGGCCCCGGACTCACCTGCATCATCGAAGGCCTGCCCGCCGGTCTCGAGCTCGACCACGATGCGCTCAACCGGGACCTGTCGCGCCGCCAGCTCGGGCACGGCCGCGGCGGGCGGATGAAGATCGAGCGCGATCGGGTCGAGGTCACCGGAGGCGTCAGGCACGGGCACACGCTGGGCGGCCCGATCGCCCTGACGGTCGTCAACCGCGACTACGCCAACTGGGAGGAGCGGATGAACCCGTGGCCGGTGGAGGCCGAGGTGGCGGAGGTGCATCTGCCGCGGCCCGGTCACGCCGACCTGGTCGGCACTCAGAAATACGGGCTCACCGATGTGCGCGACATCCTCGAGCGGGCCAGCGCGCGCGAGACCGCGGCGAGGGTCGCCGGTGGCGCCGTCGCCAAGGCGCTGCTGGGCGACCTCGGCGTGACCGTGTTCTCGCACGTGATCCAGATCACCGGGGTCACCGCGCCCCGACGCGACGACCTCACGCCCGAGGACTTCGAGGGCGTCGACGAGTCGCCGGTGAGGTGCCTGGACCCCGACGCGACGCGCGCGATGGTGGCCGAGATCGACCAACTGCGAAAGCGCAACGAGTCGCTGGGCGGCGTGTTCGAGGTCCGCGCGTTCGGCCTCGTCCCCGGTCTGGGGTCCCACGTCTCCTGGGAGGAGCGCCTCGATGGCCGGCTCGGGATGGCGATCCTGTCGATCCAGGCGATGAAGGCGGTCGCGATCGGCGACGGGATCGAGGTCGCCGGGCTACCGGGTTCGCAGGCCCACGACGAGATCTTCTACGAGGACGGCCGCGGCTACTACCGCGAGACCAACCGCTCGGGCGGCCTGGAGGGCGGAATGACCACGGGCGCGCCGCTGGTCGTGCGCGGCTCGATGAAGCCGCTGCCGACGCTGACCAAGCCGCTGCGGTCCGTCGACATCGAGACCCACCAGCCGACCGAGGCGCTGCGTGAGCGCACCGACTCGTGCACGGTCCCCGCCGCCGGCGTGGTGGGGGAGGCGATGGTCGCGTTCGTACTGGCCGACGCCTACCGGCGCAAGTTCGGCGGCGACCACATCGACGACGTCCGCGGCGCGTTGCGCGCCTACGAAGAGCGAATCGGGTGGCGGCGCCCCTGAACCTGTCCGGCGCAGGATCGGCGCTCGGCGTCTCGCGCTCGGTCGTGTGCATCGGCTTCATGGGAGCCGGGAAGTCGACCGCCGCCAGCAACGTCGCCGACGCGCTGGGGACAACCGCGATCGACGTCGACCACGTGATCGAGGAGCGGCTCGGCAAGCCGATCGCCGACGTGTTCGCGCAGGACGGCGAGGCGGCGTTCCGCGCGGCCGAGGAGCAGATCACGCTGGAGTTGCTCGGCGCCGGCGAGGTGCTTTCGCTCGGCGGCGGCGCGATCGGTCACGCCAGCGTCCGTGCGGCGCTGGCCCAGCATCTCGTGGTTTGGCTCGACGTGCCGTTCGAGATCGCCTGGGAGCGCTGCCGCGGGACCGGGCGCCCGCTGGCGCGTGATCGCGATCAGTTCGAGCGGCTGTACGTCGAGCGCGAGCCGCTCTACGCCGAGCTCGCCGACGCGATCGTGCCGGCCGAGCGCTCGACCGCGATGGGGCTGGTGCTGGCGGCGCTCGAGGGGATGCCGGCGGGCGTCACGCTGCTGTGGGGGGCGAGCGCCGCGGGCGACTACCCGGCCTACATCGGCCCCGGACTGCTCGACGAGCATCGGTTCTGGCCGGCCACCGTCGACGGGCGACGGTTCCTGGTCACCGACGGCAACGTCGGCCGCCGCTTCGGCGAGATGCTGGCGCCGCTGTCGGGCCGGGTGGCGATCATGCCCGGCGAGCAGTCCAAGACGGTCGCGCACGCCGAGATCGTGTGGACCGAGCTCGCCCGGGCCGGGATGACCCGCGCCGACGTGGTGGTCGCGCTCGGCGGCGGCGTGGTCGGCGATCTCGCCGGATTCTGCGCGGCCACCTACCAGCGGGGCGTGCGCTACGTCCAGGTGCCGACCACCTTGCTGGCCCAAATCGACTCGGCCTACGGCGGCAAGACCGGCGTCGACCTCGCCGAGGCCAAGAACTACGTGGGTGCCTATCACCAGCCGTCAGCGGTGATCGCCGACACCGAGACGCTGGCCACGCTGCCCCCGGAGGAGGTGTCGGCCGGATACGGCGAGGTCGTCAAGGCCGCGCTGATCGCCGGCGGGGACCTCTGGCAGCGGATCCGCGCGGGCGCCGCGCCCGACGACCCGGAGGTGATCGCCGCCTGCGTGCGCACGAAGCTGCGGATCGTGGCCGAGGACTACCGCGACGCCGGCATCCGCCAGGTCCTGAACCTCGGACACACGGTCGGGCACGCGATCGAGACCGTCACCGGATACGCCCGCTACCGCCACGGCGAGGCCGTCGCGCTGGGGCTGCTGGCAACGCTGCGGTTGTCGGAGCAGCCCGAGCTGCGGCGCGAGGTCGCGGAGCTGCTGCGGGCGCGAGGGCTTCCCACCAGGCTCGAGGACGCCGACCCCGACGCAGTCGTGATGGCGACCGCGCGCGACAAGAAGCGAGTCGGCGAGGGCGGCGTGCCGTTCGTGTTGCTCGACGCTCCGGGGCACGCTCGCCCGGGGTGCGCGGTGGCTCCCCGCGCGCTGGTGGCCGCGGTGCGAGAGTTGGCCGCGTGAGCGCGGTCCGCAACCGCATCGAGATCATGCACGGGGTCAACCTCGATCAGCTGGGGCGCCGCGATCCGGCACACTACGGCGCCCTGACGATCACCGAACTGGAGCGCAACGTGTCCGATGCCGCCGCCGAGCTGGGCCTGGAGACCAGGTTCTTCCAGACCAACCACGAGGGCGAGTTCGTCGAGCACCTGCACCGGCTCGAGGGGATGGCGGACGGGATCCTCCTTAACCCCGGCGCCTGGACGCATTACTCCTACGCGATCCGGGACGCGCTCGAGCTGACCGGGCTGCCCGCGATCGAGGTCCACCTGTCCGATGTCGACTCGCGCGAGCCGTGGCGCCGCGAGTCGGTGATCCGCGAGCTATGCGTCGGCCGGGTCGCCGGCAAGGGCGTCGACGGCTACCGCGAGGCACTGGAGCTGATGCAGACGGAGCTGGGTCGGTGAGCGCACGCGCCGACCGCGTCGCCGAGCTGCTCCCCGAGGCCGGCATCGATCTGCTGCTCGTCTCCAACCTGGTCAACGTCCGCTACCTGACCGGTTACACCGGCTCCAACGGCGTCGCCCTGGTCGGCCCCGGCACGCGGGCGTTCATCACCGACTTCCGCTACGTCGAGCAGGCGGCGGCGGAGGTAGATCCCGGCTTCGACCGCCGGCGGGCTCCCCAGGAACTGCTGCACGCCGTCGAGGAGATGCTCCCCGAGGGGTCGCTGCGGCTCGGGTTCGAGGACGCCCACGTGTCGGTGCGGGCGCATGCCCGGTTGCGAGAGCTGCTCCCCGACCGGGTCGAGCTGGTCGGCGTCGAGGGGATCGTGGAGCGGCTGCGGGCGGTGAAGGAGCCGGACGAGATCGCCCGGATCAGCAGCTCCTCCGAGCTCGCCGACGCGGCGCTGGAGCGGCTGCTGGAGGGCGGGCTGGCCGGGCGCAGCGAGCGCGAGCTGGCCCTCGAGCTCGAGCAGGTGATGCGGCTGCTCGGCGCCCAGAGGCCGAGCTTTGACTCGATCGTCGCGGCGGGCCCGCACGGGGCACTGCCGCACGCGACCCCGCGCGACGTGAAGGTCACCCGCGGCCAGCTGGTGGTGATCGACTGGGGCGCCGAGCTCGACGGCTACTGCTCTGACTGCACGCGCACAATCGCCGCGGGCGAGCCCGACGAGCAGGCCCGGATCGTCTACGAGCTGGTGCTGGCGGCGCAGATCGCCGGCGTGGGGGCGGTCAAGGCCGGTGCGCAAGCGCGCGACGTGGACGGCGCCGCGCGCACCGTGATCGACGGCGGCGGCTTCGGCGAGCGGTTCGGGCACGGGCTCGGCCACGGCGTGGGCCTCGAGATCCACGAGGGACCGCGCCTGTCGCAGCGGTCTGACGACGTGCTCGCCACCGGTAACATCGTCACGGTCGAGCCGGGTATCTACCTGCCCGGCGAGTTCGGCGTGCGGATCGAGGACCTGGTGGCGGTGACCGCCGACGGCTGCGAGATCCACACGTCGATCGACAAGCAGCTGCTGGTCGTCGACTGAACCTCGCGGGCCGCTTACTAAACTGGCTCGAGCATGCTGAGTACCAACCAGTTTCGCAACGGGACGCACATCGACGTCGACGGGACGATCTTCAAGATCGTCGAGTTTCAGCACGTCAAGCCCGGCAAGGGCGGCGCGTTCGTGCGCACCAAGTTGCGCCGGACCACCGACGGCGCGGTGATCGACCGCACGTTCCGGGCGGGCGAGAAGTTCCGCCCCGTGCGCACCGAAACGCGGCGGATGCAGTACCTCTACCAAGACGGCGCGGACTCCCACTTCATGGATGCCGAGACCTACGAGCAGCTGACGATCCCGGTCGGCACGCTGGGCGACGCGCTGTTGTGGATGAAGGAGTCCGACGAGGTCGAGCTGCTGTACATCGACGACGAGCCCTCCGACGTCCAGCTTCCGAGCGCGATCGAGCTGGCCGTCGCCGAGACCGAGCCCGGCGTCCGCGGCGACACTGCGTCGGGCGGAGGAAACAAGCCGGCCGTGCTCGAGACCGGCGCCAAGGTCCAGGTTCCGCTGTTCATCAACATCGGCGACGTCGTACGCGTGGACACGCGCTCCGGGGAGTACGTATCGCGGGCCTAGGCGGTCCGCGGGCGGCGCCGGCGGCCGGGGAGCACAGCCGCGATGCGTAGGACCGAACAGCGGCGCGCCGCCGTGTGGGCGCTGTATCAGAGCGACCTGCTCGCCAGGCCGCTCGAGGAGACCTTCCCTGGGGACGTCCACGGCTTCACGCGCGAACTCGCGCACCTGGTCCGCGACCACCAGCCCGAGCTCGACGAGCTGATCCGCCGTCACTCCACCGGCTGGTCGCTGGAGCGGATCGCGCCGCTCGAGCGCTCGATCCTGCGCGTCGGCCTGGCCGAGCTGCTGTTCGCCGGCGAGCTCCCCGGCGAGCGCGCGATCCCGCCGGCGGGCGCGATCGACGAGGCCGTCGAGACGGCCAAGCAGTTCTGCGGCAGCGAGGCGCCGGGCTTCATCAACGGGATCCTCGGCGCGGTGCTCAGCCAGGGCAGCAACCTAAGAACACCGTAGGAACCGCCCGTCGACGGCCGCAGGGCCACCACAATGGGCGTATGCGATTGCTCGTGGTGGACGACGACCGCGCTCTGAGAGACGTGCTGCGGCGCTCTCTGGAGCTGGCCGGCTACGAGGTGCGCCTGGCCGAGACCGGCGCCGGAGCGCTGGCCGACGTGACCGGCACCGTTCCCGACGCGGTCGTGCTCGACATCGGGCTGCCGGACATCGACGGTCTCGAGGTTTGCCGGCTGCTGCGCCGGGAGGGGAACCGCGTGCCGGTGCTGATGCTTACCGCCCGGGCGGCGGTCGCCGACCGGATCGACGGGCTCGACGCCGGCGCCGACGATTACCTGGTCAAGCCGTTCGACGTCGATGAGCTCAAGGCGCGCCTGCGGGCGCTGATGCGCCGCGCCCGAACCGAGGGCGAGTTCGGCGAGGGCCTGTCATTCGGCACGGTCCGGCTGGATCCCGCCCGGCACGGCGCGTCCGTCGACGGCACGTTCATCGAGCTGACCCGGACCGAGTACCAGCTGCTCGAATTGCTGCTGCTCAACCCGCGGCGGGTGCTGCCCCACAGCCTGATCTACGAGCGCGTGTGGGGCTATGACTTCGGCCCCAGCTCCAACGCGCTGCGGGTCTATATCGGCTACCTGCGACGCAAGCTCGAGGACGCGGGCGCGCCGCCGATGATCCAGACGGTTCGCGGCGTCGGCTACGCCCTGAGGGAGGCCGGGGCCGAGGCGGCGAGATGAGCCTGCGCCTGCGGATCGCGCTGGCCGCGGGAGTCGCGGTCGCGATCGCGGTGATCGCCGTCGCCGTATCGGCTTACGCCGGGACCCGGTCGCAGCTGCGCGGACAGCTCGACCGCTCGCTGCACTCGCTGACCACGGCGGCGGTCAACCGACCGCACGGCCCGCACCCGCCGGGACCGGGCGGGCAGAGCACGCCGCCCGGATCCACGGTCGACGAGGGGCCGTGCACCGGCGACGGCGGGCTCGGGCTCGATCGCCTGAGCGGGCCGGCGTTCGGGGCCGCGCCGGGGATCTACACGCTGTTCAATCCGTGCGGCGGGACGTTCGTCCCCAGCGGCCAGAGCTCCAAGATCCCCGCGACCGCGCCGATCGAGCGCCTGGCCCGGAGCGGGCACGGTCAGTACATCACGGACATGACGGTCTCGGGTACGCACATCCGCGTGCTCGTGACCGGGATCGGCAGCCGCGGTGCGCTGGCGGTCGCGCTGCCGCTGACCGACGTCGACCACGCGTTGTCCAGCCAGCTGACGCTGTTGATTGCGATCGCCGCGGCCGGGATCCTGCTGGCCGGCCTGCTCGGGATCGTGGTCGCGCGCACCGCGCTGTCGCCGATCGCGCGGTTCACGCGCCAGACCGAGTCGATCGCCGCCCATCCGGAGCGGATCGAGCACGAGCGCCTCCAGGTCGAGGGCGCCGACGAACTGGCGCGGCTGGCGGCGACGTTCAACCAGACGCTCGACGCGCTCGATCGGTCGGTGCGCGCCCAGCGCCGGATGGTCGCCGACGCCTCCCACGAGCTGCGCACGCCGATCGCCTCGATCCGGGCCAACCTACAGCTGATGCGAGACGAGGACCGCCTCCCCGAGGCCGACCGCGAGGCGTTGCGCGCCGATGTGATCCAGGAGCTCGACGAGCTGACCGCGCTCGTCGGCGACATCGTCGAGCTCGCGCGCGGAGGCCGGCCGAGCGGCGAGCCCGGCGACGTCCGGGTCGACGCGATCGTCTCCGGGGCGGTCGAGCGCCTGCGCCGCCGGGCGCCGTCGCTGACCGTCGACTCGCGACTGGCGCCGACGCTGGTGCACGGCGAGGGCGACCGGATCGAGCGGGCGGTCACCAACCTGCTCGACAACGCGGCCAAGTGGAGCCCGGCCGGCGCCACGGTCGAGGTCGAGCTCGCCGGCGGCGTGCTCACCGTCCGCGATCAGGGACCAGGGTTCCACGACGAGGACCTCCCGTTCGTGTTCGACCGCTTCCACCGCGCGGCCGACGCCCGCTCGAAGCCGGGGTCGGGGCTGGGGCTCGCGATCGTGCGCGAGACCGCCGAGGCACACGGAGGGTTCGTGGAGGCCGCCAACGCGCCCGGCGGCGGCGCGATCGTCCGGATCGGGTTCGGCCCGACGCTCGAGTTGGGAACGCCCGAGCCCGAGCTCAACCGGTCAGCCTGAGCCGGGGCGCTGTCGGTTCTCGCGGACGAATGGGGTCCCGAGGCCATGGTGTCTGGCTCGTTACGGTGGGAGCCTCCGGCCATCGCATGAGCGCGACGGTGGTTTCCGAGGCACAGGTGGCGCGGCTGATGGATGGTTTTCTGACCACCCAGCTGCTCTATGTGGCCGCACGGCTCGGGATCGCCGACGAGCTCGCAGAGGGGCCCCGCAGCGCCACGGAGCTGGCGCAGGCCGTGGGGGCGCGGACGGGCCCGCTGGCGCGGGTGCTGCGGGGCCTCGCGATCGAGGGAGTTGTCGAGGAGCGCGAAGACGGCCGTTTTGCGCTGACCGCGGCCGGCGCGCGGCTGGCCGAGCTGCACGGCCCACTGCTGGCCCGCGGCGAGGTCTACTACCGCGCCGCCGGTGGACTGCTTGACGCGGTGCGGGACGGCGGCGTCCCGTTCGAGCGCGTGCATGGAGAGCCGTTCTTCGCGCACCTCGTGGGCTGGACGACCGCTGCGAATGCATCGTCGGAGACTTCTTCACCGCGCTGCCGCGCGGCGCCGACGCGTACCTGCTGTCGCGTGTGATGCACATGCTCGTCCTGCTCGAGGCGACCTCGCGGGTGTAGCCCCCGCCGCACCCGCCTGGAAGGAACCGCCACCTAGCCGCGTCGTTGGACGGATGCGTCATCTCCTGACGTCGCTCGGCTGGCTCGCCGCCGTGTGCGGGCTGATCGGCTGCGGTGCCGGCTCCACGCAGCGCTCGAGCACGCACGCCGCCGCCCACCGTCCGGCCGCGACGACCACGCGCCCGGCGGACGCCGCCGCGATCTCGAGAACGGTTGAGGCGGTGTTCGAGCACCCGACCACGAGCCAATGCTCGACCGCGATGACCGAGACGTACGTCGCGCGGTTCTTCGCCGACAACGCGACCCGCTCAAGTACCTCGGCGATCCGGGCCTGCCGCGTCCATCAGGCGCAGCGCGCCCGGATGGCGGCGTCGATGCGTGCGGTCACGGTGCACGACGTCTCGGTCGCCGCCGGGCGGGCTCACGCGACCGTCACGGGCGCCAACGGCTATCCGATCGGGGTCACGCTGATCGCCCGTGGGCGGGACTGGCGGCTGGACGTCCCCGGCGCCGCGCGGCAGGCGCCGGGCCGGGGGACGCAGGTCTCACCGTCGGGATCGATCTACGCGTACCGGATTCCGCCGGGGTTCGCGGCCGGAGGCACCCGGGTGGGGCCGGTGACCACCAGCGGCGACGCCTTCTCGACCGGCGTCGGGCTCCCCGGCGGCCGCCCGGGCGAGGGCATCGCGGTTGCCCAGACCACATATCGCGCGGGGGTCCACGGCGATGCGGCGCTGCGCGCGGCCGTCCCAGGGCTAGACCGCGAGGTGCGCGCCGCGGCCGTCGCCCGGCGGATCGGACGGCCCGTGGTCGGGCGCGTGGGCGGACGGCCCGCGGTGAGCTGGGATCTGATCGGCACGCGCTCGACGGCCGACCCGATGGACGGCAGGACCACGTTCGTGTTCTCCTCGGCGGCCAACGTGGTGGTGGTCAACTGCCGCTGGCCGCAGGCGGGCACTCGGCGCGAGCCGCTGGTCCGGGGCTGCGACGCGCTGCTGTCGACGCTCGCGGTGGGCTGAGCGCTGCTAGCCGCGGCGCAGGAACCTGCGCGCCGGCGGCCGCCGGAACGCGGCCTCCGACAGCGCTGCGTTGATCCCGCCGAGGAGCGAACTCGACGCCGCCGACGGCTGAGGCCAGGCCGGTGACCACGACCGCGCCGACCGCGGCGTCCTTGGCCGTGGCCAGCCGGCGCTCCGCCGGGCTGAGGTGCTTCGGCCGGGCCTCGCCCAGGCGCGCGGCGGCCGATCCTCCGACCAGCGACGCCAGCGCCAGCGAGTTGACCGTCCCGTAGCGCCGCCAGGCCCGGTTTAGCACCCGTCCGCGGCTGGCGGCCTACCGCGCCGAGGCGGCCACCCGGTCGGCCGCGGCACGCGCCAGCGCCCCGCGGTGACGGCGGCTGCCGCCGAGTAAGGCCGCGTCGAGCTGGGCTCGCTTGTAGAGCCAGTGGACGTCGGCCTCCCAGGTGAAGCCGATCCCGCCGTGGGCCTGGATCGCGCTGCCCGTCGTCTCGCGTCCGCCGTCGGCGGCCGCCGCGCCCGCCAATGCCGCGGCCTCGGCCAGGCGCTCGGGATCGGCGTCGGCGGCCCACGCCGCGTAGTAGGCGGTGGAGCGGGCGCTCTCGGTGTACAGCAACATCTGCGCGCAGCGGTGCGAGACCGCCTGGAAGGAGCCGACCGGCACGCCAAACTGCTTGCGGTCCTTGACGTACTCGAGCGTCATGTCGAGCGCGCGTTGACAGATGCCGACGACCTCGGCGGCGACCGCCCCGTGGATCCGCGGCACCGCCCCGGCGCCCAGCGGCTCGCCGTCGCCGCGCAGGGTGGCAAACCGCCGCGTCGAGTCGATCGAGGTTAGCTGTTCGGCCTGCGGCGCCTCGATCAGCACCGCGTCGGAGCCGTCGATCAGTACCGCAACCGCGGCGCCGACGGCATCGGCGGCCAGCTCCGCCGTCCCGATCCCGGCGGTCAGCTCGCCCGACGCCAGGCCGGGCAGCCACTTGGCCTGCTGCTCAGACGAGCCGGTGGCCTGGATCACGGCCGCCGCCGTCGCGGTCGACAGAAACGGCGTTGCCGCGCACGCATAGCCGAGCTCCTCGAGCAGCACCGCCAGCTCGACCGCGCCCAGGCCCTGGCCGCCGTGCTCCTCGGATACGGCGATCCCGGGCCAACCGAGCTCGATCAGCTCGCGCCACAGCCCTGGGTCATACGCGCCGGCCTCGGCCGCCTCGCGGACCTTGCTCAGCGGCGAGCGGTCGGCGAGCAACTCGTGCGCGACGCGCTTGATCTCCTTCTGGTCATCGGTCAGATCGAAATCCACTGCCGCCTCCTAGCGCGCCTTCGGGAGGCCGAGCACGCGCTCGGCGACGATGTTCTTGAGCACCTCGGTGGTGCCGCCCTCGATCGAGTTGCCGCGGGCGCGCAGCAGCTCATAGGCCCACGGCTCGCCGGCCGTGAGCGCCCTCGTGCCGAGCAGGTCGGCAGCGAACTGCGTGAGCTGCTGGTTGGTGTCCGACCACATCCACTTGGTCAGCGAGCCCTCGGGACCGGGCTGGCCGTACTTCTGGACCGCCGTCAGGCCGCGATAGGCGGTAAGCCGCAACACCTCCGCCCGGAGGTGGAGATCGCCGAGCTTGTCGGCGATCACCGGATCGTCGAGCAGCCCCTCGCCGGCCGCCTCGTCGATCAGCCGGTCCAAGAGCTGGCGCATCCGCACCTGGAGGAAGAAGGCCAGCCCGGCGCGCTCGTTCATCAGCGTGGTCAGCGCGACCCGCCAGCCGTTGCCGACCCCGCCGACCACGTTGTCGTCGGGGATCCGGGCGCCGTCGATGAACAACTCGTTGAATTCCGGCTCGCCGGTGATCTGGCGCAGCGGCCGGACCTCGATCTCGTCCTGCTCCATGTCCATCAAGAAGTAGGTGAGGCCCTTGTGCTTGGGTGCCTCCGGATCGGTCCGGGCGACCAGCATGCACCACTTGGAGTAGTGGGCGGCGCTGGTCCAGACCTTCTGGCCGCTGACCACCCACTCGTCGCCCTCCTTGACCGCGCGCGTCTTCAGACCGGCGAGATCGGAGCCGGCGTCGGGCTCGGAGAAGCCCTGGCACCAGATCTCCTCGGCGCTCAGGATCGGTCCGAGGAAGCGATCCTTCTGCTCCTGGGTACCCCAGGTCATGATCGTCGGGCCGGCCAGCAGCAGGCCGAGCACATTGACCGGCAGCGGCGCGCCGGAGCGGCCGAGCTCTTCGAAGAAGATCGCCGATTCGGTCAGGGTCGCCCCCCGCCCGCCGAACTCCTTGGGCCAGTGGACCGCGGCCCAGCCGTCGTCTGCGAGCCGGCGCTGGAAGTCGCGGCGCCAGACCCACCGCGTCTCATCGTCCCCGTCCGGCTCGTTGCCCGGGTCGTTGTCGGCAAACCAGGCTCGAAGCTCATCGCGAAACGCCAGTTCGCGCTCGTTGAAAGTCAGGTCCATTGATTCCTCCTTGCGTGCACGCCGCACGATACGCGGCCTGCCCCCGGGTGAGCGCCGCCGAAGTCGCGCTGGACGAATGTCCAGTGGCAACCCGGGGCCGGCCCACTTAGTCTGACCCGCAGTTGCAGTTCGGCACTGGGCCAGGCGATCGGCGGCGCACGGATGCAGTCGCAGGGGGCCGCCTGACCCGCCCGGTTACGGCCGCAATAGCATCCGCAGCCCCGTGCCGCCCGCCCCGAACATCACCGTTGTCGGCTCGGCCAACATCGACCTGGTAGCCACGTGCGAGCGGCTGCCGCGCGCCGGCGAGACCGTGACCGACGCGGAGTTCGAGCGGATCCCCGGCGGCAAGGGCGCAAACCAGGCGGTGGCCGCCGCCCGGATGGGAGCGCGGGTCACGTTCGTGGGCCGCGTCGGCCGGGACGATCTGCCCCTGCGCTCGCTGGAGCGCGAGGGGATCGACGTCACCGCGGTCGTCCGCGACGACGGCGAGACCGGCGTCGCGCTGATCCTGGTGCAGCGCGGAGGCGAGAACGTGATCGTGGTCGCGCCCGGTGCGAACGCGCGGCTCACCTCCGGCGACGTCAGAGTGGGCGAGGCCGACGCCGTGATCTGCCAGCTCGAGGTCCCCAACGACGCGGTCGTCGCGGCCGCGGCCGGCGCCAGCTTCTTCTGCCTCAACGCCGCCCCCGCGCGGGGCCCGCTCGAGTTCGAGCCCGACCTGCTGGTCGTCAACCGTTACGAGTACGAGGCCGTCGGCGCGTATGACGGGCTGGTCGCGCTGACGCTCGGCGCCGATGGGGCGGTGCTGCTCGAGCACGGCTCCGAGGTGGCGCGCGCGAAGCCGCCGACCGTGGACGCCGTCGACGGGACCGCCGCCGGCGACGCGTTCTGCGCCGCAATCGTGGTCTCGCTGCTGGAGGGACGCGACCGCGAGCACTCCCTGCGCCGGGCCTGCGCCGCGGGAGCGCTGGCCGCGTCGCGGCTGGGGGCGCAGCCGTCGCTGCCGACCGCCCGCGATGTCGACCGGCTGCTCGGCGGCTGACCCGTCCGGCGCGCCTACGTTCCGATGCAGCCCACTACTCGGGATCGAACTGCTCGGCACCGAGCTTGGCTTCGGGCTGTAGGTGCGCCGGGACGCCGTCGCCGAGGGCGCCCGCGGCCAGCGCCCGGCCCAGCAGCGGCGCGTGCTTGAACATGTTGTTGCCGGCGATGATCAGCAACCCGGCCTCCTCCCACACCGCGATCGCATCCGGATTCCACGGTAGCTCGGTGACCCAGCAGTGGCGTACGTCGACGGGCTCGGGCTCGAGCCCGGGCAGCGCGCCGGCGACGTAGGCGGTCGTGCTGTCGGTCGCCTGGGCGAGCGCGACAGCGTCGATCAGGCTCCCGTCCTCGTGGATCGGCGTCTCGCCCAGCCCGACCGCGAACGCCTGGTTGCCGGGCAACGGGTCGCCGTAGGCGGGCTCGCCGAATGCGCCGCTGCCGTCGAGCAGGCACGGAAGCCTGGCCGGCGGCTGGCCGCGCAGCCGATAGGTGAGCCGGACGTGCGCCGCCTGGCGCACCGGCAGCGGGACGCCCGCGCCTCGCGCCAGCGCCACCGTCCCGCGTCCGGCGCACAGGACGGCGCGCTCGTGCTCGGCCACGACGCCGCCGGCCCGGACCTCGACACCGCCGCCGGCGGTCATCCGCACCGACAGGACCTCGTCGGTCACCAGCCGATCGCCGACCACGCCGAGCAGCGCGTCGACCGTCGCGCGCGCTCGGATCACGCCGCCATCCTCGTCGAACATCGCCGGTCCGTCCCACTGGGCGAGCAAGGGCATGATCTCGTGGAGGTCCGCCCAGTCGACGGCGCCCGCCCGGATGCCGCCGTCCTCGAGCAGCAACTGGACGCGCCGACGCACCGACGGCCCGATCGCCACGACCCCGTCGCGCGACAGCAGCTCGGCGCCGAACCGCTCCTCCCATTCGCGCCAGATGCCGCGCCCCTCGCGGGCCATCGTCACCATCCGCCGGTCGTCGTGCGAGTGGCGGAAGATCCGCGATTCGCCGCCGCTCTGGGCGGATCCGGGCACGCCTCGCTCGTACACGGTCACCGACGCTCCACGCTCGGTCAGCGCGAACGCGGTGGAGAGGCCGACGACGCCCGCCCCGATCACCGCGACGTCGCCGTCAGCCATGCAACCTCACGCGGTGGTCGTCTCGCCGCAGCGCGTCGGTGAAGCGCTTGGGGACGGCCGCGTGGTCGCCCTCCTCCCACAGCGTCAGCACGACTAGCTCGTCGCGGTCGGGCCGGCACACGTAAACGAGCTCGGGGCGGTCGAGATCGCCGACCAGCAGCGTTCCCCGTGAGCCCTCCCGCACCCGCCCAGCGGCATGGGCGCGGGCAACGCGCGAGGCGATCTCGGTCTTGGCGTCAAGCGTCCCGCGGACTCGCTGGCGAAACCGCTCGGCGGCGTGGTCGGTCACCGCGACAAGCACTTCAACGGCACCACCATACACGTGCTCCGCGGCGCCTCAGCCGTCGTCGACCAGGCCGGCCAGCGGCCCGAGCAGGCGCCCCGACCGCCGCGACACGCCCGGGAGCGCGACCAGGCGGTGCGTGGCGGGCTCGGCGGCCCGCGCCCGCTCCAGCTGCTCGGCCGCGATCGGGCGCCAGCGCTCGTCGACGGTGGTCGCCGGTTGCTCGGCGGCGATCGCCTCGGGCTCGAGCTCGAGGTGCTCGGCCCACAGCCGCAGCCGGGTGTCGCGGGCGAGCCCGGGATCGTCGGTCATCACGTTCATCTCGGTGTCGTTGAGCAGCGAGTGGGCGTTGAGGTTGGCCGAGCCGACCGTCAGCCAGCGGTCGTCGACGATCCCCACCTTGGCATGGACATACAGGCGGTCGTCGCGCTCGCCGCTGCGCGAGCGGATCGTCGCCGCCAGCAGCCGCCCGTGATCGTCGTCGGCGGCGACCAGCAGCGCGAGCTGCCCCTTGGTGTCGTCCTGGCCGTTGTTGGCCTTCGACGGGAGCAAAATCACGATCCGGAAGTCGTCGCCGGGCGGCGACCGTAGCTTGTCAACGAGCAGCTCGACGATCTCTGGCGACCACAGGAACTGGTTCTCCAGGTAGATGAACCGCTGCGCTTGACGGATCGCGCGCACGTAGCTCTCGAGGATCCGGAACTCGCCCCGGGGGACCGAGTCGTACATCCCCTCGCAGATCGTGCGCACTACTTGGACGGTTCGCTCGCCCCCGGACTCGTCGGGCTGCGCCGGCGGCAGCTGCTCGCCCGTGAGCTCGCGCCAGCGCATCGCGAAATGGTCGGCGACGTCGCGCACCGCAGGGCCGCGCAACCGCGCGCCGACGTCGTGCCAGCCCAGGCGCCGGCGCGCCGGGTGCTCGGAGGTATCGAACCGGTCGCCGCCGAAATCGGTGATGTCGATCCCGCCCACGAACGCGAGCTCGCCGTCGACGATCACGGTCTTCTCGTGATGGCAGTGGAACGGGTGCTCGCGGGGGTCGATCTCGCAGCGGATCCGGGTGCGGCGGGTGAGCTTGTCGACCGAGTCGCGGACCTCCTTGCGGCTGGGGTGGAACACCGGCACGGGCGCGCCGGCCCACACGAGCACGCGCACGTCGATCCGCTGCGCCGCCTCGGCCAGCAGCACGCCGAGCGCGCCCAGCGCGTCGTCGCGCACCAGGTCGAAGTGGGGAGCGACGTGCCAGCCGGTGATGTGGATCGACTCGCGGGCCCCCTGGATCGCCGCGGCGATCGCGGGGAACGCCTGGGCGCCGTCGATCAGCACCTCGAGCTCGCACCCGGCTCGCGGCGGCGGGTGGCCGGCCACCCACAGGCCGTCGTCGGGGGGCTCCAGCGCGGCGCTCGCGCCCAGGTGGGCCAGCCGCCGGCGGTGCTTGGCGCGGACAGCGGCCTCGACTCCGCCTCCGACGAGCGAGTCGACTCCCGATCCCAGTGAGCTGCGCACGTGTGGCATGCCCCGATACTTGCCGATTCGCGGCGACATCAACCGGCGCCGTTATGCTCGGCCGCGTGGAGCGCGGGTCGGCCTACAGCTCGGCGGGAGTCGATTACGAGGCGCTCGACGCCGGCAAGCGCGATGCCCTGACCGAGGCGCTCGCCACGTCGTCGCTGCTGGCCGGTCACGGAGGGCGGGCGCTCGACGCCTCGCGCGGCGAGCCGGCATTCGTATTCGAGCTCGGCGGACGGGCGTTCGCGTTCGTGGTCGAGGGGCTCGGCACGAAGTCGATCATCGCCCGCCAGGTGGAGGAGCAGCTCGGCCTCGGCTCCGGGTTCGAGCACGTCGCCTACGACACGGTGGCGGCGATCGTCAACGACCTCTGCTGCGTGGGCGCGCTGCCGCTGGTGGTCAACGCCTACTTCGCCACGGGCTCGTCGGACTGGTACGGCCGCGCCGACCGCCATGGCGCGCTGCTCACGGGCTGGCGGCGGGCCTGCGAGGACGCCGGCGCGACCTGGGGCGGCGGCGAGTCGCCGTCGCTGCCCGACCTGGTTCATGCGCCGGAGATCGAGCTCGCCGGGAGCTCGGTCGGCGCCGTTCCCGAGGGACGCGCCCCGATCCTCGGCGAGCAGCTGCGCCCCGGGGACGAGATCGTCCTGATCGACAGCAGCGGTCTGCACGCCAACGGCTCGTCGCTGGCCCGGATGATCGCCGGGCGTCTGGAGCGCGGCTACGCGACCGAGCTCCCCAGTGGCCGGACGTTCGGCGAGGCGCTGCTGGACCCGACCCCGATCTACGTCGGCCTGGTCCGGGCGCTGCTGGAGGCCGATGTCGAGGTCCACTACCTCAGCCACATCACCGGCCACGGGCTGCTGAAGCTGATGCGCCCGCGCCGCGAGCTGACCTACGAGATCAGCGCCCTGCCGGAGGTCCCGGAGGTGCTGGCGTTCCTCGCCGAGCAGTCGGAGATGTCGCCGGCCGAGGCGTATCGCACGCTGAACATGGGTTGCGGCTTCGCCGTCTACTGCGCGGGCGGGGCGGGGGCGACCGTCGTCGAGCTCGCCGCCGGCCTCGGGCTGGGCGCCCGCGTGGCCGGAGCCGTCACCGACGGGCCGCGGCGGGTGATCCTCGAGCCGGTCGGGGTTCGGTTCGGCGGCGACGACATGGATCTCGCTCCGCGTTCGTAGCTCTAGCGGGTCCACGGTAGGATCGGTCCCGTGGAGCGCGGGTCCGCAAAGCGCGGCGTGCACGACCGCGGCGGGGTCCCATCCGGAGACCCGATCGACCGCAGCGAGCACGAGCTGGCCGACTGGGAGGTCCTGACCGACGCGCTCGTGGGGGCGCTCGCCCGCAACGGCCTGATGAACGTCGACGAGATGCGCCGCGGAATCGAGAGCATGCCGCTCGACCGCTACGAGCGCGCGTCCTACTACGAGCGCTGGCTGTTCGCGATGGAGACGATCCTGTCCGAGAAGGGCGTGCTCGAGCCCGGGGAGCTGGACGCGAGACTGGCCCGATGAGCTACGAGGTCGGCCAGCAGGTCCGGATCTCCGATCGCCCGCACCGGGGCCACCACCGCACGCCGACCTATGTCAAGGGCAAGACCGGCCGCGTCGAGCGCGTTCACGCCGCCTTCCGCAACCCCGAGACGCACGCCTACGGAGAGGACGGGCTCCCCGAGACGCCCCTGTACATGGTGAGCTTCGACCGGCGCGAGCTGTGGCCGTACCAGACCGCGGACGGCGACCACCGGATCTACGTCGACGTCTTCGAGCACTGGCTTGAGGAGGCCAAATGACCGAGCACGACCACGATCACGACCACGCGCCGATCACCAACGGGGGCGAGCCGTCCGCGGCGGCGCGGGTCAGAGCGCTCGAGCAGCTGCTCGTGGAGAAGGGCGCGGTCAGCAGCGACGAGGTCCGCGCCGGGATCGACTGGCTGGTGTCGCGCACGCCCGCCAACGGCGCCAGGCTGATCGCCCGGGCGTGGACCGACGCCGCGTTCAAGGCGCGGCTGCTCGAGGATGCTCGGGCTGCGGCAGCTGAGATGGGTCTGGACACCGGGCCCGCGCCGGTCGTGGCCGCGGTCGAGAACACCGACAGCGTCCACCACATGATCGTGTGCACGCTGTGCTCGTGCTACCCGCGGGCACTGCTGGGGCCGCCGCCGGCCTGGTACAAGAGCCTGGCCTACCGGTCACGCGCGGTGTCGGAGCCGCGCGCGGTGCTGGCCGAGTTCGGGCTCGAGCTCGACGACGACGTCGAGCTGCGCGTGCTCGACTCGACCGCCGACATCCGCTATCTCGTGATCCCACGGCGGCCCCAGGGGAGCGAGGGGCTCAGCGAAGATCAGCTGGCCGAGCTGGTGACGCGCGACTCGATGATCGGCGTGGTCGACCCAGTCGCGCCGGCGCTCGCTTAGGCGCCGGGCGGCCGGCGCGGTTCACCGGTCATAGGTCGCGATCGTGTGCAGCGACAGCGCGGTCAGGGTCGCGCCCAGGGCGACGATCACGCCCACGCAGATGCCGATGTTCCCCAGGTTCCACCCGTCGATCACCAGCGAGCGGAGCCCGACGATCACGTAGCTGATCGGGTTGATCCGGGCCAGCGCCTCCATCACCGGTGACAACCGGTCGAACGGGACGAAGTTCGGCGTCAGAAACAGCAACGGGAAGAACAGCAGGAAGCTCGACTGGGTCGCCTGCACGTTGCGCGTGCGCAGCGCGACCAGGATCCCGAAGCCCGCGTAGGCGACGCCGAACAGCGCCGACAGGAGCACGATCAGCACCGCTCCCGCGGGCCCGCTCTCGATCCGCGCGCCGAGGGCGATCCCGACCAGCAGCACCAGCGTCGAGGCGGCGGTCCCGCGCACCAGGTCGGCGGTCAGCCGGCCGAAGATGATCGAGGAGCGATGGATCGGGGCCACCAGCAGCTTGTCGAAGTAGCCGAGGTCGATCTCGGTCACGAGCGCCAGCCCTGAGGTCGCAGTGGCGACCGCGAACATCAGCGACACCGGGAGCTGAAACGCGACGTAGCTCTGGCCCTTGAGGAACGGCGTGCTGCTGGGAAAGGTCTTAGAGACCTGGCCGATGTTCACCACCAGGAAGAACAGCGGGATGAACAGCGTCGGGATCGTGGCCTCGGGGTACCGGACGATCTCGCGGACCGCGCGGCGGCCCAGCAGCATCGACGCGGTCATGCGCTCACCTCCGCCGGTTGGGCGTCCTGCTGCTGGCCCTCCAACCGCCGGCCGGTCGCCTTCAGGAACACGTCGTCGAGCGACGGCCGCGCCACGCTGATCGCGCCCACGTCGATCCGGCCGCGGTCCAGGCGGCGCACGATCTCGGCGATCGAGCCCGCTCCGTCCTCCACGTACAGGGCCAGCGCGTCGGGCTCGGTGACAACGCGCTCGAGCCCGGGCAGCTCGGCCAGCGCGGACTCGGTCGCCGACCCGTCGGCGCCCTCGAGCGACACCGACACCACGTCGTGGCCGAGGTCGGCCTTGAGCTGCTCGGGCGTGCCGTCGGCGACGATCGTGCCGTCGTCGATGATCGCCACGCGGTCGCAGAGCTTGTCGGCCTCCTCGAGGTACTGCGTGGTCAGGAAGACGGTCGCGCCGTCGGAGTTGATCCGGCGCACCTCGTCCCAGATCGTCACCCGCGAGGCCGGATCCAGGCCGGTTGTCGGCTCGTCGAGGAACAGCACCTCGGGCGAGTGGACCAGCGCGCTGGCCAGATCCAGGCGGCGCTTCATCCCGCCGGAGTAGGTCTTGGTGCGCCGCTCCGCGGCATCGGTCAGGCCGACCAGCTCGAGTAGCTCCTGTGCGCGGTCGCGGCCGCGTCGTCCGGTGATCCCGTACAACCCGGCCTGGAGCTCGAGCAGCTCGCGGCCGGTCTGCACCGGGTCCAGCCCGATCTCCTGTAGCGCGACCCCGATCCGGCGGCGGATCTCGGCGCCGTCGGAGACGACGTCGAGCCCGGCGACCGTCGCGGTCCCCGACGTGGGGGGCAGCAGCGTGCACAGCATCCGGACGGTGGTCGTCTTGCCGGCGCCGTTGGGCCCGAGGAAGCCGAACACCTCGCCGCCCGAGACGCTCAGGTCGATGTCGCGGACGGCCTCGATGTCACCCTTGAAGGTGCGGCGCAGCGCGCGCGCCTCGATCGCCGGGGGAGATGGGTCAGCAAGCATGGGCAGCTGAATGTAGACCGGCCTTCGGCGGTTACCTCCACTAGATCCGAGCGGGCGGGCTCGTCCGCGCTCGACCGGGCGAAACGTTCCACGCGATGAGCGCGATGCGCCGAGGGGAACGAACTTCCCGGTCCGTCCCGCGGCGATTCGCGGGGGGCGGGACGTGAAAGCGACGAATATCGTCGCTTTTACGTCCAACGTCGCAGCTCCCGCGGTTCCGGGCGCTCGGCTTGTTCCCTGAGGACTCGGCGTGGCCGTATCTTGAGGGGCGTGCCACGCGGGTCCCGTAGGTTGCCGGTCGCCGAGCACGCCGCCCAGAACGTGATGCACGATCGCGGCGAGATCGTGCGCTTCTACGACCGCTGCACCGACCTGATGCGCGAGCTGCTCGACGGGCTGGCCGCTGCTCCGGGGCGCGCGCGACCGTTCGGGGAGATCGAGGACGCGATCGGCTGGCCGCGGCGTCGGATCGCGTCGGTGCTGGGCGGGGCGGCGCGGATGCGCCTGATGGAGTTCGGCGGCCGGCGGCCCTACCGCTTCCACGACGGCCGCTGCTCGGAGTCGGGGCGGTGGGAGCTGTGGATGGACTCAGAGCAGGCGCGGGCGGTCAGGTCCGCCGAGCGTGCCTAGTGTCCCGTTTGGAAAGTTCGCGTGCATTCGAGGCACTCCTGGCGGCGCTTGGCTTCGTCCCGCCACCGGCTTCGCCGGCGGCGCCGGCCTCGCGTAGCTCCGCTACGCCACGGCTCCTGCGTCCTCGCCAAGCATCCACCAGTGGCACCTCTCGGTGCCCACCAACTTTCCAAACGCGACACTAGTTTCAGGCGACGCGCCCGCGCCGGCGAGCTCGTGCTCGTGGGCAATGAATACCTCCATTGGGTCTACCGCGGTCCGGTGGCCGCGGCGCGAGCCGGGCCGACCGACTTCTGGGGGGCCTGGGCTCGTGTCTCGCATGCGAGCGGCGCGCGGCCGAGCTCCAGGATCAGCTCGACGCCGGCGAGTTCGACGACCCGTTTCACCGGATGACGGTCGAGTACGGCCTGCGCTTCAACGAGTGGGCTCGCGACTGGTGCCGGACCGCCCGAAGGCGGCTGGCGAAGGGCTGAGCATCCCCCGAATATCCGCCGCTCCGGCTGATATTTGTCCAAATGTCGATACCGAACCGCCGCCCCGGCGGGGATCATCCGCCGATGAAGCCGCTGATCGGCGTGAGCACATCTGAGCTGCGGCCCGGTGAGCTGGCGACGCTTCGCCGGCACGGGGAGCCGCCGCACGCAGAGATGGCGCTGGGGATCACGTACGTTCGCGCCGTCGAGACGGCGGGGGGCATCCCGGTTGTGATGCCGCCGCTGCAATTGGACGAAGTCCCGGACCTGGTCGCGCGCCTCGACGGCGTGGTGCTGTCCGGCGGCCCGGATCTGTCCCCCGCCGCCTACGACGCCAAGCCGCATCCCGACCTCGGCGCGACCGAGCCGGCACTCGACGCGTTCGAGTACGCCCTGGTGGCGGAGGCACTGCGCCACGGGCTCCCGATCCTGGGCATCTGCAGGGGTGCGCAGGCGCTCAACGTCGCGCTGGGAGGCACCCTGCATCAGCATCTGCCCGAGGTCGTCGGCAACGCGGTCGCCCATCGCCAGTCCGAGGATGGACGCAAGCCCACGCACCCCGTCGAGATCGTCCCCGGCAGCCTGCTGGCCGAGCTGCTGGGGAGCGGCTCGGTCGCCGTCAATTCGTTCCATCACCAGGCGGTGGACCGCCTCGGCAAGGGGCTGCGCGTCAGCGCCCGCGCCGCCGACGGGACGATCGAGGCGATCGAGGACCGCTCGCGCCCGTTCCTGCTCGCCGTCCAGTGGCACGCCGAGACGCTCGACGGCTCCGAGCAGCGGCGCGCGCTGTTCGACGGGCTGGTCGCGGCCGCGGCGGGCGTCCGCCGGCTCTCGCTGGCCGCGTAGGGCTCGGATGAGCGTCCAGGCCGAAGCCGTGATCGGCGACACCATCCCGGCGGTGAACTTCGGCTCGGCCGACGACTTCTCGCTCGGCGTCGAGGAGGAGTTGCTGCTGGTCGATCCGCGGACCAATGGCCTCGAGCACGGGGCGATGGAGCTGCTCGAGCGCCTCGAGGTGGCACCCGACGAGGGCGCTGCCGCCCCCGAGGCCTACGCCTCGCTGATTGAGCTCGCATCCCCGATCTGCGCCGACGCCGGCGAGGCGGCCCGGGCGTGCGCGACGCTGCGTGGGCGGTTGCGGTCAGCCGGCGCGACCGTGATCGGCGCCGGCCTGCACCCGACCGCCGAGTTCGGCGACACCACTCAGTTCCCGTCGCGGCGCTACCGGCTGCTGGCGACGGAGATGCGCGGGCTGCTCGGCCGGACGCCGACGTGCGCGCTGCACGTGCACGTCGGATTGCCCGACACCGAGACCGCGATCCACGTCTACAACGCGCTACGCGGCCACCTGCCGTTGCTGCAGGCACTGTCGGCGAACTCGCCGTACTGGCACGGGCGCGACTCCGGCCTGGCCAGCGCCCGGGCCCAGGTGTTCCGCTCCTTCCCGCGGTCGGAGATCCCGCCCGCGTTCTCGTCGTTTGACGAGTACGCCGAGCTGGTCGGCGCGGTCACCGCCGCCGGTGAGCTGCCCGACTACACGTTCCTATGGTGGGACATCCGTCCCCACCCGATGCTGGGGACGGTCGAGGTGCGAGCGCTCGACAGCCAGTCGTCGCTGAGCGCGGTCGCCGGGATCGTGGCGCTGGTGCACTCGCTGGCGAGCTGGGCGGCCGACCAGCAGGGTCCGGGGGAGTCGCGCGAGGTGCTGATGGAATCAAGCTTCCGCGCCGCCCGGGACGGGCTCGACGCGAGCGTGTGGCACGACGGGGCGATGCGCCCGATCGCCGAGGTGGCCCGTGACACAGTCGCGCTCGCCCGGCCGTACGCGCGTGAGCTGGGCTCGGAGGACGCGCTCGAGGAGGTCGACCGCCTGCTCGCCGTCGGCGGAGGCGCCGCGCGGCAGCGCGCCGCGTTCGAACGCGGCGGGATGGCGGCGGTGTTGGCGGGGCTCGCCGAAGAGACCGCGCACTGAGCCGCGGCCAAGCAAATCAGCCGACGTCGTCGCAGGCCACGGCGGCGCGAACTCTGGCCCGCCAGCGTCCGGGCGCCATCCCGTGGTGGCGCTTGAACGCCGCCGCGAACGAGAACTCCGAGGCGTAGCCGAGCGACCTCCCGACGGCCGCGAGGCCGGCCCCGTCGTCGCGCAGCCGCTCCCGGGCCAGCGCCATCCGCCAGTCGCTCAGGTAGGTGAGCGGGGCGACGCCGACGATCTCGCTGAAGTGGCGCGCGAACGCCGAGCGCGACATCAGCGCGTGCTCGGCGAGCTCCGCGACCGTCCACCGGTGCGCCGGATCGGCGTGCAGCGCGCTCAGCGCCGCGTCGATCCGCGCGTCCGAAGCGGCGCGGAACCACCCCGGCGCGTCGCTGGCGCAGCTCGACAGGTGCTCGCGGAGGATCTGGACGAGCGCGACGTCGAGCAGCCGGTCGAGCAACGCCTGCTGGCCGGGGTCGTCGCGGAGCATCTCGCGGGCGAGCAGATCGATCGTGGCCCGCAGCGTGCTTCCGGGCGCCGGGCGCAGCAGCAGCCTCGGCGGCAGCGCCTCGAGCAGGCTGCCGCAGAGGTCGCCTTCGAAGCGGTAGGCGCCGCAGAAGAAGACTGCGGACAGGTCGTCCTCCTCGGCGCCGACGGCGACGTGCCGGGAGACGCCCGTCCCCGGCATCAGCAGCTCGCCGATCGGGCGGCACACGGCGCCGGGGGCGTGCGCGAGGTGATGGGGGGTGTCCTCGCGGATCAGCGCGAGGTCGCCGCCGAGCAGGCGCACCGCGTCGCGCTCGTCGTCGAGCCACAGCGACGCCGAGCCCTCGACGATCGCGTGCACGGCGAGCACGCCTCCACCCGGGAACAGCAACCCCCACTCGCCGTGGGCCGTGGTCCGGGAGAACGCCGCGCCGCTGGCGCCGGAACGCTGGAGCAGATCAGTCAGAACGTCCATGCAGAAGGACGATGTCATATGTTTTCGGGATAATCAAGCATGGAAGCTCCATGAGCGATGCGGTTATCTACCACTCAACCCGAAACAGGAGTGCTGAACATGTCACGTGCCGTGAGATTCGACGAGTACGGAGGGATCGACGTCCTGAAGGTCGTCGACGTGGAGCCGCCCGTGGCCGGGCCCGGAGAGCTGCTGGTCAAGGTCAGAGCGACCTCGATCAACCCGGGCGAGGCCAAGATCCGCGACGGTGGGCTCGCCGAGCGGTGGCCGTCGACGTTTCCGTCCGGCGAGGGCAGCGACGTGGCCGGGGTCGTCGAGCAGGTCGGCGACGGCGTTGGCTCCTTCAAGCCGGGAGACGACGTGATCGGCTTCACCGATAACCGTGCCGCCCACGCCGAGCTGGTCGTGATCGAGGCCGGCAACGCCACCGCGAAGCCCCCCAACGTCTCCTGGGAGGCGGCCGGCTCGCTGTTCGTCGCCGGGGCCACGGCCTGGGCGGCCGTGCGCGCGGTCGACGCCAAGCCGGGTGACACGGTGGTGGTCTCCGGCGGGGCCGGAGGCGTCGGGTCGCTGACCGTGCAGCTGGCGGCGATCGCGGGCGCCAAGGTGATCGGGCTGGCCAGCGAGCACAACCACGAGTGGCTGTCGGAGCATGGCGTGACCCCGGTCACCTACGGCGACGGCGTCGCCGACCGGATCCGCGAGGCGTCCGGCGGCGCGGTCGACGCGTTCATCGACACGGTCGGCGGCGGCTATGTCAAGCTCGCGCTCGACCTCGGCGTCGCGCCCGACCGGATCGACACGATCGCCGACTTCGAGGCCGGCCCGAAGTACGGCGTCAAGATGGACGGCAACGCAGCCGGCGCCAGCGCGGAGGTGCTGGCCGAGCTCGCCGCGCTGATCGATCAGGGGCGCCTCGAGGTCCCGATTGCGGCCGTTTATCCGCTCGGGCAGGTGCGCGAGGCGTTCGCCGAGCTGGCCAACAACCACACCCGCGGCAAGATCGTGCTCGAGCCCTGATCGCGCGCCAGCTCGCGGGCGGCCGGCGGCGGCCTGCTCCGGCAAGGGCCCGCAACTCCCCCCGTGGACCCGTGTTGGAGAGGCGAAGGTCACGGCGTCCGCGGCCGCGGCGGCGCTACTCACCAGCAACCACATCACGGTGGCGCCGCTGGCCCCCACCTCCGCCTCGGGTACGACGTTCACGTTCCCGATCACGGGCGGCAGGTTCAACACCAGCACGCTGCGCGGGTTCATCCGCCACAGCGGTGGGCTGTCGCTCTCCAATGGCAACAAGCAGGTCACGCTTCGCCGTCCTACGGTCGTCTCGACCAAGCACGGCGTGGTGCTCGACGCGCTCGGCCGCGGCCGATCGCACCGGGTCTGCCACGTGGTCGGTAATCACCAGTTCAGCAAGCGCTGCCTGGTTGTCACCCGTCTGGTGACAGCGCGGATCGCGCGCATCACTGATGCCGGCATCAGCAACGGAACCGCCGCCGGCACGGTGAACATCAGCGCGTTCACCGCGCGGGCGGTCAACCGTCTCGCCGGCAAGCACGTGGTCAGTGCCGGCGCCGTGCTCGGCACCGCTCGCACCGCGCCGACGCTCGGCTAGCAGGTCTGTCGCGTTCCGTGCCCGGCGACCCTCGCGGTCGCCGGGCACGCGCCGCGCTCACGGCGGGCTCACTAGGGTTCGCGGCCCCATGATCCGGGAGCTGGCCACAGACCTAGAGATGCTGGAGCGGTTCGCCCAGCCGTCCGGCAAGGACGTCGTCGACATCGGCTGCGGCGGCGGCGCGCTGGTGCGGGAGCTGACCGGCTGGGGCGCCCGGGTCACGGGCGTCGAGATCTCCGAGAGCCAGCTGGCCAACGCCGCCGCACGCGATCCCGGCGGCGACGCCCGCTACCTGATCGGCCGGGCCGAGCAACTGCCACTCGACGACGCCTCAATCGACCTCGCGCTGTTCATGAGGTCGCTGCACCACGTTCCGATTCCGGCGCTGATGCGCGCGCTGGCCGAGGCCCGCCGGGTGCTCAGGCCCGGCGGCATCGTGTACGTCGCCGAGCCGCTCGCCGAGGGCGACTACTTCGCGCTGGTCAGCCTTGTGGAGGACGAGGACGAGGTCCGCGCGGCGGCGCAGCAGGCCCTGTCGGATGCCTCCACGGCCGGGCTGCGCCGGGAGACAACCGTCGAGTACGACGTCGACGTGCGGATCTCCGACATCCCGACCCTGCGCCGGCGGATCGTCAGCGTCGACCCCGAGCGCGCCGAGCGCTTCGAGGCGCGGTCGGGCGAGCTCGCCGAGGCCTTCGCGCGGCTCGGCGAGGCCGACGGCAACGACCGCGGCCGCCGCTTCCTGCAGCCGATGCGCGCCGACGTGCTGCGCCCGGTCGACCACTAGTGCCCCCTCGCTGGGCGCCGGAGGCGGCTCAAGCGGAGTCAGCGAGCGCGGCGGCGATCGCCGACAACGCCTGCTCGTGCTCGGACTCACGGACGGCCACGGTCAGCCGCCGCCCGGGAGGGCGCCAGTCGACGTCGAAGAACGGGCAGCAGGCGCGCTCGACCGCGACCAGCTCGTCGACGAGCGCGCCGGGCACCTCGGATCCGACGTCGACGACGATCCGCCGCGTGTCCCGCGCGACGAGCGCGGACTCGCGTCCGACGGCTCGGTAACGGCCCAGCTGCTCGGCGAGCGCGGTCTCGTCGAGCGCACAGGACGCCGGTGCCATCGGTAGATCCCGCACGTACGACAGACTACGCGCCGGGGGTGCGCGGCTGGACGCGGCCCCGATCGTCGACCATATGTCCGTGTCCGACGACAACTCGGGTGGGGAGTTCGCTCTCGATGAGCGAACCGCGAACCGCAAGCTGCTCCACGGGCTGATCTCGCTCGCGGTCCTGCTGGCGCTGATCGTCGGCCTCGTCCTGGCCGTCCCGGGGCTGCGCGGCGTCGGCCACACGGTCGCGCACATGAACCCGTGGCTGGTGGTTGCGGCGGTCGGGCTCGAGGTGCTGTCGTGCCTTGGCTACGTTCTGGCGTTCCTGCAGGTGTTCGAGCGCGCGCCGATCCGGTTCGGCGCGCGGGTGGCGCTCAGTGAGCTCGCCTTCGGCGCCGCGGTGTCGCTCGGCGGCGCGGGCTCGGTCGCCGTCGGCGCGTGGATGCTGATTGAGCGCGGTGGCACTCCCAAGCGGGTTGTGGAGCGCTCGGCGGTCCTGTTCCTGCTGACCAGCGGCGTCAACGTGATCACGCTCGCGCTGGCCGGGCTGGTCTCGTTCTTCGGGGTCCTGCCCGGCTCCCGGAATGTGTGGCTGACGCTCGTGCCGGCACTGGTGGCGCTCGCCGCGCTGGCGTTCTTCCTGGCGATCCCGCGGCTGGTCAAGGGAAAGCTGGCGGCACGCGGTCCGACCAAGCTGCGGGTGTTCATGGAGACCAGCGTGGAGAGCATCGAGGACACCCGCCGGCTGATGTTCACGCCGGACTGGCGCCTGATCGGCGCCTACGCGTTCCTGTGGTGCGACATCGCGGTGCTCGTGGTGTGCTTCGCCGCCGCCGGCGTCTCGCCGCCGGTGACGACGATCGTGCTCGCCTACCAGATCGCCTACATGACGAACGTGATTCCCGTCCCCGGCAACATCGGCGTGTTGGATGGGAGCATGGTCGCGTTGTTCGCCCTGTACGGAGTCGGGGCGACGGTGGCGACGGCGGCGACCGTCGTTTACCACGCGATCGCGCTGTGGGTCCCGGCGATGTGGGGGACGGCGGCGTACGTCGTGCTGCGGCTGACCAAGAACAAGCCGCTGGAGCTGCGCCCGCCGCTCGAGGAGCGCCGCCTCCGGCACCGCTTGCGGCGGATGCGCCGCAAGCAGAAGCAGGAGAGCTAAATGATTGCGCGTGTCACGCGGACTGACTAGTCCCGGCCGACGCCGGGCGCCTCGCCCGAGCGGCCCGCCTCGAGCTCGCCGACGGCCAGCTCGTGCCCGGCGGCGCAGCGAAGCTGAACGCCGACGCGCTCGCCGCAGCCGGCGTGGCGCAAGTGCACCGGGCCGCCGCGCTCGTCCAGCCAGCGGTCGCCCCACTGCATCAGCGCGGCCAGCGCCGGGAACAGGTCGGCGCCCTTCTCGGTGAGCACGTAGCGTTGGCGCGTGCGCTGCCCGGGCTCGCGGTAGTCCTCGCGTTCGAGCAGCCCCTCGTCGACCAGCTCGGCCAGTCGGGCGGCCGCGACCGGCTCGCTGATTCCCACGCGCTCGGCGAAATCGCCGAAGTGGGAGGTGCCGTAGAAGGCCTCCCGGAGGATTAGGAACGCCGAGCGGGTGCTGACCACGTCGAGCGCACGGGCGATCGTGCAGCGCGTCGCGGTCCAGCCCGCGCGCGGCTCCATCGATCCGGTCAGCCTGAGAGTCGTTTCCATGCGGCCCATGATAGCTGGCTTGAGCATCCCTAAGTCAGACTTGTTATGCTGCTGGCTGTGCTTGGCCTAAGTCAGCTTTCGCGTCGGACGACGAGCGCCGCTGGGGGAGACGCGTCGCCGCGATTGGTGCTGGTGATCGTCTGCGCCGGGGTCGTGCTGGCCAGCCTCGACCTGTTCATCGTCAACGTCGCGCTGCCGCAGATGGCGCGCGACTTTGGGGTCCAGGGCGACGGGCTCGCCGATCTGTCGTGGGTACTGAACGCTTACGCGATCGTCTACGCGGCGCTGCTGGTGCTGTTCGGCCGCCTCGCCGACCGCTACCCGCGTGAGCGCGGCTTCCTGCTCGGCGTGGCCGTGTTCGTCGCCGCCTCGGCCGCCTGTGGCGCCGCCACCAGCGTGACGATGCTGGTCGCGTTCAGGGTGATCCAGGCTGTCGGCGCGGCGCTGCTGACTCCGACCTCGCTGGGGCTCGTGCTCGCGACGTCCTCGCCCGAGCGCCGCCACGGCGCGGTCCGGGCCTGGGCCGCGGTCGGCGGGCTGGCCGCCGCGCTCGGCCCGGTCGTGGGTGGGCTGCTGGTCGCCGCCAGCTGGCGCTGGGTGTTCTTGGTCAACGTCCCGATCGGCCTGGCCGCGCTGATCGTCGGCTGGCGCCGGCTGCCGCACATCCCCGGGCATCCGGTCCCAGCGCCCGACGCGATCGGCGCGGTGCTGCTGACCGGCGGCGTCGGTGCGCTCACGCTCGGTCTGGTCAAGGGCCAGTCGTGGGGCTGGGACGACGCCAGGACGATCGCGGCGCTCGCCGGGGCAGCGCTGGCCCTGGCGCTGTTCGCCGTGAACAACGCGGTCGGCCGCAACCCGCTGGTCGACCGGTCGCTGTTCCGCCTGCGCCCGTTCACCGGCGCCTCGATCGCGATGTTCCTGTTCTCGACCGCGTTCGGGGCGATGCTCCTGTCGCTGGTGATCTGGCAGCAGGACGTGTGGGGATGGTCGGCGCTTCGCACCGGCCTGGCGATCGCGCCCGGCCCGATCATGGTGCCGCTGTTCTCGTTCTTCGTGGCCGGCCGCCTGATCGCCCGGTTCGGTCCGGGGCCGGTGATCGCCGCCGGCTCGACGATCTTCGCCGCCGGCGCCACCTGGTGGGTGGTGGCGGTGGGCCTTACCCCGAACTACCTGGAAATCCTCGGCGGGATGCTGATGACCGGCATCGGCGTCGGACTGACGCTGCCGACGCTGATGGCGACCGGCTCGTCGACGCTCCCCCCGCAGTCGTTCGCGACCGGCTCGGGGGTCGTCAACATGGTTCGCCAGCTCGGGCTGGCCGTGGGGGTCGCGGTGCTGATCGCGGTGCTCGGATCGCCGGGATCGCCGGCGGCCACGCTGGCCGCCTACCAGCGCGGGTGGACCGTGATCGCCGCGGTCTCGTTCGCGGCCGGCGTGGTCGCGCTCGGGCTGCTGACCTCGAGGCGCCCGGCTGCCGCCGCCGCTCCCGCTGCCGCTGGTCCCGCCGGGCCGGCGCCGACCCCGGCGGCGAGCGAGAGCGCCTGACCCGTTCTGTCCTGATGCCAGCGTGCACCGCGCTACCGAGCACGGCTCGGAGCTCAGCTTCCTGCGTGACCTCCCGCTGTCGAGGGAAGCGGTGGAGTGGGCCCGCGAGCGCCACGGAGCGCAGCGCCGCGGGAGCGATGGGGCGTCGTTCCTGCTGCACCCGCTGGAGGCGGCATCGATGCTCGACCGCGCCGAGTTCCCCGATCCGGTGGTGGCCGCGGCGGTGCTCCACGACGTGCTCGAGGACACCGACGTCCGGTTCGAGCTCGAGGCTTCGAGGACGTCGCATGACGGTCATCCGGGACCGCCATAAGCGGTGGAACGTTTCGGCGGAGTCCACTAGCGTTCTGTCACCGCCACGCCCCGAAAACTGGAGAAGCTGATGTCGCCTGTGTCACGAGGTTTCCTCGGCCGCCGTCGCCCGGTCGCCGATCCGTCGCGGGTGCCGCCCGGTCAGTACGTCACGGGCGACTTCCCGGTGCTGTCGGCCGGCCCCACGCCGCACACGCCGCTGGACGAGTGGAGCTTCACGATCCAGGGCGCCGTCGAGGAGCCGGTGTCGTGGCCCTGGCGGGAGTTCCTCGAGCTGCCCTCGGAGTCGATCACGGTCGACATCCACTGCGTGACCAAGTGGTCCAAGCTCGACACCACCTGGAAGGGGGTGTCGGCCGACACGCTGGTGCAGCGGGTCGCCACCGAGGCCGAGTACGTGACGGCGTACTGCGATGGCGGCTACACCACCAACCTGGCCGTCGAGGACCTGATCGACGGCAAGGCGTGGATCGCCTACGAGTTCGGCGGCGGGGCGCTCGAGCCCGAGCACGGTGGCCCGGCGCGGCTGCTGGTGCCGCACCTGTACTTCTGGAAGAGTGCCAAGTGGGTGCGAGGGCTCGAGTTCACCGAGCGGGACGAGCCCGGGTTCTGGGAGAACTACGGCTACCACAACCATGGGGACCCGTGGCTGGAACAGCGCTATCAGGGCGACTGAGCTGGCAGCTGGCCAACGTGGTCGAGCTCGTCGAGGAGACGGCTCAGACCAAGAGCCTGGTGCTCGACGCGCCCCACTGGCGCGGGCACCGGGCGGGACAGCACGTCGACGTCAGGCTCACCGCGCCCGATGGCTACCAGGCCCAGCGCAGCTATTCGATCGCGTCGGGCCCCGAGGACGACCGGCTGGTCCTGACCGTCGAGCGGCTCGACGACGGCGAGGTGTCGCCGTACCTGGCCGATGAGCTGATCCCGGGCGACGAACTCGAGCTGCGCGGCCCGATCGGCGGCTACTTCGTGTGGGAGGAGTCGCAGCGCGGGCCGCTGCTGTTGGTCGCCGGCGGCTCCGGGGTGGTGCCATTTCGCTCGATGCTCCGCCACCGGGACGCGGTCGGCTCCGAGGTGGAAGTGCACCTGCTGTACTCGGCGCGCTCGCTCGACGAGGTCATCTATCGCGACGAGCTGTCGATGTTCGATTCCGCGGACGGAGTCGAGATCACGTTTGCGCTGACGCGACGGTGGCCCGACGACTGGACCGGCCATCGCGGGCGGATCGACGCCGCGCTGCTGGGGCGCGTGGAATGGCCGCGCGAGCGGCGGCCGCTGGCGTACATCTGTGGCCCCAGCGGATTCGTCGAGGCCGCCGCCGAGACGCTGGTGGCAAACGGCCACGAACCCGGCCGAATCAGGACCGAACGGTTCGGCCCGACCGGGACCTGAGAGGAGGAGGACGCCGATGGAAGCACTCGACGGGAACGCCATCGCCGGCCCACTGATGGACTACTACGGCCGCGAGATGACCACCGAGGCCGGTGCCTGCGGGCATTGCGGCACGGTCGCGATCGTCGCCGAGCTGCGGGTGTACATGCGGGCCCCGGGCACCGTCGCCCGCTGCCCGACCTGCGGTGAGATCGTGCTCGTGTTGCTGGAGATCCGCGGCCGCAGCCACGTCCACAGCGACGACTTCCCGCTCTAGACGACTTCCCGCTCTACAACCGTGCCAGCGCGTCGTTGAGGGTGGCACTGGGCCGCATCGCGGCGGCCACCTTATCGACGTCGGGGCGGTAGTAGCCGTCGATGTCGACCGGGGTGCCCTGCACCGAGTCCAGCTCGGCGACGATCCGCTGCTGGTCGTCGGCGAGCTCGCGCGCCAGCGGCGCAAACCGCCGGGCCAGCTCCTCGTCCTCGGTCTGCTCGGCCAGCTCCTGGGCCCAGTACAGCGCCAGGTAGAAGTGGCTGCCCCGGTTGTCGAGCTCGCCCACCCGGCGCGACGGCGAGCGGTTGTCCTCGAGCACGCGCCCGGTCGCGCGGTCCAGGGTGGCGGCCAGCAGCCGGGCGCTGGGGTTGTTCGTGCGGTCGGCCAGCAGCTCGAACGACGGCCCGAGTGCCAGGAACTCGCCCAGCGAATCCCAGCGCAGATGGTTCTCGCGTAGGAACTGCTGGACGTGCCGAGGCGCCGAGCCACCGGCGCCGGTCTCGAACAGGCCCCCGCCGCGCACCAGCGGCACGATCGAGAGCATTTTCGCGCTGGTCCCCAGCTCGAGGATCGGGAACAGGTCGGTGAGGTAGTCGCGCAGCACGTTGCCGGTGACCGAGATCGTGTCCTCGCCGTTGCGCGCCCGCTCGAGCGTCAGCCTCGCCGCCCGGGCCACGTCGAGGATTTCGATCCGCAGGCCGTCGGTGCCGAGCTGCTCGAGCGCGGGTCGGACCTTGCGCAGAACCTCGGCATCGTGGGCGCGGGTCTCGTCGAGCCAGAACACAGCGGGCGCTCCGGTCTCACGCGCCCGCGCCACCGCCAGCGACACCCACTCGCGGATCGGCTCGTCCTTGGTCTGGCACATCCGCCAGATGTCGCCGGCCTCGACCCGCTGCTCCAGCAACGCGGCGCCCGCGTCGTCGACCACCCGCACGATCCCCGGGCTCGAGATCTGAAACGTCTTGTCGTGAGAGCCGTACTCCTCGGCCGCCTGGGCCATCAGCCCGACGTTCGGAGTGCTGCCCATCGTCGCCGGGTCAAACGCGCCGTGCTCGCGGCAGTGGTCGACGGTCTCGGCGTACAGCGCCGCGTAGGAGTGGTCGGGGATCACGAACTTGGCGTCCCGCATCGACCCGTCGGCGGCGTACATCTGGCCCGAGGCCCGGATCGCCGCCGGCATCGACGCGTCGATGATCACGTCGCTGGGCACGTGCAGGCTGGTGATGCCGCGATCGGAGTCGACCATCGCCAGCGCCGGGCCGCGCTCGTAGGTGGCGTCGATCGCTGCCGTGATCGCGTCGCGCTGCGCCGCCGGGAGCGACTCGATCGCGTGGAGCAGGGCGCCCACGCCGTCGTCCGGGTCGACGCCCACCGACCGCAACTCGTCGCCGTGCCGCTCGAACACGTCGGCGAAGTAGGCGCGCACGGCGTGGCCGAAGATGATCGGGTCCGACACCCGCATCATCGTCGCCTTGAGGTGGACCGAGAACAGCACCCCCTGGCGGTTGGCGTCCGCCACCTGCTCGGCCAGGAACGCCTGCAGTGCCTGGCGCCGCATCACCGCCGAGTCGAGGATCTCGCGGGCGAGCACGCGGATCCGATCCTTGAGCACGGTCACGGCTCCGTCGGCCGCGACGTGCTCGATGCGGACACTGCCCTCGTGCTCGACGGTCACGGACTGCTCGGTGGCGCGGAAGTCGTCGGCGTCCATCGTCGACACGTGCGAGCGCGAGTCCGGCGACCAGGGGCCCATCGAATGGGGGTGGTGGCGGGCGTAGTCCTTGACCGAGGCTGGCACCCGGCGGTCGGAGTTGCCCTGGCGCAGCAACGGATTCACGGCGCTGCCCGTGACCCGGTCATAGCGGGCGCGGACGTCGCGCTGCTCCTCGTCGGCGGGGTCGTCGGGGTAGTCGGGGATCCCGAAGCCCTTGCTCTGGAGCTCCTCGATCGCGGCCTTCAGCTGGGGCACCGAGGCGCTGATGTTGGGGAGCTTGATGATGTTCGCCTCGGGCTCGTTGGCGAGCTCGCCCAGCTCGGCCAGCGCGTCGGCCACCCGCTGGCCCTCGTCGAGCCGGTCGGGGAACTGTGCGAGGATCCGCCCCGCCAACGAGATGTCGCGGACCTCGACATCGATCCCGGCCGCGGCGGCAAACGCCCGCAGGATCGGCAGCAGCGAATGGGTCGCGAGCGCCGGAGCTTCGTCGGTGTGGGTGTAGACGATCCGCATGCCGTCCGGCACCCTAGATGATTGATCCCGCCTCCCGCCGCGCCGCCCGAGACACGACCGAGGAGCAGTCATGACCCCCAGATCCCCCTCGCCGCCCGACTGGGGCGCAGGCCACTACGAGCGCACCGCCGCTCAGTTGCAGCCGGCCGCGCAGGTCCTCGTCGACGCGGCCGCTCCCCGTAGCGGCGAGCGCGTCGTGGACGTCGGCTGCGGCTCCGGCAACGCGACGCTGCTCGCCGCCCGGTCCGGGGCCGCCGTCACCGGCGTCGATCCCGCGCCGCGCCTGCTCGAGGTCGCGCGGGCGCGGGCGGCGGCCGAGGGGCTCGAGATCGAGTTCGCGGCCGGCGATGCCGCGGCGCTGCCGCTCGGCGACGGCGAGACCGAGCTGCTGCTGTCGGTGTTCGGCGTGATCTACGCGCCCGATCCGGCTGCGGCGGCCGCCGAGCTGGCGCGGGTGAGCTCGCCGTCCGGGCGCGTGGTGTTGAGCGCCTGGATCCCCGAGGGGGCGATCTCGCAGGTGGTGCGGCTGTCCGGCGAGGCGGTCGCGAGCGCGCTCGGATCGCCGCCGCCCGGCCCCCGCTTTCAGTGGCACGAGCGCGACGCGCTCCAGGGCCTGCTGCGCCCGCACGGGTTCGAGGTCTCGATCGACGAGCATCGCCTGGCGTTCACCTCGAGCTCGGCGGCCGAGTACGTCCGTGAGGAGTCCGAGAACCACCCGATGGCGCTGACGGCCCGGGCGGTGCTCGAGCCTCGGGGCGAGTACGTCCCGCTCAGCGAGCGGCTGCTGGCGGTCTGCGAGGACGCCAACGAGGATCCGAGCGCGTTCCGGATCACCAGCCGCTACGTGGTCGCGACCGCGCGCCGCTGACAGGTGGCTGTTGGACCCCAGGTCGGGCGAAATCGCGTGCATAACGTCCCATTGGAGCGCTCTGGACGCTGACCCGCGAAGGCCTCGGGTGGGGCGTTAAGCACGTCGCCCGCCCGTGGCGACGTGGTCCGGAACTGCAGCTAGCTAACTAGCCGCGCCTGAGGTCGCCGATCCCCAACGACCCGTCGCCGGAGGGGGGCGGAGGCGGCGTCGCCAGCACCTCGATCTCGGCGGGCTGGGGGTCCTCGGTGTCCTCGTCGTCGTCGCCGCCGGGCGGATCGTCGAGGAATCCGGCGCTGGGGACGAAGAACAGGTTGCCGGTCAGCGCGGTCGAGAAGTCCAGGATCCGGTCGGTGGTGCCCGGCGGATCTCCGATGAACATGTTGGTGAGCATCTGCTCGATCACGTCGGGGCTCGACGCATAGCCGATGAAGTACGTGCCGTACTCGCCCGAGCCGACCCGGCCAAACGGCATGTTGAAGCGCATGATCTTGAGCTCGTCGCCGTTCTCGTCCTCGATCACGTTGAGCGCGATGTGGGCGTTGGGGGGCTTGAGCTCGTCGGGCAGTTCGAGGTCTGAGAGCTTGGTCCGGCCCATCGCCAGCTCCTGCTGCTCGATCGTCAGCGCGTCCCAGGCAGGAAGGTCGTGGACGTACTTCTGCACGACCACGTAGCTGCCCCCGGCGAACTCGGAGTCCTCGTCGCCGATCGTCACTGCCTCGTGCGCCGCGACGCCCTCCGGGTTCTCGGTGCCGTCGACGAACCCGAGCAGGTCGCGCTCGTCAAACGACTTGAAGCCGTGGACCTCGTCGATCACCCGGGCGGCGCCCGACAGCCGCTCGACCAGGTGCTGGGCCAGTTCGAAGCACATGTCCAGCCGATGCGCGCGGATGTGGAACAGCAGGTCCCCGGGCGTGGCCACCGCGGTGTGGCGCGGGCCTTCGAGCTCGATGAACGGGTGCAGCCCGGCGGGCTTTCGGTCGCCGAACAGGCGGTCCCACAGGTCCGAGCCGAGCCCGGTGACACAGCTCAGTTCCGCGTCGGGGATCCGGAAGCCGACCGAGCGCTTGAGGCCGCTGATGTCGGCCAGCAGGTCCCTGACGACCTCCTCGCCGCCTGTCTCGACGACGGCGACGAGGAAGATCGCGGACTCCGTCAGCGGCGTCAGGACGGCTTGTGGCTCCCGTTGGTCCACGACGCGACCGCATTCTGCCAGCGATCACGTCAGCCTGACGTGCAGCGTTGCAGTGGCGCCGCCGCCGGCGCGCGCCCTGGCGGTCAGCGCGATCGTGGCCACGACGCGGCGGTCGGCTCGCAGCGCCTTGCGGACCGCTGCCGTTGCGGGCCGTCCGAGCCTGAGCGTGATCCGGGTGGGTCGGTGGGCTCCAAGCGCCACCGAGCGCGCCCGCAGGCGCGCCGTCCGGCGGCCGGGGATCGCGATCGAGGCGCCGACGCGTCCGGTGGCGGCCAGGTTCGCGGTGACCGAGAACGCGATCGCGCCCGACCGCGACAACCTGGCGCGCCGCGTGCTCGACCGCACGGTCAGCTTCGGGATCGACTCCTCGGCGCCCGACAGGAACGGATTCCGGCCGCCGGGCACAAGCAACCGGTCGGCGACCGTGGTGCAGTCGTCGAGGTTCGACGTGGCGGCGATGTGGATGCCGTCGCGCTCGGCCCAGGCCAGCTGCGAACCGTCGGGGGTGAGGCTCGGGCCGGCGTCGCCGGCCTCGAGGGCGTTGGCCGGCGCGATCGGGATCCGGCACCTCACGGCGCCGCGGACGTGTACGTCGTTGCCCGCGGGCGCAAACAGCTGGACGTCGGCGCCCGCGATCGCGCCGGTAGTCAGCGGATCGTCCTCGTACACGGCGACCCGGCTGCCGTCACGCGACGCAACCGCCAGGTACTCGGGCAGGTAGGGGTCGTCGGTGGGGCCGTGCGAGCCGGCCGGGTTGGCGAGGTCGTACACGGCGTAGGCGGCGGTCCCGAGCGGCGGCCCCACATGGCTGATCATCAGCTCGGTGTCGCTCAGCCATACCGACGTCTCGTAGCCCTCGGAGACGGCGGCAAACCGGCCGGTGGCGAGCTCCTCCCACATCGGCTCGACGGTGCCGCCGTAGTCGATGTTGTAGGCCACGCGCCTGCCGTCAGGGGAGACGCGCACGCCCGTGGGGGCGAACGTCGGCAGCGCCGGCGTCGAGCGGCTGCCCGGCGTCGCCACGATCGGCCCGATCCGCCTGCCCAGCTGGCCGAGGTGGTAGATGAACGAGCCGGCGTTGGCCTCGGAGCCGTCGCGGTTGGTGCGCTGCGGCCCGCCGGCCGCGAAGATTGTGCCGTCGTCGGCCAGCGACGGCCACGCCCAGTTGTTGGGCGCGGTAGTCACCGGGCGCGCGCCCGAGCCGTCCGCCCGGCTGATCCACACCTGGCTGCGCTTGACGTACACCAGCGAATCGGCGTTCGCGGTGCCGGGGACGGCCGCTGCGCACGCGAGCGCGCCGAGCACGGCAAGCGCCCTCCGGCGCCGCGATGAGAAACCGGTCATGCCCGTAAGAGACCGCGACCGAGCCAATCGGAGCGGTCGCGTACGCCGGGAAGCGCGAAGAAGTATCCGTCGCCGACCGGGCTGGCGTCGATCGCGGTCAGCCGGGCCCGCGCGGCGCCGACGAGATGCGGGGCCCGCGGTGCCAGCGCGGCGGCCATCGGCCCGAGCACCTCGCGGGTGGGGAGGACATCCGCGGTCACCGACGCCAGGTCGGTGCCGTTGCCATAGTCGTCGTCGCCGCTCAGCGAGTCGCCCAGCTCCTCCTCGAGGATCTCGTGCGCGCGCAGCGTCCAGATGCTGACCCCCGCCGGGTTGACCGGCAGCTCGCTCGAAAGCCTGCGGTGGGCGAGCTCGGCCAGCAGTGCCGACAGTCGGGCCGCGTCGGGGCGCGGTTTGATGTACTTCGACAAGCCGATCGCTCCGAGCGTGTCCCGCCCGGACCATACAGCCCGACCTCGTTCATGTTGGGTGGGACGGTATCGGCGTAGCCGAGACCGTCGACCTCGCCGCAACAGGCGCCCGCGTCGGAGTCCTCGCCGGACTCGTCGAACGTACTTCGAGAACACGCAACCCTCGCCCGACAGCTGCCCGTACTTGGTGAACGGCCAGCAGGATCGCGGCGGCGGCGCCGGCGCAGGCTGCCCGTCCTCGTGGGGCGATTGACCAGGGTTGCTCCTTTGTTCTCGGGTGATACGCGGCGGGTGCGTCACCGCGCGAGGGCGTGCGCCAGGCCCCACGGGGCGCGGCGACGGTATCCGGAGAACGTCACGTGAATGCGGCCGTCTTGTGAAAGCCTGGTCGAGAGGCCTCGTGGTGTGCATAAATGCAGTCGATGACGACCGCGGTCACTTCGGACGACGGCCCGCTCACCGGCGCCGAGCTCGAGCAGATCAACGCCTGGTGGCGCGCCGCGAACTACCTGTCGGTCGGCCAGATCTACCTGCTCGACAACCCGCTGCTACGGGAGCCGCTGCGCCCCGAGCACGTCAAGCCGAGGTTGCTCGGCCACTGGGGGACCACCCCCGGGCTGAATTTCATCTACGCGCACATGAACCGCGCGATCCGCGCCCGCGACCTCGATGCGATCTACGTCACCGGCCCCGGCCACGGCGGCCCGGGGCTGGTCGCGAGCGCATACCTCGACGGCACCTACACCGAGGTGTATCCGCACATCGGCCACGACGCGGAGGGCCTGCGCCGGCTGTTTCGCCAGTTCTCGTTCCCCGGCGGGATCCCCAGCCACGTGGCCCCGGAGACGCCGGGATCGATCCACGAGGGCGGCGAGCTCGGCTACTCGCTACTGCACGCCTACGGCGCAGCGTTCGACAACCCCGACCTGCTGGCGCTGTGCGTCGTCGGCGACGGCGAGGCGGAGACCGGTCCGCTCGCGGCCAGCTGGCACTCGAACAAGTTCCTCAACCCGGCCCGCGACGGCGCCGTGCTCCCGGTCCTGCACCTCAACGGCTACAAGATCGCCAACCCCACCGTGCTGGCGCGGATCACCCGCGACGAGCTGGCGCGGCTGATGGAAGGCTACGGGTACGCGCCGAGGTTCGTCGAGGGCTCGGATCCCGACGAGATGCACCAGTTGATGGCCACGACGCTCGACTCGGTGCTCGACGAGATCTCGTCGATCCAGACCGCCGCCCGGGCCGGCGAGGGTGCTGCCCTGGAGCGTCCCCGGTGGCCGATGATCGTGATGGTCACGCCGAAGGGATGGACCGGACCCAAGGAGGTCGACGGGCTGCGCAGCGAGGGGTCGTGGCGCTCGCATCAGGTCCCGTTCGGCGAGGTGCGGACCAACCCCAAGCACCTGGCGCTGCTGGAGTCGTGGATGAAGTCCTACCGTCCGGAGGAGCTGTTCGACGAGGGCGGCGCCGTCGTCGGGGCGATCACCGCGCTGGCTCCGCAGGGCGCGCGCCGGATGAGCGCCAACCCGCACGCCAACGGTGGGCTGCTGCTGCGCGACCTCGAGCTGCCCGACTTCCGCGACTACGCGGTCGACGTGCCCGAGCCGGCCAAGCTGTCCTACGAGGGCACGCGCGTGCTCGGCACGTGGTTACGCGACGTGATGCGGAGCAACCCGGACCGGTTCAGGCTGATGGGGCCCGACGAGACCGCCTCCAACCGCCTGTCGGCCGTGTTCGAGGCGACCGACCGCGTCTGGGAAGCCGAGCGCGAGCCCGACGACGACCACCTGTCGCCCGACGGCCGGGTGATGGAGGTGCTGTCCGAGCACCTGTGCCAGGGATGGCTCGAGGGCTACCTGCTGACCGGCCGCCACGGGTTGTTCAACTGCTACGAGGCGTTCATCCACATCATCGACGCGATGTTCAACCAGCACGCGAAGTGGTTGAAGGTGACCCGTCACCTCCCGTGGCGCCGCCCGCTGGCGTCCCTGAACTACCTGCTGTCCTCGCACGTGTGGCGCCAGGACCACAACGGCTTCTCCCATCAGGACCCCGGATTCATCGACCACGTGGTCAACAAGAAGGCCGAGATCATCCGCGTCTACCTGCCGCCCGATCCCAACTGCCTGCTGTCGGTCGCCGACCACTGCCTGCGCAGCCGCAACTACGTCAATGTGATCGTGGCCGGCAAGCAGCCGCAGCTCGCCTACCTGACGATGGACGAGGCGATCGAGCACTGCACGCGCGGGATCGGGATCTGGGGCTGGGCGTCCAATGATGAGGGCGAGGAGCCAGACGTGGTGCTGGCCTGCGCCGGCGACATCCCGACGGTCGAGGCCGTGTCCGCCGCGGCGATCCTGCGCCGAGAGCTCCCGGACCTGCGGGTACGGGTGATCAACGTCGTCGATCTGATGCGGCTGGAGCCCGACTCGGACCATCCCCACGGGCTGTCCGACGCGCAGTTCGACGCGCTGTTCACGGCCTCGCGGCCGGTGATCTTCGCCTACCACGGCTACCCGTCACTGATCCACCGGCTCACCTACCGGCGGTCCAACCACGCCAACTTCCACGTGCGCGGCTACAACGAAGAGGGCACCACGACGACTCCGTTCGACATGGTGATGCTCAACGACCTCGACCGCTTCCACCTGGTGATGGACGTGATCGACCGCGTCCCCACCCTCGGCGAGCGAGCGGCGCACCTGCGCCAGGCGATGGAAGACGAGCGGCTGGCACATAACGCCTACACGCGCCAGTTCGGCGACGACAGCCCGGACATCCGCAACTGGACCTGGCTGGGCGACCCGACCGGACCGGGCGCGGACGGCTAGCTCGGGGTCTCGCCCGGCACGTGCGGATCCTGGTCGTCAACGCGGGATCGAGCAGTGTCAAGCTCTCGTTGGTTGGCGACGGCGACGAGACGCTGGCCGAGCGCGAGCTCGAGGCTCCGCGGGCGCGATTGGACCCCGAGGAGCTGACCGCGGCGCTGCACGGGGAGTTACACGGCGCCGACGCGGTCGGACACCGGATTGTCCACGGCGGCGAGCGCTACCGGGAGCCGGTGCGGATCGACGAAGACGTCGACCGAGGGTTGCGCGAGCTCGTCGACCTGGCCCCGCTGCACCAGCCCAAGTCGCTGGCCGCGCTCGACGCCGTCGCGGCCGCGCTGCCGGACGTTCCCGCGGTCGCCTGCTTTGACACCGCCTTCCACGTCACGCTGTCGCCGGCCGCGTACACGTACGCGCTGCCCGAGCGCTGGCGCGAGCGCTTCGGCGTACGCCGCTACGGCTTTCACGGGCTGTCGCACGGCTGGATCGCGCGCCGGGTCCCGGAGCTGTTGGGGATGCCGCCGGACGGGATGCGGACCGTGAGCTGCCATCTCGGCGCGGGCGCTTCGCTGTGCGCGATCGCCGACGGCCGGTCGGTCGACACGACGATGGGGTTCACGCCGCTCGAGGGGCTGGTGATGGCCACCCGTTCCGGGAGCGTGGATCCGGGACTGCTGCTGTGGCTGCTCGAGCACGCCGAGGTCGACGTGCAGGGGCTCGGCGACGCGCTCGAGCACGAGTCCGGGCTGTTGGGGCTGAGCGGGGCGGCGGACATGCGTGAGGTGCTGGCGCGGGCGGGCGAGGGCGACGGGCGGGCGCGCGTCGCGCTCGACGTCTACATCCACCGCCTGCGCGCCGGGATCGCCGCGATGGCGGCGGCGCTCGGCGGGCTCGACGTGCTGGTCTTCACCGGCGGCGTCGGCGAGCACGCCGCCGAGATCCGGGCACGCGCCGCCGCGGGACTTGAGTTCCTTGGCGTGGCCGTCGACCACCGTCTCAACGCCACTCCCGAGGTTAGGCCCGACATCTCCAGCGGCGGCGCGGCGGTCAGGACCCTGGTGATCCCCGCTCGAGAGGACCTCGAGATCGCCGGTCAGACCCGGAGCGTGCTGGCTCCGAGCTGAGTTCACTCCGGCTCGGGGCGCTCCTCGCCGGGCCAAGCGCCGTATGAGCGGGCGAACGCCAGCCGCGCGGCATGGTCGACCAGGCCCCTGACCAGCGCGAACACGGCGCCGTCGATTGCGAGCGCGAGCACGAGCTTGCGCGGGTCGACATCGCGATGCTCGGCCTTCGGCGGCTCCTCGTCGTCGATCAGGCCCCACACCAGCGAGAACACCTTCTTGCCGACCAGGCCCGCGATCAGCCCGCTGATGATGCTGAACGGAATGAAGAACAGCTTGGACACGGGTTCACCTCGACTTTCGACGGCCGACGAGCACGCCGATCAGAAGGCCCGCGGCGAGCGCGCCGGCAGCCGCGAACGGGACTGGATTGCTCTTCACCGTGGTGGTGAGCTGCTGGCCCTTGGCCTCGGCGGAGTCCGGCGTCGCCTCCCGGGTGCGCGCGACGAGCTGGTCCTTGCGCTCGGTGGCGCCGCTGCGGAGCGCGGCAAATCGCTCCTTCGCGCGGGCCTTGACGTCGGTTCTGGACGCGAGCGCCTCGACGGTGTCGCCGAGCTGCCGGCGAGTGAGCTCGATCTCGGCGCGCAGCTGCTCAGGAGTCTTCTGCTCGGCGGCGGGGCTCAACTCCGACCCTCCTTGACTCGCAGCTTCGCGACCTGGACGTCCTCCTTGACGCTCTCGACGGCGCGCTCAGGTACCGGTGGCACGCCCTTACGGACCCTGGACTTGCCGACCAAGGCCAACACGCCCGCGATCCCCGCGTATACGAGGGTCACGATCAGGGCAGCCAGCCAGCCGGCGACCGCCAGGCTCAGCGCGAGGATCAAGGTCGCGGTGAGCGCGCCGACGGCATACAGGCCGAACACGGCGGCGCCGCCGAACATGCCCGCGCCGATCCCCGCCTGCTTGCCCTTCTCGGCGAGTTCGGCCTTGGCCAGGTCGAGCTCCTGGCGGACCAGCAGCGTGCTCTGGTCCGAGAGGCGCCGCATCAGCTCCGCGAGCGACTGATCGGCAAGCAGCGGCTGGCCGCCGTTCGGGCGGCTCGCCGGCGCGATGGTCTGCGGTTCCGTACTCAAAGTTCCCCCTTGGTGTTGCGGTACGGGTGATCTGTCCCGACCTGCCGGGATGGTTAGAGGGAGGGCTACCCGCCCGGGGTGCTTCCAATCCCGTCCGCAGGGCGTCGGATCACCAAAGACACCGGTGGGTTGCTTGACACAACCCGCGCTTTGGCTTACCTTTGTCAGTCTCATGAAGCAACTGACCGGGAAGCAGCGTGAACGCCTGCAGCTGGCCGACGGCAGCGAGGTCGTGATCCGACCGCTGGAGGCCGCCGACCGCGCCGGGATCAAGGCCGCGATCGCCAGCCTGTCCGACGAATCCCGCTACTTCCGGTTCGCTACCGCCAAGCCGCGTCTGAGCGAGCGCGAGCTCGACCACCTCGTGGACGTCGACCATCACCGCCACGAGGCGCTGGTGGCGATCGACGCCGCCACCGGCGAGGGCGTCGCGGCGGTCCGGTACGTCGGGCTCAACGGCGAGTCGGGGGCAGCGGAGGTGGCCGCGACCGTGATCGACGACTGGCAGGGGAGAGGGTTGGGCGGGGCGATGCTTGGCCGCCTGGCGCAGCGCGCCCGCGAGGAGGGCCACTGCGCGCTGCGGGCGAGCACGCTGGCCGAGAACCGCCGTTCGATCGCGATGTTGCGCCGCGCCGGATTCAAGTCGCGCTCCGGCGGCGGGATCCTGCGCGAGTACGAGCTGGCGCTCAGTTAGCGCGCAGCGTCGCCTGGGCTAACGGCTCCGCCAGGTGGGGGCGCGCTTCTCCAGGAACGCGGTCATCCCCTCCTGAGCGTCGTAGTCGAGCGCGTTGCCGGTCATCACGCCGTGGACGTGCTCGTAGGCCTCGTGTTCCGAGCGGTCGACCTGGTCGTAGAACGCCTGCTTGCCGGTCGCCACGGTCGCCGAACTCGAGCGTGCGATCGCCTCGACGAGCTTGGACACCTCGGCGTCGAGCTGATCGGACGCCACTACCCGGTTGATCAGTCCCCAGTCGAGCGCGGTCCGAGCGTCGATCGTCTCGCCGGTCAACAACATCTCCATCGCACGCTTGCGCCCGACCGCGCGGGACACCGGGACCATCGGGGTCGAACAGAACAAGCCGATCTTGACGCCGGGCGTGCCGAACCGCGCGCCGTCGGCGGCCACCGCGAGGTCGCAGGCGGCCACGAGCTGGCACCCGGCGGCGGTCGCGATCGCGTGGACCTTTGCGATCACCGGCTGGGGCAGCTCGTGGATCGTCTCCATCACCACCGTGCACTCGCGGAACAGCTCGGCGAGGAACGCCTCCTCGCGGTCGATCATCTCCGACAGGTCGTGCCCGGCCGAGAACGCCGGGCCGGCCGCCTGGATCACGATCACGCGGGTCTCCGCGCGAGCCGAGGCCTCTCGCAGTGCGGCGGTCAGCTCCCGGAGCAGGTCGAGCGACAGCGCGTTGCGCTTGTCGGGCCGGTTCAGCGTGATCCGCGCCGCGGGCCCGTCCTGCTCGACCAGCAGGCTCCGGTACTCCAGATCGGACGCGTGGCTCACGCGGTCAGCCTACCGGGCAGCGGTTGGCCCGCCAAATCCGCCGGCGCCGCGGCGACTCGCGCCGCAGCACGGTGCCGACGCCCACCATCGCCACGGACACTAGACCTGCTCGGCGGGCGAGCCGCCGGCGAGCGCGGCCTCGAGCGTCGGATACACGTCGAGATCCCGGTCGAGCCGCGTCACCGCCAGTGTCCGCAGCGTCGTCGGCACGTCGCAAGCGATCCTCAGCTCGATCCCGAGCCTGACGCTGCGGCGCCTGGCGTTGAGCAGCACCGACAGGCCGGCGGAGTCGACGAAGCGCGAATGGCAGAGGTCAATCACGACCAGCTGGGGCCGCTCGCGCAGCACATCGCTGACGTCGACGCCGAAGCTCGGCGCGCGCTTCAGCTCGAGCTCTCCGACCACGGTCAGGACGACGGCCGGGCCGATCTGCTTGCGGCTGATGGCGAAGTCGGGGTGCGGTCCGATGTGCCGACGGTAGCTGTCTGAGCGCGTCGACCTCGCGCCGGTCATCCGAGAACGAAGAAACCCCGCCTGAGCGGGGCTTTCTAAGAGCGGCTGAAGGGACTCGAACCCTCGACCTTCTGCATGGCAAGCAGACGCTCTAGCCAACTGAGCTACAGCCGCGAGAGGGGTGAGTATAACCCCGGCCGGCGCCCCCGGGCGGCCCGATTTCGTGGTATCGGGCGCGTCCCATTGGTCGCGTGCCACGTTATCCGCGCTCAGCGCGGGTTTGGTGGCGCGGGATCCCGGCGGGGCGCCCCACGCCACGTTTCCGGGTCCGATGGCCGGATATATGCCACCTGGCAGATGTACTGCGGAGCCCGGACCCCTAGCTTTGGTCGCGAGCCCGCACTCGACAAACCAGGGGTCCGATGACACGATTGCCGCCCAGCCTTGCACTGGCGAGGCCGCTCCGATGGGGTGATGGATTGGACGGATCCGTCGAGGGCATCGATACGACGTTTGTGCTTCCCGCCGGAACGGTGACGTTCCTGATGAGCGATATCGAGGGGTCGACACGCCTGTGGGAGCGAGACCCCGAGGCGATGGGCGTCGCGATCCCGGCTCACTACGCCGTGCTCGCCGAGGCGATCGCGCGCCATGGGGGCGTACGCCCGGTCGAGCAGGGCGAGGGAGACAGCGTCGTCGCCGCGTTCTCGCGCGCATCGGACGCGGTCGCGGCCGCACTCGACGCCCAGCGCGCGATGGCCGCGCAGGCGTGGCCCGACGGGATCGAGCTGAGCGTGCGGATCGCGCTGCACACCGCCGAGGCGCAGCTGCGCGACGAGGGCAACTACTTCGGCGCCGCGCTCAACCGCTGCGCGCGCCTGCGCGCGATCGGCAACGGCGGTCAGACGCTGCTGACCCGAGGCGTACACGATCTCGTCGTCGATCGGCTCCCCGACCAAGCCGAGCTCGTCGACCTGGGCACTCATCGACTGCGTGACCTGGGACGCCCCGAGCATGTGTTCGGATTGCGCCACCCGGAGCTCCCGTCCGGCGACGTTCCCCTGCGCTCGCTGGACGCCCTCCCGAACAACCTCCCCGAGCAGCTCACGAGCTTCGTCGGCCGTGAGCGCGAGCTTGCCGAGCTCGGCGACGCACTCGTGGCGACCCGGCTGCTGACGCTCACCGGCGCCGGGGGCTGCGGCAAGACGCGGCTGGCCGCCCAGCTGGCGGCCGACTCGCTCGACCGCTTCGGCGACGGAGTCTGGTGGATCGACCTGGCCCCGCTGGCGGATCCCGGCGCGGTCGGTCCCGCGCTGGGCGACGCGCTCGGCGTCAAGCCGCTGCCCGGCGCAACGACGCTGCAGGCGGTCGTCTCCCAGCTCGCGGAGTCCGCCGCGCTGATCGTCCTGGACAACTGCGAGCACCTGCTCGAGGAGTGCGCGCTGACCGCCGAGGCGCTGCTGCGCGGCGCCCGCGCTGTGACCGTGCTGGCGACCAGCCGGGCGCCGCTCGGAGTCGAGGGTGAGACCGTGTGGAGGGTGCCATCGCTGTCGCTCCCGTCCGAGCTCGCGGTCGAGCCGATCGCCGCGGTCGCGCAGTCAGACGCCGTTGCGCTGTTCATCGAGCGCGCCGTCAAGGTGCGTCCGAACTTCGCCGTCGACGCCGGCAACGCGCCCGCGATCGCGCAGATCTGCCACGACCTCGACGGGATCCCGCTGGCGATCGAGCTCGCCGCGGCGCGCGCCCGAGTGCTCGGCGTGGAGCAGATCGCCGCCGCACTGGAGGACCGCTTCCGGCTGCTCACCGGCGGCGCGCGCTCGGCACTGCCGCGTCAGCAGACGCTGCGCGCGTCGGTCAACTGGAGCCACGAGCTGCTCGACGACGACGAACGCAAGCTGCTCCGCCGGTCGGCGGTGTTCGCCGGTGGGTGGAACCTGAACGGGGTCGAGACGGTCTGCTCGGGCGGCGGGATCGACCGGATGGCGATCCTCGACCTGCTGACCTCGCTTGTCGACAAGTCGCTCGTGGTCGTCGACGAACACACCGGCGGCGTCCGCTACCGCCTGCTCGAGACGGTGCGCCAGTACGGGATCGACCGCCTCGCCGAGGCCGGCGAGCTGGCGTCGCTGCGCGACCGTCACCGCGAGCACTTCGTCGAGCTGGCCGAGGAGATCGCGCCGCACCTTGAGGCGGCGGGCCAGAACGCGTGGCTCGACGCGCTCGACGCCGATGCCGCCAACCTTGCGGCCGCGCTCGACCACGCCGTTACCGACGGCGACGAGCGCAGCGCCCTGCGGCTGTGCGTGGCCCTGACCGTGTGGTGGAAGCTGCGCGGCCGCTTCGAGCTCGCCGAGGCGGCCTTTCAGCGGGCGCTGTGCATGTCGGCTGACGGCCAGCCCGCCTTGCGGGCTCGGGCGCAGTGGGGGCGCGGGTACCTGCTCGCATACGGCGGCCGCTTCGAGGAGGCGATCGCCGCAGAGCTCGCTGCGCTCGCGCGCGCGCAGCAGCTGGGGGAGACGTCGACCGCCGCGCGGGCGCTCGACGCGCTCGGAACCGTGCGGCTGTTCAGCGATCCAGTGGGCGCCCGCGACGACATCGAGCGCGCCCGCGAGCTCGCCCGCTCCAGCGGTGACGAGTGGTGCTACGTCGACGCCTGCCAGATCCTTGCGGTCACGCTGTTACTCGAGGACGATCCCCGGGCCGAGTCGGTGTTCGAGGAGGCGCTCGAGATCATCGAACGCACGGCCTACGCCGAGTTCGCCGCCTGGCACTGGTGGGGGATCGGCCGCGTCAGGCAGCTCCAAGGGCGCGACGATGAGGCGATCGCGCTGTACGAGCGGGCGATCGCGATCGCCGACGCGGTCGGCGAGCCGGTCAGTTCCGGCTCCAGCCACGCGTTCCGCGCCGGCGTGCTCGTCGATCGGGGCCAGCCCGAGGCGGCCCTGGCCGAGCTCGGACCGGCGCTCGAGCGGGCGATCAACGCCGCCGCCGGCATGCCGATCCCCCAGCTCGAGCTGACGATCGCGATCGCTCAGGCCGCCGCCGGGATGCTCGACGACGCCCGCTCGGGGCTCGTGCGCTACGTCGAGCGCGGTGGCGACGCGGGCTACGGCCTGAGCTGCGCGCTGTGGGTGCTGGCCCGCGTCGAGCTGCTGCTCGGCCGCCCGGCCGATGCCACAGACTTCGCCCGCCGCGCGCTCGAGATCGCCGACGGGCCTGTGCGCAGCCCGCTGAACCGGGCCGCGGCGCGTCACGCGCTCGCCGGCGTCGCCCTGCGCCAGGGCGACCCGGGGGAAGCCGAACGGCTCGCGCACGAGGCCCTCGAGATCGTCCTCGAGGCGGGGCTGGCCCAGGGCCTGGGGCCGCAACTGGACGTCCTCGCCCAAGCCGCCGCCGCGCTCGACAGCGAGGAGGAGGCGGCGCGGATCCTCGGAGCGGCCGATCGCGTCTACGCCGAGCTTGGACACACGCGGTGGAGCTCGGAGCAGCGCGCTCGCGACGAGCTCGGAGCCGCGCTCACCGAGCGGCTCGGAGACACGGCGGCCACGGACGCGGTCGCCGCGGGCGGCGAGCTGCCCACCGGCGAGGCGATCGCCTGGCTGCGACGGGCACGCGGAACCAGAAACCGCCCGGCCCACGGCTGGGAGTCGCTCACCCCGACCGAGGTGCGGGTCGCCGAGCTGGCCGCCGAGGGACTATCCAATCCCGAGATCGGCACGCGGATGTTCATCTCGCGCGGCACGGCCAAGGTCCACCTGTCGCACGTGTACGCGAAGCTCGGCGTCCGCAACCGCTCCGAGCTGGCCGCGCTGGTGACCAGGCGGGAGTCAGCGTAGCTTCGGCAGGCGGTCGCGCACTGCGGCCGCGCCCTCCCCGAGCCGGCGATAGGTCTCCGACGCCGCCTCGGTGCCCATCGCCAGCAGCTCGTCGCGGACGCTGCCCTGGTAAGGCGGGTGCTCGGCGTCGGGGCGCAATTCGCCGGTGCGCGGCAGCAACTCGACCAGCAGCGTCGACCAGCCGAACCGCCGCGCGGCGAGGCCCTCGCCGTTGAGCGGGTTGTAGTACTCGCGGAACCCGTGCGCCTCGACCAGCTCGACGCAGGCGGCGACGATCCGCTCGGCGTCGTCGGCGTAGCCGTGACGCCGCAGAGCCGGGACCAGCAGCCACGCCGTGTTCATCCACGAGGGCCCGCGCCAGCAGCGGAACAGGTGCCAGCCGGCGCGGAAGCTCGGCTCCTCCATCGAGACCGACGGGATCCCGTGGGGCGCGCGGTAGCGGCGCGGGTCAAGCAAGTGCTCGTCGATCAGCCGCGCGGCGATGTCGCGCGGCAGCGACGGCAGCGCCAGGGGCGACAGCGACGACCAGGTCGAGATCTGCAGCGGCGCGTGCCCGCGCCCCGCCAGATCCCAGAACAGCCCCCGCCGCGGGTCCCAGCAGCGCTCGAGCAGCGCATCCTCGGTCCGCCGGGCGCGCGCGTCGTAGGCGCCGTCACCGCTCAGCCGGGCCAGCGCCCGCAGCGACAGCGCGTAGAGCACATTGACGAGCACGTCCTCGACGTGCTCCTCGTAACGGTCGATGATCGACCGGGAGTCGTAGCCGAGCCGCCGGGAGCGCTCGACCAGCCACACGTAGCCGGGCATGTAATGGCTCATCCACCCGAACACCTCGTCGTATTTGGGCGCGTCGTCGAGTCCCGACTCGTCGGGATGGATGATCGAGATCAGGCCGTCACCGTCGGGATCGCGGTGGTGCTCGAGCCAGTCGTAGTGCAACCGCAGCGCGTCGAGCGCCTCGCCGGCGAAGCCGGGCTCGTCGGCCGAGGCCTCGGCGACCACCTCCCAGGCGAGCGCCAGCATCGGCGTCTGGATGTGAGCGGTGCCGCGGTCGCCGCGGAGCGAGTCGGTCGCGTACAGCGGCGCGCGGCGCCAGCCCGGCGTGTCGTGCCAGAAGATCGTGTGGGGGATGAATCCGTCGAGCCGGCCGCCGCGCACCAGCGTTCGCAGCTCCTCGCGGGCACGGGCCGGATCAAAGTGGCTCCACACGATCGCGTGAAAGCACGAGTCCCAATACCACTGGTGGCGGTAGCGGGGCGGCGACGGGCACGTGTAGCGGTAGGCGACGCCGTCGGGCAGGTGGCCCTCGCGCCAGTTGCCGGCGAGCGCGCGGTGCGCCTCGTGCCGCAGCCGAGCGACGCGTTCGTCGCTGACGGTGCCGGCGAAACCGGGCGTGTCGTTGCGTCGGGGCGCGGCGCTCACCAGCGCAGGCGTTGGAGGTCGGCCAGCTCTTCCTCGAACACGCGCTCCCAGCTCATCGCCGCCGCCAGCCTCGCCGCGGCCGCGGCGTCGGCCGGCGCAGCGAGCGCTGACTCGATCGCGCGAATCATGTCCGGCGGGTCCTTGGGCCGGAACGTCCCCACGATCGGGCCCGCCGTCTGCGTCGCCGGAGTGCATGAGCACGCCACCACCCGCGCGCCGCTGGCCGCGGCCTCCAGCACCGCCAGCCCGAACGTCTCGTGCGGCCCCGGAGCGACCACGCAAGCCGCCTCGCGATACAGCCGCACCAGCAGCTGGCGGTCCGATACGAACGGCCTGAAGGTGACGAGGCTGGCGACGCCCAGCGACCGCGCGCGCGCCTCCACCGCGCCCCGCGCGGGTCCATCGCCGACGATCAGCAGCGAGCGGCCCCACCCCGCGGTCGCCATCGCCGCCAGCAGGTCGCCGATGCTCTTGTCGAGCGACACGCGGCCGACGTACAGCAGATGCTCGCGCGGGACGCCCGGTCCCGGCCGGAACGCCGGGTGCAGGCCGAAGCGCAGCTTGATCGAGGCGGTCCGGCCGGAGTCGGCCTCGGGATCGACGGTCGACATCACCGCGTCGACGTGCTCGTACGCGTGGTGGTAGATCCGGCGCAGGGTGGGGAGGTACACGGCGTCGGGCCCGGGGATCCCGGCCGCGTTGAGCGCCGGGGAGGCGTGGTGCACGGCGACCACCGAAGCGCCGAGGCGGTGCGCCTCCCGGGTCACGCTGAGCGGGCGCCAGAACGGGTCGTGGAGGATCACGACGTCGGGTCTGACCGCGCGCAGCGTCTCCTTCAGGGCACCGGCGCCGAGCGGGATCCGGTAGCCGTTGGACGCGGCCAGCGTGAGCGAGCGCAGCTCGTGGCGACCGCCGTCGTGGCGCTCGCGCTTGCCCGGGACCACGAGGTGGTGCACGAACGCACTGGTGCTGGACGCGAACCGGGCCTTCTCGTCCAGGTAGGTGCGGATCCCGCCGCTGCGTTCCGCGTAGAACAGGGCGACGTCGCAGACGACCAGCCGGCCCCCACGAACGTTCGGTTCGGCGACCGGGTCGCTCACGGGATTAAGCTTCGCCGCGCCGCGGGCGGGCGATGTTAATCGTCGGTGAAAGCCCCGGCCCCGCCATGATCGCGATCGACGCCCAAGGAGCAGGCGAGCCCCTGGCGCTGCTCCACGGCGTCGGTGCCAACCGCGGGATCTGGCGGCGTGTGACGCCCGCGCTCGCGGCCGAGCGGCTGGTGCTGGCAGCCGACCTGCCCGGCTTCGGCGACTCGCCTGCGGTCGGTCCCGGGTTCGAGCTCGAGCGCGTCGCCGAAGCGGTGGCAGACGCGCTGGCCGACCGGGCCGGCGGGCGCTTTGACCTGGTCGGCAACTCGCTCGGAGGGGCGGTCGCGCTGGTGCTGGCGTGCCGGCGGCCGAACTCGGTCGGCCGCCTCGTGTTGGGCGCGCCCGCGGGCTTCTCGCCGCGCTCGGACGTCATCTCGGCGGTGGCCGGACGGCTGAGCGGGCCGGCCGTGGCGGCGCGCCGAACGTTCGGCTCCCCGATCGCCGACGTGGGCATCGCGCGGCGGGCGCTGCTGTGGGGGGCCGTGGCCCGACCGGAGCGGATGTCCGGCGCCGACGCCCGGGCGATGCTCCAGGCATCCAGCCGCTCGACCCGGGTCGGCGCTGCGGTCACGGCGGTCCTGCGCGCCGACCTGAGGCACAGCTCGAGCAGGTGCAGGCGCCGCTCGGGCTGATCTGGGGCGAACGCGACGGGATCGTCCCAGTCGCCGCGCTGCACACGATCCTCGCGCTGCGCCCGGATGCGGCGGTGGAGACGATCGCCGACGCCGCCCATGTTCCACAGCTCGAGCGCCCCGACGAGTTCGTCGCCGCGCTGCGCCGGATCCTGGCCCGGCTGTGAGCGGTAACCGATTCGTCACACTCCCTTCGACGGCGGCGACTACCGTGGCTTGGCGGCAAATCGAGCGGCATGGTGACCCCGACCCTCGCGACCACGAGCACCGCCCGGACCCGGGACGGTCGCTGCATCACCTACACGGCGGCGGGCCCGCGCGACGGCTTCCCGGTGGTGTACTGCCACGGCGCGATCGGCTCACCGCGGTGGCGCACACCCACACTCGACGCGCACATCGAGCGGCTGCGGATCCGATACCTCGTCGTCAACCGTCCCGGGTTCGCGGGCTCTGATCCGAGCCCCGGCCGCAGCGTCGCCGACTTCGCGCGCGACCTCGAGGACGTGCTCGGCGCGCTCGGCCACGAGCGCTTCTCGGTGGTCGGCGTCTCGGCCGGCGCGCCGTACGCGCTCGCCTGCGGCCACGCGCTCGGCGACCGGATCTCGGCGCTCACGATCGTCAGCCCGCTGGGGCCGCCCGACGGCGCCGGCGCCAGCCCCAGCCCGCGCTACACGGTCCCGCTGATCCCGTTGCGCAACCATCGCTTCGGGCCGGCGCTGGCCGGCCTCTACCTGCGCGCGCTGGGGCTGCGCCGGGAGACCACGCCGGAGGCGATGATCGACGACTACCTGGTGTGTCGGCGGGACTGGGGCTTCGAGACGTCGGCATTGCGGTGTCCGGTGACGCTCTGGCACGGAGACTCCGACCCGCTGATTCCGCTCGCGCACATACGCCGACTGGCCGCGGCGATCCCGTCGTGTCAGGCCCACGTCCAGCCCGGCGGCGGCCACTTCTTCTTCAGCACCCGGCTGACCGAGATCCTCGGGCCGCTGGTCGCCGAGGCGCAGCCGGCTACGCGCGCGCTGACCGAGCTGCCGCGCGCGGCGTAGGCTCGACGGGTGCGAGAAGATCTGCGGCGATGGAGCTGTGGCTACACGCGTTCGCGCGCGCCGTGCTGCCCGCGCTCGCCAGCTGAGCGCCGGCTATTTCGACAGCGCGTCGCCGACGCCCTGCGTCGTGTCCCCGGCGTGCTGGATCTCACTGCCGAGCTTGCCGATCTGCTCGCCGGCCTTGGCCAGGCCTTCGGCCACCGAGTTGCTGCGGCGCTTGGGCTTGAGCGCCTTGCCCGCCGCGATCATCGCCATCCCCGCGACGGCCGCGCCGCCGGCGAGAACCGGCGTCGGGGTCTTCTCGACGACCGTCTGGGCGACATCGGAGACGCCGGAGGGCGACTGCTTGCGGGAGCGCTTCGCGGGCGCCTTCGCGGACGGGCGCTTGCGGGCGGTGGCCTTCGTGGACGGGCGCTTGCGGGCGGTGGCCTTCGTGGACGGCCGCTTGCGGGCGGTCGCCTTCGTGCTCTTCGCCCGGCCCTTGGCTGTCGCCTTGGATGTGCCGGTGGATGACTTGGTCGCGCGTCGTGCCATTGCTGTTCCTCCGCTCTCCCTGCCTTGCTGGAGTCGGGTTTACGGTCATGACTACCCGCTCGTGAACGGAGCAACCACGGGCGCACCAACCCAGTGAGCGTCGGTGAGCCCGGGTACGTCAGGATCGAAGAACACGCGCGCGATCAGCTCTCCGCGGGTGCCCACGCCGACCTTCTCGAAGATCGACTTGAGGTGGTCCTGAACGGTCCAGGCGGAGATCGACAGCCGGTCGGCGGTTGCGGTGGTGGCCAGGCCCTGGGCGACGAGCTCGGTGACGGCGCGCTCGCGCTCGGTCAGCTCGTAGGCCTCGGCAGCGAGCGGCGCGAGCTCGTGAGGCCGGGCCGGCTCGATCATCACCGCGGTCTGGCCGCCGGCTTCGTCGCCGATCGTCGTGCCCCGGACGACGAGCCACTGGCCCGACGCCGTGCGGACCCGGGCGCGGGCGATCGCGTCGCCGGGCGCTTGGCCGCCGGCGATGCTGCGGGCCCGGGCGGCGACCGCGGCGACGACCGGCGGCAGCGGCTCGCCGGGCCCTCCGGCGGCGAGATCGGCGAGCCACATCTCGGCCGGGAGGTCGGCAAACACGATCGAGTTTTCGGCCTCCAGCAGGACGAGGCCGTCGGACTGCTCGTGCTCGTACTCCCCGGCGCTGCCCGTTTAGCAGCGTCGCCCGGCGCAACCCCTCGGCGAACTGGGCGCGGGACGCTCGTTTCGCGCCGCCAGGCCGACGGAAGCTGGCGGATCGCGCTCGACAACCCGCTGAGCCCGCGCTGACGCGTCCGGTCAGGCGGGCGTCCGCGGCGCCGTCCAGCCGGCTTCGGTACGCGACACCAGATAGGCCGCGATCGCAACCGCGACGATGATCGCGAACCCGAAACCCAGCGCCGCCTCCAGGCCCACCTTGAGGACCAGCAGCGCGCTCGACAGCGCGCCGACCGAGAACGTGATCAGCGTCAGCCCGCGGCGGATCACCTTGGGGTCGCTGAGGCCGGTTCCATGCTCGGTGAGTGCGCCGGTGATCGTCATCGTGAGGACCACGGTCAGCAGGTCGGGCACCTTCAGGTAGCGGATCGCGGCGAGCTGAGCGCCCATCGACATCGCCAGCAACACGACCATTGCGTCGCGGGCCCCGACCGGGTAGTTGGGGGTGCTGAGGATCACGATGACCAGGATCACGCCCGCCAGGCACAGCTTCACCCCCAGCACGTTGCGCAGCGCGCGCCCGCGATGCTTTCCGGCGGCCTGGCAGGCCCGACGGCCGATCAGCACCCCGATCACGAACCCGCCCAGGGCGATCGCAGACGTGCCCACGGCAAACCCCTTCGCACCGGCGGCGGCAAGCCCGATGAACACCAGGTTGCCGGTCATCGTCGCCACGAACACGTGGCCCAGACGCAGGATGCTGATCGCGTCGACAGCGCCGGCGAGCACGGTCAGCGCGAACAGCAGCGCCGGCAGCGGGCCGTCGCGCTCGTCGACGAACACGCTCCTGAGAACGTCCCGCGACGGCGGGCGAGCTTCGGTCGCCGGTGAAACTTGCCCCGGTTGGGTCACCGAGGCGCATTCTCACCGATGGGGCGGCGCCCGGCGGCGTCGATCGAAACGATGCTGACCGAATCCGTGAGTTGCCCACGTGCGGCGAGGATTGAGCGACAATCCGGGCATGAGCAATCTGCGGGCGGCAGTTATCCAGCTTCACGCCTCCGACGACAAGCCGGCGAATCTCGATCGCGCCGAGGAGCTGATCCGCGAAGCGGCGCTGGCGGGTGCAGGCCTCGTGGCGCTGCCGGAATACTTCACGTGCTACGGCGCGGCCGTGTCGCCGGAGTCGATCGCGAGCATGTACGGCGACGCGGCCGAGTCGATCCCCGGCCCGACCACCGATCGCCTGTGCGCGCTCGCGCGTGAGCTCGGGATCCACATCCACGGCGGCTCGGTGTTCGAGCGCCAAGAGGGAGCGATCCACAACACCACGACGCTGATCGACAGCGACGGCGAGCTGGTCGCCGTGTACCGCAAGATCCATCTGTTCGAGGCCCGTGCGCCGCAGATCACTTACAGCGAGGGCGCCGCTGTCACGCCCGGTCAGGAGATCGTCGCTGCTCAGCTGCACCTCGACGGGCGGTCGGTGACCGCCGGGCTCTCGATCTGCTTCGACGTGCGGTTCCCGGAGCTGTACCGGATCCTGGCGGCCGAACGCGGAGCCACGCTGCTGTTCATTCCGGCGGCGTTCCCCGAGGCAACCGGACGCGATCACTGGGAGCTTCTGGTCCGCGCCCGCGCGGTCGAGAACCAGGCGTACGTGCTCGCTCCAGCCCAGTGGGGGCAGCAGACCGACGGCAGCTGGCTCCATGGCCGCAGCGTGATCGTCGATCCGTGGGGCACAGTGCTGGCGACGGTGCCCGACGGTGAGGGATTCGCGGTGGCCTCGATCGATCTCGACCGCGTCGAGACCTTCCGCCGGCAGTACCCGAACCTCAGCAGTCGCCAGCCGCAGCTCTACGCCGCGGCCACCGAGCGGCAGTACGTCTAGCGTCGCCGGTCCTACGTTTGGCGCGAGGCGGCGCGGCTGGGGGTCGTCCGCCGCTCCTGCCTGAGGGCGGACCCGGCGGTCGCGCGCGCGAGCCGGCGGCTGGTGAGAGCGCCGAGGCCGATTGCGCCGGCCAGCGCGAGCAGTCCGGCACCGAGTCCCGCCGGACTGAAGGCGCCCACGAGCAGCGGGCCTCCGGCCTCGCCCAACTCGCGTCCGACCTCGCCGGCGCCCATCGTCTGCCCGAGGCGACCGGGTGGCGCCGCCGCGGCGAGGTCGGCAAAGGCGATCGGCGTGCAGACCGCCACCCCGGCGCCGATCAGCATCGCCGCCAGCGCGATCCCCGCGGCGCTCGGGATGATCACCGCGACCGTGAACCCGGCAGCCGCGATCAGCAGACCACCCGCGCCCGCGCCGCGGGGAAGCGCCGCTCGGTCGTGTGCCCTCCCGGCCAACGGCTGAAGCAGGGCCGCAGTCGCGGCCAGCAACGACACGAGCGCTCCGGTGGCCACGGCCGTGAGGTGGTGCCGGGCCCCCAGCACGGGGAGATAGCCGACGCCCGCAGACAGGGCGGCTGTGCCGGCCGCCAGGACGATCACAGGTTCGAGAAATACGGGGCTGGTGACTCTCTTCGTCAGATCCAGCAGGGTCGAGCGAGGGCGCGGGGTCGGGGCGATCGTCGGCACGGTGAGCGCCGCCGACCCGGCCGTGACGGCGGCGAGCACGGCAAGCGTGCCGAACAGCAGCGCGTAGCCGCTCGCGGTGACCAGCAGTCCGCCGACGAGCGGCCCGGCCAGATATCCGAGGCTCTTGGCGCCCCCGTAGCCACCGAACAGGCGACCGCTGCGCTTCTGCCCGCCCAGCGAGGCCAGCGCGGCGCCTGAGGCGGGCGAGAACGCGGCCGCGGCGGCTCCCTGCGCGAGTCGGGCGGCGCCCAGCCACTGGACTTGGCCGGCGGCGACGAAGCCGGCCGACGCCAGCGCAAACGCGACCAGCCCACCGATCATCACGGGCTTGGGACCGACCAGGTCGCTGAGATTGCCGAATAGCGGCTTGAGCACGATCTCGGCCACGTCGTAGATCCCGAGCAGCACGCCGAGCTGCCACAGCGACGTGTGGTGCTTGAGGCTGTAGCCGCCGAGGTTCGCCGCGACCGCATGCGCCGCGAACGCGGTCACGAACCCGGCCCCGTAGATCGGAGCGAGGACCCGCCCACGGGGTGCGCACGGCTCAGCGGCGCTCACGTGCCTGAGATACCCCGTCGGTCAACCGTCTGCTCGCAGTACAGATCGATGCATCGGATCGAGCGACCGTGACATCAGCTCCAGTCGCTGGCGCTCTTCCTCCTGGTGATGGTCGAGGACGTACTCCGACATACCACCTCCGATGCGCCGGCCGGCGCGCGTCTGGCCCCGCCTCGGGCCACCCTATCGCCATGGCGCGACCGTGGAGGCATTGATCTCCGTCGGGGTCACCTGGGCCGGCCGGCGCGCTGTGGGATCCTGCGCTGCCGAGAACCAGGCGGAGGAGGTGTGACGGTGAACGACGCGAGTGGCGGTGCCCGGGGGACGATCGGGATCGTCGGGCTGGGCAACATCGGCGGGCGCATCGCGCGACGGATCGTTGCCGCCGGACACGGCACGCTCGGCCACGACGCTGATCCTCGCCGGATCGCCGAGGCGGGGGTGCGGCCGGGCCAGAGCGTGGCAACGGTGGTGCGCGACGCCGACGTGGTGCTGCTGTCGTTGCCCGACAGCCCGGTCGTGGAGGCCGTCGTGCTGGGCGAGGACGGGATCCTCGCCCACGGGCGCGAGGGACTGCTGGTGGTCGATCTGACGACGGCGGCCCCGAGCTCGACGGTCCGGTTGCACGCCGCGCTGGCCGAGCGTGGGATCACGTTGATCGACGCCGGCGTCAGCGGTGGGGCCGCCGCCGCCGAGGCGGGGACGCTGACGATCATGGCCGGAGGATCGGCTGAGGCGCTCGAGCGCGTTCGCTGGGCGCTCGAGCCGTTCAGCGGCCAGGTGTTCCACGTCGGCGAGACCGGCGCCGGTCATACGGTCAAGCTGCTCAACAACTTTCTCAACGCGATCAGCCTCGCCGCCACGGCCGAGGTGATGGTGGCCGCCCGCAAGGCCGGACTCGACCTCGGCACCGTGCTCGATGTGATCAACGCCGGCAGCGGGGTCAACTTCGCCACGCTCAACCGGTTTCCCCACATCATCGGAGGCGACTATCTCGAGGGTGGGCTCACCGGCCGCCTGATGATGAAGGACGTCCAGCTGTACGTCGATCACCTCGCGTCGCTGGGCGTGCCGTCGCTCAACGCGACCGGGCCGCTGGCGTGCTTCGGGCTCGCCAACAACAGCGGCTATCAGGACCAGATCAGCAACCGGGTCGTCGACGCCATCGGCGACATCGCCGGCGGCGTGCGGCTGTACGACCCGAACACGACACAGGAGGAACGATGAAGGTGATCCACGGCCATGCGGCTCCGGCCGAGTCCGAGCGGCGGTCGGCGACGTTCACGGGTGAGGTGTGGGCCGACCCCGTGCTCGCGCCGACCGATGGAGTCAGCATCAACAACGTGTTCTTCACACCGGGCGCCCGAACGCACTGGCACACTCACGAGCGGGGCCAGATCCTGTTGGTGCTCGCCGGCCACGGGAGGGTGTTCGCGCAGGGCGGCGAGATCGAGCTGATCGGCGCCGGCGACACCGTGTGGATCGCGCCCGGCGAGCGGCACTGGCACGGTGCCGACGCGTCGAGCTACATGATCCACGTTGCGGTGTCACTGGGCGCTGCCGATTGGCAGGAGCCCGTCAGCGACGAGGACTACGCGCGCGCCGGCGGCGCGTAGGCTGTGGCGATGTCCGGCTCGAGGGATGAGCTCGCGCTGCTGATCGTCGGTGGCGGGCGCATGGGGGAGGCGCTGCTCGGCGGGCTGATCTCGGCCGGACGCACCCCGGGCGAGCTCGCCGTCGCCGAGGTGTTGCGGTCGCGCCGCGACGACCTCGCCGCGGCCCATCCGGGAGTGGCGATTGTCGAGCAGGTTGTTCCGGCCGCCGCGGCCGTGCTGGCGGTCAAACCCGGTGATGTCGGCAGTGCCGCACGTGCGGTCGCCGACGCGGGCGCGCGCCGGGTGCTGTCGGTGGCCGCGGGCGTCACCACACGCGCGATCGAGGAGGCGGCCGCGCGGCCGCTGGCGGTCGTCCGGGCGATGCCGAACACGCCGGCCCTGATCGGCGCGGGCGCAGCCGCGATCAGCCCAGGTTCGGCCGCGGGCGAGGAGGACCTGGCTTGGGCCGAGGGAGTGCTGGGCGCGGTCGGCGTGGTCGTCCGCGTGCCCGAGACCGCGCTCGATGCGGTTACCGGCCTGTCGGGATCTGGCCCCGCGTACGTGTTCCTCGTCGCCGAGGCGATGGTCGAGGGTGGCGTTCTGGCCGGGCTGCCGCGCGAGGTCGCGCAGACGCTTGCGTTCCAGACGCTGCTCGGATCCTCGCGTCTGCTGGTCGATGGGACCGCGGACCCCGCCGCGCTGCGGGCGGCGGTCACGTCTCCGGGCGGCACGACCGCCGCGGGCCTGCGCGAGCTCGAACGCAACGGCGTGCGAGCTGCGTTTCTCGACGCCGTGACCTCGGCCACCGCGCGCTCGCGCGAGCTCGGCCGGTGAGCGACCTCCGGGTCGACCACTCGACGCGGCGCCGGCTCAGCGCCCGAGCAGCTGCCCGCGGATGAACCCGCTCATGTCGGGCGGCTTCACGGGCTTCGGTGGCGGGTCGGCCCCGGCGGCGCCGCCCGGCTGCAGCTCCCGGCCGCGCGCAACGATCCGCTCGATGATCGCCTCCCAATGGCCGATCTGGCGCTCGTCGTCGGCTGCGCGCGCAAGCTCGAGCCTGGATTGCGCCTCGCTCAGCTGAGCGCGCAGGCGGTCGAGCGCCTCGCTGTGGCCGCTCGGCAGACGGGTGTGGGCGGGATCGCGCATGTGCGTATTTGATCACGGTGAACACAGCGCGAGGCGACCATTGAGCACGTTTGGAGAAGCCAGCCTGCACGGGGACGTTTTCAATGGCACTCGTAACGAAACACGAACCAGGAGCGAGACCATGAGCACCCGTGTCACCAAGATCGCCAACGTCATCATTCCCGCCGACGACCAGGACCGCGCGCTGCACTTCTACACCGAGGTGCTCGGGCTCGAGAAGCGTCTGGAGGCGCCGTTCGGCGACGGCGCCCGCTGGATCGAGGTCGCGCCCGCCGGCTCGGACACCGTGATCGCGATCTGCCCGCCGGGCCCGAACACGACGGCCGGCGGCAAGGAAACGGGCATCACGCTTCAGGCCGACGACGTCGACGCCTACCACGCGCACCTCAAGCATCAGGGTGTGGACGTCGACGCCGAGGTCAGCCGCTTCGGCGACCCGGTGCCGCCGATGTTCTGGCTGCGCGACCCGGAGGCCAACAACCTGCAGGTCATCCAGGGTCAGTGACCGGGGTCAGCCTTGCCCGACGGCGATCAGGGCGTCGGCGACCTGAGCCGCGGGACCGTCGAGCGGTCCGGGCAGCCGCGCGAGCACGATCCGTCGTGTCTCTGAGAGGCCGGCATTCCGGTGGCGCACAAGGCAAACGCCTGACCGGTCGTCCTCAGTTGGACAGGCCCGCCATCTGCGCGGCCATCGGCGTGGCCGGCCGCGGCTTGTCGGCGACGTTCATGCGGAGCGTCATGAACGCCGTGTCGTAGATCCCGCAGAAGCTCGGGAACGGCTGGATCGTGTCGGCCAGCACCTCGAGCGGGACGCGTGCCCGGATCGCCACCGTCGCCTGCTGCAGCCACTCGCCGGCTTCGGGACCGAGTGCGTAGCCGCCGGTCAGCCGTTCGCCGTCGGAGAGCAGCGTCAGGAATCCGTTGGAGTCGGCGTAGGCGTGCGTGTAGGTGGCGGTCTTCGGGACCTCCGACACGAGTGCCGTGGCGCTGTAGGGCGCTTCGAGCGCGCCCACCGCCGCGGCCTGGGGGTCGGTGTAGGTGACCCGCGGGACCGCTTCGTAGTTCGCCGGATGAGCTTCCCCCGCGATGTTCGCCGCGACGACGTCGCCCTCGTACTCGCCGACATGGGTCAGCGGCCAGATCCCGGTGACGTCGCCGATTGCCCACAGGCGCTCGCCCGCGCGCAGGTACTCGTCGACTGGAATCCCTCGGGGGTCGGGCTCGACGCCGACCGTCTCGAGGCCGATCCCGGCGACGCGCGGCCGCCGACCGGTCGCCACGAGCAGCTTGTCGCCGCGCAGCTCGATGCCGCCATCGAACCCGAGCACGAACTCGTCATCGTCCCGCCGCGCGGAGGCGGCGTGCATCCCCAGCTTCAACTCGATTCCATCGCGGCGCAGCGCCTCGCTGAGCCCGTCGCCCAGCGGTGCGGCCTCGCGAGGCAGCACGCGGTCGGCGCCCTCGACGATCACCGCCTCGCCGCCCAGACGTCTCACCACCTGCGCGAGCTCCACCCCGGCCGCACCACCGCCCAGGACCAGCAGGCGACGGGGGACGGACGTCATACTCGTCGCCTCGCGCGTCCCCCAGACGCCCTCGAGCCCGCGCAACCCGGGGATCGGTGGCACGAACGGATCCGCGCCGGTGGCCACGACGATGTGCTCGGCGGTGTGCCGGGCGCCGTCGACTTCGACCGCCCCGGTGCCCGCTAGCCGGCCGTTGCCGCGCAGCAGGTCGATTCCGCGGTCTGCCAGCCAGCGCTCCTGGCCCGCGTCGGAGTAGTTGGAGACCATGAAGTCCCGCCACGCGAGCGCGGCCTTCACGTCGACCTCGGCCGTCGCCCCGGCCTCGCGCGCGGCGTGCACCGCCTCCCCGGGACGCAGCAGCGACTTCGACGGGATGCAGGCCCAGTACGAGCATTCACCGCCGACCAGCTCACGCTCGACGACGGCGACGCGCAACCCCCTTGCCGCGAGCGCATTCGCGCAGTGCTCACCCGGGGCGCCGCCTCCCAGGAGGATGACGTCGTAGTCATTGCTCGAGCTCATCGGTACCTCCGTCGGTTGGATGTGCCGTCGCGGCCTTCAAGCCCGCGAGACGACGACGTGCTTGACGTCCGCCATGTAGCGGTCGGCGGCCGCGGCGGCCTGCTCGGACGCGTTCCCGCGCTGGCGAGCGTCGAAGTACGCCGCGTACCAGTCCCACCAGTTGTGCGGCGGGGCAACCGCCTCGAAGGCCCCGTGATGCTCAGCGGTCTCGTGCAGCAGGTTCGCGAGCGATGCGATGTCCTGGGTGTCCTCCCATTCGCGGCCTGGGAGCCGGGTCGTGATCTCCTGCAGCAGCCAACCGTTCCCATCCGGGTCCTTGAACGATGCGTAGGCAAAGTACGACCGCCCACTGTCGGTATCGGACCCGGGGGGGCGCTGGTCGACCACCTCGCCGACGTCAGCGCCACGGCTGATGAGATCGGCTCGGGCGGCGTCGATGTCGGTGACCGCGAGGATCATCCTGTCGACTGCCCCGGGCTCAGACCCTGTGAGGCCCTTGCCGAAGTGAATCGAGCACTCCGAGTGCGGCGGCGTGAACTGCACTACGCGAAAGTCATCGCCGCGGACGATGTCCGCGTCGAGCCGCCAGCCCAGGCCCTGGTAGAAGCGCTTTGCCCGGTCGACATCGGCGACCGGGAGCGTCACGACCTCGAGCTTCAGATCGACGCCCGCGAGATCGGGCGCCCGCATCGAGCTGTCGCTGCTTGCGTCGGCATTGGCCATGTTGGTCCCCCTGGTTCGTTTTTTTGAGCAGCCTGGCGCGTATCTTCGCTGCTCGCGCCCGTGAGGTCACTGGTCGGGGCCCTGGACGCCCGGATCAGCGAAACTGCACGGCCATGACCATGCTCAACCAACCGGCGACGAGATGAAGTTCGCGATCGTGGGCGCGGGGGCGATCGGCGCCTACGTGGGCGCGGCCCTGGCACGCGGCGGCAGCGATGTCGTGTTGATCGCTCGCGGGCCGCACCTCGAGGCGCTGCAACGGGATGGCGTCACCGTGATCAGCCCGCGCGGGGACTTTCACGCCCGCCCGGAGGCGACCGACGACTTCGCCGCGATGGCCGATGCCGATGTCGTGTTCATCGGCCTGAAGGCCTACAGCCTGCCGGCGCTCGCCCCGCAGCTGGCCGAGAACCTCTCGGCCGACTGCGCCGTGATCGCCGCCCAGAACGGGATCCCGTGGTGGTACTTCCAGGGAGACGGAAGCGAGCTCGACGGTGCGCGGGTGGACAGCGTGGATCCCGGCGGCGTCGTCTCGGACGCGATCTCCCCCGCGCAGACGGTCGGCTGCGTGATCTACTGCTCGACGGAGATCACCAGTCCGGGCGTGATCCGCCACATCGAGGGCACCCGCTTTGCGATCGGCGAGCCGGATGGGCGCCTCAGCGGCCGCTGCGCCGAGATCTCCGAGCGATTCACCGCCGGCGGCCTCAAATGTCCGGTCGAACCGAACCTGCGCGAGCAGATCTGGCTAAAGCTGGTCGGCAACGTGCCGCTCAACGCGATCACCGCGCTCACCGGGGCCACGCTCGGGCAGCTCGGCGAGCTCGAGACCATGACCGATCTGCTGCGCGCATCGATGCAGGAGTGCGCCGAGGTCGCGACCCGGCTCGGGGTCACGATCCCGGTCTCGCTGGACCGGCGCCTGGAGGCCGCGATCGAGGTCGGCGACCACCGCACCTCGATGCTCCAGGATCTCGACGCCGGCAAGCCGCTCGAGACCGGCTGCATGTCCGGCGCCGTGATCGAGATCGGCGATCGCCTCGGAATGCCGCTGCCCTACACGCGTGCGATCCACGCCTGCGTCGAGATGCGCGAGCGGATCCGGGACGCCGGCAGCTCCTGACGCTGACGGCGGCGCGGCCGAGCGCCGGGTCAGCGCACCGGCGTCGGCACGAACTGGGCGATCCCGTCGGCCACAGCGGACGGACTGTCGACCGGCACCCACGTCTTGGCTCCGGGGACGACGACCAGCGTGGCGTCGGGGAACCCGGACTCCAGTCGCCGCGCGTCTGACATCGGGAAGAAGCCGCACGAGTCGCCCCAGATCAGCAGGACCGGCCGGTCGAACTGTGGGATCGCCTCCGCAGCATCGAGGAGCAGCTGGGGGTGGAAGCTGCCCTGCGCCGCGACGTAGTCGCCGACCACGCGGGGATCACGCCGCCCCGGTCCGAAGAACGACTGTTCGCGCTCGCGGTCCAGTCCATGCGCGGTGACCGTGGCCAGGCCCCGGCGGCGGGCAGCCGACGATCGACCCTGGAGCCGCATCAGCGTCCGGGCGAGGCCGGGGAGCCTGCGACACAGCATCGTCGCCCCCTTCAGCTTGTCCGGCGGGAACTTCTCGTAGCTCTCGCAGTTGGTCAGGACGAGACGGCCGACTCGCCCGAGCGCCGGGTGACCGCTGTCCAGCGACAGCAGCAGCAGTCCACCCGCCGTGTCGTTGGCGACGACGGTGGCGTTTTCCACGTCGAGCAGCTCGAGGCAATCGAGCAACAGCCGGGCCAGCGAGGTGGCCGATCGGTCCGCTCCCTGAGGCAGCGGCCAGGGATGTGCTCCGAGCGGGAGGTCAATGGTTATGCAGCGATAGCGGTCCTCGAGCGCGGCGATGACGTCGCGCCACAGATCATGGTTCGCGAGCGCGCCCGCGAAGAACACGAGCGCCGGCCCGCTGCCAGACGATCGCGAGGCCAGGGGACCGAGGCGGGTTTCGAGCGTTTCAGATTCCATAGGTATCCAACATACTCGGAGTATGTGGATTGCGCAAGCCCGATTTCCCGATCGCCGCGTTCAGCCCTTCCCGTCTGGGGCCAGACCGCGGAGCATCGCCTCGAGCGCCTGTCCGAGGGCCGCTCTCGTCGCGTCGGAATCGCGGGCACGCGCGATCAGCAGACCGCCCAGCAGCGCCAGTCCGCCGACGACGTCGGCGAGCACGTCGGGGTCGACGTCGATGATCTGGCCGTGGCCGATGGCCGCGGCGATGAACGACCGCATCTGCGCGTGGGTGGCCTCCTGGTCGGCGTCGGGGTCGAGATTGAGACCGAGCACGGCCGGTCCGTCGATCAGCGTGATCCGCTGGACCTCGTCGTCGAGCGCGACATCCAGGTAGGCGTTGAGCTGGGCCACGATTTGGTCGATCGGCGACCCGCTCGGGTCCCCGGCTCCGATCGCCCGCGACCGCGCCTCGGCCTCCACCTCCGCGAACACGGCGCGGAACAACGCCTCCTTACCGGCGAAGTGGTGATACACCGCACCCTTGGTCACCCGGGCGGCGGCCGCGATCCCGTCGACCGACGTCTGCGCGTAGCCCCGGCTGCCGAACGAGGCGCGCGCGGCGGCGAGTACGGCGCGCCGAGTGGCCTGCACCTGTTGTGAGCGGAGCGTCGCCGATGGCTCGCCTTCGCTTCCGTCTGTGGCTGCTCGCCGGGGCACGCGGCGAGTATGTCAACGGACGTTGTCCCCGAGGACCGGCCTGGCCGGTTATGTGGACGAGCGCCGCCGAGTAGTCGCCAACGTTGACGGGCGCCTGCGACAAGGCCACTGCGCGCTATACGCGGCGATCGTCCATGCTCACGTCGGCGGGAGCCGGCGAGCGAGTTGGTAGAGCTCACGGGTGAGCTCGGCGAGCCGTTGCTGGTTGTCGTCGTAGAAGCCGGCCCCACTCTTGGCGCCCAGCCGGCCGTCTCGGACGTGGGCCTCGATCGTGGCTGACGCGGTCCGGTCGTTGGCGAGCTCGGGATATAGAGCGTTGGATATGTCTCGCAGCGTGTCGTGGCCGATCAGATCGGTCATCTGGAGCGGGCCGAACACGGGGATGAAGGCAGACAGCGTCGTCCGCACCATCGAGTCGAGCTCGGCCGCGTCCACGGCGCCGATGTCGACGAGGTGCAGCATCTCGCGTAGCATTGCGAACCACACGCGGTTCCACAGGAAGCCGGGGATCTCCTTGCGCACGGGAACGGCTCGCAGACCGACCTGCTGGCAGAACTGCAGCGTTCTCTGCACCGTCTGCTCACTGGTCCGCTCCCCGGCGACGACCTCGACGAAGATGATCAGCTGCGTCTGCACGGGGTGGACTACGACTGCCCGCTCGGGATGTCGCATTCCGGCGGCGAGTCGAGTCATCGGGAAATTGGATGTCGCGCTCCACAGCAGAGCGTCGCTTCCGACCACCGCCTCGACGTCCCGGTAGCACGCCGCCTTGGCGTCGGCGTCCTCGACGATCGCCTCCATCACGGCACCGCAGGACGCCAGCGCCGGCTCCAGATCGTCATGCGTGGAGACCCTGGCGATCACACCGTCGATGTCCGAGGGTTCGACCGCGCCGATCTCGGCCAGCCCCGACAGGCTCTGCCGCAGCCGGTCCTGCAACGTCCGCGTTGACTCACCCGGCGACCACGCCCGAACCTCGCACCCCGCCAGTGCGAACTGCTGCGCGAACAGGTGGCCGATGTAGCCCGCGCCGACGAGGCCCACAGGGCCGTCCAGCGTCCGTATCCCGCTCACCGGCGGAACGCTATCCAGTTCACTCACTACTGCGGGTCACCGGTTCCATCCCCGGCCCCGTCCCCATCCCCGCCCTGATCGTCGCCGGCGTCGACCTGGGTGTCGACGTTCGCGGAGGAATCGTGGTTCTTTGCCTCCGTGTGGATCGCGATCTCGAGGCCGACGGTGATCACGGACCACGTCACCGCGGCCATTACCGCCAGGCCGCAGAGCGCGACGGCCGCCACCTCCGAGCTCTGGACCTCGATGAACGCTCCGGACAGGCCGATGTCCGTTTGGATGAGGGCGTTCGCCCGGTCGTCCGGCTCGAGCGTGGCTGACAGCAGCTTGTCGTTGATGTTCGGCTGTGCCGACAGCGGTCTTCTCCCGATGTCGCCGAGAATGCCGCTGCGGAGCAGCTCCGTGAAGTCGCCGCCGGGCATGCAGCCTCAGGCTGCGGGTGAATGAGCCCTCGGCGATGGTGAGCCGATAGTCGATGACTGACGGGTCGGTGCCGCATCTACCGAACAACAGGGCGTTGGCACCTGTCCCCGCGTCATGCAGGCTGATGAACGCAGCGGCCCGCTGCCGCCTCGCGGATGCCGACATGGTGACTCCCTCCGGTCCCTATGTTCACGACAAGGCGACGACCGGAAGCGAACCGGGTAGACGGCTTTGCAGGCAACGACAGGGGGGTCAGGATGCTTCTATACCCCGTCGCTAGCGTCGCTCAGTTCTTCTGAGTTTCGCTCTGTGTCCCGAGTTGGGGACACAAACGGGGACACAGAATCGCCCCCGAACGCCGCCGCGAGACGCTGTGCGTCGTCTTTGCCGGGCCGGTGGTGGACGTACCGCATCGTCGTGGTGATGTGGGCGTGGCCGAGCATGGCCTGTACGTCAGAGAGCGGGAACGCCTTGACCGCGGTCGAACCGAACGCATGGCGCAGATCGTGAAAGCGGACGCGGGGGAGACCGGCATCCTCCAACGCCCCGTAGTAGCGACGCCGCAGCAGGGTGTCGTTCTCGACCTCACCGACCTGATTGGGGAACACGAGATCGTCGGGACCGGCGAACTGCTCACGCTGTCCAAGCCTCGCCAGCGCGGTCGCGATCTGGGGGACCATCGGCACAGAGCGGACGCGTCCGGATTTGGGAGTCTTGATGGTCGCATTGGCCCCGACCGTGGCGCTGCGCCGAACGTGGATACGGTCAGCGGCGAAGTCGATGTCTGCCCAGCGCAACGCCCGCAGCTCCCCTTGGCGCAGCCCAGTCTGGGCCGCGGTCAGGTAGAGCGCGGCGTCCTGAGTACTGGCGGCCGCACGGATCAGCGCGGCGAGCTGCTCGGTGTCCAGCGTCCGGAACTCGCCGCTGTAGCGGACGGTGGGACGGTCTACGAGATCAGCGCTTGCCGGGTTGCGGGCGAGCCCGTACTTGCGCATCGCATATTTGAACACTCCGTGGGCGACGGTAAGATGCCGGACCGCGGTGCGGGGAGACACGTCGCTGGCCATCAGTTCATCCCGGAGCGCCTCGACGTCGTTGACGCGGATCACATCCACCGGCCACTCTCCCCAGCGCGGGACGAGGTAGTTGTTCACCGATCCGCGATAGTCGCTGAGGGTGGCGCGCTCGCGGCCGCGGACATGCTCGATGTAATGCAGGTATCCGGCGGCAGCGTCGGCGAACGTCGCACCGAGGTGATCGTAGGCACGGTGGCCGACCTTGTGGCGTTCCTCGGTCAGAATGTCGGCCAGCGCGTCCTGTGCTTGGCGGCGGGTGAGGTGGCCGGCGGGCGGCTTACCTCCGCTCACATGCGCCGGGGCGAGGAACGTGGTGGTCTGCTGGGGCGTGCGCCCAGGGACGCGGGTCTTGACGTACCAAATCGGGCCGCTCTTGCGCTCGATCAGCTTGAGGTGCCCGGAAACCCGTCCGGTTCCCGGATTGCCTGGTGCTCGCCGTGGGTCGGCCGCAGGCGACCGATCGGGCCGACCCCGAGCGTCGCGGGCGTGTGGACAGCGGGCGCCGTCGTGGGTGCGCCGGCGTCGACGTCGAACCGATCACGGGGTTGCCGGCGCGCGTTGGGATCGTGCTTCAGCGCGTCGAGTTGCCGGCCGACGAGGGTGGCGTCGTCCACGGTGACGACGATCTCAGCTACAGGCTGTTTTCGCTGCTTACGCCTTTGCGCAAGCGACTTGAGAGACAGCGCGAGCAAGGCTTTGCCCGGTCTTGCGCTCATTTTCCCGCGTTGCGTTTGATGACGGGCGCACCCGTGCCGAGGCACGCTCCCGCGCCGGTGATTGGGAATCGGCTGTGGTAGAGGTTCGTCGGGTCCATCTTGGCTCTCGGATGCTCGGAAATTGCGTCATAAGAGAAGTACCGGATCAGCGGCCGTAGGCCCCCGCCGAGACGAATAATTTCGCGGTTGCCCGTGACGGTCAGCTCGTTCCGATGGAAGTGCCCCTAACGCGACTCGAAGCAAGCGCCGGATCTGCGCTCGACTGGCACCTGCATTCCGCTGCCCGCGAGGAACGTCGGCCGCTCGCAAGTGCCCGCCCCGGTTCGCAGCGCTCCTATCAGCCGGTCCAGCGACACGATCAGCACGCCGGCTTCGACGCGCTCGAGCCGCCTGGCATGGACGACACAGAGGACCGCGAGCGCGCCTTGTGGGCACCACCGGCGACGGCGGGCCCGCAGCCAGTGGGCCATCTCCTGCACCCGAGCGACATGGTCTCCCTCGAATCTCCTGGTCTTTATTTCGATCGCGAACGCGATCCCAGTCGGCGCGATCGCAACGCTGTCAATGTCTCCGCGGCGCTGCCACGCCAGCGAGTGCCGCAGTCGCCAGCCCTCGGCGGCGAGTGGCGCCAGCGCGCGCTGCACCTGCTCCTCTGAGCGCGCGCCCACTCGGCTGCGCGCTGCCAGCCGCGACCAATGGCGTGCGTATGCGCCCAGGCCGACGGCCGCCAGCAGCAGGATAAGCCTAAGCCAGAGCGCCCCTTGCGCGGCGGCCAGCAGCGCCCCGACGGCCGCAAGTAGACAAGCCGCGCCTGTTGCGAGTGCGCGACCGAGGCGCCGGAACTGCTGGCGACGGGAGTAGTTCACGGTCTCGCCTGGGCGCGCGCTCGAGCGCGGTTGCGGCGTCTTTGCGCGTCAGCCGCGAGCGTGGCGCGTGCGGGGTGCTGCGCCAGGACGGCGGCCTCGAGGTCACTCGCGCTCTGGTGCAGGTAGGCCGCAGTGGTGGAGATGTCGGCGTGGCCCATCAGCTTTTGCAGTTGCTCGATCCGCGCGTCAGGGCGGCCCATGAACAGCGTCCCGTAGGTGTGGCGCAGGACGTGTGGGTGCGCAAGCGTCGGTGGTACGCCGGCGGCGAGCATCATCGGGTGCACGATGTCCCGCAGCGCATGCGGAGAGAGCCGGCCGTCGTCGATCGTCGCGCCGCGCCCGTCGACGCGAGAGCCGCCGTCGGGGAAGCTCCCGTCGGCGCGCTGGCGCCCGAGCCGGGGAAACAGGATCCCCGTGTCCGGAACAATTCGCTCCCGCTGCTCGAGCCACGTGAGCAGCGCGTCGGCGACTTCCGGCGGGATCGGCAGCTCGCGAGTCTTAGCGCCCTTGCCGTACACGGTCAGCCACGGCGTGAGCCCATCGGCCCGCTTCGGGGCAATCGAACTGCTGGTCAGCACCCGTGCTTCCTCCGAGCGCAGCCCCATCCCTCCAAGCACGAGGATCAGCGCGAGGTCGCGATGCGCCGCTGCTGTCGAGGTGCGCCCTCGCGGGCCTTGATGTAGACGAGCGCGGGCGGCGTCCTTGACGCGTTTCCAGGTGGCCGTGTCCAGCGCGTCGCGACGGCGCGGCTGCGCGGCCGCCCGCGATCCCTCGATCATCAGGATCTCGGTCGCGTCGATCGCGCCGAGCGTGTGCAGGTACTTCGCGAGCCGGTTGATCGCCGCGCGCTCCTTCTTTACGGTCGCGGGCGCCTTGCGCGTCTCGAGCTCGGTGATGTAGGCGGCGACCGCGTCGGCCGTGAGCGCCGCCGGCGGCGGATCCGGATGACCGGTGTGATGGCTCAGCCAGTCCGCGAACCGGCGGTAGGTCGACAGGTATGTCACCTGGGTTTGCTCGGACTTGCGCAGGGTCAGCCGCGCGTACCGTTCCGCCGCGGCACCGAGCCCGGGCTGGGCGATCGGTAGCTCGGCGTCCGCAGAGACCGCGAGTGCGCTCATCCCCAACGATGCGCCGGCGGCTCGAGCTCCGCGAGGCGGTGGGCGATCTCGGCGACCTGCTCCTGCACCTCGATCGGGGTGTGGTCGCCGACTCCGAGGGCGAGCAGCCGCAGCGCCCGTTCGCGCAGCTCGGCAGCTTCGCGCACGCGCGCCAGCTCGATCGCGCTCCGGTCGATCGTCGTTTCGTGCCCGACCCGCCGCAGGTCCCGCTGCTCGGTCGCGACCCTGCTCGTGTCATAGCCAGCAGGCATTACCGCGGATGGTCTCAGCGGGACCGGATGCCCTCTGGAACCCCCTTTCCAGAGGGGGTTCACCGATCAGTAAGCCCGTGGCGGCAAGGGACGGTGTCAGGCGACAGCGTGTTGTCACGGGATTGCGACAGCGGTTGTCTGCGGAGGCGTCAGCGAGTTGTCAATCCTGAACGTCGAAGAGGTCGACTGCGTTGAGGCCGTAGAGGATTGATCGGCCGTCTTGGTCAGGTGGGTCGAATGGTTCTTCGCTCCGATTCCAGAGGCTCTCGGGTAGGTCGATCTCAGCGAAGATGTCCTCGACCTCCGGAGTGCCGATGCGCCCGTGGGTGGTGCCCGGCAGAAGCGGGAACCGTGCTCCGGCTCCCGCGCCGGTAAGCCGTTCTCGCTGGGTGGCGAGTGCTCGTCTGAGTGGCGGTGGAACTGCGCAGCAGTTGGCCCAGTCGTTGGCGACGATCGAGCCGTCGGGGGCGGTGCCGCCGACGGTGGCGCGCCGGACGGTGGCTGGATGGCGGTAGATGACGCCGAGCGCGATGACAGCGGCTACGTGAGGGTCGGCGAAGCGGTCGGCGAGCGCGGCGGCGCGGTAGACGGTCTGGCGCCATTGATAGGGCCGAGTCTCGCCCCAGGCGACGGTGAGGCTCAAGGCGACAACGTCGCGGTTGACGACGATCCCTGCTTCGTCAACCTCGCTGAGTCCGGCTTGCGCGCGGACGAGCAGCTCGGAGCCGGTGTCGCCGGCCCAGGTGAGGCGGTAGAGGGCGTCCGCGAGCTGACCCTTCGCGAGCTGGGGGTTCTCTTCTAGCCAGCTGTTCGTCCATCGCGCCGCGGCCTCCCAGGTCTCGGCGACGGCGGTGCGCTGGGACCCTCGTAGTCCGCCGCAGAGCTGCCCACGGGTCATGGCGCGTTCGGGGCGGCGGTACGTGAGGTATGGGTAGTCGACGCCGCCGCCGGGCGGCACCGGATCGGGTTCGGAGGCGGGACTCGCTTCCCGCCAGTGGTCGATCAGATGCTCGACAGTCGCCGTGTCGTGCGGGCGCGCCTCGAGCAGTTGGGCGACCGCCGCTGTGGGTCGCTCAGCTGCAGTCAGCAGCCACAGTCCAGCCGCGGCGTCGTGGGCATGGTTGGCGAGGTCTCGCAGCGCCGGGTAGGTCAATGTGTGGGCGCGGGCGACCACGAGTTCGCGGACGCGCTCAGCTTTGAGATGGCAGTCGACCAGCGCCCACAGCTGCCGGCCTGAGAAGCTGCCGGCGCGCTTTCCGAGCGCCTGGAGCACGTAACGGGCAAGATCGGCGCTGGTGGCCGTCGGGTCGGGCTCGCAGAGGATCTGCCCGTAGGGGCGGGCGTGTAGGCGCCGCAACTCCTCCAGGCAGCCCAGGTCATCGTCGGGATCGACGATGACCGTCAGCGCCGGCTCAGCGGTCCGTGCCACCGCCGTGCAAGGCGAACACGTTGCGCGCAATCTGCTCGTCGAGGCGATCCCGGCCGGTCTGTTCGACGAGCGACAGGGCGCTGCTTGTAAACGCGGCCCAGTTGCGCAGGTTGCCGTGGGTAAACAGATCATCGATCAGCGACAGCAGCTCGGGCGCAGCGTCTCGGTAGAGGGGGTGGTAGGCGGGGATGGCGCCGAGCACGTCTGTTCGGGTGAGCGGTTGGAATCGGACGCGCCGGTAGACGCGGCTGGCGAGCATCGGCTCGCGCGAAAGGACCGCCCAGGTGCCGTTACCGCCCACCAGCACCAGCGCGAACCGCGTGGCACGATGGTCGTGCAGGTAGCGCAACAGCTCGATGCAGTCGCCGGTCAAAAGCTGGCTCTCGTCCACCACAACGGCCTGCGGTCCGTCGGCGAGCTGCTCGACCAGCCGGGCGATAATGGTGAAGCGGTCAAGGCGCGTGCGTCGGCCGGACAGCTGTTCGTAGAGATCGGCCGCAACCGCGCGCGGGGTCGGCCGGCTGGGAAACGAGGTCCACAGCACCTGCAGCTGCAGGTCGTCGACGAGCTCGTCAACGGTGTAGGTCTTGCCGAGCCCGGCGCTGCCGTGAATCACCGCCATCGCGCAGCACTCCACCGCGTCGAGAACGGCGCGCCGGGCGAGCAGGTAGTGCTCGGTCTCCAAGGTCGCCGCGTCGGCCAACTCCAAGAAGTGCCGGCTCATCGCCCCGTCGGCTTCGCTCGCGGTGGGCCCGCACGGCCGAGCAGAAGATCCGTCCGTGCCGCAGCGGTCAGCGACCGCTCACGCCCGACAGCCAGGTCAGCCGATTTAGCGACGGTGACCTCGACGGGATCGCGAGCCGTGCTGGTCAGTGGCGCCAACCGCGTCCGTGCGCTGCGGGTGACGGCTCGCTGGCGTCGGCGAAGGTCTTGGGCGTGCTCCCGGCGGGCGTCGATCACCTGGCGCTGTTGATCGGGACTGAGCGTCTCCTGTGGCCACGCCGTGCAGATCCAGGTTCCGCGCCAGAACACTTCGATCGTGCGCTGGTCGTGCGGCGCGAACGCGATCTGGACGGTCTCGCCGACCAAGTCGTGCAAGTCCGGTGAGATGTAGCGCAGACCGCCGTGGCTGACGCCGTAGCGATGCACCCGAGCGTCCCTGCGCGCGGCCAGCAGCGCCCGCGCGTCGTCAACTGGCAACGCTCGAAGCGGCGTTGGATCGGAGAGAAACACCGCCGCGGGGGTCTGGCCATCGAGCTCGGAATGTGCGCGCTCGTTGTAGAAGGCCACCCACTCGGCAAACCGGTCGACGAACTGCTCCAAGGGCAGCGGCGCCCGCCGATCATCGAGCTTGCCTTGGGCGGTGCGACGACCGCCGGTGTACTGCGGCAGCCCGCTCAAAAACGTCAGCACACAGGTGCGGTGCAGACGCTCGATCTTGCCCTTCTCCTCGGGCGTATAGACGGTCGCGAGACTGAACTCAACGTCCAGTGCAAGCGTCGCGGCGCGGACCGCCTCAGCGCAGAACTCCAGGCCGTGATCGATCCGCAGCCGCTCAGGAACCCCACCCAGAGCCGGGCCGTCGCCCTGGAGCAGCATCCCGTCGCGCAGCGCGGCCAGAACCTCAGCAGCCGAGGGGCGCAGCGAGATCGCCCACCCCATGACCGCCCGCGAGCGGGCATCGATGAACATCGTCGACCACGGCGCCACCGGCCGCCTGGCACGCGGCGGGACCACGAGCACATCCAGGCGCTTGTGATCGCCCTGCCACACCTGATTGCGATGATCGGCCTCCCAGCGCACATACAGCCCGTGCGCCCGAATGCCTGCCTCACCGCTAAGTACCGCGGCGCGCTCGGCGGGCCGCAGCTCGCGAGCGAACGCCCGCTGCATGGTCCGCAACCCCGGCATCACGCGTCCCGCTCGCACAAGCTCGCGGCGGACCGCGGCGACGTTGCCGTGCCAGCGCACATAAGAGCCATACAGCTCCTCATCGATCAGCGGTCTGCGATCTCGCGCCGCCGGCAGGCCAGCGGCCAGCCAGCGCCGCACCGAGCGCGTCGAGCAGCCCAACTCGGCCGCCGCGTGGCGGACCGCCGCCTCTGACAACATCCCGTTGCGCTCAAAGCGGGCCCGCAGCTCAGCAACGACGCGCTCGCGGGCGAGCGCGCTGAGCTCGGACGGCGCTGACTGTGGCGGCGGCGTGTTGCCCTCCCGACGCCAACGTACCGCCGCGTCACCGAGGCCGCGAGCCGATGGTCGCAGCGAGCGACAAAACCGGCGGCCGCTTCGCACTACGCCTTGGAGGCGCGCTCGAGGTGGCGGTAGATCGTCGGGCGGCTAACCCCGAACTCGGCGGCGATCTGCGCGACCGTGTGCCGGCGCTTGCCGTCAGGGCCGGTCTCGTCATACATCTCGCGCGCGAGCTTGACTTGCCGCGGACCGAGCTTGGCCTTCTGGCCGCCGCTGCGACCGCGGGCGCGGGCGGCGGCCAAGCCGTCCATCGTGCGCTCGGACATCAGCGCGTGCTCGAATTCAGCAATCGCGCCGATGATCTGAAAAAACAGCCGTCCGAGGGCAGTCGAGGTGTCGATCCCCTGATCGAGGACCACGAGGTCGACGCCGCGCTGCTCGAGCTGCTTGGCGAGCTCGATGAGATGTTCCAGCGAGCGGCCGAGGCGGTCCAGCTTGGTCACCACCAGCTGGTCACCTGGCCGGTTGGCCGATAGCAACGCCTTGTCGAGCTCCGGCCGGCGCGCGAGCTTCCCCGACGCCGTATCCACGAAGATCTCATCGCACGCGGCCGCGGTCAGGGCGTCGTGTTGCGCCTCGGGATGCTGATCGCGGGTCGAGACTCGTCCGTAGCCGATCCTCATCGGCGGAGCGTAACGAGAACCCCCGATGGCGTTACATTGCCGCGTACACGGCAAGCGTTACAGTGCGCTGCCCATGATCCCGCGCGACGCCGGAGCGCCGCGCGGGTGTCTCGCGAACGATCGTTCGCGGACAACGACAGCCTGCTGCACCGGCCACGGCTCCCGCTACCAGGCCTTCCCGATCAGACGACCGCTTCCGCCCGTATCAGAAGCGTGCTGAGCGCCGAGGAGGGATGCGACGTACCGCGTCCCTCCTCGTCCATCTCAGCACTGCGCCACGAGGCGCCATTGACCGGGTGGGGTGAAAGGACCCACCCCGGGCCGCCTTAACGGTCGGGTGAAGCTGAGGGGCAGCCTGATGCCGCCGCGCGGCCAGTCGCACTCGCCTCGGCGCGCGTCGCCTACCAGCGCTACCTAGCGAAGTTCGCCGGGCCCGATTGGAAGCGCCTCGAGCGCCTCGGCGAGAGCGTGCAGTGGCCACTGTGGGCGAGCACCGGAACCAAGAACCCCGACTGCTCCGACGTGCTCTACGTCTGAGAGCTGATCGGGCCGGGCGTGGTCAGCACGATGCCCGATCACACGCTGCGCGCGTTCGCCGACCACGGCGAGGTCGAGCCCACGCTCGACACCGACCCGCAGGCGGCTGAGCGGACACTCTTCGATGCGGCGGCGGCGGGATCGACCTCGACGCCGTGACGGCCGAACTCGAGGGCGAGGGAGTGCGCTCGTTCTGCGACTCCTACCGCCAGTTTCTCGACTCCATCGAGGGCAACCTCGCGGTGGTGGGCGCCGCTGGCAGCTGCCCCGGCGGTGGCCCGCCAGCGTCAAGAGGCGGGTCGTGCATGTCGCATCGTGCGGCACGGCGCGTCCAGTGCGCGATCAGCTGAGCACTTGAACGAGGCGGGTTAGCTCGGGCTCCGGGAGGGCCTGCTCGATGAGCGGGAACAGCTCGCGCTCCTCGAGGCGCACCTGAGCGCTCAGTTGCTCGCCCAGCGTTTGGAGCGCGTCGAGGCTGGGGCTGTCACTCGCTAATCATGGGCTAGCCGGCGGATGCGGACGTGATCGACCAGGACGCGGGCGAGGACCGGCTCTTCGGGGTCGCCGAATCCAGCGTAGGCGGGCAGCAGGATGTCCTCCTCCTCGCGGAAGTGGCGCTGTCCGTCGGTGCGCCAATACTCGAGGAACGCGTCGCGTACCTCGGCGGCGGTGGTCTCGCTGGCCCGCTTCAGGCGCTGGGCCACCGCCAGGGCGTGGTGATGGTCGCGCGAGAGCGCGGCGAGCGCGGCATGGCGCTTCACGGCCGTCCTGCATCGAGTTCGTTTCGGGACACTGTGGGCACGATCGTGGAAGCCTGGGTGCTGACTGGTCGGTGCTCTAGCCGTCTGGGGGTCCGACGGCGTGCCCTTCCGGGTCGAAGTAGAACGTGGTCGTCGGCAGGTTGAAGTGCGAGCGGACCTGGCTGGGGAGCCGGTGCTCGCGCCAGTTCGCGTTCTCGCTGCCGGGGGCGTGGAGCCTGAGAAGGATTAGGTCGGCGTCGAACTCGGTGAGCGCGTCGGCGATTGCGCTCAGCTGGTCCTCGTCTCCGACCGTCCCGTGGGCGTCGAAGCCGCTGGCGTGCACGTGATCAAAGACGGTGCGCAGGCGGGCATCCGCCGAGGCGCGGGCGCGGTCGATCTCGCCGGTGAGTGATTGCAGGCGGGTGGTCAGGGTGGGGCGACGACGTAGATGTCCTCGGCGTGGTCGATCAGCGGTCGGATCGGCTCGGGCACCTGGTTCTCCTCGGCCAGGTTCTCGTCGGTCACGATCAGGACGCGTTCTGGCATTTGGATCACCTCCGGAGGGGGCGCGGCTGGGTTTCGGTACTCCGCCGGCGCGTCGTCTCCGGCTCGCAGGCCGTCACGCGGCTGTCCGCGGTGCCGAGTCGTGTGCGCGACCCGGGCGGGTCGGCGCCGCGGACAGCCACGTGGCTTATCGGGAGCCGGGGATCTTCTCGTGAGCCGGTCGCCGATGCCGAGCAGAGCCGTCGCCCTGACGGCGCCAAGGTCGCCCAGCCGGTCTCGGAGCGAGGCGTTCATACCGCGGTCACCGGCTTGGTCGGTGTCGGGGGTCGAGTCTGATGGCGGCGGCTGTCGACGGGCACGCGGTCGGCGTCGGCGCTCGCGCGGCCGTTCATGACCGAGACGATCGTCGCTACGACCACGGTAGTCATGAGCACGTGGATGGCGAACGCGACACCGAGGATCCACCACGTGTCGACGATCGCGACGATCGCGACGGCGCCGGTGACGATCAGCACGGCGGTGGTGAAGATGGCGAGCATGGCGAGGCCGGCGCGGCTGTCGTCAAGGGCTACGGAGGCTTGGGAATTGTGCTGTGGGTCGTTCATGGTTGCCTGCGGTTTTCACACTCTGACTATAAAAAGTACGTTACCACCTACACCCTGTTTTTACACTCTGAATGGTAAAATTTCAGCTACATCTGTCGGGCCGCCAGCGGTCACTGCGGACCCGCCGGTCGCATATGCCTGCGGCCATGGGCGTTTCGTGCGTCGTTCTGCCGGCGCTCCATCGCTGCGCGCCGCGGCGTGCTGGGGACCGGAGCGCGTGGCCACGGGCTTGGCGGGCGCTGCTCAGGCGGTGGAGCCGAGGGGCTTTCCGGCGCGTCCGCTCACGGGCGCTGCCGCCAGGCCTCTTCCCCGGGGCCGATCGCGCCGCGGGGGTCGTCGAAGCGAAACGCCAGTCGCTCGAGATCGCGGATCGCGCGCTCGCCCTCGCTGCGGACGGGATGTCCGGCGGGCAGCGGGGCGATTAGCCGCCGCACGCGCTCGCGTAGCTGCAGCGCGAACGCGGGGGTGGCCGGGCCGGTCAGCTCGTGGATGTCCTCGATCGTCGGCTCACACCCGCTGAGCGCGCGCTGAGGATTCTCGCCTTGGCTCATGGCCGCCCACGGGTTGGGTCAGTCGATCTCGACCGTGACCACATCGTCGATGACCTCGACCGGGAACACCTCGATCGGCTCGTATGCGCGGGGAGGTTCGGCGCCCCGCCCGGCGCGCAGGTCAAAGCGCGATCCGTGGCGCGGGCACTCGATCGAGCAGTCGGTCTCGTCGAGCTCGCCGTCGGCCAGCGGCGTGTCCTCGTGCGAGCAGCGGTTCTCGACCGCGAACAACCCTCGGGCACAGTTGAGCACCACGAGCTCGACCCCGGCGGTGCTGAGGACGCGGCGCTCGCCGGACCGGGCACGCGGTCAGCGCTGAGCCCGCCATCACTCCGGGCGGCCGATCCGCACGCGCCAGGCCTCCGGGCCCTCCTCCAGGTAGTCCCAGCTGAACTCGTCGGGGTGCTCGGCGGCGAGCTGGTAGAGCGGCTTGGGGTCGTGGTCGTTGACCAGCACAAACCCCTCCCTGGGCGCCAGCTTGTCGTAGGTGCCGAAGATCAGCTCGTGGCGGCGAGCGGCGGGCTGGGTGCGAACGTCGAGCTGCGGGTCGGTCGTCGGCATGGTCTGCTCCTTGGTCGTTTGGGGGATGCGCGTCAGCTGGTGCATGAGCGCGTTGATCCGCCGGGCCTGGTCGGGGTGCTCGCGGCGCAGGGCCGCGTAGGCCCGGCCGGCCAGGCGGTTGGCCTCCTCGGCGTGGCCATCGGCGGCCAGCGCGCGCAGCGCGTCGGACAGGACGGCGGTAAGCGCCTGAAGCGCCGGCCGGGTCTCGACGGGGCTGCCGGTGCACACGAGATTGTTTTTACAATACGACTGTGAAAAACTCAAGAGTGGTGAGCTCGACCGACGACATGTCCCCATCGCTGCCGGGCCCCGGCGTACTGGGGCTGCTGACCGAGCCATTCACCCCGAGCTTGGTGCGCAGGCTGCTGCGCACCGTGATCGACCCCGAGCTGGGTGTGAACATCGTCGACCTCGGGCTCGTCTACGAGATCGCCACCGAACCACAGGGGCTGGTGGGGATCCAGATGACGCTGACCACGCCGGGGTGCCCGCTCGGGGGGTTCCTCGACGATCAGATCCGGGCCTGCCTGGCCCAGCTGCCCCAGGTGTCAGACGTGCGGGTGGAGCTGGTGTGGGAGCCGCCGTGGGACCCGGCGGCGATGAGCGACGCCGCCAAGGAGCAGCTCGGGTGGCTATGAGCGCCGCCATGGTCGCGCGCCGGCGCCGGGCGCCGCTGCTGGCGCTGGCGGTGGTCGCGCTGTTCGCCGGGCTCTGGGGCGGGCTGATCCGGCTCGGGCTGGCGGTGCCGAGCGCCGTCACCTCCGCCGCTGAGTTGCACGGGCCGCTGATGGCGCTCGGGTTCCTGGGCACGCTGGTCAGCCTCGAGCGGGCGGTCGCGCTCGACCGCCCGTGGGCATACGTCGCTCCGCTGGCAGCGGGGGCCGGCGCCGTTGCGGCGCTGGCCGGCGCGCCGGACTCTCTCGGACCCGCGCTCGTGACGCTCGGCGGGGCGGTGTTGCTGGCCGCCCATCTCGTCCTGCAGCGGCTCCAGCCCTCGGCGCACAACGCGGTGATGGGCCTGGGCGCGGTGGCCTGGTGCGCCGCTGCGGTCCTGTGGCTGACGGGCGCCGACGTGCGGCGGTTCGCGCCCCTAATGGCGGGGTTCCTGGTGCTGACGATAGTCGGCGAGCGGCTCGAGCTCACCCGCGCCGTGCGCCGATCAGATCTGGTGCGAAGGCTGCTGCTGGCGGCGATCACGGTGTTCGCTTGCGGGCTCGTGATCTCGATCTTCGCCGAGCCGACCGGCGTCCGAGTCGCGGGCGCCGGGCTGCTCGCCCAGGCCGTGTGGCTGGCGCGCTACGACGTCGCCCGGCGCACGGTGCAAACCGGCGGGGTGACGCGGTTCATGGCCGCGGCGTTGCTGGCCGGGTACGTGTGGCTCGCGTGCGCCGGTGTGCTGTGGACCGTGTACGCCGCGCTCAGCGACGGGCCCGCGTACGACGCCTCGCTGCACGCCGTGTTCCTCGGGTTCGTGATGTCGATGGTGTTCGCGCATGCGCCCGTGATCGTCCCCGCCGTGCTCCGGGTGCCGCTGCCGTTCCGCCGCGGCTTCTACGCCTACCTCGCGTTGCTCCACGCCTCGCTGGCGCTGCGCCTGGTGGGCGGAGACCTCGCTGGCAACACGATCCTGTGGCAGTGGGGCGGGATCCTCGGCGAGGTCGCGATCCTCGCGTTTCTCGCCGCGACCGCACACGGCGTGGTGAGCGCGCGCAGGCGATCCCGCCGAGAAGCCGACGTGGCTCAGGTTCGCCAGGCTGCCGCCCATGGATAGCACCACCTACAACGTCGCGCTCTTCTTCCACTTGCTGGGCGCGCTGCTGTTCGTCGCCGGGATCGTTCTCGCCGGCGCTGCATTCGAGGCAGCCCGCCGCCGCCAGCAACCCGCGGAGATTGCCCTGCTGCTATCCATGACTCGGATCGGGGTGCTGCTGGTCGCGGTCGGCGCTCTCTTGCTGGCGGTGCTCGGCTTGTGGCTGGTGCACCTGGGGAGCTGGGGGTACGGGTCGGGCTGGGTAGCCACCTCGATGGTCCTCTACGTGGTCGCACTCGCGCTGGGCGGACTCGGCGGCCAGCGGCCTAAGCAGGCCCGGAAGTTGGCGAGCCGCCTTGCCGAGCTCGACGCCCCGGTCAGCGACGAGCTGCGCGCCCTCCTCGACGATCGCCTCTCGCGGGCCGTGAACTACGGCTCGCTGGTGTTGATCCTGACGATCGTGGTGCTGATGGTCTTCAAGCCCTGACCGCGCGCCCGGTCACGACATGCGGAGGCCACCCGCACCGCTAGCTGACCAGGCCCGCCGCGGCGGGCTCGGCTTCGGTCCTGCTCGCCATTCCAAGCGCGGTCAGCTCGTCGGCGACGGGATCGAGCTCGATCCGGGTGATCATGCGGATCGAGCGGTCCTTGCGCAGATACCTCCACGCCCAGTTGACGAGCACGACTGCACGGTTGCGAAAGCCGATCGGGTAGTAGATGTGGACGATCAGCCAGGCCATCCATCCGAGCAGCCCGCTGAGCTGCAGCCGCCAATCGCCGCCGTCGCGCCCCTGTCGCGGTAGCGGAACGGACCCGGCGCCGCGCGGCCGCGAACCTCGGCCAGGATCGCGCTCGCCACGTAGCCGCCCCCTGCACTGCTGGTGGGGCGAGCATCGGCAGCTCCTGGCCGTCGACATGTACCGAGGCGAGGTCACCGATCGCGAACACCTCGCGGCGCCCGGCGAGTCGCAGCCGCTCGTCGGTGGGCAGTCGACGCGAGCGGCCGGTCGCAAGTTCCGAGACGCCCGCGAGCTCGGTGGCGTTGATGCCAGCCGACCACACCGCGGTCCACGCCTGGAGCGCATCGCCGGTTGAGAGCACGACCGCTCCCGGCGTGACCCGTGAGACCAGCGTCCCGGTCAGGACCTCGAAGCCGCGGCGTTCGAGCACCTTGCGTGCGTGGCGGCCGAGCCGCTCGGGAAACGTCGGCAGCAGCCTGTCCGTTCCCTCCAGGAGGACGACGCGCGCCAGCGCGGGCGGCAGCTCCTGGTAGTCGCGGCCGAGAACCAGCTTGAGCAGCTCGACAAGAGCGCCGGTGAACTCGACTCCGGCCGGGCGGCCGCCGATCACCGCGAGCGTCAGCCAGCGCCGCCGCTCCGCCTCGGCGGTGGTTTGCGCCGCGTACTCCAGGCACGGCAGGACCTGGTTGCGCAGCCGCTGCGTCCGGGGCAGCGTCTTCATGCTCAGCGTGCGGGCCTGCAGCGCGGAGTTGCCGGAGTAGTTGTTCTGGCTGGGATGGCTGGCACGAGGTAGTCGTAGGTGATCGCTTCGTCGCCGCGGGCGCGTACCGGGCGGCGCTCGAGGTCGACCCCGGTCACCGCGGCGTGGCGGAAGCGAACGTTCGGAGCCCACGGAACGCGGCGCGGACGGATAGGAGACGTCCGGCGCGGTCAGCAGCGCGCTCGCCACCTGGTAGAGGGCGGTGTGAACTGGTGGTATTCGTGGCGGTCGACGAGCACGACGTCGACCGGCCACCCGGCGAGCTTGCGCGCGCATGACGGCCCGGCGAACCCGCTCCGACGAGCGCGACTCTGGCCCGTGCCGTGGCGCTCACCCGGCTCTGTGCGTGGCCAGTTCCTTCGCGAGGGCCACCCGGGTGGAGAAGCCGACGTTGAGGCGATTCCAGCCGTTGATCGCAACGATCGCGAGCGTCAGCGCGACGATCTGCTCCGCCGTGAAGTGGGGCGTCAACTCCTCGAACAGCGCGTCGGGGGCACCGGCGTCGGGCAGTCGCGTGAGCGCCTCACACCAGGCCAGCGCGGCGCGCTCCGCGCGGCCAAAGCAGTCGGCCTCGCGCCAGACCGCGATCATGTCCAGCCGCTCGTCGGTCTCGCCGTGCTCGCGGGCCTCAGCCGCGTGACGCGCCAGGCAGTAGGCGCAGCCGTTGACCTGCGAGGCGCGGACCTTGACGAGATCCAGCAGCCGCGGATCGTCCAGGCCGCGGTTGGCCACCGCCTCCAGGCCAAGCATCGCGTTGAGCGCGTCGGGCGACACCTCTCGGTAGTTGAGTCGCATCACAGCCTCCTGGTCACGGTCGATCGATTCATTTGACTGCTATCGCTCTAGCGTCTGCGTCCGGGCGAGCCTTACCCACGTCGCACGTCGGGCGGGCGCCGGGGCGACCCACCCCGCCGCGTTCGCGGTGAGGAGGCCGGCCTCAGACAGCGAGTGCAGCCGGAGGTGGAAGTAGAGGACCTCCGCGTCGGGCTGCCAGCGGCGAGCGCGCCTGCACGCCGTCGTAGTCGAGGCGCCTCGATGCGCCGAGCCCATGCTCGAGCTTGTTGCGCGCGCCGACGTCGTCGCCGGGGAAGACGTGCAGCCGGACGAGACCTCGCAGCATCACGTACTCGGCCGACCCGCGGCCGATTCCGCGCAGGCTGTTCAGGTGCGCCAGTGTGGCCCGGTCGTCGAGCGTGGCCAGGGCCTCGAGGTCGAGCGTCTCGTCGGCGACCGCACTGGCGATCTCGATGATCGTGCGTGCCTTGGTGGAGCTGAAGCCGATTCTCCCCACGGGTCGGTCCCGCGGCCGACCCCCGACTCGGCGAGGGTCAGCTCCAGCCGCGGGTCTTGCGGTCCGGAGACCTCTCTGACCTCGAGCGTGGCGATGGCTCCGTCGAACTCGAGCGCCCGGCGGTAGGTGTGCCCGTCCCAGCAGTTGATCGCGTTGTGAGCGCGGCGGCGCAGAGCCCAGCCGTGAGATCGGCGAGCGCGTCGAAGTCACCCCACATGCCAAGCGAAGCACCACTCAGCCACGAGGACACATCGGGGGCGTCACCCGGGTCGACCGGCGGCGGATAGTCGATGGGCGTGACGCTCACCACAGCAGATTCAGCCGGCCGTTAGTCGCCGGCGAGAGCATCGAGTGCGATCACCGAGTGCGCGTACGCCGCCCCGGCCCGCATTTCGGCCGCGACCCAGATCGCATCCATGATCTCCTGCTCGCTGGCGCCTCGGCGCTGCGCGAGCCGCGCGTGACCCCGGATGCAGTAGGGGCACTGGGTGACGTGTGCGACGGCGACCGCGATCAGCTGCTTGGTCTTCTCCGGCAGCGCGCCGTCGGCGAACACCTGCCGGCTGAACGCCTGAAAGGCGGCGTGGGTGGCGGGCTCGGCCTGCTTGCGCCGGTCCGCGAGCTCCTTGCTCGCGACTGGATACAGGCTCTGGGGCATCTGGTCCTCCTCGTTGATCGGTGGGTGACGCGGGTTCACAAAGCTTCCCTGAGGCTCTCGACACTGAGTGCCGTTCGTCCCGGCCGCGGACCGCGATCAGCTGGTTGACGAAGCGCACCGCGGAACGATGCAGCTCGCGGTCGAGCGTGCGATCGCGGTAGCCGAGCTCGCCGGCGAACGCGAGCGCCGCCGTGATGGCCGGGATGCTCTGGTCGGTGGCAGTAGCTCTGCAGCCATCGCCGAAGCCGGGCTGGCGCCTGCGAACAGCTGCGTGGCTCCTCGGACAGCGCGCCAGGACCCTTCATTCGCCGCGCCCACGCACGACACATCTGCGCGCGCTGTCGCTCTCGATCCTGGTGCGCGTGCCCACTACCTTGGCCGCCTACGCGTGCAGATCCTGGCGCCGGCAGTCGTTCAGGCGGTCGTTGTAGGCGCGCCGGAACGCGCCGATCACCGGGCACACCGAGCGGGGGTGGTCGCTGAACGGCTCGCCGGCGAGCATCGAGGCCGGCTCCGTCACGCATGCCCCTCGTCGGGGGTGCAGTGGCGGCCGCGGGTGACCTTGACCTTCTGTGGATCGGCGGCGGAGGGTTCTCGTCTACGTGCACTGCTGGACCTCCTGGTGAGGCCGGGCCGGGCGGATGGGCCGGCTGTCCGCGACGCGGCGGGTCACAGAACGACCTTGTCCCCCTAGCGTTGTCCGGGGCCGGTCTCTTACCCCGGGTGGCCGGCCGGCTCCCGGTGCGCCGAGCGCCCCGCGATGCCGGGGCTCACACGGTGGTCGGGAGCGGGGCGTCGGGGTCGATCTCGTAGCGGTCGATCGCCTCCTGGACGCTCGCGGGGTCGATCGCGCCCTGGTCGGCTAGTTCCTTGAGCGCGGTGACGGTCACGTGGTGGCGGTCGACCTCGAAGAACCGGCGCAGCGCGCGGCGGTAGTCGCTGCGGCCGAAGCCGTCGGTTCCGAGGACGTGATACGGCCCTGGCACCCAGCAGCGGATCTGGTCGGCGTAGGCGCGGATGTAGTCGGTGGAGGCCACGACTGGGCCGCCGCGCCCAGACAGGCAGTGGGTGACGTACGCCTCGCGTGGGCGCTCGAGCGGGTGCAGCGTGTTGAAGCGCTCGACCTCGATCCCGTCCCGGCGAAGCTCGGTGAACGAGGTCACGCTCCACACGTCGGCCACCACGCCGAAGTCCGCCTGGAGCAGCTCGGCGGCGGCCAGCACCTCGCGCAGGATCGCCCCGGAGCCGAGTAGCTGCAAGCGCGGCTGCTCCGGCGAACCGGAGCCCGCGCGCAGCAGGTAAATGCCCCGCAAGATCCCCTCCGGCGCGGCGTCGGGCATCGGCGGGTGCGGGTAGTTCTCGTTCAGCAGCGTGAGGTAGTAGAAGACGTCCTCCTGCTCTTTGAACATTCGGCGTAGACCGTCCTGGATGATCACCGCGACTTCGTAGCCGTACGCGGGGTCGTAGGCGCGGCAGTTGGGGACGACCGAGAACAGCACGTGGCTGTGACCGTCGCCGTGCTGGAGTCCCTCGCCGTTGAGCGTGGTCCGTCCGGCCGTGCCGCCAAGCATGAATCCGCGCGCGCGGCTGTCGGCTGCTGCCCAGATCAGGTCGCCGACTCGCTGGTAGCCGAACATCGAGTAGTAGATGTAGAACGGCACCATCGGCACGCCATAGTTGCTGTGCGCGGTGCCGGCGGCGATAAACGAGGAGACCGAGCCGGACTCGGTGATTCCCTGCTCGAGAATCTGCCCGTGCTGATCCTCCTTGTAGAACATCAGCTGGGCGGAGTCCTGGGGCTGGTATAGCTGGCCGACGGGGGAATAGATCCCGATCTGCCGGAACAGGCCCTCCATCCCGAAGGTCCGCGACTCGTCGGGGACGATCGGGACGATGTGGCGTGCGAGTTGCTTGTCGCGCAGCAGTGCCGCGAGCACGCGCACGAATGCCATCGTGGTCGAGATCTCCCGCTCGCCGGTGCCCTCCAGCTGCGAGGAGAACAGGTCGAGCTCTGGGACCGGCAGCGGCTCGGCGCGGCGCCGGCGCGCGGGCAGGCTGCCGCCGAGCGCCTCGCGGCGCTCGCGCAGGTAGCGCATCTCCGGCGCGTCCTCGGGCGGCCGGTAGTACTCGGCCGCGCGCACCTGCTCGTCGGACAACGGGAGCTCGAACCGGTCGCGGAACGCCAGCAGCGCGTCCTCGGTCATCTTCTTGGCCTGGTGGGTGATCATCTGGCCCTCGCCGGAGACGCCCATCCCGTAGCCCTTGATCGTCTTGGCCAGGATCACCGTCGGCTGGCCGGTGTGCCGGACGGCCTCGTGGTAGGCGGCGTAGACCTTCTGCTGATCGAGGCCGCCGCGGTTGAGCAGCCAGATCTCCTCGTCTGACATGTGCGCGACGCGCTCGAGCAGCACGGGATCCTTGCCGAAGAAGTGCTCGCGCACGTACGCGCCGTCGCGCGACTTGAAGGTCTGGTACTCGCCGTCCACGCACCGCTCCATCACGCGGACCAGCCGGCCGTCGAGGTCGGCCGCCAGGAGCGGATCCCAGCGGCTTCCCCAGATCACCTTGATCACGTTCCAGCCGGCGCCGCGGAAGTCCGACTCGAGCTCCTGGATGATCTTGCCGTTGCCGCGCACGGGGCCGTCGAGGCGCTGCAGATTGCAGTTGACGACCCAGATCAGGTTGTCGAGGTGCTCGCGGCCCGCCAGCCCGATGGAGCCCATCGTCTCTGACTCGTCGACTTCGCCGTCGCCGACGAAGCACCACACCTTGCCGGCGGGCGTCGGTACGAGGCCGCGGGCCTGCAGGTAGTGCATGAACTGGGCCTGATAGATCGAGGTGATCGGGCCGATCCCCAGCGAGACGGTCGAGAACTGCCAGAACTCGGGCATCAGCCACGGGTGCGGGTAGGAGCTCAGCCCGTCCGGCTTTGACACCTCCTGGCGGAAGCTGTCGAGCTGCTCGGCGCTCAGCCGCCCTTCTAGGTACGCGCGCGCGTAGTTGCCCGGGGAGGAGTGGCCCTGGAAGTAGACGAGGTCGCCAGCGTGGGTCTCGCTCGGGGCGCGCCAGAAGTGGTTGAAGCCGACCTCGTACAGCGTGGCCAGCGACTGGAAGCTCGCGATGTGACCCCCCAGCTCGGACGAGTGCTTGTTCGCGCGCACGACCATCGCCATCGCGTTCCAGCGCACGATCGACCGCAGCCGGCGCTCCAGCGCCGGGTCACCCGGCAGCTCGGCCTCGCGCTCGGGCGCGATCGTGTTGACGTAGGGCGTATTGAGGGTCGCGATCGAACCCGCACCCGCTTGCTGGGCACGCTCGACGACCCGGGTCAGGATGTGGCGGGCGCGATCCGGGCCGTCGTGCGCAAGAACCGAATCGATCGCCTCGAGCCACTCGCCCGTCTCGCCCGCGTGCAGGTCGTCTATCACCTGATCAGCCACCGCCATCGTTCTTCCTCCGAGCTTCGACCACGTCACGTGGTCTCCGTGACACCACTACGGTAGCTTATTCCCAATATAAATGGGAAAAAGCTGATCTCGGCTCGAACGCGAGCACGCGACGACACCGCGCCCCGAGGTAAGAGCAGCGGACTGGGCCGACGCAGGACACGTGCGATAGGCCACAACCCGCCCACCGGCGGGCACCGGCGAATGCGAACAGGAGGCTGTGCGATGGCGATAGCGACAAGACAGGCACAGGTCGTGTGGGAGGGGGCGCTGGTGAGCGGCACCGGGACAATCTCGGGTGGAAGCGGTGCGCTTGCCCAGCTTCCTGTGACCTGGGCCTCGCGCACCGAGGCGCCGGACGGCAAGACGAGCCCCGAGGAGCTGATCGCAGCCGCGCACGCCAGCTGCTTTGCCATGGCGCTCACGCTCGTGCTGGGCGAGGAGCATACCCCGCCCGAGCGGGTGTCGGTCAGTGCCGCCTGCACGCTGGACGAGGTCGACGGCGCGCCGCGGATCACGACGGTCGAACTGGCCGTCCGGGCGCGGGCGCCCGCGCTCGAGCAGGACGCCTTCGACCGCGCGGCAGAGCGCGCGGCCGCGCTCTGCCCGGTGTCAAACGCGCTGCGCGGGAACGTCGAGATCACCGTCCAGAGCGAGCTCGAGCCGTGAACGACGGTCCGGCGCCCCGACCCGTCTCGGTCGAAGCGCCATCCGGGGTCTATGGCGTGCCGCACCGCGGACGCAGTGCGCGACCGGGGCGTGACTCGTCGTGGCGTGCGCACGCGGATGGATGCGAGGGGCCGGGCCTCTTCATTTCGGCCCTAAACCGCGGGCTGGGTGCCGCTCGGCTCAGGCGAGACCTTCTCCGCCGTCACGATTCGCGGCCTGTCAGCGATGCCCGTCGCGTCCATCGGTGAGCGCGAACATCCGCGGTCGGCGATCTCACAGCGGGGACCACTCGTGGATCCAAGCACGATCGGCTTCCTGGCGCGCTCGGCGGCTTCGAGGCTCGCGCGGGCGCTTCGCCGACGCCGCGGAGCATCGGTGCGGCGCAGCACTGACCGCGATGCTCGATCGAGGGCGCGCGTTGAAGAGTGCCATGCGGGTTTGCGTCGTCGGGGCGTCCGGCAACTGGCAAGGACATCGTCGAGCACGCGCTTGACCGTGGCTGCGAGGTGGTTGCAGTCTGTCGCGAGCAGAGCGTCGCGAAGCTTGCCGCCTCGAGGGCGGATCGAGATCGTGCCGGGGCACGAACGATCCCGAGGTGATCGCTCGCGCCGTGGCGGGTTGCGATGGCGTGCTCGTCGTGCTCGTGCCGTGGGGGATGAAGCAGTACGCGTCCGGCACTGCGCAGGCGGTCCTCGACCTTGCGCCTGCCGGCGCGCGCCTGGTGTTCTCGTGCGGCTGGTGGCCTCCTCGCGACGGGACAGACGTCTACTCGTGGAAGGTCAAGGTGAAGGTCAACGTCGCGGGACGACTCGCCCGGCTTGCTCGCGTGGTCGATCTTGACGACCAGGCCGAGGCCACTCGGCGTGTATTCGCGAGCGACACGCGCTGGACCGTTGTGCGGGGCAGCGACCTCGAAGAGGGGCCCAGCCAGGGCCTTCCCGTCTGGAGCCGGCATGTCGGCGACCCGATCCTCGAGAGCAACCTCACCCGCCGGATCGATTTCGCGCTGTTCATGGTCGAGCGCTCACGGACGACGAGCTCGTCCTCGAGGCGCCGGCGATCGTCGGCCGCGAGACCCCGTCGGCGCTGGCCCGAGCCGCCGAACCGCGGTCGGCGGCGTAGGAGCGGGGATCGGTGCGCCACCGGACGCTCGACGTCGATCTGCCCGGTCGCGTGGCGCTCGTCTCCGGCGCGACGTGCGTGCAGATCTGAACGGCTTCACTGAGCGGGAGTCCCTGGCATTCGGGTTGCTCTACGACTGAGCGGGCTGGGTAAGACACGCGCGTGCCTCCGACGCAAGAGAAGTAGCCGAAGGGCCGTGAGCCATCCGCCGTAGGTTTATCCAATTCGAATCAAGGAGGCATCGATGCCGACAGTCACACGAGAAGCAGGGGTGCTCTCCAAAGGGCGAGACCGGGCGCCGGCGCAGGTCCTGATCGCCGGCGGCGGTGTGGCGGGCCTCGAAGCGCTGCTGGCCCTGCACGACCTAGCCGGTGACCGGGTGGAGCTGACCCTGTTGTGCTCCCAGCCGGAGTTCGTCTATCGTCCGTTGGCGACCGCCGAACCGTTCGGGCGCGGCCGCGCGGCCCACCACCTGCTGTCCGACATCGTTCCCGACGTAGGCGCGAAGCTGGTACGGGGCGAGCTCGCCGCCATCGACGGCCCGGCCCGCACCGCGATCACCAGCATGGGCCGGCGTCTGGGCTACGACGCGCTGCTGGTCGCGGTGGGCGCCGGCAGCGAACCGGCCTTCCGCCACGCGCTCACCTGGACCCCGGAGACGGACGCCGATCTGTTCGGCGGCCTGCTTCGAGACCTCGAGGAGGGCTACAACAAACGCGTGGCGTTCGTCGTGCCCCCGGGCGTGGCCTGGGCGCTGCCCGCTTACGAGCTGGCGCTGATGACCGCCTGGCAGGCATGGGGGATGGGCCAGGACGACGTCGAGGTGATCGTCTACACGCCCGAGGACGCACCGCTCGGGCTGTTCGGCCCGCGGGCGAGTGCGGCGCTGCGCCACGACCTCGAGGAGGCCGGCGTCCAGGCGCAGACCGGCGTCTACGTCGCCGAAGACCCCCATACCCCCGGCCGTCTGCTCGTGCATCCCGGTGCACGGGCGCTCGAGGTCCGCCGCGTCGTTGCGCTCCCGCGGGCGGTCGGACCTCGGCTTGCGGGCCTTCCCTCGGACACCCGCGGGTTCGTGCTCACCGACCGGCACGGGCAGGTTGCCGGCGTCGAGGCGGTGTGGGCCGCCGGTGACGCGATTGCCTTCCCGATCAAGCAGGGTGGCCTCGCCTCCCAGCAGGCGGACGCGGCCGCGGAGGCAATCGCTGCTGCCGTCGGAGCCGACGTCGAGCCGCGGCCATTTCGCCCGGTTCTGCGCGGGATGATGCTCACCGGTCGGGGCAAGGCGTGGATGCGCAACGAGCTGGCCGGTGGGGACGGCGATGGCACCGCGCAACGGCGGGCGCTGTGGTGGCCGCCGACGAAGATCGCCGGGCGCTACCTCTCACCGTACCTGGCCGGCCTGCGCGGCGCCGATCCGGTCGACGAGGCCGCCCGCCCCGACGGCCACCCCGTCGAGCTCGACCTCGAGCGCGAGCTGCCATCGGTGGCCGAGGCGATGCGACGGGCGAGACTGCGCGACGAGCATCAGCGGGCACACGCCCGTTGGCGGGCGCGGCGGTGAGGCAGGCCGCGACCCACACGCGCACCAGAGTGGTTGCTGAAGGCTCGGCCATCCCGCTCGGCACCGCCTTAGCCGCTGCGGCAGATGGGATTGTTTACCCATTCGAAGTGTGTAAAATAGGCGGAGAGATGATGACCTTGCGATGGGACTCAGAGTTCAGGCGAGCATCCGGTTTCGAGATAACCGCAGCCGTCGCGCGTACGCGGGGGTGTGTGGGGCACGGTCCTCAGCCGGTTGCGTCGAGCGGTCCGGAGGACTGAGCCGGCCGTGTGGACCCGGCGACTTGACAGCGCGACCGCCACCTTGACGCCGTTCGGGGACGGCGCCGCGATCGATGTCCTGCTGGAGGGGGCGCCGGAGCCGCTGGCCGCGATCCACGTGACGGTCAAGGGCGGAGCGCGCATGCCCGAGCACGACCACGGCGAGTCCGATGCGTTGCTGATCCCGCTCAGCGGACGACTGATCCTGCGTGGGACGGCGACCGAGGTGCAGCTCGAGTCCGGGATGGTCGCGTTCGTCGCGGCCGGGGAGCGCGTGTCGGTTGAGAACCCCACGACGGCGGCAGCGTCGATGGTCGTCTGCTTCGCGCCGCCAACCTTCGTCCACGCACTGCGAGGGCGCGGCTCGAGCGTCGTCCCCGAGCGATCGATGCGAGCGCGAGCGACAGAGCAGGAAAGTGCCTGAGATCATCGTCAGGACAAGCGCCGCCAGCCGGCAAGATGGCGTGATCCTGCTGCGTGAGCGGATCAACGTGGCCGATTTCAAGAGCAACCACTTCACCGCGCAGCTGATCGAGCGTTTGCGCTGGGCAGTCGGGGATGCCGACGCCGCCGAGCAGGCTCGCCGCGACGCCGAGGATCGTGAGAGACCCACAGCCGCCCTCCTATCCGACTCGAGGCTGGCTGCCACGACGTCGGCCGGCCCGAGCGTCAGGCGCCCGCCCCGTAGCGCGATAGTCGCGGACGCGGCCAGTCAAGGCCTATAGCGCAATGCCGACGAGTGTCGGCTCGGGCTCGAGCTGGACGCCGAAAGCCTCCAGCACGCCGCTGCGCAGCTTGCGTGCGAGGCCGAGCAGTTCGGCGGTGGTGGCTCCGCCACGATTGACCAGGGCGAGGGTGTGCTTGCTCGAGATACCGACCCGGCCCTCGCCGTAGCCGCGGTCAAAGCCGGCTCTCTCGATCAGCCAGGCGGCGGAGGTCTTGATGCGTCCGTGCGCCTCGGGCCAGGCGGGCGGGCGGAGGTGGCCGCCGAGGCGCTGTGCGACGCGGCGCTCGAGGTCGAGGTACTCCTCCGCCGACAGGACCGGGTTGAGGAAGAAGGAGCCCGCGCTGCGCGAGTCCGGGTTGCGCGGGTCGACCAGCATCCCCTTCCGGCGGCGGAGCGGCAGCACCGCATCATGCACGGCCAGCAACGGCGGCCTGCCTCCCGGCCCTACGCCCAGAGTCCTGGCGAGCTCGGGGTAGCGAACCGGGCGCCCGGCGGTCGAGCGCTCGAGCGCGAAGCGCACGCCGAGCACGACGTACCGGGGGTTGCGGCGGAGCCCGCTCGTGCGGTAGGCGAACGCGCACTGCCGGCTGGAGAGCTCGACCACGTCGCGGGCCGTGCGGTCGTAGGCGCGAACGGAGACGATCGCGTCGGCGACCTGCGGCCCGTAGGCGCCGACGTTCTGGATCGGCGTGGCGCCGGTGAAGCCGGGGATGCCGGCCAGGCACTCGACCCCCACCAGGCCATCGCCCACGCATCGCGCCACCAGCTCGTCCCACGGCTCGCCCGCAGCCGCGACCAGCTCGGCGCGATCGCCCCGGTCCCTGACCACGACGCTCCGGGTGAGGATTCGCAGCACCGTCCCGTCGAATCCGCTGTCGCCGATCACCAGGTTCGACCCTCCCCCGATCACCAGGAGCGGCTCGCCGGTGGCGTCCGCGGCGGCGACCGCCTCGATCGCCTCCTGGTCCGTGTGGGCTTCGATCAGGCGGCGGGCGAGGCCACCGAGTCCGAGCGTGGTCAGCTCTGCGAGCGGGACGTCGACGCGCTCGCGCGGCCCTTCGGTCCCAGACGAGCACTGGGATGAGCAGCCGCGCCCGGATGGGGCCGGGTGAGCGTGCCCGTGTCGTGCCGGCGGTCCGCTCACTCGTGGCTCACCGGCTCATCGTGCCCGTCCGCGGCGCGCCTGGCCAGCACGTAGGCGAGGTCCGAAGCGCGGTTGACGTAGGCGATGAGCGCCTCGCTCGCGGTCAGCCCGCTCCGGCGTCCAGCGACGAGGCGCCGCTCCGCCCGGCGCAGGACCGTCCGGGCCAGATCGAGCGCCGCCGAGGACGGTGTGGCGCCGGGCACCACGAACGCCGGGCGCAGCGGGTGCTCGGCCAGTAGCCGGTCGATGTGGCGCTCGAGCGCGGCGGTCATCTCGCGATTGACCGACGAGATGCCTGCGACTAGGCGGTCGCGCGCACGCGGGTTTGCGGCGATCTCCGCCCCGGCGGCGAACAGGCCCCGCTGAAGCTCGAGGACGACGGCGCGGAGGTCGTCATCCACCAGGGCCGCGCGGGCCAGGCCGAACGCGGCCACCGCCTCGTCCAACGTCCCGCACACCTCGACCACCGGGTCCGCCTTGGAGACGCGACCGCCGAACAGCAGTCCGGTGGTGCCGTCGTCGCCGGTCATGGTGTAGATCGGTGGAGCCTCGCTACGGCCGGTCGGGGTCATGTCCGCTCTTCGGCCTGAGGCGCCGAACCCGACCACGGCTGGGGCTCGACGAAGAACACCTCCGTGTGCACCTTCGCGCGCGAGGCTCCGAGCGCGTCGGCGGCCGCCGCGCAGGCGAGCACGAATGCGGGGGCGCCGGCGATGAACGCGTCGTGGTCATGGAGACTTCCCTGCAGGGTGGGCAGCAGCGCCGGGATCCGACCGTACGGGGGCGGGCCTGCACCGCGCGTCAAGGTGCGGATGAAGCGAAACGAGGGGTGCTCGGACTGCCAGGCCTGAAAGAGCTCGCGATCGATCACGTCGGTCTCGGAGCGAGCGGAGAAGATCAGCGTCAGCGAGGAGCGGGCGTGTGTGGCAAGCCCGGCCTCGAGCAGTGCGCGGATCGGTGCGAGTCCCGACCCAGCGGCGAGGAACACCGCCGGGTCCGTCGCGGCGGGATCCTCGACGAACGTGCCGTAGGGACCCGAGACGCTCACCTCCTGGCCGACCCGCAGCCGCTCGTGAATCCAGGCGCTGTTGTGCCCGCCGGCCACGCGCGTGGCCAGCAGCGAGATCAGGCCGTCGGGCCGCGGCGCGTTGGCGATCGAGAACGACCGCGGCGGCACGGTGCGCTCGCGGTCCTCCAGCAGCACGTACTCGCCCGGCAAGTAGTCCAGCACCTCGCCGAGCGGACGCAACCACAGCTCGACGATCGTGGGCGTGGGGCGCTCCAGCACGACCACCTCGTAGCGCTCCTCGAAGGCGAGCGGCTCGGGGATCCGCGTGGAGCGATCGGTGAAGGCGTCAGCCATCGCGCACCAGCTCGCTCACGACCACCGCGTTGTTGTGCTGCTCGTCGCGTGCGGCGTAGGTGATCGTCACCGGCGCCTTCGTCGCGCGGGCGCGCAGCTCCTCGATCCGGCCCGCTTGTCCGGCGAGCTCGTCCCGGTAGCGGCGGCGGAACTCCGCGAAGCGCTCGGGAACGTGGTCAAACCACTTGCGCAGCTCGTCGCTGGGCGCCAGCTCCCGCGCCCACTCGTCCAGCCGAGCGCGGTCCTTGGAGATGCCACGGGGCCACACGTGGTCGATCAGCACGCGATACCCGTCGTCGGGCTCCGGCGGGTCGTAGATCCGCTTGATGCGCACGTCGGGCGCCATCTCCTCATGCCTCCGGGTAGGTCACGACCCGACCCCACAGGCTCTTGGTGCCCCAGATTCCGCGGCGCAGGCACTCGAGCTGGACGATCTGCGAGTGGTCAACGAACAGGTTGACCTCCGGCCCGTAGTTCTTGACATACCAGCCGAACACCTCCGGGTCGGCGGCCTCGAACATCACCTTCTCGAGACCAAGCTCGCGGGCGATCGCGGCGGGCACGTCGGTGCGCCAGCTCGTGACCTCCTCGGTGATCCCCTCGGACTCGATCATGATCATGTACGCGCCGGCGTCCAGGCAGCGGCGGGCGAGGTCGATCGCGTAGGAGACGTCACGGGTGCCCTCCTGCGCCAGCTCCGCCGGCGTGGTGGCGCCGCCGGCGCCGAACTGGATGCCCACCTCCGGCTTGGCCTTCAGGCCGGCGCGCTGGACGCGATCGACCAGGCGCAGGATGTCGTCGGTGGGGATCGAGATGAACCCGGATGAGACCTCGAGGATGTCGAAGCCCAGGCGCGCGACCTCCTTGATGTAGCGGTCGGTCGCCTGCGGGCCCTGGGTGAGGACGTGCTCGATGAACCCGCCGGTCGAGACCAGCACGTCGTGCTCATGCGCGGTGTCGAGGATCTCGCGTAGCGCGCGCTCGGGCATCAGCGTGAACGAGCCGCCGGCGAACTTGAGCGCGTCGACATGCTCGCCCATCGTCTCCAGCACGTCCTTCAGGTATCTGGGACCCATGGCGGTGTAGTAGGGGCCGCGGATCTCGGTCACCCCGCGAGTACGCGGCTTGGACTGGCGGTGGCTGCAATGAAGAAAGGAGAACGCCAGCTCATCGGCGCGGGTGGGTGTCAATGTCTCGGTTGCCATTGTCAGGCTCCTTTGTCTTCAGTCAGGGTCAAGTCCGTTGGGCGCGGTGCGCAGGTAGCCGATCACCGCCGGATCCGATGTGGACAGGCGCTGCATCGGCTCGCCTGTGCAGGCGCACAGGTCGACGACAGCGCGCTCGGCTGAGATGTCCACGAGGCGCCAGTGCGCGCCCGAGAGGACCCAGCGCTCCAAGCCATCGATGGTCAGGGCCTCGGCGCTCATCGTGATTCCGACTGATCTCGCATGATCGGGATCGCCAGGAGCCGCGTCAGGTGCTCGACGGTGAGCTGCTCCAGGTCGCCGACCGACTCCCTGATCCGGGCACGGCGCTCGGCGTCGATGTGACGCTCGGCAAGGCGGTCGAACTTCGCCGCCACGGCGTCCCAGCCCATCGGCCGGCTGCGAAAGCCCTCGTAGTCGTGCTGCTCGCGCTCGAGCACGCGCCCGTCGCGCAGCCGAACTCGGACGTGGGCGGAGTGCTGCTCGGGGAAACGTCGGGAGAGCTCGGGGTCGGGGTTGACCTCGACGCGGCGCAGCAGCGCCTGGACATCGTCGGCGGTGACCCGCTGCGGGAGGTACTGCTCGGGCAGCACCTGCCCGTCGAGCAGCGCGACGGCGAGCAGGTATGGCAGCGAGTGGTCGGCCTGCTCCTTGGTCCGGATCTCGTACTTGGAGCCCTCCTCGCCGCCGCCGATGATGTCGTAGGCGACCTGGAAGGTGTCAAGCTCGACGCGCTCCACCTGGTCGCCTTCGATCCCGTGCGCGGCGCGCAGCTCGAGCAGCGCCTCGATCGCCGACTGCGAGTGGATCTCGGCGTTGTACTTCTTGAGGATCGTGCGCGTAACCGACTCCAGGTCCTCGCGCGACCAGTCGATCTCGAACGGTCCGGCGATCGCGTCGATGAAGCCCTTGTTGCCCTCGAACACCTCGCGTGGGCCGGTGATCCCGCGCATCGCCAGGAACGCCGCGTTCGTGGCGGCGAACGCGGTCGCCGGGTAGGCGAGCCCCTTCCAGTGCGACAGCGCGCCGGTGCGGGTCACCCGCAGCGCGTTCAGTGAGGTGCCGGCGATCGCGACCGCGTTGGCGGTTCGCGACGGATCGAGGCCCAGAGCGCGAGCGACGCCGGCCGCGACGGCGTACGCGCCCTGCGTGGTGTGGTCGAAGCCCTTGGCGCGGACCGGTGCAAGCTCCGGAAGGCGGTTCTGGACCTGGTAGGCGACCGCTAGTGCAGCCAGCAGCGTCGCACCGTCGGTGTGCGCGTACTCGCACGCCGCCAGCACCGGCGCCAGGTTGTCGGAGGGATGGCAGGTTTCCCCGGGCGCGAGGAACGAGTCGTTGAAATCCAGGTAGCGCACCAGCGCACCGTTGTAGAACGCGGCGCGGTCCGGCGCGCTGCGGCCCGCGCCGATCAGCGTCGCCAGCGGGGCGCCGCCGAACTCGCGCACCTCCTCGCCGACCATCCGCACGGGCGCACCGTCGAGCGCCCCGAGCGCGCACCCCAGCGAGTCGAGCACCCGCAGCTTGAGCTGCTCGCGAGCCGCGGCTGAGATGTCCTCAAGCCGCGCAGAGGACACGAACTGCCCGAGCCGCTCAACCTGCGTCGTCCCTGAAGCGGCGGGCTCACGCCGCTCACCACCGGCCTCCGCTGTGGTCAACGAGGTGCTCGCCACGCTGTCGTCCCGACAAGCGCTCGCCGCTGACGGGTGCAAAGCGGCGGATTCGCCGCTCATCCCGTAATCACGATCTCGCACCGGGCCTCCAGTGGCTCCTCAGGGGACGCGAGGCGCGTCCCCGAATGGTTAGTCTCACCTTCCTAGCGTCATGCGCTGCGGGAGTTCTTACGCTGCGTGATCTGCGGTGCGCCGTGCACGATCGTGGGACAGCCGGCCGGAAGTGCTGTCGATCAGGGCCGTGTAGGGCTCGGTGAGCGAGATTGCCTCGATCGCCGCTGCTCGGCCAAGCGGCTGGCGCGTGGTGGGGACCGGCCGCGAACGGCGATCACGATCGCGGAGCGCGCGGCGCACCGCCGCCAAGCGCCGTCGGCGGACACACGGATCCGCGCTCGTGAGTGCGGCCCAGCCGGCTGGTTCTCGGGAGCTCATGCCTTCCCAGCGTCGGTCCGTTTCGGGCCTCTTACCCCTGCCGCGAGCCCGCTGACTGGAGCGTAAGAGGTCGTGCCGCGCCGACGCTGGTGAGCATGTGCGTCATAGCGCCCAAGCCGCCGCGGTCCAGTCGACCGGCTCACCCGACTCTCCGTCCGCGCCCGAGGCAACCGACGCCGCCTCCGGGCTGCGCCCATCCAGGATCGGCACCGGCCCTGCGCCATGGCTCGCGGGCCCCCGACCGCTACTACGTGGGCCGGAGCCGGGAGCAGAGCGAGGTGTACGTCGTCGACCGGGCCGCGCCGCGGCGGCTGGCGCACCTCGGCTACAGAACCAGCACGCCCTTTCACTGGGGCGGCTGCACCGACGGAGCACTGGAGCTGGCGTTCGCGATCCTGGCTGACGCGACACACAGCCGGCCGACCGATCTCGTCTGCCGGGCGTTCTGTCGCGAGGTGGTTGCCCGGCTTGATCGAGCCGGCTTCGTGCTCTGTCACGGGGACATCGCGCTCTGGCTGCTGACCGCCTTCGACGATCAGCCTCTCCATCCGCCGGCGCCGGGCCGCCCCACCGGGCTGGCCCATCGGGCCGCACAGTGGATCCGGGCATGGGTCGGACGCGGATGAAGGCCGACCCGAAAGCGCGTCAGACTCGGTGCCTGCAGGTCTTGCCGCAGCCCCGTGGGGGGAGTGGATCCTGGTCGCCGAAGGACACAACCTGTCCGAGCACACAACCGCGACCGACGCGGAGAGCGCGGCCCTGGCCCACCTTCGCGAAGGCGACGAACTCGTCGTGGTGGACCGTTACCACCGCTGTCACCGATACGTCCGACGCGCTCAGACCCGCGCGCCCATCCGTCCATAAGCCGGCTGACGGGACTGAGCCGAATACCGCGGCTCTCGCGTGCCCGTTGAGCCCAACGGCGGTGAGCGGAGCGCGCCCTTGCCTTCGCTCGGCGATGGTGGTAGCTTATTCACAATCAGACTGTGTAAAAGATTGGAGCCTACCGATGAGCGCAATCGCCCCACCGAAACCAAGGCGCTCCCCCAGCGCCCAGGTGCCTACCCCGCCCCGCCCCCCGTTGCGGCAGTCGGGCGCAGCTCCTGCTGTTGCCCCAAGGGCCAATACCCACCGTCGCGGCGGCCGCGCCCTCTTCGAGGTGACGTTCCACAGCGCGATGAGCGACACCGACCTGGATGTGCTCAGGCATGTTCTGGACCTCTCCACGCACATGCACCCGAAGATGCGCCCGGATCCCAACAGCCCCGGCGTCGCCCGGCTCGACCACTTCTCGGGCCTGTTCCTCGAGCGCGGCGCCGCCGAGGGAGAGTGGACCCTGGAGGGCCGCAGCTGGGGCAAGCCGGCCGCCGAGATCGTGCACGAATGGCACCTGCTCGCCGCCCAGGCCGCGCGCCGGCGCGATCCTTCGGTGACGCTCCCCGAGCCCCTGCCCCGCGCCCAGCTCGACACACCGGATCGTCCGCTCGGACGGGCGGCGAACGGTCGCCTCGCCCATCTTCGGCGTCGCCTGGTCGGGCTGCCATGAGCACGCCGGCGGCAGGTGCAACCTGGAGGCTCGACCCGGCCTCGCGAGCGTGGCTGTCCGAGCTGCGACGCGAAGGTCCCGTGCGCGAGGCGGCGATCGCCCGGCTGCACGCGCTGTTGCTGGGCGAAGCCCGTCACGAGGTTCGTCGCCGCACCGCCGGGCTCGCCCACCCCTCGGGCCGCGACCTGGACGATCTCGCTGTGCAGGCCGCCGACGACGCGCTGGTGGCGGTCCTGGCCAAGCTCGAGCAGTTCCGCGGCGACGCCCTGTTCACCACCTGGGCACGACGGTTCGCGACGCTCGAGGTCCCGGGTGAGATCCGGCGTCGACGCGGTCACGCGCGAGACCTCCCGAGCGATCCGGAGGACTGGCCACCCGAGCGAGCGGTAAGCGACGACCCGGAGCAACGTGCCGAGGCCAGCGAGCTGGCACGAACGGTGGGGGGGCTGATCGCGCACGAGCTGACCCCGCACCAGCGCGAGGTCCTGATCGCGATGGCGATCAACAAGACCTCCGCCAACGCGCTCGCCGAGCAGCTCCACTCCACGCCGGGCGCCCTGTACAAGACGCTCCACGACGCTCGCCGCAAGCTGCGAGACGGGCTGACTCCAGGGCCGGAGAACAGGCACGACGTGGAGCCATCTCAAGCATCCCGACGACTGCGGCTGGCGGTCTGACCCCACAGGAGGTCTCCACCCGATGACCACTCACAGCCTGATCGATTCAAGCTCTTCGCTTGGCGAGCTGGTCGCCGAGTGCCCCGCTCGAGCCGATCTGTTCGAACGGCTCCGTCTCGACTACTGCTGCGGCGGGCGCCAGACGCTCGCGCAGGCGTGCGCGAAGCACGGTCTCGAACTAGGCGAGATCCGCGCCGCGCTCGCCGCCCTGGACGAGGGCGACCTCCAGACCATCGGCATCGAGAACCGGGACTGGCGTCAGGTGGGGGTGGGGGAGCTGTGCGCCCATATCGTCACGGTTCATCACGACGGGCTGCGCGAGGCCTTCCCCCGGCTCGAGCGGCTGTTCGACACCGTGGTCCGAGTCCACGGCGGCAGCGATCCCCGGCTCGGCGACGCCCGGCGTTTGTTCGGTGAGATCCGGAGCGACCTGGAGCCGCACCTGGCCAGCGAGGAGAACGAGCTGTTCCCGGCCTGCGTCGCCTCCGAACACGCCGGCACGCCGGTCGACGAACAGCTGCTCGCAGAGCACGAAGCTGAGCATGCGGAGCTCGGTCACGCTCTCGCCGCGCTGAGGGTGTTCTGCGACGACTACGACCGCCATGCGGCTCTCTGCAACACGCACCGAGCCCTGCTCGGCGCGCTCGAGGACTTCGAGCAGGATCTCCACCGCCACGTGCACGAGGAGAACAACATCCTCCTGCCGCGAGCGCGCCGGGTCGGCCCGGCGCCCGCCGCCGAGCGCTCGGCCGCATCGCGCCGGCGGCCCCGCACCGAGGCCTCGAAGGAGGCCCTACCGGCCTGCTGCGAGGGATGGCTCGCGGAGCAGACGCACAACTGGGCGGCGCACAGCCGCCGGCCCTGAGCCAGAAGCGAACCTGCTGTTGCCGGGATGGTGGGGTGAGCGCTGGGCTCGGGCACGCAGTCCGAGCGCGCACAAGCGACGACACACGGCGGCGTCCGAGCGTCCCAGCAGCTCGGCGAGCCGAGCGGGGTTGAGCGCGTGGTGCAGGCGCAGCAGTTCGTCCTCATCCCGCGTCCACCGCCGACCACGCCGAGGCGTCGGCCCCGGCGGCGGTGCACCGATCCCGAGCCGGGATGCATGCCGACGGATGGCCTCCGGAGTGCGACCGAGCCGGTGAGCCACGGCCTCGAGCGTGGCCCCATGCGCCGTCAGCGCCACCAGGCGCTCGTCCTCCTGGCTGCTCCAGCGACGGGCGTAGCCGATCAGTCCGAGCCGCCGCGCCCGCGCTGCCACACTGGCCGAGCTGCGATCCGGCAGCTGGCGGGCGATCTCCGCGCAGGGCAAGGCGGTGGTGTAACCGTCGCGGATCAGGTCGTCCTCCCATTCGCTGAAGCGCCGACGCGGCAGCGGGTGGTGCAGCCCGATGTGCTGCGCGTGCAGGCGCAGCGCATCGGGCGAGCGGCCGAGGCGGCGCGCCAGCGCGGTGAGATCCCCGCCGACGCTGAGGTGAAGGCTGATCGTCTCGTTCTCATGGGGCAGGTAGGGTCGCGCTGCCGGTGCGCTGCCCAGGAGCGGTCTGCGCCGTGCGCGGATCTGCTCGGTCGAGCGACCGAGACGCTCGGCCAGCGCCCCAGCCGGCAGACCGGCAACCGTTCCGGCCCTGAGGAGCGCCTCGTCCGCGCGCGACCACGGCCGAGAGCGCCACGGGAGGATCCCGAGGGCTCGCCGACGAGCGACGACCGCGTCGGGCGTTCGCCCGAGCAGGCGCGAGATATGCATGACCGGATGCCGGTCAGCGTAGAGCTGGCGAAGCAGCGTGTCCTCGGCCGTGCTCCAGCGCCGAGCCAGCGCTCACCCCGAGCAGGACGTTGGGCTCAGCCGAGGCGGCGACGCCATCTCAGGCAGCCTGGTTGCGGTAGTACGCGGCGTTGATCTGCGCGTAGTGGCGCCATTCCTCGGGCAACTGGTCCTCGGCGAAGATCGCGTCGACCGGGCAGGCCTCGACACAGGCATCGCAGTCGATGCACTCTTCGGGATCGATGTACAGCATCTCGGCGGCGTCGTAGCCCGGCTCGTCCGGAGTGGGGTGGATGCAGTCGACCGGACAGACCTCAACGCACGAGTTGTCCTTGACCCCTATGCACGGCTCGGCGATTACGTATGTCACGGAACGGACGTTCTCTGAGGAGTTTTACGATCCAGACTAGGAAAATTACCACGACTTTGACGAGTCCCACTATGAGAAACTCTCGCTCGTGGTTTCTGGTGGGTCAGACGGTCCGGGTGATGTGCTGGCCCAGCCGTCGCGCGCGCGACTGTTTGCTCACTTGGCGGGCCTCGACCACCCGGCAGGGACCAACGAGCTCGCGGCGGAGCTGGGGCTTCATCCCAGCGGCGTGCGCGTTCATCTCGAGCGGTTGCGCGCCGCTGGGCTGGTCGCGCGCGAGCGCGTGCCGCAGAAGATCGGGCGGCCACGGGATAGCTGGTCGATTGCCCCCGACGCGCTTCCCTCCGGCGAGCCACGCGATGCCTACCCTCGTCTCGCGCGCTGGTTGGCGCGCAGCATTCCGGCACGCCCGGGACGGCTTCGCGAGGTGGAGCGTGCCGGACGGGAGCTCGGACGCGAGCTCCAGCCGGCCGGAGGCGGCGGCACGGCCGAGGAGTCGATGGGCCGGGCGCTCACCGCCCTGGGCTTCGCTCCACAGCGTCAGCCGGCAAAGGCGGGACGAGTCCTCTTCAGGCTCGGCAACTGCCCCTATCGCGAGGCGGTCCGCGAGAACCAGCCCGTCGTCTGCGCTCTGCACCGGGGGCTGACGCGCGGCCTGCTGGACCAGCTCGACCCAACAGCGCGGCTGACGGACTTCGTTCCCAAAGACCCGGACCGTGCCGGGTGCCTGATCGAGGTCGAGGGCTTCGAGCCGGCATGACTAATGGACGCCGAAAAGCGATTCCTACTTTTGCGAGGCGATCTGTGAAAAGCTGTGGTGATGGGCCGCGAGCAGCCACCAGCCGGGCGCGCATCGTGAGGAGCTGGGACCTGAGGGCGGTCCAGCTGCGCCCCCACTCGCCGGAGATCCTCTCCAGCACCGACGAGGCTCGCGCGGTCGTGCTCGAGATCCCGGCGGGCGAGAGCTTGCAGGATCACCAGGTGCACGAGCGGGCGTGGGTTACCGTGATCGGCGGGGAGGTGGAGATCACGACCAGCGATGGAGAACGGGCGGCGGGGGGAACGGGCCTGATGGTCGAGTTCGCGCCGGGTGAGCGCCACGCCGTCCGTGCGCTGACAACGGCCCGGCTGTTGCTGCTGCTGACCCCCTGGCCGGGCGACGGCCATCCCGGGACGATGCCGCTCAGCGACAAGGCGACGGTCAGGCAGCGCGCCGCCGAGCACCGAGCGAGCCAGTGACCACGCTCGCCGGCACAGGCTCGCCGGGCGGGCAGCGTGTCGCGCCACGCCGCGCGTGCGGGCAAATACGAACGCGCGACGGGCTTAGGAGCGTGGAGATCCATGGGCGTCAGTAAGCGAAGCTCGCCGGAGCGGTCCGAGAGCTCGGATCAGCGCGCCCGGAGTCCGCTGCTGGAGGCGCATCGGTTCCTGCGTCGCGGGCCGGTGAACGCGGAGGGGTGGAGCCAGCTGGTGGCCAAGGACCGCGAGTGGGAGCGCTCCTACCGCGGTCGCTGGGCGCACGACAAGGTGGTGCGCTCAACCCACGGGGTGAACTGCACTGGATCATGCTCGTGGAACGTGTATGTCAAGGACGGGCTGATCACGTGGGAGTCCCAGGCGGTCGACTATCCGTCAACGGGCGCGGAGATGCCGGAGTACGAGCCTCGCGGCTGTCCGCGCGGGGCTTCGTTCTCGTGGTACACGTACTCGCCGCTGCGGCTGAAGTACCCGTACGTGCGCGGCAGTCTGCTGGCGATGTTTCGCGAGGCGCGGACGCGGCTGGGAGACCCGGTGGAGGCATGGGCGGAGATCGTCGATGACCCGGAGAAGGCGCGGCTGTACCGCCGCCAGCGCGGCAAGGGCGGGTTCGCGCGCGCCTCGTGGGATGAGGCGGTGGAGATGATTGCCGCCGCTCACGTGCACACGATCAAGCGCTACGGCCCTGATCGGGTGGTGGGGTTCTCGCCGATCCCGGCGATGTCGCAGGCGTCCTATGCCGCCGGGACGCGGTTCCTGTCGCTGATCGGCGGGACGATCCTCTCGTTTTATGACTGGTATGCGGATCTGCCACCCGCCTCGCCGCAGGCGTTCGGAGACCAGACCGACGTGCCGGAGTCCGGGGACTGGTTCAACGCCGGCTACCTGGTGATCTGGGGGACGAACCTGCCCACGACGCGCACCCCGGATGCGCACTTCATGGTTGAGGCTCGGTATCGCGGCCAGAAGGTCGTCGTCGTGTCCCCGGACTACGCGGAGCACACCAAGTTCGCCGATCACTGGCTGGCAGCGGAGCCGGGTTCAGACGGAGCGCTGGCGATGGCGATGGGCCACGTGATCCTGAAGGAGTTCTACGTCGACCGTGAGCTGCCGTACTTCCAGGATTACGCGCGGCGGTTCACCGACCTGCCGCTGCTGGTGACCTTGCGCGAACGCGACGACGGCGGGTATGTTCCCGATCGGCTGCTGCGCGCCTCAGACCTCGACGGCGCCGGAGGCGAGACCGAGCACGCCGACTGGAAGCCGGTGGTGCTCGACAAGCGCACCGGCAAGCCGACGGTCCCGAATGGATCGGTCGGGCACCGCTACGGCGAGCCGGGGCGCTGGAACCTGCGCTTGGAAGGGATCGCGCCGGCACTGACGGTGATCGATCGCGCGAGCGAGCGGGTGGCGATCTTTCTGCCGCGCTTTGACGTCGGCGAGGGCGAGGGCGGATCCTCGGTGCGTCGGGGCGTCCCGGCGGTCCGGGTCGGCGGGCGGCTGGTGTGCACCGTGCTGGATCTGACGCTGGCGCACTACGGGGTTGCCCGGGAGGGCCTGCCGGGTGAGTGGCCCGCGGGCTATGAGGATCCGGCGCCGTGCACGCCGGCGTGGCAGCAGCCGATCACCGGTGTGGAGGGCCAGCTGGTCGCTCGCGTGGCGCGGGAGTTCGCCCGCAACGCCGAGGTGACGCGGGGGCGGTCGATGATCGCGATGGGCGCCGGGACCAATCACTGGTTTCACTCCGATCAGGTGTACCGGACGTTTTTGGCGCTGGTGATGCTGTGCGGCTGCGAGGGCGTCAACGGTGGCGGCTGGGCGCATTACGTCGGCCAGGAGAAGGTCCGGCCGCTGGCGGGCTGGCAGACGATCGCGTTCGCGCTCGATTGGGTCCGCCCGCCGCGTCATCAGTCGGGCACACCGTTCTTCTACCTGGCCACCGACCAGTGGCGCTACGAGCGCTACCAGCCGTCAGACCTGGCCTCCCCGCTCGGGCGCGGGCTGCTGGACGGGCGTCACATCGCCGACGTCAACGCGCTGGGCGCGCGCCTGGGGTGGCTGCCGTCCTATCCGAGCTTTGACCGCTCCACGCTGGACCTGGTCGACGAGGCCGACCGCGCGGGCGTCGATCCGGCCGACCACGTGGTATCGGAGCTCGAGTCGGGTCGGCTGCGCTTCGCCTGCGAGGACCCCGACGCCCCAGACAATCACCCGAAGGTGATGACGGTGTGGCGCTCGAACCTGCTGGGCTCCTCGGGCAAGGGCCACGAGTACTTCCTCAAGCACCTGCTGGGCACCACGGAGAACGCCGTGCGCGCCGAGGAGTCCCCGCCCGAGCTGCGCCCCCGGGAGGTGGACTGGCATGAGCAGGCGCCGGAGGGCAAGCTCGATCTGATGACCACGATCGACTTTCGCATGACCTCCAACGCCCTGTTCTCCGATGTCGTGCTGCCGGCCGCGACGTGGTATGAGAAGTACGACCTGTCCTCGACGGATCTGCACCCGTTCGTGCACACGTTCAACCAGGCGGTCCCGCCGCCGTGGGAGTCAAAGAGCGACTGGGACGCGTTCGGGCGGATCGCGCAGCGCTTCTCAGAGCTCGCCGAGCGTCATCTCGGCGCGCGGCGTGACGTGGTGGTCGCGCCGCTGTTGCACGACACGCCAGATGAGATTGCCCAGCCGCTGGGCGAGGTGCGCGACTGGCGCGCGGGCGAGTGCGAGCCGATCCCGGGCGTCACGATGCCCAAGCTGATCGTGGTCGATCGGGATTACCCGCACGTCGGCGAGCAGTGGCGCGCGCTCGGACCGCTGGTGGAGCAGCTCGGCACGGCGGTCAAGGGCGCCAGCTGGGTCGCCGACGAGGAGGTGGCCGAGCTGCGCGCCGCCAACGGCGCCGTGCGCGGCGGAGTGGCTGACGGACGCCCGTCACTGGAGCGCGTCGAGCATGCGTGCGAGGCGATCCTGATGCTGTCGGGCACCTGCAACGGCCGGCTGGCCGTGGAGGGGTTTCGCTCGCTGGAGCACACGACCGGGGTGGCGCTGGCCGACCTGGCCGGCCCGCGCGCGGGCGACCGGATCACATTTCAGGACGCGCAGGTGCAGCCGCGGACGGTGATCACCTCGCCGGAGTGGTCGGGCATCGAGTCCCACGGCCGGCGCTACGCGCCGTTCACCACCAACGTCGAGCGCGACAAGCCCTGGCACACGCTCTCGGGCCGCCAGCACTTCTACCTGGACCATGCGTGGATGCTGGTGCTTCGGGGAGAGCCTGCCGGTGTTTCGCCCGCCGCTGCACCACCGCGCCTACTTCGGCGACCAGGGCGCCAAGGACGGGGTCGGGACGGCGCGAGCTGACGCTCAAGTACCTGACGCCGCATTCGAAGCGGTCGATCCACTCCGAGTACCAGGACAACCTGCACATGCTGACGCTGTTTCGCGGCGGCGGGATGCTCTGGATCAGCCGCGAGGACGCGCAGAAGCTCGACATCAACGACAACGACTGGGTCGAGGCCTATAACCGCAACGGCGTCGTGGCCTGCCGC
>CAWDJM010000006.1:0-399652 GCA_963802655.1 uncultured Solirubrobacterales bacterium | reverse complement strand
TCCGAGCCGCGGGCCGCGCGCTTGCGAAACGTAAACCCCAAGAAGGTGAACGAGGTGGGCTCATAGGAGTCCTCTCGTCCGTCCTGTTGGCAGTAGACGATCCGCGTCTTGTCGGGATGCAGTCGCAGCCCGACCTCGCGCAGCCTGGCGGTGATCCGCCGACCCACATACCGGGTCTGCTTCTCACTAAAGCCATGGACTACGATGTCATCGCAGTAGCGTTCAAACGAGACGCTCGGGAACTCGCGAGCCATCCACTGATCGAACGCATAGTGCAAGAAGAGGTTTGCTAGCAGCGGTGAGATCGCCGACCCTTGGGGGGTACCTCGATCGCGCTGCTCTAGGGTGCCATCGGGATGCTGCAACGGCGCTTTGAGCCACCGTTTCACGTACAACACCACCCACTTCAGGCTGGTGTTGGCCTCCACCGCCTTGACGATCAGGTCATGTGGAACGTTGTCAAAGAACCCGACGATGTCACAATCCAACACCCACGGGTGCGTAAAACAACGCTGCCGGCAAGCCTCAACCGCATCCAACGCCGAGCGGCCCGGCCGGTACCCATAAGAGCTAGGGTGGAACTTCGATTCCACCACCTTCTCCAACTCCATGGCCACCACCGTCTGCGCCACTCGGTCGCCCACGGTCGGCACGCCGAGCATCCTCATGCCACCGCCATGCGGCTTCGGCACCTCGACAGCCTTCACCGGAGGCGGAACGTACGACCCCGAGGACATTCGATTCCAAGTCACGTACAACCTGTCCCGCAGCTCAGACTCGAACTCCGCGATCGTGCACCCATCTACCCCAGGCCCACCCTGGTTCGCTTTCACCTTCCTAAACGCTTCCACCACCGCCTGCTTGGGGATCGCAAACGGCTTCTCCGTCGACCTCGGCTGATTCACTGGGCTCCTCCCGACCAACGGCCGGTTGGCCACCGAAACCAACCATGGACGAGCCGTCCCCTTGGCTCCACTCCCATTACAGGAGCCTCCCAGCTACTACGAGACGGTCCGCCAGCAAGCGCGGCAACGGTACTCAACCCCTTACGGTTTCTGCCGCTTGGGGGGCTCCCTATCGCCCCGGCCAACCAGACCGAGACCATGTCCGCGCCCACCTTCCAGCGTTCCCTACAAGAGCCGCAGATCAGGTTCACGCCGCCTCTATGCCGGACACCGCCTGGCCAATACATGGGCACCCGCCAGACTCCATCCCGGGCTCTGGAACGCAACCCGGTTCTGATGCCATCTTTAAAATCTCGACACCTCAAACGGCGGTCGTCTCCCTGATCCCCACCTGACGCCTCACGGACGCCTTTTCCACGTCGCTCACCACGACGGTCTTCAGCCAACGCAGCACGTGGTGGTTTGAGACCGTCCCCCATAGGACGATCCCGAAGGGCCATCAATCCTTCATCTCTCATAGAGCACTGCCTCGATCCGGCAAGCACCTACCAATCACCTTCTCTCAGCATTCGCTGCGCACATTCCAGAGCTTGTACAGGTTCCCGTGAAGGTCCTGCTCGAACTCCGCCATCGACTGCTCGTCAACGCCAGCGCCGCCCTTGTTCGCCTTGACCCTCCGATAGGCCTCCCAAACGGCCCACTTGGAGATCTCAAACGACTTCGGCTTCGGCTCGCTCACCCGGCTCCTCCCACCCAAGGGCGGTTGGCCGCCAAGCTCACCAGGACGACCCTTCCCCTTCGCTCGGGCCCCATTACAGGACCTTCAACGCTAATACGGGTCGGTCCGCCCCTGTGCCCCGCATCACTACTCTCCCCCTCGCAGATCAGCTGCTTGGGGTTCTCGCTCCAGACGACCAGCCGCAGGCCCAAACCGCTCCACTGGCCGGCCGCCCCATCGGGGCGACAGGTTCCCGCGTTCCGCACAAGAGCCCGGACCACGCTCGCGCCACCATCTCGTGCCGGACACCCGCCTGGCCAGTCAGCAGGCTCCCGCCAGGCTCCTCCCGGGGCAACGACTCGACCCCGGTTCTGAATGTCGCCGATACGCTTTCGACACTTCATCGGTGGTTCGCTCTCGCTCGCCTTCGTGATCCACACCTGACGCGCTGACAGCACGCCTTTTCCGCGACGCTCAGCACCCCGGCTCTTGACCGGCGCACCTCGCGGTGGTTTGCGATCTCCCCCTGCAGGGCGACCGCGAAGGGCCACCAGACCCGCAGGCCCGGCTCCCCCATCTCTCGTGCAGCACCGTTTCAAAGATCACCGTCTACATCGGCGACCTCCTCCACGTTCGCGGCACACTGTCATCCGCGTAGCGGACGTAACGCAGCCGCCGATAGCCGGGATCCTGCGGATCCGTGGCTCGGGAGGCTGCGTTGCTGCTTGCGCAGCGCTCGCACCGCGGCATGATCGCCGCGCTTGCGAGCACGACCGATCGCGGCCGTGATCCTCTTGTACTCAGGATTGGATCTCCTGCGCACACCTCGGGTGTATTCCGGCATCAGGACCGTCTCGACAAACTTGTCCAGCCGGTCCAGGTAGATGTTGGACAGGCACGGGGAGAGAACCCCGCCCTGCGGCGCGCCGCTGAGCGTGGCGTTCCACACCCAGTCCTCCAAGTACCCGGCAGCCAGCATCTGGCCGATCAGCCGAAGCAACCGGTGATCGTGGATCTTCTCACCCAGCGTCTGCGAGCATGACCTGATGGTCAAGCTCGTCGAAGCACTGGGAGATGTCGCCCTCGATAAACCAGGTCGTCCCCGTCCAGGTGATCGCCACCTCGCGCAACGCGGTGTGGCAGCCCCGGCCGGGCCGGTAACCGTGGGAGCGGTCGGAGAACTGCGGCTCGTAGTACGCCTCCAACAGCAGACGCACGACTTCGCCGAGCAGCTTGTCCGACCACGACGGCAGACCCAGCGGCCGCTTGCTTCCCGTCCTTCTTTGGGATGTAGTGCCGCCTGACGGGCTTGAACCGGTAGCGCTCATGACGCAACGCGTCGATGATGCGCTCGATCTTGCCCATGCGTCATGCCGTCCGCGGTCTCCGCGTCGGGTCCGGGGGTCATCGCTCCCTTGTTGGAGTAGATGCGCCCGTAGGCCAGCAGATACAGCTGCGGGTTGAACAGCTGTCGATACAGCTCATCCACGGCAGGCCGCGCCTGCCGCGTTCACGGAGGACATCCAGGACCGTTTCGGCGTTCTGCATTACGCATACCTCGCGGCGCTTCGATGTCCAGCCACCTGTGCCCCTTCGCCCTGTGGACGGCTCTCCCGTCCTCCTTGGTGGGACGCGACTCCCACGACTACTACGAGCACTCCGTCACCCTGGGGCTCGCGCCCCGAGGATTGATCCCGCGTTCGTCCCTGTCGTACGTCCGAGCGTGACGTAGGCGTCCCACTCATCTCCTTGATTGCCCTCACTGGGCAACGCTCCACACCCCGAAGGTTGCGACGGCCAACGAAGAATGCCGTCGCAGAGCATGGTGCCGGTAACAAGCGTCTTTCCGGCAGACGGATCGTTGCATCGTCTGGAGATTGGGATTCAGGCAATCCAGCTTTCGCCATATCACACGGGTCCCGCGACACCCCAGCCCAGACGCCTGGGCTGACCACCGCTTCAATGGCATGCTGCTGTCCCGTTCACCTTTCAGATCCGGGTAAGCCATTGGACCCAAGAACCTCCCTTCGAGTTCCTCCCGGCTGAACCGGGGATACAACAGGGCGCCTCGCGGCGCACTTCGTCTCAATCGCGATCGCGATCCCGCTGGGCGCGATCGCCACCGAATCGATGTCTCCCTCGGCCCTGCCACGGCAGCGAATGCCGCAGCCGCCAGCCCTCCGCCTGCAGCGGTGCCAGCGCGCGCTGGACGGCGTCCTCAGAGCGGGCCCCGACCCGACTCCGGCGAGCGAGCGAGAGCCAGTGGCGCGCGCACAGGCCGAGCGCAGCGGCGACGATGAGCAGGCACACGGCGACGAGAGCCGCACTCACGCTGGCGGCCCACAGGCCAAGGAGCGCGGTGACGGCGGCCCCGATCCCCGCTTCGCCGGCGCGCGAGAGCCGGCGGTACTGCTGGCGCCGCGCATAGTTCACCCGGTGTGCCCGGACGATCACAGGTCCTCCAGCTCCGCGCTTGCGCGAGCTGCGGCGTCCAGCAGCCACTTCGGCTGCTTGCCGGGCGCCAGAAGCACCGCTTGGCGGATCGCCTCGCGGGCCGTCGAGCCCTGCCGCCAGTCGCGCTGCCCGGCTCGGCGCGCCAGCCACTCCCAGTTCCACGGACTTCCCGGACGTTGCGAGCGCCACTGCTGGCGCACGACCTCGACCTGACCCCTCGGGGTCGGCACGGTGACGGTCTCGGAGCGATTTGCGACCGATCTGCCGGACATCACGCCGCCGCCGCGCTCGGTGACCACCGGACGTATGTCGAGAGATGGCGCATGTCGGGATCGTGCCACCCGGGCGCGACGACACCGTCATCCGAGCTCGGCCCGCGTCGCGACGTGACTCGCAGCCGCTCGTCCAATACCTCAGGACACGGAGCCATGAGGACCAGCATCGCCCCCGCTACCGTCACCCCCGGCCGAGACCCGGCCGATTACGACGACGCCGCGCTCGACCGGCTCGCCGACCTCCTCGCAGATCGACTTGCGGCTCGGCTCGGCGGTCTCATGCCGGAACAATCCGAGCCGCTCGTCGACGCCGCCGAGATCGCGCGCTTGCACGGCAAGACCCGCTGGTGGGTGTACGAGCACGCCGGCGAGCTGGGCGCCGTGCGCCTCGGCTCTGGTCCACGACCGCGGCTCGGGTTCTCGCCCGCCCGCGTCGCCGTCGCGCTGCGGAAGATCAGCGATCCAGAGCCGCTGGCGCTGCCCACGCGCGCCAAGCCGCAGCGGGAGCGGCGCCGCCGCACCGACCGCACCCCATCTGGTGCCGAGCTGCTCCGTGTCCGCGGCCACGACAACCACTGACCGCTCGGCCCCCGGCAGACGAACCGCCAGGTCATCGCTCCCGTGATGCCGGGCGCCGGCGCCCACCGCGGACCCGCCAAGGCGAAGCTGCCACGTAGCGCGGTCGATCCATCCGAACGGCCACCCGAGCGCGACGTGACCGCCGCGAAGCTGCATACTGAACCCGATGTCGGTCCCCGCCGAAAGCTGATGGCGCCCCGCGCGAGCGGAGAGGTGCTCCCGCCCGACGGCCGCCGGCGCAGCTTCTCGCTGCGCTTCCGCGCCTTCGGCAAGCGCCAGGTGATCAAGCTCGGTCGCCCCGAGGACGGCTGGACGATGCAGATGGCCGAGCGCGAGCTGGCCGTCGTGCTGCGCGACGTCGACCTCGGAACCTGGCGGCCTCAACGGCCTGATCCGGCGCCGGTGACGGAGGTCGACCCGACCTTCCACGAGTTCGCGTCCGACTGGTACGCCACCAAGGAGCTGGAGGTCGAGCCGAACACCGCCAACCACTACCGCAACGACCTCACCAACCACCTGCTGCCGTTCTTCAAGCGCCACCACCTCTCGCAGATCACGGTCGCCGAGGTCGACCGCTACCGCCAGAGCAAGGTGCGCGAGGCGGCCCAGATCACCGCGGCCGCGGAGAGCGGAAAGCCGATGATGGTCTCCTATGTCGATCGCCTCGGCCGCAGCTACCGCCGGCGCGCGCGGCCGCTGTCGGCGCGCTCGATCAACATGCACATCGACCTGCTCGCGCAGATCCTCGCGGTGGCCGTCGACCACGGCCACCTCGAGAGCAATCCGGCGGTCGGAAAGCGCCGCCGGATGAAGGTCTCAAAGCCGCGGCCGGTGCACCTCGATAGCGCCGAGCAGATCGCGCTGCTGCTCGAGGCCGCCGGCCAGCTCGACCGCGGCGAGGCGGTCATCGACGTCACGGACCGCCGGGGCCGCAGCTGGACGCAGCGCCACCCGGCCTACACGGCCGGCCGCCGCGCGGCGCTCGCCACGCTGCTGCTGGGCGGCGGGCGGGCGTCGGCGACCGGGGCGATGCTCTGGCGCGACGTCGACCTCGCCAACGGGCGCTTCGAGGTCGGCCGCGACAAGACCGATGCCGGCATGCGCGAGGTCGACATGCTGCCGCTGTTGCGCGAGATCCTGACCGAGCACAAGGCGGCAAGCGCGAAGACCGGCGCTCACGACCCCGTGTTCGTCACCGCCACCGGGACGCCGCGCTCCCGGCACAACCTGCGCCAGGACGTCGTCGACGCGTCGGTGACCCACGCGCACCGGCTGGCTGAGGAGCGCGGCCTACAGCCCCTGCCGCTCGGGATCACCCCGCACAAGCTGCGCCACACGTTCGCCTCGATCCTGGTCGCGATCGGCAAGGACCCGACCTACGTGATGCAGCAGCTCGGGCACACCGACCCGGCCTTCACGCTGCGCGTCTACGCCCACGCGATGCGCCGCAGCGAGGACGAGCGAGAGCGGCTCAAAGCGCTGGTCGAAGGCCACGATTGGTCACACATTGGTCATAAAACGGCCGAAACGGCGTCCGCACGGCTCGAGCGCGACGCCGACTGAGAAACAGAAAGCCCCGCGTTAGCAGGGCTTTCTAGCAATCGGGGCGCCCGGATTTGAACCGGGGACCTCACCGACCCGAACGGTGCGCGCTACCAGGCTGCGCCACGCCCCGAGTCAACCCAGTATTCCACAGCCGCGCGGCGATGCCCGACCTGGCCGAGGGCGGCTTTTCCAAGCGAATTGGGGACTTTTAGGCACATATCGTCGGCGGGGATGTTGAGATTGTGTTGTGAGCGTCCGGGAAACGCGGCATACTGCGAGCATGTAGCGGAAGCGGCAAAGGAGGAGCAGGACCGATGGCAAATCACCTGACGCCCACCGAGCTTGCACGAGAGTCCGGCCTTGAGCGCCGGGACGTGATCGTCAAATGCATCGAGTTGGGCGTCCCGATCTTCAACGGTCGGATCGACAAGACCCTGTTCCTCACGAGCCTCAGAGAGACGGCGGGGTTCCAGTCCCAGCAGCAGCCGCAGGCAGCCGTCTAGGCGCCGCGGTTCCCATCCCGCCCGGCAGCGCCCAGCCCGGCGGTCATTCTTGAGCCGATTGCCGCAAGAGCGTTGATGTCGTCTGCTCGAGGATCTTGCGCCAGGCGCGGGTCTTCTCGCGCTCGGCCTCGAAGTGCTTGACGACGTTGCGTACCCGGGTCGCGGAGATGTTGATCCCGTGACGGGCGCAGATCCGCTTGAAGCGCTGGTAGTCGTTGGCCAGCTTCAGGGTCACCGACTGGAAGCCGTGGCGGGCGATGTCGACCCGCGACGTGTAGTTCATGACGCTCGTCTGGAACATCAGCTCGTCGTTGGGCTCGGGCTCGATCAGGATGATGTCCACGCCGGGGTAGCTCTGCTCCCAGCGCCGCGCCATCTCGTGCAGCCGCTGGTAGGCCAGCAGCTTGAACGCCTGGTAGCCGATCTGGGGGAACCCCATGTCCGACACGTGCCGCGGGCGCGAGCCGGTGATCGTGGGGATTTGCTTGTCGAAGTCGTTGACGAAGGGCACCAGTGGGTTGACGACCACGATGAACTTCGCCCCGGCCTCGACGGCGATGTCGAGGTTGGTCGTCGACAGGATCCCCCCGTCGACCAGCTCGCGGTCCTTGACCTTCACCGGCTTGTAGAGCATCGGCAGCGCGCTGGAGGCCCTGACCGCGGTCGAGATCGGGACGTCGTCCCAGTCCTCGGCCCCGAACACGATCCGCTCGCACGTGTCCAGATCGGTCGCGGCCAGGTACAGCTCGTTGGCCAGCAGGCGGAAGTCGTCGGTGCGATCGGGATCCGAAAGCACCGTGCGCACGTAGCGCTCGATCCCATGGCCCGAGTACAGGCCGGAGGGGAGCGCTTCTGCGAGCCCGACGAAGATGTCGACGGCCGTCATCTGCCGAAAGTCCCGGACCAGGTTGCGGGCCAGCGACAGCAACCGGAACGGCAGCAGCACGCCCTTGGTCGCGAACTCCGAGTAGTTGGGGCGCAGCAGCGAGCCGGCGCTGGCATCCGGGAACGGCGATGGGGCGTGCTGGTCGATCACCCGCATCATCTCCTCGGGGGTCACGCCGTTGGCCACACAGGCGGCGACGAACGATCCCGCGCTGGTGCCGACGTATACGTCGAACTCGTTCACGGTCCGATTGACCGACAGTAGGTCCAGGGCCCGTAGGGCGCCGATCTCGTAGACCCCGCCGGTGAACCCGCCGCCCCCCAGCACCAGCGCAGACTTCGAGCGCTTGGCCCGCCGGCGGTTGCGGCTGGAGCCGGCCGCGGGCCGGTCCGTAGCCGCGGTTTCGAGCTTGACGACCTTGCCCATCCCCAGGTGATTGTAGGGGTGAGGCGGGCCATCTCCGATGCCGGCACCGCAGCTTTCGCCGCCGTGATCGGTTAGATACCTCGAATGCGCCGTCTCACAGCCACCCCCGGTGTGCTGGTTGCCGTGCTGGGCGCGCTGATCGCCGTGCTCGGCGCCGCCTCGGTGGCCCAGGCCGCCAAGCGCGCGACGCCGAAGGCGACGCTGACCAGCAGCCTGGCCCAGGGGATCCGCCGGGGCGGCGGGGCCAGCGGCGGATACGTGGTCGACCTCAACACCGGCGAGGCCCTGTTCTCGTCGGCCCCCAACGTCCCGCGGCTGCCGGCGTCGGTCGAAAAGCTCTACACGACCTCCACGGCGCTGCTGCGCTTCGGCCCCAATACGAGCCTGACCACCTCGGTGCTCGGCCAGGGCACGCTCGGCAACGGCGGCCGCTGGAGCGGCACCCTGTATCTGAAGGGCGGCGGCGACCCCACGTTCGGCTCGGCGTCGTTTGACCACTTCGCCTACGACGGCGGCGCGACGATCCAGCGCCTGGTCACGAACCTGGTCGGCAGCACCGGGATCACCTCGATCAAGGGCCGGGTGGTCGGCGACGAGTCCTACTTCGACTCGCTGCGGGGGACGCCGGCGACCGGCTATGGCTTCTCCACCGACGTCGAGGGATCGCTCAGCGCGCTCGTCTTCAACCGCGGGCTGATCAACTCGGGCACCGCCCACGTGCTGCACCCCGCGGTGTTCGCCGCCCAGCAGTTCGTGGCGGCGCTCAAGGCCGCGCACGTGAAGATCGCGCCGCACACGAAGATCGGGTCCGCGGTCACGCCGTCGAGCGCCAAGCGCCTGACGCTCGTGCACTCACCCCGCATCGCCACGCTGGTCAAGCTGACCAACACGCCGTCTGACAACTTCTTCGCCGAGACCCTGATCAAGGACATCGGCGCCCGCTTCGGCACCGGCGGCACGACGCTGGCGGGCGCGTCGGTGGTGCGGTCGGAGCTGGCCGACCAGTTTGGCATCCACCCGAGCCTCAACGACGGCTCGGGGCTGTCGCGCAGCGACTTCACCAGCCCGCGGGACGTGGTCACGCTGCTCACCAAGATGGCCGACAACTCGGCGTTCGTCTCCTCGCTGGCCGTCGCTGGACAGACCGGGACGCTCCAGACCGAGATGCGCGGCACGGTCGCCCAGGGCCGCTGCCAGGGCAAGACCGGGACGCTCCACGACGTGGCGAACCTGGCCGGCTACTGCCAGGCCGCCGACGGTCACACGCTGGCGTTCGCGTTCATGATGAACGGCGTCTCGAACCCCGACGCCGCGCACGACGTCGAGGCCGACATGGCGGTCTCGGTCGCCAAGTACAGCGGCTGAGCCGCCGGGGGCTTAGAACAGCGCCTGGAAGGCGTCCTCGTCGATCACCGGCACCTCGAGCCGCTCGGCCTGGGCGATCTTCGAGCCCGGGCTCTCCCCGGCGACGACGTAGTCGGTCTTGCGTGAGACCGAACCGGTGACGCGGCCCCCAGCGGCGGTGATCATCTCGGTGGCCTGCTCGCGGGTCAGATTCGGGAGCGTCCCGGTGAGCACGAACGCCTTGCCGGACAGCGGCCCTTCGCCGGGCGGCGGTCCCTCCTCCTTCAGCCGCAAGCCCTCCTTGCGCAGGTCCTCAAGCAGCGCGCGCATGTGCTCGTCGGCGAGCTGGGCGTGGATGCTCTGCGCCATCTTCGGGCCGACCCCCTGGGTCTGCTCGATCTCCTCGGGACCCGCCTGAAGCAGGGCGTCGATCGTGCGGAACTGCTGGGCCAGGTTGCGGCCGGTGACGTAGCCGACCTCCTCGATCCCGACCGCGAACAGCACGCGCCCGAACGGCTGCTGCTTGGACGCCTCGACCGCGTTGACCAGCTTCTCGGCGGAGACCTGGCCGAAGCCCGTCTGGCCGGCGATCTGCTCGGCGTCGAGGCGGTAGAAGTCGCCGGCGGTCTGCACCCAGCCGAGGTCCATGAACAGGCTCACCTGCTTCTCGCCGAGGCCATCGATGTCCATCGCTCCGACGAAGTGCTTGAGCAGCTGCCACCGGCGTCCGGGGCAGATGCGGTTGGGGCAGCGGGTGAAGACCGAGTCGGCCTCCTTGATGGTCTTGGTGTTGCAGACCGGGCAGCGCTCCGGCGGATGCGGCGGATCCGGGCGGTCGTCGCGCTCGGCCACGTGCGGGGCGGGCGACAGTACCTGCGGGATCACGTCGCCGGCGCGGAGCACGATCACCTCCTCGCCGATCCGGATGTCCTTGCGCGCGAGGTCCTCCTCGTTGTGGAGCGTCGCGAGCTTGATCGTGACCCCGCCGACGTGGACGGGCTCGAGCATCGCGTACGGGTGCAGGTCGCCGAACTTGCCGGGATTCCAGCCGATGTCGTTGAGCTTCGTGACCGCGGTCGTAGGCGGGAACTTCCAGGCGATCGCCCAGCGCGGCTCGCGGCCGACGACCCCGAGGCGCCGCTGCAGTTCGAACTGGTTGACCTTGACGACGACACCGTCGATCTCGAACTCGAGCGAGCCGCGCCGCTCCTCCCAGGACCGGCACTGGGCGATGACGTCGGCCTCCCTGGTGAGCTTCTTGACGTCGGGATGGACGGGAAAGCGGTGGGCGCGGAGCCACTCCAGTGCCTCCCAGTGGGCGTCGAACGTGATCCCCTCGGTGGCGCCGATCGCGTAGCACCACAGCGACAGCGGCCGGTCGGCGGCGAGCTTGGGGTCGAGCTGGCGGATCGTGCCCGCGGCCGAGTTGCGCGGATTCATGAACGTCGACAGGCCGGCCTCGGCGCGCCGCTCGTTGAGCGCCGCGAAGTCGGGCAGCGACATGTACACCTCGCCGCGGACCTCGAGCAGCGCGGGCGGGTCGTCCATCTCCAGGCGCATCGGGATCGCCTGGATCGTCCGCAGGTTATGGGTGACGTCCTCGCCGATCTCACCGTTGCCGCGCGTGGCGCCGCGCTCGAACCGCCCGTCGCGGTAGATCAGCGAGATCGCCAGGCCGTCGATCTTCGGCTCGGCCACGAACTCGAACTCCGGGTCGATCCCCTCCCGCGCCAGGTGGTTGCGCATCCGCTGGATCCACGCGGTCAGCTCCTCGGCCGAGCGCGCGTTGGCCAGCGACAGCATCGCCTGCGGGTGGCGGACCTTCTCGAGCTCGGAGACCGGCTCGCCGCCGGTGCGCTGGGTCGGCGAATCGGGCGTCAGCAGCTCGGGGTACTCGGCCTCGATGCCGCGAAGCTCGTCGATCAGCGCGTCGTACTGGTCGTCGCCGATCTCGGGGTCGTCGAGCACGTAGTAGCGGTAGCCGTGGTGCTCGAGCCGGCTGCGGAGCTCCTCGACCCGCTTCAGCGTGCTCGCGGTGGGTGCCGCTTGCCTGGCGCTCAAGACTCGGTCACCTCGCGGGCCACGTTGCCGATCAGCCGGCTCAGGTCGTAACGCTGTAGCGCCGACATCCCCTCGTGGTCGGTGAGGTCGAAGTGCAGCGGGGTCACGGCGATCTTGCCCTGGCCGACCGCGGCGAGATCGGTGCCGGTCTCGTTGTGCTCGTAGGTGGCGTCGCCGTAGATCCGATACAGGCGGCGGCCGTCCCCGTCCCGATCGACGAGCGATAGCTCGTCGCGGTACACCCGCTTGCCGAGGCCCGCAACCTCGACGCCGCTGGGCTGCTCGCCGGGGACGTTGATGTTCAACAGCGTGCCCTCGGGTAGCGGGACGTCCTCGAGCTCGGCCACCAGGCGGGCCGTGAACGATGCCGCGACCTCGAAGTCGAACGCGTCACCGCGGCGGAAGTCGACGTCCATCGCTGAAGACTGCTGTGAGACCGCGATCCCCGGACGGCCCAGGACAATCGCCTCCAGCGCCGCCGCGACCGTGCCCGAGTAGGTGATGTCGTCGCCGAGGTTGGCGCCGTGGTTGATCCCCGAGACGACCAGGTCGACGTCGAAGTCCTCGATCAGCCCCAGGCTCGCCAGCCGCACACAGTCGACCGGGGTGCCGTCGGTGGCGTAGCCGATCGTCCCGTCGCCGAAATCGACCTCCTGGACCCACAGCGGCCGGCGGGTGGTGATCGAGCGGGCCATCGCCGAGCGGTTGCCGTCGGGGGCGATCACCGCCAGCTCAACGCCGTCGAGCGCCAGCAGGGCTCGGCGGAGCGCCTGCAGCCCGGCGGCTTCGATTCCATCATCGTTGGTGAGCAGAACTCGCATCTGCATTTGATGCTAACCGGGCGGGCGGCCGCGACCGAGCGCGGTCGCAATCGCCGCCACGACGGCGAGCGGCTCGTCCGTGAGCTGGCGCCAGGTGACGCGGATCACGCGGTATCCGGCGGCCACGAGGGCCATGTCCTTGCGGCGGTCGCTCTCGAACTGCGCGCGGTGGCCGTGATAGTTGTAGCCGTCGACCTCGAGCACCAGCCGCTGGTCGGGCCACACGGCGTCGAGCTCGTACTGGCGGAACGGGACGTTGAAGCGGGGTTCGGGGAGGTTCGCCTGGCGGATCAGGCGGCGAAGCAGGCGCTCGGCCTTCGAGCGGGTGAAGCCGGTCTCGTTGTCGCTGATCAACGCTGTGAGCGCCCGAACGCCGCGGCGGGGGCCGGCGCGCTTGATCGCGGCGACGAGCTCGTAGGGCTTGAGCAGGCGCTGGGCGTGGGCGTCCGCGAACGCCCGCTCGAGGTCTGGGTAGCGGGTCGCCGCGAGGTCCAGGAGCGTGCGGGCCGGCGCGGTCACCGGGAGGCCGTCGATCCAGCGGAGGTCGCGCGGATCGAGCTGCTTGGTCCGATGCGCACGCAGACCCGGGCGCGAGCGGCACTTGCGACCGATGACGGTCACATGGACCTCGGACATCGGCGACTCGGACGCCATCCGCCAGAGAACCGCCGCCGATGAGTGGCTGACCACGGCTCCGTCGCCGCAGGCAAGCACCGCGGCGCGCTCGCGGGCGAACCGGGGTAGGGCCTGGTGACCGACGAGGTACACCCCTCGATAAACCCGATGAAGAGAGCCATTCTCGGAGCGGCGGCCGATCGCGCTGTGCCCGAGCCCGGCCCGTTCCATCTGCCCATTCGTGACCGACCCGTTCTGAGCCGTCGCGATCCGGGCGACAACCGCGGCCGCGGGAAGTTCGTTCCCCTCGGCGTTTCCCTCACGCCCTGAGGAACGTTGTTCCCGCTCAGCGGGAAGTTCGTTCCCCGCGAGGTGCGGATTTCGTCGAGAGGAACGTTCTTCCCGGTCGGAGGCGGCCATCGCCGACCACGATGGCGAATGGAGACCGCCGGACGGCCCCGAAGCGCCGCTTTGTTGCAGACACGCGACGCACTTGTAGCGCGCCGTGACGAAAACTCACCCGGAGGTCCGGAGCACCGGCTCGCCCCCGTACCCCACCCCGACCAAAGCCAGCCCGTGCGGGGGCGCCGTCGGCCCTGCCTCGGAGCGTGGCCGCCCGGCTAACAGCCGCACAAATGACGCCAGCGACCGCCGCCCACCCCCCACCTCGAGCATCGTCCCGACCAGCACCCGGTTCATGTGGCGCATGAACGCGTCGGCCTCGATCCAGAACTCGAGCACGTCGGTCCACTCCACCCCACGCCGCCAGTACGCGCAGACCACGTCCCGCGAGAACCGGACGTGCTCGGTCTCGGTGGGCGTGAACGCCGTGAAGTCGTGCGTCCCCACCAGCGCTGTGGCGCACTCGGACAACAAACCCAGGTCCACCCGGTGGGGCCAGTGCAGGACCCGCCCCGGCTCCAGCGCGCTCGGCGCCGCCCGCGCCAGCACCCGGTAGCAGTACGCCCGCGAGGTCGCGTCGCGCCGGGCGTCAAACGACCCGCTCGCCTCGACACAGGACAGGACGGCCACGTCCCCCGGAAGCAGCGCGTTCAGCGACCGGACGGAGGCCGGCGGGCCCTCGTAGCTGGCCACCTGACCCCAGGCATGGACGCCCGTGTCGGTCCGCCCGGCGACAGTGACCCGCACCCGCGCGCCCGGCGCAACCCGCAGCACGACGGCCAGGGCGCGCTCGACCTCCTCCTGCACCGTCCGAGCGCCGACCTGGCGCGCCCAGCCCGAGAATCCCGCGCCGTCGTACTCGATCAGCAGCCGGCTGCGCACCGCGCGGCCTGCGCCACTAGTGTCCCGTTTGGGAAGTTCGCGTGCATTCGAGGCACCCCTGGCGACGCTTGGCTTCGTCCTCGTCGCCTCGCGTAGCTCCGCTACGCCACGGCTCCTGCGTCCTCGCCAAGCATCCGCCAGCGGCACCTCTCGGTGCCCACCAACTTTGCAAACGCGACACTAGACCAGCTCGAGCAGAACCATCTCCGTAGAGTCCGACCGCCGCGGCCCGAGCTTCAGGATCCGGGTGTAGCCGCCGCCTCGCTCGCTGTAGCGCGGAGCGATCTCCTCGAACAGTTTGTAGACGGCGAACTTGTCCTGGCCGAGCACCGCCAGGGCCTGGCGCCGGGCGTGCAGGTCACCGCGCTTGGCCAGCGTGATCAGCTTCTCGACCTCGGGCTTGACCGCCTTGGCCTTGGCCTCGGTCGTCTTGATCCGCTCGTGCTCGATGACCTCTTTTGACAAGTTCATCAGCAGCGACTTGCGATGCGAGGAGCTGCGGCTGAGCTGGTATCGCTGACGTTGGTGGCGCACGGCCTGGACCTTACTCGTTACGCAGCCCGAGGCCGCGCGCGTGCAGAGTCTCGATGACCTCGTCGATCGACTTCTTGCCGAAGTTCGGGATCGCGTTGAGCTCGGACTCGGTCTTGGACACGAGGTCGCCGACGGTCTGGATCCCGGCACGCTTGAGGCAGTTGTAGGAGCGGACGCCCAGCTCGAGCTCCTCGATCAGGATGTCGTCCATCGCGTTGGGCTGACGGCCACCACCGCCCACCGCGCCGGCCGCCGCAAGCCCCGGCTCCAAAACGCCCGGCTCGCCGGCCGCCCGCAGCTCGACCACGCGGTCGGGGTCGGTGAAGATCGCCAGCTGCGAGATCAGGATCTCGGCCGCCTCGCGCAGCGCCGCCGGCGGATCGATCGACCCGTCGGTCTCGATGTCGAGCGTCAGCTTGTCGTAGTCGGTGCGCTGTCCGACGCGAGCCTGCTCGACGTTGTAGGCGACCCGGCGGACGGGCGAGAAGATCGAATCGATCGGGATCACGCCGATCGGCTGGTCGGGCGACTTGTTCTCCTCGGCGGGGCGGTAACCGCGGCCGCGGCCGACCGTCAGGTACACCTCGAGCTTGGTCTTCTTCTCGAGCGTCGCGATGTGCGCGTCGGGGTTGAGGATCTCGACGCCGGACGGAAGGTCGATGTCCTTGGCCGTGATCTCACCGGGGCCGGTGACGACCAGCGGCGCCTCGATCTCGCTCGCGTCGGAGTGCATCCTGCAGACGATGCCCTTGAGGTTGAGGACGATGTCCGTCACGTCCTCCTTGACGCCGCGGATCGTCGAGAATTCATGCGCCACGCCCTCGATCCGGACGCTGGTCACGGCCGCGCCGGCCAGCGACGAGAGCAGCACACGACGAAGCGAGTTTCCGAACGTGTAGCCGAAGCCCCGGTCGAGTGGTTCGATCGTGAACGAGCCTCGGTTCTCGTCAACACTCTCGTTTGAGATTCGTGGGACTTGGAAGTCGAGCATCAGGGTCCTAACGTCGTGGGGTGTTGTGCCGCCGCCCAGGCGGCCGTCGGCGTCGCGCGCTGCCCCCTAAGAGCACGCGCGACTGAAGCTTTTAGTTACTTGGAGTACAGCTCGACGATGAGCTGCTCCTGGACCGGCGCGGCGATCTCCCGCCGCTCCGGCTTGCGCAGCACCTTCGCCGTGAGACCGTCGTGGTCGGCCTGCAGCCATGCCGGCACCTGGCCGGTCAGCTCGGTGGCGTCGCGGATCACCTGCGACGCCTGAGAGCTCGGGTGCACTGCGATCACGTCGTCGTCGCGGAGCTGGTAGCTCGGGATGTTCACGCGGCGCCCGTTGACGGTCCAGTGTCCGTGGAGGATCAGCTGGCGCGCCTGGCGGCGGGAGGCCGCGAACCCGAGCCTCACGAGCACGTTGTCGAAACGGCACTCGAGCATCCGCAGGAGGTTCTCGCCGGTGATGCCGCCCTGCCGCGAAGCCTTGTCGTAATAGATCCGGAACTGCTTCTCGAGCACGCCGTAGTAGCGCTTGGCCTTCTGCTTCTCGCGCAGCTGCACGCGGTACTCGCTCTGCTTCTGGCGACCGCGTCCGTGCTCGCCCGGCGGATAGGAGCGGCGCTCGACGCCGCACTTGTCGGTCAGGCAGCGCTCTCCCTTGAGGAAGAGCTTCTGGCCCTCACGCCGGCATTGCTTGCACTGCGGTGATGTGTCTCTTGCCATTCGGTTCCTATACCCGGCGCCGCTTGCGCGGGCGACAGCCGTTGTGTGCCTGTGGGGTGACGTCCTTGACGCCGGTGACCTCCAGGCCGGCGGCCTGCAGCGAGCGGATCGCGGTCTCGCGGCCCGAGCCCGGGCCCTTGACGAACACCTCGACCTTCTGCAGGCCGTGCTCGATCCCCTTGCGGGCCGCCTGGTCGGCGGTCACCTGCGCGGCGAATGGCGTGGACTTGCGCGAGCCCTTGAAGCCCGCGCCGCCGGCCGACTCCCACGCGATCACGTTGCCCTCGCGGTCGGTGAGCGACACGATCGTGTTGTTGAACGAAGTCTTGATGTGAGCCTGGCCGACGGGGATGTTCTTGCGAACGCGCCGGCGGCCGCGCTGGGGGCGTCTCGGTGCGGGCATTACTTCTTGGCCGCCTTCTTCTTCCCCGCGACCTGCATGCGCTTGGGGCCCTTGCGGGTGCGCGCGTTGGTCTTGGTGTTCTGGCCGCGCACGGGCAGACCGCGGCGATGGCGAAGCCCGCGGTAGCAGCCGATCTCCTGCAGCCGCTTGACGTTCTGCGAGCGCTCCCGGCGCAGGTCGCCCTCGACGGTCAGCTCGCTGTCGATCAGCTCCCGGAGCTTGATCACGTCGTCTTCGGTGAGATCGCGGACCTTGCGGTCGGGCTCGATCCCGACCTCCGCCAGAAGCTTGTTCGATGTCGAACGGCCGATCCCGTAGATGTACGTGAGGCCGATTTCAACTCGCTTGTTCAAAGGAATGTTTACGCCCGAGATGCGTGCCATGCGATTACCTCCGCTCCCTCATCCCTGCCGCTGCTTGTGACGCGGATTCGAGCAGATGACAAGGACCCGGCCCTGGCGGCGGATGATCTTGCACTTCTCGCACATCGGCTTGACCGAAGGTCGTACTTTCACGCTCGTTTCGCTCTCGTCGTGAGTGATTACAGTGGGTTCCTCAACCTGGCTCTGGAGACCGCTTCAGGTCGCCGCTACCACGCCGAGAAGCAACTCGCAGCACTGAAACGCCTCGCTACGAGCGCAACGAGTCATATTAGCAGGGGCTCGTTGGCGCGCAGCCCGCCGGTATTCGCCCCGCTAAGACCCCGATTCAGGCCGCAGTACGGGCGTTTCCGGCCTCGTGCCAGGGCGTCAGGATCCGCGGCCCGTCGCGGGTGATCGCGATCGTGAACTCGAAGTGCGCGGCCAGGGATCCGTCCTGGGAATAGATCGACCAGTGATCGTCCGCGACGCGGATCGCATGGCGCCCGGCGGTGACCATCGGCTCGATCGCCAGCACCATCCCCTCCTCCAGCACGATCCCGGTACCGGGATCGCCGTAGTTGGGGATCTGCGGCTCCTCGTGCATGCTGCGCCCGATCCCGTGCCCGACCAGCGCGCGGACGATCGACAGCCCGGCGGCCTCGACGTGCTGCTGGATCGCGTGCGAGACGTCGCCGAGCCGGTTGCCGACGTGGCACTGGGGCACAGCCAAGAACAGCGACTCCTCGGTGACCGTGAGCAGCTTGCGCGCGACCGGCGTGATCTGGCCGACCGGGAACGTGCGCGCCGCGTCGGCCACCCACCCGTCGAGCACGACGCCGACGTCGACCGACAAGATGTCGCCGCGCGACAGCCTGTAGTTGCCGGGGATCCCGTGCACGATCATCGAGTTCGGCGACGCGCAGATCGAGCCCGGGAACCCGCGGTAGCCCTTGAACGCCGGTTCGGCGCCCTGGGAGCGGATGAACTTCTCGGCGGCCTCGTCGAGCTCGCGCGTGGTCACGCCGGGGCGGACCTTGCCGGCGAGCAGGTTCAGGGTCTTGACCAGGATCGTGCCGGCAGCGGCCATCCGGTCGATCTCCTCGGGGGTCTTCTTGATGATCACGACGAACTGAGCGTAGCGTCGGGCCCCGGCGAGGCCGCCATAACCGCAGCGCCTAGAAGGTGTCCTCGAGCCGCAGCGTCGCGATCACGGCGCGGATGTGGTCGTGGACATCGGCGGCGTCGCGCGTCCCGTCGATCCGCCGCATGACCCCCTCGTCGTCGTAGTACTCCACCAAGGGTTCGGTCTGCTCGTGGTACACGCGCAAGCGGTTGCGGACCACGTCGGGGTCGTCGTCGTCGCGCCGGATCAGCCGCGAGCCGTCCTGGTCGCAGACCTCGTCGTGCTTGGGCGGGTCGAACTCGACGTGGTACAGGTGGCCGGACTTGACGCACACACGGCGGCCCGACAGCCGCCGCACGACGTCCTCGTCGGGGGTGTCGATCAGCAGTACGGCGGTCACGCGGCGGCCCATCTTGGCCAGCCGCTGCTTCAGTGCCTCCGCCTGCTCGAGCGTGCGCGGGAACCCGTCGAGGATGAAGCCATCGCGGGCGTCCTCCTCGTCCAGGCGCTCGCCGGCCATCGCCACGATCAGCTCGTCCGGGACCAGCTCGCCGGCCTTCATGAACTCCTGAGCCTGCTTGCCGAGCTCGGTCTGCTCCTTCACATTCGCCCGGAGCATGTCCCCGGTGGCGATGTAGGGCAGCTGAAAATCTGACTGCAACCGCTCCGCCTGGGTCCCCTTGCCCGCGCCTGGCGGGCCGAGCAAGATGAGGTTGAGCTCAGACACGAGGGCATCACTGTATCGACAGGCCGCTATCCGTGATGGCGAAACCGACCGGCTCTGGACGCACCACTCCCGTCAACCGGGAACGAGCCCTATTTCAGGAAACCCTCGTAGTTGCGCATCATCAGCTGCGCCTCCAGCTGCTTCATCGTGTCGAGCGCGACGCCGATGACGATCAGGATCGAGGTGCCTCCGAAGAAGAAGTTGGCGCTGGTCTGGTTGATCAGGATCGTCGGCAGGGCCGCGATCGCGGCCAGGAACAACGCTCCTGGGAACGTCAGGCGAGCAAGGATGCGGTCGAGGAACTCGGCCGTGGGCCTACCTGGTCGCACCCCTGGGATGAACCCGCCGTATTTTCGGAGGTTCTCGGCCTGGTCGACGGGATTGAACGTGACCGCCGTATAGAAGTACGTGAACAGGATGATGAAGATGCTCTCCCCGAGCACGTAGTGCCAGCCCTGGGGGTTGAAGAAGCTGGCCAGGTGCGTGGCCCAGCTGTGGGTCCGGTTCTGGCCGATCAGCTGGCCGATCGTCGGCGGGATCGCCATGATGCTCGCGGCGAAGATCACCGGGATCACGCCGGCCATGTTGACCCGCAGCGGCAGGTAGGTCTGGCCGCCCTGGGTCATCCGGCGGCCGATCACGCGCTTGGCGTACTGAATCGGGATCCGGCGCTGGCCTTCCTGGACGAACACAATCGCGGCGACGACGCCGATCGCGATGAACGGCATGATCACCCGGAAGACCTGGTCGGGGTTGTTCCACCAGGACTGGACGCCGTGCGGGATCCGGGCCACGATGCTGGCGAAGATCATCAGCGAGATCCCGTTGCCGATCCCGCGCTGGGTGATCAGCTCGCCCATCCACATCAGCAGCACCGTCCCGGCGGTCAGCGAGACCACGATCAGGAACACCTTGGGCAGCGTGAAGTTCGAGATCAGCGTGACGCCGGCGGAGGTCTGGAAGCTCTTGAACAGGAACACGTAGCCGATCGACTGGGCGAACGCCAGGCCCACGGTCAGGTACCGCGTGTACTGAGTGATCCGTGCCTGCCCGACCTCGCCTTCCTTCTGCAGCTTCTCCAGCGAGGGCACCACGACGGTCAGCAGCTGCAGGATGATCGACGCCGTGATGTAGGGCATGATCCCCAGCGCGAACAGCGCGATCCGTCCCAGGCCGCCGCCCGAGAACAGGTTCAGCAGCCCGAGGATGCTGTTGCCGCCGAAGTTCTGCTGGATCGCATTGACGGCGGACGAGTTCACCCCCGGCGCCGGGATGTGGGTCCCGAGCCGGTACAGCGCGAGCATCAGCGCCGTGAACAGGACCTTATTGCGGATCTCACGAATCCTGAATGCGCCAAGGATCGTGGTGACCATTGGCCTACTCCTGCGTCGGTCGGTCGGCCGCGATCAGCTGGCAGGTGCCGCCGGCGGCCTCGATGCGCTCGCGGGCGGTCTTGCTGAAGCCGTGCGCGTGCACGGTCAGCGCCTTGCTCAGATCGCCCTTCGCGAGAACCTTCACCGGCACATCCTTGCGCGTGGCCAGACCCTTCGCCTTCATTGCCTCAAGGGTAACCGCAGCGCCCGCCTCGAAGCGCTGGTCCAGGTCGGAGATGTTGACCGGCTGGGTGTGGGTGCGGAACGGCTCGAACGGCATCGACTTCTTCATTGTCGGGCCGCGCAGCTTGCGCATCCGCATGTGGATCGGGTTCTGGCCGCCCTCGAACCGCGCCCGGCGCTTGGCCCCCGAGCGTGCGCCCCAGCCCTTCTGGCCGCGGCCGGAGGTCTTGCCGGTGCCAGAGCCCTCGCCCCGGCCGACGCGCTTGCGCGGCCGGCGCGACCCGGGCGGGGGCTTTAAGTTGTGCAGCCCGATCCGCTCAGGCTTCTCAGAATCGGCGCTCATCAGGACTCCTCAGAGACGTCGACGAGGTGGCGCACCTTGTGCAGCATCCCGCGGATCTGCGGCGTGTCCGGTACCTCGACCGTGTGCCCGATCCGCCGTAGTCCGAGCGAGCGCAGCGTGTCCAGCTGGCGCTTGTCGGCACCGTTGCGCGACTTGCGCTGCGTCACGTGAATCCCGCTCACGACTGGTTGCCCTCAGGCTCGGCACCAGGAGCGGCTTCGGCGGATTCGCCGGTTTCGGCTGAGTCTGCGACTGCAGCGGAGGCCACTTGCGCCCCCTCCACCGAGCCGTGCCCATTCGAGCCCACCGCGGTGGCCTCAGCCGTGGTCTCAGACTCGGCAACAGGCTCGGGCTCAGCCGTCAGACCAAGCACCTGGTTGATCGAGATCCCCCGCAGCTCGGCGACCTCGTCGGGCGTGCGCAGCGCCTCCAGCCCGGCCATCGTCGCCTTGACGAGGTTGATCGGGTTCTGCGAGCCCAAGCTCTTAGAGAGGATGTCGTGGATCCCGGCGAGCTCGAGCACCGCGCGGACGCCGCCGCCGGCGATCACGCCGGTACCGGGAGCGGCCGGCTTCAGGAACACCCGGCCGGCGCCGAACACGCCGGTCGTCTGGTGAGTGATCGTCGCGCCGTGCTTGGGCACGCGGTAGAGGTTCTTCTTGGCCCGCTCGACGGCCTTCTGGATCGCGACGGGGACCTCGTTGGCCTTCCCGTACCCGATCCCGACGACCTCGCGCTCGTCGCCGACCACGACCAGCGCGGTGAACGAGAAGCGGCGGCCACCCTTGACGACCTTGGCCACGCGGTTGATCTCAACCACGCGCTCCTGCAGGTCCAGACCCGTAGCGGTCACTGTGCGTTCTCTAGCCATGAGCAGATCCAGGTTAGCCCATCAAAATTCCAGGCCGCCCTCGCGGGCGCCCTCGGCGAGTGCTCTCACTCGCCCGTGGTACTGGTAGCCGCCGCGGTCGAACACGGCCCGGTCGATGCCGGCGGCCTTGGCCCGCTCGGCAAGCACCGCGCCGGCACGGCGCGACTGATCCATCGCGGCGAGCGTGCGGAGCTCGGGCTCGATCCAGTTGACCGCCGCCAGCGTGCGACCGGAGTCGTCGTCGATCAGCTGCGCGCAGATCCCGCGGTTGGAGCGAAACACGGAGATCCTCGGCCGCTCGGCGGTGCCGCGCACCTTCGCGCGCACGCGGCGGCGTCGCTTGAGCCGCTTGGCCGGGGCAGTCCTAACCGTCATGCTCGCTTACCAACCTTCCGGGCGACGTACTCGCCCTCGTAACGGATCCCCTTGCCCTTGTAGGGCTCGGGCTTGCGCTGCTTGCGAATGTAGGCGGCGACCTCGCCGACCTGCTGCTTGGAGGCGCCCCTGACCACGATCCGGGTGGGCTGCGGAACCTCGAACTCGATCCCGTCCGGCGCCTTCACCGCGACCGGGTGCGAGTAGCCGAGCGCGAGCTCGAGGTCGCGGCCGCGCAGCTGCGCGCGGTAGCCGACGCCCTGGATCTCCAAGCGCTTCTCGAAGCCGTCGGTGACGCCCGTGACCATGTTCGCGACCAGGCTGCGAGTGAGGCCGTGCAGCGCCCGGTGCTCACCGCGGTCAGTCGGGCGGGTGACGCGAATCTCGTCGCCGTCGGCGCCGTCCTGGCGGGGGGCCTGCTCGACGCCGATGTCGTGCGGGATCCGCTCCGACAGCTCGCCCTTGGGTCCGTTGACGGTCACGCGATCGGGCTCGATCGCGATCGTCACGCCTGCCGGCACGGGGATGGGTTGTCTTCCGATACGGGACATCGTCTGCTCTCCGGGTCTACCAGACCGTCGCCACGACCTCGCCGCCGACCCCCTGGATGCGGGCATTGTGGCCGGTCATCACGCCTCGCGAGGTCGAGATGATCGCGGTACCCATGCCGCCCTGCACGCGCGGGATGTGGGCGTGATCGACGTAGGTGCGCTGCCCCGGGCGCGACACCCGGTGCAGGCCCGAGATCACGGGCTTGCGCTGGTCGGTGTACTTCAAGGTGATGTTGATCGCCTCGCCGGGGCTGCCCGGGCTGGGCGGCACGATCTCGAAGGCGTCGATGTAGCCCTCCTCCTTGAGGATCCGGGCCAGATCGCGCTTGAGCCGCGACGACGGGATCAGGACGTCGTGATGCTGCGCCTTGGCCGCGTTGCGCAGGCGCGTCAGGAAGTCCGACACGGGGTCTGTCATCGACATCTCGTCGTCACCAGCTCGACTTCGTCATCCCGGGCACGTACCCGTCGTGGGCGAGCTCGCGCAAGCAGATCCGGCACACGCCGAACTTGCGATATACGGCGCGGGCACGACCACACCGGCGACAGCGGGTGTATCCGCGGGTCTTGTACTTGGGTGTCCGCTGCTGGCGGACGCGCTGTGAAAGCTTTGCCATTTGCTCCTCTTAGGGGCTCGTAAATGAATGTGTTGCGGTCTGAGGCGCCCGATGAGCATCGCGGATGCTTCGTCCTCGGATGCTCGCGCAGCGCTGCTGCGCCACGCATCCTGCGTCCTCGCCTCGCTCGCTCCTCGGACCCCTCATTCCCACACCTCATTCATCCACGAACCCCGGTACCGATGGCGGCCGCCTGCGGGCGGCCTTCCCGTGAGAACGGCATCCCGAACGCCTCGAGCAGGGCGTAGGCCTCCTCGTCGGTCGATGCCGTCGTAGTGATAGTGATGTCGAGGCCGCGCACCTGATCGATCTCGTCGTAGTCGACCTCGGGGAAGATGATCTGCTCGCGGACGCCGAGCGAGTAGTTGCCGCGGCCGTCGAACGACCGGGGGTTCAGCCCGCGGAAGTCCCGGATCCGTGGGATCGCCACCGACATCAGGCGGTCGAGGAACTCGTAGGAGCGCTCGTGGCGCAGCGTCACCGCGACGCCCACGGGCATCCCCTCGCGGACCTTGAACTGGGCGATCGACTTGCGGGCGCGGCGCACGCTCGGGCGCTGCCCGGTGATCGTCGCCAGCTGCTCCGTCGCCGCCTCGAGCACCTTGGAATCCTGCTTGGCGTCGCCGACGCCCATGTTCACGGTCACCTTGGAGATCCGCGGCGCCTGCATCGGAGTCGAGTAGCCAAAGCGCTCCATCAACGCCGGCCGGATCTGCTCCAGGTATCGAGTTTTCAGCCTTGCCTGTGCCATCTGCTCGTTAGTGTCGCGTTTGGGAAGTTCGTGGGCACCGAGAGGTGCCGCTGGTGGATGATTGGCGAGGACGCAGGAGCCGTGGCGTAGCGGAGCTACGCGAGGCGACGAGGACGAAGCCAAGCGCCGCCGGGGGTGCCTCGAATGCGCGCGAATTTTCCAAAGGTGACACTAGTCCAGTCTCTGTCCGCTGCGCCGGGCAATGCGGAACCGCTTGCCGTCCTCCACCTCGATCCCGATCCGGGTGGGCTTGCCGTCCTTGGGGTCCAGCAGCATCACGTTGGAGAGGTGGATTGGCCCCTCGCGCTCGATCACGCCGCCCACCTGCTCGGCGCGCTGGGCCCCCGCAACCTGCTGTGGCCGCTGGTGGCGCTTGACGATGTTCAGTCCCTCGACGTAGACGCGGTCCTTCTTGGGCTCGACCCGCAGGACCTTGCCGCGCTTGCCGCGGTCCTTGCCGCCCACCACGATCACCTCGTCGTCGGCCTTGATCCTTCGTGACATCTCAGAGCACCTCCGGGGCCAGCGACACGATCTTCATGAAGTTCCGGTCGCGCAGCTCGCGCGCCACGGGGCCGAAGATGCGGGTGCCGCGCGGGTTGTTCTGGGCGTCGATCAGCACCGCGGCGTTCTCGTCGAAGCCGATGTAGGTCCCGTCCTCGCGGCCGTATGACTTCTTCGTGCGGACCACCACGGCGGTCACGACCTCGCCCTTGCGGACCGAGCCCTGCGGGCTGGCCTGCTTGACGGTCGCGGTGATCACGTCGCCGACGCCGGCGTAGCGCCGGCGGTGGCCGCCCTTGACCCGGATCACCAGGATCTCGCGCGCGCCCGTGTTGTCGGCCACACGAAGTCGAGTCTCGTTCTGGATCACTTCGCTCGCTCCACGACCTCGACCAGGCGCCAGCGCTTGGTCCTCGACAGCGGCCGGCTCTCGCGGACGACCACGGTGTCACCGCTGTGGGCGTCGTTGCGCTCGTCGTGCGCGTGCAGCGTGCTCGACGTCCGCACGACCTTGTCGTACCGGGGATGGCGCCGGGTCACGTCGATCCGGACGGTGATCGTCTTGTCGGCGGCGTCGGACACGACCACGCCCAGGCGCGTCTTCGGCTTACCGGGGACATGCTCGCGCGGCGGCGTCGCCTGCGCGGACGAAGTCGTCGCGGCCGCCTTGGTGCGCTCGCTCTGCCGACGGAGACTTCGAGCCGTCGACTTGACGCGGCGGCGGGCGACCCGCTCGGCGTGGCGCTCCTCGGGCGTGCGCGGCTCCCCCGTACGGGCCTGTGCGGCCTTGGCGGCGCGGGCGCGCCGGCGGCGCTCCTTGGGAGCCAGAGCCTCGGTGGGCTCGGCTGGAGCCTCCGGCGCGGCGGCCGTTTCGGGCTCTGCCGGCGTCTCGGTCTCCGGAGTGTCTTCTGAGTTCTCGGTGTTCTCGTCAGCCATGTTCCTCAGCCCTGCTGCTCGGTGTATTGATCGATCTCGCGCTCGCGGGCGATCGTCAGCGCACGGGCGATGTCGCGCTTGGCCTGCTTGAGGCCCGCGGTGTTGTCGAGCTCACCGGTGGCGTGCTGGAAGCGCAGCCCGAAGAGCTCTCGCCGCGCCGTGTGCAGGTGTTCCTGGAGCTCAGCGTCGGTCATGTCTCGCAGTTCGGAGGCCTTCACCGCTCAGCCGTCCTCTCGCATCACGAACTTGGTCCGAACCGGCAGCTTGTGGCCGGCCAGCCGCATCGCCTCGCGAGCCAGCGGCTCGGGGACCCCGGCCAGCTCGAACATCACGCGTCCGGGCTTGACGACCGCGACCCAACCCTCGGGCGAGCCCTTGCCGGATCCCATCCGGGTCTCGGCCGGCTTCTGGGTAAACGACTTGTCCGGATACACGTTGATCCAGACCTTGCCGCCACGCTTGATCTTGCGGGTCATCGCAATACGGGCGGCCTCGATCTGCCGGTTGGTCACCCACCCGGCGTCGAGCGCCTTGAGCCCGTACTCGCCGAACTGGACCTTGACCTGGCCCCGCGAGAGACCGCGCCGCCGTCCCCGGTGGACCTTGCGGTGCTTGACGCGCTTGGGAGCCAGCATCAGCGAGTCACCTCGGGGCTGCCACCGCCACGACCACCGGAGCCACCCCGGCCGCCGCCCGGACCACCGGGCCCACGACCGCCAGAGCCACCGCCGCGCCCGCCAGAACCTCCGCGGCCGCCGCCCGGGCCACCGGGCCCGCGACCGCCGCCGGGACCGCCAGAGCCACCGCGACCGCCGCCGGGACCGCCAGAGCCACCGCGACCGCCGCCGGGCCCGCCAGAACCGCCACGACCGCCGCCGGGCCCGCCCGGACCGCCGGGACCGCGGCCACCGCCGCGACCACGACCGCCGCCCGAACGCTCGCCCGAACCGGGACCACCCGGGCCGCCGGGACCGCGACCGCGGCCACCGGGACCCCGACCGCCGCCCTGACCGCCGGGGCCTCCACGACCGCCGCCCTGGCCGCCGGGGCCTCCACGTCCTCCGCGACCACGCCCGTCGCGAGCGCCGCGCCCGTCGCGTCCACCGCGCTCGGGAGCCTGCGGGGGGGGCTCGTCCATGATCGTCAGGTCGGCGCCGGTGTAGCCCTCGGGCATGATCTCGCCCTTGTTGATCCAGCACTTGACGCCGATCCGGCCGAACGTCGTCCGCGCCTCGTAGAAGCCGTAGTCGATGTCGGCGCGCAGCGTGTGCAGCGGCACCCGGCCGTCGGAGTAGCCCTCGGTGCGCGCCATCTCGGCGCCGCCGAGGCGACCGGAGCACTGCACCTTGACGCCCTTCGCGCCCGAGCGCATCGCGCTGGTGAGCGCACGCTTCATCGCGCGGCGGAAGGCGACCCGGTTCTGGAGCTGCTCGGCGATCGACTGGGCGACCAGGCGGGCGTCGAGCTCGGGGCGCTTGATCTCGAGGATGTTGACCTTGACCTGCTTGCCGGTGATCCGGTGCAGGTCGCGGCGCAGCTGGTCGACCTCGGAGCCTGACTTGCCGATCACGATGCCCGGCCGCGCCGTGTTGATGTTGACCTCGACCTCGGTGGCGTTCTTACGGATCGTGATGTCCGACAGACCCGCGTGTGAGAGCCGGCCGACGATGTGCCGGCGAATCAGGGTGTCCTCGTGGAGGTAGTCCGAGAACGAGCGCTCGTTGAACCAGTTCGACTTCCAATCGTGGATGTAGCCCACGCGCATCGACTCGGGATGAACTTTTTGACCCATGGCTTGTGACTATTCCTTCGGCGTGAGCAAGATCGTGAGGTGGCTGGTGCGTTTGCGGATCTTGGTCGCGCGACCCATCGCGCGCGGCCGGAACCGCCTGATCGTCGGACCCTCGTCGGCGTGCACCGCCTTGACGTAGAGGTCCTCGCCGACGAGCTCGTGGTTGTGCTCCGCGTTCGCAACTGCCGACTCGAGCAGCTTGCTCCAGTCTCGCGCGATCGCGCGCGGCGTATGGGCCAGGATAGCTCGCGCATCCTCGACGCTCCGGCCGCGGATGTTGTCGCACACCAAGCGGGCCTTGCGAGCCGACGAGCGCACGTACTTGGCCTGCGCCCGGACCACCGGGATCGGCGCATCCGGATCACGCCGTGCGCGCCTGCGAGTGGGCGCCGGGGCCGGGGGCGCCTCGGTCACCTCCGAACCGCCACGGCGGCGACGGCGACGGCGCGGAGCCGCGGCTTCGGTCTCCTCCTCGGCTTCCTCGTCGGCCCCGTCCTCAGCTTCGTCGTCAGCCTCGAGCACGACCTCCGAGGCCTCCTCGGCCTCCTCGTCCTCGGCCGTCGGCTCGATCTCGTCCTCCTGCTGTTCCTCAGCCTGGGGGTCGGTGTCGGAGGTCGCGTCGTCCTCGTCGTCGGCGGTCACGTCGGCATCTGAGTCGGCTGCGGTAGCCGGTCCGGGGGCCGAAGTGGCCTCCGCTTCGGACTCCTGCTTGCGCGACCGCCGCCGCCGACGGGGCTTGCGCTCTTCGGGAGTGTCGTCGGACTCGATCTCGGGCGTCTCGTCGCTCATCGTCTCTTACCCGTGCCCGCGTGGCCGCGGTACAGCCGCGTCGGCGCAAACTCGCCGAGCTTGTGACCGACCATCGACTCCGACACGAACACGGGGACGTGCTTGCGGCCGTCGTGGACAGCGATCGTGTGGCCGACCATCTCCGGGAAGATCGTCGAGGTGCGCGACCACGTGCGCAGCATCCGCTTCTCGCCCGAGCTGTTCATCGCCTCGATCCGCCCCAACAGGCGCTCATCGACGAACGGCCCCTTCTTGCTCGATCGACTCATCGCTTCTTACCTCTCCTGCGTCCCCGCACCACGTAGCGGTCAGATTCCTTGCCTTTCTTGCGCGTCCGGTAACCGAGCGTCGGAACGCCCCATGGGGTGACCGGGTTGCGCCCCGGGGTCGTCGAGCCCTCGCCACCACCGTGCGGGTGGTCGACCGGGTTCATCGCCGTCCCTCGGGTCTGCGGGCGCACGCCCATGTGGCGCTTGCGTCCCGCCTTGCCGATTGTCACGTTCTGATGATCGGTGTTGCCGATCGAGCCGACGGTCGCGCGACACTCGGCGCGGACCATCCGCATCTCGCCCGACGGCAGCCTCAACGTCACGTAGTCGCCCTCCTTGGCCAGCAGCTGGACGCCGGCGCCGGCGGCGCGGGCCATCTGGCCGCCGCGCCCGGGGCGCAGCTCGACGTTGTGCACGACCGTGCCGGGAGGCATGTTCGCCAGCGGCAGGCTGTTGCCCACGCGGATGTCGGCGCCGGGGCCCGACTGCACGGTCATTCCGACCCGCAGCCGCTGCGGCGCCAGGATGTAGCGCTTCTCGCCGTCGGCGTAGTGCAGCAGCGCGATATACGCCGACCGGTTGGGGTCGTACTCGATGTGCGCGACCTTGGCGGGCACGCCGTCCTTGTGGCGCTTGAAGTCGATCTTGCGATACAGCCGCTTGGCGCCGCCGCCGCGGTGGCGGGAGGTCTTGCGGCCGTTGGAGTTGCGACCGCCGGACTTCTTGAGCCCCTCGGTGAGCGACTTCTCCGGCTCGGTGCGTGTGACCTCCGCGTAGTCCGGATAGGTGACGAAGCGCCGTCCGGCCGAGGTCGGCTTGGGATTACGGATCGGCATTACTCGCCTCCCTCAAGTCCTTGGAAGATCGGGATCGTGTCGCCCTCGCGCACCTGCACGATCGCCTTCTTCCACTGGCGGCTGCGGCCCGAGGTGTACCCGCGGCGCTTGGGCTTGCTCTTGACCGAGGCGGTGCGGACCTCCACGACCTTGACGTCGAACAGCTCCTCGATCGCCTGGCGGATCTGGGTTTTGTGCGCGCGCTCGTGCACGCGGAACGTGTACTTGCCGGCCTCGGCCAGCACGAACGTCTTCTCGGATACGACCGGGCGGATCACAACCTGACTGGGATCCATCAGCTGCCGGCCTCCTCGTGGGTGTTGTCGTCCCCGCCGGCGGCCCGGGCGATCAGCTCGGGGAGCGCGATCTGGGAGATGAGCATCGACGCCGCGCCGACGATGTCGGCGACGCCGGCGTCGGAGACGGGCATCACCAGAACGCTGGAGATGTTCCGGAACGACTTGCCTGCGTCGGCCTCGTCGGCGCCGAGCAGCACCAGCGTGGGGCCGTCCGCGCCCCAGTCGCTGAGCAGATCCGCGGCCTGGCCGGTGTTCGGTCCGTCGAACGTCCCGGCGTCGAACACCGCCAGCGACTCGCGCTCGGCGTGCATCGACAGCGCGCCGGCCAGCGCGGCGCGGCGGGCCTTGCGGTTGACCTTGAAGGTGTAACTGCGCGGAGCCGGACCGAACACGGTGCCACCGCCCGCCCACAGCGGCGAGCGCGAGGAGCCGGCGCGAGCCCGGCCCGTGCCCTTCTGGCGCCACGGCTTGGCGCCGCCGCCGGAGACCTGGCCACGCGTCTTGGTCGCGGCCGTGCCGCGGCGGCGCGCATTGAGCTCGGCGCGAACGGTCTCGTGGACGAGTGCCATGTTGAAGCGCGCCTCGAACGCAGCCGGCTCCAGGGTGACGGTGCCGCCGCCGAGCACGGATGCCTGTCTAGCCATCGGACCGCACCTCAACAACGCCGCCACGCGGGCCAGGCACCGCGCCCCGCACGAGCAACAGGTTGCGACGGGGGACGACCTCGACCACGGTAAGTCCGCGCTGGGTCACGCGCCCACCGCCCATCCGGCCGGGGCCGCGCATGCCCTTGAACACGCGCGAGGGAGTCGCCGACGCGCCGATCGATCCCGGTGCCCGGACGTTGTGCGAACCGTGGGACTTGGGGCCGCTCTTGAAGTTGTGGCGGCGGATCGTGCCCTGAAAGCCCTTGCCCTTCGAGGTGCCCGAGACCTTGACCTGGTCGCCCGGCGCGAACGACTCGACGGTCACCGTCTGGCCCACGAGCAGCTCTCCGGCCTCGTTGCGGAACTCCGCGAGGTGTCGGTGGGCCGACGCATCGGCCTTCTTAAGGTGGCCGAGCTCGGGCTTGGTCAGGGACTTCTCCTTGCAGGCGCCGAACGCGAGCTGCACGGCCTCATAGCCGTCGCGCTCGATCGTGCGGATCCCGGTCACCGGACACGGGCCCGCCTCGAGCACCGTCACGCGCTCGACCTTGCCGTTATCGAGAAACCGCTGGGTCATGCCGAGCTTCTTGGCGAGGATCGCGGCCATCAGATGTCCCTCGCCGCGAGGCGGCCGCACCGAGTGGCCGCTGGTGGATGACCGGCAAGGACGCAGTGGCGTGGCGTGCCTGGAAGGCACGTGAGCGAGCGAGGACGCCGCCGGGCGCCGCCAGAGGCCGCTCGAATGGGCGTGTTCGTGGTGGGGGACATCAGGAGGTCTCGATGTCCACGCCGGCCGGAAGGTGGTCGAGTCGCTGGAGCGAGTCGACGGTCTTCGGCGTCGGCTGGTGGATATCGATCAGCCGCTTGTGCGTGCGGATCTCGAAGTGCTCGCGCGAGTCCTTGTCCTTGAACGGCGAGCGGATCACGCAGTACACGTTCTTTTCGGTTGGGAGCGGCACGGGACCAGAGACGGTCGCGCCGGTGCGCGTCGCCGTCTCGACGATCTCCTTCGCCGCCGTCTCGATCGCCGTGTGGTCGTAGGACTTCAGGCGAATTCGAATCTTGTTCTGCGCGATGGTTGCCACGGAAGGGGGTGTTGCTTTCTTGAGAGTTCTTCTCAGCGTTAAGGGCGAACCCCGGGCACCGGGGCCCGCCCATGGTCGTATCTACTCAAAAAACAGGCGGCGGACCGAAGGCCACGCCGCCCAATAACTACTGAATGACTTCGGAGACGACCCCCGAGCCGACCGTCCGGCCGCCCTCGCGGATCGCGAACCGCAGACCCTGGTCCATGGCGATCGGCTGGATCAGCTCGATCTCCATCTGGACGTTGTCGCCGGGCATGACCATCTCGGTGCCCTCGGGCAGCTTGGCCACGCCAGTGACGTCAGTCGTACGGAAGTAGAACTGCGGCCGGTAGCCGGTGAAGAACGGAGTGTGACGTCCGCCCTCCTCCTTCTTCAGGACGTAGACCTCGGCCTTGAACTTGGTGTGCGGCGTGATCGAGCCAGGCTTGCACAGCACCTGACCACGCTCGATGTCGTCGCGCTTGGTACCGCGCAGCAGGCAACCGACGTTGTCGCCGGCGCGGCCCTCGTCGAGGATCTTCTTGAACATCTCGACCCCGGTCACCACCGTCGAGGTGGTGTCCTTGATCCCGACGATCTCGACCGTCTCACCGGTCTTGATGATCCCCTGCTCGACTCGGCCGGTGGCGACGGTGCCACGACCCGTGATCGAGAACACGTCCTCGACCGGCATCAGGAACGGCTTGTCGAGGTCGCGGGTGGGCTCGGGGATGTATGTGTCGAGCGCCTCGGCGAGCTCGAGGATCTTGGCGACGTACTCCTCGTCGCCCTCAAGCGCCTTCAGCGCGGACCCGGCGATGAACGGGATGTCGTCGCCCGGGAACTCGTACTCGGACAGCAGGTCGCGGATCTCGACCTCGACGAGCTCGAGGAGCTCGGGGTCGTCGACCATGTCGACCTTGTTGAGGAACACGACGATGTACGGCACGCCGACCTGACGGGCGAGCAGGATGTGCTCACGCGTCTGGGGCATCGCGCCGTCGGCCGCCGACACAACCAGGATCGCGCCGTCCATCTGGGCGGCACCGGTGATCATGTTCTTCACATAGTCGGCGTGACCGGGGCAGTCGACGTGTGCGTAATGACGGTTGGGGGTCTCGTACTCGACGTGCGAGGTCGCGATCGTAATCCCACGCGCCTTCTCTTCAGGAGCGTTGTCGATCGACTCGAATGACCGCACCTCCGTGCCACCGAAACGCTCGTTCAGCACCTTGGTGATGGCCGCGGTCAGCGTCGTCTTGCCATGGTCGATATGACCGATGGTGCCAACGTTTACGTGGGGCTTATCGCGCTCGAACTTGGCCTTCGCCACTTTGGTGTCGCTCCTTCTGTTACTCGGTTGGGTTCGCGGATGAGGGCGAACTTGAAGAATTTATCGGACTTCCGTCCGATGTTGCTGCTACGCAGCCTCTTGGTCGCCGCCGATCTTGTCGGCGATGTTAGGCGGTACTTCGTCGTAGCGCTCAAACTGCATCGTGTACGTGGCCCGACCCTGAGTGTTGGACCGCAGATCGGTCGCGTACCCGAACATCTCGGCCAGCGGGACGTGGCCAGTGACGACCTGAGCGTTCCCACGCTGTTCCATGCCGCTGACCTGGCCGCGACGGCGGTTCAGGTCTCCGATCACTTCGCCCATGAACTCCTCGGGCGTGACGACCTCGACGGCGAAGATCGGCTCCAGCAGCACCGGCTTGGCCCGCGCGGCGGCGGCCTTCATCGCCAGTGAGCCGGCGACCTTGAACGCGATCTCGGAGGAGTCGGTGTCGTGATACTTGCCGTCGACCAGCGTGACCCGCAGGTCGACCATCGGGTACCCGGCCCGGGGGCCGTTGTCCAACGCCTCCTCGACGCCCTTCTCGACCGCCGGAATGAACTCGGTCGGAATCGAGCCACCGCGAATCTTGTTGACGAAGTCGAATCCTTCGCCGGGCAGCGGCTCGATGTCGATGTAGACGATCCCGTACTGACCGGCGCCACCGGTCTGACGCACGAACCGCCCCTCGACCTTCTGCGCGGTACCGCGCACCGTCTCCCGGTAGGAGACCTGCGGGCGCCCGACGTTGGCGTCGACCTTGAACTCGCGCATCATCCGGTCGACCAGCACCTCGAGGTGCAGCTCGCCCATCCCGGAGATCTCGGTCTGGCCGGTCTCCTCGTTGGTGCGCACCTGGAACGTGGGGTCCTCCTCGGCGAGGCGCGCGAGCGCGGTCGACATCTTCTCCTGGTCGGCCTTGGTCTTCGGCTCGATCGCGACCTTGATCACCGGCTCGGGGAACACGATCGTCTCGAGCTTGATCGGACGGTCCGGCGCGGCGAGCGTGTCGCCGGTCGCGACCTGCTTGATCCCGACCCCGGCGGCGATGTCGCCGGCGTAGACCTCCTTGACCTCCTCGCGGTCGTTGGCGTGCATCATCAGGATGCGCCCGATCCGCTCGGTGCGTCCGGTGTTGACGTTGAGCACGCGCGAACCGGCCTCGAGGTGGCCGGAGTAGACGCGGAAGTAGGTGAGCTTGCCGACGTAGGGGTCGGCCATGATCTTGTGGACCAGCGCCGCGAACGGCTCGTCGTCGGACGCGTCGCGCAGAGCCGGACGGCCGCCGTTGTCAGACGCCTTGTCGGGCTCGAGGCCCTCGACCGGGGGCACGTCGAGCGGGCTCGGGAGGTAGTCGATGACCGCATCGAGCAGCGGCTGCACACCCTTGTTCTTGAACGAGCTGCCGCACAGCACCGGGGTCAGCTTGATCTCGAGCGTGGCCTGCCGGATCGCGGCCTTCAGGCGCGCGACCGGGATCTCGACCTCCTCGAGGATCATCTCGAGCAGGTCGTCGTCGTACTGGGAGACCTCCTCGAGCAGGTGCTCGCGCGCGACCGCGGCCGCGTCGACGAACTCGTCCGGGATCTCGATGACGTCCTGCTCCTTGCCGAGCTCGTCCTTGTAGACGATCGCCTTGTTCTCGACCAGGTCGACGATCCCGCGGAAGTCCGACTCGGCGCCGATCGGAATCTGCACGGGGACGGGGTGCGCCCCGAGGCGGTCGATCATCGTCTGCACGCCCCGTTCGAAGTCGGCCCCGATGCGGTCCATCTTGTTGATGTAGGCGATGCGCGGCACGTGATACTTGTCGGCCTGACGCCAGACGGTCTCGGACTGTGGCTCGACGCCGGCGACGGAGTCAAACAGCGCGATCGCCCCGTCGAGGACGCGCAGCGAGCGCTCGACCTCGACCGTGAAGTCGACGTGTCCCGGCGTGTCGATGATGTTGATCCGGTGGTCGTGCCACTCGCAGGTGGTGGCCGCGGAGGTGATCGTGATTCCGCGCTCCTGCTCCTGCTCCATCCAGTCCATGACGGCAGCGCCCTCGTGGACCTCACCCATCTTGTAGGTGCGGCCCGTGTAATAGAGGATGCGCTCGGTCGTCGTCGTCTTGCCGGCGTCGATGTGCGCCATGATCCCGATGTTGCGAGTCTTTTCGAGCGTGAACGTGCGAGGCATTTGCGTCAGGTCTGATCGTGGTGTTGCGTGTGGGCTGAAGTCTGGGAGCGTCGCCCGCGGACATGAAAAAGGGCCCAGCCGGGCCCCGTCACGACGCGGCGGTCGACGTGGGGCGGTTTTATGAGGTCGGCGTCTCCATCGATTGGATTCTCCGCGCCCGGTGGCGAGCACAGATGAACAACACGCCTCCCGGGACGAACAGCGAATATAGCAGCCCCCGACGGCCAAATCAGGCGTCTGCGACGGGCGCGCAACCGGCCGCCTCCGGGCCCCGTCAGGCGCGTCCCGAGCTGGCCCGCGGCGCGCGCGTCGGGATCCTCGCCGGGACCCTGCTCGGGTCGCTGCTGCTGGTCGTGGCCGAGTTCATGACGCTGTTCTGGGTCCACGTCGAGACCAGCCCGAATCCGATCAAGACGGTCACGGCGGGCTCACACCACACCTACGCGCTGATCCCGATCGCGCTGCTCGCCGCCGCGCTGGCGGTCGGCGTGTGGCGCGACGGCAGCCGGCCCGCGCTGCTGGCCATCGGGCTGCTGGGGATCGTGACCTTGCTGATCGCGCTGATCGTCGACCTGCCCGACGCCAACGCGACCGGCCTGGCGACCTCCGGCGCCAACCACTTCGCCAGCGCCAGCTCGACGCCGGGCGCCGGCATGTACGTGGAGACGCTCGGTGCCGCCGTGCTCGTGATCACCTGCGGGGTGGGCCTGATGGCGATCGGCGCGCCCGCCCTGCGGCCGGCCCGTTCCGAGGTTTGAAACGAACGTCCGGCGGTGCGTCGGATAGGTAGCGCAAAGCGTTGCATTCAGCGTTGATTTCGCCAGTTTGCTGGCGTTCTATGCGATCTTCCGGCGATCGGACACCGATCAGTGCCCTGAACTCAGTGCTGCCGATTGTCGGCATCCTGACATCGCTGGTATACCTTCGCCCAGGGTCGTCTTCCGACGCTACATTTGACACGGCGAGGGTTGTCCCACTGCAGCCCCCGGTCCCGTGTGGTGGGCGGCCCTCGTGTTCTTTCTCTGCGACGGTAGGCGCGGGCACCCGGAGCACGTCGCCCGCCCGAGGCCCGGAGCGGTCGAGGTCGGGGCTACCGATTCGCCCGAGCCTCTTGACGTCGAAGCGGGGGACCTCTACCAGCGGTAGTGGGCGAACGCTTTGTTCGCCTGCGCCATGCGGTAGATGTCGTCCTTGCGCTTGTAGGCGCCGCCCTGCTGCTGCTGGGCGTCGAGCAGCTCGTTGGCGAGCCGCTGGGCCATCGTCTTCTCGCGACGCTGGCGGGCGAAGCCGACGAGCCAGCGGACGGCGAGCGTGCGGGCCCGGCGCGAGGGGACCTCGACCGGGACCTGGTAGGTGGCGCCGCCGACGCGGCGGGAGCGAACCTCGAGCACCGGGGTCAGCGCCTTGATGCCGCCCTCGAGCTGCTCGATCGGGTTCTTGCCGCTGCGCTCGCCGAGAATCGCGAGCGCGTCATAGACGATCTTCTCGGCGACGGCCTTCTTGCCGTCGAGCATCACCTTGTTGATGACCTGCTGGACGAGGCGGTTGTGGTGGACCGGATCCGGGGGGATCGGCCGAACCGCTGCTGCTGCGCGACGAGGCACTAGACCACCAGCTACTTGGCCTTCACGCCGTACTGCGAGCGCGCCTTCTTACGGTCGCTGACGCCGGCGGCGTCGAGCGTCCCGCGGATCACCTTGTAGCGAAACCCGGGCAGGTCCTTGACGCGGCCGCCACGCACGAGCACAACCGAGTGCTCCTGCAGGTTGTGGCCCTCGCCGGGGATGTAGGCACCGACCTCCATGCCGTTGGTCAGACGCACACGGGCGACCTTGCGCAGCGCCGAGTTCGGCTTCTTCGGCGTGGTCGTGTAGACGCGCGTGCACACGCCGCGGCGCTGCGGCGCGGCGACCTTCTTCTTGCGGCCCTTGCCGGACTTCAGGCCCGGGGTGGCCAGCTTCTTCTTGGGCGCAGTGCGACCCTTGCGGATCAGTTGGCTGGTAGTGGGCATCCGGTGCGCAAATGTAGCAGGGGCACTGTCGATTCCCTCACGCCACCTCAGGCCGGCTCGGCCGCCAGTCCCGCCAGCGCCTCGTCGACGGGCACGTACGGCGCCCCGACGGCGTCGGCGACGGGCGCGTAGGTGACGTGCCCGCCGGCGACGTTGACGCCGAGCCTCAGCCCGCGGTTCTCGGCCACCGCGCCGGCCGCGCCGGTGCCGGCAATATCGAGGACATAGGGCATCGTCGCGTTGGTCAGCGCGTAGGTGGAGGTGATCGGGACCGCCCCCGGCATGTTGGTCACGCAGTAGTGCGTGATGCCGTCGACCTCATACGTCGGGTCCGAGTGGGTGGTCGGCCGCGAGGTCTCAAAGCACCCGCCCTGGTCGATCGAGACGTCGACCAGCACCGCCTGGCGCTTCATCAGCCCCAGCTGAGCGCGGGTGATCACCCGGGGCGCCCGGGCGCCGTGCACCAGCACCGCGCCGATCACGAGGTCCATGTCGGGCAGCCGCTGCTCGATTTCGAGCGTCGAGGCAAAGCACGTGTCGGCGCGGCCGCCGAAGGCGACGTCGAGCTCGCGCAGGCGATCGATGTTGCGGTCGTAGACGTAGACCGTGGCCTCCATCCCGATCGCGATGAACGCCGCGTTCATCCCGACGACGCCGCCGCCGATCACCATCACGTTCGCCGCCGCCACCCCCGGGACGCCGCCGAGCAGGATCCCGCGGCCGCCGAGCGGCTTCTCGAGCATGAACGCGCCGGCCTGAGTGGCGATCTTGCCCGCGACCTCCGACATCGGCGCCAGCAACGGCAGCCGGCCGCGGGCGTCCTCGACGGTCTCGTAGGCGATGCAGGTCGCGCCGGACGCCATCAGGCCCTTGGTCAGGGCGGCGTCGGCGGCCAGATGCAGGTAGGTGAACAGCGTGTGGCGCGGCTCGAGCCGCTCGACCTCGAGCGGCTGGGGCTCCTTGACCTTGACGATCAGCGTCGCCTCCTCGAACACCGCATCGGCGTCGGGCAGGATCGTCGCGCCCTGCGCGGTGTAGGCCTCGTCCGCGATCGCGGAGCCGTCGCCGGCGCCGCTCTGGACGAACACCTCGTGTCCGGCCTCACGCAGCTCGCGCACGCCAGCCGGCGTCAGCGCCACCCGGTACTCGTCGGATTTGACCTCGGTTGGGACCCCGACCTTCACCGCAAGACCACCTCCTCCAATGAGTTTCTCAAGTCACCAGCTCCCGGCCGCGCAGCGCCAGCCAGAACTCGATCCGGTCGCGAGCGCTGCCGAGGTTGCGCCCGGTCAGCTCCTCGACCCTCCGGATCCGGTAGCGGAGCGTGTGCCGGTGGCAGTACAGCCGCCGGGCGGCTCGCTCCCACTGGCCGTTCTCCTCGATGTACGCCTCCAGCGAGCGCATCAGCTCGCCGCCGTAGTGACCCTCGCTGGCCTCGATCGGCCCGAGGATCGAGTCGCAGAACAGCCGCAGCGCCTCGTCGTCCTGGAGCGACAGCAGCAGCTGGAACGAGCCAAGATCCTTATAGGTGGCGATCCGCGGACCGCCGGCGTGGTCGCCCGATCCGTTGCCGCCGTTCGCGGTCATCCCGAGCGCCAGCGCCTCGACCGCGCAACGGGCCTCGTGGAAGCTGCGCCGCGCTTCGCCTCCGGACACCGCCCGGCCGACGCCGACCCCAACCGAGAGCCCGAGCTCGGCACCGACCGTGGTGCCCACCCGCGAGGCCAGCGCGAACAGCTCCTCATCGCCCATCCCGGGGACCAGCGCGCACGTCAGCGGACCGGTCGAGGCCACCAGCCCCGGGGCCGCGTCGTCGCGCAGCGCCGCGATCAGCGCCGACTCGATCGGCGCCGGGGAGCCGCGCCCGTTGTGGGGACGCTGGACCACCAGCGCCGCAACCCGGTCCGACAGCCCAAACGGCGCCAGCCGCCGAGCCAGGTCGGCGCCGCCGAGCTCGCCGCGCACAACCGCGTCGAGCACGTCGCCGGCGAGCCGGCGCTCGGTGTCGCCCGCCACCCGTGCCCGCAACAGCTCCAGCGCGACGATCGTGACCGCCTGATGCAGCGTCAGGCGATCGAAGTCCGACAGGGGGCCGCTGTCCTTGATCGCCACCAGCCACGCCTCCGGCACGCGCGGCGGTCCGCCGGCGGCTCCCTGGGGCGCGCCGTCGGCGGCGACCGGCAGCGCGAGTCCCTGGTTGCCCTGATCGACCGGCGGCATGAACGCGCGGGCCTCACGCCGGCGAGCCCGCTCGCGGATCTCGGCCTTCAGCGCGGCCACCGACTCGCGCTCGATCGTGCGCCGGAAGGCGCGCTGCATGATCGGCTCGCCGCGGGAGTCGAACACGAGCACCGCGGCGCCGAGCAACGTCGCCAGCGCCGCGGCCAGCGTCTCCAGCCCGCGCTCGGACAGGACGATCCGCTCCAGCCGCTCCTGGGCGGCCAGCGCCCGGCGCAGCACCGCGTACTGCTCGTTGACCAGCTGCGTGAACGCCGCCTCGGTGATCGCGATGAACGGCAGCTCGTAGGGGACCTCGAACACCGGGAACTCGCGCGCGGTGGCCGCCTCGATCAGCGGCTCGGGCACGGTCTCGTGCTCGAACCCGATCCCGAACCCGAGTCCCGCCAGGTGATGGTCGGTGAGCCTGGTGACGAACTCGCGCTGGCGCTCGGGCGTATCGAGCTGCAGGCCGGTGGTCAGCAGCAGCTCGCCGCCCGACAGCCACGGCGTCGGGTCGGTCAGCTCGGTGATGTGCACCCAGCGGACCGGCAGGTCGACGCCGCCTTCGCCCGCCACCAAGCGGAGGTCGAGGTCCTTCAGCAGCTCGCGAACGGTCAGCATCGGTCGCGGTTCAGCTCCGGCGAGCTGGCGCGACGATCGGTTGCGTGTGGTGACGAGCTGCCTTTCCGTGCTCCACCTGCATGCGATCGGTGGCCTCGGTGAGCACCCCGCGGAGGATCGACTCGATCTCCTCAAACTGCTCGGGACCCGCGATCAGCGGCGGCGACAGCTGAATGACCGGGTCGCCGCGGTCGTCGGCGCGGCAGATCAGCCCGCGGCGGTAGAGCTCGCCGGACAAAAAGCCACGCAGCAGCGTCTCGGACTCTTCGTCGTCGAACGTGGCCTTGGTCTCCTTGTCCTTGACCAGCTCGATCGCGTGGAAGAAGCCCGCGCCGCGGACGTCGCCGACGATCGGCAGGTCGCGCAGCGAGTCGAGCATCGCCTGGAACTCGCCCTCGTGGGCGCGCACGTGTTCGAGGATGCCCTCGCGCTCGAACACGTCCAGGTTGGCCATCGCGATCGCGGCCGACACCGGGTGGCCGCCGAACGTGAACCCGTGGGTGAAGCTGTTGGTCCCATCGAGGAACGGGGCGGCCACCCGGTCGGACAGGATCACCGCGCCCATCGGCGCATACGCGCTGGTCAGGCCCTTGGCGGTGGTGATGATGTCGGGCTGGTAGTCGTAGCGCTGGCAGCCGAACCACTCGCCCAGGCGGCCCCAGGCGCAGATCACCTCGTCGGAGATCATCAGCACGTCGTACTCGTCGCAGATCTCGCGCACGCGCTGGAAGTAGCCCTCGGGCGGGGTGAAACAGCCACCGGCGTTCTGCACGGGCTCGAGGATCACGGCCCCGACCGTGTCGGGCCCCTCGAACTCGATCCGCTCGGCGATCGTCTCGGCCAGGTCGGCCTCGGTCATGTGCAGCGGCAGCCGGTAGGTGTTGGTGTTGATGACGTGGCAGCCGCCCGGGGTGAGCGGCTCAAACGGCGTCCGCAGGTCGGTGATCCCGGTCGCCGACAGCGCCCCGAGGCTGGTGCCGTGGTAGGCGATCTCGCGGGCGATCACCTTGGTCTTGTTCGGCTTGCCGGCGAGCTTGTGGTACTGGCGGACGAGCTTCAGCGCGGACTCGACGGCCTCGCTGCCACCGCTGGTGAAGAACACGCGGTTGAGCTCGCCGGGCGCCAGTGACGCGATCCGCGCCGCCAGCCGGATCGCCGGTGGGTGCGCGTAGGACCAGTTGGTGTAGAAGCCGAGCTCCTTGGCCTGGTCGGCGCCCGCCTGGACGACGTCCGCGCGGCCGTGGCCAATGTTCACGCAGAACAGCGCGGACAGGCCGTCGAGGTAACGGTTGCCGTGCTCGTCGTAGACGTAGCAGCCCTCCCCCCTGACGATGATCGGGACCTCGACGTCCTCGTAGGCGGACATGCGGGTGAAGTGCATCCAGAGGTGCCGCTTGGCCAATTCCTGGAGCGTGCCCTGCGGGGCGCGAACTGCCTCCTCGGTGCTCGCCATTGCTCTCCTCGTAGCTCGTGTGCCGTTTCGTACAACGGTATCGCTCGCCGATCGGACCCACAATTGTCCGTTCCGGTGAGCCCGGGGCGCTCCGGTTGTCCGCCTGGATCCCAAACCTAGGCGGCGAACCGCCCGCTTCCCGTAGGCTCCGCCCGTGGCCCAGCACGTCGACGTCGTCTACCACCGCTCAGGAATCGGCCCGCCGCTGGTCCTGATCCACGGAATCGGCAGCCACTGGCAGATGTGGCAGCCGGTGCTCAGCCGGCTCGAGCCCGAGCGCGAGGTGATCGCGTTCGACCTCCCCGGGTTCGGCGCCTCGCCGATGCCCCCGCCCGGCACCCCGCCCGGGATCGAGTCGCTCACCGACCTGACCACGCGGTTCCTGGATCAGCTCGAGCTGGAGCGCCCGCACGTCGCCGGCAACTCCCTGGGGGGGTGGATCGCGCTGGAGCTCGCCAAGCGCGACCGCGTCGCCTCCGCCACCGGCCTGTCCCCCGCCGGCTTTCACAACTCACGCGAGGCCGTCTACCAGCGCGCCTCGCTGGCGATGACGGTGAGGCTGGGCCGGCTGCTGGCCCCGCATGCCGATCGCCTCAGCCGCTCGCCCGCCGTGCGCCGGCTCACCTGGTCGCAGATCGTCGCCCGTCCCGAGCTGGTGCCGCCGGCCGACGCCGCCACCGCTACCAAGGCGCTCGCCGGCGCGCCCTGGTTCGACGACACGCTCAAGGCGCTGGTCAAGGAGCACTTCAGCGGTGGCGAGCGGATCGGCGTCCCGGTGACGATCGCCTGGGGCGAGAAGGACCGTCTGCTGCTCCCGCGTCAGGCGCCGCGCGCGGCTCGCCGGGTCCCGGGCGCCCGGATCGTGATCCTCACCGGCTGCGGGCACGTGCCGACCTACGACGACCCGCCGCAGGTCGCGCGGGTCCTGCTCGACGGCAGCCGTAGCGCAGCCGCCGAGCAGTCCCGCGAACCCGCCGCCGATCAGGCCCCGACGGGCGCGACCAGCGAATCCGGAACCTCCTGATCGGTCTCGCCGCGGGTGTTGGTCGCCCGCAGCGCCAGCACCGCCGAGGCGGCGAGGAAGATGCTGGCGAACAGCAGCGCCCGCGAGAAGCCCGCGGTCAGCGCGTCGGGCCCCGGCACGTGGGCGGCCAGCTGATCCCGGGTGAGACTCGTCGCCAGCGCCGAGAAGATCGCCAGCCCGAGCGCGCCGCCGAGTTGCTGGGAGGCATTGAGCAGCGCGGCCGCAAGTCCGGCCTTGTCGGCCGGGACGCCCGCGTTGGCAGCCGTCGTGTTGCCGACGAACAGCGGCCCGAGGCCGACCGAGACGATCAGCATCCCAGGGAGCAGGTCGGAGACATAGGAGCCGTGCACCGGGATCCGCGACAGCAGGTACACGCCGCCGGCGGCGATCAGGGCGCCGACCACGACCATCGGCCGTGTGCCCACGCGCGAGATCAGCTGCGATCCCACGCCGGCCGCAACCGCCACCGCGAAGCACATCGGCAGGTACGCGACGCCGGTCTGGATCGCCGAGTAGCCGAGCACTGTCTGCATGTACAGCGTCAGGAAGAAGAAGATCGTCAGGAACCCGGCCGTGGCGATCAGCTGGGTGGCGTCGGCGAAGCCCAGGCCGTTGATCTTGAAGATCGAGAGCGGCGCGAGCGGGTTGCGCTGGCGCAGCTCGTTGACCACGAACGCGGCCAGCAGCGCCAGCGCTCCGGCGAGCCCGCCGATCGTGCGGGCCGTTCCCCAGCCCACGGTCGGGGCCTGCACCAGCGAGTACACCAACAACAGCATTCCACCTGTCGCGAGCACCGCCCCGAGCGCGTCGAAGTTCGCCACCGGCGCGCGGCGGCGCTCGCCGTCGATCAGCCGGTAGACCGCGATCAGCACGAGCACGCAGGCGATCGGGTTGACGAACATCACCCACCGCCATCCCAGGCTCTCGGTCAGCAGGCCGCCGAGCAGCACCCCCGCGGCAGAGGCGAGGCCGCCCATCCCGCCCCAGAAGCCCAGCGCGGTGTTGCGGTCCGACCCCTCCTTGAACGTGGTGGTCAGGATCGAGAGCGCCGCGGGCAGCATCAGCGCCGCGCCCAGGCCCTGGGCCATGCGGGCCGCCACCAGTAGGCCCGAGCCCTCGGCGAATCCGCCGATCAGCGACGAGACCCCGACGACCACCGTGCCGGTGACGAGCACCCGTCGCCGTCCCAGCAAGTCCGCCGCCCGGCCGCCGAGCAGCATGAACCCGCCGTAGGTGAGCAGGTAGCCGCTGGGCACCCATTGCAGGCCCTGCTGGGAGAAGTCCAGCGCGCGGCGAATCGAGGGGAGCGCGACGTTGACGATCGAGCTGTCGACGAAGTCGACGAACGCGACCGCGCACAGCAACGCCAGCGTCAGCTTGCCTCGGCGGGTGGCCAGCACGGAGCCGGCCGGTGCTCGCGCGGATGAGTCTGTAGTCGTCATGAGGTGTCCTCCAGGTTCGGTGCCTTCACCTCGCTGACGGACCGCCGCGGCGAAACGTGACCGGCGGCTTGTCACATTTCCGTCGGTCGACGCGACATGACCTATGAGAGCTCGATCCCTCCCGAGGACGTGACCACGATGCACCAGCCCAACGATCAGACGCTGCAGCCCGAGCAGTTCGAGCGCCACCGCCGGCAGCTGGAGGCGGTGGCCTACCGGATGCTGGGCTCGGTCGGCGAGGCCGAGGATGCCGTCCAGGAGGCGTGGCTGCGGATCAGCCGCTCGCGCCCGGAGTCGATCGAGAACGTGGGCGGGTTTCTAACGACCGTGGTCGGGCGGGTCTGCATCGACATGCTCCGCGCCCGTCGCGCGCGCCCGGAAGACGCGGCGGGCGACCGGCTGCCGGAGGCGATCGTCAGCGTCGACGAAAGCTCCGATCCCGAGCACGAGACGCTGCTCGCCGACGCGGTCGGGCTGGCGCTGCTGGTCGTGCTGGACACGCTGACCCCGGCCGAGCGATTGGCGTTCGTGCTGCACGACATGTTCGCGGTGCCGTTCGCCGAGATCGCCCCGATCGTCGACCTCGCCCGCCAGCGCGAGGTCGTCACCGCGTTCCTGGCGGCCTCGCGCGCCGGAGACTTCGACGCGCTGCTAGCCCTCCTCGACCCCGGCGTGGTGATGCGGGTCGACCTGGCCGGGCGCGCCACGACGGCGCCCGAGCGCGTCACGGGCGCGCTCGATGTCGCCCGCTACACGGCCGAGCGCGGGCCGCGGTTCGCGCGGCTGTGCCGGCCGGCGCTGGTCAACGGCGCCGCCGGAATCGTCGTCGAGTCGCCGACGGTCCGGATCGCGGCCGTCGCGTTCACGATCACCGACGGCCAGATCGTCACGATCGACGTCGTCCGCGATCGTCCGCGGTCCGGTGAGCTCGCATGACGAGGCGTGCACAACACGTCAAATCCGCGCCGACCCGGGAGCCTTGCCGCGTTAAGCACGGTATGCGTGCTCGGCACGGCAAGCCTCTGCTCGCCGGCCGGATTTGTCGTGTTATGCACCCCCGGCGACGGCCGGAGCGCCCCCGCCGCTAACCGAGTGTCAGGCGCAGCTCGTGCTGCCGGGCGACCTGCCGAGCCCCGAGCCGCTCGAGCGCGTGCGAGACGGGCTCGTCGGTGGGCACGTTGGTCAGGCGCAGCGGTCGCCCCGCCGCCGCGGCCGTGAACGCCCGCGCGGCCGCGGCCTCATCGGTGGCCGCGAGCTGCAGGACCGCGACCGTGGGCTCGTCGTCGCGGTAGACGACCGCGGCCGCGACCTCACCGCCGTCGCGAACGACCGCCCCGTGCAGCGCGACCCCGCGCTCGAGCAGCCGATCGAGCGTTCCGCCGGCGCGCTGCCAGGGCTCGCGGCTGGCACGGTTGGCGGCGATCCAGGCGCGGGTGGCCTCGAGGTCGGCGGGCGGCTCGGACTCCACGGTCTGCCCCGTCGCCGGCAGCGACCACACGATCAGGTCGCGCTGGAGCTCGAACCCGAGCTTGGTGTACATCTCGAACGCCGCCTGGTTGTCCTCGAGGACCTCGAGCCACACGTGACGGCACCCGCGCGCGAAGGCGGCCTCGATCGCGGCGCCGACCGCGCGCTCACCGAGGCCGAGGCGGCGGCGCCAGGGCGCGGTGCCCATCCCGCCGATCCACGCCTCGGTGTCGCGCCGTCCGATCAGCGCGAACGACACCGGCTGATCGTCGATCACCACGCGCGAGGCGCCCAGGTCGATGTCGTAGTCGGCGATGTGGTGGCGAAAGCCGGTCTCGTCGAGCGAGATCGGCACGGAGTAGTTCGAGAAGCCCTCGTTGAACAGCTTGGTCAGCGCGGAGAGGTCGAGCGAGGTCGCACGGACCAGCCTCGCGGGGTGCGCGTGCCTGCGAGCAGATGTTCGGCGCTCGGCATCGATGCCGTGACCTTACCCGGTGACGGCGGCGCGGCGGTCCTGGGATCATGGGACCCATGACCGAAGATCACAATGTTTTCGAGATGACCGCCTGGGAGCGAGACCTTGGATCGGCGCGCGGGACCCGTCTTGGACCACACGCCGGCAGCCGCGAACTGGGCTGCTCGGTGTTCGAGCTCGACCCCGGCGGCCAGGCCACCCCCTACCACCTGCACCACGGCAACGAGGAGCTGCTGATCGTGCTCGCCGGCGAGCTCGAGCTCCGCACTCCCGAGGGCACACGGACGGTCTCCCGAGGGGCGGTGATCGGGTTCCCCACCGGCCCGGCCGGGGCCCACCGGCTTCGCAATACCTCCGATGCCCCCGCCCGTTACGTGCTGGTCTCGACGATGCGCTTCCCGGAGGTGGCCGAGCAACTGGACACCGGCACGGTCCTGGCGATGAGCGATCCGGGCACCGGCTGGGCGTTCGCCGCAGGCTCAGAGGGCGACTACGTACAGCTCACGATGGAGGCGATTCAGGCCGACCGGGGGGCGCCTGAGCGAAGCGCCTGACCGAAGCTCCGGTCAAGCCGTGGCGGCCGCGCCCCGGGCGCGCACCGGCGCGGGCATCAGCCACGCCGCCACGATCACGAGGCAGAACGCGAAGCATTCGATCCCGAGCGACAGCGGGTTGGCCGACAGCGGGTCGCCGAACACGATGATCCCGCCGAAGATCCCGGCGATGTTCGCCGCGGTGCCCGTGATCGCGATCACCGGCACCGGGTCGCCGTCCTGCAGACCCCTGGCCGACGCGTAGAACGCGGCCACCGACGCGGCCACACAGACCAGCAGCCACGGCGTCAGCAGCCCGGCCGGGCCCCGGGCCCCAATCAGCCCCGACATCGCCTTGATCGCGATGTCCGACACGCCGAACAAGATCCCCGACGCCGCGCCGAGCATGAACCCGTGGTGCTCCTTGGGCGCGCCGATCCGCGGACCGGCGATCAGCAGCGTTCCGAACACGATCAGGCCGGCCTCGAACGCGATCGCGGCTGGAGCCGAGAAGTTCGACTGCGCGCCGTGCGATACGGGCAACGTGACCCCGAGCAGCATCAGCCCGCCCGCGGTCAGGGCCAGGCCGGCCCACTGCCGGCCCCCGACCCGCACGCCCAGCATCCGCTCGGCCATGATCGCCAGCAGCACCACGCCGCCGGCCAGCACGACCTGCACGGTCGACAGCGGCGCCATCGACATCGCCGCAACATGGAATGCCCACGCCCCGGTCGCGATCACCATCCCGATCGTGAACATCGGCGACGCGAACAGCGAGCGGGCCGACCGCAGCGGCCGGCGGACGTCGACCGGAGGGGCCGCGCACGCACCGCGATGCTTGTACAGGAAACCGACGTTGGTCGCGAGAGCGCAGGCCAGCGCGAGGAGGATGCCGAATATCAAGGTCATTAAATGGGCTGGAAGCGGATACCGTCTGCGGCGCGCCGCCTCATGCTTCTTCTCGGCAGCGCAAGCGGCCAGCTTGAATCCGTTCTCCGTGGCAGCGGAGAGTGTAGGCGCCACGCATAAGAAGTGCATCAGTTAACGGAGCGATGGCAAGCTGGTACCCGCAATCATTGGCAACCAAGCCACCCGACCGATCCTGCTGATCGACGTCGACGGGGTCATCTCCCTGTTCGGCTTCGACCCAGCGAGCCCGCCCGCGGGCCGCTTCCAGCTGGTCGACGGGATCGCCCACTACGTGTCGGCCGTCGCCGGTCCGTGCCTGCGCGAGCTGGGCGACGACTTCGAGCTGACCTGGTGCAGCGGCTGGGAGGAGAAGGCCAACGACTACCTCCCGCTCGCGCTCGGGCTCCCCGGTCCGCTGCCGCTGATTGCGTTGCACCGCCTCGGGCGCCCGCCGGCCGCCCACTGGAAGCTCGCCGCGATCGACGCCTACACCGGACCCACCCGCCCGCTGGCATGGATCGATGATGCCCACGACCAGCGCTGCACCGACTGGGCGCGGGCGCGCCCGGGGCCGACGCTGCTAATCGGCACCGAACCTGCGGTTGGCCTCATCGGTGACCACGTGCGGCAGCTGGGCGCCTGGGCCCGCGCCCTGTAGCCGTCGCCCGCTAGTGTCGCGTTTGGAACGTTGGTGTGCACCGAGAGGTGCCACTGGTGGATGCTTGGCGAGGACGCAGGAGCCGTGGCGTAGCGGAGCTACGCGAGGCCGGCGCCGCCGGCGAAGCCGGTGGCGGGACGAAGCCAAGCGCCGCCAGGGGTGCCTCGAATGCACGCGAACTTTCCAAACGGGACACTAGCCGTCCTCGAAGGACCCGTGACGCCCCGCGCCGGCCCGGAAGCGCTCCAGGCCGGGCCGCACCTCCTCCAGCGAGCGCATCCCGTGGCGCAGCTCGTTGGCGATCGCGACATCCTCCGCGAGTCCGTCCTGCTCGAGCAGCGACAGCCGGTCCTCGCGCATGCAGGTCTGGGGGAAGCGGGCCAGCTCCCGCGCGAGCTCCTCCGCGGCGTATCGGCTCTGACCCGCCGGTACAACTCGGGTGACGAGCCCCATCGCCAGCGCCTCCTCAGCGCCGACGCCGCGTCCGGTCAGGACCATGTCCATCGCCCGGCTGACCCCGATCAGGCGCGGGAGCCGGACGGTCCCGCCGTCGATCAGCGGCACGCCCCAGCGCCGGCAGAACACGCCCAACACCGCGTCCGCCTCGGCCACCCGCAGGTCGCACCACAACGCCAGCTCGAGCCCGCCGGCGACCGCATGCCCCGCCACCGCGGCGATCACCGGCTTGCCCAACCGCATCCGCGTCGGCCCCATCGGACCGTCGCCGTCGGGCGCGACGCGGTTGCCCGTCTCGGTGCCGATCGCCTTCAGGTCGGCCCCGGCGCAGAACACGCCGCCCTCGCCGTGCAGCACCGCGACACTGGCGTCCGGATCGGCGTCGAACGCGGAGAACGCCTCGACGAGCGCGTCCGCGGTCGCCCCGTCGACCGCGTTGCGGCGCTCCGGGCGCGACAGCAGCACGGTCGTCACCGGACCGTCGCGCTGCACCCGGACCGCGGAGCTCATCCCGCGCCCACCGCGCGCCGGGTGAACGTCTCCAGCGCCACCAGCACCTCGTGCGACGTCGGCTTGTCGCCCGCCAGGGGCGACAGCGGCCCCACCAGTGCCTCGCCGCAGCCGCCGACCAGCGCGGCCGCGGTCAGCTCGACGTTCTGCTCGGGCAGTTCGCCGGCCTCGATCCCCGCCCGCAACGCCTGCGCGGTCAGCGCGATGTAGCGCTCGCGGTAGGCCAGCCGCTCGGCGTCAACGCGCGGATCGACCGGCTCGGCGATCAGCGCCCAGGCCAGCCGCGGCCTACGCAGCGCGCGCTCGGCGAACGTCGACAGCACCCGCACCAGCCGATCGACGGGCGAGGCGCCGGCGGGCATCGCGGCCGCCGCCGCCCGCATCGCCCGCAGCTCGCGGTCGCACACCGACCGGAACACCTCGACGAACAACTCCTCCTTGGAGGCGAAGTGCCGGTACAGGGTCCCGGCCGCCACCCCGGTCCGCTCGGCGATCGCGATCACCGACGCCGCGCCGTAGCCGCCCTCCTCGATCAGCTCCTGCGCCGAGTGCAGCAGCCGCTCGCGGGTCGGTGAGAGAACCTCCTCCGTCATCCCTTGTACGTCGACGGTCCGAGGTCGCCGAAAGACTCGTCGCGGTCGCGGACCGCCGCCCGGAAGCCCTCTCGCGCGGCGCGGGCCGCGAACGCGTAGCCCTCCTCGGTGTGCCGCGCGGCGCCGTCGAACAGCGTCCCCAGCAGCTGGGTGGCGTGGAGACCCTGCGAGTACAGCGACTGGTTGACGAGCAGCTTCATCATCTGCAGCTGGTTGAGCGGCATCCGCGCGATCCGCGCGACCAGCGCTTCGGTCCGCTCGTCGAGCCGTTGCGCCGGGGGCGCCTCGATCGCCAGGCCCCACTCCAGCGCCTCGGCGCCCGATAGCGAGTCGCCGGTGAACAGCAGCCGCTTGGCGCGCTGCGGACCGAGCCGGTGTGCCCACATCGCGGTCGTCGGCGAGCCCCACACCCTGGCCGGCGGGTAGCCGATCTTCGCGTCGGCGGCGATCACCAGCAGGTCCGAGCACAGCGCCATGTCGGTACCACCGGCCACGCAGAAGCCGTGCACCTTGCAGATCACCGGCTTGCTGCATTCAAACAGCGACATGAACGCCCGCACGTTGCGGCTCATCATCGCGTGGTCGACCATCGGGTCCCACGTCCGAGACGGGTCGTGGTTGGCCCTGATGATCTTCGGGTCAAGGGGCGATCCGGGCGCAGCGGCGCTTTCCGTCGGACCGATCGATCCTTCGGCGCTCTGCACCAGATCGTACCCCCCACAGAAGCCCTTGCCGGCGCCCGACAGCAGGATCACGTGGACCGCCGGATCGAGATCGGCGCGCTCGACCGCGGCCTCGAGCTCGGTCAGCAACGCGCGGGTGATGCCGTTGCCGCGCTCGGGCCGGTTGAGCGTGATCCGCGCAACCCTGCCAGTGTGCTGCGCCTCGACGATGCTCACGCCGGCAGCGCGCGGTCGATGATCGCCTCCGCGTCGACGCCGGCCGGAAGCGTGCCGAACACGCGCCCGCCCTCGCCGGCGAGCCTGGCGGCGCAGAACGCGTCGGCTACCGCGGGCGGAGCGTGGCGCACCAGCAGCGACGCCTGCAGCGCGAGCGCCAGGTCCTCCACCACCCGGCGCGCCTCGAACTGGGGATCGCCGCCGGCGAACACGGCGCGGGTGCGCTCACGGACGCCCTCCAGATGGGCGTCCAGCCGCGGGTCGGCCCCGTCGGCGAGCTCGCATTCGGACAGGAACGCCGGCAGGGCCTCGGGCTCCTTGGCCATCGCCCGCAACACGTCGAGCGCGGCCACGTTGCCCGACCCTTCCCAGATCGAGTTCAGCGGCGCGTCGCGATACAGCAGCGGCAGCCCCGAGTCCTCCACGAACCCGTTGCCGCCCAGGCACTCGAGCGCTTCGGCGGCGTGGGGGGCGGCCCGCTTGGACACCCAGTACTTCATCACCGCGGTGGCGAAGCGCCGGAAGGCCGGCTCGTCCTCGTCGTAGCTGCGCGCCACCCGGATCGCCGACGCGGTCGCGGCCTCGGACTCGATCGCCAGATCGGCCAGGACGTTTCGCATCGCCGGCTGGCGCACCAGCGGTGCCCCGAACGCGGAGCGGTGACGCGCGTGATGGATCGCCTCGACCGTGCCTCGCCGAAGGCCGGTGGTCGCCCCCAGCAGGCAGTCCAACCGGGTGTGGTTGACCATCCGGATGATCGCCGGCACGCCGCGGCCCTCCTCGCCGACCAGGCGCCCGGTGAGCCCGTGGAACTCAACCTCGGAGGACGGCAACGAGCGCGTGCCGAGCTTGTCCTTGAGCCGCTGGAACTCCATCCCCGGCCCGCGCTCCACCAGCAGGCAGGAGAGGCCCCCGGGGGCCTGCGCCAGCACCAGGAACACGTCGCACGGCGGATACGAGCAGAACCACTTGTGGCCGTGGATCTCATACAGGCCGTCGCCGACCGGCTCGGCGCGCGTGATGTTGGCGCGCACGTCAGATCCGCCCTGGCGCTCGGTCATCGCCATCCCGGCCAGCGCGCCGTGGTCGTAGTCGGGCCGCGTCAGCCGCGGCTCCCATTCGGCGGTCAGCTCGGGCGCGCCGTCGCGCAGCGCGGGGACGGCGGCGTAGGTCATCGACACCGGGCACATGACGCCGTCGTTGGCGTTGCCCCACAGCGTGAACAGCGCCGACCTGACCACGTGGGCTCCGGGTTGGGGCTCGCGCCACGGCAGGCTGGCGATCGAGCGCTCGACGGCGCCCCGCAGCAGCCAGTGCCAGGAGGGGTCGAGCTCGACCTCGTCGATCCGGTTGCCGTGACGATCATGGGTGCGCAGGATCGGCAGGTTTCGCTCGGCACGGCGGCCGTGCTCGGCCGCTTCGACGCTGCCGGCCACGCCGCCGGCTTCCCTCGCCCGGTCGACGCCCCAGCCGCCCCCCTCCCGCTCCAGTGCCTCGGCCAGCGCGAGGTCTGAGTCGAACAGGTTGATCGGCTGCAGCGGCGGGGCCTGGTTGAGGACCTCGCGCGCGAGATCGGTGACGTCGGTGGCCGTCATGATGTCGACGGCACCGTGTTGAGTGTGCTCTCGGCCACCCGGTCGGTGGCATCGTGGGTCCCGGCCAGCAGCCGGCGCGAGAGCTCCGCCCGGCGGAAGAACAGCGGCGCGTCGTGCTCCCAGGTGGCGCCGATCCCGCCGTGCACGTTGATCATCGACCGCGCGGCGAAGTCCAGCGCGTCGCCGGCGGCCGACCGCGCGGCGCTGGCCGCCAGCGGGAACTCGTCGGGCTTGGACTCGCGCGCCCAGCCGGCGTAGTACTGCAGGCCCCGGGCGTTCTCCATCCGCCGCAGCACCTCGGTCAGCTCGTGCTTGACCGCCTGGTAGGAGCCGATCGCACGGCCAAACGTGAAGCGCTCCTTGGCGTACTGCACCGACACGTCCAGGCACGTCTGGACCGCGCCCAGCGACTCGGCGGCGATCAGCGCCTGAGCCAGATACCACGCGTCCTCGAGCACGCCGGGCGCGACGTCGAGCCGCCGCCCGCGCGCGCCGGAGAAGACCACGTGAGCCAGCGATCGGGTGGCGTCATAGGACCGCACGGCCTCGACCGTCACGCCGTCGGCGTCCGCCTCCAGCGCCACGCCGACGGCCTCGCCGCCAGCGGTCACGCCGACCGCGACCAGCAGACCGGCGCCGGGAGCGTCGGGGACGAACGCGACGCCGCCCTCGAGCACGACCTGGTCGCCCTCGACGGTCGCCGTCGGCGCGGGGGCGCGCGCGGCGCCCGAGCGCGGCTGCACCGTCCAGCTCGGCTCGAGCTCGCTCGGCGGCCGCGCGGGCACGTAGGCGGGACGGAGGTCGCCGTCGGCGACCTCCGGCAACGACTCGTCGGCGGCCGCGTTGAGGATCGCCGTGGCCGGCAGCAGGCCCAGCAGAGGGACCGCAGCCAGCACGCGGCCTAGCTCCTCGGCCACCAGCAGCGCGTCGAATGCCTCCAGGCCGGCGCCGCCGTGCTGCTCGTCGATCAGCATCCCGGGCCAGCCGGCCTCGACCGCCATCGGCCACAGGTCCGGCAGCGCGCCGGTGTCCTCCAGCGCCCTGCGGGCGGCGTCGATCGTCTTGTGCCGCGAGAGCGCCCCTCGGGCGGCCTCGCGCAACAACAGCTGCTCGTCTGTCAGCGCGAAGTTCATCGGGCCACCGCCTCCTTCTCCTTCGCGCGCAGCTCGCTGAACGGCACGCCCTTGTCCAGGCGCGGCTCGGGCGGGAGCCCGAGCACGCGCTCGCCGATCGTGTTGCGCAGGATCTGCTCGGTGCCGCCCGCCGACTTGAGCCCGGGCAGGAACGAGATCAGGTAGCTCCAGTGATTGTCGGCGTCCAGCGCCTCGGGGCCGAGCACGTCGGCGGCGAGGTCGGTGGCCTCGATCGCGGCGTTGACCATCGTCACCTTGGCGAGCCCGGCCTCGGGGCCCGGAATCTGGCCGCGCGAGAGCATCGTCAGCGCCCGATAGCCGTTGAAGCGGACCGCCAGCAGCTCGCGCATCACCTCGCCCAGGCGCTGACGCGTCTCGGAGTCGGCGCGCGCGTGCGGGTCGGCGGCCAGCGTCTCGGCGAGCCGGGCCGGCGAGCCGAAGCCCTCCGAGCCGAACCCGATCGTGAGCCGCTCGAACATCAGCACGGTCAGCGCCGTGCCCCAGCCGTTGCCGACGCCGCCGACGACCGCGTCCTCGTCGAGCACAGCCTCGTCGAGGAACACCTCGTTGAACTCGGCCTCGCCGGAGATCTGCCGCAGGCCGCGGACGGTCACGCCCTTGCTGTCCATCGGCACGATGAACATCGTCAGTCCCTTGTGCTTGGGCACGTCGGGATCGGTCCGCGCGAGCAGCAGTCCGAACGACGCGAACTGGGCGTTGGTGGTCCACACCTTCTGCCCGTTGAGCGTCCAGCTGCCGTCGTCTCCCTGACGCGCGCGGGTCTGGATCGCCGCCAGATCGGAGCCGGCCGCCGGCTCGGAGAACATCTGGCACCAGACCTCGTCGCCATGGAGCATCGGGCCGAGATGCCGGCTCTTCTGCTCCTCCGAGCCGTGGGCGATCAGGCACGGCCCGAGCATCCCGATCCCGATCACGTCCAGGATCCCAGGCACCTCGGCGCGCGAGATCTCCTGGTTGACGGTCACCTGCTCGATCGGGCCGAGCCCCTGGCCGCCGAGCTCGCGCGGCCACGTCACCCCGGCGAGCCCGGCCTCGGCCAGCCTGCCCTGCCAGGCCCGGCGCCCGTCGATGTACGCCATGTCCTCGAAGGAGCCCGCCCGTGGGGGGGCCTGGTCGCGGTTGGCCTCCAGCCACGACCGCGCCTTCTGGCGATATGCGGCCTGCTCGGGAGTGTCGTTGAGGTCCACTGTGGGTCTCCTGGTCGCTAAGTGAATCTTGATTCACCGCGAATTCTACGGGGCGGACCCGGCCGCGACAAAGGCCCGGCTTTACACGCGATTTCGCCCCCGCTAGCGCTAGCGGTGGTGGCGCCGGTGGCGAGGGTGCAGCGCCAGCATTGCGGTCCGCGACATGCGCGACGGGCGCGCCCGCACGTTGCGGTCGGCGACCCGGACGACGACCCTGACCGACCGGCGGTGCAGCCGGTGCAGCCGGTGCAGCCGATGCAGCCGATGCTTGGACAGCTTCATCCGGACGGCGCGGCTGGTGCCTCCGGCCAGACGGAAGTGGGCCCGGCCGAGCCGCACCGCGCGCGCAGTGAACAGCTGCACGGTCCCCGCGCAGGCTCCACGTCCCCGGGGGCAGGCCAGGCGGATCGAGACCGCCCCGCCCCTGAGCACCAGCCGCGCGGATCGGATCTCCAGCGCCCGGACCGCCTTCTGTGGCGCGGCCCCCTTGGGGGTGGCCCCGGGCGCCGGCGCGGGAGCCGGCGCCGACGGCAGCGGCGTGGTGGTCACCGGGGCAAAGCACGGCCGGTACACGCTCCCGTCGAGCGCCAGCGCGTACAGCGCGCCCATGATCCCGGCCGACTGATCGGCCGAGCAGAACCCCGGATACGAGGACGCCTGGTATTCGGCGTTGAGCACCGGCTTGCCGGCGGCGACGTAAGGCTGGAACGCCGAGCACTCGGCGTACTCGTTGCACTGCTCGTCGATCACGCCGTCGAATGAGGGCTGGAGCTGGCCGGCCTGGTCGGGGTCGTTCTTCTGGAACACGGCCATCCCGAGTGCGTGCGCCTGCTGCGCGATCCACTGGTTGTACGTCAGCTGCTGGGGGGCGGTGATCGAGAATCCGGTGCTGTTCTGGTAGCCGTCCATGTTGTCGGGCTCGACCGCGTCGAATCCCTTCTGGGCGCACATCTGCAGGCGCGCGCCCATGACCGGCGCCAGCGCCGAGAGCTGGCTCACGTCGAGCCAGCGCTCCCCCGGCCAGCCGTTGCTGGCGCCGAGGACCGTGCTCGGGAACTGGCCCGCGTCGGACCGCCAGTTCTCCCAGGTGCCGACGTCGATGTAGCAGATCGCCCGCTGCCCGCGGGCGTGGAAGCCGGCCACCGTCGCCGCCGAGTTGTCGAAGCCGTCCATGTCGGTCGCCTGGACCGGCTCGACCTTGGGGGTTCCGGCGAGCTGCCAGTACCAGGTCAGCTTCTGCGGGGGCACCCAGCGAGCAGCAGCGCCGGCGGGGGCGGCCAGCGCTGCACACACGATCGCGAGTGCCGCCCCGATGCGGGCGCAACGGGTGAGCACGGGCCCCACGGTACCCCGTCAGCCGAAAATCAATCCCCGAATTCCGGCTTTACACCGTAATATGGTCGAATCGAGTCATCAAGTCGGAAGTTTGAGAGCTTTCGGCGGATGGCTAGGGGCGCTTACAGACCAGTAGACGAACGCCGCGACGCCGTCGGCCGATTCAACCTCGGGGTTGCCCTCGAGGACCGGGGCGACCTGGCCGCGGCCGAGCGCGCCTACCGCCAGGCCGACTCGCGCGGGCACTCCGCCGCCGCCGTCAACCTCGGTGTGCTGCTCGAGCAGCGCGGCCGCGTGGCCGACGCCGAGCGGGCCTATCGCCGGGGTCAGCGCCGCGGTGACTCCAACGGCGCCTTCAACCTCGGGATCATGCTCGAGGAGCATGGCGACCTGCGCGGTGCCGAACGCGCGTACCGCCACGCCGACCGCACCGGTCACGCCGCCGCCGCCTCGAGCTTGGGCGTCCTGCTCGCCGAGCGCGGAGACGCCGCCGGGGCTCGCGCCGCATTCGACCGCGCCCGGCGGCGGGGTGACCCCGATGCCGCCTTCAACCTCGAGGCCCTGCGAGCGTCGGCGCCGCGGGCGTCATCCGGACCCGGGGGGCGGCTGGTGACCCGGCGCCGCACCGCGGTGGCCGCCGCACTCGCCGCCGCGGCCGCGGTGGCGGCCGTGTTTGCCTTCGGATCGGGATCCGCGCCCCAGTCCGGCCACTCCGCGGCGCGCGTCGCAGCGGCCGCGCCTCCGTCGGCGGCGGTCGCCCCGATCGTGCACGGGCGCGTGCCCGCCCCAGCGCCCGCGCACGAGGCCAGGCGCAAGGTCGCGCCCAAGCGCCACGTCGCGCCCAAGCCGCACCGGCGGCCCCAGCGTGCCGCCCGCCACCACGCCGCGGCACCGCACGTGGCGACCGTCGCCCGGGCGGCCCCGGTCGTCCACGCCGCGCCGCCGACGCATGCGGCATCGTCGCTGCGCGTTGCCGCGGGCCCCGCGCCCCGCCCGGTCGCCGCCACGCCCGTGTCGAGCCACCCGTCGGGGTCGGGCACTGAAACCGCGAGCCCGCCGCCGGCGCCATCGCCCACCCCGACACCCGCGCCCACGGCTTCGCCGGCGCCGAGCGCACCCAGCTCATCGCCGCCGGCCACGCACCACGCTTCGGGTCAAACGCCGCACAAACCTGCCGCAGGCGGCAGCGGCACGATCAGCGGGGGAGGGTAATCGACTGAAGAATGATGAAAGTTAAGACCCCAAACCTGTACATGGTGGTAACGTTTGGGTGCATTTCAGGGGCTTGACGCAAGGGGGCAGTGACATATGAAGGGCACGGACGCTACCGGTGAGTAGCACGATGATTCACCCTGCGGTGAATCAGCGACAGTCGGGCAGCAATTCCACCGCGCTTGGATTCGCACTCCTAGCTGGGGCGTTCACTGTCTATGAACAGCTGTCGCCGGTTCATGTCGACAACCTCGGCGCGCGAGGGGCGATCGAGACCACATCGTCGATCTGCGCACTGGCCGCGGCGGTCCTGATCGGCGTCCACTTCCGGCGCACCAGGACCTGGCGCGACCTGTTATTGCTGACCGCGCTGCTGACGGTTTCCCTGACCGACTTCACATTCTCGGCGCTTCCCGCCATCACCGGCTCGCTCACGGTCACGCCGGGATACGACATCCGTCTGGTCACCGAAGTGATCGTTGCGGTCGCGTTCGCGGTCGCCGCCCTGGCCCCGCACGACAGGCAGGTGGACGGATGGTGGCCGGTGGCACTCATCGGTATCACTTGTGTCACCGCGCTGGGAATCGCTGAGTTACTCGATGTCGCGACCGGACGGGGAGCGGCCCAGGCGGGGCTCGAGACAGCACCCGGGACGGGGACGCCATATGACTCCCTGTGGCTGTGGGTCACGATCTGCTCGGCGGCGATCCAGTTCGCCGCGGGCGTAGTGTTCGCGCTGCGGCGGGGACACCGCAGCGACCACGGCGGCCTGCTGGCCGGCGTCTCGTTCCTGCTGGTGGCGGTCCGGCTGCAGTACCTGGCGATCCCGACGGTAGCCGTCGACTGGCTCACGCCCGCCGACGGGCTTCGCCTGGTGATCTACGGACTACTGCTCGCCGTGGCCTTCGAGGAGCACACCCAGGCCCGGCGCATGAGCGAACGCGCGGCGCTGAACGCCGAGCGGACTCGGATCGCCCGGGATCTGCACGATGGGCTCGCCCAGGACCTCGCCGTGATCGTCACGCAGGCCCGCCGGCTGGCGATCCGCCTCGGCGATGAGCATCCGCTTACGATCGCCGCCCGGCGCGCGCTGGCGATCTCCCGGGGCGCGATCACCGATCTGTCGGCCTCGCACGCGTCCGGCACCCAGGCGGCGCTGCGCGAGGTCGCCGACGAGCTCGAGTCGCTCCACGGCGCCGCGGTGTCGGTGGACGTCGAGGACTCGGCCGCCGGCGGCCTCGAGTACCTCGGGACCGACGATCGCGAGCATCTTGTGCGGATCGTGCGCGAGGCGATCGTGAACGCCGTTACCCACGGCGACGCGCGCCACGTCGACGTGGTGCTCTCGGGCTGCGGCTCGGCGCTGCTGTTGCGCGTGTGCGACGACGGCACCGGGATCGCAGACGGCGAGCGCGCGGCCCGCGGCTTCGGACTGCCGGCGATGCGGTCCCGGGCGCGGGCGCTGGGGGGCCAGTTGATCGCCCGCCGCCGCCCCGCCGGCGGCACCGAGATCGAGGTCAGCGTGGTGGCGAGACACCCCTTGTGAGCGCCCGCCCGGCCCGCAGAAGCTGGTTGCTCGTCGCGGTGGCGGCGCTGCTGGCGGCCGCGGTGATCACGCATGTGGCGGCCAGCTCGGCGAAGCGTCCGGGGTCGAGATCGGACGGCGCACAGGCGGGGACTGCGAACGCCGCCAAGGGCTCTCGGATCTGGGTCCCGGGGCCGCACACGACCTGGCAGTGGCAGCTGACGACGCCGGTGAACCAGAACGTCAAGGCCAAGATGTTCGACATCGATCTGTTCGATAACTCCGCCGCCGTGGTCGCGTCGCTGCACCGCCGCGGTGCTCGCGTGATCTGCTACCTGGACGCCGGCACGTATGAGAACTTCCGGTCCGACGCAGGGCGATTTCCGAAATCGGTGCTGGGTGCGTCCAACGGATGGCCCGGGGAGCGGTGGCTGGACATCCGGCAGCTGAAGGTGCTCGCGCCGGTCATGCTGGCGCGCTTTCAGCAGTGCCAGCGCAAGCACTTCGACGGGGTCGAGGCCGACAACGTAGACGGCTACTCGAACCACACCGGATTCCCGTTGACGGCGGCCGATCAGCTCACCTACAACCGGTGGCTCGCGCGCACCGCCCACCGGCTCGGCCTGTCGATCGCGCTGAAGAACGACACCGACCAGGTCCGCCAGCTCGAGCCGAGCTTCGACTACGCGCTCGACGAGCAGTGCTTCCAGTACAACGAGTGCTCCAAGCTGCGCCCGTTCGTGCAGGCGCACAAGGCGGTGTTCGAGGTCGAGTACAACCTCCCGACCAGCCGGTTCTGCGCCCAGGCCAGAGCCGAGGGGTTCATGTCGATGCGCAAGCGACTGAATCTCGGCGCTAGCCGGCAGCCCTGCTGGTAGCCGGCGGGGCGATCAGCTCCCTGAGCGCCACGCGCAGCCGTTCGGGATCGTGGACCGCCCGGTCGCCAGGGTCGCGCATCGCGCGACGGATCGAGAGCATCGACTCGTGGGCCAGGGCGTCGGTGTCGAAGTGAAGCGAGGCCGCCGGGTCGTGCAGCACGGCGTCGACGCGGACGCCGTGACGGCGCAGCGCCAGCACGTGCTCGAGCGGGCTGATCGCTCCGGTCTCACCCGGATCGGGCTCGAGGTTCGCGATCCACACCACGTGAGCGCGCGTGCGCCGCAGCGCGCGGGCGACGTCCGGCGGCGCGGTGGCCGAGAGCACGCTTCGATACAGAGCCCCAGGAGCGAGCAGCGCCCAGCGGGCGTCGCGGATCGCCGCGATCGCGTCCGGCGGAGCCTCCAGGCACTCGCCCTCGAACCGCAGCCTCCTGCTCTCGGCCAGCGAGCCCTGCTCGCCGCCGCGCTCGACGACCCGGCGCACCGGCGCAACCGTGGCCGGCAGCACCTCTCCGCGAGCCCCCAGCCGCCGTCCCAGCCAGCAGCTTGCGGCGCGATGATCACCCAGTCCGCCGGCGAGCGACGCGATCACGAAGTTCCCCAGCGGATGCGTTCCCACGCGCTCGACGGTCAGCGGTCGCCTGATTGCCCGCAGCAACGGCCCCTCGTTGCCGGCCAGCGCCTCCAGCGAGCGCCGCATGTCCTCGACGGTCGCGCCCGCGGCGGGGTCATCGGGCTCGGGCCGCGGACCGCATGCGAGGCCGACGATCGCGGTCAGCGGGCAGTCTTCGCCGCGCAACGCCCGCAGCACGCACGCGATTCCCCCACCTCCGCCGAGAACGACGACCGCATTACTCAACGGTGACCGTCTTGGCGAGGTTGCGCGGCTGGTCGACGTTGAGTCCGCGCGCGCGTGCGACGTGGTAGGCGAACAACTGCAGGGGGATCACCGACAGGACCACTCCGAGCAGCGGGTCGGCGTCGGGAATCTGGATCACGTGATCGGCGTGCTCGGCCATCTCCGCCGCCGACTCCGGGGCGATTGCCACCACCTGAGCGCCCCTGGCCCTCACCTCCGCGAGGTTGGAGAGCAGCTTGGGCAGCACCCGGCGGTCGTTGGCCACGCACACCACCGGAGTCTGCGGGCCCAGCAGCGCGATCGGGCCGTGCTTCATCTCGCCGGCGGCGTAGGCGTCGGTCGGCACATAGGAGATCTCCTTGAGCTTCAGCGCCCCCTCCAGCGCCACCACCAGGCCCGACAGCCGCCCCAGATACAGGAAGAACGGGCTCGCGGCCAGCCACCCGGCGAGCTCGCGGACCGGCTCGTCGACCGACGCGATCACCCGATCGATCAGCACAGGCAGCGTCGCCAGCTCGGCGCGCAGCTCGGCCAGCCGAGTCGGCGGCTGAGCGTCGCGGGCCGCGGCCAGGCGGAGCGCCAGCTCGTACATCAGCGCGACCTGAGCGGCGAACGTCTTGGTGGCGGCGACGCCGATCTCGAGGCCGGCGCGGGTGTACAGGACGCCGTCTGAGTCCCGTGTCGCCTGGCTTCCCGAGGCGTTGGTGACCGCCAGCACCGTCGCTCCCTGCTCGCGCGCCAGGCGCATCGCCGCCAGCGTGTCGGCCGTCTCTCCCGACTGCGAGATCCCCAGCACGAGCGCGCCGGGGCCGACGATCGGCTCGCGGTAGCGGAACTCCGAGGCGATCTCGACATCCACAGGGACTCGCGCCCAGCGCTCGATCGCGCTGCGGCCAGCCAGGCCCGCGTGATACGAGGTCCCGCAGGCCACGACTACGATCCGCTGCACCTCGCGCAGCCGAGACGGATCCAGGACGCCGTTGGCGTCGTCGTCGGCGGTGGTCCGCAGGCGCGCCAGCGTCTCGCGGACCGCGTGAGACTGCTCGTGGATTTCCTTGAGCATGAACGTCTCGAACCCGTCCTTCTCGCACGTGTCCTGATCCCACTCCACCCTGGCGCGGGCGGGAGCGTGCGGCAGGCCGTCGGCACCGGCGATCTGCACCCGGTCGGGCCCGAGGGTCACGATCTCGCCGTCGGCGAGCGTCGTGATCTCCCGCGTGTAAGACAGGAACGCGGAAATCGAGGACGCGATGAACTGTTCACCGTCACCGAGTCCGACCACCAGCGGGCACTCGCGCCTGACGCCGACCAGCGTGTCGGGCTCGTCATCGCACATCGCGACCAGCGCGTAATGACCGGTGAGCTCGTCAAGTGACCTGCGGATCGCATCGGCGAGGTCACCCGCGTAGTTCAGCGCGATCAAGTGAGCGACCACCTCCGCGTCGGTGTCTGACGTGAACTTGACTAGATCGGCGGTGAGCCGCCGGCGCAGCTCGACATGGTTCTCGATGATCCCGTTGAGAACGATCTTGAACCTGCCGCTGGCGTCACGGTGAGGGTGGGCGTTGCTCTCGGTGACCCCTCCATGCGTGGCCCAGCGCGTGTGTCCGATGCCTACGCTGATCGGTGCGGTGGCGGTCGGCTTGGCGGGCGCCGAGTCGCCCGAATCGGCGAGCGCCGCCTGCAGCGCGTCGAGGTTCCCCACCGATCGGATCATCCCGGCGGAGCCGTCCGCGCGCCAAGCGATGCCGGCGGAGTCATACCCGCGGTACTCGAGTCTCCTTAGACCTTCGAGGAGCACGGCCTGACACGCGCGACTCCCCACGTAGCCGATGATTCCGCACATCCGAAAGCTCCTTCTTGCGCCCTTTGTCGGCCTCACCAATTACAGGCAAAAATGTTGGATCGGTCAATGACCGCGGCGAGCCATCCGGCGTTCAGTCAGTGATCGAAACTTGCGCTCCCCGCCATTTCGCGTCTATCTTGATCCGATGACCAAGGAACGCGTCAGGACGGTGGTGGCAGATGATCACGAACTGCTCCGGCGCGGGCTGATCGAGCTGCTCGAGGAGCGTGGCATCGAGGTTGTCGGCGTCGCGTCGATGGGTTCAGAGGCGATCGCCCAGGCCTGCGAGCTGCGCCCCGACGTGGTGCTGATGGACCTCAACATGCCCGGGATGTCGGGCATCGAGGCGACGCAGCGGCTGACGACCGCGGCCCCGCTGGTACGGGTGCTGGTGCTGACCGTGGCGACCGACGAGCTCACCGTCACCAACGCGCTGCTCGCCGGCGCCTGCGGCTACCTGGTCAAGGACGCGCCGCCAGACCAGATCGTCGAGGGGATCCGCGCCGCCGCGCGCGGCGAATCGATGATCTCGCCGCGGATCGCCAAGCACCTGATCCGCCACGTCCGGCGTCCCGCCCCCGAAGACCAGCGCCTTCCCGACTCCGAGCTGACCCCGCGCGAGCTCGAGGTGCTGGAGCTGGTCGCGGTCGGGATGGACAATCCCGACATCGCACGGACGCTGCACCTCAGCCAGCATACGGTCAAAAATCACGTATCGAGCGTCCTCGTCAAGCTGCAGGTCGAGAACCGGATCCAGGCGGCGGTGCGTGCCGTGCAGCGCGGGATCGTCTGACCTCCGTCAGCGCGCCCGAGCCTGGTCGGCCAGCGCTGTCAGTGCGCCGCGGAAGGCCTCGAGCTCTTCGGCCATCTCCGAGGACTGCCGCATCAGGTCGACGCGGTCCGCGGCCGACGATTCGATCGCTCCGAGCTCCATGAAGCGCTGCTGGACCCGGTTGCGCTCGACCTCCATCAGCAGCGCGTAGGCGGCGAGCTCGGTCAGGGCATCGTCCAGCCGCCGGCTCGCGTCCGCAGGCGCGAGGCCGCTAGGCCGACAGCTGCGTGCGGCCGTCATCTTGCTCGAGCGTCAGGTCCGGGGTGAGATCAGGGGTCAGCGTCGCCCCGTCGGCGGCGATCCGCTCGACGCTCACCCCGAGCGCTCCGAGGCGCTCGCGTACCGAGCTGATCGCGGCCTGGACCTCGATGCAAGCCTGGTCCAGGCCCTCGCGCAACGCCAGGCATTCGGCGAGCACGCTCCAGGACTCGTCGAGCCGCTCACGCTCGCCGTCGTGCTGTGCCAGCGTCCGCATGCGCTCGATCATGCTCCCCGTGTCGACCGGCTTGTGACGGCCGGCCTTCAGCCGCGCGTTTTCCTCGCGCAGCAGCATCACCTGCAGCCTGAGGTCGTCCTCATCGTCGATCGAGTCGGCGAGGTGGTGATCCTCGACGCGGCCGCGGGATCGCTCGAACCGGCGTCTGAACCGGGTGAAGGGCTCGTCCCCGCGCCCCGCGACTGCCGGCTTGGATTCGGTCGCGGCGCCGCCGGCGATGTCGACCACGACCTCATTGTCGGTAGACAGGCTCGTGTGAGCAGATTCCTTTGGCACGGTGCGCTATCCGATCTGACCGAGATGACTAATGGCGGACCGGAGCCGATGAAGCGGTCGCCCCCGTTCCTGGCTCCGATCCGCAACCAAGTCTGACGGGGCGAGCGGAAACGGTGAATGGGTCACCCTGCGCAGGATCGTTCATGGCCTGAACTCGGCTACTGGATCCACAGCGTCGTGGCCAGGACCCGTCCCGAGCGCATCAGCCGGGCCAGCAGCAGCGGCAGCGAGACGACCACCCCGGCGGCGGCGCCGATCGCCAGTGCCGCTCCCGGCGTGCTCGAGTGGACCACGTTGTGCCAAACGAGCTCCGTCGTCAGCGCGACCGCCGCCGACAGCAGCGCCGCCCACTGCAGCGTCAGCGCCTCGAGCAGCCCGATCAGCAGGCACACCAGTCCGACCAGGCCGAAGGCCACGAACACGCTCAGCGAGTCCGTCCCCTCGGTCCACCTACCGAGCGCGATCACCACGGCCGACAGTGCGACCGTGGCCAGCACCAGCCGCACAATCGCGCCCACGAAGATCGACATCGCCGGATCCGAGAAGGCGGCGCGGCTGGCGCCGCCCAGCGACACGCCGCGCATGCCGCGGGGAATCGCCTCGTAGAAGTTCCACAGGTAGTAGCCGCCCCAGAAGCTCCCGATCGTCGAGGGAAGCAGCGCGATCGCGGGGTGCAGCCCATGCACCCCCCAACCGAGCGTCGGATCCATCACCAGCAGCAGCCCGATCAAGCCCCCGATCACGGCGGCCGGCAGCGCTCGCCGCATCGCCCCGGCGCGTCCGGGCTTGCGGGCACCCGACGTTCGCACCGCCGCCACGCCCATCAGCAGCGTGATCGCCACCAGCGCACCCAGCACGGCATAGGGATCGAGACCGCGGCCCATCGCCACCGTGCCGACGACCAGCACCCCGGCATAGATCGGGCCCCAGCCACGGATCGTGACCACGCTGCCACCCACCCAAACCGCGATCAGCATCGCCGCCATCGCTCCCCACCGCGGGACCAGCAGCAGCGGCGCCACCGCCAGTAGGCCGACCAGGCACACCCCGACCCGATCGCGGGCGAGACAGGCCAGTCCGTCGGGCCGGCTGAGGTAGCGGCTACGCAGACCCCACTGCAGGGCCACCGCGATCGGCAGCGCCACCCGGATCGCGTCGGCCAGGATGTCGGGTCCCAGCGCCCGGCGGATCGGCGCCGCCCAAGCCGCCACCGACAGGATCAGCAGCACCAGCGTGACACCCTCGGCGATCACGCTGTGCTGAGCGGAGTCCTCGGCGGGCTCGATCTCGCTGGTCGCACGCTCGGGCGGCCCGTCGATCGCGACCAGATGCTGCGCCGAGCTCATCGCGCTCTGAGCGGGGCGGCCGGTCCACGCCTCGAGCACCACCGTGGCCTCGAGCACGTCGCGAGCCGGGCGCCCGAGCCGCGCATCGATCACGGCCTCCGCGTGGCGCTCGCGCGAGGCGGGCCCCACGGCCGCCTGGGTCAGCGCCCCCAGCCGCCGCTCGCTGGCGTTGCCGCTGGGCGGGCTCATGCGGCCGCCGCGCCCGCCAGATCGCGGATCACCTCGTCGTAGGCCGACAGGCAGCGCGACAGCGTGTAGCGCCGGCGCAGGCGCTCGTAGCCCAGCCGCCCGAGCCGCGTGGCCAGCCCGGGGTTGCGCAGCAGCGTGACCACGGCAGTGGCCAGCTCATGAACGTCTCCTGGCGGCGCGACGATCCCACATCCACGCACCACCCCCGGCACACCGCCGACCGACGTGGCCACGATCGGCCGGCCCTGGCCCATCGCCTCGAGCAGCGCCATCGGCATCGCCTCGGAGATGCTGGTCATCAGCACCAGGTCGCCGCCGGCGATCACGCCGTGCGGGTCCGCGGTGGGGCCCATGAACCTGAACCGGCTACTCAGCGCCAGCTGCCGGTGCATCAGCCGGCAGGAGTCGGCATAGGCCTCCTGTCCCGGCGTAGCCGGGCCCCAGCACTCGAACTGCGCCTCGGGCATCCGCCGCGCCACCTCGTCGGCGACGAGCAGCATCGTCTGCACGTCCTTGAGCGGGTCCACCCGGCCCATCACGATCACCCTGCCCGCGTCGGGCGCGGGCCTGGGCGGCGGCGGTGGCTCGATCCCGTTGGGGATCACCCTGATCTTCGAGGGATCGACGCCGAGCCCGCACTCCCACTCCGCGTTGGCCTCGGTGACCGGAGCGATGACCTCGGCGGTCCGGTACACGGCCCGGGTCAGCCCCAGCGCCAGGCGCGGCGTGATGTGCCCGTGCCCGGGGCGTGCCGTCGCGTCGCGGACCGATCCCAGGTAGGCCTCGCGCACGTACACCCCGTGCTCGGTCAGCAGTATCGGCGTGCCGTGCATGGCCTTGTGGACGAGCGCCGGGATCACCGCCCACCCGGCCGCGGTCACGTGCAGCAGGTCGCACGGCGGCGTCGGGATCGCCGCCGTTCGCGCCACCCAGTACAGGGCCTGGTACAGCCGCGCCGCCTCGATCGCGTCGTACACCGGCGCCGGGGCGGAGTCGCGATGGCTCTCTTGCAGCAGCCGCTCGAGCTCGGTCACGAACTTGGCCCAGCTGTCACTGCCGCGGAACTCGCGCCTGATCGACTGCGGGTTGCACCGGCACCGCACGAGCGCTGCCGTCAGGCCGTCGACGTCGCCCTCCCACGGCATCAGGCCGCGCAGCAGCGCCACCGGCAGCGACGCCTGCTCCTCGGACCGGCGGCGGCGCAGCCGTCGCGGAGGGGCGCTCTCGGACCACAGCTCGATCGGTCGTAGCAGCCGGGCGTTGGCCGGCAGCACAACCGTCGCGCGGTCGTGCTTGCCGCCGGCGATCAGGGGCAGCACGTCCCAGTCGATCTCCGGCAGCCCCCCGATCAGGATGTGGCACCAGGAGCTGACCCCTCCGATCGCGTACGGATACGTGCCCTCGGTGATCAGCAGGACCCGGGGGCGGTGGGGCGTGGGGCGATGCAAGCGTGCGACCGTTGGCCGTGCTCCGCCGGCCTTGGGTCGCGCGCTTACCTGTCCCGGCCCCACGGTGGCGATTGTGCAAGCGGCCGGGTCGGCCGCCAATGGCCCACGAGCCGGGTTTGCGTTCACGCCACTGAACTGTGGCGCGACGCGGTCGGCCCTAGATGATTGATTCCAAATGGGGTGCGCGTGGGGCGGTCGGGGGGCGAGCGGGGCGGCGCGGGCGGAGGCGACGCGTAGCGGGGCTACGCGAGCCGAACGCGCGTGGCGCATCCGCGAAGTCATCCCGGCCGCATCCGGGCGTGCTCAATTTGGAATCAATCATCTAGTGGGCCCACCAGTGGGGCCCACTCACTACATCGCCTGGAGCTCGGCGCGCTCGAGCATCTGCAGTGCGCTCTGCCGATTGCGCGTGCCCAGCTTGTGCATGATCGAGGACACGTGGCGACGGACCGTCACCTCGGAGATCGACAGCTCGGCCGCGATCTCTGCGGTGCGCTCGCGCCGACGCAGACGCTCGAGCACCTCGAATTCCCGGGCGGTCAGCTCGACCTCGGCGCCCGTGGCGGGCACGAGCAGCCGGCGTCTGGTGCCGCGCTCGCGGAACTCGAGGATCAGCCGGGCGGTCATCCGGCGTGGCAGCGCCGCCTCACCCCGGGCCACCCCGCGCAGCGCGTACCCGAGCCGGCCCGGCGACATCGTCATCAGCAGGTAGCCGTCGGCGCCGGCCCGGAGCGCGCCGAACATCTCCTCGTCGCGCTCCGCGACCGTGGAAGCCACCAGCTTGGTGTCAGGCAGCGCCTGCTTGATCAGCCGCACTACCTCGATCCCGTTGCCCGGCAGGCCGACCGCGACCACGCACACGTGCGGCCGGGACTGGTGGGCCAGCGCCAGCGCCTCGGCGGCGTTGGAGGCCTCGGCCACCACGCGGATCCCGTGCGGCTCGATCGCGCGGCGCATCCCCACGCGGGCGGCCGCGTGGTCGTCCGCGAGCAGAACCCGCAACTCGGTCGTTTGTGTCGTGACGTCGGTCGCCACGTAACCCCCTCAGCTCCGCCCGACTTCCGGTCCGGCGGTCTACGGCGTTGTCAGCGACCTGACCCTAGCACGAGGTAGCGAGGATTCGGCAGCGTTCGTTCACTTCTGAACGCAGGAGGGCCGGGGAAGCCCATTGGCGCACTGGCACCCGAGCAACACACTGAGGGCCGTAATAGGGGCGCGATGGTCATGGCGATCCAACTCTGGGTCCGTGTTTCGTTCGCTCGAAACCGCGCATGAACGAGAGTTTTCGATGAGACGGTTCCTTGGTCTGCTGTTTGTGTCCGCGGTGGCGATCGTTGCGACGCTCGCCCTGCTCGTCTTCCCCGGTCTGCCCGGCAGCTCGGGATCCCGCGCGGTGGCGGCCGCGCCCGTCCAGCAGATCGGCATGAAGGTGCTCGTGATCACCGACAGCTCGACGTGCAACACCGACAACGCGAGCGCGATCGCCTACTGCGACTGGACCAACACGCTCAAGCGCGAGGGAGTTCCGTTCGACACCGTTGTGACCAGCGACACCAGCCCGGGCAGCGTGCCGCTGCCCGGGCTGTCCACAACGCTGGCCAACGGCACCCAGGTGGCCAACTACGAGGGCGTGATCGTGGCGACCTCCGGCGCCGAGGGGCTGAGCGCGGCGCAGTGGACCGCCCTGCAGACGTTCGAGCAGAAGTTCTCGGTCCGCCAGATCACCGCCTACGCGGTGCCCAGCGCGGACTACGGCCTGAGCGCCCCATCGGCCACGAACTTCCTCAGCAACACCAGCGCGCTGACGCTGACCGCCGACGGCGCCAAGGTGTTCCCGTACCTGAACGCGGTCGCGCTGGACGCGGGCACGTTCGGATATCAGGGAACCCCGCTGGCCGGCGCGAAGGTCGACACGCTGATCTCCGGCCCGAACGGAAGCACGGTGCTCGGCGTGTACACGTCCGCCGACGGCCGGGAGACGATGTTCCAGACGTTCAACCAGAACCAGTTCCTGCTGCAGAGCGGGCTGCTGCGCCACGGCGAACTGGCCTGGCTGGCCCGGAGCACGTACTTCGGCGACCAGCGCAACTACCTGGAGACCCACATCGACGACAACTTCCTGTCCGACGACACGTGGAACACGGCCACGCACTCGACCGACTACACCCCGGCCAACGCGCTGCGGGAGACGCCCGCCGACGTGACCAAGGCGGTGAACTGGTCGGCCCAGAACAAGTTCCGCATTGACATGCTCTACAACGGAGGAGGCAGCACCGGCAGCACGGATCCGCTGCTGACCTCTTTCCGGGCCGCGAAGAACTCGTTCGGCTGGATCAACCACACATGGGACCACCCCAACCTCGACCAGGGATGCGCGCCCGCCAGCTACATCGAGTCAGAGATCAGCCAGAACAACGACTGGGCGACGAATGCGGCGACGGGCCTCGGTCTAACGTCGAGCACCGATCCGACTCAGGCGCTCGGCGTCAACAACCCTGGTGTGTACGTGAGCGGCGAGCATTCCGGCCTCGCGAACCTCCTGCCCGGGAACCCCGGCACGGTCGACCCGCCGGCCTTCGACGAGGTGCCCACGGCGACGCCGGTCGCCAGTGGCGGACTGGGCGCGGGCACTTACACCTACGCGATCACTGACCAGTTCTCGCCGACGGGTGGCGAGTCGTCGGCGTCGACAACGCAAGTAGTGCTCGCCGCTCCCGTGGCGCCCAACACCGGAAGCTCGGTAGCGGTGACATGGGATGCCGTCTGCCACGCCTCCGATTACAAGATCTATCGCCAGAACCCGGATGCGACATGGAGCCTGCTGACGACGGTCACCCAGCCGGCAGACGCGTTCACCAGCACTGGCGCGCAGACGTTGAGCTACACCGACACCGGTGGAGGGACGGCGGCATCGCCCCCCCCAACCACGAACAGCGCGACGGAAAGCCCGTACGAGCAGAACACGGAGCTCACGACCGCGTTTGGGGCACTGCACATGACGGCCTTCGGCTCCGACGCCTCCAAGCCGTATCCGAACCCGCCGACCACGACCTTCCCGACAGGCTCGTACACCGGTACCACGTATCCGACAGGCGCCACCTTCACGGATGGCGGCGCGACTGCGGTCCCGCGCTACCCGACGAACATCTTCTACAACGTCTCGACCAACGCCCAGGAGGTCGACGAGTACCAGACGATCTATGACTCGCCGACGTGTGTGCCGATCTCCGGAGTCACCACGTGCAACCCCGCCGGGACCGCGTTCACGATCGACCAGATCATCGCCAGCGTCGACGCCGGGATGTTCGACCACATGATGGGCAACGACCCGCGACCGCACTACTTCCATCAGACCAACCTGATGTCGCAGACCACGGGTCCGGCGACCAGCGTGGGTGACGGTCTCTACTACGAGACGATGAACCCGCTGCTGACCCAGTACAACAAGTACTTCGCGGCTAACGCCCCGATCGTGCAGCTGACGATGGGCCAGATCGGTACGCTGCTGACCGAACAGGCCGGGTGGGCGGCGAACTCGGGGAAGGTGACCGGGTCGATCCAGGGCAACACCGTGACCGTGAGCAACGGCACCGGCGGTCAGCTCGAGATCCCGCTGACCGGCACGACGGTCGGCACCGCATACGCGGGCAGCCAGTCGGGCTGGGTGCTGGCGCCGGCGGGGACGAGCACGTACACCGCGCTCGCCGCGTGGCCCGCGCCGCCGGTGATCCCGCCGACGATCACGCCGCCGACCGGCCCGCCGCCGGCGACCCACGGCAAGCCGCCCGTGACCGTGACCACGAAGCCGCCGGTCAAGCCGACGCAGCCGGTCAAGCCGATCGTCGCCAAGCCGCAGCCGCGAGTGGTCGTGCAGGTCGCGCCCAAGACCGTGCGGGTCAAGCGCGGCGCCGAGGTGACGGTGTCGCTGAAGTGCATCGCGGCCAAGGGCCAGTTCTGCACCGGCAGCTTCAAGCTCAGCCCGATGGGCCAGAGCGTCTCGCACAAGTTCCGGATCAAGGCGTCCAAGGTCGCCCGGATCACGGTCAAGCTACCCAAGCGCGCTCGTCTCGCCGTATCCGCCGCGGCCAGATCCGGCGAGTCCGGAAAGGCCGGAAAGGCCGGCAAGCGGCACCGCACACTGCACGCCAAGCTGGTGATCAAGACCAGCCAGGCCAAGGGCGCCGCGAAGCTCACGCGCGGAATGCTGAACGTCAGGATCTGACCGCCCGGGGCGCGCGGCAGACGAGATGCGCACGCTAATGACCACGCTTCGTCCACGCACGGCGATCCTGCTGTGGCTGCTGGCGGGCTGCGTTGCCGCGTGCGTGTCGCCCGCCGCCGCCCTCGCGGTCGCCCCCTCCGGGGGTCAACCGACGGTCAGCGGGACGGCCAGAGAGGGCCAGACGCTGACGCTTACCCCGGGCACCTGGGAAAACGCCCCGACATCGGTGACCGACGTGTGGCAGGACTGCGACGCCGGCGGCGCCTCCTGCACGCCGATCCTGACGGCCATGGGTACCACCTACACGCTGACCACGACCGACGTCGGGCACACGATCGTGGTCGCAGAGACCGCGACCAACGCTGATGGCACCGCGACCGCGAGCTCGACCCCGACCGCGGTCGTGCTCCCGCTCGCGCCCGTCAACACCGTGGTGCCGGCGATCACCGGCACCGCCCAGCAGGGTCAGACGCTGACCGCGTCCGACGGGACCTGGTCGAACAACCCGACCTCGTTCACCTACCAGTGGGAGCGTTGCACGACCACCTGCGCCGCGATCGCCGGCGCGACGTCGCAGACCTACGTGCTCGCCGCCGCCGACGTCGGCGCGACGATCGAGGTCCAGGTCAGCGCCACCAACGCGGGCGGGACCGGCGGCCCGACCGCGTCCGCGGCGACGACCGCGGTGCTGGCGCTCGCGCCCGTCAACACCGTGGTGCCGGCTATCACCGGCACAGCCCAGCAGGGCCGGACGCTCACCGCGACCACCGGTACCTGGCTCAACCCGCCGACCTCGTTCACCTACCAGTGGCTTCGGTGCACCGTTACCTGCGCGGCGATCACCGGCGCCACCGCCAGCACGTACGTGGTCGCCGCCGCCGATGTCACCGCCCAGCTCGAGGTCCAGGTCACCGCCGCCAACACCGGCGGCACCGCGATCGCGACCTCGGTGCCGACCGCGACCGTGACCCCGCCGCCACCGTCCGGGATCGCGGCGCCGTCGATCACCGGGACGCTACGGCAGAACAGCGTGCTCACCGAGGTCCACGGCACGTGGACGAACTCCCCGACGTCGTTCGCCTATCAGTGGATGCGGTGCGACGCCGCGGGCGCCAACTGCGCGGCGATCGCCGGCGCGACCGCCCAGACCTACGCACTGACCGCGACCGACGTCGGCGCGACCCTGGTGGCGGTCGAAACGGCCACCAACGCGGGCGGATCCGGGACCGCGGCGTCGGCTCTGACCGGGACCGTGATGAGCCCGGCAAACGTGATCCCGGTGCCCACGATCAGCTCGCCGCCGGGGCTGTCCGGGACCGCCCAGCAGGGGCAGACGCTGCGCGAGTCCCACGGGACCTGGAACTTCAACCCCGGCTCGTACGCGTACCAATGGGTCCGTTGCCAGGGGGCGGGTTGCACCGACATCGCGGGCGCCAACGGCGAGACCTACACGCTCACCGCCGCCGACGTCGGCCAGACCGTCGCGGTGTTCGAGACCGCGGTCAACGGCGGCGGCGCCGGCAACCCGGCGGCGTCTGCACGCAGCGCCGTCGTCAAGGCGACGAGCGCGGTCTCGCTGGTGGTGTCTCCCGCGCCGCTCGTGGCCGGGCAACGCGCAACCCTGATCGCGACGATCTCGTCGGGATCGGGCAACGCCCGGCCGTCGGGATCGGTTGTGTTCCTTAACGGGCTGCGCGCGATCCCGGGCTGCGGCGCGCAGCCGGTCAGCGCCGGCGGCCAGACCGCCACGGTCGTCTGCCAGGCGTCGTTCCCGGCGGGCGCCGCGCGGTTCGTGGCCGCCTACCAGCCCGCGGCCGGAGCGGCGGTCACGAGTTCGACGAGCGGCGCCCAGAGCGTCGCGGTGGGCAGGGACTCGACCTCGGTCTCGCTGCAGGCCTCCAAGCGGGTCCAGCTCCGCAAGCGCGCGACCCTGACCGCGACCGTGATCTCGCCGCTGGGGAACGTCGGACCGTTGACGCCGACCGGCGCGGTCGCGTTCCGCGACGGCGATCGGTCGATCCCCGGCTGTGCCGCGCGCGCGATCCGCGGCTCGATCGCGACCTGCTCGGTGGTCTACCGGTCGGCCGGACGTCATCGCGTGTCCGCGCGCTACGCCGGGGACCCGAACTTCGGCGGCTCCGTGTCGCCGTCGCGGGTGATCCAGGCGGTCCGCGGGGGCTCGGGGGGCTCGGGCGGACCGCGCGGCTCGGTCACCTCGATCGTCCAGTGGAAGTTCGCCTACCACCCGTCCTACACGCGGGTGATGGTCCTGCGCGCAACAGGGGTGCTGCAGGGGATGATGCTGCGGCTCGCTTGCACCGGGCGCGGCTGCCCGTTCGCCAAGCGCGCGACCAGCGAGCGTGCGAGCTGCGCCGACGCGGCTCGCTCGAGCTGCTCGACCAGCTCCTCGATCGACCTGTCGCCGGCGTTCAGCCACCGCCGGCTGCGAGCTGGCTCGCGGATCACGATCCGGATCACGCGCAGCAACTGGGTCGGCAAGTACTACTCGTTCGCGATCGTCGCCGGGAAGCCGCCCAACATCGCGCTGTCGTGTCTCGCGCCCGGCTCGACCCGGCCCGGGGTGGGGTGCTGAGATGAACACCCGCCTACGCACCTTGCTTTCGATCGTCGCCGCGGCGTTTGTCGCGGCGAACGCCTGCCCGGCCCTTGCGGCCGGTCCGCCCGCGGGGCTTCCGGGACCACCGCCGGAAGCAGGCTCGGGCCTCCCGCTGCCGCCGGGGCCGGGTCAGGCGCCACCACCGCAGCCGCCGGGGCCGCCGAGCGCGATCGGCGCCGGAGCCTCGATGCCCGGGCTGCTGTCGGGCACGGCGAACCTGGGCCGGACCGGGTTCAAGCTCCGCGTCGCCTGCCGCGCGGGGGGCAAGGCGGCGTTCAGCGTCCCGTCATTCGGCGGATCCACACTGGCCAGCGCCCGCTACAAGTGCGCCGGGGGCCGCGCGACCGCATCGTTCGTCCTGACCAAGAGCGTCGTCGGGCGGATCGGCCGCAGCGGCAGCGTGCTGGGGCTGCTCTCGTTCACCCAGGGCGGGGCGAAGACCCGCGCGTCGGTGATGGTCGGCCCGCGGCCGCCCGCGCCGGTGTTCTGGACGAGCGTGTTCGGGCTGCTGTGTGGCGCCCCCGGGAGCTACCAGGCGCAGCTGCAGGCGCCGAACTTCACGGTCACCCCGCCGACGACGATCGACGTACGGCCATGGCTGGCCTGGTATTCGCCGGCGACCGGCTGGCAGTGGCAGGGAACCGCGGGCCCCGGGGCCAGCCGTTGGTATCGCTTCACGGCGACCCCAACCGGCGTCGCCGAATGGCGCACCCCGCTGGGGACGGTCAACCCCTGGCTGTGGTCGCCGATCGCGGTGGCGCCCGGCCGGGGCATCTACGTGATCGCCGTGTTCGAGGCGGTCTACTGGTACAGCCATCCTGCATACGTGTGGCGCTTCGTGCACTCGGTGCCGGGCGCCGGAACCGCGGGTGACTACTGCGCTTATGGCTAGGCGCACGAGCATCCTCGCGGCCTGGGCGGCCGCGGTGCTGGCCCTCTGGTGCGGCTCGGCAGCGGCGGCTGGGGGCACACCGCCGCTGCCGGGCCCCCCGCCGATCGCGGGCGCCGCGCTCCCGGCCGCGCCGCCGCCGGGGACCGTGCCCGTGTCCGGCGGGACCGGTCCGGCCGCATCGTTGCCGAGCGCCGTGTCCGGCCCCGGACTGCTCAGCGGCTTCATCGGGGTTCGCAACCGCAGGCTGACGCTGCCGCTCGCCTGCAGCTCAAACGGACGGGTCACGCTGACCGCGCCCGCGGTCCGCCGCGGGACGCTGGCCAAGGGGCGCTTCAATTGCCAGAAGCGGCAGGCGTCGGCGCAGCTGAGTCTGCGCCCCGGCGACGCCCGCCGCCTGACCGCGCTGAAGTCGACGATCGCCGGCGTCAGCTTCGGCTCCGGGGTCGCCAAACGGTTCTCGATCGTCCTGCAGTCGCGACCGGGTCCGCCGCCGTACTGGAGCGACGGCGGCATGGAGTGCAGCCTGCTGGGCGCCGACACTCCGTACCTGGTCGCGCCGAACTTCACGGTCGGCCCGCCGACGATCATCGACGTCCGGCCGTGGGTGGCCTGGTATACGGCGGCCACCGGGTGGCGCTGGATCGGCACCACCGGCGTCAACAGCAGCAGCTGGTACCGGTGGACCGACACGCCCGCCGGGGTGCAGCAATGGTTCACGCCGACCGGCGCCCTGAACCCGTGGACGTGGGCGCCGATCCGCGTGCGTCCGGGACGTGGCATGTACGCGCTGGGCGTGTTCGAGATCGTCTACTGGTACCACCATCCCCGGTATCTCTGGCAGTACACGCGGTCGCGACTGGGTCCCGCCTCGACCGGCACGTACTGCACGTATCGGTGACGGCTGTCACAGGCGGCGGCTTGTGTCTGGCGTATGATTCGCCCACGGCGTCCATCAAGGTGAGGACGAAGCATGGAAGGGGCAGCAGCGACCAACGAGACCGGCGCTCCGCTGAGAGCGACGGGCGCGCAGCGAGACAACGGCACGGTCATCCGTCGCCGCATCGCTCTGATCGCCTTGCTCGTGATCGTCGGCTTCGGGGCAGCGTTCGCGATCGGCTCGGCGACCAAGCAGCAGTCGGCCGCGCAGGCGGCGGCATCCCAACTGGCGCCTAACACCGGTGTCAACGGCAAGCGGACGGTCGCCGTCACCGGCGTCGCGGCCAGCTCGGCGGTGCCGGCGCTGAAGTCGCCGCCCAAGCACAAGCCTAAGCCGAAGCCCAGCTCGTCGTCGAGCTCGACGACCGCGGCCTCCAGCACGCCCAGCAGCTCCGCATCGACCGCCTCGTCTACTCCGAGCAGCTCCAGCAGCGTCAGCCCGAGCACCTCCAGCAGTTCGAGCTCCATCGCGCCGGTTCAGCAGTCGGCTCCGGTGCACCAGGCCCCGGCCCAGCAATCGCCGCCGTCCGGTGGCGGAGGGGGCGGCGGTGGCGGTGGCGGTGGCGGCTCCCTGGGCGGCGGCGGCGGCTGATCTCAGCCGGTCGCGTAGCCCAGGCTCGAAAGCTGCTTGAACGCCCCGGCCACTTGGTCGGAGGCCGTCGACACGTCGGCCTTGGCGGTGCCGTAGCCCTTGCGGTCGTTGTGTGAGGCCGCGCTGGCGAGCGATCGGTAGGCGTCCGCCTGGTCGCGCAGCGCCTTGGCGAGTGCCGCGGTTGCCGCGGCGGCGCGGGGGTTGCCGGGGAGCTTGCCCACGGACGCGGCCGCCTGGTCGTAGTCGCCGGCGAGGTCCTTGGCGGCGGTCGCCTGATCGCCGGGCTTGCGCGCCTTGGTGAGGGCCGCCTCGCCCTGCTTGACCGACAGGTTGAGGCGGTCGGACAGGTGGGTGAGCGCTGACGCATAATCAGAGTTCGGTCCGAGGCCGAGCGCGTTGTCGGGGTTCAGCTTGAGGCTGCCCACGATCCGCTCGCAGTCGCCGGGGAAGCTCGCTCCTGCTCCCTGGAGCATGCAGGCGCCGATCACGGTCCCCGATGCGGTCGGCAGCGCGTACACGACTTCGGGCGCAGGGCTGCCCTTGGGGGACAGGTTCGTGTAGCGGTAGAACTGCGAGCCGCCGAGCGTGACCACGTCCGGAGTCGGCGGGCCACCGCTGGGGAGCTGCCCCAGCAAGCTCGCCGGCAACAGGCTGGGATCGGTCGTCTTGGTGGTGCCGATCGCGAGCGCGCCGCCGGGGGGCGTGGTCGGCTTCAGCACGATCTGGTCGTCGAGCTTGAGCCCGGGCGTGGCGACAGTTCCGCGCCCCTTCTGCCAGTCGCTCGGGAACGACACTCGAAGCGGGCCCGACGCGGCTGAGTTGACGAGCGCCGGCGCCGACGGCGCCGGCTTCTTCGAGGTCGGCGCGACGAGGAACCCGATCGCGGCTGCGGCGATCACCCCTCCGACGGCGATCGCCGCCGCCTTGCCGCTAACGGGGACGCGACGTGACGGCGCCTTGACCACGGGGGTGGGCGCCGCCGGGGTCGGCGCCCGGGTCACGCTCGGCTCCGACGCGGCGGCGGCCACGGGTTCGGGTTCTGGCTCAGGCTCTCGCTCCGGTTCGGGCTCCGGCTCCGGCTCCGACTCCGGCTCCGCGTCGGGTGCCAGCACCGGCTCCGGCTCCGGGATCGCCCGCTGCGCCGGCTCCGGGATCGCCTCCGGCTCCGGCTCCGGCTCCGGTTCCGGCTCGGGTTCGAAGTCAGGCGGGGCCACCGGGGCCGCGGCGCCGCCGAACGTGATGTAGGTGGGGTCATGGACCGGCTCGTCGGTCGCTGTCGACTCCCCGTCGGTCTCGGTCTCGGTCTCGACGGGCGGCTCCGCCTCGACCGGCGGCTCCGCCTCGACCGGTGGCTCCGCCTCGACCGGTGGCTCCGCCTCGGTCGCGGGAGGCACCGCCCCGGGCATGGTCGTGGGCGTGGGCTCGGGCCGTGCCGCGACCTCTGCAGCGGGTTCCGGCGCCGGCTCCGGCGCGGGCGTGGACTCGGGCGCAGGGGTGGGCTCGGGCGCGGCCTCGCGACCGTAGGTCACCCAGCCCGACTCGCCGGGCGGCACCGTCGCCGCGTCGCTGGTCCGCGACTCGGGCTTAGGCGTGCGGGTCCGCGTGCTCTGAAACGGCGCCGGGGTGAGCGGCTTGGGCGTGTCGAGCATCGCCGTGTAGCTGGGCAGCCGGGCGTCGCGCCGCCAGCGCGGGCCCAGCTCTGAGATCACGATCTCCTCCAGCTCCTCCCAGGCCGTGGCGGGGCTGCGCGTGCGCTCGCGCGCGTCCTTGACCAGCAGCCGGCCGATCCAGTCCGACAGCTCCGGGCTGACGCCGGCCGTGAGCTCGGACACCGGCGGGATCGGCTCGTTGACGTGGCGCATCAGGATCACCATCGGCGCCTGGCTGTCCTGGAACGGCGGTCGCCCGACCACGTGCTCCCAGACCATCACCCCGACCGAGTAGAGGTCGGTCCACACCCCGACGTCCTGGCCCATCGCCTGCTCGGGCGCCATGTACGTGGGCGTCCCGACCGTCGTGCCGGTCGCCGTCAGGAACGCTGCAGTGCCGGCGCTCTGGGTCGCCTTGGCGATCCCGAAGTCGGCGATCTTGACGCGCCCGTCGGCGGTCACCATCAGGTTCTCGGGCTTGAGATCGCGATGCACGATCCCGTAGTTCTCGGCGTACGCCAGCCCGGCGAGCACGCCCTCCATCACCCCCGCGAGCTGCGCCAGCGACAGGTGCCCGACGTAGGGCCGCAGCGATCCCCGCGGCACGTACTCCATCGCGATGTAGGGCACGCCCCGGTCCTCGAAGTACTCGAGCACGGTGACGATGTTGGGATGATTCAGCGACCCGGCCAATCGTGACTCGCGCAGGAACCGCTCGGCCATGTCGGGCGCGCCGGCATGGAAGCTAGACAGCTCCTTGAGCGCGACGTCGCGATCGAGCGTCTCCTGGCGGGCCAGGTATACGATCGCCATGCCCCCGCGTCCGATTTGTCGGACGAGCTCATAGCGGCCCACGCGCCGCGTGTCGGTCGACCGGTTTCCGGCGCCACCGCTCTGCGGCGGCTCGTCGGACGCGTCGCTCATGAGACTCCCTGATTCACGCGCTCGCCCACCCGCAGCGATGGTACTGGCCGTCTGGGCTTGAGCAAGTCAGAATCGCTGCGCCGAGTGCACCGGCACTGTGGCATCGGTCACGCCTGGGTGACGTTGATGTTGTTGCCCAGCTCGTCGAACGTGCTGTGCAGCAACCCGCCGCCGCCGTAGTGGCTGTCGCCGGTCCAGTCGCTGTTGATGATCGCCGCGAGCTGGTCCTGGGCCGGCTTGCCGGCTGCGTTGATGATGTCCCGGATGCTCGAGCTCGCCCCGCCCCACTTCCCCTTCAGGAAGTTCGCGGTCTGCTCGGCCGCGCTGACCGGGTTGCTGAACGCCTGGTCGAACGCGATCTTCCCGGGGCCGCTGTCGAAGTAGCCGATGTTCAGCCAGTTGAAGTTGCTGGCCGCCTCTCGGCTCTGGGCGGCGCCGCCGGACTCCTCCGCCAGCGCCCACGAAGCGATCACCTTCGGATCCAGGCCGGTCAGCTCCGACAGCTTGGCCGCGAACTTCTCCTGTCCGGGCGTGAGTAGCGAGGAGCTGACCGTGATCGACTTCCCGGCCAGCGACTCGGCGGCCCCAGCTCCCCCGACGCCCTGCTGCTGCAGTACCCCGCCGGCGCCGGCGCGCGCGTCGGCGGTCTGGGCCACCACCGGCACCGCGCCCGCGGCCGGCGCCGGCTGGGCCACCGGCGCAGCCGCTCCCGGCTGCCCGTACAGCGGCGATCCCGGAGCGGGTTGCACGGCCGGCATGAACTGGACGGTGTTGCGGTGGTGGGGCGCATGCCTGTCGATCGCCTTGAACTGGGCCGTCCCGGGCTGGGGCGGGCCCGGCGTCGCCGCATGGGCATCTGCCGCGGCGGCCGCTCCACCACCGGCAGACCCGGAAACCGCGGCGGCGGCCGGCGCGGCCGCAGGCGCTGGTCCGGCGGCCCCAGCCGAGGCGGCTGATGCGACCGGTGCGGCCGGCGGCTTCACGCCAGCGTAGTTCCACACGCCGGGGATCGACCCCGGCTTGCCGGCGGCGTAGTCCGGCCGGACCACGCCAGTCACGGAGCTCGGCGAGTACGTCGTTTCGCTCACGTTCGACTGAGACGTGTTGCCGGCGATCGTGTGCACGCCGGCGCTGTCGATCTTGGTGACCAGCGCGACGTGCTCGGTGCCGCCAAACGTGACCAGGTCGCCGGGCCTCGCCTCGCTGATCGGCAGCACCCCTTTCACGAACGGCGGGTCGCCGTTGCGAGCGAGGTCCAAGATCGCCGCCACTGAAGCGACCGAATGAGGGACCTTGAGCCCGGCGGCCTCCAGCGCGTGGCCGGCGAAGATGCCGCACCAGGCGGCGCCGTGGAAGCCGAAGTCAGCCTCGAACTTGTCAAGCTGCGGGCCGAGGTTGTTGCCGGCGCTCTCGGGAAGCTTGCCGATCATCGCGCGGGCGTAGGCGAGCGTCGCGTCGACCCCCGAGCCCCGGGTAGCGTGAGCGATCGGCGCCGGGACGACGGACGACAGCGCGACGCCGTGGGGAACAACCTGTTGGACGACGGGCGCCGGCGGAGGCGCCGCCAGCGCCGCATCGGCCGCCTGGGCCGCGCCCGCCGCAGCCGGCGTCGCCGGCGCCGGGCCGACCGGCGCGACCGCGGGGACCGCCCCCGGTGCGGCTCCACCGGCCGCGGCGCCGGCGGCCGCCGCGCCACCGGCCGCCGGCGGCTGGTAGTCGGCCTGGGAGACGAACGCGAGGTGCAGCTGGTTCGGGTGCTGTGCGTCGGTGAAGAACCCACTTGATTGGATCGGCCACGGCGTACCGATCTCGCTCGGGCGCAGGCTCGGGTCCAGCGCGGCGATCTCGGTGATCAGGTCGCGCGCGCCGACGTTGGCGGGACCGACCGGCTGGCCGTCGACCGAGACAATGTCGATCGCCTGGGCGTGGACCGGATCGACGACCGACTGCATGTCGCCGAGCACGATCGTGTGGTGCCCGACCGCGTTCTCGAGCACGGACACGAGCCGCGGATCGACGCTCCCGCTGGTGAACACGGCCTTGGCGGCCGGGGGCATCGCCAGCCTTGGGCTGGAGAGCAGTTGCGCGATCGCCGCGGTGCCCGCGCCGCCGCCGGGCGCTGCGGCGCCGGCCCCGGCCACGACCGCGCCTGCACCCGCGCCCGCCCCCGGTGCGGATGACCCCGCGGCTTCGACGACGCCGCCTGCGGTCCCCGCGGAGCCGGCTGGAGCGGCTGAACCGGCGGTCGCGGCGGCACCACCGCCGCCGGCCGGGGTCGCGGTGGCCGCTGCGGCGGCCCCACCCGATCCGGCCGGAGCGGTCGCCGAGTACGCGGCACCGGCGCCACCGCCACCACCACCCGCGGGAGCAGCCGAGCTCGCGGCCGCGCCACCGCCACCCGCGGGAGCAGCCGAGCTCGCAGCCGCGCCACCGCCAGCGGCCGGAGCAGCCGAGCTCGCAGCCGCGCCACCGCCAGCGGCCGACGCAGCCGCGCCCGCAGCCCCTCCTCCGGGCGAAGCGGCCGCGGCGGGCGCACCTGAGCCACCCGATGCCGCCGCACCGGATGCCGAGGACCCTCCCGAGGCGGCGTGCGAGGCTTGCGCGAGCGCGGATTTCAGAGCCTTGCCGGACGCCCCGCCGGACGGCACCTGGACGCCGGCCGCCTTGGCCAGCCCGGCAGCGCCGCCGTGCGGCGTCTTCACCCCGCCCGCCTTCAACGCCTTCAGCGCGGCGGCCTTCGCCGGGCCGTGCAAGCCCCCGTGCCCGAGCATGCCCTTCAGCTCGACGACGCCCACGCCCTCGGCGGCCACGGCCATCACCACGCCGGCGAGGCTCGACTTGGATTCGCGTAGCTCGAGCGTGTGCATCGCCTTGCCCGTGGACCCGAACTCCTCGGCCAGGTCGTCGAGCCCATTGGCGCGGCAGACCTCGACCGGGTCGGCCCGGAACTGCGCGCGGAACACCGGGTCGACCACAAGCCGCTCGATCAGCTTGCTGACCTGCTCGGTCTGCTCGTCAGCGGATGACACGGTTCACCTCCCCGGTCCCGAACCGGACCCGCCGCACGAGCGGCAGCCCGAGCTGGAGCAGCACGGGAATGAACAGCAGCACGCAGAACCCGATGAACACCGCCACCACCACGCCGTGCGGGATCTGCGCTGGAATGTGGTGGTAGTAGTGGAGTCCGAACAGGATCGCGATACCGGCGCCGATGGCCGACCAGATCACACCGGCGAGCGCGTAGCGCGCCAGCACTGGGGAAGTGTCCTCCTTGCGAGCCGAGCCCGATAGCCGCTGCGCGAACTGCGCCCGAGCCCGCTGGCGCAGACCGGGCTCGCGCAGGAAGTCGACGAGGATGTTGTAGCCATCGCGATCGAGGAACGGATTCAGGTTAAAGAACGCTCCGACGTAGGCGCCGAACGCCAGCTGGAAGAACACGTCGGAGATCGACCCGCGCGGCGACGCCCAGCACGCGAACGAGAACAGCGCACCGAGCGTCAGATCGCACGCCGGACCCGCGGCGCTGATCACGATCCGGTGCGCGCGGGACTCGAAGTACGCCTCGCTGGTGTCGACGAACGCGTACGGGAAGATCAGCACCAGGCGCAGGCCGCCGCGCGACGCCCGCCTGCCGTAATGGGCCAGCGCCAGGCCGTGGGCGAGCTCGTGGACCGCCACCAGCGCAAACCGGCCGACCACGAACACCGCCCCGCCGATCAGCACGCGGTTGGCGACGACGAACGGGGTGCCGAACCGCGCGCCGACGATGTAGGCGAAGCCGCCGAACCCCGCGAGTGCGAACAGGACTATGAACGTCACGCTCAGCGGCGAGAAGAACACCCGGCCCCAGTGGTGATAGGCCCGCGGGAAGTAGTCGCCGACCCACTCGACGCTCTTCTCGCGGGGCTTGAAGATCCGCGCGAACCCGCTCTCGGGCTGGGGCACCACCGGGGCGGCACCGACTCCGTCGAGCAGACCGCGGTCGGCGAGGTCGGCGAGAAGGTGGGCGAGCCGCCCCGGCCCGGCCGCTCCCAGGAGCTGCTCTGACTCGCCCAGCAGCTCGCTCACGGTCCGCTTGCCGTCGAGCAACTCGAACAGTGCAGCCTCGTCGGCCTCCATCCGCACGAACGCCCCGCCCTGCAGGTCGCGCAGCACAAACCGTTCCTCGCCCTCGTCGGCGCCCATCCGCTTGAGCGCGTAACCCGACCGGACGCGCGGGCGCATGCTCCCGTCGCCGCTGGGCGTCGCCGCCGGCCGCAGCCCCATCAGCGTCGCGTCGATCGGCACCACCACGGTCTCGCCCGGACCGGACGCGTCCTCCCCGGAGCCCGGCGCCGGCGCTTGGGGCACGGTGTGCCGAGGCGTCTCTGACTCGACCGCGATGTACACGTCGCCGACCCGGATCTGTGCCCCGGGCAACAACCGCGTCGGCCCCGAGATCCGGTCGCCCGAGACGATCGTCCCGAACCGCGAGCCGGCGTCCTCGATCAGCGGACCGTCCGGGCCGACCCACACGCGCGCATGCGCGCGTGAAACCGTGTGATCGGAGATCCGCACGTTCGCATCCTCGCCGCGCCCGATTGTCAGCGGCGTCCTGACCGGGATCCGGGTCCCGTCGGACAGCACCAGCGTTAGGCGCTGGGCTTCGCTGGGAGCGGCCGGTGCGGGAGTCTCAGCCACCGAGCGACAGCGGCTGCCAGGCCGGGTTCTCGGCGTTTGTCGCGACCGTGTGCGGGTTGTCCAGCTGCTTGAGGCTGACCACCGAGATGTCGCCCAGCGCGCTGGGCGCGCACGGTCCCTGCGGGTTCATGACCGCCAGCGCCTGCCCGTCGGACCGCCAGTTGACCTGGCATGCGCCGATCGAGGTGACCTTCGCCGGCGGCGACAGCGTGAAGTCGGTGCGTGGAGCGAGCACCACGTGGAACGCGAACGTGCCGATGTTCGAGACCACCGCGATCTGCTTCCCCTTGGGCGAGAACGCGCCGCCGATCACGCCGTGACCGGGGCTGGTGATGTTGGTGACGACGTTACCGTGCCCCCAGTCGGACGCGTGGGTCGAGAACGCGACGTTGCTGACGAACTCGATCAGCCCGAACACGCTGCCCTTCTTGCCGTTCTGGGCGCCGAACACGAGCAGCGCCCGCCCGTCGGTCGACCACGAGATCTGGCGCCCCAGGCTCCAGCCGGGGTGATTCGTGCAGTCGGGGTTGAGCGTGTTGGGGCCGAGCGTCGCGAAACATAGCTGCTTGCCGCCGGTGCCGCTGACGAACGCGAGGATGCTGGCCTTATTGGTGGGGGCGAACGACGGCACCCGATCGACGCTGTCCACGCCGGTCAGCGCGACCGGCTGGGCGCCCTTCTGGTTGGGCGCGAGCCGCATCAGTTGTCCGGCGCTGGCGGGGCCCTGGACGTAGACGAGCTGGCCGCCGTCCGGGCTCCAGGTGGCCTCGCCCTGGGGCTGGGCCGCAGCGGGAAGCGTGGCCGTGGGCTTGCCGGTGGCTCCGCTGACCACCTTGATCGCGGTGCCGTTGTCGTATGCCAGCTGCGGGAACCCGGCCGACACCACGAGCGTGACCGTCGAGCCCGGCGCCAGCGACTTGCCCGTCGGCGGGTTGGTGCCGATCAGCGTGCCCGCGGGGGCGCTCGAGAACTGTTTGATCGTCTGAGGCACGAATCCGGCCTGCGACAGCTTCGCGGCGGCGGCCACCGTGCCGCCGGCGACCGCCGGGATCGCGAGCGCCTTGGCGGCGGCTGCCGCCTTGCCCGCCGCGCCCCCCGATCCGCCGGAGGCGCCACCCGAGGCCGCCCCGCCCGCAGCGCCGCCGGCCCCCTTCTTGGCCGCCGCCGCAGTGGCTGGCGGCTTGAGAAACACCGCGACCGGCGTCCCCTTGGCGACGGTCCCGCCCTTCGGTATCTGACTGAGGATCTTCCCGGTCGGGTTGGGCGGTTGCGGAGAGACCGTCCCCAGCACCAGCCCGGCCGTGCGCAACGTCGTATCGGCGGTCACCGGGGTCAGCCCCGTCACGTTGGGGACGTTGACCTTGCCCGAACCCACCGCGACCTTGACCTGGACGAGCGTCCCCTTCTTGACCTTCGTCCCGGCCGCCGGCGTCTGATCGACGATCGACCCCGGAGGCGCACTCGCGCTCGTCACCTGCGCCGGCGCGGGCGCCAGCTTGAGCCCCAGCGGCACCAGCAGCTTCTGCGCCGCGAACACGCTGTTGGCCTTCTTCAGGTTCGGCATCACCGTCTGCTTGGGCTGCAAGAGGAGGAACAGCACCACCGCCGCGATCACCAGCGGCGCGACGATCGCCAGCCACCACGGCAGCCACGGCTTCTGGCGGTAGGTCGCCGGCAGCGGCGGCGTCGGCGTGTCCACCCCCGCCGGGGTCGCGGTCACCCGGATCGGCCGGTCCTTGGGCCGCCCGATCCAGATCTGCTTGGGCGGCAACACCGTGAACGGAGCCTCCACCCCCCGCCCCGGCTCGACCGTCACCGCCGGCTCGGCGAACCGGAACTGGCACTCCCCATCGGAATCCTCCGCCGCCAGCACCACCTGTGCCGGCGCGTTGGCGCGATTGCGGACCGTCAGCTTGAAACGCGCCTTCAACCTGCCCGACGCCCGGTCGGGCGCGAGCTTGGCCGCCACGTCCTGATAGGCCTCGACCCCGACCGACACCGACGCGCCGGCCACCTGCGTCTCATACGCGCGCGAGGACGCCACCACCTCGGTCGGCCACGCCTTCGCCTGCGCCTCCGGGGTCCGCGGCGGATGCAGGTGAATCTGGATCTCCTGCTCGTAATTGCCGCTGGTCCCGTACGGGACCAGATACGCCGTCGCCGGCGTCACCGTCCACCAACCCTCCGGCAACCCGCTGACCGAGATGTCGTAGTTGTCCACGATCCCGCTCTCGTTGCGAATCAGGCCCAGCACCACCACCCGCTCACCCGGCTTGACCGAAACCTCCAACGGACCCGTCGCCGCCGACTCCTCCTCCGCCAACCGCAACAACAACGTCGCCGCCCCCGGCGGAGCCTCCGTCGCCGCCACATGACCGCCGTCGCCCGAGCCGCCGCGCGCCCCCACCGGATCCGCCGGCCGACTGACCGCCCGCGCCGGCGCCAGCGTCACATCGGGATCGCCAACCGGCGGCGCAGGCTCAGTCGGAGCGTCCGCCACCCCCGCGTCCTGGCCCGCACCCGACGGCTTGACCGCCTCCACATGCTGCGTGGGCTCCCAGCGCAGATACTCACCGCACTCACAGAAATCCCGGCTATCCGCGTTCTCACGGCCACAACTTGGGCAGATCTTCATGAAACCCCCGCGCGCAAAGTTACCCACCACACGGTACCTGTCAAGCAACGCAGAACGGCGTGGGATCCGTCACGTTGACCGGGTTGGCCGGCGGGACTACCATCGCCGCGGTGGGGGACCGCGACCTGGAGACGCTCCTCTCACAGCGGACCGACGTGCGCCGCAGGGCCATGCGAGGATCGCCGCGGCCCGCCGACCGCTCCGCCGGGGCCAGCGTCCTGCGGCTTCAGGCGCTCGCCGGCAACGCCGCGCTCAGCTCGCTGATGCGCGACGGCGAGCGCGTCCTGGCCCGCTCCCCGAACACCCCGCCGACCCCGCAGTCGATCGGCGAGGCGCTGTCCAAGGTCAAGGTCAGCACCACCAAGAGCTCCCAGACGATGCTCGAGCCGTGGGAGATCTTCCGGCTGGTCACCGCCAACACCCCTCGCAAGAAGTCGCTCTACAAGCAGCTGCACGCGGCCTGGGGAGCGCTGCGGGCGGCGGAGAAGCGACGCGACGCGCCGGACCCACGGAAGTCCAAGCACCACCGCGATCGCAAGGCCGAGGCGGCCGCGGTCGACCAGGCGCGCAAGCACGTCGACGACGTAATCGAGCAGATCAAGAAGTTCATTCTGGAGGACAATGACCTGCTCCGCCGCCTCCGCGCCGAAGAACGGACGCTTCGCAGCAGTCTCAAGCGGGCCAAGAAGGGTCTTGACTCGCTCCGCGCCCGCAAGCATCCCGACGCCCAGAAGCTCAAGCAGTCCCACGAGGCGGTCAAGACGCTCGAGGAACAGGTGGCGGCGCTCCCGAGGCGCCGCGAGCAGGTCGTAGCCGACGTCAAGGAGCGGCTGGAGCGAACCTCGTTCGCTCCAGAGTCCGTCGAGCGGACGACCTACTCGATCGAGGTCGAGGGCGGGACCGTGTCGCTGTCCGATCGCGTCGACTCGTGGGCGACGAAGTTCGAGAACGGCCTCGTCGAGGCCGACCGGGCTGTGAAGACCAAGCTCGACGACGTCCTGTCCGGCACCTCGCTCAGCGAGTCCAACAAGAAGATCCTCCGCGCGATCTCCGACAACGAATCCGGCGGAGCGCCCTGGTCATCGGTCAACAGCTACGACCGGGCGGTGCTGACCTGGGGTCTGGTGCAGTGGACCGGAGGCTCGCACTCCGACCTCACGGCGGCGCTGACCACGATCAAGACCGTCGCTCCCGACGCGTTCGCCGATCGCTTCCAGAAGTACGGGATCGACATCGTCAACGACCAGATCGTGATCACCGGCGCCGACGGCTCCACCGTCGCCGGCGACGACGCCGCGCTGAAGATCCAGGGCAGCCCGACGTTGAGCGCGGTGATGTCACGCGCGGGGCTGGACTCGAAGATCCAGCAGGCCGAGGTGCGGGCCTCGGTCGAGCAGCAGATCACCGGGCCGTTGCGCGCGACGTTCGAGGTCAAGGGCCCGCCGGGCGACGCCAAGGGGCGGCTCAGCTACGGCCAGGTCCTCACCTCCGAGCTCGCGGCCGGACTGTTCGCCGACCAGATCGTCAACTCGGGCGGACGCAAGACGAAGGCGGCGGTCGCTGCGGCGGTCCAGAAGTTCATCAACGCCAACAAGCTGCGCCCCGGCGACGTCGACGACTGGGCGCCCGACCTCCAGCAGCGGCTGATCGAGCTGCTCAGCCCGTTCGCCAACCGCGTGACGTCGTTCCGCAAGCGCAAGTGCAGCGACCAGCCTGGGACCTACAAGTTCTAGGTCGCGGAGACGACGTCCTCAGGGAAGCGGGATTCCCTTCGGCACGGTCGGCACCGGCCCAACCGGGAACCGCTGGCTGACCAGCAGCGCGCGCCCGGCCTTGACCAGGCGCGTCTGCGGCTTGCGGCGCAGCAGGAACGACACCGTGGCCCGACCCCGCCCGACCTGGGTCAGGGTGCCGTCGCAGCGATCCTCGACCGTCCAGGTGGCGTTGCGGACGATCGTCGTGCTGGCGGCTCCGATCACCCGGAAGAAGCCGTTCGCGCGCCCGCTCAGCGAGCGGACGATCCCCTTGCCGGCGGCGCCCTTGGAGTGGCAGTCCGCCGCCGTGACCGCCTCGGTGGGCGTCACCAGCCGCAGGTTGGTCGGCGGCGTGCCGGTCGCCCGGCGGCCGTGATTGCGCCGTCGCTGCTGCTGGGCGGTCAGTTGCTCGATCGTGAAGAAGGCGTCACTGAACGTCCCCTCCTGGAGCCGATGACGGCGGTCGAGCGCGCCGCGGTAGTCGGCGGCGGTGGCCAGGCGGAGTGTCCCGTTGCGCGCGTCGATCGTGGCTCCGACCGGGATCGTGTTGGTGCCCTTGAGCGCGACGTAGGCGGACGATGTCGGACCGGAGGCCCTCGCCGCCCGCGCCGTGTGCGACGGGACGCTGATCAGCACTGTGCCCTGCAGGACCGTCAGGTTCGCGGTGATCCCCGCCACCGGAGCGAGAGTGGTGCCGCCGCTGCTGCTGGTGTGCGCCAGGTCGCCGCCGTAGCTGGCGGTGACCGTCGGCGTGTCCGACGCGGTCTTGGCGGGCGTGAACGAGACCGAGCAGGTCGCCGAGGTGCGCGCGCCCGAGAGCGTGCAGCGGCTGGCGCCGAGTTTGCCGCCACGGGCGCTGAACGTGACCACGCCGGTCGGGGGCACGGTCGTGCCCGGGAGGCCGGTGACCAGCGCAGTGCAGTTCGTCGCGTGGCCCGGGGTCACGGTCGCAGGCGAGCAGCCGATGAACGTGCGGGTCCCGCGCACGACGGGCGGTGGCGGTGGCGGTGGCGGCGGCGGGGGCGGTGGCGGGGCGGCGACGGTGAGACTGGCGGACGCCGTGTCGATCGCGTGGCCGGAGTCGCCGTTGTAGGCCGCGGTGATCGTGTGAGCGCCGGAGCCGACGACGCTCGGCGTGTATGAGACCGCGCAACTGGCGGTGGTACCGGTGCCGGTGAGGTTGCAGCGCGAGCTGCTGAAGCTGCCCTGGCCGGAGCTCGTGAAGCTGAACGTGCCGGTGGGCAGCGCGCCGCCGGTCGACGTGTCGGTCACCGTCGCGGTGCACGTCGTCGACGCGTGGGTGAGCACCGTGCCCGGCGCGCAGCTGACGCTCGTCGGAGACCGGGCGGACCACGGTCAGCGTCGGTCGGTGTCGTACGGTCTCGTCGCTGCCACGAAATCCGCCGGAGCAGCTGCGGCGTACTGCAGGAGGTGGTGGCTAGATACGAGGTCGGGCAGCTCGACGACGTGGTACAGCTCGCCGGAGTGAACGTTCCCGTCCTGCCGAGCTGAAGCGACGGTGACCGCGCGGGCCGACCGGTGGCCGAGCAGCTCGGCGTGACCGAACACGATCGTGCTCTGTGTGCAGGCGAAGACGTCCGTCGGAGCGGCCGCGATTGCCGTCACGATCGTCGACGCTCCGCTCGAGAACCCGTTGGCAGCGTAGGAGATCGTGTCCGCGGCGCCGCTGACCGCCGGCGTGTACGGTCACCGAGCAGCTGCTCGTCGAAGCGGCGATCGTGCACGACGGAGCTGAGAACGTCGCCGGAACCGCTGGTGGCGAACGTGAAGCGTCTCGCCCGGGGAGCCGACGGCCGTGCAGGAGGCCGACGTGCCGAACGTGACGCTGCTCGGAGAGCAGCTGAGCGGGGCCCGGTTGGCCGCGTGGGCACTGCGCCGACCCACCGAGCCACGCGACCGTCACGATCAGCGCCGCGATCACCGCCGGACAAGCGCGGCGACGCCGGCTCACGTGCAGCTCCGCCGCGGCTTCGAGGATCCAGGCTCGAGGCAGCGCGAGCTGCTGAATACGAGCTTGCCCGCCTTCTCGGTATACGTCAGGTAGCCACCGATGGCCCCATACTTGTAGAGCTGGGGCTTGGGTTCCCTACCGCGCGCGGGGCCCTTGGTCACCGCGATGTTCAGCTGCGAGCCCTGGCGCATCGTGACGCCGGCGAACCGCTTCAGGGTGACCGAGCTCGCGTGCGCGCCCGCCCGGACGGTCTGGCTCACGCCGCACTTCGAGCAACTCGCCCGCACGCTGGCGCCGCCGGGGATCTCATCGACGAGCAGGCCGGTCAGTCGCAGGCTGGACCCGGAGCTGATGTAGTTGAAGTGCGCGGTCGGGTGCAGCGCGGGCGGACACCCGCCGAGCGTTCCGGCCAGGAACGGGCACTTGTCGATCCCGTCGGAGACCTGGTCGCCGTCGTGGTCGGGGAACAGGTTGATCGTCAGGTTCAGCGACCCGCCGAAGAACGCTGCTCCGTTGCGCAGGCCCCCGACCTGCACCGTGTAGGACTTGCCCTTGCTCAGCTGCTCGGGCAGCGTGAACGTGTTGGTGACGGCGTTGGCCACGCGGCAGAACACGCTCTTGCGGTCCAGTTGCGCGGTGCGGGCGTCGTACTCGTAGAGCGCGACCGCGCTGGGGTACCCCGACGCGACCAGCTGGACGCCGACCGGCTCGTTCGGGTGCAGGTCGAACCACACCGTGTTGCCGTACCTGGCCCCAGCACAGGTCGTCGGTTCCGGCCCGCCGCCGCCGAGCGGATGTCCGGCCTTGTCGGGGTTGAACAGGTCGGCCTGCGTGGTCGCGCCGGTGGTGTCCTCGGTGACGGTCCGGGTCACCTCACGGACGGGCCTGAACCTCGGGATCAGAGAGGCGTCGGGAATGATCCACGAGGACAGATAGTTGTCGTTGCTGGGCGCGGCGCTCACTGCGCCCGAGGACCCGGGCACGGCCAGGCAGCCAAGCGTCAGCGCTGCGAGAGCGGCCCACCGTGCGCGTGCGGCAGCGCGCGACAAGCTCGACGACCTTCTGGATGCGCTCACGGTACCCCCGGGGTGGACGGAGAGGTCTACCGGCCGATCCGATCAGTCTACGTCCCCGATGAGAGCCCGTCAACGAGCGTGCGGCCGGTGGCTCAGCTGTCCGCCGGCTGCTTGCGGGGACCCTTGACGCGTAGCCGGTAGGAGACGTGCGCGGGCTTGACCGACTCGATCACGCGGGCGACGGTCGCGGCATCGTTCTGCGAAATCGGGGTGTCGCAATACACCACGAACGCCGGCGGCGAGGGCTTGGGCAGCTCGCCTTCGGTCGACCAGGCGACACGCCCGCCGTCCTCGATCCGCAGCGCCAGCTCGGGGAAGTTCAGTTTCAGCGCGAGCTCGACGCCGGCGTGGGTCCCGCGCAACCGCCCCAGCTCGGCGGCGCGTCGCACCAGCTCCCGCAACTGCGAAGCGGGCTGCGCCTCGTTGTGGGCCAGCCCCAGCCACCCGGTGGCGAGGTCGAGGATGTCCAGCGGCGCCAGCTCGGGGTCGAAGTGCGCGGGCAGCCCGTCGAGCATGCCGACGATCGGATCGAGCACCGACTCGAGCGCGGCAACGAACCGCATCCCAAAGTCGTCCTCGCGGTAGATCGCCGGCAGCCCGTCGCGGAGGTAGCGGCGGTTGGTGGCCGGCTTCGGAGTCGGGCTGTCGCCCCGCTCTGCCCTGGCGCGAACGACCGCGAAGCCGTCGCCCGAATAGGTGACGAACCCGGTGATCTCCCGGGTGCCGTCGACAACCTGTCCGTCGCCGTCGGGCTGGCCGCGCTCGTCGCTCATGATGTCTTGGGGTGGTCGGCCTTGACGACGTGCATCCCGGAGGCGATCACCTCGTCGGACTCGATCGCAATGTGCGTGCCGGCCGGCTGCGCCGACTGCTCGCCGGTCCGCAGATCGGTCTCGTAGACGCGCAGGATCTTGACGAACTCGACCCCGTCGACCGAGTGGGCTATCTGGTACAGCTCGCCCTGGTTGAGCATCCGCCCGAACGGCCATCCCGCACCCGGGCCGGTGGCGGCGCCGCCGACGAGCGGATTCAGGTACGTGTACAGCGCCTGCAGCACTTCCTCCTCCACGCGCTGCAGCCCGGCGCTCGGGTCGGCCTGGAGGTTGACCACGACGGATACTCCGCGCAGCCGCACCGGCAGCAGGTGGACCGTGGTGCCGATCACCCGGCGTCCGTCGAGATACGTCCCGATCTCGCTCAGCAGGTCCTCGTCGGGGGTCAACTCCTCGTAGCTCAACTGGCGGTCGGCGGGGACGACCTGAGGCAGCAGGTGGACGCGGATCGGATCGGTGGGGGTCTGCGGCGGTATGCAGATCGTACGCCCGACGCGCGAGGAGGCCTCGCCGACGAGGAACTCGAAGTCCTCGGCCGTGACCGCCCGATAGCGGGTGCGGATCTCCATCGCCGCCCGCTGCCGCGCTGACTCCAGCGACTCGGGATCGACGCCGCCGTAGGCCGGGCGCGGATTGCTGACGGAGGCCACCCCGGGGATCGCACTACGCAGTTGCGTCAACGTGTTGGCCGCGACGTTGCCCTGCCGGCCGCCGCCGTGGCGATAGCGGTTCAGGCGCAGGTCCGCTCCCTGCGAGGGGATCGACCCGTACTGCGTCCAGCCGCCGTCGGGCTGGCGCACGGCCGGCCCCAGCTCGACCTCACCGCCGTTGGTGTCAAGTTTGAAGTGCCGGTCGTCGGGCCCAGATTCGGCGAACGACTCGACTGTGCTCCATTGCAGCCACCGGTCGCCGCCGGCCTCTCGGACCTCGAGCGTCTCGCCGTCGGTCAGCGGGACCACCGGCGAGAAGCGCAGCTGGAACCGCTGCCCCGGGGTTCCGTCGCTGGTGCCGATGTACTCGTCGGCCTCCTGCGCGCAGTGCTCGGCGGGCACCATCGCGCCGATCGGGACGGCCGTGATCGAGAAGATCTCCGGTGGGTGCGTGTAAGCGGCCCCGGTGGCCCCGCTGCGGGTCACCGCGTCGAGCCGGCACCGCAGCCACCGCAGCGAGCGGCCGCCGAGCGACACGGCGCCCGCATCCCCGGGGCACTGGACCTCGACGTTGCCCGAGCCGTAGTTGAATCCGCCGGTGCGGTCCGACAGCACCTCGGCGTCGGCCCACCGGTCGCCGCCCTGGCTCATCTCCCAGCGCAGCGGCGCGTCTTCGGGGTCGACACCTGCCCCCCGCGCCGTGGACCCGTCGATCTCGACCTGGAGCAGCAGGTTCGAGATGTCCTCGTCGAAGCCGAGGTACAGCGCGTCGTCGACCTGCGGCGGGCTGCCGAACGGCAGCCGGTCGGGCCCCTGCGGCTTGGCCGTGCCGCCCGCGACCGCAATCATCTTGTAGCGGCCGTCGCGCTGCACCAGGTAGGCGGTCGGGCGCGCCGGCGGGATCGCGAACCGCTCGCTGACCTGGAACACGGTCGACTCGTCGCTGGCGGTGCGCAGCGTCCCGATCTCAGTCGTGGCCTCGGGGATCTCGAGCGCCTGCTCGGGCGGCGCCGCCAGGCGGAAGCGCACGTGCGTGCGAGCCGCCGTCGGCCCGTGCAGCTGTACGCCGAGCAGCTCGAGCAGCGCCACGTGGAGCTTGTCGGGGATCCGGTTGACCCGATAGACGAGCATGTCCGTCATCCAGGCGAACAGCTCGATCAGCGTGATCCCCGGATCCGAGACGTTGTGCTCGGTCCACTCGGGGCAGCTGTGGGCGATCCGCATCCGCGCCTCGTTGACGAGGTCCTGAAAGCGCCGGTCGTCGAGCTGTACCTGAGGGAGGGTCATTCGGGCTCCGCCGGGATCACGTAGAACGGATACACCAGGTTGTTACGGCGGTTGGTGGCGCGGATCCGGTACTCGATCAGGATCTCGAGCGCGCCCTCGGGCGCATTGGTCAGGTCGAAGTCGATCCCCACGACCTCGATCCGGGGCTCCCAGCGGTCCAGCGCCGCCCGGATCGCGATGTCGATCGCCCCGATCGTCGCGGCGTCGATCGTGTCGAACACGAGCTCGTGGACCGCGCACCCGAACTCGGGGCGCATCGGGCGCTCTCCCGGCGCTGTGCCGAGGATCAGCGCGATCGCCTGCTCGATGTCGTCCTCCGCGCGGGCCAGCGCGATGCCGCCGCGGTGGTCGACGCCGAGCGGGAAGGAAAGCCCCGAGCCGAGGATGTCAGACACTCGCCACCGCCTATCCGAGGGTGATCATCGGGCCGCTGATCTGCACGCCGGCGCTCGACAGCTGGATCTGGGAGGGGCCGCACTTCAGGGTGAGCGTCGCCGTGCCCTCGAGGTCGAGCTGCGCCTGTCCCTTGATGCTGACGTTCTGGCCCTCGATCTCGAACGGCTGCGTCGATTTCAGCGACGCCTTGCCTGTGATCTCGCCGGTCCAGTCGCGCTTGTACTTCTCCTCGACGTTGTCGTCGATCTCCACGATCATCTTCTTGGCGCTCTTGATCGTGTAGTCGTCGGTCGAGTCCATGTAGATCTGGTGGTCGGACAGCAGCGCGAACGAGCCGTCCTTGCCGTGGAGCAGGTCGTCGCCCGGAGTGTCCTGGCCGTTGAACAGCGAGCCCAGCACGTAGGGCCGAGTGGTATCGCCGTGCTCGAAGCCGATCAGCACCTCCTCGCCCACGACCGGCAGCATCAGCAGGCCCCGTTCGTTGCCGGCGCTCAGCGTCGCGATCCGGGCCCAGGTCCCCTCCGCGTCCGAGCTCAAGGCCGGGTAGCGCACCCGCACGCGCCCCAGGTTCTCCGGGTCGTTGTTGTTGGTGACGATCCCGAGCACGAGCTGTGTGCCGAAGCTCGGCTGCCCCCCGTTGCGGTCCGAGCCAACCGCGCCCAGCAACGTGTGCGCGGGCGAGTTGGCGAAGTGCGTCTGGTACGTGCTGCCACCGCGAAGGACGTGTGTGGAGGCCGCCACCCGGTAGGTGCCGCTGAACTTCTGTCCCACGCCTGACACGCTGACTTTCGCCCCGGCCCGGATCTGCGGATTGCCGTCGCACACGCCCTCGGCGGCGATGTAGCCGTTGGCGAGCCGGTCGAGCAGCGCCTGGGCGAGCGCCTGTCCCTCGGCCTGGCTCTTGACCGGCTCGGTGGCGATGTGCATCGAGTCGCCGTCGAACGCGTCCGCCACGGTCTCCCGGTCGACGCCGATCTGCGCGATCTGGTCCGACGTCGAGACCGTCACATCGATCGACTGCTTGGTCTTGGGGTCCTGGGCCAGCAGCGTCACCTCCTGCACCTGCTGGATCGCCGTGACCCGGGGGTTGAACGAGCGCAGGCCGGTGGGCCACTCGAGCTCGATCGCGCCCTCGGGCGTCGGCTTGCGGAACATCCCCGTCTGGTCCTCCATCGTGAACTCGAAGCCGACCCGGTCGGCCAGACGCCAGATGAAGTCCCAGTCGGTCTCGTTGTTCTGCTGGACGAACTCGTGCGGCTCGCCGCTGGGGTCGCACTGGGACCTGAAGCCGGCCTCCCGAAGGATCTTCGAGACGATGTCGCTCGAGGTCTGATTCTGGAAGGTGCGCACCCGCCGCGAGCGCAGCAGCACATGCGAGTGGTCGAAGCCGCGCACCAGCAGCTCGACGCCGCCGGATCCGAAGCGCGGCTCGAGCGTGACGATCTCGCCCTTGAACAGCGTCGTGGTGGTCAGCGCCTCGCGCGCGCCGAGATGGATCTCGACCTTCTTGCCGATCTCGAACGGCTGGCGGTCGATCGGCTCGTCCTGGCCCGGCGGCCCTTTCGGAAACGACGCGGTGAACGTGCACATGTCGGGGAGCCGGAGGTAGTTCTGGACGCGGATCTCCCGGATCCGCCGGATCAGCTCCTCGTCGATCTGGGCCCCGTCGACCAGCACGGTGTAGAGGGCGACGTGCCTCTCGGTGGTGGCGCTCATCGGTCCAGCCTCGGAATCGTCAGCGCCCGGCCGCGCTGCAGCTGCAACGGGTCGTCGATCTGGTTGGCCTCGGCGATCGCCCGCCAGCGGGTCGGATCGCCGTACGCGGCGTGAGCGATCGATGGCAGCGAGTCGCCCTCGCCGACGGTGTGGGACCGCAGCCCGGCGACCCCTCGGGTGGTCGGGTTCTGGGCCTGGCCGGGCGGCGTCGAGGCTTCGGCCTGGGCTAGCTCGAGGTCGACCATCGCCCGGATCGGCTCGCCGTTGGGCCTGAACAGCGAGTAGCTGATCGAGATCGAGATCGGCGCGGCCTTCGGCAGCTTCACCGACCCCCAGCTGAACGTGAGGAACTTCGGCGCGCTGCCGTTGCCGTGCATCGCCCCCATCAGCTTGTTGGCGAGATCCTTGACGCTGGTGTCGGGACCCTGCAGCGATACGTCGAGCAGCAGCGACATCTTGTAGGTCATCGGCAGGCCTCCGCCGAACTCGGCATCGGGCAGGTCCTTGCCCTGAGTGGGCTTGTAGGTCCAGACGTTGGTCTTGGAGATCGTGTAGCTCTCGGGGTTGAACGCGCACTCGATCGTGTCGCCGCCCTCGATCTGCAGCTGGGCCTTCTGGAATCCTTGCGGAACGGCCATCTCAGGCGTCCAGCTTGAGGCCGGAGTGGGCGATCTCGAGCCGCTCTCCCCAATCGCCCGCTGCGCCGTCTCCGGCGAGCGCGGGACCGGCCCAATGGACCGGGAACGCGTCGGTGAAGCTGAACTTGCGGATCTCGGTCGACACGTTTCCCTGGGTCGCCGCCAGCGTGAGCGTGATCTCCTGCAGCTGCGCCCCCGCGCGGGTCTGAGCGAACCATTTGAGCAGCATCTCGTCGTCGACCATGCCCCACTCCAGCACTAGGTTCGGGTATCGCATCCGGCCGGGCAGCCGGCAGACGGTCTCGTTGTTGCCGCCCTCGAGGTACTCCAGCACATCGAAGGACAGTTCGAGTCCCGAAAAGGTCCGGAAGACCCCGGCGAACGACGTGTTCGGCGTGATGTTGGGGATCTCGAGGACTACGTAATGGACGAAGTTGGGTGCCATGCGCGGTTCAGAACGGGTGGTCGATCATCTGCCCCAGCTGCTCCTTCTCCTCGCGCAGGCGCTGGAGCACGTCCGCGTAGATCGCGTCGGAGTCGCTGCCCTCGCCGCCTCCGCCGCCGGTCGAACCGCCGAGGCCCTGTCCCGAGCCGGACTCGCGCGCGAGCACGCGGCTCGGCGTGGATGTGCGGGTGGTGGTCGACTGGCGGGCGAGCGTGAGCGGCTGAGGCGTGGGTGGCCGGAGTCGATCGGCCGGTGCGGGCGCATGCCCGAGCGCCGGGGCGGTCGTCGAACGAAACAGCTCACGTGGGGGAAGGCCCCGCAGCTCGCGCGTTGACTCGGTCGCGGGCGCCGGCTCGGGGGTGGTCATGACCGACGGCGTCGGTACCGCGGACCGCGGTGCCGCCGGGGTGACGCGGCCGGCGAGCGGGTGCGAGCGGCGGGCCAGCATGAGTGCCGGCCGGGCCGCAGGGGCTGGCCGCGCCGGTGGGGCGGGGGCCGGGGTCGCCGAGGCCGGGGTCGCGGAGGCCGGGGTGGTGGGGGCCGGGGTGGTGGGGGCCAGCGTAGTGCCGGCCGGAGCGATCGCTGCGGGGCTCTCGGCGGGCGCCGGGGTCGGCGAGCCGGGGCGCAAGGCGCGCGCGATCCGGCGCATCAGGCCGGGGCGCACGGGGCTCGGTGCAGGCGATGGCGCGGGCCAGACCGGGGACGTGACCTGCGGTTCCCGGGCGACGGCGCGGACACGCGGGCGAGCCGGACGGCCGGGCGTGCCGGGCGCGCGACTCGCCTCTCGGCCGGGAGCCGCGGCGCGGTGGATGACCGGGCGGGGCGTTGCGTGCGAGGCCGCGGGCGGCGCCTGGGACGCGGGGTCGCTCCGGGGCGCCGCGGCCGGCGATGCCGCGGGCGATGCGGGCGGATTGGTCAGCGCTGACGGCGCCGACGCGGACGATGACTCGGCCCGCCCGGACCGCACGCGGGCGACCACCGGGCGCGAGGGCCGCGATCGCGGCGCGGACGCCGGGGGCTCCGGGGACCGCGATCGGGGCGCGGACGCCGGAGGCTGGGACCCAGGTGGGCTCGCAGCGGCCGCCGAGGGGCTCGCCGCGGGCGAGGCCGGAGAGCTCGCCGCGGGCGACGCCGGCGGGCCGCTCATCACGGACGACGGGCCGCTCGCCGGAGCCGGAGCGTCGGCCGTCGCTCGCCGCAGCGCCCGGGGAGCCGGGGCGGAGGACGGCGGTTCGGCAGGCGCCGACCGGGCGGCTGGCTCGACAGTCGGCGCCGGCTCCGGGACCGAGGGCGACTCGGCGGGAACGGACGCCTCGGGTCGGGGGGTCACGCTCCGTGGTGCGGGCATTACGCTCCGGGGTGCGGGCGTCACACCTCCAGGCGCGCGGGCCACGCTCTGTGGTCCGGGCGTCACACTCTGGGGTGCGCGGGCCACGCTCTGGGGTGCAGGGGCCGCACTCTCGGGTGCGGGCGACGCTGGCGGCGCGGGAGCGGACGTCGACACCGACGGCTCCGGCGGGCTAGCAGGCGCGCCCGCGGCCGGCTGGTCTGCCGCGGCCCTCGCAAGCCCCTGCGGCCGCCGCTGCCCAGCCACTACCGGCTGACGCGTCGCGGCCGCCCGTCGCTGCACCGCGGGCGCCGCCGGGGCAGGGCCCGCCGCCGCGCGCCCGGACTCAGCGGCCGCCATCGGTGGGGACTGACGCCGCCCCAACCGGCGCCGAACGGCGTCGAGCACGCGACCTGCTGCCGACCGCCTCGGCGCTCGCGCCGCGGTGGCGCTGGCAGTGCTCGTCGGCGATGAGGGCGCCGCCGCGGTGCGCCGAGCCAACGTCACCCGCGGGCGGACCGGGGCGGCGGCCGCTCTCGGGCTCGACGCGGCCCGCCGCACTACCGGGCGCGCTGCCTCGCTCGGCGCAGACGGCGGTTCGGATACGGGCGCCGGCGCGTCGACCGGTTCGGGTACCGATGCCGGCGCAGCCATCGGCTCGGCCTCGGGCCGATCCGGGGCGGGCGTGCGCGCGAGGACCTCCGATGCCGGCTCGGGCGAGGGCGGCTCTGGAGCCGCTGCGGGCTCGCTTGGCGGTTGTGAAGCCGAAGTCGGAGCCTCGGGGGCGGGAGTCTGCGATCGAACAACAGGTGGGGGCGCGGGGCCCGACGGGCGCGCCGGGCTGCGCGCAAGTCGCGACGTTCCGCCCGAGCGACGGCCCGGCGGAGGAGCAGCGGGCCGGTCGTGGGACGCAGCCGGGGTCGCGGGCGCGGCTGGCGCCGGCGTGCTCGGCGCCGGCGGGCTGGGCGCAACGGGCGGCGCCGCGCCGTGCGCTGGCGTGCGTGAGAGCCGCCGGCTCCCCCCTTCCGATGCCTTCGCCGCCGCGGGCGGCGCCAGCTCGGGCTCTCGCCGCGCCGGGCCCTCGAGGATCTGGGCGCCGCGGATCACCTTGCGACCGAGCGGCCGCGCGGGCTGGGAAGGTGGCCCCGGAGACGCGGAGCTCGGCGATGGAGCACTCGGCCCCGGTGCGCTGGAAGCCGGTGCGCTCGGTGTCGACGCCTCCGATGACGGGGCGCCCGACTGCGCCAGGTTCGGCATCCCGCCAACGACTACGTCGGACCGGGCCAGCGCTCGCTGTGGGTCGCCGAAGACCCACTCGTACGCCGCGTCGCTCATCCCGTACATCTCCTGCAGCGCCGGCTTGGGCGCCGGTGACGCCGCAGTCCGGCTGGGGGCCTGAGACGACGACTGCGCCGGAGCCGACCACGACTCGGGCGCGGCCGCCAACGTCCGATGGCCCGGCGCCAGCCGCGTGCTCGCCGCAAGCAACTTCGGCCTGCGAGCCTCGATCACCGACTCCGCGAGCCGCCCCCACCGGGCCGACCGTGCGGCATGGCGGGCCGCCATCCGCATCAGCCTGGCCACCGGCCCGGGCGCCTCGCCCCGGCGCTTGTCTAATCCTCTGTCCACGAGTCCCCGCTTTCCGGGCTCGAGCTCGCGATCGCGTCGGCCTCAGCGAGGAACCGGCGCCGGTCGGCGTGCTCGAGATCGAGGATCGTGTCCAGCGGCCAGTGGAGGTGATACGCGAGGCGGGCCGTCTCGCCGAGCAACTGCTCGGGAGACGGCCTGATCATTCCCCCAATCGACCGTCCTCGATCTCGGTGAGGTCGACCTCGAACTTGTGCGAGCAGGCGGGACAGCTCACCACTCCGACCGCCTCGCCGTCGCCGTTGAGCCGCTCGTACAACCGCTGCAGATGATCGAAGTCCGCGGCGTACAGGTTCTCCACCAGGTTCGGCGTGATGTCGGTGATCGTGCCCAGACGCGTGATCGTGCGCGCCAAAAGCAGGACCGTGACATACGCCTGGTTCTGGCGAACCTCGACGTCGCGCAATGGCTCGATCTCGTCTCGCGCGGTGGCCAGACGCATCGTGCCCGACTGGTGCAGCGTGCCGCTCGGATCGAGATATCCGCGCGGGAGCGTGAACTCGACCTCGGTCTGCATCCGCTATCGCAGCTCGGTCACACACCCGCGATCGGACTGCCGCCGCTGTCCAGCTGCTGCCACTCGTCGGCGTCGATCGTCGCGGTCACCGTCAGGACGGAGTTATCTCCAGCAGAGGATCCGGAGTGCGAGTAGCCGACCAGGAGCGCCTGCTGGGCGTCCCAGGAAAACAGGATCGAGCCATCGGTCTTGAGGAAGTCGACCTTGACGTGCTTCTTCTTGTCGGTGATCGCCTTGCTCGCATCCTTGACCGTCGCCCACCACTTGGCCATTACCATGCCCTCGTCCCAGCCCTGGGTGAGCGTCATCGTCGTGTAGGTCGGGTTCTGAACCGCCGAGATGACGGTCTCGACCGCGCCCTTGTCTCCGTGAAAGACGTGCTTGGTCGCCTCGATGCTGGCGTCTGGCTGCTTGGCGGAGTTGAACAGCAACTTGTTCATCTCTCCATCGGTCACCCCATCGATCGACACCGCTACGTGCGAAACGGTATAGACCTCAGGCGGTGTGTCTCCATTGCCCATTCAGTACTCCTTTCTTGACTGATCAGAAGCCGTGTCACTCACTGACTTCGGCGCCACCGCCCCCGGTGAACTGGCTGAGGCGGAAGATCACGAACTCCGCGGGCTTGACCGGCGAGATGCCGATCTCGCACACCACCTGCCCCGCCTCGATCACCTCGGGCGGATTGGTCTCCGCGTCGCACTTGACGAAGAACGCCTCGGTCGGGCTGGCGCCGAACAGGGCGCCGCCGCGGTACACCCGGTTGAGGAAGCTCCAGATGTTGATCGTGAGCTTGGACCACAACGTCGGGTCGTTGGGCTCGAACACGCTCCACTGGGTTCCCGCCATGATCGAGTCCGAGACGTAGTTGAACAGCCGGCGGACGTTGATGTAGCGCCACTCCGGGTCGCTCGACAGCGTCCGGGCGCCCCACACGCGGATGCCGCGTCCGGGGAACGCCCGGATCGCGTTGATGCCTACGCGGTTGAGCTCGCCCTGCTCGGGCGCGGTGACCTGGAACGCCAGCCCGTTGGCGCCCATCACGACCTCGTTGGCCGGGGCCTTGTGCACGCCGCGGCTGGAGTCCACGCGCGACCACAGGCCGGCGAGATGGCCCGACGGCGGCATCATCATCGGCCGCCTCGTGAGCGGGTCCATGACCTCGATCCAGGGGTAGTACAACGCTGCCATCTTCGAGTCGTAGCCGGCCGTGTTCATGCGCCACTCGAGCACGTCCTGGGGGAGCAGGTCGGGCGGCACGTCGAGGATCGCCATCCGCCCGCCGGCGTTCTCGCAATGGGCGATCATCTTGCCCTGGATGTCGCGCATCTGGGCGCCGTCGCCATTGAGGTTGACGATGTCGGGCATGACCAGCATCGTGACCTCGTCCAGCGCCGCCACACCGCCGATTCCCTTGCGGGTGGCCACGTCGCCCTCGAACGCCGTCGCGTCGAGCTTCTCGACCGCCACCGACGGCACCGACAGCGTGTAGGTGCCTGACTGCAGCTTGGTCTCGGGCAGCGCGGTGCCGGTCTCCTCGAGTTTGATCAGCTTCGAGGCGGCGTTGATCTTGGTGGCGATGTTGCCGCGGCCCTTCTTGCCCGTCACCCCGGGGTACTCCTCGCGGTCGGACCCGGCGCTGACCACGACGTTGTAGCTCACATCGCCCGGCTCCTTACCCTCGCCGCCGGGCTCCTCGCTGATCTCGACGGTAACCGTGTCGGTGATCCCCTTCTGCGCGGTGGCGCGCAGCGCCTCGCTCGACCCGTCGCCGGCCGCGGGCAGCGCTGCTCGCGGCGCGGGCGAGGTCTCCTCGTTGCCGACCCTGACGATCCACGCGAGCTGGCCGCCGTTCTGGAAGAAGCCGTAGACCGAATGCGCGAGGAATGCGCCCTCCATGAACGGGCCGTTCTCGGGGTTCTGAGGATCTCCGAAGATCTTCACGAACTGCGTCCAGTTTGAGATGCGCATCGGCTTGTTGACCGGTCCCCCGGGGGTGAGCCCGACGAAAGCGGCGACGGCGGTCCCTACCCCCTCGATCGGCTTGTTCGCCGATGGAACCTCCTCGACGTAAACGCCCGGGGTCAGGTAGGTGGGCATATGGTCCCTCCAGTAGCTATCGGTGGCGGTTGCGTGGCGTCGGCTGCTCCCGCCGGGATCCCTGGACCGTGGTCGAGACGCCGTCGACCGCGACCACGGCGAGAACGGCCGTGTTCGCGCGTTCGCGGACTACAACGTTGCAACTTTCGTATCCCCCAAAGGATTCCCGGTGGTGCGCGCCGCCAACTGTAACCCGGCTGGCGGGGCTGCGCAACCTGTCGTCCGATTTAGCGCTTGCGCGAGCCGCGACCGGACGCCGCGGTGCGTCGGCCGGAGCCGATCACCAGATCCAGCGACTCGCCGGGAACGGCGACGGTCGCTGAGGCCTCGCCGCCGTCGGCGGCCCGCGCCGCCACATCGTGGCTCCCCGGCTCGATCCGCGCAAACACGAACCGCCCCTCGCGATCGGACACCGCGAACCGGCCGGCCTGGGGAAGCGTGACCCAGGCGTCCGCGACCGGAGCGCCGTCGCCGTCGCGGACCGTGCCGCCGAGCCGATGGAGCTCGCGCAGCGTCCCCGGGGTGCCATCCGCCAGCCGCGTGCGCACGGTCTGCATCCGCACCTGCGGGCCGCGCACGATCGTCGCGCCGGACTCAACCGCGATGTGCACGACGAAGTCGACCGAGGCTTTGTACTGGCCCCCGACCGAGGTCCAGAAGTCGGCCTTCTCCTCGCGCGGGCGGCCCACGGACGTGTCGGCCTCCCGCAGCCGCGAGCCGCCCCCGGGCTGGCCCTCGATCACCTCGGCGGGCAGGCGCCGGTAGGAGAATAAGATCGCCAGCACCTGAGACAGCAGCCGGTGCTCGTCCTCGACCGCCTTCGTCCACGCGGTCACGGCGTAGGTCAGCTCCAGGCGCAGCGGCGGCGAGTTGACGCGGGCCATCCCGTTGCCGCGGATTTCGGTCGCTGACAGCTCAGCGCGGTCGGATGCCTCGCGCAGGTCGTAGAGGAACAGGTCCACGGTCGGCCCGGTGAGCTTCCCCGACCACTCCTTCGAGGGCGCATCGAACGCGACCTCGACGCCCTCGAACCCGTGCCGGTCGAGCTCGCGCTTGAGCAGCAGCCGGAGCGCCTCGTCGAGATCGGCGATCGCGGTGTTCAGCGGCACATCGACCACGAGAGCCATCGCGAACACACCGTACCCAAATCACAATCGCCTGGCCAGGGGTCGGTAAGATCGAGTGTGGATGAAGGAGCATGCGCCGTCCGAGTCCGGCAGGCCGCGCGAGACGCGCGAGGTGACGCGTCCCCCCGCGCCGGGCGCGAGCCCGCGTCGACCCACCCCCTCGCCCGCGCAGGCGCTGGCGCTTCAACGCCTCGCCGGCAACCGCGCCGCCGCGCGGACGCTCGCCCGGTGGGCGCCGCATCCGGACCAGGACAAGAAGGGTGTAATGCTTCCCGACGCCGTCGCTGACGAGTTCTTGCGCTTCAATCCGCCCAAGAACCAGTAACGACGTGGCATGAACGAGCGGGGGCACAGATCCGAGCTGCCCCGGCCGGCCGAGAACCGCGGCGCCTGTCCAATCTCCGATCTCTACGTCTGCGAGGAATCGGCATCCCGGATATCGATCAGTTCGAGGACCTCCCCGAGATGGTGGATGACGTGAGGCGCTACGCCGTACACCAAGTCTGCGGCAAGCTCGCGCACCTGCTCTTTCGCGGTCCCGCGTTCGGCGGCCGACGGCAGTGAGGCGATCGCCGGCAACACCCGGCGCAGGTCCAGCAGAAACTCCCGTAAGCCGAACATCCAAGCGTGGGCGTCGCGCTCGCCTGAGCTTTCCAGGCGCCGCTCAGCTTCGTGCGTGCTTTCGATGAGCCGATCGAGGACCTGCGTAACGTCTTCCTCCGGGGTCGATTCGCTGATATCCACCAGCCGGGGCTCCTTAGGGAAACGCAACCGGCGGAAAGTCTGGCGGGTCTTTGCCAAGCAGCTCGGCGGCTTTTTTGAGCGCCGCGATGATCGCGTCGAACTGCTCCTTCGTAAAGCGCTTCGACAGCTCTCGTCCAAGCTGCTTGGGAGTGAGGCCTTCCTTGCTCACCTGCCTGATGAAATTCAGGATCTCCTTCCACCAATGCGGACGGTCACGCTCGGGGTCACCTTGATGATCGGGCGGCATGCCCCCGACGTCGCTCCCAAGCACTCGAGCTAAGTGGATCGCCAACTGAACCGTGTTGGAACGGATCTGATCCCCCACTCGCAGTGAGACCGGAGCATCGTCGATCCCGCCCGGGAGGGACGTTCCACCGAGGTCACCCAGGTCCTTCGCCTGACTCGCGACGCTGGCCACGATCAGGATCGTGCCGGCAACGACGATCGCGCCGATCAAGACGATCGCGCCGGTGGCTAGTGCGGCCGCGGCTCCGCCGCCTGCGGCGGCGCTTGGGGCCGGGGCGACCGTAGCGACTCCGCGGAGCGCCATCGTGCCAACCGAGACGTTGCCTAGGCTCAGCACCGCCGCGCCGGCCGACGCGATTTGGTCAGTCCGATCCTTGACGGCTCGATCGGTCAAAGCCGCTGCCGGGATGAACTTTCCCTCGCCCAGCTCTTTCCCGTCGACCACCACTTGCCCGGTGACCACGTGGTCGATCTCCGCACCGTCGGCAGCAGCCTGGGGTGCACCGGTGGCATCGGCGGAGAGTCGCCCATCCAGCGCAGCCCAGGTCTTGGGACCGACCCCACCGGTGGCGGGATGCAGCCAGTCTCTCGCTTCCTGAAAAGCAATCACCGCCCGACGCGTGGGCTCGTCAAAAGTGCCTGACTCCCTCAATAGCAACAGCCGTTGGAGCAGCTTCACCGCGGGCCCCGTGTCTCCCAGATCAAGGTTCGGTCGACTCCCGGGAGCGCCTACGCCCTCGCCGCTGGAAGGTGGCCCGCGACGTGAGTCCAGCGACTCCCAGGTCATCGGGCCCACCCCACCGGTCGCCGGATGAAGCCACGGCCTCGCTTGCTGGTATGCGACCACTGCCCTACGCGTGGTCTCGTCGAAAACTCCGGATTGCTTGACGCCCAGGAGGCCTTGAAGCAGCGTTACTCCAGGCCCGCTATCGCCCACGTCCAGGTTGGGGCGGCTCCCGGGCTCTCCCTGCGGCTCTTCTGACCGCTGCAGCAGTCGCCCGATCGGCGCCTCCGCTCAGCGCCGCCGCGCCGGGTCCTCGCGCAGCCCGCGGGCCGCTCGCACCGGCATCGACCCGGGGCAAGCTCAGCGCGGAGAGGTCTCGATCGCGGACGCACCGCCCAGGCCGCGCACGATCCCGTGGAAACGCTCGAAGTCGGCCTCGAGCGTGAGTCGGCCCTGCTTTGCGTACTCCTGGGCCACCGCCTGCACGAGATGGCGCATCCCGATCTCCCCCTGCTCGTCAGCGGCTCGGAACGCAGCGGCCAGCGAGCAGTTGCGGATCGCCCCGCCCGACAGTTTGAACTGGGTGGCGAGGAAGTCGAGGTCGGCGTCGGCCGCGACCGGCGCCTCGTGGGGGAGCACCAGCCGCCAGATCTTCTTGCGGTCGTCGACCTCCGGGAACGGGAAGTCGACGACGAAGTCAAGGCGCCGTACGAACGCGTCGTCGATGTTGCGCCTGAAGTTCGTGGCCAGGATCACCGCGCCCGGGTAGGCCTCCATCCGCTGCAGTAGGTAGGCGACCTCGATGTTCGCGTAGCGGTCGTGGGAGTCAGACACCTCCGAGCGCTTGCCGAACAGGGCGTCGGCCTCGTCGAAGAACAGGATCGCGTTGGAGCCGTCGGCGGCGGTGAAGATCCGCTCGAGGTTCTTCTCGGTCTCGCCGATGTACTTCGAGACCACCGTCGCCAGGTCGACGCGGAACAGGTCGAGCCCGAGCTCTCCTGCCAGCACCTGCGCCGCCATCGTCTTGCCGGTCCCGGACTCGCCGGCGAACAACACCTTGAGCCCCTGCGTGCGGGCGACCGTCCGCTCATATCCCCATTCCGACAGCACGCGATCGCGGTGGCGCAGATACGCCGAGATCGACTGCAGCAGGTCCCGCTGGCGGTCGGGCAGCACGAGGTCGTCGAAGCTGTAGCCCGGGGTCAGCCGCGCCGCCAGATCGCCGAGCCGCGAAGAGGACGCGTGCCGCGCGCCGAGATCGAGATCGGCCGGCTCGGGCACGTCGAGGCCCCGCGTCCGCGCGGCCACCCGGCTGACCTCGGTCGCCGCCCGGATCTGCTCGATCGAGAGGCGGAACTTCGCGGCGACGTCGGCCGAGCCCTCGGCGCCGCCGAGCAGCAGCTCCCACGCCGAGCGACGTTCGGCGAACGTCGGGAACGGCAGCTCCACCAACAGGACCGTGCGGTCGCTCAACGCCTGGGCCTCGGATCGGGTCCGGCCGATCAGCACCGAGCGCTCGGCGCGGCTGTCGATCCGCTCGAGCAGACGGGCGCGCTCGCCCGGCTTGAGGTCCTCGAGACCGTCGAAGCACAGCAGTGCGTGCTCGAGCGCGGCCGCCAAGGTCGCGTCCGCGAGCGCGTCGACTCGCTCGAGATCGCGGACGTCGATCAGCACCAGCGGCGCGCCGGCGGCGGTCGCGACGATCGCGGGTGCGTCGGGGCCGCACACGACCAGCGGCAGGTGCGTGTCTGATTGCAGCGAGCGGGCCACCTCGGCGACCGCGTCGTCGCGGCCGGTGATGCCGGGCTGGGGCGCCACGCGCCGCAGCGCGATCGGCGCGCCGGCCTCGAGCAGTCCGGATCCGGCGCCGAGCATGAACGCCGCCAGCCGGTCGTTGAGCTTCACCGGGCGATCGGCCAGCGGGATCGAGGGATCGGGGACGAGCAAGCGGATCGCGCCCAGGCGCAGCAGCCGGGCGTCGGGGGCAAAGCAGGCGAGCACGTCGCGGGAGTCGACGCCGTCGCCCGCGAGCAGGCTCGCCACCAGCCGCGGCGACGGAAGCCGGCGGGTCACGTCGTCCTGCAGGTAGGCGTACAGCCGCCCATAGCGAGGGTGCAGCTCGGGCGCCGCGCACACCGCCAGCGCGGCCGCGTCGAGCGCGTCGAGGCCGAGGTGCTCGACGGCCTGCAGGAGCGCCGGGTCGGACTCCTGCGAGCCGAGGTCCCCGGCGAGCATCAGCGCCTGGTCGTCGGAGATGTACAGGCCGCGGAGCGCGTCGTCCTGGTTGTCCTCGCTGCCGGCGGTCGCCTGCACGGCCGACCGCAGACGGTCATCGAGGAACTGAAACCAGCTGCCGGGCGGCTCAGCCGGTGACGTCACGCGCCACTGCCTCAGCCTCGCGCTCCATCGCGTCTCCTGGCTGGGACACCGTCAGCGGACCCCCCGCCGGCGCGCCCCGCTGCTGCGCCACATGCGCCACCTCGTGGGCGATCAGCTCGTTGCCGCCCGGGGTGCCCGGGCTGTACTGGCCGGACGCGAAGAAGATGTCGTTGCCGACCGTGAACGCCCGCGCCGATACCGCCCGGGCGAGCGCCCCGGCGTGATCGTCGGTGTGCACGCGCACGTCGGAGAACGACTCCCCGACCGACGATTCGAGCGTCCCGGCGATCCCTCCGGCCAGCGGCCGCCCGCCGCCGTGGGAAGCGGCGATCGCGGCCTCGACGTCCGGATGCACCAGCCCGCCGGGCATGATCCCCTCGCCGTCCTGCATCCGGGCGATCAGCTGCGTGAACCCGCGGTTGCCCATCTCCCGAGCAGCGCGCTGCAGCTCGCCGCGCTCGTCGTGGAGGCGATCGGGCGCCTCGAGCTCGCGCGCGTGCGGCTCTCGCGATCGCTCGACTTCTTCTTCGAGCTCAGAGTCCACGCCGCGAGCATAGGACGATCCGGTAGCCACCACAAGTTGCGATCTCGCGCACCGTGCGAAACATCACACTCCGTTGCGCGTCGCCAAGGCGATCTGTAGGCTGGCCCCGGGTACGGGCAGGAACACGCACGGACAGTCCGGGGGTTAGTTACATGGGGCACTCACTGTTGTTGTCTGGTCGGCGGATCACGTCTGCCAAGGTGATCGCCGCCGCGGTCGCGAGCGTGATCGCGCTGGCCGCCGTACTGGTGGCGACCGGTCGCGGCCCGCACGTGGCGCTGCCCTCGGCCAAGACCGCTCCCCGGTCGGCGTCGCTCCCGCTCGGCGCACAGGGCGCGATCTCTGACGCGCTCGGACGCGACCGCTCGGCGTTCCACGTCGTCGCGGGCCGCGGCGGCCTCGTCGCCGGCAACTCCGCGATGGGGATGAGCGCCAGCTTCGGCGCCCGCGGCGCGCTCGTCCGCGCCGGTGGGGCGACGTTCGGGCTGCGCCTGTTGGGCTACGGCGCCGTCGCCCCCCGCGCTCACGCCAACCGCGTGACCTACCGGCACGGGGCGATCACCGAGTGGTACTCCAACGGGCCGCTCGGCCTCGAGCAGGGCTTCGACGTCAAGCGCGCGTCGGCCGGCGCCGCGGGCGATCTGGCCCTCCGGCTGGGCTTGAGCGGCAACGTCCGCGCTCGCGCCACCGGCTCGAACGGCCTCACGCTCGCCGGCCCGCGCCGTCAGAACCTGAGCTACTCCGGCCTGAGCGCCACCGACGCGCGCGGGCGGACGCTGAAGAGCTGGCTGTCGCTCAACGGTCGCCTGGCCGTGATCCACGTCCGGACCGCCGGGGCCGCGTTCCCGGTGAAGGTCGACCCGTACATCCAGGTCTCGAGGTCGAACGGCTCGGTGACGAGCGGGCGTCTTGGCGGGTTTGCGATTTCGGTCCAGGGGTCGCTGGCGGCCATCTCCGAGGAGGACCCAAGCAGGTCGAACCCGCCGCAGGCAGTCGACATCTTCGCCGCCAAGTCGGGACGCTGGCAGCTAGGCGCAACCCTGATCGCTCGGTTGACGGACCCTGCCGACGAGTCCTTCGGGCATTCGGTCTCACTCACTCCCGATGGCCGGACGCTCGCCGTCGGAGCTCCTGATGCGAACACGGACGCCGGGGCGGCGTACGTGTTCAGCGAGCCCGCCACCGGCTGGGCCAGCACTACGGTTGGGACCGCGGCGAAGCTCACAGACACCTCACCGTTCCCCACCGTCAGCTTCGACCAACTCGGCCAATCCGTTTCGATTTCGGCCGACGGCAGCACGATTGCGGTCGGTGTCTTTGGTCGAGCCAGCTCGGCGATCGACGGCAACGTCGGCGCCGTGGACGTGTACCAGCGCTCGGGCATGAACTGGGCCACCCAGACCGCACCGCACGCCACGCTGACCCACGGTTTGGGGAGGGCTGGCGACCAGCTCGGGCGCTCGGTCGCATTGTCGGGCAACGGGAGCACGATCGTGGCCGGGGCGACCGGGTTCGGAGGCACCACCACCCCGTTCATCGGCGAGGCCTGGGTGTGGCAGCAGCCCGCAACGGGCTGGGCCAATAACAACAACCCGAACGCGGTGCTGCTCTCTCCGAATGCGATCACGGCCGCCAACAACTTCTTCGGCGGCTCGACGGCGATCTCCGCAGATGCTAAGACGATCGTGATCGGCGCCACCGGGGTTGCGGGTGGCCGGGGTGCCGCATTCGTTTACACGTCCCCGAACGGGGTCTGGACCAGCGCCCCGAACGCAGCGGCAACCTTGATGTCGTCCGATGGGCAGCAGGAGCAGGTGGGATGGTCGGTCGCGACCGACGGTCACCTGGTCGTCTCCGGTACACCGTTCGTGACGATCGGCGGCAACATGGCGCAGGGGGCGGCGTACGTGTACGTCGAGCCGCCCACCGGCTGGCGTAACGCGACCGAGACCCAGAAGCTGTTCTCCAGCGATGGGGGCACCGCCGATGGCCTCGGCCAGTCGGTCGGCCTCTCGAACGGGACCGTGCTCGCGGCGTCCCCCGGCAGCGACGTGCCCGGACACGCCGACGCCGGAGCGATCTACGCGTTCGGGCCGTTCCCGACGACCTCGATCTCGTTCTCACCCGCGGCGCCCAACGGCTCCAACGGCTGGTACCGCAGCGCGGTCCGGGTCACGGTCGGCGCCAGCGACACGGCTTCGACCGTGAATGGACTGCGCTGCGCGGCCGACCTCGCGGCGGCGCCGGCGAGCTTCCTCGAGCTACCCGCCGCGTGTCCGTTCGCGACCGGCGCCACGATTGCCAACAGCGGTCTGCACGCGGTGTACGCCGCCGCATCCAACACCGCCGGCTACGCGAACAACCCGGTGTCGGGGACGTTCAAGATCGACACGAACAACCCGACGGTCAGATGCGTCGTCTCGCCGACGTTCATCCTGCGGGGCAAGGGTGGTCTGGTGGCAGCGACCGTCAGCGACCCGACGTCCGGGGCCGCAGCCTCGCTGATCGCCGGCCGCGCGAACGTGCGGAGCACCGGCCGCAAGACGGTGACGCTGACCGGCCGCGACAACGCCGGCAACAGCACGACCGTGCACTGCGGCTACCAGGTCGCCGCGCCCCAGGTCCCGACCAGCATCCGGTTCAACTACAGCTTCTTCCGCAACGGGACGATGTTCACCACCCTGACGGCGAAGAAGGTGCCCAAGGGCGCCACGCTGGCGGTGATCTGCAAGGGCGGCGGCTGCCCGTTCGGGCGCCGCACGCTGCACCCGCCCAAGAAGATCAAGGTCTGCAAGGCACATCACAAGCACTGCAAGATCAAGCCGGCGCCGCCGTTCGCCAACCTCGACGTCCTGCCACTGCTCAACAAGAAGCACCTGGCGCCGAAGACCAAGCTGACGCTCACCGTCACCAAGCCCAACACGATCGGCGTCACCCAGACGTTCACCATGGGCAAGATCGGGAAGCGTCCCAAGGTCGCCGGCCCCAGCTGCCTGGCGCCCGGCTCCAACAAGCCCGGCAAGGGCTGCCACTCCTAGCGGCGCCCGCAAACGCGGGGCCGTTAAATGACCCGGGCCGCCCGATTGGGCGGCCCGGGGAAACAACGGAGTGAGTCGGTCGGCTAGGAGTCCTCGTCCTCGCCGACGTCGAGGTCGGCCAGCTCGTCGGCGAACCCGACCGCCGAGCTGCCGTTGCCGATGTCCTCGAGATCGGACAGGTCGGCCTCGATGCCGCCGCCGAAGCCGGCCAGCGAGTCGCCGTCGGTCAGCCCGAGCTCGGCCGCGAGATCGTCGTGGTCGAGCAGGCCGACGTCGTCCATCCCGCGGGGCAGCGGCTCGGACGGCTCGATCTCGATCCGCCGGTAGCGCTTGAGCCCCGTGGCGGCCGGGATCAGCTTGCCGATGATGACGTTCTCCTTCAGCCCGTTGAGCCGGTCGATCTTGCCCTCCAGGGCCGCGTCGGTGAGCACCTTCGTGGTCTCCTGGAACGATGCCGCCGACAGGAACGAGTCGGTGTTGAGCGACGCCTTGGTGATCCCGAGGATGATCTCCTCGGCCTGAGCGCCCTCGCCACCGCCGTCGATGACGTCGCTGTTGACCCGTGCGTACTCCTGACGGTCGACGAACTGGCCCGGAAGCAGGTCGGTGTCGCCCTTCTGGTCGACCCGGACCTTCTTCATCATCTGGCGCACGATCAGCTCGATGTGCTTGTCGTTGATGTCGACGCCCTGGGACTTGTAGACCTCCTGGACCTCCTGGACCAGGTACAGCTCGGTCTCGGTGCGTCCCCGGATCGCCAGCAGCTCGTGCGGGTACAGCGACCCCTCGTTGAGCTGGGTCCCGGCCTCGATCTTCTGGCCGTTGTCGACGAACAGGAGCGTCCTGCGCGGGAACGTGTGCCGGTGCTCCTCGCCGCCGTCGTCGGCGATCACGACCGTGATCGCCTTGTCGGACTCCTCGATCGCCACCTTGCCGCCGACCTCGGCGATCTTCGCCAGGCCCTTGGGCTTGCGAGCCTCGAACAGCTCCACGACACGCGGCAGACCGTGCGTGATGTCCGCGCCGGCGACACCGCCGGTGTGGAACGTCCGCATCGTCAGCTGCGTGCCCGGCTCGCCGATCGACTGGGCGGCGATGATGCCGACCGCGTCGCCGATCTGGGCGACCTTGCCGGTGGCCATCGAGCGGCCGTAGCAGGCCTGGCAGACCCCGGTGGGGGCCTCGCACTTGAGCACCGAGCGGACCGGGATCGTGATCACGGTGCCCTTGTCGGTGTCGTCCTGCCACGCCTCGACGATGTCCGCCAGCTCGGCGCGATCGATCTCGTTGCCCTTCTCGACCATCACGCGACCGCGCTTGGTGGCGATGTCCTCGGCGGCGATCCGACCGATCATGTTGTCGTTCGGCTCACCCGTGGGGCGCATCCGCCGGGTCTCGGGGTCGACCTCGAGCTTGGACACCGGCATGTCGATGTGCTCCTGGGTGCCGCAGTCCTCCTGGCGGATGATCACGTCCTGGGCCACGTCCACCAGACGGCGGGTCAGGTAACCCGAGTCGGCGGTACGCAGCGCCGTGTCCGCAAGCCCCTTCCGGGCGCCGTGCGTCGAGATGAAGTACTCGAGCACGGTCAGGCCCTCCATGAAGTTGGACTTGATCGGACGCTCGATGATCTCGCCCTTCGGGTTGGCCATCAGGCCTCGCATCCCGGCCAGCTGCCGGATCTGCGAGAACGAGCCACGAGCACCCGAGTTGGCCATCATGAAGATCGGGTTGAGCTCGTCCAGGTGATCGTTCAGAGCGATCCCGACCTCGTTGGTGGCGCGGTCCCATAGCTTGGTGACCGCCTCGTGGCGCTCCTCCTGGTTGATCTCGCCGGCGTAGTACTGGCCCTCGATCATCGCCAGCTCGTCCTCGTAGCGGCCGAGGATCTCGGCCTTGGTCGGGGGCGTCTGGACGTCGTTCTTGGAGATCGTCACACCCGCCTGGGTGGCGTAGTGGAAGCCGATGTCCTTGAACGCGTCGAGCACCTGCGAGATCGTCGCCGCCCCGTAGGCCTGCACGAGGTCGTCGACCAGCTTGGTGGTGTCGCGCTTCTTCATCGAGCGGTTGATGAACTCGTAGGTGCTGGGGTCGAACTGCTCGCCCAGCGCCTCCTCGAGCGCCCGCTCGATCTTGTCGTTGTAGATGATCCGGCCGACCGTGGTCAGCAGGTGGCCACCCTCCCGGCCGATCGGCCGGAACTCGGCCAGATCGTGCAGGTTGAGCACGCCGTGCTCGTAGGACCACTCCGCCTCCTGGGCGGTGCGGAACACGTGCGGGCGCGGGTCGTGGGTGGCCGGGTCGATCGCGTCGAGCGCCGCGGTGTCGGGGCCGTAGGTGAGGTAGTAGGCGCCGAGCACCATGTCCTGCGTCGGAGTCGCCAGCGGCGACCCGTGCGCGGGTGACAGGATGTTGTTGGCGCTGAGCATCAGGATCCGCGCCTCGGCCTGGGCCTCGGCCGACAGCGGCAGGTGGACCGCCATCTGGTCGCCGTCGAAGTCAGCGTTGAATGCGTGACACACGAGCGGGTGGACCTGGATCGCCTTGCCCTCGACCAGTACCGGCTCGAACGCCTGAATGCCCAGGCGGTGGAGCGTCGGCGCGCGGTTGAGCAGCACCGGGTGCTCGTGGATGACCTCCTCGAGCACGTCCCACACCTCGGGGATCATCGAGTCGACCATCTTCTTGGCCGCCTTGATGTTCTGCGCGGACTTGCGCTCGACCAGCCGGGCCATGATGAACGGCTTGAACAGCTCCAGCGCCATCAGCTTCGGCAGACCGCACTGGTGCAGGCGCAGCGACGGTCCGGACACGATCACCGACCGGCCCGAGTAGTCGACTCGCTTGCCCAGCAGGTTCTGGCGGAAGCGGCCCTGCTTGCCCTTCAGCATGTCCGACAGCGACTTCAGCGGACGGTTGCCCGGGCCGGTGACCGGCCGGCCGCGGCGGCCGTTGTCGAACAGCGCGTCGACGGCCTCCTGCAGCATCCGCTTCTCGTTGTTGACGATGATCTCGGGAGCGCCGAGGTCCAGCAGCCGCTTGAGCCGGTTGTTCCGGTTGATCACGCGGCGGTAGAGGTCGTTCAGGTCAGACGTGGCGAAGCGGCCGCCGTCGAGCTGCACCATCGGACGCAGCTCCGGCGGGATCACGGGGACGGCCTCGAGGATCATCATCTCCGGGCGGTTGCCGGAGTGGATGAATGCCGAGACGACCTTCAGCCGCTTGACCGCGCGCGCCTGCTTCTGGCCCTTGGCGGTCTTGACCTGGTCCTGCAGGTCCTCGGCCTCGGCCTCGAGGTCGACCTGCTGGAGCAGGTCGCGAACAGCCTCGGCGCCCATGCCGCCGCGGAAGTACTCGCCGAACCCGTACGGGGATCCGAACCGGTCCTTGAGCTCGCGGAACGTGGTCTCGTCGTTGACGACGTCCTTGGCCTTCATCGTCTTGAACAGCTCCCACACCTGACGCATGCGCTCGGCCGCGTCCTCGATGTAGGCCTCGGTGTCGTCGATGTCGGCCTGCAGGCTCTTCCGGACTTCCTTGAGCAGCTTCTCGCGCTCATCGTCGGAGACCTTGGCGATGTTGACCTCGAGCGTCTCCGCCCACAGGTGGTCGTCGTCGGAGAAGTCACGGCTCTGCTTGCCGCTCTGCAGGTACTCCTCGCGCCGCGTCAGCGACTCGCGGAGCTCGAGGATCCGCTCCTCCTTCTCGGCGGCGTAGGCGTCGAGCACCTTGTTGACCTCGCCCTCGAGCGAGTCAATGTCCCTCGCACGGGCCTCGTCGTCGACCCACGTCACCATCGACGCGGCGAAGTACAGGACCTTCTCCAGCTCCTTGGGGGCCATGTCGAGCAGGTAGCCGATCCGGCTCGGAACGCCCTTGAAGAACCAGATGTGCGAGACCGGAGCGGCCAGGTCGATGTGACCCATGCGCTCGCGGCGGACCTTCGAGCGCGTGACCTCGACGCCACAACGCTCGCACACGATGCCCTTGTAACGGACGCGCTTGTACTTGCCGCAATAGCACTCCCAGTCCTTGGTCGGACCGAAGATGCGCTCGCAGAACAGCCCATCCTTCTCGGGCTTCAGCGTCCGGTAGTTGATTGTCTCTGGCTTGGTGACCTCGCCCGAGCTCCAGGAGCGAATCTGCTTGGAGGAGGCGAGGCCAATCTCAATTGCGTCGAAATTATTGATGTCGATCATGCGGTTCCTTGTGTATCGAGGCGGAAGACTGGTGCGGACAGCGGTGATCGGCCGGTGGGCGCCGCGGCCGGCGGCCGTGGCCTCACGACTCTTCCTCCTCTAGTACGCCTTCCGCGGGACTCTCGTCCAGCACGGCATCGTCGGGAGATCCCTCGGCGGCGAGCGCGGGGTCGTCCCCGTTTGCCTCGAAGTCGGCCTCGGCCAGCTCCTCGCCGGACTCGAGATCGGGATCCTCGACCTCGACCTCCGCTGCTGAGGCCTCGACCGTCTCGCCCTCGTGCTCGGTCGCCTCGTCGGCACCCGACCCGTCGCCGGCGCGGACGCCCGACAGGTCGATGCCGAGCTCCTCGGCCGCGCGCAGCAGGTCGTCGTCCTCCTCGCGCATCTCCGCGCGCTCGCCCTCTTCGGAGACCACGTTGACGTCGAGCGCCAGCGACTGCATCTCCTTGAGCAGGACCTTGAACGACTCGGGAATCGACGGCTCAGCGATGTTCTCGCCCTTGACGATCGCCTCATAGGCCTTGACCCGGCCGACCGTGTCGTCGGACTTGATCGTCAGCATCTCCTGCAGCGTGTACGCGGCGCCATAGGCCTCCAGCGCCCACACCTCCATCTCACCGAACCGCTGACCACCGAACTGCGCCTTACCACCCAGCGGCTGCTGGGTGACCAGCGAGTACGGGCCAGTCGACCGCGCGTGGATCTTGTCATCGACCAGGTGCAGCAACTTCAGGATGTACATGTAGCCCACCGTCACCTGCTCGGCGAACGGCTCACCGGTACGACCGTTGAACAGCTGCACCTTGCCGGAAGCCTGCTCGCCGGTGCGGCGCTTCTTGTCGACGTCCATGCGGATCAGCCCGTTGCCCTGCGTGTGCTCGTCCTGCCAGCGGACCAGCGCCTCGTCGACGTCGTTGACGGTGGCGCCGTCGAACACCGGCGTGGAGATGTAGACCTTGCCGGCGCTGCCGTCGGGACGCGAGCCGCCGTTGGTGGCCTGCTTGCGGGCCTCGGACCCGTCCTCGTACCAGCCATTGGCCGCGACCCAACCGAGGTGGGTCTCGAGCACCTGACCGAGGTTCATCCGGCTCGGGACCCCGAGCGGGTTCAGGATCACGTCGACCGGCGTGCCGTCCTCCAGGAACGGCATGTCCTGGACGTCGACGATCTTCGAGATCACGCCCTTGTTCCCGTGCCGGCCGGCGAGCTTGTCGCCCTCGGCGATCTTGCGCTTCTTGGCCACGAACACCCGCACCAGATCGTTCACGCCCGGCGGCAGGTCGTCACCCTCGTCACGGCTGAAGGTCTTGACGTCGATCACGACGCCACCCTCACCGTGCGGGACCTTCAACGACGTGTCGCGAACCTCACGCGCCTTCTCCTTAAAGATCGCGCGGATCAACTTCTCCTCGGCCGTCAGCTCAGTCTCGCCCTTCGGCGTCACCTTGCCCACCAGCAGGTCGCCCGACGACACCTCGGCGCCGATCCGGACGATCCCGCGGTCGTCGAGGTTACGCAGCGACTCCTCCGACCGATTCGGGATATCACGAGTGATCTCCTCATCGCCCAGCTTGGTCGTACGCGCGTCGACCTCGTACTCCTCGATATGAATCGAGGTGAGCTCGTCATCCTGCACGAGTCGCTTGGACAGGATGATCGCGTCCTCGAAGTTGTAACCCTCCCAGGACATGAACGCGACCAGCAGGTTCTTGCCCAGCGCCATCTCGCCGGAGTCGGTGGCGGACCCATCGGCCAGGACCTCGCCCTCGCCGATCGCGGTGCCGACGTCGAGGATCGGCTTCTGGTGGATCAGCGTGCCCTGGTTTGAGCGCATGAACTTCTGGAGCTCGTACTCGTCCTGGCCGCCGTCCTTGCGATCGACGACGATCTGCTCGGCGTCGACGTAGGCGACGGTCCCGGGCGACTTCGACAGGATCACGTCGCCGGTGTCGATCGCCGCGCGGCGCTCCATCCCGGTACCGATCAGCGGTGCGTCGGTGACCAGCAGCGGCACCGCCTGGCGCTGCATGTTGGAGCCCATCAGCGCCCGGTTGGCGTCGTCGTGCTCCAGGAACGGGATCATCGCCGTCGCCACCGACCAGATCTGCTCGGGCGACACGTCGATCAGGTCCACCTCGTTGGGGGCGACCGTCACGTACTGACCGGCCTGCGTCCGGCACAGGATCTCCTCGCCCTGCAGCCGGCCGTTGTCATCGACCGGCGTGTTCGCCTGGGCGATGATCTGCTCCTCCTCCTGGGTCGCGTCCAGGTGGAGGATCTCCTCGGTCACGCGACCGTCCTTGACCACCCGGTAGGGCGTCGTGACGAACCCGTGCTCGGAGATCTCGGCGTAGGAGGACAGCGAGCCGATCAGGCCGATGTTCGGACCCTCCGGGGTCTCGATCGGACACATCCGCCCGTAGTGGGTCGGGTGCACGTCGCGGACCTCAATCGGCGCCCGCTCCCGGGTCAGACCGCCGGCTCCCAATGCGCTCAGGCGCCGTCGGTGCGTCAGCCCGGCCAGCGAGTTGGTCTGGTCCATGAACTGCGACAGCTGACTGGAGCCGAAGAACTCCTTCAGCGCCGCCACCACCGGGCCGGATGTTGACGATCGTCTGCGGCGTGATCGTGTCGGCGTCCTCAGTCGTCAGACGCTCGCGCACCACCCGCTCCATCCGATACAGGCCAATCCGGAACGCCTCCTGGATCAGCTCGCCGACGGTACGCAGACGGCGATTGCCGAAATGCTCATACTCGTCGAGGTGGTCGGCCACCGGCTCGCGCGGGAGCGCCAGCGCTTCGGCGGCGTAGTCCTTGACCTCGGAGTCCGGCTCCTCGGGCATGCCGAGTAGACGCGGCAGCGAGACCAGCTCCTTGACCAGCGCGATCACGTCGTCGTGGGTCAGCGTCCGGGTCTCGAGATCGATGTCGAGGCCCAGGCGCGAGTTCAGCTTGTAGCGACCCACCCGGGTCAGGTCATAGCGCTTGGGGTCGAAGAACAGCTGGTTGAGCAGCGAACGCGCCGCGTCGATCGACGGCGGCTCACCGGGACGCTGCTTCTTGAACAGCTCGATCAGCGCGCCCTCCTCGGTGCGGACCATCTCGGGGTCGGCGTCGAGGGTCAGGCGGATGTAGAGCGAGTTGTCGAACAGGTTGAGGATCTCCTCGTCCGACGCGTAGCCCATCGCGCGCAACAGCACCGTGACCGGCAGCTTGCGCTTACGGTCGATGCGGACGTAGACCCGGCCCTTCTTGTCGATCTCCAACTCCATCCACGATCCACGCGCCGGCATCAGGTTCGCGATGAACACCTGCTTCTCGCGATCCTTGGGCTCCATCACGTACGCGCCCGGCGAACGCACGAGCTGCGTGACGACGACGCGCTCGGTGCCGTTGATGACGAACGTCCCGCGCTCGGTCATCCACGGGAAATCGCCCATAAACACCGACTGCTCGCGGATCTCACCCGTCTCCCGGTTGATAAACGCGACCGTCACGGTCAGCGGGCGCGCGTACGTGAGGTCCTTCTCACGGCACTGCTCCAGGCTAGCGACGGGCTCGTCGAAGGTGAACTCTCCGAACTGGACGGCAAGGTTTCCGGTGTAGTCCTCGATCGGCGAGATATCGTCAATCGTCTCGCGCAGCCCGCCGCCGTTCGGGTCGGTCAGCCACGCAAAGGACTTGCGCTGAATATCAATCAGGTTGGGAACTTCAAGGACCTTGTTCAGACGCGCAAAACTACGGCGCGTCCGCGGGGCATGAGTAGTAGCCAAGACGGCGGCTCCTCGGGCGGTCGAGAGGGAGGCACGAGACGCTCCGGAGGTCGCGACGGCCCCATAGAGCGCGACCAACCAAGATAGCACACGGCATCGCTGCCCCGTGCAGGGGTGTTCAGCTCTCACGGACCCCGCCCAGGGACACCGCGTATGTGTGCGCGGCACCTTGCCATCGGGCGGCTACGGCTATTGGCTGACGCGGGCAGTTTAGGGGGAAATTCGCCGCGGAGCAAGCCTGAGACGAACTCCGGCACTCCCCGGAGGCTGAACATGAAACGTCGCTATATCCGACTTTTTGCGTCCCACCCCGTCGCTTGGACGCAAAAGCGCCCGGCAGGCTTCAGACCTGCCGGCCGCTTTCGACGATCGCTGCGCAGAAAGCGCTTACTTCAGCTCGACGCTCCCACCGGCCTCCTCGAGGTCGGCCTTGAGCTTGTCAGCCTCCGCCTTGTCGACGCCCTCGCGCACGGGCTTGGGGGCCTCGTCGACCAGCGCCTTAGCCTCCTTGAGGCCAAGGCCGGTGGCCGCGCGGACGACCTTGATCACCTGGATCTTCTTATCGCCGGCGGCGGTCAGGACGACGTCGAAGCTGGTCTGCTCCTCGGCGGCCTCGGCGCCGCCGTCACCGGCAGCCGCGCCGGGCGCGGCGACGGGCGCAACGGCGGTCGCGGACACGCCGAACGTCTCCTCGAGCGCCTTGATGCGCTCCGACAGCTCGAGCACCGAGATGCTCTTGAGCTCGTCGATCCACTCCTGGGTACTGGCCATGTTTCCTCCTTATGACTCGAACGCGTCCGCGTCAGCCGCGTCCGCCTCAGGTTGTTCAGTTTCAGTCGCCGGCTGCTCGGGCGCGGCGGGGGCTTGCGCTTCGGGCTCGGCGGGCGCCTCGGGCTCGACCGGTGCCTCGGGCTCGGCCGGCACCTCGGGCTCCGCAGCCGGCTCGGGCTCCGTAGCCGCCTCGGACTCCGCAGCCGCCTCGGACTCCGCAGCCGCCTCGGGCTCCGCAGCGGCGGCCGGCGCGGCCTCCTCGGCGGGAGCAGCCGCCGGCGCCTCGCCGGAGACCAGGGCGGGTGGGTCCAAATCCGCGATCGACTGAAGCTGGATCGCAAGCCCTGAGATCAGCGCGTTCAGGGTCCGCACCAGCCCGGTCAGCGGCGACGCAATCGCCGCGACCAGCTGCGCGTTGAGCACATCGCGTGCGGGGAGCCGCGCGATCGCGCGGACCTCGTCGGCGCTGAGCGTGGCGCCGTCCATCAGACCGCCCTTGAACGCGAGGATGTTCAGCCGGCGCGCGGTGTCGTTGAGCGCCTTCGCCGCCAGGGCTGCGTCACCGCCCACAAGCGCCAGCGCCGTGGGCCCCTCGAGCATCGGCTTGAGCGACTCGGCGCCGGCCTTGTCGGCCGCCCGCTCGGACAGGGAGTTCTTGACGATCCGGAATTTGGTCTCGGACTCGCGCAGTCTCGCGCGCAGGTCCGCCACCTGAGACACGGAGATCCCGCGGTAGTCGACCGCGAAGATCGCCTGCGCGGCCTCGATCTGGCCGGCGATCTCGTCTACTACTGCTGCTTTCTCGTCTCGATTCATGGTCCTCTCAATACTCGCTCTGGGGGCCCGACGTTGGCGGCCACATCGGCCGCCAAAGTCACCCCTAACACAACGCCCGCGCAAGGCGGGCGTCTGACAGGCACCTGAATCGGGCGCTGATCGAGGCTCGCCTGCTCCGGGCTTATGCGGTCACGCCGCCGGAGGTCTCGGGCATCGTCTCTTGGAAGTTGCAGTTTAGCTACGCGGCTACCGGCTCTTCGACGATGTCGCGCGTGCGCGACGGGTCGACCTTGACGCCCGGTCCCATCGTCGTCGCGACGGTCACCGAGTGGATGTAGCGGCCCTTGGCCGCGGACGGCTTGGCCCGGATCAGCTCTTCGATCACGGCCGCGTAGTTCTCGAGCAGGCGCTGCTCCTCGAAGTCGCGCTTGCCGATCACCAGGTGCACGATCGCGTTGCGATCGGTGCGGTACTCGACCTTCCCGGACTTGGACTCCTCGACCGCCTTGGCCACGTCCATCGTGACCGTCCCGACCTTCGGGTTGGGCATCTTGCCGGCCGGGCCGAGGATCCGGCCCAGGCGGCCGACCACCGGCATCAGGTCCGGCGTCGCGATCGCCACGTCGAAGTCGTCGAACCCGTCCTGGATCCGCTGGGCGAGGTCCTCCGCGCCGACCACGTCGGCGCCGGCCTCCTCGGCCTCGCGGGCCTTGTCGCCCTGGGCGAAGACGATGATCTTGACGTCCTTGCCGAGGCCGTTGGGAAGCGCGATCGTGCCGCGCAGCTGCTCGTCGGCGTGGCGAACGTTCAGCCCGGTGCGCACGTGCACCTCGACGGATTCGTTGAACTTGGCGGTGCCCAGCTGCTTGATCAGCGCGATCGCCTCGCCCGGCGCGTACTCGCGTTCACGGTCGAGCCGCTGCTTGGCGTCGTCGTATGCCTTGCCGTGCCGTGACACTCACACCACCTCCACACCCATCGAGCGGGCCGTGCCCGCGATGATCCTGGCCGCCGCGTCGATGTCGTTGGCGTTCAGGTCCTTCATCTTCTTCTCGGCGATCTCCCGCAGCTGCGCCTGGGAGATCCGGGCGACCTTGTCGCGATGGGGCTCGGCCGAGCCCTTCTCCAGCGACAGCGCCTGCTTGATCAGCACCGCGGCCGGGGGGCTCTTGGTGATGAACGTGAACGAGCGGTCCTCGTAGACGGTGATCACCACCGGGATCACGGTGCCGGCGTCGGACTGCGTCTGCGCGTTGAACGCCTTGACGAACTCCATGATGTTGACGCCATGCTGACCGAGGGCGGGTCCGACCGGCGGCGCCGGGCTCGCTTGGCCCCCTGGAGCCTGAAGCTTGATCTCTGTCAGAACCTTCTTCGCCATTTTCTAAATCTTCTTCACCTGATCGAATCCGACTTCCACCGGAGTCTCACGACCGAAGATAGACACCAGCACCTTCAGGCGCTGGGCGTCCTCGTTGACCTCGGAGATCTCCCCGGAGAAGTCTGACAGGGGACCGGAGATCACCTTGACGGACTCGCCGATCGAGAACTGGGCGCGGCTGCGTGGCCGGACCTCCTGCTCGCGGTGGAGCAGACGGTTGACCTCGTCCTGGGTCAGGGGCACCGGCTCCTGGGAGGCGCCGACGAACCCGGTCACCCCCGGCGTGCCCTTGACCAGCGTCCACGAGTCCTCGTTGAGGTCCATGTTGACCAGCACGTAGCCGGGCATGGTCCGCTTCTCGACGGTGATCTTCTGGTTGTCCTTCATCTCCGAGACGGACTCGGTGGGGACCACGATCTGCCTGATCGCGCGCTGTTGCCCGAGCGACACGATGCGGTGCTCGAGGTTGTGCTTGACCTTGTTCTCGTGACCCGAATATGTGTTGACTACGTACCAGCGGAACATTTTCTCTCTCCGCGGGACCAACCAGGTCCCGCGCCATTCATTGACGTTATGCGCCTCGCCCGACCCGCTACTTGAGGATGAAGTCCATGATCTTCGTGGAGACCAAGTCGGCGACACCGAGGAAGACTCCGGCCACGATCACAAACCCAATCACGACGCCGGTGGCCTGAATCACCTGACGACGGTCCGGCCACTGTACCCGTTGAAGCTCGTTCCAGCTTCCACGGAGGAAGTTGATCAGCCGGTTCCCGTGCCGGGCGTGATGCTCGGGAACCGTGGCGCCCACCGGCGCGAGCTCGCCGCCGCCGTCGGAGTCACCGTCGCCACGTCCTCGCCGGGTCGGGGGCCCGCCCGCGCCTGCGCCGGCGTCACCGTCCGCCGCCTCGGCTTCGGCCTCGGCCAGCTCGTCGACCTCGGTCTCGAGCTCCTCGAACTCCTCCTCGTCGAGCGACTCGGGGGCCGCGGCGTCGTCCAGCACGGGCTCCGCGTTGGCCACCTCGGGCTCGGCGTCGGTCAACTCGGGTCGGCCGAGCGCCATCTGCGCCTCCGCCAACTCGACGTCCGGCGCCGCGTGGCGCATCGGATCGGCCCCGTCCTCGGTCCGGTCGGGCCGGGCGTCCGGCCGGGCGCCGGTCGGACCCTGGCGAGCCGCGGCCGGCTGCGGCCTACGGGCGCGTCGCTCCTTGGCGCGTTTGCGATTCCGAGCCACGGACAGCCCCCGTCAACTCAGCGCGTCTCGCGGTGAGCGGTGTGGCACCGACACCAGCGGCAGTACTTGCGCAGCTGGAGCCGCTCCGGGTTATTCCGTTTGCTCTTGTTGGTCTGGTAGTTGCGGCGCTTGCACTCTTCACAAGCAAGAGTCGCAGCGATCCGCACATCTCCACGGGCCATAACGCGCTTCCCGTCGGGGTCTTCAGGACTTGACGACCGAGCCGCGGGCGCCAAAACGAACGCCGCCCGGCGCCGGTCATGGAGTGTAGCTAGTGGCGCATCGGCGCACGAGGAAACCCGGCGAGCGGCCCGGCAAGCCCGCTCAGTCCGGAAGCTCGACCGGCCACAGCTCGAGCTCCAGCTCGAGCTCGCCGCGCAGCACCCGGACCGGCAGCGCCTGGCCGATCGCCTCGCTGCCCATCATCCGCTGCACGTCGTCGACGCGCTCGACCGGACTGCCGCCGAGCTCGACGATCAGGTCCTCGGCACGCAGCCCCGCCGTGGCGGCCGGGCTGCCCTCGGCGACGTCGACGACCTCCACCCCGGCCTTACGGCCCAGCCGGGTGCGCGCGTGAGGCGGGAGCGGACGCGGGCCGCCGGCGATCCCGATGTAGGCCCGGCGCACGCGCCCGTCGCGCATCAGCGAGCCGATGATCTGCCGGGTGGCGGCGTTGATCGGAACCGCCAGCCCGAGGCCGACCCCGGCCACGGCGGTGTTGATCCCGATCACGCGACCGCGGCTGTCGACCAGCGCCCCGCCGGAGTTGCCGGGGTTCAGCGCCGCGTCGGTCTGGATCACGTTGTCGATGAAGCGCACGCTGCGTCCCGCGCGCGCGGGTAGCGAGCGGCCCAGCGCCGAGACGACCCCGGCGGTCACGGAATCCGCGAACCCGTTGGGGTTGCCGATCGCGACCACGAGCTGGCCGACGCGCAGCCGCTCGGCGTCCCCGAGCGTCGCCGCCGTCAGGTCGTCGCCGTCGGCCCGGAGCACCGCGAGATCGGACAACGGGTCGGCGCCGACCACGGCGAAGCTGAACTCGCGCCCGTCGACGAACGCGGCTCGCCCACGGGATGGCCGCGACGACGAGCCGCGGCCCAGCACGACGTGCGCCGAGGTCAGCAGAAAGCCGTCCGGGGTGAGCGCCACCGCGCTGCCGGCGCCGGCGGGCACCTGCCCGCCGCGCGTGCGCCGCATCACCCGCAGGCTCGCCACCGACGGCGCCAGCTGCTCGGCCACGTCGACGACGACCTGCGAGTAGGCGTCGAGCGCCTCGGCCTCGCCAGGGTGGTCGGAATTGTGTGAACGGGGAACGGTCGTCGACATCGTCAGCTCCTCAGAACGTCACCGTGATCGTCTGCTCGTCGGTCCCGCGCACGATCGTCAGCTCGAGCTCACCCGTCCCGCCGGCGCCGTCGAGCGCCTCATACAGCGCCTCGACGGAGTCGATCTCGCGACCGCCCGCGGCGGCGATCAGGTCGCCGCGCTGCAGTCCGGCGCGGGCCGCGGGGCTCGCGTCCTCGACCCCGCGCACGAGCACGCCGTCGCGCTCGGGCAGCCCGACCGCGCGGCGCAGCCGGCGCGCCACCCGGGGCGGCGCGATCGCGACCCCGAGCCGGGCCCGCTGCGGCGGCTCGCCACGGCCGAGCGCGTCCAGCCGCTGGCGCAGCGTCGCGTCGGCGGCAATCGCCAGGATCAGGCCGCCGTCGACGCGCACCGAGTTGATCCCCAGCAGGCGCCCGGAGGTGTCGACCAGCGGGCCGCCGGAGGAGCCGCGCGGCAGCGGCGCGGTGTGCTCGACCGCCCCGCGGATCCGGCGCCCACGCGGGCCCCGGAAGCTGCGGGCGGTCGAGGACACGAACCCGGACGTGACCCGCAGGCCGCGGCCGCCCGGGTTGGCCAGCGCCAGCACGGCGCGGCCGATCTCGGCGGGCTCGCCGTCCTCGGGCCAGGCGACCGGCTCGACGTCGCCGGTCTCGACCTCGATCACGGCGAGGTCGAGGTCGGCGTCTGCTCCCGCGACGCGGCCGGTCTGCTCGCGCCCGTCGGCGAACGTGACGGTGACCTCGTCGTGGCGGAGGTTGTGGGCGTTGGTGAGCACCCGGCCCGGGGCGGTCACGACGCCCGAGCCCACGCCCCAGCCGCGGCCCAGACCGACCACGGCCGGGCCGACCTGCCGAGCGGCGTTCTGAATCTGTCCTTCGAGCTCTTCGAGCATCGTCATATGCACTGCCTCCCGGCTACCTAAACTAGTTACTTGCAATGTGCAAGTCGCAACGATACCAAACGACAGACCGCGCCCGTACGATCCGATGGCAGCGATGAGCACCGGCCCGCAGACAAATCGCGCGACCCCCGTCGACCCGCGCCCCGAGGACCCCTCGCGGACGGCGCTGGCGGACGCGCTGGCGGCGGTCGGCGACCGCTGGACGCTGCTATTGATCGCGGCCCTGCTCGACGGCCCGCGGCGGTTCGGAGAGCTGCAGGAGGAGGTCGAGGGGATCGCCCCCAACGTCCTCACCCAGCGCCTGCGCCAGCTCGAGCGCAACGCGCTGGTGATCGCCCGCCCCTACTCCGAGCGGCCGCCCCGCTCCGTCTACGAGCTGAGCGCCTCCGGGCAGGAGCTGGCGGGCGTGCTCCGGCTGCTGGCCGGTTGGGGCGCGCGCAACGCCGAGGGCGCCGCCGCGCCGCGCCACTCCGTGTGCGGGACGCCAATGGAGGCGCGCTGGTGGTGCCCGACGTGTGAGCGCCCCGTGTCCGAGGACGAGGGCGAGGAGCTGCACTTCGCGTAGTGGACGATCCCGTGCGCGGCTGGCGCCGACCTGTCCGCCGCGTAGAGAATGCCGCCGATGCTCCGCCTGATAGGCATCGTGATCTCGATCGGCCTCGCCGACTCACTGAACCCGTCGACGATCGCCGTCGCGCTGTATCTGGCGACGGGCGAGCGGGCGCGGGAGCGCGTGACCGAGTTCACGATCGGGGTGTTCGGCGTCTACTTCCTCGGCGGCGCCGCGGTCGCGCTCGGCCCCGGGGAACTGCTGCTGTCGCTGGTCCCCCACCCCAACCACACCACCCAGCATGTGATCGAGCTCGTGGCCGGCGCCGCGATGCTGGTGGGAGCGGCGGTGCTCTGGATCAAGCGCGACAAGCTCGCGCAGCGCGACCCACCCGGCGTCGACCCCAAGGGGAGAGCCAGCTGGGTGCTGGGCGCGTCGATCACGGCGATCGAGCTGCCGACGGCATTCCCGTACTTTGCGGCGATCGCGGCGATCGTTGGATCCGGCGCCGGACCGATCCGCCAGCTCTTCTACCTGCTGCTGTTCAACGTCGCGTTCGTGCTGCCGCTGCTGGTGATCATCGGCGTGCTCACGTTCGGCGGCGACCAGACCGAGCGCCTGATCCTCCGGGTCAGGAACTTCCTGGAGCGGCGCTGGCCGCACCTGCTCGCGGCGGTGCTGCTCGCCGCGGGCGTGATCGTGATCGTGCTCGGGCTGATCGGCCTGACCCACAGCCGCAGGCGGCTGCGCAGCCTCGGGCACCGGATCGGCAAGTCGGTCACGCCCTGAGCCGAGAAGCTCGACACGGCGGTCGTCCGTCCACGTAAGCTCGGCGCGATGGGTGGCGATGGGCAGCCGCTGGTGGATCGCGCGCGCGTGATCGGGCTCGAGGAGATTCTGGGGATGGAGCTCAGCGACGTCGTGGACTCGCTGGTGCGCAGCTTGTCGCTGGAGATCGGCAACGTCGACCGGGCGCTGGCCGCCGGCCGCCCGCAAGACGCAGTCCACCCGGCGCACCGGGCGCGCAACGACGGCCTGATGATCGGCGCCGAACCGCTGCTGGCCCCGCTACTGGACGTCGAGACCGCAGGCTCGCGCGGCGAGCTTGAGCCCGCCAGAGCGGCGCTCGAGCGCGTCCGCGCCGTGTGGCCGGCGACCCGCGACGAGCTCGAGCGCTGCGTCACCGAGCGGTAAGCGAGATTTCGCTAAAGCTCCCCGTCCCCCGCGCCGATTAGATCGGCAATGGGGAGTCACCCGCGCTCGAACGCGATCCTGGTAGTCGACGATCACGAGCTGAACCTGAAGCTGCTGACGTACGTGCTCGAGCTCGAGGGCCACGACGTGATCGGCGCGACGTCGCTGGACGATGCGCACCGGGTGATCGAGCATGAGCCGCCGGCGCTGGTCGTGCTCGACCTCAACCTCCCCGACGGCGACGGCCTCGACCTCGCGCGCGCGATCAAGTCCGACGCCGGCCCCGACTGCCCCGTGCTCGCCTGCACCGGCGACGCGCTCGGCGAAGACCGCGAGCGGGCGCTCAAGGCTGGTTGCGACGACTACGTGACCAAGCCGATCGACACCCGGGACTTCGCGCAGCTGGTCGCGTCGCTACTGCCGGATCGCCCGGCCGCGGCCGCGTAGCCGTCCCAGCGGCCGAGGGCTCAGTCCGAGCGGGCGCCGTGCACCAGCCGGCGCATGCCGGTCAGCCAGCGCTCGTGGTCGGCGCCCTTGAGCGCCACGTACTTACGGACGATCTCGTGCGGGAGGATCAGGAACCGCTCCTCGCGGATCGCCGCCAGCACTGCCTCGGCCACATCTGAGGGCTCGAGCACGTCGTCGGCAAGCAGCGCGGCCGCGCCGACCTTGTCGTCGAGCGCCATCTCGAGCATCGGCGTCCGCACCCCCAGCGGGCACAGGCACGAAACCTTGATGCCGGCGTCGGCGTAGGTGATCGCGAGCCACTCGGCCACGGCCACGGCCGCGTGCTTGGTCATCGAGTAGGCCAGCGCCGACACCTGGGTCAGCAGCCCGGCGGCCGACGCCGTGCTCATCAGATAGCCCTCGCCTCGCTCCACCATCTCCGGCAGCACCGCACGCGCGGCCCACAGGTGGGCCATCACGTTGATCTTCCAGGTGCGATCCAGGTCCTCGTCGGACACCTCGGGCCCGCCGCCCGGCCCGCCCACGCCGGCGTTGGAGCAGAACAGATCGATCGGGCCGCCGAGCTCGCGGGCCTGGGCCACGAGCGACTGGATCTCGCGCTCATCGCTGACGTCGGTCGCAACCGCGTGCCCGCCGACCTCGCGCGCCACAGCCGCGACCGACTCAGCGTCGATGTCGGCGAGCACCAGCGCGCGGGGCCGCTCGATCGCGAACCGGTGCGCGAGCGCGCGGCCGATGCCGCTGCCCGCGCCGGTGATCACCACGTTGCGGTCCGCCAGCTCCATGAGCGCCACAGCCTAATCCAACTCGCGGCGCCCACGCCGTGTGACTTGAACTTGAACCCGAATTCAACTTGGGGTACAGTCCGGCCGATGGCGAGCCTGCTTCCCGCGCGCAGCGGCCGGCCGCCCGCCAGCGCCCGCGGCGCGCGCACCCGCGAGGCGCTCGTCAAGGCGGCCCGCGAGGTGTTCGAGCGAGACGGATTCCTCGATGCCCGAATCGCCGACATCGCCGCCACCGCCGGCGTGGCCACCGGGTCCTTCTATACGTACTTCAACGGCAAGGAGGCCGCGTTCGCGGCGGTGATCGACGAGCTCTCGGACGAGATGCTGCACCCGCGCCTGCGCGAGACCGCCGATCGCGACGACCCGGTGGCGATGATCGAGGCCACCAACCGCTCCTACCTGATGGCCTACCGGCGCAACGCCAAGTTGATGGCGCTGATGGAGCAGGTCGCGCAGGTCGACGAGGATTTCCGCCGGATGCGGCTGCGCCGCGTCCGGGCGTTCACCGACCGCAACGCGCAGGCGATCGCCCAACTGCAGCAGCGCGGGCTCGCCGATCCGAGCCTCGACCCGCAGCTCACGGCGCAGGCCCTGAGCGCGATGGTCGGCCGCGTCGCCTACTACCGCTACGTGCACCGATTCAACACCGCCTCGCTCGAGTCGCTGACCCAGACGCTCACCGCCCTGTGGGCGGGCGCGCTGGGGCTCACTGCGAGGCTCGCTGGGGAGTCTGACCCGTCCAAGCCAAGGAGATGACCGAGATGAACTTCGAGCTCAGCGACCGCTGCCAGCAGCTGCGCGAGCGACTGCTCGCCTTCATGGGCGAGCACGTCTACTCGGCCGAGCCGGTCTACCACGAACAGCTCGTCGACTCCGGCGAGCCGCACTTTCACCCGCCGGTGATGGAGGAGCTCAAGGCCCGGGCGCGTGAGCAGGGGCTGTGGAACCTGTGGCTGCCCCACGACGTCGACGGGTTCTCGAGCCCTGGCCTGACCAACGTCGAGTACGCCCCCCTGGCGGAGATCCTCGGCCGCAGCCACATCGGCCCGGAGGCCTGCAATTGCGCCGCGCCGGACACGGGCAACATGGAGGTGTTGACCCTGTTCGGGACGCCCGAGCAGCGCGACCGATGGCTGAGCCCGTTGCTCGAAGGCGAGATCCGCTCGGCGTTCGCGATGACCGAGCCCGGGGTGGCCAGCTCGGACGCGACCAACGTCGAGATGCGGATCGACCGCGTCGGCGACGAGTACGTCCTCAACGGCCGCAAGTGGTGGACGTCGGGCGCCCTGCGCGAGCGCTGCAAGGTGATGATCGTGATGGGCAAGACCGACGCGGACGGCCCAACCTACCGCCAGCAGTCGATGATCCTGGTGCCGCGCGACACGCCCGGGGTGACGGTGATCCGCAACCTGCCGGTGTTCGGCTACGTCGACCAGGAGGGTCACGGCGAGATCGCGTTCGAGGACGTCCACGTGCCCGCCGCGAACCTGATCGCCAACGAGGGCGACGGCTTCCTCATCTCCCAGGCTCGTCTGGGTCCCGGCCGCATCCACCACTGCATGCGCTCGATCGGCGCCGCCGAGCGCGCCCTCGAGCTGATGTGCACGCGCGCCGCATCACGGGTGACGTTCGGCCAGCCGGTCGCCGAGCGAGCCAACGTCCAGGACTGGATCGCCGAGTCCCGGATCGAGATCGAGATGGCCCGGCTGCTGACGCTGAAGGCCGCCTGGCTGATGGACACGGTCGGCAACAAGCTCGCCCGCACCGAGATCTCCGCGATCAAGGTCGCGGCGCCGAACGTCGCCCTGAAGGTGATCGACCGGGCGATCCAGGTGCACGGCGGCGGGGGCGTCTCCAACGACTTCCCGCTGGCGATGATGTACGCGCACCAGCGCGCGCTGCGGCTCGCCGACGGCCCCGACGAGATCCACAAGCGCACGATCGCGCGCCACGAGCTGCGCCGCGCGGCGGCCGGCGGCGATGGCGCGGAGCTCAGCCGCCCTCAGCGTGCCGCTTGAGCTCGTCCGCCCGGGCGTTGATCAGCATCCCGCGCAGCAGGTCGACCAGCGGCCCGCGGATCACCATCCCGAGCATGCGCCCCAGGTCGACGTCGAGCGAGTAGGTGGCGCGGGTGCTCTCGCCGCCGAGGTCCTCGAGCTCCCAGCTGCCGTCGACCGACTTCATCTCGCCTTTCTCCTGGCTCCAGCGCAGCCGGTTGGGGCCCTCGTAGGTGAAGCGGACGGTCGACTTGATCGAACGCACCTTGGCGTCGGACTCGGACTCGCACAGGATCGGCCGGCCCTCGGAGTCGCGCTCGATCGCGCGCAGCGCCTTCAGTCCCCCCTGCCACTGCGGCGCGGCCTCGACGTCCGCAACCAGCCCCCACACGCGCTCCAGCGGCGCGTCGATCTCCGCGGTCGAGGTCCCGTTCAGGTTCGCCATCTGCCTTCCCTCCAGGTCGGGTGGAGGACCCGACCGTATCTCAGAGGTGATGCCCGTTGCCGTTGCCGTTGCCGTTGACGAGATTGAGATCTGGCGGGTGTCGTCTGGGGCCGGGCGCAGGATCATGACCTCAGCCGGAACGCGCTCGAGCAGCCACTCGAGGTCGTCGCCGCTGAGCCCGATCCGCGGGCTGTCGGTGGCCGACACGATCACGCGGTCGAAGTGCTCCTGCTCGAGCAGCCGGCGCAGTGCGTCGCGGTAGGAGCGCCCGCGCCCCACTCGTGAGTCGACCATCAGGCCTTGCGCCAAGGCCTTCTGCTCGATCGCCTCGAGCAGCGTCATCCCGCCCGCGCACTGGGCGGGTACGGGTGAGTCGATCGGCAGGGTGCGCGGCACCCGTGCCAGGAACGCGGGCACGATCGTGGCGTTCTCCGCGCGCGCCAGGCGGACCGCGGCGTCGAACGAGCGGCGCGAGATCGCTTGCCCGGTGAACGGGAGCAGGATCGTGCGCCCGGGCTTGGGCTGCTCGCGGCGGGGCTTGCGGCCGTGCGGTGGCAGCCAGTAGCCGGCGGCCAAGCCGATGGCCAAGCCGACGAGCAGCGTCACCGCCGCGATCCCGATCGCGATCGCCACGCTCATTCCTCGGCACCCCAGCCGCCGTCATTGCGCGCGGCGCGGCGAGACCGGTCGGCGACGATCCGCACATCGACCCCCGGTAGCAGCTCCATCAAGCGCTGGGGCAGCGGCGCCCGCAGGCGCGCGAGCCCGCGCGCGGGACGGCTGCGGCCGAGCAGCACGTACGTGGTCCCGAGCTTGCGGGCGATCTCGGCGACTGTCGCGGGCACGTCATCGGACTCCTCGATCAGCATATGCGCGCCGAGCACCGAGGCGAGCTGCTGGAGCCCGGTCAGCGAGCGCTCCTGCTCATCGGACAGGTTCGGGCCGGGCGGGCGCACCCACAGCAGGTCGAGGTCGGCGCCCAGCCGCTGGGCCGAGCGCCACGCTCGCCGGACCAACCGCTGGGCTCCCGGATACGGCTCGACCAGGGCGAGGAGACGCTCGCCGACCGCTTGGGGGGCGTCGGCGGCGAGCGTCTCCTCGCGGGACCCCACCGGTTCGGTGGTGGTCAGGCGCTTGTGGCCGACCTCCTCGGCCACCTGCCGGAGCGCGACCTCGCGCAGCGCGGCCAGGTTCTCGATCCGGAAGAAGTTGTTCAGGGCGGCGCCGATGCGCTCCTGCGGATACACCTTGCCCGCCCGCAACCGGTCGAGCAGCGCCTCCGGGGTGAGGTCGACCATCACGATCTCGTCGGCGCGGCCGAGCACCGCGTCGGGGATCGTCTCGCGCACCCGGACGCCGCTGAGCTCCGAGATCTGGTCGTTGAGCGACTCCAGGTGTTGGACGTTCACCGTCGACAGCACGTCGATCCCGGCGGCCAGCACGTCCTCGACGTCCTCGTAGCGCTTGTGGTGCTCGACGCCCGGCACGTTGGTGTGCGCGAGCTCGTCGATCAGGCACAGCTCCGGAGCGCGCGCCAAGATCGCCGGCAGGTCCATCTCCTCGAGCATCGTCCCGCGGTACTCGACCCGCCGGCGGACGATCAGCGGCAGGCCCTCGGCCAGCTCGGCCGTCTCGGCCCGGCCGTGAGTGTCGAGCAGCCCGATCACGACGTCGTGCCCGTTCTCCTGCTCGGCGTGACCCTCGAGCAGCATCCGGAACGTCTTGCCCACGCCCGCCGCCATACCCAGGAATACGCGGAGGTGGCCACGGCTCATGCGCCCAGCAGACCGTGGACGACGAGGTCGATCAACTTGATCCCGATGAACGGGGCGATCAGCCCGCCGAGCCCGTAGATCCAGAGGTTTCGGCGCAGCAGCGCGCTGGCGCCGATCGGCCGGTACTGCACGCCCCTCAGGGCTACGGGGATCAGCAGTGGGATCACGATCGCGTTGAAGATGATCGCCGAGATCACGGCCGATCGCGGGGTCCCGAGGTTCATGATGTTGAGCACGTGCAGCGGGCCCTGGCCGTTCTTGCTGGTGGGGTAAGTGAAGAGGAAGATCGCGGGCAGGATCGCGAAGTACTTGGCGACATCGTTGGCGATCGAGAACGTCGTCAGCGCACCGCGGGTGATCAGCAGCTGCTTGCCGACTTCGACGATCTCAATCAGCTTCGTCGGGTTGGAGTCCAGGTCGACCATGTTCCCGGCCTCGCGCGCGGCCTGGGTGCCGGTGTTCATCGCGACGCCGACGTCGGCCTGCGCGAGCGCGGGCGCGTCGTTGGTGCCGTCGCCGGTCATCGCGACCAGCCGTCCCTCGGCCTGCTGGTCCTTGATCAGCTGCAGCTTGGCCTCCGGGGTGGCCTCGGCGAGGAAGTCGTCGACGCCGGACTCCTCGGCGATCTTCGCGGCGGTCAGGCGGTTGTCGCCGGTGATCATGATCGTGCGGATCCCCATCGCGCGGAGATGGTCAAAGCGCTGGCGCATGCCCTCCTTGATCGTGTCCTTCAGGTAGATCACGCCCATCACCTGCGAGTCGCGCGCGACCGCGAGCGGCGTGCCGCCCTCACGGCCGATCCGGTCGAGTACCGGTTGGAGCTCTGCCGGGGGCCGACCGCCGTCGGCGGTGACGAGCGAGATGATCGCGTCGCCGGCGCCCTTACGCAGCTCCCGGCCGTCGAGATTGACGCCGCTCATCCGCGTCTGCGCGGTGAACGGTACGAACTCGGCATGCAGGTCCGCCATGTCGTGCTCGCGAATCCCGTACTGCTTGGCGAGCACCACGATCGAGCGGCCCTCGGGCGTCTCGTCAGCGAGCGAGGCGAGCTGTGCGACCTCAGCTAGTTCGCTCTCGGACACTCCGGGCATCGGGATGAACTCGGACGCCAGCCGGTTGCCGATCGTGATCGTGCCGGTCTTATCGAGCAGCAGCACGTCGACGTCGCCCGATGCCTCAACGGAGCGACCCGACAGAGCGAGCACGTTGCGGCGCACGAGCCGATCGATGCCGGCAATCCCGATCGCCGACAACAGCGCGCCGATCGTCGTCGGGATCAGCGCGACGAGCAGCGAGATCAGTGTCGTCTCCGAGATCGACGTGTCGGCGAACAGGCCAAACGGGCGCAGCGTTGCGACGACGACCAGGAAGATCAAGGTCAGTCCGGCGAGCAGGATGCCGAGCGCGATCTCGTTCGGGGTCTTACGGCGCTGGGCGCCCTCGACCAGCTGGATCATCCGATCCAGGAACGAGTGGCCCGGCTCCTGGGTGATCTCGACGACGATCCGATCCGAAAGGACGCGGGTGCCGCCCGTGACCGCGCTGCGGTCGCCGCCGGACTCGCGGATCACCGGCGCCGACTCGCCCGTGATCGCGGACTCGTCGACCGACGCGATCCCCTCGATCACGGTGCCGTCGCCGGGGATCAGCTCACCGGCCTCGACCACGACGACATCGCCCTTGCTCAGTTCAGAAGCTTGCCTGGTCGCCCCGTCCTGCATCCGCGCGACCGTTTCGCTGCGCATCGCGCGCAACGTGTCCGCTTGAGCGCGGCCGCGGCCCTCGGCAAATGCCTCCGCCATGTTTGCGAACAAGACCGTCAACCACAGCCAGAACGCGATTGTGACCGTGTACCACGCCGGTTCGTTGCCGCCGCCGAGCGGCCCGCCGCCGAACACCTGGATGAACCATGTGACGGTGGTGATCACGGCTCCGATCTCGACCACGAACATCACCGGGTTGCGAATCTGCACCCGCGGATCGAGCTTGATGAAGCTGTCGATCAGCGCGCGCTTGACGATGTCGCGGCGAAACAGCGAGATCGCGCGGCGCTCGGCGGAGGGCGCCCGAGTGGGCTCGGGTGCGGTGACCGACATCAGCGCGACCCTCCTGCGTTGTCGAGGGCGAGGTTGAGCTCGAGCACGTTGACGCCGGGCTCGCCCGAGAACCCGAGGCCGCGGCCGTGGGTGCTGCTGGGAGATCAGGTGCTGGACCTCGGACATCGGCAGGTGCCTGACGGCCGCGATCCGGTGGGCCTGGATGTCGGCGTTGGCCTGGGAGATGTCGGGATCGAGGCCCGAGCCGGTCGTGTTGACGGCGTCGACGGGGATGCGCGACGCGGTCAGGCTCGGGTCATACGGCTGCTCGAGCTGGAGGTAGGCCTTCATGCTCGCCGAGATCGCCTCCTCCGTGGCCTTGTCGTTGGGCCCGAGGTTCGAGAACGTGCTGGCGCCGCCGTTGTACGGAGGCACCGTCGGCGACGGGCGGCTCTGGAAGTAGCGCTTGTCGGGGACCGTGACGGGGTTGCCGTCACTGTCAACCTGCGGCTTGCCGTTCTTGACGACCTGGGTGGCGAACTGCTGGCCGATGATCTTCGAGCCGACGAGCTGGCCGTCGACCTTGACCTGCTGGCCGTTGGCGTTGCCGGGGAACGCGACCTGGCCGACGCCGGTGACCACTAGGGGGTAGAGGATCCCCAGCACCAGGGTGAACGCGAGGATCGCGACTGCTGAGGTGACGATTTGACGCTGTATTTCTTTCATCAGTAGAGGTGTCCGGTGAGGCCCTGGACGATCGGGCCGAGTAGCAATGCGGGGAAGAAGGTGAGGGCGCCGACGAGCACGATCACGCCGATCAGCAGGACCACGAACGTTGGGTTGTCGGTTCGCATCGTGCCCAGGCCGGCGGGACTGATCCTCTTGCCGGCCAGAGAGCCGGCGACCGCCAGTGCGAACAGGATCGGGATGAACCGGGCGAACAGCATCGTGAAGCCGCCGAGCAGGTCGGCGAAAGTCACACCGTGGGAACCGAGGCTGCCCGCGTTGGGCTGAATGAACCCGGTGTAGCCGGCGAACGCGGAGCCATTGTTGTTCGCTTGTGACAGGTAGGCATAGAAGGTCTCGGAGAATCCCTGCGGGCCGACGCCCACCGCGGAAATCGATGCCCGGCCGGCGTGACTGGCGGTCGCCAAAGCTGTCGAGAACAACGCCGCCAAGGGCGTCAGCAGCAACCCGATCGAGACCAGCTTGATCTCGCGCGCCTCGATCTTCTTGCCGAGGTACTCGGGGGTGCGCCCGACCATCAGCCCGCCGATGAACACCGCCAGCAGGACGTACAGGAGGATCGAGTAGAGCCCGGTGCCGACGCCGCCGAAGATCACCTCGCTGGCCGACAGGTTGGCAAACGGAACGGCGCCGCCGATCCCGGTGAACGATTCGATCGCGCTGTTGACCGCGCCACAAGAGGTGACGGTGGTGACCACGTTGAACAGGGCCGATCCGGCGATCCCGAAGCGCTGCTCCTTGCCCTCCAGGTTGCCGCCGGCCGAGCCGGCGATCGCGTGGGTGTGCAGGCCGGCAGCGTGCTGGGCGGGGCTGCCGTGTGCCTCAGCGATGTAGGCGACCACCACCGCGCCGATGAACATCAGCATCATCGTCGCGTAGATCGCGTACCCCTGACGGCGGTTGCCCGCCATCCGCCCGTAGGCGAACACCAGCGCAGCGGGGATGACCAGCACCGCGAGCATCTCAACGAGGTTCGTGAAGCCGGTGGGGTTCTCGAACGGGTGGGCGGAATTCGTGTTGAAGAAGCCGCCACCGTTGGTGCCCAGCAGCTTGATCGCCTCTTGCGAGCCGACTGGCCCCATCGCGATCGTCTGGTTGCTCAGGTGCGTCAGCGACGTGAACGCCAGATAGTGCGAGAGGTTCTGGAGCACGCCCTGGGAAATCAGCACCAGCGCGATCAGCAGCGCGAGCGGCAGCAACACCCACAGCACGGTGCGCACGATGTCCTGCCAGAAGTTGCCCAGGCTCGAGCCGCTGCGCGACACGATCCCGCGGATCAGGGCCACCGCGACGCAGATCCCGACACCGGCGGACAGGAAGTTCTGAACGGTGAGCCCCGCCATCTGGCTGAAGTAGCTCATCGTCGTCTCGCCGCCGTAGTACTGCCAGTTCGTGTTGGTCACGAACGACGAGGTGGTGTTGAACGTGACGTTCCACGGGGCCGAGTGGAAGTGCATGGGGTTCAGCCCGGTGAAGTTCCACAGCGTCTGGGTGCGGAGGACGATGTACAGCAGCAGCCAGCCGGCGAACGAGAAGATGATCACGCTCTTGGCATAGGCCTTCCAGTCCTGGCCGTTGGCGGTGTCGACCCGGAGCACCTTGTACATCAGCCGCTCGGGGACGCGGAACACCGGATCGAGGAACGTGCGCTGACCGGTGTAGACGGCCGACATGTAGCGGCCGAGCGGGAGCGCCAGCGCCGTCAGGATCACGGCGAACAGGAAGATGGTGAGCCAGCCGAGGAAGGTCATCGGGTCACTTCCTAGAGCCGCTCTCCGCGGAGGAGCGCGTACAGGAGGTACGCGAACATGATCGCGGAGACGACCAGCCCGAACAGGTCAGCGCCGCTCATATCCGGTCGATCGCGTAGATGAGTCCGAACAGGATCACGAAGGCTGCGATGCCCATTGCGATTGCTGCGATATCCATGGGTTCGATCATGGACACCCGCTCGTCAAGGCCGCGTGTAGAAACGACGGCCCGGCATAAAGATGCTGTGAAGGCTTCCGGCGGCGCTACTCGTCGCTGAAGCGGTACCCGACGCCCGGGTCGGTGCGGATGAACCGGGGGCCTCCGGGCGGCTCGATCTTGCGGCGCAGGTTGGCGACGTGCGCCCTGAGCACCTGGGTATCGTCGGCGTAACCCGGTCCCCACACCGACGCCAGCAGGTCGCGGTGGGTCATCAGCCGCCCGCGGTTGGTGGCCAGCTGGCGCAGCAGGTCGAACTCGATCGGGGTCAGGTGGACCTCCTCGCCGCCGACGCGGACCGTCCGCCGCGCGAGGTCGATCTCCAACCCGTCGGAGGTGATTACAGTGGCCTCGGGCTCGCGATGGATCCGGCGCAGGTTGGCGTTCAGGCGGGCCACGAGCTCGCGCGGGCCGAACGGCTTGGTCACGTAGTCGTCGGCACCGGCCGCCAACGCCCTGACCTTGGCGTCCTCGTCGCCGATCGCCGACAGCACGATCAACGGCACGTCGCTCCACTCCCGGATCCGCCGGCACAGCTCGATGCCGTCGCCGTCGGGCAACACCAGGTCGATGATCGCCGCGTCGGGGTGGCTGACCGCGGCCACGTCGAGCGCCTCCTCGGCGGTCGAGGCCGGCAGCGCCTCAAACCCGGCGTCGCGCAGGATCACCCGGAGCGCACGGAGGATCTGGTGCTCGTCGTCACACACGAGCACCTTCGGCCGCGCGGTCGCGTTCACGCCCCCACCTCCGCCGGCACGGGTCCGGCCGCAGGTAGCGCCACCGAGAAGCTCGTCCCCTGGCCCGGCAGCGACTCGACCGTGATCGTGCCGCCGTTGGCCTCGATGAAGCCCTTGGCGATTGCCAGCCCCAGCCCGGAGCCGGCCCACGGCTCGCTGCCGGCCTTGGGGCCGCGGTAGAACGGCTCGAAGATGCGTTCGCGCTGGGAGGGGCCGATCCCGGGGCCGCGGTCGACCACCCTGACCAGCACTCGCGATCCGGTGCGCCGGATGTGGACCGCGACGGGCTGCCCGCTGGAATAGCGCCGCGCGTTCTCCAACAGATTCGCGAACGCGCGCTCGAGCTGGGCAGCGTCGGCGCGCACGTCGGGCACGTCGGGGTCGACCGTGACCCGCACGTCCGCGGTGCCCTCGCCGAGGCCCTCGCGCGCGGCCAGCACGACCTCCTCGAGCGAGACCCAGTCCGGACGCGGGGTGGCGCGGCCGGCCTGGAGCTTTGACAGGTCGAGAAGCTTGTCGACGAGCACCGCCAGCCGGGCGGCCCCCTCGACCACGGCGGCGCTGAGCTCGGCCCGGTCCTCCTCGGGTAGCGACTCGCTCCCGAGCGCGTGCCCGGCGGCGAGGATCGCCGTCAGCGGCGTGCGCAGGTCGTGGGAGACGGCTCGCAGCAGCGCGGTCTTGACGTCGTCGCTGCGCCTCAACGCCGCGGTCTCGACCGCCTCGGCCTGGACGGCGTCACGGTGCAGCGCGATCGCCACCAGCGCGCCGAGCGAGTCGGCCACGTGGACGCGCAGCCGCTCCATCGTCTCCGGCGGCAGGTCGCGTGGGACCAGCAGCGTCGCGATCTGGCGGCCGTCGGGGTCGCGCAGCGCCAGCGCGACGCGCCGCTCCTCCTCGGGAGCGCTGCCGAGCTCGATCGCGGCAGACGGCAGCTCCATCGCCGCCGCCACCCGCCGCGCCGCCGCCCCGAGCACCTCGGTGGTCCTGGCCCCCGCCAGGAGCTCGCGCGCCAGCCCGGCCGCCAGGTCGGCCTCCTGCCGGCGCCGCTCGGCCTCGATCGCCCGGGCGCGAGCGAGCTCGGCGACCGTGCTGACGGTCGCGGCGACGATCGTGAACGCGGCCAGCGCCACCCAGTTGCGCGAGTCCGAGATCGTGAACCGGCCGACGGGCGAGATGTGGAAGAAGTTGAACGCGGCGGCGCTGGCCAGCGCGGTCACCAGCCCCAGCAGCAACCCCCAGTACGCGGAGATCAGCAGCACCGCCGGCAGGTACACGACGCTCAGCGAGACCGCCGGGGCGACCGACTTGAGCGGGTAGATCGCCGCGGTCGCGAGCCCCACCGCGACCGCTGCCAACGTCAGCCCGAGCCACAGCGGCGGGCGCTTGGCCCCGAATGCGCGAGGTCCCGAGTTGTTGGCCATCTTCTGTTGTCAGCGTACGACCACGATCGGGCGTGGTCTCGGCGATCCGGTCGCCGCGAGCGGATCAGGCCGCGTAGCGCTGGGCGGCCCGTGCGCGAGCCTTCTCCGCCTCGACCTCACGGTCCTTCGGCGGGGCGTTGGTCTCCAGCTCCCGCATCAGCCGCATAGACGCCTCGGCGACGGCGTCCCAGGCACGCTGGAAGGCCTCCTCGTTGGCGCGCGAGGGCTTGGTGAAGCCGCTGATCTTGCGGACGTACTGGAGCGACGCGGCGCGGATCTCCTCGTCGGTCGCGGGCGGATCGAAGTTGTAGAGCGTTCGGATGTTTCGGCACATGCGCCAAGCGTAAGGGTTTCGCAGGTGCATGAGGCGCGGCGGCGGTTCTGCCACGATCCGTCCGCGATGCCCCAAGGGACACTTAGCGTTCAGGCGCAGCTGTCGGTCCGCCGCGGCCGCGAGGCCGTCGAGTTCTACAAGGCTGCGTTCGGTGCGGTCGAGGTCTATCGGGTCGGCGGCGACGACGACAACCCCGCCGTGGTCTCGCAGCTGTCGGTCGGCAACGCCACCTTCTGGGTTGCCGACGAGTCGCCCGAGCACCAGAACTTCTCGCCCGAGTCGGTCGGCGGGTCGACCACGCGAATGCTCCTGGTCGTCGAGGACCCCGACGCGACGGTCGACCGGGCGGTCGCGGCCGGCGCCACCGAGATGTACCCGCCGGCGAACGCGCACGGGTGGCGGCTGGGGCGGATCGCCGACCCGTTCGGGCATCACTGGGAGATCGGGCGGCCGTTGATCGACTGGCCGCCGCACGGCCGTACGGGGCGCGGCCAGTCGCGGTAGGTGCGTAACACGACAAACCCGGCGGTCACGGTCGGGCCTTGCCGTGGTGAGCACGTATACGGTGCATAGCGCGACACGGCTCCACTTCCGGCGCGGATTTGTCGTGTTATGCACGCCGACCCGGCGCGATCCATAGCCCCGCCGTGCGCCCTGCCCCCGCGGCCACGGGCCGATCTCTGCACACTCATGCACGAACATGCACGAACCGGCAGGTTCGTGTAACGTACCGCGGGATGCTGACCGACGAGCGCCGCTCGCTGATCCTCGACCGGCTCCGCACTCAGGGCCGCGTGCTCGCCGCCGACCTGACCGAGGACCTCGGCGTCTCCTCCGACACGGTCCGCCGCGATCTGCGCGAGCTCGACGAAGCCGGGTTGCTGCGCCGGGTCCACGGCGGCGCGCTCCCCCGCCACGGCGACGCCTCCCCGTTCGCGAGCCGCCAGCGCCGCGCCCCCGAGGCCAAGGCGTCGATCGCCCGGCGCGCCGCCGCGTGCGTGCAGGATGGCCAGGTGGTGGTGCTCGACGGCGGCACGACCACGCTCGAGCTCGCCCGCGCGCTGCGCGACGACCTGCACGCCAGCGTGATCACCACGAGCCCGCCGATCGCGCTCGCGCTCGCCGGCCACCCAGGGCTGGAGGTGACGGTCGTCGGCGGGACGCTACGCCCCAACGCGCTGGTGACCGTGGGCGCGGCCGCGGTCGACGCGCTCAAGGTGATCCGCGCCGACATCGTGTTCCTCGGCGTCTGCGGCCTGCACCCCGAGATCGGCGTGACCACCGAGGACCTCGAGGAGCGCCACGTCAAGGCGGCGATGATCGAGGGTGCCGGCGAGGTCGTCGCACTCGCCGACCACGACAAGCTCGGCACCGCGATGCCGGTCGTGGTCGCGCCGATGAGCGCGGTAACCCAGCTGGTCACCGACGCCGACGTCGACGACGCCGAGCTCGCCCCGTACCTCGCGCTGGGGATCGAGGTTCTCCGAGCGTGACCCCCCGGGCCGGGATCACCGTCGTGTTCTTCGTCAACGGTGCGTTGTTCGCCTCGTGGGCGTCGCGGATCCCGGCGCTGTCTGACCGGGTCGGCGCCACGTCCGGAACGCTCGGGCTGGCGCTGCTGGCCCCGGCGGTCGGCGCGATCGTGGCGATGCCGCTGGTCGGGCGCCTGCTGCCGGGACGCTCGAGCCGCAGCTTCACCCTGCTCGGGGTGATCGCGCTGATGGCCGCAATCCTGATCCCGCCGGCCGCCCACAACGTCCCCGAGCTGGCCTGCGCGCTGTTCGTCGTCGGCCTCGCCAACTCGACGCTCGACCTGTCGATGAACGCCCAGGGCCTGACGATCGAACGCCGGCGCCAGGAGCCGATCCTGTCCTCGCTGCACGCCGCGTTCTCGTTCGGAGGCTTCGCCGGGGCCGGACTCGGGGCCGTGGCGGCGGCGCTCGGCATCGCCCCCTTCCCGCACCTCGCCGCCGCGGCGCTGCTGTTCGGGATCCCCGGGCTGATTGCGATCGGGCCGCTGCGCCACCACGACGAGGACGTCGACGCACAGGCGCCGGCGATGCGCTGGCGGCGCCTGCCCAGCCGCCTGGCGCTGCTCGGCGCCGCCTGCTTCTTCTGCCTGATGGCCGAGGGCGGCTCGTCTGACTGGAGCGCGAAGCTGGTCCGCGACGGGCTCGGGAGTACGGCCGCGCTCGGCGCCGTCGCCTACGCGGTGTTCAGCATCGCAATGGGCGCCGGGCGCCTGGCCACCGACGCGCTGTGGACGCGATGGGGCGCCGTCGGGCTGCTGCGCCGCTCCGGCGCGCTGGCGGCGGTCGGGTTCGCCGCCGGTCTGATCGCCGGCACGGTGCCGGCCGTGATCGCCGGGTTCGCCGCGCTCGGGCTGGGGCTCGCCGGGGTCGTGCCGACGCTGTTTCGCTCGGGCGCCGACGAGCCCGGAGTCCCGACCGGAGCGGCGCTGGCCGCCGTCAGCTCGCTCGGCTATCTGGGATTTCTCGCCGGCCCGCCGCTGGTCGGCGCGGTCGCGCAGCTCACCTCGCTGCGAGCCGCCTGCGGCCTGCTGGTGATCGCCGGCCTGCTGGTGATGCTGCTCGCGCCCACCGCCGCGCCGCCGGTGACCCACCGCCGCCGTCCGGCGGCTCGGCCCTCGCTGACCACGTGAACGCCCGCGCGCTCCTGCACGACGCCGACGCGATCCTCGTCGACCTCGACGGCACGCTGGTCGACTCGAGCGGACCCGTTCGCCGCGCCTGGGAGGGGTTCGCCGTTCGCCACGGACTCGATCCCGAGGAGGTCCACCGGCTCGCCCAGGGCCGACCCTCGCGCGACTCGATCCGGCTGCTCGCCCCGGAGTCGGACATCGTGGCCGAGACGGCCGCGGTCGAGGAGGCCGAGGTGACCGACACCGACGGCGTCGTCGCGCTGCCGGGGGCGTCCGAGCTGCTCGCATCGGAGCGGCCGCTGGCGATCGTCACCTCATGCTCGACGGCGCTCGCACACGCGCGCCTGAATGTCGCCGGGCTGCCGATCCCCGACGTGCTCGTCTCCTCCGACGGGCTCGAGCGAGGCAAGCCGGATCCAGCCTGCTTCTTGATCGCCGCCCGCCGGCTCGAGATCGAGCCGGTGCGCTGCGTCGTGATCGAGGACGCGCCGGCGGGGATCCGGGCCGGCCGCAAAGCCGGCGCGAGGGTGATCGCGCTGCGCACCACCCACGCCGACGACGAGCTCTCCGAAGCCGACGCGATCGTCGACGACGTGGCCGCGGTGCTCTGAAACCAAGCTTGGGCCGGAACCGGCGGCCCCGGCCTGCCGCCATTCGTGCAAAGCTATTCAGCTGGGCTGATGATGGAAAGGGACGCATTCGCTGCCTCCATCGAGGGCATGGATGACGGCGCGAGGATCGTGGTCGAGGGCGATGTGGACATCGCGACGGTCCCCCGTCTGCAAGATGCGCTGGAACAGGCGCTGGCCTCCTCGCCCGCGCGCGTGCTGATCGACCTGAGCCGCGTCGAGTTCGTCGACTCCTCGGGCCTGAGGTTTCTGCTGCGCGCCAACCAGCGGGCCCGGCGCAGTGGCTGGTCGCTCGCGGTGGGCCGGCCCGCCGAGCCGGCGATGAAGGCATTCGAGGTCACCGGCGCCGATAAGTGGTTGACGTTCGCGTCCGAGGGGTCCGCGGCGCCGGCGAGGACCCAGGCCGACGAGGAGCACGCGATCGTGGCCCTCGCCGAGCGGATGCTGCGGCTGCACATCCCCGGATCGATGGAGGCGCCTCGCACCGCCCGGCTGGCCACGCGCGAGCTCGTCTCCGACCATCCGCTCGCTGCGGCTCACCTCGACAGCCTGACGCTGCTCGTCTCCGAGGTCGTGACCAACGCGGTCACCCACCCTGCGCTCACCGACAACAGCGACGTCGAGTTCAGCGTCACCGTCACCCCGGAGCTGACTCGGGTCCTGGTCTCAGATGGCGGTCTCGGGTTCGAATGGCCGGCCGAGTCGCTGCCGCAGGGGCGGGTCGACGGCGGCTACGGGATCCTGTTGCTCGACGGTCAATCGTCGCGCTGGGGAGTGCAGAGGGTGCCCGGACGGTTCACGGTCTGGTTCGAGGTCGACCACGTGCCCGACCGCGCCCGCCACGGTCAGGTGAGCCTGACGAACAGCGCGGTGACGTCGTCGTCGAGCTCGCCCTCGCCGGCACGCACGCTCTCCAGCACGGACGCGCACAGCGCGGATGGGTCGCCGTCGCCGGCGCTGACCGCCTCGGCCAGCCGCCGCATCCCGACGTCGAGCGACTCGCCGCGCCGCTCGATCAGCCCATCGGTATAGAACACCACGATCCCGCCGGATCCGATCGGCGCCCGCAGATCGCGGTAGACGACGTCCTCGATCCCCATCAACCCCTCGCCGCCCTCGAGGTACTGGGTCTCGCGATCGCCGTTTCGCAGCAGCGGCGGCGGGTGCCCTGCACAGGCCCAGGAGACCGAGCCCCCCGGGGCGTCGACGATCGCGTAGACGACCGTGAACAGCTCGGTCTGGCCGAGTGCGAGCTGATGGCGGTTGAGCCGGGTCAACATCTCGCCGGGTGAGCGGAAGCCCTCGTCGGCCAGCGCGAACGCGCGGGTCACGCTGCGCAGCTGGCCCATCGCCGAGGCCGCGGGAACTCCGCGCCCGGCGACGTCGCCGAGCACGACCCCGAGCCGGCCGCCGGGCAGCGCGAACGCGTCGTACCAGTCGCCCCCGACCTCGGCGCCGGCCGGCTCGTAGTGCGCGGCCAACTGCAACCCGCCGATCTCGGGCAGCCGTTTGGGCAGCAGGCCGCGCTGCAGCTCGACCGCGACGCGATGCTCCTGCTCGTGCAGCTGCGCGCGGCGGATTCCCAGCGCCGCGCGCTCGGACGCGTCGTAGAGCAGCGACCGCTCCGACGAGTTGAAGACGCGACTCGAGCGGGCCAGCCGCAGCATTCCGACCGACGCGCCCTCGATCACCACGGGCGCCTCCAGCGCCTGATCGAGCGCCGGCGCCGCCTCGAGGCTCTGGACCGCTCCGCCTCCCGGGGCCGCGTGCACGATGATCGGCTCGCCGCCGTCGCGCTCGATCTCGACCTCGGCCACGTCGACCTCGAACAGCTCCGCCAGCTGCACCGCGAGCTCGGCGATCAGCTGGTGCTGAGACAGCGATTCGATCGCGCCGCTGAGCGCCTGCAGCTTGGACAGACGATCGGCCATCGCCTCGGCGCTGGTGCGGGCCGCGTGCTCGAGCAACAGGTCCGCGCGCGCCTCCTCGGCCCTGCGCCGGGCGGTGAGATCGACCCACTGGATCAGCAGCAGCGGTTGCCCCAGGTCTCCTGGATCGATCGACGACGCCACGAGCCCGACCCACGCCTCCGCGCCCGATGCCGTCTGCAGGCGCAGGTCCACGCCGCCGACGTCATCGAGCGCGCCCGACAGCTTGTCGCGATCCTCGGGGTGGCACAGCTCCAGCACCTCGACCCCGTCGAGCTCTCCCGCCGTGCGACCGACCAGTCGCTCGAACGCGGCGTTGCTGCGCACGATCCGGCGCTCGCCGTCGAGCATCGCCTTGCCGATCGGGGCGGCCTCGAACGCCGCCCGCAGGAGCGTCTCCGAGCGCTTCAGCGCGCGGCGGTTCTTCTCGAGCTCGGCGAACACCGCGACCTTGGAGCGCAGCAGGTCGGGATCGAACGGCTTGAGCACGTAGTCGACGGCGCCGACCCCGTAGCCGCGCAGGATGTCGTCGGCCTCGTCGCGCGCCGCGGTCAGAAACACGATCGGGACGTCGCGGGTACGCGCGCGGCCCTTGATCAGGCGAGCCGTCTGCAGGCCGTCGAGATCGGGCATCCGCACGTCGAGCAGAATCAACGCGACGTCATGCTCGAGCAGGAGCCGCAGCGCCTCCTCGCCCGAGCGCGCCGCCAGCAGCGGGTAGCCGAGCGGAGCCAGCACGCCGTCGAGCGCGTTCAGGTTCTCCTGGCGATCGTCGACGATCAGGATCGGCAGGACGCCGACCGCGGTGAGCTCGTCCGGCTCGCCGCCGCCCACGGTCCCGTCCGCCAGCGGGTCTACAGGTCCAGCCAAACTCGCATCATCGAGACGAGCTGATCCACATCGACCGGCTTGGTGATGTAGTCCGACGCCCCCGCGGCGATCGCCTTCTCGCGGTCGCCCTTCATCGCCTTGGCGGTGAGCGAGATGATCGGCAGGTGCTCGAAGCGCGGCATCGACCTGATCGCGCGTGCCGTCTCGTAGCCGTCCATCTCCGGCATCATGATGTCAAGCAGGATCAGGTCGGTGTTCGCGTGCTGCAGCAGCCGGTCGATCCCCTCGCGGCCGTTCTCGGCGAACACGACCTTCATCCCGCGCTGCTCGAGCGTCGAGGTCAGCGCGAACACGTTGCGGATGTCGTCGTCGACCACCAGCACCTTGCGGCCCTGAAGTGATGCGTTGCCCGTCCGCAGCGCGCCGATCAGCCGCCGCGTCGGCGTCGGGAGCTGCGCCTCGACGCGGTGCAGGAACACCGCGGCGCGATCCACCAGCCGCTCGGGCGAGTCGGCCACGGCCATGACCGCGGTCTTGCACACCGCGTCGATCCGCGCCCGGTCGGCGTTCGACAGCTTTTCCTGCACGTAGGCGATCATCGGGCGCTCGCGCAGCGACTCGTCGACGCTGATCTCTCGCAGCAGCGCGGTCGCGTGCGTCCCCTCCTCGCCCACGACCACGACCGCGAGGTCGAACTCGCTCGCGCGCAGCTCCGCGAGCGCTTCAGCAGCACCGATGCGGCGCAGCTCGACGAGGTCGTCGCCGGTCAGGTAGCCGAGCGTCTCGTCGTCTAGTCGGGCGCCGTCCTCCTCGATCAGCGCGATCCTCCGGCCAGCCGGCTCGGACTGGCGCTCGAGCTCGCCCAGCGTCCGCTTGAGCTCGCCATCCTGGAGCGGGTCGGCCACGAACGCGGCCGCTCCGGCGCGCCGCGCGTCGATCCGCGAAGCCGGCTCGCCGAGCATCGCCACCGGCACGTGCCGGGTGTCGGGATGCTTCTTGAGCTGTCCCAGCACCGTGTCGACCCGCGGCACGTCGCCGGCCAGCAGCACCGCCGCCGGACGGTGCTCGCGGGCCAGGCCGAGCCCGGCCGTCGGCCGACGCGCGACCACGCCCTTGAGGCCGAGCGCGTGGATGCCCTCGAGCAGCGCCCGCGCCCGATCGGGCTTTGAGTCGATCACCAGCACCACCCGGTCGTCGGGATCCAGCTGGGCCGAGTCGTCGGCTGGGCGCTCATCCGCGGGCAGCGGACGGGCCTTGCCGTTCCCCGGCGCCGGCGCGACCATGACCACCGGCTCGGACACGCGCGTCTCGGGAACCTGCTCGGGCGACCGCTCGGTCAGCGGCAAAAACAGCGAGAACCTGCTGCCCTCCCCAGGGGTGGACTCGACGTGGATCTCGCCGCCCAACAGACGCGCGATCTCTCGGGAGATCGACAGGCCGAGTCCGGTCCCCCCGTACTTGCGCGAGGTCGTCCCGTCGGCCTGCTGGAAGGCCTCGAAGATCGCCGACAGCTTGTCGTCGGGGATCCCCACGCCCGTATCGGTGACCGTGAACGAGATCACGTCGTCGGCGGCGCCGAGCGTGTCGTTGGAGAAGGTCGTTTCCTCGCCCGGGCTGCCGATCGCCAGCGCGACCCCGCCGTGGTTGGTGAACTTGAACGCGTTCGAGAGCAGGTTCTTCAGGATCTGCCCGAGCCGCTGCTCGTCGGACACGATCGACGACGGCAGCGCCGGGTCGATCTCGACGGTGAACTCGAGTTCCTTCTGCTCGGCCACCTGCCGGAACGCGCGCTCGGCGTCCTCGTAGATGTCCGACAGCGGCACGGGCGCCATGTCGACCTCCATCCGGCCCGCCTCCACCTTGGACAGATCGAGGATGTCGTTGATCAGCGACAGCAGGTCGTTGCCGGCGCCGTGGATCGTCTGGGCGAACTCCACCTGACGCTCCGAGAGCAGCCCGTCCTCGTTCTCGGCCAGCAGCCGCGAGAGGATCAGCATCGAGTTCAGCGGCGTGCGCAGCTCGTGCGACATGTTCGCCAGGAACTCCGACTTGTACTTCGATGACAGCGCCAGCTGCGCGGCCTTGTCCTCGAGCCCGCGGCGCGCGAGCTCGATCTCGTCGTTCTTGATCTCGATGTCACGGTTCTGCTCGGACAGCAGCCGCGCCTTCTCCTCGAGCTCATCGTTGGTGTTGCGTAGCTCCTCGGACTGGTGTTGCAGCTCCTGGGTCAGGCCCTGGGACTGCTCGAGCAGCTCCTCGGTCCGCATGTTCGCGCGGATCGTGTTGAGCACCACGCCGATCGTCTCGGAGATCTGCTCGAGGAAGTCGCGGTTGACGTCGGAGAACGGCCGCAACGAGGCCAGCTCGATCACCCCGAGCACGCGATCCTCGAACAGCACCGGCATCACCAGGATCGCGGCGGGCGTGGCGTCGCCGAGCCCGGAGCCGACCTTGATGTAGGAGGCGGGGACGTCGGTCAGCGCGATCGTCTTGCGCTCGAACGCCGCCTGTCCGATCAGGCTCTCGCCGACCTGGAACCGGCTGCGCAGCTCGCTGCGTCGTGGCGTGAACCCGTAGGCGGCGGCGAGCAGAAGCTCGGTGGTCGAGTTCTCGCGCTGCTCGGCGAGGAAGAACGCCCCGTGCTGAGCGTTCACCGTCGGCGTGACCTCGCTCATGATCAGCTGCGTGACCGCCGCCAGGTCGCGCTGGCCCTGGAGCATGCTCGAGATGCTTGCCAGGTTGGACTTCAGCCAGTCCTGCTCGGCGTTGCGCTGAGTGGTCTCGCGCAGGTTGGCGATCATCTGGTTGATGTTGTCCTTGAGCTCGGCGACCTCGCCCTGAGCCTCGACCGAGATCGACCGGGTCAGGTCGCCTTGGGTGACCGCCGTCGACACCTCCGCGATCGAGCGCACCTGGGTGGTGAGGTTGCCGGCCAGCTGGTTGACGTTCTCGGTCAGGCGGCGCCACGTCCCGGACACGCCCTCGACCTCGGCCTGACCGCCCAGCTTGCCCTCGGTCCCGACCTCGCGGGCCACGCGCGTGACCTCGTCGGCGAAGCTCGACAGCTGCGCGACCATCCGGTTCAGCGTCTGCTTGAGCTCCAGGATCTCTCCGCGGGCGTCGACCGTGATCGTCTGCGTGAGGTCGCCGTTGGCCACCGCGGTGGCCACCTGGGCGATGTTGCGGACCTGGTCGGTCAGGTTGCGCGCCATGAAGTTGACGTTGTCCGACAGCTCCTTCCACGTGCCGGCCACGCCGGGCACCTCGGCCTGACCGCCCAGGATGCCCTCGGTCCCGACCTCGCGCGCCACTCGTGTCACCTCGGCCGCGAACGACCGGATCTGGTCGACCATCCGGTTGATCGTCTCGGCCAGCGCCGCGACCTCGCCCTTGGCGTCGACGTTGATCTTGCGCGACAGGTCGCCGTTCGCCACCGCGGTGGTCACCTGGGCGATGCTCCGGACCTGGGTGGTCAGGTTCGACGCCATCAGGTTGACGTTCTCGGTCAGCCCCTTCCACGTCCCGGACACGCCCTCGACCTCGGCCTGGCCGCCGAGGATCCCCTCGGTACCCACCTCGCGGGCCACGCGGGTGACCTCGGCCGCGAACGACCGCAGCTGGTCGACCATCGTGTTGATCGTGTCGCTGAGCTCGAGGATCTCCCCGCGCGCGTCGACGGTGATCTTCTTGGACAGGTCGCCCTGAGCGACCGCGGTCGTCACCTGGGCGATGTTGCGCACCTGCGAGGTGAGGTTCGAGGCCATGAAGTTGACCGAGTCGGTCAGGTCGCTCCAGGTCCCCGACACGCCGGCCACCTCGGCCTGACCGCCCAAGATCCCCTCGGTGCCGACCTCCCGAGCCACGCGGGTCACCTCGTCGGCGAACGCCGACAGCTGGTCGACCATCGTGTTGACCGTCCGCTTGAGCTCGAGCACCTCGCCCTTGACGTCGACGGTGATCTTCTGGCTGAGGTCGCCGTTGGCCACCGCCGTGGTGACATCGGCGATGTTGCGCACCTGGTCGGTCAGGTTGCGCGCCATGAAGTTGACGTTGTCGGTCAGGTCCTTCCACGTGCCGGCGACCCCCGGCACCTCGGCCTGACCGCCCAAGATCCCCTCGGTGCCGACTTCGCGGGCCACCCGCGTCACCTGGTCGGCGAACGCCGACAGCTGGTCGACCATCGTGTTGACGGTGTTCTTGAGCTCGAGGATCTCGCCGCGCGCGTCGACCGTGATCTTGCGGCCCAGATCGCCGTTGGCCACCGCGGTGGTGACGTCGGCGATGTTGCGCACCTGGTCGGTCAGGTTGAGCGCCATGAAGTTGACGTTGTCGGTCAGGTCCTTCCACGTGCCGGCCACACCCTCCACCTCGGCCTGACCGCCCAGGATCCCCTCGGTCCCGACCTCGCGGGCCACCCGCGTCACCTCGGACGCGAACGACCGCAGCTGGTCGACCATCGTGTTGATCGTGTCCTTGAGCTCGAGGATCTCGCCCTTGACGTCGACCGTGATCTCCTGGCTGAGGTCGCCGTTGGCCACCGCCGTGGTCACCTGGGCGATGTTGCGGACCTGGTCGGTGAGGTTGGAGGCCATGAAGTTCACCGAGTCCGTCAGGTCCTTCCAGGTGCCCGCGACCCCGGGTACCGCGGCCTGACCGCCCAGCTTGCCGTCGGTCCCGACCTCGCGGGCCACCCGGGTGACCTCGTCGGCGAAGCTCGACAGCTGGTCGACCATCGAGTTCACCGTCGTCCCGATCCGGGCGAACTCGCCCTTCACCGGCCGACCCTCGATCTCGAGCGCCATCTTCTGGCTGAGATCACCCTCGGCGACGGCCACGATCACGCGCGCGACCTCGGTGGTCGGCCGCACCAGGTCATCGATCAGGCCGTTGACCGAGTCGACCGTCCGGCCCCAGGCGCCGTCAGGCTCCTGGAGCCGGGCGCGCTCGGTCATCCGGCCCTCGCGGCCGATGATCTGGCCGACCCGCACGAGCTCGGTCTCCAATGCCGCATTCCGCGCAGCAAGCTGGTTGAAGGCGGCCTCGACCCCGCCAATCGCGTCCTTGCGGCGCGCGGGCAGGCGCACCGAGAAGTCACCCGCCGCGGCCGCGCGCAGCGCCTGCTCAATGCGTTCAAGCGAGGCCATCGAGGCGTCGCCGTTGGTCGGGGAGCCTGCTGCCGCTCGTCCTGAGCCTTTCCCCTTGGGGGCCGCCGTTCTTGCCATGTTCTCCGCCCTCGGATCCGTTGTTGCCCGACTGCGCACGACCGTAGCGGTGCACGCGCCCAGGGCGCGGAGTCCACACGTAGCCCCCGGGATTGTCAAGGCCTGTTCAGGGCTGGCGATGATCGGCTGGAATCCGGATAATCCCCTGGCGATGGGCGCATCGCTCACCGAGCGCATCCTTGACCGGGCTCTCGGCGTGGTCATCTCGATGGACCAGCGAGGTCTGGTGACCTACTGGAACCCCACCGCCGAGACCGCGTTCGGGATTCCGCGGGAGTCGGCCGTCGGCCGACCGCTGGCCGAGCTGATCATCCCCGAGCGTCTCCGGGCCCAGCACACGGAGGGCCTTGAGCGGTTTCTGGCCACGGGCGAGGGCCCGCTCCTGGACCACCGCGTGGAGGTGTCCGCGCTGCGGGCCGATGGAACCGAGTTCCCGGTCGAGATGACTGTCTCGGCGCTGACCGACGGCGGCTCATGGACCTTTCACGCGTTCGCCCGCGACATCTCGGCCCGCAGGGCGATCGAGAGCGAGCACGACCTCCTGATCGGCGAGTTGCGGATGGCGCTGCGAGGCGCCGAGCGCCGCTTCGACGCGATCGTCGGCTCGCTGACCGACCCGGTGACGATCCGCAATCGCGCCAATCACCTCGTCTACGCCAACCGCGCCGCCCTCGACCTCCTGGGGCTTTCGTCGGTCGGTGAGCTGCAGGAGACCTCGCCGGAGCGGATCATGGCCGACTACATCGTCGCGGGCGAGGACAGCCGACCGGTGACGATGGACGAGATCCCCTCGGTGCGGCTGCTGCGCGGCGAGGACGCCGAGCCGCTGGTGATCCGGACCGTGCACCGCGATACAGGTGAGCTGCGCTGGCAGCTGCTGAAGGCGTCGCCGCTGCTCGACGACGACGGCGAGATCGAGGCCACGATCATGATCTTCGAGGACATCACCGAGCGCAAGCGCGCCGAGCGCCAGGCGTCGTTCCTGGCGCAGGTAAGCGGGGTGCTGGCCTCATCGCTCGACTACGAGCAGACGCTGCGCAATGTCGCCGAGCTGGCGGTCCCCGACGTGGTCGACTGGTGCGCCGTCGACCTGCTCGACGAGGACGGCGACCGCCGGCCGGTGGCGGTCGCCCACGCGGATCCGGGTCGCCTGGCCATGGCCGAGCAGATGCGCACCTATGAGCCGGCCCAGCTCGATCCCGAGCGCGGGCTGGGTCTGGTGTTCCGGACCGGCAAGCCGGTGCTGATGCGCGACATCGGGGACGACCTGCTCCTGCGGATCGCGGCCGACGAGCACCACCTGAAGCTGCTCCGCGCGGTGGGCCTGCGCTCCGCGGTGGTCGTCCCGATGCTGATCGGTAGCCGGATCCTCGGGGCGATGACGCTGGTCAGCGCCGACTCGGGACGCGTGCTGGACGAATTCGACCTGGCCCTGGCCGAACAGGTCGCCGCCCGGGCGGCCGTCGCGATCGAGAACTCCCGGCTCTACAGCGAGCGTTCGGCGATCGCTCACACGCTGCAGCAGAGCCTGCTCCCCACCCAGCTGCCCGAGATCCCCGGATACGAGCTGGCGAGCGTGTATATCCCGGCGTTCGAGAGCGACGAGGTGGGCGGGGACTTCTACGACGTGTGGGAGCTCGACGACGGCTGGATGCTGATCGTCGGCGACGTCACCGGCAAGGGCGTGCAGGCGGCGGCGCTGACCTCGCTCGTGCGCCACACGATGCGCGCCGCGTCGGAGTTCGAGCGCAGCCCCGCGGCGCTGCTCGGGCGCGTCGACACGATCTTGAAGAAGCACGGCGGCCATTCGATCTGTACCACGCTGTGCGTGCGCCTGTCCGGCGACCGCGCGGTCATCGCCGCGGGGGGGCATCCGCTGCCGTTCCGGCTCGGCGCCGAGGGGCTGGTCACAGCCGGCGAGCACGGGCCGCTGCTGGGTGGGTTTCCCGACGTCACCTGGACCGAGACGGAGATCGCGATCGAGCCCGGCGACGCCCTGATCGCATACACCGACGGCGTCACCGACGCGATCGGTGACAACGGCGAGCGCTATGGAGTTCCCAGGTTGCGCGATACCCTGACGCAGCTACAAGGGCGTTCGGCCGCCGAGGTGATCGAGGGTCTGACCCTCGCGCTCGGCGAGTTTCAGGTCGGCGCCCACGCCGACGACACCGCCGCACTGGTTCTGCGACGGAGTCCGGCGGACATCACCGGGATCGGCGAGCGAGCCACTCCGGGGGTGGCTCAGCGGGACAACGGCAACATCGCCACCAGGGACTGACAATTGGTTCGACCGACCAAGTTCGAGATCGTTCAGAGCGAGCGCGACGGCGCCGTCGTCCTGTCAGTCCTGGGCGAGCTCGATATGAACACCGTCGAGGTGCTGTCCGAGCGGGTGCAGCAGCAACTCGACGCGGGGGCGATCGCGCTTGTCATCGACCTCAGCGGCCTGGCGTTCATGGACTCATCCGGCCTGCGGCTGCTGATCGCGCTCCACGACCGCGCGCGCGAGGAGGTGTGGACGCTGAGGCTGCGCTCCCCCCGCGACGAGGCGGCGACGATCGTGCTGCGCGCCACCGGCGCCGACGAGGCGCTGCCGTTCGAGGGCGAGCGCCGATGAGCCGCGCGCCCTCCCAAACCCACCCGGACGAATCGCCGGTGCTGGCGCTCGATCTGCGGACCAATCGCGAGGCACCCTCGGTGGCGCGCGCGGCGATCGCCGGGTTCTCGGAGGACCGGGACCTGGGCGAGAGCACGCTGGCGACGTTGACGCTGCTCGTCTCCGAGGTCGTCACCAACGCCGTGATCCATCCCGAGGTCGACGATCCGCGTGATATCCAGCTGCGCGCGCGGTTCGCCGGCGACATCATCCGGGTCGAGGTCACCGACGGCGGCGACGGCTTTGAGCCGCGCCCGCGGGACCCGACCCGGTCTGACCGCGGATACGGCCTGTACCTGCTCGAGCAGCAGGCCGAGCGCTGGGGCGTCGAGCGCGCCGACGGCACCACGGTCTGGTTCGAGCTGTCGCTGCGCGCCGCCTGAAGCCCGCGCGCGGGAAGCGATGAGTTCGCTCAGCGCGCGCAGGAGCGCTGATCGCTCAGTAGTCACTCGTCAGGTACGGCTCGACCAGCTCGCGCAGCCGCATCCGGCCGCGGTGCAGGCGGCTCTTGAATGCCGCCGGGCCGATCCCGACGACGGCCGCGGCCTCCTCGGTGGACAGCCCCTCGATGTCGCGCAGCACGACCGCCATCCGCCAATCGGGCGGGAGCTGCATAAGCGCCATCTCGAGCGCCCGCATCAGCTCGTCGTCGAGCGCGCGGGCCTCGGGTCCACGCTCTGGCGCGTCGGGCAACGCGGCGATCGGGTCGGGGGCCTCGGGGTCGGCCGTGACCGGCGGCGGGCGCCGGCGCGACAGGCGCCGCTGGGCCTCGTTGAACGCGATCCGGTACAGCCAGGTGGAGAACCGAGCCCGTTGCTCGAATCGGGGGAGGCCGCGCCAGGCGCGCAGGAACACCTCCTGGGCAACCTCGTCGGCCTCACCCTGATCGAGCCCGAACCGCCGGAGCGCGCCGTACACGCGATCGGAGTTGTCGGCAACCAGTTCGCCGAACGCGTCCTGGTCGCCGGCCCGGGCTCTGCGGATCAGCTCACCCTCGGCGGTCGCGCCGGTCACGGCGCGTTTATACCGGCTGCCGGAGCTACTCCGGGTCGGAGTCCTCCAGCTTCAGCGAGACGGAGTTGATGCAGTAGCGCTGCCCGCTCTCGCCGGGGCCGTCGTCGAAGACGTGCCCGAGGTGGCCTCCGCAGGCCGCGCAATTCACCTCAACGCGGTGCATCCCGTAGCTGAAGTCGTCGTGCAGCTCGACGTTGGCCCGCTCCGAGGGCTCGGTGAAGCTCGGCCACCCGGTGCCCGAGTCGAACTTCGCGCTCGAATCGAACAATGCGGTCCCGCAGGCGGCACACCGATACGTGCCGTCGCGCTTCTCGTACACGTAGCTGCCGGTGAACGGCGGCTCGGTGCCCTTCTGGCGGAGCACCTCGTACTGGGCCGGGGTCAGCTCCGCGCGCCACTCGCCGTCGGTCTTGACGACCGAGTTCGTGGCGGTGTTGGTGTCGGTCTTATTCTTGTTCATGCCCTTTCGACCCGGGTGCGGGCGAAACGGTTCAGCCGTCGAGGCGGGCGATCACGGCGGCCGCCAGGGCTTTCGGCGGCGTAGGCGACGCCGGTGACGGGAGCGCTTGCACGCCCGCGACCGTCGCCCGGAGGCTCGCCAGCAGCTGCCGGCAGCGCTCACAGCGGGCCAGATGACCCTCCATCCGCCGGCGGCGGGGGTCCGCCAGCTCGCCGTCGACGTAGGCGGACATCTGCGCGCGCGCCCACCGGTGGTCGAGCTTGAACTGCCTGGTGTCCGCGTAATCGCTCACCTACGTTCTGACCCGGGTTCGGGGCGAGAGGTTCTCACAGGTCGTCCGCCTCGCGATTGCGCGCATGCAATGCTTCACGATCGATGAGCCGCCAGCTGTGTCTCGCCTCCCGCCCCGTCGGCGACGTCAAGCACTCCGACTTCGACCTCGTCGAGGGGCCCGTGCCCGAGCCCGGCGATGGCGAGTTCGTCGTCGAGGTCACGCACATCTCGCTGGACCCGGCGATGCGCGGTTGGATGAACGCCGGCCGCTCGTACGTGCCGCCGGTCGAGATCGGCGAGGTGATGCGCGCGCTAACGCTGGGGCGAGTGATCAAGTCCCGCCACCCGAAGTTTGCCGAGGGCGACCTCGTCCGCGGCGCCTTCGGCGTCAGGGAGCACGCGCTCTCCGACGGCTCCGGCGTCGACAAGATCACCCCCGAGGAGGGCGTCTCGCTTGCCGCCTACCTCGGCGCACTCGGGATGACCGGGCTGACCGCTTACTTCGGGCTGCTCGAGGTCGGTCGCCCGCAGGAAGGTGACACCGTGCTGGTCTCGGGCGCGGCCGGGGCCGTCGGCACGGTCGTCGGGCAGATCGCGAAGATCAAGGGCGCACGCGCCGTCGGGATCGCGGGCGGGCCGGAGAAGATCGCCCTGCTGGAGGAGCTCGGCTTCGACGCCGCGATCGACTACAAGCAGGGCAACGTCCTCGCCGAGCTGCGCCAGCACACGCCCGACTACGTGGACGTGTTCTTCGACAACGTCGGCGGCGAGATCCTCGACCACGGCCTGACCCGGATCGGCCGCGGTGCGCGGGTCGTGATCTGCGGGGCGATCTCCCAGTACAACAACGCCGGCCCGGCGACCGGCCCCAGCAACTACATGGCGCTGCTCGTGCAGCGCGCCACGATGACCGGCTTCCTGGTGTTCGACTACGCCTCGCGCTACGGCGAGGCCACGGCGGAGATGGCCAAGTGGGTGGCCGACGGCCGCCTCACGTGCGTCGAGGACACCACCACCGGCGACATCGAGTCGTTCCCGGCCGTGTTCAACCGTCTGTTCAGCGGCGAGAACACCGGCAAGCTGGTGCTCGAGCTCAACCGCTAGCGCCACCAGGGCCGGCGGCGGATCTCGGCGATCTTCACCGCCGGGGCCACGAGCTCGCCGAGATGCTCGGACAGGTGCGTGAGGTGCTCGCACAGCCACACCAGGTGCGGCGACAGCGCGAGCTTGTGGTTGCCGTCGGAGCTGAACGTGGGCGGCGTCAGCGTCTCGATCCTGCGGCCCCGGGGCTTGTCGACCTGCGCCGCCAGGCGGTCATACCAGGCCCGGAGGATCGCGGTGCGGTGGTCCAGCACCTCGATCGCGGCCTCGGGCTCGTCGACGTCGTGGGGCGGATGGGCCGCCACCGCGTGCGCGGTCAGCCGGAGGCGCAGCGAGCCGCCGACCAGGTGCCACAGCTGCTCCATCGTGACGTGCTTGGTGCCCTGCTCTGCCATCAGGCCACGCAACGCGTCGTCGAGCCGCTGGCCCGCGGTCACGGCCTCGAGTGAGACATCGGGCGGCTGCTTGCGGACGCCCGCGGCCCACTCGACCGCCTGGGTCAGATATGCCGCGCCCGATCGGAACGCGTCGGCCAGGTCGTCGCCTACGACCGAGGACACGCCCCGCGGCCAGAACAGCAGGCCGACGATCAGGCTGACCGCGCAGCCGATCGCTACGTCCTCGATCCGCACCACGACGACGTCAGGCCCCACCGGGAGCAGCAGGTTGAACAGGACCGCGATCGTGACCGTGAACGCGGCCTGGCCGACCGCGAACGGCGCCGTGCCCGGGGCGTAGGCCGCGACGAACACCGCGATCGGCAGTACCGCCCAGAGCACCGACGACCCCGTCCCGATCGCCGTGATCACCGCGGCGCCGATCACGAACCCGACCAGCGTGCCCAGCAGCGCCCGCAGCGCGGTCGCGCCGGTCGCGGACGCGTTGGTGCGCAGCACCGACAGCGTGCCCAGCACGACCCAGAACCCATGCTGGACGGTCGTCAGGTCGGCCACGGCGACCGCAGCCGCCAGCGCCAGCGACCCGCGCAGGCTGTTGATGAACCACACCGACCGCAGGCTGGTGTTGCGGACGGCGAGGCCGGCCAGGTTGGAGACGGCCTGGCGACGGTTGGTAGCGGGGTCGAACGTCGTGCCACCGAACCAGCGGCTCCCCTCCTCGGCGATCCGATCGGCGTCCGCGACCCGCGCTGCGACCTCGGCGTCGGCCCCGATCGCCAGGACCGTGATCGAGATCGCGTGTGCATGAAACGAGATCTGCACCTGCTCGCGGAAGTGGTCGGCGTCCAGCGGCAGCCCGTGCAGGCGGCCGATGCTCTGCATCCGCAGCTCCTCCAGCCGCTCCAGGTCGGGCCGGGCTGAGCCCCCGGCCAGCAGCGTGCCCGCGTCGCGCATGACCTGAGCAGCGGCCGTGAGCAGTTCGCGCTCGATCTCCGGCGCGCTGCTCAGGTCGTGGCGCTCGCGGACGCTGTCGGCGATCAGCGACGTGCACCACTCCAGCAGCTCGACCGCGTTGGCCATCGCCTGGTCGGAGGTGGCGACGCCGGTCGGACGGAACGGGGACGCCGTGAACACCGTGATCAGATCGTGCTCGGCGTCGATGCAGCCGTTCAGGCGCTCCTCGGTCGCGTCGCCGCGCACGATCGCGTCGAGCTCGTCGGCGAGCTCACCGGCCAGCTTCGAGGCCGCGCCTCGCAGCCGGTCACCGGCACCCGGTCGCGACATCGCGATCACCGCTGTAGTGCCGACCACCGACGCCAGCCACCACCCGGCGAGGCGGTCGGGCACCATCGAGAACGTCCCCGGGGACGCCGCCGGGAGCACGTACGGGAGCAGCGCCGCGGTCACGCCCGCGGCCGCGTTGGGCCCGAGGATCCCGCCGAAGAACACCGCGAACGTCACTGGCACGGTCACGATCGCGGCTAGCGCCACCGACGAGTTGACGGCAGTCCCGATCGTCAGCAGCACGCTTCCGACTACGGCCAGGCCCAGGTGCGCCGTCAACTTGTCGCGGCGGGTTCCACCGAACGCCGCCAGCACCAGCGTGGCGAACGACCCGAACGCGGCGAACGTCGCCATCTGCAGGTTGCCGACCACCTCGAAGGTGAAGGCGAACAGCCCGGGCATGATCACCATCGCCCGCACCGCGCGCAGCGCCGCGACGCTCGACCACACCGGCAGCCACGGCGTCGATCCCGGGCGGACAGCCAGCGACCGCTTCAGTCGGGACATCGAGATGGCGCCGGCCTGTGCCATGAGTGGCCGCGAGTCTATGGGCTCACGACGGAATTATTGACGTCTCTGACGGCGTCTGGACCGCGTCTGGCGCCGCCGGCTCGCCCTCACATACTCCCGGTATGCTCCCGGCGAGCCGGCGGCGCCAGCCACGCCCAGCCACTCGTCAGAGCTCGCCACTAATTCCGTCGTGAGCCCTAATCAGCCCGGCGCTACAGTTCCGGGCCTTCAGATGCTCGAATCGGATCGTGTGCAGGAGCGACCGGGGGCGGCGAACGCGGAAGCCCTCGACGGCGATCCCGCGGCCCGCCCCGGTGGCGCGCGCGAGCGGATCCTCGAGTCGGCCTACGAGCTGTTCTCTACGCGCGGGATCCAGGCCGTGGGGATCGACGCGGTGATCACGCACTCCGGCGTCGCGCGGCAGACGCTGTATCGCAACTTCGGCTCAAAGCAGGAGCTGGTGCTGGCCTTTCTCGAGCGCCGCGAGCAGCTCTGGACCAGGGGCTGGCTCCAGGCCGAGGTGCGCGCTCGCGCGACCGAGCCGGCGGAGCGGCTGCTGGCGATCTTCGACGTCTTCGACGAATGGTTCCGGCGCCCCGACTTCGAGGGTTGCTCGTTCATCAACGTGATGCTCGAGCACCCCGACCCCGCCGACGCGATCCACCGGGCCGGCGTCGGCTATCTGGCTGAGATCCGCGGGTTCCTCGAGCAGCTCGCCGCCGCGGCGGGGATCGACGAGCCGGCGGACTTCGCGCGGGAGTGGCACATCCTGATGAAGGGGTCGATCGTGGCCGCGGCCGAGGGCGACCACGACGCGGCCCGCCGCTCGCAGCGGATCGGCTCGCTGCTGCTGCAACAGGCCGTTGACGACGGCTCGGGCGCGAAGTAGGCTCACCGGCGAGGGAGACCAGTCGGTCTCGCAGCCCACACCAAGAGGGAGAGTGGAGCATGGCCTACGACCCGCGCACCGAGACGGGTATCCCGACCGAGCCTGTCGGCTCGCTGCCGCGGCCGGACAAGCTTCAGGCGGCCTACGCCGAATACGACGCCGGCAAGATCAGCAAGGACGAGCTCGAGACCGAGCAGCAGGCCGCGGCCAAGGACTCGATCAGCCGCGGCGAGGCGGCCGGCGAGCCGATCGTCTCCGACGGCGAGCAGTGGTGGTCGAGCTTCGCCACCTACCCCGTCACGGACACGCTCGCGGGCACCGGCCTGGCCGACAACCTCGGCCCCGGCGGCCAGTACTTCGCGATCTTCGCCGACGGTCACTACCGCCAGCTGCCCAAGCTGGTGGGCGGCCCGTTCCGCTACAAGACGTTCGCGGCCGACACGCTGCAGCGGTCGATCAAGTTCGCCAACAAGCCGATGAAACAGGCCGTGATCGCGCCGTCGATGCTCGCCCTGCTGTACCCGCTCGACGAGCAGATCGACGGCTACTCGCGCGAGCAGTTCGAGGAGGATCTCGTCAACGAGTGCGAGCAGGACATCCGGCGGGCGTTCGACGCGGGCGCCGCACGGGTTTCGATCGACTTCACCGAGGGCCGGCTGGCGCTGCGGGAGGACTCCCGCAACCCGTGGACCGGGCGGGGCATGCTCCCGCACTTCGTCGACATGATCAACCGGGTGCTGGATCGCTTCGGCCCCGACGAGCGGGCCAACATCGGCGTGCACACCTGTCCCGGGGGCGACCGCGACTCGGTGCACAGCGCCGACGTCCCCTACAGCGCGCTGCTCCCCAGCCTGTTCGCGCTGAACGCGGGCTACTTCCTAATGCAGTGCCGGAGCGAGCGCGACCGCCAGGCCGTCTACAAGCTGGTCGGCGAGCACAGCCGTGAAGACGCCAACGGCGTGCCCCAGATCGTCTATATCGGGGTGACCAACCCTCAGAACCCGAGGGTCGAATCCGCGCAGGAGGTCTGCGACGAGCTCGTCACGGCCGCCAAGTACATCCCCAAGGAGCGCCTGGGGGCGACCGACGACTGCGGGTTCTCACCGTTCAGCATCGACGAGAAGCCGCTGCACGGATCCGCCGACTACGCGCGCGACATCGCCTTCCAGAAGATCGCCAGCCGAGTGCAGGGCACGAAGATGGCCGCCGAGCAACTCCGGATCCACGTGCCCGCCGCGGTCTGAGCGTCGGCCTGAGCAAACACAGGGGGGTCTCCCCGGTGCGAACCGCGGTGCGAGCGGCGGACGATCACTCCATCGCTGAACTCGCCGGAACGGAGACCCCAATGAGAGCTAAGAGCATTGAGAAGCCCGAAGACGACCTGACCCTGCGCATGCTCGAGACCGTGATCGACGGCTCGGTGGCGGGCCTCGCCACCTATCACCTGCTGAAGATGGAGCTCAACGCGATCCGCGGCCTGCCCGAGCGCGCCGAGCGGGATCGGAGGCCGCTGCCGAATTAGCGTAAGGGAGGGTGGGACGTGAAACCGACGATAAACGTCGCTTTCACGTCCCACCCCCTGGTTGCAGTCGGCGGCGGTCTCGTCGAGCCCCGGGGGCACCAGCTCCTCGAACACGCGCATCAGCTCGAGCGTGCCGGAGTCCCGAGGTTGGGCCTGGGAGCTACTGGACCTCGCCGCCGAGGCGGCCCGCGAGCTCGCGGCGGGAGCGGATGTTGACCTTGGCGAACACGTTGCCGAGGTGGTACTCGATCGCCTTGGTCGAGAGGAACAGCTCCTCGGCGACCTCGCGGTTGGACTTACACCTCGGGAACATCTTCACCAAGGTCGGAGTGCGTTGCCGCCACCAGCTGGCGTCGCGGCTGGCTCGGAGTCAGTGACCCTTCGCCGGCCGCACGGCCAGGACCGGACACGGCGCGATGTGCAGCAGGCGGTTGGTGACGCTCCCCACCAATAGTCCGACCAGCGGCGTGTGCCCGCGGGTGCCGGCGACGATCAGGTCGGCCTGTTCAGCCTGCGCGTACTCGGCGATCGCGTGGGCGGCCCCGCCCGCGGGCCTGCGGACGAACTCGACCTTGGCGGAGATTCCATTGCCCGACAGCTCCTTGACCTGGCGCTCGATCTTGGCCTCGAGCTCCCCTTCGTTGGCGCTCACCGAGAAGCTACCGCCGCCCTTGCCGGGCAGCGTGTACTCATCGCAATGGATCGCCAGCAGCTCGCCACCGGATTCCTGCGTGATCGCACGCGCATGGACGAGTGCGTCGTCGGCGGCGTCTGAGCCATCGGTTGCCCACACGACCTTCTTGTACATTCGATCTCCTTCGGCTGGGTCGTCTGGGCGACAAGCCTCCAGCCTCGGCGCGCCGCGGTCAAGGTTGTTCAGCTCGTGGATTGGGTCTGGGACGGTGGGCGCGGGTGCGAAGATGGCGGGCGAAACCACGTGGGTGGTCTCATCCGGTCGACGCAACAGGATCGTGTTTTGCGTTGATTGATGGGAGGCCGCGGTGTCGAGGAGGGCAGGGGCGGGCGGCGGGCGGATCGGTGGTTGAGCCCGTTGGAGCGTGTGCGGGTGGCTTCGCGGGTCGGTGCCGGGGGTCGGGAGCGCGATCGCGATGGGGCGGGACGTCTAAACGAAGCAGGGCTTCGCTCTAACGTCCAGCATCGCGCGCTGGCGGCGCAGCGGCGCGCGTAACGGGCGCTGGCGCGTCCCAAGCCGACGAAGCTGTCGGGGTGTCCGCGGTTGTTGGCGGCGGTCGAGGCGGGGCAGTTGACCGCGCAGCTGCGCACGGGCCGGCCAAGCGTCGCGTGGGCGTCAAGCAGGTCGTCGCCCGAGGCCCGGGGCGATCTATGGTCCGCGCGGAGCGCGATCAGCGGTCCAGCGGGCTATCCAAGTCGGCGGTTTCGCGCAGCTCGTCGTTGACGCGGCGGAGGATCCGGGAGACCTGCATCTGTGAGACGCCCACCTGGGTTGCGATCTCGCTCTGCTTGAGGCCGTCGCGGAACCGGAGCGCCAGCACCTCGCGGTCAAGCTTGCGCAGCCGCCGCACGCCGACGGCCAGGCTCGCGGTCGTGTCGACCAGCGCATAGCGGTCGTCGATCACGCCGACGGTGTCGTGGCGCGTCCCGGATTCGTCCTCGAAGTCAGCCTGGATCGGCTCATCCATCGACGCGGCGTGGTGGGTCGACAGCGCGTCCAGGCCCTCGAGCACCTCCTCGATGTCGAGCCCCAGGTACTCGGCGATGTCGGCGACCGGCGGCGACTCACCGCTTTGGGCGCTGAGCTTGCCCTCGGCCTCCTGGATCTTGAGCGCAAGCTCCTGCAGCCCGCGCGGGAGGTGCACCGGCCAGCCCTTGTCGCGGAAGTGGCGCTTGACCTCGCCCACGATCGTCGGAACCGCGAACGACTTGAACGCGAACCCTCGGTCGAGGTCGTAGCGGTCGATCGCCTTGACCAGCCCGAGGCTCGCCACCTGGAACAGGTCCTCGAACGGCTCCTGGGTGCGCGCGTACCGCGCCGCCAGGCCGCGGGCGAGCGGCAGGAAGCGCCGCACCAGCTCCTCGCGGGCCGCCTGGTCCTGGTGCTGGTGCCAGCGGGCGAACAGCCGCTCGGTGTCGGCCTGCTCTAACTGCCGGGCTCCTGCGCCTGACGCGCCTGAGGCTCGAGTACGAAGATCTCGAACGTCCGCGGCGGATCGAACACGATCTGACTGTGGTACGTCAGCACCTTGCGCCCCACCAGCTCGCTGACCGCCTCCATCGTCGTCGGCCCCACTGTCTCCTGGAAGCTCAGTCGGTAGCTGCGCACGAGGTCCGCCTTGCCGTCCGCGAGCAGTGTCTCCTCGTTCCGGGTCAGACCCCCCTCCATCGCCACGAACACGTAGTCGTCCAGGATCCACGCCTTCGCCGCCGTCGGGCCGCGCCCGTAGAACTGCTTCTTCATCCCCACCATGGCGTTCGCCAGCGCGGTTCGCAGCGACCCGCCCTGCTCGCCCGGCATCTGGCCGCCGCCCGCCTTGACCAGCTCGCGAGCCGGGCTCGGCCGCTGTGAGTTCTGTTCGTCGGACATTGTCGGTAACTATCGCCGATGCGTCGAGGATTTCAACGGCGTCCCCCCAGACCGCGCCCGCGGAATCGCCGGGCGGCGATTGCGAGATATGAGACCGATGCGGCATTGGAACCTCCGGCAAGACGGTGACCTGGTTCCGGGAACGCGCACTTCGCCATAAAAGCGAGGCGATCACCCGGTTGTCCCGCCTGCCGGCGCTCCCCACGGGACGCGCACGGCCTGCTGCGTACAGTCTAGTCGGCCCGGCGGCACGTCCCGCGGAATATGTCCGCGTGAGAACCACGATCACCGTCGCGCGGCCCCGGGTCGCGAGCCGGGGAGCAACCGGGCTTCCGTCCGAGCGCGCGGGAAGTCTGTGTGAATGCCGTCGCGACCGGCCCTGGCTGCGAGCTCGGGCCGGCTCGTGCTCGGCTTTGACCTCGCCGCGACATCCCTGTTCGGGCTCGAGGGCGCCAGCAGCGCGGTCCGGGCCGATCTGGACCTGTTCGGGGTACTCGGGCTCGGGTTCGTGACCGCGCTCGGCGGGGGCATCATCCGCGAACTCATCATCGGCGACGTCCCGCCGACGGGGCTTCGCTCCGAGCGCTACATCCTCGCCGCGTTGCTCGGCGCTGCGATCGCATTCGCGGTGTTCTCACCGATCGCGCACATCCCGTCGTGGATCCTGATCACGCTCGACGCCGGCGGCCTGTCGCTGTTCGCGGTGTCGGGAGCGAGCAAGGCGCTGCTGCTCGGCGCCAACGACCTGGCCGCGATGATCCTCGGGGTCGTCACCGGCACCGGCGGCGGCGTGATCCGCGACCTGCTGCTCAACCAGGTCCCGGCGATCCTGCGGGTCGACGTGTACGCCTCAGCGCGCTACTCGGCCCCGCAGTGATGACGATCGGGGTCCGCCAGGGGCAGCCGCGCGGGTGGATGATGTTCATCGGCGGCGGCTCGCCGCCGGCGACCGCGGCCTCGAGGTCGAGCAATGCCTGCTTGCGCTGCAACCCGCCGCCGTAGCCGGTGAGCTCGCCGTTGGCGCCGATCACCCGGTGGCAGGGAACCACGATCGGGACCGGGGTCCGCCCCACCGTGGCCCCCACCGCGCGAACGCGATCGGGACGGCCGATTGCGTCGGCCAGCGCACCGTAGCTGATTGTGGCGCCCAACGGGATCGCGAGCAGCTCGGCCCACACCCGCCGCTGGAACGCGGTGCCGCCGAGGTCGAGCGCCAGGTCGAACCGCGTACGAGTGCCGTCGAAGTACTCCTCGAGCTGGTTGCGTGCGACCGCGAGCGTCTCGGGGTCGCGCCGCTCCTCGGCCAGCGGTCCACTGCGCCCGGGGAAGTACAGAGCGCTCAGCCGGCCGGGTCCGCCGATCAGTGTCAGCGGCCCTAGCGGGCTCTGATAGATCGTCCACGCATCCGTCATGTGCACTGAACGCGTCCGCACGCCGGTCCGTGAGATCGCCTGGTCGCTACGCCAGAGCGGCGATGCACTCGACCTCGATGTCAAACTCCCCCGGCCACTCCGGACGCAGACGAAGATCCGCGGCGGCCGTGACCGCCGATGTCGGCGCCGTCCAGCGCTCCAGGTAGGTCGAGAGCGGCTGGACGCGGATGACCTCGGGTTCGATCGGAACCTCCTCTGTGGCGAACGACGGCTGTAGCCACGAACGTAGTCCGATTTCGTTTCGACGGCCATCGAAGTGCTGTCGAGCTGGCGCGACGAGAAGGCGCTGGTCCGATGGCGCACCCGGCCCCGGCACCATGAGGTGCAGGAGAAGCGCCTCGGGCTCGAGCCGACGCGCGCCGTAGGACTACGCCGACGTGGGAGGCTGACCGGGTGTCCCCGGGCGACACTCACCCGATCACCCGTGGACTGGAGCGAGCAGCGCCACCATCTCGCCGGCGCGGTGGGCCGCGCGATGCTCGACCGCTTCACCGAACTGGACTGGATCGAGCGGGCGGAGTCGACCCGCGCGATCCGCGTGACGCCCGACGGGACCGTCGGCTTTCGAGACGCCTTCGGCATCGACCCCACGGGCCTCGCTGCAGCAATAAGCTGAGCATCGTGCTCGGCGATCAGGAGCTCGTGGCGTTCGTGGGCGTCAGCGACCTCGCACGCGCGCATCGCTTCTACGGAGGGGTGCTCGGCCTCCACCGGGTCGACTCGAGCGAGTACGCGAACGTGTACACGGCCGGCGGCGCGCAGCTGCGGGTCACCCGGGTGCCCAAGCCGGCGGCGCCGCCGTACACGGTGCTCGGGTGGCGCGTCGACGACATCGCGGCGGCCGTTCGCGAGCTGACCACCGCCGGCGTGCGGCCCAACCGCTATCAGGGCATGGACCAGGACGAGCTCGGCGTGTGGAAGGCGCCGGCCGGATCGCTCGTGGTCTGGTTCTCAGACCCCGACGGCAACACGCTCTCGCTCCAGCAGCCGCCCGCGTAGAGGCCGACGCGAACGGCCGCTGGCCGCCGCCTGCGGCTCAGCCCAGCGCCTGGGCCAGATCCGCGACCAGGTCCTCGGGCTCCTCGATCCCGCAGCTGAGCCGGACCAGATCGGCCGGGACCGCGGCGGTCGAGCCCTCGACCGACTGATGGGTCATCGCTTGCGGGACCTCGATCAGCGACTCGACCCCGCCCAGCGACTCGGCGAGCGTGAACAGGCGCGTGCGCGCGGCGATCGCCGTCGCGGCGGGATGCCGGAAGCTGACCATCCCACTGAAGCCCGGCCAGCGCGCGTCCTGCACCCCGTCGGTGCCGCGCAGCAGCTCGACGGCCGCCGCGGCGCTGCGCGCGTGGGCGGCCATCCGAAGATGCAGCGTGCGCAAGCCGCGGTGCACGAGGAAGCAGTCGAACGGGCCCGGAACCGCGCCGACCGAGTTCTGCACGAACCGCAATTGCTCGTACCAGCTCTCGGCGCGCGCGATCACCGCGCCGCCGACGACGTCGGAGTGCCCGCCGAGGTACTTGGTCGTCGAGTGCACGACGAAATCCGCGCCGAGCTCGAGCGGACGCTGGTTGGCCGGCGTCGCGAACGTGTTGTCGACCGCTACCAGCGCGTGCCGCCGCCTGGCGACGACGCCGTCGATGTCGACCACGTTGAGCAGCGGGTTGGTGGGGCTCTCGACCCAGATCAGGGCGGTGTCGTCGCGCACCACGCGCTCAAGCGCGTGGAGGTCGGTCTGGTCGACGAGGTCGAACTCGAGCCCCCAGCGGCTGAGCACCTTGTCGACGAGCCGGTACGTCCCGCCGTACAGGTCGGCCGGCAGCACGATGTGCGATCCGGCCCGGCAGACCACGGTGATCAACGCGTGCTCGGCGGCCAAACCCGACGAGTAGGCGACCGCAAGGCCGCCCTCGAGCTCCCCGAGCGCCTCCTCGAGCGCGGCTCGGGTCGGGTTCGCCGAGCGCGCGTAGTCGAAGTCGTCGACGAACTCGCCCGGCCGGCGCTGGGCGTAGGTCGAGGTCTGATGGATTGCGGGGATCACCGACCCGAATGCGGGGTCGGGCTTGAGGCCCGCGTGCACGGCACGGGTGGCGAACGCATCGCGGCGCTGGGGAGCGTTGGTCACGAAGCCAATGCTTCCAGGAGGTCGGCTCGCGTGACGAGCCCCTCCGCGCGTCCGGCGCGCGTGACCAGCAGCGCCTGCTGATCGCCGACCAGCAGCTCCACCGCATCGCGCACCGGGTCGTCGGCCGAAACGGCCGGGAACGGAGGCTCCATCACCTCGACGATCTCGGCGTCGAGCACCGACGGGTCGTCGGCGGCGCGCTTGAGCAGCCCGCGCTCGCCGATCGCCCCGACCACGGTGGCCGGGTCGTTCGTGCTCACCACCGGCAGCTGAGAGACGCGGTGCTCGTGCAGCAGCGCGACCGCGTCGCGCACCTTGTAGTGGGTCTGCACGGTGACCAGCGACGGGATTTCGCCCGCGTTGCGCTTGCGTACGAGCACGTCGCCGACGACCAGCTTGGAGTCGCGGTCGAGGAAGCCGTACTGGCGCATCCAGCTGTCGGAGTAGATCTTCGACAGGTACGAGCGGCCGCCGTCGGGGAGGATCACCACGACCAGGGCCTCCGGGTCGTTGACCTCACTCGCGACCGCAAGCGCAGCGTGAAGCGCCAGGCCACCCGATCCCCCGGCGAGGATCCCCTCCAACTGGGCCAGCCGGCGGGTGGTCAGGAACGAGTCGCGGTCGGACACCGTCACCCAGCGATCGATCACGGTCGGGTCAAACGTCTCGGGCCAGAAGTCCTCGCCGACGCCCTCGACCAGATACGGGCGGACGTTCTCCTCGCCGCCGGAATAGATCGAGCCCTCGGGGTCGGCCCCGACCACGACCAGATCGGGCCTGCGCTCACGCAGATACCGGGCGGTGCCGGTGACGGTCCCGCCGGTGCCGACGCCGACCACCAGGTGGGTGATCTTGCCCTCGGTCTGCTCCCACAGCTCGGGTCCGGTCGAGTCGTAGTGAGCCTGCGGGTTGGCCTGGTTGAAGTACTGGTTGGGCTGGAACGCGCCCGCGATCTCCTCGGTCAGGCGGTCGGCGACCCGGTAGTAGGACTGCGGCGAGTCGGGCGGCACATCGGTCGGGGCGAGCACGACGTCGGCACCGTATGCGCGCAGCAGGTCGATCTTCTCGCGCGACATCTTGTCGGGCATCACCGCGATCACCCGGTAGCCCTTCAGCCGGGCCGCGATCGCCAGACCCGTGCCGGTGTTGCCGGAGGTCGGCTCGACGATCGTGCCGCCCGGCTGCAGCTTGCCGTCGCGCTCGGCCGCGTCGATCAGGGCGATCGCGACGCGGTCCTTGATCGACCCGCCGGGATTGAACGCCTCGAGCTTGGCGACCAGCTGCGTGCGCAGGCTCGCGCCGATGCGCGACAGGCGCACCAGCGGCGTGTGGCCGATCGTGTCGAGGATCGAGTCCTTCAGGAGCGGTTCGGTGATCGTCTCTGCCATGCCACTAGTGTGATGATTCTGCGGCAATTTGACAAGCGTTCGCAGATTCTGCGTTTGATAGATCGCCGAATGGATATTCTTCGACTCAGTCCCCGCTTCTTGCGCTATGCCGAACGATCGACAACCCGCTCTGGACGACGTCGACCGAGCGATGCTCGGGCTCCTGGCCGACGACGCCAGAGTGACCAACCAGCGACTTGCCGATCACGTCGGCGTGGCCCCCTCGACGGCGTTGGCGCGACTGCGCGCGCTGCGCGAGCGCGGAGTGATCCGCGGCTTTCACGCCGAAGTGGACCTGGCCGCGCTCGGCCGTCCGCTGCAGGCGCTGATCGCGGTCCGTCTGGCCGTTCACGCGCGCGAGCAGATCGACGCGTTCACCGACGCGGTCAGGCAGTTGCCCGGAGTGCTGATGGTGTTCCACCTCACGGGCGTGACCGACTACCTGGTGTGGGTAGCGGCTGCCGACGCGCAGGACCTGCGCGAGTTCGTGGTCGATCACCTGGCCACGCACCCGTCGGTCGCCCACGCCGAGACGTCGCTGATCTACGAGCACCACCGCGGTCCCGGGATCTGGGGCGCGGCGGACCCGGCATGAGGGCCGCCGCGCGAACCGACGGGCTGGGCACCTCGATCTTCACCGAGATGAGTGCGCTCGCGGTGCGGACCGGCGCGATCAACCTCGGACAAGGCTTTCCTGACACCGATGGGCCGGCCGGCGCGATCGAGGCCGCGGTCGCGGCGCTGCGCGACGGCCACAACCAGTACGCCCCGCTCCCGGGCGTCCCCGCCCTCCGCGAGGCAGTCCTCGACCACCAGCGCGCCTGCTACGGGCTAGAGCCGGAAGACCTGCTGATTACATTCGGGGCGACCGAGGCGATCGCGGCCGCGCTGCTGGGGCTATGCGACCCCGGCGACGAGGTCGTGGTGCTCGAGCCCTACTACGACTCCTACGCGGCATGCATCGGCTTCGCGGGGGCGCTGCGACGGCCGGTGACGCTGCGCCCGCCCGACTTCGCCCTCGACCCCGATGCGCTGAACGCGGCGATCTCGCCCCGCGCGCGCGTGCTGCTGCTCAACACCCCGCACAACCCCACCGGGCGCGTCCTTGACCGCTCCGAGCTCGAGTTGATCGCCGCAGCCTGCGTCGAGCACGACCTGGTGTGCATCAGCGACGAGGTCTACGAGCACCTCGTCTACGACGCCGAGCACATCCCGGCGGCGACGCTCCGGGGGATGGCGAAGCGCACGCTCACGATCTCGAGCGTTGGCAAGACGTTCTCGTTCACGGGCTGGAAGATCGGCTGGTGCTCGGGGCCGGCCGAGCTCGTCGCCGCGACCCGCAAGGTCAAGCAGTTCCTCACGTTCGCCGGCGGCACCCCGCTCCAGCACGCCGTGGCCGCGGCCCTGCGGCTGCCGGCCTCCAACATCGAGACGCTCCGCGACGACCTCAGGGCCAGGCGCGACCAGCTGAGCGCCGGCCTCGCCGCCGCCGGGCTGCGCCCGCTGACGCCACAGGGCACGTACTTCATCAACGCCGACGTGGGCGCCGACGCCGTCGAGTTCTGCTCCTCGCTGCCCGAGCGCTGCGGGATCGTGGCGATCCCGACCAGCGCGTTTTACGACGACCAGGAGGCGGCGGCGACGCTCGTGCGCTTCGCCTTCTGCAAGCGCTCCGAGGTGATCGAGGAGGCCGCCACCCGGCTGGCGAGCCTCGGCTGAGCAACCGGGCACGCGCCAGTCCGTCAGAATCAGCGGCATGCTCACGTCCGAGATCGTAGTCGCGGGCCCGTACTACGACGAGCTGTCGGTCGGGCAGGTGTTCGAGGAGTCGCCCGGGATGACGCTGACCGATGGCCACGCGGCGCTGCATCAGGCGATCCTCGGCGACCGGCTGCGGCTCGCGCTCGACGCCGACCTGGCAGCGCACGTGATCGGAGACGGACCGCCGCCGGCCCACCCCGGCCTCGTCTGCGACGTCGCGATCGGGCAGTCGACGCTCGCCACCCACCGAGTGATCGCCAACCTGTTCTACCGCGGCCTGGCGCTGCGCCGCAGCCCGCGGATCGGGGACACGCTTCGCACCGTCACCGAGGTCGTCGCGCTGCGCGACACGTCCGAGCGTCCCGGGCGCGCGCCGACCGGGCTCGCAGCGCTCCGCGTGATGACCGTCGACCAGCTCGACCGCCCAGTGCTCGACTATTTCCGCTGCGCGATGCTGCCGATGCAGGCCGGCTCACCTCGGCCCGGGCACACCGCCGACCTGAATGCGATCTCGTCGGAGATCGACTCAGCAGCGCTGACCGCTTCGGTCGACGGTTGGGACCTGTCTGAGTTTCGCGCTCGGGTGCCCGGCCCCCACGCGAACGGGATCCGGCCGGGCACGACCTACGTGCTCGAGAACGGCGACACGGTCACCGGCGCCACCGAGCTCGCTCGGCTGTCGCTGAACGTCGCGGGCGCCCACACCGACCCCGGCGCAACCGGCACCGGGCGCCGGCTCGTGTACGGAGGGCACACGATCGGGATCGCGTTCTCGCAGGCCGTACGGGCGCTGCCCAACTTGGTGACGGTCGTGGCGTGGCGCTCGTGCGATCACCTCGCGCCGGTGTTCGAGGGCGACGTGCTGCGCAGCTCGGTGACCGTCGACGCCGTCGACGAGCTCGACGGCCCCGGCGCGCTCGTCGAGTTGCGCCTGCAGACAGACGCCGACCGCATCGACGAGAGCGGCACCGAGCCGGTGCTCGACTGGCGGCTGGTCGGGGTGATGGCGTGAGCGCCGAGGGCCAGGGCTCGGGCGGCGGGATCCTCGAGGGCTTCCGCCTGGTCGAGGGCTCGGCGTTCGTGGCGGCGCCGCTGGGTGGGATGACGCTGTCCCAGCTCGGCGCCGACGTGATCCGCTTTGATCAGATGGGCGGCGGGCTGGACTACCAGCGCTGGCCACTGGCGGCCGACGGCCAGAGCCTGTTCTGGGCCGGGCTGAACAAGGGCAAGCGCTCGATCCAAGTCGACATCCGCTCCGATCAGGGCCGCGAGCTGGTGACGGCGCTGATCGCGGCCGCTGGCGCGCTGCTTACGAACTTCCCCGCCCGCGGCTGGCTGGACTACGAACGGCTCCGCGAGCGACGACAGGACCTGTTGATGGTGGCGCTCAGCGGCAACCCCGACGGCAGCTCGGAGGTCGACTACACCGTCAACCCCGCCACCGGGTTCCCGTGGGCCACCGGGCCGCGAAACCTGTCCGAGCCGCTCAACAGCGTGCTGCCCTCGTGGGACCTGATGATGGGCGGGCTCGCCGTCACCGGTCTGCTCGCGGCCGATCGCCGGCGCAACCTGACCGGCGAGGGCCAGCTGATCCGCCTGGCGCTGTCGGACGTGGCGTTCGCGACCGTCGGTAACCTGGGGCGGATCGCCGAGGCCGAGCTCGGCGCCCAGGACCAACTCAAGGACGGCAACTACCTGTACGGCGCCTTCGGCCACGACTTCGCCACCGCCGACGAGCGCCGCGTGATGGTGGTCGCGCTCACCGCCCGCCAGTGGCGCGCCCTCGTGGAGGCCACCGAGACCGGGTCGGCCTTCGCCAGCATCGAGGAGGCCACCGGTCAGGATCTGGCCACCGAGACCGGGCGCTACGAGGCCCGCGACCTGATCGCGGCGATCCTCCGCCCCTGGTTCGACGCGCGCACGCTGGCCCAGGTCCGCGAGCAGTTCGCCGGCACCGGCGTCTCCTGGGGCCCGTATCAGACCTTCCGCCAGCTTGTGGAGGAGGACCCGCGCGCCTCGCTCGCCAACCCGATGTTCCAGGAGGTCGACCATCCCGGCGTCGGCCGATACCTCGCCCCCACGTCGCCGCTTAACTTCGTCGGGCGGGAGCGCCTCCCGGTCCGCCGCGCGCCGGTGCTGGGCGAGAACACCGAGCAGATCCTGGCCGAGGTGCTCGGGCTCAGCCAGCGCGAGATTGGCGCGCTGCACGACCAGGGGGTCGTGGCCGGCCCGGTGTCGGCGCCGGCCTGAGCGTCCACGTCGGCGCCGGAGGCGCGGGCCGATCTGCGGTCCGAGGCGACCGTGCAGCTTCATCCGGTGTCCTCCCGGACTGGGGTCTCCGACAACCACCAGCATCCAAGCTGACCCGGATGAACAACCTCGGGAATTACGGCTAACCATCGCTGAGCGCGAGCGCCGCAGCGTCGGACTACGAGTGCATCGACGGGATGTAGGAGATCCCGACGATCAACCCCTCGGGCGAGAGGACGCGCACGACCGTCTGGCCCCACGGCTCGGTCCGGGTCGGGTGCAGGATCTCGTGGCCGGCGTTGCGCAGCTCCGCCTCGGCGTCGCGGACCGCAGCCTCGTCGGCCACCTCGAATTCGATCGACGCCTGCGGAGCCGGGCGGTCGGCTGGCCACTCGGACGTGCCGAAGCACGCCTCGGCGGCTTGGGCGAGAGGCCACACCCCGAAGTGCCGGCTCCCGGGCACGTGCTCGCTGTGGATGTAGTCGTCGCCCTCCAGCGGGAGCCCGACGGTGTCGACATACAACCGCCGGCTCGCAGCGGGATCGGCACTGACCGGGGCGATGCTGGCGACGAATTCCACGTTCATGAGCGTTCCTCCTGTCTGGGCTTTACGCGCATTCAAGAGGCTCGCGGCGATCGTGTCTTGATCGAATCGGACACGTGATCGGCTCTGCGAACACCGGCGGTGATGGCTCGCTCGGCGACCCTGACACACTTCGACATCATGGAGCTGGACCGATGACGATGAGAACGCCGGCATGACGTCGAATCGCCGGGATTTCCTGCGAACGCTCGGCAGCCGAGTGGTCCGCGAGGCCCGGGAGATAACCGAGATCGCGGCGCCGTCCGTTCGCGCGATGTCCGAGTTCGGGAACATCCTCGGGGACAACTCGGCCACGGACGATTCCATCCCGCCGGACTTCGAAGAGCCGCTGCCGATTCGAACCGAGGCCAGGGCGCCGGACCGCTGCCTCGAGCTGGAGGAGCTGTGCGAGCTCGCCCGGAATGAGGACCTGGAGGCGCGGCTCCTCGAGATCCAACAGCTCGCCCGACGGTCGGTGCGGATCACACCGGATGCGGCCGACCCTGGTCAGGCTGAGGCGTGGCTGGACCTGGACGCAGGGCTGGAGATCGCGGATGCAGTCGAACCTATCTGGCCGGGGCCGGAGTTCGTGGCGCTAGCGCAGATCGCGCTGTCCGCGCCGGCGCTGCACGAGACGTCGCTGGCCGGATCGGGCTGGCTCGTGGTGTCGGTCGAGCGGGCCGCGACGCAGTCCCCGAGAGGTCCCGGACGCGCTCCGGGCCAGGATGCGAGCGCCATGAGCAACCGCTCGCGTTTGCGCCCACGATGCAACCCATGCGGTTGGGCGCTCAGCTACTGCTGCCGCGGGTGTGGAGCGATCCGGTCCAGGAGCTGGAGCTCGACCCCGACGAGCACTATGCCTACATCAGGGTGCGTGACCAGCTGTCAGAGCGCCAGGGCGTCGAAGTCGAGCGCGACGGCGGCGCGGAGCTGGCCTACCACCGGCTGCTGGGCTACCCGGATGAGACCACGGGAGCGATGCCCGCCGACTGTGTTGGGGCCGCCGGTGACGGCGAGTGGCAACTGCTCGCTCAACTCAGCGTCGGCTGGAGCCAGCGCGTCTACGTATGGGTGGCGGACGACGACCACGAGCGTGCGGTCGCGTTCATCCGCTGAGCTCGAGCTCCGCTGTCCCCGGTGCCGTGGTCAGGCCGTCGATCGGCCACTGGACTCGACCCCGTCGGATCGGCACGCAGGTGGACGGCAGGTCAGGCCGGATCTCCACGCCGCTCTCGATGACCGCGTCGAGAAAGGCCGGCAGGTGGTCCATGGCTTGCGGGTGGTGGTCATGTAGGACCAGCACTGTCCAGTCCTGCTCGTCGATCGCGTTCTGTGCCCGTACGACCCAGCTGTGGCCGGGCTCCTCCCAGTCTCGCGGGACGGCGTTCCAGGTCCCACCGTGTACCGGTGGGAGGTGAGATACTCCACGGCGGGTTCGCTGAGCAGGTGGGGGCCGAGGATGCCGTGGCCATTGGGGCGGAACAGGAGCTCGCCTTCGAGCAGGTCTCTCAGCTCGCGGTGCGCGCCGCCGATCTCGGCGCGTACCCGTGCCTCGGTTCCGGACGTGCCGAGCGGCGTGCCGTGGGACATGGCGTGGTTGCCGATTGCGTGTCCGGCGTCCTTGACACGCTGCGCGGTGATCCGGCCCGATGGCTTAGCGACGCTCTGACCAACCATGAAGAAGGTGGCGCAGAGATCTCGCTGATCGAGGGCTTCGAGAATACGTTCCGTGCAGCCCGGAACCGGCCCGTTATCGAACGTGAGCGTTAGGCGTTTCAAGCCGCGCGTTCGGTAGGTGACCGGCTATGCGGCGTGGGCGGCTTTGTCGCCACGGCACGAAAGCGGCTGGCCTCGGTCCGCCAGGTATCGGGAGCGGACGGGCCCCATGTGTTGGCCACGTCGTTATCGCTGGTCGTCCACCCGTAGGGCTCATCGTCAAGGTCGATCAGCTGGTACGGGGGACTGAGCAGCTCGACTCGGTGCCCGTCTGGGTCGCGAAGGTATAGGAACTGCTCGGCGCCGAGGCCGTGTCGGTGCGGTCCCCACTCGACGTTATCTCGCAGACCGCGGCTGGCTGCCATGTCGCAGACTCGGAGCAGAACCGTCGACGGGTCATGCACGACAAAGGCGACGTGATGAAGGCGAGGTCCCTCGTTGGAGAGCAGGACGATGTCGTTCGCGTTCCCTTTGCGCGCCAGAAAAATCGACCGCAGCGGCGTCTCTGGCGTGCCGTCCTGACTCGCGTACTCAGACACACGGAATCCGAGTGCGCCGTAGAAGTCAGCCGCTCGGGCGATGTCGGAGACATGGATCTGGACGTGGTCGATCCGCGGAGGCGCCGCCCCCTTGAACTTGTCGAAGCGCAGAATCTCTCGCCGCTGCGTCGGCATGCGTGCACAGAGCTCGAGCGGCGTGAGCGCAGCATCGCAGACGTGCAGTGTGCGTCCCTGATAAGGGATGTCGGCCCAGGTGATCGCTCGGCCTTGCTCGTGCAAGAAACGAGCAGCGGCGTCTAGATCCTCGTCTGCGAGGACACGCAATCCGACGCGCTCTGCTGTCGGCTGTTCACTCGAGAGACGGAGCACCAGGCTGTGGTGACAGATCTCCTCGACGCCGCGCAGGTAAATTGCCTGCTCGTCGGCGCAGGTGACCACGAGGCCGATGAGTTCCTCGTAGAACCGCCGACTTGCCGTCAGATCGCTGACGTTGAGGACGACATGGCTGAGCCGCGTGATGCGGAAAGGCGGATCTTGACTCGGAGTCGGGAGCGGCATCGCGGGTCCGGAACCTCCTATAGCAACGGCGCAATCTTGTCCGCGTACATCCGCACCGTCTCTCGTACAAGCAGCGGGGGCGGGTTGAGCACGATGTTCTTGAGACCTGCATCCTGGAGTCGGCGCAGGACCGTGACGATCTCCTCGGCGGTGCCGGTCAACGTCGTCATGCGGATGATTTCATCGGTGAGCACGGCCGCCTCGCCATCGAGCAGGTGCGAGAGGTGGCCGCGGTGCACCTGCTGATAGCGGCGGTCGCTCGGAACGTCAAAGCGCGACAGCACCTCGCGTTCATAGACGCCGACGCGATCTCGGACCGGCGGCGGGAGGCGCTCGGCGATTGCTGGGTTATCGGCGTAGGCGTGAACGGCATCATCGCGTAAGCCCCGACATGGTCCAACACGCGCGCCGAGGTCGGAGCCTCGCCGTTCTCCAACACGCAGAACCCGGTCGAACACATGATGTATGGGTCCGCCAGCCTCCGGCCCGCCTCGCCGGCTGCCGCTTGCACAACCTCCCGCGTGGCGGCTAGCACCTCGGGAGAGTTGTTCATGATGTGCGAGTACTGGAGTGTCGTGATCCAGCCGTCACCATGGGCGCCGGCTGCTTCCAGCGCTTTTGGTCCGTCGGCAGCGACATATACGGGGATATCCGCGGTGTTCACGTAGTGGCCAGCCCCGTGGGCGAGTCTGATTCGCGCGGTTCTCGGTTGCGTCGTGGTAGAGGATCTCGCGCCCGTCGAGGAGGTTGCGACAGTCCTGCGCGTACTCGGCAAGCCGGGCGACGGGTAGCGCCTTGAGTCCGAAAACCGCGCGCGGTGAAGCCGGTCCCGATCCCGAGGAACGTGCGCCCGGGCGCAATGCGATTGACGCTCGCAACCGCCGTCACGCACGCCGCCGCGCTGCGATTGCTTGGGATCGCAAGCATCGGCCCGATGCGCAGCCTGGACGTGCGTTGCGCGGTCAGCGCCATCGCGACAAATGGATCTCCAGCGATCAGGGGGGAGTCGACGAACCCCGCCGTGGCGAACCCGTTGGCCTCGGCGTAGGCGGCGTCATCCCAACACCGGTGGTGACTGAGCAGGACGATTCCTACATCCATGACCCGCCCCATCTGTTAGTGCTCGTGGACGTGACTGTGTCTCCGGATCAGACCAGCGCCGGGTAGCTGCCGCCATCCATGTGAATGTTCATGCCGGACATGAAACCGGCATGCGTACTGCAGACGAACGCGCATGTCGCGCCGAATTCCTCGGGACGCCCCAGCCGACGCGCCGCCACGGTGCGAACGATTTTGCGCGCGTGCTTCTTCGTAGCTGATCCCGTCGCGGTCCATCGCGCGCTTGGCCATGAACACCTGGCGGTCGGTGTCAAAGCGCTCGGGCAGCAGATTGTTGATAGTGACGCCGTCTCGGGCGATATCGAGCGATAGCGCCTTCACAACTGCCGTCAGCCCGGCGCGAGCTCCGCTCGATAGGCCCATGGGTGACCGCGGGGTCGTCACCATCGCTGAGGTGATGTTGACGATACGTCCGAAGCGACGCTCGCGCATGCCGTCCACCACTGCGCGGATCAGCATCAGCGGCGCGACCATGTTGGACTCCAAGGCCTGCATCCAGTCCTCCTTATCGAAGGACGAGAACGATCCCGGCAGCGGGCCCGCGCCGTTGTTGACGAGGATGTCGGGCTCCGGGGAGGCCGCGAGCAGCGCCTTGCGGCCTTCCTCCGTGGTCACGTCGCCCGCGATCGGCGTCACCGGGACACCGGTGGTTCGCTGAATCTCGCTCGCGGCCTGATCCAACTGCTCGGGATCGCGGCCGTTTAAGACGATATGCACCCCTTCCGCGCTGAGCGCCTCCGCGCACGCGCGTCCCAGGCCGCGGCTCGAGGCGCACACGATCGCCCGCCTCCCCGCAATATTCAGATTCATCCGCTTCGGCTCCTCGTGGGCCGAGCGGGGTCGCCGATGCGGATCGCGATCTTGCCCATCGCCCCGTCAGCCAGCGAAGCGACCGCGTCGTGGATCTGATCGAGCGCATAGACCTCGGAAGGCCGTCCTTGCAGCACTCGGGTCGCGGCAAGAACCGCGATGCGGTCCAACTGCGCGTGATCCGGCGCGGCAAACACGTTGACAACGGAGCGACCGGACGACCGATCCGGATCAGCAGCCCGGAGCGTCGACACCCCCCTACCGCCTTCGTTGAGCACTCCCGCCGCGAGGTCGGCGAATCGCGAGGGATCGGTGTTGATCAGATCGATGAGCCCGTCGATCCCGTCCTCGTGGCGATCCCGGACCGCTGCCCCGATGTCCCCCTCGGTCCAGTCGATCGTCTCGCTCGCCCCGCGCTCGCGTACGTGTATGTCCTCCGGCCCGGGACGGGCGGTCGCGATCGCGCACGCCAGAGAAGCATCGACGATCTGGGTTGCGTAGCTGCCGACGCCGCCCGTGGCTCCATTGATCAGGACCAGTTCGCCCGGGGTCGGGTCGACCGCGTCGACGCAGGCCAGCGCGGCGATCGCGGCGAGACCGAGCACTGCCGCGTCGAGCTCGTCGACGTTCGCGGGCCGGATCGTCACGCAGTGCTCCGGGACCGCCGCGTACTCGGCGAAAGTGCCGCGGTGGGCGATCGCCTCGAGGGAAACGCCGAAGACCTGATCACCGGGCTCCAGGTAGGTGACGTCGCGGCCGACATCGTCGACAACCCCAGCGAAGTCGTTGCCGAGAATGACGGGGAACTGGTACGCGAGGTAGTCGCGGGCGCTGCCACTGATGACGTGCACATCGTGCGGATTGATCGAAGACGCCGAGATTCGGACCAGCACGTCGCGAGGTCCCATCTCTGGCCTTGGCGCTTCGACGAGCCGGGGCTGCGCGTCGGGGGCCTCAAGCACGTAAGCCCGCATCGTCTGCGCAGCCATGCCGGGATCAAGCCGTCGCTCCGATGAGAATTGCCGCAACCGTCGCCGGTCGGTCGGACTTGTTGCGCCACGCGTGGCGCGTGCCGTGCTGCACGGCGATATCACCGGCAACGAGCTTGACCTCACGGCCGTCCGACAGCTCGAGCCAGACCTCGCCGTCGAGCACGATGTCATAGTCGACCGTGGGCGTGGTGTGCATGCCGGGGTTCTCTGGCTCCAACGCTTCGGCAATCCCGGGCGAATGCTCCAGCGCGGCTTCAAGGGCTGGGCCGTCTCCCTCACAAGCGAGAAGACCGGGAACGGGCCGGCGTCTTCGCGAACCTCGCTGGCGCTGTAGCCACATGGATGCAAGAGAATCCATCTCATGCTGCGATCGGCTCTGCCTGGACGAACGCGGCGTTTTCGCGCTCAAACGCCTTGACCGCACCGTTGTTCCAGCTGTCGGCCAGCGACGCCGACATCGGGTCAGGGAAGATGTCCTCCTCCCCTGCCCCGACTCCGTCGAAGATCGCCCGCGCGACGGCCTCCGGAGATGCCTTCGGGATCTCGAAGCCGCGGGTCATATCGGTGTCGGTCGGTCCGGTCAGGACGGCGTGCACGCTGACGCCCCGCCCGGCCAGTAGCGCGCGCAGGGACTGGGTCAGGTTGAACGCGGCCGCCTTCGAGACCGCATAGGCCGGTGTGAGCGGCAACGGGGCTAGCGCCATCGCCGACACGTTGTTGACGATCGCCCCCCGAGACTCGGTGAGCAACGGCAGGAAGGCCTGCGTCACGCCCCACGGGCCGAAGAGGTTGACGGCGAGGCTCTGTTCGAGCGCGGCACGGTCGCTGAGGTCGTCGTACAGCGCGACGCCGGCGTTGTTGATGAGAACGTCGAGCGAGTCGACGGCCTCGACCGCCGCCTGGATCTGCACCGGATCGGTCACGTCGAGCGTCACGGTCGTCACGCGCGGATCTGGATGAGCCAACGGCTGGCGGGTACCCGCATAAACCCGCTTCGCGCCTCGCCTCAACGCCTCCTCGATCAGCGCCTGCCCGATGCCGCGATTGCCCCCGGTCACCAGAACTGTCTTGCCTTCGATGGTCATGCCTTCCTCCGACGTAGGTGGTTCGCGGTTGATTCGCCGCCGTTGCCAGTAGAGAGCCGTTCGCAGCGGCAAATCCAACGGTCGGATCGATCCGCCCCGCGATTCGCGCCGGCGTTGGATTTCGGCCGCTCGGCGGATCTATGTCTGCACGTGACGAATTCAGGAGCAAAGATGGCGGCTATGACCAACCGCGAGAACGACCTGCTCGATGCCGCCCGCTTCGGCGATGAAGGCGCATTCAGCCAACTGATCGGATTGCATCGTGCGGCGCTGCAGGCTCATTGCTATCGGATGCTCGGCTCGCTGCAGGACGCCGAGGACGCGCTCCAAGAGACGTTGCTGAACGCCTGGCGGGGCCTGCCCCGATTCGAGGGCCGAAGCTCGCTCAAGTCCTGGCTCTACCGGATCGCCACCAACGCCTGCCTGAAGACGATCGAGCGACGGCCCAGGAGAGTGCTTCCGGTCGACTACGGCCCCGCGGCCGACCCGCACGATCCACTGGCGAAACCCGTCGTCGAATCCGTCTGGCTCGAGCCCTACCCAGACGCGAGCTTCGAACTCGAGGACGGGCTGGCTACCCCCGACGCCCGTTACGAGCAGCGCGAGGCCGTCGAGCTCGCGTTCGTGGCAGCTCTACAGCACATCCCGGCGAAGCAGCGGGCGGTGCTGATCCTCCGGGATGTCCTCGGCTTTTCGGCCAGGGAGGTAGCCGAGACGCTCGAGATGACACCTGCCGCGGTAGACACCTCGCTGCAGCGCGCCCACAAGACCGTCGACGAGCGGCTGCCGGCACGAAGTCAGCAGGCCACGTTGCAAGCAGTTGGAGACGAGCGGCTCCGCGAGCTGGTCGACGGCTTCGTTGACGCCTGGGAGCGCGCGGACGTCAACTCCGTTGTCGCGATGCTCGCCGACGACGCGACGATCACGATGCCACCACTACCGACCTGGTACCGCGGGCGAGATGCAGTTGAAGCCTTCTTACGCTCAGTCGCGCTCGCGGCAGGGATACGCTGGCGGCTGCGGCCGGTCAGCGCCAACGGGCAGCTCGCGTTCGGCGAATACCGATGGAACGAGACGAGCCGACACTTCGTCGCGGAGGCGGTGACCGTGCTCACGCTCGCCGACGCAGTGATCGCCGACATCACCGCCTTCCGCGGCCCAGAGCTGTTCGCCCCGTTTGGCTTGCCGGAACTACTGGAGCCGTAAGCCGCGCCCGCGTCGACGGCAAGACGTGAAGCGCGCGGCCTGGCACTGCGAGCGGATTCGACGACGAAAGACCGGCTTGACGGGGCTGGCTCTACCAGCTACCTTGCGTTGCATGGCACGTGGCGAGGCGATGATCTCCCAACTTCGGCGGGGGGTGCTGGAGTTCTGTGTGCTCGCGTTGTTGCGCGACGGCGAGCGCTATAGCTTCGATCTGGTCCGGGCGCTCGGGGACGCCGACGGTCTGGTCACCAGCGAGGGCACGCTGTATCCGCTGCTCGGGCGTCTGCGCCGCGAGGGGATGGTGCAGAGCACCTGGCGGGAGTCGGCGTCGGGACCGCCCCGCCGCTACTACCGGATCACGCGCGACGGAGACGCGGCGCTGCGGGCGTTCGCGAGCCAGTGGGCGCGGTTTCGCGACTCGGTCGACGGTCTGATCGAGCTGGAGGCGACCGCATGACCGCAGGCAGCCTGCACCCGCTCGCCGAGGATTACCTGAGGCGGTTGCGGCAAGCCGGCCGTCAGCTGCCGCCGGAGCGTATCGGTGAGCTGTTGGCGGACATCGAGGGACACCTGGCCGACGCGATCCCGCCGGGCGCATCTGACGACGAGGCGCTCGCAGTGCTCGAGCGCCTCGGTCCACCCGGCGAGATCATCGAAGCGGAGCAGCCTCCCGCGCCGGACTTGACCGATCGGCGCAGCTGGCGGGAGTGGGCCGCGGTGATCCTGCTTCCGCTGGGCGGGTTTGTGTTCGGCGTGGGATGGCTGGTCGGGCTCATCCTGCTGTGGAGCTCGCGGCTATGGACGACTCGCGACAAACTGATCGGGACGCTGATCGTCCCCGGCGGGATCGCGACCGCGCTGCTTGTCGTTCTGCTGACAGCCACCACTCGGCGCTGTAAGGAGTTGGCAACGGTCAATCCGTCAACCGGGGCGGTCGGACCCGCGACCGTGCACTGCACCCCCAGTGGCGGACCAAGCTCAGCAACGACCGCGTTACAGATCGCGTTACTCGTGTTCGTTGTCCTCGGCCCAGTCGTATCAGCTGTCTACCTGGCCCGCCGCGCGCGCGCCAAGCCCTCGTTGGTCGCCGCCTCGACGCCCTAACTGCGCAGGCGGCCCGGAGCAGAGGTGCCGTTCGGCCGTCTCCGCCGTGATCTACCGTGGAGTCGTGCCGCGCCAACCCGACGCCCGCAGCTGCGGAAGCGTCTTCGACGAGGTCGCCGAGGACTACGACCGTCATCGTCCGACCTACCCGGCCGTACTGATCGAACGGGCGTGCGAGGGCGCTGGCATCGGCCCCGGCGCCGCGGTGCTCGAGATCGGCTGCGGCACGGGCCAGCTCACACGCAGCCTGCTGGCGCGCGGGCTGCGGGTGACCGCCGTGGAGCCGGGCCAGCGCCTGATCGCGCGGGCTCGCGATCAGCTCAACGGCGTCGGCGACGTGCGGTTCGTGAACGCGCGCCTGGAGGACGCCTCGCTGCCGCCGGCCCAGTACTCGGCTGTGTTCTCGGCGTCGGCGATTCATTGGGCCGATCCGGATGTGAGCTGGCGCAGGGCGGCCGACGCGCTGGCGGACGGCGGGAGCCTCGCTCTGGTCTCGTACTTCGGGCTCGACGATCCCCGCAGCGACGACGATCAGCAGGCGCTGCGTGCCGCCATGGCGACGATCGCGCCCGAACTTGCCGCCGATTGGCCTACCTACCGAGACCTCGCCTGCACCCTCGCTGGCGTTGCGGTCCGACGCGGCAATGTCTCAGAGGTGTGGGCGTGGCTGGGGGGCTATGAGATCGCTCGCGGGTATGCGACGGACCTGTTTGACGACGCGCAGGTCACCGCGGTGCCGACGCTGTTAGAGCACACCGCTGACGAGCTCAACGCTCTGCTGGGCACGATGTCGTTCTGGGCAGCGCTGTCACCCCGACAGCGCGACGCGCTCGCCGCCGAAAATCGAACCTTTCACCAGCGGATCGGCCGGCCGATCCGCTCCAGCACGGTCGCCTGCCTGGTAGTGGCACGGCGCCAGCCCCGCACCTGAGCAGCTAGCGTGCTCGTCTTGGTCGCGACCGCGGGCGACAGGCAGCCTGTGCCGTGGAACTCTCCGTCGACGTCGCGCTGGCAGCGCCAGCGCTGGCGCATCGCGACCGCCTGTCCTGGCCGCCGAAGGCGCGCGGGGGCTCGCCGACGACCTCGGCGAGCAGCGCCTCCTTGCCGATCGCGCCGCTGGCGACGAACGGGAACGCGCCGTCGATCGTCAGCCCGAAGTCAGCAAGTCGGCAAACGACTCGCTGTACCCGTCGCCGGTCAGCGTCGTGCCACTTCGCTGCGCGGTGCGCCGTCCTCTGTAATCGAGAACGGCGGCGTCATACGTGCGCCTCATCGGTTCGCCTCAGGGCCGTGTTACGATCACCCCCGCCCCTGGCCCGCCGGGGGCGACGCACGGGCGGCGAAGTTCGGTCCAAGTCCGACGCTGTCCCGCAACGGTCAGGCCCCGTCACACGCGGCGGGGATCAGCCCGGTCGACTGCCCGGCGCGTCTCAACGCAGAGCCCTCGGCGGAAGGGTCACTCGTTGCGGGCCAACCGCTCGAGCCTCCCCCGAGAAACGTCTCGAAGGAGGACGGCAGTTGAGTCTCAAGCGAGTGTTCGCCGCAGCCGTCGGCACCGCCATCGGCGCCGTCGGTGTGGCCGCACCGGCTGTGGCTGACACGACGCGACAGTTCGTCGGATCGATCACGACCTGGGGCGCCGTCGTCGGCGTCGACTTCGGCCCGTGGCAGGGGCCAATCGCACTCGGCCGCGACACCTCGAGTCCGGCTCGGGGGATCGACCTGCTCACGGACACCGGGTTCACGACCGCGGGCAACCAGCAGCACGGCCCCGGGTTCCTCTGCCGGATCGGCAGCAAGCTGTTCGCCAACGGCACCCAGTATCCGACCCCGACACAGGGTCCCTGCATCGTCACCCCGCCGGCCACCGCGTACTGGTCCTACTGGCTCGCGCCCGCCGGTCAGGCCACCTGGACGTACAGCCCGCTGGGTGCGACCGGACAGACGGCGTGCACACCCCAGCAGCTCCGCGACCAAGAGACCGCCGGAACCGGCTCCGGTGGCTCCGGTGGCGGCAGCGGCAACGGCACTACCGCCGGCGGATCGATCGGCAACGAGGCGCTGCTGACCGAGGTACTGGGACGCGACCCGCACCGGGTTCGGGGGCGTAACCTGGGCGCCGCGCTGGACAAGTTGATCTGCTCAAGGACCGACAAGCACGGCTGCGTCGGCGGCGCCGGCAGCTACGCCTACGGCGCGTCGACCTTCGACCAAGCGCTGCGGATCATCGCCCAGCTGCGGGCCGGCGATGCCAAGCGCGCGGCGCCGACGATCGGCGACCTCGAGCGCCACCAGCACCTCAGCGGAGCGTGGCCGAGCCTGCTCCCGTCGAGCGGTGACTCCGACGTCGACAGCGCCGCGATGGCGGCGATGGCGCTCGCGCTGCGCGAGCACGACGCGAAGGTGTCAGCGTCGGTCCTCAGAGCGCTGGCTTGGATCACCCATCGTCAGAAACGCGACGGCGGCTTCAACATCGCCGCCGGCGGACCGCGTCGCTCGGACGTGCGCGCCTCCACGCAGCTAGTCGGTGGGCTCGTCGGGACGTCGTTGGGAACCCTGCGCAGCCGTCGCGCCCAGGCTCACCGATGAACCGCGCGGCGGCCGCCGGGGCAGTCCGGCGATGGCTGAAGCCCGCGTGGGCGCCGATCCTCGCCGCGTCCGCGGTCGGCGTCGTAGCGGCGGGCGCCGCGCCGGAGGCAATGGCGGCCCCGATCAGTCAGTGCACGCCGCACTCGGGAACGATCGTGGCCGTCGACTTTGAGCATTGGGGCGGCCCGATCGTCCGCGGCTGCGGGGTCGGACAACGCAGCGGGTATGCGCTTCTCCGCGCCGCCGGGTTCACGACCGCCGGCGACCAGCACGACGGGCCCGCGTTCATCTGCCGGGTCGGGAACGCCGCGTTTCACGCCGGCACGCAGTACCCGACTCCCGGCCAGGAGGACTGCGTGTTGACCCCGCCCACGACGGCGTACTGGTCCTGCTGGGTTGCGCCCGCGGGCCAGAACCACTGGACCTACAGCCAGCTCGGAGCGATGGGCGAGGTCCCCGAGCCCGGAGAGGTGCAACTGTGGATCTTCGGCGGCACGAACATCGACGGAACCCACGGCTCGGGCGTGCCGAAGTTCAGCCCCGCCAAGCTGCGCGCGCCCAGCCCGCCGCCCGCCACCCAGCCGCCGCCTCAACCCACCACCGCACACCCTGCGAACAGCGGCGCCAGCACGACGACACACCCCAGCGTGTCGCCCACCCACACCAACCACGCCACGACCAGTCCGCCCGCGCGGGCAACGGCCACCACGAACACGTCTCACGGGCCTCACCATCCCGCCGCTCACGCGCGCGCGTCACATCCAGCGGCGAGTCAACATCAAAGCCACCGCCGACACGGCCGGAGCGCTCCAACTCAGACAGCCACAACGCAATCGGGCGCTGACGGCTCGAGCAGCTCCCCGACCACTACCGAGCCGCAACTGGTCAACGCGCGAGCAACCAAGGAGCCGACCTCATCGAGCTCCGCCGCGCCGCTGGTGATCGGCATCGGCCTGGCGCTGCTTCTGTGCGCGGGCGCGGGCTGGACGATATGGCAGCGCCGGCGCTACGAGTGACCCAAGCCGCCGCGCCGCCCGGTCACCGGGCGCGTCGGGCGCTCCGACACCATCGGATCCCCCGAGAGCTGCATCCAGTCGCCTGGTGGATCTGGGCGGGCGGACTCGCCGTCGCCGTCAACCGGACGACTAACCCGCTGCTGTTGATCCTGACGGTCGCGGTGCTCGGGTTCGTCGTCGCCAACCGCCGCAGCAACGCCCCCTGGGCGCGCGCGTTTCGCTACTACGTGATCGCCGCCGCGATCGTGGTCGTGTCACGGATCGTGTTTCGCTGCGTGTTCGGCTCGGGAATCACCGCGAGCGACCACATCATCATTCACCTGCCGCACATTCCGACCCCGAAGTGGTACGCGGGCATCCAGATCGGCGGGCCGGTGTCGCTCGAGGCGACGCTGTCGGCCGCCGTCGACGGGCTCCGCCTGGGGGCGATGCTGTGCTGCGTCGGTGCCGCCAACGCGCTCGCGAACCCCAAACGAGCGCTGCGGATCCTGCCGGGAGCCTTGTATGAGCTGGGCACGGCGGTCGCGGTGTCGATCAGCCTCGCCCCGCAGCTGATCGAGAGCGTTCAGCGAGTCGCGCGGGCGCGCCGCCTGCGAGCCGGACGCCGGCGCGGCTGGCGCGCGCTGCACACGATCGCGATCCCGGTTCTGGCCGACGCGCTGGACCGCTCGCTAATGCTCGCCGCAGCCATGGACTCCCGCGGTTACGGCCGAACCGGACGGTCCACCGCCGCCAGCCGGCGGGCCACGGCAGGGCTGATGGTCGCCGGGATGCTCGGCCTATGCGTCGGCGCCTACGGACTGTTGGACGGGACCGCGCCGCGGTTCCTCGGCGCGCCGGCGATCGCCGGCGGACTGCTGGTGTGCTGTGCCGGACTGATGCTCGGTGGGCGCCGTGTCACTCGCACCCAATACCGCCCCGACCCTTGGCGGGCGCCCGAATGGGTGGTGTCGGCCTGCGGCGTCGCCAGCGCGGTGCTGCTGTACCTGGGCACCGGCTACAGCGCCGCCGACCTGAACCCTGGCTTCTATCCGCTGCAATTTCCGCCACTGCCCGCCGCCCCGGTCCTGGCGATCCTGATCGCCGCGATCCCGGCGTTCGCGGCCCCGCCGCCGCCCCAATCCTCACGACCGCCGGCCGCCCGCGGCAGACACGCGCAGGCCGGCAAGCTCGCGCCGAGGGTGCCGACGTGATCGAATTCGACCGGGTCACGATCACCTATGACGGCGCGCCCGAGCCGGTGCTCTCAGACGTCACGCTCGCGATCGACGAGGGTGAGCTCTGCCTGGTCGTCGGACGCACCGGGTCTGGCAAGTCGACCCTGCTGGGCGCCGTCAACGGGCTCGTGCCGCACTTCACGGGGGGCACGCTGGCGGGCCACGTCAAGGTCGACGGTCGCGATACCGCTGACTACCCGCCGCGTGAGCTCGCCGACCTGGTCGGGGTGGTGCTCCAAGAACCGCTGGCCGGGTTCGTGACCGACACCGTCGAGGAGGAGCTCGCCTACGGGATGGAGCAGCTCGCGCTCGCCCCGGAGACGATGCGCAAGCGCGTCGAGGAGACGCTCGACCTGCTGGGCCTCGCCGAGCTGCGAGCGAGCCCGCTGCGCGAGCTTTCCGGCGGTCAACAGCAGCGGGTGGCGATCGGAGCCGTGCTCACCGCCCACCCGCGGGTGCTGGTGCTCGACGAGCCGACCTCATCACTGGACCCAACCGCGGCCGAGGAGGTGCTCGCGGCGATCACGCGGCTGGTCCACGATCTCGGCCTGACGGTGCTCGTCGCCGAGCACCGGCTCGAACGAGTCGCCCAGTATGCCGACCGGGTCGTCAGCCTGCCGGGAGACGGATCGGTCACCGACGGACCCGCCGCGCCGGTGCTCGAGACGGCTGACGTCAGGCCACCGGTGGTGACGCTGGCCCAGCTCGCGGACTGGTCGCCGCCGCCGCTGTCGGTTAGAGACGCCCGCCGGCTCGCCGGCCCGCTACGCGAACGACTGGCCGCCCATCCACCCGCGCCGAGTCACCGGTCCGCGACGACCGGGGGCGAGGCGCTGCGATCACGCGGGATCGTCGTCCGCTACGGCCAGACCGTCGCCGTAGCCGGCGTCGACCTCGACCTCGCGGCCGGGGAAGTGACGGGCCTGATGGGCCGCAACGGCTCCGGCAAATCGTCGCTGCTGTGGGCGCTGCAGGGTTCGGGGCGTCGCCAGTCCGGACGCGTGGAGGTCGACGGCCATGATCCCCGTCGGATCTCGGCGGCGGACGCACGCACGCTGGTCGGGCTGGTGCCCCAGACCGCGTCGGACCTGCTGTACCTGACCACGGTGGCAGCCGAGCTCGAGCAGGCCGACCGCGAGTCCGCGGCGTCCGACTCGTTCCCGGCCGGCGAACTCCTGGACCGACTCGTGCCCGGCATCGACCGCCACGCCAACCCGCGCGACCTCTCGGAAGGACAGCGCCTGAGTCTCGTGCTCGCGATCCAGTTGCGCGCCGCCCCCCGCGTGGTGCTGCTCGACGAGCCCACCCGCGGCCTGGACTACGACGCCAAGCACGCGCTCGCCGAGATCATCGATGGGCTGGCCCGCGAGGGCAAGGCGGTCGTAATCTGCACCCACGACGTCGAGTTCGCCGCCGCGGCCACCGATCGCGTGGTCGTGATGGCCCAGGGAGAGATCGTCGCCGACGGCCCCACCCCCGAGATCGTCGTGGCCTCGCCGGCCTTCGCGCCGCAGGTCGCCAAGATCCTCGCGCCGCTGCCATACCTGACCGTCGCCCAGGTCCACGACGCACTGGATCTGGAGGTGAGCCAGTGAGCGTGGCGATCCAACCACGACGTCGGGTGGTCGCGATCCGGATGCACCGGCGCTCGATCATCGCCGCGACGCTGGCGACGCTGATCGGGTTCGTGTGCTTCCTGTGGCCGTTCGTCCTGATCCCCGGCCGGTTTGGCAGCAGGTACACGCCGCCGCTGATGTTCGGAATCGTGTTGCTGCTGGTACTGGCAGTCGTGTTCGCCGAGATCGCCGACGGCGGAATCGACTCCAAGGCGATCGCGATGCTCGGCGTACTGTCGGCGATCAACGCGGGCCTGCGGCCGCTCGGAGCCGGCACCGCCGGGATCGAGACCGTGTTCTTCGTGCTGGTGTTCGCCGGACGCGTGTTCGGTCCCGGCTTCGGGTTCACGCTCGGCTGCACCTCGCTGTTCGCCTCGGCGATCATCACCGGCGGCGTCGGCCCCTGGATGCCCTACCAGATGTTCGGCTGCGCCTGGGTCGGGCTGTTCGCGGGGTTGCTCCCGCCCTGCCGGGGCAAGCGCGAGATCGCGATGCTCGCCGCCTACGGCGTGTTCGCCGGGTACTTCTTCGGGTTCATGCTCAACCTCCAGTTCTGGCCCTTCTCGGTCGACCCAGGCAGCTCGATCTCCTACCTGCCAGGCGCTCCCTTCACCGTGCAGTGGCACCGCTACCTGGTGTTCGACGCGACCACCTCGCTCGGCTGGGACACGGGACGCGCGGCGACCGACTTGATCTGCATCCTCCTGCTCGGCCCCGCCGCGCTCGCCACCCTACGCCGCGCCGCCCGCCGGGCGAACTTCTACCCGGCCGTCACCTTCGCCCCCCACCGCGACGAGCCAGCCGAGCCGTCAGGACGTAACCCGCGCCGGATTCGACACCGGCCGCTACCACCACCTCGCTGAACGCGCGCAACTCACCGATTGAGAGCGGGATGCTGCCGATCGCGCGCCGCACCGCTCCAAGATGTTCTGCGCTGACGATGCTGCCAGCCAGGCACGCCGAACCTCCGTCCACACCCGCGGCGCCCGACCCGAGATCTCCCTGCATCGCCACGGCATGATCGCGCATCACCAACTGAGGACAACCCGGACCGTCGCTTGTCATGATCCCGCTTGTGGCAAGCGCGCGACGTCGACTCAGCGTGGGGATCGTTGGCGTTGGCCGCATGGGCCTGCCGATTTGCGCGCGGCTCGCCGAGAACGGCTTCGCCGTGGTCGCCACCGATGTCCGCCGCGAGGCTCAGGCGGCGGTGCTCGACACCGGCGCCGAGTGGGTCGACGGTGTTGCGGAGGTTGGCGAGCGGTGTCATGTCGCGATCACCGTGCTGCCCGGTCCGGCCGCGGTCACCGCGGTGCGCGACGCGTTGATCGGAGCTCTTGCGCCGGGCTCGACGTGGATCGACATGAGCACCGCGACTCCCGGCATCGCTGGTGAGATCGCGGAGGTGGCGCGACGTCGCCGGATACGTACGCTCGACGCGCCGATGGCCGGTGGCCCGGTGCAAGCGCGTGAGGGTCGCCTGGTGGCGTTCGTCGGCGCCTCGTTAGAGGATCTGGACTCCCAGCGCGAGGTTCTCGCAGCAGTTGCCGGCGCGATCGTGCACGTTGGCGCCGTGGGCAGTGGCTATGCCGTAAAGCTGCTCGTCAACCTGCTCTGGTTTGGCCAGGCTATTGCCAGCGCTGAGGTATTGGCACTCGCAGTACGAGCCGGCCTGAATCCTGAAACGGTCCGCCAGGCAGCGCAGCAAAGCGCGGCCGCCAGTCGCTTCATGGAGCACGATGCACCAGCGCTGATGCGCGGTGAGGACCTCACATCGTTCTCGTTGGCTGGGTGCGTCGAGGAGCTCTCCAACGTTCTGACGCTGGGAAGTGAACTCGGGGTGCCGCTCGCGTTGGGGGAGCGGGTAAGCCAGCTCTACGCCGAGGCGCTGGAGCATTACGGCAACATCGACGGAGAGCTCCTAGGCGCGAGGCTCGTCGCCGAACGAGCGAACGTCGCATTTGGCCGCACCGCTACTTGAAGCCAAGCGGGCGCACCCTCAGGTGAGATCTCCTCGGCGATGAACAGGTCTTCGCCGGTCTCGGGGTGCGGACCGTTGAACACGGCAGCGAGTTCGTTGAAGTCGTTGGGAGAGAAGCGGTCGAGCTTGAGGTGCTCGCCGCGCTTGATGTGGGGCTTGCACTCGGCGATCCTGTCTGTCGGGATCCGCGGAGAACGAGCAGACGCACGAGCGGCGCTGACTCGCTAGGGCAGGAGCCGGGGAGCGGTAAGCGAATAGGCAGCCGATGGCGAACCCTCCTCCGGACGGGCTGAGGATCGAGCGCAACCGGGACCTGCATGACCGCTCGCGCCATGTCTGGTACCGCCGTGCTCTGCTCGGTGCCATAGCCGTGCTGCCGATACTCGCCCTGCTGAATGTCTTCGGGCAGCGCCCGACCACGACCTCCGCACACACGTTGCCCGCGGGTCTCGTCGTCACGGCACCGGCGCGGCTGCGCAGCGGACTGATCTTCCAGGTTCGCATAAAGGTGACGGCGCACCAGGACATTCAGAAACCGCAGCTGGTGTTCGATCCTGGCTGGTGGGAATCGATGAGCGAAAACTCAATGGCGCCGAATCCCAGCAGCGAGACCAACGAGAACGGCCGCATCGTCCTGTCCTACAACAAGCTGGCGGCCGGCCACACCCTGATCGCGTGGCTGTACTTCCAGGTGAATCCCACCAACGTGGGCAAGCGCCGCGAGGACGTGGAGCTCGACGACGGATCAACACTGATCACGCATGTACACCGCTCCCTGACGATCTTTCCCTGAGTCCCGATGGATCTGGTCATCCGCGCCGCGGTCATCTTCTCTTTCATCTTCCTGATCACCAGAATCGCGGGACGACGCGAACTCAGCTCGCTCGAACCGTTCGACGTCATCCTGCTCGTCGTCCTCGGCGACCTGGTGCAGCAGGGCATCACCCAGAGCGACGAATCCGTCACCGGCACGCTGATCGTCATCTCGACGATCACGTTGCTCTCCGTATTCGTCGGCTGGGTGTCGTTTCGCTCCAAGCGCATTCGTGCCGTCACCGAGGGAGAGCCCATTGTGCTCATACAGGACGGCCAGATCATCGAACGCAACCTGGCCCGCGAGCGCCTGACCCGCGGCGACGTCGAAGAAGCGGCACGAAAGCAACAGGTGGCCGCTCTCAGTGATGTCCGCTGGGCGATCCTCGAGAAAGCCGGGACGATCAGCTTCATACCGAAGTCCTGAAAGGTTCAAGGTTGCGCCCGGAGCGCTCAGACAGTCCTGGCGCGCTTGTGCGCTTTGGGCTCTGAGCGTTCCTCGAGCTGGATTGCGCGTTCTGCGCCGGGCACCCGATCTTCCAGCTGCCGGGAGCGTTCGCGCTCGGCGTTGATCTCGGCGCCGAGGAGGATTGCGACGTTGGTGATCCACATCCACACGAGGAACACGATGATCCCGCCCAGGGTGCCGTAGGTCTTGTTGTAGGACGCAAAATTCGAGACGTAGAAAGCGAACGCCGCCGAGGCCACCAGCCACACCACGACCGCAAGCATCGCTCCCGGGAAGATCGATTTCAGACTGCGCAGCTTCGCGTTGGGTGAGGCGTAATAAAGCAGCGCGATCATGAACATCACGACGATCAGCAACACCGGCCATTTCGCGATGTTCCACACCGTAACTGCGGTGCTTCCGATGCCGATCGCTGAGCCGACCTTGCTGGCGAGCGGACCGGTCAGCACCAGCGCCACCAGCACCAGCGCCAGCAGCAGGACGAGCACCAGGGTGACTAGCATCTGCAGCGGGCGCAGCTTGATGATCGAGCGGCCTTCCTCGACCTCGTAGATCACGTTGGAAGCGCGCATGAACGCCCCGACGTAGCCCGACGCCGTCCACAGCGCGGCGGCAACACCGGCGATCAGAAGGATCCCGGCCGTGCCACTGTTCTTAGTCAGGCCGTCGATCGGCCCCTTGAACGTCTGCGCCGCTGATTTCGGACCGATCGAGGTCACCAGGTCGGTCATCTCCTTGGTGATCGTGTGCGGATCCCCGACCAACCCCACGATCGCGACCATCGCCAATAGCGCGGGAAAGATCGACAGGATCGCGTAGTAGGTCAACGCGGCCGCCGAGTCGGTGAGGTTGTCCTCGGAGAACTCGCTCCAGGTTCGCTTCATCGTTTGCATCAGCGAACCCCGACGGGCATGAGCCTGGCCCTGGGGCCGGCGGCTCGGGCGCGTCTGCTCGGCGTCGGTGACGGTCGGCTCCCGCTCGTCCGGGTCGCGCGTGGCTGTCATTGGCTGTCGGTCGTCTGAGTCTTTACTCATGGGTTTCCCTGTCTGGCGTCTAGGTGCTGCCGGTCAGCGCGGAGCGCTGCCGGCCCGGCGGGTGCTGGCGCGTTGTTGGAGGTCGGCGAGGTCGAGCTCACCGCGGAAAAAGGCGGTGGCGGCGTAGAACCCTGCCGCTCCAAGCAGGCACAGGATCGCGTCGCCAAACCCGAACGCGATCCAGGCGGCGACGAACAGAAAGCCGAGCAGTCCGGCGAGCTGTGAGGGGTTCATGAGAGTTCCCTTGTGGTTTGTCGGTCATATCCGGTCAGCGTGACGTTGACCGGCAGGCTGGGTAAGTCGTGGCGTTCCAGTTCGGCGCGGACGCGCTCGTGCACGTCGTGGAGCGTGGCCGCGACCGAGCTCGCACGGCGGGAGTCGATCCCGACCGAGAGCTGTTCGTCGCCAAGCCGCCCGCTCGCCGCCGTGACCTCGGGGTTGCCGCGGGCGGCGAGCTCGGCGACGCGTTCGACCGCACGCGGCTGGATCAATGTCATGCCGTGCTCGTTGTCCTCCAAGGTGACGTCGCCGCGAGCGAGGAACGGTCGCGGCCAGGCTTTGAAGGCGAGATAGAGGAAGACGAGGAACGCGATCAACCCGGCAAACCCCGCGATCAACCGCCGTAGCGTGGTGAAGTCGCTCGCCGTGAGGTCGACGGTGTCGTTATAGAGCGTGCGATACGCGCTGAGCGAGTTGACGGTATGCGGCGATACCTTGACCGCCAACAGGACGACCATCAGCCCGTACCACAGCAGCAGGGCGCCGAGGACGATCGTCAGCAGTGCCACCAGGTGGCCCAGCGCGGGAGTGCGTAGGTTGATCCGTTGGCGGATCACTGGGTTCGACTCCCCGACTCGCCGAGGCGGATCTGCACTCGGGATTTGAGATGAAACGGCTCGGCGATCGGCGCGATCGCCTCGACCACTGCGTCCTTGACCTGTTGCGGATCGCCGGTGCGATTGCGGGTGGCGTTCACTCTGAGCCGTCCCCGCGTGCCGCGACGCGACAGCGACAGCTTGGGGCGCTTGACGCTGGTCGCGCCGCGGGCCTGCTCGGCAAGCGCCAGCGTCATGTCTCGCAGCGGCTTTGGCCTTGCGGCGACGGCGCCCTGGCGGTGTTCGTGCTCCAGCAGCGCTAGGCGTTGTTTGCGGCGGCCGAGCACCCCGATAATCAGCAGGATGCCGAGCAGCATCGCACCCACGCCCACACAGCAGCGCCAACCCGGCGGTCGAACCGGGCGCCGAGATCTGATCAAGGAAGCGGCCGACGTGGCGGCGAACGTTGGGCAGGTGGAGCAGCCGGTCCGGTCTCGCCGATCCCAGGCTGATGACCGCGTCAAAGCAATACATCGCCACCCCCAAGCCCAGCAGCGCCAACGCGACCATCCAGACGGCGCCGATCAGCCTCGCCAACGGTCCCAGAACTCTCATCACAGATCTCCCTCGACGGCCAGATCAGTGAAGTGCACGCTCACGCTTGCCAGCTTGATGCCGGCGTGGTTCGCGACTCCGCGGACCGCCGCTCGGACTCGCTCACCGAGCGGGTAAAGCGCCACCAGGTCGGCGGTCAGGCGCAGAGACACCTCGTAGCCGCCTTCTGGGGCGGCTACGCACGTGGTCCCCTCGAGCCGCTCCCCGTCGCCGGCGCCAGTCACGAATGTCCCTGCTGGCCCAGCGTCGGTGCCACGAACCCCGGGCACGCTCAGCGCCGCCCGGCGCGCCGTGCGGGCCAGTGCGACCCGGTCTGATTCGGCGAGCGCAGGGTCGCTGAGCGCCCCGCAACTAGATTGCTCGATCACGTGAAAGGTCTCGCGTCGGCTATTGAACGCGCGAGGACTCGTCGTCGGACTGGTCGTCGCCGGGGAAGTGCAGGTCGTTGACGGTCACGTTGACCTCGGTCACTGACAGCCCGGTGATCCCCTCGATCCGGCGGGTCACGTTCTCACGAATTTGCTGTGAGAGCTTGGGGATTGACTCGCCGTACTCGACCACGATCGTCAGATCGACCGCCGCTTCCTTCTCCCCAACCTCGACCGACACGCCCTGGCCGTGCTGGCTGCCGATCCCGACCCGCTGAGTCACCGAACCGACTGCGCGCGCCGTCCCGCCTCCCAGCTCGTGCACACCATTGATCTCGCGCGTCGCGATGCTCGCGACCTTGGTGACAACCGTGTCAGCGATCGTCGTCGCGCCCTTCTCGGTCTGCAACCCTCCGGCGCCCTGATCACGGCGCGCTAGCCCACTGCCCTGAGATGCCGATGAGCCTGCCACCGCCGAGGACGGCGTCTGCGCCCCGGATCTGGTTCCTGTCGATGCTTCATCCATCTGCTGCCTCCGTCGCTTGATTGATTTCAGAGCAGAGAGACGCCCGCCGCCGATCAGCGGCGGGCTCCCCTGCTTCTCGTGACGCGCTATCGGGCGGGGCGATCCCGACCCTGGGTGTCGCCGACGTCGGTCCCGTCGGTTTCGATCTGCTCCTTGCGGACCTCTTCTGAGATCTCGCGATCCTCGCTGACCGTCTCGATGCCCATCCGCACCCGCTCCTTGGCGACCGCGTGCTTGTCGACGACGACCTCGTCCTCGTGCAGGACGACCTCGTGCTCCTCTTCGGAGATGGCCGGACCGTCCAGCGCGTCATCACGGTTGGTGTCGGTGACCGGCTCACGCTCGATGCGAACTTCCTCGCGCTTGACCGGAACGGTCTTGGTGACCATCTCGGTGACCACGTGCTTACGCAGTCGCGCCCGTCCAGCCTCGCGCTGACGCGTGCCGACCGTCAGCTCCTCCTCAGACCGGGTCATCGAGTCATCGGTGGTCGGCCCGCTGGCGTCGTGCCCGACGTGCTCGCCGTTTGTCTCCGAGCGATCGGTCTCGAACCGGTCGCTCGCACTGAGATCGGTCTCGCTGGGCTGCCCGCCGTCGGGTGCAGCCTGCGCGGTGGTTGACCCCTCGGCCGTGTACGGCACGTCGTAATGCTCAAACAGTTGGCGCTCGTCGGCCTCGGACAGCTCGCCATCATGGTCGACGCCGGGCGCGTCCTTGACCTGATCCCGGGTCACCTCGGCACGGACATTCTCCCCCTGAGGGGTCGCGCCCGCCAGCGGCACGAAATTCGACTTGGTGCCGAACAGGCCGCTGGACACCGTCGCCCACTCCGGCTTACCGGTACCTGAGTCTTCATAGATCTCGCTGATCTTGCCGATCTTCTCGCCGTCGCTGTCGAGGATCGTCCGTCCCTGCCACTGGTATGCATCCGTCATTTCCGACATGGTCGTGTCTCCTTAATCGAGACTTCGTGGTGCACCGTCGCAGCGCAATCCCGTTTGTCTCTGTTCTAGCCCCGATTGTCCCGGTTATCTTGGACAGTTGTAGCGTACTGTACCCTCGAAGCACAGGAATTGATCGCAGAACTTGGACAGAACCAGGACAAATCGGACAGATGGCTTGTCAGAGGCTCGAATGACTCTCGACACCGGTGCGCGCCTTGACTAGGTCTGTGCCGTCTGCTGAGGGGGAGGTACGCGAGCCGGCGTTTCTTCGCGCTGACGCTGCTGAGAGCCGCCGGCGGATCCTCGAGGCCGCGGCGACGCTGGCCGGCGATCGGCAGGTCAGCATGTCTGAGATCGCCGCTGCGGCCGGGGTGGGTCGCTCGACGCTGTATCGCCACTTCCCGACCCGCCGGGCGCTGCGAGACGCGCTGGCACCGATCGCGCCGGAGGTCGAGAAGTCCGCGGCAAACAAGGGGTCGCCGGCCGCGCAGATCGCAACCATGCCGTTTCAGGCTCCCGGGCGGCTGGGGCGCGAGGTCCCGCTGGCGCTCGAGGTGACGCGGATTCTGGATGAGGTGCCGTCGCATCTGGTGCCCGACCAGCTCGTTGCCGAGGCGCGGCGCGCGGCGGGGGTCGCGGTCGCGCTCTATGTGGTCGACATCGACGGCTCGCATCTGCTGCGCCTCGCGGGCTCCCCGGAGTTCCCTGAGCGCATCGAGAACCCCCCGGCGCTGGGACCGGAGATCGTCCCGGAAGGGCTCGGGCACTTCTATGAGCAGCTCCAGCAGCAACTGCCGGGATGTGTGGCTGAGCCGCTGTGGCTCAGAGGCCGGGTCACCGGCCTGCTGTTATGCGTGGGAGATCCCGTCAGCTCCCTGGCCGACATCGCCAAGCAGGGGGCCGCCGCGCTCGAACTGGCCGACCGCTACACCGATTTCGTGCAAGCCGCGCGCCGGCGAAAGCCGACCACTCCGGCGGCAGAGATCCAGCAGAACCTGTTCCCTCCCCGTATCGTCCGCATCGCCGGCGCCCAGCTCGCCGGAGTGCTGCTCCCCACCTATGAAGTCGGCGGGGACTGGTTTGACTTCGTGGAGAATCGCGACGGGGCGTGGCTCGCGATCGCGGACGCGTCGGGCAACGGACCGACCGCCGCTGGAATGGGCGCTGCCGTCCTCGGTGCGCTGCGCGCGTCGCGGCGCGCCGGCGGTGAGCTTGAGCAGACGATGTCACTGATGCACCAGACCGTGCTCAAACTCGAGCATCCCGACGCCTACGTCACCGCGCTCGTCGCCCGCTGGCACGCCCCCACCGCGATCCTGCGCTGGATCAACTGCGGTCATCCCCCCGCCTACCTGATCGATCTCGACGGGAACCTCGTCGAACTCGAAGATCATCACCACCCGGCCCTCGGCACGGGAAGCAGCGAACCCGTGTTCATCCCCAGTCAGCGGCAGCTTTATCGCGGCGAGCGACTCGTCCTGCTCACCGACGGGGTCACCCAACGGCCCACGCAAGACGGCGACACGTTCGGGGTCGACGGCCTGCGACAAGCGATCGAGAACGCCGCCAGCTCCACGGCCACCGCTACGGCCATCGCGATCCAACAGGCCATCACCAGCAGCTGGGAAGAACCGCTCGAGGACGACGCGACCGTCGTCGTGATGGCCGCAACCTAGGCCACCTAAGCTCCGGTGACGTTTGGCTCGCCGCTAACCGGATACCAGTTCACTGAGATGGTTGCTCCGGACGCGTCATGGATGCCGATCAGAGAGCTCAGCCGTCGCATCGGCGTGAGCACCGATCTGCTGCGCAAATGGGAGCAGCGCTACGCCGTGCTCAGCCCGCAGCGCACGGCTGGCAACCAGCGCCTCTACTCCCGCGTCGACGAGGCCAGGGCGCGTCTCATGCTGCGCCACGTCCGTGACGGCATGCCCGCCGCGCAGGCCGCCGAGCTGGCGATCAGCACCAGATTTCGGATCGCTCCCCACGCCACCGCCACCGCCACCGCCACCGCCACCGCACGAATCGCACAGGTCGCCCAGACGACCGCCGCCATGCAAGCCGCGCTCGAGCACTATGAGGAGACCGCCGCCGACCAAGCCCTGGAAACACTGCTCAGGATCTCTCCCGCGACCACTGTGATCGGCGAAGTTCTGCTGCCCTACCTGCACGAGATCGGCGAGCGCTGGAAGCACGGCCAGCTCAGCATCGCGCAAGAACACTTCGCCACCGCGTTCATCCACAGCCGCCTGCTGGGACTGGCCCGAGGCTGGGACCGCGGCCTCGGCCCACGCGCCCTGCTCGCCTGCCCGCCCGGCGAGCAACACACCCTCGGACTGATCGCGTTCGGAATCGCGCTACATCAAATCGGCTGGCGCATCACCTACCTCGCCGCCGATACGCCCATCCCAATGATCGCTGAAGCCGCCGCATCCATCCACCCCCGACTTATCGTCATCTCAGCGGCCATCCCCGACCGCCTACAACCTGCCCTGCCGCAGCTCCGCGAACTGCGCCCCGACGACACCATCGCCATAGCCGGCGCCGGCGCCAGCCGCGACCACGCCCACCAATCCGGCGCCGTCTACCTGGCCGACGACCCAATCACCTCCGCAGACACCATATTTATCCAAGGCAGCAGGCTTCAAAACCAGACTTGACCCAACGCTGCAGGCGACCCGGCGCACGAGCTCGCGATCAGGGGTGGAAGTTGACGCCGGCGACGATCTCGACGGCGATGATCACGGCGACTGTGAAGTCGACCACTAGGCAGAAAGGAGGCCACCACCGCGTGTTAGCGACGAATTGACTCCTGTGTTGCCAGAGGTCCTTCAGCCCGTGGCCAGCGAGCCCGAAGACGAGCAGCCATGGCGAACCCGTGACCGCCACCGCGGCTATGACGACGAACGTGCCGACCACGCTGCTCTCCACGGCAATTACGCGCCAGCGCCCGTCAGCAACCGCGAATCCGATGTACACAGAAGCGATCAGCACCAGACCAAGGGCGTAGACCGTCGCCGGATCAAGCCACCAGAAAGCGAGCGCCGACGCCGCCTGAAGGCCTCCAATGACGAGTCCCCACAGCAACGGTGGGCGCAGGTGCGCGCGCGCTAGCTGCTCGATCGCAGTGGTCATGAGGGCCTCGTCAACCGGGTCCGGCGTTCCGATCCGATCATCGGAGAGCACCGGGGTATTGCATGTCGACCTCCATGGTCGGCGGAACCGTACTCCGAACGTCAACCCCCGGGGGCAAGCTCGGCATCGCCGCACCACACTACGCGCAGAGATCCCGGGCCGCCACGGCCTCCAGTTGACGCAACCGTCATCCGTGTAGAGAATCAGCTGATCATTCGACCGTAGGAGGTCGCGCATGGCGTGGAAGCTAGAGGGGTCCTACTTCGAGACGTGCTCGTGCGACGTGGTCTGTCCTTGCACCGCATCGCTTGCGCTCGGAGCGACGCTGGACCGCTGCCGGGTCACGCTCGTCTTCAACGTCAAAAACGGCGAGATCGAGGGCACCGACGTGAGCGGCCTGACGGTCGCAGCAGTCGCCGATACCCCCAAGGTGATGGCCGACGGGAACTGGCGCCTGGGCGTGTTCATCGATGCGGCGGCGTCCGACGAGCAGGCCGAGAAGCTCGGGGGTGTGTTCTCGGGCGCGCTCGGCGGCCCAATGCAGGCCCTGGGTCCGCTCGTGGGTGAGAGCCTCGGTGTTGAGCGGGCAACGATCGAGGTGCGCGAGGCCGGCTTACTTCACTCGGTTCGGATCGGTGACGCGGTTGACTTTGAGATCGAAGACGTGGTGCCGTTCGGGGTGCAGACCGGTGAGCCCGCTCGTCTGACGGGCATCTTTCATCCCGCCGGGTCGGAGCTGACGATCGCCCACGCGACGCGGTCAAAGATCGACGCCTTCGGGATCCAGTTCGACGGGAAGGCCGGCTTCTCGACTTCCCAGTTCTCGTGGGCAGCGTGACCGCCGCTGCGGTCAGCGGCCGCGTCAGTGATCGCGGCGAGCTCGCCGAGGCTGTCGTCGCGGTCCGCGCACGCGTTGGCCTGGTGATCTTGTTACTCGCTCTGGCCGTCGCGGCGTGGTGGTCGACCGTCGACCGGATGGGCGGGATGGACGGCGGACCGGGTGCCGATCTCGGAACGCTCGGCTGGTTCCTGGGCGTGTGGGTGGTGATGATGGCGGCGATGATGTTCCCCTCACTGGCGCCGACCACAGCGTTGTACGCGCGGATGACCCGCCAGCGCGGCTGGACCCGCCCGCTCCTGTTCAGTGCCGCGTACCTCTTGGTCTGGGGGGCGGCGGGACTCGTCGCGTACGGCCTGTTTCGGTTGGGCCGCAGCGCTCTCGGCGGCGATCTGGCCTGGCGTACCGGCGGGCGGTGGTTGGCCGGTGCCGTCCTGGCGATCGCCGCGATCTACGAGCTCACACCTCTGAAGGACGTATGTCTGGGAAAGTGCCGCAGCCCGCTGGGCTTCCTGCTGGGCGCCTGGCGCGACGGGAACCGCGGCGCGCTCCAGATGGGATCCAAACACGCCGGCTGGTGCCTGGGCTGCTGCTGGGCGCTGATGGCCGGGCTATTCGCGCTCGGAGTCATGAGCATCACATGGATGGCGTTGATCGCCGCGCTCATAACGTTGGAGAAGACGATCCCGTGGCGCCGGGCAGCTACCTGGGGCACCGCGGGCATACTCATCGCTCTCGCCGTAACGGTTACGGCGATACCGAACGACGTCCCAGGGCTGGTGATCCCGGGCGGCGGTCACCACGCCATGCACTCGATGAACGCAATGCCCTGATTCGCGCGCCGCACGCGCCGGCGGTTGACTCGTGCCACCCTGAGGTCACGCCGGCCCGTTCTGGGCGATTTGGCTAGCCCGTGTAATCGAACGTCGAGCCATAGCCGCACACACCCCGGAACTCGAACGAGAGCTTCTCGTCGTCGACCACGAGTTCGTCGGTGATGAGTTCCTCGCCTGCTCGATCATGCCCAGAAATGACGCACGTGACGGTTTCGTCGCCCTCGTAGCGATCGCGGATTCGGACACTAATGTGGTCTCTTATCCGCAAGCGCTGGCGACGGCGCGTGTGATCAAAGATGATCTCCACCGGTCGCACCGCAACAAGCTCGCTCGGCTTCCACGCCCATGGGAAGTGACGCTCAGCATCGCCACCGAGACGGCCGGTGAAGATCCCCTCAAGCGAGGCACGCTGCTCCTCGGAAGCGCGCGCGTCCAGATACAGCACCCACATCCACGGCGAACCCGGCTCATCGTCGCTGTAGCGCAAAGCCAACGCGACCGGCAGCCCGGATAGGTCGATGCCGCCTGCCACACCCTCCTCAACCAGCCACGAAAGGACGCCCATGCACACACCATGCGTTGAACGGCCTCCTGCTACGCCGTCGATCCTGCGGCAGGGACATACCGCCGCACAGTTGCACGACTCAAAGTAGGTGCCGCGGATTCGCCAGCTCAACGCCTCAGCTCCCAACCACGCTCATAACCCAGTATGGCGCTCCCGTCCCTGCTTGTGGCCTCTGCATTAGTCGTTAGGCGTACGCCGGCGGCGCGTATCCGGGTCTTGTGCTGCGGCGACTAGACGAAACATCAGCTCTGCCGCCTGGGGGTCGTCGAGTTCCTGCTCGCGGGTTAGGGAGCGCCAAGTCGCGAAGGCCAGCGCGTGGCCGATCGCCGCGCGGACGCGCCGGCGGGAGCCGCCACGCGCTCGCCGTCCCTTCATGAGCGTCTCTTGAGCCGCGGAGATGTAGTCACGAAACCCACCGAACAGACGTTGCACGAGCGGCATCGTCGCCTCGTCGCGGTGGAGGTTCGCCAGCATCGGCTCGGTCTGACGGTAGTAGGCGTAGAGCTGCCCGAGTCCGGTGTGCAGCCGTTCGTCGGGGTCGTCGATCGCCGCCCAGCCGGCGAGGTCCGGTGGCGGGTTGGCGGCGGTCCAGTGCGCGGTGCACACGGCGAACAGGGCGGCCTCGTCTGGGAAATGCCGATAGACGGTGGAGCGGCGGACGCCAGCGCGCTCGGCGACCGCGCTAATCGACGTGCGCGCCGGCCCCAGCGTCCCGTGCAGCTCGACGGTGCTCTCGGTGATGCGGCGGCGGGTTTGCTCCTCGAGCTCCGCGCGGTGCTGCTTGCGATAGGCGCGTTTTTGATCGGTCACGGGTGTCCAATCAATCTTGACACACCTGATCGGACTGTGCTAGAAATTTCCCGCGACACTACTGTCTGATCAAAAGGAGTCGAGAATGAAGACGACCGCGGCAAAGATCGTCGGTGCTCGCGACGGGAAGGCGGGATCCTTGGGTAGCATCGGGGTCCGATTCATGATCGCCGGCGCCGAAACGAGCGAGCGGTTCTCGCTGGTCGAGCACCCCATGCCGCCCCGCGCCCTCGCCGCGCCGCTGCACCGCCACACGCACGAGGACGAGTACAGCTACGTGCTCGAGGGACGCGTGGGAGCGCTGCTAGGCGACGACGTCCTCGTTGGCAACCCCGGCGATCTCATCTTCAAGCCGCGAAACCAGTGGCACACATTCTGGAACGCCGGCGACGAGCCGGCGCGGATCCTCGAGATCATCTCCCCCGCCGGCTTTGAACGATTCTTCGAGGAGCTCGTCGACCTCGGCGGCGTCATCCGCGCTGAGCCCCAGACACTGGGTGACCTCTGCGCCCGCTACGAGATTGAGATGGACCCCGACAGCATCCCCGGACTCGTGGAGCGTTTCGACCTGCGGTTCCCGGGCGAGCCGACCTAACCAACCAGCCCGACAGCTGACGCCGACAATGCTGGCCTCAGCGAATCGCGCTCGCTGTGGGCCCTGTGACATAGCTGCCGCCGCGATCAGTGAGACTCGTGAGCGAGTGATCACTGGGCGGTCGCCGGCGCAGCGGTCGCGTCGACGGTGAGTGCCCTTGTGCCGCGTTCGAACAGCGCAGCCGCGATCACGGCGCCGAGCCCGAACATCACAGCGGCCCAGGCGAACGCGGTGGTGTCGCCGTGCACGGCGGCGTGAGCGATCAGCGACTTGGTCGGGTGCGTGTGAGCGCCCGTGATGTAGCTGGTGACCGCGCTGGTGGCGATCGTCGAGAGCAGCGCGGTGCCGAGCGAGCCGCCGATCTGCTGGGAGGCCGAGACGGTCGCGGAGGCGACGCCCGCATCGGCGGGCCTGACGCCGAGGGTGGCGCTGTTGATCGAGCTGGAGATCACGAGCCCGTACCCGATACCGAGCATCACCAGCGCCGGCAGAATGCCGGTGGCGTAGCTCGAGGCGACACCCAACCGGGTCAGGTAGAGCATCCCGCCGGCACCGAGCAGCATGCCGGCCACGACCAGCGGCCGCGGGCCGAACCTGGGACGGAGCTTGTTCGTGGCGATCATCGCCGCGATCATCACCGAGGCGGCCATCGGCAGGAACGCCACCCCTGTGGTGATCGGCGAGTAGCCGCGGACCTGCTGCAGGTAGTAGGTCAAGAACAGCAGCAGCGAGAGGATCGCCGCGCCGCCGATGACGATTGACAAGAGCGACGCGCCACGATTGCGATCGGTCACCACCCGCAGCGGCAGCAGCGGGTGGCTGCTTCGGGACTGGATCCCTGCAAACGCGGCCAGCAGCACCACGCCGGTGACCAGAAACCCGACCGTGGTGTGGTTGCCCCAGCTCGTCGTCTGCGCGTGTGAGAAGCCGTACACCAGCGAGAACAGGCCAGCCGAGACGGTCAGCACGCCGGGGATGTCGAGCCTCGGCTTCACGTCCGGGGCCTGATTGTGGATCAGGGTCAGCGCCCCGGCGATCGCGATCGTCGCGAACACGAGGTTGACGTACATGCTGTAGCGCCAGCTAAGCGTCTGCGTCAGCACGCCGCCGAGGATCAGCCCGATCGCGGCGCCGCTCCCGGCGATCGCGCCCCAGATTCCAAACGCCTTATTGCGTTCGCCCAGGTCGGTGAACGTCGTGGTCATCAGCGACAGCGCGGCCGGCGCGAGCAGCGCCCCGAACGCGCCCTGAAACGCGCGAGCGGCGGCGAGCATCCCGAACGACTGTGCGGTCCCGCCGACGGCCGACGCGGCTGCGAACCCGGCCAGACCAGCGATGAAAGTCCACTTGCGGCCGAACAGGTCCGAGATCCGGCCACCGAGCAAGAGCAGGCTGCCGAACGCCAGCGCATAGGCGGTCACGATCCACTGCCGCTCAGTGTTCGCGAAGTGCAGCGCCCGCTGGGCAGAGGGCAGCGCGATATTCACAATCGTGGCGTCCAGGACGACCATCAGCTGCGCGATCGCGAGGATCGCCAGGATCGTCCAACGCCTGGAGTGGTGGGGATTGTCAGCGATCATCGGTGGCGTCTCCGCTAGCGAATGGATGCGTCGCATCCGTCTTCAGTGTCTATATGCATGACACGACACGCCACGCGAACGTGACAGCCGTGCGTCCGCGCCCCCACCGCGCAAAGGCGAGGAGCGGGCACCGGCCACCAAGCCCTTCGGAAATCTCGTGGGCTACCTCAGAAAGCTCGCCGAAGGACCACGGTCGCTCACATTCCCCAGACCGTGTGGACGAGGCGAACGTAGAGCCGCTCCAAGCGCAGTCGCGCGCGCACGGCGACGGTGGCCCGGTCGGCATCGCCGACCAAACGGCCATCGCCGATGCCGATCGCGGCGACCGGATCTCCGTCGACCTCGGCGAACAGGACGAGCCCTTCCGGCAGCTTCCCGGCCCGGTCCGCGGCCAGCCGTCGAATCGCTTCCGCGTCGGCCCCGTCAGGGTCTGAGCCGCGGAACGTCGTGTTATGGGGCATGGTGAAGAGCACGGGCACGATGCGGTTAGGCGGTCGTGGTCTCGCCCGCCGGACGCGACCCGAGCTCCTCGGACGCGAGCTCCCGCAGGCGATATTTCTGGACCTTGCCGCTGATCGTCATCGGGAAGGCGTCGACGAACTTCCAATGGCGGGGGATCTTGTAGGTCGCGATACGGTCGCGGCAACGCTCGACCAGCTGCGCTTCGGTGAGGTTGGCGCCATCGCGCAGCCGCACCCAGGCCATGACTTCTTCGCCATAGCGCTCGCTGGGGACACCGATGACCTGGGCGTCGAGGACCTCCGGAAACTCGTACAGGAACTCTTCGACCTCGCGCGGGGAGATGTTCTCGCCTCCGCGGATGATCATGTCCTTGATCCGCCCAACGATCTGGAGATACCCGTCATCGGTCATGACGGCCAGATCCCCGGTGTGCATCCAGCCCTCGGAATCGATTGCTCGGCCCGTGGCCCCGGGGTCTTCCCAGTAGCCACTCATCACGCTGTAACCGCGAGTGCACTGCTCGCCCGCCGTCCCGCGCGGCACCGTCTCGCCGGTCTCGGGATCGACGACCTTGACCTCGACGTGGGGATGCACGCCCCCCACAGTCGTGACCTGGATCTCGACCGGGTCGCTGACGGCGGTCTGTGTGGACAGAGGCGACGTCTCGGTCATCCCGCAGGCGATCGTGACCTCGCGCATGTGCATCAGCGACCGGACCTGCTTCATCACCTCGACCGGGCAGGGCGCGCCGGCCATGATCCCGGTCCGCAGGCTCGTGAGATCGAAGCTCTCGAAGTCGGGGTGCCCCAGCTCGTCGATGAACATCGTCGGCACCCCGTACAGCGATGTGCAGCGCTCAGCCGCGACGGTCGTCAGCACGCTTCCGGCGTCGAACGACTCGCCCGGAATCACCACGCATGCCCCGTGTGTCATGCAGGCCAGCGTGGCGAGCACCATCCCGAAGCAGTGGTAGAAAGGCACGGGCGAGCACACGCGGTCACGCTCGGTGTAGCGCAGCGTTCTCGCCGTGAAATAGGCGTTGTTCAAGATGTTGCGGTGAGACAGGGTCGCACCCTTCGGCGACCCGGTCGTGCCCGAGGTGAACTGGATGTTGATCGGGTCGTCCGGACAAAGCTCCGCCTCGCGCTCGACAAGCTGACGGTGCTCGACGCCCGCACCCGTGTCGAGGAACGCGCGCCAGTCATCTTCGAGGACGATCGCCTCGCGCAGCCGCGGGCAGCCGGGACGTGCCTGCTCGAGCATCGCGACGTAGTCCGACTGGCGAAAGCCCCGCGCCATGACGAGGAAGCTCACCCCGGCTGTGCTCAGCGCGTACCGCAGCTCGGTCAGCCGGTGGGCAGGATTGATCGTGACAAGGATCGCCCCGACACGCGCGGTGGCGAGTTGCACCACGATCCACTCAAAGCGGTTCGGAGCCCAGATGCCGACACGATCGCCCTTGCGCACCCCATGGGCGATCAGCGCCCGGGCCGCGAGCTCGACCTCGTCTGAGAACTCATTCCAGGTCGCGCGGTGGCCCTGATGGCCCACCACCACGGCTTCCCGGCCCCCGAAGCGGGCGACGGTATCAAGCAGTCGCTGTCCGATCGTCTGATCGAGCAGCGGCGGATTCGCCGGACCGTGTTCGTAGGAGTCGCGCTCCAGCACGGCCAGGTCGTGGTCCCGTCGGATGGCGTCGGTAACTGCGGATTCGTGCATGGTGGGGTTCCCTTGGATTGTGGAATGCCTGGGTGGCTGCCCGTGTCCACTCCGGTCGGCGCGGGGCTCCGTAGGAAGGAGGCATCCGCATCGTGGTGGCTCGGGGTGAGCGTTCACACCGTGGAGCCCCCCTTGACTTTGCCCGGACGTGGCGAGGCGCCGCAGATCACGTTCCATCGACGCGAGCGGAGGGGCATAGTCCGGCCGAGGTGCCTCGGCTGCCAGACGCCCCGGAGTTCGGCCCGAGGAGTTCTACCCCTCGGCCGGTGGCGCCGTCTCGAGCGCGCCGAAGCGCAACCCGCTTGAGCCCTCGCCCCGCCCGACGCCACGGGTCCGGCCGATCAAGAGGTGTGGCGAGCCATCGGTCCAGCGTGCCTGGTATTCCTCGTGGCGGCTGAGCGGACCGCCGGTCGGTCACTCGATGACGCGGCCGACCGCCCACGCCGTGCGGCCGCCGAAGTTGTCCGCCACCACGAGCGACGTCACGCGGCAGAGCGATCGCGCCGGCAGTTCGATCGAGATGCCGAAGTGGTCACTGGAATAGAGGGAGGCGAACTCGATGCTGTCCGCGCCTTTGTCGTCAGGCCGGCATGATGTTCTGGTTGAGGTGGAAGAAGTTCGTGGGGTCGAACTGAGCCTTCAGATTCTGGAGGCGCGTGTATGTGTCCCTGTGGTAGGCCGAGCGGACGCCCGCTTCTCCCTCGTCGGCAAGGAAGTTCACGTATCGCGCGCCGGTGCCGTGAGGTTCCATCGCTTCTGACGCCGCGCGCACCCACGCTGTGTTTGTCCGGTCCTCGGCTGAGTCGAGCCACAGCCCGATGTAGTTCATGAGGAAGCCGGCGTCCCGGTTTCCGAACGCTGTCGCGCCCGCCGGCACGCGGCTCATCGCGCCGCCCATTTGGTGGATGTGAAGTTGTCCAAGCGGCGCCGGGATCCCGTCGGATTGGGCGAGAATCGCTCCAATCGCCTCGTCGGTGAGCCGGTCGACGTACTCCGAGCGCCAATAGTTGCGCGAGCCGCGCGGCACGCCACCGTCGAACATGCCTTGAATCGCCTGGTAGGGCATTGGTCCGAGAACATCGACCGCGGGGGCCAGATCGCGCAGCGGGAGCAGGTCGTCCTCGGCTCGGCCCTCAGGGTCGAGGTGGCAGCACGCGATCGCAAAGATCGGGGCTCCGACCACTTCCGACGGAACGAACGGCTCTGGGGGCGCATACAAGAACGCCGCCATCGTGCAAAGCTCGTCGGGTGTGTCGCGAACCCAGTCGCGCCAGAAGCGCAGCACGTCGCCGGCGGCCTGAGCCGGCCATGCCACGAGCCCGCCAAATACCTGCGAGACAGGGTGCAGTCGGTACTCGAACTCGGTGACAACCCCGAAGTTGCCGCCGCCGCCGCGCAACCCCCACAGAAGCTCCGGGTGGTCGGTTTCACTGGCGTGGACGCTCTGTCCGTCGGCCGTGACGAGGTCCGCGGAGATGAGGTTGTCGCACGCCAGCCCGTGCTTGCGCATGAGCCAGCCGATCCCACCGCCGAGCGTGAACCCGGCGATTCCGGTGGAGGTCACCAGGCCGCCGGTCGTCGCGAGGCCGAATGCCTGCGTCTCGCGGTCGAGCTCGCCCCAGGTGAGGCCGGCCTGGGCGCGAACGGTCCGCGCTTCGGGATCGACACGCACGCCCTTCATCGGCGAGAGGTCAATCACGATGCCCCCGTCGCAGGTCGCGTTCCCCGCGACGTTGTGGCTTCCGCCGCGGACGGCCACGTTCAGGCCCTCGCTGCGCGCGAACCCGGTGGCGGCGATCACATCGCTGGCCCCGGTGCAGCGCACGATCAACGCCGGCCGGCGATCGATCATGCCGTTCCAGACGCTGCGCGCGTCATCGTAGGCGGCGTCGCCCGGCAACACGAGCTCGCCCCGTAGCGCTGTGCGCAACTCCTGCACGGTCGCCTCTCCGAAAGCGGGCGGCTCCGCAACCTGGCCACTGGTCATCGTCTGCTCCTCTGGTCACTTGAACTGGTGTCGTGAAGCTAGGGTCGAGGCGTTAGTCCGGCGTTAGCGCCGGATTTATCACGCCCGCAGCGCCTGCTGGCAGTACGCCAGGCCGACCTGATCACCGATTCGGGCGAAGATTTCCGCGGCCTCGCGAAGTCGCCCAGGTGCACGCTCGGGCTTGCCGAGCGCGGCGTCGAGCTCGGCCAGCTCGAGCAGGATGGCGGCGCACCAGGCGGTGTGAGGAATGAACTCCCGCCACAGGCCGAGCGCCCGCTCCTGGAGCTCCCAGGCCTCCTGTAGCCGGCCTGCGTCGGCGGCCAGATACCCCAGCTGCATGACGGCGGACGCACGGCCCGGACCGTCGTCGGTTCGATCAAAGAGGGACAGGGCCCGCTCGGCACTCGCCCACGCGCGGCCGGACTCCGCGGCTCGCGCGGCGGCCACCGCGATTGCGAGCAGCGACAGACCAATTCCGCGCGCGTCGTCCGCCGCCTCGCGCAGGGCGAGACTCTCCTCGTGCAGCTCCCGCGCCTGCTCCGGTTCGCCTCCGGCGGAGAGTAGGTTGCCAAGCTGGCTCAGTGCCTGCGCGGCGCCCAGCCCGTCGCCGAGCTCGCGGAACTGCGAAAGGCACTCCTCGACCAGCGCCTGCGAGCCGGCCATGTTGCCCGCGTCCCGCTCCGCCGCGGCGAGGTCACAACCCGCGTAGGCGACCGCGCCGGCCGGCGCGACGCGGCGGGCGGTCACGAACGTCTGCTCGAGGAACAGCCGCGGCAGGCCGCCGGTTTCGCGCTCAACGCGCCCGTATCCCAGCGCCACCGGCAGCAGGAGCGGCTCGCCGGGCTGCGGCAGCGCGCGCAGAAGCTCGATGCTCCGCGCGATCAGTTCGCCACCTGCTGCCGCCTCGCTGCGGGAGGCCGAGAGCACGCCCAGTGTGTGGATGACCGAGGCGACGATCGCCGGCTCGGCCGCCTGCTCGGCGATCGCCTGGCTTTCCTTGCACCAGCGCTCTGCCCCGTCGTAGTCCGAGAACACCCATGCGATCGTCCCGAGGTAATGCAGCTCCTCGCTAAGGGCCCGACGGTCGCCCGACTCTCTGAAGAAGGCAACCGCCTCGTGCGCGGTGCCAAACGCCCGACGGTGGTCGCTCCTGCGCAGGGCGAGCACGGAGAGTCCGTGGAGCGCTCGGGCGCGCGGCGCCGACGGCTCGGGCGCCGCGCTCAGCGCGTCCTCCAGCCAGCGTGCGCCCTCGCTGCGGTCCCCTCGATCGTGCCAAAACCGCCACAGGGCAGCAGCGAGCCGCAGTGCCACGTCGCGCTCGGTTCGCAGTGCGGTGCGCAGCGCCCATCGCAGTTCGTCGGCATCGCGCGCCAGCCAACGGCGAGCGCCGGGCTCATCGATTGTGGGTTGGAGCTCTTCGGCCAGGCGTAGGTAGTGCGCGCGATGCCGCGCCTCGAGCCGTTCTTGCTCCCCGGCCTTCTCAAGACGCTCGCGCGCGTAGTGGCGGATGATGTCGAGCAGGCGGTAGCGGGCGGCGGCGTCCTGCTCCTCGACTACCACGAGCGACTTGTCGACGAGTCGGCCGAGCACGTCGAGCTCACCCTCACACACGGACTCGACCGCGTCGAGGTCGCAGCTTGCGGCGAAGACTCCAAGGCGGCGAAACAACGTGCGCTCGTCCTCGTCGAGCAGCGCGTGACTCCAGTCGAGCGTGGCGCTGAGCGTCTGTTGGCGAGTAAGGGCAGTGCGTGGACCCGCCGTTAGCACGCTGAGAGAGTCGCGCAAGTGCTCGGCGATCTGCGCAGGCGCGAGCACGCCGACACGGGCCGCGGCGAGCTCGATCGCCAGCGGAATCCCGTCCACCCGCTGGCAGACCTCCGCCACAGCGGCGGCGTTCTCCTCCGATAGCGCGAAGCGCGACGAGGCGTCACTGGCCCGTTCGGCAAATAGCCGCTCGGCTTCGGGTGGCGTGAGCGAGGGCACGCGCCAGTTGACCTCGCCCGCGATATGCAGCGGCTCGCGGCTCGTGGCGAGGACCCGGAGGTTGGGGCAGGCCGCCAGGAGACCCTCGACGAGCCGGGCGCTGGCGCCAATTACGTGCTCGCAGTTGTCCAGCACCACGAGCATCTGCCGCTGGCCCACATGGGCGGCGATCGCCTCTTCGGGGCGACGCGTGGAGCGGCTCGCCACGCCCAGCACCGCCCCCACGGCATGTGGGACGAGGGATCCATCGGAGAGCCCGGCAAGCTCGACGAGCCAGACGCCGTCGGGCGTGTCGCGGAACAGGGCGACGGCGGCCTCGAGCGCCAGGCGGGTCTTGCCGGCCCCGCCCGGCCCGGTCAGAGTGACCAGGCGATGTCGGCGTCCCAGTCGGACGACCTCGCTGAGCTCGCGATCTCGCCCCACGAAACTGGTTAGCTGGAGCGGAAGGTTGCCGGGCTGCGTCGGCGCCGCGTCGCCCCGGCGGGCCGCTGGCGCCGACTCGCCTACGTCCTGCGCTCCCACCCTCCGGGTCAGGATGTCCTGGTACAGACGGCGGGTCTCGTCTTCGGGCTCGTCCGCAACTTCCCGGCGCAGGGACTCGCGCAGCAAGTGGAACTGGGCCAGAGCGCGTTGGCGGCGCCCGGTCATCGCGTAGATGCGCATCAGCTCGCGGTGCACGCGCTCTTGCAACGGCTCGTGCAGCAGCGCCTGCTGAAGCGCGGCGGCCGCCGCCGTCCGGTCGCCGGCCTGCTCGAGCATCAGGGCGAGATCGACCAGCAGGCTGAGATGGCGCTCCCGCAGGGCCTGCCGCCGTGCGGTCGCCCACTCATCGAAGCGATCCTCAGGCAGGAGCTCACCGGTGTAGAGATCGATCGCCGCACGGTGGCGCTCGATGCTTGGGGCGCGCTCGGCTTCCTCGGCGGCCTCCTCGAACTCCTCAACGTCGATGCGGAGGCGGTCGGTGGCGAGCGTCAGGACGTCGTGCGCGAGCGCGATCCGTGCCGCGCCATCCTCACCGCACGAGTCCAGCGCACGGCGCGCGACGAAAAGCGCCTGGCGCAAGTTGTTGGACGCCGCCGCCGGGTCCCATTCAGGCCACAGCGCCTCAATCGCCTGCTCACGGTGAAGGCTGTGCTCCGGCGTGAGGGCGAGGAGCTTTACCAGGCCGCGCGCCTTGCGCAGCCGCCACGCCGTCTCGCCGACGGTCGCCTCGCCCGTGGCGACGCGAAAGCCGCCTAGGAGGTCGATGCGCAGCTCTGCTCGCGCTGCAGGCTCACCGGAGCGCGTTTCGACGGACTTCGGGTCCACCGTGTTCAGCGGCGGGAAAGATGGGGGGACACCCGGATAGAGCACCTGGAAGATCCGCTCCGGCCGATCGAGGTCCTTCAGCCGATGCTCCCCGAGGTCAACCAGGGCCAGATCGCCGGACAGCTCGTCCTCGATCAGCTCACGACTCGCGTTTGACAACAGGATCTGCCCGCCGTGCCCAGCTGCGCAGATGCGCGCCGCTCGATGCACGCCGAGCCCCTGGTAGCCCTCCTCGCCGAGCGAGGGCTCACCGGTATGGATGCCGATCCGAACCTTGACCTCCACTCCATCGGGCCAGTCGTGCTCGGCAAGAGCACACTGACCAGCGACCGCCGCTGCCACCGCTTCCTTCGCCCGGCTGAAGGCGACGACGAAGGCATCGCCCTGCGTTCCGATCTCACGCCCGCCATGCTCCGCGAAGGCCGCGCGGAGCAGCCGGTGGTGTTGCAGGAGCAGATCACCGTAACGATCGCGCAGCCGGATCACCAACCGGGTCGAGCCCTCGATATCGCTGAACAGCAGCGTGACGGTACCGCGGGGCAAATCCGCGTGCGATGTCATGGGCCCGCAGTCTCGCACCAGGCATAGCGACCCTGCACGCGGGGACAAGCCCCGCGTCGGTCAGATACACATGTTCTGCAGCGGACTGACGGAGATCGCGCGGTCGTCCGGCACCTCCGCCGCTCGCCGCAGACCGCCGACCCGAAAGCACCGCCCGCCCCGGATCACGGACATCAACGCGGCCCTCAAAGCGATGGCGGAGGCGAGCGGCCTCTTGTTCGTTGACAACAAAACCAGGCTGGCCAGATCATCTCCTCGGAGGCGAAGATGACGACCGCGGACTACGTGGGCGGTGGACCTACGACCTGTTCTACGGCAACTTCACATTCGGTCGTCTGCCCCAGCCGGAAGTGCTTCGGCCGACGCTCAACGACCTCTTGCTTCGAGCTGGAGTGAGGCCGACCTCGGCCACAGGCGAACATCGAGCTCGACGACCACTCGTTCACGGCGCTCGAAGCGGTCGAGTAGACCGCCGGGCGTGGCGCCGACACCCCTCCCAGGATGGCGGCCCAGGAACGGGCTACGCCGCCCCGTGATCGTCAGCGCTTTCACCGGCTCGCTGCCCACCAGCAGCTCGGCGAGGTATCGATCGACGCCGAGATCCGCGACGTGTCGCAGGCTCCGAGTCACGCCGTCGAGCGCATCAGCAATGTCTGCTGGCAACGCAATGCCGCCAGGGTGACACCCGTGTCACATTCGCGGCACTTCTTGGCTTGCGTAGCTTCAATCAACTTTTGCCCGGTTTGCGCTAGTTGATGGCCCCGCGAGCGACTCATGTAACTGGCTCCCTGTATGACGGGAAGCTCAAAAGGCCGACACTGAACGGATCAGGGCGACGCAGCGAGCCTCGAACTGGCCATTTCGATCGGCAATCACATCCCAACTAATGGGTTCGACGAGTGGCACGTCGTCTCGGGCATCCGCTCCCGGCACGACCGACCGGTTGATTTCTCTGTTCAGCGGCGCCGAAAGGGCGGCTATGCGCGCTCAACTTCGAGCTTCAGGAAGTGGGTGGCGCACGAGATGCACGGGTCGTAGTTGCGGATTGCCTGCTCGCACTGCCACTGCAGTTCGTCGTCGGCGAGGTCCAGGTGCCCGGCCACAAAACCGTAAAGGTCTTCCTCGATCGCGCGCTGATTCTGAGACGTGGGTGGAACGATCCGCGCGTCTCGGATGGCGCCCGAGGCGTCGATCTCGTAGCGGTGCCAGAGGATTCCGCGCGGGGCCTCGCTGACTCCGCAGCCGATGCCATCGCGCGGCTCGAGCGCGATCGCTGGGGGGTCGGGCGGCTCATAGGCATCGATCAGGCGCAACGCCTCTTCGATCGCATACAACAGCTCCACTCCACGCACGATGATGCTCTGGAAGGGGTTGCGACACGACGGCCCGAGTCCGGCGTTGCGAGCGGCCTCACGAGCCATCGGCGACAGTCTGTCGAAGGCGAGGCTGTAGCGCGCGAGTGGCCCGACCATGTACGAGCCGCCGTCGCGCAGCCGGCTGTGCAGGGCAGTGGAGTGCGGTACGTGCTCCTCGACAAAATGCTCATCAAAGGCTTCTGCCGGAATGTCGAGACCGCTGCTTGAAACGATCCGCCCTTGGTCGATCGGGTAGCGCCCGTCGTCGTCCTGAAGTGCGACGAACTCGTAGTCGCGCTCGAACTCGGGCATCGTGAGCGTGCCGATGAGCGCGATCGTCTCGAGTGTGCCCTCGAGCGCGCGCTGCAGCGGCTCGACGAGCGGCTTCAATTCGTCCCGGCTGGGGGCGCGATAGAAGCCACCGGTCCGCGGGTTGACCGGATGCTCGGCTCGGCCACCGAGCGTGATCAGCAGCCGGTTGCCGGCTTTGCGCGTGGCCAGCCCGCGCTCAACCAGCGCTGGATGGTCGGCGGCCATGTGGATCGCGCTTTCGTAGCCCAGGAAATCGGGCGCGTGAAGCAGGTATAGGTGCAGTGCGTGGCTTTCGATCCACTCCCCGCAATACACCAGTCGGCGCAACTCACGGATCGGACCGTCGACGGTGACACCGCACGCCTGCTCGATCGCGAGCGACCCGCTCGTCTGGTAGGCGACCGGGCAGATGCCGCAGATGCGGGCCGTGATGTCGGGCACTTCGGTGTAGGAGCGCCCTCTCAGGATCCCCTCGAAGAAGCGCGGCGGCTCGTAGATGCGCAGCTGCACCTCGAGGACGTCGCGCCCGCGGATGCGCACGCTCATTGCGCCCTCGCCCTCGACGCGGGCAAGGGCGGCGGTGCTGATGCGACGGCTACGAGGTTGGCGCTCAGGCGTGGCTGTCATGGCGCTCACTCTCGCGTCGGAAGGCGGGTGCGCCGGCGTTGAACGTCCGGTATACACGAACGAGGTCGACGTCGTCCATGTCCAGCTTTCGGAACCAGGTCGTCAGAGAGCTGGCGTTCGGCGACTCCATCGGCCCGTAGCACCCGTAGCAACCGCGGTTGAACGATGGACATATGGCTCCGCAGCCTGCATGAGTCACGGGACCAAGGCACGGCGTGCCGTGGGCGACCATGACGCACACGTTGCCGCGCAGCTTGCATTCCTGGCACACGCTCGAGGCCGGGATGGCCGGCTTGCGGTTGCCGAGCGCGGCGCGGACCACCTCCAGCAGCTGGTACTTGTTGACCGGACAGCCTTGCAGCTCGAAGTCAACAGGCACATGAGCGCTGATCGGTGTGGAATATTCGAGCGTGTGCACGTACTCGGGTGAGGGGTAGACCTCAATGACCAGGTCCTCGACGTCGGTGAAGTTGCGCAATCCCTGAATCCCGCCCGCGGTGGCGCACGCGCCGATCGTCACCAGCTGGCGCGAAACTCGCCGTACCCGATGGATGCGCTCGGCGTCCTGCTCGGTGGTGATCGACCCTTCCACCAACGATAGGTCGTACGGTCCCGCGACCTCCGCTCGCGATGCCTCGAGGAAATAGGCGATGTCGACTTGGCCGACGAGCTCCAGCAATTCGTCTTCGCAGCTGAGCAAGCTCAGCTGACATCCGTCGCAGGAGGAGAACTTCCACACGGCCAGCTTGGGCTTGACCGCAGGCTCGGTCATAGCTCCGGCACCTTCAGCCATGGCTCTACCTCGTCGTAGCGCACCACCGGCCCCTCCCGGCAGATGAACCTCGGACCGAACTGGCAGTGGCCGCATTGCGCGATCGCACAGTGCATGTTGCGCTCCATCGAGATATAGAGACGGTCGGGGGGAAGGTTGCGCGCTTTCAGAGTTAAGGAAACAAAGCGCAGCATGACCTCAGGGCCACACGCCATCGCAATCGTATTCTCGGGGTCGAATGACGCCAGTTCGACGAGCTTCGTGACAACGCCGACCTTCCCGTGCCAATCCAAGGCCGCGATGTCGACGATCGTGTCGATATCCAGGTCGTGGAGCCGCCGCCATTCCTCGAACTCGTTCACGTAAAGCAGTTCACCTGCCGACCGGCCGCCATAGCAGATGATCACGCGTTCATACTCGTTCCGATGCGCGAGGAGATGATGGATCACCGGGCGAAGCGGGGCGAGCCCCAGACCGCCGGCCACGATCAGCACGTCGCCGGCGATCGCCTCCGTCAGCGGCCAGGTGCTGCCGAACGGCCCGCGGAGTCCGACCACATCGCCCGGCTCGGCTGCGCATAGCGCGCCGCTCACCCCTCCCACCGCGCGTATCGTGCAGCGCAGGGGGTCGAGGGGCGTGGCCGCGCCGCTGAGCGAGATCGGGATCTCGCCGACTCCGAAGGCGTACAGCATGCCGAACTGACCGGGGGCGAACAGTGGCAGCTCGTGCCCAGGCAGCGGCGTGAGCGCGACCGTCCAGGTGTCGTGGGTCTCGCGACGCCGGCTGACCACCCGGTGGGGGTGCGGCGTCATCGCGCCCACGGCGGGCGCCAACGGCTCAGCTGACGGTGACGCTGCCATACACGTCGAGTAGCTGAAGCCGGGTTGCGTGTAGACGCTCGACGATCGCCGACGTGAAGCTGCGCATGAGCTCGTACCCCAGCTGGACGTCCTCCGCGGAGCGACGGCGCAGCACCGCGCCGTCGAATTTGATCGCCCGGGTCGTCCCCCGCGAGCGGGCATCGAAATGCGTGAGGTACGGCTCGAACAGCCACGACCAGCCCACGGGGTCGCCGTTGTGCAGCGTTTCGATCGTGATCGTGCCAGTCGGTGCCTGGATCTCCAGGGCGACAAAGCCGTCGCGGATCAGGAAGAAGGCGTCCGCCGGGTCACCCTCGATCATCAGCGCGCGGCCGTCGGCGAACTCGACCTCCTCGCCCAGTTCGGCAACTGCCTTGACGTGTTCCGGACTCAGATTCCGGAACATGCGAGTCGCAGCCAGTTCCTCCTCGATGCTTGCCATGGTGGCTCCCCTATGACGCCTCTTCGAGCGGCTCCGGGTTCGACAGGATCGCGGAGACCTCCTCGGTGATATCGATGCCGACCGGACACCAGGTGATGCACCGCCCGCAGCCGACGCATCCGGAAGTGCCGAACTGATCAATCCAGGTCGCGAGCTTGTGCGTCATCCACTGGCGGTAGCGCGAGCGCGGCGACTGGCGCGCCTGCCCTCCGGTGACATGGGTGAACGAGAGCGAGAAACACGACTCCCAACGGCGCGTGCGCTCGGCCTCCTCACCGGCCAGGTCGGCGGTGTCCTCGACCGATGTACAGAAGCATGTCGGGCACACCATCGTGCAGTTGCCGCATGTCAGGCATCGCTCGGCGACGTCGTCCCACCGCGAGTGCTCGTAGTTGGAGTACAGAAGGTCCCGCAGGTCGACCTCCGGCATCTGGCGCCCCATCTTCGCCACCGCGCCGGCGGTCACCTCCGCCGCGTGATGCTCGTCGACATCTTCGGCGAGGCGGTACGGCACGCCGGCGAGCACGAGCGCGCCTCGCTCGGTTCCGACCTCCACGACGAATCGGTGGTTCCCGCCCTCGAGCACCTCAGTCAGCGCGACGTCGTACCCCGAGCTCGCCTTCGGGCCGGTTCCCATCGAACTGCAGAAGCACGTGCCGCTCGGTTCTCCGCAGTTCACCGCGACCAGCAGCACGTCCTCGCGCCGCGCGGCGTAGCTCCGGTCTGGATTGGCGCCCGGCAGAAACACCCGATCCTGAATTGCGATGGCATGAAGCTCGCACGAGCGCACGCCGAAGAAGGCATAGCGAGGTGCCTCGGTCGAGTCCTCGATGAACTCGAGGGCCTCGCCGTTCTCCCCGCGTCGCGCTTGCCACAGCCGCAGACGCGGAGGGAACAGGAACTGCTTCCACGACTGCGGACCGACCGCGTAGCCGAACACTGCCTCGTCCTCGCGACGCCGCAGGCGGTACCTACCGCCGTCCTGTTCGTCGCCCCAGCCAATTGGGAGATCCGCAGCTGAGCGGACGTCGCGATAGACGATGGCCCCGTCATGCACGGTCGGACCCACGACCTGGTACCCCTGACCGGAGATCTCCCCAAGCAGATCATCAATGGCGCCGCGGTCGATGACCACAGTGGCGCCAACGGGTGGTTTTGCTCGGGCGGCGCCGGGCATGTGGCAGCATCCTACGCAGAACCCAACCGCATTTGTTCTTTTCTTAACTTGGAACCCGTATTGCTCTTTTCCGGTGAGTTGTCGAGGCGTGGGTGCGGATCTGCCAGGCGCTCTGCTCGTCCCGCTTACGTCGACTCTCTACGACAGCGCCATGCCTGATAGTCCGGTGCTTGTAATCGGGATTGGAAACCAGCTGCGCGGCGACGACAGCGCGAGCGGCGAGGTCGTGCGACGACTGCACGAACGTGGAGCGCAGACGGGGATCGAAGTGATCGAACAGCCGTGCGAGCCGAACGACCTGCTCGAGGTATTGCACGGCCGAGATGCGGTCGTGCTGGTCGACACGATGCGTTCTGGGGACCCGCCAGGGACGATCCGTCGATTCGACGCGAGCAGCGAACCACTTCCTGCTCGATTACGTGGCTCAGTGTCCACCCATGCGTTTGGGCTCCACGAGGCGATCGAACTTGCGCGCGCCCTACACCGGCTGCCCCGACGGGTGATCGTCTTTGCCGTCGAAGGAAGGCACTTTGAAGCCGGGGCCACGCCCTCCGGCGAGGTCGAAGCAGCCGTTCCACCGCTCGCATGCGCCGTTCTCCGTGCGGCCACGGAGCTGGCGAAGAAGTGAAAGGTCGAGCAGCCGGCGCGCCCAGCCCCAATCGGGGCGTTTCGCCCCGCTGCGAGCGTGTCGCGCAGATGGCACGCGACTGCACCATGCCCTCGCCACCGTGGGAACTGCCCGAACGGTCCGGTGGACCCGGCCGTTGGCCTTGTCAGTCAGTCCAAGCGTCGAGGCGGTCCTGGAAGTCGAGGTGAGGCGTGTGGGGCAGCCTCGAGCTGCAGACGACGCGTCGGATCGCGACGAACATCCCGTAGCGACGGCCCTCTAGAGCCATGTGTTGCGGAAGGCCGCATCCCGCCACGGCTCACCGGCCCGCCGACCGTGCTGGAGGGCCGCTTGGGGTTCCTGCAGGCGTTCTGCGGCGACCGCGCCCACCCGGACGCCGTCGTCCGCGGCCTGGGCACCGACTGGGAGCTGCCGCGCGTGGGTCTTCAAGCCGTACCCGTGCAACCACTTCACCCACACGCGCCTGGACGCCGCCCTGCGGCTGCGCGCCCAGGCGCTCGCCCCCGCCGACGTCACAGCGATCGAGCTGGGCGTCGCCAAGCCCGTCCTGCACACGATCGCCGAGCCACCCGGGGCCAAGGCACGGCCGGCCTCCGGGTACCACGCGGCGTTCAGCGGCCCCTGCACGGTCGCCGCGGCGCTGCTCGGCGAGGAAGTTCCACGACAACGGCGTGAGGTCCCTCCGTCGAGGATCTCACCGCGCCGCTGACCTCGGCGGGGGAGCGCTGAGGTCGAGACAGTTACCGCTCCCGGACTGCGTAGGTCAGGTGGGTCACCCGCTGCGTCGGCTCCGCGCGGACCGGCTCCAGGGCCACGCGGCCCGCGTCCACGCCCTCGAACAGGCGGATTCCGGAGCCGAACAGCACGGGTGAGAGCGCGATCGTGAACTCGTCGATCAGGCCGGCGTTCACGTACTCCAGGATCGTTGCGCCGCCGCCCGCGATGCGGACGTCCCGGTCGCCGGCGGCCTCGCGGGCCTGGTCGAGCGCGGGCTCGATGCCGTCGTTGACGAAGTGGAAGGTGGTCCCGCCCGGCCGCTCCCAGGGGTCACGCTTCTCGTGCGTCACGACGAAGACCGGCGTGTGGAACGGCGCCTCCTCCGGCCACGCCTGCTCGCCGAGGTCGAACATGCGCTTGCCCATCACGCTCGCGCCGGTGCGCTCGAACGTCTCCCGCACGATGTCGTTCTCGCGCCCTTCCTCGCCGCCCTCGCCGAGCTTCAGGTTCTCCCGGAAGAACCGCTGCGGGAATATCCACTGCTGCAGTTCCATCCACTGCGCCATCCAGCGCTGCACATCCGGGTCGTCCATGCGCTCCTCGGGCGCGATGAACCCGTCCAGCGACATCGTCACGCTGAAGAACACCTTCCCGGCCATCAGTCCTCAACTCCCTTCCGAACGATCTCGGTGACGTAGGCAGCCAGGTTGCTCAGGGTCTGCTGGCCGCCCTCGATCGCGTGGTACTTCTCGACCGCCTCGTCGCGCAGCTCCTTGGTGGGGAACACCGTGCGCATCTCGATCCGGGTCGCCGCGCCGTCGGGCGCGAACGTCAAGACCGACTCGAAGGCGTTCGGGTCGCCGCGGGACTCACCGTGCAGCAGCGCGATCCGCTCCGGCGGGGCGATCTCGGTCCAGGAGATCCACTCCTGGTAGTCCGTCCCGTCCGGTCCGTGCATCACGAAGTCCCACTCCCCGCCGACGCGGAACTCGAACGCCCGCGTGGTGGTGGTGAACCCCTCCGGTCCCCACCACCGCGACAGGTGCCGCACCTCGGTGAACGCCTCGAACACCAGCTCCCGTGGGGCACTGATGACCCGGGAGATCACGATCTCGCGGTCGGCCGTCGCGGACTGCGCCGGCGCTCCTCGTCCCGTCGCGCTCATCAGCTACTCCTCCTGCCTTGCCTGCTTGAGGTCCTGCACGTACTCGTCCAGCCGGTCGAAGCTCTCGTTCCAGAACCGCTCGAACCCGCCGGTCCACTCGTGAACCGGTCGCAGCCCGCGGGCGTCAAGGCCGTACAGGCGTTGCTTGCCTGCCTTGCGGTCCCGCACCAGTCCGACCTCCCGGAGCACCCGCAGGTGTTTGGACGCCCCCGGCTGGGTCATCCCCAGCTCCTGGGCCAACTCGGTCACCGGCCCCTCACCCGCCCGCAGCAGCACCAGGATCTCCCGGCGCTGCTGCTCGGCGATCGCGTTGAAGACGTCCGACGTCGTCGCTGCTCGTGCCATGGCGCAATCATATACCGATATCGGCATACGTCAAGCCGGGAGGAATCAGGCGGGTCTTGTCAGATGACGATCGTGACCCTTGTCAGCGGCTGCGGAAACGCGTATCCCGGAGACGGCACGCGCGGCGGCAGCGGCGCGGGAGCCGGGCCCTTGGTGACTCGCTGGCGAAGCCTGACGGTGGCGAAGGTGGACTCGATCGGGTGGTGGAGGGCAAGTGGATCCAGTGCTCGGCGGGGTAGTCGTAGAAGGGCAGCAGCGCGTCGAGGTCGTCGGTGATGTTGGCGGCCGCCTTGGGCCACTTGGTGCCGTAGTCGGCGGCGAACACGTTGGCCGTGGCTTGGGCGTGGTCCTTGTCCCCCGCGTTCCAGATCACGGCGAGCGCCTTCTTCGCCCCCGGCTGGGCGGACCTGCGGGTTGAGCACGTTGCCGATCTTGTGCCACCAGCACCGCTGCTCGCGGGTCTCGGTGAACGCCTCGTCGGGGACGTTCTCGCGGATCGCCTTCTCGTAGCCGCCCGACATGTCAATCGAGACCGCCCGGATCGAGCCGCGGCGCTCGCCGAGCAGGTCGAAGAACGCTTGCAGCGTCTGGGCGTTGCGGCCCGGCGCGCACCACACGATCGCGCCCTTGGCGTGATCTGCGACCGTGGTTAGGTAGCGCTGCCCGCGTCGGTATGAGATCTCATCGACGCCGATCGCGACGAGCCCCTCGAGCCGGCGCTCGTCGAGGTGGTCTGCGACGACCCGCTCGACGATCCGCCCGACGGTGTCCCAGCCGATCCGCAACAGGCCCGTGATCGGCGTCTTGGCCATCTGCTGCGCGAGCCACGCGACCACGTCCTCGAAGTCGCGGGTGTGCTGCGCGTTAGCGCGAGCCCCACGCGACCGCCTCCAGGTGCACCCGACAGTCCGGGCAACGAAGGCGGCGCAGCGAGCACTCGATCACGCACCGGCTACCACCAAGGTCGAGGTGGCGCCAGCGCTTGATCCGGTGGTCGTGGATCTCCAAGTGCCGGCCGGTCTGCCCGCAGACCGAGCACACCCTCCGGCGGCGACGCAGGCGCACGGTCACGATCACTCCCTCGCCGCCGAAGCTGACGTCGATGACCGCCGCACCGGGCAGGCGCAGCAGGCGGTTCAATGCCGTGGTGACGCGCACGTCGTCCCCCTTCGTGAGCCGCTGAGATTTAGAACACCCAGCAGCCTGCAGCGGGGACGGCGGCGCGTCGCTCGTCCGCTGCGCAACCTCCGAACAAAACCTCAACCGCGAAAGCCCTGCTCACGCGGCCCCTACGACACGCCCTTCACCCCCAAAGCGAGGGGAGACCCCAAAAAACGAACCCTCCAGCAACGGCCCCATTACCACCCCAGCATCGAACATCCCAACCTGAGCAGACTGAGTCGCGAGCATGCCCCAAGACTCATAAATAAACCCGTCGGACAGACCCCGACTTTTCAGGGGTCTCTAGGCCGACGGGGTCGCGCCGCAGCAACGGCACCACGCCACGTTTGAGGCACGACATCCGCCGGGCTCGCGGACGAACCGACGCCGGACCAGCTACCGGACAGAGCGCAGCGTGGTGTGGATGCGACGTCGAGGTTCGTCACCCGAAAGTTTTCCCCGACGCACGACTCGGAGGCGTAGCGTACGCGCCGTGCGAGAGGCCCTTCGGGGCGCAGTCCTTTAGGACACGAGTAAGGGGGTTCGTGTGATGTCTCCCGCTACGGCCTCGACCCAACGCGGTGCCGGTAGCCTGCCTTTCCCGGGGAAGCCTCTCGGCACGGTCAACGCCGACATGCCGTTCGACCACATCATCGTGGTGATGATGGAGAACCATTCTTTTGACAACCTGCTCGGAGCGTTGCCGGGGGGCTTGACGTTCGACGCGCAGGGCAAGGCGACCAACAGCAACCCCGGAGCGCAGCACACTCCGCCAGCCGTCGCGTCCTTCCCTGTGCCGGACACCGCCCAAGCGAAGAACGTGACGCAGAGCTGGAAGTCCACGCACATGCAGATCAATGGCGGTCAGATGGACGGGTTCGTGCGATCGGCCGGCGCGGTGCAGCCAATGGGCTACTACACACAGGAGACGCTGCCCTTTGCGTACTCGCTGGCCTCCGCGTTCACGGTCGGCACGAGGTGGTTCTCCTCCGTCCCCGGCCCGACATATCCGAACCGCCGCTTCCTGCTCGCGGGGACGGCGTGGGGAGGCACCACCACCACCCCGGCGACGTTGCTCGATCCGCCGCCCCCGCACGGAACCATCTACGACAGCCTCTCCGCCCACCACATCAACTGGCGCAACTACTTCAGCGATCTCCCCATGAGCGCCCTGATTCCGTCGATCATCCTCAAGCACGCCGCGCATCTCGTCCCGCTCGACAAGTTCTTTCACGACTGCCAGTCAGGCACCCTGCCACCGGTCAGCTTCGTCGACCCCCGCGTCGGAGTGCTGTCCTCAATCGGCTTGCCGCTGGCAACGCTTCCACCCCTGATCAAGGACGCGCTCCAGGTGCTCGGCACCGACTTTCAGGCGACCGACCCCGCCGAAACCGAAGAGGACCCGCAGGACATGTACTGGGGCGAGCTCTGGGCATACGGGATCGTCCAGGCCGTTCTCAAGTCACCGCTGTGGGAGCGCACGCTGCTCATCTACATCTACGACGAGCACGGCGGCTACTACGACCACGTGGCTCCTCCGGCCGCGGTTGCACCGGACAATATCGCCCCGAAGCTCCAGCCGGGGGACCCCGCCGGTGGCTATGACATGTACGGACCCCGTGTTCCCGCCATCGTCGTGTCCCCGTACGCGGAGCCGCACGGCGTGACGGACGTGGTGCACGACCACACGAGCGTGCTGGCCACGATCGAGGCGAAATGGAACCTGCCGGCGCTCACCAACCGCGACGCCCAGGCGAACACCGTCATGGACTTCCTCGGTCTCGACGCTCCTCAGTTGAACCGAGACCCGCTCACCGAGCCGTCCAAAACGGGGCCCTCAGGGCCCGTGACGCCCGTAGCCTGAGGCGATCGGGCGGTTGGTGCTGGTCGGGCGGCGCTCGCAGCCGCAGGTCGCGAAGTCGCTGGGGACCGCGCGCGACACGGTCGCTCGGGCGGTAGCGTCGGACTCGCCGCCGAGGCATGAGCGGCCGGAGGTCGTGTCGAAGCTCGATTCAGCGGCGGCGTGCGACGAGTTGGACGCTGACGAGTGCGGCGCTGAATCTCGGGACCGCGATCCAGTATCCGGTTGCCTTCCGACGAATTCTCTGTGCCACGCGCTGTCCCAGCCAGCTGGCATTGGGACCCAGTCTCTGGCCATCGAACGTTACGCCGGCGGTCGCGCGGGCAGACGGCGCTCGGAGCCGCTCGACCGTCGCGTCGGTCATCGAAGGTAGCTGCAGATCGACGTTCACGGGTTCGGTGCTCTTGTTGATGAGCAGCACGTGAAGCTTGTTCGCAGCAATCTGGACGGCCCAGGCTTTGAGGCCTGCGGAGCGGGTGGCGTGCCCGTGTAGTTGGACGAGCCGTCCGCCGTGTCCGATGGTGCGAGCGAAGAGGATGAGCCCATAGAGCAGCGGCCGCGCCTCCAGCCCGCGGGAGGTTAGACGGAACGGGCTGTTGATCTTGTCGGGTCGGATGTGCAGGTTGAGCCCGTCGAGGCCGGTACTCAGTAGCGCGAAGAGAGCATCTGGTGCCCAGAGCGCGGTGGCGAATGTGTCGCTCACTCCGGCCAGTCCTCCGCATGTGACCGAGTTCAGCTCGTCTAGACGAAACGGTCGCTTCCGGTGATGGGCGAGCCCTACGGCGTTGCTGACCGATCGCGCCATCCCCACGGAGCTGCTCTCGTCGAGCGTGCGGGCGATCGTCGGGTAGCCGGGGGCTGTCGGCTTGCTGCACGCGTTAAGCGAGTAGCGATGGCCCGTCAGGACGCCGAGCTCCGAGCGGTCGTCCGCCAGCGCGCTGTAGAGCCAGTTGAAGTTTCGGCGGGTGCTCGTGACCGCGGGGCCCATCAGCGCCACGCGCGGGGCGACCCGCTTGAGCGCTCGGGCATAGGACCGAAAATCTCTCACGTAGTCATCGGCCGAGTACCCATTCCCGAACCTGTCGGGTTCATTGCCAATCTCGAAGCCTTGGATGCTTCCGGCGGGCAGATGCGCGACCGCTGCCCGTGCTTCCACTGCGGCCATATGCGGCAAGCGCCCCATCAGATTAAGGTCGAGGATTACACGCAGATGAAGCTGAGTCACCAGGCGAGCGGTCTGCTTGAACCATCCGGGGGTTAAGACGAAGGCGCCGGCCGAAGGTCGCACCAGATCAGGGTTCCAGTACGTCAGGTCGGCGGAATCTCCGCCGACGCGAAGCATCATCGGACCATCGCCACGCACGCGCAAGAGCGACACCACTCGCTCGAAGAGCAAGAGCCTGCGCTCGTAGACGGGCACCGTCCAATACTCAGTAGAAATCCCAAGGAACGAGCTGGGCACCTTGACTGTGCTCGCGCCAAGGGTAATCCTGACTTCCGCTCGGCTTGGCTTGGCGCGTTTGTGTGCGGCGCCGGCAAGACACGACGGCAGGATCAGGGCGAGGATCGCGATCACGAGCAGTGGCTGCAGCGAACGGCCACTCTCCGTGGAGAGCCCGCGAGCCCATGAAGCCAGGTGCTGCGTGCTACGGCGGGCGTCCACGGGTGGTTGCGGTCGGCTCACACAGTCTCAACTCGGCGGTGATTCTGCTCGAAGTGGTGAGGCCGCCGGTCAGGGGCCTCTGACGATTGCCCTCGCCGCAGATGAGTTGGGCGCTCCGGAATGAATCGCGACGAGGTGTCACCGTGCGCTGTGCAGGTCGAGCGCCTGTACGGTCGTCGTTCCGAACGGGTGGGTCGGGTCCTGGCCACCGACGACGTAGATCGTGTCGTCCAAGACCGTAGCTCCTGAGTCGACCCTCGGCGGCATGCTCGGAACGGAGCCATGGATTCCTTGGCACTGGACCCGCCCGCTCGCGCCCGACCTGGCGAGCCCCTGGAGGTGTCCCCCGATCGCGCAGAACCCCGACCCAATGCTTACGGCGGCGGGCCGCCTGACGCCCTCGTTGAGGGGCGTGAACGGGTCGACGTGAGCTCCGTGGGCGACGTCTACCTGGCGATACGCCGCACCGGACATACCGGAGCCGCCGCCGATGAACCAGACGTTGCCACTCTTACCCGCGGCCGCGAGCTGGTCACGACCAGTCTGAAGCATGCCGATCGATTTCCATGATTGTTCGTCAAGCGCCCAAACGTCTCGCATGGGTTCTTCGTCGAGATTGCCCCCGGCAAAAACGATCCGGGTGCCGTCAAAGGCCGCCGCGCCAGAGGTCCGCAGGTCGGGAAGCGACCGGTCGTCTCTCCTCCACTGCTGCGTCGGGCCGTCGAGCCGGAACACTGTGTTGGTGGCCCGCCCGCCCGGGCCGAATCCACCGATCACGTAGAGCTGTTGGCCGTTGGCGACAACGGCAGCGTGGGCGCGAGCCTCCAGCAGCGACGGTCCGGGGCGCCATCCTGATCGGCTCCGTGGGTCGAGCACCCAAACGTCCTTGATGGCGTCATGGTTGCTGTCGCGGGTGCCCCCGACTACCCAAATCTCGTTTTGGTACGCCGCTACGCCGGCGGCTGTGACGGGCTTGTCCAGCGGCTGCAGCGGACGCCACTGGGCCGCCGGGTGGACAGTCGTCGCGGCTGCGGACGCAGTTGCGGCGTGATGGTGGGACCCCGATCCCGAGATCAGCAGCACCAGCACAACGGCGGCGAGCACGCCTCCGGCTAGGACCATCATCCACGGGCGGGCAAACCGGCGAGGAGGTCGCGGGCGCGACGGCGGACCTGCTTTGCGGCCATGCCCGGCTTGTGTGGTGTCGCGCCTGTCAGAGTCGGCCTGCGCGCGCCCGCTTGCAACCGTCTGCGGACCCGCCGAGCCGCTGTCCGCAATTGCTGGGGGCTCTGAATGCACCGTGCCATTCGCGGCCGTGATCGCCGCCGCTCCTGGGTGGGCGCCTGAAACGTCGGGTTCATCCGCTCTTTCGGGCGTCGCCTTCGGCGACTGCTCAGGATCGAAGAGCCTGGCGTCGGCGGCGCGGAGGAACAGCACGGGGGTGCCGAACTCGATGTCATTGCCGGCTGCGAAGATCGCCTTACGGGATTGCGCGAGTGCAGCGTCGATGGGAAAGCCTTGGGCGAGCGCACTGTACAGTCGGCCGCCGAAGGTGATCGCCGCCTCGTCGGTTATCTCGAACTGCATCCCGACGACGGCCGGGATGCCGCACTCGACGAGACTCGAGGCGACACCGGAGAACGGGTCGACGTGCGAGCCTCTGGCCCCCTCGCAGGAGTTGAGCACCACCAGGCGGAGGCTTCGCTCGTCTTGCAGCAACGAGCCGAGCTCCTCCCCGGTGACCTCATGTGGGTCGCCGTGAGCGTTCTCGAGCACCAGGATGCCCCCCTCGGTGCGCCGGTCGTAAGCGCCGTGGCCGATGTAATGCAGGACGTGGACCTCCCCAGGGGCGCTGATCGCATCGTCGAGCGCGCTCAACGTCGCGCGCTCGAGCCAACGTAGTTCGACCTTCCCGTCGCGCTCGAGCGGATTCAGTGCTTCGGCGAGCTTGTCCTTCTCCCTGCCCACCTCGAGCGTCTCGAACCCCCGCGGACCGCTCACCATGCCAAGCACACGCAACGGCAAGGTCAGCTTGCGGGGCGGCCGCACCGTCTTGAGGTCAAGCGAGCGCACGACCGGCGTGTAGATCGACTGGGAGAGGAACGCCGGACGATCGTAAAGAAACTCCCAAGGCACCTCCATCAGCTCCGGGACGTCGGTGAGATACAGCGTCACCCGTAGCCCTCGATCGGGCTTCTGGTCGGTGGCCTGGCGGGCGCGGAGGTAAACGTCGTGGACCGCGCCGGCCAGCAGAGCGTCAAACAGCTGCGAACCAAACAGCTTCGCATCCTCCATCTGAGACGACCGGTAAGCCCGAACCCCCCGGCGCGGGCGCCCAACGCGCAACACGAAGTTGTCCAGCTGCGTCTCGTCGAACGGCAGCTCGAACGAACCCGAGGCGGTACTGCCGTCGGGTCCGAACGCCACCACTTGGTAGGTGCCTCCCGCGCCTTGCCCAATCCTCAGTTTGAGCTCGTCGTAGCTTGGGATCCCCTCAGCCACCACTGTCACTTCCCCTCGACCCACCTGAGCGCGATCCTGAAGTTCGCCTCGCCACCTGCCCGCGCGATGATGACGTTTGAATCTGCCGACAGCTTCACCCCGAACTCCACCTCCACCTCACCCGGCCACCCGGCCCCCTCGCGCAACTGCGACACGATCCCCTGCATCGCCGGCCCAAGTCGAGCGAGCACCTGCTCCAAGGTCGCTCCCGCTTCGACGACCGCTTCAGCTGTCCGGCCACCGCGCGTCACGGCACCACGTGACGGGTCGTCCACCTCGACCAGCAGCGAGTCGTTGGCTCCCGTCTTGAACTCAAGTAGCGTACTCACGTCGACACCTCACAAGACGCCAGTTACATGTCAAACGCATGGCAATGGCGGACCAGATCGGTATCCCGGCGGCAACGGATCCCGCGCCGATACCTTGTCCTCGGGCCCATCTCGCGCGCGAACACGGTAACGAGGACGTTCTAATCCTCGACGCTTGCTTCCCCAAGCGGCTCCACCAACCATCGTGCCCTCACGATCCCACTCGCGTGCTGTTGCAGATTGTGACTCATGTCACTACCTAAAGCAAGTTGTCGCGTTCCTCCGGTTCCTCACCGAGGATCTCGACGAATGGTTCCTGGTCTCGGGTCGACCGGCGGAGAACCAGCCGGTGGGAGCGAGGGAGCGAGGGATGGACAAAAAATCTGCAAATCCCTCGAAGCCCTCTGACGGACTCGAACCGTCGACCCCTTCCTTACCATGGAAGTGCTCTACCAGCTGAGCTAAGAGGGCGCGTGAGCGCAGCGTAGCGCTTTGACGTCGCTGCCGATATGCGTGCTGATGGCGGGGGCAGGATTCGAACCTGCGAAGGCTGAGCCGGCAGATTTACAGTCTGCTCCCTTTGACCGCTCGGGAACCCCGCCGCGGGCCGTGAGTCTAGCGTCGGAGGGGGTGCTTAACGCGGCAAACCGGGGCCGCCGGGGGGGTCGACGTCGAACCCTACGAAGCGTCCCGCAGCCGCTGGGCCTCGGGCAGCGCCTCGAGCTTCTTCAGCGTGTGGTTCTCGATCTGCCGGATCCGCTCGCGCGTGACGTTGAACGCCCGCCCGACCTCCTCGAGCGTGTAGGGACGCTCGCCGGTCAGCCCGAAGCGCATCTCGATCACCTCGCGCTCGCGCTCGGGCAGCGCCGCCAGCGCCCGGCGGAGGTTCTCGCGCCGCAGCCGCTCGGCCGCGAGCTCGAACGGCGACTCAGCGGTCTGGTCCTCGACGAAGTCGCCCAGCTCGGACTCCTCCTCCTCGCCGATCGGCTTCTCCAGCGAGATCGGCTGCTGGGCCATCCGCAGCACGTCGCGGACCTCGCGCACGGTCGTCTCGAGCTCGATCGCGATCTCCTCGGGAGTCGGCTCGCGCCCTAGTTGCTGGACGAGCTGACGCTCGACGTGCACGACCTTGTTGAGCTTCTCAACCATGTGCACGGGGATTCGGATCGTGCGGCCCTTGTCGGCGATCGCGCGCGTGACCGCCTGGCGGATCCACCACGTCGCGTACGTCGAGAACTTGTAGCCGCGGCGGTAGTCGAACTTCTCGACCGCGCGGATCAGGCCCATCGAGCCCTCCTGGATCAGGTCCAGGAACGTCAGGCCGCGACCCAGGTAGCTCTTGGCGATCGACACCACGAGCCGCAGGTTGGCCTCGATCATCTGCTGCTTGGCCTGCATGTCACCGCGCTCGATGCGCCGCGCGAGGATCACCTCCTGCTCGGCGGTGAGCAGGTCGACGCGACCGATCGAGCGCAGGTACAGCCTCAGGGAGTCGAGGCTCGGCTCGACCGTGAGGTCGATCTCCAGCTTCTTTCGCTCCTCGGCCTGGTTGCCGTTGCTCTGCGCGTTGTTGGAGTCGATGGCGGTGCCGGGCTTGATTGGATTGCCATCCGCCCCGACGACGTCGATTCCCTGATCGTCGAGATAGGAGTGCAGCTCCTTCAGCTGCTCCTTGGTCACCTCGACCTCTTCCAGACACCCTGCGATCTGCTCGAACGTCAGAAATCCGCGCTCCTGACCCTCCGCGATCAGCGGGCGCAGCTCGTCAAGCTCCGCAATTGGAGCGTCGTCAGCCAGTAGGACGATCGCCTCTTCGCTCACAGCCCCTGAGCCCTCCCCGTCGTATGAAGGAGCGGCCCCCATTCAGGACAACTCCCCTCTCAACTCTCCTAATGGATCGCGAGTGATAGCACAATATTGGCCGTTGTCCAGTGCTTTGAGCGGCTCGCGGCGCGGGCCCTCTACGCTATTAAGTGAGCCGATGGCCTCGTTCAGTTCCTCAGCTGCCCCCATCGTCGACGTCCAGTCGCGGGTGCCGACGGTCCAGCTCGGCCTCTCGCGCGTCGGCGTGACCGACGTCGAGAAGGTCATCCGGATGCGCCAGGACGGCTCCGAACAGCTGTTCTCGGCCCGGTTCGAGTGCGTCGTCGAGCTCGGCCCCGATCAGAAGGGCGCGCACATGTCGCGCTTCGAGGAGGTCGTCAACGAGGCGATCGGCGAGGTCGTGCTCGGCGAGTCGACGTTCAAGGTCGAGACGCTCGCCGAGCACATCGCGCAACTGGTGCGGACCCGGCAGGGCGCGCGCCGGGCCGAGGTCAACGTCGAGGCTCGCTTCCCCGAGCACAAGCCGGCGCCGGTCTCGGGCATCCAGACGCAGGAGCTCTACACGCTGCACGGCTCGGCGCTCTGCACCGACGCCGGCACTCGGCGTCTGATCGGCGTCACCGCGCAGGGAATGACCGCGTGCCCGTGCGCCCAGGAGCTCGTCACCGCGGCCTCTCGCGAGCGGCTCGAGGCCGAGGGCTTCGACGCCCAGAGCATCGAGCGGATCTTCGAGGCGGTCCCGGTCGCCACGCACAACCAGCGCGGCCTCGGCACGCTGCTGATCGGCTGCACCGAGCTGTGCGACGACGAGATCGACGCCGCCACGCTGCTGGCCATCGTCGAGCAGGCGATGTCGTCCGAGATCTACGAGCTGATGAAGCGCTCCGACGAGGCGCGCGTGGTCGAGAAGGCCCACCGACGCCCGCGGTTCGTCGAGGACTGCGTGCGCGAGATGATCCGCGGCACCGTCGATGCGTTCCCGATGATCGACGACCGTGCCTTCCTCTCGGCGCGCCAGGTCAACCTCGAGACGATCCACCAGCACAACGTGATCGCCGAGCGCTACGGCACGTTCGGGGAGGTCCGCCGCGAGCTCGAAAGCGGTGTCCAGCCAGACGTGCAGACGAGCCGCCGCGCGTGGCTCGACGCGGTTCCCTAGGCGCCCGTGCGCGCGACCGTCCTCGAGCACCCCTCCGAGCCGCTTAAGGCGGTCACGCTCCCCGACCCGACCCCCGGCCCGGGACAGCTGCTGTTGAAGGTCGAGGCCTGCGGCGTGTGCCGCACCGACCTGCACCTGCGAGACGGCGAGATCGAGGTCCCCAAGCAACCGGTCGTGCTCGGCCACCAGATCGTCGCCACCACCGAGGACGGCCGCCGCGTCGGCGTGCCGTGGCTCGGCTACACCGACGGGGAGTGCCGCTACTGCCGCAGCGATCGCGAGAACCTGTGCGTCAACGCCCGCTTCACCGGTCGCGACATCGACGGCGGGTACGCCGAGCTGACAGTGGCCGACGAGCGCTTCTGCCTGCCGCTGCCCGACGAGCTCACGGCAGAGCAGGCGGCGCCGCTGCTGTGTGGCGGCCTGATCGGCTATCGGGCGCTGCGGCTGGCCGGCGACGGTCCCCGGCTCGGACTGTTCGGGTTCGGCTCGGCGGCCCACATGATCTGTCAGGTCGGCGTCTACCAGGGGCGCCAGGTGTTCGCGTTCACTCGCCCGGGTGACGAACGCACCCAGGAGTTCGCCTCCAGCCTGGGCGCGTCGTGGGCGGGCGGCACCGACGAGACGCCTCCCGAGGAGCTCGACGCGGCGATCATCTTCGCGCCGGCCGGAGAGCTCGTGCCCCGGGCGCTGAAGCTGCTCGCCCCGGGCGGCGTCGTCGTCTGCGCCGGCATCCACATGAGCGACATCCCGTCGTTCCCGTATGAGGACCTCTGGCACGAGCGAACGATCCGCTCGGTCGCGAACCTCACCCGCCTCGACGGCCACGAGTTCCTCGAGCTCGCCAAGCAGGTCCCGGTCCGGACCACGATCACGACGTATCCGCTCGACCAGGCCGAGACCGCGCTCGCCGACCTGCGCGCCGGCAAGTTCGAGGGCACGGCCGTGATCATCCCGTAGCGGCATCGCACGCTAGCCTGGATACATATGCCTCTGATTCCGATGGTGATCGAGCGGACCGCGCGCGGAGAGCGCGAGTTCGACATCTACAGCCGGCTGCTCAACGAGCGGATCATCTTCCTCGGCTCGCCGATCGACGACACGATTGCGAACCTCGTCGTGGCCCAGCTCCTGCACCTGGAGTCCCAGGACCCCGACAAGGACATCTCCGTATACGTCAACTGCCCGGGCGGATCGATCTACTCCGGCCTGGCGATCTACGACACGATGCAGTTCATCAAGCCCGACATCCAGACGATCTGCGTCGGGATCGCGATGTCGATGGGCTCGCTGCTGCTGACCGGCGGCGCCAAGGGCAAGCGCTTCTCCCTGCCCAACAGCCGCCTGCTGATCCACCAGCCGTCGGCCGGCTTCGAAGGTCAGTCGTCCGACATCGAGATCCACGCGCGCGAGATCCTCAACGTCCGCGGGCGGATCGACGAGATTTACGCCCACCACACCGGTCAGCCGCTCGAGCAGGTCCACACCGACATGGAGCGCGACCGGTTCTTCAAGGCAGACGAGGCGGTCGAGTACGGGCTCATCGACCGCGTCATCGACCACCACTGACACAACCGAGGAGGCAGTCGCCATGCCGATGGCTGAACGGACCGCAAACACCGCGTGGGACGGCGACCTGCCGCACGGCTCGGGGACGGTGACCGCGACCAGCGGCGCGTTCGAGCTGCCGGTCACGTGGGCGTCGCGCACCCAGCGCTCCGAGGGCAAGACCAGCCCCGAGGAGCTGATCGCCGCCGCCCACGCGGCGTGCTACTCGATGGCGCTGTCACACGGCCTCGGCGAGGCCGGGACGCCGCCCGAGCACCTGGATGTCAGCTCAAAGGTCACGCTCGATATCGTCGAGGGCGCGCCCACGGTGACCACGTCGGAGCTGACCGTCAACGGTCGCGTGCCCGGCGTCGATCAGGCTGCTTTCGAGCAGGCCGCGTTTGACGCTGGCCGCAACTGCCCGGTGTCACGCGCCCTGTCGGGCATCAAGATCACCGTCAACGCGACGCTGCAGTCCTAGGAGGCCGCGCCCGGCTCGGCGGAGCCGGAGCGCACCGTCTCTGAGGGCTCCGGCTGGACCGGACGCGACAGCGCCCAGAAGATCATCAGCCCGCCGAAGATCAGCATCCCCAGGCCGGCCCAGAGGTCGATGTTGATCCCCGCGGCCTTGGTCTTGATCTCGTGGTCTCCGAAGATCCCGAGCGCCAGCAGGATCAGCCCGTAGAGCAGGAACACACCGCCGATCAACCGGCGGATGTCGAACCGGTTGGCGGTCTTCACCGCCTCGGCCTCGCTCTGGACGTCCGGAGGCGGCGGCTCGGGGGGCTGGTCTGAGGCGTATCCGCTTGACTCGTCAGCTGACACTCGCTCGCTCCGCTCTTTCCAAAGGTGACACTAGATGAAGATGATGTTCAGCACGACCAGGATCGCTAGCGCGACGCCGCCCAGCAGCCACGGCGAGCGCCACCACAGCTTGTCGCGCGGGTCCGCGTGCTCCTCGGGCTCGTCGGCCCGGGTCAGGCCCCAGACGAGCCCGCGCAACTCCTCCTCGGGCTTCGGCTTGGTGACGAACGAGACCAGGACCAGCACCACCGCGCCGACGACGAACGCGATGATCGCCTGCCAGAAGCTGGCGCTCAGCGCCGACCCGAAGTGGAACACCACTTTGTAGGCGTTCAGACGGTTGGTGGCGTATGCCGCCGCCGTCCCGGCGACCAGACTCCAGAATCCCGCCCAGGGGGTCGCCCGCTTCCAGAACATCGCCACGATAAACGTCGCGAACAGCGGCGCGTTGAAGATCGAGAACAGCGTCTGGATGTAGTTCATGATGTTCGAGTAACCCTTGGCGATGAACGCCGTGAACACCGAAATCAAGATTCCGCCGATCGTCACGTAGCGGCCGGCACGCAGGTAAAAGGCGGAGTCCCGGTCCTTGGCGAAGTACGCCTGGATCAGGTCGTAGGTGACCACTGTGTTGAACGAGGTCACGTTCGCGGCGACGCCGGCCATGAACGCCGCGATCAGGCCGGTGACCGCGATCCCGAGCATCCCCTCGGGGAGGTAGTTACCGATCAGGTGCGGGATCGCCGTGTTGTACTGGAGGTTGATGTTCGAGCCGCCCAGCCCGTGAACGGTCAGCACGGCGATGATGCCCGGAAGGATGATGATGAACGGGAGGAAGATCTTCGGGTAGGCGCCGATCAGCGGGGTGCGGCGCGAGGCCGACATGTTCCTGGCCGACAGGGCGCGTTGTACCTCCGCGAAGTTCGTCGTCCAGTAACCGAAGCTGAGCACGAACCCGAGTCCGAAGACGACGCCGACCCAGTCGGATGCCAGCGGGTTGGTGACGTGGTGAATCGCCAGGCCCTTCCAGGCGTGCAGGCCCGGCTCGCCGAGCGGCTTGAACGCCTTGACGCGGTGCTTGAGGCCGTCGAACCCACCGATCGAATGCAACGCCACGAGCGTCAGCGGCAGCAGGCTGGCCACGATCACGAAGAACTGCAGGACCTCGTTGTAGATCGCCGAGGTCAGGCCGCCGAGCGTGATGTACACCAGCACCATCGCCGCCGCCACGAGGATCGCGGTCGTCACCGACCAACCGAGCATCAGGTGGATGATCAGCGCCAGCGCGAACAGGTTCACTCCGGAGATCAGCACGGTTGCGACCGCGAACGTCCCGGCGTTGAACGCGTGAGCCGCCTCGTTGAAGCGCAGGCGCAGGTACTCCGGCACCGATCTGACCTTGGCGCCGTAGTAGAACGGCATCATGAACAGACCCAGGAAGATCATCGCCGGCACGGCGCCGATCCAGTAGTAGTGAACTGCAGGCACTCCGTACTGTGCACCGTTGGCGGCCTGGCCCAGGATCTCCAGCGCGCCCAAGTTCGCGGCGATGAACGCCAGACCGGTGATCCACGCCGGCAGCGACCGGCCTGACAGGAAGAAGTCGAGGTCGGTCTTGATCGCCAGCCGCGCGACGAACCCGATCCCGAGGACGACCACGAAGTAGATCGCCAGGATCACATAGTCGATCGTCGATGGGTGCAACCTCAGCACGCCGACCCGCTCCTCATGGGCGTCCAACTACCCGCTTAAGTGAAGATCTATCCCACGCGATGTTGGATCGAGCCCAAGCGCTCGATCTCAATTCTGATCACGTCGCCCGAGGTGAGGAACTGCGGCGGATCCATCGCCTGCCCGACGCCACTCGGCGTGCCGGTCAGGATCAGGTCGCCGGGCAGCAGCGTGCACGTCTCGGAGATGAACCGCACGAGCTCGTCACACCCGAAGATCAGGTCCGACGTGTTGCTGTCCTGACGCAGGTCGCCATTGACCCAGGTCTTCAGCCACAGGTTGCCGGGATCCGGAACCTCGTCGGCAGTGGTCACCCACGGGCCGAATGGGCAGAACGTGTCGGCGCCCTTGGCGCGCGTCCACTGCGGCTCGCGCCGCTGCAGGTCGCGCGCGCTGACGTCGTCGGCGACACAGAAGCCACCGATCGCTCCGCCGGCTCCGATCACGATCGTCAGCTCGCCCTCGTAGTCGAGCCGCTTGACGACCTCCGGACAGCGGATCGGCCCGCCGGGCGGCGCCACCGCGTTGGCGACCTTGACGAATACGACGGGCGCCTTGGGCGGCTCGTTGCCGGTCTCCGCGATGTGCTCGGCGTAGTTGAGCCCGATCGCGTACACGGTCCCGGGACGCGGCACCGGGGCCAGCAGCGTCACCTCGTCGAGCGACCAGTTGTCCGACCCGGGCGACGGTTGGGCGCCCGCGAGCACGTCGGCGACCCCGACGCCGCCCTCGAATGCGACCACGCGCCCATCGACGACGTCGCCCGCGAGCGGCTCGTCGCGACCCGGCACGCGGAAGGTGGCGAGCTTCATCGCCGGGGCAGCCTATATGTAGCGGGGTTGGAGCGGTCTAAGAGCCGACGCCGGCCTCGGCCGGGGCATTGCTGCGGGCCTGCACGTGGGTGACCGGCAGCCCGAGCGCCTTCGCCTTGCTGATCAGGTCGAGCTTCAGCCACCGGGAGATCCCCAGCGGCAGCGTCGAGATGATCAGCTCGTCGTAGTTGCCGAGGTTGACCGCGTCCTGGATGGCCATCAGCGGCTCCGAGTCCCCCAGGCTGCCGGTGACCTCCACTCCGGCTGCTTCGGTGAGCTTGGGCAGGGCCTGGTCGAGGACCTGCTTGGCCTCATCGTCCCCGGTGTCCTGGGGGTCGACGAGCTTGTGCATCCCGTGCGCCTGGCGCGGCACGACGAGGTGGAACGTCGCGGGTCCGTCCTGGGCTCGCGCATTGACGGCCTCGAGCAAACCGCTGGTCGCCGCCGTCTGATGCGCAACGACGAGAACGTGGGCCGGGTCAGACATCTCCTCACCTCCGGCGATTGGTGCAGGTAGCGGTCACTCGAGTATCCCACCGCCCGCAAGCGCCGGGTGGGTCTCGCGTTTCAGCGCGACCCGCTAGCTCAGCCGGTACTCGCCGCGCGCGACGATCACAGCGCTGCCGCCGACCCGCACCCGCTCCAGCCCGTCCGCGCTGCCGTCGACCTGGGCGTAGAGGACCGAGGGCCGACGGATCTCCTCGCCCTGGCGGATCTGGATCCGGGTGCCGTAGGGGATCCGGCGATGGCGGGCGAGATGGACCGCGAGTGGCCCCGCCGCGGACCCGGTAGCGGGGTCCTCACTGACCCCCATGCCGACGCCGAACATCCGCGTCTTGTAGTGGGCGCCCTCCCCGGCAAAGCAGCTGACGCCAATCGCGCCGAGCCGGCCCAGCGCGTCGAAGTTCGGTTCGAGCGCGGCCACCTCGGCCTCGCTGGAGAGCATCACGTATACGTGGACCGGGCCCTGCCGGTAGGCCTCGACCGGGAGCTCGGAGCGTTTCACACCGACCGCGGCGAGCAGTTCGTCGACCTGGTCAAACGGCTGCGGAGCGGGGATCGGTTGCTCCATCTCGCCGAACACGATCTCCCCGCGCTCGCGCGTGAGCGTGATCGGAACCGCCCCGGCCCCGGTCTGGAGCGTGACGGCATGGGCGCCCGACTCAGACCCGATCACGTACGCGGTCCCGAGCACGGGGTGGCCCGCGAACGGCAGCTCGGTCGCCGGCGTGAAGATCCGGATCCGAGCGTCCGCCCCGTCCCCCCGACCGACGACGAACACCGACTCCGACAGGTTGGTCTCGCGGGCGGCGCGCTGCATCCGCTCGCCGTCGAGGTCAGACGCGTCGGTGAACACGGCCAGCTGGTTGCCCTCCAGCGGCGTATCCGTGAACACGTCGACGATCACGTACTGATGCATCGGTCAGCCCGGGTCGCGCCGGCGCTCGGCGTAGCCCTCCGCTTCGAGCTCGTTGAGCAGCAGCACGAGGTTGTTGGCGTCGACGCCGCAGACGTCTCCGAGCTCCTGCTGCGGAATCCGGTCGCGCTCGGCCAGAGAGCCCAACACCATGAAGTGCTTCAGGCGCATCCCCATACAATGATTATCCCCATGCCGGATACCGCCGCCTCTCGCAACCGCTGGATCGCGCTCGTCGTCGTATGCGCGGCTAGGCCTTCCCGTCAGCCATCTCGAGCAGGGTGGTGACCGTGGTCCAGTTACGCGCGGTCGCGGTCACCCCCAGCTTCTTACCCGCCAGCGCCGCCCACAGCTTGGAGCGCGCCACGCCCTCGGGGTGCCACGCGTAGAGCTCGCGCCCGTCGGCCACCAGGCGCTCTGACTCGCGAGCGAGCTTGGCCAAATCCGCGACCACGTCGGGATCCGGCTGCTCGGACAGAAAGCTCACCTGGTATCGCTTGGGGTTGTCGGCGACGTCGCCGAGCGGGTTGCGCTTCACCACCTCGGCGAGCTCGTCGCGAGTGCGGACCACCACATCTACGTCGAAGCCGAACCCGTCGGCGATCGCGCGCTCGGTCTCGCGAGCGAGCTTGTCGGGCGACTTGCGGCTCGAGACGACGACGTTGCCGCTCTGCACGTAGGTCTCGACGTCCTTCATCCCGGCGGCGGCCAGCGCCTCGCGCAGCTGGGGCATCGCCACCCGACGGTTGGGACCGATGTTGATGCCGCGCAGCAGCAGGATCCGCTTGCTCATCGCACGGAGCCTAACGTCAGTGGGACTCCTTGCCGCCCTCCACGGTGAACTCGCCGCCGCCCGCAGATGCGGTCGGGCGAAGCTCCAGGTAGGTCGCGCCCGCGCCCGTGATCCGACTGGCCACGACGTCGTAGCCGCGGGCGGCCGCCGCCTCGCCGAGCAGCCGCTTGCCGGCGCCGACCGTGACCGGGAAGGTCACCAAGCGATACTCGTCGATCAGCCCGGCCGCGTGCAGCGCGCCGGCCAGCATCGCGCTGCCGTGGACCTGCAGCTCGCCGCCGTCCTGGCCCTTGCGCTCGCGCACGTCGTCGAGCGAGCGCAAGATCGTCGTGTCACCCCAGTCGGCGCTGTGCATCGTGGTTGAGACAACGTACTTGCGACCGTCGTTGAGCACCCGCGCCGCGGCGTTGTCGGGATCGGTGACCGACGACCAGTACGGCTTCATCAGCTCGTAGGTCGTACGCCCGAGTAGCACCGCGTCGGTGCGCTCGAACCAGCTCGCAGCGATCTCGTTGAAGTCCTGATCGACGAACGGGACCATCCAGCCGCCGTGGCGGAATCCGCCCTGTGGGTCCTCCTCGGCTCCTCCCGGAGCCTGCATGACCCCGTCGAGGGTGAGGAAGGTGTGAACGGTGATGCGCATCGTGGGTACTCCTTCGGTCGGACGAGGGTCAGGCGAGCCGGGCCAGACGGCTGGCGAGGAACCGCCGCTCGGCCTCGTTGGTCGTGAGCTCGCGGGCGGTCTCGTAGGCGGCGCGCGCCTCGTCGACTCGGCCGCAGCGCGCGAGCAGGTTGGCGCGCGTTGAGTGGTACGGCGCGTAGGCGCTGAGGTCGAGCGGGTCCACGAGTCCCAGCGCGCGCTCGGGTCCGTCGAGCTCGGCGACCGCGATCGCTCGGTTCAAAGCCACCACGGGCGTTGGCGTGAACGCCAGCAGTTGGTCGTACAGGGCCACGATCTGGCGCCAGTCGGTCAGCGCGACGCTGGGCGCGTCGGAGTGGACGGCGTTGATCGCCGCCTGGATCTGGAACGGACCGGGCTGGTTACGGCGCAGGCAGCGCCGCACCAGCGCCTGGCCCTCGACGATCCGCCGCTGGTCCCAGCGACCACGGTCCTGGTCGGCGAGCAGCACAAGTTCCCCATCCGGCGTCGTCCGCGCCGCCCGCCGCGCGTCGATCAACAGCAGCAGCGCGAGCAGGCCAATCGCCTCAGGCTCGTCGGGCATCAGCCTGACCAGCAGCCGTGCCAGCCGGATCGCCTCCAGACAGAGGTCGGCGCGCACCAGCTCGGTGCCGGCGGTGGCGGTGTGGCCCTCGTTGAACACCAGGTAGATCACGCCCAGCACTGGGCGCAGACGGCCCGGCAGCTCCTCGTCGGGCGGGATCCGGTACGGGATGTTCGCGGCGGTGATCTTGCGCTTGGCGCGGACCAGTCGCTGCGCCATCGTCGCCGTCGGCGTCAAGAACGCGCGGGCGATCTCCGGGGTCTGCAGCCCGCCGACCAGGCGCAGCGTGAGCGCGACCTGTGCCTGCTCCGACAGCGCCGGATGGCAGCACATGAACAGGAGCCGCAGGCGGTCGTCGCCGAGCGGATCGAGCTCGTCATCCACGTCCGGCGCCTGGATGCCGACGGCTTCGGCCTGGCGCCGGTCGCGGGTGGACTCCCGGCGCAGGATGTCGATCGCACGGTTGCGAGCCGTGGTCGTGATCCATGCGCCGGGATTGGGAGGCTCGCCCGTCTGCGGCCACTGACGGAGCGCGACCAGGAACGCGTCCTGGACGGCCTCCTCGGCGAGGTCGATGTCGCGAAAGCGGCCGATCAGCGCGGCGATCGCGCGAGAGGACTCCTCGCGGAAGACCCGCTCGACGTCCCCGCCGGCGACCGGGCTCACCGCTCAGCGGACTCGGGCTCAGCCTGAAACGGGCGGACCTCCACCGGGGCGCGGCACGCCCGGGAGGCCTGCTCGGCCCAGCGCAGCGCGTCGTCGAGATCGGCGGCGTCGATCACCCAGAAGCCGCCGAGGTGCTCCTTGGATTCCGCGTACGGCCCGTCGCTGAGCACCGGCTGCCCGTCGTTGATCTGGACGACGGTCGCGGTGTCGGGTGCCTCGAGGCCACCGGCGAACACCCACCCGCCCGAGCTCTGCAGCTGCTGGTTGAACGCGTCGACGTCGGCAAACGTGGCGGCCATCTCCTCGGGCTCCGGCATCGGGGCGGAGTAGGAGTGGTGAACGGACAGCAGGTACTGGGTCATCGAGATCGACTCCTCTGGTAGGGCAGAAAGGACCTTCTTCAATACCTCTACGAACCGGAAGCGACCGAAATCGACACCCGAACCTAAAAAAGCGCGACCTGACCCGGCAACGAGCCCTCGCGGCGACCTCCGGGCGGGTGCTGGCCGAGTGCCTCGGCCACGTCGCGGGCGATCGCTCCCTCCGAGCGCGAGGCCACGATCGGCTCGTCGATCCCGTCGACGTGGACGAGCGTGCGGCGGCCGTCGCCGCGGTCGCCGCCCTCGAGCGGGACCAGCGCGTACACGCGGTCGGCGCGCACGTACTTGCCGTAGCCGAGTGCGACCATCTGGGGAACTCCGCGAGCCATCTAGTGGTTCTCCTCGTGGGTAGCGTGCGGATCCTACGCCGTCGGGCGGAGCACCCCGCGCAGCCAATCGGCGGTCTGGGCCACCCCGTCACGGAGATCCACCCGGGCCTCCCAGCCGAGCAGCGTCCGCGCCTTCTCGACGGACGGCCAGCGGCGTTGGACGTCGACCCGGTAGCTGGGCAGGTGCTCGAGCTCGAACTCTTCGGGCGAGCGACCGCAGACGCCCCAGACCACCCGCGCGATCTCGGCGACGGTCAGCTCCTCGCCGGCTGAGATGTTGAAGTCCTGGTTGTGCGCCGCCGGGTGGCGCAGCGCGGTGACGATCCCGTCGGCGATGTCGTCGATGTGAGTGAGCGTCCGCGTCTGGCGCCCGGAGCCGAAGATCTGCAGCGGCCGCTGCCCCGACAGCACCTTGCGGATCACGTCGGGCACGAGGTGGGCGATCCCGGGCTCGTCGTCGGGCATCTCCCCGGGGCCGTAGGCGTTGAATGGCCGGCAGATCGTGTACGGCAACCCATGCTCGTCGTGCGCGGCGACCGTGAACACCTCGCCGGTCAACTTCGAGAACCCGTACGCCGAGCGCGGCATCGGACAGACGTCGATGTGCGCCTCGGTGGTCGGGAACTCGGTCGCGCGCTCGAACACCATGCTTGAGGAGACGTACAGGAAGCGCTCGACCTCGCGCTCCAGCGCGGCGCGGAACACCGCGTTGTAGAGCGCGGCGTTGACCTCGCTGAGCGTGTACGGGAGCTTATGGAAGTTGGCGATCCCGCCCACGATCGCGGCCAGGTGGATGACGCCGTCGCAGCCGTCCATCGCCGCACGGGCGTTGTCGAGCTCGCGCAGATCGGCGGTGTGCACCTCGCACGCCGAGGCGATCCACTCCGGCGCCTCGCGCTGGTCGGACACGCGGACCTCGAGGTCGGGCTCGGCGAGCAGACGGCGCACCACGGCGGCACCGATCGTCCCGGCGCCGCCGGTGACGAGTACGCGCTGCATCTAGAGGCCGTCGGGCTCGCGCACGAGCGAGAGGCTAGCGGCCGCGGCCCGATACGATCGCGCCGCGATGACAACAGCCACTGACACTTTCACGATCGGCGGCGAGCTCGAGGTCCGCCGCCTCGGGTTCGGCGCGATGCGGATCACCGGCGACGGGATCTGGGGCGAGCCGCCCGACCCTGCCGGCGCGCGGGAGCTTCTGCGCCGGGTCGTCCAGGACGGGGTCAACCTGATCGACACGGCCGACTCCTACGGGCCCGACGTGTCCGAGAACCTGATCGCCGAGGCGCTGCACCCCTATCCCGACGACCTGGTGATCGCCACCAAGGCCGGGCTCGCCCGCCCCGGCCCCAACCAGTGGGTGCCGTCCGGCCGCCCCGATCGGCTGAAGCGCTGCTGCGAGGACTCGCTGCGCCGCCTCAAGCTCGAGCGGATCGACCTGTATCAGTTTCACCGCGTCGACCCGGAGGTTCCGATCGAGGACTCGGTCGGCGCGCTGGTGGAGCTCCAACAGGAGGGCAAGATCCGCCTGATCGGCGTCTCCAACGTCGACGGCGAAGAGCTCGAGCGCGCCCAGCAGATCGCCGAGGTGGTGTCGGTGCAGAACCGTTACAGCTTCGCCGACCGCAGCTCCGACGACGTGCTGGCGGCCTGCGAGCGGCAGGGGCTCGCGTTTCTGCCCTGGGCGCCGATCGAGGTCGCCAACGCATCGAAGCTCGGCGAGGCGCTGACCGCGGTCGCGCGCGCTCACGACGCCAGCCAGGTGCAGGTGGCGATCGCGTGGCTGCTGGCCCGCTCGCCGGTGATCCTCCCGATCCCGGGCACCAGCTCGATCGTTCACTTCGAGGAGAACCTCGAGGCGGCCCAGCTCGAGCTCAGCCAGGAAGAGCTCGACTCGCTCGAGCCCTAGCTGGCCAGTCTCGGCCGTTGCGGGCCCGGCGTCAGTCGCCGAGGACGATGCTGAGGCGGCGCTCCAGCGCGCCCGCAAGCCGCTCGCGCACCGGACCCTGCTCGAAGCGCTCGACCAGCGCCGCCAGGAAGCCCTCGATCACCAGCCGCTTGGCCACCTCCTCACCGAGGCCGTGCGAGCGCAGGTAGAACAGCTGCTCGGGATCGACCTGGGCGACGGCCGCGGCGTGCGTGCAGCGCACGTCGTTGGCCTGGATCTCCAGGCCCGGGATCGCGTCAGCGTGGGCGCGCTTGGAGATCAGCAGGTTGCGTGACTCCTGGAACGCGTCGGTCTTCTGAGCGCCGGGGTCGACGATGATGTTGCCCTTCCAGACCGCCGTCGAGCGGCCCTGCAGAACGCCCCGGAACGCCAGGTCCGACGTCGTGTTCGGCGCGGCGTGCTCCTGGTTTGTGTCGAAGTCGATGTGCTGGCGGCCGTGGGTGGCGTACGCGCCGGTGACGCGCGCGTCGGCGCCCTCGCCGGCCAGCTTGGTCTCCATCCGCACGTGGCCGTTGGCCGAGCCGAACCCGAGCGCCACCCAGTCGAGCGACGCGTCGCGGCCGACGTCGGCGCGCTGGGCGCCGAAGATCCAGCTGCGCTCCGACAGTGCCTGACCCGACACGTAGCGAAGGTGGGCGTTGTCGGACACGATCAGCTCGGTGACGACGTTGAACACGCCGTCGAGCTCGTCCTCGCCCGACAGGTACTGCTCCCAGACCTCGGCCTGGGAGCCCTCCTCGAGCACCACCAGCGTGCGCTGGTTGAACAGGGTGCCGGCCCGCGCCTGGACGCTGGCCAGCGAGATCGGCTGCTCGACGGCGACGCCACGGGGGACGTACACCAACGAACCGTTGCGGTAGCCGGCGTCGTTGAGCGCCACGAACGGATCGTCGCCGCTCACCACCGACCCGAGACGGCTCTCGAGCAGCTCGGAGTGCTCGGTCAGCGCCTCGGCGATCGTGGTCACGATCACGCCGTCGGGCAGATCCTGCCCCTCGGGCAGCTCGAACAGCGGCTCCGCGGTCGCGGCCTCGGCGCCGCTGACCGGCTCGTATGCGGTCAGGTCAAGGCCCGTGATGTCGGTGAACTCCCAGCCGGGCCGCCCCTTGAATGTGGGCAGCTCGACCGCGGGTGAAGCGTCCGTGGCACGTGCAGCCATGCCCGCACCACTAGCCAATCGAGCCCTCCATCTGCAGCTCGATCAGCCGGTTCATCTCGACCGCGTATTCCATCGGCAGTTCCTTGGTGATCGGCTCGATGAAGCCGTTGACGATCAGCTTGGAGGCCTCGTCCTCGGGGATGCCGTGTGACATCAGGTAGAAGAGCTGGTCCTCGCCGACCTTCGAGACGGTCGCCTCGTGGCCGACGTTGACGTCGTCCTCGCCGATGCGGATCGTCGGGTAGGTGTCAGACCGGGAGTGCTCGTCGAGCAGCAGCGCATCGCAGACCACCTTCGAGCGCGCGCCGTGCGCGCCCTTGGCGATCTCCAGCAACCCGCGGTAGGAGCCGCGGCCGCCGTCCTTGGAGATCGACTTGGCGAAGATGTTCGAGGTCGTGTTCGGCGCGGCGTGGATGATCTTGCCGCCGGCGTCCTGGTGCTGGCCCTTGCCGGCGAACGCGATCGACAGGATCTCGCCGTGGGCGCGCTCGCCCATCAGGTAGACGCTCGGGTACTTCATCGTCAGCCGCGAGCCGAGGTTGCAGTCGACCCACTCGACGGTCGCGTCCTCCTGCGCGACGGCGCGCTTGGTGACCAGGTTGAACACGTTGGTCGACCAGTTCTGGACCGTCGTGTAGCGGATCCGGGCGCCCGGCTTGGCGATCAGCTCGACGACCGCGGAGTGCAGCGACGACGAGGAGTAGGTCGGCGCCGTGCAGCCTTCGACGTAGTGAACGTAAGAGCCCTCGTCGGCGATGATCAGCGTCCGCTCGAACTGGCCCATCGACTCGGTGTTGATCCGGAAGTAGGCCTGCAGCGGCATCTCCACGTGCACGCCCGGCGGGACGTAGACGAACGAGCCGCCCGACCAGACCGAGGAGTTGAGCGCTGCGAGCTTGTTGTCGTTGGGCGGGATCACCGTCGCGAAGTACTCGCGGACCAGGTCCTCGTGCTCGCGCAGGCCGGAATCCATGTCCTTGAAGATCACGCCCTGCTTCTCGAGGTCCTCGCGTACCTGGTGGTAGACGACCTCGGACTCGTACTGGGCGCCGACGCCGGACAGGAACTTGCGCTCGGCCTCGGGGATGCCGAGCCGGTCGAATGTCTTCTTGACGTCCTCGGGGACGTCATCCCAGGAGCGCTCGGCGCGCTCGGAAGCGCGCACGAAGTAGTGGATGTCGTCGTAGTCGACCTCGGCCAGCATCGGCGAGCCCCAGGTCGGCTGGGGGCGCGACTGGAAATGCTCGAGCGCCTTCAGGCGGAAGTCGCGCATCCACTGCGGCTCGGACTTGAACTCCGAGATCTTGGCCACGATCTCGGCGTTGACGCCCTTAGGGGCTTTGTACAGGTAGTTCTCGGCGTCATGGAACCCATAGCGCTCGTCGTAGTCGGCGTTGATTCGCGAGAGTGCTTCGTTCTCCGTGAGGACCGGGGTCTCAGTCTCGGGAGTAGCCACTAGTCCACCTCCAGCTTGATCGTCTCGTCTTCGATGATCACCGGGAAGGTGTCCACCGGAACGTACGCGGGCAAAGTCTTGGGCTGGCCCGTCCGCAGGTCGAACAGCGAGCCGTGCCGAGGGCACTCGATCGTGCACGTCTCCTGGTCGAGTTCGCCCTCCACCAGCGGGCCGTTGTCGTGCGAGCACCGATCTTCGATCGCGTACACGGTGCCGGCACAGTTGAACACTCCGATCTCGAGTTCCTCCCATTCGACCAGGCGCATTTCGCCCGGCTTGAGCTGCTCCACGGGGCAGACTTCGATGATCTCTGGCACGTAAACGGAAGTCCTAGTCAAAAGATCGGATTTACGTTGTGAAGTGTAGCGGCGGAGTAGGAGGCAGCCAAACGCGACGGAGCCCGCCCGCGAGCCAGCACGCCCTGCTCAGGCCCCGGTGGAGCCGGCGCCGACCTCGGATCTGGACCGGTCGCCGGAGCCGCCGGAGCCGCCCCGATCGGGACCCGAGCCCGGAGGCCCGGAGTCGCCCTGGCGCCGGACGCGGCTGTGGCGCACCGAGTAGGTGAAGTAGACGACGAACCCGACGGCCATCCAGATCGCGAATCGCACCCAGGTGGCGGTCTGCAGGTTGAGCATCAGCCAGAAGGAGGCGAGCACCGAGAGGATCGGGATCACCGGTACGAACGGGACCCGGAACGGGCGCTCCAGATCGGGCTCGCTGCGCCTCAACATCAGCACCCCGATCGCTACCAGGATGAAAGCGAACAGCGTCCCGATGTTGACCAGTTCCGCGAGCGTCTTCAGCGGGATGAAGAAGGCGAGTGCGGCGACGACCGCGCCGGTGATCAGGGTCGTCCGGTACGGCGTGCCGAAGCGCTTAGAGACCTTGGCGAACATCGGCGGCAGCAGACCGTCGCGGCTCATCGCGAAGAACACGCGGCTCTGGCCCATCAACAACACCAGGATCACCGAGGTGATGCCCGCCAGCGCGCCATAGGCGACGATCGTCGCGATCGTGTTCTGGCCGACGGACTGGAACGCGGTCGCCAGCGGCGCAGCGACATCGATCTTGTTGTATTTGACCATCCCGGTGATCACGAGCGAGACGGCGACATACAGCAACGCGCAGATCGCGAGCGAGGCGAAGATCGCGATCGGCAGCGTGCGCTGCGGCTTCTTGGTCTCCTCGGCATTGGTGGCGACGACGTCGAACCCGATGAACGCGAAGAACACGAGCGCCGCGCCGCTGAAGATCCCGCCGATCCCGAACGCCCCTGGCGCCGCGCCCAGGTTCTGAATCAGCGTCTTGCCCGAGCTGCCACCCGGCGCCGGAGTCGAGCCCGACGGCGGGATGAACGGGTGGTAGTTGCGAGAGTGGATGTAGGACAGGCCGGCGACGATCACTACGCCGATGATCGTCAGCTTGATCGCCACGATCACCGCGTTGATGCCGCTGGAGGTGCGAACGCCCAGGCACAGCAGACCCGAGATCAGCAGCACGATCGCCGCGCCCACGACGTTGTGGTGATCGGCGAAGATCCACGCCGGTGGGTGCGCGTGAAACGGCGCCGAGGTCAGCACGACCTGGAAGTACTGCGACCAACCCGAGGCGACGGTCGAGGCTCCGAAGGCCAGCTCGAGCATCAGGTCCCAGCCGATGATCCAGGCGATCAACTCGCCGAGGCTGGTGTAGGAGAACGTGTACGCAGACCCCGCGACGGGCACGGCCGAGGCAAACTCCGCGTAGCAGAGCCCGGCCAGCCCGCAGACGATCGCGGCCGCCACGAACGAAAGCGTGATCGCCGGACCAGCGACCGTGCCGGCGGCTTCTCCGGTCAGGACGAAGATCCCGGTGCCGATGATCACCCCGATCCCGATCGCGGTCAGCTGGATCGGTCCGAGCGACCGTCGCAGCTGATGCTCGGACTCCTCGGTGTCCCTGATGGACTGCTCGACGCTCTTGCGGCGAAGGACCTCCACGCGACAGGCCTTCCCGTTCTCGCGCCTTCACAAGCGCGAACTCGCTGCGGCTCAGGCGGCGTCGCTGGCGGGCGCTTCGGACTCCCAGTCGACCGCGTGGCCGAGCGAGGCGCCCTTGAGCACCTTCAGCGAGAGCAGCGCACACTTCAGCCGCGTCGCGGAGATGTCGATCCCGAGCAGGTCGAGCACGAACGAGCGGTCTAGCTTGAGCAGCTCCTCGACGGTCATGCCCTTGATCTCGTCAGAGGCCATCGACGCGGCCGCTTGGGAGATCGCGCATCCGTGGCCCGAGAAGCGGACGTCGTCGATCCGCCCGCCCTCGCCGACCGCCAGCCGGACGGTCAGCTCGTCACCGCACAGCGGGTTGAGGTCGTGGAACTCCAGGTCCGCGTCCTCGAGCTCGTCCCCGGGTGGGCTCCAGTTGTGGGGATGCTTGTAGTGGTCGAGGATGTTCTCTCGGTAGAGATCGTCCATCTCGGTCTCAGCGTAGCGGGGCGCTACTCAGTCCAGCTGCATGACCCGGCGGACCTCGAACAGGCCGTCGATCAGCCGCTGCAAGTCGCCAGCGGAGTTGTGCACCGCAAACGACGCCCGCGCGGTCGCCGACACGCCGAGCTTGCGCATCAGCGGCTGCGCACAGTGGTGACCGGCGCGCACACACACTCCCTCGCGACCGAGGATCTCCCCGATGTCGTGGGGATGAGCGCCCTCGAGCGCGAACGACACGACCGCGCCGCGGTCGGTCGCGGCCGGGGGGCCGTACACGGTCAGGCCGGGGATCTCGGTGCCGAGCCGCTCGAGCGCCTCGCCCGTGAGCCCCAGCTCGTGCGCGCGGACGTGGTCCATGCCGAGCTCGCGCAGCCAGTCGACCGCGACCCCGAGGCCGATCGCCTCGGCGATCTGCGAGGTCCCCGCCTCGAACTTCCAGGGCAGGTCGGTCCACGTCGACTCGTTGGCCGCGACCGTGCGGATCATGTGCCCGCCCCCGATGAACGGCGGCATCTCCTCGAGCAGCGCGCGGCGGCCGTGGAGCACGCCGATCCCGGTCGGGCCGTAGGCCTTGTGCCCGGTCCAGGCGTAGAAGTCGGCGTCGATCGCACGCAGGTCGACCGGCAGTTGCGGGATCGCCTGACTGCCGTCCACCATCAGCACGGCACCGGCCTCGTGCGCGCGGCGGGCGATCTCGGCGACCGGGTTGATCGTGCCCAGCACGTTGGACACGTGGGCGACACCGACCAGCTTGGGGCTGCGCGCGAGCAGTTCGTCGAGCGCGTCCATGTCGAGCTGGCCGTCCTCCAGCACCGGCACGTAGGCGAGTTCGGCTTCCCGGTCCTGGCACAGCAGCTGCCAGGGGACGATGTTCGAGTGGTGCTCCATTTCGGTCAGCACCACCAGATCGCCGCGGTTGACGTTGTGGCGACCCCAGGTGTAGGCGACGAGGTTGATCCCGGCAGTGGCGTTGGAGGTGAAGATTGTCTCCTCGGGCGTCGACCCGAGCCACTCAGCGATCCGCCCGCGAGCGCCCTCGTAGAGGTCGGTGGCCTCGACCGCGAGCGGGTACACGCCGCGGTGGATCGACGCGCGCGAGTGCGTGTAGTAGCTGGTCATCGCGTCGATCACCGGCTGCGGGGTCTGGGAGGTCGCGGCGGAGTCCAGGTACGTGATCGGCTTGCCGCCGATCTCCCGGCTGAGCACCGGGAACTGCGAGGCGATCTCCGGGAGGGTCGCGGTGACGCTGATGCTGGTGGTCATGCCGCGACCTTGTCGGTGATCCAGCCGTAGCCCTTGGCCTCGAGCTCGTCGACGAGGTCGGCGCCGCCCTCCTTGACGATCCGTCCCTGGTACATGACGTGCACGTGGCTGGGCTGCACGAGGTGCAGGATGCGCTGGTAGTGAGTGATGATCAGGACGCCCATGTCGGGGCCGGCGACGGCGTTGACGCCGTTGGCGACGACCCGCAGGGCGTCGATGTCCAGACCCGAGTCGGTCTCGTCGAGGATCGCCATCTCCGGCCGCTGCAGCGCCAGCTGGAGGATCTCCATCCGCTTCTTCTCCCCGCCCGAGAAGCCTTCGTTCAGGTAGCGGCTGGAGAACTCGCGCGGGACGTTGGTCAGCTTCATCGCAGCCTCGACGGTCTGGCGAAAGTCCTTCAGCGGGATCGGCTCCTCGCCGTGCGCCTCGCGGTGGGCATTGAGCATCGTCCGCAGGTACTTCGTGACCGTCACGCCGGGCACCGACACCGGGTACTGGAACGCCAGGAACAGCCCCATGCGAGCGCGCTCATCGGGGTCGGCCCCGGTGATGTCCTCACCCTTGAACAGGATCTGGCCCTCGGTCACATCGAGGTTCGGGTGGCCCATGATCGCGTTAGCCAGGGTCGACTTACCCGAGCCGTTCGGGCCCATCAGGGCGTGGATCTCACCCTTGGTCACGGCGAGATCCAAGCCGCGAAGGATGTCCTTCTCCCCAGCTCGGACGTGAAGGTTTCGGATCTCTAGGTCTGCCATCTCAGCTTTCGGTTCGTGTCATCAGGCCACGCCCACGGTGCTCGTGGGCGTGGGGTCGGTCCGGCGCGAGAACTCGACCAGCTCGGCGAGCGTGGTCGTCTGCAGCGAGCGGATGATTCCGGCCTGGACGCGAGTCCACAGCAGCTTGGTGGCGCAGCCGCGACCGGCGTCCGGCTCGTGCGAGCACAGCACGCGCTCGGTGTGATCGTGCACGAAGCACTCCATCGGGGCGATCGCGCCCTCGAGTGCCTCCACGACCTCGTCCATCGAGATTTCCTCCGCGGGCCGCGCCAGCCAATAGCCGCCGTGAGCGCCCCGGGCGCTCATCACCAGCCCCGCCTTTCGAAGCCGCGCCACGACCTGCTCGAGGTAGGCCAGCGGCAAGCTCTCCGCATCGGCGATCGCCTTCAGGCTGGTCGGCTGCTCGGGCGACTGACGGCCCAGCTCGACCATCAGCCGCACGCCGTACTCGGCCTTCGAGGAGAAGATCATGGGGGCATATCCTACCAGCACGGTCGGTTATTGCCGTCGGGGTGACTCACGGGTGGCATCGCCGTGTAGGGTGATCGGTCCAAATGGGGGACAGGGGCCTCGCAACTTCGTCGGAGATCGCTCAGGCAGCGGTTGCCGCGCGCGAGCACGGTCGCCTCGGGATCGACACCGAGTTCATGTCGGAGGGCCGTTACCGGGCGCTGCTGTGCCTGGCCCAGGTGGTAGTCGACAGCGACGACGGCACCCCCCAGATCCTCGTGATCGACGGGCTCGACCAGGTCGACACCACGCCGCTGGCCGAGATCCTGGCCGATCCCGCGATCGAGATCGTCCTGCACGCGGGCCGCCAGGACGTGGCGATCCTGCGCCGCACCTGGAAGACCGAGATGAACCGGATCTTCGACACGCAGATCGCGGCCGGGTTCGCCGGTGCCAGCGCCCAGGCCGGCTACGCGAACCTGCTCGGCGCGATCCTCGGCCGGCGCGTGGGCAAGACGGCGAGCTACACGCGCTGGGACGCGCGCCCGCTGACGGCCGAGCAGTTGAGTTACGCCGCCGAGGACGTGGCGCACCTGCTCGAGCTGGCCGACGAGCTCCAGCGCCGGCTGACCGGCAGCGGCCGGCTGGACTGGGCTCGCGAGGAGTGCCGCCGGCTCGAGTCCGCGACCGACGAGCGCGACCCCGAGACCGCCTGGGAGCGCCTCCCACGCGTCAACCAGCTCGACCCGCGGGCGCGGGCGGTCGCCAAGGAGCTGGCGGCCTGGCGAGAGCGCACCGCGAGCTCCGAGGACCGTCCCGTGGGCTCGGTGCTCGCCGACCCGCCGCTGGTGGAGCTGGCCAAGCGCCAGCCCTCCAACGTCCGCGGTCTGGAGCAGATCCGTGGGATCCACCCGTCCGGCGTGCGGCGCCGCGGCCCGGCGATCCTGGAGGCGATCGCGCGGGGCCGCGAAGGCACCCCGATCCCGCGGGAGGCCGCGCGCGAGCGCACCGAGCCCGGTGACGCGCCGCTGATCGCGCTGGCCGAGGCGCTGCTGCGGGCGCGCGCGCTCGAGGCTGGGCTCGCCTACGAGCTGCTGGCGTCGCGCTCAGAGCTCGAACAGATCGTCGGTGCCGCACGCCGCGGCGAGCCCGAGCCGAGCGTTCGCACGCTCTCGGGCTGGCGGCGGGAGCTGGTCGGCGCCGACTTGCGCGACCTGCTCGACGGCCGCAGCGCGATCGGGGTTGGACAGGGCCGGCGGCTGGCCCTGAGCGCCGCTCCGGCGAGCACTTAGGAAGCGCCGACCTCGAGCATTAGCGACATCGCCGGCGCCTGGTCGAACAGGGCCCGCGACAGCGCCAGCGTGATCTTGCGCGAGCGCTGGATCGAGCCGAGGTCGACCCCGCGCAGGTCGCCCGAGGCGGTCGCGTAGGTCACCCTCAGCTTGTGGCCCGGGGAGTCGGCGGCCTTCTGGTCGCCGGTGTCGCCGGTGCCGCCGGTCCAGCCGTGGCTGCGGAGCTTGTCGTGCTCCTGGTCGACCAGGTCGGCGGAGGTCTTGTAGCGCGGGTCGGTCACGACCATCTCGATCGCGCAATACGCGTTGGCGCCGCGGTCGCACTGACGCACCTGCGCCATGACGCTGGCGCCGTCGACGAGCGGCACCTGGGTCGCGGTGGGCTCGTGCGTCTTGGCGCCTCCGCCGCAGCCGGCGAGCGCCACGGCGATACCGAGGGCCGCCAGTGTGGCGACGAGTCCTAGTCTTCTGCCGGTCATCGGATCGAGTCCAAGCGTACCCAAGCGATCCCGCGCCTTCGGCAGGGTTTCGCCCGGATCGCGATGAGCGCCGGGCGCTACGCGCTGGGAGCGGTCTCGCTGATCGTGATCGCTGCCTCGCTGGGGCTCGGGGCGGTCGCGATCCGGCGCCGGTGGCTGACCGGTTGGATCGGCGCGCTGGCGCGGCTCGCCGAGGCGGTGGTCGCGCTGGCGATGTTGATCGCGATCCTCGAAGTGCTCGGGACCGTTGGCTGGTTCGAGCTCGGGCCGATCGTCGCGGCCGCCATGATCGTGGGACTGGGCGGCGCCTGGCTCGCCGCCGGAGGCCGAGTCGGCCACGCGGCCCGCCGCCGCGCCACCACCGTCGGCGGCCCGGCGATCGCCGGCGCCGGCATCGCGGTCGTAGCCGCGGTCACGGTCGTGGCAGAGTGGTCGGCTCCGGCGCTGCAGTCCTACGACGTGGGCGTGCGGACGTTCGACTCGCTCTGGTACCACCTGCCGTGGGCCGCTTCGTTCGCGCAGACGGGCCACATCGCGCCGCTCCGGTTCACCGACATCGAGTACCTGACGGCGTTCTATCCGGCCACGGCCGAGATGCTGCACGGCCTCGGGATCGCGCTGCTGCGCCACGACACGCTGTCGCCGGCCCTCAACCTGCTGTGGCTGGGCGGGTCGCTGGTCGCCGCCTGGTGCATCGGCGGCTCGCGCCGTGCCGGCGCCGCGGCCGTGCTCGGCGTCGCGCTGCTGATGGCCACGCCGATGCTGAATACGTCGCAGGCCGGAGGCGCCGGCAATGACATCGTTGGCGTGTTCTTCCTGCTGGCGTCGGTCGCGTTCGTGGTCGCCGGAGACGACCGCGACGCGGCCACCGTGCTCGCGGCGGTGGCGGCGGGACTCGCGGCCGGCGTCAAGCTGAGCCTGCTGGCGCCGGTGTTCGCGCTGACCGTCGGGGTGATCGCGATCGCGCCGAGCGGCCGGCGCGGCGCCACCGCCGCGCGGTGGCTGATCCCGCTGATGCTGGCCGGCGGCTACTGGTACGCGCGCAACCTGATCGCGGTCGGCAACCCGCTGCCGTGGACGAGCCTCGGCATCCTCCCCACTCCCGCGCCGCCGCTGCAACAGCACACCGCGTTCTCGATCGTCCACTACCTCACCACCTCGGGCGTCTGGAGCCGCTACTTCGCTCCGGGCCTGGCCGCCGATCTGGCACGCTGGTGGTTCGTGATCGTGGGGCTGGCGATCGTCGGGCCGATCCTGTGCCTGCTGCCCGGCGCCGGGCGCACCGTGCGGATGCTCGGCGTGGTCGCGCTCGTCTCGCTGGCCGCCTACCTGATCACCCCCGAGAGCGCGGCCGGCCCGGCGGGCGACCCCGCCGGGTTCGCGTTCAACCTCCGCTACGCGGCGCCACCGCTGGCGCTGGCGCTGGCGATCCTGCCGGTGGCCCCCGTGCTGGCGGGCCCGCGGCGCCAGGCGGGGGTGCTCGCGGTGCTCGCCGCCGCGCTGCTGGCGACCCTGATCCGCCCGTCGCTGTGGCCGGATCGACACGTCCTCGGGGTCGCGCTGGTCGCGGCGGCGCTGCTGCTCGCGGCCCTGGCGCTGCTGGCGTTGCAGCTGCGGTCCCCCTCGCGCGTGCTCGTCCTGTGCGCTGCCGCGGTCCTGCTGATCGCCGGCGCGGCGGCCGGCTACGGATGGCAGCGCCACTACCTGCGCGGGCGCTATCAGTTCAACCCCGGCGTGTCGTACCTGTCGCACGTGTGGGCGTACTTCCGCGGCGTACACGACGCGCGCGTCGGCGTGGTGGGGACCTTTGGCGGCTTCTTCGCGTATCCGCTGTGGGGGCCGGACGACTCCAACCACGTGCAGTACATCGGCGCCCGCGGCCCGCACGGGTCGTTCGCCGCGATCGCCTCTTGCCCACAGTGGCGACGGGCGATCAACGACGGGCGTTACGACTACGTGGTCACGACCCCGGCGCGCGACCCCTGGCACCCCAAGCGGCTGAGCAGCTCGCCCGAGGATCGCTGGACCGGCACCGATCGCAACGCCCAGCTGGTGCTGAGCCGACGCGCCCTGAATCAGCGGATCGCGGTGTATCGGATCCTGGGACCGCTGAACCCCCGGGCCTGCGGCCGGACAAGCCCGCAATAATTGTCCGGGGACCCTAAGCTCCGTCACGGATGTCCGCCACCGCCGATCCGCTCGCCGACCCAGAGCTGCTCGCCACCGAGTGGGACCTCGATCCGCTGATCGAGGGCAGCGAGGACGGCGCTTCCGGGGTCGCCCGGATGCTCGACCACGCGGTCGCCGCCGCGTCGAGCTTCGCCGAGCAGCACGCCGGCAAGGTCGCCGAACTCGATGCGGCCGGGCTCGAGCGGGCGATGCGCGAGCTCGAGCGCATCTACGACCTCGTCGGGCGCGCCGGCTCCTACGCGTCGCTGTGGTTCTCGACCGACACCGCCGACCCCGCCCGCGGGGCGTTGCTGCAGCGCGTCCAGGAGCGCGCCACCGAGGTCGAAACCAAGCTGCTGTTCTTCGAGCTCGAGTGGGCGGCGGTCGACGACGCGCGCGCCGACCAGCTGCTGGCCCAGCCCGACGCCGACGCGCCGGACCCGCTTGCCTTCTGCCGCCACTACCTGCGCAGCGCCAGGCGCTACCGACCCCATCTGCTGTCCGAGCCCGAGGAGAAGGTCCTGGCGGAGAAGTCGATCTCGGCCAACAGCGCCTGGGACCGCCTGTTCGGCGAGCTCGTGTCGGCGCTGCGGGTCGGGCTCGACGACGACCAGGTCCCGCTCGAGGTCGCGCTCAGCCGCCTGCAGTTCCCGGACCGCTCGACGCGCCAGGCCGCGGCCGAAGCGGTGACCGGCGCGCTCGAGCCGGGGCTGCGAACCCGGGCGTTCATCTACAACACGCTCGTCTACGACAAGTCCGTCGACGACCGGCTGCGCTCCTACCCGCACTGGCTGGCCAGCCGCAACCTTGCCAACGAGGCCTCCGACGAGTCCGTGATGGCGCTGATCGAGGCGGTCCACAACCGCTACGACATCCCGCGGCGCTGGTACACGCTCAAGGCCCGGCTGATGGGGCTACCCAAGCTCGCCGACTACGACCGGATGGCCCCCGTGCTCCAGGAAGAGGTCAGGTTCTCGTTCGGCGAGGCCCGCGACCTGGTGCTCGACACCTACCAGTCATTCGCGCCCGAGGCCGGCCGGGTGACCCGGCGGTTCTTCGACGAGCGCTGGATCGACGCCCCGGTGCGGCCCAACAAGCGCGGCGGCGCGTTCTGCTCGTACACGGTCCCCTCCGTCCACCCGTACGTGCTGCTCAACTTCACCGCCCAGCGGCGCGACGTGCTGACGATGGCGCACGAGCTCGGCCATGGCCTCCACGCGGCGCTCGCCCAGCCCCAGGGGCCGTTTCACCAGAGCACGCCGCTGACGCTGGCAGAGACCGCCTCGGTGTTCGGCGAGACGCTCGTGTTCGAACGGCTGCTGGCCGAGGCCGACAGCGACGACCTGCGCCTGAGCCTGCTGGCAGAGCGGCTGGACAGCTCGATGGCGACCGTGTTCCGGCAGGTGTCGATGAACCGCTTCGAGCATCTGATGCACACCCGGCGGCGGGACGAAGGCGAGCTGTCGGCCGACCGCATCGGCGAGCTCTGGTACGACAGCCAGGCCGAGCTGTTCGGCGACTCGGTGCAGATCACCGACGGCTACCGGATCTGGTGGTCCTACATCCCCCACTTCATCAACACGCCCGGCTACGTCTACGCCTACGCCTACGGCCAGCTGCTGGCCCTGTCGGCGTACGGCCGGTTCGTCGCCGAGGGCGAGTCGTTCGTCCCGCGCTACCTCGACCTGCTGGCGGCCGGCGGGTCGCGCAGCCCCGAGCAGCTCGGCGCGATCATCGGGATCGACCTGGCCGATCCCGGCTTCTGGGACTCGGGCCTGGCGCTGATCGACGATCAGCTCAGCGCGGCCGAGAAGCTGGCCGAGCGCCGGTAGCCCGGCGGGTGCGCGAGCGCTCTTCCTGGCGCTCGACCACGTTGACGATCAGCTTGAGCACCTGATCGATGCCGGTCGCCTGGGCCTCGCCGTGGGCGAAGGCCTCGCGCCAGTCGGCCACGTGCCCCTTGGTGGCGAGCTCGTTGAACTCTGCGCGCTGAACGGCCAGGTGGACCTTGGCGTCGGCGGCGATGTCCTTGGTCACCTTCGGCCCCGGCATCTCGATCCGGTACATCTGGGTGTCACCGCGGCCGCGGAGCTCGAGGCCGACGACCAGCTTGAGCTTCCGCAGCGCCGGCACCTCCTCCAGGAACCGGTTGACCCCGGTCTCAATCAGCGATTTGGTGTCGGTGGCGGGCATGCTCTAGAGCTTGTGGCGCTGGAGCAGCTTTCGCCCGATCACCATGCGCTGGATCTCCGAGGTGCCCTCGCCGATCAGCAGCAGCGGCGCGTCGCGGTACAGCCGCTCGATCTCGTACTCCTTCGAGTAGCCGTAGCCGCCGTGGATCCGGAACGACTCCTCGACGCAGAAGCGCCCGGCCTCGGAGGCGAACAGCTTCGCCATCCCGGCCTCCAAGTCGGAGCGCTCGCCGGCGTCCTTGAGGCGGGCGGCGCGGATCGTCAGCAGTCGCGCGGCGTCGACCTGGGTGGCCATGTCGGCGAGCTTGAACTGGATCGCCTGGTGTTGAGAGATCGCCTTGCCGAACGTCTTGCGCTCCTGTGAGTAGCGGAGCGCCAGCTCCAACGCGCGCTGGGCGATCCCGACGCCGCGGGCGGCGACGTTGACGCGGCCGACCTCGAGCGCGTCCATCATCTGCACGAATCCCTGGCCGAGCCCGGCGTCCTCGCCGCCGAGGATGTTCTCGGCCGGGCAGCGGTAGCCGTCGAACACCAGCTCGGTCGACTCGACGCCCTTGTAGCCGAGCTTCTTGATCTTCGGCGGGACGTTGAAGCCGGCATATTCGCCGGTGTTCTCGGTTGCGCCAGGCTCCTTCTCGGCGATGAAGCAGGTCATCCCCTTGTACTTGGGCTCGGCGGCCGGGTCGGTCTTGACCAGCACGAACACCAGCGTCGACAGCAGCCCGTTGGTGACCCACATCTTCTGGCCGTTGATCTCGTAGGCGTCTCCGACCTTCTTGGCGCTGGTCTTGATCGCCTGGACGTCGGACCCGCATTCGGGCTCCGACAGCGAGAAGGCGGCGCGGATCTCGCCGGTGGCCATCCGCGGCAGGTAGCGCCGCTTCTGCTCGTCGGTGCCGAACTTCATCAGCAGGTAGGAGCCGATGAAGTGCGTGTTGACGATCCCGGAAATCGAGATCCAGCCGCGCGACAGCTCCTCGACGATCATCGCGTACGTCGTCAGGTCGAGCCCCATGCCGCCGTACTCCTCGGGGATCGTTACGCCGAACAGCCCGAGCTCCTTCATCTGCTCGACGATCGGCTCGGGGAAGCTGTCCTCGTGGTCGTAGTGCTCGGCGTTGGGGAGGATCTGCTCGTCGGCGAACTGGCGAACCATCTCGCAGATCGCCTTCTGCTCGTCGGTTTTCTCGATGTAAGGGGTCGCGATGGCCATCGGCCGAGAATACCCGGGTCGGCTAGTCAGTACGGATGCAGGGTTGGGGCTGGCCCTCGGAGCAGGACCAGCCCAGGCCGGATGTTGGCGACGCTGGCGGCGAGCAGCGGACCGCATGCACAACGTCCCACTCGAGCGCTCGGGGCGCGAGTGTGGGACGTTGGCCACGTGGGGCGTGGGTGGTCTCATCCAGTCGACGCAACGGGATCGTGTCTTGCGTTGACTGATAGGAGGCCGTGGTGTCGAGGGATCGCGGCGGGGGTGTCGGGGCGGGCGATCGCGCGCGCGTTGGGGCGGTCGGCGTCGACGGTGTGCCGCGAGCTCGGGGTGGGTCGGGGCCGGGAGCGCGATCGCGATGGGGCGGGACGTTCAAACGAAGCAGGGCTTCGCTCTAACGTCCAGCATCTGCGCGCTGGCGGCGCAGCGGCGCGCGCAACCGGCGCTGGCGCGTCCCGAGCCGACGAAGCCGTCGGGGTGTCCGCGGTTGTTAGCGGCGATCGAGGCGGGGCAGTTGACCGCGCCGCCGCGCACGGGTCAGACCAAGCGTCGCGTGGGTGGCCGCCCGGAGTATCGCGGCCAGATTGCCGACATGGTCAATATCTCTCAGCGCCCGGCGGAGGCCGCCGATCGCGCCGGTCGCGCGACATTGGGAGGGTGATCCGCTGCTCGGCGCGTATGGCCGCTCAGCGATCGCGACGCTGGTTGAACGCCAGACGCGGTAGGTGCTGCTCGCGCGGCTGGGGGAGATGAACCCCACCGAGAAGCTGACCGAACTGCTCACCGCAACCCGATGAACCACCGACCCTTGCGCGCGCACCACTACGCCCCCTCCCGGGGTCGTCTGCGCTCGACAGATCACGCCGAGGTCGAGGCGACGGCCCGCCCGTCGGGCCCGGCCGCGGGTGCGCGTCAGCCGCGCGTCTGCGCGGGCGGGGCGTTGACCGCCTTGGACTTGACGCCGTCGCTCCAGGGAGAGGCCGGCCGCTGCTCGAACTCGCCGTCGAGCTCGATGTCGACCTTCTCGTTGAAGAAGCAGAGCATCCCGGCGATCGACGCGACCTCGGCCAGCGGGTCGGCGTAGTACCAGACCACGTCCTTGGCGATGTCGCCGTCGTCGAGCCCGACCGAGTGGTAGCTCGCCGCTCCCTTGTAGGGGCAGCGGGTGACCGTGTCGCTGTGCAGCAGGGTCGCGCTCACGTCGTCGGCGGGCAGGTACCAGCGCGTCGGCAGGCTGGTCTCGAACAGCGCCTTGGCGCGGGTGCTCTCCGCCAGCAGCTCGCCGTGGAGCGAGATCCGGATGTGGCGGGCGGTGCCACGGACGTCAATCCGGTGGTAGGGGTCGCGGGGGTGGACGAAGATCTCCTCGTCCTCCTCGTAGAAGTGATCGACGCGGTTGAAGTAGAACGCGATCAGGTTCTTCAGCCAGGCAGCCTCGGGAAGCGGGTCGGGGTAGTACCAGGCGCCGGCCTTAAGCACCTGGTCGCCGACCTTGATCGTGTGGTAGGAGGCCTTGCCCTTCTTCGGGCAGTGCGTGTGCCGTTCGCTGGGCTCGAGCAGATCCGCGCGGACGTCCTCGGCCGGGAAGTAGTAGATCGGCTGGTGTCCGGACTCGTGCAGCATCAGCGCGCGACGGCTGTCGGCGATCGTCTCCCCGCCGAACTCCACGCGGATGCGCTTGGGGCTGGGATCGAGGTACATGGCACGGCCGCGCGGCGGCGGCTCGAAGTTGAACTCGCCGGCCGGGTCGCGTCCCAGCGGGCCGTTGCCGGTCATCAGGCCCATGCGCGCTCGAGCCTACCAGCGCTCAGTCCTGGCGGACACTAAGGCGGGGCCCTGTAGAACCCGACGGCGTGGCCGCCCTTGCTGTAGGCGACCGACCGGCTAACCGTCAGCCCGGTGCCGGTGGTGCTGCCGAGCGGGACCGTGCGGACCGACCACGCGACGCGGGCGTGCCGGCGCAGCCGGCGCGGCAGCGCGTGGGCAGGCGTGCGGAGGAGCTCCCCGTCGCCGAGCGTGGTGACCGCGCGCCTGGCCCGCGCATCGACGAGCAACACGACGGCCCGCAACCCGGCCAACCCGGAGCTGCCCGCCGACGCCGTGGGGATGACCCCTTCGTAGCCGCCGCCCAGGTGCAGGGTGAATCTCCAGACCGGGCGCCCGTGGGTGACCACCGCCCGGCCGGCGATGTAGCAAGTCGGAGCGCCGTTGGCGATCCTCTGACCGGGCGCGAACGCCGACAGGAAGCTGACGCAGATTCCCGGCCGGCTGTTGATCGTCCGCGAGGTGATCCGCAGCCGCCAGGGAAAGCTCCCGGCCTGACCCTTGGCCACCAGCGCCGTGCTGGCGATCGCCGCCGGCGCGGCGACCGCCGCCGCGACCGCCGTGACTACACACGCGCAGGCAGCGAGCGGCGCGGCCACGGCAAATCGCCACCGGGTCGGAGCGCGCCTCATGCGCGCCAGGGTAAACGCCGCGTCGGCGCCCGGGCGCAGGGTGGGCCGGCCGCCGCGAGCCTAGCCCGGCTACGCTCAGGCCGGTGATGGACCGGTGAACTTCGCGCGCGACGTGGTCGACGCCGCGCCGCCGGAGCGACGTGCGATCGTCGAGGTGGCCCGGGACGGCCGCCGCCGAGAATGGACGTTCGGCGAAATCTCGGATCGCAGCGCCCGCCTCGCCGGGACGCTGGCGCGCCACGGCGTGGGCCGGGGCGATGCGGTGATGACGCTGATTGGCAACCGGCCGGAGTGGGTGCTGACGATGATCGCCTGCTTTCGGATCGGCGCCGTGGCGCTGGCCTGCAACGAGCAGCTGCGCGCCAAGGACCTGCGGATCCGGCTCGACGCCGCCCGGCCGTCGTTGATCGTCGCCGACGAGCGGGACGTCGCCGAGCTGTCGGCGGCGTCGCCCTCGTGCGTCGTGCTGACCGTTCCCGACGAGTCGCTGTTCGCGCACGAGCCCGCGCCGGCGGCCGAGCTCGACCCGGCAGACCCGTGCCTGATCACGTTCACCAGCGGCACCACCGGCGAGCCCAAGGGAGTGATCCACGGCCAGCGCTACCTGCCGGGCCAGCGGCTGCAGGCCGAGCACTGGCTCGACGCCCGCGACCATGACCTGGTGTGGTGCACGGCCTCGACCGGCTGGTCGAAGTCGGCGCGCAACTCGTTCATCGCCCCGTGGCTGCGCGGCGCCTGTGCGCTGATGCACGACGCCCGCTTCGATCCGGCGCAGCGGCTGGCGCTGCTCGCCGATGAGCGCGTCAACGTGCTGTGCATGGCCCCGACCGAGTACCGGGTGATCGCCAAGCGGGTCGACATCGAGCCGGTACCGGGGTTGCGGACGCTGGTGGCGGCCGGCGAGGCGCTCAACCCCGAGGTGCTGCGGGCGTTCCGTGAGGGCACCGGGATCGAGATCCGCGATGGCTACGGCCAGACCGAGACCGGTCAGCTGACCGCCAACCCGGTCGGCGAGCCGGTCCGCGCGGGCTCGATGGGACTGCCGCTGCCGGGGGTCGACCTGAGGGTGATCGACGGCGAGCTGGTCCTCGCCGACCCGCCGACCGACCCCACGTTCTTCGTCGCTCACCTCGGCGGCGATCCGGCGCCGATCGAGCAGCCCTGGCTGACCGGCGATCGGGTCGCCCGCGACGACGACGGCTATCTGTTCTTCGAGGGGCGTTCCGACGACCTGATCATCTCCGCCGGCTACCGGATCGGCCCGTTCGAGGTCGAATCGGCGCTGCTCACCCACCCCGCGGTCGCCGAGGCTGCGGTCGTGGCCGCCCCCGACGACGAGCGGGGGTCGGTGGTGCGCGCCGTGGTCGTCGTGCGCGGCGGCATCGTCCCCACCGACAACCTCGCCGGCGAGCTCCAGGATCACGTCAAGCGCGAGACCGCCCCCTACAAGTACCCCCGGATCGTCGACTTCGCCCAGGAGCTGCCGAAGACGAGCAGCGGCAAGGTGCAGCGCGCATTGCTACGCGCTCGCTGAAAAACGGGTAGCTACGCTGAATCCGATGAGCGAAGAACGACCGGTGATCGGGATCTGCACGAGCCTGACCCGCGCCAGCTGGGGCGTCTGGGACCGGCTGTCGGCGCTGCTGCCACTCGACTACATCTCCGCGATCCAGCGCGCCGGCGGCCTCGCCGTGATGATCCCGCCCGATGCGCATCACGAAGAGGACCCGGGACCCGTACTCGACGTGATCGACGGGCTGATCCTGGCCGGCGGCAACGATGTCGACCCGGCCGAGTACGGAGCGCAGCCGCACGCCGAGACCCGCAACACCGTCCCCGAGCGCGACCGCTCCGAGCTGGCGCTCACCCGCGGCGCCGTCGAGCGTGACATGCCGGTGCTGGGGATCTGCCGCGGCATGCAGGTGATGAACGTCGCCTTCGGCGGCACCCTCACCCAGCACCTGCCCGACGAGGTCGGCCACGAGCGCCACCGCGCCAACCCCGGCAGCTTCGAGAACTCAGACCACGAGGTGCGGCTCACCGACGGGTCGCTGGCCGCCCAGGCCGCCGGCGAGACCGTGCACAACACCAAGTCCCACCACCACCAGGGCGTCGAGGCGGTCGCCGAGCGGTTCGAAGTGACCGGCTACTCGTCGCTGGACGGGCTGCCCGAGGCGATCGAGGCCCCGGACTGCCGGTTCGTGCTCGGGGTCCAGTGGCACCCCGAGGCCGACGAGCGCAGCCGCGTGATCGGGGCGCTGGTGGAGGGCGCCCGCGACTACCGCAGCACGCGCGTCTCGGCGTAGCCGGCCCGCCTGATCGCGCGGGCGACCTCCTCGGCGTGCTCGGGGCCGCGCGTCTCGAGCACCAGCTGCACCGCGGTCTCGCGGACGTGCAGGTCGATCCCCTCGCGGATGTGCTGCACGTCGAGCAGGTTCGCGCGCAGCTCGCCGACCAGCGACAACAGGGCCGCCAGCCCGCCGGGGCGGTCGGGCACGCGCGCCAGCAGCACCAGCCGGCGCCCGGCCAGGGATTCGTGCCGGCGCGCCATCTCGGCCAGCAGGCCGGCGTCGACGTTCCCGCCCGAGAGCACGACCGCGGTGGTTCCGCCGCCGGTTGCCGGGCCGAGCCGGCCCGACATCAGCGCCGCCACGCCGACCGCACCGGCGCCCTCGACCACGAGCTTGGCGCGTTCCAGGAGGAACACCATCGCCTCGGCCACCTGGTCCTCATCCACGACCACGATCTCGTCGACCCAGCGCTCGATCAGCGCGAGCGTGAGTTTGCCGGGACGTTTGACCGCGATCCCGTCGGCGATCGTCAGGGCCGACTGAACCGCCACCGGCTGGCCTTCGCGCAGCGATTCAGGGAACGGCGCACAGCTGGCGGCCTGGACGCCGATCACCGCGACCTGGGGACGCTGGGTCTTGATCGCGATCGCGATTCCGCTGACCAGTCCGCCACCGCCGACCGGCACGATCACCCGCTCGAGATCGGGGATGTCCTCGAGGAGCTCGAGGCCGAGCGTGCCCTGCCCGGCGATCACGTCGGGGTCATCGAACGGATGCACGAACGCAAGCCCGCCCGTGTCGGCCCGCTCGGACGCGGCCGCGACGGCCTCGTCGACGGTTGCGCCGCCGAGATGGACGATCGCGCCCAACCCGCTGGCCGCCTCGAGCTTGGCGATCGGCGCCGTCTCGGGCATGAACACCTCGCAGCGGACGCCGCGGTCGCGGGCCGCGTAGGCCAACGCCTGGGCGTGGTTGCCGGCGCTCCCGGCGACGACGCCGTTGGCGCACGCGTCGCCGAGCGCGGCCAGCTTCGAGAATGCTCCGCGGAGCTTGAACGACCCGGTGCGCTGCAGGTTCTCGGCTTTGAGCGCGACCGTCGAGCCGACCCGCTCGCTGAGCGTGTAGAAGCTCAGCACCGGCGTGTGGCGCACGATCCCGGCGCCGGCGCCGACGGCCCGGCGGATGTCCGAGAGCGAGACCGGCGGGCTCGCGCCCGCCGTTGTCGGCGAATCACTCAGGGAGCGCCACCACCGCGTCGATCTCGACCATCGCGCCGCGCGGGAGCGCCGATACCGCGATCGCCACGCGGGCCGGTGGGTCGGATTCGAAGAACGAGCCGTAGACCTCGTTGACCTCCCCGAACGCGCGCATGTCGGTCAGGTAGACGGTCAGGCGAACCGCGTCGCCGAGCGTCGCGCCGGCCGCCTCGCATACCGCCGCCAGGTTCTCCAGGCAGCGGCCGGCCTGCTCGCCGGGGGTACTGCCGACCAGGTCGCCGGTGCGCGGGTCGAGTGGGATCTGACCCGAACAGAAAAGCAGTCCGCCCGCACGCATGGCGTGGACGTACGGGCCGACCGCGGCTGGGGCGTGGGGAGCTTGGACGGGCTCGCGGTTCGCAGACAAATGGCTCTCCTCCTGGTTAGCGCGACACCCACAGCGTATTGCTCGGCAATCGCGACGGGTAGCCTGGCATTCGTGCCGAACCACCTGGCGGGCGAGAGCTCGCCATATCTCCTGCAGCACAAGGACAACCCGGTCGACTGGTACCCGTGGGGCGACGAGGCGCTCGCCAGGGCCCGCGACGAGCAGCGGCCGTTGCTGGTCTCGATCGGCTACTCAGCGTGCCACTGGTGCCACGTGATGGCGCATGAGTCCTTCGACGATCCCGCGATCGCGGCGCTAATGAACGAGCGCTTCGTGTGCATCAAGGTCGACCGCGAGGAGCGCCCCGACGTCGACGCGATCTGCATGGAGGCCTGTCAGGCGATGACCGGCCAGGGCGGCTGGCCGCTGAACGCGTTCCTGACGCCAGACAAGGCGCCGTTCTACGCCGGCACGTACTTCCCGCCCGAGCCGCGCCACGGGCTCCCCAGCTGGCGGATGCTGCTGACCGCGGTAGCTGACGCGTGGGAGTCCAAGCGCGACCAGGTGCAACAGCAGAGCGCCCAGATCGTGCAGGCGCTGAACGCGACGGCCCGTCTGGACCCGTCGGCGGAGCCGATCCGCGACGAGCAGCTGCGCGAGGCGGTGACGGCGCTCGGCGCGTCGTACGACCACGCCAACGGCGGCTTCGGCCGCGCGCCCAAGTTCCCAGCCGCCTCGGTGATCGAGTTCCTGATGTCGCGCGACGAGCGCGAGCTGTCGCTGGGTTCGCTGGCGGCGATGGCGGCCGGCGGGATCTACGACCAGGTCGGCGGCGGCTTTGCCCGCTATTCGGTGGACGCGACCTGGACCGTGCCCCATTTCGAGAAGATGCTCTACGACAACGCGCTGCTGGCCCGCGCCTACCTGCACGGCTGGCAGCTATCGGGCGAGGAGCGCTTCCGGGTGGTGTGCTGCGAGACGCTCGATTGGACGTTGCGCGAGATGCGGGGCCCCGAGGGCGGCTTCTGCTCGGCGCTCGACGCCGACTCCGAGGGCGTCGAGGGCAAGTTCTACGTGTGGACGCCCGACGAGCTGCGCGACGCGCTCGCACCGGAGCTGGCCGAGCCCGCGATCGCCTACTTCGGTCTCCGCTCGGGCGGCAACTTCGAGCACGGGACCTCAGTGCTGGAGGCCCGCGGCCCCGTCCCCGAGCGACTCGACGAGATCCGCTCGAGGCTGCTGAACCGTCGCGCGGATCGCGTGCGGCCGGGGCTCGACGACAAGCGGCTGACATCGTGGAACGCGCTGATGGTCTCGGCGCTGGCCGATGCCGGCGCGGTACTGGGGCGCGTGGACTACCTCGGCGCCGCGGTCGCTTGCGCTTCGTTCCTGCTCGACGACGTGCGCGACGACTCCGGGCGGCTGCTTCGCACCTGGAAGGGCGGCGAGGCGCGGATCCACGCCTACCTCGAGGATCATGCCTACCTGCTCGAGGCGATGCTCACGCTGTACGAGTCGACCTTTGACCCGCGCTGGTACCGCGCGGCGGCGGAGCTGGGCGACACGATCATCGAACGGTTCTCCGATCCCGAGCGCGGCGGCTTCTTCAGCACCGCCGATGACGGCGAGCCACTGCCGGCCCGCCGCAAGGATCTCGAGGACACCCCGATTCCCTCGGGCAACTCGGCCGCGGCGTTCGGGCTGCTGCGGCTGGCGCTGCTGTCGGGCGACGGCAAGTACGAGCGCCACGCGCTCGGCGTGCTGCGGCTGCTGTACCCGCTTGCCCTGAGGCAGCCGGTTGCGTTCGGGCACCTCCTGCGCGCGGCGGACTTCTACGTGGCGCAGGTACGCGAGGTCGCGATCGTCGGGCCGGCCGATGAGGCGGACGCCCTGGTGGCCGTGGTCCGCGAGCAGCTCCGCCCGCACCTGGTGCTGGCTCGCGGAGTCGGCGACGCCGACGGCGTGCCGCTGCTGGAGGATCGCGAGCCCCTGAACGGTCATGCCGCGGCGTACGTCTGCGAGCACTTCGTCTGCCAGGCGCCGGTCAGCGAGCCCGACGGGCTCCGGGCCGCGCTGGCGACTACAGCACCGGCAGGTAGCGCTCCAGCTCCCACGGAGTGACCTGGACGCGGTAGTCGTCCCACTCCTGGCGCTTGATCTCGATGTAGCGGTTGAACATGTGTTCGCCGAGCGTGCGGAGCACGAGTTCGGAGCGAGCGGTGAGCTCGATCGCCTCACCGAGCGTCTCGGGCAGCTGCTCGATCCCGAGGCGCTTTCGCTCGTCGGGGGCGAGGTGGTAAAGGTTCTTGTCCATCGGCTCGGGCAGCTCGTAGCCGTGCTCGATGCCCTCCAACCCCGCCTGCAGCAGCACCGCGAACGTCAGGTACGGGTTGCAGGCCGGGTCGGGGCAGCGCAGCTCCATCCGCGTGGCCTGCTCCTTGCCGGGGTGATACAGCGGGACGCGGACCAGCGCCGAGCGGTTGCGGCGCGACCAGGCCACGTACACGGGCGCCTCGTAGCCGGGCACGAGTCGCTTGTAGGAGTTGACCCATTGAGCGAAGATCGAGCTGATCTCGCGGGCGTGGCGCAGCTGGCCGGCGATGAACGCCTTGCCGGTGTCCGACAGGAAGTACTGGTCGTCGGGATCGAAGAAGGCGTTGCTGCCGTTGCTAAACAGCGACTGGTGGGTGTGCATGCCCGAGCCGTTCTTGCCGAACAGCGGCTTGGGCATGAACGTCGCGTGCAGCCCGTACTTCATCGCGTATTCCTTGACCGTGATCCGGTAGGTCATGCAGTCGTCGGCCATCTTCAGGGCGTCGGAGTAGCGCATGTCGATTTCGTGCTGGCTGGGGCCGACTTCGTGGTGGGTGTACTCGGTGTGGATCCCGAGCTGCTCGAGAGCGAGCACGGTCTCGCGCCGGAGATCGCTGCCGGCGTCGAGCGCGGTCAGGTCGAAGTAGCCACCCTCGTCGAGCACCTCGGTCGACTTGGAGTCGCGGAAGTAGAAGTACTCGAGCTCGGGGCCGACGTTGAAGCGGTCAAACCCCATCGCCTCGGCCCGCTGGAGCGCGCGCCGGAGGACGTAGCGCGGGTCGCCCTCGTAGGGGTTGCGTTCGGGCGTGACGATGTCGCAGAACATGCGCGCCACGCCCTGCTCGGCCGGCCGCCAGGGCAGGATTGCGAACGTCGACGAGTCCGGCATCGCGATCATGTCGGACTCCTCGATCGGGTTGAAGCCAGTGATCGATGAGCCGTCGAAGCCCATCCCGCCCTCGAACGCGTCGGCCAGCTCGGTGGCGTTGATCGAGAACGCCTTCAGCTGGCCGAGGATGTCGGTGAACCACAGGCGGATGAAGCGGATGTCGCGCTCCTCCACCAGCGAGCTGACGTCGTCGGCGTTGAGGCTGCGGGATGTGCTCGTCATCGGTCGCGGAACGTTACTGGCCGCGCCGGAACGGGGGTATGGCCGTGTGGAGGGGCGGGTCCCGTCTGGCCGTGTGGAGGGCGGGGTCCCGTCCAGGGCTCAGGCGCCGACCGGCATCCGCCGGCGACCCAGCCAGCGGTTGGCCCACAGCTGGAGCTCGGACAGCGCCGGCTCGAGCTCGCGGCCCATCTGCGACAGCGAGTACTCGACCCGCAGCGGTGGGCCCGGGTAGACCGTGCGCTCGACGATCCCCCGGCCCTCGAGCTCCTTCATGCGCTCGGACAGCAACCGGTCCGACAGCTCCGGGACGGCCTGCGCGATCTGCGAGAAGCGCAGCGGACCGTCCATCAGCACCCGCAGGATCGCCCCGGTCCAGCGCCGGCCTACGAGCTCAACCGCTTCGTGGTACAGCGGACAGCAGGAAGCCGGCGCTTCGACCTGACCGGTCGACGGGTGCTCGCGGGCACACATCAGGCGTGGAGCCTACGCCGCCTGAAGGGCCCGCGACGCCTCCTGTGAGCCATCGACTGGCACCTCGCCGGCGACGTTCACCATCGAGGTGAAGATCTCCAGCGCCATCGCCGCGATCGCCTCGAGGATCTGCTCGTCGTCCCAGCCGGCCTCGCGCGCCTCCTCGTGGAGGTGCATGGCGGGCTTGCCGCCCTCCTCGAGCAGCGGCCGCAGGTAGCGCAGCAGCGCCGCCTCACGCGGATCGTTGGAGGTGAACTTGCGCGCCTGAGCGACCTCGTCGAGGTCGAGGCCCGCGGCCCTCCCGGTCCGGGAGTGCGTCGCGATCCCCGGCTCGGAGTGGTAATGCTCGGCCACTGCAAGCGCGATCCGCTCGAGCGTCGCGAGCGTCAGCTTGCCGTGCCGCAGCTCTGACCGAAAACGCGCGTAGGCGCGTAGCCCCGCCGGCGATCCGGCGAGCACCCCAAGGAAGTTCGGAAGCTGCCCGCCCGAGGCCAGCGCCCCGCGAAGCACCTTGACGGAGCCGTCCGGCGCCGTCAGATCGTCGTGGATTTGGAATCTACTCATGGACGTTTTCATGATTGACCACCCGGAGGCTCTGTCGGTGGGCCCCCACGGCCCTTTACTTTTGAGACCTGCTTACGCTTCATAAGTGTAGATTGGACAAGGCGTTCTTACAAGGCCTGACGTCGCCGCCTTCGGGCTTGTCCAAGTACCCGAGGCTGGCTCCTACCGCTTTGTTTCGCGGGGACACAGAAATCGCCTCTTGCCTGTATACGTGGGCCGATAAAGACTGGATCAGTCGTCGATATCAGGTCCGTAAGCCACCCCCTACAGCGGCGGACGGACCGGTCCGTTTCAGCTCAGATCCAGTGTCCCCCTCAGGTCTTGCTCAAGTGTTACGCCGCGGTTAGGCGCGCGGGTGATCGTGGGCTGCGGCTCCGGGGCGGAGGAGCTCCGCGGGTCGAGCCGTCCGGGTCAGCGGCGAATGGCCGGCGCGACCGCCGCCGGGTGCGAGCCTACGCTCGCGTGTGAGCGGACCGCGGCGTGCGAGCTCGTCGCGGCGACGAGGATCAGCAACACGCCGAGCAGCACCGCCCACATCGCGACCCGGTCGGGCTTGAAGCCGACGCGCTCGTGGCGGCGCTCGGACGGGCGCCGCTGGGGTCGGCGGCTCGAGTAGATCAGGTTGCGTTCGGCGCCGCGGCCCTGGATCTTCACGGTGCGGCGTCCTGGGACCCCCTGCCCGGGGAGCGCGGCGGGCGGGGCTGCCGGGGCTGCGCGATCGGCTCGCTCGCGCGCTCGCTCCGGGCCCGATCGCTCCGGGCCCGATCGCTCTGGGCCCGATCGCTCCTGGCGCGAACGAGAGCCACCCTGCGCGGGGCGTCCCGGCGCTTCGGTGCGGGAGCGGGTGGGGGCGACCGCTCCCGAGCTAGCCGGGACGCCCCGCGCGGTGGAGCCGGGGGCGCGGGCTCCTGGGCGGGTGGGGCAGCTCCGCTCAGTGCGTCCTGGCGCTACTCGCGAGTGAGTGGGGGCAATCGCTCGAGAGCCGTCCTGAACGCCTTCGTCTGGCGGTGCGGGAACCGACGGTCGCGCACGGGTCGACGTGGCAGTGCGAGTGGTCTCCTCCAAAGGAGCGGTCTCCTCCCAAGGAAGGCCTGTCTCCTCCCACTCATGATCGCTCCAGAGATCATCTGGGCGCACCGAAACGCCGGGCTGGCGCATCTAACCGTCCTCTTTCTTGGGCTTACGGGGTTAGCTGACGGGCTCGCGCCGAAAGAGCGGCGCTACGCGACTTTGCGATTCGCCCCAAACAACCTGGGCCCCCCGCTTCCTGCCGCCCGGTTGACGCCGGGTGGAGGCGGGAATTCAGCGTGTTACGGAGATGCGATCTTAACGCTTGCTCGGACGGAACGGGTCAACGCTTTGTGCGGAATTTGCGGGTTTAGGGGCCCGAAGACCAAGGCTTGACGAGCATTTGTTGGCCAGCCAGCCGAATTTCTGGACCCGGCGCGATCCGCCACCCTGCAGTCGCGTCCTCCGGCAGTCCGTGACCCCTGCAGCCCGCCCCCGTGCGATCTACCCGCCCCGGGCGGACCGCGCGCCTTACTCCTTGCCCGCGACCCTCGCGACGAACGCGGAGACCTGCTGAGCGTCGGTCCCCTCGACGACCCCGGCAGGCATGTTCCCCTGCCCCAGGCAGGCCTGTGGGCTGCTGGGCGTCGGGGGCTTTTGCAGACACCCGTTGTTGATCGTGTGCAGCACGAGCACGGCAGGCGGTCGCAGCGTGTCAAGGTTCGGCCCAACCTTGCCGACCGCGTTGGCGGCGGCGAGCGTGTGGCACACCCCGCAGTGCTCCCCGAACAGGATCCGGCCCTTCTTCTCGCCGGAGCTCAGGGTGATCCCGCCGACCTGCGAGTTCGCGTGGGCGTTGTTGCCGTGCAGGAACGCAAGCGGCATCGCGACGCCGAAGCCGACGTAGATGACCACGAAGGCCAGACCCCACACCTTGCGGGCCCCCGGCGACTGTCCCTGCAGTGTGTCGCCCGTGCCCCTGGGGCCACCCCGGACCGCGATGAAGAACACGGTCAACCCGAGCAGGGCCCAGAACAGGATGAAGGCGAGTACCGGGAGCACCGGGCGCGGACCTTATCGCGCGAAGCGCGCGAATGGGTCGCTGCCGCGGCCGATCCGCCCCTTTGGGGCGGTTCTCACCGCTGAACGGTTTCCGATCAGCGCGCGGTCTCTCATCGGCCCGCGGTCTTCTCATTGGCCGCGGTTTTGTCACCGCCGCCGCCCGGACGCGAAGCTCATCACCGGCGGAGCCACCGCGCGGAAGTCCTCGGCCTCGGTCTCGGCTGCGGCCTTCTGCTCGGCCAGCCCGCGGCGGACCTGCTCGTCGAGCATCGAGAAGTCCTTGATCTCGGCGAGCATGCGATCGGGAGCGGCGATCGACCCGACCTTGTCGACCAGCACGTTCATCGTTCCCCCGGCCGCCGCGAACCGCTCGAGCTTGCCCTCGACCAACATCAGCGGCTCGGTCCTGACGATCAGCCGATGGCGCTCGTAGATCGGCGGCGGCACGATCAGGTTGATCGTGCCGAACTCGTCCTCGAGCAGGATGAACACGATCCCGCTGGCGGTACCCGGACGCTGGCGGGCAACCACCATCCCGCCCGTCCGCACGCGGGTGCCGTGCGCGAGCGTCTCCAGATCGCGACTGGTTACGGCATCGGCCGGTAGGCGCTCGCGCAACAGTGCCAGCGGATGCGTGCGGGTGGTCATCCCGGTCGTCCCGTAGTCGGCCAGCATCGCCTCCCAGGCCGACAGCGCGGCCAGCTCGGGAGCCCCCGGCAGGTCGAGCGGCAGCGCCAGCTGCGTTCCCCCCGGCACCTTCCTGCCCGGCGTGGCCACGCCGAGCTGCCAGAGCGCGATCCGCCGCTCTGACCGGTGGTCCTCGCCAACGTCGAGCTCGGCAGCCCCTCGCTGCGTCCGGCGCTCCGGGCCCGGCTGCCGGTTCGCGCCCACCCGACGCTCGGCGCCCACCAGCGAGTCACAGGCGCCCGACCACGCCAGCAGCTCGAGCGCCGGCGCGCCCGCCCCGGCCCGCGACGCGAGGTCTGAGAGCGTGCGAAACCGTCCGCCCGCCTTGCGCACCGCAACCAGCTCCTTGACCTCCTGGTCGCGAACCCCGCGGACGTATCCGAGACCGATCCGGACGCGGCCGTCGGCGTTCCCCGGTCCCGCGCGATCGACCCCGTCGAGCTCCATGTCGCACTCCGCCCCGCTCTCATTGACGTCGGGCGCAAGCACCTCGATCCCGCGCCTCTGGGCCTCGTGGACGAGCGCGTCGGGCGGATAGAAGCCCATCGGCTGCTCGTTGAGCAGCGAGCACAGGAACTCGGGGCCGAAGTGCACCCGCAGCCACGTCGACTGGTAGGCGAGCAGCCCGAACGCGGCTCCGTGCGCCTTGGGAAACCCGAAGCCCGAGAACCCCTGCACCATCGAGAACACCCGCTCGGCGGTGTCCTCGTCGACCCCGTGCAGCTGCCGGGCACCGGCCACGAACCGCTTGTGGTGGGCCTCGATCGCCGCTTCGGAGCGCTTGCGGCTCATCGCCCGCCGCAACCCCTCCGCCTCGCCCGGCGAGAAGCCCGCGAACGCGATCGCGACCTCGAGCACCTGGTCTTGGAAGATGATCGTCCCGAGCGTCTCCCGCAGGACCGGCTCGAGCGACGGATGCTCGTAAGGCACCTGGTAGCTCGGATCCTCGCGCATCAGCTGCCGGCGCTCGATGTAGGGGTTGACCGCCCCTCCCTGGATCGGGCCGGGGCGCACGATCGCCACCTGGATCGTGATGTCCTGGAGGTTCGCCGGCCGGGTGCGCCGCAGCGACTGCATCTGCGCCCGGCTCTCGATCTGGAACACGCCGGTCGTGTCCGCCTCCTGGATGCACTCGTACGTCGCGGCGTCGTCATAGGGGATCCGCGACAGGTCGATCCGCTCGTTCCGGGTCCGCGCGACCAGCTCCACGCAGCGCTCGACGGCCGAGAGCATCCCCAGCCCCAGCAGGTCGATCTTCAGAAAGCCGGCGTCCGAGCAGGAATCCTTGTCCCACTGGACGATCTGGCGCCCCTCCATCGCCGCGGGCACGATCGGACAGCAATCGAGCAGCGGCCGCGTGGCGACGATCATCCCGCCGGAGTGCTGCGACAGGTGGCGCGGGAGCCCGTGGGCCTCGGCCGCCAGCCGAGCCAACCAGGCCCACCGCCCGGTGGCGCCGCGGCGAGCGTTCCCGTCGGTCTGGCCCGGCGCGTCCGGCTTGACCCCGAACGCGCTCTCGATGTCCCTGGCGACCTCACGCGCGTCCCAGCCCTCGCTGCCCCGCGCCACTCGTTCGATCTCCCCCGGCGGCAGTCCCAGCGCCTTGCCCAGCTCCCGGATCGCTCCCCGCGCGCGATACGTGGGGAAGGCGGCGACCAGCGCCGAGCGGTCATGCCCGTAACGCTCGTGCACGCGCGGGATCAGCACCTCCCTGATGTCTCGCGGGAAATCGAGGTCGATGTCGGGCAGCGCCGTCAGCTCCTCGTTCAGGAAGCGCCCGATCAGCAGCTCGTTGGCGATCGGATCGACGTGCGAGAGCCCGGTCAGGTAGCAGACGATCGACGAGACGCTCGACCCCCGCCCGCGCCCGGGCGGCAGCAGCGCCCGGGCCGTGTCGGGACCCCTCACCTCGACCGCGACCTCCCGAGCCAGCTCGAGCATGTCGTGGTGCAGCAGGAAGAAGCCGGGCAGGCCCAGCTTCTCGATGATCCTCAGCTCCTCCTGCAGGCGCGCCGCGGCGGTGTCGCGCACGCTCGCCGGCGAGCTCTCGTAGCGGCCCTGCAGCCGTCCCGAGCACAGCTCCGCCAGGTTGCTCATCGCCTCCGAGTCCTCCGAGCCCGGATACCGGTAGCCCAGGTCGCTGGAGAGGTCGAAGCGCAATCGCTCGGCCAGCCGCGCCGTCTCAGCGACCGCCTCCGGATGCTCCGCAAAGCGCGCCGCCATCGCCTCCGGCGATGCGAGCACGTGGCTGAAGTTGCCGCGCCGGTCGGGCTCTGAAGCGTCCAGCGTCGAGTGCAAGCGCACGGCGACGAACGCGTCCTGCAGCGGCGCGCGCGAGCGCGCGTGCGCGTGCACATTGCCGGTGGCGAGGCATGGGACGCCTAGCCTCCGGCTCAGCCCCTCGAGCCGCCGGTTGCGGGCCCGGTCGTCGCGCAGGAACGGCCGCTGGAGCTCGATCCTGAGCCGGTCGGGGCCGAACGCCTCGATCAGGCGCCTGAGCGTGGGCTCGTCATGCACTCCCCGCAGCGCACATCCGCTCAGGCAGACCAGTCCCTCGGCGCCCTCGAGCACGTCCTCCAGCTCGACGAACGCCAGCGACGGCGGACCCGGCTTCTCGCGCGTGTGCGCGTGCGCGCAGGTCAGGATCCGGCACAGGCTCGACCACCCTCTGGCGTCCTCGACCAGCAGCGTCAGGTGCCGGCCGTCGGCGAGGTCGACCTCCGCCCCGTGGATCGGCCGCAGCCCGAGCGCGCGAGCGGTAACGGCGAACTCCATCGACCCCGAGACCGAGTTGTGGTCGGTCAGCGCGAGCGCCTGGTAGCCGAGCTCGCGAGCGGCCGGGACGAGCTCGTCAGGCAGCGAGGCCCCGTCGAGGAAGGAGAAGGCTGAATGGCAGTGCAGCTCCACGTACATTCGAACGTATGTTCGCAATGTTCGCGGACGGACGAATTCGCGCTTGACATCTTATTAGTAACTGCTAACTTATCACCCAAGTTAGCACTCACTAAGCAGGGAGCAGCCAACTATGCCCTCCAGACTTCACATCAAGCCCCGTCAAGCCAAGACCGCCGTCGCCGCGCCCCCCGCCGGCGACGCAATCCAGACGAGCTCGGCCGACCCCAAGCCCGCCAAGAACCGCCGCGGATGGACGCTCGCGATCGTCTCGATCGGCCTGTTCATGGTCGTGCTCGACAACCTCGTCGTCAGCGTCGCGCTGCCGAGCATCCGCCGCGAGCTGGGAGCTTCGATCCAGTCGCTCGAGTGGACCGTCAACGCGTACGTGCTGTCCTACGCCGTGCTGCTGCTGACCGGCGCCGCGCTCGGCGATCGATTCGGCCGCCGGCGGATGTTCACGTTCGGAATCGCCCTGTTCACCCTGTCCTCGGCGGGGGCCGCGCTGGCGCGCTCGGTCGACCTGCTGATCGCCGCCCGGGCGCTGCAGGGCGTCGGCGCCGCGATCGCGACGCCGTTGACGCTGACGCTGCTGGCCGAGGCGTTCCCGCAGGAGCGCCGCGGTGTCGCGATCGGGATCTGGTCGGGTATCAGCGGGATCGCGGTGGCGCTCGGGCCGCTGGTCGGCGGCGCCGTCGTCCAGCTGAGCTCGTGGCACTGGATCTTCTGGATCAACGTCCCGATCGGACTGGTCCTGGTCCCGCTGGCCGCCAGCCGGCTGGGCGAGAGCTACGGCACGTCCCGGCGCTTGGATCTCCGCGGGCTGATGCTGGCCTCGACCGGGCTGTTCGGAATCGTCTACGGCCTCGTGCAGTCCCAGTCGATGGGTTGGACCAGCCCCCAGATCATCGTCTCGCTCGCGGCCGGCGCCGTGCTCGTGATCGGGTTCGTCGTCTACGAGCTGCGGACCGAGTCGCCGATGCTGCCGATGCGGTTCTTCGCCAACCGGTCGTTCACGGTGACCAACGCGGTCTCGCTGGCGATGTACTTCGGGATGTTCGGCTCGATCTTCTTCCTCAGCCAGTTTCTGCAGAACGTGCTCCACAACACCCCGCTGCAGGCCGGCGTGAAGCTGCTCGTGTGGACCGGCGCGACGATGATCGTCTCGCCGCTGGCCGGCTTCTTCTCGGAGCGGTACGGATCGCGCCTGTTCATGGTCACCGGGCTGGCGCTGCAGGCGATCGCGCTCGGATGGCTGGCGACCGAGGCATCGGTGAGCCAGACGTACGCGAGCATGATCGGCCCGTTCGTCCTGGCCGGGTCGGGCATGGCGCTGGTGTTCGCGCCCGCCGCCAACGCGGTGCTGTCCTCGGTCCGCGTGTCCGAGGCCGGACAGGCCTCCGGCGCTACCAACGCGATCCGCGAGCTTGGCGGCGTGCTCGGGATCGCGGTGCTGGCGACGGTGTTCACGAGCCACGGCAGCTACGCCTCGCCGCAGGACTACGTCTCGGGCCTGGTCCCGGCGATGTGGGTCGGAGTCGCGGTGCTCGGTGTGGGCGCCCTGATCGCAGCGGTGCTGCCGTTCGGCCGCACGCAGCAGGCAGCCACCGAGGTCCAGGGCGCCGAGAGTGCAGGCGCCGAGCTGCCTCAGGGCGTCGAAGTTCTCCGGCAGGCCGCCTGAGCCGGCGTCTAGGATCGGCCCTGGAGATGGCGATGCCGTCCTCATCAACCGAGAAGCAGACACGTCAACGCGTCCCGGCCGCCGAGCGCCGGGACGCGCTGATCGAAGCGGCAGTCCACGAGTTCGCTCAGACCGGGCTGCACGGGACCCCGGTCGACCGGATCGCCCGGCGAGTCGGGGTGGCGCAGCCGTACGTGTTCAGCCTGTTCCCGAACAAGCGCGAGCTGTTCATCGCCGCCGTCGAGCGCGGCTTTAAGTTGATCGGTGAGACGTTCACCCGCGCCGCCGAGGAGTTCGATCCAGAGCGGGCCGAGCCGGACACCGATGTGTTGCTGGCGATGGGCCAGGCGTACGTCGCGATGCTCGAGTCCAACCGCGACTACCTGATGCTCCAGCACCAGTCATACGCGGCGTGCGACGACGAGCTGATCCGCGACCGCGTGCGCCGCCAGTACGCGCTGCTGGTGGCGCACGTCCAGCGGCTGTCGGGAGCAGACGACGACCGGATCGATGAATTCTTCCGCTACGGGATGTGGCTCAACGTCGCCGCCGCGATGGGCGTCGAGGACATGTCGTCGGGCTGCGACTGGATGCGGCTCGAGCTCGAGGGGCCCGACCAGGCCGAGGCCTGACGCGCGGCCGGCCTTAGGCCGTGCTGCGCTCCGGATACCGCGGCAGCCCGTCGTCGGCGAGCTCCTCCCACGGGGCCGCGTAGCCGACGAACTGGTGGTAGGAGGGGCGGATCCCGGGATCTGAATCGAACGCCCCGAGCCGCACGCCGATCGTCGGCACATCACCCGGAACGACGCTGAACAGGGCCGATCCGCACTCGCCGCAGAACCACTTCTCGGCCCCGCCCTCGGGCTTCCAGGCCCGCAGGTACTTCTCGCCCTTGACGACGCGGAACGAACCGGGCTCGCACCTGGCGTTGGCCGAAGCGGCGGTCCCGGTGCGCCGCTGGCAACGGGTGCAGTGGCAGTACAGGGCTCCCACGAGCGGCTCGGTGATCTCGAAGCGGACCGCGCCGCAGGCGCAGCCCCCCGTGTATTCAACGCTCATCTGTCGGCAGGCTACAGCGCCGCGGCGGCGCGCGTCAGGTCTCGCTCGGGCTCGATCCCCCACCGGCGCGCGATCTCCGACAGGCGCTGATCGACGACCCAGCGGTCCGGTCGCTCGTCGCCCTCGTGCTCGGGGGTTGCTCCCTTCAGCATCATGCAGCCAGTGTTATCGCCGAGCACCCGGGTCGCCTCGACGTCGGCCTCCGACAGGCGCAGTTCGCGGGGCGTCGCGGCGAGCTCGGCGCGCTTGTCCTCGACGGGCCGAGCCCCGGGACCCGCCTCCTGGATCAGCGTCGGGACCGCACACGTCACGGGATCGTGGGCGAGGTTCCACTGGCAGGCGAGCTGGATCATGGTCAGGCCGGCACGCTGGGCGATCGGCCGCATCGACTCGAGCCGGTCGCGGCCCGCCTCGATCCAGCCGGCGGGCCGAAACCCGCGGTGGTCGGAGGGCAGCAGCTCCTGCCCGGGGACGACGTCGTCGAAGAACAGCCCGCCGTAGTCGACCACGCGGGTGATCACCTTGACGCCGGCCTTGGCGGCCGCGCTGAGCGACAGCTCACCCGGCCAGGGTTCGAGCGGGTTGAGGATGATCATCGCCCAGTCGATCACCTCGCCGAACCGCTCCAGGCAGCCGATCAGGTCGAGCGTGAAACCGTTGGCGGGTCCGGGGGCGACACCGATCATCCGCGTCAGTCCCGCCGCACGCAGGCCGTCCATCGCGCGCCACACGGTCTCGCTCGTGTACCCGATCCGGTCCGGGTTGTGGAGCAGCAGCAGGTCGAAGCTGTCGATCCCGCAACGCTCGAGGCTGCGCTCGGTCGCCATCCGCAGGTACGCGCCATATCCGTCCGGGCCGCGCAGCCGTGGGTCGGTGAACCGGGGAAAGCCTCGCGGTCCATCGCGCTCGCCCTCGTAGAAGTCGTGCCCGACCGCCCCGACCACACACATGCGCTCGCGCTCGCGTCCAGCGATCGCCCGGCCGAGCAGCCGGTCTGCATCGCCGGCGCCGTAGACGTCGGCGGTGATCACCGTCGGGATCGCCTCGTCGGGCGCGATCAGCGCGCTCAGGCGCTCGTCGTCGAGCGGCTCGCCGAAGTGCATGAACCGGCCGCCGCTCCACGTCCCGACCGCGAGCGGCCCGGGATCGATCGCTGGGCGAGCTTGCGCCATCTCGATCAGTCTAGTGTCGCGAATCGGAAATTCGGTGCCACCGAGATGGCCCGGCGGATAGCACGCAAGCAGGGTTATCGCTGTCGCCACCACCTCCCGCTGATGAGGTCGTGGAACACCACCTCGTTGCGCCCGCAGGTCGTGACGACCTCCCAGTAGCGCCTGCGCAGCGGACGCTCGGACCACCAGCGGTCCTCGACCAGCCACGACTCCCGGACCGCGTCCACGGTGAGGCTGTCGACCTCGAGCGGGCCCCCGTCGTCGCCCGCGGTCACCGCGACGCGCCGGGGGACGGACAGGCGGCGCGGACCGGTCATCCCTCGAACGGGGTCAGCATTGCCCGGCGCTCGGGGAAGCGCGAGCATGGATCGACCTCGAGCACGCGCATTGCGGCATCGGGGCCAGCCGCCGCGCGCGCCTGGCGGATCGCCTCTCGAAGCCGTGCGACCCGCGCCTCCGCCGGGTCCTCGAGCAGGGAGCGCTGGTCGCTCGTGGGCGGTCCGAAGCGCTCCACCGCCAACCGGAGCTGCTCGGCGGGCGCCGGCATCAGCGCCAGGCGGGGAGCGAGCGCCAGCCGCATCCGCACTGGATCGGCAAGCGCCTCTCGGAACACGACCTGCTCTCGCCAGGTGCCTCCCTGCTCGACCAACACCGCCGACAGCGCCACCGCCCTGAACGTCCGTCCCCGCCGCTCCCGCCGTCCGATCAGGCGATCGATCAGCAGCCCCAATCCGCGCTCGAGTGAGATGCCCGACGCGGCCTCGGGCAGATCGAGCGACTCCCGGATGAATTCGCTCGCAGGTCGTGGTCTGAGCGCGCCGTCGCCGCCGTTGGCGAGCTCGTGCGCGAGCAGCCCCGCCGTCCCGAAGCGGTCGGCGAGCACCCCCGGGGAAAGCGCCGCCAGCTCACCGAGCGTCGCGATTCCCAGGCGCTCGAGCGCCTCGGGCAGCTCCGCCAGCGCCGGCCGCGCGCGTAACAGCGCCACCGGCAGCGCGACCAGGAAGTCGCCCGCCTCCCGCTTGCCGCCGGGGACGATCACCGGCCGCCGCACCCGCGCCCGCGTCGCGGCTGCAACCGCGGCAAAGCGCGACGGCGCCACCCCGTAGCGAGCGGGTACGCGCAGGGCGCGCCGAGCCGCCTCGAGCACGCTTCCCACGCGCTCGCGATCGTTCGTCGCCAGCGTCCCGCGTCCGTGCAGGCGCAGCAGCCCCTGTGCGTCGAAGCAGACCAGGCCGGGGCGCTCGGGCTCGACCGCCGCCCCGATCGACTCCAGCCGTACCAGCAGCCGCTCCCACGACTCGGCCACACCCGCCGGGTCGGGCGGCACCAGCGTCAGCCAGGCGCAACGCGCCAGCGCCTCCCCTAGGCGCATACCCGGATGCACGCCGAAGGTCTCCGCGGCGATCGACACCTCCCCCACCTGCTGCACGCCGCCGGGCTCCGGAGCGAGCGCGACGGGCGTCCGCAGGAGCTCCTTGCGGCTGCCGGCGGCGACCGTGAGCTGAAACCGCGGAAGCAGGACGCAGACGATCATGACCGAACACATGTTCGCATTAATCGTGGACGGAAGAAACCCCTTGAGATCCTTCTCGTCCATCAACCCCCAGCCGCAATGGTACGGTCACCGGCATGGGACCGCCCAACATCGGCTCACTGGCCACGCAGGGCGTTCGCACGCTGCGAGCGTTCGGACAGCGCGTCCCCGAGGTCGGCGGGCTGCTCGCGCAATCGCTCGAGGACGCCGTCAAGGACCGGGTCGTGATGATCACCGGCGCCTCCTCGGGAATCGGGAAGTCGGCGTCGATCGAGCTCGGCAAGGCGGGCGGCACGGTCCTGCTGGTCGCGCGCTCGGAGGACAAGCTTGTCGAGGTCGGGCGCCAGATCGAACTCGTCGGTGGCACCGCCTACGTCCACAAGTGCGACCTCTCAGACGTCGACGACATCGACCGGATGGCGTCGGAAGTGCTCGACGAGCACGGGCAGGTGGACGTCCTCGTCAACAACGCCGGCAAGTCGATCCGGCGTTCGGTCGACCGGGCCTACGACCGCTTCCACGACTACCAGCGCACGATGCAGCTCAACTACTTCGGCCCGGTCAAGCTGATCCTCGATCTGCTGCCGGTGATGCGCGCGCGCAACTCGGGCCACATCGTCAACATCTCGACGATCGGCCTGCAGATGAACACCCCGCGGTTCTCCGCCTATCTGGCCTCCAAGGCGGCGCTCGATGCCTTCTCGCGCTCGATCGCGCCGGAGATCATCGACGACGGCGTGCACATCACCACCGTCTATATGCCGCTCGTGCGCACGCCGATGATCGCCCCTACGAAGATGTACGACTACTTCCCGACGCTCGGTCCCGAAGACGCCGGGCACATGATCATCGAGGCGATCCGCAAGCGGCCCAAGCGGATTGCGTCAACCCTCGGCAACCTCGGCCAGCTCTCCTACGCGGTCGTCCCCGGCGCCCAGGACCTCGTCGTCAACCGCGCCTACAAGCTGTTTCCGGAGAGCGGGGGCCCGCCCGATGAGAAGCCGCCTCACGAGACTGTCGAGCAGCATGCGTTCGTCCGCGCCACGCGCGGCGTCCACTGGTGACAGCGGCGCGCTGACGCCGCTGCTCGCCTGACCGCGCGTTCAGACGGAGGTATTGGCGTCGCGCATCAGCCTGCCGACCGTCACCGCGCGCAGCCCCGACTTCGAGAGGTCGCCGCTCAGCTTGCGCAGCAGCGGCTCGACGTCGGTGCTGGGCGTCACTGACAGCTCGATCACCTCGCCGGCACGCAAATGCCCGACTGGATCGTCGTGGTCGTAGACGTGCACAGCGCCCGCGATCAGGCGGCCGCCTGCACGGTGGGCAAGCCACCACTGCCCCACGCTGGGGCCGCTCGATGTGTAGAGGAAGTGGTGGTCGAAACCCATCTCGCTGAGGATGTCGTTGAGCTGGTCGCGGGTCCCCAGCCAGCGCACCAGGCCGCCGTGGGGCAGTTGCGGCACCGGCTGGTCGCCGTACTGGCGCACGGTCAGCTCGGTCGCGGTGGGCGGTCGGTCGAACGCGAACGAGACGTGCAGCCCGTAGCCAGCGAACGCGCTCGCGAGCGCCGGCAGCTGCTCGGCGGGAGCGTCGACGATCACGCCAATCTCGGGCTTGGCGGTCGCCACGGTCGTCGTCGGCTTCATGTGCACGAAGTGCGAGACCAGGCTGTAAGAGGTCCCGGTGGTGAGCCCCCAGCCGACGATCGCCAGCACTGCCGCCGCGGCCGTGATCGCCTGCGCGGTGCGCAGCCGCCATACCGGCACCTGTCGCGCGCGCCGCTCGTCGCCGAGGATCAAAGCCGCCGTCGAGGGACGGCGGGCGAAGCGCCCGTCGGGCTCGGGCCGTCTGGCCAGCGCCTTGTCGAGCGCGGGGGAGATCTCCGACTCTGAGCGCGCAACCTGCGCGAGCCCGAACCGCTCCAGCGCGGCGTTCGACGCGCGCACGTGGCCGTAGCCGAACCCGTAGGAGATCACCGGGCAGCCGCGAATGATCGCCTCGAGCACGGTCAGCCCGGCGCTCGAGTGCACGAGCGCATCGCTCGCGGCCAGCACGTCGCCCATCCGGTCGGTGAAGCCCATCACGCGCAGCCGAGGCTCGCCGGCGAAGCGGCTGGACACTTCGGCGCGCAGCTTGTCGTTGCGGCCGCACAGGCAGAGGACGGTCGCGCCGGGAACCGCCAGCGCCGCGCGCGTGGCGCCGACCAGGTCGCCCACGCCCCAGCCGCCGCCGGATACCGCGATCACCTTGCCGTCGGCCGGCAGCGAGAGCGACCGCCGCGCGTCCGAAAGCGAGCGAGCCGCCAGGAACGCCGGCGAAGTCGGCGGCTTGGGCCACCTGACGCTGCCCGGCCCGGCGATCTGCTCGACCTCCTCCATCGACTCGGGATGCGTGACGAAATGCAGATCGATCCCAGGATGTGCCCAGAAGCGCAGACCGGCGAGATCGGTGATCGACGAGTAGCAGGGGACCGATAGGCGGCCCTTGCGGCGAAGCTCGCCGAGCACCGCGGTCACGCCTGGATACGTGGACACGATCTGATCGGGGTTGTGAGCCCGGATCAGCCGCATCAACCCCCGCCGTCCGAGCCCGTACAGCATCCGCTTGGCCAGCCACCGGGTCGGCGGGAAGTACATGAACAGCGAGTACTGGATGTCGAACAGCCACGGCAGCCACTTGAACATGAACGCCGAGTTCTCGCGCAAGACCTTGGTCAGGACGACGCCCATCGCCGGCAGGCCGTTGACGACCGAGACCTGCGCGTCCGGGTCCTCGTCCTTGAACTCGCGCGCCACCGCTCGCGCCGGCAGGTCGTGGCCCTCGCCGATGTCGGCCGAGATGATCAGCACGTGCCGCGGGCGTGACTCGGCGTCGGGCTCTCCGGCCGGAATCACCGAGGCCGCCTGCTGCTCGGCCGCGATCGCGGCCTGCTCGCGTCGCCACTCGACGTACCGACGCACGCCTTCGGAAAACGGCGTCGCCGCCGTCCACCCCAGCTCGCGGCGCGCGCGTTCGCTGCAGACGACCTTGCCGCCGAAGTCGCCGGGCCGCGCTGGGGTGTGCACGATCTCGACGTCGCCGATCAGGTCCTTGACCGTCTCCGCGATCTGCTTGATCGTGACGTTCTCGTCGCTGGCCAGGTTGTAGACGCGATTGGCCGCCACTTCGTCGAGCCCGCGCGCGACACCATCGGCGAGATCCTCGACGTACACGAACCGCCGCGACTGGCTCCCGTCGCCGGCGAGCGTGAGCGGCTCGCCACGCAGGGCCTTGTTCACAAACGCCGGGATCACGGCCGCCTCGCGCGCGCGTGGACCGTATGGGATCCCAAAGCGCAGAATCGTGTAGTCGATCCCGTAGAGCTCCAGGTAGGCCTTGCAGTACAGCTCGCCGGCCAGCTTGGTGCTCGTGTACAGATGGCTGGGGGCGGGCAGCAGCGTGTCCTCGTCGACCGCTTCGGACTCGCAATCCGAGTACACCCAGATCGTGCTTGCGTAGACGATCCGCTTGACGCCGGCTCGCCGGGCGGCCTCGAGCACGGTCACGGTGCCGCGCGCGTTGACCCGCTCGGCGTCCTCGGGCTCGGCGTGCACGTCGTTGACGTCGGCCACCGCCGCCAGGTGCGCCACGGCATCGCAACTGTGCAGCGCGCGCTCGAGCGCCTCGCGGTCGGTGATCGACCCGAGCACGGTGTCGACGGATTCGGACCCGCCCACCCCCGCGTGCCACGGCGACGGGCGCAGGTCGTAGATCACCGGCTCGTAGCCGCGCGCTCGCAGCTTGTCGACCACGTGCGAGCCGATGAAGCCCGATCCACCGGTGACGAGAACCCTCACGGGCCGCGCTCGCCCCCCGGCCGGTAGTACAGGGGCACGCAGGAATGATTGCGCGCCACCCAGTCGCTGTTGGGAAGATCTGCGTGATGCCCAAGGATCCGGTGGCAGGGCTCGTCGTAGACGCGTCCGGTGGAGCGCTCGAGCCAGTCGAACACGATGTACTTGTAGAGACCTGAGGTCATCCCGTCGGGTAGCTCCAGCCGCGCCGGATAGGCCGGGTCGAGCTCGGACCGTGCGACCTCGTTCTTCCAGTCGACGATCTCCGGCAGCCGCTCAACCTGCACCAGCCCGAGGGCCGCGGCGAACTCGCTCATCCGGAAGTTCAGGCCTGGGACCTCGTGCGACGGCTTGCCGTAGTTCCGAAACGCGCGCGCGTGTTCGATCACCTCGGGCCGCCGCGAGACCAGCACGCCGCCTTCACCGGTCGAGATCGTCTTCGTGGCATACAGGGAGTACACCCCGGCGTCGCCGTAGGTACCAGCGCGGCGGCCGTTCCAACCGGCGCCGTGGGCGTGAGCGCAGTCCTCGATCAGGAAGATCCCGTGTTCGGCGCAGTAACGCGCGATCTGCTCTGACTCGAACGCGATGTGCCCACCGATGTGGACGAGGAACGCGGCTTTGGGGCGGTGGCGGTCCGCCTTGGCCTCGAAGTCGGCAAACGACATGCACAGGTCCCCGCGGTTGCAGTCCACGAACTGCACCTCGGCGCCCGCCCGGATCGCTGCCAGGGGGGTCGCCATGAACGTATTCGACGGGCACAGCACGATTTCCCCCTGCACCTGGGCGAAATCGAGCGCGGCCAGCGCGCCCCCCGCCCAGCTCGAGAGGGCCACCGCCGGCAGCTGGTTGTAGCGCTCCCAGGCCGCTTCGAAGCGATCTGTAATCGGGCCCTCCGACCAGCGCTCGGAGTCGAGCACCTCGTCGATCAGCTCGTGCAGCCGAGCTCGATCGCGGTGGTCGAACCCGATCGCAAATCGCCCGTGGTCCGGAACACTCTGGCTAGCGGAAGCGGAAGCAGTTGTCATGTTCTCGGGGCGGCGCCCGACGCGTGCGGCACGGTGCGCCTGTTCGATCCGGCCCGCTGCACGAATCCCCGCGTGCAGCGCCATCCTCTCAGGTCATGCTGCGGCCTGACAACCTTGTGAGGCCCGACTGAAGGTACCGGTTCGTTCGGATCTCGTCTCTCTGGCCCGGGCGGGAGCCGGGAACCTAATTGGCGTTGACGGCGTCTTGCTAGAACGAGCCGTATGGTCGAGTGCGTCGATGAGAACAATATGAGTGCATTGCGCGACAGCGCGGTCCCAATGAAGCCTGAGCTCGATCACTGGCTCTCCGAGCCCACGATGCGGGTCGCCCACCGGCGCGAGAGCGCCGCCGCCCCCGAGCGGCTGTGGGAGGCCGCGCGGGCTGTCCGCCTCGACGACTCAGGGATGCTCGGACGCCTGATCCGCTTACGGATCCCCGGCCTGCCCGCGGGGATGTCGTTCGACGAGATGTTCCACCGGCCGCCGTTCATCGTGCTGGCCGAGGATGACGACGGCGCGCTATCGTCGGGACTGGTGGGACGGATCTGGACGCTGCGGCGCGACTACCCGCAGCTGCGCGCGCCCGAGGAATACGAGCAGTGGGACCAGTCGGGCACGGCCAAGGTCCTGTTCGCCATGTGGATCGAGCCTGGCTCCGCGGAGCGGACAGCGCTGTGCTCCGAGGTGCGGGTGCGATCGATCGGCGTCCAGGGCCGGGTCGGGGTGGCCGCCGTGCGTCCGTTGGTCAGCGCCTTCCAGCAGCTGGTGGGCAGCGAGGGGATCGCGGCGGCGGTGCGGCTGGCCGAGCGTCAGTAGCCAGGCACCTGTCACATCTCTGCTTCAGCCGGTCCGATGGCGCTGGGCGTGGCACTAATGTCACGAGCCGTGTCCGCGTTTGACTCACACGTGACGATCCGACACCGGCGCTATGCGAGCGAGGAGAGCGGCTGGGCGGTGATCGATGCGGCCGCGGATGACGGGCTGCCGGTGGTGCTGGTGGGGCCGCTGATCCATCTCGAGGAGCAGGAGCGCGCGCACGTGATCGGCACCTGGGTCGACGACAGCCGGTATGGCAAGCAGGTGAAGGTCTCCGAGGCGCGGCCGCTGCCGCCGACCGACGTCGAGTCGGTGACCACATACCTGCGGCGGATCAAGCACGTGGGCGCCAAGCGTGCGGCGAGGCTGATCGAGCTCTACGGCGCGGCACAACTGCTGGACGCGATCGACCACGACCCGCACGCGGCGTTTGCGGCCGCGGGGATGCGCCGGGACTCGATCGCCGAGGCGATCGCGTCGTGGGAGCGGATGCGCGCGTCGCGACGGCTGCATCTGCTGCTGGCCCCGCACGGGCTCGCTTACCTGGTGCCGCGGATCCAGGACACCTACGGCGACTTCGCGCACCGCGTCGTGTCGGAGCGCCCGTACGAGCTCACCAGCGTGTTCGGCGTCGGGTTCCTCACCGCCGATCGGATCGCCCGCGGCCTGGGGAGTCCGGGCGGCGGCACCGAGCGGGCGCGTGCGGCCACGTTGCACGTCCTGTCGGAGGCCGAGCGCAGCGGCAGCACCTGCCTGCCGATCGACTCCCTGCTCCCCGCGCTCGAGGAGCTGCTGGGCTCGGAACCTGAGCCCGAGCTGATCGACGAGCTGGTCGCGGACGGGGATCTGACGCGCGCGGATCGATGGATCTACCGCCGCCCGATCGCCGAGCTCGAGGCGGAGCTCGCCGCCCGCGTCGACGAGCTGGTCGGCGGCGAGCCGAGCGATCGTCTCACCGAGCCCGCCGAGGGCGAGGACCGGCGCGGAGGCCCCGAGCTAACTACCGAGCAGCAAACCGGCGTGGGCAATGCGCTGGCGCATCGGCTGTCGCTGATCACCGGAGGTCCCGGGACCGGCAAGACCGCGTCGTTGCGCGCGATCGCTGGGCTCGCCGCCGGTCGCGGGGTGCGCGTGACGCTGGTCGCGCCCACCGGCCGGGCGGCGATCCGGATGACCGAGGCGAGTGGGATTCGTGCGCGCACCGTCCACTCCGCGCTGGGCTGGGTTCCCGGCGAGGGGCCGACGCACGACGAGGACGATCCGCTGCCCTGCGACCTGCTGATCGTCGACGAGACCTCGATGGCCAACCTCGAGCTGCTGGTCACGCTGCTGCGAGCCGTCGGCCAGAGTACTCACGTGGTGCTCGTCGGCGACGCCGACCAGCTAGCGCCCGTCGGGGCCGGCAAGCCATTCGCCGAGCTGATCGCCTCCGGCGCTGTCCCCACCGCTCGGCTGACCCACATCTTCCGCCAGGCGGCGGGGAGCATGATCGTCCAGGGCGCGCACGCGATCCGCCGCGGCGCCGCGCCGGATTTCTCGGCCGGTGAGGGGATGCGCCGCGACCTGTTCCTGATCGAGCGCGCCAACCCGCTGGCGGCGCGCGAGGAGATCGTGTCGCTGGTCAACCGCCGGCTGCCCGCCCACTACGGCGTGGATCCGGTGCGCGACATCCAGGTGTTCGCGCCCGTGTACAAGGGTGACCTCGGAATCGACGCGCTCAACGAGGCGTTGCGTGAGGCGCTCAACCCCGACGGCAAGCCGGTGCGCGGCGGCCGCCTGCGGATCGGCGACAAGCTGATGATGACCGGGCGCAACCTGCACGAGCTCGGGTTGATGAACGGGACGCTGCTGACGCTGGTGGACGAAGTGTCGGGCGCGGGCAGCGACGACGATCCGGCGCTGATCCTGAATGCCGAGGAGTCGGTGTTCAGGCTTCCCCCGGAGGAGTCCGATCGGTTGCGGCTGGCGTACGCGTGCTCGGTTCATCGGGGTCAGGGGATCGAGCTGCCGGTGGCGGTGATCGTCGCCCATGCCGCCGCCGGCGCGTTCTTCCTGCGGCGGGAGATGCTCTACACGGCGGTCACGCGCGCGACGATCGCGACCGTGATCGTCGGCACCCGCGATGTGATCGCCCGGGCGGCGCGAACGCCCGACACCGGGCGCCGGCACAGCCGCCTGGCCGAGCGGCTGGTCGGCGGCGCTTAGGGCGCGATCCTTCCGGCTTCCGACCGCGGCAGATGGGAACATGTGTTCGTGCCACCCGACCCGCGGGCCACCGTTCTCCACGCGGATCTCGACTCGTTCTACGCCTCGGTCGAGCAGCGCGACGACCCGAGCCTGAGAGGCAGGCCGGTGATCGTCGGCGCAGGCGTCGTGCTGGCGGCCAGCTACGAGGCCAAGGCGATGGGCGTGAGGACCGCGATGGGCGGCCGGCAGGCGCGACAGCTTTGTCCGCAGGCGGCCGTCGTGTCGCCGCGGATGACCGCCTACAGCGAGGCCAGCAAAGCGGTGTTCGGCGTATTCGAGGAGATGGCTCCCACGGTTGAGGGCTTGTCGATCGACGAGGCGTTCCTTGACGTACGGGGCCTTGATCACATCATCGGCACCCCGATCGAGATCGCGGTGAGGCTGCGACGGGAGATCCGCGAGCGGGTGGGGCTGCCGATCACGGTCGGCGTCGCGCGCACGAAGTTCCTGGCCAAGGTCGCAAGCGGGGTCGCCAAGCCCGATGGGCTGCTGCTGGTGCCGCCGGAATTCGAGCTGGCGTTCCTGCATCCGCTGCCGGTCGAGCGGTTGTGGGGCGTGGGCAAGGTGACGTCGCGCAAGCTCCGTGGCCACGGGATCACCACGGTCGGCGAGGTCGCGGCGCTTAGCGAGACGACGCTGGTGTCGCTGTTGGGGCGCGCCTCGGGGCGGCATCTGCACGCGCTCGCGCACAACCATGATCCGCGGCCCGTGGTGCGCCGCCGGCGCCGGCGGTCGATCGGCGCCCAGCGGGCGCTGGGGCGGCGCAGGAGAACGCGCGAGGAGCTGGCGACGGCGCTGATGGCGCTGGTCGATCGCGTGACCCGCCGGCTGCGGACCGCCGCGAGGATGTGCCGGACGATCGTGTTGCGGCTGCGCTTCGAGGACTTCACGCGGGCGACCCGCTCGCACACGCTGCCCGAGCCGACCTCGCACACGCCGACGATCCTGATGACCGCGACGGGGTTGCTGCGGACGTCGATGCCGATGATCGAACGGCGGGGGTGCACGCTGATCGGGATCGCGCTGGCCAACCTGATCGACCAGGGGCCGATCCAGCTGCTGCTGCCGCTGGATCGCGCGCGGAACCTCGACGCAACGATCGACCGGGTGCGCGACCGGTTCGGCTCGGGCGCGATCACGCGGGGCGCGCTGGTCGGCCAGGATCCGGGGGTGGTGGTGCCGCTGCTGCCCGACTGACGTGACGCGTTATGACAACTGAATAGGCACGCGTAGGCGGATGCCGAGCATGCGGCTGGCCGCGCGGACGACGGCGGCGCCGCCGAGCAGCGGCCTGCGAGCGTGCCCGCGGATGCTGAACGTCATCGGGTCACACGGGGTCGTCGGCTCGGTTGCGAATGCCGGCTCGCGGGCGACGGCGAGCGCTGGGCGGTCGAGGCGGGCCCGGAAGGTGAACGTGACGATCGGGGCGTTTACCGGGTACGCAGGACATGCCCAGACCCCGGGCTGGACCGTCTCGAGCCGGTCGATCATCGACGCGAGCGTTCGGATCTGCGCGAGGTCGAAGACGTGCACGCGGAGCATTGGCGCGCTGCCGAGAAGCCCGCGAGTCACGTCGAGCTCGTGGACGCCGGCCGGGATCCGCTCGTCGGCCGGGCGCGGGATCGTCCACTCGACCTGGGCGTCGGCACGGATGCCGGTGCGACCGCCGGAAACATCGACGACAGCGATCACGAGCTCGCGGCTCCAGAGCACTCCACGGACGGCGGGCCATTGGTAGGCGAGGACGTGTCCGGCCGGGACGCCCGGGCCCTGGACGCCCGCGCCCGACACAAGGAGTTTCCCGCCGCGTGGCGCGTGGGCTCGGACGAATGCGGTCACGGCTCCTTGGTGGCCGGGCATGGTCCACCAGCGGTGGCGGTCGATGATGGGGCTCGCCGCCGGCGGGCCGGACGCTGGGCGAGCGAGGACGCCGCCGTCGCCGCTGGGCTCGGCCGGGAGTTTGGTCGCGCCCGGCGGGAGCGCCAGGCGGCCGAGCAGCATGGTCGCGTCGCGGGCCGCGGCGTTGCGGTTGGCCGTGGCGGTTGAGCGCGACGTCCGCGCGCCGGCGGCCCGCGCGGAGCCGACCAGGAGGAGCAGCGCGAGTGCGCCCGCAGCGAGCGCGATCGCCGTCAGGACGACAAACGTGCGGCTGCGAGGGCGGTCGGCGGCGGGCATCTGGGCAACATTAGTGTCGAATCGAATACGCGTTCTCCGGGGTCGTCGTCACAGACATCGCCCGGGTGGCAAATGTCACTTCCACGGCCAGACGGATCCGGGAGAGTGGCCTCATGGCGACGTGGACGGCACAGACGACGACCGCGGGCCACCCGGACCAGGTGTTGATGGTGCTCACCGATCCCGACGAGATCGCGCGCTGGGCGCCGATCTCGTTCGAAATCGTCGACTTCGACGGGCAGCGGCTGATCGCGGGCGACAAGGTCCGCGTGCGCGGCGCCCTGGGCGGACCGATGGTTCAGTTCGAGGTGAACGTCGCCGAGGCCGACGACGGCCGGCTGGTGCTGACCGCGACCGGCCCGATCCGGCTCGACGTCGAGTACGAGGCGGTCGCGGTCGAGCACGGCAGCCAGGTCCGCGCGTCCGTTGCCGTGTCCGGCAGTGGGTTGCGCGGGCGGATCCTCGCCCGGGCCACCGACGCGCTGCTCGCGGGTGGAGCGCTCTCGAACGCCGTTGGCCGGATCGCCGACCAGTTCGCGCCGGTCGCCGTCGCTTAGTTCGCCCGCCTGGCCCCTGCGCCCGGCCCGGCTCAGCTCAGCTCAGCTCAGCTCAGCTCAGCTCGGCCAACAACTGCATCGTCGCTGCAGGCGACGTCGGACGCTGCCCGGTACACGTCGGCCCAGTCGGCGTCGAACCAGTGAACCCCGAGCGGTAGCAGCATCGTCTCTGCGCAATCGGGCATCCGTATGTGGATCACCCAGTCGGACACGAGGGTGTCGTACCAGACGGCCGGGTCCTCGCCCGGATCCTCCAGGCGCCGGCGGCGCGTCTCGCAACCCGGACAGAAGCACTGGGCGGCGTCCTCTTCGGAGAGCACCCCGGCCAGGTCGCTGGCGGGGTCGCGCGGCAGGTCAGACAGCAGCAGGTCGGCGACCAGGCCGCGGTCGCGCAGCGGCAGCTCGGTGCCGCCGCAGGCCGGACACGGCGACCACAGCCACCACCCCTGGTCGTCGTCCCGGTAGCCCAGGGCCGGAGCCCCTTCGGTCCTCCCGATCCCGATCGGAGAGCGAACCGCTGAGCCTGCCGCGGGACCGCTTCGGTATGAGCGCTTTGGAAGTCCGTTCATCACATCACCCGGTTGATGTGTCGCTTTTACCCGTTCGGTGTGCGCGTACCCGTTCTCGGGACCGTTCACACAAGTCTGCGGTAGCGATGATTACCGCGGGCACCAGCGGTCTACTCGGGGCAGAAAACCTCAACGCGATTACCACAGGAGGGCAAGATGGGAAAGATCGTTGTCACCGAGTTCGTTTCGCTCGACGGCGTGATTGAGGCGCCGGGAGGCGGCGAGACGTTCAAGCACCAGGGCTGGACGTTCCAGATCGACCGCGGCACCGAGGGCGACCAGTTCAAGCTGGCCGAGCTCGAGGAGGCCGACGCGCAGCTGCTGGGCCGCGTCACCTACCAGGGGTTCGCGGCGGCGTGGCCGAAGATGCAGGGCGAATTCGCCGACAAGATGAACAACATGCCCAAGTACGTCGTCTCCTCGACGCTTGGCGAGGGCGAGTGGGCCAACTCGACCGTCCTGCGCGGCGACGTCGCCGACGAGGTCGCCAATCTCAAGAACTCGGTCGACGGCGTGATTCTGGTCGCCGGCAGCGCGCAGCTGGTGCAAACGCTGATCGAGCACGACCTCGTCGATGAGCTGCGCCTGATGGTCTTCCCGGTACTGCTGGGCAGCGGCAAGCGCCTGTTCGACGGACACGACGACAAGAAGTCGCTCAAGCTGACCGACGCAAAGACGGTCGGCGACGGGATCATGATCCTCACCTACCAGCAGGCATGACCTGATCGCAGTTCCGCTCGACCCCGCGGGGGACCGGTACCGCCCCCGCGGGGGCAAATGTCACACCGATCGCGCGTCCGGATCGCGGAAGGTGTCCGCATGGACCGACCGGGGGCTGTGTCCGTCATCAGACGGCTGCTGCAAAGGCGGGATGTGCGGCGCGTCGAGCTCGCCTACGCCGGGTTCATCTCGGCCGAGTTCGGCACCTGGGTGGCGATCCTGGTGTACGCGTACGACCGCGGCGGCGCGACCGGCGCGGCGCTCGCCGCGCTCGCGCAACTGCTCCCCGCCAGCGTCGCCGCGCCGCTGCTGTCCGGTCTCGTCGACCGCCGCGGGGGCGCCGCCGTGTTGCGGCTCGGCTACCTCTGCCAGGCCGCTGGGTTCGGCGCCACCGCCGCGCTGATTCTCACCTCCGCCCCGCCGGTGCTCGTGTACGCGACGGCGATCGCGACCGCCTGCACGGTGACGATGACCCGTCCGGCCCAGGCGGCGCTGATCCCCTCGCTCGTGCACGACGCCGACGAGCTGACCGCGATCAACACGTTGTCGGGATGGAGCGAGGCGATCAGCGACCTGGCCGGCACCGCGCTGGCCGGCGCGCTGATCGCGATCAACGGACCCGGGGTGGCAATCGTCTGGTTCGCCCTGGTCCTGACCGTCTCCGCCGGGTTGATCGGGACCGTGTCCCCCGACGACGAACCGTCGGTGGCGGAGCCCGACGAGGCTTCGGACCTGCGTCGCGGGATCATCGCGCTGCGCGACGACCGCGGTCTAGCCGGCGTGGTGGCGGTGCTCGGCGCCGAGTATCTGGTGATCGGCGTGCTCGATGTGTTGCTCGTGGTGCTGGCGATCGGCGTGCTCGAGATGGGCGAGTCGGGGGCGGGCTATCTCAGCGCCGCGTTCGGGGCGGGCGGGATCCTCGGCTCGGTCGCGGCGGTGTCGCTGATCGGCCGCCGGCGGCTGGCTTCGCCGCTGATCGCGGCGGCGGCCGGCTGGGCAGCGCTGATGGTGGCGCTCGGCGCGTGGCCGACGGTCGGCGGCGCGTTCCTATTGCTGGCGATCGCCGGGGCGGCCCGGACGGTCGTCGAGGTCGCCGGCCGAACGATGCTGCTGCGCGGCGCCCCGGCCGAGGTTCGCGGCCGCGTGTTCGGGCTGCTCGAGGGCGTCTCGATGCTGGGACTGGCGCTGGGGGCGTTGCTCGTGCTCGGGCTGGTCGCGCTCGCCGGCGCCGGCGTGGCGCTGGTCGCCACCGGCGTCCTGCTGAGCGCGGTCACGCTGGCGACGGCGGCGCGGGTGCACCGCGCGGATCGCTCCACGTCCGCTCACCTGACCCCGCCGCCCGCGTCCGCTCACCTGACCGCGCCGCCCACGACCGCTCCGCTGACGGCGCCCCCCGCGACCGCTCACCTGTAGGCGAGTTGAGCGCCGCCACCGCGTCGAACACCCGGTCGGCGAACGGGAGCTGGCCGATGTCGCCGACCACGAACTCCGCGTCGGGCACCGGCGGCGCGCGAGGTCGACCAATCCCGGCGCCGCATCGATCTCTGCTCTCGGCGTCGCGCGCCCAGCCGTCCGGGTCGGCGCTCCACAGCTTGCCCTGCTCGCTCACGCCCCCGCTCCTCCCGCGTCGCGCTCGCGCTGGCGCTCGATCAGGACCTCGATTCCATCGAGCACGCGCTCCAGACCGAAATCGAACTCGTGGTCGATGTCGTCCTCGTCGTCGAGCGCCCCCGACGCGATCGCGCGGTGCAGCGCTGGGAAATCGGCCTCGTCGGTGAGCTGCGCTAGCAGCGTCCCGTAGCCCGGCATCACCTGCTCGCCTCCGGAGGCGGCGGCGAAATCCGCGGTCAGCGTCGCCTCGTTGCGAACGAAGCCGCTGACCAGCAGCACCGCGGAGAGCTTCTGATTCTCCGACAGCGGCGTGTCGGCCAGCGCCCGCAGCGCGTTATCGAGCCAGGCGACGTTGTTGGGGCCCAGCGGGGGCGCGTCGATCGGGATCTTGAGCGCCCAGGGGTGGCGCTGATACGCGTCGCGTACGCCCACTGCCCACCGCGCGAGGCCGGCGCGCCAGTCCTCGCCCTCCGCGGCCGCCGGTGGCGACCCCAGGGCGGTGTCAACCATCAGCGTCAGCAGCTCGCCCTTGGCCGCCACGTAGCGGTACAGCGACATCGTCCCCACTCCGAGCTCCCGCGCGACCCGGCTCATCGCCAGCGCGTCGAGGCCCTCGTCGCCGGCGATCGCGATCGCGGCGCTGACGATCCGTTTGAGCGTCAGCCCGCGCTTGGGGCCGCGGGCGCCCGGGTCGCGCAGGCCCCACGCCAGCTCGATGCTGGACGGGATCGGCCGCGGCTGCGGCGCGCCGGCACCCTCGCCGGAATCGGCCTGCTGCTCGCCGTCGGTGGTCATCTCCGCTGCTTCTCCTTGACAGATGCAGAAACTGCGTATACCTTACGCAAAAGCGCGTACGTCGCACGCAGTTTAGCTTCAGCCATCGCTCGAGGAGACACATGTTCGACCAAATCGCAATCGAGGCAAGCCGCCTCAGAAAGTCCTACGGGACTCACCCGGTGCTCGACGGCATCGACCTCCGGGTTGCGCGCGGCAGCGTGTTCGCCCTGCTCGGGCCCAACGGCGCCGGCAAGACGACGACCGTGCGGATCCTGGCCACGCTGGTGGCACCGGACGGCGGGCAGGCGCGGGTCGCCGGCCACGACGTGATCGCCCAGCGCCGCGAGGTTCGCCACCGGATCAGCCTGACCGGGCAGTACGCCGCCGTCGACGAGCTCCAGACGGGCCGCGAGAACCTGAAGATGATCGCGCGGCTGCTCCAGTTCCCGGGAGCCCGGGCCAACGCCCGCGCCGCCGAGTTACTCGCGCGGTTTGACCTTGTCGACGCGGCCGACCGCCGGGTGGCCACGTATTCGGGCGGGATGCGTCGCCGGCTCGACCTTGCCGCGAGCCTGCTCGGGCAACCCGAGGTGCTGTTCCTCGACGAGCCGACCACCGGGCTGGATCCGCGCAGCCGGCAGGCCACTTGGCAGATCGTGGCCGAGCTCGCGGCGTCTGGGATCACGGTGTTCCTGACCACCCAGTACCTCGAGGAGGCCGACTCGCTGGCCGACCGGATCGCGGTCCTCGACGGCGGCGCGATCGTCGCCGAGGGAACCTCGCACGAACTCAAGCAGCAGGTCGCCGGCCAGCGGCTCGACCTACAGCTGGCCGACGTGGCCGCGTTCCAGATTGTCAGCGAGCTTCTCGGCGACCGGGCCACGCACGTCGACCGTGAGCTGTTGTCGCTCGGCGTGGCCACCGAGGGATCGGCGCCCGACGTCCGCCGGCTGCTCGACGAGCTCGACCCGGAGCGGTCGCGGGTCGCCCGCTTCGCGCTCGTGCAGGCCAGCCTCGACGACGTGTTCATGACCCTGACCGACCACCACATCGAAACCGAGAGTGAGACCACCGATGCCCGATAACGCCTACGCCATCGCGATGCCGGCTCACCCGGCGCCGGCCGCCGGCCGGATCTGGACCGAGGCCCGGACGATGGTGAGCCGATCGATGCGCCTGTCGCTGCGCAACGTCGACTCGCTGATGACCGCGTTCGTACTGCCGATCCTGCTGATGCTGATGTTCGTCTACCTGTTCGGCGGCGCGATCCACACCGGCGGCCGCTACGTCGACTACGTCGTCCCCGGCGTGCTGCTCGTCTGCGTCGGATTCGGCGCCGCCACCACCGCGGTCAGCGTCTCGCAGGACCTGACCACCGGGATCATCGACCGCTTCCGCTCGCTCGACGTGCGCGGTGAGACGCTGATCAACGGCCACGTCGTGGCCAGCGTGCTGCGCAACCTGCTGTCGTCGGCGCTGGTGTTCGCGGTCGCGCTGGCGATCGGGTTCAGGCCGCACGGCGCGGCCGGCGACTGGCTGGCCGCGATCGGAATCCTCGCCCTGTACGTGCTCGCGCTGTCGTGGTTTGCGGCGGCGATCGGGATCGTCGTGCGCGCTCCGGAGGCCGCGCAGGGAATCACGTTCCTGGTCAGCTTCCTGCCGTACCCGAGCAGCGCGTTCGTGCCCGTGCATACGATGCCGTCGTGGCTGCAGGGCTTCGCCGCAAACCAGCCGGCCACCGCGGTGGCCGACTCGGTTCGAGCGCTGCTCAACGGCACTGCGCCAGGGGCCAGCGCGTGGCATGCGGTCGTCTGGAGCCTCGGGCTGATCGCGGTCTCGGTGATGCTGGCGGGCGGGCTGTACCGCCGCCGCGCCGGCTAGCGCGGCGGCCGGGCGCAAGGACCGTCAGCTCGCGCGAGTCGATATTGCGGACTGCGACAGCTCCACGATCCTGTGGCTGCGCGCCAGGCAGCGCGGGCAGTAGCGGATCGCCAGCCACGGCGCTCGCGGCTCGATCGTCAGGCCGCAACGCGGGCAGTCCAGCTGCGAGCTCAAGGCCCGTGCGGTCGCCCTCCTGGCGGCCGCCGCGGCCTCGCGGTCACCTACATCTGTGGTGGAACCGATCGCCGATCCCATCGGGTGCCCCTCCTTATCGCTCAGTTGCCGATGCCAAGCCTCGCCGATCGTCCTGATCCGGAGTATGGGTGCCAGCGTGTATCTCGTCGGCGTCGCCGGGTCCAACCCCGGCGCCCCGGTCGCGGCGGGGATCGCGCAGTCGCCCGGCATGAGCCCGGAGGCTGGGGTCCTTGCGCACCTTGATCAGGCTCGCCACCGTGACCGTGGTCAGCACCACGATGATCACCGCCAGCGACAACCCCGTGGAGATCTCGGGGACGGCGTCGCTATGCAGATGGGCGAAGTGCAGCACGAGCTTGACGCCGATGAAGCCGAGGATCAGCGCCAAGCCCGTCGAGAGGTACACCAACCGGTCGAGCAGCCCCGAGACCAGGAAGAACAGCGAGCGCAGACCGAGCAGCGCGAAAGCGTTGGTGACGAACACGATGTAGGCGTGTTGGGTGACCCCGAACACCGCGGGGATCGAGTCCAGCGCGAACACGAAGTCGGTCCCGCCGATCGCCAGCAGCACGAGGAACAACGGCGTCGCGACTCGCCGGCCCGCGGCCCGGGTGACGAGCTTGCCGCCGTCGTAGCCGCCCGACACGGGCACCACGCGGCGGGCCGCGTTGACCAGCACGTTGTCCTGCACCGATGGGTCCTGGTCGCGATGGCGGTACAGCTGCACCGCGGTCGCCACCAGCATCAATCCGAAGACCAGGAACATGAACGAGAACGCGTCCAGCAGGGCCGCGCCGACCGCGATGAACGCCGCCCGCAGCACCAGCGCCACCACGATCCCGATCGTCAGCGCCCGCGGCTGCTGCTCGGCGGGCACCGCGAACGCGCCCATGATGATCAGGAACACGAACAGGTTGTCGACCGACAGGCTCTTCTCGACGATGTAGCCGGCGAAATACTGGCCGCCCAGGTCCCATCCGGCGATCAGCCCGAACGCCAGGCCGAACGCGATCGCCATCCCGACGTAGAAGACCGACCAGACGACCGCCTCGCGAAAGCCGACAGCGTGCGGGCGGAGGCCCACCCGCAACAGGTCGAAGGTCAGCAGCCCGGCTATGAGCCCGAGCGTGGCCAGCCATCCCGCGGTAGTCACCTCGAGCATCGGATCTGTCCCCTGAGTCGGTCGACGTATCCGATTTGACCGCAAGACCCCCGTTCTGACAATGGGGGCGTCACCTCATGCGCCGACGACCCGCGCCGGGGCCGGCCGCCTCAGGCCGGGTCTTCGGAGCTGTGCGGCGGGTCGTCGCCGCGCACGTCGCGGTAGCGCTGATCGAACAGCTCCAGCACCTCGGTGACGTCGCTGGGCCCCCGCACGCTGTGGCCGACGCCGCTGGACTCCGGGGTCGCGTCGGCCGGCTCGGCCTCTCCGTGCTCGATCAGCTGCTCGCGCTCGTCCTCGAGAAACGGGAGCTCCGCGACGCCGCGGTCCGGGTAGAGGACCCCGAGCTCGACGCTCTCGTACAGGACGAGCGCGGCGCCGTCGTCGCGGCGTCCGATACGGACGCCCGGCCACGTGCTGAGCTCGTTGGCGACCTCGTCGATGAACGCGCTGACGTCGGGCACGACTCGATCGTATCCGTTGTCGGCCGGGGCCCGCAGGGCGCTAGTGCCCCGATCCATCAATTGGATGGCAGTCGAGCGGCCCCTGGCGGCGCTCCGCTTCGTCCTCGTCCCCTCGCGTAGCTCCGCTACGCGTCGGGTCCTGCGTCCTCGCGCAGCATCCCTCAGTGACCAGCCTTGGTGCCACCGAATTAATGAATCGCGACACTAGTGTCGCGACACTAGGCCTTGTGGACCTTGACGTCGATCGAGTTGGTGTGAACCACGCAGCCGCTGGGCGGCGTGCCGTCGGCGGGGAACGCCTCGGCCAGGGCGTTGGCGATCAGGTGGGCGCGAGCCGCGTAGCCGTCGGAGTAGTAGTGGATCCCGTCGGGGATGAACCAGCTGTCCTTGGCCACCGACGCCCAGTCGTACACGTGCATGTTCGGATGGGTCGGGCACGCGTCGTACAGCGCGTCGTTCCACTTGTGCATGTCGGACTCCGAGTAGGGGCCGGTGGACAGCAGCGACTTGGCGTTGACCCACAGGACTGGCTGGTTGCCGATCACCGACATCATCTCCTTGACGCGCTCGTTGAGGGTGACCGAGGAGCCCACGTACACGTCGGCGGTGTCGTTGGTGCCGAGCGCGATCACCCAGCAGCCCTTGTATCCGCTCTGGACAAGCTCGTGGGCGACCTTCTGGGCGTTCAGCCCGCCCGGCAGCGTCTCCACGATCGAGGTCGCGCCGGTGATCTCCATGTGCTGCGTGGTCGCCCCGACGCGGGCGTACTGCGCCGGAATCCGCTGCTTGGGGTCGGGCAGGTAGTCGGCGGAGATCAGGCCCTCCGACGTCGAGTCGCCGATGTGCACGACTGACTTGCAGGAGGTCCGAAGCCGCCCTATGTGCGGAGGGTCCGAACCGGACGCCTTCCCGTTCCCGCGAGCGTGGTGACCACCGCCGCTGCCGGATCCGCGACCACCCGAGGCGCCACCGCCGGAGCCGCCACCGCTCGACCCGCCGGAGCCGCTCGAGCCGACCGCTCCCGCGTTCGCGCTGAGGCCAGTGGAGCCGACCGACCCCGAGCTCGAGATCGCCGGCGGCTTGACGCCCGCGAGCGCGAGCGACGTCAGTACCAGTAGCACGACCGTTGCGGCCAGCGACGTGCGCACCGCTCGGGGAAGCATCCGGGGCTGCCATCTGACCGTCCGCGCCTGCGCCCACAAGCGGCCGAGCGCGCCATGGCGGACCGGCTCCTCGACGTAGCGCCACGACAGCGCCGCGATCACGAACGTGGCGGCCACCTGGAGGAACGCCCGCAGCAGGTTCGTGGTGTGCGCGGTCGCCGGCGTGGTCAGCACGATGATCGGCTCGTGCCACAGATAGATCCCGTACGAGCGCACGCCGATCCAGCGCAGCGGCGCCCACCCCAGCGCGAGCCCGACGCGGCTGGCCGGATGGGCGCACGATGCGACCAGCAGCACCGTCCCCAGCGACAGCAGCACGATCCCGCCGTGGTAGAGGAACGGCGAGTACTGGTTGGTGTGCCGCACGAGCAGGAACACCGTCAGCAGACCGACGATCCCGACGGCGTCGAGGATCGTGCGAGCCCGCGGCACGATGTTCTTCGTCAGCCCACGGCTGGGCCACACCATCGCCAGCGCGGCGCCGAACAGCAGGCCGAAGGCGCGGGTGTCGGTGCCGTCGTAGATCCGGGTGGCATCGAAGCTCGGGTGATAGAGGATCACCATCTCGATCGCCGAGGCCGCCGCCAGGACCAGCGTCACGCCGGCCAGCCGCGGGCGGATCTTGACCTTCATCGGCCGGCGTCGCTCCGGCACGAACTTCAGGCCGAGCAGCAGCAGCCACGGCCAGATCAGATAGAACTGCTCCTCGACCGCCAGCGACCACAGATGGCTGAGCGGTGAGGGCGGCGCGAACCTCGCGAAGTACGACATGTTCTGCGAGATCTGCCACCAGTTGTTGATGTAAAGGACCGCCGACCAGACGCCGCCCCGGAGGTCGGTCAGCCGCGATCGGTCGGCGACCGCCACCCACAGGCTGACCACAATCAGCATCACGAACAGCGCGGGCAGCAGCCGCCGGCCCCGGCGGATCCAGAAGTCACCGAGCTTCAGCCGCTGCGCGTCCCACTGGCCCAACAGCAGGTCGGTGATCAGGTAGCCGCTCAGCGTGAAGAACATGCCCACGCCGAGCAGGCCGCCGGAGGCCCACCCGAAGTCCAGGTGGTAGGCGATCACCGCCAGCACCGCGAGCGCCCGGATGCCATCCAGGCCGGGCATGTACCGCCCGGAGCGATTTGCTGGCTCAGGCAAGGTGCGCGGTCCGCGTTATCGACAGCTTCGTCATCATCCGGCCCCGCCCAAGCATCCCGGCACGACGATCAGGTCAGAACTGGCGCAACCATCGGCGGGAACGGATCTAGGGGCCGATGGAACCGAACCAACCCGGCTGCACGCCCGGGAGGGTACACGGCACGCCGGAGGGCGATATCGCCCGCACGCGTTGTTACGTCTACCTCTGAGCGCGTGGTCATCGCCTGCTGTTTCGCGACTGGCGGGCGGGAACCTTCCGCCGCAGTGGTCAGCCGGGGGCGGAAGGTTCCCAGCGCGCCGCAGATCAACATGCCCGACCGCTCGATCAGGCCGATCGCGTTCATGCGCTCATGCTCGTCGGGCAGCGAGAGCAGGTCCTTGATCGTGTGCGAGCACATCACCACCCCCACCCCCCACGACCGGTTCAGGCGCGTCAGCGAATTGGTGCGATCGACCATCCCGCGGCCGGCGATCAACGCCCGCCACAGCTCATCGAGGATGATCATGTAGTGACGCATCGGCGCCAGGCCGGCCTCGGCAAGCGCGTGGGTCACGTTCACCGCCCCGAATCCCACGCCCCAGCACGCGGCCAGCACCGCGCCGACCAGGTCGGTCTCGTCCTCGGGGATCGAGGACACGTCACCGCCCGAGGAGATGCCACGGCTGGCGCTGGCCAAGGACCTCAGCCTGGCTGAGCAGCGCCAGCTGATCTCCTGGCAGGACCCGCCGGCGTGGAGCGCAGCCGCGGTGAATGACGCGCCGCCGGGGCGGGGGAACTTCATGATCAAGATCGGCGGCCGTCCCGGGATCCCGTTTCGCGTGACCCTGACCAGCGCCGAGGTGGGGTTGCACGACACCAACAAGCCGGACCAGGACGAGTCCCGGGAGTGCCGCAGAAGTTCCTCCCGATCTACGAAGCCGCCAGCCAGGACTACGGACTCGGCGACCAAGGCTGGACCTATCTCGCGGCGCTGAACTTCGCCGAGACCAGCTACGGCACCGACCACAGCCCCGGCGTGCTCTCCGGCAGCAACTACGCGGGCGCGGCCGGGCCAATGGGTATCGGGATCGGCGGCGCGGCGACCGACGTCTGGTCGACCATTGTCGGCCAGATCCCACCCAACCTTCCCGGCGGCGCACAACCACCCAGCGTCTACAACGAAACTGACGCGGTTTACGGCGCCGCCACTCTCCTCAAACGCCTCGGCGCTCCCGCCGACTGGCACGGAGCGCTGGTGCACTGGAACGACTTCCCGCCCGAGATCGCGCTCGTCACCCGGCTCGTCGCCCAATACACGAATACCGGTCGAGGGCAGGGCGGTGCGCCGTCGACGATCTCGATAGACGACGCGGCGTGTGCGGCCGTGTCCGGACCGACTACCTCCGGCGCAGTCGCGCACGTGCTCCCCAACGGGCTGGCGGCGCTCCCGCAGGGCGCCCCGCCGGCGGTCCAGCGGATGATCGCTGCCGGCAACCAGATCATCCACTACCCGTACAGCTGGGGCGGCGGGCACGCGCCCGTCTCGATGAAAGACCCTCCCGGGCCGCACGCTGCCCCCGGCGAACAGGAGAATGGCGGACCGGGATACGACTGCAGTTCGTCCGTTAGCTTCTTGCTCTGGGGCGGAGGACTCGGCCAGAGCCTCCTGGGAGGTCAGGTCCCACCTGCTGGAGCCTCGAGGACGTCGGCCAGGAAGGTTGCGGGCAGTGGGTGACGATCTACGCGGGCACCTCCGGCGGGGAGGGGCACACGTTCATCGCGGTCGCCGGGATCGTGCTCGACACCGTTCATGGCTCCGCCACCACCCCCGCCGGCAGCGGGCCGCGGTGGCAGCCGGCCTCCGAGGTCTCCTATGAGCTCGCCAGCGGCTCCTTCCACGTCCGACACCCCGAGGGACTATGAACCTCCGTTTCCCGATGATCCTCGCTCTCATCGGCGCCGTGATTGAGCTCATCACCGGGCTCGCCTACCGCCCGAGGGCTACCCGCATGCCTCCGCACCCGGCGGCGGCGACCGAGCACCAGGTGCTTGAGGAGTTCGCGAGGTCATACGTCCGCCTGCTCGGCGGCAGGTTCAACGCGAAGGAGCTGCCGGGCGCGACCGCGGCTGTACGCGCGCTGGCAGGCCAGGCCGGTGCGATCCCGCCAGCACGCCGACGCGGCCCGCTCGCGCGCACCAACTTGCGCCCCGCGACGTCAGGCACCCGCTCCTACGTCCTCACCGCCCGGGACACCGCGCACACCTTCTACGCGCAGCTGACACTCGGTCACCGCGCGAGCGGGTGGCTCGTTGATGGGCTGGACCCGCCCGACTTCGTCCAGGCGCTCGCCCGCCCAGCACCAGCTCCATCGCCAGTAGCAGCCGGTAGCGCTCACGCGCGCGCTGCCGCGCGACGGTTCCTCGCGCGGATATCTCCCATCGCTCTACGGAGACGCCTCGACGAGGTCGGTCACCGGGGTCAGTGAACCGTTGCGGACGAGCCTCAAACGCCGCCGCCTGCGAGTGCCGCCGATCATCCAGAACCTCCACCCCCACGTCGCCGCGATCGGCATACAACATCACGACCAGCGCTGGCGGGCGCTGACGAACATCAACGACGGTCGCGACACCTACCAGCTCGACCTCACCGTCGCCGACCAACACGGCCGGTGGATCGTCACCAACGTCAGCTCGCCCGGATGAGCCAGCCAGACCCACAACGCAGGGGTCTAGGGAAAGCGAACCCTCAACGCGAACAGGAGGACCACCTTGCCGGAGCACTCAGACGGAATCGCCGAAGAACTCGAGCGCCAACTACAGATCACCCTCTCAACGGCCGCGGTCATCGCCCGCCGCGGCCTCGCGCAACGCCACCGCACCCTCGAGCAAGCCCAACGGGACAGCGAGCAAGCCGCCAGCGCCGCCCGCGAGCAAATCCAGACCGAACGACGGCTCGCCGCCGCTCAGCTGCAACCGGTATTCGATGAGGCGTGGTGGGAGACGGCGACGCCGACGGAGATCGCCGGCATGTGGGAGCAGGCCAACCGCTGGCGCGAACCCAACGGCCGCGAGCTCCCTCCGTCGACCTTTGACAACGCCGCCGACCGGATCGACCGCGAGCTCGCAGAACGAGCCGGACTCGACGCCACGCAGCTGCAGTCCCTGGCCGCCGTCCAGGAGCTCGAGACCGAACATCGGGCGGCGGCCGAACAGCCGGCCCGAGCGGCCGGATCAACACCGCGGTTCGACAGCGCCGAGCGCCGCGAGCAGCTGCAGGCCCGGCTCGCCGCCGCCGGCTTGCCCGACAGCGCGATCGACGCGCGCACCCTCGCCGACATCGCGCAGGCCCACGACCCGGGCCAGGCCGTCACTCAGGCCGCGGAACCCTCTGCCGGGCCACGGTCGCAGCCGTCCCGCTCCTCCCGGCGCGACCGTCGCCAGCAGCGTGTGGCGCGCTGCGCACGGCAGCCGACCGCGACCCGACTCCGGGGACCGGCAGCCGAGGCCTCGGCCAACGCGCCCGCCGTCGCCGGCACGCGCGATATTGGGCGCACCATGGCTCTGCAAGGCCGATGACGATTACCCCGACCTCCACCGCCCGCCGCCGTCTGTCCTTGCCCTGGCTGCCGGCAGTCTGCTGATAATTCTGACAGGCGGCTGCGCTCAGACCACGGCCACCACGTCCACATATCGATCGGCCGGCGGCTTTGAGCGCGCGGACGTCGATCACGTGGTCGACGGGGACACGCTCGACGTGCGAGTCGACGGTCGCTTCAAACGCGTGCGTACCGTTCAGATCGATGCGCCCGAGAGCTCATCAACCCGCTACGGACAGCCCGACAAATGCGGAGCCCCGCGAAAAGCTTCGCGCAATCACTCACCGCTCCCGGCCGCACGGTCACGCTGCAGTTCGCCGGCGACACCCGCACCGACTCCTACGGCCGGCTATTGGCGATCGTGCACCTGGGCAGCGGCCAAGCTGTGACCTGGCAAGAGAGGATGGTTCGCTCGGGCTGGGCAGAAGTGCTCGTCGTTGAAGGCAACCGCACCCCGCTGCTGCCCGTTCTCCGCCGCGACGCCGCTTACGCCAAGGCCCACCATCTCGGTGTGTGGACCGTCTGCGGCGGCCACTTCCACGATCCCGAGAACGGCCAGAGCTGAGCGACAAAGCAGGCACCACTGCGGCGTCAGGTGCACTTGTGCAATTGCGCTCGTTTGTCGCAGCGATCGCGCCGGTGGATGCGGACGATGGGAATGTCGCGCCGATGCGCTCGCCAGGTCCGAGGCTCCCCCGAGACGAAAGCGATCAGCGGCGGGATGCGCTATCCGCGCGCGTTGCGAGACTGGTCGCTCCGGCTCCGAGATGCCCGCGCTGCCACGGATGAAGGGCTGGCCGGTTGACGCGTCCGTTTGTCATAGGATGCTGCTGCACGCCACCACGGCTCGGTCGCGGCTTTCGGGGCCACGCACTCGCACCCGCCCAGCGGTCGCCACGATCGAGGCCTCGCCTTTGCACTAGCGCCGGTTCTTGACGACGCGGCGAGTCCTTACGTGGCGAAGCGCGAGTCCTGCGCTGGCGTTGGTCGCGGTAGGCCACCTTGGCGCTAACGGACCACCACTGCGTCGCGAAGACAATGGTCAGATCGGCGGCGTCGCGCCGGACCAAAGCACTCGTCCGGGCCCGTCGGTGCGTTGGACGATCGTGATCACGCGAACCCGCAGGCCACACCGGGCTCGGCGGCCTACGTGATATCGGCTGTTGGCCTACGCAAGTCGCGACCCGCCCTCAGGTTCCAAGACGGCCGCTGGTGGAGTGGAACGGCAGCGTCGGGGATGAGCCAGTTCCAGATCGGGCCGAACGCCGCAGGGGGATTGCATAGCCGAACGCGATGGCAGGGCGATTGAGGACCCCGATCGCCGCAGCGCAACTCGGCGTGCTGGGTGTGGTGTCGCGGGGCCTCGGACTGGTGATGCCGGCGGCCTCTACCGGCGCCGCGGCTTCAAGTTCTGGGCGCCTGGTGAGAGGTCGCCAGGTGGGAGCGGGACCGGGTCGGCGTCAGCGCCGATCCGCGCGCCGCGCCCGGGCCGCCGGTGCGCTTCGACTAGACGAGCGCAACCAGACTCGTCGGAGTCGGCGCTGGTTAGCCGGTGACGCGTGGCAACGGCAGCTTCACGGCCCGTCGGAAGGTGTCAGTGACACGGACGGTCGCTCTGCGATTGGCGCGTATGGTCACCCTCTGGCGCTTCCCGATCGCTACCACCGCCACCTTGCCGGTGCGGCCGGCTGCGACCTCGGTCACGGTGCAGCGGGATCGGGCGGGGAGACCAGCAAACCATCGCGAGACAGAGCCGGTATGGGTCCGAGCGTGGATGCGGAACACGAAGTCGTAGACCGGACCGCCACATGCCACCAGGATGGCGATGCGACCGTGCAGGCGGGCAGCCCGTCCAGCGATCCTCTTGGTCACCCTCAGGAAGCCGGGCGTGCCCTGGTACACGTCGATCAAGCTCACCGGTACCACCTTGCCCGCCGGGATGGTCACCATCTGGTCATTGCCGGACACGGTCGCGCTGACCTTGGCGGTGGCACCGTCCCTGGTCTCGGCGACGGTGCACACTGAGCCGGCCGGGATGCCGTCGAAACTGTGCGACACGGTGCCCTTTCGCCTCCCGGCGCGGATCACGAAGTTCGGCAGCACGGCGGTACCGTTGCAGGCGACGTGGATCGTGACTCGCCCCTGGTGGCCAGCGCGCCGACCGGCGATGGTCTTGGTGACCAGGAGGGAGCCGGGGAGGGCGCCGGGGATGGGCGCGGGGGCGGGGCCGTAGCTGTCAGTGATGTGTGCGGCCCCGGCTGCGCCGGGGGGGATCGTGCTGGTGTGCGGGCTGCCAGTGACGACGACGGGGACGGTGGCGGTGTGGCCGGTCGCGGTCTCGGTAACCACGCAGCTGGCTGGCGTGTGGATACCCGAGTAAATGTGCGACTGGTCGCTGGCGGGCGTCCCCGCCGGGACGACGAAGTCAGGCGTGAGGATCGCGCCGTCGCAGACCGTGTGAACAATCACCTTTCCCTGTTGCCCGGCAAGTGGACCGGCAATCGTCTTCGTCACCTCGAGCTGGCCTGGGCGGAGCCCGTAGGTGTCACTGATGTCCGCCTCGACGACGCCACCGGCGGGAACGGGCACCGTCTGCCCGCTCCCCTCGACAACGACCGAAACGGCGCTGGTGTGTCCGTCAGCTGTCTCCGTCACCGTGCAGTCGGTCCCAGCGGGGATGTCGTCGTATCGCTTGAACTGGTCACCCGCGGGAGTCCTGGGGTCGATCACAAAGTCCGGGGTCAGGGCCGTGCCGTCGCACTCCGTGTGGATCGTGATCGCTCCCTGCTCGCCCGCGCCCGGGCCCGTGATCGTCTTGCGCACGAGCAGCGAACCGAAGGTGAAACTGTAGGTATCGCTGATGTGGGCGGCTCCAGCGCCGCCGCCCGGGATAGTGGCGGGCGTCTGCGGGCTACCAGTGACGACGACCGACACGGTACTGGTCTGCCCGTCCGTAGTCTCGGTAACCACACAGTCGGCCGGCGCGGGGATATTCGAGTAAATTTGCGACTGGTTGCCCGCTGCCGTCCCTGCTGCGATCACGAAGTCAGGGAGGGCCGCGCCGTTGCAGACCGTGTGGATAACCACCTGCCCCTGCGATCCGGCAGCGGGACCAGCAATCGTCTTCGTCACCTCCAGCTGGCCCGGCACGAGTCCATACGTGTCGCTGATATCCGCGTCGACGATCTCACCAGCTCCAACATCCACCGCCTGCCCGCTCCCCTCGACAACGACCGACACGGCACCGGTGCTCCCGTCAGCGGTCTCCGTAACCTTGCACGTCGTCGGGGCGGGGATATCATCGTAGCGCTTGAACCGCTCACCCGCGGTAGCGCCGGCGCCGATCACAAAATCCGGGGTCAAGACTTTGCCACCGCACTCCGTGTGGATCCTGATCTCCTCTTGCTGGCCCGCAGCCGGGCCGGCAATCGTCTTCGTCACGATCAGCGAGCCCGGAGCGAACTGATAGGTGTCGGTGACCTCGACCGTCTTGCTTCCGCCGGAGGGAATGGTCACCTGCTGACCGTCCCCGGTCACCACCACCTTCGTTGCCGTGGTGCTGCCGTCGGATGTCTCGATGACGGTGCACATCGTTCCGGCCGGGATGTCATCGTAGGTCCTCGACGTGGTGCCCGCGGCCGTACCGGCGTCGATGACCAGGTCGGACCTGTCCTTGCCATCGGTGCAGCCCACGTGGATGACCACACGCCCCTGCGATCCGGCAGCGGGACCGGCGATCGTCTTCCTCACGACCAGCGAGCCGGGGGGGAGGAACTGGGCGGTCGCCTGGACGGTGGTCGTCAAGGTCGCATTCTCGGCCAGGATGAGCCGCTGGGCGTCGTTGACCCCGGCCTTGTTGCCGTCGTAGAGATAGACGTTGCCGCTGGGCACGGTCGCCGTCGCTTTGGCCTGGAGCACAGCGGAGGACGCACCACCCGAGGAGCGCATCCAGATCCTCTGCCCAGACGAGACCGTGGCTCCATTAGCGATCGGCACCGTGCCTGCCGCGTCGGAGAACATGCTCCCGCCCGTCGCGGTGACGGTCGCTTCGCCCGTAGCGCGCGGCCGCCGTCGCCGTCCGGTACTGGTGCTGACCGTGAACGGTCCGACCGCGCTACCGGCCGGACCGCTCACACTCGGCGGAGTGATGGTGAGGCTGGGCGGCGGCGGCTGGATCAGCGGCCCCTCGGCTTTGACCTTGTTCACAATCGCAACCACGGCGTTGCGCAGCGGGTCCGACGTGCTCAGCACGTAGCGGTCGCTGAAAAACCAGATCGCCGCCTGCACCGCAGCGGCCCTCTGATTGAGATCGGTCAGCGCGGCGGGTTCGTCGGTGTGGGGGTAGTACTCGTTGAGCAACCGCGCGACGTAACCCACCCTGGGGGACACCCCGCCCGCGTCCCAGCTACCCAGCTCATACCCGATGCCCACCGTCGTGTCGGTGTTGATGTCGATGCAGTACAGGTTGAGGGTCGCGCCGCCACCGGTCGGCATGCCATGGATCACGCCGGCGAACCCCTCGTTCTTGCCGGTAAAGCCGGAGCAGGACGTCCCGCACATCGGATAGGGGTCCGTGGCAGGGTCGAAGGGGTTGGAGGAGTTCGCGATGAATCCCGTCACCCCCTGGCCGGGGGACCAGCCGGTAACGCTCATCTCCGTGTTCCCCCGTACCTGCGGCGGTGCCACGGGTGGCGTCGGACCGGGGACAACCGCGCCGGCAGAACCGGCCTGCAACAGAAGAGCCCCCACCACGAGCCCCAACAGAACTGGCACGCGCCACCGGCGGCGAAGCAAAAGGTCCCCCAATCCAACTCTCCTCACGTTGCGCGCAAACGTATACCCGGGCGACGGGAATGTCCAGTGGCGAACTCACAATTTCACGTGCCAGCGGTGCGAGCACGAATCGCTCCAACGCGCCTGCACGCCGTCACCCTCGTTCGGTCGAACCCGAGCGCCAGCCTCGGCACGCATCCAACTACCGATACAACGAGACGCTGCACGCCTTCGAGAAGAGCGCCCGAAAGCTCGGCGTCGATCGGATCGACCTGCTGATCCTGCACCCGGCGCTGCCGTCGGCGTTCGACAGGACCCTGGAGGCCTACCGTGCTCTGGAGACGCTGCTCGCTGACCGCAAGGTCCACGCGACCGGGGTCAGCAACTTCATGGTCGGAATCATCGGGCCAGGCATAGCCCCAGAACCCATCGGCCCCACTGAGCAGCGGACCAAACGAACTCAGGCGGATACCCGCGGCTGAGTGAAACGGCCACGTGCTCCACACGGATGAGCTTTCCTTCTACCCAACGCGCGAGCACGTCTCGGCGTGCCCGCTCTGTCGCCGAAGCAGCCCCGTCTCGACTGCTAGGCGGACAGCGAAAGCGATCGCCGGCGAGATGTGCGGTTTCCGCGCAACTCAGGTCTGCGGCGTGCATCGGGTCGAGACCTGCATCGAGAATTTGCAGGTCTCCGGTCCGGCCCGGCCCCTGCCGGTGCCGCCTTCCCTGCATTCGCGAAAACGCGGTACTCCGAGACGACGGCCGCGACGTGCGGCGAGCCGACGCCGGCGAGAGCCTCGCTGGTGGCGACGAGCAGGGCCCGCGACCTCCTTCGGCATCAGCCCTGCTCTGCTGAGTTCGCGGGACTCTGGTGTGGTGTGGAGTACGAGCCCGGGGGCAGCGCGACCAAGCATCAAGCAACAGAGCCACGCTCAGACCTTCCATGACGCCATCAACACCGGCGATCCGGAGCTCACTCGAAGACGATCGACGAGCTCGTCGAGCCGGACGCACTGATCCGCAAACCATTGCCGATTAAAACGACGGGGCGCAAGCGGCGGCGAAGAGAGTGGAGCACGCCCCAAGGGTAGATCGTCAGCCGCCGTGGCGAATCTGATCTCGCGCCTCTGCGTAGCGGAAGAACTCAAAGGCGATGAGGCCGCATACGGTGACCGTCACGAGGCCCAGCGCGAGAAGCGCAGACATCGCCGTGGCGGCGGGAGCCAAGCCCGCGAGCAGGCCAGCGACGACGAGCCGCGGGCGGTTGAAGGAGCCGATGTTGCGCCGCTTGAACGCGCTGAGTGCCAGCAAATAGAGGGCCACGCCGCCGCACAGCGCGACCGCAGGTACGAGCTGGAGGTGTGCGTCGACCTGCAACAGCGTGCGCTTCACCCCGATTGCGAAGACGATGATCCCGGCGAGCATCGGCAGGTGCAGGTAGGTGTAGGAGTCGCGCGCGATCAGAACCTGGTCGCGCGGAGGTGCGCGGCGCAGCCTGCGCTCTGCCACGATCGAGACCACATCGAAGTACGCCCACCACAACGCGGCGGCGGTGGCGATGCCGAACAGCGCGCCGACGATCACCCCGGCGCCTAAGCGCACCCCGCCCGCGCCGACGCTGAGCGAGACGATCGACTCGCCGAGCGCGATGATGATCACCGCGCTGTGGCGCTCGGCGAAGTGGCCAGGTTCGACCCGCCAGCCCTCGACGCCCCGGACGACGAGCCCGCCGTAATCGACGAGCAGCGCGGCGGCCCAGCAGACTGCGCGCGGTGCTCCGCTCAACGCGCCCCCAATCACGAGTAGCGCCGCCGCGGGCAACATCGTCGAGGCCAATCGCGATACTGCTGCGGCCAGGGTCGGATCGTTCCGCGCTCGCGCGACCGCCGCGTAGCAGCCTATGTGCAGCGCGCGTACGACGAAGTAGGCGATGCCGAAGATCAACCCGTCGCTGCCAAACGCGTGCGGCACCGCCAGCGAGGCGATCAGCATCGCCGCCATCGCAGACAGCAGGATCACACGAACCAGACCCTCGTCGGTGTTAGCTGTGTTGCCCAGCCACGCATATCCCGACCACGCGAACCAGAGCACGGCGAGGATCGCCAATCCCTCGACGAGTCGAATCCACGACGGCCGCTCGGATACGAAGCCGGTCGCCTGGGTGATCGCAAACACGAACACGAGGTCAAAGAACAGCTCGAGTGGCGTCACACGCTGCTCGACTTCTTCGGGTGCCTCCATAAGGTCGGCCGGGATCGCGGCCGAGGCTCCGCTCGCTGCAAGCTCCACAGCGCCCGCCGGCTGAGCGATCTTAGGGTCCTGTCTTCGTGCGAAGCTCAAGGATTCAGGTGGTTCGAGCGATGAGGTTGACCACGAGCCAGTTCGTATGCCTTCCAAGGTTGGCACGTCCACTCACCCGCCTCGGACTCCGCAACGTCACGCGCCCGACGATACGGACCGACTTAATCGCCTCGATACCGACATCGACTGGGGCGACACCGAGTCCGTGCGAGCCCCTCGTACCGACCCTTTCGGCGGAGCCTCGAGGTCACCGGACACAGGTGCGGGCTCGGAAACGAACTAGAGCCGCACTGGCTACGTTCGAATCGAAGGACCGAGCGCGCGCGGCGAGCAAACGGTGATCGTCGGTATCGGCGACTTCTGTGCCCGCCGCACCACGGCTACCGCCCGGTCGCACAAAGGCTTCCGCAGAGGCGGTCCGAAGCATGAAACATCCGAGCGCCCGTGGAAACTCTCAGCCCTGATGACCGGCGCTCAAATTGACGGTTCCGACGATGCGTGATCTCCTGGACCGGCGCTCCAGACGAGGACGGGCTGTCCGGTTCATAGGCGCGGTCGTGCTTGGGCTGGCATGCGCTGGGACACTCGCCGCGCTTGGTGTTTCACGCGATCTCCAGGTGATACCGGTCGCAACGCTCGTAGCCGCAATGCTCATGCTTCCGCGACACCGCGAGCGGTAAGCAAGGCGGAGTGAGCCGGCCCGAGGGACCTGCGACATGCGGGAGCATGGACGCCACCCCGACCCCTCCAACTCCCCTGCCTTGCCGGCAACTCGAGCATCTCGCCGACGGTTGCATCGTCCCTGCAATGCGCGGAACTCGGGGCTCGGACCGGCTTGGTGGCGTCATCGCCGCGGAGGGCAACGGCTGAGACGCCCTATCCGCGCGGAGCGGGACCCCAGCCGATTGCCGGGAGATGCCTGCGCCGCTATGAATGCAGGACCCCCCGCGCCATCGCCGGGGTGCGGGTGTTCCTCAGATCCGAGAGCGAACCACATCAGTGCCGCCTCGCCAGCTGGAAGCCGGGACGCGGCGACGTCCGGCGCGGACCGCTCCGTTTCGTCCGAGGCAGGGCACGCGGGTTGCCGGCCGAGACACTCGCCTTGTCTCGCAAGGCGCGAGTGCGGCAGCTTCAAGGCACAGAACGCTGGGGCATGCGAGGGTGAATCCCTCGGAGGTTGCGCTAGGCGCGCGAGAGCGCGTATGCGCGGCGGTGGAGCTTCCCGAGCATCGCGTAGACGTGCCAGAGGCAGTCGGAGAGCATGATCTCGTAGTTCGTGCGGCCGAAGCGCTCGACACGGCTGTCGCGGATCGAGACAGGCGGTCGAGCTGGGCTCGGCGCTCGGGTAGAATCGGGCCGGGCGGGCACCGATATCGAGGGAGCGCCCCCGTGGTGACGGCCGAGCAGATCCTCAAGAGTTCCAGGCCACCGGCCTGGCCAAGACTTATCCGGCCACGGCCCGTTGATCCAGCACGGGAGGTCTGCGATGAAGCGTGAATGGTTCCCCCCGGCGGTCTCGACGATGGCGTCGAGACTGTCATGGCTGTGGGTCTTCTACATGTTCAACACCGCATATATCGACATCAACACGCTGTACTACAGCGTGTTCATCAACCACCACTCGAAGGTGCACTACACCCAAACGTTCCTACTGGGTGCCGCCGTTCTCGTGGAGATTCCGACCGCAATGGTCATCTTGTCGCGGATGTTGGGATACCGATGGAATCGCTTGACGAACGTGATCGTAGGTCTACTCCTGACCGTCGTCCAGATAGCCACCCTGTTCGTTGGCACACCGACTCTGGCGTACGGGTTCATCTCTGTCATATTGATCGCCACGTCAGGCGGGATTGCGTGGTACGCCTGGAACTGGTGCGAACCGGCAGTCCTGCCGCGCGGGTAAACATCGACCCGCTCGACTTCCGCCCGCGCGTCCATGTCCCAGAGTGTTGCCGATAGCTCGTGGTGGCGCTCAGGGGTCATTCCCGAACACTCGCCCAGGCGAGAGTGTTTCCGTCGGGCCGTCGGCACTGTGGTGGCGTCGCTGTCTCTACGGGACAGGGACATCCACGAACGGTGGAGCCGCCGCCGAAGTCAAGCGATCGCGCCATCTCGACTAAAGATGTTTACGCGGGCCGAAATCGCGGCTTGCGCCGTAAGGGGCTACCACACCCCTGGTACTAGGCGTTTCCTGTCCTTAGCGTAGGCGTGGTACGGCTCGCCGAGATTTGTAAATAGCGCCCGCTCTTCGACCTGGATGCGGACGAGTAGGCCGAGGAGGGGCAGGATGGCGGCAGCGAGAAGTGCGAACCAGTTGCCGAGAGCGAGGCCGATCCCGGTGAAGGCCAAGAGGTCCGCGGTATAGCTGGGGTGTCGGACCCACCGGTACGGCCCGCTGGTGACGACCCTTTGGTCATCACTGATCGTGACGTTGAGGGTGAAGAAGCGTCCGAGCGTGCTGATCGCCCATTGCCTGCCTAATGACCCAACCACGATCGCGATGACTCCCGCGGCGAAACACAGCCACCGAATCGGGGCTGCCCCGGCGCCGATCGTTGCGGACGGAACATTGGCCTCCAGGAGAAACGCTCCGCCGACGCCCAATCCGGCTGCGGCGGTAACGAACAGCAGCGATCCCTTGTCGAGCCGAGCAGCGCCTGTCCTGCCCCCGAAGATGCGGCGCAATAGATCGATGCCGGCGACTCGCACTTGAACCACCATGAAAAGCACCAGCGCGCCAACAAAGATCGCCCTCGCGGCTGGCTCGGAGGAGGTGAGGGGTGCCACGGACTCTCTACCAGCTAGGACTCGCCGGACAGTCAATTCTCATCGCTCAACTCGCGATTCGCCTCGGGGGACATTCCGGAACACTGGCCCACAGCGGCGTACTGTTCCAAACGCGTACCGAGATGAACTCGACCAATACCGGAGAGAAACGGACGCGAAATGCTTCAGCGACCTTCGGTCCAGAGCAGACGAATCTCAGGCGTGTCGCCAGCATCGGCGCGGAGCACCGCACCGCGACGAAAGCAGGAGCGGGACTCGGACTGGTCTGGCACCTCCTCCTCGCCAGCAGCGAGGCCGGCCGCGCGTTCAGGCCGTCCGTCGCCCGCGACCGCTGAGGCCAGAGCCCTGGTTTCGTTCACGCGCGGGCACGCTTACGAGGCCGGCGCCGGCGAGCGTCGCGCACCTGCATTCAGAGATTGCGGGTCTCTCGGCCGAAATCGCAAGAGACGCGCTTGTCGCCAATCTCGAGACTCGCCGCGCCGAACCCAAACGGTCGGCGGGTCGGACCGATCTGGCCATCCGATCGTCGCTGAAGGACTCGTCCACCGCGTGCCCGGCAGGTCCGCCACATATGCGTGGCTTGAACGGATCCTGAACAGGGGGCAGCTGCGGCGCTAGCGGCCACCCGGGTCACACCGGCGTCGGCGCTAACCCGATCGGTAGCACGTCCCGCCAGGGCGACGCTCTACTGATGGGGTTCCCGGCCGGCAGCGAGTCTGAAGAGATCCCGGGCAATGTGTATCGACGATCGGTACAGGAGATCAGGCATGGCGTCTTTCTCGTTAGTTGTCAGAGATACTGACAAGGTGGTACAGTTCTAGCAGATGTCAGAGCCACTGACAAGTAATCCCGAACCGGAGGCGAATCTGGGCTACCTGTTCCGACTCGCCTACCAACGCTTTCGCGCCGCGCTCGACGACGCGCTGGAGGACCTCGCGCTGTCGGCGCAGGAGTACGTGATCCTCAGCGTGTTTGAGACCAGGCCCGAGCTCTCCACCTCTGAGCTCGCGCGCATCACCCAGGTCACGAGGCAGACGATGCATACCGCTGTCCTCGGCCTCGAGAGCGCCGGCCTGCTCGAGCGCCGACCCAAGAATCAGCGGGTCGTCCTCGTCCGCCTCACCAAGCGCGGCCGCAAGACCCTAGGGGCCGCGACCGACCGCGTCCGCGCGGTCGAGCGCACCGCGCTCGCCGGTCTCAGCCGCAACGACGAGCACGCGGTGCGGACCTGGCTCGCCAACGTAGCGACCACCACAACGAGCACTCGACCGACCACGGTCAAGTGAAGGAGAAGCGCACCCGATCATGACTCGCGAACAACGCATCCACAGAGCCGAAGCCGACCTATTCCAAACCGTCGATGCCGAGGTCGAGGAGTCCTTCCTCGACCTCGCCACCACCGGCATGCGCGTGCGGTTGCTCGCAACCGGCAGCGGCCCACCAGTGGTTCTGCTCCACGGCGTCTCGCTCAGCGCCGCCGCCTGGGCGCCCCTATCCGCCGCGCTCCCGGGCTACCGGCTGCTCGCGGTCGACCTTCCCGGCCACGGGCTCTCCGACCCTACCTCCTATCAACGCGGCCACGTCCGGCAGCCCGCACGCCAGTTGATCGACGACATCTTCGACGCGCTCGAACTCGACCACGCAGCCGTCATCGGCCACTCGCTCGGCGGCATGCTCGCGCTCTGGCACGCCGCCGCCGGAAGTGAGCGGATCAGCAGGCTCGTCGCGATCGGAGAACCCGCCGTCGCACTCCCAGGCGCCCGTGTACGGATGCCGCTGTCACCGCTGACCGTCCCCGGGCTCGGAGTCGCAGTCTTGCGCTCGCCCAGCCCCCGCCCCGTCTACCGACGCCTGCTTGCCCAAGGCCTCGGCCGCGCCGAGGTCGCCGCTGCACCGGATTCGCTTATCGAGGCGCTACGCCTGTCCGCCCGCCGGCCCGGAAACGCGAGAACCGTCAACTCGCTGATGCACGCGATCGACCACTTCCGCCGGCCGCGGCCCGAGAGCGTCCTCACCCCACAACAGCTCGCCTCGATCGCAATACCCACGATGTTCATCTGGGGAACAGACGCCCCCTACCTCTCCGCCGAACGCGCCCGCCCCTCGATCGACCAGATCCCGAGCGCAACGCTGCACGAGGTGCCCGGCGCACACGGTCCTTGGCTCGTCGACCCCGAGCGCAGCGCCGAGCTGATCCAAACCCACCTCACCAACATCACCACCGCAGCCACCGCCCTCCCGCTCTGACGCCCGCGCGCCCATCTCGAATGCGCTCACATCCGATCAGGCAACGGCACGTCCGCAAGCCCATCCACCAGCGCACGTCAGCGCAGCACGAGGGCTCGGGGGCCCATCGTCAGGCGCCGACGCGGGGGCCCGCGTCGCACATGGGGTGCCCGCAGATTCCTCGCACCAACGGGGGCTATACGGACGCTTCGCCGTCGGCCCGCGCCATCACGAACGCCGAGGACGGCGCGGTACCTGCCGGGTTACGAGGTGAGTCATCGGATCTGTCCGCCTACGAACGTTCGCGCGACACACCGACGGCGATCAGCGGAGCCTGGCGCTACGGGGCCTGACTTGTAACGGTTGCCGTGTATGCGGCAATGTAATGCTATCGGGTGTTCACGATACGCTGGTGGGGGATGTCAACAGCCTAAGCCTGCCGGCCAGAGGGGAAGGGACGTACATCCCCGACAGCGGCTGGATCAGCGAGTGAAACGGAGCACGCGCAACCGCCAGGACCGGCACCGCAAATAGCCGAGTCACGGCGCCGCCTCCGTCGCCCGGTCGCGACCCACGGGCGAAGCATTGCTCACGTCCGCGCTTGGCGCGGTCGCGTTTCTCCGCCGCGGCGAGCAGCGCCTCACGAAGTGCAGGAATGTCCTGGACGGGACGACGGACGTCGCTGCCGTCGATCGCGATCGCAACTCTCGGGGCGGTCATGACCACGGACGCGATTCGGCGCCGCGACGAGTGCGCCCATCGCCGCGGACGACACTCAGCTCACCGAAGAAGTCCCCAGAAACCAAGCGTCGCAACGCGCTGAGCGCCCTGCTGCACCCCGGCCGCGCCGTCCTTGATCGCGTAGAGCTCGAACGCGAACTCTGCCTCTTTCACCACGACGTGTCCCGCCTTCTACCGCAATGGCCGCGCGACCGGACGCCCAAGCTGAGTTCAGCCTAGTCCCGGGGGCGCCACACGATCGGTCCTCGGAAGCGAGCCCCGAAAATAGCGGGATGGTCTCGAGGTCGACACTCTCCATTCGATCCCTCCTTGTTGTCGACCCGGCAAGCCGTCCGGTATGCCGGGATGGACGGGTGACAGCTGGCGGGACTGCAAGAGTTCGTTCGCGGCTCGTCTGCCGTCGGCGCGTCACCTATCGTGCCGGCCGTGGTGGGGCGCGTTGTGGTGGCGATCATCGCCTGTCTCGTGATCGTGGCGTGTCGGTGCCTGTCTCCGGCGAGCGCGGCGGCGGCAGACCCGTTCTACGGTCGCGGGATGTGGATCTGGTATGTCAGCCGCAGCGCGGGTGGGGACCCGTCGGCGATCGCGGCCCAGGCCAGATCGAACGGGATCAAGACGCTGTTCATCAAGAGCGCCGACGGCGACGGCTACTGGTCGCAGTTCAACGGCTCGCTGGTGCGCTCACTTCACGCCGGCGGCGTGAACGTGTGTGCCTGGCAGTACGTCTACGGCACCAATCCCCTCGCCGAGGCGGCGGTCGGCGCTCGCGCGGTCCGCAACGGCGCCGACTGCCTGGTGATCGACGCCGAGGCCGAGTACCAGGGCCGCTACGCGTCGGCGCAGATCTACATCAGCGCGCTGCGCGCGGCGGTCGGTCGCCGCTATCCGGTCGGGCTGGCTTCGTTCCCGTACGCCGACTATCACCCGGGCTTTCCCTACTCGGTGTTCCTTGGGCACGGCGGCGCGCAGTTCAACCTCCCACAGATGTACTGGCGCGACATCGGCACGAGCGTCGGCGGCGTCTATCAACACACCTACACCGATAACCGGATCTACCGCCGACCGATTCGTCCCCTCGGGCAGACCAACAACGGCGCCACCGCCAGCGAGATCGCACTGTTTCGCGGACTATCTGTCGGCTACCGCGCTCGTGGCCTGTCGTGGTGGGACTTCGCCTGGGCCACCGCCGACGCACGGTGGCCTGCACTGAGCGGCCCCTACACCACCCTGTCTCGGATCCCGCCGCTGGGCTTTCCCTTGTTACGCTACGGCTCTAAGGGCGACATGGTGCTATGGATGCAAGAGCTCCTGGCAAGCGCCATCCCCGCCGAGCAGACGGACGGCATCTTCGGGCCCCAGACGCTCGCCAATCTCAGGTCCTTCCAGGCAACTCATCGAATCACCCCCACCGGCCAGACCGGTCCGGTGACCTGGCACGCGCTGCTGCGCCTGCGGCCAGTCAGGGTGAGGTGGGCGGCGGCATACTCATCTCGCCGCACCAGCGAACGCCCCGCCGGCTCACGAATCGCTCCGGCGCCGCGGTCAGCGACCCTACCTGCGGTCAGCAATGAGATCCACAAGCCCAGCGGGATCGACGGGGCGCCTTAGCGGCTGCGACCTGCTGTGTCGCCGGTCAAGCTCTGTGTGAGCGACCCCGCTGCGGCCCTTCGTCGGCGGCTTCGCGCTCGCGGGGCGGCGGCTGGCCATCGCGGCACAAGATTGGACCGGCGCCGGACGGCGGAGACGGGGCGGTCTTGGCGCCCACCATTTCATGCTCGATAACGCAGTCATCCTGCTGCGGTGCCGGCTGGTGCCGGTTCGTCTACAGGACGGGGTTTTGGTGGCGATCAGATCTTCTCAGTCGTCGTCCTCGTCGGCGCAGCAATCGTCGGCAGCGCCGTCACAGGTGCCGCCGCAGCGGCATCGCTCGCATCCGCGGCCGCCGCACTTGTCGCAGGTTCGCTCGCAGCGGCACTCGTCCCAGATCGTGTAGGCCATCACGTCCAGCGTCTTTACCGGGGTCGTCGGATCATCGCTGGTGATCACCAGTTCGCACGCGATCGGGCACTTTTCCGTCGCCTTGTAGCGGATGACGAGGCCAAGGCAGGCGCCTGGCGGCAAGCTGGCGGGGAATGGATTGTTGATCAGCTTCCAATGTGGGTTCTTTCGCTTGAACGCCACGTTGGTGACGTGTAGCGCGCATTCGCCCATGTTGCAGATGGAGATCGTCCGCTCGGCGCGACAGCAGGCCTTGACGCCGCCGAAGCAGAGCGATCCGGTGACGACCAGTTGACCGGCCGGGGCGGTTCCGTGCACGCGCAGGGTATGTGGACTGTCCGGGTCGCTGCTGGTGATTGTGATCGTGGCGGTGGCCGCACCTACGGCCGTCGGCTCGAACCGGATCGGGAGGTCGAGCGCGTCGCCCGGACTGATCAGCAGCGGGAACGCCAGCACCTCGGGGACCTGGAACGCGGCCGAGGACGAGGTGATGGCGCTCACGGTGATCGGACAATGGCCGCCGTTGTTGAGGATCAGCGGCTCGTCGGCGAAGTCGCCCCGGCACACGTTGCCGAACCCACCTCGGTTGGGAATGACCAGGCTGAGACGAGGGCGCGGCGCGATGCCGGATACGCCCACATCGTGTGGCGAGGCGGGGTCGTTGCTGTCGATGCGGATCTTCGCGGACTTGGCTCCCAATGACTTCGGCGCGAAGCGGATCGCGACGTCGATCGAATCGCCAGCCTCCAGCTTGATCGGGTATGAGACAACGCTCGGCGCCTCGAACTCGACGTTGGACGAGCTGATGCTGCTGATCCGCAGCACGCCGGTCCCGCTGTTGTTGATCGTGAGCACCTCATCCTTGAATGAGCCCACGCAGCATTCTCCAAATGCGCCGTGGTCGGCGATCACGGTGGTGACGTTGGGAACGCCCAAGCTCAGCTTGAAGAAGAATGGATCGATCGAAGTCGGAACCGGGGTGACGCCGTCGTTCCCAAGCAGCGTCTGTGTCGCCCAGTTGACGTTGCGCTGATAGGCGACGCCGGAGGGGAAGTTCGCCTGGACCGGTTCGTTGCCGGCGGAGAAGATTCCGTGGAAGTCCTCGCCGACGGATAGCAGCTTGATGTAGTCGCCGAGGTAGGTCGCCATCACGGACGCTGGCGTGGGCGTGTTGGTCGGCGTGACCGCCAGCACGTGGGTGTCGAAGCTGCTGACGAAGCCGTCGTGACTGACCTCGAGCACGGTCATCCAGTTGCCGCCGACCACCTGCTGGTAGACGAAGCCGACGAGCCCTCGCGAATTGATGGCCAGGCTCGGGTTCTTGGCCGTTGGGATGGCGCGGACGTCGCTCGACCAGTTCTGGCCGCCGTCATCGGACCAGCGCAGGTGCAGGGTCGCGTCGGCCGCGCTGGTCCCCGTCACGTAGGTGATGTAGACGCGGTCGGGATCGTTGGGGTCGACCGCGATTGCGAGGTCGGGGCCGTAACGGTCGTTACCGAAGTTCGGGTCCTCGAAATTCGAGTTGTACCAGGGGTTCGAGATGCCGGTGGCGACGCGCACGCCGGCTTGGCCGTCGCCGGTATCGGACAGTGCTTGAAATGGCGTGGCCGACGCCCCCCAGTCGAGATCCTTGACGACTACGACGTCGCGCAGATCGGCTGGCGAGGTGGTCGCGGCGTTGTAGCTGTAGAACGCGCAGTAGATCGTCCCGCTGCGGTGGATCGCGGTGCGTGTCGGCGGCATGTCGAAGGGAAAACGCACGTCGAGCGTGTTCGCGGTCGTGGTCGGCGCCGCCGCCGTGGCATCGAGGAACACGTTGACCGTCGAGCGGTTGCCGTTGGCGTTGTAGCCGACATAGAGGCGATCGTGGCTGACTCCGCCCGACGGCCGTCGTGCTCGCCTCGAGAAACGGCTGATCGCCGGTTACCGTGGCGATCGTCGTCTGCTGGGTCGATGCGTTCGGCGCCCGTCCGATCAGGATCGTGAAGCCGCCCGGGGAGATAAGGCCGGAATAGACCTCGCCGCTGGCGCCGCCGTAGCGGCAGGTGACGTCCCAGGTCGGAAGCTGATCGCCGGCTGCGCTCGGTAGCACGAATTGCAGCGACCAGGTATCCCCGCCATCCACCGAGCTGAAGATCGGTGCCCAGTTCCCGGTCATCGCGGGACTGACCGCAGAAGTCCCGGCAGGATTGTCGAACGTGAAGGCGGTGCCGATGATCTCGCCGGGATTGGCCGGGTTGACCGAGAGATTCGGCTCGCAGTCCTGGTTCTGCTCGTCGCTCCAGCTGTTGGGGATCATGTTGACGACTCTGAGCATGGCCCTCACTCCCTCCCCTCGGCGCCGAGGATCCGGTCGAGGTGCTCTGCGCGGTCCGGTGGCTGGATGTCGAGTGTTTCGGCGACGAAGCCCGCGGCTTGGCGCTCGCGCTGTGGGATGTGCTCCATCGCCTCTTCCGGCGGGGGCTGAAGCAGCAGGACGGCGTGGACACCCGCCCGGAGCGCCGGGGCCCGGGGCAGACGCTTTGAGGCGGGGGACGGCCCGATCAGTGTCAGCCGCCGGCGCGACTTGGGTCCCTTCAGGACGCGCTCGATATCAAACCGAGCCAGCGCCCACGGCACGCGTCCGCGTCGCTCCGATGGGGGAAGCACCGGGGTGACATCCCCAATCGTGCCCAGCGCGACGACCGACGCCGCCTCCAGACGCGGCGCTAGGCGGTCGGCGTAGCCGTGTTCGACCGCGGCCTCCGCGTCGCGACGCTGTTTCTCGTCTAGGTGCGCGATCTCCCTAAGAGTGATCGTGGCGCCAACCGAGACCGGCTCGGCGAAGAACACGTAGCGTTCCTCGGGAAGCGGGTCACGCAGCTGCATCGTCACTTCGCGACCTACGAGACCGCGCATGCCTGCCGGGGCCTTCATGACGTCACCCACCACGACCGTCACCATTCGGTGTTCTTTGTCCGCCGGCGCGCCAGCCGGCCGACTCATGGTCGCGGTGAATATGAAGGAGGATGAGTTGGCGATGGAAGCAAATTTGTCAATCGACGCCATCTGAGATCTCCTGGGTTAGACGGCTGCGCGGGGTAACGGCATGCGGTTGCATGCTGATCGAGACCGCCGATGCCGCACGAATGCTAGGCAGCGGCGTGGCACTGTTCCGAACGACCACGACATAAATCTCCCATGGTGCGACGCCGCAAATGCGGACGTCTTCCCCGTCAAGCGGACGCCGCGTGCACGCGGCGCCACTCGCGCCGAGCGAACGTGCCGGCGACCCCTCCGATCGCTAGCAGCACGACCACCGCGATCCACTCCACAGATCCATTCCCATGGTCCGGATCAACCCCGAACACCCCCTCGATCCAATCGTGCCACACGATCGTCAGCAACCCGAGGAACGTTCCCGAGACGCACAGCACCGCCTCGACCCAGAACGCCACTCCAAGTCCACGTCGGCTCATAAGCCCACCCACCCGGCCGGACCGGCGTCAGCGACACCGGTTGAGTTCACTTGTGGGACTTCCCCGAGACCCTACCCGGCAATGATAATCACGGTGGCGCTCCGGGTGGGAATTAATTTCACCTTGCCACCGGTGGCGCCGTGGATGCGCCGCGACGAGTGAGCGGTCGCAATACTCGTGGTCGCCTATATAGCGGCCCTTGACAGCGATGGACGGAAGGCGGATGATCGCTTGCTCGTCCCCGGTGTGGTGCCGATCTGGACGAAATTGTCGGTGGGTCGTGCGGGGAAGGAGGTCGACGATCGCGGGGGCAGCGTTCGGTTCTTGGCCAGGTCATCTCGGCCGCGGTGACGGGCGCCGGTTGACGCTCGTCTGGCTCGAGTGGATCGGGGGCGATCTGCCGCGTCGATCCCGACAGCGGCGATGGCTCGCTGGGGTGGCCGATTGTCGCCACCTCGTTGGCCACAACATTGACACTGACACTGATGGCGAGCGCCCAATGGCGGCGGCGCACCACGCCTGAGGGCGCGGTCGGAAGGAGGTCCTATGAGCGAGGAACGAGGCAATGGCGGCGAGCCGTCTACGGGTGCGACAGTGCCGGCACGGCAGGGCGAAATCCCGCACCCACCGCCGCACGGCAGCCCCGGGTCTGACGACCACAAGCCCCACCCGCCGTTGCCGCACGGGCCGTTCCATCCGATGCCGGATCCGGGCGACGAGACCGACGTAGCGCCGTACGCGTCATGACGGAAATCGTCCAGAACGTCCAACTCACGCCCCAGGGCCTCGAGACCAGCGCGGCTAACGCCTTCGACATGGCGATGTTGACGGCGAACTACTTCGCCGCGTTCTCGACCGACGCCGGTACCACCTTCACCACCATCAGCCCATACGGCATGATGAGCCTCGCCGGCGATACCTTCTGCTGCGACCAGCGCGTCGAGTACATCCCGAGCATCGACACGTTCACCTGGGTGCTGCTGGCGGCTGAAGGGCCGATCATGCTGGCCGTGGCCAGCGGCGAGGAGATCCGGCGCTCGAGCGGACGCGCGTGGACCTACTACCACCTGACAAACGCTACGTTCCGGCTTCAGAACGATCGGTTCGACTACCCGCAGGTGAGCTTCGGCAGAAGCTTCCTGTACCTCACGTTCGATCTACTCGTGGGGGGTGGTGCGATCGTCGCAAGGTTCCCGCTGTCGGACATCAAGCAGCGCACCACCCTGACCGGGCGCTTCCTCAAGACACCCGAGTCGTTCGTCTGTCCCTGCCAAAACACCCTCGAGGAGGGCTGGTTCGGAACGTTGCAGTCGGACAGCAAGATCCGCGTACTGCGGTGGAGCGAGGCGTCCACCTCGGTGAACTCGTTCGTCGTTGACATCGCCACGGTGCCGAACACGGATTACTCGACGATGACACCCGACAACACCGACTGGTTGCCACCGGCGTCGAAGATCCAGGCGAACATGACCGGCGCCGCTCGCAACCGCAATCACCTGTGGCTCGCGTGGTGCGCCGGCAAGAAGTACGCGGACGGCACGCCGTCGCCGATCCCGCAGACGCACGTCGAGCTCGCGATGATCGACATGGCAAGCCAATCCCTGACAGCGCAGCGCTACATCTGGAACCGCGGCTTCGCCTTCGCCTGGCCCTCGCTTGCCGGCAACTGGGGCTGGGACGTGTCCGAGGCGCAGGTGGCGATCGCGCTCTCGTGGGGCGGCCCAAGCGACTACCCGCAACATGCCGTCGGGCTTCTCGGCGATCCACCGCTCATGTCGACGACGACTGGGCGCACGGCCGGAAGCGGCGGCCACTTCAACGACGTCCGGATGTCCTACCCCGACGTCGACCAGTTCGTAGCTGCTGGCGCCGTCGCCCCCAAAGACACCAGCAACCCCCCGGTGGTCACCAACAGCGTGAACTACGTAACCTTCCGGCGCTAGCGCTGCCTCGACGCCGCAGCGCTTCGCGGTCTCTGAGGCGGCTTAGCCTCGGCACGCAACCCGGCGACGACGGTACCGCAGCGCCGCGGGCTCGAAGCGCGTGGCTGACGAGCCGGAGCGAAGTGGCGAGAATCGAACCTTCCAACGTAGGCCTGTCACGCGTCGGCGGTTTTTGAGGGGGCCGGTTTGCGACCGTTGCTCCTTAGCCGTTCTGTGCTTCGGGCAGCAGCTGACGTCCGGGGCTCTAACCCAGACCACCCTCAGACCGCGACCGTCCGGTCTCCGAACGGCACCCGCGCAGCAACGCGCTCGCAGCACACTTCGCCGGAGCGCTCACCTGGTTGGGAGGACTGCGCTCAACAGACTACGTCGAGGCCATAGCCAGACCGAGGACGGCCAGCGCGGTCAGCAGATCTGGAGTCGTCGCCGACGATCTCGTCGGTGGTGGCGTCGTGCTGCTCGCTGCCTTCGAAGATCGCCCAGTTCTCGATGTCGTCGCCGAGCCGGGACAGGTAGTGGATCTCGAGCAGCGGATGCCCGTCGCGGGTCGTCCCGTGTGCGAACACGTAGCGCGAGACCTCCTGGGTAAATGCCCGCGGAGCGCGCCGGCGTAGATCGCCGGCGTCGGGGTCATCGAGTCCGTAGTCGGCTAGCCGGCCCGCGAGCGCTGCGCGGAGGTGAGCCAGCGAGGTCGAGTAGCAACGGGCCGGGATGGCCAGCCGTACCGATCGCGCGGGTCGCGCGCCACTCGCCAGCGACGCCGGAGGCGATGGTGGGAAACGCCTCGGCGTCCTCTGGGTCTACGGTGATGTGTTCGTAGACGATGATCAGCGCCGGGTCAGGGCGGTAGCGAGCCAGGGTTTCGATGAACGCCCCGACGCGCTGCGAGGTCGCGTACAGGACTCGATACTCGCCGCGCGGGTCGTCGTAGCGGTTACCGAAGGTGCCGTCCTCGCCGGCGTATTCCCAGGGCGGCCACGCCCAGGCGTCCGGAGCGCGGGCGACGCGGTAGAGGTTCCCCGCTGGCCGGGTGGCCGCCAGCGGCGGGACCACCCGCCGATCAGAAACGCGCGGGCGGCGGCGATCACGGCGGGCCCGACGTCCTCGAGCTCGCCTTCGCGCAACAACCACGCGGGCGATCGGTCATCGAGCTGGGGATTGAGACCCTGAAACCACGCCTGTGCGATGTGAGGGGACTCCCCCTGAGCCAGCGGGAGCGCGACCTGGAGCGCGAGACGGAGACGATTCTGCACCTCGATGCTGGGTTTGCGCGTCTCCTCGGCCCACTCTCTCACGGCCCGGGTCTCCCCTACCGCGCCGAGATACGCGACCAGTCGAGCGCCCAGCACCGCCCGCAGTTCAGTCACGACCTCGGGGAAGGTCGCGCGGACCGCTTTCGTGTGCGCAGCGAAGTCTGGGCGGCGCACCGAGGTCAGCCGGTCGCGGCCGCGGTGGCGACCTGACCGGCGTCGGGGGCGATGCGCGGCGAGACGAGCGCGACGATCAGGTTGATGGCGGCGATCGCCGCGGCGATCACGATCCCTCGCTGGAAGCCGGCGGTGAGCGCGTGGGCCTGGCTGGCGCCGCTCGCGAGCAGGTGCGTGACGCGCGAGTCGGCGATCGTCGTGATCACGGCGAGGCCGAGCGCGCCGCCCACCTGGTAGCAGGCGGTGACCACTCCCGACGCCGCACCAGCGTCGTGCTCGCGCACCTCGGCGACCGCGGCGATCTGCGCGGGCACGCCGATCGAGATGATCCCGGCGCCGAACAGGATGAACCCCGGCAGCAGCGAGCTCGCGTAGGCGCTGGTCGCGCCCGCCTGCGAGAGCAGCACCAGCCCCGCCAGACTGAGCACCGCGCCGGCGACCTGGACCGCGCGGGTCCCGATCCTGGTGACCAGCTCGGAGACGGTCACCGCCGCCAGAATCGCCGCGACGCCCATCGGCAGCAGCTGCACGCCGGTGAGCAGCGCCGAGTCGCCCCGGACCTGCTGCAGGTAGATCGCGGTCAGGAAGAACATCGCCAGGAAGCCGGCGCCGTTGAGGCCGAGCGCGACGCTCGCGACCCGCAGCCCCCGCGCGCGGAACAGTCGTGGCGGCACCAGCGGGTCAGACGCGCGCAGCTCGGCGACGACGAATCCGGCCAGCAGCACCGCGGCGACGGCGAGACAGGCGATGACCTCGGCCGAGCCCCAGCCGACGACCTGCGTGCGGACGATGCCGTACACGAGCGACAGCATCCCGCCGGTGCCGAGCACCGCACCGGGGAGGTCGAAGCCGCGTCGCCCGTCGCGCTGAATGCGGCTCTCCGGGACGAGCATCTGGGTGGCGAGCACGAGCGCCACCCCGATCGGAACGTTGACGAAGAACACCCACGCCCAGCCCAGCGCGTCGACCAGCACGCCGCCGGCCACCACGCCCAGGGTGCCTCCGAGACCGGCGAGCGCGCCCCAGATCCCGAGCGCGATGTTGCGTTCGCGGCCGTGCGAGAACGTGACGGTCAGCAGCGACAGGGCCGCCGGCGACAGCATTGCGCCACCAAGCCCCTGGGCCGCCCGCGCGGCGATCATCATCCCCGGAGAGGTGGCCAGTCCGGCCACCAGCGACGCCAGCGTGAACAGCCCGAGTCCGGCGGAGAACACCGCCCTGCGCCCGAGCAGGTCCGCGGCGCGGCCGCCCAGTAGCAGGAAGCCGCCGAACAGGAGCGTGTAGGCGCTGACGACCCACTGCAGTCCATCGGCCGAGAAGCCGAGGGCCGTCTGGATGTGGGGCAGCGCGACGTTGACGATCGTCAGGTCGAGAACCACCATGAACTGCGCGGTCGCCAGCAATGTGAGAGTTAGCCATCGTCTGTCGCGCATCGCTTCCTCCTCAGAATCGTTCTGTAACAGAATCATTTATCTGCGGAATGTAGCAGGCGGCGGCTATGATTCAAGTCATGAACGATTCAGCTGCTGATATTGCGGTCGCGGAGCCGCCCACGGACGCGTGCTTCGAGCTCGCGGCGAATCCGATTCCGCGCGGAGTACAGGACCGGATGGCCCTGCTGCTGACACGGATCGGCGCTGCACTGACGGAGGTGGCCGACGAGCGGCTGGCGCCCGCCGGGCTCGGCGGCCGCGACTACGGGATCCTGGCGATCCTGGCCACCGACGGCCCGGAGTCTCAGTACGAGCTGGCCGGGATGCTCGGCAAGGCGCCGGGGATGGTCGTGGGGGCGATCGACAAACTCGAGGACGCGGGCCTGGTCGAGCGCACGCGCGATCCGGCCGACCGCCGGCGGTCGCGCGTCACCGTGACCGCTGCCGGTACCGAGGCGCTCGCGCGCGCCGACGAGGTGGCCGAGCGGACGCTCACCGACATGTTCCAGAACCTCGACCAGCGCGAGCTCGGTCAGCTTCGCGAGCTGCTCGCCAAAGGGGTCGCGCCGCACGCCTGAGCGTGGGCGCGACCCGCTTCGGATACAGCCGTCAGGACCGTTCGCCGAGCCACTGCTCGAACGTGGGGCCGGCGAGCTTGGCGCCCGGTCCCGGGAGCAGAGCACCCGACTGGTAGACCTGCATGTCGGGGTCGTCGGAGTCGGCGTCCATCTCTCGCACTGTGATCCCGCCCCCGTTGCGGGAGGCGAGCAGCGTTGCCATCTCCATCAGGCGCTCCTCACGAGGCCCGGCGATCTCGGAGATCGCTGCCCCGTTGGATCCCGTGGCCAGCTCGACGACCTCCTCGGCGACGGTCCGCGCGGCGACGAGCTGGGTGCGCATCGGCGGTACGTAGCTCACGTCGCCCTGCGTTCCCCACTGCATCAGCTGCTCGACGAACTCGTGGAACTGCGCCGCGCGCAGGATCCGGGCCGGGATCGGCCCCGACTCGTTCGCGCGCTCGTGCGCGACCTTGGCGGCGCCGTAGCCGCCGGTGAAGCGGTCGGCCCCGATGATCGAGACGACCACGATCCGCTTGACGCCCGCGCGCTCGCCTGCCTGCTGGAGGTTGCGGGCGGCGGTGGTGAAGAACTCGGTCGCCGCCTGCTCCTCCGGGGAGGGACCGGTCGCGGCGTCGATGATCGCCTCGACGCCGTCGAGCGCCTGGTCGAGGCCCTGACCGGTGATCACGTCGACACCCGCCGAGCGGGAGATCGCGACGATGTCGTGCCCGCGTTCGTTCAACACGTCGACGATGTGGCGGCCGACCCGTCCGGTCGCTCCTGCGACTGCGATCCTGCTGTTGGCTTGCATGGTTGGCTCCTCGGGGAATTGCGTGTCTAACCCGATGACACGGAGGGTGGAGCGGGTGTGACGGACGCGCTCGAGACCGAGTTCGCGGGCCCGTCGGCCGCCCGGCGGAGGACGTCTGCCGCCAGCAGCGCGCTGTTGACGATCCGGTCGGTCTCGGTCACCAGCGGGGCCGTCGGGCCCGCCGCTCGCGACAGCTGGTCGTGGGCTTGCCGCAACGCCTCCGCGGGAGCCGGCGGGCGATGCTCGCGCGCCGCCGCGGCGAGCTCGAGCATCGCGCGATCGAGCTCGCGCGCGAGCGCGCGGGCCTGCGGCGCGGCGCACTGCGGCGTGTCGGGAACATCGGCTTCGAGCGCTACTGCGCCGTCCGCCAGCCGCCGCATGTGTGCGAGCACCCCCGCCGCCGCACTGGTGCCAAACCCGCCTCTGCCACGATCGGGCTCCGACAGCGCGCGGTGCACCGCGGCCTCGATGTTCGTCCGCGTCACGCGCGCGCCCGCGCGCGTGAGTTCGACCGTCCGGCGACGGGCCGGGGTCGGATCAAGCCACCACGCGAGCACCGCATCGACATACCGGCGGTTATCGTCGATGCCTTCGGCGATCGTCGACGCCAGCGTGGCCCGTTCCCACGTCGGCCACAGCGCATAGAAGGCCAGCGCCAGCGACGCGCCAAGCGCGGTGTCGATCAGACGGTCGGCGGCGGCGCCGAGCTCAGGGATTCCGCCCAGCGCCGACACGAACACCACGAAGCCGGTGATCGACGCGCACGCGAGCGCGTAGTTGGCGCGCAGAAACGCGAAGATGCCGACGGCGAGCGCGGTCGCGAGCAGGGCCAGCGCGTACGGCCCGGGCGCCACCGCGGTGGCGAACAGGGTGGCCAGCACCGCCCCGCCCGCCGTGCCCACATACCGCTGGACCCCGCGCGTGAACGTCGAGCCGAAATCCGGACGTAGCAGCCACAGGACGGTCAGTGGCACCCAGTAGCCATGGGGGAGATCGAGCGCCCGCTGCAGCGCGTCGGCCACCAAGACGGTTGCGGCGAGCCTGATCGCGTGGCGCAGCGCGCTCGAGCGAAGCGTCAAGTTCGCGCGCAGGACGGCGAGCGCCGCACGCGCTCGGGGGCGACGCTGGCGCGCGACCGGCCCCACCGGCCCCGCGGGGGTCGGTTCGCTCAACCAGGACGCGGTCAGCGCCACCGCCCCGCGAACCACCGCCTCGAGCGCTTCCGCACGACTCAGCGCAGCTCGCAGCTGTTTCGCCTCCGCCTCGTCGGAGCCCGGGAGCGCGGCGGCGATCGCCTTCGCCGGGTCCCGCAACCCGCGCCGGACAGCCGCCGCGTCCGCTCGCCAGGTCCGCATCTCGAGCGCCTCGGCGATCGCGGTGAACGCCGCCGCGGCCGCCCGGCGACCGGCCAGCATCGCGTTCACCGCCGCCGGGGCCAGCGATCTCGCGGCCAGCCATTGGCGCGCGTTGCGCAACGCCACCAGTTCCGTCAAGGCGCGGTCGGCATGGTCGATCAGGACCCGAAGCGCTTCATCGGCGGAGTCGACCAGGCCGGTGCGGCCGGCGGCGCTGTCGAGGGTCTCACGGGCTTCCTGCTGCGCTAGGTAGACCCGTCCGCGGTCGTCGGCGCCGGACGTGTCGGTGACCCAGCACGCGAGCTCGCGGTACACGCGGGCGATCGCCATCCGTTGCGGACGCCGCGGCTCGATTCGCCACACCACCAGCACCAGCGCGATCTCGAGCAGGCCGCCGGTGAACGCCAGTCCCGCCCGGCCTAGTGCGGGGCCCGGGCCGGCCGGCAGCGCCTCGGCCGCGACCACCGTCAGCGGGCACATCAGCGCGACGAGATAGGTCGGCATCCCGAACGCCACGAACATCCCCGCGCCGAAGCTGGTCGCGGTCAGCACCGCGGTGGCGGCGACGTCGTGCCCGCCGACGAGCTGCCCGACGAACGTCGACACCGCCACGGTGACGCTCGCGATCAGCATCGCACCGGTCCGACTCCGGTACGGGGCGCCTGAGTCGGTGACGCCGACCAGCAGCGCGCCCAGCGAGGTCGCCACGCCCTCGATCAGGCGTCCGGCGGCGATCCCGGCCAGCAGCGGGATGCCGACGCCGATCGCGTAGCGCAGGCCGCGCATCGGCTCGACTGCCGAGCGGTCGAACACCACCGCGCCGTGGAGGATGCGCCGAATCGACGCGCCCGTCCCGGCCTCGCCGTTGGGGCCCCTGGCCGCCATCGACCGATATGTTCGCGGCTCGGCCGCTCCGGGGCTCAGTCGCGCAACGTCCGCGGCAGCCCGAACAGGGGCAGGATGCCGGTGTCCCCGAAGCGGGTGAGCGCGGCGATCCGGTCGCCTTCGAGCGTCAGCACGATCACGCCGAAGTAGCGGCCGATCGCCGCGTGGGGATCGTCGATGTAGTGTCCGAACGCGGGCTGCGTGTTGGCTCGCGTCGGAATCAGCCGTACTCGCCGACCGATGTGAGTGCCGAACCTGTCGGCCAGGAACGCCGCGATCGCCTCATGGCCCTGGTACTCCATCGGCTGCGGCGGCATCGTCAGCAGCGCGTCGTCGGTCAGCAGCCCCACCAGTCCGTCGACGTCGCCGTCCTCGAACGCCTCGGCGAAGCGCGACAGCAACTCGCGTTCGCGCCGCGAGCGCGGCAGCGGCGCGCGTTCGCGGGCGGCGGGCATCCGCGCGTCGTGGGTGGCTCGCGCCCGCTGCAGCGCGCTGTTGACCGAGGCCTCGCTGATGTCGAGCATCCCGGCCACCTCGGCGGCGCGGAATCCGAGCACGTCGCGCAGCACCAGCACCGCGCGCTGGCGCGGGGGCAGATGCTGCAGTCCGGCGACGAAGGCCAGCGCCACGGCCTCCTTGGTCTCGTAGCGCGCCTCGGGCCCGGGCGCGATGTCGGCGACGCCCTCGAGCAGAGAGTCCGGGTAGGGCTCGAGCCATAGCCACTCCCCCACTCGCGTGGGGGGCGGCAGGTCGTGACGGGCGCCCAGAGCGTGGCGCTCGGTGTCGCGCAACGCGTTCAGGCAACGGTTCGTCGCGATCCGGTACAGCCAGGCGCGCAGCGATGAGCGCCCCTCGAACTGGTCAAGCCCTCTCCATGCGGCCAACAGAGTCTCCTGAAGCAGGTCCTCGGCGTCCTGGATGGAGCCGAGGATCCGGTAGCAGTGCAGTTGCAGCTCGCGCCGGTAGGGGTCGGTCAGCTCGCGGAACGCGGTCTCGTCCCCGGCGCGGGCGCGGCTGATCGTGCTGGCGGGTGAGACCCACTTATCTGTCATCTGGCGTTGGGACACCGGGCCGGGGCGAAATTCATCGGCCAATTGTCTCGAGTGGCCGGGTCTGAACACCCATCTGGTCTCTCACACACGCGGAGGAGCGATGACTCAAAGACAGAAATGGGTGATGGTGTTGACGTCGATCGCGTCGCTGATGGTGGCGCTCGACGTGACGGTCGTCTCGACCGCGCTGAGCTCAATCCGGCTGCACCTGCAGGCAACCGCCGACCAGCTCGAATGGACGGTCAACGCGTACGGGCTGAGCTTCGCGGTGCTGCTGATGACCGGGGCCGCACTCGGGGATCGGTTCGGGCGCCGGCGCCTGTTCGTCGCCGGGATGGCGCTGTTCGTGGCGGCGTCGGCGGCGTGCGCGCTGTCGACGACGATCGGCGCGCTGATCGCAGCGCGCGCGATCCAGGGCGTCGGCGCGGCGGTGATCGCACCGGTCTCGCTTGCGCTGCTGAGTGCGGCGTTCCCGCCCGAGCGCCGCGGCTGGGCGCTGGGCATCTTCGGCGGGATCACCGGGCTCGCGGTGATCGCCGGCCCGGTGGTCGGCGGCGGCGTGACCCAGGGCCTTGACTGGCAGTGGATCTTCTGGCTCAACGTCCCGATCGGGCTGGCCGCGATCCCCCTTGTGCTGACGAAGATGAAGGAGAGCTACGGGCCGCGGGCGGCGCTCGACGCTCCCGGCCTGGGACTGATCACGGTCGCCGCGCTGGGGATCGTGTGGGGTCTGGTGCGCGGCAACGACGCCGGCTGGGGCAGCGTCGAGGTCGTCGGAGCGCTGGCGGCGGGCGTGCTGTCGACGGTCCTGCTCGTGCTCTGGGAGCTGCGGGCGCGAGCGCCGATGCTGCCGATGCGGCTGTTCCGCACGCCCGCGTTCGCAGGTGGCAACGCCGCGTCCCTGCTGTTGTTCGGGGCACTGTTCAGCGCCGTGTTCTTTATGGCGCAGTTCCTGCAGACGACGCTCGGGCAGTCGCCGCTGCACGCCGGGCTGTCGTTGATCCCGTGGACCGGGACGGTGTTCATCGTGGCGCCGATCGCCGGGTCGATGGTCGAGCGCGTGGGCGAGCGCCCGCTGGTCGTGGGCGGCCTGCTGATGCAGGCGATCGGCCTGGGCTGGGTGGCGCTGGTGGCGCGCACCGACATGCCCTACACGGAGATGATCCCGCCGCTGATCGTCGCCGGAGTGGGGATCTCGACCGCAATCCCGGCGGCTCAGAACGCGGTGGTCAGCGCGGTGGCGCCGAGCGAGATCGGCAAGGCCTCGGGCACGTTCAGCATGATGCGCCAGCTCGGCGGGGCGTTCGGGCTCGCGATCGGGGTCGCGGTGTTCACCGGCGCTGGGAGCTACGCGTCGCCGGCCGCGTTCACCGACGGGTTCGGCCCGGCGCTCGCGGTGGCCGCGTCGCTGTCGCTGGCGGGCGCACTGGCCGGGCTGTCGCTGCGCCGGGGTCGGGTTGCGGAAGGGGCGGCGATCGCGGAGGTCGGCTGAGGACCGCCAGGCGCGGGAGCGGGCAGCGGAACTCTGTGATGAAAAAGTGGTCATATGCACACCTTTTTCATCACGGAGCCCGACCCGGCGGCACCGGCGTGAGCGTGCCGAAGTGTCCGACCTGCTAGAGAACAGTTCGACAGTACGAACCGTGGACCCCGGAGGTGAGCTTCCTTTGTCGTCCATCGAACCGAGCGAAACGTCGGCGCACATGACTCCTCGGGCGAAGAACATCGCCCTGTTCCTGCTGGCGATGACGCAGTTCGTGATCGTGATCGACGCGTCGATCGTCAACGTCGCGCTGCCCTCGATCGGCACCGCCCTGCACTTCTCGCGCGACAACCTCTCGTGGGTCGTCAACGCCTACACCCTGACGTTCGGAGGCTTCCTGCTGCTCGGCGGGCGCATGGCGGACCTGCTGGGGCGGCGCCGGATGTTCATGCTCGGGCTCGTCGTGTTCTCGCTCGCCTCGTTCGCGGGCGGCATCGCCCAGTCCGAGGGATGGCTGATCGCCGCCCGCGGGGTCCAGGGACTCGGCGCCGCGATCGTCTCCCCCGCGGCGCTGTCGATCATCACCACCACGTTCGCCGACGGCCCCGAGCGCAACCGCGCACTGGGCATCTGGGGCGCGGTGGCCGGCGCCGGCGGGGCCGCCGGCGTGTTGCTCGGCGGGATCCTCACCAGCGGCCTGAGCTGGCGCTGGGTGCTGTTCGTCAACGTCCCGATCGGCCTGGCCGCCGCCGCGGCGGCGCCGCGGGTGCTGATCGAGAGCCGCTCCGATGACGCCGGCAAGTCGTTCGACATCCCGGGCGCGGTGACAGTCACCGCGGGCCTGGCGCTGCTCGTCTACGCGGTCGTCGAGGCGGTCAACGACGGCTGGGGCTCGACCGTCACGCTCCTGCGACTGGCCGGCGCGGTCGTGTTGCTGATCGCGTTCGTGCTGATCGAGATGCGCGCGAAGGATCCGCTGATGCCGTTCTCGATCTTCCGGCTGCGGACGCTGCGGGGGGCCAACATCGTCGGGCTGCTGATCGGGATGTCGCTGTTCTCGATGTTCTTCTTCATCTCGCTGTACCTGCAGGAGGTGCTCGGCTTCTCGCCGATCAAGACCGGGATCGCCTACCTCCCGCTCGCGGTCGGGATCATCATCTCCGCGGGCCTGGTCTCACAGATCGTCAACCGGCTCGGCTTCAAGACGCCGCTGATCGCCGGCCTGGTCATGATCGCCGGCGCGCTGTACTGGTTCTCGAAGGTCCGCGCGCCGGGCGGCTCCTACGTGGCCGACGTGCTCGGACCGTCGATCCTGGCGGCGGTCGGCCTCGGGTTCGCGTTCGTGCCGGTGACGATCGCCGCCGTGACCGGGACCGAGCCGCGCGAGGCGGGGCTCGCGTCGGGGCTGATCAACACCTCCCAGCAGGTCGGCGGCGCGCTCGGTCTGGCGATCCTGGCCACGGTGGCCAACAGCCGCACCCAGGACGTGATCGCGTCGGGCGTCCACAACACGACGATCGCGCTGACCAAGGGGTTTGAGCGGGCGTTCCTGTTCGGGTCGGGCTTCGCGGTGCTCGGAGCGATCCTGGCGGCGGTCCTGATCTCCTCCAGGGACAGCCGCGAGCACGTCGTCCGCACAGCCGCGGCCGACAACGCTGCCGCCCCGGCGACGACCAGCTAGCGGACCCCGCCGGAGGCCACTAGTGTCGCGTTTGGAAAGTTGGTGGGCACCGAGAGGTGCCACTGGTGGATGCTTGGCGAGGACGCAGGAGCCGTGGCGTAGCGGAGCTACGCGAGGCGACGAGGACGACGCCAAGCGCCGCCAGGAGTGCCTCGAATGCACGCGAACTTTCCAAACGGGACACTAGCGCTCGACCGGGCCGCCGTCGTCGGTGACGGGCTCGAACTCGGCGACCCGGGCGCCCACATCGTCGAGCAGGTCCTCCGTCGCACCGGTGCCGACAGCCACCTGCGCGTGGGCCTCGGCCTCGAGCAGCGCCCGCTGCTCCTGGGCGACCTCGGTCTCATGGGCCACGTCGATGTTGCGGCTGATCAGGTAGTAGACGATCGCCGCCACCGGGAAGCCGATGAACGGCGAGATGTCGCCGCCGTCGAGTGAGTGGGCGACCGGGCCCTCGTAGATCGTGGTGCTGAAGAACGGGATCATCACCGCGAACCCGAGCAGGTAGGAGAGCAGCCCGCGCCACGACCACGCCCCGTACATGCCGTGGGGCTTGAACAGCTCCCGGATCGCGTAGTTCCCCTTGCGCACGAAGAAGAAGTCGATCAGGTTGACGGCCGTCCACGGGATCATGAAGTAGAGGACGATCAGCAGGAAGTTGTTGAAGTTCGTCAGGAAGTTGGACGGCAGCAGCAGCGCCAGCCCCGTTCCCACGACCGTGATGAACAGCACGGCGATCCAGCGGGCGGTGAACGTCGGACGGACCCGCTTGATCGTGTCGACCGTGGTCAGCGACGACAGCGCGCCGCTGTACATGTTCATCGCGGTGACCGCGACCAGGCCCGGGATCGAGCACACGAGCAGGATCGGCCCGAATCCGTGGAACAGCTTCTGGGCGGTGTCGTGGACCGCCGCAACCGGCTCCAGCGTGGGGTTCGGCGCCAGGATGAACGCGCCCAGCAGCATCATCAGCGCGCCCAAGGCGGAGCCGCCGTAGGTCCACCAGAACACGGTGCTGGTGGGGGTGTCCTCCGGGAGATAGCGGGAGTACTCAGAGACGTACGGCGCCCACGTCAGCTGGTAGCTGACCACCGCCCCGAACTGGATCAGGAACGCGCCGAGGTGAAACGCGCCGAAGTCCCAGGATCCGTGCGGCAGCGTGGTGTTGAACAGCGCCACCAGCGTGAAGATCGCGTACATGACGATGAACAACCACGTGGCGTAGCGCAGCCCGACGTGGATGAAGTGGTAGCCGATCACGGTCAGCGCCAGCGACAGGATCACCACCGGCATGAACGCCCAGAATGTCGGGATCCCCGGGAACAGCGACTTCATCACGTCTCCACCGAGGATCGTGTTGAACACGTTGAAGCCGATGAACAGCATCACCGCCACGACCACCGGCAGCAGCGCCCCGAAGTAACCGAACTGGGCGCGCGACTGGATCATCTGAGGCAGCCCGAGCTTCGGTCCCTGCGCGGAGTGAAACGCCATGAACAGCGTCCCGATCAGCACGCCGGCGATGATCGCGATCGCCGCCCACAGGAAGTTCAAGCCCAACGAGACGCCGATCAGGCCGACCGCGAGCGTCGACAGCTGCGCGTTTCCCTGAAACCACACGGGGCCGAGATGCCAGGGCTTTCCGTGGCGCTCCGTGACGGGCACGTAGTCGATCGAGCGGATCTCGACCCTGCCCTCGGTTCCTTCTCTGGGCGACTGAGTCGTCGTGGTCATTCCCTCTCCCGTTATGCGTGGCTACGGCAAGATTGCCGAGTATGCGTTGTATACAAGACGGTCAATGCGTTTGCAACCGGCCCGCGGGGCCTCGTCCGGCCCCGCTGAGGATGCTGAGCGGAATCGTGAAGCCGACGTTCCACATGCCGCCGTCGACCACTTCCAACAGCTTGAGATCGCCGGCGAGACTGCAGGTGACGTAGGCGTCCTCGCGCGTCAACCCGTGCTCGGCCACCAGCCAAGCGATCGTCTCGCGGACCGCGTTGCGCGCGCCCTCCATCAGGTCCGGGCCGATGCCCATCGTCCCGTGGTGTCCGCCGGCGTCGACCAGCGGCGTCAGCGCGCCGGGCGTGCGGAACCGCGGCGACCCGATCGCCCGCTGCTCGACGGTGAAGCGCAGCCGGGCGTGCATGTCGCACTCGAGTGCGGCCAGGCACACCTCGCCGTCGCCCTGAGCGCCATGCGGATCTCCGCACGAGAACAACGCCCCCTCGCACCACACCGGCAGCCACACGGTCGCGCCCGCGACCAGGTGGCGCGTGTCCATGTTGCCGCCGCCCTCGTGCGGCGGAAACGACGGCAGCGGCCCGGGGCGGTCGGGGTGGTTGCCCATCGTCCCCAGGAACGGCGACAGCGGGATCGTCACCTGCGGGCAGACGGCGACGCTTGAGCGGTCGCGGAGGTCGAACGTGCGCACGAACGGGTCCGGGAAGTCGCCGGGCAGCAAGCCGAGGTCGGGCTCGATCCCGCACCAACCCCACTCCCCGGGCGTCAACGACAGGATGTCGACCCGCAGCGTGTCGCCCGGCGACGCCCCGTCGACGAAGATCGGTCCCAGCAGCCGGTAGATCGTGTCGAAGTCGAACGTCGTGTCGTCGTAGCCATCGCCCTCGTGGATCTGGTCCGCCCCCGCCATCTGCAGGCCTAACTCGACGACGTCACCCGATGCGATCGACAGTGTCGGCTCGCGACAGCGATCCCAGTTGTGGTGAAAGCGCGTCGGGTCTATGCGGTGCTCCATCCGGCACTCCTTTCCGGGTCATCGATCCGGGCGATCCAGCTGCGGTCCAGCTCCGACAGCGAGCGCGCGCCCGCCAGCACCATCGCCAGCGAGAGCTCGTCGACGAGGATGCTCATCGCCCGCCGCGCCCCCGCCACCCCGCCGGCCGCCAGCCCGTAGACCAGCGCGCGGGCGCTCAGGCAGGCGCGCGCGCCGAGCGCGACCGCCTTGACGATGTCGACGCCGCGGCGGATGCCGCCGTCCATGTAGACCTCGAGCTCAGAGCCGGCGGCGTCGACGATCGCCGGCAGCACGCTGATCGTCGACGGCGCCTGATCGAGCTGGCGACCGCCGTGGTTGGAGACGATCACGCCGGCGATCCCCATCCGCGCGGCCCGCACCGCGTCCTCGGCGCGCAGCACGCCCTTGAGCACGACCGGACCCGCCCACTGCTCCTGGACCCAGGCGACGTCGGTCCAGCTCAGCGCCGGATCGAACTGGCTGTTGATCATCACGGCCAGGCTCGTGGGCGAGTCGGCGTCCACCCCGGCATTGAGCGCGGTCTGGGACAGCACCCGCGGATGCCGGAGGAAGTCCGCGCTCCACCGCGGGCGCCGCAGACCCTCGACGATCGAGCGCGCGGTCACGCGCGGGGGCACCGAGAAGCCGTTGCGGCGGTCGCGCTCGCGCTGTCCGGCGCGGGCCACGTCGACGGTCACCACCAGCGCGCCGTAGCCGCTGCTCCGCGCCCGCTCGATCAGCGACCTGCTGACGCCGCGGTCGGGGCTGACGTAGAGCTGAAACCAGTGCGGTCCGGGGCACAGGCGCGCGAGCTCGTCGATCCCGCGCGAGCCGGCCGAGGACAGCACGTATAGCCCGCCCGCGGCCTGGACCGCCCGCGCCACCGCGACCTCACCCTGGTGATGGACCATCCCGGTGAGTCCGGTGGGAGCGCCGAGCAGCGGCACCGCGAGGCGCTCACCCAGCACGGTCGTCGACAGGTCGAGCTCGGCTCCGCCGACGAGCACCCGGGGGACGACCGACAGCGAGCGCAGATCGGACTGGTTGCGGGCGGCCGTGAGCTCGTCGCCGGCTGCGCCGTCGACGTAGTCGAACACGGCCCGCGGCACCCGGCGGGCGGCGACCCCGCGCAGGTCCTCGATGTTGACGCACCGCTCCGCCGCGGCGTCGGCCGACACCCGCCGGCGGACGTTGCACGGCAGCGCCGCAAGATCGTCGCGCAGCTGGCGCCGCAGCATCCCGCCAAAGCCCCCGCGGCTCATGTCGCGCTGACCACCGACCCGCGCACGTCGGCGCCGTGGGCCAGGCGGGAGACCAGCGTGGCCGCGACGCTCGCGGTCTCGGCCACGGCGGCGGCGTCGACGAGCTCGCGAACGTCCCCGCGGGAGTGGTAGTACGGGTAGTCGGGCCGCCAGATCAGGCACGACGGCACGCCCGCGTCTCCGAACGGCGCGTGGTCGCTGAACGTACTGCGGACGTTCATCACCCGGTCGGGGATCCAGCCCAGCTCGCGCGCGGTCTGCTCGGCCATCCGGGCGATCGCAGCGCCGGCCGACCAGATCTCGCGCTCGGCCGGATAGGCGCTCGCCAGCCCGTCCAGGTTGACCATCGCCGCCGCGGTGCCGAGCTCGTCGGCGTGGGCGTGCGCGTAGGCGGTCGCGCCCCACACGCCGATCTCCTCGCACGCCGACGCGATCAGCACGATCCGCCGGCGCGCGCCAGCGCCCGCCAGCGCGCGGGCGCATTCGAGCAGGCCGGCCAGCCCCGTGCCGTTGTCGTACACGCACGGCCCCTCGGCCTGGCTGTCGTAATGGGCGGACACGATCACGTGCTCGTCGCCGTCGCCGGTCCCCGGGATCTCCGCGACCACGTTGTGGGCCAGGCCCTCGGCGTACGCGCCGTCGTGCGAGAGACTGATCGTCACCGGGGCGCCGCAGGTCATCGCCGACAGCAGCGCGCGGCCGCCGGCGTTCCCGACCGTGACCCCGGTGTAGGGCTGCGGACGGCCGGGCCACGGTGGCTCCAGCGGCGGCGGATAGAGTGCCCCGGTGAAGTTGCCGACGAGCGGGTCGGGGGTCTCGCAGATGTGGACGAACCCGGCGATCCGCCGCCGTGTCAGCTCGTCGCAGAGGTCGAACGGGAAGATCGCGTGAGCGAGCACGATCCGGCCCGCGAGGTCGACCCCGGCGCGATCGACGCGCGCGAAGTCGTCCTCCCCGGCGGCCCCCAAGTAGATCGCCTCACCGGTCACCGCCTCGCCCGAGGTGTATTGCAGCGGGTGGCACTCGAGCTCGAGCGGCTGCTCGGGGCCCTCGACGGTGCAGCTGGCCCCGGCGCGCTCGAATCCGAGATAGTGAAACGGCTCGAGGCGAAGCTCGGCCACATCGAGCTCCCCGAAGCGCTCGAGCAGGTAGTCGCGGCACGCGATCTCCCCGGGGCTTCCGGCGAACCGGTTGCCGATCGCGGCGATGTCGTCGAGCGTGCCGGCGATCCGGTCGGGATCGAGCAGCACGGGTCCGTCGTTCATCTGGCCTCCTTACCTGGGGACGCGGGTTCGTCAAGCAGCGGCGGCGTCATCGGGTCGATCGCGACGTCGAGCACGAACGGCCCGTCGGACCCGAGCGCCCGCGTGAGCGCGTCGCGCAGCCGTGCGGGATCCTCGACCCGGGCCGCCTCGCACCCGAGCGACGCGGCCAGCGACACGAAGTCGATGCCGGGGAGCTCGAAGCTCGGCAGATCTCGGAGCCCGCCGAACTGGGCGGCGGACTCGAGGATCGCGTAGCGGGCGTTGTTGACGACCACGAACGCGACCGGAGTCCGGAGCTGGACCGCGCTCCACACCGCCTGGGGCGCGTACAGCGCCGAGCCGTCGCCGACCAGGCACACCACCGGTCGAGAGCGGTCGGCGAGCTTGATCCCGACCGCCGCCGGCATCGCAAACCCCAGGCCGCCGCTGGCGGTGGCATAGAAACCCCCGGGCCGCCGGATCGGGACGTGCCGGCGAAAGTCGCTGCGGTTGGACGGCGACTCCTCGACGATCACCGCGTCGTCCGCGACCAGCTCGCCCAGGGTCGCCATCAGGAACGCCGGGCTGATCGGCTCTCCCGGCCCGGGGGTGGGCGGCAGGGGCGCGGCGGGTCGGTTGCAGCCCGCCCACGGCTCGCGGTCCGGCAGCAGCTGGAGCAGCTGCTCGACGACGCTCGCCACGTCGGCGACCACGCTGAGCGCGGTCGGAGCGCGGGCGGCCTCGTCGGGATCGTCGGTCACCTGGATCAGCTCGGGCATCGCCGGGCCGGCCGGCTGATAGGGCAGGAACGCGAACACCGGCGCGCCCAGCACCAGCGCCAGGTCGTGGCCGACGAGCTGGGCGGCGGCCGCGGCCTGTCCCGGCGCCAGGTGGCCGGCGAACAGGCCATGGTCCTCGGGGAAGCCGGCGCGGGGGCTCTGCGGCGCCGCCCACACGGGCGCCCGCAGCCGCTGCGCGAGCTGCACGGTTGCCTCCCAGGCGCCATCGCGGTCGACTCCGGCGCCGGCCACGATCGCCGGCGCGGGCGCCCTCCTAACTCGCTCGGAGATCTGGTTGACCGCCGACCGCGCGACGCCGCCACCGAACCGGAACTCGCCGACCGGGGCCGGCTCCGCCTGCGCGTTCCAGTCGTCGGTCGGCACCGACACGAACACCGGCCCCGCGGGCGGGCTCTGCGCCAGGCGCCAGGCACGGTCGATCGCCAACGGGACGTCCTGGGCTCGCGGCGGCTGCTCGCTGTGCTTGACGTAGGGCGCCATCAGCTCGGCCGAGCGCGCGTACAGGTACGGCTCGCGCTCGAGGTGGCGGCGATCCTGGTTGCCGGCGGTGATCACCATCGGCGCGCGGTTATGGAACGCGTTGACGACCGCCCCCATCGCATTGCCGACGCCGCACGCGCTGTGCAGGTTCACGAACGCCGGCCGGCCCGAGGCCTGGGCGAAGCCGTCGGCGGTCGCCACCACGACCCCCTCGTGGAGGCCCATCACGTACTCGAAGTCGGGCGGGAAGTCGCGCAGGAATCCGAGCTCGGTCGAGCCGGGGTTTCCGAACACGGTCGTCATCCCGCGGACTCGGAGTAACTCGAATGTGGCCTCGCGAACCGACGCGCCGTCGCGGGCGCCAGCGGCCTCGTCGCCCGGGTTCACAGCTGTCCGGGATCTGAGGTCAGCCGGCGATAGGCGTCCGGATCGGTCGCACCCTCGGTGCACAGCAGGAGCACGCTTGAGCTGCTGGATATGCCGAGCGCGCTGCGCGCGTTGGCGAGATCGTCCTCTTCCATCAGCGCGAGCATCCCCGCCAGGCCGGCCGCGCCGGTCTCGCCGGCGACGATCCGGTCGCGCGCCAGCAGCCGCATCGCGTCGGGCACGCGATCGTCCTCGACCGCGACGTACACGTCGATCCCGCGGGACACGAGCGGCCAGGCGATCAGCGACGGGGTGGCGCAGTTGAGCCCGGCCATGATCGAGTCCTGGGGGTGGTCGAGGGTCACGATCTTGCCCGCCGCCACCGACTCGAGCACGCACGCAGCCGACGTCGGCTCGACGCCGACGAGCTTCGGGCGCGGACCCGGGGCCGTCCAGAAGTGGCGGACCACCGACGCGGCGAGCGCGCCCACGCCGATCGGCACCGCGACCACGTCGGGACGGCGCCGCCCCTCGCCCTTCATCGCGCCCTCGAGCTCGGCGAACACGGTCGAGTAGCCCTCGATCACCCAGCCGGGGACCTGCTCGTAGCCGTCCCAGGAGGTGTCGGAGATCACCAGGCAGCTGTCGCCGGCGTCCTTGGCCGAGCGCGCGACGGCGTCGTCATAGCCGCCGTCGATCACCGTGACCGTGGCGCCCTCGCTTTCGATCGCCTCGATCCGGGCGCGCGCCGTGTTCGCGGGCACGTAGATGTCGCAGCCGAGCTCGAGCAGCGCCGCCATCCGCGCGACGGCCCGGCCGTGGTTGCCGTCGGTCGCGGCGCTGAGCGACAGCGGCCGCAGGCGGCTCACCTCCTCGTGGAGGCGCTCGAACGTCGGGATCTCCTCGGCGCTGGCGCCGAGCCGGTCGAGGACCGCGCGGTACACCGCGTAGGACGCGCCCAGGACCTTGAACGAGGGCAGCCCCAGCCGCTTGGACTCGTCCTTGACCAGCACCTCGCCGACCCCGAGCCGGCTGGCGGCGACGGGCGAGTTGCGCAGGACCGTGGGCCGGTAGCCCGGCATGCTGGCGTGAAACCGCTTGGCGGCCAGCCCCCCGCGCTCGACCGCGGGCGGATGCTTCCGGTCGGGCGCCAGCAGGGCAACCGCCGATCCGCTGGGGGCGACTTTCACGGAGCGCTCATGTCCGCGTCGGCGCCGAGCGGTCGCCGGCCTCGCGCACGGCCGCGTGCACCCGCTCGGGCGTCATCGGGAGCCGGCGCAGGCGCACGCCGACCGCGTGCTCGATCGCGCTCGCCACCGCGGCCGCGGGCGGCCCGATCGGAGGCTCGCCGATCCCGCGGGCCCCGAGCGGACCCTTGCCGGGGTACAGCTCGAGCGCGATCGCGTTGATGTCGGGCAGGTCGAGCGAGGTCGGGATCAGGTAGTCGGCGAACAGAGTCGAGTCCATCACCCCGTCGTTGATCTCGACGTCCTCGCTGAGCGCGTAGCCGACGCCCTGGGCGACCGCGCCCTGGATCTGTCCCACCGCGCGCTGCATGTCGATCGCTCGGCCGATGTCGTGGCAGGCGACGTACTTGACGATCTTGACCTCGCCGGTGTCCTCACTGACCTCGACTTCGACCGCGTGGCAGCCGTAGGTGTAGTCGGGGTACGAGCGGCCGCGACCGGTCGAGGGATCGAACTCCCCCGTCTCGGCGTGGAACGTGTTGTGGCAGTAGGGCATCACGCTGCGATTCTCCGCAGTCCGCGACAGCTCCGCGATCGAAATCACCCGATCGGGCTCGCCGACCACCGCCACCTTGTTGTCGGCGAACTCGAGCTGCTCGGGCTCGCAGCCGAGCAGGTCGGCCGCCACGGGTGCGAGCTTGTCGCGTAGCTCGCGCGCCACCTTCAGCGTCGCGTTGCCCGACATGTACAGCTGCCGGGTCGCGAACGTGCCGCCGGTCAGTGGCGTCAGCGCGGTGTCGCCAATGTGCACGCTGGCGCGGTCGGCGGTCACGCCGAGGATCTCGCCGGCGATGTCGACCAGCGACGCGGCCTGGCCAGCGCCCAGGTCGGTCACGCCGGCCCGGACGATCATCGTGCCGTCCTGCTCGAGTCCGATCCAGCAGGACGCCCGGTCGGCGAAGAACACCGAGCGGCCGTAGGGCTGCATGCTGCACGAGAACCCCTGCCCGACCTTGCCGCCGTTGGACGGCGCCGAGGGTTCGCCGAGCTCCTTCAGCGCTCGGTGCATGCACTCGAGCACGCCGGGCTGGGTATCGATCTCCTCGTCGGTCACCCGACGGTCGCCGAGCTCGACGAAGTTGCGCTCCCGGAGCTCGGCACGATCGAGGCCCAGGCGTTCGGCGATCCGGTCCATCTGGGACTCGTAGCCGAACACGACCTGCATCGCGCCGAACCCTCGCATCGCGCTTGTCGGCACGGTGTTGGTGAACACCGCCACGCTCTCCACCCGCGCGTCCGAGCAGCGGTATGGCCCGGTCGAGTTGACCGCCCCGGCGAACAGGACCCGCGAGCTGAGCAGCGGGTACGCGCCCGCGTCGCCGATGATCCGGATGTCCTGGGCGACGATCGTGCCGTCGTTCATCGCGCCGGTCCGGTAGCTCATCCGGAACGGGTGGCGCTTCTGCCGCGCCAGCAGCGACTCCTGGCGCTCCCACACCATCCGCACCGGCCGGCGCGTCTTCCACACCAGCAGAGCCAGGTACGGCTCGACCGTCATGTCCTCCTTGCCGCCGAACCCGCCGCCCATGTAGGAGGCGATCACCCGCACCCGGCTGTGGGGCAGCTTCAGGATGTCCGCCAGCTGCCGGACGTGCTCGATCACCTGCGTGGAGACTCTGAGCGTGATCACGCCATCGCTGTCCACCCAACCGATCCCGGCCTCGGGCTCGAGGTAGGCGTGGTCCACGCGCTGGCTCACGTAGGTCTCCTCGACGACCAGGTCGGCACGCTCCAGCGCGGCGTCGACGTCGCCGATCGACGAGCGCCAGGTGACGTAGCGGTTGCCGCCGCTGTGCACCGCGGGGGCGTCGTCGGCGAGCGCCTCCTCGGTGTCGAACACGCCGGGGATGTCCTCGTAGTCGACCTCGACCAGCGCCGCCGCGTCGACCGCGGCGCCGGGGGTCTCGGCCGCGACGATCGCGACCGGCTCGCCGTCGTAGCGGACCCGGTCGAAGGCCAGCACCGGCTGCACGATCGCGTCGATGCCCAGGCCGCTGGCCTCTTCGGCGATCACGTTGTGCGGGATGTCGGCCGCGGTCAGGACCGCGCGGACCCCCGGGGCCGCCCGCGCCTCGGTGACGTCGATCCCGTTGATCCTGGCGCACGGCATGTGCGCCCGGACCACCACCCCGTGCAGCATCCCGGGAAAGCCCCAATCGTCGGCGTAGGCCAGCGTGCCCGCCACCTTTTGGATGAAGTCGCTGTGGGGCTTGCGCACGCCCGGCTGGCGCGGCACGCGTCGCGGCAGCGTGCGGGTCTCGGCGTCAACCGGCAACCGGGGCCTCCTCCGTGGTCGCGTCGCGGTAGGCCTCGAGCGCGTCGAGGATCTTCGTGTAGCCGGTGCACCGGCACAGGTTCCCCGACAGCGCCCGGCGAAGCTCCTCGCGGTCGGCGTGCGGATGGCGGTCCAGGTACCACTTCGCGGTGACGATCATTCCCGGCGTGCAGAAGCCGCACTGCGACCCGGCGTGGTCCAGAAAGCTCTGCTGCAGTGGGTGCAGCTCGCCCTCGGGCGCCAGCCCGCGAACCGTGGTGACCTTGCAGCCGTCGGCCTGCACCGCGAACATCAGGCACGAGTTCACCGGCTCGCCGTCGAGCAGCACCGTGCAGGTTCCGCACACGCCCTCGCCGCAGCCGAGCTTGACCTCGGTGGCCGCGCCCTCGTCGCGCAGCAGCTCGAGCAGCGACAGGTTCGGGTCGACCCACGCCTCGGTTGGGCGTCCGTTGACTTCGAGTGAGATCTGGTGCTTGCTCATGGCCTGTGCCCGTTGCGGTCCGCGTGCCCGTCGCCGGCCCTCCGCGCGGCCTCGCCCAGCGCGCGCCCGGCCAGCACCGCGACCATCTCGCGCCGGTAGTGCACGCCGGCGTGCGAGCTCGGCCCGATCTCGACGTCATCGGCCACCGCGCGGCCGACCCGGTCGGTCGCCGACTTGGTGAGCTCGCCACCGACGAGCTCCTGAGCGGTGTCTGAGACGTCGATCGCCTTATCGCCGACCGCCCCCAGCACCAGCCTCGCCGCCGTACACCGGTCGTCGTCGTCGAGCTCGACGATCGCGGCCACCTCGACCATCGCGAAGTCGCCCGGCCGCCGGGCCATCTCCAGAAAGCACGAGCCCTGGCGGCCGGTCAGCGCCGGGAGCCGGACGGCGGTGATCACCTCGGTGTGATCGAGCGTCGTCATCAGCTGCGCGATGAACAGGTCCGACGCGTCCACGGTGCGCTCGCCCCCGGGCCCGAGCACCCGCACGGACCCCCGATGGGCGAGCGTCACGCACGCCAGCTCGCTGGTCGCCTCGGCGTGGGCCAGCGAGCCCCCGATCGTCCCCCGCTGGCGCACGCGGACGTTGCCGATGTGGCGGACCGCCTCGGTCAGCATCGGGCAGGCGGCCGCGACCGTGTCGGAGTGCTCGAGGTCGACGTGGCGGACCAGCGCCGACAGCTCCAGCGTTCCGTCGCGGACCTCGATCGTGCGCTCACAGGCGCCACCGACGTCGACCAGTGCGGTCGGCGCGGCCATCCGCAGCATCATCATCGGCACCAGGCTCTGGCCGCCGGCGATCACGTGGGCGTCCTCTCCCAGCTGCTCCAGCCGCTCCACCGCTTCGGCCCAGGACGATGCTCTGACGTAGTCGAACGCCGTCGCGTACATCCACTAGACCGTGGCCCGGGCCCCGACTTCGTCCAGCGCGACCGCCAGCGCCGCCTGGTTGCTGGTCACAACCGGGACGCCGAACGCCTGCTGGAGCTCCTCGCGCGCGTCGAACGCGCGGAAGTTCGTGCACGAGGCGAACAAGAGATCGATGTCGCCCGGCGAGAAGCACTCGGTGGCGAAGCTGACGATCCGCTCGGGCTCGACCTCGGCGATCGTGAAGTTCTCCGAGATCCCGAGCCCGTGGATCGCGGTCACCGACACGCCGTCGGCCTCGAGGCTTTCGCGGATCTTGTCGTTGAGGCTGTCCACGTACGGGGTGATCACGCCGACCCGATCGGGCTTCTGGGCGTTGATCGTGCGCCGCACCGACGCCGCCACGCTGACCGTCGGCGAGCCCGTCTGCTGTGAGATCGCCTCGATCAGCTCGGCCTCGTACTGGTTGCCGCGCAACGCGCCGGCGCTGGTGCACGCGAACACGACGACGTCGGGCCGCGCCGTCGCCAGGTCGACGATCGCCTTGGGAACGTGCTCGTCGAGCATCACCGACTCGCCCTCCGGGGTGGTCTCCTCGAGGAACATGCGCGCGGTGTGCACCGAGCAGCCCTCGGGGAGGCGCGTGTAGAAGTCGGGCTCGGCGACCGTGTTGGAGGACGGGACGATCAATCCGATGCGCGTGGTCATCGCCTACTCCGCCTGACTCGCGCTCAGCGAGACGTGGCCGTCAGGCTCGGTCGCGCCCGCGCCGTTGCTGGCGGCCGAGGGTGCGACCGGGACCGGGGGCGCCACCGGCTCCCGACGCGGCCCCAGCTCGAGCAGCTCGAGCGGGTTGTGCTTGATCATCCGCTCCACTCCTTCTTCGCTGATGCCCGACTCGTACACCGACTGTGCGAACACGCGCAGGCACTCGGCCGGCATCGGGTTGTGGCGCTGCCCGGCGTCGCTCATCAGGATCGAGTGCTCGGGGCCGACCTCCTTGATCGCCTCGACGACGCGCGTCAGCGGCGCGTGGTTCCACATCGGCGAGACCGTGCAGTAGCCGAACTCCGCGTAGGCCCCGAGGGCGACCAGCTCCTTGAGCGTGTCGAGGTCGACGTTGGGCACCTTGAAGAAGGGGTGGGTGATCATGATCTTCTCGACGCCGCGCTCGCGCGCCAGCGGCACCAACTGCTTGATCTCGGGGACCGACAGGTGACAGGTGCTGAGGATCGCCGAGTGCTCGGCGATCAGGTCGAGCACGTCGATCAGCCCGTCGATCGGCGTTCCGGCGTCGTTGATCACCTCGATCCCGGTGTCGCTGGTGTCCGCGACGCTCGAGGCCTGCTTGTCGTAGGCGCCGGTGGAGCCGAACGTGCGCGCGTGGTTGGCGGCGTCGACGGTGGGCATCCATACGTGCTTGGCGCCGAGCTGGAGCGCCGCCTGGACCGCGTAGGGGTTGATCCCGCCGACGGCCCGGTTGAGCACGATCCCGCCGACCACCTGAATCCCGGGCACGAGCTGCTCGGTCAGGTAGGCGCGGCTCGTCGTCCGCTCGGAGTGGCACTTCAGCGACAGGGCCCGGAACCCCATCGACGCGGCGTGGCTGGCGACGCCGACGTCGTCGGCGATGCGCGGGAACAGGTCTGGCTCAGAGTGCACGTGGACGTCCACCGCGCCCTGGATGTCGATGAACGGACCGATCATGAAGCTGAGGTCACCTTTCTCGTGTCTGATGCTTGGCTGCGGTCGCCGTCGCGCAGCCACCGTAGTTCCGCGAGCTCCTGCTCGGTCGGCGCGGCCAGCTCGTCGATCGTGTCCGAGACGAGCAGCTCGAAGCTGGTGTTGGCGTGCACGTCGGCCTCGCTCACTCCGGGCTGTAGGGCGTCGAGCCGCAGCCTCCCGGTCGCCTCGTCGAAGCCGAGCAGCGCCAGGTCGGTCACGACCGATACCGGCCGGTTGCGCACCAGGCCGGCCTTGCGCCGGGCCTCGGGGCCGCTGATGTAACCCGGGCTGGTGATGAAGTCCACGCGCTCGACGAACCGGCGCGGCTCGTGCCGGGTCATGATCATCACCTCGCGGCAGCTGGAGACGATGTCGTTGGCGCCGCCGCTGCCCGGGAGCCTGACCTTCGGCGCGTCGGGGTCGCCGATGTAGCTGGTGTTGACGTTGCCGTACTGGTCGAGCTGGCCGGCGCCGATGAACCCGTAGTCGTAGCGCCCGCGCTGCCCGTACAGGAACAGGTCGTTGATCGAGGTGAGCATGAACGCGTCGTGCGCCGCGCGCATCTCGTTGGTCGAGACCGGAAGCCGTCCCGGCACCATCCTCGGTCCGATCGAGCCGCCCTCGAGCACGATCGTCAACGACGGCGCGTGCAGGCGCTTGGCCAGCACGCTCGCCTCCAGCGGCGAGCCCACGCCGGCGAAGACCACGCGGCCGTCGCGCAGCAGGCGGCTGCCCGCGATCGTCATCAGCTCGACGGGCGTCGGCTCGGCGGTCATGCCGCGACCAGCTCGCGCGCGCGGCGGCGCTGCTCGAGCAACCTGGAGACGCCGACCATGTCGAGCATCCCGGAGAAGCTCCCGGGCGCCTCGACGTACTCGCGGATGTACTCGCGCACGCCCGCGGCGCCGCCCTCCTTGACGATCTCGGTGTAGGTGTCGAAGTGGTCGAAGTCGGCCTCGTAGCGGCCGTGGCACTCGTGTGGGTAGGAGCCGAACGGGACGTCGACGACCGCGTCGACCTCGAACCCCGGGATCAGCGTGCGGTCGTTGGTGCGGACGATCGCCTCCGATGGGACGACCTCCTCAGCGGTCACGATCACCATGTTGGCGGCGCGCGCGTACTCGACGTCCATATACGCCGGGCCCTCGACCTGGGCGTTGCCGAGCGCGTCGACGGTGTGCACGTGGATCAACGCCACGTCCGGCACCAGCGCCGGAACCGCCACCAGCAACTCGCCGGTGAACGGGCAGGTCATCTCCTGGGCGGGGACGCGCTTAAGCAGATCGGAGCCGAGCAGCGACGCGGTCGGGAGGAACGGCATCCCCATCGACGCGGCCAGGAACCGCAGGCCGAACGTGAGGTGGCTCCACTCCTCGTAGATCGAGGGATCGCGCTCGACGTACTCGCGGAACACCTTGGGGATGCCCCACCGCAGGCCGATCCCGACCCAGCTCGAGACGAGCTTGTCGGCCGCGCCCGAGGCCAGGAACAGCTCGGACTCGTAACACATCAGGTTGCGCGCCAGCGTCAACCCGGTCCGCTCGGCCCGCAGCAGCTCGAGCAGCATCGCCCACGGTGTGCGCGAATAGCAGCAACCGCCGGCCACCACGATGTCGCCGTCACGGACCAGCGCGGCCGCGTCGGCCAGCGACATCCGCTTGTCGGCGGCTCCGGTCATCAGGCGGTCTCCACCGCGAGCCCTGACACGAGCGGGAGCACTTCGGCGGCGAACCGCTCGACCTGCTCCTGCTCATAGTCGCAGGGGACCAGGCAGATGTGCGCCACCCCCACCGATGCCTGCTCGGCGAGCTGTTCGGCGCACTGCTCGGGGGTCCCGCGGATCGCGCTCTCGGCGGTCGACTCGCTCCACTCGGGCAGATCGAAGTAGTCGTGGATGTACTCGCGCGCGCGGCGGTCGGCGGCCTCGAACGAGTCGCCGATGCAGAGCGGCAGCTGGGCCACGTTGCTGAGCTCGCCCGGGTCGCGGCCCGCCGCCTCGGCGTGCTCGCGGATCCGCTGCCACGCCGTGCTGAACGCCGACGGCTCGTAGAAGTACGTCAGCCAGCCGTCGCCCTGCTCGGCCACCCGCTGGAGCACCTTGTCCACATACCCGCCGATCAGCAGCCGCGGACGGGGACGCGGCGAGGGCTTGGGCAGCATCACGGCGTTGCGGAACGGGATCCCGCGGGCCTCGCCGCTGACGCGCTCGCCGCTCCAGAACTGCTTCATCAGCTCGAGGTTCTCCTCGAAGATCCGGCCGCGGCGCTTGAACGGCACGCCGCAGGCATCGAATTCCCGCTCATACCAGCCGACCGCCATCCCCAGCGTCAGCCGCCCCCCGGAGATCATCTCGATCGACGCCGCGGTCTTGGCCAGCACGGCCGCGCCGCGCAGCGGCAGCACGAGGATCCCGGTGCCGAGCTCGACGCGCTCGGTCTTGGCGGCCAGCAGCGTCAGCGTCGTCAGCGACTCCAGGAATGGAAACGGGCGGCCGCTGCCCAGGAACATGTGGTCCCAGGCCCACAGCGAGTCGTAGCCCAGCTCCTCGCCGCGCTGCCCGTAGGCGACGATCGCTTCGGGGTCCGGGTCCTTGGGCGCGGGCGTGAAGTTCTCGAGCGCCAGCCCGAACTTGAGCCGCTCCACGGCTAGTGGCCGTCCGCATAGGTACGGTGGGCGAGCACGATTAGCCCTCGAGGGCCTTGGCGAGCGCGGTGCGCCCGTGCTCGATGTGCGATCGCATCCGCTTCTCAGCCTCCGTGGAGTCGCCGGCCTTTAGCGCCTCGAGGATCCCCAGATGCTCGTCGAGGAACCGGCTCGGGACCTCGGTGTTGTAGACGCGCTCGGACAGCTCGAGCTGCAGGCGCGTCCAGTAGCCGCGCAGCACGCTGAGCAGCTCGCTGCCGCTGGCCTCGTAGATCGCCAGGTGGAATTCGGCGTCGAGCTGGCCGGCCTCGCGGGCCTCGGCGGCGTCGAGCGCGTCGACGAACCGGGCCAGCACGTCCTCGACCATCGCCAGGTCCTCGGCCGTCATCCGCTCGGCCGCGAGCGCGGTCAGCGGCGGCTCGATCACCAGCCGCACCTCGTAGATCAGTTTCGCCTCGTCCGGGGTCAAGCGGTAGGTGACAAACGTGCCGCGGCTGCGGTACGTGACCACCAAACCCTCGCCCTCGAGCGTTCGCAGGCCCTCGCGCACGGGCGTGCGGCTGACCCCGGTTCGCTCCATCACCATCGCCTCGGTCAGGCGCGCGCCGGCCGGCTGGCGGCCGGTGAGGATGTCCTCGCGGATCACCCGACAGACGTGCTCGGCCAGCGAAGGCGGACGCTCGGGCCGGGCGTCGGCCTCATCTAGGCTTCGAAGTCCATAGCGGGCCGGGCTCTGGGCCACCCGGCTCTTAGAGGTCGCCATCAGTGTGCCCCCCGGAGATATTGACTCAACCGCACCTGTGTGCAGAGTATACAAGGAACAAGCGGCGCGCCGATTCGCGGGTGACAACGCACCCGGCTCAGAACCGGTCGATCAGCGCGAACCCGACCGTGTCGAAGTCGGTCATCCGCTCGAGCACGGCCTGGGCGCCGTCGAGCGGCACCCGCTCGGTCACCAGCCCAGAGGGATCCAGCCGCTTGTCGCCGACGAGCCCAAGCAAGGCCGGAAGATGAACGTGCGGGTTACCGACGCTGCCGATGATCGTCAGCTCGGCCTCGATCAGCTCGTCGAGCGGGATTCCGACGATCCCCTGCTCGGCCTGGCTGGTGAGACCGACCTGGACCAGGCGGCCGCCCTTGCGTAGGCCCATCAGCGCGCTGCGGACGAGCTCGGCGGCGCCGAGCCCGCCGAGGGCCACGTCCGCCCCGCCGCCGGTCGCGTCCTTGACGGCCTCGGCGACCGACTCGTTGCGCGCGTTGATCGTGACCGAGGCTCCCTGGGCGCGGGCGGCCTCGAGCTTGCGGTCATCGATGTCGACGGCGACCACGCCGGCGCCCAGGGCCGCCGCGATCTGGACGCCCGACAGCCCGATGCCGCCGACGCCGTGGACCGCGAGCCACTCACCCGCGCGCAGGCCGGCCTGATGCTGGAGCGCGTGCCACGCGGTCATGAACCGGCAGCCGAGCGCCGACGCAGCCTCGAACGAAACCTGCTCGGGGAGCGCCACGCAGTTGAGGTCGGCGTTGACCACGCTCACGAACTCGGCGTAGCCGCCATCGTGGGTCATGCCGAGGAACTCGAGTGCATCGCACAGGTTGGTGCGGCCGCTGCGGCAGTACGGGCACACCCCGCAGGCCTCGTGGAACGGCACCGCCACCCGGTCGCCGACCTTGATCCGCGTCACCTCATTGCCGACCGCCTCGACCGTCCCCGAGAACTCGTGCCCCATCGTGATCGGCAGCGGCGGCGCCAGGCCGACCCACGACCAGTCGCCCATCCAGGTGTGCCAGTCGGTGCGGCAGATGCCCTCGTACTCGACCCGCACCACGGCCTCGCGCGGGCCGGGGTCGGGCGTCGGGACGTCCTCAATCACCAGCGGTTGCGCGATCTCGACCAGCCGTGCAGCCTTCAATGTCGCTCCCTCGGGGTCTCGGGTTGTCGAGTCCGTACTGTATACGCGTCGCAGTCGAGCGGGTGGCTCTCCGGGGCGACCGCGGCCATCCGAGCGAAATTGAACCGCGGCGACCCGTGCATTTCGCGTCAAATCCGGCGGTGAATCGGAGGCTTGCCGTGCCTGGCACGCATACGATGCACAGCACGGCAAGCCTCGCGATCGTGGGTGGGTTTGACGCGTTATGCACGGACGGCGCGCCCAGCCCGAGGCTTGCACTCCGCAGGCGATGCGGTCCCGCACAGGGCGGACGTTTAAGCGAACCCCTACTTCGCCTAAACATCCTGCCTGGTCAGGACGAGCGACGTCCCGCCTCGTCAGGCCGAGCGGCGCGGGACCCCGCGAACCCCGTTCACGACATACGACGGCGCGCCGCCCCGCAGGGCGCCGTCGAGGTTGCGCAGCGTCATCGTGAGCATCCGCTCCCGGGCCTCGTTCGTCGACCCCGCCAGGTGCGGCGAGAACAGCACGTTGTCGAGCTTGCGCAGCGGATCGTCGGCGGGCAGCGGCTCGCGCTCGAACACGTCCAGGGCGGCGCCCTTCAGCTGCCCCGACGCGAGCGCATCGCACAGCGCCGGCTCGTCGACGACCGCGCCGCGCGCGGCGTTGACCAGCACCGCGCCGCGCGGCAGCAGCGCCAGCCGCCGAGCGTCGATCAGCCCGCGCGTGGACTCGAGCAGCGGGACGTGCAGCGTCACCGCCTCGCTTACCGACAGCAACTCGTCGAGGTCGACCCGTTCGGCGCCCAGCCGTCGCTCGACCTCGGGCGGGGCCCGGAGCTCGTCGACGTACACCAGCCGGCGCAGCTCGAACCCGGCCAGCCGCGCCGCAACCCCCTGCCCGATCGTCCCGAACCCGACGACCCCGACGGTGCGGCCGCCGAGCTCGTACACGCCCGTGCGCGCGGCCTGCACCATGTTCCACTCCCCCGCCAGCACGCCGGCGTGGTGGCGCCACGCGTCCTTGAGCAGCGCCAGGATCGCCATCACGGTCCACTCCGCCACCGCGCGGGAATTCGCGCCCGGCGCGTTGGCCACCGGGATCCCGAGCGACGCCGCGTGGTCGATGTCGATGCTCTGCACGCCGGCGGTCGGCTGGAAGATCGCCAGACAGCGTTCGGCCCGGTCGAGCTCTGAGGCGTCGAGCGTGCGCTGGTGGGTCCAGTCGCCGATCACGTAGTCCGCGCGGGCCAGGTCGGCATCGTCCGCCGAGGCCCACACCAGCTCGTGGGCGGCGAGCTCGCCGGCCAGCTCCGTGTGCACCGCGGCGAGCACTTCCGACGGGGTCAGCGACAGGACCGTTGGCTCGGCGCTCACTCGTTCGAGGCCTCGACGAGCTTTCGCGCCAGCTCAGCGGGTCGCGTGAACATGACCTCATGGCTGCCGCCCATCTCCACGAGCTTGAACGATCCGAGCCGCGCGGACATCGTCGGGTGCCAGCCGCCCGGAGGCAGCGCCCGGTCGTCGGCGACCGCAATGAAGCTGCGCGGCAGCTCGCCACGGTGAAACCCGGCCAGCTCGAGCTGCTGATCCCAGGGCGCGAACGGCTGCGGGACCAGCCGCTCCCACACCGAGCGCGCCACGTCGGGCGAGGCGTCCTGGATGAACAGGTCGCGGAACACCTCCCACGGGCAGGCCACGGTGTCGTCCGGACTGGCCTCGGCGGCGGCCGCGAACGCCTCCGTCTGGTCGGCCGGGAAGTTGTCGTTGACGCTGGTGCCGTCCTGCACCACGAACGCGGTGTGGAACACGAGCCGCTTGAGGCGCTCTCCGACCACCTGCGAGGCGCGGCTGACCACCGACCCGCCGAAGCTGTGCCCGACGAGCACGACGTCGCGCAGATCCCGGGCCTCGATGTAGCTCGTCACCGCGGACACGTAGTGGTCGTGTTTGATCCCGGCCCGGCTGTCGCCGGGACGATGGCCCGGGTACGTCGGCGTGTGGGCCTCGTGGCCGAGCTCGCGCAGGCACCAGGCGACCGGCTCCCACGCCCAGCCTCCGTGCCACGAGCCGTGGAGGAGCACGAACCTCACAACGTATACCCTATACGTCGATGGCCGACCAGACCGTCCTCACCGCCCGCACCGGCACCGCTGTCCCGCTCTCGACCGGCGAGCGGCTGCGGATCATCAACACCACCGGCGGCCAGGTGGTCGACACCTGGGCGCTGAACGCCGCCGACCCGAGCGAGCACATGTCGATGCAGCACACGCGCGCGATCCTGACCAAGCTCGTGCCCGCCACCGGCGACTCGCTCTACAGCAACCGGCGCCGGGCGCTGCTCAAGTTCGCCGAGGACACCAGCCCGGGGGTGCACGACACGCTGATCGCCGCCTGCGACCCCGAGCGCTACGAGCAGCTCGGTGCCCCGCCCGGCCACGCCAGCTGCGCCGACAACTTCCGCAAGGCGATCGCCCCGCACGGCATCTCCTACGACGCTGTCCCGTCGCCGCTGAACCTGTTCATGAACATCCCCTGGACGGCCGAGGGAGCGCTCGAGTTCGCACCCTCCCCCGCGCGCCAAGGCGACTACGTCACGCTCGAGGCGCTGACCGACGTGATCGTCGTGCTGTCGGCGTGCCCCCAGGACATCGTCGTGATCAACACCCAGGGACCGGCGGACGTGGCGCTCGAGAAGCTGCCCGTCAGCGGCTGAGCGCCGGAAGCGACCGCAACACGGCCTCGAGCTGGAGGCAGCCGAGCTCGAGCGAGTCCAGCTCGATGCGTTCGTGGACGGTGTGCATCCCCGACCCGCGCCCGCAGCCGATCGCCACCGCCGGGATCCCCTGGGCGATCGCGGCGTTGGCGTCCGTGGAACCCGACCCGCACGCCTCGGGCAGCCCCAGCTCGCGCCGGGCGCCCATCACCATCAGCATCAGCGGGTGGTCCTCCGCCAACCTGCCGGCGCCCCGCCGTCCCACCACCACATACTCGAGCTCGAGCGGCGGCGCCACCGACAGCTCGCCGAGGCGCGCTTCGAACCGCGCCAGCTCGTCCTCGTGCAGCGACCTGCGCTCGACCAGCATCTCGGCCTGCGAGGCGATCGCGTTGACCGCGCCGCCGCCCGCGATCCGGCCGACGTTGGCGCCCGTCTGGACCAGTTGTCCCGCGATCTCGACGAGGCCGTGGACCGCGCTCGGCGTCCCCCGGTCCCACCACGAGTGCCCGCCCGGACCGGTCAGCTCGATCCGCGCGCGCAGGCTGCCCACGTGCTCGTTGACGACGTGATCGAGCCCGTGGCCCTCGACCGCGAGCGCCAGCCGCGGGCGCAGCTTCGCGCAGGCGTGGATCGCGCCGCGGAGATTGCCGAGGCCCTCCTCGCCGACCGTGAACGCGACCGCGACGTCCGGTGGCAGCGCCCCGATCGTCTCGAGCACCGACACCAGCGCGATCACGGCCGCGGCGTTGTCGCCGATGCCGGGGCCGAAGAGGTCGTTGCCGCGGCGCTCGATCTCGAGCGGCGTTTCCGCGGGAAACACCGTGTCGACGTGGACCATCACGAGCGCGCGGGGCGGCTCGCCGGACCCGTCGGCGCGCCAGATCAGGTTCCCGACCTCGTCGCGGTCGCGGACGCCGGCGGCGCCGTCGAGCCGGCGCTCCAGCCACGCCAGCCGCTCGTCCTCGGCGCCGGTGGGCGCCGCGATCGCCGTGAACGTCTCGAGCGCCTCGACGTCGAGCATCGCCGCGCTCAGGCCGGCGGCGCGGCGCCCGTGCCGGCGATCACCGCGGTGGCGTCGATCTCGACCAGCCACTCGGGCCGCGCCAGCGCGCTGACTACGATCCCCGTCGACACCGGGTGGACGCCGCGCAGCCACTTGCCGACGACGCGGTAGACGGGCTCGCGGTAGCGGATGTCGGTGAGGTAGATCACGACCTTGCAGATGTCCTGCAGCGTGGCTCCGGACTCCGCCAGCAGCAACTCGATGTTGTGCATCGCCTGCTCGGCCTGAGCGCCGGGATCCCCGATCCCGACCGACTCCGAGGTGTCGAGGTCCTGGCCGACCTGACCGCGCAGGTAGACGGTGCCGCCGGCGACCACGGCCTGGCACAGGTCGTTGTCGAGCTCCTGCTCGGGGTAGGTGTCGCCGGTGTTGAACGGACGGATGCGGGTGTGGTTCATCGGGCTCCTCGGTGCGGTCCAGTTTCTCGATTCTTGGGCGGGTCACCGTTCCCGCGTACTGTGCACGACCTCGCCGGCGACGACCACGTCGGAGACGACGTCCTGCCCGCCGGCGAGAAACAGCTCGTTGGGATGGTCGACCGAGATCACGGTCAGGTCGCCGCGCTTCCCGACGTCGATCGAGCCGCGATCGGAGCTCAGCCCGAGGGCGTAGGCGGCGTTGAGCGTGGCCCCCACCACCGCCTCGGCCGGAGTGATCCGAAACCACGGCGCGGCAAGCGCGATCGTGGAGGTCAGCGAGGTTGCGTGGATCGACGAGCAGTAGTCGGTGGCCACCGCCACCGGGACGCCATGGTCGATGAACAACCTGGCGTTGGCCCGCCGGTCGGTCATGTACACGAGCTCGGCCTGCGGCAGCAGCACCGCGATCGTGTCGGTCTCCCCGACCTCGCGGATCTCCTCGTCGGGCGTGTAGGTCAGGTGCTCGGCCGAAATCGCCCGGCCACGGACGGCGGTCTCCCAGCCCTCCGAGCTGGCCCACGCATCCGAATGGGCGCGGGTCGGGATCCCCAGCTCGCGGGAGCGCTCGAACATCTTCAGCGCCTGCGCGGGCGTGAACAGGCCGCGCTCGATGGTGATGTCGTGAAACTCCGCGATCCCCTGCTCGAGCACGCGCACAAGCATCGCCAGCACCTCGTCGGTGTAGGCGTCGGCGTCGGTTCCGGCCGGCACCACGTGGGCGCCGAGGAACGAGATCACCAGCCCGATCGGCGTCGACGCCCGGCTGCGCGCCAGCAGCTCGAGCTGGCGCAGCTCCTGCTCGGCCTCGAGCCCGTAGCCGGACTTGACCTCGAGCGTGGTCGCGCCGCCGCGCAGGATGTGGCCGTAGGACGCCTCCAGGTGCTCGGCCAGCTCCCGGTCGCCGGCGGCCCGCGTCGACACCACGCTGGCCCAGATCCCGCCGCCACGCGCGGCGACCTCGGCCAGCGACGCCCCACCCAGGCGCTCGGCGTACTCGGCGTGGCGGCTGCCGGCGAACAGCGGGTGCGAGTGGCACTCGATCAGCCCGGGCAGCACCGTGGCGCCGCTCACATCGAGCGTCGGCACCTCATCGCCCCACGCGGCCAGGACCTCGGCGGTCGGGCCGACCGCCGCGATGCGGCCGTCACGGATCGCCACCGCGCCGTCGGCCACCAGGTCGAGCTCGCCCTGCTCGCGCCCGCGCCGGGGCCCGCCGCGATCGGCGACCCGGGCCACCTGCGCCGCGCCGGTCAGGTTCAGGTCGGTCACCGGGCCGCACCCTCCTGGACCGGCTCGATCTGCGCGTAGCGTTTCACGAGGTCGGCGGGGCCGTCGAAGTCGTAGTTGTTGTAGACCGCTAGCAGGTGGGCGAACGCCGGCGACTGAGCGAACAGCTGGAAGGTCAGGCGGTGACCGGCGTAGTCGGAGTTGAGCAGGTCGCGCGCGAACGCGAACAGGCGCCGGCGGTCCTCGGCGCAAACGTCGCCGATCGCCAGGTACTTGTCCAGCCATGGACCGGCCTCGGGGTCCTGGAACGTGGCGGCGCTCGGGGTGACGCACAGCTGGCCGCCGCACAGGTCGCGCGCCAGGTGCATCATCGCCGGCAGCTGCGTGCAGGCCAGCACCCGGCCGGTGTAGAGCAGCGCCTGGTTGGGCATCAGCAAGCCGCCGGGGCTCGGCTCGGCCAGCTCGATCGCCGCGGTCAGGTGCGCGTTGATCCCCTCCCGGTAGCAGGCCAGCTCGGCCAGCTTCTCGCGCACGCCCTGGTGCATCTTCACGCCGGTCTGGGCGGCGTTGACGTAGGACACGCCGACCAGCAGGTCCGCCATCCGCAGGTGGCGCTGCACGAACGCGAACATGCTGTAACGGTGCAGGGTCGCGCGGATGAACGCGGCCGCGCGCGTGTACCGGTAGAAGAACACGTTCTCCCACGGGATCTCGACGTCGTCGAACACGATCATCGTGTCGATCTCGTCGAACCGGTTCGACAGCGGATAGTCCTCCACGCTGTCCCGCCCGGCGAAGCTCGAGCGGCAGATGTGGCGGATCCCGGGAGCTCCCATCTCGGCGATGAAGCCGACCGCGTAGTCCGACAGCTCGGCCTTACCCCAGTCGCCGATCGTCGGCTTGACGAACGCCTGGTTGGCGTACGCGGCCGCGGTCTCGAACTTGGCGCCGCGGACGACGATCCCGTTGTCGGTCTCGCCGGCCACGTGCAGCAGCACGTCGGGGTCCTGGTCCTGGGGTCGCAGCGAGCGGTCGCCCTTGGGGTCGGTGTTGGCCGAGACGTGGAACGGGTCGGCCAGCGCGGCGTGGCGGACGTGGTGGCGGATGTGCTCGGAGAACGAGGGGTCGATCTCGTCGAGCACGCTCTGGCCGTCGTACAGCGACCACATCTCGCCGACGGTCTCGTCGCCCACGCGCGTGACGATCCCGCCGATGTCGTCGAGCACCGTGTCGACCGCGGCACGCTTGGCGTGCCAGTCCTCGCGCGTCTGGGGCAGCTTGGCACCGGTGGGACAGCGCTCGCCGGTCTCGGCGTCGACGTAGCTCATCGCCTCGGTGGTGGCCGGGTCGTGGGCCATGTCGTAGATCCGCGCCCGCACGTCGACGATCGGCTTGAACGCGGGATGAGCGGCGACGTCGTCGACCTTCTCGCCGTCGATCCACACCGACCGGCCGTCTCGTAGGGACTCCCGATATTCGTCGCCTGTTCTGATCATCTCTCGGTTTCCCGTATAATGGCAATTGTTTCCCAGTAGTGGTTGGCGCACGCTACCACCTCGACTCAGGCGGCGCAAACGTGCCCCGTCCGCGGACCGAGCTCACCCCCGACATCCCCAAGGTCCTGGCCAAGAGCCTGCAGGTGCTCGAGGCGTTCGACTCCGACGCCCCGCGTTGGTCGGAGTCCGACCTGCGCCGGCGGTTGGGAATCCCCTCGAGCACGCTCCATCGGATCCTCCGCGCGCTCGAGCAGACCGGCTACGTGCTCCGCGACGACGGAGGCCACTACCGGCTGGGCATCTCGTCGGTGCGACTCGGCCAGCGCGCCCGCGCCTCGCTGGACATCGCCGCGGTGCTCGATCCCGAGCTCCGCGAGCTGGGCGCCCGCACGGAGGAGCTGGTGCTGCTGGCGGTCCCCGAGATGTCGGCCGGGCTGGCGCGCTACGTGGGCGCGATCGACTCGCCCAAGCGCCTGCGGGTCACCGCGGAGCTGGGCAGCGGGGTCCCGCTGACGGCCGGCGCCACCGCCAAGACGCTGCTGGCGTTCGCGTCCGAGGCGCAGGTCGAGTCGGTGCTCAGGCGCCGGCGCGAGCGACTGGCGCCCGGCACGGTCACCAGCGCGAAGCTGTTGCGCAACCAGCTCGAGACGATCGCCCGGCGCGGCTGGGGGCTGAGCTGGGAGGAGACCTACGACGGGGCCTGGGCGGTGGCCGCCCCGGTGCTCGCCGACGACGGCCGCGCGGTCGCCTCGATCGGCGTGGCGGCGCCGATCAGCCGGCACAGCCGGGCGCGCGAGCAGGCCACCCGCCAGGCCGTGATCGAGACCGCCGCACGAGCCTCTAGGCGCCTCGCGCCCGACACAACCCCCGCGCCGGACGTGCAACGGGCATCGGTGACAGGATCCAGTTGATGCCCGAGAGCGCAGACCACCCTGACTGGCCGGACCTCGCGGCACTGCTCGAGACCGGGCCGGGCGCGGCGATGGAGCTCAACCAGCGCCACCTCAACCCCCAGCTCGGACGCGTCGTGCAGACGCTCGGGTTCGATCGCGACTGGGTCTCCGGCGTCGGCTCGCACCTGATCGATCGCGAGGGGGACCGCTACCTGGACCTGCTCGGCGGGCACGGAGTGTTTTCGCTCGGGCGCAATCACCCGTATGTCAAGGCGCAGCTGCACCGCGTGCTCGACGCCGACACCCCCAACCTGCCCCAGCTCGGAGTCTCCACCCTCCCCGGCCTGCTGGCCCAGGAGCTGATCGCCCGTGCGCCGGCGTCGCTCGACGCGGTGGTGCTGACCAGCTCGGGGACAGAGTCGGTCGAGGGAGCCCTGAAGCTCGCCCGCGCCGCCACCGGCCGCGAGCGGATCCTGTTCTGCCGCCGCGGCTTCCACGGCCTCTCGATGGGGTCGCTGTCGGTCAACGGCAACGCCGAGTTCCGCGAGCGGTTCGGGCCGCTGCTGCCCGGCTGCGAGCCGGTCCCGTTCGGCGACGCCGACGCGCTCGCGGGCGAGCTCGCCGCCGGCGACGTGGCCGCGCTGATCGTCGAGCCGGTCCAGGGCAAGGGCGTGTTCATCGCGCCCGACGGCTACCTGCCGGCCGCCCAGGAGCTGTGCCGACGCCACGGCTCGATGCTGATCCTCGACGAGGTCCAGACCGGGCTCGGCCGCACCGGTCGCTTCCTGGCGCTCGAGCACTGGGGCCTGGAGCCCGACCTGGTCACGATCTCCAAGGCCCTGTCGGGCGGCTACGTGCCCGCCGGCGCCGTGCTGGCCAGCCGCCGCGCGTTCGACGGCACGTTCGATTCGATGGAGCGCAGCGTTGTCCACAGCTCCACGTTCGGCGGCGGCGACCTGGCCGCGGCCGCCGGCCTGGCCACGCTCAACGTGCTCGAGCGCGAGCGCCTCCCGGAACGCGCCGCCCGGCTCGGCGAGCTGCTGCTCGAGCTCACCCGCCCGCTGGTCGAGCGCTTCGAGATCGTCCGCGACGTGCGCGGGCTGGGGCTGATCTGGGGGATCGAGTTGGGGCCGCCCGCGGGACGCGCGGCGCGCCGGGCGTGGGAGGCGATCGAGCGCTTCCAGCCCGGGCTGTTCGCCCAGCTGGTGATCGTGCCGCTGTTCCGCGACCACCGGATCCTCACCCAGGTCGCCGGCCACCACATGAACGTGATCAAGGCGCTGCCCCCGCTCGTGATCGAGGAGTCCGAGCTGCGCCGGTTCGCGGCCGCGCTCGAGGACGTGGTCGCCGACCGCCGAGAAGCGCTTCTTCCGCAGCTACGCCACGCTCGGCGTCGAGCTCGGGCGGCGCACGCTCAGCGCACGCTAGGAGCCCGGATCCCGAGTCCGGGAACCGTCCGGACCCGGCGTGCATATCGCGTCAAATCCCCCTCAAGACCGGAGGCTTGCCGTGTACTGCCCGCATACGGTGCACAGCGCGGCAAGCCTCGCCGCGAGCGCCGGATTTGTCGCGATATGCACTGTCCGCCTCGGCAGTCGCTGACCACCCCGGACGAGCTGCGCCCGCCGGTCAGGCCCGGAGCACCGACAGCAGCGCCTTGTGCGGCGCGCGCACGGTCGCGTTGACCGCGGTCGGCTCGTAGCCGCAGTGGGCCATGCAGTTGTCGCAGCGGGGGTCGCGTCCACGGCCGTACTTCTCCCACTCGGTCTCCTGCACCAGCTCCTGATAGCTGGAGACATAACCGTCGGCCATCAGGTAGCAGGGGCGCTGCCAGCCGAGCAGCGAGTAGCTCGGGATCCCCCACGCCGTGCAGCCGAAGTCGGTCTTGCCCTCGAGGAAGTCGAGGAACAGCGGCGACGCGTTCAGCCGCCAGCGCTTGCGGCGGCCGTCGGCGAACGCCGAGCGGAACAGCCGACGGGTCTGCTCGACGCCGGGGAAATGCTCCTGGTCTGGCGCCTTCTCGTAGGCGTAGGCCGGCGAGATCATCATCTGGTCGACCTGCAGGTCGTCGTTGAGGTAGTCGAGCACCTCGCGCACCGTTTCCGGGGTGTCGTCGGAGAAGAACGTGGTGTTCGTGGTCACTCGGAACCCGCGGGCCTTGGCGGCCTTGATCGCCTCCACGGCCTTGTCGAATACGCCGTCGCGGCACACCGACTTGTCGTGGCGCTCGCGCAGCCCGTCCATGTGGACCGCCCACGCGAAGTACGGCGAGGGCTCGAACCGTTCCATCTTCTTCTCCAACAGCAGCCCGTTGGTGCACAGATACACGAACTTCTTGCGGCGGATCAGCTCAGACGCGATCTTGTCGATCTCGGGGTGGACCAGCGGCTCACCGCCGGCGATCGACACCACCGGAGCGCCGCACTCCTCGACCGCGGCGACCGCCTGGTCGACCGGCATCCGCCGGCGCAGCAGGTGGTCGGGCTGCTGGATCTTGCCGCAGCCCGCGCAGGCCAGGTTGCACTGGAACAGCGGCTCGAGCTCGAGCACCAATGCATACTTGTCCCGGCGCGCCAGTCGCTGGCGCATGACGTAGGCGCCAACCCTGGCGCTCTGGCGAATCGGTACCGCCATCAGCTTCGTACCTCCCGTCCTCGCACCTCGCGCGGGGGCGCGAAGCGGACCGTTTCGTTTGCCACCGTATGCTCACCGATCTCGAGCGGACCCAGCGCGCTGAGCTCGGACACGAGCCGCTGCACGATCCGCTCCGGGCTGGACGCCCCGGCGGTGACGCCGACACGGCCGGCGTCGGCCAGCCACGCGGGGTCGAGCTGACCGCCGTCGTCGACCAGGTGTGCCTCGCAGCCGTGGCGCTGAGCCACCTCCACGAGCCGGTTCGAGTTCGATGAGTTCGCGGATCCCACCACCAGTACAAGATCGCAGGTCGCCGCCAGCGCCTTGACCGCGTCCTGCCGGTTCTGGGTCGCGTAACAGATGTCGTCAGACCTCGGGCCGACGATCGCGGGGAAGCGCTCGCGCAGGCGATCGACCACGCCCTTGGTCTCGTCGACGGCGAGCGTCGTCTGGGTCAGATACGCGACCCGCTCGGGATCGCCCACCTGCAGTTCCTCGACCTGCTCCTCGTGCGCGATCACGCGCACCCTCCCGGCCACCTCTCCCGAGGTTCCCTCGATCTCCTCGTGTCCCTCGTGTCCGACCAGCACGATCGTGAAGCCGTCGTCGGCGAACTGCCGCGCCTCGGCGTGAACCTTCGACACCAGCGGGCAGGTCGCGTCGACCACGTTGAGCTGCTTGCGCTGGGCCTGCTCGCGCACCTGCGGCGACACGCCGTGGGCCGAGAACACCACGGTCGAGCCGTCGGGGACCTCGTCGAGCTCGTCGACCCAGACGGCGCCGCGGCGCTCGAGGTCGTCGACCACGTGTCGGTTGTGGACGATCTGCTTGCGCATGTACACGGGCGCGCCGAACGCGTCGAGCGCTCGCTCGACCGTCTCGATCGCTCGCTCCACGCCCGCGCACGACGCGCGCGGCGCCGCCAGCACGAGCTCGCGCGGCCGGATCGCCGCCGCCCACTCGAGCAGCACCTCAGCGCTGACCGACAGCGACCGCGCCGCCCGCCGGGTCCCGGCCAGCGTCGCCACGGGGCTCCACAGGTCGCGGTCGGCGGTGTCGAGCACGGCCCGCAACACCATGAACGGACGACCGCGGAACGCAGGGGCCAGCCACACCGACTCCATGTCGGCCACCAGCGCGCCGGTGTCGCGCAGCGCGGCGCGCAGGTCGCCGACCGCCGGGCTGCGCACCGAGACCACCGGCCCCACATGGGCCTGCACGCCTCGGCGGCGGAGCATCCCCGCGATGATCGCGGCACCGGGGCACCCGGCCACGACGGTCCCGTCGCGCGACAGCAGCTCGTTGGCCACGACCACGTCGCCCGGCTCCAGGTCGTCCGACAGCGCTCCGCCGAACCCAGCGACCGCAAACGCGCGGGCGGGGTCGTCCGCCAGCGCGGCGGCGCTGCGGCGCGCGCGGCGGGGGCCGACTCCGGCGCGGACGATCGTCGCCTCGGGGGCGCCGCGGCGCAGCGCGCGCGCCTCGATCCCCATCGGGGCGACCAGCACGATCCGGTCCGCGGCGGGAGCCGCATCCGTGGCCGCGCCCGCGTTGGCGGCGGCACCAAGCATCCCCGTACTCATGCCACGGACTCCGACAGTGTGCGCTCCTTTTCGAGGGCGGCCAGCGCCACGCGTGCTGCCGCGTGGCCCGAGCGTACCGCTCCCTCCATCGTCGCCGGCCAGCCGGTGTCGGTCCAGGCGCCGGCGAGCGCGAGCCCGGGCACCCCGGTGCGCGGTCCCGGGCGCAGCCGGCCGGCGCCCGGCGCCGCCCGGAACGTGGCCATGTGCTCGCGGGTGACGACGAACCGCTGCACCGTCGCGTCGCGCGCGGGGGGCAGCAGCTCGGCGAGCGCGGCGGTGAAGCGCGCCTGCAGCTCGTCGGCGCCGGTGTCGGCGTCGGCGTCGGCGGCCGAGATCGAGACCGCCAGGCACTGCCCGCGCTCCAGGCCCGAGGAGTCGGTGCGGTCGAACACGTACTGCACGGGCGAGCCGACCGCAGCGGCGAACTCGTGGTCGAGCACCCGCCGGTCATAGACGATGTGCAGGTTCACGATCGGCGAGTTGCCCAGTCCCGACAGCGAGCCGACGTCGTGCAGCGCCCCCTCGGGCAGCAGTCCGATCGCGCGGTCGTGGGGAACCGCCAGCACCACCGCGCCGGACTCGAGCCGCTCGCCGCCGCCCATGACCGCGAACCCGGCGTACGCCCCGGGCTCGATCCGCTGGGCGCGCCAGCCCAGCCGCACGTCGACGCCCGCGAGCTCGAGCGCTCGCTGCGCCGCGTCTCCGTGGACGCGCTGAAGCGGCGTCAGGGCATAGCCGATATCGCCGGCGTCGGCGCGCTCGAGCAAGCCGGTGCGGAACACGAACGCCGCGGCCGCCAGCGACGCGTCGTCGGCGCGGAGGTTCAGCGTGGGCTTGCCGATCAGCTCCCACAGCCCGTCCATCGCCTGGCGGCGCTGCCCGTGACCGGTCAGCCACGTGCCGAAGCTCTGGCGGTCGTTGTCGGGGTCGTCGGGGTCGACCCGTCCGAGCGCCAGCGCGGTGCGCGCGGCCGACAGTCGTTGCGGCCGGCTCAGATGGCCGTAGCGCAGGAGCGAGCCCGACAGGTGAAGCGGCGCCGGCAGCCCGCTCCGGCGCAGCCACGCAACCGGACGGCCGGGCGCCAGCACCGGGATCGCGAGACGCTCCTGGAGGACGGTCTGCCCGGTGGTGCCGAGGCGTTTCAGGAGCGCGCGGTAGGCGGTGCAGCAGCGCAGGAACACATGCTGGCCGTTGTCGAGCCAGAGCCCGTCGCGCTCGAAGGAGTAGGCCGCGCCGCCCAGGCGCGGGCGCACCTCGACGAGCGTCACCCGCGCGCCCGCCTGGGCGCAGTCGAGCGCGGCGGCGATCCCGGCGAGGCCCCCGCCGATCACGGTCACGCGGCCGCTCATCGCCGCGCCCCGGCCAGGCTCCGGATCGTCACCCACGTCTTCTCCCACGGCGGCAGCGACACGCCGTGGTCGAGCACGACCTCGGGGCTGCGGTCGATGCGGTCGAGGATCCGCCGGTAGATGCCGGTCATCGCGGCCACGCACGAGGCGCTGCGACCGTCGATCAGGTCGAGCAAGGAGAGCCCGCGGTCAAACCACTCCCGGGCGCGGTCGGCCTCGAACGAGATCAGCCGCGCGAACCCGTCGGGCGGCGCCGCGCGCAGGTCCTCGCAGCCGAACCGCCGCAGGTCCTCAGCGGGGAGGTAAACGCGGCCGTTGTCGAGATCCTCACGGACGTCGCGCAGGATGTTGGTCAGCTGCATCGCCACTCCGAGGTCGTCGGCCAACCGGTCGGCGCGCTCGATGTCGGTGGAGCCGAAGATCGCGAGGCACAGGCGACCGATCGACCCCGCCACCCGTCGGCAGTACAGGACCAGCTCGTCGAACGTCTCGTACTGGTATCCGTGCACGTCCATCTCGACGCCCGCGATCAGGTCGGTGAGCGCGTCGCGGGGGAGCGCGAACCGGGCCTCGGCGTCGGCGAGCGCGACCCGCATCAGGTTGCCGTTGGTGCTGGCCAGGTCGGCGCGCGCGCCGGCCAGCAGCTCAAGCTTGCGGGCGTCGGGCTCGTCGCCGTCGCCGATGTCATCGACGCGGCGGGCGAACGCGTACACGGCGCACATCGCCCGGCGCTTGTCGGGCGGGAGCAGACGGATGCCGTAGTAGAAGTTGGCCGCGGCCGAGCGCGTCAGCGCCTCGCAGGACTCGTACGCGGCGAGCACCGCGGAGCCGTTCTGGAGCGCCTGGCTCATCGCGATCCTCCCGGGCGCACCAGCGTCCGCGCCAGCCACGCGGCCTGTAGGCCCACGCTCGCGCGAGGTGCTTGGCCGAGCACGTCGTAGCCCGAGCGCTCGATCGCGCGCAGCGCGGAGCGTCCCCCGGCCACGAACCCGGCCACGGCGAACGCCAGCCGTCCCTGGAGCGTGCGGATCAGCGGCGCGCCCTCGTCGAGTATCGCGTTCGCGCGCACCACCTGGAACGCCATCAGCCGCTTGAGCATCGGCGTCGGCTTGGCGGCCGCGAGATCGGCCTCGGGGACCTCGAAGTGGCGCAGGTCCTCAGCCGGCAGGTAGATCCGGCCCTCGGCGTGGTCCTCGCCGACGTCCTGCCAGTGCTCGGCCAGCTGCAGCGCGGTGCACACCTTGTCGGACATCTGCAGCCGCTCGGAGGTGAGCACGCCGAACACGCGCAACACGAGCTCTCCGACCGGGTTGGCCGACAGCGCGCAGTAGCCCACCAGCTCGTCGAACGTCTGATAACGATGCACCAGCTGGTCGCGCCGGTTGGCCTCGATCAACGCTTGGAACGGGTCGATCGGCAGCTCGCAGCCGACGATCGTCGGCTGCAGCGCGACGATCAGCGGATGCCGGGGCGCGCCGTCGTAGGCGCGCTCGAGGTCGGCCTCGAGCTCGTCGAGCATCGCCAGTCGGTCGCCGGCGTACTCGTCCCCGACGTCGTCCACGAGCCGCGCGAAGCCGTACACCGCCAGCAGGTGCGACCGGACCCGTCGCGGGAGCAGACGGCTCGCCACGGGGAAGTTCTCGTCCCGGGCCTGCGCCATCACCGCCGGCGCGCTGGGCGCGTCGGCGGTGCTGCTTGCGGGGGAGGTCGGGCTCGCTGGTTGGACCCTTCCAGTCACAGAGTTCGCCACGCCTCCACGTAGCGGCCAAGTGCCATCACGGGGAACACCAGACGATATAGGTGGTAGCTGATGTAGAAGTCGCCCGGAAAGCCGGTCCCGGTGTGGCGGCGCTCGTCCCAGGTCCCATCAGGGCGCTGGTTGGAGATCAGCCAGCGGACTCCGCGGGCCGCCGCGTCCGAGCGCGCCTCGTCCGCGGCGTGCAGCGCGATCAGCGCCCACGCCGTCTGCGACGGCGTGCTCTCGCCGCGCCCGATCCAGGCCGGGTCGTCGTAGGAGCGGCAGTCCTCGCCCCAGCCGCCGTCCTCGTTCTGGTGCTCGAGCAGCCAGGCGACCGCGCGGCGCACGGCCGCGTCGTCGGAGTGCACCCGCGCCGGCGGCAGCGCGCACAGCGCCGACCAGGTGCCGTAGATGTGGTTGACGCCCCACCGGCCGAACCATGAGCCGTCGTGCTCCTGCTCGTCGAGCAGCCAGCGCAGGCCCTCGGCGGCGCTGTCGCGCGCATCCTGCCCGGCCTCGGCGGCGAGCAACTCGACGGCGTGCGCGGTGACGTCCGCGCTCGGCGGGTCGATCACCTCGCCGAAGTCGCAGAACGGCACCTCGCGGGGGAGCGTGCGGGTGTTGTCGACGTCGAACGCGCCCCAGCCGCCGTCGGCGCACTGCATCCCGATCAGCCACTCGACGGCGAGCCCCACCGCCGTGTCGACGCGCTCGGGATCGGGGTGGCCGGCGCGGCGCAGGGCCAGCGCGACCACCGCGGCGTCGTCGACGTCGGGGTAGTTGACGTTCGCGTACTCGAACGCCCAACCGCCGCTGGGCAGGTGCGGCCGCCGCACGGCCCAATCGCCGGCGACGTCGGTGACCTGACGGTCAAGCAGCCACTCGGCCGAGCGCACGAGCGCCGGATCGCCGGGCTCCAGGCCGGCGTCGGCCAGCGCGATCAAGGCCAGCGCGGTGTCCCACACCGGCGACTGGCACGCCTCCAGCCATCGTTGCTCGGGCTCCTCGACGGTGAACGTGTCGAGGCCGTCGAGGCCGGCGTGCATCACCGGGTGGTCGAGCGGATACCCCTGCAGGTGAAGCGCCATCAGCGAGTACACCCACGGAGGCTGGATCCCGCCCCAGCTGCCGTCGGCCTCCTGGCGCTGGACGACCCAGCGCTCGGCCGCGCGCAGGCCCAGCCGCCGCAGCGGCCCCACCGGGTGGCGCTCGTAGACGCGCAACACCTTGTCCACCGCGGTCAGCGCGCGGGCGGCCAGCGACTTCGGTGGGACGGGGCTCGCAGGAGAGCCCGGGCCGAGCTCGTCCAGCGCGATCCCGAGCGGCCGCACCGGGCGATGGGCGCGCACGATCGTCAGCGCGACGATCGTCTGCCGGGCCCAGCAGGCGAAGTCGTACGGGTTCAGCGGAAACCAGGCCGGTAGGAACATCATCTCGGGCGGCAGCGCGGGAACGTCGTCCCACGGCCACAGCCCGAACAGCGCCATCCAGATGTGCGTGAACACGCGCGCCGCCCGCGGTCCGCCGCGAGCGCGGGTCCACTCGGCGGCACGCGCCATGTGCAGCTCGGACGGGTCGTCGCCGGCCACGCGCAGCGCCCAGTAGGCCTCGATCGTCGTCGACAGGTCGCCCGGGCCGCCGGGGAAATTCGCCCAGCTTCCGTCCTGCGCCTGGTCGGACCGGATCCAGGCCGCCGAGCGGCGGCGACGCACGTCGGTGCCGATCCCCAGGAACTCGCGCAGCAGCAGGTCCTCGGCATCCATCGTCACGTTGGTGGCCAGCAGGCCGCGCCAGTGCCCGTCGGGGGCCTGCACCGAGAGCAGCTGCTCGCGCGCGCGGGCGAGCGCGTCATCCGTCCCGGCCGGAGGGCTCGGCACGTAATCGGCTGCTTGCACCGTTGCGGATCTGGACGAAACCGGCTCGTCCAGGGAAACGGCTATCTCTGGACCCTTCACCGTGCTCCTTCCCAGTTCGACTTCCCCGTGCGACGCGGCGCGCAATTTAACACAACTGGAGTCCACCCTCCGGTTCGCCGGTACGATCCCACCATGGAACACGATTGGGAGGCGGCACGCACGCTGCGCAGCGACGCTCAGCGCAACCGCGACCGCATCCTCGACGCCGCTCGGCGCTCGTTCGCCATCGACGGGCTGGACATCGGCGTCGACGAGATCGCCTGCCGGGCCGGCGTCGGGGTCGGGACCCTCTACCGCCGGTTCCCGAGCAAGGAGTCGCTGATCCATGCGATCTTCGAGCGCCGGCTCGACGACCTGCAGCCGGTGATCGACCGCGCGTTCCTCGCCGATCCGTGGGACGGGTTCGTCGAGCTGCTGTTCGCGATGGTGGCCCAGCAGATCGAGGACCAGGGCTTCTCGCAGATGATCGTCACGCGGCTGGGGCCGGATGCGATCCCCGACCAGATCCGCCGCCGGTTCCTCGAGCCCGCGACGCAGCTCCTGGCCCGCGCCCAGGAGGCGGGGCGGGCGCGCGCGGACATCACCGCGGCCGACCTGCCCGCGATCCTGCGGATGGCCGGAGCCTCGGCGCTCGGAGCCGACCCGGCGTGCGACTGGCGCCGCCACGTCGGGCTGTTGCTCGACGGTCTCGCCGCGCCGTCAGGAGTCGGCCGCGGCTTCCACTTCGGAAACGTCGATCCGGTCAGCCTTTAGCACCGGGCGGCCGTCCGGGGTGAACCACTGCTCGCGAGGGCGGTCGTAGTAGAGCTCGACGCCGTTGCCGTCGGGATCGCTGAGGTGTGCCGCTCTGCGATGTGACCGTGTTCTCGCCCTCGACATAGGACAGGACGATCGCGTTCGGGTTCGCGGCGTGGACGGCGTCGACGTAGCTCGCGTTGGGAGGGTTCGGGTTGATCATGTTCAGCAGGTTTCCGTCTTGCGCACCGCTGCCGAGCGTTCGTCCCGCGTACCAAAGCGCTGGCGCTGGCCCGGTGATCGCGGTCGCGGTTCCAGCCCCCGCCGCGTTGTGAGCGGTAACGACGACCTGGACCGTCTTGTTCGTGTCCGACGGCTGGATCGTGTAGGTGGCCGTGGTCGCGCTCGCGGCGCTTTCGCTCGCGCAGCTACCGCCGGTCGCGTCGCAGTGCTGCCACTGGTAGGTGAAGGAGGTCGGGCTACCGGTCCACGTGCCGTTCGTAGTGCTTACCGTGCCCGCTCCGGGGATGTTCGATGCGGCAGGCATCGGGATTCCAGTGATGGCCGGAGCGCCAGTATTGGTCGGCTGCTGCATTGTTGGCGTAGAGACGACCACGTCATGCGAAACCGAGGCCGTCTGCCCGATGCTGTCAGCGACAGTCAGGAGGACGTGCTTGGTGCCGACGACCTGGAACGTGAAGTCGAAACTCGGCTGGCTGGTGTCGGCGTTCAGCTGCGTACCGTTGCCGGTGTCGATGTACGTGTACGTGCAAGGCGCCGCGTTGCAGACGCTCGCCGTGCCGTCGACGTGGACTGGCGACCCAGTCGTGGGACTGGCAGGCGAAGACGTGAACGCGGCGGTGGGAGGGTTTGGCGTCGGCCCTCCCCACGGGACATACGTGATTCGGAAGTGACCCGGCGCGATCTTGGTCACCTTGTACGAACTCGAGTCGACCGTGACGGTCGAAGTGGCGGCGATGGCCGCAGCAGTAGCGCCAGCGATAACCAGCATCGCAGCGACGGCTAGGAACAAGTTGCGGAGCATCTCAGACCTCCTTCTCAAACTAATGCGTCGCGGGATCGACCGACGCGTAGCTTGGCCCCACAGCAAGCCCCCCCGCATATTCGATGATCGTGTTCTGCGTGGGAGCGTGGTAGTTCATCAGCTCTTGGTAGGTGCCAGCAACCGACGGCAACGTCCGCACGCCAATCAGCGAGTAGACCCGGGCGCCGTTCTTGTAGACATCAAAGATGCCGCTGCCGCTTGCTGTCCATTTCACGTGGACGCCGAGGTCCACCCACTGGTCGTAGAGGAACGACGAGGCCGCGTCTGTCCATTTGTCCGCGTCGCCGTCGAGGAACTGTCCGCTCCTTCCCGTCGTGAGCTTGCAGTACAGCCTGGGTTCGAGCTGTCGCCCGGAGAAGAGGTATCCAAGCCGCAGTAGACGGGCTCGCCCCAGCCGTTCGTGATCGTCTCCCAGACGTTGTTCCAGTCCGGATAGTTTGAGGCGAACTGGCAGGCGTCCTCGTGATCGCAGCCGCAGCCCCGCGTGACGGCGACCGTGCCGTTCGTGAGCCCACCGCTGCTCGCCGTGAAGTCGGTATGCGATCCGGGCGTGTTGAACATGATGTAGAGCTTGCTGTTCGGCAACGGGTTCTCTGTGCTCCACGATCCGCTGGGTGCCGTGGCCCAAGGTACACCGGCACGGAGGTTGCCCCATGCGTCGTGGAAGTTCAGTGACGGCAATCCCGGTGTGAGCGTTACATAGTGACTGCGATCGCGGCCTCCTGGGTCGTGACGGTGCTGGGCTGGGGAACGTGGAGTCGTCGCTCAACCGCGACCGCGAGGCGGGGCAGGTCGAGGTAGCCGATGACTTTGCGGAACTGCTTCTCGGCTTCGAGCATCCCGGTGGCGGTCCACCGCAGGCCCATCTCACCGGATGACCAGTGTTTGACGTTGCGCTGCGTGGTGCGGACGGTGTCGATCATCGATTCGCACGGATTGGTCGACTCCAACGTGCGCCTGAGCTTGCCTTGATCCCGAACCGGATCACCGTCAGCGTCTCCTCCATCCCTTCGCGCAACGAGCCGGCGGCCCCGGGGTGGGTGAGCTCGAGCTCGTCCGCGAGCCGTTGCAGTTGCTCGAGCGCGCGCGGATAGTCCGTGTCTCTCCACGCCCGGCGCATCCGCGCTTTGATCGCCGGGCGGTCGCGCTCTGGGAGATGGCCGAGCACGTTGCGCTCCTTATGCCACAGCACCTCTGGACTGGGACTTCGCCGAACACCGAGCGGACGGCTTTCCTGAGCGCCTTCGATCCGTCAATCACGAACAGCATCCCCTGCCCGGGATCCAAGCCCCGCTCGACCAGGTCAGACAGCAGCGCGGTCGCGACGGTCGCGTTCTCCGTCGACCCCTCCCACAGCCCGAGCGGGATCTTCACGCCCTCGGTCGAGATCCCCAAGGCGACGATCATCATCCGCCCCTTCAGCTCCAAGCCGTCGAGCATCATCACCGCCAGGCGCAGATCTGAGAGCTGGCGGCTCATCAACTCGCCCAGCGCTCGGCGGGTGCGCTCCACGAACGTCCGCGACACCGAACTCTTCGACCTCGACTGCTCCCGGGTCTCGACCTCCTCGCCGACCGGCTCCTGCGTGCGGCGATACCGACGCGTCGACACGCCGGCGAGCATCCGCTCCAGGACCGCCCTGGCGAGCGGATCCCGGTCGCCCAGCCCGACGCCGACACTGAGCGCCAGCAGCCCTTCGTTCGCTGCCCCGACCAACTGGCCCTGCGCCTCCTGCACACGCTCTGGGAGCACGGCCTCATCACGGGTCGCCTCAGCAACCGGCACGTTGCCCTTCACGGCGGTTCCTCCCTCGATCTTTGGCGGATCGCCGCGAACGCTCCCAAGCAGAGCGGACGCGGCCGGAGGGACCGCCGTCACCTCAAAGTTCTACGAGCTGCCGGACAACCTCGGACACGGTCCCGTCATGGTCTGAAGCGTGGTCGACCGGGTAGCCGCGCGCGCAGGCGCCTGACCGCGCGGCCGAGCTCGCGCGCGTCCGGGTACAGGAAGGCGACGTGGTAGAGCCCGGTGTGCCCCTGCGGCGGCGGCGTGCCGCCGGCGCTCTCGAACGTGTTGAGCCCAACGTGGTGGTGGTAGTCGCCGGCGGCCAGGAACGCCGCCGGCAGCCCGATCGGGCGACCGTCGGCGCGGACGCCGAAGCCGAGCGTGTCTCCATAGAAGTCGATCGCGCGGTCCATGTCGGAGACCATCAGGTGCACGTGCCCGACGCGCACGTCGGGGTGGATCGGCTCGCCGGCCATGGACAAGACTCGCATGGGCGCCCGTGCGCTTGCAAGCGCGCTAGCGGCTATGGTCGAGACCCGGATGCGCCTCGCCACCTGGAACGTCAACTCGGTCAAGCAACGGCTGCCCCGGTTGCTGCCCTGGCTCGACGAGCGGCGACCCGACGTGGTGTGCCTGCAGGAGACCAAGCTGGCCGACCACGCGTTCGCGGAGTTGCTCGGTGACGCGCTCGGCGAACGCGGCTACGAGTTCGCCGCCCACGGCCAGGCCGCCTGGAACGGGGTCGCCGTGCTCTCGCGCGTCGGCCTCGAGGACGTGCAGCCGGGGCTGCCCGGGGCGCCGGGCTTCCCGGATCCCGAGGCGCGGGCCCTGGCCGCCACCTGCGACGGCGTCCGGGTCGTCTCGGTGTACGTCCCCAACGGCCGCGAGCCCGGCTCCGAGCACTACAAGTACAAGCTCGAGTGGCTGTCCTCGCTACGCGATGCCGCGGCCGCGGCGCCGGCGTCGACGGTCGTGTGCGGCGACATGAACATCGCTCCGACCGACGAGGATGTGTTCGACCCCGAGGCCTACGTCGGCCAGACGCACGTGACCGAGCCCGAGCGCGCGGCGCTGGCCGAGCTGCAGGCGGTCGGGCTGCACGACCTGGTCCGCGACCGTTGGCCCGACAAGCGCGTGTTCACCTACTGGGACTACCGCGCCGGGATGTTCCACCAGGATCTGGGCATGCGAATCGACCTGGTGCTGGCGACCGAGGCCGTCTCCGAGCGCGTCCGCGCGGCATGGGTGGACCGGCAGGCGCGCAAGGGGCGCGGGCCCAGCGACCACGCGCCGGTGATCGTCGATCTCGACGAGGCGCCCGACGGGGACATCGGGCCGGTGGTGCCGCCGCCATCGGCGCCGGCGATCAAGCGAGGGACGGCGAAACTGCCGCAGTCTCCTTAAGCCACCGGCGCATGCGCCGGTGGCCCGGCCGGTGCATGCACCGGCCGGCGGGGGCGCGCATGCGCGCCCCCGAACGTCTGACTACCGCGGGCGGTCGCGGTCGCGTGAGGGCTGCACCCGCTTGGGCTCGCCCGGCATCTTCGGATAGTCGGGCGGGTAGGGCATGTCCCCGTGACCGTCGCGCTCGTAGATCTCGAGCAGCGGCCCCAGCGAGTCGGCGCGATCGTCGATCGCGGCGTGCCGGTCGCCGACCTCGGCAAACCGCGCCGGCATCGTCGCCACCGTGAAGTCCTCTGGCGCGACCTCGGTGAGCTCGTCCCAGGCCAGTGGCGCCGACACCGGCGCGCCGGGCTTGGGGCGGATGCTGTAGGCCGACGCGATCGTCCGGTCGCGCGCGTTCTGGTTGTAGTCGATGAAGATCCGCTCGCCGCGCTCCTCCTTCCACCACCTGGTGGTCACCTTCTCGGGGAGCCGGCGCTCGAGCTCGCGCCCGAACGCGATCGCGGCGTGGCGGACATCGGTGAACGTCCAACGCGGGGCGATCCGCACGTAGATGTGGATGCCGCGTCCCCCGGACGTCTTCGGAAAGCCGCGGTATCCGAGCTCGTCGAGCAGCGCCCGGGCCTCACCGGCGACCCGCACGGCGTCGGCGAAGTCGGTGCCCGGCTGCGGATCGAGGTCCAGCCGCAACTCGTCCGGATGGTCGACGTCGGCGCTGCGGACCGGCCACGGGTGAAACGTGATCGTCCCCATCTGCGCCGCCCAGCCGACGACCGCCACCTCGGTCGGGCAGACCTCGTCGGCGTGCCGGCCCGACGGGAACTGGATGCGGGCGGTCTGCACGTAGTCGGGGGCGCCCTTCGGGACCCGCTTCTGGAAGAAGGCGTCGCCGCCGCCGCGCTCGCGAGTGGACAGCACGATCCCGGGTTGAACGCCCTTGGGCCAGCGCTCGAGCGTCGTCGGCCGCCTCCCCAGCGCGCGCATGATCCCGTCCTGGACCGCGATGTAGTAGTTGACGATGTCGAGCTTTGTGACCTCAGCCGTGCGCTCGGTCGCGGGGAAGATCATGCGGTCGGGGTTGGTGACCCGCAGATCGCGTCCGCCCGCGTCGACGATCGTCTCCGGTGCCTTGGCCATCGTCAGCGCCCGATCGCCTGCGGGAAGTTGAAGTAGTGGTCGGGGTCGACCCGCTGGCGGGTCGCCTTCAGCCGCGGGAGGTTCTGGTCGTAGTAGGCCTGCTGCCAATGCGCCAGCGTCGGGTCGATGTAGTTCTGATAGGCCCGGCCGGACACGAACGGGTGCAGCTTGCTGTGCGCCTGGGTGATCCACGACGAGGTGGCGCCGTCGCCGTAGTACTGGATGCAGAACAGCGGCCGGCGGTGCACGAACGCGGTCGCGGTCGGAGCGATCCGGTTGATCGCTCCGCCGTAGGCATCGCACAGCAGCGCGCCCGCGCCCGCGTGCTCGGCCGCGGCGACCATCGCCGCGCGCCCCGCGGCCGGCAGCGCGTGGGTGACGTAGTCGGACTTGGCGTTGAACGTCTCGCGCGGCATCTGCCCGCCGGGAGCGGCGCCCCGAGTGTGACACCAGGCGAGCGTGTGACCCGAGCAACCGGCCAGCAGCAGCTGGATCTGCATGTACGGGTGCTCGACGTTGGTGTGAAGCGACGCGCCCGGCACCGACAGCAGCGGGTGCACGAGTCCGGGTACGTCGCCCGAGGGCCCTAGGTACTGCCCGTTCGCCATGATCGTCGGCGCCGGGCCGGAGTTCAGGTGCAGGATCGAAGTCGCCTTCTCATTGGTGTGCGGAGCCCATGACTGCCATGCCTCGATCGCGCCGTCGGCCGACGACCACGGCCAATGGACCTCGAAGTACGTCGAGCTCGCGGGGATCGGATGGGTCTTGAAGGTGAACTCGGTGACGACCCCGAAGTTGCCCCCGCCACCGCCCTTCAGCGCCCACAGCAGGTCGGCGTCGGTCTGGTGATTGACCGTGCGCAGCTGCCCGTCGGCGGTGACGATCTTGACCCCGAGCAGGCTGTCGATCGTGAGCCCGAGGTGGCGACTGGCCAGCCCGAAGCCGCCCCCGAGCGTGACGCCTGCGATCCCCACCGACGGGCACGTGCCGCCGGGGACCGTGACCCCGTGGCCGGCCAGCGACGAGTAGACGTCGATCAGCTGCGCGCCGGCGCCGACCGTCGCGGTGCCGGCCTGCTGGTCGAAGTGGACCGAGTTCAGCTTGCGCAGGTCGAGCACGACGCCGTCCGACAGGGTCGAATAGCCGGCGTAGCTGTGCCCGCCCGAGCGGGCCCTGACGGGCGTGTGATGCGCGACCGTATAGCGGACCGCGTCACGCACGTCGAGCCCGTCGACCGGGCGGGCCACAGCGGTCGGCAGCACGTGGTCGAACCTGGGGTTGAACACGTGGGCGGCGCCCTCGAAGCCGGGATCGCCACGATGGAACACGTGGCCTCGAATCGCCCCTTGCAGGCCGCTGGGCATGCGCGGAGTCTCGCACCGCCCGCGGTCGGCCGCCGTGATCGGCAGAAGCCTTCGGGGCATTTACCGTGGTCACCGGCCAGAGGCTGATGCAGGCGACGAGCTCGGCCGGCCCTGGCCGGACCAGGTGGCGGCGGCGTAATAGGGTCTCCGGGATGGGATCGGAGGAGCCGATGCGAGAACTCATCCTCAGGTTCACCGAGAACCCCGAGTGGCTGCCGTCCGTTTCGCAGGACATCACCGACGGGATCCACGCGGAGCTCGCTGACGTGAATGCTGATCCCGAGCTACGCGCCAGCACGTACGCGAGCACCGATAGCGTCCTTCGGCTGATCGTCGACCTCTCGCGTACGGGACGTCCGCCGAGCGAGGCGGTGCCGCCACCGGCGGCGGTCGACTACGCGCGTGAGTTCGTGCGACGTGGCCTCCCGGTGGACTCGCTCCTGCGTGCCTACCACATCGGCCAGGCAACGTTCTTCCGCAGATGGGCCGCAAAGGCGCACGACACCATCACCGATCCACATGAGCTGACCGAAGCGGTCCAGCTTGGAGCGAACTGGACGTTCGACTACGTCGAGAAGCTCAGCGGCGGACTCGTGCAGCGCTACGCCGAAGAGCGGGAGCGGTGGGTCCGCAGCGCAGCGGCGGTGCGCGCGCAGGTGATAGACGCTTTGCTCGCGGGCGAGCACACAGACCCCGAGCAGGCCGGCCGCCGCCTTGGCTACGAGCTCGGCCGCAATCATCTTGCCTTCGCGATTTGGAGCGACGCCCCACACGACCGAGGCGATATCGCGTTGGCGATGATCGAGCGGGCCGCACTCCAGCTCGTGTCCTCGCTCGGAATGGCCGCGCCGCTGCTCGTGCCCCGCGCGCGTCTGTGCCTGGCTGGATGGATCGGGTCGCGTGGCGACGATCACATCCTCGGTCTCGAGTACGCGCGCATGGACGTTCAGTCGTTTCCAACCGTGCTCGCAGCGTTTGGCTCGCCCGGGGTCGGCGTCGGGGGCTTCGCCCGCAGCCATCGCGAGGCGTTTCACGCCCGCCGAATCGCACAGCTGACGCAGCGGCGCGCCGGGACCGTGACCCAATATGAAACGGTGGCGCTCGCCGCTTTGGCCAGCGCAGACGTGGGAGAAGCCCGAGAGTTCGTCAGGGCCGAGCTGGGACAGCTGCTCGGAGACGATGACCAGTCCGTTCGCCTCAGCGCCACACTCCGTGTCTATCTCGAGGAGAACATGAGTCCCTCGCGCGCTTCGCGGCGCCTAGGCGTTCACGAGCACACGGTCACCAACCGAATCAGGGCGACGCAGGTGCTCCTCCCGCATCCAATCGAGCAGCGTGCGTGCGAGCTACAGGTCGCGCTGCGACTGATGCGGCTGGCGCAGAGCGGGTGAGGCGCTCGCGTCGTTACGGGTTCGTGACCTTGATCTCGTTCGTCACGCCCGCGACGCCATACAGCCTCGAGACGTCGTCGTAGGCGGCGTCGCTCTGGAACTGGAAGCTGACGTCACCCTTGAGCGTGACCCAGCCCTCCTGCACCTCGACGTCGATGGAGTCCGACGGAAGCTCGGCATCCCAGATCAGATTCTGCAGCGCCGCGCCGCGGATCTCGTCATCCTCGCGCCGATCGGCCCCGAGCAGATTGACCTTCAGGTGGTTGATGACCTCGTAGACGCCCTTCACGCCGCGGGCATCGTGTTCTGCCGCGCGTCGTTGAGAGAGGCGCTCGACCGTTCCCCGCAGCGTGACGATGCCGCCGTCGCCCACGACGGCGATCTCGGCCGAATCGGCGATCCGGGGGTCGTCCTCTAGCCGCGCGATCACGTCGTTCTCGAGTGGGCTGTTCTTGAACATGCATACTCCTTCCGCTGGGTATGACTGCACGCTGGCGCTTCTCCGCGCCGCTCAAGAGAACGATCGCGGTGATCTCCCATACGTTTGAGTTAGGTCGGCCCCGATTTCCGGGTCGGCGCGGCCGCTATCGGCCGACCAGGGAAGCGACCGAGCTGACCGTGATCGCGACGATGACGGTCCCGAACACGTACGACGTCAGAGCGTGGCGCAGCGCTACACGACGGACGCGCTTGAGGGTGAGATCGGTGTCCGAGACTTGGAACGTCATCCCGATTGTCAGTCCGAGATAGGCGAAGTCGAGGTAGTCGGGACGCTCGCCCTTGAAATCGATCCCTCCATCTGGCGGCGTGTAGTAGAGCCTCGCGTAGCGAAGCGCGTAGACGGTGTGGACCGCCGACCAGGCAAGCGCGACGCTCGCCAGCGCCAGCGCGGTCAGCAAGCCCCTGCCCGGCGCGTGCGCGTGGCTCGCCTGCGCGAGCGTAAAGACCACGGCAAGCAGACTTGCGGCGCCGGCGCCGAGCAGGACGGCTTCTGCCGCGGTTCGCGAGGCGTCCTCCGCTCGGGCGAGCCGAGCCGTCGCGCCGTCGTCCGCGCCCGCGACGGAGATCCATACCCAGACCACGAATACGAGCGCCGCGACGTCGGTAGCTCCGAGTGCGGCGACCGACCATGACGCTCCCTCGGCAAGCGCGATACCCGCGACGACGATCCCGCCGAGCCCGCCTACGGCCACGCGCTTGGCGGCCAGGCCGGAGTGGTCGGGCGGGTCGGTCTGCGGATCTGACTGAGGCGCTTGGATCACCAACATCTTCCCGCGGCCGTCGGTCGGTACTGGTATCGCCGCCCCATGTGTGCGCGGGGCACAACGGTGCGCCTCGAACTTATGGCGCCGATCCCATGCGCGGACGCGCCGGCCGCGCGAGGATTAGTTCATACGACTGGCAGCTTGAGGAGAGATATGCGCGAGAACACCGCCGACGCAAATCCATCGCGCGTCCGGCGTACCACTGACGCGGCACACGCCGGGCTCGACGTAATGCTGTCCGAGGCGGCGGCGGGCGGGCCACCCCGCTTCGTCGCCCCCGGCCCGGCGCTAAAAGTGAGCGTCGGACTTGCGCGCCATCCGGGCCGCGCCGCTTCGCGGGCCGCGCGCCTCACCTCCGAGCTGCGACGAGTCGCCAGCGGCCGCTCTGACATCGCGCCCGCGAGAGGCGACCGGCGCTTCACCGACCCGGCCTGGTCCCATAGTTGGCTGTTTCGCCGCCTCCTCCAGGGCTATCTTGCGGTCGGCGAGACGGTCGACGGCCTGATCTCCGACTCCGACGTCGACTGGCGCGCGGAGCGCCGCGCCCGGCTGGCGGCGGAGAACGTGATCGACGCGCTTGCTCCCACGAACTTCCCTTGGTGCAACCCCGAGGTGATCAAGGAGACGATCAACACCGGGGGCGAGAACCTGGTTCGCGGTGCCAGACAGCTTGCGCACGACATCGCCACTCCCCCACGGCTTCCCGCGACCGTCGACACGGGCAAGTTCGAAGTCGGCGGCAACGTCGCGATTTCGCCGGGCTCCGTCGTGCTGCGCACCGACGTGTTCGAGCTGATCCAGTACACGCCCTCGACCGAGGAAGTGCGAGAGGTTCCGCTGCTGTTCGTGCCGCCGACGATCAACAAGTACTACGTGCTCGACATCTCCCCCGGCCGCAGCATGATCGAGCACTATGTCGGGCAAGGGCAGCAGGTGTTTGCCATCTCGTGGCGCAACCCCGAGCAGTCCCAGGGCCACTTCGACCTCGACACCTACGCGAACGCGGTCGCTCAGGCGCGCGACGCGGCCGCGTCGATCACCGATCAGAGCAAGGTGCACCTGGCGGCCGCTTGCTCTGGCGGGATCATCACCGCGGGGCTGCTCGGTCAGCTGGCTGCCAGCGGCGAGCTCGATGAGATCGCGAGCCTGACGCTGATGGTGTGCGCGCTCGACAACGACACCGAGGGCACGATGTCCGCGCTTGCGACCCGCGACGTCGCCGCAGCTGCGGTCGCAGAGTCAGCGCGCAAGGGTTACGTCGACGGGCAAGCGCTCCAGGGCGTGTTCACGTGGTTGCGCCCGAACGACCTGGTGTGGAACTACGTCGTCAACAACTACCTTCTCGGTAAGGACCCGCCTGCGTTCGACGTCCTCTTCTGGAACCAGGACACGGTGCGCCTGGCCGCGGGGCTTCATCGCGATTTCATCCACATCGGGCTCGATGACTCGTTCACGCGTCCGGGTGCGCTCGAGGTGCTCGGCCAGCCGGTCGACCTCCAGCAAGTTGACCTGGATGCCTATTTCGTAGCCGGCCTCACCGATCACATCGTCCCGTGGGAGGGCGCGTACAACGGAGCGCGGCTGTTCGGCGGCGATCGGCGGTTCGTGCTGTCGAGCAGCGGCCACATCCAAGCGCTGGTCAACCCTCCCCCCACCGAGGGCGCGGAATCGCGCGCGAGCTACCGCGTGGCCGATGAGCTGCCCGAAAGCGCGGAGCAGTTCCTCGCCCAGGCGCCGAGGCTTTCAGGGAGCTGGTGGTCGGATTGGGACAGCTGGCTGGCGGAGCGCTCGGGCGAGCGCAAGCCGGCGCCGAAGGCACTGGGAAACCGCGCTCACAAGGCACAAGCGAGGGCGCCGGGGACGTATGTCCTCGCCGACTGAGAGCGACGAAGCGGCGATCGAGGGCGACCTGCCGCTCACGCGATCTCGATCGGCGCCGGATTGCGCAAGATGCTTGCGGTCAGCTATCCCACCCAGGCCGCGGCGCGGGGCGTCCGCGCAGCCCTGCTGCAGGCGGGCCGCGCCGGATCGTCCCGATGTCTGACCGAAGCGTGTGACTGCGCGTTCGCTCGCGACTTTGCTGCACCGTTTCCAGCGGACCGCGTGCGGCTGACGAGCATCTACTCGAAGGAGGATGGCGTCGTCGCTTCTTCAATCGCAAGACGTATCGCGCGATTGCCTCCACGCGAGGCGAACCGGAGCTCTAACTCCGCGCTATACGGCGGGTGGCCGAGAGTTCTTACGCGCCGCCGCCAGCAAGCCGACGCTGGGTCCGTACCCAACCCCCCTGAAAGGAGCGTCATGCTCACAGATACACCGCTGGCGGATGCAGTGATCGCCAATCTCGACCGCGATCCGCGGATTCCGGAATCGCTCGAGATCGCCGTAGCCGCCGATGACGGGATCGTCACCCTTCGGGGCACGGTCGAGAGCTTTAGCCAGCGTCGGGCCGCGGGCCAGGATGCCAAGAAGGTCGATGGCCTCTATGACGTCGACAATCAGCTCAAGGTGAGCCTGACCGGCGCCAATCGTCGCGACGACGACGAGATCCGCGGTGCCGCCCTGCAAAACCTGATCTGGGACGTCGAGGTGCCCTCCGACTTCCTGGACGTCAAGGTCGACGACGGCTGGGTCACCCTGAAGGGCAATGTCAGCTACCAGTTCGAGAGCGATGCGGCCTACGACGATGTCGCCAGCCTTTACGGCGTCCTCGGCGTGACCAACGAGATCATCGTCTCCAACCCGTGATCTGGCGGGCGGGCGTGGGTGGCGGAGGCCACTCACGCCTGCCCGGTTGCGTATTTCTGGCGTCGGAGCTGTCGGGCAGCACTCGTCCGAGTTCGCTGCGCGAGGTGATGCCGAGCTTGTTGAAGATCTTGCGTAGGTGGTAGGCGACGGTGTGCTGGCTGATGAACAGGCGCGCGCCGATCTCGGCGTTGGACAGTCGGTCGCGGGCGAGGCGCGCGACCTTAGTCTCCTGAGCGGTGAGTTCATCGCGGGTCTCGACGGTGCGCTTGCGGACACGCTCGCCGGTGGCCAGTAGCTCGCGCTCGGCGCGCGCAGCGAACGCCTCGATCCCCATCGCGTTGAACATCTCGAACGCGGTCCGCAGGTGTTCGCGGGCATCGACCCGGCGCCGTTCGCGCCGCAGCCATTCACCGTAAAGGAGATGGGCGCGGGCGAGATGCACGCGGAGGCGGGTAGCCCCCGAGTGCTCGATCGCCTTGTGATAGAGGTCGTCGGTCTCGGCGGCGTCGCCTTCACTGAGTAGCGCGCGACACCGGGCCTCGGTCGAGCGCGCCCAGTCGGTCCCGCTGGCGCGGGTCATCTCCGTGACCCGCTCCAGCGCCGCGCCCGCGAGCTGAGGCTGTCCGGACCGGACGGCTGCCTCGATCAGCTCGATCAGCGCCCAAATCGCCGCGCCCTCCACGTGATAGCGCTCGGCGTGGCCCACCGCGCTCAGGACCGCGTCATAGCGGCCGAGCCCGAGGTACAGCGTTCCACTGAGAAATTCGGTGATCGTCAGTGCGAGCCCCTCGCCGCGCGTCTGTGCATCGCTGATCGTGGTTCGGATCAACTCCGTGAGCTCGGCCTCATGACCGCGCACAGCAGCGAGCGCGAGCGCTCCGTAAGGGACGGCGGCGATCCCGGTCGCCTCGGTCACCGCTCTCAGCTCCTCCTCATACGCAGCGGCCGCGCCCAGGTCACCGAAAAACGCATACACGCTGCTGCAATTGGCGAGGACAAACGGCAGCGCAGTCAGCGCCCCGGCCTCGCGAACGAGGTCGAGGTGCCGCGTCGAGAGCACCGTCCAGGCCTCGTCGTCGAACAGAAAGAGCGCGATCCAGCTAGCGAACCAGAGCCAACGGGCCTCCTCCCGCGGCAGCACACTCATCCCGCGGAACGCTCGAAGCGCCTCCTTCAGGATCGGGACACCCGCCGCAGGCCCGTCGGTGAACCGGACCGCCAACCCCTGGAGGAGGAGGTCGGAGGGACCCGGCGGCTGGGGCGGCGGTGGGCCGGCAAGCGCGGCCTCGCTGATCTCCACCACGTCGCCGCCGCGGGCCAGGCGGCCAGCGAACATCGTTGCGGAGAGGGCCTCGAGGTAGGTCGCACGCGCGAGGCTGGGGTCGACTGCTTCGAGTTCGCGAGCGGCCCTCAGCAGGAGCCGGGGCGCGTCGCCGCCGCGCTTGGAGGCGAACACGATCTGAGCGCGGAGCAAATGCACGCGGGCGCGTTGGGCGTCGTCCATCGCGCCGGCCTCCACGGTGCCGAGCAGACCGAGCGCGTCGTCGAGTGCGCCTGCTTCGTACTTGGTCTGCGCCGCCGCGAGCGCGCGCTCGCGCGCGCCGCGAGGGCTCGCGTGTCAGCGTCGCGGCCCGCTCCAGAAAGGCGGCGGCGGCGGCCAGCCCGCCTCTCGCCTGCGCCCGGCCGGCGGCCCTCTCGAGCTCGCCGGCGACGTCCTCGTCCGGGCCGGCCGCCGCCTCGGCCAGATGCCAAGCGCGCCGGTCGGGATCGAGCTGCGCGTCGGTCGCCTCGCCCAATGCCCGGTGAACTCGTCGCCTCTGGTGCGGGGTCGCCGCCCGGTAGACCGCCGAGCGCACCAGCGGATGGCGAAACCGAACCCTGCCGTCGACTTCGAGGAGGCGCGCCGACTCCGCCGGGTAGAGCACAGCGTCAGCGATTCCCAGTCGCGCGGCCGCGCTCCACAACAGTCCCGGGTCGCCGGTCGGCTCCGCAGCGGCCACCAACAGCAACTGCTGCGTGTCCTCAGGCAGCGCCTCGAGCCGATTTACGAAGCTCTCCTCGATCCGGCCCGACAGCGACAGCGCTCTCGGCAACCCGAAGCCGCCCGCCAGCTGCGCCGGCGACAATCCCCGCGGCAGCTCCAGCAGGGCGAGCGGGTTGCCGCGTGCCTCCACCAGCAGTTGATCTGCCACCCGCTCGTCCAGTCGACCCGGGATCGCCGACGCCAGGAGGGCTCGCGCGTCAACGTCCCGAAGGCGCTCCACGACGAGCTCCGGAAGCCGACCGTATCTTCCGGCTGGCTCGCGCGTGGCGGCCAGAAGGACGACCGACTCCGCCAGCAGCCTGCGCCCTACAAACGCCAACACTTGTGCCGAGGCTTGGTCGAGCCACTGTGCGTCGTCGATCGCGCACACCAGCGGGCGCTCCTGCGCTGCCTCCGAGAGCAGGCTCAAGGTAGCCAGGCCGACGAGGAATGCATCCGGGACCGGACCCTCACGTAGCCCGAACGTCGTTTCAAGCGCGTCGCGTTGCGGGGCTGGAATCCGATCGAGACCGTCAAGCAGCGGGGCGCACAACTGATGCAGCGCCGCGTACGCCAACTCCATCTCCGCCTCGACGCCGATCGAGCGCACGAGGATGAAGTCAGACGCGGACGCGATCGCATCTTCGAGCAGCGCCGTCTTCCCCATGCCCGCCTCACCTCGAAGCACCAGCACGCCGCTCTGCCCAGCTCGAGCCTCCTCGAGCAGCCGATCGAGCACCGCGCGCTCGTCGTTGCGACCACGGAGCATCAGCCCCCCGGGAACTGGATGGCCTCTAGCCATCACGACGGCCACCCTAGACCGACGCTCCCGACCCGTATGTGGCCCGACGGTTTGGATCACCAGCTCACCGTAGGCGCCGGGAGCGGCCGTGTACATGGCGCGCTCGTATAGCCACCGGGGCGGCGGCTGGGGGCCGACCACAACGGCGCTCTCCGGCAACCCGGCGCGACCCCGCGCGTCCAGTTCAAATCTCAGGACTCGAGGCGGCCGTCGGACGCGAGTCGAGAGTCGACTTGCTTGGTGAGCGTGAGCGTCTGCCGCGAGAGGTCGAGCAGCTGTTGGTTTTGTTGGTCCTCGGTCTGCACCGTCTTCCACTGCTGATCGGCGATCACCTGCCGCTTTGCATCCGCCCGGTTCTGGCTGATCATCACGAACGTGGACAGGAAGATCGCCTCGAGCGAGACGATCATCGTCAACAGCCCGAAGGGATACTTCTCGACGCCGAGTCCGATCCACAGTCCGAACCACAAGACATGGATGTAGACGAAGGTCATCGATCCCGAGAACGCGGTGATCTTGTCGGCGATCCGGTCCTGCACGCTCTGGGCGCGCTCCTCGGAATGCTTCAGCAGCGCCGGGTTGAGCGGCTGAGGAAGCGGGCGTGGAACAAACCAACGCACAAGCCGGCTGTGATGCCCGCCGCGCTCGGTGCTCTCGGGCGGGGTCTCCGTAGCGGTTGACATCGCCGTGAAGGCTGGTGCCCGTCCCGCTCGGTTCGATAGACGTGGTCGTCGTGCCCGCGATCGACCGTGCGTCTACGTCCCACGGTCACGCCATCACGCGCTCCAATGGCTCGGTGCGTCGAAGCGTCTGGGGACACGCCGCCGCCGACGACAGCAGCGTAACGCAGCCGATAACCCGCTCCTATACCCACCCCTCCCGGCGCGCATACGGGTCCGATCGAGAACGGGCGTACGACGTGAGCGGCGAGTTCGTTCTCGACCGGGCGGTGACCTTGCTCGTGTTTGCCGGGGTGTGGGCAACCCTTGCCCAGGTTTGAGACGGGCCCAACGGTGCGAGACACCGTGCGACTACCAGCCCGACTGTCAGCTGACAGCCAACGACTGTCAGGCGCAGGCGATGCGAACGATGGCGCGTCGACATAGCGTGATGACCACGTTCGCAACGACCGGAGGACAGTCAAAGTGTTTTCTACAGATCACATCTCCCAGGCGCTCGCCGGGCGCGGCCGGGCCCAAGCGCTCGATGCGTGGCGCGAGGCGGCGAACCTCGTCTCGACGCGGTGGCAGCTCTTCCTTGAGGCCGAGCCGGAGGGTCGCCAGTGGGCATTCGCCTCCTACGTCGCAGCGCTGGACGCCGAAGAGGCTGCGGCTGCTGAAGTGGCCGCGCTGGCCCGGCCGATGGCCGCGTAAGGAGAGCGACGTGGAACTCCGCCATCTTCGCTATTTCATCGCGATCGCCGAGGAGCGAAGCTTCACCGGCGCCGCCGAGCGACTGTGGGTCGCCCAGCCAGGACTCTCGACCCAGATACGCCGGCTCGAAGCCGAGCTCGGCGTTCAGCTGTTCGAGCGCCACCCACGTGGCATCGACCTGACGCAGGCCGGCGAACTGTTCCTCGAGCGTGCGCGCGCGGCCGTGTCCGCAGCCGACGTGGCGCTCGCCACGGGACGTGATCTCGAGGCCGGGGTGATCGGGAGCCTTCGGCTGGGCCTAGCCGCCGGAGCCCGGTGGCCTCTCGCCTCTGAGCTGCTTCTGCGATTCGGCCGAGAGAGGCCTGGAGTCGAGCTCACCGTGGTCGAGGCCTACGGCGGGACGCTCTGGCGCGATCTCCGCGCTGGACGCCTCGACGCTCTTGTTGCGCCAACCGGGCACGGCTCGGCTGACCTCAGGACCCTCGAGCTCGGCTACGAGGATTGGATGGTGCTCGTCGGCACCGGTCATCCGCTTGCCGGGATCGGTTCCGTGGATGCCGAGGATCTGCAAGGTGAACGGATCGCCGTTACGGGACACCGCGACGGTGCAGTCTTGGACCGGACCGTCTCGGACCTGCTCGCGGAGCTGGGTGTGGCGGCACAGCTGGTGCCGGGCGCGCAGGGCCCAGCGCGACACGCCGCGGTCGCCAACAACGAGGCCGTCGTGCTGACCACCGCGCCCGACGCGGTTCCGTCTGGCGTGATCGTTCGGAGGCTCGAGCCGCGTCGCACAGTCGCGTTTGAGCTGTTGTGGCGTGACGAGGTGACGTCTCCGGCGTTGTCTGAGCTGATCAGCTTGGCGGCCGTCAACGTCCGGCGGCCATCGTCGAGCCCGGCGCTTGCCGCGGTCGCATGAGGGCGCGGGTGGCGACGTGAACCGGTGCCGGGTAATCGCCGCGGCGCGCACGTTCGTCACGAATGGCACTAGGCGGCGCCAGGCTGGCTCACGAAAGTGGCCACGCCAAGCCAGAGGATCGGTGCGAGCGATACGCCGAAGTGATGGCAGCGAGGATCCCTCGTGAAACTGCTTTCGGCCGGGGAGGAGATCATGCTCGCGAGGCAGATCGAGCGGGGCGATTTGCAGGCGAAGCAGAGAATGATCGAGAGCAACTTGCGGTTGGTGCACGCGGTCGCCAGGGCCTGTCGCGGCAGCACCGTTCCGTTCGCAGACCTCGTCCAGGAGGGCACGATCGGCTTGGTCCGAGCGGTTGAACGATTTGACCACCGGCGCGGGGTGAAGTTCTCCACATATGCCGTGTGGTGGATCCGACGGTCAATTCTGGACGCGATCGCAAGCTCAAATGTGATCCGAATGCCCGCCAAGGCCAACCAGCAGCTCGCCGCGGTGCGACGCGCGGAGGCCGAACTCGAGCGGATCGAGCCCCGACGCGCTTCAGACGCGGCGATCGCCGAGCACACCCAACTGAGCGTCACGACCGTGCGCTCCTTACGTGAGGCGGCCCGGGTGACAGCCTCTCTGGACGAGCCGGTTGGCGAGGACGGGACGCCGCTTGGCGACCTGTTGGCCGACGGGCGAGCGGGGGACCCATTCGAGAGTGCAATCGCGCGCGAGCGCCGGGACGAGGTTTCGTCGATGGTGCGCCTGCTGCCGGAACGCCACCGGGAGGTCATCGTTCGTCGCTACGGCCTCAGCGACGAGGGCGCCCAAACTCATGAGCAGATCGGTCAGCGGCTCGGCGTGGGCGAGGAGCGAAGCCGCCAGATCGAGCGCGAAGCTCTGCACCGTTTGCGTTCGATCGCTGCTGCGTCGGCGCCAGCCGCTTAGACCCAGCTAGACCGTTCCCCGAACGGCTGCGCGTTGGGGCAGCACACGGATGAGATGGCTGCGTGAGGTGATGTCGAGCTTGGAGAAGACCTTCCGCAGGTGGTAGGCGACCGTGTGTTGGCTGATGAATAGGCGCGCGCCGATCTCGGCGTTCGACAGTCCGTCGCGGGCGAGTCGCGCGATTTGATCCTCCTGAGGGGTAAGGTCCTCGCGGGTCTCGACGCTGCGTCGACGGGCGTGCTCACCCGTGGCCACCAGCTCACGCTCGGCGCGTCCGGCGAACGCTTCGGTCCCCATGCCGGTGAACATCTCGACCGCGGTGCCGAGTTGCTCGCGCGCGGCTAGGCGGCGGCGCTCACGGCGCAGCCACTCTCCGTAGAGGAGGTGGGCGCGGGCTAGCTCCAACCGCAGGCGCGTGTGGGTCAACCGCTCGATTGCAACTCGATAGAGATTGTCCGCATCGTCGCCCTCGCTGATGAGGGCGCGCGAGCGGACCACAACCCCCACCACCCAGTCCGTGCCGCTGGCCCGGGCCATCTCCGCGAGCCTGTCGAGCAGACGTCTCGCAAGCTGGCGTTCCTCGCAGCGGACAGCCGCTTCGATCACCTCGGCCACCGCTCGCGGCGGCGTGTTTATGTCGTAGGAGCGCTCGCCGTCGGCACCAAACAAGGACATGGTGGCGCTGTAGCGGCCGAGCCCGTTGTACAGAATCGCCCTCACCAACTCCGCGTCAGCCAGCGCGTACCCCTCTCCCCGCGCGATGGCTTCCTCGACTGCGGTTTCCATCAGCCGCGAGAGCTCGGCCTCGCGACCCCGCAGACCGGCGAGCCAGAGCGGGCCGTAAGGGGGACTGGCGATCCCCGGTGCCGATCAGCGTCACAAGCCCGACCGATCCGGGCTCGACGCACGTCTACCGAAGCTGGTCGCAGATCACCCGAGAGGTCACCGACGCGCGCGTCTGGGAAGGGATCCACTTCCGTTTCTCCGACGTCGACGGCGCTCAGGTCGGAGGCGACCTCGCCCGCTACGACCTCCATCGCCTGCGAACAATCGGACTCTAGGGTCCACGGCTCCCGGCCCGACGGGGCTCCCACCCTGCCGGGCCGGAGCCGCCAGCCCGGATCGGCCAGCAGCCTGCTTGACGGTCGGCGTCCCGCCCAACTCCATCCATGACGCGGATACTGCTGCCAACGACTCTGACCCAACACGCGCGCCTCCCAGTGAGAATCGGGCCACCGGGCTGAGCGCTCCTGCCCGATCTTACGAGCTCCCAGCAGCCCAAGCCGCCGCAGCCGAGCGCGCGGTCGCCGACGCGCGCGCCTGCAGCGAGCCGCCAGAAGCTACGAGAGCGCTGGCCCCGCGGCGCTCTAGGTTAGGAGTGCTTCGGCGACTTATGTGAGGTTGGGCCTATCACGCCCCATGGTTGCTGGGGTCTGACGTGGTGGACATGTCTTCGACGTGTCGACCCGGAGGGCCACACCGGACGCGCCGACGAGTACGAAAGATACGAATGAAACCGCTCCACCTGGACGAGGGGAACGTCAACGGCGCAACGAAGGAGAGGAGCCAGGGCGGCTACCTCGAGATCGGCGAGCGTCCCGTCTACGTCCGCTGGCCGGTACCTGGCCGCGCGGTCGACGGTGGACGACCCCGCGAGCTCGAGCACGCCGGCGCAGGCCGTCCTCGCCCTGAAGAGCTGGTTGTGGAGCGCAAGCATGGTTGCTGACGCCGAATCGCGACGCTGCGCAACTCGACGTCGTTGACGTCAATGCCGGACTTCACATAACGGTCCTGCAGGACCGCGAAAAGGCCGGTTCGTGGACATCCTGGACGCGCAAATCCGACCTCACATAAGTCGCCGAAGCGATCACCCGATCCGCGGGGACGAGTCGGTGAAAGCGCTCGTCGGAAGGTGCTCGATGTTGCAGGGCCGAAGTCTCGGATGTCGCCGACGGACCGATGCCGCATCCCGCCGAAACCAGCTATCTCGAAGGGGGTGAGAACGGGCTGTGAGAGTGCTCGAAATTCGTGGATGCAGAAGCGCGGCGGCTTTGGCCTAGTACTTCTGCATTGAGCCGACCGTTAGCAGCGACTGTGCAAGCACCGAGGCGCGGTTTTGGCGTCGGTCATCCCCTACATCCGATCCTGACCGACGTCCCGATCGGCGTCTGGACGAGCTCGATCCTTCTGGACTGGACGGGCGGAAAAGCCAATCAGTCGGCGTCGGATCGGCTCATCCTGATCGGCCTGCTCGCTGCGGGCGCGACCGCCGCCAGCGGCTGGTCGGACTGGGCCAATGCCGAGGGGGAACACGCCGGGGTGCGCCGGTCTGGTCTCGTTCACGCCGCCGCCAACGCGACGGCCGTAGCGCTGATGCTGGGCTCCTACTCTGCGCGTAAACGAGGCGCGGGGGCGCGGCAGGCTGCTTTCGCTCGCCGGCTCGGCCGCGCTCGGCGCGGGCGGCTGGCTGGGCGGACATCTGACCTACACGCTCGGCGCCGGGGTCACAACGAGCGCACCACCGGCTCAGAGACAGCCGCCAGAGGTCACCTCGCTCGCCTGAGCAACGCGCCGTCTCGCAGACGGACACAAACCAAGAGGGATCCGGCCGGCTTCTGCTTGCACGAACGACGGGCCGCGTCGTCGGCTGCGCCGGCGTCGGTTCTCACTTCTGCTCGGGCTCGACCGGGGCCCGGAGCGGAAGCGACCGGCGCGGCGGGCCGAAGAGGGAGGACCGAGAAGCCCATACTCATGCCGACGATTGATCCGGAGCCGTTCGGCACTGGGCTCGCCCTAACGGCGCCGACCCACGCGGGGGTGCGATCAGCGACATGAAGTCTGGACTCGTCTGGCCTTCTATAGCGGGTGATAGACGAGGCTGCCCCCGACTCAGTCGCAGCCCATGCTGCGGCTGCGTATCCTCCAATGCGGTGCGATCGTGACCTTTTTTGGGCGGGAGCCCCACCACTCCCACCAGCAGCCTGTTCAGGGCTTCGTCCGCGGCCGCGACGAGGGCCAGCCGATCGACCTGCCGAACTGGTCGATGTTGGTCAAGGTCAATGCTGGTGACACGCTCGGTCGCCTCACCGTCCTGGAGGGCCGGATGGCGCCGCAGTTGGCCGGCCCGCCCGCTCACGTGCACAGCGGTCACGACGAGACCTTCGTGGTCATTGAAGGCCGAATGCGCTTCCGAACCGGCGACACCTTCTCTACGGCCGTCCCCGGCGAGACCGTGTTTGCCAGCCGTCAGCTGGCACACGGCTTCAATAATCCGTTCGATGACCCCGCGCGCTACATCGCGATCTTGACGCCCAGCGGCTATGAGAACTATTTCGCCAGGGTGGCAGAACACGTCGCTCGTACCGGCGCTATGCCTGATCACGAGCAGGCCCGCGAGCTGATGGCAGAGTACGACACCGTCCTCGCGCCGCCGCTCGCCGACGTTGCGGTCTGAGCGGTCGGACTGCAGCGTGGTCTTTGACCGGCCGACACTGTTGATGGACCGAGCCATGATGTCGACTAACAGCTATACGGTCGCGTTCGTGGACAAGAACTTGACCGAAGCGACGCGGCCGGCCGGGTGCAGCTAGGAGATTCATCTCAAGGCAAGCAGGGGCCAAGGCCTAGCGGCACCGTTGAAGATCACCAGCACCACTCGACTCCGATCATCAGTGCTGGTCTCACGAACCAGCAGTCACGTCGCCGGCCGAGATGGCCGAGCTCTGACTTCCGCTCTGGGTCGCCGGCCAACTGAAGCAGTAGCGCTGGCCTCGTGGCTGCAGCGGCGACAATGGGGAAGTGAGGTTGGCGCGGAGGCAGACCGCTGAGATCGTTCCGGACCGACTGCCTGAGAGAGTCCCGATCGCCGTCCGCTGCTATTGCTCCATCGGCGAGCGATGGTGAGCTGATCGTAAGCTCGGCACCTGTTCGTGGTCAGCTGCGGTCACCTGTTGCCGCGCCGGCGGTGTGCGCTTCGCGACCGGATGCGACTGGTCAGCATCGGGCCGACGGCCGCCGGCGGCGACGACTATGCGCCGCGCGATGTGGTGACGGCTTCGAGGCGCTGGCCCGACGTTACGAGCCAGTTCTTGATCGCCGCTATCTGGTCTTGAGTGAGGTCCATCTCAATGGCCTCTTCGAGCGCTCGGACGCTGGGGGTCCCCGCGTCGAGTCGTCGCTTGCCTTCCTGCGTCAGGGTTACCTGGAGAATGCGGCCGTGCGTCGGGTGGGGGTGTCTGTCGATCAGGCCCTCCCGTTTGAGCGTGGCGAGGACGCCGTTCATCGCCTGAGGGGTGCTGTTGCAGGCGCGCGCCAGGTCGGCGTCCGACATACCGGGGTCTCTCGCGAGCACGAAGCTGGGGCGGCGGGGCCAACCGGAGCGGATCGAGCGCCGTGCCTAGCCGCTGCCGCCTAGCTCTTCGTCCGGTCTCGGCCGGGACCGATGGACCTTCCACGTCTTGTCCTCTAGGTCGGGATGGCGCACGAGTTCGGCCCGGCACTGCGGGCAAGTTGCGCGTTCGAATCGCACATCACCTTGGCCGACCGTGTACTTCCCCATATCGAGGACTGACTCGCCGCAACTAGGACACGTAAGGTCTGCCGTCATTCCGATACCGGTTACGCAGGGAATGTACCCGCCGCGACCCGCCGCGACATAAAGGTCCGACACCGGGCTTTCGGACTCCCAAGGCGTTGATGCGTTCCGAAGCGACGGGCGCCTTTCGGGCTGGTTGACGTCTATGCACCTGCTTCGAACCGACGACGGAACCACGGCGCGCCGTGCTGCGACGTGTACGATCGCGCCCGCCCCGGGACCGCAACCACATGGAGCCAACGTGATCGACCGTCTGCGTGAACAGATTCAGGAGCGCCTTGACCAGCTCGCCGGCGAAGCCGACCGCCTGCGCAAGGCGCTTGCCGCGCTCGACCCCCGCTCGTCCAAGACGCCAACCCGCAAGCCTCCGCTGCGCAAGCCTGCCCAGCGGACCGCGTCCAAGCCCACCGTATCGGCGACGAACAGCGCGCCGGCCCGGCAAACCAGCCAGCCGGCGCCTCGCTCCCCACGCCGGACGGCGCCCGGTGCGACCAAGGCCTCCGTGCTCACCGCCCTCGCCGATGGCGAGGCGATGACCGCCGGGCAGGTGGCCGACAAGACGGGCCTGGCGCGCGGGACCGTCTCGACGACGCTGTCCAAGCTCGCCAAGAGCGGCGAGGTGCAGAAGGCCGAGCGCGGCTATCGCATCGCCCCCACGGCCGCGCCATCAGAAGCCGCCTCGCCAGCGCCGGCCGAGTAGCCAACGCGCCGGACTCCCCGGCCCGGCGCCCACCGGTCCGGCCACCGGAGGTGAAGCCGCTCGTGCGTCCGCCCATACACGCACCGCGCTCCAAGCCCACTCGCTAGAGCTCCGGCGGCTCCCACTCAGCGACCGCGCGGCAGACCTCGATCAGGCGTCGCCGGGTGACTAGCGAGTGACGCGCCTCACGTCCGCGGTCGCCTCGGCTCCACGGCCTGCTCCCGACTGTTGTCGGGCATCAAGGGAGGAACACGATCTCTTGTGGCTGCGTGCCGAGTTCACGCGATTGCGCAGGCGAGCGCTGGGTGGCTGGCTGAGGAGGAGCACAAGTGTGGTCTGCTCGTGGCGAAGTAGGTGCCGGGGAGGGCAGGTCGACGGCCGCGTGTCGGTGACGGCGGTTGGTATGCCTGGATGATTCTCGGTGCCGCTGGTCGGTTGCGCGCGGGACGATCGTCGCGCGCCGATGCTCATCGTCCGGTGTGCTCGCCGCGTGGCGCCCCCGGGCCGAGCGGGAGCTCGATCTCCCCGCGCGATGCGTGTTTGCCGCACCGGTCGCAGTGGAGGTCTGGGCCGATGTTGCCTCCGCAGCCGGCGTGGAGGGTGAGTCGGGGTGGGCCGCCTGGGGTCGGGTAGTGGCGGTCGCCCCATTTCATGAGCACGATCAGGGCGGGCGCGAGCTCGCGTCCCTTGTCAGTGAGGACGTACTTCGGCCGGCCGGGCCGCTCCGGGTCCGGAACGCGTTCAAGCAGCCCCTCGTCGCACAGCCGCTTGAGCCGGTTGGTGAGGACGTTGGAGGCAATCCCGAGCTTCGCCTGGAACTCCTCGAACCGCGTTAGGCCGACGACGGCGTCGCGGAGGATCAACAGCGTCCAGCGCTCCCCGATGACCTCTAGTGATCGGGCGATCGAGCAGACCTGGTCTGGATAGTCGCGTTGGAGCACAGTCCAATGCTAGCTGACTTGCTTGACAAAAGCTAGTCTCCTCCCTAGTCTGCCTTGCATGACGCAAGTAAGCATCCCGAGGAGGAGTCGATGAGACGCAAGCCACTGATCCTGATCTCGCTGCTGCTGGCGGCGTTTGTGATCAACCTCGACACGACGATCGTCAACGTCGCGCTGCCGACGCTCGTTCGCGAACTGCATGCGTCCAACTCCCAGCTGCAGTGGGTCGTGGACGCGTTCAACTTGCTGTTCGCTGGATCGGTGTTGGTCTTTGGCAGCCTGTCTGACCGGTTCGGGCGCAAGGGGATGTTGCTCGCCGGCCTGTCGGTCTTTGGTCTGGCGAGCCTGGCCGGCGGGCTGATGGACAGCGCCGGCGCGCTGATCGCGGCGCGCTCGGTGATGGGCGTCGGCGCGGCGATGGTGTTCCCGTCGACGCTGTCGCTGCTCAGTAACGTGTTCACCGAGCGTGGCGAGCGCGCCGGGGCGATCGGCTTGTGGGGCGCGATCACGGGCGTGGCGATCGCGCTCGGACCGATCATCGGCGGCTGGCTGCTCGAACTCTCCGACTGGCGCAGCATCTTCTTCGCGATGGTGCCGGTCGCCGCCATCGCCGGCGTCCTGGCCGCCCGCTACGTCCCGACCTCCCGGGACCCGCACGCGCCCAGGACCGACCGCGCCGGGTTCGCGCTGTCGACTGCGATGGTCGCCCTGCTCGTCTACACGATCATCGAGGCCCCGAACCACGGTTGGGGAAGCACGCGGACGATCGGCAGCTTCGCGCTGACCGCCGTGCTGGCGGCTGGGTTCGTGGCCTGGGAGCGGCGCACCCAGCACCCGATGCTCGACGTGAGCTTGTTCGGCAACCCGCGGTTCGCTGCCGCGAGCGCCTCGGTCGCGATCTCGTTCTTCGCGCTGTCGGGGTTCATCTTCCTGGTCACCCAGTACTTCCAATTCGTCAAGGGCTTCGGCCCGCTGTCGACCGGCGTGCGCCTGCTGCCGGTCGCGTCCTTCGTTGCCATCTCCTCGATCCTCGGCGCCCGGCTCGCCGTGCGGCTCGGCACGAAGCTGATCGTTGCCTCCGGGCTGTTGTTGATGGCAGCGTTCTACCTGTGGGTCACGACCGTATCGGCCAGCACCGGCTACGGGACGATCGCCGCCCAGATGGTCGTTCTCGGGACGGGGATGGGCCTCACGAGCGCGCCCGCGACCGAGGCGATCATGGGCGTCGTCCCGAGGGCGAAGGCTGGCGTCGGCTCGGCGGTCAACGACGCCACGCGCCTTTTGGGCGGCACCCTCGGCGTCGCTGTGATCGGCAGCGTTTACGCGTCGCTGTACGCCAGCCGGCTCACCGGCGCGCTCCCCGGGGGGTTGCCTCCCAGTGTCGCGCGGACCGCGCACGCATCCGTCGGTGCCGCGCTCACAGTCGCAGGCAAGCTGACCCACGCCGGCCAACCGCAGCTCGCGTCAGCCATCCACAACGCCGCTAACTCGGCCTTCTTCCAGGGCTTCCACGCGGCCAACTACGTCGCCGCGGGCATCGCCGCCGCAGGCGCCGTGATCGCGCTGGCGCTGCTGCCCGCCCAACCGACGAGCAGCCACGACGACACGCCAGAAGTGCCGGCACCAGGCACGCCCGCCACCGCCGCAGCGCACAGCTGACCCGACCCCCGGAGCGACAGGAGACAGAACACCATGAGCACCCAGCAACTCACAAGGCAAGTGACCGCCGCCGGCTCCGGGATCGGCCGGGCGACCGGCTTCGAGTTGGCCAGCCCGGGCCAGCCGGCCGCCGCCAACGTCGAGGCCGCGCTGGAGCGCAACCGCGCCTTTGCCGCCGCCGGCGGTCAGGAGGGCGCGGTCGTGTTCCCCAAGCTGCGTCTGTTCGTGATCACCTGCCTCGATCCGCGCACCGACCCCGCGTACTTCCTCGGCCTCGGCCTCAGCGACGCGATGGTCGTGCGCAACGTCGGCGGGCGGGTCACCCCGGAGGTGATCAACGACGTCGCCTTCATCGGCCAGCTCGCAGAGACCGCGCTGCCCGACGGCCCTCTGTTCGAGGTCGCCGTGATCCACCACACCCAGTGCGGAACCGGCGCGCTCGCCGACGACACCTTCCGCCGCCGCTACGCGCAGCGGATCGGCGCCGACGAAGCGGCCCTGTGCGAGCACGCCGTCCTCGACCCGGCAGAGACCGTCACGCGCGACGTCGAGCGCCTGCGCTCCGCACCCGCGATCTCCCCGCGCGTCACCGTCTCCGGGCACGTCTATGACGTCGTCACCGGCCTAGTGCAGACGGTCATCCCCGCTCGCAGCTCAGAAAATCGAACCGTTGAACAAGCCCAAACCCCCCAAGGAGACAAAACACCATGACAACCACCGTTGCTCCCAACCCCAAGCCAGACCACGCCGAAAGCGACAGGCGGCCAACCCTCGTCCCCGTTCCCGCCGCTCCGACCCCCCAAAAACCAGACGTGCGTTCGTTCGACCCCACCCAGGGACGCAAGCTCGGCTCCGACCCCTACGACGACCCCACCCACGGACCAAGATCGGCTCCGACCCCTACGACGACCCCACCCGAACTCGCTAGACACTGACGCCCAGACGCACCATTGAATGGCATGCCGATGAGCCGTGGACACCACGAGCCGCCCGACGTTGCTGAACATCGGCGGCTCGCGAGTCCTGGCCGGCGCAAGCCCGAGTCATTCGAAGCCCGCGCCCCAGCAACACAGGGCGCTCGCGCGACGCCGGATCGCAGACCTGCTCCGGCCAATACGGGGCACCGGGTGCTTGTAGAGTTCTTGCTAACGATCGGGTCAAAGCGGTAGTCCGCGGTGACTCGATCTGACTCCCCTCGGGGACGATCCCGGCCGTGTCGTCCGCGCACGCACCGCCTCTTGGTTCGTCGCCGAGGCGGCCATGAGCAGCTGACTGTCGCTTCGGATGCTGGCCGCACGGGAGCAGCAGCGCGGTCGGGACCGGCGCCGGCCCGTCTCACGCCCCGTCGTTCGTGATTGGAGCAGTCTGGCGAGCCGATATCTCCGTGCCGCGCGTCCTCAAGAGCAGACCGATGGCGAGCAGAGCCGGGTTCCACTCAGAGCGGACGCGAGGCCGGATCTGGCCGGCCGAGCGGGAAGGGCCGTCCGGCTCGCCTGAAAACGGCGGCCAGGCTCCGGATCGTTCAACCGACGCTTGTCACACACGGAGGGAAACCCGCTCGCCAAGGTGGGCTAGAGTGCGGGGGCCGCCCGACCACACGGGACCGGGGGCTGCAGCGGGACAGACCCCCGCAGTGCCGTGAGGGTACCTCGCCGGCGGCTCGTCCAAACATTCGTGCGAAGACCTGGGAGGGCACCCCGGCTCTTCTCGGTGGCGTAAAACAGCAGCGGGCGGCGGCTAGGTCAACAGGGTTGTCACCCTCCGCTCGAGTCGTGTATTGACTCTGTTGGCAGGTCTTCGGAGGGCTTGGCTGCGAGTGCGGCGAGCCGGTCGGCGATGCTGCGGATAGCTTCTAGGAGCCGGTCGCGTTCGCGCTCGAGGGATGCCATCTCCTCCCGGAGGCGCCTCAGCTCGCGGTTTGCGTCCTCAGTGATGCTGCGCACTCGGGTCTCGGCATCAGCGACGTGGCGATCGGCCTCGGCCCCGGCCAGGCGCCTGGTCTCGTCTGCGCTCTCGTGCGCGGCGATCAGGACTGCCGAGACCTGCTCCCCGGTCCGGGCAATCTCGGCGGCCGCGTCGCCTTTGGGCGGCGTCGAAGCTTGCACGTTCACGAGTTCGCGGTCGAGCTCAATGAGTTCCTGCTCGAGCTCGCTGACTTCTTGCTCGAGCTCAGCGAACCGCTCATCGACGATGGCGCGGTCGTACCCTTGTCTGGTAATTGGAAAGCGCGGCGGGAGTTCCGCCGAGCGCGCCGGATTTGCGCCGCCTAAACGATGACGTCCGGTTGAGATAACCGGACTTGGCGAGCGCCGCTTCGCGGGCTCATTGATCCTGATCCGTCTGGCCAAGCCGGGTAGTCCTTCCTCATCTTTGAATATTCAAACGTGACGAGGCTTGCCGCGAGATGTGGATAGTGGCCTTAGCGAACCAGCTAGGGGCTGCTCGGAGGATCCCGGGCGATGCCAGGCAGTGATCGTGCAGCGGGGCATGGTGCCAGGCACCCGCTGGCCGTGGAATGCACGCGCCCGAATCGGGTCCTCCTGGATCATGGACGGTGTGGCCCGGGTGCCGGACGGGTCACGCTTCTGCTCGCGCTAACCCGAGCGTTCGGTCGGACCTCGTCGATCGAGGTCAGGGCACGGATGCCGAGGCGGCCAAGGACGTGAGCAGAGTTGACGGGTGGGTGGTCCGCGCGGGAGGATGGGCTGGACGAAAGGAGGTTTCGCATGGCGCGAATGATGGCCGATTGTCGTCGGTGGCCGAGCGATTTGGACTGCTCGCTGACGATCATCGGCGAGGAGGACGAGGTCGTTCGCGCGGCCGCTGAGCACGCCGCCTCAGTGCACGGACATGAGGACACGCCGGAGCTGCGCGAGCAGCTCCGTGGGTTCCTTGAGCCGGCCGACGCGTACTCGAACGCGCCGCGTTCACAGGAGCCGATGGCAGGCTAACCAGCGCACAATGGCGCGCCGTGTCGTTGAACGCTCGCGGCGCGCCGCGTCTTCAGCTCGGCGCAGGGATTCGGTGAGCGATCACCGATCCGCACTGCCGATTTGTC
>CAWDJM010000005.1:0-538294 GCA_963802655.1 uncultured Solirubrobacterales bacterium | reverse complement strand
GGGCCGCGGAGATCCAGAGGGAGATGCTCGTCGGTGAGCAGAAGCAGGACGGCGTCGCGCCGCCGCTGGACCGGCCGGAGGAGGAGCCTAATCAGCCCGTTTCGGAGCAGCCGAAGCGCCGGATGTGCGTGAGACCAGCACTGACGTCGTTGGCTCGAGCTGGCTGGAACTGCTCAGGAGCGGAAGCGTTGGGTCCGCTGCTGGTTAATCGATTCAGACGACAGTGTTGCGATCGACCGGCGAGGCGCGGGAGCCAACCCTCCGACTACGCCGGAGGCGTGCCCCAGGTGGGCTCGAGATCAACCAGATTCCCGTGAGTCTCTTGGCGCAGCTCCTTGCCGTCGGCCGCGATCGACCAGATATGGGGCGGCGTCGTCCTCGAGGTGTGGACAAATGCGATCCGCCCACCGTCGGGCGACCAGACCGGATCGAAGGCGTAATTGTTCTTCTTCTCTTTGCGGATCCGGCGCATCGCCGTGCCGTCGGGCCGGATCGTGTAGAGCTCCGACTCCGACTGTCCTTCGTAGAAGGAGTTGAACACGATGCGTTTGCCGTTCGGCGCCCAGTCGGGGTTGCCGGCATCGAGGTTACGCGGCGTGAGCCGGCGGATGGTCTTGCCGTTTGCGCTGACCAAGTAGATCGCACTGGCGTTGACGGGTTTCTTCGTGGTGTTCAGGACGGTGACGGCGAGCATCCGCCCATTCGGCGCCCACACCGCGTTGTGGGGCTCGGTCCCCGTTGCTGTCAGCCCGAACGTCCGAATCACTCGGTCGCCCGCTCCAGATAGCCCGGCGGTTGCAAGCTCGAGCGTCGAGGCATTGTTCTTGACGATCGGGCCAAACGCGCGCCCGAAGGCGATGTCGTCACCACTCCGGGTCCAGTTGGGTTCGTCGATGCCGAGGCACTGGCCGGAACAGGCAATTGGAAGCCGCATCGGGTTGGAGCCGTCGAAGCGGATTGTGTAGGCCGCGTCCGGGCCGTTCGGGAACCGACGGTCGAACGCGATCTGCCTGCCGTTTGGCGAATAGGCGGGATCGAACGCGCCGCCCTGAAAGTGGGTGAGCTGTCGAACCCGTCCGGTAGTAGGCGAGACCGCGAAGAGCTGAGTCGAGCTGTCGTCCTTGGGATTCAGCAACCGCTGAAAGACGATCGGCCCGCGCTTCCCCGCGTAGGTGGCCCGTGCGGCTGGCACGGAGATTGCCAGCGCAGCGGAGACTGCCACGGCGATTGCGACAGCGGTTCCCCGATTCATGGCTCCTCCTCCTGACAGAACGTTCGACGGGGGCCAACTGCGTCACGAGAGGCCCCTCTCGACGGGCAGTGTCGCGGCGCTTCGTCTCACGGCTGTCCCAGTTTTGTCTCAGCCGCTGCCATATAAGACAATCCTCAGTGTGATGGGGGCTAACACGGCAGTCGTGTTTCGCGTGCTCGGCCCGCTCGAGGTCTGGTTCGACGGCGCCCCGGTCAAGATCGGTGGAGCACGTCAGCGCGCCCTGCTGGCGATGTTGTTGCTCAACGCCAACCGCGTCGTCTCCCGTGAACAGCTGATCGATGAGCTGCTGGGCGACGCGCGGCCCGAGACGGCGGACCACACCCTGCGGGTGCAGGTCTCGCGCCTGCGCACGGTGATCGACCTACCGGGGGCGCCGGAGCCTCGCTTGGTCCGGCAGGCTCCCGGCTATCGCCTGCGGGTCGATTCCGGCGAGTTGGACCTTGACGTGTTCGAGGAGCTGCTGGCGCAGGCCCACCGGGCCACGCAGATTGGGGACCACGAACTCGCGTCGCGCACACTGCGCGAAGCGGAGGCGTTATGGCGCGGACGGCCGCTGGCCGATCTCGACTCCAAGCCGTTCGCCCAGATCGAGATCGAACGGCTCGCCGAGATGCGGCTCGTCGCGACTGAGGACCGGGTCGACGCCGACCTGGCGCTGGGCCGCCACCGCCAGGTCGTTCCCGAGCTGGAGCGGATGGTCGCCGAGCACCCGCTGCGAGAGCGCGTGCGAGGTCAGGCGATGCTGGCGCTGTATCGCTCGGGCAGGCAAGCCGACGCGCTCGCCGCCTACCGGACCGGACGAGCGCGTCTGGTCGACCAGCTCGCCGTCGAGCCCGGACCCGCGCTGAGAGGACTCGAGCGGGCGATCCTCCGACAGGACGCCGCGCTCGACCCACCTGAGAGCGAGTCACCCCGACCATCCGGCGTGCCGGCCGCCAACGATGAACCAAAGCTCGTGGCCCCATCGCCCCACCCGCCGGCGTCCGACCGGCGCGGTCGCGTCCGCGTCCGGGTCACAGTCGCGGTCGCCGTCGCGGCCGCGGCCCTGGTCGCGTTTCTTGCTGTCGCCACGGTGGCGCCCAAGGGCGAGCGCACACGCCGGCCGGAGCGATCGCTCGCTGGTGACGGCGTCGCCCTGGTCTCTCCGGCCGACGACGCGATCAGGGCGACGGTTGCCCTGCGGGCCGCGCCGAGCGACATGGTGGCCGGGTTCGGATCGTTGTGGGTGACCGAGGCGCCTGCTGGCGACGTCGTCCGAATCGACCCGAGCGCCCACCGGATTCTGGCCACGATCCCCCTGGGCGCCGGGCCGAGCCGGATAGCTGTCGGCGGCGGGGCGGTATGGGTGCTCGATCCAGCCAATCGCACCGTGTCCGCGATCGACCCGGCAACGGATACGGTTGCCCAGACGATTACGGTGGCGGGCGGCGCCAGCGACGTCGCCTTCGACGCGGGAAGCCTGTGGGTCCTCGACCGTCGCGATGGAACGGTCAGCCGGCTCGATCCTGGCACCGGTTTGCGGCGAGCGACCGTCAGCATCGGCGGCGATCCAAGCAGCCTGACAGCGATCGGCGAGGGCATCTGGGTGACCGACAACGAGCTGGGACGGGTGCAACGGATCGATCCCCGAGGGGACACTGTCGCCCAGACCGTCCGGACAGGTGGCGCACCCTCCGCGATCGCCGCCACGAACGCGGGGACCTGGGTGGTTGATCGGCTTGCCGCCACGGTGTCGCGCCTGAGCCTCCACGGCGGAACAGCGGCGTCGCCGGTCGGCCTCGGCGGCGCGCCGAGCACGCTGGCGACCGCCGGTGGCCATCTCTGGGTAGGGGACGAGCGCCACGGCATCGTGCTCGGTCTCGACCCCCGAACCATGTCGGTCGTGACCAGAGTCCACGTCGGCGGCGGCATCTCGTCGCTCGCCACAGACCACGGGCTGTGGGTCGCCGTCCACGCCCTCGCCGCCCGGCCCGGGGGCAATCTCACCGCCGTCGGCTCATACGCGGTGATCGACACGGTTGACCCCGCAGCCAGCACATCGTGGAACGTCCCGCCTCCACAGGGCTTGGGATTGAGCAACGACGGACTCGTGACGCTCGATCACGTCGCCGGCCCCGACGGCGGTCGCCTCGTGCCTGACCTCGCACTGGCACTCCCAAGGCCCGACGACGGCGGACGGACCTACAGGTTCACCCTCAGACCGGGAATCCGCTACTCGGACGGCGCGCCGCTGCGACCCGGCGACGTAACCCACTCGTTCGAGCGGCTGTTCGCGATCGGCTCCGCAGGCGCACCACTGTACGCAGCGATCGATGGAGCGGCCCGCTGCATCCGGACACCCAGCCGCTGTGACCTATCTGAAGGGATCGTCGCCGACGACCGGACGGGCACCGTCACCTTTCACCTGACCCGGCCCGACCCCGACTTCCTCTACAAGCTAACCGTCAGCTACGCCTACGTCCTCCCCGCATCGACGCCGGAACGGCAGGCTCGCACGCCCCTTCCAGCCACCGGCCCGTACATGATCACACGCTATGCCGCGGGCCGCGAGCTGCGATTGGTGCGCAACCCCTACTTCCACGAATGGTCGGCGGCCGCCCAGCCCTCCGGATACCCCGATCGCATAACGATCCCGCTGGGGCTGTCCTCAGCCCAGGCCGACACCGCGATCGCCGGCGGTCACGTCGACTTCGATCCGAACCTTGGGCGGGTACCGGGACGGAATGCGAGGGACCTGCTCGCCAACCCCCGCGTGCAGGTTCACGTCAATCCCGCGCTGGTGACGAGCTTTCTGTTCCTCAACACCAACGCCCCACCCTTCACCCAGGTCGGCGTTCGTCGCGCGCTCAACCTAGCCGTCGATCGCAGCGCTGCGGTCGACGGTTACGGGGGGACACTCGCCGCGAAGCCCACCTGCCAGCTGCTCCCGCCCGCGGTCCCGGGATACCGCCGGCATTGCCCCTACACCAGCCATCCCAGCGACGACGGCCGCTGGAAGGGAGCCGATCTCGCCCGGGCGAAGCGCCTCGTCGCAGCTTCCGGTACCCGGGGTACGCGCGTCGTCGTCTGGAACGTCACCCCATCGCCCTCGGGTGCCATCGAGGACACCAGGCTTGCGGTGACGGCCCTTCGCAAGCTGGGCTACCGCGCGTCGCTGCGCCTGCTCCCCGACAGCACCTACTTCACCTACACCGGCGACTCACGCAACCGCGCCCAAGTCATCGACGGCGGCTTCAGCGCCGACTACGCATCCGCCAGTGACTTCATCGGCAAGCTCACGTGCGGGAAGTTCGTCGCGCGTCATGGTCTCGACACCACCGACGACAGCGAGTTCTGCAACGCGGGGTTCGATCGGCAGGTCGAGCGCGCCGCCTCGTTACAGGTCACACAGCCCGCCGCCGCCAACCGGCTGTGGAGCCGTCTGGACAAGAAGCTGACCGACCTCGCGCTGCTCGTCCCAACCGTCACGCCCAACGCGATAGATGTTGTCTCCCGTCACATCCACGACTACCAGTACAACCCGGTCTGGGGAGCGCTACTCGACCAGCTCACTATTGCGTGAGCAGTGTTGTACTGGATGCACGTGCCGTTCGGAAAGGAGTGCTGAGCAACCAGAGCGGCGAGCGACCTGCTCGTCGCCAGGCGGGGGTGGCGTCGGGTCGGCCCGCTGGCGCCGGCCGACCCAGTCGCGCTTCGTTCTACCGACTGATCATGAGGCCGGCGCTGGCAGAAATCGTCGGCGATGGCCGGCCGTGGACGGTGCTGATGATTTCGCTGCTGTCTATGCCCTGCAGGTAGATGCTCGTGATGCCGAGGTTCGCGTGTCTGCCGCTGGATCACGACCAGCGGGACGCCTTCGTGCGCCATCTCGACCGCGTGGGCGTGTCGCAGTTGGTGGGGCGCGAACCGCCGTCTCACGTCGGCGGCCGCGGCCGCGTGATGCAACTGTTTGCGCGCGGCCGACGCTTCCCAACGTCGTCCGGCGGTCGGTCCGTGGATTACGCACAGCAATGCGCCGATCGGAAGCTCGCGGCGGATCTCGAGCCAGGGGTCGAGCTGTTCCCATGCCCAGCGGTCCATTCCGACCTCGCGGCGCTTGTCGCCCTATGTTGCGCCGGGAACTATGTTGCGCAGCGAAGTTGTGGAGGCACGGGATCCGCGCTGAGGGGAGCTGTGGGGTAGCTGGTCGTCTCGCTCGCTGAGCGCGAGCGCAACATATTTCGGCTGGGCTGATCGAGGCTTGTGCTTTCTATCGATCCTCGTTAGGAGGGGATTCATGACCGAGCCCAGACCGGATCGCGTGCGTATCACGGGTCCGTTGATGGCGTTCGCGGTCGGCTTTCACGCGTACCTTGTCGAGCGGGGGTATTCGCTCACTGCGGTGCAGTTCCATTTGCAGTTGCTTGCCCATCTGAGCCGGTGGATGCAGGCCGAAGGGCTCGACGTCGACGGGTTGTCGGTGGGGGTGGGCGAGCGGTTCCTGGCTGAGCGTCGAAGTCAGGGTTACGCGAGCAGGATCTCGCCGAGGGGGCTGCGTCCGCTGCTGGACTATCTGCGGGCGGTCGGCGTGTCCGGCGGCGCCGTCGTCGAGGCGACCGAGGTCGACCGGCTGGTTGCGGAGTTTTGCGGCTACCTGCTTGGCGAGCGTGGCTTGGTGGCGGGCTCGGTCCAGCTTTATGCGCGGATCGCGCGCCGGTTCCTGGCGGAGCGCTCAGAGCCGCTCGGTGACGATCTGGCGTGCCTGTCTGGCGCGGAGATCAACGCGTTCGTGTTACGCGAGGCGCGTCGGGTCACGCCGCGGACGGCCGAGACGGTGGTGTGCGCGCTACGAGCGCTGTTGCGGTTCTTGCATGTCCAGGGCTCGATCGCGACACCGCTGGCGAGCGGGGTGCCGTCGGTGCCGCAACGCCGGGAGAACCTGCCGCGCGGGCTTCCGGGCGGGCAGGTCACGCTGTTGGTTGAGAGCTGTGATCGCTCAACGAAGATCGGGTGCCGCGATTACGCGATCCTGATGCTGCTGGCACGACTCGGGCTGCGAGCCGGTGAGGTCGCCGGACTGCGGCTTGATGATGTGGACTGGCGAGTGAGCGAGATCGTGGTCTGTGGAAAGCGCTCGCGGATCGACAGGCTGCCGCTGTCAGGTGATGTCGGCGATGCGCTCGCCGACTACCTCTGCCGCGCTCGTCCGCGGGGTTTCGGGCGGACGGTGTTCCTGCGAGCACAGGCTCCCATCAGGGGCCTGTCTGGCGATGCGGTGAGCGAGGTGGTGGTCCGCGCGTGCAGGCGGGTGGGGATCGCGCCGGCCAGGGCCCACCGGCTGCGTCACACGATCGCCACAGAGATGTTGCGGTCAGGGGCGGGGCTTGGGGAGATCGGCCAGGTGCTGCGCCATCAGAGCCTCGAGGTGACCGCGGTCTATGCCTTAGGTGCAGCTGCACCTAAGGCGTATTAGGCCCGGCTCTTGGTTATGTGCAGTAGTTGGACGGGGCTGCGGTCGTGGCGGGCCGCGGGCGCTGTTGAGCTGCGCATAACGCATGTCAGAGGCTGTCGAGGAACGCGAGGAGCTGGTCGGGGGGCCGGTATCGGGTGGTTGGCTGTTGGGGGCTGTCGAGACGTCGCAGCGCGGCCTCTTTGGTCGCGAGGTCGGCTTCGAGGTATTGATGGGTAGTCGCGGGATCGGCGTGTCCGAGCCAGAGTGCGATGACGGCGAGATCGACTCCTGATTGCAGGAGGTGCATCGCGCAGGTGTGTCGGAGGGTGTGTGGTGAGATCCGGCGGGTTTGCAGTGTCGGGCAGTGTTGCGTGGCTTGGGACACTGCTCGGTCGAGTCGGTCGCGGACGCCTGAGCGGGCGAGTGGTTTGCCGGCGCGGTTTGGGAACACTGGGGCGCCGGGGTCGTTGTCGATCTCTTGAAGCCAGGTGCGCAGTTGGTGTGCGGTGCTCTTCCAGAGAGGGATCACGCGTTGCCTGCGTCCTTTGCCGTGCAGGTGAACGGCGAGTTGGCGGTCCAGGAGGACGTCGCAGACGCGTAGCGTGGTGATCTCCGAGACGCGCGCGCCCGTGTTGTACATCGTGGCGAGCATGGTCGCGTCGCGTCGTCCGCTCCAGGTGCTGCGGTCGGGGGCGGCGAGCAGGGCGTTGATCTCCTCGCGCGTGAGGTAGCCGAGTACGGGTTGGTCATAGCGTTTCGGGGGGATCGCGAGGACGCGTTGGGCGATCGGTAGCGAGGTGGGGTCGCGGACCGAGGCGTAGGACATGAACGAGCGGATCGCGGCGAGGCGGACGTTGCGGGTGCGGGCGCTGTTTCCCCGCTCGTGTTCGAGGTGCTCGAGGAAGTCGAGCACGAGCGGGGCGTCCAGGTCCTCGAGCGACAGCGCGCTGGCGCGTTTGCCGGTGCGCTGCTCGGCGAAGCCGAGTAGCAGCTCGAACGCGTCACGGTAGCTCTCGACGGTGCGCGCGCTGACGCCTCGTTGCTCGATCAGGCGCCGCAGGAAGAAGTCCTGCAGCAGGGCGGGGAACGCGATCGTTGGCGCTCTCATCGCGCACCTGCCGAGAACTGCGCGCCGATCGTGTGGAACCGTTCGCTGACGATGCTCATCAGCTCGGGCGTGACGCTGAAGTACCAGTACACGTCGGAGATCTGGGCGTGACCGAGATAGGTCGCCAGCGCGGGCAGCTTGGCGTCGACGTTGGCGCCTTCGGCATACCAGGCGAGCACGCGTTTGACGACCATCCGGTGGCGCAGGTCGTGGATGCGTGGTCGTCGTGTTCGCCCGTTGCTGTTCCAGCCGAGCTGGTGGCGCAGGCGTTTGAAGGTGCCGCGCACCGCAGCGTAGGTGAGCTGCTCGTCACGGTCGGTGCGAAAGAACGCGCCCGAGCCGGCGCCGCCGGCGACGCGATCGCGGTGAGCGGTGTAGGCACCGAGCGGTCCGAGCGCGCTGGGGTGCAGCGGCACGAGCCGTGATTTGCCTGCCTTGCCGGCCCGGACGATCAGCACCCGCTCGGTCAGATTGATGTCCTCGCGGGCGAGCGCGAGCGCCTCGGAGATCCGCAGTCCGGTCGAGGCCAGCAGCGCGAACAGCGTCACGTAGCACTCCGGGCGCAGGCCGCCACGGGGCGCCAAAGCGGCCGCGGCGGCGAGCAGGCTTTCGATCTCCTGATCGGAGTAGATGTGCGGTGGCGTGCGGTGATGGCTCGGGCCCAACAGCCCCGCCGGCGGGATCTCTGTTCCGTCCAGCGGCGCGAGATAGCGCAGAAGCCCGCCAACGGCCGACAGTCGCCGAGCGGGATTGTGCGGATCGTGCGAGCGGGTATCCGTCGCCCACTTGACGGTGAGCGCGACCGGAACGGGACCGTCGTGCCCGCAGCGATCCAAGAACGCCGCGAAGCTGCGCAGGTAGGTCGTCTGCCTGGCAAGCCGGTAGCCGAGGCCGCGACGCATCGCGATGTACCGCTCGACGCGCTCGGCGAAGCTGGCAGTCATCGCGTCACCTCTGGCCAGGGCAGCGCGACCTCGCGTAACGCCACGATGTCGACCTTGGCGTAAACCTGCGTGCTCGTCAGCGCGCGGTGACCGAACAGGTCAGCGATCTCCTTCAGGCTCGCGCCGTGCGCGAGCATGTCCGTCGCAAGCGAGTGGCGCAGCAGGTTCGCGCCACGAACCGGCGCCTGGATCCCAGCACGGTCAAGCGCCCGGCGGACAACATCACCAACGACATGACGATCGATCGGCGCACCGACCCGCTGCTGATGCAACAGGAACACGTGCCGGTCCTCGCTCACCGGCCGGCCGCGCTGAAGGTAGGTAGCGATCGCCTCCCCGACCTCCCGCGGGAGCGGCAACAGCGCGCCGTGGCCGGTCTTGCGCGTGCGGATCTGCACGGTCCCCGCCCTCCAGTCAACGTCCCCCAGCTCGAGCCGAGCGATCTCGCTGGCTCGCAACCCCAAACGAGCCGCCAGCAGCAGCATCGCACGGGCTCGCAGCCCCGCCGGCGAAGTCCGCTCATCAAGCGAGGCGATCAGGCGCGCGAGCTCACCAGAACCGAGATACCGCGGCACAGCTGACAACCGCCGCAACGGCACCTTCGGGACCGCATCCTCCAACCGATCATCGCGCACACCCTCAACGCGAAGGAACCGCAGAAACGACCGCAGCGCGGTCGTCACACCCTGCAGCGTGGACGGGCGGTAACGGACAGTCGCTTCGAACACGAACCGCACAACATCGGAGGCCGACAAGCGCGCGAGGTCAACCGGACCGTCCCCGAACACCATCTCCAAGAACTCCCCGGCAACGCGCCCATAGCTCCGCCTCACCTCCGGGCACACACCCCGCACCCGACGCAAATGATCGTCAAACGCAGCCAGCGCCACGTCCGTCGTCGAAAAACCCGCAACAACCATCAGCAGCTCCCTTCCAAGACGATGTCCCAGGAAGCGTTATGCGCAGCTCAACAGCGCCCGCGGCCCGCCACGACCGCAGCCCCGTCCAACTACTGCACATAACCAAGAGCCGGGCCTAATATGCCAAGGTCGACCGCCAAGCGCTGTCGCGGCTGGCGCTGCCGTGGCCGGGAGCCGAGTCATGAGCGCGCTCGGTGAAGCCGTGGACGAGTACTTGGGGTTGCGTCGCTCGCTGGGTTACAAGCTTGAAGCGCACGGCCGGCTGTTGCCGCAGTTCGCCGAGTTCTGCGAGCAGCGCCAGGCAACGGTGATCACGACCGCGCTGGCGCTCCAGTGGGCGACCGAGCCGGCCGAGCGGAGCGTCGTGTGGTGGCATCAACGGCTAGCGATCGCGGCCGGGTTCGCTCGCTACCTGCGGGCCTCAGACCCACGCCACGAAGTCCCCGCCGCGGACCTGCTGCCCGCCAAGTTCCGCCGCGCGATCCCGTACCTCTACTCCGAGGCGGACATCGAAGCGCTGATGCACGAGGCCCGCAACATCCGCTCGCCGCTGAAGGCCGCGACCTACGAGACGCTGATCGGGCTGCTGTCCGTGACCGGCATACGGATCGGCGAGGCGGTCGCGCTTGACCGCGCGGACGTCGAGCTGGTCGAGCACCGCCTCACCGTCCGCCACGCCAAGAACGGCAGATCCCGCGAGGTCGCGCTTCACCCGAGCACGGTCACCGCGCTCGATGCCTACGCCCGCATCCGTGACGCGCTCTGCCCGCGCCCGAAGGACCCGAGCCTCCTGATCACCAACACCGGCGCGCGACTGAACAAGGGCACCATTTGGCACGAGTTCGATCGGCTCCGCCGCGCCACCGGCCTTGACCGGGACACGCTCGGGCGCCGTGCCCGCATTCACGACATCCGCCATAGCTTTGTGCTGCGCACGCTGCTTGGCTGGTATCGCGAAGACGCCGACATCGACGCGCAGCTACCGCTGCTCTCCACGTTCCTCGGCCATCTCCACCCCTCGGATACCTATTGGTACTTCGAGGGCGCGCCCGAGCTGCTAGCGCTCGCCGCCGAAAGGCTCGAGCAGACCTGGGAGCAACACTCATGACCCTGCTGCCGCCGCTCTTGCAAGGGTTCTTCATCGAGCGTCTCTCCCGCCAGCGTGACGCCAGCCCGCACACGATCGCGGCATACCGCGACAGCTTCCGCTTGCTGCTGGCGTTCCTGCATGAGCAGACCGGGAAGCCGCCATCGAAGCTCAAGCTCGAGGATCTCGATGCCGCGACGATCTCGGCGTTCCTCGGCCATCTCGAGCAAGACCGCGGCAACAGCGTGCGGACCCGGAACGCGCGTCTGACCGCGATCCACTCCTTCTTTCACTACGCGGCACTGAGCGCCCCTGAGCAGGCGGAGCTGATCGCGCGCGTGCTCGCGATCCCCGAGAAGCGGTTCGACACGACCCTGATCAGCTACCTCACCGAGCCCGAGATCGACGCGCTGCTCGCCGCTCCGGACCGATCCACCTGGACCGGCCGGCGCGATCACGCGCTGCTGCTGCTCGCAGTCCAGACCGGGCTACGCGCGTCAGAGCTCGCGAGCCTGCGCCGCCAGGACCTCCAGCTCGACAGCCCCGCATGGGTCAGCTGCCGAGGCAAAGGCCGGAAGGAGAGGTGCACGCCGCTCAGCCGCCCGACCAGGCAAGTACTGCACGTTTGGCTACGCGAACGAGGCGGCCACGCGGCCAGCCCCCTGTTCCCCAACCGCAGCGGTCAGCACCTCACCCGAGGCGCGATCTGGCGACTCGTCGTCAAACACGCCGCCACCGCCACCGACCAGTGCCCCTCGCTCGCCTCCAAGAACATCACCCCGCACACGCTCCGTCACACCACCGCGATGCGGTTACTGCACGCGCCAACCCCGATCGACATCGCGACGATCGCGCTGTGGCTCGGCCACGAAACCCTCGACACCACCAACAAGTACATCCACGCCGACATGGAACTCAAACGACGCGCGCTGGACCGAACCGCACCCCCGAACACCAAGCCCGGCCGCTACCGGCCACCCGACCCGCTCCTCGCGTTCCTCGAGAGCCTCTGACCCGCCCGAAATATGTTCAGCCGAAAAGCCCGATCTCCGCCGAAGACCGCGCATCCACAACAATGCGCAACATAGTTCCCGGCGCAACATAGGGCGGCCTATGTCGCATGCGACATAGGTCGCCCTTTCCACGCCGGACGAGCACCGCGCCGCGGGAGCGGTCCAGGTCGCTTTCCTGGAGAGCGAGCGCTTCGCTGATCCGAAGGCCAGCGCGCCAGAGCAGCACGATCAGCGCACGGAGCCGGTGACCGTCGGCGCGGTTACCAACCGCGCTCATCACAGCGACGATCCCTTCGACCGTGGGCGGATCGGCCGGGTATTGCTCGCCCTTGTTTCGTGGTGGACGGCCTCGGTGATAGCCGGGCGTGGTCGCTGGTGACCGACGGTGCCCGGCGACGTCTAGCAGCACGGATTCCATGAATCCTCCCTTCGTGGGACAGATTGACGATGCGCTGCTATTCGAACGGGGCCGCCGCCACCGCAAGGCGGGACTGCCCCGCTACGCCACCGGCGCTCTTGCTGTCCGCGCAAGGGAGGGAAGCCGACTGAAGCGGTGAGATACCCGTTGCGGGGCTGAAAGCGAGGCCCGCAACCCGGCGACCCTTGTCCAGGTTGCGGGCGAGCAGTCGAACCGCTTGATGATCGTCAGCGAGCAGCCGAGTGGCTTCGTGTCCGACGTTGCCGGGAGTGGTGACGAGGATCATCTCGTCTCGTCTCAGACGGCGGTGCGGCCGCCGTCGACGTGGATGATCGCGCCGTTGATGTAGCCGGCCGACGGGGTCGCGAGGAACGTGATGACGTCGGACAGCTCGTGCACGTCAGCGACCCGACCGAGCGGAATCGTCTTGCCGAACTCTTGGGCCATCGCCATCATCGGCTCTATGGCCGGGGTCCGCGTCGGACCGGGAGCGACCGCGTTGACGCGGATGTTCTGCGGCCCGTATTCGGCGGCCCACGCCTTGGTGAGCAGCTCGATCGCGGCGCGCGAGGCGCCGTAGGCAACCAAGCCTGGCTGGCCGTAGCTCGCGACCATCGTGGAGACGTTGATGATCGAGCCGCCGCCGCGGGCGGCGATCTTCGGGGCGAGCGCAGCGACCAGGAAGAACGGCGCCTTGACGTTGATCTGGAACAGACCGTCGAACGCCGGCTCGTCGGTGTCAACCGTCGACGCCCGGGCGGCAAAGCCGGCACAGTTGACCAGGACATCGATCTCGCCTGCCGCCTCGGCAACGCGCCGCACCTCGGACATCTCAGAGAAATCAGCGGCGATGAACTGCGCATCGCGTCCCCCCGCCTGGATCTCCTCTACGGTGCTTGCGCCGCGGGGCTCATCGCGGCCGGTGATGATCACCGACGCGCCCTTCTCGGCCATCGACAGTGCGGCGGCGGAACCCATCCCGGAGGTGCCACCGGTGATCAAAGCCCGTTTGTCTGTCAGATCCATTGTTGACATCCCTTCGTAGTTGGAACATGTGATCCACTCTTGCTGAAGCCGACTGTAACAGAACTGGCTCACACAATCCAATATGAGTCGATCTAGGAGTACACGCTGCGGGAGGGTTTCCCGTAGCTCGTCGGTTCGGGGGCTCAGCGGTCGAGCGAAGTGCTCGTGGTGCTGCTGAGGGTGCCGATGTGCGCGAGCATCGCGTCGAGCGCGGCCGCGAGCGGTTCGGGGTCGCGCTGGATCTGAGCGAGCAGGAGACCGCCCTCAAGCGCGGCAAGCAAAGCCAGCGCGAGCTGACGCGGATCGGCCTCTGGTCCGAGTCGGCCAAGCGCGTGCATCCGCAGAAGACCGGCCATGATGCTGGCCTCCCACCGTTTGAAGGACGCCGCAAGCATTACCCTGGCTTCGGGCTCTGTCTCGGCGAGCGCGGCGCCGAGCGAGCCGACCGGACAACCGCCGCGCCCGGCCGTGTCGCGGGCGTGATCGACCACGAAATCGCGCCACTCCCGTAGGCCATCGAGGCTGCTGAGGTCGAACCGCTCCTGCGTGCCGATGGCCAGGTCGGCCTGGCGCTCGATGACTGCGCGGACCAGCGCCGGCTTGTCCTCGAAGTAGTGATAGAGCTGGGAGCTGCTCACCTGTGCACCGTCGCGCACTTCCTCGACCGTCGTGCCGGCAACGCCCTGCTCAAAGATCAGCTCTGCCGCAGCATCGACGATCCGCGCGCGCGTGGCCTCACCCTTGCGCGTCAACCGTGGCCGATCAGAACTGCTTGAGGACATCGGCAGAAGTATAGCGATCAGAATGGCTTTGACATTCCAGTTCAGGTCTGACACAGTGGATCAACCAATCCAGTAAACAAGAGAACCTGGGGCTGCTAGCGCCGGGAAAGCAGGAAAGCCGCCGTTGCTGGGCCAGGCCGAGCAGGGCCTAGCCGCCATGTCTGCCCGGCGGTCTGACCACACCATTCATCCGACCCGGCCTGGACCTACAAAACAGAGAGGAACTCGATGAGCACAACCCCGGAAAAAACCGTTTTGATCACGGGCGCGAACGCCGGAATCGGCAAGGAGGTGGCCCGGCAACTGGCGTCACGTCCGGAGATCGCCCGCATCTACCTGGCCTGCCGGAACCGAGAGAAGGCGAAAACGGCAAAGGCCGAGGTCCAAGCGAAGACAGGCCGGCACATCTTCGACATCGTTGTCATGGATGTCGCCAATCTGGATTCGGTCCGCGCCGGCCTGGCCGGCATCACCGGATCCGTCGACGCGCTGGTGATGAACGCTGGTGTCATTGGCCCGCAGTCGATGGCCTTGACCGTTGACGGGGTCACCACCGTGTTCGCGACGAATGTTCTTGGCCACGTCGTCCTCCTAGAGGGGCTCCTGGCCGAGGATCGACTTGGAGAGGTGGCGGTCCTCGCCGGAAGCGAAGCGGCCCGGGGACTTCCGAAGTTGCGGATGAAACGGCCATCGTTCGTCTCAACCTCTGCCGATGAACTCGCCACCGTCATCGACGGCAGCTACTTCGCCGTCGGAAAAGCTGACTTCAACCTAGCCTTCGGGCAGGCCAAGTACATCGGGGCGCTGTGGATGGCCTACCTGGCCCGCCAATACCCCGACCGCCGCTTCATCACCGTGAGCCCCGGCGCCACCACCGGCACCCAAGCCTCCAACAACATTGCGCTACCGCTGCGTATAGCGGCCAAATACGTCATGCCCGCCCTAGGGATCTCCCACAAACTTGAAGTGGGCGCGAAGCGACTGGTCGACGGCGTCACCGACCCGACCCTGTCCAGCGGCGTGTTCTACGCCAGCGCGGCCAACAAGCTGAAGGGTCCCTTGGTCGACCAGGCGGACATCTTCCCCGATCTGGCCAACCCGTCGTTTCAGGACCACGCCAACGAAGCCATCCACCGCTTCATCACCTCAAAGACAGTCGCGTAACACCTCGCCAACTGGTTTCCAGAGACACAATGAAACTACTCACCGCTGAGGTGCCACCGAACTGCATTGTGAGCAGCGGTGGTTACGTGAAGCGTCGTGATCTCAAGCCAGCCAGCGATCTCTCGCCCCCGGCACTGATTGAGCTCGCGGTCGCGCAGGCACCCCCGAGATCCCAGGCGCAGATGCGCGAGTTCAGCTGTAAGCGCGTCTGTCGCAGGAAGTAGCGACCTTCCCTCGTATTCGCCAGAACCGCGCCGCGGTGCTTGCAGGCTTGCTGCTGGCCGGCGCGCACGGACACGGGCGATTGCCTCGGAGCCGTAGCTCAGTCGGCGCGGAGTTCGTAGTTCAGCACGACGACGCCGCCGGTAGCGTAGTTCGGGACGTCCGCGAGCACTGCCTGACCCTCAGGGGATTCCAACGCCGCACTGTACGTCGCCGCATCGTCGAAGTCCGCCTCGAACACGCAGTAATACGGCGACTCGCCCTCGCCGGCGGCGACGTCGACGCTGTAGCGGTAGGCGCGCAGGCCGGGAAGCTTCGCCACCAATGGCAGGTGCGTGTCCTCGTAGTAGCTTCGGAAATGGTCCGGGTCCGACGGCGGGGGATAGAGAACGAGGAGCCTGTGCATGGCGCGAACTATAACCGCCCCCCAGACACCCGTTGCGCGTTCGAGCCATGCGTTCGCGGCGAACTGAACCAGCCCCGCGCTGTGCGGCCGAATCACATACGAACACGAGCGTCGGCCTGTCGCAGCGAGGCAAACGCAGCAGCCACGAGCAACCGTGGCAGACAGCCCCTGCGGGCTACACGCATCGGCGCTGACGGGTGCTCGACACCTGCTGGTTCCTCCCGGCGATGCGAAAGACGAGGGTCTCGGACGGCGAAGAAGCCGCTGCGGGTCGAGACCCGCTTTGGCTCCCGCGCGCTACTTCAAGCCGCTGCGCGCGGAGACCTCCTAAGCGCGGACACCAGGGCGGTCGCCGATCGGGCGCGATTACAGACGCGCCGCGAAGACGTGAGCAACGGCTCCGCCGCTGAACGCCGTCGTGCTTGTCGCCTCGATCGTGTGCGGTGCGCTGAAGAGCCGCTCGCCCGTGCCGAGGATGACCGGATGGACGACAAGGCGGTACTCGTCGATTAGCCCGGTCTGGACCAGCGACCGGGCGAACCGTGCTCCGCCTTGGGCGAGCAGGTATCCGTCGGGGTGCTCCCGCTTGAGCCGCGTGATGGCTTCGGCCAGGTCTCCGGCGGCGATCTCCGTCTCGCCCCAGGCGGCGGACGCGAGCGAGTTGGAGAACACAACCTTGGGGATCTCGTTCATCGCTTTTGCGAACGGCCCGGAGGCGCCCGGCCAGTAGCCGGCCCATTCCGCGTAGGTGGCCGCACCCACGAGGTGCGCGCGGGCATTGCTCACGGTCTCGACGACCCAACTGGTGGACTCATTGGAGCGTCCCGCCGCTTTCCAGTCGGCGCTCCCGTCGACTGACGCGATATAGCCGTCGAGCGAGACGGACATCTTCAGGACCAGTGAGGCCATACGCCGCTTCCTTCCAGAGATGGGTTGACACGAGCTTCGCGGGTTAGGACGGGCGACCGCCGCGGAACTCATCGGTCCCGGCGCGACAAGACTCGCCATCGACGGAACCGCCGCAAACTCGCGATCCCGCCTCCCACGGGCTATTGGTCGCTGGTCCGGCCCGCCGTGACAACCGCATCCGCTCTGCGTAGGGACCCGCCTTTGCATCGCCATGAGCATCACGCGGCGGTCGACGGGCGACGGGCTAGGCGCGTACAGGAGGGTGGCCGGCGGCGAAGACGCCGCCGGCCGGTTTCAATACGTGACTGCGGTTACGGACTGTTTCGCAGCCCTGCGTTCGCCGAGATCACCGGCGCTGGACGACTATGGACCGTGTCGATGATCTCCGAGCTGTCGATGCCCTGGAGGTAGATCGATGTGATCCCGAGGTGCGCGTGCCCCCAGCTGGCGCTGAATGACCACGAGCGGAACGCCCTCGTGAGCCATTTCGATCGCATGCGCGTGCCGGAGCTGGTGCGGCGCGAATCGGCGGCGTACGCCAGCCGCCTCGGCGGTTCGTCGCAGGTGCTTCCGCGCGGCGGATTGCTCCCAATGGCGACCAGCCGTCGGACCGTGGATGACGCACAACAGCTGCCCGACTGGCAGCGTCGTCCTGACCTCGAGCCACGGTTGGAGCTGCTGCCAGCCCCAGCGGTCCATCCCAACCTCGCGGCGACGGCCGCCCTTACCTCTGCGCACAAGAACAGCGCCGCGACCTGGATCCAGATCGGTCTCGGCAAGAGCGAGTGCTTCGCCGATCCGCAATCCCGCTCGCCAAAGAATTACGATCAGCGCGCGCAGCCGAGCGCCGTCCGCCCGGTCGTCGGCGGCGCGCATCACAGCGACGATCTCCTCGATCGTCGGGGGGTCAGCCGGGTACCGCAGGCCTTTATTCCTCGGCGGCCGTCCCTGGTGGTAACCCGGCATGGTGGCTGGCGATCGGCGATGCCCGGCCGCGTCTAACAGAACGGATTCCATCGCGCCCTCCTCAGGACGTTGAAACAGGATCCGTCGATCGTGGGAGACAAGCCACGCCGGTCACGACCTTGACACCGAGCACATGCGCCGTCTGTAGACCCTCAGGTGGCGAAGAGCAGAGGTGAGTTTGGGCCGCGGCGGGCTCCTGCTTTCGCGTCGCCGGGTGTCCGCGCACGGTGATGACGAACCTGTTGCCGGATCAGCTGTCGAGCTTGGTCGCCAGCAGCGTGAAGAGGATCGGGAGGGGCTGTCCGTCGAGGCGGAGCCGGTAGCGGCCGTCGGCTTCACGCGGAACGATTGGCGGACGAGGTGATTTGCTCGTCTCCACGTGTTCGGTAAGGGAGTCGATCCGCAAGCCAGCCTCGATCGCCGCGGTGATGGTCTCGCCGAGACTGTGGGCGAAGTTGACGGTCTCGCTCGAGGGAAGTTCGGCGCTGGGGTCGGCATATGTGCCTGGCTCGTTGAAGCGGTGCGGTCCGTCGAACGAGTAGGGGAAGTCGAGTGAGAACGGCTCCCGCTCGGCGACCATCGTGAGAAGCGGATGGACCTCAACGAGCACTAGGCGCCCACCGGGCCGCAGGGTCGCCGCGACGGCGTGCATCCAGGCAGGGAGGTCTTCGATCCAGCTGATCGCGCCGATCGTCGCGTACACCAGATCGAAGCGCCCGTGGAGGTCGGCGGGAATGCGGGCAGCGTCGGCTTGCACCCACGTGGCTTCGACGCCTGAGCGTCTCGCCAGATCCTGTGCCTTCGCGAGGGCGGCCGGGGAGAAGTCGAGGCCGGTTACCCGCGCGCCCCGACGCGCCAGCGAGATCGTGTCGAAGCCGATGTGGCATTGCACATGGATCACGTCCAACCCGTCCACACTGCCGACCGACGCGATGAGCGCCGTCTGTTCCTCTTCGCCCAGCCAGTCGGCGCCGCCAATCAAAGCATCGGTGTCGTAGATCGGATCGTCACCGTGGATCGCAGCGGCCCCGTCCCACCACGCACGGTTTATCTCCAACGCATCGCCTTCCACGCGCGTATTGTCGTCGAGGATCCGTCCCAGGAGCGAGGCGCCAGCTCCTCGGCTCGCCGCGCACGATCCCCGTAGCACTTGACAGCGGGACCGCGATGTGTCCCGACATCGACGGTCTGCGGGCACACGTGGGCAGCCCTGCTCTCGCGATTCCTCGGGTGTCCCAAGGCACGCCGCGACCGCGAACCGCCGGATTCGCGCGGCGTACGCTTCTGCCGCGGACTCCTCGCAATCCAGCGCAGCCTCGAAGGCGGCGTACGTCAGTGCCCGCTCCGCTCTGCGGGCATTCGAGAAGCGCTCATAGTTCTGGCGCACCTCCTCGCAGCGGGTACGCCAATCGCAGTAGAGCTCGATCAGCTCGGCGTTCAGTTCGGGGCGCTTATCGACGATCATGCTCGGTGCCTCTCCTCTGTCTTTGTCGTGTGTGTGATGCAGGAGGCGACGATTTCAACGGCCGGTGACAGTCGCGACGGTGGATTGCCGGTGCGATCACCGGTCGGGGTGAGCACCTCGGCGGCGGCACGCTCGCCCGAGCGGACGTTGGTCCGCTGCCGGCGCGCTGCAGCTCGCACGCCGCGGCAAGCCGTCGCCAGCCGGTCCCTTTAACGACTACGTCTGCTGACTCCATGTGGGCTTCCTTCTGTCTCCCGAATCGCTCAAACGAGGGCTCGAACTGTTGCTGGGTGGCGCGCAACGGACCTCACCGATGTCGCGAAAGACGGCGCACCGAGTTACCGGATCCGCAGAGCGGCGAGGTGCCCTGGCTCAGCCCGCGGAGCGTCGAGGCCGATCCCCGATCACGTCGCAGTGTTTGCCGCGCGCGCTGACCGCTTCTGGAACGTGCTCACCCGGTCGGGATCAGGGGGAGCCTGGCGCAGCTTGCGATCAGGTCAGCCGTCTGTACGCCACCCGACCTCGAGCGGCGGGTTCGTCGCCTCAAGGTCCTGTTCGGGCTCGCAGCGCCGGCGTGATCGAGGGGTAGACTCGCTACATGGGAGACGTGGATGCCGATATCCGGCAGCTTGCGGCTTGGCTGGACGGCAACGCGCAGAAGGTCACGGATGCCGTGGACGATCGGCTCCACGACGAGGTGCCGGAGTATTTCGAGGGCATCGACCCGGGCATGGCCGACGTCGAACGGGCCAGCATCGTGGCGAACCTGCGGGCGGTGGCACACGGTTTGGGACACGGCCGCGCGATGCCTGACCGCCTGCCGCCCGGCGCGGTCGACGAGGCGCTGCTGGCGGCCAACGAAGGGCTCCCGTGGGCGGCGGTGCTTCGGACTTACTCGATCGGGCATGCCAGCCTCTGGGAGCAGATGTGCGCAGAGGTCGAGCGCCTGGGACTTCCGGACGCGCGGCGGGTCGAGGCGCTCCGGATCCTGTCGCGGTACCTGTTCGCGTACGTCGACCAGGTCACAGGACAACTTGCGGAGGTGTACCAGACGGAGCGTGACCGGCTGCTGCGCAGCCAGGAGCGCAAACGCGCAGCCTTGACGCGCGAGCTGCTCGCAGGAATGCCGGTTTCCGAGGATGAGCTCGGGTACCGCTTGCGCGTGGATCACGTCGGCGTGGTTGCCTGGGGTCGTAGCCCCGAGGCGGGCGCCACGCAGCTCGCGCAGGAGCTGGGCTGTGCGTTGCTGATCGGGGGCGGCGGAGGGCGCTCGGTGTGGGCCTGGCTGGGTGGACGTCCGCGGATCGCGGCTGCAGCGGCGCGGACGCTGGAGCGGTTCCTACCCCAGGAAGGAACGTTTCTGGCCTGCGGCGATGTGGCCTTCGGTGAACATGGGTTTGTCCAGACTCACCGGCAGGCTCTCCAGGCCTACAGGGTCGCGATGATCGGCGGCGCGCCGGTTACCCGGTATGACGACGTCGCGCTCGAGGCGCTGGTCGTCCAGGATGAGCGCCTCGCGCGCGAGTTCGTCGCACGCGAGCTTGGACCGCTGGCGGCCCCTGACGCCAAGACCGCCCGGCTGCGTGCAACGCTGCGGGCCTACTTCAGCCTGGGTCAGAACGCGTCCGCGGCCGGCGCGCTACTGAAGGTCCACGAGCGAACCGTTGGCTACCGGCTCGCCACGATCGAGGAACGCATTGGGCATCCGGTCACCCGCCGCCGCGATGAGCTCGGGCTGGCCCTACGGATCCACGCGCTGATCGAGTCCGACTCCGATGTGGCCGTCGAGGACGAGCCGGCAGCGCCCGCGCTGGGCGAGCGCGTCGTCGTAAACGGCGGCGAGTAGCTCCGGCGCGCTTCTTTTTCGGGAATCCGACAACAGCGAGGACTTCCTTTTGCCGTGTACGCATGGTGAAGCGTGCCGGCGCCCGGCACTCTGTCGCTGAGCGAACGGCTGGCTCGCCAATCGAAGCGGACGGCACGTAGCGGTCGCACACCGCTCGTCCTCGCTCACCGACTCGCGCCTTTCCCGACCAGACCTCACCTGGAGGCCCAATGACGTCCACATCGCCGAATATCAATCGCTGGCGCGCGTTCGCGTTGTTGGCGGTCTCGTACTTCATGACCATCATCGACCTGACGATCGTCAACGTCTCGCTGCCGACGATCGGACGCGACCTGCACCTCACCGAGACGAGCCTGCAATGGGTCGTGACCGCGTACGCGATCACATTCGGCGGCTTTCTCCTGCTGGGCGGCCGCGCGGCGGATCTGCTCGGCCGCCGCCGGATCCTGATGCTCGGGCTTGCCCTGTTCACCGCGGCGTCGCTGGCCTGCGGGCTCGCGACCGGCGAAGCATTCCTGATCGGGAGCCGCGCCGTTCAGGGACTAGGCGCAGCAAGCATGGTGCCCGCTGCCATGTCAATCGTGATGAACATGTTCCAAGAGGGCGCGGAGCGCAACAAGGCGCTTGGGATCTGGGGCGGGCTCGCCGCCGCCGGCGCGACCGTCGGGCTGATCGGCGGCGGGCTTCTCACCCGCTACGCCGGGTGGCAGTACATCTTCTACCTGAACATCCCAATCGGCGCAGCCGCGCTAGCGCTCGCACCGCGACTCGTCCCAGACAGCCAGCACGCCACCGTGCACCGGAGCTTTGACGCGCTCGGGGCGATCGCCGGCACGGGCGGGCTGGTGCTGCTGGTCGACGCGATCGCCGGCGCGACGCAGTACGGCTGGGGAGCAACAAGAACGATTGCGCTCCTCGCCGGATCCGCGGCGCTGCTCGTCGCCTTCGCGACGATCGAGAGCCGGGCGCAGGAGCCGCTGTTGCCGCTCTCGATCTTTCGGCTGCGCACGCTCGCCGCCGCGAACATCGCCGCCCTGCTGTCGGGCGCCAGCTTCTTCGGGTTCATCTTCGTTGGCACGTTGTACATGCAGCAGGTGCTGCACTACAGCGCCCTTGAGACCGGGGTCGCGTGGCTGGCCACATCGCTGAGCTCGATCGCGCTCGCCGGCCTCTCGCAGAGGCTAGTAACGCGCCGCGGAGCCAACATCGTGATGATGATCGGGATGGCGCTCATTGGCGCCGGCGTGATCTGGGCAAGCCAAGGGCCCGTCCACGGGCACTTCCTGGCCAACCTCGCCGGCCCGATGGTCATCGCCGGCGCAGGGACCGCGTTCGCGTTCATCCCGATCTCGATCGCCGCGCTCGCCGGCGTCGCCGAGCATCAGGCCGGGCTCGCGTCCGGGCTGATGAACACCTCCCGGCAGCTCGGCGGAGCGATCGGGATCGCGATCGCCTCAAGCGTCGCCACCGGCCACACCAACACCCTGCTTCACGCCGGCCACGCGCTACCCGCCGCTCTCACCAGTGGCTTTCAGCAGGCGCTGTGGGTGCTTGGCGCGATCGCGTTGCTCGCCCTCCCGGCGATCTTCACGCTCGTCCGGGGCGACAAGCGCTCGGACACCGTCGCCAAGACCGCGATCCGAGAGGCGCAGACCGCCGTTGCCAGCACGACCTGACACACATCGACCAATCGCACACAGAGGAGACAGACCGATGGAGGACCTGATGCGTTCGACCCACTACGCCGAGCAGCGCTCGGCGCCTCGTTCGGCACCCCGCTCGATCACCGAGTTGCGCGCCGCGCTCCTTGGTGAGGTAGTCGCGCCCGACGATCCCGAGTACGAATCAGCTCGGCTAGTGGTCAACGCCGCAGTCGACCGGCGACCCGCGCTGATCGTCCGCCCTGTCGATTCCGCTGACGTGACGCTCGCCGTCTCGCTCGCAGGCACCGAAGGGCTTGAGCTCGCAGTTCGAGGCGGCGGGCACAGCTTCGCTGGTCACGGCACGACCGACGGGGGACTGGTCTTGGATATGTCCAATATGCGCGCGCTGCACGTCGACCCGCAGCGGCGGATCGCGTGGGCCCAGGCCGGGCTCACAGCCGGCCAATACACCGCACAAGCGGCGCGGCACGGTCTCACGACCGGATTCGGGGACACTGGATCGGTCGGCATCGCCGGGCTGACCCTCGGAGGAGGCATCGGCTGGCTCGTCCGCAAGCACGGCCTGACGATCGACGATCTGCTCGCCGTGGAGCTCGTGACCGCAGACGGGGAACGCCTCCGGGTCGATTTTGAGCGGCACCCGGACCTCTTCTGGGCGCTCCGCGGCGGCGGCGGGAACTTCGGGGTCGTGACACGTCTGCAATACCAGCTCCACGAGATCGACACGATCCTGGGCGGACTGCTGGTGCTACCGGCGAGCCCCGGGATCCTGCGGTCGTTCATAGCCGTCGCGGACGACGCGCCGGATGAACTCTCGACGATTGCCATCCTCGCGCGGCTCCCCGCGCTGCCGTTGGTGGCCGCAGAACATCACGGCCGCCTGGCACTGATGGTGCGCGTGGCCTATGCCGGGGATCTCGAACGCGGTCAGCAAGCTCTCGCTCCGCTGCGCGCACTCGCGACGCCGCTCGCCGACGCGGTCACGCCGATCCCCTATCGACAGATGTATGCGGCGGAGGGTCCCGACCCGGCACGGGTCCGGATGGCCACGCGCTCGATGTTTCTCGACGAGCTGGACGCGCGCGACGCAGCGACGATCTTCGAGCGGATGCAAGCGCAGCCGTCGCCGACAACGGCCGTGCAGATCAGGGTGCTCGGCGGCGCAATGGCTCGCGTCCCGGCGGACGCGAGCGCCTTCGCTCACCGCGACCGGTCCATGATGGTGACGTTCGTCGCGAATCATCAAGACCTAGACCAAGCCGCTTCGCACGAGGCGTGGGTCGCTGACTCGCTGGCGGCGTTGAGCCCTGCCGCGCGCGGCGTCCACGTCAGCTTCCTCGGCGACGAAGGGACCGCTCGGCTCCACGAGGCATATCCCGCCGACACCTACAAGCGGCTCGCAGCGATCAAACGACGGTATGACCCGACGAATCTGTTCCGCGTCAACCAGAACATCGCGCCGGATGACTGGGGCGGTGTGTGAGCGACAAAGCACACGCGAACACCGCGCACCACGTGCATCAGCCCACCACGGCTCCCACCCCGATTGAGCAGAAACTCTGACCAAGGTACTTGTCAAGCATGAGCGATCGGCCATCGCGGCGATGTACGTGGGCGTTGCGCTCACCGTCGTCGCGATGATCGTCCCGTACATCGACCACGCCACCGCCAACGTGCTGGCCGACCACATCCGGGCCGGCTACCCTAGGTTGAAGGAGGCGGACCCCGCTACGGTTATTCCTGACATGACCCAGCGAGAAGCACAGCGCCGCCGGATGCGGGTCGTCGTCGTCGGTGGTGGCATCGCCGGGGCAGAAGCGCTGCTGGCGTTGCACGAGCTCGCCACAGACCGGGTGTCGCTGACATTGGTCAGCGCCAACGACGAGCTCGTGCTCCCTGCGCTGGCAGTCGCCGCACCGTTCTCGCTAGCCCGGGCGCAGCGCTACCCGCTGCGCGACCTGCTAGCCCACGTCAACGCCAACCTGGTGCCCGGCTCACTGGCTGGCGTTGACGACCACGCCCGCGAGATCAGACTCACCGACGGACAGACGCTCGCGTTTGACTCGCTGGTGATCGCGACCGGAGCCCAAGCCGTCGCCCGAATCCAGCCCGCCACAACCTGGTGGCCGGGAGGCGACGCGCAGGAGTTCGGCGGTCTACTCAGAGATCTCGAAGAGGGCTACAGCAAACGAGTGGCGTTCGTCATCCCACCCGGCCCGATATGGCCGCTGCCGCTCTACGAGCTCGCGTTGATGACCGCCCGCGAGGTCTGGAGCATGGGCATCGACGACGTGCAGCTGACGGTGATCACCCCCGAGCCGGTACCGCTGGCGGTGTTCGGCACCACCGCCGCCGCCGCCATCCGCGAGGAGCTAGACCGCGTTGGGATCGGTCTCGAGACCGCGACCGTCGCCCGCGTCAAGCCCGGTCACCCGCTCGAAGTGGTGCTGCAGCCCACCGTCCACCGGCTCGAGGTCGACCGCGTGATCGCGCTGCCCGGTATCCAAGGGCACGCCATCCCCGGAACCACCCACAACCAGGCCGGGTTCATTCTCGTCGGACCCAACGGACAGATGCGCGACAGCGACAACGTGTGGGCCGCCGGGGACGCGATCGCCTACCCCATCAAATTCGGCGGACTAGCCAGCCAGCAAGCCGACGCCGTCGCTGCCGATATCGCCGCGCGCGTCACGGGCACCGCGCCTCCCGCCCCCGCCGGACTCAAGCTCCAAGGCGTGCTCATGACCGGCGCCGCGCCGCGCGGGCTCGGAGACGCCCCCCAGGCCTCACCTTCTGAGCACCGGCCCGTGTGGCGACCAGAGACAAAGGTCTTCGGCAAGTATCTGACCCCTTATCTACACGACCCCGAGCAGACAGAGGCAGCCGGCGATGCGTCTCAGGCTGTGATCGTTGAGCAGCCGCTACCGGGCCCCGAGCGCGGCGACACCGAGACGCTGCACGCGACCTGAACATCCCTGGCCTCAGCATCACCACTAAGCACAAGCCGAAAAGCGATCATCACGATCCTGATCTGCTACGACGGATCCGTCGACTCCCACGCAGCGACCAAGCACGCAGCAGAGCTACTCCACGGCCAGCAGCACCGTATTGACGATCTGGATGCCGTTTACCCAGATGCTGACGAGCGCGATGCGTGCGGAAGCGAGCGTGTCCGAGGCTCGGCGCGCTTCCCTAGGGCTCAACGATGTTGCGATGAAGTCGCCAGCCGTGCAACCGCGCGGCGTTTGCCGCCGAGAGATGCTGCTCCCGTGTGTTTGGCTGCGGTCATGCTCCCGCACCCCGCCCTTTTCGAGACATATCCCCCCTTGTTCCTCGGAAAAGTCGAGAATGGAACGGTTGGGGCGAGAGCGGTCGAGAGCGGACGAGAGCGGACGATCCCGGCGGTTTGTGGGATGCGGGACAATCCGGTCATGCTGATGCGCCGGCCGTCGCCCGCGCGCGTGTCGCGCACGGTCCGCCCGAGCCGGTCGAGGGTGTGCACGACGATCACGTCGCCCTCGCGCGCGTACTCGAGGATCGCGCGCAGACTCGGCCGGTCGACCGTCGCGCCGGACTTCTTGTCGACCGTAGATCCGCTCGCGGGGCGATCCCAGCGTCGGCAATCGCCTCGATCTGGCGGTCGAGATCCTGCTTGGCGGTCGACACGCGCGCGTACCCGAGCTCCACGAGCGCGGACGTACCGGAGGTCGCGGACGTACGACCGAAGCGGGACTGCTTTCTGGCACCAACCTATGGGAGGCGCCGACCCCGCGGTGCCGGCGCTCGAGACCAACGCCGGAGGGCGTTCTACTTCCAAGGATCAGGGACCCCTCAAACCATGCGTACGCCGCTTCTGCTCCGCCGTCGCGAGCCTGAGCTCGCAAGCGCTGAGTGCCGCAAGCGGGCGAAATGAGCCGCGAGCGGCGCGGCGGCGGAGTGCGACTCATGGCGACCGGCGGCCGGGTGGTCTGTCGATCGTAGCGATCGGGTCGCTTGAGCTGATGCGGTGTGAGGGAGAGAATGCGGCTCTCTAAAGGCTGACCGGACGGCTGCGGCGATGCCCAGAGTGACTGTCAACGGGACCGAGCTGTATTACGAGATCCGGGGTGCAGGGCCGCCGGTGCTGTTGATCATGGGAGCGACGGGAGATGGCGGCCACTTCGACGCGCTGGCGGACGTGCTGGCCGACGAGTTCACGCTCGTCAGCTATGACCGGCGCGGCAACGGGCGCAGTCCCACTCCGGACGGCTGGGAGACGACCTCGCCGGAGGAGCAGGCCGATGATGCGGCGGGCCTGTTGGATGCGCTCGGGACCGGGCCTGCGGCGGTGTTCGGCACGAGCAGCGGCGGTGTCTTTGCGCTGTGTCTGATGGTTCGTTATCCGGGATCGGTGCGCGGGGCGATTCTGCACGAGCCCGGCTTGTATGCCCTGGTCGACGACTTCGACGCCGTTCGAGCCCCGTTGAGGGCGGTGGTTCAGAAGGCAATGGCGGCCGGTGGGCCGCCTGCTGCCGTGGAGCGCTTCTGGTGCTACGTGGCCGGCGACGACGGCTGGAGCCGGCTATCGCCGGCGCTTCGTGAGCGCCTGCGCGCCACCGCCGGCACGTTGTTCGAGGTCGAGCTTGGGACGTACGAGCTGTACCTCCCCAGCCAGCAGGCGCTGGCCGCGCTGTCCGCGCCCGTGCGCCTGCTCATCAGCGAACACGGCCTGCCCTTCTCCCCCGAGATCACCGGTCGGCTCGGCCAGCGGCTGGGCGTGGATGTCACCACGATCCCGGGCACGCACGCGGCATACCACGACCATCCTCGGGAACTCGCGGAGTTCATCCGGCCGTTCCTTCGTGAGGTCAGCGGGATGCGGGCCTGACCCGTTGTTGCCGCGCCGGGGCTGCGCTGTCGGCAAGGACGACGAACAGAAGCGCCACTCGGCCAAACCCATCGCATTCGATGCTCAGGCACGACGTCGACTCGTGCGAGCTTGCCATCGGACGGAGCTTCGAGCACCGTCGCTTTCGCAACGAGGCAGAAGCAGCGGCGCCGCACGAACGGGCGCGCCGCCGTTGCTGACGACAAGGAGCAGCAGCGCTCGGCCGTGCGGCGGACCTCCCGCTTCCGCCCGGCAATGCACGTGATGGGTCGCTGTGCCGACTGTTGTCCAGCAGGAGCCACGAACCCGGCAAGCTGAGAGGGCGCGCGGCGCTGGTGGTTACCAGGCTTTAGCGTCGGCTTAGCGTACGTTCCTGTTCCGTTACTACCGCGAGGCCTGCTCGTAATCCGACGGGGTAGTCGGGGATCCGGCACGAAGACCGTAGATAGGTGGGCTTATCCCTCCAGGCTCGCGGTCTAGTGGAAGGCGTGATGATCGCAACGCGTCTTTGCGTCTTCTACGATCAGCGCTGTGGAGATTCCCGGATGTGAAGTCGCGGCATGTACGCGAGGATCGAGCCATGGATGAGCGCGACGAGATGGATGAGCGCGACGAGATGGCCCGCTCGCGTGCCGAGGAGATTGGCGACGAATTAGCGATCCGCAAGCAAGAACAGCGCATTGCCCGCGAAGACCGGGCTATGGAGGGCGAGATGAAGGAGTTTGAGGACGCCGAAGAACGCGCTGAGAAGCAGATCGAGGACGAATTGCGCCGAGAGCATTGGGGGCATGAGCCTGAGCGCCCGCCTGTCTGGCCAAACCACGGAGAGCGATCTGAGTGACATATGGCAGGGAGCGCCACCGTCCGCGTCGGACGGCTGGGCGGCTGGCTTCCGGATCGACCGGAAGCTCACGCGACTCGGCGTCGCTCACCCGGTCGATCCGCAGCTTCGCGTTCAACTGCCGCAACGCGCCCGTCAGCGCCGTGATGTTGGCGGCGCTGGGTTCGGGAATGCAATCGAGGTCATACGCCCGGCGCTGCGCCCCGAACGCCCGCGCGGAGATTCCCGGACGACCAGGTAGCGGACCTTGTGCGACTCAAGCGCTCTGAACAGCCGACCGGGATCAAACGTGAGCGATGTTGTGCTCGTGGAGCGGAGGATCTCCGGCGAGCACGTCACTCACCCACTCTTCCACGGAGTCGTAGTGTCGGATCGGGTCGCTTATCTACACCCAATTCTAGTCTTGCTCAGGCGCCGCTGGGGCCTCATTGTTCGGTTCACCGCGGGCGCGGCCCGCGCCGACGCGTGGAGTCGCTAAGACGCTTGACGGCTTCCATGTCAGCGGCCTGGTCGGGTGGCTCACGCTTACTGAGATCGAGCGGCTTGGTCGCCTGGCGTGCGGTCTTTGACTCGGCGTCCAGCTCAGCCGAAGCAGGCCGACTGGCCTCGAGTCCCGCCCTGACTCGCTCGAGCTCGCCACGCACGTGGATCTCGATCTCTCGGGCGCGGTCGAGCTCGCCGCGCGCGGTGAAGCCGCCCGATCTCGGTGGCCAGCAGCCCCAGCTCCCGACACACCAGCATCCAGCCGACCGGGTTCTCGGGATGTCCGGCGGCGAGCATCATCAGCGCCAGCCCCGACGCTCGCGACGCCGGCCTCCGCGACGCCGGCGTGTGGGCGGGCAGCTCAGCCGACCGCGCAAGGTGCCGGCTGGCTCGCGCAAGCGCTCCGGGCTGATCGCGCTTTGCCGTCCCTCCAGCGCCGCCTCCACCATCAACTGGGGTACCGACACGCCCAGCGCCGCCGCCCGCAGGCGCAGCTCCCGGTGCTCCGCCTCGCTCAGCCGCACCTGCTGAAACATCCGACGAGACCCAGCCTCCCTGCCCCGCCGCCTCCGCCCCAGCGGGGCTGTCTCCGGGCTGGCGCTCACGGCGCCAGCTCCCATGCCCAGCGCAGCGACCCGGCCGCCAGGACGGGACAAGAGCCATCTGGTCGAGGCACTCGGCCATCTGGCGATCGACAACGGCAAGACCGTCGCGTGGCATACGCTCGAGACGCTCGCGCAACTGCTGCGCCGCCACCGCGCCGACGACAGCATCAACAAGGCGATCTCAAAGCTGATCCGCGCGGATCTCGTGGTGGTTGATGACGTCGGCCTGCTGCCCGTGTCCGCGGACGCCGCCGAGGCGCTGTTCCGCGTGATCGACGCCGCCTATGAGAAGCGATCGATCGCGATCTCCTCCAACGTTGACCCCTCCGGGTTCGACGAGCTGATGCCCTAGAGCATCGCCACCGCGCCCGTCGACCGCCTACTCCACCATGCCCACGTGATCATCACCGAAGGCCAGGACAGCTACCGGCTCGCCCAAGCGACCGCCGGCAAGGGGGTCAAGCCCCTGGCCTGACTACACCCGAGCAGCCCTGATGGTGGGGAGATTCGATGGCCGCCAGTGGGGAGAAACATGGCCGCCAGTGGGGAGAAACGATGGCCGCGATTGGGGAGAAACAGATGGCCGTTGACAGCCGCTCCCTGAAGAGAGTCTCGGCGCCCGATAGGGCAGGCCTACCCAGTCGACCGTCACTCGGCAGGTCACGCGAGGGCCGCGCGATGCCACGGCGATTCTCAGCTCCTATGGGGCGGAGAGGGCTTTCGCGATCTCGCGGCGCGAATGTATGTCGAGCTTTAAGTAGGTGTGACCGAGATGAGTCTCGACGGTTTTGGTCGTTACGAAGAGGGCCTGTGCGATTTCTGGAGTGCTGAGGCCGGAGGCGGCGAGCTCAGCGACGCGCAGTTCTGTGGCGGTAAGCGCATCCCGGCCGGTGAGCGCGACCCGCCGAGGCCGGGCGCCGGTAGCTAACAGTTCCGAGCGTGCGCGGTGGACGAGTGCGTTGGCTCCACATCTCTGGGCGAGGTCCAGGGCTTGGCCGAGCTGGTCGCGAGCGTCGGTCCGGTTGCCGTTGCGACGCAACGCGGCGCCCAGATCAGTCAGTGCGCGAGCGTGCTCCAGGCGCGCCGGCGAGGCTTCGAGCACAGCGGTCGACTCTCGGAGGAGGTCGATACTTTCAGACCTTTGTTCCAGTTGCGCTCTTTCGCGCAGGGCGATCCCGTGCGAGCATGGCTGATCGAGCGCGCGGGCCTGTTCGATCTCGGTGTCGGCGAGTTGCACGGCGCGCTCCCGCTCGAGTGGTTCGAGGGCGGTGGCGACGGTCGAGCGCCAGGCGATGACGCTTGGGTTTTGGATCGGCCAGCGTGCAAGCCATGCACCGACCGAAAGCAGGTCGCGGACTCCTTCGCGCGGGTTGCCTCGCGCGATCGCTAGTCGCCCTCGGGCCGCGATCGCGGGCTGCACCATTAGCTGATCGGCGTTCGAATCGATGGGGTACCGGTGGAGAACCCTGTTGGCCTCGTCGAGCTCTCCGCGTTCGATCAAAATGTTGACCAGTACGTCGGTTACTTCGCCCGGGGCGAAGCTCATCGTCGCCCTAGCGTCAGCTTCGGCGGCGGGGAGGTCTCCCATCCGGTAGGCGACCTCGGCTCGAAACGCCGACGCGAGCGCAAACCCGATGGCTGAACCCCGTTCGCGCGCGAGGTCCAGCGCGCGACCAAACCAATATGCCGAGCGCTCCAGCCAGTCGGCGTTCTGCAGCGCGCTGACGGCCACGTAGAACAGCTCGGACTCCGGGCCCTCGTCATCCAGCAGCCGTCCACCGGCGAGTGCCCGCTCGGTCAACTCGAGCGCGATCTGCGCCGGGGATCCCGTCCGAGCGGCCCGACGGCAAAGGTCAGCAAACTCCCCCGGGACGCGACCCTCGACAACCGTCCAGCAGACGAGACTGGCGAGCAACAGCCGCACCCCATGGCCATCGCCAAGCGTTCGGGCGCGCACCCGCCGCAACCATTCGCGTTGAAGTGGCCTTGTTGAGAGCTTCAGGGCGGCGGCGCTGATCAGCTCGGCTTCGAGCCGCATCCGCATCTGTGACTGTTGGGAGGAGAGCTCGGGGATCGCGCGGTCGAGGATCCTCACCGCGTCCTCTGATTGATCGACTCCGGCGACCAACAGCACGCGGCTGGCTCGCAGCGCGAGCGTGGCCCGGTCATCCGCGGTCTGCGCGCTGCGCAGCGCCTCGGTCAGATGCTCGACCGCACTGCTTCGGTCGTGCACGAGGTATTCGGCCCAGCCAAGTTGTGCCAGCACCCGCTGCCGTGCCTCCCCCGCGGCTGGTTGAGACAGGGCACCGCGCAGGTAAGTCACGGCACTCTCGGGCGCGCCGCGCTCCAGCGCATCCGCCGCCGCTGCCTCCAGGATCTGGACCGCCCATGGGTCAGCGTCGCCAACCGCCGCCAACAGGTGCGCGGCGATCCGCTCGGCCGCAGCGCCGGCGTCGGAAAGCAGCCGGGCAGCTCGGTCGTGAATGCGCGCCCGTGTCGCGGTGGGGATGTCGGTGTAGATCGACGATCGGACGATCGGGTGAGCAAACGAGAAACCGCGCTGATCGTCGACGATCTGTGCTTCCGCTAACCGTGTCGCGGCCTCTGCCGCAGCGTCAGCGTCGAGTGACGCCAGAGCAGCGGCGTGCCGAAGCTCCGCGTCGTCTCCGAGCACCGCTAGCGCCCGCGCCAACGCGACCGCGTCCGCGGACACGCCCGCTGTTCGCAGCAACACCGACCGCGCGAGCGTCGCCGGGCCCTGCTCCGCGACGCCAGCCGCACCCGCTGCCGTCGGAACCACCCCCCCAGCGCGCAGCGCGCGGAACAGCTCGCCAAGAAAGAACGGGTTACCACCCGTCGCCACATGACACGCCGCACGGAACTCCGGTGCGGCGCCGTCGCCGAACTCGCGCTCGACCAGCACCGAACTCGCGGCCGGCGACAACGGCTCGATCGCCAACACCTCAGCGGCTGACTCAGCGGCGATCGAACCCAGCCTCACATCACCGGCAGATAGATCCCCGCCCCGGAACGCCACCACCACCAGAACCGATAGGTCATCGACGCGACCAGCCAGATAGCTCAACCATCGAAGCGACGGCGCGTCCGCCCAGTGGGCGTCATCGATCACGATCACGATCGGTCGGCGCTCGGAGAGGTTTGCCGCGAGGGCGTATAAGCCGTGAACAAGCGCAAACGAGCGATCCTCGGTCTCGACTCCCGGCAGCTCCGCTTGCCCGAATAGCGCTCGCGCGGCACGCGCCGAGCCGCTCAACAACTTCGAGCGCTCAGACGAACTGGAGCCACTCACAACGCGCTCAAACAGCTGGCGCACCACACCGAACGCGAACCCCTGCTCGAGCTCAACCCCCCGTGCGCGCAGCACCAATGAGCGCTCATTCTCCGCAAGGCGCTCCACCCGCCGCAGCAACACGGTCTTACCGACTCCCGCTGGCCCGGAAACCACCACCAAGCGACCATTTCCCTCCCGGGCGCAAACCAGAGCCGTGCTAAGCAGCTCCAGCTGACGATCTCGCTCAAGCAAACCGTGAGTCTGGCTAGCCATCACGCCGCCGAACAACCCCTGTCGAGAGGATTCTGTGTGGCACGGCGCACCATCCATAGCGCAAATCTCAGTGAACGAGGCACAAAAGATCAGGGAACGCTCCCGACGCGAGCAGGCCGACCCTCGGGGCACACTGCTGAGTACATGGGGCGCAGCGTCCGCATCGAGCTCGAGCTGGAGCTCGATGCGGACACAATCGCCGGGACTCTGTCGAGTCCAGACTCGCCCAGCCACCCGTTCGACGGATGGCTGGAACTAGCTTCCGCCATCGAACAACTCCGGACGACCGCGACCAGGGCTTCCAGGCCCGGCAGCGTCAAACCCGCGACTCACCCCGCAAGTCGAGACCCGCGACCCGACAACACCCGTTGGCCGCACGGCATCAATCCGTGAAGTTGCCAGGTCGGTTCCGTCTTGCCGGATCTCACCACCTCAAGAGCGCTCAAGCAGACGGGGCGAGCGGCCGGAGAGGCCAAGTCGCCTCGCACAACTCCTCGTCGAGCCGTACCTAGGGAGGACATTTGAATGGCCGCCTCAACCTCAGCAAGCTCGCCCCGCCAGCGTCCGCGCCGCGCCGGGCCGACACAGCTGCGGCTAGCCGTCGTCGCCGCCGTGGTCGGTTCCGCACTCATGCTGGTGATGAGCGACGCCGCGCTCGCCGCGGGATCAGACAACGTGGTCCCTGCCAACGGCAAGGTCGCAGGACACGGCTATGGCTACTGGCTCAAGCGCTCCTGGCAGGCCACATTCGGTGCTACACCGCCGGCGAACCCCTGTCGGTCGCTTACCGCGAACCGACGGCGCGTCGGATACCTCACGCTCACGACCCTCGCGCCGCGCACCGACAAGTACACCTGTCGCGAGCCCTCCGGACGTCCGCTGTACGTCGTCGAGCTGAGCAACGAGTGCTCGACGTTTAAGGGTGATCACGGCAAGTTCGGAACGTCCGACCGCGAGCTCATGCGATGCGCCCGGGCGCTGTTCGCCGGCGCTAAGGCCACCACCACGATCGACGGCCACCCGGTCAGCGTCAAGGCCCTGATCGCGGGTACCGGAGCGTACGGCGTCGAATCTCCGTCCAGCAACCCGTTCGGGGTGCCTGCAGGGACTGGCCGCTCCGCGGCATACGGGTTCGGTCTGCTGATCACCGGCCTCGCACCAGGAACCCACTTCATCCAATCGCGCTGGCGTATCGGCTCATCGAAGTGGAACATCAGATTCACGGTCGACGTCGCCTAGCTAGGAGTTGATCGAGGACACGCGCGCGGTGGTGGTCATCATCGCTGCGAGCCTGCTGACACTGCGTGTGCGTGCAGTCGGCCGCGCAACGGGGTGTGCTCGCACTCGTGTATGCGTACAGCGTCTTCCCGATCCGGCGTTTGCGGGCGCTTCCGCTTTCGATCTGACGACGCGAACAGCAGAAGCCCGCCGGGCAGACCCGCTGCGGCGACAGCGCGGCAGCTACTGAATCTGGGTCGGCGCGCAGTCGGGATGGATAGGGCCAAACGAAGGCTGCCTCGTGGCAATCGGCTTCCAAGTGCGCTGCCAACCAACCCGAACACCCCGTTAGTACGGCCGTCGCAGCACAGCACCGCGACTGCTGGCCGCACTGGGGTCCGGGCGGCTGGGAGGATCATGGCTTCCAGGGATGCTCGCCCACCGCCGGTGGGCGACGTCCGGCATGCTGGCGAGTGGACTTGCGGACACTCGGCTGCGTTTAATCGGCATTGGAGGTCGGTCCGCAGGGCTCAGCGCAGCGTCCGAGTGAGGAGACTGGTTCGGTGGACTTTCGCGGGCGTCTGCGTTTCTGGTGTGCCGGGTTGGCATGAGCAGTTCGTCGCGCTTTGAAGGGTTTTGGGCGGTGCCTTCGGCCAGTGGCGAGGTTAGGAGATCGGGTTGGCAGTTTCGTGTGTTTGGTTGGCGAGTCGATTGGTCCTGAGGGGTGCCGACATCGGGCGCGGCGGCTGGCGGCGTGTGCGCTGGCGGTGGCAGCGGCATGTGTGCTGGCCGGCCGGTCGTCGCTGCGGCGCGAGCAGCGACGGTTGGGACCGCTATCGACTACGCCGACCCCAGCATCAAAGCCCCTGTTGGGATCGTGGCGGGGCCCGACGGCGCGCTGTGGTTCATCAATCAAGGCGCCCCCCCAGTTTCCCCATCGATCGGGCGGGTCACCACCACGGGCACCGTCACCCACTACAGCTTGCCTAGCATCCTGCCTCCGCAGGAGATTACGGTGGGCCCCGACGGCGCGCTGTGGTTCACCAACTCCGGGAACGACACGATCGGGAGGCGCTCGCGGCGACCGGATTGCCGGCACCTCCAAGAGGGACGTGATCCTCGGCGGCTCGGGCAACGACCGCATCAACGCCGCCGGCGGCAGCGACCGCGTGTGCGCCGGTGCGGGCAACGACCGCCTGCTCGGTGGGCCGAGCAACGACCGTCTGCTTGGTGGCCCGGGCAACGATCGCATCACCCCGGGTCCGGTCCGAGGCGAACGCGACGCATTCCTTCTACTAATCGACTTCTGGGGCCAGGCGGCGCGCGACCCCACCACAGCCGAGCGATTCGCCCAGCGCCACGCCCGCCTCCGAGCCACGGTCGCGCACCTCCTCGACGCCGCCATCCCCGAACCCGAACCCGGAGTCGGGCTCCCGAGCGACCAGCTCGCCACCACCCTAATCGCCCTCGCCAACGGCTTCGCGATCGAACTCCTCGCCGACCCCGACGCCGTTCCCGATGACCTCTTTGGCCACGCGATCGGCGCGCTCGTACGAGGCTCCCGCGGCCCTCGATGACCAGGCGGACTGCGACGGGGCTTCCCGTCGGAGCGGCAGCATGCGGGCCGCTGCTGCTCCGGCTAGGTTGTCGCCGATGTGGGCGGTCATTGAGCACGTCTCCTATGAGGGGCAGGGCAACATCGCTCCCGCGCTTCGCCGTGCTCGGCTGCGGTCGGTCAACCTCCGGCCGTTTCGAGGTGATCTGCTCCCGAGAGCCGCGGACTTATTGGGACTGATCGTGCTCGGCGCGCCGAGCGGGTCGGCGGACGATGAGACGACCACGCACCTTGCAGCCGAGCGACAGCTGATCAGCGACGCCGCCGGCCTGGGGCTGCCGGTTCTCGGTGTCTGCTTCGGCGCGCAGCTGCTCGCGGTCGCGTTGGGCGGCCGCGTAGTCAAGGACGGCGTGCTCGAAGTCGGCATGGGCGCCGCGACGCTCACTGCCGCTGGGCGCGCGGATCCCGTCCTCGGTTCCGACACCGAGGCGCTCGAGGTCCTGCACTGGCATCGCCACAGCTACACGTTGCCGCCAGGCGCGGTGCGACTGGCCACCAGCGATCGATGCGCCGAACAGGCGTTTCGGGTCGCCGACAACGTCTACGGACTCCAATTCCACGTCGAGATCAACGGCGAACTGGCGGCGCGCGTTGCCGATGAGATGCCTGACGGCGGGCTGGAGTCGGCCGCCGTTGCTCGCGCTGGCGCGTGGGGGGCCACAGTTCTCGACCGCTTCCTCGCGCTGCAGTAAGGGCTGTCGAGCGGGCACTCCACCCCGGCCGCGCTATCCAGCGGTGCCGGTCCTTCCCGCGGCATCCTTCCGTCGCCGTTGCGCTCGCGAGTCCCGGGAAGGCACAGCGCCCGACAGCAGGTCAGTCTGGACCGGGTGTTCGTTTCCTGAGAGCGGTCCGGCTCAGTGGTGTGGGCCTACCGTCGGGAGCTTCCGGGCCGCCACGCCCACCTGGTTCGAGAACGCTTCAAGCCATCCCACGCGTACCGATTCGACCAGCTGGTCGGCCAGCGCTTTAGCTTCGGTTCCCCGCGTGGAAACCGAGGCCGCTATCTCGCGGGACTCCTGGAGGATCTCGCGTTCGTTTACGCCCATGATTTCGCCGTCTTGCATCACGACGTGGCCCGCGATGATCGATCCCGCGAGCGCGCTCCGGGCAGAGCACAGGACGAGCTGCCGCAATGGATCATTAAGCGGGGTGAAGCAGTGAGAGTCCAGGCGCAGGAGCAAGAGATCGGCGCGCCGACCCTCCTCGAGCAATCCGAGCGACGTCTCCTGGCCGGCCGATTTCGCGCTGCCCAGTGTTGCCATTCTCCACGCTTCGGTCGCTCCGAGCCAGTGGGCGTAGTCCACGTCCCAGAGCTTGTGGATGAGGGCAGCGACCTTCAGCGACTCGAACATGTCGCAGCCGTCGTTGCACGATGCGGAGTCGCCTCCGAGTCCGACGTTGACGCCAGCATCAACGAGCGCGGGCACAGGACAGATGCCGCTTCCCAGTTTCATGTTCGACACCGGGTTGTGTACGACGGTCACTCCCCGCTCGGCAATCAAGGAGATATCTGTGTCCGTGAGCCAGATCCCGTGTTCGAAAGACGTGCGGGGTGAGAGCACGTCCAGCGTGTCGAGATACTCCGGCAGCGTGGTCCCATATTTCCTGATGCCCGTGAGCGCCTGCAACTTTGTTTCGAGGACGTGCATGTGGATCACCAAGTCGAGTTCCTCTGCGAGGGCATCGCAGCCTTGGAGCATCTCGCTGGAGCATCGTTGCGGACCTGACGGTGCGAGCGCGATCGAGATCCCCTCGTCTGGTCGGTGAAACCGCTCGACAGACCGACGGACGAAGGGCTCCCACTCGTCCCAGGCAGGCGGTCTGTCGCGGTCGAGTCGCGCCAGCAAGGCCGGTTGCACGAGCGCGAGATCCATGACGGTGGTTTCGTGGAACGCCAAGTCGCTCATACCGAGCGCGACCACTGCCCGAAGCCCGAGGTCGCGGTAGGCCATTACCACCGCCTCCAGTGACTCGTCGGTGAAGCCCGCCAGTTCGTAGAGGAAGTCGACCACGCAAGTCGTGCCGGAGCGGACCAGTTCGAGCCCGCCGAGCAGGGTACGTACGTATATCTCGCGCGCGGTTAGAGGAGGCGCGGCGAGGCAAGGGTATGAGAACAACATCCACGGCTCGAGCGGAAGGTTCTCCCAGCGGCCCCGATCGAAGTTGTCATTCGAGTGGTAGTGGGCGTCGACGATGCCCGGCGTGACTACGAACTCGGTGCAGTCGATCACCTCGGAGTTCTCGGCGACGACAACGCTGTCGGCAATCGCTTCGATCCATCCGTCGGCCAGAACGATGTCCGCTCGAGCGAATCTCCCGTCGCCGTGGTCGACAAGGCCATTGCGAAGTACGGTTCGCGGCCGTTCGTCGCGTAGCCGTGGCGCACCGGCGCCAGCCTGAGTCATCGAGTCGTCTCGGCCGTGGGGGACTCATCGCCCGCGAGCGCGACAAGTGCCGACCAGTTCGCTCGACCGGTTTCCCGCCAGTCCGGCGCGCGATCGATTCTCAGCTCAAAACCGAGCAGCTTCGCTCCCACAAGGTGGTCAACGTACATGATCACCGTGACCGACGGCAACGTCGCCGTTGAGCGCGTCGTGGTAGTTCGCGTCGGTCGCTGGTAGCGTGCCGACCGGTGAAGATTGCGATCGTCGGCGCGGGCGCGGTGGGCTCGGTGCACGCTGGGCTCTGTGGTGCCGAGATGGGCGTCTTGCGGACTGCCGGTGATAGCGACGAAGGACGCGTGACCGGATGACGCTCGGGAGGGTCGGGGTGTGGAGCGGCGCGTTCGGCGTCGCACCCGCGGCGACGGCACGACCGGTCGCTCGAGAGATCGACGAGCTCGGGTACGACACGTTGTGGTATGGGGAAGGGCTCGGGACGCGCGAGTCGTTCTCCAACGGTGCGGTGCTGCTCGGGGCCACCAGCCGGATCCGGGTTGCCTCGGGCATCGCGAACATCTGGGGTCGCGATCCCGTCAGCGCCGCCAACGCCGCGCGCGTGCTCGCCGATGCGTTCGACGACCGGTTCCTGCTCGGTCTCGGTGTCAGCCACCCGCGGCAGGTCGACCCCCGCGGCCACCGCTACGAGAAGCCGGTCGCGGCCATGTCGGCCTACCTGGATGCGATGGACGACGATCCGTTCGTCAGTCCGGCCGGCGAGCGAGAGGCCCGGCCACCCGTGCCCCGCGTGATCGCGGCGCTGCGCCCGCGCATGTTGCGGCTTGCGGCCGAGAAGGCGCGCGGCGCCCACACCTACCTCGTGTCGGTCGAGCACACGCGCCGCGCCCGGGAGATCATGGGACCCGACGCGCTCCTGATCCCCGAGCAGAAGGTCGTGCTCACCCCCGCTGCCGCCGACGGTCGCGCGCTAGCAAGAGCCGCGCTCGCGTGGTATCTCGACACCCCGAACTACCTAGACAACCTCCGCTGGCTTGGCTTCTCTGACGCCGACTTCGAGGTCGGGGCCTCTGACGCACTCGTCGATGCGCTCGTCGCCGTCGGTGACGAGGAAGCGATCGAGTCCCGGGTGCAGGAGCACCTCGAAGCGGGCGCCACGCAGGTCGCGCTCCAGCCAATCGAGGCCGACGATCCGTTTGGCCTCAACACGCTCCGCCGCCTCGCCCCGGTGCTTCTCGCGTAACCAACGCCGGTGTCGAACGCCGTCGATGGCGCTCAGCCTCAGGCCTTCGAGCAGCTCGAGCACAACCCGGACACGACCACCTCGACGCTCTGGCCGGCGAAGCCGTGCTCGCCGGCCGCCCGGAGGAGCGGCTCGGCCTTAACGGGGTGATCGAGGTCCTCGACGCGTCCGCATCGCCGGCACACCATGTGCTGATGCGGGTCCACGCGCGGGTCATACAGCGCGGGACCGCCGCCGGCGTCGACGCGCCGAGCGAGATCGAGCTCGACCAGTAGGTCGAGCGTCGCGTAGACGGTGGGGATCGAGGTTCCGGGAAGCTCATCGCGGATCGACCGGCGAAGTTCGTCGGCGGTCGTGTGCCGGCCGCGACGGCGCAGCTCGCGGAGGATCACCAGCCGCTGGGGGGTTGCGCGCTGGCCGCGCGCGTGCAGGAGCGAGGTCAGATCCTGGCCGGGCGCGTCCGGGGTAGCTTCGCTGGAATCGTTGATCGGGTGCATGATCTGTTAAGTCATCCTGATTGTACTAAGGCGGACCTAATTCTAACTGATTTGCTATTGTGGATCCACGATGGTAGAGGCGATTTCACGGCTGCGACGCGTCGACGAGCGGACGCTGGTGCTTCGGTACGTGCAGCCGGGACTCGTCGGACTGATCGACGGGACCCTGTCGACGCTGGCCCCGATCTTCGCCGCGGCGCTGATCTCCGGTTCTCACGCCGCGCTGTTCGTGGGGCTGGCAACCGCCGTCGGAGCGGGGATCAGCATGGGGTTCTCAGAGGCCCTCTCCGATGACGGAAGCGAGACCGGCCGTGGATCGGCGGTGGCCCGCGGATTCGTGACCGGGGTGATGACGGCGATCGGTGGCGTATTCCACACGCTGCCGTTCCTGATCTCCGATGTCCACACGGCGCTGGTCGTAGCCGGTGTCGTGGTGGCAGTCGAGCTGACGGTCATCTCGCTGATCCGCAAGCGGTTTCTTGCGGTCTCGCTGCGGGTGAGCCTGCTGCAGGTGGCGCTGGGGGGCGCGCTGATCGTCGCCGCCGGCGTCGTGCTGGGCAGCGCTTAGGCTGCGAGGCCGAGGCAGAAGCCCAGCTTCAGCGGATCGGCCCCAGGAGGTCGTCTACGCCGAGCCCGGCGGGCTACGTCAAATCCCGCGGCCAGTGGCGCGGACGTTCGCCGCTGGCGGTGCACCCGATCGCGCGGCGCTGGGTGCGCTGGCCTCCGAGCACGCGCTCGATCTCGACGTGGCGAGCATCCCGCGGCTGATGCAGCAGCACGGGCTTATGTGTAGCTCCTCGGCCGATGGATTTCGGCGCCTCCTCGGCTCTCTACTCCAAACGACCCTTGGAGGGAAACCATGAGCATCCAGAGAGCCCTTGTCATCGGCGCCGGCAGCGGCATCGGCCTCGCCACCGCTGACGCCCTGGTGGCGGCCGGCGTCGAGGTGGTGGCCTCCGGCCGTGAACGCGACGCCACCGATCCGGCGCAGGTTGCCGCCCTGTTCACCGAGGCCGACCCTGACCTGGTCGTCGTCGCCGCGGGCGCGCGCCCGCGGATGGCATCGATTCAGGAGCAGACCTGGGAGTCGTTCTCGGCGCCGTGGAACATCGACGTCAAGATCGCGTTCGAGGTCGGCCGCGCCGCGCTCGTCCGGCCACTGCGGCCGGGCTCGACCGTGCTGATCGTCTCCAGCGGGGCGGCGCTCGACGGCTCGCCGCTGTCGGGCGGATACGCCGGGGCCAAGCGAACCCAGATGTTCCTGGCCCGCTATCTCCAGCGCGACGCCGAAGCTCGCGAGCTCGGGATCCGGTTCGTGGCGCTGGCGCCGCGCCAGCTGCTGGCCGGCACCGAGATCGGTGAGGCCGCTGCCGCCGCGTACGGGGGCGAGAACGGTGAGTCGGCCGACGCCTACATGCGCAGGCGGTTCCCCGCGCCGCTGCACGCCGATGGCGTGGCTCGGGCGATCGTCTCGATCGCCTCGGGCGAGCAGCGGCCCGACGCGACGCTCCTGACCGTGACCGCTAACGGGATCGAGGCGATCTGAGCCCATCAGGAAATCCGTTTCCGGTGCAGCGATGGATTTCGCGACGCGCCGCATGATGCGCGAGCTGGGCGGCGTGTTCGGCGTCGCGATCGCCGTCGCCGCCGGGATCTCCCTCGCGGGTGCCGCCGCGGGCCTGGCGCTGCCCGGACGCGCACGCGCGCGACGCGTCACCGCCGTCCCCGCCCTTGAGACGGACGCCTAACCACGGGACGCGAGACTGGAGATCTGATGAGCCCAGGCGTTCATGCCCACGCGATCACGGTCGTGTCGGCTGCGCGAGGCGGAGATCGCCGAGATGACGATCTTCAAGTACGCGGAGGCGTTCGAGGGGTTCGACCTGCCCGAACGGATCCCCGGCTGAGATCCGAACCCGCGTAACCTGTCGCCGAAGTGCTGATCGACGGCAAGGCGTATGCCCGGGAGCTGACCGCGAACCTCCATGAGGAGCTGTCGCGACTGCAGGCCACCCCGGGCATCGGGACGCTCCTGGTGGGCGACGATCTCGCCGCGCAGGTTTACCAGCGGCGCATCGATCGCCACGCGCGGGAGGCCGGGATCGTGTCGCGGCCCGAGCGGCTGCCCGCCGACGCCACGCTCGGGCAGGTGATCGGGAAGATCGCCGAGATCGACGCCGACCCGGAGATCACAGGCATCCTCGTGTTGCGGCCGCTGCCGGCGCACCTCCCCGAGTCGCGGGTGTTCGCCGCGTTGCCGCCGCTCAAGGACGTCGAGGCGCTTCACCCGCTCAACGCCGGGCTGCTGTCGCTCGGCATGCCGCGGTTCGTCCCCTCGACGCCGGCGTCCGCATTCCACATGCTCGATCGCTACACCGCTTCGGTCGGCCGCGATCCGAGCACGGCCTACGACGGGGTCAACCTGGTGCTCGTGGGACGTTCGAATAACGTGGGCAAGCCGGCGGCGATCCTCGGCCTACAGCGCAACGCCACCGTGATCTCCGCCCACCACCACACCTACGACGCCGGTCGCCTCCCCGAGCACACGCTCGGGGCCGACATCCTGATCGTCGCGGTCGGCGTGCCGGGGCTGATTGGCGCCGACCTCGTCCGTGAGGGCGCGATCGTGATCGACATCGGGATCAACGCCGTCGAGCAGACCGACGGGTCGGTCCGCCTGGTCGGCGATGTGGACACCGCGGCCGTGGAGCAGGTCGCCGAGGCGGTGTCACCAGTCCCTGGCGGGGTCGGCCCGATCACCGACATCTGGGTGTTACGCAACACGGTGTCCGCGGCGATGCTGCAGACTCAGCCGGCCGGCATGCTAGGTCGACTTGACCTGGACACGCTGCCGCCGCTGACCGGCGCCCGCTGAGCGATAACGATCGCACGCCGGCCGTCGGTGCCAAACGGCTGGCCGCCAGTGAAGTCATGTACGTGGGGTTCTTCTTTATCGTCCCCTGAGCCAGGACAGCACCTCGCCGGCGTGCTGGTTGGGCGGGAAGATCGGGTAGAACGCGTGCTCGATTCGCCCGTCGGTGACGATCAGCGTGAGCCGCCTGTACAGCTCGCGTCCGTCGACGGTGAACGTCGGCAGGCGCAGCGCGTCGGCGAGTTCGTGCCCCGTGTCGGAGAGGATCGCGAACGGGAGGCCGAGCCGCTCGGCGAGCTCGGCCTGGTAGCGGGTGTCCTGGGTGGACAGCCCGAACACGGCGTCGGCGCCGGCTTCGCGCAACTCGGCGTGGTGGTCGCGAAAGTCACACGCCTCGGTCGTGCAGCCTCGGGCTCCGGGGATCTCGTTCCAGCCGTCGGGCAGCTCGACGCCGGGCTGGCCGCTCAGCGGGTAGATGTAGATCACCGTGCGGCCGCGGCCGAGACGATCGAGCGCAATCCGGTCGCCGGCGGTGCTGACCAGGCTGATGTGCGGCATCGGCATCCCGGGCAGGTGGTCGGCGGCTCCGTCGTCCTCGGGCGCGGGCAGGTCGGGCGGCAGGCTCAGGTAGTCGGTCACGGAAAGCCTCCTTGGATCCACGGGGACGCGACGATTCCTAGCACGTCGACGATGGTCTCGTGAGCGACCTCGGCATCGGCCGCGATCAGGCACGAATCATCCTCTGCTGCTTGCTGGCCGCGATGGCGGCGCTACTGAAAGTAGATCAGCCGGTAGGCCAGATACGCGAACAGCAGCGCCATCAGCGACCACGTGATCGGCCAGCTGATCGTTCGCAGGAACGCCCGCTCGAAGTGGCCGACGAACAGGACGTAGGCGAACGTGATCGCGAGCAGGATCGCGTAACAGATCAGGGCCGGGATCGTGGAGAGCGCCAGGCCGAGGATCGGTGCGACCACGAACCCGAGCAGCACCCAGATGCCGATCGCCAGGAAGTCGACGGCCAGCCGTGTGCGCTCGCGGCCCACGATCGTCATGAACCCGGCGGCGCCGACCAGCGCGGCGACCATAAACACGCCGAGCTCCCAGTGGGGGTCGAACCCGAAGATGTCCCCCATCAGCCTGCCGCCGGTCCACAGCAGGCCCGGGATCACGAAGCACACCGCGACGTAGCAGGCGAACATGTCGGCCGAGGAATCCCACGGATTCCCGAACACCGGCCGGTGCGGGACCAACGCCTCCCTCAATGACGCCGGCTGCAACGCGGTGCGCATCGAACCAGGGTCGTTTGTTCCCATCTCCATGTCTCGGCCTCCGCCGCGAATGGTAGGGAATCAGGGGCTCACGAAGGGGTGTGGTCGCGGCGGCGCCCCGGGCTGGCCGAGCGCTGGGGGCGTCCCTCGACGCGAGCTTCGGGCGACCGGGCCGGAGGCGACAGAGGAATCCGGCCGTTGACGCGGGTTCCCTGGCCGGGATGTGAGTCCACGGTCAGCTTGCCGCCCACGCTGCTGATGCGGTCGCGCATGTTGACCATTCCCGCGCCGACGCGGGCGCTGTCGTGGCGGAAGCCCGGGCCGTCATCGGACACCGAGAAACAGAGTTGGGATTCGGTCTCGCGCAGCACGATCCGCGCCGACCGCGCCCCCGGGGCGTGCTTGGCGACGTTCTGTAGCGCCTCCACGCAGCAGAAGTAGACGGCCGAGGTGATCTCTCGCGGATATTCGCCGAGCCCGTCGACGCTGACGCTCGCCGGCACCGGTGAGCGGAGCGCGGCGGATCGGACGGCGGAAGCGAGTCCCTGCTCGAGCAGCGTCGAGGGATAGATCCCGTGGGTCAGCGAGCGGATCTCGTCCAGCGCCTCCTCGACCTCGACCGCGAGCCCGCGCAGCGCGTGGGCCTCCACCGGGTCGGCGGTCCGCTCGGCCGCCAACTCGAGATGGATGCAGAGCGCGACCAGGCGCTGCTGGGCGCCGTCATGGAGGTCGCGCTCGATTCGCTGGCGCTCGCTGTCCGCGGCCGCCAGGATCCGCGACCGCGAGGCCTTGAGCTCGCGCACCATCCCCGCGGTGCGGGCCGCCACCCGGTCGCTGGCGAACGCTACCGATGCAGCGGCCGCCGCCGACTCGATGAACGCTGCGTCGTCGCGCAGCGCGGCGTCGTGCACGATCGCCACTACCGGCACCCCGCCGTCGTGGATCTCCGTGAGCCAGCGATCGGAGCCCGCGGCCGGCTCGGTGAGCGCCAGACCCGATGCATCGAACCAGCGCCGCTGGCGTCCCGACCACGAGGCGATCTGTAGCTCGGGGTCCTGGAAGGCCTCGGCCACAAGATCACGGACGAGCTCTGGTCCCGACATCTGGCGCCAGCGGCTGTTGACGGTGCGGATCCCCGCTCCGACGAACAGATGCCAGCGGACCAGGCCGACCAGGAACCCGACCGCGACCGCCGGCGTTGCGAACGCGATCGCCCAGACCGCGGCCTGCGTGGCGTCGGAATCAGCGGCAATCCGCCGCGACACTATGCCCGCCGTCCAGACCAACAGCTGGACGATCATCGCCGCGAGCACGGGCGTCAGCGTGCGGCGCATCAGCGACGTAGCGTCGCCGATCCGCACCACGAGGCGACCCGCCACGAGCAGGAACATGATCCCCGTGAGCAGCTCGCGAACCGGGAGGAGCACGCCGTCGACGAATCCCGGCTGATGATCGAGCGCCATGAAGGCGTTGTTGGGGCAGCCCTGGTAGCAGCTCGCCCAGGGCGACGGCGCGGGAAACCGGTCCACGAACGGGACGCTCACCAGGTACAACGAGAGCGTCACGATCGCGAAGACGACCAGCGCTCGATCGAATCGGCCCGTCACCCTCCCCTCGGGGAACGCGAGCACCGTATAGACAAGCCCGATCTGGGCGACCCAGCCGGCTAGACGGCCAATGCTGAACAGCACCGGCGAGGATGAGGTCGACAGCGCCGCGAGGAACCACAGTCCGCCGAACGCCAGCAGTAGCCTGCCGAACCGCTCGTGCGCCGGCCGACGCCACGCGTACAGGCCCACGGCCAGCGGAATCCCCACGATCACGCCGCGCGCGATCGCCTCGAGCACGGCCGTCTGCATCGAGGCGCCGGTGGTCGCTTGGGCGCCCGCGGCCGTCACGCCGATTGTGATCGCCACCGCGATCGTGGTGATCGACGCGATCAGCGCCGTGCCAAGCCAAACCGGCGGCGACTGCTCGCGCGCACGCCCTCCATCGACCCGGCCGATGTTCGTTGTTGACATGTTCGCCCGCGTTGCCCGGTACTCGTGCCCCGACAACTCTCCTCGTAATAACACACGGGGCACTCCGGGGCAAGCCGCGCACGGCTTTCGGTGCGCCCGGCCGCCCGGATCAACCAGCTAGGGCGTCAGCTCATAGGGGAACGCCCCGGTCAGGCGCTCGCCGCCGGACGAGCTCACCACCAGCAGATCCTCCACGCGACAGCCGCCGAGGCCGGAGGCGGAGGTCCCGGGCTCGACCGCGACCACGTCGCCTTTGATCAGCGTGTCGTGACCGGCCCGGCCGAGGTACGGCGCTTCGTGGACCTCGAGCCCGACGCCGTGGCCGAGCGCGAAGTAGAAGCCCTCGCGCAGGGTCTCGCCGGGCTGCTTGGAGCGGCCCGTGGGGTAGCCCGCGGCCTCGAACACGTCGCAGGCGATCCCGTACAGCCTCGGCCCCTCGGCGCCGACGGCCACGGCGCCGCAGGCCCGCTCGTGGGCGTCGAGCACGAGCAGGTACAGCTCGGCGATCGGGTCGCTGACCTCGCCCCTGACGAACGTGCGCGTCATGTCCGACCAGCAGCCGGACTCCTCGTCCTGGGGCCACAGGTCGATCTCGATTGGGACGTGCGGCGGCAGCGGGCCGGACCCGGGTTCGTGGCCGCCCTCGAGCTCTGGGCCCATCGGCTTGACCATGATGTCGGCGGGCGCCGGCGCGCCCGCCCGTCCGCACACCTCGCGGATGCGCTCGCGTACCGCCTCCGAGCTGAGCGTCTCCCCGCCGAAGATCAGGCGGTCGCCCTCGATCGCGGACTCGCGGAGCATCGTCGCCGCCGCGCCCATCGCCGCGATCGCAGCGTCTGAGGCACGGCGGATTCCCGCCATCTCGGCGGCCGACTTGCGGCGCCGGCGTTCCACGAACTGATCGTCGTCGGGCGTCAGCTCCACTCCGGCCGCGCGCAGGCGATCGGCCAGCCCGAGTGGAAACTCCGCCGGGACGGTGGCGGCCCGAAGGCCGAAGCGGTCGACCGCGCGCAGGCACAGCTCGAGATCGATCGCGTGGTAGGACAAGCCCTGCTCGATCAGCTCATCGCGACCGAGCTGCTCGCCCAGGATGCGCTCCACGCCGGACGCGGCGCGGGCGATCCGCTGGTCCTCGAGCGCGTTGGTCAACACCGCGCGGCGCCCGTCGGACTCCAGGTACAGGAACGGATCGCCGATCGCCACCGGCACCTCGTGGCGCAGCGCGGGCGTGGTCAGCGTGTCTCCGTAGACGAGTACGTCCATCGGCCACAAGCTAGCGTCCCGAGGCATAGATTGGATCGCAGTCGAGCGGCCTCTGGCGGCCGTGATCGCGCCGGCGTCAGTCGTCGAGATCGGCCTCGTAGCCGATCGCGGCGGCGAGCCGGGGCGCGGTCGAGACCACGCGCGCGAGCCCGACCGTCGGGGCGACCGCAACGAGCACGCCGACGATCTCAGATTCGGTGGCGCCGGCGGCCAGGGCCAACTCGACGGTGCGGCGAAGCGAGGCCGTCCCGGCCCCGACGGCGAGCAGTGCGCCGAGCCGGACAAGCAGGTCGAGCTTCGGCACCAGCGCCGTCTCGACACCGGGGCCCGAGCCGGTGGCCAGCACGGTGTCGACCAACCGTTCATCGTTCAACGCCAGGCGACGGAGGAGCTCTTCTGCCGGGTCCACGCAGTGTCCAACGTAGGTCCGGCTGCGGGTCTTCACATCCTCCGAAGCGGGTGATGCTCACGCCCTCACCTCTTTGGGGTGATGAGTGCTCCAGGGCTTTGGAGTTCCATCGAGCGCGTGAACACGGACCTCGCGCGCTGGCAGTTCGCCACCACGAGCATCTACCACTTTCTGTTCGTGCCGGTGACGATCGGCCTGGCGGTCCTGATCGCGTTGCTGCAAACCGCGTGGCACCGCTCGGGCAACCCCGAGCAGCGGCGGCTGGCTCGGTTCTTCGGCGTGCTGCTGCTGATCAACGTGGCGGTCGGCGTCGTGACCGGCCTGGTTCAGGAGTTCGAGTTCGGCATGAACTGGTCGGCCTACTCTCGGTTCGTCGGTGACGTGTTCGGCGCGCCGCTGGCGATGGAGGGGCTGGCCGCGTTCTTCCTCGAGTCGACGTTCCTGGGGCTGTGGATGTTCGGCTGGGACCGCCTGCCCAAGCGGATCCACCTGGCCTGCATCTGGCTGGTGGCGATCGGGGCGATGTTGTCGGCCGCATTCATCCTGGCGGCCAACTCGTGGATGCAGCACCCGGTCGGCTACTCGATCAACTCGAGCACCCACCAGCCACAGCTCAACAACGTGCTGGCGCTGTTCACCAACCCGACGTTCCTGTGGGGCTACGTGCACGTGATCCTGGCGTCGGTGGTCACCGGGTGCATGGTCATGCTCGCGGTGTCGGCCTGGTACCTGCGCAAGGGGATCGAGGTGTCGGCGTTCAAGCGCTCGGCGACGCTGTCACTGGTGGTCGTGATCCCGACGCTCGCGCTGGCGCTGTTCGTGGGCAGCGAGCTGGGGGTGGTCGAAGCCAAGTACCAGCCGGTCAAGATCGCCGCCGCCGAGGCTCAATGGACCACGTGTCAGCCCTGCTCGTTCTCGGTCTTCCAGGTCGGAGGCGGCAACCGGGACGAGACGCCCACGAAGGTGATCGCGATCCCCGACCTGCTGTCGTTCCTCGCCACCAACTCGTTCAAGGGCCAGGTCACCGGCCTCAACGAGCTCGAGCAGCAGTACACCAAGCAGTACGGCAAGGGCAACTACCTCCCGAACGTGTTCATCCAGTACTGGTCGATGCGCGTGATGGCCTACCTGGCGGCAGCGCTGCTGCTGTTCACCGTGTGGGGTGGCTGGTTGCTGCACCGCGACCGGCTCGACAAATCACGGTGGTTCCTGCGGATCGCGGTGTGGGCGGTGGTGGCGCCGTTCCTCATGAATACGGCCGGCTGGATGCTCACCGAGAACGGCCGCCAGCCGTGGATCGTGCAGGGCCTGATGAAGACCGTGGTCGGCGTATCGCCGTCGGTGAGCGCAACCGACATCTGGATCAGCCTGATCGTGTTCGTGCTGATCTACATCGTGCTGGGGGCGGCCGACCTGAAGCTGATGCTCCGCTACGCCAAGAAGGGGCTGCCCGGCGAGGGCGGCAAGCGCGCCGAAGAGGAGTCGGGTGCGGTGCCCGACGACACGGTCCCGGGAATGGCGTACTAGCCGATGCTCCAACTCCACACTCTCTGGTACATCATCATCGCCTTCTTCTGGACCGGCTTCTTCGTGCTGGAGGGGTTCGACTTCGGCGTGGGGATGCTGCACACGATCGTCGGCCGGACCGACGAGGAGCGCAGCGCCGCGCTGGAGTCGATTGGGCCGTTCTGGGACGGCAACGAGGTCTGGCTGGTCGTCGCCGGCGCGGGAACGTTCGCGGCGTTCCCGGGCTGGTACGCGACGATGTTCTCGGCGCTGTACCTGGCGCTGGTGCTGATCCTGGCCGCGCTGATGGCCAGGGGCGTGTCGCTCGAGTTCCGCGACAAGCTCACCAACCTGCGGTGGCGACGCGGCTGGAAGTGGGCGACGATCGTGGGCAGCGCGCTGATCCCGCTGCTGATCGGGGTCGGCCTCGGGGACCTCCTGCACGGCCTGCCGATCGACTCCAGCCACGAGTTCACCGGCAACTTCATCGACCTGCTCACCCCGTACGGCCTGTGGACCGGCGCCACACTGCTGATCCTGTCACTGCTGCACGGCGCGACGTTCCTGATGCTCAAGACCACCGACGACGTTCGCGCGCGCTCAGCCGTCGCGGCTCGCATCCTGGTGTGGCCGTCGCTGGGCGCGATCCTCGGGTTCATGATCTGGACCCGCGCGATCTCGGGCGAGCACTTCCCAAGCACGCTGATCGTGCTCGGCGTGCTCGCCGTACTCGGCGCCGGTTACCTGATCCACGCCCGGCAGGAGGGCCTCGCGTTCGCCGCCTCGGCGGTCGCGATCGGCGTCTGCCTGGTCTCGATCTTCGTCGCGCTGTACCCCAACGTGCTCGTCTCCTCGACGAACTCCGCCTACAACCTGACCGTGTCGAACTCGGCCTCGGGGCATTACGCGCTCGTGGTGATGACCGTCGTCGCGCTGCTGCTCGCGCCGGTCGTGCTGCTCTACCAGGGCTGGTCGTTTCACGTGTTCCGCGCCCGCGTCGGCGCCGGGCCGCAGAAGCCGCCCGAGGCTCCGCCGGCCGAGCCGGCGACCGCCCCGGCCGACAACTAGCCGTAGGACCCGAGCACGCCGCGTCTCAGCCGCGGGCTGACGCGGCGGCGACCAGGTCGTCGTCGTCCCAATCGATGATCGCGGCGTCGCCCCGGTCGAGCACATGGGGGCCGCCGGTCTTCGAGAAGCCGTCCCAGGCCCAGTCGACGAACGCCTCGATCTTCGCCTTGGTCCCGGTCATCAGGCTGGCGTGGACGCCGAGCCAGGCCATGTGCGCGAGCTCGCCGTGAATCTCGTGGTGGCGCTTGCCGACCTCGGCGATCGCGGCGCCGCGGCCGATCATCGCCATGATTCCCTTGTCGTGGTAAGCGAACGGCTTGCGCGGCTTGCCGGCGAAGTCGGCCAGGATGTTGTCGGCGGCCGTCTGGCCGCTCTGCAGGGCGACCGAGCCGAGTTGCGGCAGCGGGCCGCCGTCGCTGGGGATGTTGGCCACGTCACCGATCGCATACACGTTCTCGCGGCCGGCGAGCGTCAGGTCGACGTCGACATCGAAACGACCGCCCTTGCCCTGTTGCGTCCCACAACCGGCGGCGACCGCAGCGGCCTCGATGCCGCCGCCCCACACCACGCAGCGAGTGGGGATGACCGAGCCGTCGGACAGGCGGGCGTGGCCGGTGCCCACCTCGGTGACGCCGGTACCGAGGTGAATCTGCACGCCCTTCTCGCCGAGCACCTTGGACACGTAGCCGTGGGCGCTGTCGGAGAAGGGCTTGAGCAGCGCATCGCCGTGGTCGATCAGATGAACGGCGGCCATCCCGGACTCGATCGAGTCGTACTCAGCCGGCATCGTGATCGAGATCATGTCGGCGATCGCGCCGGCGACCTCGACTCCGGTCGGACCGCCGCCGACGATCACGAAGTTCAGCGCTCCGCGGTCCACCAGCTGAACGTCGCGGTCGACCTGCTCGAGCAGCCCGAGGATCCGAGACCGCAACCGAGTCGCGTCGTCGAGCGAGTACAGCGGGAACGAGTTCGCGGGCGCCCCGCTCGTGCCAAAGAAGTTCGGCTGCGAGCCGGCCGCCACCACGAGCGCATCTCCGGTCCAGGTCCCGCCGTCGGACGAAGTCACGGTTCTGGTCGCCGGGTCGACCGCCGAGACGTCGGCCAGCTGGATGTGGACGTTGTGCTCGTCGGCGAACACGGTGCGCAGCGAGTTGGCGATGTCGCTGGGGGCCAGCTGGGAGGTGGCGACCTGGTAGAGGAGCGGCTGGAACTGGTGATAGTTGTTGCGGTCGATCAGCGTGACGTCGACCTCGTCGTGCTTGGACAGCCGGTCGGCGCAGCCCAGCCCGGCGAAGCCGCCGCCGACGATCACCACGTGCTTGCGGTCGTCGCTCATGAGCTGACCGCGGTCGCGTCCGCCGACGGCACAGGGGGGGCTCCGATCCGTTCGAGCAGGTGGTCGCCGACCCGCACCGCGTTGGCCATCGCGGTCAGCGCCGGGTTCACCGCCCCGATGCTGGGGAAGAAGCTGGTGTCGACCACGTACAGGTTGTCGAGCTCGTGAGCCTTGCAGTTGGCATCGAGCACCGACGTGCTCGGGTCCGAACCGAACCTGACCGTGCCCGCCTGGTGGGCACAACCCGCGACCGGGATCTCGTTCTTCAGGTACGCGTCGTGGTTGAGCAGGTGGTGGTGCATGTCGAGTTCTCCCAGCATCGACTTGAGCTGGTTGTAGAGGCGCTTCTTGGGCTCCTCGTTGCTGGCTGTGTAGGCGATCGTGATCGTGCCCTGCTCGTCGACGGTGACCCGATTGTCGGGACGCGGCAGGTCCTCGGTCGACAGCCAGAAGTCGATGGCGTGCCGGGCCACGGAGCGCAGCGTCCAGCTCGGCGCCAGCGCCGTCTCGCCGGGCTTCTCGCCGCGGAACATCGGCGCCTGCGACTTGCCGACCATCTGGATGTTGCCCATCGGGAAGTCGAAGTCCGGTCCGCTGAAGTAGAAGTCGTTGATCCCGAGCGTCTTCTGGAAGATCGTCGGGTTCTCCTCGCGCGACAGCGCCAGCACCGCCTGGCTGTTATGGAACATGTAGTTGCGACCCACCTGGTCTGAGCCGTTGGCCAGCCCGGCCGGGTGCTTGTCGGTCGCCGACATCAGCAGCAGCCGCGCGGAGTTGGCGGCGCCACACGAGACGACCACGATGTCGCCGGTAACCGTCTCCGCCTCACCGGCGCGGTCGACGGTCACGCCGGTGACCGCGGTGCCGTCGGCGTTGGTATCCAATCGCACCGCTTCGGAGTCGATCCACAGCTCGACGTTGGGATGCTCGATCGCGGGTCGTACCCCCAGCACCTCCGCATCGGACTTGGCGTGGACGATGCACGGGAAGCCGTCGCAGTTATTGCAGCGCATGCACGCGCTGAACGGCATGTTCTGCTCGTCGAGCATCACCCCGCAGGGCGCGTGGAACGGATGGTGGCCGTGCGCCGCGAAGTCGTCGGCCAGCTTCTGGATGCGGGGCTCGTGGCTGACCGCAGGGAACGGATACGGCGCGCTGGCGGGCGGCTCGGTCGGGTCCTCGCCGCGGGCTCCGTGCACTTGGTAGTAGCGCTCGGCCAGCGTGTAGTACGGCTCCATCGCCTCATAGCCGATCGGCCATGCGGGCGAGATCCCGTCGTGGTGGCGCAGCTCGCCGAAGTCCTCGGCGCGGAGCCGGTACAGCGCTGCACCGTACATCTTGGTCGCGCCCCCGACGAAGTAGTGCACCTCGGGATGAAACACCTCGCCGTTGGCGTAACGCCACATGTCGGTGCTGACGTAGCGGCCGTTGACGAACACCTCCTCGGCGGAGACGTTCTGGGGCTCGCGCCGGAGCCAGCCGCCGCGCTCGAGCAGCAGCACGCGCTTGCCCGACGGGGCCAGGTGGCGGGCGAGCGTCCCGCCGCCGGCCCCCGTTCCGATGATGATCACGTCGTAGTGAGCCATGCGAGTCCTCCTACGGCGCCGTGGGGATAGATCGCGCGAGCGCGCCGGAACTGGGCGGCCCCAGTCCCTCGAGCGCGAGTTGCTCGGCGAGGATGATCCGTGCCGAGGCCTCGATCAGTGCGAGGTGCGAGAACGCCTGGGGGAAGTTCCCGAGGTGGCGGTCGGTGGCGGCGTCGAACTCCTCGGCATACAGCCCCAGCGGTGAGGCGATCCGCAGCAGGCGCTCCATCAGGTCGTGCGCGCGTTGGGCCTCGCCGACGATCGACAGCGCCGACACCAGCCAGAACGAGCAGATCAGGAACGTCCCCTCCTTGCCGGAGAGTCCGTCGTCGGTCTCGGTGGTCTTGTACCGCAGCACGTAGCCGTTCTCGGTCAGCTCATCGGCGATCGCCAGCACCGAAGCGTGCAGCCGCGGATCGTCCCCGGGGAGGAACCCGAAGATCGCCGCCAGCAGCGTGGACGCGTCGAGCGCGTCGGTGTCGTAGTGCTGGCGCAGCACGCCGTCGCTGCGGAGCCCGTGATCGAGGATGTCGGCGTGGATCTCCTCGGCGGTCGCCCCCCACGCCTTCATGAGGTCGCGGTCGCCGCGGATCTCGGCCAGCTTGGAGGCGCGGTCGAGCGCCACCCACGACATCAGCTTCGAGGAGACGTAGTGCTGGGGCTTGCCGCGCGCCTCCCAGATCCCCTGGTCGGGCTCGCGCCAGCGGGCGGTCGCGCACTTGGCCTGTGCCTCCACGATCGGCCACAGCCGACGCGGCAGCCGCTGGCTGTGGACGGTGTGCTTGAGGATCGAGTCCAACACCGCGCCGTAGACATCGTTCTGCCGCTGGTCGTAGGCGCCGTTGCCGATTCGCACGGGCCTCGCCCCCGCGTACCCGGAGAGCTCATCGCGAAACGACTCGGTGAGGTCGCGCCGGCCGTCGATCCCATACATGATCTGCAGCCCGCCGTCCTCGTTGGGCTCGACGTCGGCCACGAACTGCATGAACTCGTCAGCCTCCCAATCGAGTCCGAGCAGGTGCAGCGCTTGCAGCGTGAACGTGCTGTCGCGCATCCAGGTGTAGCGGTAGTCCCAGTTGCGCTCGCCACCGGGGGTCTCGGGCAGCGAGGTCGTCAGCGCCGCGACGGTCGCCCCGGTCGGCATGTAGGTGAGCCCCTTGATCGTCAGCGCCGAGCGTTGGATCGCCTCGCGCCAGCGGTGATCGGCGAACGGGCGCGCGCGCCCGAGCCAACGTCGCCAGAACCGCATGGTCGCGTCGAGCTTCAAGGTCGCCTCGGCGACCGTGGCGGGGCCGCGCAGGTCGCCCTCCCAAGACAACGCTGCGAACGCCGTCTCGCCGGGCCTGAGCGTATGCCGGGCGCGGACCCGGCTGACCTCGACGCCTAGCTCGAGATCGGTGTGCAGCCGGATCGTCTGGCCGGCCCCGGTGGCGTCGGCCAGGTGGCGGCTGCCATCGACGAGTGTCCACTCGGCCGGGGTGCGCCCATAGTCGAACGCCGGCTCGCACACGAGTTCGATCTGGACCTCGCCCTCCAGGCACCGGACCGTCCGCACCAGCATGTGGTCCGCGTCCTCGTCGTTGGGCGGCCGGGTGTGCGGCGTGACCGTGTCCTCGGACACCGTTGGCCCGAGCGTCAGTGCGTCGCGCACCTCAATCCACCCCTGGGGCGTCTTCCACGTGGTCATCAGGATGTTGGTCCCGGCCTCGTAATAACGCGCCGACGGAACCGTGGTGCCGAATGGGGCCAGCCGGAACAGCCCCGCCTCGCGGTCCAGCAGTGTCCCGAACACGCTCGGCGAGTCAAACCGCGGGACGCACAGCCAGTCGATCGAGCCGTCCGGCGCGAGTAGGGCACCGGTGTGGCAGTCCGACAGGAACGCGTAGTCGGCGATCGGCGGGAACGGCGACGGCGCCGCGGCGCTCTGGATCTCGACTGGCTCCTGCTTGGGCGCCTTGCCGCGCCCGTCCTTCGTGGCCTGTTGCTTGTCGGTCGCGCTCATGACGCCACCCACGGTCCCATCCAGGTGCCGACGCCGGCGAGCAGCTCGTCGGCCTCCGTCGGCCCCCAGCTGCCCGGCGCATATCGGTGCACCGGCGGTGGATGCTCGATCAGCGGACGCAGGATCCGCCACGTCTCCTCGACGCTGTCCTGACGGGTGAAGGGAGCACTGTCGCCCACGATCGCCGCGTTCAGGAGAACCTCATAGGGCGTGGGGCCTTCGCCGCCCTCCTGCTCGAACTCCATGTCGAGCGTGATCTCCTCGGGGCCCGCCCGATCGGCGCGGTGCGCGTCGACGATCAGGCGGATGCCGGTAATCGGGTCGAGCTTGACGATCAGCTGGCTCTGGATCGGCGGGCGGCGCCCGGCCGACGACAGAAACCCGAGCCGCGGCGGGCGGTGGAACACGAGCCGGACCTCGGTCTGGGTGGCCGGCAGACGCTTGCCGGTGCGGATGAACCACGGCACCCCGGCCCAGCGCCAGTTGTCGATCTCGAGCCGCAGCGCCGCGTAGGTCTCGGTCGTCGAGTCGGGCGCGACCCCGCCGATGTTCAGGTAGCCGTCGTACTGGCCGCGGACGTAATGTTGCGGGTCGGCATCGGCCATCGAACGAAACAAGGCGTACTTGGCGTCCTTCAGCGTGGCCGCGTCGTCGCCGGCGGGCGCCTCCATCGCAGCCGCCGCGAGCAGCTGCATCAGGTGGTTGACGACCACGTCCTGGAGCGCGCCGACCGGGTCGTAGAAGTGACCGCGATCCTCGACGCCAAAGCTCTCGGCCATCGTGATCTGCACGCTCTCGATGTGGTTGCGGTTCCACAGCGGCTCGAGCGTCGAGTTGGCGAATCGCAGGTACAGGAACTCCTGGAGCCCCATCTTGCCGAGGAAGTGATCGATCCGGTACAGCTGCGACTCATCGATGTACTGGTGGATGTCGGCCGCGAGCGCGCGCGCCGACTCGAGGTCGTGGCCGAAGGGCTTCTCGACGACCACTCGCGCGTTGTCGGTGAGCCCTGCCTCCGACAGCCCCTTGATCACGGTGCCGAACAAGAACGGCGGGATCTCCAGGTAGAACACCGGCGTTCGCGCGCCGGAGATCGCCTGTGCGACGCGAGAGAACGTGTCTGGCTTGGTGAAGTCTCCGTGGACGTAGGACAGCCGGTCGGACAACCGTCGGAACACGTCCTCGTCGATCTGCTCGCCGCAATCCTCGATGCACTTGCGGGCGTGGTCGCGGAGCTGCTGCACCGTCCAGTCATTGCCCGCCACGCCGACGATCGGGCAGTTCAGCAGGCCCCTACGCTCGAGCCGGTACAGCGAGTGGAATGTCATCACCTTCGCCAGGTCTCCGGTGATGCCGAAGACCACGAGCGCGTCCGCGGCCCGGTCCGCCGTGGACGCGCTGGTCGTGTCGCCCGGCTCCAGATGTGTGGCAACTGCCATTTCGGTCTCCTTGTCGCGGCCGGGGAGCGATGCCTCGGCAAGTCGCTGGTGATCGCAAGCTAGTGTCCCGTTTGGGAAGTTCGCGTGCATTCGAGGCACCCCTGGCGGCGCTTGGCTTCGTCCTCGTCGCCTCGCGTAGCTCCGCTACGCCACGGCTCCTGCGTCCTCGCCAAGCACCCACCAGTGGCACCTCTCGGTGCCCACAACTTTCCAAACGGGACACTAGCCACACACCGGCGCCCCATCATCACCCGGTTCGGATGAACCCCCCGGCGCGGGCGCAGATAGTGTCCCAGGCAATGGGAAAGCCCCGTGTGGTCGTGGCTGGGAGGGTGCCCGCGGCGGGCGTCGACCTTCTCAGGGAGCGCTACGCGGTCGAGGTCGCCGACCAGCGGCCTCGCGAGGCCCTGCTCGAGCGGCTGCCCGGCGTCGCCGCGATCGTCACCCCGACCGCGGTCGCCGTCGACGAGGAGCTGCTCGACAGCGCCGGCGGCTCGCTGAAGGTCGTGGCGAACTTCGGCGTCGGCTACGACAACATCGATCTGGAGGCGATCCGCCGCCGGGGCCTGCGGGCCACCAACACCCCCGACGTGTTGAACGGCGCGACGGCGGAGTTGGCGGTCACGTTGATGCTCGCTGCCGCCCGCCGCGTGGCCGAGGGGGACGGGCTGGTCCGCAGCGGGGAGTGGCGAGGGCTCGAGCCCGACCAGTTCCTCGGGCGCGGCCTGATCGGCGCGACCGTCGGGATCGTCGGCTTCGGCCGGATCGGGCGCCGGGTGGAGCGACTGCTGCGCGGCTTCGACGTGCGCATCCTGTTCACCGACGGCTCCGGGTCCGCCGATGACGGCCCGGCCGAGCGTGTCGCGCTGACCGAGCTGCTCGCGCAGTCGGACTTCGTCACGCTGCACGTGCCGCTGACGCCGGAGACAACCCACCTGATCGACGCCGTCGCCCTGGCGCAGATGAAGCCCGGCGCGATCCTGGTCAACGCCGGCCGCGGTCCGGTCGTCGACACCGCCGCGCTGATCGAGGCGCTGCGCTCGGGCCGGCTGGGCGCCGCCGGGCTGGACGTCTACGAGGACGAGCCCGAAGTTCCGGTGCAGCTGCGCGAGCTGCCGAACACGGTGTTGCTGCCCCACATCGGATCGGCCACCGACGCCGCGCGCGGGGCGATGGCGAAGCTCGCCGCCGCGAACGTGATCGCGGTGATCGAGGGCCTCGAACCCCCGTCGCCGCTGGTCTGAGATGCACGAGGTAGACGTCACCGCCGAGGAGTTCAGCTCGATGTTCTCGCGGCTGTCGAACTGGGGGAGGTGGGGTCCCGACGACGAGCGCGGCGCCCTGAACCTGTTGACGTCCGAGCGCGTCGCTGCTGCCAGCCGGCTTGTCCGTGACGGCGTCAGCGTGTCGCTGAGTCTGCCGCTGAACACGCTCGCGGCGGTACACAATCCGACGCCCGCCGATCACCACATGACGATGCTCGGCACGACCGCGGCGGCCAGCGAGCCGGTGCACTTCATCAAGGACTACGTCGGCTTGGACTACCACAACGACGGGCACACCCACATCGACGCGCTCTGCCACGTCGCCTTCGACGGCTGGCTGTACAACGGCCGGTCGGAGGCCACCGTGACCCCCGACGGAGCGTCGGTCGACGCGATCGAGGCGCTCAAGGATGGGCTGGTCGGGCGCGGGGTGCTGCTCGACGTGCCGGCGGTCCGCGAGGTCGACTGGCTCGAGCCCGGAGAGCACATCTTCGCCGAGGACCTCGAGCGGGCCGAGCGGCGCCAGGAGGTGTCCGTGGGCGAAGGAGACATCCTGCTGGTGAGAACCGGGCACGTCCGCCGGCTGGCCGAGTGCGGGCCCTGGAACACGCCCGAGCTCAAGGCTGGACTGCACCCTTCGGCGATGGAGTTCGTGGCCGACCGGGGCGTCGCGGCGCTGGGCTCGGACGGCAACAACGACACGGCGCCGAGCACGACCGAGGGCGTCGGCTTCCCGATCCACGTGCTCGCGATCGCGGCGATGGGGATCCATCTGCTCGACTACCTGCAGCTCGAGGACCTGCGCGCGACCTGCGAGCGCTCCGGCCGCTGGGAGTTCATGTTCACGGCCGCGCCGCTGCGGATCGTCGGCGGCACGGGCTCGCCCCTAAACCCGGTGGCGGTGCTGTGATGGCCGACGGCTACCACGTCGAGACGACCGAAGTCGAGGGACGGGCCGCGTGCGTGTTGCACGACGACCGCGCCGACCTGCACGGGACGTGGGTGCCCGGCGCGGGGATGCTGGGCGCGTCGCTGGTCCACGACGGCGAGGAGCTGCTGTGGCAGGGCGCCGGGGCGGGCGGCTACGCGCGCGACCGTAAGTTCATGGGGATCCCGTTCCTGTACCCGTGGGCCAACCGCCTGTCCGGCTGGCAGTACCGCAGCGGGGGTCACGATGTCACGCTCGATCCCGCGTCGCCGCTGCTCAAGCTGGACCCGAACGGACTGCCGATCCACGGCCTGCTCAACGGCGACCCGGGCTGGTCGATCCAGGAGCTGACCGCCGACGGCGACGGCGCGCGCCTGACCGCCGCGTTCGAGTTCGACCGCCCGGAGCTGCTGAGCACCTTCCCGTTCGCCCACCGGGTGCAATTCGAGGTGCGCGTCGCCGGCGGCGTGGTGGCCGTCACCACCACGGTGATCGCCAGCGGGGGAGAGGCGGTGCCGGTGGCGTTCGGCTTTCACCCCTACCTCCAGCTGCCCGGCACGCCCAGGGCCGAGTGGGAGGTCTCGTTCCCGGTGCGCCGTCACCTGCTGCTCGACGACCACTCGATCCCGACCGGCGAGACCGAGGACATCGACGGATTGCACGGCCCGATCGGTGAGCGGACGTGGGACGACGCGTTCGACCAGCTCGAGCCCCCGCCGCGGTTCGAGGTTGCGGCCGGCCCGCGAACGATCTCGGTGGACTACGACGGCGGGTACCCGGTGGCCCAGGTGTTCGCGCCGCCCGGTCAGGAGTACATCTGCGCCGAGCCGATGACCGCCCCGACGAACGCGCTCGTCGAGGGCGACGACGCGCATCCATGGGCGCCGGCGGGCGGGCGCTGGAGCGCCCGGTTCAGGATCGGTTGCTCAAGGCGTCAGTGAGGCTGCGAGCTCGGCCGCGGGTCTGACGTCGGTCAGCTCGGCGATGCGGTCGCTCGCGTAAAGCGGCCGGCCGTCGAGCACTTCGGGTGGGTCGTCGAGGCACGGCGACTGTGGGCTCAGCGGCTTGGATTGGGCTGCACCCGCGCGCCGCACCGCGGCGTTGGGGATCACCCGGTGCAGCGCGTCGGGCCAGCCGCGCCCGAACAGCTCGGTGATGCGGGCCTCGTCGAGCGAGCCGCACTGGTGCATCCAGAGGCTTTGGGCAGGCCTGACCGGATCTCCCCAAAAACGTCACGATCGCGTCCGCCGCGGCGGCGGCCTCGAAGTCAGGCGGGCGAGCGAATGGGAGCAGCACTGGACCACGGGCGTCAGCAGGCTGCGCAGGAGGTCGGTGTCGGCGGACATCGGCCGACCCTACCGGCCGGTTCGGTGCGAGGCGCTCGCGGCGCGTGCGATCCCTGGCTCAATGGCCGACCTCGTCCTGCAGCCGCTTGGCCTGGGCGGGCGAGCAGTTGCCCAGCTGGAGGTTGTGCGCGGCGAGCGCGATCTCCTTGCTCAGGGTCGTCTTGCGCTTGAGCGCGGATTGGGAGCCGAGCACGAAGCTGGCGTCCGACTCGACCCGGTGGTTGGCGCTGACCAGCGAGTTCACGTCACGCCTGATCGTGGACGCGTCCGGGGCGGCGATGAACCCGGTCGCGACCGACTGACACTGGTAGACGATGTCTGAGACCGAGCTCGCGATCGTCGCGATGTCCGCCTGGGAGGGCGGTTTGCGGGTCGAACCGCCACAGGCGACGAGCGCCAGGCATGCCGCGACGACGCCGGCGACGGCCACGGCGCGCCGCCTATGCCGGTGTGTGCGAGCCATGTACAAATTGTTGCATCGTCACTATTTGAATGGTAGGGTCACCAGTCAGTCTGCGTCCACCAGAGAGGAGTCGCGTCGTGCAGTCTTGGACGACTTGTTCCAGACGCATGAGACCGTGCGCGTGCGGGAGTGGCGTACGCCCTCGCCTCCAGTAGGTACTGAACGAAAACCGCCTCGCGTGGGGAACCGCCGACCTGGTAGCTGCGCTGCCGGGTGACAATTCACGTGCGGCCTGACAATCACACCGTCAGCCCGCGATGCATCACCGTGCCGTCTCACTGTCAGAGCGGCCCGGCGAGGCACCTGCAACAGTTAGGAGTGAGACAACCCGAATGCGATCTCGCCGAATCGCACCAATTCTTGCTGCGGTGGCATCATCGCTGGTCCTGCTGGGCGTACTCGCCTCGGCCGCATCGGCGTATAACCCGATCACACCGACAGACGCCGGGCAGAAGTACGTGCTCAATGGCCACAACCTGACCCCCGACAAGCTCGTGGCGATCGCACGCTACGGGGCGAAGGTCGACCTCTCCAAGCCGGCGCGCCAGCGCTCGCTCAACGCGTACTACTTGCTGCTCGAGGGCTCCCGCGAGGGAATCCCGATCTACTTCTTCAACCGCGGGACGGGCGCCGGGCGCCAGAACGTGCTGTTCTCCGGCGACCCGCTGTCCACCGACGTCACCTCGACGTCGCCAACCTGTCCCCAGACGGGCCAGCCGTGCTCGAACCGGGACTTCATCCTCCAGCGCCAGCTGGCGACGTTCCAGAACGGCGCTCGCGGCGGCGAGGGCCCGGAAATCAACGACGAGGAGATCGTCCGCGCGATGATGGCCGAGCGCGTCAACACGATGTCCTACGAGGCGGCCACGCCGCAGGTCACCCAGATGCTCATCGACCTGCTCAACAAGGACGTCACCCCGGTCGTGGAGTCGCGTGGCTCCCCGGGTGAGGGCGACCTGCCGCAGATGGGCAACGTCGAGGCCACGATGGTCGGCACGGGTCAGGCCTACTACCACGGGCAGAAGATGCCGGCGTCGCAGGCCCTGGCCGAGGCGGGGCTGAGGCCGCTGCAGAACCAGCCGGCCCAGTTCGAGGCGCCCGGGGCTCCGTTCGCCGCCGACGACGCGGCCGTCACGAGCACGAACGCGTTCACGATGGGTCAGGCGGCGCTGCTCGAGTACGACGCGCAGCGGATGCTCAACTGGCAGGACCTGATCTACGCGATGGAGCTCGACGGCATGAACAGCAGCATCACGCCGATCGTGGCGCCGGTGCAGAACAGCCGCCCCTTCAAGTGGATCAACGGCGAGGCCTCGCGCGTGCTCGACATGATCGGCGGGAGCTACCTGTTCGACATCGACCAGATCTCGGGCACCGGCGTGCCGTTGCGGATCATCCAGGACCCGGAGAGCTTGCGCGCGCTCAGCCAGCGCAACGGCTCCGCGTGGGAGGCATGGGATCAGCTGCGTACGGACCTGATCACGCAGATGAACAGCTCGGACCACAACCCGTCGGTGACGCCGGGCTACTCGCCGAACTCGGCGCCCGGGCTGAACACGCCGTGGCTGAAGCAGTACTACGTCCAGGGTGGCGCTGACAACAGCGCCTGCGTCGGCGGTGGCGTCGGACCCGCCACCGGGTGCCAGCACGGCTACATCCTGTCCAACGCCAACTGGGATCCGTACCCGATCGACAACGAGATCGAGGCCCTGACCAACGCGTTCGCCAACATCGCCGTCAACGATGACCTGGTGCCGCAGCGGTTCGAGAACACCTTCTTCACGGTGATCGCGGCCAACGATCCGAGCCTGCCGGCAGCCCAGCTGACCAACTCGGCGCCCGGCGCTGCGGACTACACGCTCGGCGACCTCCAGGCCGAGCTGCAGACGCTGCAGAACCCGGTGCCGGCCCAGGGCAACGCGATCGTCTCGACGGTCGAGGACATCCAGGCCGAGGGCCGGATCAAGGTGGCCAAGGCGCGTCTGATGGTCGATGACCTGACGTGGCTCCAAGGCCAGGATCTGCTGACGGCCACGAGGTGGATGGACATCCGTCAGATCCAGGGACAGGCGCTGGGCCTGCCGCGGAGCTTCGGCGCTCCGCCGACGGCCGCCTGGCAGGCGTTCCGCACGGTCGTGCCGTGGCAGGCGACGACGCGTCCGGACGTCCCGCCGGGAACGCTGGCATATGACTTCCTGCTGGCGAACCCCGCGTCGATGTTCTATCCGCCGGCGGCGACCCCGCCGAGCACCGTCCAGAACGTGACGGTCTCGATGAACCGGTTGAAGGGCGCCGTTCGTTCGGCCAAGGCACGGACCGCCCGCATGCAGCGCAAGCACGCGCACTCGTTGCACAACCACCTGCTGCTGCAGGCGGACACAGTCAAGAAGCACTGACGAGAAGTAGGCCGGAGCTCCCTGGTGGTCTCGGGCGTGCCCGAGGCCACCGGGGGCCCGTCACGTCAGCGAGGTCCGCTCGCCGACCTCGAGCAAGCGAACCTCCACCTCCGGGGCGGACTCGGCGGTGAGCGCCGCGAACCGCCTGGCGGGCTCGGCGGTGTCGCTTGAGCGGCGGCGCCGCAACCAGGGGAGCGCGAGCGTCCCCCAGTGGATCGGGATCGCCACCGGCGGCGAGATCATCGCCGCCGCACGGGCCGCTCGCTCGGGGTCGAGATGACCCTGACCGGCGCTGGGGCCCCAGCCCCACACGGGAAGCAGCGCCAGGTCGACCTGCCCGCGCAGGTCGCTCATCCCCGGATACAGATCGGTGTCGCCGGCGAAGTACGCCGACCTCGACCCGCGCAGCACGTAGCCGACCGGTTCGGCCGCTACCCCGAGCGGCCGCCGCCGCGCCTCGTGCACCGCCGGCACCGCGCGTACCGCCAGCGGACCGACGGGGAGTTCCTCGCCGGGCACGATCCCGCGGACGTCGCGCAGCCCGTTGCCGCGCAGCCAACGCTCCGCGCCCGCCGGAGCCACCACCGGCGTGCGATCGCCAAGTATCCGCAGCGAACCCAGATCGGCGTGGTCGGCGTGCAGATGCGACAGCAGCACGCAGTCCACGCGACCGAGGGTCCCCGAGTCCACTGGCGGCGCGATTCGGACCAGCGGCCCGACGCGCCCGCGCAGCACCGGATCCGTGATCACGCGCACGCCGTCGAGCTCGAGCAGCACGGTGGCGTGTCCGAGCCACGTGACCTCGAGGGCCGCTCCACCGAGCATCATCTCAATAGTGTGAAGCCGGGGGGCGGGTTAGCGGCGATACTCACGCCCGTGGATCAGCAGTTGGATGCCGTGGACTACGGCGAGGAGGTCACCTGGAGCCCCGACACGCCGCGGTTCTCGCCGGTGCGGATCGCGATCGCGTGGCTGGTCTCGGCCGCCGCCGTGTTCGTGGCGGCGGAGATCGTTCCCCACGTCACCGTCCACACGTTCTTCGACGCATTGGTCGCCGCCGCCGTGATCGCGATCCTGAACGCGATCCTGTCGCCGCTCGTGGCGGCGTTGCGTTTGCCGTTCACACTCGCCGCCGGGTTCGTGGCCGTGCTGCTGCTCGACGCGCTGGTGCTGCTGCTGGCCTCGCAGATCGACCCTGACTCGATCAGCGTGGACGGGTTCGGATGGGCGCTTCTGGCGGCGCTGGTGATCGCCGCCGCGACCGTGGTGCTGGACGTGATCGTCGGCGCCAACGACAGCGACGCCTACATGCTGCGAGTGATCCGGCGGGTGGCCCGACGCCAGGGCGGCCACGAGCGCACCGACGTCCCCGGGATCATCTTCCTCGAGATCGACGGCCTCGGGCTGCCGATCCTCCGGCGGGCCATGCGCGACGGCGTCGTCCCCGAGATGCACCGCTGGCTGAGCTCCGGCACGCACCAGCTGGCCGAGTGGGAGACCGACCTGAGCTCCCAAACCGGCGCCAGCCAGGCCGGGATCCTGCTCGGTTCAAACGACGACATCCCGGCGTTTCGCTGGGTCGAGAAGGAGACCGGGAGGGTGGTGGCCTGCTCCTCGCCGGCTGACTGCGCCGAGCTTGAGCGGCGCCACGCCCACGGCGACGGGCTGCTGATCGACGACGGCGCGAGCCGCGGGAACCTGTTCTCCGGCGAGGCCGGGGCGGTGATCCTGACGGTCAGCCGGATGAGCGCGGAGAAACACTCCAACCCCGGCTACCGCGCGTTCTTCGCCAACGGCTTCAACGTCACCCGGCTGCTCGTGCTGTTCGCCTGGGAGTTCGTGCTCGAGCGGGTCGCCGCGGTCCAGCAGGTCCGCCGCCGGATCGAGCCGCGCGGCGAGCGCACGACCAAGTACGCGCTGCTGCGGGCCGCCCTGTGTGTCGGGGTCCGCGACCTGATCGTGTTCGGTGTGCTCACCGACATGATGCAGGGGCGGCCGGTGGTGTACGCGACGCTGTCGAGCTACGACGAGGTCGCACACCACTCCGGGCTGGAGCGCACGGACACGCTCGAGGCGCTGCGCAAGCTCGATCAGCACTTCGCCCGCATCGCGCGCGCCCGGCGCTTTGCGCCTCGTCCCTACAAGCTGGTGGTCCTGTCCGATCACGGGCAGACCCAGGGCGCCACGTTCAAGCAGCGAAACGGCTACGACCTGTCCGAGCTGGTGCAGCGCTCGATCGAGCGCGGGACGGTGGCCCGCGCGGCTCAGGGCGACGAGAACGACGCCACGGTCGGCCACGCGGTCAGCGAGGCGACAGGATCCGATTCGGAGGACGAGCGCGGCGACCGGCTCGGCGAGCAGCACGTGGTTGCGCTGGGCTCGGGGAATCTGGGGTTGATCTACCTGATGGAGGAGCGCCGCCGCCTGACGATGGAGGAGATCGCCGCGCGCCACCCGAGGCTGCTGCCGGCGCTGCGCGAGCATCCCCACATCGGCTTCGTACTGGTGCGCTCCAGCGAACACGGGCCGGTCGTGCTCGGCTCCCGCGGCGCTCACTACCTGGCCGAGCGGCGCGTCGAGGGCGAGGACCCGCTGGCCGCGTTCTCGGCCAACGCCCCGGCGCACCTGCTCCGGACCGACTCCTTCGAGCACGTCGCCGACGTGATGGTCAACAGCTTCTATGACCCGGAGCTCGAACAGGGCTGCGCGTTCGAGGAGCTGATCTCCTTCCACGGCGGCCTGGGCGGGCCCCAGACGCAGCCGTTCATCCTGCACCCGGTCGAGCTCTCGATGCCGGCGGACCGGATCGTCGGAGCGGTCGGCGTGCACGAGGTTCTCACGGGCTGGCGTCGGATGCTTCAGGCCGACCCGGCTCCGGAGCTGGCGGCACCAAGTGTGAGCGCCCAGGGCTGACACGGCCGCCGATCCCCTGGGCGTCGGCGACGCTCGCGCGATCGAGGTCGATCGAGTCGCCGAATGACCGGATCACGGTCGCGTCGAGCCGCGCTAGCTCCTCCTCGACCGCTGCCCGGTGGGCCGGAAGCACCTCGTCGTGGAGCTCGAGCAGCATCGCCCGCATCCGCCGCATCACCTGGATCGAGCGGGACCCGTACTCGCGGATCTCGGTGGTCGCCAGCACCAGGTAGTCCTCCCAGCGGCGGACCGGGACCACCATCCCGGTCGACAGGGGCTGCTCGGGGTCCCACCGCGCTCCGGACAAGTCAACCGTGCCGATCACCCGCAGCACGTCGCTGAGGTGGTCAAGTACCTGCACCGCGGTGGTCGGGTCGTTGATCGCCGCCGACAGCGCCTTGTCGGCGATGTCGACCATGATCCGGACGGCTAACCCGGGGTCCTGTTCGATCGTGCGCTCCGCGCCGAGGGCCACCATGTCGCGCAGCTTCTCCTCGTCTCGGGCATCGATCCCGTGTCCGCCGTAGATCTCAAGCAGCTTCGCTCCGGTGGGCACGAAGTCCCCCATCGAGCGCCGGACCACGAGCAGCGACCCGTGCGCCCGCGTCCACCGGATCAGCCCATGGACGTCGACGGCCTGGATCGCGCCGCGGGTCTCGCTGCGGACCACGAGCGTCGGTTGGCCGCCGGGCTCCGCGACCCCCCAGCACACGTCGGGCGCCGCGGACAGCGCCTGTTCGTTGCGGGCGAAATCACGCCGGATGTAGCCCGACACGAGCGATGCGACCGCCACCGGGCGCAGCCGGTGCAGGAACCGGTCGAGGAAGATCACGAACAGCAGCAGCCCGGCCAACAGCAGGACCCCCGCAATCGAGGTGCCGAGGTTCGGGACGAAGTTGGCCTCGACGTGCCGCAGCAGCGCGAACGAGAACGAGAGGGTCCCGATCAGCAGCGCCAGCAGCGCCTTGAGCACGCGGTCGCGGTACCACAGGCGCATGTAGCGAGCCGAGAACGTGCCGGTCGCCATCTGCACGACCAACACGGTGACCGTGACCACGAATCCGGTCAGCGCCGCCGCCGCGCCGACGATCGACGCCAGCACCGTGCTCGCGGTCGAGGCCGAGTACGTGAGGCCGGGCGGCAGGTGCAGCGACTCGTCGACGATCACGTCGATCGAGCCGAGCACCGCTCCGCTGACGCCCCCGAGCAGCGGCAGCACCCACAGGCTGCCTCGGACGTACTGGCCGATCCGGAACCGGGCGGCCCAGTTCATCGCTCGACCTGCTCGCGGCACCACATCTCCGCGTAGCGGCCGTCACGGTGTAGCAGCTGCGAGTGCGTCCCCCGTTCGATCACGCGTCCGGCGTCGAGCACGATCACCTCGTCGACGTCATCGAGCCCCGCGAGCCGATGAGTGATCAGCAGCACCGCCCGCTCCGTCGAGGCCTCGAGCACGTCGGCCACAATCGCGTCGCCGGTCTCGGCGTCCAAGTGCTCGCCGGGCTCGTCGAGCACCAGCACCGGGAAGTCCGCCAACAGCGCCCGGGCGGCGGCGAGTCGCTGGCGCTCCCCGCCGGAGATCCGCCCCCCGTGCTCGCCGACCTCAGTGTCCATGCCAGCCGGGAGGCCGTCGACCCAATCCAGCAGCCGGGCTCCCGCCAGCGCCTCGCGGAGTTGCTCCTCGGACGCGTCGCGGCGCGCCAGCCGCAGATTGCCCTCGATCGTCGTATCGAACACATGGGCGTCCTGAGACACCAGCCCGACGACGCGGCGGCAGTCATCGCCGTCGAGTTCGGACAGCTGCACCCCGTCGAGCGAGACCGACCCGCCCTGGTACGGCGACAGCCGCATCAGCACGTTGGCGAGCGTCGATTTGCCCGCTCCGCTGCGGCCGACGATCGCCACGCGGCGGCCCGGCGACAGGTCGAGGTCGACGCCGTCCAGCGCCCAGGGGCCGTCATCGCCGTAGCGAGTGCGGAGCCCCCGGACGGCGATCCGGTGCAGTCCCGAACCGATCGGCCGGGGAGCCGCGGGCTCGACCACGAGCGGATCGGCGTCGAGGACCCGCTCGGTGCGGCCGAGCGAATGGCGCACTCGCTCAAGCGTCTGGGTCGCCGCGGGGAGTCCGGTGGCCAGCTCGAACGCCGCCAGCGGGACCACCGCGATCACCGCCAGCAGCACCACGTCGAGGCGGCCGGCGGCGACCGCCGAGACCCCGACCGCCAGGCAGCCCACCATCGCGAGCGCCGGCAGCAGCGTCGCCAGCCCCTGGCCGATGCCGGCGGTGGTAGCCCCCCGGCGCGCGATCCGGCTCAGCTGCGCGTCGAGCGCGAGCGCCTGATCGAGCCTGCGGTCGACCGCCCGGCAGGCGGTCAGCTCGGGGGCGCCGCGGACCAGGTCGACGACCGCCGCGGTCAGCTCGCCGCGCGCCTGCGCCTGACGGGCCTCGTGGCGGCGGGCGAGCCTGCCGGTCAGCCACGGCAGCGCGGTCGCGGCGAGCACCAGCGCGACCAGCACGATCACGCCGGCGGCCGGCAGGATCGCCCACACCAACGCGACCGTCACCGCCCCGACCAGCGCCGCGATCGCAAATGGGGCGATCACTCGGATCAACAGATCCTGCAACGAGTCGACGTCGTGGACGAAGCGGGCCATCAGGTCGCCGCTGCGAAACGCCGGCAACCCCGCCGGCGCCAGCAGCTCGAGGCGCTGATACACCTGGACCCGGAGGCTGGCCAGCGCCCGCAGCGCGGCGTCGTGTCCGACCAGCCGCTGCCCGTAGCGGAACAGCCCCTTCGACAGCCCGAAGAACTGGACGGCCACGATCCCCAGCGCGAGCGCGGTCTCCCGAGGGTGCTGGGCGGCGCGAGTGATCAGCCACGCCGCCGTCGCCAGTAGCCCGATCCCGGCGCCGAGCGCGGCCGCGCCGAGCACACTCGCCACCAGCATCCGCCGCGCGGACGGGATCGCGAACCTTGCGGTGTCGCGGATCCCGAGCCGGTCGGAGTCGTCCGCGCCGCGGGGAAGGGCGCTCACGCCGGCACCCTTACGGCGCTGAGATCGGCGACTCGGTCGGCCAGCGCCATCAGCGCGGGCCGGTGAGCGACCACGATCACGGTCCGGCCGTGCGCGAGCCGCCGGACCGCCTCCAGCACCTCGTCCTCGGTCTCGCCGTCGAGGTTGGCGGTCGGCTCGTCGAGCAGCACCAGCGGGGCGTCCTGCAGGAACAGGCGCGCCAGCGCGAGCCGCTGGCGCTCCCCCGCCGACAGCGCCGCCGCGCGCTCGCCGACCGGCGCCCGCAGCCCGCCGGGCCGGCGGGCGAGCAGCTCTCCGAGGCCCGCCGCATTCGCCGCGGCCATGAGCTCCGGCTCGGACGCTTCGGGGCGCGGGAGCGCGATGTTGTCCGCGATCGAGCCGGCGAACAGGTGCGGCCGCTGCGGCATCCAGGCCAGCCGCGCTCGCCAGGCGTCTGGATCCAGGTCGGACAACTCGCGGTCGGCGATCCGGAGCGATCCGCAGTCGGGGGCGACGAACCCGAGCGCCACCGCGAGCAGCGTCGACTTGCCGCAACCGCTCGGTCCGGTGATCGCGACGGTCTCACCGGGCTCGATCCGCAGCGACACCGCGTCGAGCGCGCTGCCGGTGCGCTCGGGGTAGCGGACCGTCACCTCGTCGAACACGATCTCGCTGGTGGCCGGATCCGGGACATCGGTCTCGGACCCGCGTGGCGCCGGCGGCGTCTCGAGTACCTCGAACACCTGCTCGGCGGCGCTGATCCCCTCGGCGCTGGCGTGATAGTTGGCGCCGAGCGCGCGCAGCGGCAGGTAGGCCTCGGGCACCAGCACCAGCACGAACAGCGCCGTGCGCAGGTCCAGGTGCCCGCCGAGCAGGCGCAGCCCGACCGCAACCGCCACCAGCGCCACCGAGATCGTCGACAGCAGTTCGAGGATCAGCGAGGACAGGAACGTCACCCGCAGCGCCGCCATCGTCGCCTGCCGATGGCGGTCGGAGATCTCGGCGATCACGCGGGCCTGGCGCCTGGCGGCACCGAACACCTTGAGCGTCGGCAGCCCGCTGACGACGTCCAGGAAGTGGCCCGAGAGCCGCTGCAGGACTCGTAGCTGAGCTGCCGTCCGGTCCCGCGTGGCGGCGCCCACCAGGGCCATGAACACCGGGATCAGCGGCAGCGTGCAGGCGACGATCGCGGCGGAGATCCAATCGCTCGCCGCCAGCGCGACCAGCACCGCCAGCGGCACGATCACGGCCAGCAGGACCTGGGGGAGATATAGCGAGAAGTAGTCGTCCAGCGCGTCGATCCCACGGGTCGCCAGGGTGGTGATCGCGCCGGTGCGCTCCGTGCCGATTCGCCCCGGCCCGAGCTCCGCCACGCGTCGCAGCAGCGCGCCCCGGAGCTGCGTCTTGGCCAGCGCCGACGCCCGCCCGGCCGTGAGCTCAGCCCCCCAGGCGACCGTCGCGCGAGCGAGGACCACCGCGAGCAGCACCGCAATCGGCAACCGCAGCTGCGACAACCCGCTGCCCGAGAACGCGTGGGCGACAACGGTCGCCAGCAGCCAGGACTGGGCGATCACCAGCAGCGCGCCGACGGTGCCCAGCCCGACCGAGGCGGCGATGAACGATCGGGTGGCGCTGGCGTAGCGCAACAGCCGCGGGTCGACAGCGCCCCGACGCCCCCGCTCGCTGCTCGCCCGTTTCTGGCGCACGACCGAAGTCCACCTGCGAGGGGCGGCGCTCACATCATGCGGATCGGGTGAGAAATTTCGCCGGCGGCGCTCAGAGGCCGCGCGCCCGGAGCGCATCCATCACCAGGTCACACGTAGCCTCGGGCTCGTCGGCGACCTGGATCGTGACGTCGGCGACGCGTTCGTACATGGGCAACCGGGCGGCGCTGAGCCGCTGCAGCACCGCGATCGCGTCCTCGGGGAGTGGCCGGTGGTGCTGGCCGCTGTGGGCGATGTTCTCGCGCTCGCGCTCGAGGCTCATGCGCAGCCACACCGTCAGCTCGCCCGCCAGGAGCTCGGGCTTGAGCACGACGCTGCCTGCCGCCGCGAACACCGTGTGGTCATGAGCCCTGAGCGCCTCGCGCAGCAGCCGGTTCTCGGTCGCATGGAGCGCGGCCTGACCGCGCCGGCGCTGCAGCTTGCCGGCAGTGGTGCTGGTCGCGGCCTGGAGCGCCTCGTCGTTGTCCCAGTACCCCCAGCCGAGCCGCGCCGCCACGAGCCGTCCCACCGTGGACTTACCCACGCCCATCATCCCGATCATCACGACGTGTCTGTACTCGGTGGTCATCGGCGTCCCGGCCCTGTGGTCGCTCAGCGTAGGGGCCGGCGGACGCGCGGGGGTCATACGAAGGGGGTGATGACCGGCGGACGTCGGCGACCTAGCTTGCACACGTGTCAGAGACCGCGGATGTCGAGCACGGCGCCTGAGCCGGCGGCAGCACCGCCGCCGCTCACCGCCGAGCAGGCCGCGGCGACGATCCGCAGCCGGCAATACGTCGTGCTGCTGGTGCTCGTCGCGATCGTCGGCGTGATCGTCTCGTTGGCGACGTGGTGCTTCCTCGAGCTCACGTACCAGATCCAGCAGGAGGTGTACACGCACCTACCCCACGCCGTCGGGTACAGCGGCGGGGCGCCGCGGTGGTGGGCGCTCGTCGTGCTGCCGATCGCCGGGGTGCTGGTAGCGCTGGCGATCTCGCGGCTTCCGGGGCGCGGCGGGCACATTCCGGCACGCGGTCTGGCGACCGGCGGGGTCACTCCGCCGATCGAGCTCCCCGGGATCATGCTGGCCGCGATCGTGACCATCGGTCTGGGGGTCGTGCTCGGACCCGAGGCCCCGCTGATCGCGCTGGGGTCAGGGCTCGGCCTGTTCTCGATCCGGCTGGTGCGTCGCGGCTCGCCGACCCAGGTGCAGACGGTGGTGGCGGCCGCCGGCACGTTCGCCGCGCTGTCGTTCATCTTCGCCTCGCCGCTGATCGCCGCAGTGATCCTGATCGAAGCCACCGGCATCGGCGGCCCGCGGCTGCCGCTGATCCTGCTCCCCGGGCTGTTGGCCGCTGGGATCGGGTCGCTTGTCTCGATCGGCATGGGATCGTTCACGGGCCTCAGCTCCAGCGCCTACGCGCTCGACGCGCTGCCGCTGTCGAAGTTCGGCCCTCTGCACATCGGCAACTTCGGCTGGACGATCGTCCTTGGGATCGTGGTCGCGGCCGGTACCCGGGTGATCATGAGCGGTGGGCTGAAGACGTTCCGGATCGCCGACCCGCGACCGCTGATCGTGCTTCCGGTCGTCGGCCTGCTGATCGGCGGGCTAACGCTCGTCTATGCGGCGGCGACCGGGAACACGATCAACGACGTCCTGTTCTCGGGCCAGTCCGACCTGCCCGGCCTGGTGGCAAGGGCCGGGACCTACTCAGTGGGGGCGCTGGCGCTGCTGATCGTCTGCAAGGGCATCGCCTACTCGCTCTCGTTAGGCAGCTTCCGCGGCGGCCCGACGTTCCCGGCGATGTTTCTCGGCGTCGCCGCCGGGATCATGTTCTCGCGGCTGCCCGGCATGCCGTTCGATGCCGGTGTCGGGGTCGGCATGGCCTGCGGGGTTGCCGCCGTGCTGCGCTTGCCTCTGACCGCGGTGGTGATCGGGACGGTGCTTACGGCTAATGCGGGCGCCGGGGTGGAGCCGCTGATCATCGTCGGAGTCGTGGTCACCTACGTGGTCACCGTCGTGCTTTCGCCGCGCCCGCCCAAACCCGCCGGATGAGCGTGTCGGCGGATATCGCGGGCACGGACGAGCCCGCGCAGGGTGGCGAGGCCGGCTACCGCTACGGCGTCGTGTTCCTGCTGGTGCTGGTCGTCGTCGTGTTCGCGATCGTCGCGCCAGACGGCAACGGCTCTCGGGCGATCTCGTTTGCGCTGGTCGGCGTGGCGATGCTGGTGGCCGTCTCCACCTCACGCGAGCCTACCGGCGTGCGCCGGGCCCGGGCGCTGGGCGGGGGAGCCGTCGTCGTGATCGTCACGGTCGGGTCGGCGGTGGGTGTGATCCCGCACTCGATCACGGCGGCGGCGACGGCGCTGCTGACGCTGGCGATCCCGATCACGCTCGGCGGAGGCCTGCTGCGGCTGATCCGTACCCGAGGCGCGACGTTCCAGGCGGTCGCCGGGGGGCTGGCGATCTACCTGCTGGTCGGGCTCGGGTTCGCGTCGGCGGTCGGCTTCGTGGCCGCGGTTGCGTCCCAGCCGTACTTCGCCGAGTCGGGCGCCAACAACACGAGCCAGCACGTGTACTACAGCTTCACTGTGCTGACCACCACCGGCTTCGGAGACCTGACCGCGGCCCACGGCCTCGGCCGCGCGCTCGCGGTCGTGGAGATGCTGGTGGGACAGCTCTACCTGGTGACCGTGATCTCGATCCTGATCGGGCGTCGTCTCGAGAAACGCTGACCGATGGGCCGGGTGCTCGCCTTCTCGCTGGCCTCGGCGGTCAACCCGACGCTGATCGCCGCCACCACGGTGATGCTGATCCTCCCGAGTCCGAGGAAGCTGATGCTCGGCTACCTCGCCGGCGCGCTGATGACGAGCATCACGCTCGGGATCGTGATCGTCCGAACCCTCGAGGACTCGGGCGCGGTGAGCACCGCCAAGCACAACGTCAACCCGATCGTCGACCTGGCGCTCGGGGCGATCTTGCTGGTGGTCGCGAGCGTGCTCGCCACCGAGCGCGACCGCCCGGTCAGAGAGGCGCGGACCAGACGCAAGGCGCGAGCGGAGCCCAAGACCCCGCGCTGGCAGCAGTGGCTGGGCCGGGGCAATCCGAAGGTCACGTTCGCGGTCGGGGCGGTGCTTACGCTCCCCGGCGCGTCCTACCTGGCGGCGCTCACCTCGCTGGCGCGGCTGAACTACGGGGTGGCGGGCGACGTCCTGGTGGTGGTGCTGATCAACGCGATCATGCTGCTGCTGATCGAGGTGCCGCTGATCTGCTTCGCGCTGGCTCCGCAGTGGACCCCCGCCGCGATCAACCGGGCCAAGGCGGCGATGCGGCTCCACGGTAGGCGGATCGTGCTGATCGTGCTGATCGTGCTCGGGTCGCTGTTGATCCTGCGCGGCGTGATCACGCTACTGGCGTAGCCCCGTCAGAACGCGTCGTCGACGGCCGCCAGCGCCGCGACGTACGCCGCGTGCGTGCCCCAGGCCGTCAGCATCACGCTGGGCGGCCAGCGCCACGGCGGCGGCGTGCGGCCCAGCAGCGGGAACATGGTCAGCGTGGCGGTCATCAGCGTCGCGCCGAACGCCGCGCTGGCGCGCGGCTCGCCGAGCTTGCGACGCAGCACGCCGTGCCAGAGCCCGAACGCTGAGCCGTAGCTCCACCGCAGCGCCAGCCCTAGTTCGTTCTCCTCGCGCCCAGTGACGTGCGGCAGGTGCATGATGCTGGCCACGATCTGCCCGGGGACGAGGCTGTCGTCGTAGTCGAGCGGGCCAGGATGGCTGGGGCGCAGGCGCCGCTCAGTGGCGTACACGAGCGTCATCATCGCGGTGCCGGTGGTCCCCGCGATCACGCTGCGCAGCGGCCACGGGAGTCTCCTGTTGGTCGATTTCATCGCTCGCTCGATCGCCTTACCGGAACCCTCGAGCGCGGGGGGCAGCGGCGCATCATCCCAATCGGATGATCAAGGCTCGGCGCCCGCGGCGCCTCGCGCCCGCACGCGTCCGGTGGTGCCCACACACTCCGATTGACGGGCGTGCCCTCTTGCTGGGAGGCACGCGATGCGAAAGGTTTCCCGCAGGATCGCCAGAACCAGTTCTCGTGCCAGCGACGAAACCCGCAGACCGCTCTCCCGCCCGGGCCGTTTCCGACGGCTTCGTCGACCGCCAGGAGCTCGTGGAGCGTCTGCTCGCCTCCCGGGACGCCGCGCTGGCGCTGATCACCGCGCCGGCGGGCTACGGCAAGTCGGTGCTGCTGGCTGAGTGGGACCGGTGCGACGACCGCCCGTTCGCCTGGGTCTCGCTGGACCCCTGCGACGACGCGCGGCTTGCGATCACCTCGGCGATCGCCCGCGCGCTCGAGCTGACAGGATCGATCGACGCCGACGCCTGGCCCGAGCTGATGTGGTCGACGGCCGGCGATGAGACGTCGGCGCTGCGTCGGCTGATCGCGGCCGCCAAGCGGCGTGGCGACGGCTTCGTGCTCGTGATCGACGACGCTCACACTGTCGCCGGCACCGCCGCGTGGGCGGTCGTGACCGCGCTGCTCGGGCAGCTCGGCGGAGGCGGGCAACTCGCGGTGGCGTCCCGGACCCAGCCGCCGCTCGCGATCGGGCGCCTGCGGGCTCACCGGTCGCTGATCGAGCTGCGGACCGCGGACCTGGCGATGAACCCCGAGCACGCTGCGAGCCTGCTGGCACTGGCCGGTCTGCACTGCGACGCCGCGTCCACCCGGGCGCTGGTGGAGCTGACCGAGGGATGGCCGGTCGGGCTCTACCTGGCGGCGTTGTCGTTGCGCGGCGACAGCGATCTGCCCGTCGCACTCAAGCGTCTGAGCGGGGACGACCACCTGATCGCCGAATATTTCCGCGACGAGCTGCTGTCGCGGCTGTCGAGCGACTGCTGGCGGTTCCTTACGCAGGTCTCGGTGCTCGACGATCTGTCGGGGCCGCTGTGCGACGCGGTGCTCGAGCGCACCGCCAGCGCGAAGATGCTCGAGGAGCTGTGGTGCTCGAACGTGATGCTGACCGCGGTCGATCGGGGCCACCAGCACTTCCGTCTGCACCCGCTGTTCAAGGACGCACTGGCCGCGGAGCTGCGCCGGGCCGAGCCCGACCTCGAGCCGGCGCTGCACCGCCGAGCCAGCGACTGGCTGGAGCGGCACGGCGACCTCGATGGTGCGATCGGCCATGCGGCCGCCGGTGGCGACCTGGGCCGGACCGGTGAGCTGCTGTGCGCGAACTTGGCCGGGCTGCTGGCGGCCGGTCGCAACGCCGAGGTGCGAGCCTGGCTGGGCTGCTTCGGGTCCGAGCAGATCGAGGCCTCGGCGCCGCTCGCGCTGGCGGCCGCGCACAGCTGCCTGATGCGCGGCGAAGTCGACCGGGCGCGCGCTTGGCGGCTGCACGCCGAAGCGGCCGCTGCGGCGCAGCAGATGCCCTCGCTGGAGGGCGCCGAGGCGATCGTCGAAGCGATGGCTGCGGCAACCAGCACCGAGGCGATGCGAGCGGCGGCCGCGCGGGCCTGCGAGCTCGCGCCCGAGCACAGCCCATGGCGCCCCTACGGCGAGCTGCTGCTCGGCGCGGCGCTGCATCTGAGCGGCGATCGCGATGGTGCCGCCGTCACCCTCGAGCGGGGCGCCGCGCTGGCCTGCACCCGCGCGCCGGCGATCGCGTCGCTGTGCCTGGCGCAGCTGGCAATGCTGGCGATCGAGCAGGACGACTGGGTCGGCGCCGCCGATGCTGCTGACCGCGCCGGTGCGGTAGTCGAGCAGGCCGGGCTATCCGAATATCCGATCTGCGCGCTCGCGTTCGCCGCGAGGGCGGCTGCGCGAGCCCACGAGGGGCGCGCCGACGAAGCCAAGCACGACCATCGGCGCGCGACCGATCTGCTCACGGCGCTGGGCGATTTCATCCCGTGGTACGGCGCCGAGGCCAGGATCATGCTGGCGCGGGCGGCGCTCGGACTAGCCGACACAGTGAGGGCGCGCACGCTGCTGGCCGAGGCCTCTCGGCTCGCCCGCCGGACGACGGGCGCGGTGATCTTCCAGGGTTGCTTCGAGCAGGCCTGGGCCCACATCGACACACTGGCCGAGAGCGCGCTGTCGGGGCCGTCGTCGCTGACGATCGCCGAGCTGCGGATTCTGAGGTTCCTGCCGAGCCACCAGTCGTTCCGCGAGATCGCCGAGCGGCTCGACGTGTCGGTCAACACGGTCAAGACCCAGGCGCACGCGATCTACCGCAAGCTCGATGCCGCCAGCCGCTCGGAGGCGGTGGCGCAGGCGACGCGCGCGGGGCTGCTCGGTAGCTAGCGTCGCGAGTCGGAGATCAGACGCTAGTGTCGCATTTGGAAGTTGGTGGGCACCGAGAGGTGCCACTGGTGGATGGTTGGCGAGGACGCAGGAGCCGTGGCGTAGCGGAGCTACGCGAGGCGACGAGGACGAAGCCAAGTGCCGCCAGGGGTGCCTCGAATGCACGCGAACTTTCCAAACGGGACACTAGTCCCCGTCGTCGAAGTCGAAGTCGAAGTCGGGTTCGACGTCGATGTCGAGCTCGTAGCCGATCGCGAGCGCCAGCCGCGGAGCGGCGTTCATGGTCCGCGGCAGGCCGATCTCCGGGGCCACGGCCGCCAGCACGGCGACGATCTCCCGCTCGTCGGCGCCCGCGCAACCGGCCAGCTCGACGGCCCAACGCAGCGTCGCCGTCGGCGCGTCGAGCGCGACCAGTGCGGCCAGCCGGACCAGCATCCTTACCCGGGGGCTCAGCGACGTGCCGGGGTAGCCGCTCGCCCGGGTCTCGGGTCGCAGCGCCAGAACCATCCGGACTGACTCCTCGTCGTTGGCAGCCAGTGCACGAAGCAGCTGCTCGGCTTGTTGCGCCATCCCGGTTGACGCTACCCGCGGACGGCCACCGTGCATCGCCCAAGGTGGGTGATGCCGCCCGCGGTCCGGGCGGCAGGTGCATCAGTTGGGGCGGCCCTCCCACAGCTCTCGTAGCCGCGACGGCCTCAGGTCCTGCTTTCGCACGTACGGAACCGACGCGCCGAGCTCGCTGGCCTCGGGATGGACCGCGAGGTCATCGACCGAGATCAGCACCACCATCGGAGCCGGCCGCCGGTCGATGATCGTCCTGGCCGCTGCGATGCCGCCCATCCCGGGCATCACCACGTCCATCAGCACCAGCTGTGGAGCCAGCGTCTGCACGGCCCGCGTCGCCTCCTCCCCCGAGGACGCCTCGCCCACGAGTGCGAACCCGTCCGCACAGGCGATCAGCTCACGCAGCGCTCCCCGGAACCGTTCCTGGTCGTCCACCAGCAGGACCGTCACCTGGGCCTCCGCGCCAGGCTCTGCGAGTGAGCGTTCTGCCTGCATACGGGCGAGTCTCGCACCGGTGCTCACCGCCCACAGGTGTGCGCGCAGGCGTCAGCGCTGCGTGCAGGCCCCCCTTCTCGGAGACCTCGCTCAACCCGTCTCAGACAGGTAGATCAGCGTCGCCTTGACGCGGCGGCTGACGTCCTGGTCCTCGGGCAGGCCGAGCTTGGAGAAGATCGAGTTCACGTGCTTCTCGACCGCCCGCTTGGTCAGCACCAGCGACTCCGCGATCGCGCCGTTGCTCTTGCCGGCGGCGATTTCGCCGAGCAGCTCAAGCTCGCGCGGGGTCAGTTCCGACAGCGGCGAGCGGTCCGCACGGGCGCGCGCCTGAATCAGCACCTCGACGATCCGAGGGTCGATCACCGAGCCACCGCTGGCCACCGCCTCGACGGCGCCGATCAGCTCCTGGCGATTTCGGATCCGCTCCTTCAGCAGGTACGCACGGCGAGCCGACCCCGCCTCGAACAACGCGACGGCGTACTCCGGCTCGGCGTACTGGCTCAGCACCACGACGCCGACGTCGGGGTCGGTCTCCCGCAGGCGCGCTGCCACGGCGATCCCCTCATCGCCGCCGGACGGCGGCATCCGGATGTCGGTGACGAGCACGTCGGGGCGCAGCGACTCGATCGCCCGATCGACCTCGTTGCGGTCGGAGCAGACCGCGATCAGGTCGACCTCGGGCGCGGCCTCCAGCGTCGAGATCAGGAACTCGCGGATCACGTAGGAGTCCTCGGCCGCGACAACGCGGATCGGCCGAGCTGGATCTTGCGTATCGACGGCTTGCGCGTTCACACCTGGTCCCCAGCGCAAGTCTGCCACAGCGCCCCGGGGGCTGGCGTCGTCAAGCGGCGGCGAGGTCGTCGGCGGCTCCGGCGCGCAGCGCCTTGCGGTCGATCTTGCCGGCCGGGGTGAGCGGGATCGACTCCACGACCCGCACCTCGCGCGGGTACTTGTAGCCGCCGATCCGCTCGCGCGCCCACTCGACCAGCTGCTCGGCGCTCACGTCGCCGCCGTCTCGCAGCGACACGAACGCGACGACCTCCTCGCCGTGGACCGCGTCGGGCCGGCCGACGACCGCAGCCATCGCGACCGCAGGGTGCTCGAGCAGGCCGTCCTCGACGTCGCGCGGGTAGACGTTGAAGCCTCCGCGGATGATCAGGTCCTTCTTGCGATCGACGATGAACAGGTAGCCGTCGTCGTCGAGGTAGCCGATGTCGCCGGTGTGCAGCCAGCCGTCCCGCAACGCCTCCGCGGTCACCTCGGGCGCCCGCCAATAGCCGCTCATCACCCCCGGCGACCGCGCGCAGATCTCCCCGGGCTCGCCCGCGGGGAGCTCGCGGTCGAGGTCGTCGACGATCCGGATCGACGTTCCGGGGACGGGGATCCCCACCGAGCCGTCCCGCTCGCGACCGGCCGGGTTGGTGGCGACCAGCGCGGCGGTTTCGGTCAGCCCGTAGCCCTGGCGGATCGACACCGAGGGGACCCTCCGGCAGAACTCTTGCTGGACCTCGGGGGCCAGCGGCGCCGCCCCGCACGACAGATACTCCAGCGACGACAGATCGCTCTCCTCGAGCGGCTGGGCGAGCAGGATCTGGAGCATCGAGGGGACGACGGCGCTGAGCTGCAGCCGGTGCTCTTCCACGAGCGACAGGAACGCTCCCGGGTCAAACCACCGCAGCGGCACGGTGACCCCCTGCTCGACCGAGTGCATCCCCACGACCGTGACCAGCAGGCCGTAGGCATGCGAGAGTGGCAGCGTCATCAGCGAGCGGTTGACCCCGGGGACGTGACCGGCGTCGTGACCCGCGGAGCCGGTGAAGAACAGGTTGTCGTGGGACAGCATCACGCCCTTGGCGCGCCCGGTCGTCCCGCCGGTGTAGAGCAGGGCCGCGAGTTCGCCGTCGTCGCGGTCGACGATCGGCGCCGGATCGGCCTGCTCGAGCGATTCCAGCGCGGTGACCCCCTCGCCGGCGTCGCCCGTGCAGATCACCGCGCGCACGCTGGATACCTCGGCGACCGCGGCCCGGACCTTGTCGACGAACTCCGGGGTGGTGACGACCGCCGCGGCCTCGGCGTCGGCGAGGACGTGACGCAGATCCGCGGGCGGGAGCAGGAACGTAGCCGGCGTGACCACTGCGCCCGCTCGCCAGATCGCCTGGTAAAGGATCGCGACCTCGGGGCAATTGGCCATCGTGACGACGACGCGCTCCCCCGGAGCGATTCCCAGTCCGGTGAGCCCGGCGGCGATGCGCTGCGAGCGCTCGAATAGCTCTCCGGAGCCGTGCCAGCGACCCTCGAACAGCAGCGACCGATAGTCGCCGCGGACCTCGAAGGAGCGCTCGGCGAGCGCAGCCAGGTTGTGCGGTCCGATGCCGATGTGCGCAACCATACCCACAGGGCGTTTGCCGGCGGCGTCGCGGAGATCGTCTGTTGGAAGAATTTCTAGCCCGTTAACTAACGGTGTTAAGCTAGTGGACATGAGCAGTCCGATGACGGCACTTGCACCGGTGCAGCAGGTCCCCGCAGAGGGGATGCCGGTTCTGGCCGAGCCGCCGGCGCCGCTCGCTTCGGATCTGTGCTGGCTGCTGGCTCGCGCGAGCCATGCGCTGATGACCGAGATGACGGCTGCGCTTGAGGACCTGGGGCTCTCACCGCGGTCCCACACCGTGCTCGTCACCGCGATGACGGGCGCCTACACCCAGACGGAACTGGCCCGGGTGATCGGCCTCGACAAGACCACGATGGTCGTCACCGTCGACGAGCTCGAGGCCGCCGGTCTGGCCGAGCGCCAGCCGTCGAAGACGGATCGCCGTGCCCGCGTGATCGCGGTCACCTCGGCCGGCGCCAAGCAGGTCCTGGCCGCCGAGAAGGTGCTCGATCGGGTCCGCGCGGATGTGCTGGCGACGCTGCCCGAGGAGGACCGGCCGGTGTTCCTACGGTCGCTCGGCCGGCTCGCCTGCGGCCGGCTGGCGGAGCCGGTGGCCTGCACGCAGACCGTGCGCCGCCGCGCCTAACGGACCACGCTAGGCGAACAGTCCGCTGCCGACGAAGTCGTTGCCGTTGCGCGCGCCCGGCGGCACGAAGAAGTAGCCGCCCCCCACCGGGGTGATGTAGTCGACCATCGGCTCGCCGTTGAGCCGGTTCTGGATCTTGACGAACTGGCGGCTGGGGCTCTGGTTGTAGGCGATGAACACCAGGCCCTGGTCGAGCTGGCCGGCCTTGTCGAAGCCCCGGTGGTAGTTGTAGCCGCGGCGCAGGATTCGCTGCTTGGCCGTCTGCTCGGTCCGCGGGTTGGCCAGGCGGATGTGCGCGTCGAGCGGAATCCGGTTGCCCTTCGGGTCGAGGTCGTAGCGCGGATCCTCGAACTCGTTGGTGCCACCCAGCGGCGCGCCCGATTCGCGCGAGCGCCCGATCATGTTCTCCTGCTCGCGCAGGCCGACGCGGTCCCAGAACTCAACGTGCATGCGGATGATCCGCACCACCTGGTAAGTGCCACCGGCGGCCCAGCTGGGCTCGCCCGCGCCGGCCCACACGAGCTCGTTCATCAGCTTCGCGTCAGTTGTCAGCGGGTTGGCGGTGCCGTCGCGGAATGCGAACAGATTGCGGGCGTTGCTCTTCGGCGTCGGCCCGCGGTTCGCGCTCGCGAAGCCGTCGATCGACCAGCGCTGCTGGAAGCTGCCGCGTACCGTGCGCAGCAGCTCGCGGAGCGTGTGCACGACCGTGTCGCGGTGCTGGGCGCAGATCTGCAGCATGATGTCGCCGTGCGTCTGGGCCGGGTCGAGCTGATCGACCGGGAACGTCGGCATCGGTGTGAGCTCGCGGGGCCGCTTGGACGCCAGTCCGTAGCGGCTGTCGAACAGCGAGGACCCCAGGCCGATCGTCACGGTCAGCGCGTCGGGCGCATTGTCGGGGCCGAGCGTTCCCGAGTCGGGCGGCGGCGCGTCGACCTCGAGCAGGGGGACCGGCCCACCCGCTGTTAGCTCCCGCGCGCGCCGGCTGAGCGCCCGCAGCGCCTGCAGCAGCGTGCGCGCGTCGGGCGCGAGCGAATCGAGCGCGACCAGCGTCGCCTGGGCCGGCGCCGGGTTGAGGATCCCGGACTGGTGGACGCCGGTGAACGGCTCCTGCGTGGACAGGTCGGTGCCGGCCGCGGCCGCGCCGGCCTCGGTCGCCGCAGAATCGCTCGCCGCCGAGGCAGCTCCGCTCCGGGACATGTCCACGTATGCGGCGGCGCCGGCGGCGCCGAGCACGACGCCCGAGCGCGCCAGGAAAGAGCGGCGGTCTACCTTCTTCACGGGACGATCCTCTTCTGGTCGGCCGGGATCTGCGGGATCGCCGGGGTGGAAGCCGTCTCGAGCGCGCCCGGGACCTGCGCCAGCGCCTCCAGCGCCTCGCCGATCGACGCGTTGAGCCGCTCAGATTCCGTTTGGCTGAGCTCCGAGTTCGACGGCAGCGCGCCGCCGTGGTCGGTCTTCAGAGACGACAGCGTCGAGCTCAGCGCGTCCAGCTGCGTGGTGACAACCGGCAGCACCGACTCGCGGTACTGGAGCATCGGGCTCAGCGTCTTGATGACCTCCTGCGTGGCCACCAGCCCGGACTCGGTGCCGAGCACGCCGGCGCCGCTCCAGGGGACGTCGGTTCCGGTGAGCAGGTCGCGGACCGCGTCCTCGAGGATCTCGTGCGCGCGGGTGGCGTAGTCGAGCGGCACGATCTGCACGTGGGGGAGAACCTTGCGCAGTCGGGCGACGTCGGCCCGGAGGCGGCTCGCGTAGGGCTGCAGCGACGACAGCGGCTGCCCGGTCCACAGGCCGTACTCGATCCGGTGAAGGCCGGTGAACTGCGGCGAGGAGGTGCCGCCCCGCAGGCCGCCGGGGTTTCCGTCGATCGCCTGATCGAGCGTCGCCACCGGGCCCTCGAGGTACACGGCTCCGAGGCGCATGTAGTCGCCGTAGGCCTCGCGCCAGGCGTCCTGCGCTGCGGCCCGGTCGCCGGCCTCCAGCGAATCCTGCAGTCGCGCGATCGGGATCTGCATCAGCTCGAGCTGCCGTCCCGAGTACGTGCGGTACTGCGCGACCGGTTGTGCGAACGACGCCGGGCTCAGCGGCTTCAACGTCTCGGGCGGAACCGCCGGCGCGCCCTTGACCGAGCCCTGGTAGCCGTAGATGTTCAGCTGGCTGGCGACGTGCGGCACGTGCTCGGTGTAGGTGCCCAGGGGCCGCGCCTGCGACGCCGCGGGGTTTTGGCTCGCTGACGGGGTCGTCGACGCCGACGCGGACTTGCCAGCGGAGCCGGTCAGGACGATGACGAGGACGACCGCGGCCGCCACCGCGACGCCGAGGGCGACCAGCCAGCGAACTTTGCCCTGTGCCCGTACCATCCGACTAAGAACGCCCCCGGCAGGCCCCGGCTTGCGCGCCCAACGCCCCGCGACGACGGGCTTTAAGCTCTTCGACAGCAATTCCCATTAGGACGTCCTAATTAGGATCTCCTAATCTGTGCTAGGTTCCACAGCGCAAAGCCGACCTGGCAGATTGGAATTACAGGCGGAGGCCGTCAGTGAGTGCAGTTCGCGCGAGTCTCTCGCGGCAGGGCGCCGGTTCCAAACCGCGCCGCGAACAACTCGGGTTGTACATCTGGACCGCGGTGATCCTCGGCGTCGGTGTTGCCGTCGTGATCCTCTCGTGGCACGCCAAGGGCGGGACCACCAACCCCACCGATCTCGCGCCCAGCCACCGCCTGAGCCACACGACCGTCGTACTCGACAGCGCGATCCTGGTGTTCCGCGAGGGGCTTGAAACGATCCTCGTGCTGGCCGCGATCGTCGCCAGCTTCCGGGCCGGCAACCAGCTCTATCGCAAGCCGGTCGCCGCCGGTAGCGCGCTCGCGCTGGCGGCCGGGGTGGTCACATGGTGCGTGATCGTGTGGGTGATCCACAGCCTCCCGGGCAGCGAGCTGACGATCCAGGCGGCCACCGGGCTGCCCGCGCTGCTCGTGCTGCTGCTGGTGATGAACTGGTTCTTCCACAAGGTCTATTGGACCGGCTGGATCTCGCACCACAACAAGCGCCGCCGGGGACTCCTGTCCGCCGATCCGGACACGAACAAGCGCCGCCTGCTGCTGGGCCTGGCGCTGCTGGGGTTCACCTCGGTCTACCGCGAGTGCTTCGAGATCGTGATCTTCCTGCAGAACCTGCGTGAGCTCTACGGCGCGAGCATCGTGCTCGAGGGCGTGGTCATCGGGCTGATGTTCACCGCCGCGGTCGGCGTCCTCACGTTCGCTCTGCACCAGCGCCTGCCCTACAAGCGGCTGCTGATCATCACCGGGATCATGCTGCTGTTCGTGCTCGTCGTCGCAGTCGGCGAGGAGGTCAACGAGATGCAGCTCGCCGGATGGATCGGCACTACCGAGATCAGCTGGCTGCACATCCCGGGCTGGATGGGCACCTGGTTGAGCCTGTTCAACAACTGGGAGACGTTCATCGGGCAGTTCATCGCGCTGGCGCTGGTCGTCGGCTCCTACGTGGCGGCCCAGTACGTGCGCGTCTGGCGGCCTCGCCGCCACGGTGAGCGCAGCGCGCAGATCGCCGAAGAGCCCCCGCGGGCGCCTGTCAGCGCGCGCGTCGCGACCTCGCAGCCGGGCTAAGGCCCTCTACTCCTCAGGTAAGGCCTTACCGCCTTCGATCGGCTCCTTAGTGCCGATGTGCGGCCGTCCGTCGCAGCTCATCCTTGTCCTCACGGAAGGCCCGGCAAATTAGTTTCAAAACGAGATTGTCTTGAAGCAGACGATTTGCTACGGTTCCTTCTTGAGTTGTCCAAGACTCGCGAATGAGCTGAAGACAGGAGACGTTTGATGAACCAAGCAACCCAACCCGTTTCGCAAGCCCGCGAAGATCGCCGGCGCTGGGTGGCGCTGGTGGTCCTGTGCGCCGGCTTCCTGATGATCATCCTCGATCAGACGATCGTCAACGTTGCGCTGCCCTCGATCCAGAGCGACCTGCATTTCTCGCAGGCCAACCTCGCCTGGGTCGTCAACGCCTACCTGATCGCGTTCGGTGGGCTGTTGCTGTTGGTCGGGCGCCTCGGAGACCTCATCGGCCGCCGCCGGATCTTCCTGTCCGGCCTGGTCCTGTTCACGACCGCATCGCTGCTGTGCGGCCTGGCTGACAGCCAAGGCGTACTGATCGGCGCCCGCTTCGTGCAGGGAATCGGCGGCGCGATGACCTCGGCGGTGATCCTGGGGATGATCGTGACGATGTTCACCCGGCCCTCAGATCAGGCGAAGGCGATCGGCGTCTACAGCTTCGTCGCGGCCGCCGGAGGGGCGCTCGGTCTGCTCCTGGGCGGCGTGTTGACGCAAGCGCTGAACTGGCACTGGATCTTCTTCGTCAACCTCCCCATCGGCGTTGCCACGGGCTTCTTCGCCACGCGTCTGCTGCCCAACGACAAGGGTGTCGGGCTCAACCAGGGAGCGGATCTTCTTGGCGCGTTGCTGCTGGTCGGCTCGCTGATGCTCGCCGTGTACACGATCGTCGAGGCCGGTCACTTCGGCTGGGGCTCGGCTCACACGCTCGGACTCGGCGCGGTGGCCGTGGCGCTGATGTCGGGCTTCATCCTGCGCCAGGCGCAGGCGGCGAACCCGCTGATCCCGCTGCGGATCTTCCGCAACCGATCGGTGACGGTCGCCAACACGATCCAGATGCTGTTCGTCGCCGGGCTGTTCGGGATGTTCTTCCTCGGCGCGCTGCAGATGCAGCGGGTGCTGGGTTATGACGCGATCGAAGTCGGCCTGGCCTTCCTGCCGGTCGCGCTCGGGATCGCGGCGCTGTCGCTCGGATTCGCGGCGCGGCTGATCATGCGCTTCGGCGCTAAGCCGACGCTGGTCGCCGGGTCCGCGTTGGCAGCTGCGGCGCTGATCCTGTTCCGCGGTACCCCGGTGCACGCCAGCTACGTCTCGGATCTGCTGCCGTCGATGGTGCTGCTCGGAGTTGGAGCCGGTCTGGCGTTCCCGTCGCTGATGACGATCGCGATGTCGTCCGCCACCCCGGAGGACGCCGGCATCGCCTCCGGCCTGGTCAACACCACCCAGCAGGTCGGTGGCGCGCTCGGGTTGGCGGTGCTCGCGACGCTGTCGAGCACCCGGAGCAGCTCGCTGCTGGCCAACGGCGACTCGCTGGCGTCGTCACTGACAAACGGCTACCACCTGGCGTTCACGATCGGAGCCGTGCTGATCGTGGTCGCGACCGCGCTCGCGGTGTTCGTGCTGCCCTCGGCAAACGCCGCCGGCGCTCAGGAGGTCCCGGAGGCCGACGTCGAGGATCACCGCCTCCCGGCGCTCGCAGAAGCCGAATATGTCGAGGAGGCGGCGTGACGCCGGCCCGCTCAGACCACGGCGGCCACGTCGGCGAGCGCCGCCTGCATGGCCTCGACCAACTCGTCGACCTCGCCGTCGCTGATGATCAGCGGCGGCGAGAAGGCGACCGCGTTCGCGTAGGGCAGGCCACGGCCGATGACCCCCCGCGCCTGCAGCGCCGCGACCAGCGACGCCGCAGTCAGCGGCGGTTCGAGCGCAACCGCCTGCATCAGGCCCTCGCCTCGAACCTCCGCGACGCCGGGCTGCGCGGCGAGCCCGTCGAGCCCGGCCCGGAGACGCCGGCCCGCGGCTCCGGCGCGCTCGGGGAGGTTCTCGGAGCGGAGGATCTGCAGGTTGGCGATCCCGGCGGCGCAGCAGCTGGGGTGACCCGTGTACGTCCCACCGTGCGCAAGAAGGTAGCCATCGTCGGCTTCCAGCCAGCCACGGACGCGCGGACCTACGACTAACCCGCCAAGCGGAAGGTAGCCGCTGGTGACCCCCTTCGCGAACGTCATCAGGTCCGGCGCGACCCCGTAGTGGTGGGCGCCGAACCAGGAGCCCAGCCTCCCGAATCCCGTGATCACCTCGTCGAATACGAGCAGCGCGCCGGATTCGTCGCAGATCTCCCGTAGTCCCTGCAGGTAGCCCGGCGGCGGTGGGAACACGCCGCCGGCGCCCTGCACGGGCTCGGTGATGATCGCGGCGATCCGCTCCGGGCCGTGGTAGGCCACGGCGGCCCGCATCGCGTCGAGCGAGTCGCGCTCGACCTGGTAGCAGTCGGGCAGCAACGGGCCGAACGGGCGGCGGTTCGGCGGCAGGCCGCTGATCGAGGTGCCTCCCATCATCACCCCGTGGTAGGCGTAGTGGCGGGTGAGGAAGATCGTTCTGCCGGCGTCGCCGTTCGCGCGGTGCCCGGCACGGGCCAGCTTCATGGCGCCGTCGACGGACTCAGAGCCGGTGAGCGTGAACATCACGCGGCTGTCGGGGATCGGCTCGAGCTCGGCCAGCATTCCGGCGAGGCGCTGCTCAGGGCCGTTGGTGAAGCTCCCGAACGTATGGTACGCCGCGACCTGCGACATCTGCGCCGCGACCGCGTCGGCGATCTCGCGCCGGCCATGGCCGATCTCGCAGTACCACAACGACGCGGTGCCGTCGAGGTAGGTCCGCCCATTGGAGTCCCACAGCCGGCATCCCTCGCCGCGGACGATCTCCAGGAACTCGCCCTCAGGGCGCGCCGGGACGGCGAATGGGTGGAGCACTTTCGGAACGGTCATTGACTACCTCCGCGGGTCGGCGTACGCCAGTGGGACGGATCTTGCCGGGCGCGAGCGGGTTTGGGAAGCCATTAGTTACACGGCGACGTCGCGCCGGGCGCAGTCCTAGACGCGGCGGCCAACGCCCGGCGGTGCGCAGTCGGGGCCTGCACTCGACCGTGCACTAGGTTTCCGGGCGTGAACACCGTCCGCGACGAGGCACTCGAGACGATGCGCCGGCTGGGCCTGACCACGATCTTCGGCAACCCAGGCTCGACCGAGATCTCGTTCCTCACCGAGCTGCCAGAGGACATCAGCTTCGTGCTGGGGCTGCACGAGGGCTCGGTGGTGGGAATCGCGGCCGGTTACGCGATCGCCCGGGGAAAGCCCGCGTTCGTCAACCTGCACACCGCGCCCGGGCTCGGCAACGCGATCAACGCGATCGCCAACGCCCGCGACTGCCGAGCACCGCTGGTCGTCGTCGTCGGACAGCAGGACCGGCGCCAGATCGCGCACGAGCCGTTCCTCACCGGACGCCAGCTCGAGCGGCTGGCGGGCGAGTACCCGGTGTGGGCGAGCTTTCCGGTGCGTGCCCAGGACGTGCCGGGAGCGATCGCCCGCGCCTACCACGAGGCAGTGGCGGGCTCCGGTCCGGCGCTGGTGGTGGTGCCGATGGGAGACTGGTCAGAGCCTGCCGACGAGCTGGCCGCGGGCTCGCCGGCGCGCGTGCTGCGCTCGTCGTCGGTCGCCCCCGAGCAGGTCGACGAGCTGGCCGCACTGATCTCCGAGGCGCAGTCACCCGCGCTGGTTGTCGGCATGTGCGACACCCGCGAGGGATGGGACGCGATCGTGGCGCTGGCCGAGCGGTTGCGCTGCCCGGTGTGGCAGGAGCCGTTCGTGCGCCGGGCCGGCTTCCCCCAGGACCATCCGCTGTTCGCCGGGCATCTGTCGTGGCGGCGGGCGTCGATGCGTCAGACCTTGTCGGCCTACGACGTGGTGATCGCGGTCGGAGGGGGCGCGTTCCGCCTGTACCTGTTCGACGAGCCCACGCCGATCGTCGAGCCGGGCACGCGGGTCGCCGTGATCACCGAGAACCAGGCCGAGGCGCATCGCAGTCCGTGCGAACTGGCGCTGGTCGGCTCGGTCGCCTCGGCCTGTGGCGCGCTCGCGGACGCCTTGCCCCAGCGCGACGGGGAGGAGCACGAGCCGATGCGCCGCCCCGAGCCGCCGCCGGCGCCAGAACCGGGCGCGCGGCTGACCGCCGGGCATGTGTTCGCCGCGCTCGCCGACCGGCTCCCGGCTGACGCGGTCGTGATCGAGGAGACGCCGTCCAGCCAGCCCGAGCTCTACCAGCGGATCCCGATCCGCGAGCCGCTGGGGTTCGTCAGCACCGCCAACGGCGGCCTGGGGTTCGGGATCTCCGGGGCGATCGGGCTGCGGATGGGGCTGCCCGACCGGCCGGTCGTCGCGCTGCTGGGCGACGGGTCTTCGATCTACGCGATCCAGGCGCTGTGGAGCGCCGCCCACTACGGCGTCGGCGTGCTGCTGATCGTGCTGGCCAATGGCGGCTACGCGATTATGGACAAGCTCGCCCGCGACCTCGGCGGGGCCGGCCCCTGGCCCTCGTTCGGTGGAGTCGACATCTCCGCGATCGCGCGAGGATTCCGCTGCCCGGCGGTCGGGGTCGAGTCCCACGAGGAGCTCGAGCGGACCCTCGGCGATGTGATCCCTGGGCTGGCGCAGCGCAGCGAGCCGCTGTTACTCGAGGTCGCCGTCGCCCCCTGATCACTACGTGGCCGGCGGATCGACCGTGTACGTGTACGGCAACACCGCCAGCGTCGGCTGCGCCGGCGGTCGTCTCTGGTTGAACGAGTCGTTGGTCGTGACCGCCAACTGGCCTGAGACGACCGTGCCGACGGCCGCGCTCGGATCCAGGGCCAACGTCACGAGCTCCGTCACGCCCGCCGGGATGTAGGCGCTCACCGGCGCGATGTCCGGTTGGGTTGATGAGAACGTGAACGTCCGGCCGACGCCGGTCGTGTTCGTCACCTGTAGGCGCACCGGCTGTGGGGCGCCCTGCGCCAGCGTGGTAGTGCTCGCCGTCGGCAGCCCCGCCAGGACGGTCACCCCGGAGTTGTTGAACGTGACGTTCCCGTGGATGACCTGACGGAACTCGTTGCCGCTGGTCGTCAGGTTGAGCTGCACCATGATCAACCACCTACCCGAAGCGGGATTGGCGACCGACAGGTTCGCGCGAGCCGTTGGCTTGTCGGACCCGACGCCCTGAAGCGTCGTCGTCGGCGTCCCATCGCCGCCGACCAAGGCACCCGACGGGCTGAACAGCTCGTAGGTGTACGAGTTGTCCGGGTTGGCGTCGGCGGTGTTGAACGACACGCTCATCGACTTCTGGCCGGCAGGCACGTCGATGAAGAACAGCGAGTTCGGCGACCCCTGGTTTCGCCCGACGCTTGTTCCCATCGTGGCCTTGAACGATCCGCCGGACGACGGGATGTCCGTCCGCGCCAGCACGGGCACCGAAGCGACCGCGCCGTTGGATCCCAACAGCTGCACCGACAGCTCACGGTCTCCTGCGGACGATGCCAACGGCACCTTGATCGGGACCGTCCCCGAGCTGCGGGCTGGGATCTTGACGGTGCCGGAACCGGACCCCGCCGTCTGGTAGTTCTGGCCGGTGACCTGGAACGACAGCGGCCCGGTGTAAGTGCCGGGCACGTTCGGCGGCTCTTGCAGGTGCGAGCGACCGTTGCCCCACAGGATCGTGGCGGTCCACTTGCCCGGCACCGGGTCAGTCACCTCGGTGTGCTGGATGTTCGGGACCGACGGACGGGTCCCGCCGGCTCCGAAGTCATACGACACCTGCGTCAGCCGCCCCTTCGGGTCGGTCAGGATGTAGTAGAGGATGTTCGAGTTGGTCGGATCGGGCCAGATCATGTCCGCGTTGAGCCGATCTGTTCCCGTCGGCACGTTGAACGTGACCGGCGCCGCCGCCTGCGCACCGTGCGCGGGGATCGCGGTGCCGGCCGCGGGTGCCGACACGTTCTCGGTCACGGTCGGGTCAAGCTGCGTCGGCGCACCGAGCTTGCGCAGCTGGGCGGTGACCTTCGTCGCCGAGTCCGACGCGTTGAACACGCTCAGCTGCGTGGACACCTTCGTGCCACCGGCGCCCGACACGTCCAGCTGAGTGGGGGTGGAAACGAGCCCCGGCGCCGGCGTGTCGCCGTTCAGTGTGGAGCCCGGCTGCTGCTCGGCCGCATTGACCGCTGCGTAGATATTGACGAGCCCAGCTCCCTGCTCGCCCGCGGGCGCGTCGATGTCGGTCGCGGTTCCATCCAGGATCTGCTGGACCAGGGCGGGCGAGGGGTGCGCGCCGTTGTGCGTGTTTGCGTATGCCTCGATCACGTCGGCGGCGGCTCCAGCGACAAACGGAGCCGACTCGCTCGTGCCTCCGAACGCCTCAGTCAGGGTGTTCGTGGGGCACGAGCTGGTGACCAACGGGCTGCAGACGGCTTCGCCGCCGTAACCAGGTGCCACCAGGTCGACGAGCTTGCCCGACCCGCTCGGCATCGAGAACGGCTGGCCCACACCGGTCGACGACAGCGTCGCGATGTTGTCGTCTTCCCACCCGGTGTACCCGTAGGCCTGCGCCTGGAGCCGCATGTTCGTGTTCGCGCCGACGCCGATCACGTTCGGATCGTCGGCCGGCGCGATGTGGGTGTTGTCAAAGCCCTCGTCGCCCGACGATGCCACGACCACCATCCCGGCCTGCACGGCCGCGTCGTCAGCCGCCCACAGGAGGTTGCCACCGCCGCCCGAGCCGTAGGACTCCGAGATCACGTCCGCGTGAAGGTTCGTGGCCGCGTTCTCGATCCCGGCGATGATCGACGACGTGGACTGGCTGATCGTGGCCGTCTTGATGCCGTTGACGGTGGCGATCGTCGCGGCGGGGTCGACCAGCGACAGGTCGACCAGCGTCGAGCCCGGCGCATCGCCCTTGATCGCGAACGTGCAGCCCTGCGGCATGTTCGAGAACGGCAGCTCCGACGCGTACTGGTAGGTGACGGTCCCCTGCGCGGCGACCGACGACCCGTCCCCGAACCACTCGTCGAGCGCGCCGTCGTTAGGAATGTCCGCCGGGTCGTAATCGGGGGCGTCCTCGACCACGTGCTGGCCGTTGGGCCGCTGGAAGTCCGGCTGGCCCGCGATCTCGTTCATGCCGTCGATCGCGACCACCACGCCGGATCCATCGGCGATCGTGTCGGCCTCGTCGGCTCCGGGCCCCTCGAAGTGCATGTCAGCGAGGGCCTCGGGCTCGATCATCGGCTTGTTCGGGTTCTTGGTGCAGGTCGCCTGCGACGGCACCACGTTGCTCGCCGTCGGCGTCAGCGGCACCGACTCGGTGACCTGCTGGTCGGGGATGACCTGCGCGACGTTGCCCATGCCCGCCAGCCGCTGTGCCTCGTTCGCCGACACGTTCGCGGCGACGGCGTTGATCAGCGTCAGCTGCTTGATCTTGCTGCCGCCCGACTGCTTGATCTTGGACACGATCGGCGTCTGCTGGCTGCGGTCGACCGCCCGTCGCCGCGCCAGGCCGTGAGCGAGGCTCACCCCGCTGTTGGTGTTCCGCAGCAGCACGATCACGCGGCCCCCGCGAGCCGCGCCGCTGGCCAGCGCCGCGCGAGCCTGGCCGCCCACCGCAGACCGGGGATGTGCGACCGCCGCGGCATGTTCCCTCGCCCGCTGAACATGCCGCGCACGGCCGCTGGCCGCCACGGCGCCAACGACCGCCCCGACGGCCAAGATCCCGACGAGCACCATCGACACGATCCGCAATCGACGCATCCCTACCTCCATTTCCCAGGCGCCCGCGGCTCCCCTACCCGGCGCCTCAGCTTGACTTGGCCCGCGTCATATCACTGGTCCGGGGGACTGTCAAGACCGTCGGTGCAGCCCTGGTAGGTTCGCGATCGGGCGGTGTGGGATCCCGGGAGGGTCGGGCGCCTACCCCAGGGCAAGGCGGGATGTGAAAGCGACGATATACGTCGCTTTCACATCCCGCCTCGGCGATACCGCTTGCGAGCGGGGCCCGCCATGGAGGAGGATCGGCGCACCCTCTCCCCACGATTGGAGGCTCACATGCCGCTCTATCTCGGGCGCTTCAAATACTCAGCCGAGGCGATCAAGGCGATGGTCGAGAACCCTCAAGATCGAGGCGCAGCGGCGGCGCAGGCGGCCGAATCGCTCGGATGTGAACTGCTCGGCCTCTGGTGGACGCTCGGAGATCACGATGGCGCGTTCCTCCTAGAGGCACCGGACGATGTGGCGGTGGTCGCCCTGTCGATGGTGGTCGGAGCCACCAGTCAGATCAGTACCGAGGCCACCGCGCTGCTCGATATGAACCAGGCGCAGGAGGCGATGAACAGGGCTGCGGCCGCCACCTTCAGCCCGCCGAGTTAACCCGTCGCCACTCGTGCCGGGCGTGCGGCGGGGAGTTGCCGTGTCGACTGATGGCGGCGATGATCTCCGAAGGCGTCAACGCGCGTGTTGCCAACAGCCAGAGGAGGCGAGCATGCCGCAGGTCGAGATAGACGGGCTGACGATCAATTACGACGTGCAGGGGGACGGTGAGCCGCTACTGCTGATCCCCTACACGTCTGCGGACCACGCCTGCTACGCATTCCAACTTCCGTCCTACACCGAGCATTTCAGCTGCATCGCGCTGGACCTTCCCGGCTCGGGCGAGAGTGACATGCCGGCTGGGCCGTATTCGACCGAGGGTTATGCCGACCAGGTCGCCGCCTTCCTCGGCGCGATCGGCGTCGACAGGGCTCACGTCGCTGGTGTGTCGCTCGGCGCCGCTGTGGGGATGCACCTGGCCGCTCGCCATCCCAGCCGCGTCGGCTCGCTTTCTCTGCACAGCGGCTGGCACGCCACCGATGACTATCTGAGCGTCGTCGTCGAGCAGTGGCGCGAGCTTGCGTCCGCGTTGCCAACTGTCGCGGACGTGGTGATCCAAGGCATCTTTCCGTGGTGCTTCACGCCCGAGATGTACGTCGAGCGGCCGGAGTTCGTCGACACGCTGGTGCAGTTCGTGCGTAGCCGGCCGGCGCAGCCCGTCGACGCCTTTCTGGCCCAGATTGACGCGGTCGTCGTCCACGACGCGAGCGCCGTACTAGGCGAGATCGACGTTCCGACCCTGATCACCTTCGGAGCCCACGACGTTGTCTGCTCCACGCGTTTCGCCGAGCCTCTGAAGGAGGGGATCGCCGGGAGCGAACTGGTGGTGTTCGAACACCTGTCGCACGCCGGGCTGCACGAGGACCCAGAGACCTTCAATCGGGCGACGCTCGAGTTCCTGCTGCGTCAGCGTTCGTGAAGATGGAGCCTGAGCCGCCCCGGTCGCTGGATCGCTGGACATCGCTGTCCGATCGCGGTGCGATGGCTTGTGCGGATCGGCATCGGGCAGGCGTGGGAATTTGACGATTACGGTCAGCAGGCGTTCCAGGTGCAGATCAAGATGTTTCCGCCCGCGTGGAATGGCGAGATGCTGCTCGTTCCGGCTGCCCGACCGCAGCGAGAACGCGTTGGAGGCCGAGTAGCGATGGGTGCCGCCGGGACTCACCTGCGCCAGGCCGCCGCCACGCCGGCTGACGTCGAGGGCGTCCTCGACTTCCTCTGGCTCGCGCGCTGGGCTGTAGCGTGATCCAGCTGATCGGTGGGGAGCCGCAGCTCAACCCCTCCTTCCAACGCCTGCTGCGCGCGACCAAGGACCTCGGGTTCGATTTCGTCGAGGACTTCAGGAAGCAGGCGTATGATGCCTAGATCCTCGACAGGATTGTCGACAATCGTGCGGAGAACGGCGCTGGCGCTCGCGCGAGCGTCGAGGACGAGCTGCGCGACGCGATCGTCAGCGGCCGCCTCCAGCCCAAGGAACGCCTGGTCGAAGCCGACCTGACCGAGGCGCTCGGGGTCGGCCGCTCGGCCGTGCGCACGGCCCTGGCGCGGCTCGAGCAGGAGGGCCTGGTCGAGCACGAGCGAAACCGCGGCGCCTGGGTGAGGCTGGTGGACGAGCGCGAGGCGGTCGAGATCCTCGAGGCGCGCGCAGTGCTCGAGGGGCTCGCCGCCCGGCAGGCCGCCGACAAGGCCGGCGCGCGTGACATCGCGGCGCTGCGGCGGATCCTCGGGCGGATGCGGCGGCTGCTGGACGGCGGCGACCCGCTCGGCGCGTCCGACGAGAACGCCGCGCTTCACGGCCGGCTGCTCGAGATCGCCGGACACGACACCGCAACCCGGCTGATCTCGACGCTGAAGTCCCAGCTGGTGCGCTTCCAGTACCGGACGATCCTGCTGCCCGGGCGCAGTGAGCGCTCGCTTGCCGAGCACGCGGCGATCGTCGAGGCGGTCGCGGCCCGCGACGCGGACGCCGCCGAGGCGGCGATGCGCGCGCACCTGTCGCACGTCGCCGACGCGCTGCGGAGCGCCGCCCGGTGAGCGACTCGCCAAGCATGCGCGCGCGGGAGCTCCTCCGGGGCGCGTTTGACACGCACATCCACGTCGGCCCCGACGTAGTCGAGCGCAAGATCGACGACGTGTCGCTCGCGCGACGTTTTCAGGAGCTGGGGATGGCCGGGTTCATCCTCAAGTCTCACTACACCTCGACCGCCGAGCGGGCCAGCGTGGTGCGCGCGGCGGTGCCCGGGATCGAGGCGTTCGGGGCGGTCTCGATGAACCGCGCGGTCGGCGGGATGAATCCGCTCGCGGTCGAGATCGCCGCGCGCGAAGGCGCCCGGACCGTATGGATGCCGACGGTCGACTCGGTCAACGAGTCCCACGAACGCGACGCTCCGCCGGGCGCGAGGGTGCCCGTGTGGGTGCGGCTGCAGCTCGACCTGCGCGAGCAGGGCATCGAGATCGAGACCGTCCCGGTCGTCGACGAGCGCGGCGAGGTACTGCCGCAGACGCGCGAGGTGCTGGCGACGATCGCCCGTCACGAGATGCTGCTGGCGACCGGCCACCTCGGGCGCGACGAGATCTTCGCGGTCGTCGACGCCGCGCTCGAGGAGGGCGTGCGCGAGATCGTGATCACCCACCCGGAGTTTCCCTCGCAGGACCTCTCCCGGGACGACCAGCGTGCGCTGGTGGAGCGCGGCGCGTTGCTCGAGCGCTGCTTCACCACGCCGCACACCGGCAAGATCTCGTGGGAGGCGTGGATCGAGAACATCCGCGCGGCCGGCCCGGAGAACTCCGTCCTCTCGACCGACCTTGGGCAGGTGTTCAACCCCGAGGTGCAGGACGGGATGGCGCTGATGGTGGACCGGCTGCTGGAGGCAGGCTTCGACGAACAGGAGGTGCACGTGATGGCCGTCGTGAACACCCGCCGGGTGGCCGGAGCGGCGCCGCTGAGCACAGCGGCGGCGCGATGACCCGGATGCTCGTGATCGGTGCGCACTCCGCGGACTTCGTGTGGCGCTCGGGCGGAGCGGTGGCGGTGACCACCGCCGGCGGCGGGATCGCGAAGGTGATCGCGCTGTCCTACGGCGAGCGCGGGGAGTCCGGCGAGCTGTGGAAGCAGGCGGGCCAGACGATCGAGCACGTCAAGACCGTGCGCCACGGCGAGGCCGAGCGCGCCGCGGCGGCCCTCGGCGCTGAGTTCGAGTGCCTCGACTTCGGCGACTACCCGCTTGAGATCGACGGCGACGCGCTGCGCCTGGTCTCCGACAAGATCCGCGAGTTCGCGCCCGACGTGCTGATCACCCACACCGACACCGATCCGTTCAACCCCGACCACCCGGTCGCCTACGCCGCGGTCTCACGCGCGCGCGGGCTCGCCGCCGGCGCCGGGGTCCCGAGCGCGTTCGGAACCGTCACCCCGCCGGCGCTGTTCCTGTTCGAGCCCCACCAGCCCGAGCTGTGCAACTTCACCCCGAACACGTTCGTCGACATCACCGCGGTGATGGACCGCAAAGTGGCCGCGATGTCGGAGATGAGGGCCCAGAAGTACCTCCAGACCTACTACACCGAGCGCGCCGATCACCGCGGCAACCACGCGCGGCGCTCGTCGGGAAACGCCGAGATCCGCCAGGCCGAGGCGTTCCAGCGGGTCACTCCTCAGGTGGTGAGCGCGCTGTGAGCGACATCTTTGACGAGCTGGCCGAGCTCGGCTCGGCAACCGTGTACGAGGCCGGCGGCCGCCGTGGGTACGTCGATGCCGATCTGATCCAGGTCGTGCCCGGCTCGCGCGTCGGCGGGACCGGCGCGGACGGTGCGTTGCGGCCAGGACGACAACCTGATGGTGCACGCGGTGATGGCCGAGATCCGGCCGGGCGAGGTGCTCGTGCTGACGATGCCCGAGCCGCGGCCGGTGGCGCTGGTCGGCGACCTGCTGGCGACCCAGGCGCAGGTGCAGGGCGCCGCCGCGCTGCTGGTCGACGCGTCGGTGCGCGACGTCGAGGAGCTGGTCGAGCTCGGGCTGCCGATCTGGGCGCGCTGGGTCCGGGTGCGCGGCGCGGTCAAGCAGGCGGCGGGCGCGATCGGCGAGCCGGTGACCGTCGGTGGCGCTCAGATCCGCCAGGGCGACATCATCGTGCTCGACGCCGACGGGGTCGCGGTGGTCGAGCGCGAGCGCGTCGACGAGGTGCTCGAGGCCTCGCGCGCGCGAGCCGAGAACGAGCGCGTCAAGCGAGCCAAGCTCCAGCAGGGCGCGCTCTCCTATCGACCTCGACGGGCTGCGCGAGCGCGTCGAGTCGGCGCGATGAGCGAGCCGCTCCACGACCTCGCGCACATCGGCCACGCGGAGCTGCTGACGCCGTTCCCCGACGACAGCCTGCGGTTCTTCGTCGACCTGTTCGGGATGGAGATCGAGGCGCGCGAGGGCCAGTCGGTGTATCTGCGTGGGTGGGGCGACTACCAGCGCTACAGCCTCAAGCTGACCGAGTCAGAGCTCCCCGGCCTCGGCCACATGGCGATCCGCGCCTGGAGCCCGGAGGCCCTCCGGCGGCGGATTGAGTCGATCGAGCGCACGGGCCTGGGCCGCGGCTGGATCGACGGCGACGTCGGCCACGGGCCCGCCTACGAGTTCACCGACCCCGACGGGCACCGCATGGAGCTGTACTACGAAGCCGAGCGCTACTCGCCGCCCGAGCACCTGCGCCCGGCCCTGCGCAACGTCCCGCAGCGCTACCTCGGCCGCGGGGCGAGCGTCAAGCGGCTTGACCACGTCAACGTGCTCGCCGCCGACGTCGCCGCAAACCGGCGCTTTGCGCAGCGAGCAGCTCGGCTTCCGGCTGTATGAGCAGATCATGCTCGACGACGGCACCGAGTCCGGCGCCTGGATGAGCCTCACGATCGCCGCCCACGAGCTGATCTACGTCGCCGACAATGCCGGCGCCAACGGGCGCCTGCACCACCTGGCGTTCTTCGTCGACACGCGCGAGGAATGCCTGCGGGCGGCCGATCTGTTCCTCGATGCCGACGTCCCGATCGAGGCGGCGCCCTCCAAGCACGCGGTGGCCCAGGGGATGTTCCTGTACGTGTACGAGCCCGGCGGCAACCGGGTCGAGGTCACCACCGGCACGCACTTCATCTACGACCCCGAGTACGAGCCGGTGGCATGGACGCAGGCCGAACGTGCGCGAGGGCAGGCGTGGGGCGTGAAGACGATCGAGACGTTCCACACCTACGGCACGCCGGACACCAGCGGCGAGGCCACCGGGCCGCCGATCCCACCCACCAGCCGGATCCCCGGTCAGTGAACCCCACCGACGTGAGCGACGACCGGCAGCTGATCCGCGAGCTGGTCGAGAACTGGGTGGTGTGGCGCGATGCCGGCGACTGGGAGCGCTTCGCTCGCGTGTGGCACGACGACGGGGTCATGATGGCCACGTGGTTTCAGGGCCCGGCCGCGGACTTCATCCGCGTCAGCCGCCAGGGCTTCGAGCGCGGCGTCAGCATCCTGCACTTCCTCGGCGGAACCTCGATCGACCTGGCCGGCGAGCGCGCGATCGTCCAGACGAAGATGACGATCTCCCAGCGCGCCGAGGTGCGCGAAGTGGCCTGCGACGTGGTCTGCACCGGGCGCTTCTACGACTTCGTCGAGCGCCGCGACGGGCGCTGGGGGATCGTCCTGCGTCAGCCGATCTACGAGCGGGACCGGTTGGACCCGATCGACCCCGCCGCGACGCTCGAGCTCGACCCGGAGCTGCTCGCACAGTTCCCGCCCGGCTACCGGTACCTCGGCTACGTTCAGACCGGCCTCGGATTCGACGTCAAGCGCGACATGCCGGGGCTGACCGGCCCCGAGGTCGAGCGCCTGTACCGCCGCGGCGCCCACTGGCTGGCCGGCGGCGAGCTCAAGGCCACCTAGCTCGGGGCGGCGCGGTCGCGGATCAGGTCGGCGGCGCGCTCGGCGATCATGATCGTCGGCGCGTTCGTGTTGGCGCGGGTGATCCGCGGCATCACCGAGGCGTCGACGACCCGCAGCCGCCCGACCCCGTAGACCCGCAGGTCGGAGTCGACGACCGCGCCCATCGCGCAGGTCGAGGTGGGGTGATACACGCTCTGCCCCGCCCGCCGCGCAAACGCCAGCAGATCCTCGTCGGAGTCTGACTCGGGCACGCTGAACGGCGCCCGCTGCACCGCGCGCAACGGCTCCTGCTGGGCGATCTCGAGCGCGATCCGCATACCGTCGATCATGCTCCGGCGGTCCTCGTCGGTGGTCAGGAAGTTGCAGAGCACGCGGGGCTTTGAGTCGGGCAGCGGCGCCCGCAGCATCACCCGGCCGCGGCTCGTCGGGTGGATCACCACCGGACCGAAGCAGTACCCGTGGTCCGACGGCGCGGTCAGGCCCTCGTCGAAGAACATCGACGGCGCGAAGTGGAACTCCACGTCGGGCGCCTCGAGTCCGGCCCGGGTGCGGAAGAACCCCGCCGCTTCGGGGATGTTCGAGGTCAGCGGCCCGCGGCCCTCGGATTGCAGCAGCGCGATGTTCTCGGGCGTCGCCGCCATGAACAGTGACTGCTCGTCGGTCAGGTAGTTGACCTGGGCCATGCAGTGGTCCTGCAGGCCCTCGCCGACCGGAAGCGCCTCCCGCACCTCGATCCCGAACGGGGCCAGCTGGTCCTCGGGGCCGATGCCCGACAGCATCAGCAGCACCGGCGAGTGGTACGAGCCGGCCGAGACGATCACCTCGCGCTCGGCCCGGACCTGTTCGACGCGGCCGTCCCGGACGATCTCGACGCCGGTCGCGCGATCGCCGTCGAACAGGATCCGCGTCGCCATCGCCCGCGGAATCACCGACAGGTTCGCGCGCCCTTGCGCGGGTCGCAGGAACGCGTCGGCGGTGCTGCAGCGTAGGCCGTCGCGCTGGGTCAGCTGAAAGCGGCCGACGCCCTCCTGCCGGGCGCCGTTGAAGTCGGGGTTGTGCTCATGGCCGGCCAGCCGGGCTGCCTCCAGCATCGTGTCGACCAGCGGGTGCATCGAGCGGCTGTCGGACACGCGCATCGGTCCGCCGGCGCCGTGGAAGCTGTCATCGCCGCGCTCGTTGTCCTCGGAGCGCCGGAAGTACGGGAGCACGTCGTCGTAGCTCCAGCCGTCGCACCCCGCCGCTGCCCAGCCGTCGTAGTCGGCGCGGTTGCCGCGCACGTAGATCATCGCGTTGATGGAGCTGCACCCGCCGAGCATCCGTCCCCGCGGGAGGTACAGCCGGCGGTGGTCGAGGCCGGGCTCGGGCTCGCCCAGCAGGTCCCAGTCCCAGCTGGACTTGAACAGCGCGGGGAACGCCGCCGGGATGCGGATCTCCGGCTGCGTATCCTCGGTGCCGGCCTCGAGCAGCGCCACGGTGACATCGCGGTCCTCGCTCAGGCGCGCCGCCACCACGCACCCGGCCGACCCCGCGCCGACGACCACGTAGTCAAACGCGCCGCCGTCACTCACCGCGGATCACGACCTTCATCACGTCGCTGGGGTTGTCGATCGCGAACCGCAGCGCCTCGGGCGCCTGACCCAGAGGGAACTGGTGGCTGATCATCCTCGCGATCAGCTCGCTGTTTCGCTCCACCACGCCGACTGCGTCGGCGAACTCCCGGGCGCCGCAGCAGCTCACGCCGAGCACGTCGAGCTCTTTCTCGGTGAGACTGCCGATCCGCACCCCGACGTCGTGGACCGACATCCCGACCTGAACGGCGCGCCCGGCCGAGGCGACCATCTCGATCATCGCCCGGACCGCGGGCGGCGCGCCGGTTGCGTCGACCGCGACGGGCGGACCGGCGGGGCCGGCCCAGCGGCGGGCGGCCGCCACCACCTCGTCGGCGCCGTTGAACACCAGCGTGTCGGCGCCCATCTCACGGCTCAGCTGCAGCCGGCCCGCCTGGAGGTCGACGACCAGCACCTCCGCGCCGCGCTCGCGCGCGACCAGGCAGACGCACTGCCCGATCGGCCCGGCGCCGAGCACCACGACGCGCTCGCCGGCCGCGATCCGGCCGCGCTGCACTGCGCGGACCGCGATCGACACCGGCTCGGCCATCGCCGCGACCGCGGGGTCGTCGACGTCGATCGGAAACGCGTGGTCGGCGTCGATCCGCAGCAGCTCCTGCAGGCTTCCGTCCGAGTGGATCCCGATCAGGCTGAAGTTGTCGCAGGCGTTGTCGCGGCCGACGCTGCACGGGTAGCAGTGGCCGCAGGCGTGCAGCGGCCACAGCGCGACGCGTCCGCCGACCGCAAGCCGCTCGTCGCAACCGGGGCCGACGGCGGCGATCCGCGCCGCCGCCTCGTGTCCCTGCACGCGCGGGAACTGCGAGCCGCCGGCGGCATCGGACAGCCCGCCGGTGAAGAAGTGGTAGTCGGATCCGCAGATCCCCGTCGCCTCGGGAGCGACCACCACCTCGCCCGGACCGGGATCGGGAGGCTCGGGGCGATCGAGCACCGCCATCGCCCCGACCTCCTGGGTGACCACCGCGCGCATCCGTCTGGCTCCCGGATCAGCTCCCGACCCGCCGGGTCATCCCCACACCTCGGCCGCCGTCTCGACGATCAGCCTGAGCTTGGCGACCTCCTGGTCATAGGTGAGAGCGTTGCCCTCGACCGTGGACGAAAAGCCGCACTGCCCGGACAGGCACAGCTGCTCCACTCCGATGAACTTGGAGGCCTCCTCGATCCGGCGCTTGAGCTCGTCCTTGCTCTCGAGCTCGGGCCGCTTGGTGGTGACGAGCCCGAGCACCACGAGCTTGTCCTTGGGCACGAACCGCAGCGGCTCGAACCCGCCCGAGCGCGCGTCGTCGTACTCGAGGAAGAACCCGTCGACGTCGAGGTCCCCGAACAGGGCCTCGGCGACGAAGTCGTACCCGCCCTCGGCCGCCCACGAGGAGCGGAAGTTGCCGCGGCACAGATGCGTGGTCACGGTCAGACCCTCGGGCCGGCCAGCGAGTGCCTCGTTGATGTGGCGGATGTAGGTCTCGTGCAGGTGCTCGGCGTCCTCGCCCTTGTTGGCCATCTGCTCGCGCTGTACCGGGTCGTTGAGGTAGGCCAGCGAGGTGTCGTCGAACTGCAGGTAGCGACAACCCAGGCCGGCGACCGCCTTGACCTCCTCGGCGTAGGTCGAGGTCAGGTCCGCCCAGAACTGGTCGACGTCGGGGTACACGTCCGGGTCCAGCGCGGCGCGGCCGCCCCGGTAGTGGACCATGCTGGGTGATGGAATCGTCAGCTTCGGCGTGATGTCGTCGGCGACCAGTCCCTGCAGGAACTTGAAGTCGTCGGCGAAGATCGTGTGGTCGAGGTGGAGCTTCTCGCCGACGTGGATCGCGGCGGGAGTCCACTCGATCACGCCGTCGGCGTTGCGGAACTGGACCTTGATGTCGCCGGGCGCTTTCTCGATCCCGCCGATCGCGTAGATGAAGTCCATGTGCCACGACTGGCGGCGGAACTCGCCGTCGGTGGCCGACTGCAGGCCGACGTCGTGCTGCATGGAGACCACGTCGCGGATCGCCTGATCCTCGACTCCGCGCAGCTGCGCCGCGTCGATCCGGCCGGCCTGGAAGTCCTCCCGGGCCTTGAGCAGCTCGGGCGGGCGCAGCAGGCTGCCGACGTGGTCGGCGCGGAACGGGGGCGTGGAGCGCCGCCCGGCGGTCACCTCGTTTGCTGTCTGTAGATCCGACATTTCTACCTTCCCTTTGTCTCTGGACTGAAGTTGAGCTCGATCCGGACGCCGCCCGGATCTTGCAGGAACACCTGCCGCGGGCCTCCGCCCGGGACGGTGTTCAGAACCGCCGGTACGCCCTGGCGCGCAAGCCGGGCTCGCGTCTGGTCGTAGTCGGTCACGCTGAAGGCGATGTGATCCACCGGCCCGGGCCCGGCGCCGGTGGTGACCGGCAGCCCGAGCTTTCGGGCGTGGGCGAGGTAGGGCTCGCGCTGGGCGACGTGGACGCACGGGGTGTCGCCGGCGTAGAGCCAATAGCCCGGGAACGCCAGCGTCGGCCGGTCCCCCAGCGTCAGCCCGACCACCTCGCAATAGAACTCGCGCGTCCGCTCGATGTCGTCAGCGAGCACGAGCACGTGCTCCATCCGCGAGACGCTCACCGACCAGTCGGCTCGCTGCCGGCGGCTGCGGGCGCGGGTCCGGCGCCGTTGCTCCCGCGCAGCAGGTAGGCGGTGTGCAGCAGCTCGGGCTTCTCGCGCAGCTCCTGGGCGATGCCCGAGAACTGGATCCGGCCGCCCTCCATGATGTAGGCGTGGTTGGCGAGGCCGAGCGCGACCGTCACGAACTGCTCGATCAGCAGCACGCCGATCCCTGACTCGGCGACGTCGCGGATCGTGGGGATCAGGCGGTTGACGACCACCGGCGCGAGCCCGAGCGAGAGCTCGTCGATCAGGATGTAGCGCGGCTGGGATACCAGCGCCTGGGCGAGCACCACCATCTGCTGCTCGCCGCCCGAGAGCGCCCGGGCCGGCGCAGCCAGCCGCTTCTGGAGCTCGGGGAACAACTCCAGCGCGCGCGCTCTTCCGGTCTGCGCCTCCCTGCGCGACAGCGAGTAGGTGGCCACGCGGATGTTCTCCTCCACCGTCAGCTCGGGCAGCAACCGGCGGCCCTCGGGGACGATCGCCACGCCGGCGCGGCGGATCCGCTCCGGTCGTCGGGAGGCGTAATCCCGGTCGCCGATCCGGACCGAGCCCGCCTGCGGGCGCAGCACTCCGCCGACGGCCAGTACCAGGCTCGACTTGCCGGCTCCGTTGGGCCCCAGCAGCGCCGTGACCTCGCCGGCGGGGATCTCGAGGTCGACCTCGCGCACGACCGCCCGGCCGCCCCGATGCACTGTGAGGCCTTCGATCTGCAACAGCTCGCGCCCGGCGGCGGCGTCGCTCATACGTTCTCCTCGGTGCCGAGGTAGGCGCGGATCACGCGCTCGTCACGCAGCACCTCGGCGGTCGGACCCGAGCTGATCAGCTTGCCGAAGTCCAGCACCGCGGTCGTCTCGCAGCAGCCCGACACGAGGCTCATGTCGTGGTCGACGAGGATCGTGAGCGCGCCGGTGTGCTCCGGTATCTGACGGATCACCGAACTGAGGTGCTCGGTCTCCTTGTCGGGCAGTCCGGCGGCCGGCTCGTCCAGCAACACCACGCGGGGGCTGCCGACGACCGCCCGCGCGACCTCGACCAGGCGTCGTTCGCCGGCGCCCAGCGTGCCCACCTTCGCATACGGGTCCGACTTGATCCCGACGAACCCGATCGCCGCGAAGGTCTCGTCGCGCCGCGAGCCCTTGCTCATCTTCGATTGCTCGTGGACCATCGCCACGTTGTCGTAGATCGACAGCTCTTCGATCGCCTGCTCGGTCTGAAACGTGCGCCGCACACCCCAGCGAGCGCGGCGGTAGTGGGTCATCTTCAGCAGGTTCTCCCCGAACGCCTCGACCGTGCCCGGTGGCCGGGCGCACGAACCCGCTGAGCACGTTGAAGAACGTCGTCTTGCCCGCGCCGTTGGGCCCGATCAGGCCACAGGTGCCGGCGTCGAACTTGACGTCCATCCCATCCAGCGGGGTGACGCCTCCGAAGCGGACCGTCAGTCCCGACACTTGGATCACTCGGCCTGCCCTTCGGCCGGTGGGGTGCTGCGGAACGGACGGCTGATCAGCCGTCCGAGCCGTGCCATGTCCTTGGGGAACTGCTCGACCATCCCTCGCGGGGCGGTGGTCAGGACCTGGAGCACCCCGATCCCGAACAGGATCGTCAGCCAGTCGGGCGAGATCCCCCAGCTGTTGAGCAGGGCCTGCAGGAACTTCAGCAGGAACGCCGCGATGATCGCTCCCCAGACGCTGTAGGCGCCGCCCATCAGCACCACCGCCAGCAGCGTGATCGAGTCCTGGGTGGCGAACGTCAGCGAGTTCAGATAGCGGAAGCTCCCGGCGACCAGGCCCCCGGCTACGCCGGTGACGAACGAGGCGAGCGCGAACGCCCACAGCTTGTAGAAGGTGGTGTTGATGCCCGCCGCCAGCGCGGCCGACTCGCTCTGGCGGATCGCCGCCCACGCCCGGCCGGGGCGGCCGCGGACGTGCGCCAGCACCAGCAGGAACATCAGGATCGCAACGATCACCGAATATCGAAAGAACGCCGGGTCGGTGGTGGCGATGCTGGGTCGGCGGATCGGCGGGATGTGGACGCTGCCGCCGTTGTAGCCGGTGAAGCCACCGCCGCCGTTGGGGAAGTTGATCGTGGTCAGCGCGACCGTGATCGCGCCGGCCAGCATCAGCGTGATCAGTGCCAGGTACAGGCCGCTCATCCGCAACGCGGGCAGCCCAACCAGGGTGCCCAGCACCATCGTGATCAGCCCGGCACCCAGCAGCACGATCGGGTACGGGAGCGAGGTCGCGAACAGGATCCGGGCCGACACCCAGGCGCCCAACGCCAGCACCGCGCCCTGGCCCAGCGACACCATTCCCACGCGCCCGACCAGGACGCCGAGCCCGAGGGTCACGATCGAGTAGATCGCCACCTGGGTCCAGGCGTCGACGTAGTACTGGCTGAACAGCGACGGGAACGCCAGCAGCACGAACACCAGCAGCGCCACGATCACCGCCGGTTTGGCGAACATTCGCGGATCGGACCGCGAGCGGCGCCCACGGGTCTGCGCTCCGGGCGTCTCGGTCTCCGCTCCGCCCTGAGCGGCGGTCTCCTCCTCTGTCCTTACGCCTGAGGACTCCATCGGCGAGGCGTTGCTCAGATCCCCTGGCGGCCGACCGAGATCACCCGGCGCCGGTTGAGCACCAGCAGAGCGATCGCCGCCAGCACGAACGGGGTGGCGTCGCGGTAGTTGCTGACCGACTGGATCGGCGTCAGCTCGGCACTGATCACGCCGATCACGATCGCGGCAATGAACGTGACCGCGATCGACCGCAGTCGCGCGATCAGCGTGGCGGCCAGCGTCGAGATCACCAGGAATGTCAGGCTGTTGGCATCGAGCGCAACCAGGTCGGCGAGCAGCACGCCCGCGATCCCCGAGAGCACCCCGCACCCGAACCAGGCGGCTGCGGTCACCCGCCGCACGGGGACGCCCAGCGTGGCGGTGATGTCGCGGTCGTTGGCCATCGCGCGCATTGCCGTCCCGAGCTTGGTGTAGCGCAGGAACGCCGCGGTCACGATCGTGATCACCAGTCCCAGCGCGAGCGCGATCACGTTCGTGTAGGTGACCGAGATCACGCCGATCTGAAACGTGTGGTTGTCGGTCGGGATCGTCAGCGCCCGCGAGGCGCCGCCGCTCGAGGGCCACAACAGGTCCATCACCCCGAGCAGCACCAGCGTCAGGCCCAGCGTCGCCGTGGCTTTCACCAACGGGTCGCGCTGGGCCAGCGCCGGTCCGAACACCATTCCGTAGGCCAGCGTGATCACCCCGCCGAACAGCACGGAGACGATGAACGCCGGCCAGAACCCGAAGCCGGAATGGTTGATCAACTGCCATGCGATCAGGGCGCCCATCGCGCCCACCGCGCCGAACGCGAGGTTCAGGACCCCGGTGGCCCGGTACAGCACGACCATGCCGACCCCGGACAGGGCGTACACACCGCCGAGCGACAGTCCGGTCACCAGGAATTGCTCGACGTCAGTCCAGGTAGGCATAGCTCCTCGCGCCCTGATCGCTTTGCGTGGTTCTTCCTCCTCCTACGAGGTCGGCGGGTTGGTCGACGGGGCCGTCCCGGCGGCCTTTCGGTACTGCGCGATCTGCGGATCCGCCGAGGACACGTTGAAGCAACCTTGGGCGGTCACCATCTTCCCGTTTTCCGGCGTCGTTGTGAAGTCGGCGTTGTTCGGGATGTGCAGCGGGTACGGCCCGTACACCCACGGCTGACACAGCAGCTCGGTCTTCTGGTCCTTGATCGCCTTGAACGCCTGGTTGACGTTCTTGATCGTGTATGGAGCCTTGACTGTCTGCAGCGCCTGGGTGGAGAACTTACCCAACAGGAAGCCCATCTGGCTGAACGAGCCGAGGCCACCGGCGACGCTCTTGCCGTACTGGGCGAGGATCGCCTTGTAGAGCTGCATCTCCGGGCCGTTGTGGTCGTCGGGCGAGGTCAGCTCGGCGTTGACGAACAGTTTGTGGTTCCACTTCGGACCCAGCGCCTTGGCCAGGAAGTCCGTGTTGCACGGCGTCGAGCAGCCCCAGCCCTTGACTCGGTCCTCGAGTCCGAGCTTCTGGGCGGCCTGCAGGATCACCAGCGCCTCGGGCGGCGTGAAGTTGAGCACCACCCACCCGTTCGAACCGGCCTTGTTGACGAGGTCCAGCGCGACCGAGCTGGCGTCGTTGATCGGCACGTTCTCGGTCAGCGCCGTGATCGGCACGCCCGCGGCCTTCGCGAGCGCCGTCGGACCCGCGGCGATGTAGCCGGTGCCGGGGACGTTTGACTGCACGAACACGATCTTCGACGGCTTCTGGCTGAGCCCGTACTGAACCGCTCCGTCGGAGCTGTAGCGCGGTCCCATGTTGACGGCCGCGCTGTTCGGCGTCGACCAGCACTCCGGGGCGATACCGGCGCCCATCTCGTAGATACCGAGCTGCTTCCAGTAGCTCTGATCGATCGTGCACTCCAGCAGGTCGAAGACCCCGACGATCCCGACCACGTGGTCGGACTGGATCAGCTTCTTCGCCGCGGCCGCGATCTGCGCCGGCTGCGTCTGGTCGTACTCGACGAACAGCTTCAGCGGATGCCCGTTGACGCCGCCGTTGGCGTTGACGCAATTGAAGTACGCGGTGATCATGTTCGGCCCGTCACTGAAGTCGGTGCCGGGCTGCTTGGTGTCGATCGTGCCGATGTTGATCGGCGAGCCGGTCGCCGCCTGGCCTGGCTTGGGCCCGCACTTCGACGTGTCGACCGAGGTGCCGCTCGAGCTCGAGCCCGAGCTCGACGACGAGCTGGAGCCGCCGCTCGCGGCGGCGGAGCTGCTCGAGCTGCTATTGGAACTGCCACATCCGGCCAGGATCGCCGCCCCGACGATCGCCGCGATCAGTGCGGCGACCAGCCGCGTGCGCGGCGAATGCTCATGCATCCTCAACGATCTCTCCTCCTCGAGTGATCCGGGTTGAACCCCACCCCAGGTGGCTGGGGCGGTGCCGATACTAATCATGCCGCTTGCTGTATGCAAGATCTGCCTAACCTGACTCCAAAGGAGTGGTTCCTGGTGGTTTCTAAGGATTTCTGCATACAGGCGCCCACCACGGTTAGAGTTCGCTCCCCGTTCAGCGGCGCGTGTAGGGATTCCGTGGCCAGCCAGCCCAACCGAACTCAGATGATGCGGGCGCTGCTGCGCCTGCGAGAGCTGATCCTCAACGGCGAGTTCACGCCGGGCGAGCGGATGTCCGAGCTCCCGCTGGTGGAGCGGCTCGGGGTGTCGCGCTCGCCGCTGCGGCTGGCGCTGGCGTCGCTCGAGCACGAGGGACTGCTGCGCGGCCTCGAGGGCGGCGGGTACGCCGTGCGCGAGTTCACCAAGACCGACATCCGCGACGCGATCGAGCTGCGCGGCGTGCTCGAGGGCACCGCGGCGCGGTTCGCCGCCGAGCGCGGGGTCACCCGCCGCGACCTGTCGGCGCTGCGCGCGCTCAACGAGCAGATCGCGCCGCTGGTCGGTCTCGGCGACTACGACTCGTTCGAGCGCTACGTCGAGCTCAACGAGCGCTTTCACGCCAAGATCCTCGCGATTGCGCGCAGCCCGATGCTCGAGCGAGCGCTCGAGGGGATCCTGTCGCTCCCGTTCGGCGGCGCCAGCGCGTTCGTGATGACCGAGGCCGAGCTCCCCGAGTCCCGCGCGATGCTGGTCGTCGCGTACCACCATCACCAGGCGATGGTCGACGCGATCGAGGGCCGCCAGAGCGGCCGCGCCGAGGCACTCGCCCGCGAGCACGCCCGCGTGGCGCTGAAGAACCTCGAGATCGTGCTCCATCATCGCGAGGTGCTCGAGCGGCTGCCGGGGGCATCGCTGATCTCGCTGCCGCACGAGCTCGACGAGCCGATCCCGCGCTGAACGCCGCACTCGCGACCAGTGTCGCACTAGGAAGCACCGACCACGGGTAGGTCCAGCGACTCGGACTCCGGCCAGTCCCACTCGATCGCGCGCCTAGCCGCCGCCAGGATCTGGTCGGCTCCCGGGCGGTAGGCGTCCTCCAGCGGCGGACTGACCGGCACGGGAGCGAACGGCGCACCGACCCGCTGGATCGGCGCCTCCAGGCAGTCGAACGCCGCGTTCGCGAGCTGCGCTACGAGCTCGCCGCCGAACCCGCCGACCATCACCGCCTCGTGCGCCACCACCGCCCGGCCGGTGCGCCGGACCGACGCCGCCAGCGTGTCGATGTCGAGCGGCACCAACGTGCGCGGATCGATCACCTCGGCCTCGATCCCGATCGCCGCCAGCCGCCCGGCGGCGCGGATCGCTTCTCCGACCATCCGCGAGGTGGCGACGATCGTGAGGTCGGTGCCGGCACGCAGCGTGCGAGCGCGGCCGATCGGCGCCGGCTCGGTGCGCGGCGCCGCGGGCTCGCGGCGGAAGTACAGAGCGTTGTTCTCCACGAACACCACCGGGCCCGGATCTGCGATCGCGCTTTCCAGCAGCCCCGCGGCGTCCGCGGCGCAGCTCGGCATCACCACCTTCAAGCCGGGCACGTGGGCGAGCCAGGCCTCCAGGCTCTGGGAGTGCTGGGCCCCGCTGCGGCTGCCCGCCCCGCCCTGGGTTCGCAGGACCATCGGCACCGACAGCTGGCCGCCGGACATGAAGTGCGCCTTGGCGGCCTGGTTGACCAGTTGGTCGAGCGCCAGCGTGAGGAAGTCGATGAACATGATCTCGATCACCGGACGCAACCCGGCCTGCGCCGCGCCGATCGCAACGCCGCAGACCGCGCCCTCGCTGATCGGGGTGTTGAGCACCCGCGTGGCGCCGAACTCCTCCACCAGCCCGGCGGTGCCGCCGTACGGGCCGCCCTCGGCGACGTCCTCGCCGAGCACGATCACCCGGTCATCGGCGCGCATGGCCCGCGCCAGCGTGGCGTTGATCGACTCCAGGAATGTCGTCTCGGCGTCGGTCATGCCGCGTACACGAGCTCCTCGGTCAACCCCGGCTCGGGGAATGGGCTGGCGCGCGCCACCTCGACCGCCGCGTCGACCTCGGCTCGCGCGGCGGCCTCGAGCTCGTCGAGCTGTGGCTGGGTCAGCAAGCCGCGGTGCCGCGCCTCGTGGCTGAAGGTCGCGACCGGATCGTGCCGGCGCCACTGCTCGTCGGCGAGCGGATCGCGGTAGCGCTGCTGGTCGCCCTCGTAGTGGCCGCGGCGGCGGTGGGTGAGGCACTCGAGCAGCATCGGACCACGGTCGGCGCGAGCCGACGCCAGGAACCCGGCGAACGCCTCGTACACCGCCGGCACGTCGCTGCCCTCGACGGTCTGGCGCTCGAACCCGTAAGGCGCGACCGCGTCACTGACGCGCTCGATCGGCGTGTGCGCCGAGCGCGGCGTGAACTCCGCGAAGCCGTTGTTCTCGCAGACCAGAATCACCGGCAGCTCCCACAGCGCGGCCAGGTTCACGGACTCTGAGAAGTGCCCGGCCTGGGCCGCGCCGTCACCGAAGAACACGACCGTGGCCTGGTCTGACCCGCGGACGCGGGCGGCGAGCGCGTTGCCCAGCGCCAGCGGCACGTTGCCGCCGACCACCCCGGTCGCGCCGAGCAGCCCGTGCTCGACGTCGACCACGTGCATCGATCCGCCGAGCCCGCGGCAGAGCCCGGAGGAGCGGCCCATCAGCTCGGCCATCAAGCGCTCGAGCGGGGCACCCTTGGCGACCGCATGCCCGTGGGCGCGGTGCCCGCTGTAGACGGCGTCGTCCTTGCGCAGCTGGCCGCAGACCGCGGCGGCCACGCCCTCGCCGCCGATGCTGAGGTGGATCAGGCCGTGGACCTGCAGCGTCCGCTTGAGCTGCGCAACGCGCTCCTCAAAGCAACGGATCCGCCACATCGTCCCCAACAGGGCCGACGCGGTCGCGGCGTTCAGTTGTCCGGCCACGGCCGAGCGGCTAGGCGGCCACTGGCGCGGACCCGAGCACGCCGCGCACCGCCCCGGCGATCTTCTCCTCGTCGGGGAGCACGAACGCCTCCATCGGCTCGCTGTAGGGGACGGTCACGTCGTGCGCGGTCACGTGGGCGATCGGCGCCTTCAGCGACGAGAACCCGTGCTCGGCGACCTCGGCGGCGATCACCGGAGACGCCCCGCCGTGCCGGGTCCCCTGATCGGCGATCACCAGCCGCCCGGTCTTCTCGACCGACGCCAGGATCGTCGCCGTGTCGAGCGGCGCGAGCGTGCGCGGATCGACCACCTCGGCCTGGATCCCTTCGCCGGCGAGCGTCTTCGCCGCCGCCAGCGCCTTGCCCACGGTCCACCCGGTGGCGACGATCGTGACGTCGCCGCCCTCGCGCCGGACCGCGGCCTCGCCGAACGGGACCAGGTGCTCGCCCTCGGGCACGTCGCCGTGCTCGAGCACCAGCAGGTAGTGCATCAGGTAACAGACCGGGTTGTCGTCGCGGATCGCGGTGGCCATCAGGCCCTTCGCGTCGGCCGGGGTCGAGGGCAGCGCGACCTTGAGGCCGGGGACGCCGAGGAACATCCCGTAGATCGAGCCGGTGTGCTGGCCGGCCCAGCCGGCGGTGAACCCGTAGCCGGCCTTGAACACGACCGGGACCTTGACCCGGCCACCGCTCATGTAGCGAAGCCGTGGGGCCTCGTTTACGACCTGGTTCATCGCCACCAGCATGAACTCCGCCATCAGCAGCTCGACGACCGGGCGGTAGCCGCCGAGCGCCGCGCCGATCGCCATCCCGATCTCGGCCGTCTCGGAGATCGGCGACACCCGGACGCGCTCGCGCCCGAACGCCTTGACGAGCTCGTTGTCGTCGCTGGGGGCGACGTCCTGACCGTAGAACAGGACGCTGTCGTCGCGGGCCATCTCGACCGCGATCGCCTCGTTCACCGCCGCGATGTAGGGGATCTCTCGTGCCATAGCTGTCTCCCGTCAGGCGTACACGTGGTTGAGGGCGGCTTCCGGCGCCGGGAACGGGTCGTCGAGCGCGAACCTCACCGCCGCCTCCATCTCGCCGCGGACCTGCTGCGCGAGCTCGTCGGCGCGGGCGGCGTCGAGCGTGCCCTGCTCGACCAACCGCATGCGGAACCGCGGCACCGGGTCGCCGCGCAGCGCCGCCTCGTACTCGTCGCGGTTGCCGAACACGGTGATCGCCTCGTGCTCGGGGTAGTGCAGCGGGACGCCGGGCGGTGCGATCAGGTTGCCATGGGCCGACAGGCGGTAGACCTTGGACTCCACCAGCGTCGGTCCGTCGCCCGCGCGGGCGCGGTCGACCGCCGCTCCGACCGCCTCGTACACGGCGAGCGGGTCGGCGCCATCGATCGTCACGCCGGGCATGCTGTACGCGACGGCCTTGACCGACAGCGGCTCTCCGGCGGCGGCGTTGGCGTCCTCCTGCTCGGACCGGGTGGCCACGTTGTAGTTGTTGTTCTCCATCACGTAGACGATCGGCAGCTTCCACAGCGAGCCGAGGTTCAGCGACTCATGGAACGCGCCCTGCTTGGAGGCGCCGTCGCCGAAGAAGCACAGGACGACCTGGTCCTGTTTGCGCAGTTGGGCGGCCCAGGCGGCGCCGGTGGCCTGCGGGATGCCCTGGCCGACGATGCCCGAGGTGCCGAGGAACCCACGCTCGGGATCGACCAGGTGCATCGAACCGCCGTAGCCGCCGCACAGCCCGTCCTTACGGCCGTAGATCTCGGCCATGATCGCCTTCGGGTCGGTGCCCAAGACGAGCGGGTAGCCGTGGCAGCGGTACGTGGCCATCATCTGGTCGTCGGGCTGGAGCGTCGCCAGCGAGCCGACGATCGAGGCCTCGGCGCCGTCGGCCAGGTGCGTGTGCCCGCGGATCACTCCGGGGTGCTCCTCGAACGTCCGCTTGACCCGCTCCTCGAACTCCCGGATCCGCAGCATCTGGGTCAACATCCAGATCAGGCGGTCGGCGTCGAGTTGCGCCAGCTTGTCGGTGCTGCTCACCATCGCTCCTCTCGTTCAAGGGTTCGGCTATTCATGGCCGGGGCCTCCGGCGACGCGCGCGCCGAATTGCGCGATCGTCGTCTCGTATGCGCGGTCGAACTCCGCCTCGATCGGCAGGTTGCGCAGTGCCTCGGAGAGCACCTCGACTCCCCACGGGCCCGGGTAGCCGATCTGCCGGCAGGCGTCGACGTAGCCGGGGATGTCGAACTCGCCTTCGCCGGGGAGGTGGCGGTGGTTGACCACCTCGTCGATCGGGTCGTCCATGTTCTGAAACTGCCCATCGGACAGCTCCACCCAGGTCAGGTATCGCTGAGGTATCCGGCGCAGGTCCTCGGGCGAGATCCCGAGCTTGGCCATGTGCCAGGTGTCGATCGCGAGGCCGCCGTTGGGCTGATCGGCGTCCTGGACGAGCGCCAGCGCCGTGTCGAGCGTGTTGACGTTGACGTCGAACGGCATGAACTCGTAGGCGACCGGGGCCGAGGTGACGCCGGCAGCGTCCTGACACAGCGCCGCGAACTCCTCGGTCAGCCTGCCGAGCTCGCAGGGGGTGCCGGGGATGTTGCCGACCTTGATGTGGTGGGCGCCGAACGCGGCGGCGGTCTCGAGCAGCAGCTTGCGGCGCTCGTCAGACTCGGCGCGCTCTGAGCTGCCGGCGGGCGCGAAGAAGTCGGCCAGGAACTCCACCTGAAGGTACTTCAGCCCGGCCTCGTCGAAGATCTGCTTCAGCTCGCGCAGCGTGCGTTGCTCGAGCTGGTGCTCGATGTCGGAGTGCCACAGCCCGAGGCCGCTGAAGCCGACCCGGGCGGCCTGCACGCAGCGATCGCGCCAGTCGAACAGGCTCCACTCGCGCCCCACGTGGACCTCGACCGGACCCGAGACGGTCCAGTACAGCGCCAGCAGCTCGGCGTCGCCCATCGCCTCTCCTCTCCGCGCCCGGGGAACCGCTGCGACACTAGCGCCACGGTCCGGCACCGGCCAGCCATCCCGCGCAGGCCTTCTTGCCGATCAGCGCCTGGGGTGTCGCCGTTCGCGTGCCTCTTCTCGGTAGCACCCGTTGCCGCGCCGAATTGCGGTTGTTAGCGTAGCTATCGAGGGGAGATGGCGAGCTTTCGGATCCTGGGGCCAATCGAGGCATGGAGCGGCGAGCGCCGGCTCCCGCTCGGAGGGCAGCGCCAGCTCGGATTGCTGGCGTTCCTGCTGCTCCGCGGCAATCGGGCTGCGTCCAGCGACGCGCTGCTGGACGCCGTCTGGGGATCGGATCGCCCGGGAGCCGACAACCGCCTGCAGATGGGGATCGCCCGGCTGCGCAAGGCGCTCGCTCCGCTGCAGTCCGACGGCGAGGCGATCCTCAGGACTGTCGGCGGCGGGTACCTGCTGTCGGTCGCGCCCGGCGAGCTCGACACCGACGTGTTCGAGACTTCGATGAAGCAGGCCAGGACCGCGCTCGACAGCGGCCAACACGCCCTCGCTGCCGAGCTGTCGAGCGCGGCGCTCGAGCTGTGGCGCGGGCCGCCGCTGGCAGAGGTTGCGTTCGCGAGCTTCGCCCAGGGTGAGATCCGCCGGCTCGACGAGCTGCGGCTGGCCGCGGTGGAGACGCGAATCGATGCCGAACTTCAGCTGGGACGCCACCATGAGCTCGTCGGCGAGCTGGACGCGCTATCCATCGAGCATCCCGGGCGCGAGCGGATCGCCGGGCAGCTGATGCTCGCCGAGTACCGCTGCGGTCGCCAATCGGAGGCGCTCGAGGTCTACCAGCGCACGCGGGCCTACCTGGCACGCGAGCTCGGGCTGGAGCCGGGGCCGGCGCTGCGCGCGTTGCAGGCCCAGATCCTGGAGCACGCCCCCGAGCTCAACGGGGGTGCCGGCCCGGACGTCGGCCAGATCGTCGGGGCGCCGGCCCACGCGCGCCGTCGCCTGGAGGCGCCGCTGCCCACGCGGCTTGCGCCCTACGGACCTACGCGGTTCGTCGACCGCCGTGCCGAGCGCGACGCGTTGGAGCGGGCGCTCGGCGAGGCCGCGGCCGACGGTCGGCGGGCGGCGTTCGTCACCGGCGAGCCCGGAATCGGGAAGACGCGGCTAGTCAGCGAGGTCGCCGCCGCCGCGCACCGGAGGGGCGCGCTCGTGCTCGCCGGACGCTGCGACAACACGCTCAACCTGCCCTACCAGCCATTCGTCGAGGCGCTGGAGCACCTGGTCGAGCACGCGCCCGAGCAGTTGCTGGCCGACCACGTGTTCGAATGCGGCGATTCGGTGGCGCGGCTGGTGCCCGCGCTGGCCTCGCGTCTGGGACGACCGCCGGCGACCGCGCACGAGTCCAGCGAATCCGAGCGCTACGTGCTGTTCCGGGCGATCGAGCGGTTGCTGGGCGCGGCGTGCGCCGAGGGTCCGGTCGTCCTCGTGCTCGAGGACCTGCACTGGGCTGAGCTGCCGACGCTGAAGCTGCTGCGCCGGCTGCTCACGTCGCCGCGGAGCCAGAGCCTGATGGTGCTCGCCACCTGCCGGGTGGTTGACCTGTCCGACGATCACCCGCTGCGTGACCTGCTGGTGGACCTGCACCGCGAGCCACACGTGCTGAGAATGGACCTGCGGGGGCTCGAGACCGCCGATGTGGCGGAGCTGATTCGGGGGATCTCCGAGCAACCGCTCGAGACCGCCGACGACCGGCTCGTTCGTGCGCTCGAGGCGGGGACGAACGGGAACCCGTTCTTCATCACCGAGCTCGTTCGCAGCATGGTCGAGTCCGGGACGGTGGTGACCGCGGACGGACGCTGGCAGCTCACCGACGGCGCTGACGTGGGCGCGCAGCTACCCGTAAGCATCGCTGAGACGTTCGCCGGGCGGGTACGGCGAATGGGTGAGCCGGTGCAGCGGTGCCTGCGGGCGGCCGCGGTGCTCGGCGCGGAGTTCGACTTCGATCTGCTGTCCGAGGTGATCGACGATCCGGCCGCCGCGGACGCCCTCGACGAGGCGGTCAGCGACGCGGTCTTGATCGAGGTACCAGGCGACCCGCCCCACTTCAGGTTCTCGCACGCGCTGATGCAGCGCTACCTCTACCGGGAGCTGGGCGCGGCGCGGCGCATGGCGTTGCATGGCCGGGTCGCGCTTGCGCTGCGCCGCAGGGCGCAGTCGGGCCGGTCGCCCGCCGCGGCCGTGGCGAGGCACCTGATCGCGGCAGGAGACAGTGGACTGCCCGACGCGCTCACGTACGCGGCGCGCGCCGGTGACGAGGCACTGGAGAAGCTCGCCCCCGACGAGGCCCGCCGCTGGTACCAGGTCTCGCTCGAGTTGCTGACGCGGATCCGCGCATCCGAGGATGCCCGGGAATGCGGCCTCCTGGTCAAGCGCGGCGAGGCCGAGCGACAGGCGGGCGACCAGCGGTTTCGCGAGACGCTGCTGGGCGCCGCCGCGATCGCCCTGCGGATCGGCGACGAATCCGGGCTGGTCCGCGCGGCATTGGCCAATACGCGCGGGATGCAGAGCGAAACCGGGGTCGTCGATCAAGAGCGGATCGCGACGCTGGACGCGGCCCTGCGGATCGTCGGGCCCGGGGACGGCACGGCCCGCGCGCGGCTGTTGGCGATGCAGGCGGCCGAGCTCATGTACTCGGGCGAGTGGGAGCGTCGCGTGTCGCTCAGCGACGAGGCGCTCGCGACGGCGCGGCGGCTCGACGACCCCGACGCGCTGATCACCGTGCTCAACATGCGGTTCGTCACTCTGCTTGCGCCCGAGACGCTCGCCGAGCGCAGCGCCAACACGGTCGACGCCGTCGCCGTGGCCGAGCGCCTGGAGGATCCGATGGATCGGTTCTTCGCCTATCACTGGCGGTCGTATGCCTGCATCGAGGAGGGGGACATCGCCGGCGCCAGATCGTGGGCCGCGCGCGAGCGCGAGCTCGCCGATCGGTTCCGCCAACCGACCACTCTATGGCTGGCAGGCGCAGACGAGGCGAACCTCGCGATCGTGGCGGGCGAGCTCGAGACCGCCGCCGCGCTCGCGGCCGCCGCGCTGGAGACCGGGCGCCAGAGCGAGCCGGATGCGCTCGTCTGCTTCGCCGCCCAGCAGACGTCGATCGCATTCGAGCTGGGGCGGTTAGGGGAGCTGACCGCGCTGCTCGAGCAGGCGATCGACGAGAACCCCGGCGTCCCCGGCTTCCGGGCCATACTCGCGCTCGCGCTCACCCAGGACGGGCGCCACCGCGAGGCGCGAGAGCTCCTCGACGAAGCCGCCGCGTCGAGCTTCCGCCTCCTGCCCTACGACGTCGCGTGGCTGGCCGTGGTCTGCATCTATGCGCACGTGAGCTCCGAGCTGGGCGCCGTCGAAGCGGCCGAGACGCTGTACGGGCTACTGGCTCCCTGGCACGGCCAGATCGCGTTTCCGGCGTTCGGCGTGTGGGGGCCGGTGGCGCTGTATCTCGGCTCGCTGGCGGGGGCGATCGGCGAGCTCGGGGCGGCCGCGCGCCACCTGTCAGATGCGGCGGGACTTGCGAGGCGGATCGGCGCGCCGACCTGGGCGGCTCGCGCCGAGCAGCAGCTCGGGCGACTGCGCGCGAGCGGGCGGTGAGCGAACGCGGTCAGAGCCGGGCCGAGGCACCGATCCGGGTCGCGGTCCTGGGCGGCGGCTGCGGCGGGCTGGCCGCGGCATGGGCCCTGTCGGCCACGCCCGAGCTGCGCGAGCGCTTCGAAGTGGTCGTCCACCAGCAGGGCTGGCAGCTCGGCGGCAAGGGGGCGAGCGGGCGGATGCCGCATCCGGGCGCCGGACCGCGCGGCGGACAGCGGATCGAGGAGCATGGCCTGCACATCTGGTTCGGGTTCTATGAGCACGCCTTCCGGATGCTGCGCGAGGCCTACGCGGAGACGGGCCTTGCCGACGGCGAGGACTGGTGGACGGTCCCGTTCGAGAAGTGCCATTCGGTGTCTCTGTACGACCGGCGAGACGACGGCACCTGGGCGCGGCAGCAGGTTAGCCTGCCGCCTCGCGGCGGGGCGCATCGCGGTCCGCCGATCGACCCGGTCCGTGCGCCGTTGGGACGGGTGATCGCGCGAACCACCCGGCTGCTGGCAACGGGACTGCGGTCAGACCTCGAGGGCGGCAGCCCCCGCCGGGGAGCCGGGGTTTCCCCCAGCGATCCGGAGCTGGCTGCGACCGTCTCGACGCTGCAGGGGATCGCCGCGGAGCTGGAGCTGATGACCTCGCCGCTGGCCCTGGATGGCGGCGAGATGCCGGCGGACGTGTGGCGAAGTGACGCCGGGCCGGCAGCGCGGCCGCTGCAGCGGGTGCGCAACGCCGCGATCGAACCGTTGCTGGAGGCGCTGTCCGCGCAGGTTGGAGGGCTGCGGCGGGAGCTCGGCGGACGCGAGCTCGGCGATCGTGTGCGGCTCTGGCGCGGGGTGCTCGAGCTGGTCGCCGCCTCGCTTGCCGGGATCGTCCACGACGACGTGCTGTGGCGAGGCTTCGGAGTGCTCGACGAGTACGACCTGCGGGCCTGGCTGGGCCGTCACGGGGCGAGCGAGGCGACGCTCGACCGCTCGCCGGTGCTGCAGGGTCTCTACGACCTGACGTTCGCCTATCGCGGCGGCGACAAGCGCCGGCCGAGCCTCGCGGCTGGCAAGGGATTGCAGTCGCTGCTGATGATGGTCAACTACGAGGGCGCGTTCATGTGGCGGATGCGCGCCGGGATGGGCGACGTCGTGTTCGCGCCGCTGTACCTGGCGTTGAGACGCCGCGGGGTGAAGTTCCGGTTCTTCTCGCAGATCAGCCGGTTGGGCCTGATGCCGGGCCGGCCGCTGGTGAATTCGGTGCAGCTGATCCGGGAGGCGGCCGTCGCCTCGGGAGCGGATCGATATGACCCGCTCGTCCGGATCGACGACTGGTGGTGCTGGCCGGCGACTCCCGACAGCGATCAGCTCGGCGACGCCGAGCCCGTCCCCGACAAGCTGGTCCGCGGCGTCGACTTCGACGACGTCGTGCTGGCGATCCCGGTGGGGGCGCTGAGCGAGATCTGTCCCGAGCTCGCGTCGGCGAGTCCGCGGTTCAAGCGGATGCTCGACGGCGGCGAGACCGTGCGTACGAAGGCCTTCCAGGTGTGGCTCACGAAGTCGATCGACGAGCTCCGCGGGCGGCCGACCGGCGACGATCTGGATCCTCCGTCGACGGCCTACGCCGAGCCGTTCGACACGTACTGCGACATGAGCCACCTGCTCGCCGCCGAGGGCTATGCCGGTGATGGCGGACCCAAGTCGGTGGCCTACTTCTGCGCCGTGCTTCCGGACGAGCTCGACGGGTCCGAGCCCGAGGAGACCGTGCGTGCCACCGCGCGCCAGCACCTCGAGCAGCGGGCCCGGGTGTTCTGGCCCGGCGCGTTCAAGGACGGTCGGTTCGACTGGAATGTCCTGTTCGACCCACTCGGCCGGACCGGGCCCGACCGCTTGCAGGCGCAGTATCTGCGCGCGAACGTCGCGCCCAGCGATCGCTACGTGACGACCGCTGCCGGGACCGTCGACTCCAGGCTCGACCCCGAGCGGTCCGGGTTCGACAACCTCGTGCTCGCCGGCGACTGGACACACAGCGGGATCGACGGCGGGTGCGTGGAAGCGGCCGTGATCTCGGGAGAGCGGGCCGCGGGCGCGGTGGTCGCGCGGCACACCGGGGGCGAGCGCGATCCGCGGTCGGGGGCGCGCTACGTCGACTACGGCGCGCTGGCGACGGCCCCGGGCCCGTTGCTGTGTGAGCGCGCGCGCCTGTACTGCTTCTTCGTGGAGGCCGACCGGGCGCGCGTGCAGGAGCTCTGCGACCGGGTGCTCAAGCAGCCGACTGGCGGCGCTCTGCGCTACCGAGTGCCCAGGCTGCCGCCGGTGGTCCTGACGTTCGGGGTGATCGCGGGCCTGCGCTCGCTGCATCCGGGTCACGCCGGGCGGGGGAGCGCGTCCGAGCCCGAGGCGGCGATCTGGGTGCCCACGATCGCCCAGCGCTTCGAGGACGGGCGCTACGTCGACGACCACCTGGCGATCTTCATGCCGTACATCTGGGTCGACGACCCGATCGCGTTTGCGTCGGGGCGCGAGGTATACGGGTTCGCCAAGACGCAGGGTTGGATGCGCAGGCTCCCCGACCCGCGTGGGGATCCCGATAAGGCCGGCGGCAGGGCGCCGCCCGACCCGCCCGCGCAGCTGGCGCTCGACGTCTACGGCGCCGCCGAATACGGACCGCGCTCCGAGCTCGGTCGAATGCGCCTGATCACGATCGAAGCGCGTCCGGCTCGCCGCGGGGGTGACCGTGAAAGCGGCCCGCCGGAACCAGCCGACGGAGTCGACTTGGCCGGATTGGCGAGTCACTTCCTGTCCGAGTTCGAGCCCGGTGCCGAGCTCGCCGGGGCGACCGGCGCGCGGCGGTCGATGCTCACCCGTCGCGTCGCGCGAGCGTGGTCGCGAGCGACCGCGTTCAACGAGCTGCTCCACCAACAGGCGCTGCGCCACGTGTTCCTCAAGCAGATCCGCGATGCCGAGCGAGGTGAGCTGGCTGCGCTACAGCAGGTGGTGGAGGCCCGCTCGAGCGTCACTCCCGGGTCGCTTCGGTGGCGGCGGTTGCGTGGCTCATACGCGCTCTCGGTCAGCTCGCTGGAGAGCCATCCGCTGGAGGACGAGCTCGGGCTGGCGCCGGAGCAGACGATCCACCGTGCGTTCGCCGCCGAGTTCGGGTTCCGGATGGAGCCCGGCGTCGTGCGCTGGGCGTGATCTCGATCAGCTCGGGGTGGCCAGCGGACAGCTCTCGCGGAACGGGATGTCGGGCGCGTACTGGGCCCATTCGGCCCGGCTGAGACCCGCTCCGACGAAGCTGCACACCTGGTTGCGCAACGCGGCGGTGGACGGCGGAACCGCGGCCGCCTCCCACAGTCGAACGGTTCCGTCGCTGCTCCCGGAGGCCAAGAATCGGCCGTTCCGCGTGAACGCCACGCTCTCGACCGACGCCTGGTGCCCGGACAGTGCCCCTCCGAGCTGCTGGCCGGACCGGACGTCCCACAGGCGAACGATGTCGTCGGTGCTGCCCGAGGCGAGCGTGTGGCCGTCGGGACTGAACGCGAGCGCGCGGATCAGGTTCGTGTCGACGGCGAGCGTGTGAACGGTCGGGTAGCTGTGCGGGCCGACGGCGCGGACGTGGACGGTGTCGTCCGAGCCGCCGGATGCCAGTAGGCGACCGCCCGGCGAGTAGGCCAGAGCGAACACCGTGCTGTTCTGAGCGATCAGCGCCGGGTCCAGCGGCGTGTGCGTGCGCGCGTCCCAGAATCTGATCGCACGGTCAGCGCCGCCCGATGCGAGCACGCGGCTGTCGGGAGTGAACGCGACGGCATACACCGCTCCCGTCCCGCCGGTGAGCGATGCCGCCTGCCGGCTATGCGTGCGGAGGTTCCACAACCGGACCGTCCCGTTGGTTCCCCCCGCGGCCAGCAGCGTGCCGTCGGGGCTGAAAGCGATGGCGTAGAGCGCGGAGGTGTCGCTTATCAGCGGAGGTCCAATCGGGGTTCCCGATCGGTAGTTCCACAGCCGGACGATCCCGTCGTGATACGCCGCGGCGAGTAGCGCTCGCCTGGGGTCGAATGCCAGCGCGCCGACGCCACCGTCGCCGAGGTCGGGCAGTTGCCGGACAGGTCCGCCGCGCAGGCTCCGCAGATAGATCTGTCCCGCGACGCTCCCGGCGGCGAGCAGCCGGCCGTCCGGGGTGATGGCGAGCTGGCCGTTGGTGTTGTGCAGGATCGGGATGCCGTACTGCCGGCCGGGCGGATTGTTCCAGAGCGTGATCATCTGGTCCGCGCCGGCCGAGGCGAGAAACCGACCGTCCGGACTGAACGCGACGCTGTTGACCGCGCCCTGCCGGACGTCGAGCGATTGGCCGCCCCGCCGGCCGGTCGACAGGTGCCAGATCATCGTCCTCGTCGCGCCTCCGGCGGCCAGCTCGTTCCCGTTGGGGCTGAACGCGATGCTGAACACCGCGCTCAGGCCCACCAATGACGGTCCGAATGGGCGGCGAGTGTCAAGCGCCCAACGGATGATCCTGCCGCTGCTGCCGCCCGCGGCGATCGACTTGCCGTCGGGACTGAACGCGACCGTGTAGACGGAGCCGGTATCCCCGGTCAGCGGCTTTCCGAGTGGACGGTCGTCCCCGGTGCTCCACAGGAAGACCGACTTGGCAGAGCTCGCGGCGAGCACCGGTGCATCGGGGCTGAACGCGACGCTGGTGACCGGCGTCCGGCCCGGGACGTGCAGCACCGTTCGGCGATGGGTGGAGACGTTCCAGATCAGGATCGTCCCGTTCGACCCTCCGGCGGCTAGCAGGTTCCCGTTCGGACTGAACGCCACGCTGGTCACGGCGCCGGCGTCATCCCGGATCTTCGCCTCCTGCCCGTGAGCCGCAATGCTCCAGAGGATCACGTCGTCGACGCCGCCGGACGCGATCGTACGTCCAGTGGGATCCCAGGCTGCGCTGTACAACGGGCTGCTCGCGCGCATCGGGATTCCAAGCGGACGGTGCCCCGACCGCGTGATGCTCCACAGCCTCAGCGTCTTGTCGCCGCTGACCGACGCCAGCGTGCCGCCGGCCGGACTGAACGCGATGTCCTCGACCGCATCAGTGTGTCCGTGCAGGAGCCCGACCGCCCCCGAGCGTCTCGCTCCCTGCAGCGTCGCCACCAGGTTCCGCGCGGCCAGCGGCTGGGGGTTCTCGGAGTACGCGGCGAGTTCCAACAGCAGCGATACGTCCGGCCGGTTGGAGAACTGGGCCTGAGCGCGGCTGGCTAGTCCGAAGTACGTCGCCGAGCGGCGCTCCCGACCGGCGGTGTTGCTCGCGTCGTTGGCGTACTTCAGCAGTACGGCGACGGCGACCAGCAGCAGGAGCAGCCCCACCACGAGCCCGAGCATGATCCTGGCTCGGCGCTTGAAGCGGCGAGCCTGGTGTCGCTGCGTCTCGGCCTCGAGCTCGGCACGCTGCCGGGCGCGCTCGAGCCTCGCATTCTCCTGCTGGTCGCGCCAGTCGAGGATCGGCGCCGCCAGCCGGTCGTGGTAGATCTCATAGCGAGCGTCGGTCGTCCCCGGCGCCGGGTCGACCGCGCGCAAGATCCGCTCCTCGTAGAGCCGGTTGAGGACCGCCGCGACCGTGTCCTGCGAGTGCGCGGTCATCTGCGCCAGGTCGATGGCCGTGTGGGCGACCTTCGCGCCCGACGGCGTGACCAGATCGCGGAAGATGTCGGTGGCGGTGTCGAGCTCCTGACCGGCGAGACCGGCGAGCGCCCCGCTGACGTGGTTGCGCACGATCGTCTCGGCGCCTCCCAGCTCGTCGTCGAGCGTGGCGGTGCGGAGCACCCGTGAGCCCTCGGTCCGCTCCCGCTCCCATAGCCGCGTCATCACCAGCTGTAAGAACGGGGTCTCGATCTCGTCGGCGCCGTCATTCGAGGAGCGGTCGCCGCCATCGCGGTCGACGCGCCCGCCGCCGAGGTCGAGCCGGCCCCGGCGCACCTGGTCGAGCACCGCATCCGCGAGGTCGTCGTCGAGCACGACGGCCTGGTCGGGATCCCGCTCCGAGTTGTAGATCTCGACGGGCTTCTCGATCGCCTCGCGGGCCGCTTCGCGAGAGAGGTACTCGAGGTGCAGGTAGTTGTCGTAGACGTTGGCGATTCGGCCGCCGAACAGATCGCCGAGCCGGCCGTACGCGTCCTCGCGCACGGCGATCAGGAAGTTCGCCGGGACGTCGGAGGAGCGGACGCATTGCGCCAGCTCGTCCGCCAGGCGATCCGGATCGCGCGCCCCGATCCGGTAGCTGAAATGCTCCTCGAACTGGTCGAGGATGATAACCAGCGTCGCGTCGAGCGCGGCAGCGGCGCGCCTGATCGCGGCGGCCAACCCGGTCGGCGTCGGGTCTGGGACCGGCGCCGAGGTGCTCTGAGGTCCGCCGCCGTTGCGCGCCTGCGTGGCGGGGGGCACCATCGGGCGCACCTGGCGGTCGATCTCCGCGATCAGATCCTCTACGGGATCGTCCTTCCAGGCGCTGAACACTACGGGCACGAACCGGGGGGCGTGGCCGCCCGCGCTGGTGCGCGCCGCGAGCTCGCGGAGCCGTGCCGCCACGCCGGCGCGCAGCAGCGAGCTCTTGCCCACGCCGCTCTCGGCGTACAGAACCGTGAGCGGCGCGGTCCGCAGGTGGGCGAGAATCACCTTGCGCTCCACGGTCCTGCCGAAGAACCACTTGGCGTCGTGCTCGGTGTAGAAGCCAAGGCCCTGAAACGGGCTCCGCTGCCCGGGCACGTCGCCGGCCTTCGGAGCGCCCACGGCGGGGTTCATCGCGAGGCCCTGAGATCTTCGGATCTGTCCGCGTGGTGAAGCAGCGCCGCCCGCAGCGTCTCCGCGTACTCGGGCAGCGACGCCGCCAGCAGCTCGACGTGCCCGATCACGCTCCAGGACGCCTTCTCGATCGGATCGGGATCGGGTTCGATCGCCCACGAGCTCTCGCTGATCGGCTTCCCTCGCCAGATGCGGCGGAGGAACACTCGGGCATCCCAGTTGCGCAGCACGTATCCGAGGAACAGGCAGCGGCTGCCGGTCAGCTTGTCGAGGATCTGGATCGGCAGGTGATCCTGGATGTTGTGAGTGGGGAGATAGTCGATGTAATGGTCCTCGGTGACCACGTAGTTATTGCGCCAGGTGACACCGCCCTCATGACCATCCGTGCCGCCATGGATCTTGACGATGACGGTGCGCTCGAGTTCACCGTCATCGTCGATCGGAAAGCCGACGTACTTCTTGGGTTCGAGGATCGTGGTGGCGACCGGCTCGGACTCACGTTCGCCCCAGGGAACGTGCACGAACCAGCCGCTGCTGGCTATGTACACCGCGTAGTCGAACGGTTCGTTTACGTCCTCGAAGGCCCGCTCGAGTGCTGAGTCATAGTTCGCGCTGACGATCAGCTGGTGACGGGGAGGCAGCCCGAGGCGGCGCAGTAGGCCCGGGAACTCAGCCAGGAGGCGGTGCACTTCGCCTGGCTGCGAGTGAGCCGCGACCAGGCTCTTGAGCGCCGTGTACAACCGCCGCTCGCCGAGCGTGACCGCGACCCGCTGGGCGACCTCGGCGAGTCCGGCCGACGCGGTGGCGAACTGATCGGACAGGTGATCCGCCGTCGCGGTGGCTCCGGCGACGCCCGGCCCCAGCAGCGGCACCACCGCGCCGTCGAGCATCCCCGTGACGACGTCGGCGTAGTGGTCGTCATACGGACTGCCCACGCCCGCGGTCGTCCGCGTCGCGGTGGTTCGGGAGGCCGGTGGCGTTGGGGGTTGCCCATCGGGCCCGGAATCGGGCGTCGGCCGCTCGGAGATCGCCTCTAGTCGCGCGATCAGCGCCGTCAGGTCCAGGTCGAACGAGAGGTGACGCAGCTGCGCCGGCTCCCGTTGGCACAACCCCCGCAGCGACCGCGGCAGCGTCTCGGCTACGGGCATCGACGCGTCGATCAGAACCGGGATCACCGCTTCGGGGAGATCACGCAGCGCCAGCTCGATCTCCCGGCGCACGAAGTCCTCGGCGTGGCGCGCCGGGCGGGCGCTGCGCAGGTTGTCCGTCCAGGCTGGTCCGATCAGCGCGAGGAACGCCAGGTTGCCGTCGAGCCGCGCCAGACGGTCGCTCTGCGCTCCGTCGACGGCGAGCTGGACGTTGTCGCTGCCGAACCGCTGCCTGAGGCGGTCGGCGAGCAGCAGGGCGTGCCCCGACGTGTCCTCGCGGCGGTAGTTGATCAGGATCCGCAGTCCGCGGCCGCGGGCGGCGCCCGGCCCCGATGCGCCGGCGTCGTCGCCGAGATCGAAGATCCGGCCGTCGGGCACGCGCATGAACAGCACCGGCGTGCCCCATTCGATGTCGTCGCTGCGCTGGGCCAGCATCGCGAGCCGGGCGGCGGCGAGGCTTGCGTCGACCGGCGACCCCGCCGCGAGCTGCTCATAGAAGCCGCTCGCGAACACGATCGCGGCCTCGTCGCTGATCTCGAACTGCATCGCCACGACCGCCGGGATGTCCTGTTGCACCAGCGATCCGGCGACGCCCGCGAATGGGTCGGTGCGGCCCGTGCGGGCGCCCTCGCAGGCGTTCAGGATCGCCAGGCGCAGCGACGAGAAGTCGTGCAGGATCATCCCCAGCTTGTCGCCGCTGACCGGTCGCGCCCAGCCTCCTTCATCCTCGAACAGGAGCGCGCCCCGCCCGGTCTCGCGATCGTAGGTCCCGTGGCCGATGTAGTGAAGCGCGTGGAACGTCTGGGTCTGAAGCGCGCGGAGCAGGGCGCCCAGCGTCGGCTGCTCGAGCCACACCAGCTCGACCGCTCCCGATTCGGTCAGCGTCGCCAGCGCGCTCTCGAGGTTGGCGCGTTCGCGAGCCACGTCCAGCTGCTCGTAGTCGGCCGGGCTGCTGACGACCCCGAGCAGACGCAGCGGGGCCTTCACCAGCAGCGGGCGGGGCCCGCGCGGGAGATCGAGGTAACGCACCACGGGCGTGAACGCCGACATCGCCAGGAACTCGGGATCGTCGAACAGGTACTCCCACGGCACGTCAATCAGCTCGGGTGAGCCACTCAGGCACAGGGTGATGCGGACACCGCGCCCACGCCCGCGCGCGTCTGCGAGCGTGTCTCTGTAGAGGGAGTGAATTTCGCCGTGGAACAGTGCTTTGAACAGGTCACCGCCAAAGCCACGGGCCTCGTCGATTGCCGGCGTGTCGATTCGCCGTCGTCCCCGCGGCCGGCTGAGCCTGAGGATGAAGTTCTCGATCTCCAGTTCCTCGAACGGGAGCTCGAAGCTCTCCGACGCCTCTGCGAGCCGGTTGCTCGCCAGCACGTGATACTTACCAGTAGCGTGACGATCAATCCTGAGCCGCAGTTCGTCATACCCATCGACGAGCGGCCGCACGACTCATTCCCTCAGTTCGCCCACACGTGACACGCTCCACCCCTCCTGTGTGCAGTGGATTGTAACCTCGCGGATCGACCGCGACGCGAAACTTCAGGCAGCGGGCTCAGCTCGCGAGCTCTGCCCCGAGGGCTCGCGCGCGCAGCTCGGCCCTGACGCGGAGGATGTCGAGCATATTCGACGCGCCGTCGCGGGTGTGGCCCTCGCGGAGGCGCTCCTCGGCCGCGTACAGCTTCAGCTCGGTGTCATCGACGATGTCGGCGTTCTGTGTTTCGCCGAGCTCGTCGAGGCCGGCTTGCGCGGCAGCGACGGCGCCGTCGGCATCGCCGGCCTGTAGGGATCTGCGGCCGAGCGTCTCCCAGGCGACCGCGGCCGCGACCGCGGTGGCGTCATCGGCCACTGTTGTCGGCACCCGCACCTCGCCCTCGGCGACCTGGTCGCCCTGGCGACGGCTCACCCGAACGCTCGAGAGCTGGGGGTCGCTGGTCATGGCTTCTTCTGATGCGCCGTGATCATCTCCTGCGGCTGGCGCAGCACGCCCTTGTCGCCCTCGTACAGCAGCAGGTGGTATTTCAGGCACGTCGCCCTCGTCGCCGCCCGCGCACGCTTGGGCAGCGATCCCGTGCCGGCCTTGTACAGGTCCGTCCAGTGTTTACGGACCTCCTTGAACAGGCCGTCCTTGGACTTGGCCTTCTTGACGAGCGCGTCGAACTCCGCCGTCCGGGCGATCAGGAAGTCGTGATCGCCGGAGCGCACGAACGACATCTTCTCGCTGTGTTTGACCATCAGCGCGATGTCCTGACCGCTGAGCGAGACGTCGGTGAAGCCGCCCTCGGACTTGTCGTAAGGGTGCGTGTGGGCGATCGACACGAGCTTCTCGTTCTTCTTGACGTCGCCGCGGTTGGGGCTGAACGTTCCGCTGGTCCCCGGCTTTCCCGCGTGGAACACGTACTCGCCCTGCTTGTCGGTGACCAGCACCCCGCCCTGCTCCTGAGACTTGCCCTTTGGGAACGACTTCGACCAAGCGGTGTCCATCGCCACGTCGAGCGCGAGCGGGACCGCCAGGATCTCTGGAGCCGTCGCTTCGCTGACGCCTCCCTTGGCCAGCGTCCTGAACGGGTCGGGGAGTTTCGCCAGCAGTGCCTTGAGCTCCTTGCCGACGACGTCGGCGTCGCCCGCCGCGACGCGATCGACGATGTCGTCGCCGACGACCAGCGTGGTCCCGTCGAGCGCGCCGCCCTTCTGGCCTGCCGAGTATCTCGATCCTGACAGAGCGAATCCCTTCTCCGGGCAGTAGGAGTTGACCAGCTCCCAGGCGAGATGCATCGACTGCAACGCGTGGTGATTCCCTTTCTTGGACTTCGCGCCGGTGGCGATCTTCCTCAGCGCGTCGGCGCTGACGCGCCGGGCGAGCACCCGCGCGACGTGGCGGTTGCCGTGAGCGCTGAGCCGGCGGACATACTCGCGCCGGGCGCCGTCGGAGGCCAGCCGCCCCAACGCCCGGGCCTGGATATCCGGGCCCTCGCGGGCCTTGACGCGTGCGTCCGGCCCCGGCGCCACCGACACCGGCGCTGCGCGCGCGGGCGCTGACTCCGGCGTGGCCGCCGGCGGCTCGCTGACACCCCGCGCGTCGCCCATCGCGCCCGCGATGATCGCAGCCGCTCAGATGTGGGTCAATCGGCGCGGGCGCCCGCCGGCTCGTAGGACCGGGCGAGTCCGTCGAGCACCGCCACCGTCTCCTCGGTTCGCGACACCACCGGCGAGTGGTCGGTGTCGATCTCGATCACCGGATCGCAGCCGGCCGCCTCGAGCATCCGGCGCTGTAGCGCCGGCGGGATCGCGCGGTCTTGCAGGCAGGTCACGTACGCCCGCGGCAGTCGCTCGTAGGCTTCCCGCGCACTGTCCTGGATCCGGACCGGCTGGCCGAACGGCGCCACCGGCTGGCGCCCGCGACGCGCGACCGCCCAGGCCGCGGCCTCGTCGTCGGCGCACCCGTGGATCGCGGTCCGTGCGGCGGCGGCCGGCATCGTCGCCACCGGCGGATCGCCGTCGACGACGAGGTTGGCCTGCACCTGGTCGCCGGCGCCCTCCGGCAGCTGGGTCAGGTCCAGGAGGCTCTGCCCGGCGGCCGGTAGGAACGCGGCCAGGTACACGAGCCCCGCGATCCGGTCGGGGCAGCGGCCCGCCGCCTCCGTGATCACGACGCCGCCCATGCTGTGGCCGACGAGCACCGCGGGTGGCCGAGCGCCCGCGCTCAAGCGGGCCTGCGCGCAGCGGCAAGCGTCTTGACTTGCGGGCGGAGGGTTCGATAGGAACGGTGCGACGTGGCGCCGCCGCGACGAGGGAGGTTTCACAGATGGCAAGCACGACGCCCGCGACCGGCGCTTTCCCCAGTCCCTACTCGATCCAGACCCCCGCCGGTTGCGAGGGATGGGAGGAGATGTACCCCTACTACGCGGTGTTCGACGAGCGTCGCCGCGCTAGCGACGAGACCCGCTTCTGGTTCTGGAACTCGATGCACTTCCCGGTGCCGATGCCGGCGTTCGACGTGATCTGCATCGACTCGCCCTATCAGGCCGTCGGCTCGTGGCAGAACCGCGTGTTCGCGGTCCCGCCGGCGATGGGGATCGACTACCGGATCGTCAACGGATACGTGTACATCTCCGGCAACCCGGTCACCGACCCCGACCAGATCGCCGAGCGCGCCGGATTCTTCCAAGCCCGCGCGGGCTACTACTACGAGAACTGGACCGAGCTGTACGGCAAGTGGCGGGCCAAGATGGAGGCGCTGATCGCCGAGCTGAACGAGCTAGAGGTCCCGAACCTGCCCAAATACGAGCCTGACGAGGTCGCGTTCGGCGACAACCGCAACACGGCCTTCTACGAGGTGCTCGACCGCTACGGCCGCGTGCTTCGGCTCGGCGACCTGATGTGGCAGCACCACTTCGAGTTCCTGCTGCTCGGCTACGGGGCGTACGCCACGTTCGCGACGTTCTGCAAGGGCAACCTCCCCGACATCCCCGACCAGCACATCGCGCAGATGGTCGCCGGCATCGATGTGCTGCTGTTCAAGCCCGATGCCGAGCTTCGCCGGCTGGCCCGGCTGGCGATCGAGTCGGGCGTCGACGGCGCGTTCGTCGAGGGCCGGTCGCCGGCCGAGATCGACGCCGAGCTCGCGGGCAGCGAGGCCGGGCGGGCGTGGCTGGCCGAGCTCGAGCGGGTCAAGGATCCGTGGTTCAACATGGCCACCGGCGACGGCCTGTACCACTACTACCGCTCCTGGCTGGACGACCCGAGCATCCCGTACGCGTCGCTGATCGGCTACGTCAGCGCGCTCAACGCGGGCGAGCAGATCGAGCGGCCGACCGCCGGGATCGAGCGCGAGCGCCAGCGGCTGGCCGACGAGTACGAGTCGCTGCTGGAACCCGAGGTGCGAGCGGCGTTCCGCGAGCTGCTGGGGCTGTCGCGGACGGTGTTCCCGTATGTCGAGGAGCACAAGTTCTTCTGTGACTACTGGTTCCTGACCCGGTGGTGGAACAAGATCCGCGAGTTCGGCGCGCTGCTCGCCGAGCACCGCTTCATCGGCGACTCGGAGGACATCTTCCAGCTGACGCGCCACGAGGTCGCCTCGGCGCTCGACGAGCTGGTCCTGACTTGGGCGACAGGCGGCGAGCCGCTCGGCCCGATGCACTGGCCGGAGGTTGTCGCGCGCCGAGCGCGGCTGCTGGCGCGCCTGGGCGAGCACACGCCGCCGCCCGCGCTCGGGGTGACGCCCGAGGCGATCACCGACCCGATGACGATCATGCTCTGGGGCGTGACCACCGAGCGCGTACAGGAGTGGGCGCGCCAGCACGATGGCGGGCTCGTGCTCAACGGCGCGGCCGCCTCGCCCGGAGTCGTTGAGGGTCCGGCACGCGTGGTCCGCTCCGTCGATCAGATCGCCGACGTGCGAGACGGCGAGATCCTCGTCTGCAGCATCACCTCACCGGCGTGGGCCCCGATCTTCTCCAAGATCAGGGCCGCGGTCACCGACATCGGCGGCGTGATGTCGCACGCGGCGATCGTCTGCCGCGAGTACGGGCTGCCGTCGGTTGTCGGCACCGGCCGCGCCACCGCGCAGATCCGCACCGGCCAGACGATCCGGGTCGACGGGTCCGAGGGCACGGTTACCCTGCTCGAGCGCGAGTAGCGCGATGGCCGGGGCGGCGTACAGCAGGGCGCTCGACTCCCTCCGCGGCGAGGATCGGTCGAGGTTCGGCGGTAAGAGCGCGAGCCTCGGCGAGCTGCTTACGGCGGGGATCCAGGTGCCGCCCGGGTTCGCGCTGTCGGCCGACGCCTACCGGGCGTTCCTGGACGCGGCGGGGCTACGGGACGTCGTCGCCGGCGAGGACTCGGACGTGATCCGCGCGGCGATCCGGGCCGCCTCGATCCCGGACGGAGTCCGCGAGGAGATCGAGCGCCGCTACCGTTCGCTGCGCGAGCCGCCGGTCGCGGTCCGCTCGAGCGCGCTGGGCGAGGACAGCCACGAGGCCACGTTCGCCGGCCAGCAGGAGAGCTACCTGTGGGTCCGCGGCGCCGAAGCGGTGCGCGATGCGGTCCGCGACTGCTGGGCGAGTCTGTACACGCCCGAGGCGATCAGCTATCGCGCCAGGCTCGGGTCGACGGATGAGGTGGCGATGGGCGTGACCGTGCAGGCGATGGTCGACGCCGACGTGTCCGGCGTGATGTTCACCTGCAACCCGGTCAGCGGCGACCCCAGCATCGTCGCCGTCAACGCCAGTTGGGGCCTCGGGCTGGCCGTCGTCGGCGGGGAGGTCACGCCCGACGACTACATGCTGAGCAAGGTCACCGGCGAGATTGTGCGCGCCCAGGTCGGCGACAAGCGCATCGAGTACGTCCCCGACGCCGACGGTCACGGCGCTGTCGGGATCGAGGTCTCGCCCGAGCGCGCCAACGGCCGCTGCCTCGACGACGATGGGCTGCAATCCCTGCTCGCGATGGCCAAGCGCGTCGAGCGCCACTTCGACTCACGCCAGGACATCGAATGGGCCCTCGCCCGCGGCCAATCGTCCCCCGACAACCTCTACATCCTCCAGTCCCGCCCCGTGACGGCCATTGCCAAGCAGACACCGAAGCCCGCACCCACCTCCGCGATCTCGGCGGTCATGGCGACGTTCGGCGCGAACGTGAGTAGGCGAGGCCAATCGTGGCCCTGAGCGACGAAGACGTCCGCGAGATCCTGAGGCTCATAGACGAGTCGGACGTCGAGGAGCTTCGGATTGAGACGAGCGACTTTTCGCTTCATGTACGTAGAGGTGGCATCGATGCAGGCTCGCCGCCTACTTGTATCCGAGGAGGCGCCGAGCCTGCATCGATGGCGCCACCCCGTGAGCCGGAGGCGGAAGTCGAATCGGACTCGTTGACGATCGACTCCCCGATGCTCGGCACCTTCTATGCCGCCCCCGATCCCGGCGCGAAGCCATTCGTCGAGGTCGGCACCGAGGTGGCGCCCGACACGATCGTCTGCATCATCGAGGTGATGAAAATGATGAACTCGATCCCGGCTGGGGTCGCCGGGACGATCGTCGACGTGTGCTCGGAGAACGCGCAGCTGGTCGAGTACGGCGAGACGCTGTTCAGGGTCCGGGCCCGCTAGTGGACGGCCACCCGTGAGCGCCGCGTCTCGCGTGGTCGAGTTCGTCGACACGACCACCCGCGACGGCAACCAGAGCCTGTGGAGCGCCACCGGGCTGACCACGCCCGACGTGGTCGCGATCGCCCCGGCGATGGACCGGGTCGGCTACCACGCGCTCGACTTCACGTCGAGCACGCACATGGCGGTGTCGGTGCGCTTCCATCGCGAGGACCCGTGGGAGCGGATCCGGCTGATGAGCGCGGCGATGCCGCACACGCCGCTGGGGATGATCGGCACCGGGATGCGGTTCATCTCGTGGGTGCCCGCCGACGAGGACGTGATCCGGCTGTCGTTCCGGCTGGTGGCCCGCAACGGGATCCGCCGCTTTCAGATCGCCGACCCGTCCAACGACCCGTCGCGGCTCAGACGGCTGGCCAGGATGGCGCGCGAGGAGGGGATCGAGGAGGTCGTGATCGGGCTCACGTACTCGATCAGCGCGGTCCACACCCACGACTACTACGCCGAGCGGGCGGCCGCGCTGGCCGACTGCGCCGACATGGACCGCCTGTACCTGAAGGACCCCGGCGGGCTGCTGACCCCGGCCGCGGTGCGCGAGCTGGCGCCGCACTTGCTCGCCTCCGCTGCAGGACGGACGGTCGAGCTGCACAGCCACTGCACGATCGGGCTGGCGCCGCTGGTCTACGTCGAGGGCGTCGATGCCGGGTTTCAGGTCGTGCACACGGCGGCGGGCCCGCTGTCGCGCGGGACGTCCCAGCCGGAGGTGTTCAACACGGTCCGCAACCTCGAGGCCGCCGGGTACTCCCACGCGCTCGACCTCGAGGCGCAGGCGGCAGTGTCCGCGCACTTCGACGAGCTCGCCCGCGCCAAGAACCTGCCCGCCGGTGCGCCGCGCGAGTTCGACGGCGCCTACTACCGCCACCAGTTGCCCGGCGGGATGGTCACCACCACCCGGCGGATGCTCGAGGAGCTGCGCCGGCCCGAGCTGTTCGATCGCGTGCTCGAGGAGGTCACGCGGGTGCGGGCCGAGATGGGCTACCCGATCCTGGTCACGCCGGTGTCGCAGTTCGTGGCCAGCCAGGCCGCGCGCAACGTGATCGACGGCCATCGCTGGGTCAACGTCTCCGACGAGACCGTGCGCTACTTCCTCGGCCACTACGGCGCGCCGGCGGCGCCGGTCGACCCGGAGATCGCCGACCGCGTGCTGTCGCTGCCGCAGGTGGCCAAGCTCCGCGACCTGCGGCCGATCACGCTCGATGGAGCCCGCGGGCGACTCGGCCGGCGGATCTCCGAGGAGGAGCTGCTGCTGCGGCTGACGATGCCCGCCGAGCAGGTCGACGCGATGGTCGCCAACCGCAACAGTGCGCCCGCACCGGCCGCGCGTCCCGGGCGCGCGCCGGTGGTCACGCTCCTGCAGGAGCTCGGTCGGCGCACCTCGATCACGGACTTCTCGCTGGTCAAGGACGGCGACACGGTGGTCTGGCGCCGTGGCTGATCGCCTCCGCCTCGATGACGTCCGCGGGTTCATGTTCGACATCGACGGGACGCTCGTGCACCGCGGCCCCGACGGCCGGGGGCGGCCGCAACCGGGCGCCGTCGAGGTGCTCGACCGAATCCATGCCACGGGCCGGCCGTTGGTGCTGTTCACCAACGGCAGCCACGTGGCGCCGGAGACGATCGCCCAGGGTCTGCGCGAGGACGGGCTGCCGGTTGGCGACCACGAGGTGCTGACGCCCGTGCAGAGCGCGATCACGTACCTGCGCCGCCGGCTCGCCGGACGGCCCGCGCTGCTGTTCGCCTCCGACGAGGCCACCGAGCTGTTCGTCCGCGCCGGGATCCCGCTAGCCCGTGACGAGGAAGCCGAGCTCGTGTTCGTGGCCCACGTCGACGAGATCGATTTTGGCTCGCTCGAGCGGGCGGCGCGCGCGGTCTCGCGCGGGGCGCCGCTGCTGACCGGCAGCTACGTCCCCGGCTACGCCGGCGCCAACGGGATGATCTTCAGCCGCGGGGCGATGATCACCGCGGCGATCGCCAAGGTCACGGGCGTCCGCCCGAAGGTGCTGGGCAAGCCCTCGCGTGCCGCCGTGGCTGAGCTCGGCGTCCACCTCGGGCTCCCCACCGGCGCGGTGGCGGTGATCGGCGACGACCTGAGCATGGACGTCGCGTTCGGGCGCATGGGCGGCTCGCGGACGGTGCTGGTGCGCAGCGGGATCAGCGGGCAGATCGAGCTGGAACGCGTCCCCGAGCGCAGGCGCCCCGACGCCGTGGTCGACGGCGTCGCCGACCTCCTGCCCCTACTCTGACCCAGCGACCGCGGCCCGCCGGATCTCGCTCGGCGTCGCGCCGAACTCGCGCTTGAACACGCGCGAGAAGTGCGCCGCGTCGCAGAACCCCCAGCGGAACGCGATGTCGGTGACCGAGCCCGCGTTGGGGCGCTGGAGGTCCTCCAGGCAGCGCATCAGCCGCTCGCTGCGAACCAACCCCGCGACCGACTCGTCGGCGTCCTCGAACAGCGCGTGGAGCGCCCGCACCGACATCGCGTAGGCCTTGGCGATCGTCGCCGGGCTGAGCGCCGGGTCGTGCAGATGGGTCCGCACGTAGCGACGGATCTCGACGCGCAGGGCGGCGCGAGTCACCGACCTCGAGGCGGGCAGCGACGGCTCGATCGCCGCGCGCAGCAGCTCGAGCGCGGCGCTGGCGGCGGCGGTCGACGCCGAGGAGTCGAGCCGAGGGAATTCCGCCACCAGCGCGTTCATGTACCGGACCAGCAGCCGGGCGGGGCCGCTGTCGTTGAGCGACGGGAACGCGCTGACCTCGCCCAGTCGGGGGCACAGGGCGAGCACGCGGTCGCGGGGGAACAGCAAGGTGCGCTTGTGGAACGCCTCGACGATCTCCACGTCGGTGGGCTGCATGCCGTCCCACAGGACTACGTCGCCGGCCGTCAGCGCGAGCTCGCGGTCGCCCTCCTTGACCTTCTCGACGCCCTTGAACACGAACTGGAAACCGAGGATGTCCTCGGGCTGGCGGGCTTCGTCGGGGGCGCCGATCAGCGCCCGGCTGCGGTGGCCGAAGAACGGGGACGCCGCGCAGTCGACCAGCACCAGATCCCCGAACCTCCGCCGCGTCACCGCCCCGTCGAACCGGCCCGGCGTCTCCGGCGTGTCGCGGACTTCGAAGGCGAGATGGGTGTCGGCGAGAATCTCCGACCACGACTGCAGGCGGCGCGCCGGGGCCGCGCCGTTCACGCGCCAGCGTTCTGGCTGTGGTGTCGCAGCGCCTCGCGGTACCGCGGCTAGAGTCCGCTCGTCCACGTCCTGGCCGTCTCTCTCTCCGACCCCGCGGCTCCGTGCCGCGGTCCGGCCATGGTAATGCACCCGCCGCGGGCCCCGGCTTACGCCGGGTGCGCGGACAGCCAGGCGACCGAGCCGGCGTCGACGGGCAGCGCCACGCCGGTGATGAACGAGGCGTCGGCCGAGCACAGCCAGACCACGGCCGCGGCGACCTCGGCCGGGTCGCCGAACCGGGTCATCGCCTGTGGGGCGAGGATCTCGCGCTGGCGCTCGGGCGGCTGGTCGGACATCAGCGGGGTCATGATCGCGCCCGGGCACACCGCGTTGACGCGGATCCCCAGGTCCGCGTACTCGACCGCGGCGTTCTTGGTCAGGCCGAGGATCCCGTGCTTGCTGGCGGCGTACGCGCTGAGCATCGTGACCGCGCGTAGCCCCGCATTCGACGAGGTGTTGACGATCACCCCGCCGGGCGGGTCGGCCGCGAGCATCTGCGCGATCTGATGCTTCATGCCCAGGAACGTGCCGCGGAGGTTGACCGCGATCACGCGGTCGAAGTCCTCGTCGGAGGTCTCGTGGAGGAGCCGGTGGACGCCGATACCGGCGTTGTTATGAGCGAAGTCCAGGCTCCCGAAGCGCTCCACCACGCGGGCCACCAGGGCGGCGTTGTCCTCCGAGCGCGAGACGTCGCAGGCGAAGAATTCGGCCTGGCCGCCCGCCCGCTCGATCGCCTCGACGGTGCGCTGCCCGCCCTCGGCCGCGGCCTCGAGGTCGGCGACGACCACCGACGCGCCCTCGGCCGCGAAGCGCAGCGCGCAGGCTCGCCCGATGCCGCTCGCGGCGCCGGTCACCAGACCCGCCTTGCCCTCCATCGCGGCCATGTTCGGCGCAACCCTATACGCTGAGTGCGGTCGCGCCGTGACCACGATTCCCTCTCTGCGAGAAGTGACCGCCGCGGCGGGGCTATCCGCGGCCGACGTCGCCAAATGGGGCGAGTCCGTCCCGTCCCCCGAGCCCGAGTTTGACGCCGCCGCGGCGGCCACCGGCGGCTTCCTCACCCGCGGGGGCGACCTGCTCGGGGCGCTGCCCGAGCCGGCCGGCCGTTCGGAGTCCGAGCGGGCCGCAGCCGAGGCGATCGCCGACGCCCTCAACGGCGCCCGCGATGATTTCCTGGCCGGCCACGCCACCGAGCTCTACGAGCGGATCACCAACGGCTACCGCAAGCCGGTGCGCCTCGAGCAGCTGGTGCTGCAAGCCGCGGCGCTCGTGCCGGGTCTGACCCCCACCCGCGAGCAGCTCGCCGCCGAGCGCGACCGGCGGCTCGCCGACAAGGAGGGGATCGAGCTCGCCCAGGGGCTGCTCGCCTCGCACGTGCTGGTGGAGCCCAAGCCCGGACGCCACCTGATGGAGACGATGCTGCTGCCGACCCCCGAGGCGGTCCAGCGCCTCGACGAGCTGCGGGAGACCGGCAACGTCGACTTCGGGTTCGCGCACGTGGCCCGTCGCGGCCGGGTGGGGATCCTCGAGATCCGCAATCCCCGCCACCTCAACGCCGAGGACGGCCTCACGCTGCCCCAAACTGAGTGGGCTGTGGACCTGATCCTGCTCGATCCGGAGATCGAGGTGGGAGTGATCCGGGGCGGGCTGGTCGACCATCCGAAGTACGCCGGCGAGCGGGTGTTCAGCTCCGGCATCAACCTAACCCACCTGTACCACGGCCGGATCGACTTCCTCTTCTACCTGATCCGTGACCTCGGCTATGTCAACAAGCTCTACCGCGGCGTGGGCACGCCGGCTGGCCCCGTCGAGAAGCTGTGGATCGCGGCCGTGGAGCGGTTCGCGATCGGCGGCGGCTGCCAGCTGCTGCACGTGGTCGACCACGTGATCGCGGGGCGCGGCTCGCGGCTCTACCTGCCCGCCCGCAAGGAGGGGATCATCCCCGGCGCCTCCAACCTCCGCCTCCCCAGGTTCGTGGGCGACCGCGCCGCCCGGCAGGCGATCCTGTCCGGGCGGGAGTGGACCGCGGGCGACGCCGATGCCGACCTCATCTGCGACGAGGTGGTCGATCCGGGAGCGGTTGACACGGCGCTGGACGCCCGGGTGCAGGCGCTGACCAGTTCCGGCCTGATCAACGCCGCCGCCAACCGGCGGGCGCTGCGCGTCGGCCAGGAGCCGCTCGAGCTGTTCCGCACGTACATGGCCACCTACGCGCGCGAGCAGGCCTACTGCCACCTCAGTCCGGCGCTGGTGGCGAACCTCGAGACCCACTGGAATGCCCACCAGCGCGCCGTCTGAGCCCGGGATCTGGGACGCGGCCGAGACACTGCCGCGCGATCGGATTCAGGGGCTCCAGCTAGAGCGGCTGCGCGCCACGGTCGGCCGCGTCCTGGGCGCGAACGGTCTCGGCGCCCAGCGGCTGGCAGACGTCGGGGTCGCCGCGCCCGACGACATCGCGTCGCTGCGCGACCTCGAGCGGATTCCGTTCATGATCAAGGCCGACCTGCGCGACAGCTATCCGTTCGGGTTGCTGGCGGTGCCCCGCAAGCAACTCGTCCGCGTCCACGCCTCGAGCGGCACCGGCGGCAAGCCGACCGTCGTCGCGTACACCGCCGGCGACCTCGACACCTGGACCGAGCTGATGGCCCGGTGCATGACGATGGCCGGGGTCGCGCCCGGGATGCTGATCCACAACACCAACGGCTATGGGCTGTTCACCGGTGGCCTGGGCTTCCACCAGGGCGGCGAGCGGATCGGCGCGGCGGTGGTCCCGGCGTCGGCCGGGTTCACCGCGCGGCAGGCCCAGCTGCTGGTCGACCTGGCCGCTGATGTGCTGGTGGCCACGCCGTCGTACTCGCTGGCGATCGCGCAGGCGGTCGTGGAGGCGGGGACCGACCCGGCGGCGCTGCAGCTGAAGCTGGGACTGCTCGGAGGCGAGCCCTGGAGCGAGGGGATGCGCCACGAGATCGAGCGCGAGCTCGGGCTGACGGCGATCAACTTTTACGGGCTGTCGGAGATGTGCGGCCCCGGGGTCGCCGCGGAGTGCCTGGTCGCGCGCGACGGGCTGCACGTGCAGGAGGACCACTTCATCGCCGAGGTGCTCGACCCGGACTCCGGCGATCCGGTGCAGGAGGGGACCACCGGCGAGCTGGTGCTGACCACGCTAACGAAGGAGGCGATGCCGCTGATTCGCTATCGCACCGGCGACCTCGTGACCGCGTCGACCGCGCCGTGCCGCTGCGGCCGCAACACGATGCGGCTGACCGCGCTGAGCGGCCGCCGGGACGACATGATGCTGATCCGCGGCGTCAACGTGTATCCGGCCCATGTCGAGCAGCTGATGCTGAGCGTCGACGGAGTGGCGCCCCACTACCGGCTGGTCGCCGGGCGCAACGGCGCGCTCGACGAGCTGCGTCTGGAGTGCGAGCCGATGCCCGGCGCCGAGCCCGATGCGCTCGGGCTGCGGATCGCGCGCCATCTGCGCGAGCACATGGGGTTGCGGGTCGAGGTCGCGGTGCTCGATCCGGGGAGCATCCCCCGCAGCGAGGGCAAGGCCGTCCGGGTGATCGACAGGCGCGTTTAGGGTCGCGACCCTAGCGCCGCCGGCCCGCTGCGAACTCCACGAACGCATCGAGCGCGCCGGGGTCGACGAGCGCGTCGCGGCTGGCCACCTGGTCGGGCCGGGTGCCGAGCAGGATCTGCTTGACCGGCAGCTCGAGCTTCTTCGCGGTCAGCGTCCGCGGGATCGCCGGGACCGCTTCGATCGAGTCGGGCACATGCCGGGGCGACAGCGCCTGGCGCAGCGCGTCGGCGATCCGCTTGCGCAGCGCGTCGTCGAGCTCGCGCCCGGCCGCCGGCACCACGAACAGGATCAGCTCGCCGGGTCCGCCGGCGCTGTCCTCGAGGTGCACGACCAGGCTGTCGGCGACCTCGGGCAACTCCTCGACGACCGCGTAGAGCTCGCCCGACCCCAGCCGCACGCCGCCGCGGTTCAGCGTGGCGTCCGAGCGACCGGTGATCACGCAGCTGCCCCGTTCGGTGAACACGATCCAGTCCCCGTGGCGCCAGACCCCCGGGAAGTGGTCGAAGTAGGCGTCGCAGTAGCGGCGGCCGTCGGGGTCGTTCCAGAAGCCGACCGGCATCGATGGCATCGGTGAACGGATCACCAGCTCGCCGAGCTCCCCGACCACGGGCTCGCCGTCGGCGTCGAACGCGGCTGTGTCCACCGCCAGGCAGCGCCCCGCGATCTCGCCCCGGTACACGGGCTGCAGCGGGCCCCCCTGGACGATTCCGGTGCACACATCTGTGCCGCCGCTGCCGTTGTTGAGCAGCATGTCGGGACCCAGCTGCTCGTAGATCCAGTCAAAGCCCTCGGCCGGCAGCGGCGAGCCGGCGACGCCGATCTCGCGCAGCCGCGACAGGCCGAAGTCGGTGCCGGGCGACAGCCCAGCCTTGCGGCAGCCCATCAGGAACGCCGGGCTCAACCCCAACATCGTGGTCTCGGTCTGCTCGGCCAGTCGCCACTGGAAGCTGAGGTCCGGGTACGCCGGGTTGCCGTCGATCATCACGATCGCGCAGCGCAGCAGCAGCGCCGAGATCAGCGCGTTCCACATCATCCACGCGGTCGTGGAGAACCACATCAGCCGGTCGCCGGGACCGAGGTCCCAGCTGAGCCCGTGATTCTTCAGGTGCTCGACGGTGAGGCCGCCGTGGCTGTGGATGATCGCCTTCGGCAGGCCGGTCGTCCCCGACGAGAACAACACGCACAGGGGGTGGTGGAAGTCCAGCGGGGCGAACTCGAGCGGACCGGACTCAGCCAGCAGCGCGTCCCACTCGAGCGCGTCTGGAACCACGTCGTCGCGCGTTCCGAGGTAGGGGACGTGAACCACGTGCTCGAGCGTGGGCACCGCGGAGCGGATCGCGGCCACGTCCGCGCGCCGGTCGATCGACCGCTCCCCGTAGCGGTATCCGGCGACGGTCAGCAGCACCTTGGGCTCGACGATCCCGAACCGAGCGATCACGCTCCGCGGCCCGAACTCGGGTGCGCATGTAGCCCACACCGCTCCGAGGCTCGCGGTGGCCAGGAACGCGATCAGCGTCTCGGGGATGTTCGGCATGTAGGCGACGACGCGGTCGCCGGGACCAACGCCGAGGCGCTCAAAGCCCGCGCGCGCCCGCGCCACCTGCTCGCGCAGGTCGCCGAACGTCAGCTCGATCGGCGCCCGCGTCTGCGAGTGAGCCATGACCGCGGTCCGGCCACGGTCCTCGTCGAGCCCGAGCGCATGCTCGGCGTAGTTGAGCTGGGCGCCCTCAAACCAAGTCGCGCCCGGCATCTCGCGGGAGCTCAGCACCCGCTCGTAGCGCTTGTGCGCCCGTACGCCGAAGAACTCCCACAGTGCCGCCCAGAACTGCTCGAGCTCCGTCACGGACCAGTGCCAGAGCTCGTCGTAGCCGTCGAGTGAGATCCCGCGGTTCTCCTGCAGCCAGCCGATGAAGCGGCCGGCCTGTGAACTGGTCAGCGCGTCGGCCCGGGGCGTCCACAGGACCTTCGCGGCGTCACTCACGGGCTCTTGGCGTCCTGGAGGGCTCGCCACACGCTCTCGCCGTTGACCGGCATGTCGATGTGGCGGACGCCTAGGTGAGAGAGCGCGTCGATCACGGCGTTGTGGACGGCCGGTGTGGCGCCGATCGTTCCCGATTCGCCGATGCCCTTGACCCCGAGCGGGTTGATCGGGGTCAGCGTCTCCATGTTCAGGCGCTCGAACTGGGGGAACTCGGTGCAGGCCGGGAACATGTAGGTGACCAGGTTCGCGTTCTGAGGGTTGCCGTCCTCGTCGTAGGTCACCTCCTCGAACAGTGCCTGCGCGATCCCGGCGGCCACACCGCCGTGGACCTGGCCCTCGGCGACCAGCGGGTTGATGATCTTTCCGGCATCGTCGAGCGCGATCATCCGCAGCAGATCGACGCCGCCGGTCTCGGTATCGACCTCCACCAGCGCCAAGTGCACGCCGAACGGAAACGTCGGCTGCGACGGCGCGAAGTCGACGTCGGCGGTCAGCTCGGACAGGCGGTTGAGCTGCTCCATGCGTCCCGCGAGGTCGCCCCAGGACAGCGACGCTTGCGGCGACCCGGCGACGTGGAAATGACCCCGGTCGAGGTCGAGGACCATGTCCTCGGAGCTCGCCTCGAGCTCATCGGCCGCCAGCCGCCTGGCGACCTCGACCACGGCCTCCGACGCCTGCCCCGCGGCGACGCCGCCGATCTGGGTTGACTTCGAGCCGTAGGTCCCGGTCCCCCGGGCGACCACGTCGGTGTCGCCCTTGACGACGGTGATCTTCTCGATCGGGATTCCCAGCCGCTCGGAGGCGATCATCGCGAACGTGGTCTCGTGGCCCTGGCCCTGGGAGAACGAGCCGGTCTTGACGATCGCTTCGCCGTCGGCGGTGATCTCGACCGAGCCGAACTCGCCCTCGCTGATCCCGTTGGTGACCTCCACATAGGCGCTCAGGCCGATCCCGAGCTGGCGCGAGGTTCCGTTGCGCCGGCGGGCGGTCTGCTGCTCGCGCAGATGCCCGTAGTCGGCGTGCTCGAGCACCGCGTCGAGCGCGGTCTCGTAGTCGCCGATGTCGTAGTTGGCGCCGCTCGCGGTCGTGTGCGGGAACGCCTCGGGAGGGATGAAGTTCGTACGCCTGACCTCGGCGGGGTCCAGCCCGATGTCGGAGGCGAACATGTCCATCGCGCGCTCCACGACCTGGGTGGCCTCGGGGCGGCCGGCGCCGCGGAGCGGGCCGGTCTGGGTCGTGTTGGTCACCACCGCGGTGATCTCGATCTCGATCTTCGGGAACTTGTAGACGCCGCTGGCCATCATCGCGGTGAGCGTGGCCAGGAAGCCGCCGATCGCGGGGTAGGCGCCCGCGTCCTGGAGGATCCGCAGGCGCAGGGCCTCGACCGTCCCGTCGCGCTTGCCGCCGATCTCGAAATCGACCCGCTGGGCGCGGCCGTGGTGCATCGCCACCATGTTCTCGCTCCGGGTCTCGGTCCACCGCAATGTGCGGCCGGTGGAGCGGGCGAGCGAGGCGACCAGCACGTCCTCGGCCGCCAGGCCCTTGCCGCCGAAGCCGCCGCCCACGTCGGGGGCGATCACGCGGACATGGCCGGGCTCCATCCCAAGCATCCCGGCGAGCCCGTCCCGGTCCTGGTGGGGCGTCTGGGTGGACAGCCACACGGTCAGGCGGCCCTGCTCGTCGACGATCGCGGCGGTCGACCGCGGCTCGACCGGGCACACTGCCAGGCGCTGGCTGACGTTGTGGCCGTACGTGACCACGTCGCAGTCCGCGAACAGGTTCTCGTCGGCCTCGAGCGGCTGGTGCAGGCACACGTTGGTGCCAACGTCCTCGTACAGCAGGATCTCGTCGCGGACCGCCTCGGTGATCCCGGTGACGGCCGGGAGCGGCTCGTAGTCGATCAGCACGAGCTCGGAAGCATCGACTCCCTCAGCCCGGGTCTCGCTCAGGACGACGGCGACGATGTCGCCGACGAACCGGACCTTCTCGGCGGCCAGGAACGGCCTGAACATCCGCTCGTCGTAGCCCAGGAACGGCGCCTGGGGGAAGACCGTGACGTCGACGTCGGCCGCGGTGAAGACCTGGATCCCGCGCAGCGCCGCGGCCTCGGACACATCGATGTTCGTGATCTTCGCGTGGGCCCAGGGCGAGCGCACGAACGTCACGTGCAGCGCGCCCTCGAGCTCGAGGTCGTCTACGTACTGTCCCCGTCCGGTGAGGAAGCGCGGGTCCTCCAGCCGGCGGACCCGCTGTCCGATTACGTTCGCCAAAGCGCGCAGAGCTTACAGCCGAACCGCCACGAGCCCGATCGACAGCAGCACCAGCGCCAGCCACATCGCCGACAGGGCTCCCTCCAGCGGCGCCGCGAGCTGCTCGCGGCTGAGCGCCACCACCCGGCCGTCGGCCATCCGCTGCTCACCCACGACCGCGTCGGTGCGCCGCCGCAGCTCGCGGACCGGCGTGCTCAGCCGCCGCTGGGCGAGGCTGATCAGCGCGCAGGCGACCGTCACCAGGATCCCGGCGGGCCGGATCTGCAGCGCGTTGGAGAAGTAGCCGGTGAACGCCGGGAACGCGCCCCAGGCGATCGCGAACCAGGCGTCGTTGTGGAAGCGGCCGCCGGCCAGCTCGAGGTTGTAGGCGGGAACCAGCAGGCCGCCGGCGATCACCAGCGGCGCGATCCATGGCGACACCACGAACACCCCGATCACGCCGATCGCCATCGCTCCGGCCAGACCGAGCACGGCGATCGCGATCAGCCAGCCGCTGCCGAGGGTGGTCCTCAGCGGGCGGCCCCGGAGCTCGTCGAGGGCGTGGGAGCTCAGGCCGACCGCGAGGAAGAACGCGCCCAGCGCGGCGACGAGGCGGTTGACGTGCACGGTCGGGGCTGCGGCCGCGCCGAGCGCGACGTAGCTGAGGTGCCACAGCGTGTACGGCGGGTGCAGGATCGTGACGAGGTCGCGCCAGCCTCCGGACGGCAGCGCGTAGAACGCGGGGCGATCGAATTCACGCGGGGTTGTCGCCATCCCTCGTGCCCCACATGAGCAGTCCCGCGCCGTAGCTCATCCGGCGCTCGCGGACGTTGCGGATCCCGGCCGAGCGCCACAGCGTTGCCAGGTCGGGCTCCTGGCGCTCGAGTTGCTCGATGCTCGGCCCGAGGAACTTCCCGACCTCGTGCCACGCGGGGGACACCGCTCGGCCCACGAGCGGCAGGCCGACTCGGGTGTACGCCCGCCAGGCGGTTCTGGGCGGCTCGGCCTGGGGCACCCCGAACTCGAGCATCCCGATCCGGCCGCCGGGGCGGACCACTCGCGCCAGCTCGCGCATCGTCGCCGCGCGGTCGTCGACGTAACGCAGCAGGTAGGTGAACGTGAGTGCGTCGAACTCGCCATCGGCGAACGGCAGCTGCTCGGCCTGGCCGCGCACGAGCTCGAGACGCTCGGCGAGCGCCGGATCGCCCGCGAGCCGCGCTCGAGCACCCGCGAGCATGTCGTCGCTCTGATCCACTCCGACCACCCGGCAGCCCGTCTGACGGATCAACTCGGCGGCGACCATCCCCGTCCCGGTCGCGACGTCGAGCACCCGCTGATCGGGGCCGACGGCGATCCCGGCGACGAGCGCCCGCCGCCAGCGGGGATCCTGGCCGAAGCTCATCAGCGCGCCGACGCGGTCATACCGCGACGGCAGTCCCGCGAACAGCTCCAGCGCGTGGCTCTTACGCGGCGACTGGGGGCTGTCGACGGGAGCGGGCACCGTGGTCCAAGCGTACGCGGTCGGGCTGGCCCGCAGGGCTGGCGCCGGGGGTCTACGGGATCGCCGCGGGCATCTGGACCGCAGCAGCGGTGTCGAGCTCGTCGGGCGGGTCGCCCGGCAGCAGCCAGTCGTCGCCGGTCCAGATCACGGCCGACCGCTCGGCCAGCTCGCCCAGCGCCTTGGTCACGGTCGGGCGTCTGGCGGCGACGAGGTCGGCCAGCATCGAGTGGGTCAGGTACAGCGGGACATGGACGCCGTCCTGGCGCACCGTGCCCCAGCGGTCGGCGAGCTCCCAGAAGAGCATGTGCAGCCGCAGGTCGATCCGGGGCTGCTGGACGATCGCCATGTTCACGGCGATGTTGCGCGAGCGCCGCAGCGCACGGCCGAACAGCGTCGACAGCACCTCGGGGTAGCGGGTGGCGTGGATCGCGAACTCGGTGTCGAGCACTGCCAGGCGGCTTGGGCGCAGCGCCCGCCATTTGCCGATGTGGGCGAGCGTGGTCGTGTTGTCCTCCTGCTGCCACGGTCGCAGCAGGTCGCCGTCACCGAGCAGCTCGGCTCCGAACCGGCCGGCCACCCCGACCCGGCGCACGAGCAGGCCGTCCAGCATCAGCAGTCCGATCCCGAAGTGCATTCCGTCGATGTCGTGGCGTGGTGACCAGGCCCCGGCGGGAACGTGGATCGCCCTGGCGACGCACTCGCGCGTCGCCGTGGTCAACCGCTCCCCGCGCAGATTGTGAGCCAGCTCCGCGTCCTCCAGCAGAACCTGGCTCGTGTCAATCAACACGTGATCCTTGATTACGCCCACCTTGTGTGTATTCCCCGACTCGGGCATCGGGACTCACGATTGGTCCCACGCGTGGGAGCGAAGGGCCCGGCTGGCCGGCCAGCCGGGCGCGCGTTCACGGTCCGTGGTTTGGCCTCAGGTTGGTACGTCGACCCGGTCCGACGGGCGCCGGGACGTCGCCGAGGGCGGCTTGGGGCGGCGGTCAGAGCCGATCGCGAGCAGCTCGTCGATCGCCTTCATCGCGGCCACGTGCGAGTCGTCGCTGTGCCTGGAGATCGAATGGACGGCCTGCGTCCCGACCGACTCGAGCGACGGGTGGCGGTGCTTGGCCAGCATCCGCAACCGCTCGGGGAGGATCCACCGAGCCCACCCGGAGCGCTTGAACTGCTGGGCCCAGGCGGACAGATGCTCGGCGCGCGCCCGCTGGATGTCGGCCGAGGTGCGGCTTCCCACGACCTTGGACGCGTACGTGTAGAGATCCTGCCGGCGCTCGTCGTCGATCGAATCGTTGTATGCCCTCAGAAACGAGCCGATCACCGGGCACACCGACGCCGGATGGTCGGTGAAGGACTCGCCCGCGAGCATCGACGCGAGCTCCATCACGCAAGCGCCGTCGTCGGGGGATGAGTGCTTGCCCTTGCCGAGCTTGATCGTTTGGTAGGTGACGGGAGACATCTGCCCCTTCCGTGAATCGTGCGTGGACTGCTTGGTGTTTCTCACCGATCAGGATGCCCGGATTTGGGGCTGTCGATGCAACAGGTTTGATGGCCGCGTCGCGGTCAGTTTCGCGCCAACTTGGCGAAGCCTGCGTCGAGCAGCTGCTCGGCCTGCGTGGTCCAGTTTTCGGAGTGAAGGAGCACGACTCCCAGCCAGTTCCGGCCGCGGCGGGCTGTGGCCACGATGCACAACCCGGCGGTGTCGGTGAAGCCGGTCTTGACCCCGTCGATCCCGGGATAGCGGGTGAGCTCGAGCGGGTTGTTGTTGTTCAGCCAGATCCGGTGCGACTTGATCGGGAACGGCAGGACCGCGTTGCGAGTCCGGACGATCTTCGCCAGCAGCTTGTTCTCGAGCATCGCGTGGGCGAGCACCGCCAGGTCGGCGGCGCACGAGTGGTTGCCGCGGTCGACGATTCCCGACACGGTCGAGAAATGGGTGCAGCTCAGTCCCAGTTTGTGGGCCCGATCGTTCATCATCGCCACGAACCGGGTCTGGTTCCGGGCGACGTGCTGGGCCAGCGCGATCGCCGCGTCGTTGCCGGACGGGAGTAGCAGCCCGTACAGCAGCGGCGTCAGCGGCACGCGTTTGCCGACCGGAAGCTCGCCCACGCCGGAGCCCGTGAAGTGGGCGGCCTCCCGGGTGATCAGCACCCGCGCATGCGGCTTGGCCTTGTCGACCACCACGAGCGCGGTCATCATCTTCGTGAGGCTCGCGATCGGGAGCTGCTGCCCGGGATTGCGCTCCCACATCACCCGGCCGTTGTGGACGTCGAACAGCACACCGCTGGTCAGCTTGCCCTTGACCACGCGGCCCTCCACGCGCTGCGCGGCCGGCGCCAGCGCGATGCCGTAGTCAGACCTGGCCGGGGCGTGCGGGGCGGGCGGCCGGGGCCTGGGCGCGGTCGCCGCGTCGCCGGCCCTGCTGGGATCGGACGCTCCGGGGGCCATCAGGACCAGCACCGCGGCGACGGCGACCCCGGCACCCAGTACCGCGAACGCGATCCACTTCGGCCAGCGCCGCGGTGGTTTCGGCGGCCGCCGCCGGCGGCGTTCCTGCTCGCGCCGCCGCCGTCGGGCTTCGCGGGCAGGACCCTCCTGGAGCACCGATCGAGGCGCGCTCACTGGCGGGGTGGTTGTCCGAGCGCGCCCACGATGCCGACCATGATTACCACGAGCAGCGCAACGGCGATGATCCCTATCGGCGTGACTCCGTTGTTGATGATGTCCATCACGGTCAAAACGCCGAGGCCGACGATGAACGCGAGAGCGATCGTGAAGACGACGACGCGCAACTGATCAGTAAACGACGGAGGTCGGCGGCACCTGCTTGCGCTTGGTCGCGAGCAGCCGGATCGTCAGCAGCCCGAACACGAAGCCGCCGATGTGCGCGAAGTACGCCACGCCGCCCCCGCTCCCGGTCGGGTTGGTCAGGTCGAAGGCGCTGAACACGGCCTGTTCCACGAACCAGATCCCCAGCATCCACAGGGCCGGCAGCTCGATCACGGTGAAGAACAGGATGATGAACACCACGGTCAGCACCCGCGCCCGCGGGTACAGGACGATGTAGCCGCCCAGCACCGCGGCGATCGCGCCGGAGGCGCCGACCGTGGGGGCGGTCGAGCTCGGGTCGATCGCGACCTGGAGCCCCAGCGCGACGATCCCTCCCAGCAGGTAGAAGCCGATGTACTTGACCGGCCCCATCGAGTCCTCGACGTTGTTGCCGAAGATCCAGAGAAACAGCATGTTCCCGGCGATGTGGAGGATCGAGGCGTGCATGAACATCGCCGTGAACACGGTCTCCCAGGCGGGGATCGTCCCTACCGCGCTGACGTGGGCGATCGTGCCGTCCGGGAGCGTCTGGCCGTTGCAGAAGATCCCCACCGACTGGAAGCCCGACGCCGTCTGCTGCCCGAACTCGGCGCAATGCGCGCCCGAATGCGTGAGCGAGTAGGGAATCGCTCCGTACTTGAGGATCTCGTGCGTGTCGGGTCCGCTCCACAGCGATCCGCCGTGCGAGATCGCGAGCAGATACACGACCACGTTGGCGACCAGCAGGGCCAGGGTGACGAACGGGAAGCGGTCCGTCGGGATGTTGTCTTTGATCGGGAACACGCGGCGATCGGATCGTCGCCGATCGCGAGGCGGAGGGCCCTCCTGGAGGCAGCTACGCCTGCGCGAGCGGGGCACCGGCGGCGGTCAGCCGCCAGGGCTGCGCCGGCGGACCGTCCAGCGCGAACGTCCAGTGCTCGGTGAAGCTGACCTCGCGGGAGCGGCTGCCCGAAACGACGGAGGTGGTGGCGCGGTCCTCGACGTAGCGGCGGCCGGCCAGGTCGACCTCGATCGACATCCTCGGCGGGGTCGCCCCCGCGTCGAGCGCCACAACCCGGATCTGCTTGACCCGTGGACCGCGGACGACCAGGCGCGTCGAGGCGCCGCCGGGGTGCAGCAGCTCGCGCACCGCGTCGGGATGGGCGATCGCCAGCAGCGGCCCGTCGGCGCCGTCGACCGCCTCGGCCCAGGCGTCGACCGCGCGGCGGGCGGCCACCTCGAGCACGTCGGGCGCGAACCGGCCGTCGGCCACGCTGAGGTCCATCGCCGCGGCGTGGGCGTCGCCGTCGAACTGGAGGTCGGCGACCTCGGCCACGCTGGTGCCGTCGGGAACCGCCTCGGCGACTGCGCCCTCGACGAGCGACTCGTCGCGCATCGCCTGCTCGTCGGCGTACGCGCTGGCCACGATCTGCTCGTCGAGTGCATGGGCACCCTCGGCGCCCTGCTCGATCGAGACCAGCATCCAGCCCAAGCCGCGCTTGCGCAGCGTCCAGAACTCGCGCAGCTGGACGGTTTCGCGGAACTCGCCGGTTCGGTTGACGTGGTTGCCGGCGCGGTCCTCGACGTAGTCGCGGACCGTGGCCTCGATCCGGACGACAACCCGGTCGCTGGCGCTGCCGCGGTGGATCAGGCCGACGTAATCGACGCTCGGGTCGCCCAGCGGCTTGACCCGGTTGCGCCAACCCCGGCGGTCGAAGTCGTCCAGGCGCCGCTCCCACTCGGTCAGCAGGTCGGGCGCGACCAGCCGCGTGAGCGCCGCGCGGTCGTTGGCATCCCAGGCGGCCTGGACGTCCAGGAACAGCCGCGCGGCGGCGGGCTTGACGACGTCCGGCGCGAACGCCGGGTCCTCCTCGGCGGCCTCGGCCGCGGCGAGCTCGACGTGCCGCTGGCGCTGAGCTGTGCGGCTGCGCTGGGCGCGGCCCTGGTTGCTCCGGGCGGCTCGGAACGCGCTCGCCCGCCCGGTGCCGCGGGTGATCACCAACCAGATCACGGCCAGGCCGATCAGGACCAGCGCGCCGATCCCGTGGCCGAGGAGGGCGATCCGGAACAGGAGCTGGAAGAGGATGAACAGGCCGGCGCCACCGCCGCCACCGCCGCCTCCCTCGCCGCCGCCGCCGCCGCTGAAGCCGGCCGAGCCGCCGCCGGCCGCGGCCAAGGCGTCCGGAGCGAGCATCAGGACCAACGCCGCGACCGCGAGCATCGCTACGAGGAGGGCGCGGCGGCGGTGCGGGGTCATGCGGTCGCTACTTCCCTGAGTGGGCCGGTGCCGGGCTCGTGCTGGGGCACGTGCTGGTCGGCGTGGTAGCTGGAGCGCACCAGCGGGCCGGCGGCGACGTGCTCGAACCCGAGCTCGTAGGCGGCCGACTCGAGCGCCTTGAACTCGTCGGGGTGCCAGTAGCGCACGATCGGAAGGTGGTCCTCAGTCGGGCGCAGGTACTGGCCGACGGTCAGAACCTGGACGTGGTGCTCGCGCAGGACGCCGAGTGCGTCGACCATCTCGTCGAACGATTCTCCGAGGCCGACCATCAGACCCGACTTGGTGACGATCTCGTCGCCGCCCATCTCCTTGGCGGTGCGCAGCACCCGGCAGGAGCGCTCGAACCTGGAGCCACGGCGGGCGACGGGGTAGAGGCGGGGAACGACCTCGACGTTGTGGTTGAACACGTCGGGGCGCTCGGAGATCACCTTGGCCAGCGGCATCTCCTCGCCGCGGAAGTCGGGGGTGAGGACCTCGACCTTGCAGCGCGGGGCCTGGCGGCGGATCTGCCGGATCACGCCGACGAACGCCGAGGCGCCGTAGTCGGGGAGGTCGTCGCGGTCGACGCTCGTGATCACCGCGTGGCGGAGGCCCATCCTGGCGACGCTGCGGGCGACGCGGGCGGGCTCGAGCGGATCGTTCCAGGTGGGCTTGCCGGTCTTGACGTTGCAGAAGCCGCAGCGGCGCGTGCACGTGTCGCCGAGGATCATGAACGTGGCCGTGCCCCGCTGCCAGCACTCCCCGATGTTCGGGCAGGCGGCCTCCTGGCAGACCGTGTGCAGGTTCTCTGACTTGATCAGGCTCTGCAGCTCGCGGTAGCGCGGGCCGCCGGGGGCGGGGACCTTGAACCAGGGCGGTTTGCGGCTGCGGTGCGGCTGGACCTCGGGGCCGAGCACGGTCAGCACGTCGGCGATCCCGCCGGGGTTGGATCGGGCTCGGGTTGCGCGCTGAGGTTGATCCACAACTCAAGGGTAACGCTGCGCAGATTTGTTTCGGTTCAGTAGCCCACGTGTGACGGGATGCGCGGCACGATCGGGGCGTGAGGTTCGAGGGCAGCGCTAGCGATGGGGCGGGACGTGAAACCGACGTATATCGTCGGTTTCACGTCCCGCCTCCCTCAGTGGACTGGTGCGTGGCCGAGCTCGCGGCCCGCCAGCACGGCGTCGTCGGCTTCGACCAGCTGCAGGAGCTCGGGTTCACCCCGAGAGCGATCTACCACCGCGTGTCGGTTGGACGCCTGCACCGCGTCCACCACACGGTCTACTCACTGGCCCCGCCATCGCTGCTGACGCTGGAGGGCCAATACATGGCCGCGGCGCTCGCGTGCGGCGCGGACGCGGTGATCTCATACCGATCGGCGGCCGCGCTCCACGAGCTGCGTCGCTCCGAGCGCTCGAAGATCGACGTCACGATCCCGCAGCGCTCGCCGCGCGAGCACGCCGGCATCGACATTCACCGCTCGATCACGCTCGCGCCGTCAGACGTGACAACGATCCGCAACATTCCGTGTACGACGGTCGCGCGGACGCTGCTGGACCTCGGCCAGGTCGTCAACCGCCGCGACGTCGCGCGGGCATGCGACCAGGCCGAGATCCTCGACGCGTTCGACCTCGATGGGCTGCTCGACCAGATCCACCGCAACCTCCCGCGCCTCGCGGCCAAGCGCCTGCGCGCGGTGCTCGACGAGCACTACATCGGCTCGACGCCGACGTGGAGCAGGCTCGAGGAGGAGTTCTTCGCGCTCTGCCGCGACGCCGGCCTGCCGCTGCCCGAGGTCAACGTCTGGGTCACGCCCGACGACGACGAGCCGTGGTCGATCCGGGCGGACTTCGTGTGGCGTGAGCAGCGCGTGATCGTCCAAACTGACGGCCGCGGGACGCACCGCACCGCGCAGGCGTTCGAGCATGACCGCCGCGAGGACCAGCGGCTGGTCGCTGCCGGCTGGACGGTGATCCGCACGACCTGGCGCCAGGTCACGCGACGCCCGCGCGAGGTGGCCAGGACGATCTCGAAGCTATTGCGGGGTTAGCACCCCGAGCCTGGACTCGAGCTGGGACAGGCTGATCAGCCGCTGGCGGCGGCCCAGGGCCTGGGCCAGCTGCCAGGCGGCGCGCTTACGGAAGCAGTGCATCTGCCCGGCGCCGCGGCCGGTCTCCTTGATCAGCGAGGTCATCCGCACGCCGTCCAGGCCACAGGCCACCACCCATTCGAACGGCTGCATGTCGTTCTCGACGTTGACCGCAAACCCGTGGGTGGTGACCTCGCGGGAGAGGTGGACGCCGATCGAGGCGATCTTGCGGTCCTGGACCCACACGCCGGTGTAGTCGGGGCCCTCGTCCGGGCGCGCACGGGCCCGCACGCCCTCCTCGGCCAGCGCCGCGACCAGCGCCAGCTCGAGCGTGCGGACGTATGCGACGACGTCATCGACGCGGACGATCGGGTAGCCGACCAGCTGCCCGGGCCCGTGGTAGGTGACCTTGCCGCCTCTGTCGGTCTGGATCACGTCGATGCCCTGCAGCCGGTACCAGTCCTCGCCCATCGGCAGCTCGCCGGGCCCCGACCTCCGTCCCCGCGTGTACACGGGCGGGTGCTGGAGCGTCAGCAGTACGTCGGGGATCTCGTCGCGCTGACGCGCCTCCCGGATCCGCTCCTGCAGCTCGAGCGCCTCGAGGTAGTCGATGACCCCGAGGTGGCAGACCAATAGCTCCGGGAGGGTCATGCGACCGCCTCCAGGTGGCGCTTGATGCTCGCCAGGAACTGGGCGCTCAGGGCGCCGTCGAGCGCGCGGTGATCCCAGCTGAGTCCGAGGATCGTCATCGGTCGGATCGCGATCGAGTCGTTGCCGTCGGCGTCGGTCACGACCACCGGCCGCTTGACCACGGCCTCGAAGTCGAGGATCGCGACCTGCGGCTGGTTGATGATCGGCGTCGCCATGATCGAGCCGTACTGGCCCGGGTTGGTGATCGTGAACGTGCCGCCCTGGACCTCGTCGGGCTTGAGTTCACGCGCACGCGCGCGCCGCGCGAGATCCTTGACGCGGCCGGCCAAGCCCTCGACCGACAGCTCTTGGGCGCGTTGGACCACGGGGACGATCAGGCCGTCGTCTCCAAGCGACACGGCGATCCCGAGGTTGACGTCCTGATGACGGGTGTAGCGCTCGCCCTCCAGCCACGCGTTCAAAGCCGGGTGCTCACGGAGCGCGTCGACGCACGCTCGCGCGACGAACGCCAGGGCGGTCACGCCCAGCCGCCCGCGCGCCGCCTCCACTCGGCCCATGTCGACCTCGATCCACGTGGTGCAGTGCGCGGCGGTGTCCAGCGAGCGCTTCATGTGCTCGCCGATCTGCCGGCGAATGCGCGACAGCTGGCCGCCGTCGCCCGCCGGCACCGGGTCGGGTCGGTACGGGCTCTCGATGTGCAGCGGCGGCTCAGGCGCCTGGTTGGCCTGGCCCGCGCCCGATTCCAGGAAGGCGAGCACGTCCTGCTTGCGGACGCGGCCGCCGCGTCCCGTGCCCGGCACCTGCGACAGGTCGACGCCGTGCTCGGAGGCGATCCGCTGCACGACCGGGGAGTAGCGGCGGCCTTCGCCCCGGGTCGCCACGCCATTACTGGCCGGAGTGGCCCGGGCCGGCTGCGGCTCGACCTCGGGGACCTCGGGATCCGCCGCCGCGGGCGAGCCGTCGGAACCCACGGCGATCCGCGCCAGCACGGTCCCGACGGACACGGTTTCGTCGACCGCGACGACGATCTCGGCGACGATCCCCGTCACGGGCGCGGGTACCTCAGTGTCGATCTTGTCGGTCGAGATGTCGCAGATCGTGTCGTCGGCGGCGATCCGGTCGCCCACCTCGACGCGCCAGGCCACGATCGTGCCCTCGGCGACCGAGACGCCCATCTGGGGCATCGTCACGTCGACGAGCGTGGCCCCCGCGGGGGCGTCAGTACGCGAGGAGCTCACGGCAAGCCTCCTTCACGCGGTCGACGGACGGAAGCACCGCCTGTTCGAGCGGCGGTGAGAACGGGATCGGGACGTCCGGCGTGGCCACCCGGACCACCGGCCCGTCGAGGTCCTCGAAGCCCCTCTCGGCGATCAGCGCGGCGACCTGGGCGCCGGCCGCGCACGTGGAGTTGGCCTCGTCGACGATCACGACCTTCGAGCAGCGCGCGACCGAGTTGAGGATTGCCTGCTCGTCGAGTGGCACCAGCGAACGGAGGTCGAGCACCTCAACCGACGCGCCGTCGATGTCCTCGGTGGCCTCGAGCGCGGTGTGGACCATCGCCCCGTAGGCGATCACCACCAGGTCGGTCCCCGGCCGGGCCACGCGCGCGGTCATCGGCGTCTCGTAGATCCCCTCGGGCACTTCCCCCTTGATCCGACGGTACAGGTGCTTGTGCTCCATGTAACAGACGGGATTCGGATCCCGCACAGCGGCGTGTAGCAGGCCCTTGGCGTCCTCCGCCGTGGACGGCGCCACAACCTTGATTCCGGGGGAATGCATAAACCACGCCTCGGGGTTCTGGGAGTGGAACGGGCCGCCGGAGAAGCCGCCGCCGGAAGGCAGCCGCACGGTGATCGGCACCGCCAGCCGCTGGCGGTAGTGCATCTTGCCGGCGACGTTGACGAGCTGGTCAAAGCCGCAGGAGATGAAGTCGGAGAACTGCATCTCGCACACCGGCCGCATGCCGACGACCGCGGCACCGATCGCGGTGCCGATGATCGCCGACTCGGCCAGCGGTGTGTCCATCACGCGGTCGGGACCGAACTCCTCGATGAACCCATCGGTCACCTTGAACGCGCCCCCGAACACGCCGATGTCCTCGCCCATCACCAATACGCGCTCGTCGTCGCGCAGCTCATCGAGCAGCGCCGACGAGATCGCCTGCAGGTAGGTGAGCACGGGCATCACGCCACCGCCTTGCGCTCGAAGCCGCTCCAGCGGGCGATCCCGTCGCCCAACGGCTCGGGCTCGCCCTCGCAGAACACGCCGGTAGCGGCATCGGCAGGGTCGGGCATCGGCGACGTCAACGCCTCCTCGGCGGCAGCGTCGATCTCGGCGCGGATCGATGTCCGCAGCTCCTCGACGTCGACGCCGAGCTCGCGCAGCCGGTTCTCCTGGCGCTCGACCGGGTCGCGCTTGCGCCACTCCTCGACCTGCTCCTGTGGCACGTACTTCATGTCGTCGTGCGCGGCGTGGCCATGCATGCGCATCGTCACCGCCTCGATCAGCGCCGGACCGTCGCCGTTGACGGCCCGCGCTCTCGCGGCGCGCGTGGCCTCGAACATCGCCTCGGCGTCGTTGCCGTCGACGGTCACACCGGTGAACCCGTACGCGGCGGCGCGCTGCACCGGGTCGACCGCGAACTGCTTGTCGAGCGGAGTGGAGTAGGCGTACTGGTTGTTCTCCAGCACGAACACGACCGGGAGCTTCTGAACCCCCGCCCAGTTCATCGCCTCGTGGAAGTCGCCTCGCGACGTCGAGCCGTCGCCGAACCAGGTCAGCGCGCAGCGGCGCTCGCCGCGGATCTTGAAGGCCATCGCCATCCCGGTCGCGACCAGCATCATGTCGGGCAGCATCGAGACCATCCCGACGCATCCCAGGTTGCGGTCGCCGAAGTGCACATTGCCGTCGCGTCCGGCGGTGATCCCATTGGCTCGGCCCATGTACTGGGCCAGGATCCGGGACGGGGTGACGCCGCGGATGATGTGGGCGGCGAGGTCGCGGTGGAGGATGCACAGCCGGTCCTCTGCGGCCATCGCGAACGCGGCGCCCGCGGACACGGCCTCCTGGCCGTAGCCGTCGTAGAAGGAGCCGGGGACCTTCCCCTGCCGGTACAGGGTCATGGCCCGCTCCTCGATTCCGCGCATCAGCAGCATCGCTCGCAGCAGCCAGATGCGGTCATCGAGCGTGAGGTGCTCGGTCGCGCTGTCGGCGGGGCCGGAGGCCGGCTCCGCCATCGGAGTAGCCATCTAGTTGCTTCCCTTTCGTCCGTGGGCCGGTGCGGGATTCTCCGCCGACCCTCTCCTCGAGCAGCCCCCGGGATCGCCGGTGCGGCCCCTCGATCGGGCAGGGAACGAGCTTACTCCTCCGCCCGGCCTCGCCATTGCGCTCCTTTACCCTTGGATCCATGGACGGTGCCTGGCTGCACCGGATGCGCTGGCGGCGCCGCGGCGCCTGGCTGTGGCCGGCGTTTGCCGCCCTGACGATCGCCGACGCGGTCATCGGCCATCTGCTGCCGCCGGCCGGTGACAGCCAGACGGTGGTCGGCGCGGGCCTGCTCGCCTTGGTCCTCAATCTGATCGCGGTGATCCTGCTGTCGCGGCCGTTCGGGGCGCTGCTCCGGCGCGTGCGGCGCGACCTCCCGTCGATCGTCGCGCGCGACTACGCGGGCACTAGCGTGGTGACGGTGATCGCGGCCGGGCTGCTGATCGCCGGTCTCGTCCACCGTCCCTCGCTGGTGGCCCGGCGCAACACGATGGAGGACGCGATCGCGCGGGCGCAGGCGTACATCGGCGATCGCGCGCCCGCCGAGTTCCGGCGCAACCTCCAGTACGTCGATACGTTCGCGATCCAGCCCGGCAGCATCTACCGCACGTGCGTGCCCAGCGACAAGCGCCAGCGTACGTATTGCGTGATCGTCAAGACCAACCTTCCGTTCAGCCGCAGCGTCAGCTTCGCCGGGTACGAGCCGAACTCGGTGATGGAGCGGGGAACCGGATAGCCGGCACCGCCCGCGAACCGTCCGTTAGCGCCGGTTATCGAATGGTGACCGCGCTGGGTGATCCTGGCAGCCCGATGCACAGCAGGCGTAACACTGAATTCCAGCTCGCACCGGCACCGCCTGTAAGCGGCAGCCGGCTGCGTCGGCGGCGCGCCGCGCGCCGTCGCCACAAGCTAGTGGGGGCGCGGAACCGCCGCGCGCTGGTCGACTCGCTGCGGATCGTGGCCAGGAAAGGGGCGGGCAGGGGTGTCCGCCGCCACGAACTGCTGCTAGTCGACCGCGCGGCGGCGGTGAGAACGACCGTGCTGCACATCGCCGCGCTGCTCGATCAGTCGCGGGCACCCGATCCCGAGGCCTGCTCCGAGCTCGACACGCTGCTGCGAAACGGCTGCGCCAGCCCGCTTTACAACCAGGACGTGCACGTCTCCGAGCTGTTAGCCACGCTGGATTTCGTGGTCGGTCGCCTAGATGGATCTTGCCGCTTGACTTAGAGCGCGCTCTAAGTCCTCGCTCCGGACCCGCGATCCCGGGGATGCGGTGATCGCGACATTGCGCGAGCTGGGCATCGGCCTGGTCGCCTACTCGCCGCTGGGGCGCGGGTTCCTCACCGGCCAGATCCGCTCGATCGACGATCTGCCCGAGGACGACTGGCGGCGCACCAACCCGCGCTTCCAGTAGCAGGCGCTGCGCGACAACACCCACCTGGCCGACAAGGTCCGCGAGCTCGCGCAGGAGCGCGGCATCACTCCGGCGCAGCTGGCGCTGGCGTGGGTCTCGGCCAAGGGCGAGGACATCGTGGCGATCCCCGGCACCAAGCGAGTCTCCTACCTCGAGGAGAACGTCGCCGCCACGGACGTCGAGCTGTCGGCGGAGGACGTCGCCGCGCTCGACGAGGCGGTCGCCCACGAGTTGGTTGTCGGCACCCGCTACGCGGAGGCCGAGATGACGTTCCTGAACAACTGAGCGGAGCGCGCGCCCACCGCGCGTCTGAACGCGAGTCCCGAGCCGGGTCTACCCTGCGGCTAGTGAGCCGCAAGCAGATCGTGCTCGTGTCGAGCATCCTCGGCTCGGGCATCGTGTTCCTCGACGGCACGGTCGTGAATGTCGCGCTGCCGTCGATCCGGGCGGATCTCCACGGCAACCTCGCCGACCAGCAGTGGATCGTCGAGGCGTACCTGCTGACGCTCTCGTCGCTGCTGCTGGTGGGCGGGTCGCTGGGGGACCTTCTCGGCCGGCGGCGGGTGTTCGCCGCCGGCCTCATGGGCTTCGGAGTGTGCTCTCTGCTGTGCGCGATCGCCCCGAGCAACGGCCTTCTGATCGGCGCTCGCGCGGTTCAGGGAATCGCCGGCGCCCTGCTGGTACCGAGCACGCTCGCGATGATCATGGACACGTTCGACGACGAGGAGCGAGCCGGGGCGATCGGTACGTGGACGGCGTGGACGGGCATCGCGACCGTGATCGGCCCGCTCGGTGGGGGCGCCCTGATCGAGGTCGCCTCGTGGCGGTGGATCTTCGCGATCAACCTCGTCCCGGTGGCGATCACGCTGATGCTGCTCAGCCGGCTGCCGGCGGACACGCGCGAGCCGGGGCACGTCGACGTGGTCGGTGCGATCCTGTGCGCGCTGGGGCTGGGCGGCCCGGTGTTCGCGCTTATCGAGCAGCCCAACGACGGGTGGGGCGACCCCCGGGTGGCAATCCCGCTGATCGGCGGGATCGCGCTGTTCTGCTCGTTTCTGGCCTGGGAGCGCCGCAGCCCGGCGCCGATGATGCCGCTCAGCCTGTTCAAGGTGCGCAACTTCACCGTGGGCAACCTGACCACGCTCGCGCTCTACGGAGGGCTCGGCGTGGCGACGTTCTTCCTGGTGCTGTTCCTTCAGCAGGTCGGCGGCTACACGCCGCTGCAGGCCGGGCTGTCGCTGCTGCCGATCACGATCATCACATTCCTGCTGGCCCGCCGTTTCGGGATCCTGGCCGACCGGCTGGGTCCGCACCTGTTCATGGGCGGCGGCCCGATCGTCGCCGGGCTGGGCCTGCTGCTGCTCTCCCGGATCAACGCCAGCGCCGACTACCTGACGACGGTGCTGCCGGGCGTGGCGGTATTCGGTCTGGGGTTGGCGGCGACGGTCGCGCCGCTGACCGCGACCGTGCTGTCGTCGGTGGACAAGGGCCGCGCCGGCCTCGCCAGCGGGGTCAACAATGCGGTCTCTCGGGTGGCTAGCCTGCTGGCGATCGCCGCGCTCGGGGCGGTCGTCGCGGGCAGCTTCACCAGCCGCCTGGACCACAACCTCGCCCACCGCGCGCTCAGCCCGGCCGCCCGCACGGCGGTCGCTAGCGACCGCACGCGGCCGCTGGTGACCGACGTGAGCTCGGTGCCCGCGCCGGAGCGGGCGACCGTCCACGAGGCGCTCGTCGATTCCTCGGTCCACTCGTTCCGCCTGGGGATGATGATCGCGGCCGGGCTGGCGATCCTCGGCGGCGTGGTCGCGCTGATCGGGATCACCAATCCCCGCGGCCGCGTTCGCTGCGCCGATTGCCCCGGTGGTGCGCTGCCCGCCGGGGTGACGCCCAGCGAACAGCCGCAGCCGGCCTGAGCGCCCCCGCCGGCCGGCGAGTAGGGTGGCCGGCATGGCCCAGCCGTTCGTCGCGCTCGTCACCGGAGCCTCGACTGGAATCGGTGAGGCGGCCGCGCGCCGGCTGGCCCGGGAGCCGGGCGCGCGGCTGGTGCTGGCCGCCCGGCGAGAGCAGCGGCTACGCGCGCTCGCCAACGAGCTCGGCGGCGCCACCGTGGTCGCGGTCGACCTGACGTCGCCCGAGGCGCCCGAGACAGTGCGGGATGCGATCGAGCGCGAGCACGGCGAGCTGCACCTGCTCGTCAACAACGCCGGGGCCTCTTGGCGGGGGAGCTTCGGCGATGTCGGCTGGGACAACGTCGAGCGCCACATGAAGATCAACTTCGAGGCGCCCGTGAAGCTGACCGAGGCGCTTCTGCCCATGCTGCGCAGAACGGCGGCGGCCCCCGACGACCGCCGGGTCGCGATCGTGAACGTCGCCAGCACTGCCGCCCGCGTGGCTCGGCCCGCCGCCGGCGCATATTCGGCCAGCAAGTTCGCGCTCGTGGGGTGGAGCGACGCCCTGCACGCCGAGGAGGCCGAGCACGGCGTCCACGTCGGACTGGTGCTGCCCGGTTACGTCGCCACCGAGGGGTTTCCCGCCACCGAGATCCGCGCGAAGGCCGCCACGCGTTGGATCGTGGCCAAGCCGGCCACGGTGGCCGAGGCGATCGTCGAGGCCGGGCCGGGCGGCAAGGCCGAGCGCTACGCGCCGCGGCCGTACTTCCTGGCCGCGGCAGCGCGACTGCTAGCGCCGGCGCTGGTCCGGCGCGCCACTCGAGGGGGGGCCTTCACGACGGCCACGGGCGCCGACGCCAAGCACTAAGCTACGCCGCCGTAAGCAAAGCTACACAGGCCTGATCGAGTCGACGCTGCGGTTCCTGCTGTCGCCGAAGTCGGCGTACGTGTCCGGGCAGGTGGTCCGGATCGCCGGCGGCGGGCCGGCGGCCGCGACGATCGACTGGGACCGGCCGCTGAGCGACCGGACCGCGCTCGTGACCGGCGCGGGGCGCGGAATCGGGAAGGCGATCGTGCAGGTGCTGGCGCGCGACGGCGCCCACGTCGTGTGCCTCGACGTGCCCGGCGCGGGCGATGAGCTCGAGGCGGTCGCGGACGCGATCGGCGGCTCGACGTTCACGGTCGAGATCACCGGCGAACACGCGCCGGACACGATCGCCTCGCGGCGGCTCGACGAGCACGGTGGCGCCGACGTGGTCGTGCACAACGCCGGCGTCACCCGAGACAGGACGCTCGGCCGGATGTCCGAGGACCAGTGGGACACGGTGCTCGCGATCAACCTGATCGCGCCCGAGCGGATCGACCGCGAGCTGCTGGACCGCGACGCGCTGCGTGCGCACGGCCGGGTCGTGTGCGTGTCGTCGATCAGCGGGATCGCCGGCAATGCCGGCCAGGCCAACTACGCGACCTCGAAGGCGGGCGTGATCGGGCTGGTGCAGGCATCGGCGTCGGCGCTGGCCGAGCGCGGGGCCACGATCAACGCGGTTGCGCCGGGTTTCATCGAGACACGGATGACGGCGGCGATGCCGATCCCGGTTCGCGAGGCCGGCCGGCGGATGAACAGCGTCGCCCAGGGCGGGCTGCCGGTGGACGTCGCCGAGACGATCGCCTGGCTGGCGAGCCCGGGCTCCGGCGGCGTCAATGGGCAGGTCGTTCGGGTCTGCGGGCAGAGCCTGCTGGGGGCGTAACCGCGTGGCCGAGCGCCGCCTGAGCGGGTCCCCGTCGACGCTGTCGATGTTCGCGCGGGCCGCTGCGGCGGTGGTTCCTGGCGCCACGCGGCTGCCGTTCGTGGCGGGCGGCGGCGGCGAGGTGCCGGACCTGACGCTCGTGCTCGACGACGTGGGGGTCGACCCCGAGCGGCTGGCGGCCTATGACCGCGTGTGCGGCTTCGACGTCGGCGACAAGCTGCCGGCGACCTACCTGCATGTGCTCGCGTTCCCGCTGCACCTGTCGCTGATGACCGACGGGGGCTTCCCGGTGACCCCGATCGGGTTGGTCCACATCGCCAACCGGATCACCCAGTACCGGCCAGTCCGGGCCGGTGAGCGCCTGTCGCTGCGGGTGTGGGCGACGCCGCTCGAGCCCCACGCGCGCGGGCGACAGTTCGCGCTGTGCTCCGAGGCCGGGTGGGGGGCGAGCTGGTGTGGGAGGAGCGCTGCACCAACCTCGCCCGCGGAGCCGGCGACGCTTCCGCCGCGGCCCAGCGGGACGCTTCGGCGCCCGAGCTCGAGCCGACCGTCACCTGGCGGCTGCCGGCAGATCTGGGGCGCCGGTACGGCTCGGTCTCGGGCGACCTGAACCCGATCCACGCCCATCCGCTGTCGGCCAAGCTGCTGCGCTTTCCGTCGGCGATCGCGCACGGGATGTGGACCAAGGCCCGGTGCCTGGCCGCGCTCGGACCGCGCATCGGCGACGCCTTCACGGTCGAGGTCGGTTTCCGCAAGCCGATCCTGCTGCCCGCCTCGGTGACGTTCGCCGAGCAAGCCGATACCGAAGGCCTGCGGTTCGCCGTCCGCGGTGAGGCGCAGCGCATCCGCCATCTCGACGGGACGCTTCGCCTGCCGGAGGTCGCTAGGCCGCCCGCTCCTCGGTGGCGGCGGCGCCCGTCTTCTCGATCACGAGCTCGTCGAACAGAACCCGCAACCGGTCCAGGACGGTCGCCGCCACCACCAGCTCCTCCTCGCTGAACTCGTCGAGCGCCGCGCGCCAGCGCGGCTCGTATTTGGCCCGGCGCGCCTCGACGAGCTCGCTGCCGCGCTCGGTCAGAGACGTCAGCACGACGCGGCGGTCGCGCTCGGAGCGCTCCCGCGCGACCAGGCCCGCGGAGGCGAGACCATCGAGCATCTCGGTCGTGCTGGCGGGGCTGAGCTCGGCCAGCTCGGCCAGCTCGTTGGTGGGCATCGCGTCGCGCCAGCGCAGGCAGAACAGCAGGCTGTATTGCGCGTCGGACAGCTCGCCGGGACGGTGAGACTCGCGGCCCCGCAGCCGGCGCACGGCCGCCATTGCGCCCTTGAACGAGCGGGCGAGCTGCTCGTCGGGTTCCAGGGTGCTCATGCCACCATCGCCTCCGCCTCGGACAGCGCCTCGCGTTCGGTCTCGGTGTCGCCGGCTGCGGCCTTCTTCGCGCGGGCCTGGCGCTCGGCGCGGACGAGGATGATGCAGGGGATGATCGCCAGCGCGGTCAGCCCGGCCGAGAACCAGAACGCGGTCCCGTAGGCCGAGGCCTGAGCGCTGAGCGAGTCGGCGCCTACGAGCGCCCGCTGCAGCACCACCGCGAGCACGGCCGTGCCGATCGAGCCGCCGACGCGTTGCAGCACGTTGAGCTGCGGCGTCGCGTCGGAGAGCTCGGAGCGATCCAGCGCGGCGAATGCCGCCGCCATCGCGGGCATGAACGCGAACCCGATGCCCATGCCGCGCACGAACATCGCGACCGACAGGTACAGCACCGAGGTGTGCGCGCCGATCATCCCGAACGGGATCGTGGCCAGCGTGGTCAGGATCACGCCGAACAGCGCCAGCGGGCCGCCGCCGAGGCGGTCCGTCAGCTTGCCCGCGAGCGGCATGATCAGCGCCATGCCGAGGCCCTGCGGCGCGGTCAGCAGACCGGTGTCGACGACGCTCTCGTGGCGGACCCCCTGCCAGTACAGCGGCAGCAGGATCATCCCGCCGAACAGCGCGGCGCCGAGGCAGAACATCGCGAACGAGGCCGAGGAGAACGTCGGCCGTCGATACAGCCGGACGTCGAGCAGCGGGTACTTGACCCTCAGCGCGTGGAACACGAACGTCGCGATCAGCGCCAGGCCGAGGATGATCGGGATCAGCACCTTCATCGAGGTGAAGCTGCCGGTGGTGCCGATCTCGGCCAGGCCGTAGGTCAGCAGCGGAAGCCCGGTGGCCATCAGCGCGAGCCCGCGGTAGTCCAACGCGTTGGTGGGCTGGCGTTGCACCGTGGGCAGGATCCGCAGCGCCGCGATCACAGCGATCAGGCCGATTGGGACGTTGACGTAGAAGATCCAGCGCCAGCTCATGTTGTCGAGGATCAGACCGCCGATCGTGGGGCCGAAGATCGGCGCGAGCATCGCGGGTACGGCGACGATGCTCATCACGCGTCCCATCCGCTTTGGTCCGGCCGCCTCGGCCATCATCAGCTGGCCGATCGGCAGGATCATGCCGCCGCCGAGACCTTGGATCACGCGGAACAAGATCAGCTCGTTGGTGGAGGTGGCCAGGCCGCAGAGGGCCGAGCCGAGCGTGAACAGCACGAGCGAGACCAGATACACCCGCTTGGCGCCGAACCGGCGGGCGGCCCAGCCGGTGACCGGGATCACGGCCGCGAGCGCGAGCATGTAGCCCGTCACGACCCACTGGATCTGGGCGATCGTGCTGTGGAGCTCGCGCGAGAGCGTGTCGAGTGCGACGTTGACGATCGTCGTGTCGAGGATCGACATGATCGAACCGACGATCACAACGGCGCTGATGCGCCAGACGTACGCGTCGATGCGATCGGTTGAGGTTGCAGACATCGGTTGAGTTCTCAGTCGGGGCGAAATTAGCTTGGACCCGAAAGGTTAGGAACCGAACCATAACCTGTCAACCGCCCGCCGATCCCAAGTCGGCCCCTACTTCGGAGCTCTGGCCGTCTATCTTCAGTGGAAATGACCGCCTTCGCCGACCTCAGGCTGGATCAGGACCTACTCGACGCGATCGGAGACGTCGGCTACGAGTCGCCGAGCCCGATCCAGGAGGAGGCGATCCCGCCGCTGCTCGAGGGGCTGGACGTGATCGGCCAAGCGCAGACCGGGTCGGGCAAGACTGCGGCGTTCGGGCTGCCGATGCTGCAGTACGTCGACCCGACCCAGCCGGAAGTGCAGGCGCTGGTGCTGACGCCGACGCGCGAGCTGTGCATCCAGGTCACGCAGGCCCTGCGCACCTACGGGCGACGCAAGGGCGTCGACGTCGTCGCGGTCTTCGGCGGCGCCCCGATCCGCTCCCAGACCGCCCAGCTGCGCGCGGGCGGGCACATCGTCGTCGGCACCGTCGGGCGAGTCAAGGACCTGATCTCCCGCCACTCGCTGCTGCTCAACGCCTGCCGGTTCGTGGTGCTCGACGAGGCCGACGAGATGCTCGACCTCGGCTTCCTGGAGGACGTCGAGCGGATCCTCTCGCTGACCCCCTCCAGCCGGCAGACCGCCCTATTCTCGGCGACGATACCGCCCGCGATCCGCCGGCTCGCCGAGCGCTATCTGTACGACCCGGTCACGATCAGGGTCGCCACCGCCACGCTGACGGTGGACACCGTCGAACAGTTCGCCCTCGAGGTCAAGCCGCGCGAGAAGGCCGACCAGCTGGTCGAGGTGCTGGAGGCCGAGCGGCCCGAGCAGGCGATCGTGTTCGTGCGGACCAAGATCCGCTGCGACCAGCTCTACCGCACGCTGCGCGACCGTGGAATGAACGTCAAGGCGCTGCATGGCGACATGACCCAGGGCGCGCGCGACGGCGTGATGATCTCGTTCAAGGACGGACGCCTGCCGCTGCTGGTCGCCACCGACGTGGCAGCGCGCGGCCTGGACATCACGGGCATCTCGCACGTGATCAACTACGACGTCCCCACGTCGCCCGACGTGTACGTGCACCGGATCGGGCGGACCGGTCGCGTCGGGCGCAGCGGTCGGGCGATCACGTTCTACGAGCCGCGCCAGCGCCGCGAGATCGAGGCCATCGAGAAGCACGCCGGGGTCAAGCTCGCCCCGTGGGTCAAGGACGCGCACGTCGCGCCGACGCCGGTGATCCCGAAGCCGCGCCGGCACTCCAAGCCGCGCGTCTCAGGCGACGGCGACGGGCCGGCGACGAAGCTGATCGTCGCCGCCGGACGCGCCGCCGGGCTCGAGCCGTCGGACATCATCCACGCGATCACGGCCGCCACCGGGCTGGACGGTGAATCGGTCCGTAACGTGCGCGTGCTCGAGCGGTTCTCGTTCCTGGAGGTCCCCGAGCGCCAAGCGCAACGGATCTTGCAAGAGGTCAACGGCACCGAGATCAACGGGCAATCGCTGCGTCTCGAGGCCGCCAAGACCTAGCCGCACAGCGCGCCGGGAGCGGTCCGCGACTCCTGCGGCCGTACGGTGTTGGAGGTCAGACAGGGCCCTCCCCCTCGGCCCGCAAGCAACCACGGAGGTAACGCGATGCGTCTGCAATCGCTCGTCCGGCGCCGTCCCTCGGCGTCGTTGGTGATCTCGGTGATCGCCCTGTTCGTAGCGCTCGGCGGCGTCGGCTATGCCGCCGTCCAGATCCCGGCGAACTCGGTCGGGAACTCCCAGCTGAAGAACGGCGCGGTCTCCAACTCGAAGATCAAGGACAACTCGGTCAACTACAAGAAGATCGCGCAGCACACGGTCGGCCTGCAACGGGTCGACAACACCAAGATCCAGACCCGGGTGAGCGGCACCTGCGGCGGGAACTCGGCGATCAACACCGTCGCTCAGGGCGGCAAGGTCACCTGTCACGCCACGCTGCCGCCAGAGTTCGGCGCGGCGTCTGACTCGGCCGCGGTCCCGACGACCTCGGCCACGGTCGTGTCCAAGCTCCTGCCCGGAGGCAACTACCTGCTGAACTCCAACGTGTACGCGACGATCTCCGGCGGCACGGCCGGGCAGCAGGTGTCGGTCGCCTGCACGCTGCAGGTCGCCAGCGGCTCGAGCCAGACACGGACCGTGAGCGTCGAGATCGGACCGAAGACCCAGACGCAGCGGGTGGCGATCCCGCTGACGTTCCCGGCCGCCGTCGCGTCGCCGCAGGGCACGGCGCACGTCGACTGCGTGCACACGGCGTCCAACCCGACGACGCCGGACCCGACGGTCAACGCGGTCAGCACGCTGAACGCGGTCGCGACCTCGAGCAACAGCTAGTCGCCAAGTCACTGGTCCCGAGCGGCGCGCATCGTCCGTGCGCCGCTCGGGCCAGATAGTCTCGGACCCATGAGCACAGCAAACATGAACACCAGCCATGGGACGATCGCGCTCGAGCTGTACGACGACGACGCCCCCAAGACCGTCGAGAACTTCCGCAAGCTGGCCGGCGACGGCTTCTACGACGGAATCATCTTCCACCGCGTGATCCCGGACTTCATGATCCAGGGTGGATGCCCGGACGGGGTCGGCACCGGCGGCCCCGGATACACGTTCGAGGACGAGATCAACGACCACAAGGTCGTGCGCGGCGCGTTGGCCATGGCCAACGCCGGCCCGAACACGAACGGCTCGCAGTTCTTCATCGTCACCGTCGACCAGGCCCCGTGGCTCGACGGCAAGCACACCGTGTTCGGCCGCGTGACCGGCGGGATGGACGCCGTCGACGCGATCGAGGGCCTGCCGACCGGTGGGCAGGACCGTCCGCTCGAGCCGCCGGTGATCGAGTCGATCGAGCTCGATCCGAGCTAGCCGGCGCGAGCCGGTCGCGGGGGCAGCGATGCGGATCCTCGTCTTCGAGCACGATTCAGACGCGCCGGCCGCGCTGCTGGTTGCGTGGGCCGACAGCCGTGACCACGAGCTCGAGCTGGTCGCGGGCCGCCGGCCGGAGAGCTGGCCGACGGTCGACGACTTCGACGCGATCGTCAGCCTCGGCTCCGAGCAGTCGGCGACGCAGTCCGACGTCCCCTGGGTCGCGCGCGAACTCGAGTTCCTGGCGCAGGCACACGACCGCCGAGTCCCGATTTTGGGGATCTGCTTCGGCGGCCAGGTGCTGGCCAAGGCACTCGGGGGAACTGTCTCGCGCGCACCGAGTCGCGAGATGACCTGGCGCCGAGTGCCGAGCGCGGAGCCCGAGCTGATCACCGAGGGTCCCTGGGTGTTATGGCACGACGACCTGTTCACGCTGCCGCCGGGCGCGCGGCTGCTCGCCGGCACCCCGGATGAGACGGTCGCGTTCACCAGCGGGGCGAGTATCGGGCTGCAGTTCCATCCGGAGGCCGACACGGGGTGCGCCGAGGTCTGGTTGGATGCGGCCCGGCCGAAGTGGGCGTCCTACGGGGTCGACGAGGGTCGGCTTCTCGACGAGATCGAGCGCTACGGGCCTGGCGCCCGGGAGCGCGCGCTGGATCTGTTCGATCGGCTCGTTCGATGGTGGGCGGCTGCGCCGGCCGGGGATCCGGCCGTGAGGTTGGCCGGCGGCCGGGGCTCGGCTAGCCTAAACGGCCCACCTCTTTCAGGAGTCAGGACAAGGAGACAGCGAATGGCGAGCGCTACCCACCGGCCGGCGTCAGACACCAACGGTGATTCGGCGACCGCAACGATCTTGGTCGAGAACCCGGCAACGGGCGAGCAGCTCACGACGGTCCCGATCCTCGGGTCCGACGAGCTCGACGTACTCGTCGCCCGGGCGCGCGAGGCCCAGCTCGGCTGGGAGGGCGTTGCCTTTGCCGGACGCGCGAAGGTGCTGCGGCGTGCGCAGAAGTGGATGCTCGATAACGCCGATCGGGTGATCGGCGTGGTCGTGTCCGAGAGTGGAAAGACCCACGAGGACGCGCAGCTGGCCGACCTGGGCTACACGGTGACGGCGCTTGGCTTCTGGGCCAAAGAGGCGCCGAAGTACCTGGCCGACGAGCGGGTCCCGTCCTGGAACAACCCGACCGCCGCCGGCAAGAAGCTCGTGATCCGCTACGCCCCGATCGGGCTGGTCGGCGTGATCGGCCCCTGGAACTACCCGATCGCGAACTCGTTTGGGGACTGCATCCCGGCGCTGGCGGCCGGCAACGCCGTGATCCTGAAGCCGAGCGAGGTGACGCCCCTGAGCTCGCTGCTGATGGAGGAGATGATGCTCGAGTGCGGCGCGCCCGAGGGCGTATTCCAGGTCGCCACCGGTGACGGCAGCACCGGCGCCGCGCTGATCTCCAAGGTCGACTGCGTGATGTTCACCGGCTCGGCGAAGACCGGCAAGAAGGCACTGCGCGCGGCTGCCTCGGCGATGATCCCCTGCTACCTCGAGCTCGGCGGCAAGGACCCGATGATCGTCTGCGCCGACGCCGACCTGGAGCGGGCGGCCAACGCGGCGGCGTTCTACTCGATGAACAACGCGGGCCAGGTGTGCATCTCGGTCGAACGGGCGTATGTCGAGGCGCCCGTATACGACACGTTCGTGCAGGCGGTCACCGACAACGTCCGGGGCCTGCGCCAGGGCGCGCCCGCCGGGATCGGCACCGTCGACATCGGGGCGGTCACGTTCCCGCCCCAGCTCGAGCTCGTCGACAGCCACGTGCGCGACGCCGTCGCCAAGGGGGCGAAGGTCGTGACCGGCGGATACCCGGGCTCCGGGCCCGGCCGCTTCTACGAGCCCACGGTGCTCGTCGACGTCGACCACTCGATGAAGATCATGCGCGAGGAGACGTTCGGGCCCACGCTGCCGATCATGAAGATCGCCAACGCTGAGGAGGGCGTGCGGCTGGCCAACGACTCGACGTACGGGCTGCAGGCCAGCGTGTGGACCTCGGACGTCGAGCGCGGCGAGCAGCTGGCGCGGCGGATCGAGGCCGGCGCGGTGTGCGTCAACGACGCGCAGATGAACTACTCCGCGCTGAACCTGCCGATGGGTGGCTGGAAGGCCTCCGGGCTGGGCACCCGCCACGGCGCCCAGGGAATCCGCAAGTACGCCAAGACCCAGTCGCTGTTCGTGACCAAGCGGGCACTCAAGCGCGAGCCGTTCATGTTCCCCTACACCGCCGGGCGCACGAAGATGTTGCGCAAGTTCCTCAACGTGATGTACGGGCGCGGCTCGCGCGACTGAGGGCCGCCCGCGGGATCCGAACCGGCTACGGGCTGGTCGTGCCGTTGTAGGTGGCCGAGTCGAACCTCGGCAGCGAGGCCACGTCGGCGTAGCCGAGGTGCTTGAGGCCGAACAGGTCCTCGATGCTCGCCAACAGCGAGTAGTGGTCGTAGTAGTCCACGAGGTCGGTGCTTCCCTAGTGAAACCCGACCAGCGCGACGCTGGCGGCAGCGGTGGCCAGGCCGGAGGAGGAGATCGTGACCCTGGCGCCCAGCTGATTGGAGTGCGAGTGCACCATCAGCGAGCGGCCCTTCGGCGTGAGCTTGAAGATCAGGTAGCCGAGCTCCATCGCGCCGATGTTCTCGCCCCCGGTGCGGGCGACGACCGTGCGCCCGACGGACACCACCGTGCTGACGTTGCAGGTCGTGGTGCTGGAGCATCCGGCGAGGATCCCTCCGGTGCCGCGGGAGGAGACGAAGTGCGCGTTGCCGACGACCCGCAACGGCGGCGCCGGGGTGTTGCTGCGGGCGGGAGCGGGACCGGAGGTGGTGAACGGGATCAGCGTCAGCGGCACCAGCGCCTTGGTGCCGGTGCTGTCGAGCACCTTGACCTGGACGGCGAGCCGGCCTCCGCGCGCGTGGGTGAGCAGCTTGCGGCCGACCGAGGTGAGCTTGAAGTGGAGGATCCCGGCGCCGTTGGTGGCGACGCGCTCGACACCGGTCTTGGCGATCACCCTGCGGCCGGCGAACACGGTCGTGGTCACGTTGCAGGTAGTCCCGATGTAACAGCCGACCGGGACGCCACCCAGCCCGTTCGTGGCCGGCACGAACGCGCTCTTGCCGTAGACGGCGATGTGCGCCGGGGTGGGCACCGCCGCGCTCGTGGCCAGCACATTGCCGGCGGTGTCGCGGGCCTGGACGGCGAACGCCGCCGCGGCGCTGCGCAACGAGATCCGTTGGCTGACACCGCGGGCGCGCGCCGAAGCAACCGCCGTCAGCGCCGTCGGCGTCGATCCGGCGAGCACCTGCCAGGAGGCCACGCCGCTGGCGCCGGCCCAGTGGACCGACAGCGCCGTGGTGCCGTTGGCGGCCGGCGAGACCTTCAGCGACGGGGGCGTGGGCGGCGGCGCGGCAGTGGTGACCGTGCCCGACGTGTCGGCGGTGTCGCCGTCGACGAAGTTGTTGTCGATGTTGATCGTGACCCCGCTGTAGGTCTCGTTGTGTCCGCCCCGGTATTGGTGCAGGCGGTGGTTGACGAAGTCCTCGGCGGGGATCGTGGAGCTGGTGGCGGTCTTCGAGTTATTCCATTCGGCGAACCACACGTCGTCGGGCTCCTCGAACGTAGTGCCCATGTTCTTGACCAGGTCGGCGATCCCGGAGCCGGTGCTGCTGTAGACGCCCGACAGGTACCCGAGGGCGTGCAGCTCGGACGTCCAAGACGACAGGAACGCGAGCACCGCGGTGGTGTTGGTACTCGTGGTCGAGTACGCCTCCATGTCGTCGTAGATCGGGTTGCCCTGCGGGATCCCGATCCCCTGCGCGTCGGCGACTGCGTCCTGCGCCGCGGCCGCGCCCTGGGCGGCCGCCTTGGACGGGCTGATGCCGGCGCACCCGCAGGAGTTGGTGGGCGCCTGCAGACCGACGTAGATCGGGACCATGTGCCAGCCGGCCACGACCTCGCCGGCCACCCAGGTGGCGTTCAGGTTCGGTTGCGCGCAAGCGGAGTTGGTGCCGCCGATGTAGATCCCGATCGCCTCATAGGGCGACGATCCCCACGCGGTCATCGCGCTCGGCGAGGGCGCGCTGCAGGCGTCGAAGCCCAGCCCGCTGAAGCTCGCGGCCGCGGTGCGGGCCAGCGGCTTGGTGCGCCGCGCGGCGGCGGGCCTGACGGCGGGGGCGCCGGCGTGCGCCAGGCGGGTCGGCGCGAGCGAGCGGCGGTGCACCGCCCGGGCCACGACCCGGGAGTCGCGCGCCCAGGTCGCGGTCACCAGCACGCCCTCCTTGCGGGCGACGAACGTGGACGTCGAGCCCTCCAGGTGCGGCACTCCGGAGGCCGCGGTTGCGGCTGCCGAACTGGCGATCGCGCGGCGCAGGTGGGTGGTCGCGGGCGCAACCAGGATCGCCCCGGTGCGGCCGACCGTGTGCGCCGGGCAGGACTGCTGGGATCCGGGGTGGCCGAGGTACACGGCGTGGCGGTCGAACCGGACGCACGTCTCGGGGTGTCGGCTGAGGTCGACGACCCTCCAGGAGCGGGGCACACTCAGCGCGTAGCCGTGGTAGCGAACCGACTTGGTGGCCGGGCGCGCCGAAGCGGTGCCTGCCAAGCCGAACATCGCAAGCGCGACTACGAGCAAGCCCGGTGCAGCACCAAGGCCCCGGATGCGATGGGCGCTCGCACACGTCATTCGCCCGCATACAACACGCCGGCTCGCGAAACGTCGCGATATTTGGAACGGATGTACGACTTCGCCCGCCTGGATGGCATCCAGGTTAGGGACTCCGCGCGGGTCGTGGTGCAGGACCCTGTTCGTTTACGCGGGCTCGGCGGCGCGCTGCAGCGATACTCCGAGCAGCCGCTGGAGCTCCGGGATCGTCTCCCTGGCGCTGACGTGGTGAATCGTCGCCATGCCGAGCTCCGCGGCCGGCGTGAGGTTGAACGGCAGGTCGTCGACGAACACGCACGCCCGCGGCTCGACGCCGATCCGCTCGGCGCCCAGCTCGTACATCCGCGGGTCCGGCTTGCGCATTCCCTCCTCGCCGGAGATCACGATCCCGCGAAACAACGCGGCCAGCAGCTTGCGGTCGTAGCGCCGGGTGCCCCAGGAGTTCGAGATCAGGCCCGTACGCACGCCGGCGCGCCTGGCCGCGGCCACCGCGTCGACCATCTCCTGGTCCACGCTCGAGCCCGCGAACAGGCGGTCGATCAGGCCGGTCGCGCTGACGCCCAGAATTTCGCCTAACCGCGGCTCGAACTCTGCCTCCTCGACGGCGCCGGTCTCGAGCCCGATCATCAGCTGACGGACGTCGGGGTCCTCCCGAAAGCCGCGCCGGATCGTGTCGGGGTCGATCGCCTCGCCCTCGCAGAACGACCTGAACGAGGTGAACAGGTTGCTGGTCATGACGCCGCCCCAGTCGACCAGCAGGCCGCGGTAGCGGCGCTCGCCGCCGCCGTCCTCAGAGGCCATGCTGCGAAACGTCGACGGCGCGGCGGGCGAGCTCGAGCACGCCCTCACCGAAGGTCTTCAGGTACGGGTCGTCGGTCGATCCGGCCACGGCGCGCTTGTAGTTGCCCTCCATGAACACGACCGCCTTCCACAGCGCCAGCGTCACGTACCAGTTGAGCGCCTGCATCGAGCGGCCGGAGCGCTGCTCGTAGCGGGCGATCAGCTCCCGCCGGGTTGGGAACCCGTCGCGACTGGTGACGCTTTGGAGGTTGAACTTGGTCTGGGGGTCATCCGCCTCGGTCCAGTGGATCATCATGTAGCCGACGTCGGCCAGGGGATCGCCGATTGTGGCCATTTCCCAGTCGAGGATCGCGAGCAGCCGCGCCGGCGCCTGGGCGGCGTACATCGTGTTGCCGAGCCGATAGTCGCCGTGCACGATCGTGGCCGGGGGCGAGGCGGGCATGTTCTCGGCCAGCCAGGACCCGACCTGCTCGACCTCGGGCACGTCCCGGGTGCGGTTGTGCTCCCACAGGCCGGTGAACCTGCGCAGCTGGCGCTCGAGGTATCCGGTCGGCTTGCCGAACCCCTCGAGGCCGATCGTGGTCCATTGCGCCGAGTGCAGCTCGACCAGCGCGTCGATCAGCTCGTCGGCCACCCGCTCGCGCTGCTCGGGGTTGTCGAGCGGCTCGGGGAGCGAGGTGGTCAGCGCCTGGCCCTCGATCCGCGACATCAAGTAGAACGGCGCCCCGACCACGCGCTCGTCGTCGCACACTGCGAGCACCGTCGGCACCCGCACCGGCGTCGCATCCAGCGCCCGCAGCAGGCGCGCCTCGCGCAGCACGTCGTGGGCGCTCGGGGGCAGCGGCCCGCGCGGCGGGCGCCGCAACACCACTCCGGTGGACAGCTCGAACGTGACGTTCGAGTGGCCCTCGCCGATCGGCGTCGCGCTCAGGTCGGCGGGCGCGTCGAGCTCGTTGGCGTCGAGAAACTCGATCAGCGGGTCGAGCACGAGCAGCGGCTCGCGTGAGTTGGCGGACGCCTCCGCGTGGGTCCGGACGACGTCGTCGGGTGCCAGGGCCACGCTCATCGCGCTCCGCAGCGTACCGGCGCCGGGCTCTGAACAGGCCGTTAACGCGGGCGTAGAGGCGGCGTCCAGGCCGGTGATCGCTGCCACAATCGCCATATGGATGACCACGCCAGGGGCTCGGTGCTCGTCGTCGACGACGAGCCGACGATCGCCGAGGTGGTGGCGCGGTACCTGGAGCGGGCCGGCTACCGCACCCGGGTCGCCGCCGACGGCCTGCAGGCAATCGCCGCGGCGGCCAGCCACAGGCCGGACCTGGTCGTGCTCGACCTGATGCTCCCCGGGCTGGACGGCCTCGAGGTGATGCGCAGGCTGCGCGAAGCCGATCGCGACCGGATCGCGGTGATCCTGCTCACCGCCAAGGGCGAGGAGTCCGATCGCGTCGTCGGCCTGCGGCTCGGCGCCGACGACTACGTGGTCAAACCGTTCTCGCCGGCCGAGCTGGTCGCGCGCGTGGACGCGGTGCTGCGGCGATTCGACACGTCGCCCGCGTACGAGTCGCCGCTGATGATCGGCCAGATCGAGATCGACCCGGCGGCGCGCCGGGTGTTCGTGGAGGGGAGGGAGGTGCAGCTGACCCAGCGCGAGTTCGACGTGCTGCTGTTCCTGGCCCGGCACCCCGGACAGGTGTTCTCGCGCAACCAGCTGATGGACGCGATCTGGCAATACTCGTTCTACACCGACACTTCGACCGTGACCGTCCACGTCCGTCGGCTGCGCTCGAAGATCGAATCCGACCCCTCGCGTCCCCGCCATATCCAGACGGTGTGGGGGGTCGGCTACCGGTTCCAGCCGTGATCGGAGCCGAGCGCGGGCGCGTGGAGGTGCCGCGTCAGCGCGCTGGCCCGGAGCGACGCCTGGGAGCGATCGCCCGCGTGCGGGCGTGGGCGGGGTCGCTGTCGCGGCAGTTCGCGATGGTGGTTGCGGTCGTGATCGCCCCGGTGCTGCTGGGACTGGTCGTGGTCGGGCTGCTGATGGTCATCTCCGGCCACGACGTCACGCTGCTGGCAGCGATTGTCGTTGGCGCCGGCGTATTCGCCGTGGTGGCCACGAAGGTCATGGCCGGCGGCATCCTGCGCGACGTCGAGACGATCCGCGACGGGCTCGAGGCGGTCGGGCGCGGCGAGCGCGATGTCCACATCGAGACCTCGGCACCGGACGAGCTGTCCGAGCTCGCAGCCGCGGCCAACGCGATGATCGCCCGCCTGCGCGTCGAGGAGGCCGCCCGCGATCAGGCCGATGCCGCCCGGCGCGACCTGGTCGCGGCGGTCTCGCACGATCTGCGCACGCCGATCACGTCGCTGCGGCTGCTGGCCGACGCGGTCGGCGACGACATCGTCGACGGCGACGTCCGGCGCGGCTACCTGGGGCGGATGAGCACCCACATCGACGCGCTGAGCGCGCTGATCGACGACCTGTTCGAGCTCTCCCGGCTCGAGGCCGGCGACATCCGCTGGTCGCTCGAGCAGGTCCCGCTGGACGAGCTCGTCGGCGAGACGGTGGCCGCGATGCGCGTGCAGGCCGAGGCCAAGGGCGTGGCGGTGATGGCCGAGGTGCCCGACGCGCTGTGCGCGGCGTGCGCCAACCCCGAGAAGCTTCAGCGGGTCCTGTTCAACCTGATCCAGAACGCGATCCGTCACACGCCCGCCGACGGCAGCGTGGTCGTGCGCGCCGAGCCGGTGGCCGACCGGATCGAGGTCGAGGTCGCCGACACCGGCGACGGGATCGCCCCCGAGCAGCGCGAGCACGTGTTCACCGCGTTCTACCGGGGCGGCGCCGACGCGGCCCGGACCGGAGGCGGCGCGGGCCTGGGGCTCGCGGTCTCCCGGGCGATCGTGGAGGCGCACGGCGGCCGGATCTGGCTCGCCGAAGCCACCGTGGGAACTCGGGTGCGCTTCAGCCTCCCGTCGGCTGGGGCGTAGCCGAGCCGAGTATCCGCAAGCACGACGTCGGGAGGGGACGACCGATTTACACAACGCCCCACTCGACCGGTCTCGTCGCTACCCAGGGACGTTTGCCACGGCGACCTCAGATGGTCAGGCGGGCAGCGGCCCCCGACCCCCCACCACCCGGTCAAAGCGCCAGCCGCGCAACTGGCTGCGGCTGCCGGCAAGCCCCACGACGACGGCACCGGTGCGCTGCTCGATCGCTCGCAGCAGCGTCGCCAGCCGGTCGCGCAGCGCGCCCCCGGTACTCGATCCGTCCAAACCGAGGTCGGCGTCGCCGTCCTCGACCAGCACCGTCACCCGGTCGGGGTGCCGGCGGGCGATCTCCGCGAGGAGCTGTTCGTCGCTCTCCTCGTCCCCCACAATTGCAAGTAGGTCACTCATCCCCGGGAGTCTTCTCCGGCCGACTAAAGGCACCTTGAACAACGCCGAACAGTTTGCTGCAGATACCGAGAATTTCGTCATCTACGCGACCGCCCCGACACCCGCCAGGCTTGGACTAATCTCAATGGCTAGACATGCCCGAGCTACCCGAGGTTGAGATCACGGCGCGCCTGATTGGGGCCGCCGTCGCCGGTAGCGTCGTCGAGTCGGCGCTCGCTCCCGGGATCAATGCGCTGAAGACGTTCGACCCGCCGCTGAACGCAATCGACGGCCGCACGATCGGCGGGATCCGCCGTCGCGGCAAGTTGTTCCTGGTGGAGATCGAGGACGACCTGACGCTGCTGATCCACCTGATGTCGGCCGGCCGCCTGCAGCTGTTCGATGCCAGGGCGTCGCTGCGCGACCGGACCTCGCGGCTGCTGGTCCGGCTCGATGACGGGCGCGAGCTGCGCTTGCGCGAGTTCGGCACCAAGCAGCGCGCCTGGGTCAAGCTGCTGCGCAGCTCCGAGGTCGACCAGGAGGCGACGATCGCCGAGCTCGGACCGGAGGCCTGGCCCGACCCGCCGCCGTTGCAGCCGCTGCTGGACCAGCCGCGCCCGCTGTACGCGCTGCTGCGCGACCAGCACGTGATCGCGGGAATCGGCCGGTCCTGGGTCGACGAGATCCTCCACACCGCGATGCTCTCCCCGTTCAAGCGGGGCTCCGATCTCGACGCCGACGAGGCCGAGACGTTGCGGACCGCGATCGTGCAGCGGCTCGGCGAGGCGATCGAGCATTACGAGCGGACGCTGACACTGCCGATCCCCGACAAGCTGCCGATGCCGCTCTCGGTCCACCGCCGCAACGGCGAGCCGTGTCCGCGCTGCGGCGACCGCCTCGAGGCGGTGTTCTACGAGGACTACGTGATGGCCTACTGCCCGGCCTGCCAGACCGATGGCAAGCTGATGAAGGACAGGCGCTTGTCCCGGCTGCTCAAGTAGTCTTGCACCCGCGATGGCACCCCAGGTCGGAGACGACGCACCGGACTTCACGCTTCCCGATCAGCACGGCAACCCCGTGTCGCTGTCGGGCCTGCGCGGCAAGACCGTCGTCCTCTACTTCTATCCCAAGGCTGACACCCCGGGCTGCACGGTCCAGGCCTGCGGCGTGCGCGACCACCGCTCCGACTACGAGCGAGCCGGCGCGGTCGTGCTCGGCGTGTCGCCGGATCCGGTCAGGCCGATCGCCAAGTTCGACGACAAGTACGGGCTCGGGTTCCCGCTGCTGTCAGACGAGGACCACTCCGTTGCCGAGGCCTACGGCGTGTGGATCGAGAAGCAGCGCTACGGGCGCACCTACATGGGCAACGAGCGGACCACGTTCGTGATCGGGCCGGACGGCAATGTGCGCGAGGTGTTGCGCACTGTCAAGCCAGCCGAGCACGACGAGCTGGTGCTCGGCGCGCTCTGAGCTGCTGCGGCGCTGCTACTGCAGGCCCTCGCGGGCTTCGCGCACGAGCGTCACGGCCTCCGGGAACACGACGGCCATCACCGAGCGAAGCTGCTCGGCCTGCTGCTCGGTCGTGCCCTGGATGTTGACGCGCTGGAGCGAAGCGACCGTGAGGTCGACCGCGAGCTTGATCGCGTTGTCGGCCCAGGCGAGGCGCTGGGCTCCTTGCATCTGCTCGGCAAACTCACCCAGCCGGCGCTGTAGGTCGTCCGGGTCACCGAAGAGGTTTCCAAATCCGCTGCCTTCCATACGCTCAATGGTAGCCATCCTCGTGCGCCCGGCTCAGACCCCCAATACACTGGCTCCGACTTGACCGATGACCGCTGACCAACGACTGCTCTACGAGACGAGGGTACGGCCCCGTCAGGCCGTGCTCGCGGGCATCGCGGCAATCGGCCTGATCGCCGCTGCGATCCTGCAGCTCCTCGGGCCCCACGCTCACGTCAACGAGCTCACGCTCGGCCTGATCACCGAGCACAAGCGCATCGGGCTGGACATCGTCGGGGCGGTGGTGCAGGCGATCGCGTGGCTGGCGCTGGGGGCGACGCTGGTGTTCCTGGTCGACTCGACCAGGGCTCGCGCCCCGCAGCAGTTCGGCTGGATCAAGTACGTGGCGATCGTCGGCAGCGTGCTCGCCGCGATCGCCGGGGTCGCGTCCGCGGTCGTGATCTCGATCAAGGCCAACCAGTTCGTCACGACCGGTGACCAAACCTACGAGCAGGCCCACGCGCTGACCAGCTCGGCCTCGCTGGTGGCGCCGCAGCTGGCGGCCCAGGCCGCGTCGCTGTTGCTGGCGGTGTCGACGGTGCTGATCGCGCTGCAGGCCATGCGGGTCGGCCTGCTTCCGCGGTTCCTCGGATACCTGGGGATGTTCGCGGGCGTGCTGATCATCCTCCCGATCGTGCAGCTGCCGATCGTCCAGGCCTATTTCCTGGGGGCGCTGGCTTACCTGTTCTCGGGCCGCTGGCCCAGCGGCGTGCCGCCGGCCTGGCGGACGGGCAACGCGGAGCCGTGGCCGACCGGTCAGGCGATGCGCCAACAACGCGCCGAGGCCGCCTCCTCACGTCGAGGTCGAGGGCGAGGGCGCGGCAAGGACGCACCCGCCCCGGGGCCCGATCCCGAGCCCGTGGCAGAGGCGCAGCCGGCGGTCGCGCAGGGCCGCGCCTCCGCCGCCAAGCGCAAGCGCAAGCGCCGCCGCTGACCCGCGGTTCCGGCGTCAGCTGCCGGCCCAGGGAGTGATTCCCGGGCCGCTCGTCGGACCCGCGGTCTCCGCTCGTCGTGCCCTGACTGCCGTTCGGGGGACCGCCGGCACCGCTGGGCGATCCGTCCTTGCCGACGGTGAGCCTGAGGTGCACGGTGGCCGGTGACGACTTCCACTCACCAGTAGGAGGAGACAGATGGAAGCTGGAAACATCGGCCCGCGCGAAGCCGACGTGGCCCCCGCGCCCGATCCCACACTCTCGACCGGAGGAGGATGGACGCCGGCCAACCCGGCGCCGCTGGGGCTCGCCGGGTTCGCCGCCACCACGTTCATGCTGAGCATGTTCAACTCGGACCTCGTCTCGCACACCGCCCTGGCCGGCGTTCTGAGCATGGCGCTGGTCTACGGCGGAATCGCCCAGCTGATCGCCGGGATCTGGGAGTTCCGGACCGGCAACACGTTCGGGGCGGTGGCGTTCTGCTCCTACGGAGCGTTCTGGATCTCGTTCTACTTCCTGGTCACGGTCGCCCTCAAGGGGGTGCCGCTCAAAGAAGTCCACAGCGTGGTCGGGCTCTACCTGTGGACGTGGGCGATCTTCACGGCGCTGATGCTCATCGCTGCGCTGCGCACGACGGGAGCGATCGTGGTGGTGCTCCTGCTGTTGTTGATCGCATTCATCTTCTTGGCAATCGGCAACTCGGCGCTGGCCGGAACCCTGTCTACGCAGAACAGCACGATCAAGGTCGGCGGATACGTCGGCCTGGTGACGGCGATCGCGGCCTGGTACACGGCGATCGCAGCCGTGCTGGCCTCGACATTCGGCCGGGACCTGCTCCCGGTGTTCCCGCTCGGCCGGTAGGTACGAACGCAAGCAGTATGGGCGCCGGCAGCCGGGGCCGGCGCCCGTCCGCTGTCCAAGAAGGGTCACCGTCGGGTAGAAATAGAGGTATACGCCCGCCTGACCGCAATCCCGAAGGAGGGGCCCCTCACAATGGCAGACGCAGCGACAACCCCCGGTAGCTCGACGCTCGAGGCTCAGCTCGAGCAGATGCTCGAGATCGAGCGGTTCGACCCACCGCCGGACTTTGTAAAGAACGCGCTGCTGAATGACCCGGCGGTGTATGAGGAGGCTGACCGGGATTGGAAGGGGTGGTGGTTGCGTCAGGCGAAGGAGCTTGATTGGTTTGTGGAGCCGTCTGAGACGCTGGATGACTCGGATCCGCCGTTTTACAAATGGTTTTCGGACGGGAAGATCAACGCGTCCTATAACTGTCTGGACCGGCACGTGGAGGCCGGTAACGGCGACCGGGTGGCGTTTCATTGGCGCGGGGAGGAGGGCGAGGAGCGCGATCTGACCTACGCCGATCTGCACCGCGACGTGCAGCGGTTCGCTAACGCGCTGAAGGATCTGGGGATCGAGAAGGGCGACATCGTCGGGATCTATCTGCCGATGGTTCCCGAGGTGGTGGTGTCGATGCTGGCGTGCGCGAGGATCGGCGCTCCGCACAACGTGGTCTTCGGAGGCTTCTCGTCGGACTCGGTCAAGGAGCGGATGGAGTTTTCTGAGGCCAAGGCGCTGATCACGATCGACGGCGCGCGGCGCAAGGGCAAGACCGCCCCGATCAAGCAGCAGGTCGACACGGTGATGGACGGTCTGGACACGTTGGAGCACATCGTCGTGGTCAGGCATACCGGCGAGGACTGCGAGATGCGCGACGGTCGCGACGTGTGGTTTGACGAGATCATGGAGGCGGCCGATGCGGAGTGTCCGGCTGAGCAGCTCGACGCCGAGCACCCGCTGTACGTGCTCTACACCAGCGGCTCGACGGCCAAGCCCAAGGGGGTGCTGCACACGACCGGCGGGTATCTGACCGGGGTCGCCAGCACGCACCGCTACATCTTCGATCTCAAACCCGACCAGGACGTGTTCTGGTGCTCGGCCGACGTCGGTTGGGTCACGGGGCACTCCTACATCGTCTACGGGCCGATGGCCAACGGCGCGACCAGCGTGATGTACGAGGGCGCTCCGGACTATCCGCATAAGGGGATCTGGTGGGAGCTGTGTGAGCGCTACGGCGTGACCCAGTTCTACACCGCCCCGACCGCGATCCGCGCGTGCATCAAGTGGGGCGTGGAGCACGTGGAGAAGTTCAACCTGTCAAAGCTGCGGCTGCTGGGATCGGTCGGCGAGCCGATCAACCCGAAGGCGTGGCTGTGGTACTACAAGGTCGTCGGCGGCGAGCGCTGTCCGATCGTCGACACGTGGTGGCAGACCGAGACCGGGGCGATCATGATCACGCCGCTGCCGGGGATCGTGTCGACCAAGCCTGGCTCGGCGACCCGCCCGTTTCCGGGCATCGAGGCAGAGGTCGTCGACGAGACCGAGGGCAAGCCAGTCGACGGGCAGGGCCTGCTGGTGATCCGCAGGCCGTGGCCGTCGATGCTCCGCACCCTGTACAGGGAGGAGGACCGGTTCGTCGAGACGTACTTCTCGCGGTTCGGCAAGGAGACCTATCTCGTCGGCGACGCCGCGCGCAAGGACAAGGACGGCTACTTCTGGATCATCGGCCGGATCGACGACGTCGTCAACGTCTCGGGTCACCGGCTGTCCACCGCCGAGGTCGAATCCGCGATCGTCTCTCAACAGAACGTCGCCGAGGCGGCCGTGATCGGCCAGACCGACGAGGACAGCGGCCAGGCGATCTGCGCGTTCGTGACGCTCCAGGGCACGACCGAGGGCACCGACGAGATCGTCGAGGACATCCGCGCGCACGTCGCCGACCGGATCGGGAAGTTCGCCCGGCCCAAGCGGATCATCTGGGCCGACGACCTCCCCAAGACCCGCTCGGGCAAGATCATGCGCCGGCTGCTGCGCGACATCGCCGAGGGCCGCGCGCTGGGCGACGTCACCACCCTGCGCGACCCCGACGTGATGTCAGCGCTAGCGGGCAAGATCAAGGAGGAGCAGGCCGAGGCCGACTGAGGGCCCGTAGATAAATTACTGCGGGCTTGTCCGGCCGCTCCGCGGCGCTGCATCGCCACCCCACTCGCTCGTCGTGCCTCGGCACGCCTTCGCTCGCGTGCGGCGCCCAGCATCCGCGGGTCGACCGTCCAATCACCACCGTAATTTTCCTACGAACCCTGACTCTGGTCAGACGCCGAGGCGCCGGCCGAGCTCGTTGACCTGGCGGCGGGCGATCGGAATCGACTGCCCGTCGCCGAAAGCGAGCTCGGCGGTCCCACCCAGCAGCGGGCGCAGCTCGACCGCGCGCCGCAGGTTGGCGACGTACTGCCGGTGGACCCGCACGAACCCGTGCGGGTCCCAGCGGCGCTCGATCTCGGCGAGCGTCGCCCGCAGCAGGTAACGGCCGTCGTCGGTCACGATCCGGACGAAGTCGCCGTTGGACTGCACGTACAGCACCTGGTGACGGCTGATCAGGCGGGTGGCGCCGCCGCGGGCGCAGGCGACAGCGATCATCTCGCTGTCCTGCGCGCCGGCGCCGCCCGCGGCCGAGGGCCCGTTGGCCGCCGGGGCTGCGTCGACGGCCGCCGTGACCCGCTCCAGCGCCTCCTGCACGCGGCGACGGCTGACCGGCTTTCGCAAGTAGTCGAGCGCCCGCAGCTCGAACGCGTCGACCGCTGCCCCGTCGTAGGCGCTGACGTAGACCAGCGCCGGCGGTGACGCGAACCTGGTCAGCACGCGACCGAGCTCGAGCCCGTCGATGTCGGGCATCCGTACGTCCATGAAGATCGCGTCGTAGCGCTGCGAGGACGCCTTGACCAGCGCGTCGTGGCCGTCGTAGGCGCACTCGACCTCCTCGACCCCCGGGAAGCTGCGCAGCAGCCGCGCCAGATCCTCCAGCTGGGTGCGCTCGTCGTCGACGGCGAGGATCGTCAGGCTGTCGGCGCTCATCGGATCACACCATCCACGCCAGCTCGCCCCTGGCCGCATCGCCGCGGAGGTTGGGTACGGTCATCACCGTCGTGGTCCCGGCACCGACGATCGACTCGATCCGCAGCGCGTAGCGCTCGCCGAACGTGGCCCGCAGCCGGGCGTCGACGTTCGACAGGCCGATCCCGCCGCCGGCTCCGGCCAGCACGTCGGGGACGCGCGCGGGCTCGATCCCGACCCCGTCGTCAGTGACCTGCAGTACCACGTCACCGTCGTCGACCGCTGCCCTGATCACCACGCGGCCGGTGCCGGCGCGCCGCTCGACGCCGTGGCGCACGGCGTTCTCGACCAGCGGCTGCACCGACATCGCGGGCACGACCGCGTCGCGCGTCTCGAGCGGGACGTCGACGGTCACGTTCAGGCTGTCGCGAAACCGCGCCTGCTCGAGGCGCAGGTAGCGCTCCACGTGGTCGAGCTCCTCGCCCAGCGTCACGTACGAGCGGCCGTCGCGGAACAGGTACCGGGTGAACTCGGCGAAGTCGCTCAGCAGCTCGCGCGCCTCGTCCGGGCGGACGTGAATGTCGCCGGCCACGGCGGCGAGCGCGTTGTAGATGAAGTGCGGCGAGATCTGGGCGCGGAGCGCGCGCAGCTCGGCCTGGGCGAGTCGTTCCTCCTGGTCGGAGACGATCGACAGCTCGACCTGGGCCGAGACCAGGCTGGCGGCTTCCTGGACGACCTTCAGCTCGGCCGGCCGGGGCCGGCCGGACACGCGGTAGAACAAGATCAGCGTGCCCGCGCGCCGGCCCTGCACGATCAGCGGGGCCAGCACCGCCGATCGCAGCGGGCACGTGGGATCTGAGGAGATCAGTCGCGGGACCACGTGCACGCGATGGTCCGGGGTCTTCTCCAGCAGCCGCGAGAGCAGATCGCCCGGACGCACCTGCTCGCGTCCCTCGCCGTCAATCGCCAGCACGGAGCGAGTGTCGGCCAGCGCAATCGCCGCCGCGCCGGTCAGCTCGCGCAGATACGGGACCGCGCACTCGGCGGTGCGGGGGCTCAGTCCCAGACGCAGATGGGGCAGGGTCGAGGTCGCCGCGTGCAGCGCCGACTGCATTCCCGCCGCAGCCGGCGTATCGGCTTCACGAGGTGCGCGTATCCCCCGCCAACCGAACCACATGATGACGGCAAGCCCAGTCCCGAGCAGCACGCCGAGCGCGAAGATCATCATCCCTCGCTGCGGAACATTACAGGCGGCTTGAGTCGGCTCGCCGGGGGCGCGATGATGCGCCGATGAGCTCCACACCGACGATCTCCTCCTACGACGAAGCGCGCGCCGCCCACAAGTGGGAGGTGCCCGAGCGCTACAACATCGCGGCAGACGTCTGCGACCGCCATCCGCGCGACAAGCTCGCGATGATCCATGAGGACTTCCAGGGGAACGTCCGCCGGGTCGACTGGGGTGAGCTGCAGAACCTCTCCAACCAATTTGCGAACGTGCTCGTCGCCCATGGAGTCCAGCGGGGCGACCGCGTCGCGATGCTGCTCCCTCCGACCCCCGAGACCGCCGCGGCATTCTTCGGCACTTGGAAGCTGGGGGCGATCCTGCTGTCGATGTCGGTGCTCTACGGCGATGAGGGGATCCGCCACCGCCTGACCGACTCCGAGCCGAAGGTGCTCGTGACCAACGCGGCCAACGCCGACCGGATGGAGCGCTCACTGGTCGAGCACGTGCTGATCCTCGACGACGAGCTGCTCGGCCGCGGGTCGACCTCGTTCAACTGCCTGGACACGTCGTCGGAGGATCCGGCGCAGCTGTACTACTCGTCAGGCACGACCGGGCTGGCCAAGGGGATCCTCCATGCCCACCGCTACATCCTCGGCCACGAGGAGTTCCTGTACTGCCACGACGTCCGAGACGGCGAGCTGTTCCACGGGATGGGCGAGTGGGCCTGGGCGGCCGGGATCTGCCCGTTGATCGGACCGTGGCGTTGGGGCGCGGTGCAGGCGGTCTACCAGCGCGAGGGCGGCTTCGATCCCCACAAGCAGCTGGACTTCCTGTCCCGCCACGAGGTCACCAACGTGTTCGGCACCCCGACCGCGATCCGCTCGATGATGTCGATCGGCGACGCCGGCGCCCGCTATCCGCAGAAGTTCCGGATCGTGTGCTCGGCCGGAGAGCCGCTCAACCCCGAGGCGATCCGCTGGTTCCGCGACCAGTACGGGATCACCGTGCTCGATTACTACGGGCTGACCGAGTCCTATCCGCTGTGCGCCAACTATCCGTTCATGCAGGTGCGCGAGGGGTCGATGGGCAAGCCGATGCCCGGTTGGGAGGTGGAGATCCTCGACGACGACGAGCGCCCCGTCGCCGCGGGCGAGCGCGGCGAGATCTGCCTGAAGGCGCGCAGCAACCCGCACTACCCGCTCGGCTACTGGAACCGCCCGCCCGAGGACACCGAGGAGACGTTCGCAGGCGACTGGTTCCACACCAAGGACGCCGCCAGCGCCGACGAGGACGGCTACTACTGGTACGAGGGCCGCGCGGACGACGTGATCATCTCCGCCGGCTACCGGATCGGCCCGTTCGAGGTCGAATCCGCGTGCCTCGAGCACCCGGCGGTGGCCGAGGCGGCGGCGGTGGCTGCGCCCGACGAGCGCCGCGGCAACGTGGTCAAGGCGTTCGTGGTGCTGGCCTCCGGCTACGAGCCGTCAGACGCGCTCGGCGAGGAGATCAAGGGCTACGTCCGCGACCACCTGTCCGCCTACGCGTATCCGCGCCGAATCGAGTTCGTCTCGGACCTCCCCAAGACGCTGACCGGGAAGATCCGGCGGATCGAGCTGCGCCAGCAGGAGCGGGACTCCGCGGGGTAGCGACCCAGCCCGCCGACGCCCTGCGCATCTGTGCTCGACGCGCCGACACTGGTCCGGGACGTCCTGCTGCTGGACGGTTCGACGCTGCGCCTGCGCGCGGCCGGCCCCGAGGACTACAAGGCCATCAAGGCGTTCTATGACGCGCTCTCGCCCGAGAGCCGGTACATGCGCTTTCACGGGGCCTCCAACACCGAGGTCGCCGCCCGCGCCTACGCTGACGCGGGCGGGATCGACCGCCTGGCGCTGGTCGGCAGCCATGGCGGCAGGGTCGTCGCGGCGGCGAGCTACGACGTGCTGCGCGAGGAGGGCGTGGCCGAGGTCGCGTTCGCGGTCGCCGAGGACTTCCGGGGGCGCGGCGCGGCCACCCGGATGCTCGAACAGCTGGCGGCGGTCGCCGCGCAGCGCGGGATCAGGCGCTTCGACGCCTGGGTGCTGGCCGAGAACCGGTCGATGCTGAGGGTGTTCGAGCGCGCTGGGTTTGCCGTCCGCCGCCGGGGCCTGGGCGTCGAGTACACGGTCTCGCTCGACCTCACCACCGACGCGATCCAGGAGCGGATCGACGAGCGCGACCACATCGGCGCGGTCGCCTCCTGCCGGCCACTGCTCAGCCCGGCGTCGATCGTGGTGGTCGGTGATCCCGACGGGTTCGGCGGCGCGGTCCTGAAGCGGATCCAGGCGGCCGGCTTCAGCGGGCAGGTCACCGCGCTGGCCGGCCCGGGCCTGGACGGCCGGCGGCTGGTCGAACTCGGTTCGCCGCCGGAGCTGGTGATCGTGGCCAGCGCCCCGGAGCACGTCGCAACGGTCGCCTCGGATGCCGCGGTCAGCGGGGCCAAGGGCCTGCTGGTGCTCTCCAGCGACTCCGGCGACGACCCCGGCGAGCTTCAGGAGCGCCGGGAGCGGCTGCTCGAGATCGTCCGCGCCGGAGGTCTGAGGCTGATCGGGCCGAGCTCTCTGGGCGTGCTCAACACCGACCCCGAGGTCGCGCTCGAGGCCACCCCGGCCGCGGCCGGGGTGGCCACCGGGCGGCTGGCGATCTGCTCGCAGTCGGGCGCGATCGGGATCGGGCTGCTCGCCCAGGCCGCCGCCCGAGGGCTGGGGGTCTCGAGCTTCGTGTCGCTCGGCGACCGAGTCGACGTCTCGACCAACGACCTGCTCGAGCTATGGGAGGAGGACCCCCGCACGGCCGCGGTGATGGTGTACGTGGAGACGTTCGGCAACCCCGACCACTTCGCGCGCATTGCCCAGCGCGTGTCGCGCCGCAAGCCGCTGCTGGCGGTCAAGGGCCGGCGGGCGCCGCGGGCCGATCGCGACCGGGCGCGCTCGCATACGGCGGCGGCGTTGCGCTCCGACGCGGCCGTCGACGCGATCTTCGGCCAGGCCGGCGTGCTGCGCTTCCGCAGCGGCGCCGAGCTGTTCAACGCCGCCGAGTTCTTCGAGAGCCAGCCGCTGCCGTTCGGCCGCCGCGTCGCGGTGATCAGCAACTCGGAGGGGATCGCGACGCTGACCGTCGACGCCTGCGCCGGGTTGGGCCTGGTGGTGGAGCCGGCGAGCCTCGCGCAGCCCAACCCGCTGACGCTGGGGCTCGAGGCCGGCGCGGCCGAGTATGCGGCGTCTCTGTCGGTGGCGCGCTGCGACCCCGACGTCGACGCGGTGATCGTGACCTACAGCGGGCGCTACGGCGGCGATCCCGAGGCGGTGCTGGCGGCGATCTCGCCCGACGAGCCGCCCCACCTCAAGCCGGTGATCGCGTCGATCGTCCGCGCCGACGGGACGCTGCCGACTGACACAGGAGTACCGAACTACCTGTTCCCCGACGAATGCGCCGCGGTGCTGGCGCGCGCCGTCGCGCGCCGCGAGTGGCTGTCGCGACCACTGGGCGAGCGCCCGGTGTTCGGGGATCTCGACGCGGGCGCCGCGCGGGCGAGGCTGGGCGCGGCGCTCGAGCGCACCGGGGCGGCCGGGGGATGGCTGGCGCCTTCGGAGGTCGAGGCGATGCTCGAGTCCCACGGGATCCCGGTGGTCGACTCGGCGCGCTGTCGGTCGGAGGGGGAGGCGGTGGGGGCGGCGGCACGCGTCGGCGGCCCAATCGCGCTGAAGGCCGACTTCCCGCCGCCCGCCGATGCCGGCGAGATCGACGCGGTGTTGCTGGGGCTCGACGGCGAGGCCGCCGTGCGGGCCGGTTGGGCCGAGCTCGAGCGGCGCGTGGCCCCGTCCGGGCGGGCGTGGACGGGGGCGATCGTGCAGCCGCTGGTCGCGCCCGGGGCCGACGTGCTCGTCGGTGCCGTCAGCGATGCGGACCTCGGGCCGGTGATGGCCGTCGGGCTCGGCGGGCGCCAGGCCGGGCTGGGCGCGACGGCGGCCTTCCGCCCGCTCCCCCGGACCGACGTCGAGGCCGACGAGCTGATCGACGCGTCGCGCAGCGTGGCGATCCAGCTCAACGGCCTCCGGGGCGGCCCGGCGCTGGACCGGATCGCCCTGCGCGAGCTGTTGCTGCGGTTCGCGCTGCTGCTGGCGGAGCTCCCCGAACTGGTCGAGGCCGACCTCAACCCGGTGCGCTGCATGCCGCGCGGCTGCGTGGTCCTGGACCTGCGGCTGCGAGCCGAGGATCGGCGACCGCCCGCGCGCGTCAAGACCTGGTAGCGCGCCGTCGTGCCTGCGAGGTCGCGACCCTAGCCCGCGCGGGCGTGAGCGCGCAGCTCGGACAGGATCCGCTCCAGCCGGGGCTCGGTCTCGCGGTCGACGTGGACCATCGTCGCTGCCACCGCCGGGTGCACGGCGGCGATCTGGGCGTGCATCTCGTGCGCGACCGCGCGGTAGCTCGGGTGGCCCTCGCGGCCGGAACGCAGCTCGATCAGCTGCATCGCCTCGCGAGCGTTGATGTCGAGCACGTAGCGAATCCGGTAGCCGAGGCACAGGGCGTAGGGGGCGGCGGTGGCGAGGCCGGCATCGACGAGCCGCCCGTACTCGCGGCGCGAGAGCTCGAGCGCACGGCGGTACTCGTCGCCGCAACCGGCCAGCTCGACCTGTTCGGGCACCCCGGCCCCGAGGTCCGGCGTCAACGTCTGCCACTGCGGTGTGAGCATCCGGTGGCGCTGCAGATCGCGGAACGCTCCGTAGTCGGACACGATCTCGAACCGGTACCGCAGCGCCTCGAACCCACGCCCCGGACGGTAGCGGCGGTTGGCCCGCTCGCCGACCAGGTCAGACAGCAGCGCCGCGCGCTCGTCGGAGTCCAGGGCTGCGACGGCCTCGCGGATCGCCTGCTCGGGCGCCGTGGTCGACTCGAACAGCAGCGCGCTCAGCAGGTCGTCCTCGTCGCCGTCGACGCGCAGCAGCGTCACCGACGGTCTGGCGTCGTCGCCGGCCAGCTCCGCGTCTCGCAGTCCCAGCCGCCGCGACCAGCGCTCGCCGGCCTGGGCGCGCGCCTCCAGGAAGCGGACCCACTCGCCCCCACGGTCCGGACGCTCCACCCGGGCCACGAAGCTCGGCATCACCGCCTTGATCTCCTCGAGGATCATCCGCCCGTAGTTGCGGGCCTCGGGCAGGGGGTGCGCCAGCAGGTGGAGGATCAGCTGCTCGTAGGTCTGACCGGTGGCGAAGATCCCCATGTGCGAGAGCGACGCGGCCGGCAGCAGCCCCCGTAGGAGGTCCAGCGCCTTGGCCCTGATCGCTCGTTGATGAGCCGCGGGAGCCTCGGCGGGCGCGATCGGGAACTCCTCGGCCGCCCACGCGGCCACCCGTGGCAGCGACCGCGAGTAGATCGCAAACAGCTCATCCATCGCCGCGCGGTACTCCGGTCCGAGCTCGGCGTCGTGGTAGTAGCGGTAGCCGCCCGGCGGGTCGGGGATCGGCGCGTCGTAGGCGATGTAGCGCGTCGACTGCTCGAGGTAAGCGCCCAGCCGCGGGCGCTGGAGGACCTTCGTGAGCACGTTGGAGACCCACTCGCAGGCGACGTGGGCGCCGCCGAGCTGGGCGACCGAGTCGTCCCCGTAGCCCAGGAAGATCCGCTCGTACAGCTGCGCGGCGCGCTCGCCCTCGGTGGCGTCCCACCGGCCCGACGACGGCACGTCGTCGGCGAACTCGTCCAGGAACAGACGCCGTAGCGTCCCCTGGTAGCGCGAGTAGCGCGCGAACAGGGCGCCCTTGACGGTCTCGGGCAGGTTCACGAGCGCAAACACGGGCCGGTCGAGATTCGTGAAGTGGGGCGCCAGGCGCGCGCGCTCTGCCTCGGTGAAGCTCTCGACCGGATACTGCACGGACGGCTGATCGTAGCGTCGGCCGCGGAGGTCCCGCCGGAGCCGGCTACAGGAGCCCGAACCCCTGAGCGGCGTGCGAGGCGAGGTTGAACAGCGGCGAGGGGAAGATCCCGAAGAAGATCACCGCCGCGGCGGCCACCACGGCCACGAACGTCGCCGCAGGGCGCGCGAACCGACTCGACGGCGCGCCGGCGACGTCGGCCTCAGGCGAGCCGCCGGCGATCGGCGCCAGGCCGCCGTTGCCGCCGGCAGGCGCCGGGACGGGCGCCGGCACCGGCGCCCGCATCCAGATCGCCGCCACCACCCGCAGGTAGTAGCCCAGCGAGATCATCGAGCCGATCACGAGCACGATCGCCAGCCACGTGTAGTTGCCGTTGACGAGCGCGTGGATCAGCTGGAACTTGCCGATGAAGCCGACCGTCCCCGGGATCCCCGCGAGCGCCAGCATCGAGATCGTGATCGGCCAGGCCAGCCATGGGTTGCGGGCGCCCAGTCCGGCGAGTGCGGACAGGTCACTGCCGTCGGTCCGCTCTCGCTCCTGGACGACGATCACCGCGAACGCCGCGTAGTTCATCATCACGTAGGCGATCAGGTACAGGACGGTCGCCTGGACACCGAGCCTGGTGGCGACGACTACGCCGCCGAGCATGTAGCCCGCCTGAGCGACCCCGGAGTAGCCCAGGATCCGCTTCATCGACGTCTGGCCGAGCGCGCCGACGTTGCCGACTACGATCGTGATCGCGGCGATGGCCGACACCAGCGGCGCCCACTTGTCGTGGATGCCGATCGCCGCGACGTCGAAGAACCGCAGGAAGACGCCGAGCGCGGCGGCCTTGGTGGCGGTGGCCATGAACGCCGTGATCGCCGTGGGCGCGCCCTCGTAGACGTCCGGAGTCCACTGGTGGAACGGGGCCACCGACGCCTTGAACGCGAACCCGACGATCGACAGGCCGACGCCCGTCAGCAGCATCGGGTCGCCGGCGATGCCGACGCCGAGCTTGCCGTGGGCGATCGCGGAGGCGATCCCCGAGAAGTCGGTGGCGCCGGTGGAGCCGTAGATCAGCGCCAGCCCATAGGCCAGCGTCGCCGAGCCGACCGACCCGATCACCAGGTACTTGAGGCCAGACTCCAGCGAGTGCTCGCTGTTGGTCTCCGACGCGCACAGGACGTAGAGCGGGATCGACAGCAGCTCGATGCCGATGAACAGCGTCACCAGGTTCTGGGCCGAGACGAACACGGCCATCCCCATCACGCTGAACAGCAGCAGCGCGTGGTACTCGCCCTGTCCCGCTCGTCGTGGCGCGACGCCGTCCAGCGACAGCAGCACGGTGCCGATCCCAGCGACCGAGAACAGCATGTCGAGGATCAGCGCCAGGTCGTCGATTCGCAACGCTCCGGAGACGATCGACGCCGGGTCGTCGAAGCGCCAGATCGCACACCCGATCGAGGCGGCGAACGCAATCAGGGTCAGTGCGGGCACAACGCGCTCGCGGACCAGCGAGCTGCTGAGCAGGCCGACGAGAAGGACGATCAGGCCGCCCGCGGCCGGCGCCAGGATCGGCGACAGCGCCGCCCAGTCGATGTGCGGGCCCTTGACCTGCGAGGCGGCGAGGATCAGCGTGTTCATCGTGTGGCCGTCCTGACCGCGGCCTGCTGCTGCTGCGCGGGGGCGATCGCCGACTTGACCGAGGACTCCGAGCGGCGAAGACCGAACTGGGGATAGAACGCGAGCACGAGGATCACGGCGACGAACGGGACGACCGCGGCCGCGTCGGCGAGGCCGATCTCACGCGATTCGGCGCGCGGGCCGACCCGGTTGTGCATCGAGCTGATGAACAGTCGCAACGCGTACACCGCGGCGCCGATCACTCCAGCGAACGCGATCACGGAGATCGCGAGCTTGGCCTTGAACACCCCGAGCAGGATCATGAACTCGCCGATGAAGTTCGACGATCCGGGCATCGCCAGCGTGGCCAGGATCACGATCAAGAACAGCGACGCCAGCACCGGCGCCCGGAAGGCCAGGCCGCCCATGTCCGACAGCAGCTCCGAGCCGCCGGCGCGGGCGGCCAGCGCGGCGACGATAAAGAATGCCGGCGCGGTCACCAGCGCGTGGTTGACCATCTGCAGCAGCGCTCCCTGACCGCCCTGGGACTGCAGCGAGAAGATCCCCAACGTGATGAACGACAGCTGCGCGACGCTCGAGTAGGCGATCACGAGCCGGGCGTCGGGGGTCGTGAACGCGACCGCCGTGGCCCACAGGATCGAGACCAGCGCGACGATCAGCATCAGCGTCTGGAAGTGCACCGAGGCGTACGGGAACAGCGGCAGCACGATCCGCAAGAAGCCGTAGGCGGCGACCTTGGAGAGGATCGCCGAGAACACCGCGACAGCAGGGATCGGCATCGACTTGTAGCCCTCGGCCAGCCAGCCGTGGAACGGGACCAGCGGCATCTTCACCACGAACGCGAGCGCGAAGCACAGGAAGATCCAGTCCTGGGAGGAATGCGACAGCGGCAGCCGCTGCAGGTCCGAGATCACGAACGTAAGCCCGGTGTGGTGCTGCGATGAGGCCAGCGCGCCGGTGGCGATCGCCGCCGCGAGCATGAAGAACGATCCGACCAGCGTGTAGATCACGAGCTTGGTGGTGGCGCGCACCCGATCGCCGCTGCCCCAGATCCCGGTCAAGAAGTAGAACGGGATCAGCATCAGGTCGAAGAACACGACGAACAGCGCGAGATCCTGCGCGCAGAACGCGCCGAGCACCGCGCTCTCGGCCAGCCCGAAGTGGAAGTAGAAGACGTGCGGCCGGTCCCACTTGCGGAACGACGCCCACACCAGCGAGGCGCTGAACAGGACCGTGGTCAGCACCACCAGCGCGACGTTGAGGCCGTCGAGCCCGAGCTTGTAATGGATCCCCAGCGCGGAGATCCACACCTGGTCGGTGACGAACTGCAGCCCGGTGTGCCCGATCTTGAAGCGGACCAGGAACGAGATCGCGATTCCCAGCGGCACCAGGCTCGCGATCGCGCTATAGCGCCCGACCTCGTCGCGCGGCACGATCGCGCCGATCAGCGCCAGCGCCAGCGGTACCCAGATCAGGATCGAGAGCGTCATGTCGAGGAGATCAGGAAGTAGAGGGCCACGCCGGAGAGGCAGATCACCATCACGGCCGCGTAGTAGCGAAGGAACCCGGTCTGCGCCCGGCGCACGGCGGCCGAGCCGGCGCGGACGATCCCGGTGGTACCGCCGGTGACCGCGCCGCCGATCACCACCCGCTCGAGCACGGAGTTGATGAAACGTCCGGCCCACAGCGTCGGGCGGACCACGAGGAAGTCGATCAGCTCGTCGAAGTACCACTTGTGGACCAGGAAGTTGTGCAGGGCCGGGACGCGCTCGCGGATCCGCAACGCGGTCCCGGGCTTGGCCACCCAGACGCGATAGGCGAACGTGATCCCGATCGCCGCGATCAGCGCGCCGATGATCAGGCCGAGCCAGGCCGAGCCCGTGGCGACGTCGATGTTGGCGTACTTCGAGTTGGCGAACGTGGGCTCGAGGAAGCGGGTGACGACGTCGTCGACGCCCGGGATCTGGAGCGCGCCGGCGATCACCGCCAGCACCGCGAGCGTCCCCATCGCCACCTGCATCGGGCGCTCGCGCTCGGCGATGTAGTGACCCGGGCCCGGGAAGCCGACGTCGGTGTCCTCCTCCTCGCCGGTCAGCGGGTTGGTCGGGACCTCGGCGTGGTGGAGGTGGCCGTGCTCGAGCTCTTCGGCCTCGGGGCAGGGCTTGCCGAAGAACGCGCGGAAGATCATCCGGAACGTGTAGATCGCGGTCAGCAGCGCACCCACGTAGCCGGCGATCCCCAGGATCTCGAAGCCGCCGCCGCGGTGGTCCAGGAACGCGATGATGTCGTCCTTGGACAGCCAGCCGGAGAACGGCGGCAGCCCCGACAGGGCGAGGCCGCCGATCACGAAGCACGCGAACGTGAACGGCAGCGCCTTGCGGAAGCCGCCCATCCGATCCAGCGATTGGTTGCCCGCCATCGCGCCGATGATCGAGCCGGCGCCCATGAACAGCAGCGCCTTGAAGAACGCGTGGGTCATCAGATGGAACAGGCCGGCCGAGTAGGCGCCCACCGAGACCGCCATGATCATGTACCCGATCTGCGACATCGTCGAGTAGGCGATCACGCGTTTGATGTCTGACACCACGAGGGCCACCGTGGCCGCCATCAGCAGCGTCACACAGCCCCCGATCGCGCCGACGTCGGCGGCGGTGGGGGCCTGCTCGAACAGCGGGTGCATACGCGCGATCAGGTACACGCCGGCGGTCACCATCGTGGCGGCGTGGATCAGCGCGGACACCGGCGTGGGGCCTTCCATCGCGTCCGGGAGCCAGGTGTGGAGCGGGACCTGGGCGGACTTCGCGAACGCGGCGACGAGCAGCAGCAGGCATGCCACCACCAGGTCGGTCTGGTTGGTGGTGAACACGTGGTCGACCGAGTTGAACGTCCTGACGAAGTCGACCGTGCCGGTGTGCTTGAACAGGAAAAACGTCCCCAGCACCAGCCCGACGTCGCCGACGACGTTGATCACGAACGCCTTCATCCCGGCGCTGGTCGCGGTGTGGCGCCGGTACCAGAACGAGATCAACAGGTAGGAGGCGGCGCCGACGAACGCCCAGCCGACGATCAAGAGCAAGAAGTTGCCGGCCAGGATCAGCAGCAGCATCGAGAACACGAAGTAGTTCAGGTACGAGAAGTACCGCGAGATGCCCCGGTCCTTGTTCATGTAGGAGACCGAGTAGAGGTGGATCAGCATCGAAACGCCCGACACGATCAGCGCCATGAACACCGACAGCGGGTCGACCAGGATCGACAGTTTCGCGTCGACGCCGGCGCTGACGTCGTAGTTCCACAGGCTCGAGGTCAGCTCCCGATGATCGGGGCTGTTGCCCAGCAGCTTGATCAGCATCGCGATCGCGGAGGCGAACGCCAGCGCGATCGCCAGCGTGGCCAGCCATCCGGCGGTGCGGCCGGGGAGACAGTTGAAGCTGAGCGCGATCAGCGTGCACCCGAGCAGCGGGAACAGCAGGACCAACCAGCCGAAGGTTGTGGCGCTCATCCGGGGTGCCTCGTTATCCCTGGAGCTCGTTCAGCTCGTCGACGTCGATCGGCAGCTGGCGTCTGTAGAGCGCGACGATCAGGCCGAGACCGACCGTCACCTCGCAGGCGGCCACAACCATCACGATCAGCGCGAACACCTGCCCGTCCTCGCCTCCCCACATCCGCGCGAACGCGACCAGCGCGAGGTTGGCGCCGTTGAGCATCAGCTCGAGGCACAACAGGACGACCAGCGGGTTGCGGTGGGTCATGACCCCGCCGGCGCCGATACAGAAGACCAGCGCGGAGACGACGAGGTACCAGCCGATCGCCACTACCAGCCTCCCCGATCAGCCTCGGATCCCGGCCGCCGCCCCACCGGCTCGGCCTCGGGCGCCTCCGGCTCGGCTCCGCGGGTCCCGGCGCCCTCCGCCATCGTGCCCGTGTAGGACGGACGCGGCGTGGCGATCAGCCGCCGGTCGAGTTCCTCCTCCTCGGGATCCAGGCCGCGGCGGCGGCGGGCCAGCACGACCGCGCCGACGGCGGCGACCAGCAACAGGATCGAGGCGACCTCGAACGGGAACAGGTACTTGGTGAGAAACAGCGTTCCGATCTCCTTGGGCGTGCCGTACCCGGCCACGTAGTGCGCGCCCTTGCTCGAGATGCCCTTCAGCGCCGAACCGAGCATCGCGATGCACAGCTCGATCGCCACCGCCAGCCCGAACAGCGGCCCGAGCACCCGGAGTACCGGGCCGCCCAGCATCTGCTCGCCGCCGCCCACGTAGGCGACCACGAACACGTACAGCACCATCACGGCGCCCGCGTACACGACGACCTGGGCCGCGGCCACGAACTCGGCCCGCAGCAGCAGGAACAGAATGGCCAGCGAGATCAGGTGCACGACCAGCATCAGCACGCTGTAGAACGGGTTGCGGACCGTGACCACGCCAATGGCCCCGGCGAGCGCGCCGATCGCGCCGATGAAGAAGATGACTGCGCTCACTCACCCTCCGTGCGCAGCGGCGTGCGCTCGATCGGCTCGGCGAGCAGCATCTCCTTGGTGAAGATCAGGTCCGAGCGCATGTAGTCAGACAGTTCGTAGTCGTGACCCATCGTGATCGCGTCGAACGGGCACGCGACCTCGCAGTAGCCGCAGAAGATGCAACGGCTCATGTTGATCTCGTACACGGCGGCGTAGCGCTCGCCCGCCGAAATCCGGTTCTCGGGGGTGTTCTCGGCGGCGACTACCCGGATGCAGTCGGCCGGGCAGGCGGCCGCGCACAGCGAGCAGCCGACGCACTTCTCCAGGCCGGTGTCCTCGAAGCGATGGAGCTTGTGGCGCCCGCGGAAGCGCGGGTAGACCGGCGTCTTCTCCTCGGGGTACTGGATCGTGCTCGGCCCCTCGACGATCCGCGCGAACGTCGTCTTGAGTCCCCGCAGGGTCTCGCCGAAGGTGCGGTAGACGCCCGCGATCGGGCCCGGGGCGGGCACCCGGATCACCTCGATCACATCGGCGCTGGGGTCGTATGGAGTCATCAGAGAGTCCAGCCTGTAGTTGTCATGAGGCGACGATGATCGCGGTCACCAGCAGGTTCAGCGTGGCCAGCGGCAGCAGGATCTTCCAGCCCAGCGTCATCAGCTGGTCGTAGCGAAGCCGCGGAAGCGTGGCACGGATCCAGATGAAGAAGGTCACGAACAGCATCATCTTCGCCAGCACCACGAACGGGTCGACCCAGCCCGGCGGATGGATCCCGAACGGCAGCAGCCAGCCGCCGAGGAACATCGTGACCGCAATCCCCGAGACCACGAACATGTTCATGTACTCGGCGAACAGGTAGGCGACGAACGGCGTCCCGCCGTACTCGGTGAAGTACCCGATGATCTCCGAGTCGGCCTCGACGAGGTCGAACGGCGCGCGGTTGGTCTCGGCGAACGACGCCGTCATGAAGATCAAAAAGCCGACGAACTGCGGGATGAAGTACCACATGCCGGCCTGGGCGTGGACGATCCCGGTCAGCGACAGCGTCCCGGCGGTGATCACCACCCCAACCAGCGACAGGGCCTGGGAGACCTCGTAGGAGATCAGCTGCGCGGCGCCGCGCATCGCGCCCAGGAACGAGTACTTGGAGCCCGACGCCCAACCGCCGAACAGGATCCCGTAGAACGAGATCCCGGCGAACGCGAACACGTACAGCGGGCCGATCGAGACGTCGATCCCGTACAGGCCGACGGGCGTGCCGAAGATCTTCTGCACGTCGCCGAACGGCACCAGCGCGAGCGCTGCGATCGCGGTCAGGATCGCGATCGCAGGAGCGATCCGGAACAGCACGCCGACCGAGGTGGTGGGTCGCGAGGGCTCTTTCAGCGCGAACTTGACGATCTCGGCCATCGGTTGCAGCAGCCCGAACGGGCCGACCCGGTTAGGTCCGTAGCGGCCCTGAAAGCGCCCCAGCAGCTTGCGTTCGTAGACCGTCAGCATCGGCAGGATGGCGAACGCGACGAGGAAGATCACCAGCGACTTGACGATCTGGATCCACCACGGCTCGAAGTAGTTGACGTCGGCGACGTGGATCACGGCTTGCGAACCTCGATCACGGGCTCGGTGAGCGCGTTGGCCGAGTCGGTCGCGAGCCCGTCGGCCAGGAACGCAGTGCCGGCCGGAACGCCGGTGCGCACGGCCGCGGTCGCCGTCAGGCGGGTGCCGTTCTGGGACACCTGGACGGCCTCCCCGTTGACGATCCCCAGCCGGGCCGCATCCTCGGGAGCGAGCTCAACCTGCTGGTGGGCGACCGTGAAGTGCAGCGCCGGCGAGATCTCGACCTCGGGCGCGGCCCAGATCGGGCGGTAGGTGCCCAGCCGGAGCGCCCCGTCGATCGCGGCGGCGGGGGCGCCGTCGGACGGCTCGGGCTGGTCGTCGGAGGCCAGGGTCGAGACGGGGCCCGCGCCCGGCATCGCCGAGGCCTGCTCGCGCTCGGGCCAGCGGACGCCGCGTCCGGTGATCTGCTCGAGCGTCAGGCCGGCGTAGAACGGGACCGCGTCGACCAGCTGGTTGAACGCCGTGCCGCTGGTCAGCACGCCGGTGTCCAGCCCGTTGAGCCGGCAGATCTCGGCGAGCGCCGACCAGCCGGCGCGGACCTCGCCCGGATGGGCGATCGCAGTGCGCAGCCGCTGCAGCCGGCCGTCGGGGTGGACGAGCGTGCCCTCCTTCTCGGCATAGGAGTCGGCGGGGAAGATCACGTTGGCGTGTTCGCGCAGTCCATCGGTCAGCACCGAGGCGTGGGCGACCACGAGCGCCGCGCGCTGCAGCGCCCGCTCCCAGGTCGCGCTGTCGGGGAGGTCGCGGAGCGGGTCGGTCTGGAACAGGTACAGGGCGGTCAGCTCGCCGTCGGTGGCCGCGACGCCGATCTCGGAGGCGCCGTAGCCGATCGCGGGCGAGTCCGCGTAGCCGGGGCCGGCGTTGGGCAGCGCGCCCGCCTCGCGGAGCCCACGGCCGTTGGCGCCGGAGGGGACCTCCAGCAGACCCGCGCCCTCGCGGTCGGCCAGCCCGAGCTGTGCGGCGATCTCGAGCAGTCCGCCGGCGGCCGTGCCGATCCGCTCGCCCCACAGGATCACGACGTCCTCGCCGCCGTCCTTGAGCAGCTGCGCCAGACCGCGGACCTCGTCGGCGACCTCGCCGCCGGCCAGCGCGGTCGCCAGCTCGCGCAGCAACACGGCCTCGCCGCCGGGCGGGTAGCGCAGCACGAGCTTGGCGTTGACGTCGAGCGCGCTGGGACGTGCGGTGGCGATCGCCAGCTTGACGCCGCGGCGGCGCACGCCCTTGCGGATCCGCAGGTCGAGGATCGGGGAGTCGTCGAGCGGCTCGCAACCCAGCACCAGCACGGTGTGGGCGAACTCGAGGTCCGGGACGGTGGCCTGCAGCGCCGGAGCGGCCAGCGCGCGGGCGTGGCCGAGCGGGATCCGCTCGCCGATGCGCGAGTCGATGTGGGGCGAGTCGAGGCCCTCGCGCATCAGCCGCCCGAGCAGGAACCCCTCCTCGTTGGTGGCCTGGCCGCCGACCAGGGCGCCGACGTGGCCCTTGTGGCGCTGGAGCCCGGCCGCAACCTCGAGCGCGCGCTCCCACGACACCGGGCGGAGGTTGCCGCCGTCGCGGACCAGCGGCTGGGTGATGCGGTCGTCGGCGTGGATCGCCTGGTAGGCGAAGCGGCCCTTGTCGCACAGCCAGCCGTCGTCGACGTCGGGGTTCTCGCGGGCCAGCACGCGCAGCACCTTCTCGTCGCGCACCGTGAAGTCGACGTTGCACTGCGACGGGCACAGCGTGCAGATCCCCCCGGAGCCCTCGATGTCCCAGGGGCGGGCGCGGAACCGGTAGGGCTGGGAGGTCAGCGCCCCGACCGGACACAGCTCGACGATGTTCCCGCTGAACGGGGCCACGTAGGGGTGGCCGTCGTGAGTCGAGACGAACGTGTGCGCGCCGCGCTCGGCGAACACCAGCTGGTAGTCCTCGGAGATCTCCTGGGAGAAGCGCACGCAGCGGTAGCAGAGGATGCAGCGCTCACGGTCGATCGCGATCACCGGCGACAGCGCCAGCGGCTTCTCGAAGTGGCGCTTGGGGTCGATGAACCGCGAGCGGCCCAGGCCCCACCCGAACGTGATGTCCTGGAGCGGGCACTCGCCGCCCTTGTCGCACACCGGGCAGTCGAGCGGGTGGTTGACCAGCAGGAACTCGACGATCGCGTTCTGGGCGTGGTGTACGCGCTCCGTCTGGGTATGGACCACCATCCCGTCCTTGACCGGCGTCGAGCATGAGGTCTGGAGCTTGGGGATCCCCTCGATCTCGACCAGGCACATGCGGCAGGCGCCGACCGGGTTGCCGAGCTTGCGCTCGTAGCAGAAGTAGGGGATCTCGATGTCGCCCAGCCGCGAGGCGTCGACCAGCATCGAGCCCTCGATCGCCCGGACCTCGCGCCCGTCGATCGTCAGCTGGATGATGTTCTGCTCTGGCCGTGGCATCAGTGTCTAGGGAGCACTCAGGGGTTATGCCACGTGTCAGTGCACGGGGATCGGGCCGGCGTGCTCGTCGGCCACGCCGATCGGGATCACATCCTCCGTTTGCCCTGCGGCCGCGCGCTCCCGCGCGGCTTCGATCTCCGCCTCCAGCTCCTCGCGGAACTTCACGATCATCGACCCGATCGGCATCGCCATCGAGTCGCCCAGAACGCACAGGCAGTTGCCGATGATCTGGTCCTGCACCGAGGCCATGATGTCGAGGTCCATCGGAGTGGCCTCGCCCGACTCGATCCGCTGCAACATCTTCACGGTCCAGTTGGTCCCCTCGCGGCAGGGGACGCATTTGCCGCAGGACTCGTGCGCGTAAAACTTGGCGAGCTTCATCGCCACCTCGAGCACCGTGTGGCTGTCGTCGACCACGATGATCGCCCCGGACCCGAGCATCGAGCCCGCCCTCGCCATCGTGTCGAAGTCATAGGCCAGGTCGAGGTCGTCGGCGGTCAGGATCGGGGAGCTCGAGCCGCCGGGGAACCAGAACTTGATCTCGCGCCCCTCGTCGGGGCCGCCGGCCAGGTCGAAGATGATCTCGCGCGACGGGGTCCCCAGCTCGACCTCGTAGTTGCCCGGGCGTTGCACGTCGCCCGACACCGACACGAGCTTCGTGCCCGCGGAGGTCTCGGTGCCGATCTCGGCGTACTGCTCGCCGCCCAGTCGCATGATCGTCGGGATCGTGGACAGGGTCTCGACGTTGTTGATCAGCGTGGGACCGTGATAGAGGCCCTCGATCGCGGGGAACGGGGGCTTCAGGCGCGGGTTTCCGCGCTTGCCCTCCAGCGAGTCGAGCAGCCCGGTCTCCTCGCCGCAGATGTAGGCGCCGGCGCCGCGGTGCAGGACGAGCTTGAGCGAGTGCTCGGAGCCCAGGATCCGCTCGCCGAGCAGCCCGGCATCCTGCGCCTCGGCGATCGCCGCTTCGAGGATGTCGGCCTGCAGCGCGTACTCGCCGCGGATGTAGATGTAGGCCTTGTGGATCGCCACCGCGTAGCTGACGATCACGATCCCGTCGATCAGCATGTGCGGGTTCTTCTGCAGCAGCTCGCGGTCCTTGAACGTGCCCGGCTCGGACTCGTCCGCGTTGCAGACCAGGTACTTCTCCATGTCCCCGTGGGGTAGGAACGAGGCCTTCTGGCCGGTCCGGAAGCCGGCGCCGCCGCGGCCGCGCAGGCCCGACTGCGAGATCTCCTTTAGGACCGCGTCGGGCTCCATGGTCAGCGCCCGGCGCAGCGACTCGTACCCGCCTCGGCGCTCGTAGACGTCGAGCGTGTTCAGGCCTGGCTCGTCGATGCCGTCGAACAGCAGCTTCTTCATGGGGCGTTCCTCGGGGGGTCGTCCGGGGCGTCACGTGACTCCGGCTCGGGGTCGGGACGCTCGTCTGCGGCGGGCTCGGGCTTGGGCTCGTCGGTCGGCACCTCGATCGGGGCCGACGGACCCGGGCGATCCGCCACCACGTCCTCGGGGCGCAGGCCGGCGGTGTCGGCGCGGGGGGCGTCGGGCGGCGGCGGACCGAACTCGCCGGCCCCCCCGGAGACGCCCGGGTCGACGCACGGCCGGTAGCGCAGCTGCTTGGCCTGGAGCACCGGCGCGCCGGCTTGGATGTCCTCGACGATCCGTCCGGCGTCAGAGGTCACCAGCGGACCGACGTACTCGCCGTCGACGGAGGCCATCGGCGCGATGTCGCAGGCGCCTAGGCACTCGAACGAGCGGACGCTGATGTCGATCGCGTCGGCCGCGGCTTCCTCCATCGCCTCGAAGAACTCGTCGGCCCCGCGCAGCGAGCACGAGATGTTGGTGCACACGTACACGTCGTGTAGGGGCTTGGGGTGCGTCGCGAGCATGTCGTAGAAGGTCGCCACCGAGGTCAGGTACGCCGGCGTCACCTGCATCACCGCGGCGACCTGCTGGATCGCCTCCGGCGAGCACCACCCGTGGAGCTCCTGGGCGGCGTGCAGCGCCGGAATCGCGGCCGAGCGCCGGTCGTCGTACCTGGCCATCGCCGCCACGATCTGCTCGCGCAGCTGCGGCGGCACCTCGGTCGTGGCCGGGTCCGGGACGGTCGCCGGCGGCTTGCTCAGGTCCGCGGCCTCATCCCAGCCGGGGACGCGCGAACCGTGGGCGAACCGCGGCACCGGTCGCAGGTCGCGGGGGCTCACCGGTCGATCCCGCCGAGGATCGGATCGAGCATCGCCAGCGATGCGATCAGGTCGGCGATGTACGAGTCCCGAACCATCGGCGCCAGCGCCTGCAGGTTCACGAAGCTGGGGTCGCGGATGTGCACGCGAGCGGGCTTGGACGACCCGTCGGAGCGGAGAAAGCAGCCGAGCTCGCCGCGGGGACCCTCGATCGCGTAGTAGGTCTCGCCGGGCGGGACCCGGAAGCCCTCGGTGACGAGCTTGAAGTGGTGGATCAGCGCCTCCATCGACGTCGCGAGCTCGTGACGCGGGGGCAACGCGACCTTGCGGTCGGTGGTGATGAACGGCCCCTCGGGCAGCCCGTCGAGCGCCTGCTCGATGATCTTCACGGACTCGTAGAGCTCCGCGTGGCGGACCCGGAAGCGGTCGTAATTGTCCCCCACGGTCCCAACCGGGATCCGGAAGTCGAAGTGGTCATAGCTCGAATACGGAGCGGCCTTGCGCAGGTCCCAAGGGTTGCCGGCGGCTCTGAGCAGCGGCCCGGTGACATTGAGCGCCAGCAGCGTCTCCTCGTCGAGCGGGCAAGTCTGGCGCAGGCGCTCGAGCAGGATCTGGTTCTTCTCGAGCAAATCGGCGTACTGGTCCGCGCGGATCGGCATCTCCTTCAGGAATTTGCGGAGCTTGGCCTCGAAGCCCGTGGGGATGTCCTCGAATACGCCGCCGACCTGGATGTACCGGGTGTGCATCCGCTGACCCGAGGACATCTCGAACAGGTCGAGCACGGTCTCGCGCTCGCGGAAGCAGTACCAGAACATCGAGATCGCGCCGAGGTCCAGCGCGCTCGTCCCGAGCCACACCAGGTGCGACATGATCCGGTTGAGCTCGAGGTGGATCACCCGCAGGTACTGGGCGCGTGGCGGGATCTCGACCCCGAGCAGATCCTCGACCGCCCCGCAGTAAGCCATCGCGTTGAAGTAGTAGGCGAGGTAGTCCATCCGCTCGACGACCGGGATGACCTTCCAGTAGGACTTGTCCTCCGCGGTCTTCTCGATGCCGGTGTGGATGTAGCCGACGATCGGCTTGATGTCGCGGACGACCTCGCCTTCGAGCGTCGCGAGCAGCCGCAGGACGCCGTGGGTCGCCGGATGGTGGGGACCGATGTTGAGCGTCAGCAGCTCGTGGCTCTCGCCCTCTCCGGCGGGCCCGCTCGAGAACGTGACCGAGGACTCCCGCTGGCGGTAATCCTCGCTCACACTCGGGTCGCTCATCACACCCACTTCCCGTAGGTCTGCTCTTCGTTATAGGTGAACAGGACCGGCTCGCCTCCCAGTGGGAAGTCGCGACGCTGTGGATAGCCCTCGTAGTCCTCCGGCATCAGGATCCTACGCAGGTCGGGGTGTCCGTCGAACACCACGCCGAACATGTCGTAGACCTCGCGCTCCGGGTAGTTCGCGCCGGGGTACAGGCCGACCACAGACGGGATCCGGGGCTGCTCGGTGGAGACGCGCGCCTTGACGCTGATCCGGTCGACGCGCTTCATGTCCAGCAGCTCGTAGAGAACGCCCAGCCGCGGCTCGTGCGGGTAGTAGTCGACGCCGTGCAAGCTGGCCAACATCGTGTAGCCCTTGCCCTTGAGGTGACCGAGCACCCCGACGATCCGCTCCGGGTTGGCGATCAGCACCGCCCGGGTACGGTGAAACTCGGTGTCCAGGATCGACTCGCTGTCTACGTCGCGGAGCTCCTGGGCGGTGAGCTCGAGCTCCGTCGCGTCAGGCACCTGCGGTGTCTCCCGGCTTGAAGACGTTGACGTGTTCGTCGTGCACCGGCTCGCCGGGGAGCAGCTCCTCGGTGCCGACCGCCTCGTACCGTTCGCGCCAACCGTCGGGCTCGTTGCCCTGGATCTTGTCGCGGAGCCTGAGGATCCCGTGCATCAGCGCCTCGGGCCGCGGCGGGCAGCCCGGAACGTGCACGTCGATCGGCATGAACTTGTCCGCGGGGACCAGCGAGTAGTTGTTGAACACGCCCATCGAGGAGCAGCACGCGCCCATCGAGATCGCCCACTTGGGCTCGAGCATCTGGTCGTAGATGCGGCGGATCACCGGCGCCATCTTGATCGAAACGCGGCCCGACAGGATGATCAGGTCGGCCTGGCGCGGGGAGGCTCGGAACGCCTCGAAGCCGAACCGGGCGACGTCCAGGCGAGCGCCGACGATCGACATCATCTCGATCGCGCAGCAAGCCAGGCCGAACGTCAAGGGGTAGATCGAGTTGCCCTGCGCCCAGGAGACCGCCTTGTTGACCGTGGTGGTCATGACCCGCTCCTCGGCGTAGCGATCGAGATCCTCGCCCTCGAGGTCGCCGCGGAGCATGTCGCTCGCCTTCAGCTGGCGCACGCGGAAATCAGACAGGGGTTCGCGTTTCACTTCCATTCCAGGGCTCCTCTGCGCCAGACGTACACGAGCGCGATCGTCAGCAGGGCTACGAACACGATTGTCTCGGTCATCGCGAACGTGCCGAACGCCCGCAGCTGTACCGCGATCGGATACAGGAAGATCACCTCGATGTCGAACAGGATGAACAGCATCGCGATCAGGTAGAAGCTGATCCCGAAGCGGAATCCCCGCTGGACCTCGGACGGCAAGCCGCATTCGTACGGAGCCGACTTGGAGCGGTTCGGCCTGCGCTTGCCGACGAAGATGTTGAGGACGGAAAACAACGCGCCAACGAGGCCTCCGAGGATCAGAAAGACGATCGCTGGCAGATAGTCACGCAGCACGGTAAAGCCGTTATATCACCGGGGCCGGGTACCTTGTAACAAGGTGTTACTTAGTGCTTCCCGCCACAAGTCCCGTGGCACCGAGGCGGGTCGAATGCAACGGGGGTTGGTGGTGGGGAGCACTGGTGCGGAATGCGGCTATCGCCGCGACCTGCAAACTGAAGTCTTATACCCATGAAGGACGTCCATGTAGCCCTCGGTGTTATCGCGATCGGTTTGAACGTGATCGCCGCGCTGTACGGAGGCTGGTGCTATCTGCGGGTCAACACGGGCCGAGGGTTCTGGCGGGTGCTGCGGGCGGCGCAGCTGATCGTCGTGATCGAGGCGGCGTTCGGTGGCGTGCTCGAGCTCACCGGCCACAAGACCTCGAGCCTCCACATCCTCTACGGCGTGCTGCCGCTGCTGGTCTCGATCCTGGCCGAGTCGCTGCGGGCCTCGACCGCGCAGATGGTGCTCGACTCGCGCGGGTTTGAGTCAAACGACGAGGTGGGGGCGCTGCCGCCCGACGAGCAGCGCGGGCTGGTGCTGACGATCGTCCAGCGCGAGATCGGGGTGATGGCGCTGTCGGCGGCGGTGGTGGTCGTTCTCCTGGCGCGGGCTGCCGCTACGGCCTAGCCTCGCCCGCGGAACGGTTGCGGCTGGCCCCCGTCCGGCGTGCACAACACGACAAATCCGACCGCTCGACGGAGGCTTGCCGTCCTGGGCACGGATACGGTGCTTAGCGCGTCAAGCCTCGCTGTGCCGTGCGGATTTGACGTGTTATGCACGGCCCTGCAGAACGCGGCAGTCGGGTCGGATTCCCCGAGGTCTCTCGCGAACTTCTCGACACATACGCCCCGCGGCGCCGCGCTAATCATCGGCGGGCCCCGCGTGGTAGCGCCCCGAGTACCACAGCAAGGGGTCCCCGGAGCCGAGCCCCATCCCGATCACCTCGCCGATCGCGATCGTGTGATCTCCCCCGGGCATCAGCTCCTTTAGCTCGCAGACCGCCCACGCCAGCGACCCGACCAGGATCGGGACGCCGTACTCGAACCGGTGCTCCACGCCGTCGAGCTTCTCTGACTCGGGCAGCTTCGACGCGAACACGGCGGCGATGTCCTCCTGAGCGGTGCTCAACACGTTGACCGCGAACCGGCCGGCGTCGCGGACGATCGGCAGCGTCCGCGCCTGGTTCTCGAAGCACACCAGCGCCAGCAGCGGCTCGAGCGACAACGAGCAGATCGCGTTCGCGGTCATCCCACCCGAGCCGGTCGGCCCGGACGCCGTGATCACGCCGACGCCGGTGGCGAACCGCCCGAACACCTCCCTGAACAGCTCGAGATCTGAGACCGGCGCCATAGGCGCGTGGTTATAGCGACCCGCTCGAGAATTGCACGGCCCCGGCGCCGGCCCCTTGGTTGCCGCCGTTGGGACGATCGCGCTTGATGGTAGATCCGGGCGAACGTCTTCGGCCGGCGCCGGGGATGGCGGAGAGTTCGCCGCCCGGGGCTTGTGTCCTGCCTGAGCCGGCCGCTGATCCGATGCCGATCAGGAGCCGACGGTCAGCGTCCCGTACTCGCCGAGCGTTTGGTCGGACTGGATCGTCGACGCCACCGAGTACTTCCCCGGAGCGAGGTTCACCGACAGGTCGACCGTCTGACCGGGCTGGATCGACGGGGTCGAGTCGATCGTGGTGCCGTCGCGGGACACGACGAGGTTGTGGTTGAGCACGCCGCGGTTATGGACGACGAGCGTCAGCAGCCCGCTGGTGGCGTGGATCGACTGGGGATGCAGGCGGTACTCGGTCAACTCGACGCGCACCGTCCGGCTGGGGCCGGCGGTGGTGGTGTGCCCGCACGCGGCGACGAGCAGCGCAGCGACCGCGAGCAGGGCGAACTTCGGCGCACGGAGCCCTGGCATGGGGATGCGATTATGATCAGGCGCCTCATGAGCCGACCCCTAAAGGTCCTCCTGATGATGATCGCTGCGATCGCGGTGGCCGGGGTCGCGGCGGGTTGCGGTACGGAGAAAGTCCAGGTCGCCCAGACGAACCCCAACTACACGGGCGCTGAGCTGTTCAACCAGCGCTGCTCCGGATGCCACACGCTGGCGTCCGCTGCCACGCACGGCTCGGCGACCAACGCCCGCAGCGCGGAGTTCGTCGCCGGCCCGAACTTCAACGTGCGCTGCGAGCGACCCGTGGATCGCGTGCTCTATGCGATCAAGAACGGCGGCTTCTCGGGCGCGATCATGCCCCAGAACATCGTCGTCGGTCAGCAAGCCGTCGACGTCGCCAAGTTTGTCGCGACCTATGCCGGAGGTCAGGCCAAGACTGCTCCGGGCGTACCCACCTGTCACCAGCAGCCGATCGGGACGATCCCGTCGCTGAACGCGGCGGCCACGACCCCGAGCTCGAACACGACGCCCGGGGCGACGACCACCACGGCCACCACGCCCGCGCCAACGTCGACGACTCCCGCGCCGGCCCCGAGCAAGCGCGCTGGTGGCGCCGGCAGCTCACTCACTCAGTCGGCCGACCCCACCGGTCAGCTGAAGTTCACGAAGAGCTCGCTGAGCGCCAAGGCCGGCAAGGTCACGGTCGACTTCACCAACAAGTCGCCCGTGCCTCACGACATGGTGATTCAGCAGGGCACCAACGGGTCGGTGGTCGGAAAGACCCCGGTGTTCTCGGGGGGCACCAAGAACTTCACGGTCAACCTGAAGCCAGGCAAGTACACGTTCTATTGCAGCGTCCCCGGCCATCGCCAAGCGGGCATGCAAGGAACGCTGACCGTGAGCTAGTGGACCCCACCGAAACATTCCACCGGTTATGGCGGCCCCGGATGACCGTCGGGCGGCGTCCTCGAAGCCTCGCGCAGCGCTGCTGCGCGTCGGCTTCTGCGTCCTTGCCCGACGGCCCCCGGACCTCGCCCCTCCCGGCGAAACGTTCCGATGGAGCCCACTAGCAGAGCCAGTGTCCCGTTTGGGAAGTAGGAGCGGGCAGTGCTCGACATCCAGCTGATCCGTCGCGAGCCCGAGGCGGTCCGGGAGGGGCTGGCTCGTCGCGGCGCCGACCTTGCCCCCGCGCTCGACCACGTGATCGAACTCGACTCGAAGTGGCGCGCACTGCGGGCCGAGCTCGAGGACCTCCGCGCCGAGCAGAACCGCGCGAGCAAGGGCCGCAAGGGCCCGCCCACCCCGGACGAGCGCGAGCAGCTGGCCGACCTGGCCGCGCGCGGTCGGACGCTCAGCGACGAGGAGAACGAGGTGCGCGAGGAGCGCGACCGGGAGCTGGCGGCGCTGCCAAGCCTCCCGTCGCCCGAGGCGCCCGACCAGGACACGGTGATCCGAGAGGTCGGCGATGCCGGCAAGACCGGCAAGGATCACCTGGAGCTCGCGGGCGACCGGATCGACATGGAGCGCGGTGCGCGCACGTCGGGATCGCGGTTCGCGTACCTGCGCGGCGACCTGGTGATGCTCGAGTTCGCGCTGGTCCGCTACGGCCTGGAGAAGGTCCGCGGCTACGGGTTCGAACCGGTCGTCCCGCCGGTGTTGGTGCGAGAGCACGCGCTGTACGGGACCGGGATGCTCCCCGACACCGAGCAGCAGATCTACCGACTGGCCGAGGACGACCTGTATCTGGCCGGCACGTCGGAGGTGCCGCTGGCGTCGATGCACCGCGACGAGATCCTCGACGCTCACGAGCTGCCGATCCGCTATGCGGGCTTCTCGACGTGCTTTCGTCGTGAGGCCGGCGCCGCGGGCAAGGACACGCGTGGGATCTTCCGGGTCCACCAGTTCGACAAGGTCGAGATGTTCTGCTTCGTCGCGCCGGACGAGGGACAGGCCGAGCACGAGCGGCTGCTGGCGATCGAGGAGTCGATCCTCCAGGAGCTCGAGATCCCCTATCGCGTCGTCGCGATCGCGGTCGACGACCTCGGCGCCTCGGCGGCGATGAAGTACGACTGCGAGGCCTGGCTACCGGGCCAGGAGCGCTACCGCGAGCTCACCTCATGCTCGAACACGACCGACTACCAGGCGCGTCGGCTCGACATCCGCTACCGGCCTGCCGAGGGGCGGCCGGCGACGCTGTACACGCTCAACGGGACCGCGGTCGCGGTCGGGCGCACGATCATCGCGTTGCTCGAGAACGGCCAGCAAGACGACGGCTCGGTGCGACTGCCCGAGCCGCTGGTGAAATACGGCGCGCCCGCGGTGCTCCCGCCCGCGGCCTCAGCGCCGGCGGCCTGAGCGTCAGTCGACGGCGCGCAGGCGCCGCGACTGCTGATCGTCGAGCACGACCAGCGCGGCGCGCGGCGGACCGCAGGGCGCGATCTTCGCCCGCATCCGGACGCCGAACGTGTTCCAGGGCCGGACGACGGCGCTGATGGCATCCTGGGCTCCGCCGGCGGCGCTGACGATCGCCCGAGCGAACGACGAGGAAGACGCCGCCTCGGCGTCGGCGGCCACGAGCAACTCGGCGGCCGGACGGTTGACCGCCTCGGCCTCGGTCAGCTCGAGCAGCGCCTGGGCGCGGCGCGACATCGCCTGAACGAGCAGGCTGGTGTCGATTACGAGGAACGCGTCACGCGGGTTGGGCGCCGTGTCGGCGCGAGTCTCGAGCAGCAAGCCAAGCCCGCAGGAGGTGCACACCCGGGCGGTGGGCGGGGGCGGGGAGCTGCTCGGGGACGGGGCTGCGCAGTGTCCGCAGAACCACGTCCACTCGACTTCGGCGGGTGCGACATCAGCGCCGCGGACGAGCCTCAAAGCTGGACGTGATGTTTGCAATTGCGTCATTGCCCCTCAAGATGAGCGTAGCTTGCGAGTCGGTCGGAGAGAACGATGATCTCGAAGATGTAGAGCTTCCTCATGCAATTTGCGACCTCGCTGAAAGCCCTCTTGCGCTCGCCCCAGATTGTGCTCAGCAAGGTTCAACCACGTCTTCATCGGCATCAATCGCCCACCCCTTTAGCCGTTGCCCTACCTCGCCTTCACCCACCATCGTGAGAGGGCATACCCGGGTATGCAGAGATTCAACCGTCCGACCGTACGATCGGGGAGATGATCGTCCGAACATCGGCCGACGCACAACGGAGAGGGGGGGATTCGAACCCCCGAACGAGGTCAACCCCCGTTACGCGATTTCCAGTCGCGCCCGTTCAACCGCTCCGGCACCTCTCCGGGGAGCGCGACTAGCCTAGCGCGCGGGGTGCCTCCGCTCCGCCCACGCTCCGGTCCGCCCACGGCCCTAGATCTGCCAGGCCCCGCCGCGCAGCAGCGGCACCTCGGTCCCGTCGCGGAGCACTCCGGTGACCGCGACATCGTCGCTGCCGATCATGAAGTCGGTGTGCAGCTCGCTCGAGTTGGTCAGGTTGCGGTCGCCTGGATCGTCGATCGCGAAGTCGAGCGCCTGGCCGAGGGCGATGTGGCTGGCGGCGTTCTCGTCGAGCAGCGTGTCGAAGAAGACCGTCCCCAGGCGGCCGATCCGGCTCTCGCGGTCGACCAGCGCGACCTCGCCCAGGCGGGCGGCGCCCTCGTCGTGCTCGGACATCGTCCGCAGCACGTCGGCGCCCTCGTCGGCGTCGATCTGCACCGCGCGGCCGCCCTCGAAGCGGACGCGTAGGCCGTTGATCACCGTGCCCGACACGAACAGCGGCTTGGTCGAGGTGACGGTTCCCTGCACTCGCTCGGGATCCGGCGTGGTGAAAACCTCCTCGGTCGGGAGGTTGGGGGCGTGGACGATCCCGTCGACCGTCGTCAACCGCGCACACAGCCAGCGGCTGCTCGGGAACACCCCCACGCTCAGGTCGGTCCCCGGGCCCTCGAAGCGGAGCCGGTCGAGGTGCATCGCGCCGAGCTTCTCGGCGACAGCCTCGAGCGTGTCCATCCGCTCGGTCCAGGCCGTCACCGGATCGCCCGTGTCCAACCGGGTGACGTAGGCGATCTCCTCCCACAGCTTGTGCAGCGCCGCGTCGGGCTCGAGGTCCGGGTATACGAGCTGGGACCACCCGCGGGTGGGCGAGGGCACCACCGTCCAGTTGGCGGTGCGGCTGTTGACGACCTCGATCGACTCCCTGATCCGGGGGAGGAGGTCCTTACCGATCAGCTCGGGCGCTACGTCGTCGAGCAGGTGGGGCTCGACCGGACCGGTCATCGACACCAGCGCGCACCGCAGCTTCCCGAGCGCGCGCATCCGCTCACCGTACCAGGGCGGCACGAAGTCGAGCGTGTCCGGATCGGCGTTCAGCGCCCGGGAGCGCTTGAGGTGGTAGTCGAACACGAACAGGTCGACGAACCTGGCTCCGTTGGCGTAGGCCGCGTCGGCGATCGCGCGGGTCAGTTCCTCCTTGCCGGGCTCGGAGCCGATCGCCATGATCTGGCCGGGCTGGAGGTTGGCGCCGAAGCGGACCGTCAGCTCGGCGAGCGCACGGGTCAACTCCGGAATCGATGGGGTCTCGGACATCGCTCGGAGGATAGGAGCGACTACTCGGTCGCGATCAGCACGCCGGGGTTCATCACGCCCTTGGGGTCGAGCTCGCGCTTGACCGCCGCCAGCGCGCGCACGCCGAGTTCACCGAGCTCCTCCGCGTACCAGCGCACGTGGTCGGTCCCGACCCCGTGGTGATGGGTGATCGACCCGCCCGCGGCGAGGATCGCGTCGCTCGCCGCCGCCTTGGCGATGCGCCACTGCGCCACCGGATCGGGGAGCTGCGCGCAGACGGCCGTGAAGTACAGCGACGCGCCGGATCGGTACACGTGCGAGATGTGGCAGAGCACGAGCGGGTTGGTCCCCTGCGCGGCCAGCGATTCGCGCAGGGCCGCCGACACCCGCTCGTACAGCCGCGGCAGTCCTGACCAGAACGTCACCGTCTCGAGCGTCTCGACCATCACCCCGGCGTCGAGCAGCGCGTCGCGCAGGTACGGGCCCTTGTAGCGGTCGCGATCCCAGCGCTCGCCGGTACCCGGCTGCGCGACCGCTCCGGCCGCCTCCAGCACCCGATTGGCGCGTTCCCAGCGCTCGCTCACGTCCGCCTGGTCGCCCTCGTAGCCGACGATCGCCAGGCTGCCGCCCTCGCCGGCTCCCAGCTCTGACGGGCCCTCCAGATTGAGCGCCGTCTCGGCCTCGTCGGACAGCCGCAGCACCGTCGGCAGCGGTCCGTCCTGGACCAGCCGGCGCAACACCGCGGTGCCGGCGGCGAACGACTCCAGCCGCCAGCCCTCATACACGCGCGCGGCCGGCACCGGGCGCACGGCGACGGTCAGCCGCGTGATCACCCCGAGCGCTCCCTCGGACCCGAGCAGCAGCTGGCGCAGGTCGGGGCCCGCGGCCGACTTCGGCGCGCGTCCGAGCTCGATCGTCCCCGCTGGAGCCGCCGCGCGCATACCGAGCACCAGTTCGTCGAAGCGCCCGTAGCCCGGCGAGGCCTGGCCGCTGGAACGCGTCGCCGCGGCGCCGCCGAGCGTGAGGTACTCGAACGACTGCGGGAAGTGGCCGATCGTGTAGCCGCGGGGGTTGAGCAGCTGCTCGGCCTCGGGTGCCCGCAGGCCGGGCTCGAGCACCGCCAGACGCGACTGCTCGTCGAGCTCGAGCAGGGCGTTCATCCGCCGCAGGTCGAGCGCGACGACGCCGGCGAATCCGTCGGCCGCCGGCTCCAGGCCGCCGACGACCGATGTCCCGCCGCCGAACGGCACGACCGCGATCCGCTCGGCCGAGCAGATCCGCAGCGCTTCGAGCACCTGCTCGTGGGACCCGGGCAGCACCACCAGGTCCGGCGCCCCGCCCAGCTCACGTTCGCGGAGGCGCAGCAGATCGGTCAGAGACTTGCCCCGCATATGCCGCAGCCGCGCCTCGGACTCGGCGAGCACGTTATCGACGCCGACCGCCTCGCCCAGCGCGGCGGCGACGGCAGGGTCGATCCGGCTGGACGGCAGCGTCAGCTCGGTGATCGATCCCGTCGGCCGGCCACGGTCGCGGATGCCGAGGGTGGCGGTCATCAGCTCGAGCACGTCGTCGGGCAGCGCCGGCTTGAGCGACGGGTCGCCCCATCCGGACCAGGACGGGTCGGGGTACGGCTCGGTGGGTCGGGCGAGCGCCATGGCTGCGGTGGACCGTAGCGCTGGTGGCCCCCCTGGAACCACCGCGCTTGCGCTCGCAGCCCTAGCGGCTCATGCTTACGCCACGGATCAGCGCAAGGATTACGTCGAATTGGAGGCGAGAATGCCCGAGACGATGCTCAACGGACTGATGATGGACGACTACCCGCTGTCGCTGACCGTCGCGGTCGAGCGAGCGGAGCTCCTCAGCGGCCCGCGCAAGGTCGTCTCGCGTGGACCCGACGGCCAAATCCACCGCACCACGGTGGGCGAGTGTGCCCACCGGGCCCGAAAGCTGGGGACGGCGCTCGCCGGCCTCGGACTCGGCGACGGCGACCCGATCGCGACGTTGATGTGGAACCAGCCCGAGCACCTAGAGGCGTACTACGCGATCCCGCTGATGGGCGCGGTGATCCACACGCTGAACCCGCGGCTGCACCCCGACGAGCTGAGCTTCATCGCCCAGGACGCCGAGGACGCCGCGATCATCGTCGACGAGACCCTGCTGGGTGCGTTCGAGCGATTCCGCGACGCCCAGAACTTCAAGCACGTGATCGTCGTCTCCCAGGGCGGTGAGCCCGCCGAGGGAGCGATCGACTACGAATCGCTGATCGCCGGGGCCGAGCCGATGCAGTGGCCCGAGCTGGGCGAGCGGCGGGCGGCGGCCATGTGTTACACGTCGGGCACGACCGGCCGGCCCAAGGGCGTGGTCTACTCGCACCGGGCGCTGGTGCTCCATTCGCTGATGGCGGCGCTGCCCGACACCAACTGCGCCTCGTCGATGGACACGGTCCTGCCGGTGGTGCCGATGTTTCACGCCAACGCTTGGGGGCTGATCTTCACCGCCACGTTCGTCGGCGCGGGGCTGGCGCTTCCGGGGCCGATGCTCGATCCGATCAGCGTGCTCGACCTGATGGCCGACGAGCAGGTCACGCTGACCGCGGGCGTGCCGACCGTATGGATGGCGGTGCTGCGGGCGCTCGACGAACAGCCGGACCGCTGGGATCTGAGCGCGCTGCAACGGCTGCTGGTCGGCGGATCGGCCGTCCCGCGGAGCTTGCTGGAGGGCTTCGACCGCCACAACCTGACGATCATTCAGGCCTGGGGGATGACCGAGACCTCGCCGCTGGGATCGGTCGCCCGGCTGCCGTCTGACCTGTTCGACGCGCCGCTGGACGAGCAGTACGACTACCGCGCGCGCCAGGGCGTGCCGGTCCCGTTCGTGGACATCCGCGCCCGCGGCGAGGACGGCGACATGATCCCCTGGGACGACCGGGCGATGGGCGAGCTCGAGGTTCGCGGCCCGTGGGTGGCCGCCGCGTATCACCGTGGGATGGGAACGGAGAAGTTCACCGACGACGGCTGGTTCGCCACCGGCGACGTGGTCAAGATCGACGCGCACGGGTGCATCCGCATCTGCGACCGCTCCAAGGACCTGGTCAAGTCCGGTGGCGAATGGATCTCGTCGGTCGATCTCGAGAACACGCTGATGGCGCACCCGGCCGTCGAGGAGGCGGCGGTGATCGCGGTTCCGGACGAGCGCTGGGGTGAGCGGCCGCTGGCGGTCGTGGTCCTGCGTGACGGCGAGGAGGCCGGCCCCGATGCGTTGCGCGAGCATCTCGCCGGAGCGTTCGCCAAGTGGCAGCTGCCCGACCGCTTCGAGTACATCGATGCGCTGCCGCGCACCGCCACCGGCAAGTTCAAGAAGACGGACCTGCGCGAGCGCTTCGTCAAGACCGCGGTGTGAGCGCCGGCGGCAGCGGTGTGAGCGCGGGCGGCGCGAGCCCGGGCGCGACCCCCACGCCCGGCCGGCCGGTCCGCGGCTCGCTGACGGGTCGGCCGGTGATGGCGCTGCTGGATCTGCTCGGGCGCCGGTGGGCGCTGCGCGTGCTGTGGGAGCTGCGCGGCGGCGCGCGACCGACGTTCCGCGAGCTGCAGGCGCGGTGCGGGGAGATCTCTTCGAGCGTGCTCAACGACCGCCTGCGCGAGCTCCGCGAGGCTGGAATCGTCGACGGCGGCGCCAGCGATGGCTACGGGCTCACCGACGAAGGCAGCGAGCTGCTGCACGCGCTTGCCCCGCTCGACGCCTGGGCTCGCCGCTGGGGCGAGCGGACAGCCGGGTGATTCGGTCGATCCCGGCTGGTAGCGTCGGCGCATGGAGCGCCGGGGAGTCAGCGTGCAATTTCGCGATGGCGACCCCGACGCCGTGCGTGCGGTCTACCGCGAGTACGGGCGGCTGGTGTTCGCGGTGGCTTATCGAGTCCTGGGCGACCGCGGTCTGGCCGAGGAGGCCACCCAGCAGACGTTCCTAAAGGCGTGGCGCGCGGCCGGCAGCTTCGACGCCGACCGCGAGCTGGGTCCGTGGCTGGCGTCGATCGCGCGGCGGGCGGCGATCGACGTGTCCCGGCGCGAGGCCGTGCGCGCCGCCGACCCGCTCGACTCGGTCGCGCCGGGCGACCCCGCGCTGGCCGTGCGGCCGCAGTCGGCGGAGGCGATCTACGACGTGTGGGCGGTGCGCGAGGCCGTGGCCGGGCTGCCCGCCGAAGAGCGAGAGATCGTCCGCCTGCAGCACTTCGGCGGGCTCACCCACGGCGAGATCGCCGAAAAGCTCGGGATGCCGATCGGAACGGTCAAGTCGAGGTCGTTCCGGGCCCACAAGCGATTGGCCGCCGTGCTCGGCCACCTACGGGAATGAAACCGATGGCGTTGCTCTACCGTAAGACCGAGAAAGAGGAAGTATTTTGAGCGCCAGCGACAACGACCGGATCTCCTACCTCGCCGGGGAGGACGTTGAAGCGCTCGCGCCCGACGAGCGCGCCGAGCTCGACGAGCTGCGTAGCTTGCTCGTCGACGAGTCGGTGTGGACCGAGCCGCCACTCGAGCTCGAGGACCGGGTAGTGACCGCGATCGCCGACGAGGCGCGGGCGACTCAGGCCGACCCGACGCCAGCGGCCACGCCCGCTCCGGCGGCCCAGCCGGCCCAAGCCGAGCCAACCCAGCTCGGTCGGCCCGCCGGTGTGGCCCGGCGCGCCTCGGCCGCCCCGCCCAAGCCCCCGCGCCAGCGCCAGGCTCATAAGCCCAGGCGGCGGTTCCCCTCGATCCTGCTCGAGCGCCCGCTGTACATGGCGGGCGCGCTCGCCGGGGTGGTGGCGATCATCGCCGTGGTGACGCTGTTCACCACCCGGGGCGGCGGCAACAGCGCCTCCTCACAGTTGCGGTTCGCGATGGTCGTCAACGGGACGGATCTCGCCCCCGGGGCGCACGGCTCCGCGACGCTGGTCAAGGAGAGCTCGGGCTGGCACATCACGCTCATGGCCACCGGTCTGCCGCATCTGACCAACGGTCGCTACTACCAGGCCTGGCTGAAGAACTCGGCCGGGATCCTGGTGCCGGTGGGGACGTTCAACGACGCGGTCAACGTGACCCTGTGGTCCGGGGTGCCGGTCACCCAGTTCCAGACGCTCACGGTCACCCGCCAGCAGGCCAACGGCAACCCGGCCTCGTCGGGCCAGCGGGTGCTGACCGGGACGGTCACGACCGCCGGCTGAATTACCGAGAACCGTCGCGCGATACCGGCCGTATCGCCCTTCGAGGACGCAAGTCCACCAACGACCGAAGGAGACGTGATGGGGTTCAGAAGGGGGACCAGCCGGAAGCTTCGCGCCGCCGTGGCAACCACGGCGGTGGCGCTGGCGACGGCCGGAACAGCGGCCGCGGCGCTGCAGGGGCTGCCGTCGGGAGCGCAGGTGAACGACGACGCTGCCGCGGGGATCAACAAGGCGCTCAACGTCTCGGGAGAGGACCCGGCCAACGCTGACGTGGTCGGCGGCGCGCTGACCGCGGGCAAGCCCGCGGTCCCATGGGCCGTTTTCCGCCAGCAGGAGGCAGGCGGGGACAAGGACCAGGTCTTTTCCCGCTCGTTTGCCGGGGGCGCGTGGACCACGCGCGGTAACGGCACGGTGGGCGGCCGGTCGAGCGCAGCCCCGAAGTTCCAGGGCTCGCTCAACTTCGACCAGGGCCAGGACGGCGAGGCCCCGGCGATCGACTTTGCCGGCGCCGGGCGGACGGTTCCGTGGGCGACCTGGTACGAGCAGACGACCGGGACCGGGTTCGCGAACAACAACGTGTTCGCCAGCCGTTTCGACAACACCGGCGACGCCAACCAGGGCAAGTGGATCTTCGCCGGCCAGAGCCGGGGCAACGGCGGCTCGGGCGTGCCCGTCCCGTCACTGAACATCCACACCGACCAGGAGGCCGAGAACCCCTCGGTGGCCGGTGGATCAGCCGTCGACCCGACCAAGCCGGGTCCGTGGGTGACCTGGCAGGAGACCTCGCCGGCGAACACCAAGCACCAGATCTTCGTGTCCAGGCCGGTGGGCCCAGGGCAGCAGAACTGCGACACGGTGACGCCCAAGGGCGTGGCCGACGGCACCGGCCACATCCCGGCGATCGGTGGCTTCTGCTGGCAGCAGACCGGGATTCCGCGGCTGGGCACCCCGGCTGACCCGAGCCTGAACGTCGACCCCACGCGCGACGGGATCGAGCCCGACATCGCGTTCACGGGCGCCAATGACGGCGTCCCGTGGGTGGTCTGGTATGAGCAGAACGACTCGTCGATCAGCGGCCTGCACGGCAACGAGATGGTGTTCGCCGCCAAGGGGATCAGCGACGGCGTCGGCGCCAACGGCGGCTTCCACTGGGTCGCGGTCGGCAACCAGCTGCAGGGCACGCTCGACACCAGCGGCGCCAACAACCACTTCGGCGCGTGTGCCGAGACGGCCACCGCGGAGGCTCAGTGCTCACTGAATAAGAACCCCGGCGCTGACGCCGAGGACCCGAGGGTCGCGGCCGGCACGATGAACCCGGCCAACCCCACCTCGCCGTGGGTGACCTGGGACGAGACGGTCGGCACGCACAAGCAGGTGTTCGTGTCCCGGCTGGTCGGCACCGGCGCGGCCGCGCACTTCGAGGTGGTCAACGGTGGCGCCCCGATCTCGACCGGCGCCGGCGACTCGACTCGCGCCGACATCACGTTCTCGGGCAACACGCCCTACGTGTCGTGGCGCGAGGACGTCGGCGGCGGCGTGGAGAAGGCCTTCACCGGCCATTTCGTCAACGCCGCCAACCCGACGTTCGTGCTCGACAACAGCAACGTGCCGCTGACCCCGAGCACCCAGGCCGACGTCCGCGAGCCGATCTCGTCGACCTGCATCGCGACGCCGTTCAACCAGGACGGCAACGCCTGCCAGGGCGGAGCGGTGGGGACGCCGTTCTTCCTGTTCACCAACGGGACCAACCCGCGCGGGCTGTTCGCCAGTGCGTACGCGCCGGCCACGCCGATCACCGGCGGCGCCGGCTCGATCGGCACCACGTCGGCGACGGTCGCCGGCGCGGACAACCCCGAGGGAGCCGCGGTGCGGGCCTCGTTCCAGTTCGGGACGACGATCGCCTACGGGCAGAGCACCGCCCCGCAGACGCTCACCCCGAGCGACTCCGGATCGCTGTTCAGCGCCCAGCTCACCGGTCTCCCGGCCGGCGCCACGATCCACTACCGGGCCGTGGTGACCAGCGACTTCGGGACGTTCGTCGGAGCCGACCGCACGCTGCGTACGGCGTCGAACCCGCCGCCTCCGCCGGTCGATGGCCGCGCGTCGGCCGCCCACGCCAAGGTGTCGGGCAACGCGGCGAGCGTGCGGGTGTCGTGCACGGGCCAGTCTCCGGCCGGGTGCCGGCTGGCGCTGACGCTGAGCGTCCACGAGTCGCTGCACGGCCACAAGCTGCTGGCGGTTACCGCCCGCAAGCCTGCGCGCAAGATCCACAAGCAGGTGATCGTCGGCAGCGCGCACCTCACGCTCCAGGCCGGGCAGACCAGCACGGTCAAGCTGAGCCTCAACCGGGTCGGCCGGCAGCTGCTGGCGCACCACCACCCGCTGAGGACCACGCTGCGGATCACCCAGACGCTGGCCAACGGCCACACGGTCAACGTCTCGACGCAGACGGTCGTGTTCAAGGGGGCCAAGCACCAGCACGGCCACTGACACGGGAGCTCAACCGCTAAGGGTTGATCGGGTCCGAGGGGCTCGGTCTCGGGGATCGTCCCGGGGCCGGGCCTCTCATTCGTACCGCGCAGGGAGCAGCGCCCTTAGGCTTGTCGGCGTGGCGGACACCACGCCCGGTTCCCTCGAGGCCGGCGGATCGGCCCTGATCCGGTTGCCGCACGCCTTGCGCTCGAGCTGGCGCTCGATTCATGGCGTTCCGAGGGATGGCGGAGGCCAACGGCTGGCTCGAGCGAGCCGGGCGCGCGGAGGAGGCAGACCGTTTCCTCGGAGTGATCACCGGTGCGGTCCCGATGTCGGACTTCTTCACGCCGCAGAACCTGATGCGCGTGGTCGGGCTGCGAGGGATGACCAGCCTCGCCCTGAGCCGCGCGCCCGCGGCGGCGCGGCGCCCGCGCCGAGCTCGCCGCGGTCAGCGCCCGTTGACCGAGAAGTGCTGGAAGTCGGTCGGTAACGGCCAGCGCCCTCCCCACCCCCAACTGACTGCGTCGAACGCCCGCACCAGCTTGCCGCCGGACACGGCCATCCCGGGGCGCACCCGGTCACGGTCCAGATATGGCCTGGACGCGACGTGCGCGGTGCCGCCGTCGGTGTCCACGTAGGGGTTCTCGATCGGGTCGATGTCGACGGCCAGCCCGTAGGCGTGCTCTGACCAGCGCGAGGAGCCGGTGGCGTTGCGGCAGTTGAACGCCGAGGTGTTATCGGCCTGGATCGAGGCGTAGTCGCTGCCCCCGTAGTGATCGACCAGCCGCATCCTCCGGATCGGGAAGCGCTCGGCGAACAGCGAGCGCAACGCGCGGCGGAGCGCTGACACGGCCGACGCGTTGGCGACCATCTCGCCGAGGTGCGGCTTGTGATCGAACCCCCAATAGGCGATCCGCAGGTAGCGCAGCCCGCCCAGCCCGACCGGGCAGCCGGGGTGCCACGAGGTGCGCCGCAGCTGAGCGCGCAGGGCCGGGGTCAGGCGGATCGCCGAGAAGCGGTAGCGGGGGGTGACCTGGCGGGGATGCGGCGACGCGTGCGTCGGTGCAGGGGCCGCGCCGCCGGTCGTGTGGGTCCGGGGCGTTGTGCTCACCGCGGTCGTGCTGGCCACCGTCGTGCTGGCCACCGTCGTGCCGGCGGCGGCGGTGATCGTCACGGTCGCGGTGCGCCCCTCCCCGGAACCGCCGCAAGCCGCCGCGAGCAGACCGAAGACCGCGACGAGCGCGGAGCACGCCATCGCTGCGCGCATTAGGCGACCGGCACCGCGACCGGCTCGGGCCGGCCGATGTGAAACCCCTGCGCGTAGTCGACGCCGTACTCCTCGAGCAGCCGGATCGTCTCGTCGTCGGCGACCGACTCGGCGACGGTCTTGATCCCCATGCTGCTGGCGACGCCGACGATCGCCCTGACCATGTGCTCGTCGACCTGGTTGCGGGGGAGGTTATGGATGAACTCGCCGTCGAGCTTCAGGTAGCGGATCGGGAGGTGCTTGAGGTAGTAGAAGGAGCCGAACCCCGTTCCGAAGTCGTCGAGCGCGAGGCTGCAACCGAGGCCGGTGACGCCCTTGGCGAACCTCGTCGCCTCGGGCATGTTCGCGATCGCGGCGGTCTCGGTGATCTCGAAGATCAGCTGCGAGGGGTCCGCGTCGGCGGCGCGGAGCTCACGCTCGATCATCGACAGCAGCTGCGGGTCGCCCGCGACCGACTCACCCGAGAGGTTGACGTTCAGCCGCAGGCTCTGCGCGGGGGGGTCGCCGGAGATCAGCTGGATCGCCTGCCGCACGACCCAGTGGTCGATTGCATGGATCAGTCCGAACCGTTCGGCGGCCGGCAGGAAGGCTCCCGGGAAGATCAGCCGGCCGCGTTCCCCGCGCATCCGCAGCAGCAGCTCGCCATGACTCACCTCGCGGCTGGCCAGCTCCATGATCGGCTGCAGGTGCAGGACGAAGCGGTCGTGCTCGAGCGCGTCCTGGATCCGCTGCGACCAGGTCAGCTTGACCATCGCGCGCGCCTTGCGGGCCTGCGCTGGGGTGTAGACGACGACGCGGTCGCGTCCGGAGGTCTTGGCCGCATGCATCGCCAGGTCGGCGTTGACCAGCAGGTCGCTGGCGGTGGCGTCGTCTGCCTCGAACGCGATCGCGCCGATGCTGGCCGTGACCCGGAACGGCTTGTCGCCGTATGTCACCGGGTTACTGCGGATCGCCGACAGCAGGTCGTTGGCCGCGGCGCGCGCCGCCCCGGGCTCGACGACCGACATCAGGATTCCGAACTCGTCGCCGCCCAGACGCGCGACGACGTCGCCGGAGCCGAACCGGCCGGTGAGGATGCCGGCCAGCTCCGACAGGACCGCGTCGCCGGCGGCGTGGCCGGCCGAGTCGTTGATCGTCTTGAAGTTGTCGATGTCGACGCTGAGCAGTGCGCTGCGCGACTGCGAGCGCCCGGCCCGGGCGAGCTCGCGTTTGAGCTCCTGGTCAAACCGCCGGCGGTTGTACAGGCCGGTGAGCTGATCGCGGTCGGCGAGGTGGCGCAGCCGCTCCTGATCGCGCTTGAGCTCGGTGATGTCGCGGGCGACGATCGCCGCGGACACGATCCGCGAGCTCGCCTCGCGCACCGGCGAGACCGTCATCGACACCGTCACTGGGTTGCCGTCCTTACGCACGTGGGTCGTCTCGATGCGGTCGATCGACTCACCGCCGAAGGCGCGGTGGACGATCTCGAGCTGCTGGCCCTCGCCGTTGGGGGGCTCGATCAGCGCGATCGACTCGCCGACCGCCTCGTCCACCGAGTAGCCGTAGAGCCGCTCGGCGCCGCGGTTCCAGCTCGTGATCGTTCCCTCGTCGTCGTTGGTCAGGATCGCGTCGTCGGACGAGTCGACCACGTAGCTGAGGAGATCGCGTCCGGCTCGCGCCATCGCCTCGTCGGTCACGTCCTGCGCGGTCCCCACCAGCCGGATCGCCCTGCCCTGATCGTCGAACGTGGCCGTGCCGCGCGCGCGGACGATCCGCGTGGCTCCGTCGAAGCGAAGCGCTCGGACCTCGACGCTCAGCGGCTCCTCGGTCCCGGGCCGGCGCAGCACCGACCGGGTGACCAGCTCCCGATCGTCTGGGTGCACCCGGGCCAGCATCGTTTCCAGCGTTACCTCGGCGTCGGGCGGCGCCAACATCATCCGCAGCAGCCCGACCGAGCACTCGGCCGCTCCGGTGCGCAGGTCGGCCTCGAAGCTGCCGGCGCCGGCGGCGCGCTCGGCGTCAGCCAGCAGCGCCTCGCTGGCCTGCCCGTGCTCGTACGCCCGCTCGCGCTCAATTCGCTCCCCAAGGTGCCGACCGATCGCCAGCAGGACCTGCGCGAGCTCCGGGGTGATATCGCCGGCGCCGTGGAGCTCCAGGGTCCCGAGCGTGCCGCTGGCGCTCGCGATCGGGAACGCGGCGCCTGCGGACGAGGACTCGGGCTCGCCGCTCTCCAGCACGCGCCCGGCGAGACCTTCACCGGGGTGCAGCGAGCTGGGCTCGGTGAGCGGCGCCGCGGTCTCCGCGGCGCTCCACCAGGTGGCGCGGTGCAGCAGCTCGCCACCGTTGGCCCGCCAGATCGCCGCGCTCTCGAGCCCGAGCGATTCGCCCAGCGATCGCAGGATCGACAACCCCGCCTGCGCTAGCGAGTTCGAGCGCGAGAGGGCGTCAGCAATCTGCCAGTGAAGCTTCAGCCAACTGGCCTCCGGCTCAGGATGTGTCGACGGCCCGGTCAGCGAGCCGATTTTACGCTTGCGTGCCCGACGGCGCGCGAGCTATGCGGCGTGCGCAGGGATTTTTGCCTCGAGCTGCTCGGCGAGGCGCTGCATCGCACGCTCGTTGCTGCGGCGCAGCACCCCCCGGACGAGCGGCGAGGCGATCCGCTCGCTCAGCGGCGCCTGCTGCCATGAGTACTCGAACACGATCCGGGTGCCGCCGTCAGGCAGCCGCTCGAGGACGTAGGTGCCGTTGGCGACGCGCTTGCCGCCGGCGCCGATGTTGCGTTCGACGATCGTCTCGGGCCGCTGCGCCGACACGACCTCGATGTCGATCGTGTCGGTCCGTCCGGCGGTGGTCACCTGGACCTGAGCCTTGGAGCCGATTCCCCGGTCGGGCCCGGAGTAGTTCCAGCGCTTGAGGATGTGGTCGGTGAACGGTTCGTGGTTGGACATCACGTCGAGGAAGTCGTAGACCTGCTCGCGTTGCTGTGGGACATCTATGGAGACTCTGACGGGTTTCATGTACCAGATGGTACAGTGAGCGCGCATGGATGACAAGCGCCCTCGCGACCGCCTGCTGGACGCCGCGATCGACTACGTCGCCGAGCACGGGATCGGCGACGTCAGCCTCCGCTCGCTGGCCTCCGCGCTCGGGACCAGCCACCGGATGCTGATCCACCACTTCGGCTCCAAGGAGGGTCTGTGGATCGAGATCGTCCATACCGTCGAGGCGCGCCAGCGCGAGATGCTGGGCGAGCTGCTGCCCGATCCCGACCAGCCGATCCGGGAAGCGATGTGGACGTGGTGGAAGCACATCTCCGACCCCTCGCTGTGGCCCAACGAGCGGCTGTTCTTCGAGCTCTACGGCCAGGCGCTGCAAGGCCGCGAGCACACCGCCCAGTTCCTTGACGGGATCGTTGAGGACTGGCTCGGGCCGGCCACCGAGATCAACGTCGCCCGCGGAGTTCCCCGGGAACTGGCCCGGGCGCACGCCCGCGCCGGCGTGGCGATCACGCGCGGCCTGCTGCTGGACCTGCTAGCGACCGGCGACGTGGCCGGCGTCGACGCCGCGATGGACGCGTTCATCGACGTCTACGAGGCGTGGGTCGAGCGCGCGGCGCGGCTGGCCGCCCTAAGGTGAGGCCATCGAACCGGAATCGACTCACGCGCGCGGCCGCGCGCGAAAGGAGCGCACTAGTGGACCCCACCCGAACGTTCCACCGGTCATCGCGGCCCCGGATGACCGTCATGCGGCGTCCTCGAAGCCTCGCGCAGCGCTGCTGCCTCGGGGGGGGCCCGCTCGGCATCCAGCCTCGCCAACGACCGGGCCGCACCCGAGTCGTCCTGCTGGCTTCTGCGTCCTTGCCTGACGGCCCCCGGACCTCGCCCTCCCCGGCGAAACGCTCGGGCGGAGCCCACTGATGGCGAAGATCGCGGTGACGGGAGGCAGCGGTAAGGCGGGCCGGGCGGTCGTACGCGACCTGCTCGAGCGCGGCCACGACGTGCTCAACATCGATCGCGCCCCGTCGGACGAGTCCTCCACCCCCGATTCGCCCGCGCCATTCCTGTACGCCGACCTGACCGACTTCGGCCAGACGCTCGAGGCGCTGAGCGGCGCTGACTGGATCCCGGGGATCGAGGCCGTCGTCCACCTGGCGGCGATCCCGTCGCCGAGCCACGCCACGCCTGACCTGGTGTTCCAGACCAACATGGCGAGCACCTACACGGTGTTCTCTGCGGCCGAGCGGCTCAAGCTCAAGCGCGTGGTGTGGGCCTCCAGCGAGACCACGCTGGGGCTCCCGTTCGACACGCCGCCCGACTACGTCCCGATCGACGAGCAGCACCCGCTGCGTCCCGAGACCTCCTACTCGCTGACGAAGGTCCTGGGCGAGGAGGCCGCGCGGCAGTTCAACCGGCGCAACGGGATCCCCTACATCGGGCTGCGCTTCTCGAACATCATGGAGCGCCATGACTACGACCGCTTCCCCAGCTTCTGGGAGGACCCCAACCTGCGCAAGTGGAACCTGTGGGGCTATGTCGACGAGAGCCACGTGGCCGAGAGCGTGCGTCGCGCGCTCGAGGCCGACGTCGCCGGCGCGGAGGCGTTCATCATCGCCGCCCGCGACACCGTGATGCGCACGCCGAGCCGCGAGCTGATGAGCCAGGTGTTCCCCGGTGTGCCGGTCTCAGACGGCATCGAGGAGTACGGGACGCTGCTGGGCATCGACAAGGCGCGGCGCGTGCTCGGCTACGAGGCGAAGTTCACCTGGCGCGAGCTCTTCTGAATAAGCTGCCGCGCCATGACCGCAAGTTTCGTACACACGTGCATCCGCGTCAGGGACATCGACGCGTCCAAGGAGTTCTACGGACGGCTTGGCTTCGAGCAGCGCGGCCGGCTGCGGTTCGAGTCGGCTTACAACATCTACATGGGCCTGCCCGGCGGCGGTGACGTGCTCGAGCTGACGGTCAACGTCGGCCGTGACGAGCCCTATGACCTCGGCGACGGCTACAACCACCTGGCGCTGACCGTCGACGACCTCGACGGGCTCCTGGCCGAGCTCGCCAAGGCCGGGATCGAGCCCGAGCGCCCGCCCTACGGCCCGGGCGGCCGGGACGAGTACCGGATCTGCTTCGTGGCGGACCCGGACGGCTACCGGATCGAGCTGATCGACGGGGACTTCCCGACGCCCCAGGATCCGCCGCATTCGTCCGCGTAGCCGGGAGCACGAGGCCGTCGATCGGCGCGGAGCGATGGCGTAAACTCGCCCTTGCATGCCCAATCAGTGGCTGGCCATCGATGTGGCCACCGCTCCAGCGAAACGGGCGCGGGAGGTCAGGGTCGCGTGGGAGCGGTTCATATCGGGTGCCCGGAAGCAGTTCGACGACGGCGACGCCGGTCAGGCGGAGTCGATTCGTGAGCCGATCGCCGCGTCCTGGCGCCGGTCCGCCGCCGCGGGCGTAGATCCCTCGGGGCTGCGGATCGCCCCGGTCGTGGCCGACGCCGACGAGACCACGGCGCGCTGGGAGGTCCACCCGCTCGCCGAGATGGCGCCGCTGATTCGGTCCTGCTTGGCGGCCAGCGCCGACGAGTCGCGTCACCTGATCGTCGTCAGCGACGCCAACGGCGTGCTGCTGTGGGTGGAGGGCAACGCGCGCGTGAGACTGCAAGCCGCCGACTCGATGAACTTCGTCGAGGGCACGCTGTGGAGCGAGGGCGGGGCCGGGACGAACGCGATCGGGACGGCGCTGGCGGCCGAGCACGCCGTCCAGGTGTTCGCCTCAGAGCATTTCAACGAGGTCGTGCAGCAGTGGACCTGCGCGGCCGCACCCGTTCACGATCCCGACACCGGCCACGTGATCGGCGTGATCGACCTGACCGGCGAGATGGCCACCGTCCACCCCCACAGCATGGCGGTCGCGACCGCGACCGCGACCGCCGTGGAAGCGCAACTGCGCTGCCAGATGCTCGACCGCGACGGACGTTTGCTGGCCCGCTACGGCGGCCGGCTGGTCGACGGGCCAGAGCCGCGCGCGCTGGTGACCCCGAGCGGGCGCGTGGTGGCCACCCAGCCGCTGGGCTGGCTCCCCGTGGACCGCCTCGCGCTGCCCGCGGGCGGCGGCGAGCTGGCGCTCGGCGCCGACCACGCGCTGGAGGCCGAGGCGCTCGGCTGCGAGGAGGCCTACCTCGTGCGCGCCGTCCCCACCGCGGCGCCGCGCGGGCATCGCGGACTCGCGCTCGGACTGCGGCTGCTCGGGCGCGCACGCGCCGAGGCCGAGCTCAGCGGCAAGCGGCGGGAGTTGCGCCTGCGCCACAGCGAGATCGTCACGCTGCTGTGCGCAAATCCGGATGGGCTGACCAGCGAGGAGCTGAGCACGGGCGTGTACGGCCAACCTGGCCAGGCCGGCAGCATCCGGGTCGAGATCTCGCGGCTGCGAAAGCTCCTGGGCGACTGCATCGAATCCGAGCGCTACCGCTTCAGGTGCGCGGTCAACAGCGATGTCTCGACCGTCTGCGGCCTGCTGCACCGCGGCGAGGTCCGCGAAGCCGCGGCGCGCTACGCCGGCCCGCTTCTGCCCCGGTCAGACGCGCCCGGGGTCGTCGCCGAGCGCGAGCAGCTCGAGCGCTGGATGCGCCAGTCGGTGATGAGCGCCGGTGATCAGGAGGCGTTGTGGGCCTGGCTGCAGACGCCCGGCGGCGCCAGCGATGTCGCCGCCTGGCAGCGGCTGCTCGCCAACCTCCCGTTCGCCGATCCCCGCCGCAGCCTGGCGGCCTCGCGCCTCGGCCAGCTGCGCGCGCACGCGTCAGCTCGCGCCTGACTGTAACGCCCGTGTAACGCCCATCCGGGTAGCTCTCCTCTAGTGTCGATTTGGCCGGAAACCACCGGCCCAGGGAGAGAGGAACTGAGTTTGAAGACCGAGTCCGCGCGCGTGCGTGCGCTCACACGCGGTGCTGCCTCGACATCGAGCCGCAGCCTAAGCACGGCGCGCGCGGTCCTCAGGGTCCTGGCGCTGCTGATCGAGCGGCCGGCCGGCGTACGCGCCGATGAGGTCGCCAAGGCGCTGGGCAAGAGCACCTCCACCGCCTACTACCTGCTCACCAGCCTCTGCGAGGAGGGGTTCGCGGTGCACGAGAGCCAGGGCGTGTATCGGTCGGCCCAGGGCCTCGAGCAGCTGACCGCCGACCAAGAGCAGTCAACGAGCCTGCACGAGGGCCTCGAGGGCGCCGTCGACGAGCTGTTCCTGCGTACGCGCAAGCGCTCGTATCTCGGCCTGGTGAAGCCGGGGCGTATCGAGATCGTCGCGGTCCGCGGTCGCCAGGGCGTGCGGCGCATGCCCGGCCTGGGCTCGGAGATCCGCGACAGCGCCCACGCACTGGCGATGGGCAAGGTCGTGCTCTCGCTGCTCGAGCCGGCCGGACTGGCCCGCTACGTGGCCCGTGGGTTGAAGCCGTTCACGCCCCAGACGATCACCTCCCCGCAGGTGCTCTCCGAGGAGCTCGAGCTCGTCCGACGGTACGGCTTCGCCGTCGACCGCGAGGAGTTCGACGAGGAGTTCTGCTGCATCGCGGCGCCGATCCTCGACGAGAACGGCCGCTTCGTGGCCGCGCTGGGCCTGTCGGTCACGCCCCACGTGTTCGACGTCGAGCGTGACGACCTGGCCGCGACCGTGATCGAGGTCGCCCAGGGCGCCGCCCCGCGCGCCTCGGCGCGGACCGGCAACGCTGATCGCGCCGGCGCCGGACGGCTGGCTTCGGTGCGGTGATTTTGCAACTACGTGCAGAAAACACGAGCTTCTTGCCACAAACGTGGTGCCCACTTAGGCTCGAAAAACGAGGCCGGTCGAGCGGCCAATGCCGGTTGCTGCAACGAGGCGACCCCAGCTATGGCAATCCAGCGAAGGAGTGAGGGTGAGTAGAGCGAGCATCACGAAGGCTCACAACAAGATCCAGGAGCTCTCCTGGGAGCCCACCTACGTATCGCCGGTCGAGAAGTACTCGACCGACTACACCTTTGAGAAGGCGCCAAAGAAGGACCCGCTCAAGCAGGTCCTACGGTCCTACTTCCCGATGGAGGAGGAGAAGGACAACCGCGTCTTCGGAGCCATGGACGGCGCGATCCGCGGCAACATGTTCCGCCAGGTCCAGGAGCGGTGGATGGAATGGCAGAAGCTGTTCCTGTCGATCATCCCGTTCCCGGAGATCTCGGCCGCGCGCGCGATGCCGCTGACGATCGGCACGGTGCCGAACCCCGAGGTTCACAACGGACTTGCGATCCAGATGATCGACGAGGTCCGCCACTCGACGATCCAGATGAACCTCAAGCGCCTGTACATGAACCACTACATCGACCCCGCAGGGTTCGACATCAGCGAGAGGGCGTTCCAGAACTGCTACGCCGGCACGATCGGCCGCCAGTTCGGCGAGGGCTTCATCACGGGCGATGCGATCACGGCGGCGAACATCTACTTGACGATCGTCGCGGAGACCGCGTTCACGAACGTCCTGTTCGTGGCGATGCCCGGCGAGGCCGCCGCCAACGGCGACTACCTGCTGCCGACGGTGTTCCACTCGGTTCAGTCCGACGAGTCGCGCCACATCTCCAACGGCTACTCGATCATCCTGATGGCGCTTGCCGACGAGCGCAATCGCGAGCTGCTCGAGCGTGACCTCCGCTACGCCTGGTGGAACAACCACGCGGTCGTGGACGCCGCGATCGGCACGTTCATCGAGTACGGCACCAAGGACCGCCGTAAGGACCGCGAGAGCTACGCCGAGGCCTGGCGCCGCTGGATCTACGACGACTACTACCGCAGCTACCTGCTGCCGCTCGAGAAGTACGGGCTGACGATCCCCCATGATCTGATTGAGGAGTCGTGGAACCGGATCTGGAACAAGGGCTACATCCACGAAGTCGCGCAGTTTTTCGCCACCGGCTGGCCGTTCAACTACTGGCGGATCGACGGGATGGACGACAACGACTTCGAGTGGTTCGAGTTCAAGTACCCGGGCTGGTATGACACGTACGGCAAGTGGTGGGAGCGCTACACCGAGCTCTCGAAGAAGAACGGCCACGCGCCGATTCCCTTCGACGCCGACACCGACTACGTCTACCCGCACCGGTGCTGGAGCTGCATGGTGCCGTGCCTGATCCGCGAGGACACGGTTGTCGACGAGGTTGACGGCCAAGTGCGGACGTACTGCTCGGAAACCTGCCACTGGACCGACGCGGTCGCGTTCCGCGGCGAGTACAAGGGTCGCCCGACGCCGTCGATGGGCACGCTCACCGGCAAGCGCGAATGGGAGACCATGTACCACGGCTACGATCTCGCCGAGTGCATCTCCGACCTCGGGTACGTCCGCGACGACGGCGAGACGCTCGTCCCGCAGCCGCATCTGGATCTCGATCCGAAGAAGATGTGGACGCTGAAGGAGATGAAGGGGCACACCGTTCAGAGCCCCAACATCCTCCTCAACGAGATGTCGGCCGAAGACCGCGAGGCGCACGTCGCTGAGTACAAGCGCGGAGGCCCCGCCGGCCGCAAGCCCACCGAGGCGTCCTCTTAGCGCCGAGGCTTGTCGCGAGAGGCGATCGGCTTCCGGGGGCCGGTCGCCTCTTCGGCGTCTTCTGAGGGCGAATCATCAATGGGCGAGACCTACACCGTCAGACTGGAACCTGTCGGAATCGAGTTCGAGGTCGACGAGGACGAAACCGTCCTCAGAGGCGCGTTCCGCCAGGGGCTGATGCTGATGCACGGCTGCAAGGAGGGACAGTGCGCGGCGTGTAAGTCGTTCCTCCTCGACGGCGAGGTGGACCTCGAGAAGTACTCGACGTTCGCGCTCAACGACTACGAGAAGGAGGAGGGGTGGACGCTGCTGTGTCGGGCGCACGCCGAATCCGACCTCGAGGTCGAGTTGATCAACTACGACGAAGAGGTGCTGCGCTCGGGCGTGGCGCTGCAGACGCAGCAGATGCGCGTCGAGAAGATCGAGGAGCTCACCCATGACATCCGCCGTCTGGTGCTCAGCGGCGACGCGCTCAAGTTCAAGCCCGGTCAATACATCGACATCACGATCCCTGGCGGCGAAGAGGTCCGCTCGTTCTCAATGGCAAATTTGCCCGGGGACGAGCTCGAGTTCATGATCAAGATCTATCCCGACGGCAAGTTCTCGAGCCTGCTGTCGGACGGGGGGCTCAAGGAAGGCGACGAGGTCGAGGTCAACGGACCGTACGGGGTCTTCACGCTGCGGGAGAAGTCAGAGCGCCCGCTGCTGTTCATCGGAGGCGGGGCCGGCATGGCCCCGATCCTGGCGCTCCTGCGGGCGATGGCCGAATCGGGCAGCGAGCGCGAGGCGGTCTACTACTACGGCGCGCGCGGTCCGCGCGACCTGTTTCACCTGGAGGAGCTCACCGCGCTCGAGGAGCGCCTGCCGAACTTCCGGTTCGTGCCGGCGCTGTCGGACTGCGGTGAGGATGAGGAGTGGAGTGGCGAGCGCGGGCTGATCACCGACGTGGTGAAACGCCTGCACGAGCAGCTGGGCGAGGTCGACGCCTACCTGTGCGGTCCGCCGCCGATGGTGGACGCCGCGATCGCGATGCTGGACCAGAGCGGTGTTCCCGAGTCGCGGGTGTACTACGACAAGTTCACGACGACCGCGCCCTGAGCGCGGAGAGGAGAGCGCAACCTGATGGCAACAGACACCACCCGAGACAACGTGGGTGTAGTCGAGGGCCCGTCGAAAGACGACGACGTCCCGCCTCCCGTTACGGAGCGCAGCGTCCCCAAGCCGGTGTTCACCGACGCTGAGGCGGGCGCTCGCGAGTTCCCCTCGTCGTCGAGCCGGAGCTACAACTACTTCACCCCCGCCAAGCGGCGCGCGACGGTTTACGAGGACGTGACCGTCGACGTCCAGCCGGACCCAGACCGCTACCTGCTCCAAGGGTGGATCTACGGCTTCCGCGACGGCGTCGGCGGCTACCCGGTGGAGTGGACGAAGCTGCAGTCGTCCAACTGGCACGCGTTCCTCGATCCCAATGAGGAGTGGGAGCAGACGATCTATCGCAACAACGCCAACGTCGTGCGGCAGATCGGCCAGAACCTCGCCAACGCCAAGGCGGCACGCGCGTTCGACGGCTGGAACCGCGGCTGGATCAAGACGGTCGAGCGCCACGTGGGCGCCTGGGCGCACGCGGAGCACGGGATCGGGATGCACGTGTACCTGCCAGCCCAGCGCGATGCCCCGACGAACATGATCAACAACGCGCTGTCCGTTGCCTCCGCCCACAAGCTCCGGTTCGGACAGGATCTGATTCTGTACAACCTCGACCTGTCCGAGTCGATTGAAGGGTTTGACGGCGAAGCCCACAAGCAAGCCTGGATCAGCGACCCGATCTGGCAGGGCGTGCGGGAGAACGTGGAGCAGATCACGGCGATCCGCGACTGGGCGGAGGCATTCTTCGCCGCCGCGGTCGTGTTCGAACCGCTCGTCGGCGAGCTGTTCCGAAGCGAGTTCGTGATGCAGGCGGCAGCGCCCCAGGGCGACTTCGTCACCCCGACGCTGATGGGCGCAGGCGAGTCCGATACGGCCCGGGATGCCCGCGTAGCCCGTCGCCTGTACGCGATGCTGGCCAACGACGAGGAACACGGCGAGTCCAACCGGGCGACGATGCAGTCGTGGCTGAAGGAGTGGACGCCGCGGAGCATCGCAGCCGGACGGGCGATGCAGCCGATCTGGTCACAGCCGGGCGAGAAGGTCATCCGCTTCGAGGAGTCTCTCGAGCACGCCCGCGGGCGCTTCGACGAGATCCTTGCCGACATCAACCTCAACTCGAAGGAGCTCGACTGATGAGTAACGCTGACGATCGATTCAAGTCGGATCCCACGTCTTCGAACCGCGCCGGCGTAACCCTGATGAATAACCAGGTCGGGTACGTGGTGGCCGAGGTGATGCGGCATAAGGACAACGTGACCGTGGAAGTGCTCCCGTCGATGATTCGCGTCGACGGCGTCGGCAAGTTCGAGATCAACTACGACGAGTGCGCTGAGGCACTCGGCTGGGACGACTTCGGCAACGACGACTTCGAGGAGATCATGTCGACGCACTACGGGCGCATGGTCGTGCTCGACGACAAGATCATCATGTTCGCCAACCCTGAGGACGCGGCCGAGTACATCAGCTTCGACCTCCAGGCCGTCAGCGACTAGGAGAGAAACGGATATGTACGAGAAGAACGGCCAGAACTACTTTGTTGTCGATAGCCACCTGCACATGTGGTCCGCCGGTCCGGACAACTGGGTCGCAGGCCAGGAGCAGTATGCGAAGGGTTGGATCGATTGCTTCCACGCGTACATGGGCCTGGGACCGCCGGAGACGCATTGGCCGATCGAAAAGTTCATGAGCTATACGCATGACGATTTCGTCAAGGATGTGTTCGAGGACGGCGGCGTCGATGTCGGGATCTTCCAGTCGACGTACCTGCGCGAGTGGTACAAGACCGGGTTCAACACGGCTGAGCAGAACGCCCAGCTGTTTGAGAAATATCCGGGCAAGCTGATCGTCAATGGCCGGTTTGACCCGCGTGATGGGGATCTCGGGCTGGAGCAGTTGGAGAAGGACGCGAAGACCTACAACCTTCAGGGCGTGAAGCTGTACACGGCGGAGTGGAATAACGGCTCTCGCGGCTGGCGGCTTGACGACGAGCAGACCAAGCCCTTCCTGGAGAAGTGCAGGCAGCTCGGGATCAAGAACATCCACGTGCACAAGGGTCCGACGATCTGGCCGCTTGACAAGGATGCGTTTGATCCTCGCGACGTCGACGAGGCAGCTACCGAGAACACCGACCTGAACTTCATCATCGAGCACGTCGGGTTGCCGCGGATCGAGGACTTCTGCTTCATGGCGACGCAGGAGCCCAACGTGTATGCGGGTTTGTCGGTGGTGATCGGCGGGTTGATGCATGCGCGGCCCAGGTTTTTCGCGAAGGTGATGGGTGAGCTGTTGTTCTGGGTTGGTGAGGACAAGATGCTGTTCGGCTCGGACTATGGGATTTGGGAGCCGAAGTGGCAGATCGAGGGGTTCCTTGACTGGGATTACCCCGACGAGGACTACTCGGATTACCCGCGGGTGAACGACGCCACGAAGCGCAAGATCCTGGGGTTGAACGCCGCGAAGCTGTATGGGATCGATGTGCCGGCTGAGTTGCAGCTGCCCGACGAGGCTGGGACGCCGGGAGCGAAGGAGGACGCGCAGCTGGTCGAGTCGGCATGACCGCGGTTGGGGTCCTGACGCCCGCGAGCGTGCTGGATGCGCTCGCGGGCGTGTATGACCCGGAGCTGGATGAGTCGATCACGAGCCTGCGGTTTGTGAGCGCCTGCGAGGTGTCCACTGATGGAGATGTTCGGGTTGCGCTGCGGCTGCCGACGCCGCAGTGCGCCCCGAATTTCGCGTTCCTGATGGCGGCGGACACGCGGCGGGTGGTGCGCGCGGTCCCCGGGGTCCGCGCGGTGACGATCACGCTCGAGGACCACTACACGGGCGATGAGATCAACGAGGCGATCGCCCGCGGGGACGGGTTCACGGGCGCGTTTCCGGGTGAGACGGCCGATGATGATCTGGAGGCGTTGCGGGAGTTGTTTGTGCGTAAGGCGCTGGTGGCGCGGCAGGGGCGGGTGTGTCAGGCGCTCCTGGGATCGGGACTGTCGGAGGATCGGGTGGTGTCGATGCGGGTCGCGGACCTGCCGGCCGGCGGAGAGGCGGTGCGGTGCTTGGAGTTGCGTGAGCAGCTCGGGATCGCGGCCGATCCCGCGGCGCCGGCGTTCGTGACCCCGAGCGGCGAGCCGCTGGACGCCGCGGGCTTGGGGCGGTGGCTGCGGATGGCGCGTCTGGTCGGGACGAGCCTGGAGGCCAATGGTGGGATCTGCAGGTCGATGTTGGAGTTCCGGCACAACCTCGAACAGGAGATTGGGTGATGAAGGCGGCGCGGTTGCATGCGTATCACGAGGCGTTGAGGCTGGAGAGCGTTGATGAGCCTCGGGTGGTGGGGCCGTTTGATGTGGTGGTGCGGATTGGGGCGGCGGGTTTGTGTCGGACGGATTTGCATATTCAGGAGGGGCAGTGGGCGGAGAAGTCGCAGGTGCGGTTGCCGTATACGCCGGGGCATGAGAACGCGGGTTGGGTGCATGAGGTTGGTTCGGGGGTGAGCAATGTTGAGGTGGGGGATACGGTGATCGTGCATCCGTATATCTCGTGTGGGTTGTGTGGGCCGTGTCGGCGGGGGGATGACATGCATTGCGTGAGTGGGTCGTTTCCGGGGATTGATCGTGATGGTGGGTTCGCGGATTTGTTGTTGACGTCGGCGCGGTCGGTGGTGAAGCTGGATCCGTCGTTGCATCCGAGGGACATTGCGGCGTTGGCGGATGCGGGGTTGACGGCGATTCATGCGGTCAAGAAGGCGGTGGGGGTGTTGGGGGCGGGTACCCGGGTGGTGGTGATCGGGGCGGGGGGTTTGGGTCATATCGGGATTCAGTGTTTGAAGGCGTATACGCCGGCGGAGATCATCGTGATCGACCCGTCTGAGAAGGCGTTGGCGTTGGCGGGCGAGGTGGGGGCGGATCGGGCGGTGAGGGTCGACGGTGGTCAGGTGGAGGCGGTTCGGGAGTTGACGGATGGTTTGGGGGCGGAGGCGATTATTGATTTTGTGGGGGAGAAGGGGGCGATCCAGGATGGGATCGAGATGGTTCAGGACGGCGGGTTTTATTACGTGATTGGGTATGGGGAGAACATCGATATTCCGACGATCGATGTGATCAGTCGGGAGATCAGCTTTATCGGCAACCTGGTCGGCACGTACACCGATCTGGCGGAGTTGATGACGCTGACTGCGCAGGGGAAGGTCAGCCTGCATACCAGCACCTATCCCCTGGAGAACATCAACGACGCGATGGCGGACCTCGACGGCGGCCGGCTCCAGGGCCGCGGCATCCTGATCCCTCAGGCCGCCTGACGAGAGAGAGCTCTGATCGACCATGGGCAAGGTCCTTTACTTCAACCACGAAGCGCGGCAGCTGCTGCAGGCCGGGGTCAACGAGCTGGCCAACACGGTCAAGGTCACACTCGGGCCGAAGGGCCGCAACGTCGTGCTCGAGCGCCTGACCGGCGCGCCGATGATCACCAACGACGGCGTTTCGATCGCGCGCGAGATCGAGCTATCCAACCCGCTGAAGAACATGGGCGCCCAGCTCGTCCGCGAGGTAGCCAACAAGACCTCCGACCTCACCGGCGACGGCACCACCACGGCCACGTTGCTGGCCCAGGCGATCATCCGCGAGGGAATGAAGGCACTCGAGGAGGGCGCCAACCCGATGCTGCTCCGCCGCGGGATCGAGGAGGCCACCGAGCTGGTCGTGGCCGAGCTCGGCCGCGGAGCGCGCGCGGTCGACGGCGGGCGCGACCTCGAGCACGTGGCGACGATCGCGGCCAAGGAGGACGAGCGGATCGGCAGCGCCGTGGCCCGCGCGCTTCACCGTGTCGGCCCCGAGGGCGTGGTCACGATCGAGGAGTCCCAGGAACCGGGGATCCAGGTCGAATTCGTCGAGGGCATGCCGGTCGACAACGGCCACTTCTCCCCGTATCTGGTACAGGACACGCAGCGCATGGAGACAGCGTTCGACGACCCCTATGTGCTGCTCACCAACAAGCCGATCAGCCACGTGCAGGACCTGATGCCGACGCTCGACGCCGTGATGAAGTCGCCGCGGCCGCTGGTGATCTTCGCCGAGAAGATCGAGGGCGCGGCGCTCGGCCTGCTGGTGCAGAACAACCAGCACGGCACGCTCAAGGCCGTCGCCGTCCGCGCCCCCGGGTTCGGCCACCGCCGGATCGCCCATCTCCACGACCTGGCCGCCTTCACCGGCGGCCAGGTGATCGCAGACGAGGCCGGCCTGACGCTGCAGCACGTCAAGCCGGAGACGTTCGGGAGTGCGCGTCGCGTGGTGATCACCGACGACGCGACCGTGCTCGTCGAGGGCGGGGGCACTGCCGATCAGCTCGAGGCCCGGCTGTCTCAGATCAGGATCGAGCTCGAGCGCGCCACCCAGGACACCGACATCGAGGTGCTCCAGGAGCGCCTGGCCAAGCTCTCGAGCAGGCTTGCGGTGATCCACGTCGGCGCCGCCACCGGCCCCGAGCTCAAGGAGAAGCTGCGCCGGACCGAGGGCGCGCTGGCGGCGACCCGCGCTGCCGTCTCGGAGGGGATCGTGGCCGGCGGCGGGACCGCCCTGCTGCGATCCGATGCCGCGCTCGCCGATTCGGGGCTAGAGGGCGACTACCTGCGTGGCGTGCACGTGATCCGCGATGTCCTCGCCGAGCCGCTGTTCTGGGTGGCGACCAACGCCGGCTACGACGGCCAGGCCGTGATCGACCAGGTGCGCTCGATGCCGCCTGGCCACGGCCTGAACGCGCTCACCGGCGAGTTCGGCGACCTGTTCGAGACCGGCGTGATCGATCCGCTCAAGGTCACGCGGCTGACGCTGCAGCACGCGGCATCGGTGGCCGCGTTGATGCTGACCACCGAGGCGCTGGTCGCCGAGGAGCTCGTCGCGCAGCCCGGCGCGGTGATCGCGCCCGGGTTCGGAGACCTGGCTGAAGGTCTGGCCCGTCCCTCATCGCCGGTCTAGGTCCGCCTGCTCGCGGACGCTGAGGGCCTCGAGCCCGGCGATCAGCGCCTCGAGCCCGAACTGAAGCCGTTCCTCGCCGTCGAAGCCGACGATGTCGTCCGCGATCGACGCCAGCACCGGGAACGAGGCGGCTGGCAGCGACGAGAAGAAGTCGTGGACCTCCTCGAAGTACTGCTCGAGTTCCTCGCTGGACATCTCGCCGTACTCGTACATGCTCCGCTCGAACGCGTGCGCGGCGACGTACAGGATCAGTTGGTCCAGCCCCAGGGCGATCACGCGTTCCGACAGTCCGCCGGCCCGCATCACGCCGGCGATACCCTCGGCCGCGACCAGTGCGCGCGGAGTAGTTGGTATCCGGCCGAGCCCGGCCAACGCCGCATCGCGGTGCGACGCCAGCACGTCGTGGAAGTCGCGCAACACCTTGATCAGCTGCTCGCGCCAGGTCGCGGGGTCGGGCTCGGGAAGCGTCACCTGTCCCACCAGCTCGTCGAACACGAGCTCGAGGAGCTCGTCCTTGCCCGACACATAGGCGTAAAGCGAGGCCGCGCCGGTATCCAGGCGCTCGGCCACCTTGCGCATCGATAGCCCGGCCACCCCGCCCTCGTCGAGCGCCTCGATCGCAGCGGCGATGATCGCCTCGACCGACAGGCTGGTGCGGCGGGCGGGAGCCTGATGCCGGCGGGGGAACCGCGGCGGGGGCGGCAGCGCCGCGCTGGCGGCGCCGGCGGCTCGCGCGGTCTTCGCCACCGGCTTCCTGGGATCGGGGGTTGACGAGCTCATCGGGGTAGTGTAGAACACCATTTGCGAACATTGTTCGCGATAGTCGTTCGAGTTGGCGAACACCGTACGCGAAAGGACCTTCATGTCCTCCGGAATCAAACTCAGTCACCCCCGCAAATGGACGATCCTCGCGCTGGTCCTCGCTGCCGAGATCATGGACCTGCTCGACTCGACGATCGTCAACGTCGCCGCCCCGACGATCCACAACGATCTCCACGCCGGCAGCGCCTCGCTGCAGTGGATCATCGGCGGCTACGCGCTGGCGTTCGCCGTCGGCCTGATCGCGGGCGGCCGCCTCGGCGACATCTACGGCCGCAAGCGGCTGTTCGTGATCGGGTCGTTGGGCTTCGTGGCCGCGTCGATGGCATGCGCATTCGCTCAGACCCCGGGGATGCTGATCGGCTTCCGCCTGGCCCAGGGAGCCGCGGCGGCGCTGCTGATCCCTCAGGGGCTGGGGATCGTTCGCGACGCGTTCGTGGGGACCGACCTGCAGAAGGCGTTCACGGTGTTCGGGCCCGTGATCGGCCTGTCGGCGGTGCTGGGTCCGATTGTCGGCGGCGCGCTGATCGCCGCCAACGCATTCGGCAGCGGCTGGCGCCTGATCTTCTTCGTCAACCTGCCGCTCGGCCTGATCGCGGCGATCGGCGCGCTACGGCTGATGCCCGAGTCCCGGTCGCCCAAGCCGCCGAGCCTCGACCTCGTCGGCACGCTGCTGGCCGCTCTGGGGATGGGACTGCTGATCTACCCGCTGATCCAGGGCCGCGAGGCCGGCTGGCCGGTGTGGACCTACCTGATGGTCGCGGGCAGCGCAGCGTCGTTCGCGGCACTGGGGCTGTGGGGCCGGCGCGAGCGCCGGCGTGGGCGCGACCCGCTGATCGAGGCCAGCATCTTCAAGCACCGCGCCTACAGCGCAGGGTTGGGCACGATCATCGTGTTCTTCGGCGGGATGATCGGCACGCTGCTGGTGCTGACCCTGTTCCTGCAGCTTGGCGAGCACTTCTCGGCGATCCACGCCGGCGTGACGCTCGCTCCGTTCGCCGTCGGTACCGCGATTGGTGCGACGCTGGCGGGCGCGCTGCTGGTGCCCAGGTTCGGGCGGACCGTGCTCCAGGTGGCATGCGTGATCCTGGCCGCGGGCGTGCTGTGGCTGCGCCACACGGTGCAAGCCCACGGTCTCGACACCAGCACGCTGATGCTCATCGCCCCGCAGCTCGTGGTCGGGATCGGGCTGGGGATGATGGTCTCGCCGCTGTTTCACTTCATCCTCGCGTCGGTGACCGACACGGAGGTCGGCTCCGCCTCTGGCGTGCTCAACGCGGTCCAGCAGCTGGGCGGCGCGATCGGCGTGGCCGCGATCGGGACGCTGTTCTTCTCGACGCTCGCTCACTCGGGCTTCGTGACGGCGCTGAGCCGCTCGCTGCTGGTCGAGCTGGCCACGACTCCGGTGCTGCTGGCGCTGATCAGCCTGCTGCCCTCGCGCGCCCGGGCGGGTGAGCTCGCGAACGAATCCGCCGAGGGGTCAGGCGCAGAGCCGGCGGAGCGTCTCGGCGATGTCGTGCTCGGTGGTGCGGGGGTTGATCGTGCATAGCCGCAGCGCGGGCCGGCCCCGCAGGTCGGTGCTGGTCACCGCCGCGTAGCCGCTCTGCGACAACGCGGCGACATGCTCGGCGTGGCCCTCGGCGCTCCACCCGCGCCGGGTGAACGTGACGATCCCGAGCTGGGCGGGGGTGATCACCTCCCAACCGGGATCGCGCTCGAGCAGCTTCTGCGTGAGCTCAGCCAGCTCGATCCCTCGCTGCACGCCGTCGGCGATCCGCCGGGCGCCGTACACCTTGAACATCAGCCACAGCTTCAGTGCGCGCGAACGCCGGGTGAGCTCGAGGCTGCGATCGCCGAAGTGGACCTCGGCGTCGAGCGCGCGCACGTCGGCGAGGTACTCCGGGCGCATCCCGAACGCGCGCTCCAGCGTCCCCGGCCGGCGCACGAACAGGCAGCCGACGTCGTAGGGTGCAAACAGCCACTTGTGGGGATCGAGCACCAGCGAGTCGGCGCGTTCGATCCCCCGCAGCGCGCGGCGGCCGGGCTCGCACAGCGCGGCGGGCGCGCCATAGGCGCCGTCGACGTGAAACCACAGGGCCTCGTCGGCGGCCAGCTGGGCCAGGCCCTCGAGCTCGTCGATCGCGCCGGTGTTGGTCGTCCCCGCGGTGGCGATGATGAAGCGCGGGTCGCGCCCCTCGCCGCGATCCCGGTTGACGGCCTCGCGCACGGCCGCCGCGGTCAGCCGCAAGCCGTCGTCGCTGGGCAGGACGCGCATGTCGCCGGTCGGGAAGCCGAGCGCTTCCAGCGCCCTGCGGATCGAGGCGTGGGTCTGGTCGGACATATAGGCGATGCCGGGGCCGATCGTGTGCCGCGCCGCGGCGAGCGCGGTCATGTTCGACAGCGAGCCGCCGCTCATCAGCAGGCCTTCCGTGCCTCCGGGGAGCCCCAGGAGCTCCCGCAACCAGTCAATCGCGACGAGTTCGACCGTGGCCGTGCCGGACGCTCCCGCCCACGACGAGGCGATCGCGTTGAAACCGGTGCCCAGCCACTCGCCAAGCACGCCGGCATAGGACGAGGGGCCGGGCACCCTGGCGAAGTAGCGCGGGTGGTCGCCGTGCTGCATGCTCGCCAGCGCGACGTCGACCAGCGTCTGCATGGCCTCCTGCGGGTCGCCCGGCTCGGCGGGGACCGGGCCGCCCAGCGCGGCCCGGAGCTCCTCGGCGGACCCCTCGCGGATCGCCGGGCCGTCGGCGCTGTGCTCGAAGTGCTCGACCACGCGGTCGACCACCCAGTAGCCGAGCTCGCGCATCCGGTCGGTCTCGAGGCCGAGCGTGTCCGTCGGCGGGCGCTTGCTCACGTCAGCATCCGGATCGGCGCGGCCGCCACGAACGCGGCGATGTCGGCGACTGCGTCGGCGTACATCGATCGCATCGCCTGCTCGCTGACGTAGCCGAGGTGTGGCAGCAGGATGGTGTTCTCGAGCGACAGCAGCTCGCTGTCGGCAGGTAGCGGCTCCCGGTCGTACACGTCTAGTCCCGCCGCCGCGATCGTGCCCGACCGCAACGCCCCGACCAGCGCGCGCTCGTCGACGATCGGTCCGCGCGAGGTGTTGATCAGCGCCGCGCTTGGCTTCATCAGCGCGAGCTCGGCGGCCCCGAACAGGCCTCGGGTGCGGTCGCTGAGGACGAGGTGGATCGACAGCACATCGGACTGCTCGAGCAACCGCTCCTTGGACATCCTGCGCACCCCGAACTCGGCCGCGCGCTCGTCGGTCAGGTGCTCGCTCCAGGCGATCACGTCCATCCCGAACACGCGGGCCGGAGCGACCATCGAGCCGCCCAAGCGCCCGAGGCCGGCCAGGCCTAGCGTGGCTCCGGCGAGGTTGGTGGGCAGGTCGAGCTGCCAGTGGCCGGCGCGCAGCGCGCGGTCCTCGAGCCTGACGCGTTTGCGGACGGCGAAGATCAGCGCCCACGCTACCTCGACCGTGCTCGCCAGACCCGCCGCCGAGCTGCCCGACATCCCGGTTCCCGACACGGTCACACCCCGTTCGCGGAGGTGGTCGACGTCGAGCGAGGCGTTGCGCATCCCGGTGGTCACCACCAGCTGGAGCTTGGGCAGCCGCTCGAGGACCTCGCGCGGGAACGCCGTGCGCTCGCGCATCAGTACGAGCACCTCGAAGCCGGCGAGCGTGTCCGCGAGCTGCTCGTGGGGAATCGTCTGCTCGAAGAACGTGACCTCCACCTGTTTGGCCAGCGAACCCCAGTCGGCGAATTCGTGCGCCCGCCCCTGATAGTCGTCGAGCACAGCCGCGTGCAGCACGCAATCAGTATCGCCGTTTCGGCGCCGGGGACACGGTAGCCTGCGCCGCAGTGCCGTTCATCCTCAACGCCAACGCTCAGGTGATGTGCAGCCATGGCGGCACGTTCCAGTTCCTCCCGAGCACGGCGCCGACGGTGATGGTGGGCGGCGCCCCGGTCGTGACGATCGCCGACCAGGCCGTGCCCCTGACGCCGTGCCCGTTCGCCACCGCCGCCGGCCCCGCGCCGTGCGTCACGCTGGCGCCCCCGCTCGGCGGGTTCGCGCTCAAGGTGATGGCCAACAACACGCCGGTGCTGCTCGACACGACGCAGTTCCTGACCGTGCCCGCGGGGGCCGGCGCCCCGGTGCCCGCGACCGTGGTCTTTCCGGGGCAGACGACGATTCAGGGCACCTGAGAGCCCCGGCTCACCACCACTTCTGCTCGCGGGCCTGCTCGGTACCGCCGGTCCGGTCGAGCGCGTCGAGCTTCGCCATGTCCGCGTCGGACAGCTCCAAGTCGAACACCGCCCCGTTCTCCTCGATCCGGTTCTGGTGCGTGGACTTCGGGATCACGATCAGGTCGCGCTGCAGCGACCAGCGGATCAGGACCTGTGCGGGCGTCCGCCCCAAGCGCTCGGCGATCTCGGCGACGGTGCCGTCGGACAGGTGTCGGCCGGTCCCGAGCGGGCTGTAGCCCTCGAGCGCGATCTCACGGTCGCTGCAGGCCCGCAGCAGCGCCTTGCGGTACTCGAACGGGCTGAACTGGACCTGGTTGACGACCGGCCGGTCGGACGCGGCGGCGATCACCTTGTCGAGCTCGGCGACCGAGAAGTTCGAGACGCCGATCGAGCGGGTGTAGCCCCGCTGCTTGGCCTGCTCCATCCCCGGCCACGCCCACGTCGGGCCCCCGCGTGGCCAGTGGATGATGTACAGGTCGACGCGGTCGATGCCCAGGCGCTGCAGGCTCCGCTCCGCTTCGGCCACCGGGTCCTTACTGCCCGGATAGAACTTCGTGGTGATGAACACGTCCTCGCGCGGGACGTCGCTCTCACGAAGCCCCTGGCCGACGCTCTCCTCGTTGCCGTAGGCCTGCGCGGTGTCGATGTGCCGGTAGCCGGCCTCCAGCGCCCACCGCACCGCGTTCACGCACTCGGGCCCGTCGGGAACCTGCCATACCCCGAGGCCGAGCGTTGGGATCTCGGTGCCGTCGACGAGCACCTTCGTGGCAGCGCCCGGCGCCGCCTGTCGATCGGACATATTGCCTCCTCAAGTCTGTTTTGAACGGATGATCGCCGATCGAGGAGGTGAGGCCGGACCGGGGCCCCCCGCGGCGTTGCGCGGAGAGCCCGATCCGAGTGATCCATCAGGTCCCGACGTACGAACCGTAGAACGTGCAGACGTTCTGCTTGTTCAGCGTGGTCGCGTTGTCAAACGCGTAGGTGACGGTGACCACGACACCCTTGGAGGACTCGAACGCGACGACGCCCGAGCCGTCGAAGTCGCTGCTCGTCGGCGTCAAGCGGACGCCGTTGGTGCCCTTGTTGAACTGGGTGTTGTGGATGATGTGGGTCCGGCCCGCGCCATCGAACATGTGGCCCAGCAGGTCGCCCGCCGGCACGCCCGAGAACGCGAACACGACGGGGGTGCCGGCAGCCGAGCCCGTGCCGCAACGGGCGTTGATGGTCAGCCCGTCGACGTTGACGGCGACCTTCGCATTCTGGCCGTTCTTAGCGATGACTGAGAAGGTCTTGGTCGTGGGGTTCTTGGTGACCGCCCCACTCGACGAACCGGCCGCGAACACGGTCAGCGCGCCCACTGCCACGATCAACGCGGCCGTGCCGCGTGTTCCCGACATACGTCTCATATGAACTCCTCTCACGCGGCATTGCCGCATACCCGCTTTGGATTGCCCGCCGGCGCATAGTAGCCGCGCCTGCGGTGGGATTCACCCTGCCCCGGCTGTCGCGTTAACCGGAACACAATCGGGTTGCGCACGCGGGCGGGGCGTTCAGACGTTGCTGGGTGACGAAACATCACGTTTGGGTAGCATCAACCCGGAAGGGGCACAGTCGTTTCGCTATTTACCGGTGGGACCGGTGAGGGGGTTTCCGTGCGGATTGCAATGAAGTCGCTGGACGCGTCGTCCGACGAACGGCGCGACGAACACGTTGGGGGGCTGTCACGCGCAGGCCTGTTCTCGCGATCGCTTGCGGTTGTGGGAGCGCTGGGCGGCGCCGCGTTCGGCGCCGCCGAGCTGGCCGCCGCCCCGCGCTCGCACGAATCGGCGGCTCGCGACCGCGACATCCTGAACCTCGCGCTGCTGGTGGCGCGGCTACAGGCCGCGTTCTACGCCGAGGCGCTGCACAGCGGGAAGCTGAAGGGCGAGGCACACCAGTTCGCTCAGGTCGTGAGCGGGCAGGAGCGCGAGCACGTCAAGTTCCTGGCCGGAGCGCTGGGGTCCCACGCCGCCAAGAGCCCCGCGTTCTCGTTCGGCGACGCCACCTCCGATCCCGACAAGTTCATCTCGACCGCGGTGAAGCTCGAGTCGACCTCGCTGGCCACCTACAACGGGCAAGGAGTCAACCTGACGCCGGCCACGCTCTCGGCGGCCGCCAAGATCGTGTCGGTTGAGGCCCGGCACGCGGCCTGGGCGCGCGCGATCGCCGGCCAGGTCCCGGCGCCCGACGCCGTTGACGCCCCGATGACAGTCGCGCAAGCTAAGCAGGCGCTCGCACCGTTCCTCTCATGACCATGAGGTCAGATCACATGCACAACCTCTCACTCGACGACTTCGACCGCGACGGCGCCGTCCGCGAGACGTTCGCGCGGCTCCCGCTGGAGACCCGGTCGGGCTTCCTGATCCGCGCCGGGCGCGTCGGGGCGGTGGCCGCGGCCGCGTTCGGTCTGCGGCCGGCGATCGCCTCGGCTGCAAGCTCGCATTCGAGCGACGTCGCGATCCTCAACTTCGCGCTCGCGCTCGAGTACCTGCAGGCCTCGTTCTACACCGAGGCCGAGCGCATCGGCGCACTGCACGGGGCCCTGGCCCACCAGGCGCAGGTCGTCGGCGGCCACGAGCGCGACCACGTCCGCGCGTTCAAGGCGCAGCTCAAGTCGGCCGCGATCAAGGAGCCGAAGTTCAACTTCCATGGGGTCACCGAGAACCCTAAGACGTTTCGCAGCACCGCGGTCGCGTTCGAGGACCTGGCGGCGGCCGCGTATAAGGAGCAGGCCCCGAAGATCAAGTCCAGGAGCTATCTCGCCGCGGCGCTCGGGATCCACACGGTGGAGGCACGCCACGCCGCCTGGATCCGGCGGCTGGCCGGGGTGTTGCCGGCGGCGAAGGCGTTCGACGAGCCGCTCTCGGACCGGAAGGTTGTCGATATCGTCAACTCGACCCACTTCGTGACGCTCCAGACCCCCCACACCAGCGCGCCGCGCTCGCCCGGGTTCACGGGGTAGGCGATGGCACGCGTCCGCTTGGGCTCGGGGCGGGGGCTCTTGCTGGCGGTGGCAGGTTGCGCGATCAGCGCCGGGGCGGCCGCCGAGCTGTCCTCGCGCGCCGCGGGCTCGACGGCGTCGACCGTGCGCGAGGCGACCGCAGTGCCGCAATCCGACCTTCGGCTGGTCGCGCCGCCGGCGGCGTTCACCTCTGGCCGTCCGCCGCCTCCGTCCGGTCGCCGTGACGCCACCCGCTGGGCGCCGGTGCTCCACGCGACGGTCGCTCGCCGCACGCCGAACGCGCACGGGTCGCGCGCCGGATCGGTGCCGACGCGGACTGGAGACGGCACCACGAACATCGTCGTCGCCGACGGCGAGGCCGTGCGGCACGGGGTCTTGTGGGAGCGGGTGCGGCTGACGGCCCTGCCCAACGGCACCCAGGGCTGGGTGCCCCGCCGGGCGCTGGGCGGCTGGTCGTTCGTGCACACGCGTCTGGTGGTCGACCGCCGGCGTCTCGAGGCGGCGCTGTATCGCGATGGCCGGGTGATCTTCCACACGCGGATCGGGGTCGGGGCCGCCGGGACGCCGACGCCCGCCGGACAGTTCTATATTCGCGATCGGTTGAAGGGTTTCAAGAGTCCGATGTACGGACCGCTGGCATTTGGCACCAACGCGCGGTCGCCCACGCTGACCGATTGGCCCGATGGGGGCATCGTCGGGATCCACGGGACCGATCGTCCCGATCTGATCCCCGGCAGGGTCTCCCACGGGTGTGTCCGCATGACCAACGCAGCGATCGTGCGGCTGGGGACGCTGATGCCCGTGGGAACGCCGGTGATCATCAGGTGAGACGCTGCGCCCTGCTCGCCGTTTGGTGCCTGATCGTGGCCGCTGGCCTGGCCCAGGTTGCACCAGCGGCGGCCGCCGGGGGCTCGAGCTCAACCGCGACCGCGCCCGAACAGCTGACCAACGCGTACCCGCTCGGCTCACAGACGATCCAGGGCACCAGCGGGCAGACGACGTCCGGGACGACGTCGCAGACGACGCCGAGCGGCCCGAGCTCGACGCCGGCGGCGGCGCAACCCACGCGCAGCCCGACCGCAGGCTCGAGCAAGGGCGGCTCGTCGGGAGTGATTTTGATCGCGATCGGGGCCGTGGCGGTGCTGGCGATCGCGGGCGGGGCGTCGATGTACCGTGTGCGCCGCCGGCCCGCGCGGTCCGGCGCCGGCGAGGCCGGGCCGGAGCCAAAGCCCGCGGCGCCCACCGAGGCCAGGGCCGCCGCCGCGGCTGCGGCCGTGCCCGTGCCCGTGCGGGAGGTGCTCCTGGAGCCTGAGCCGGCGCCGGCGCCGGCCGACGAGCTCGAGACGCTCCGGCCGGACCCGCCCGAGCCCGAGGCCGCTCCGAAGCTCGAGCCGGTCCCCGAGCCCGCTCCGAAGCTCGAGCCGGTCCCCGAGCCCGTCCCGAAGCCCCTGCCCGTCCCGAAGCCCGAGCCCCCTCCGAAGCCCGAGCCGGTCCCGAAGCCCGAGCCGGTCCCCGAGCCCGCCCGGGCGCGCGCGCCCGTGGTGCCGTTCGCACGCCCGCCGGCGCCGAGGCCGCGGCCCGCCATCGCCGCACGCCGAGCCGCCCCGGAGCCGGCGGTCCGAGCCCCCGAACCCGAGCCACGGGAGCCCGAGCCCGAGGTGCAGGCGCCCAAGCCCGCAGAGCCCGAGAAGCACGTCGAGGACCCGTTCGAGACCGGCGTCCGCCTGCAGAGCAGCGGCGAAGCCCAAGGGGCGATCACGGCCTACCGCCACGCCGAGGCGAACGGCAACCCGCAGGCGGGGTTCAACCTGGGCATCCTGCTCTATGAAGCTGGGGACCAGGAGGGCGCCGAGGCCTCCTGGCGGCTCGCCGCCCAGCGCGGCCACGGACGCGCGGCGGCCAACCTCGGCCTGCTGCTGCAGAAACGCCGCGACCTGCAGGGCGCCGCCCGCGCGTACCTTCGGGCCGAGCAGTCCGGCGTCCCCGATGCGGCCTTCAACCTCGGCGTGCTCCTGTACGAGGTCGGCGACCTCGACGGCGCCGAGGCGGCCTGGCGCCGCTGCGCTGAGCGCGGCCACCGGCGTGCGGCCGCGAACCTCGAGTTCCTGATCCAGAACCGCAGGAAGACCCGCCGCTAGATGGTCGATTCCGCGGCACCGGGAAGAACGTTCCCCTCGACGCGCGCCGCTCATCGTGTGGAACAAACTTCCCGCTGAGCGGGAATAACGTTCCGCGCGAGGCCTCGGGATCGCCGAGCGGAACGAACTTCCCGCTCAGCCGGCGCGCCGCGCGACGGTCTCGTCGCCGAGCGCGAGCAGCCGCTCCTCGTCGTCCCGCAGCGCCCACCGAGGGCGACGCGCATCGCCGAGAACGCGAGGATGCCCGGGTCGAAGCCCCAGTGCTCGAGCTCGTCGATCGTCATCGTGGCGCTGCGTCCCCACTCGGGCACGTCGATGATCAGCGGGACGCCGGGCAGCTCTTCGCTCACATCTCGCCGGTCGAGATCACCGAGGCGCCGCGACGGTGATACCCCTCATCGAGCATCACCGGCAGGATCGTGGCGATCCCCGGAAACGCCAGCTGTGCGTCCCAGATCGAACCAGCCTTCCGCTCTCGGGTCGCGCTGCACGGCCTGGGCCTCAACGAGGCACGGCCAGCTGTCGGCGAACGCGCCCAGGTCGTCGCACCCCTCGGCGCGCACGAGCTCCGCCGCCAGCGCCGCCAGCTCCTGGTTCTCGGCGTGCACGAGCGCGATCCCGCCCGCCCGCCTGGCGATCTGCGCAAACGCCTCGTACAGCAGGCCGTCGTCGACGCCCTGGATGTTGATCCGGTAGCCCTCTTCCCCTTGTAGGCCATGAACAGCTCGAACGACGTGATCGCGAGCGCCGGCGATCTCGGCCTCGAACGTCTCGGCCGGCGAGATCGCGGTCCATCCTGATGATCGTGGTGACCTCACGTGCAGCTGTCACCTCAGCCCGATTAGGACCACTGCGCGACTGAGACCCGTTCGGCGGCGATCGGGCGTGAGGATCGATCACCCCGGGGATCACGTGGCGGCGCCGGCATCGATGCCGTCGTCGACGATCAGCCCGGCCGGGGAGACGTCCGGGCGTTTCTCAGGATCGTGCGCGCCAACGCGAGAGCAGCGGCGCTCAGACGGCCGCGGCGGCGCCGACCGGCGCCCAGCAGGCGACGATCTCGTCCACCGACGGCGTGACCCCGAATAGGACGTTCATCGACTCGACCGTGACCCGCTTGACCTCGGGCGACGCGCCACCGCTGAGGTCGGGCGGGAACACCACGTAGAAGCCGTTGAAGTACGCGTGACGGGCGGTCGAGTCGACGCAGCCGTGGGTGACCAGCCCGGTCAGGATCACGGTCTTGACGCCCCACGCGCGGAGCATCAGCTCGAGCTCGGTGTCGTAGAACGCGTCGAAGCGGTGCTTGACGACCTCGGGCTCGCCCTCGCGCGGCTCGAGCCCCTCGTAGAACCCGCTGGCGGGATCGGCGCTCTGGCAGTAGAGCCGGCTCCCGTGCCGGTGCAGGCGCTCGAACATCGGGTCGTTCATGTACTTGGCGTCGTAGATCGCGCGCACGTGCACGATCTTGACGCCGTGCCGGCGCGCCTCCTGGAGGAACGCCGCGATCCGGTCGGCAACCGCCTTGGTCTCGCTGGTGTCCTGTCCGAGCTCGTCCCAGAAGCCGCCCTCGTCGATGAACTCGTGCTGCATGTCGATGACGATCACCGCCGTGTGCTCCGGTGACACCTTCTCGTCCAACGTCTCCAGTATCTGACGCCCGTCGATCTCGATCATTCGCCGGACCCTACCGAGGGGCACCGGCACTGACAAGCGCTTGCGCGGCCTGCTCGAAGCACGCCATCGGCGGCGATACCAGGCCGAATCCGACCAGGCCCCGCCCGGCCTTGCGATGCATCATCACGATGTCGATCACCGGCCGGATCCCGGTCTCGAGCACCTTGCGCACGTCGACTCCGACCGGCGCGCCGCGGTCGGCGAGGACCGGCACGCGGTAGCGCGGGTGCTCGGCCAGCGCGATCGCGCACGTATCTTCATACAGCCGCCGGGCCCGCTCGGAATCGACGCCGAGCAGCGGCCACAGGGCCGGTGCCGCCGGCAGTACCGAGGCTCCGAGACCCGCGCACTCGACCAGCATGGAGTCACCACAGGCGGGCGCGGCGTCGGCCACGTCGGCTCCGTCGAGCGCGACTCCCTCGGCCATCTCAGCGGGCGCCACGAACCATTGGTCGCCGAGCCCGGAGACCTTGATCCCGCACTCGGTGCCGTTGGAGCCGACCGCCGTCACCAGGCTCGAGCCCTCGACGCCGTGACCCCGGTCGAGCATCAGGCGAGTCGCCGCCAGCGACACGGCGACGAAGAACTGGGGGTTGCCGCGTAGGAACTCGAACAGGCGCTCCTGCAGCTCGACGCCCACCCCGGCACGCGCCAGGCCGGGAGCGAGGCGCTCGGTGAGCATCGAGGTGGCGGCGGCGTTGCGGTTGTGCAGCTCGTCGCCGCGCCGCAGGGCCTCGCACATGATCTCGTCGCAATCGATCCCGCCGACCGCCTGCAGCGCGGCGTCCAGCGCCGGCGCCGCGTCGTCGCGCAGCCAGCGCAACCGTCCGAACACGTCCTCGCCGGTCATCCCGAGGATCAGCGCGCGGCCGAAGCCCTCCATCAGAAAGTGATAGGCGCGCTCGCCGCTGGCCTGATCCTCGACGACCACGACCGGGGTCGAAGCGGTGATCGCGCCGGCGCCGCCGGCCATCGCGCTGTGGTCCTGGGCGGCGCCCAGCTCGGCCTCGGACGGCGACAGTCCCTCGAACTCGGCGGCTCCGGCCAGCGCTGCGCGCACCGAAGGTGCCAGCGACTCCCAATCCGTCGGCGGCGCGGCGTGCAGGATCAGCTCCGGGCGCATGCCGGGGACGACCTCGCGCGCGGGCTTGATCGCGACGAGCCGAGGCGCGACCGTGACGACGTCGGCGATCGCGCGCTCGTTGGCGCCGGCAGCGGACATGGGCGGACCCTTTCATCTTGCGGCGCAGCGATCAAGCGCGTGCCTGAATATGATCGCCGGCGTGGCGCACAGCGATGAGCACCGGGCGGCCGCCCGGTCGATCTGGGAGGCGTGGACGTCGGAGCATCCGCTCCCGGCGATCGCCGCCGACACGCGTCCCGCCAATCTCGACGAGGGCTACGCGATCCAGCGACAGCTGGACGAGCTGGCCGGCGCGCCCGCGGGCTGGAAGATCGCCGCGACCAGCAAGGCGGGTCAGGACCACCTCGGTGCCACCGGCCCGATGGTGGGGCGCCTGTACGAGTTCCAGCGCCAGCGCTCGGGCAGCACGCTGCCGGCCCAGGCGATGCGGATGCGGTCCGCCGAGCCTGAGTTCGCGTTCATCCTCGCCGAGGACCTCGACGGCGGCTCCGGGCCGCTGACGGCCGACGGCGTGCTCGCGGCGGTGGCCTCACTCGTGCTCGCGATCGAGGTGCCCGACTCCCGCTTCGAGGACTTCGCGAGGGTCGGCGTGCCATCGCTGGTCGCCGACGCGATGTGCAGCGGCCACTTCATCCTCGGCCCGACGATCGCCGACTGGCGCGGCCTTGACCTGGCAGCACAGGAGGCCAGGGTCCTGGTCAGCGACGAGGAGCGGTCGACCGGGCGCGGCGCCAACGTGATGGGTGACCCGCGCGAGGCGCTGGCGTGGATGGCCAACGAGGTGACCGGCCGCGGCTGGTCGCTGAGCGCCGGCGATGTGGTGCTGACCGGCGCCGCCGCGCCGCCGATCCCGATCGGTCCGGGCGACGCCGTCCTGGCCGAATTCGGCGGGCTCGGGGCCGTCGAGGTGTCATTCAGCTGATGGCGGGAGCGCCCGGGCCAGACGGCACGATCCGCCTGGGCGTGTTCCTCTCCGGGCAGCACCCGCCCGAGCTGTCGGCGACCGCGGCCGTACGCGACCACCTCGAGCAGGTCGCGCTCGCCCGCGAGCTCGGCCTGGACTCGGTGTGGGCCGGGCAGCACTTCCTGTCGCACCCGTTCCAGATGTTCCAGAGCGTGCCGCTGCTGGCGCGGATGGCGGCCGAGGCCGAGGGGATGACCGTTGGCGCGGCGATCCTCTTGCTGACGCTGCTCAACCCGGTCGAGGCGGCCGAGAATGTCGCCACCCTCGACGCGATCGCCGGCGGGCGGTTCGTGCTCGGCGTCGGCTTCGGCTACCGCGCCGTCGAGAACGCGGCGTTCAGCGTCCGCAGCCGACGGGCCGACCTGTTCGAGCGCAAGCTCGACGTGGTGCGCCGCCTGCTCGCCGGCGAGTCGGTGACGGCGAGCGGCGACGGGTTCGAGCTCGAGGACGCGAAACTGGCGCTGGTCCCCGAGCGACCGCCGCCCGTGTGGATCGCCGCCAACAGCGACCAGGCCGTACGCCGCGCGGCCCGGCTGGGCGACGCCTGGTTCGTCAACCCGCACACCCGCCTCGACGAGCTGGAGCGCCAGATGCGGCTGTTCCATGAGGAACGAGCCGCGCACGACCTGCCCGCGCCGGAGATCACGCCGGTGCTCAAGGAGGTGTGCGTGGCGGCGACCGACGAGCAGGCGATGGAGGTCGCCCGCCCGTACCTGAAGAACAAGTACGACGCCTACGTCGAGTGGGGCCAGAGCGACGTGCTGCCTCCGACCGACACGCTGCGGCGCGAGTTCGAGGAGCTGACGGCCGGCAGCCGGTTCGTGCTGGGATCGCCCGAGACTTGCGCGGCGATCCTCGCCGACCACATCGACCGGCTCGGGGCCGATCACTTCGTCTGCCGACTGCAGTGGCCCGGAATGCCCCAGCATCAGGTCCTGAACTCGATGCGCCTGCTCGCGCAGGAGGTGCTGCCGGCCGTTCGCGAGGCTCGGGCCACCCGCTAGCAGTAGGACCCGAGGACATCCGGCCGCTCTGCTTGGTTCGTCAGGTGTTGCGCTGACCGTCTGAGGTCGCCGTGATCAACGTCCCAAAACTGACCCGCGAAGGCCTGGGGTGGGACGTGATGCACGTCGCCGTTCGAGGCTCCCGGGCGATCGAGGTCGGGGGCGATCGAGGTCGGGAGCGAGGGATTCGCCCGAGCCTGTTGACGTCGATGTGCGACAGCTCGCGGCCGGCGGCCCAGCCCGGAGTCCTCGCGAGCCGGAGGGGTGCATAACGCGTCAAATCCGCGCGGACCGGCAGGGCGTGCCGCGTTAAGCACGGTATGCGTGCCTGGCACGGCAAGCCTCGCCATCGCGGCCGGATTTGACGCGTTATGCACCTCCTCGTGGCGGCGCCGCTACGCCCTCGGTCTTGCCGAGGCCCCTCCCCCAAAAATCGGCCGCTCGACAGGCGGTATATTTCCGCTGCATACGCTCGCATACCAACCGCCCGCCCGAGGTCTGACAGAGTCGGGAGCGCCGCGGTGAGGGCAAAGACGGGCGATGGTTCAAGTTCAGCGAGCGCCAAGGAGAGGGAAGTAGTGACACTGAAGCTCGGAGTCGACGTTGGCGGCACGTTCACGGATGTGCTGCTGCTTGCCGAGGAGACCGGCGAGCTCACGATCGCCAAGGTCCTCTCGACACCCGAAGACCAGTCCGCCGGCGTGATCACGGGCGTGCGGCAGGCGTGTGAGACGCGCGGCGTGCCGCCGGCCGACCTCGCGCTGATCCTGCACGGGAGCACCGTGGTCACCAACATGATCCTCGAAGAGAAGGGGGCCGCCGGCGGCTTGATCACCACCGCCGGCCACGAGCAGATCCTGCATCTGGCGCGAGCCTGGACGCCCGGTCCGCTGTACGCCTGGATGGGCATGATCAAGCCCGATCCGCTGGTGCCGCTGTGGCGCACCCACGGTGTCGGCGAGCGCATGGGAGCCGACGGCACGCCAGTCGCGGCGCTGGACGAGGACCAGGTCCGCCAGGCCGTGCAGCAGTTGATCGACGACGGGATCGAGTCGCTGACGATCGCGTTCCTGAACGCGTACGTGAACCCGGCCCACGAGCGGCGCGCGCGAACGATCGCGCTCGAGGTCAAGCCGTCGCTGCCGGTCTCGATCTCCTCGGACCTGATGTCCGAGTACCGCGAGTACGAGCGCGCGCTGACCGCGGTGCTGAACTCCTACGTCCAGCCGCAGGTTCTCAAGTACGTCGACCACCTCCAGTCCCAGCTCCACGACGAGGGTTTCACCGGCCGCTTCAACATCGTCCGCTCCGACGGCGGCACGATGAGCGCGAAGGCGACCCGGGACCGCCCGGTCGACATCGCGTTCTCGGGCCCGTCGGGTGGCGTCGTCGGCGCCGCCTACCTCGCTCGCCAGGCCGGCGTCCCCAACGTACTGACGCTCGACATGGGCGGCACATCGACCGACGTGTCGCTGTGTGTCGACGGCGCGATCACGATCAAGCGCGAGGCGCAGCTGGGCTACTACCAGTTCCAGGCCCGTGGGGCCGACATCCACAGCGTCGGCGCCGGCGGCGGCTCGATCGCCTACCTGAACCTCGCCGGGGCGCTGCGCGTCGGGCCGATCAGCGCCGGCGCCGACCCAGGCCCCGCCTGCTATGGCCAGGGCGGCGATCAGCCCACGGTCACCGACGCCAACGTCGTGCTGGGCCGGATCCCCGCCCGCTCGCGGCTCGGAGGCTCGCTCGAGCTCGACGTCGGCGCGGCGCACCGGGCGGTCGAGAAGGTCGGCTCGGGCCTCGGCATCGATGAGATCGCCGCGGCGCAGGCGATCATCGACATCGCCAACGAGAACATGCACGCGGCGCTGCGCGTCGTCAGCGTCGAGCGCGGATTCGACCCGCGTGGCTTCGGACTCGTCGCGTTCGGCGGAGCGGGACCGCTGCACGCCAACGCGCTGGTCAAGCTGATCGGTGCCTCACCGCTGATCGTCCCCTCCGCGCCGGGCGTGCTCAGTGCTTACGGGTTCATCGCCGCCGACGTGCAGAACGAGTTCGCGCGCACCTACCTGCGCACGAGCGACGTCACGACCGCGGCCGAGATGCGCGAGGCAGTCGACTCGCTGGTGACCGAGGCGCGGGAGTGGCTGACCGGCGAAGAGGTGGAGAGCGCCGACCAGAAGTTCGAGGTCTACGCGGACTGCCGCTACTACCGCCAGGACATCCAGATCCCGTGCGCGCTCGATCGGGGCGCGCTCGACGACGACTACGCGACCGAGCTGCGGTCCGCTTTCGAGCGCGAGCATCGCCGGCGCTACGGCTTCGAGCTCGACTCGCCGATCGAGATCGCCACGCTCCGCGTGGTCGGACGCGGGGTCACGCCGGATCCGCCGCGAGCACCGGGGAGAACGGACACCGCGTCGCTCGAGGACGCGATCGATCGCCACGAGCAGGCCGTGTTCGCCGGCGAGTCGGTGTCGACTCCGATCTTCGACCGCGAACGACTGCGCCCCGGCCACCGGATCGAGGGGCCGGCGATCGTCGTGCAGGACGACAGCACCGTGGTCCTCGAGCCCGGCTACGCCGGCGCCGTGGACGAGTACGCCAACATCATCATCACCCCAAGCGAGGCCCGATGAGCGTCACCGAGAAGGCCCAAGCGCCACTGCCCGATTTCGTTCGCGAACACGACATCGACCACGTCACCCTGGACATCATCGAGAACACGCTCTCGAACACCCGCTACGAGATGGACCGCGTGCTCGAGACGACTGCGGTGAGCCCGGTGATCCGGGAGCAGTCAGACCAGTTCCCGTTGATCGCCGACCGCCACGCGCGGATGGTGATGGGGCAGTTCGGGTGCGCGATCTCGACGATCATCGAGCACTCGCCCTACGAGGTGGAGGACCTGCGCGACGGCGACGTGATCGCGCTCAACGACCCCTACCTGTGCGAGGGCTCGGTCTCGCACACGCCCGACTTCATGATCCTGCGCCCGATCTTCTACGAGGGCGACCTGGTCGGGTACACGTCGCAGTGGGGCAACCTGATCGACGTCGGCGGGACCGCCGCCGGGAGCATGCCGATCAGCGCGCGCAGCATCTACCACGAGGGCATCCGGATGCCCCCGATCAAGCTCTACGACCAGGGCAAGCTCAACGAAGAGGCGCTGCGGATGTTCTGCCACAACACGCGCGTCCCGGCGCACGTCGAGGCCGACATCAAGGCGATCGCGGCGGGCACCGCGGCCGGCGCGGCGCGCGTGATCGAGCTGTGCGAGCGGTTCGGCAAGGACACCTATCTGGAGGCCTGCGACGCGATCCTCGATCGCACGCGTTCGGCCGTGATCGAGCTGATCCGCCAGCACCTGCCCGACGGCGAGCGCTTCAGCTTCGAGGATCTCGCCGACGACGACGGGCTGGGCACCGGGCCGATCAAGCTGCGGATGACGATGTGGCGCGACGGCGACACGCTCAACGTCGACTGGGACGGCTGTGACCCGCAGGTCCCCGGCTCGGTCAACTTCTACCTGAACCCCGAGATGTTCAAGATGTTCTGCGGCGTGTTCCTGATCATGGCGTTCGCGCCCGACGTCGCCTTCAACGACGGCTACTCGGACATCATCAACGTCAACATCCCCGAGGGGTCGGTGCTGCGGCCGAACTTCCCGGCGCCGCTGGGCAACCGGCTGACGCTGATGGCGCGCCACTTCGACGTGGTCGGGGCGGTGTTCTCCAAGGCGCTGTCGCAGTTCTCGGTGTCGGGCAGCTACGGCACCAGCCCGAACTTCGTCTACTCGGGAGTCGACTCCCAGGGCGAGCCCTACCAGATCCTCGAGATCCTCTACGGCGGCATCCCCGCCCGCCCGGTCGGCGACGGGCTCGACGGGCACTCGTGGTGGCCGCTGTTCAAGGCGGTCCCGACCGAGTACCTGGAGAAGTACTACCCACTGCGCGTCGACGCCTATAGGACCCGCCAGGACTCCGGCGGCGCCGGTTACCACCGCGGCGGCCACGGCGTCGACAAGATCTACACGTTCCTCGAGCACGGCCAGATCAGCTTCCAGGACGACCGGGCGCACACGTTCCCGTGGGGCGTGAGCGGCGGGAGCTACGGCGCCAGTTCGTCAAAGCGGCTGATCCGCCAGGACGGCACCGAGCAGCAGCTGCCCTCCAAGGTCGAGAACCTGCCGGTCAGCCGCGGCGACAAGCTCGTGTTCTCGACGGCCGGGGCCGGCGGGCTGGGCTCACCGCTGACGCGCGAGCCCGACCGGGTGGCCAAGGACGTCCGCGCCGGCCTGGTCAGCGCTGACGCCGCTCGCGAGGAGTACGGAGTCGTACTGGGTCCCGACGGTGCGGCCGACGCCGCTGCGACCGAGTCGCGACGCGCGGAGCTCGGCGGTGGCGGTGAGCAGATCGGTCAGTTCGACTTCGGGCCGCTCCCGGAGCCGGCCGAGCTGCGCTCCCAGATCGCCCAGGAGCGCCGCGACTTCGACGCCGAGATGGCCGCGCGCGGCGAATCCGAGGGTTGAGCTCCCCGTTGCGGATCGCGATCGTCGGGACCGGGGCCACCGGGTCCGTCTATGCCGGACTGCTGGCGTCGGCCGGGCATGACGTGACCGCGGTCGACGCCTGGCGCGACCACATGGACGCGATCCGCGAGGGGGGCCTGCGGGTCACCGGCGCCAGCGGCGACCGGACCGCGACGCTGTCGGCCACGACCGACGCTGGCGAGGTCGGGACCGTGGACCTGGTCGTGGTCGCCACCAAGGCCCACGACGTCGCGTCCGCGGCCACCGCGGCGCTGCCCCTGCTCGGCGAGGACACGATCGTGCTGCCGATCCAGAACGGGCTGGGCAGCCGCGAGCGCGTGGCCGCGATCGTCGGGCCCGAACGCGTGATGACCGGCGTGGTCGGCGGGTTCGGGGCCTCGATCGTCGAGCCCGGCCACGTTCACCATCACGGCATGGAGCTGGTGCGGTTCGGAGAGCGCTCAGGACCGGTCACCGACCGCGTGGAGCTCGTCGCCGACGCCTGGCGCGAGGCCGGGTTCACCGTCAGCACGTTCGACGACGTCGACCGGCTGGTGTGGGAGAAGCTGATCTGCAACGTGGCTTTCAGCGCCACCTGCGCGATCACCGGCGCCACGATCGGCGGCGTGATCGATGACCCCGACGCCTGGCCGGTAGCCCAGGCGTGCGCCACCGAGGCCTACACGGTCGCGGTCGGGCTCGGCGTCGGGCTCGGGTTCGACGACCCGGTGGCCTGGGTGCACGAGTTCGGTAAGGCGATCCCCGGCGCGCGGCCGTCGATGCTGCTGGATGTGCTCGCCGGACGCACCAGCGAGGTCGACGTGATCAACGGCTCGATCCCGCCGCTGGCCGACGAGCTCGGGATTCCGGCTCCGGTCAACCGGACCGTGACCGCGCTGGTGCACGCGCTCGAGCGGACTGGCACGGCGCCGCTCCCTCAGCGCTACGCCGGCTGATCGGCGTCGATCTCGGCGAGCACCTCGCGGGCGTTGCGGAACGCCTCGACGCCCGCCGGAACGCCTGCGTACACCATCAGCTGGATCAGCGCGTCCTTGATCTCCTCGCGCGTGCAGCCATTCTTGATCGCGCCGCGCAGGTGCAGCTTGAACTCGGCGGACCGGTTGAGCGTGCCCAGCATCACCAGGTTCAGGAGGCTGCGGTCGCGGCGGGTGAGCGCGCTGCGGCCCCAGGCCGCGCCCCAGCAGTACTCGGTGAGCAGCCGCTGGAAGTCCTCGCTGAAGTCGTCGACGTTCGCCATGCTGGCGTCCACGTACTCGCGACCGAGCACCTCGCGGCGGATCTCCAGCCCGGTTTCGAACAGGTCGTCGTTCATGGCACTCCCTTCATTCGTGATATCGGCACGACCACTCGAGCGGGCGTTCAGGCGGCGATCGGCGCGAACGTCCCGGCCTTGTACGTCTGCCCGGGAAGCTCCTTGCCCAGCGCCTCGGAAAGCCACGCGGCGGTCTCGACCAGCGCGGCGAGATCGATCCCGGTCACGATCCCCATGCCGTGCAGCATGTACACGAGATCTTCGGTGGCGATGTTGCCTGTCGCCTTGGGGGCGAACGGGCAGCCGCCGACGCCGCCGCAGGACGCGTCGAGCACCGCCGCGCCCGCCTCGACCGCGGCCAGCGCGTTCGCGTAGCCGGTGTTGCGCGTGTTGTGCAGATGACAGCCCACGATCGCTCCCAGCTCAGCCACCCCGGCGACGAGCTCGCGCACCTGCGAGGGGACGCCGACGCCGATCGTGTCGGCCAGCATGATCTCAGCGGAATGGTGCTCGTGCATCAGGCTCGCGAGCTCGAACACCCGCTCGGGCTCGACCCGGCCCTCGAACGGACACCCGAACGAGGCCCCGATCGTGACCGACATCCGGACGCCGTCGCGGTGCGAGCGGTCCAGCAGGGAGACGGCCACCTCGGTGGCGCCGGCCAGCGTCATGCCCTGGTTGCGATCGCAGAACGTCTCGCTCGCCGGAAACGCGTAGTGGATCTCGTCGACACCGGCCTCGACGGCCCGGTCGTACCCGCGCTCGTTGACGATCAGGCCGGCGTAGACCGTCGAGCCGCTGCGATCGAGCTGCTCGACGACCTCCTCGGCCCCGGCCATCTGCGGGACCCGCTTGGGATGCACGAAGCTGACCGCCTCGATGCGCGGCACCCCGGCGTGGGCCAGGCGGTTGCACAACTCGGCGCGGACCGACGGCGACAGCGCGGGCGTCTCATTCTGGAGCCCGTCGCGAGGACCGACGTCGCAGATCGTTATGGGCGTAAGCATCGGCTTTGTATGCAATTGCACACCAAGAACCCTAGTATGCGCTGCTGGCAAACGTCAACTTCAAAAGGGGAATCCGCCCGGTGGGCAGGCTTGACGGCAAAGCTGCATTGGTGACCGGCGGCGGGTCGGGGATCGGCCGGGCGATGTCGCTGCGGTTCGCGCAGGAGGGCGCTGCCGTGATGGTGGCCGACCTGGTCGCCGAGACCGCCGCCGAGACCGCGCAGACGATCGCCGGAGACGGTGGCCGCGCGTCGTCGGTCGCGGTCGACGTGGCCGATGCCGAGGCGGTGAGGCGCGCGGTCGACACCACCACCGGGGAGCTCGGCGGGCTCGACGTGGTCGTCAACAACGCCGGGGTCACGATCGTCGGCGCGGCCCACGAGCTGCCCGAGGAGAAGTGGGACCGGGGGCTCGCGATCAACCTGAAGAGCGTGTATCTGGTGTCGCGGGCGGCCTGGCCGATCTTCAAGCGCGGGGCGCCGGCTGCATCATCTCGACCTCGTCGATCGCGGGGCTGTGGGGGACTCCCAATAACGCGGCCTATGGCGCGTCCAAGGCGGCGGTGATCATGTTGACCAGGTGCATGGCGCTGGACGGAGCACGCGACTCGATCCGCGTCAACTGCGTGTGTCCGGGGTTCATCGACACACCGATGATCGACGGCTATTTCAGCGACCAGCCCGATCCGGAGGCGGCCCGGGCGGTCGCGATCCGGATGCAGCCGCTGGGCCGGCTGGGCGAGCCGGCCGACGTCGCCGAAGCGTTCGTGTACCTCGCCTCCGACGAGTCGCGCTGGGTCACCGGCTCCGCGCTGGTCGTCGACGGCGGTCTGACCTCAGGAATCTGGAGCCGATGACCACAACAGAGACGATCACCGAAGCCGAGCTGCGAAGCGGAGTGCGCGAGCTGTGCGCGCGCTTCGGCGACGAGTACTGGCGCCGGATCGACCGCGACGAGGCCTATCCCAAGGAGTTCGTCGACGCCCTGACCGAGGCGGGGTGGCTGGCTGCGCTGATCCCGGCCGAGTACGGCGGCGCTGGGCTGGGGGTCTCCGAGGGCGCGCTGATCATGGAGGAGATCAACCGATCGGGGGCCAACGGAGGCGCCTGCCATGCGCAGATGTACATCATGGGGACGCTGCTGCGGCACGGCTCAGACGAGCAGAAGCAGCAGTGGCTGCCGCAGATCGCCTCGGGCGACCTGCGCCTGCAGGCGTTCGGCGTGACCGAGCCCGACGCCGGCCTGGACACGACCCGGATCCGCACCCGGGCGCGGCGCGACGGCGACCGGTATGTGGTCAACGGCCAGAAGATCTGGACCTCTCGGGCGTTGGAGAGCGACCTGATGCTGCTGCTGGCGCGGACCGGCGACCCGGAGGGGGACCAGCCCCGCTGGTGGGGCCTGTCGACGTTCCTGGTCGACCTGCGCACGGCGCCGGCGGAGAACCTGCGGATCCAGCCGATCGAGACGATGCTCAACCACAACACCACCGAGGTGTTCATCGACGACCTCGAGATCCCGGCGGCCAACCGGATCGGCGACGAGGGGATGGGCTTCCGCTACATCCTCGACGGGATGAACGCCGAGCGGATCCTGATCGCGGCCGAATGCGTCGGCGACGGCCGCTGGTTCGTCGAGCGCGCGGCCAACCACGCCAAGCAGCGACAGGTGTTTGGTCGCCCGATCGGCCAGAACCAGGGTGTGGCGTTCCCGATCGCTTGGGCGCACGCCCGGATCGAAGCGGCCGACCTGATGCGCCGGCGCGCGTCCGACCTCTACCAGCGCGACGAGAAGTGCGCGGCCGAGGCGAACATGGCCAAGCTGCTCGCGGCCGACGCGTCGTGGGAGGCGGCCAACGCGTGCCTGGACACCCACGGCGGGATCGGCTTCGCGCGCGAGTTCGACGTCGAGCGCAAGTTCCGTGAGACGCGGCTGTACCAGGTCGCGCCGGTCTCCACCAACATGATCCTGTCGTTCCTGGCCCAGAACGTGCTGGGCCTGCCGCGGTCCTACTGAGGGTCCGTAGGAAATTATTGCGGGCTTGTCCGGCCGCCCCGCGGCGCTGGATCACCACCCACTCGCTCGTCGTGCCTCGGCACGCCTTCGCTCGCGTGCGGCGCCCAGCATCCACGGGTCGACCGTCCAATCACCACACTAATTTCCTACGGACCCTGAGCGTCCGGATCGGCCGCCGGGCGGTCCCTTGGGCCGCTCTGGCGCCACATGCTCTTATAGGTCCGGCTCAGGTAGACGAGATGCTTGCGCATCTCCTCGGCGGCGGCATCGCCGTCGCCGGCCTCGATCGCCTCGAGAATCGCCCGGTGGTCGTCGTTGACGCGCCCGGGAAAGCGCGGGCTCATCGTCTCGCGGCTGAGGTTCGTCTGCAGGATCGAGAAGATCGGCTGGGCAGCGATCCGCAGCAGCGTGTTGCCGGCGGCGTCGAGCACCGCCGTATGAAACTCCTGGTTGTAGGCGTAGCGCTGTTCGCTGGCGATCTCGTCCGGGTGCTCGAGAATCGTGTTGCGCATCCGTTCGAGGTCGGCCTCGTCGCGGCGCTCCGCGCACTGGCGCGCGGCGAACACCTCGAGCAGGCGGCGCGTCTCCAAAAACTCCTCGAGCGTCACGTCGTTGGCCTCCGACAGCAGGCTGATGTTCGCCTCCAGGAACTCGGAAACGTGGTCGACGGTCGGCAGCGTCACGAAGCTGCCGCCGCTGGCGCCCTTCGCGGTCCGGATCAGGTTGTGGGCCTCCAGCGCGCGCAGCGCCTCGCGGACGGTGCCGCGGCTGACCCCGAACTCGCGCGCGAGCACGATCTCGCCCGGCAGCCGCTCGCCCCGGGGCAGCTCACCGCGGATGATCAGGTCGCGGAGCTGGTCGTAGACCTGCTCGTAGGCCTTGCGGACCCTGATGACCGGCGGAGTCACCGGCGGCGACCCACTAGAAGCTCGCCCCGTTCCCGTAACGCTCGAGGATCCGCCGCGCGATCAGCAGCTGCTGGATCTCGTTGGACCCCTCGCCGAGGATCAGCACGGGGGCATCGCGGTACAGCCGCTCGATCGGATACTCCTGAGAGTACCCGTAGCCGCCGTGGATCCGCATCGCTTCGATCGCTGCCTCCTCGGCTACCTCGGTAGCGAACAGCTTCGCCATCCCGGCTTCGAGGTCGGCGCGGGCCCCGGTGTCCTTCAACCGCGCGGCGTCGAGCATCAGCAGCTCGGCGGCCCGGATCTTCGTGGCCATCGTGGCGATCTTCGCCTGGATCAGCTGATGGTTGGCGATCGGCTTGCCGAACGCCTCGCGCTCGCGGGCATAGCGGACGGCGTTCTCGAGCGCCGACTCGGCGATCCCCAGCCCGCGGGCGGCGACGTTCACGCGGCCGAGCTCGATGCCGGTCATGAACTGCTTGAACCCGACGCCGACCTGATCGTCGCCGCCGAGGATGCTCGACGCTGGGATCCGGTAGCCGTCGAACACCAGCTCGGTGGACTCGACGCCTTTGTAGCCGAGCTTCTTCAGCGGCGGCGGGATCGTCAGTCCCGGCTGCTCGGCGACGCCCGGCTCCTTCTCGACGATGAACGCGGTCATGCCCGCATGCCGGGGCTGGGCGGTGGGATCCGTGACCGTGAGCAGCATCACGATCCCGGCCCGCAGGCCGTTGGTGACCCACATCTTCTGGCCGTTGATCACGTACTCGTCGCCGTCGCGGACCGCCCGGGTCCGGATCGCCTGCACGTCGGAGCCGGCGTGGGGCTCGGTCATCGAGAAGGCCGCGCGGATCTCGCCGCGGGCCATTCGCGGCAGCAGCCGATCCTTCTGCTCGTCGGTGCCGAACGTCTTGAGCATGAACGAGCCCATGAAGTGCGTGTTGACCACGCCCGACAGCGAGATCCAGCCTCGGGAGAGCTCCTTCACGATCAGCGCGTACGTCGTCAAGTCGAGGCCGAGGCCCCCGTACTCCTCGGGGATCGTGGTGCCGAACAGGCCGAGCTCGCGCATCGTCTGCACCAGCGGCTCGGGAAACTCGTCGGCGTGGTCATAACGGGAGACGTTGGGCAGCACGTCACGATCCACGAAGTCGCGGATCGTGCGCAGGATCTCCTGTTGCTCCTCGGTGAGCTCGGTGCGCCTGCTCATGCCGCCGCCAGGTGCTCGCGTCGGACGGCGCGGGACAGTGCCTCGAGCCCGGCGAGATCGGTGCGGCGCTCGAGCGTCATGATCGTCTCCTCGAGCCGTTCAACGTCGCCAGGGTCGAGCGCCAGCGAGGCGTTGGTGCGGAACTTGTCGCGGACCTCGTCGGCGCTCATCGGGTTCTCGGGGCCGCCGCGCTGATACGGCAGCTCGGCCTCGAGCACCTGGCCGTCGCGGGTGCGGATGCGCACGCCGCCGGGCAGGGCGCGGGGGAACGTCTCGTACTCCTTGACCTCGTAGCTGACCTTTGACGCCAGCTCGAGCACGTCACGATCGGTGATCGCCTGATCGGTGTAGGTCGAGACGTCGACCTTGCCGCGCAGCAGCAGCGCGGCGACCGAGTAGGGCAGGCTGAACTTCGCCTCGTACTCCGAGCGCGGCCGGTGCTTGTCGGCCAGCGGCTCGAGCACCAGCGAGACGCCCGCCTCGGTGGTGAGCGCGACGATCTCCTCGATCTCCTCGACGGCGACGGGAGTTTCGGCCACCGCCTGCGCGGTGGCGTCGAGCGAGGCGTGCATGTAGTGGCAGGCGGGGTACGGCTTGAACGCGATCCGCGGTGTCTCCCAGCGCTCGCCCAGGTCGGCGGCGATCGCGTCGACCGCGATGTCGTGCCGATCGACGAACGCGCCGTAGAGCCCGAACCGGCCCTCGAACACCGACGACGGCCCGGTAGCCCCGTGCGCCGCCAGGCGCGACGCGATGATCCCCGAGTGCGCCGCCCAGCCCGGGTGCAGCCGCTTGGTCGAGGATCCGTCGGCGAGGTACTCGAGCAGGCCCGAGGCCATGCTGCCGGCGATACCGAGGCCGTTGGTCACGATCGCGGGATCCTGAGCCTGCAGCCGCGCCGCCGCGGCGGTGGCGCCGAACACCCCGCAGACCGAGGTGGGGTGGAACCCGCGCGCGTGAAATGCGTCGCCGACCACCATCCCCAGGCGGGTGACGATCTCGTTGCCGGCGACCGCGGCCACGACGAAGTCGGAGCCCGACGCATTCTGCGCCTGCGCCTGCGCCAGGGCCGCGGCCACGACGGCGACGCTGATGTGGGCGATCGACCCGGTGTGCGTATCGTCGTAGTCGAGCGCGTGGCAGGTGACGCCGTTGACCAGGGCCGCGTCCGCCGCGGGCAGGCCGTCGGCGACCCCGATCGCGACAGCCGGGCCGGTCGTCCCGTTCTCGGTCATCGCCTCTCGGGCGGCGGGAGCGGTGTCAAGCGCGTGCGCGGCCAGGCCGCAGCCGAGCATGTCGAGGATGTGCAGCTTCTCGGCCTCGACCACGTCCTGGGGGATCGCGTCGAGCGTGAGCGACGAGCTGAAGGAGGCGAAACGTTGGGCTGCGGTATCCATGGCTTTCCCTCTCAGACTGTCCAGTCGGTGTCGGTGGTCGGGAAGGTGCTGGCGACCTCGGGAGCGGTGCGCTTGTAGACCATGAACGTCCGCTGGAACTCGATCACGACCTCCCGCCGCTGGTTGATCCCCCGGCAGCGCACGCCGACGATTCCCACGTCCGGGTTGGACTTCGACTCACGCGTGGAGAGGATCTCGGTCTCGGTCCACAGCGTGTCTCCGACAAAGACCGGGTTGGGCAGCTTGATATCGGTCCAGGCGAGGTTCGCGGTCGCGTTCTCGCTCGTGTCGGGGACGCTCATACCGGTCACCAGGGCCAGCGTGAACGCGCTGTTGACCAGCGGCTTGCCGAACCGCGTCCGGGCGGCGAACTCGTTGTTGAAGTGGACCTGGTTGGTGTTCATCGTCAGGCACGTGAACCAGATGTTGTCGGTCTCGGTGACCGTGCGCCCGAGTCTGCTCTGGTACACGTCACCGACGTCGAAGTCGTCGTAGAAGCGACCTCGCCACACCTTAGGGGCGGCTTCAGGTTGTACGGCCATGCTTGCTCCTCGTCGGTCTGCGATTTTCAGCGTCGGCCGGGCCGGTTATATGTCAGACATAAGTCAAAGTCAACCCGTTCAAGGTGCTTCTCGGGCTATCGCGGCTTGACATGACCGATGTCCGGCATAAGAATGGCCGCCCTATGAAGGCTGTGCGAATTCACGAGTTCGGCGGTCGCGACGTGCTCGAGGTCGATGAGGTGGCGGACCCCGAGCCCGGTCCGGGCCACGTCCGGATCAAGGTCGACGTGTGCGCGCTGAACCACGTCGACGTCGACATCCGAGAGGGGACCTCGCGATTCGACATCAGCTTCCCGCACATCCTCGGGCTCGAGCCCGTGGGCCGGATCGACAAGCTCGGCGAGCGCGTCGACGGGTTCCGGCCGGGCGATCGCGTAATGCCCTACCTGCTCGGCGGAGACGTGTTCATCGGCGTCGCCGGCCCCGGTGGATTCGCCGACTACGTTGTGGCCCCGACCAAGCAGCTGGTGCGCGTTCCCGAGGAGATCTCCGACGAGCAGGCGGGCGCTCTGCAGACCGCGTTCGGGACCGCCTGGCACATGCTGTTCGGGCGAGGCGGCCTGCGGATCGGCGAGACCGTGCTGATCAACTCCGTCTCGAGCGGGATCGGCTCCGCCGCCGTGCAGCTGGCCAGACTGGCCGGCGCGTTCGTGATCGGCACCTCGAGCTCGCAGGAGAAGCTGGACGAGGCCTCGCGTAACGGGATGGACGCAGGCATCGACTACACGTCCGAGGACGTGCCGGCGCGGGTCATGGAGCTGACCAGCGGCCGCGGCGTCGACCTGGTGTTCGAGCACGTCGGCGGCGAGCTGTTCCAGAAGGCGGTCGACTCGCTGGCTCAGAACGGACGGCTGGTCACGTGTGGCGGGCACGGCGGCGAGGTCGTACCGTTCGACATCATCCCGTTCTTCCGAGGGCAGCACACGTTCATCGGCTCGTTCGTGTACGACCGCGACGAGCTCGACAAGGTCCTCGACTTCGCAGCGCGAGGTCTGCTCAAGCCGCTCGTGGCCGAGAGCTTCGCGCTCGAGGACGTCCGCGACGCGTTCGCGGTGATGGAGAGCCGGAAGTTCTTTGGAAAGATCCTCCTGCGTCCATAGTGCTCCCCACCGTAAATTCCGTCCCATTCGAGCCGCCTCTGGCGGCACCGGGCATCGTCCTCGTCGGCTCGCGCAGCGCTGCTGCGTGTCACCTCCTGCGTCCTTGCCCGCGATCCGCCAGTGTCGACTCTCGGTGGGAACGGAACTCACGAGGAACACAGTGAGGATGACCCTGGCCATTCCCCGATCCTGGAGAAAGCTATGAAACGCCTCGGAGTGGACGTCGGCGGCACGTTCACCGACCTGATCTACATCGACGATGAGGGTGGGAACATCCTCATCCACAAGCTCGCCTCCACGCCCGACGACCCCTCGCGCGGCACCGTCCAGGGCATCACCGAGCTCACCGAGCGGGCCGGCGTGACGCCCGCCGACCTCGGCCAGGTGTTCCACGGCACCACGATCGCGACCAACATCGTGATTGAGCACAACGGCGCCAGCGTGGGGATGATCACCACCGAGGGCTACCGCGACATCCTCCACATCGCGCGTCATAAGAAGCCGCTGAACTTCTCCAACTACCAGGATCTGCCGTGGCAGCGCTATCCGCTGGTCCGCCGCCGGCACCGCCTGACGGTTCCCGAGCGGATCGCCGCCGACGGCCAGGTGCTGGTCGATCTCGACGAGGAGCGGGCGCGCGAGCAGGTGCGCAAGCTCAAGGAGATGCAGGTGGAGGCGGTCGCCGTGTGCTTCCTGTTCTCGTTCCTGCACCCCGAGCACGAGAAGCGCGTGGCCGAGATCGTGCGCGAGGAGTTCCCGGAGGCGTTCCTGTCGGTGTCCTCGGAGGTGCTCCCCCAGTACCGCGAGTACGAGCGGTTCTCGACGGTCGCGCTGAACGCGTTCGTCGGACCGAAGGTGGCCGGCTACGTGCGGCGGCTGGAGGACGAGCTCCAGAGCCTGGGCGTTCGCACCGGGCTGCAGCTGATGAGCTCGGCCAGCGGCGTGGTCACGGCCGACGGAGCCGTGGAGCGCCCGGTGAACCTGCTGATGTCCGGCCCGGTGGCCGGGGTCGTCGGCGGGATCTGGGTCGGCCGGCAGGCGGGCTTCCAGAACGTGATCACGCTCGACGTGGGCGGCACCTCTGCGGACATCGGGCTCTCGCAGGGCGGCAAGCTGCGGATGAAGCACCTGCTCGACACGCGCGTGGGTCCCTACCAGGCGATGATCCCGATGGTCGACGTCGACACGATCGGCGCCGGCGGCGGGTCGATCGCCTACGTCGACGGCGGCGGCATCTTCCGCTCGGGCCCGCGCTCGGCGGGCGCGGTCCCCGGTCCGGCCGCCTACGGCCGGGGCGGCAGCGAGCCGACCTCGACCGACGCGATGGTCAACCTGGGATGGCTCCAGCCCGAAACGTTCCTGGGCGGGACGATGGAGCTGCGCGCCGACCTGGCTCGCCAGGCGTTCGAGCCGATGGCCAACGAGCTCGAGATGAGCGTCGAGGAGGCCTCGATGGGCGCGATCCAGATCGTCAGCCACTCGATGGTCCAGTCGATCGAGGAGAACTCGGTGCGCAAGGGCTATGACCCGCGCGATTTCGCGCTCGTCGCCGAGGGCGGCGCGGGACCGATGTTCGCCGCGAACATCGCGTCGGAGGTCGGCACCCCGGCCGTGATCGTGCCGCCGTATCCCGGCGTCACCGCGGCTCTGGGTCTGCTCGTCACCGACTCGGTCTACGAGTACGTGACCACGACCTACCAGCGCATGTCCCAGCTCAACGTCGAGGAGCTCGAGGCCCGGTTCACGGAGCTCGAGGAGCAGGCGCGCAGCCAGCTCGAGGCCGACGGGATCGCGAAGGACCGCTGGGTGATCCAGCGCGTGGCCGACTGCCGCTACCTGGGTCAGGGCTACGAGCTGCGCGTCGAGGCGGGCTCGGGCGCGCTCGACTCCGAGTGGTCGAGCAAGCTTTCGGCGGACTTCCACGACGCGCACGAGCGCGAGTACTCGCGCCGCTTCGAGGAGTCTGACATCGAGATCCCGAACATCCGCGTGCGCGGGATCGGACTGATCGACCCGCTGTCGATGCCAGAGGTGCCCAGCAGCGACGAATCGGTAGACATCGCGCTGCATCACGAGCGCAACGCGTGGTTCCGGGTCGACGGCGAGCTGCGCGAGTTGCCCACCCGCTTCTACGACCGCGAGCGGCTCGCCGCCGGGCACCGGATCGAGGGCCCAGCGGTGATCAACCAGTACGACACCACCACCGTGATACCGCCGGGACTGACCGCCGAGATCGATCGCTACGGAAACATCGTGATCTGGCTCGAGGAATCCGCGCGGACCGCCGACTTCGGCACCGCCGGCGTCGCGGCCGGGTCCTGACCGAGGCCAGCAGAGAAAGGAACCAGGCATGTCGATCGTGACTTATGAGGTTGGACGCACGCCCGGACCTCCGGACCGCGAGCGGGTCGAGGTCGATCCGATCACGATGCGGGTGCTCGGCGGCGCGTTCCACGCCATCGCCAAGGAGATGGCGGGCGTCCTGTTCCGGATGTCCTATTCGTCGATCATCCGCGAGTCCGAGGACCTCGGGGCCGGGATCTTCGACGCCCAGGGCCGCGAGCTGTGCGAATCGGACTCGACGCCGATGCACATCGGGTCGCTGCCGTGGTACATCCGCGGCTTCCTCGACCGGCTCCACGGCGACATCCGGCCGGGCGATGTGATCGTCCACAACCACCCGTTCCTGGGAGCCTCCCACAGCCCCGACGTGGCCGTGGCGGTGCCGATCTTCGATGCCGATGAGCTGCTCGGGTTCGCGGCGGTGACCGCACACGTGCTCGACGTCGGCGGCTCGTTCCCCGGGATCAACGCCGACGCGTTCGACGTCTACGCCGAAGCCAAGCTGTACAACGGCCTGCGCTGGTACCGCGAGGGCGAGCTCAACATCGACATCGATCGGATGATGTTCGACAACGTCCGCACCGAGACGATGAACCGCGGCGACATGAACGCGATGATGGCCGCCTGCCAGCTCGGCTGCGAGCGGTTCCTGCGGCTGGTCGGGCGCTACGGGACCGAGACCGTGATGAGCGCCGCCTACGGTTGGATGGACTACTCGGAGTCGATGCTCCGCGCCGAGATCGCCAAGATCCCCGACGGCGAGTACAAGGCCCCGACCGCGTGGCTCGACGACGACGCGCGTAACCGCGGTCGGCGCCTGCGGGTGGAGACAAAGGTGATCGTCGAGGGCGACAGCATCACGATCGACCTGACCGGCTCCGAAGCCGAGGTCCCGACGGGGTTCAACGTCCCGTTCGAGGGGTCGCTGCTGGTCGGCGCCTACTACGCGGTGCGCACGCTGCTGCTCGACGAGGTCACGTTCCCCGAGCACGTCCCCCAGAACGACGGCGTGTTCCGGCCGGTGGAGGTGATCGCGCCGAAGGGGACGATCTTCAATCCGCAGTTCCCGCGCGCGTGCTTCTCGCGCTTCTGCCAGGTGCAGCGGGTTGTCGACAACACGATCCTGGCGCTCGCCGATCAGCTCCCCCAGCAGGTAACCGCCGGCAACTCTGCCGGGATCCACTTCTGCTCTTACTCGGGCTTCCAGCCCGAGAGCGGCGAGTACTGGCTCTACCTGGAGGTCAACGAGGGCGCGTACGGCGGCCGCTACGGCAAGGACGCGATGGACTCGGTTGACAACCTGATGGCCAACACCCGCAACAACCCGATCGAGGAGCTCGACCTCCGGTTCCCGGTGCGCTGCGACCAGTACGAGCTACGGCCCGAGCCGGCCGCCCCCGGCAAGTGGCGGGGAGGCGTCGGGATCATCCGGCGCAACCGCTTCCTGGTCGACGGCACGTACTCGTGCGAGGGCGACCGCCAGTACGATGCGCCGCGGGGGATCTTCGGTGGCTGGGACGGGATGACGGCCTCCACCTTCAAGAACCCTGACACCGAGCGTGAGCAGTACCTCGAGGCCAAGGTCACCGGGGTCGAGTTCAAGGCCGGCGAGTACATCGAGTTCCGCGAGCCCAACGGCGGCGGCTATGGCGACCCGCTCGAGCGCGACCCAGCGCTGGTGCGCGAGGACGTCTTCGACGACTTCACCACGATCGAGCTGGCCCGCGACGCCTACGGGGTGATCTTCGTCGACGAGAAGTCGCTGGAGATCGACGAGGCCGCGACCGGCAAGCAACGGGCGGAGATTCGCAGCTCCCGCGACGGTCGGCAATCGCTCAACGACGTGTTCTCGCGCGACGAGGGGAAGCTGATCCCCTCGGTGAGCCCGGTGTCGGCGGCCGGGAACAAGGCCTTCGGCATGGACTAAGTGCCGCCGCCGCCGCCGCCGCTGTCGCTGTCGCTGTCGCCGGACTAGACCGCGATTCGGATCCGTTGGCCAGGCGGTCGATCTGGCGATTCGCGGCGTGGGGAGCCTGATCCGCCCGGCGACGCGTGCATAACATGACAATTCCGGCCCCGAGGCCGAGGCTTGGCGTCCGGTGCACGCATACCGTGCTTAACGCGACAAGGCTTGCGATCCTCGCCGGATTTGACGCGTTGTGCACGCCGCGTGGCGCGCCGGCCCCCGTGCTGCTAGGTCGCCGGGACCTCGCCGGCGAGCCCGAACGCGCCTTCAGCGCGCAGCGAGGCGAGCTCGTCGTCGGAGTAGCCGCACAGGTCCCGTAGCAGTTCGTCGGTGTGCTCGCCGCGGTACGGGCCCCGCCCGAGCGGGTTGGGCTCGCCGCTGAGCCGCAGCGGCGAGGCGATCTGGCGCACGGTCCCGAGCTCGGGGTGCTCGACCTCGACGACGTCCTCGCGCGCGAGCGCCTGCTCGTCCTCGAGCGCGTCACCGACCTCGTACACCGGGCCGTGCGGCACGCCGGCCTCGGACAGGATCACCTGCCACTCCGCGGTCGTCCGGGCGCGAAACGCCTCGCGGAGGATCGAGAGCAGCTCGTCGCGGTTGTGGTTGCGGGCGGCGAAGTCGGTGAAGCGCGGGTCCTCGAGCAGGTCCTCGCGGCCCAGTGCCCCGCACAGGAGCTGCCAGAACTTCTGCTTGGCGCACGCGATCGTGAGCCATCCATCGGCGGTCTGGATCGCCTGGAAGGGGACGATCGACGGGTGCGCGGACTCTGCGATCCGCTGCGGCACGTACCCGGCGGTAGCCGCCCAGGTTCCGACGTACACGAGCTCGTGCAGGGCGGTCTCGTACAACGAGATGTCGCAGTCGCAGCCGACTCCGTCGCGGCGGGCGCGCCACAGTCCGCTGAGCAGCGCGATCGCCGACACGTAGCCGCCGGACAGGTCGACGAGCGACAGTCCGCTCTTGGTCGGCGGGCCGTCCGGATCGCCGGTGAGGCTCATCCACCCCGCCATCGCCTGCATGATGTAGTCGTAGCCCGGCTGCGCGGCGCGGGGGCCGGTCATGCCGAAGCCCGACAGCGAGCAGCACACGATCCGCGGGTTGACCTCGCGCAGATCGTCGTAGGTGAGACGGAGCTTGCGCGGCTGGTCGCCGCGAAGGTTGGAGTAGACCGCATCGGACTTGGCCACCAGCGCCTCGAACACCTCGCGCCCGCGCGGCGAGCGCAGGTCCAGCGACACGCTCTTCTTGTTGCGGTTGAACGTCTCGAAGAACAGCGAGTCCTCGCCCTGCTGGTAGGGCGGGACGTATCGGCCGACGTCGCCGTTGGACGCGGGGTCCTCGATCTTGATCACCTCGGCGCCGAGGTCCGACAGCTGCAGCGTTGCCCACGGGCCCGCCCCGTACTGCTCGACGGCGATGATCCTGACGTCGGCGAGGGGCAGTGTCATGCGGCTCTCCTTGGAGTTGAAGGGTGCACTGAAACGTCTGACATATTCATTGAGCCTCCGAGGGGTGAGCTCGGGGCCTCCGGAGCTGGGCCGTGGCCGCGTGGTCGACCGCCTCGCTGACGATGTCGACCGCGACCCCGTACACGCGGGCGGCCTCCTCGGCTGAGACCACCTCGTCGAGCACGTCGCGCAGCACCAGGTCGGGATCACGCTCCATCGGATCGCCATAGCCGGCCGAGTTCGCGGTCCGCAGCGAGATCACGTCGCCGGCCGACAGGTGGTAGTTGGTCGACTTGGCCGGGATCCGCCGCTCGTCCTCGCGATCGGGGTTGACGACGATCTCGCCGGGCACCCCGTCGTGGCCTCCGAACAGCCCGCGGGGCGGGCTCACGCCAGTGGCGCCGTCGCCCTCTCCGCTGAACAGCGTGTCGCTGAGGAACTCCCAGGTCCGCACCACGCCCATTCCTCCGCGCCACTGGCCCGCTCCGGGTCCGGGTCGCAGCTCGTACTCCAGGCATCGCATCGGGTTGCGGAGCTCCAGTTCCTCGATCGGGTTGTTGCGGGTGTTGGCCATCAGGCAGTCGACCGCGTCGAGCCCGTCCTTGTGAGGACGGCCGCCGTAGCTGGTCTCGTTGACCTCGATGTAGACCCAGTACTCGCTGGCGCCTTCGGCCACCCCCGAGTAGGACACGAAGAACGTGTGGCCGGCGCTGCCGGCACAGATGCGCTCGGGGAACACCTCGGACAGCGCCAGGTTCATCGAGTCGGCCATCTTCGCCACCTGGTTGATCCGCGCGGTGCAGGCCGTCGGGAACACCGGGTTGAAGATCGAGCCCGCGGGCGCGACCACCTCGATCGCCCGGAAGATCCCGCTGTTCTGGGGGATCACCGCCGAGTTGGTGAACTCGTCGAGCAGCACCGAGCGGACCATCGAGAACACGATCACCTGCGTCGATCCCGAGAACGGGCAGTTGTAGCCGGTGGGCACCTGGTCGTTGGAGCCGGTCAGATCGACTTTCAGCCGGTCGCCGTCGATCTCGATCGCGACTTCGACCCGCAGCGGTACCCCGAGGTGCTCGCCGTCGTCGTCGAGCCATTGCGTGGGCGCCCGGTAGACGCCGTCGGGCGCCCGCTCGATCTCGGAGCGGAGCTTGCGCTCGGAGTAGTCCAGCCAGTAGTCGCCGGCGGCGAACACGGTCTCGTAGCCGTACTTGTCGATCAGCTCGAGGAAGCGCGCCCGGCCCAGCCGCGACGCGGCGATCAGCGCCTCGGTGTCGCCGCTGTTCAGCGTCGGCGTGCGGGTGTTGGCCCAGATGTGCTTCCACAGCTCCTGGTTTCGCTGGCCGCGATCCTCGATCCGCAGTGCGGTGTAGTGGTGGCCCTCCGCCCACACGTCGACCGGGTGCACCATCAGCCCCGGGGACATACCGCCGACGTCGGCCAGGTGGCCGTTGGCGCACGACCACGCGCACAGCCGGCCGTCGTGGAAGATCGGGACCGCCACACACAGGTCCGGCGTGTGCGAAGCCCCGAGGTAGGGGTCGTTGTGTAGGAACACGTCGCCCTCGTGGACGTCGTCGCCGACGACCGAGATGATCCCCTCCAGGTAGCCGGGAATCGAGCCGACGTGCATCGGCGTGGTGTCGCTCTCGCACAGCTCGGCGCCGTCGGGGAAGAAGATCCCGCAGCCCAGGTCCTCGGACTCGCGGATGATGCTCGAGTACGACATCCGGTAAAGCACCTGGGCCATCTGAGCGGCGATCGCCTTGAAGGCCCCGCCGAGCACGCTCAGCGTGATCGCGTCCGGCTCGGTCACTGCGCCCGGCTCGCTCACTACGCCCGACTCGCTCACTGCGACACCTCCAGGATCACGTTGCCGATCTGATCGACACGGGCGCGAGCGCCCGGCGGCACCAGGATCGTCGAGTCGGGCTGTTCGATCACCGCCGGGCCGGCGAGCTCGTCGCCGGACCGCAGCGCGGCCCGGTGCAGCACCTGCGTGGGGACGGGCTCGGCACCGCCGTCAACCGAGAACACGACCCCGTGCTCGAGCCGCGGCGCGGGCGCGGACCCGCCGTCGCGCCGCTCGAGACCGGGCCAGTGCAGCGCCGGCATGCGGCCGACCCCGGTGACCCGGACGGTCACCAGCTGCACCCCGAGGTCGGGAAAGCGCCCGAAGTACTCGCGCTCGTGGCGGGCCTCGAACGCGTCGCGCACCGCCGCCGACCAGCCCGCGTCCACCGCACCGAACGGAGCGGCGACGCGCAGCTCGTAGCCCTGGCCCTGATACCGGCAGTCGGCCCAGCGCTGCAACTCCATACGGTCGGCTTCGAACCCGGCGCCGGCGAGGTGCTCGCGGACCGCCGACTCGAGCGCCTCGTAGCGGCGCTGCAGCGAGTCGGAGTCGAGCTCGGCCAGGTCCTGCCAGGCGGTCACGGCGCGTTCATAGCGGACGTCGGAGGTCAGCAACCCAGCGGCCGCGGTGACCCCAGGGTGAGGCGGCACCACTACGTGCGGGATCCCGATCGCCCGCGCGATCTCAGCTGCGTGCAACGGGCCGGCGCCGCCGGTGGCCACCAGCACGAAGTCGCGCGGGTCGAAACCCTTGCGGACCGAATTGGTCTCGATCGCGTTGACCATGTTGTGGACGGTCACCGCCACGACCCCGAGCGCCGCCTCCTCGGCCGACAGGCCCAGCGGCTCGCCGACGGCGGCCGTCACCGCCGACCTGGCCAGGTTCGCGTCGAGGCTCATCCGGCCGCCCAGGAACGCCTCGGGACGCAGCCTCCCCAGCACCACGTTGGCGTCGGTGACGGTCGCATCGGTGCCGCCGCGGCCGTAGGCGGCCGGTCCCGGATCGGCGCCGGCGCTCTGCGGGCCGACGCGGATCACACGACCGTCCTCGGCGGTGGCGATCGAGCCGCCGCCGGCCCCGATCGTCTCGATGTCGAGCATCGGGACCATCACCGGGTAGCCGTCGATCGAGGAGTCCAGCAGGTGCTTCATCCGCGCCTGCCCGCCGGGGGCCACGCAGATGTCGGCGGAGGTGCCTCCGACGTCGAGCGTGATCATGCTCTGAAAGCCGCTGCGGCGAGCGGCGTCGATGCCCCCCAGCTGCCCGGCCGCCGGCCCGGAGAGCACGAGGTTCACCGGCGATTGGTGGCCTTCCTCGAATGTGGTCATCCCGCCCGAGCTCTGCATCAGGTGCGGCGGCCGCCGCATGCCCTCCCGCTCGAGCGTCTCCTGCAGCCGGTTCAGGTAGCGCCCGACGCGGGGTCCGATGTACGCGTTGATCGCCGTCGTCGAGAAGCGCTCGTACTCGCGGTGCTGCGGACTGATCTCGCTGGACACCGACACGAACGCGCCCGGGCACAGGCGCTCGGTCAGCTCCCGCAACCGCTGTTCGTGGCCGGGATTGACGAACGAGCCCAGAAGACAGATCGCCACCGCCTCCATGCCCTGGTCGGCCAGGAAGCGCAGCTCGCGCTCAGCCGACTCCTCGTCTAGCGGGGTCAGCACCGTGCCGTCGGTGAGCACCCGCTCGGGTACGCCACGGCGGTGCTGGCGCAGGACCAGCGGCCGCGACTGCTGCGGGATGTCCTGCATGATGCTGAAGTTCAGCGGCTTGCGGTGCCGGGCGATGTGCAGCACGTCCCTGAACCCGTCGGTGGTGACCATCCCCACGCGGGCGCCGCTGCGCTCGAGGATCGTGTTGGTCCCGATGGTGGTGCCGTGCAGCAGCTCGGACAGCTCGGACGGGTGCGTGCCGGCCTGATCGCAGATCTCCCGCACGCCCTGGGCGATCGCGATCGCCGGATCGGCGGGCGTCGAAGGGAGCTTGTGCACGTGGATGCGCCGGGCACGCTCGTCGTAGAGGATCAGGTCGGTGAACGTCCCGCCGACGTCGACCCCGAGGTGAAACGTGTGGTGTGAGTCAGCGCTTTGCACGCCACTCCGTCTGACCTACCGCGGCCCGGACGCGTGGGTCATGCAGGCTGCTTGAACTGAGCCGCCCTCAGCAGCCCGAGCGTCTCGTCCATATCGAGCACGTCGCCGTACTTGGCGTCGATGTCGAACAGCGTCGCCTCGTGCGGACCCGGGGCGCGGTCGGCGACGGCCTCACGCGGCACCACGACCCGGTAGCCGTACTGCATCGCGTCGACCGCCGTGGCGCGAACGCACCCCGAGGTCGAGGCACCGGTGACAATCACCGTGTCGACGTGCGCGGCGGCGAGCATCGGCGCCAGTGGGGTGCCGAAGAAGCCGGACGCGAACAGCTTGTTGAGGACCGGTTCACCCTCGCGGGGAGCGATCCGCGCGTCGATCTCCGGCCAGGGCGACCCTGGAGCCAGCGTGAGCAGGGTCGGGACCTTGTCGATGAACGCCTTGGCGACCTTCTTGCCGCCCTCGTCGTACTCGATCGTCGTGAACGCGATCGGGCATTCGGACTCCCGCGCCGCCTCGAGCAGCTTCGCGGTCGCCTCGACGGCCGCATCGGTGTCGCAATGCAGCGGCGAGGCGGGGTCCGTGAACCCCCGGTTGAAGTCGATGATCACGAGCGCCGGGCGCGTGCCCGCTCCCTGGCGCCTGCCCAGGCCACGCTCGTCGTAGAGGTTTCGTGTTGCGTCGTCCACTGTCACTCTCCTGAATCTCTCTCAACCGGTACTGACACTGACACCTTCCGGCAGCTCGCCGAAGTCAAACTGCGGCGGTTCACCCCGCTCGTGCCCGATCCGGGCCCGAAGCTCCTCGGTCGCGGCCTCGTCGACGGCGTCGCCGTCGATCACCACCCCGTAGTCCGATTCGGCCGACTCGGGCGAGACCAGTTCGCGCTGCACGTCGCGCAGCACCTCGCCGGCGGGACGCTCGAGCGGATCGCCCCAGCCGCCCGCGCCGGCGGTGCGGAACACGAGCCGCTCGCCCGTCTCCACGTGATAGGCGTCGAGCTTCGACGGCAGCTCGACGACGGTGCCGTCCGCGCGGATCAGCTGCTTGGCGCTGCGCCCGCCGGCCCGCCCGCCGCCGATGCCCCAGGGGCTGATCAGCGCGCGGTCGTCGTGCACCGTGAACTCGCCTGGACCCGTAAACAGGTAGACCTTCTCGACCCCGGTGCCGCCGCGGTGACGCCCGGCGCCGCCCGAGTCCCGCACGGGGATGTAGCGCTCGATCACGACCGGGTAGTAGGCCTCCGTGTATTCCGCGGGCGTGGTGCGGAACATCGGCCACCAGGAGTGCCCATCGAGCCCGTCGCCGATCGGCCGGCCGGGGATCCCGCCGAACAGCAGCTCCACGAACTGGAAGTAGTCGCCAGCGGGGTCGACCCCGGAGAACACGAACACGGGGCTGGTGCCGTAGCCGGCCGCCATCGACAGGTCCGGGGCCTTCTGGCCGAGCGCCCCGCTCTGGCAGTCGAAGAACCTGGTGTGGACGTTGAGGCGGTTGGACAGCGGGGCGGGAAAGCGCGGATTAAGCAGCGACCCCTCGGGCAGCGTCACCTCGAACACGTCGTAGAGGCCGTCGTTGAACAGGATCTGCGGATCGAAGGCCATGATCATGTAGATCCCGAAGAACAGCTTGCACAGCCCCTCGTGGATGTGGAAGTTGATCGAGCCCGGCGCCTGGTCGGCCGTCCCGGTCCAGTCGGCGTGGCAGATGTCGCCCTCGCGCCACACGGTCAACACCATCTTGAACGGCCCGTTGCCGAGCCCATCGTCGTCGACCCAGTCCGTGAACGTGACGGGCTCCTCCGGGATGTACTCGCGGATCAGCCGGCCCATCGCGGTGCGGGTACGATCGAGCAGCGCCTCGCACGCCGCCTCGTAGGTGTCGCTGCCGAAGCGGTCGCAGATCTCCACCACGCGGCGCTCGGCGGCGCGGCAGCCGCCGATCAGCGCCATCAGGTCGCTGCGGTTGGTGTCCGGCGTGCGGGTGTTGTTGAGGATCACGGCGAGCGCGGTCTCGTTCAGCTGTCCCGCTTGCACGATCTTGATCGGCGGGATCCTCAGGCCCTCCTCCCAGATCGAGGTCGCCTCGTTGACCTGGCTGCCCGCCACCTTGCCGCCGACGTCCATCATGTGACCGAACATCGAGCTGAATCCCACGTGCAGGTCCCGGTGGAAGATCGGCACGATCACCAGCCAGTCGTTGCAGTGGGAGATCGATCCCTTGCACAGGTAGGGGTCGTTGAGCAGGATCACGTCGCCCTCGCCGATGTCGCCGCCGAAGCGGTCGATCACCTCGGGGATGTAGGAGCCGAACTGGCCGACGACCATCTGGCCGCGGGCGTTGCAGATCATCGGGAACTCGTCGTGCTGGACGCGGATCGTCGGCGACATCGCCGCCCGGCGCACGACCTCGTCCATCTCGAAGCGGGCGTTGAGCAGCGCGTTCTCGATCAGGTCCAGCGTGATCGTGTCGATCGCCACGTCGGTCATCGATGGTGCACTAGTGTCGCGTTTGGAAAGTTGGTGGGCACCGAGAGGTGCCGCTGGTGGATGCGTGGCGAGGACGCAGGAGCCGTGGCGTAGCGGAGCTACGCGAGGCGACGAGGACGAAGCCAAGCGCCGCCAGGGGTGCCTCGAATGCACGCGAACTTTCCAAACGGGACACTAGCGCTCCGGTGAGATCAGCAGGTTCAGGTAGGGGTCCACCTCGGCCACGTGGCCCGGAAGGATGACCGTGGTCGCGTCGTACTGCTCGACGATCGCGTGACCCGGGATTCGCATGCCCGCGGTGAGCCGCGAGCGCTCGAAGGTCGCGACCTCGCGCCCCTCACCCTCGATCCACACGGTCTGGCTGCCCAACCGGGCCGCGGCGGGATCGGTCGGGCCGCGATCGTGACCGGGTATCTCCGGCGTCGGGACGCTGCCGCGGGCTATCGCCCGCAGGTTGACCAGCTCCGCGCCGCCCTCCAGCCCGAACCCGTACAGCCGGTGATGGACCTCGTTGAAGCGCTCCACCAGTTGGCGCACGGTCAGATCGCCGAGCTCCGCGGCCGACACCTCGATCGGGATCTCGAATCCCTGGCGCCGGTAGCGCATGTCGACGACGTAGTCGGTGGCGCGATCCGCGGCCGCGACATGCTCGGCCTCGAGCCAGTCATCCCCTCGGGCGGCGAGCTCCCGCAGCCGCTCGCGCACCTCCTCGGCCGTGGTCCCGTCGGCGTCGCGGATGAACGTCTGGCTGAACTCGTTCTTGACCTCCGAAGCGACGAAACCGAGCGCGGACAGTACCCCCGACTCGGGCGGCACCAGCACCGGGAAGCACCCCAGCAGCGCGGCCAGTGCGTTGGCGTGCAGTCCGCCGGCGCCTCCGAATGAGACCAGCGCGAAGTCGCTGGGCGTCAGGCCCTTCTGCACGGTGACGACGCGCAATGCGCCGAGCATGTTCTCGGTGACGATGTCGACGATCCCCGCCGCGGTGGCTCGCGGATCGAGGCCGAGCGCCTTGGCCAGCCGGCCCACGGCGGCGTCCGCGGCCTCGACGTCGAGCTCCATCGCGCCCCCTAACAGCCGCGGCGGGAGGTGCCCCTGCACGAGGTTGGCGTCGGTGACGGTGGCCTCGGTGCCGCCGCGCCCGTAGCACGCGGGCCCCGGGTCGGCCCCGGCGCTGCGCGGACCGACGCGGAGCGCCCCGGTGACCTCGGCCACGTACGCGATCGACCCGCCGCCGGCGCCGATGCTCTCGACCTCGACCGACGGCGCCCGTACCGGGAACTCGCCCACCGAAGTCTCGCGCGTGATCGAGGGCTCTCCGCCCACGCACGTGGCGACGTCGGTCGACGTCCCGCCCATGTCAAACGTGAGGATCCGGTCAAAGCCGGCGTGCGCGGCCACATAGGACGCGCCTTGGACTCCCCCGGCGGGACCCGAGAGCACGGTGTGGACCGGCGTCGAACGCGCCGAGTCGAGGCTCATCAGCCCGCCGTCCGAGCGCACCACCTGCAAGTCGCGGCCGGCGCCGACCTGCTCGAGCCGGTTGCGCAGGCTCGACAGGTAGCGGTCGAGCACCGGGGAGACGTATGCGTTCATCACGGTCGTGACCGTGCGCTCGTACTCGCGGAACTCGGGCAGGATCTCCGACGAGACCGAGACCGGCAGCAGCGGCGCGTCCTCGGCGGCGAGCTCGGCCACCGCGCGCTCGTGCGCGGGGTTGGCGAACGAGTTCATCAGCGAGACGGTGAGCGCCTCGACCCCTCGGTCGCGCAGCTCGGCGATCGCGGTGCGCGCACCGTCGACGTCGAGCTCGCGCAGCACGACGCCGTCGGATCGGACCCGCTCGTCGACGGCACGCGTGTCCTGCAGCGCGGCGATCGGCTCGGGCTTCTCGTAGATCATCCAGCCGAACAGGGGTCCCGGGGTCCACGCCTCGGCCAGGTGCAGGATCGAGCGAAAGCCATCGGACACGAGCAGCCCGACGCGGGCTCCCCGCTTCTCGAGTACGGCGTTGGTGGCCACGGTCGTCCCGTGCAGGATCGCGCTCATCCGCTCGGGCGGGACGCTCGCCGACTCGGCGATCGCGCGGATGCCGTCGACGACCCCGAGCGATTGATCCTCAGGCGTGCTCGGCACCTTCGCCACCCACAGGCGGCCTGACTCGGTGTCGTGTAGCACAAGGTCGGTGAATGTCCCACCGACGTCGATACCGAGCCTCAGCACGGCCTGAGTCTATGGGCTCGGAGCCACCGATGTCCAGATGTCCGACATCCACATGTCGCCGGGCTGTCGGCTCGCGACACTACTCCGACGAGGAGCCGTCGCCATCGTCGAACAGGCGGGCGACGGCGGAGTAATCGAGCGCTCCCATGCTGGCGTCCTGGGCCAGCCGGTAGCGCTCCAGCGACCGCTCGACGATCGGCATCGAGAGTCCGTGCTCGGACGCCGTCTGGAGCGCCAGGTCGACATCCTTGGCGAGCAGGTCGACGGGGAACAACGCGGCCCACTCGTGGCTGGCGGGGGCATCGGGGAGCACGCCCGGGACCGGGTAGCGGTTGCGCAGCACGCGCGAGTCGCCGGTCCCGTTGGACACGATCTCATACACCCTGGCCAGGTCGAGGCCTTCGCTGCGGGCGAGCGCGACGGCCTCGGCGAGCGCCGCCATGTGCACGCCCGCAAGGATGTTGTTGGTCAGCTTCGTCGCCTGCCCCGAGCCGGGGCCGCCCATGTGGCGGATCACCGCGCCGAGCGCCTCGAACAACGGCTCGGCGCGCTGGAACGCGGCCGCGTCCCCGCCGACCATGATCGCCAGGGTCCCGTTCTGGGCGCCCCTTGGGCCGCCGCTGACCGGCGCGTCGAGCACGGCCACGCCGCGCTCGGAGCCCGCCTGGGCGAGCTTTCTGGCGAGGCTGGGGAGCGACGTGCTCATCTCGATCAGGAGCGAACCCTCAACGGCTCCGGCAAGCACACCGCGCTCTCCGAGCACCGCGTCCTCGACGATCGCCGGCGTTGGCAGGCAGGTGATCGTGACCTCGGCCGACGCCGCAGCGCTCGCCGGGTCATCGGCGTCCCATGCCCCGCGCTCGCGCAGGTGCGCCACCGCCTCGGGCTGGGGATCGAACACTCCGAGGTCGTGTCCCGCGTCCAGCAGTCGCAACGCCATCGGTGCTCCCATCCTGCCGGCTCCGACGATCGCGACCCGCATCGCGGTCAGTCGCCGACGCCCGACCCGCTGGGCAGGCGGGCTCCGTCGGGTGCCCACAGGCGCACGTAGGTCTCGCGCAACATCGCCAGGTGCTCCCGCATCCTGTGCTCGGCCCCGTCGGCGTCGCGCGCACGCACCGCCTCGAGGATCGCGCGGTGGTCGTCATTGACGCGCTCGAGCGTCTGCGGCCCCATCTCGCTGCGCCGCATGTTGGTCTGCAGGATCGCGAACACCGGCTGGGCCGAGATCGATAGCAGCGTGTTCCCGGCCGCGTCGAGTAGGCCGGTGTGAAACGCCGTGTTGCAGACGTGCTGCTGCTCTGACCCGAACTCCTCCGGGTCCTCGATGATGCACGCCGCCAGCTGTTCGAGGTTCGCCGGCGAGCGACGGCGGGCGGCCATCCGCGCGGCGAACGACTCGAGCAGTTCGCGTGCCTCGAGCATCTCCTCGGCCGAGACCTCGCGCGATTCGTTGAGCAGCCGGATGTTCGCCTGCAGCAGCTCCGAGATGTGGTCGGCGGTGGGCAGCGTCACGAAGCTCCCGCCGCCGGCGCCCTTGGCCGTGCGGATCAGGTTCTGCGCCGCGAGCAGCCTCAGCGCCTCGCGGACGGTTCCGCGGCTGACGCCGAACTCGCTGGCCAGCGCAGCCTCGCCGGGAAGCCGCTGACCGCGCGCCAGCTCGCCCCGCATGATCAGCTCGCGGAGCTGGTCATACACCTGCTCGTAGGCCTTGCGCACCCGGCGCACGGGAGCGCCGATCGCGGCTTCGGGGAGTGCCGCGCCGGCGTGGGCGTCGCGACGTGATCGGGCGCGGGCCTGTGACAGCACCGCGGCCGGTTCGCCACTCCCCCTACTCATGGTCCTTGCAAGCGATCGGCACGGTACAAGCGGATTGAGCATATCCGGATTGGGGCTGGCCCTGAGCTCGGTGGACGCTAGATCGCGATGTAGCCACCGTCGACGACCAGCGCCGAGCCGGTCACGTACGTGGAGTCGTCGCTGGCCAGGAACAACGCCCCGGCAGCGACCTCATCGGACGTGGCCAGCCTCCCCAGCAGCGTGGCTCCGGCGAGCTGGTCGAACACCGTCGGATCGCCGGTCTGGTCCTTCCATGTCTCCAGTCCGGGCGTCAGCGTCGGACCCGGACACAGCGCGTTGACCCGGACGCCGCGCGGGCCGGTCTCGGCGGCGAGCGAGCGGGCCAGATTGATCACCGCCGCCTTGGCCGCGGTGTACGCGGCCAGCCCCGGGTAGCCGACCAGGCCGAGCTGGCTCGCGGTGATGATGATCGAGCCCGATCCCCGTTCCAGCATCCCCGGTAGAAACGCGCGGCATAGCAGCCACACGCCCTTGACGTCGATGTCGAACACCCGCTGCCACTGCTCCTCGGTCATCGCGGTCGTGTCGTGGTGCGGGGCGATGCCCGCGTTGGCGAACACGATGTCGACGGGCCCCAGCCGTTGCCGGGCTGCCTCGGCAAGCCGCCGAATGTCGCCGTCGCTGGCCACGTCGCAGCGGACGGTCGCGTCGTCGTCGGCGTTGACGTCGCCGACCAGGACCCGCGCGCCCTCGGCGCGGAAGCGGTCGGCGGCGGCCTTGCCAATCCCGGAGGCGCCACCGCTGATCACCGCGTTGCGTCCGTCCAGGCGTCCCATGCGTCTACGCCGGAGCCGGCGTCGTCGGGAACCTGTGCGGGCGGTCGTGGTCGGGCACCCGCTCGACGATACCGGCCGTCGGCGTCGCAATGTTTGACATTCATCGCGGTGCCGTGTTGGATGCCGCGAATGACCGTCGGCGACGACCGTGGGCAGCTGATCGGGGCGGCGCTCGACGGGCTCGTCTCGGAGATGCGCGAGCGGGTCGGCGTGGAGCGCTGCACGCTGCGCCTGGACGTCGAGGAGGACTACTTCCCGGTCGTCTGCGAGGCGCGGCTCGACGGCGTCCGCACGCTGATCGGAGACCAGGAGGTGTCGCTGAAGGGCCAACCGGTCGTCGAAGCGATCCTCGGAGGCATCGAGCAGGTGATCCAGCCTGACTGCGCGGGGGCGTCCGACGATCCGGCGTTCCAGCGGATGCTGATCAGCTACGGAGGCATGGGCGCGCAGATCGTCACGCCCGTGCGCGACGCCGACCGGCTGCTGGGGATCATCTCCCTGCACCACCTCGGCGGTCCCCGCGAGTGGTCCGACCGCGAGCTCGCGATCCCGCGGGATGGGGCCGAGCTGGTCGCGCGAATCGTCGGTGACGCGTTGCCGCTCCCCGCCGGATCGGCCTGATGTCCACCCGGATCGCCGTCGAGCGCCACCAGTCGATCGTCGCCAGCCCGGCCAACAGCCACAACCGGATCTGGCCGGATCTCGACCCGGTCGCGAGCATCGAGCCCGGACAGCAGCTCGAGCTCGAGCTCCGCGACGGCATGGACGGGCAGCTCTCGCCCTCGAGCAACTCGTCCTCGCTGGAGACCGTCGATCTCGACGCCAACCATCCGCTCACCGGCCCGATCGAGGTCCGCGGGGCGGCTCCGGGAGACGTGCTCGTAGTCACGCCCCGGCGGATCGTCCCCGACGGGTTCGGGACGACCGCGGTGATCCCCGGGTTCGGGGTGCTCGGTGACCTGTTCGACGCGCCGTTTCTGGTGCGCTGGGAGATCGCCGACGGGGTCGCCCGCTCCGAGGAGCTTCCCGGGATCGCGATCCATGGCCGGCCGTTCCTGGGTTGCGTGGCAGTCGCCCCCTCGTACGAGCTGCTCGAGCGGGCCACCGCGCGCGAGGGTGCGCTCGCCAGGGGCGGCGGAGCCGTGCTGGAGCCGGAGCCGCGCTCGGCGGTGCCGGCGGTGGAGCCCTACGCGTCGCACGCCCTGCGGACGATCCCGCCGCGCGAGAACGGCGGCAATCTCGACGTGGCACAGCTGCGCGAGGGCAGCCGCGCGCTGCTATCGGTGCATGTCTCCGGCGCGCTGCTGTCGATCGGCGACATGCACTTCGCACAGGGGGAGGGCGAGGTCTGCGGCACCGCAATCGAGGTCGCCGGCACGGTGACCGTCGACGTCTCGCTGCGGCCGGCCGACACGCTGGGCTGGCGCCCGACGTTCCCCGCGATCGAGTACGAGCAGGCGCCGAGCCCGGTCGCGCGGGCCTGCTTTCAGACGCTCGGGATTCCGCTCGACGACGACGGCGCCAACGGCGACATGGACCTGCGGCTGGCGGCCCGGCGGGCGCTGCTTGAGATGATCGGGTGGCTCGTCGCCGAGCGCGGGCTGAGCCGAGAGCAGGCCTACGTGCTCACCAGCGTGGCCGCCGATCTGCGCGTCGCCGAGGCGGTCAACGTGCCCAACGGCGTCGTCAGCTGCCGGCTCCCGCTGGACGTGTTCACCGACGCGTAGCTGGTAGTTCGACCTCGATCGCCCCGAGCCCTAGCGCACGCCGACCGCGGCGCGCAGCTCGGCGCGGATCGCCTCGCCGGCCTCACGCGTGTTCGCCGACCCACCGAGGTCGCGCGTCCTGGTCTCGGGCTGCGCGGTGCTCGCGTGAACCGCCCGGACGATCGCCGAGGCGCTCGCCTCCTGGCCCAGGAACTCGAGCATCATCGCCACCGACAGGATCTCCGCGACCGGGTTGGCGATGCCCTGGCCGGCGATGTCGGGGGCGGAGCCGTGCACGGCCTGGAACAGGCTCGGGTGCGTCCGGGTCGGCTCGAGGTTCGCGCTCGGCGCCGTGCCCAGCCCGCCAACGGCCGCCGCCGTGAGGTCCGAGAGGATGTCGCCGAACAGGTTGCTGGCCACGATCACGTCGAGCGAGTCGGGGCGCGTCAGCACCCGCGCCACCAGCGCGTCGATCAGGATCTCGTCGTGCTCGATGTCGGGGTAGTCGATCTGGACCTCGTGCATCACCTCGTCCCAGAACGGCATCGCGTGACGCAGGGCGTTGGACTTCGTCGCGCTGGTCACGCGGCGGCGGTGGTGCGCCCGGGCGTACTCGAACGCATAGCGAATCACCCGCTCGGTGCCCTGCCGCGTGAACACGGACGTCTCGATCGCGACCTCGGAGTCTCGGCCGCGGTGCACGCGCCCACCGGCGCCCGAGTACTCGCCCTCGGTGTTCTCGCGAATCACGACGACGTCTAGCACTCCTGAGCTCAGGTGGCCGGGGACGCCCGGCAGCGGTCCCGCCGGACGCACGTTCACGAACTGATCGAAGCGCTGGCGCAGCCCCAGGATCGTCCCCCACAGCAGCACGTTGTCGGGCACGCGGGGGTCGCCGAACGGCCCGGACAGGATCGCGTCGCAGCTGTCGAGGCGCGCGGGCGTCTCCTCGTCCATCGGCCTTCCGGTCTCGAGATAGTGGGCGCTCCCCGCCTCGAACCGTTCGATCGAGACGCCGAAGCCGCCGAGCGACGCCGCCAGCTCGAGCGTGGTCTCGGCCTCAGCGATCACCTCGGGGCCGATGCCGTCGCCTCGGAGGACGGCAACGTGGTAGGTCGGGCCGGAGTTGTCTGTGGGGGTGGTGTCGCTCATGGAGCGCGCATCCTACGACGGGGCGGCACCGGCGGCGGGACACCTGAGGCGGGGTCGGACAACCCGTTCGAGGCACAGCGCGAGCAGCACCCCCCACAGCATCGGGTTGGCGACCAGCTGCGCCGTCGGCGACAGCGAGCTGCCAATCGCGATCCAGACCGCGGTCGGAATCAGCGACGGGAGCACGACCAGCGTCTGAATTCGCCTCGGCTCCCGCGCGACGCCCGACACGCCGTGCGCCAGCACGAACGCCAGCAACGTGCCCAGGAGCGCGGCGGAGACGCTCAGCGGCAGCGCCGCCGCGACGCTGACCACCGGACGCACGAACGCCAGCCCTCCGACGAGCAGTCCGGCGAGCACGAGCGGCGCCCGGCCGGGGTGGTCCAGCAGTCGCACGATCCCCACCGAGTCAAGCCGCGAGACCGTCCCGACGAGGTTGCCGAACGCCGCCCCGACAGCCTGTGCGGCGCCGTGCATGAAGAACGAGTTGCGCTGAGCGCCGCGGCGGATCGGGATCGAGTGGGCCACCGCCGACACCTTCCCGGAGGCGATCGTGTTGAACGCGGCCAGCGCCCCAGCCAGCAGAAACGGCCCGATCACCCCGAAGCTGTCGCGCGGAGCGCCCCAGGGAAACAGCTGCGGCCGCTCGAGGCCGCCACCGATGTCGACGTGCGGCCATCCCGCCAGCACGAAGTAGGTCGCGGTGCCCGCCACCAGCGCGGCCAACAGGCTGAAGGGAACCAGGCGCTGCCACCGTCGGAGGAACAGCGCTACCGCGACCACTACGATCGTCGCCGCCCAGGCCGGGGCCTTGCCGGGCAGCCCATGCGTGGCGCCGATTGCGCGTTGCACGGTGGCGGGTGCGATTGCCAGCGTGACCGTCATCACGAACACGTTCCCCACGAGCGGGGTGAAGGCCCGGGCCATCAGGCGATCCGCGCCGATCGCGCCGAGCAGCGCGACGAAGACACCGGCGGCGAGGAGACCGCCGGTGACCGCCGCGAGGCTGTGATACCCCTCGGCGCCGATCACGGTGATCGAGGCCAGATAGGCGGCGGCCGGGCCCTCGTACATCGGCAGGCGAAATCCGAAGGCCACCTGCAGCAGCGTGGCGATCCCCAGCGCCAGCAGCGACGCCATCACCAGCGTGTCGATCTGATCGGGCCTGACGCCAACGACCGAGCCCGCCACCAGCCAGAAGCCCATCGCGGCGGGGATCACCGCCACCGCCCACAGCGCCGCGGCGACCAGGTCGCGACGCCAGGACGCGGCGCGGCCGGGCCTCACCGCGCCAAGCTCCCCGTCCGGGACGGGTGCGTCCGGTCGCGGGCCCTGCGGCAATGCGGTCGGAGCGGGCAAACTCGGGCAGTAAAGTTGCACCGTTGCCGCAGAAACACGGCAACGGGGGCCGCCTACTGTACTGTTGCCGTATGCAGTTGCATACGGGATTGGTCAGAGATCTTCACGCTCCGGTGGTGCCGGCCACTCCGGGCGAAGAGACGTACGCCGCGATCCGCAGGGCGATTCTCGACGGTACTTTGCGCCCCGGCGAGCGCATCGTAGAGCAGCAGCTGGCCGAGACCCTCGGCGTCAGCCGCACGCCGGTGCGCGAGGCGCTGCTGAAGCTCGAGCGCGAGAACCTGGTCGCGCGGATCGGTCGCGGAATGGCGGTGCGCCGCTACTCGAGCGACGAGGTCCGCGACATCTACAGCCTCCGGGCGCATCTCGAGAGTTACGGCGCTCGGCTCGCCGCCGACCGGATCACCGAGGGCGAGCTCGCGGCGCTGGCGCGCATCCAGGACGAGATGGAGCAGGACCAGTTCGACCCCTCGGGCGAGGCGATTCGCACGCTCTCCAGGCATAACCAGCGGTTCCACGCGCTGGTGGTGCGTTGCGCTCGCAGCGCGCCGCTGGACCGGTGCTTCATCCAGGTGTTCCAGCTGCCGCTGCTCTACAAGGCCTACGCGTACTTCGACGAGGAGCGTCGCCAGCGTTCCGATCGGGATCACCGCGAGCTGATCGAGATGCTTCGCGCCGGGGACGGCGTCGCCGCCGAGTCCCATTGGCGCAGCCACCTGCAGCGCGGAGGCGACGTGCTCGCCCAGCACCTCGCCGCCGGCGAAGCCGGCGAGTTCTGAGCGCTCGAGCCGTGCGACGGCGTGGGTCCTGTTCGGGCCGCTGTCCGCGCGGGCGTCGCTCCCGGCCGCGCTAACTAATCGAGCCGAGCCGACCGGGCCTGGTGGGACCTCCCCTGGCGGCGCCACAGGCACTCGCGGCGGCGATCGGACGGTGCGATGCGACCACGATCGTGATCGCTCACATGGCCCGCAGCCGCTCCACAGCTCGTGGTATGCTGCCGTATACCAAGATCGGTGCGGCGTTCGTGTGTGGGGCCTACCGAGGTGGAGGGACGTGGAGCCAGTAACTAGCGGCGAAGAACGCAGGCACGATCTCGCGGCCGTCGAGCCAGCGGCAGGCGAGCTTCGCGACGGTCCGCTGCAGGGGATCAAGGTGGTCGAGTTCGGGCAGTTGCTGGCGGGACCGTACGTTGGCACGCTGCTGGGTGACTTCGGCGCCGAGGTGATCAAGATCGAGGCGCCGCCGGCCGGTGACCCGATGCGCGAATGGGGCCGCCTGCGCCATAACGATCGCTCGATGTGGTGGTCGATCCTGTCGCGTAACAAGCAGTCGGTCACGCTGAACCTGCGCCTCGAAGAGGGCCAACGGATCGCGCGGATGCTGACCCAGCGCGCCGACGTAGTGCTCGAGAACTTCCGCCCGGGGACGATGGAGCGTTGGGGGCTGGGACCCGAGGAGCTGCACGCGCTCAACCCGGGTCTGATCTACGCGCGGGTCACCGGGTACGGCCAGACCGGCCGGTACCGCGACCGCCCCGGGTTTGCGTCCGCCTCCGAGGCGATCTCGGGTCTGCGCTACATCAACGGCTACCCCGACCAGGCCCCGCCGCGCTACGGCATCTCGATCGGTGACACGCTCGCCGCGCAATCGGCCTTCACCGGGATCCTGCTCGCCCTGTATGCCCGCGACGCACGCGGTGGCATCGGCCAGGTGGTCGACGCTTCGATCACCGACGCGTGCTTCGCGGTGACCGAGTCGGCGGTGCTCGAGTATGAGAAGACCGGCGTGGTCCGCGAGCCGACCGGAACCCGGCTGCCGAAGATCGCGCCGTCGAACGTGTACCGCTCCAAGGACGAACACTGGGTCGTGATTGCCGCCAACCACGACACGCTGTGGCGGCGGCTGGCGGCGCTGATCGGCAAACCCGAGCTGGCCGACGACCCGCGCTTCAACAGCCACCGCACGCGCGGTGAAAACGAGGATCTGCTCGACGAGCTGATCGGCGAATGGGCCGTGCAGCACACCGCCGAGGAGCTGGATCGGATTGTCAACGAGGCAGGCGTGGTGTGCTCGCCCGTGTACTCAGCGGCCGACGTGTACGGCGACCCGTACTTCCGGGAGCGCGGGCTGCTGATCGAGTACGAGGACGATGTCCACGGCACGATCACGGCGCCCGGCGTCGTTCCCCAGCTGGCCGGGACGCCGGGCCGCGTGCGCTCGCCTGCGACCTGGGAGGTCGGCTCCGACACCGACGCCGTGCTCCAGGATCTCGGGCTCGACCCCGACGAGATCGACCAGCTTCGCCGCGACGACGTGCTGTGAGCGGCGCCGCTCGCGACAGCGCGGACGCCACTCCCGGAGCCATCGGCAGGCCGCCCGTGCTGGCCACCGAGGCGATGGTCGCGACCAGCCAGCCGACGGCCACGGCCGCCGGGCTACGGATGCTCCGCGAGGGGGGCAACGCCGCCGACGCGGTGCTCGCGGCCGCCGCGGTCCTGTGCGTGTCGGAGCCGATGGCCACCGGCCCCGGGGGCGACATGTTCGCGATCGTGTTCGATCGCGGGAACGTGGAGGCGATCGACGGCGCCGGACCGTCTCCCGGCAATCCCGACGGGGACCTGGCGCTCGAGCGCTACGGCCCGCGCTCGGTCGACGTTCCCGGCGCGGTCTCGGGCTGGGACCTGCTGGCCCGGCGCTACGGCAGGCTTGGGCTGCAGGCGTGCCTCCACGATGCGATCGCGGTGGCGCGCGACGGCTTTGCGGTCGGGGCGCGCTGCACCGCCTCGTGGGCGACTTCGCTCAGCCTCCCCGAGGGGTTCGGGCCGGCTCCGCGTCGCGGCGATCTGGTCAGGCTGCCCGAGCTCGGCGACACGCTGGCGACGATCGCCCGCGAGGGCCCGGAGGGGTTCTACGGCGGGCGCATCGGCGAGGCGATCTGCGCCTCGACGTGGCTCGAGCCCGACGACCTGGAGGGGTTCAACGCCGGCACGTTGCAGCCGCTCGCTGTCGAGTACGAGGGACATACCGTGCTCGAGCTGCCGCCACCGACGCAGGGGGTGGCCGCGCTCGAAGGCCTGGCGATGCTGGCCCACACCGACGGCACCCTGACCGACCGGATCAACTGCTGCCGTCTGGCGCTCGAAGACGCGTTCCGCGAGGTCCGCGACGGCGCTGACGTGGGCGGGCTGATCGAGCCCGACGCCGTGGCCCGCCGGGTGCGCGAGCCCGCAGGCCTGGCACACGAGCCGGCCGGCGGCACCGTCTACCTGTGCGCGGTCGACTCCGACGGAATGGCCGTCTCGATGGTGCAGAGTCTGTTCGAGCGGTTCGGGTCGGGGGTCGCGGTCCCGGGCACCGGCGTGATCATGAACAACCGCTGCTTCGGCTTCGCGGTAAACAGCGACGAGGTGGTGCCCGGACGCCGTCCCTACCACACGATCATCCCCGGGATGCTGCTGCGCAACGGCGAGCTCGCCGGCCCGTTCGGGGTGATGGGCGGGTTCATTCAGGCCCAGGCACACCTGCAGCTCGTCCACGGGCTGCTCAACGACGGCCTCGATCCTCAGACCGCGCTGGACCGCCCGCGCTTCCGGATTGGCGGTAAGCGGGTGGCGCTCGAACGCGGCTTGTGGGACCGCGGCGACGAGGTCGAGGCGCTGGGCCTCGAGCCCGTCGCCGAGCCCGACGTCTACGTGTTCGGAGGCGGACAGGCGATCCTGCGCAACCCGTCCGGGACGCTGATCGGGGGATCGGACTCCCGGAAGGACGGCTATGCCGGAGGCTGGTGAGGTTCGCTTCTACTACGACGTCGTCTGCCCGTACTCGTACATGGAGTCCCAGGTCGTCGAGCAGGCCGAGGACGCCGGCCGCGCGTCGGTGACGTGGCTGCCGTTCGAACTGCGCCCGGCGCCGCGCCCGCTGCTGGATCCGCGCGGCGACCACCTGCGGGTCGACTGGACGCGGACCGTGTATCAGCGGGCGCTCGGGCTCGGCCTGGAGATCCACCTGCCCCGCTACCAGCCGCGCTCGACGCTGGCGCTGGCCGCGTGCCTGTGGGCCGACGATCAGGGCGGCCTGCGGCCGTTCCGCCGGGCTCTGTATGAGGCGTTCTTCTGCGAGGGTCGCGACATCGGCACCGACGCCGAGATCGCGCGCGCGGCGCAGCGAGCCGGGCTCGACGCCGACGGCGCGATCGCGGCCGCCTACTCGCCGGCGCAGATCGCGCGGCTGGGCGAGGTCCGGGCGCAGGCCGAGAGCACCGACGTCCGGGGGGTGCCGTCCGTGCTGACCAGCGACGGTGCGACGCACTGGGGCATGGGCGGCCTGCAGCGCGTGTTCGACGGCGAGCCGCTGGTGCCGCGGCCGGCGTGACGACCCGCTAGGACTTGTCCGAGGAGGGCTTGTGGCGGGGACGGTTGGCCCCGTGGACCTGCGGGGAGAAGTAGTACTGCGTGTGGATCATCGGCTTGCTGAGCACCCGCTCGGCCTTGCCGCCGCACTGCTCGCAGACGACGTTTGGAGTCTCGTCCATGCGGTGAAAGACCTCGACGCTATGACCCCTGGCACAACGGTATTCGTACAGCGCCACGGATGCACTGTACTGGTGCTGTGGGCGGCGGGGGTAGAGCGGCGTGCGGCTCGCGCGTACAAGGTATACAGTCGTACGCAAAGAGGCTGAGAGCTATCTGACGAAGGGAGAGAGACGTGCCCAAGGAGATCATGGCCGTGTTCGGAGTGGACATCGACGCGGTCGGTGGCTGGCTCGGTTCCTACGGCGGCGAGGACTCGCCGTCCGACATCCAGCGGGGAATGTTCTCGGGCGAGGTGGGGACGCCGCGCCTGCTCGACCTGTTCAAGAAGCACGACCTTCCCGCCAGCTGGTTCATCCCGGGCCACTCGATCGAGACGTTCCCGGACTCGGTCAAGATGATCGTCGACGCCGGCCACGAGATCGGCGCTCACGGCTACTCGCACGAGAACCCAATCGCGATGTCCCCCAAGCAGGAGGAAGACGTTCTCGCCAAGTGCGTCGACCTGATCGAGACGGTCTCCGGACAGAAGCCGCGCGGCTACGTGGCTCCCTGGTGGGAGATGTCGAACGTCACCGCGGAGCTGCTGCAGAAGTACGGCTTCACCTACGACCACAGCCAGGGCTACAACGACTTCACGCCGTTCTACGCGCGTGTCGGCGACGAGTGGACAAAGATCGACTACACCAAGGACGCGGCCGAGTGGATGAAGCCGCTCGTGCGCGGCGACGAGATCGACCTCGTCGAGATCGGGGCCAACTGGTACGTGGACGACCTGCCGCCGATGATGTTCATCAAGGGATCGCCCAACAGCCACGGCTTCGTCAATCCGCGCGACATCGAGGAGATGTGGCGTGACCAGTTCGACTGGGTGTACGCGAACATGGACTACGCGGTGTTCCCGTTCACGATCCACCCCGACGTCAGCGGCCGTCCCCAGGTGCTGCTGATGCTCGAGCGCTTGATCGAGTACCTCAACGGGCACGAGGGCGTCAAGTGGGTGACGATGGAGCAGGCCGCCGACGACTTCCGCCGCCGGCAGCCGTTCAACCACTAACCGCCGAATCGGAGCCTCGCCGTGTGCATCCTCTGTTACGGACTGACCGGCGAGGAGCACTGGACGGACGCTCGCGTAGGCGTTGAGCCGACCGCGAGCGTCCGGGCGCGGCGCCGAGCGCTGCTGACTCAGATCGTCGGCGCCCACGGCCTCTCCTACAGGGACGACCCGAGTGGGTTCACCGCGATGGTCTCCGACCGCAAGGGCGGGGTCCAGGTGGCCCGCAACCTCGGCGAGGTGTGGGCGGCCGGCGAGCGGCTCGCCAAGCGGCCGCTGGACCCGCTGGATCCCGAGCTGCTCGCGCGCCTGCAGCGCGAGGCGTCGGCGGCCTGATGAGCGCGGGGCGCATCCCCGTGCTGGTCGTCGGCGGCTTCCTGGGTTCGGGCAAGACGTCGCTGCTGCGCGAGATGCTCGACGGCGCGCCGGATACCGCGGTGATCGTCAACGAGTTCGGCGCGGTCGGGCTCGACCACGCGCTGCTGCGGGCCTGCGAGGAGCGCGTCGAGCTGGTCGGCGGCGGCTGCGCCTGCTGCACGCGGCGGGAGGATCTTGTGCGGGTGCTGCGCGAGCTGCTCGACGCCCGCGACCGCGGCACGGCCGGACTTACCCGGGTGGTGATCGAGACCAGCGGGCTCGCCGATCCCGCGCCGATCGTGTTCACGATCACCAACGACCCGATGCTCCGCCACCACTTCGACGTCGAGCGACTGATCGTCACGGTCGACGCGGTCAACTGCATCGACCAACTGGCCACCCATCCGGAGGCGGCCAAGCAGGTGCTGGTGGCCGACGAGCTCGTGGTCACGAAGGTCGACCTGGTCGAGGCCGAGCAGACGACGGCGGTGGTGGCGGCTCTGCGGGCGCTCAACCCCGCGGCCGGGATCCGCACCGCCGTGCACGGAGTCGTGGGCGAGCCTCCCGCCGAGGCAACGAGCGCGCTCGCGGCGCGCGATCAGGCCGCCGCCGGCCGGCGGCAGCGCGACGATCGCAGCCCCCACACCGCCGACGTGGCGAGCCTCAGTCTGAACGCCGACGGCCCGGTTGACTGGCTCGGGTTCGCGGTCTGGCTGAGCATGCTGCTGCACGCCCGCGGACAAGAGGTGCTGCGCGTCAAGGGCCTGCTGGAGCTCGACGACGGGACGCTCGTGTCGGTCAACGGCGTGCAGCACGTAGTTCACGCGCCCGAGCATCTCCCGCCCGGATCGGTAGCGGATCCCTCGTCGAACCTCGTGTTCATCACCCGGGGGATCGAGACCGACCGGCTCCGGGAGTCGTTCGATACGTTCCAGCGCCTCGCGCGCGCGAGTAACAAGACCAGGGCGTGAACAGCTCCGGCCAGCGACCCAGCGTCAGCGTGCTGGCGCTCGGCGGGACGATCGCCTCCACCGGCTCAGGGCAGGGGGTGACGCCGACGCTGACGGCCGCGCAGCTCGTGCAGAGCGTCCCCGGCCTCGAGTCCGTGGCCCGGATCAGCGCCGACACGTTCCGGCAGGTCCCCTCGCCGGAGCTGACGCTGGCCGACCTCGTCGCGCTGGCCCGGGAGGTCGAGCGGCGGCTGGCCGGCGGCGACAGCGGCGTGGTCGTGACGCAGGGCACGAACACGATCGAGGAGACTTCGTTCGCGCTCGACCTGCTCGTCGATTCCGATGCCCCGGTGGTCGTCACCGGCGCGATGCGCAACCCGACGCTGCCCGGAGCCGACGGGCCGGCGAACCTGCTGGCGGCCGTGAGCACGGCGGCCAGCGAGCGGGCGCGCGGGATCGGCACGCTGGTGGTGTTCGCCGACGAGATCTATGCCGCCCGGTTCGTGCGAAAGGCGCACACGCAGGCCGTCTCCCCGTTCCAGTCCTCGCCGGTCGGTCCGATCGGCTGGCTGGCCGAGGGAGAGGTGCGGATCGGAGCGCGGCCGGTGGGCCGGCGACACCTGGAGCTCGACGGGGTGACGGAGCCCCCGCCGGTGGCGCTGATCACGTTCGGCGCCGGCGAGGAGGGCCTGCTGGTCGACGCGGTGGAGCGGGCCGGCTACCGGGGTCTCGTTGTGGAGGGCACCGGCGGCGGCCACGTCACCGCCCGCACCGTGCCCGAGCTCGAGCGCCTGGCGAAGCTGATGCCGGTCGTGCTCGCGTCGCGGACCGCGGGCGGCGAGGCGCTGCACCGCACCTACATGTTCACGGGCTCGGAGGTCGACCTCGAAGCGCGGGGCCTGATCTCGGCCGGGGCGATGACCGGCGCGCGCGCTCGCGTGCTGCTCCGGATGCTGCTCGCCGCCGGCGCGCCCGAGCAGGACATTCGCAGCGCGTTTCAGTCGCTCGGCTCCACCGGCGCCCCGGTGCAGCTGCTGGGTGGGCGTCTGACGGTCAGCGGCTGACGCGGCCGGCCTGGTTGAGCCGCGGCTGCAGGAACAGCGGCAGTACCGCCGGGATGAAGAAGCCGCCGATGCACAGCCCCAGGTACGCCGCGGTCGAGAACGGCTTGCGCGTCGCGATCTCGACCCGCGCGACGATCTTCGCCTGCGCCGCCGCGTACGGGATCACCAGGAACATCCCCGGGAAGATCATCGCCAGCCAGAACCACGGGTTCGTGGCGTCGTCCTCGGCGAGCTGGGAGCAGTCCCGGTGGGCGAAGTAGTACCAGAAGAAATAGCCCACCAGCGGCAGCGACAGCACCGTCCACAGCGCCGCCGAGCGAGGCTCGATCAGCCGTTCCTCGGGACGCGCCGCGTCCTCGCGCAACCGCAGGCGATCCTGCGGGCGCGGCTGTGACTGCATCATCCCGCCGCGGCCCGCTCGAGCCTGGCGGCGACCAGCCGGTCCAGCGCCTGCAGCGCGAGCTCGAGGTCCGAGTCGTCGGTGTCCTCCAGGCGCGTGTGCGAGAGGCCGCGCTTGCTCTTGACGAACAGCATCACGGTCGGGACGCCTGACTCGGCGACCCGGGCGGCGTCGTGGAGCGGTCCGCTGGGCAGCCGCATGTCGGTTCCCTGCAGATCCTCGATGATCCCCGCGGCGGTCTCGATCAACTCGGGGTCGAACGGGATCGGCGCGATCCTGAACAGCGGCGACCAGTCGACCTCGACATCCTCCTGCTCGGCGATCGAGCGACTGGTCTGCTCCGCCTCGCCGCGGACCTTGGCCAGGACGTCGGCGTCCTCGTGACGCTGGTCGACCAGCGCAGTGGCCACGCCGGCGACCGCGGTGGGGATCCCGGGCTCGGCGCCGATCCGGCCGACCGTGCCGACGCCACCGTTGTCGAGCGCGAGCTGGCGGACCTTCAGCGCCAGCTGCGATGCCGCCAGCAGCGAGTCGCGCCGCTGGTCCATCGGTGTCGAGCCAGAGTGCGCCGCCTGGCCGGTGAACTTGGCCGCCCAGCGCTCGGTCCCGTAGGTCCCGGTGACGACGCCGAGCGACAGGTCGCGGGCCTCGAGCACCGGACCCTGCTCGATGTGCAACTCGATATAGCCGACCGCGCCCTCCAGACGCGAACCCGAGCGGTGCATGTCGGCGACGTCGACGCCATGGGCGGCGAGCGCATCCCCGGCCGTGACGCCCTCGACGTCCGTCAGCTGCGCCAGCATCTCGGGGTCGAGCGTTCCCGCGGCCGCGCTCGAGCCCACGAGGCTCAGCCCGAAGCGGGCGCCCTCCTCGTCGGCCCAGTCGACGAGCTTGACCGTCAGCGGCGGTTTGTCGCCGGCGGCGATGCCGCGCAGCACCTCGAGCGCCGACAACACGCCGAGGCATCCGTCGAGCCAGCCCCCGTCGGGCACCGAATCGATGTGGCTGCCGATGATCAGCGTGTCCGGCGACTCGCCCGCGAGCGTTGCCCACAGGTTGCCGGCCTCATCGATCTCGACCGTCACCGGCAGGTCGTCGAGCTGCTTGCGCTCCCACTCCCGGGCCTGCTTCCAGGTGTCGGTCCAGGCGACACGCTGCGCGCCCCGGTCGGTGCCGGTGAGCTCGGCCAGCTCCCGCAGGTTGGCCAGCATTCGCTTCGGATCGGCGGGCATCAGTCCTTGTTGTAGTCCCAGGTGAGCCAGTCCTGGGGAGTGATCGTCACGATCGTCCGGCCCTCGGCCATGATCGGGTCGAGGTAGGCGGTCGCGTCGGGGCCCAGATAGCGGACCAGCATCCGCCCGGTCACGTCGCGGATCAGGTCCTCGTCGTTGGACAGCTCGGCGGTCCCGAAGCAGACCACGGCCTGCGCGCCCGCCTGCAGCCCCTCGGCCAGCCGCGGGTCCTGGTCGACGCACACGGTCGCGTGCGGATCGGTGCGCAGGTTGCGCAGATGCCGGCGGCCGGCGCCCAGCGTGTGCCTGAACACGCCGTCCTCCCACAGGTACCAGATCGGCGTGATGTGCCACCAGCCGTCGCCGCGGTTAGTGCCCAGTCGGGCGTCCTGCTGGACGGCCAACAGTGCATCGCGCTCCTCGGTGGTGAGAGCGTTCTCCTTGGTCGCTGTCGACTTGCTGCGGGGATTGGGCATCGCTGGTGTTAGGCCGGCTGCGGGGCTGCCGTCGTCGCGATCTCGACCTCCGCCTCGTCCTGCTCGAGTGCGGCGGCCTGAGTCCGGCTGGTCCGGCGCACGATCACCGCGACGATGATCAGCATCAGGAACACCAGCACGATCGTTCCGAACGTCGTGATCACGCCGAGCGCGTACAGGTCCGGCTGCAGCGTCGCCGAGATCAACTCGCCGTAGATCTCGAGCGGGAGCGTCGGCGTGGGCGAGATCAGCAGCGTCCGCTCAAACTCGTTCCAGGAGAGCGTGAACCCGAACAGGGCCGCGCCGAACACTCCGCCCCAGATGATCGGCAGCGTCACCCGGGTGAACGTCTGCATCGCACTGGCGCCGAGGTCGCGAGCGGCCTCCTCCACCGCGATGTCGTAGCGGTTGAAGATCGCCAGCATGACCAGGAACCCGAACGGCAACGCCCACACCACGTGCACGCCCAGCGCGGTGGGGTACAGGGCCACGTTGAGCCCGAGCAGCTTCCACCACAGGCTCATCCCGAGGCTCAGCAGGATCCCCGGCGTCATCAGCGACAGCAGGATCAGGTACAGCAGCGCCCGGCCCATCCGCCGGCTCATCCGCCGGTAGGCCATGATCATCGACAGCGACAGCGCGCTGGCGATGACTCCCACGATGATCGCCAGGATCAGCGATACGCCGGCCGCGGTGCGGATCGCGGCGGCATTATCGAGGCTCAGGTAGTTGTACCAGTAGCCGTTGATCAGCCCTTTGGCCGGGAACGTCGATCCGCCCGACGAGTCCTGCAGGGACAGGACGAGCATCACCAGGATCGGGCCGTACAGGAACACGAGGAAGATCGCGAACCAGATGCCGAGGGCGATCTTCGAGAGGCGGTCCTTGAGTTGCTGTGTCATTGCGGGCTAGAACCCCTGCTCGAGCTTGGCGAACCGCAGCAGTAACACCACACCGATGACCATTGCCACGACCAGGACGGCCGCCTGCGCGGCGGCCGCCGGGTACTGCAGCAGCGACACCAGGTTCTGGATGTTGACGCCGATCGAGCCGACCTCGCCGCCGCCGACCAGCTTGTAGGTGGCGAAGTCGCCCATCGCGAGCACGAACACGAACACCGACCCGATCATGATCCCGGCGCGGGTCAGCGGCAGCGTCACGTGCATGAACACCTTGAAGCCGTTGGCCCCGAGGTCGCGCGCCGCCTCGATCGCGCTCTGGTCCAGCGCCGCCAGCTGGAAGAAGATCGGCGTGACCATGAACAGCACCAGTAGCTGGATCAGCGAGACGCGCACCGCGAAGTCGCTGAACAGCAGGATCGACAGCGGGTGGTTGATGATCCCGATCTTCTGCAGGATCTGATTGACCGCGCCCTGCTTGCCCATCGTCGGGATCCACGCCTCGGCGCGGATCAGCGTGCTGGTGAAGAACGGCGCCAGCGCGATGATGAACAGCGCGAACGAGTACTGGACCTTCTTGACCTTGACCGCGAGGAAGTAGGCCACCGGGTAGCCGATGATCAGGCAGACCGCGGTGACGATCGCGGAGTTGCGCGCCACCTTCCCCAGCGTCGACAGATACGTCGACGTGCTCGAGAAGATCGTCGTGTAGTTCTCGGTCGTCCAGGTCTTACTGAAGCCGGTGATCGTTCCGGTGAAGAACGAGACCACGAGCACCACGATCACGGGCGCGACCAGGAAGATCAGCAGCCACAGCGTGCCGGGCAGCGCCCACAGCGCCGTGACCAGCTTGGACGACCCCGGAGGCGAAGTCCTGACGACCGCGGACGACCGCTCCTCGCCGTAGATCTCGGCGGCGGCCTCGGATGAGAGCCTGACGTCGCCGGGAAGCTCGCGCTCGTCGAGCGCGTGGGCGACCTCGCGTGTGTCCTTCCCGTTTGGCTCAGTCACTGAGCAGCTGCGCGTCGGCGGGATCCCAACTTACCTTCACCGGCTTTCCGGCGAGGTCCGCCAGCTCGGGGTAGCGCTGCTCGGGCAACTTGGCCAGCAGCGAGTGCTCTCCGGAGCGCATGTGGACCTTGATCGTGTCGCCCAGATACTCGGTCGCGACGAGCGTGCACTCGAGCTCGTTCGTGCCACCGTTCGTGCCTTCGCCGGCGACGCGGACGCAGTTGGCCCGGATCGCCATCGTCAGCTTGTCGCCGACGCCGTGCGAACCGCCCGGGTCCTGCATCCTCAGCGATCCCAGCGGCGAGTCGAGCACGAGCTGGTCGCCGCTGACCTCGGTCACCGCCCCCTGGATGATGTTGTTGTCGCCCATGAACGCGGCGACGAACACGTTTGCCGGGCGTTGGCTGATCTCGGCGGGCGAGCCCACCTGCTGGATACGCCCGCCCTCCATGACCACGATCCTGTCGGCCATCGAGAGCGCCTCTTCCTGGTTGTGGGTCACGTGCACGAACGCGATGCCCAGCTCTCGTTGCAGCTCACGCAACTCGACCCGCATCCGAAGCTGCAGCAGCCGGTCGAGGTCGCCAAACGGCTCGTCGAGCAGCAGTACCTTGGGCTTGGTCACCAGCACGCGCGCAAGGGCGACACGCTGCTGCTGACCTCCGGACAGCTCCGAGGGCTTGCGGAAGCGCATCTCGGAGAGCCCGACCAGGTCGACCATGTCCATCGCAGTCTTCTGGCGCTCCTGCTTGTGCATGCCCTGCATGCGGAGGCCGAACTCGACGTTGCCCAGCACGCTCTTATGCGGGAACAGCGCGAAATGCTGGAACACCGTCGTGGTCGGTCGCTTGGCCGGGGGAACCCCGACCAGCGACCTGCCGTCGAGCACGATGTCCCCGGACGACGGGTACTCGTGGCCCCCGATCATCCGCAGGATCGTCGTCTTGCCGCAGCCGGATGGCCCGAGCAGCACCACATAGTCGCCGCTGTCGATCTGGAGGTTCACGTCCTCCACGGCCACCACATCGCCGAACTGCTTGGCGACGCTCCTTAGCTCGAGCCGACCTGCCGAGCCCGAGGCATCAGGCTCGACGGCCTCTTCGGTCACCTCGGGCTCGCTCTCAGTCCTGCCTCCCGTTGTCACTACCCAATCGCCCTTTCTCAGCTACGCGGAGATGAAGTTATTCCACTGGGTCCCCATGTAGTCATTCTGCGGCTGCGTGGTATTCCACGCAGCGTACAGGCGGATCCGCTGCGTGAACGAGCCACCTTCGCGGACCGCGCCCTTCGGGATCGCCTGCTTGCCGTCCGGGCCGACCAGGTTCTGGGCGGCCGGCTTGCCGCCGTACCAGTAGTCCCATTCCGCCTTCGACAGGAACTTCTTGGTCGTGTCGGGGCGGGGGCTGTAGTACGCCTGGCGGGCCATGTTCGCGCCCGGCCAGCCCGACAGCCACCAGTTCAGGTACTTGTAGGCCGCGTCGAGCGTCGCGCCGCTGACGTGCTTGTAGATGACGGTGCAGCCGCACCAGCCGCGCATGCCCTCCTTGGGAGCGGCGAAGCCGACCTTCTTGCCGGCCTCGAGCAGCACGGTCTGCGCCGGGGACCACATGCTCTCGATCACGACCTCGCCGCCGGCCATCAGGTTGACGGACTCGGTGAACGTCGCCCAGAAGGCGCGGAAGAAGCCGGCCTTCTTCATGTCGATCAGCAGCTTGGTGAGGTTGTCGATCTCACCCTTGGTCATGTTGCCGATGTTCCCGAACTTCAGCTTGCCCGACGCCTGGGCGGCGAGCGCGGCGTCGATCGGGCCGATCTGCGGGTCGTTGATCAGCGCGACCTTGCCCTTGTACTGCGGATTGAACAACTCGGCCCAGCTGTCGACGTGCGGGATCACGGTCTTGTCGTAGCCGATCGAGTCCGAGTTGAACACGCCCGTCATCCCGGACAGCATCGTCGAGGTCTTGACCGTCTGTGCGGTGGCCGCGTCGAACGGCGCGCCGGCGGTCAGCTTCGACGGGTCGCTGGTGTCCAGCGGCAGCATCCGGTAGGCGGCGTCACCGACTCCGTAGGTGCCCTGAGCAGTGAGCTTTCCTTGCGTCAGCACGGGCACGATCCCGGGGATCAGCTTCGGGTTCTGGAACCCCGGGTCCGAGGCCGACAGGTTCGTGGGCTGAGACGAGGGGGCGTTCCACAGCTGCGTGCCCCCGGTCCAGCCGGGAATCTTGCTGGTGTCGACCGGCTGGGTGACACCCGCCGGAAGGAGCTGCGGAATCTGGTGGACGTAGAGGTGGCCGACGTCGAAGTTCTGCGGCTGGGTGATCGACTTCTGCGTCGTGGTCGGCGTGTCGGTGATCGTGTACTCGAGGTCGATGTTCAGGTCCTTCTTGGCCTGAGCCTTGAGGGCCGGGTTCTGGTCGACCCCGATCCCGAGCACGCGAAGCTTCTGCGCGCCGCCGGACGAGCCTCCGCTCGCGCTGCCGCTGCTGCTGGAGCTGGCGCTCCCGCCGCATGCAGCCAGCAGCGGACCGCCGGCCAGCACGCCCAGACCCGCGGCCCCCTTGACCAGGACATCCCGTCGGGTCTGTCCTGATTCCGAGTTCTCCTCAGGAGGAGGCTCGTTCACGACCTGGATTCCCATCTCTACTCCCTTCCTCGACGAACGCGAAGTCCTACAGCACCTCGGGCACTACGCAGCCCCAGAAACGAACGCCTAAACCCGCGAGAACCAAGGTACGGCGTCCCGCGGGTCGCTCGACAATAGTTCTGTATGCGTTTGTATACCTGATCAGGTTGGGGATCGTCAAGCGCCTCGGGGAGTGAATAAAGACAACGCTAATCCTCTGTCAGGTGCGATCTCGGCACGCCCGGCGAGCTTCGAGTTGCGCGATCGTCGCGGGCCTAGGACGCGACCTTCGCATCCTGGTTCTCGAGCGGCTGGCCGAAGCGCGCCCGGGACAGGAACTGCCCCGCTCCGGGTGACGCGACGAGCTCGTCGCCGTCCACGATCACCTGTCCGCGGAGCAGCACCAGTTCCGGCGCCCCGACCACCTCGGTGCCCTCGAACAGGTTGTAGTCGACGTTGGTGTGGTGGGTCTTGGCCGACAGCGTCAGGTGCTTGTCGCTGTCCCACACGACGATGTCGGCGTCGCTGCCGACGGCGATCGTGCCCTTGCGCGGGAACAGTCCGAACAGCTTGGCCGGTTGCGTGCAGCACAGGTCCACGAGGTGGTTCATCGACATCCGGCCCTCGCGGACTCCGAAGTGGTGGAGCATGTGCAGGCGGTTCTCGATCCCCGGCCCGCCGTTTGGGATCTTCGAGAAGTCGTCCTTGCCGAGCGTCTTCTGATCGGCGATCCGGAACGGGCAGTGGTCGCTCGAGACCGCCGACAGCACGCCGTTGTTCAGCGCCCGCCACAGGCTCTCGTGGTTGTGTGGCGGCCGCGGCGGCGGCGTGAACACGTACTTGGCGCCCTGGAAGTCTGGCTCCTCGAGGTCCTTCTGCTCGATGAACAGGTACTGGGTGCAGGTCTCGCCCCAGATCCGCCAACCGGCCGCGCGCGCCGCGGCCACCGGTGCGATCGACTCCTCGCAGGAGACGTGGACCACATACAGCGGGCACCCGGCCAGGTGCGCGAGCGTGATCGCGCGGTTGGTCGCCTCGCCCTCGGTGTGGGGCGGCCTGGTCGCGGCGTGCCACTTCGGCGCGGTCTTGCCCTCGGCCAGCGCCTGCTTTACGAGCACGTCGATCACGTCGCCGTTCTCGGCGTGGACCATCACCAGCGCGCCGGTCTCGGCCGCGACCTGCATAGTCCGAAACAGCGTCTCGTCGTCGACCATGATCGCGCCCTTGTAGGCCATGAACAGCTTGTAGCTGGTGACCCCCTGGTCGGGCACCTTGGCCACGTCCTCGAGCTTGCCGCCGTCGTGCAGGTCGGTGATCGCCATGTGGAAGCCGACGTCGATCACCGGCGGGCAGCGCTCGATCTTCTCGTGCCAGGTGGCGAGCGCGTCGGGGATCGACTGGCCGGGAGCCTGCAGGCAGAAGTCGATCAGCGAGGTGACCCCGCCGAACGCCGCCGACGTGGTGCCGGAGGTGAAGTCGTCGCACGTGACCGTGCCGCCGAACGGCATCTCCATGTGTGTGTGGGGGTCGATCGCGCCCGGAATCACGTACTTGCCCGAGGCGTCGATCACGCGATCGGCGGAGACGTCCAGCGACCGTCCGATCTCGGCGACCGTCTCCCCCTCGATCAGGATGTCAGCCACATAGTCGTCGGCGGCAGTGACGATGTGGCCGTCTTTGATCAGCACGCTCATGGTCTCTCCTCTTGACTCGAAAGGCGGATGCTTAGGCGGGAAGCACTTAGATCAATCAGGGCGGCGAACCTTAGCTCGGGTTCGTCCTGACGTGAACGATCCGGCTTGCGACGATGCGTAAGCTCCGGGCGACGACCGAGGAACGGAGAGCAACATGATCGTGTGCGATGTCGGGGACAGCTGGCAGGTTGTGATGCAGACCGATCACGCCGACCTGTCGGGCGAGCTCGCGCGGCGGTGGGCGGACCAGACGGAGCGTTCGGAGTCGCTGACGATCGCGGCTGAGCGCCATGACGATGGCTGGGCGGTGTGGGAGCAATCCCCGGCCTATGACCCGGGCGCAAGCAAGCCGGTGAACTTTCTCGACGTGAACGTGCTCGCGCACCTGGCGTTCTACCGCGCGGGCATCGCCGCGATCACCGAGCAGGACGCCTACGCGGGCCTGCTGGTGTCGATGCATGGCGCGGGCATCTACCGCCGCCGGTACGGATTGCAGCCAGACCTGCAGCTCACGTTCGCCGACGGCGCCCGGCAGCAGGTGGACGCGTTCGTGGCCGAGCAGGAGGGCGCGTTCGAGGCCAAGGACGCCGAGCTCGGCGTGACCGCGGAGCAGCGGCGCGAGGACTACGAGCTGCTCCAGATGCACGACCGGATCTCGCTCCTGTTCTGCATGAACGACACGCTCTCGCCGGGCGACGGCGAGTTCGGCGGGTACAGCTTCCGCGGCGAACGAGGGGGTGTCGTGGCGATGAGCCCGTACCCGTTCGCGGACGGCGAGCAGCAGTTCTCGCTGGTGCGGCGGCTGGTGCCCAAGCGCCAGTGGGCCGACGGGGAGTCGTTCCGCAGCGAGCTGTTCGCCACCGAGCCCGAGCGAACAACGATCACGGTCCGGGCTGCCGAGTAGTGGTCGTCGGCGTACGCACGGGGGCGGCCACCTAGTGGACCGCGCCGGCACCGACTGATGGCCCGGGTCGGCGGCCGCGCGGCGGGTTCCGCCCCGGCCGGCAGCCCGGACGGGCCGCCTGCGGCCGAGTCTGAGACGCCGCCCGACCCGACCGGCGGCGCCGCGGCGACAGCGCGGGCGATCGCCCCCTCGATGCTCGCCGCCGCGCTGTTCCTGGCGGCGCTCAACCTCAGGCCGGCGGTGGCGTCGGTGTCGCCGCTGCTCGACACGATCCGGGACGCCGACGATCTGAGCCACACCGCCGGGGGCCTGCTGACGACGATCCCCACGCTCTGTATGGGCGCGGGGGCGTTCCTGGTGCCGCCGGTGGCCGCCCGGCTGGGGGCCGAGCGGGCGCTCACCTACGCGATGGTCGTGATCGGCGTGGCCACCGCCGCTCGGATCTGGGGCGGCAACACGACGATCCTGTTCGCGACCACGCTGGCCATCGGCGCCGGGATTGCCCTGGCCCAACCGCTGCTTCCGGGCCTAGTTCGCACGTATTTCGTCAAGCACTCGATGTTGATCACGGCGCTGTACTCGCTGGGGATCACGCTCGGGGCGGCGATCCCGGCGGCCGCGAGCCCGGCGATCAACGACCTGACCAACTCCTGGGAGGTGGCGCTGGCGTTCTGGGCGGTGTTCGCGGTCGCGGCGATCGTGGTGTTGATCCCGATCGCCCGCCGCAGCCGGCCCGGCCCTCGGCGCGGAATCGTGACCCCACCGTGGCGCGAGCGCCGGGCGTGGCAGATCTCGTTGTTCTACGGCGGAGCGTCGGGGCTGTACTGGGTGGTCCTGGCGTGGCTGGCGCCGGTGTACGAGGACCACGGCTGGAGCGACACGAAGGCGGGGCTGCTGCTGACGCTGCTGAGCGTAGCCCAGGCGGCGTCGACGATTGCGGTGACCGTGCGGGCCTCGCGCATCCACGACCGGCGGCCGGCGCTGATCGCGTCGCTGGTGATCATGGCCGTGGGGATGTTGGGCGTGGCGGTGACGCCGTACTCCGCACCGGTGGTCTGGGCGCTGCTGCTCGGTCTCGGCAACGGCCTCGTGTTCCCGGTGATGCTCGTGCTTCCCGTGGACTACGGGCGCGATCCGGCGCACGCTGCGCGCCTGGCGGCGATGGGCTTCGGAATCGGCTACCTGCTGGCCTCGCTGGGGCCGTTGCTGACCGGCGCGCTCCGCGATCTCACGGGGACCTACGCAGCGCCGTTCGCGTTCTACGGCGGGGTCTCGCTGCTGCTGATCCTGATCGCGGCTCAGTTCTCGCCGCCGAAGCCGGAGGCGGTGCACCCGTGAGCGGCCGCACCGGGCTGCTGTTCCTGGGCGCGCCGGCGGTGCCGGAGATGGTGACGCTCGCGCAGCGAGCCGAGCGCGCCGGCTACGAGTCCGTGTGGGTTGCCGAGACGCGCCTGACGCGCGACGCGATCGCTCCGGTCGCGGCGATCGCGCTCGGCACCGAGCGCCTGCGCGTCGGCACCGGGATCGTCAACGTCTACACCCGCAACCCGGTGCTGCTCGCGCTCACATTCGCCACGCTCGACGAGCTCGCGCCGGGCCGGATCGTGATGGGCCTGGGGGCGGGATCGCCCCGAGTGCTGGCGCCGCAGGGCGTCGACTTCGACCGCCCGCTGACGCGGCTGCGCGAGTACTGCGAGGTGATCCCGAGGCTGATCGCCGGCGAGGAGGTCACCTACCACGGCGCTTGTGTGAACCTTGAGGGCGCGCGGATCGAGGACGTGCTCGCGCGCGACGGGGGTGCCGGGCGGCGCACGCCGGTCCCGCTGTTCCTGGCGGCGACCGGCCCGCGAGCCGTCGAGTACGCCGGCGAGGTCGCCGACGGTGTGCTGTTGAACGTCTGCCTGCCGCCCGCCTACGCCGCCGAGCGCCGGGAGCGGATGCTGGCCGCGGCGCGCCGCGCGGGCCGAACCGGCGGACCGGCGGAGGTCGCGATGTGCATCGTCGTGTCTCCCCACGCCGACGGGCAGGCGGGGCGCGACGGAGCCCGCCGGTTCATCGCGGTGTATCTGTCGCTGTTTCCGAACGTCGCCCGCGAGACAGGGCTCGATCCTGAGTTCGTGCAGCGGCTCCGGGCGGTGTTCACCGAGCGCGGTGTCGATGCGGCCGCGCCGCTGGTCTCAGACGGGGTGGTCGACCTGCTCAGCGCGTCGGGCACGGTCGAGGACTGCCGCGGCCGTCTGGACGAGTACCGCGCCGCCGGGGTGCAGCTGCCGGTGCTGGCGCCGGTCGACGGGACGCTCGAGCTGACGATCGACGCGCTCGCTTAGCCGTTTGCGTTAAAGGGGCGCGCCGAGTCGTCCGGCTGCGGGGTCCCCGGACCTCGACGTCGCTCCGCGTCGCCTTCGGACCTGCGTCCTTGCGATCCATCCACCGGTGGCGCCTCTCGGTGCGACCGTCCTTACGGGGACGACCCCTAGTGTCGCGTTTGGAAAGTTGGTGGGCACCGAGAGGTGCCACTGGTGGATGCTTGGCGAGGACGCAGGAGCCGTGGCGTAGCGGAGCTACGCGAGGCCGGCGCCGCCGTCGAAGCCGGTGGCGGGACGAAGCCAATCGCCGCCAGGGGTGCGTCGAATGCACGCGAACTTTCCAAACGGGACACTAGCTAGTCGTAGATCCTGAGCACACGCCGCGTGGTCGCTGATGCCGGCGGCCGAGGCGGCTGGGCGCCGCGATCACCTCGATCTGCCGCTCGTCGGCGCCGACGGTGCCGGGGGCCTGGTCCAGTAGTCCGCTGGATCGCTGATTGGGCTCTGCGTGCTCCAGCCGGCGTGCTGTCGCCCATGGACGTCAACCGGCTCGGGCGAAATCGGTCGCCCCGGACCACAGATCGCCCCGGGCCCCGGGCCTCGGGCGGCGACGACGTGCTTAACGTCCCGCCCGAGGCGTTTGCGGGCTAGCTGGGGACGTTGATCACGCCCCACGTGGCGAACGTCCCACGATCGCGCCCGGAGCGCTCGAGCGGGACGTTGTGCACGCGAATTTCGCCGCCACCCGCGCGCGCCCGCGCCGACCATCCCGGACCGACGAAGCAGAGCGGTTTATCCGCACCCTCCTGGGAAGCTGGGCCTGGGCCGCCATCGAGTTGAACAACCTCCTCGGGTCCCACAAGCTAGTCGCCCCCGGGGCAGCCGCGCCGCCGCACTCGCGTCGCGGTATTCCACCGTATACGCTGGCAGGCGAGATGCGCGTTGCTGTCGTGGGAGCCGGAATCGTCGGCGTCCATGTGGGAGTGGAGCTGGCGCGCCGCGGCGCGGACGTCACCTTGCTCGATGGTGGGGAGCCCGGCGGCGGGACGACGGGCGGGAGCTTCGCCTGGATCGACGCAAGCCACCCCGGCCTGGCGCAGTACCTTGAGCTCCGGCTGCTGGGGCTCGACGCGTGGCGGCGGCAGCACGAGGCGTTCCGCCATCCGGGCTGGCTGCGGCTACGTGGCACCACGATCTGGACGTCGGATCCCGCCGCCCAGGGCGAGCTGGAGGAGCACTGCGAGCGCCTGCGCGCCGGCGGTTGGGCGCCCGAGCGGATCACCGCCACCGACGCGCTGCGCCACGAGCCCGACCTCGTCATCGACCCCGGGGTCGAGGCGGTCTACCGGTTCGCCGGCGAGGGGTGGGTGCACACCGGCGAGGCGATCGCTGCGCTGCTCGGGCGCGCCGACGCGGACCGCCTGCAGCTGCGAACGCACGCGGCGGTGAGCGGGCTGCTCCGCGACGGCTCCGGGCGCGTCACCGGGGTCGCGATCCACGGCGGCGAGCTACTCGCCGCCGATGCGGTGGTCAGCTGCGCCGGGCGCTGGACGCAATCGCTGCTGTGCACCGCCGACGTGCACGTGCCGATGCTGACGGCCGGCGAGCCGGGCTCGCGCGTCCCAGGGTTGGTCGGTCGGACCACTCCGGTTCTGACCCGCATCAACGGCGTCGTGCTCGCCGACGGGCTGCTGATCCGCTCCGACGCCGGCGGCGGGCTGCTGGCGCACAGCGACGAGCTCGACCGCACGCTCACGGGCGAGACCGCGCCGCCGGGCGCGTCCGACGAGCTGATCGCGCTGCTGTCGCGCCGCGTCCGCGGCGCCGGGCGTGCGCGCCTGCAGGACGACCGCGTGTGCCTGCGAGCGCTGCCGGGCGACCTGCTGCCGGTCGCGGGCTGGGCGCTCGACGGCCTGTACGCGGTCGCAACGCACAGCGGCGTGACGCTCGCTCCGGCGCTGGCCGAGCTGGTGTCAGACGAGGTGCTCGACGGCCGCGAGCGCCCGGAGCTGTCGGCGCTGCGTCCCGATCGCTTCGGGGCTGCGCTGGTGTGAGCATGCCCAACGGCCACGACCAGGAGATCACGGTGGCCGCCGCGTTGCGGCTCGGCCCCCTGAGCGAGGGCGTCCCCGAGGTGCTGGCCGGTGCCGGCTCGCTGAAGAACCCGATCCGCTGGGTGCATTCCGGCGAGTGGCTGGAGATGGCCTCGGTGCTCCGCGGAGGAGAGCTCCTGCTGACGACCGGCATGGGGTTCCCCGACAGTCCCGTCGCCCAGCGCAAGTTCATCGCCTCGCTCGCCGAGCGCTCGATCGCCGGACTGGTGATCGAGCTGCACACGTCGATCGACCAGGTCCCCAAGTCGGTCGTCGAGGAGGCCGAGGCCCGGCACCTGCCGCTGATCGTGCTGCACCGGGAGGTCCCGTTCGTCGAGGTCACCGAGGCGCTTCACCGCGAGATCGTCGGCCAGCAGGCGCTCGCGCTCGAGCACGCCGAGCAGGCGCACCGGCGCTTCACCGAGCTGATTCTCGACGGGGCGGGCGTGCCCGAGGTGCTCGAGGAGCTCGCCGATCTGATCGGCAACCCGGTGCTACTGCAGAAGGCCGATGAGGGCGTTCTCTACCACCACCCGCACGCAACCACCGATGCCGCCGTGCTCGCCGCCTGGGACACCGTCACCCATCGGCTGCCCGAGGCACCCGACCACGTCTCGGTGTCGGTCGAGGTGGGAAGGGGGCGAACGTGGGGCACGCTCACCGCACTCGCGCTGAGCTCGCCGCTGCGCAAGCACGACCGGATCGTGCTCGAGCGCGGCGCCAGCGTGATCGCGGTGTCGATGCTGAAGCGACACGCCGAGCCGAGCCTGGCCGCCCGGCGGCGGGGACGGTTCATCGCCAGCCTGATGCACCCGGGTGCCGCGATCGACGAGCGCGAAGCGACCGAGATGGCCGCGGAGCTGGGGTTCGACCGCCGGGCGCTGTTGCGACTCTCGATCGTGGCGATCGGGACCTCGAGGTGGTTGGAGGACGAAGTCAGCGAGGAGGCGCCGTGGCCGACCCTGTGGCGCGAGGTCACGCGGGAGCTCGAGAGCATGCGGATGTCAGCGATCGCCGGCGTGCTCCCTGGAGAGGGGCTGGCGATCGTGGTGGCGCTGCGCGCCGAGTCCGATCGTGCCGAGGTCGCGGGCCGGATCAGCCGCACGCTGCGGTCGGCCGGCGAGAGCCGCCTGTCCGATCAGGAGTTGATCGTCTGCGCGGGCTCGGTAGCTCGATCCTGGACGGAGGTCGGGGCCGAGCTCCACGATGCGCTGGAGATGAGCCATGCGGTGGTGAGGGCGCCCCGGCAGGAGTGGCTCGACACCACCGCAGTTCGGCTGGAGCCATTGCTGTGGGCGCTGCGAAACGACGAAGCGTTGCGGTCGTTCGTGCGCCGGCGACTGGATCCGCTGACCGCGCACGACCGCGAGCACCGAACCCAGTTCCTGGCCACGGTCGAGGCCTACTGCGCGCACAGCGGCCGGATCGCCGAGACCGCGCGCGAGCTTCACCTGCAGCGCCAGTCGCTGTACAAACGGATCGAGCGCATCCAGGAACTGCTCGGCTGCGACCTCGCCGAGCCCGACACCCGCCTCGGGCTTCATTTTGCGCTGCGCGCGCGGAGCTATCTGGCCGCGCTGGAGAGCACCGCCGAACGCTGAGATCGCCCGCGGCCGGACACGGTGCACGCCGCGAAGCTGATGTTGGTTACGGGTTGTCACTGGTTTGGCGGTGCCGCCAGGGCGACGATCCCGCCCACGACCCGCACCGTGAGGAGAATCGATGTCGACCACCCCGTTTGAGCCGATCAGCTGGAACCTCGCGCCCGATCACACGGCCCTGGTCGTGATCGACGCGCAGAACGACTTCCTGCATCCCGACGGCTGGTACTCCCTGCGCGGCGTGGACATCGAGCACATGCGGCGCACGATCGAGCCGATCAAGGAGCTCGTCAGCGTGTGCCACGAGCGCGGCGTGCCGATCATCTGGACGCGCCACGGCTTCCGTGACGCCGACGAGGGCGGCTGGATCGTCGCGTTGCGCCCGTTCCTGCAGGACGGTGGCCTCCGGCGCGGTACCTGGGGCTACGAAGTCCTCGAGGAGCTCGACCCCCGCGACGACGATCGCTACGTCGAGAAGACCCGACTGAGCGCCTTCTATCAGACCGATCTGGAGCTGAAGCTCCGCGCGCTCCGCGCCGAGACGGTGCTGATCACGGGAGTGCTCACCAACCAGTGCGTGGCCGCGACCGGCAAGGACGCGATGTTCCGCGACTTCAAGCCGATCGTGGTGGAAGAGGCGACCGGAACCACGCTGCCGCATCTGCATGCGCCGGCGCTGGAGATGATGGAGGTGGGCTGGGCGGAGGTGCGTAGCCTCCAGGGCGCGCTCGAGGAGCTTCGGGCGCTGCCGGCAGCGCGGTCCGCCGTGAGCGTGTAGTGGACGCAGGTCCCGAGGAGCGCGGCCGCCGGCGCAAGCGCGTGCAGGCGCGCGTGCGCGTTGCGATCATCGGCGGCGGCATCGCGGGCTGCAGCGTCGCCTATCACCTCGCGCTGAGGGGCTGCACGGAAGTCGTGCTGCTCGAGCAGAACGAGCTGACCTCGGGATCGACCTGGCACGCGGCGGGCCTGTGCACGCAGTTCGCGGCCAGCCCGCAGACGATGAACATGCTCAAGCGCAGCCTCGAGCTCTACGAACAGCTCGAGGATCGCACCGGCCAGGCCGTCGGCCTGCACCGCTGCGGCTCGGTGCGGCTGGCCGAGTCGGCCGAGCGCGTCAACCAGTTCCATCACGTCAGCGGGATCGCCGAGCAGGTCGGGGTCCCGTTCGAGATCATCGAGCCCGACGCGGCCTGCCGGCTGTTCCCGCTGATGGCGCCCGAGCGGGTGCTCGCCGCGGCGCACCTTCCCACCGACGGGCACGTCGATCCGTCCGGCGTCACCAACGCGCTGGCGGCCGGAGCAACCGAGCTGGGGTGTGTGATCCACCGCCACACGCCGGTGCTCGGACTGACCAGGGAGGGCGGCTGCTGGGTCCTCGACACGCCCAACGGGGAGCTTCGCGCCGAGATCGTCGTCAACGCCGCCGGCCAGTGGGCGCCCCAGGTCGGCCGGCTGGCGGGCGTGGAGCTGCCGATCGTGTCGCTCGAGCACCACTACGTCGTGACCGAGCCGATCGATGCGGTTCGGGAGCTCGAGCGGGAGCTGCCGGTGCTCCGCGATCCCGAGGGATCGTTCTACGCCAGGCAGGAGGGCGAGGCGCTGCTGGTCGGGCCGTTCGAGGCGCAGGCGACGCCGTGGGCGCTCGACGGCATCCCCGAGGGGTTCCACGGGCGACTGCTGCCGGCGCGGCTGGAGCTGATCGAGGATGTCCTGATCGCGGCCGCGCGGAGGATCCCCGTGTTCGAGATCGCCGGCCTGCGCACGTTGATCAACGGCCCGGACGGCTACACCCCCGACGGACGCGCGTTGATCGGCCCGGTCCCGGGGGCGCGCAACCTTCACGTGATCGCGGGCTTCTCGATCTTCGGCATCGTGTTCGGCGGCGGCGCCGGCGCTGCCGCAGCGGACTGGATCCTCGACGGTGAACCCAGCGCCGACATGTCAGAGCTCGACGTGCGCCGCTTCGGCGACTACGCCGCGGCCAGGCAGTTCCTGATCCCCAAGGCGCTGGAGGCCTACCAGCGCGAGTACGCGATCGAGTTCCCGTTCGAGGAGCGCCCGATCGCGCGACCGCTGAAGACGTCGCCGCTGTACGACCGCCTCCGGGGGCGCGGCGCCGTGTTCGGCGAGCGGTCCGGCTGGGAGCGGCCGGTGTGGTTCCGCAACGGCCACGCGGACGCGGTCGAGGAGTACAGCTACCGGAGGGCCGGCTGGCACGACGCCGTCAGGGCGGAATGCGAAGCCGTCCGCGCCGGGGTGGGCGTGCTGGACCAGACGAGCTTCGCCAAGTTCGAGGTCAGCGGCGAGGGCGCCGAGGCCTACCTCGAACGCCTCTGCGCCAACGCGCTGCCGTGCAAGCCCGGCCGGATCGCGCTCACGCAGATGTGTACCGCCGGCGGAGGGATCGAGTGCGACGTGACGGTCACGCGGCTCGGCGAGGACCGCTTCTACGTCGTGTCCGCGGCCGCGGGCGAGTCCCACGACGAGGCATGGCTGCGGACACACCTCCCGGACGGGGAGGACGTGCGGATCGACAACGTCACGGCCCGAATGGGCGTGCTCACACTGGCCGGCCCCAATTCGAGAGCGCTGCTCGCCGCCGTCACCAACGCCGACTGCGCACCGGACGCGTTCCCGTTCTTCAGCTGCCGCGAGATCGAGGTGGGGATGGCTCCGGTCCGCGCGATGCGGGTGTCGTTCGTCGGTGAGCTCGGGTACGAGCTGCACCATCCGCTCGAGTATCAGCGTCACATCTACGAGCAGCTGCTGGAGGCCGGCGAGCCGCTCGGGCTGGTCGACTTCGGCTACCGCGCGCTCGATTCGATGCGGCTGGAGAAGGCCTACCGGATGTGGGGCTCGGACCTGTCGGTGCAGTACACGCCGCTCGAAGCCGGGATGCAGCGGTGGGTGTGCTTCGACAAGCCGTTCATCGGACGCGATCCGCTGCAGCACGTGGCCGAGAACGGCGGACCGGCGCGAACCCTGGAATGTCTCATCGTGGAAGCTGACGGGGCCGACGCGCACGGCTTCGAACCGGTACGCGACGGCGAGGAGATCGTCGGCTTCGTCACCTCGGGCGGCTACGGCTTCCGCGTCCGGCGCTCGATCGCGCTCGCCTATCTGCCGCGCGGATACTCCGAACCGGGCACTCGGCTGACGGTCGAGATCCTCGGTGATCGCCGCACCGCCGAGGTGGTGCGTGCGCCTCTGTACGACCCCACCAACAAGCTGCTCACGGGCTGAAAGGAGCAACAGTGACCGCCCCCGAAAATACGCTCGCATTCGAGGCGCCCCCGGCGGCGTCTCGCATCGTCCTCGGACCTCGACGTAGCTCCGCTACGCCTTCGGTCCTGCGTCCTTGCGATCCATCCACCGGTGACGCCTCTCGGTGCGACCGTACTTACGTGGACGGCCACTGATGCGGCTGGGAGCGCAGTTCCTCTGTCAGGACTTCGACGAGTACATCGCCTCGGTGCGCAAGGCCGAGGATGCGGGTTACGAATTCGCGTGGCTGATCGATTCGCAGATCCTCTGGCAGGACGTGGCCGTCTACATGATCAACGGGCTCAACGCCACCGAACGGATCACCTTTGGCACCGCGGTGACCAATCCGGTGACCCGGCATGTGACGGTGACCGCGAGCTACTTCGCGACGCTGGGCAAGCTGTACCCCGGCCGGGTCACGCTCGGAATCGGGCGTGGCGATAGCTCGCTGCGCACGATGGGCGTGCGGCCCGCGCGTACCGCGGAGCTGGGGGAGTACGTCCGCTCGCTGCGCGAGCTGATGGCCGGCCGCGTGATCGACCTCAACGGCGCCGACGTCCACCTGCGATACCTCAACGGCGAAGACGCGGGCGTCCCGATCATGATGTCGGCTACGGGGCCGAGGAACCTGCGCCTAGCGGGGTCCCTCGCCGACCGCGTGATGCTCTACGTCGGCGTCACCCCCGAGGCCGTGCAGTGGGCGACGAACTACGTCCGCGAGGGCGCGGAGTCGGCGGGCCGGGACCCCTCGGAGGTGAAGATCTCGATCCTCTGCGCGATGAACGTCTCCGACGACAAGCAGGCCGCGGCGGACGCCTGCCGTTGGGCGCCCGCCGCCTGTGCCAACCACATCGCCGACATGGCCCGCAACAATCCCCAACGGGCCATGCCCGAGGTGATGGTCAGGCTGCTCGACGCCCGTGACGCCTACGACTACTACGCTGGCCACCTCGACTCCGATGCCGAGCACACCGCGTACCTCACGCCCGAGCTGATCGATGACTATGCGATCGCCGGGCCCGCAGACCACTGCCTGCGCAAGCTGGCGGCGCTTGCGGAGGTCGGCGTGGACGAGGTATCGGTTGCGTATAACAATGGTGCCTTCGATCAGATGGACCGTGTCGGCAGCGAGATCATCCCGACGTTGACCGCCGCCCCGGCCGGCACGTAGAACCGATGGGAGTGATGTTTGATGACGACGACCGAGACTCTGCTTAGCCACTGGATCGAGGGACGCGAGGAGAGCTCGCGTTCGGGACGGCAGGGGGAGGTGACGAACTCGGCCACCGGCGAGGTGGTGGCCCAGGTCCCGTTCGCCGACGCCGAGGAGGTGGATGCCGCCGTCCAGGCGGCGGTTGCGGCGGCGCCCGCGTGGGAGGCCGCGTCGCTGTCGAAGCGGACCTCGATCATGTTCGCGTTCCGCGAGCTGCTGCACGCCCGCCGCGACGAGATGGCCCGGATCGTCACCACCGAACACGGCAAGGTGACCAGCGACGCGCAGGGGGAGGTGCAGCGCGAGCTCGAGCTGGTCGAGTTCGCCTGCGGCCTGTCGCAGCTGCTCAAGGGTGAGCACTCGTGGCAGGTCTCCCGCGGGGTGGACAGCTTCACGCTCCGTCAGCCGGTCGGCGTCGTCGCCGGGATCACCCCGTTCAACTTCCCCTCGATGGTGCCCGGCTGGATGTTCCCGCTGGCGCTCGCGGCGGGCAACACGTTCGTGCTCAAGCCGTCCGAACAGGACCCGTCGGCGTCGATGATGCTCGCCGAGCTGCTGGCCGAGGCCGGCGTGCCCGAGGGCGTGTTCAACGTCGTGCACGGCGACCGCGAGGCCGTCGACGCGCTGCTCACGCATCCGCGGGTGAACGCGGTGTCGTTCGTCGGCTCGACCCCGGTGGCCAAGCACATCTACGAGACCGCCACCGCACACGGCAAGCGGACGCAGGCCCTGGGCGGGGCCAAGAACCACGCGGTCGTGCTCCCCGACGCCGACCTCGACTTTGCCGCCGACCAGATCGTGGCCGGCGCGTACGGGTCAAGCGGCCAGCGATGCATGGCGGTGTCGGTCGCGGTCGCCGTCGGCGCGACCGGGGACGAGTTCGTGGGCAAGCTCAACGAACGCCTGGACCGCCTGGTCGTGGGCGCGGGCGATCAGCCCGAGTCCGAGGTCGGCCCGCTGATCAGCGCGACGGCGCGCGACCGCGTCAAGAGCCTGGTCGACGCCGGCGCGCACGAGGGTGCCGAGCTGGTGCGCGACGGCCGCGACGTCGTCGTCGACGGGCACGAGAGCGGATTCTTCGTCGGCCCCTGCCTGTTCGATCACGTCGGCACCGACATGCGCGTCTACCGCGAGGAGATCTTCGGACCGGTGCTGGTCGTCGTCCGCGCGGACTCCCTGGAGCAGGCGATCGAGCTCGTCAACGCCAATCCCTGGGGCAACGGGGCGGCGATCTTCACGCGCGACGGAAACGCCGCGCGCGCATTCCAGCTCAGCGTCAGCGCCGGGATGGTCGGCATCAACGTCCCGATCCCGGTGCCGATGTCGTACTACTCGTTCGGCGGCTGGAAGGCGTCCCTGTTCGGCGACGTCCACATGCACGGGCCGGAGGGGTTGCGCTTCTATACCCGCGGGAAGGTGGTCAGTTCCCGCTGGCCCGAGTCCGCCGATGCGAAGATCGACCTCGCGTTCCCGACTGCGACCTGATCGCCGAGGCGTGAGCCACACCGCAACGCACACCACGACCACGACGACGACCACGACCCGAGCGAGCTGCCCATGAACGCAGTGCTGCAACTAGACGAGAGCGCCCACGAGCACCTGTTGATGCATTTCACGCGCAACGGCTCGTTCGGCCCCGACCGCAAGCCGGTGAAGGTGCTCGAGCGCGGCGAGGGACCGTACGTGTTCGACACCGCGGGCAATCGCTACTTCGATGCCCTGTCGGCGCTGTTCTGTTCGCAGATCGGCTACTCCTACGGCGAGGAGCTGGGAGCCGCCGCCGTCGAGCAGATGGCCAAGCTGCCGTTCGCCACCACCTGGGGGATGGCGCATCCCGCCGCGGTCGAGCTCGCCGAGCGCTTGTCCGGGCTCGCGCCTCCCGGACTCGGCCATGTGTTCTTCACCGGCGGCGGCGCCGAGTCGGTCGAGTCCGCCTGGAAGATCGCCCGTCTGTACCACGACGCCACCGGCGGCGAGGCTCGGACCAAGGCGATCGCCCGCAAGGTGGCCTACCACGGCGCGACGCTGGGCGCGCTGGCGCTCACGGGCGTCGACAGCTACAAGGGTCCGTTCGGCGAGCCGGCGATCCACACGCGCCACGTGTCGCCGACCAACCGGTTCCGGCTGGGCGAGGACCCGCGCTTTGCCGGCTCCGTCGACGACGACGCCGCCTTCTCCAAGGCGCTGCTCGACGAGATCGAAGCGGTCGTGCTCGAGGAGGGTCCGGACACGATCGCGGTGTTCATCGCCGAGCCGGTCCAGAACGCCGGCGGCTGCTTCGTGCCCCCGGACGGCTACTGGCAGGGCTTGCGGGAGCTCGCCGACAAGTACGGCTTCCTGGTCATCGCCGACGAGGTCATCACCGCATTCGGGCGCCTCGGAGAGTGGTTCGGCTCCACCCGGGTCGGGGCCACCCCCGACCTGATCACCACCGCCAAGGGGATCACGTCCGCATACGCGCCGATGGGAGCGGTGCTCGTCTCAGACCAGGTGGCAGCGCCGTTGTACGACGATCCCAAGCGCAGCCTCATGCACGGCATCACGTTCGGGGGACACCCGCTGTGCGCGGCGATCTCCCTGAAGAACCTCGAGATCTTCGAGCGCGACGGCGTGTTCGAGAACGTCAAGGCGCTCGAGGGCCACCTGGAGAGCCGGCTGCGCGAGCTGCTGGCGCTGCCGATCGTCGGCGACGTGCGCGGCGCCGGGTTCTTCTGGGCGGTCGAGCTGGTCGGCGACGAGCACGACCGCAGGTTCGACGCCGATGAGCGCGAGCGGCTGCTGCGCGGCTTCCTGCCGGGGCGGCTGATGGAGGCGGGCATGATTGCGCGGCCCGACGACCGCGGCGACGCCGTGGTTCAGGTGGCCCCGCCGCTGATCTCGACCGCGGCTCAGCTCGACCAGATGGTCGACGGGCTCGACGGCGCGCTCGTCGAGGCCGCCGAGCTAATGGAATAAACAACTCGATCAGGAGGTCCAAGCATGGCCACGCAGAGCACCGAACTCACCCGCGATCAGCTTGCGGCGCTGCCGGCGAGCTATTTCAAGGCCGTCGACGCCCAGGACATCGACGGGGTGGTGTCGCACTTCGCCGACGACGCGACGCTGACCGTGCAGACCGATCACGTCACGTTCAACGGGGCCGGCGAGATCCGCCGGATGTTCACCGACTTCTTCTCGAACTCCAACTCGATCTTCCACGAGATCAAGAACATCGTGGTCGAGGAGGATGCCGCCAAGGTGGCGACCGAGCAGAGCTACATCGGCGAGCTCACCGACGGCAGCCGCAACGACATGCACAACTGCAACTTCTTCGACATCGGCGCCGACGGCAGGATCACGCGCATGATCATCTGGATGGCGGGGACCAACCCCCTCAAGTAGCGCGCGCTCCGGCGTCTGCGCGGGCCAGCTCGCGCAGACGCCGCGTCGCGTCGGCGTCGACCGCGCGCCGCTCGACGTCGATCACGACGCCGTAGTCGCGCTCCGCCAGCTCGGCCGTGGTGAACCCGTCGAGCACGTCGGACAGCACCAGCTCGGGGTCGCGCTGCAGCGGGTCGCCAAAGCCGCCGGAGTTGGGGACCGCGACCTCGATCGCCGACCCGGCCGAAAGCGTGTGGCCGGTGAACTTCGACGGCCACACTTCGACCTCGCCGTCGGGCGTGATGATCTTGGTCGAAGCGTTGACACCGTCGTGGCCGCCGAAGATCCCCCACGGCGGGTCTGACTCGGTGCGCTCGCCCTCGCAGCTGACCATCGTGTCCACGAGGAAGCGGTTGGTGCGGATCATGCCGATGCCCCCGCGCCACTTTCCGGCCGCGCATGCGTCGTCGCGCAGCTCGTAGCGCTCGGTGCGCATCGGATAGCGCCACTCGAGCTCCTCGATCGGGTTGTTGCGCGTGTTGGCGATCAGGCAGTCGATCGAGTCCAGCCCGTCCTTGTCGTGGCGCCCGCCGTAGGAACCCTCGTCGACCTCGAGGTAGACCCAGTACTCGCCCTTCTCCTTTTCGAAGCCCGAGTAGGCGATGAAGTGCAGGTGGGCCGAGTTGCCGGCCGTGATCTTCTCGGGTGCGATCGGCGACAGCGCCCGGAGCGCGAGGTCCACCGCCCGCTGCACCTGACAGAAGCGGGCAAAGCACGCGCGCGGGAAGTTAGGGTTGAAGATCGAGCCCTTCGGCGCGATCACGTTGACCGGCCGCAGCATCCCCTCGTTCTGGGGCACGAACACCGGATAGGCAACCTCGTCGAGGAACAGCATCCGGGTGATGAACGTCATCGCCGAGACCGTGGTCCCCTCGTAGGGACAGTTGAACCCGGTCGGCACCTCGGGGCTTGATCCGGTCAGGTCGAACGTGATCTCGTCGCCCTCGATCTTGACCGCGACCTTGATCGGCAGCTTCACGCCGCGCGTGCGACCGTCGTCGTCGAGCCAACCGACATCGGTCTCATACGTTCCGTCCGGCAGCTTGGCGATCTCCTGGCGGAGCATCCGCTCCGAGTAGTCCAGCCAGCCGTCGGCGGCGCTGAGCACCGCGTCGCGCCCGTAGCGGCCGAGCAGCTCCAGGTATCGCCGGCGCGCGAGTTCACAGGCGGCGATCATCGCCTCGATGTCGCCCCGGTTGTACGTCGGGGTCCGCATGTTCTCGAGGATGTGGCGCCAGATCTGGTCCTGGCGCACGCCGCGATCGGACAGCTTGATCGCGCGGTAGATGTTGCCTTCCGACCAGTTGTCGACCAGGTCGATCGCCAGCCCCGGATAGGCGCCGCCGATGTCCAGCAGGTGGGCCGAGGCGCCCGAGAAACCGGTCAGCTCGCCCTCGAAGAAGATCGGCACCACGATCGCCACGTCGGGCGAGTGCGTCGCCCCTCCGTACGGGTCGTTGTGCAGGATCACGTCGCCCTCGTGGATGTCGTCGCCGAGCAGCTTGATCACGTTCTTGACGATCTTCGGCATCGCGCCCATGAACATCGGGGTCGAGTCGGACTCGGCCAGCACGTTGCCCTCGGCGTCGAAGATCCCGGCGCCGAGGTCCTCGGACTCGCGGATGATCGAGCTGTAGGACATCCGGAACAGGACGCCGGCCATCTCCTTGGCGATCGCCGTGCAGGCGCCGCCGATCACGCGCATCAGGATCGGCGTCGCCAGCTCGAGGTTCTGCTCGCCCGACGCGCTCGCCCGCGCGGTGCAGTCGATCAGGATGTTGCCGTGATCGTCGATCTCGGCGAGCAGACCGGGCGGCACGACCGTGGTCGTGTCGTACTGCTCGATGATCGCCGGACCCTCGATCCGGTCGCCGGCGAGCAGCCGTCCGCGCTCGTAGAACCGCGTGGCCCTGCGGTCGGGCTGACCGCCGACGTCGAAGATCACCTCGCGCTCGAGCGTCAGCGCGCGCGACGGGTCGCCGTCGCCGCGCTCCAGGCGCTCGGGCGGCAGGTCGGGGATCTGGCCGATCGCCACCACGCGGACGTTGACGAGCTCGATATCGGCGTCGAAGTGGTGGCCGTACTCGGCCTCGTGGGCCTGGTGGAAGCGTTCTCCGAGCTCGGTCAGCCAGCGGTCGTCGATCTCGCCGGCCGGAATGTCGAAGCGGACCTCGTAGCCCTGGCCGACGTAGCGGCAGTCGGCCAGCAGCCGCACCACCCGGCGGTCCTCCGGCACGCCGTCCTGCTCGAGCTGCCGAGTCGCCTGGACCGACAGGTCCTCGTAGCGGCTGCGCAGCCGGTCGAGGTCGGCGTCGGCCAGCGCGTGGCGCTCGGTGGCCACGAACTCGTGGTGCAGGTCGGTCGCCAGCAGCCCGGTGGCGGCCACGATCCCCGGGTAGCGGGGCACGAGCACGCGGGCGATCTCGAGCTCGATCGCGATGTCGCACGCGAACAGCGGGCCGGCACCGCCCGCGGCGACCAGCACGAACTCGCGCGGGTCATAGCCGCGGCGGACCGAGTTGAGCTCGATCGCCTGGGTCATTCCGTACTTCTGGATCTGCAGCGCGCCGAGCGCGGCCTCCTCGACTGACATCCCCAGCCGGTCGGCGAGCGGCTGCATCGCCTGCTCGGCGAGCTCTGAGTCGAGGTTCATGTCGCCCCCGAGCAAGCCGCGGTCGGGACGCAGCCGGCCGAGCAGCAGCTGGGCGTCGGTCGACGTCGGGTCGGTGCCGCCGCGGCCGTAGCAGGCCGGTCCGGGGTCGGCGCCGGCGGACTGCGGGCCGACCCGGAACACCTCGCCCTCGTCGACGTAGGCGATCGAGCCGCCGCCGGCGCCGATCGTGTCGATGTCGACCATCGGGATCATCGCCTGGTAGTCGCCGACCTTGGTGTCGAGCAGGTGTCGCATCCGCAGCTCACCGCCGGCCGCGACGCCGATGTCGGCCGACGTGCCGCCGATGTCGAGCGTGACCACGTTCTCCATGCCGGCGGCGCGGCCGGCCCAGATCCCTCCGATCAGGCCCGCCACCGGACCCGACATCAGCAGGTTCACGGGCGTCAGCGTGGCCGACTCGACGGTCGCCATCCCGCCGGCCGACTGCATCAGCGCGATTCCGTGCTCGAATCCGCCCTCGCGCAGCGCCTCGTCGAACCGGGCGACGTAGCGCGACACCTTCGGGCCGATGTAGGCGTTCAGCGCGGTGGTCGAGAAGCGCTCGAACTCGCGGTACAGGGGCAGCACCTCGTGCGACACCGACAGGTAGCAGTCGGGGTGCTCCTCGAGCACGATCTCCTTGATCCGCTGCTCGTGCTCAGGGTTGAGATAGGAGTGCAGCAGGCACACGGCCACGGACTCGACGCCGGCGTCGCGCAGCTCCCGCACGCGCTCGCGGACCTCTTCCTCGTCGAGCGGGGTGAGCACGTCCCCGTCGGGCACGGTGATCCGCTCCTTGACCGTGAGGCGGTGACGGCGCTTGACGATCGGACGCGACTGCCACGGAAGCTCGAGCTGCAGCGAGAAGTTGTAGGGCTTCTTGTGGCGCGCGATGTGGATGATGTCGCGGAAGCCCTCGGTGGTCAGCATCCCGACCTCGGCGCCGGTGTAGGTCAGGACGATGTTGGTCGCGACGGTCGTGCCGTGGAGCAGGTTGTCGACCTCCGACAGCGACACCCCCGCCTTCTCGCACAACCCGCGTACGCCCTCGACCACCGCCAGCGCCGGGTCTTCGGGCGTCGAGCGGAGCTTGTCCACCGTGATTCGGCCGGCATCCTCGTCGACCAGGATCAGGTCGGTGAAGGTTCCTCCGACGTCGACTCCGATGCGCTTCATGTGTTTCGACCTCCGGGAGCTGTCGCGAGGCGCCTGAGCCGCGCGGACCGTTGAGAGCAAGCCGTGCTGATCAGGCTCTGAGACTCCCGATCGCCGGCCTGTGGCGCAAGCGACGAGCTGTGCGTTCCGTCACCCGCCCGGGTGACACGTTGGCGAGGATGCGTGTACTACCCGACCGGGGTCCCGGCCGGCGGCGCCCAGATGCCCTGCGCCTCCTGGTTGCGGCGCCACTCCTGCGCGACCTCGAGGTGGGTCCCGAACCAGACGTCGCCGAAGCCCCTGATGTAGGTGATCAGCTCGTCGAGCATCGCGATCCGCGGGTGCCGGCCGATGCAGAACGGGTGCACGACCAGCAGGAAGCAGCCGCCGGCACGATAGGAGCCGTCGAACTCGGCCTTCCAGATCTCGAGCACCTGGCTCGGGGTGCTGAGCCCCGACATGTACGGGAAGAAGCTGAACAGGAAGTAGGGGGCGTCGTCGAGCTCCCAGCTGACCGGCAGTTCGACGAAGTCGCGCAGCGGTCCGCCGGTCACCGGCACCCGCGGCCGGTAGGGCTCGTCGTGGCCGAACAGGCTCGAGTCATAGACGAAGCCGAACTCCTCGAGCAGGTCGGCGCTGTTGGGCCCGAGCGCGAACGGGGGCGAACGGTTGCCCTTCGGCGCGGTGCCGAACGCGTCCTCGATCCGGCCGATGCCGCGACGCATCAGCTCGCGCTCCTCGTCGATCGGGACGTCGAGCACGCTCTCGTGGTGGTAGCCGTGGTAACCCACCTCGTGCCGCCCGCGCGCGGCAATCTCAGCGCAGGCGTCCGGGTGCTCGTCGATCACCTGCCCGGGGATCATGAACGTCGCCGGGATCTCGTGGCGGTCCAGCAGCTCGTGGATCCGCGGCAGCGCCGCGCGCACGTCGTAGTCGCCACGGGACAGCGGGCTGGGCGTGCGCAGGTTGAACGTGCCCGACCACAAGGTCTCGGCGTCGAAGTCGACCGACAGCGTCACTGCGCACCGGTAGCGCTCCCGCCACATGCCCACATCCTTCACCAAGGCTGATACATAATCAAGTTATGGAGGGGATCACTCGCCTGGCCGCGAGCCAGCTGCTCGACGGTTACAGCCGGCGGACGATCTCGCCCGTCGAGGTGGTCGACGCGCTCGCCGCGCAGATCGAGCAGCACAACGAGTCGCTGACCGCCCTGTACACGACCTGTCTGGACCGCGCCCGCGACGAGGCCCAGGCCGCCGAGGCGGCCTACTCTCGCGGCGAGGCCGTCGGCGCGCTGGCGGGCGTGCCGTTCGTGGTCAAGGACCTGTTCGACACGGCCGGCGTACGGACCACCTACGGCTCGCCGATGTTCGCCGACCACGTCCCCGACCGCGACGCCGCCGCGGTCCGCAGCGTCCGCGAGGCGGGCGGGATCCTGATCGGCAAGGCCCAGACCCACGAGTTCGCGTGGGGGATCAGCTCGGTCAACTTCTTGATGGGCAGCGCCCACAACCCGTGGGCTCCCGAACGCATATCCGGAGGATCCAGCGGCGGCTCGGCCGTGGCGCTGGCGACCGGGATGGCGCCGCTGGCACTCGGCACCGACACCGGCGGCTCGATCCGCGTGCCCTCGAACTTCTGTGGCACCGTCGGGCTCAAGCCCACGTTCGGTGCGACCAGCACCGAGGGGGTGTTCCCGCTGGCCGCCTCGCTCGACCACGTCGGGCCGATGGCGCGCAACCCGGCCGACGCGGCGCTGCTGTTCGCCGCGCTGACCGGGGCGCCGGCGGACGGGCAGCTGCTGTCGTCGGCGCTCGGCGGGATCCGGGTCGGCGTCTCTCCCGACATGCACGTGGTCGAGCTCGCGCCCGAGATCGACGCCGCCTACCGCGCCGCCGTGGCGGCGGTCCAGGGACTCGGCGCCGACATCGTCGAGGTGGCGGTGCCCGAGGCGCGGACGGTGTACGAGACGTTCGGGGTCGTGCAGCGCTGCGAGGCGCTGTCGTCGCACGTCAAGGCCGGCCTGTTCCCGGCCCGCCGCGAGGAGTACGGCGAGGACGTGCGCGGCCGGCTCGAGCTGGCCGAGACGATGACGCTGGCCGACTACCTCGGCGCGATCTCCAACCGCGAGCAACTGCGCGCGGGCTTGCACCGCGCGTTCGCCGAGGTCGACCTGATCCTCACGCCGGTGAGTGCCGGGTCGCCGGCGGTGATCGGCGAGGAGCGGGTCGAGCACCTCGGCGGCGAGATCGACTTCCGCGAGCTGGTGATGGGCTACACCGTGCCCCAGGACCTGACCGGGCTGCCGACCTGCGCGGTCCGGGCCGGGTTCGACGCGCTCGGGATCCCGGTTGCGGTGCAGTTCACCGGGCCGGCGTGGAGCGAGTGGAAGGTGCTGTCGGCGGCGCACTCGCTGTACGAGGCGACGCCCGACGTGCAGGCGCCGTGGCCGCCCATGGTCGCCGCGGCCGCTGCGGACTAGACCAGCGAACGGATCGCGCCAAGGATCACCTCGACGCCCACGGCCGCGTCCGCCGGGTCGGCGTCCTCGACCGGCGTATGGCTGAGCCCGTCCTTGCAGGGGACGAACAGCATCGCGGTCGGGACCCGGTCGGCGACGCACATCGTGTCGTGGGCGGCCCCGGAGATCATCGTCGTGCCGGGCTCGCCGGTGGCGGCGCCCGACGCCTCCAGCGCGGACACGATCTGCTCGTCCATCGGGGTCGCGGGCACGGTCTGGCGCTGGCGGTAGGTGGCGGTCATACCGCCGTCGGACGCGGTCTGCTCGGCAAACGCGGCGATCTCCCGGACAACCCCATGAACGATCTCGTCAACCGGTCCACGAACGTCGAGTGAGATTCGGGTGCGCCCCGGGATCGCGTTGATCAGGCCGGGCTCGACCTCGATCTCTCCGACGGTGCCGACGGTGGCCGACCCGGCCTCGCGCGCGAGTCGCTCGAGCTCGACGATCGTCTTGGCCGCGACCAGCGCGCTGTCGCAGCGCATGTCCATCGGCGTCGCGCCGGCGTGGTCGGCGCGGCCCTCGATGAAGATGTCGCCGTGCACGTAGCCGGCGATCGTCTTGACCACGCCGAAGCGCCTGTCGGTGTCCTGGAGCACGCGTCCCTGTTCGATGTGGAGCTCGATCCAGCCGGTCAGGTCGTCGAGGATGTGGGCGCAATCGCGCCACCGACCGGGCTCATAACCGGCCGCCTCGGCGTGGTCCCAGAACGGGCGCCCGTCATCGATCGCCACGAACGCCTCGCGCAGCTCCTGCTCCTCCACGCGCCCCGCGACGATCCGGCTGCCCAACACCATCTGCCCGAAGCCCGAGCCCTCCTCCTCGAGGAACGAGATCGCCTGCAGCGGCAGGTCGAGGCCAAGCTCGGCGTTGCAGCGGCACACCTCGAGCGCGCTCACCACCCCGAGCGTCCCGTCCCACTTGCCGCCGTTTCGGTTTGAGTCGCAGTGGGACCCGATCCCGAACACCGGCTCGCCGGGCGCGCGGTTGCGGGCGACCAGATTGCCGATCGGATCCTCGGTGACCGTGAACCCGAGCTCCTCCCACGCGCGCGTGAAGTAGTCGAGCGTGGCTCGGTACACGTCGGTGTAGGCGTAGCGGCGGATCGCCTCCGAGGACAGCGTGTAGTCCGAGCCTGCCAGCGTCTCGACGTCGTCGCGGATTCGCTCGGTGCTGCGGGGGCGGTCGATCTTCGGCCAGTCGTTCATGTGCCGGAGCCCGGCTGGGCAGCGGTCACCGCGGCGCGGTTGCCGTTTCCGCGCGCGGGGTCTCCGTCCAGCAGGAACGTCAGCACGGCCTTGTTGAACTGGTCGGGCAGATCCGAGCAGGACTTGTGCCCGGCGCCCTCGATCACCGACAGGATCGCGCGCGGCAGCGCGCTGGCGATGCGATCGGAGTACACGCGCGGCAGCTCGATGTCTTCGCTGCCCCACAGCACCAGTGCCGGAGCCTGGATCTCGTGCAAGCGGTCGTCGACCGACCACTCGCGGATCGCTCGCAGCATCGCCGTGTATCGGGGGACGTCGATCGACCTCCAGCCGGCCTTGCCGGCCTCCAGCTCCGCTCGCGTCTCGGTCAGGTAACGCTCCGAGAACGCGAAGATCAGGTTGATGTCATACATAAGGTCAGAATCGCCCTGCTCGATCGCGCCGATCAGCACGTAGTCGAGGAATCGGCGGAACCGTTCGGTGAGCACGCCGCTCAACGTGTCGGCGAGCACCATGCGCCTGACCCGGTCGGGGTAGTCCAGCGCGAACTGCAGTGAGACTGCGCCTCCGAGCGACAGCCCCACGAGGTTGACCTCGTCGACCGACAGCTCGTCCAGCAGGGCGTTCAAAGCCCTGGCTGTGTTGGGAATCGAGAACTCCTCGGGCTCGTCGTCCTCGGCGCCGTAACCGGGGTACTGCATGAGGATCACCTTGAAGTGCGCCGACAGCACCGGGATCTGCGGGGCCCAGTAGCTCTCCGGGCTCCCCGTGGCGCCGTGCAGAAGAACGACCGGCGGCCCTTCACCAGCGATCTTGTGCCACATGCGGCGAGCCTACAGAAAATGTCGGACTCCGGTTCGGCAGCGCCGAGCGCGATCAGTTAAGGTCGCGGACCTCAGGCTTCCGCGCGGCTGAGCGGACCGGCCACTGCGGCGCGGGAGCAGTCATCTCGAGGACGGCAAAGGAGCCGATGTGCCACGCAGAGTCATAGATCTCAGCCAGCCGCTCAACCGGGAAAGCCAGGTGCATCCGTTCTTCACGACGCCGAAGATCGTGCGCGAGATCATCCACGCCGACTCGCCCCCGGACAAGCCGTCGTTCAACGCGGAGCTGATCATCACCTCCAACCACGCCGCCACGCACGTCGACGCGTTCGGGCACTACGACCGCTCCGAAGGCGCCGATGCAATCGCCGAGATGCCGCTCGACACGTTCTGCGGCACCGCGGTGTGCATCGACGTACGTTCGTACGGCGGCAAGGGTCACGAGGTGACGCCCGCCGAGGTCGAGGACGCGCTCTCAAAGATCGAGCCTGACGTCCAGCAGGGAGACATCCTGCTGTTTTGCACCGACCACTTCAACCAGACGGCCGGGACCCAGGCGTTCCTCGACGGGTTCAGCGGCGTCGCGCCCGAGACCGTGACGTGGATGGCCGACCACGGGGTGAAGATCTTCGGCGTCGAGACGATCAGCCCCGACCTGGTCTACGAGAACGGCGACTACAAGACCCACAAGGCGTGCGCCGACCACCGGATCACCCACTACGAGAACCTGAACAACCTCAAGGAGGTCGCCGGCAAGCGGCTCGACTTCTACGGGTTCCCGCTCCGGCTCGAGGTCGCCTACGGCTCGCCGGTCCGTGCGGTCGGGATCATCGAGGAGTAGCGCCATGCACGAGCTGATGGGGCTCAGCGGCCACGAAGCGGACGGCGAGGACCAGTACATCCTCGACACGCAGCCGGTGCGCGACCTGATCGCACACACGCGCGAGGTCGTCGCCAGTGCGGCCTCCCCGGAGGAGGCGTGCGATCAGATCCGCCCGCACTTCGCGCGGCTGCTGGCCGACGACAGCTGGCTGCCGAGCGAGTACCAGGCCGACGCGCCCGAGAGCGGGATGGGCGGCGGGATCGGACAATGGCTGCTGTTCCGGGCCGGCGACGGCTCGCTGTCGCTGTTCTCGCTGGTGGTTCCGCCCGAGGCCGAGACGCCCGTGCACGACCACCTCGCCTGGGGCCTGGTCGGTCTGTACGCCGGGACCCAGGACGAAGAGGTGTTCGGCTATCAGGGCGAGACGCTTGAGTGCATCGAGCGGCGATCACTGTCGCCGGGCGACTTCTACCCGCTGCTGCCGCCGCGCGACGACATCCACCGCGTGCGGACGACCTCGGACAAGACGTCGGTCTCGATCCACCTGCTCTCAAACGACACCGGGTGCGTGTGGCGCCACCGCTACGAGCCGGGCACGAGCGAGGTCAAGCCGTTCCGGTCGGGGTATGTGAACGTCGCCTGCGAGGACGACGACCAGGCCCCGCCGGTGGCTTGAGCGCTGGTGGTGCTAGGCGCACTGGTCGGGATCCCCGACAGGTGCGCCGCGCACATGTTCAGCTCTCGGCGATCTCGGCTGTAGTCATCCTGCACCGTCTGAGCGCCGCGACCACCTCGATCGGCCGCTCGTCTGCTCCGGGCCTCGGGCGGCGCCGTGCTTAACGCCCCACCCGAGCCCTTCGCGGGTTGGCTTGGGACGTTGGTCACCGAGCGTCGCGATCGCTGAGCGGCCATGCGCGCCGAGCAGCAGGTCACCCTCCCATTGTCGCGGGACCGCGCGATCGGCGACCTCCGCCGGGCGCTGAGAGATATTGACCATCTCGGCAATCCGGCCGCGACACTCGGGGCGGCACCCACGCGACGCTTGGTCTGACCGTGCGCAGCCGCGCGGTCAACTGCCCCGCCTCGACCGTCGCCAACAACCGCGGACACCCCGACAGCTTCGTCGGCTTGGGACGCGCCAGCGCCCGTCCCGCGATACGACCGCCGCCGGTCCGGCCTCCTCTACAGCACGGCCTCCTATCAGTCAACGCAAAACACGATCCTGTTGCGTCGACCGGATGAGACCACCCACGCCCCCACGCTGCGAACGTCCCACACTCGCGCCCAGAGCGCTCGAGTGCGACGTTGTGCACGCGATTTTGTCCGCCATCCGCGCACCCACGCCTACCGTCCCAGACCCACGAAGCAGAGCGGTTCATCCGCACGCTGCGCTCAGCGATCGGCCGCCCATCGCGCGCCTTCACGATCTGAACAACCTGCTCGGTTTCTACAACTGTCTAGGCCACCGGGGTCGGCTCGAACTCCGGGATGATCTCCTTGCCGTAGCGCTCGAGCGTGGTCTCGAAGTCGGTGGTCATCAGGTACAGGTTGACCTGCTTGACCCCGAGCGCCTCCAGCTCGCGCACCTTCTCGATGTGCGCGTCGCGCTCGCCGAGGATGCAGAAGCGGTCGCAGATCTCGTCGCTGATGTACTTGCCGTGCTCGGCACCGACACGGCTGTGGTCCTGGTAGTCGTACTCCTCGACCGCCTGCGCGAAGTCGGTCAGGGCGGTCGGGATCTCGCCATCGGTCCCGTAGCGCGCGATCAGGTCCTTGACGTGGTTGGAGACCATCGCCGGGAACCAGCGCGTCTCCTCACGCCAGCGGTCGAGGTCGCCGTCGAGCACCGCCGGCGCGCACACGACCGGCGCGAGATCGTCGGGGTCGCGTCCGGCCTCGACGGCCGCGCCCCTGGCCCGGTCGATGATCCACTTGGTGATCTCGGGGTCGGCCAGCTGGATCACGACGCCGTCGCCGACGCGCCCGGCGACGCTCAGTGCGCGCGGGCCGTAGCCGGCGACGTACATCGGGATCTCCGGTTCCTCCCGGGCCCACTCGAGCACCAGGTCTTTGCCGTTCCAGCGCACCGGGCGGCCGTTCATCATCGCCTTGATCATCTCCAGCGCCGCCTCGAACTGGGCGACTGGAACCGGGTCAAGGCCGACCACCCGCCGCGACGAGTCGCCGCGGCCGATGCCGAGCGCAGCGCGGCCGTTGCTGACGTCGTGCAGCGTCGCGTAGCCGGCGGCGGTGACCGTGGGGTCGCGGATGCCCGGGTTGGTCACGCAGTGGCCGAGCTTGATCCGCGAGGTCGCCGCGGCGGCCAGCGCGAGGAAGATGTAGCCCTCTTCCCAGAGGATGTGCGAGTCGTACGTCCACGCGTACCGGAAGCCGAGCTCCTCGGCCCGCACCACGCGGTCGACGAAGGTCTGGACAGGCGGATCCGGCAGGAAGGTCGCCCCGAAGTCGAGCATCTGATCTCTCTCCCTTCGCGCACCCGCGTGCGCGTCTCGAACTCGGCCGAGTTCTATCAGAGGCGTGGTAGGGTCGGCCGCCCGCAATCCCGTACTCCGGCGCATTCCTCAGTACGGCACGACAGCGAGAGAGGTGGCAATGTCAGACCAGATCGAAGCGGCCCTCCAGAGCATCTTCTCGGCGGACTCCGGCATCTACCAGACCCGTGGATTTCAGCGGCGGGTCGGCTTCGGCCGCCGCCCCGCGTTGATCCACATCGACCTGGCCAACGCCTGGACTCGGCCGGGTCACGCGTTCAGCTGCGACGGGATGGACGTGATCATCCCGGCGGTCCAGCGCCTCAACGAGGCCGGGCGCGCGAAGGGGATCCCCGTCGTCTACACGACCACCGCTTACGCCGTCACCAGTGGCCCGAACACCGACATGGGACTGTGGCACCACAAGATCCCGGTCGAGATGCTCCAGCTCGGCACGCCCGAGGTCGCGATCGACGAGCGCATCGCCCCGCTCGCCGACGAGCAGGTGATCGTCAAGAAGCGCGCGAGCGCCTTCCATGGCACCTACCTATCGAGCTTCCTCAACGCCAACGGGGTCGACACGGTGATCATCACCGGGGTGACGATGGCCGGTTGCGTCCGCCACACCACCGAGGACGCGATCGCCGAGGGCTTCCGTCCGATCGTCGTGCGCGAAGCCGTCGGCGACCGCGTGCCGGGCGTGGTCGAGTGGAACCTGTTCGACATCGACTCCAAGTTCGGCGACGTCGAGCCGCTCGAGCGGGTGCTCGCCTATCTCGACGAGCTCGCTCCGGTGCAGCGGGACGAGCGCGGGTCGCCGGTCTCGGCGTAGTGGTCGTGCGGCGTCGCGGTCAGCCGTCTACGCCGCACCACTGCATCGCCAGCAGCGCGAACGTTCGGGTCGCGCACATCACCTCGTCGATCACGACGAACTCGTCGTCGGCGTGGGCCACGGCGAGGTTGCCGGGGCCGTAGCTGATCGCCGAGATGCCCTCGAGTGACAGCCACGACGCGTCGTCGACGGCCGGGAACCCCGCGACCTCGGCGGAGCCCGCGAAACGGGTGCCGGCGGCCGCCAGCTCGTGCGCGGCGGACATTGCGGCGGTGATCTCCTCGGCCGGGTCAGAGTTGGCGGGCCAGTGCAGCCGCCAGTCGATCTTCGGCTCGTGCTCGCGCAGCCAATCGTCGGTCGCGGCGCTCGCGCGGACGTGCGCCTCGATCTCGCGCTTGATCGCGTCCGGATCGGCGCCGGGCGGATACCAGAGCAGGTACTCGGTGCGCATGTACTCGGGAACGAACAGCGGGAACTGCACGCCGGTGGTACCGCCCGCGAGGATCCCGGGCATGATCGTGAAGTGGCCGGGCCGGTACAGCGGGTGGCGCTTGGAGAACGCCCACTGTGCTTCGAGGCGCCGCAGGCCCTCGTAGATCACGAAGCCCTTGTCGATCGCGCTGACCCCGGGCGGCTGCTCGCCCGCGACCGGGTGAAGCGTCCGGCCGCGGTTGGCCGCGTGCGTGACCTTGCCCTGCACCGACAGCGTGAACCACAGCTGTCCGGCCGAGGTCGGCATCACCGCCAGCGGGCGCCCGGCGGTGGTGGGCTCGGACACGACCGCCGCGTCGGCGCGGTAGCCGCGGCTGACGGTGGCGCTCACGCCGATGTCGTTATTCATGCACTCCTCGCCGACGACCGCCTCGAGGATCAGGTCGCCGCGGAGGCGTGCCCCGGCGCGCTGCAGAGCGCGGGCGGCAAACGCCTGCGCGAGCACGCCGGCCTTCATGTCGGTCGAGCCGCGGCCCCAGATCCGCTCCCCGTCGTTGTGGCCGGAGAAAGGATCGCCGCGGGTCCAGTTGTCGACCGGCCCGGGCGGCACGACGTCGACGTGCCCGTTGTAGATCAGCGACCGCCCGCCGCCGGTCCCCCTGACCACGCCGACCGCGTTGTCGCGCCCCGGCTCGAGCGCGAACACGTCGACCTCGGCCCCGAGACTCTCGTAGATCTCGGCCACCAACCGCGACACCCGTCCCTCGCCGCCGACAACGTCGTCGTAGACCTGGCCGGGGTAGCGGGGGTTGACGCTGTCGATCCGGACCGCTTCGGAGATCGCCGTCAGCAGCTCGTCGCGGCCGGCCTCGATCTCGCTCAGAACGTGCTCGGAGATGTGCGTGGTGGCCATCGGAGCGCGAAGTATGGAGGGTCGGTTCGGGGCCGACTGGACGTGGGTGCCAGATATGTGGTATCGGGTATACCTGCGACGATGACGGCGATCCCCGATACCACCGAGCAGGCGGTCGTGATCGACCAGCAGCTGCCCCAGGCCGGGACGAGCATCTCGCAGCTGGCCTACGACGCGCTGCGCAGCGCGATCCTCCGTGTCGACGCCTACGACCCCGACGTCGACCGGCGCCTCGACGAGAAACGCCTCGCCGCCGATCTCGGCGTCAGCCGCACGCCGGTCCGCGAAGCCCTGGCCCGGCTGGAGAACCAGGGGCTGATCACGATCGTCCCGCGCCGCGGCGTGTACATCGCGCGTAAGACCAAGCCCGAGATCATCGAGATGATCATCGCCTGGGCGGCGCTCGAGAGCATGGCTGCCCGCCTGGCCTGCGACCGGGCGTCCGAGGAAGAGATCGCCAGCCTGCTCACGCTGTTCTCGGAGTTCGAGGACGGTGAGCTGCGGTCCCACCTGGACGAGTACTCGGTCGCCAATCTGCGCTTTCACCAGCGGCTGATCGAGCTCGGCCACTCGGAGCTGATCGCCGGCATGGCCGACGGCCTGCTGGTGCACGTGCGCGCGATCCGGCGCCACACGATCGGCGAAGCCGACCGCGTCGAGCGGTCGATCGTCGATCACATGCAGATCATCGAGGCGCTCGAGTCACGCCAGGCGGAGGTCGCCGAACGTCTTGTGCGCGACCACGCGCTGAACCTGGCCCGTCACGTCGAGCGCACGTGGCAGCTGAACTGACGATCTACGAGTAAGGAGGAGGTCGACGTGGACAAGGCACTTGCGGGCGTCCGGGTGATCGACATGACACACGTGCAGGCCGGACCGGTCTGCACTCAGCTGCTGGCCTGGATGGGCGCGGACGTGATCAAGATCGAGCCGCCGGGCCGCGGTGACGTCACCCGGTCTCAGCTGCGAGACCTCCCCGATGTCGACAGCCTCTACTTCACGATGCTCAACGGCAACAAGCGCAGCCTGACGCTCAACCTCAAGTCCGACGAGGGCAAGGCGATCTTCGCGCAGCTGCTTGACCGCTCGGACGTGCTCGTCGAGAACTTCGCGCCGGGCGCGCTGGACCGGCTTGGCTTCACCTGGGAGCGCATCCACGAGATCAACCCGCGCGTGATCTACGCGTCGCTGAAGGGCTTCGGTCCGGGCAAGCTCGAGCACGCCAAGGCTTATGAGCCGATCGCGCAGGCGACCGGCGGATCGATGAGCACGACCGGGTTCGAGGACGGGCCGCCAGCGGTCACCGGCGCCCAGATCGGCGATTCGGGCAACGCCGTGCACTTGTTCGGCGCGATCGTCACCGCGCTCTACCAGCGCACCCACACCGACCGTGGGCAGCGGGTGCAGATCGCGATGCGCGACGGGATCCTCAACCTGTGTCGCGTCAAGCTGCGCGACCAGCAGCGGCTGGCCCACGGGCCGCTCAACGAGTACCCGAACGAGGAGTTCGGTACCTCGGTCCCGCGCTCGGGCAATGCCTCGGGCGGCGGTCACCCCGGGTGGGCGCTGCGGTGCAAGCCCGGCGGTCCCAACGACTGGATCTACATGGTGATCCAGCCGCAGATCTGGGAGGCGCTGCTGACCAAGATCGGGCGCACCGACCTGCTCGGCAACCCCGACTACGACGAGCCCCAGGGGCGCCTGACGCGTCTGACTGAGATCTTCGCCATGGTCGAGGAGTGGACGCTGACCAAGACCAAGTGGGAGGCGTTCGAGGAGCTCAACGCGGCCAGCATCCCCTGCGGCCCGATCATCGACACCTCGGAGCTGCTCGAGGACGACGACCTCCGCGCGAGCGGGATGATCGTCGAGGTCGAGCACCCCAGGCGCGGTCCGTACAAGACGGTGGGCTGCCCGTTCACCCTGTCTGACTCGCCGGTGGAAATCGAGCGCTCGCCGCTGCTGGGCGAGCACAACGCCGAGATCCTGCGGGAGCTGCTGGACAAGCACGACGAGGAGCTCGAGCGGCTGGCCTCGGCCGGAGCCGTGTAGGCCGGGTCATCCCTTCGGCTGGACCTCCAGCCTCAAGGCCGGGGCGCCCGGCCCTGGGTCGAGCTCGACGTGCCGCTCAGCAGGCCCTCGAGTTGCGAAGCGGATGCGAACCGAACCGGCCGGCTGCGAACGCCGTGCGATAATGACGCGGCCGTCCGCACAGCGTTGGAGTTCACCCGAGGGGAGGCGAATTATGTCTGCGTCCACAGACAGGTTCAGGTACGCCGGCAGATTGGCGATCGCCATCCTGGTCATGCTGATCACGGCGGCGTTTGCCGGTGGGGCAGCGGCCCACGGCCGCCACGGTGCGAAGACACCGATGATGCACTTCGGCAATCGGGTGCAGGTCGCGACGGTATGTTTTGGCGTGACCAACCCGGCGAGCGGACAGAGCACGCTGTATGGGCTGCGCTACACCGACACGGGTCGGCCGGTCGATCCGTCGACACCGGCGATCGTCCTGGTCCATGGAATTGCGTCTTCCACGGAAAACTGGGACTTCTCGCGTACGTGGTCGGTGGCGAGGGCACTGGCGGCCGCGGGATACGTCGTCTACTCCTATGACCGGTTGGGATATGCCAAGAGCAGCTACTTCCAGCAGCCCGACGGCGGCTCCACGCTGACCACCGCCGCCCATCGCGCCGAGCTGCACCAGCTCGTCGGTGAGGTAAAGACCGGCGACTACACCACGACCCGCGGCAGCGACTGCTCCGCTCGACAAGTGCCGGCACGCGTTCGCAACCGCAAGGTCGTGATCATCGGCCACAGCGCCGGCGGGTGGATCGTGGCCGGATATCCGGGCACCTACCACGACGTCTCGGCGATGATCCAGGCGGACATCGACGGCTCCGGCGCACCGCCGCCTCCGGGCTCCCCGCCGCCTCCGCGATCGACGGGCGGTGGCTTCACGCAGGATCCAAGCCATCCCGACTACTTCGAGTTCTTCCAGACGCGCCAGAACTGCGAGGACTTCAACACGTATCCGCCGGGCGAGGTCGCGTACGTCGTCCAGATTGCGTGCACGCCTCCCTTCCTGGACTCACCGTTTGGCGAGATCCAAGACCTCTCGGTCAAGTTCCTACAGAACGACGCGGCGATCAAGACGATCGGTTCGTCGATCCCCGTGCTCCTGACCTCGGGCGACCAGGACACCACCGATCCGCCGGTGGATGCCGACGCTGATTACGCGTACTACAAGCAGAACTGTGGTTGCGATGTGTCGCAGCTGCTGCTGGGGAACACCGCCCACCTGTTCATGGTGCACCAGTCGCTGCCCGTGTGGGTCAACGACGTCGTTGGTTGGCTTAGGGCCAAGGGACTGCCGCCGGCCCGGCCGAGGCCACCCGTGCGGTGCACGGACTGCGTCGTGCCGATCGTGCGCTGAGCGGGCGACCGATCGCTCAGCCCAGGGCGAGCGACAACATCCACAGAGAAAGCGACAACAACCATGAACCAGGAGCGCGGCTCGGAGCAAGGCAGCGGAGACTCTCCCTCGCAGCGGATAGATGCGAGGATCAAGGAGTTGGGTGATTGGCGAGGCGAGCTGCTGGCTCGGATCCGAACGTTCGTCAAGCAGGCCGACGAACAAGTGGTCGAGGAGTGGAAGTGGCGAGGGGTTCCGACGTGGTACCACGATGCCATCATCTGCACCGGCGAGACCTACAAGGACAAGGTGAAGGTGACGTTCGCCAAGGGCGCCTCCCTGGACGACCCTTCCGGTCTCTTCAACTCGAGCCTGGAAGGCAACACCAGGCGTGCGATCGATTTCCATGAGGGCGACAAGGTTGATGAAAAGGCGTTTACGGCACTCGTTCGCGATGCCGTGGCATTGAACGAGGTATCAGCCGGCCGGCGGCGGTGAGACTGCCGCGATCGCGGGCCGAGGTGTGACCGTACACGTCGCGGCGCGACTCGTGTGCTGTGCAGTCTGCCTCGCGAGCGCGGCGGCGCTCTGCGCAGCGGCGATCAGCCCATCGACCGCCGCCGTGACGCGCGCGCACGCGATGGCCGGCGCACCCTGCCTAGTGCCGGGCGTCGGCAAGCCCCTTGATCAGATCTGGCGACCGAAGATCCTCGCTGCGATCCACTACCAGCGCCGGCGGCGTGGTGAGATCGCGTTCGCAGTCCGCACGGCCGCCGCCTTTTACGGCAATCGTCCCAACCGCCGGATGTGGTCGGCGAGCGTGCTCAAGGCGATGCTGCTGGTCGCCTACTTAGACCAACCGCGGGTCGCCCGGCGAGCGCTGAATACCCATGACAGGTCGCTGCTGCACCCGATGATCACGCGGTCAAGCAACGACCCCGCCAACGCGCTGGACGAACTCATCGGCGCCCGCGGACTGCACGCGCTGGCCGTCCGAGTCGGCATGACACATTTCGCGGCCGCGGCGCCGATCTGGGGTGAGTCGGAGATCACCGCGCGCGACCAGACCAAGTTCTTCTTGCACATCGAGCGCTACATAGCGCCACGCCATCGGGCCTACGCGATGCATCTCCTGGCGAGCGTAGTGCCGTCCCAACGATGGGGCATCGGCGAGGTCGCTCCGAAGGGCTGGAGGCTGTACTTCAAGGGCGGCTGGGGGTCTGGCACCGGGCTGGTCGACAACCAGGTCGCGCTGCTGACCAGAGGCTGCGCAAGGGTCTCGATCGCGGTCCTGACGATGCACGACGGCTCGCACACCTATGGGAAGCGGACCCTGAAGGCCATCTTTCACAAACTGCTGACAGGCCTACCGACCGGCCGCCACACTCGCTACCGCTGAGCCTGTCGGTTGGGTTGGGGGACGATTCGGATGTAGGGCTCGGGGGATTCCCACCCGTCGGGGCGAGATCCGACCTTGACCGACCGTTCTCGAGTTCCCGGCCCGCGAGCGCGCCCGTGCAAGCAGGCTACCATCGTCGAGTCTATTGTGGATAGTGTATACGCTCGTGCCAGTCGATTCTCAACCCGCGCTTGAGGCCACGATCGCCGAGACGTTTCAGGCGCAGGTGCGCGAGCGGCTGCGCCCGCTGATCACGCCCGAGGTCGTCGCCGAGCACAGCCGCGATCCGCTCGGGCAGCACAGCGAGCCCCTCCAGCGGTTGCTCAACTACCTGGGCAGCCTCCCGATCGACGGCAAGCTGATCACTGAGCACGACGGCGCCGACCACTGGTTCGTCTCGCGTCTGGTCGGCTTTCCGGCGATCGGCGCCGATCGCATCCTCGGTCCATATCAAAGCGAGAACGAGGCGATCGATGCCGTGTTCCGCCGACGCCTGCTCGAGGTGTTCGACCTCGAGTTCGAGGTGTGATGACGCGGTTTCAGAGCTGGGTCCTCGGCTATCCGGACCAGCTGTCGGTCCGCCCCGGTGACGTCGTCAGCTTCCACGTCAGCGGCGACGGCGCCGACACGTTCGACGCCCAGCTGGTGCGTCTGATCCACGGCGACACCCAGCCCGCGGGCCCGGGGTTCAAGGAGATCGAGGTTCCCTCTGCGGTCGACGGCACCTACCCGCTGGTCACCGAGCTCACCCATCACGGCTCCTACGGGCGGATCCCGGACGCGAGCAGGCTGCTGGGCCCCGGCGATCAGCCCCTGAGCCTGTTCGCGATCGTCCAGCCGCTGATCGAGACCGGCCCACAGCCGCTCATCACCGTCTGGGACAAGGCCGCGAACGCTGGCGTCGCGCTGGTTCTGGAGCCCGGGCTGCGCCTGGCCCTGTGGCTCGGGGGCCCAGCAGGGATCGAGCGAGTCACGCTCGAGGACGGCCTGCTCGGGGGCGTGTGGTACGCGGTGTGCGGCTCCTGGGATCCGGTGTCCGGCTCGATCACGGTCCGCGCGACGCCGGTGGTCAACTCCTACAACTCCCGCTTCGGCCCGCTGACGGAGGTCAAGCCGCTGTCGGCGACGGGCGACGGGTCGGCACCGAGCGCGCCGCCGGGCGTCGACCTGTTGCTGGGCGCGTTCGACGCCAGCGACGGACGGGTCGTTCGCGGCTCCTACAACGGCAAGCTGTCGCTGCCCTGTGTGTACGGGCGCGCGCTGTCGACGTCCGAGTTCGAGGCGCTGTCGGCGAGCGGCGACCGCCCTAGCGTCACCGACGGGCTGCGCGCATGGTGGGACCTAAGCCGCGGGATCGACACGATGGAAGTGGCGGGCGGGATCGACGGCGCGCCGGACGGGAAGCTGATCAACCTGCCCGTTCGCGGTGTGACCGCCCATAACTGGGACGGCAGCTGCTACGAGTGGCCGCACGCTCCCGAGCAGTACGGGGCGGTCCACTTCCATGAGGACGACATCGACGACATCGGCTGGAGCGTGAGCTGCGCGCTCGAGATCCCGGCCGACCTGCGCTCGGGCGTCTACGCTCTCCGGCTGAGGGCCGGAGGCTTCGAGGATCACACGCCGTTCTTCGTGCGGGCGCGGCCGGGCCACGAGGCGACGGTCGCCCTGGTCCTGCCGACGGCCAGCTATATGGCGTACGCCAACGAGCACCTCGCCGCGGCGGGGCCGATGGGCCAGGCGATCATCGGGCACACCCCGGCGCTGCAGCCGCTGGACCTGCTGCTGATGGAGCATCCCGAGCTGGGCCTGTCGATGTACGAGCTGCATGCCGATGGCAGCGGGGTGTCGTTCAGCTCCCGACGCCGCCCGATCGTCAACATGCGTCCCCGTCACCGGTTCAGCTTCCTGGGCACCTGGCAGTTCCCCTCGGATTTGTATCTGGTCGACTGGCTCGAGCACCGCGGATACGACTACGACGTGCTGACCGACGAGGATCTGCACCGGGACGGCGTACAGGCGCTGCGCCCGTATCGCGCGGTGATGACGGGAACCCATCCCGAGTACGCCAGTGAGCACATGCTCAACGCCTACGAGCAGTATGCGGCCGGCGGCGGCAACGTCATGTACATGGGCGGCAACGGCTTCTACTGGGTGATCAGCTTCTCAGCGGAGAAGCCCTGGGTCATGGAGGTCCGCCGCGGCGAGAACGGGGTGCGCGCGTGGCAGGCGTGGCCGGGCGAGACCTCTCACAGCACCACGGGCGAGAAGGGCGGCATCTGGCGCAACCGAGGCCGTCCCCCGCAGAAGCTGTTCGGTACCGGCTTCGCCTCGGAGGGCTACGGCGGCTCGTTTCACTATCACCGGATGCCCGACGGCGAGCGTCCTGAGGTGTCGTGGATCTTCGCCGGGGTCCGATCCCCTGAGCTAATCGGCGACTACGGCCTGGTCGGTGGCGGCGCGTCGGGCCAGGAGATCGACCGCGCACAGGTGACCCTGGGCACCCCGCCGCACACCTATCTGCTGGCCTCCGCTCAGAATCAGAACGACTCCTACAAGGTCCTGCCCGAGGACTTCGAGTTCACCTTTGACGGGATCGGCGGCACCGAGCACCCCGACGTGCGCGCGGATCTGACCTACTTCGAGACGCCCGGCGGCGGAGCCGTGTTCGCGACCTCCTCGATCGCCTGGTCGGGCAGCCTGTCGCACCGCGGTTACGACAACGACGTCAGCCGGATCACCGCCAACGTCCTCAACCGCTTCATCGACGCCGACAGCTGACCCGCCCGCCACGAACGCTGCGCTCCGAGCAGGCAAGCCAATCGGCTCCCAGCGGCTGTGCGTCGCGTAAGGTTGCTCCGCGAAGATGCTGGAGATGGCGGAGCGGGTCCGCGGGATGAGGGATCAGGCTTTTGCGGTCCCGTTGCTTGTGGCGGTGGGGTGCGCGCTGGTTCTCGTTCTGGCGGGCTGTAGCCGGTCTTCGAGGATGGCGGAGGCGGCCGCGGCGCCGCCGGCGGGCTCGAGCTACACGTTGATGCAGATGAACCTGTGCCTGTCCGGCCTGGCCGGCTGCTACACCAAGGTGCAGTACCCGGCGGGAGTGCAGGAGGCAGTCGCCCGGATCCGCGAAGCACACCCGGACGCGGTCACGTTCAACGAGGCCTGCGGCAATGACGTCGCGCTGATCGCCCGGCGGACCGGCTATCACCTGCGCTTCTCGAAGGTGATCTATTACGGCAAGCCGCTACCTTGCATCCGACCGGGCGGCCGCGGACCGTTCGGTGATGCGGTGCTCACCAAGGCCGCGATCGAGAGCGCCGACAGCCAGCCTTTCGCGGCACAAGCCGGCCCCGAGCGGCGCGACTGGCTGTGTGCCGGCACCCGAGTCGGCGTCCAGGTGTGCACCGCGCACCTTGCCTCGCCCGAGCCCGGTGAGGTGGCCGCCAACGCCTCGCAGTGCGCCGAGCTCCGGGCGCTCCTGGCCAGCCGCGCGGCCGCCCGCACCGTCATCTTCGGGGGCGACGTCAACCGTCGCCCCTCCTGCGCGCCGCACGGCTTCTGGACCCGCACCGACAGTTCTGCCCACCAGGACCCTGGGAGCCAGCACGTCTACGGAACCGGCGCGCTGCGCTCTCCCTCAGCTCGGGTGGTGCCGGCCACACACACCGACCACGACGTCCTGCTGGTCAGCGCCCGGTTAGTCGGGAATTGCGGCGACGTGCGGCACGACGATTCCAAACAGGTCTCCGATGGCCGCCAGGCTGGCTTCCTGCAGTGCCTGCGAGGACACCGTCTGTGACGTGCCCGGCAGGGCACGAGTGGCAGTGGCTCCGCCGACGACCGTCGGCGCGTACCCATGGCTGAACGCGCCGCGAGCGGTCGAGTTGACGCACATGTGCGTCATGAAGCCGGCCAGCACAAGGTTCGTGGCCCCTGCCGCCGCGAGCCGCTCGTCGAGGTCGGTCCCGACGAAGCAGTCGGGGAACTGCTTGGTCAGCACAGTCTCGCCGTCCCGCGCTGCGACGCGGTCGACGATCGCGCCGATCTGGGCGCTGACGTCGTAGGGCGTTCCCTCGCCTCCGTCGTGCTGGAAGTGGATGATCGGGATGCCGGCGCTCCGCGCCCGCTCCAGCAGCTCGGCGGCCTGGTCAAGTGCTGCGTCCACGCCGTCGAGCGCCATGACGCCTTCGGTGTAGGTGTTCTGGCAGTCGATCATGATCAGCGTCGACTCGGCCAGGCTCGGCGGCTGGGTCGCCATGCCGCTCAGGGCTCGTAGGGTGGTGGGGTCTGACACCGGGTGCTCCTCTGCTGGGGTGGATGGGCTTGCTCTCGCCATCGTCACGATGCGCTTCGTCGCTCGCCAGCATATGTCGAGCGATGATCGCCCGCGGCTCAGCCACGGCGTCGGGTTGCGCTGCGCACGGGTAGTCTGTTGCCCGTTGAGTCCTCGCGTGCATGACGTGCCGGGAGTTCCGGGCTGCGGAGAACAAGCCCGGTGAAGGACTTCACGCTCGTTTACGACAGCTTCGTGCCCGAGGAAGAGGGATTGCGAGAGGCGCTGACCTCGACCGGCAACGGCTACTTCTGCACGCGCGGCGCTGCCGAGTGGGAGGACGCGCACGGGGCGCACTACCCGGGAACCTACGCCCACGGGGCCTACAACCGCGAGACGACGGTCATGGGCGGCCGGCCGGTCCTCAACGAGGACCTCGTGAATCTCCCGAACTGGCTCGTGCTGAAGCTCCGGATCGAGGGCGACGAGGCGATCGGCCTAGAAGATGTCGAACTGCTGAACTATCGCCACGAGCTGGACATTCGCAACGCGGTCGTCAAGCGCGAGCTGCGCTTCCGGGATTCGACCGGTCGCAAGACCACGCTGCGCAGCCGCCGCTTCGTCAGCATGGCGCACGTCCATCAGGCGGCGATCGAGTGGACACTGACGCCCGAGAACTGGTCGGGCCGCGCGGAGATCATCACGGCGCTCGACGGCCGGGTTACGAACCGTGGAGTCGCCCGTTACCGAGAGCTCGAGGGGCGCCACCTGGATCCCGTGTCCCCGAGGACGTTCGGCGCCGAGGTCATCGCGGTGAAGGTTCAGACGCGCCAGTCGAATCTGTATGTCGCGGAGGCCGCTCGCACGCGCGTCTACCGGGGTGAGGATCTGGTTGAGGTCCAGCGAAGCCTCTACCAGATGGAGGACTACATCCAGCAGGTCCTTGCGTTTGATGTGCGCCAGGACGAGCCCGTGCGCGTCGAGAAGATGGTCGCCTTCTACACCTCGCACGACCGCGCGATCAATGAGACGCTCGGCAGTGCCGGGAAGTCGGCTGCCAACTATTCCTCTTTTGCCTTGGCGCTTGACCGCCATTCCCGCGCCTGGGAGGAGCTGTGGGACGTCTGCGATCTGCGCCTTCCGTCTAATCAACGGGTGCAATTGCTGCTGCGCTTCCACATCTCGCACATCCTGCAGGTGTGCTCGCGCCACACGGCCGACCTTGACGCTGGCGTGCCCGCTCGTGGGCTCAACGGCGAGGCGTACCGCGGGCATGTGTTCTGGGACGAACTCTACGTCTATCCATTTCTGAGCTTCCGGCTACCGGAGATCACTCGGGAGCTGCTGATGTACCGCTACCGGCGGCTGGGTGAGGCACGCGCGGCCGCGCGCGACGCCGGCTTCCGGGGCGCGATGTTCCCGTGGCAGAGCGGGAGCGATGGCACGGAGGAGACTCAGACCGTTCATCTCAACCCACTGTCGGGCCGGTGGGAACCGGACCTCAGCCACAACCAGCGGCATGTCAACGCGGCGATCAGCTACAACGTCTGGAGCTACTTCGAGGCCACCCAGGACTTGACGTTCCTGCGGGACTACGGCGCGGAGATGATCCTGGAGATAGCGCGCTGTTGGGTCTCGATTGCTCACTTCAACCCGGAGCGCGACCGCTACGAGATCCACGGCGTCATGGGCCCCGACGAGTTCCACGAGAAGTATCCCGGCGCGGCCGAAGGCGGCTTACGCAACAACGCGTATACGAACGTTATGGTCGCTTGGACTTGTGAGACCGCCGGGAACGTGCTCGCGCTTCTCCCCGAGAGCCGGCGCGAAGCGTTGCGGGCTCGGCTCGGGCTCAGCGACGAGGAGATCGCCACTTGGCAGCGCATGAGCCGCCAGATGTTCGTGCCCTTCCATGGGGACGGCATCATCAGCCAGTTCGAGGGCTATGAGGACCTCGAGGAACTCGACTGGGACGCCTATCGGGACAAGTACGACAGTGTCCAGCGGCTCGATCGGATCCTCCGCGCCGAGGGCGACGATCCCGACCGTTACAAGCTCGCCAAGCAGGCCGACACGGTGATGCTGTTCTTCCTGTTCTCCGACCAGGAGCTTCGCCGACTGTTCGAGCAGCTCGGCTACGAGTACCGGCCCGACACCGCCCGTAAGAACATCGACTACTACGACAAGCGCACGTCGCACGGCTCCACGCTGAGCTTCGTCTCCCACGCCGGCGCCCTGGCGGCGATCGACCCGCGGAGCTCGTGGGAGCGGTTCCTGGTCGCGTTGGAGAGCGATGTCGGCGATGTCCAGGGCGGAACCACCAAGGAGGGGATCCACATGGGGGTGATGTCAGGGACGTTGGATCTGATCCAACGGGGCTTCGTCGGCAGCGAGATTCGCGACGGCGTTCTCTACTTCGACCCCAAGCTCCCCGACCAGCTCGAGGGCCTGTCGTTCTCGATGCAGTTTCACCGAACGCCGATCCGAGTTACGCTCGAGCCCGGGCAGCTGAACGTGATCGTAGACACGGAGGGGTTCAGCCGTCCGATCAGGGTCGGTGTCGGCGATCAAGTCCACGAGCTGCGCGCCGGCGACAGGTGTACGTTCCGGCTGGGTCAACAGGCCGGCGCCGCCTAATCCAGAGGACCACGACGGAGCGGAGGACCGCATGCAGACAGGGTTCCAGGGGGCGATCTTCGATGTCGACGGCGTGCTTGTCGACTCGCCGCACGAGGCGGCGTGGCGGGAAGCGCTTCGCGAGCTGATGGAGTCAGATTGGAAGGACATCCGCGAGCAGACGACCTGGTCGCCCGAGCGCTTCACGCCGCAGGTGTACCAGCAGGTGATGTCCGGCAAGCCGCGGATGAGCGGCGCTCGCGCTGCCCTGGACTACTTCGAGGTGCCCGAGGCCGACGAGCGGGTGAACGCCTACGCCGAGCGTAAGCAGACGATGGTGATCGAGCTCATCGAGGCCGGCGAGTTCACGGCATATCCGGACGCGCTGCGATTCATCATCGCGGTCAAGGATGCCGGCATCCGGGTGGCCGCCGCGTCCTCGTCCAAGAACGCCGGGCTGTTCCTGCGTCAGATACGACTCGACACCTTTGCGCAGGAGAACTCGATCACGTCGAAGTTCGTTTCACCCGGCTTGAGCCTGCTCGATTTCTTCGACGCAGACGTCTCCGGCCGCGACTTCGCGCACGGAAAGCCCCATCCCGAGATGTTCCTGATCGCTGCGGAGGAGCTCGGCACCAGTCCCGCGGCGAGCTTCGTCATCGAGGACGCCGCCGCCGGTGTCCAGGCGGCGAAGGCGGGCAACATGGCGGCGCTGGGTCTCGCGCGGGCCGACGACGCAGAGTTGCTAGCCAAGGCCAACGCCGACCTGGTGGTCACCACGCTCGACGACGTGGACCTCGACGCCCTTGCCGACGCCCGTCTGGTCAGCAAGGAAGCAAAACTCTCCGCCTAGCGTTCGCGCATCGGGTGGGCCAGGCGATCGTCTATGAGCCTGTCGGCGTCGTGCGCTCTCCGTTCACGACACTCGACGGAATGCCGCTCCAATCCGTGGCCGCTACGGGCATCCGTGGACAGATCGAAGTTCACCCGCGACTTGCCCCGGGGCTCAAGGATCTCGACGGCTTCTCGCACCTTCACATCCTGACCCATCTTCACGTCGGTGCGCCCGGCGGACTTCACGTCGTCCCGTTCCTCGACGCACCCCGGTTCTCGACATCAAGCCCTACGTGCCCGAGTTCGACTCGATCGCCGCCGAGCGCACCGGCTGGCTGGCCAGCGCGGCGAGAAACGTGCACCATGTCAGGGCTGATAGACGCTTCGAAGACCGGTGACGTGTTGCAACGAGCTTGGGTGGGCGGCGGTCTAAGCCGGTGGGTCGCCGCGGTGGCTGATCAACACAGAGCGTCGCGAGTGCGCAGCGACCGCCTGGGCGACGCTTCCGATCAGCACGCCGCCTAGCCCGCTGTGTCCGTGCGAGCCGAGCACGATCAGGCTTGCGTCCTGCTCATCGGCGACCTTGACGATCCCCTTCCAGGTCGGCGAATTCTCGGACTGCGCGCCGTGCGCGTTGAAGCCCGCCGCTTGGGCCAATGAGGCTCCCTCGGCGGCGGTCTGCTCGGCCGCTTGCCTGACGTGGGAGATATCCGCCGCGTCGAAGTGGGGTCCGCCGGCGGTCACGAACCCGACCTCGAACGGCTGCCAGACCGTGAGGACCAGCGCATCCCGTCCTGGGGCTAGCTGCCGTCCGGCTTCGTCGATCGCGAGCTTCGCGAGGTCGGAGCCGTCGTAGGCGAACACCACCGGGCCGCGCGGGAGATTGCCGGGTCCGGTGGTCATGGTCGTGCCGGCTCCTCAGACAGCGCGCGATGGCGTGAGCCGCGGACGGCTGCAAGCAGCGGTGGCGAGTACCACGCCGGGCCGTCGCCATCCATGAAGCGAGCGAGGTCCGGTGTGCGGGCGCGGGCGCCACCGAGCACGTAGAGCGCGACCGCCGCGAGGGCGCCGCCGACCGCGATCCCGAGGCCGATCCAGAGGACGATGCTGGTCCCGGTGATCGGGTTCCCGCCGACGGTGACCGCGAAGTGCGCGAACACCGGGGCGACCAGGAACGCGGCGACTGCCCGGAGCAGCTCGACGATCGCGAACACCCGCTGCAGGTTTGCCGCGGGCAGCGAGAAGCCGGCCACAAACAGCGCCGGGGCGACCGCCGCGCCGAGCCCGACTCCGGTCAGGGCCGACCCGAGCAGAGTGAGCGCGGTCGAGGGCGGGACCTGGATTCGGAAGACTCCAATGCCCGCTGCGAGGAACGCCATGCCCACCAGGGGCAGATAGTGCAGCTCACGTCTGCTGATGACGATGCCGAGCGCCGCAGCGGTCAGCAGCGCGCCGGCCAGCTCCGGCAGGAACAGGAGCCCAAGATCCAGCGGCGAGTAGTGGGGCGCCAGCACGGTCGCGGTCAGGTCGGTCGCTGTCACCGAGGCGGCAGCCGCCGCGAGCGCGACGACGATCCCCGCGACCGGCACGGTGCTGGTCAGCATCGTCCGGATCGTCAGCAGCGGGTGCTTGGCGCGGTACTGGTTGACGACCAGCGCGACGATCAGCGCCAGCCCAGCCACCAGCGGCACGATTGTCTGGACGTCGAGGAAGGGGTGGGTGAGCAGCTCCGAGGCGCCATAGAACGCCAACACGCAGCCCGACGTGGCGAGGCTGAGCGCGACCACGTCCCGCGGCGCGTCCGGGTCAGCGGGCGGGGAGTCCTCGAATGTCAGCAGCGACAGGATCAGCGCCGCCAGCGAGATCGCGGCGATCACCCAGAACAGCGGTCGCCAGGCGTTCGCGCTGGCCTGGATGCCGCCGATCGTCGGGCCGAGCGCCACGGCACCGAAGATGCAGACATTCATGATCACCGCGGTCGAGCGGATCTTGGGCAGCCCAAAGCCGATCGCCAGCGGCGGAACGGCGGCGATCAACAGCAGGCTTGTGCAGAGGCCTTGCAGGATGTGGCCGCCGATGAACATCACCGAATTCTGCGCGGCCGCCGACACCACCGACCCGACCACGAGTAACACCGCGTAGAGGACCATCATCCGTCGCTGCGGAAGCAGCTGGGCGAACTGCACAGCGAGCACTGTTCCGACCGCGTAACCAGCGTTCCCCAAGCCGAAGCCCAGGCTCATCGTCTGCGCGCTCATGTGCAACTGCTGGCCGATGATCGGGGTGAGCGGCTGTAGCGCGGCCGAGAGCCCCAGATACGGCACCAGAGCGAAGATCACCATCGCCGCGGCCGCGGGATAGCGACCGGCCAGGGGACCTTGTCGCATCAGGAACCCCCTTGCAGGCCGGACAGCTGGCCACGGTTCAGGAGCCGGTCGGCAGTGCGGCGCGAAGCTGACGCGTCGCCCACCGCTGCGAGATGACCACGGCTAAGCCGGCGGTGTCCCATTTCGGTTCTAACGATGGCCACGGCGGGCGCCAGCCATCGGCCGGCAGAGGAGGGAGGAGCGGTGGGAGCTGGTTTCATTTCACCCTTGTCGGGGGTTTCGGACGGAGCTAAGATGAGGACGGGCTCTAGGACATCTAGAGGGGCTTCCCGGAAGAATAGCGGAGGGAGCCTCCGTTTGTCTGGAGGCTCTGTTCGGACAGCGCCGACGGGCTATGGCTGCCCCCGGTTTTTACCGTCCGTCCGCTGCCTTGGCCCCACTGGTTGCGCGAGCGCCAGGGTTTCCAGTCCGACGCCAGAGGTGGGCCGATGCTGACGCTCTTTGGGGCGTGCGCAGTCACGTTCATGATGCTCATGTACGCGCTCGAGGGCCGCGACCCGCGGTTCGTGCTCGCATTCGCCGTCGGTTGTGCGCTCTCGAGCGCCTACGGGTTCCTCGCCGGAACGTGGCCGTTCGGCGTCGTCGAGGCGATCTGGTCGGTGGTCGCCGTCAGGCGCTATCTCTCGCTCCTATCCAATGCGAAACCGCGGCGCGGCGCGCAACGCACAAAGTCAGCGGCGTCGACTTGATCGACCGCACACGCTCGGAGTCCTCGTAGCCCATCGCGGCCGCGGCCGATGGCGACTTGGGGCTGGTCGAGTTCGGCGCTGATCCACTCACGGTCCTGGCACCGTTGCAGGACCCGAGGAAGGTTGTTCAGCTCGTGGAGGCGTAGGTGCGCGGATGGCGCGCGAAATCGCGTGCACAACGTCCCACTCGAGCGCTCTGGACGCCACTGTGGGACGTTCGCCACGTGGGACATGATCAACGTCCCAGGCTGTCCCGCGAAGGCCTCGCGTGGGATGTTAAGCACGTCGCCGCCCGAGGCCTGCAGCTCCAACCGGTGTCCTCTTGGGACAACGTGGTCCGCAAACCACAACTGGTCAGCGCTTTTGCTCCGCGCTCCGTGTGCTCGCTCCGACTCCGGCACCGCGGACCATCGAAGGCTCACGCCCCCACACCAGGAAAAGCAGGTTTGGCATGACGAGCGTGTCCGGATCGTTGAAGTGCTCGCGAGCCGCCCGATCGATCTCGTCGAGCTCGTGCTCAGTCACCACCCCGCGCGCCAGGAGCTTGGGTCGCATGCTTCGCACAAGGTCGGCCCGGATGGTGCGCCGTGAATCTCCCACCCGGTAGATGTCGGCCTTGGCGTCAAGCGCTCGCCGTGTTGCTGGCGGGCGAGCGCTTCGACGCCGCGCTCCTGGCGATCGCCAACTTCGTCGACCTGAAGTCGCCTTACTTCCTGGGGCATGCGCGTGCGGTTTCCGATCTTGCCGCGGAGGCAAGTGCAGGGTGGGCCTGGCTGAACCGGACGTCCGATAGGCGCGTCGCGCCGGTCTGGCACACGGGCTCGGCCGGCTCGGGGTCTCGAATGCGATCCTCGACAAGCGCGGACCGCTCGGCGCCGGCGAGTGGGAGCGCGTCCGCCTTCAGCCCTACGTCACCGATCGCATGCTGTGCCAGTCCAAGGCGCTTGCGCCGGTGGCCCGCATCGCCGTGCAGCACCGCGAGCGTCTCGACGGCTGCGGTTACCCGCGCGGCCACTTGGGCGCCGCGATCTCCCGTGGGGCGCGGATCCTCGCCGCGGCGGACGCATACCAGGCGATGCGCGAAGCCCCGTCCGCACGCCGATCACAACACGCCCACCCGCGCCGCTGCAGGCCTGGTTGCGATGCAACACGGCCTCCTGCCCGAGGACGGATTCGCCGAGCAAGACGAGGCCTGACACTCAGCGAACCTGGATGGACTCCAGGTTCTTCATCATCACCGCCGAGACCTCGCGCAGTTCCTCATTCGGACTGAACTGCATGTACACGCTGTCCGGTTCGTTGCCTATCCCGACGTGGCCCGGTGGGAGATAGAACGCAGCACCGGCCTCGAAGATCTCATCGTGGTCGGCGAAGCGAAATTCACCGTGTAACCAGCAAGCTCCTCGCGTCAGCTCGGACGCGGCGGCCTACCGCCCGTCGTGGGAGCGCGCCGTTGGTCGGCCTCAGCTGCGCGAAGACGTGCCTCTGCCCCCTCGCAGGCTCGTTCGAGCTCGCGCATGCGTGCCGAGCTGGTGGGCCGTGGTCCATAGGCCTTGGCCTTGTACAAGTCGTAACGCTGACGCGCGTGCTGAGCCTGTGCTCGCAGATCGTCTAGATGCCGGGTGGACATGAGGTTTTGAGCATCCTGCGATGGCTCGGTCATTGTCGAAGCCTCCTCGTCCTTCCTCACCATCTGCGAGCTATCCATCTTAGGCGCAGGATCGACCGAGGCATCAGGGCCTTGTCGTCACCCGCAATGCACCTGCGGAGACTTCGCGGTGATTTCGAACACCCATACGTCGGGTGTCGGGTGCAGGATCGGCTTGAGGTCGGGGTCCTGGGCGGACCACGCGACGGCAATCGACCCGGTAGGCCCTGGCGTCAGCACGAGATATCGGTAGCCACCGAGCCGGAGGGCGCGCTGCCAGGCGGGGCAGGAGTCGATCGGCGCGAAGCCGCCGTTCTGCGTGTTCCGGCCGAGGTAGGTGACGCGATTTGAGGCCGTCGCGCCGTATAGCGGGTACTGCTCGACGGTTCCGTACAGCGCGATCCTGGCGTGCGCGATCGTCTGCGCCCAGGCGTAGATCGTCCCAAGGCCCGGCGCCGTGGCGTCGCCGACGCGATAGCGCTCGCGGAAGTAGTGACGCTGGGCGACGAACCCGCCCCCGGCAACGACGACGACCATGACCGCGGCGACGGCGGCCAACACACCCGGTTTGGGTCGTGGCAGCCGGCGTGCGCGCGCGGCGGTCGCCGTCGCGGACGCGAGCACGGCCAGCGTTGCTGCCAGGAACGCGACATGCCGTGCCTTCTGGGTCGGCCACAGGTTCGGCTCAAGCTGCGCCGCGAGCGCGGCGATCACCAGGACGGGCCCGACCCACGCTACGAGCCGTGGAGCCCGCAGGCGTGCGAGGATCGGCGCGAGCATCAACCCGAGCGTGAGCGCTGGCACCGCGTAGCGCAGGTTGACCGCGAACAGCTGCGAGCTCTGAGCGATCGCGTACGCGCCGGTCGGAAACAGCAGGTAGGTGATGCCGGCAACCGCGGCGGCGATCGCGAGCACCCGCAGGAACCGATCCTCGATCAGCGTGAGCGTGAGCACGACGGCAACGATCCAGGCGACAACGATCACCGGCCACAGGACGCCGAGCGCGTGCGTCAGGCCGGGGATCAACCGCGAACCCCAGAGCCAGACGTGGCGGATCTGCGACAACACCGTCTGCTGCTGCGCGTCGGCGAGCGGGGAGCGCGGTCCTGGGAGGTGGAGCGGTCCGATTCGCGTGCGGATCCCGAGCGGGCTGCCGGTGTGGATGATCGCGCGCAGATACCACCACCCGGCGGTCAGCACGAGCGGGACGGCGACCAGCGCGGTCCGCAGCAGCCGCCTGGCCGACGTGATGAACGGGACGCCGAGCACGAGCACCACCGCGGGCACCACGAACGTGTACTTGGTGCCGACCGCGAGCCCGAGCGCCGTCCCGACCGCCAACAGCCGCAGCCGGGACCACTCGCAGGGCGCCAGCAGCGCGATCGCCGTCAACAGCGCGGCAAGGCCGACGACGTCGTTGAACGCCTCGCCCGGCTGCGTCGTGCTGAACACCGGCAGCGACAGCATCATCGCTCCGACCGTGAGCGTCAGCAGTTCGACGCGCCAGCGCCGGCCGATCGACCAGCTTGCCGTGAGCGCCAACGCGAGCCAACCGAGGTTCAGCAACGGGGACAGGAAATCGTTGCCGAACGCGGCGATCCCGAGCCCATTGAGCAGCTCCGAGGTCGCCGGGTAGTAGGCCACGTACGGATCGGCCTGGGTGAACTGGATATGCGTCACCGACGCGGTCTGCGCGAAGCCTGCCGCGAACGGCATGTGGTACCAGAGCACGTCGAAGCTGAACATGCCGCCGCCGAGCGAGTTCGCGGTCGCTAGAGCCCACTGGGCGACTACCACCGCGACGACAATGACTGCGCTCCAGCGACAGACCAGGTGCGCGCGTGCGCCTTTGCCACTGGCCGTCGCCGGGCGGTCGGCCTCGATGGCCGGATCCCGGGGCATGATCGACCGCGTCGGCCACAGCGACGCCAGCGCTATCAGCCACAGCAGCCCCGCCAGCCAACCAAACCGGAGCGCCCCGACCAGCCCGAGCAGCTCCGCCGCGACAACCACGACGCCGACCGCGACGATCGTATCGACCATCGCCGCCTCGGCACCGCGGATCGCCGTGAGTCGCCGACGCAGCCGCCAGACCGCGATCGTCGACGGGAACGCGAGCACTGCCAGCCGTACCAGCGCTACGACAAACCCGGATGCGCTCATCCGGCCACCCGCCAAGTCATCGTCTAAGCGGCGAGCCGCAAGTGGTAAGGCGCATCGTCCGAAGGGGTGGTTCGGGGGCCTAAAACGTACGAGCGGCGACTTAGTTCCGAACAATCTCGCTTCGCCGAACCCGGGGCGAGGCCAGGATGCTCCAACGAGGTCCTAGAGTGTGCATCAGCATATGTGCAGCGCGACCAAGGAACCATGACGACGAGGAGCAGAGAGATGGCTGCAACCGAGAAGGCGATCCTTGCGGGCGGGTGCTTCTGGGGTGTCCAGGATCTGATCCGCAAGCTCGATGGCGTGAGCGGCACGCGCGTTGGCTACACCGGTGGCGACACGCCCAACGCGACCTACCGTAACCACGGCTCGCACGCGGAGGCGATCGAGATCCTGTTCGACCCGGAGCGCATCTCGTATCGGGACCTGCTGGAGTTCTTCTTCCAGATTCACGACCCGACGACAAAGAACCGCCAGGGCAACGACGTTGGGGCGAGCTATCGCTCGGCGATCTACTACGTCGACGACGAGCAGCGCCGCATCGCGGAGGACACGATCGCCGACGTCGACGCCTCCGGCCTGTGGCCCGGCAAGGTCGTCACCGAGGTGGCGCCCGCGGGACCGTTCTGGGAGGCGGAGCCAGAGCACCAGGACTATCTCGAGCGCTACCCCAACGGCTACACGTGCCACTTCGTCCGTCCGGGCTGGAAACTGCCGCGGCGCGTGCAGGAGGCGGCGCACTGAGGTGACGCGAGGCAGGCGAGCTGTCCGGTCTCTCCCGCCGGCTGGAGAGCCGGGTCCGTGCGTCGCCGTAGAGGGGCCGACTGCCGGCGTACGGTGACTCAGCTGTGGCGATCAGAACAACCGGTACGAACCGATGACCGCTAGCGGTGCAACGACGGCCGGGTCCGCTTGCCAGTCGGTGATGACCTCGCGAGGATCGTTGCTTTCCCGCAGTCGTTCGCGGATGAGCTCGTCGAGCCGGAACTGGTCGGGTCCCGCGATCTCCTCGGTCCCGTTCAGCGGCGGGCCGACGGCGACCCGGCCGACTGCGCTGGCAACGTCGTCGGCGGCCATCGGCTGGATGAGGGCCGGCGGGAGCCGGACCGTGTTGCCGTCGGTGGCCGCGTCGGCGATGCCGTCGATGAACTCGAAGAACTGCGTCGCGTGCACGATCGAGTAGCGGATCGAGGCGCTCTTGATCAGCTCCTCCTGGGCTCCGTGCAGTCCCTCGCCGGTGAGGGTGTTCACGCCGGTGTTCGGTGACGCCGCCACGGGCTCATGGCCGTTTGCACGGAGCTGGTTGACGAGCTTGGAGCCGATGAGGCCGGTCCCGCCGATAACCACGATCTTCATATCGGTTGCCTTTCGCTGTTGGGATCCGGGAGGTCCGTGAGCGCGCTGCGTAGCTCTTCGCGGGAGCCCGGGCAGATACATGCGCAGTCATGTATCTGCTATGGTTGTGGGCACAACGAAAGGCGGTCGTCATGCATTTCGGGATCTTCTCTGTCAGCGACATCACCCGGAACCCGGTAACCGGCTACACGCCGAGCGAAGCGGAGCGGATCGACGCGATTGTCCGGATCGCCCAGCGGGCGGATGAGGTCGGGCTCGACGTGTTCGCGATCGGAGAGCACCACAACCCGCCGTTCTTCTCATCCTCGCCGACCACGCTGCTGGCGCACATCGCCGCGCTGACCGAGCGGATCATCTTGAGTACCGCGGTCACGCTGGTGACGACGAACGATCCGGTGAAGATCGCCGAGGATTACGCGATGCTCCAGCACCTGTCCAAGGGGCGGATGGATCTGATGGTGGGCCGCGGGAATACGGTGCCGGTGTACCCATGGTTCGGCAAGGACATCCGAGAGGGGGTCGCGCTCGCGCTGGAGAACTACAACTTGCTGCATCGGCTGTGGCGCGAGGACGTCGTCGATTGGGAGGGGAGCTTCCGCACGCCGTTGCAAGGGTTCACCTCGATCCCGCGGCCGCTGGATGACGTGCCGCCATTCGTGTGGCACGGATCGATCCGTACCCCGGAGATTGCCGAGCAGGCCGCCTACTACGGCAACGGGTACTTCGCAAACAACGTGCTTGCCCCGAACTTCCATTTCCGGCCGCTGGTGAACTTCTACCGGGAGCGGTTTGCGCACCACGGGCACGGCACGCCCGAGCAGGCGATCGTCGGGCTCGGCGGGCATGCGTTCATCGCCAAGCGATCTCAAGACGCCGTGAGTACGTTTCGCCCCTACTTCGAGGGCTCTCCGATTTACGGCACGAGTTACTCCCTCGACGACTACGTGGCGGCCACGCCGCTGAGCGTCGGGAGTCCGCAGCAAGTGATCGAAAAGACCCTCACCTTCCAGGAGGGCTTCGGCGACTACCAGCGCCAGCTGTGGAACGTGGACGCCATGGGTCTCCCGGTGGAGCTGGCGCTGGAGCAGGTCGAGCTGCTCGGCACCGAGGTCGTGCCCGTGCTGCGCAGGGAGATGGAGGCCCGCAGAGCGCCCGGAGCCGCGGACGCGCCGACCCATGCGGGCCTGGTGAAGGCGAAGTACGGCGACGGCGAGTCCCGCCAGCCGCGCCCGAACCCGAACCGGGGCGACAACCTGACCGGAGCCTCCCCTTACCGGGACAGCGCACCGGCGCTCGCCGCCGACCTGCCCGTGGGCGCTGAGCGATGAGCAGCGAGACGAGGATCGCGAACGAGGCGTGGGAGGCGCTGTTCCGCGCTCAGGCGACGATCGCACGCGAACTCACCGCGGGCCATGTCTGGGGCAATCTCGCTCCGCGCGAGTACGGCGTGCTCTATGCCCTGTCGACCGCGCCTGACGGGGTGCGGATCACCGAACTGGGCGAGGACGTGCTGCTCACTCAGCCCGGCATGTCGCGACTGATCGCACGGCTCGAGTCCCGCGGGCTCGTCGAGCGAACCGACGACCTGCTCGACGCTCGCGCCTGCCGGATTCGCCTCACTCCGGACGGCATCCGCGCCCAGCGCCAGGTCGGTGCCGCGCACGGACGTCACGTCGCCGAGGCGATGACCCGCACCCTCAGCCGCGACCAGCTCGAGCTGCTGCGCTACCTGTGCCAGGCACTGATCGCCACACCCAGCGGCCTACCACCAGTACCAGCGAACCGCGAACCGAGTCGAACATGACCGTCGCCGCCACCACCCACCTCGGCGACCGCACTCCCACCGACGTCGAGCCTGCCGGCCTGGTCGTAGTGAGCGCCGGCATCAGCGACCCCTCCTCAACCCGGCTGCTCGCCGACCGGATCACGCAGAAGAGCCTCGACCTGCTGCACGAAGCCGGCACCCAGGCGTCGGCCGATGTCGTCGAACTCGGACCCCTCGCCGTCGACATCGCGCGCGCCACCGTCTCCGGATTCCCCGGCGAGCAGCTGCGAGCCGTGATCGCCCGGCTCGCCAGCGCCGACGCGGTGATCGCGTCCACTCCCGTGTACAAGGCCGGCATCAGCGGCCTGTTCAAATCGTTCGTCGACCTGCTCGACGACGACCTGCTCGTCGCCAAACCGGTGCTGCTCGCGGCGACTGCGGGCAGCTCCCGACACGCGCTCGTGATCGACGACCAGATGCGGCCGCTGTTCGCCTACCTACGCGCGCTGACGCTGCCCACCTCGGTGTTCGCGGCGCCCGAGGACTGGGGTGCGACCGAGCTCGGTGGCCGCATCGAGCGCGCCGCCACAGAGCTTGCCGTCATCCTCGACGCCCGCGTCGGACATCGGATCGCCGACACCGCCTGGTCGGGTTATCAGCACGAGTTCGCCGGCAATGCCACCCGCTCAGCGCGCACCACCGCCGACGTCGACTTCGACTCCCCGCTCATGCGACTCGCCACCGGCGGGACGGCGCCGCCAGCCCGTGGCACGTCGGTCAGTTGAGTCGGGCCTGTAGTGCTCGGAGCTCGGCGTTCATGGTCTGGCGCAGAGATGTCTCGGTCGGAAGCATGAGGCGCATTCGGGCGGCGCGGATCGCGCGGCTCAGGTCGCCGCGGCGCTGATAGCTGGCGAGGAGGTTGTTGAGCATTCGCGTGGCGATCTGGTGCGGGTGCCAGGGCCTGACGCTTTCGGAACCAGGGGCGTCGACGAGCGCGCCGCCGTTGAAGGGATCTAGCAGCACCGGAGGGTCGGTGCCGAAATGTCCCACGACGAAATGGCCCGGCAGTCCGACGCCGGCCAGCGCGATGCCGGCGCGGCGAGCAACTTCGATGTAGATGACTGACAAGAGGATCGGCAGCCCGCGTCGTCGTGCGAGCACGATGTCGAGCATCGAGTTGTCCGGATCGTCGTAGCGGTCGCGGTCACCGGCGAATCCGTGCTCACGGCCGAGCACCTGGCTGCAGGCGAGCGAGAGCTCCAACGGACGCTGCTCGGTCTGGCCGGCGACGCGCGACAGATCCGCGCCGAGAACGTCGAGCTTCCCGATTGCGGCATCAGCATCGACGGCGCGCAGCTCCGCGGCCACGGCCAGCGCCAGGACGTCCATCGTGGGCTCCGGGTTTGCGGCCAGATCTGCAAATGACGGCAGCGGCGACACAGCCAGATTGTGCCGTGCGCCGGCTTGCGACCACTACCGCGTCGTGGCCGACCTTGATATCGGCACTGACGGCTAATCGACGATCGAGCGCAGCTCCGCGCTGAGAGCCCGCTTGGCGTCGCCGGGCGTGATATGACGGCCTGAACGGAGAGCGATCGAGAGGACTGCCATGCCACCTACCAGCATTCATTTCAATGGCTCGGTAAACCTGCCCGACGCCGAGACCGTGATGCGCGAGATCAGTTCACGCATCCCGGACGGCGTGCGCCGGATGACTGACGGGGAGACCGGAGACCGCAACTATTGGATCAGCTTCCAGACGCGGAAGTTCGAGCAGATGCCGCAGTTCGAGACCGTATCGGTCGGCCAGGCCTACGAGACCGCTCCCGGGGCGCCGGCCATGCCCACACTTCGCCTCACCGAGGGCGCGTCGGCTGAGATGATCGACTGGCCTAACCTCGGCTATGCCGATGAATACACCGAGTCGTTCGCGACGTTCGAGCGGATGCAGAGCGAGGGAACGATCCCGGCCGACGTGCGGTTCCAGTTGCAGTACCCGACGCCTCTGGCTTCGGTGGCGGGGACATTCGGACCCGATGACCTGCCCACAGTCGCGCCGTCCTACGAGCGAGCGTTGTTCGCCGATCTCGATTCCGCGCTCGAGCGGCTCCCGCATGACCGGATTGCTGTCCAGTGGGACGTTGCGGTCGAGTTCGGGGCGCTTGAGGGAGCGATGGGACCGAAGCTGCCGATGGACCAGATCGCGCCGGGGCTGGTGCGCTGCATCGAGCGCGTGCCTGGCGATGTCACGGTCGGGATGCACCTCTGTTACGGCGACTACGGTCACCAGCACTTCGTGCAGCCCGAGTCGCTGCAGATGCAAGTCGAGCTCGTCAATGCCGTGACCGCCGCCGCCGGGCGGCCGGTGAACTTCGTGTCCTTCACCGTGCCCCAGGGCCGCAACGACAGCGACTACTTCGGGCCGCTGGGCGGACTGAGGACCGACGCCGACACCGAGCTGTACTTCGCGCTCGTCCCCTACCACCCGGATGATCAGGCGCCGGGCACGACCGCCGAGCAGATCGAGCACATCGACGCCGCCCTGATCAACTCTCCTGGGGGCGCTCGCCACTGGGGGATTTGCACCGAGTGCGGGATGGGCCGGGTCGACGCCGGTGACGTGCCCGGACTGCTTGACCTCCACAGCCAGATCCTCGCGTCCTCACGAGGCTGAGCTTCGTCACGGAGCAGCGCCCCGAGTCGGTCCTCGATGGCAGCGACTCCATCGCTCGCGACCAGGGACCCGACCAGGGAGTTCCCTGGCGCGGGAGCGCCGTGAAGCCGAGAAGCTCAACGCGAGCCCAATCCAAGCAGGCAGTCATGACGTGACCGCCCACGGCATCGAGGTCACCCCACCGTTCCGACATGAGGAGTTCGTCATGAGCACCATGGACACCAGCGCAAACGCCAACGGTCGAGGTTCCGAGGCTTGGTCGCAGTCCTGGACACACCTGAGCATCGATCGTCGCAGTCCCAGCTATTGCCGGGTCACGTTCAACCATCCCCCGATCAACACAATCACGGCGGCGACAGTGGCGGAGCTCGCCGAGCTCGTCGGGTTGGTCGAACAAGACCCGGACCTCAACGTCATCGTGTTCGACAGCGCCAACCCCGAGTTCTACCTGGCGCACTACGACATCGAGAACGACCCCAGCCGCACCGCAGCGCTGGGCGTCGGTCCGACCGGAATGCCCGCGTGGATCGACCTCCTCGCTCGTCTGGCTCGAGCGCCGGTCGTCACCATCGCCTCGATCCGCGGACGCGCCCGAGGCGCCGGAAGCGAATTCATACTCGCCTGCGACCTGCGGTTTGCCTCCCGCGAGAACACCCTACTCGGCCAGTTCGAGGTCGGCATCGGCGTCGTCCCGGGCGGCGCCCCGATGGCCCGGCTCTCCCGCCTGGTAGGTCGCGGCCGAGCGCTTGAGATCCTGCTCGTCGCCGACGATCTCGACGGGCCTCGCGCCGAGCAGTACGGCTACGTCAACCGGGCGATCGCCGACGACGAGCTCGACGCCGAAGTCGACAAGATGGCGGTCCGGCTAGCGCGGTTCGATCATGACGCGATCGCACGCACCAAGTCTCACGTCGACCGGGTCACATTGCCGGCCGACAGCGAGCTCCAGTCCGCGACGGCCGACTTCCGTGAGCTGTTCGCGCGACCCGCGCAGCAGACGCAATGGGCCCGACTGCAGGAGCTCGGGCTCAACACCGACAGCGACCTCGAACGGTCTCTCGGTCGCCGCGTCGTCGAATCGCTGCCCGACCAGGCCGCGCGTTGATCGTGTTCGGGCTAGTGCTGATCTTCGTCAACATCCCGCATGCGAACATCATCTACGCGGTGCCGGGGATCGTGATCTTCGGCGGCCAGCTGTTCGGCAGCGAGCGCAACTAGATACGGAGTCCAGCAACGTGCGGGTCCCAAGATGATTGCCACGGCCACGCCCGAGCACCTGCCCGGTGTGTTGCACAATCTCGAGCCGACGCTCGATCGGTTTGGCTACCTGGCGGTCGTGGGGCTCGTACTGATCGAGGACTTCGGCGTGCCCGTTCCCGGCGAGACCGTCCTGATCCTCGCGGCCGTGTACGCGGGCACCGGGAGGCTCAACATCGTGCTTGTCGCGCTGCTCGGCTTCTGTGGCGCTGTTATTGGCGACAACATCGGTTTCGCGATCGGCCACTTCGGCGGCCGGCCGCTGGTCAGGCGCTTCGGTAAGTACATCTTTCTCACGGACGCGCGGCTCGACAAGGCGACGGGGTTCTTCGAGCGCCACGGAGGATGGATCATCATCGTCGCCCGCTTCATCGAAGGTCTCCGCCAAGCCAACGGCATCATCGCCGGCATCAGCGGAATTCACTGGGCCAAATTCCTCCTGTTCAATGCGGTCGGCGCTGCCCTCTGGGTCGCGGTCTGGACGTGCATTGGCTACTTCTCAGGCAGCCACATCAACACGATCTACGACACAGCTACGCGCTACTCCGCGTACCTCGCCGTCGCCGCGGGCGTGCTGCTGATCGCAGTCATCGCCCGGCACGTGGTGCGAATTCGCCGAGGCCGGAAGCCGAACACCAGCTGAAACACTCCGGCATCGCGGCGCGCGCCCACCAACCAAACCAAACCCACCGGAGTGCGCGACTGCGCGGTCCCGTACTACAAAAGGAGAGCGAGGTTCATGAAAGTAATGACATGTCGACAGTTGGGCGGTCCCTGCGACTTCTCACACGAGGGGAACACCGCGGATGAGGTAATAAAAGCGCAAGATCGGCATCTAAAGGACATGGTCGCAGGGGGCGATGTCACGCACGAGTCTGCTCTGAAAGAGATGAAGGGTAGGTGGAAAAGGCCGTGGTCAGGAATGGCGTGGTACAGGAAAGCCAAACGTGATTTTGCTGCGCTGCCCGAAGGCTGATCGGGCAGAGAGCGTCCGGAGCTCAGCCTGAGACCGGGAGTTGACCACGCCGGCCAGGCTCGGGCTGACGCAATGACCCTGGACGCGCTCATGCCTACGCGCTTGTGTTGGCGTCAGGCGCCCCGCGTTTGCGGTGGTCTGGTGTGGGAACGCTTTCCATGACCGGGCGGCGGTCCTGCGGATGCGATTCGTACCAGCGGGCGTAGCGTCTGGCCAATGGCGCTGCCGTGATTCCGTGCGCGATCACCGACAATCCGATCGTCACATAAGTGGCGTCCAGGATCGTCCCGGCCCCGGGCAGGTGTGCCTCCTCGACAACGATCACGGCGAACACGATCGATGCGAGACCGCGCGGACCGAACCAGCCGAGGAAGCCGACGGTTGGCATCCGGGCACCGGTGCCGATCATCGCGACCGCGACCGGGAGCATGCGGATCAGCGTCAGGCTGAGCACGGCGTAGATCGCGATCTGCCAGCTCATGTGCTCGAGCGCCGGACCCAGCAGGACCGCGCCGAAGATCAAGAACGTGACTCCTCCGAGCAGTCCTCCGAGCTCTTCGTTTAGGCGTGAGGCCTGCTCGGACTCGTGGCTGACGAGCGCGCCGAAGATCGCTCCCGCAAGGAATGCCGCGATGAAGCCCGATCCACCCAGCGCGACCGCGATGCCGTACGCGAGGCCGGCGCCGGCAACCGGGATGACTTGAAGCCACGAACCGCTGATCAGGTCTCGGCGATACGCGGCCGCGACGACGGCGGCGGCGGCTAACCCCGCCGCTGCGCCTCCGAGGAGCCCGTAGCCGATCTGCTCGGCCACGATCCGAATCGCGTGCGAGCCGCTCGCGGCCTTGTCTTCGACGTCTGCCGCCGCGAGCGCGATCAGCAGCAGCGGTACGCAGATCCCGTCGTTGAGTCCGCTCTCGACGTTGAGTCCCTGCCGGATGCGTGACGGGAGTCGCGGCTCGGTCACGACCGCCTCGCCGAGGGCAGCATCGGTGGGCGCCAGGAGTATCGCCAACACGACCGCCTCGGTCGCATTGAGCTGATCGAGGATCACCGCGGCAAGCACCGCACCCAGGGCGATCGTCAGCGGCAGCCCGATGCCGAGCAGGCGCAGAGGCACCGCGTATTCGCGCCTAAGCACACGAGGCTTGATCCGGGAGGCGTCGGCGAACAGCACGACAGCGAGGGTCGCCTCGGCGAGCGTCCTTACGCTCGCGCCCGTCGGGGCGGCTGTGACCTCGTCGATCACGAGCGGCCCCACGAGCGCCCCGAGAATCACGAACACCATCGCCGGCGTCACCGACGTGCCGGTCAGCCGCCGCGATACAGCAGCCACCGCCAGAAGTGCCGCGGCGATGATCGCCAGCTCCCATTTCATGCTGCTCACAGCTTCGGGCGCGGAGGCGGCTTGGCATCCCCCGGACAGGGTGACGCCGACTATCCGGGCGTACGGACGGACGATCTCGTCGCGCAACGCGCTTGCGGTCATCCCATCCGGATGATGTCGCCGGACTCCCGTGGGGCGAAGCTTGACGAAAGGACCCCCGACATCGGGCGTCCGCAACGACGGATGGAGGATCAGCCATGAACGACACGGATGTGGACGAGCTCGGGCCCGTCGATTACGTGGTGGTCGAGTTTCCGGCCGATGAGGCGAACTTCTCGGGCGAGATGGCGAGAGAGCTGTCGGCCCTGATCGAGAGCGGCACGGTCCGCGTGCTCGACCTGATTCTGCTGAAGAAAGAAGTCGACGGATCCGTGGAGGGGTTCGAGTCCCACGACTTCGGCGACGTCGATCTCGGTGGTCTGCGGGAGCTGGAGACCGACCTCGCGCTGCTGCTCGCCGAGGAGGACGTCGCATCGATCGGGGCGGCGCTCGAGCCGGGGAGCGTCGCGGCCGTGCTCGTCTGGGAGAACCTTTGGGCGGCGCCGTTCGGTTCCGCGGTGCGCCGGTCAGGCGGTCAGTTGGTGGCCAGCGGCCGGATCCCGATTCAGGCGTTGGCGGCTGCGATCGAGGCCGATGAAGCAACTACAAGTGAAGGAGTCTGAGATGCTTGGTAGAGGTCGAGTTGGCAGACGTGGCGTGCTCGGCGGACGACCGGTCGCGCGAACCGCGGCGGTGGCTGGTACAGCGGCGGTAGTGACCCGAGGCGTACGGCGTCGCGGGGATCGGCGTGAGGACCGGCGCGATGATCGGCGGGACCGACGTTAGGAGCATCGTCTGTTCCATCAGCCGTTGACGCGCACCCCGCTGGCGCTGTACTCCGCAGCCCAGGCGCGCGTCATCGCCTCGAGCGATGCCTTCGTCGCGCCGTAGGCCGCGCCCCCTACGACGCCGACGCCGCCGGCCATGCTGCTGAGGCTGACGCTGCCGCGGCCCCTCGCGGCCATTCCGGGAGCAAGCGCCGCCACAAGGAAGAACGGCGCCCGCACGTTGCTGGCGAACATCTTGTCGAACGCAGTGACCTCGAACTCCGCTGTCGGGCCGAACAGCGCGATCCCGTCGGCCTGCGAGGTTGTTCTGACTCATCGTTGACATTGCCGCTTCTTCGTTTGGGCTAGGAGTCAGCGTGCCAGCGGCCGAGCAGTTCAGCGTTAGCGAGATCCCCGGCTACAGGCCCTCGCCAGCGCTGCGATCGACGCGATCGACACGATCACAACTCAGGCCGCCGAGGCCTACCTACGCGAGGAAGCCCGGCTTGAACTCAGACCGGTCGAGCGGCCCGAGACCTGGCCGAACGCCTCATCAATGGCCAGCCGACCGACCCTGGCCGGCGCCACCCCGCCGCCCCCGGCCTGGACCCAACGGGACAGCTCCTCACCGTCGTCGGCAGGGTCGAGCAGACAACGCTCGCGATCGGCGACGCGCTCTAACTCGCCAGGGACGCGCTCGAGGAGCTCAGAACGCTTGTACGTCGTGGGCGCGGTTCTGCTACCCCTTGTGGCGGACCGTGTCGATCGAGGCGACCGCACCCAAACAGATCCGCGCCGAGGACTTCCCCGATCTCGGCGACGAGGCGATGTTCCCGCGGATCTCCGGGAAGAAGCTTGAGCGGCTGGCCGAGATTGGTACGCGGCGTTCGTTTGGGGTGGGTGAGGTGCTGTACGAGCAGGGGCAGCGGGATGCTCCGTTCCTTATCGTCGAGCGGGGCCGGGTGCGGGTGCTTGACCGCAAACCAGGCAAGGACGTGTGGGTTGCCGAGGTGGACGCCGGGACATTCTTGGGCGACATCGCGATCTTCACCGGTGAGCCGGCGATCGCCGAGTGCGTGGCCGGCGAACCGACTGATGTGATCGCTTTCGAGCGCTTGGCGCTTCGGGCGATGCTTGCGTCGTGGCCCGAGCTTGCCGATCTCGTCCTCCGCGCGATGATGGCGCGCAGGGCGTGGCACGTGGAGCACGGGTACGGCGTGCTGCGGCTGATCGCGCCGCGTGATTCGCGGCGTGCCTTTGACGTGCGGGATCTGCTCGAGCGGAATCTGATACCGGTGCGGTGGTACGACGTCGACACCGATGACGAGAGCGCGGCGATGCTCGACTGGCTTCAGATCCCTCGCGAGGAGACGCCCGTGCTCGTTCGCAACACGTCAGTGCTGCGCAACCCCTCGGCGGCACAGGTCGCTCGCGATCTCGGGCTGCGGGCCGAGATCGACGGAGAGCGGTTTGACCTGGTCGTCCTGGGCGGCGGTCCCGCGGGCCTTGCAGCCGCCGTGTACGGCGGATCCGAAGGACTGAGAACGCTGGTGGCCGAGGCGTGGGCGCCCGGTGGTCAGGCCGGCACCAGCACTCGGATCGAGAACTACCTGGGGTTCCCTACCGGGATCTCAGGCATCGAGCTTGCGCGGAAAGCGACTCTGCAAGCGCGCCGGTTCGACGCGGTGCTGTCGAGCTTTCACCGCGCGGTCGAGCTCGCGCGCGGCACCGAGGGACTTGTCCGCGTCGACCTCGACGACGGCCAGCACGCGCTCGCCCGCACGGTTGTGGTCGCCACGGGCGCGAGTTGGCGAACGCTCGCGGCCGACAACATCGAGCGATTCACGGGCGCGGGCGTTTACCACGCTGCCATGGCCACCGACGCCGAACGGTGCCGCGGCGAGGACGTGATCGTGGTCGGTGGGGGCAACTCAGCCGGCCAGGCAGCCGCGCACCTGTCGCGTGCCGCGCGCAGCGTCCGCATCGTCATTCGTGGCAAGGGTCTCGCTAGGACGATGTCGCGCTACCTGCTCGAGCGCATCGAATCGCGGGCGAATATCGAGATCGTCAGCCAGACGGAGGTCAGCGGCGTCCACGGCGAGGACCGATTGGAGTACGCAGATCTGCGCAGCCGCGCGGACGGAAACATCGAGCGCGTCGCGGTCACGGCCGTGTTCGTGATGATCGGCGCCGATCCGTGCACGGAGGCGGTGCACACGATGCTCGACCTCGACGAGGCCGGCTACATCAAGTGCGGTAACGCTGCCGCTGCCGGGGACGGTCCGAACCGGTGGCGGGTGACCGACCGTCAGCCGCAGTTGCTCGAGACCGTCTGGCCAGGCGTGTTCGCTGCGGGCGATGTCCGCGCCGGAGCGACCAAGCGAGTGTCGGGCGCCGTCGGCGACGGCGCCCTAGCCGTGCGCTTCGCCCACCAGGTGCTGCAGGCATGAGCCCGGCGACTAGGGCAAAATCGCTAGGCGACGGCGGGTTCCTCATATCGTCCTCGGTTGTCGAGGACGAGGGGGCGACGACCGTTGACCTTGTAGCGCACGTGCGTGACGTCGGGGGTCGCGAGGACACGGTCGGGGGTGAGCTCGATCCCCTCGCGGCTGTCGAGCCCGAGTTGGGGGTTGAGCAGGCGCATCCCGTCGCCGAGGATCACGGGCACGATGTGTAGCTCGAGCTCGTCGAGGAGCCCGAGGCTGATCACCTGGCGCAGCAGCGTGCCACCGCCCGCGATCGCGACGTTTTTGCCGCTCGCGGCGGCGCGCGCCTGATCAATGGCGCTCTCCACGCCGGCGGTGACATAAGTGAAGCTCGTGCCGCCCTGCCGCTCGAGAGTCCGCCGCGAGCGGTTCGTGACGACGTACACCGGAGCGCGGAACGGAGGGTCGGCTCCCCAGGGGATCTCGCCGCCATCGGCCATGCGCCGTCCCATCACGTAGGCGCCGGCCGACGCGTAGCTCTCCGCGATGACCTCCGAGTTGGTGCTGCGCTCGCCGCCGCCGAAGCCCAGGCGCTGGCGCCATGCCTCGGCATCGATCGCCCAGCGGGTGACCCGAAAGAAGCCGGCGGCTTCGGTGCTGTCAAGCCAGGTTCTCATGTCGGCGTGCCGCGAGCCGGCGTAGAAGCCGTCGACGGAGATCGACATCTGTGCGGTGACAAGGGTCATGGGTAGTCTGCCTTTCGATAGGGGGTTTCGGGGCGGAGCGTCAGTGGCCGACGGCGAGGTGGGAGGCGAGCTGCCCGAGTAGTCCCCGGGTGCCCTCCTCCCGGCCTTCGACGCTGTCGAGGCCGTCGAAATGGACGCCTTGCTCGGTGTAGGTCAGCCGCGTCTGGTCGCCTTGCGGCTCCAGCGCGATCGTGGTCAGGGAGGTCGACAGGTGCCGCTCGTCGACCCACATGTCGTAGGTGAACACAATTCGCCGTAGGTCGACGATGTCTGTGTAGGTCGACAAGAAGCGCGACCGCGGACCGCCGTGCCACTGGCCTTCCTCGGTCCCCTGGCCGCCAACGCGGAAGTCGTGCGTCTTTTCGTAAGCGTCGAACGCTGAGCCGGCGCCGAACCACTGATCGCGCGCTTCGTTGTCCGACAATGCGTGCCAGACGGCCTCGACGGAAGCGGGGTAGCTGCGCTCGATCACAAACGTCGCGTGGGTCTGACTGCGCTCAATCGTGTCGTTCATTGCGATCACTCCTTGCGGGTGGATGCGGAGGGGTTGGCACTGCCGAGGAACGTGCCGAGGCGGTCCAGCCGGCGTTCAGCCGGCAGCCGGTGCCGGCCGATCCAGTCCGCCGCCGGTTCCATTGCCCCCGGGACCAGCTGATAGGTGCGGACCCGGCCGACCTTGGTCGAGCTGACGATGCCCGCTGCCTCTAATACGCCCAGGTGCTGGACGATCGTGGGGAGCGCCATCTCGAACGGCCGGGCCAGCTCGCTGACGGAGGCAGGACCCCGGGAGAGCCGCTCGACCATCGCGCGCCGGCTGCCGTCGACGAGCGCATGGAACATCCGGTCGAGCTCCTGATACTTAGGCACATACCTAAGTATGCACCACTGCCGCCGCGCTGTCAATCCCGAGCGTCCCCTGCTGCACAGCTCGCTGACTGTCACATGAGCGACTGGATGAACAGGCCCGCGTGGTTCGGGATTGCGGTGGGGAATCAAGCAACGCCGCCGCCACCGCGATCTCCCGCTCGCGGCCGATCACGGCCGCGTGAGACGTCACGCCTCAGCCGCGCGCGAGGGCGGCGGCCTGCTCGGGCTTGATCGGGTGGACGAGCGGGTCGGCGTGGCGATGCACGACGAGCCAGTCATCGCCCTCGCGGCGATATATCTGGGTGACTCGGAGCGACCAGTCCTGGTCGGGCATGCCGCCGACCTGCGCGTGTTGGCGCTCAATCATCACGAGCACGACCGTGTCGCCCCAGGTGTGGGCCTCTAAGAGCTCGAGCTTCGCCTCGCCGCCTTGGAAGTAGCCGGCCGCGTCCCTAACGCTGGTGCTCCGGTCCTCGTAGGAGGCGGCGGGTCCGCCGAACGGGTTCATCAACGTGAAACCCGGCAGGTGACGCGTGAGCGTCAGGTAGCGGTCCATGTCCCCCTGGATGAAGGCCGACGTGGCCTCCTCGGTGCGCTGAACCAATTCGGCGAGCTCGTCGTCAGAGATCTTGCGGTCTTTCATACGGTGTCCCAAGCAACGTTCTCTCTCGGCCGCGGCGCGGGCAATGGGGTCAAAGCCCCATTCAAGGGGCTGTCGAGGGCTATCACGGATATCTATGGGTTGATGATCGCCGCTGCACCGCCGCCATCACCCTGCGCCGCGCTGCACCCGAGCTCGCCGACAAAGCGGGCACGTCATGACTGTGGCCGTACGGCGAGGAGCGTAGGCTCAAGGACATGTCGTACGTTCCCGCGCTTGTCGCCTCGCTTCGTGCCCCACTCGAGGATCGGACCCAGCGGCGAGGACGGGCCCGGCCGTAGAAGGTCCGTTCCCGTGTGTGCTGGAGGTCGGGCTCGGTTGCGGCGGGTTGGTCGCTGTCTCGCACGCGTCTCGAGGGATGGGCTGAGCCGTGGCCGATCGTAAGGACTTGGACTTCACCTATTCGTTGACTGACCGGATCATTCGACTCAGCCTCGGTGAGCTGGCGGACTTCAGCGGCGCCAAGTACGACGGCGACTTCTCGCTGAGCCTTGAGCAGGCGCAGGGCCGCAAGCACGAGTACGTCGCCGAGCGGATCGGGATCGAAGCGGGGGCTCGGGTGCTTGATCTCGGCTGTGGTTGGGGCGGGCTGCTGAACTACATTCGTGGCGTCGGTGCGAACGGGGTGGGTGTAACGCTGTCCTCGGCTCAAGCAGCGGCTTGCCGTCGCCACGGCCTCGAGGTTCACATTTGCGACGCGCGCCGGGTGACGCGCGAGACCTTTGGTCGGTTTGATGCGGTCGCGAGCCTCGGGGCGTTTGAGCACTTCTGCGCGCCGGATGACTACCGTGCCGGTCGCCAGGAGGAGATCTACCGGCGGTTCTTCGGGCGGGTTGCGGGACTGGTGGACGACGGCGGCAGGTTCTATCTGCAGACGATGGTGTTCGGACCCAAGATGATCCCGATTGAGCAGGTCGACACCAACGCCCCACGAGACTCCGATGCCTGGATCCTAGGATTGCTGGGTCGTCAGTTTCCGGGCTCGTGGCTGCCCCTCGACCGGGACCAAATCCTCCGCTGCGCCGAACCACACTTTCGCCTGGTCTCAAGCGTAAACGGCCGGCTCGATTACATCGAGACGATCGAGCAATGGAACGCGCGGGTCCGAGCCCCTAGCGCTCAAAAGGCGCTGCTGAAGCTGCGCCTTGTCCCTCGCTGGCTCACCAGCAGCGACTTCCGGCTCGCGTTCACCTCGGGCGTCAGCGCGAACAAGATCTGCTTCGAACGCCAACTGCTTGACCACTACCGGCTCACCTTCGAGAAGGCACCCGCGACGTCATCGATCCCGGGCTAAGCGATATCTGAGCGGATCGGGCCGGGGAGCTGCACCACCTCAACGGCGAGCGGCGCGCAGACCCGAGCGGGCTGATCCGCGCGCATCAGCTTGCGTCGCAGCAAGAAGAACGCGGGCGTCCCGAGCAGTGCGGGGATGATCAGCTGGAAGAGGCGATAGAGCAGCACGGCCGCGGTCGCATCCGAGACGTTCACGCCGTAGAGGGCAAAGACGCCGATCAGCGCCCCTTCGGTACCACCGATACCGCCGGGTACGGGGATCAGGTTGCCGAGCTGTCCGATCAGGTAGCCGAGCACGAGCGTCCCGAACGTCGGCACATGTCCGACGGCGGCGAAACCGAGACCGAGCGCCGCGATGTCGAACGCCATGTACGCGAACGAGCCGACGAGCACGCCGACGCTGTGCGAGCGCAGCAGCGCGATCGCCTGATCGACGCCGTCGGCACCGGCAATCAGGCCCGCCCGCAGGGCAGCGCGCGCCCGCCTGCGCCACTGATGTGCGTGGGCCCCAGCACCTCGCGAGCCCAGCCAGCGCAGCAGCCTCGGGCTTAGCGCCACGAGCAGCACCGCGGCAGCTGTGATCAGCGCCGGCACAAGCGTAAGCAGGAAGGAGCCGCGACCGGGCAGGATTCCGACGAACACGCCAATCCCCACGACCACGAGTGCGAAGAAGTTGGCGGCGCTGGTGACGACGAAGAACGCGACCGATCGACGCGCGATGTGAGCCGTCGGCATTCCCGCTTGACGGAGCGCCCACACTCCGAGCGCGAGGCCACCGGCGCCGCCCGTCGGCAGCAGCGAGTTCGCCGCCAACTCGGCCATCGCAATGTCGTAGCTCAGGCGCCAAGACATTTGCGAGCAGAACGTCGCCCGGAACACAAGCACATACCCGGCGCACGACGCGACCTCGGCGAGCACCAGCGCTGCGACCAAGGCGGGATCGGCCCCGCTCAGCCGTGCCCGTACTTCATCAAGCCCGGGTAGCGCGGTGATCGCGATCCCCACCACCGCGACGACGGCAGCAACCTCGGCGACACGAACTGCAAGATGCCTGGGACTCAGCGCGTCCGGCATCACGTCGCCGCGAGGCCCTGAGGCCATCGAATCGCTCACCGCGGCCGCCGTTTGGTCCCGATCGCCATTGAAGTCTGCAGCTTAGGGTCGTCACGCGCCCTCGGAGTCGACTGCATCCAGGAAGCGCCCGCTCAGCACGCGGCGGACAATCTGAACCGGACGCGATCGCGGCGCCTTCCACACACCTCGGTCTTCGAACGGCCACGCATAGGTCAGGGCTCCGTCGCGAGCGCAGCTGATCAGCTCAGGCTCGGCGAGCTCATGCGCTGACCACTCGTATAGCCGTTGTAGCCTCGGCACGATTACCCCATAGTCGAGCAGACGGCCGAAACCGAGCTCGTCTGCCAGATATGAGGCGACGGGATCGGTGAGCGGGTACTCGTCGGGGACCACGCGCGAGAGCTGGAGGAAGATCCCGGTCATCCCGAAGCGCGGGTCGCCAAGCACGGGAGCGAGTGGACGAAGCCACCCAAGCGACAGCCGAGGCGCCGCGACCAGCGCGTGCGCGTAGAGCACCCGACACAGCACGACGTTCATGAAGAACCGCTCGGCAGCATTCTCCGTCTCCGCCAGGTTTCTGTGGTCCAGATAGGCAGCGACCACGCTGGCGTTATGCGCGCGGTACCAAGCGCGGGCGGTCGGATAGTCGGCGAACGACATCCAATAGTCCACCGGCCGTGACGAAGACGGGCCGGGGGAGCCTCCGCTCAGCGCCACCGCTTCGCACCCGTCACGCAGCAAACGCTCGTTTACCGCCCTCCACCACGAACTTCCGGGGCGGGCGCTGCCGGCGGCTCGAGCACGCCCCGTCGCAACTGCCAACGCATGAAGGACATCGCCGCACGCCGATACGGCAGATGTCGTGGAGCCTCGCCGTAAGGTCCTCTGTAGCAGCGCCCTGCAAGCGCCATCCGTCGGGAAGGGTCATCCCGCACGATGGCGGCCTGCGCGTCCGCCCAGACCGCGGCAGTCGCGTGGTCCGCCATCGGAGAATCGTCGCAGACCGGCACGGCTAAGCCGCGACGTCTCCGCGCTATGACGCGCGCGCGTAGCGGCTTGGAGGCTCGCCAACGTACCGGCTGAACGCTGTACTGAAGGTGCTCGAGGAGCCGTAGCCGACGCGTTCGGCGACCTCGGCAAGGGCGAGCTCGTCTCGGCGGAGGAGATCTTTGGCGAGTGCCATCCGCCACGCGAGCAGGTATTCCATCGGCGGCACGCCCAGGGTGCGGCTGAAGCGCTCGAAAAACGCCGAGCGCGAAAGCGCGGCCGTCTGCGCGAGCTGGGTCACGGTCAACGAGCGCGCCACCTGGCCGTGCATCTGCCGGATCGCCGGGGCGAGTCTCGCGTCGGCTAACCCGCGCAACAGTCCCCGAGGCGCGGCTTCGGCGGGGGTGGTCCGTAGCGCCTCGATGAGCAGGACCTCGACGAGGCGCGTGAGCACGAGCTCGCGGCCTGATCTCTGCTCGCTGCACTCCTCGCCGATGAACCGTACGAGTACCGAGAGCCGCTCGACGCCGCGGACGTGGACTACGGCTGGCAGCACCGACGCCAGCAAGGTTGCATCGGGCGAGTCGAACACGAAGTAGCCGCCGAGCAGCCGTACGTCGGGGTGGCCGTCGGCCGTGCCGTGCCGGACTTCGTCGGTCGGGGCGGAGGCCACTTTGGGATCGATGCGCTCCGGCGTCACCGGCTGCAAACCCGACATGGTGAAGCCGGGCGTGGCTGGTAGCAGCACGAAGTCGCCGGCCTCGAGCAGGATGGCAGGGTGGCCGTCGACCGCGAGGTGACAGCTGCCCTCGAGCACCGCGCAGAAGCTGGGCTCGCCGTAGTCCGAGTAGCGGACCCCCCAGCGCCCGGCGCCGCTGATCCGCTTCGAGAACACCGTGCGCGGTGCAAGCAGCGCGATGACTTCTGAGAGTGGGTCACTCATCTTCTGGACGCTCGCAAATGAATTGCGGACTCTACACGATAGACAGTCCTGTTGCTCCCGACTATGGTCGCTGCGGCAAACAACGACCAGGGGCCCGAGGCGGACCTCCGACAGGAGTCGAAATGAAAACTGTGCTCGTCACCGGCTGCTCTTCTGGCTACGGACTGGAGACGGCGCGCCACTTCCACTCGCACGGTTGGAACGTGGTCGCCACCATGCGAGCCCCGCGCGAAGACGTTCTGCCCCAATCGCAACGGCTCCGCATACTCGCACTGGACGTGACCAAGCCCGAGTCGATCGCGGCCGCGCTCGAGGCGAGCGGTCCGATCGACGTGCTTGTCAACAACGCGGGCATCGGGGCCATCGGCGCGTTCGAGGCCACACCGATCGCCACGGCGCGCCAGCTGTTCGAGACCAACACCTTCGGCGTGATGGCGATGACGCAGGCGGTGTTGCCCCAGTTTCGCGAGCAGCGGTCGGGCGTGGTGGTGAATCTGACCTCGAGCGTGACGTTGGCTCGAATGCCGCTGGTGGCCGTGTACACCGCGAGCAAGACCGCGATCGAGGGGTTCACCGCCTCGCTCGCGCTCGAGCTCGAGGAATTCAACGTCAGCGCAAAGCTCGTCGAGCCAGGCTACGGCCCGACGACGAACTTCACGACCAACGGGCAGTCACGTATGGACGGACTGATCCCCGACGCGTACACGGCGTTCACGCAGCGCGTGTTGACCGGCTTCGAACAGCCAGCTGCTGTGACGCACGAGTCCGACGTGGCCGAGGCGGTGTGGCGCGCCGCGAACGACGCGACCGGGCAGCTTCGATTCCCGGCCGGTCCCGACGCGGTTGCGCTGGCTCAGGTGAGATAGCCCAAACGGGCGCTATGGCGAAGCTGACTGCGACCTCCCGACGGGCCGCGCTCGAGCGGACCCTCGCGCTGCCGGCTGACGCCGTGCGAGCGCAAAGGTCCGGTCGAGCGCGCGGCGCGCCTGGTCGACCGCGGCTGCTGAGACCTAGGAGTTGACCGTCTCGCGCTCGGTGGCCCGCAGCACACCGGCGCGGTCCTTGTGCGAGCGCTCGTAGCCGCGCACCTCAGACAGGAGATCGTCGTCGTCGGCGTTGGCCAGAACCACCTGGATCTCGCTGACCGTGAGGTCGTCGTAGCCCGGCCACGGCTCGGTCCCGCGAAGCGTGCTCAGACGGCCGAGGACGGTGCTGCGGTCCTGGTTGCGGCGCTCGTAGGAGTCGATCTTCGCCAGGTCCACCTGGGACAGGCTCGGCAGACGGCCGAGAATCTCGTCGGCGGTGAGGCTGTCGTAGCCCGCAATCGCGAGGTCGTTCTCGCCGGCGACGGCGCCCTTGATCTGACCCTCGGCCTGAGCCACGCCGGGGACCTTGCGTGCTTGCCGGGCGGTGCGCCTGCCCGCCGCCGCGGCGCTCCGAGCCGCGTCGCGCCCGGCCGTTTCGAGATCGCGGAGGGCGTCGGCGGCGCCCGTCTTGGTCAGGTCGAATGAGGGGTCGTCGAAGACCTCGGCGCCGACCATCCGGTCGGTGAGCTTCGGGATCTCGGTCTCGACGCGCTCGAGCATCGCTCGCTCCTCGGCAAGGATGTCCGCCGCCAGCTTGGCGGTGGCCGCGTCACCGACGGCCCGCGCGAGGCGCTCGATCACGGCGTAGGTCGCGATCTCGAGGGCCTCGGAGGCATAGGTGTCCTTGGCGTTCTTGAGCACCTTCTCGTCGCCGCCGCCGCCGCGGAGCAGATCGAGCGGAGCCTTGCTCAGCGCGAATGCCTGGCCGAGCACATCCTCGGCGAATCCAATTACGGCGGTCACGGGATTCGAGCCGGCGCCCAGCTCACGCATGCGGTCCGACACGCGCGCGGAATGACGGCGGGTCTGGTTGAGATGCTTCTCCAGGGCCGACCGGTAGGACCCGCGTGGGGTCATCGCGATCTGCGACTGGAGGACTCGCGTCAGCCCGTCCTCGGTGGCGCGCGCCTCGGCGAGGTACTGCACGACCTTCTTCTCAGCGGTATTCATACGTCATCCGATCGTCAATAGGAATTCGGTCTCTCTACTGACTACCCGCGACGTCGGCCCACCACCAGCTCGTCGCCGCTGGCAGCGTGCGATCGGTCACATAAGCAGCGGCCCGCGAGTGCGCGGCCCTAGTGGCAGCCTGACCTAGACTCGCGGCGATGTCATTGCACCTGTTCGCAGGTCTGCGGGTTCGGGACTTCGAGGCTGCCCGACCGTGGTACGACCGGTTGTTGGGCGAGCCGACGTTCTTCCCCCACGCCACCGAGGCGGTCTGGACGCTGGCCGAGGACCGATCGGTCTACATCGTCGAGCACGCCGAGGGGGCGGGCAACTCGGTGGTGACGATCTTCCTCGACGATCTCGACGCCCACGTAGCGGCAATCGCCGCCCGCGGGCTCGAGCCCGACGAGCGCGAGACGTACTCCAACGGCGTACGCAAGGCGCTCTACCGCGACCCCGACGGCAACGAGCTGGGGTTCGGCGGCGCGCCGCTCGACACCGATTCATCGGCCTGACGGCGTAAGCCAACGGGGCGCCGGCGGGCTCAGGCCGGCGCGAGGAGGAGTCGCCCGCTGCCAGCCGTAGGACCCGAGGAGGTTGTTCAGCTCGGGTGCGCCGTCGGCGGGCGAGTCGCGTGGATAACGTCCCATGCGTCTGGATGCTCTTACCATCGCGGCCGCCGTTTCAGCGCGGGCTCGATCTTCCCGCAAGCGTCGCGCGATCCCGGAGGTGTCGGCGCGGCCTCGGCTTTCCCTCCGATGGCGGTCATCAGTGCCAACCTGCACCACCGCCCGCCGCTGGGGCCCACCGACGCGCTCTTTGTACTACCTCAGGCGCCAGCGGCCCAACGCGCTCGACGACATCATTCACGGCAACAACGCCCTCGTCCCCGGCATCCCGGCCACGCCGCCAAGCCCGGATACGACCTCGCCAGCTGGCTCGGCGTCCCCCAGTTCGCGTCGATTGCGCGCCAAATCCCCTCGCCAGCAACGCTACACCCGCCGCAATCAGGCCGCGGATAGTCCGAAAAGCTCCGGCCGGCAGGATCGCACACGAGATCGGGCGCTTGTACCCTGGCCGAGCCCGGACTCAAGCCAAACCTTACGAGAGGACAGCCATGCCGAAGCCCACCATCGTCCTGGTCCACGGAGCTTGGGCCGACGCCTCTAGCTGGAACGCCGTCCGCGTCCGAGTTGCAGAGCCAGGGTTTCACCGTGCTGGCCCCGCCCAACCTGCTGCGCCGTGTGGGGATCGACGCGCCGTACGTTGCCTCGTTCCTCGCACAGCGCACCAGTGGCCCGGTTGTCCTGGTCGGCCATTCCTACGGCGGTTTCGTCATCACCAATGCCGGGACCGGCGGCGGTGATGTGCGAGCGCTGGTGTACGTCGACGCGTTCGCACCCGAGGAAGGAGAGACGGTGTTTCAGATCCTGGGCGGCTCAGGGTCAGCGCTGGACGTTCCCGACCCGACCACCGTGCTTGACATCGTGGGCTACCCGGATGCACCCGAGGGCGACGCTGACGCCTTCCTGAAGCCCGACTCGGTCCACACGGCGTTCGCGCAGGACTTGTCGGAAGCGGACCGATGGCTGATTGCGGCGAGCCAGCGGCCGATCACGTTGGCCGCCAACACCACTCCGTCTGGCCCCGCAGCCTGGAAGACGCTGCCGAGCTGGGCGGTGGTGGGCACGGAAGACCGCGTCATCCCGCCGGATACGCAGCGTCAGATGGCATCGCGCGCGGACGCCACGATCACCGAGGTAGCCGGATCGCACGTGTCGATGGTGTCTCATCCGGAGGTGGCGATCGAAGCCATATTGGCCGCCGTCTCGAGCGTCGGCGACTGAACGCAGCCGGCCCACCGAAACACCGCGCTCTCCGCGGCCGCGCGGTCTCGCAGCTAAGTCCGGCCCGCGCTCGGCATGGGTTACGCTGCCGATTCGCACGTTTCGGCGTTCAACCCCGGACCAACGGAGGCGCAGCGTATGGGCACGGTCACCACAGCCGACGGGACGGAAATCTTCTACAAGGACTGGGGCTCGGGCCAGCCGATCGTTTTCAGTCACGGGTGGCCCCTTTCGGCCGATGACTGGGACACCCAGCTGCTGTTCTTCCTCCAGCACGGCTATCGCGTAATCGCCCACGACCGGCGCGGGCACGGGCGCTCGACCCAGACCAGCGACGGCCACGACATGGACCACTACGCGGACGACCTGGCCGCGGTCACCGCCCATCTCGATGTCCAGAATGCCGTTCACGTCGGCCACTCGACCGGTGGCGGCGAGGTCGTGCGCTATCTCGCCCGGCACGGAGAGAGTCGTGTCGCCAAGGCGGTGTTGATCAGCTCGGTGCCGCCGCTGATGGTGCAGACCGACGCCAACCCCGACGGCCTGCCCAAGAGCGTGTTCGATGATCTCCAGGCCCAACTTGCGGCCAACCGGTCGGAGTTCTACCGGGCATTGCCTTCGGGTCCGTTCTACGGCTACAACCGGCCCGGTGCGGAATCCTCCGAAGCCATCATCCAGAACTGGTGGCGGCAGGGCATGATGGGCGGAGCCAAGGCCCACTACGACGGGATCGTTGCGTTCTCCCAGACCGACTTCACCGAGGACCTGAAGCAGATCACGGTGCCGGTCCTGGTGATGCACGGCGACGACGACCAGATCGTCCCCTACGCCGATTCCGGACCGCTGTCGGCAAAGCTAGTGCAGAACGGAACGCTGAAGACCTACAAGGGATTTCCCCACGGGATGCCGACCACCGAGGCCGACACGATCAACGCGGACCTGCTCGCCTTCCTGCAGTCCTAACCGGGTCGCCGCCTGGGGGCGCCGACCGGAGTTCTGCGTGGGACCACGCCCAGCTCGAGCGGCTACGTTGCCTGAGGCAGGCCTTGCGCAACCTCGCCGTAGGTGCCCATCTCCTTGCCGAGCTCGTCGTCGGTGACGGCCGCCGTAACGCCGAGATTGTCGACGACGGCGCCCGCGCGGGCGAGCAGGCGGACGAACTCGTCGCTGGCTTGAATCTCGTCGAGCACCTGCCGCTCGCCGTGGATCAGGATAAAGCCCGCAAGATCGCCACCGTGCGCCCGCAGCAGGAACGGCCGGAAGCTCTCGATGTTCCCGTCCTGCTGCTGCTTTGACCAGTACTCCACGGTCTCTTGAAACACTTCGAGCGCGAGCTGCTCACGACCGCGCACCACCTGGCCCCACCCAAGGAAAACTGCGTGTCCGGCCATCGGTCCCCCTCTCGTTTAGATCCTGCCGACGGACGCTAACCGTTCGAGCGGGCGCGGTGGGAAAACTCGCTCGTGGCGAACTAGATGATTGATTCCAAATCCCCGGTGGGGGATCTAGTCGGCGAACGAGCGAAAGCGCTCGGTCATCTCGGCGTCAGGCCCGGGCTGACGATCATCGTCGGCGTCCTCAGCGGACACATCGTCGTCCTCGTCGGGTTCCTCGGTGGGATGGTCGGCGTTGGCCTGCTCCACCGCCCCCTCAAGGCAAGCCCGGAGGCGTTCCTCGGACCCCTCGGCGACGTCGCGCACGGAAATGGTGTCGCGCTTCTTACTGACCGAGATCGCTCCCCACTGTGAGTGAACGGCCAAGAGCGTGGCGGTGGCCTCGAAGCTCGCCTTCAACCGGACGGGATCTCCCCGTCGAGGTTCACTGTCAGGCGCGATTCGCTGACCTCTGCGCTGGACCAGACGAGGACGGGCTCCGTCATGGCGAGTTCCTACCCGCAAGACGCGCGGATTATCACGGCTACCCGTGTCGTGCGGACTCCTTTCATCAGATCGCGCTCATCGCGGCGCCGGTTGATGGGCCATCGCGTGGTCCAGGGCCCACGCCAGGGCGTAGTCGGCTACCTCCTCCCAGCCGTCCTTGGCGGGCAGCAGGTGCGGGCCTGGGAACTCCTTGATCTCGGTGACCGTGTCGGACTTGTAATGCTTGGCGTTTGACCGTTGGATCGCCGGGGGCATCAGGTGGTCCTCGCTGCCTGAGATGAACAGCAGCGGCGGACGGTCGTCGTTGTCGTAGTCGACCCACGTGTCCTGCATGCCGGGGGTGAAGTTGGCCGTCACGCTATCCCACAGGATTCGGCCTGACGCTGGTATGTGGTAGCGCTCGTACAGCTCGCGTGACCGGTCCTCCGGGAAACCATTCGTGAACGCATAGTGCCACTGCTTGTGCGTAAATCCCACGGCCTTGTGATGGTTGGCTGGGTTCTTGAGCACGGGGAACGTCGATTTCGCCTGCGCGAAAGGCACCACCCTGACCCCTTCGGTCGGGGCCGAGCTGATTGCCACGCCGACAGCGCCGAACCCGTGATCGAGCAGTATCTGTGTAAACGCGCCGCCGGCCGAGTGACCGATCAGGACCGGAGGGGTGTCGAGCTCACCGATCACGCTCTCGAAGCGGTCGATGATCGCAGGCACGCGTAGATCCTCGATCGGCGAGGGGTCGGCGTTGAGCGCCTCGACCTCTACCTCGAAGCCGGGGTACGCAGGGGCCAGCACGCGGTAACCCTGGGACTCGTAGCGAGCGGTCCAGTGCTCCCAGCTCCGCGGAGTCACCCAGAATCCGTGGACCAACACGATCGCTCTGTCGTCGGGACTGGTCATTCGTGTCTCCTTAGACGGTGACCACCGAGACTCCTCGAGCGAACGCTGCGCCGCAATGGGGTCACCCCCCCATGGCGACCAGACACGCCGGCAAAACGACCGCCGGGGGCAGCGGCCGCCGTATACATCTTCGGTCTCGCCAGCGGCCGCCCATCATGCCCAAAGCCAGCTAAAGCAGTAAGGCAATTGACTCGCTTATATATGTGATGGGAAACGTTGCTCGAATCCGGGCGGGCGTAACACCAACGGAAACCGAGGCGTCGATGAGTAAACGTTCGCAAGCGCTTCAGGCGACCGACGGCCCGAGCGGGTTGGCGACGCGTCGGAACTTCCTTCGTGGTTCCGGGGCCGCAGCCGCGCCGGGCGTGATGAGCCTGGCGACCGATGGCCTGCTCGGTGGCGTCGCGGACGGCGCGACGGTGCCGACGGCGCAGGCCTCCCAGAGCTCGGCCGCCGGTATCCAGCACGGGGCCCTGTCGCTGTAGCGGACCGCGCAGAAAGGGCTCACCTGGCTGGACCTGACCGCGGGACCGCAGGTGATCGAGGTGCCCGCTGCCCGAGTCAGGCAGATCAAGGCATCGACCAAGCGGCTCCTCGCGCTGGTGCGCACGTTCGTCAAAGACCCAAAGGATCTGAAGGCGGCGCAGAAGCTCCACACCAGCTTCACCCACCGGGCCGGTATCCAGGTACCCCAAGGGACGGATCAAGTCGCGGGTCGTCCCCGACGCCACGGCGCTGAACGTTTTGCACCGATCGACCTCACCGGCTCCAACAACTCGCTCTATCAGGAGATCAACTCGCTGATCAACGAGTACCCACCGCTACCGGCAGACGCCAAGCGCGCCAAGCCGCTGCGGTCCGTCGGCGTCGACGTCAAGCATTACCGGCAGCCCAGCGCGACGCTCGCGCCAGTGTTGCAAGCCGGCGATCGGTCAGATCCAGGCCTACCTCCCGACCGAGCTGACCCACGTCGACGGATGGGGTGTGAACCTTCACGTCCCGAACATCACCCACGATCCACGAGGTGGCCGGCTCCACCTCGGTCAACTGGTGCCTTCCCCAACCGCCGCATTCCAGCTGATCCTCCGCACCTACATCCCGAAACCGGCGATCTTCAACGGCGCCTGGAGGCCGCCCCCGCTCCAACAGACCGCATAACGGCTCTGCAAGTCTTCCCCAGCGATAAACGGACTCGTCGGTCCGTTACGATACCGGCATAGCCGAGATGTCTGCGCAAACATCGGAGCCCGAGGGGCTTGACCGCGAGACCCTGATCGTCGCCGGCGTCGTGTTGCTGGGGGCGATTATGTCGATCCTCGACACGACGGTGGTCAACGTCGCGATCGATCACCTGGCGGTCGCGTTTCACTCCTCGCTGACTACGATCCAGTGGGTCATCACCGGCTACACGCTGGCGCTCGCCGCGGTGATCCCGGTCAGCGGCTGGGCGGCGGACCGGTTCGGCACCAAGCGCATCTACCTCTGGTCGCTGGTCATGTTCACGCTCGGATCGGTGCTGTCGGGCCTGTCGTGGAGCGCGGGCTCGCTGATCCTGTTCCGCGTTCTGCAGGGCTTCGGCGGCGGGATGATCATGCCCGCGGTCATGACGATCATGACCAAGAAGGCCGGTCCTCACCGGATGGGGCGCGTTATGGGCGTGCTCGGGGTTCCCATGCTCATAGCGCCGATCCTGGGTCCGATCCTCGGCGGTTGGCTGGTCGACGACGTGTCCTGGCGCTGGATCTTCTTCATCAACCTGCCGATCGGGATCGTCGCGTTCATCCTCGCGCTGATCGTGCTCGAGCGCGATCAGCCACAGCCCGGACACCGGCTCGACTGGCTCGGCATGCTGCTGCTATCACCGGGGCTCGCGATCTTCATCTTCGGTCTCGCCGAATCCTCGACGTACGGGTTCGGCTCGGTGCACTCGTGGGGTCCGACGCTTGTCGGCGTCGTGCTGATCGCGGCCTGGTTCATCCACAGTTGGCGGGTCCCCAACCCGCTGATCGACCTGCGAACGTTCGCGCACACGCGGGCGGGAGCGGCGGCGGGCACATTCCTGCTGTTTGCCATCTCGGTGTTCGGCACGATGCTGCTCGTTCCCCTGTACTACCAGTCGGTGCGCGGCGCGTCGGCGCTGCAGGCTGGGTTACTCACGGCGCCCGGCGGCTTCGGTGCCATGTTGCTAATGCCGGTTGCGGGACGCCTGACCGACCGGTACGGACCCGCGTGGCTACCCGTCACCGGCCTGCCCCTGGTGGCGATCGGGCTGATCCCGTTCGTGTTCGTCGGCGCCCACACTTCCTACGTTGTGCTGTGCTGCGCCAACTTTGTCCAGGGCCTGGGGATGGGCCTGTCGATGATGCCGAACATGACGGCCGCCATGCAGGCGGTGCCCGCCGCCGCGATCGCGCGGACGAGCACGGCGATGAACATCATCCGCCAAGCCGGGGCCTCGATCGGCACCGCCGTGCTCTCCGTGATCCTTGCGTCAGCGATCACGAGCAATCTCACCGCGATCCTCGGCAGCCACGCGTCAGGATCGGGCTCGGGCGGGATCGCCGTGCTCCAGCACCTGCCCGCAAGCGCGCACGCCGCCGTCGTGCAGCCGCTCGCCGACGCGTTCGCCTCAACGTTCCTCTGGGCGCTGGTGCTGATCCTCGTCGCTCTGATCCCGGCTGCAGGAATGGCGCTCTCCGGCTGGCGCCGCCCGCTCATCAGGCCCGTCGGGGGTAGCCCCGTCGCACAGGAATAGCGTCTTCGGGCGGGCGAGCTCGGCGGCGAGCTGCACCCGGGGACCGGTGGTGCCGACGCGCAACTCCAGCTCGCCGGTCACGGTAAGGTGCCAACAAAGTCCGCGAGCCGGCGGCGGCGTCCCCGATCGCCAGTCGCGCACCGATGAGGCTCCGCCCGCCCGTCCGGCGCGCGCTGCTCACCTCCCACATCATCGCGGGGGTCGGACTCCTTGGCTCCGTGGCCGTGGTCCTCGCGATCAACGTGCGTGCCGCCAGCACCGCCGATCCGGACCTCGCCGCTTCCTCCTACGAGCTGCTGGCGATGCTCACGCTGCTGTTCGGCATCCCGCTGAGCGTCATCGCACTTGCCACCGGCGTCGAGAGCCATGACCGATGAGATCCGAGACCCCGTGCGTGACCCGCGTCCGCCAGACGTTCGAGAACCGTGGCGACACGCTCGTCGTCGACAGCTGGATGGAGCCCGGCGGAGCGCTGCCCGCGCACATGCACCCGCAGCAGGAGGAGCGGTGGTCGGTCGTCGAGGGACATGTCCGCTTCCGGCTGGGTGACGACGTGCGCGTGATCGGACGTCCCCGAGCTCGGGATCCGGAGCGACCTAGGGCGACTCCGTCGCTCAGGACGTCTCGGGGGTACCGTACGAGTGGTGGCCTCCGATGATCTAGACCTCGACGCTGTTCGCGCTGAACTGGAAGCGCGTCGGGACCGCGACCGCCGGCGGTTGGGTGTGCTGGCCGAGCGTCCCGAGCTTGGCAGCGCGGTGAGCTTCGGCAAGCGGATCGGCGATGGCACCTCTGAGGCGGTGAGCCGGTTGACGGACATCGGTGTTGGCGAGGCGCTCGAGCGTGGGTTGGATCGCACCGAGCGAGCACTCGCGAAGCTGGACGAGCGGACCTACGGCATTTGCGATGTGTGTGGCGGACCAATCGCTCCCGGCCGGCTGAGGGCGATGCCTGACGGCGTTTTGTGCTTGGACTGCTCGGCGGCGGAGCACCGAGTTCGTCCACCGCGTCGTCGTTGAAGGCGAGTCCGCAGCCACATCGCAAAGTACTCGGATGCCAGCTTGTAACTGCTACAGTCAGCATTGCGGTCAGAGTTCCCCGCCGATGTCGTCGAGCTTTACAAGCTCCCTTCGACCTCACCTTGAGCTCGGACTGTTGCGGAATGACTCAACAGAGTTGGTTCCGACCTGAAGAGACAGTTGGGAGCATCATGTTTGCCGCGATTCGACGCTACGAAGCGATCGACCAGAGCCGCATCAGCGAGCTCGTCAAAAAGGTCGAGGACACCCTCCTCCCGCGCCTGAGCGAGTTGATGGGCTTCAACGGTTATTACCTGATCGAAGCGGACAACGGCGTCATCAGTTCCGTTGGCATCTTTGACACCGCGGCGGACGCCGAGGCGTCAACTCGCGTCGCTGCCGACTGGGTGCGCCTGGAGAAGCTGGAGAGCGCACTCCCGAATCCGCCAGAAGTCACCAGCGGCGAAATCGTCGCGCACAAGGCCGGCGAGCTCGTAGAGGCCTAACAGCCGCCAAGCGCGCCCGACGTCACCGAGAAGGCCCGCAATTGCGGGCCCTTCTCGCTGTCTTACACACCCTCGAGAAGGATGAGGCATGAGTGCGGGGTCCGGGTTTGTCCGTTCAGCGTGCCGCTACTCACTACAGTCAGTGGGCAGCCTACGAATCTTCAGCGAATCGAGCATCTCATGGACAGCAGTCGAACAAGCCGCTACGACGCCTACAAAGCTGTTCGCGGCCTGGTTGAGGAGCTCCGCAACATCAAACTGTTTGACGCCGAGGCCGACAGCATCCTGTGGGCAGCCGAAGGGCTTCTGCTCGCAAACTCCCCGACCGACGCCGAAGCCGTCGAGGCTCGCACGACGTTCGACACGTTGATGCAGGGCCTTGCCGCCAAACGCTGGCAGGACGTCGGCCCGACCACCGCCGAGTTTCAGCGCAGGCAACTAGTCGAAACGTTCGCCGAGTGCGCGCCGTTGGAACCGGTCCCGGCGTCCGCGTAGCAAGCGCGATCCATCGGCGCACTCACCGGCCTCCCCATCCGGCGTCGCCGACAGCAGCCAGCAGGAACCGCGCCTCCTGACGCTGTTTCGCGCGGGAACGCAACGACCAGGCGAGAAGCCACAGGGCGGCCTTGTGGTCCGTTGATAGCTGGGCGGCGTCGATCGCGTCTTCGACGTGGGCGAACGCCGTGCCCCGCTTCATCATGGCCTCGACCTGCTCTTGGCTTTGGTCGGGGGTCAGTGGCGCGCGAGCTTTCATCGGCGCGCCTCCTTTCTTGGGTCCCGCGGCTGCCCATACGTTCAGCCCGCTGGTCCCGCTGGGTGAACGACGGGGGTATCACAGATGGACCCGCTGCGCCAGCTCGGACTGCGCAATTTGCCGATGAAACGACCGCGGGCGGTGATCAAAGACCGAGGAGGGAGTAGGCTGAGTTCAACGCTGCCTGCGGGGTCCGACGCTTCCTCTCCCTCTCGTGGTGCACAACACCGCCCGAGGATGCGCCTGAAAGGTGTCCCCATGCACGAGCAACGAGCGAGCCAAAGGCCCTCGGCGAAGATCTCGACCGCCACGGTTCAATTAATGCACCAACACACCGGTCGAGGGCCGACGAAGGCGAAGACCACGATCGATGAGAACATCGTCACGATACTGCTCGCGGACACGCTCACGACGGGCGAGCGCACGCTAGTCGAGAACGGCCGCGCGGAGCGGGTCATCCAACTTCGCCACGACTACCAGCTGGTCATGCACGACGAGCTCGTCGAAATCGTGGAGCGGGAGCTCGATCGCAAGGTAATCGCATTCATGAGTCAGAACCACATCGATCCCGACCTCGCAGTCGAGGTTTTCGTGCTCGAGCCTGCCGAGACGGTGTAACGCCGCAATACACCACCCTGAAGCGATGCCGATCAGTCGAAATTGGTCGGTTACACGCCCTGAGAAGGAGTAACGTCGGTGGTAGGGCCGTTATCGGCCGTTGTTGCTCGATTCTCTCGCGCAGGCCCCAGCGGGCAAGACCTGCCTCTGGCTGACCTCACGCGCCGTTTCGTCCAAAGCGACAGAAACGCCGTTCACAAGCGGGACCCGCCCTGATTTGCGGGGGTTCTTGGTAAGGAGTCCAGTCATGCCGATCCTGCAAAAGCCGCGACGAAGCGGCGACGCGCACGGCGCGAGGCGCCGGCATAGGTTCGGCCGTGGCGATCAAGCTGTGCGTCACACTGAGGCATGGGAGCACGAAACGTTTGCGGAAGAACAAGCGCGATGGGAACGAAGCGATCCGGAGTACGCCCGTATCTGTGAAGAGGTCCGACGCGCAAAGGACAGGGGCGAAGAAGCTTCGCGGCGCGCGGATGAGGCCAAGGCCGAATGGGACGCTCGCGTTGCTTCACGGCGACAGGCGCAGGATGCTGTCCAGCGGGCACACCACCCACGCTAGCCCGCGAAGTCCTCGGGTGGGGCGTTAAGCACGCCGCCACTCGAGGCCTGGGGCGATCGAGGTCCCGGCCGGCCTCGGGTCTATTCTCATAATCCCAATGTACTTCATGGACTTCTTGGAAGAGCATCGGCTTCGACTATCCGTTCGATCTCGGCAGCTTCGAACGCCACACCTCGACTCCTTCTGGCGAGGCGCAGCGCTGGTTTGACCGCGGGCTCGTCTGGAGCTACGCGTTCAACCACGAGGAGTCGATGCGCTGCTTCGAGCGAGCAATCGTGGCTCACGAATCGTTCGCCCTGGCGCATTGGGGCCTCGCCTACGCCGCAGGTCCCAACTACAACAAGCAGTGGGATGCCTTCGATGAGGTCGACCTTCGCGACTCGCTGGCGCGCACGCACGCGGCTGCGGTCCGCACGGCCGAACTGGACGAAGGCACATCCGACGTCTAGCGCGACCTCATCAGCGCGATACTCGCCCGCTACCCGTCAGCGGAGCCTGCCGACGATCTGACCGCGTGGACGGTCGACTACGCGCGAGCGATGGGCGACGTGCACGCCGCCCATCCAATCGATCTCGGTGTGTCCGCGCTGTATGCCGATGCGCTGATGAACATCACCGCCTGGTCGCTGTGGGATCTGTCGACGGGCGAGCCGGCTGAGGGTGCGCACACGCTGGAGGCCCGACAGGTGCTTGAGGACGCCCCTGGCGCAACTTCTACTCGTTGTACCGCGCGCATAACGATCACTTCCGTATCTACGGCGCGATGTTCGCCGGCCGCAGACGGACGGCGTTGCAGAGATCACCGCGTCATGCTCTTGCCGGACATCTGCTCGCCCGAATCGAACTGCACTGTCAGCAAAATGTGCGGGATGACCACATTTCCCGAGTCCCATCAGGATCTGCTCGACGCGGATATCGCCACGCTGGCGACGATCGGGCGCAACTCGATGCCTCAGCAGACAGCGGTCTGGTTCCTGCACGAGGACGGCAAACTCAAGCTCTCGCTGAACACCTCCCGGCTCAAAACGAAGAACTTGATGAAGCACCGGCAGTGCAGCCTCCTGGTTCTTGACCCGGCCGTCCCACAGCGTTATCTCGAGGTGCGAGGCACGCCTGAGATTGAGCCCGACGACGACTATGCCTTCGCCCGCAAGGTGGGCGCCAAGTACGGCGGGGTTGATCTGTCAGAGCACGACGGCCCCGGCGACAGCCGCGTAATCGTCACGATCGAGCCGACCAATGTTTACGCCGTCGACATGCGCATCGGGCAAATGTAGGCGCCGGCCCTAGCCGACCTCGACGGGCAGCGTGTCGTCCCGCGTCCACTCGTTCAAGGAACCGTCGTACAACCGGTCCGCCCCGCGGCCGAGCAGCGACAGCGCGAACAGATCGACCGTGGCCGAGATGCCGCCGCCGCAGTACGCGATAACCGGCGCGGGACCGAGCGCTCCCGCCGCGCCGAGGGCCCGCTCGAGCTCGGCGCGAGGGCGGAACAGGCTCGTGCCCGGGTCGACCAGCTCGGTCCATGGGGCGTTGGCGCTGCCGGGGATACGTCCCGGACGGCTGTAGGAGCTCGGTCCCTCGCCTCGGAACACCGGCGGCGTCAGCGCGTTGACCAAGTTTTGGACGAAACCGCCCATACCGCCAGGGTGATTTGGGCAGCGCCCGAAGCGCGGCGCGGACCCAATCAGCGGCGACATTTTTCCGGATCCTACGGATCAACAGTCCGTTTACGGTTGGCGGCAGCTCTCGGGAGCGATGAGTTCGGTTGGGGTGGCAGGTCATTACTTACGTTGACACGATTACGAGAGGTGAAGCGATGACGATTGATCACGTGCTGGCCGTGGTGTCAGTCTCCGACATTGAACGGGCTATCCGCTGGTACGAGGCACTGTTCGGCCGGCCCCCCGACAACCGGCCGATGGAGAGCCTGGTCGAATGGCAGGTTCTCACCGGCGGCTGGGTGCAGGTCACCCGTGACCCTGACCGAGCCGGCTTCGGCCTGCTGAACCTAGCGGTCGACGACCTTACGGCCGCCCGGGAAGAACTCACCGGCCGCGGTCTCGAGCCTGGCGAGATCCGGCCGGTGAACAAGGGCGTTGAGCTCTCGCCGCTCTCCGACCCGGACGGGAACACGATCACGCTGATCGGCAACTTCCGCGTCAACTACTAGGTATGACCTGACCCCCCGGCTAGCCCACCCGACCGACCGGGCGTCGACCACAGCCGCCGAGCTGGCGTCGACGAGGGCGAGTTGGGCGAGGCGGGCGAAAAATCGCGCTCACTACGGTGCCGTGGCGCGTCACGGCGCGCGAGTCGGCGGCCGCTGTCGATGGTGGGCGGCGTGTGAGGCGGGAGCCGGCGGATGGGCCTCGACGCCGGAGAGGGTTCCGGTGGCTTGAGCGCGGATGATCGCGTCAAGTTGGGCTCCGAATAAAAACGCGGTCGTGGAGATGTAGAGATAAGCAATGACCACGATCACGGAGGCGAGGCTTCCAAATACCGACTCATAAGAAGCCAGGCCTGTGAGGTAGAAGTAGAAGCCGACCGAGACGATCACCCACCACGCGATCACGATCGTCGTGCCGAGACTGACCCACGGCAACGGCTGGCGTGTCGCCGGCGCGATGTGGACCAGCAGGCCGACCGCGAGCCACAGAAAGCCGATCGCGAGCACCCACCGTGCGAGAAAGGCGAACACGTCCCAGGCCACGCCCGGATGGTGTACCGCGAAGAACGGCGCGAGCACCAGGCCGAGCGTGTCAAGGATGAAGCATGCTCCGGTCGCGATCGCCAGCGCGAACGAGATCAGGTAGCGCCTCAAGAAGGGGCGCTCGAGGCTGGCGCCGTAGATCCGATCGAACGCTCCCATCACCGCTCGCACGGCTCCGGATACCTGCCACAGGGCGAGACCACCGCCGACCGTGGCCCACAGCAGCTGCCTGGTGGAGAGGGCCTTGTTGACGGCGCTCGAAATCACGCTGAACACAGCCGCGGAGACATGCGTACGGACCTCTGGGGCAACGTGGTTTTCCCAGACGCTGTTCAGGTGCAGCAGTCCGGCCAGCGCGAGCACAAACATCACGAACGGCACGACCGCCGTGATGATCTGAAACGAGATCGCACTCGAGTACGTCAACAGGTCATGCTGCTTGAAACCGTCGAGCAGCGCTCGCCAAAGCTCGCGAGTTCGCAGCCCGACCTGAAGGCCGTGGCCGAACGAGCGACCCACACCGCCGTGCGGAGGCCGGGCCGATGCAACTCTCCGCCAGCTCATCGACGCCCGACCGCGCGCAATCCGCTGCGACCTTCACCCTCGTCGTCGGCGCGGTAGCGGCAGCCGCGCGCACTGACCACGAGCAGATACACCTTCGGCTCCTCACCCACTCCCACGCGCCACCCGCCTGACGCTGGCGGCTACGCGAACGGCCGACGATCTCGAACTGGCCGTGGTCGAGAAGGGTGGTCGCCGCCGAGCATGGCGGTTCAAACCTCCGGCGAGTCCGAGGGTGTCGCATCTTCTGTGCAGGCGGGTCGGGTAGCGGTCTCCGAACTGGATCTTGAAGGCCAGCCGCGCTGTCGTCCAGTTCCGGGTTCTCGTATCGCACCGCCGAGATGTCGCCGAAGCCCGGCATTCACCAAAACCTGTCTCGCAGACTGCTGTCTGCCGCGCATGCGGCTGGGTCGGGCTGGCTGCGGGCGACGCCTGAGCCCAGCTTTGGCGCGGGCAGGAGGTGCGGAGTGATGGTCGGGCGAGACGCCCCGGGTGCCGTCCGAGGCGCCAGCCGTGCCGCGGCGAGCCGGATCGCGAAGTCAAGCGGAGGCTCGCGGTCTTGGGTGAGCCTTGGAGCTGGCTGGAAGCTGATCGGGCTCCCGGGCTGGGTGTGGCTGGTCCCGGCCGTTCCCGAGGCGCTGCTGTTGCTGGCACTCGCTTGGTCCTTGCCCCGGCATCGGCTCGAACAGATGGGCTATCGCCGCACGGTCGCGCTCGCGCTCGTCGGCGTGATCACCGCGGCTAACGTGCTCGCGTTGGCCGCTCTGATTGCATCGCTGTTGAGTGCGGGGGAGAGGAGCGGCGGGGAGCTGCTGCTGAAGGGCGCCACGATCTGTTGGACCGCGCACGACTGCTGGGTCGGAAGGGAGCAGCAACGCGGCGCGGGCCAACAACGCTCCGACGACAGTTCTGCTCCCGGTGTACCACAACCCTCACAGCTCGCTCGCGCGGATCGCATTGCCCCGGGTACCTAGAAGGGCTGGCGAAACGATTGGCCAAACTCGGCGACACGATCATGGGTGGGGTACTCGCATTCGCTCCCGGGCACTGCGGAAAGCGTGTCTGGGCGACAATCCGATCTGACGCCGATTCCGGTAGTGGCGCAGGAAGTGCGGACCGTACTGCAGCCGCCGCCAGACGGCTTGCCGCAACTTTGCCATCTGGGCTGTGAGCGTACTGCTTGCGCCGCCAGCGGCAGGGTGTGTTAGCCCTACGGACGCGCGCTGATCCTTGGCTGCCCCGCCCCGCTGGGCGGCGCAGCCAAACCTCAACGAACCCGACACTACTCCAATCCCTACCGAATACAACGAGTCCAGGAGACCGCGTCGGGTAGGCTCGCAGTGCGCTGACGTTGAGCCTCGCGCGCTAAAGGCACAGAGGCACAACAGCGACCACGTCCACCAATGAGCAGCACACCTTTCAGCAGAGCAACACGGGGTCGGCGGTGAGCGACGCCGAGCCCGACGGTCGTGCCGTTCAGCCGCTCGCCGGCGGCAGGCTGCTAGCCGAGATCACCAACCGGATCGTCGCGTTCATGCGCGAGCATTACGGGCGCGGGCCGATCAAAGCTAAGACCTATGTGCTCGACAACCTGATCGTCTGCGTGCTCTCAGACGGGTTCACTGCGATCGAGCGCACGATGATGGAAGGCGGCGAACCCGATCGGGTGCTCGAGATGCGCCGCGACTTCCAACGGATGATGAAAGAGCGCTACAGCGAGATGGTCGAGGAGCTCACCGGCCGCAAAGTGCTCGCGTTCCTGAGCCAGGCGCACGTCGATCCCGACCTCACGATCGAGATCTTCCTGATGGACGGGCCGCTAGCCGGATTCGGCGCACTTGAGCTGGTCGATCCATCACCGACCGGCCCCGGCGACGATAGCTGACCGCCTGTTCTAGTACGCGGGTACGGCATGCTCAGCGAACTCGTGCAGACTGTCGGGTCCGAAGAGACGATCCCCCCGGCCGCCGTCGACGCCAGTCCTGACCGGGCGCGCAAGACCCGCCAGGGCGGACCCTCTGACTCTATGCGCCGCGCGAGCGGTCGCAGATCTGACCGCTCCGGGAAAGCCAGGTACCTAGCGGAGAGGGAGGGATTCGAACCCTCGATGGACGAAACCGCCCATACCGGTTTTCGAGACCGGAGAAATCGAGCCGAATCGCCTGTATCTAAGGGGCCTTCGGTCTCGGGGGAACGAAAAAGGGAACGAAAGGTCATTCGGCTGCCACCCGCGACGGCTGATTCTCGAGCAGATACGCGGCTAGCTTCGCTCGTGCTTTTTCGATGTCCTCGGGAAGCGCGTGGGTGTAGCGCGCGAGCGTAATTTGGGCAGCGCCGGGCTGGCGCTCGGGGGTGGCGTGGCCCATCAGCACGGAGGCGATCTTAGGCGGCACTCCGGCGGCATCGAGCCACGTTGCGGCGGTGTGCCGAGCCTCTTGCAGCGTGATTGGCTGAAGCCCGGCCGCGGCCCATTGCCTGCTGGCTCTTTTCGATAGCCACCCTGTGTTCAACAAGCCCGTGGAGCCCCAGCCTCCACGAGGTGGACAAACAAGTCCACCCGCTGGTCTTCCCTGCTCCATATAGACGCGCTTGAGGAGCGTCATTAGCGGCTGGACAATCGGCACCACTCGGCGGGACGCATCGTACTTGCGGGCCTCCCATTCGACGCCCCATTCGAGCGCTCCAACGTCGAGGTCCACCTCCTCCCAGCGGAGCCGGACGACCTGAGTGCGTCGGCCCATTGCATATCCGGCGAGTGCGTAGGGCAGGGAGTACTGCGGCTCGAGGGCGGTGAGGAGCCGGGCGAACTCGGACGGGGAGGCGACCCGGTCAATCGGTGTGGCGGCCATCGCCGGTAACCGGATGAGCGCGGCAGGATCGTGCATGGCCAACTCTCGATCTTGCGCCCAGCGGTACAGCGAGCGCAGCGCGTTCACCGTTGCCCGGATTCGACTACCGGGCAGCTCGGGCGCCAGTTGGTCGACGAGTGATTGGACATCTCCGCGGGAGAGCTGAGAGATTCGCTTGGTCCCAAGCGTCGGTTCCACGTGAACGCGCAGCACCTCCTCGACGTTGTCGATGGCACGCGGTTTGTAGAGCCGGCCGTACTCGTTGAAGATGCGGCCCTCGCGCGCGGCGGACACGAACCTCTCGCGGGCCTCGGACAGGCGAATGCTGCTGGCGTCCGGCATCTCGCCCCGCTTAAGCTTGGCGGCGAGGTCGTCGCGAGCGTTCCGCGCAGCGTCGACGGTCACCATCCTCTTTGTCTTGATTTGCCGCGGACGCGCCCGATCCCAGACAACGCCGTAGTAGCTCGGCCGGCATCGGCACCGCTTGCGCGCTTCGATTGCGCAGCCCGTCTGGTGGCGCGCGTACATGCCCTGGTATCGGGTTCTCGTGTCGAGTCCCATGCCCGACATCATCTCGCGACCGTTTCGTCGCGGGAGCTTTGCTCCGCTATCCATCGCTGCAGTTCGCCGACTCGATAGAGCCGGAGCTGACCGGAGTAGACGCAGTTCAGATGCGGCTGAATGTGTCGCTGGAAGTGCCGAAGCGAGACGCCGAGTGACGCGGCGGCCTCCCTCCGGGTCACCGCCAGGCGCGGGACGTGTCCTTCACCGGACGTCAACTGAACAGACTTGTTGGTCACGTCCCAGCCGGCGGGTAGTTCCCGGACACATGCATCGGGCCTTCACCTCGGGCCGCAGGGTAGCTGGCTGGGGCGTCGGTCTAATTGCCATGTTTGGTCTATTTGGAGTATATCACTGGGTCTGGCTTTGGTCGTCGCGCGTTCCGACAGCCAAGCTGCCCCGCCTGGATCACGTCCTCCAGATGGTCAAGGGCGGGGAAAAGAGCGTCCGGCTATAGACCCGGTGGATGCGGCGCCGCGACCGCAAGCCGTCCAACGTGGCCAGGCGCGAGCACGTCGTCTGGCTCGTCGAGGCGTATCGGCTCGGCGGGCGGGGTCAAGCTGGCGGGCCCAGCGGCGTCGGCAACCGGCGCGGGTCATTCCGTGGCGGGCACTGTGATCTCCTGGATCAACCGTGCGCTGCCCGCTCGGCGCTTGGGGGTTTCGTCAGCCCCTTCGCTCACCGGATCCAGAGGTTTCCGGCTGCCGGCCGCCGTGTACTAAGCCCCGAATCAACGCGATCGCGCTGGCCCGGTCGAGGATTTTCGTCGCCACTCCGATCTCTTCGGAGAGGAAGTGCGTGCGTGACCATGACGCCCAGAAATCGTTCGCGGCCCCGCTCAAGCACGGCTTCCAGACGCGAGACGCGGAAGTGGCACTAGCCCGCGCGCTGCACGACTTGACTGATCGTTGATCCACAGCAGGACAGCTTCATGCTCGGTGCCGGCTCGGCCTGACGCCGACTGGGCCACATTGCGCGCAAGCTGATCCATTGGCGTCATCGGGATGGCGGGTCTCGTCGACGCGTGGGCCACGCGCCGGCGGACACCGCACCTGATACTCAAGGGACCGTAATGCCGCGGCTCGTCCAGAGTCCGGCTACTTGAATCCGGACTTACCGAGCGGAGGTCGGCGCGGGCGCGGGGGCCGACTCAGACGTTGATTTCGACGCTCGCGCTGGCGGGTGTGCCATCACGAGCGTCACGACGTATGCGACGACGACGCCGACGATGATCAGCGGCTCGACCTTAGGTCCAGCGTGCGACGTCAGCAGCGTCGCGAGCACCACCGCTGAGAGCGGCAGCCGAAGCACGGCGACGATCGCGACGCCCATGCCTACCGGCACGGCGGCCGATAGCGGGAAGCCCGGGAGATGCGAGCACATGATCCCCGCGGCGGCCCCGAGGAACAGCGCCGGGAACGTCGGACCACCCCGATAGCTGCCCAGCGACAGGCCGTACGCCAGGCCCTTGAACACGAGCAGCCACGCGAGCGCGGCCAGCGACCACGTTCCGGCCTGACCGATGAGTCCCGGCAACTGGTCCTGACCGGAGAACAGAACCTCCTCCAGACTCTTGCCGGTGATCTGTGAGAACGCGATCGCGAGTCCCCCGATGATCAGCCCGATCGCTGGGAGGACCAGAAGCATTTGTCGGCGAGAAACGAATCGATGAGTGAGAAGACCGCCGCGCATCACAAAGCTGGTTACGACGGCGACGGCGATCGCCAGCGCGATCGTCCATCCGAACTGGCTGGCCTGCAGGTGGCCGAGCGTCGGCAGGGATATTGGTCCGAGCGCGTAATCGTGCGTGCTCAGCCCCGACAACGATCCGATTCCGAGCGACACCAGCGACCCGATCCCCGACGCGAGCAGTCCAGGAACCAGCAGGAGCCGCAGCCTGGCTCCGCCGATCGCGATCGCTTCGATCAGGATCACCGCCGCGATCAGCGGGGAGGAGAAGATGAACGACATCGCGGCGAAGCTTCCGGCGGCGGTGACCAGCGTCAGCGCCTGCGGCGGCATATCGCGACGAGCCAAGCTCATCATCCCCCCGGCGAGTCCCGCGCCCAACACGATCAGAGGGGCCTCCGGTCCGAGCACCAGCCCGAAGCCGATCGTGGCCAGGCCGGCCAGGAGCACTCCCGGCACGATGTCCGGGCCCGAGCGCCCGCCGGTCGACAGGCCTCGCGCGGGGACGTGCCCACCGTCTCCGGGGAGGCGCGTGATCGCCAGCGCCACGATCAGCGAGCCCACGGCCAGGACCGGGAGCGACCACCATTTCGGCGGGCCGTTCTGATAGCCGACCGCATGCGGGAGATGCACGTACAGCTCCTGCTGGATCTGAAAGATCGCCTCGAGAAAGCACCAAGCCGCTACTGATACGACCACGCCAATCACCGCAACGACCACCAGCAGGCCGACGTAAGCCCTGCTCGCGATAGCCGCGTCGGCCTGCTCGGGGGACAACTCTGGGGGCGTAGCGCTGGTTAATGCCATTAGTTGCCCGGCTGAATCCTTATCGCGAGCTGCCAGGCGTCGCGGTGGGTGCCATCGCCGGTCTACCGACGGATGCAGCGGAAGCCGACGTGGCTGGTGGAAGTGTCAATCGACTGGGGTTGGCGCGCGGCGGGCCGGTAGCGCTGGCGGTAGGTCGGCGAGCAGAGGTGCGAGCCGCCTTTGATAACCCGGCGGGGAATGTGCGCGCCGGGTTGGCCGAGGTCGTAACTTTCCTGCGGAGTGTCGACGCGGGGGTTTCGCGGCAACGTGCAGCAAGGACTCTCATTCTGCCTCGAGCCCGTGCCGCGGGGCGAGTAGTCGTCGCTAGTCCATTCCCAGACATTTCTGCAGACTCTTCGGCGTAGAACGCGGCCGACCCCATCCTGAAGCAACCCGCGGGGATTTCCACGATGTCGTTCCGAGTCATCTGGAACGTGGCGTGGTGGCCGGCGCCTTCCGGGGATATCACCGGAACGGACGCCGCTCCTCGCGCCGATCCTGGCGGTCGTCTCGTCGGTCTTCGCGCCGGTCGCCTCGGCGGCGAACTCCTCGCGCCGCGACGGCCGCGGTACCGGCCACGGCGGCAGTTCGCGCGACCGGTCGTCCACCGAGCACACCCCGTCTACCAACCCGACCTCTACCCAGCATCTCAGACTCCTTCCGTCGTGGTTGTCTCATCCGCCTCGAGCGCTGCCGCGAGCGCCTGGATCGGAATCCGTCCGCCGGCCACGAGCTGGCCGCCTGACCGCCGGACAGCGGAACCGAACGACGCGGCCCAGACGTTCTCCCAGATCAGTACCGCTGCGACGCTCCCCGGCTCGAGCGCGGCTCCGATTGACGCGACATCCTCTTCGGCGAGCAGCATCGCGAGCTCCGTCTCCAGCGCGCGCAGCTTCCCGAGCTCGCCATCGCCAAAGTCGTGGGACTCGAAGGCCTCGACGGAACCGTCGGCGTTCTTGCTGAGAAACAGCAGGTCGAGTACGCGGACAGCGCCGCGCTTGACCAGGGCGAGAAGTTCGGTTGCCATCTCACCGGAGAAGTTGGCCTGATCGGCCGGGAACTCCACCACCACGTAGTCGACGGGCCCGAGCTCGTCTACATCGTTGTCATCCATCACCGTCCTCCATCAATCGTTTGACGCATTGGCCGGGAGGATGTTCGCGGCAAAGACCCCGCGTGTCATCGGTCCGGAGCAACGTTCACCCGGGTGATTGATGCGCACTCGGGTGATCGGGACAGCAACAGCAGGATGAGCTCCGATGACGAGCACGCCAGCGTGATCGTCTGGCTGTAACCCGCGAGGAGGGGCGTGACACACCACTCTGCGATCGAAGCCGCGATCGCGCAGGTCCACCAGGGTCTCGGTGTTCCGCCCGCGTTCGCGGAGTCGCTCGTCCTCTTGTCGACCGCCGCTTGGATCGCGAGTGGCGACGGCTTTCTCGCGCGCCTCCTGGATGCTGGGATTCGATAGCTAGGCCTTTACCCCGCCTGGATTCGGATCGCTACCGGTGATCCCGGGTTACGGCGTCACTGGATTTCGTCAGAGCCATAACGAGGCCACATAGGCCTGGCGGGCGTGGAGTTCGCGCTCGACCTCGCGACGCGGTCGTCCGCTACTCGGCCCTCACGCTTGGCGCGATCGCGAGGGAAACGTCGTCCCGGCCCGCGCGTTCGCACGGTATGAGCGCCGAGGCGCTCGCTGCCTCGTCCACGATCAAGCCGCAAGACGCGACCCGCCGGGCCGCTGAGCCCGCCGACGGTTCGTAGCAGTCGCCCCGTCCTGGCCGGATCGCTTCCCGGAACGACGAGCGGCACCTCTGATGCGGACCCAGCTTGCGCCACCCTTTACGCTAGGGATTCACGCCATGAACAGACTCACCCCGTGTCTGCGGCGGCTCGCGGTCGGGGCCGGACTCGGATGCGCAGCGTTGCTCCCCACCCCGACGGTCGCATCAGCCGACGCTGCGTCTGACTACAACACCGGCCTGACGCTCGGCACGCAGGCCTACCAGTACGGCGTACCGCTGCTGGACACCGAGCGCATCTTCAGGTCGAGCACGAGCGTCCCCGCGTGCGATCCCGTGACCGGCCACGGACCCGTGAACCGGTTCTGCAGCATTCGTCACCTCGCGAACGCGATCCAGCACACGGTGAACGCGCCCAACAACGACACGCTCTACTCGCTGGCGTGGCTCGACCTGAGCAAGCACCCGCAGGTGCTGCATGCTCCATCGATCAAGAACCGGTTCTGGGAGTTCGAGCTCGTAGACCCCTGGACAAACGATTTCTTCAACATCACGTCCGCGCATCTGAAGCTGGGCGCGGGCGATTTCGACGTCACCCGGGGGGGCAACTGGGCGGTCGTCGGACCCAGCTTCAAGGGCCGGCTGCCGCGTGGAGTGACCCGCGTGAATTCGCGCTATGACCGGGTGTGGGTCGTCGGCCGCACCTACCTCCGCGGGCCCCACGATCTCGGCAACGTGCACCGGATCCAAGACGAATACTCGATCACGCCACTATCGAAGTTCGGCACCCGCTACAAGCCGCCGCGGCCAAGCAGGATCGTCACCAAGCCAGCCGCAGCGACGATTCCCGGCACCCAGCCCGGCCAGGACCCACTCGCGTTTTACACGGCGCTGGGCAAGGAGATGCTGCGGTTCCCCGCCCCAGCAGCCGATCGACCGCTGCTCGCCCAGTTGCTGACCGTAGGCATCGGTCCCGGTGTCAGCCCGGGCGCCGCGCACGTGAGCGCAGACACGCTCCGCGGCCTCCGTGACGCGGTCACACAAGGCCGGGCCGATGTCCTGGCGGCGGCACTCAGGCTCTACCTCCAGGGATACGCCGAACATAACGGCTACCTCATCACCGATCTCGGCTCCTGGGGCACGAACTACGCCCTGCGCGCGGTCGGCGACACGCTCGGCGTTGGCGGCCAGCGCGCCAGCATCGCGACCTACCCGGTCGCCTTGTTCGACAGCAGCAAGGCGCCGCTGACCGGGTCGAAGCGGTACGTCATTCACATCCCGACGAGCAGCCTGCCAATCCCGGTGAAGGCTTTCTGGTCGCTGACGATGTACGACAGCAACTCGTTCTTCGTCCCCAACCCCCTGAACCGCTACCTGATCAACAACCGCTCACGGCTGCACCGAAATCACGACCGCTCGATCGACATCTACGTGCAGCACGGCCGGCCCTCGAACCCCAAACAGGCGAGCAACTGGCTGCCCGCACCAGCGCCCGGACTCGGGTTCCGCCTGGTCTGGCGCCTGTTTGACCTGGACCACGCGGTCTTCGGCGTGCTCGACGGCTCGGGCTGGCAGCCGCCACCCGTACAGCCGTGTGATGCCACCGGCCAGGCGCCCGACGGAACGGCCTGCGCGTCCTAGCGCACCGCCACGCGACGCCCGGCTGACGGCCCGCCCTCGGCGGCCATGCTCACCTTCGAGGCTCCTTTCGAACACCCTCGTCATCGGATCTCATCCTGGTGTTGCTGTTCCCCGATCACCCCGAAGTTCTTGCTGGTCGAGGCTAAGCGAAATTTTTACGACCCCAGGGCGGCGGCGCGCTAGGGTTTGGCGCACAGCGATCCGCGATGGCGGTCACCGATCGTGCTGGGGCTTGCAGGTTTGAGAGCGAAACAAAGCCCGCGGTCAGCGTTGGCCGCAGAGTCGGGGTTCGCGGTCGGCCGCTGGGTTGCTTGGCCGAGATGCTCCGTGTTTGACGAACCTCAGATTGCTCATCTACCTCCGCGAGCCGGGGTAAGGCGCGCGCGTCGCTCGTTCGTGCTCGTTGAGGGAACGCGGGGGGGCGTGGGATGAGTTCAGCGTCAGCGCAGCTGGATGGCCCTGGTTTTCGAGTGATCGAGCCGAAGTTGATGCTGCCGAGGGTTCATCCTGGGATGCTGCGCAGGGCGCGGCTGCTCGAAGTGCTCGATGGCGACGTCGGGGCTGCGTTGACGGTGGTCAACGCGGCGGTGGGTTACGGCAAGACGACGCTGGTGCGGTCGTGGTGCATTGAGCGTCCCGAGGCGGTGATTTGGGTCACGCTCGACTCTGCCGACGACGATCCGGTGCGCTTGTGGACGCACCTGGCGACAGCTGTGGAGCGGCTCGGTGAGGGCTTCGGACGGCGCGCGCTGTCGTGTCTCGGGACCAGGGGTGCGCCGGTCGACGTCGCGGTCGATGAGCTGATGAACGGTCTGGTCGCGTGTGGCCGGCGGGTGACAATCGTGCTCGACGACCTGCACGCGGTCGGGAGCGAGGCTTCGGTGGGCTCGATCGCTCAGGCGATCGAGCGGTTGCCTGAGAATGCACGCCTGGTTGTCTCGACTCGTTCGGATCCGGCGATCGGTCTCGCCCGCCTGCGAGCTCGCAGGGCGCTTTCGGAGGTCCGCGCCCGGGAGTTGGCTTTCACGGTCGACGAGACCCGTGAGCTGGTCGTTCGTGAGGGGATCAGGTTGTCCACCGATAGCGTGGAGTTGCTCGTCGATCGCACGGAGGGGTGGCCCGCGGGCCTGTATCTGGCTGCGCTGTGGCTTCGCGATCTTGAGGACCCCAACGGAGGGGTGCGGGAGTTCGCGGGCAGCGAGCGACACGTCGCGGACTACCTGACGGACGAGGTCCTGACGGCGCTCACGCCGGGCGTCAAGGACTTCCTCGTGCGCACCTCCGTGCTCGGCCGCTTCACGCCCGAATTGTGCGACGCGGTCCTCGGTCGCGAGAACTCAGATTCGCTGCTTGCCGACCTCGCGCGCTCGAACATGTTCCTGGTCGCGCTCGACGCCCGGGGGGAGTGGTATCGCTACCACCACCTGTTCGCGGAGGTTCTGCAGCTCGAGCTCGGTCGCGAGGCCGCCAGCGACCTGCGCCGCCGCGCAGCGGCTTGGTGTTGGACGCACGGCCTTGTGGAGGAGGCGATCGAGTACGCCGCCGCGGCGGGGGACCCGGAGATGGTGGCCGACCTGCTGATCGAGAGGCACCTCGAGTTCATCTGGGGCGGGCGGCTGGGGCAGTTCCTTGGGTGGATTCGCTGGCTGCCCACCGAGCTGCTTGTGCAGCATCCCGTGCTCCCGGGGGCCGCTGCGGTGACCGCTGCGTTGCTCTCCGCCCCGGAAGTCGAGGTTCACCAGCTTCTGGCGATCGCGGAGCGCGCTCGACGGGAGCGGCCCGAGCTTTGGTTGCCGTATCTCGAGGCGGGCGTCGAGGCCGCCCGTTCGCAGATGATCGAGGGCGGCGACGTGGGTGCAGCCATCGGGCACGCCCGGCGCGCGGTCGCGGCGGCCCGAGCGGGCGCGGATGTGATGAGCGTGAGTGCCCTCGGGTGCCTGACTCAGGCACTGTTCTTCGCAGGCGAACTCGACGAGGCGCGTCGGACGGCGGTTCAGGCGGTCGAGCGACCCGACGCGCCCGACGTCCCCGACGCCTACGTCGGAAGCCTCGGGATGCTCGCCCTCATTGACGCCGAGCAGGGGCGGATGGAGAGCGCGGAGGCGTGGGCCCGGCAGGCGTTGCCCTTCGCGCGCCAGCACTTCCAAGCCGACTCGTATGTCGCCTCACCGGCCCATCTGGGGCTGGCACTGGCATGTGCCGCTACAGGACGCCTCGACGAGGCCGAGCGCGAGGCGCTGCGTGGTGAGCGTCTGCGGGGCTCACCACAACCCACCGTAGGGCACGCGCACGCTCTGCTCGTACTCGCCCAGGTGCGGCTGGCGCGATCACGCCTGGCGCGATGCACCGGTGACCTCAAGCGAGCGAAACGTGCGATCGCGGAGTTTCCCGATCCGGGACGGCTGCCGGCGCTCGCCGCCACGATCGAGCACGCCCTGGCCGCCGCGCGAGCTAACGGCCCTAGGCGCGAACCTGTCGAAGAACCTAGTCCGGCCGAGCTCGACGTACTACGAGGGCTCGCAGCCGGACTATCCCGCCGCGAGATCGGCGCGGAGCTCTACATCTCGCTGAATACCGTAAAGAGCCACACGCGTGAGCTGTACCGCAAACTCAGCGCGACGTCGCAAGCCGAGGCAGTCGCCCGCGCGGAAGCGCTAGGCCTACTCGACTCGAGCCAATCACCCGGGTGATCTTAGGCTCACGCCGTTCAATTCGCGGCTGACGTCAGGCATGCTGGGCTCGAATGTCGCCCACCCGCTACCGCCTCGTCATCAAGGGCGAGCTTGGAGCACGCTATGCCTCCGCATTCGAAGAAATGACGATCTCCGCCCATGACGGCATCACCGAGATAACGGGGCGGATCACCGATCCCGCCCACCTCCAGGGGCTGCTCGAGCGGATCGCCGGCCTCGGACTCACGCTTTACAGCCTCGCCCCTCTTGATACAGAGAACGGTGAGGCGGCGGCGCCCAGGTGATGCACCAAATCATCGGAGAGCCGCTCGTCTGACCGTCGTGTGCTTCCGGTCGCCGCTCAGGCTGACTTGACGGCAAATGCACATACCACCAGCCGGCGTTGGCACACCCCAGCCCGGCACGATTTGAAGGGACCGTGACCCCATGACGTTTCTGTGGATCTTGTTGGGAATCCTGTATGTAGCTTGCTGGGCCTACTTCGGCCTGGCGACGTTTCGTAAGGGGCATTATTGGATGTTCTGGATCGGGTTCTTCCTTCCGGTCCTATGGATCATCGGGGTGTTCCTCGCACCTACCGATCGCGCCGCTGCGCGAGTAGAGCGAACCATGGGGTGACGTCCATCATCAGCGCGGCGACCTCGAGACGCTTTACAGAGCGCAGCGCGTTGATCGACAGCGCCACGATCTCACCCCCTAAACCGTACACAGGGCTGCAGCTGATCCTCGGCCTGAGAACGGACCCGACTATTCTGACACTAAGGAGGACACTATGAGCCAAAGTCACCTTGTCATTGACTTCCCGATCAAGGGTCCCGCCAGCGCCAAGGCGCTACCCGACGAGCTGCCACCGTTGATGCCTGACCTGGCGAAGGCACAGGACGATCTCGGTACCGTGCACTTCTCCCGGTTCATGGTCGAGGGAGACGAGAAGCTTCTCTTCCTCTCGGACATCGACGGTGACGTCGACGAACATATTGACCGGCTCGTGGACAGCGCTGGCCCGGTGCTTGACGCCATCTTCGAACACGTCGACGATCCTCCGCCCACGCCCGCGACTGATAACCCTGAGCGGGTCGTCAAATGGCTGAAGCGTCACGTCCGCGAGCCTCTGGATACCTACTTCGCCTACGGGGACGCCTCGGTGCAGGACGTCAAGGCCTCCGCGCGTGCGGCGGGCTTCACAGGAGAAGCATCCCAGGGCGTCTTGCTGACGTACATGGCCTTCAAGTCGCGTCTGCAAGCCTTTGCCATAAAGCTGGTGGCGGGGGCCTTGGTGGGAGACAAGGGCCACAAAGCGTCGGATTCGATTGGGACGCTGCATGTCGCCCACTTTGTGCCCTTCGAACACAACCACATCGGCTTCTTCACTGTCTATGACGGGGATATGGAGAAGTACTTCCAGGACTTTTCAGATAAGGCCGCCTACGTCTTCGACGCTCTCTTTCCGCATGTCGTTGGCGCGCCGCCGACTCCCGTCGGAAAGAACGCGCATGCGTTCTATCAGTGGGGACTGGACAACAACTATCCGCCGATCGGGTTTTACAGCGCCTACCCAGGCCTCTCGGTACAAGATATCCGGGCGCTTCTAGCCGATCGCGAGTCTCAACCGGCCGCCGCTCGGTAGCACTGTATGTCAGATGGTGAGGAATCCTGATCATCAGGGCCGGCGATGAAGGGCGCTGGCCTTCTTCGCCGGTTCCTGGGCCGAAGCCGGGCTGAATCGCTGGGCAGCGATGCCGCGTCGGCGCGCGTGAGGGAGTCGGCGCTCGACCTCGCTGACATTCAGGGCCCTATTCTTCGCGGTTACAGAATGCCGATGGTGCGGCATTTCTTGTTGACGGTTGGGGCTCCGGCTGCGGCGCGCCGGCAGCTTGGCCGGCTCGTGACCGGCGACGAATCCGACGTCCCGCAGATCACCACTGCCGCGGACTGGCACGTGGGGTTCGCGCCCGGACCGGGCGACGATCCTACGGCTACCCCGCGTTGCAAGCCCGATTATTGCCTGAACATCGGCATCACGTGGCCAGGATTGGTCGCCCTGGAGCTAGAGCAACGCGTCCCATCGCTGGCGTTCAGGTCGTTTGGCGCGTTTGTCGAAGGAGCCGCGCGACGAGGGGAGCTCGTCGGGGAGACTGGAGCAAGCTCACCCCAGAACTGGGGCGGAGGTTTTGGCAAGGGGGACGATCACGTCCTGGTGACGCTGCACGCGCTTAGCCCGGAGGCGATGAACGGCTACAGCGACAGGTTGAGTGCCTGGTTTGCCGAAGGAAATGCCTTTCGAGAAATCTGGCGCCAGGATGGGATGGCGCTAATCGAGACGCAGGATGGCCATCCTGTGCCAACGTCGAAGATTCACTTCGGATACACCGACGGAATCACCTATCCGACTATCCGCGGCGGCCCGGAGCAATATCGCCCCGATCACCAGCGGCCCTGCGAACCGTGGTTGTTCGTCCTGCGGGAGGACGCTGAGAACTACGACGTACCGGAACCACACGAACTTGGCCTGAACGGCAGCTTTGCCGCATTCAAGAAGGTCGAGACCGACGTCGTGGCCTTCGAAGGCTTCCTGCAGTCCAACAAAGACAAGATCGATCCCGAGCTGCTGGCCGCAAAGATGTGCGGGCGATGGCGTAACGGCGTTCCTCTCGCCTTATCACCGGAGACCGATAGTCCGGCGGGCGGGATATCGCCCGAGCAGTTGAACGATTTCGGATACGTGGATGCCGATGGATCCGGGGATCCGAGGGGGATCGCCTGTCCCGTCGGCGCGCACATCCGCCGCGTCAACCCGCGCGGCCAACCGGTCGCTGGCCAGGGGCTGCCCGGTGGCAGCAACAATTCCCACCGGCTGATTCGGCGCGGCCTGCCGTACGGGCCGAGCTATGACGCGAGCAAACCTTACGATGGCATCGAGCGGGGGATGCTGTTCCATTTCATTGGCGCGAGCATCGAAAACCAATACGAGTTCGTGCTGCGGCAGTGGGTAAATGACAGTGAATTCGCCGGCGCGGTCAGGCTTCACCCAAGGTCAAAAGATCCGCTGATTGGGACACAACAGCCGGCGGAGAGCATTTTCGTCATACCGCAGGCGGATGGCGACCCCCCGATCGAGGTTACGGGTCTCTCAAGCTTCGTTACGACCAAGGCCGCTGCGTACGTGTTTCTGCCCAGCATCACGGCAATCAAATTCATCGCCAGCTCCGGAGATGGCCCGTAGTCCGCCGCTAGGTACGGGACCTTCTCCTCGCGCAACTGTTTGGCCGCCCCGCCGTGCCCAACGCCAGAGCGTCGCTTGTTTGGTACCGCTTAGCAGCGAACGGTGGTGGCCGCCTCCGACGGGCACACGTGCTGCCTGCTTGCATGTTCTCGCGTGCTCTGGGACGGTCAGCGCACCATGGGTGATAGAGAGCGGATCGGAACTGCATTGCGCAGAATGGCGGAGGACCTGGTGGCGGCCCGGCGCCGCGCGGCGGATCTAGAACGCGAGAACCGGCGATTGCGGGCACGGCTGGAGAGTCTCGACCGCCCCGAGGATCGGAATCCGTCGTCGGGCTCCCCCGTGCAGGAGCCCAGCCGAACCTGAGTGTTTCGCGAAAGCGAACCCCTGTGACGGCTAGACAAAGCCCCTGCTCGACGGTTAGCCGGTCACCCTTAGAGTCACGCGGGCGCGCTGCACCGCAAGCTCGGTGCCAGCCAGTTCGCCAGCGGCGGGGTCGCCCCCGCCGAAGTGCTGGGTCTGCTCGAGCTCACCGAATCACCCGGGTGATCCTGGGCCGACGCGGGTCAAATCCGCGCCGAGGTCAGGCATGCTGGGCCTCGCATGTCGCTAACCCGCTATCGCATCGTCGTCGAAGGAGAGCTAGGAGCACGCTACGCCTCTGTGTTTGAAGAGATGACGATCCCCGGCCATGACTGCATCATGGCGACAACAAGAGATCATCGACCCACTACGGGATGTTCCGGATCGGGTTCTTGTTCCCGATCCTGTGGATCATCGGCGGGTTGACCCGCGTGTTCGCCAAGGCACCGCGGTAACGATTGGAGAGCTGATGACCACGATCACATCCAGGGCCGGGCGGCGCGCGCGGAGCGGGTCGAAAAATGACGGCACGGCGGCCGTGGCGCACGTGTCGGTGGCCGAGCGCGTCGCCCACGGCAAGGCGGCGCGGGCGGAGGTTCCGCGCTCTCGCCATGCTGTGTTCGAGCCGTCGTCCGATCGCGTCGATCCGGTCACGTTGCTCGAACGCCAGGCCGAGACACGTATCCCGGAACTGGTCCCAATCCGGTACGGCCGGATGCTCGTGTCGCCGTTCACGTTCTATCGCGGGGCGGCGATGATCATGGCGCAAGACCTGGGGCCGACACCTCGGTCGGGACTAAATGTGCAGTGCTGCGGCGACGCGCACCTGTCGAACTTCGGCGTGTTCGCCTCACCCGAGCGGCGGTTGGTGTTCGACGTCAATGATTTCGACGAGACGCTCCCCGGACCGTGGGAATGGGACGTCAAGCGGCTGGCCGTGAGCATGCTGATCGCCGCCCGCGACAACGGCTATTGCACCAAAGACGAGGAGCGGGTCGTGCTCGCCACGGTTGCGCGCTATCGGAGTGCGATGGCGGAGTTCGCCGGGATGAAGAACCTGGACGTGTGGTACTCGCGGCTGGAAATCGAAAGCGTGCTGCAGCCACTCGCGGCGCAGTTCAAGAAGAAGATGGTCAAGCGAACAAAGAAGGCACTCGCGAAGGCTCGCACCAAGGACAGCATGACCGCGTTCACCAAGCTCACGCAGTCGGTCAAGGGCGATGTACGGATCGTCGATCAGTCGCCGCTGATCGTGCCGATCGAAAGGTTCGCATCAGGACATGAGCGCGACGAGTTGTTCGAGGCCCTTCACGAGCTGCTCCGCCGCTATCGGGATACGCTCGGGTTCGAACGGCGAGCGCTGCTCGATCAGTTCAGGCTGACCGATTTCGCGCTAAAGGTCGTCGGTGTCGGGAGTGTCGGGACCCGCGCATGGATCGCGCTGCTGATCGGCCGGGACGGTCAAGACCCCCTGTTCCTGCAGATGAAGGAGGCCGAGGCCTCGGTGCTCGAGGAGACGCTCGTTCGGAGTGAGTTGCCAAATCACGGCGAGCGCGTCGTCATCGGGCAACGCCTGATGCAGGCCACCAGCGACATCTTCCTCGGTTGGCTACACGTCGACTCGGGGCTCGATGAGAAGCCGCGCGACTTCTACGGGCGCCAGCTCAAGGACTGGAAGGGCTCGGCGGAGATCGACCAGATGGCCCCCGAAGCCATGGCCACGTACGGCACGCTGTGCGGCTGGACGCTCGCGCGTGCTCACGCTCGCAGCGGCGACCGGATCGCAATCGCCGCTTACCTCGGCAGCGGCGACAGCTTCGACCGCGCGATCCTCGAGTTCTCAAAGGCCTACGCCGAGCAGAACGAACGCGACTATCAACAGCTCGCGGCGGCAATCAAGGCCAGGCGGATCACGGCCGAGACGGGCCTCTGATGCCTGACGGGCGCTCGGCAAGCCCGCGCTCGGTCGGCGATAGCGACCTCCTGGGATCCGGTTGGTCAGGGCTCGCGTCCTTTGCGCCAGCAGCGGGCCAGCTCGCCGCTCCTCACAGTCCTTCGGGACGCCCGAATCAGGTGATGACGGCGTCACACACGCCTGAAATGTTGCCCGCGAGTTGCAAACGAGCCCATAGATGGCGACCTGTTCGGAGGCTCGTTGATGAACTCGCTCGATCGATCCCGACTTCCGATTTTGCGTCGCTCAAATTGTCCGCGAAGGTCCGAAAGGGAGAGTCGTGATGGCTGACACACCGACCGACGTCCTTGTTGCCGGTTACCAGGAAATTGACGAGGCGACGGATGACTTCGAGTCGCTCGTCGCGCTGGTCAGGGACAAGCAGGTGTCGATCGAGGGCGTGATCCTGGTGACGCACGGCGAGGACGGCAGTGTCGCGGTACGTCAGACGGGCGACAACCTCGGTCGCAAGGGACTCGGGTGGGGCGGCGGGGTCGGCCTCGCGGTGGGTCTGTTCGCGCCGCCGCTGCTGGCGTCGGTGGCGGTCGGGGCGGTCGCGGGTGGGGTGATCGGCAAGTTTGTCGACCACCGGGTCGAGCAGGACATTCACGACAAGATCGGCGAGAACCTCCCAGCGGGCTCGGCCGGGATCATCGCGGTGTTCGATGACGAGCAGCGCCTCGGTGTCGAGCAGGCGCTGGCGGGCGCGATGCTCCGGTCGGTGGTGCAGGGCGACAAGCAGGGCACGGCCGCCTTGAAGGAGTCGCTGGCCGAGGCGATGGGGAAGTTCAGTCCGGACCGCACGGTGCTGCCGATACCCGATCCGAACTTCGGCGGCACGGTTGGGCGCACGCTCGACGCGTCCGTCCCCGACTGGACGATCAACATGACGCCGTCGGCACCGGAGGGCGCGCCCAACGTCCTCGTGGTCTTGATCGACGATGCCGGTTTCGGTAACCCGTCGACGTTCGGCGGCCCCGTGTCGACACCGAACATGACCCGGGTCGGCGAACAGGGGCTCACGTACAACCGCTTCCATGTCACCGCGCTGTGCTCTCCCACCCGGGCCGCAATGCTGACCGGGCGCAACCACCACACGGTGGGGTTCGGGTCGATCGGCGAGCTGCCGGGCCCGTTCCCTGGCTACACGGCCTCCGTTCCAAAAGACTGTGCTCCGTTCGTCCGAGCGCTCCAGGGCAACGGCTACAGCACCGCCGGCTTCGGCAAGTGGCACCTGACCCCGGATCACCTCCAGGGCGCAGCCGGGCCATTTGACCGCTGGCCGAACGCTTGGGGATTCGATCACTTCTGGGGGATCCTCGGCGGCGAGGCGGGCCAGTACGACCCAGTGATCACGCAGGACAACACGACGCTCGGCGTCCCGAAGGGCACGGACACCAAGCAGTACTACTGGCCGGACGACCTGACCGACCAAGCCGCCAAGTGGCTGCACACCGTCCGGGCGCAGGACCAGACGAAACCCTGGTTCGTCTACTACTCGACCGGATGCGCGCACGCACCGCATCAGGTGACGATGGAGTGGAGCGCGAAGTACCGCGGCAAGTTCGACCAGGGCTGGGACACACTACGGGAGGAGACCTTCGAACGGCAGAAGCAGCTGGGGGTGATCCCGCCCGACGCCGTGCTCACACCAAGACCCGAGGCTTTCCCGGCGTGGGACTCGCTCTCGGAGAGCGAGAAGCAGCTCTACGCCCGCCAGATGGAGGTCTATGCCGGCTTTCAGGAGAACGCCGACTGGAACGCCGGACGGCTCCTGGACGTGGTCGAGGAGATGGGCGAGCTCGACAACACGCTCGTGATCTACATCTTCGGTGACAACGGCGCGAGCATGGAGGGCACGATCACCGGCTCCTTCAACGAGCTGACGATGCAGAACGGGATCGCGCTGACGCCCGAGCAGCAGCTATCGCTGCTCGACGGATACGGCGGGCTCGATGCCTGGGGCACCGACGCGTTCGCGCCACACTACGCCAGCGCCTGGGCCTGGGCGGGCAACGCGCCCTTCCAGTGGGGCAAGCAGGTCGCCTCGCACCTGGGCGGCACCCGCAACGGCATGGTCATCTCCTGGCCCCAGCGGATCACAGACGCCGGCGCAATGCGTTCCCAGTTCACCCACTGCATCGACATCGGACCGACGATCCTCGAAGCGGCCGGAATCCCTGAGCCCAAGGTAGTGGACGGGACCACGCAGAAACCGATGGAGGGGACGAGCTTCCTCTACACCTTTGACGATGCGAGCGCGGCCGAGCGCCACACCGTGCAGTACTTCGAGATCTACGGCAACCGCGCGATCTACAAGGACGGCTGGTGGGCGGCGTGCATGCTCGACCGCATCCCGTGGGACGCGTCGCCGCCGTCGATCGCGCGGTTCGCTCCCGGCACCTATGACCCCGAACGAGACAGATGGGAGCTGTACTACCTGCCCGACGACTTCACACAGGCCAACGACCTCGCCCAAGAGCGCCCAGAGAAGCTTGCCGAACTCCAGGAGCTCTTCTGGGAGGAGGCCGCGAAGCACAACGTCCTGCCGCTGATGGCGGGGTTCTCGGTGTTCTTCGGGATCCTCCCGCCAATGCCGACAATCACGACCCACACGTTCCGCGGCGACGTCGAGAACATCGCCTCCGGGATGATCCCCCGCGTCTACGGGCACTCCTACGCGATCGACGCCGAGCTCTCAGTGCCGGTGCACGGAGCCGAAGGCGTAATCGTCGCCGAAGCGGACGAGATGGGCGGCTTCTCGCTCTGGGTCGACCAGGAGGGGCTGCTGCACCACAGCTACTCGATGATGGGCGTCGAGCAATACAAGCAAGTCTCGACCGAGCCGATCCCAACCGGAGAGGTCACCGTCCGCATGCAGTTCGACGCCGACACGCAGGACCGCTCGGCCGGCGGTACGGTTTCGCTCTACGCCAACGACGAGAAGATCGGCGAGGGCCGGCTAGAACGCACCGTGTTTCTCCGCTTCTCTGCCTACGCAGGCATGGACATCGGCCGCGACAACGGCATCGTCGTCGACCGCGCCTACGCGCCCAAGGCTCCATACGCCTTTACCGGCACCGTGAAGAAAGTCATCTTCGACCTCAAGCCCGCCACCAGACACGAGGACGAGCAAGCCCTGCACGAGGCCGCGGTCCACGGCGCTGCGGCACACGGAATCAGTGCCTAGCCGGCGCGCTCCGGGCGATGACAGATCGCGCCGAGCACCTCCCGTAGATAGGTGAGACGAAAGTGACTGAACCGCCAATTTCTCAGACGAACAAGGTCGAACCTCGCGAAGCGCACTCTGTCAAGGACGAATCAGCAGATCCCCCGGGGAAGGTTCCGCTGACAGCACGCTTACTGCTGCGTGATTCGCTGACCGCGCGCCGAGCGGCGGCGATCATCGCCGTATTCACGGTGGTGATGACGGTGGCGGGCGGGGTCCTCGAGAGATTCGTCGACCATCAGGAGTATCCGACGATCGGCAAGGGTCTGTGGTTCGCGCTGCAGACGGTCACCACCGTGGGGTATGGGGACGTCACGCCTGAGCAGTCTTCCGGCAGGTTCATCGCCGCGGTCGTGATGCTGTCCGGGATCGGCTTCCTGGCCGTGGTCACCGCATCGGTCACCGCCTCGCTGATCGAGGGTAGCCGGCGACGCTTCACCGCTCAGGCGGAAGCGGACGATACGAGGCAGTTCGACGAGCTCACTGACCGATTGGCGAGGATCGAAGCGGCACTCGAGCAGCAGGCGTCCGGGAGATCACCCCATGGAACCAGCTGACGACAGCAGCTCGATCAGACCCGAGCCGAGCGGGGAGCAGGCCGGCGGAGGCCCGCCTGATCCGACGGAGGAGCAGGCCTCCCGGAGCGGCATCAGGCGTGTGTTCTCCCGGTCACGCGAGCTGTGGCGCGTCGTCTATCGAGATCCGGAGCACGTCAGTGAGCGACTAACGCTGTACACCGCTGATCGGCTGGGCGGTCCGTCGCAGGAGTGGGCGGAGTCCGTGCGGACCGCTCGCCCCGATACCGCCGCCGCGAAGATCGCCGATGAGCTGCGCACGCACTCGGCGCACATCGCGCGGATCGATGGGGCGATCTCCGGGACGCCGTTCTTTGTCGCGCTCGTCCCCGGCTATCTCACCTATCTGTTCCAGGAGATGCGCATGACGCTGCGCACCGCTGCTCTGTACGGACGCGACCCGCGGGACTTGCGCACCTCCGCGGAGATGCTCGCGCTGCGCGGCGTGCACCCCGACGTCGAGACCGCGCAGCTGGCGCTGAACTCCGTCCGCGACAAGGAGACCCTCGAGCGCCCGGCGCAGCGACGATCGTGGCGCACATGGGTTCACAGCATCTACCTGTTGCTGATCTTCGGCGGCTTCATGTCTCCTTCGGTCGCCGAGGAGGACAAGGGTACGCGTGGCAAGGTTAGGGCGGTGCTCGGCGTGCTGCTCGGCGTCGGGATCTGGGTGACGACCTGGGTGTTTCCGCTGACCTTCATGATCATGATGGCGTGGGGGTGTGAGACGCACGCCCGCCAGCTCGGTCGCAGGACACTCCTCTACTACGACGGCGAGGCCGACAACATCCTCGAGGCGATCAAATTCGCCAATCAGCGACACGACCGCGGGCACGACAAACGGGCGATCGCCCGCACGGCCGCCCTGTTGCTCTCGGTCGCGATCCCGATCGCGTTTATCGCGTACGTCGATCACGTCCGCAACACCGTCGGGATCAACTGGCTCGGCGCGCTCGGTGCGCTCGTCGCACTGTCGCTCGTGATCGCAACGGCCGTCATCTCCAGCCGAAAGTAGGGGTGCTCGTGGCACGCCCGCGCGCCAGTGACCGGACGGTGGGTCGCGGTGCTACGGGGCCGTCTACTGATTCCGGCGACGAGCGCCGTTCGGCTGCGTTCTGGGCGCGCGTCCGGTCGCTGGTGCGGGCGATCGAGGAGAACGACGAGGCTAAGGTCGAAGAGGCGGTTCTTCGGCTCAGCCGCTCGCGCCGTGTGTTCGCGCCGCTCGCGCTCACGATCAGCGCGTTCGTGATGCTGTACGACGGGCTCAGGCTGCTCGTGTCGAACTGGCGGTTGACGTTGGTGCAGATCCTTCCCGCGATGTGGATCTGGTTGGCCATGTTCGACCTCAAGGCCCACGCGCTGCACGGCAAATCGTTCAACGTGCTGCGCGGCCCAGTCCTGATCCCGATCGGCCTGGCCATCGTCACGCTCACGGTGGCGAGCTACTTCCTCAACGCCGTGTTCGCATTCGCGATCTCACAACCGCGCCCCGTCGAGATTCGGCCGGCGGTTGCGAGAGCACGCTGGCATTGGGTGCCGATCGTGGTGTCTGGAGCCACGACAGGCGTGTTGCTCGCGTTCTCCACCACCGTCGTGACCCGCTGGGGTCGGCCCTGGTTCGTGCTTTCGCTGGGAGTCATCGTTGGTGTGATGATGGTCAGCTACGTGGCTGTGCCCGCGCGACTAATCGGCGCCAAGCGCAAACAGACCAAGCGCGACAAACTGTCGACCAGCGTGGTCGGGGGGGCTCTGAGCGCGACCGTATGCACGCCGCCCTACATCCTCGGAAGGCTGGGGATCCTGATGCTGGGATCCAGTCTTTGGTTCATCCCCGGAATCTTCGTGCTCGCCCTCGGCGTCACCCTGCAGGCCGGGGCGACCGGGGCGGTGAGGGCGATAAAAATGAGCGCGACCCTCACGACCGCGCATCGTGCGGGTCCGCGGACCACCGAGCAATCCGGAACGGGCTCATGATCGCTCGATTCGGGGACGAGCTCGTCGACACCGGACCGGGTGAAGGGATACGACTGCGGGGCTGCGCTGAGGGCGGCCTGCAGTGCTCGTGAATTTGTACGGTCCGGCCGTAATCGTGCGAGCCAGCATTTCCAGGCATCGCTTCTCTGGGCGATGAGAAGCGCATTAGCTCCGCGCCGCGCCAGCCGTCTCAGTGGCCTGACAGGTGGATGATGCCGACGCTGTCGAGTCCGTCGAGCATGAGCTGGACGGCAAGCGCCGCTAGCAGGAAGCCGAAGACCTTCTCGGTCACGAGCATGCGGCTCTCATCCAGATGATCGCTCACTCGGTTGGCCCAGCGGAATACGGCCACATCGAGGGCGAGCACCACCACGAGCAGCCCGAGCACCATTGCGAACACGGCGATCGAATCCGCCTCTGCTGAGAGCGTCACGAGCGTCACAATCCCGGCCGGGTTCAGCAGGTAAGGGATGGCGAGCGGGAACACGGCGATCTGCATCGGATCGCGTCCCTCGGTCGTCGGACTCCGCTGCGTGTCGCCTGACCCGAGAACCATCGTGACGGCGATGATCACGAGGATGATGCCACCGGCTATCGACAGCGATCCCGTCGAGAAATGCAGCAGCCGTGCCAACAGCTCGCCGAGCCCGACGAGAATGACCGCAACCACGCCGGCGGTGACGAGCATCTTGCGAACGACGAGTGCCTTGGTTGCATCGTCGAGTGCGGCGGTGATCTCCACGAACGGGACCAGCGCGATCTTCGGCCCAATCCCGATCAGCAAGAGCAGGAACGTGTCGATCACCAGATAGATGTCGATCGACGTGTGATCCACCGTGTGTCCTCCTGAGTCGTGCTTGCGCGATCACGCAGCGCCGATGGCGGACGCGCCCTCGTGACGATATCCAGGGTGTGTCACAAACAACTCGTCCGAATCGGGTGATCCTTGAGCCGACGGCGAATAGTCGTGGCAATGCGCGAGCCACCGCAATAGCCGACGGAACGGGAAACGTCTGGTAGGCAGATTTTCGACCCGCGCCGGAGCCGCAGTGGCAAAGACGGTGACGCGGATGCCAAGCCGATGGCGGGCCTTGCGCTGCCCGCGCGCTTCGCTGGCGCTTGAGCGCGCCGAGCGAGGTCGATCCGTTTGTATCTCGGGCCACAGCGGCCAGCGGCAGATCAGTGTGCGATGCCATCGAGATGACGACCTCATCTGGATTGGCCTCAGCGGTTGCCCTGCCACCGCTCACGTCGGACGGCGGATCGTCGCCACTCTTCCGCCCACACGAACCAGACACCACGTCGCTACGGGCGGTCAGCCGAGAGGCGACTTGGATGCAAAGACGAGACAGGGCAGAAAGCCGCGACTCAGCACCTGCCGGTTTGGCGACGGGCAGGGAGTCTGGTCGGCTCGCGGGAGACCTCGATCAACGGGCATATGCGGCTAGTGTCCGGCCATCTCGTCGATGCAGACCGTCGCGGCGAGGATCATCAACCACGTGCGGTCGAATGTGATCGCTTACCTCGCGCTCTGCTGCTCGCTGCTCGCGCTCGCCGGTGGTGCCTACGCCGCCGTCAAGCTCCCGGCGAACAGCGTGGGCGCCCGACAGATTCGGAATAACTCGATTACGCCTCCTAAGTTCAACCACGACGCTATTGGGGGGACGATTCTCCATTGGGCGCAAGTCGATGCGTCCGGTCGTATCGTCTCTGGCAGCCGCGGGGCCCGAGAACTGTTCCCCCTGAATGACCAGGGCGCGTTCGAGGTCGCATGGGGCGACACCATTCCGCAACGATGCACCGTGGTCACTACGTTGCTGAGGACCGACACACCCTCCCCAGGCTTCATCAGCGCGGTGAAAGCCTCCATCGGAAAGCGCACGGCGGTGATCGTCAACACCTACGACACAAGCGGCGTCCGAGCTCAGCTGCCGTTCTCGCTGGCGGTGATCTGCTAGCAGTTGCGTGCGCGAGGTCCTGGCGGGGCCGGTAAGGCTGTCGCTACGACGGTGGACTCGTGCACCAGGTCGTGTGTCTGGATGTGTCCTGTGAGCCACGCGTCGTCCTCTCCTACTGCGTCCCGGACGCGCCGCTACCGGGACCGAGGGCTCCATTCGAGCCGAATGCCGGCTGCTTCGTGTTCGAGCTGTGCGACGGCGAGTTCGTCGAGCTGCTCGATCCGCCGGTCAGGGTAGTGCTCGGGCTGCTGGCTGTGGTGGTGGGGGAGGACGACTGGCTGGTCGATCCAGTGCTGCTGGCGGCCGAGTGGTAGCCGGTGGCCGATGGGGTGCTGCTGCTCGACGAGGTGATGTAGCTCGCGTTGGTGGACCCGGTCGTCGCCGGCGCTGAGACGGCCACCGGCTCGGCCGGGCGCGGCCGAGAGGGATGGTGGTGCTGGATGTGTTGGGCGGCGTGGTGGCGTGCGCGTGGCGTGTGCGGGCGCACTGGGTGCGTGGCCAGGTCGCTGCTGCTGGCTCGCAGGCTCGCGGAGGTCTTTGATGCGAGGACGTCAAAGACCTGTTGAGGGCCGGCGAGCGCGGTGATCGCTGCTTCCTGCGAGTCGGGGCGGTTCGGGAAGCTCGCGAACGCTCCTGTCAGCAGCAGGACGCCGAGTCCCGCCACCGCGGCCACAGCCGCGGCTCCACCGACGCGTTTGATCGTGTTTGCCCGCGCCGGCCGCGGCTGCAACTCGTCGTCGGCCTGGCGATCCGCGGAGGGCGTTCGCTCGCTGGAGCGGCCGTTGCGTTTGCGCCTTGTTGGGGGCTCGATCGAGGCGCTGCCCGTGGCGGTGCGGGTTGTCCCTGCGGCTGGGGAGCACTGTTGGCTTGCCTGTCGAAGAACTCGTCGTCTGGGATCGAAGCTTCAGATGAGCCAGCGTCGGGGTGCGGGCTGGCGACGCCAGCTGTCTGAGAGGTCCCGTTGCTCTCGTCTTGGGCGCCTCGGTGTGCATCATCGATCAGCGCATCCATGTACGGGTCGGAGGGCTCGTCGGGACCGATCGGCGCCTGGTCGTCGACGAATCCTGTGAGTCGGGAGGCCACGTAGCGCACGGGTCTGACCCCGTCGGCTGGCGCTCCCGCTTGATCGTTGGTCAGCGTGCTGTCGGCGTTTGGCGGTACGTTGCCCGTCGACTGCTGCGATCGCCTCTGATCGGCCTTCTTACGCCTGTACTCGTCGAGATAAGTGGGCGGCATCAGGAGATCGTGGTAGGCTAGCACCTAGCTTGGACTACTTGGCCAATTTGGCAAAGCCACCCAAAGCTCCTCTTTATGGCTGAATCTCCCGCATCCCGATCGGTCACTGATGACGATCGGTGGATGACCTTGAAAGAGATCGGCGACGAGTTCAAGGCCAACAGCGAAACCGTACGGCTTTGGATCACCGCCGGTGACCTGTCCGCGGTGCGGGCTGGTCGTAAGTGGATCGTCCGCCGCTCGGAGGTGCTGAGGTTCATTCGCTCGCGCACCGGCGTGGGGCCCGCGATCGGGCAGCTGACCGTCGAGCCTGAGCCGGGCGGCCTGGATGAGGACGGGCGTCCGCCCGCGCCTGGCACCCGCCTGACCGGTAACGCGCCGGGCGTCGCGGAGCGTGTCGGTGGCTGAGCGCAAGTCAGCTGGCGAGGGGGCCGGTGCTCGACCCGATCGTCACTCCGCGGTCGATGCGGTCCGGTTAGCGGATCAGCGTTGGACGGACGCGCTCAATCAGAGCGAGTTCGCTCCTCCGGATCCCGGCTTCGTTGACCGTGTGCGGGAGATCGCCGACGCGTCCGAGCAGGAAGCCGCGGCGTTGCGGCTGGCTGACGAGGCGGGGCTGGGATGGAATCCGGTTCCGAACGCGCGGAACATGCGCCTCTCGCACGAGACACGGCCGGGCGCGAATCGGCCGGGGCCGGCGGAGCTGTGGCAGCAGTTCGACACCTCGGTTCAGCGCCTCGGGATCGCGATGGAGGGCGTCGCGCTCACGGCGGTCGCCCGGTCGTTCGGTGAGTTGTCCGAGGTCGCTCGCGAGATTTCCGAAGAGCTGGGTGGCCGGCGCCGCCGACGTCGGGCTGGCTGATGTTCACGCTGCTGCGCGTGCTGATGGTGTGGCGCATCGCACGGCTGCTTCTGCCGCTGGCAATCTGCGGCTTGCTCGTTGCGCTGTTGGCGATCCCTCGTAGCTTGGACGGCCATTCGCGTTCCCAGGGCAGATTGCATCGCCCCGTCGCCGTGACTCGTCAGCTTCAGCGTGCCCTCATGCCCGAAATCGTCGCCACGCGCCATGCGTTGACCGCTGCGCTGCTATCGGGCGGGCATCGGTGAGCGACGAGCTCGACAACTCCTTCGGAGCCCTTGAGGGAATCGTCGGCTCCGAGCACGCCGGGGTTCGGGTGTGGTCGGTCTCCGCGCCGACGTTGCAGGAGCTAATCGACCGAATCGCGGTGATCCTCGGCGAGCACATGGCCGACGGGGATCAGCTGCACGTCTCCTCCAACGCGATGCAGACCGGCGAACAGCTCGTCCAACGTCCGCATCTGCTGCGCGCCCCCGAGCAATGGACGGAGTCGTTCTTCGAATATTCGGCGCTGCTGGTGCTCCGCGGTTCGCGTCCGGATCTCGCCAGCTAAACGGGGGTGGTCGAGAAAGGGCCTGCGAACTGGGGAGCGAGGGCGCCGGCTATATCCAGGACCGGGATGAGCTCGGCGCGCCCGTCCGACATTGCCGGCGGGCGCAGGGAAGCTGCCGGGTCAGGCGTAGCGCGTCGCTTGGTCGTTTGCGCGAGAGACGCCGGAAGCCACAAGATCGAATCGTCGGATCGAACCGGAGATCTAGCTGGGTGAGCTGTCGCTCGCGCTGATCCGGACCTCACGCAGCGAGCCATCGGCATCGAGGCGGGAGTAGGCCAGCTCGACCTGATGGCCGATCACCGGAGCCAGCTGCGGGCTGCCGAGGGTGGTCACCTGCCGGCCGTCGAGCTCCGAGACCGCGTAGGTGTGACCGTCACGTCCGGTCCGGAGCGCTCGAAGCGTGGCGATCGCCCGGTGACAGGCTTTGTACTTGCGCCACGCGCGTTGACGGCCGGGACGATAGGTCGAGGTACGGCGCTTGAGCACCGAGCCTCAAAACCCAGCTCGACGAGTTGGCGATGCGCCGCCCGGCTGGCAGGACGTGATTGAACGAGGCGAAGCCGGTCGGTCGCTGGGAAGGATTCTCGGAGGTAGCTGGTGCGCTCGATCCAGGGCGAGGACCGCAGGTCCTCACCGGCGAGCTCGAGTAGATCGAAAACAACAAGGTGAAGCTAACCGGCGGCCACCGCGTCGGCCTGAAGCGCGGCGCGGCACACGGCGGCGAAGTCTTGAACAACATGCCCGTCACGGGAAGTCAGGGCAACAAGCTCGGCGTCGAACACCGAGCCGCGTGATGCGTCGCCGAGCGGCCGCGGCAGCGGACCGAGACGCTCCCCGAGACTGGCGCCGCGGCGCGACCACGCACGTGTGCGCCCGTGTTGATCGACGGCGACGAGAAGGCGAAAACCGTCCCATTTCGGCTCAAGCACCCATCCCTCTCCCGCGGGCCAAGCACCGCAGGCGCTGGCGAGCATCGGAATCGGCGGCATACGACAAGACTAGATCGGAACAGTGCTGCTTCTTCGTGGAAGCGGAACTGTCGTTTTCGAGCCTCTCCCGGCTGGCAGCGGTGTCCTTCTGGCGCGGAACTAGAGGGCGCTGTTCGCGGGCGTCGCGTCGCTGAACGCGGCGTCCGGGCATATGGCACAGGTGGCATCGGTGGGCGGGTCCGCGCTTCCCCGGCTCGTCGATTGCGGGTCCAGATCAGTCATCCGGCTGGCTGCCGCTCGCCAAGGCGGGCACCGCGCCCTTGTCCGTTGTTTAGGTTCGCGGGTTCAGCCGGCGGCTGCATGGCCTATGGGCGGAGGGCTCCTCGCGGGATTCCGAGGATGTTCTCGGCGGTGTCGATGGCCATGTCGGCCACGGGGGTGTAGTCGATTTTGGTTCGGACTGCGGCTTGGACGCTTGTGGCGTCGATCAGCGCCATGATCTGCAGGGCGGCTGCGGCCGCGTCGGCGACGTGGAGATCGTCTCGGTCGTTGCCGGCGCGGATTAGCGTCTCGACTCTCGTGAGCTGGGTTTTCATCTGCTCGGTTACGGCGTTGAGCAGTGCGGGTCGTCGCCGGCTGGCTTGCCATGCGTCGAGCCACAGCAGGCTGACGGAGTCGTGCCCGGGGTCCAGCCAGCCGCGGAGCAGTCGCCCGATCTGCGCGACGGGGGTCGCGGCCGCCCCGGCGTAGCTGAGAACCTCGTCGGTCTCGCGGGCGGCCGCTTGTGCAAACGCGGCGGCGACGAGCTCGTCGGCAGAGCGGAAGTAGTGGTTGATGAGCCCGGGGAACACGCCGAGCGTGTCGGCGACGCGACGGGCGGTCACCTTGTCGAGCCCGTCGGCGAGAGCGATGCTGGCCGCTGCTTCGATTATCTCGGCGCGGCGCGCCTCGGGAGGCTTTCGGCGGGCTGCGTTTGGGGGGCTTGACATCGCCCGGCGAATGTTATTGACTTGCGCACCAACAGGGTATTGGTGTTGTGACCAACAGATGGGATTGAGGGACTGCACGCATCGAGTGGGATACGGTGATCTTGAATCTGCCCACTCTGAGGGTGCCGTCCCATTCTCAGATCGGAATTAGTCGCATCTGAGGTAATGGCACCCACTACCTGGGGTTTTTCCGACAACCACCGATCAAAGCAGCACTCTCGTCCCGGGAAATCTCCTCGGCTTGGTCGCAGCACGTAGACGCGTACGTCGGGGCCCCTGAAGTGGCAGTGCGCGTAGCTCATCTCGGGGATGCGATGAACGTCGCACAAGAGCTCAAGACCTGACTGTTTCGCCTGATCATCCCGCCATCGGAGCTACTTGCAGTCGTCTCCGTCGGGATGTAGCGTCGCGGGCGACCCGACGCAACCGGAAACTGTTCAACAACGGGTACGCGCGATGGCTGTCAGGACCGAGAGCCGTATAACAATCGCCAGCACCGTTCCAGAAGTATGGGCGTATGTCTGTGACGTCGGGCGCTGGCCGGAGTGGGCGCCAACGGTTCTCGAATGTCGGGTTCGCGGAGGGGCTCCGCTTCAGCCCGGATCGCGGGTGGACCAGCGGGCGAAGGGGATTCTCTGGTTGAGTCGCGAGCGGAGCCAGGAGGTGACCGCTGTTGAGGCGCCCAGCTACGTGGAGTTCGCCGGGCCGATGGGCACTTCCGCGGCGCGCTGGGGAATGGAGCTGGAGCCGATGGGCGATAGGCAGACCGAGGCCCAGATGTGGATCGAGGTCGACCTCGGGGGCATCATGCGTGCGATCCCCGGAAGCATTCTCGAAGGCAGGATCCAGCGTGTCAGTGATCGCGAGATGGCGGCAATCAAGGCTGCGGTCGAGTCCGCTACGCCGGGCGGCTCGGATTCCTAGATGGAGGGTGGCGTGCGGTTCTACCGCGACACTACCGGGATCGAGGAGCACCCCGTGAGCCAGGTCGACCGTACGCGAGAGCACCTGATCGAGACATATCGCAAGAAGGCGAAGCACTACGACATAACCTCCCGGTTCTATCCCGCGCCCGGCTATCCCCAGCGGGCGCAGCGCCTCCGGGCCGTACAGGCACTTGGCCTTTGCCGGGGTGACAGCGTGGTCGACATCGCATGTGGCACGGGTCTGAACTTCCCGCTGATCGAGGAGGCGATCGGTCCCGCCGGCCGGATCGTCGGCGTCGATCTGACCGACGCGATGCTCGCCCAGGCCCAGGCTCGGATAGAGAGGAACGGCTGGAGCAATATCAGCCTCGTGCAAGCCGATGCGGCCGACTTCGATTTCCCAATCGAGGTCGACGCGATCCTGTCCACGTACGCGATGTCGCAGGTGCCCGAGTGCGCAGAGGTCATCGCCCACGGCGCCGCGGCCCTGTCCGGAGGCGGACGCTGGGTCGTGCTCGATCTCAAGGTTCCCGCCGACACGCCTCGGTGGCTAGCGCACGTCGGGACCGCGGTAGTGCGGCCCTTCGCGTCCATAGATGAGTGGATCCTGCGCCGTCCGTGGGAGGCGATCCGCGCAGCCCTGCAGGAAGAGCTCGCTGATCTCTGCTGGATCGAGTTGTTCTTCGGGACCGCATTCCTCGCCGCCGGTTCCCGTCGTTCACGGTCCGGTGAATGACACCCGGGGCTGGGAAGACTTGGTCTGCGGTCAGCGTCATCGGGGGTATGGAGGCAAGCGCCCGGCCACTGAGGGCGCCGCGCTCTGGACGCGTGATGCGGGCGGTTCAGGCGGGGCCGCTGGCCGGGCTGATCGCCCAGGTGTTGCTGCTGGCGGTGCTCGGCGGGACCGTCGGGCTGAGCGTCACGGGCTGGGCCATCGGACTCATCTGCGGAGTAATCATGAACGCGGCCTTGGCGCGCGGCCTCTCCCGCCACAGCTCTAACCGCCTCAGAGCCGCGGACTGGGTGACGCTTGCCCGGGCGTCGCTCGCCGTGGGTGTTGCCGGGTTGGTCGCGGACTCGTTCGCCCACCGCGCTCCGGTCATGCTGCTTGTGTCGATCAGCGCGCTGGCGCTCGCCCTCGACTTCGTGGACGGCTGGGTCGCTCGCTGGACGCGGACGACCGCGACGTTAGGCGCCTGGTTCGACGGTGAGCTCGACGCGTTCCTGATCCTCGTTCTCAGCGTGTATGTCGCACGGTCGATCGGCGTGTGGGTGCTCGCGATCGGCGCCGCACGGTATGCGTTTCTCGCGGCCGGGTGGCCGCTGCCGTGGATGCGGGCGCGGCTGCCGCCGCGCTATTGGCGCAAGGTGGTGGCGGCGACGCAGGGGATCGTGCTGACGACCGCGGCCGCGGCTGTCCTGCCGCTGCGGGTGACCCAGGTGATCCTGGTCGGGGCCCTCCTCCTGCTTGCTGAGTCCTTCGGGCGCGACGTCTGGTGGCTGTGGACCCACCGGCAGGCGAAGGACACCACCGGCTCCGACGTCGGGGTAGCCGCTCCCGCACCGGGTCACGGCGGACTGCGCAGGACTGTCGCTGCCGCGTTCTCGGTCCTGGCCGTACTGTTCGTCTGGGCGGCCTTGGTGGCGCCCAATCAGGCGCAGGATCTCACAGTGACGGCGTTCCTCAGGGTCCCGATCGAGGGGCTCGTGCTCATCGCGCTGGCCGCCGTCCTGCCCACCATCCCGCGACGCATCCTGTCCGGGGTCCTCGGTCCGGCGCTTGCGCTGCTGATCATCCTGAAGATTCTCGACGTCGCGTTCTTCAGTGCCTTTGCCCGGCCCTTCGATCTGATCGGAGACGCGGGTGACGCCGGGATCGGCATCGAGACGCTGCGCGGTGCCCTCGGTCATACCGAGGCGAACCTGATCGTGTACGGCGGGGTGGCGCTCGCGGTCGCGCTGCTCGTCGGCATGACCCTGGCCGTGTTTCGGCTCACCCGCATCGCGGCCGACAACCGCCGACGGTCACTCGCCGGCGCAGCCGGGCTCGGCGCCGTCTGGCTGCTCTGTTCGGTCTCCGGTGCCCAGCTCCTGTCCCACACCCCGATCGCCTCCGCGAGCGCCGCCGGCTACCTCGCCCACGAGGTAGCAGCGGTACAGGCCGACATCCACGACGAGGGCGTCTTCGCCAACCAGATCAACCACGACCCCTTCCGCGACACGCCCGGCAGCCGGCTACTGACCGCCCTGCGCGGCAAGGACGTTCTCCTCGTGTTCGTCGAGTCCTATGGGCGGGTCTCGGTCCAGGGCTCCTCGTTCTCCCCGGCCATCGACGCGTTACTCAATAAGGGAACCAACCAACTGCGGAGCGCTGGATTCGCCGCACGCAGCGCTTTCGTGAACGCTCCGGGCTTCGGCGGGATCAGCTGGCTCGCGCACTCGACCCTGCAGTCCGGCGTCTGGGCCAACAGCCAGCGCCGCTATGACCAGCTCGTCGCCACCAACCGTTTCACGCTCTCTGACGCGTTCAACCGGGCCGGGTGGCGAACGATCAACTTCGCCCCGGCGGACGATCGCGCCTGGCCCGAGGGATCCTCGTTCTACCACTACGACAAGCTCTACGACCGCCGCGCGATGGGTTACAGGGGCCCTGGTTTCAACTACGCCCCCATGCCCGACCAATACATGTTCGGCGCCCTCCAGCGCCTCGAGCTCGCAAGGCCCCACCGGCCCCTGTTCGCCGAGGTGGACACGGTATCGAGCCACATGCCCTGGGACCGCATCCCCCGAATGATCCCCTGGAACGACCTGGGCAATGGCTCAATCTTCAACCGCATCTCCATGTACCGCGAACCGAGCTCGTTCTGGTGGCACCCCAACCAGGTGAAGGCCGCCTACGCCCGGTCCCTCGAGTACTCGTTGACCGCGCTGATCTCATTCGTCCAGCATTACGGCAAAAAGAACCTCGTGCTCGTCGTTGTGGGTGACGAGCAGCCATTGGCGATCGTGAGCGGGCAGCACGCCGGTCACGACGTCCCGATCTCGATCATCGCCCACGACCCATCGGTCCTAAAGCGGATTGGAGGCTGGGACTGGCAATCGGGCCTGCTGCCGAACCCGCACGCGCCGGTCCTACGGATGAGCGCACTCCGCGACCGCTTCCTCACCGCCTACGGACCCCAGCCGGCCACAGGTAGCTCACCATGAGCCGGAGGATGGTGGCCTGGGGCCGCCTCGGGGCTTCGGCCCTGGTGTTCGCGGTCTTGGTCTGGCGCCTGGGCACAGGTCCGTTCCTCAACGGGTTCCGCACGATCGATGGCGGAGCGCTCGCGGCAGCCGCAGGCCTCGCGGTGCTGTCCACGGTGGCCTATGCCTGGCGGTGGAAGATCGTTGCCGGGGGTCTCGGCGTCGACTTGTCGCTGCCGGCTGCGGTGGCCGCCTACTACCGGTCGATGTTCCTCAACGCCACGCTGCCGGGCGGGATCGTGGGCGACGTACACCGCGGGGTCAGCCACGGTCGCGACGTGCACGATGTCGGCCGCGCAATGCGCTCGGTCGCGTGGGAACGCTTCGCCGGGCAGCTTGTTCAGGTCCTCCTGACTGTGCTCGTTCTCCTCGTCCTGCCGTCGCCCGTGCACTCGTTGATGCCGCTGGTAGCGATCGCGGTCGTCGTCGGGGTGCTCGGCGTCGTGCTCGTGGCCCGGGCGCGACCTGATGTCACTCAGTCTGCGTGGGCGCGGCTCCTGAGCGGAGCCTCCAGCGACATCCGCAACGGGCTGCTCGCCCGACGGGCGTGGCTGGGCATCGCGCTGGCATCTGCGCTGGGCGTCGGTGGCCACGTGGCCACCTTCCTGATCGCTGCGCGGACGGCCGGCGTCAGCGCGCCGCTATCGCAGATGCTGCCGATCGCGTTGCTCGTCATGGCGGCGATGGTGCTGCCAAGCGCCGGCAGCTGGGGTCCCCGGGAGGGGGTGACGGCATGGGCGTTCGTCGCGGCCGGCCTCGGCGCGCGACAGGGGGTCGCCACCGCCGTCGTCTTCGGCGTCATGGTCCTCGTGGCCAGCCTCCCAGGCGCCGCGGTACTCGTCATCGCCTGGCTGCGTCGCAACCGATCTCCGCAGCGGGCCCAACCGCCGCTTCGAAAGCGAGCAGCAGAGGCCCGTCGGGACCGACCACCGCAGCGGACCCAGTCGGAGCTTCGGGAGGGCCCAGCGCACGGCTATCACCCCTCCACCCGGTTGAGCTCTCGCATGTCGATCGACGGCGAGCTCGACTGACAGACCGGATAGATGCCGGATGAGTCTTGGCCGCTACCTGATCGGCGTCGCTGCGCTGCTGTGCGTGCTGGGGTCGCTGGGCGTCGGCGCGGCCGCCGTACGTCGGTATCTCCTCCCGGACTGGCGCGGCGCCCATGCCCGCCTGGCCGAGATCGTCACCGGGTGCGCGCTGCTGGTCGGGATCATGGAGGTTCTTGGGACCGTGGGGCTGTTCAGGCTGATACCGATGCTCGTGGGTTCGATCGCGGTCGGAGCGGCGCTGAGACTCGGGCTGACGTCGCGCTCCAGTGCGCGCGTCGTCGGCCCCGGCGCCGCCCGGCCGGGGGTTAGCGCCGCCGTCCTCATCCTCATATCGGTGGCCGGTCTGGTCGTCGTGCTGCTCCAGTGGACCGGACCGAGCCTCCGGTCATTCGGGAACGGGATCACCGGCGCTGATTCGATCGCGTACCACCTGCCGCACGCGGCGTCGTACGCCCAGACCGGCCAGATCCGGGCGATCCGTTACACCGACTACGCCTGGCTGACCGGGCTGTACCCAGCCACCTCAGAGCTCTTCCACGCGCTCGGCATCGTGCTCATGGGCAACGACGTGCTCTCGCCGGGCATCAACCTCATATGGCTTGCGCTCACGCTGCTTGCGGCCTGGTGTATCGGTTCTGTCCGGGGATTCGGCCCCACGTCGATGCTGGCGGCGGCGATCGTCATGGCGACGCCGATGATGTTCGACAGTAACGCCGGAACCGCCGACAACGATCTTCTTGGCGTGTTCTTTGTCATGGCGGCCCTCGCTCTGTGGATGCGCACCGCCGACATGCCCACGACCGACACGCGGGCGTACCACGGCGGCATCATCGTCGCCGCCGTCGCGGCCGGGCTGGCGCTGTCGGTGAAACTGAACCTGCTCGGTCCGGTGGGGGCACTCACACTCGCCGCGATCGCGTTGACCCCCGGGGGCCGGCGCCGGAGCGCGACCGGGTGGTGGATCGGGGGTCTGGTCCTCGCCGGCGGTTACTGGTACGCCCGTAACTTCATCGCGGTCGGGAACCCGCTCCCGTGGTTCAGCTTCGGCGTGCTGCCGACGCCTCACCCACCGCCGTTGCAACACGGCAACAACTACTCCCTGGCCGACTACGCCACCTATCCCGGGATCCTCCGCCACTGGCTGGTTCCGGCGTTGAACGTGAACCTCGGGCCCTGGTGGCCGGCGTTGGTCGCCGCTGCCGTGGTCGGTCCTCTGGTGTGTTTCTTCTCCAAGCGCGACCGAGTGGTCATGGCCGCGGCTCTGATCGCCCTGGCGTCCCTGGTCGCGTACTCATTCACTCCGCTAACGGCGGGCGGGCCCTGGGGACATCCCTACGGCTTGACGTTGAACATGCGTTACGGAGCTCCCGCACTGACGGTGGCGCTGGCCGTCACGCCGCTGGCCCTACTGTTCAGGAGCCAGCTTGGCCGCTTGGCGGCGGCGGCAGGACTCACGACGCTGTTCGTGGCCACGGTGGCCCTGCGCCGCCAATGGACACCGGACTACGACCTGGGCGGAGCCCACGCCGCCGTGGTCCTGGTTCTCGTGGTGGTTGTGCTCGTCGTCCTCAGACCGTGGTCGCTGATCCCGCTCCGGCGCCCGCTCGTCCGCGCCGCCGCCGTGACGCTGGCTCTCTCGCTCGTGCTGGCCGGGGTCGCAGTGGGCTACTCGGGGACCCGGGATTACCTGAGGCGCCGATATACCGACAAGTACGGGCCGCTCGCCGTCTACAAGGTGTGGCGCTGGGCTCGGGGCCTGCACCACGCGCAAATCGCCCTGGTGGGCAACTTCGGTTGGTTCTTTGGCTATCCCCTCTGGGGTCTCGACGATTCCAATCGCGTCGCGTACATGGGCCAGCGCGGTCCGCACGGCTCGTTCCGACCCATCACCAGCTGTCGGGCCTGGCGCATGGCGCTAGACCGGGGGCACTACCAGTACGTGGTTACCACCGCCAACCGGGTGTTCTTCACCACGCGGCTCGTGCACTCGCCGGAGATCGACTGGACCCGGACCGACCCCGCGGCCAGGTTGGTGCTCTCCCCGAACCGCGCGATCCAGGTCTTCCGGCTCACTGGGCCGCTCCACCCGGATCGCTGCTAAAGGATTCTTGTGGCCGAGGCGCAGGATTTCTCGGCGAACATGAGCAGGGCGATGTTGGCCACCTCGCGCCCGATCACTCCGTCACGTTTGTGCTCGACGCCGCACAACGTGATTCCATCAGTCGCCGCTCCAATTCGCGCGACTCCGAAGTAGGCACCGACACCAGAGCAGGACCCGCGAGGCGAGAGATCTGTGTTTCCTGGGGGGTCAGCTCGTCGCGCGTCTCGACGGTCCGTTTACGGGCGTGCTCACCGGTCGCCTCGAGCTCGACCCGGGCGCGCTCGGCGAACGCTTCCATGCCGAACTCCGTGAACAGCATGTGGGCGATGCGTATCTGCTCGCGCGCGTCGAGGCGGCGGCGCTCGCGGCGCAGCCATTCGCCGTACAGGAGGTGGGCGCGGGCGAGCTCCACGCGGACGCGGGTCCGCTCGAGCGCCTCGATCGCCCGGCGATAGAGCGGCTCGGCCGCTTTCCCGTCGGTCAGCAGGGCTCGCGAGCGGGCCTCGACGCCGAGCGCCCAGTCGGTGCCACTTGGTCTACGCCGTGGCCAGAGATTCCTGAACGGCCCCTGCCGGCGGGTTGGGCCATGCTCCGACTACGAAGGTCGCCCGACGGCGAGTTTGCCCGACGCCACCACCATTCCACCGCCAGAGCGGGGGCCTCGGCGCAGATGAAGCCCAGCCACACAGGAACTCCGAAAGCGCTCGCGACAGCCAGTCCGATCACGAGTCCTGCGGACGGCAGTAGCCAGAAGTACCGATACGGAACCGCACTGGCCGTCCACCAGGCAGGTCGTCCGGGCTCAACTTTTCTCATCGCACGCGTCGGCGGGTCGTTGGACACCGCGTCGACGCGCGCGAGCCGACCGCGGCCGCGGTCGTCCTGGGCGAGCGCACGCGCGCGAGCGGAAGGAATCTGATCTGAGACACCGGCCTCCACAATTGGAAAGATCAAGATCACCGTAGCCGCAATGCATAAGCTCAAGCACTCAGATCCAGCGATGCGTGAACCGAAGCCAGCGCTCGAGGGGCTGGCTGTACGCGCCAGGTTCAAGCGCCTGACCACGCTCGGCTGGCCGAGGAGCTTTCCGATCGTGCAGTTCCCCAACGCTCCGTTGATTGTCGCCTTCGTTGCGGGCGAGGTCGCCGGGATGGCTCGCGGCTCAGTTCATGCCGATGCGGCAGCGGTCTCATATCTGGCACTCGCGATCTGGGCCTATGAAGAGCTGACCGACGGCGTCAACTGGTTTCGGCACCTTCTCGGGCTGGCATACGCGATCTCGACGATAACCCACCTCGCCGTCGCGCTGCACCACTGACAACGGCGTGTCACCGAGTGCCTGGGTTCAGACATAGGCGCCGACGCCGGCGACGTCGCGTCCGACGATCAAGCGCTGCATGGTGTCGGTGCCCTTGTAGGTGTGGACCACCTCGATGTCGCCCATGTGGCGGATGACGTGGTTCGAATAGGACGCCGTTGCCGCCCAGCAGGTCGCGGGCCTCGCCGATTGCGCAACGCGCAGATTACGCGATAGGTCACGTCCTCCCAGCACGCCCGCTCAATCTGACGCGAGGACCGGCTCCCGCGCGGGTACGCCAGTCGGACAGATCGTCGAATCGGTCCGCGACTTGGCGGGCGTCTCCGTCGAGCTGCGCTCGTTATTTACGATCAAAGGTCTGCGGAACTCAACGTCAGGCTCGGCGGGAACCCGCCAGCGATACTGCCGCATCGTCGCCGCCGGGGAACTATGCCGCTCGCTGCCGCTTCGGCCGGCGGGAGATCCAAGGCAGCAGTGCGCAGGGTCCAGATCGGGCGACGCCAGATGGCTGAGCCTTCGTGAATCCGGCAGTGAGCTCACCTCGGTTGATGACCCTCGGAGGGCGCGCCGATCTACACACGCCGCTCACGGGCGCCACCTGCGGCGCGCCGCACATGGTCCACCCGGCGGCAGTTAGAACTCAGGGAGTCGCCGCCATGCGCGCGGGTGCGGGCGGCTGGGAGATAGCGCTCGTCGTTCCGATGGGATTCGCCCTCTAGCACGGGGCCGCGCCCTTCCGCGCGACGACGTTGCCACGCTGCTGGAGTCGCCGGCGCCTTCATCGCCGCACCGTGACCCTGGCCCAGCGGCACACGAGACGCGTGCGACAGCCAGGCCACTGATGGCTCGACTGCTGGCTACCGCGTAAGGGCGAATCAGATCGCGTGCCGGGGCGCCGGTCGTCCTTGATCGGTTTTCCCTAGGTCGCCGTCGCCGCGCGCGCTTCGGCGTTGGAGATTGCGCGGGCGGCAAGGATCAGGGTGAGGTGGCTGAACGCTTGGGGGAAGTTGCCGACCTGTCGGCGCCGTGTTACGTCATATTCCTCGGCCAGCAGGCCGAGATCGTTGGCCAGGCTGACGAGCCGCTCAAACAGCGCTCGCGCGTCCTCGACGCGACCGTTGCGCGCGAGCGCGTTGACCAGCCAGAACGAGCAGGCCAGGAACTGTCCCTCATCTCCCGATAACCCGTCATTGGTTTCGGCGGTCGAGTAGCGCGAGACGAAGCCGTCGCGACCGAGCTCGCGCGAGACCGCGTCGATCGTCCCGGAGACGCGCTCGTCGGTTCCCGGCAAAAAGCCAACGAGCGGGATGTTCAGCACGCTGGCGTCGAGTTCTTTGGAGCCGTAGTACTGGGTAAACGTGCGCCGCTCGCGGTCATACCCGCGCTCGCAAACCTCCGCGTGGATCTCGTCGCGAACCAGCTTCCAGTGGTCGACGGGCGCGTCTAGCTCGAACCGCTCGGCCAGCCGCACGCCGCGGTCGAAGACGACCCACGCCATCACCTTGGAGTACGTGTAGTGTCGCTGCGGTCCCCGCGCCTCCCAGATCCCGTCGTCGGGAAGGCGCCAGATCGTCTCGACGTGCTCAATGATCGCCCGCCAGCGTGGCCAGAACCGCCGGTCGATCATGTCGAGGCGTTCAGCGCCGATAAACATGACGGCGGCGACCTCGCCGTATACGTCGAGCTGGAACTGCTCGGACGCTGCATTGCCGACCCGGACGGGCTTGGAGCCCTCGTAACCCGGAAGCTCCGCCAGCTCGAACTCCGGCAAGCGCCGCTCGCCGCCGATCCCGTACATGATCTGGATCTTGCTTGGATCGCCGGTACCGACGCGCAGCATAAAGTCGCGGAACGCCAGCGCCTCCTCGGTGTAGCCGGCGTCGAGCAGCGCCTCCAGCGCCAGCACCGAGTCCCGCAGCCAGCAGTAACGGTAGTCCCAGTTGCGTACGCCGCCGATCTCTTCCGGAAGCGACGTCGTCGGCGCCGCAACCAACGCGCCCGTCGTCTCGGAGGTCATTGCCTTGAGCACGATCAACGAGGTCAACACCTCCTCGCGGTACGCGCCGTCATACCGCGAGCGACCGCTCCATTCCCGCCACCACGCCTCGGTGCGAGCGAGCGCCGAATCGGCGTCCTCAACCGGCGGTGTCTGCTCATAGGACAAATGCCAAGTCAGTGTCAGCCGCTCGCGCGCGCCCTCGACGACCACGAACTCCGCCCCCACCGTGCCGTCCTGGACCTCCAGCGCCAGTGGCGTGCTGAGACGAAACGTATCCGGACCCGCCGTCAGGACCACCCCATCGGGCGCGCGCTCGACCCACGGCTTAATCGACCCGTAGTCCGGACGCAGCGACAACTCCATCCGCATCGGCACCCGCCCCCGCAACCCTTCGACGACGCGCATCACGCGTGGCGGACCGGACCCTCGCAGCGGCATGAAGTCGATCACCCGGACCGCGCCCTCCGCCGTCTCACAATCAGTTTCGAGCACGAGCGTCCCGGGCCGGTAACGACGGGAGCTCGCGCGCACCGCGCCCGCGGGCGCCACCAGCCAACGCCCATGGCGCTCGTCCCCCAGCAACGCCGAGAAGCACGACGCAGAGTCAAACCGCGGCACGCACAGCCAGTCCACCGCTCCGGCACGACCAACCAAAGCCGCGGACCGCAAGTCGCCGATCAAGCCATAGTCCTCGAGCAACATCAACCACCGACCGTTTCGCGCAGGGAGGGGACCAGCGGCACCCTCGACGCCGGGTCGGGCGTCGAGATCCTCGCCTGCACAGTATGGCCAATGCCGACCTCAGTCATCAAGCGGGATCATCAACCGAGCCGCATGTCCCGCTCGACGATCTCCTCGCCGGTGATAGCTCCGCCAGCGGCTCGTCGGCAAGCGGTCGCATCTTGTCGCGTTCTAGACCTTGCGGTAGGCGGCGTCGTCCCCTTTCTCCAGGTTGCGCTTTAGCCTGGTCAAGAGAGCGATCCTGGCCTCGTCGGCGATGGTCGACCGGTTGGGTCCCGTGCAGCCGGTGCGGCAAGACTCCCGACCCCCAGGCGGACCTGTGGCGTGCGTCGCGAAATGATGCGACCGTTGACGACGGTGCCGCCACCTGCGAGGTTTGGCGTTTCCGCGCCGGCTAGGCGCCTCGGGACTCGTGGTCGACGGTGCGTCCGCGAGTGGGATGGAGGAGACGATGGCTAACAAGCAGCAACAGCGGGCGGCGGGGTTCATCAAGCCGTTCCGGGGCAAACCGGGTCAAAGGTGAATCTGGCCGAGGACTTCGATCCGCGCTTTAAGGCGGGCGTCAAGAAAAGAAGGAGGGAGTCGCGCTGCTAAAGACTGGGGTAGAGCTGCTGTCGGAGTATCAGGCTCGTCTCGCAGCTCAGGACAAATGGGGCGTGCTGGTGATTCTGCACGCGCTCGACGCGGCGGGCAAGGACGGAACGATCCGCCACGTGATGAGCGGCGTCAATCCACAAGGTGTCCAGGGCGAAGCGAACGCGAGACGCCGCATCGTGAAGCACCGCCGAGTCGCCAGCCAACCACGGTCCGCCCGCCGCTTCGGTCTACCTCTCCCCGAACGACCCGGCCTGATCATCGGTGTTCAGCCGGCGATGACGCCAACCCAATCGCCGCGGCCGACCCACGCCTGAACCCGACACCCCTCGAGCGGACAGCAGCAGCGCGATCAGCTCTCCCGCGAAAACATCCCGGACTCTCATCGCCGGCTCGGGTCGCTTCTGGTTTTCGCCGCAGCGGGTCTGCCGATCGGGCTTCTGCTCTTCGTATCGTCGGATCTGAAGCGAAAGCGTCGCCGACGCCGGCGACGCCCAGCCATACGACCGCTGTTTCGTGAAACCGGCAGTGAGCTCGTGGACGCCGGACGGTCCTTTGTCGCGTATCGCCCAAGCCGCCATCCGCTGGCCGCCCTTTGTTGAGAGGGCGCTCGTGCCTAATGCAAACCGGCGGACCCGGCGGACGACACGAGTGACGTCGCGCCACTGCTGCTCGTCCAGCCAGCGGCAGCGCTGCGCGGTTCGCGAGGCGCATGGTGTGCATAGGTCACAAAGGCGCCGGGCGGGCCAACGGACCAGACCGTGCAATCGCCAGGATCGCAGCGCCCCCCGCGTGGACCTAGGCTGGCAGCCCGTCGCTCATGCGATCTCCGTCGCCGGTCGCGCTAGGGGCCGGGGCGAGTAGTCGCCCCTGGTTCGACTCCGGGGCTGGATGAACCGGCAGCGCTTAGCTCATGCGCCGGCGGCTACCGTGGTCGACGGCGCCGTCGGTCGAAACGGCCGCATCTCCGCATGATCGGGACCGACGATGCTGTACGTGGATTCGGGGACCTCGTTCCAGACACCGGCGACATCGCCGAGGGGTTCGGAGACGATCAGCCGCGCGTCGTCTGAGAATTGTCGGAACTCTTCCCGGTCGGGGTATAGCTTGCGGAGTGTGGGAACGTCGGTGGTGTAGAAAAGCGAGCGGGACTTGCGCTCGCTTGAGTACCGGAACGCCCAGATGCTCTCCCCGTCGCTGGTCGCGACGGTGCCTTGGAATGGGTGCGGAACGCCGTGGCGCTCGGCCACCGCTTCGACGAGCCCGATCGCCTGCTCGACGGCGGCCGGAGGGTCGTCTTCCAGGCCGAACGTCAGAGCAAGATAGAACAGCACCTCGGTATCGGCCTGGCCCTTGATCTCCGGATACAACGACGGGTCGACCGCCAGGATCAGGTCGCGTTTGATCGTGGCGAACTCGTTGATGTAGCCGTTGTGCATGAACAGCCACTTGTCGTGGCGGAAGGGGTGGCAGTTGGTCTGCTGCACGGCGCTCCCGATCGCCGCCCGGATGTGGGTGAAGAACAGCGGCGAGCTGATGTGACCGGAGAGCTCGCGGAGGTTCTGGTCATTCCAGGCCGGTTCGGTGCTGTGAAACATGCCCGGCGTGTCCGGGGCGCCGTACCAGCCGACGCCGAACCCGTCGCCGTTGGTGGGCTCGGCGCCAAGCCGCGAGTGCAGGCTTTGATCGACTAGCGAGTTAGTCCCTCCGTAGAGCACTTCTTTCATCAGGATCGGGGAACCGGAGTATGCGAGCCAGCGGCACATGTGCCGCTCCTTTCTGTCGGGTTGTCAGATCTGTTCGCGTTCATGGCCTTCGGTCGAGGCTGGGCCAATCCGGCGCTTGGAACAGGTGAGCGAGACTGGCGACCAACTCGTCGAGCCGTCGGTCATGTGCGACGAACGCCCGCTGACGATCGGCCCCGGTCGCGGCTGCGAGCTGCCGCACACGATCAAGCGCCTGCGCGCACCCCAGCGCAAGCGCGTGCGGACGACAATCGGCCAACAGCGAATCGAGCATCTCTCGCACCGGGACCAGACACCGCGCCGCCGGGTCGATCAGCCGGGCGTCCATTCCGTCACGGGCGGCCAAGAAGCGGTTCTCGGCAAGAACCTCCGCGCTCGGCATCCGCGATGAGGGTTCCCCTTCGAGCTCGAGACGCGCGAGCGACTGGATCAGCGCGACCAGGGGAGTGACCTCCCGGACGCGTGACTGGGCATCCATCACCCTCACCTCGACGGTCCCGAGCGCGGGCTGCAGCCGCACGTCCCACCACAAGAAGCTCGGATCGGCTATCGCCCGTGAGGCGATCAGCTCGTCGATCGCCTCGACGTAGTCAGCGTAGTCGGCAAACAGACGTGGCAGGCCTGCCCGGGGAAACGCCTGAAAGATCACGGTGCGCGCCGATGCGAACCCTGAATCGCGCCCCTGCCAGAACGGAGAGTTGACCGACAACGCCAGCAGAACCGGGACCCGGCGGCGCAGCCCGTTGAGAAGCCGGATCGCGTCTGCGGGAGCCGGCACCCCCACGTGCACGTGCAGGGCCATCGTCGGCTCGCGCCGAGCGAGTACCCGCAGCGAGTCGTCAAGAGCGCGGTAGCGCGTGGCGCCGGAAACCTCTGTCTCCTCCCGGACAGTCAACGGATGCGTGCCCGCGGCGGCCACCTCCAGGCCCATCGAGCCCAACTCCCGCGAAAGCCGGTTCCGCAGCGAAGCGAGCTCTGCGACGACCCCATCCACATCCGGGTGGATGCCCGTAGCGAGCTCCACCACCGCGGCGTGCGTTTCGGGGAATGTGTGCGCCGAGAGCTCGCTCGACAGCCGCGCGAGCACGTCGTCGCCCGACTGGGCCAGCGACCAGTCAGCCGGCTCGAGCAGCATCACCTCCTCCTCGACCCCGAGCGTGTAGCGCTGATCGAGCTGACCGTTCCAGCGCGCCCATAATGGCCAGGCGCCACGCGGCCAGTCGCCGAGCCCGCCGGCCGGCTCGAGAAGCGAGCGCTGGTATGCCTCAGGTTCCACCCTCACCGCGAGCCCGGCCCGCTATCCCGCGTTCGTAGTAATGCACTCTTGTGCGTCGGGGAGTTCGACCATCCGCTCGACCTCCCCGGCTGCCCTTTCGTCGTCGCCCAGGGCAGCCAGGAAGGCGCGGTAGCGCACATCGCGATCGCGGCTCTCGGCGGCCAGCCACGCGTTCCACGCGCGCGTGACCTGCTGCGCCGAGCGCCGCCACTCCTGCAGCTGCTAAGTCTGCCGTAGCGCCGTTTCAGGGGTCCCCGCGTCGCTGTGCTCAGCGACGCGGGGTTGTCCCGAGCGGATTCGCGTCTTCTCGAACGAAAGAACACGAGCCTCACCCCGAGCTGGCGGCGACGTCGATTCCGTGTGCCTAGTCCGCGCTGGAGATCCGCTGGCCGTACGCAACGAGGCCGAAGATCGCAAGAATGTCGAGCGCCAAGATCGACAGTGACCAGAACGGGTACGCCGGGATCATCATCAGCTGCACGATCGCGTTGCCGGCGAGAACGACCACGCCGACCCAGCGCGACAACTGGTTCTTGAAGAACACGCCACAGCCGACGACCCACTCGAGCACGCCGATGCACAGCACGACCCAGCCCCAGGTGTTGAGGCTGCCCGCGATGTAGTTCGCGTTGGCGGTGAAGAAGTGCGCGTTGCCGATCGCGGCGAGACCCTCGATGAAGTTCAGGGTCCCGAGCATCAGCAACAGCACACCGGCGAACACGACCCAGCCGTAGCCGCGTTCGTCATCGTAGTAGTCGCCGTACGCCTGCGCTCCGCTGCCAGTCACTTGCGTCGGCTCTGGAGCTTGCGTGACACTCATTTTGCCCTCCGATGTCTTGATGGCGGGCCGCGCCCGCTATCCGTCGGCGAGCGTCAGCATCTGTATGGAGCTAGCTTCTCGTCGCCAGACGCACCGAACATCCGTACAGCCAGACGATCAAACCTTCGGCGAATTACCGATCGACAAAGACGCGGCGGCCGTCGATGCTGGAGATGGCCGCCGCGCTCACAGGGCGGAAGCAGGCCGAGCTGCAGGACCATCTGGATGGCGCCGGTCTCAGGAGCAAATCGGCGCGAACCGGAGTTGCGCTAACGCCCAAAGGCAGCGGTGCGACAGCGCGCGGGAGACGTCGAGCTGCCGGATGTCCTCAAGCTGGGCAGTCTCGTTGACGCTGCTGGATGTCGCTGAATCAGAAACAGATCCTGGGTTCTGCGAAGCGTACGAGTTCGGGCTGAAGCGGCGCCGCGACCGCCCGGAGTGCGGGGACGAACCCAGAGACCGCGGCGCCCTAGGGAGTCCATAACGTCGACGAGCGCCAGAGCCCCAGCCAAGGATCATCACCGCATTTTCGGTCGAGGTCAGCGACAGCCGAGCCGCTAACCCGAAAACGCCGCCGCGCGGCCTATGTACTTACGAGCTTTCCTTCCGCCCCTTCGTCGCTCATTGGCGCCGCACTTTGATCATGCGACGACCGATCATGTCGCTGATCGACGTCGCGACCCAGATAATCAACGTCGCGAAGACGTACGTCTGAACGCCATGAATTCGTAAGCCCACTAACGATGGCGTTGACGATGATCAATGCGACGATCGTTGAAGCGAGAGCCAGCAGTCCGGCCAACGCTATCGACGGCTCATGAACAAGCACGCGAAGGGCGAGCAGCTGGACCACAAGGTGGACGGCCCAGAAGATGAGAGTTGCCTCAACGACCGCCGTCGCGTCGATCGAGAACTTGCTAAGCACCGCGCTCGAGACAAGGATTCCGACCGCGATACCGACGAGTGAGGTACCGACTCGGATTCCCCAGCGGACCAACATTGGCTGATCCTACATCTCCCTCGCTCGCACCCGGCCTCCCCATCAACTCCTCGCAGAAGATCAACCGCACCTCGCGAGAGGACGGCTCGCTGCTCGAGGCGTCCCTGCATTCGGCTCTGCACGGTGCGGCGCGGAAGTCCGCGCCGCCGATCTTCACCACACGAGAGTCCTGTCACTGGAACGCCACTAGCCGGGGCAGTTGGATCACGGGTGCCGCTTCGGGCGGCCGTGGACCGCAAGCAGAAGTCCGGCTGGCCGGAGCCGAGCCGGTCAGATGGCTCGGTGTTCGTGGATGCGGAAGCGAGCGGATGGTCGTCGCACGAGGTGCGGGATTCCTCACGAGGGAGTGCGGGCCGACGTCGACGCGGATTACGGCTTCGCCGCGATCGCGAGCAAGATCACTGCTAGCACCCCGGCCGGCACGCTCTCCCTATCTGCGCATTCGGGGACCACTTTGTGGACGACGATGGGCTCGTGCTGACGCGATTGCAGGTCTCGTAGTGCACCTGGCGACCATTGCGATCGGCTGGCAGGAACCGGGCGCCCGGGCTCTTGCCCGTGGGGACTACCGAGGGGATCCGTGGTTTGTCCCGGTTGTCAGGGCCGATCGTGCATGCGAGTGTCGGCGGCAGGAAACAGGGAGGCTGACCGGATTCGCCCACCGAAGACTTTGCGTCAGCTCGAATCGAGGTCGAGTGAATGGGGACATTGCCGCGATGCCGGTGACCAGACCCGCCGAGGGAACAGCGAGCGATGGTAAGGCGAGCCCGGTGGTTCCTCATGTAACGATCGCCGAGCGAGTTGCGCGGGGCAAGGCCGCGCGCGCCGAGGTGCCGCGCTCGAGCCATGCGGTTCACGAGCCGGCTGCGACTCGCCCGACCCTGTTACCGGTCTGATGGGCCAGCGGTTGGCTACCGAATCTCGGCACTCCTACCAACAGGACGCGTCGCGGACAGTGGCCGACGAGCCCCGGCCCGGCGCGGAGAAGCGGCGCGATCTCGCTGGCGCGGGCGCGCTTCCTCCCGCTCGTGGAGGCCAAGCTCGCGGTCCCGAGCGTCCGTCACGCCGTGGTCGATCGGCCGCGGGTTCGGCGGGCGCTTGATGCTGGCCGGGACGCGTCGCTGACGCTCCTGGCTGCTCCTGCTGGGTACGGCAAGACGACGGCGGTGCGCGCCTGGTGCGCGGGTCTGGATCCGGTCGGACGACAACGCCTCGCTTCTGCAAAGTCGCCGACGCGGCCACGACACAGCGGCTTCCGCTTGATGCGCTCGGCGGTCGGAAGGAGCAGTGAAATCACGGCTCGCGGCTGCCCGCCTCGCGCCTGGTGATTCGTGATTCCGGAAGTCGCGCGCGTGTGGCCATTGCCATCGAACTCGCCACGTATGCATAGGCAGAGGTGGGCCTCGGCGACGCGCCCGGACGCTGCTGCGTGTCGTCCATAGGGGCGCTGTGGTGAGCTCGCCTCTGTCACGCTGCGGGATCCATGGGAGATCTCTCGGATAAGGCCCAGCAGCTTGAGGTTCACCGTCACCGCAGCGAGGGCCCGCGCGACGATCTCGCGCGGGGGCGTCGTGTATGCCACGGGCATAAGCCTGCCGATTGGCGACGGGCGCTCGCTCCTGCTGCTGACCGAGCAGCGGGCACTCGAACAGGGACGCTACACGCTCACCGTGCGCGTCCACCAGAGCCGCGGCTGGTCAACCCGCCGCGCGCCGATCACCATCGGCTAACCATCCCGCGACACGGCGGCCGGGCGCTGACAGCCCGTAGCGGGCCGGCCACCACCCTACGCGCGACCCACCAGCGCGAGCCAGATACCCAGCGTTTGCGCGCTCCGACAATCAGCGGCTGGGCCGCAATCAAGCGAAAGGGGGCACGGACGCCGATCGTGCTGCTGGTTCGGAGCAGACGGCCAACCTGGAACCGGATCCCGCGGCGCTGCCACCTTGATCCCTCGTCGGCTTAGAGCGGAACTGTGGGACCGTCGATCGAATGCTCTCGAGCGACCTGCTCTGGAACGAACTCAGCAGCCTCGTAGCCCGCGACCGGCGCTTCTGGATTGTCGCCCACGCGGCCGTGGGGCCGCCGCTGGATCGGCTCCGCCAGGGGCCGGCCGAAATGCAGGGCGGGCGCGGCGCCGGCACGGTTGTCCGCATGAGGTCAAGTAGATCGGCGCCCCGGACGACGTTGCGCTTCAACCGTGGTCGGTTGCGTTCTCCGCAAAGTGGCAGGAAAACGCACCGAAGTGCTTTAGCGGTGGGCGGTTTCTGCCGACATAACTCGTATCGTCATCACTTGAAAGAAGTCATGCCCCACTCAACGTTCAGTCGCGTCCTATACCTCGGTCGCACCCGCCGGTGGCGGCCCGCGAGAGAGATCGCCGAGCCGGCAACGCAGGCCGAACGCCAGCGACTGCAGCGGCACCCCTCGATGGCCGGTCTCAACGTCCCCGCCGTGCACGGCCGCCACTGCATCTGCGAGCGATGCGAGCGGTTGCGGGATCAGGGCTGACCGCTCAGGAGGAGATCTAGCAATCCGCCCGGCTATCGCCGCGCTTGCGCAATCGCGTGCAAGGAGCGCGCTCGGATGAGGCTCGCGAGACGCTTGGGATCGACGAGCGAGAGTCCGGACCAGGTCCTGCATCGAACCCCTCTCCGCCGCGAGTAGCGGTCCGAGATCGGCCGGTGCTTGCGCGCTGCTTGTTGGCAATCGGAGCCAAGGAGAAGTCCGCCAGGATCTCGAGCTGGCTCCTGCATCAGGCTGTGGCTGTCGCATAAACCGTCTTCGGGCCGTTGTGGAGGTCGCTGCGGCTGCGCTCCGATGTCGGTCTGCCGCCGAGGCTGGCGCGGCGGAGCGTCGTGACGGGCCTACCGGGGCCCTCCTAGCCCCTGGCGGTGGCGATCTGGTGGTTGTGGTCGGGTGGCCGGGGGCGTTGCAGCCCCCGGCTCCCACAGATCCCGGCGTGACAGTCTCCAGTCACCGGGCTCTTCTCACCGGCCGGTCAGCACGTGCGAACCCATCGCCAGTGCGCGAACAGGTCGGGCGCTCGATCGAGCACCCGAGCCCACCAGCGCTTGAACCGTGTAAGGGTTCGCAGCCGTCGGTACTTCCTCCCAGCCCAGCGCCTCAGGTAGATGCTGACGCGCCGCAGGAGCGGATAGATCACCGACCGGTAGAACCGGCCGTAGTAGTTCATCCACCCGGCGACGATGGGGTTCAGCCATCGCGCCAGGGCGTCTAACGACGGGTCCGTGCGCCGGTGTATCCGCAGTTTGCGGAGATCGGAGCCTTTGGCCTTGAGCGCCTCGGGGCTGATCGCCGGCGAGAACGACGTGAAGCACACGCCGTCCTTGCGACGTGCCCCCCGTGGCCGGAAGGCAAACCCGAGGAAGGAGAACGAGGTGTGTTCGTGCTCACCATCGGTTGCTGTCCTTGCAATAGACGATCCTCGTCTTGTCGGGGTGAAGCCGAAGCCCCACCTCTCCCATCCGCGCGGCGATCCCGGCAGCCTGCTTTTTGCTCACGCAAGCGAGCAGGCGCTTCACAGCTACTACAGACCGGTCCGCCAGCGAGCGTCGCAACTGGTACTCAGTGCCTTCGGTTTCTGCCTCGGCACGCTCCCTCTCGCGACCGTGGAGCCTGCGGCCCCAGACGACGGTTTCGACGCTCGCCTTCTCACGTTCCGTGCAAGAGCCGCAGACCAGGATCACGCCGCCTCTACGCCGGGCACCACCTGGCCAATACACGGGCACCCGCCAGGCTCATCTCGAAGGAAAACTCAGGTCCTCGATTTCGATGCCAACTGACCTACTTATCGACGCCTCAACAGCGCACGCCCACCCGGATCTCCCGAACGAGCGCTTCTGGAACGTCTTCCTGGTCCCCACCTGACGCGATCACGCCGCGCCTTCTCCCTGGACGCTCACCACGACGGTCTTCAACCAACGCAGCACCAGGGCGGCTTAGCGCCTGCCCCCGTAGGCCGACGCTGGAGGGCCAACAAGCCTCCATCTCCTGCACAGCACCGCCTATATATGAAGAGTCCTCTACACGGCTCCCCCTTCAGCGTTCGTGACACACGAGCTTCAACAGGTTGTGCGTCGCGGTCACTAATCGCCATTCAGACCGCACGGCCGATCTGCCTCGTCTCATGAACCGAGCGATCTTGCGGTTGAACTTGGTGTGGGCGAGCACCGGCTCGATCATCGCCTGCCGGCGCTTGTACAGACCGCCGCCATAGTCGCCCGCGAGCACGCGGCGCATGTGGTCATAGCAACCGCCCTCCCAGCCGGGGCTTGCGCCCCTGCGGTTGGCCGCGTCGGGCGGGATCAGTACCTGTATCCCCTGGTTGAATGACGTTCTCCATCTGCCCCGTGTGCCAGTAGCCGGCGTCGGCGAGCACAACCCCGGGGCGCTCGCTGACACCCGCGGCCGTTAGCTCGCCAAGCGCCGCGGTGACCATCGGCTCGAGGCTTCCGAAGTCCGGGGCGACCACGGTGACCTCGGCCGCGATCACGATCTGCTGCTCGTTGCACGCCGCCTGAACGTTGTAGCCCTGCATGTGGCCCCGCAACGTCTTCATGCTCCCCGAGGCCAGATCGGTGACGTTGATCCGCCCGTCCGGCAGCTCCGTCGGCACGTACGGTTTCGGAGGCGCGCCGAACCGTCGGCCGTTCTTCATCCGCCCGGTAGCGCGCCACTGCTCATAGGCCGCGTTCGCCTGGCAGTGCACCCGATGCTCCTCCTCCAGACGCCGCTTCGCCTCCTTCAGCCGCTCGCGCCGCGAGCGCGGGATCGGCCGCTGCTCGCGCGCGCACCGCTCGATCAACCGCCGCTTCGCGTCCGCCAGCACCTTCTTGCGACCCTCGCGCGTAGCGAGCTCCCCCGGCAGCTCACCACCACGCTGCTCGCCGTAGCGCTCGTCCTCCTCCTGATCGATCCGCTCAGCCCGCTCGAGCAGCTCGCGGACGATCTGCTCATAGCTCCGAGTGGACTCCTGAGACGCGTTCCCGCTCAGCTTCGAACCATCGATCGCGATCATCCCCGCGCTCACCAACCCCGCCTCAGCACACAGCTCAAGCACATCAGTGAACACGTCCGCCAGCGCCGTCTCGTGCCGCTCGCGGAACCTCGCGATCGGCGCGTGATCGGGTTTCTGGTTACCCGAGATCACCCGGAACGCGACATCCACCACACACGCCCGCTCAATCCCCCACGAGGAACACCGCCCGCGCGAGTACGCGTACACCAACAGCGCCAGCATCACCGCCGGATGATGCGCCGGGCGACCATGACCATCGGGCCCATACGAGCCAAAAAACCCCGACAAATCCATCTGCTCCACCGACGCCAACACCAACCACGAGTAGTAATCCTCCGGCAGCCAATCCCGCAACGACGGCGGCATCAACCAAGCCTGCTCCCGATCAACCGCGATGAAGTTCTGAGCCATCCCGGAATCGTGTTGACCCCGCCGGACGGACCCTTTATGCGACGGCCACGGCTACGAGCGGAAGCCGGGTGATGATGGCGGTGCGGGCCGCACGCTGCCTCTAGCCGATGCTGCGGCTACCGGTTGAGAGGCTGCTAGGTACCCTGCCGACGCCTGGGATCCCGTTTGACGGGCGTCAGGCCTGCATCTCGAGCTTCAGCTCGCACATGTCCACCGAGGCGCGAGTGCCTGGCGTTTCGGCCGCATCCATCGCGCTGAATGCTTGCCCGCCGACCTCCATGTCCTCAGCCGTCTCAAAGTACTGCTCCACCACGGCCGTCCCTTGATCCTCGTCAACTAGGATCCTGAGGCCAGTCGTGGGAATCTCCTCGGGCGGTCCGTCGGACTCCTTGATGCGCGCGAGGAGCTCCTCCAGTCGCTCGGCGTTTACCCCAGTGAACCTGACGACACGAACGTACACCGCAAACGTCCTCCTCTGGACTCGCCTAAACCCGGCTCGACTCTGACCCTACCGCGTCCGCCAGTCGCTGTGCGCCTTTTCGCCCGATATAGCTGCCGGCTTGGACTAATAGGAGCAGCGTCAGCCAGGCCCTGAGGGAGTGCGACGCGTGAGCTCGACGTCCGAACGAGACACCCGCTTTGTCGCCCTACCAGCCACGAAGTCGGTGCTGCTGCTTTTTTGGTCGTCGACCCGGAGCAGAAGCAAGAGCGTCGGCAGGCCAGCCATGACGCGCCTGGTGGTTCGTGACTCACAGCAGTGAGCTCACGATCGAGCGCTTGATCGCTTCCTCGCGCAGTGCGCATGCAGCTCGCGGGGCCTGCGTGCCTATGTGCAAACCCCCGCACGCAGCGATTGCCCGGTGGCCCTGGTCCTGGCGAATCTCGGGATTGCGTGCGCCGACCGGTTGCGTCCCTTTGCTGCTGTAAATTCGCCGTGGCTTAGGTTCCCGGGGTGACTCTAGTGAGTCGGGTCGTGGTGGTGGTGACCTCCTTGTTGGTGGCGTGTGCGCGCTCTGGTTTGGGGGGTCGTATCGGTCGGGGGTGTTCGTCGCGGAGCCTTAGACGGGCTCACAGCGCGCCGATATGCAACGTTGCGGTTGCTGGTCGGGGCTGATTGGCCGGTTTGAGGGCTCAGGCGGCTGTCATCTCCTCGTCGAGGGTGTCGGGGTCGGCTTGCTGGTACTTGATGCGGTAGAGGTGTTGGCGGTCGACGTCGGTGAAGGTCGCGCCGTTGCTGGCGTGGCTGAAGAACAGGTCGAGCACCGCCCAGACGAGTGACAGGCAGCTGGTCTCGCCGGGGAACCGGCCCATCACTTTCGTGCGCCGGCGGACCTCGCCGAGCGAGCGCTCGAGCAGGTTCGTTGAGCGCCACCGTTCTCGGTGGCGCAACGGGTAGCGCAGGTGCACGACCAACGCGTCGAGGTCGTCGGCTAGGCAGCGCGCGGCCGAGTCGTAGCCGGCGTGCTCGAGTTCTGAGATCAGGACGTTGAGGCGGAGCTTTGCGTCCTTGACCGAGGTCGCGTCGGTGAGCGCTGCCCAGTAGTTGAAGCGGATCCGGTCTTGCTCTGACTTGGGGAGCTTGGTCAGCAGGTTTCGCAAGCGGTGAACGGCGCAGTGCTGGCGATCGGCGCGCGGCCAGATCTCCTCGACCGCCGAGGGCAGCCCGGCCGCGCCGTCGGCAACGACCAGCCTGGGTGCCGGGAGCCCGCGAGCGATGAGGTCGCGGCCGAGCTCGAGCCAGTCCTCCTTGGTCTCTCGCATCCCCAACCTGACCGAAACCAGCGCTCGCTCGCCGTTCTCGGTGATTCCCCAGGCGCAGATCACGCCCTCTTTCGGGCCGCTCGGGCGGACCGGGAGGTAGATCGCGTCGAGAAACAGCACGACCAGGTTGACGTCATACAGCGAGCGGCGACAGAACGCCTCAAACCGCTCGTGCAGCTCCGCGCACACCCTTGACACGGTCGACTTTGACGTCTTCCCGAGCCCGGCCTCCTCACACAACGACTCGACGTCGCGCATCGACAGGCCGCGGACGAACCCGCCGATAATCAGCGCCTTGAGCGGGTCCGTTCTCACCAGCCGCTTGCAGTGCCACTTCGGGAACAGCTTCGACACGAACGGCGCTGCTGTCTCCCGTGCCTGCGGGATCTCGATCCGCAGCTCACCCTCGGCCGTCTGCAAGCGCCGGGGCCTAAACCCGTTGCGCATGCCCGAGTCGTAGTTCTTCAAGCCGCGCTGGCGTTCAGGCCGGCGCTCGTACCGAGCGCGACCCAACCAGGTATCGAACTCCTCCTCGACCGCTCGCTGGATGATCAACCGGGCGCCGAGCCGGGCGAGCTCGGACAACATCTTCTGCGGATCATCGACCACCCCCTTCCCCAGCAGCTTGTCGATGCTCGCCTGTATCTCCGCTGATGGCGGTACGGTGCGTCTCACGGCGTAGGCCTCCTTCATCGTCTTGCAGGACTTGAGGGAACCTACGCCGTCGCTCTGACAGCACCCGGCGCGTATTTACAGCAGTTCCGACTCCGTCCTGCTTCGGTGATTCCGCGGGTATCGCGGTAGTCGCCCTCCCGGAGCCCAGCGGCGAGCGCAAACGTGGCGAAGCAGTTTCCCAGCTGCCCGGCGAGGTGACACGCCTGTTGGGCGGAAACCGAGCAGCCCACTTCGGTCGCGCCGCATCGGCCGGCATCCGCGAAGCGAGCGGCCCGACGATCGTTGCTGCCCCTGCGAATGCGAGCGTCTCGCGCTTTCCGACAGTTTCGGGCACGGTGCCGAGATGGCCGTACGCGCGCAAGCTGAGCCGTTGTGGCCAAGGCCAGCCCGATGATTCTCGACGCGGACGGCGCACGCGTCTCGTCAGTGCTGAAGGAAGCGTGCTGGCCACGGTCTATGTTCCTGCGCTGAGGTCTTTGCGCTTCCGCCGGCGTCCGCTGGCGTCCGTTAGGTGGAGGCTTCGCCAAAGAACATCCGCGCATCCAGCCAAGCCGTGTCGCCGCCACTTTGGGCCGCGTGCCCATCGGCTTTCGAGTCGAGGATCGTAGCGACAGTCTGAACGCGGTTGCCCCGCTTCTGCGGCTCAATGCCGTTGTTCGCGCGTAGGAAGACCGGATGCGCCGTCCACCCCGGGCTCGCATGCTGGAGAGCAATACACGTTCGATGAGCCTACGAGATCGAAAGGAGTACCCGACGGAGCGCTTTCTTCTTGTGGTTGTGCTGGGGTGTCTCGGCTCGCTGGCCCTCGCAGGAGTTGCGTCGGCGAGCGGCGGCCTGCCCCAGCCGTCGACGACCAGACAGCTGCCGGGCGTGCCTTGCTCGGTCACCGCCTACGGCCTTACCTTCTCCGGCCAGGGCAAGAATCTCTCGATGAACTACGCCGGCGGCCTGAGCTGCTCCGGCGGTACGGGGCAGAAGACCATCGACGTCGTGCCCCAAGTGTTCAACGTAGTCAACGGCCACCAACTCTGGTTCAGCATCGGCGCGGCGGGTCTCTATCAGGGGCCAACGCCGGCCAACCCCCTCCGCGTGAGCGGCAGCGCCTCCGCCGTCGCCAGCCACATCTACAGGCTCGTCGTGTTCGCCCGCGTGTCGATGCCCGACGGCCGTACCTCGTCGACGACGGTGTGCTCGGGCTGCTCGGCCCACGCCTCCGGCCCGCCGCCGACGCTGACGATCTCCCAGCACGACATCCAGATGCCCGACCGGCAGAAGTCAGTGGCCATGAAGGGCCTGCCGAACGGCGTGTCCTGCGAAGTCTTCGAGTACGGGATCGTGTTCAGCATCGTCAACAACTCCTACGTGATGAGCTACGCCGGCAACACGGTCTGCAGCGGCACGACCGGCCAGCTCAGCACGAAGATCTGCACGCAGACGAGCAACCGTTCGGGTGGAAAGTTGGTCTGGTACACAGTCTCCGGATCGTGCCTTTCCCAGACGCTCACCTCGGCCAACCACGTGTATCTCGGTACAGCGAGAACGGCCTACCTCGGCCACGGCTACCGGATCATGGTCACCGGAACGGCGAAGGTACCCCAGGGCTCAGGGACCCTCACGGCTACGGTGTACGGCAACGAGGTCGCGCCGTAACCGCGTCTTCACACACGCGGGCGGCGTCCGCGGTGAGTTCGGCTCGCCGCGGGCACGCCGACACTGAGAGTCTCCGAGGTCGTGCCGTGCGGGCCCGTTCCTCCCGACCTCGACAACCACCACGCTTCAGGCCTGTTGTGTGCGCCAACAGCGGGTCGCTCGCATTCGCGGGACGGTAACCATCCTCCGGACGCTCGCTTCGCGGATGGCGGCGGTGCAGCGCCACTGAAGTGCCGCACTCGCTTCGGCCCAGCAAGACGTGCTCCGCTCGACAGGATAGTCGCGCGACTACTTCGCACGCGAGCGATCGTCCGCGTCGGGACCCGCTTTGATGTCCGGACGCACCTATGGGCACAGATGCCGGCAGTCCCCCTGTGCGCGGCAAGCCGGTTCCGGACGTCGCTCTCAGCGATCATCGCCGCCATCGGAGCTTCGCCGGTCTCGATATCCGCATTAGGGGGCTGCGGGGGGAAGGCGTGCGAACTAGACGGCTGGCGAAATCAGGTTCCACGCCTCACGGTCGGGAACGACTACGGCGCTGATGGGGGCCGGGCGGGCGGAAGTAAGCCGTGGCGACAGTCGTCGCGCCTCGCAGCGAGCCCTCGGGAACGGGCGCCCTCGGGGGCGCGATTCGGCCAGCGCAGAATGAACAACGCGTGCTGGCAGGAGGTGTCGCCCCGGGTGGCGATGCCGGTGGTGTTTGGGCTGATTGGGTGATCGCGGCGGCGTGAGTTCAGCTTCGACGAGTGATCCCAGATCTCCCGCGCGCCCCCGGAGCAGCTGATGCCGCGTTCCTCACGCTGGACGTCGAGCGCCGCGGACAGAGCCAAGCCGTTGAACTCGACCGCTCCCCGTACTCGGACGTCCGCTCTACAGCCCTAAAGCCAGGTCTGCCGCGTCTGCGGTAGCCTCTTGGCGCCGGGGGGTTGGTGGGCGTGCAGTTGAGCTGAACGGAGGGCTAGATGCTGGAGGGTCGATGGGCTGCTGTGCCGCGCCGGGCTGCGCTGATGGCGGTGGCGATGTTGCTGGGCGGCTGGAGCGTGGCCGCGCCACGCGCGGGCGCGTCCGTCGCGAGCTGTGAGCAGGTGACGGCGAGTGGCGCGACGACGTTTTCGATAACTGGCAACACCGGCTGTGTCGGCTCGTTTGTGGTTCCGTCGGGAGTGGCGAGTGTGAGCGTGCGCGCGGTGGGGGCGCCCGGCGGTGCGGTGCCAAGCGCATTCATCGGCTCACATCCAGGGCTCGGCGCCGACGTCAGCACGATCATCCCGGTAAAGCCTGGGGAGACTTTGTTTGCAGTCGTGGGGGGTGACGGCGGGCAGGGGGATAACCAACCGGGTGGCAGCCCCGGCTTCAACGGCGGTGGCCAGGGCGGCAGCAGCGCCAACAGCGCGGAGTTCGTCGGCGGAGGCGGCGGTGGCGGTGCGAGCGATGTACGTACCGTGTCCCCGCTGACGACCGCGTCTTTGTCGCTGGGAACCCGCTTGGTCATCGCCGGCGGGGGTGGCGGCGAGGGGGGCACCCTGACCGGCGGCAACGCCGACGAGTCGGCGCCGACCAGCGCGGGCGGCGGCGGCGCCACCGGAGGGTCGGGCGGGGCGGGCGGCGTGGGCGATCCCGCCACGCAATGTTCCAACCAGCAACCCGGGGTGTCCGGCTCCCCCGGTAGCTACGCGCAGGGAGGCGCGGGCGCGCCTTCGCAGGTCGAGGGCGGCGGTGGTGGTGGAGGCGGGCTGTACGGCGGGGGCGGGGGCGCCGGCAATGACCCGACCGGATCGTGCACCGACATCGGCGGGGGCGGCGGCGGTGCCAGCTACCTGGCTCCATCGGCAAGCAACGCCACCTACGCGACAGCGGCCGGTGGCCAAGTCCCGCTGGTGACGATAACCCCCAGCTCGCCGAGCGTGCTGCCACAAGGTCCGACCGGCCCCCAAGGCCCCGCCGGCGCCACCGGCCCCGCGGGTCCGCAGGGCCCCACCGGACCCCGCGGAGCGCCAGGTCAGATAGAGCTCGTGACCTGTGTGATCACAACTAAGACAGTGACCCGACACGGGAAGCGCAGGAAGGTGTCGCAGCGCAGGTGCTCGACCAAGCTCGTCTCCAGCCCAATCAAGTTCACCGTCGCAGGCACACACCTTGCCCTTCAGCGTGGTTCCCGCCTCTATGCGACCGGATCCGCCCGGGTACTCCACGGGCAGCAAGTGCTCAACCTCACAGCCCGCGCCACGCTCCGACCGGGGCGGTACGAAGTCGTGCGCTACTACAAATCGCGCCACCTCCGGCATACGCGGCTCGGGTTCCTCGACATACCCCACCGCGGTCCACCGCGGCGACTATCCCGATGACCGCGCGTCGTCAGGCGGTTCGTGACGCGTGCGTCGCCAACCAGGCAGGCGTCCGCTACCGCGGACGTCCCAGAGCTGGCGAATCTCAGGACCGTGAACCCACGTCGACGAGAGCCCTGCTCTCGGGTTGACGCGCTACTTCTGCAATCGCGGATTGGAGCAGCCAGCGTCGGCGATGCGCCGGCCCCTGCTGGTCGTCCGGAGGGGCGGCGAGCGGGCGCCCTGAAGAGACCGCTACTTCCGAGGGCCGAGCGGAAGTGCGGTGCGCTCGAGCCCTCCGAGGTCGTCGCAACATACTCACAGTGACCCTGGGCGCCGCGTCTCGCGAGGCTGCGGACGACGGGCTGAGGGCCTGCTTGGCGTCTGGACTGCGCGAGCGGAGTAGTAGGCAACGGCTAGCAGCCACTGTCAACCGTACCTTCGCTGGTCGGCCGACGGTGGGGGTGGTTGCTAGCCCGTCACGGAAGGTGGGGCGGGGGGTGTTGGCGGCCGGCGGACGGTGACGCGTGCGCGGGCGAGGTTGTTGGCGAGCGTTTGCTCTTGCGTCGCGGTGCCGGCGACGGCTGCGTTTGTGAACTCAGAACGGGCGGTCTCGACGCGGAGGCGAACCGTCACCGTGACTTTGCCGCCAGGTTGGAGCGTGCCGAGTCCGCAGGTGATCGGGAGTACTGTCCGCAGCCGCGCCTTGCAGTGGCCGGCGCTGGTGTGGACAGCGACGAAGGGCGCGTGGCCGAGCGGCTGGTCGGCGAGGACGACATGCTGGGCCGGGTCGGGGCCGAGGTTCTTGACCGTGATCCGGTACGCGACCGCGTCCCCCTCGGTCACGATCGACGCTGACGTGTGTTTGGTGACAACGAGGTCGCTGAGCTGGTACGCGGGCAGGCCGGGAACCAATGGGAACACCGGCGCGGGGGGAGGCTGCACCGGCGGCGGGTTTACCGGCGGTGGCGGCGGCGGGGGGGTGGTCGAGAAGGTGTCCGTGTACACGCAGCGCAACCTGGGGTGCGCGGGCGTCAGCTTCACCTCGACGGCGCCCTGGGCGAACGGCACGAGCACGCCGGCGCACCTGACGGTCGTCAGCGTCCAGCCGCTGGCGGGACCGCCCGCGGGCGGCTGCTCGACGATCCAGTAGGCCCCGAGCGGCAAGTGATCGGTCGCATCCGCGGCGCTGTCGGGAGTCGCGCCGACGGCGACCCCGGGGGCGGTGGTCGTCGCGCTCTCCCGATACTGGGCGGCTGACCCGTGCGCGGGGAAAACGAGGAACGACGCGGTACCCGTGCCACCCTGGGTGATCTTCGCGAGCGCGATCGAACCCTTCGGCACAAACGCATTGATGAACGTGCAGGTAACCCCCCCAGCACTGGGGATGTCAACCTCGACCGGCTGCGTGGTCGAGCGGCTCGCCCCATCGCAACGGACGCGCACCAGACGCCAGTCCCCGCCTGATGAAGTCGGCTTGCTCTCGCTGATCCGGTAGCGGCCCGGCGCAAGGTTCAGCAGCGACGGTTGCGCGTCGACGGCGATGTTCGGCTGCGTCGTGGTTGCTCGTGCGAGTCGGACGCTGCCGTGGCCCGACACCGGCGTGACCGTATAGCCGAACTGGCCCACACCGCCGGTGGTCAGCTTGCGAATCGTCAGCCCGCCCGACGGCGGCACGTAGCGGTTGGTGTACACGCACGTGACGTGCTCGCCAGCGACGAGGTGGATCGACGCCGTCGCACCGCTGATATCGGCCGTACTCGCCCCGCGGGCGCCGCCGGCCGCCTCCGCGCTGCAGCTCAGATCGGCCAGCTTGTAGTCGGCGACCGCGCTCTCGGTAACCGTCCAGGTCACGCCACCAGCGCGGTAGAAGTCCTCCGACCCGCCCGCCCCGAGCTGGAACCCGCTCGGGTCATACGAGATGCTCCCGTTGAACGGGAAGCGAGGATTGTCGCCGGCCGGCGCGCCGGTGACCTGCTTTTGGATCGTGATCGTCCCGCTCGTCGGTGGCGGCGTGACATACAGGCCGTAGCAGAACACGTGCCGAACGCCCGCCGGGAAGAAGACGTACTCGACGTTGTCGCCGTTCAGGTTGTCGGTCGCGCAGCGCAGCCCACCGAACCCGTACGCCGGACCGGGGAACTTCTGCGCCAGGTCCGGGTCGGTCGGAGTTCCGCCCTGCGCCCACAGCTGGCTGGCTTGACTCGCCTGCGCGCGCTCCTGCGAGGTCAGCTCAACCGTCACCGCCCCCGCCAACTTCTGCTTGCCCACCGGCAAGGCGTTCTGATTCAGCAGCGGCGTTTGCGCCTGAGTCACGATCGGAGCGCGAGGAAACGGGTTCGTGACGATCGACAGCGACCCCCACGGCCCGGTCACCGCGTGACTCTGATAACCCGTCCCGAGCGTGAACTCCCAGCCGACCAGTGGCGTACACACGTCCTGCGGCGGGATCCCCTCCGCCGTCGGGTTGACGAGCTGACCGCTGTTCTCGTATTGCGTGTCGGGCCCCAGGTCCTCCAGGCTCTCGAGAATGTCGTTGCGCGCCTTATTCGCGAAGATGTCCGAGTAAGCCGGGCACGAACGAGCCACGAACGTAACGAAATAACCCGACGGCCGCGCCGACGCTGAGCTCACCCCGATCCCGAGCGTCCCGGCACACACGAACAACGCCGCCGTCAGCAGACGAGCAGCGCAACGCTTCACGCGCAGTACTGCACAGTCTGCTCGGACGGAACCCACCTCGGTGCGCACGCTATCAGGCGCCCAGCTGAGAACCCCCTCGCGCCACGCAATCTCGCGACCACGGCGACGTCCCACTGGCCGCCGGCGAACTTCCCCGATCTCTAGCGCATTCGCCAGCGAAACAGCCATCTCTTCGGTACCCGCTCTCGCTCCCCCGATCGAGCGATCTCGACACTGAGCGCCCCGACGCCGGCGAGGCCGCCGCTCAGCCATGGAATGCAGAAGCGCCGGGCGAGCTGCGTCGGCGCTGATGCTTGGGACGAGACCCAGGGGCGCGGCCGGCCGATCCACGGCTCCTGGACCGCCGTGACGATGCGCTAGCGCTAGCGCTGGTGACCGACCGCTCCAGCGGAGACCTCCTTTGCCGGGCGGTCTCAGGCTGTCGCCGCACCATCCGAGAGAGTCAGCGATTTCGCTGACGAACGAGGTGAGGTGTGGATATGCCGAGGGGTCACTATCTGGCCGAGGCTGTGAAGGATGCGATCTGGGTGCTGCGGGCGGAGGGGGTGAGCGAGGCCGAGATCGCCCGGCGGCTCGTGCTGCCGAAGCGGACGGTGAGTAAGTACCTGCAGAGGATGGGAGGGATCCGGCCGAGACCCTGTCGTCGGTCGGAGCGCTGCCTGTCGCTGGCTGAGCGTGAGGAGATCTCGCGCGGGATCGCTCGAGGTGAATCGGCCCGCGCGATCGGTCGTACCCTCGGCCGGTCCCACACCACCGTCTCCCGCGAGATCAACCGTTGCGGTGGCCGTGGGCGCTATCGCGCGCACGCAGCTGAGCGGGCTGCCTGGGGTCGGGCCAAGCGCCCGCGAGCGACGAAGCTCGAGCTGTGTAGCGAGCTGCGTGAGCTCGTGATCGAGCGGCTCGAGCAGGATCACTCCCCGCAGCAGATCTCGGGCTGGCTGCGGCTCTCATACCCCGACAATGATCAGATGCAGGTCTCACACGAGACGATCTACCGCGCGCTCTACGTCCAGGCGCGTGGGTCGCTGCGACGCGAGCTGACCCGGCATCTGCGGACCAGGCGTCAGAAGCGTTTCGCCCGGGCGCACTCCAACCGCGGGCAGGGCCCCGGCTGCATCGCCGGGATGGTGATGATCTCCGAGCGTCCGCCGGAGGTGGCCGACCGAGCGGTCCCTGGGCACTGGGAGGGCGACTTGCTGATGGGAACGCGTGACACAGCGATCGCGACCCTGGTCGAGCGCCAGACCCGCTATTGCCAGCTCGTCGCGCTACCCGAGGGAACCAACGCCGAGCCGGTCTGCGAAGCGCTCAAGCAGAGCGTCGTCACGCTGCCCGTCCAGCTTCGCCGCTCGCTGACCTGGGACCAGGGAAAGGAGATGGCAGCTCACCGGCGGTTCAGCATCGAGACCGGCGTCGAGGTCTACTTCTGCGATCCCCGCAGCCCGTGGCAGCGAGGGTCCAACGAGAACACCAACGGGCTCCTTCGCCAGTACTTCCCGAAAGGCAAGAGCCTCGCCGGCGTGAGTCAGGCAGAACTAGACGAGGTCGCCCGCAAACTCAACGACCGGCCTCGCCAGACGCTCGGGTTCCGGACCCCCGCCGAGCAACTCACCGAACTGATCGATGGGGTCCCACACACGGACCCGTCCGAGCGCTGATCTCGCTTCGGCCTACGGCCTTCGCTCGACAGCGCCCGGACGGACTGACACGATCCGGCACGTCAGGGGTGGTGCACTGACCGGTTGAGGCCAAGCGCTCCGACGAGCGTCTCGTCTCCGCTGGCGACGGCCTCCCTTTGCGCGGCAGGCAGGGCTGCGCCGGTATCTGTGCGACGCACATCTTGCTCAGGCGCTGCCCAGGCAGCCGCCCCTAACGCTGCGTCTCTTCACCTCGACGGCCAGCGCTCCCTTCCGCGTGAATCCGAGCGTGAGGACCGAGTCGGCGAGCGATCCCGCACGCTTCTGGTTTTCGCCGGACCGGCCGCGAGATCCCTGCTACTGCTTCGGTACTCCGGGGACCCAAAGCGGAAGCCGCGGGTGGGCGTGGCCGGCTACCGAGACGGCCGGACTTCGAGAGCGCCCTATGTCAAGCAGATGGTGGTTGGGACGCTGTTGGGGTCGTGGAGGAGGTGGTAGACGCGGCGGACGAGGTGGCGTTTGAGGCAGCGGATGGCTTCGCGTTTGGTTTTGCCGCTGGCGCGTTGTTTTTGGAGGTAGATCGCGGTGCGGGGGTCGTGGGCGATGCGGATGATGGCGAGCACGTAGAAGGCGCTGTTGAGGCGTCGTTGCCGCCGGTGTCCAGGCGGTAGCGGTCGGATCGTCCGGAGGAGACGGGGATGGGGGCGCAGCCGGCGAGGCGTGCGAGTTGGGCGTCTGAGCTAAAGCGGTCGATGCCGGCGATCTCGCCTATGAACTTGGCCGGCCAAGAGGACACCGATGCCGGGTTCGGCGAGCAGGTGGGGTGCGACCTGTTTGACCAGGACGGCGATCTTGTCGTAGAGGTCTTTGGTGGCGCGCGAGAGTTCTCGGGCACGGCGGATCATGTCGCGGGCGATCGTGACCTGAATGGTCTGTTCAGACCGGGCCAGCCGGTCTGAGATGTTGGTCTGCCAGCCGGGCCGGGTCAGTGCCTTGGCCGGGATTTCCCAGTCAGACCAGAGGTCGTCAAGCTGCCAGCGCAGCTCTCAGACCAGACGGGTTCGCATGTCCAGCAGCCGCTCGCGATACAAGGCCAGCTGGCGGATCTCGTGTTCAGGCCCGGCCAATCTCGCGGTGGGGAGGTTGGCCGGGCCCTCACGCAACGCGGCGCGGGCGATCGCCAGCGCGTCGATCGAATCAGACTTCCCGCGGGTCCTGGCCCCTTGGCGAGCGCCGGCCATTAGCTGTGCGGCCAGTCGCACGACCGTCTCGCCGCGATCGATCAGAAACCGCTCCAGGCTGCCAGAGACGTTGCGGACATCCTCGATCACCCAGACCCGCTCTGAGTCCAGCGCGCGGGGCCATTCCAGCAGCTGCCCGTTGCCGGCCGGCCTAGCCGGCGCGGTCAGGTGCGCGAGCTCAACCCCGAGCTGGTCCACGGCCGCGGCGGTGTGAGTCCGCTTGTGCGGATCAACTCCGATCGTCACCATTTGCTTGGTCCCTTCCTCGCTTGATCGATGAAGCGGACTCCTGGCCGACATTTCTCAGTGGGGGCGGTGCCACGTCCCTATCGGGTCACGCCAGGGCGTCCTTGACGGCAACGGGCGACAGCTTCACGAAGAGGTCAGCCGATCCGGCGACCAAAGGAGCAAGAGACAGCCCGAAGCCGTCAAGGACCATCCACTACGTGCACTCAACACGCAACGCCCGACCAGCATCACACTGAGAAGGGAGCAGTGTGGCGAGCCGATATCTCCGTGCCGCGCGTCCTCAAGAGCAGACCGATGGCGAGCACAGCCGGGTTCCACTCAGAGCGGACGCGAGGCCGGATCTGGCCGGCCGAGCGGGAAGGGCCGTCCCGGCTCGCCTGAAAACGGTGGCCAGGCTCCGAATCGTTCAACCGCCGCTTGTCACATCCGACGGGAACCCACTCGCCAAGGTGGGCTAGAGTGCGGGGGCCGCCCCCCACTACACGGGACCGGGGGCTGCAGCGGGACAGACCCCCGCAGGTGCGGTGAGGGTACCTCACCGGCGGCTCGTCCAAACATTCGTGCGAAGACCTGGGCCCGCCATCAGCACCGGCCTGCCGGGCTGCGATCATCGAAGAGCTCGCCCGCCCGAATGGAATCAACTCGATCGTCGTCGACCCCGAGGCAAGGCTGGTCCGGGTCACAGCAGAGCAAGACCGACGACACCGCGGTAATTGCCGCCATCGACGCGGTCGGATAACGAGGGGGTGAGGGGGCGAGCACCGATGCCGGTTCGCCACTAGCTCGAGAGCGTCGCGGCGATGTGGCGTCGGCAGGACAGCCGCTGAAGGTCCAGCGGCCTGGGCGCAACTCGCTACCGTCGATGAAGTCGCCCCAATGAGCGTCCGACTCGCAAACTTCACTCAGGCCACCCTGATCGCGAGGCTGGCAAGCTTGCAGAGCGGGGCTGCGCCTCTTACTTCCGTCGCTGCGATTGATGGCTGACTGGACAACCAAGCGAGTCACTGACGACCCCGACGCGGTTTGCTCGACGTTCATGTTTGCCGATATCGCCGGGTTCACCGCGCTGACCGAGGCACATGGAGACGAACAAGCCGCAAGGCTGGTGGCGGACTTCTGCGACGTCGTCGGAGCCGAGCTGCCGATGTTCGGGGCAACGCAGATCAGGACCATCGGCGACGCACTCATGCTTCGCATCGAAAATCCGCGACAGGCCGTGCTGCTCGGACTCCGGATCGCTCACGACGCTCTCGCCGGCCACGGCGTCCCCACCGTCCGCCGGCGCAGCCGTCGATGTGTTCGGCCTACGCAGCAACGAGCTACCCGATGCCGTCCGCCAGAGCGTCATCCAGGAGTACCCGCGGTTGGGGGGATAGCCTGAAGCCAAGGGCCCCTTGCGTCGCTGCACCTCCCCTGGAAGGCGGCCATGAGGAGTGGCCGAGCCCGTCGGGTCGGCGTCACGGCGCATGTCGCCGCGGGCGCCTATCGCGTTGAGCCCGGACCGGAACGGTGTCGCCCCAACGAAAGGAAGCAGCATGCCTGAACATAACCCCACCCCCGAGCTCGTGACCCGGCATCCCGAGCGGATTCACGGCTATGACTATGGCACCGAGCGGGCCGCCGCTTCCCCGCTGACGCTGGACGACCTGGAGCGGCTCAAGGAAGTCGTGTGGCTCACCGACGAGGACCAGCACGCGCTCCGCGAGGCCGCCGAAATCCTCGCTGACCAGGCCGACGACATGGTCAGCGCGTACCGCGCCGGTCTCGGTGAGCTCCCGTGGATGGCGCCCTACTCCCAGCACCCAGACGGAACCCCAAACCCAGAATACGGCGCGGCGTCGAAGCCGCGGTTTGACCGCTGGATCATCGACGCCTGCACCCGCCCCCTTGATCAGGACTGGCTCAACTACCAACACGAGATCGGACTGCGTCACACCAGCGCCAAGAAGACCAAGACCGACAACGCCGACTCGGTCAACCACATCCCGATGCGCTACCTACTCGCCTTCAGCGCTGTCGTGATCGCCACGGCACGCGAATACCTGGCCGCCACGGGCGCGCCGCCCGAACAGGTTGACCGGATGCACTCGGCGTTCACGAAGTCGGTCATGCTGCACGTCACCGTCTGGACCCGGGCATATCTCGACGACCCGAGCTGGTAGCCAACCCTCAAGCGGACGCGACATCAACGCGTCAAACGCGCCGGACGTCACGAAGAAACCCACACCGCTCCCAGTCGGAGCCGAGCAACCTCCGGCCAGTCGCGGGAGCATCGACCGGCGAGCACCGAGCCTCCCTCAAACGCGCGGAAGACTGCGACGCCTCGCATCCCGGGCTCGCAATCGCCTCCAATCAGACCGTGACGATCGCTGTCAGGACACCCGGCGCCAGTTCTCCTTTGTCGCCAATCCGGCCACCACCTCAGGGCTTCCGCTTCAGTTGGTGGCCGGCTCGATGCAGAAGCTGCGCGCGGCGCCCCGCTTCGCTGTCGAGTTAGGTGGTGTTGACCGGGTTCGCGGTGGGGCCTTGCCGCAACTGTTGCGAGTGAAGACCGTTGTTGCGTATATATGGGCTTGCGCATGGGGGCTAGGCTCTCTTCTTTGTTGGGATTGGCGGTGGTCGCGCTTGTTGTGTTGGGCCCCGTCGAGTTGGCGTGGGCGGCTGGTGGGGCTCGGGGTCGTGATCGGCTCATCCACGTGGCGAAGCTGCGGGCTTCAGGTGGTCAGACGGAGTTCAGTTCGGTCGCGATGTCAGGCGGGGTAGTGGTCGCAGGCGCGCCGCTAGCGACGGTGGGGACCAACCAGGACCAGGGCGCGGTTTACCTGTTCACCAGGCCCACCGGTGGTTGGTCTGACGAGAACGAGACCGCCAGGCTGGTCGCCTCTGACGGCAGCGCCGGCGACTATTTCGGCAGCACCGTGGCGATCTCCGGCGACACGGTTGTCGTGCAATCCGCCGGCCAGGCTGTTTGCACGCTCGCTACATACCCATGCCCGGCCCAGACAGCCAGCAGCAAGGTGCTGTACGTGTTTACCGAGCCTCCAGGCGGCTGGTCTGGAACCGTGGAGGAGAGCGCCAAGCTGACCGTCGCCGACCCCGGCATTGCGGAGTTCGCCGGGGTGGCGATATCCGGCAACACAATCGCGGCATTCCCGGTACCACCGGCGGATTACCTCGAAGTGCCGCTGGGGTACGCGTTCACACGGCCGGCCGCAGGCTGGTCGGGCACGGTCCTCTCCTCCACCGCGTTGTCGGTGTCCAGTGGCGGCCTCGCTACGCAGATCGGCCCGTCGATCGCGGTCTCCAGCGACGACATCTTCGCGACCGTCATACCCTCGAGGACACCCACAGAGGTCGTCTCGGTGTTCCACGAGCCCGTGGCCGGCTGGACGGGCACCATCGAAGAGCGCGCGAGACTGATCGCCCCGCCGGGGGGTGGCTTGGGGCCGATAGCGGCATTCGGGCAGAGCCTCGTCGCTGGCGGATACGGATCAGGCTCCCCGACCGCCGCTCCGAGCGCCGAAGTCTTTGTTATGCCGAAACGCGGGTGGTCCACAACTGCTCGGCCGACCACCAGGCTCAGACCGAGGCCACTCTTCAACGGCGGCGAGGGTGCACCCTACATCGGTTCCCTCGCCGCCTCGGGCCGCATCATCGCCGCTCTCGTGCTCGGTCCCACCAGCTCCAACTGCTTCCCCACCAACATATGCGGGGACACGCTGTACACGTTCAGACGACCACCTCGCGGCTGGACAGGAGCGATCCCCACCGAGTCACACGCACGCATCGCGCGACAGCCGCTTCAACTCTCCGCGGCTCCACTCGCGATCGAGGGACAGACGATCGCCACCGGGGGCCATGGAGCAATCGGCATCCTGAGGCAAACAATCCGACCTGCTCGGCACCGCGCCTGACGCGTAGCCAAGCACACGACTCGACACCGACAGCTCCGCTCGCAACCAGCATTCTCAGCCACCAAGGCAGAGCTATGCAACGGGCTACACGCAGCAGCCGGGTGCCCTCAGCGCACACCTCCTGCCTAGACGCACGGACCACGCTGGCGACGACATGGACTGCGACGACCAGGCTTCTGGATCGTCGCCTCAGCAGCCACGAGATCAGCAGCGCTGCTTCTGATGATCGCCGGCGCGGAGCGGAAGCTAGAACTCGACTGGTCTAGCCGATGACGCGGCTCCTCGTTCGTGAAGGCAGGTGTCTCATAGGGGTGAGAATGGCTTCCGCCGGTAGCCCGAATGAGAAGCAAGGGCCGCGATCTTCTAACTTTCGCGCGTGGCGATGGGACCCGTCCCTGGGGACTCCCAATCCGCGAGGCCGTGCTCGAGGATATTACGTTCGCCTGCCCTGGACGTCGCTTCTTTACGGGTACACGCGCGTGACGGGCCTGATCAGGCTGGATGGCTGCGCTTCAGCCAGAGCGTTGGTCCGCCCACACGACTTACGCGTGGCGACGAGCTCCCATCCATCCCGTCCACATTCGTTCAGCACGTCGATCAGGACGTCGTCTCTAGCGAGTCCTTTCAATCCCTGCGGCGGCTCAGCCGCATGTCCGGGCACCGCGATTTTGAGTCGCCCCGGCTCCTGGGTCGATGTACCCGTACTCGAAAGTGGTCATGGAGGCGAAGATACCCTGTGGCGGCCTTCAACCTCGGGAGAACAGGCCCGGTGATTGCTCTCGTCGCCTCTACCGCCTGGATCGCCAAGCAGCGGTCTCTCCCACGCCGACCTGACTTCCTCTAATCGTCGCCACACCAGCCACGAGATCGACCGTGCCGCTTTTGTTGGCCGGCGGCCCGGGCAGAAGCCACGAACGGCGGGCTGAGCTGATGACGTTGGTCCCTAGTTTGTGGGTGCAGGTGTCTCCCACAGTTGCGGCTGGCTTCTGGATGTAGCCCGATCCGACCCTTGCGTATGGGCGTAACGCGTCGCAGTGAATCCCGTGGGAAAGCTGCGATGACCGCAATCCGCTCCTGCGATGTTCGCAACTTCCCCGCCACCTCAGCGTTAGCGATACATGATGCGGTGGACCGGCCGCTTAGTCGCGATCTTGCTCGTGTTGGTGTCTACGAGCGTGTTTGTGGTGGTCCTGGCGGCGGTGCCCGCGCGTGCTGCGTTCCCGGGGCGTAACGGTCTTTTGGTCGTGGAGCCGCCCGGTGGCCGAGGGTTGATCGTGGTCGGCGCAGACGGTGCGCACCCGCGCAAGATTTGCACGGTTGCCGCGCGATGTGACGGGGCGCAGGATCCGGTGTGGTCGCCTGACGGATCCGAAATCGCATTCGCCACGCCCGATCGCAACGACTTCGGGGCCCTCGACCCGTACGTGATCTATCCCGATGGCAGCTGCTTGGCGTGCTCGGTCCCGGCACCGTCGGACGATGCCGATTTCTACTCTTGGAACCAGAACTCAGGTCCCGGCTTTTTGGCCGACGGACGCCTAGCGGTGTCGGTCGAGGTCGATTACCCGCCCGCGCCGCAACTGGGAGCCATGAACACTGACGGCATCGGGTTTCAGCCGTTCGCCATCTCGGGCTCCTGGCGACAACCGGCGTGGTCGCCGACAGGGCGACTCGCCGCGGTCCGACGCGTCGGTCGCAAGTCAGAGGTGTTTGCGATCGATCCGAGCGCCCGTTTGGCTCGCCGATTGACCCGCGATGGCGCCAGTTCGCCGACCTGGTCGCCGGACGGCCGTCGCTTGGCCGTCGTGCACCGTGGCTGGATTGAGCTGGTCGGGGCAGGTGGGGGCCGAATGCGCCGGCTAACTCGTGGCGTTGCCCCAGCCTGGGCGCCGAACGGCAAGGAGCTCGCGTTCGTAGGCACGCGCCATCGCCTGTTCGTGATCACGGCGCGGGGAGGCAGACCACGGCCCGTCGGCCACGTACGCGCTACGCGGGTTGATTGGCAGCCGGTCACCGGTCAACCGCCGAGCGCATGCCAAGCTCCCGCCGGCTCGAGCGTAGTGGCAGCGTCGCCGGACGCGAGAGTCACGATCGATCCCGCGCCGGTTAGCCAGGATCCTGCTCTCAATGGCGCGTTTAGCGTGCTTGGATGCCTGACCTCAGATGGTCGCGTGCGACTCCTTGAGAATTTGCCTCCGTCGGGCATTGACGCTACGGCCGCGCTGGGGCAGGTCGTGGTCGCGGGCGATTATGCGGCGGTGCTCAACGAATCGAGCAACGAACACTATGGCGGCTCCAGCGGCAGGGTCGCTGTCTATGACCTGCGAACGGGAAACGCGGTTGCCAACCGCGGCGGCGAATCCGGGGGCTGCGCGGACTTCGAAACCCCCTGCAGCGGAGTCGAACAACTTGTGCTCGGACCCGACGCGGTCACTGCCGCTCACACGTTCTTCACCTACTGCGGATCGACATGTACAACGATGGAACAGATCGTCGCAAACGACGGCACAGGCACGCACACCCTCGACAGCATCACCACCACCGGCGCCTACACCCCCACGCCGTCGTCGCTCATCCAGCTCGCGCTCTCAGGGCACACCCTCACCTGGAGCCACGCCGGTAGCCCACGAACTGCCCAGTTGAACTGACCCCTACAGGGACACCTGCGCCAGAGACCGCGACCTCGCCCGACAGCATCGCCCGACATATGCCGCCACACTGGGCGCGAGTTTGCCGCCCCGCGAAGACCGCAACCACCGCCGCATCAGAACGGCTGTCGGTTGATCGAGCACCAGCTCAGGAAGTCCGGATTCCAGGACATCGCTGAGACCCGCTCCGAACATCGGAATGTCGCCGGAGCAGCAGCCGCAATAAGTGCGTGTTCAGGTGGAACCCGCCCCATTTTGGGCTCCATCATGCACTCGCCTCCTGTGGGCCATCGGTCGGCACGGGTGCTGAGCATCGGCTCCAGGATCGCCATGGTCCGAGCGTAAGGCCGGCTGGCGCTTGGCGCAGCCGAATTGGTCCCCGAAGAAACACTCAGGCGTCTTCTAGGTCGAGTTCTCCGACGGCGGCCGAGCAGCGACGTGTGGGGGCAACGGTGCCCTCTGGATGCACCTCGATCTCGCAGGGATCCCGGACGTCTGATGCGATTGCTTGTGGTTGCCACGGTGGTAGGCGAGCGGGAAGGATCGCTGTGCGTCTGGGGTTGGGTCCGAGCGTCGTGTATATGACCGCTTCACCGCGGCGCAACGAAGCGAACTCGTCTGAGCCGACACGAAACTCGCGTACCCGTCGCCGGCTGCCTTTGCCGGAGTGCACACCGTGGTTGTGGGTCTGATCGGTGGACTGCCATAACGCGCGCGTGCCCATCAGTTTTGCGAGCCAGTCTCGGGTCTCGGGGGCGGTTTGACGGTGGGCGACGAAGGCGGTGAAGTTGTCGCTGAGCGAGGACAGCAGCCCGGGCTGTTGGGAGAGCGCTTCGATGTCTGCGGCGGACTGGGTGATGACGATCACCTGGCCGTGGTGAGATCGGGCGCGTTGCAGGCTGGCCACGGCTCGGGCTGCTGCCATGTGGATCACGGCGCCGAACTCGTCGAGCATGAGCGTCCACGGCGCCCGGGCGAGGCCGGCGGCCGCGTGCAGATCGGCCAGCGCGAGGATCGTGATCGCGGCGGCCTCGTCGGGCATGTCGTCTGCGTAGGTGCGCCACATCACGATCGCTCCCTGTCGCATCGCCTCGACGAGGCGGACGGCGACGGTCGTGCCGTCGGCGGTGATGCGGGGGGTGAGGACTTCACGCCACGCCGCCCCCATCACAAGCTCGAGACGCACGAGGCCTCCGCCGAGGTCGCGCCGGCCTTCGCGAGACGTCACCCACTCGGCGTGCTCCTTGACTCGGCCCTGCAGGTGTCGGTGAGGCTCGTCGTCAAGATCTTGGACGAGCTCCTGAATCGTGTCGTAGCGGTCGGCCCGCGCGGCGTCGACGAGGAACGGAAACGATGGCGGCCAGCGATCGGCGGCATGCAGCACCGTGACGATGAGATTGAGGTGCTGGCGCAGGACGTCGGCGTAGTAGGGCTCCGAGCGCTTGATCGGCTCGACCGCGCGGGCGGCGACGTCGGCGGGCTGTTCCCAGAGCGGCTGCCACCGGTCGGTCGCCGGATCGCGAGGGTCAAACAGGACGAACGGCCGGTGGGCTGCGGCGGCGAGCTTGCGCAGCTCGAGCTCGTCGACGGGGTCACCCTTCTGGTCGATGAGCAGCGCACCTGCTCCGTGCGTCAGTGTGCGTGCGATCAATAGCCGACGGGCGGTGGTGGTCTTGCCGTGCCTGTACCGCCGCAGATGAACACGTGCTGGCCTTCGCCGAGCGGTAGTCGGGTCTCCGAAGCATCCGGGGTGCTCATCGGCACGTATTCGACTTCCGACGGCCACGGCCGGACGGAAATCAGTTCTCCTTGTGAGCCGATGTATGTGCGCTCTCCCGGCCTGGATCGCGGCGCGGGCTGCCAGAACCATCGGCGCTCGATCTCGTACTGGCGCAGCTCCTCGCCCGCACCAAGGTCAGACAGGCGCCAACCTCGACCGGCCAGTGCACCGGCGACGGGACCTGCCGACAGCGGGATGAGCGCCGTGACGGCGGGCCAGTGCTTGGCGGCGATTGCTGTGGCGCTTGCCACCGTCAGGGGAACCGCGACGAAGTACAGGTTCCTGACCGACAGCGTGCTGCGTCGCCGGAGCACCCAGGCTGCCAGAACTCCCGCTGCGGCTAGCAGCAGGGTCAGCGCAACGATGCTCGAGAGGATGACCGGCCGCAGCACACGAGCACCGTACCAAACCTGCTGGGCTTGTTTGTCTGTCTTGCCCTGTTTGTTGCTCTGGTGTCCGCCAGCGCTCCCTCAGATTCGGTGCCTACAGTTGATTTGGCCATCGAGGGTCGGTCGAGGAGGCCTCGCGGGCCTGCTTCTCGATCAGTCCCAGCGTCTCGACGCGAAGACCGCCGCCGGCCCCGGTCACCAGGTCATGTTCAGCAGCAACTCTGATGATGCGATCCCGAACCACATGATCAGCGCAGATGTAGATCACGCCTCCGGTTCGTCCGCTTGATTTCCATCGCTGGTGCAAGGCAAGGATCGCCTCGAGCCGCGGAGTCGACTTCCGCTGTAGTTCGACCTCGACGGCTACGCGTTGCCCCTCGACCAGCCACGCGAGGTCGGGCCGATGGCTGGCCGTGCGATGCCCGCGAGCATCTCGCCACCGAAGCTCCCCGGCCCAACTGTCGTCCGCTGCAACTTCCCTCGGGCCCTGCATCGCCCGGCCGCGAGCCGTCAGCCACGCGGCGGCCCACGCACAGCCATGTAAGTGCGCCCACCATGTCGGCGCCGGCGGCCGCGGGGCTGCGACCTCCACGCCTGCCTGGCGAACCCCTCGTCGCGTGATGATCACCAGCGATCCATCGCCTCGTACCGTCGGACACCGCCTGACCCAGCCAACGTCCTCTAACCGACGGGCATGCGAAAACGCTGTTTGCCGAGACCACCCAAGCGCCGCTGCCCACGCCTCAACTCCCGACGGCCCGACGCGCCCAAGCCACTCGAGCCCACGCAGCGACCCCGGACCCACCCTCAACGACCGTCCGCCTCTCACTGCTGCCGCGCTCATCCCGCCGCGCCCTGCCGTCTTCGCCCTTCCTGACTTGCCATGCAACCCACAACACCATCGTCCTTGCTGAATTCACCTGTCGGCGACCCGCCTGTGTGTAGATCACCTGACCACCCCCGCCCCCGCCTCCGCACCACCAACACCCGCTCGCACCGGACTACCCGAACGACCACGTGGAGGGCGGGTAGTCCGGTGCGAGCGGCCTGCAAACCCCCCTCGATGCCCGCAGAGCGCCGAGGCCTCGCCGGCAACGCGCTGGTAATGCGATGGCCGTGACGGCAGAGCGATTGAAGCCATTGACGCCGCGATCGAGCGCCCTTACTCGTACACCGCTCCGTCAATCACATCTCGGTGCCCGATGGGGTGCGCGAGGGCGACCCGGACCGGCGTTTCCGGGTTTGGTCTGTGGACTTGAAATCCTGACTCCGGCTTGACGTACATCGTCAAGACGAGCTCGCGCTCGCTCTCATAAAGGTCGGGTGCGAGCACGCGCCCGTCGGCCCGCCGACCGCCCGCCAACGTCTGCTCTGTCACGCAGATCCGCAGAACGGTGTCCTCGGGCTTGAGCTCGACAAGCTCGTCCAGGTGCCACGAGGACGCCCGGATCCCATCGCGGGTTGCGCGCAGCGGCCGGCCATTGCTCTTCGCTACACACGACCAGGTGCCGCGTTTGACGTCCTGCCCGACGACGACCGTCAGCAGCTGCGGCGGGAGTCCACGTCCGAACAGCGCCTCGGTGTCGGTCCGCGCGAGCAGTCGCCAGCCCACGAGCTGCCCGTCGACTTGTGCGGCAAGGGCGCTCACAGCTGGATCAGAACGGTCAAGCGGCAGGGGCGGCCGCTCTAGCACGAGCGGCGAGAACGGCAGGCCAGCCCGATCGCTGACAAACTCGGGTACCCGTGCAGCCAGGAGGGGCTCGAGCACGGCGCATCGCTGCCAGTCGCGCCCGGTGGGCACGCCCCGCCCGCGCGCAACGAGGCGGGAAAGAAGACCATCGCCCCGGTGCACCATTGCACCCAGACTACCGCCGTCCAGTGGCGCTGCGTGCCATGCCGGCCACAGCTCGATGAGCGTTGCCCGAAGATGAGCCGCGATCCGCGACGCTGCGTGCATCCGCAGGTGCCCTGTCCTTCGGCGCTGCCCACAACTCATACCTACCAGCCGATCCCCGCGCTCCAGGCTGGCCACTTCAGCAAACCGGTTAGCTCATTCTCATCGCCGCGCCAACCCTGCTTCCCGGGCCGCACTCATGAGTGCACCGCGCCACGGATCGGGCCGCCCGCCATGTCGTCGCCATCGAAACGGCCCGACCCGCCGCCATCTGGCGAGTCCTTCCGTGGCGAAGCAATCGCGACGCTAGCGGGCGCGCGGACGGCCTAAGCGATCGTGCCGCGCTCGAGCCCGACGATCGCTATCCGGGCATCGCCCGCCGCGAAGCTACAGACGTCACGGCATCGAGATGTCGCCAACGCGATCGCGAGCTCGGCGCCGTCGGGATGAGCAAAGCAGACGTCAGCGGCCGTGCCATCTGCGACGCACGCGGACCGCAAGATGCTCCGTCGAGTTGTCTACTCGCGGATCGCAGGTTCATCGCACGGTTGATCGGGGGGATGGTCGTAGAGTGAGTTGCAGCGGATGGACCCTCCTGATCGCGTTGCTTCAACGAACGTCGCGGCCGACGGCGAGATTGCCGTCGTGGTTGGACGCGGAAGGGAAAAGAACGACGACGAGATCGACCTCGGCCTGGTCGTGACGCCGGCGCTCGACGCCGAGGACGTCGAGAAGCTCCTCGGCGATCTCGAGCGCGTGCTCGCGGAGCGCTACCCGGGGGTCAACTGGAAGATCACCGCGGTTCGCGAATCGCTGCTAGCGCCCCCGGCTGAGCTCGCGGAGCTCGTCGATGCCGCGCGCTCGCGGCTGCTGGACGAGAACTGGGATCTGGTTGTGCATGTCACGGAGCTTCCGCTGCGGATCTCACGCCGCCCGCTGCTGATGCACTCGAGTCCCACCCACGGTGCGGCCCTGGTCTCGCTGCCTGCGCTCGGACCGCGGCACGCCCGGCACTTGGTCGAATCTGTGGCAGAGGCGGTGGGCGTGATCGCGGGTGACAGGGCCGCCGGTGGCGAACGCAAGTCCGGCACCCGGCGCGTCGTTCAACGCCGCGTGATCGTGCCGGTGAGCGAGCTCGGAGGGCCTGACTCGCTGGATGGCGTCGCACTGACACATCGCGTCTTGACCGGGAATCTGCGGCTGCTCGCCGGGATGGTGCGCGCCAATCATCCGTGGCGGTTGACCACGCGTCTGTCCCGCGCGATGGTCGGCGCGCTTGGTGTCGCGACGTTCACGATCGTCACAGCCGACGTGTGGCGCATCGCCTCCGGGCTTGCCGCGCCGCGCATGGCGGGGGTATGCCTCGCGGCGATCGCGAGCGCAACCGCGGCGTTGATCGTCGTGCACGGATTGTGGGAGCGCGCTACTCGCAGCCGCGTGCGGGAGCAGGCGATCCTGTTTAACATCGTCACGCTGATCACCGTCAGCTTCGGGATCGTTGCGCTCTACGCGGGCGTATGCCTGATAGCGCTTGCCGCGGCCGAGCTGATGCTCGAGCCGTCGCTGATGTCGGCGCAGATCGGTCATCGCTCGGACTTTGCGGACTACCTGCGCCTGGCGCTGCTCGCTGGCGCGCTGGCCACTGTCGGCGGTGCGTTCGGCGGAGCGCTCGAGAGCGACGCGGCCGTCCGCGAGGCGACCTACGCCTACCGTCACCACCAGTCCTGAGCGGGACTACCAGCGGCCCCGATCCCTATTCGGAGCGCCGGGCGCTGCTCGAGGAGCTGGCGCTCGCCGGTTGCGTGGCGGACGCCGGCGAGCGTGGTGGTCGAGCGCAGTGAGGATTTCGTGGCGCGTGTCGAGGAGCTCGGTCTTGAGGGGTCGTGGCCAAGCGGCTCAGCTCGGCGTACATCCCCGGGGCGCCAGCGGGCGGCCTGGGTGAAGCACAAGCTCCGCCGCGAGGAGCGCCTCGCGATGACCGGGGTTCGGCGAACCAGTGACGCGGTGGCCAAAGTAGTGTTCGTGGCGCGCGCGCTGCCCGACGGTTCGTTGGTTGGCGAGTCCACCGGACAGGAACTTCGTGGCGTAGGGTACGGATAGGCCGATTCACGGCACCAAACGCGCGCGCCAGGAGGTCTGACATGGCGACGAACGATCCTTTCGGCGACTTTCGACGGCGCCGGAGTAGCCTGTTCGACGAGTTCTTCTCGGAGTTCTTCGACCGGCCATTCGGCATCGAGGGGGCCACGGGCCCTACCGGCACGCGAACCTCCGCGCCACTCGCGCGCCGGCCAGTCGAGCAGGTCGACATCACGCAGTTCTTCTCGGATGCGACGCGCGAGCTTCTACGGCGCGCAGCGCAGCTGGCGCTCGACTGGGGCTCCCTCGATCTCGACACCGAGCACCTGCTGTGGGCGGCGATGCAGGACGACCTCGTCGCGCAGATCGTCCGCCACGCCGACGGTGATCCCGCCGCGATCGCGGCGCAGGTCGAAGACGAGGCGGCAGCGCGGGGGACGGACGGACGTGGCGCCGTCGCTCTCGCCCGAGGCCAAGGCCGCGTTGCTCCGGGCGTACGACGAGATGCGCGCGAGCTGAACTCGTCGTATCTCGGACCCGAGCACGTGCTGCTGGCGCTGGCGCGGGACACGGAGTCGGACGCCGGGCGTCTGCTGGCGCGCTTCGGCCTGTCGCACACGGCGCTCCGCGGAGCCGTGATCCGCGGCGTCACGCGCACTGACGAGGGCGGGAGGCCGGCTAGCCAGACGAAGACGCTCGACGAGTACAGCCGCGACCTCACCGAAGCGGCCCGGCAGGGCAAGTTGGATCCGGTGATCGGTCGCGCCGACGAGATCGAGGAGACGATCGAGATCCTCTCCCGGCGCACGAAGAACAACCCTGTGCTGATCGGCGACCCCGGCGTGGGAAAGACGGCGATCGCGGAGGGCATCGCCCAGCGGATCGTCAACGATGAGGTGCCTGAGACGCTCGCGGGCAAGCGGCTGGTGGTTCTCGACCTGGCCGGCATGGTCGCGGGCACGAAGTACCGCGGCGAGTTCGAGGACCGCCTCAAGTCGGTGATCGATGAGGTGACCGACCACGGCGACGACCTCGTCCTGTTCATCGATGAGCTCCACACGGTCGTGGGGGCGGGGGCGGCCGAAGGCTCCATGGACGCTTCCAACATCGAGGGTTGCATGACACCGAGATCGCCGCCAGGTTGGACACGACGGCTGGGATTGTCGGGAAGTGGCGAAAACGGTTCTTCGTTGATCGTCTTGAGGGGTTGAAGGACAGGCCGCGCGCGGGTCGCCCGCGCCGTTTCCCCCCCGGAGCAGGTCGCCGCGGTCAAGGCGGTCGCGTGCGAGTTGCCGGTGCGGTACGGGCTGCCGCTGGGCCGGTTCTCACGCACTGAGCTGTACCGGCTGGTGATCGAGTTGGCGGTCACGGATGCGTCGGCGTCGACGATCTGGCGCTGGCTGGCCGAGGACGCGATCAAGCCGTGGCAACAGCAATGCTGGATCTACCAGCGCGACCCGGCGTTCGCCGCGAAAGCTGGTCGGGCGCTTGACCTCTACGCCCGGGTGTTCGAGGGCAAGCGGTTGCGCCCGGACGAGTACGTGATCTCGGCCGATGAGAAGAGCCAGCTGCAAGCGCTCGGCCGCCGCCATCAAACCAGCGCGCCAGGGCCTGGCCGTCCGAGCCGCTACGAGTTCGAGTACGAGCGCGGCGGGACGCTCGCGTACCTGGCGGCATGGGATGTCCACCACGCCAACCTGTTTGACCGCGTCGAGCCCAAGACGGGGATCGAGCCGTTCGGCCGGCTCGTGGACCAGGTCATGGCCACCGAGCCCTACGCGTCCGCCAGGACCGTCTACTGGATCGTGGATAACGGCTCCTCGCACGCCGGCAAGACTTCGATCAAACGGATGCAGGAGCGGTGGCCGACCGCCAGGTTGATCCACCTCCCGGTCCACGCCTCGTGGTTGAACCAGATCGAGCTGTACTTCTCGATCGTGCAACGCAAAGCACTGACCCCCAACGACCTCACGACCCTCGACGCGCTCGCCGAGCGGCTGCTCGGGTTCGCCGAGCACTACCGGCAGATCGCGCGTCCGTTCGACTGGACCTTCACCCGCCAAGACCTCAACAACCTGATCGAGCGGATCGAACGCCACCAACCACAGCTCGCCCTCGCCGCCTAACGATCAGAACTTCCGGACGCGTCTACTAGCACGCGGCGACCTTCGGGTGATCGGCGCCACGACAGTCGACGAGTACCGGCGCAACATCGAGAAGGACGCCGCGCTCGAGCGCCGCTTCCAGCCCGTGCTGATCGACGAGCCGTCGGTCGAGGAGACGATCGAGATCCTGAACGGACTGCGCGACCGCTACGAGGCGTACCACCGCGTCCGGATCAGCCCGGAGGCCCTGGTGGCGGCGGCGGAGCTGTCGGACCGCTACATCACCGACCGCTTCCTTCCGGACAAGGCGATCGACCTGATCGACCAGGCCGCGGCGCGGGTGCGTATCCGCGCGAAGACCAAGCCGGCGGACCGCCGCGCGCTCGAGGAGAACATGGCGCGCAACGAGCGTGAGCGCGATCAGGCCGTCGCGGCGGAGGACTACGAGCGGGCGAACACGCTGAAGGCGCAGATCGAGGGGCTACGTGAGGAGCTGGACGAGAGCCGCTCCGGCGGACGCGAGCGTGCCGCCGAGGTGCTCGCCGACGACGTCGCCGAGGTCGTGTCGCGCCGGACCGGGATCCCGGTCTCACAGCTGACCCAGGAGGAGCGCGAGCGGCTGCTCGGCCTCAAGGCGCAGATCCACGAGCGCGTGGTCGGGCAGGACGAGGCCGTCGAGGCAGTCGCCCGCGCGGTGCGGCGCGCGCGCGCCGGGCTCGGCGATCCGAACCGGCCGGTCGGCTCGTTCCTGTTCCTCGGGCCAACCGGCGTCGGCAAGACCGAGCTCGCACGGGCGCTCGCCGGAACGCTGTTCGGCGACGAGGACGCGATGGTCCGGTTCGACATGAGCGAGTTCCAGGAGCGCCACACCGTGTCGCGCCTGGTCGGCGCGCCGCCGGGCTACGTCGGCTACGAGGATGCCGGTCAGCTCACCGAGACCGTGCGCCGGCGTCCCTACTCGGTGCTGCTGCTCGACGAGATCGAGAAGGCGCATGCCGACGTCTTCAACATCCTCCTGCAGCTGCTCGATGACGGACGCCTCACCGACGGCCAGGGCCGCACCGTCGACTTCCGGCACACGGTCGTGATCATGACCTCGAACCTGGGAGCCGACCGCATCCAGGCGCACGCCCGGCGCAACGAGTCGTTCGAGGAGCTGAAGGACGAGCTGATGGACATGCTGCGGCAGACCTTCAGGCCCGAGCTGCTTAACCGGATCGACGAGATCATCGTGTTCCGCTCGCTTGACCGAGACCAGCTCATGCAGATCACGCGGCTGCTGCTCGGCCGGTTCGCGCGGCGAATGCGCGCCCAGGGCGTCGAGCTAGAGGTGTCGGACGAGGCGGTCCAGTACCCGGCGAACGCCGGCTTCGACCCACAGTACGGGGCGCGCCCGCTGCGGCGAGCCATCCAGCGGCTGTTGGAGGACGAGCTCTCGGAAGGGCTGCTCGCTGGCGAGATCGAGCCCGGCCACCGCGTGCGGATCGACCTGCGTGACGGCCGGCTCCACGTGGACGCGGTGCCCGAGGCGGAGGCGGGGCGGTTGGACCATTCCCACAACTGAGGGCGGGGCGCCACCGCGGCGCTGCCGCCCCGCCTGGGCGAGCGGTAGTACGAGCACATCGACCCGCTCTTCCGAGACTCTCGGTCGGCCGGCCGAGCATCGCCCCGGCATGACGTGATCGTCGCTATCGAGGCCTCCGCTCGGGACGACGACCAGCAATCTCATCGCTGTCAGGAAAGTGCTGCTCGAGCCGGACGATCCGGAACTCCGCGGCGCCCGCCCCCGGGAGCAACGCTACCGCCTGCACCGCAAACGAGCCACCGTGTCGATGCCGTGGCTCTGCTCAGCGCGACCGCTTCCGGACCACAAGCAGCGACGCATCCCATGCCCCGTCTCGAACGATCAGCCCACCGCCGTCCGCACGATCGCTTCTGCGCTTCAGTTGGAGCACAGCTTGCGAGCGCAATCGCGAAAAGCACTTGTCCAGTCGCGGCGTTGGTCACGGCTCCCGCTGGGCGATCGCGACAGTGCGGCCAGTTTGCTGGACCGTCGATTCCGAGCAAGCACGATTCCGTCTTGCGTAGGCACGGACGGTATCGACGGTCGCCGCGATCTCGATCACCGGGCTGTCGCTCGACCAGGCGGAGCGGTCATCTCATCGCTCTCGACACACGCGCTGCCCCAAATCGTCCTAAGCGGCAGCGGGGCTTAGCTGGAGCCGAGCAAGCACCCGACAAGCCGGGCGAGGTTGTCCCAGGGCTCGTAGAACTTTGAGGTGACGGCGGTCCCTCCGGCCCGTCGGCTCCTGGTGGGAGCGTGGCGGGCGATCCGACCAAGATCTAAGGAGGAACCGCCGTGACGTGCAACGTACCGGTCGCGGAGGCGATCATCGATGAGGCCGTGCTCCCGGAGCGGGTGCTGGAGGCTTTGGGGCAGCTGGTTGGGGCAGCGAAGGGGGGCTGTTGGCCTTGTCGGTCGAGGTCGGGCTCGGAGTACTGCGAGAACTGCTCGAGGCCGAGGTTGATCAGGTGGTCGGCCCGAAGGGTAAGTGGAGCCCGGAGCGCACCGCGGTCCGTCACGGTCATGAGGACGGGGAGGTGACGCTCGGCGGCCGGCGCGTGCCGGTCGAGCGTCCGCGGGCCAGGACAGCGGACGGCGAGTCGGAGGTGCCACTGGCGACCTACGAGCACTTCGCCAGCCGCGACGCGCTGGAAGACGTCGTGTTGGAGCGGATGCTGGCCGGCGTCTCGACCCGCCAGTACCGCCGGGCGCAGGAGCCGGTCGGCGCCGATGTCGAGACGAATGCTCGGTCGACGTCGAAGTCGGCGGTGTCGCGTACGTTCATCGGGCGGACCCGGGATCTGTTGTGGAAGCTGATGAGGCGTCCGTTGGCTGATCTGCGCCTGGCGGTGATGATGCTCGATGGGATCGAGCTGCACGGGCGGATGAACATCGTCGCCTTGGGGATCACGACCGAGGGCGACAAGCTCGCGCTCGGGCCATGGGACGGCTCCACCGAGAACGCGAGTGTGGCGGCCGCGCTGCTGTCCGATCTCGTCGACCGCGGCCTGGACGTCGAGCAGGGGCTGCTGTTCGCGATCGACGGATCGAAGGCCCTCAGGAAAGCCATCCGACAGGTGTTCGGCAACGACGTCCCTGTTCAACGCTGCGTCCAGCACTATGCCGACACTCCGGTTATGCCGGCTCGGCTCCGGAAGCCGGTGCGGGTAGTGGGATCGCTGGTCGGGTTGTCGGCATAGTCCGGCGCCGCTGATCGAGGCTTGCCTCTTCACTGTCGAGAGGAGGGTGTTCGATGAAGGATCTATTGGGGGTTCGGGTGTCCGGGCCGCTTGCGCGGTATGCGCCGGGGTTCGTGGCGGAGCTTGTGGGGGTGGGGTATCGGCCGAACGCGGCGGCGGTTCAGTTGCGGCTGCTTGCGCATCTGAGCGGTTGGCTGGAGCGGGAGGGGATCGGTCCGGTCGAGGTTCGTGAACCGCAGCTCGAGCGGTTCCGGACGGAGGACCTGGCTGGGGTGAGGAGCTTGCGGATCGCTGGTGGGTTGGTGCCACTGCTCGCCTATCTGCGCGGGCTTGGTGCCGTCCCGGCGGCTGATGAGCCGGCGCTCTCGAACGTGGAGCTGTTGCTCGGGCGCTATCGCGAGTATCTGCTCGTCGAGCGGGGCGTGACGGCCGGGACCGCGCGCGGCTATATCGATTGTGTTCGTCCGTTCGTCTCCTCGCGCGCGCGTGAGGACGGCGAGGTCGATCTCGCCGGGCTCACGCCGCATGGTGTGCTCGGGTTCGTGCTGGCGGATTACCAGCGCAGGCCGCGGCGCTCGGCGAAGTTGATGGTGACGGCGTTGCGGTCGCTGCTTCGGTTCTTGCACGTCGAGGGGCTGATCGATCGGCCGTTGGCGCAGGTGGTGCCGTCGGTGGCTTTCTGGCGGCTTCAAGGGTTGCCGCGCGGATGGACGGCGACCAGGTCCGCGCGCTGTTTGGGAGCTGCGACGCCGACACGGTCAACGGCCGTCGTGATCTAGCGATCCTGCTGTTGTTGGCTGCGGCTGGGGATGCGTCGCGGCGAGATCGCTCGCGTTCGGCTCGAGGACATCGACTGGCGCGTTGGCGAGCTGCGTGTGCGAGGCAAGGGCGCGCGGATCGAGCGGCTGCCGCTGCCTGCCGATGTCGGCGAGGCGCTCGTTATGTATCTGAGTGGTGGCCGTCCGGCTGGCGTGGAGACGCGGGCGGTGTTCATGCGGGTCCGGGCGCCGCGTGCGGCACTGACGCCGCCGGGCATCACGCAGGTTGTTGTCGCCGCCGGCCGGCGTGCGGGGCTTGGCGATCTTGGTCCCCACCGGCTGAGGCACACGGCGGCGAGCGAGCTGTTGCGCCGCGGGGCGCCGCTGTCTGAGAGCGGCCAGCTGTTGCGCCATCGCACTGAGCTGACCACGACGATCTACGCCAAGGTCGATCGGGATCGCCTCAGGGAGCTGGCGCGGCCGTGGCCGGGAGCCGCGGCATGAGCCCGCTCGATGACGCGTTGGCCGATTACCTGAAGATCCGCCGCGCGCTGGGATACAAGCTCGAGCGCGCCGGCAAGCTGTTGGCGCAGTACCTCGATCACCTCGATCAGCGCAGCGAACCGCAGGTCACGATCGAGAACGACCTGGCATGGGCCACCCTGCCGACCGGTGATGCGAACTGGTGGGCGTTCCGGATGTCTGTCGTGCGCGGGTTCGCCTCCTATCTGCACGCGCTCGACCCCGCGCACCAGGTGCCGCCCAAGGACCTGCTGCCGCGCACGATGCGGCGCATGACCCCATACCTCTACTCCGATCAGGAGATCCAAGCGAGGGTCCGGACCCGACCGGACAACTACCGGCCCCGCGCCAGGTGGGTCACTTTTCGACCGGCGCAGGTGGATCAGTATTCAGGCGGCGCCCACAAAACTACGCCAGGTCGTCATCGCTCCACGGCTGAAGGACGACGGCGAGCTGTTGGAGGCCCGCAGGACTGCTGGCCGCCAACTCGACGCTTCGTCGTGCGCGAGCTACGCTGCCCGGAGTCTACGAAGGGATGGCTATGGCGTTTTCACCCGGAGATCGCGTTCTTGCTGAGACGGAGTCGACCCAGCGGCCACCACGCCGAGGTGTCGTGAAGGAGGTCGTCCACGACGACCCCCGCGCGCGCTATCGAATCCATTGGGACGACGGGCACGAGAGTGTCTATACACCGGCGGACGGCGCGCTTAAGCCGGACGCGTCCGCGGTTCATTCTGCGTAGTGCATGGAGCCCCGTTCACTCGCGACGGGGCTCCACGCTCCAGTTTTGGCGATTCCGAGCGCAGCTGCACGGACGAGATCCATCGGAGCCGCTGAGCGAAGCACGCGTTCGCCCGCCCCACCGACCGGCGAACGCACAAGGCGGGAGGTCCCCCGAGACGGCGCCCACCGAGCGCCTGGGTTCACTCGAAAGCACCGGGGGGACCGTGGCGCCACCCAGCGCAGCGCAGTAGCGAAGCTCGGCTAGCCGACTTGGTCGCGTTCCGGCGCGCTCGGACTGCTGGGCGGTTACAACCGTGACTGGTAATCCGAATTCGTTGACGCGGCGGGGCAGGTCCCTGCGCAGCCATCGCGAGACCCGCGCGGGCAGCGTTGAGATGATTATCTCGTCGACGTCTTCGTTCGTAACGACGGGGCGTATCGCGACAAGGGGGTCGCTGTCGCCGGTGATCCCGTTGACATGGCCTCCCGCGGCCTCCTCGAGCAAATGGGATCGCGAGCTCCAGCGTCATCTCCGCCTCCTCCGTGTCGGGGTCCCAATACGGACGCGGGACAAGCAGCGTGAAAGAGCACGACGACCGGGCGGAGCGGGCACGGACGGCGTTTAGCAACAGCGGGGTCGCTGCCGTCCGATGTGCCACGATGAGCACTCGTGCCGGGCCGCGCTGAGACATCCGATACCGAAATCGATTATCGCATCGCCGGGCAGCGGCGTTACGTTCAGCAACCAGGCCGGAGGTGACGCTGTCACACCGCAAGAGAGCGATCGTCGGACTGCCGCCGCAGGCGAGACGCGAGCGCGACGCTCCCGGTCGACAGACCTCGGATGCTTCGAGCCTGCGGCGGTCCGCGGCGACGGCTCCGCCTGCGGACGTTTTCGTTGAACGCGAGCGTTTAGGACCGTCTGCGGTTATGCGAACGCGATAGTGCAACACCGTCCGGACCGCGTCGGGTAATGGCGAGCGCAACGTCGCGCCGAGGCCATCACCAGCGCTGAGCCGCTGCCAGCGCGAAAGCAGCAGTCCGCCGGCGCGATCGCGGGACGCCTGCCTTCGGGCGGACACGGGTCGGCGCGGCCGAGTCGTTGGCGCTCCGCTTGAGTGCTGTCCGGCGCGAATGGATGCTGCACGCACTGCGGCTGTGTATACGCGGGTTGTCGATTCTGGTCGCCGCAGGTTGGCCGGTCGGGGCGATGACGCATCTCCTGGACGATCGGCTCTCGCGAGACGGGCGCCCCGCGGAGTGTCTACCGTGACCTCGGTGAGCGAGCCTCGCGCGTCCGCTACGCCGTCGCCGCCCGATGGTTTTCAGATCGGACACTGGACCGATGGTTGTGCTCAGACGGGGTGCACGGTCGTGATACCTCCGCCGGGTGCGCGGGGCGGCGTCGATGTGCGCGGCGGCGGCACCGGAACACGCGAGCTGGAAGCGCTCTCGCCAGTCGCGAACGCGGAGGGGCCGACTGCGGTGCTGCTCACTGGCGGTAGCGCGTTCGGTCTTGCCGCCGCGGACGGCGTGGTGCGATGGCTCGAAGAACGCGGACTCGGGAGACCGACGCCTGCGGGCGTGGTCCCTCTAGTTCCCGCCGCCGTGATATTCGACCTTGTGCAAGGAGAATCTGGCAGGCGACCAGGACCGGACGAGGGCTACTCCGCGTGCGAGCAGGCCGCGCCGGGTGTGCCTGACCGCGGACCCGTCGGAGCGGGCTGCGGCGCCGCCGTGGGGAAGCTGCTCGGCCGCGACCGGGCGACGCGAGGGGGAGTCGGCTTCGCCGCGACGACCCTCGCTACCGGCGAGACGGTCGCCGCGATCGCGGTGGCCAACGCGTTCGGCGACGTGATCGCAGCGGACGGCGAGCTGCTCGGCGCCTCGCATGGCGAGCACGGCGAGCTGTTAGCAACCGCTGAGCTGATCGCGGACATGCCAGAGCCGCCAAACCTGTCAATCCGGCCGGGCGCGAGCACCACACTCGTGTGCGTCTGCACCGACGCCTCGCTGGATAAGCGTGGTTGCGCGATCACTGCTCGCATCGCCAGCGCGGGTATCGCTCGCGCGGTGAATCCCGCATTCACGCCCGTCGACGGCGATGTGATCTTCTGCCTCGCCTCGGGCTCTGAGCCGTCGGCCGCTCCGGGGCTCGCGGCGGCTTGGGCCCTCACCGTGCTCGGCACGATCGCCGCGAACGTCACGGCCACGGCGATCCGGGACGCCGTGCACAAGGCCCAGTGATGCCGTCTCCCTCCCCGGTCTCGCAACCACAGTCCACCTTCGGTTCGGACCGGCCAAGCTTCTGGAGCGCGCGAATGGTGCTTACCGTCACCCGAGGTCTCATCGAAATGTTGGACCTACCCCGGGTTTCGTGACACCCGGTGTACGCCCGTGACGCACGTCTGCTCCCGGCCCGTAACCCGTCGAGCAGCGCTCAGCGCCGTCACGCGTCGTTTCGTCGCCATTGCGCTCGTCCGCCCTCGGCTCGACGGGACGATCGCGCTTAGAGAATGCGATCGTGCCGCAGCCCGGCGCCGTCTGCAGCACGACCTAGCGGGGTTCGGGGCCCTCTGCTGGTTTGCCGGGCGGATCCAGCGGTGTCAGTCTTGCGTCGACGTCGATGCTGCTAGCCCAATCCGGCGGCGACCGGGCGGTGAGACCGCTACTGCTATCAGGCGAAAGCAGCAGCCCGCCGTGTGACCGGCGCGGCCGTCGTCCTGCTGTCGAGTCGCATGGAAAGCGGAAGCCCTTGCTGGTTCCGGAGGGATGTGGGCAGACAATGCCGGCGAAGCCGCTGTTGCCGTGAGATGACTATCGGCTGGCTGGGTCGCCAGCACTGACACACGATGGCACGGGTGATCGTGGGCCAAGCGCTGTTGTGGGATGTGACTGGTCGCGTGCCTGCTCCGCAGGAACCAACTGGAGTCGACTTTCTAGTGAACGCTCGCGTCGTTTACGAGGAGGGCGATCTGGACGCGGTTGTCGACGCCGAGCTTGTCGAGCAGGCGGGACACATGGGCCTTGACCGTCGGGACGGAGAGGTGCAGAGCGGCCGCGATCTCAGCATTAGCGTGGCCGCGGCCGACGGCGAGGGCGACATCGAGCTCGCGTGGGCTCAGGGTGGCCATGAGGTCGCGGGCGTGGTCACTGCGAGCGCCCGCGTCGGAGTCGCCGGCTACCAAGGAGATGAGCCGTCGCGTGACCGCGGGGGAAAGTATCCCGTCGCCCGCATGGACAAGCTCGATTGCGCGGACGATCTCCACCGGCGGCGTGTCCTTCAGCAGGAAGCCTGCCGCTCCCGCTTGTAGGGCGCGCAGGACGAGTTCGTCGGCGTCGAAGGTCGTGAGGACTACCACTGGTGGCGGGTCAGGCTGCGCGGCCAGCAGCCGGGTGGCCGCGATGCCGTCGAGCTGCGGCATGCGGATGTCCATCAGGACCACGTCGGGCCGGTGCAGGTCAACCGCCTGTAGGACCTCGCGGCCGTCCGCCGCCTCGGCGACCACTTCGAGGTTCGCGGCCCCGGCGAGCATGATCCGCAGGCCGGAGCGCACGAGTGCGTCGTCATCGACGAGCAGGACACGGATCATCGGGGCAGGCTCGCACGCAAGACGAACGCGCCGTCGCTGTCCACACCGTGTTCGAGCCTGCCACCGGCGAGCGAGACTCGCTCGGCGAGCCCGACCAGGCCGGTCCCTGCCCCGGGTAGCGGCGCGGCCGCGGCGACGGCAACCGACGCAAGGCTGCGGACCTCTATTTGCAGGGCGCCGTCCGGCGCGCGGACACTGAGGGTCACTGCTGCTCCGGGCGCGTGCTTGCGGGCATTCGTCAGGCCCTCCTGTGCGACGCGGTACGCGGTTCGCCCGACGGCACTGGGCGGCTGCGCGTCGCCGAGCTCGACCTGGGCGGTAACTCGCATCCCGGCTGCCCGAGACTCGTCGACGAGAGCTGCGAGATCGGCGAGCGTCGGCTGGGGCGGCTGCGTCAAGCTGATGCCGCCGTCCTCGCGCAGAACGCCGATCACACCGCGCAGCTCCTCAAGCGCCGATTTCGCGCTCTCGCGGATCACGCCGGCCGCCTCGGCGATCTCCTCTGCCGGTGCGTCGGGGCGGAACTCCAGCGCGCCGGCGTGGACCGACAGCAACGAGAGCCGATGAGCGAGCACATCGTGCATCTCCCGGGCGATCCGCCGCCGCTCGGCTTCGCGGGCCTCCTCGGCAGCGCGATCACCCTGCGCGCGCAGCGACTGCACAAGCTCTCGCCGCGCGCGCACGAAGAGACCCCACCCGAGGACGACGCCTGACAGCAGCAGGCAGGCCACTGCGTTGACCCAGTAGCCACCATCGATGGGGTCGATGAGCGGGCTCGCGAACGCCCAAGCCAGCAGGAGCCCGGCGATGACGGCCAGAGCGCCGCCACCAGCCCGGATCGCAGCGTTGAACATGGCTGCGAGGTTCGCGCCCGAGGCCGTGGGCATCACCAGCGAGATCGCCCCGACGCCGATCCCGACGGCGGCTGGGTGGGTGCGGCGCCAACGCAGCGAGACGAGCGTCACGAGCCCGACCACGACGGCGACGACGCGCAGCCAGGGCGCATACATGTGCCAGGTGATCGCGAGGCTGACGGCGCTGAACGCGAACGCGACGAGGTACATCGCTGCATCGACGACGCGGTCGCGGCGGCGACGCTGCTGGTCGGGCGCGTGGATGACCACGCCGGGCAGCGTGGAGCGCAGCCATCCCGAGAGACCATCGATGAAGCGTGCTGTCGCCCCGCGTGCCATCGGCTCGTGGGGCAAGGCTAGGCGAGAGCTGCGGCCCGCGCCCCCTACCAAAGTCGCGGTCTGCCACCGCCGCAAGGCTCGGCGAGCGTAGCCCGCGGACCGTGGCGCGAGACCTGTTGGGCCGCGAGTCTGTCGCCATGATCGAAAGCAAGGGACTCACCAAGGAGTTCAGGGGGCGCACGGTCGTCTCGGACGTCACTTTCCGATGCGAGCCGGGCACCGTCACGGGCTTTCTGGGTCCCAACGGTGCGGGCAAGACCACCACGATGCGGATGCTCGTCGGCCTTTCCGAACCTGACCGCGGCGATGCTCGGATACTGGGCGCCCGCTACCGCGACCTGCCGAACCCGGGCCGGCGTGTTGGCATCCTTCTTGACGCCTCTGCCCAGCACGCCGGGCGGCGCGGCCACGAGGCGCTTGCCGTCTCCGCCCACACCATGGGCGTGCCGGCCCAGCGCGTCGACGCGGTGCTGGAGCTGGTCGGTCTCGACAACACCGCGGCCCGGCGGCGGGTCGGCGAGTACTCGCTCGGCATGCGCCAGCGCCTGGGCCTGGCCCACGCACTACTCGGCGACCCCGAGGTCCTGATCCTCGACGAGCCCGCCAACGGACTCGATCCGGAAGGCATGCGCTGGATGCGCGGCCTACTGCGCAACTTCGCCGACCGCGGCGGAACCGTCCTGCTGTCCTCGCACCTGCTGGCTGAGGTCGAGGCCGTCGCGGATCGGATGATGATCATCGGCGGCGGACAGATCAAAGCGCAGGTCACCCACGCTGAGCTGCTGACCGAGCCCGGGGCCATCGTCGAGGCCGACGACCTCGCCGCCCTCGATGCCGCGCTTCGCCGCGCTGGCCTGGCGAGCCACCCGGCAGAGGGCAATCAGCGACACGTCGAAGCCGACCCCGGCGTCGTGGCCCAGGTGGCGATGGCCGACGGCGTCGTCCTGCGCCGGCTGGCCCCCGCCGATGGCGTTGGGCTCGAACGCCTCTTCTTCGAGCTGACCACGCCGGACGGAAGCGCTCCGCCGACGCAGACCGATTCCTTCCATTCCGAGCCACGAGGAGCAGCCGCATGAGCACCACCACCCTCGCCGCACCAACTCGCGTAGACACCGCCGGCGTCCACGCGCGGCCGGGCCTCCGCCGCCTCGTCGCCGTTGAGCTGCGCAAGATGGTCAACACCCGCGCCGGCTTCTGGTTGCAGGTCGCCATGGTGGCCCTCACCGTCATCGTCGTGGTCGCCCGACTGCTTGTCGGCGATGCGAGGGACCACACGTTCCAGAAGGTCCTCGACGCTGGGCTGCAACCGAGCGCCATCCTCCTGCCCGTCCTTGGCATCCTGCTCCTCACCTCCGAGTGGTCCCAGCGGACCGGGCTGATCACGTTCACGCTCGTCCCGGTGCGCTCGCGCGTCCTCAGCGCCAAGCTCATCGCAAGCCTCCTACGCGCCATCGCAATGCTGGGGATGTCCGTAGCGATCGTCGCGATGGGAGTGCTCGTCTCATCGCCCGGTGTGGAGGGGACCTGGTCGGACGCCGCACCGTTGATCGGCCAGTCCGCGGTCAATCTGACGGCCGGGATGCTGGTCGGCCTCGGGTTCGGCGCGATCCTGATGGCCGCCACGCCCGCCATCGTCCTCCTCTTCGCGCTGCCGACGGCGTTGATGGCAGTGGTCTCCCTCTCAGCGTTCTCCGAAGTCGCCCCCTGGGTGGACTACGCGAGCGCAATGGGCCAGATGACCGTGGGTGTCAGGAGCACCACCGAGTGGGCGCACGTCGGCACCTCGCTGGCCATCTGGATGGTGGTCCCACTCTTGATCGGCGCCCGGCGGATCACACGCCGAGAGATCAGCGCCTGACCAGTCGGCCCCGGATGGTGACCCGCTGCGTCCACATAGACCTGGTCCCGCACAGCTGCGGGGAACGAGTTGCCCCAACGGGCCCGACGGTCACGTTGCGGGCGTGCGGCGATGCACGCCCGCCGCCCGCCTAGCCCCGAAAGCGCTTGGGTTCAGGCCGCTGGCGGCGCGGTCAATGCCTCGATGACTGGTGCGTAGAGCCGCGCGCGGATGGTGGCGAGCGCGGCTGCTTCAGAATCTGCCGGGCTCGATCAATCCGTAGCTCGCGATTGACTGACGAAGGCGATGTCTCGTGCCAGGCTTCGCCACTTCCGCTTTGGACGGTGGCTGTCGGGCAAAGGGGGTCTGTCCGGCTCGGTTCAGAGACTTCTGGGATGCCTCAGAACTTCATTGCGTTTGATCGGGATCAGGTCTGGTTGATGCCGGCGGATTTGCGGGATTGGCTGCCGGAGGATCATTTGGCGTGGACGATCCTCGCGGCGGTTGGGGAGATGGATCTGTCGGCGTTCTATGCGGCGTATCGGCCGGACGGTCACGGTCGCGCGGCGTACGAACCGTCGTTGATGGCCTGGGCTTGTTGTTGTACGCATACGCGCGAGGGAACCGGTCGTCGCGCGGGATCGAGCGGGAGTGTCAGGAGGATGTGGCCTATCGGGTGGTCGCGGCGAATCTGGTGCCTGATCATTCGACGATCGCTGACTTTCGCAAGCGGCATGAGGCGGCGATCGCGGGGTTGTTCGGCGAAGTGCTCGGGTTGTGTCGCGAAGCGGGGATGGTGAAGGTCGGGGTGATCGCGGTCGACGGGACCAAGGTTCACGCGAACGCTTCTAATCACGCGAATCGTGACTATCAGCGGGTCGCGAGGGAGATCCTGGCGGAGGCCGATCGGATCGATGGCGAAGAGGATGAGCTTTACGGGGAGGCCCGTGGCGATGAGCTGCCCGACCAGTTGCGCACCGCGGAGGGGCGTCGCGCCGCTCTGTGTGAAGCCAAGCGCAAGCTCGAGGAGCAGCGCACGGCAAAGCAGGTGGCTGAGAGACCGGACAATCCGGTCGAGTCTGATGGCCCGGTGGTTGAGCTTGATCCAGAGCAGATCGTTGGGCGCGTCCAGGGCCGCCGTGGCTGGCTGCGCGAGGCCCGTCATCAGCTTGATGAGCACCGCCGGCGACAGGCGATCGCGATTCCCCGCTCACGAGCCGAGCGGCTGCTGGAATCAGAGCGGCGGTTGCGCGAGGAGCTGGCGGTCGAGCATGCTGCGAACGAGGCGTATGAGACGTATCGCGCGCGCGGGATGATGAAGGACGGGTCGGCGGTTCGGTGGTCCGCCGAAGTCGTATCGGCCGCCTGAGGAGCCTGACGGGAAGATCAACCTCACCGATCCGGACTCCCGGAACGTGAAGGCGTTTCGCGGGTATGTGCAGGGTTACAACGCACAGGCGGTCGTGACCGAGCAGCAGATCGTGATCGCCGCTGAGGTCAACAGCGACTCGCCTGACTTCGGTCACCTGGAACCGATGATCACAGCGGCACGAGAAGAGCTTGAGAACGCCGGTGTCACCGAGGAGCTAGACGTGGCGCTTGCTGATAGTGGCTACTGGCATCACCAGCAGATGGACCGGCTCGCCGCCGAGGGAATCCAGGTGCTGATCCCACCCGATGCATCAAAACGCAAAGGCACTCGGCCGGGATGGGACGGGGGACGCTACAGCTGGATGCGTCACCTGCTCGCCGGCGAACTCGGCGGCCGGCTGTATCGAAGACGCAGCCCCACGATCGAGCCGGTATTCGCCCAGATCAAATTCAACCGCAAGATCGACCGGTTCCAACGAAGAGGCCGCTCCGCGGTGCGCTCTGAATGGCGACTAGCAGCCGCGACCCACAACCTCCTTGAAGCTCCACAACCACCAGATCAGCCCCCACGGGGCCTGAAACGGCCCCCAACGCGGCCATTCGCCGCAACCACCGGAGACTGCGCGCCCACCCGACCGGCGCGCTCCTCGCGCCCCACACGCGTTTGTCCGACAGCCACGACGATCAGCGACAGCGCGATGCTGAGCGCGGCCATACGCAGCGACGCTGTCGCTTCGAGGCAAGAGCGGCAGCGCGCCGTGGCACTTATGCCTGCGGGCGAGAGTTCGAGCGGCGCGGATTGGTCGAGGTCGCCGAGCGGGCGCGCGGGGCGACGTTTCCTTCGCTGTCGAGGTGCACCGCCGTGCCTTGGATGCCGTCCAGGGCGTCGGCGTGTTGGCGAACCATTCGGCTTCGCCTCCGGGGTGGGGAGGATGAGGCCATATTCCATGGTTACACCTGAGTCGATCTCGTTGAGTCCGGCGACGACCATGGGCGAGCGCTGCTGCTGTACGTCACTCGGCGAACAGGTCGCTGCGCCGCGCGACGAACTCCTCGACAGACTCTGCGGGCCGGCCGGTGATCTCCTCGACCGTGTCGGTCACGCGGTCGTAGCGATTCTCGCGATGGAGCCGGGCCATGACGGCGAGATGCGCTTCCACGTACGGTCCGAGGTTCGCGTATGGGAGCGTTTGCGCGGCCCACGTGTCCCACGGGACGTCGACGTAGGAAACGGGTTTGCCCAGCGCGCGGGCGTACTCCTCGGCGACGCCCTTCATGTCCTGCGATCGGGGGCCGGTCAGCTCGAGGGCGCCGCCGAGATACGGCTCGGGGCCGGCGAGGACCGTGGCGATGACTCGCGCGACGTCGTCGGACGCGATCGGCGACGTGTGGCCGGTCCCGAACGGGAGCCGGATGGTGCCGCTGTCGGCGATGGAGTGCGCAGCCAGAGTTGTGAACAACCCGGTGTCCAAGAAGACGGTAGGGCGGACGTGTACGACCGGAAGCCCGGACCAGTTGAACACCTGCTCCGACAGCCAGTGCAGCCGCTGATGGTGTGACTCGCTCATGCTGAGCGCGTCCATCTGGGAAACGGTCATCTGGGAAATGGCGACGAGGGCATCCAAGTTGCCGACGGCGCGGGCCACCGTCGCAACGGTGGCGGCGGCTTCGAGCAAGGACGGCGAAAGGCTCATGCTGAAGAACATTCGTTGAACCGCGTCGAGGGCCGTAGCAACGTCTCCCGGTCGCGTGAGGTCGCCGACGACGACGTCGGCGCCGAGCGCGCGTAGGTCATCGGCGCGCTCGTCGTCATCGTGGTGCACCATTGCTCGTACGGGCCGGCCGCGCTCGCGCAGCAACGCCACGACCTTGTTGCCCACGCCCACACCGCCGCGTGCCCCGCCGGCACCGGTGACCAGGATCAGACCAGGCTCACTCATCGTCCGCCTCCCTTCGTTATCCCTGCCATCTTGCCGTGAACGCCCTGAGCCAGTCACGCACCGCAGCGCATATTGCCCGATCTGGTGCGCACCGGACACCCCGAGGGTTCGCTGACGCGGGACCAGTTCCGCGCGGCGTTCGCAAGCACCCCGCTGTGTGGCCCTTCTCGCGGGCGATCGGCGCTCTCGCGTACCTGGCTGGCGCTCAAACGCTGGGCGGCCCCTGTGACGGGCGTTCTCGCGATGTGACGGACGGCCGAACGCTCACGATTCGCTCAGCCAGCGATGCGTCCAGCGTGTCCGGAGCGATGGCTAAGCGTCTCCGTGTTCGTCGAGTGCGCCGGCGAGGCAAGGGATAGGTGCCCGGGCAGCTCGTGTCTGAGCCCGCGGGAATAGGCGCAGCGGTGTCGTGAGCCGTGAACGAACCCGCGCCATGGATGGATAGGAGGCCGATCGGGAGCCGGGCACGTAGGGGTCTATGCGGGGCGACGCGTCTGAACGGCAGCTGCGGCTGATCGAGCTCGACCGGAGCGCTTAGCTCGGGCACCGCGATGCCCTGAGGTTCCTCGAACCAGTCGGCGAACCAGGGATCGCGCCGCTCAGCGCGTGGCGCACGATCGGATTCGCTCAAGCGCGATCGACCACGGAACCTGGGTCTAGCTCCCCCGCCACTTCCCCAATCACGAAGGCTCGGCCGTCTGGACGCTGCCGCTGTCCCCGGCCTGCGACTTCTCCTTCGGCTCGACGCGCCGACGGAGCGGCAGCCAGTCGCTCACTCCCCGAGCGGCGACGATGCAGCAGCGGTAACGGGCCGTTTCAGCCTGCGTTCACGCTCGGGTTCACGGTATTGCGCAGACGCGAGTGCGAGGGCCTCGTGCTCGCCAGGGGGCGCATGTGCCTATGTAGAGCCCGGCGTCGGGCGAACCGCGCGACGCTTCTTCGTCTCGATCGAACCGGGTTGCTGGCTTTCGGGCCTGGTTGCTTGGTCTACTGCGCCTCCTCTTCCTCCTCGGCTTCGAGCTCCGCCTCGACGGCGGCGATGACGATCCCCAGCGCCTCGGTGATGTTCAGGGAGGCGTCCAGCGTCCGCGGCGTACCGATGATCGGCGCGACGGCGATGAGGATGTTCTGGACCTGCTCGACCGTGACGCCAGCGTCCATCGCCGTGCCGACGTGCATGAGATATGAGGCCGCAGGCGCATGGACGGCCGCTAGGGCGGCGATACGCGCGGCAAGGAGCGAGTTCGCATCCAGTTCGCACCGCGCGACCGACTCGGCGGTCATGGCGGCGAGCGTGTCAAGGACGGGCGTGTCGGACGATGCGTCGGTCATTTGCGGTCCTTCCGATTGCGGGCAGGTCAGGTCTAACATCGCCGTGAGACCCCGGTGTGGCATCACCCAAACGAGGTGACGTAACGATCGCTGGCACCGACCACGCCGCAGGCGCCCCTCCGCGGGCGACGGGAACCTGCTCGGCTGCCTGCCCAATGCGGCAGTGGTGGGCCACGGTGGTCCTGAGAGACTGCCGGGAATCGAGATAGTTCGGGAAGCGAGCGGGGCGTCGAGACCGATTCTGTCGGACCGCTCTCCGCAGCAGCAGTGAGCTCGGTCAAGAGCTTCGTCGACACGAGCAAATCGAAGTGCAGCTGAGTCGATATGACGTGCCATGGCGGTTCCCCCACCGGCCATCGTCAGCGCCGGGGGTGGCGTGGCCCCGCTGACGGGCCTGTCTCGTCCGTCGACGGGAGCGCAGGACTAGCGGTGCCCGGCGTCGAAAGCGGCGTGGTGGGCGACCGCTGGGACACCGGCCGGACCGAGGCGTTCAGCGACGGCGTGTTCGCGATCGCGATCACGCTGCTCGTTCTCGAGATCCACGTTCCCGAGTCCGAGTTCAACCATCTGTGGCGCGGGATCGCTCATCAATGGCCGTCTTACCTGGGCTATACGACGAGCTTCCTCACGATCGGAGGGATCTGGCTCGTCCACCACGCCATCTTCCGACGCTTGCGATACGCAAACCGCCGGGTCATGACCGTCAATTTGTTGCTGCTCATGGCGGTCGCGTTCCTGCCGTTCCCGACCAGGCTGTTGGCCGAGGCGATCCGCGATTCGTCCGCTGAGCGGGCCGCCGTCATCTTCTACGGAGCATCGCTGTTGGTGATCTCACTCCTCATCAGCGCCCTGTGGGGAGCGGTCGCGAGCGACCGCAGCCTGCTCAGACCAGAAGTGAGCGACAAAGAGGTCAACGCGATCGCGCGGGCGACGACGCCGAGCCTCGGCTTCTACGTCGTCGTCATAGTGCTCGCGTTCCTCGCCCCGAAGGTGGCCGCGTTCGGTTTTCTGCTGATCGCGATCATCGCCGTTCTGCGAGCGCATGGCGACCGCGCACCGACACCAACGACGGCCGGGCCTACGTAACGCCCCCTGTTCACACCGCCCGAGGGCAGGCTCCCGTTCCGTCGCACACCTGAAGCCCGCTTTCGCATTGGGCTTAGACGCGAAAGCTCCGCCCAGTTCGTCGGACGCCGGGTTCCACATAGTCCATATGGAGGCTGTCGTCCGGCCTGAGTTGTGGATATTGGCCGGTTCCCCGCGATGCGTTTCGTGGGGATTTTGAGCCGTGTGGTGGCACCCCGCGCGGCGCCCACGACCGGTTCGGCCGGCAACCACAGATTGCTCTTCGGACGAGCGGCGTTACTCGGTCTTGCCAGCGTGCGTTTCGCTTGCTGTCCCCGGAGCGAACGTGCTCCAGGAACAGAAAACGCCCACCTGGGGTGAGTACGCGTGCGACCTCAGCCAGGGCCGCCTCGGGGTCATCGACGGTGCAGAGTGTCCGGGTGGAGACGACGGTGTCGATGGTACCGGCATCGAACGGAAGACGTTCGGCGTGGGCTTGAATGATTGTTGCGTCCCGGCCAGACTCTCGGAGTCGTCGTCGAAGGCGTTTGATCATGTGGGGATCGGGTTCGGTGAGCGTAAGTTCGCGTGTTGGAGATGGGCAAGCGTGCTGGCCTGGTCGGTCGCCGGCGGGTGCTGGACTCAGCAGCGTTGTATGACGCGGTCGCGACGATGGACACGGTCACGCTGATCCGCTCGGCGATCCGTGGGGTGCTCGCCGCGTGCGCCCCGGTGCTCGAGGCAGAGTTGCGTGCCCTGGTGGCGCGCGATGACGATTACGCGAGCGCGGGGAAGCCGGTCTGTGATTACGAGGACCCGCGGGCGCGTGAGGCGTTGATCGATGCGCTCGCGAAGGACGCTCACGCGATCCTTGGCGCGTTGGACGGCCGGGACCTGGCGGCGGGCGCGAGGGAGGCGGCCGGGTTGTTTGGCGGCGGTCGTGGGGCAGGACCTCGACGTGGATGGTGATGGGGTGTTCCGGATCGCGACGCGGGTCGCGAAGGATCGGATGATCTCGACTGTCGACTCCGACGCTCGGCACGGCCGCAAGACCCGTGCGCAAGGGTTTGACGGCTATGAGGGGCATGTCGCCGTGGACCCCGACGGCGAGTTGATCACCGCCACGACGGTTACCGCGGGGAACGCTGGAGCGGGCCAGGAGGTCGCGGCGCTGCTCGCCGATGACCTCGCGCCAGCCGACGATCGCGACGGCGAGGACGAGCCGGCCGCCTCGGTGCGGCGAGCGAGTCGTTGTCGGTCTAGGGCGACTCCGCCTACGGCATCGGGAGCGTCCTGCATACGCTCGAGAACGTCGGCGTGAACATCCTCTGCAAGGTCAAGGCGCCGGTCGCGCCACGCGGGACGGTTCACCAAAGACGACTTCCGGATCGATATGGAGCTCGGCGTCGTCGTCTGCCCTGCCGGGCGGACCGCATCGATACGCGACGTCAAGGACGGGCAAGTCGCCCGGTTCGGCCGTGCCTGCCAGAGATGCCCGCTGTTTGAGCGGTGCACCACTGCACCTGTCGGGCGGACGATCGGCCTCGGCCCGCATGAGCGCCAACTCGCCCGTGGCCGCGACCGCCAAACCGATCCGTTGTGGCAGGCCGACTACACCGCGACCCGCCCGGCGATCGAGCGGAAGATCGGTCATCTGATGCGACGTCGGCACGGCGGCCGGCGCGCCCGTGTCCGCGATCGCGCGAAGGTGAACGCCGACTTCAATCTCCTCGCCGCCGCGGTCAACCTCGCGCGCCTCGCCACCCTCGGTGTCACCAGCCACCCGGTCCCGTCGCCACCATCGCCTGAGGCCCCCACCGGGCCGAGCACCCGGCTTCAAACGACACTCACCACGCCACAGCGCGACGAACTCACACCGCCACAGGCGCGGGACCGCGCCGACCATCAGCCCGCTGCGCCCCAGCCACCCCCCGGGCCGGGCGCCAAGCGGCCCGATCAATCCAAAACGGGCGATTCACACCAGCCTCCTAGGCACAGGCGTGCACCGGAGCCTTGCGTCGAGGGTCGACGCTTTTCGCGGGTTGCGAGGCCGGGCCCGGCGCGGCCGATGTGTTCGTCGCCACCGAGAGCAGGACTGTCGCGACTCGCCCAGTTCCTCGAAGCACGACAAGTGATCGCGGTTGACCGACTGCTACTTCACTCCTCCGGCGGTCACGCAGCCGCGGTGGCCGCGTCTCACTACGAGCAGCCACCAGGTGAACGGCGAGGCGACGATCGCGTTCGTCCGCAGCGCACTCGTCCTGCGGTAGCCAGCGGCGACGACTCCTGCTAGGCGAAGCGGCTCTGCTCGCGTCCGCCTCGTACCGTTCGCGCAAGGCCCGCCCCGGGTCCTCCATTCAGGTGGCGCTGGCGGCGGGGGTGCCGACGGGCCAGCAGGATCGGGTCACGCGCTCGGCTTCAGGGAGTTCAGTTTGGCGCCTCGTAGGCGCCTTGGCGCGTATGTCGAGGTGGGTGCCGCGGTCGCGTGGTTCATCCTTTTTGGCCGATGCGGGGTGGGGGTTGGGGGCCGTAGGGTTTTGCTTCTGGCGGCGATGGCCGCATCGTCGGGGAAGGCTTGAGCCCGAGCGTGGAGTCGCCTCTTGCCGTGATGGCTGTCGCTCCCGGCGACCGAATCAACCGGATAAGGAGCAGGACGATGAGTAAAGACAACCCTGTGTTTGTGTATGGGGCGGTGTACGCGGATCGTGATGACGCTGATGCCGATTACGACACGCTGCTTGATCTGCATTCGGCTGATCTGGTGGGCAGCTATGACGTCGCGCTGGTGTACAAGGACGATGAGGGCAAGGTGCACGTGACCAAGCACGAGAAGCCCACCCAGCACGGTGCGTGGAAGGGTGCGGCGGTTGGCGCGCTGGTGGGGATCGTGTTTCCGCCGGCGATCCTCGGTGCGGCGGTGGTTGGTGCCGCGGCGGGCGGGGGGATCGGGCATGCCATGGGTGGCATGTCGCGCAGCGATGCCAAGGAGCTCGGCGACTACCTCAACGACGGCGAGGCCGCGCTGGTCGTGATCGGCAAGTCGCGCGTGCAGGAGCAGCTCGACAGGGCGCTGACGCACGCGGAGAAAACCCAAGAGAAGGAAATCGACGCCGACGGTAAGGAGCTCGCCAAGGAACTAAACGCGCTACCCGCCTAGCAGCAGCTCGTTCTGTCCGGCGCCACGGCTCCCTCCGCAACGTCGCGCGCGTTTGGGAGCTAGGCCGGTCTGTGGCCGCTCTACGATCCGAGGTCGGACAGTGGAGGTGGATTGGGTTCCTCTCGCGAGACAGCCTCTAGCATCCAGCCGCCCCGCTAGCGCTAGCGGGGTTGCGTGGAGGCACGGAGGCGCGCGTCATTTAGGTTGTGATGACACGAGGAACCCGGTTGTGATTTCTCACCCACGCACGGTCCCGCCAGTCGATCAGAAAGGAAGTGCTGTGATGTCACCCAACGAGCAGGAGTCGGTCATCATGGACATGTGGGAGGTCCCTCCGGGACGCCAGGAGGAGGTGATCGATGCGCTGCGCGAGCTCCTTGAGCAGATGCGACGCATCGACGGGTTCGTCGATGGGCGAATTCACGCCAGCCTCGATGGCAGGAAGGTGGTGTCTTACTCAACGATGCGCTCGGCGGCCGACCACCAAAGCTTTCAGGAGCGGGACGAGATCCGTGAACGGATGCAAGCTCTCGAAGCGATCGCCGTTCCTCACCGCAGCGCCTACCAGCTCGTGTGCGTGTATACCGCCCCGACCGAGACGGGTCCAGCGCACGTCTCTCACGGAGCTTTCTGATCTGTTCGCCTGAAGACACAGGCCAGATCGATCTCCTCCATGGCTCGCTGCATTCGACCGGGTCCCCGTGGAACTAGCTGGGGCTAGCCCGAAGTATCGGGCTAGCACGCTGCTTATGCGGCAGCCGGTCGAGCTCGGCGCCAAGAAGGTCGACGAGGGCGCTGTTCCCAGCAACTCTGCGGAGCATCTCGAGGCTCGCCCGGTAATGGGCGAGCTTGGCGCGGGTTGAGGTTTCGTCAAGGCTCGAGGTTGGCAGCAGCGCGAGCTCCCGGACCTTGGAGATCTTGTCCGCGGTGAAAATCGCGACCATGTCGGAGCCGGCGTGCGCCACGCGATTGCGTAGCTCATGCTTGCGCGACTCGTAATCGTCAATCGATGGATCGTCCGAGACCGACTCAACAAGCCTGGCAATCGAGGCTCCGAACCGCCGCCGAAGTTCCGCGCCCGTAGTTTGGGTCTTCTCGAGCAGGTCATGAAGCAAACCGGCGGCGATGACCTCCTCTGGCTGGCCATCCCCGTGCAGTAGCGAGCCGACCTCGATTGGATGGACGATGAAGGGTGCGTGGTCGATCTCCCGGTACTGATCGGCGTGGCGGTCAGAGGCGAACTCGAGCGCGGACTGCGCCATTGACAGTCCCGCGAACGAGTCGATAGCGCGATGGGACCGCACGGCCGTGCTGTCCGAGAGCTCTGGATGCCCTTGAACCGCCATGACTTGTGCAGTCAAAGTGAAGGGACGGTCGCTGGCTGCGCTCGCGGGGCCGTCATTCCAATCGGGTGATTGGAATCGAGACGCAGACGCCGACTGAGGTCCTGCGTGTGCCGTGACGGGCCCCGGTCCTCTCTATCCCCTCGCTGCTGTCGGCTTGGCTTGGGCGCCGGGTTGCACGGTCGGGATCCCTCGAGTGAACGGGAGGGCGATGAGCGCCAGGAGTGCGAGGATGGCCTCGGAGGTGCGTAGCCCGTCGATCTGGCTCTGCTCGTTGACCTTGATGATCTCGTTGGCGGTCGCGGAGGGAACGTTGGCCTTGGAGAGCGCGGCCTTGACGTCGGTCTCGGACATGAACGGAACCCCGCCCGCGAGCTTCGTCTGCGCCTCTGAGACGACGCTGGAGGGAACGTTGGGGTTGTTCTGGATGCCGGTGAAGAACGCCGCTGTCATCGCGGAGATCAGCACGGCGCCCGCGAGGGCGGTGCCGATCGAGGCGCCGAGCTGGGTGCCGGTGTTCTGGAGCCCTCCGACCTCGCCGCTCTTCTGGTCGGGTTCCGCCGAGACGGTCACGGCGCCGAGCTGCGAGGCCATCGCGCCGAGGCCGGCGCCGGCGAGCAGCAGCGGCCAAGTCACGATCTCCGGGCCGACGCCGACGTCGAGCAACGCGACCAGCAGCACGAGACCCGCGAACAGCAGCATGAAGCCCACACGGACGACCCGCCGCGGGTTCGCGTTGGGGCGCAGCCTGGGGACGCCGATGGCGAACACGAGCAGGGAGAGCGAGAGCGGCAGCAGCCGGACGCCGGTTTGGACCGCCGAGACTCCGAGCGCGACCGACAGGAACAGAGCGACGGTGAAGAAGATGCCGGCCTGGATCAGGAACATGAACAGGAATGACATGACCCCGCTGCGGAGCTGGAGGTTGCGCAGCATCGCGGGTTCGACCAGCACGCCCTCTCCGCGCTTGATGCGCCGGCCCTCCCACCACACGAACCCGACCAGCACCAGGGTCCCTGCGAACATCAACCAGATCACGGGGGAAAGCCCGAGCCACTCCGGAGCGTCAGGCTTCGGTCTAACGAAGCCCCAGGTCCCCGACTTCAGGATCCCAAACACGATCGATCCAAGGCCAAGCGCGGACAAAGCCGTACCCACCAGGTCCAGCCGGGCTCCCTCCTCCGCCGGCGTATCGTTCATACGCCGAGCCAGAGCGAGGATCACGAGCACGATCAGAACCTCACCGACGAACACCCATCGCCACGAGGCGTAGGTGGTGAAGACGCCGCCGATCAGCGGCCCGAGCGCCGCTGCGATCGCGGCGGAAGCGGCGACCAGTCCGTAGGCGCGGGGACGCTCGGGCTTGGCGAAGTTCGACGCGACTAACGCCACGATCGCCGGCATGATCAGCACCGCCCCTAAGCCCTCAAGGAACGACCAGCCGAACATCAGCACCGCCAGGCTATGAGACAGCGCGGTGGTCAACGAGCCGCAGGCGTAGATGACGCATCCGATCGCGAACGCGCGCTTGCGCCCGATCATCTGACCGATCTTCCCGCCGGTGATCATCAGCGACGCCATCACGAGCGTGTAGAGCGTGATCGCTGTCTGGATCCCGGTCACCGTCGTTCCGACATCCTTCGCGACCGTCGCGATCGCCGTGTTCATGACCGTCGTGTCGAGCGCCATCACGAACTGCCCGGCCGCCAGCGTGATCAAGGCGATCTTCGCGGCGCCGGCGCTCTTCGCCGCGGCCCCCGCCCCTACGGACGGCTCAACATGCGCGTGGGGGCTCATCTCGGGACCCGACCCCTCTCAACCGATGAGCGGTCGAACTCGACCGTCTCGCGATCGATTTCGACCATCCAGCCACGCTTTCGCGGATCCTGCAGCGCACGCTGCTGACCCAACGCCATCCCGGAATCCTTGTCGCTCATCAGCGCGGCGCCATCCGGCAGGAGGCCCGCGCTCTGAGCCAGCTCCACTGCCTCGGCTCGTTTGGTGGCCCCGAGTTTCTTGTAGATGTTTTGGACGTGCGTTTTCACGGTGGGACGCGCGATGCCGAGCTGGCCGCCGATGCCGGCGAGCGTTTGATACGTGGTAAGGAGCGTCAAGACGCGTGTCTCGGCAGGCGTCAGCGAAACAGTTTTGCGGGACTTGTTCTTGTTCGGCGGCTTCGGCTGGCTGGTGATGGTGCTGTCACGGTACGTCGCGGGCGGCCGATTCGTTATCGGCCAATCTGGCTGATATCGCCGTGTCATGACCCCTCCGCCGGAGTCGATCCCGGGACCGGCAACGTCACCATGGGATCGTGAGAGTGGACCGAGGAGGTCGTCGTCGCCCGCGACTCCTCGATCGACTCGAGCGGGAGCGTGCCGCAGCGCTCGCCGCTACTGACGGTCGCTCTGAGCGGGGTTGGCGCGCGATCGCGCCCCAACCCTAAGGGCCTGTGAGACGCGCCGCCGATTTCGCAGCTTTCCCCGGTCTCTATGGGGGTTTTCACGGATACCACGCCCATCAGGCCTGGTACCGTCTTGCTGTCCAGTTTGGGCAGCGAGAAGTGGCATCTCCTGGTGCGGCCGACCGCCTTTGCTGAGCGTTGGTAATGGGATCTGGTTCGCGAAAGGAGGCGACCGACTTGTCGAGATATTGGCGCGGTCGCGCCGACGGTGAACGGCGGCGATGGGCACACGCATGTTCGTCATAAAGACGGTTGAGCACCAAATGGCGTGCGGGCCGCGCTTGCGGCGACACCGCGTCCTCATGTCGGCGTCTAAGACTGGCGAGTCGCGGGGCTGCCCCGAAGTCGCGCTGGCACGGGAAACGGGGGGGCGCGGAGGGCCGAGCGATGAGTAGCGTCGCCCTCTCCGAGACCAGGCCGCTGTTGCGGGAGGCGAAGCGTCGGGTTTCGACGGTCCTGCCTCGCATGGTGGCGCGACCTCGCCTCGCCGCGTTTCAGAAGGCCGCCGAGCGCAGCCGGGTGGTGCTGGTTTCTGCGCCAGCGGGTTACGGGAAGTCGACGCTTGTCGCGCAGTGGAGTGAGCTCGATCCGAGGGCCAGCCTCTGCGTGCAGCTCGGCCCGCGCGACAACGACCCCGTCGTGCTGCTCGCCCGTGTCGTGGCGGCCCTCGAAAGCACTGGCCCGGTTTGCGGTCAGCTCCTGGAGGAGTTGTCAGGACGGATGCCCAGGATCGATGAGGTCGCCATTCCTCTCCTCGCGGCCGACCTCGGCGAGCGCGATCCGTTCGTTCTGGTGCTGGACGATGTCCATGTCATAACGGCTAAGAAGAGCCGCGCGATTCTCGCGTGTCTCGTCGACCAGGTGCGATCCGGCTCTCAGCTGATGTTGGTCACGCGCGGCGATCCGGGGGTGCCGCTCGGCCGGCTGCGCGCAAGTGGGGATCTGGTCGAGATCGGGACCTCGCTCCTTGCCCTGGACCCGACGGAGACCCGTGATATGGCCGCGAGCAGAGGACTGGAGCTGTCTCCGGCGGCGGCCGAGGCCCTGTGCGAGCGGACGGAAGGATGGGCCGCTGCGGTTGCGCTGGCCACGCTGGCGCTACGCGGCCGTCACGATGCCGCCGAGAGGGCTGCCGGCCTGTCCGGCGATCAGCAGCAGATCGCCGACTACCTCCTGGAAGAAGTGCTGGAGCGCCAGCCGGACCATCTCAAGCGTTTCCTGCTCGGGACGTCGATCCTCGATCAGATGACGGCGCCCTTATGCGACGCAGTGCTCGGCGCAGACGACGCTGCCGGTTCGCTTGAGGACCTCGCACGTTCCAATGCCTTCGTCGTCTCGCTCGACGATAACCGCGAGTGGTATCGCTACCACCACCTGTTCAGCGATCTCCTCCGTGCGGAGCTCAAGCGGCGCCACCCGGCGCGGCTCCCCGTGTACCTCCGACGGGCAGCAGATTGGTGCGAGGAGCACGGATCGCCTGGCGAGGCGTTCGCCTACGCGCATGAGGCCGGCGATCTCGATCGCGCCGGCCGCATCGCGCTTTCATACCGGGACGAGTTTGCCAGCCGCGGGCAGATCGAGAGCCTGCGGCTCTGGCTGGACCGCTGCACTGACAAGGAGATCGAGTCAGACCCACAGCTGTCTATCGCGGCCGCATGGGTCTTCGGGTATCTCGGCGACGCGGCCCGGGCGAGACGGTTCCTGGTCGCGGCCGAGCGGGCTTCGCTCGACTCGCCGGTATCCGCCGACGAGGCAGCCTCGCTTCGCTCTGCACTCGCGAACCTCCGAAGCGCCATGGCTCCGGATGGCATCCCGCAGATGCTGCGCGATGCCGAGCTCGGGTACGCATATGAGAAGAAGATGGGCACCCGATGGCTTCTCAGCGCCCGTCGCGCCATGGGTGCGGCGTACGTTCTCCTCGGCCGGCCGCGCGAGGCAATCGCCGTGCTGCGGGAGTCACTCGCGCTGTCGAGAGACCGACCCGAGCTCAGCCACACTCGGGTCTTCACGCTTGGCTATCTGGTCTTCGCGGCCACCGACCTGGGCGATCGGCGAAACGCGCAACGATGGGCGGTCGAAGCTGGCTGGCTGGCCACGCAGCACCACCTCCACGACACGATCTACGGCGCGATCGCCTATACGTCAGGAGCACTCGCGCACAACCAACGCGGTGACCAGACCGAGGCCGCACGCCAGCTCGAGAAAGTCCGGCAGCTCCGCCCACTGCTCCGCACCGGCCCATGGCTCAACGCCGATCTCGCGCTGCGCTGCGCCGACATCAGCCTAGACCTCGGGGACGTTGCCAGTGCCGTCGAACACGCGCAGGTCGCGGACGACGCACTACAGGGATATCCCGATGCCGGAACGCTCCCGGCCCGGTTGCAACGTCTCCAAGGGCGGATCAGGCGAGGACAGAGCTACGGACTCACACCTGCCGAGCTCCGGCTCGTCGCCTTCCTTCGGACGCACCTCTCGCTCCAGGACATCGCCGATCGTCTTCACCTCGCACGCCCGACCGTCAAAACACACGTCGCGTCGATCTACGACAAGCTCGGCGTCACAGGCCGGTCCGACGCGGTCGAGATCATCGAGCAGGCCGGCCTCGAATCGACAGAAGCCCAGGTCACCATCCCGGGTCCAGAACTCGAGTGGCGTCGCGAGGCCAAATCGCCGTCGGCTGACGTGTCCGGCGGAGCGTTGGGGCTCGTCCGAAGGTGACGCGCCCGCCATGCGTCGCACGCCGCCGATACCCCGGACGTAGCCGCCTGAGGACTAGGCGAAAAAGCTTGGTGTTGTGCCTCGCGAAGCGCTTTCCGCAGCGTTGACCGACACTGGTCCAGTGTGCCGATCTAACTAGTCGGTGCCGATCACCGCGACGCTTGCTTAGTGCGCGTCGATGGGGGATTCGCCGGCGACGATCCCGTGCCCCACTTTGCACTGCATCGAGGTGGGTGCCGCGGTCGCGTGGTTCATCCTTTTTGGCCGATGCGGGGTGGGGGTTGGGGGCCGTAGGGTTTTGCTTCTGGCGGCGATGGCCGCATCGTCGGGGAAGGCTTGAGCCCGAGCGTGGAGTCGCCTCTTGCCGTGATGGCTGTCGCTCCCGGCGACCGAATCAACCGGACAAGGAGCAGGACGATGAGTAAAGACAACCCTGTGTTTGTGTATGGGGCGGTGTACGCGGATCGTGATGACGCTGATGCCGATTACGACACGCTGCTTGATCTGCATTCGGCTGATCTGGTGGGCAGCTACGACGTCGCGCTGGTGTACAAGGACGACGAGGGCAAGGTGCACGTGACCAAGCACGAGAAGCCCACCCAGCACGGCGCTTGGACGGGTGCCGCTGTCGGCGCGCTGGTCGGGATCGTGTTCCCGCCGGCGATCCTCGGTTCGGCGCTCGTCGGCGCCGCGGCGGGCGGGGGGATCGGGCATGTCATGGGTGGCATGTCGCGCAGCGATGCCAAGGAGCTCGGCGACTACCTCAACGACGGCGAGGCCGCGCTGGTCGTGATCGGCGAGTCGCGCTTGCAGGAGCAGCTCGACAAGGCGCTCACGCATGCCGAGAAAAGCCAGGAGAAGGAAATCGACGCCGATGGCAAGGAGCTCGCCAAGGAACTAAACGCGCTGCCCGCGTAGCAGCCGCTCGTCCCGTCCGGCCCGCTCTCGTACCGCCCTTGGCTTGGCGGTGTGAGGGCGCCACGGCTCCCTCAACCACGAGGCGGGATTCGATTGTGTTCCTTCGACCCTTGAACAGCTCGTCGCGCCAACGACCTCGCAGCGGCGCGCGTGCGCGCACCGACACGTCGCTTGGTTCAGATCGGCATCGGGACGAGCGACGGGATGATGTCCGGCGGGTGCAGCCGGACGCCGCCGGTCGGGCCGCCTCACCACAGCAGCAATAGCAGCAACCCGGATCGAGGAACCGCATGACTTGGCTAGCGAAGGTGTTCGAAGTTAAGTGGGAGGGACTCACCCTACGAAGAGGTGCCGTCTTTGCAGTCGTGCTGGGGCTGCTGATCGTCGTGGGCGTGCTCCCTCACGACCGGAGGTACTTCCTCAGTGCGATCTTCGGGGCGCTGCTCGTGGCGCTGAGCGATCCGGGCGGAAAATACGGCCCACGGGTGCTCGCGATGGCCTCGATGGCCGGAGCGGGTGCGCTGCTGACGGCCCTGGGGTTCGGCATCGGCGGCGGTCCGTGGGGGTTCGTGGTACTGGCCGCTTTCGTGGCCACGTCGCTGGCCGGGCTCGCGGTGAAATACGGCTTGCACAGATTCGTCGCGGCCTATCTGCTCAACATCTGGTTCATCATCGTCCTCGGCCTGCCGACGCTCCTCTCCTTCGGCCTTCCGCGCGCGTTCCATTCCGGCCTGATCCATACCGAACCGTGGAAGCAGGCGCTGGCCTGGCTGACCGGATCGGCGCTTTGGGTCGCTTACACCTTCATCATGTGGCTGGCGCGCGGACGGGTCTCGGCGCCCCAGCCTGCCGCCGAGATCCCCGGGGATATCTCGCCGAGGCCGCTGACCGGGCCAATGATCGTTTTCGCGGTGATCCGGGCCGTTGCCGTGTCGATCGCCGTCGCGATCGCCTTCGGGCTGCAGCTGCCCAACGCCTACTGGATGCCGATCGCCGTGATTATCGCGATGAAGCCCGACCTGCAGCAATCCACCTTCGCTGCCGTACAGCGCGTCGCCGGCACGGCATTGGGCGCGGCGGTGGCTGCCGTCGTTCTGCTGGCCGTGCATAACAAAACCGCCCTCGAAGTGATCATCGTCCTGCTGTTCGGGCTGGCGGCAGCGATCCGGTTCGTCAACTTCGCCTGGTACACGGCAGCCCTGGCCGGAGGGCTCCTGATCGCCATGGACGTGCCACACCCGTCCAACTTTGCTAGCGAGGGACGCAGGATCCTGTTCACGCTCGCCGGCGTGGGGATCGCCGTCATTGTCATGTTTCTGGCAGACCGGCTGCAAAAGCACGCCGCCCAAACAGCCCCACAAGCCCCACAAGCCAACACCGCCTGACGCCGGGCGGGGACGCCCGCAGATGAGCGCCAACGAGGGGGCTGGGTGTTCACCGGCGCCGACTACGCCATCGGCGTGCACGGCGACCGATTCGTCAAAGGAGTCGCCGCGACCACAACTCCAAGCAGGCGGACGACGAATCCGTCCGCGGAGAGATTGATTGTGGAGTGTTTTCCCTGCAGATCATGATCGGCGCCGTGATCTCAACCTTTTTGGCTGATGCGCCTGCCTCGCTCTGCGGCATAGCCTGAAGCGACGCCAATTGTGAAATCGGTGGCTATGACACGCGCTGGTGAGATAACTGATTGAGGGAAGGAACGGCGATGGCGACCACAACTCCACGTAGACGGAAGACCGCTGCGAGACGCGGGACAGCCGCGCCCGGGAAGCAGCCGGAGCCCGCGGCCGTCCGGCATTTGTCGGTGGCTGACCGGGTTGCGCGGGGTAAGGCGGCGCGGAAGGAGGTGCCGCGCGCGGATCATGCGAAGTTCGAGCCGTCGCCGGGTCGCGCTGATCCGGTCGCGTTGTTGGAGCGTCAGGCGAAGAGTCGGGTGCCGGAGCTGGTGCCGATCCGCTACGGGCGGATGCTGGTCTCGCCGTTTACGTTTTATCGCGGGGCGGCGCTGCTCATGGCCAATGACCTCGCGGCGACGCCACGGTCCGGACTGAATGTGCAGTGCTGCGGTGATGCGCACCTGTCGAACTTCGGGGTGTTCGCCTCGCCCGAGCGGCGGCTGGTGTTCGATGTCAACGATTTCGATGAGACGCTGCCGGGTCCGTGGGAGTGGGATGTCAAGCGGCTTGCCGTGAGCATGCTGATCGCGGCACGCGACAACGGCTTTCGCGCGAAGGAGCAGGAGCGGATCGTGCTTGACACGGTCGGCTCCTATCGCACCGCGATGGCCGCTTTCGCCGGGATGAAGAATCTTGAGGTGTGGTACTCGCACCTGGATGTCGAGCGCGCGATCCAGGAGTTCGGCTCGCAGTTCAAGCCGAAGATGGTCAAGCGAACCGAGAAGAATCTGGCGAAGGCGCGCACGAAGGACAGCATGACGGCGTTCTCGAAACTGACCGAGGTCGTCGACGGGAAGGCACGGATCGTCGATCAGTCGCCGCTGATCGTGCCGATCGAGCAGCTCGCGCAAGGCAGAGAGCGCGACGAGATGTTCGAAGCGCTTCGCCAGTTGCTGCGTGACTATCGTGACACGCTGGAGTTCGATCGGCGGGTGCTGCTGGAGGAGTTCGAGCTGACCGACTTCGCGCGCAAGGTGGTCGGGGTCGGGAGCGTCGGTACGCGCGCGTATATCGCATTGTTGGTCGGCCGTGACGGCCAGGACCCGTTGTTCTTGCAGATGAAGGAGGCCGAAGCGTCGGTACTGGAGGAGTACCTCGGTCCGAGCGAGTTCTCAAACCACGGCGAGCGGGTGGTCGTCGGCCAGCGATTGATGCAGGCCGCCAGCGACATCTTCCTCGGCTGGCTGCACATCGATGCCGGCCTGGACGGCCAGGCTCGCGACTTCTACGGCCGGCAGCTGAAGGATTGGAAGGGATCGGCGGAGATCGAGCAGATGGTCCCTCAAGCCATGGCCACGTACGGCAAGCTGTGCGGCTGGACGCTCGCCCGGGCGCACGCGCGCAGCGGCGACCGGATCGCGATCGCCGCCTACCTCGGCAACGGCGACAGCTTCGACCGCGCAATCGTCGAGTTCTCCAAGGCCTACGCCGAGCAGAACGACCGCGACTACAAGGAGCTGAGCAAGGCGGTGAAATCCGGCAGGATCACCGCCGAAACGGGCCTCTGACAGACCCTCCCTGTCCCGCGGGGACTCTTGCGGGCCCAGACGCGGAAGGCACCTCCGCGGAGACGAGAAGATCCTCGCGCCGTGCCCACGCGTGAGTCGCCGCGCTTGCGATGAAAGAAAGCCGTCCGACCGTGCTTAGCGGCGGGTGGCGATGACGGCGGTGGCGATGACGAGTGAGAGCGCGACGAGGCCGCCGACGGCGGTGAGCGGGGTGATGCCGGTGCTCTGGCGCTCGTGGTCGATGAACGCGATGAACGCGATCGGGATCGCGAAGGAGAGGATCAGCAGCGTGGTGCGCAGGATCTGGCGTCTGTTGTGTCCGGCTTCTCTTTGCTGCTTGGCGGCGGCGATCGCCGCTTGCGCGCTGTCGGGCTCGCTGTCGTAGAAGATCAGCGCTCGCCGCCCGAGGCTTCGCGCGTTGGAGTCACAGCCCCAGCCCAACGCGATCATGAAGCTAAGCGGGAACACCCACGTGATCACCCAGACCGTCAGTCCGAACAGGCCCCCGATCGCGGTCTTTACCCATGGGTGGGCGCCCTCCTTGCTCTTGTCGGAGGGGGCGGAGAGGAACCCGCCGTAGATCAGCAGCACGTAGATGCTGCGAACCCATGTACGCCACGGGCGGCGCGCGGCGGGCTTCTCGGGCATCGGCGTGTCTCGAACCGGGAGCAGGGCCGAGCGGGCAGCGTCGACCGTCGGGTGCACGCCGCGCAGCGCCAGCATCTCCGCGGCGGCCCCGAGCTCCCGTGGATCGCGGTCATATAGCGCCGCGGTGCGCAGCACCATTCGCGCCTCCTGGCGGAGGTAGAGAAGATAGCCGGGGACCAGCGCGATCAGGAACGGCGTCGCGGCAATCGCGCCGTCGATCGCCGCGACCTTCGCGCTATCCGTCCGCAATTGCTCGGCGATAACCGCCCGCGGGACACCCCCACGCTCCTTGCGGACGCGCTGCGCCCACTCCAGAGATGGCTCGCCGAGGCTGTGCGTGCTGTTCAGCGCAATCCGCTCGGCGACATGCTCGGGGTCACGATAGGCAACCTTCGCGAGGTGCCACCCTTCTGACAGGGCGTGCCCGATCCGCCCTCTTGACCCCGCCGGGGCGCTACCCGGCGAGGTGTCATCCGCCGGCGGCAATTCATCCTTCGCGAGGTCGCTGGCTCCCGCTGACGGCGGCAAGCTCGGATCGCCGGGATCAGCACTCATGTCTGGGCCGGCGCTGCACGTCGAGCGCTTCCCGGTGCAGCTCGAACGGTTATCGACACTCGGGCCCTAGAGACCAATATCGCGGAAGGCCACGCGTTTGGAATCACCCGCTTCGGAGGAGGATGCGCACGTCCCCCGTGGCGGGGCCTAATGCCGGCCATCGGGGCGGGTGCCGTTGCGGATTGCGGCCCGGCGGCGATGTGACTCACGGTCTCGTGAGCTCCAGCAGTAGCGACTCGACTCGCTCCAGCCGTGCTGCGATCTGTTTGAGCTGTGGGTCGCCCGGTGCGTCCGCGGCGGTTTCCTCGGCAGGTGCTCCGGATTTCTGCTCGCGCTGCGCGCGCGTCACGAACGCCGAGGTGATCGCCGCCGTGACGATCGCGAGGAACGCGATCCCCTCGAGCATCACGACCACGCCGACGATCTTGCCGGCCGCGTCTTTGGGCGTCACGTCCCCGTACCCGACCGTCGTGACCGTCTGCACGGACCACCACATGCCCTCCCAGATGCTCGAGTACTCGCGATGGTCGATCACCCTGATCGCGATCCCGCCGCCGACCACAACGATGAACGTCGCCGTCACGATCACGCTCGCCGCGTTGCGCACCGAAATCGGCGCGCGTAGGAACCGGTTCATACGGCGCTCGACCGTCCGCGGCCGTTTCATTCCCGCCACCTCACACCCCCCGGCCCGGGAAGCGGACTGAGCACCCCCGGACCCAGAAGGCCCGGCATCACGATCGGCCTCTTGACCATCTTCTCGCTGCGCGGCTCCAGCACCGAAAGCACCTCAAGGCACACGTTTCAGCCGCTCGAGGTCATTCGTCATCGGACTGCTTCCCGCGGTCCTGGCCGCGCTCGTGGTCCCCACTTAGCGCGACCAACGAGTCGAGCAGCGCCGACGCTAGAGCAAAGCTGCCAAGCCAGGAGCCGGCAAACACCCCGGCCCCTCGCCGCGGACTGACGTGTCAGCTGCACTTCGACTTGCTGGCGTCCGTCAAGCTCTTGACCGAGCTAACGACGCTGGACGTATCAGTCGCGATTCCGGCGACCTGCGTCGCCGAAGGGCTAGCGGGGAGCGCCTTGAGGGCGCTCTGGAGCGCGTCGACCGACGTCTTGACGGCGCTGGTCTGACTCGGGAAGTCGCTCTTGGCCGAGCTGACAACCGCGTTCGCATCGCTCACGATCGTGTTGATCTGTGACTTCAGGCCGCTAACGCCACTGCTCGAGGTGACGCTCGGCAGATTCTTGACCGAGTTCTCGAGCGTGGTGATATCAGAGCAGTACGCCGGCTTGCTACTGCTACCACAACCGGCCAGCGCGATCAGCGTACCGACCGCTACCGTCGCAACCGCAGTCCGCACCGCGGCGCGACCCCTGCGACGCCTTGATATGTCGACCCTGTTGCTGAGTTCCATGGCATCAAGCTATGCCACAGCGCGTGGCAGCGCATCAACCAAAAAGGACTAGATCGCCCAACCCCCGCCATGCATCGGCGAAAAGGATGATCTGCGCGGCCGCGTCCATTAGCGTCAACCCGGACCCCAAGGCGCTTCCGGCTCGGCAAACGGCACTTCTCTGGGTGGCCGCGTCGGGCTCACACGGGCATGCCGCAGCATCCGCGCCGCACGAATGTCGGAGCCGGCGCGAGCCCATCCGTTCGCCAACGGCGGGAGGCGGACGCTCGCACACTTATTGCTAACGACCTGCTCGAAGCGGCAGGCGACCGGCCTGGCTCTCGCAACGACCTAAAGCACCGGCCGGTACGGCCACCCGGCCGCCGCCCCTTCGCATGAAAGGAGTCGCCGCTGGACCGAGCTGTGGACGATCGGGCTGCCCACGAACGCAATCGCGGTCTCGCCGTCTACAAGGCGGTTGCTCGTGGTGCGAGGCGACAACGATCCGACGCGAATGCTGCCGTGGTTCATGACCGCTCCGGACCGACAGCGGTCACGAAAGGGCGCGCCTGTGCGCACCCGCGCGAGAACGAACGCAGGGCTCGTCTCGCGGATCGGTCGCGTCTCGGCATTTGCCAGCACCCAGGACGTTCCACTGGAGACATGATCACAATCAAGCGAGCGCTCCTACCTATGCATAGCTCGTCGCGAACGGGGCAGCGCCGGTTGTTTAGAACAAGGTCTTGAGCACCAAATGTCGCGATTCACCAGACATCTGGTTTCACGAACGACCAGCCACCTCGGCCTGGGCCAGGCCTCCGACCAGGCTTCTCCTTTGCCTCGGCGCTGGTCGATAGCGGCAGTCCGCCGCTCGAGTTCTCGACCGGCGAAAACCAGAAGCGTGCGGGATCGCTCGCCGACTCGGTCCTGACGCTCGGATTCACGCGGAAGGGAGCGCTGGCCGTCGAGGTGAAGAGACGCAGCGTTAGGGGCGGCTGCCTGGGCAGCGCCTGAGCAAGAGGTGCGTCGCACAGATACCGGCGCAGCCCTGCCTGCCGCGCTTAGGAGGTCTCCGCGCGCAGCGGCTTGAAGTAGCGCACGGGAGCCAAAGCGGGTCTCGACCCGCAGGGGCTTCTCCGTCCGGGAGGAACCAGCAGTGTCGAGCACCCGTCAGCGCCGATGCGTGTAGCCCATTGCGTAAGCGAGCGGCACTCGGCTAAGCATGGCGTTGACCGGCGGGGAGTGCCTTTAAACGCGAGACTTTGCGACTTTGCCCTCTTCGGCGGCTCGTCTCTCGAAGTTGGCGTTGCAGTTCAGAGGTTTGAACTAAGACGCCATCCTTCGGGGCCGCTGCTGCAGCGACCTGCGGTAGCGATGGCCTCGCCTGACCTGCGTGCGCGCAGCAGTCCCCACCGCGCGACGTCTAAGCCTGGCTGGCCGACCGCGGACGCGGCCGGTTACCGCCACTGACTGACGAGCGCGCGTTACTCGACTTCGCCGCGAGATCGCGGACGATCAGCGTCGCCGCGGCCGGCGAGCCCTTGACGAATCCGAAGAACGGACCGAAGTCGCGGGTCGCCGAGTAACCGGTGATGTAGAGCCCATCGAGCGTGGTCTGGAAGTGCTCGTCGAGCATCGGAAAACCGTCCGCGAGTGCGACTGAATCGAGCACCCCGCGCAGGTACAGAACCTTGCTGAGGTCAACCGCATATCCACAAGCGAAGACGATGTAGTCGGCAGTGAGTGTCTCCGAACTCGATAGGACCACGCGCATGTCGTCGCCATCGTCGTCGGCGGTGACTTCGGTCACCTCGGTCCCCGGCCACTGCGTGACACGACTCGAATCGAGACGCGGCGGCAGCCAGTGCTCGAGCGTGAGCCGCCCCACTTCCCAGAAGCGCCGGGCGATCGCCTCCTGCTTGTCGCTGGGAAGGTTGCGCCAGTACCCGGGCTCGGCGAGGGTCCGTTCGACATGCTCGTCGACGAACTTCCAGCTCACTCGCTCAAAGCGCGGCACGTCGTGCCGGTGGACGATGTCGATCCGCGCGGCCCCGTGCTCGCAGAGCAGTGCCGCCCATTCGTACGCACTCTGCCGTCCGCCGACGATCACGACGCACGCACCGGAGAGCTCACTCAGGTCGACCAGGTCACACGTGTGGGCCGACCGCGCAGTGGGAACGCCGGCTGCCCACGCCGGGAACTGCGTGTACTCGCGAATCCCGGGCGCGGCGACGACGAAGTCGGCGCGGACCGCTTCACCGGAGTCGAGCGTGGCTTCAAATCGAGCGCCAGCCTTGCAGAGCTCGACAACGAGTTCCTCGCGGACAGCCAGGCCCTTGCGAACTGTGAACCACTCCGTGTAGTCGAGAAAGACGCCGACCGGGATCGGATCGACGTCGTCCGGGTCGATACCTATCTCGGCCAGGTACGCCTCGAACGTGTCGATGCCGGCTCCGTCGAGGTGCCAGTCGGGCCCGGAGCGCAGGAACATATCGGCCGGCATGTGTTCGCGCCAGAAGGCCATCGGGCGGCCGACGATCGTCGTTTCGATGCCGCGATCACGAGCCAGGGCCGCCGTCGACAGCGCGTACGGACCGGCGCCGATCACCAACAGCTCAGTATCAACCACGCGCGCCCTTCCGTCTCAAGTGTTGCTACGCCTCCCGCGGCCAACCTTACACTGAGGCTCAAGGCCTTCGACCCATGGCGCGCTCGGTCATCGTCTCCGCAGTCAGGACTCCCGTCGGCAAGTTCGGCTCGGCGCTGCGCGCTCGCTCGGCGGTCGAGCTCGGTGCCGTCGCGATCAACGAGGCCGTCGCGCGTGCCGGGGTCACTGCCAGCGAAATCGATCACGTGGTGATGGGGCACGTATTGCAGGCCGGCGCGGGTCAGGTCACCTCGAGGCAGGCGGCGATCGCCGCCGGGGTGCCGAAGGAGGTGCCGGCCATCACGCTCAACAACGTGTGCCTGTCGAGCGTGACGGCCATCGCGTATGCCGATCAACTGATCCGCCTCGGCGAGCTCGACACCGCGGTGGCGGGCGGCATGGAGTCGATGACACACGCGCCGTACGTGCTGCCGAAGGCGCGGTGGGGCGGCCGGATGGGCGACGCCGAGATCGTCGACGCGATGATCCACGACGGTCTGTGGTCCACCTTCACCGGCCAGCACATGGGCGAATCCTCGGACGAGGTCAACGCCGCGCTCGGCATCACCCGCGAGGAGCAGGACGCCTGGGCGGCTCAGTCACATCAGCGTGCTGGGGCCGCCCGACAGGCGCGACGTTCCGCCGAGGAGATCGTGGCTGTCGAGGCGGGGAACGGCCGTCGACCACCAGACGTGGTCAGCGAGGATGAGGGCATCCGGCCGGAGACGACCGCGGCAGCGCTGTCCGAGCTTCCGCCGGCGTTCGGAAGTGACGGCACGATCACCGCAGGCAATGCCTCACAGCTGTCCGACGGGGCCGCCGCGCTTGTCGTGATGAGCAGCGACTGGGCAGCCACCTCAGATTGGAGCCGCTGGCGGAAGTCGTCGCCAGCGGGATGTGCGCGGAGCGCTTCGCGTACCTGAACACGGTCCCCGCGACCGCGTTGCAGACGGCGATGCGGAAAGCCGGACTGACGATCAGCGATCTCGGCCTGCTGGAGATCAACGAGGCGTTCGCCTCGGTGGCCATTCATGCGACGCTGGATGCTCGGCGCGAGCGAGGAGATCGTGAACGTGAACGGCAACTCGGTGGCGCTCGGGCACGCGCTGGGATCGACGGGGGCGCGGATGGCGGTCACGCTCGTGCACGAGATGCGGCGTTCTGGTGTGGAGTACGGCGCGGCCACGCTCTGCGGTGGCGGCGGCTAGGGTTACGCGCTGATCTTCCGCGCGCGTTGACATCGTCCGGCGCTTCGCCCGGGACCCTACGTGCGAAAACCGGTCAATAGCGACGAGTTCTCCGACGCGGTGCACCGCATCGGCCTGTTTTGGCTCCTCACTAACCAGCAGCCACCCACCGGCGAGTCGGCCTGATTCACCCCCACCAACGCTTCGTCGACGCCCGAGCCGTTACAAAACCCCATGTGGGCTTTCGCGAACGCCCGCGATGTGGTGGAGTAGAGTCGATGGCGCGCTGGCCCTGCGGCCAGAACGCTCGACGCATGCCTGGACGCCACCGACCAGTGACGCGCGCCCGCGAGACGCGAGGCGGGGGCTCCCGGGTTTGACTACGAGGATGGTCCGTACGTCCTAGCGGCGTTACGCCAGCCCCCCGGTTACCGCGTCCCTAATTTGATTGATCGCTCGGGTTCTCGCCGTGTTCGTGTCGGCGTCGATCCCGAGAGGGACAGGAAGGCTCCAACATGATGACAAGCAACATCCAGAAGGGGGCGCCGTCTGGGCGGCGCGAGCGGGATCGCGACTCGGGGCGAGGATCGGAAGCGCTCGGCGCCGCAGGAAGCTTGAACGTCGCGTCGATGAGTCTCGGATGTGATCCCGTCCGAAGCGAACTGTTTCGGGCGCGGCCGCTCGAGGAGTCCGTGCGAGAGTGGCTGAGTCGCTTGCCCAGAGCCGCTGACTTGTTCTCCGACGAGGAGATCCTGGCGTTGGATGAGGACGGGGCGATGCAGCTGGTCGAGCGTCTCGTGGTGGAGCCGCTGGTGCTGCTCGAGCACGACGCGTACATCGAGGAGCATGGATCGACGCGAGCGTCGGTTCTTGTCGTGCCGTTCACGGGTGATCCCGATTTCTTCGAGCTTGACCCGAGACCGTTGCGGTCACGATCGGGCCCTGGGTGCACGCCGGGACCGTTGGGTCGTGTCATTGAGGACGCCCTGCACGTCGAGCTCACGAATACGCCGGGGCTGTCGCCGAGCGACCAAGTGGTTCAGACTCGACTCGCTCCCGTGCGGGACCATGTGGAGAGTCTGCGATCAGCGCTTGAGCGGTTCCAAGCAGATCTACGTGATGTCGGACTGCGGGCACTTGACCACCGCCGCGAGCAAGCCGAAGTCCGTCGCGGGTCCCTCGCCGCCGATCCGACGACGTGACGGCGCCGCCGATGTTCACGGCGCCACCCGTTCAGCCACCGCAGGACCGCACGGCCGTAGGAGACCTCCCTTGACGTGCACCTTCGAGCCCCTCTAGCTGGAACCCCCTAACGCATCTTGCCTCCAATATCGCGGTGGTAGGCACGACGGTGCCGCATTTTCGTGAGCATTCTCGATTTCAGATTGCTCACCGGGATGCGTTAGGGGGCTGGAACTAGCCGCGCCGATCCCGGCGGCGTCCGACACGATCTTTTCCGTCATCGCCACCCCGAAGTCTCTTTTTCGCCGACGTTTGCGGTCCCTCGCCGCTAGGATCGCATGCACAGCGATTCCCGACTCGTGGTCATTGATTGCTTCGGGGTTTGCGACTTAAGAGCGGAACGAGTACGCGGTCACCATGGCCGCACTGCTGGGTCCGTGGCGACCAGCCTGGCCTTCAAGGCCATGGAGTTTTCTCGTGGACGGACTTCGGATTGCTCGCATGCCGCAGCGAGTCGTGGGTGAGGCGGATTCGTCGCTCGTTCGTGTTTGCCGTGGGGGTGCGCGGGCGTCCGGTCGAACACCACGGCTGCAGCGATCGCGAGTAGCGGGCTGATGCCCGCAATGTGGCGTCATTCGACGCGCGATCGGGTGTCCAGCAGCGCCGCGATGATCGATCTTGAGTGTGCTCGTTGTGGGTTGGCGGTCACGCCGACGGCGAGCTCATCGACGGTCGAGCACTGCCCGCGATGCGCTAGCGCGTCCGGGGCCGCGACCCCGGCGCCTGACGCGATCGTGGCGCGCTGGGTGGAAGCGTTCAACGAGCGTGATCTCGAAGGGATGCTCGCTCGCGTTCACCCAGAGGTGCGTTTTCACCCGCTGAGGCTCGCGGGGCTCGATGGCTCCTACCGCGGTCATCACGGCGTCAGGCGGTGGTTCATGCGGTGCACGCAGTTGCGCCATGAGCACGTCTTCGTCTTGTCCGACGTCCACCGCGCAAGCGATGACCAAGTGCTCGCGGTCGGTGCGCTGGCGCTCGCCGGGGAGGTCGAGATCGCGCCGTTCTGCGCACTGCATCGAATCATCGACGGCCTGATCGTGGCCGCGCACCACTACCTCACCGACCCGGACATGCTCGAACGCCTCGGCCTAGTCCCATGACGGCGGCATGCATCTGCCGGGCGAACCCGCGCAGCGCGCTGATCGCGAGCGTGGCACGAGGTCCTCGAGCGCTGCGAAACAGGGAAAGCCGATGATCGGCCGGCCTGCGCGCGAAGTGCTCGATGCTGGCGTGGCCGCGTCCTCTGCTTGTGTGACTACGAGGACAGGAACAGCTGCGTGGCGTGGCCGCGCCGGTAATCGCGAAGGGGCGAGGTCGTGAGCGGGCAAAACGGTGCAGGCGGCGAGGTGGGTTTGGTGCTCGGTGGTGGCGGGGCGCGTGGCGCCTACACATCCGGAGTGTTGTCGGTGCTGTTGGCCGAGCTCAAGGACCAGGTGAGGGTGATCGTCGGGACGAGCGCGGGCGCTCTGGTCGCGTCGTATCTGGCGGCCAATTGGCATCGCCCCACCCAGGAGGCGGTCGAGGACGGGCTGCAGTTCTGGCGCGATCTGCGATTCGGAGACGTGTGCGCGCCGCTGGTGGCGCTCGGCGGCGCCGCTCGGTTCATGCGCTACGTCGGCGAGTTTCTGCCCGTCAGCAGCATGCACGGCTCATCGATCCTGCACCCCGAGCCGCTGCCACGGACGCTCGCGAGGCTGGTGGACTTCGACCAGCTGAGCAAGAACATCCGCGAGCAGCAGGTGGCGCTCGGGGTCGTCGCGGCCCCCGCCTACGGCAGCCACTCGGTCGTATTTCATCAGGGCGGGATTCCGCGACACCGCGAGGACCCGTTGCGCGGAATCGAATACGTCGCCACCCCCAACCTGAGCATCGAACACATGCTCGCGTCCTCCGCGATCCCGGCGCTGTTCCCGGCCGTGCACGTGACCAAACCCGAGCCAGCGGCCGGCTGGTACTACGACGGCGGCTCGCGGCTGAACACCCCGATCAAGCCGGCTCTCTGGCTCGGAGCCAAACGGGTGATCGTCATCGCGCTCAATTCCGTAGCCCCGCCCCACACGCCAGCGCCCGAGCACCAGCCCGACTTCCACGTCGGAGCCGCGCACCTGCTGCACGCCGCGCTCGGCGACCCGCTGGCCCAGGACATCCGCACGCTCGCCAACACAAACGCCCTGATCACAGCGGGACTCACGCCCACCAACGGACGTTCTCGCAACCACCCCCCGCGCCAGCAGCAGCCGGGCGGGCTGGGGGAGCCGGTCCAGCCCGTGCCCTACATCTTCATCGCGCCTGAAGATCCCTTGGCGATCGGCGCAATCGCCCGCCGCGTCTACCGCAAGCACTACCGGCGCCCCTGGAACGGCGGCATGCGGGATCTGTGGCTGCTGGGAAAAATCCTCGACGCAGGCGCCGACGCGATGCACGGCGAGCTCTTGAGCTACCTATTCTTCGCCGGCGAATTCGCCGAGGAACTGATCCAGCTCGGCCAAGCCGACGCGCAGCGCTGGATCGACGAGCACCCCGCAGACCTCTGGCAACTCGATCCACTACCCGCATGGAACTACGCCCCCAACGGCGACGCAGGCGCGCTCAGCGCCCCTCAGCCAGCGCCAGTACGAGCGCTCGCAGACGCGGGGGAGCCCGCCACCGTCCCACGCGAGCAAACGGGGTGAGCTAAGTAAGCAAACCGAGCAGGCGCCCACTCGCGACCGCTGCCGCCGTGGCCGTTCGTTCATGCAGCAAGCGATCATCGCCGGCTGCTTGCCGCCATCAGCCGCGCCACGCCGGCTGTTGCTCATCGATTGGGATGCAAGAGCGCGGGGCCAACGACGATGATCACCGGGGCGACCGCAGTTGGCGGCCAGCGCCAAGCCGGATCGCCGCGGAGCCTGGGCTCGAGCTGAAACGTCAGTGAGTGTCCGCGCTCGGGACTGGTTCCAGCACGAACACTTCGACAGCTAGGTCGGGGTCGATGTGGTTATCGCTCATGAAGCCGATCACCTTGCGTCCCGTCAGCTCCTCGATCTCGCGGCTGACGTCCTTCTTCATGATCATTTGCCAGCGGTGGCGCAGATCGAGCACCGCCTCGCTCTGGCCGGCGTCAGCGAGCGTCTGTTCGCCGCGTGTGAGCGTGTCCTGCAGCACCACGAACACGCCGTTAGGGCCGAGCGTCGTCTTTGCCTTCGTAGGGCCACGACCGGTCGTCCGGGACAGCGCCCGAACGACGGTGTTCGAGATCCTGGCGGCGAGTTCCCCGTCGTGAACCGGGTCTTTGTTGGTCATCATGCTTCTCCGCTCTCTCACGCCGACGAATGGTGTCCCGCGGCTCGTCGCACGAACAAGGGCGCGGGGGGCGCAACGGCGCCGCACCCGTCTCGCGCCGGACACCCGAACACGATCCGAGTCACGAGTCCGCGGCGCCGTGACCGAGTCTACTCGCGGCGCGGAACGCTCGCGCCTCGTGGCGGCGACCTCCAATCCGTCCCCCTCGAGGGGTCGTCTGAGTAACGGCGGTAAAACGCCCAACAATTCATCCAAGGCCGAGATCCGTCGCGTCTACGGCTACCGGCCGTTCAGCAGCGAGGGCGTCGAGCCCGAGCTCGTCGAGTGGCTGCGGGCGCGGGCGTGGGTGACCGCGGAGAGCAGCCGGGCGCTGTTCGCTCGCGCCAGCGAGCTGCTGATGGGCCAGCGGGTTCTGCTGCCCGGGTGGAGCACGCTTTGGCGACTCGTCGGCGCAGCCAGCGAGAGCGCCGATGAGCGCGGCTGGAGCATGCTCGCCGCCACGCTGACCGACGAGCAGCGCGAACGGCTTGAGCGGCTGCTGCACGTCATGGCCGGCCGTCGTGTGACCGACCTGGAGCGGCTTCGGATGGCGCCGGTCGAACCGACGATCAAGGGTCTGATCGCCGCGCTTGAGCGGTTGCGGGAGCTGCGCCTGCTCGCCGACGGGCTCGGTGGGCTCGAGGCGCTGCCCAATGCCCGCCTGCGTGTCCTGATGGTCGCGGCAGAGCGCCAGCGCGGTGGCGAGCTGGCCGATCTGCGCGAGTCGCGGCGGCTCGCGACGCTGATGGCGTTCGCGATCACCGCCGCACGGCGTGGTCAGCACGACGCGCTCGAGCACTTCGACCGACTCCACGGCGATCTGCTGCTCCGCGCCGCGGCCGCCGGCAAGCGCGAGCGGCTGCGCGACGGGGAAGCGATCGATCACGCCGGGCGAACCCTCGCGCGCGCGTGCAGCGTGCTGCTCGATGACACGATCACCGAGCCGCTGCGCGAGGTCGTGTTCGCGGCCGTGGAGCGCGAGCGTCTCGCGGCCGCGGTCACCGCGATCGGCCAGCTCACCCGCTCCCCCGATGACCGCGCGAGAGAGCTCGTGACCCGCAGCTATACGGGCGTGCGGCGCTACCTCCCGCTGCTGTTGGACACGATCGAGTTCCACGCCACCGACGGCGGCGAGGCGATCCTTGAAGCGCTGAGCGCGCTCAACCGCAGCGAAGGACGGCGCAAGCTGAAGCCGGAGTTGCTGCCCACCCGGTTCGTGCCAAGGCCGTGGCAGCCGTTGGTCGAGCCCGAGCCGGGCCGGATCGATCGCGGCGCGTACACGATGTGCGCGCTGGAGGAGCTCCGCGACGGGTTGCGCCGCCGCGATGTCTACGTGACCCCGAGCGAGCGGTTCGCTGACGCGCGCTCAAGTCTGCTTTCCGACGCCGCGTGGGACGCCTCGCGCGAGGACACCTGCCGCGCGCTGTCGCTCCCGACCTCGCCCGACGTGTTCATCGAGCAGCTCGCCGGCGAGCTTGACGACGCCTACCAGCGCACCCGCGAGGGACTGGCCCCAGACCACGCGATCCACGCCCTTGCCGCGCGCGGGGAGCTGCCCGTCGACCGGCTCGACGCACTCCCCGAGCCAGCATCGCTCACGGCGCTACGCGCGGGCGTGGACGCGCTGATGCCGCCCGCCGACCTGCCCGACCTCGTGCTCGAGATCGCGGCCAAGACCGACTGCGCGACCTCGAGATCAGCCTGTGCGCGGTGCTCGTCGCGCACGCCTGCAACGTCGGCTACCGGCCGTTGGTCGACGAGAGCAACCCGGCGTTGCGCGAATCCCGGCCAGGACCAGGGGTTGATTGGCTGTCGCGGCATGTCGTGCCTCCTCGTTTTGGGTTGCGTGTGGGGTCAGTTCGTGCTGGCGAGCGCTGGCTGCGTTTCGCGGATCGTGGTGTCGGTCATTGCGCCTGAGGGCTGGTCGCGGGTGACGAGCACGAAGATTGCGGGGAGCGCGAGCAGCGCGAGCGCGCCGAGCACCCAGAACGCGGATTGGAAGCCGCCGGTGAGCGCCGTGGGTGCGGCGTTGCCGGCATGAACCAGCGTCTGGGTGTGGCTGGCCGCCACGCTCGACGCGATCGCGATACCGATTGCGCCGCCGAGCTGCTGGCTGGTGTTCAGAAGCCCGGACGCAAGCCCGGCCTGGTGCTCTGAGACGCCGGCGAGCGCGGCGATCGAGACTGGGATGAATGAGAACGCGGTCCCGGCGCCGGCGACCATCATCGGGCCCGCGAGGTTGGCCAGGTAGTGCCCGTGGACGGGCACCTGGGTTGCCCAGATCACGCCCGCGCCGATCAGCGTCATCCCGATCGCCATTACGACCTTAGCTCCCACGCGGGTCACCAGCAGCTGCGAGAGACCGGCGAGCGCGATCGACGTCAACGACGTGGCCAGCCACGCTACCCCGCTCTGAAGCGCGCTGTAGTGAAGCACCTGCTGCATGTACAGGGTGCCGACGAAGAACAACCCGAAGAAGCTGCCACCCAACAGCAGCCCCGCGGTGTTCGCACCGGCGAGGGTCCGCAGCCGGAAGATCGAAAGCGGCAAGAGCGGCGACTCGACCCGGTTCTCGATCACCAGGAACGCAACGAGCAAAGCCGCGGACGCCGCGAGCACCGCGATCGTTCTCGTGGCGCCCCAGCCGTACTGCGGTGCCTGGGAGATCGCGTACACGAGCAGCACCAGCGCGCCTGTGCCGGAGATCGCGCCGAGCACGTCGAACCGCCGGCGCGTCGTGGCGAGCCGGCTGTCGGGGACGATCCGCGGTGCGAGCGCCAGCGCGGCCGCCCCGATCGGGACGTTTAGATAGAAGATGTACTGCCATCCGGCGTACCGGGTGAGAACCCCGCCGGTGATCAGCCCCACGGTCGCGCCGGTGGCACCGAGCGCGCCCCAGATCCCGAGCGCCTTGTTGCGCTCGGCGCCCTCTTGGAACATGTTCATCACGATCGACAGCGCGGCTGGCAGCATGATCGCCGCGCCCAGACCCTGAACCGCCCGGCTTCCGATCAGGAACGCCTCGCGAGTCGCGAGCCCGCACGCCAGCGAAGCCGCCGTAAACACGGACAGGCCGAACATCAAGACCCGGCGGCGGCCAAGCAGATCCGCGGCACGCCCGCCCAGCAGCAAAAAGCCGCCGAACGTGAGCGCGTAGGCGGTCACCACCCACTGCAGGCTGGTCGCGCTGAAGTGCAGATCCCGGCCGATCGTCGGCAACGACGTGTTGACGATCGTCAGATCGATGACCACCATGAAGAAGGCCACCGCCAACAGCGCGAACGCGCGCCAGCGCTTGATATTTGATGATGTGGACATCGTTAGACCTCCAATGGTCTGGTCAGGAAGGGACAGCTACGGAAAGAAGGAAGCGGTGGTCCTGCGGCTACGCCGCCACGCCGACCGGCCCGCTTGGTGAGCTTTGTGGTCATCACCTGTGTAGGCGTCGGGATGTCGCGAAATTGAGCGACGAATTTGCGCCGCCGGCGACGTCAATAGGGGTGATGGCCAATCGCGGAGGCTTCAATGCCAGGATGCGGAAGTGACCGAACGCGCGCTCACGCTCGCTCTCGCCGGGGACGAGAACGCGTTTCGCGAACTAACCGAGCGCTACCGGCGTGAGCTGCAACTGCACTGCTACAGAATCGTCGGCTCGACCCAGGACGCCGAGGACCTGGTCCAGGAGACCCTCCTGGCTGCTTGGCGCGGGCTCGACCAGTTCACGGGGCAGGCGTCGATCCGGACTTGGCTGTACAGAATTGCCACCAACCGATCGCTTGACGCCCTGCGTGCAAACGCGCGCCGGCCACAGCGCCTCGAACCGTTGAACGACCCGCCCACACCCAGCCGCATGACAGAACCGATCTGGCTCGAGCCCTACCCCGACGTACTTGTCGAGGGGATCGCCGACCAAGCACCCGGGCCCGAGGCCCGCTACGAGCACAAGGAAGCGACCGCCCTCGCGTTCGTTGCCGGCCTCCAGCACCTCCCGCCGCAGCAGCGGGCCGTTCTAGTCCTACGCGACGTGCTCGGCTTCCGCGCCGCAGAGGTGGCCACGATCCTCGACACCAGCGAAGCCGCAGTGAACAGCCTGCTGCGACGCGCCCGCACCGCGCTTGAGGCCCGCCTGCCCGCCGCCGGGCGCGACCGAGCGCCGCTGCCTAACTCCCGGCGCGAACGCGGGGTGGTGGGGCAATTCGCGAACGCGCTCGAGGACGGCGACATCGAGTCGGTCGTCGCGTTGCTCACCGACGACGCCTGGCTGACGATGCCGCCTTACCCCTACCAATACCAAGGCGGCGCGGCGATCGGAAACTTCCTGCGCGTCCGCGGCGCGCGCCACGAGACGCCACTGCGGCTCGTCCCGACCCGGGCCAACGGCCAACCCGCCTTCGGCTGCTACTTCCCGAGCCCCCAAACAGACATCGCACGCGCGTATGGGCTGATGGTGCTCACACTCGCGGGCAGCAACATCGCCGAGATCACCTTCTTCGCCGACAGCAGCGTGTTCCCCCAATTCGGGCTCCCCCGCGCCGTGCCTAAACAGCGCGGCTGAGGCGACCCAAGCATCGGCGGGTTGCCGTGATCGCGGGGGCGGTTTCACTCCGACACCAGCATTTGCACCGTCGGGAAGTGCCCCCTCGTTGCGCGGCTAGCAGGGCGCGATGACTGCTTCCCGCTGCGGATCTCACTGCTGGTACGGACGAGAAGGGGCAGCGGGCTTGTGCGCTCTCGAACGCCTCCGACGAAGCGGCAGTCGGCTGAAGTCAAGGTTGGAGCAGGGCTCAGTCTTCTCCATCCTCCTCGTCCTCGTCTTGGCCTTCGGTCGGGTCGCGGAGTTCTCGCAGTTGCCCGTCCAGCGCGGGCAGTAGGAACGAGTAGTCGCCTTGGACGGCGAGGTGGCGGCGCATGAACGGGTGGAGACGGCGCACGTCTTGGTCGAGCACGGGGTAGCCGGCGGCGCGGAGCTGCTCGAGCGCCGCGTTGATGTAGACGGTGTTCCAGAGGACGATGCAGTTGAGCACCAGCCCCAACGCGCCGAGCTGGTCCTCCATTCCCTCCCGGTAGCGCTGGTACAGCTCGCCCTTCGAGCCGTGGAACACCTTTCGGGCGAGCGCGTGCCGTCCTTCTTGGAGGTTGCGGATCCAGTGGACGTCGCGCCGGTAGCCCTCGTCGTCGATCAGCGCGAGGATGTGCAGGCTCTTGAAGATCCGTCCGTAGTGGTGAATCGCCTTCCCGAGCGGGGTCGGGTTTCCGTCGCGCTGCAAGACCCGGGTGACGTCGTAGGCGCGCACGGCGCCGGTGTAGATCGAGGCGATCACGCGCAGGATGTCCGGCCAGTGACGATGGATCTTTGCGAGGTCAAGCCGGCCGCGAGCGACCTGGTTCAGCTGACCGTAGTCAGCGCGGCGGTCGACGCGCCACGCTCGCTGGTCGGGCATGTCTGAGAGCTCGGGGCGGTAGTCGATCCCGAGCGGCTGGCAGAGCCCGAACATCAGGTCCGAGTACGCGCCGGTGTCTGAGATGAGGATGTCCGGCCGCTGGCCGTGGTCGAGGCTGAACGCGACATCGAGCGCGTGCAGCGAGTCGCGCGGGGCGCCGGACACGACCTTGCCGGCGAGTCCGACGGCCTGGTCGGAGATCATGTTCAGGTAGGTGACGCCCCGGTCCGGGCCGAAGTACTTGCGGTTCGGCCGCGCGTAGATCGAGGGGATCGGGACGACGAACCGCACCCCGTCGATCCCGGCGACCATCCCTCCGCCGAGCGCCCGCGCGTAGGGGATGCCTGCTTGATGGTCGACGAGGTGCGGGTTGGCGGCCGCGTAGCTCTCCGTGCCCAGATAGTTCTGATTTACGTGGCTGAGCCGGCCGCGCTCCAGCGCCGGTGCGCCGCGTTTGGCGGTCTCCGTGAGGTCGATGTTCATCGCGTGTGCTGCCAGGCACGCGGCGATCGAGACGTGCAGATCTTCAAGCCGGCTGCGACCGCCCGAGACGGAGGTGAACGTCGGCACGAACCCCGGCAGCCAGGACATGACCTCCAGGATCACCTCCGGCAGCCCGACCCTGGGGAGCATCGCTTGCACGCGTTTGCGCAGCTGGGTCAGGCTCGGCGGGTCCGGGATCGCCTGCAGCGCTGAGATGTGCAGCTTTCCGTCATCGTCGACCGTGACCTCGGTGCCCTGCTCGATCCGGGCGGCTACCTCCCTGTAGGTACTGTCGAGAGCTCGCGCATGCTCGTCGAGCAGGTCGGTCGGATCCTCGGGCAGCCCGAGCGCTCGCAGGACCGGGCCCTTCGTGTTCGCCCACGCCTCGCGTGAGAGCAGTTGTGCGCGCGGATCACGCCACCGCGACGACTTGGGCGCGTAGATATCGCGGCGTTTCAGGTGCCGGTGGAACTGGGTCAGCACGCAGAACACGTAGGCGTTGCGGTCCACTGTGCCGTCAGTGGACTGGCCGTACACCAGCCGTCGCCACGATCCCCGCACCAAACGATCGTCGATGTTCTCGGCCGTGAGCTTGCGGCGGGGGTGCAGCAGCCAGGGCATGCCGCGCATCTCTCGCAGCACGGGCGCCGCTTCTGCGTTTGATCCCAGCTCGATGACCTCGCACAGCTCGCGGAGAAACCCGGACACGAGCCGGATCCGCTCCGACAGCCGCGCCCGCATGCCGCCCTCATCGTCCTCGTCGAGATCCGCAGCGAGCTCGCCGACGACCTCGACGGCAGCGCGCAGCTCCGCACGGTCGACGACCGTCTCGATCTTCCGCCATACGTCCTCGATCGGCACCGATGTCCCCGAGGCCGAGACCTCCAGCAGCGCCTCGACCGCGAGCGCCAGCTTCGCCGACGCCCGCGCCAACCTCGGGTGCTCGCGGGCCCGCTGCTTGTTGGTCTCGCGCTCGGCCTTGCCCAGCAGCTCCGTGGTCATGATCAGGTCAAACAGCTCAAGGCAATCGTCGATCGAGGCCGCTTGCAGATGCGCGATCGTCGCCACCAGCGTCGCTGTCCGCCGGGCGCGAGGATGGCGCCTGAGCCGCGGTGCCGTCGCCGCAAGCCCATAGCGCGCCAAATCGATCAGGCGGCGGCGGGTGGGCACAAGCGCCTGCGCCCGGCTCGCGTCGAGATCGAGCCCGTGGATCTCAGCCACGCGCCGTAACGCGAGTCGCAGGCTCTTGCCCGTCGGATCGGCTGGACCCTTGCGCCAGCGCTCAAGATCAGAGAACCGGAAGCCCTCCCCGACGTCCAGCAGCCCGTCCAGCACCCGCGCCTGACGCAACGTCGGAAGCGCTGCAAGCGTCTCCCAGAGCCGCCCATCACCGTCCGCGCGCGCCCTCGCGACCAGTCGCGCTAGCGTCGTCACGCCCGGCAGCAGCACGCGCCGCTCGCGCAACCAGCCGACCGCGTCGGTGAAGATCGCACGCGGACCGTCCCCGGTCATGTACGCCCGCGCGGCCGCCCACTCCTCCAGCTCGCCGCTGACCGCGGCGAAATCACGCAGCCCCTCGGACGTCTTGATCTCCTCCGCATGCTCAAACCGCGTTCGCCGCCGCTCCAAGTAGCGCCGCAGGACCGACGGGTCCTCGACCTCGAGCTGGCCCGCGACATAGCTCAACACCGGTTTCGGAACTGCGGTCGGATCGGGCAGGAACACACCCAGCCACCGCGCCGTCGTCAGCTGCAAAGCGAACCCAAGCCGGTTGTGCTCCCCGCGACGCTTCTCGATCAGCTCGCGGTCGGCGTCGTCGAGGAAGAACACACGATCGAGCTCGGCGCGTGACGGGCCGCCGTCATAGCGACCATACGCAGCCGCCTCCGCGTCCGATAGGAACTCGACCGGCATCCCCGGCACGATAGGCAGCCAGCCGAAAGCCGTGCCCCGACGCGCGACCCACGAGCCGCGATCGCAACGCTCAACGGCCTGGATCCGTCAGCCCGTGCGCCGAACGCGCTCGCTTAGGCCCTCTCCTTGGGTTGCTGTCCCCAGCCGCAAACTAACTGCGCAGCCGCTGTCGGAGCTACGCAGCGACAAGCTCGAGGTCGAGCCGGGTGTCCATGTCGAGGTGGAAGGTGCCGTACGGGTTGACGTTGGACCAGAACAGCGGCGTGAGCGCGCGGCGGTCCACCGGGGTCAGGCGGCTGGCCCAGGCCGGCTCGGCCAGGATCCGTTCGACGAGCAGCGTGTTGATGTGAACGAGCGCTGATTGGAGGAGGTGCAAGGCGAGCATCGAGATGTCTTGCTCTTCGCGGTCCGGTCCGGGTACCAGCACCAGCAGTCGGGTCGCGCCTCGTCGGATCGGCCTGCTCGCCGGTGCTTGCACCGCTAGGGGGACGTCATCCTCGCCGCTGGCCGGCTGGGACGCGACGGGCTCGGTTGCTGTCAGGGCTGGCTGTGAGCCGATCTGGAGGATCCCGGGACGATGGCCTGTCAGCGGGTGATGTGGCCGGTTTGGGGCAGCAGCGTTGGCCGCTGCTAGCCGGCTAGCGCGTTGAGTGACGCGACGCCGCCGAGCGTCGCCTGTGTTGGGTTCGCGGGTTCGAGCCGCTGAGGGAGTTGTTGGCGGGAGTTGATGTCGAGCTTGCGGTAGATCGATCGGAGCTGGGACTCGATCGTCCTGCGTGAGACGTATAGATACTGTGCGATCTCGGGGTTGGTTTTGCCGTTGGCGGCCAGCCGCGCGACCCGGCGTTCGGAGGGGGTGAGGGAGTCAACGCCGGTGAGGAGGATGGTGCGTGGGCGAGCTCCGCAGGCGGCGAGCTCCTCGGTGGCGCGGATCACGAGCGGGTCTGCCGCGCACCGGTACGCAAGGTCGAGACCGGCGCGTAGCGCGCCGCGCGCGTCAACGCGCTGTTTGCGTCGGCGACGCATCGCGCCGAGATCGATCAGCGTCCGTGCAAGCTCGAGCCGGGCGGGCGTTCCGTTCAGCGTGTCGAGCGCAGCCTCGAGGTGCTCGGTGTTTTGGTCGATCAGCCCCTCGGCGCGTTGGAGGGCTGCCAGTGCTCGTGGTAGGCCCCATCGTTCGGTGATCGGTCGCTGTTCGGCGAGCAGTTCGCGGGCGCGATCGCGGTCGCCGGCGGCGGCCAGTGCGATCGCGGCCTGCGGCCGCCAGGGGATCGCGCACGACATTCCGCGTTGAGCGATCGGGACCTCGGCGAGCTTGAGTGCGGCGTCGGCGGCCTCGGTGTGGCGGCCCTGCGCGTCGCGCAGGTGGGCGAGCACCGACCAGTAGAGGTTGGCGGCGAGCTGACCGCGTCCGTGGGTGGCCAGCAGCTCGTCGGCTTCCTCGGCGAGGCCGCGGTCGACCAGGGTGCGGGCGAGATAGACGGCGGACATCGGCGCGAGCCCCGCGGCATCCCGCGCGAGCGCTACGGCGAGCCGGCCGTCAGCCTCGGATTCCGCGAGATCGCCCGTCAGCCAGCCGGCGCTGCAGCGTAGGTAGGAGAAGTTGTGTCGTGCGACCAGCGAGCCGATCTGGTCGGCCCGCGCCAGTCCGGCGTCGATTGCGGTGCGCGCACGCTCGATTCGGTCGCAGACGATCAGCACGAGCAGCGCCTGCCCGATCGGCGGGGCGTCGAGTTCATCGGCGGCGAACAGTTTGCCACCGGCGATCGCCCGTTCGGCGAGGGCGATCGCTTCCTCGGGGAGGCCGTCTCCGATCAGCCGCTCGAACGCCGCGACCGCAAGCAGCAGCCGCTCGCCGTGGGTCGTCGCGCCGGAATGATCCAACGCGCGTGCGACCGCCTCACGAGCGTTGCTGCCGTTGGAGTAGCCGATTGCGCTGGCCATGGCGAGGAGCGCCACGAGCCCGAGGTGTTGTTCGCGATCCTCGTGCTCGGCGCGAGCCGCGGCGTCGAGTAGGACGCGCTCGCTGCCGGCGAAGTCGCCGTCAGCTCCGAGGCTCAACGCCAGTGTCCAGGCGGCCTGCGCTGCCATCCGAGGATCCGCGGTGAGGCTGATCGCCTCCTCCAGGTGTGCGCGTGCCTGCGGGCGGCGAATGTGGGCCTCGACGCGGCCAAGCGCGATCAGCAGCCCGGCGCGGCGCTGTGCCGGGGGCGGCTCGGCGATCGCCCGCTCGAGCAGGTCGGCGGCCTCGGCCGGCGCGCCGCGGCTGAGCGCGCGCAGACCAGCGGACTCGAGCTGCCCGGATACCCAGGAATCCGCGAGTTCGGGCGCGGACAGCAGGTGTGAGGCGAGTCGTTCGGGCGGCTCGCCCTCGGCGGCCAGCAGCCGAGCCGCGTCGAGGTGGGCGCGGTCGCGGGATTGGAGAGGCTGCGCGTCGTGCAGCGCCGAGCGCACAAGTGGGTGCTCGAAGCGCAGCGGCCGGCCCAGGGCGAGGATGCCGACGGCGGCGAGTTCGTCAGCGGCGGCGATCGCCTCACGCTCGTCAAGACCGCCGAGGGCGGCGGCCTGCCGCAGCTCGCTACCGTCGCCGAGGATCGCGATCGCGTCGGCGAGCGCCCGTGCCGCATCACTGAGGACGGCCATGCGGCGGCTGATGCCCCGCGCCACCGACTGCGGACGTGCCCGCTCGATCTCAGCGACGGTCAGGGCAGCGTCGGCCGGCAGCGCTCGCAGCAGCTCGCGCAAGAGGAACGGATTGCCGGCGCTCAGACGATGGGCGGTATCGCACAGCGCCGCATCCGACTCAGAGTCCAGCGTCACGCCCACGACAGTCGCCACGCCCTCCCGGCTCAGCGGCTGCGGGGTCAGCCGTCGGGTCAGCGGTTCGTCGCGCAGCCGGTCGAGCAGGTCCACCGAGCCCGCTGTCCGCTCGGTCCGCCAGCCGGCGAACAGCGCCACCGGAATGTCGCCGAGTCGCCGGGTCAGATACAGAAGCCATTCCTGCGAGGAGCGATCGGCCCACTGCAGGTCGTCAACGACAAGCGCTAGCGGCTTCTCGACTGCCAGGTTCGCCACCAGCCAATACAGCGCGTGGCGCGCGTCGACAGGCGCCGTGTACCCCGGCTGGGCAGCCGCGCCACCCAGCAGCGCAGCCGCGGGAGCCGCCGCTGCGCTCAGTGCGCGCTCGCGCCGATCCGGGTCGCGCGCGAGTGCGTGCTCGAACAGCTGCCGGGTGACCTCGAACGCAAGCCCGCGCTCATACTCGCCCGCGCGGGCGAACAGTATCTCCGCTGCGGCCTGGCGTGCACGCGTGGCCGCCGCCGCCAGCAGCGCGCTCTTGCCCACACCGGCGGCGCCCTCCACCAGCACGAGCCGGCCGTCGCCGGCGAGCGAGTGCTCGAGCGCGGCGTCGATCGCTGCCAGCTCGTCCGCGCGCTCGACGAGGTCGATGTCACTCATCTGTCCGCGACGATGCTACGCCACCCGGCCGGTGACGGTGAACAGCGTCACCGCCCCCACCGCGCGCCCGGTCCGGCAGTCAGCCTCGATTCGCGCGAGGAGCTCCTCCATCCCGCGTTGATCCTGTTCGTCAACCCCCGCGAGCAGCGCCGGGAGGTCGATCACCGCGCGCATCGTGTCGAGGTCGCGGACGACCAGGACCTCGGCGAGGACGTTTGTCTCGACGAGGCCGGCATCGAGGAACAGCCCGGCCAGCTCGCGTCCTACCCAACAGTTGCGGATCCGCTGCTCGGCGGCCGCCAGCAACGCGCGCACCAGCTCGCGTGGCGCCCCCGACAGCGCGAGCGTGCCCCAGTCGGGCTCACTCGCCATCACGACCCCGCCGGCGCGAGTGACCCGCGCCAGCTCCCGCACCGCCCGCGCCGGGTCGGCAAGGTGCTGAAGCGTCCGCTCGGTCCGCGCGGCGTCGAACGTCCCATCACCGAACGTCAGCCGGTGCGCGTCGCCGACCACGAACTCGACCCGCTGATCGCCGGCGCGCGACCGCAGGCGAGCGCGATCCAGCAACGCGCTGCTGGTGTCCACCCCGACGACGTGTCCGCTCGGCCCGACGATCCTGGCCAGCTCGCGGGCGTCGTCACCCAGCCCGCAGCCGACATCGACCGCGCGCCCCCCGGGCCGCAGCCCGAGCAGCGCGGCACGCTCCAGCTTGCCGGCAGCGACCGCGCCGAGCTCGTTCACATCCCGCAGGTAGCGCGCGAACCGCTCCGGATCGCCGGCAGTGTCGACATCCGCAAAGCCGCTCATTGCCAATCATCCGGGGGCGACACCGTCAACCCGCCGAGGTAGCTCATCCCCCAGCACGCCGACACCCACCAACGCTCGCTACGTCCCATCGTCAGCTCCTCACATCGACACTAGTCAAGTCACGGGGCATCGTCGTGAGGTACGGCGAGCTTCGCATCAGCGAGCCTCGCTGAAAGACGCCTGACAGCGGTTCCAGGAGCCTCGCGGTTGCGGGGCGGACCGCGGGTCGGTCATCGTTGCCGGCGATGGCCAGCATCACCGCACTCCCCGGGTTCCTTCGCGCCGCGCGTCGCGACCGCGCGCTACGGGCCTACGAGCGACTTGACGGCGCGCGCCTGGAAAGCCACCAGCGCGAGGCGCTGCGGCTGCTCGTCGCCCACGCCCGGGCTCACTCCCCGTTCTACCGCCGGCTCTACGCCAGCTGCGGGGTCGACGAGACCACACCGCTGCAGGCGCTGCCGCCGGTCGACAAGACCGCCCTGATCGAGCACTTCGACGAATGGATCACCGACCCGCGGATCACGCTGACCCACGCCCAGGCGCACCTGACCGCCGGCAGCGAGAAACTGCTGAACGGCACCTACATCGTGCTCGGCTCGGGGGGCTCCTCGCGCCACCCCGGCGTCTACCTCTTAACCGGGACGAGTGGGACACGGTGTGCGCCCTGACGCTCCGGGTCTCACGCTGGCACGGCACCACGCCGCGGCTGCCGCGCCGGCGACTGGCGTTCGTGTTCGCGCCCGGCGCCCGGCACATGGCCAGTCGTGTCAGTCGCACCTTCGAACTCGGGGTCCACCGCACGATCCGCCTGTCCGCCACCCAGCCACCCGACGAGCTCGTCGCCGCCCTGAACCAGTTTCGCCCCGACAGGCTCACTGGCTACGCCTCGGTGATCGCGCTGCTCGCCGCCGCACAACAAGACGGCCGACTCAAGATCGCGCCGAGCGTCGTCTCAACCACCAGCGAGCCACGAAGCGCACAGATGACCGACCGCATCCGCGCAGCCTGGGGAGAACACCCGTTCGACCTGTACGCCACGACCGAGACCGGTCCGCTGGCGCTCGACTGCGCCGCCCACACCGGCCAGCACGTATTCGAGGACCACTCGATCATCGAGGTAGTTGACGCCGACGACCAGCCCGTACCCGACGGACACCGCGGCCACCACCTGCTCGTCACCAACCTCTACAACCGCACCCAACCATTCATCCGCTACCGGCTCAGCGACATGACCGGATTCCAACCCGGCCGGTGTGCCTGCGGACTGCCGTTCCGCCGCCTGCAGACGATCGACGGACGCCACGACGACATCCTCGAGCTCCCTGGCACCAACGGCAAGCCAGTGCAGCTGCACCCAACCGCGTTCGCACCGCTGTTCGCGCTCGACGGAGTCGCCGAGCTCGAGATCGTCCAGCGCGGGCAGCAACTGCACATCACGATCGTCCCGCGACCCAGCGCACAACCCCAAGCGCTCACCGCCCTAGTCGACGAGCACGCGCGGGGAACGCTGACGAGATACAGATGCCGCCAAGTCCACGTCCAGATCCAGCTCGCTCCCCGGCTCGCCCGACAATCGGTTGCCGGCAAGATCAAGCTCGTACGCCGAGAAAGTGACTAGCCGGAAGTTTTTGAAGGGGGCAGACACGTGTGTGATTACGAGATGTTCCGCCGTCGGGCGGTCAGCGTCCTGACGGTCATAGCGGTGGCGGCCGTCGGCGCGCTGCTCGTGTTCGCCTCGTCGGCTCCGGCTGCGCTTCGTCGGATCGGTCTGGAGCGCCATTGGTCGGTCAGCAAGATCGAGCAGGGCGTTGGGAAGAAGCTGCTCGGGCATGACCCGCCTGCGGGGGGCGGCGTGCTCGATATCGGCCCGATGGCGTTCGACTTCGGGCTTGAATACGCGCCCGGCCGGGCGACGGGGGTGGCCGTTCCCGACCCCGACAGTCCTCACCTCACCGCGCAGGCGCCGGTGCTCGATCCGTTTACGCCGCGGTCGGCGAAGGGCGGCGCCGCGCATCTGGATGTCCGGCAGACGTATGAGAAGGACCTGCGAACAGGCGCCTCATTGCGGATCACGATTCGGGACATCAAACTCGAAACGGCGGATGCCAACGGTACGCCCGCGACTTCGGAGTGCTCGGACCTATCGGTGTTCGTCTGCCACCCGATCCAGGCCGTCGTGCGCTACCACGCGCGCGCGGACCCGGTTCCTGGAGGGTCTGACTCCAGCACCAAGACGCGGGCAGTCCCGTTCTTCAATGTCGGTGGCGCCGTATACCTGTATGGCTATCAACACCACTGGTTCATCGGCGCGGCCACCTCGGCAGACTCGCGCACCCCGTTCTGGGCAGACGCTGAGTTCAATCGCACCGGCGACGCCAACAAGGACACAAGCGGATCGCGCGCCAGCTTGGGGCTGGCGGACGCGATCAGGCTGAACGTCCCGCTCGGCTCCGTGCACTTCCAGCAGCGGTTCACCGTGCACGTCACCATGGACGCCGAGGCGATCGACGACCGCGGCCACGAGTCGGCCGCATCAGCGTTCATCCTGGACCCGCTGCACGCGAGCCCGGGGCTGACAGCCCGGGGCCTGACAGCGCGTGGCGCGCGGAAGTTCAAGGAGCCGCCGATACAGCCGCGACCCGCCGCGCGGTGCCCCGCGGGACCACGCCCGCACGCCGGCACGGTGCAGCTGAACGCTCGGGCGTTTTCGGTCGGGGAGGCGAGCGGCACCGCGTTGGTGCTGGTCACGCGCAAAGGCGGGTCACGCGGCGCGGCCAGCGTCATCGTGCGCACGAGTGGCGGCTCGGCGCGTTCGGGCGTTGACTTCAAGCCGACCAAGACGCTGGTGCGGTTCGAGAACCGGGATACCTCGCCGCGGCTGGTGGAGGTCCCGATCCGCGAGGACCTAACGCGCGAGTCTCCGGAGAGCTTCAAGGTCTCGCTCTCCCATCTGCGGTGCGCCAAGCCCGGGAAACAGCGCAGCGCCTCGGTGACGATCCTCGACGACGACCAGCCACCGCCCCCGCCCCCGCCGACGTTCACGATCGGCGGCACCGTCGACGGCCTGCAGGGCTCGGGACTGGTGCTCTCGAACCTCGGGGCGCCGGTGTCGGTGTCGGCGAATGGGAGCTTCACGTTCCCGGGGACGGCGGTCACCGGCCAGTCCTACGAGGTCAACGTCACAACGCAGCCGACCAACCCCGATCAGATCTGCACGGTCGATCACGGCACCGGGCAGGTGGGTGTCGCGAACGTGACCGATATTGCCGTGCACTGCGTCACGCAGATGCTCCCGTCGGGGTTGGATTCCTCGTTCGGGGATGTCGGCCGGGTCACCACCCCGGGCAACGGGGAGGGCCGGGCCGTGCTGATCCAGCCCGACGGCAAGATCGTCACCGTAGGCCCCCGCGAGGTCGGGCAAACCTTCCACTTCCAGTTCGGCGCGACCCGCCACGACACGGCCGGGCATCTCGATCCGAGCTTCGGTACTGGCGGGATCGCGGCCACCAGTCTAGGCGGCAACGACGACAAGGCCTTCGACGCGGCGCTGATGCCGGATGGGGGGTTTGTGGCCGTCGGCCAAGCCGACCCCGCCGGACTGGCGAACACCGACTTCGGGGTGGTGCGCTACACCGCCGATGGCCACCCCGACCCCGCCTTCAACACCACCGGGATCGAGACGACCGACCTGACGGGCCGCGATGATGTCGCGCGAGCGGTCGCGGTCCAGCCCGACGGCAAGATCGTCGCCGCCGGAGAGGCAGAGACCGCCCCGGGCCTGTTCGATTTCGCCGTGGTGCGCTACAACACCGACGGCACGCTCGACAAGACCTTCGACGGCGACGGGATCGTGACCACCGATCTGGGCAGCATCAGTGACGTCGCCGACGCGATCGCGGTGCAAAGCGACGGCAAGATCGTCGTCGCCGGCGGGACCGACCAGAACGTCGCGCTGGCGCGCTACCTGCCCGGCGGGAAGCTCGACCCGACCTTCAACGGCAGCGGGACCGTGGTCAGCAACATCGCCACCAACATCGCCAACGGCGTCGCCATCACCCCCGGCGGGACGATCCTGATCGCCGGCACCCGCGGCGGCCCGAACGGAGACGACGTGATCGTCGCCAGCTACGGCCCCGACGGCAAGCTCAACCTCGGGTTCGGCAACTTCGGCGTCGCCCAGGCCGACCTCAGCGGCCAAGACGACTTCGGCAACGACCTCGCCCTGGACGCCAACGGCAACATCGTGGTCGTCGGCACATCCGGGGACCCGTGTTCATCATCGTCCTGCGGCACCACCCCGCCGCCACCGACAGGCCCCGACATGGCGCTCGTCCGCTTCAAACCAGACGGCACACTCGACAAGACCCTGACCACCGACTTCCACGGCGCCGGCGACTTCGGCAACGCCCTGGCCGTCGACCCCCAAGGCCGGATCGTCGCCGCCGGCACCAGCGGCGACCAATTCGCACTCATGCGCGCCTTCCTCTAACAGGAGGTTTCAGTAGCAACCGCGCGCCATTGCTACTGAAACCTCGCATCGCGAGCATCGAGATCTCGAGGTCTTCGCGGTCCTCGCCAGTCGGTTCTGAGTTCTTGCCGTAGCGGCTGAACTCGATGCCTGCTGTTCCAGGTCTCGAGGACCCGGCTCTGACATGTCGGTCATGTGAAAGCCCAGCTGCCAAGGGACGACGACGCTGACCGCTCCACATCTCCCTCCGCAGCACAAGCCGGCATGCGGCTCGTCGAGGTACAGCGCTTCGATGCGGTTGCGAAAGCGGCGCGCAGTGAAGTCATCGGCCGCCGTTTACGGACGCCCGCGCGCTAAGTTGGCGTTGCTCGCCGGCGATTGGGAGTCGGCTGTAGATCTCGAGCCGCGTCGAGGCGAGTCTGTTCGCGATGGAGCAGGGCCGCTCGGCGAGCTACACGCCGCTCAAAGATAGGGCAAACGTCACATGAAACCGCGGCCGCGGCGCCCTACCGTTCCCGTCGCGCTCGAACGTTCATGTCTGACGGCGTGGCGTGCGAGACCACGGCACTCAAACTATTCCTACGTTTCTTTGGAGGCAACATGTCGCTTCTCGAACCGGGTCAATCCCTACAACCCGGCCACTCTCTGTCATCCGAAAATGGGCGGTACTCGTTTTGGATGCAAACCGACGGGAATGTGGTTCTCTACGATGGCTCGAGCTCCGAGGATGGTGCTGCTCGGTGGGCGACCAATACCGGGCCAGGTCAGTTCACGCCCAGGGGGTTGGACATGCAGACCGACGGTAACTTGGTGCTGTACGACACCTCGAATCAACCAAGATGGGCAAGCGGCACATCGAATCACCCCGGGGCGTTTCTCGACATGCAGGACGACGGCAACGTTGTCGTATACCGCGCCGGCGCGTGCGGCGAGCACGCGAACGACGCCCTGTGGGCAACAGGCCCTTACCCGCCTGGGCGCGCGCGCGTCACCGGCGGCTTCATACCCATTGGCCTACCAGACGGAGAAGGAGAAGACGGCGTAGCGCACGACCCTGCATTTATTCGGTGAGCCACGGATCGATGCCGCGGCGGGTACGTTAAGATCAGAATTAACGACCCCCAACTCCTGGGTGAACGTCGGGTGGCCGGGGGCGTCGCAGCCCCCGGCTCGCCCGGATCCCGGCGTGACACTCTACTTCGTGCATCGGTCGGGGGTCATGCAGGGCCCCGCTCGTGGGTAGTCTTCGCGCGCTCCGCTGGGGTGCGCATCGGTGACTGTGACCGCAGCAAAGTGAGTTGGCATCGTAAGGAGGCGAAGACCAACCCCGTCTGCAAGCAAGGCTTTTGCCGCTTCCCGGCAGCAAGCGCCTGCAATATCCCGGTTCCCGCATCGCGCTTCCACCCGGCCCTCGGTAGCAACGGCACGGATTTGCACGCTTAAGGTTAGAAGCGGTGCGCGCCCCGGATCGCCCGCCAGGACAGGGCAGCGCTCATCCGGCTGCGTATTAAGAAGCGGCGCGAGCGAGCAGGTAGCGGCTCGCGCGCGACGTGTGCGAAGCGGTTGATCCTGTCGGCCACTGCTTGTAACGGTTCGTCGCGGCCCGCATTGACGGACCGAAGGCGCATTCCCGCGAGCACACGTGGCGATCACGCCTCGCGGTTACTACTGAAGGCTCAGACCTCGTCAAGCCACAGGCGACGGTCGCTCAAGGATGGAGCCCCTTGACCCAGGGCGCAGCGATCAGGCCGGTCCAGGCCCCGGCCATACCGAACTGCGACACGTCTCACACGATGGCAAAGCCGTCGGACGACAGCAAGAGCGTCGCGCATATCCGGATGCGTCTGGGTTGCTGAGCTGGCGGCAGCCCGGGCGATGCAGGGTGTTCGTGGCCGGTTCATAGAGGAGAGCCTCCCGCGCCACCCAGCGCAGTGAGGACTCACGCTCGTGTTGCGCCGCGCGACTGGTCATAGACGCAGAGTCCTACCGGCCCTTCGTTAGTAACGGCGCGATTTTGCGCGCTAAGCGTTTGACGCTTAGTTAAGACTAGGGCGTCAGCGCTGGCTCGCGAGCCGGTTGGCCTGGCTGGGGCGCCGCGAAAGTCCGCCAGAACCTGCTCGTCTTCGACAGGGTCATCCTCTGTGGGGACGTTCCGGCGTCATGCCCGCCGTACTCAAAGACGATGTCCTTGTTCGGGGAGAGCACGATCTTCACGGTGTGGTCCGGCTGCGGCTGCGGTGGTTGGACGACCAGCGGGACGTTGCGGAGGATGAAGAGCCTGCCGCGGATCTTGACGGTCACGTCGAGCGTCAGCGTCTTGCCGGCCTGCACGTCACGACCGAATTTCCCGATGTTGACGAACTCGTACTTGATTGCTTCGCCCGCAGGCCCGGGGGCGTCGGTGGGCACGGCCTCGGTCGCGGTGCCCGCGCCACTCCCGTCCCCGCCCCCGTCCGTCGCCTCCGTCTCCCCGACGACGTCGGGCATCTGTGGGCCCTGACGTGCGACTGCGGTGACTAACTCGCCGAGGGGACCGAAGCGGCGTTTGTCGGCGAACGGCGCGTAGTACTTTGCGTAGTCGCGCAGCTGCTTCGCGGTGACGTGACTGCGGACGATGATGTCCTTAGCGCGGTAGATCTCCGCCGCGGTCAGGCGGGTGTTGTAACTCGCGCCGGCGGCCCAGAAGGCCTCGACCAAGGCGTCCCAGCGGTCCTCTCCGACCGCCTCGAGCAGATCCCACATCGCCCGGCGCTCCGCCGTGAGCCGGTCCCGCTCGGGATCGTCGTCAACATCGCACCCGATGTCCGATTCGCCGACGTCGACGGGGTCGGTGTCGATCTCGTCGAACACGTCGTGCAGCGGGCCGGGCATCAGCCCGACGAGCGCGTCACGGATCGTCTTGGCCAGGCGGTCGGGCAGCTTCTTGACCCAGGACAGGCCATTGATCAGGGGCGTGATGTTGCGCTTGAACCAGCACGTCTCGACCACGCGCGCGGCCACGTCCTCGAGGACACTCTGGGCGAGGATCCAGAGACAGCCAATCCCGGGAGGCGACAGGCATTCGAGGACGCGGGCGCCCCAGCGGACCTTGTCGACGATGTCGGTGATCTTGCCCACGAGCGACTTGATGTCCTCGATCTCTTTCATGATCGAGGTGTAGACGTCGATGATTCCGCCGAACACCTCCTCGATCTTCTTGAGCACTTCGCCTTCGAGGTCCGCCACCATCTCCTCGACGTCGTGCACCTTGGCCTCCACTGCCTCCACAGCGGGTCCGATCAGCGACATCAGCTTCTTCTTGGTTCCTTCCACCAGCGAAGTGCGCAACCGCTCGGCCGTCTTGGTCACGATGTAGCGGGCCGCCCCTTTGACCACGGCATACGCCGCTTTGAACGCCGCCCCCGGGAGTCCCCCGCCGAAGCTCTTGCCCTCACCAGCGGACGACAGCATCGCGCGGATGCGGTCCCTGAGCTTGATGTAGAGGTTCGCGACGGTGGTGAACGCGCGGCCGAACAGGTGCCGGAACTTGCCGAGGATCTTTCCCGTGGTGCCCGTCCAGAACCTGATCTCCTTGACGGTCTGCCCGCCGGCAAGCCTTTCCTGCGACAGCTTGGGGGCGCGCAGGCCGAGGTTGCGCACGTTCTCGTTGGCCTCCTCGACGCTCTGGGCCACCTCCGCGTCCTCGACAGCGGGCTCGTGTTCAGCCGCCCCGACGCGGTCGCCCAGGTCGGTCTGAGCGCGCAACCACTTGTCGTAGTCGAAAGGATCGGCCGAGGCCTGCTGTTGGCGAGCAACCAGGAGGCGCAGCGCACGGCCCCGCGGGGGCGCCGGCGGATCGTGGCAGCGGACTTGAGCGCCGGAGCGCACCTTGCGCGCCAGCGGAGGCGTCAGCAGCGGCGTTCTCAGCCGCGTCTCGACCTCGGGACCCAGCTCGCGAACGTGCTGAGGGAGCTCGCCGAGCGGGATCTCCTGATCGGGCGCGTACGTGTAGACCCACACTCCGGGACGGTGGGGGTCAGCGAGGACGTAGAGCTTCCCGAACACGGGATGGCGACCGGAGAACGCAAAATCGGGCTTGCCGGACGCCTTGATGAGCACGAGACGGACCGACGGCTGCGCGTGGGCGTGGCCGGGTGTGTACAACGGCGGCACGTCAACCTCGTTTGCGTGCAGGTGGCGCAGCCCGGGCTTCCACGCCGGCGGTTTCTTACCGGCAGGGTCAACATAGGCGCTGACGTACTGACCGGCGAGGCGGAAACCGTCCATGTAATTCTTGAGTTGGTCGGCCGCTTCCGCGGTGGGGACGCTGTCGATACCGCCCTTGAGGTCGCCGAGGGCGATCTCCGGTGGCGCCCGCGCGACATCCTCGAGCACGGTCGAGCCCGCGGGCACCCTCGGAGCCGACTCTTGCAGATGTGCGAAACGTTCGCCGTTGAGCCTCAGGTACGTGCCCGAAGGCATCTGGCGAGGGGACTCGTGCGCGGGGAACTCGACCCCGACCGTCGTGGTCGCCTTGTAGAAGTCCGCATATCCGTGGATGTCGTCTGGACCCGACTTGTTGCGGTCGGCCTGCGGGACCGGTGCCTCGGTGAACAGTCTCTTGCCGTGGCGCCCCGTCTCCAAGCCGATCTGTGGCAGGACCTGGTGGTGGACCCACGTTCCACTGCGCCACCCCTTGCTCTCCGGATCGGGATTGACCTCCGCCCAGTAGGCGAGCCGCTGCAGCATGACCGCGCGCGGGCCGCTCTGCGCGTCGTTGCCGGCCCGCGCGGCGCCGGTGCGGGTATCGGCGCGCGGGGCCAGACCGCCGCTCTGCGTCTCCGCTGAGGGGCCACCGGATCTCGGGCGGTCCGACGGCCGCCCGTTCGGTGTCGCCTCAGCGACCACGGGCGGCGGAGGCGCCAACGGGTCGACCGCCGCTTCGTCATGCGACTGGTCCCGGCGGGCGGCGACCGCACGCTGCAGGCGCCGGGCAAACTCGTCGAGGAATGCGTCATCGCCCCGCCCGCCGCCACACCGGCCACCGCACTGGCAGCGCCCTGGGCAGCGGGCGAGCAGCACCCCCCGGCTTGCGCCCGTGGACGCGCGTCTGTGCAACGCAGCGACGGCCGCCCGATTGCCTGCCGCACGCTGGAGCGCAAGCACCGCGTCCTGGCCCCCGCGCGATGCGAGCGCCAGCTGCAGCGCGGGTCCGGGCGGCGCGCGCGAGCCGTCGGATCCCGGCGTTCTGATCGGGTCCGGACCGAGCCGCGTCGTGTCGGCCTTCGCCAGCGCGCCCACCTCTTGGATGATCACATCCGCGTCAAGTGCTTGGCGGGAACTCACGGTGGGTCACGCGCCGCTTCCGGCTCGAGGAACATGACCGAACGAGGCCGTGATGCCGAGCGCCGGACCGATCTCTGGGCGTCGTCCGTCAATCAAGACATAGCGATCAATCCTTATGCCGCCAGCGCCGACAGTACAAGTCCATACGAGTTCATAGACGAGGCTGAAAATTTCGGACTTTTCCGCGCATCTACGCAGCGGAACCATGTTGTAGCTATGAAGGATCTACGTGTTGAAATCACCGATGACGCCGCCGCGCTCTACATCGCGGTCGACCCCGACGGACTCTGGGCTAAGACGACTCGGCCCGACGATCTGATCACCATCGACTGGGATCGGCAGGGGCGTGTGATCGGCATCGAGGCGATCGGGTCTGCTGCGTACCATGCCATCGCGGCGCTTCTGGGAGCCCTGGACAACTACCCTGCGACCCAGCGCGACCAGCTGCAAGAAGCGCCTCCATAGCCTCGTCGGGACACCAATTGAGGTGGAGCAGCGCGAAGCGGCAGGCGCTCGATAAATCTTTGCCGCTTGCTCGGTGGTGCTCTCGGCGCCGAGGGTTGGGCTAGAAAGCCGTCGCTCAGCGCGCGGCCCGAGCGGCTGCGGCCAGGCTTATCACCGCGGGCGCGCGACGTCGAGCCGTAAGTCTCGGCCGCCCGTTGGTCGTGCTTGCTGTCAGGGTCCGAATAACCGCTGTCGGCTGGATGCTTGTGTACCGCAAGCTGGGGCTGCTGGCCGGCCGGTGTATCGCGCGCGCCCGCGGCGAGCTTCAGCGCCTGTCGAAATCGAGACCGACCTGCACGCCGAGCTTGAGCAGATCTGCGCTCGGATCGGCGCCGACCGGGCCCGACCCCGAGGGTCGAACTTGCATGTAGGCAAGCTTCATCGGACCCGTCCTTTACGGCCGCGTCCAGCCGTTGCGTTGGCGGACCTTCTCGACGCGTTCGTGCGGTGCGATGTGGTTGAGATACCGGTGGGTGGTGGCCAGGGAGCTGTGGCCGAGCTGGCCGGAGATCACGTCCAGGCGCACGCCCTCGGCCAGTAGCTCGTAGGCGTGGGTGTGGCGTAGGGCGTGGGCGTGCACTCGCTTGTCGGGTGGAAGCTGTGCTCGTCTTGCCAGGCGGGGCAGTAGGTGGCGGATGTAGGAGGTGCTGAGGGGCTTGCCTTTCAGGGTGCAGAACACGGCCGGGCGGCGGGCAAGGCCGAGCTTGCGCCGGCGCTCGAGCCAGATCTCGAGCAGCGCGAACGCGTCGTCGTCCATTCCGACGATCCGCTGGCGGTCGCCCTTGCCGTGGCGCACGTTCAACGTGCCGGCGTGTGGGTCGAGGTCGCGTAGCTCGAGTGCGAGTGCTTCTGAGATCCGCAGTCCGGAGCGATACAAGGTGGCCAGCAGCGCACGGTTACGCACCCCGGTTGGCGCGCGCGTGGAGTTCGCCCGGATCAGCGCCTTAACCTCGTGCTCAGCCAGGATCTCCACGGGGAGCCGCCGGCTCCCGGTCGTGCCTACGTGAGCGTTCATCGACCTCGAAGAGTTGCCGCGTTGGGTGCTCATGCTGCTGGTGGCCTGCTGGTGGTGTGGGCGTGGAGGGCGGCGATCTCCGCCGCCGCGGCTGCTTGCGCAAGCCGGGCGTACACATCGGCGGTCCGTAGCGCAACGTCGATCCCCGCGGGGTCTTCGTCGTTGAGGGCGTCTCGCGTGACTTGTAGCGCCCGCAGGGCCTGCTGAGCGTATGCGCGGGAGGCGCTGGTTCCTTGCGTCGGTACGCGCTCGCTAGGCGTGTGGCTCACCATTGCTGTTGCTCCTCGGAGAGCTCGTCGACGTTTGCGTTGCGCGCTTCCTCCTCTGACCATCCCGCGGCGACAAGCGCATCTGTAAATCGAGCGATGGCCTCGCCGGTGTCTGCGGCGAGCTGGCGCCGCTGTTCGGAGACGTTTTGGTAGTCGGTGAACGCGTCGTGGATCGTCCAGTGAATCTCTTGCACGAGCCTGAGGACCGTGGTCTCGAGCTGGTGTTGGGTCGGCGTCGTCCTGGAGAGCGTCGATCATGGGCGGCGGCGACTTCGCTGCGGATCGCGCCCGGGGCGTCGATCCCGACCGCGTGCGTATCGTCGTAGAGCAGCGCCAGCGCGTCGGGATGAAGCCCTGACCACAGCCGCTCGTTGGCGCTCTGCAGACGTTGCTGCGCGTCGTCGAGCTGCCCGGCGAGCTGCTGGTCCTCTGCGAATGCCTCCTGGAGCTGGAGGGCGAGCTGTCTTCGACGCGGCGGGCACCGCGCGGTTCATCGGTCCGCGTGCAGGTCGCGGTAGAGAGTGAAGCTGTGCAGGGTGGCGCCGCAGGTGGGGCAGGTAGCGCGGTAGCGCTCGCCGTGGGCGCGCTCGTGGCCGCAGACGACGCAGACGGCGAGCATCCAGTGGGTGCGCACTAGGCCGTCAAGTGGGCGAGCGTCGGCCGGCTGGGTGGGTGGTGGGCTACCGTGATCGAGCATCCAAGGGCCTCCTTGGGTGTCATGCCCCCGGCCGTTGACGCGGTGCGGGGGCGCTCTTGTCCATCAATCGACGCTACACCCGGTCTCGGACGGAATAGTCGCGGTTTGGCACCAAAGCGCGACCATATGACGCGCGGAGACGACGAGCGTGCGCAAACGCGACTATTTGCCATCGGGCGCTGGTGCTTTCCCGGTTCTAATCCTGGTCGCACTGGCGCTCGCACGACATGGTGGCGTAGGTTGTGCTCCATCGTGTTTCGTCACCTGCGGCCGGTCGAACTCTTCCGGAATTCAAGGACACGCCCGTACGGGATTGGCGCAGCGGTTCTCCTCGGAGTAGGTGCCGGAGTCGCTGCCGTGTTTTCTGTAGAGGTAGGTCTCGGCATGTCGATCGTGTTGATCGTGTTCCTGCTGACCGTGCTGGTCGACTTCTTGGCGGACAACGAGGAAAACCAAGCGACTCGAGAGACACAGCTCGTCGGGAAGCTCAGCAAAGCGGTCGCAACAGATGACGCTGACCGTCAGCAAGCGATGGCAGATCTTGTTGTGAAGGCTACGAGGCAAGCGCCCGGGGTGATCGCCACGTACTCGGAACCGCGAGACGTGCCGTTTGTTGATCTCCTCAGGAAGGCAGGCAGCCACGAGCCGGCTGTACGGCAGCTTGAGCTCGTTAGCTGGTACTTCGGGTACTTTGTTGAAGGAGCTCGGTTTGTCGCGCTTCGGGACTTCTTCGGATCGGGCGGCAAGGTCGAGATTGTCGTCCCAGACGTTTCGGATACTCGCATCGCGGCGTCGGTCGCGGCGATGCGCAGCTCCGAGTTAGATAGCCGAGCCCTCGCGCACCTCACATCCTCGTCGGTACGGGGCGGAGCCTGTCAAGCCCGGTGAGACGCTTCGCGTTCGAATTTAGTGAGTGGCGGCGACCTCCTTCGGCTTGTTGATCCAGGCCGCGGTCGGCAGCTCGGGCGGCACGGGCGGCTTGCGGACGAACCGTTCGGGGTGCCGCTGGTAGGCCGCGTCGAGCACGTCAACCCGGGCCGCGTTCAGCTGCGCCGCATGGCCGTGGTGGACGGCGGCCGGTGTCATCAGCCCGATCCCGGAGTGGCGGTGGGCGTGGTTGTACCAGTCGACGAACGCTCGGCAGTGGGTGCGGGCGTGGTCGATGTCGTCGAACCGGGCGGGGAACTCGGGCCGATACTTCAGGGTCTTGAAGTTCGACTCTGAGTAGGGGTTGTCGCTGGAGGTGTACGGTCGCGAGTGCGTCTTCGTGATGCCGAGATCGGCCAGAAGGAACGCGACCGGCTTGGCGCGCTGCGGCGCGCCGCGATCGGCGTGCAGCGTCAGGATCTTGGGGGTGATCTGCTGCTGCTCGGCGGCCTGCTCGATCAGCGCCGTCGCGAGCTGGGTGTTCTCGCGGTACTGGACCGTCCAGCCGACGATGTAGCGACTGAACACGTCGAGGATCACGTACAGGTAGAGCCAGGTCCACTTCGCCGGACCCTTCAGCTTGCTCACGTCCCACGACCACAGCTCGTTCGGGCGCTCGGCGAGCAGCTCGGGCTTGGCGTATGCGGGATGGGTGAGCTGAGCGCGCCGCTCACGCACGCCCCCATGTTTGGCGGCGAGGATCCGGTACATCGTGCGGGTCGAGCACAGGTAGGTGCCCTCGTCCAGCAGCGTCGCCCAGGCCTCCTCCGGCGACACATCGACGAACCGCTCGCAATGCAGCACGTCGAGCACCTGCTCGCGCTCGGGCTCGCTCAGCGCCCTGGCCGGCGCCGGCCGCGGTTTCGGCGGCTTGGGCTCGGGCGGCCGGCGGCGGCGGTAGATCGTCGCCGGCGCGGCGCCCAGCGCCCGGCACGCAGGGCGTGTGCCGATGATCGGGGTCAGCTCTTCGACCGTGGCGGCGATCATCGCTCGGTGCTCCTCGGCGCGCTGTCTGATCCGAGCATCTCCTCCAACAGCGCTGAGACGTTTCCCTGAATCTCCACGACCCGCTTCATCTTCGCCAGCTCGGCCTCGGAGCGCTCCAGCTTGCGCGTCAGCTTCGCGATCTCCTCATCGCGCCGGTCGACCGGCTTGCGCCCGCGCGAGCGGCCGAGCTCCTTCAACGCGCCGTCGCGCTGCTGCTTGCGCCAGTACGTCAGATGCGACGTGTACAGCCCCTCGCGACGCAAAAGCTCACCGATCTCGCCCGGCCTCGTGCACGCCTCGGCCTTCTCGAGGACCTCCAACTTGTACTTCGCCGTGAACGACCGGCGCTTGGCCCGCTCGACCAGCTCGGGGTCGGGGACCCCGGCCGGCGCGGCGCGCCCGCCAGCCCCAAATCCCAGCTCGGCTACGCCTCCCTGGTCTTCGCGGCTGGCGGCAACATCATCCGCAGCCCTAGCTCCATTCGTGCTCGACTCCAACATCCTGGCGTTGCTCCGTTCTCGCCCTCAAGGTTCATTGATTCCTGGCATGAAACTTCGCTCCAGAGGCGCTCTGTCCGGCGCTGACCGTACGGTCGGCTGATCCGGGACAGGGGCTTCTGGGAGAACGCGGTCGGGCAGGCCGACATTGAGGATGGGCTTCGAGCCCGGGTGATTCCTTTGGCCGCCCCTGCGACTTGCCTGGATTGTGCCGCGAGCACGTATCGGTCTATGTCGTTCGCCCGCTCGTTCTTCCGCTATTGACCAACGAAGCGAGGAGGTGTCGGATGCAGCTGCTGAGATGGGTCGGTCGCGCGATCGGACTGGACGTGCATCGTGACTTCTGCGAGATCGCTATCTGCGAGGACGGGGTGGTTCGTTCGGCCGGGAGGGTGAACAGCACCCCCGAAGCGCTGCGGGTGCTGGCCGAGAGCTTGCTGGCCAGCGATCGCGTCGCGCTTGAGGTGACCGGGAGCGCGTGGGAGGTCGCACGGATCCTTGAACCGTTCGTTGACAAGGTCATCGTGGTCAGCCCGGACGACACCGGGATCAGTAACGCGCGCGCGAAAACCGACCGTTTGGATGCACGTGCGCTCGCGAAGCTGCTGTGGACCGGGGAGCTCGAAGCGGTGTGGGTGCCCGACCAGAGCTGCCGGCGGTTGCGCCGTCGGCTCGCTCGCCGAGAGCAGCTGGTGCACGCGCGGTCGCGCGCGAAGAACGAGATTCATGCGGTGCTGATGCGCCGGCTGCAGGGCAAGCCGCCGTGCTCTGACCTGTTCGGCGTCAAGGGACGCAAGTGGCTGACGTCGCTCGATCTGCCGGTCGAGGAGACCGAGACGATCCACGCCGGGCTGCGACACATCGCGTTCCTCGACGCCGAGATCGAGGAGGTCGAGCGGCTGATCGCCAAGCAGGCGCTGCTGTCGGCAGACGCCCGACGGCTGATGACCGTGCCCGGCGTGAACCTGATCTGCGCCGCGAGCTTCCTGGCCGCCGTCGGCGACATCCGCCGGTTCAAGACCTCACGGCAGCTGGTCGCCTATCTCGGCCTTGACCCGAAGGTCCGCCAGTCCGGCGAGCAGCCCGCCCGCTCAGGCCGGATCACCAAGCGCGGCGCTTCGGAGGCGCGGTGGGCGATGGTCGAGGCCGCATGGACCGTCGTCCACCAGCCCGGCCCCCTGCACGCGTTCTATCAGCGGATCCGTGGCCGCCGCGGTCACGGGAAAGCGATCGTCGCCTCAGCCCGCAAGCTGACGACCCTGTTCTGGTGCCTGCTCACCCGCGGCGAGGACTACGCGCACCAGCAGCCGTCACTGACCGCCCGCAAGATCCGGCAGCTCGAGATCCGCGCCGGCGCCACCACCATGAAGGGCACGCCGACCGGGACCTGGGCCACGCGCGAGAAGTTGCGCGCCGCCGAGCGCGAGCTCGCCGAGCAGGCCGAAGCTTCCTACGCGCGGATGGTCAGCGACTGGCAATCAGCCGGACGAGCGAAGGCCGAGGCAGACAAGCCCGAGAAGGTGGGCGCGAGCGTGACACCGGGGCGCGCATAGATCAGGCCCTTGAAGGGCAAGTCGCGCGGCAGGCTCGCGAGCCCCAGACGCCTGCTCTTCGACACGTCATCGACTCGCGCCCACCACACAACCTAACGCGCCGTGTCGCCGTCGACCACCCCGACGACGACCCCGCCCGCGCAAATACCGACCGGAATCGCGCCGCTCCGGGGGATCGACGCCGACACGGCCTCACAGGAGGCGATCTGCGGCCCGCCGAGGCCACCCTCCGACCGACAGGACCCAGGCAATCACCGCCAAAAAACCGATCGCAGCCCCTTGACTTTCATCGGTCCTCGATGGTGAGCGTCTCGCCGGACGTTGACAGAGAGGGGATGCCCGCGGCGCTCCCCACCGCGGCAAAGGGACCATTCTCTGCCGTCGGCCCCCGAGCTCAGCGGTCGCGCTGCCACTTATCGATCAAACCACCACTCTGCTATCGGGTGCCCGAGACCCTCCTTTGGGGAGCGCAGGAGACTCGACTGCCGATGACGAATGAAGGCGGGGTGAAGGGCTCGCGGCAGCGCTACGGAATGCTGCTCCTGGCGCTCGGTGCCACGTTCTTCTTCGAGGGCGTTGCCGAGCCGGGCGATCTTCAGCGGACGATCGGGACCGTCCTGGTCGGCTGACGCTGATGCTCGCGCTGTACGCCGCCGAGGTCCCGACGCGGCGGCTGCGCGTCGCGGCCGTAGTCGTGCTAACAATCGTGGTGGGCGTGGTGATCGCGTCCGTGGCCGAGAAGGGCACGACGGTTGCCGGGCATTGTCGCCATCGCCAACGGGCTGCTGGTCGCGTTGGCGCCTCCAGCGGTTGTGATCGGGCTCGTGCGCAACCTCCGCGCCACCGGCACCGTGACCGTCCCGTCGTCGCCGGGGTCCTCTGCCTCTACCTGTTGGTGGGTCTGTTCTTCGCCTTCACGTACGGCGCCGTCCAGAATCTCGGTGGCGCTCCTTCTTCGCCAACGGTGACGCCGCACGTCTGCGCGCGCGCCCTCTACTTCAGCTTCGTGACGATGACGACGGTCGGCTACGGGGACTTCACCGCGCGCACCAACCTCGGCCACACCCTCGCGATCACCGAGGCGCTGCTCGGTCAGATCTACCTGGTCACGGTCGTCGCGGCCATCGTCAGCCGTCTCGTCCCACGCGGGGCGCAGGCCCAATAATCGTTGGGGGGACATTCCCAAACACTCGCCCACCGGAAGACTGCTCCTTCTCGAGGCATGAAACTGCCCTGTTGAAGGTTCCGCTCGGTGGTGGTCGAACTTTCGGCTCATCCGGGACAGGGGCTTTCTTGGGAGAACGCAGACGGGTAGGCCGTTTTGATCGATGGGCTTCGAGCCCGTGCTTTTCGTTCGGCCGCCCCTGCGACTTGCCTGGATT
>CAWDJM010000004.1:0-35146 GCA_963802655.1 uncultured Solirubrobacterales bacterium | reverse complement strand
GGGCGATACTGGGCTCGAACCAGTGACCTCCGCCTTGTCGAGACGGCGCTCTCCCAGCTGAGCTAATCGCCCTGGGAGGCGTAAATGTAGCGGGCGTGAGAACTCCGGACCAGGGGTAGTCTCGCGGTCGGGATGAGAGGCACACTCGCCACCCTGCTGGCCCTCGCCGGGATCGCCGCGCTGCCGGCCTCCGCCGCGGCCAAGAACCGGATCACGATGAAGCCCTCGGCGGGCGGCGCCCGGACGCACTTCGTGATCGGGTTCACCGCCCCGCAGAAGACCACCGGTCAGAGTGGGACGCTGCTGCGCTATGAGATCAACGCCCGCGGCCCCGCCCGGCACGGGTGCCAGTCGTTCGCATTCACGACCGTCGGGGCCAAGCGCAACGGCGCGCGGGTGAGCGCGAAGCTGATCCCGACCGGCAGCAGCTCGTGGTGCGCGGGCACGTTCCACGGCCGGATCGTCGAGACAATGCGGCCGGTGTGCGGACCCGCCAAGGCCTGCCCGCAGTTCATCGCCGTGGTCCGCACGATCGGGAAGTTCACGTTCCACGTGAAGGCGTCGGGTACGAACAACGGGCCGATCGTGGCCCCCGGCCCGCCGCTGTCCCCGGTCCAGCCGCCCTGCGAGCCGCTCAAGCGCGCCGAGATCGTCTGCGGGTAGTGCCGCTGCGCCCCCACGAGGGTGCATAACACGACAATTCCGCGCGCAACTCCGAGCCTTGTCGTGGCGTGCACCATATGCGTGCTCCACACGACAAGCCCCTCCGCAGGCGCCGGATTTGTCGTGTGGAGCACGGGTGCCCGGCCTCGGGCGCCGTGACTCTCGCCCCGGCCCGGCCCCGGCCGGCAGCGGCGCGCCCCGCACCGCCCGCCCCGTCCCCGGAACCCCGACTAGCATCAGGCCGTGATGGACTACGAGCTTCCCGACGGCACGATCCTGGCGCTGCCCGACGGCGCCACCGGCGCCGACGCCGCCGCCGCGATCGGCCCCGGCCTGGCGCGGGCGGCGCTGGCGGTCAAGGTCGACGGCGAGCTGCGCGACCTCGCCCGCCCGCTGCCCGACTGCGCCAACGGCGACGCGCCAACGGCGACCGGCCAAGCTCGAGATCCTCACCGAGCGCAGCGGCGACGACGCGCTGGCAGCTGATCCGCCACGACGCCGCGCACGTGCTCGCCGACGGCGGTGCTCGAGCTCTACCCGGGGGTCAAGATCTCGATCGGGCCGCCGATCGAGAACGGCTTCTACTACGACTTCGACTTCCCCGACGGGCGTGACGCTCAGCGATGCGGACTTCGAGCGGATCGAGGCGCGAGATGCGCGAGCACATCGACGCCGACGAGCCGTTCGTGCGCGAGGACGTCACGCGTCGACCGAGGCGCTCGAGCGGTTCCGCGCCGAGGCACCAGGACTACAAGGTCGAGCTGATCGAGGACCTGGTTCGGAACGCCGACCCCGCCCACCCACTGCGAGACCGTCTCGCTCTACACCAACGGCCCGTTCACCGACCTGTGCCGCGGCCCGCACTCGCCGAGCACCAAGCGGATCAAGGCGTTCAAGCTGCAGTCGGTCGCCGGCGCCTACTGGCGCGGCGACTCCGCCAACCCGATGCTCACGCGCGTGTACGGGACGGCGTTCTTCTCCGAGCAAGGACCTCGAGGAGTACCTCGAGCGGCTCGAGCGCGCCCGCGCCAACGACCACCGCCGGCTCGGCCCGCAGCTGGGGCTGTTCGCGTTCTCCGAGGTCGCGCCCGGCTCGGCGTTCTGGTTCCCGGCGGGCACGGAGGTGTTCAACTCGCTGGTCGCGCTCAGCCGCGAGATGGGCCGCGAGCGCGGCTACACCGAGGTCAAGACGCCGCAGCTCTACGACAGCTCGCTGTGGAAGACCTCGGGCCACTGGGACAAGTACCGCGACAACATGTTCGTGACCGAGTCCGAGGACCGGGCGATGGCGCTCAAGCCGATGAACTGCCCCGGCCACTGCCAGCTGTACTCGCTGCAGCGCCACTCCTACCGCGACCTGCCGGTCCGCTACTCCGAGCCCGGGCTGCTGCACCGCAACGAGCCGAGCGGCACGCTGCACGGGCTGCTGCGCGTGCGCCACTTCGCCCAGGACGACGCCCACATCTTCTGCACCGAGGACCAGATCCAGGACGAGGTCGCCGGCGTGCCTGGAGTTCGCGTTCGCCACCTACGACGTGTTCGGGCTCGACGTGCGCCTCGAGCTCTCGACCCGGCCCGAGCAGCGGATCGGCTCCGACGAGCTGTGGGACCTCAGCGAGGCGGCGCTGCGCAACGCGCTCGAGACACAGGGGCTCGACTACGACCTCAACGAGGGCGACGGCGCCTTCTACGGCCCGAAGATCGACATGCACATGACCGACTCGCTCGGCCGCTCGTGGCAGCTCGGCACCGTGCAGCTCGACTACAACTTCCCGGAGCGCTTCGAGCCTCACCTACACCGGCGCCGACAACGCCGAGCACCGGCCGGTGATGATCCACCGGGCGCTGATGGGCTCCTACGAGCGCTTCATCGGGATCCTGCTCGAGCACCTCGACGGCGAGCTGCCGGTGTGGCTGGCCCCGGTCCAGGCGATCGTGCTGCCGATCGCCGACCGCCACGACGACTACGCGCGCCGGGTTGCGGACCGGCTGCGGGCGGCCGGGCTGCGGGCCGAGCTCGACGACCGCACCGAGTCGGTCGGCCGCAAGATCCGCGACGCCGAGCTGCGCAAGATCCCGTACATGCTGGTGGTCGGCGATCGCGAGCAGGAGGCACAGCAGGTCGCGGTGCGCGAGCATCGGCGCGGCGACGCGGGATCGGTCGCCGTGGAGGAGTTCATCGAGCGCCTGGACGAGGAAGTAAGCGCTCGTCGCCCCCGCCGATAAATCTCGCTCGACGACCAAATCGCGCCGCTATACTCGGTTGCGTTGATCCAAGTGCTTCACCACACACGGCCCGGCGCCGCTTGACTCACAGCGCCGCCTCCGCAACTAGTGCCGGTCCCCCGTAGGTTCGACCGGCGCCCGCCCGAGCGGGACCAGACCCGGATCAACGACCGGATTCGCGTACCCGAGGTTCGGCTCGTGGGCGAGGACGGCAAGCAGATCGGCGTCATCAAGACGTCCGAGGCGCTCGCCTACGCCCAGGAGCGCGATCTCGACCTGGTCGAGGTGGCCCCCGAGGCGCGCCCGCCGGTGTGCCGCGTGCTCGACTACTCCAAGTACAAGTACGAGCAGGCCCAGAAGCAGAAGGCCGCGCGCAAGCACCAGCAGCAGATCACGATCCGCGAGATCAAGTTCCGCCCGAAGATCGCGCAGAACGACTACGACACCAAGAAGGGCCACGTCACCGCGCTTCCTGACTCGGCAAGGACAAGGTCAAGATCACGATCATGTTCCGCGGCCGCGAGGTGACCCACCCCGAGCGCGGGACGGCGCTGCTGGACCGCCTCGCCGAGGAGCTGTCGGAGATCGCCGTCGTCGAGCAGACGCCGCTCCAGGACGGGCGCAACATGACGATGATGCTGGCCCCGTCCAAGGCCGTGCTCGCCGGTGAGAACGAGCAACAGGCGGAGGACGACAAGCCCGAGGTCCGCGGCAAGCAGAGCCGCCGCGAGCGCGCCCGCGCCGAGGCCAACGCCGAAGCGAACGCCGCCGGCAACGACGCCGGGGCCAACAACGCCGAGGCGAACGGCAACCGCTCCGAGCCGGTCGCCTCCGCGGTCTCAGAAGACGCCTCGGACTGACCTTCTCGGCGGCGGGCCGTGCTCCCGCGCGGATGCCCAACGGAGCGCGTCTGAAGCCGTCTGCTTTACTAGTCGGCCGAGTCATGCCGAAGATGAAGACCCACTCAGGCGCCAAGAAGCGCTTCCGCGTGACCGCCACCGGCAAGGTGCGCGGCCGCCACTCGTTCTCGAGCCACATCCTCGAGAAGAAGTCGCCCAAGCGCAAGCGCCAGATGGCGCGGCCGGCGGTCATCTCCAAGCACGACGTGGCCCGCGTCAAGATCCTGCTCGGAGAGAAGCGCTCGTGACCCGCGTCAAGCGCTCGGTCCACGCCCGTAAGAAGCGCCGCGCCACGCTCGCGCTCGCCAAGGGCTACCGGGGCGACGCCAGCCGGCACTACCGGACCGCCAAGGAGGCCGTGCTCAAGGCCGACCAGTATCGCTACCGCGACCGGCGCAACCGCAAGCGCGACTTCCGGCGGCTGTGGATCACCCGGATCAACGCCGCGGCCCGCCAGCACGGCATGTCCTACTCGCAGTTCATGCACGGACTGCAGCTGTCGGGCGTCGAGCTCGACCGCAAGATCCTCGCCGACATCGCCGTCCGCGACGCCGACACCTTCCGACGCTTTGCCGACCGCGCCCGCGAGGCGCTGGCGGCCGGCTGACGCAAAGCCGACCCACCAGCACCGCCGAACGGGCGCCGCTTCCGAAAGGGACGGCGCTTTTTTTAATCCCGCACCGATGACGATCACCAGCCCCCACAACCAGAAACTCAAGGAGATCCGCAAGCTTCGCGGCCGCCGGCGCTGGCGCGAGCAGTCCGGCCGGTTCGTGGCCGAGGGCGAGGATCTGCTCGAGGCAGCCGACGCGGCCGGGTGGGAGCCCGTCGAGCGCTACTGCGCGACCGGCAGCGGCCTGCCGGGCATCGAGGTCGAGCCGGAGCTGCTGGCGCAGGCATCGGGACTGGGGTCGGGCACGCGCGCGCTGGCGGTCTACGAGGAGCGCTGGGCGCCGTCGCCGCTCGGGCCGCTGTGCGTGTACCTGCACGGCGTCCACGACCCCGGCAACGTCGGCGCGGTGCTCCGCTCCGCGCGCGCATTCGGCGCCTCGTCGGTCGCGCTCGGCCCGGATACCGCCGACCCGTACGGCCCCAAGGCCGTCCGGGCCAGCATGGGGGCGGTGTTCGCGGTCCCGCTGGCTCGGACCGACGACGCCGCCGCGCTCCCCGGAGCAAAGATCGCGTTGGTCGCCGGCCGCGGTGGGCCGCTGGCGGCGATCGACCCAAGTCCCGAGACGACGCTGCTGATCGGATCCGAGCGCGAGGGCCTGCCCGAGGACATGATCGCGCGGGCCGACCGCGTCGCGCACATCCCGATCGAGACCGATTCGCTCAACGCCGCGATGGCGGCCACGATCGCCCTGTACGAGGTAACTAGGATGCCCCGCGCATGATCGACCAGATCCGCCAGATCGAGCAGGACGCCCAGGCGGCGATCGGCGCCGCCGACAGCAGCGAGGCGTTGGAGGAGACGCGGATCCGCTTCCTGGGGCGCAAGGCCGAGCTCCCCAACCTCCTGCGGGGCGTCGCCCAGCTCCCGCCCGAGCAGCGCGCCGAGGTCGGCAAGGCCGCCAACCAGGCGCGGCAGGCGCTGGAGGCCGCGGTCGCCCGCCGGTCCCAGGAGCTGGCCGCCTCAGAGCTCGACCTGCGCCTCGCCGAGGATCGGGTCGACGTCACACTTCCCGCCGACCCGCTCCCGCAGACCGGCCGGCTGCACCTGATCACCCAGACCCGCCGCGAGATCGAGGACGTGTTCATCGGGCTGGGCTTCAACGTCGCCGAGGGCCCCGAGGTCGAGACCGTCTACTACAACTTCGACGCGCTCAACACCCCGGTCACGCACCCGTCACGGCTGATGACCGACACGTTCTACGTCAAGCCCGTCGACGACCTGTTTGACCCCGACACGGTCCTGCTGCGCGTGCACACCTCGCCGGTCCAGGTCCGCGCCATGGAGCGCCAGCCGCCGCCGATCTACATCGTCGTCCCCGGGCGCGTCTACCGCCCCGACTCCGACGCCACCCACACGCCCCAGTTCCATCAGATCGAGGGGCTCGCGGTCGACACCGACATCACCCTGGGCGACCTCCAGGGGACGCTGCTGACGTTCGCCCGCGCGATCTTCGGCGACGAGCGCCAGGTGCGGCTGCGGCCCCACTTCTTCCCGTTCACCGAGCCGAGCGTCGAGGTCGACGTGTCGTGCTTTAACTGCACCGACGGCGTCACCGCCGACGGGCAGCGCTGCCCGCTGTGCAAGGGCACCGCGTGGATCGAGATCCTCGGCGCCGGGATGGTCGACCCCAACGTGTTCGAGTACGTGCGCGAGTACGGATACGACCCCGAGAAGGTCCAGGGATTCGCGTTCGGAATGGGGATCGAGCGGATCGCGATGCTCCAGCACGGGGTCCCCGACCTGCGCCTGCTCTACGACAACGACGTGCGGTTCCTGGAGCAGTTCGGATGATCGCCGCCGGCCGCCACCGGGGAGACGGGAGCTGATGCGCGTCCCGCTGGAATGGCTGCACGAGTACTGCCGGCCCGAGCTCGACGCCGACACGCTCGGCGAGCGGCTGGCCATGACCGGGACCGAGGTCGAACGGATCGAGCATCACGGCGTCGCCGCGCTCGACCACTTCGTCGTCGGCAAGGTGCTCGATGCCGGGCCACACCCGAACGCCGATCGCCTGCGGCTGTGCGTGGTCGACATCGGCGACGGCCAGCCCTCGCAGATCGTCTGCGGCGCCCCGAACGTCGCCGCCGGCCAGACCGTCGCCGTGGCCACGCCCGGCGCGGTGATGCCCGACGGCACCACGCTGCGCAGGGCCAAGCTGCGCGGCCTGGAGTCCAACGGGATGATCCTGGCCGAGGACGAGCTCGCGATCGGCACCGACCACGCCGAGATCATCGTGCTCGAGAACGACCACCTCGCGCCCGGCACGCCGCTGGCCGACGTGCTGCCGATCTCGACCGACGTGCTCGAGCTCGAGATCACCCCGAACCGCCCCGACTGCCTGGCGATCTACGGGGTCGCCCGCGAGGTCCACGCGGCCACCGGCGCGCCGCTGCGCGAGCCGCCGTGGACCGAGGACCCGGGCGCGACGGGGGACGTCGAGGGGATCGAGATCACCGTCGAGTGCCCCGACCTGTGCCCGCGGTTCACCGCGCGGGTGTTCGAGGACGTGAAGATCGGCCCCAGCCCGCCGTGGCTCAAGGCGCGGCTGATGGCCGCCGGCCAGCGGCCGATCTCCAACGTCGTCGACATCACCAACTACGTGATGCTGCTGACCGGCCAGCCGCTGCACGCGTTCGACCTCGACCGGGTGGCCGGACGGCAGCTGACGATTCGCCGGGCGCGACCCGGCGAGACCGTCGAGACGCTCGACGGCCAGACGCGGACGCTCGACGATCAGATGGTGCTGATCGCCGACGCCGACGGCCCGACCTCGATCGCCGGCGTGATGGGCGGCGCTGCGCTCGGAGGTCCACGACGACACCACCCGCGTGCTGATGGAGGCGGCCAACTGGAACGGCCCCAACATCCACCGCACGTCGCTGCGGCTGGGCCTGCGCAGCGAGGCCTCGGCGCGGTTCGAGAAGCAGATCCAGCCCGAGCAGGCGCTGGAGGCCCAGGCGGTCGCGGCCGCGCTGATGATCGAGCTGTGCGGCGCCCGGCTCGCCCCGGGGACGATCGACGTCGGCGGCCCCGGCCCCGAGCCGCTCACGATCCGGCTGCGCGACGCGCGCGTGAGCGGCTGCTCGGCGCGCCGATCCCGCGGGAGCGCTGCGCCGAGATCCTCCGCGCGCTCGAGTTCGTGATCGCCGACGCACCCGACGGGCTCGACGTCACCGTGCCCACGTTCCGCCGCGGCGACGTCACCCGCGAGGCCGACCTGATCGAGGAGGTCGCCCGGCTCGACGGGCTCGAGAAGCTGCCGGCGACGCTGCCCTCGCGCCACGGGGCAGCGGGGCGGCTGACCCCGCTGCAGCAGATGCGCCGGGGCGCCAGTGACGCGCTCACCGCCCAGGGGCTGCACGAGATCGTCGGTTGGAGCTTCGTCGGCCCCGACCTGGCCCAGCGGCTCCGACTGCCCGACCACCGCGCGCTCGAGCTCGAGAACCCGATGTCGACCGAGCAGTCGCAGCTGCGCACGACGCTGCTGGGATCGATGCTCGACATCGCCCAGCGCAACCGCTCGCACGGCGCCGGGACGCTGCGTCTGTTCGAGGCCGGGGCCGTCTACCTCCCGGCCGGCGACGGTGAGCTCCCGCGGGAGCCATATCACGTCGGCGCGCTGCTGATCGGGCCGGTCCGCCCGGCCACGTGGCGCGAGCCCGACCCGGCCCGCGCCGACTTCTTCGCGGCCAAGGGCGTGCTCGGCGGGCTGCTCGACGCGCTGCGTGCCGGCTGGTCGGTGGAGCCGGCGACCGAGCCGTTCCTGCATCCCGGCCGGGCGGCGCGGATCCTGGTCGACGGCAACCCGGCCGGTTGGCTGGGGGAGATCCACCCGCTGGTCGCGGCCGAGTGGGACATCGAGCGACACCGTGGCCGCGTTCGAGCTCGACCTCGACGACGTGCCGCTGCCCGACACGCCGCTGTACGCCGACGTGACCAGCTTCCCGGAGGTGCGCGAGGATCTTGCGGTGGTGGTGGCCGACGACGTCGCGGCCGCCGACGTGCTCGACGTCGTGCGCCGCGCCGGCGCGCCGCTGCTCGCGCGCGTCGACGTGTTCGACGTCTACCGCGACGCCGAGCGGCTCGGCGCCGGCAACGTCTCGCTGGCGCTGCGGCTGACCTACCGGGCGCCCGACCGCACGCTGACCGACGAGGAGGTCGCCGCCCGCCGTGCGGCGATCACCCGGGCGCTCGAGGACGAGCTGAACGGGAGGGTCCGTGCCGCCTAGCTCGGTGGGGTCGACCAGCGTCTCGGTATTCGGAGCCGCCGGGTTCGCCGGCGCGCTGGCCGCGCGGCTGCTGTACCGGCACCCCTCGTTCGAGCTTCGGGCGCTGACCGCGCGCACCGACGTGGGCGTCCGGCTCGACGAGCTGTATCCGTTTCACCGGGTGCCGATGGTGCTCGAGGAGCTCGATCTCGATCGCCACGCCGAGATCGACGCCGCGGTCGTGGCCTACCCGCACGGGGCGTCGGCGCCGCTCGTGGCGCAGCTGCGCGCCCGCGACGTCCGCGTGGTCGACCTGAGCGCCGACTTCCGGCTGCGCGACCCGGCCGTGTACGCGGAGTGGTACCGCGAGCACCAGGCGCCCGAGCTGCTCGACCGGGCCGTGTACGGGCTGCCCGAGCTGTACCGCGAGCAGATCCGCGACGCGTCGATCGTGGCCAACCCCGGCTGCTATCCCACGGCCGCCGTGCTCGCGCTCGCGCCGCTGGCCCGCGCCGGGCTGATCGAGGACCTGGTGATCGACGCTAAGTCGGGCGTGTCGGGCGCCGGCCGCGCCGCCACCGAGAAGACCCACTTTGTCACCGTCGACGAGAACCTCAGCCCCTACGCCGTGCCGCGCCACCGCCACACGCCCGAGATCGAACAGGAGCTGGCCGCGCTCGGGTCCGACTTGCGGATCACGTTCACGCCCCACATGATTCCGCTCGACCAGGGGGAGCTTGTGTCCTGCTACGTGACTCTGGGTGATGAGGGGGGCCCCAGGGACGCTAGAGCGCTCTATCTAGAGGCCTACGCGGGCGAGCCGTTCGTCGAGCTCACCGACGACCTCCCCGGCGTGCGCGACGTCCGCGAGACGAACATCTGCCGAGTGTCGGTGCACCGCGACGACCGCACCGGCCGCGTGATCGCGTTCGGCGCGCTCGACAACCTGTGGAAGGGCGCAGCGTCTCAGGCGATCCAGAACCTCAACCTGATGTTCGGCCGGCCCGAGACTGAAGGGATCTAGTGCACCGGTGACCGCCACCGAATCGTTCTTTGCCTCGCGCTGGGTCGACGCACCCGACAACGCCACCGAGCTCCCCGGCGGGCTGCCCCAGGGATTCAGGGCCGCGGGAGTCGCCTGCGGGCTGAAGCGCAGCGGCGCGCCGGATCTCGGGATCCTGGCCTCGTCGGCGCCGGGGACGACCAGCGCGGCGCGGTTCACCAGCTCGGGCACGCAGTCGGCGCCGGTGCTGCTGTGCCGCGAGCGCTGCCGCCTGGACGCGATCCGGGCGATCGTCGTCAACTCCGGCAACGCCAACGCGGCCACCGGCCGCGGCGGGCTCGAGGACGCGGCCCGGATGCAGGGCGCGGTCGCGATCGCCGCCGGCGCGGGCTCGGAGGAGCACGTGGCGGTCGCCTCGACCGGGGTGATCGGCGTGCCGCTGGAGATGGACTCCGTGATGAGCGGGATCGGCAGCGCCGCCCACGAGCTGAGCGCCGACGGCGACGCCGTGTTCGCCGAGGCGATTCGCACCACCGACGCGTTCGCCAAGCGCGCCTGCCTCGACGTCGAACTGTCGGGCGGGACAGTGCGGCTGACCGCCCAGGCCAAGGGCGCCGGGATGATCTCGCCCGGGTTCGCCACGCTGCTGTGCTTCGTGCAGTCCGACGCCGTGCTGTCGCCGGCGACCTGCGACCTGTTGCTGGCGGTCACCGTCAAGCGCTCGTTCGAGCGGATCAGCGTCGACGGCCAGCTGTCGACCAGTGACACCGTGATCCTGCAGTGCAGCGGCGAGTCCGGGGTCCGGGTGGAGCCCGAGACGCCAGACGAGCTGCACTTCGGCGAGGCGATGGACGCGGTCATGCGCCAGCTGGCGCTGTCGATCTTGCGCGACGGCGAGGGCGCCCGGCGGATCGGCAGGGTCGTGGTCCGCGGCGGCGACGAGGCCGCGGTCGGCGCGGTGGCCCGTGCGGTCGCCGACTCGCCGCTGGTCAAGACCGCGCTGTACGGCGGCGATCCCAACTGGGGCCGGGTCGTGCAGGCCGTCGGGATGGCGCTCCCCGGGACCGCGCCGCTGCCGCTCGACATCGCGATCGAGGGCGTCCAGGTCTGCTCGAACGGGTCGTTCGTGCCCCACGACAACGACGCGCTGACCGCCGCGGTCGCCCGCGACGAGGTCGAATACGAGATCGGCCTGCCCGGCGAGGGCGTCGAGGCCGAGCGCTACTTCGCCGACCTCGGGCACGAGTACGTGACGATCAACGCCGAATACACGACCTAGTTAATGGGCACATGACCGAGATCCGCCCAGTCAGAGACATCACCACGCTGCTGGAGGCGCTCCCGTACATCCGGGAGTTCTACGGCAAGACCGTCGTGATCAAGTACGGCGGCGCGGCGATGACCGACCCCGCACTCAAGGAGGAGTTCGCGCGCGACGTGGTGCTCCTGAAGTACGTGGGCATGAACCCGGTGGTCGTCCACGGCGGCGGCCCGGAGATCACGTCGTACATGCGGCGGCTGGATCTGCCGGTTGAGTTCGTCGACGGCTTGCGGGTGTCCAGCGAGGAGACCGTCGAGGTCGCCAAGATGGTGCTGGTCGGCAAGGTCAACAAGGACATTGTGCTGCTGATCAACCGCCACGGCCAGCCCGCGGTCGGCCTGTGCGGCGACGACGGCCTGCTGTTCCGGGCCAGCCGCAAGCCGGCCCCCAGCGGGCAGGACATCGGCTTCGTAGGACGGATCGAACGCATCGACGTCAACGTGCTCAACCACGTCGCCCAGGACTACATCCCGGTCGTGGCCAGCGTCGGCGCCGACCGCGAGGGCAAGTCGTACAACATCAACGCCGACGAGGCCGCCGGCGCCGTGGCCAAGGCGCTGGGCGCCTATAAGTTGATGTTCCTGACCGACGTGCCCGGCTGGTTGAGCGACCCGTCTGATCCCGCCAGCGTCGTGTCCGAGGCCGGCACCGACGTGATCGAGGCCTCGCTGCCGACGATCTCCGGCGGCATGCGCCCCAAGCTTCAGGCCTGTCTGGAGGCGATCGATGGCGGCGTCTCCTACGCCCACATCGTCGACGGCCGCGAGCCGCACTCACTGCTGCTCGAGTTGTTCACCGACGCCGGACAGGGCACCAAGATCGGACCGCGCGCGTGAGCCTGTCCGAGCTGCAGGCGCTCGAGCGCGAGCACACGATCGGGACCTACGCCCGCAACCCGGTCGAGTTCGTCCGCGGCTCTGGCTGCGCGCTGTGGGACTCCGAGGGCAACGAGTACCTCGACTTCCTGGCGGGCATCTCGGTGCTCAACGTCGGGCACTGCCACCCCCGCGTGGTCGACGCAGTCCGCGACCAGGTGGGGCGGCTGATGCACACCAGCAACCTCTACTACACAGGCCCGGCGATGCGGCTGTCGGCGCGGCTGGCCGAGAGCTCACTGGGCGGCAAGGTGTTCCTCTGCAACTCGGGCGCCGAGGCCAACGAGGCCGCGATCAAGCTCTGCCGGCGGGCGCGGCCGGGCGGCGGGATCGTGGTCGTCCAGCAGGCCTTCCATGGGCGGACGTACGGCGCGCTGTCGGCCACCCCGCAGGAGTCCAAGCAGGCGCCGTTCGCGCCGCTGGTCCCCGGCTTCACGGTCGTGCCGAAGGACCCGGGTGCGCTGGACGCCGCCGTCGACTCCGGCACCGCGGCGGTGTTGCTCGAGCCAATCCAGGGGGAGACGGGGATCAACGTGCTCTCCGACGAGCTGTTGCGCGCGGCCCGCGACGCCTGCGACCGCGCCGGCGCCGCACTCGTGTTCGACGAGATCCAATGCGGGATGGGCCGCACCGGCAGCCTGTGGGCCTATGAGCAGACCGGCGTCGTGCCTGACGCGATCACCGCGGCCAAGGGGCTCGGCGGTGGCCTGCCGATCGGAGCGCTGATCACCGGCGAGCGGCTCGCCGATGTGTTCGAGCTCGGCGACCACGGCTCGACGTTCGCCGGTGGCCCGGTGGTGGCCACGTCGGCGCTGGTCGCGCTTGACATCTGCGCAGACCCCGAGCTGCTGGCGCGCGTGGTCGAGCTCGGGGAGCGCCTGCGCGCCGGCCTCGAGTCGCTCGGGTACGTGGCCGCCGTCCGCGGACGGGGGCTGATGCTCGCGATCGACGTCGCCGACGGGGTCGACGCACCGGGGCTGGCCCGGCGCGCGCTGCTCGAGCAGCGGCTGGTCGTCAATGCCACCGGCCCGGGCACGATCCGCCTGGAGCCCCCGCTGATCGTGTCCGAGCAGCAGATCGACGACGCCGTGGCCCGGCTGGGAGCGCTGTAGCCGTGAGCGACCGGCAGTTCCTGTTGGCCGAGGAGACCACTCCGGCGGTGATGGTCGCGGCGCTCGAGCAGCATTTGGAGGTCTCCGACGGCGGCTCGCGACGCAGCGACCGCACCTACTACGACACGTTCGACGCGCTCGCGCGCGACGCCGGCCTGTCGGTCGCGCACGAGGATGGCAGCCTTAAGCTGATCGACCGCGAATCGGGCGACGTGCGGCTATGGGTGGCCGCGCCGCGTCCGGACAAGTACCTGTTCCCGGCCGAGCTCGACCCCGGGCCAGTGCGCGATGCGCTGCTCGACGTGGCCGACGAGCGCGCGCTGCTGCCGCTGGTCCGGGTGCGCAGCCGCGAACGGGCGCTCAGCGTGCTCGACGCGGAGCGCAAGACCGTGGTGCGGATGACGCTCGAGGAGCCCGAGCTGGTCGCCGGCTCGCGCAAGCAACGGCTGCACGGCCGGGTGCGCGCGGTCGCCGTCCGCGGCTATGACTCAGAGCTGCACCAGGTGCAGATGGTCCTGGCGCAGGAGCTCGGGCTCGATCCCGTAGAGCAGGCGCTGCTCGACGAGGCGGTGCTGGCGGCCGGCGGCCGGCCCGAGGGGATCGGCTCGAAGATCTCGGTGCCGCTGCTGTTCGAGGAGCGCTCCGACCGGGCTGCGGCGCGCGTGCTGCGCGGATTGCTCGAGGTGATCGAGGCCAACCTCGACGGTGCGATCGCCGACATCGACACCGAGTTCCTGCACGACTACCGGGTCTCGGTGCGCCGCTCGCGCTCGGTCCAGCGCGAGTTCAAGAAGGTGTTCCCGCCAGAGCGGCTGGCCCACTTCCGGGCGGAGTTCAAATGGCTGCAGCAGGCCACCGGCGACACCCGCGACCTCGACGTGTACGTGCTCGGGTTCGACGAGCTGCGGCGGTTCGTGCCCGAGGAGATCCGCGACGACCTCGATCCGCTGCTGGCGCTGCTCCGGGCCCGGCGGCGGACGGCCCGCCGCGCGATGGTCCGGGCGTTGCGGTCCAAGCGGACCGCCTCGCTGATGACCGAGTGGGCGGAGCTCCTCGACGGCCTCGAGCAGCTGCCCGAGGGCGACCGCCCCGACGCGGCGCACGCGATCGGCGGGCTCTCGGGCGCCCGCATCCGCCGGGTCTACCGGCACATGGTCAAGATGGGCGGGGCGATCGACGACTCCAGCCCGGCCGAGGACTACCACGAGCTGCGCAAGCGCGGCAAGGAGCTGCGCTACCTGCTCGAGCTGTTCGGCGGGCCGCTGTACCCGGCGGAGGTGGTCAAGCCGATGATCAAGTCGCTGAAGTCGCTCCAGGACGTCCTCGGCCGCCACCAGGACCGCGAGGTCCAGGTCGCCACGCTGTCCTCGATGCGCGACGAGCTGACCTCGGTGGAGGGCGGGGCCGCGGCGCTGATGGCCACTGGGGTGCTGGTCTCGGGGCTGCGCGAGGACGAGCTCGCCGCGCGCGCGGAGTTCGCCGAGACGTTCTCCGGGTTCGCCGCCAGCTCGCAGCGAGCGCTCGTCAAGGAGACGTTCCGGTGAGCCGCGTCCTCGCCACTTACAACATCAAGGGCGGCGTGGGCAAGACCTCGGCGGCGGTGAACCTCGCCTACCTCGCCGCGGGCGACGGGCTGCGGACACTGTTGTGGGATCTGGACCCGCAGGGCGGGTCGACCTACCTGTTCCGGGTCAAGCCCAAGGTCCGCGGCGGCGGCGACAAGCTCGTGCGGCTCAAGAGCGACGTCGACCAGCTGATCAAGGGCACCGACCATCCCGGCCTGGACCTGCTGCCGGCGGACTTCTCCTACCGCCACATGGACCTCGCGCTCGACCAGTTCAAGAAGCCCACCCGCCGCCTGGCTCGCGTGCTCGAGCCGCTGGAAGACGAGTACGACTGGGTGTTCCTTGACTGCCCGCCGAGCATCTCGCTGGTGTCCGAGAGCGTGTTCGAGGCCGCTGACGTGGTGCTGGTCCCGATCGTCCCGGCGACGCTGTCGTCGCGCACGATGGCGCAGCTCGACGCCGTCGTGGCCGACGCCGAGACCGGCCACGGCAAGCATCGCAAGCACCAGGTGCTCGCGTTCTTCTCGATGGTCGACGGCCGCAAGAAGCTCCATCGCGAGGTGATGGAGCGGCTGCGTGCCGAGCGCGACGACGTGCTCGATGCTGCGATCCCGGCGTCGGTCGAGGTCGAGCGGATGGGGGAGGAGCGCGACGCGATCGCCACGTACGCCCCCAGCGGCCGCGCCGCGCCGGCCTACGAGGCCCTGTGGCGCGAGGTGCGCGCGCGGCTCGAGTCCTAGTTCTACCGACCCCGTGACCGAGAGCGAGCGATGACCGACCCGATCCAAGCGCCGACCCTACGCCCGACGGCGTCCTACCAGGCGAGCCCCGAGGACGTCCACCGCGTGCTGCTGCTCTACAGCGGCGGCCTGGACACGAGCGTGATGCTCAAGTGGATCCAGGAGCAATATCACGCGGAGGTCGTCGCGCTGACGGTCAACCTCGGCCAGCCGGGCGAGGACTACCAGGTGATCCGCGGCAAGGCCCTGCAGATCGGCGCGCTCGAGTGCCGGATCGTCGACGCGCGCGAGGAGTTCGCCGCCGAGTACGTGCTGCCGGCGATCAAGGCGAACGCGATCTACGGCAGCGGCTACCCGCTGTTCACCGCGCTGGGGAGGCCGCTGATCGCCAGGCTCGCGGTCGAGCATGCCCGCGCGACCGGCTGCGACACGATCGCGCACGGCTGCACCGGCAAGGGCAACGACCAGGTGCGGATCGAGGCCACGATCGCCACGCTGGCGCCCGAGCTCAAGGTGATCGCGCCCGTCCGGTCGTGGCGGATGGGGCGCGAGGAGGAGGTCGCCTACGCGCGCGAGAACGGGATCCCGGTCAAGGGCGGGACCGAGGTCGCGCCGTATTCGATCGACGACAACCTGTGGGGCCGCTCGAGCGAGGGCCGCTGGATCGAGGAGCTCGACCACGCGCCCGACGACGACGTGTTCCAGCTCGTCACCCGCCCCGAGGAGGCCCCCGACGAGGCCGAGGTCGTGCAGCTCGGGTTCGACCGCGGGGTGCCGGTCACACTCAACGGCGACCGCCTCGGCTTGGTCGAGCTGATCGAGCGCGTCGCCGCGATCGGCGCCCGCCACGGGGTCGGGATCGTCGACCAGCTCGAGGACCGGATCGTCGGGCTCAAGGTCCGCGACATCTACGAGGTGCCGGCGGCCGCGATCCTGCTGCCCGCCCACCAGGAGCTCGAGCGGCTGGTGGGGACGATCCACCAGAACCAGCTGAAGTCCGGGCTGGACCAGAAGTGGGCCTACCTGGTGTACGCGGGGCTGTGGCTGGAGCCGTTGCGCACCGATCTGGACGCCTACATGGATGCCGCCAACGCGCAGGTCACCGGGACGATCGGCGTCAGGGTCTACAAGGGCTCGGCGCGGGTGGTCACCCGCTCGTCTGCCAACGCCGTCTACGACGCTCAGCTGGCCACGTTCAGCGAGTCCGGCGGGTTGTTCTCCCACGATGCCTCACCCGGGTTCATCGAGCTGTGGTCGCTGCAGTCGCGGATGGCCTGGCGGGTTAGACACGACGACCGCGGGTAGCGTCTGAGCATGGGATACAAAGTTCTCGGATACGGTGTGTGGCAGGGCGTCAAGTGGTATGTCCGGGGGAAGACCCCCGGCGCCTCCCGCAAGCCATCGGCCCGCACGATCGTGATCGCCGGAGCGACCGGCGGTGCGCTGATCGCCGGCGCCGTGATCGTGCAGAAGCAGCTCGCAGGCGATTAGCGTCCGGATCGCCGGACGCCGGCGGCGAGACGCGCGGACGTTCCGCGCAAATCGCTCGGTTGCCGGCGGCTGCGTCCGGGCGAGCGCCTATGCTCGAAGACCCGTGGACGTTCCCCGGCCGCGGCGCCTCTATGAGCTCAGCCTGCGCACACCTTCACGTCCACTCCGAGTACTCGCTGCTCGACGGGGCGTGCAAGATCGATGAGCTCGCCGCCCGTGCCGCATCCTTCGACCAGCCGGCAATCGGCCTGACCGACCACGGCGTGATGAACGGCTCCGTGGAGCTGTTCACGGCCTGTCGCAAGCACCAGATCAAACCGATCCTGGGCTGCGAGGTATACGTCGTCGAGGACCACCTGCGCCGCAGCCCGGGGAGGCTGGACCGCTTCCACCTGACGCTGCTGGCGGCCACGCCGACCGGCTACCGGAACCTGGTCAAGCTCTCCTCGGCGGGCTTCCTGGAGGGCTACCAGCGCGGCAAGCCGTCGGTCGACATGGAGCAGATGGCCGCTCACGCCGAGGGCGTGATCGCGCTGACCGGGTGCCTGCAGTCGCGCTTCTGCCAGTTCCTGCTCGACGGCCGCTCCGACGACGCCCGCGCCCACGCCGACGAGCTGATGGGGGCATTCGGAGCCGACAACGTGTACTTCGAGGTCCAGAAGAACGGGCTCGCCGCCCAGGACCAGGCGAACGAGGGGATCGTCCGGATCGCTCGCGAGGTCGGGCGGCCGCTGGTCGGCACCGGCGACGTCCACTACCTACGCCGCGAGGACTACAACCACCACGCCGCGCTGCTGTGCGTTCAGACCAAGTCGACGCTCGCCCAGCCGAAGATCAGCTTCGACACCAACGAGTTCTACCTGCGCTCCACCGAGGAGATGGCCGGCGCGTTCTCGGAGTGGCCGGACGCGCTCGCCAGCACGATCGAGATCGCCGACCGCTGCGACGTCGAGCTCGAGCTCGGCCGCCAGCTGATCCCGCGCTATGCGACGCCGGACGGCGGGTCGGAGGGCGAGTACCTGCGCTCGCTGGTGCAGGAGGGCCTGCGCGCCCGCTACGGCGACCCGGTCCCAGCTGAGGCGATCGAGCGCGCCACATACGAGCTCGGCGTGATCGACCGGATGGGCTTCAACGCCTACTTCCTGATCGTCTGGGACTTCGTCAAATACGCCAAGGACGCCGGCATCGCCGTCGGCCCGGGTCGCGGCTCGGCGGCCGGCTCGATCGTCGCCTACTCGCTGACGATCACCGACGTCGACCCGCTGCGTTACGGCTTGCTGTTCGAGCGCTTCCTCAACCCCGAGCGCGTATCGATGCCCGACATCGACATCGACTTCTCGGTGCGCGGCCGCGAGCGCGTGATCCGCTACGTCACCGAGAAGTACGGCAAGGAGTCGGTCGCCCAGATCGTCACCTTCGGCAAGATGTTCCCCCGCGCGGCCACGCGCGACGCGGCCCGCGTGCTCGGCTTGGACTACGGCGCCGGCGACCGGCTGGCGAAGCTGATCCCCGACCCGATCATGGGGCGGCCGCCGAGCTTCGAGGAGTGCCTGAAGCTGGGCCAGCCGCTGCGGGCAGAGGTCGACCGCGACGCGGAGGCGCGGCAGATCGTCGACGTCGCCCAGGGGCTCGAGGGGATCGTCCGCAACTCCTCGATCCACGCCGCCGCGGTGGTGATCGCCGACCGCCCGCTGACCGACATCGCCCCCTTGCAGATCGCCGACGCCGGGACCGACGAGAACGGCGAGCGAGTGTTCCGCACCGTTACCCAGTTCACGATGAAGCCGATCGAGCAGATCGGCCTGCTGAAGATGGACTTCCTCGGGCTCCGGAACCTCGACGTGATCGAGGACGCGCTCGACATCGTGGCCCGCTCGACCGGCGAGCGCCCGGACATGACGACGCTGCCGCTCGATCATGCTCCCACGTACGAGATGCTGGCCCGGGGCGACTCGATCGGCGTGTTCCAGTTCGAGTCCGAGGGCATGCGCGAAGCGCTGAAGAAGGTCCGGCCGACGGAGTTCGACGACCTCGTCGCGCTGGTCGCGCTGTACCGGCCCGGGGCGATGGACCAGATCCCCACCTACGCCCGCGGGAAGCGCGATCCCGAGTCGATCTCCTATCCCGACGAGCGCTTGGCGCCGATCCTCGAGGCGACCAAGGGCGTGATCCTCTACCAGGAGCAGGCGATGCAGATCGCCAAGGACCTAGCCGGGTTCAGCGGCGCCAAGGCCGACGACCTGCGCAAGGCGATCGGCAAGAAGAACCGCGAGGCGATGGCCAAGCTCCGGCCCGAGTTCGTGCAAGGGTGCCGCGCGTCGGGAACCAGCGCCGACGTGACCGACTGGCTGTGGCAGACCAACGAGCGCTCCGCCGACTACTCGTTCAACCGCTCCCATGCCGCCTGTTACGCGCTGATCTCCTACCGCACGGCGTGGCTGCGGGCCAACTACCCGGCCGAGTACATGGCCGCGCTGATCTCCTCGGTGATGGACACCAAGGACAAGGTCCCGTTCTTCGTCGGCCAGGCCGAGCAGATGGGGATCTCGATCCTGCCTCCCGACGTGAACCTCTCAGACCACGAGTTCGTGGTCGTCGACGGCAACATCCGGTTCGGGCTGGACGCGGTCAAGGGCGTCGGCTACGCGGCCGTCGAGGCGATCAAGCGCGCCCGCGGTGATTACGGCCCACCCGCCCAACCGTTCACCGACCTGTGGGATTTCTGCGCCCGGGTCGACGGTCGCGCGGTCAACAAGAAGGCGATCGAGGCGCTGATCAAGTGCGGCGCGTTCGGCTCGACCGGCGCGACCCGCAAGGGCATGCTGATCGTGCTCGAGCAGGCTCAGGGCGCCGGGCAGAAGGCCCAGCAGGACGCGCTGATCGGCCAGGGCTCGATCTTCGACCTGGGAGGCGACCTCGACGGCGGCGCCGAGGCAGCCGGCGCCGGCGCCATGGCCCGGCCCAGCCACGCCCCGATCCCCACGATCGAGTTCGACCGGCCGGAGATGCTCGCCGCCGAGAAGGAGTCGATCGGCTTGTTCATCTCCGCGCATCCGCTCAAGGACGTCCGCGCCGCGATGCGCGCGCGGGTCGACTGCGAGCTGGGCGAGCTCAACGGCCGCCGTGACGGCGACTGGGTGACGGTCGGCGGGATGATCACCCAGTGCAAGCGGATCCGGACCAAGAAGGGCGACCCGATGATGTTCGCGACGCTCGACGACCTCGAGGCGTCGGTCGAGATAATCGTGTTCGGTAAGCCGCTGCTGGCCAGCGAGGAGGCGCTCAACCCGGACTCGATCGTGCTCGTCCGTGGCCGCGTCGACCACAAGGACCGCGACAAGACCTGCATCATCGCTCAGCAGGTGGAGCTATTCCAGCCCAGCGAGGAAGAGGTCTGCAAGGCCCAGGAGCTCGCCGCCAAGCCCGCCGCGACGCCCGACGCGTTGCGGCTCCGGCTCGACGCCACAGCGCTGGCGGCGTCGGTGCTGGGCGACCTGCGCGAGTTGCTCGCCGGGTTCCCGGGAGAGTCCGACGTGGTGATCGAGTTGCGCACCTCGGTCGGGCATCGTCGGCTCAAGCTCGGCGCCCAGTTCCGGGTCACCCGCAATGCCAGCCTGCACGCCGAGCTCGACTCGCTGCTCGGCGACGCGATCCTGGCCGAGGCCGAGATCGCCGAGGTGCCGCACGCCGGGGTCGCTGCCGGCGGCGGTTAGGCGCCCCGCCCGGGCGTCCTGCGCTTCGGCCGTGCTTCGGGTGACGTCGGCGCCCGAGGCCCCGGACGCGGGGCACTCCGCCGGCGCGCGCGCAGCTCGAGCAGCTCGCGCTCACGGCGGCTCGTCCACGGCTCGGGCTTGGTCAGCCCCGACGCCTTACGTAGCGTCGGCGGCGTCAGCCACCACTTCAGGCGCGCGGGAATGCGGTCGCCGAGCAGCAGCAGGACCGCGATCACCACCACGACGAACCCGGCGCCCTGGACCGTGTGGGAACCGACGAACCCCGCCACCAGCCCGGCCGCCAACAGGCCGAGCAGGATCGCCCCCAACGGGGTCAGCGTGGCGCGCGACCGTCGCTTCATGGGCTAAGCGTAGACCGGCGACCGCCGATTCGCGCGGACCCGATCGGTCGCGCTAGTGGGTCTCCCTGAAACGTTGTGCTGGAAATGGCGAGGTCCGGGGGCCGCCAGGCAAGGACGCAGGACCCGTGGCGCAGCTGGGCTGCTGCGAGGGTCCGAGGACGCAGCATGGCGGTCATCCGGGGCCGCCATTTCCGGTGCAACGTTTCCGGGAGGGCCACTAGTTCACTCGGAGAGCCACGGACCCTGCCAGCCGCCGTACCGGTGGGTCAGCTCGTCGGCCTCCCGCGGGCCCCAGGTGCCCTTCTCGTAGGGGGCCACCGGCGGCGGCGAGTCCAGCAGCGGCTGCAGGATCCGCCACGACTCCTCGACGTTGTCCTGACGGGTGAAGTGGGTGCTGTCGCCGACGATCGCCGCGTGCAGCAGCACCTCGTAGGGGGTCGCGCCGGCTCCGCCCTCGTGCTCGAACTCCATGTCGAACTCGATCCGGCCGGGCCCGGCCTGGTCGGCGCGCTGGGCGGCCAGCACCATCCGGATCCCCGTGTGAGGGTCGATCCGGAACACGATCATGTTCGCCTGCGGCGTCCGGTGGGCGCCGCTGACGAAGTGGATGCGCGGCGGCGCTTTGAACAGCAGCCGCAGCTCGGTCTCGGTCACCGGCAGGCACTTGCCGGTGCGGATGAAGAACGGCACCCCGGCCCAGCGCCAGGTGTCGATCTCGAGCCGCAGCGCCACGGAAGTCTCGGTCTCCGAATCCGGGGCGACGCCGTCGATCTCGCGGTAGCCGTCGTACTGGCCGCGAACGTAGTAGCGCGGCTCGGCGTCGGGCATCGCCTTGAACACCACGTTCTTGGCGGTCTTCAGCGTGTCGGGGTCGCTTCCGGCCGGCGGCTCCATCGCCGCGGTCGCCAGCAGCTGCAGGAGGTGGTTGACGACCACGTCGCGCAGCGCGCCGACGGGGTCGTAGAAGCGCCCGCGGTCCTCGACGCCGAACTTCTCGGCCATCGTGATCTGCACGCTGGCCAGGAAGTTGCGGTTCCACACCGGCTCGAGCATCGTGTTGGCGAACCGCAGGTACAGGATCTCCTCGAGCCCCAGCTTCCCGAGGAAGTGGTCGATCCGGTAGATCTGGGACTCCTGCAGGTACTGATGCAACTCGGCCGCGAGGTCCCGGGCCGACTGCAGGTCGTGGCCGAACGGCTTCTCGACCACCACCCGCTGGCCGTCGGACACCAGCCCGGCGCCCGCCAGCCCTTTGACCACCATCCCGAACAGCGACGGCGGGATCTCGAGGTAGAACGTCGGGTTACGGCGGTCGCCGAGCGCCTGCTTGACGTGGTCGTATGTCTTGTCGTCGGCGAAGTCGCCGCTGATGTAGGAGAGCCGCTGCGCAAAGCGCCTGACGACGTCCTCGTCGATCTCCTCGCCGCTCTCCTGCAGCGACTGGCGCATCCGCTCGCGCAGCTGGTCGTCACTCCAGTCGCTAGAGGCCACGCCGATCACCGGGCAGTCCAGCAGCTTGCGGGCCTCCAGCCGGTACAGCGAGCGGAACGTCTGCTTGCGCGCCAGGTCGCCGGTGATCCCGAACACGACGAGGGAATCGGCTTTGCGCTCGCTCACGGAGCGGGAACCTATCGCTTGGCGGACTGCTTCGGAGCGTTCGAGCGCTTGGCGGCCGCCGATCGCCTACGCGACGCCAGCCCGCGGCTACGGAGCTTGAACGCGAGCGCGACGTCATCCGCGCTCGGTGAGCCGCTGTCGGTCCCGGTCTCGAGTACGCAGGGGAGCTTGTCGAAGCGCGGCTCGGACAGCACCGTCGCGCAGCCCTTCTCGCCGAACTCGCCCTGGCCGAGCACGGCGTGCCGGTCGCGGTTGGAGCCGATCGGCGTCGCCGAGTCGTTGACGTGCAGCGATCCCAGGCGCCGGCGGCCGACGACGCGGTCGAACTCCTTCAGCGTGTCGTGCAGGCCCTCGACCGTCCGAACCTCGTAGCCCGATGACAGCAGGTGGCAGGAGTCCAGGCACACGCCCAGGCGCTTGTCGCCGCCGGACGCGTCGAGCAGCGCCTCGAGCTCCTCGAACGAGCGGCCCAGCGTGCCGCCGGCGCCGGCCGTGTCCTCCAGGTGCAGGTGGCACTTGTCGGTCTGCGCCAGCGCCTCCTTGATCACCTTGCCGGCGCGGGCGATCGCCTTGCCGATGTCGCCTCCCTTGGCCGAGCCCGGGTGCAGCACCACGCCGACCGCGCGGATCCCGTCGCCCACGCGCAGCGACTGGATCAGCGAGGCCAGCGTCTTGGACCGCATCTCGGCGTCCTCTGAGGCGCAGTTGAGCAGGTACACCGCGTGGATCAGCACCGCCTCGATCTCGCTGGCGTCGATCGCATCACGGAACTCGGCGAAGTCGTCCTCGGTGTACGCGGTCGGCCGCCACATCCGCGGCGACTGGTTGAAGATCTGGATCGCCTGGCAACCCCGGTCGGATCCGCGCGTGACCGCGTTGTTCAAGCCGCCCGCGTTCGATACGTGGGCGCCGATTAGCATGGGTGCTTCAAGTGCTCTAAGGGCCTATTCATGCGTGTTCGCTTTGCTCCATCCCCGACTGGCGCCCTTCACATCGGCGGCGCCCGCACCGCCCTATACAACTGGCTGCTGGCCAAGGGACAGGGCGGCACGTTCGTGCTGCGGATCGAAGATACCGATCGCGAGCGATCGACCCCCGAGAACGTCGAGCAGATCCTCGACGCGCTGGACTGGCTGAACCTCGGCTTCGACGAGGGGCCGATCTTCCAGACCCACCGGTCCGACCGCCACCAGGCGGCGCTCGCGCAGCTGCTCGACAGCGGCCGCGCCTACCACTCGACCGCCACCGCCGAGGACGTCAAGGCCTTCAAGGAGCGTCAAGGGTTCGAGCGCGGCTTCCGCGGCGAGCCGGAGCAGTCGGGCGCCGTGCGGCTGCGCTATCCCGACACCGGCGACACCGTGTTCGACGACGTGATCCGCGGCGAGATCCGCTTTCCCAACGTCAGCCGCGACGACCCCGTGATCGCTCGTGCCGACGGCTCGGTGCTCTACAACTTCGCGGTCGCGGTCGACGACCTTGACGCCGGGATCACCCACGTGGTCCGCGGCGAGGACCACATCTCCAACACGCCCACGCAGCTGCTGGTGTTCGAGGCGCTGGGGGAGCAGGCGCCGCGCTACGCGCACCTGCCGCTGCTGCACGGGCCAGACGGCCGCAAGCTGTCAAAGCGCCATGGGGCGGCGTCGGTCCAGGAGCTGCGCGCCGCCGGCTACCTACCCGAGGCCGTCGACAACTACATCGCGTTGCTCGGCGCGGGGTTCTCCGCCGACGAGGAGTACTTCACGATGGACGAGCTGGCCGAGCGCTTCCGGCTCGAGCGCGTGTCCAAGAACCCCGCCGTGTTCGACGAGCAGAAGCTGCGCCACATGAACGGCCGCTACCTGCGCGAGCTGTCGCTCGACGAGCTGACCGCCCGCCTGGAGCAGTTCACCGGCCGCAGCGGGCTCCGCGGCGCGGTCGAGATCTCCGCGGAGAAGATCCAGACACTGGCGGATTTCTGGCCGCTGGTCGGGTTCATCTTCGACGGCCCCGCGGATGACCCCGAGGCGTTCGACAAGGTCATCGGCCGTGACGGCGGCGCCGAGAACCTGCGCGCCGCGCGCGACGCGCTGGCCGGGCTGGAGCCGTTCACGCTCGACAAGGTCGAGGCGGCGCTGCGTGCGGTTGTCGAGGCGAAGGGCGCCAGGCCCGGGAAAGTGTTCCAGCCGATCCGCGTGGCAATCGCCGGATCGACGGTGTCACCGGGTATCTTCGAGAGTGTGACGCTCCTGGGACGTCAGGAGACGCTCACTCGGATCGATCGCGCGCTCGCCCGCGCGGGCTAGGAAAGGCCAGAGTGCTGGACGGTGGATAGCACACCCCCGATAGGTGATCTGCCGGTAGAAGAGGCCGGCGGGAGCACCCTCGTCAAGGAGCCTCTCGGGGCGGCACGGCGGATATCGCCGGGGCCCTACGCCTCCCATGAGCGCCACCACAACGAGGGTCACGGGCGCAGGCTGACCGCGGCGTTCGAGGCGCTGGAGGCGTTCCCGATGCTGGCCGAGTCGCGCACCAGGGTCCTGCGGCTGTTCGAGTCGGGCGAGCCGCCGACGTCCGCGGTGGTCGCCGCGGTCGAGGCCGACGTGGCGCTGTCGGTGACGGTGTTGCGGTTGGCCAACCAGGTCGACGGCCGCCACCGCGGGCGGGTCGAGAGCGCGGTTCGGGGCGTCGAGGTGCTGTCGCCGCGGACCGTGCACGCGATCGCCAGCCGGGCCAGGACGTTCGACTTCTTCGAGCGCACCGCGGTCTGGCAGGGGATCCCGGAGCGCTTCCGGCTGCACGGCGCGGCCACCCAGCGCGTCGCCGACCGGCTCGCCCGCGAGCTCGGCTACGAGGCCCGCGACCGGCTGATGGTGACCTCGCTGCTGCACGATGTCGGCAAGCTCGTGCTGGTCCACGCGTATCCCGGCTACCCCCGTCAGGTCCACGCCGATGCGCGCACACCGGAGGAAAGGATCCAGACCGAGCGCCGCGAGCTCGGGGTCGACCACGCGCTCGTCGGCGGCGTCCTGGCGCGGCGGTGGGGGCTGCCGAAGTCGGTGGCGAGCGTGATCGAGCGCCACCACGCCGACGACGCCGAGGACGAGGCCGCGCTGGTCCGGCTCGCCGACATGCTCGCCCACCACGTGCTCGGCGGAGCCGTGTCGCCGTCGGAGATGCTGTCGGTCGCCCGCGTGGTCGGCGTCAAGCCCGCCGACCTGCGCACCGTGATGTACGAGCTGCCGCTGGGCAGCGGCGGCGGACGTCCCCGCCAGATCGATCCCAACCCGATGTCCCAGCGCGAGATCGACGTGCTCCGCCGGCTCGCCCGGGGGATGGTCTACAAGCAGATCGCCGGCGAGCTGGGCCTCTCCACCAGCACGGTTCGCACGCATCTTCACAACGTCTACGGCAAGCTCGGAGCGATGGACCGCGCCCAGGCCGTGCTGATCGCTACCGAGCGCGGCTGGATCTGAGGGCCCGGCGCTGGCTGGCCGGCCAGCCCGGATCCCCGGCTCGTTTGGGAGTTCGCCAGGCGAGACGCCGGACCCCGTGGGGCGGCGTGTTGGCATACGATCGGGGCTCGCCGATGATCTCGATCACCACCAAATCCCCGTACGCGCTGAGCGCGCTGGTGGAGCTGTTTCGCCACGGCGACCGCGGTCCGGTGCCGATCGCCGAGCTGGCGCGCCGCCGGGAGATCCCCGTGCAGTTCCTCGAGCAGCTGTTCGCCACGCTGCGCCGCTCCGGGATCCTGCGTTCGCACCGTGGGGTCAAGGGTGGCTATACATTCGCGCGTCCCGGGACCGAGATCACCGTGCTCGAGATCGTCGAGCTGCTCGACGGCCCCGTCGGGGCCGGCGCCACCGGGGTGTTTGCCAGCGCCGCGGCCGCGGTCCGCTCGGTCCTCGGCGACTCGACGGTGGCCGACGTGGCCGACGCCGAGGCACGCGCCGCGACCGCCCCGATGTACCACATCTGACGCCTCGGTCCCGGGGACGGGGGCGGCGCGGCGCCGCATCTCGTAGGCTGAAACCGCGAATGGCCTCAATTCCCACCAACATTGCGGAGCATGTCGGCCGCACGCCGATGCTGCAGCTGACGCGGATGCTCGCGGACTCAGATGTCGAGCTGTTCGCCAAGCTCGAGGCTCTGAACCCCGGGGGCAGCGTCAAGGACCGGATCGGGGTGTCGATGATCGAGGCGGCCGAGCTCGAGGGCCGGATCGAGCCGGGGCGGACCACGGTCGTCGAGGCCACCAGTGGCAATACCGGGATTGCCCTGGCGTTCGTGTGCGCCGCCAAGGGGTACGAGCTGGTGCTGACGATGCCCCAGGGGATGAGCCGCGAGCGCGAGGGCCTGCTGCGGCTGTACGGCGCCCGAGTGGAGATCACCGAGTCGATGGGCGGGATGAACGAGGCCGTCGACGCCGCCCGCGCGATGGCCACGGGCGACGACGTGTTTCTGCCCGACCAGTTCTCCAACCCGGCCAACCCCGAGATCCACCGCCGCACCACCGGCCCCGAGATCTGGGAGGCCACCGGCGGCCGCGTGGACGCGTTCGTGGCCGGCGTCGGGACTGGCGGGACGATCACCGGCGTGGGCGAGTTCCTGAAGGACCGCAACCCCGACTGCCGGATCGTGGCCGTCGAGCCCAGCACCTCTGCGGTGCTGTCCGGCCGGCCGCCCGGCCCGCACAAGATCCAGGGGATCGGCGCCGGGTTCGTACCCGAGGTGCTCAAACGCGAGGTGCTCGACGAGATCATGCCGGTCGACGATGAAGCCGCGATCGAGACCGCCCGGGCGCTGGCGCACCGCGAGGGTGTGCTCGCCGGGATCTCGTGCGGGGCGGCGATGTGGGCGGCCCTGCAATTGGCCGCGCGCCCGGAGATGCGCGGCGCCAGGATCGTCACGATCCTGCCCGACTCGGGCGAGCGCTACGTCTCGACCCCGTTCTTCGCCCCGTAGTGTCTACGACACCACCCACCGCGCGCTCACTCGGGGTAAGTACGCTTTCGTAATGGTCGGTCGCATCCTCGCCGAGATCCGCCGCGACGTCGAGACCGCCAAGAGCCGCGACCCCGCGGCCCGGGGCGTGGGCTCGTGGCAGATCCTCGCCACCTGGCCGGGCGTGCATGCGTTGCTCGCCCACCGCGTCGCGCACGCGCTGCAGGTCCACAACGTTCCGTTCCTCCCGCTGGTGATCGCGGCGGTTGCGCGGTCGGTCACCGGGATCGAAATCCATCCCGCCGCCTGCATCCAGGAGGGCTTCTTCATCGACCACGGGATGGGGGTGGTGATCGGCGAGACCGCCGAGATCGGCCGGGACGTCACCCTCTATCAGGGCGTCACCCTGGGCGGCACCGGCTTTGCCACCGGCAAGCGCCACCCGACCGTGCAGGACAACGTCACGATCGGGTCCGGGGCGAAGCTGCTCGGCCCGATCACCGTCGGGCACGGCTCCAAGGTCGGCGCGGGCAGCGTCGTGATCCACGACGTGCCGCCGAACTCGACCGTGGTCGGCAACCCCGGCCGGCCTGTCCGGGTCGAGGGCCGTCGCCCCGAGGGACCGGACGCCGACTGGGTGCACCTCCCCGACCCGATCGCCGACGCGCTCAAGAGCCTGTCGCGCCGGATCGCGGCGCTGGAGGACGAGCACGGCCCGGCGTCGGGCAACGGCGCCGGCGACGACGGCCAGCCGCTCTACTCCGAGGGCCAGGTGAACCCCAGCCGGGGTCCGAACCCGGCCGGCGGTTAGTGGCCGTCCACTAGTGTCGCGTTTGGAAAGTTGGTGGGCACCGAGAGGTGCCGCTGGTGGATGCTTGGCGAGGACGCAGGAGCCGTGGCGTAGCGGAGCTACGCGAGGCGACGAGGACGAAGCCAAGCGCCGCCGAGGGGTGCCTCGAATGCACGCGAACTTTCCAAACGGGACACTAGCCAGGGGCTATTCGTCAAACGGGGCGCGGTCGGCGACCACCGGACCGGGCTCGGCCAACACCGGACCAGGCTCGGCGACCACCGGCGTGGACTCGGCGAAGCGGCCGCGGCCGGCGGCATCCGGCGGCAACGGCGACGCGTTCGGGTCGACGATGTTCAGCCTCGAACGCACGAGGTACAGCGGCCGGCCCTTGACCTCGTCGTAGATCCGTCCGACGTACTCGCCGGTGATCCCGATCGCGATCAGCTGGATCCCGCCGAGCAGCAGCACCGCGATCGTGATCGCGCCGAACCCCGGCAGGTAGGAGCCGGTGATCCGCAGTACGACGACCACAGGGATCGCGATGAACGCGAGCGTCGAGATCACGAACCCGAGCAGCGTGGCCAGCTGCAGCGGCCGGTGCGAGAACGACGAGATCGCATCCAGCGAGAACCGCAGCATCTTCGGGAACGTGTACTTGGTCTCCCCGGCGTACCGGGGATCGCGGCGGTAGGGGACCGCCGCCTGGCGGTAGCCGACCCAGACGGTCATCCCGCGCAGGAAGCGGTTGCGCTCGCGCATCGACAGCAGCGCATCCAGCGGCGCGCGGTCGAGCAGACGAAAGTCGCCCGAGTTGCTCTGCAGCTCGACCTGGGCGAGCTTGTCGAACAGCTTGTAGAACCAGCGGGCCGTGGCGAGCTTGAAGCGCGACTCACCCTCGCGCTGCTCGCGCACCGCGTACACGACGTCGCACCCGGCGCGCCAGTGATCGAGCATCTGCGTGATCACCTCGGGCGGGTCCTGCAGATCGGCGTCGAGCATCACCACCGCGTTGCCCTGGGCATGGTCCAGCCCGGCGGTCAGCGCGGTCTGGTGGCCGAAGTTGCGCGACAGGTACACGACCCGCACCCGCGGGTCGGTAAGCGCGATCGAGTCGAGGATCGCGGCCGAGCGGTCCGAGGAGCCGTCGTCGACGAGCACCAGCTCGAACGGGATGTCCTGGAGCGCGCGGCACACGCGCGTGTAGAACTCCTCGATCGTGCCCTCCTCGTTGTAGACCGGGGCCACGACGCTGAGGAGCTCGAGGGGTCGCGCGCCACTGCGATCGCCGTTGGCCGGCACGCTCATCCCCCGAATGGTACGGCGGTTGGTGTGAATCCGGGCATCACGGGGTCCCCTAGAGCCCGCCGTGAGGAATGTAGCCGAGCATCTGGACCAGCAGGATCACGCCGGTCAGCCCGATCGCCGCCGGGCGCAGGCGCCGGTCGGTCGACAGCGCAGCGAACGGCAGCAGCCACGCCACGTACCACGGCAGCAGCGAGCTGGCGGTCACCAGCAGCGCGACCACGGTCCACGCGCAGCCGTCGATCCAGTCGAGCTCGCCGCGCCACACGCGGCCCACCAGCCAGCAGAACACGCCGGCGAACAGGACCGCGAGCACGGTCCCGGTCACGTGCCCGACCGTGGGCATCCCGAGGCGGGTCGAGATGAACCCGGGGATGCTGTGCCAGTCGCCCTCGCCCTGGCTCTGCGAGATCGAGGAGAACAGGTGCAGCGGACCGGCTCCGAACACCGCGAAGCCGAGCGCCGCGACGGCTGCCGCCGCAACCCCAGCGCCGATCAGCACGTCGCGGCGTCGGCTCCTTGACAGCCGCCCGCCGGCACCGGCGAGCACGAATGGCAGGAACAGGCCGGCGGTGAGCTTGACGCCGGCGGCGATCACCAGCGAGCCGGCGCCGAGTCGGTCTCGGTGCTGGAGCATCAGCGCCACGCCCGCGATCACGAGCGCGAGCATCAGCATGTCGTTGTGGCCGCCGCCGACGCCGTAGACGACCAGCAGCGGGTTCAGCCCGACGAGCGCGACCGCCTTGACCTGGTCGACGCCGCGCAAGCGCGCCGCGTTCCACACGATCGCGACGATCGCCAGGCTCGACAGCGCCGCGATCGCCTTGTAGGCCAGCGCACTGGCGGCGATCGACGCGGTTGCCAGTCCGTAGCTGAGGACCGTGAACACGGGGCCGTAGACGCTCGGGGTGCTCACCCACTTGGCGCCGATGAACGGATACACGGGGTCGAGCGCGATCGCCGACGGGCCGTGCACATACGGGTTGGCGCCGAACAGGCTTCCCATCCGGGCGTAGGCCTGATAGCTGAACACGTCGGTCGAGACCAGCGGCGGAGCCAGCAGCACCAGCGCGTACAGCGCCGCGATGCACATCAGCACGGCCCGGGGGGACAGTTGATCCGCAGCCCGGACAGCGATCGCGTAGGAGACGAACATCAGCGTCAGGACGCCGAGCAGCGGCCCGACGCCCAGCCCGATCCCGGTGGCGCCGAACGGCCCCGCCAGCCACCGCGGCACGGGTCGCACCGACTCCGGCAGCAGCGAGTCGGTCCCGGCGGCCGAAATCGACAGGACCAGGCCCGTCAGTAGCAGGCCGGACAGGCCAAGCAGCCCAAGCCGCGCGCGGGATGAGCCGGAACGTTCGCGATGGGCTGAGGCGCCGAGCTCGAAGGCGCCGCCCTGGGTGGCGCCAAGCGGACCGTGGACGCTCATCAGGTCAAGCTTGCCCGGGTCGCGATCTTGTCGGGTTTGAGAGGCATTGGATTCAAGTTAGGCAGTTTGTGCCCGCGAGCAGTCTGCCAAGGCTCACGGCGTCTCGACTGCCTGCCGGCGCCCGCCCGTGCGTGCGATCGCGGCGGTGGCGCTCCGGCGAAGCCGCGGGACCAGCCAAATCGCCTCGATCGCGATGCGGGCCGACATCTTGCTCGTACCCGCGGCGCGGTCGGCGAACACGATCGGGACCTCGCGCACCCGGAATCCGGCGAGCAGCGCGCGATAGGTGACCTCGACCTGGAACACGTAGCCCTCGGCGCGGACGCTGTCGAGGTCGATCCCCTCGAGCACCTGTCGCCGGATGCACTTGAACCCGCCTGTCAGATCTCTGACGCCGACGCGGAGGATCAGCCGCGCGTACAGGCCGCCGCCGCGGCTGATCAGCCGCCGTATGAGGCCCCAGTTCTCGACGGCGCCGCCCGGGACATAGCGCGAGCCGAGCACGAGGTCAGCGTCCCTGGCGGCGTCCAGCAGGCGCTCCAGGTAGCGCGGGTCGTGCGAGAAGTCGGCGTCCATCTCGAACACGAACTCGGCCCCGCCCTGCAGCGCATGGGTGAAGCCCGCCAGGTAGGCGTGGCCCAGGCCCTGCTTGTCCCGGCGGTGCAGCACTTCCACGTCCGGGAGCTGCTCGGCGATCCGCTCGGCGATCGTCCCGGTGCCGTCGGGCGAGCTGTCGTCGACGACCAGGATCCGGTAGTCGCCCGGCGCGATCCGGTCGAGCTCGGCGGCGGAGGCGCGCAGAATCCCCTCGACGTTGTCCGCCTCATTGTAGGTCGGGATCACCAGCCATACACGCGCCTGCATCGCCTCGCAGCGTAGTGATCAGTGGCCGGCGGCCGGTGCCGGCGCGCTCGCGCCGGGGAGCTCCGGTGGATGGCGGAACGAGCGCGACGCGGTGGCGCCGATCGCCAGCAGCGCCGCCCAGCCCGACAGCGTCAGGATCGTGGCCGTCGGGCCCGCGTGCTCGAGCAGCAGGCCGACCAGCACCGGGCCGGCCCACCCGGCCGAGAACGAGATCAGCGTCGAGGCCGCCTGGACGCGCCCCTGCAGCCGGTCGGGCGTCAGCGCCACGCGAAACGCGACCACGATCGAGTTCGTCACCGGGGTGATCAGCTCGATCGCGGCCATGATCAGCCCCAGCGGCAGCGGGTCGCCGGTCGCCAGCATCAACGGGATCCCCAGCGCCATGACCCAGTTCTCGCCGATCAGGACGGTCCGGGGCGACAGCGTCCGCTGCAGCCGCGGGGCCAGGATCGCGCCCAGCAGGCCGCCGCCGGCGGCGATCGCCAGCATCACCCCGACCGCGACCGACGAGGCGCCGCCGTCCTTGGCCAGCACCACGATCAGCAGGTACAGACCGGTGAACAGCGGGTTGCTGCCCGCGAACAGCAGCGAGCACAGGCGAAAGAACGGCCGCTCCCACACCCAGCGCAGCCCCTCGCGCGCGCTCCGCGGGTCCGAGTCGACGCGGACCTCCTGGAAGTCGGTGCTGATCAGCAGTTTGCTGATCACCGAGGCGGCGTACGAGACCGAGTCGGCGAGGAACGGGATCGCGCGGCCCAGGCCGAACAGGAGCCCGCCGAGCGGCGGTCCGGCGAGCATCGCGCCGAACGTGCGCGCCTCGTTGCGGGCCACCGCCTCCCCGAACAGGTCGGGCTCGACCAGCTGGCGCACGGCGCCGCGCTCGGCGGTGTAGGTGACCACGAAACCGGTTCCGTCGATGAACGCGACGGCGACGATCTGCGCGAACGGAACCGTCCCGGTGGCCAGGGCCACCGGTAGCGACGCGAGCGCCACCGCCCTGACGGCGTCGCTGGCGATCATCAGGTGCTTGCGGTTGACCTGGTCGGCGAGCGCGCCGGCCGGGAGCGCCAGCGCCGCGACCGGGACATTAAAGGCGAAGCCGACGATCCCCGGCCTTGGCCGGAGACCCGGTCACCGCGAGCACGAGCAGGGGATAGGCGACGAACGAGATCTGAGAGCCCAGGGCCGAGATCGCCTGGCCGGCCCACAGCAGCCTGAACTCGCGATTGACACGCAGCGCCGAACCCACCGGGGGTCAGATTACGGCCGCCCGGTGTCTGGGACGGCACGCGGCGAAATCGCGTGCACAACGTCGCACTCGAGCGCTCTGGGCGCGAGTGTGGGACGTTCGCCGCGTGGGGCCGTGGGTGGTCTCATCCGGTCTACGCAACGGGATCGTGTTTTGCGTTGACTGATGGGAGGCCGTGGTGTCGATCGCGGCGGGGGGTGTCGGGGCCGGGCGATCGCGCGGGCGTTGGGGCGGTCGGCGTCGACGGTGTGCCGCGAGCTCGGGGTGGGTGGGGGTCGGGAGCGCGATCGCGACGGGGCGGGACGTTTAAACGAAGCAGGGCTTCGCTTAAACGTCCAGCATCTGCGCGCTGGCGGCGCAGCGGCGCGCGCAACCGGCGCTGGCGCGTCCCGAACCGGCGAAGCCGTCGGGGTGTCCGCGGTTGTTGGCGGCGGTCGAGGCGGGGCAGTTGACCGCGCGGCTGCGCACGGGTCAGACCAAGCGGCGCGTGGGTGGCCGCCCGTGCACGACCAAGCAAGCCTGGATCAGATCGCCGCTCAGCTCAACGGCCGGCCACGCGAAACGCTGGGGTGGATGACCCCCCCGAGAAGCTGACCGAACTGCTCACCGCAACCCGATGAACCACCGACCCTTGCGCGCGCACCACTACGCCCCCTCCGGGGTCGTCTGCGCTCGACAGATCACGCCAAGCTCGCACACAACAACCTCACAACCACGCACAACCGCCAGACTCGACGGGTTGCACTGACTGCCCGAGGCCGCCGTGATCAAGATCCCAAGCCAGCCCCCGAACGCCTCGGGTGGGGCGCTAAGCACGTCGCCCCCCGAGGCCAGCGCAGCTCTCAGCGGCGCACGTAGGCGACGCGGTTCCAGCTCGGCTCGGGCGCGAGCTCGACCGGCTGGTCGCCGCGATCCGGCTGGATGTAGACGAACCCGTGGGTGGCCTGGCTGAAACGCACGTCGAGCTCGCCCTCCTTGACGCGCTGGTCCAGCCAGGCGCTGCGGAAGATCAGCCGGCGCATCCAGTGCACCAGCGACCGCTCGGACGGCCCCACCAGCTCCGGCCAGCAGTCGTTGACGTGCTCGCCGAGCGCTGAGGCCGGGTCGGTAACCTCGCCGTTGACCACGAGGTTGATCAGGTCCTCGGCCTCGTTCGGCGCGATCGTCGAGTCGATGAAGCCGAGCTTCCGGGCGGCCTGTTCACAGCGCTCGCTGAAGTCATGTTCGTTGAACGTGAACCTCAGGTCGCCGTATTCGAGCACGAAGTCGTCGCCCGAGCTGTAGTTCCCGCGTCGGTACAAGGCGTCGGCATCTTATTTGCCATTCCTTCCCCGGTGCAGCTGATGCACGCCATGTTGCAGCCTTCGGCTGGCAGGAACGAAGAAACCCGTGGAGAGGGGCGATTTTTCGGGTTTGCAAGCTCTGTTGCAACATGGACGCAACGGCCGCGATGTTGCTGATCGTCGAGGACCACCACAGCACCCGCAGATTCCTCGCCGACAACCTGGCGGCCGACGGCTATGAGCTGCTCGAGGCCGAGAGCGCCGCGGAGGCCCACCGGCAGATGCAGACGCGCTTCCCCGACCTGGCGATCGTCGACCTCGAGCTGCCCGACCTGGACGGCCTCGAGCTGCTGCAGACCGTGCGCGGGTCAGACCGCGCCGCCGGGCAGCTCGACCCCGATCTGCCGCTGCTGGTGCTCACCGGACGCGCCGGCGAGCTCGACCGGTTGCGGGCCTTCGACCGCGGCGCCGACGACTACGTGTCCAAGCCGTTCAGCTACCAGGAGCTGCGCGCGCGGATTGAGGCGCTGCTGCGGCGGACCCGGCGCCGGCCCGGGATGGGGAGGCTGCGGGTGGGGCCGCTCGAGCTCGACCCGCTGTCGCGGCAGGTGTGGCTCCGCGGCGAGCCACTCGACCTCTCAAACAAGGAGTTCGCGTTACTGCGGGCGCTGTCCGGGGAGCCAACGAGAGTCTTCACGCGCGAGGAACTCCTGCGCGGGGTCTGGGGCTTCCGGGCGATGGGACAGACCCGAACGCTCGATTCGCACGCGTTTCGCCTGCGGCGCAAGCTCAACCGGGACGGTGACAGCTTCGTGATCAATGCCTGGGG
>CAWDJM010000003.1:0-34868 GCA_963802655.1 uncultured Solirubrobacterales bacterium | reverse complement strand
GAAAATCGTGGTGTCCCCAGTTCGAGTCTGGGTCTCGCCATCAGTTGGCCGGCGTGTCCCCCGGGGTCTGGCCCGGCTGCTGCTGGGCCGCCTGCTGATCGGCCGGCGCGTCGTGATGAGCGCCCGGCTCCTTGAGCGCGTCGGCCCCGCGCTTGGCCTTGTCGGACAGCGAGCCGTCGCCCTTGACGATGTCAGCCAGCTCGCCGGCATCCTCCTGGACGGACTTCATCCCGCCGCGCTTGTTGACCAAGTCGCTGGCGCTCTGGGCAAGCTTCTTGAAGTCGACCATGGTCCCGCCCTCCTGACTATGAGGTGTCGCTCGCGCCCCGGGTGGCACCGAGACGCCTCATCGCTGAGCTTATCCTCGCGCGGTCGGGTGTCAAACGGCCCGGTCACGTATCGTCGGGTGCGATGAGTGACAACACGGACTCGCTGGTGGTCGTCGGCGACGTGTACACGCTGGCCGGGCGCCGCGACGAGGTGGTCGCGCTGCTGGCCGAAACCCAGGAGCACACTCGCCCGCAGCCCGGATGCATCGGCTTCTCGTTCGCCGAGGTAGTCGGCGACCTGGGTCACTACCTGGTGGTGGAAGAGTGGAGCGACGACGCGGCGCTGCGGACGCACTTCAAGTCAGACGCGTTCACGTCGTATCAGGAGACCGTGGGCGACCTGCTCGCCCGCCCCTCGGATGTCCGAATCCACCGGGTGTCGGAGACGACGCGCCCGGTCGACTCCGGGCCGATGGATCCACGCAGAGCGGATTGAGGAGATCAGTGGTGGAGATCGGGATCATCGGCGCCGGCAAGATCGGCGGCACGCTTGCCGGGCTGTTCGCGCGGGCCGGTCACGAGGTGGCGATCAGCAACTCGCGCGGGCCCGACACGCTCGCGGACGTGGTCGAGGAGATCGGGGGCGGCGTGCAGGCGATGACCGTCGCCGATGCGGCCGCGTTCGGTGACGTGGTCGTGGTGTCGATCCCGTTGCAGGCCTACCGGGACGTGCCGGTGCAGCAGACGGCCGGCAAGATCGTGGTCGACGCCAACAACTACTACCCGAGCCGCGACGGCCAGATCCCCGAGCTCGACGACGACAGCACCACGTCGACCGAGCTGCTCCAGGCCCACCTTCCCGACGCCCGCGTGGTCAAGGCGTTCAACGCGATCATGTGGAAGCACCTGGGCAACGACGGGCGCCCCGCGGGCGATCCCGAGCGGCTGGGGATCCCGATCTCGGGTGACGACGAGGACGCCAAGCGGACCGTGTCCGAGCTGATCGACCAGATCGGCTTTGACCCGATCGACGCGGGCACGCTCGCCGAGGGCGGCCGCAGGCACCAGCCGGGCGCCCCCGGATACACGATGGGCACGCCGACGCCTGAGCTGCGCTCGCTACTCGGCGTCTGACCCGACCGCGGCGACCGGCGTCAGATACAGCCGCGCGATCGCGGGGACGTCGTCCATGATCTCCGCGCGCGCACGCGCGAGCGAGGCCGCCACGTCGGCCCCGCTGAGTCCGGCCGACAGCTCGACATCGGCCGCCGCCAGCACCTGGGCGGGACCGAGGTAGACGGCCTCGAGGTTGGACACCGTGCTGATCACGTCGTGGGCCACCAATCGCGCCCGCAGCCGCTCGACGTAGCGGTCGGGGACCGACTGGTTGGTGAGCAGCCTGCGGTTGTGCGAGGTCAGCCGCAGCGCCACGTAGCAGAGCAGGCAGCCGATGATGATCGAGCCCAGCGCGTCGGGGACGCTCGAGCCCGTGACTCGATGCAGCACGATCGCAATCAGCGCCAGCGCGGCTCCGAGGACGTCGATCGAGTCCTCGAGATACACGGTCAACACGGTCGGGTCCTCGGACTCGCGCAGATACTGCCCCATCGAGAGCTGCCGTCGTGCGGCCTGCACGCCGAGCTGACGGCGGGCCACGGTGCGGCTGATCCCGTCAAGCGTGAGCGCAATCACCAGCACCGCCACCCCCGCCCAGAACGCCTCGAGCTTGGGCGGGTGCAGCAGCGCGTGGACGCCGTCCCAGATCGAGACCGCACCTCCGACCACGAACATCCCGATCGCGGCGAGCAGCGCCCAGTAGTAGCGCTCGGGCCCGTACCCGAACGGGTGCGAGGAGTCCGCGGGCATGCTGCTGCGGCGGATTGCGATGAACAGCAGCACCTCGTTGCCGGCGTCGGCGACCGTGTGGAGCGTCTCGGCGAGCAGCGCCGGCGAGCCGGTGAGCACCGCGGCGGTGCCCTTGGCCACGGCGATCGCCACGTTCGCAAGGAACGCGACGAAGACGCTGCCGAAGCTCTCGTCGCGCGAGGTCGCACTCACGCCGTCACTGTGTCACGAGACCGCTATACAGAGGCATGGTCCGCCAAGACGAAGCTGAGGAGCGCTGATGCCCAACTCCGATGATCGATTCGTGTCCAGTGCCCTGCGGTGGGGAAGACGCCTGGCACCGGTGGCGGTCGTGGTCGCGCTCGGCGCCGGCGCGGTCGCGCTCGCCGCGCGGGGCGGTGGCACCGTGCAGTACCGCAGCTCCGGCGGCGCGTACTTCACCTCGGTGCGCCCGACCGGGGTCGGGCTTCCCCAGCTCGGCGAGTCCGGGACGGTCGGCGCCGGCGATCTGGCGGCGTCGCTGCGCAAGTACCACGACTCCGGCGCCTATGGGCGCGACCTCAGCTCGGTCGACGGTGCCGCCCAGACCTACCTCGCGCTGCGCCTGAAGCAGGCCAAGGCACCGAAGGGCAAGCGCGTCAAGCTGACCGGCAAGCCCGCGATCGTGCTCGACATCGACGAGACGTCGCTGTCCAACTACGACGGGCTGGAGCACTCCGGATTCACCGCGGCCGGCCTCGCGGCGAGCTCGGTCGTGACGCGGACTCCGATCAAGCCGACGCTGAGCCTGTACCGGTACGCGCGCGGCCACGGGGTGGCGGTGTTCTTCGTCACCGGCCGCCCGTCGCTGATCGAGGCGATCACCAAGGCCAACCTGCGCGCCGCCGGCTACACGAAGGGGTGGGGCGCGCTGCTCGAGCGTCCGGCGGGCGCCAGCACCGAGGCGTTCAAGGCGGGAGCGCGAACGCAGATCCAGCGCCAGGGCTTCGACATCGTCGCCAACGTCGGCGATCAGGAATCAGACCTCGACGGCGGGCACGCGGACCGCGCGTTCAAGCTGCCCGACCCGTTCTACTTCATCTCCGACTGAGCCCGGGAGGCCGGCGATGGCAGAGCCGATCCGGATCCTGCTGATCTCGGGCAGCCTTCGGGACATGTCGGGCAACACCGCGGTCCTGCGTACCGCGATCGCGCTCGAGGACGAGCGGTCCCGGCTGTCCCTGTACGAGGGCATGGCGGCCCTGCCCCAGTTCAACCCCGACGACGATCCCGACGGCGGACCGGTGCCCGCCCCGGTGGCCGAGCTCCGAGCGGCGCTGGACGAGGCCGACGGGGTGTTGCTGTGCACGCCCGAATACGCCGGCGCGCTCCCAGGATCGTTCAAGAACCTGCTCGACTGGACGATCGGTGGCGCGTCGACGTACGGCAAGCCGGTGGCGTGGATCAACGCGTCGAGCCGCCCCGAGGCCGGCGTCAACGCGCACCACTCGCTGCGGCTCGTGCTCGACTACGCCTCGAGCGACATCGTCGAGCACGCGTGCCGCCGGATCGTCGTCCCCCGCGACGCGGTCGGCAGCGACGGGCTGATCGCCGATCCCGGCATCCGCGAGCAGATCGCGGCGGTGGTGCGGGCGCTGGTCGACCGCTGCGCGGATCCGGCGCGCGACGGCTTCTCGCCCTCGGCGCGGCCGACCCCGCAGCAGGCGCTCGAGGGGGCCGACGCGGAGTTCTTCGCCGCGTTGCTGGCCGCCGACCGGACGGCGCTCGACGCGCTGCTGCAGGACGAGTTCACGATCGTCGACGTCGCCGCCGGCGCGGTCCACTCACGGGCCGACTTCCTCGAGGCGGTCGCCAGTGGAGCGGTGGCGTTTGCGTCGATCGAGAGTCATCCGGAGGAGGCGATCGTCCGCGTCTACGGCGGCGACACCGGGATCGTCGTCGGCCACACGTCGATGTCCTTCGCCGGCCCCGACGGCGCGGCGGTCGGGGTGGAGAGCCGCTACACGCACGTGTTCCGCTACGACGGATGGCGGTGGCGGCTGCTGGCGGCCCAGGGAACGGCGATCGCCGGTCTGTGAAGATGCCGTGAGGACCAATGACGCGCACAGGAGGAATCGGATGACGGTGTCGGTGATCGGCGTAGTGGGCGCCGGGTTCATGGGATCGGGGATCGCGGAGTCGGCCGCGGCCGCGGGCAAGCACGTGATCGTCTACGAGCCCGACGACGGTCCATTCGAGCGCTCACGCGAGAGCCTCGTGACCTCCCTCGACAGGGCGGTGTCGCGCGGCAAGCTCGATCGCGACGAGGCGATCAGCTCGTCGAGCGGGTGCTGTACGAGGACGGTTTGCCAGCCGCGAGGACATCGACACCGGCATGAAGCTGGGTTGCGGACACCCGATGGGCCCGCTGACTTTGTGTGACTTCATCGGCCTCGACGTCCTCTACGCGGTGTGCGGCTCGCTGTACGAGGAGTTCAAACGCCCCGAGTACGCGCCCCCGCCGCTGATGAAGCGGATGGTCTCGGGGCACTACGGTCGCAAGACCGGACGCGGGTTCTACGAGTACCCGCCGGTGGCTCAGACCGCCGACACCACGGTCTGAGCGCCGGCGCCCGTCAGTGGGCGCCCGAGACGCTGTGCTCGTGGTGCCCGCCGCCGTGCATCTCGCAGGCGTGCTGACGGCCAGCAGCGCCGCGCCGCAGGGTCAGCCCGAACAGCACCGCGAAGATCGCCACACCAAGGATGTTCAAGAACAGCTTGTAGTCGACCTTGACCGAGCTGAAGATGTCCTCGCGCGGCGGTCTGACCTCGGGGATCAGGTGCAGGACGCTGAACAGGCCGTCGACCACCAGCGCCGCCAGCACCATCGTCACGAACATCAGCGCGACGATTCGGACGGTGAAGCGCCCGCCGTAGTACTTGCGGTAGATCAGCACGATCGGGATCACGATCAGGTCGGCGAACAGGAAGGCGATCACGCCGGCGAAACTGATCCCGCCCGACCACAGCACTGCCGCCAGCGGGACGTTGCCGATCGAGCAGACGAAGCTCAGCACGGCGATGATCGGGCCGACGATCACGTTCTCGGCCAGCCTCAGACCACCGGGCGCGTTCTCGATGAACAGCCCGTTGAAGAAGTCGTTCCCCAGCAGCCCGATGAAGCCGGCCAGCAGGAACCCGATGGCGATCTCCTTCCACAGCATCGACCAATCGCTGCGGAAGTTCTGGGCGACGTCGGTCCACGCGTCCACCGACGTGATCCGCTCGCGGAAGCTCAGCTGCGCCCCGGCGGTCTCGTGCTCGTGGCCGGCGTCCGCCTGCCGGGCGTGCTCACGCGCCTGCGCTTCCAGTCGCCGCGACACGAACAGACGCAGCAGCACGGTCATCAGCACGATCAACACGAGGCCGCCGACGAAGATCGCAAACGTGAACTGCCAGCCGATCAGGACCCAGATCACGACGCCCAGCTCGATCACCAGGTTCGTCGAAGCGAACTGGAACGCCAGCGCGGAGGCAGCCGACGCGCCCTTGGAGAACAGCGACTTGGCGATCGCGATCGCCGCGTAGGAGCACGAGGACGAGGCCGCGCCCAGGCCGGTTGCGATCGCCACCGGGCGCACCCCGTCGCCGCCCATCGCGCTTTCGATCCGGGCCTTGGGCACCCACGCCTGGACCACGGCCGAGATCGCAAATCCGAGCACGAGCGCCCACCACACCTGCCACGCCATCAGGAAGGCGTTGCTCAGTCCGTCGCCGATCGTGGCGATGATGCTGGCCATGGGTCCTCGTTACCTGGTAGGGGTATCGGACACAAATCCTAGCACATACTACCGGGGGGTATTTGCTAAGCTGTGCGACATGACCGAGACGACGACGCCCGTTCGGGGCTACAGCGCCAGCAAGCAGCAGCTGCAGAAGCGGCTCGCGCGGATCGAGGGACAGGTTCGCGGGATCTCGAAGATGGTCGACGACGACCGCTACTGCATCGACATCCTCACGCAGATCACGGCTGTCCAGGCGGCTCTGGACAAGGTTGCGCTGGGCTTGCTGGACGGCCACGCGCATACCTGCGTGATCGGCGCTGATCCCGAGCAGCGCGACGAGCGAACCGAAGAGATGATGGCCGCCGTGGGGCGGCTGCTGCGCCGCGGCTGAGCACCAGCCTCAGCGCCAGATAGCGGCCGACCGTGCCGGCGGCGCTCGCGACCACGAGCACCGAGGTCTCGAGCGCCCGCGAGGCGCCGCGGTCCAGCGCGGTCAGCGCGGCGAGTGCGCCGTCGGTCAGCGCCAGCGCCAGCGCGAATGCCGCCAGTCCAGCGGCGTGCTGGGCGAGCAGCCCGTCGGCGCCGCGCAGGTCGAACGTGACGAGGCGGTTGGCCTGCGTGTTGGCGACGGCCGTGACCGCCAGCGCGATCCCGTTGGCCCATACCGGGGCCAGCGCCGAGCGCAGCAGCAGGTACAGCGCGGCATAGGCGAGCGTCGAGGCGACACCGACGAGCGCGAAGCGCGCGAACCTTGACTGCAGCACCAGGCGCGCGACCCCGCGGAGATCCGCGAGCGCGGTCGGGACGATCTCGACACTCGAGGCGGGGTCGTCGACCCAGTCGACCGCGACCTCGTGGATGCGCAGCCCATGTCGCTGGGCGAGGACGAGCAGCTCGGTGTCGAAGAACCAGGCGTCGTCGCGCACCTGCGGGAGCAGGGTGCGCGCGGCGCGGGCCGAGATCGCCTTGAAGCCGCACTGGGCGTCGGAGAAGCGGGCGCGGAGGAGGATCCGCAGGAGGCGGTTATAGGAGCGCGAGATCAGCTCGCGCTTGGGGCCGCGGACCACGCGTGAGCCCGGCGCCAGACGGGTGCCGATCGCGACGTCGCTGTGGCCGGAGAGGAGCCCGGCGATCAGCGGCAGCAGCGCGCGGAGGTCGGTCGACAGGTCGACGTCCATGTAGCAGCGCACGTCGGCGTCGCTGCGCGACCAGGCGTCGCGCAAGGCACGCCCGCGGCCCTTGGCCGCGAGCCGAAGGACCTCGATGTGCGGCAGCTCGAGGGCCAGCGCGGCGGCGATCGCCGGTGTCGCGTCGGTGCTGGCGTTGTCGGCGATCACGATCCGCCACGCGAACGGGAGCTGGTCGTCGAGGAAATGGTGTAGCCGGCGGATCGACGGCTCGAGCGATCCCTGCTCGTTGTAGACAGGCACGACCACGTCGATCAGCGGTCCGGTAGCGGGGTCCCGGGCGCCGTCTTCTGTGCTGGTCGGGGCGGTGAGCATCGCGATCATGAGCATCGAGCGCGATCCGAAGCCGGCACGATGAATCGCCTAAGAGGAATGTCGGAGCGGCTTGGCCGCGGTGGGGCGGGACGTGAAACCGAGGGAGCGAGGCGGTCGAGGTGAGGCGGGACGTGAAACCGACGTATATCGTCGGTTTCACGTCCCACCCTGCCGCGCCGCGCCCGCCCTGCGGCGACCAGCGGTCAGTCGCGGTTCGGAAGCCCCGCGTCCAGCACCTGGGCGCCGGCCGGCTCGTCGAGCTCGAGCTCGAGCGTCGTCATCACGCGCGCGAGCATCAGGTAATTGCCCACGGTCAGCAGCAGCTCGACGATCTCCCGCGGGTTCAGGTACCGGCGCACCGCCTCGAACGTCTCGTCGCTGACGCGCGGAGTCGCCACGACCTCGGCGGCGAAGGCCACGACCGCGCGCTCGACCTCGCCGAGCGCCTCCGAGCGGACCGGGTTGCCGAACTCGACGGCGGCGATCTGCGAGTCGGTGAGGCCGACCTCTCGGCCGATATCGACGTGCTGGACCCACTCGTAGCGGGCCTCGGTGCTGGCGGCGACCTGCAGGATCGCGAGCTCCCTGAGCCTGGGGTCGAGCTCGAGCCGCCCCAGGATCGTTCCCCCGAACCGCAGGAACGGCCGCAACGCGGTCTCGGCGTGGGCCAGCATCCGGAAGATGTTCAGCGCCGGCAGCCCGGCCAGCGCATCCCGAACCGGCTCGGGAGCCTGATCGGGGTCGGGGTAGGGCAGCCTGGCCACGGAGCCAGCCTAGTGCTCGGAGTCACAAATCGCGCCGCGGTGGCGTCCGACTCAATCATCACCATGCCCGGCCTTGCCCGCACGCAAGTCACACCCCCGGCCGAGCGCCTTACGCGCCTGGCAGCGCCGCGCGCTGTCAGAGATGTCGCAGTGGGCCAAGGGCACGTTTCTGCTGTCGGCGGCGCCCGGAGCGGGGAAGACGCGACCGGCGCTCGAGTTCGCCCGCGAGCAGCTCGCGACCGGCGCGGTCAAGTCCGTGGTGGTGGCCTGCCCGACGGCGCCGCTGACCCGGCAGTGGGCGCGGGCCGCGGCCGGGCTCGGGATCGAGCTGGCGCCCGACGCCGACTCGCCGCGCCCGCCCCGCGGCTTCGACGGCGTCTCGGTCACCTACGCGCGGATCGCCAAGTCGCCGCGCCGGTGGGCGGGGCGCGGTTCGGACGCGCCACTGGTGATCGCCGACGAGGCCCATCACCTCGGTGAGGACCTGACCTGGGGCGATTCGTTTCGGGCGGCGTTCGGCGGCTGCCCGAGGTGGCTGCTGCTGTCGGGCACGCCGTTTCGCTCGGACGCGACCCCGATCCCCGGCGTCCGCTACGACCGGTCGGGCGTCGCCGAGCCCGACCACACCTACACCTACGCCGAGGCTGTCCGGGAGGGGATCTGCCGCCCGGTCTGCTTCGTCGCCTACGACGGAACGCTGTCTTGGCGCAGCGGCGACGACGTGATCGAGTCGAGCTTCGAGACCGTGCTCAGCGCCCGCGAGGCCAGTCGGCGGTACCGGACCGCGATCTCGACCGAGCTGCCCGACGGGCTGCCGCGGATCCTCGCCGAGGCCGACGCCAAGCTGCAGTCGCTGCGGCGCGACGGGCACGGTGACGCGGGCGGGCTGGTGATTGCGGCCGACTCGAACCACGCCCGCCGGATCGCCGCGCTGCTGCGCGAGTGCACCGGCCGAGCGCCGCTGGTCGTGCTCCACGCCGAGCCGCGCGCCGCGCAGAAGCTGTTCGAATTCACGCGCTCGCGCGACCCTTGGATCGTGGCCGTCAACATGGTCTCCGAGGGCGTCGACATCCCGCGGTTGCGGGTCGGCGTGTACGCGACCGCGGCCAAGACGCCGCTGGTGTTTCGTCAGATCGTCGGGCGGTTCGTGCGGACGATCCCCGGCCGCCCGCTGGAGCCGAGCTGGCTGTACGTGCCGGCCGACCCGGTGCTGCGTAAACACGCCGCCGACATCGAGGACGAGCTGCGCCACGCGCTGGGCCGGCCCGAGGACGGCGGCGACGGGTCGGAGTTCGAGCCGGCCGAGCGGGTCGCGACCGAGCGCTCGGAGGAGCCCGCGTTCGTCCCGCTCAGCGCCGACGTCACGCCGCAGATGTCTCTATTCGGTCCGCCGCCGGGGGCCCCGCAGGCCGTCCCGATCGCGTCGGTCCCGGTGGCGGCCGGGCTCCCTGACGACGGCGCCGACGCCGACGAGCGACCGGCGTTCGAGCGCCGGGCCGCACTGCGCAGCGAGCGCCACCGGCTCGTATCCGAGGTCACGCGCCGGGACCGGACCGACCACCGCGAGGTCAACGCGTGGCTGAACCAGAGGCTCGGGATCAAGAGCGTCGAGAAGGCGACCGTCGAGGAGCTCGAGCGCTCGGTCGAGCTGCTCGTGAGCAGGCTGACCAAGCGGTGATAGGCCCGCGGTCAGCCCGCCGGCGGCGGCGCCGGCGCCGGCGCCACGGCGGTCGCGCTGGGCACGCCGGTCTCGGACACGGCCGTCGCGTGGACCGACAACGGCCCCTCGCCGCTGGGCGTGGGGATCTCGACCGTTGCGGTCGAGCCGACGACGTCGGCGGACGCCGTCACGGCCGGCGTCGAGGGATCTGCAGACACCAGGCCCGCGACGACCTTGGCCGGTGCCGGACCGGCGGTCGGCGGGACGGTGACGCTGACCGTGGTGGTCCTGGGCCCCGACTCGACGCTCTCGATCTGCGGTTGCGGCGGCGTCGGCACGGCGGCGCCGGTCGGCTGTCCGGCGGGCGGAAGATCGTCGGCGACGTCGCAGCTGGAATGGAAACCTGCTGGGTCGCTCCAGGCGCGGTGGCGGGGCAGCGCCGCCGGGCTGTTAGCGGTGATTCCGATCTGGCCGAGCAGGCCCGTGGCGCGGCTGGCGCCCCACGCTCCGGGCCACCGCGACCACGGAGCCTGGGCGTCTGACAGCACGACCAGCTCGGGACGCACCCGGTCGCCGCGACCGTCGTTGTGGTCGGGCAGGAACGAGCGGGCGCTGACCTGGACCCCCGACCGGAGCAGGTTGGCGTGCGAGCCGCGGGCGCTGTAGGTGACCGGCGCCGGCCCGTCCGGAGTCGAGGCGTGCTCGAGCTGGCTCCAGGTGGCCTGGAGCCCGCTGCGGTGCTGCGAGTAGCTCGCCACGTCCGGCCGGTCGTTGGCGTCGAGGCGAAGCTGGATCATCTCGATGTCGCCCTGGTGGGTTCCCAGGCCCAGGAACCCCGGGTCGTCGTAGTACATGAACAGCCAGTACTGCAGCCACCGGGCGCCGGACTTGTCGACGACGACGCGGCCGTGGACGCGGTCGCCGTAGCCCGGGTGCTGGTGCATCTCGCGCGCCTGCGCGCCGAAGTCGCCTTTGACCTCCTCGAGATAGTCGGTGGCCGCTGCGGGGTGATCGTTGGGGTAGCGGCCAGCGGCCAGAAACTCGAGCGTCAGCCGGGAGGTGCCGGCGTCCGGTGCAGCGGCGGCCGCGATCACCGTGCCGTCCTGGCTGCGGAGCAGGTTTCCGGGGTGATCGGTCAGCACCGCGGCCGAGTCGGCGTAGTAGCTCTCCAGCGAGTCGTAGCGGACCTCGGGACGGTAGCGCTGCAACAGCGAGATCAGGCCGGGCGCCGTGGACGGCTCCGGCACGATGACGCCCGGCGAGGTGACGATGCGGATCGTCGCGGCCGGCAGGGCGGCCGCTCCCGTGCTCGCGAGCGCAGCGGCGGGACCGTGTCCGGCGGCGGGACGCGCGCCCGTGAGCGCTCCGAGCGCATCGGCGAGCGGCGTTGTCGGGGCGAGGCTCGCGAGCTCAAGCTCGGCTCCCTTGAACAGCATCCCGGACAGCCCGCCCGACGAGCTGGGGGCGATCAGTCCGGCGATCCCCGACGAGGACTTCAGCTGGGCCAGGGCGATCGTCTTGGGCGAGAACACCTGCTGGCGGGTGAGCACGCCCTGGGTGACCGCGATCCCGCCGGCGATCCCGAGCGCCTGCAACAGGTTGCTCGAGCCGCCGATCACCTGCACCAGGAACCCGACGAACAGCCCAACCACCGCCATCGTGAGCGACGGCTCGGCGCCTTGGGCGAGCCACGGGGTGGGGGAGCTGGGGTCGATCAGCTGCGCCCGGTTGCCGGTCAGCCGCTGCACCGCAGCCGTGGTGCGCACCGTGTCCGGGCTGAACACGCTCGCCCGCGTGAGCAGTCCCTGCAGGCCGCTGACCGTGACCGACGTGCCCAGCGCCGGCAGGCTCGCGATGTGCCCGGGGCCGGCCTGGGCGAGGAAGCCGCCGGCAAACGTGGCCGCCGCCGTGAGCAGCGCCGGCTCCTGGCTCTGCAGCCGGGCGAGCGCGCTGTCAGGCATCGCTAGTGTCCCGACACTAGGTCGTCCCGGTCGGCTTCGGGTCTGGCGAGCTCGGTGGCTTAGCAGGCGGCCGTCCCTTGTCCCCCTCCGGCTGCTTGTTCGCGCCGTCCCCGCCGGAGCCGCCTCCGCCGGAGCCGTCGCGGCCGCCCGAGTCGTCGTTGAGCGTGAACGCTGACCGGTAGGACAGCATCACCGCCAGGAACAGGCCGACGATCACCGCCGCCCATGCGTTCGTTGTCTGATGCTTTGGGAACGCGATCAGCACCGCTCCCCCCAGGATCGCGGCCGAGCCGAGCACCCACGCCGGGATCTGCTGCCAGAGCTCGAACTTGTCGGTCGACTTGCCGATCACGAGGTCGACCGCGCCCTCGGTCCTCGGCTCGTCGCCGCCAGGGACCGGATCATCGGCCATTGCAGTGCCCTCCTCGGCTGTCGTGACGGTGCACCGGCGCTTCCCCGCCCGGCAGCAGAGCAGACGCCGCGAGGCAAGTCAACCGTGCGATCAATATGCAACGATCGTTCCCGCCACGCACGGCGGCGACGAGGAGAGGAGATGCTGATGGCACCGGACGCGCAGGGGAGCCTGCGATGAACGACTCGCGGTTCGCCCCGCCCGACGCAAGCATTGCTCCGCGCTACACCGGGGTCCGTACGTTCGCACGGCTACGCAACGTCGAGCTCCCCGGCGATGGCGTCGACGCCGCGGTGATCGGAGTCCCGTTCGACACCGCGACGAGCTTCCGCTCGGGCGCGCGGTTCGGCCCCGAGGCGATCCGCTCGGCCTCGGCCATGCTGCGGCCCTACCACCCGGTGCTCAAAGTCGACGTGTTCGGCACGCTGGCGGTCGCCGACGGCGGCGACGTCGGGATCACGCCCGGCAACGCGCTGCGCACCACCGAGCAGATCGACGCCGCGCTGCAGCCGTTGCTGCGGGCGGGAATTGTGCCGCTCGTGCTCGGCGGCGATCACTCGATCGTGCTGGGCGAGCTGCGCGCTCAGGCCGCCGTGCACGGGCCGGTCGGCCTGGTGCTGCTCGACGCCCATGCCGACACCTGGGATCAGTACTACGGCGAGCGCTACTTCCACGGCACCCCGTTCCGGCGCGCGCTCGAGGAGGGCCTGATCGACCCGTCGCGGTCGCTGCTGGCCGGGATGCGCGGCTCGCTGTACGGCGAGGACGACCTGACGATGCCGACCGAGATGGGCTTTCAGATGATCTCCGGCGAGGAGCTGGTGAAGCTGTCGCCCGAGGAGTACGGCGATCGGGTCCGGGCACGGATCGGCGACGGTCCGGCGTACATGTCTTTCGACATCGACGTGTTCGACCCGGCGTTCGCTCCCGGCACTGGGACTCCCGAGGTCGCCGGGCTGCAACCGCGGGAGGCATTCGGCTTCCTGCGCGCGCTGGCCGGGATCGAGTTCACCGGCTTCGACGTCGTCGAGGTCGCGCCGGCGTACGACTCCCCCGGGCAGCTGACCGCGCTGCTCGCAGCCTCGGTGGCATTCGACCAACTCGCGCTGCTCGCCGTCGCGCGCTCCGGTTCGAGGAGGTAGCGCGATGAGGCTCGCGGTGCTCGCAGTGACAACTCTGACCTTCGCGGCCTTCGCCGCTGAGGCCTCGGCCGCTCCAGGCCTGACCGTGCGCGGCAGCGTTCAGCAGGTCGACGTTGTCGGCGCCGGCGCGCACCAGAAGGTCGCGCTGCTCGACCGTCGCGGCCGGGTTGTCCAGACGCGCCGTGCGGCGTCGCTCGGAGGCATCGTCTATCGCGGCGTCAAGCCCGGACCGGGCTACCGCGTGCGCCCCGCGGGCGGCAGGCGCAGCCGCGCGGTGACAGTCATGCCCAACCGCTCTGCGCCTCCCAGCACGAAGATCTACAACCAGCGGATCCCGAGGTCGGGCTACGGGTACCTGACCACGCGCGACGGCACCGAGCTCGCGATCGATGTGCGCCTGCCCGCCGGCCCCGGGCCGTACCCGACGCTGTTCGAGTACGCCGGCTACGGCTACGCGGATCCGGCGGGGGCGCAGAAGGGCATCAGCCAGATCGCGACGCTGCTCGGGTTCGCGGTCGTCGACGTGAACATTCGCGGAACCGGTTGCTCGGGCGGCGCGTTCAAATACTTCGAGCCGCTGCAGAACCTGGACGGCTACGACGTGATCGAGACCGTCGCCCATCAGCCGTGGGTCCTTCACCACAAGGTCGGGATGATCGGGATCTCCTACGGCGGCATCAGCCAGCTGTCCACCGCGGCGACCGACCCGCCCGATCTGGCCGCGATCGCGCCGCTGTCGGTGATCGACAACACCGCCACGACGCTATATCCCGGGGGGATTCTGAACACCGGGTTCGCGCTGCCGTGGGCTGAGGACCGCGACCACGACGCGCTCCCGGCCGCGCCGAACAAGGGCGAGGCGTGGGCGCTGAAGCGGATCCATGACGGAGACGCGACCTGCAAGGCCAACCAGGTGCTGCATCAGCAGGCCGTCAGTAACGTCGCCCTGGTCCGCGCCAACAACCACTACGTCCCAGCGGTCGCCGACCCGCTGTCGCCGGTCACGTTCGTGCACAAGATCGACGTCCCGACGTACCTGGCCTGCCAGTTCACCGACGAGCAGACCGGCGGCCATTGCCCCGACCTCGCCGAGCACCTCACCGGCACCGCCCACAAGTGGTTCACGTTCACCAACGGCGTCCATACCGACTCGCTCGATCCGGATACGTTCACCCGGTGGTACGACTTCCTGGAGCTGTTCGTGGCGCACCAGCGTCCGAGCCTGTCGCCCGGGGTCAAGCTGCTGGCGCCGACGATCTACTCAACCGCGATGGGGATCGGCGGCGTCGGCCTCCCGAACGATCCGATCCAGAGCCAGCCGACGTACGCCGCAGCGCTGAACGAGTTCGAGAAGCTGCCGCAGGTGCGGGTGCTGTTCGACAACGGCGCCGGCGCTGCGCCGGGAACGCCGGTGCCCGGGTTCGAGCACTCTTTCTCACGCTTCCCGGCCCCCGGAACCGAGGCCCGCTCCTGGTACCTGGGACCGAACGGCGCGCTCGGTGTCACCCCGCCGGCGAAACCCGGGCACGGCACGTTCAACTTCAACAAGCGAGCGGTTCCCGCAACCGACTTCACCGGCAATACCGGCGCCGGCGGACTGTGGGGCGCAAGCCCGGATTACCACTGGGCGCAGAATCCCGCGGGCACCTCGCTTTCGTACATCTCCGCTCCGCTCAGGAGCAACACGCTGGTGTTCGGCGCCGGTGCGCTGCAGGCGTGGGTCAGGGCCTCGACGTCCGACGTCGACCTCCAGGTCACGGTCTCCGAGGTCAGGCCTGACGGCAAGGAGACGTTCGTCCAGAACGGCTGGTTGCGCGCCAGCGAGCGCAAGCTCGACCCGCGCCAGAGCACGTTGCTCGAGCCCGTCCCCACGCTCCGCGCGCGCGACGTCGCCCCGCTTCCGAAGGGCCGTTTCACCAAGCTCACGGTGCCGCTCTACTACGAGGGCCACGCCTACCGGTCGGGATCGCGGATCCGGATCACGATCGCGGCGCCGAACGGCAGCCAGCCGGTGTGGAGCTTTGCGGAGACCAGGCCGAAGGGCCGCGCGAGCGTGTCGGTGGCGTTCTCGCGCCGGCAGCCCTCACGCGTGGTGCTGCCGGTCGTGCCCGGAGTGGCGGTGCGCACGTCGCTGCCCCCGTGCCCGGGGTTGCGCGGGGAGCCGTGCCGCACCTACAAGCCCGCGTGACCCGCGTCCGGTGGCGAAGCGCGGAGCGGGCTAGCCGCGCCCGGTGACCGTACCGAGCCGCGCGGCCGCCCACGAGCGCCGCTCGGTCGCCGCCCACGCGGCCAGCGCGACCGCCGCGGTCACGGCGCCGAGCACGCAGACGCCGGCCCAGCCGTCGCTGCCGTACAGCGCCGCCGCGGCGGCCGACAGCGACGCGCCGCCGGCGAAGTAGGCGACCATGTACGCGGTGGTCAGCCGGCTGCGGGCCTCCGGGCGCAACGAGTAGATCGCGCTCTGGTTTGAGATCTGGAGCCCCTGCACGCCGAGATCGAGCGCGACGATGCCGGCGAGCCCGAACAGGCCGATCACGGTGTTGCCGTAGTGATACGGCGCACCGGAGAGCAGGAACGCGATCGACGTCCACAGCACGCTGAAGCAGCCCATCCCGGCGGCGCCGAGCACCATCCGTTGGCGCAGGAGCGGCTCCTCGCGCACCAGGTGCAGCACCGAGCGAAGCAGCGACTGGTACGGCAGGTCCTCGGTCGGCCGGACGAGGTCGCCCAGCGGTACGAGGAACGCGAGCCCGAGCGCGTAGCCGACCTGCGACGCCGTCACCAGCAGGCCAGCGGTGCCGTTGGAGACCCCGAACGTGCCGCCGATCGTGTGCAGCAGCGGCTGCGCGTAGTACAAGTTCGCCGCCGCTGCCCCGCACGTGAAGGCCAGTAAAAGGACCAGTCGCTTGCTGATCGCCGCATCGGATGGCTGCGCGATGGGTTGAGGCATTAGCAGCTCTAGACCTAGCAGCGCCCGGCCCACCGCACCGCTGCCCGTGGCGGCGCTCGCCGCTACGCTGGGCGGCTCACTGCAGGGGGCGCCGGTACGCCAAGGATGCTCAGCAAGAGGAGAGGGATGCTCACACACCGCACCGCAAGACTGAAATTCGTGCTGATCGCGCTCGGGGTGGCTGTGGCCATCAGCGCGCTGATGGCCTCGGCGGCGGCCGCCGCCAAGCCCGCGGCGGACTGCCAGCCGTACGGCAAGTCGCAGTGCCTGCTGCCGTTCCCCAACAACCTGTTCACCACGCGAGACGGCTCCACGCCGACCGGTCTGCGCGTGCACCTGCCCGCCAAGGCGATGCCGGTCAACACCAAGGGGCAGCGGATCTCGGTGGCGCAATACGACCGCAACGACGGCTTCAGCCCCGGCAGCGCGGTGATCGTCCACGTCCCCGGCCTCGACAACGCGGCCGCGTTCACGCGGACCGGCGCGGCGGCGCTGGCGAACATGTCGCGCTATGCCGGCAAGCGCCAGCCGATCGTGATCGTCGACGAGCAGACCGGGCGCCGCCAGCTGATTTGGTCAGAGCTCGACGCCAACGCGCCAAACCGCGCTGACACCAACCTTCTGATCCACCCCGGCAAGAACTTCACCGAGGGCCACACCTACGCGGTCGCGCTCCGCGGCCTGCGCAAGGCCAACGGCAAGCTGATCGCCGCGCCCCGTTGGTTTGCGCGGCTGCGCGACGGCGGACCGCTGCCGAAGGGGTTGCGGTCCCAGCGGGCGCGCTATGACCGCATCTTCCAGGCGCTCAAGCGCGCCAAGATCGGTCGCTCGAACCTGTACGAGGCCTGGGACTTCACGGTCGCCTCGACCAAGAACCTGACCTCGCGGATGCTGTCGATCCGCAACCAGGCGTTCGCCCAGCTCGGCGACACCAACCTCGCCGACGTCAAGGTCCAGGGCCGTGCGCCGGCCTACACCGTCGACAGCGTCGCCCAGCTCAACCCGCAGATCAAGACGGTCAAGGGCAGCTTCCAGGTCCCGTGCTACCTGACCACCTGCGGGCCGACCGCGACCACGGGCTTTCACTACTCATCCCGCAAGCCCGACGCGCTGCCCACGCAGATCGCCGGCAACACGGCGACCGCGCAGTTCGACTGCATCGTCCCGACCTCGGCTGGGAGGTCCACGCCCGCGCGGATCTCGCTCTACGGCCACGGGCTCCTGGGAAGCCGCACCGAGGTCGAGGCCGGGAACGTGGAGGCGATGGCGACCGAGCACAACATGGTGTTCTGCGCCACCGACTGGTGGGGGCTCGCGGACGGTGACACGCCGTTCGACATCACCGCGCTGCAGAACCTCAACAACTTCCCCGCGGTCGTCGACCGCCTTCAGCAGGGCGTGCTGAACACGCTGTACCTGGGGCGGCTGATGCTCAACCCGCGTGGGTTCGCGGCCAACTCGGCGTTCTCGGCGCTCGACACCTCGCAGCTGTACTACGACGGCAACAGCCAGGGCGGGATCATGGGCGGGATGACGACCGCGGTGGCGCCGGACTTCCGCCACGCGGTGCTCGGCGTGACCGGGATCGACTACGCGAACCTACTCGTCCAGCGCAGCACGGACTTCACGCCGTTCGGACAGATCCTGTTCGCCAGCTACACCGACAAGTCGATGAGCCCGGTGATCCTCGACCTGATCCAGCAGCTCTGGGACCGCGGCGATCCGGACGGCTACGCGCAGCAGATGACGTCCAAGCCGCTGCCGGACACCCCGTCGCACACCGTGCTGATGCAGGTGGCCTACGGCGACCATCAGGTCAGCATGTACTCGGCGGCGACCGAGGCCCGGACGATCGGCGCGTCGGCGCACGAGCCGGCGCTCGATCTCAACACCGACCGCTCCCGTGACCGCAACCTGTTCTTCGGGATCCCGGCGATCAAGCGCTACCCGTTCGGCGGGTCGGCGATCGTGATCTGGGACAGCGGCCCGGGCCGGGTGCAGCCGCCGCCGCTGGCCAACCGGCCCCCGGTCGACAACCAGACGAACAACCGGGATCCACACTCGGACGTGCGCAACACCAAGGCCGTACGGACACAGAAGTCGGACTTTCTAGCGCCCAACGGCAAGGTCGTCGACGTCTGCGGAGGCAAGCCCTGCCACACGGACGTGTACACGCCCTGACAGCATCGGCGGCGGCCCTCGTGGCCGCCGCCATCTGCCTGTTTGCGCCGGCGGGAGCCCGTGCGGTCACCTACGGGATCTCGGACGCGCAGGGCCTGTTCGCCACCTGCCCGACCAACGACGACCCGTGCTCGAACCCCGGCGGGGTCGGCGGCTTCTGGCGAAACGCGGCGTTCCGGGCGCTGACCACGACCGTGGCGCGTCCGGTGACCGGCGTCCGGCTGTCGGTCAAGTACAACGCGGTCTCGACGTGGGACGGCCGCTCGGGCTGCAAGCTGTCGAACCCCTTCCTGCACGGCTACGTCGACCAGGGCGGGCGGCCCCACCCGGTGGCGCAGTCCTGGCACGACCTCGTCTACGGGCTGCGTGCCGCACACGCCGACGGATTGACGCCGATGCTCGTGATCGTCGGCTACGGCGCGGGCGACTCGGTCAAGCAGTACGACGGCAGCGGCGCGCGGGGGGATCCCGGCGAGCCCGACCCGACCACGACCGCGGGGTGGTGGAATTACTACTGCGGGGTCACCGGGATCCTGAACGGAATCGCCGCCCATCTCCCCGCTGCGCAGTGGCCGCACCAGTGGGAGGCCTGGAACGAGCCAAACGGCGGTTGCGCGTACCTGAACAACGACTGCTCGGCGCAGACAACCTGCGCGCTGCTCAACGAGCCGGCCACCAACCTCGACCGCGAGCACGGCAACTACACCTGTTCGGCGACTGGCCGCGAGCAGACCAGCTGCGCTCCGGGCTCGCCCGAAGGGGGCGCCGCCAAGGCCGCCTGTCTGTGGATCGACGCCGATGCCGCGATCTCCCGCGCGCCCGGGCACGCCGGCGACACCGTGGCGGCCGCTACGTTCAGCTGGCCGTCGATCGGATACCTCGAGCCGTACCTCGGGCTGCTGGCCAGCCAGGGCCAGATGCCGACCACCTACTCGATCCACGACTACGGTGACCCGGCGGCGTCGGGCTGGTTGGGCCAGACGCGGACCGACGAGCTGACCGCGTTCGACGCCGCGCTCGCGCGCGCCCCGTCGGCCGCGCACGCCCCGGCCTCACAGCTGTGGGTGACCGAGTCCGGGGTCAACCTGACCGACCGCGACCTCGGCTACGCGGACGCTCACTCGGTCCCCTGCACCGGCGCCCCCGGCTCGACGCTTCCGTTTACGCTCGGCGCATGCCTGGACGGGAACGCGAACGCTCAGGCGGCATCCGCGCAGGCGTTCTTCGACCTCCCGTCGGTCACCGGCGGCCCGCCGGTGACGGCGGTCTACTGGTACCAGTTCGCGGGCGCGCCGGGCGGATGGGACTCGGGCCTCGTGGACTCACGCGGCCGGGCCAGGCCCGCGTACTGCGTGTGGACGCTCCAGCCAGTGACGGCCTGCCCGGGCGACCCGCAAGCCACTCGGTGAGCGCGTGAGCGCGCGCGTCGCACTGGCGACGTGCGCCGAGCTCCCACAGCTGGGGGAGGACGAGCCCTTGCTGCTGCAGGCGCTGCGCGACCGCGGAGTCGCCGCCGAGCCGGCCGTGTGGGATGACGGCGACGTGGACTGGGGGGCATTCGAGCTCGTCGTGGTCCGTTCGACCTGGGACTACGCGTCCCGGCGCGACCAGTTCGTGGCGTGGGCCCGGTCGCTGCCGCGCGTGCTCAACCCGGCCGAGGTGATCGCCTGGAACACCGATAAGCGCTACCTGGGCGAGCTGCCCGGCGCCGTGCCCACCACGTTCGTGGCCCCCGCCGAGGAGTGGGATCCGCCGGCGGGCGAGTACGTGGTCAAGCCCACGATCTCGGCGGGGTCGATCGACACCGCCCGCTATGGCCCCGGGGATCATGACCGGGCGCACGAGCACGTCGCCGAGCTGCTGGCGGCCGGGCGCCACGCGATGGTGCAGCCCTACCTCAGCGCGGTCGACGAGGCGGGCGAGTCCGCGCTGCTGTTCTTCGGCGGCAGGTACTCGCACGCGATCCGCAAGGGCCAGATGCTGCATGCCGGACGGGGCCCGGGGACGGGCCTGTACGTCGAGGAGGACATCAGTCCCCGCGACCCGAGCGCGGCCGAGCGCGAGGCGGCCGAGCGGGTACTCGACGCGATCCCGTGGTCCCGCGAGCAGCTCCTGTACGCGCGCGTGGACCTGATCCCGGGACCGGACGGGGCGCCCCGGCTGGTCGAGCTCGAGCTCGTCGAGCCGTCGCTGTTTCTGTCGTATTCGCCGGGCGCTCCGGGGCGGCTGGCCGAGCTGGTCGAGGGCCGGCTGTAGCGGACCTTGCTCTGGGGCGGACTAGGCGGACTAGGCGGGCTAGGCGGGCTAGGCGGACTTCAGCCCCGTGCCACACAGCGGCACCACGACGCTGCCGGAGGCGATCCTCCGCGCCTGGTCCCAGGCCGGACCCTCACCGCCCGGAGCCGGCACTGGCCCGCGGCAGCGGGAGATCAGCGCCGCCGCCCACACGAGCGCCGCGGTCGGCTCGACGAACAGCCCACGGCGACCGAGCACGGCCTGGGCCGGAGCGATCGCCTCCTCGGGGACGCTCACGATGCACCCCCCGGTGGCGCGCACGGCGGACAGGATCTGCGCTCCGCGCGGCGGGCGTGGGATCGCGATTCCCTCGGCCGCGGTTTCCCTGACCTCCACATCCATCGGCTCCTCGGTACCTTCGGCCCACGCCCGCGCCAGCGGCGCGCAGCGCTCGCTCTGGACCGCGATCAGCGCCGGCTCGCCGCGAACCAGTCCGGCTTGCCGGAGCTCCGCGAAGCCGCGCGCGGCGCCCAGCAGCAGCGTCCCGTTGCCGACCGGCACGATCAGTGCGTCGGGCGCGTTGCCGGCCTGCTCCCAGATCTCGTAGGCGATCGTCTTGGTCCCTTGCAGGAAGTACGGGTCGTAGACATGCGACGCGTACGTCGCGCCGGTGCGCTGCACGGCCGTCGCCGCCGCCTCGGCCGTGGCACTGCGGTCGCCGGCGACGACCTCGAGCTGCGCCCCGTAGGCGAGGATCTGCCGGCGCTTGGCCGGTGACGTCGACGCGGGCACGTACACGGTGCAGCCGATGCCCGCGCGCGCCGCGTAGGCAGCGATCGCGCTCCCCGCGTTGCCGCTGCTGTCAGCGATCACCGAGCTGGCGCCGCGCCCGAGCGCCGAGGCGATAAGCGCGGCCGCACCCCGGTCCTTGAACGATCCGGTCGGGAGCAGGAACTCGAGCTTGGCCATGACCCCGGCGAGCCGGGGCTCGACGGTCACGAGTGGGGTCAGGCCTTCGCCGAGCGTGACTCGCGCCGTCGCCTCCTCGGATACCGGGATGCAGTCGCGGTAGCGCCACATCCCGGCCAACCCGGGCCGGGTCGGCTTGAGCTCGCGCAGGGCGTCCGCCGGCACCAGCGGCAGATCGGAAGGCTGGGGCGTCACGACCACAGCTTGCCAGCGAGAATCCCCCCATGACCCGCCGACCCTCCGACCGCATCCGGATCGGCGTAGTCGGGTGCGGGCTGATCGCCCAGGTCATGCATCTTCCGCACCTGGCGCAGCTGTCGGATCGCTTCGAGCTCGTCTCCGTCTGCGACCTGTCGCAGACGCGCGCTCGCGGATGCGCCGAGCGCTACGGCGCCCGCTCGTCTCACCAGCGCTGGGAGGAGCTGCTGGCCCAGCCACTCGACGCAGTGCTGGTCGCGACCACCGGCGATCACGCGCCGGTCGCGGTCGCCGCCGCCGACGCCGGGCTGCACGTGTTCGTGGAGAAGTCGATGGCGCTGTGCAGCCGCGACGCCGAGCGGATGATCGCGGCGGCGCAGCGGGCGGGCGTGACGCTGATGGTCGGCACGATGAAGCGGTATGACCCGGCGTACGAGCGCCTCGCCGAGCTGCTGCCATCGGTGTCCGACCTGCGGCTGATCACGGTCACGACGCTGGAGGCGCCGATCGCGCCCTACGTGGACCACCTGGCGCTGATCCGGGGCGCCGACGACATCTCCGCCGAGCTCAAGGCGCTCGAGCGCTCCGAGCGCGAGCCGATCGACGCGGCGGTCGGCGACGCCGACGACCAGACCCGCCGGGTCTACCGCGAGGTCCTGCTCAACACGCTCGTGCACGAGCTCAACATGCTCGGCGGCCTGTTCGGCGCGCCCACCGAGATCCGCTCGGCGTCGCTCGCGCCCGAGTGCGTGGGGATCAACATGCGCTTCGGCGAGGCGGAGTGCCACCTGTCGTGGGTGCTGCTGCCGGGGATCACCAGCTACCGCCAGGAGCTCGCCTGTTACGCGCCCGACCAGCGTCTGATGCTCGAGCTCCCGTCGCCATTTCTGGCCAACATGCCGAGTCGGCTGCTCACCGAAGGAGGCGAGCCCGGGACCGCCCACAGTTGGCGGCGCGCGGAGGTCGTCTCCTTCGACGAGGCGTTCCGACGCGAGCTGGTCGAATTCGGCGACTGCGTCGCCACCGGCCGCCAACCGCGGACCTCGGGCGCCGACGGGCTGCGTGACATGCGCTTGGCCGAGGCGATCGCACGCGTCAGTGCCGCCACGGTCAGCCGCGGGCGACGGTCTTCAGGAACGGCATCAGGTGCTTGAAGAACACGTTGTCCGGGAAAGCGCCGGCCGGGTCGTTGTGGGCGTAGGTCCGCTGCCGGTTGAGCAGGGTCAGATTGCGCATCGGGATGCCCGATTGCTTGGCCAGGGCCTGGGCCGCCTGCAGCACCCGCGCCCCGCCCAGGGCGGCGCCGAACGCGTAGATCCTCAGGCTTCTGGGCAGGCGCCGGCCCATCGTCGCCCGCACGTTCAGGACCTTCTGCGCGGGGTTGGCGAGGCCGTTGCCGACCGCGCCCATGTCGTCGGTCAACCGCTGTGGGAAGTACCACTCGGTGCCGTCGACGTTGTTGAGCCCGAACCCCGAGAACATCATCGCGAAGCGCCGGATCGGGGTCAGCGCGCCGGCGCCGTTCCAGCCGTGCAGCCCGTTGGTCGTCGTCGCGGTCAAGCCCTTGCCGAGGTGGGCCTGCGCCGCGGCCAGCGAGCCGGGCGAGGTGCCGACGTTGAGCGCGTAGCCGTACTGCCCGAGGTTGGTGGCCGGCACCGGGGGCTTGAGCTGCGCCGGCAGCAGCGAGAACTGCTGGCCGAGCGAGCGCGCGTCGGGGGCGATCAGCGCGCCCAGCGAGCCGGTCGCGTTGAACAGCCCCGCGAACGGCGCCGCGATGCCGCCGAATGACAGCCACGGCGTGGCGCTGGGAGCGTTGAGCGCCGCCAGCGTGGAGCTCGCCTGCGGGGCCGACTCCGCCGGGCCGCTGCCACCGTCGATGTAGATCAGCCCTGCGAGGTCGCGCGCGCCGGCGCGGCCGTTGAAGTTCCAGGTCGCGTACGCGGTCACCACCGAGCCGCCCAGCGAGTGGCCACCGAGCACGACCTTGCCGCCGAGCTTCCGGGCGGCGCCGATCACGCGGTGCAGGTCGCCGACCGCGACGCTCATCCCCCAGCGCTTGGCGTACTGGACCGTCGAGTCGGGGATCGACTGGAAGTGGCGCTTGATGCTCGGGTTCGACAGGTAGCCGAGGTAGTAGTCGAACAGCGGGCCGCTCTTGACCTTGCCCCGCTTGGCCAGGTTGAGCTCGGACTGATCCTCGAGCAGGTTCTCGCGCCGCTCGACTGACCACACCTGCCAGCCCTTGGTCGAGGACACGATCCACTTGGCCAGCGGCACGAAGTAGGCGCCTCCGGCCGACGTGCCCGGCTCGATCACGAGCACGTTCTTGGCCGTCCGCGGTCCGACCTTGATCACCCCGACCTTGTCGTAGCGGGCCGGTGTCCCGGGGGACGCGACGCCCTTCATCCAGGTCACGCCGAGCGCGCTGGCTGCGGTGGGCAACGTCAGCGCGGCGGCGCAGCAGGCCGCGATCGCGAACGGGAGCAACCGCCCGAGCCGGATAGGTGTGGACCGCATCTCTCTCTCCTCCTCCTTGCGTGGCGCCCGGGGCGCGGGCATCCATCCATGGTTCTGACCCCCGGACACGATAGAGCGGCGCGACGCGGCGCGACGACGTAGGCTGTGGCCCGGACTCGATGCGCGCCCTGGTCTCCTCCGCCACGCCCCCGCTCGCCGAGCTGGCGACGGTGCCAGACCCGTCGCCTCGGCACGACCAGGCGCTGGTCGAGGTGCGAGCGATCAGCCTCAACCGGGGCGAGATCCGCCGCCTGGAGTCGATGCGCCCGGGGACCGTCACCGGGTGGGATCTGGCCGGGGTGGTGCGACGGGCCGCCGAAGACGGCAGCGGCCCGGCCGCGGGAGCGCGCGTGGTCGGCCTGGTGGGGTCGGGTGCCTGGGCCGAGCTGGTGGCGGTCGGGACCGACTGGCTGGCCGAGATCCCCGAGGCGGTCTCGTTCGAGCAGGCGGCGACACTGCCGGTCGCCGGATTGACCGCGCTGCGGGCGCTCGAGCACGGCGGCTTCGTGCTCGGCAAGCGCGTGCTGGTGACGGGGGCGAGCGGCGGCGTTGGTCGATTCGCGGTCCAGCTGGCCAAGCTCGGGGGTGCGCACGTAACCGGGATCGCGCGGCGTCACGACGGGCTGGCCGAGCTCGGGGCAGACGAGCTCTACCCGGAGCTCAAGGCCGAGGGGCCGACGTTCGAGGTGATCCTCGACGCGCTCGGGGGCCCGGTGCTGGGGAACGCGCTGCGGCGCGTCGCGCCGAACGGGATCGTGATCAGCTTCGCCTCGACGATCGCCGAGCCGGTCTCGTACCCGGCTCGCGAGCTGTTCTCGCGGGCGCCGGGAGCGCGCCTGTACGGGCTGTACATCTTCAGCGAGCTGCAGCACACGCGGTCGGGGAGCACCGACCTGCGCCGGCTCGCGGATCTGATCGCCGAGGGACGACTGGACCCGCAGATCGCGCTGACCGCGTCGTGGATGCAGGCTGGCGACGCGATCGAGGCGCTGCTCGGCCGCCGCGTGAACGGCAAGGCCGTACTGGTGATCGATTAGTCCGTAACGCGCTTGACGTAGCGCGTTACCACCGTGTACGGTCACGGTGGTGACGGTGGGTAGGAGGAAGGTAGTAGAGGCCGGCGGCCCCGTACAGCTGGGGCTGAGTTCGCTCGTGTGCCCCGACGAGCGTCAGGTCGGCGGCCGCCGGCCCGCCCCCGGCGATCTGGCATTGGTCCAGGCGTTCGTCAACACCAGCTGGAACCTGGACGATGGAAACCGGGAGCGGTTCACCACCCCCGAAGCGATCCGCGCGTGGCTCGCCGAGCGCGGGCTGTTCGAGCCCGGCGCCGAGCTCGGCGAGCGAGACCTGATCCGGGTGCTCGACGTGCGGACCGGCCTGCGCGCGATGTTGTTTGTCAACAACGGCGCCCCGGTCGACCCCGAGGCGATCGGCCGCCTCGACGACGCGCTCCGCGTGCCCGGGCCGACCGTGCACCTGCACCCGTCCGAGCGGCCGGACTTCCGGATCCGGCGCGACGGCCTCGATCAGGCGCTGGCCCTGATCGCCACGGTCGTGGCCGTCGCCCAGCTCGACGGCCGCTGGCCGCGGCTGAAGGCCTGCCGCGGCATCGACTGCGGTTGGGCGTTCTACGACCACAGCCGCAACCAGGGCTCGAACTGGTGCGCGATGTCAGTTTGCGGGGCCCGGGCCAAGGCGCGCGAGTACCGAAGGAGGCAGCGACGCGGCGACTGACGATCCTGGGCGCACTCGCCGCCGCACTTGTGGCCGCGGGCTGCGGCTCGAGCTCGAGCTCGTCGAGCAGCACCGGCGCCAAGCAGGCCGCCTCACCGGTGTGCCTACCCAAGGCCGTCGATGCGGTCGCACGGTACCTCGACGTCGCGCCCGGGAGCATTTCGCTGGCCAAGCAGACCGGCAACAACGCGATGCCTCAGTGCTCGCTGAGGGCGCACCCCGCCCATGCCCCCCGCATCCACCTGATCGCGAACGTCTACGACGGCCCTCAGCCCTACTTCGTGCTCGAGCGCACGGCTGTCGAGGCGGGCCAGCAGTTCACCAACCAGCGGATGATCGCCGCCCCGGTCTCGGTCACCGGGCTCGGGCTCGACGCCGATTGGTTCCCGGCCGAGAAGCAGCTGATGTCGACCGACGGCAAGCGGCTGATCACGGTGACGGTCGATTGGCATGGCGTTCCCGCCGCTCGGCAGCGCGCGATCGCCAGAGCCGCGCTGGCGCCCTACCTACAACCCAAACGGCACGCCGGCAAAGGCGCGCCCGGATGAGCCGCCCATCGGTGGCGGCTCAGTCGCGGTTGAAGTCAGCTACTTTCCAGAGTCGCTGTGGACAGCAACAGGCGACGTGTTTGGGCTTGATTAGGACGCGCCCCGCGACCCTCTCAGGCACGTCGCGTGATCTAGATTTCCTTGAACCACGACCCTCGGAGGAGGAGGATCTATGAGGAAGTACAAGGGAGCGGCGTGGACAGCTGTTCTCGCGATCGGCACGGCCTTGGTATTGGCCGCGTGCGGTAGCTCCGGATCCAGTTCGTCGTCGTCTGCCTCGGGCGGTGGCATCGTCGTCGTCCTCGTCGGGCGGCAGCGGCGGCACCGTCACGCTGATGATGGGCACTGCGCCCGACTCGCTTGACCCGGGCTTCGGCTACACCACCCAGGCCGTCGAGCCCGACTGGCTCGCGTACACCGGCCTGGTGACCTACGCCCACCAGAGCGGCACCGCCGGCGGTCAGGTGATCCCCGGCCTCGCCACCGCGCTGCCGAAGATCACCGACGGCGGCAAGACCTACACGGTCACGCTGCGCAAGGGGCTCGTGTACTCCAACGGCAAGCCGGTCAAGGCGAGCGACTTCGCCTGGACGGCCGAGCGCGCGATCAAGATTCCGTGGGGCGGCTCCGGCCAGTTCATCACGGCGCAGATCAAGGGCGCGAGCGCCTACGCCAACGGCAAGGCCAAGACGATCTCCGGGATCACCGCCAACGACTCGACCGGGCAGATCACGATCCACCTGAACACCGCGTACGGCGCGTTCGACAACGTGCTCGCGTTCCCCGCGCTGGGTCTGGTCCCGAGCGGCACGCCGATGAAGAACATGCCCAACAGCCCCCCGCCGGGCGTCGGGCCGTACAAGATCACCAACATCGTCCCGAACCAGTCGTACTCGCTGGTCCGCAACCCCAAGTGGTCCTCGATGAACATCCCCGGCATCCCCGCCGGCCACGTCGACGTGAACGTGAAGATCTCGTCCAACGTGAGCTCCAACGCGGAGTCGGTGCTCAACAACACCGCCGACGTGTTCGACTGGGCCGACACGATCCCCGGCAGCCTGCTGCCGCAGATCAGCTCGAAGGCCTCTGACCGGTTCTCAAAGAAGACGGACTTCAACTCGACGTACTACGTCTTCATGAACACCAAGACCAAGCCGTTCTCGAGCCAGCTGGCGAGGGAGGCCGTGATCACCGGCATCAACCAGAACGCCATGAACCGCCTCGGCTCGGGGACGCTGCTGCCGGGGTGCTTCTTCCTGCCCCCGCACATGATCGGGCACCCGTCGGGCAAGTGCCCGTACGGCAACCCGGGCAACGGGGACCTGGCCAAGGCCAAGCAGCTGGTCCAGCAGTCGGGCATGGCGGGCACGCCGGTCACGGTCTGGAGCGAGACGACGTCGCCGCGCCAAGAGTGGATGACGTACTACACGCAGTTCCTGAACCAGATCGGGTTCAAGGCCACCCAGAAGGTGATCGCCCGCGCGAACTACTTCCCGACGATCGGCAACCTGAAGCTCAACCCCCAGACGGGCTTCGCCGACTGGAACCAGGACTTCCCGAACCCGATCGACTTCTACCTGCTGCTCAGCTCGAAGGCGATCCTGCAGAACAACAACCAGAACTTCGGGCAGGTCGATGACCCGAAGATCGACGCGGCGATCGACAAGCTCGGGACGGTGCCCACGAGCAAGCTGAACTCCATCGCCAGCCAGTGGCAGGCGATCGACACCTACACGGCCCAGAAGGCCTACATCGGTGTGTACGGCTACCAGACGTTCCCTGAGTTCACCTCTGACCGGCTGAACTACCAGGCGATCGTGTTCCACCCGTTGTACGGGTTCGACTGGACCTCGTTCCAGCTCAAGTAGATCGACACTAAGGATGGGCCGGGACGGGTAGGCTGTCCCGGCCCCTCCTTAGCTATGGCGACCACCGCATCCGGCACCGAGTTCTCCGGCGACGTCCCCGCCGCGCTTCGCGCTGAAGGCGAAAAGCTTCCGCCCGGCCTCGGGCCGTGGACGCTCGCGTGGCGCCGCCTGCGCCGCAACCACACGGCCCTGTTCTTCGGCGGCCTGTTCATCCTGATCGTGGTCCTGTGCCTGCTGGCACCGGTCTACGCCAAGCACGTCGCCCATCAGGGCCCGTCGTTCGAGAACATCACCGGGACCGTCAAGGTCCACGGTAAGAACGTCGACATCGTCAGCCCGACGGGGATCCCGGTCGGGCCGACGTGGCACAGCAAGTATTTCCTTGGGTCCGATGCCAACGGCCGCGACGTCGCCGTCCGGCTGCTCTACGGCGGGCGCAACTCGCTGGAGATCGGGTTCGTGGCGATGCTGATCACGATGATCCTGGCGCTGATCCTGGGGATCATCTCCGGGTTCTTCCGCGGCGTGACCGACGGTTTCATCTCGCGATTGCTCGACGTGATCTGGGCGTTCCCGGCGGTGCTGCTCGGGATCACGCTGGGCACCGCGCTGGCCGTCGGTGGTCTGGGGCCGCTGAAGGGCAACACGCTCCTGCTTCCGGCGATCGTCGTCGGGATCGTCTACATCCCGTATGTCGCCAAGCCGGTGCGAGGACAGGTGCTGACGATGCGCGAGCGCGAGTTCATCGACGCCGCGCGCCAGCAGGGCCTCAGCAACTGGCGGATCATGTTCTCCGAGATCCTCCCGAACCTGTCCTCGACGATCGTGGTCTTCATTCCGTTGATCCTCGCCAACGCGATCCTGCTCGAGGCCGCGCTGTCATACCTCGGCGCGGGCGTGCAGCCGCCGAACCCGTCCTGGGGGACGATGATCGCCGACGGGATCATGACGATCCCGGCGGCGTTCCACGACGTGCTGGTGCCGGGGATCATGCTCGTGCTCACCGTGCTGTCGATCAACGTGTTCGGCGACGGCCTGCGCGACGCGCTCGACCCGCGGGCCAAGGTTCGGATCGCCCACTGAGGTAGGCCGGGATGGCACGGTTCGCAATCCGCCGGATACTCGCGATGATCGTCGTCCTGTTCGTGATCTCCGTGATCACGTTCCTGATCCTCGAGGCGCTGCCCAACGGGGATCCTGCGCTGCGCATCGCCGGCCGCCTGGCGACGCCGACGCAGATCCACGAGATCCGCGTCAAGTACGGATTCGACAAGCCGCTCTACGTCCAGTACGCCAAGACGATGGGCAACATCTTCACCGGCCAGGCCTACTCCTACACGCAGGGCTTCAACGTCCTCGACGAGGTCAAGGCCGGCCTCCCGGCGACCGTCTCGCTCGCCGTCGGAGCCGGGCTCTTGTGGCTGTTCACGTCGATTGTCGTCGGCACGCTCGCGGCCATCAGGGCCGGGCGCTACACCGACCGGATGCTCACGGTGGTGTCGATGCTCGGCGTCTCGTTCCCACCGTTCTTCCTCGGGGCCGTGTTGCTCTACTACCTGGGCTACCAGGCCCAGATCTTCCCGCTGGGCGGATACACGAAGCTGACCAGTGACCCGTGGCAGTGGTTCGTGCACCTGATCCTGCCGTGGTTCACGCTGTCGGTGCTGTTCGTCGGCTTCTACTCGCGGGTGCTGCGCTCGACGATCCTCGACACGATCAACGAGGACTACGTGCGCACGGCGAAGGCCAAGGGCCTGTCCGAGCGCCAGGTCCTGTTACGGCACACGCTACGCAACAGCCTGATCCCGATCATCTCGCTGTGGGGACTGGACTTCGCTCAGGTGATCGGCGGCGGCGCGATCCTCACCGAGTCGGTCTACAACCTTCACGGGATCGGTCAGCTGGCCGCCGACTCGATCCGGCGCCTCGACATCACGGTGATCCTCGTGGTCACGATGCTCGGTGCGTTCGCGGTGGTGATCCTGGCCGCGATCATCGACATCTTCTACGCGTACCTTGACCCGCGGATCAGACTGTCCTGATGGCTGACGAGATCACATCCGGGCCCGCTACGCGGGTGATGTCCGACGGACAACTGCTCCAGGTCAAGGACCTCAAGGTCTCGTTCGCGACCGAGGAGGGCATGGTCCACGCCGTCGACGGCGTCTCGTTCAAGGTCAACGGTGGCGAGGTCGTCGCGGTCGTCGGCGAGTCCGGCTCGGGCAAGTCGGTCACGGCGATGACGCTGATGGGCCTGACCCGGGGGCCCAATGCGCGCTTCGAGGGTCAGGCGATGTTCGAAGGCCACGACCTGGTAGCGATGCCCGACAACGATCTGCGCAAGGTCCGCGGCGCCGGGATCGCGATGGTCTTCCAGGACCCGATGAGCTCCCTGGATCCCGTCTACCGGATCGGTGACCAGATCGTCGAGCAGATCCGGGTCCACGAGCGCCACCTGTCCAAGGCCCAGGCGATGGACCGCGCTGTGGAGCTGATGGAGCGCGTGGGGATCCCGCGGGCCCGCGACCGGCTGAAGTCCTTCCCCCACGAGTTCTCGGGCGGCATGCGCCAGCGCGTGATGATCGCGATGGCGCTGTCGTGCTCGCCGCGGTTGCTGATCGCCGACGAGCCGACGACCGCGCTCGACGTGACGATCCAGGCCCAGATCCTCGACGAGCTGCGCCAGCTGCGCTCGGACACCGGCGCCGGGATCATCCTGGTGACCCACGACCTCGGGGTCGTCGCCGACATCGCCGATCGGATCGTCGTGATGTACGCCGGGCGGGTGATCGAGCAGGGTACGCTCGACGAGATCTTCTACGACCCGCAGCACCCGTACACCTGGGGGCTGCTCGGTTCGATCGCGCGCCTGGACCGCGACCGCTCCACGCGGTTGCCGGCGATCCCGGGAATGCCACCCTCGCTGCTGGCGCCGCCCGAGGGCTGTCACTTCCGCCCGCGCTGCCCGCACGTCTTTGACCGCTGCACCGAGATCCCGAACCTGGAGGCCCGACTGCCCGAGTCGCCCCAGCATCTGGATCGCTGCTGGCTCGAGGTCGAGCGCAAGCGCTCGCTGCGCCAGGTGGGCGATCAGATCGGGCTGCGCAGCGAGGAGACCGTGATCTCGTGAGCGTGGACGGCGAGACCACCGACCAGGGCGCGACCCAGGAGCCGGTCGCCGAGGAGCAGACCTCCCACCCGGGCAACGGCTCGTCGCTGCTCGAGGTCGACCACCTGCAGGTGCACTTCCCGATCAAGTCGGGGGTCGTGGTCGATCGCAAGGTCGCCCAGGTGCACGCCGTCGATGACGTCTCGTTCGATCTCAAGGAAGGCGAGACGCTCGGCATCGTCGGCGAATCGGGCTGCGGCAAGACCACGCTGATCAGAACCCTGGTCCGGCTGCTGAACCCGACCGGGGGCGCGATCCGCTTCCGCGGCGCCGACATCACCAACGCCGGGCGTAAGGAGCTCGCGCCGATCCGGCGCGAGATGCAGATGGTCTTCCAGGACCCGCAGGCGTCGCTGAACCCACGCAAGCGGGTCGCCCAGATCCTGGCCACCCCGCTGCGGATCCGCGGCGTCGCCAAGGACGACCGCAGGAGGAGATCCGCAAGCTGCTCGATCGCGTCGGGCTGCACCCCGAGCACCTCAACCGGTTCCCGCACGAGTTCTCCGGCGGCCAGCGCCAGCGGATCGGGATCGCCCGGGCGCTGGCCGTCAACCCGCAGCTGATCATGCTCGACGAGCCGGTCTCCGCGCTGGACGTCTCGATCCAGGCGCAGGTCATCAACCTGCTCGACGAGCTGCAGGACGAGTTGCAGCTGTCCTACGTGTTCGTCGCGCACGACCTCAGCGTCGTCCGCCACGTGTCGGACCGGATCGTGGTCATGTACCTCGGCAAGCTGATGGAGGTCTCACCGGCCGAGGAGCTCTACGACAAGCCGATCCACCCCTACACCTCGGCGCTGCTGTGGGCGATTCCGATCCCGGACCCCGACGAGAACCGCGCCCGCGACCGCGTGGTCGTCACGGGCGAGCCGCCGAATCCGATCCGGCCGCCGCCGGGCTGTCGCTTCCACACCCGCTGCCCGCGTGCGACCGACCTCTGCCGCAGGTCGAGCCGCAGCTGACCGAGTACGCCAACGGTCATCTGGCGGCCTGCCATCACCCTCAGCACGTCACCTCGACGAGATCGCCGCGGCGACCAGGTCGGCGTCCAGCCCGACCAGCGCGGGCGACGCCACGCCGGATCTGGTCGACTGAGACGCCGTAGCGCGCCCGTCAAGGCGGTAAGGGGTCGCCGCGGCGCCGGTAAGGGATCCCCTGCCCCGATCGGCTGCGAACGCCCGATGTGCAAAGGCCGGTCTCAGTTCATCCTGCTCTCAGTGGTTTTCACCAACAGGAGCGAGCATGACCTCCAACATCACAGCCGCCGTCGCATCAGCGCGAGTTCAGGAGCTTCACGCCGCCATCGAGCACCTCTCCGAACGCGCCCGCGTTCGTCAGAGCCCGCCGGTCGACGTCTCTTGGCGATACTTCGGACATGCGCGCAGGCTCACCAGCACTCACTTCGTGGGACGGGTCGGCGAGCTCGCGGAACTCGAGGCGATCTTGCGCGACGCCGCGAGCCGCGTCCGGTGCTCGTCCTGCTCGGCGGTGAATCGGGCGTCGGCAAGACGCGGCTGGTGAGGGAGTTCGAGCGCGCCGGCCGAGGACGCGATCGTCCTGCGCGGCGAGGCCGTCGAGCAGGGCGACGGCGAGCTTCCCTACGCGCCGCTGCTCAGCGCGCTGCGGCCGCTGGTGCGCGACCGCCACCCGGTGCTCGACGAGCTCAGCTCGGGCAGCCGCGCGCAGCTGGCGGCGCTGCTGCCGGGGCTCGATGACGGTCCAGGCTCCGAGCGCCACGATCCCGCGGCCAGCTGCGCCTGTTCGAGGCGCTGCTCGAGCTGCTCGACCTGCTGAGCGAAGACGCGCCCGCGGTGCTGATCCTCGAGGACATGCACTGGGCCGACCGCTCGACGCGGACGTTCGTCGCCTTCCTGGCCCGCAGCCTGCGCGAGGAGCGCGTGATGATGCTCCTGACCTACCGCACCGACGAGCTGCACCGCCGCCACGCGCTGCGGCCGCTGCTGGCCGAGCTCGAGCGGCTGCGAGCGCGCGCGCCGGATCGAGCTCGACCCGTTCGACCGCGACGAGCTGACCGAGGCGCTCGCCGACATCCTCGGCGACGCCCCCAGCCGCGAGCTGGTCGAGCGGCTGTTCGCGCGCAGCGAGGGCAACCCGCTCTACACCGAGGAGCTGCTCGCCGCCGGCCTCGACGGCCGCGGCGCCGCGCCGCAGAGCCTGCGCGACGCGTTCCTGCTGCGGATCGAGCGGCTGTCGGACGACGCGCCAGCGGGCGGCGCGCGCGATCGCCGTCGGACGCGCGCTCGACGAGGCGCACGATCGCGGACGTCACCGGCATCGACGCACGACGCGCTGCACGGCGGCGCTCCGCGAGGCGGTCGACGAGCAGGTGCTGGTGGCCGGCGACGACGACCGCTCTCGCTTCCGCCACGCGCTGCTGCGCGAGGTCCTCTACGACGACCTGCTCCCCGGCGAGCGCGGCGAGCTGCACCTCGCGCTGGCGCAGCGTTCGAGCAGCGCTCGACGGCGACGACGCGAGGTCGAGCGCGCCGCGAGATCGCCACCCACTACGCCGCCGCCGGGCGACCAGCCGGCCGCGCTGCGGGCGACCGTTCGCGGCCGCGCTCGCCGCGCGCGACGTGCACGCCTACGGCGAGGTCGCCGACCTCGCCGAGCGCGCGCTCGAGCTCTGGCCGCGGGTCGCCGAGCGCCGCAGGAGCTGGTCGGCACTCGACCACGTCGAGCTGCTGACGCTCGCCGCCCGCGCATCGATCGCCGGCGATCGGGCGCGCGGCGAGGTGCTGCTGCAGAGCGGCCTGCGCGAGGTCGCCGAGCACGGCGATCCGCGGCGCCGCCGGGCTGCTGGCGCGTCTGGCCCGCTCAGTGGGCGCTCAACCGCGGGCTCGAGGGCGTCGAGACCGCGGAGCGGGCGCTGGCGATGCTGCCCCGCGAGGAGAGCCGCGACGCGCGCTGCTGCTCGCGTGGCTCGCGCGCACGCGGTTCCTGCGCGGCCGCTTCCGCGACGCGGTGGAGGACGGCGAGGAGGCGCTCGCGGCGGCGGTCGCGGCCGGCGACCTGCGGGCCGAGGGCGAGGTGCTCAACACGCTCGGGATGGCGCAGATCGCGCTCGGCCGGGTGGACAGGGGTGCGCGGCTCCGCAGGCGATCGAGATCGCGCGCGAGATCGACGACCTCGACGGCGTGGGCTACGCGTACGCCAACTT
>CAWDJM010000002.1:0-548593 GCA_963802655.1 uncultured Solirubrobacterales bacterium | reverse complement strand
GCGGTGTCGATTGGCGACCGTGTCGACCTGATGCCCGGCGGAGAAGGTCAGATAGGGATGGTCGCCGACCGTACATGCGAGCACCGCCGCGTACGTTCCTTCGACCGCGTGTTTCTCGTGTCGCCGAGACGCCGCTTCTGGTGCTCGATGGCGGTTGCGAAGCACGAGTACGAGGGTCGTGACCACGATCGCGCCGAACACGCCCAACCCCACGGGGACGTAGACATCGAACAGCCGGAAGTACTGATGCCGGGTGTTCACGATCGCCGGCAGGAGCGATGACGGGCTCGGGTTGATGTACGTCAGAGCCACTGCCGGCTCCGCTCCGCTCCGCTGGGTCATCGCAGAAGCCGTTGGCGACGCACCTTGGCGTTCCGGGTGCGTGACTCCCCCGGTCGCAGGGGTCGCGCCTGCCGGAGCGCGCCGAAGGAGGCGCGGTGGGGTGAGGGAGAACCTGATGTTCGAGTTCGCTTCGCCGCCAAGACAGGGCACGCAGGCCCAAGCGGTGTACACCGGCTTTGTGCATCGTCGGGTTTTCTATCGCCGGTCCCGGGACGCGATCACGCTAATCGTCAGCGCTCGGACGAAACCGTCTGAGCACGGACGATCCCGATGAATCGCCCCGATTGCGACGTTGCCCAATCCGGCCGGCTCCACGTCGGACGCTTGCAGCTCTGCGCCGACGGGCGACCCAGGCGGTGTCACGACGCTCAGGTCACGACGAACCGAATCTTGTCCACTTGGTCGCCCATCTCGTCCGAGCGCGAACGCAAAACCGCGACTACCGGTTGTGTCGACGTGCGCGGGGTAGCGAAGTACACTTCACCTCGCGGCGCAGCTTCGCAAGCTGGCGTCCTTTTTCGCGGATCTCCGCCGCCGCCTTCGCCGGTCGGGCCTTGATATCGAGAACGCCGGCACGCGCGTCTGCGATCGCCCGCTCGTAATCCGCCCACGCGTCGGCGACGAGCTCGGCAGCGGTGATCTTGTCGTCGATCATCGCCTTAACGACCGATTGCACCGGCTCGACCTCCTCGGCCGCCTCAGCGCGAATCTGATCCAGCTGTCGACGGAAGTCAGTCAACGTCTCCTTGGCTTGGGTCTCGACGGCGCGTAGCTCCTCAAGCTGCTGCTGCGCCTCGCGCGGCAACTTGACGGGCTTCAATGCCTCACCGCCTGCCATGCTGCGACGGGGTACGCCGACAGCTCGATCACGCCTTGCTGACAAGCCGGCCACCGCGAGCAGCCCAGAACTGGCTGCCGTTGTAGCGCTCGACCCTCGCCGTCCTAATTACCAGCGCTCGCCGCAGGTCGGGCAACTCGGCGCCGAGGACGAAAGGCGGTCGAGGTCGACGCCGGCCCGGCGCGCCTCGGGGCACATGATTCGCCGAATCTCCTCTAGCTCCCCCTGCAGCCGCGATGCTTCCTCGCACAGCGCGCGCTTTAGCGCGCGTCGCCGCCAGATCCGCGTGAACACCGCGTGGAGCGCGGGCCACCGCAGCGGGGATTTCATTGCTCGAACGCGTGGCGGATGTGGCGAAGCTCCTCGCGGAGCGGCAAAGGCTCGTGGCCATAGAACGCTGATTGGCCATCGGTAATCAGCCGGTCGATTAGGGCCACGCCGCGGGCGGGCGGATTTCTGGTCTGGAGGAGCCCGATGACCGCCCGTAGATCGGGCCCGACCGCGGCGATCACGCGGATGTCGAACAGTGGGCGCGTGCCGCGCGTCACGATCCTCGGAGGGGCTGTGGCCTGCCGGAGCACGGTGTCCATGGCTTTGGCGAGAGCTTTTCTCCGCCTCGGCGCCAGCAGGCGTTGGCGCTGGTGCTGCACGGTCGCGATTGGGAGCGCCTCGCGGCCTTGGGCGATCAGGTCGGTCGCTCGGTCGGAAGCCTGCTGCCTGAGCGTGAGTAGCGCGGCGGTGAGTCCGGCGAGGACCAGTGTGGAGCTGGCGGTGAGGATCGTAGCCCGGGGGTGATCTTCGAGCTGGGCGATGATGGAGCCGGCGAGTGACGTCGGGTGGCCGCGTCGCACGTCCGAATGCCGACCAGACTTCCCGGCTCGCCGCTCTCGAGCATACGCCCGTATGGGCGCCCGGAGGCGGATCTTCACAGTTTCTGTATACGCGGTCGCAGCTTCTTATCGCGTCGTTGACGGCGCCGCGGCCACGATTTGAGCCGAGGTGTCTGTCACCGAGAATCCGGGCAGTCCGGCTCGCCTCGCTCCGAGCCAGGCGTCCGTTTGGTCTCGGGGCGGCCGTGCCCGTTGGTTGCGCGTTGCTGCCCTGGCGTCCGGCTGGCGCCGGGTACGTCTCGGCGTGATCGTGCGCTGGCAGGCTGCGAGGCTCGACCGCGACCTTGCCGCCGGTGTCGGCCTGCGGTCCTCCGATGCGCACGCGCTTCGCGCCGTGAGGATCACCGGTCGGCGTCGTCGCGCGGACCTGGCAGATGGGCTGGCGAGAGTCTTGCGCAGCGCGAGCGACTCCCGTCCGCGGCTCACGGCGGCGGTGCCGCCGGACCAGCGGGCAGTGCTGGCCGCTCGTCCCGTGATCGAAGTTCTCAAGCGCCGCCTTCTGAGTCCTGAGCCGGTCGCGGCGCGCGGCGTGGCCATGCTCGGAGAGCTCCTCGTCGAGCCGACGAGCCCGCTTTACCGAGCCCGCGATCCGGGCGCTCTCGGAAGTCGACTTCGCGCCGCGGCGGCGGCGTTGGAACCCGGCATCCGATGGGACTGATCGCTCCGGAGCCCGCGCCGACCGGGGCCGCCGCGCGCGCGCTCGTAGTGAACGCCGAGCCTCAGTGTCTCGTCGGCCTTAGGATCGTGCTGCGGGGTGCCGGCTACATCGTTGAGTCCGCGCCGACGGCTGCTGATGCGCTCGCGCTCGTGGCCGAGGACCCTCCCGACGTGTTGGTGCTCGACCTCGCGCTGCCGAATGGTGTTGGCGCCGCGCTCTGCGCAGGCGTCCGGCGGTTGAGCCAAGTGCCGATCTTGGTCCTGTCGCCGCCCGACGCCCAGCGCGAGAAATTGCTCGCGTTGAATGCCGGCGCCGACGACTACGTCGGAAAGCCATTTCGTGGACAGGAGCTGCTCGACCGGCTTCGCGGGCTCGTGGTGCCGGCGTCGGTTGAGCTGCCAGCGAGCTCGCCGCTCGAGCTCGGGGACCTAGTCATCGATCTAGCCCGCCGGCGAGTGAGCCGCGCCGGGGCGGTCCTGCTGCTCGAGCCGGCGGAGTTCGAGCTTGTTCGGGTTCTTGCTCAGCATCGGGGCCGTTTGCTGACCGACCGGCACCTGTTGCGAGCCGCGTGGGGCGAAAAACGCGGAGAGGACACTCGTTGCCTTCGCATCACTGTCGCGCGTTTGCGCGCCAAGCTGGAGAGGGACCCGTGGCGTTCCGGGTACCTGATCGCCGAGCCCGGGCTTGGCTACCGACTGTGCGCGCCCAGCGAGCTGATCGGGTGACTGGTCCGAGGGGGCCTGCGAGGCACCGGCGTTTGCACGACGCAGCTCACAAGCAAGACTCGATCGCCCGTGACGGTGATACCGGTTCGGCCGCGCGGCACGGAGCGAGACGCAGTTTCAACGAGGCGGCGCACAAGCTGGGCTACTGGGCACCACCGGATGACACCGCCCACGACGAGGAGTCGGAGGCGACCCGCAGGCGCTTCGAGGCGTTGGCCGATTCGCAACGAGACGTGATCGCCCACGCGGGGCGGGCGGTCCTGGTGCTAGGAGCGCTGGGCGTGGTCTACGGCGACATCGGCACGAGCCCGCTCTACACCGAGCAGGTCATCTTCAGCTCGTACAAAGCCACCGCCCACATCACGCCCGCCGGCGTGTACGGGATCGCCTCACTGATCTTCTGGGCGCTGATGGTCGTCGTGGCTATCAAGTACGCAGGGTTCATCATGCGCGCGCACAACCGAGGCGACGGCGGGATCATGGCTCTGACAGCCCTGCTCCAGCGCAGCCGCGTGCCGCACGGCGCGCTGCTGGTGACGCTGGGGATCTTCGGCGCCGCGCTGTTCTTCGGCGATGGAGTCATCACCCCCGCAATCTCCGTCCTCGGCTCAGTTCAAGGGGTCCAGGTCGCCACACCGGCGCTGGCCCACCTGGTCGTGCCATTGTCGGTCGCGATCCTGCTCTCGCTGTTCGTGCTGCAGCGGTTCGGGTCGGGAACGATCGGATGGCTGTTCGGCCCGGTGATTCTCGTCTGGTTCACCGCGATCGGCATTCTCGGCCTCAGCGAGGTCCTCAAGGACCCGGCCGTCCTCCAGGGGCTGTCCCCGACCTGGGCGGCGCGGTTCATGATCGACCACGGCGCCGCCGGCTATCTCGTGCTGGGCGGTGTGGTCCTGGCCGTGACCGGCGCCGAGGCCCTGTACGCCGACCGGGGCCATTTCGGCGCGAGCCCGATCCGCCTGGGCTGGTTTGGCGTCGCGTTCCCGGCGTTGATGCTCAACTACCTCGGCCAGGCGGCGTTCATCCTGCACCACCCGTCCCTGGCGCACGACACGAGCAGCTTCAACCCCTTCTACCAGATGGCACCCAGATGGGCACTATGGCCACTGGTCGTCCTCGCCGCGTTCGCCACCGTCATCGCCTCGCAGGCTGCCATCTCAGGCTCTTTCTCCGTGGCAAAGCAGGCCGTGCAGCTTGGCTTTCTCCCGCGACTCAAGGTTCTGCACACCTCGAAGATCGAAGGACAGATCTACGTGCCGGTCATCAACTGGGGACTGTGCATCGGAGTCGTCGCGCTCACGCTCGTGTTCGGCTCCGCGACCAAGCTGGGTGACATCTACGGCGTGGCGGTGACGGGAACGTTCATCCTCAACACCATTCTGTTCCTCGCCGTCGCCAGGTTCCTGTGGGGCACGGCCAAACGCAAGCTGGCGCCGGTTGCGATCCTGTTCCTGACCGTCGAGGTCGCATTCTTCAGCTCCAACATTGCCAAGGTCGAGCACGGCGCGTGGCTGCCGCTCGCGGTCGGGTTGGTCATTTCGATGGTGATGATCAACTGGCGTCGCGGCCAGGTGATCGTCACACGCAACCGCGTCGACCAGGAGGGACCACTCGACGAGTTCCTCGACGGGCTCGCCGCCCACAAACCACCGCCCATCCGCATCCCGACCGTCGCGGTGTTCCTGTGCCGGGACAAGCACATTACCCCGCTAGCGCTCCGCGCAGAGGTCGAGCACACCAACACCCTCCCGCAAAGGGTCGTGATCGTCTCCGTCGACACGGTCAGCATCCCGCACGTCGAAACGTTCGACAGATGCGCGGTGGAAGTGATCGGCCACGGCCTGTTCAAGGTCGTCCACCTCACCGCGCGATTCGGCTACCACGACAAGCTCAACATCCCCGAGGCGCTCGCGCTGGCGCGCAAGCAAGGCCTGCTCGAGCGCAACCTCGACCTCGAGCACGCGTCCTACTTCGTCTCGCGCATCACCATCACCCCGACCGACGCCCCGGGCATGCGACGCTGGCGCAAGAAGCTGTTCATCGGCATGGCCCGCAACGCGTCGAGCGCGATCGATCACTTCGGTCTACCCGGCGATCGCACCGTGATCATGGGCTCTCAGGTCGCGCTCTGATTTCTTGCCGCAGTCGCGCCGTCAGACCGTCAGCGGCTGCCCCGGCATCCCGCGCGCCCGACTCTCTGGACCCAGACCGCCCAGTAGCGATAAGCCCACGACAGCCCGTGTTCCTCCCGCGGATCCAGCCACGCGCCATCGACTGGAATCCGAGTCGCGGTATGGCTGCCACCGGCCCCTCTCGAGACTTGTCCTCGGGCTCCGGTGTCACCGCTGCGCTCGTACCCGCTTCCGACGACCAGCAGACGCCGGCGCATCGCGGCGGTAGGCTGCTGCGATCGGACAAGTAGCGCGTCAAGCGACGAGCAGGGCCCTTAGCCGTCGTGGTGCGCGGCCCCAAGGTTCGCCAGGAGCACAACGCGTCCCGGCAGGGCTCGGCTCCGCTCACACCAGAAGGCGCCGGCTCCCTGCAGTCCGCGCGAACCAGGCGGACTCGATTACGGAGGTTGCGTCCAGAGACTGCTGTGGTGAAAGCGGGTCCCGCTCGTGGCTGTCGCTCCGCGCCGACGCCTTTCGGCGACTACCTGCGCGCGCGTCGCGAATTGATACATCCGGGAGATGTGGGTCTGTCGGGTGGTGGACGGCGGCGGCGGCACCGCCCCCTGGCGGTGTAACTCGCTGTCTTGTGGAGGCTGCGCGTCCTGGGGCAATCGGCCATCACGTCGATGTAATCGAGCAGACGCTGACGTGCCGCCACTGCGGCGGCACGCCTACATCGACCCGCACGCGGTCGCGGCGCTCTGGATCAATGTCGAGGCGGTGCGCGATCTGCTGGAGCACACCTTCGGACCGGGTGTGCTCGATCAAACGCGGTCGGCCTGCGTGGGGGATCGCGCCTCGCGTCAAGCTTGCGCTTGCCCACGCACTCGACCCCGTCGCCGCGTGCACCGCTATCGGACGAGCACATGCTGCTCGGGATGCTGCAAGTGCCCGAGCCTCGCCGCCCACGTTCTTCACCAGCGCGCAAGCGCAACTTCTGGCTAGTTCAACCGTTCTCGATGAATGGCGCCACCGATGGTCCGGGGGCGGATGACTCCGGTGGCGCCGGGCATAAGGGTTGGCCCCCCGCGGCTCCTCCGCGGGGGGCGCCAGTGCGCGCCGCGGGGGCGAGCGGCGCGCGGGTGATTCACGATAGCGACCGCCTAAGAAGACCCGAGGACGCCGTCACGCGCTTCGCGCAGGGTTGGTGTTCATGTCGGCGTAGAGTCGCTGCCCCGCCAGCCGAAGGTTCCTACGGAGGGCTGAGGGTCCCAGTCGGCGAGGCTGCAGCCAGCTCCGCCGACACATAGGCGCGCCTCACGGTGCTCGCCGCTGCCGTCGCGTTCCTCGTTGGCATCGGCAACCGCTTTCCCGTTCTCTCCGCACGGCTACTTGCGGTCGCAGACGTGCTGCTCGTGGTGTCTGTCGTGCAATTCTCAGCCTGCCCGGTCCACCCTCGCGGGGCCCTGCACACTGCATTGCCACGCCGTCCAGGGTTGATCAGGCGCGCCTGAGGTGTCGCTCCGGCTGCGCCGTGAAGGCCCGATGCCCAGAGATCCGTGGAAGCATGGCCACGCGTGAGCTTCGTGCGCGCCGAGCTCATTTCTCGGCGCGCAGATCGCTCGTGGGGCCAGCATCGCTGTCCCGCGACCCCTAGCGAGATCTGCGACCCAAGGCTCATTACCGGTCAAGCAGCGGGATCACACCTCGCCCCCAGGCGCCGCCAGGAACGCGCGGCCGCGGCGTCGAGGGCCATTGTCTATCGGTGCGCAGCGAGCGTTTCGTAAGATCTCGGGTGGCGAGCCGGGAAGTCTGGTCGGCGCCGTGTGCGTTTGCCATGAGACGACCAGACTTATTCACCTCTCCCTTGGGCCCCGATCGCGTCGGGCCGACATCCGTTGGACGTTGGCCCTTGCCGCGGAAACCGTGCGTTGCCCGCCAGCGCGCGTCGGCTTGCGACCGAATCAACGGCTGCTGCGGGTGGCTGGCGCACCCGGGATTCACGATTGCATCGCCTCGACGTCGCTTGACGTATGACGGGTAACGCTTACCGACATGCACGGGATTGAGCTGGTCGTTGCTCTGTTGCTTGCCTCCACCGTGCTGGCGGGCATAGCCCGCGCGATCAACGTCCACTACGCGATCGTGCTGGTGCTCGGGGGTCTGGTGGTCGGGCTGGTGTCGGGCACGTCGGCTCCGCGGGTGGACCCAGAAGTGGTGCTGTTCGTGTTCCTGCCGCCACTGGTCTATGCGGCGTCGTTTGGCTCATCCACGCAGGATCTCCGCGCCCACGCCCAGGCGATCGGGCTGTTGGCGATCGGGCTCGTGCTGGTGACGATGGGCGCCGTGGCGGTGGTCGCGCATGCCGTGGCGCACATCGGTTGGGGGCCGGCGCTGGTGCTCGGCGCGATCCTTGGCCCGACCGACCCGATCGCGGCGACATCGGTGCTCCGACGGCTGGGGGCGCCGGATCGGATCTCGACGATCCTGGAAGGTGAGGCGCTGGTCAACGACGGCACCGGGCTGACCGTGTACAAGCTCGCGGTCGCCGCGGTCGTGTCCGGCCACTTCTCGCCCGGCCTGGGGATCGTCAAGTTCATCGGCGTGTCCGCCGGCGGGGTCACGATCGGACTGGCGGCCGGATGGCTGTCGGTCGAGGTGCGCAGGCGCATCGACGAGCCGCAGATGGAAATCAGCATCTCGCTGCTGACCGCCTACCTGGCTTACCTCCCGGCCGACCGGGTCGGCGCATCGGGCGTGCTTGCTGCATTGGCCGCCGGTTTGTACACCGGAGGACGGGCCGGGGTGATGCTCTCGCCCACGTCGCGGCTTCGCACGCTGGGCTTCTGGGAGGCGCTCACCTTCCTGCTCGAGTCGGTCCTGTTCTTGTTGATCGGCCTGCAGCTTCCGCACGTCACCCAGGGCCTGTCGGTGGGCACGCCGCTGTTGTACGCGGCCGCTGTCGCGGCCACTCTCGTCGCGGTGCGGATCGCCTGGATGTTCTCGGTGCCGCAGCTCGTGCGCGTCGCGGTCCCGCGCTGGGGCGAGACAGAACCCGGAGTGGCGGAACGCACCGTGCTCGGGTGGAGCGGGATGCGCGGCGGTGTGTCGCTCGCGGCGGCGCTCGCGGTGCCGCTGACCGCCGAGGGACACGCTTTCCCCGACCGTGCCGTCGTGATCTTCATCGCCTACATCACGATCGCCGCGACGCTCGTCATCCCCGGCCTGACTCTATCCCCGCTGATTCGCCGGCTCGGGCTCGGTGAGGAGGAAGCGGTCGCCCGAGAGGAGGCGCGAGCACGCGTCCAGCTCGCGCACGCCGCGCTCAGACGAATCGAAGACCTGGCGGCTCGAGAGCATCTACCGGCAGCGCTCCTGGACCAGCTGCGCTTCAGCTACGAGCAGCGGATCAGTCGCCTCGAGCCCGACGCCGACGGGCGTGCCGCAGACGACGACGCCCACGCCGCCCAACGGCTCCGCGAGCTGCGCCACGAGCTGATCGCCGTTGAGCGGCGGCGGCTCGCGGACCTGCGCCGGCGCGGCGAGATCTCAGCCGAGACGCAAAGGCGGATCGAGCACGAACTCGACCTCGAGGAGTCCAGGCTAGTTCAGTGACGCCTGTCCAGGCAGGCTGGGTTCGGCTGGCGGTGCTGGGTCAACGTGACGCGGACAGGTCCGATGGGTCGGATCTCACGGCGAGCCACTTGTCTATTCCGGTCACCTCGAACAGGCGCTGCACCCAGGGCGGGCCCCCCACGATGACGAGGCGATCACCCGATTCGCGGGCACGCTGCTCGGCGGCGACGATCGGTCGTAGGCCGGTCGAATCCGTAAACGACAGTTTCCCGAGGTCAAGCGCGACGAGTTCGTGGGAATCTTCGGCGGCTGCCAGTGCCTCCTCGGCAATCCTCGCCGTCCTGAGGTCGAGGTCGCCGCGTAGGACCAGCATGACCCGGCCCGCCACCGGCCTGGATTGCACCGAGAATGTTGCGTCCCCTTTTGCGGCTTTGCGGGCTTCACATAGCTCCTCCAGATTCCACTACGCATCGGCTAGGCGCCAGCGCACCACGACCGGGCGCGCTCGTAGGTTAGGTGGGCGAGTCCGCTCCCGATGGTCTTCATGTCAATCAGGCGCAGGGGTCGCTTGTCGCTGGTCTCGCCGAACAGACGCTCACCCGCGCCGAGCGCAACCGGGAAGACGGTCAGCCGCAGCTCGTCGACCAGGTCGTGCTCCATCAGCGTGCGCACGAGCGGGCGGCTGGCGTACACGACGATCTCCCCCGCTGTCTGCTGCTTCAGCTTCGACACCTCGCTGACTACCTCGCCCCTCAGGACGGTCGCATTCGTCCATTTGGGCTCTTCGAGGGTCGAGGACACGACGTACTTCGGCAGGCTGTTCAACCTGTCCACCCACTCGCCGCTCTGGGATGACGACCGTGTGCCGAAGTACGCGTCGCTCCGGCGACCCAAGAGCAGCGCCTCGGCGCCTTGTGCCTCGGCGAGCTCGACCTCAGCCCACGCCTCCCAGTCCTGACCCATGAACTGTACAAACCAGCCGCCGTGCCTGAACCCTTGCTCGCCGCTCGGGTCCTCGACGACGCCGTCGAGCGAGACGTTCTCGCTGACCACAATCTTTCCCATCTTGCATCTCCTTGCTTGGACTTGGTGGATGTTGCGTGTGTTGAGGCGTTCGCGGCGAGGGAAATTGAGCGGCGAATTTCGGGGCGCGCCGACGTCATTACAGTCATGCGGGTGAAAGGAACAGTCGGTGCGAGGATGCGATCGTGACCAACCAGGTGCTCGCGCGTGCACGCGCTGGCGATGAGGACGCGTTCCGCGAGCTGACCGACCCGTAACCGACGTGAGAATCCCCCGGAAGGTCATCAAAGGCGGCTCGCACCTGTGCGCGCCCAACTATTGTCTGCGCTACCGGCCGGCCGCCCGTCAAGCAGAGCCGATCCACACCTCCACCTCCCACATCGGCTCTCGGTGCGTGACCGAGCCAACCAAGCTAGCTCTCCTCCTAGGGCATCTGACTGGGGACGCGGCGTCGAGGTCGGGCGTAACGCGTCGCCTGTCCAGGCTCCGCCACGGCGCCAGTCCCGGGTTTCTCGTGCCCGGACCGCTCGGTCGGTCATCAGTCGAACATGTCGTGTTTGCGCTCCTCCCGACGAGCGCTAAGAGAAACTTGTGGCTGGCAAGCGCTGCGATCTGCCCGGAGTTGACCTTCCTCGCCTGGCTTCGAGACGGCCGTCGGCACAACCATGACGTCACCGGTCGAGCTTCTCCTTGCGTCAACGCGCCAATCTGCCGGGCGAAGGAAGCGACCGGCCCCGAGCGAGCGGGACCGTCTGGTCCGCCGGGCAAAGACGCTGTCGTGGGTGAGTCTGGGCTGGATGACGGTCGAGGGGGCGGTCGGGGTCACCGCGGCGACGGTCGCAGGTTCGGTCGCGTTACTCGGCTTTGGTGTCGACTCCGCGATCGAGGGTCTCGCCTCCGTGATCGTGATCTGGCGATTCACGGGCCGACGGCACGGCTCCCGGACCGCCGAACTGCGTGCACGCAGGCTGGTAGCGATCAGCTTCCTTCTCCTGCCCCCCGTACATTGCCCAGGGCGCTTTCCGGGCAAGGGGGGTATCTATCTAACTCAGGTAGGCTGGTGATGTGCCTCAGACGGGCAAGGATTACCCGGGCTCCTACGCCGAGCTGCTGGCGTGGTTTCCGGACGAGGCTGCCTGCTGGGACTACCTTGAGTGGCTACGCTGGCCCGACGGGTTCCGGTGCCCGAGGTGCGTGGGCCGGGCCGCGTGGAGGCTGAGCAGCGGTCGTTGGGAGTGCACGGTCTGCGGGCGTCAGGTGTCGGTTATGGCCGGGACGATCTTCCACCGCACTCGTACGCCGCTGCGGCTGTGGTTCGCAGCGGCGTGGGAGATGACCAGCCAGAAGCACGGCGTTTCGGCGCTGGGGATCCAGCGGTCGCTGGGGCTGGGGTCCTACCAGACGGCGTGGGCGATGCTGCACCGCTACCGGACGGCGATGGTGCGTCCCGGCCGCGAGCGGCTGGCCGGACACGTCGAGGTCGACGAGGCATATCTGGGCGGCGTTGAAGGCGGAGTGTTCGGCCGGCAGACCGACACCAAGGCGATCGTCGCGATCGCGGTTGAGGTCAAGCATCCCAGGGGTTTTGGGCGGATTCGACTGCAACGCGTCGATGATGTCTCGAAGGACAGTTTGATTTTCGTTCATCGAGAGCGCGGTGGAGCCCGGGGCGACCGTCCACACCGACGGGTGGCAGGCCTACTGGACCGTGCCCGACCGCGGCTACGAGCACGAGCGGACGATCATGCGCGCCCAGCACGACCCTGCTCATGTTGTGATGCCCGGCGTTCATCGAGTCGCGAGCCTGCTCAAACGCTGGTTGCTCGGCACGCACCAGGGATCGGTCGGACCCGAACACCTCGACGCCTATCTGAACGAGTTCGCGTTCCGCTTCAACCGACGTGGCTCGCGGCGGCGTGGACTGCTCTTCTACCGGCTGCTCCAGCAAGCGATCCTCGCGGACCCGATCACCTACCGAAGCCTGATCGTGGCCCCACGGCCCGGACGGCCGAGACCGTCGCCGCCGATCCGCTCCCCCGCAGCCCCGGCGAGCGAGAGGCCCTGGCGCGACCCAACCTGACTCAAATAGATACCCCCCTTCCGGGCATTGACCGCCGGCGAGCATTCGGCCACGAGCTGGGTCGGGATCGGACTGTCGGTCAGTTCGATCGTGGTGATGCCGCTGCTGGGCCGCGGCAAGCAGCGCGTCGGTGAGCGCCTGGGGTCAGCGGCGGCGGCCGGGGAGGGCTCGCAGAACCTGTTGTGCGCGTACATGGCCGCTGGGGTGCTCGTCGGACTGGGCGCCAACGCCGCGTTTGGCTGGTGGTGGCTTGACCCGGTGATCGCGCTCGGAATCGCTGCGATCGCGGTCCGCGAAGGACGCGAAGCGTGGAAGCGTGAACGCTGTGCGTGCGACGCGGTGCCTGGATTGCACACCGCCGGTTGTGATGAGGACTGTTGCTGATGGAACACAGCCGGGCACACGGGTCCTGCGGCCCCGCCGGATCGTTCGGCTACGAACGCGGCGAGCACTACGAAGTCTCGATCAAAGCCGGCGAGCAGGTGCTCCTTCCCGCGGTCCGCGACGCGATCCACTTCGGAGACCGCCGACCCGACTAGCCCAACCGCTCGCGGTAGGGACCGCCGTTGCCGACAGCCCCCCGCACAGATCCCAGCGAGCTGCTAACGCACTGGGCTCCTCTCTTGGGTACGAGCGTCGAACCTGGCGACGGGCCAGGGATGCGTGACCGTGAGGAACGGAAGCCATCGGTCTCGCAGGCGTCGCATCCGCGCCCAGGTGAGTCGTGTGCGCCGGCTGCGAAGCCGAAGCGCCATGAACCAGTGCCGCACCGCCTCGGAACGGAACGCGTAGAGCGCCCGCTGATTGCCCGGCACGCCGTAGTAGGTGGCGTGCCCGCGAAGGACGCTGGCGAGCCAGCGTCCCTGCTGCGGCACGGGCTGATCGCGGCGGCGCAACAGCTCGCCCCGGAGGGCGTGCAGTTTCACCCGCGACCGCTTCGAGTCGGTGATGCGCTTAAGCTATGAAGCGCCCGTTCCTCGACGTCGCACATATGTGCGTGAAGCCAAGGAACTGGAACGTCTCGGGCTTGCCGAGACTCCGCTCTGCCGGTTGCTGGGCGGCGAACCGCCCGAACCGGACCAGCCGCGTCTTGTCGGCGTTGAGCTCCAAGCTGAACTTCGCGAGCCTGTCGCGAAGGTCCGCCCAGAACCGCTCGGCATCGGCCGAGATCTCGGCCACCTGGAGGGTTCGTGCCATGTGGTGGAAGAACACGAGCAGCACCCGAGCGAGATCAGCCCGAGCAGGATGGCACCGAAATACTGAGGGTCGGCACGAACGCCCCTTCCGACGGACTTCCACCATGCGTGACGCGCAGCACGACCAGCACGTAGCCGAATGTCCCGACGAAGGTGCCCGCGATCACCTGGGTGACGCGGTCGGCGAGAAAATTGCGCACCGCTCGAGGCGAGAACTGCTGGGAGACCAGTTGCAAAGCGACGATCGTGATCGAAAACGAGATCCCGACGATCGTCGCGATTCCCTCGCCGAGGACGGTCTGCGTCGATCGTGCCGCCGCAGCGTCGCCCGTGAAGATCAGGTCAAGGCCGCGCGGTCCGACGTGGTGTTCCACGGTGCTCAGCGCAGCGCCCAATGCCGTGAGGGCGAAGGCAAGTGTGCCGGGATGACCAGCAGCCCGTAGCGAAGGTTGCGCGCCCGTGCGCGTAGCGCCTGGAAGGCCGCCGTCATTCTTGCGCCGACGAGAGGTGAGAAGAGGCAGAAGACGCGGGGGGCTGCCCGCGAGTGGGGGCGTCCGACGCGGGTTTCGGCTCCTCGGGGCGGAGCGCGCGCCCGGGCCAGGCGCTGCGGGGGCCGACGATCGTAATTAGCGCCGGGACCAGGACCGTCCGCACGAGGAAGGCGTCGATCAGCAGGCCGACCGACATCGCGAAGGCGATCTCCCGAAACGAGCGCACCGGTACGAGCGTCAGGAGCGCGAAGGACAGCGCGAGGACTAGTCCTGCCACGGTGATCGGGCGCGCCGCATGCGTGCCCGCGATCTCCACGGCGTCGCGGAGTGGACGCCGGCGTCCCTCCTGCCAGATCCGGCCGACCAGGAAGACGTTGTAGTCGGAGCCGAGCGAGACCAGCAGCACAGCAACTGTGAAGATGACGTAGTAGGTGAGCTGGTCGGAGCCGAGCAGCATCTGGAGCACGTACACGGTGAGCCCGAGCGATGCCAGTGCGGCAAGTACGCTCGTAATCACCAAGTAAACCGGGGCGATGAGCGCCCGCAGGAACAGCGCCATCACCAGGAAGATGGCCGCGAGTGCCGCCGGGGCAACCCTTACCAGGTCGTGCAACGTACCGTCGACGGTGTCAGCGGACAGCGCCGTGTCGCCGGCGATCAGCGCGCTGCTGTGATCCAGCCCGGCTTGCCTGAGCAAACTCGGCAGGCGGTTCTCCAGCCCGCGCATTGCCGAGATGGCTCGCGCGCCGAGCGGATCGCTGCCTAGGAACAGCGCGTATCGAGCGGCATGGCCCGCCCGCGATACGGTCACACCGAAGCGATGCGCAATCGGCTGCTGACGTGGACCAAGCACCTGTGCAACGTCGTCCTGGCCGGCAAGGAGGTTCTGCAGGCGGTCCACTGCCTCGCGGTGCTGTCCGACAGTCGGTCCCGTGACGACGACGACCGCGGGGGCGAGCGCCCCGGGGACGAATCCAGCCTTGGCCTGATCGTAGGTCCGGTGGACGCTAGTCCCGGCAGGAAGGCCGAGGATCAGCTCATTGCCCAGGGCGATGTGCAGCAAGCCGGTGGCGGCACCGAGGACCAAGGCGCAGGAGCCGACGGCAGCGATCCTCGGATGCCTTACAGCCAGTCGAACCGTGCGCAGCCGTCGCGTTGCTGGCTCCGCGGTGCCAGAGGGCGGACTCGAATCAGCATCGTTGGGAGCGGGATAGCGGGGCCAGAAGAGGCGCCGACCTCCCACCGCAAGCAGGGCAGGGACGAGGGTGACCGCAACGAGCATCGCGATCACGACCGCGATCGCCAGCCCGGGTCCGAAGGCGCGCAGGAAGTCGAGACGAGCGGCGAGCAGGCCAGCGGTGCCCGCCGCGACGGTGATCCCGGCCACCGCTACGATCGGCGCGATCTCTCGCATCACCTGACCGGCCGCGCGAGGTTCGGCGCCGGTAGCCAGGAGCGCACGAAACCGCGAGAGAAAGAACACCGAGTAGTCGGTCACCACGCCGAACACGAGCACGACGAGCACCGGCTGCACCTCCGCCGGTACCGGGATGCCCAGAAGCTCGCCGAGCTGGACGTCGAGGCGGTCGGCGATGAGGTAGGCGACCGCGACGGCGCCGATCGTCACCCCGGCCGCGCCGAGCGCTCGAAAGTGCGCCGCGATCGCCACCGCGACCAGCAGGATCGTGGCCAGCTCTACCCACTTCAGGTGATCGGTGATCAGGCTCGTGCGCGTAACCCGGGCCGGAGACTCGCCCGTCACCCCTTCGAACTCGCCGGGACGATGGCCGATCGCGCTGGCCACCAGGCGCTCGGCCACCCGCGTGCGCCGGTAAGCGTTCGCGCCCGGACGGAAGTACAAGTAGAGCAGTGCCGTCGTTCCATGCTCACGGGAGAACGGAGCGGCCCCGAGCGTGTCCAGGATCGGTAGCGCTCCGGCGATCGTTTCAAAGCCCTTGACGTGGCCCAGCGAGAGGCGCTGGGCCAGCCGCAAGAGCTCGGCTTGGCGGCGGAGCGGCAGCCCGCGCGGGTTGCGCACTATCACCAAAGTGCGGCTGAGGAGGGGGAAGGCGAATCGCTGTGCCGAGATCCGCTCGGCCGTAAGCGCAGGCGCACCTTTGGGTACGAGCGCTCCCAGCGAGCCCGCTCCGGCGGTGCCCGTCGACGGCAGCATGGTCGCGGCCCAGACCGCGCCGCCGGCCCACGCTACTATCACCGCCCACCTCAGGCTGACGACGCCGCCGGCGACGACGACGACGCCAATCCGCCTCATCATAAGCTCCGCTGCGTCGGACCCAGCCGGAGAGGGTCAAGTCCCAACCGTCGCAGCTCAGCGGCGGCCAGCGCAGCGCAATGCCCTTCCTCCAGATCCGCCCACGGCGCCGCGGACACGCGGCGCAGGCGATGGTAGCCGAGTGCCTCGATCGCCCGCCGGGCCAGAAACGCTTGAAAGTCTGGATCGGCTCCGTGGACGCGGAGCGCCCTGCGAAGCGCGGCCGCCTCGCGGCGACGCTCCAGCCGCGCCGGCAGGTAGAAACCGAAGACCGGCACGGAGGGTAGGAGTGCCACCGCGATCGCGAGCAGCACGCTGAGGACGTGAACCGAGGACGCACCGCGCTGCCCGCTGGCCGCCGCGCTCGCGCCCGCCCGCTGGACTTGCTCGGCATCCTTGGAGATCTGACCGCCGATCAGCGGCACGCTCCCGAGCGAGTGCAGCGACCCGGCGACCGTCTCCACCGCTTGGCCGTCCGTGGCGACGGTCTCGCTGAGCGCCGTGAGGTGGCTGACGTTCACTCCGATCGCCACGCCAAAGGCGATCCAGGCGGCGACCCACAGGGCAAGCGCCGCATCGAGCAGATGCAGCGCACGGGAACTGGGCAGCAGGAGCGTCACGGGCGCTTTGCTCCTCCGGAGCCGTGAGCTGCTCTCCGTCGTGGCCGCAAGGCGCGACATCGCCAACGCTGGACGTGCAGTGTCCCCGCGGACACGTCACCGAACCGACTCGTGCAGCGGCCCGTGCCGCCGGACCGAGTCGCCGGCGCCGATCGGCGTGCCCTCAGTGCCACTGTCGCCGGCCGCCTCGAACCCGATCACGTCCGCGTATCGCCGCCAACACGGATTCTCGCCCCATGCCCGGACTCCACGCCGAGACGGGTGGCCGTGTAGCAGCCAGCACCCGCGATGGCTGCATTCGACGAGCCCTTCCTCGCCGAGCGAGCGCAGCGCGGTGCTGACCGACGGACGGCGTGCTCCGCACAACCTCGCGAGCCAATCGTGGGTCAGCGGCAGCTCAAGCCATACCCCCTCCGGCCTGACGCGTCCCCACCGCTCGGCCAGCAGGGCGAACAGCAGCAGCAGGCGGTCCTTGACCACGGGGGCGCTGACGATCAGCGACGTGGCGAGCAGCCACTGAGTGCTCTGCGTGGCGTGGGCGACCAAGGCGCGGCTGATGGCGGGGGCGCCCCCTACGCGGCGGCTGAATTCGCGGTCCAGCAGGGCCACACGCGTGGTCCTCAGCACGTGCCAGCTCGATCGTTGGGTGAGCGAGATCTCGCCCATATCCCACGGCCGGATCAGGTCGTCGTCGCCGATCAGCCAGCCGGTCTGCGCGCGACCGGCATCAAGAGCGACCGCGACCAGGCCGTCGAGGACCAGCAGGCCAAGCCAGCCCTCCGGATCCGCCACGACCGCCATGGGGTCGAATTCGCCTCGCGGGATGTGCATCACCCGAGCCATGAGCCGGCGGTCCAGTTCAGTTCTGAACGCCGGTCGGCGCTCCCGCAGCCGCACGTCCAGCTGCACCACCGGGGCCGACCGGCTGCCGGAGACGCTCAACACGACGCTGGACTCGCGGCCCGCCGGGCGGTCTTCCATCCCAAAGCCCAGTAGCGGTCTCACCGCCGGAGCCGACGCCGCCGCGAATCAGGCTGGCCCTGGGGCTCAAAGCACCATCTTCCAACGGGCCTCCGCGTTGCGTTCCCGGATGATGCTCGGTGCAGGACACGTCAACATCGTCTCGCGTGCCCCCCCGCGCTGGCAATCCTCCGCGAGGTGGGTTTGGGCGCAAGGGGCATCATCCGGGCGATCCTCCGATCGGAGGATGCACATTGGTCGCCGAGGCGCTAAAAGAGGTGTGTGCCTGCAGCGCCGATCCGTGTGACTGTCGCCGAAGACCATCCGCTCTATCGCAACGGCCTGTCAGAAGCCATCCGCGACCGTGCCGAGCTGTCGCTCGTCGGGGAGGCCGCCGACGGACGTACCGCGCTCGCGCAAATCCGAGAGCATCAGCCTGACGTCGCGGTGCTCGACGTCAAGATGCCGCGGCTAGACGGTGTGCAGGTGCTTCACGCCGTCCAGCGCGACGGACTCAGCACCCGGATCATTCTTCTCTCCGCGTTCATCGAGGGAGAGCTGGTGCACCAGGCATTAACCGGCGGCGCCGTGGGCTTTTTGTCGAAGGAGAGCACCGGAACGCGGATCTGTGAGGCCGTGACGATCGTGTCTCGAGGGGAGGTCGTACTCGGGCCCGAGATGCAGTCGGTGCTCGCGGGCGAACTTCGCCTGCGCTCACCGGTGGACGCACCTCGACTGAGCGAGCGGGAAGCCCAGATCCTGACGCTGTTGGCTGAGGGCCTGTCAAGCGGAGAGATCGCCCAACAGCTGGCGGTCAGTGGAACCACGGTCAAAAGTCACCTGCGCCATCTGTACGAAAAGCTCGAGGTGTCAGATCGAGCCGCCGCCGTGGCCCGCGCGATGCGCACCGGCCTCCTCGAGTAGCGGCGCGGAGTCTGTTTCCAGAACCCGAGCTACCCCTGCGGGAACCCAGGCGAGTACGGCGGTGCCTTCGCCAGGCCGTGAGTCGATCTGGATGCCTCCGCCGGCCAGCTCTGCTCGTTCGGCCATGATCGACAGTCCGAGATGCCCGGGCTTTCGTGAGGAAGCCCGAAAGCCGATGCCGTCGTCGGCGACCGTAACTTGCGCGCGGCCGTCGCGGTGCTCGAGCGCAACCCGTACGCGGTTCGCGCCGGAGTGCCGGGCCACGTTGCGCAAGGCCTCGAGCGCGATCCGATAGAGGATGGCTGCGGCTTGGGGCGAAGGTTGCTTGCCGACGCCGTCGACAAGCTCGTAGTCGAGTCCACTCAGCCCCTGCATCTGCTCGAGCCTATGGCGTAGAACACCCCCCAGCCCCTCCTGACGCAGCGCTTCTGGCACCAGATCGAGCATCAGATGGCGCAGCCGTAGTCTCGCGGCCCGCAACTCGTCCTCCGCCTGACTCAGCCGGTCGCAGACATCCGGGTCCTGGCACCGCTCCCGGGCCAGCTCGAGCCGCAAGCCGATCGCGCTCAGGGCGGGCAGGGCATCGTCGTGGAGGTCGATTGCCAGCCCACGGCGCTCGTTCTCGTGTGCGTGGAGTAGATGATCCAAGCTTTTGCGCAGCTGGCGGTCGCTAGCGGCCAGGTGCTCGAGCGCGACCCAGCGTTGGCGTTCTAGCGCGTTGATTTTGGTCGCGGTCGCCCCAACGGTTACGAAGAGAACCAAGAGCGAAGCGAGCACCATGATGCCCACGCCGGCACTTGCGTTGTAGAGGCCCGCATGCTGACCAGCCAGACGCAACATTCCGAGTATCGGCAACGCGAGCGTGGCTGCCAACAACAGCCACCGCGCCATCAACCCCCCCGGGTCGTGGCGCAGTAGCGCAGCCACCAAGCCGGAATCCGGGATGGCGATCAGCAGCCCGAGGCCCAGGATCGTGAGTAGGGTCACCGTGTCGGCCGACACCTGCGTCGACCCCCAAGGCCTGGTCAGATCAGTTCCGTACAGGTAGCCGAGCACGCCACTCACTGCGATCAGCACCACGCCCCCTGCCAGCACCTGCTCGACCACGGCCCTCCTTCGCGCCAGACACCAGAGTGCGGAACCCGACAGAACAAGCGAGAGGGCCGTGGCCAGCGCCATCCGGCCAGGCGAGGCCGTTCCGAGGGTGTGTGGAGGCTCGTGAAAGAGCACCTGGTCGAACCCCAGGTTGGTCCCCGTCGCGTACTCCACCAGGGTCAGTGCCCCCACTGCTGCTGCCACGCCTGCGAAGAGCGCTATCGCCGCCAGGCGCAGGCGCGACGCGCGTCCGTTCTGGCAGAGCAGGAGCGCCAGCCCGCAGAGGACGAACCCGGCGGCGGCGTTGGGCTTCATCGACACGGTGCCGGGAGACAGGTTCTTCAGCCGCTCGTCGCCGAACGCCCAACCCGACAGCACCACCCCGCCGCCGAGAGTGGCCATCAGGCCGCAGCCAACCGAGAGCCGCCGCGCCGTCCCCGCCAGCTCAGGCTTCGGGATCGATCGATCCAAAGCTCCGTTCCAAGGGGCGGACATGGACAGCCTCATGATGCACAGATACCCCCTCCGGGAGATCCTAGGCGGAGCAGCCGGAGCCATGGCAGACCCTCCCGGCGACCGGCCGCCAAGCGGCCCGTCGCGGATGGCGGCGCGGACGCGCAGCGCGCCGGGACCGAGACATTCGCGCGATAACGACCGAGCACTTCATCCGGTGTCCAGCCCCCGGCCCGAGTAGCCGGCGCGGCGACCGGTTACACGACTTCTGGAGCTCTGAAATGCGACCTCCAGTGCCTAAAGAGCTGGAGCGGCTGAGGGCAAGCTGTCAGCTAGTGCTCGAGCCCAATTGGCGTGAAGGTTCCCGGGGGAGCTTTGTTATGCGCACACGTCGCCGAGCCCTGGACGGCATCCCTGCCAGTGGTACTGGGGCTCCTGCTTCGCAGCGATCGCATGGAGGCGGTTCAGTCGCCGGCGGGCTCGCGCCAAGCTCGAGAGCCTGCTCGCCGCCGCCGGGCACGGCGGTCATCGGCCACATGATCTTCTGGGGTGAGCCAGCCGATCGGCTGCGCTCGCCGTTCCATAACGTGAACTCGCGATCGACTTCATGACCAGCACGATCCAGCCTCCGCTGCTCGGGTGGGCCTGCAGGATCGCGATGGGGGATCCTGAGCACGTACCCGCGCTCGGCCGCCACCAGGACCGGGGCGAGCAGGAGCGGGATCTCGACGACGATGGCCTCGTGTGGATACTGCAGCCTGACGAGTCGGCCCTCGACGCCTCACTCAAATTCGATTCCGCGGGGATGGCGAGCCGACGGGCTCCCGGCTTTCCCTTGCTCTTACGCCGCAATCGACGACTGAACTTCGATATCCGCGCGGTAGCGCAGGCAGGGTTGCCGGTCGTGTGTGGAACCGCAAGCAACGTCCCGCACCACTTGTCGCGCCTCGCGCTGGGACGCGCTTCAGTCACGCCGGTGCTGCTGAAGCGCCTCTAGAAGGCTCCTGAAGAAGTGGGGTTTGCGAGTGGGGTGCCTGGTGGCGCGGTCGTTGGGTTTGACCGGCGGGATCGGTGTGTTGGTTGGCTGCGGTCGGTTCGAGGGGGGCCTGTCACGCGTTTTGGCTCGCGAGTCGCTGTCCGATGGGGTTGAGGTTGACCAGTGCTGCTGCCCATAGGGCTTGCAATCGGGCTTTGGCGCTGCCGATGTAGCGGCTCTTGCGGGCTCCGTAGCGGTGCGCGAGCAGACCGAGCAGCCGCTCGATCCGCGGTCGGGTGCGGCGCACGTGTTCAGCTGAGACCGGGTCTTCGAGCGCGTGGCGCGCGGCGGCCAACAGCTCTTCGTCGGGTGCGAGCCACAGCTTTTTCTGGACCATGCGCGGTCCGATACACCTCGACCTAAGCGGACAGCTGCCGCAGGCAGCTCGTGAGAACAGCGCCCGCCGCTGCCCAGATGGTTGGGTGCGGATCGGCGCTCGGTGCCCTGCCGGGCAGATAACCGTGCCGCTGTCGAGATCGATGTCGAAGTCGCGCTTGCCCAGCCGCCCGTCCCGAGCCGGCGTCTCGCGGACCGGCGCTAGCACCTCGATCCCGCGGTCGGCCAGCTCGAGGCCGATCGCCATCCCGCCTGCGCTCACCGCGAGGAACGCGAGGACGCCGTGCCCCGGCGAGAACGAACTCGCCCCCGCTGCGGCCAGGGCAACCTTGAAAGCGATCAGCGCCGTCCCGTCGTTGATCAGCGCCTCGCCCTCGAGCAGCGTTGCAATCCGCTGGGGCGCGCCGAGCCGCCGGATGATCGCCGTTGCCGATACGGGATCCGTGGCCCCGAGGATCGCGCCAAGCACGAACGACGCGGCCCACGGCAACCCGATCAGCAGGTGGGCCACCGCGGCGATCGCGAGCACGGTCGCGAGCACAAGCGCAACCGCGAGGATCAGGATCGGGCCGACGCTGTGGCGCATTTCGGCCGTCGAGGTCGAGAGCGCCGCCGAGTACAGCAGCGGTGGCAGAAAGACGAGGAACACGATGGCGGGCTTGACCGTCACCTCCGGCACGGCCGGGATCGCGGCTAGCACGGCTCCGCCGACCACGAGCACCACCGGGTAGGGAATGTTCAGGTGGCGGGCCACAGCGGCAAGGGCGGTGGCCGCCGCGAGCAGCCCGAGGACGAGCTCCATATTGGGGCATCTGACCCCAGTACCCGGGCGCCCGAGGGCGGGCCGCAGACGCGCGACGCGGGAGAGGCGCAATGTCTCGGGGCTGACAAATGTCTCTCGTCAGACAGGCGGTCTGTGCGCACGCTGACGAGCCGTCGCTTCCTACTGGGGCCGCTGTCCGACCCGGGTAAGCCAGTTGGACACTCATTCAAATCTCACCCTCAGCAGCCTGGAACGACCGTAATCGTTCTCATCGTGGCCTGCTGCTGCTATCGGCGCCTCCGGCCTCCGCGGGCGCTGCGCGGCGGCTGTGTCCGGCGTACGAAATCCTCGCTCGGTCGGGGGTGCCTCGAAGGTTGTGACCCGTAAGCTCCTAGCCGACGCCGTGCCAAATGCGGCAACGCCGCTGGGGTTTGTCACCGCCCGCAACGAATCGGCCCGAACCCGAGGAGGAAGGCGCGATCTCGCTGGCGGCCGAGACGTTCGTCTCCCGACCCACGTCAGGGTAACGATGCGATTCAGGAGAGCAGCGCTATCGGCTCTGGAGAGCAGACATCCCCACGAGCACGGCCGAGGCGGAGAGGCTTACGATGGCCGCGCCTCGATACTCCCGTCGGAGCAGGCCGAGAGCCAACATCGAGCTGGCGTGCAGTACATCTACGATCATGCTGCAGCGCCGTGCCCGAGCCCCTGGCCGGCGAAGGAGCCAAGTGGATTGAGCCAGCTCCCGCAGGCCGAGCGCTTCGGTCGCGCATACCGCGAGTCCGGTCGACGGTGCTCCGCACCGTTCGAGCGTCCTCTGCGGCCAGAGCAACAGGAGGAGGCCCCACCCGGCGCGGACCGAGACCGGGATGAGTCGGCTCATCGGATCGGTGGCCCCAACTACGGTTACGGAAGCACGGCGGGGCGTGATCGCCTAACCGCGATCATCGACCGTGCGCTGTGCTCTGTGTGAAAGCAGCAGCCGCGTTGATGAGCGAGAGGTGAGTCAGCGCCTGGGGAAGGTTGCCGCGCAGCTCGTGGGTCTGGGGCTCGATTTCCTCACTGTAGAGGCCCACGTCGTTGGCCAGCGGCGTAAGGCTGTCCATGAGTTCCGCGGCCTCGTCGAAGCGGTGCGCCAGTGCGAGCGCCTCGGCGAGCCAGAACGAGCAGGCGAGGAAGGCGTTCTCCTGATCCTGCATGCCGCTGTAGCGATACAGCAGCGGGAAGCCCGCGTCTAGCTCGTTTCGAATGGCGTCAATCGTCCAGTTCATCCGGGAACTCCTCGGATCCATGAAGCGGCGGCGAGCCGCCAACAGCATGCCGCAGTCAAGGGCGTCGCTCCCTTCCTTTTGGAGGTAGCTCCGCTTGTTTTCAGACCACAGTCGGTCATCGATGAACTCCCGAACCGCGTCACGTTCTCGCCGCCAGCGTCCGAGGTGACGCGGCGGCACCTGCCTGCGCTCGACGAGGGCCAGCAACCGCTCCAACGCGACCCAACAGCCCAGTTTCGAGGTTCCGTAGTGGGCGGTCTGGCTCAGCTCCCACAGGCCCGCGTCCTCGCGACGCCAGATCAAGCAGAGCACATCCACCACATCGGCCAGCCGCTCCCCGACCACGGGCGGGAGGACGTGCCCGTGTGAAACGTAGGAGAAGATCGTCTCGAGCAGGTCGCCGAACCCGCCCAGCTGCAGCTGGCTGCCGGCCTGGTTACCCCGGTGAACTGGGCTGGTTCGACGGTAGCCGGGCATCGCAACCTCGACTTGCGACCGCACCACCTCGCCATCTAAGGCATACACCGGGTCGATGCGGGGGTGCGTCCGGGCCACGGCATCGAGGAGCCAGGTGACCGACGTGTGGGTCAACTCCTCCATCCCGACCGCCAGCAGCGCGTCCAGCGTGAAGGAAGCATCTCGCACCCAGGCGAACCGATAGTCGTAGTTGCGCTGTCCCCCCAATACCTCGGGCAGGGAGGTGGTGCCAGCCGCGGCGATCGCTCCAGTGCGCCCATCGGTGAGCAGCCGAATCGCCAGCAGGCTGCGCTCCACGGCGTCTTGCCAAGGTCCCGCGTAGGTGTGGCGCTCGGTCCAGGATCGCCACACATCGATCGTGTTGGCCAGGCGTCGCTCGATCGCGTAGCGTTCGGGCAGCGGCAGCGGTGCCCGGTCGACCGCAGTCATCACAAGCAACGACTCATCGCCGGCCTCGGTGAGAAGTTCACCGTGCCGGACATGCGCGCGGGACCCCGCGTTCCAGCTCTGCAAACCGATCTGAAGGCCCTCGTGGCGAAAGACGCCGGCGTTCTCGCGACGCTCGACCTCGCGTCCGTCACTCGCGCCAGCAAAGCCCGGATCGAAGGTCCAGCGCATCGGCACTTTGCCGCTTACCCCCTCAATCCGCCGCACGAGCTCCCGCCACGCAGCAGTTTGGCTCTTGTCTAGCGTCAGCGCATCGATCAATCGGACCTGCCCCTCGGCAGTCGAGAACGTCGTCTCGAGGACATTGGTCTTTTCGAGATACCGACGGCTGATGTCGAACGGAACAGATGGCTGAACCGTGAAGCGGCCACCGGCCTCTGGATCGAGCAACGCGCCGAAGACGATCTGCCCGTCGAGATCGGGCAGGCACATCCAGTCGATCGATCCGTCGATGCCCACGAGCGCGAGCGTCCGGCCGTCGCCGATGGCCGCATAATCCCCAAGCCGGAGGTAGCCGTCTCGGCGTGCCGCACTGCCGCGTCTATCACTCGCTGTCGCCACTGAGTTGTGACGCTACCCCGTCCGAGCGGGTTACCGGTGCACGACCGTCCGAACTGAGACGTTTCGCGGCGAGATGGCGGCGCTTCACTCACTCGCGGGGTAGGCAAGGAATGGCAACCGAGATTAAGGAGACCTGATGGACGCGAAACGCGAAGTAGTCGCGCTAACCGGCGCGTCGGGAGGTATCGGACGAGCAGCCGCCCGAAAATTCGCTCAAGACAAGGCGCAGATTGCGCTGATCGCCAGGGGTCGTCGCGGACTGGAGGCCGCCGCGCGGGAGGTGGAAGAACGTGGCGGCGAGGCCATGGTGTTGCCCGTCGATGTCTCCGAGTACGACCAGGTCGAGGCGGCGGCGGCGTCGATCGAGGACGCCTTCGGGCCGATCGACATCTGGGTCAACGATGCCATGGTGACGCTGTACGCCGAATTCCTCGACATCGAGCCGGATGAGTTCAGACGCGCAACGGACGTGAGCTACCTGGGGATGGTCTGGGGGACGCGGGCGGCGCTGAAGCGGATGACCAGTCGCGACCACGGCTCCATTGTCCAGGTCTGCTCCGCGATGTCATATAGGGGGATCCCGCTCCAGTCGCCCTACTGCGGAGCAAAGCACGCCTGCAAAGGGTTCACCGAAAGCGTCCTCACCGAGCTGCTTCACCACAAGTCGAAGGTACAGATCTCGATGGTCCAGCTCCCGGGCGTAAACACCACGCAGTTCACCTGGGGCCGTACCAAGCTGCCCAAGCAGACGATGCCGGTACCGCCGATCTACCAGCCCGAGGTCGCCGCCGATGCGATCCACTACGCCGCCCACCACAAGCGCCGGCAGATCTACGTTGGCGTCCCCACGGTGATGAACGTCATCGGAGAACGTGTCGCGCCTTGGGTGCTCGATCGCTATCTGGCTAAGACCGGCTTCAGCTCGCAGATGACCGAGCATCCGCTCGATCCGGCCGGTCACGACAACCTGTTCGAGCCAGTCGACGAAGACCGGGGCGTCCACGGCCCCTTCGACCAACGAGCCCACAAGGTGAGCCCGCAGTACGAGCTGGCCAAACGCCGCGGGCTGGTGGCGGCCGGTCTAGGTGCCGCCGTTGCCGGAGCCGGCGCGGCGGCGCTACGCGCCGCCCGATAGGGCAAGCCTGACCCCGGAGATGATCGGTGGGGGCGGCTCAACAACCCGCGATATCAGGAGGCAGACACGCGCCCGGCCCGACTACTGCACGCGGCTCTCGGTGGCGATCGGGGTTAGCCGTTGCAGCGCGGGCTGCACGCTCGGCGACATCATCGCGCCTGGCTCGTTTTCGCCGCCGGCTGGGCGCTCCTCGGGCCGTGCTCCAGATACGTGGCAAAGCACTGCCGGCGGGCGCCCTGTGGGAGCTGCCCGAATTTGCCGGGTGAGACCGTGCCCGGGAGCGCTGATGTTGGGAGTCAATCTTGCGCGCGGTGTCGATCAGCTCCGGTAGGCGCCGAGGCATGGCTTGCGGCGCGCCGCCTTAGCTTGGTCACGCGGCGATCCAATGGCGGAAGCTGCCTGAGGGCCGCGCAGAGGCTTGTTGTCATCTCGCCCAGTGCGTAGCCCTCCTCGTCAACGCCGATGAGGTCGTGCTTGGTTTTCAAGTCCGCACCGGCTTCGATCTCGATCGGTTGGTCCAAGGATGCCGCGCAGCGCTTCTCGATGGCCTCGAGCGCATCGAGAACATCCTTAGGCTCGAGGCATAGGTGCTCGGCGATCTCGATCGGCGACGGTGGGTAGCCGGTCCTCGGTACCGAGTGCCATCCGCTAGGGCTTGCCTCGTTGACGTAACGGTGGTCGGAGGCGCCGAGAAGCGCGAGTGTCGGGCCTTCCGCATGGCCGCGTAGTTCTCACCCGGCGGATCGCCGGCCTCGTCGGCAACCAGGGTAGCCCGCAGTGCGTGAACGCCGAAACCAAACCCGCCCTTGTCGCTGGCATGACATTTGGCCCGTCATACATTCGGTTGCCTGCAGCAGTCGAGACCGGATTCTCCAACTCGTCTGCAGCGGCACTGAGATCGGGCTGGGTCGTTTCGGCGCACTCCTGATGGAGACAGCGCTCCGTTCATGTAGCCGCAGTCTCACGCTCACTGGCCTGGCTGGGAGACGGGCGGCGCGTCTTCCGGATGCCATTCCCGCGACCCTGCGCGGTAGTTGCCGCCCTTGCGCGCGAGGGCGAGCGCGCGCTTCGGAGAGGTCGTGCCGAAGCTGAGACAGATCGCCACGACCCCCATGGCTACGCTCGCGACTAGATGCGCGGCGCCGAGCATCAACCAGAAGCCGGTGATGCTGCCGATGTCGACTGGTTTGTCCGTGACCTCAACGAATCCGTAGGCCAGTAGCGCCACGCGAATCCCGGCGCTGGCCGGCGCGATGGGAACGATCCGTCCCGCGCTCTGCGTCGCCATCACGAGAATGGCGGTGTTAACCGTGAGGGGCAGGCCCATCGCTGCCATGAAGCACGCCAAACCCGCGAGGCGGATCAGCCTGCTCAGCGCTTGCCACCCCGCGACGCCCAGCAGGAAGTCTCGCGGCGACCTGAGGATGACCAGACCGCGGCGGAAACGCGCGAGCAGGTGGCGCGCCCAAGCGCGGAGCCAGCGGACCAGCAGGAATGCGCCCAGCGCAGCCGTGATCGCTGCCGCGGCCGAGATCACCGGATGGACCATGACGAACGAGACGTCCAGCTCGGGCAGATCACCCGGTCCGAGCGGCACAGGCAAGAATCCGTGCCCGAGGGCCCAGATCACCAGGGCCGCGCCGCAGAAGCTCTCGAACAGCGTCTCCGGGAGAAACGTCGCGGCGAGCGTCGAATACCGCGACGACGGCAGCTTGCAGTGGACCATGAAGAGCTTGAGGACGTCACCGCTCCGGGCAGGCAGCACGGCGTTCACACCAGCGCCCGCAAGGTAGGCCCCCGCCACATCGCGCGCTCGCAGGGAACTCGCGTACGGGTATGCGGCGCGGATGATGTTGAACCAGCCGCGTGTGCGCACGAGCTCGGCAAGCTCGTACAGCACCACGCCAGCGCCAACCCACCACGGGTTGACCTGCACCGCCCCATCGAGCAGCAGCTGGAGCGCCCGTTGCGCAGCGTCGATGAGCGACTCGAGCTGGTGGGTCACGATCTGGGTCCGCTCTGTCCCAGCTCGGACGCGGGCCCTGCGTTAGCGATCATGGGCATCCTGTACCCAGCAGTTACACATTTGGCGCTGGCTTTGTAAGCCGGACTACCGCCGCTGGGACATGGGCCTCCTTGCTTAGACCGTTTCCGCGGGCCGAGTGACCGAGATCCGTCGCACCGCTCGCGGGTCGGCGGGCGTGATCGCATGGCAGCGGGTCTGGCGATCGGCGCCGAGATCGGCATGCAGCTACGCCAGGGTCTTGATCAGGAACTCGGGCCTATACCGCGCGCCTCGGCGGAGACGTCGCAGAGGATGCGCCTCCCTTGCTCGCGGTAACCGGAGAGCCCGGGTGCCGCGTCATCGTCGACGAGGTGCTTCAGGCAGAGCCCCACACCGCACGCGTTGCAGATGGCAACGGCGTCGTTGCTGGTTCCGGCTTGTGCATCGATGTAGCACTGCATGCGATCAAACCTCCCTTGGCCCGTTTCTGCGAGGCCGCCGTAAACCGGGTTGACCGAAGTCGGCGAGTCACGCCACAGCGACAGACCCCTGTGCCCGATGTGACCGCCCCAGCACGGGACGAAGCTGTGGGTCGTGACGGAGGCCGGCTCTCGCCTGCGCGCGGGAAACAAACCGCTATCAGGGCTGCATGTTCCGGTTTCCTCGTGCGTAGTGGACAGTACGCCGGGCAGCCGCTGCCGCCACCGTCGTTTTTCTACGCGTCTGTGTGTCGTGCCATTACGGAAGTGGTTCCACGTTGGGTCTCCGAGCCGCCAAGGCGCCAGTTGGCGATCGCGATGCTCTTCTTCTGACGAGCGCGTGTCAGGTCCGACGCCCACCTGTCGCCAGGGTGAATCCGTAAACGATCCAGAGGTTGACGACAGCGAGGCGCGAGGCGCCACTAAGAGGTCGAGTCTGGACGCAACAAGGGCCATCCGGAGTCTGCGCAAAATGGCCTCCTCTGCCTCTCACACTCCCCTAAAGAGAAGCGCCGTCTAGACCGCTTGTAGGTCCACGCAACCGTACCTCAGGCGAATAAGTCCCGGCCTGGACCGAGGTCCATTTGTTCGCGCGAACGATCTGTCGCCTGGACCGGCGCTGCGGTAGGCGCGGTCCGCCGCTGCTACGGGCCCGCGCCACGGCGATCACACTCGCTTGACGACCGGCCAGAAACGCCGCCGCGCGCTTATTGAGGGTGCGGGGCCGGGAGCGGCGGGCGTCGGGGGTGTGCGCGTGGCTCGCTTGAGTTCGGTCGCGCGCTAAGACCGGATCCCCGCGGCGGGCCGGTTTGGTCGGGGGTGTCCCGGGGCGGCTCGCTTGCTCGTACGCTCGGACTTCCTCTCCAACCGGGCCCACCAGTCTCCGCGGAGCTCAGGCGGCTTCATCAGCCGAAGTATCGCCCGCGGCGCGCTCGGCGTCGCGACCGCGATCACGGACGCGCACACGATCTCCAAGGTCACCATCCCCAAGCCGTTTAGTCGGTTGTTCTTGAGCTCACCTCCGGTCTTTTACCCCGGTGGCGTGCGGAGACAACTACGTGGCCGGATCATGCGGTCAGCCGGAAAACACTCAGCGCGCGGTAGGTGTCTCACGTGTGACCAGTGATCTGATCCGCGGCCATGTTGCCGGTAACGTAGTCGTGGATGACAACCCAAACCAACACATCAGGAGGTGCTCAATGAGCAAGTCGATCACCGCCGTAGGGGCACTGGTGGGCGCCGCAGTTTGGTTTCTGCTCTTCGTGATTCTCGGTTTCGGGCTGGGAACCTCATTCATCGCAGGTGGGTGTGTGCTGGGGGCGGCGCTGTTGGCCGCCCTTATGGCCTCCTCACCCGTGCGAGCGATTCTTGACGTCCCAGTGAGAACCTCGGGGGTGCTGGTCGGTGTCGCGACGTTCGTGATCATGGCTGTTGTGCTGTCAGTTCCGCTCTGGATTGATGTGACAGCAGCCCTGGGCGCGACCGGAGTCTTCAGCGTAGTTGAGGCTTTGGTCGGCGCAGCCGGGATCGCTGAGGAGGGGGAGGCGCCGGTAGACCCGTACCGCGCCGCTTTCCGCAGTTCGCGCTCGCCGCTGACCAATCACCGCCGGCAGAGTCAGGAGCCTCTCGGGGCCCGTTAGGACCGCCAGGCTAAAGCCTCGCGCCGAGTTTCTCGGCGCGAGGTCTGCCTGGTATTGACGTGGCAGTCGACCCATGACTCTGCGCGACGCGCGTTCCCCGGCCTCCAGGTCAGCCGGTCGGGTGACTTTAAACCCTCGGGGGTGACATTGGCCCCCAGCCGGTCGCAGAACCCCCGAGAAGGACACGACGCGCCCTGCATTGGCTGCCCCAGTGAACCGCTTGGGCTAGATCAGGTCGAGCGCGCGCGGCTTCATGCGCCCGGGTCCAAGTGGAGCTCTGTCATCCCTATCTACTCCGATCTACCCCGAAGAATCCGCCGGCTCCGACTGTACCTGCACTCAGGACCAGACGGTTACCATGGCAGTGGATGTGCTACTTGTGAATCGTGACGGCGAGGATCGGTCGGAAGGAGCAGCGTGTCGGGTTGCGTGCATGCCGGCCGGCATCTGGTCAGGCGTAGGACCGATGCCGCGCGGACCAGCGCGTGATCAAGCTGGACAACAACAACCCTAGCCCGACTACACCTGGCGGACCGGCCAAAGCGAGTAGAATAACGCCGATCGTCTGCCAGCGCTCCGTGAAGGCAACCAGAACAATGCCCGCGACCGCGATCAGCGCGGCCACCAGGAGAAACCGCCAACCAGGTCGGCCAAGGTCTCGCCCTTGTCTCTCGAGCTCCGGCTCCGCGACGGGGATGCGATCAGTCATACGGTGAGGTTCTTCCCCAAGGCGACGGCCGCAACCCGTAGCCGCCATGATTACGTCAGAGAGCAAACCAAGAGCCGATCCGTCGCTTCGCGTACCGAGCCCCCGCGGGGTAGCCCCACGTCATGACTACCCAGTCCACCGCCGGAAAAGCGCTACGCCGGGCCTTCGCCACCACGGTTTCCGCGAGCGCTGCCCCGTATGGATACACGCTCACTGTTTGGAGCGCCGGCGCGCTCCTGATCCACTTTCGCAACTCACCGCAAGTCTGGGAGGTGTTCCTGTTCCTCGCCGGTGCGGTGGTTGCATTTGCGGCGCTATGGGTGCTCGGCCGGGGCACGATCGACCGTGCTCATCCCGTGTCCCAGCAGTCCGTACGTGCTTTTGCCGGAGCACTTGACCTGTTCGCGGTAGGCGTTGCCGTCGGGACGGCGACGCTGTTGTCGATGATCCCGAGCTGGGCGGCCTGGCCACTAACGTCCTTCGGTGCGACGACGCTCTATTTGGTTGCGTTGAGCGTCCAGCTCGCGATCGCTGAGCGAAGCGAGGGTCACTGACCCGGACGCATGGCCCGCGCCGCATTCCCGTCCTCGAGGCAAGTGTTCCCCAGGATCGCCATGACTGGGGCGCCCAGTGCCTACGCCGCGCACCTCCGCATGCTGCACCGACCGATGCTTCGATCATTTTGCCGCGGTGGACGTTGAGGGGGTCGGCGACTCAGCGTGAGACTGGCACGACGAGGCCTCTGATTCCCGCGCGGCCACCAAGGAACCGGGCTGGGCGGGGCCGAGGGCGTGCCCGGGCCAAGCGCTCCCACGTTCAACGGTCGTCAGCAGCGCCGGAACGAGATGTCCGCACGACGAAAGGGTCGATGAGCAGGCCGGATGCCATCGCCAATCCGATTTCGCGAAAGGATCTCAACGCCGTCCCTCCTGCCACTCGCCCGTCCGCCCGACGGTCTCGGTCAACGCCGACAGCTGGCGGACGTCACACCGATCGCCACGCCCAAGCCGATCCAACCGGCCACAGACCGTCGGCGCCTCATCGAGAGGATGCAGCGCCCGCAAACTCGCCAGCGCCAGAGTCATCGATGCAATCGTGCGCGCAGGTTGAAGTCCCCGGGAGATGCCCTTGATGGCCCCTGCTCATGTCGCGCCTCATCGGAGCTCCAGCTCAGGCAAGTCCGCCGAGGCGCGGGACGAAAGCGAGTCGCGGGCTTGTCTCGCTGTTCACACTAGGCGGCCTCTCGCCTGGTGTCTTCGGACATTTCCTGCGCGATCTCCTCCAGCGAACGGTCCTTGGTCTCGGGCAGCCGGAACACGAAGAACACCAGGGCCAGGACTCCAAACGCCGCATAGAGCCAGAAGGTCCCTTCGCGCGTAATCGCCGCTACCAATGACAGGAAGAAGCTCGACACCACGAAGTTCGAACTCCAGTTCGCCACCGTGGATACGCTCATGGCGGGGCTTCTCACGCGCAGCGGGAAGATCTCGGAGATCATCAGCCAGAACACCGGTCCGAGGCCCACCGCGAACGAAGCGATGTAAACGATCAGGCAGACCAGTGCCAGCCACGGCGCGTGCTGCTGGAGCGAGCCGACAGCGAAGAACGCGCCGAGGCCCCCCAGGGAAAGGATGCAGCCGACCGTGCCGGCGATCAGCAGGAACCGGCGTCCGACCCGATCGAGGACGGCAATGGCGAGAACCGTGAAGATGACGTTGGTGATCCCCACGGAGAGGGCCTGGGTGATCGCGCTACTGGTACTCAGTCCGGTGAACTTGAGGATCGTCGGGGCGTAGTAGATGACGGTGTTCACGCCGATCAGCTGCTGAGCGACAGCCAGCACAAGACCCACCACGACCATCGCGCGAACACCGGGCTTCCACAGATCTCGGACACCGCCCTCTCGCTTGGCCTCCTGCTCGATCTCCTGCAGCTCGCTGTCGACATCGTCCTCAGACGAACGCGCGCGGCAGAGGACCTCACGAGCCTCGTCGGTGCGGCCCTGCTGCACCAGCCATCGCGGAGAGTAGGGCTGAAAGAACATCCCGACGGCGAGCGCGATCCCCGGAATCGCCCCCAGTCCGAGCATCCAACGCCATTCGTCACCGACATCCTTCAGCGCCCAGTTGATGATGTATGCGCCGAGGATTCCTGACACGACCATCAGCTGGTTGAATGACGTCACGCCGCCGCGTATCCGCTTTGGGGCCAGCTCCGAGATATACATCGGCGAGACGAACGATGCCGTGCCCACGGCGATCCCCAGCACCAACCGGGCGATGATCAGCTGGCTCGCGTCCTGCGAGACCGCTGAGCCGAGGGCCCCGACGACATAGATCGTTCCGGAGATGATCTTGGTTCGCCGCCGGGCCAGCGCGTCGGCGGAAAAACCCGAGAGAATGGCCCCGATCACGGCACCGATCAGCAGCGAGCCGACGAAGGCCTGCTGCTCGAATTTGGTGGCGTGCAGCGATTTGTTGATGTACAGAAGAGCGCCGGAGATCACACCGGTGTCATAGCCGAAGAGGAACCCGCCGAGCGCGGCGATGACCGCCAGTCGCAGCACGAATCGGTTGCTGCTGGAGAACGCCTCTCTGAGGAAATCCACGAGTCGTCCGATACCCGGACGTCGCTCGTCAGATGACCCGTTCGTCATTCCGGTGACGAAATGAAGACGTTCCACTGGTCCACGGGGCCGGGACGTCACACCCGGTGAACCATCCGGTGGCAAATTGTTCGCGGGCGAACAGTTACGGTCACGGGGGCGAAGCACCCGGGTAGTTCTCCCCGGAGACGATACGACCGCCAAGGAGACGCATATGCCTGATACAGCCCAGTTCATCCTCAATCGCCTCACCGAGTGGGGGGTCAAACGCGTGTATGGGTATCCGGGCGATGGCATCAACGGGCTGATGGGAGCTTTCCATGAGGTCGGCGACTCGCTCGAGTTCATCCAGACCCGTCATGAGGAGATCGCCGCGTTTGCGGCGACCGCTCACGCCAAGTTGACTGGTGAGGTGGGCGTCTGCATGGCGACGTCGGGTCCGGGCGCGATCCATCTCCTCAATGGTCTCTACGACGCCAAGCTCGACCACCAGCCCGTGGTGGCGGTCATCGGCCAACAGAAGCGGATGTCGCTGGGGGCCAATTATCAGCAGGAAGTCGATCTCAACACGCTGTTCAAGGACGTGGCGAGCGAGTACCTGATGACGATCATGGACCCGACCCAGGCCCGGCACGTGATCGACCGGGCGATCCGCATCGCCAGAGCGTCACGGTCGGTCACGGCAGTGGTTATCCCGGAGGACGTGCAGGAGGCCGAATATGCGGGACCGCCGCGAATGCACGGGGCGGTCTATTCCTCCATCGGCGTCTCAGAGCCCGAGATCAGGCCCAAGCAACCCGATCTGCAGCGGGCCGCAGAGATCCTCAACCAAGGCAAGCGTGTCGCGATGCTGATCGGCCAAGGCGCGATGCACGCCGCCGACGAGGTGGTCGAAGTAGCGGAGCTGCTCGGAGCCGGGGTGGCCAAGGCCCTGAACGGTCGGGCCGCGTTACCGGACGACCTGCCGTTTGTCACCGGAGCGGTCGGCCTGCTGGGAACGAAACCCAGCAACGAGATGATGGAGAACTGCGACACGCTGCTGATCGTCGGCTCCAACTTCCCCTATGCGGAGTGGCTGCCCGAGGAGGGTCAGGCGCGGGCGGTCCAGATAGATATTGATGGTCGGCTGCTGGGGATGCGCTACGCGCCCACCGAGGCGAATTTGATCGGCGACGCCGGCGCGACTCTCCGCGCGCTGATCCCCCTGCTGGAGCGAAAGCAGGATCGCTCGTGGCGCGAGCACCTCGAGCAAGAGATCGACCGGTGGTGGCGGATCATGGAGGAGCGAGCGCAACTGAGCGCCGAGCCGATCAACCCGCAGTTGATCTTCCAGGAGTTGAGCCCGCGGCTGCCTGAGAACTGCATCTTGACCGCCGACTCCGGGTCGGCGACCAACTGGTGGGCCCGTCACCTGCGGCTGCGCAAGGGCATGCAGGCGGCCTTGTCGGGCACTCTGGCCACGATGTGTCCAGGAGTCCCGTACGCGCTGGCGGCGAAGTTCGCCTATCCCGATCGTCCCGTCATCGCCTCGCTGGGGGACGGGGCGATGCAGATGCTCGGCAACAACGCGCTGATCGACATCGCGCACTACGCGGAGCGATGGACCAACCCGCAGTGTGTGATCGTCGTCCTGCACAACAACGACCTCAACCAGGTGACCTGGGAGCAGCGCGTCCTTTCCGGAGATCCCAAGCTCCAGGCTTCGCAGGTCCTGCCCGACTTCCCGTTCGCTCGCTACGCGGAGGTAGTGGGATTGAAGGGCCTGCGGGTCGACCGGCCCGAGGATGTCGGTGCGGCCTGGGATGAAGCGCTCGCCGCCGACTGTCCGGTCGTATACGAGGCGATCACCGATCCGGAGGTGCCGCCGCTGCCGCCCCACATCCGTTTCGAGCAGGCGCAGAGGATGGCAATGGCGCTGCCGGGAGATCCTCACACTGGACGGATCATCAAGCAGTCGCTGAAGGGCAAGCTGGAGGAGTTCGTGACCCGATGAGCATCGCCGCCACGTTCGTTCAACAACCCCGGATCGAGGCCGTCGAGGCCACCGCTTACGAGATTCCCGCGGCTACCGATGAAGAGACTGACGGGACGCTTGAGTGGAACTCGACGAGTGCGGTGGTGGTCTTGGTGCACGCCCACGGGCGGACCGGCCTCGGCTTCACCTACTGTCATCGAGCCGCCGCCGACCTGATCGAGTCCAAGCTGGCGGGCCTCCTCGAGGACGCCGACGCGCTGATGCCGCAGCGATGCTGGGCGCACATGCAGGTGCAGGCGCGCCAGCTCGGGCACGCGGGCATCGCGGCGATGGCGATTTCCGCCGTGGACGTCGCGCTCTGGGACCTGAAGGCAAAGCTGCTGGAGGTGTGCCTCGCCGACGCCCTCCCGAGGTTTCACCGCAGCATCCCGGTGTACGGCTCGGGCGGCTTCTGCAACTACGATGAAGCGCAGCTGCGCCAGCAGGTCGAGCATTGGATCGATGCCGGCTTTCGCAGCGTCAAGATCAAGGTGGGCCGGGACAAGCCCGCCGATCCTGGGCGGGTCGAGCTTGTGCGCTCGGTCGCCGGGGCCGACATCGAGTTGATGGTCGATGCCAACGGCGCCTATACGCCGGCAGACGCGCTGTTGTGGGCCGACCGTTTTCGCCACCAGGGCGTCACTTACCTCGAGGAGCCGGTCAGCTCCCAGGATCTCGACGGGCTCGCCCAGGTCCGCCGCCGTGCCCCGGGAGGCTTGGCGATCGCCGCCGGCGAGTACGGCTGGCATCTGCCCTACTTCCAGCGGATGCTCGACGCCGGCGCGGTGCATATCCTGCAGGCCGACGTCACGCGCTGTGGTGGGATCACGAATCTGCTGCGTATCGACGGGATGTGCAAGGCGCGAAACCTGCCCTTCTCGGCACATTGCGCACCCTCGATCTCGGCTCACGCCTGCTGCGCGATGGAGACCGCGATCCACATCGAGTACTTCTATGACCACCAGCGAGTCGAGCGCATGCTGTTTGGAGGAACGCTCGATCCGAGCGACGGGATGCTCACCCCTGACAGTTCCCGGCCCGGGCTGGGCCTCGAGCTGGACACCGACCAGGCCGAGCGATACCGGGTGCCGGCCGGAGCTTGGCGATGAGGACCGAGACGGTTCCGGCCCGCGTCGATCCCCGCTTTCGCGGCGGCATGGCCGCGGAAGCCCGCGTCGATATCCGCGGCCTGCGCCGAACGCTGCGCGAGTCCGTACGCGGAGAGGTTCGCTTCGATACTGCCAGCAAGGCCCTATACGCCACGGACGCCTCGAACTACCGCCAGGTACCGCTGGGAGTCGTCGTACCCAAGACGCTCGACGATGTGGTGGCCACCCACCGGGTCTGCCACCAGTTCGGCGCGCCGGTCCTGGCCCGCGGCGCTGGGACAAGCCTCTCCGGCGAGACCGTCAACTTCGCGGTGGTGCTCGACTGTTCCAAGTACCTCACCGGCATCGACGAGCCCGATGCCACGACCAAGACGGTGGTGTGCGAACCCGGAGCGATCAACGAGCGCGTCAACCAGAAGACCGGCGGGCAGATCGGGATGATCTTCGGACCCGATCCATCGACCCACTCCCGCTGCACGATCGGCGGCAACGTCGGTAACAACTCCTGCGGCATCCACTCCGTGCAGTCGCAGCTGTATGGGCCCGGGCCGCGCACCTCAGACAATGTGGAGGCCCTGGAGATCGTCACCTATGACGGAGAGCGGTTCTGGGTGGGGGTGGACGAGGAGCAACGGCTCGACGAGATCCTCGCCCCGGGGGGGCGAAAGGCCGAGGTCTACGCCAAGCTGCGCGACCTGCGCGATCGCTACGCCGAGTTGATTCGCGAGCGGTACCAGCCCGCAGACCGGCTGCCCCGACGTGTCTCCGGCTACAACCTCGATGAGCTGCTGCCCGAGCGGGGGTTCAACGTCGCCCGAGCGCTCGTGGGATCCGAAGGCACGTGCGCCACCGTCCTGCGCGTCCGGCTCAAGCTGACCCCCGCGCTGCTGAAGCGCACACTGGTCATCGTCGAGTACGACGAGCTCCCGGATGCAGCCGAGCACGTGAGCGAAATCATGGAGTGGGGACCGATCGGCCTAGAAGCTCTCGACCACAGGCTGATCGAGAACCAGACCCGACTCGGCAAACACGTGTCGGATATAGAGGAGCTGCCGCGCCGCAGTCGACAGCACTCATCGTGGCTCATGGTGCAGTTCGGCGCCGACACCGCCGCTGAATCGGAGGACGCCGCTGACCGCTTCCGAGACTGGCTGGTGGAGGAGCGGGGCTATGAGCCCGATCGGGTCGAGATCATGTACTCACAACAAGCGGGCGGCCACAGCGGCGATCTCTGGGAGGTTCGCGAAGGCGGCCTCGGGTCGACTGCATTTCCGCCCGACGGCAAGGACCACTGGCCGGGATGGGAGGACTCGGCCGTCCCGCCCGAGCGGATCGGAGACTACCTCCGCGACCTCATGGCGCTTTACGACAAATACGGCTATCACGGAGCGTTCTACGGCCACTTCGGCCAGGGATGCATCCACTCCCGCATCGACTTCGATCTGCGCACGGCAGCCGGTATCCGCCAATACCGAAGCTTTATGGAGGAGGCCGCCGACCTGTGCGTATCGTACGGCGGCTCGCTGTCGGGCGAGCACGGTGACGGCCAGCAGCGCGCCGAGCTGCTCTCCAAGCAGTACGGCAAGGAGCTGCTCGCCGCCATGCGGGAGTTCAAGCTGATCTGGGACCCGCATTGGAAGATGAACCCCGGCAAGGTGATCGATCCGTACCGGTTGGACGAGCATCTGAAACTTGGAACCAACTACAACCCACCACGCCCGGCCGTGCGGTTTGCCTACCGCGAGGACAAGGGCGACTTCGCCCACGCCGCGCTGCGGTGCGTGGGCATCGGCAAGTGCCGCGTCCCCGACGCCGACACGGTGATGTGTCCGAGCTACATGGCCACCCGCGAGGAGAAGCACTCCACCCGGGGCCGCGCCCGGCTCTTGTTCGAAATGCTGCAGGGAGACGTCATCACCGATGGCTGGCAATCCAAGGAAGTCTACGAGGCGCTCGATCTGTGCCTGTCGTGCAAGGGTTGCACGAGCGACTGCCCGGTGCAGGTCGACATGCCTACCTACAAGGCGGAGTTCCTGCACCATCACTTTAAGAGCTGGCGACGCTGGCGACCGCGCTATGCATATGCATTCGGACTGATCGATCAAGCCGCCCGAGTCGCCTCGCGGGTGCCCGGGCCGATCAACTTCGTCACGCATACTCCCGGTCTTGCACGCGCTGCGAAGCTCGCCGCTGGAATGGCGCCAGAGCGCGAGATCCCACACCTCGCGCCGATCAGCCTCCAGAGCTGGTGGCGACAACGCGGCGGTACCAGCAATCCGGACGGACCGCGCGTGGTCTTGTGGCCCGATACGTTCAACAATTACTTCCACACCGACGTGGGCATGGCCTGCGTGGAGGCGATCGAGGCCGCCGGCTGGCAGGTGATCATCCCTGCCGGGCACGTCTGCTGCGGACGTCCCCTGTACGACTACGGCTTCCTAGATCAAGCCGAGCGATACCTGCGCAGGACGCTCGACGGGATCCGTGAGGAGATCCGCCGAGGCACCCCCGTGGTGGGGATGGAGCCGAGCTGTCTCGCCGTGTTCAAGGATGAGCTGACGGGGATGCTGCCCCATGACGACGACGCGATTCGACTCGCGGGCAACGCCATGCATTTCGCTGAGTTCTTCGAGCGCTACGAGCTCCCCGTGCCGCGCCTGGAGCGTAAGGCGATCCTCTGGGGGCACTGCCACCATAAGGCGACGGGCGGCCTGGAACCCGAGCAGTCGCTATTGCGGCGCATGGGGATGGACATCGAGCCGGTGAGCGGCGGCTGCTGTGGCCTGGCCGGCTCATGGGGCTTCGAGCGCGGACACCACGAGATCTCGATGCAATGCGGCGAGCAGGCACTGTTGCCAGCGGTGCGCGAGGCCGATGGCGACACGCTTGTCATCGCCAACGGCTTCTCGTGCAAGACGCAGATCGCCCAATCCGATGCCCAGCGGCGCGCGCTTCACGTCGCACAGGCGATGAAGATGGCCCGCGAGCACGGGCCGGCAGGGGTTACCGCCACGCCGCCCGAAACGCCCTACGTCGAAGTCGCACCGGAACCCAAGCGGCCTCACCGCCGCAGACGGATTGCTACCACGGCGTTAGCGGCTGCGGTAGTGGCCATCGGAGTGGCGCGCCGGCGGTGAGCGATCAGCACTCGCTTCGCACGCTCGCCGTCATCGGCTCCTCCCCGACAGTCGCTGCGCCGCTGCTGAACGCTGCGGCAGCGTTGATCAGCGAGATCTGGGAATGCCTGACGCAAGTTTCCGTGCAGCTCCTTGATGCTCAGCTCGATCTCCTCGCTGTAGAGACCGACATCGTTAGCCAGTCCGAGAGCTCGTCCATCAGCGCCGTTGCCTCCTCGAGACTATGCGCCAGGGCAAGCGCCTCGCCCAGCCAGAACGAGCACGCAAAGAACGCGTTCTTCTGATCCTGCATCCCGCTATACCGGTAAACCAGCGGGCTGCCAGCTTCGAGCTCGCTGCCGATAGCGTCAATGGTTGCGTTTATCCGTGCTCCTCGTGGATCGCTGAAGCCGCGCCGGCCGACCAGCGACCGCAGTCAAGCGCTTCGCTGCCCCACTTTGCACATCGCTGCGCTTCGTCTCCGAGCACAGCCATCTCTCGATGAACTCGCGTACCGCATCCCGGGCTTTACTTCAGCGCCCAAGTGGCGCGACGGAGCCTGGCCGGCCTCGATCAGTCGCAACAGACGGTCGAAGGCGACCAGCACTCGAGTTTGCAGGTCCCGCAATCGCGCGGCTTCGCCCAGCTCCAACAACCCGCATCCTCGCACCGCCAGATCAGGCACCGGAGGTCGCCCACGTCCGCCAGCCGCTCGCCATGTGGCGGGGGAAGGATGCGGCGATCGGACACGTACACCGTCAAGCTGGACGCGTCCAGCTTCTACGCGCTGCTCACCGCCGCGGGATTGTTCATCGCCGTCGGCTTCCGCAGCGGTCCGGCTTGAGATTTGTGATACCACCGGGTCCCCGGGTCGGTCGTTTCCGTCAACTCCTGAGGTGCATTGGGTGGGCACCGAGCCGAACGATCATCGGGCACTGGCGCGGCGCTCCCGGGCGTGTGACATCACTCGACGAGCGTCTGATGGATGACGGCATCCGCAGTGGTCGGTCAACCGAATGACCGCATGGGCTTTCGTCGGTGCTGCAACCGGCAACGCTGATCAGGTGTCAACCAATCGCTGCCACATCGGCTGTCAACTGGTCAGCAAGAGCCCGACGAACCCGACGAGCTCACCAGGCTGATGCCAAGCGTCGGCGAGACAATTGAGCTGGTTACGGGGCTCGACGATCTCGGCGCGAACATCAGCCCGGCGAAACACCGAGCCTTAAGCCAACACGCGGTGGGCCGACCCAAACTAGTCGAAACGTTGGGTGTGCATCGATCGACGGCGACGAGGCTCACCGACGGCAGGCTGATTCGGCGACGTTCCCCCGGTCGGCGATCGTCGGTTCGCACGGGTGTCCATGACCGCCAGAGGGCAACAGCTCGGCGATGCAGTGCAGAGGCACGGGCGACGACGGCTCTAGCGCACCAGGCAAGCCCAACTAATGTCGCCCATTGGTAGCAGCGTCGCGGCTGGAGACACGCCGCCCGGCCGTGTGATCTGGACCTGGCTCGGTGGCAGTCGCCTCGGGCTGGCCGCGATGGCACTGATTGTCGGTGGCGGCGCGGGACTGGGGGCTGTCGCGTTTCGCTGGCTGATCTTCTCGGTGACCTGGCTGGTCACTGGGGCCCACCAGTTTGGGCAGCAGGGCCACGCGGCCAGCCCGCACCTGGAGTTCATGGGACTGTGGTTCGTTCTTCTGGCGCCTGTGATTGGCGGGCTGATCTACGGTCCGTTGATCCAACGATTCGCACGCGAGGCGCGTGGCCACGGAGTGCCCGAGGTGATGCTCGCCGTGGCGGAGAACGGGGGGCGGATCCGCCCGCCGGTGACGATCGTGAAGGCGCTGGCCTCCGCGATCTGCATCGGCACTGGCGGGTCGGTCGGTCGCGAAGGCCCCATCGTGCAGATCGGCTCCGCCTTCGCGTCGACCCTCGGTCAGCTGGCTCGAATGTCCGAGAGCCGTCTGCGGATCATCGTTGCGTGCGGTGCCGCGGCTGGGATCGCGGCCACATTCAACGCTCCGATCACGGGCCTGTTTTTCGGGTTCGAAATAGTTCTGCGCGAGTTCTCGCTCGACGCGACCGTCGCCACCATCCTGTCCGCGGTCACCGGCGACCTTGTCAGCCGTGCCGTGTTCGGCTCGGCACCGTTCTTCTCGTCGGTCCCTCATGGCCTAGCGGTCTCAAACGACGCGACCTACCTTCTCGTCGCGATCCTTGGGATCGGCGCGGGGCTCCTGGGCTACGGGTTCAAAACCTTCCTGTACTGGTTAGAGGACGCTGTCGACGAACTGTGGGCCGGTCGCCCCGAGTGGGCCCGCCCTGCGGTCGGAGGCGTCGCGCTCGGCGCCCTACTGCTCGTGATTCCCCAGATATACGGCGTCGGCTACCCGGTCATGGACCGAGCGCTTGCCGGCCACATGGTCTTCGGCTTGTTAATTGTTCTGATGCTCGGCAAGATCGTCGCCGCGAGCGTGACCCTGTCGATCGGCGGCTCGGGGGGCGTATTCGCCCCGTCACTGTTCATGGGAGCCATGGGCGGGTCCGCGTTCGGCGCCGCGATGAACCACCTGTTCGGCTCCGGTGTCGGCCCCCCGCGCTATACGGCGTCATTGCCATGGGTGGGGTATTTGCCGGAGCCGCCCAGGCACCGCTCACTGCGGTCGCGAGCGTCACCGAGATGACCGGAAATTTCGGGATCACGCTCCCGGTCATGCTCGCTGCGGGGATCGCCGTCGCCGTCTCCAAGCGCCTCACCTACGGCAGCATCTACACCACCAAGCTGCTTCGGCGGGGCATCGACATCGAGCGCGCGAAGCCCGGCGACGTTCTGTCACGCCTTCGGGTGAGCGATGTGATGCTCCCGGTTCCCGGCGCCAACGGCACCCCAGGCGTCGGCCTGCCGGCTGGCCCCAGCTCGCTCGAGGCTCCCAGCGAGCCATCGGTGGCGGCAGGGGGCACGATCAGCGATGCGGGGCGGGCGCAGGTCCTGTTCGGCGACGAAACCCTCGAGCAGGCGCTACGTCAACTCGCTCTACACGGCACGATCGGGCTTCCCGTCGTCTCGCACGACGGCGAGCGGCTCCTGGGCTGGCTCACCCGCCAGATCGTCCTGCACACCCTCGCCGACAGCGTCGACGCGTCCTGGCGTGAATTTCGGCGGGGAGCGGAAGCCGCTGATCTCGGCTATCGAAACCCCCGTGCCGTGGCACGCACTCCCGGTTCCCCGCTCGATGGTTATCGGATCGTCGAGTTGACGATCAGTGGCGATTCCCCAGTGATCGGCCAGCGGACGGAACAAGTGGCCTGGCCCGCGGGTTCGCTGGTCGTCGCCGCCCGACAGGGCCGGGACATCGTGGCGCCCGATCGAACTCACGAGCTGCGGCCAGGTGACCAGCTGATCATGATCACGGCGAATCGCGGATCGGACGCCGACCCGCAAGTCGAGTTCTAGCGGGCACCGGGGCTCGCGATGATCCGGTCCGTGCCCCAAGAAAGGGACTTGCCGCGGGCTCTCGCGGCTACCGCTACGAGGCTGACGCCGGTGACCCGCTCGCTTCAGACCCGACGTTGCCCGCGGCGGGTCCGGAGTCGGTGTGGAGAGATAGGGCCCGAGTCCGCAGGTCGCGCAGTTCCGTGGGTGGTTCGCCCAGCAGCAGCCAGGTGCGATCGTCGCGGCGCCGAAGTCGCCCGCGCTCGGCCAGCTCTCCAAGCCGCGCCGATACTGAGGGGCGCCGAGCGCCGATCAGCTCGGCGATATCGCCATGGCTCAACTTGATCGGGACGATTGTGCCGTCCGGCGTGACGCGACCAAACCTGTCGGCCAGGTGCCAGAACAGGACCAGCAGCCGTAGATCGACGTGCTGGAGGCTGTTGATCGCGACGTTGAGCGCCAGCGCGTGAGAGCGGCCGACCGCCCGCACGATGATCGCGTGCATGACCGCCGGCCAGCGGGCTGCGAGCGTGACGAGGTGTTGCTCGAGGAGAGCGAGCCGGACGGGCCGGATCACTCGCCAGCTGACCTCGAACGGGAGCGGTGCGTAGTTGCCAAAGTGATCCCACGGTCGCACGATCTCCCCGGCCCCCACGAGCTCGCCGCAGCGGCGTTCGGCTACCTGGACGGTGCGGATGATCACACCGTCGACGACGAACAGGCCGAGCAGATCGGGCGAACCGATGCCCCATGGCTGGTGCGTGCCGCGGCGTAGCTCGGCGAGGTCGGCGACCAAATACCGCTGAGCGACTTCGAATTCTGCCGGCGACAGTCCCGCTCCCAGTTCCGGATCCGCGTCCAGCAGTCGGATCCGCCGGACACTCGGGCCTGCAAAGCTGCCGGACACAGTTGGACTCTACCGGGACAATCGCTCCGCTCGCCCGGGCGCCGAGGATCGTTGCGCTCGGGTGCGTTCGCCCGGTGACCGTCGACAGCGGACACCCGGTCAAGTGGACGAATGCTGTTCGGCGCCTCGTCAGTCGACTCTCTGGCGCGGTCCTTGTTCGTGAGGCGGCGAACGGTATCCCGCCTGCCAGGGTCGAGGCAACTCGCGGGACCGACCCGGGTTCGAGGCCCGCTTGCGAGCGTCCTCGTGGCTCCCTCCGAACGCGCGGACCAGCCGCCGAATCTCAGCTTGGATCAGCGCTTCGTCATGTCGCCGCCACACGCCAGATCGGACGGCCCGGTGCGATTCCCAATCGGGCCGCTCCTGAGCTCCTGACATTCAGTCTCCTTGCCCGTCGTGGAGTTCGACGCCGACGCCTTTCACCACCAGGTCCAAACCGGCGGGAGTGTCGACGCTGGCCCGGGCCGCGCATCGAATGCGTCGGCGGAGGAGATGTCGGCGCCGCCGGTTGAGATGGGGCTCGCCACGGTGATCACCGGTGTACTCGCCATCTGGGTGAGTCGGCGTGCAACACCGAGGCCGAGCAGCGCGACCCGAAGACGGCTGCGGCCGACCAGGATCGCCGCGGCGTTGGGTGCCGCCGCGACGATCCTGATCGCGTCTGGCGGGGAGCCGTCGACGAGTTTGGGTATGTAGGTCGTGGCCGGCAGGGTTTCAGCGTCGTTGAGCAGATCGAAGAGCGCGCACTTGCCGTCGGCTCGCATGGCCCTGACGCGTCGCGGGAAATCGGGCAAACCGCGGTAGGTGGCGGGGATGCGGTAGGCGTACACGACGAACACACACCCGCTAGGGCCCGCGCGCCTTCCGGCCTCGGCGACTGCCGCACGCGCCCGAGCCGAGCCGCCGTATCCAGCGACGAAGTGCCGCGCCCGGGGCGGATGCTCTGTCGCGGGTACCGGTCTGAGGGGATGTTGAGCGCTCATGCGCACGGCTGCTACCTCGATTCGCTGGCGATGCCCGCTTGTTAGCACCGGCGTCTGGCGGAGCAAATACGCGCGGGCAGACGTCTGACCGTTGGGTGCGAGCGTGGGTTACGCGGCGAGCCGGCAGTGGTCTTTGGGGCCTGCGTAATCGAACGTACACCCGTGATGGACACTCCCGTCAGCGCGGCGCACGATGGAGCGAACACACGAAAGGAGAGTCCGATGCCGGCCGAGATCCATGACGTGCCACCAGCGGATCGGCGCGTCGCCAGAGATGCCGAGGGGGGATGCTTCAGCAGCCTGGAGGGCGCCGTCGTCCAGGCCGAGGTTCGTCGCCTCACTCACACGATTGCGCCATTCGGCGTCCTTCACCGTGATCAGCTCGCGCGGCTGTCCGGGGCGCGTAACTGGCGGCGTGGTGCCTTCGAGCTTGCGCTCGGTGCCGCCGTCCGTTCGGGCCTTCTCGCTCGGCTCCCGAGCGGCTTCTATCGAGACGCCACCCGCACGCCCGGTGGGGATTGACTGGACTACCCGGCGCCTGGGTATAACCGCGACGAGGGTCAGTTCACCTCGCCAGTGAGTCGGTCCTCGCCCAGGCCTGCCTGACAGGCGTCGAGGTCGTTGCCCAGAATATGACCGATAATGCGGCGGCTTTCGACCGAATCCGCTGGATCTGGGTCAATGCCGCACAGCATGTGCACCAAGGCGCATTCGGCGTGCCCCATCGCCCCGTCAATGAGTCCGATCGCATCATCTCGCTGGACGCGAGTGCCACAGATCGGACACCGCAGGGGTACGCGGCGGTGCCAACCCAGCAAACCCATGCCCAGTTAACCCGCAATGGACCGCAACGGCGCGGGAGGGGAACTAGCTTGTCAGCCGGATGACCGTCCGGTCGCCTGGCTTGCGCAGGGTCGGTCACACGGCGGTCGTTTGTCGTGCGAGCAGCGGAAACGATCGCTGGTCCCGAGCGGGGATGAGGTAGTTGGCGCGACGGAGGACGAGCATGAACTCGTTGATCCCGTTGTTGACGGTGTCGGTGATCGCGGGATTCTGGAGCTGGGCCGAGCTGGCGTTCATCGCGTTACGGGTGGCGATGAAGTCTTCGATCGTTCGCTGCAGCGAGACGAAGTGCAACCCGGCCTGATCGGCGTCGGTGGTGTTGAAATCACGTCTGAGGATCAGCGGCCGGTTGTGGCGCCGCGCCCGCGCGGAGCTCTGGGAGTGTCCGATCACGCCGTAGCGGTTGATCGATTGCTCGATCAACCGTGGATCGCTTGGAGCGTCAGTGGTGAAGCCGGCGACCCGATCGGGCGTGACTTGCGGTGCATACATCCGCGCCACCCGCTCCGTTTCGGATAGGTCGCGGTACCAGCTGTCCAGACGTAGACGCATGTAGCTGACCTGCATCGTCGTCGCGTCGATGAACGGGGCCTCGGTGATCGTGACCGCGTCCTCGGTTGCCTGGTTCTTGCGGAGGTTCGATTTGAAGCCCATGTACAGAGGAGCACGGGCGGGCACGGGACGATCCGCCGGGATGCCGGCGACATCCTGATGGGCGGCAGGCAGTCCGCTGCCCACAAACCCGGTTCGCGTCTCGCGCCAGCGAAGCGCCCGCGGGACCGCTAGCCGCCCGTCGGGGCGCCCCGAACTCGCGTTCTCGAGAAGCTCGGCTTCTACCTCGTTGAGCCGCTGCTCGTTGTTGCAGGCAAGGTGGAGGCAGAAGTCATAGGTGTCGATCGTGGGAAGCTCGAAATCAGACAGGGCCTTGGCCTTCGGCACCGGGGAGTCGATCGCGAGCCGCGACTCGAAGTAGTCCGGACCCCAGCCGGCGGTGAACAGCAGACCGTCCGGTCCCCACGGGTACCTGCGCTCGAGCGTTCGCAGTGCCGCCTCGAGCCGTCGCGCGTCGTCGACGGACGCGCGGCCCGGGATGTCGAAGAACAGCAGCTTGGCGTGCCGCGGCGCAACCGGGTTACCGTCGGTGTCTGTGGCCAGGGTGTGGGTCCATGCGTGCTGTCGCCGGGGAAGCCCGGGCGGTTGGGAGCCGAGCGGCACCGGCGGCCGGTCGTCGCCGGTCGCCGCTCGGTCTCGCCACGCCACCGCCGCCGCGCCGCCGGCCGCCAGCATGCCGGCGGCCAGAAACCCCCGGCGGGTGGTTCTGACCGGCGATCCGGGACGGCGAGGGCTCATGAGCTGGGATTCCAGTGAAAGCTCATGGTGACCCGATGGGGCTTGAGCCACACCGACTTGTACTCGACGTGGCGAGCGGCCACCGGCGGGCTGATCAGCAGGCTCAGCTCATACGTGCCGCCGCCCGGTAGCGAGACGTTGTTTCCGTAGTGCGGCCCCATGTACTCCGACAGCATTGGCCATTGCCGCTCGTCATAGACGACCTTGCCCGTCTTGCGAATCGTGGCCCACACGCCCGCATACGGGATCGCGACGCCGGTGTGGGCATCCTTGAGCATCACCATCAGGTGAAAGCTCACGTGCTTGGGCGGCTTGACCATCCGCTCGCGCGTGCCGTTGTAGATTACAAACGGAACGGCGGTCATCGCCTGCGCCTGCACTTTCATCCCCTGCCACGTCGCCGACGCCAGCGTCTGCATCGGCACCGCCTTGATCCCGCCCGGCGTGACTGCCTGGGATGACCCCTTCATGTTCATTCCGGCCATGCTCGTCGACGACGAACTCGTACCCATATCCATCTGGGTTATCGAATCGCTCGCACCTGACCCGCCGCAGCCGGCGAGTACCACGCCCGCGACAGCGGCGAGCAGCACCAGCCGGATCGGTCGCGCGCTCGTCGCCCGCCGGTATCCAACTACATTCATTGCTGGTTCCTTTCAGTGGTGAGCGTTACTGCTGCGCGTCGGTCGCGGGCGAACGCGACCCATCGCGCATCGGTGGCTCATCCGGGAGGGCCGCGGCCCGACCAGCCAGCGGCGATCGGTGCCGGCCCGGCGACGAAGGCTGCCGCGGGCGGGCGCGGGCAGCGCGCGAGTGGCCGCGGCGCGACGATCCGACGGCGGTGTAGGCGAGCGACCTCTCCGACGACCCAGCACGCTCCGTGCAATACCGCCGCGATCACGGTCCCGATCGATATCGCCGCCGGGATCGCGCACCACCCGCCGTAGCTGAAGATCCCTGCCAGACCTGCGGGATGCCCCGTCGCAAACACGCCCTCGAGAAACTCCTGACAAATAAAGATCGCCAGCAACGCGGCGCTGCACGCCACGCATAGGGCGGAGAACGACGCGGAGAACCTCGCGGGAGAGGTCTGGCCGCTGAAGGCCCGACCCAGCGCCCGCAGAAAACCGCCTGCCAGTAGCGCGATCAGCGCCACGATCCACGGCACCACCGAATGCAGGTACGCGTGTCCCGTCCGTTGCAGCTCAGCCCCCGTGCCCGCGCCATACGCCAGCAGATATCGCAATTGGTGAACCGCAAACGCCGCGGGGACCAATAGCGCCGGCCGTGCCAGCCTGGCAGCCATCGACCGGCGGTCGCCCGATATGGCGGCCGTCACGCTAGCGCCGCCTCCAGGCGGCCGCCGAGACCGGTGTTCACCCCGGATCGCCCTCCGCGGCAGCTAGAGCGTCGGGTCGGTCGTCGTCCGAAGGATCCGCAGTCCGTTCGAGGCGCTTGGCGTCGTCGTTGTCGGACCCATGCCACAGCCGGGCGTAACTCGCCAGGACCGCCGCGCGGACGGCTGCGACTTCGTTGATTAACCTAGCCGTCAGGTCATGCACGATCGGTCATATGTCCTTCGGTGATGGAGCCCGCGCGCAGGTCAGCAACCCAGCGGGCTGGCGACAGCCGCCGAGCGATGGCGCCTGCATGCCAGTGATTAGCGGATCGCCGATGCCAGGATGGCCCATCAGTCGCGGAATCGGTCACCGCGATGACCGCTTTTCTTATTCGTCCCGTCAACCCTTCGCGCTGGCGTGAGCGGCCCTCGCCGAGCGCGCAGGCTGTCCGTTTGCCATGTGCTGCGCGAGGACGCCAACCTCGCCGAGGCGATACCCCGTCCGCAGCGCCAGCAGGCGGAGGAGCGCTGCATCGCGGCCGCTGTCCATATCCCCAGGGGCCGCTGGAGCGGAGAGCGGGCCGATGTCATGCCCGACGGCATCGGCCTGCTGGTCTTGCGGGGCCTGCTGATCCGACGGGTTGGCATCAGCGGCAGCTACGGAGCAGAACTCCTCGGTGAGGGGGACCTGCTGCGGCCCTGGCAGGGCGAGGACGTAGCTCCGGCGCTGCACCACACCACCGGCTGGCGTGTCCTCGAACCGGCGCGAATTGCGCTGCTAGACCGGCGGGTCGCCAACCGCTTCGCCACATACCCAGACCTGACCGGCCGTCTCGTCGCCCGAGCATTGGAGCGCTCGCGCAATCTCGCGATGAACATGGCGATCGTGCACCAGCCCCGCGTGCATACGCGCCTGCACATGCTCTTCTGGCACCTGGCCGACCGGTGGGGCATCGTGTCCTCGGAAGGAGTGGTGCTTCCGCTGCGCCTGACGCACACGGTCCTGGCCGATCTCGCAGCGGCACGCCGACCGACCGTCTCCAAGGCGCTGGCCCAGCTAACCGCCGGCGGCCTCGTTACGGCCCAGCCCAGCGGATGGCTGTTGTCAGGACAGCCGCCCGGCGAGCTGGCCGAAATCCGGGCAGGGACTTAGCGCGCAATCCAGTCTGATCTCTTACCGCTCACCGCGCATTGGTGTGCACGGCGCAACTCCGCCCGCGGTCCGTTGTTGCGGGTGAGAGTACAACCCACGACGGGAGGTTAAATGCGCAGACTCATTGCACTCGGGCTCGGCGTAACGATTGCCTGTGCGGCAATTGGCGTGGCGCTGACTTCGCTCGACTCAAGCTCGACCGCCCAGGCCGCAGCGGCGGCACCGAAGGCGACGACCGGAGCAGCCACAAACGTGGCACAGTCGAGTGCCAGAGTGAGTGGCACGGTCAACCCGGCCGGCACAAGCACCCACTACTACTTTCAGTACGGCCCAACCGCCGGCTACGGCACCAACACGCCCTCGACCGACGCCGGAGCCGGGACCGCTGACATGGCTGCCGGCGCAAACTTGAGCGGACTCGCGTCCGACACCACCTACCACTACCGGCTGGTGGCCGTGAGCAGCGCCGGGACCACCTCGGGAGCTGACCACACGTTCACGACCACGACTCCGCCCGCCGTAACCACCGGCGGGCCCTCCGACGTCACGCGGTCCACGGCCACCGTGACCGGGCGCGTCAGCCCGCAGGGCAAGGCCACCACCTACTACTTCCGGTACGGAACGAGCACGGCGTACGGGACTCAGAGCGCCCCGGCAAGTGCAGGCTCCGGGACGGGCACAGTCGGCGTGCACGCCCGGCTGGCTGGCCTGACTCCCAGGACCACCTATCACTACCAGCTGGTAGCCCAGAGCGCCGGCGGCACCACGTTCGGCGCCGATCAGACGCTGACCACGACCTCTAGTCAGGCGGTGGTGCTCGGTCGGGAAGGTTTCGTGTCGCCCGGTCGCGTGGTCGGCGTGGAGCTGGGCTGCTTCCACGGGACCAGCACCTGCACGGGCCAGCTCACGATGACTCACAGCGGGACCGTGATTGCGCAGCGCAACTACTCGATCCGCGCCGACAGCGGTGGCTTTCAGAACATGAAGCTCACGCGAAGCGGCGCTGACCTGCTCAAGGGCAACCGCGTGTTCCACCTGCTTCCAGTGACCGTCACCGCCGCCGGCAGCGACGGGCAGAAGCTCACGTTCACGGTCCACCTGGCCCGGTGGGTCTGGCACTGAGTTGGGAGCCATGCTGGGGGCCGCGGCGCTGAACCGCGGCCCCCAGCTTCCGTTGTTCGCAAGCGTACAGTCGGCAGGTGCGGTAGTCCCGGCGACAAGGGCAACGGTCAGGATCGATCGCGATGACCTACTGACAACCGAACACGGCTCCCGGCGAGTGGCGAGACCGCGACCAGTACGGCCGGCACCTGGCTGCCGATGCCGTCCATGCCCACGCCGATAAGCCGGCAGTCGGCCTGACTGGATCCAGTTGCGCGCGGTCTGTTAATTGAGCTTGAGCATCGCTGCGACTTCAGCCACCGTGAGAAACTCGTCCACGGCGGCACGCCGTAGCTTCATGCCGGCCAGGCCTCCGGTGGGCACCGGTCTGATTGACGCTCCCTGCAGGATTCACGACATGCCGAGCACGTCGCGGTCCCCGTCCCACTCCTCCAACCGGAGATTCCCGGGCGTATCCTTCACAGCGGCGATGAGGCTCGCCCTCACGTGCGCCTCCTGGCGTTGATGGCTTCTACGGCTGGTCCGAATGGCAGCGACCTAGGCGCTCCAGGAGGTGGCGAAGATGGTGGCAAGTTCACTGGCGCGGGCCGAGCCGGTGCCAACGGTCGACGGAGTGCAGTCGACGTGACCGGAACCTCAGAGCGGCTCGAGATCGCGGAGGTCGCCGAGCGAGCGCGCCGGATCCTCGATCAGGTCGAACGCGCCGGCGTCGGCAAGCGCTTCGTCCTGCTGCAGTTAGCGGAGACCACGAGGGTTTCCGTCAGATCTCTGCCACCCTGACTATGCGTTTTGCGGACGCGGTGCTAAAGACTTGATTGTTGACTGGAAGGCTGTTCATCACCTCAGAAGTGCAGCCACAACGACCCGGGACGCGACTGTGCGGCCGCTGTCAATAGGAAAGCGTGACAGCCGCGGTACGCCGGTCGTAGGAATGAGCGCGGTACCGATCGTGTTAGGCAGAGAGCCATCACGGGAGAGTTCCCCCGCCATCGTCACCGGCTACGACGCTTCACCGCTGGCACAGGCTGCCGTGGTGGAGGCGGGGCTACGAGCGGGGCAGGCAGGGTGCGTTTTTGTGGTCTATGTGTTTCGAACGCCCCCGGGCTTCCTCGGGCGGCCGAATTTCGACCGCCGGCTGAGCCAGGCTCGAGCGACCGGCAGGCGGGCGCTTGGCGAGCTCTTAAGCGGCCGCACCGGTTTGCCCGAGGCTGAGTACATCCCAGAGCTGATAGCGGGATCGCCGGCAGAGGCGATCGCGCGGGTGGCTGCCGTCCGAAACGCGGACGCGATCGTCGTCGGGGCCAGTCGCGCTCGACGCCTAAGACCACTGCGCGCAACCGTGTCCGACGAACTTCAACGGACCATCGACGTGCCGGTAATCACCATTCGCTGAGCCGGCGACCCGACTGCGGTCGGGTCTCCGATCCGCGCTGCGCCGGCGGGGAGGATCACCGACGCTGCCGGCCAGCGAGCGCTCCGACGCGGTCACGGCGCATCAGGAAGCTCCGAAGTCCGAGCCAAGCGAAGCAGGCTTCTGCTCTCGGCGGAATCGAGTAGGTGCGACGCGGCTCACGAGTCTTGTCCCGTGATGAGCATCTGCGTCGGTCCGTTGACAGGCCGATCCTTCGCCCGGAACTCATTCGCCCGCCAATGATTGCATTCGGATTTCCGCAAGCCGTTCAACGGGCGAACGCCCCGGCGACAGAGCACTCGCAGCAGATCCGACGGCGGCGCACTCCACTAAACGCTCCACGTGAGACGAGCGGCCTTGCTATATCGCCCCGCTTCGTACGGATGACCGTCGAGCTACCGGACGTGCTGGATCGACCTAGACCCGAAAGAAAAACGCTCTCCGCGGCGTCGGCACGCGTTCCCGTTCGACTGATCCATACGCCAGGGCGCGTGGGCACCTGAAGGTGCCCACACGCTGCAGCATTGCTGGCTCAGGCAGAGACGATCCGCTCGAGCGCGCGTTGCTTGATTGACGTGTCTTCGAATGACCGCTGCACCTGGTTGGTCCGCGCCGTGTAGCGCCGGCCATAGTCCAGGTGCTCTGCGATCGCGTTGAACGCTACCCATTTGCTGCCCGGGCTGTTTCCGGTGGTGTCCCCCCCAACGCCCTCTCCGCGAAAGATCGCGAGTACGGAGTCGATCGTGCGCCGGCGGTTTAGCCGCGCGAGCTTGCCCAGGTCCTTATCGACCGGCCACAGCCGCCGCAGCACGCCATGCTCCAGCGCCCGCTCGCTGATGGAATCCATCGCCAGGCGGTCGGCCAGCACCTTGAACTGCCGCTGGTAGTGGATCGTCATGCCCAGCACCTGCCGGGCTTCTGCGAACTTGCTCTGCAGGTTGCCCGTGTGGCGAAAGCGGAAGGTGCGCTGCGCCTGCTGGCCGTGCTCGGGTTGGCGCAGTGCCGTGCCGAGGGTGTTGGCGCACGCGATCCGGACTGGTGTGACGGCGGCGGTGACGGCCATCGACCCGTCGTGGCTGTTGGCCACGTAGACGTAGGTGGCGGACTGGTCGCCGCCTAGCTCGATGTAGTCGGGCAGCCGTGCCAGCCCCGCACCCGTCGTCCGGCCCACAGGCTCCCGGCGGTCTCGAAGTACAGCTCGGAGCCGATGAGCGCGTCGAGGAAGCCGAACGCGTCGATGTTGTCGACGACCTCGTTATCCGCAGCTGCGGATAACGAGGTTTATCTCCTGTCGGGCGTTATCTGAAGTCGGTGGCGATTCTGGGCGTGGATGCTGGATCTTCGGTTCGGCGACTTCTGATAATCGCGACTGCCGAGAGGTGGTGGTTGCGCTCAGCGACGCCAGCGGCGGTAGGCGTCGATCCATTCGACGCCGTCAGGCGCTGGGTCGGGGAGCGGTAGGTCGAGGAGCGGGATCGCCTGTCTGTGAGTGTCGCGGCGGCAGATCGCGACGATCTCGTGGCCGACGGTCAGGTCGATCTTCGTCACGGTGACGGCCACGCCGAGTACGACCGTTTGGAACTGGAGCGCGAGGTGCTCTTCGAGCATCGTGAACAGGCCGGTGATCTGTTCCTCGTCGTTGTAGGCGTCGACGGTCGCCTCTTCGATCATGGCGTCGAGCAGCTTGTTGCTGGGTTTCGGTCGCGGCGAGCTCATCACGCCGTGAATAGGCTCGGAGCGCGCTCGTCGGCAGGCGGTCGCCATTTCCGGACCTGTGCGTTCGGGTCCGCGGCCGCGAGATGTCGAGCGGTCTCGGGGCCGTCCAGTTCGCAGAGATGCTCGAGCGCGGCGATCCGCACGCTTCCGTGTGCCGCACGGAGTGCGCGGTCGATGAGCGTTCGCCTGGCGGGTTCGTCGAGCTGGCGGGCGGCGTCGAGCAGGCCGTGGATCGCGGCGTCGCGGTGGCGTGGCTGGAGCTGCTCGGCGGTTTTGAGGAGCTCCGCGAGCCGCTGCGGGCGGGTGTGGAGCGCTTGGCGTGCCGCCCAGCGGCGTAGTGGCGGTTCGGGCCGGACGTGGTGCTGTGCCGGGGTGTCCTCGGTCACGGTGTAGGTGCGGCCGGTCCCGTCGTGCAGGTCGATCTCGAGCCATTGCTGGGAGGCCCATGCCAGCGGGTAGGAGATCACGTGGTCGCGGGCGATGAACGCGTCGGCGAGCTCGTCGAGCTCGGTGTCGTCAAGTAGCCCGCTGTCGTGGATGGCAGCGATCAGCTTTGCGGTGACCCGGTCCCACCGCCGGCTCGTGCACACCAGCACGACGGCGAGCGTGAACGGCAGCTCGCCGGTGCCGTGCACGCGGGTGAGCAGCTCGACCGCCTCGGCGTGCCGGGTGCTGTGCCCCCAACCGCCGGGTTTGCCGAGCAGCAGCCGGGACAGCTCGTCGGCGTCGTCGATTGCGGCGAGCTCGTCGATCGCGTCGGCACAAGTCCTGTGCATCGACGCGGAGCGTAGGCGCGTCGGCGGACATCGAGCCGCGGGACCATCGTGCCGGCGCGGCAGCGCGAGGGTAGATTCCTGCTCGTGATGCCGGACTCGGTGACGATCGATCAGGCGCTCGACGCGTTTCTGCGCGACCAGCGCGCGCGGCTGTCGGATCGGACGTATCGCAACTACGAGGACGTGATCCGGCTGCTGCGCGACAGCTTGAATTTCTATGCGTATTCGTCGTTGGATGCCAGGGATGCGAAGCGGTGGCAGAAGGCGTTCGACGCCGGCGATGAGGAGGCGTTCTGCCATCTGTTCGGACCGGATGAGGTCCCGCCGCACCTCGGTGAGTTCCTCGGCTATTTCATGGTTCGCAAGGTGAGCGCCGGCCAGGAGCTGCTCAAGGCCGCGGGGACGGTTACCGGCAAGCTCGCACGCTGGCTGGAGCAGCAGGCGTATATCGAGTCTGACGCAGCCGAGATCGCGGTCGACCGCGCGCGGGACAGCGCGCGCGAGCTTCCCGCGGCTGACCGTCTCGCCGACCTGCTCGTCGAGGTCGCGATGGAGGCGCCGGACATCGACGTTGACGATGTCGGTGAGGAGGACTGGGTCGAGGATCAGCTGATGGTCGACCGGGTCGAGCCGGGGAAGATCTGGTTCGAGGGCTGGATCGGCCCGATCCAGGTTCCAGAGCGCGCGAGCGAGCTCGCTCAGCCGGGCTGGATGGTGTTCATCGTCGCCGCGCGCCGCAATGCTCGGTGGCATTTGCTCGAGGTCGGCTCCGTCTATCCGTAGCTAGCCGACCGGACGCTGCATGAAGCCTGAGCATGACGAGCGGTTTCGCCGGATCGCGGATGATTACCTCGACCGGCCGGGCGGCGATTATGCGGAGTTGTTGCGTCGCGGGGAGGTCAGCTCGCCGGAGGGTGTCGATCCGGAAGAGTGGCGGGCGGAGATCCGCGCGAAGGCGCGGGCGGACAAGATCCGGGTGATGACGATCCGTTCCGGGGACCGCGCGATCGCCGCGCTGCGGCGAACGGTCCCGAAGGATCAGGAGTTCGCGGTGCTGTCCGCGGCGATGCAGCGTGGCGAGGTGTTGCGGGGCGCTGCCGAGCGCGCACGGCTGCTGGGGCACGAGATCGTCCGCTGGGTCGCGCACGACCAGGAGAGCATCGCGATGTGCCCACGCTGCCACGCCCGGATTTATGTCCGGCTCGACAGCGACCCTCCGGTCGTGGACGGCGAAGCGCTCGAGCAGATCTGCCCCGGCTGACCGCCGGTTCACGTTTGGCTCAGAGGCTTTCCAGGAACGCGAGCAGTTTGTCGGAGGGCTTGTATCGGCCGGGCGGGGTGTCGATCGGGGCGATCTTGTCGATCGCGTCTTGTTTGATCTTCGTGTTGGAGTGCAGGTAGACCTCGGTTGATTTCGTGCTTTCGTGCCCGAGCCAGAGTGCGACGGTCGCGATGTCGTTCTTGGTGATCACGAGCATCGCGTTGGTGTGCCTGAGCACGTGCGGGGTGAGGCGCTTCTTGTTCAGCGACGGGCAGCGGGCCGCGGCGGTCGCGGCGTGCTTGTCCAGCAGCCACGCGATCGCCTTCGGGCTCAGTGGGCCGCCTTGCCGGGTCGGGAACAGCGGGTCATTGTCGTCGCCTTGGCGTTCGCGTAGCCAGACGCGCAGGACTTTGACGGTGCCGGGTGTGAGCGGCGTGACGCGCTGCTTGCGTCGTTTCCCGAGGACCTGGATGCTCGCGCCGCCCTCGAGCCGGACATGACCGATCCGCACGCCGCACAGTTCTGAGACGCGCAGCCCGGTCTGGATCGCGGTCAGCAGCAGCGCATGATCGCGACGACCCAACCAGGTGCTCCGATCCGGCGCGGCGAGTAGCGCCTTGATCTCCGGTGGTTCGAGGTGGCAGACGGTCACGCGCTCATGGGTCTTCTGCGGGATCTCGATCACGCGCGCGATCGTGTGCGCGTGCTCGGGGTGACGCAGCGCGGCGTAGCGGTAGAGCGAATGGATCGCGGCCAGCCGCGCGTTGCGGGTCCTGGGGCTGTTGCCACGATCGTGCTCGAGGTGATCGAGGAACGCGCCGATCAACGGCGCGTCGAGCTGCTCGATATCCAATCGGCTGGGCGGGGTGCCGGTCGTCTCGGTCGCGAAGGTGAGCAGCAGCCGCATCGTGTCGCGGTACGCGCAGATCGTTCTCGGGCTGGCGTTCTTCTGGTTGATCATCCGGTCGGTGAAGAACGCCTGCATCGTCGGCGCCAGCAGCGTCATCGCTCCTTCCCTCCTTCCAGGAGTTGGTCGAGATCGCGGGCGGCGAGCTCGAGCAGCTCCGGGACCGCCTGCAGGTACCAGAACGTGCTCTCCGGTGAGACATGCCCGAGATAGGTTGAGAGCTTCGGAAGCTCACGACGGACGTCGAGCCCGGCGAGATGCCAGTTGATCAGTGTCCGCACCGCGTAGGCGTGGCGAATGTCGTGCGGACGCGGCCGGGCACGCTCGCCGGCGCCCTCCAGCCCGACCGTGATCAGCAGCGCGCGGAACGCTTCGAGGAACGCGCCCTTCGTCAACCGGTCGCCGTGTCGGGTGATGATGAGCCCCTCGGTCGGCCGCACCGGCCGGTACTCGTCGCGGGCTTGTTGGTAGGCGCGCAGCGCCCGCACCGTGGTTGGGTGCAGCGGCAGCTGCCGCTGCTTGCCCCATTTCCCGGTCGCGGTGATCACACCGTCCTCGATGTCGAGATCGCCGTCGTCGAGCGCGAGCAGCTCCCCGATCCGCATCCCGCTGCAGGCGAGCAGCCCGATCGCGGTGCGCATCGTCACCGCCCGCACCGGCGGCCACAGTTCGCCGGCGGCGTCCATCAGCGCGTCGATCTCTGCAGGCGAGTAGATATACGGGGCGACGCGCTGCTGACGAGCCGAGAGAACGTCGGCGGGTGGGATCTCGGTCTCCGGGTCGATCGTCGCCAGATAGCCGGCGAACCCGCGGACCATCCCGAGCCGCTGACTCCAGCGGATCGGCGCGACATTCTGCGGCTGCCTGGCCCACGCGACCGCGAGCTCGGTCGTGATCGTTCGAGCGCCGGCCTGCTCGGCGAACCGCACGAACCCTGCCAGCAACCGGCCGCTGCTGCGCAGCTGATAGCCAAGCTGTCGGCGGATCCTCAGGTACTCCTCGAGGGCTTGCTGCAGCGGAACGCTCATGGCCGGCCTCCTGGCCACGGCAGCGCGAGTTCTCGCAGCGAGTCGATGTTGACGCGGGCGTAGATCGCTGTCGATTGCAGCTGGCGGTGGCGGAGCACCTGCGCGATCTCCCCAAGCGAGCAACGCGCGCGGAGCATCTCGGTCGCGGCGGTGTGCCGCAAGCTGTGCGGTCCGACCTCGGGGATCTGAGCGCGGCGGCACGCGCGCCTGACGATCATCGCGACGACGTGGCTGCTGACGGGCCCGAACGGCGCCTGCACGCACAAGAACAGCGCGCGATGCTCGCTCACCGGACGGACCCGCAGATACGCGACGAGCGCCACGCCGACATCGACCGGCAACGGCAGCGTGTCCTCGCGATGGCCCTTGCCGTGCACGAGCAACTCGCCCGCACGCCAATCAACATCGTCCAACCCGATCGCGGCGACCTCCCCGGCACGCAGTCCAAGCCGTGAGAGCAGCAGCAGAACAGCGAAGTCGCGCCGCCCGATCGCGAGCTCCAGGTCGCACGAGGACAACAGCGCCGTGATCACCTCCGGCGCGACCGCCTTCGGCAGCGACCGGCCGCGGAGATCCGCCACCGGCGGCACCGCCCACACCAGCGGCACCTCGATCAACCCGGCGACATGCAGATACCGCAACAACTGCCGCAACCTGGCCGCCAGATCCCTCGCGCCGGACAGCGAGCGGCGCGGGCACTCACGCCCCAAGAACCCGGTCACATCAGCCGCCGAGAGCCGCTCGAGCTCAAGACCGCCGACCCGCGCGACGCGATCCTCCAGGAACATCCTCGCGGTGCGTTCGTAGTTCTCGATCGTGCCCGCCGTCTGGCCGCGCTCGCTCGCCAGATACACCCGGAGGTCCGCCAGCAGCTGCTCAACCGGCCCGACCGGGACACGGTCAGCTGCCGAGACCAGAGAGATCTCCCGCAAATACGCGAGCGGCACACGCACGCTCCGATGGGACACAAACGTGCGATGGCCGGCCGCACGCTGCGCCGCGGCGAAACGCTCACGGACCACCGGATCGGCGAGATCGCCGACGCTCAACCCCTCCCGCACCAGCCAGGCGCTCAGCTCACCGAACTGCCAGCGACGGGTCTGAACCAGCCCCGGCCCGTGACCGCGCGCCCTCAGCCACCGCTCGTACCCCTCCACGTACTCCGCGAGCGGTCCCGACACCGTCGGAACCCACAGATGCCACCGCATAGCTCTCATCAAGACCTCCCGGTCCGTTCAACCGACAACAGACCGAAGCCTCGACGAGACAAGAAATTATCCGCAGTCGCAGATCACGTCGCACCCACAGCGACGGCGCTCTCCGCCCTCAGGCGCAGTCTCCTTCGGATAACGCGCTACTGGAGATAAACCTCGTATTCGTCGGACACGATCCCTAGCACCTCGCCTGTGTCCCGGCGGACGTTGGCCTTGAACCCTCGGGCCGGGATCAGCTCCGCCGCATGTCCGGTGCCGAAGTCGTCGGTCCACGCCGGACTCTTGACGACGAGCACGTCGCCGTGCGCGACCTTCCAACCGAGGCCTGCCTTGTCCAGCGCTTCATCGATCGAGCGCGGGTAATCGTCGAGCACGACGCCGAGTCGGTGCCAGGGCATCTCGCGGACGCTGAACATGTGGTCGCTCCTGGTGATTCCGTGTGACATGCGTGTTCCTCCTGCTGAGGTTTTCGTTGACCGAGCGCGGCGCGACATGGCGGGCGCCAGGCGCGCCTCGCGCGAGCGCGGCAAGTCGGACTCGATCGACGCGTTCAGCGTCGCGCGAGCCGCGCTCAGAGAAGGGATCGAGTCCCTACCCGGGGCGCACCTGGACGGCGCCGCGCTCGACATCCGCCTCGTCGACCATCGCGAGGATCTGATCGCGGCCCGCACGAGCGACCAGCAGCGGCTGCGCTGGCATCTGCACGACCTCTGGCCCGAGCTGGAGATCCCGGCCGGCGCGCTGGACACCAACAAGTGGCTGGGGACGGTCTCCCGCCGCCTCGCGCGCGCAACAGACCACACGCGTGCGGGTCGCCCGCGAGCTCGTGCGCCAGATCACAGCGCGCACCAGCCGGATCCGCGAACTCGAGACAGAGCTCACCGCGCTCGTCGAGAGCTACGCGCCACAACTGCTTCAAGAGCGCGGCTGTGGGCCGCTGACCGCAGCGAAGCTGATCGGCGAGATCGCCGGCGCCGACCGCTTCGCGACCGACGCAAAGCTCGCACGCACCGGCGGCGCCGCGCCGATCCCCGCCTCCTCGGGCAACACCAACCGCCATCGCCTCGACCCAGGCGGCAACCGCCAGCTCAACTGCGCCCTTCACCGCCTCGCCGTCAACAAAGGCACGTGGGATCCCGACGCCGCTGCCTACCTCGCACGCAAGCAAGCCGAAGGAAAGTCACGCAGAGAAACGCTCCGCTGCCTCAAACGCCACCTCGCCCGCCGCGTCTGGCAGCTCCTGCGCACTCCCTCAGATCAAGACAAGCGCTCGAACAACGACACCACCATCAACAACACCCAACCACCCATCACCGGCAACGCCCCCTACTTCATGCCCTGCGCCAGATAGCCAAACGCACATCTCGATTCCCGCAAACAGCGACAAGCCATTGACATAGGAGCGACATCCGTCCGCGCAGAGAGGGGGAGCTTTGGCATGGTGCGAAACGGTCGTGGTGAAGCAAATGCGAAAGCCGGCCGACGTCGCGGCGACTCGCCGAGCTTGGGTCGGCTACTCGCGCCGTTTGGGCACGGAACGGGGGAGCCCGAAGTGGGGGAGCACGCCGCTGTCGGCAAAAAACGTGATCTCGGCGATCTTGCTGCCGGCGAGGGTGAGTACGAGCAGCCCGTAGGCGCGCGCGATCTCAGTTCCCGGGCACGGGAAGTAGCAGCCGAACGCGGGCTGACCGTTGGCCCGCGTGGGGACGAGCCGCAGCGGCCCGTCGTGGCGTGCACCGCGGATGCGGAGGAAGTTCTCGATCGCCGCGGCGCCCTGGTACTCGTAGGGATAGGGCGGCATCGTCAGCCACGCGTCGTCAGTGAGCAACGTGACGACCGCACCGATGTCGCCGTCCTCGAGCGCGTCCGCGAACCGACCCACTACTTCGCGCTCGTGCGGGGAGTGGGGCAGCGGCGCTCGGTCACGCCACGCGGCGGGCAGGCGGCCGTCGAGCGTTAGGCGGGCGCGTTGCAGCAGGCTGTTCACGGCAGCTTGGCTTGTGTCCAGGATCGCGGCCGCCTCCGCCGCGCGAAACCCGAGCACGTCGCGTAGGACCAGGACCGCCCGCTGCTGGGGCTGGAGGTGCTGAAGGCCGGTAACGAACGCGAGGGCCAGCGCTTCCCGCTGGTCGTAGCGGGCCTCGGGCCCGGGCGCCTCGTCGGCAATCCCCTCGATCAGCGCATCCGGGTAGGGCTCGAGCCAAATCGGTTCGGTCATGCGGCTGGGGGTCGGCGGATCGGTCAACGGTTCGAGGTGCTGCGGCCGACGCGCGTTAGCCCGCAGCGCGTCAAGTGATCGGTTGGTCGCGATGCGGTAAAGCCAGGTCCGGATCGACGCGCTCCCCTTGAACTGCTCGAGCCCGCGCCAGGCGACCAGCAGGGTCTCCTGGACCAGGTCCTCTGCGTCCTGCGTCGAGCCGACGATTCGATAGCAGTGCAGCTGCAGTTCACGGCGGTAAGGCTCGGTTAGTTCGCGAAACGCATCCTCGTCCCCGGAGCGAGCCAGCGTAAGCACGCGTTCGCTCACGTTCGCATCCTCGCACCCGGATCGCCGATCCAAGCCATCGATCGTATAGACGTCGCGGGCCACGCAAATTCATCGCTCAATTTCGCGACCTCTCCACGCCTGTAGCTGTGATGACGACAAAGGAGGCCGCAATGACGACCACGGTCAACCCAGCTCATCTGCTCGGGGCCAACACGGGCATCGGACAGGCGGCGGTCAAGCGCTGGCGCGCGTTCGCGGTGCTGGCGGTCGCTTTCTTCATGACGGTTGTCGATCTGACGATCGTCAACACGGCGTTGCCAACGATCGGCCGCGATCTGCACTTCTCGGCCACGAACCTGCAGTGGGTCGCGACGGCGTACGCGCTCACGTTCGGTGGGTTCCTGCTGCTGGGTGGGCGGGCCGCCGATCTGCTCGGCCGCCGCCGGGTCCTGATGGCGGGGCTCAGCGTGTTCGCTGTCGCGTCGCTGGCCTGCGCGCTGGCGACGGGTGAGGGGTTTTTGATCGGCGCCCGCGCGGTGCAGGGGCTCGGCGCCGCAGTGATGGTGCCGGCGTCGCTGTCGATCGTGATGAACATGTTCGAGGAGGGCGCCGAGCGCAACAAGGCGCTCGGGATCTGGGGCGCGCTCGCTGCCAGCGGCGCGACCGTCGGGCTGGTCGCCGGCGGGCTGCTGACCCGCTACGCCGGCTGGCAGTACATCTTCTACCTCAACGTCCCGATCGCCATCGCCACGCTCGTGTTGGCGCCGCGGACCGTGCCCGAGAGCCGGCTCACCACCGAGCGGCCGCGGTTTGACGCGCTCGGCGCGGTCGTTGGCACCGGCGGGATTGTCGCGCTGGTGTATGCGATCTCTCAGGCCCCGCAGTACGGGTGGGGTGCAACCAGAACGGTCGCGGTGCTCGCGGCGGCCGCGGCACTATTGGTCGTCTTCCCGGTGATCGAGAGCCGGACGAAGGACCCGATCCTCCCGCTGTCGATCTTCCGCCTGCGGAGCCTTGCGGGCGCGAACGTGGCGGGCCTGCTGCTCGGCGGCAGCTTCTTCGCATTCTTCTTCGTCGGCACGCTCTACATGCAGCAGGTGCTGCACTACAGCGCGCTTCAGTCCGGCGTGGCCTGGCTGGCCACCTCGATCACGTCGGTCGCGCTCGCCGGCCTCTCGCAATACCTCGTCACTCGCATCGGCCCGAAGGTCGTAATGGCGATCGGGATGACGCTGATCGGCGCCGGCGTGCTCTGGGCCACCCAGGTTCCCGTCCACGGCCGCTACCTCGGCAACCTGTTCGGGCCGCTCTTGGTCGCCGGCGCCGGGACCGCGTTCGCGTTCATCGCGATCTCGATCGCCGGACTAGCGGGCGTCGAGGAGCACCGGGCCGGGCTCGCATCAGGGCTGCTGAACACGACCCAGCAGGTCGGCGGAGCGATCGGGATCGCGATCGCCTCGAGCGTCGCCGCAAGCCACACCAAGGCGCTCCTCCACACCGGCCATTCGGGGCCCACGGCGCTCACCGGCGGCTTCCAGCACGCGCTCTGGGCGCTCGGCGCGATCGCCCTGATCGCCCTCCCCGCGATCTTCGCGCTCGTACGCGCGAACGACAGCTCAGACGCCAGGCCCAAGACCACCACACGCGAGCCCGAGCCCGCGCTGGCCACCACGAACTGACACGCAAGGAGACCAAGACCATGAACGCCCTCGCCAACGGGACCAGCCCCGTGATTGCACATACGCGCTGGCGTATCGACCCGCGCCGCTCCACCGTCGAGTTCCGCGTCCGCAGCTTCTACGCCCTGCAGACGGTCAGGGGCCGATTCGAGCGCTATGACGGCACGCTCGACCTCAGCGCGCAGCCCTCGATCGAGCTGACGATCGAGGCAGACAGTCTCACCACCGACCACGCCCGGCGCGACGAGCACCTCCGGTCCGCCCGCGTCTTCGATTCGGCCAACCATCCGCAGGTCAGGTTCGTTTGTCTCAGCTCGCCACGCTGGACGCCGACCGCCTGCGGGTGCGGGGCGAGCTGCACGCCGCCGACAGCATCCCGCTCGAACTAGAGGGGGGGATTCGACCTGACGGAGATGCGCTCGACGTCGACGTGACGACCGTCGCCGATCACCGCCGGCGCGGCATGACGCTCAACCGGCTCGGAGTGATCCGCGGCCGAGCAAGCTGATCGTTCGGGGGCGCCTGGTCCGAGATCCCCGCGGGCTTCGCCACAAGAAAACCCGCGGCCAGTTCAACCGCGACTGCCCATCCACGAACCTGCGGCAGTCTCGCCTGCGCCGTAGATCGTAGGCGACGCTGCTGCTCTGCGCGCGGAACGGTAACCACGACGTCGTGGCCGGCACAGGCGTAGAACAGGCGCCCGGGGCCGGTGATCCTGACGACTCCTTCTGACTTCACCGGCGTCGCTACGCGCTTTCCCTTCGGCGACCCTCCGTTCGTCTGGATAACAGAAGCTGGACGATCCTGATCGTGGCCAAGCACTCGCCCGTCGATGCCGACCAGCGTGATCCCCTCGCCGCCGAAGCGCTCCCGGGCTCTGAGGCTGTCGTAGGGGCGAAAGCGATCGCGGCTGATACGCGCCGTTTCCCCGCGGGGCAGGAGGCGCGGACTGGCCAGCGAGAGGCCCGCGCGAGAACGCAGGTTGGTCTACCCCTCGCCACGAGCCGCGCTAGGGTGCTCGCGTCGGTGACCAAGCGCCGCCCGATCGGTGGGAGTCCCGACGACAGTGTCTGGTCCGATCTTCACAGTTCGCGACGGTCAAAGCTCGCCACTGCAGCGAACAGGACGATCAGGAACCAGCAGGCCACCCACAGTAGATACGCCGGGGATGGTGCTCCTTGGGCAAAGAACGGATCTTGCTTTCCTCCTTCGGCGAGGTGTTGGGCAATGAGTGAGGGTGGCTGCAGGTAGTAGATGGCGGCGTGCCACAGCCCGTCGGTGGGCAGCAACAAGCGTCCGATCTGCCCGACAGTTCGAAGTGCAGCAATGTTGAGCGCCCTGCCGAGCGTGCCCACCACGCCGGCGAGCCATCCGGCGCCAAAGACGGCCACGCCGACGACGCCCGCGGCGATCACCGGCACCCTTGTGCTTAAGAGCAGCGCCAGGGTCAGCAGGAGCGCCCCTTCGGCGAACAGGTACACGGTGACGAGCACAGGGTTTGGTGGAACGAACCCGCTTGCCCAGTCGACCACGCCGAACTCGAGCGCGCAGACGGCGGCGGCGTATAGGGCGAGCAGGGCGGCGAGGCCGAGCCACTTCCCGATCAGCACTTCGGTGCGGCGGATCGGGCGGGTCACGATCGTGATCAGCACACCGGACTCGATCTCAGAGGAGATCGATGGAGAGGCGATCGCCGACGCGCTTAGGGCGATCACGAAGCTGAACATGAACATGAACAGGATCAGCGCCTGAGGAACCGCGATGTTGGTCTCGCCGGAGGTGAGGCTGTGCGTATGGCTCAGACGGTCAAATCCCCACGCGCTCAGGCCGACGATGATGGTGGTGATCGCGATGAAGGCCAGCAGCAGGCGCCGTCGCACCGCCTCTCTGATCGTGAGCGCGGCGATTGTCAAGGTCGGGTTCATCTTCGTCCCAGCAGTTCGAGAAAGCGGGCTTCCAGAGTCTCGTGCTCGGGGATCACGGCGTGGATTTGGCCGCCGTGTGCGACGAGCTCGCCGACGAGGTCTGCGATGCGCGACGGGTCGATGCCATCGACCACGAGCCAGTCGTCCTGCCGGTGCCACTGACCGAACCGGCCGAGCGCGCTCCACCAGTTCTCGCCGAGGCCGCCCACCTTGAGTCGCACCCGGCTGTGGCGTGCGAGCAGCTCGTCGAGACTGCCGGTAGCGATCGTCGTTCCGTGATCGATGACCGCTACGCGATCGCATACTTGCTCGGCCTCTTCGAGCAGGTGCGTGTTGAGGAACACCGTGGACCCGCGCTCGCGCAGCCCGCGAATGATCTCGCGCACATCGTGACGTCCGACGGGGTCAAGCGCGCTTGTGGGCTCGTCGAGCACGACCAGCGCTGGGGTCCCGAGCAGGGCCACGCCGAGCCCGAGGCGCTGTTGCATTCCCTTTGAGAAGGTCCCGACCCGGTCATCGCCGCGGTCGAGCAGACCGACCGTCTCCAAGGCCGCGCGGACTTCCTGTGCCCACGCCGGCTTGGGCACCCCCAGGAGACGGCAGTGTAGGCCGAGCACCTCGCGGGCGGTCAGCAGGGGCTGGAAGCGAAACAGCTCTGGCAGGTATCCGATCTGCCGTCGCGTCTCGCGGTTACCCACGGGCGCGCCCAGCACAAGCGCCTGGCCTCCGGTGGGACGCGCGAGTCCGAGGAGGAGTTTGACCATAGTGGTCTTGCCTGCACCGTTGGGGCCGAGAAAGCCGAACACCTCTCCACGCCGCACTGTCATAGACAGCGAGTTCACGGCGATCGTGTCGCCGAAGCGCTTGGTCAGCCCCACCACATGGATCGCCGGCGATGCCGGCGGCTCCGCAGCGCGGTCGCCGCTCGCGGGGGAGCGGGCTGCGTCCAGAGGCCGTGCGGGGCGATTGGTGGCCGCCCGCTCGTCCACGTCTATAGCGGATCTCTCACCCGAGTTGGTTCGCGACATTGAGCACATCTTGCGAGTCGAGGATTCCGGCGACGATATGGAGGGTGCCTCGGCCGTCCTCCCACACCACCCCGGCCGCCGCATTTGAGGCGTCGGTCAGGAGGACGCCCGGCCACCCACCCACCCGTACCGAGCGTGTCGAGGCGTCGGACGGGACGGGCACGGGCAGCGTCGTTCGCAAGTCACCGAGCAGGCGAATCTGCTCGGCCAGCTGCGGCGGAATGCCGGGCCGGCCCAGCAGGAACGCTTCGATCGCGCTCAGGCTCGCACCCGTCGACTGCGCCGTCGGACGGCGCATCGTCGCCACCGCAAGCGTCGGTAGGTCGGGACCACTCGACGCTCCGTATTGCGCGAAGACGGCCGGTCCCACGTCGACGGTCACAGAGCTACCCGCCAGAGCCGCGGCTTTGGAGTTGAAGATCACGGTTGCGTTCCCACGGGGCTGAACGATCAACTGCTCGACGGCACCCACGCCCGCCGGAACGTGGGCGGGCAGAGAGACCCCAAAGCCGGCCTCCGCGGCAGCCTGGGCTAGCGATGACGCCGGATGGGCGGTGCTTGAGGACCATGTGAGGGTGCCGAACCGCAGCGCGGTCGATCCACGCGGGGTGGAGAAGCCGCCAAGCGCATGGCTTTCGCCCAGCCCGGTGATGGCCGCGATCGCCCGCACATCGCTCAGGCTCAATGAGACCGGGGCGACGTGGGTCGGCGCGAAAATCGTGGTCAGCGTCGCCGCCGCAGCGCTGCCCGCAACCAGGATCCCGACGAGGCCGATGGCCAGCCCGGTACGCAGCGACACGCTCGGGAACGACCGACGTCGCGCGGGCACACGCATCGGCTGGCGAAGCCGGATCGGCCCGTCCGCCCGCGGGTCCTCAAGCTCACGCTGCAGGCGAGCCCACGCAATGTCGATGTCGGGAACGAGCTGCGGGGCGGACAGCAGCTGCGCCGCGCGCTCGGTGTCGTGGGCGATATGGGTCCGGCGGGCGCTGCAACGCCCGCAGCTGGCCAGATGTTCGGTGACCCGGTCCGGAACGGCCAGCGGGTCGTCGTCGAGCCGCCGAAGCGCCCCGTCAGAAATGTGTCCCACGGTCCATCTCCTTTCGAAGCGCCGACTCCGCGCGTCTAAGCAGAGTCCCCACCTGTCCAACCTGCACGCCGAGCGCCTCGGCAATCTCCCCGTAGCTCATGCCGCCGTGGCGCATAACCAAGACTGCCGACGAGCGCCGGGGCAGGCGACGCAGCACGCGGCGTACGCTTGCCCGTCGTTCTCGATCAAGCACCGTGTCCTCGACGCTGGGCGGGGGAGTCACGGCCGGCACCAGGAGCTGGCGCTTCTCGCGGCGTCTTTCCCCGCGAACCGCGTTGAGCGCCGTGTGCACCGCGGCGACCCGTACCCATCCGGCAGCCTGCTCATAGTCGCCCGGGAAACGCCGATAGGCGGCCAGGAAGACCTCCTGGGCCACGTCCTGAGCGCCCTGCGAATCGTCGACCACGCTCTGCGCTAGGCGCACGACTGCCGCATAGTGCTCGCGAAAAAAGGACTCAAAGGCCGCCATCCCAGAGCCGTTATCGGGACATTCCGACCGCTCGCTATGTCGCGCCTGCAAACCCATCACACCTACTAAGCACCGCCGCACCCCCAAATGTGACACCTCGGCGCCTGCCGCGCGTCAACCCGGGGCCGCGTGCGTCGAGCCACGCCGACCGACGGGCGTGCAGCTGGGCCCGGCGAGGCGACCCCGATCGCCAGGACGAGGCCGGCCGGTCACCCCCCCGCCGAGCAGGAAGCCGCCGGCGCGGGCGTCAGACGCCCCGAAGACCTATTCGTCAAGCTCAACGGTCCCCAGACCCTCGCGCGTGACTAGGCGAGGTTCGGATCGGTCGTGATGCGACGCGTGGCCTCGATTCCGTCCATCTCAGGCTCCGGATGTCGATCACGACCACGTCGGGCCGCTTCGTTCGAACCAGTTCGAGGGCTTCGTTTCCGGTCGCGGCCTCGCCGACAACGTCGATGTGGACGCCGGAGTCGATCAGGCCTTCCCGCCGCTGACCGCCGGACGAGGGCGCCCCCTTGTCGCCGTTCCAATCGCGCCCGGCGCAGCGGATCCGTCGATTGCACCCGTGATGGCACTGCATTCGTGAGCCCCAGGGGAGCTTGAGGTGCGCTTCGTCGCCATTGCGCTCGTCCGCTGACCGGGCGCGGAGATGTGGATGCGATCGTGAGCGGGCGACGGAGTCGCCGTCTGCGGAGATCGAGACGAGCGTGGATACTCATCCTCGGTCGAAACTGGAGTCCCGAGCCGTTGTACGGTTCATTGCGCTGGGAGCCGAGGTTCCTTGTCGCGGGCTGGCGGGTCTGGCGTCTCTGTTTTGTGGCGAGAAGCATTCTTGAAGTTGCTTGCCGGGACTTCAGTCCTCGGCGTCGGGGACTTGCTCAGCCGGCGGTCGGAGATGCCCGGGCTTGCGGCTCAGTCGCGGTTCGTCCGGTCTGAGCGTCTGGATTCGGCTTTGCTAGGTATGTGGAGTTGGAGGGCTGCTGCGATCAACGGCGCGGTGATCACCATTGCTGGGATCGTTCGCAGGAAGTCGCTGATGATGGCTCGCGTGCGTTCGTCGGTGCAGCGCGTGATCGTGTAGGGCAGCTTCTGGGACAGGCTTGTGATGCGATCCTGGGTGGCGATCACTTGCGCGTCGTAGCTGTCGGTGTCGAGCACCGGTCGCAGGACCTCCCAGACGGCGCGAAGCAGGCGTCCATCGGGTGCTAGGCAGCGCAGAAGGCTTGGGATGACGAGCGGGTCGCGGCCGCCGGTGATCGGGGCGCTGAACTCGCGCAGCACCGTGTGGGCGTCCGGCGGGAGAGTGCAGAGGTCTGCCACCGGCAGGATCGGCGAAGGTGACCGGGTTGGCGCTGGCGACCGGCATTCCGGTGCGATACCGTCGTGGCCGTCGCGGAGTGCCGTCAGCGCGATTGCGTTGCGTGTGTTCACTCTGTGGAACGCCGCGATCGTTTTCGCCAGCATCCCTCGATCTAGGTCTGATTCGGTCAGCACCGAGTCAGCCACGGGCGCGACCCGAGTACCCGGCTCCGATCCGAGTTCACGGGCGAAACAGTGCAACTCGTCGCTGAGGAGGTTGGCTCGGACGGCCTCCCAGGCCACCTGTAGGCGACCTTCGTCCGTCGCCAGGGCGCGGTAGACGAGAACCACGACTGGGACGCCGAACACTGCCCGAATGTCGTGGTATATCTCAGCGACGACGCCGTCGGCGTCGCGCTCGGTCACCTCAGCGAGCACGCGCGGCCGGCTTTAGAGGTCGTCGGTGGCCGCGCCGGGCTCGGGTCGCGAGCACGAGCGAAACCGACTGTTGATCAACGTGACCGGACTGGTTGGAAGGCGTGAGCGGTGAACCGGTACCTGCGCATCGGTTCTCATAGACGTTCATGTGGCCGGCGTCTGGAGCCGTGTGTCGACCGCGTTGAGAATGTCGTCGACCTCGGTGCGGGCGGTGTAGTCGGCCTGGATGTCGATCCACGCGACCCGGTGGTCTGCGTCGAGGAGCACGACGGTGGGCAGCGGAAGGTCGGAGGTGCCGTCGGCGTTGATCGTTTCAAGCTGGAGGCCTAGCTTCTCCTGGGCGGCGCGCATCCGTTCGCTGCGGGCTGGCATCAGGATGTTCAGCCGCCGAGCGAGGGCGTTTCCGGGGTCTGATAGGACCGGGAAGGCAAGGGCGTGCTTCTCCTGCAGGCTCAGCGATCCGTCGGGCTTTTGAGGACTGATCGCCACCAGGCCGACGCCGCGATCCCGCAGCTGGGGATGCAGCCGGTCGCGGTAGGTATTCAGAGTCAGGTTGCAGTATGGGCACCAGGCACCGCGGTAGAACACGAGCACAGCTGCACGGTGGCCGACTGCTGCGTGCAGCAACCTCGGATTTCCGTGCGCCTCGAGCAGCGGAGCACCGGATAGGAGCGTGCCCGGCTGGGCGGTCTCTGCGGGAGCGCCGATTGCGGTCAGCTCGGCCAGGGCGGCGTCGAAAGCCGCCGAGACGCCGGCCGGCAGCCGATCGGCCGCCGCGGCCCTCACCGCCGCGCCCTGGTCGGCGAGAGACGTGGACGTGCTTGTCATGAATCCTCTCGATCGCAGTTGCCGACCGGACCTCCAGCGAGATGAGCCCTCGACAACTTTGGAGTAACAAAGCCAGAACCTAGATGGCCGTGGATTGGCTTGTCAAGGCCAAAACTATTACGATCGGAGATGTGATCCGCGCCGAATCCACCGTGAGCGATGAGCACCGGTGGACGGCCAAGGGCCGCGCCACCCGATCAAGGATCGTGGAAGCGGCCGCGAGACTGATGCACGCGCGCGGAGTCGCCGGGACCAGTACCGAGGATGTCCTGAACGCTGCCGCGGTCAGCAATTCGCAGCTGTATCACTACTTCGCAGATAAGGACGACCTCACCCGAGCCGTGATCGGTCACCAGATCGACCAAGTCGTCGGACGTCAGGAGGCGGCGCTGGCACGGCTTGACTCGGTCGCGGCTCTGCTTGACTGGCGCGACACGATCGTGAGCTACCCCTCGCGGCGAGGGTGGAGGGGCGGCTGTCCGATCGGTTCTTTGGCCAGCGAGCTGGCCGACACCGACGAGCCCGCCCGGCTTGCGCTGACAGCGGGGTTTGCGCGCTGGCAAACCGCGATCCGCGACGGCCTTGGCGCAATGCGAGACCGGGGCGAGCTGCGCGCCGACGCCGACCCCGACCAACTGGCGCTGGCCACCCTCGCCGCCCTGCAAGGGGGGCTGCTGCTCACACAAACCCGTCGCGACGCCGCTCCGCTAGCCGCCGCGCTCGACATGGCCATCGCCCACATCGAGAGCTACGCCTCCGGAGGTCGGGCGTGAGCTCCGGAGGCGAACTTCATCGCGCACAACACAAGCTCGATGCGGAGGACGCCAGGGTGGCCCACGTCGAGCAAGCCCACAGACCAACGATCGTCTACCTGCACGCCAATCCGACGTCGATCCTGCGGCGCCGCGTGATCCCGGTGGTAGCGGATCCGGTCACTGGCTGGCACGCACATCAAACCGAGAGGGGCACCTGATGCCGGTCGATCCACGCGGTAAGGACCTCAAGCGCTACATGAAAGAGGACCCCGGCGGCCCGGTGGTGATGCTCAACCTGCTCAAGTACAGGCCCGGAGGCGAGCAGAGCTACCGGGCCTACACCGCTGCGCTGGCGGACTATCTCCCCAGCATCGGCGGCGAAGTGCTGTACGAGGGAGACTGCTCAACAACGCTGGTCGTCCCACCCAACTGGGACTGGGATGCCGTGCTGATCGTCCGGTACCCCAGTCGTCAGGCGTTCAGCGCGATGGTCGCCGACCCGGCGTACCAGGCGGTGACTCACCTGCGTACCGAGGCGTTGACCGAGGCGGTCCTACAGGCAACGGTCCCGTGGCGCGCCGCGGCCTGATCGACTGGGCGGCGAGGACCGTCGAGTCGGTGGCCCGGCCTGCGAACAACCGCTGAAAGTCCGTTCATGGCGCCTGCCGCGTCGCGCCAGGGAGAACCTCGATCACACTTCCGTTCCCCGTTCCGAACGGGAGTCACCCCCGGTGCCCTCTGGGGGCGCCGCCCGTCCAGGTCTTCGACGGAGTCGTCTGGCAGGTCAGAGAGCTGTCTTTCGCTGCCGAGGGGCCAACGCACTCGTCGGGTCTGGTCGCCGTCCGTGATCCGGTCGTCGCCATACCGCTCGTCCGCTCGGAGGCCGGGCGGCAGACGAAAGCGATCGCGCGGGCTGGCCCGGTCAGAGACCCGCCTGTCGCCGCCAGCAGGGCTACGCGAGGGACGCGTAACTGGCCAGGTGGGTACGCAGGGCGTCGGCGGCGACCACGCGATCGGCGTGGACCGCTGCGGGCGCGCCGATCTATACCTTTGGTGTTGGCATGCGCTGACGGCTCGGTCGCATAGTCCCGTGAATGCGAGAGGAGCGGTTGTCGCACACCGCTCTCGGCGTGGTGAGACCGGGGTTTAGGGCCAGCTCAGACTGCCGGCGTCCTTCGGTCCTGGATCAAAACCGGGACGGCGGGCGGTGACGGGTCGCTGTTTCGGGTGTCACCAACCTTTCCGAGGTGTAGCGACGGCGGGCATCGCGCACGACGCGCCGTTCGAAGTCACTGGATGCGTGCCCGTGATTGGAGATCAGACGATGTCGCGGTTTGCGGCGGTGGGGGCGGATCGTTCTGCGATCGACGCCGATGGCGGTGGCGCGGCGAGGACCCCGTCGGCCTTGGTCTGACCGGTGTCGCCTCGGCGTGTACGGTTGGTCGGTGACCTCCCGCGAGATCCAAAGCCGGGAGCGGGAGCTCGAGCCCGGCGTGGCGGTGAGAGCGCCTGCCGCGGCTGAGGCCGATCCGATCCTCAGACTTCAGCGCACGATCGGAAACCGGCAGGTCGCTCGCTTGGTGCGACGGAGCTTGGCGCGCCAGCTGGTCAAGGAGCGTCAGGCGAACGCAATCCCGACGTCGGCGCACGCGCCCTGGGCGGCGCAAACGACGGCCATCAACCAGGCGCTGGGGAACGAGATCGACGATCTCGAGAAGCTCGACGACAAGCAGGTGCGTGCACGGCGCGCCGAGCTTTTTACTCTTGCGTCGACACCCGCCGCCGACGAGCGCACGCATGCAAGATATGAGCGATCGCTCGAGGCGATCGAGTTTCTTGCCGCCCAGCGAGGGATCGGGCCGCTTGATCGCGCCAGCTACTTCTCACCGACCTCCGACGAGCAGACCGTCGGGCGAGCTCGGGTGCGGCTGCAGATCGAGGCCGGGGTGCGTCGGACCCGCTCGTTCAAGCAGTCGATCGCCGACATGAAGAGCAGCTCGACCTGGACCAAGGAGGGCAGGGAGGCTTTTGAGAAGGCCAAGCCCGATGTCGAGTTCTTCCAGGGCGAGGCGAAGGAGTTTGGTGATCGCTTCAGGCATCAGGCGGGTGACATCGCTGACAAGATGCTCGCCCAGAGCCTCAGCGAGATCCTCGACACCACCGAGTCGTACGGGCTGCGACGACAGTCCGCGTTACTCGCGGCCGGCCGGATCGCCAAGGGGGCCGACACTGACGAAGTGGTGAAGGGTCTCGCCAACGCCCCGGTTGGTGAAGACTTGCCGTGGTTTCCCGAGCACGCCAACCCGGACAAGGATCCCAAGCAGTATGACCCGTGGGTGAAGCACAGGGTCTCGCTAAACGAGTACGCGCGCGCGCTTCGGGCCCAGCAGCGCATCGTCAAGCGCGATAGAGACGCCGCGGCGCCGACCGAGCATGGCCTGGAGGACGCCGAGGCCGAGGCCAAGTGGAGCGACGCCAACCAGACGTACATCCGGTCTCAGACCCGTCTTACGTCGATGTGGGAGCAAGCGGAGACAGTGCACCCGGTCCTGGCCGCGTTCCGCGGCGGAGAGCGAATGCTCGAAGACGTCGACCTCGCGGCACTCGACACGCGGCACGTCGGTGAGGAGATGACGGCGGTGGTGGAGCACGTGCTTCCGAAGCTGGCCGCAATCCTGACGATCCGCGCGCGTCTTAGGTTTGGTCCCAGTGCGAGCGGATACCTCAGTCCCTTGTCGCTGCCCCCCGTGGTGGCGCTGACTAGGGCGGTCATGTTCGTGCCGGACGGATCCATCCGGGACGGCGTCGTCAACGACCTGGTCGATGAGGCTCAGGACGAGTCCGTGCTCAAGTACATCGCTGCGGGGCTGCTGGCGCTGATCGTGCTCGCTACCTTGATTCCGTCAGGGGGCGCGTCTCTGGGAATCGGGATCGGAGTCGTCAGCGCTGCCCTCTCGGCCGCCAGCGCGGTTGAGGATTGGGAGCACTACCAGAAGCAGAAGCTCCTCGCGGACACTGCCCTGGACCGCGCGAAGGCCTTGGCGGTCGAGGAGCCGTCGCTGGTCCCGTTTGCCATCGACCTGATCTTCCTTGGTCTCGACGGTGCGCCGCTTGTCAAAGCATTCGCCAAGGCGGTCGAACTGCGGAACCTGGTGCGGGCGGGAGAAAGCGTCGAGAACGCCAAAAAGATCAACACTGTCGTTGGAGAGCTCAACGATCTCGGGAAGGGACAAGGCAAACTGGGAGAGAAGGCGCTGCAGGATGTGCGCGCCGCCGAGGATGACGCGCAGGCGGCAGCGCGCGAGCCGGCGTCAATCGAGCCGCGGGCGGGGTCCGGCGGGCCGAAAGGCCCACGCGGTTTTGATGAGGACGGCCGTATCACTCGCAGCGGGAACCGCGCAGTGTACGACCAGGGCCCGGCACCGACCTGCGGCCCGGTGTCCTGTGGCATGGTGATCAACACCGCTGGCCAACCAGTGGATCTCGCAGAACTCGTCAAGGCTGCCGGCCCTGAGGGGACTCCCACAGCCGACTTGGTTTCTCTGCTCAAGCGAAACAGGGTGGTCTCCGAGTCGCGAGTTGGCGTGTCGATCGCCGACATTCGGGCGTCTACCCGCGGCGGTAACCCGGTCATCGCGGTTGTCCGCAACACGAGTGCCACTCGGCCCAAGGAGGTCCTGCACGCAATCGTCATCGATGGCGTCACAAAGCGCCTCGGCCATGAAGTGCTCGCGATCCGAGATCCCTGGGGGTTGCAGTATTTCGAGCTGACGAGCACATTCCAGAAAAGATTCACAAGCCAAGCGATCATTACCCTTCATACGTACTGACATGAAACTCACGTTTTTCAACATGCTCGATCGTATTGCGGAGCTGGATGGGCACAGCGTCGAGGTGTCTGGCCTCCTTGCCGCGACACTCGAGACGGCGTACCTCATCGCTCCCGAAACGTCCTTCGAGCACTGGAACCGAGAGCGCGTGCTTCTCGACTGGCCCGGCCTCCCCGAGCTCCTGCTCACGTCCGTCCCCGCGCGCGTGGGTGGTGAGCTGGCGTATTTCGAACCGGCCGTTGTTCGCGGCCGGCTGCGAAGCGGTGGCTCGGATGGGGTCGCGGCGACACTGAACGACCTCGAACTCCTCGTTGTCGTGCAGGCGGGCAAGCGATACTCCGTGGCGCTTGCCCCGTAGCGACCCCGAGGAGCCGCGGTCGCAGTTCTCGCTTTGCGGAGTAGCCGCGCGCTCGTCAATGTCAACCCAGCCTGCCGGTACGCCCGAGAGGCGCTTGTGAACGAGGCGCACTGCGAGTCGCCTATGCGACGGCGCCTGGGTTTTGCATCAGCCATGTCGCGTCCCAGGACTGCTGTAAATACGCGTCGGGTGCTGTCAGAGCGACGGCGTAGGTTCCCTCAAGTCCTGCCAGACCATGAAGGAGGCCTACGCCGTGAGACGCACCGTACCGCCGTCGGCGGAGATACAAGCGAGCATCGACAAGCTGATGTCCAAGGGGATGGTCGATGACCCGCAGAAGATGCTGTCCGAGCTCGCCCGGCTCGGCGCTCGGTTGATCATCCAGCGGGCGGTCGAGGAGGAGTTCGACACGTGGTTGGGCCGGGCTCGCTATGAGCGCCGGCCAGAGCGGCAGCGCGGCTTGCGCAATGGGTTCCGGCCCCGGCACGTGCAGACGGCCGAGGGTGAGCTGCGGATCGAGATCCCGCAGGCTCGCGAGGCGGTGATGCCGTTCGTCTCGAAGCTGTTCCCGAAGTGGCACTGCAAGCGGCTGCTGAGGACGGACCCGCTCAAGGCGCTGGTGATTGGCGGGTTCGTGCGCGGCCTATCGATGCGCGACATCGAGTCTCTCTGTGATGAGGCCGGGCTCGGGAAGACCTCGCGCTCGACGGTCGCGAGGATCTGCGCGGAACTGCACGAGCGGTTTGAAGCGTTCAAGCGCCGCGACCTGTTCGAGGTCAAGCTCGTCGTTCTGTTCCTCGACGAGATCTACCTGCCGGTCCGTCCCAGCGGCCCGAAGGAGGGCGTGATCTGCGCCTGGGGGATCACTGAGAACGGCGAAAGGGCGCTGGTTTGCGTGCGGCTGGGAATGCGGGAGACCAAGGAGGACTGGCTCGAGCTCGGCCGCGACCTCATCACCCGCGGGCTTGCGGCGACACGCCTCGTCGTGGCTGATGGCGCGCCCGGGCTGATCAGCGCGGTCGAGGAAATCTGGCCGCGCGCCGATCGCCAGCATTGCGCGGTTCACCGCCTGCGCAACCTCCAGGCCAAGCTGCCCAAGTCAGAGCACAACCGGATCCGTTTCAACTACTGGTCAGCGCTCACCGACGCGACGTCAGTCAAGGACGGCAAGCTCCGTCTCGCGGTCCTGATCTCAGAACTCGAGCATGGCGGCTACGAGTCGGCCGCCCGCTGTCTCGGCGACGACCTCGACGCGCTGGTCGTGCACCTGCGCTACCCGCTCAGACACCGCGAGCGGTGGCGGTCGACAAACCTGCTCGAACGGTCGCTCGGGGAGGTCCGCCGGCGCACGAAGGTAATGGGACGGTTCCCCGGCGAGACCAGCTGCCTCTCACTCGTCTGGGCGGTGCTCGACCTGTTCTTCACACACGCCAGCAACGGCGCCACCTTCACCGACCTCGACCGCCAACAGCTCTACCGAATCAAGTACCAAGCAGCCGAATCAGCACCACCTGCAACCCAGGCGTTGCACGCCGACGCCTCCTAAGCCGTTCTGAGCCCCTCCGGCAGATGGCCGCGACCAGCAGGACCCCCCAATTGAGAACCCCCAACGCACACCCGCCACTTACTCCCACAGGAGGTGACCGCCGCATAGACTGACCAAACCGGGAACCTAACCCGCGGCGAATTTACAGCGCCAAAGGGACGCGACCTCAGCCATGACGACCGTCGTGCTTCCGGCGACAACCGCGTCTCGGCCCGGGCTGGCTCGCACGATCGCATTTGTCCGCCGGTTGCCGCCTGAGAGACGAGCGCTTCGGCGAGAGGCTGTCGGAATATCGGTGTCGTCTGGCGGGTTTAAATTTAAGACACTTCCGGTATGGCTCGAGATTTCGTTTCGTGTGAGCGGGGTCAGTTGTTGTTGATGCCGCCGTCGTTGATGGAGTGGCTGCCGGAGAACCATCTGGTGTGGACGATTCTGGGGGCGGGTCGATGTGATCGACCTGACGCGCTTTGAGGAGGGGTAGGTGGAGCGGGCCGGCCGGCGTATGACCCGGCGATGCTGGTCGCGTTGCTGTTGTACGCGTACTGCGTCGGGGCGCGCTCGTCGCGGCAGATCGAGCGGGCGTGCCGCGGGGATGTTGCGTTCAGGGTGATCACCGCGATGCAGGTGCCTGATCACTCGACGGTGGCGGAGTTCCGCCGTCGCCATCAGGACGCGATCGCCGAACTGTTCGTCGGGGTGCTCGGGCTGTGCGCGGAGGCCGGGCTGGTCTCACTCGGGGAGGTCAGTGTTGACGGGACGAAGATCCGCGCGAGCGCGTCTTATGACCGCAACCGCGGCTACGCTTCGATTGTTGAGGAGATGCTCGAACAGGCCGAGCAGGCCGACCGTGAGGACGACGAGCGGTTCGGCGATCGGCGTGGCGATGAGATGCCTGAGCAGTTGCGCACGCGTGAGGGTCGTCGCGCAGCCCTTGAGGCTGCCCGGGAGCGGTTGCAGGCCGAGCGCGAGGCCCAGGTCGACGCGGGCGAAGAGGTCGTCGCCAAGGTCGAGCTTGAGCTTGACCCGGAGCGGTTCGTGACTCGGCCGGAGGGACGGCAGGCGTGGCTTCGTCAAGGCCGCCGGGAGCTGGAGGTTAAGCGTGACCGGGACGCGCTCGCGATTCCTCGTGTGCGTGCGCAGCGGATCGCCGAGGTCAAGCGCCGCTTCGATGAGGAGCTGGCGTTCACGCATGCCTCTAACCGTTGCTATGAGCAGTGGCGGGCGAAGGGCAAGATGCGCAACGGCCGGCGGTTGCACTCCAACAACCTCAAGGCTTATCTGCCGCCGCTGGTGCCCGAGGGCAAGATCAACACGACCGACCCGGACTCCGGGGTGATGATCCAGCAGGGCCAGCCGCCGATGCAGGGCTACAACGCGCAGGCCGCGGTCACGACCGGGCAGATCATCGTCGCTGCCGAGGTCACGAGCACCCCGCCGGACTTCGGCAAGCTCGAACCGGTCCTTGACGCCGCGTTGCGCGATCTGCGTCAGGCCGTGGGTCACCGAGCGGCCGGTGACCGTGCTCGCGGACGCCGGCTACTGGCACAAACAGCAGATCGAACGGATCGTCGCCGACGGAACCCAGGTGCTGGTCCCGCCCGACAGCGGGCTACGCCATGGTGTCCGACCAGGCTGGGAAGGCGGTCTCTACGCGTTCATGCGCCGGGTCCTTTCAAGCGACCACGGCCGCGAGCTCTACGCCAAGCGAAAACTCAGCATCGAGCCGGTCTTCGGGCAGATCAAAGCCAACCGCCGGATCGACCACTTCAAACGACGAGGCCGCGGTGCGGTGCGGTCGGAATGGCGACTGATCGCCGCCTCCCACAACCTCCTCAAGCTCCACAGCCACTGGATCGCACCCGCCACCGGATAACCCCGGGCCGCGTCCCCCACCGGCAAACAATCCGCGCGCCGGTCGCACGCCGTCAGCGAGGTTTCCCCGACAGCCTCACGAAGACCGAGCCGTGTCGCGCGTTGCGAACGACCGGTCGACCAGTTCTGCTTTAGGTTGCCGAACGGGTCGAGCAGCAGTCCGGCGATCGCAGCCCCATGGCGACATTGCGGCAGTAACGATTGAACGCCGCACGCGACGCGCGTGCGCCATCAGCTGAAATCTGCGCGTTGCGATCGGGGGTCCGCGTGATGGGCCAGTCAGGCGATCGTGACGGTCGGCGTGTTCGTGTTGGCGATCTTCCCGATACTGCGCTCGGTCGACACGAAGGGGCTCGGCGTCGGACTCGCGATCGCGGTACTGATCGACGCCACGCTCGTACGCGCCGTACTGCTGCCCGCGACGATGAGCTACCCGGCGACTGGACTGGTACCGCCCGCACTGGCTGCATTGGCTGCGCTCGCTCTTCCGCCGAGGGCGCGCCCGTCCAAGCAGCGACCCACGCTCCCGGCGCGAGCCCCGCGGCCCCAGTCCACGGCCCACAAGCCGGTGATCGAGCTCGGGAACACGGTGCGAGCAAACGCAGGGATCTCGTACAGGTAGTTGCACTGACGCGCCAGGACGGTACGTTCGACCCCGAGCTCGGTGACAGACCCGATCGAGGCAGTTCTCGCCTCCTCGCCAACGTCTTTCGACGAAAGCGCTTAGGGGTCTTCGTCACCGCGGGCAGTCGATGGAGCGTCGCGCGTTGCTGTGCGGCACGGTCAATCACGGCGGTTATTTCGTCAAGACCGCCCGGGCCTGGCCGCCGGTCGTCCCGGTTTCGTCCTCAAGCTGACGGCCGTTCACGCGGCTGTCGGTCGCCGTGAGCGGCCGCTCCAGAGCATCGCGCCGCCCGCCGCGCCGGCGATCAGACCGGCGAGGAGCAAGCCGAGGCCGAGCCAGAGCAGCAGGTTGGTCTTCGCGCCCACGCTCACGACCGCGCTGACGCGAGCAGCTGCGGTCGCGTTCATCAAAACGACCGCCCAGGTGCCCCCCTTGACCTTCCAGGTCGCGGTGACCTGGCCATTTCCGGTGCTGGCCGACTGCCAGAAGCTCTCGCGTCCCGGCGGGCCCGCTGGCGCCCGGCCAGGGTGTGGTTTGTATGTCACCGTGTCGCCGCTGACGTCGGTCACCTCGCTGCGAGCGACTCCGTCCAGGTAGGCGTTCACCGCGTCCTGAGGCGCGATCCCGACGAATAGCGCCTGCCCGTTGCCGCTGCGAGCGCTGACCCGTACCCGCCCGACCGCGTCGGTCGCGACGCTCGGGAGGTCGCCGATGTGCAGCCCCTCGGCGGTGACCGCGTATCCCGGCGCCGCCACGTGCGCCGTCGAGGACGTGTAGTAGCCATCCTTGCCGCGCTGGGTCAGGTGAACGATCACGAGCGCCACGCCCGCTATGACGAGCAGGGCGCCGAGGCCCACCAGAATCCAGCCGCCGATCCTGAGCGCGGTCCCTCCGCCGCGATATCCTGATCCCTTCGGCGCGACCTCGCGCGCAGGCTCAGGGCGCGCTGCCGGATCTTCCGTGCCGGCCATCTGATCACTCTCCTTCGGGCGAGCTACGAAGTTCGCCGAGTTGCCCCTTTGGCGCGAGGGGGGTATCTATTTGAGTCAGGTTGGGTCGCGCCAGGGCCTCTCGCTCGCCGGGGCTGCGGGGGAGCGGATCGGCGGCGACGGTCTCGGCCGTCCGGGCCGTGGGGCCACGATCAGGCTTCGGTAGGTGATCGGGTCCGCGAGGATCGCTTGCTGGAGCAGCCGGTAGAAGAGCAGTCCACGCCGCCGCGAGCCACGTCGGTTGAAGCGGAACGCGAACTCGTTCAGATAGGCGTCGAGGTGTTCGGGTCCGACCGATCCCTGGTGCGTGCCGAGCAACCAGCGTTTGAGCAGGCTCGCGACTCGATGAACGCCGGGCATCACAACATGAGCAGGGTCGTGCTGGGCGCGCATGATCGTCCGCTCGTGCTCGTAGCCGCGGTCGGGCACGGTCCAGTAGGCCTGCCACCCGTCGGTGTGGACGGTCGCCCCGGGCTCCACCGCGCTCTCGATGAACGGAAATCAAACTGTCCTTCGAGACATCATCGACGCGTTGCAGTCGAATCCGCCCAAAACCCCTGGGATGCTTGACCTCAACCGCGATCGCGACGATCGCCTTGGTGTCGGTCTGCCGGCCGAACACTCCGCCTTCAACGCCGCCCAGATATGCCTCGTCGACCTCGACGTGTCCGGCCAGCCGCTCGCGGCCGGGACGCACCATCGCCGTCCGGTAGCGGTGCAGCATCGCCCACGCCGTCTGGTAGGACCCCAGCCCCAGCGACCGCTGGATCCCCAGCGCCGAGACGCCGTGCTTCTGGCTGGTCATCTCCCACGCCGCTGCGAACCACAGCCGCAGCGGCGTACGAGTGCGGTGGAAGATCGTCCCGGCCATAACCGACACCTGACGCCCGCAGACCGTGCACTCCCAACGACCGCTGCTCAGCCTCCACGCGGCCCGGCCCACGCACCTCGGGCACCGGAACCCGTCGGGCCAGCGTAGCCACTCAAGGTAGTCCCAGCAGGCAGCCTCGTCCGGAAACCACGCCAGCAGCTCGGCGTAGGAGCCCGGGTAATCCTTGCCCGTCTGAGGCACATCACCAGCCTACCTGAGTTAGATAGATACCCCCCTTTCGACAAAGCCGCGGAACGCCGCCGCCTCGGCGAGCAGGCTACCCGCGAGCGTATCGGCGAACTGCTGCTTCACGCACAGCAGCTGGACGATGTCTCCCCCACCCGGCCACCGCAGCGAATGCCGAACCCGACACCCCTCCCGCCGCAATCTCGCCAGTTCTCGCCGGACAAGATCTTCGGACTCAGCCCCGATCTGGCTTCGGCGCGCCCGCGAGAACCAACGGCGCGCATACAGGCCTGCCGCGGTGGCGATGAATGCCGATAGCGCGCCGGCCGATGGCGCCCCCGCAGACGCGACCACCAGGCCCACGACCGCGAGTACAACGGCAAGCCCGGCGTCACACGTGCCCCGCACCAGCCGCCGGCACTGCTGACGACGCGGAAAGCTGATCGATCGCGGCCAGCCATTCCGACCTCGCTCGTTGCCTTGCCAAAGCACCATGCCGACACCTAGATACGACACGGCCATTCGAGTGTCACCGCACGGGGCCGAATCCGGGTCCCGGCCAGACAGTGACATTCCCCGCTACGCCGATCGACATCCCTCCGCAGCGGGATCGGCGGCCACCGAGCCCATACCTAGGGAGTGTTGACCGCATGAGTGCTCGCTTGACCCCCCGTCCCAGCCCCGGCTCGCCCACGAGCACCATGAGGCGGGGCGTGTGCCACCAACGGGTCCGGTGCAATCTCAGGGGGCTTCCGTCCAAGGAAGCCCGCGGAGCGTCGTAGGCCATGGACAGGCTGCTGACCGCCGAAGAAATCGCCGAGCGCCTTGGCATGAGGACCGACTGGGTCTGGGCCCAAGCCCGCGCCGGACGGATTCCGCACGTCCGCCTCGGGCGCTACCGCCGCTTCCGCGAATCTGCGATCGAGGCGTGGGTCAGCGACCTCGAGACCGGCGGAATCCCCGCCAAGGCTGCGGCCGCCGAGCGTCCCCTGGCGCTTCGCCGACGCGCGTCGTAGCTACCCGAGACCCCTGGCATCGTCGTCTTGTCCGGAGCCTCATTCGAGCAGCGCGTAGTTGGAGCGACGGATTCGAACATCGGCAGCCCGGCCCCCCAACCGGCCGGGGCGTCGAGCTGGGCGACGTCGCGTGGCTGGCAGTCTTTGCGGCCGCGTAGGGCGCCGGAAGACGTCCGCGTCTTCAAAATTGATGGACAATTGATGAACACTCGGCCTATAGGCCAAAGTGGACGCCTCTCGGAAACCCGCGTTTTCCAGGCGCTTCGTGAGGGTGAGCGACGGGATTCGAACCCGCGACCGCCTGGACCACAACCAGGAGCTCTACCAGCTGAGCTACGCCCACCGTGCAGGTTTGAATCTAGCAACGGATCGGGTGCCGCGGAAACGCCGGCCGGGGAGGCCGATCGGCGCGTTCGCGCTAGGGCCGCGGGCGCGTCTCGAGCTGCCGGATGTCGGTCAGGACGGCCTGGAATCCCTCGCGGTAGCCGCGCAGGTAGTCGTTCTCGTCCTGCTCGTCGAGGAACTGCCTCGGCTTGAGCGACTCGAGGCAGTAGCGGCGTAGATCGTCGAGCGAGTGGTTGAGCCGGGCCGCGTACTGCTGGGCCCGCCACAGCGCCGCGCGCCGGCCGCTGGCGAGCGCGTTCCCGCGCTCGCCGTCGAGTTGCGACAGACGCGTGCGGATCGCGGGAATCAGCTCCATAGCCAGCATCGGACCTCCACCAAAGGCTAGCCCGCGCCTGATGGATCCCCGCCCGGCCGGGGCGGGCACCCACGGGCCGCCTCAGGTGGAGGTCGTTGCGGCGGCGGCGCTTGGTGGTGTGTGCCGCGCCGGCGCGGGCGGCCACCTCGCACACCGCCTACGTCACCAACCTACTCTCACCGGGCGAAGTCACCCCGATCGACACCGCGACCAACACGCCGGCCAACACGTCGATCACCGTCGGCGCCGGCCCGTTCGGGGTGGCGATCACCCCGAATCAGCCGCAGGTGACGCTCCACGCTGTTCCGACACGGGTGCGGATCGCCCGTCTGCGCCCCACCCCGCTCAGGCACGGGTGCGCGGTTGAGAGCGGTCGCGATGAGCGGGAGCTCACCGCGATCAGCGCCGACGCCACCTGCCGCCAGCTGCGCCTGAGCTTGAGTGGAACCATCCAGACCGCCGGGCGGCTCGCCTCCACCGCAACAGGCACGATCCACGTGACCTACAAGGTCACGCTGCCGCTCGGGCCTGCGGCCGGCGGCGCCCGCGCCCGGGTCAAGCACGGCCGCTGGCGGATCTCGCTGTCGCTCCCCGGGGTCAACCTCGACCCGGTGCCGCCGCTGTACCGGATCACCGTCCACTAAAGCGGCGACCACACCCACCGGCAGGCCAGCGCCAGACGCCGCATCCGCCTAGAAAGCGAGCGCGCCGGCCTCTAACCCCAGCGTCGCCCCGTAGCTGCCCGCGAGGTCCAACGACTGGCACGATCGGCCAACCTCGACCGTCACGCCGCCGCCGTGCGGACGACTGTCCTTCCGCCGCCGTTTCGCGTCGCGCGATCGGGTTGGCGACGGAAGGATGGGCCGGATTGGGTTCTGCCCGCTGGTTGTCCTGACTCCGGGTCATCGCTCTTGGCGGTCCGGCAGGTCCAGGGCTCCGACGCTCGCGGCCTGCTGCGCTTTGGTTCAAAGCTGGCTTAGTGGTTCGGCCCGTAATTACGGTTGTCTATTCGGCCGAGGGTGATGGGGTTGGGTGCTTGGGTTCGTAGAGGTGGAGTTCGCCGCCGTCGGGCATTTTGATCGCTGTGATGAGTCCCCAGCGTTCGTAGCTGATCGGACGGCTGAGTTCGACTCCTTTGCGTTGGAGCTCGGCGACCGTCGCGTGGATGTCATCGCACATGAGGTAGAGCTCGTGATGCGCGGCGTCGTCGGCGGGGTGCGCGGCCAGTTCGGCGGTCGGGAGGGCGAAGATGAGCCAGCCGTCGCCGGCGTCGACCGACGAGAATTCGAGGATGTCTCTGAGGAATGCACGAACCGCGTCTGCGTTCTTCGTGAAGATGATCGCGTGTGCGCCGGTGATCATGCTCTCGCCGCGCATCCTAGCCCGCTGGGATCCCCGTTCAGCTCACGCGGCGAGTGCGCTCGAAGGATCTCGTTGACGTTGGTCGAGTCGGTCGAGGAGGTCGTTCGTGCGACCTCGGCGGCGTCCTGGAAGTCGTTCGGGGCGAGCACTTTGCGCTGGATGATCGAGTGGTAGATCTCGGCCTGGTTGAGCCAGCTGGCGTGGACTGGGGGTGTGGACGAGGATCAGGTTTGACCAGCGGCCTTGGAGGCGGTCGATCGACGCCTGCCCGCGGTGGTCAGAGCCGTCGTCGACGATCCAGAACACCCTGCAAGCGGGTCGTCTTCCTCACCGAGAGAGTCACGGTCGGCATGTCCAGGGCGGTGGCGAATTCGGCGTCGAGCGCCTGAAGGCGGCGATCACCGCCGCGGCTTCTCCTCGGCCGTGGCGACCCGCGCCCGAGCGGTGTGATGGTCGGCCTTGACCTGCACGGCCACGATCGGATCGTCTTGAAGGTTGAAGAACCAGCCGGGTGGATCGCCGCCGCCGTTGGAGGCCACCACTAGGTAGTCGTCCCCGTGGCGTTGGTGGATCAGCGGCGTGGTCCGCTTGGCACCCGAGTTGCGCCCGGTGGTGGTGAGCAGCAACACCGTGGTGCCCTGCCAGTCGTGGCCTTCCTCGCCGTCGGTTTCGCGATATGTGTCGACGTGCTCCTGACCGAACAATGGGACACCCATCAGCCGATCTTCTCCGCCAGCTCGACGATGATCCCCGCCGGGCCGCGCACGTAGCAGAGCCAGAAGCTGTTCTCGTAGTTCTCCAGCTCGCCGACCAGCTCGCCGCCATGCGCTCGCAGGCCGGCGAGGGATGCCTCGATGTCGTCGACGACGAAGAGGATGTGGCGGATGCCCGGGGCGTTGGCCGGCGCCGGCCCGTCGTCGCCCTCGTATGAGGGCGAGCGGTACTTGGCCAACTCGACCTTGCCGTTGCCATCCGGGGTCCGCAGCATCACGATATCTGCCCGCACGCCCTCGAGCCCGTTTATGCGGTCCACCGAGCCGCCCTCGACGGACGCCTCGCCGTCCAATTCGAGCCCGAGTGCGGCGAAGAACGCGGTCGCCGCCGCGAGGTCGTCGACGACGATGCCGATGTGCTCCAGGCGCTGGACGGTCATGAACGGGCTCCGGCCAGCTCCTGCGGCGTGTACTCGTCGTGCGAAAGATACTTCGGCATCGCGGTCTCCTGGTCTCGTGGGCCGCGCCGCTCGTGGCCCTTCACCTGATGAGCGGAGCCGGTCAACGCTTCTCGACATAGGAACACTCATTCAGCTCCCAGATGGTCCCGGAGCGGGATCGCCCGGTGGGAATGATCGCTCAAGCAACGGGTGACGCGATGACTCTTGGGCCCTGCGGCGTCAACACATTCATCCAACCGCCGACCCTTCGGGAGCCGCTTCAGGCGCATCCACGCAGACGGGATTCGAGGTCACCGACCTCGAGGCGGTCATCGAAGATCTGCGTCGTCGCGGGGGTCACGTTCGAAGCCGTCGAGGTCCCGGGCTTCGAAATACAAGGCGAGATGGCGGTCTGGCGCGCCTCGCTCAGCTTCTTCGGTAGTTCTCCTTGGCGGTCGCGGCAGATTTCGAAACGTAACCCGCATCCCGGACGCCTGGAGCACCCGGCGACCGCTCCACGAAGCAGCCCGCGCGGTATACGGGCAGCCGTTTGGCTATCCGTTCAGCGAACGACCAGCTGCAGCCGGCTCCGGGTCGACGTTGGCGAGCCGACGAAAGTGATCAGGGCGGGAGCGGCAGGCACTGCTGCTAGGGCAGCCCGCCGTGGGGAACGTCGACCGTGGTTGTGAGCAGGACGGCCTCGCGGGCGGCCATGCGATTGACCTCGGCGAAGTCCGGCGCGGCGCACATGAGCAGCGTCCGGCCATCGTCGCCGCCGAGCATGCACGCGAAGAAGTCGAGCCCGTCGGGCGCCTTGATCTCATCGACGATGTCGCCGCCCGGCGCGATCCGGACGCAGCGCGCGTTCACCTCGTCCGCGCACCAGATGTGGTTCTCGGCGTCGAGGCCGCAGCCGTCCGGTCCGAACTGGAGCTTGCTGAGCGTCTCCGCCAGGGTCGTGATCACGGGCGTCGGTGCGATCTGCGCCCAGACGCGGCGATCGCTGAGCGAGCCGTCGCCATTGATTGTGAAGGCGGTATACCGCGCGCCGGCGGTTTCCCCCACGATCAACGTGTTGCCGTCCGGCGTAATCACCGAGCCGTTAGGGAACAGCAGGTCCTCAGCGGCGATCGACGCGCCGCCGTCCGGGTCGACCCGGATCAGGTTGGCCGGAGCCGGATCGCCGCCGCCCATCAGGTCGAAGCCGAAGTTGCCCACGTAGGCGCGTCCGTGCCTGTCGACCACCATGTCGTTCAGGTGGCCGCCGCAGTACTCGCTGACGTCGGCGTGCTGGCCGACGCCCGCGTCAGCCGACCAGCGCAGGATCCGGTGATCGCGCATCGACACCACGAGCATCGACCCGTCCGGCATCCACCCAAGCCCAGACGGCTGCTCCTCGACCTCGAGCACCTCGCGCGGCTCACCACTCGCGCTGACTGACAGCACCAGGTGGCCGTAGAAGTCCGACACCCACCACCGGCCGTCGTGCCAGCGGGGGCTCTCAAAGAAGGCGCCTCCCTCAAGCAGGGCGTGGAGCTGGGAATCAGCCATGTCGCTCAGTGTTCTACACGGGACGATCGGGTGAGCGCAAGCCGCCCACCCGAGGGTAGCTCCGTCTGATGGCCGCTCCCCGGGACGCTGGCCTCGGCTGGCTCCGCGTTCTCGGCCCCGCCGTAGACAGCGGGCGGGGCGCAGCGATGCTCGCCTTCTCGACGGTCACCAGATCGCCACGATCGCTTCTGCCCACCCGGCTGCCCCGCGTCGCGCGAGCGCGTTGGCGACATTCCGACCACCCAGGATCAAGCTGCGGAGTCTCCGGCGGGCGTTCGTGCCGGAGCGGCACGGGCGACTCTGCATGTGCATCAGGGCGCCCTTGCACCCTGTCGTGCCGGCCCTGCATGTGGCGACATGCGGGGCGGATGCTGTGCGCCGACGTCGACGGGTCAGCGGTGCCCGTGCCACAACTCAAGCCCGGGCGACCGCTGACCGGAACGCCGGCAGAAGGTTCGCGTCTCGGTTAGCCGATGGCGAGCAGGATCGGTGCGGCGACGATCAACGCAGCCCCGGCGAACCCGATCATGAACGACGTGCTCCGCTGCTTCATGCCCGGGATTACGCGCATGACGGCAGCGCTAGCGAGAAGCCCGATCACAGAGAGCAGCGAGGTGGCCAGGCACTGTTCGATGGCCTGGACGGCTACCGAATGAGACCACGCGTGGTCGATCAGACCGAGGTGATGTTGTCGATGCTCAGCACGAACGGGAGAACCCAAACCCACCGGGTCTCGGCGAGTCGCGGAGCAAACACCGCGATCGCGATCCAATACACGCCCAAGCTGACGAACACGGCTGTCTCCACAATCGACGCCGTGGCGTCCGGCATGCTCCATTGAAACGCCGTCCCGAGCAGGAATCCACCCCCGTCGCACGCTCCCATGAGCGCCGCGTAAGGCAGCCACGACCGACGCTTAACGATCGGACCGACGGCAAAGCACGACGCGGGGCAGGCTGTACCCCGCGGGATGCTAGGAATTTCGCTGCATTTTCGCGCATTTCGAGGGTCGCGGTCGATTCTTTTCGGTACCGCAGCGCTGTTCGATGAGCTGTTCCTCGCCCGGTAGCGCGGGGGTCACCCAGCGCGCGAGGGGCGTGCATCGGCCTGAGCGATCACGCCGCTGCCGACGGTGCCGATGGCGGGAGCATCCGCCGTGATTGCGAACGCTGGGCAGGTTGAGTGGCGAGATTGAGCGCGGTGCAGACGCGGTTACGCTAACCAGCGGATCGCGCCACGGTTCAAAGCGGTTTGCGCGCGGATCACAGGAGGAGCGAGATGTGTGCGCCAGTCGATGAGATCACCGTCGAAGACCTCGTAGGCGATCCGTACGACGTCTACCGGCGGCCACGCGATGCGGGCCCCTGCGTATGGCTCGCGCCAGCGCGACGGTATGTCCTGCCGCGCTGGGACGAAGTGTTCGCGCTGGACGAGATCCCGCGTTCACCGCGGCGGAGCCCGACTCGCTGATGACGCGCGCAATGGGCCTGAGCATGCTGCGCACCGACGGTGAGGCCCACCAGCGCCAGCGCCGGGCTGCGCATCGGGTGCTCCGGGCCAAGGAGTTCGAGGCTTGCTGGTCTGGGATGCTGGCGGGAGTCGCTGACGAACTCCTCGATGAGATCCAGCAGGCCGGCCGCGCCGATCTCGTTGGGGACTTTGCGGGTCCCTATGCGGCGCGCACCCTCAAGCGGATGCTCGGTCTCGATGACGTCGCAGACACCGACATGCAGGCCTGGTCGCAGGCGCTGATCGATGGGATCGGCAACTACGCCGATGATGCGACCGTGTGGAGCCGCTGCCGCGAGGCGGGCTCGGGAATCGACGCGGCAGTTGCTCGCGCGCGCCATCGCGCGCGAGAGGGGACCGTGATTCACGCGATGCTCTCGGACGCGGCGATCACCTACGACGAAGTGCTCGCAAAAACGTCAAGCTGTTCATCTCCGGCGGCCTCAACGAGCCCCGGGACGTGATCGCGACGACCGCGTGGGCGCTGCTCAGGGATCCCGAGCAGGCAGCTCTGGTTCGCGCAGATCCTGCCGCGTTCGCGCCGGCGACCGACGAATCGCTGCGTTGGATGTCGCCGACCACTTAGTAGCCGCGCGCGCACATGCGTCGCCGAACTGCGAACGGCAGCCCAGATCGAGAGAGTCAACGCGGCGCTACTCCTACTGGGGGTCGGCGAGGGACGCTCCGCCAGCTGAAGCGGCCGGGCGCGACGGCCACCAAGTGTGCTCGCCGAGCCGGTAGGCGATCGCCGGGATCAGCAGGGCGCGAACGACGAAGGTGTCGATGAGGACCCCGATGGCGACCGTGGCGCCGACCTGGATCAGTTCCTCGAGCGGCAGCAGGGTGAGGGTGGCGAAGGTGCCGGCGAGGATCAGGCCTGCGCCGGTGACGACGCCGCCGGTGTTGACGAGGGCGACGCTCGTGCCCTCGCGCGTGCCTCGCGTCGCCGCTTCCTGCCGTGCCCGGGTCATCAGGAAGATGTTGTAGTCGACGCCCAGTGCGACCAGGAACAGAAAAGCGAGGAGAACGAGGTTGAACGCGACACCTCCGCTCGCCAGCTCCGAGAAGGCGAAGGTGCAGAGCCCGAGCGTGCCGGCGAAGGAGAGGACGACGGTCGCGATCAGGAACAGCGGCGCGACCAGCGCTCGCAGCACAGCGGCGAGGATGAGGCCCACGACGAGCAGGACCAGCGGCAGGATCAACCGCGTGTCGTGGGCGTTCGTCTGCTCGATCTCGTAATTCTCGACGGGGATGCCGGCGAGCAGGCCGCTCGGGGTGATCGCGTGCAGCCGTTCGCGGATCTCCTTCACCTGTTCGGCGGCTTCGCCCGAGTACGGGTCCCCGGCGAGGATCATGGCGACGACCGCGTCTTCGCCCTGGTGCCTGGGCGGCACCGGGACCGCCAGCCGCACGCTCGCCAGGCTTTGCATCCCTACAGCGACCCGCTGCGTTGCCTGCGGCTCGACAACGGCGATCAGCGGCGAAGCGAGCCCCGGCGGGAAGTGTTGGTTGAGGACCTCGGTGCCGCGGCTCGAGTTCGTCTGGCGGGTCTGGCCCTGGCCGAAGCCGATCGTGCCGTGATGGGCGAAGTTGCCGAGGGCGAGGATGAGGAGGCAGGCGGGAATGAGGAGGACGAGGGCGAGCGAGCGGCGGCGAACGAAGCAGGCGATCTGCTGCCAGCGGGGGCTCGGCCCGCCCCGGCGGTTGGCGGCCGCGGTGGTCCAGAAGGCGCGATCGCCGAGGACGGAGAGCAAGGCGGGAAGTAAGGTGAAGGCGCAGAGCAGCATCACCGCGACCCCGATCGCCAGGATCGGCCCGAGCCAGTGGGTCGATTCGAGCTCGGCGACAAGCAGGACGAGCATCGCGGCGATCACCGTGCCCGCCGAAGAGGCGAGCGCCGGCGCCGACTCGCGCACCGCCAGCGGCAGCGCCTCGGGACCGGGGCGGCCGCGTTGCAGCTCCTCGCGGTAGCGGTGGACGAGCAGCAGCGAGTAGTCGGTGCCGGCTCCGAATACGAGCACGAGGAGGAGGAACGTCCCCTCGGTGTTGACGGTGATCCAGCCCGCCTTGATCAACAGGTAGGCAATCCCGATCGCGACCATGTAGGCGGCGCCGACCGCCAGCAGCGGCAGCACTGCCAGCAGAGGCGCACGGTAGACGACCAGAAGCAGTATCAGAACCAACGAAACCGTCGCGATCAGCAGCGTCTGGCCGGCTTCCGCGGCTAGGCGGTCGAGGTCGGCGGCGATCCCGGCCGGGCCGGTGACATAGGCTCTGACCCCGGGGATCGCATGGCTGGCGAGGTAGGCGCGGATCTCGGCAACGCCGTGCTTGACAGCGCCGGGGTCGGCCGCGTTGATCGCGAGGACGACCAGCGCCGCTTCGCCATCGCGAGAGAGGGGTCCTACCCCACGGACGTTCTTGGCGACGTCGCCGAGCGACTCCGAGGAGTCGGCGGTGAAGGCGTCGATGGCCGGCGTCGCCCCGGTCACCTCGAGCCGGTTGAGCCCGACCCCGAGGCGGCCGATCGCCCGCAGGTCCCTCTGGGTGAGCCCGCCTTGGCGGTCAAAGACGATCACTGCCGGGACCTCCTGGGCGCCACTGCCCCGGCCGCCGCTCCCGCCGCGCCCACGCTGCAGGGCTTCCTGCGCCCGCGTCGCTTCGGAGTGCCTGGGCAGGAAGCTCGTCTGGCCGGCCGCGGTGATCCCGCCAATGTGGGAACGGGCGATCCAGCCGCCAACCCCGACTACGATCCAGATCGCAATCGTCAGCCACCGTCCGCGCCGGCCGGAGACCGCGGCAGCTAGCCCCGAAATCACGGCTGCGGCAGGCGGGCGGGGCACATCGCGGGCGAAGGCTACCGGCCGAGGTAGCCCAGGTACGTGCCCATCCGGCTCGTGGCTAAGGTCATCCCCGCCGCCTGGCGCAGGGTCCCCTCGAAAACCGTCTGGACGGTCTCCGTGTAGCTAACGACGCTCTGGCGAGGACGCAAACGCCGGCGCCGCCCGCTGCGGAATTCCGCCCGGCTCAATCTAGCCTGTCCGGCTGCCACCTTCCGAGCGATCGCTCTTATCCTCCCGCGACCTCAGGTCGCGCGACAGCTTCGGCGACACAGGGGTGGTCCGCCGGCGCCAACGCAGGTCGAGTGCAATGCCTCGCGAAAGGAGTCGCGAGCTGTGAGCGACCCGGGCGAGTGCATCGGCGGCGAACGACTTGAGGGATTCGGCGTCGTCGTCCGGTAACGCACATTCCATCGAACATCCCTTTCGCGAATCTCGCCTAGCGTGGGCCGTGCCTGACGGCTCGCCACGGAGGCGTCTCACTGAAGTCGATCAGCAGTGTCGACTCGAGTGCTGGTGGTGCCCAACCGATGGCTCCATCCGGGAAGCAGAGCCGATGCAGCCGAACTGAGCGGTAGTGGTCGGCTGTGCGCCCGAGGGCCTCCAGGTGGGTGGGGTCTGACCGCACGCGCACGGGGTCGTCTTCTCGCGCGAAAAGGACGAGATTCCCCCACTGGCCGGTCACGAAGCGAACGTTGTAATAGGCGAGCAGGCCAGGAAAGAGGGGAGCTCGGGCAAGCAGGTCCTGCTCGAGGTCGAGGATTGGGCTGTGGTCGACGTGCTCGCGCGCCTGGCCGAAGAACCCGATTCCGAATGCGGGCCCGGACTGGGCGAGGGCGCGCAGCTCAGGCACGACGAGCCAGTTCGACTCGCCGGCGACCGTCCAGGCTCCGCCGGCGAGACCCGAGCGCACGCGGGTAACCAGCGACGCTCGGATCCTCGCAAGCGCGGCAAGATCATCGAGCGAGCGAGCAGGGTCCGTGAAATCCCGCCCCAAAACCGCCTCGCCCGGCGAAAGACTGAAACCTGCGGCCACTGCGCGAGATTAGAGGAGCTTGTGTTGTGTCGGCACGATCGCCTGGCCCGGGTAGGCGACCACGCATCGCGCGACTGTTGGCGACGGAGCGGCCACGCCGAAGCGTCGCGACCGCGTGACCGCATCACGCCTTTATGTGAGGTCGGTTGTCGTCAAGCGCGGTGGCTGCTGGGGATTGACGTTGTTCACATGTGATCCACGTGGGGTGCCGGGTCGGTCGTGTGACGCATTGAGGATGTACGACTGAAACGACCGATGTCCCGGTTCAGGCGGCGCGTGGAAGGGGGATCCAGATCTCGGCGGGGCGGCCGGTGCTGTCGTTGCTTTGGTGGCGTTGGAGGCGGCCGGCGTCGACGAGCGTGGCGAGGGCGCGGTCGATTTCGCGGGCTTTCTTGTTGCGGCTGAAGAGGTCGCGGACTTCGGTGCGGCTGATGCCGTGGGTGCGTTCTTTGGCGAGCGCCCAGATGTCGTCGGCGGTGGGGTCGCCGAGGCTATCGCCGAATACCCAGCGGGTCGAGTCGTGGGCGTAGCGCCAGACGGCGAGCGCGGCCTCGAGGTGTGGCAGCGCGATCGTCTGGGAGCTGTCGAGCAGGGCGTAGATCAGCGCGAGGCGGATGGTGTGCGCTTCGGCGCGTCCGGTGGCGGCGCCGAACATGCCTGGCTGCGGGGCGGAGAGCTGTTCGTAGATGCTGCTGTAGCGCTCGCGCGCCTCGGGGTCGAAGGTCAGTTGGCCGCAGGTGCGAGCGTGCGCGAGCGCGCCGGCGAGCTTGTGCTTGAGCCGGTCGAGGTGCTGATCGGTGAGGGTGCCGCCGAACGGCAGCAGCTTGCTGCGCTTGACGGCGACGAGCAGGAAGCGGTTGAAGAAGCCGTTGGCGAGCTCGGTGGCGTTCAGGTAGCGCAGCAGCTCGTCCTTGGTGATGTGCGCGACGATCCCGACGTGCGCTGAGCTGGCGCGCAGCGGCGAGTTGCGCACCAGCGCCTGCAAGCGTTTGCTGTCCCAGCCGTTGCGGATCACGGGCGAGAGCGTGTTGCCCTCGCGCGCGAGAACCTTCATCACCTGGGCGAACTCGGGCTCGAGCACCAACAGCCGTTTGTCGGCGGGCGCGGCGGTGTCGGTGTCATCGAGCGGGTCGCGGACCTCAGCGATCAGGCCTTCGCCGCTTGAGAGACCGGATACCAGCCGGCCTGCGGTGAAGTCGGGATCGGCGGCGGCGAGTAGCGTCTCGACGTGGTCCCAGCTTGAGCCTTTGCGTCCCTTCGCTGAGGCACCGACGAGCACGCAGAACTCGTTCGGGTAGTGGTGGGAGGCCTCGATCCGCAGGTGCGCGTGGCGGCCTGCGGCGACACCGAAGCAGACCAGGAACTGGATCAGCAGCGCGATCGGATCGGACTCGGTGTGCGGGTCGACCAATCCGACGAACTCACCGGCGGGACCGTGAAATGCCGGCTTGGTGATGGGGTTGGGCCAGCCGCTCATGTCGTGCTCCTGCAGCGGCCAGCAAGCCGCAGCTCGCGCACTTGGCCGTGCGCGAGCGCCAGTTCGTCGCGTAGTTGTGCGTTCTCGACGCGCAGGCGCTTGTTCTCCTCGAGCATGCCGCGCAGCCGCGCTCGGACCGACTCCTCGCTTGCGCGCTCGCGTGCCGGTAGCCGTGATGGGGCCCGGTGGTGCTCGTCGCGGAGCCGTTCGATCGCGGCGCGCAGCTCGGCGTGGCCGTAGAGGAAGCGGGCGCTCACGCCGGCCTCGGTGGCGACCGCCTGAAATGTGATCGCTGCTCCACGCCGATCGAGCTCGACGAGTGCGCGACGAGCGCGCTGTTCGGCTGAGAGCGACCGGGCGGCGGCCGCCCCACGCAGGGCGTCTGCTCGCCGGCCGCTCACGCCTGGTCGCCTCGGCGGTTGGCGTTGCGCCTGGCGGTCAGCTCGATCACGTCGATCCCGGCGGACTGTTCGGGGTTGTCGGCCTCGATCGCGTCAAGACCCTCGAGGATCCGTCGCAGTGACCGTTCGTCCCCCTCGAGCAGCTCGACCAGCCGCACATTCTCGTTCTGCCGAGCACGGTCGCGCAGCGCCTGGGTGTGGGCGATCTGGCGCTCGTGGATGTGGCGAAACGAGCCGTCGGTGAGGAAGTTGTCGCAGCTCAGGCACGCGTTTGGGTGCGGGCATGACTGCACCAGCGGCAGTCCGCAGTACCCGTTCGGGAGCGCCTGTTTGGCGCGCGCGATCCGCTCCTTCATCCACGCCGCCTCCTCCAGCGGCCCGCCTGTCGGCAGCGCGATCCGCTCGCCGCGGACGTTGACCCGCTCATGGAAGCTCGCCATCTCTCGCTTGACGGTCTCGTCGTCAAGCTGCGCGTAACGGGCGGTCATCCGGATCGACCCGTGATCGAGCACCCGCTGGATCACGGGTAGCGGGATTCCCTCGTTGACCAGGCTGGTGCCGAGATGGTGGCGGAACCGATGCGGATGCACCCAGCTCGCCAGCCGCCCGGTGCTGTCGCGGATCTCAGCTGTGAGCACGTAGCGCTTGAGCGTGTGGCGCACCCCGCGGATCGAGACGTGATGCTCGCCGCGTGAGCTGCCGCGGCGACCTGCGGGCGGTGAAGGCAACAGGAAAGGGGTGCCGTCCACCCCGAGCGTGTCGGTCAGCAACCGTTCCTGCCGGCGCGGCTGCTCGTGCAGCGCCGGGCCGATCGGGATCACCGCCTCGCGACGCAGCTTCACGTTCAAATAGCGCAGGTACGGGTGCCCGTCGGAGCCGATCTCCAGCGCGTCGCGCGGTAGCGTCACGATGCTCGAGATCCGAAGCCCGGTGAACGCCAACAGCAGAATCAGCGTGCGGTGCTGCTCTGAGGGCAGCAGCGCCAGGTTCGCGGGATCGATCAGCTGGTCAAACACGGGTCCCTCGATCCCACGCGGCAGCCGGTAATCGGCCGACGGGATCTCGCCAGGGTGGATCGTCGCGCCGCGCGGCATCCTGGCCAGCCCGTCTTCCCACTGCTCCTCCAAGAACACCCGCACCGCCGAGACCCGCGAGGTCTTGGTTCCCGCCGCCAGCCCGCTTGAGCGGATCGCCAACAGCCAGTCCTCCAGCACCGTGCGGGTGATCCCCGCTGGCGAGACGACCTCGGGCACCCGGTCAGCCAGCCAGGCGCTGAACTCACTCACGTGATGCACGTAATTGCTCATCGTGGTCGGCGCACCGCCGGCCAACAGCCGGGCACGCGCCCACCGCTTGGCCGCCTCCTTCAACCACGGCTGCCCGATCCCCTCAAACAAGATCGCTCCGTCCCGACCGGTGCTCTGCAGATCGGCGTGCGGCAACTCCCGCAACGGCCACCGATCAGACGCCCACAACCCTTCCCAGCCGCTGGGCGCCAGCCCGCCATCGATCGCCGTCAACCCGTCCGCGGTCATGCGAGCAGGTCCGCCACCCGGTCAAGCACCCCGCGCTCGGCCAGCGCGCGGCGCAGATCCTCAGCCGTCAGATGCGTATAGATCAGCGTCGAGGACGGCGAGCGATGCGTCAGCACCGCGCCGATTACCTCGACCGCGACCCCGTCGCGATACGCCAACGTCGCGAACGTGTGCCGCAACCGACGCGCGGTGAAGTGAAACCCAACCAGCTCCCGAGTGCGGCGGACCAGCTCGTTGACCGCCGCGTAGCTCAACGGCCGGCCGATCTCACCACCCCAAAGGTTCACGAACACGAAGTCCGAGTCCAGCTCGCCGTACTCCTCATGCATGTAGTCAGACCACAGCCGGATCAACTCGCCCGGCACCGGCACCGACCCGCGCGCTCCGCCCTTTGACCGCGCCCGGCTGCACCCGCCCTCGCGCGGCACGATCTCGATCCGCCGCTCCCACGACACCACATCCTCGTGGCGCAAACCCAGCGCCTGCCCGACCCGCATCCCCGTGCTCGCCAACAACGCGAACAAGAACCGATCCCGCAACCGCTGCTGGCAGTCGATCACCGCCGCCACCTGCTCCAGACTCAACGTGCGCGGCAGCCGCTGAGGCTCGGGCAGCCGCACCACCCGACCCCGCGGACGGGCTCGGGCGATCCCGTGCAGAAACGGCTTATAGCTGCCACGGCCAGAGCGGGTGCGCACGACCAACTCCCGCGCCAACGTGTTCCCGCGCCGCCCCTGAAACTCATAGAACGACACCACCGCCGCCAGCATCCGGTTCACCGTCGACGCCGACCGCTTGGCCGCCACCTCACTGATCACCACCACGTTCTCCGCCGGCCGCCGCGCCCACGCCGCGAACTCGCCCAACTCTGCCACCGACACCCGATCCCACGCCACGTCCCGCTCAGCCAGGAACGACCAGAACAACCCCAGATCGCATGCATACGCCTCGACCGTGTTCGGCGAGCGCTCGATCCCCGTCAACCACCCCAGGAACTCGTCAAGCAACTCAACCGGCCGACCATCGAGCCCGACCACCGTCCACGACTCCACACCGCTTGACGGCATCCGCACCCGCCGGGCCACGAACCCCACCCGTCGCATCCCACCAACCTGAGCGTCATCCATGACGCACCCAAAAGTAGACCGACCGCCGGACGGACCAGCCGCCGGTCACGCCGTTCACATCGACACAACCTCACATAACGCGCCAAGCCGCACCCCCGAAAGGGCCTCCGTTCACGTCGTTCACACGTCCCGAACGACCTCACATACAGTCCGAGAGCGGCAGCCAGCGAAGCACCAGTGCAACACTCCCGCTGATCGGCGTCCGCCGTGGACCGCTCGCTGATCGGCGCAGCTGAGCAGTCAATCGCTCGTCCAGGCGGCGTGAGCCTATGATGGGATGGTCGCCGTGGACTGGCAAATCGACTGATGCGAGAGGGCCCGTGGACAGCCCGCTATCCGGCGGCCGCGGCCATGGTGATCTTCGCCCTGGTCCCGTACTTGGCGCTCTCGGCGGCATTGCAGCCGATCACCCCGATCATCGCCAGGGACCTGCATATGAGTCTCCAGGCGATGAGTCTGACCTCGGGCATGGCCAACGCCGGCTATGCCGTGGGGACGGTTCTGGCTGTGCTTTTGGCTCAGCATCTTCCGCAGCGTCGGATGCTGGTCCTCTATGCCGCGCTGCTGGTACTTGGCTCCGTGCTCGCGGCGGCCGCTCCCGATGCGGGATTCTTCATCGCCGGCCACGTGTTGCAGGGCCTCTGCACCAGCCTGCTACTGATTGCGGCCGTTCCCCCACTTGTCGTCGCGTTTGACATCTCCAAGCTGCGCTGGACGGCGATGATCCTCAATGTTTGCATCTTCGGAGCAGTCGCGCTGGGGCCGCTTGTCGGCGGCATCCAGGCGGAGGCGAACGGGTGGCGTCCATTGTTTTGGGTCGTCGCAGGCATCGCGGCGGCGGCGCTGTTGCTGTCGCTGCTGACCTTTCAGGACGCCCCGCCGGCTGATCCCAGCGCCACTCGCAACCCCCTCCCGGTCGGACTGGCCGCCGCGGGCTGCGTGGCCCTGTTCTACGGCGCCTCGGAGCTGCTCACCCACTCGTTCCTGGACGCGGTGACGCTCGTGCCGCTGGCAGGTGGGCTCGCGTTGATCGTACTTCTCATCGTGTATCAGTATCGCGCCAAGCGACCCCTGCTGTGCATTCGCCCGCTCGGCAGCACGTTCCCGGTGAGCGGGATCGTGGTTGCGATGTGCGCCGCTGCGAGTTCTATATCCGCGGTGGCGCTGGCCGCCATCCTGCTCACAAACAAGTTCACTCCTGTGCACCTGGGGCTGCTTCAGTTCCCCGAGTTCATCGCTGCGCTGATCACCGCGGTTCTGCTCGGGGTGGTCTTCCGGACCCGGGGTCTCCACTACCTCGTGCTCGGCGGCATGGTCTCGCTGATCGCGGGGATCCTGCTACTTGTGTCTCAGCTCCCGCCTACGTCCTTGGCCATGGCGCTCGGATCTGGACTAGTCGGATTCGGAGTCGGCGGCTCGGTGGCGCCGGCGCTCTTCATCGCCGGCTTCTCGCTGCGCAACAACGCCCTACAGCGCGTGTTCGCGATTATCGAGCTGCTGCGGGCGGTCGCGGCATTCATGGTCGCCCCGGTATTGGTTCACGTAGCCGCGACCGTCGGAGGGAGCCCGGCCGCCGGCACCCAGACCGCGCTATGGATCTGCTTCGGGATCGCGAGCGGCGGCACGCTGTTCGCGGTCTCCCTTTATGTGCTGGGTCGGGTGCGCCCGCCCGCGCCAGCGCTGGAGGTATGGATGAGCGGTGAGGCCCCGGCTTGGTACTCGCCGCCGCTGCTGGACCGAATCCGTGACTCCTCCAAGGCTACGGTTCTCACCGAACCGCTCGCGTGTGACGCGGGCGGACACTACGGCGGCCCGCACGATGGGGACTCGGCTGCGCCCGCGGCCGACCGTCCGGCTGGCGCAGTGACATGAGTGCCGGCGAGCTTGGCCCTGTGCTCTTCGCCTATGACGGCTCGGACCTGGCCCGGCTCGCGATCGAGGAAGCAGGCCGCCAGCTTCAGCCGGGACGGGACGCCGTCGCACTGACCGTATGGCGTCCGTTCGGGGTTGGGTTCATCCCACTGCCCGGGGTCAAGTTTGACGCGGCGGCAAGCGACGAGGTCAGAAAAGCTGCCGAGGAAACCGCCGCGCAGGGAGCCTCCATGGCACAAGCCGCCGGCTTCCGCGCCCAGAGTCTCGCGCTCAAGCAAGCGCCAACGTGGAAGGGGATCGCCCACGTCGCCGACGACCGCGACGCGAGCCTGATCGTGCTCGGCTCCCACGGCAAGAGCGGACTCGCAGGCGTTTTCCTCGGCAGCGTAGCCGCCGCCGTCGCGGCGCACTCGGGGCGTACCGTGCTGATCGTGCACAGGCACGCCTGAGGCGTCTTCGCGCTTGCTTCGGCGCGCCGGACAAGCGACGGATACTGAACGGCTTACCTGCTTCGACGACGCGGGCGCCATTCCGTCGCTGAGGGCGGCGGTCCTGCAACACGGACACCGCGCAAGTCGCCGGCGATCGCTTTCGCTTCTTGAGCGATCCCGGAATTACGAGCGCTTCGGCGACCGAGCACTCGTTAGCGCCCCCGCAGACGACCGCTACGGCATGCTTGTACTAGTGAGCTACTGCGGTTTGATCCCGGCTCCTTCGACGATCCGGGCAGCGCTCTCGCTCTCGCCCAGCACGAAGCGCGTGAAGTCGGGCTGCGTCATGCTCATCGGTTCGCCACCGTGTTTCATGAGCGAGGCACGCACAACAGGATCAGACAGAGCGCGCGCGATGTCCTGGGCGAGCTTCTGAACGACTCCGGCTGGAGTGGCGGCCGGCGCCCATATCCCGTACCAGATCGGGAAATCGAACCCGGGGACGCCTGCCTCCGCCACCGCCGGAACGTCGGATAGCGCGCTTGATTAAGCGGCGAGCGCTGCTCACGCCTAGCGGCAGGAGTCTGCCCGCGCGGATATGCGACAGCGTGGTCGGGATCGGCGACAGCGCGTAGTCGGTGCGCCCGGCGATCGTGTTCGCGATCGTGTCGGCGATCGCATCGCTCCGTCGCGCAGGGACGTGGGTGGCGTTGATGCCGGCGGCGAGATTGAATTGCTCGATCCCCAGGTGCGTGCCCGTGCCCACGCCGGTGGATCCGAACCGCAGCTTCCCCGGCTTTGCCTTCGCCGCAGCGATCAGCGCGCTGACGGTAGTGACGGCTGTCGTCTCGCCCGTGACGAGCACGTAGGACTGAGTGGTGAGCGCCGCGACTGGGACGAAGTCCGCAACAGGGTCGTAGGGAAGGTTCGTCACAAGCGCCGCGCTATATGCGCGCGCGTTGGTGTGGACGAGCAACGTGTAACCGTCGGCGGGGGACTTCGCCACCATCGCTGGGGCCGCCGTGCTACCCGCACCAGGATGGCTCTCGACTGTCACGGGCTGGCCCCACAGCTCAGCCAGCTTCCGACTCACCGCGGTTGCGATCACCTCCGGCCCACTGCCCGGCCCGAACGGTTCGATTATTCGCACCACTCTGGTCGGATAGTTGGCTTTGGCGGTCGGGATCGTTGCTCGCATGCTCTCCGTTCGAGGAGCACGGGTTCTACCACGACACACTTCGCCCGATAGACCGACAACGCCCGCTTCAGAAACGACGCCCCCAACCGCTCAACAACAGCAACGATCAGCCGGCCTTGGCGAGGCACGCCGACGCCTCACGGTCGCTATGGTGCGAGAGCCGGCGCGAACGGCGCCGCGTCAGACGAGGGCTCCCGACGATTCGCGGAAGGTTGTGGGCCGGCGGATCGATGCGCCGACACGCCCCGGATTGCCTGGCGTTGCGGAACTGTTCGCTCGACCCGTCGGCGCTGATGGATTTGAGCAGCTCACGCCGCCAGACCGGCGAATGCCGTCGCTCCCGCTGTGACGACGCGACAAGCATCTGGAGGTCGTCGATGAAAGTCCCCCAATGCGCCCGGCGGAAAGTGCGCATCTCGACGGCGATTGCTTTCCGGATTTGGGCGCCGCAAGCCGGGCGACAGCTTCGGCGCCGTAGGAGCGGTTCGCTGGGGTCGACGTGGGACGAGCGCTCGGCCACGAAGACGGTCGTTTCGCCCCGCGACCTGGCGGACGGACGACCCTCGTGGACATCTCTGAAGCCAGAAAGCGGGGCAGTGGGCGGACTCCGCATCGAGCGAAGGTTCAGATGGGCGTTTGGCTGAGTGCTTGGTATTCCTCGTCGGTGACCTTCTTGCCCCAGTTGGTGGCCGGCTGCTCGCCTGGGTCCTCGCCTTCGGTGACGAAGATCGTCTGGCCGAGCGGGTGGGTGTGCCAGGCGGTTCGGGCCCCAGGGGTGAAGTGCACTAGGCCGCCCTGGCTGCGGGCGGGCGCCGGGGACGGCGACGACGGTGTCGACGTACACGTGCTTCGTCGGAGGACATTGAATCTAGAATATGAATTCTAGATTCTCAGTTCTGATATGGTCGGTGCAACAGATAGCGGAGAGGGTCCTGATGCCCGAAGACGAACGCGTTGCCGGCGAGGCTCGCGTGAACGTGCCGGGAAGCCGCGCCGACCCGGTCGGCGATGGTTTGGGCTGACCGCGGTTCGCTGTTGGTGCCGGTCGGCGAGTTCGCTGAGCTCGCCCGGCGACGTCCGCTTAGCACCGACACGCGCGACCTGTCGGCAAGCCTGCGGTCGAACAGGCGCTGCGGCGACGTTGGCCGCGTCCTGAATCTTTACGACGGCGGCATGCTCCTCGAAAGCAGCAGCGATCTCGACGTCGCGCAGACCGTCGGCTTCGAGCTAGTGGGGCCCGGCTTCCGTTACGCCGGCCTCGCCTCGGTCGTGCACCGACAGGACGGAGCGATTGGCCTGCGCTTCCTTGGCCGGGACGGTCCCGTCGAGCGCCCTGTCGGCGCTCTGGTCGCCGCGAGACTGCGCGGACAACAGCTGGGATCGCACGACCCTGGCAAGGCGGGCATCACGCCCCCGACGATGTCGGATTCTCGCGGGCATCATCGCGCAACCGTCAGTGGGCTATCGGCGCTGATCGAAGCGTCGCCGGGAGCCGTGGCGAGACGCCACCAAGTCCTCAACGTGAGCGAGCAAGGGATGCTGATCGACGGCCTCGCGCCGCTGGTCGGCGCTCGGATTTCGTTCGTGCTCGCTGGCAGAAGCATCAGCCATGTCGGGTGTGATCGCGTCGCGCATCGAACGGACACGAACGCCGGGGGTTGCGGTCGATCACTGGCACGGCGCGCCGGAAGCCATCCGCGCTCTAATCACGGGCGAGAGCAAGCTACGCCCGCAGCTAGTGGATGCCTACATCACCGACTGGGTCCTGAGGTGGCTGTGATGCCAGCAGGCGGGATGTATCTCGACTGCCCGCCCTGCGGACTGGGAATCGCGCAGACGGCGCCATCGCGCCCGTTCATACACTCCCCACGCTGCCTCGGGCGGGCCCGCACCCGGGTCGAGCTGTTCGCCTCGACCCTGCAGGCAGAGCAGTTCGGCCACCCGCGAGATGCTCGATCCTGGCGCCGCGGGCGCGTCCTTCTTTATGTGTGGCTACGCGGACAAACATGGCCGCGCGGCGTGGCTACCAGGCGATCGCGAGGGGTGAGGTCGTGAGCGGACAAAATGGTGCGGGCGGCGACGTGGGTTTGGTACTGGGTGGCGGAGGGGCGCGTGGCGCCTACACATCCGGGGCGTTATCGGTGCTGTTGCCCGAGCTCAAGGATCAGGTGCGGGTGATCGTCGGAACGAGCGCAGGGGCACTGATCGCGTCGTATCTGGTGGCCAACTGGCATCGTCCTACCCAGGAGGCGGTCGAGGACGGGCTGCAGTTCTGGCGCGATTTGCGATTCGGGGACGTGTGCGCGCCGCTGATGGCGGTCGGCGGCGCGGCTCGGTTTATGCGCTACGTCGGCGAGTTCCTGCCCGTCAGCAGGCTCCACGCCCCGTCGCTCCTGCACCCCGAACCGCTGCCGCGGACGCTTGCAAGGCTGATGGATTTCGACCAGCTGGGCGAGAACACCCGCGAGCAGCGCCTCGCGCTCGGGGTGGTCGCGGCCCCCGCCTATGGCAACCGCTCGGTCGTGTTTCATCAGGGCGGGATTCCGCGACACCCGGAGGATCCGTTGCGGGGGATCGAGTACGTCGCGACCCCCAACCTGGGCGTTGAACACATGCTGGCGTCCTCTGCGATCCCGGCGCTGTTCCCGGCCGTGCGCGTGACCAAGCCCGAGCCGGCGGCCGGCTGGTACTACGACGGTGGCTCGCGGCTGAACACGCCGATCAAGCCGGCGCTGTGGCTGGGAGCCAAGCGCGTGATCGTGATCGCGCTCAACTCTGTCGCCCCGAGCCGGACGCCACCGCCCGAGCGCCAGCCCGACTTCTATGTCGGCGCTGCGCACCTGCTGCACGCCGCGCTGGGCGACCCGCTGGCCCAGGACATCCGCACGCTAGCCAACACAAACTCCCTAATCGCAGCGGGACTCACGGCCGCCGATGGACGCTCTCGCGAACACCGTCCCCCTGCGCGCCGGCAGCGACAGCCGAGCGGGCTGGCGGAGCCCATCCAGCCCGTGCCGTACATCTTCATTGCGCCCGAGGACCCCTCGGCGATCGGCGAGATCGCCCGACGCATATACCGCAAGCACTATGGACGCCCGTGGAAAGCCGATGCGCGCGATCTGTGGCTGCTGGGAAAGATCCTCGACGCCCGCGCCGACGCGATGCACGGCGAGCTCTTGAGCTACCTATTCTTCGCCGGCGAATTCGCCGAGGAACTGATCCAGCTCGGCCAAACCGACGCGCAGCGCTGGATCGACGAGCACCCCGCGGACCTCTGGCAGCTGGATCCACTGCCCGCCTGGAACCCCGCCCCCAACGACGACACACACGCCCTCAACCCCCCGCGACTAGCACGAACATCTGCGCTCGTGGCCGCGAGCGAACTCGACACCGTCACACACGAGCAAAGCAACGGTGTCGGCTGAGTACAGAGCAGATACAACGGCCGGACCTCCCGCCGGCAGTCGTTGACGATCGTGATCCGACCCGCGAAGCCCAGCCGCTCAAGCTCCTCGTGCACCCGGACTCCCGGCAACGTCGAATCGTCCTTCAACAGCACGTGGATCTCGTCCTTGAACGGATCCAGCATCGACCCCGCCCGGCTCCCGCCGATACGCCGACCACACGCTCCCGTTCGTAAGCCGGGACACCTCTATTGGCTCCCGTCGTCGTGCGAACTGCGGGGACCTCGCTTCGGGATTGATCTGTCGGACCGGCTCGGCATCGCACCGCGACGGCCTTGCAGGGTCGCCGACGCCATCCGCTCGCGACCCACGAAATCGGTGATGCGCGGGCTGTCGGGGAGTAGGGGCAAGCGCGGCAGCGGAGCGCCGGGCGCTGACCAGCCAGGTGCGGCCGCTGTCCCCTTGCCGGCGCCCGACCTACTGCGATCGTGGGGCCTACGGCTGGTGGACCTCGATCGTGCGAGCGATACGATCAGCCTCCTTCTGCGCCACGTTCGGGGGCGGGTTCGGCGCGCCTGTGCTCGCCCGGTTCGCGGCTTCAACCGCCTGTTCGAGGGCGTCACCGAGCGCCGGCGCCTCGCTCTGCTCGACGCCTTCGAGGACGATCTGGTCCGCTTGCACGATGTCGTTGGCGTTTAGTCGCAGGTGCCCTGCAGCGGCATGGCCGACCAGCTCCTGGCTCAGCCGCGCGGCGAGGTCACGCGACCAGCGCCGGCTCGGGGAGCCCGACAACTGCACGCGGACGCGCACGCCGGTGCAGCCCTCGGGTAGCGGCTCGCCTCGAGCCCGACTGACGATCTGATAATCCTCGGACATTTTGTCCCTCCTCGGATTGCTGCATCACCCTCTTGTTGGGAGGGTCTCCGGCGCCACCGCGATCGAAACAAGCTTCAGCCGTCGGGCTCCTCGTCAACGCGCCATCCGCGGTCGGCGTGCCCCTCGACGTCCCGCGCAAGACTCCCGCCGCAATTGGGGCACTCGATCCGCTCGGCGGCAAGCTGATCGCCGGGCTCCCCAGTCGTAGCCGTGGCCGACACCGGCTGGCCGCATCGCGGGCAAGGGGGATCATCGACATCGGCAGACACGGCTACGCCAACTCCCCCATCGCAAAAGTATCGCACGGTTGTGGCCAAGTGAGGGCCTTGGTCGCGAGCGAGTTCGCCGAGACCTATCCAGTGCGTCCAGGGCTGTTCGAGGACACCGTCTGGTTCGATGCCTATAGGTGCGTGGCGCGAAGGCGCGAGCTCGGAAGTGCTAGGACGCCGTCGACCGCGGATGTGGCCCTCGACTCTCGCTGGGTTCCGACGCGGCTCGCACACGTGCTGAGCGGCCGGCGGATCTGGACGCCAGCCTGGATACGCTTCTGACGCTGCTCAACATGACTATCAACATTGGTACTTCTGGCTAGAGCTGGCCGGTCGGGCGACTAAGCGGCAGCCGAAGAGCGTGCTAGCCGGCGGGCGGGGGCAGCCGTCGGCCAGGTAGGTTTGGCGGTGTTGTACCCGTCGTCACTGATGATGCCGTGGTTTTGGGGGTTAGCGACTTGCGCGACGGCGTCGCTCACGCGCTCGGTCATGACCGTGACGCCCGGCAGGATCGGGAGGTTTTGGCCGCCGTTTGGGGGGTCACCTGGCAGTGTCGGGATCGGACGGTGTCGCTCGGTACCAGTCAACGATGGTCCGTTATTAGGAGCGGATCCAGCACTGTTGTTTTCAGCGTTAGCCTGGTCGTTCGCGCTTGGTGTCGGTCTCGATCAGGGTGAGTAGCGCTTTGGCGGCGGGCGAGGGCTCGTGTTGGAGGGGTGTGACGAGCATCAGCTCGCGGGGGATGCTTGGTTCGGTGACAAGTCCGACGAGTCTGTCGGCGGCTGTCCGAATCGATACGGGGGGTAGCAGGGAGATACCGACGCCGCGCGCGACTAGCTCCAAAAGGTCTGCGATCGTATCTACCTCGGCGGCAACGCGGCGCTTTAGCCCGGCGTGTTCGCAGGCTTGGTCGATGCGGGCGCGTACGGATGAGTCGGCGCGGTACTCGACGAAGGCGTGCTCGGAAAGCTCGGCCAGCCGTACTCGGCGGCGGGTGGCCAATGGGCCGTCTGCCGCGACGGCCAGCAGCAGCGCTTCGGTTTCGAGCGCCTGAGCTCGGACGCGGCCGGCCTGCGGCCCGAGCGGGAGGTCAACGATCGCCAACTCGAGTTCTCCGTCGGCGGTTCGGCGGACCAGGGACGTGACGCTGTCGTGCCGTAGGCGCAGCGCCACTGCGGGGTGGCGCCGGTGGTAGCGCGCCAACAGTCCGGGGAGGTCCAGCAGTCCGCGCAGCTGGATCGCGCCGATCGTCAACTGACCGCGGATCAGGCCTCGTACCCCGGCGACCGCGTCTTTGGCGTCCTCGGACGCGGCGATCGCGCGCCGCGCCGCGGGGGTCAGCGCTCGACCGGCTTCGGTCAAGTCGACGTGACGGGTGCTACGCACGAAGAGCTCGCTGCCCAGCTCGCGTTCGAGAAGTCGGATCGAGCTGGACAGGCTCGACTGAGTGAGGTGCACGCGGTGGGCGGCCCGGGTGAAGTGACGCTCTTCCGCCACGGCCAAGAAGTGGGCCAGTTGTCGTAATTCCATTCATTGAGAGTATCGCTTGCTGCTAGCCCAACTATCTGTTGGACAGTTGATCGCGGTGGGTCCAGACTGCGCTCACGGCTGATGCCGGCCACCGCTTGGGTGGGACTTCTCCAGCGATCGAGCGAGCTCGGCCATCGCGCAGCGGTTGGCTTCGACCGTCCCACAACCCAACCCAGACAAGGGAGCTTTTCATGAGCAAAGTCACGTCGGAGACCCTGCTGATCGGACACCACGAGCTGCCGGAAACGGCGGACGCACACCAGTTCGTCGGCGCGCGACACGGTGGCGTTCCAGTGTCGTTGTTCTTACTCCACGCCGGCCGGGCAACGTTCGAGGTCGACCAGGTCGAGATCACGGCCGTGCCGGGCGACATTGTGGTCGCGCCCGCCGAAGCGCCGCATCAGTTCGCCAACACCGGCGGCGAGGAACTCCTGCTCACCGCCATTCACCCCGCATCGCAGATGAGCACTGAGTGGCTCACACCGCCGCGCAGCGAAGAGCCACAGGACATTCCCGCCAGCGTGGATGACGAGCCACGAAAGCGGGGTGGTCTCAGATGAGCTTCGTCCCCCGATCTTCCTCTCGCCGGTCCGCCCGGACGCCCAGCCTTCCCTGGACGCTCGCGATCGTCTCGTTGGGCCTGTTCATGACCACGCTCGACAACCTCGTGGTGACCACGGCGCTGCCCTCGATCCGTCGCAGCCTGGGGGCATCGATTCAGTCGCTCGAGTGGACCGTGAACGCGTACACGCTGACGTTCGCGGTGCTCCTGCTCACCGGAGCGGCGCTCGGCGACCGGCTGGGACGGCGGCGGATGTTCGCGGTCGGGCTGGCCATCTTCACCGTCGCCAGCGCCGGGGCGGCAGTATCGGCGAGCACCGATGCGCTGATCGCCGCCCGGGCGCTGCAGGGAATCGGTGCCGCGATCGTGCTGCCGCTCACGCTGACGCTGCTCTCCGAAGCGGTCTCGCCCGCGCGCCGCGGGATGGCACTCGGGATCTGGGGCGGCGTCAGCGGCCTTGGGGTGGCACTCGGACCGTTGGTCGGGGGCGCGGTGATCAGCGGCATCTCCTGGCACTGGATCTTCTGGATCAACGTGCCCGTCGGACTCGTCCTGATCCCGCTGGCTCTAACCAAACTCACCGAATCACGAGGACCGAGCGCCCGCCTGGACCTGCAAGGCCTGGCGCTGGCGGGACCAGGGCTGCTGGGCATCACCTACGCGACGATCCGCGGCCAGGCACTGGGTTGGACGAGCGCGACGATCCTGGGATCGTTTGCCGTGGGTGTCGGGTTTGTGATCGCGTTCGTAGCGTGGGAGTTGCGCGCGCCGGCACCGATGCTGCCGATGCGTTTGTTCCGTTCGCGGACGTTCGCGGCCACCAACGGGGTCTCGTTCGCGATGTACGTCGGGGTGTTCGGCTCGATCTTCCTGCTGGCCCAGTTCTTCCAGACCACGCAGGGCTACACACCGCTCCAGGCCGGTCTGCGGACCCTCCCCTGGACGGGGATGCCGATGATCGTCGCGCCGGTCGCGGGGATGCTGAGCGACCGGATCGGCCCACGGCCACTGATGGCTGCCGGCCTGGCGCTACAGGCCACGGCGATCGCCTGGCTAGGGGCAATCATCACTCCCAACATCGCCTACGGTCGCCTGATCGTGCCGTTCGTGCTGGCCGGCACCGGCATGGCGCTCGTGTTCGCCCCTTCGGCAAACGCGGTACTCAGCTCGGTGCACGCGCAGGAAGCCGGCCAAGCGTCCGGCGCCACCAACGCAATCCGCGAGCTCGGCGGCGTCATCGGCGTCGCGGTGCTGGCTGCGGTATTTAGCGCCCACGGCTCCTACGGCTCCCCACAGGCATACGCCGCTGGACTCACGGCCGCGCTTCCCATCGGCGGGGTCGTTCTGGGCGTGGGTGCGTTGCTTGCCCTCACGGTCCCGAAAACCGCGCCAGCCCCCGAGGTCCAGGACGAACGCCCGACTCAAAGAGCCGTGATCGCGGAAAGTCCGATCTCGGCATAGCGTCGGCCTTCGGCCAACCCGCCAACCACTCCCGAGCCGTGACCGACACGCGTCGGTCACGGCTCACCCCCAGACGCGTCATGGTTCCGCCGGGGAACTTCTGCTTCAGGTCCGCGGCGTCCGGATGCGGAAGCCGATGCCCCGGGTCCCGCGATCAGTCGTTCGACCTCGGCTTGGCTCTTGCCGCAGAACGAGCACAGCAATAGATCTCGGTGGAGTTCTCGCGTTTGGGACCGGGTTGGGTCCAATTCTCCGCGTCCGCTCCCGGAAGCTCGCTCAGCTTGGTTGCGGTGGCTCGGCCGGGCGCGAGAGCCCGAGCTGGTGGCGAAGCGTTTCCAACGTCTCCGGTTTTACGGCCATGCGGGCGTCGGCTTGCGCGCGCAGCTCGCGTTCCTGGGCGCGCAGTCGCGCGAGAGCCTGGACTTGCTGTTGTACGGCGTCGGCGAGCTCGTTGAGTTGTCGTGTGAGCTGATCCTCGGCGACCTCCTGGTCGCGGAGGCGCCCGACTACGTCGGGCAGCGAGTTGAGGTCTGCTCCGAGCTCGCGCAGGGCACGACTGGCGAGCGTGTCGGGCGCGCCGACGAGGACGAGCAGCAGATCCCCGGTATCGGGAGTGCGCTGGCGCTGGCGACGGATCTCTCCAGCCAACTCGTCGAGGACCGCATCCAGCCCATCGAACCATGCTCCCTCGAGCACGGGTAACGTGGCGGCGCGCGGCGCGTTGATCCTTTCGGACCTCGAGGCTGCGGGCTCGAGTGGCTGGGAGAGCATCCGCAACATCTCGCTGCGGACGGTCTCGGGGTCGGCATCAAAGTCAAGCAGGATCCGCGCGGCTACACCCTCGTTCTCCCTAACCAGTCCGAGCAGGATGTGCTCGGTGCCGATGTGGTTGTGACCCAGACTCAGCGCTTCGCGCAGCGCCAGCTCGAGGACCTTCTTCGCGCGCGGCGTGAACGGGATCTGGCCTTCGACGGACTCCTCACCCGAGCCGACGATTCGCACCACCTCGATCCGCGCACGCTCGACGGTGATGTCAAGCGACCCGAGCACCCGGGCCGCCAGGCCTTCCTCCTCAAGCAGCAGCCCGAGCAGGATGTGCTCGGTACCGATGTAATTGTGCTGCAGCATCCGCGCCGCTTCCTGCGCCAAGACCACAACCTGGCGGGCACGCTCAGTAAACCGCTCAAACACGCCAACCAATGATCCCACCGCGACCGCCCCTACGGACCATTTCACGCTGCAGTCAAACCGCCAGCCGCATCCCCTCTAACGAACCACCGGCCACGTCACGAGCCGGCTGACGGCGCGGGCCAACTGCCGCTTTGGGTCGGCGGCCGGATGAAGGAGAAGCGATAGTCAGATGGCCGCCAGGGCGACGACGCAGAAGCACTGGTCGCCGCCGTCGATGTCGTTGCCAGCGTGGTCCGTGCGCAGGAATGAGTTGTGCGTCGCGTTACGCTCGGTGCTGCTGCGTGTCGTGCTTGGCAGGCGGGAAGGCTCCTGCAATCGTCAGGAGCGGAGCGCCCCATCGCCGACCATTTCAGCCTCCTCACCCGCCGCTGGGCCCGTCCTCGAGCGCGTCTAGCGCGGCCGCAAACGCCGCCGCCGTCCGGTGCAGCTCGCGCACGCGCTCGACGTACTCGTCCGGAACCGTCTCGTCGGCGCGGGCCTTGCGCATCTCCGCGGCCGCGCCGCGATGAACGCGGCGGACGATCTGCGCCAGTGGCAGGGTGTTGTCGACCTGCTCGGTTTCAACCTTCACCCTCACCACCTTGCGACGGGGCTGAGTCATTAGCTCACCTCGATGTTCGGGATGGCGACGGTCTCGATCCCGAGCTGCGCGAGGGTGACGTCGAGCACGTCGTACGGAAGAACGACGTTCGACAGCGTCACGCTCCCGATCGAGGTGGACGCACGTACCCCCGACATGTGCAGCTCGTCGGCCTGCATCTGCGCGCCCGGGGTGAGCTTGAGCGTCACCTTCAGGAGGCCTGCATCGGCCGTGAACTCGAACGGGTTGGACGTCGCGCTCACGTCGAGGCCGTCGCTGGTGATATCCGCGACCGCCGCACCCGGCAGAGACAGGCCGGGGATCGTCACCGCACCGAGCGGCAGCGCTTGCCCGTGCAGGTGCGCGACCTTGGTCTCCTCGACCGTCACGGCGGGGACGCCGACGTCGGCGACTGCCGCGGAGCCGAGCGTGAGGCCGGCGAGCGTGAAGCCGGCGCTCGGGGCGGTCGCGCCGCCTGCGCTGATCTGCTCTGCCACGAGCGCCCCAAGTTGCAGGTTCTTGATCGCCCCGATCACGGCGGTCACGTCAGAGACCGCGAGCTGACCGAGGTCGAGGTCGAGGTTCTTGAGCCCCGGGACCGTGACGTCACCGAGCCCGACGGTGATCGACTGCGTGCCGAAGTCGATCGAACCGGACCAGCCGTGCGTACCGTCGAACGGAATGTGGATCGACACGCTCCAGTCGAGCTCGAAGTCCAGCGTGATCGTCACGCTCAGGTTGGCTAGCGCAACCGCGCCGGTGCTGACGTCGGCGTGCACGCCGTCGAGCACAAGCGAGCCGATTGCGAGCGGCCCAGCGCTGAGCTGGCCGATCTCGACCTCTTGCACGGTGACGCGGTCGATCCTCGTCTGTGGGATCGTCGCCCTCAAGACACGTCCCCCTCTGTGATCGCGGGCCGCGCGTAGATCGACCCCTTGGACGGAAAGGCGATCCTATTCGAGCGGTCAAGCCTCCGCCGGCAGCCTGCCTGCGCGCGTGCTGGGAAACGTCGCGTCCCGCGGCGAGCACATCACCATCGCCAGCAGGGGCGCTTCTGTACCGCGTGCCGGACTCGCGACGCGAGCGCGGCGGCTTCCAAGCCTGAAGACCCCAACGCCTGGCGCTGCCGCCGCGTAACCCGGTTTCGGTGCTATCTCTCTGCTGACGCCGGCCTCGTCTGCTTCGCGACTCAGGACAGCTAGCCGAGCGCAGGGCCGTGACGTGCAGCGCGCTGGGCGGCGCGGGTGGCCGGCACTTGGGCGATCGTGTGTTCGGCCAGCGCGGTGATCGTCAGGCTCGGGTTGACACCCGGGTTGGCGGGCAGCGCCGAGCCGTCGGTGATGAGCAGGTTCTCGTAGCCGAACACCTGGCCTCGGGCGTCGATTACGCCCTGGGATGGGTCGGCGGCGATGACTGCGCCGCCGAGGATGTGCGCGGTCGTCGGCACGTTGAACAGCGCCTCGGTGGTTCCGCTCTGTGGGATGCCGCCGATGCGCTCGGACAGCCACTGGGCCGCGCGGTTGGCGGCGGGAATGAACGTGGGGTTGGGATTCGCGGCGTCCTGCTCGGTCGTGATCCGCACGCCGCCGCCGAAGCGCCTTGGCCGGGACGTGAACCGCAGCGCGCTGTCGACCGTCTGCATCACGAGCACGATCAGCGTGCGCCGCGACCAGTTGGGCGTGGCGAGCAGCCGCGCGAAGCTCACGGGGTGGCGGGCGATCGCGGCCAGCCAGCGCAGCGGCCGGGTGACCCGCGTGCCATCGCCCACCAGCGCGGTGAACATCGTTTTCATCGCGCCGCCGCCGCGGCCGTAGGTCACCAGCTCGATGTGCGTGTCGGGATCCGGGTAGATGCTGGAGCTGATCGCTACCGAGGCGGTGAAGTCGCGCGCGTCGTCGGGCGCGGTGACGGCAACGATCGACTCGCTGTTGGTGCGGACCAAGTGGCCGAGGCGCTCGGAGACGCGCGGCAGCGAAGCGCGGTGCCGGCAGCTGGCCAGCAGCCGGTTGGTGCCCAGCGCACCGGCCGCGAGGACGACGCCACGGGCGGTGATCGTCTCGCCGCGGCCGCGCCACAACGCCCCGCTGCGCACGTGCGTGACCGCATATCCCTCAGACCCGTCGGCGGCGGCCAATGGCCGCACGTCGGTGACCGTCCGCTCCGCGTCGATCCTCGCCCCCAGGCGCTCGGCGAACCACAGATAGTTCTTCACCAGCGTGTTCTTGGCCCCATGGCGACAGCCGACCATGCACTCGCCGCAGCGGATGCAGCCGGTGCGGGCCGGACCCTCCCCGTCGAAGTACGGATCGGGATGCTCAACGCCGGGCTCACCGAGATAGACACCCACGCGCGTGTGACCATACGTCTGCTCGACCCCGAGCGCCGCGGCGAGCTCGCGCAAAAGGATGTCGCCGTCGGAGTCAAACGTCACGTCGGTCACGCCGAGCATCCGCTCTGCAGTGTCGTAGTGCGCGGCGAGGTCGGCCTTCCAGTCGGCCAGGTCACGCCACCGCGGGTCCTGGAAGAAGGCGTCGCGGGCGCGATAGAGGGTGTTCGCATAACCGAGGCTGCCGCCACCGACGCCCGCGCCCGACACGATCAACACGTCCGGGAACAGCGTCATCCGCATGATCCCGCGCAGCCCCAGCCGCGGCGCGAAAAAGTAGCGCCGCGCGTCCCAAGTGCTGCCCGCGAAATCCTCATCGCGAAAGCGCGACCCGCTCTCCAGCACCCGCACCGTGTAGCCCTTCTGAGACAACCGCAGCGCGGCGACGCTGCCGCCGAAGCCCGACCCGACCACGACCCAATCGACGTCCGTCGTCCCCGACATCACCGTCCCCACTCTACCCGGCGGCCGGCAGACGCTGATCCATTGGGCTCACAAAGAACTCTCCTGGTCGCAATCGAACGCGTCGAGACTGCCGGTCGGGAAGCTGGCGCCTGACCGTTGCCCGGAACCGTTGCCCGCTTGGAGACTAGACAAGTATCGCTCGAGTTTGTCCGAGAAAAGGGTCGGATTTCCAGCCCTTTACAGCGCCCCCGGCAGGACTCGAACCTGCGACCCACGGCTTAGAAGGCCGTCGCTCTATCCATCTGAGCTACGGGGGCCCGCGGCAAAACTGTAGTGAGATCACCGGGCCCGCTCGCAGGCTCGGTCCGCGCCGCGCCGCGCCGGGGGGTCGACGCGAGCGCGGCGGGGGCGCAGGCCGCAAGGCCCACGACCGTGAAACTAACGAAGCGACCCCGGGCTGGCCGGGGCCGCTTCTGAGAAAAGCCCAGCCATACCCGCAAAGGCCACCCCAGGTGGGGCGGACGAAATCCCACGGGCTGGAAGGGTCCTGCTCTAAACAGACTTACCCGAGCAATCGTCCAACAAACCGAACGGTCGCAATATGCGCGAAATCGCTGGTCGGCCGCAAGGCAAGTGCTTGGGCCCGCGGCGGTCGGCTGTGGTAGCACGGGCTTGCTGCGCACGACAGCAAGGCTCCGGGATCGGGGCGGCCGGATTCGAACCGGCGAAACCTCTCGGCCCCAAACCGAGCGCTCTACCAGACTGAGCTACGCCCCGGGGTGATCTCAGTCTAATCACCAGTCCTCCCGTGCGCGGTCCGTCCACGCCTGCCCGGATCGCGGCCACTGTGCCCCGTCGAGTAGGCTCGGCCGCCGTGGCCGAGATCGAACCGCTGCGGGCGCTCCACTACGACCTCGAGAAGACCGGAGGACTGCAGCCGGTGGTGGCGCCGCCGTACGACGTGATCGACGCCGCGCAGCGTGCCGAGCTCGAGGCTCGCTCCCCCTACAACGTCGTGCGCATCGACCTCCCGGTGGGCGACGATCCCTATGCCGAGGCCGGCCGCCTGCTGGCCGACTGGCGCCGGCAGGGCGTGATCGCGACCGACGCGTCGCCGGCATTCTGGGCACTCGGGCAGGATTACACCGGCCCCGACGGCCGGCGCCGCGAGCGCCGCGGCCTCCTCGCGCGCGTGCGCGTGGAGAACTATGGCGCCGGCCGGATCCGGCCGCACGAGCGCACGCATCCGGGTCCGCGAGAGGACCGTTTGAGGCTCACGCGCGCGACCCAGGCGAACCTGTCGCCGATCTTCTCCTTGTTCTCCGACCCCGACGGCGCCGCTTGGGCGGCGCTCGCCCCGCACACCGCAACCGAACCGTGGGGGGAAGCCAGAGACGATGACGGCACTTTCAACCGCCTGTGGCGCATCCCTGACCCCGCCGCGATCGATGCGGTCAAGGGCGCGCTCGACGGCGCGGAGCTGCTGATCGCCGACGGCCACCATCGCTACGAGACCGCCCGGGTCTACGCCGAGGAGGTCGGCGGCGACGGGCCCCAGCGCTACGTGTTGATGTGCCTGGTGGCACTGCAGGACCCGGGGGTGACCGTATTTCCCACGCACCGGCTGGTCCGCGGGCTCAGCTCCGAGCAACGGCAGGCGCTGGCCGAGGCGCTGCGCCGCGACTTCGAGATCGAGCCGCTGCCGGCCACGGCCAGGCTCGCGCCCGAGCCCGGCGACCGCGTCCGGATCGGGTACATCGACTCGCACTTTCGCCGGCCCTACATGCTGACCCTGAAGGGCGCGGCGATCGCCGACGCCGCGCTCCCGGATCACGCCGAGCCCTACCGGCGGCTCGACACTGCGGTGCTCGAGGCGCTGGTCCTCAAGGGCGCGCTCGGCATGAGTGACGAGGCGATCGACGAGCTCGACGGGCTCGGCTACGCGCGCGATTTCGACGAGGCGGTCGAGCTCGTGCAGCGGGGCGAATACGACGCCGCGTTCTTCATGGCCCCGATCCCGATCGAGGACGTCCAGGCGGTCGCCGAGACGGGCGAGAGCATGCCCCCGAAGTCGACCTACTTCTACCCCAAGGTCCCCACCGGTCTGGTTTTCAACTCACTCGTCGAGTAACGCCAAAACCGGCGCTACGATGGCTTATAGAGGCTCACGCAAACACAAGGAAATTGGATGAAGGCCACAGCTCGCCGAACCGCACGGAACGCGTTCACACACCGAATCGACATTCGCCAGCACCAGCTGAACGTCGACGAGCCCGACGGGCACGGCGGCGGCGACGACGGGCCCTGCCCGCAGGAGCTGCTGGCAGCGAGCCTGGCGTCGTGCACGGCGGTGACGATCGAGATGTACGCCAAGCACAAGGGCTGGGACATCGGGCAGGTCGAGGTGCAGTGCGACTATCAGCCGGCCGAGCGCGGCTGCCCCACGAACTTCAAGACGGTTCTCCGGCTCCCGGCCGACTGCCCGCCGGAGATGGTCGAGCGCCTGAGCGTGATCGCGGCGAAGTGCCCCGTGCACCGCACGCTCGACGGCGAGGTGATCTTCAGCGAGCGCATCGAGCTCGTCGAGCCCGCGACCACCTGAGCCGGCGACGAGCCCGATCGGGCGGATCGACGCGGACCATCGCTAGCGGGGGTGGCTGCCTCCGTCGACGAGCACCACGTGGTTGGTGACGAACGCGTTGCCCAGCGTCGCGACCGCCAGATCGGCGACCTCCTCGGGCCGGCCGATCCGCCCCGCGGGGACCAGCTTGGCGAGCTCGTCCGGGTCCCCGGGCAACATCTCGGTGTCGATGAAACCGGGAGCGATCGCGTTGACGGTGATCCCCTCGGAAGCGAGCTGCGCCGAAAGGTAGTGCGTCATCCCGTGCAGTCCTGACTTCGATGCGGCGTAGTGCGCCCCGATCGGCCCGCCCCTGAACGCCGCTGCCGAGGACATGAACAGGATCCGCCCGAAGCCACGATCGCGCATCCCCGGCAGCGCGGCCTGGACGAGGAACAACGGGGAGCGCAGGTTGACCGCGATCGCCCGATCGAACACCTCGAGGTCGGTCTCTCCAAGCGGCGACATCGTCCCGACCCCGTGGTTGGCGACGAGCACATCGATGCGTCCGAACCCCTCTTGCACCTCGGCGATCAGCCGCTCGGGCTCGCCCACCTCCCCCAGGTCGGCGGCGAATGTCCGGGCGACGCCCCCCACCGACGAGACCTCCGACGCGACCGCCTCCGCCTCCGCCGCCCCGCTGCGGTACGCGACCGCGATCGTGCAACCCTCCTCCGCAAGCCGTCGGCAGATCGCCGCGCCGATGCCGCGGCTGCCGCCGGTGACCAGCGCGACCTTGCCCTCCAGGTCAGTCGACAACCTGGACGCCCGCCTCGACCAGCTCCTGAACCGCCCGCTCCCCGTCGCCCCGCTCGACCTCGACCGGCCGGGTGCCCTCGCGGTGCACGACCACCTCGAACCCGGTTCGCCTGGCGTCGAGCGCGGTCTCCTTGACGCAGTAGTCGAGCGCGAGCCCGACCACGTGGACCTTGTCGACGCCGTGGCCGCGCAGCAGCTGCTCGAGCTCGGTGCCCTCGAAGCCCGAGTAGCCCTCGAGCTCGGCGGTGTAGCCGGTGTCGACGACGACGTCGATTCGGCTGACGTCCACGTCGGGGTGCAGCTCCGCGCCCTTGCTGCCCTGCACGCAGTGCACCGGCCAGATGCCCCCGTTGACCTCGAACGAGGCGTGATCGCGCGGATGCCAATCCCGTGTGGCAACCACGAACGAAGCCTCGGCCGCCAACCGGTTGACGGGCCCGATCACGGCATCGCCGTCATCGACGGCGAGGGCGCCGCCGGGGGTGAAATCGTTCTGCATATCGACAACGATCAGAGCCTCCATTCCCCGCCAATATAGTCAGGCGATGGCGACCCCCACCCAGACGACCGGCGACCGGCTCAGGCCGTCGTTGCTGACGGTGCAGGACGCGCTGACAATCGAAGTCAGCGGCCGTACCGACGCCGCGGTGCTGGTCCCGCTGTACGAGTCGCGCGGCCAGTTGCACGCGGTGTTCACCAAGCGCCGCGACGACCTGCGTCGCCACCCGGGCGAGATCTCGTTTCCGGGAGGGCGCCGCGACGAGGGCGACCGTGACCTGCTGGCTACATCGCTGCGCGAGGCCGAGGAGGAGATCGGGCTGCCGGTCGACGCCGTCGAAGTGCTCGGGGCGCTTCAGCCCACGCCCACGATCGCCACCGGATACGCCGTCTACCCGTTCGTGGGGATGATCGACCCGGGCCGAGAGTGGACTCCGAGCGCGCAGGAGGTCGCTCAGGTGATCGAGCTGCCGCTGAGCTCGCTGCGGGCCGGGTACGGACGCCGTCGCCTCGTGCGCCGGGGGCTCGCGATCCGCACCGACACCTACCTCGTCGGCGAGCATCTGATCTGGGGTGCGACCGCCCGGATCCTGGCGGACCTGCTCGACCGCATCGGGTCGCTGCTCGGCCGGCGCCCCTAGGATCCGCCGACCGCCCACCGTCGACCGCCCACCGTCGACCGCCCACCGTCGACCGCCCACCGTCGACCCGCACCGCCAACCGCGGACGGCGGACAGCCGACCGACCACCCCGGAGAGGAGCGCCAGATGCAATACGAGCAGATAGTCACCGAGGTCGCCGACGGCGTTCTGACGATCACGCTGAACCGGCCGGATCGGCTGAACGCGTGGACGTCGACGATGGGCGACGAGCTGTTCGCCGCGTTCGACGAGGCGGACGCCGATGATGCGGTACGGGCGGTGATTGTCACCGGCGCCGGCCGGGGCTTCTGCGCCGGCGCGGACCTGGCCGGCGGCGGAGCCACGTTCGACTACCGCGAGCGCGACGCCGAGGGGCCGGTGCCCCGCGACGGCGGAGGCAGGCTGACGCTGCGGATCTTCGACTCGACCAAGCCGGTGATCGCCGCGATCAACGGCCCGGCGGTCGGGGTCGGAGCGACGATGACGCTGGCGATGGACGTGCGGATGGCCGCCGAAGGGGCCAAGATCGGATTCGTGTTCGCCCGCCGGGGGATCGTCCCGGAGGCGTGCTCGAGCTGGTTCCTGCCCCGCGCGGTGGGGATCAGCCGCGCGATGGAGTGGGTGGCGACCGGCCGCGTGTTCCCCGCCCAGGAAGGGCTCGAAGCCGGCCTGATCCGCAGCGTCCACCCCGCCGGCGAGCTGCTCGGCGCCGCCCGCGGGCTGGCCCGTGAGATCGCCGACAGCACCGCGCCGGTGTCGGTGGCGCTGGCCCGCCGGATGATGTGGACGATGCTCGGCGCCGAGCATCCGATGCTCGCCCACCGCGCCGACTCGCGCGGGATGTTCTACCGCGGGCAGTCGGCAGACGCGGCCGAGGGCATCAGCGCGTTCCTGGAGAAGCGCGCCGCCGAGTTCCCCGATCGCGTGAGCGACGGGCTACCGGAGGTCCTGCCCGGCTGGAGCGCCCCGGACTTCCGATAACCCGCCGCGAGCGCGAGAACCGACCGCGACCGGCGGCCGCTAGGCCTCCGGGCCGGTCTCGATCGGCACCCCGACGAGGCTCCCCCACTCGGTCCAAGACCCGTCGTAGTTCTTGACGTCGCGCTCGCCCAGCAGCTCGTGCAGGACGAACCAGGTGTGCGCCGAGCGCTCGCCGATCCGGCAATACGCGATCACCGGTTCGCCGGTCAGCACGCCCTTGTCGGTGTACAGCTCGCGCAGCTCCTCGGGGGACTTGAACGTGCCGTCGTCGTTGACCGCCTGCGCCCAGGGAACCGAATGCGCGCCCGGGATGTGGCCGGCCCGCTGGGCCCCCTCGTACTCGTAGCCGGCCGCGGCGACCAACTCGCCCGAGTACTCCTGAGGCGACCGGACATCGACGAGCTGGTGTGAGTTGTCGAGCGCGCGCAGGACCTCGTCGCGCCTGGCGCGGATCGCGTCGTCCTCGGGCTCGGCGACGAACGTCGCGGCCGGGTGCTCCGGGACCTCGGTCGTTGTCGGGCGCCGCTCGGCGATCCAGCGCTCGCGCGGACCATTGAGCAGCTTGACGTTGTCGTGACCGTAGTACTTGAGGTACCAGTACGTGTAGGCGGCGAACCAGTTGTTGCGGTCGCCGTAGAGGACGATCAGATGGTCGTCGGACACCCCGTGGCTGCCGAACAGCCGCCCGAAGTCGTCGGCGCCGAGGAAGTCGCGTCGGACCTGATCCTGAAGATCGGCCCGCCAATCCAACCCGATCGCCCCGGGAATGTGTTGCTCTCGGTAGAGAGCCGGGTTCTCGTCCACCTCGACGATCCGGATCGAGTCGTCGTCCAGATGCAGCTCGAGCCACTCGGGCTCGACCAGCACGTCATTTGCGTAATCGGCCATGCCTATTGCTCCAAAGTCACGTGTGCAGATCAGCTCGATCGAGCCGGCCCCGCCTGCCGCGGGAACTCCCGGATATCCGATCGGGGTTTACTTACTTTATGTAAGTGATTCTAGCGACGGCCCGGAGCCGTCCCCGCCGCAGTCCCGAGCATCAGGGCTCTCGCGAAAGCACCCGGTCGACGGCATCTGCCGCCTGCCCCGGCCAGGCACCGGGCCCTACGTCGGAGAGCAGCGCGTACGGGATGCGCGAGTCGTCACAGAACCGGCGCACAAGCTCGCTCGCCCCGGCGAGAACGGAAGCATCGACGGTGCCCACGGCCTCGTACACGACGCCCCGCACCGTGGTGTCCAACATCCGCAGCAGCAGCATCTCGAGCCGGCTCGAGTGCAGCGCCGCCACGGACTCGGAACTGCCGGTCGCCGACCCCAGCAGGATGCACCCAACCGCCGCATGCTCCAGCGCCGGGATCAGCGTCGCGATCCGGTCCGGATCCGCCACCACCGCCTCCGCTCCCGTGGCCTCGATCTCGCTCGTGCGCGCCGGGTCGCGCGTGGTCGCCCGGACCGTGTGACCGCGGGCGATCAGCTCGCGGGCCAGCTCGAGCCCGCGGCAGCCACAGCCGATGATCAGGCAGCGTGCCACGCGGGCACTGGGGGCGCGGCGGCCCGGTCAGGACCCCGTCGGCCGCTCGGCACCGAACTCCTCGCGCGCCTGCGCTCGCGTGCGTTCGGGGAGCCCCCGCTTGCGGCGATGGGCGTTGGTGGCCTCGAGCAGCTCGTCGAGCTCGCGGTCGGCCACCGACGCCTCGCGGCGGCGGTGCTGTTCGCGCAGGTCGTTGGCCACGCCCAGCTCGTAGTCGGCCGCGGTGACCTCGGGCTCGCCCTTGGCGCGGCGCCGGGCGTTGTGGGCGGCGATCATCTGGTCGAGGTCCTCGGCCTCCAGCGCCTCCCGCGTCTCAGTGATCTCGCGGGCGGACTTGAGGCCGACCTGATCGAGCCCGTTGCCCGGATAGTGCCTGGCAAGCAGCCACATCCACAGGCCCAGCGCGACCACGCCACCCAGAAGCACGAGGACGAAGGAATCCACTGCACAGTGAGTCTATTGACGGGGGTGGCCGGTGTCGAGGCGCAGGCGCGTGAGCGGGCGGCCGCCCTCGGACAGGCAGCCCAGGCCGTAGCGCCCGGCGTGGCCGGCACCGCGAGTGGGCGACAAGCCGCGGTCACCGGGGATCCACCTCGTGCATTATCGTGGGCGCCGACAGCAGAGCAGGCGCACGAGTCCAGGTGTTTCATCCGCACACGACAGCAACGGTCGACGTCGGTGGGAACGTGACCACTCAACACTGGCACACCAACCGCGAGCAGCGCTGGACGTTGCTCGGTGCTCGGGGAGGCACCGTATGGTTCACCGGCCTGCCGGGGGCCGGCAAGACCACGATCGCCTCCGCGCTGGAGCTGCGTCTGCTCGAACAGGGCCGCAGCGCCTACCTGCTCGACGGCGACAACCTGCGCGAGGGGATCTGCTCCGACCTCGGGTTCAGCCGCGCCGATCGCGACCGCAACGTCAAGCGGGTCGGTGAGCTGGCGCGACTGCTGGCCGATTCGGGCACGGTCGCGGTGGTGGCGCTTGTCTCGCCCTACGAGGCGACCCGCCGCGCGGTCCGCGACGGTCACCTGGCGGACGGCCTCCCGTTCGTCGAGGTGTTCGTCAACACGCCGCTCGACGTCTGTGCCGAGCGCGACCCGAAGGGGATGTACGCGTTGGCCAACGCCGGGCAGCTCGACCATTTCACCGGCATCGACGACCCCTACGAGCCGCCGCGCTCGCCGGACGTCGAGCTCTCGCCGGGGCTGAGCGTCAACGCCGCCGTCGACGCGGTCATGGGGGCGCTGGGCAGCCGGCGCTGACGACGAGGAGGTGACCGGGTGAAGCTGATCGGAGCAGGCCTTCCGCGGACCGGCACGTTGTCGCAGAAGATCGCACTGGAGATGGTCGGCCTGGGGCCGTGCTACCACATGGTCAACGTCCTCACCGACCTGCCGCAGGCCGAGTTGTGGCTGCGGGCGCTCGACGGCGACACGGACTGGGACCGGATCTTCAGGGGCTTCGAGTCGACCGTCGACTGGCCCGGCGGGTTCTTCTACCGTGAGCTGATCGAGGTGTATCCCGAGGCCAAGGTACTGCTCAGCGAGCGCGACCCCGAGGCGTGGGAGCGCAGCATGCGCGAGACCGTCTGGGGAGTACGCCACGGCGAGTCGCTGATGCGGCTGCTCTCGAGTGCCCAGGGTCAGGTGTACCCGCCGTGGGCGGCGTATCTGCAAATGGTCGACGGGATGCTGTGGAAGGGAAAGGGAACGTTCGCATCCGGGCACATGGAGCCGGGGCAACTGGCCGAGGGCATGCGCCGCCACCACGAGGAGGTCAAGCGGAACGTGCCGGCGCAACGACTGTTGGTGTGGAGCTTCACCGACGGGTGGGAGCCGCTGTGCGAGTTCCTCCAGGTCCCCGTGCCCGAGCTACCGTTCCCCCGCGTCAATGACACTCGGCAGTTCATCGATCGGGTGATCGACGGATCGATGCTGCGCCTCTACGAGTGGCACGCGGCCCAGTCGCCCCAGGCCTGAACGACTCTCACGGCTACCCTCCTGAAGCGGCGCTCGACGCGGCCCGCGGGACCGAAGCTCAGCGGTTTGTAAGGCCGCCGACAGCCACCGCAACTTTCTCACGCAACGCGGTGTTGAGATGGGCGCAACCAGCCTCACGCATTGCGGGCCGGGCAGTCCGAGGCTCCATTCACCACGCTGGGAAAGGAGGGCCTTCATGCGCCCACGCTTTGTCGTGCTCGCATCGCTGCTGGCCGCCGCGCTCGTGGTCGTATCTGTTCCGGCCATCGTCAGTGCTGCGCCGCAGCACAACCGTGGCCTGACGATCAACGCCACACCGAATCCGATCATCGCCGGAGACGGAGTGTTGATTTACGGTCAGCTGAGGGGATCTGACATCGCCAACCAGCCGGTCGTGCTGTACCACCGCCTGGCGACTCAGCCCCGCTTCACCATCATCGGAGTCACCAGGACCGACTCGCACGGGTTCTATGAGTTCACCCGGGCGGAGGGCGTGGTGCTCACCCGTCGCAGCTGGTTTGTGAGAGGACCGAAGGGCGTCCACAGCCGGACCGTCCACGAGCACGTCTCGGCGCTCGTCGACCTGGCTGGGAGCGCCTCCTCCGCCTCGACCAAGCAGCCGATCACGTTCACCGGCCACGTCACTCCCGACCACCCGGGCCAGGTCGTCCGTCTCCAGGCCCAGAAGGGCGGCAGCGACAACTGGCACACGATCAAGACCGGCCGGACCGACGGCGCCTCGAACTACTCGATCAGCTACCGGTGGCGCGTTCCCGGAGTCCGTGACGTCCGCGTAGTGTTCCCGGGCGACGCTCGCAACGACCGCGGCGTGTCCGACCCAGTCACGGTCACGATCGAGCAGGCTCAGATCCCGTCGTTCACGATCAACACGTCGACGCCGATCATCAGTTACGGCCAGACGGCGACAATCTCCGGCACGCTCGACAAGGCCGGCACCACGACGCCGCTGCCGAACACGCCGGTGACGCTGTGCAGCCGCACGGCAACTCAAACGACGTTCACCTGTAACGCCGCCACCGCCACGAACGCCAGTGGTGGCTACTCGTTCGCGGTCAACCCGACCCTGAACGCGGTCTACGTGGTGAGGACCACCCTCCCGCCGCACCGTCACAGCGCCGCCCTGTTTGAGGGCGTACGTGACCTGCTGACGATCACCCCGAGCTCGACCAGCTCGGCCGTCGGCGAGAAGATCACGCTCGGCGGCGTGGTCACCCCCGACAAGGCAGGGGACGTGGTCTACCTGCAGCGCCTGGGCAAGGACGGCAACTGGCACACCGTCGAGGTGCGCTCGGTCAGGCACGACTCGAGCTACCAGTTCAGCTGGAGGTTCGGTAATTCTGGCAACGTCACGTTCCGGGCCCGGATCCCGGGCGACCCCGACAACGTCGGCGCCGCCTCCCCGGCCGTGACGATTGCAGTGGCGCCGGCCCCCGTGGCGTCGCTGCCGCCCGCCTCTTAGGTCAAGGAAGGGCCTGCGATCGTTCCCGCTCCCGCAGCCGGACAGGCGGGGGCGGGACGATCCGCCTTCGCTCCCGGGTCTGCGACGGTGGGCGCGGGTGCGCGAATGACGGGCGAAACCGCGTGCACAACGTCGCACTCGAGCGCTCCGGACGTCATCGTGGGACGTTTGCCACGGCGGAGACCGCCCACAGGCGCCACTGACCGGGCACCCCGCGCAGCTCGCGCTCGCCACGGTCCTCGAACTCGATCCCGGACCCGACCACCAGGTCCTTGACGGTCCCCGACACCAGTACCTCCCCCGGCGCCGCGCTCGATCCGACGCGCGCCCCGATGTGCACCCCGATGCCGCCGACGTCCGAGCCGATCAGCTCGATCTCGCCTGTGTGAAGCCCGCTGCGTACCTCGAGCCCGAACTGCGCCCGGATCGACTCCCGGATCGCGGTGGCACAGCGGATCCCGCGGGCCGGCCCGTCGAACGTGGCCAGGAACCCGTCGCCGAGGGTCTTGACGGCGCGGCCGCGGTGGCTTGAGAGCTCCCGCCGCACCGACTCGTCGACCATGCTCACGATCTCGCGCCAGCGGCTGTCGCCGAGCTCGGCGGCGGTCCTCGTCGAGTCGACGATGTCGACGAACATCACGGTCGCCAGCACCCGCTCGTGCCGGGGCGCGTGCCGCACACCGGTCAGGAACTCCTCGACCTCGTCGAGCAGCTCATCGCTCGCGTGCGTGAACGAGAACACTTCGGACCCGGGCAGCTCGATGTAGCTCGCGTCCGGGATGTGCTCGGCGAGGTAGCGGGAGTGGCGAATGTCGATGAAGTGCGGCTCGGCTCGGTGCAGGACCAGCGTCGGCACCGAGATCGACGGCAGCACCGCCCGGACGTCGACCTCCGCGTTCATCATCTCGAGCTTGGCGGCAGTGCCCGGGCTGGCCGCGAGGCGCTCGAGCCGGCCGAACCATTCGACCAGCCTCGGGTCCGCCGCCGCGCTCTGGGCGAGCGGGAGGATCCGAGCGCCCTCGCCCCAGGGCACCTGGTGCATCCGCGCCTCGCGCTCCTCGCGCTTGGGCGGCCAGTCGTAGTCCGGAGCCCACGACATCCGCGGCAGTCCCTCGTATAGCACGAGCGCGCGCGTGCGCTCGGGATGCGTCGCCGCGAACAGCGCCGCCATCGCTCCGCCCTCGACCCAGGCGAACACCGCCGCGGTCCGCGAGCCAACCGCATCCATCACCGCGACCACGTCGTCCATCTGCTCCTCGAGGGTCGGCGCGGTGGGGACCGGGTCCGACAGGCCGGTGCCCCGCCGGTCGAACATGATCAGCCGAGAGAACGAGGCCATCCGCCGGAAGTAAAGGGCGACCGACGGCTCCTCCCAGTAGGCCTCGACCTGCGAGATCCAGCTCGGCACGAACACGAGGTCGACGGGACCGTCGCCGACGACCTGGTAGGCGATGTGGACATCGGCATTGCGCACGTATCTAGTCCGGGGGGGCATGAGCGTGTTGAGCCTACTGGCGCTGCGGTAGCGTCCCGCGCCATGGACTTCGAACTGACAGACGAGCAGCAGCTGATCCGCGAGACCGCGCGCGACTTCACCGACAAGGAGATCGTCGACCGCGCCCGCGAGAACGATCGCAACGAGCACTTCGACCTCGAGCTGGTGGCCAAGATCGCCGACCAGGGCTACCTGGGCGCGATCGTGCCGCGCGAGTATGGCGGCGCCGGCCTCGACTACCTGACCTACGCGCTGGTGGTCGAGGAGGTCGGGCGCGGCTGCTCGGCGATGCGCACGGTGATCTCCGTGCAGACCTCGCTCGTCTGCTCGGGCATCCTCCGCTGGGGCACCGAGGAGCAGAAGCAGAAGTACCTGCCGAAGCTGTGCTCGGGCGAGTGGCTCGGGTGTTTCGGGCTGACCGAGCCCGACACCGGCTCGGATGCCGCCAACCAGAAGACCCGCGCGACGCCGGACGGACTCCGGCTGGGTGATCAACGGCGCCAAGATGTGGATCTCGCTGGGCAATCACGCCAAGCTCGCGATGATCTTCGCCCAGACCGATCCCGACAAGGGCCACCGCGGCGTGGCCTGTTTCCTGGTCGAGACCGACAATCCCGGGTACCAGCCCCAGGTGATCCACCACAAGATGGGCCTGCGCGGCTCGGACACGGCGGCGATCTCACTCGACGACGTCGAGGTCCCCGACGAGGCGATGATGGGGCAGGTCGGCGATGGCTTCAAGATCGCGATGAGCTCGCTGGACTCCGGGCGTTACAGCGTCGCCGCCGGTTGCGTCGGGATCTGCCAGGGGTCCCTCGACGCGTCGGTCCGCTACGCCAAGGAGCGCGAGCAGTTCGGGCGGCCGATCGCGGCCTTCCAGCTGGTCCAGGAGATGCTCGCCGACATGAAGGTGCAGACCGACGCGGCGCGGATGCTCGTCTGGCGGGCCGGCTATCTGAAGGATGCGGGCAAGCCGAACACGACCGAGACATCGATCGCCAAGCTGTACGCCACCGAGGCCGCGGTCAGCTGCGCCAACACCGCGATCCAGGTGCACGGTGGGTCGGGCTACGTCGACGACTACCCGGTCGAGCGCTACTTCCGCGACGTGCGGGTGACGACCCTATACGAGGGGACCTCGCAGATCCAGAAGATGATCATCGGCCGGTCGCTGACCGGGATCAACGCGCTGGTCCCCGCCTGAGCGCCGGCGCGAGTTGACCGAAGCACCCGACACGATCGGCGTCGTCGGCGCCGGCACGATGGGCGCCGGGATCGCGCAGCTCGGCTCCCTGTCGGGCGCCCGCACGCTGCTGCACGACCCCCTGCCCGAGGCGCTGGATCGGGGGATCGAGCAGATCAAGCGTCATCTCGAGCGAGGAGCCGCGCGCGGGCGCTGGACCGAGGCAGAGGCCGAGGCCGCCGCCCAGCGGCTCGAGCCGACGCCGGCGCTCGAAGACCTGGCCCCGTGCGACTTGGTGATCGAGGCCGCTCCCGAGCGACTCGAGCTCAAGCGCGAGCTGTTCGCGAAGCTATCGAGCGAGGTCGTCTCCGAGGACTGCGTGCTGGCCAGCAACACCTCCTCGCTGCTGGTGACCGCGATCGCCACCGCCGCGCAGCGGCCCGAGCGCGTCGTCGGGATGCACTTCTTCAACCCGGCGCCGCTGATGGCCCTGCTCGAGGTCGTCGCCGGAGATCAGTCCTCGACCGAGGCGCTCGCGGTAGCCCGCGCGACCGGCGAGGCGATGGGCAAGCACGTGATCGAGGCCCGCGACGGGCCCGGCTTCCTCGTCAACCGCTGTAACCGGCCGTTCGGCCTCGAGGGGCTTCGGCTGCTGCAAGAGCAGATCGCCCCGCTGGAGGAGATCGATCGGATCTGCCGCCTCGGCGGAGGCTTCCGGATGGGGCCGTTCGAGCTGATGGACCTGGTGGGCGTCGACGTCGGCCTGGAGATCTCGCGGTCGTTCTACGAGCAGAGCTTCGGCGAGCCTCGCTGGCGGCCGTCCCAGATCGCCGTCCGCACCGTGGCCGCGGGCCGGCTGGGCCGCAAGTCAGGTCGCGGCTACTACGACTACGGCGCGGGCGCGGGCGACTACCGCCCGGCCGACCCCGAGCCGCCAGAGATCGGCGGCGGCGACGGCCTGATCGTGCTCGCCGGCGATACCGAGCTCACGCTCGAGCTTGGCGCCGCCGCGGCGCAGGCCGGCTGGGAGGTGGCGGGGCCCGAGGAGGCTCACGAGCTCGACGCGCCGTTCCTGATCCTCGACCTGACCGGCCGCGAAGAGCCCGAGGCGCCGTTGCAGGGCGGCCCGCAGGCGATCTGCTGCGCCGCCGGCTCGCTTGCCTCGCTCGATCCCGGCGGCGCCGCGGTCGGGTTCCACGCGCTGCCGCCACTGGATCAATCCGCGCTGGTCGAGCTGACCCGCGGTCCCGACACCTCGGCGTCGGCCGCGGAGGCCACCGAGCGGTTCTTCGCCACGCTCGGCAAGCACGCCGCCTGGGTACAGGACGCGCCGGGCCTGGTGCTCGGCCGAATCGTGTGCCAGCTGATCAACGAGTCGGCCTTCGCGCTGGGCGAGGGCGTGGGCAGCGCGGCCGACATCGACGCCGGGATGGTGCACGCGCTCGGCCACCCGCGCGGCCCGCTGACGTGGGCCGACCGGATCGGGCTCGACCACGTCCTGGGCGTGCTCGACGGGCTCGCCGACGAGCTCCGCGAGGAGCGCTATCGGGTGGCGCCGGCCCTGCGCCGCCTGGGTTGGGCGGGCAAGCTGGGAGTTCAGACCGGAGAGGGCTTCTACGTCTACGAGGAGGCCGAATGAGAGCCGTGACATACCAGGACGTGCGCCAGGTCCGCGTCGAGGAGCGCCCCGACCCGGAGCTGCAATCCGCCGACGAGGCGATCGTGGCGATCACCGCCAGCGGGATCTGCGGCTCGGACCTCCACATCTACCACGGGCGCGTGAAGATCGAGCCGGGCTTCACGATCGGGCACGAGTTCGTCGGCGAGGTGCTCGAGACCGGCGGCGACGTGACCCGGGTCGAGCCCGGCGACCGCGTGCTGGGTTGCTTTCACTCAGCCTGCGGGACCTGCTTCTTCTGCCTGCGCGGGACGTATCAGAAGTGCGAGCGCGCCCGACTGTTCGGCCACGGGGCGGCGATGGGTGCCCTGCAGGGCACCCAGGCCGAGCGGACGCTGGTCCCGATGGCGAACATGACCCTGCGCAAGGTGCCCGACAACGTCGGTGACGACGTGGCGCTGTTCGCCGGCGACGTGATGGGCACCGCCTATCACGCGATCGACGAGGGCGGCGTGCGACCGGGCGACAGCGTCGCGGTGCTCGGGCTCGGTCCGGTCGGTCTGTGCGCGGTGCAGATCGCGCTCGCGGCCGGCGCCCAGTCCGTGTTCGCGATCGACACGGTCGAGGCCCGGTTGGACGTGGCGCGGGTGTTCGGCGCCACCCCGGTGCACCTGACCGAGTCCAAGCCCCGCGATGCGGTCCGAGGGGCGACGGAGGGCCGCGGCGTCGACGTCGCGATCGACGCGGTCGGCCATCCCGACGCGCTGGACCTGGCGATCCGCCTGGCCCGCAACGCCGGCACCGTGGTCGCGATCGGCGTCTACGCCGAGCCCGTCCAGGTCCACATGGGGCTGGTGTGGATCAAGGCGCTGACGTTGAAGTCCGGCCAGGCAAACGTGATCGGTCACGTCGACCGGGTGCTGGGAATGCTCGCGGCAGGGTCGCTTGACCCGACGCCGCTGGTCACCCACCACCTGCCGCTCGACGACGCGCCCGAGGCCTACGAGGTCTACGACCGCCGCGAAGCGCTGAAGATCGTGCTCACGCCCTAGATGATTGATTCATCTAGTGGCGACCACTGGTCTTTATGTTTGCCGCGGGCTCGCAGCTCCGATCATTGCGGGGGTGAGAGCTTCGATCGCTGCCCTGCTCGCGACCGCCGCGGCGGCCACCGTCCTGGCGGCGCCCGCCCAGGCCGCCGCCGGGTGCGCGAACGCCAACCGGTCGGCCGCGTCGGCGCCGGTCGGCGAGATGCGCGCCGCAGCGGTGTGCCTGGTCAACCGCGAGCGCGCGGCCCGGCACCTCCCGGCGCTGCACTCCGATCACCGCCTCAACCACTCCGCGCAGCGGTGGAGCGACGCGATGGTCTCGAGCCGCGTGTTCACGCACGGCGCGAACTTCGCCGGGCGGATCTCCGCCGCGGGCTTCAGGTGGGCCGCGGCGGGCGAGAACATCGCCACCGGCTACCCGACGCCGCGACACGTGGTCGCCGGGTGGATGGCCAGCGCCGGGCACTGCGAGAACATCCTCAACCCGACCTATCGCAGCGTCGGGACCGGTGTCAATCGCCATCCGGTCGCCGGGTACGCCAGCGGCCCGGCCACCTGGACGCAGGACTTCGGGCTGGCGATCGGCAGGCCGGCACCGTCGCGCAACTGGGGCCCGGCGCACGGCTGTCCGTACTGACGAGTCCGGTTAGGGTCGTCCACTACTACGGAGCGGCCGTACCGGCGACGTCCTCGGCGCGAGCCTCGGCCTCAAAAGGGGCCGGGTTGTCGCGCAGGTACCACTCCGCGTCCAGGGCCGCCTGGCACCCGGTGCCCGCGGCGGTGACGGCCTGACGGTAGGTGTGGTCGACCAGGTCGCCGGCGGCGAACACGCCCGGGAGGTTGGTGAGCGTCGAGCGTCCTTGAGTGATCACGTAGCCGTTCTCGTCGACGTCGACCTGCCCCTGGACCAGCTGCGACTGGGGCTCGTGTCCGACCGCGATGAACGCGCCGGCGATCGGCAGCTCCTTCGTCGAGCCGTCCACCGTGTTGCGCAGCTCGGCGATCCCGAGCCCGCCGCCCTGGTCGGACGCGCGGAACTCGCTGACCTCGTACGGGGTGATCCACTCGATGTTGGGGATCGCCCGCGCGCGCTCGAGCATGATCTTCGACGCGCGGAACTCGTCACGGCGGTGGACGATCGCGACCTTGGAGGCGAACTTCGAGAGGAACATCGCCTCCTCCATCGCCGAATCGCCGCCGCCGACGATCACCGTGGCGGCGTCCTTGAAGAAGGCGGCGTCGCAGGTCGCGCAGTAGCTGACCCCGCGCCCGGACAGCTGCTCCTCGCCGGGGACATCCAGCTTGCGGTGCTGGGCGCCCATCGCCAGGATCACCGACCGCGCGAGGTGCAGATCGTCGCCGATCCAGACCTTGTGGGGGCCGTCGTCGCGCGACAGCTCGACCTGGGTGACGTCGTCGGTCTCCAGGCGCGCGCCGAACCGCTCGGCCTGATCGCGGAAGTGCTGCATCAGCTCGGGGCCCATGATCCCGTCGTTGAAACCGGGGTAGTTCTCGACATCCGTCGTCTGCTGGAGCAGGCCGCCCCAGGCGAAGCCCTCGATCACGAGCGGCTCGAGGTTGGCGCGGGCGGAGTAGAGCGCCGCGGTATACCCGGCGGGCCCGCTGCCGATGATGATCACGTTCTCTACGCGGGAATCAGTCACTTCACAAAGTATAGCTACGTTTGGGCATCAGAAATTCCATCACGACGCGCGACCCGATGCGCCGCTGAGCACGCCGCTGCCGCCCCCTGGCCCCTCCGGGACCGGCTCATCCTGCCAGCGGTTGACGGTCCGGCGCAGCTGCAGGTATGCCACCGCGCCCGGCAGCGTCGGCAGCCAGAACGAGAACGCGCGGTAGGCCAGCACCGACACCACCGACACCTGGACCCCCACCCCGAACGCGGTCAGCGCGCCGATCATGCCGCCGTCGACGCCGCCGATCCCGCCGGGCAGCGGCAGCGTGTTGCCGAACATGCCGATGAAGTAGGCCATGACGATCACGCCCTTGGGCGGCGAGGCTCCGAACGCGTGAAAGCAGGCCCACAGCACGGCGATGTCAAAGCCCCACCACGCGATCGCGCCGAGCAGGTACGGGTTCCTCGACCGGACCAGGTCGATCGCGGTCCGGATCCCGGTGGCGGCGGTGGCTGGAACCGTGGCCACCCGCGCCGCCATGCGGCCGATCCTGCCGCTGTCGCTGGTCCAGCGCTTGACCAGCCGGTCGAAGTCGCCGGGCAGCAGCGAGACCGCCAGGAACAGCGCGATCACGATCGCCCCGAACAGCGCGGGCACCACGGTGAGCGCGAACGAGCCGCCGCCGGGGATCACCCCGATGTACAGCCCGAGCCCGACGATCACCAGGGAGGCCATGAACACGCCGTAGAGGAGCGCGTATTGCGCGACCATCCGGCAGCCCACGACGCGGGGCTCCATCCCCGACCGACGCAGGGCCCACGCGGTGAGCGCGATCCCCCCGGCGCCGGCCGAGGCGAACAGACGCGTCGCGGCCAGCCCGGACATCGTGATCTCGTAGCTGGCCCGCCAGTCGATCCTCGACTTGCCCCGGACGAACACCGCCCGGAACAGGGCGATGTAGCCGAGGAACGAGCACACCTCGAGCACCGCCGCAAGCGCCAGCCACCACCCGTTTCCGTGCTGGATGCGATTCCACGTCTCCTTCAGCCCCAGCAGCCGCGGGAGCACGAAGTACAGGAACGCGACGGCGGAGGCGACAAACAGCAGCGAGATCAGCAGCCGCCGGCGGGTGAACACGACCCGCGGCATCTCCTCGCGGGGCTGCTGCTGCTCGTCGTCGCGCGGCTCCACCTCGGCCTCGCGCACCTCGTCGACGGCAGGCTCGGACCCGGTCGCGCGCCGCTCGGTGGGAGCGTGCTCAGGCACCCAGCCCCCTATGCGCTGACCGTTTTCGCCTCGACCGCTTGCAGCACGGATGACAGGCGCCGGACCAGCGGGGCAGCCCGGGGAGCTCCGGCCCTGACGGTCTCCGCCAGCGCAGCGCCGGCGATCAGATCGACCGCGTAGTGCTCGCCCAGATAGACGAGCGCAAGACCCAGAATCCCCGCATAGCTCCACCCCACGGCGCCGACCACCGGGCCCACCTCCGACAGCAGGTGGGCTGCCATCAGAGATGTAGCGAAGTGCAATGACGGCATGGCAGCTAGCGGATTACCTCCGAAGACATCGTAGAGGTCATCCCAGCGGTCGCCCCAGAACTGCTCCCCGTACTCGAGCATCATCCGGCGCACCGCCGTCGTGCGGCCGTCGTCCAGACGCCCCTCGCGCGCGGCATACCACGGCGGCGCGGTGGGGACCGACCAGTAGAACACCGCGCCGATGTCGAACACGGCGTACATGCGCGCCGCGGCGCCTGGGAACCCGTCGGGATCGCGCCACAGCACATAGGCCAAGCTGACGTGGGGGACCGTGAACCAGATCCAGTGGGAGAACACGAGCAGCCGCTCGAAGCGGTTGACGTAGCCGGGCCGGGCGAAGCGCCGCTGCAGCCGCTCCGTGGGCGTGACGCCGAGCCCGAGCACGCGGTCGACCGCGATCGGGTAGTCGACGTGAACGCGTCCCGCGAGTCGCTCGGGCTGGTCGTGGGGCATCTTGTAGGCCGCCAGGTAGCCCCACATGTTCATCCCGCACAGAGCGATGTCGCGCGCCCGGCTGCGCGGGACCACCGTGCACAGCGCCACCGGCGCTGCCGCCGCGGTGCTGAACACCACCGCCGGGTGCAGCCGGCGTCTTAGGGCCGGCGCCGCGAGTCCCGCTGCGACCACGGTCCAGGCGGCCACTCGGATACCCCGGGACGATCGCAAGGCGGGCCAGTATAGGTTCGAGGCTCCAGCGCCGGGATTTGCCAGACCCGACTAGGCGCCGACCAAGCGCCCCTCCTCCTGAATAGAATGCGGCGCCGTGCGCCAAGCAGTTACCGACGCCAAGCCCCGCCGCGCCCGATCCCGGCTGAGGCGAGTGACATTGGCGCTGGCGGCCGTGGGCGGCGTCTCGCTGCTGGTGGCGCCCACCGCCTTGGCGAACTTCATCACCCCGAAGTCAGGGGGCTCGCCGAACGCCGATCAGATCGCCTCTCTGTACAAGGTCGTGCTCTACATCGCGGCCGTGGTGTTCGTGATCGTCGAGGGTGCGCTGTTCTACTCGATCTACCGGTTCCGGGCCAAGAAGAACGCCGTGGCGGCGCAGATCCACGGCAACACGCGCCTGGAGATCGGCTGGACGGTCGCGGCCGCGCTGATCCTCGTGGTGCTCACGGTGGTCACGTTCGTCAAGCTGCCGAGCATCATCAACCCGCCGAACTCGAGCGCGAACGGGCTGGTCCTGTCGGCCTCGGTCACCCAGCCGACCCCGCCCAACGGCAAGTTTGTGACGATCTGCGTCACCGGGCGCCAGTACATCTGGCGCTACACGTACGGCTCCGACTGCCTCAACGGAGCGTTCTCCTCCAAGCTTCCCTACTCCTACCAGGAGATGTACGCGCCAGCCAACACGACGGTGATCCTCAAGATCCAGTCGACCGACGTGATCCATTCCTGGTGGGTGCCATCGCTGGGCGGCAAGGTCGACGCCGTTCCCGGCTACACGACCTACACCTGGTTCAAGGCGCCCAAGGCGGGCGCCCTGTTTCACGGCCAGTGCGCCCAGCTGTGCGGCCGGGGCCACGCGGCGATGACCGCGCTCGTCAACATCCTCAGCCCGGCCGACTACAAGGCCTGGCTGACGAGGCAGAGCGCTCTGATCACCCAGGCCAACGCGCAGGTCGCTCAGCTGCGCGCGATCCTCAGCGCCAGCGGAAACCTCTCGGCCGGCGGAAACTTCTAAGGAGAAACGGATGGCCGTCACCACAGAGCCCGCCACCAGCCAGCGCGTCGACCGACCGGTTCCGCAGGTCGCCACGCACGAAGTGACGCGGCCGCGGACGAGCAAGAAGTGGATCGACTGGGTCACGACCACCGACCACAAGAAGATCGGGATCCTCTACCTGGTCACCACGTTCGTGTTCTTCGCGCTCGGCGGGATCGAAGCGCTGCTGATGCGCGTGCAGCTGGGCGTGCCGAACAACACGTTGCTGTCCGGCCAGCACTACAACCAGCTGCTCACGCTCCACGGCACGACGATGATCTTCCTGTTCGTGGTGCCGGTGATGGCGGGCTTCGGGAACTACTTCCTGCCGCTGATGATCGGCGCCCGCGACATGGCGTTCCCGCGCCTGAACGCGCTCTCCTACTGGTTGCTGCTGTTCGGCGGGATCGTGTTCTACATCACGCTGTTCTGGCAGCCACCGGAGGCCGGCTGGTGGAGCTACCCGCCGCTGTCGAGCATCCAGTACTCGCCCAGCGGGGGCCAGGACGCATGGATCTTCCTGATCCACATCACCGGCATCTCCTCGCTGCTCGGCGCGATCAACTTCTACGCGACGATCGTGAACATGCGCGCCCCCGGGATGAGCTGGGGCCGGCTGCCGCTGTTCGTGTGGGGCCTGCTCGTGTACGCGGTGCTGCTGATCATCGCGCTGCCGGTGGTGGCCGCCGCGGTCACGATGCTGCTGACCGACCGTCACTTCGGGACCCACTTCTTCGACCCCACCGCGCACGGATCGCCGGTGCTGTGGCAGCACCTGTTCTGGTTCTTCGGGCACCCGGAGGTCTACATCATGATCTTGCCCGGCTTCGGGATCATCTCGGAGGTCATCCCCGTGTTCTCGCGCAAGCCGATCTTCGGCTACAAGGCGATCGCCGCGTCGACTGCCGTGATCGCGTTCCTGGCGACGCTGGTGTGGGCCCACCACATGTTCGCCTCGCCGGTGCCGGTCGTGGTGCTCGGGTTCTTCATGTTGAGCTCGTTCCTGATCGGGGTCCCCACGGGGGTCAAGATCTTCAACTGGATCGCGACGCTGTGGCGAGGCTCGATCGTGATGACGACCGCGCTGTACTTCGCGGTCGGGTTCATCGCGATCTTCGTGATCGGGGGGATCACCGGGATCTTCCTGGCCGTGTTCCCGGTCGACTGGCAGCTAAACGACACGTACTTCGTGGTCGCCCACTTCCACTACGTGCTGATGGGCGGCTCGGTGTTCACGGTGTTCGCCGGGATCTACTACTGGTTCCCGAAGATGACCGGGCGGATGCTTTCGGAGAAGCTCGGCAAGACGTCGTTCTGGCTGATGTTCATCGGCTTCAACGCGACCTTCTTCGTCCAGCACGCACTCGGCCTGTCCGGGATGCCGCGGCGGATCTACACCTACCAGCCGGGACTGGGCTGGTCGACCTACAACCTGATCTCGACGATCGGCTCGTTCATCCTCGCCGCCGGGATCCTGGTCACGGTCGCCAACGTCGCCCTCAACTACAAGCGCGGCGCGCTCGCGGGGCCCGACCCCTGGAAGGGCAACACGCTCGAGTGGTTCACGTCGTCTCCGCCTCCGGTCAACAATTTCGACGTGATCCCGCGTGTACGCTCCGTGGAGCCGATGCGAGACATCCGGCGCCAGATCGAACGCCAGACCGGCGTGCAGCAGCGAACCGGCGGCAGCGAGCAGTTCACGCGGGTGTGAGGCGATTGTCCTGAACGCTTCGACCGGAGCGATCGCCCGTACCACCGCCGTCTCGAGCGCGCGGCAGACGCTCGCCGACTACTTCGAGCTGACCAAGCCGAAGGTCCAGACGCTGCTGCTGTTCACGACCGTCACGACGATGGAGATCGCCGGCAGCCCGAGCATCGAGAAGATCGCACTGACCTGCCTGGGCGGCTACCTGTCGGCGGGCGGCGCCGGCGCCGTCAACCACTACTTCGACCGCGACATCGACGCCCAGATGAAGCGGACCGCATCGCGCCCGATTCCCTCGGGCCGGGTCGCGCCGCGGGCGGCGCTGATCTACGGCCTCGGGCTGGCGGCGCTGTCGTTCGTGCTGATGTCGCTGACGCTCAACGTGCTGGCGGCGTCCTTGGCGCTGACCGGGTTCGTCGGCTACGTCGGCGTCTACACGTTGTGGCTGAAGCGGCGCACCCCGCAGAACATCGTGATCGGCGGAGCCGCCGGCGCGATCCCGCCACTCGTCGGCTGGGCCGCAGTGCAGGGCCACCTGGCCTGGACGGCCGTGTATCTGTTCGCGATCGTCTTCTACTGGACGCCACCGCACTTCTGGGCGCTGAGCCTGCTGATGAAGGATGAGTACGCGAAGGTCTCGGTGCCGATGATGCCGGTCGTCCGCGGGGAGCACGAGACCCGCCGGCAGATCCTGCTCTACACGTTGCTGCTGTACGCGATCACGCAGCTCCCGTTCTGCGCCGGGGAGTTCGGTGGCCTGTACCTGGTCGCGTCGATCGTGCTGGGGCTGGCGTTCATCGGCGGCGCGGTGCTGCTGTACCGCCGGGCCGACCGGCGCACCGCGCTGCGGCTGTACCTGTTCTCCCTGTGCTACCTGGCGCTCCTGTTCGGAGCGATGGTGGCCGACGTCAAGCTGTAGGATCCAGCCGCCGGTATGGATCGCAAGCTCGCGCGTAAGAACATCCGCACAGGCCTGATTGCCGGGGCGGTCTGCGTGTTCATGTTCGGCATGACGTTCCTGGCGGCGGCGATCTACGTCCACGCGTGAGCGAGCACGGCGATCCGGCTCCGCCCGCCGGCGAGCAGATCCACCTCCCCGGGCCGACGATCCTCCCGTTCGCGATGGGGATCGGAATCGTGCTGATCGTCGTCGGGACGACGATCACGTGGTTCGCCTCGATCCTCGGCGGGATCATCTTCGTGTGGACGCTGGTCCGCTGGGTGCGCGACACCCGTCGCGACGTCTCAGCGCTGCCCGACGAGCACTAGCGTCGTGTTCATTAGTTCGGCGGCTCGACTGCCATCCAGTTATCAATCGCGACACTAGTGTTCCAAACCGGACGCTAGCTCGCGGTCGCGGGCACCTCACAGCTGGCCCCGTCCCCGGTCCAGCACCGCACGATGTCGCGCATCGAGAGGATCCCGGCGAGCTCCCCGCCTTCGACCACGACCAGGTGCCGGAAGCCACCGCGGACCATCGCCGCCGCCGCCTGCTCGAGCGACCACTCGGGCGAGGCGAACGTCAGGTTGGAGGTGAGGTGGTCGGCCACCAGCTCGGTGTCCGGATCCTCCCCCGCGCCCACCGACAGCAACACGTCGCGCTCGGTGATCACCCCCGGTCCGATAGCGTCGGGATCGAGCACCACGGCCGCGCCGACCCTGCGCCGGCACATCGCCGCCGAGACGTCCCGCAGGGTGTGGCCGGGGCCGACCGTCAGGACTACCTGGGTCATGCCCTGTCGTACTTGCATTGCGCCTCCAGGACCAGGTGCTCCCCGCCGCGAATTACGCTCAGGAGCACGGACTTTGCAACGATTGACTCAATCATAGGTTGAGCGCGCGCCCGCTTCAAGACGGCCCTCCGACCTGGTGCCATTCGTCGCCGAGAAGGCATAGGATGCGAGGCGGAGTGATGCTCGAGGGCCACGGACACGGAGACCACCGCCGTGCGTAATCGACCGATTCTGCAGATGGTGGTGATTGGTGTGATCGCTTGCGCGATCGGCATCCCCGTGGCGCTCGCGATCCCGTGGTTCCCGACCGACGCCTCGCGGCAGGCCCACAACGTTCGCACGCTCTACGACGTGCTGCTGATCGCGTCTGTGCCGATCTTCGTGGTGGTCGAGACGGTCGTCCTGTACTCGGTCTTCAAGTTCCGGATGAAGCCGGGCGAGGAGGAGAAGGACGGCCCGCCGATCCACGGCAACACCCGCCTCGAGGTCGTCTGGACCGCGCTCCCGGCGATCCTGATCGTCGGCCTCTGCACCTACGCCTACACCGTGCTGCGCTCCAACGAGGATTCCAAGTCCAACGAGCAGACGATCAACATCACCGCCCGCCAGTTCGCGTTCGAGTTCTCCTACGCCGGAGCCGGGGGCAAGCAGATCGTCTCCCCGGTGCTGTACCTGGCCAAGGACCAGCCGGTGGTGTTCAAGCTCCACGCGCTGGACGTGATCCACAGCTTCTTCGTCCCGAACTTCTCCGAGAAGCTCGACGCCGTGCCGGGGATCACGACCACGCTGCGGGTCACTCCGACCCGGACCGGCACGTACCCGGTGGAGTGCACCGAGCTGTGCGGCGCCGGCCACTCGCTGATGCGCGCCCAGGTCCGGGTCCTGACCCCGGCGGCCTTCCAGACGTGGCTGCGCTCGGCGAAGTCCAACGCGCCGCCGCCGGTGGGGACGCCGCCGCCCAACGCATCCGCCCCCGGGATCCCGGGCGCGGGCAGCGCCAGCGCGTCCAGCTCGAGCTCCGGGTCGAGCTCCAGCTCGGGATCGAGCACGTCGACAAGTGCCGCCGCCGGCAAGGCCGTGTTCACCGGATCGGCGGGTTGCGGCGGCTGCCACACGCTCGCGGCTGCGGGCACGACCGGCACCACCGGCCCGAACCTGGGCACGTCGATCGTCGCCAGCGCCAAGAAGGCCGGGATGCCGCTCAAGCCCTTCATCATGGAGTCGATCGTCAAGCCCAACGCCTTCATCGCGCCCGGTTTCCAGCCCAACGTGATGCCCCAGAGCTTCTCCCAGACCTTGACGTCGACTCAGATCCAGGCTCTCGTCAACTTCCTCGCGAGCGTGACAAAGTGAGCCGTGCATGAACCAGCCAGTGGAGGTGTCGTGATGTCCGTCGCAGCCAAGCTTCGTGCACCGGGCTGGTACCGAGCGGCCCTGTTTGACTGCCTCGGCTTTGCCTTCGCCTTTGGGCTGACCGTGCTGATCCGCTGGCTGATGCACGAGCACCCGGTGATCGACGGGAACGCGATCACGATCGTGGCGCTGATCGCGGTGCCGCTGTTCTTCATGGTCGGGCTCGGAGCCTTCGACTACTGGTTCTACTGGGCCGCCGGCCGCCCCACCCGTCCCGAGGATCACTCCTCGCACGGCGCTCATAGCTGGCGCGACTACTTCCGCGTCAACACCGACCACAAGGTGATCGGCGTCCAGTACGTCGTCACCTCGTTCTTCTTCCTGCTCGTCGGCGGCCTGCTGGCGATGCTGATCCGCGCCCAGCTGGCCAAGCCCGGGATGCAGTTCCTGACCCCCGAGCAGTTCAACGGGGTGTTCTCGGTGCACGCCACGCTGCTGATCTTCCTGTTCGTGATCCCGGTGTTCGCGGGCCTGGCGAACTTCGTGCTGCCGCTGATGATCGGCGCGCCGGACATGGCGTTCCCGCGGCTGAACGCGCTGTCCTACTGGATGCTGCCGCTGGCCGGGATCATGATGCTGATGAGCTTCCTGGCCCCCGGAGGCTCGTTCGCGTCCGGCTGGACGGCGTATGCGCCGCTGTCGACGACGATGCCGCTCGGGCAGTTGTTCTTCACGATCGCGGTGCAGCTGGCGGGCGCCTCGTCGATCGCCACCGCGCTGAACTTCCTGGTCACGATCATCACCATGCGGGCGCCCGGAATGAGCTTCTTCCGGCTGCCGCTGCTGGTGTGGGCGAACTTCTCGACCTCGCTGCTGGTCGTCATCGCCACCCCGTTCATCGCCGCCTCCCAGTTCTTCGTGCTGCTCGACCGGGCGCTCGGCTTCCACTTCTTCGACGCGTTCGTGGGCGCCGGCAAGAACGGCAACGTGATCATGTACCAGCACGTCTTCTGGTTCTACTCGCACCCGGCCGTCTACATCATGATGCTGCCGGGCTTCGGGATCATCTCCGAGATCATCGCCGTCAAGTCCCGCAAGCCGATCTTCGGCTACCGGATGATGGCGTTCTCGCTGCTGGCGATCGTCGTGCTCGGGTTCACGGTCTGGGCGCACCACATGTTCGTCTCGGGCATGCAGCCGTGGATCCGGATCCCGATGATGATCACCACGGCGATCATCGCGATCCCCACCGGGATCAAGATCTTCTCGTGGCTGGCGACGCTGTGGCGAGGGGTGCTTCACCTCGACACGCCGATGCTGTTCGCGCTCGGCTTCCTGACGATGTTCACGCTCGGCGGGATCAGCGGCGTGATGCTGGCGATGATCCCGTTCGACATCCACGTCAGCCAGACGTACTTCATCGTCGCCCACATCCACTACGTGCTGTTCGGCGGCTCGCTGTTCACGATCTTCGCCGGCGTCTACTACTGGTTCCCGAAGATGACCGGGCGGATGTTCGACGACCGCCTCGGCAAGCTCCACTTCTGGATAACGTTCATCTTCTTCAACCTGACGTTCGCGCCGATGCACCTGATCGGCCTGCAGGGCATGCCTCGTCGCGTGGCCGAGTACGCCGACAAGTTCGCCGCCTGGAACCTGTTCATCTCGATCTCGGCGTTCATCCTCGGCCTGAGCACGCTGATCTTCCTCTACAACATGATCGCCAGCTGGCGCGGCGGCCCGCGCGCGGCGGCGAACCCGTGGCGCGCGCTGACGCTCGAGTGGCAGGTGTCCTCGCCGCCGCCGATCTTCAACTTCGACGCGGTCCCGACGGTCGTCGGCGGCCCCTACGAGTACGGCGTGCCCGGCGCGGTGCACGGGATCTTCAAGCCCCCCGTCGAGGCCAAGCAGTCGGTCGCGGCCGGTGAGTTCACGACGCCGCCGAGCCAAGAGAGCCATACGTGAAGACGATCCTCGTAGTCGCCAACGAGACGCTCGGCGGAGGGGCGCTGGTCGCTGCCGTCCGCGAGCGCGCGTCGGAGGGGGATGTGCGCTTCGTCCTGTGCGTGCCGCAGAACAAGCCGCGCGACGGCCTGGTCGTCTATGACGACGCCGTGTTCGACGCCGCCCAGGCGCGGGTCGACCTCGCGCTCGAGTTCGTCCGGGCCGAGCACATCGAAGCGATCGGTGAGGTCGGCGACCCCGACCCTTACACCGCCGCGATCGACGCCATCCACGAGTACCGCCCCGACGAGATCATCATCTCGACCTATCCCGAGACCCGCTCGGGCTGGCTGCGGCGCGACCTCGTCGAGCGCGTCCGCGACGCCTCGGGCGTCCCGGTCGAGCACGTCGTGGCCGACCCCGACAGCGAGGGGCTCCCCTTCCACGTCACGCTCGCCGTGGCCAACCGCACCGCCAGCGGCGACGAGCTGCTCGAGGCGCTCAAGGACAAGGTGGCCCCCCAGGAAGCGGCCTCGGACCACCCCGACCGCCTGGTCCTGGTCGTGGTCCCCCAGGAGGGCGGCGACGGGCACGCCAGCCGCCGGGCCCGCACCCGCCTGAAGCTCGTCCTCGACCGCCTGCACCAGGCGGGCGTCTACGCCGCGGGGATGATCGGCGACCCCGACCCCTACACGGCGATCCTCAACGCGCTGCAGTCCTTCCGGGTCGACGACATCGTGATTTCGACATTCGCCGAGACCAAGTCGGGCTGGCTGCGCGCCGACCTGATCGACCGCGTGCGGCGCACCACCGGCAAGCCGGTCGTGCACGTCGTCCAGCAAGAGCCCACCAGCACCGCCGTGCAGTAGCAGAGGACTGAGAATGGAAGCAGCCTCGATCGCCCACGACGAGCATCACGGACCGCCCCCGGCGCATCTCTCGTCGCGGGTACACGCTCCGACCCTGGGCATGCTGCTTTTCATCATGTCGGAGATCATGATCTTCGGCGCGTTCTTCACGGCGTACTTCTTCATCCGGATCGTCAACCACAACCCCTGGCCCGCGGCCGGCACCGAGCTCCCCAAGGCGGTGGCCGGCGTCAACACCGCGATCCTGCTGTCCTCGTCGCTGACGATCCACTGGGCGCTGACCTCGGTCAAGAACGGCAACCGCTTCGGGCTGAAGGCCGGAATGCTGACGACGTTCCTGCTCGGCCTGACGTTCCTGACGATCCAGATCAACGAGTACATCCACATCGGGTTCGCCCCCCACGACTCCGCCCAGGCGACGGTCTTCTACGCGCTCACCGGCCTGCACGGCTGCCACGTGTTCATCGGGCTGTGCCTGCTGCTGATGGTCACGATCCGGGCGTTCCGAGGGCACTATTCGCCCGAGGCGCACTACGGGATGGAAGTGCCCGGGATCTACTGGCACTTCGTCGACATCATGTGGGTGATCGTCTACACGACGGTCTACATCCTCTAGCACCGCTTCCGGCGCCGACATGCCCGACTCGCGGCGGTTCAATCCCTTTCGGTACGAGGCCGACGCGTTCCGCGTGCTGGTCTACGCGGTGCTGGTGATCGCCGCGATCGTGGTGATCGTGCTGGTCATCAAGGCGCTCACTTAGTGGCTGTGCCCGAAGGCCTCGGCGTGACACCATTGATCGAGTGCTTCCCGCCGTAAATACGGTCACACCGAGAGTGGTGCCGGCCGGATGGCTGGCGAGGACGCAGGAGGCGTCGCGCAGCAGCGCTGCGCGAGCCTCCGAGGACGAAGCCAGACGCCGGCCGGTGCCGCTCGAATGGGACGGTACTTACGGGGGGGAGCACTAGTGCAGTTCAGCCTGACCACGCTCGCCGCAGCCGGCCCCGCGGACGGCGTGTTGCTCCCGGTGTTCGCGCTCGTGTGGTGGATCCCATACCGGTCCCGCGTACGCAAGCTCGCCAACGAGCGCCGGGCGGTCCCCCAGTGGCGCCAAGCCTGCTTTGCCAGCGGGCTGATCGTGCTGGCAATCGCACTGAGCCCGCCCGTGGACACGCTCGCCGACCAGCTGTTGGTCGCTCACATGGCCGAGCACCTGCTGATCGGCGACTTCGCGGCGCTGCTGCTCGTGCTGGGCTTCACGGGACCGCTGCTGGCCCCGATCCTGCGCAACCGGTACCTGGGGCGCCTGCGGGTTTTCACCCACCCAGTCGTCGCGTTCGTCGTGTGGGCGGTCAACTTCTACGTCTGGCACCTGCCGTTCATGTACCAGGCGGCGATCCGCCACGACGCGCTGCACGCGCTCGAGCACGCCACCTTCCTGGCCTTCGGGATGGCCATGTGGATGGCGCTGCTGGGCCCGCTTCCCAAGCCGGCCTGGTTCACCAACGGCGCCCAGCTCGCCTACATCGTTGCGGTCCGCCTGACCGGGACCGTGCTGGCCAACGCGATGATCTTCTCGGGCACGGTCTGGTACCCGATCTACCGCTCCGGGGACGCCCACTGGCACATCAGCGCGACGGCCGACCAGATCAGCGCCGCCGGGGTGATGATGGTCGAGGAGAGCATCCTCACGATCTGCTTGTTCTGCTGGCTGTTCCTCAAGATCGCCCGCCAGAACGAGGAACGCCAGGAGCTGCTCGATTACGCCGCCGCCAACGGCATCGAGCTCGACGAGCGCCGCGCCGCGCGAGCGGTCGCGGCGGGGCGTGGGGCCGAGCTGTGGGAGCGGGTGCGCTCGCGCGCCGCCAAAGTCACCCCTACTTGACGGTCAGCGTCCCCTTCATGCCGGCGGCCTCGTGGCCGTCGACCGTGCAGTAGAACGTGTAGGTCCCGGGCTTCAACGAGGTGCTCACCGTCGAGGTGCCGCCATTGGACACGACCTTGCCGGCCTCGGTGACTCCGTTGCCCTTGATCGCGATGTCGTGCGGGACCGAGGAGGCGTTCTTCATGTTGACCGTGACCTGCCCCGCCGACGCGCTCGCGCTCGAAGCCAGGAACTTCAGCTGGCCGTTGGGGTCGGCGTCGATCTGGAGCTTGCCGTCCTTCTCGACCGCAGGCTTCTGCTTGGCCGTCTGAACCGCGGTCGCCAGCTGGCCGCTGTCCTGGCCAGGAATCGCCGCGACCCTGGCCACGTACGCCGCCACGTCCTGAGCGTCCTGGCCGTCGACGATCTTGGCCGGCATCACGCCCTGGCTGTTCGGATAACGGATCCAGTAGTCGACCAGGCCCTGGATCGAGGTGCTCTTGACGCCGTCAGCGCGGTCCTGACGAAATGCGTCGTCGAGGTTCGGCCCTACCTGCCCCTGGCTGCCCGCGTGGGCGAGCGTGTGGCAGGAGCCGCACTTGGAAACGAACAGCTGCTTGCCGTTGACCTCGTCGGCGGTCGGATGCTTGACCCCGCACCCGCCCAGGAGGACGACGATCGTCGCCCCCGACAGCAGACCTAGAGGGCCCTTCAGTGCTCTTAGCTTGCGTGCAAGGGCGCTGACCATACGTTAGGCGCGCCACTCTATCCGAGCGTGCGGCATCGATGTCTCGCCACCCGAAGGTGGCGCTTTGGGCGCCCCGGGGGTGTCCCGACCCGCTGGTAGCATGGCCTCGATGAGGACCCACCAGAAGTACCGCATGCGGGCGCCGTCCAGCGGCCGCGAGGTCATTATCGAGGCAGAACCGGGTGAGGTTTACCTCGACCGGGACACGGGCGAGGAGCTCGAAGTGGTCGGGCAGCTGATGCCGCTGGCTCCGACGCCGTCCGAGCTCCCCTGGTCGGTGGAGAACCTGCGCTTCTGCAACTGGTGCGACCAGCACAGCCAGCGAGACCTCAACGACTGCCCGCATTGCGGCAGGCGCATGGAACCCCTCGACTGATCGTCTTTTGCGCCGCATGAAAGCTCCCAGCCGTTCCCGCACATCCAAGTCGTTGGCCGCGCTGATTGCCGGCGCCGCGCTGGCGGTCGGAGTCGCGGCCTGCGGGGGCGGCTCGGCCTCCCCCGACACCGCCGACGTACCCCCGTTCACGGTGCCGACGGCGACCGCCGTGGTGGCCAGCGCCCCGGCCAGCACCAACACGTCCAGCACCTCCTCGACGTCGACGACGACCACGCCGACGACCGACACGACGAGCTCGTCCACCAGCTCGCCGTCGTCGTCCTCATCGTCCTCGTCGCCGGACTCGACTGGCGGGACTTCGGCGTCGGGCGGGTCGTCCTCGTCGGGCGGCTCGAGCGCCAGCTCGGGCACGGTCACGCCGTCCCAGCCGGCCGCGCCGTCCGGCCCGGCCACCGGTGGCGCCGGCACGGGCAACTCGACCGGCGGGTCCGGCAGCACCGGCGGCGGGACCAGCGGCAGCGGGACCAGCTCCGGCGGCGGCTCCAGCAGCGGTGGCGCCGGGCTCTCGTCGGCGTTCTGCCAGCAGAACCCGGGCGCCTGTTAAGGCGACCTCCCTGGAACGTCGCACCGGAAATAGCGGCGCCGGGCGTTCAGATCAGCGGCGCGGCGCGTGGATCGGGTTGATCGAGACCGGGTTGGTGACCTCGGTGGCCGTGTACTCCATCCGCGTGCCGGGATAGTTGCACTTGTAGACCCCGGTCTGCTTTAGCGCCTGGGCCTGGGAGCTGGTCGCCGGCAACGGGCAGTTGAGCGACCGACTCTGCCGGTAGGCGAACTTGGAAGCCGGAAGCTGGATCGACAGCACCGGAGCCCACGTGGGAATCGTCAGGCCGACGACGTCGCCCGCCTTGACCGGCAGGCTCTGCGGCAGCGGGATCTGGACCACCTGGCCGAGGTACGGCTGCAGGTGGATGACCGCGCTCTGGCCCACCACGGTCCACTTGAAGTTCTTCTTGGGACCGCTGCGGCGCAACACGGTGACCGAGGCGCGCGTGGTCCCGCCGTAGGTCTGATCCAGGAAATGGATGTCATTGTGCGCCGTGGTCTTGTCGGTCGACAGCCGCGACAGGCCAATCGTGAAGGCGACGATCGACCCGGCCTTCTTGACCGTGGTCGGATACGCGATGCCGTCGCGGATCGTCTCCAGCGCCGTCATCTGGGTGAGGATGATCTTGCAGTTCGCGGAGGTCACTCCGGGGGGACAGGTGGGCGCCACGATTGGGGTCTTGGTCGCGCCGAGCTCGACGACCGCTGCGTCGGCGAAGGCCGGCACTGACACCGCGGCGAGCGTCGCGACTGCCGCTATGAGCATGCAAAAGCGTTTCATTTCCACCATTGAACACGACTTGGCCGCGGCAGTTGCGCCGCGGTCCCGCGAATCTCAGCCTCGGGCGGGAGCGGATGGCGGCAGCCGGCCACCGTTTCGCCGGCGAACCGGCCTAGGTCCGAGAGCTGCCGCGCTCCGCCTTAGATCTTGGTGACGTCTACTGCCTTGGGTCCTTTGGGGCCGCTCTCCTCCTCGTAGGACACCTTGGCGCCTTCCGAGAGCGAGCGATAGCCGTCGCCGTTGATGCCAGTGAAATGAACGAACAGATCACGCCCGCCATCGTCTGGCGTGATAAAGCCGAAGCCTTTGTCGTCGCTGAACCACTTCACGGTACCCGTTGCCATTAACTCCCCTTTTGCTGCATTTGGACATCGGGCTTGTGGCTCCCGAAGCCCCGACCAGCCGGGAAACGTACCAGGCACAGCGCTCTTGCGGGCGCTGGGGCGCCCCCCGTCGACTCAGCGAAGCTCAGCCGCGGCGGCTGAGATCTCGGCCTGATCGCCCGGTGCCGGGGTCCAGGGAAGCCGCAGCGGGTCGCCCTCGTAGCGAGGGATCACGTGGATGTGGAAGTGGAACACGGTCTGCCAGGCCGCCGCACCGCACGAGTTCAGCAGGCTGACACCGGCCGACCGGAGGCGATCGGAGACCCGGCGCGCGAGCCGCTGCGCCCCCAGGATCGTCGCTCGCAGATCCTCCTCGGAGATCTCCAGCAGGTCGCGGCTGTGCTCGCGCGGGATCACCAGCGCGTGCCCGCGGGTGGCCGGGTTGATGTCCATGAAGGCGATCGTGCGCTCGTCCTCGTCGACGATCGTGGCCGGGAGCTCGCCCGCGACGATCTTGCAGAAGATGCAGTCTGGATCGCTCACCGGCGGGAGCCTAGTGCTTCTCGCCGGCGGCGCGGCCGGCCAGCAGCTCCCGCGCGCGCTCGATCGCCTGCTCGCGGGAGGAGATCTCGCCCGCGAAGCTGTCCTCCTCGAGCTCGGCCAGCAGCCGGCCGAGCTCGGGCCCGGGCCTCAACCCCACCGCCTCGGCCAGCTCGTCTCCCCGCAGCGGAGGCCTCGGGCGCTGTTCCCGCCAGGCCAGCGCCTCTTCGACCATCTGCCGCGCCAGGCTGAGGTGACGCGCGATCGCCTGATCGGCGCCGCGACCGCGGGTGGCCAGCCGGTCGGCGACGCTGAGCACCGTGACGTCGACCTCGACCGGTTCGCACGTGCGCAAGTACCGGTACACGGCCCTGCGGCTGAGCGGCACGTCGTGGACCAGGAAGCCGAGCCGCAGGTGGTTGCGGGTCAGCGCGGCCACGTGCTCGGACAGCTTCTCGCTGGCCCGCAGGCGGGCGAGCACGGCCCCGGCGACCTGCGCCCCGGCGGCATCGTGGCCCATGAACGTGATCCGGCCCTCGCTGGTGACGTCGCGGGTCTGCGGCTTGGCGATGTCGTGCAGCAGCGCCGCGAATCGCAGCGCCTGGCCCCGCGTCAGCTCGTTGGCCAGCGGCTCGGCGAGGATCTCGGCGACGGCCGGGGCCCGCTCCCCCGCCCACGCCTGCGACTCGCGCTCGAGCTCGACCGCGGCGCCGAGCACTGCCTGGGTGTGGTCGTAGACGTCGAGGTGGTGGTATTGACTCTGCTGGACTCCGCGCAGGCGCGCCAGCTCTGGAAGGACGGCGGCGGTCGCGCCGAGCGAGTCCATCAGCTCGAGCCCGGCGAGCACGCGGTCAGCGATCATGATCCGCCTGAACTCCGCGAACACCCGCTCGACGGCGACGCCGGCCAGCGCGGGCGCGCTCGCGCGGGCGCGGTCGGCGGTCCCGGCGTCGACCTCGAAGTCGAGCTCGCAGGCAATCCGAGCCAGCCGCAGCGTGCGCAGGGGGTCGGACGCGAACGCGTCGGGCGAGACCATCCGCAGCCGCCGGGCCCGCAGGTCCCGGACTCCGCCGAACGGGTCCACGTACCCGTCACCGCCCAGCGGCTCGGCGATCGCGTTGATCGTCAGGTCGCGCCGCGCCAGGTCGGCCTCGATCGTGTCGCCGCCCAGCGGCAGCAGGTCGACCTGCCAGGAGCGGTCGCGCGCGGTCACCCGCCACGCCCCGAACCCCTCGGACAGCTCGAACACGAACGCCCCGGCGTGCTCGGCCAGCGCGCGGGCGGCCGGCTCGGCGGGACCGTCGAGGACCACGTCGTAGTCGCCGGTGGGCCGCTGCAACAGGCGGTCGCGGACGGCGCCGCCGACCAGCCAGCCGCCACCGGTGACCGCCGCCAGCGCTTCGATCGGGCCGTGGCTCATGCCGGGCGCCCGTCGCGGTGATAGGTCCGGGGCACCCGCCTCGAGATGCCGGTGAGGATCTCGTAGTTGATCGTCCCGATCCGCGCCGCCAGATCCTCCGCGATCTGGCGCTCGGCGCCGTCGCGACCGATCAGCGTGGCCTCGTCGCCGACTGCCACGTGGGGCTCGGGACCGACGTCGACGGTGACGTTGTCCATGCTGACGGTCCCCACCAGCGGATAGCGCCGCCCGCCGATCAGCACGTCGCAGTTGTTGGTCAGCGCCCGCCTCACTCCGTCGGCGTAGCCGATCGGCAAGGTGGCGATCCAGGTCTCGCGGTCGGCGACGAACCGTCGGCCGTACCCGGCGCTCTCCCCCGGTCGCGCCGGCTTGACCGCGGCGACATACGAGCGGAGCTCGAGCGCCGGCTCCAGCCGATGGGTGGCGGGATCGTCGTGCATCGGATCGCAGCCATAGATCGCGATCCCGCAACGGACCATCCCGAAGTGGGTCTGCTCGGTGCGCAGCATCGCGGCGCTGTTGGCGGCGTGCAGGGTCAGCTCCGGCCACCGCGGCCGCAACCGCTCCACGAACTCGCCGTAGGTCTCCAGCTGCGCGCGCATGAACTCGGGATCGTCGTCGGCCGTGGCGAAGTGGGTCATCGCCCCCACGAGCTGCAGGGCCGGGCCGGCCTCCGAGATGCGCTCGGCGAGCGCCAGCGCCGCGTCGGCATCCCGCGTGCCCAGGCGCCCCATGCCGCTGTCGAGCTTGACGTGCAGGCCGACCGGCGCATTCGCGCCTGCCTCGCGCGCGACCTCGTCGACGAACCGCTGATCCCACGCCACCAGCTGCGCTCCGGCGGCCAGCGCGACCGGCAGCTCGTCGGAGCTGATCGCCCCCATCACCAGCACCGGTGCGTCGATCGCCCCCTCGCGCAGCTCCGCGGCCTCATCCGCGGTGGCGACCGCCAGCGAGCCGGCGCCTCCGGCCAACGCCGCACTGGCCGCCGGGATCGCACCGTGGCCGTAACCGTCGGCCTTCACCACCGCGCAGAGCTCGGCGCCCTCGGCCAGACCTGCTCGCAGGCGCGCGGCATTGCGCTCGATCGCCGACAGGTTGACCCGGGCGATCGCGCGTAGCGGCATGGCGGTGAGCGTATTAGGTGCCTGTGACGGTGGTCGCGTCGCGCAGGGCGCGCGGCAGCGCCTGGATCACGTCGCCGGCGATGACTCCCTCAGGCCCGACCTCCCGCGCCAGCAGTTGACCGGCACGGGCGTGCACGAGCGCTCCGGCGCAGGCGGCGGTGAACGGGTCCATCCCCTTGCTCAGGTAGGCGCCGATCAGGCCGGAGAGCACGTCGCCGGTTCCGGCGGTGGCGAGCGCGGGCGCGCCGCCGCGGTTGACTCCGACGCGGCCGTCAGGGTCGGCCACGAGCGTGTCGTCGCCCTTGAGCAGGACCACCGCGCGAGCCTCGGCGGCCGCGCCACGGACGCTGTGCAGGCGCCGGGCCCCGACCGCGGCGCTGTCTGACTCCAGCAGCCGCGCCAGCTCGCCGGCGTGCGGAGTCATCACGGTCGCGGCCGGGCGTCCCGCCAGCGACGACAGTCTGCCGGCGTGCGCGTTGAGCCCGTCGGCGTCGAGCAGCAGCGGCAACTGCGCCTTCGCCGCGACCGTCCGGGCGAACTCGATCGACCCCTCGTGGCGGCCGAGCCCGGGACCGAGCACCAGCGCGTCGGCGCGCTCCACGCGCCCTAACACGGTGTCCGCGGCGCGTGGAACCAACGCGCCCCCGTCGTCCGGGAGCGGTACCGTCATCGCCTCGAGCAGCCGCGTCTCGAAGATCAGGTTCAGCGACGCCGGGATCATCGCGGTCACGTATCCGGCCCCGGCGCGCATCGCCGACTCCGAGGACATGCACGGAGCCCCCGTGAGCCCGAGCGACCCGCCGCAGACGAGCACGCTGCCGGCCGCGAACTTCGTCGAGTCGCTGCCGCGCCGCGGGATCTCGCCGGTCACGCGATCCTCGATCAACCCGATCTCGGGGTCGCCCGGAGCCCCCGGAGGGATGCCGATGTCGATCACCCGTACCTCACCGGCGTGGGCCTTGCCCGGAGCGATCCACAGGCCGGGCTTGGCCGCGTGGAACGTCCCGGTGGCGCGGGCGCGCGCGGCGCCGCCGGCGACCTCACCGGTGGATGCGTCGACGCCGCTGGGCACGTCGCAGGCGACCACCACCGCGCCGCGACCGCCCGCCTCGTTGATCGCCGCGATCGCGCTCGCGGCGGGCTCCCGGGGCGCGCCCGCGAAGCCGGTGCCGAGGATCGCGTCGACGATCGCCGCGGCGCCGTCAAGGGACCCGGCCTCGAACTGACTGGGCGGCGCGCCGGGCAGACGGGTGCAGTTGGTGGCGGCGTCCCCCTTGAGCTCGTCGGGCGACCCGAGCAGGATGACGTCGACCTCGTAGCCGCGCTGGCGCAGCAGGCGCGCCACCACGAAGCCGTCGCCGCCGTTGTTGCCCTTGCCGCAGACGACCGCGATCGCGCCCCGGGGAGCCAGCTCGCATACCAGCTCGGTCAGGCCGGCGCCCGCGTTCTCCATCAGCTCGAGCCCGGGGATCCGGCGCTCGTTGATCGCCCACTCATCGGTGGCCCGCTGCGCCTCGGCCCCGGGCAGCGGCGTCAGCCAGCCGGGGAGCGTCACAGCGCGATCGCGACGGCTGCGGCGTCGCGCCGCCCGTGGGTGAGCGACACCCTGACCTGCACGCCGAGCGCCTCCGCGCGCGCGGCCACCGCTCCGTGGAGGCGGATCTCGGGCGGCCCGTCGCGTCCCAGCACCTCGACCTCGCGAAAGCTCCAGGCCTCGAGCCCCAGCGCCTTGGCGACAGCCTCCTTGGCGCAGAAGCGCGCGGCCAGGTGCTGACCGGGACGCCCCCGCGCGGCCGCGTACTCGCGCTCGGCGTCGGTGAACAGCCGCCCGGCGAGCCGTGGCCTGCGCTGCAGCGCCTGCTCGAGCCGCTCGATCTCGAGCAGGTCGATCCCGATCCCGGGCGCCCCGGCGGGCAACGCCCCCAGCGCTGTCACTCGACCGTCACCGTCTTGGCCAGGTTGCGGGGCTGGTCGACGCTACAACCCCGCTCGGTGGCGATGAAGTAGGCCAGCAACTGCAGCGGGATCACCGCCAGCAGCGGCGCCAGCATCCAGTCGGTGGCCGGGATCGTGATCACCTCGTCGGCGTGCGCCACCACGCGGTCGTCGCCCTCGGTCGCGATCGCGATCACGCGGGCGCCACGCGCCCGGACCTCCTGGATGTTCGAGATCACCTTGTCGAGCACCGGCGAATCGGTCGCGACGACCACCACAGGGGTGCTCTCGTCGAGCAGCGCGATCGGCCCGTGCTTCATCTCGCCGGCGGCGTAGGCGTCGGTCGCGATGTAGGAGATCTCCTTGAGCTTCAGCGCTCCCTCCAGCGCTACCGGAAGCCCCACGTGGCGACCCAGATACAGGAAGAACTCGGCGCTGTGGACGCCGTGGGCGACCCGCCGCAGATCCTCGGTGCCATGCTCGAGCACCAACGCGATCAGGTGCGGGAGGTGCTTGAGCTCGGTCACTTTGTCGGTCAGCTCCACGGCTGACAGGGTCCCGCGCAGCTCGGCCAGCCGCAGCGCCAGCAGGTAGCAGGCGGCCACCTGGCTGACGAACGTCTTCGTCGCCGCCACGCCGATCTCCAGGCCGGCTCGTGTGAACAGAACGCCGTCGGCGTCGCGGGTGGCCTGCGAGCCCATCACGTTCGTGATCGCGAGCACCGCGGCGCCCCGTTCGTGGGCGGTCCGCATCGCCGCCAGCGTGTCCGCTGTCTCCCCGGACTGGGAGATACCCACAACCAGGTCGCCCGGGCCGACGACCGGGTTGCGATAGCGGTACTCGGACGCGATCTCGACCTCGACCGGCACCCGCGACCACTCCTCGATCGCGTACCGGCCGATCAGGCCGGCGTGGTAGGAGGTCCCGCAGGCAACCACGACGATCCGGCGGACGCCGTTCAGGAACGCGTCGTCGATCGTGCCGAGGTCGCCGAGCTCGATCCCCTCGTTATGAGCCGCGCGCTCGCCGATCGTCTCGGCGACGGCGTCGGCCTGCTCGTTGATCTCCTTGAGCATGAACGTCTCATAGCCCTGCTTCTCGGCGGTGTCGGCGTCCCAGTCGATCTCGACGATCTCGCGCTCCACCGGCTGCCCGGCGGCGGTCTCGAACTCGACGCCGTCGGGCCTGACGATCACCAGCTCGTCGTTCTCGATGTACTGCACGTGGCGCGTCGCGCGCAGGAACGCCGGGATCGCTGAGGCGATGAACTGCTCGCCCTCGCCCCGGCCGATGATCAGCGGGCACTCGTTGCGGGCGCCCACCAGCAACCCGGGCTCGTCGGCGCTCATCGCGACGAACGCGTAGTGGCCGCGGAGCTCGGCGTAGGCGGCGCGGACCGCGGCCACCAGATCGCCGTCGTTGTGGTCGGCGACCAGGTGCGCGATCACCTCGGCGTCGGTCTCGGAGGTGAACACCGCCCCGTCGGCGATCAGGCGGTCCTTGAGCTCGACGTAGTTCTCGACGATCCCGTTGACGACGATGTGGACCCGGTCGGAGGTGTCGAAGTGCGGGTGCGCGTTCTCCTCGGTGACGCGACCGTGCGTAGCCCAGCGGGTGTGGCCGATCCCGGTCTCGGGCTGCGGGCGCTCGGCCAGCGCCACGGGCGCCTGGGAGGTCTCAGACTCCCCGCGCTCGGCCAGCGCGCCCCGCAGCGCGCTGAGGTTGCCGACCGCGCGGACGGCGTCGATCCGGTCGCCCTCGAGCACCGAGATGCCGGCGCTGTCGTAGCCGCGGTACTCGAGGTTTTCGAGCCCGGCGAGCAGCAGCGCCCTGACTTCGCGAGGGCCGACGTAGCCGACGATTCCGCACATGCGCCAAATCTCCCGTTCGGTGGATCGGACTTCCGGTGGGTCGAACCGCACCGGCGGCCCGCGCCCTGCATCTACCCGCAGCAGAGCGAGCCTCTGATGTTAGCCCCGACCAACCCAACGTCAAACGGGCGGTCGGACTTGCAGCGGTTGGCTCAGGCGGGCGACTCGGCCGGCGTGGCCGGCTCAGGCGCGGGCGCCTCCTGGGCGGCCGGGGGCTCCCCGCCGTTGCCGGACGGCCGGGTCATCAGGTACGAGCCGGCGATGCCACCACCCAGGGCCAGCACCGCGACGCCCGGGCCCTTGACCTCGATGCCCAGCGCGTGGTCGAGCGAAAAGTGGCCTGGGCCGAGATCGGCCAGCGCGACCATGACCGCGATCAGCACCAGGTTGTACTCGTAGCCGCCGTCGCTTACCCACGGGCCGTTCTTCAGGTGGACCTTCTCGACGGCGGTCGACATCACGCCGATTAACGTGGCCGCAGCCGCGGGGGTCAGGAAGCCAAGCGCGACCAGCGCACCGCCGCCGGCCTCGGCGGCTCCGGCCGCGGTCGCGTGGCGGCGTCCGGGCCTGAGCCCTAGCGACTCGAAGAACCCGGCGGTGCCCTCGATCCCATGGCCGCCGAACCAGCCGTACAGCTTCTGGGTGCCGTGCCCGAAGAACAGCACCCCGATCACGACGCGGAGAAACGTCAGTCCGAGCTTCATCGATCAAACCTCCTTTGCGTCGTCAAGTACTACCCGGAACCTACCGCCTGACGAACAACTTCCGTCAGCCGCGCGCAGACCTGCTCAGTCTCCTCGCTGGTCGGCGCCTCCGCCATCACCCGGATCAGCGGCTCGGTCCCGGACGCGCGGACCAGCACGCGCCCCCGTCCGCTGAGCTCGGCCTCCTCCCGCTCGATCGCGCTGCGGACGGCCGGGTCCCCCATCGCAGTCGTCAGCGCGGCCCGGTCCGGAGCGCGGATGTTCACCAGCTGCTGCGGGAGCTTCTCCATCGCGTCGCGCGACGCGAGATTGCGGTCGCCGAGCGCCTCGAGCGTCAGCAGCGCGCTGGCGATCCCGTCGCCCGACGGGCCGATGGCAAGGTTGATGATGTGCCCCGACTGCTCCCCGCCGAGTGCCCAGCCGCGGCGGCGCAGCTCATCGAGCACGTAGCGATCGCCGACAGCGGTGGTCGCGACCGCGATCCCGGCCTCCGCCATCGCCGTGTGGAACCCGTAGTTGGTCATCACCGTCACCGCGACCCCGTCGCCCGGCAGCCGGTCGCCGGCCCGCAGGTGCAGCGCGGCGAGGGCGACCAGCTCGTCGCCGTCGACCACGACTCCCTCGCGATCGATCGCCAGCACCCGGTCGCCGTCGCCGTCGAACGCGAACGCGATGTCGTGTTCGCCTCTGGCGACATGCTCGCGGAGCAGATCGAGGTGCGTGGATCCGCAGCCGGCGTTGATGTTGCGGCCGTCGGGCTCGCCGGCGAGGACGTCCACCTCGGCGCCCAGGCGCCGGAAGATCTCGGGGGCGGCGCGGAAGGTGGCGCCGTTGGCGCAGTCCAGCACGATCCGGCGCCCGCTGAGATCGAGTTCGGAGAACCGGACATGCAGCTCGCGCAGGTAGTCCTCGAGCGCGCCGTGGAGGCGGCGGACGCTGCCGATCCGTTCGGGCGCGGGCGGCGGCGCGTCGAGCTCGGCCTCGATCTCGTGCTCGGTGTCGTCGTGGAGCTTGAAGCCGTCGGCCGCGAACAGCTTGATCCCGTTGTCCTCGTAAGGATTGTGGGAAGCGGAGATCACGGCCGCCAGCGACAGGCCGTGGCGGCGGATCAGCAGCGGCGCGGCCGGCGTCGGCAGCACGCCCGCCAGCAGCGCGTCGCCGCCCGCGGCGGTGACGCCCGCGGCGAACGCCGACTCGAGCATCTCGCCCGACTCGCGCGTGTCGCGCACGACCAGGACCTGCGGCCGCTCCGCGCCCGAGTGCGAGACCGCGGCGCGGGCGAGCGAGAGCGCGAGGTCGGCCGTCAGGAAGGTGCCGGCCCGGCCCCGGACGCCGTCCGTGCCGAACAGCTTCCGCGCCATCCGATCGGCTAACCCCGCCCCGGGGGCGCTCAGCGCTTGGAGAACTGCGGCCGCTTGCGGGCCTTCTTCAGCCCCGCCTTCTTGCGCTCCTTGACGCGCGGGTCACGCGTCAAAAAGCCGCGGCGCTTGAGCTCGCCGCGCAGGTTCGGGTCGGCCTCGATCAGCGCCCGGGAGACGCCGTGGCGCAGCGCGCCGGCCTGGGCCGAGACGCCGCCGCCGTGCATCCGCGCGATCACGTCCATGCGTGAGTCGTAGCCGACCGCCTCGAGCGGCTGGCGGATCATCCGCTGCAGCGTCTCGCGCGGGAAGAACGCCTCGAGCGACTTGTCGTTGATCGAGTACGTGCCGGTGCCGGGCTTGAGGATCACCCGGGCAACCGCGGTCTTCCGCTTGCCGGTCGCGGTGTAGCGCGCGCCCGCCGCAAGATCGATCGCCGCGTCGGCGATCGGCTGTGCGTGACCGTCCTCGGACTCCTCAGCGGCGCGAGCGGCTGCGGCCTCAGCCTCAGCCTCAGCGGCCGCCTGGGCCTCGGCGTCGAGCAGCTGGATGCTCTCGGGAATGATGTCGGGCTCGAGGTCGGCGCCCGGGATCTCGGGCTTCTGGCGCGGGGCCAGCTCGACCTCCTCGTCCTGGCCGCCCTCCTGCGTCTGGGCGGCGGCCTGCGGGGCAGATCCGGTCGAGGCGGCCGGGGGCGCCTCGGGAGCGGTCGCCGGAGCCTCGGGCTGCTCGGCTGCGGGCTGCTCGGCCGCCGGAGCCGGAGCTTCGGCCGCGGGCTGCTCGGCCGCCGCGGGCTCCTCGGCGGGCACGGGCACCTCGGCGGGCACGGCCACCTCGGCGGGCACGGGCACCTCGGCGGGCACGGGCACCTCGGCCTCGGCCTCGGCCTCGGCGGGCGCCTCAGCAGCGGGCTGCTCGACCGCGGGCTGCGCGGGCGCCTCAGCCACGGGCTGCTCGACCCCGGGCTCCGCGGGCGTCTCCGCCTCAGGCTCCGTCGGCGGCTCGGCCGCAGACTCGGGGGGCGCCTCAGCCGCCGGCTGAGACTCCTCGGGCTGGGGCGCCGCCGCAGCGGGGTCTTCTTCGGTGCGAGGCTCGTCCTCGGGGGTCTCGGTCACTGAGCGATCTCCATCGGTTGCGGCTGCTGTGCGGCGTGCGGATGCTCAGGGCCGGCGTACACCTTCAGCTTGGTGAGCTGTTTACGGGCGAGCCGGTTGCGGGGCATCATCCCCTTGACCGCGAGCCGGATGACCTCCTCGGGCCGGCGCTGGAGCATCTCCTCAAGCGTGCGGGACCGCAACCCGCCCGGATACCCGGAGTGGCGGTAGTACCGCTTGTCGGAGAGCTTGTTGCCGGTGACGGCGATCTTCTCGGCGTTGATCACGACCACGAAGTCCCCGGTGTCGATGTGCGGGGTGTAGGTCGGCTTGCGCTTGCCGCGAAGGCTGTCGGCGATCTGGGTCGCGAGCCGGCCGAGCGTCTTGCCCGAGGCGTCGACGAGCAGCCAGTTGCGCTCGCGGTCGGTGGGGGTGGCAACGTAAGTCTTCATGGCACGCATAAAGCCGCGCGGCAGACGCGCGGCTGCGGGCAATGTTAGCGGGGCGGGGCCGGGTGAGACGGTGCAAGCGTCGGGAGAACTCCTACGCTGCTGGCGTGAGGCTGTCAATCCGACTGCGGCGACTTGCCTATCGCTGTGCATATCTGCTGCTCTGGGGGTATCGCGTGGTGGTCCGTCCGGAGGTATCGGGCGTCAAGTGCGTGCTGACCGACGGCGACCACGTGCTGCTCGTGCGCCACACCTACGGCCCGCGCGAGTGGGATCTCCCCGGCGGCGGGATCAAGCGCGGCGAGGGCCCGGCGACAGCGGCGCGCCGCGAGATGCTCGAGGAGCTCGGCGTCGAGATCGACGATCTCCGCGACGCCGGCGAGGTCGTCGCCACGCTGAATCGCTCGCGCGCCACCATCTACTGCTTCGCCGCCGAGCTGCGCGCGCCCGAGATCAGGATCGAGCGCGGCGAGATCGCCGCGGCCCGGTGGTTCCCCGGCGACGACCTGCCGCCACGGGTCGGCCGGCTGACGCTCCCGGTGCTCAGACGCGCAGGCGTCGGCGCATGCGCCTGAGCTCGCGCGCCCGGCTCAACCGCCGGAACTGACCGACGCCTCGAGGCGGTCCAGCAGCCCGGCCAGCTGCGCCGTCTCCTGGAGGTCGAGCGTCGAGCGCAACCGCTGATCGTGGCGCACGGCGACCTCCCGCAGCCGGTCGAACAGCTCGATCCCGGCCTCGGTCAACTCGGCGTGCTGGACGCGCCGGTTGCTGGCCTCGCGCCAGCGCCGCACCAGCCCCCGCTCCTCGAGTGAGTTGAGGTGGTGGGTCAGCGTCGGGCCGGTGATCCCCATCTGCTCGGCCATCTCCGACTGCGTGCCCCAGTTCTGGGATCGCACCAGCAGCAGCACCTGCCAGGTCGACGCCGAGCCGCCGGCCTCGGCCATCACCCGGTCGAACGCCTGGCCGACCACTCGCGCGGTGCGCGCGAGATGCAGTCCGATCGGCATGGTCGCCGGAGCAGGCGTCATCGACAGCAGCTTACCAGATCGCTTGACATCTAAGAATTAGATATCTAAGCTTTCGACATCGATGCTTTACCGGAGATCTCAGAGAGCGAGGAACCGATGACCACCGCTTCCGACACCAACCCATCCGTGAGGATTGCGTTCGCCGCGATCGTGGTGGCGATGCTGCCGGCGGTGCTGGACCAGACGATCCTGTCGACGGCGCTGCCGACGATCGCCAGCGACCTCGGGCGACTCGCCGACGTCTCCTGGGTCACCTCCGCCTACGTGGTCGCCGCCGCCGCGAGCACCCCGCTATGGGGCAAGCTCGGCGACCGCCACGGCCGCAAGCGCCTACTCGAGATCTCGCTGCTGATGTTCCTCGCGTCCTCGGCGGTGTGCGGGTTGGCCCAGAGCATCACCTGGCTGATCGTCAGCCGCACGGTGCAGGGCGTCGCCGCGGGTGGCCTGATGACGCTCGCGATGGCGGCCGTGGGCGATCTCGTCAGCCCGCGCGAGCGCGGGCGCTACCAGGGGTACATCGCGGCCACGTTCGCGGTCGCGACCGTCGTCGGCCCGCTGCTGGGCGGCGTGCTCGTCCAGCACGCGAGCTGGCGCTGGGTGTTCTACGTCAACCTGCCGCTGGGCGTCGTGGCGCTGGCGGGCCTACGCAAGGCGCTGCCCGCACCCGAGGTGCAGCGCGGCGACAAGCGGCTCGACGTCTCTGGCGCGCTGCTACTGGCCGGTGCCACCGCGGGCCTGATGCTGACCTGCATCTGGGGCGGCGAGCGCTACGCGTGGTCGTCGGCCACGATCCTGTTGCTGATCGCCGCGACGCTGGCGCTGGCGCTGGCGCTGGTCGTGCGCGAGCGGCGGGCGGCCGACCCGATCGTGCCGCTGGACCTGATGCGCACGCGGCCGGTCGTGGTCTCAAGCGCGGCGCTGTTCCTGACGACGGCGGCCCTGTTCTCGATCACCGTGTTCGTGCCGCTCTACCTGCAGACCACGACCGGCGCGACGCCGACCGAGGCCGGCCTGCTGCTGGTGCCGATGATGCTCGGGATCACGCTGTCGACCAACCTGGCCGGGCGCGAGATCGCCCGGACCGGGCGCTACAAGCGCTACCCGATCATCGGGCTGGCCCTGATGACCGTCGCGCTCGGCCTGCTGGCCGGCGTCGTCAGGCATCCGTCGCAGGTCGTCACCGGGGTCGTGCTCGCGGTGTTCGGGCTCGGCTTCGGAATGGTCGGCCAGGTGCTGATCGTCGCGGTCCAGAACAGCGTCGACCGGCGCCGGCTCGGGATCGCGATGGCGACGACCAGCTTCTTCCGCGGGCTCGGTGCAGCGGTCGGCGCCGCCGTGCTCGGCGCCGTGTTCGCCGCGCGCGTGGGCGCGACCGCCGGCGGGGTGTCAATGCTGGGCGCAACCGGCCGCGCGGACATCATCGACGGCGTTCAGACGGTGTTCCTGGTCGCCGCCCCGATCGCCGCGATCGCGCTGCTGATCACGCTGCTGCTGAATGAGGTGCCACTGCAGCAGAGCGCGCCGAGCAACGCCCCGGCCCGAGTTCAGAACGGCCCATCGCGGGCATAGCTGAGGCTATGCTCGAGGGTTAGTGTTGTTTTGCGGTGGCGGGTCAATCGAGGTTTTCGACGATCTCGTTGGCCTGCGACCACTGGCCGGGGGGAACAACCAGGTACACGTCGCCGCGTCCGAACCGGTCGAGCGGGTGATCGGCCACGCAGCTGGCGTCCACCCCGGCCTCCCGCAGGTGGTCGCGCCAGGCCACGGCCGTGTCCTCGTCCTCGAGCATGCTGACGGTCTCCCAGCCCTCGAACCGGGGATCGCCGATCGACACGGCCGGCTCCTTGGCGGTCCGGCTCCTGAGCCATCTGGGCAGCGGCATCGGCCGAGATTACGCTCGCGGGCCCGCGATCAGGGCCAGTTTTGCCGCCCGCGGGAGACGCTTGATCCGGGCCTCCTCGCGCCGCGCGGCGGTGCGATCATCCATCGGCACCGCCAGCGCGAGCTCGACCGGCAGCCGGCTGGCCGTGTATCGGCTCGCCTCCCCGGCCTGGTGCCGAGCCATCCGGCGGTCGAGATCGATCGTCCAGCCGGTGTACAGCGAGCCGTCGCGGCAGCGCAACAGGTAGACCCAGGCGTCGGTCATCGGTGCTCTGAGGTTCTCCGGTCCGCGCGCCGCTCCTGCGCGGCCCGTCGTAGCGCGGCTACGCCGTCGCTACTCCCACTCGATCGTGCCGGGCGGCTTGCTGGTGATGTCGAGCACCACCCGCCCGACCGGGCGGATCTCGCCGGTCATCCGCGACGCGATCGTCTCCAGCAGGTCATAGGGCAGCCGCGCCCAGTCGGCGGTCATCGCGTCGTCGCTGGTCACCGCGCGGATCACGATCACGTTGCCGTACGTGCGGCTGTCGCCCTGGACGCCGACCGTGCGGATGTCGGGGAGCACGCAGAATGACTGCCACAGCTCGCGGTACAGGCCGGCCTTGCGGATCTCCTCCTGGAGGATCGCGTCAGCCTCGCGGAGGATCTCGAGGCGCTCGCGGGTGGCCTCCCCGCCGACGATCCGGATCGCCAGGCCCGGGCCGGGGAACGGCTGACGCCATACCAGCCGCTCGGGCAGACCGAGCTCGGCGCCGACCGCCCTGACCTCGTCCTTGAACAGCGCGCGGAGCGGTTCGACCAGCTCGAACTCGAGGTCGTCGGGCAGGCCGCCAACGTTGTGGTGGGACTTGATCGTGGCCGCGCCGGTGCCTCCGCCGGACTCGATCACGTCGGAATACAGCGTGCCCTGGACCAGAAAGCCGACGTCGTCGAGCTTGGCCGCCTCCTCCTCGAACACGCGGATGAACTCGGCACCGATCCGCTTGCGCTTCTCCTCCGGGTCGGTCACGCCCTGCAGGCGCGACAGGAAGCGCTCGGAGGCGTCGACGGCGACGAGCGGCACGTGGAAGTGGTCGCGGAACGCGGCCACCACCTGGGGGCCCTCGTTCTTACGCATCAGGCCGTGATCGACGAACACGCACGTGAGCCGGTCGCCGATCGCGCGGTGGACCAGCAACGCGGCCACGCTCGAGTCGACCCCGCCCGACAGGCCGCAGATCGCGCGGCCGTCGCCGACCTGCTCGCGAATCCGGGCGATCTGCTCTTCGATCACCGAGCTCGCGCTCCAGGTGCGCTCGCAGCCGCACACGTCCTCGAGGAAATTGGTCAGCACCCGCTCGCCGTACGGGGTGTGGACGACTTCGGGGTGGAACTGGATCCCGTACACGGCCCGCTCGTTGGACTCGAATGCGGCCACCGGGGATGCGGTCGAGGAAGCCAACGCGGTGAAGCCGGGCGGCGGCGAGAACACGGTGTCGCGATGCGACATCCAGCAGGTCTGCTCCGGCGGCGTGCCGGCCAGCAGCCGGCCGGTCTCGGTCACGGTCAGCTGCGAGCGGCCGAACTCGCCGACCTCCGCGCCCTCGACCTCCCCGCCGAGCTCGCGGGCGAGCAGCTGCATTCCGTAGCAGATGCCGAGCACCGGGACGCCCAGAGCGAGCAGCTCGCGCTCGAGCGGCGGCGCGCCGTTCTCGTAGACCGAGGCTGGGCCGCCGGACAGGATCACGCCACGGGGTCGGCGCCGTGCGACCTCGGCCGCGCCGACGTGGTGGGGCAGCAGCTCTGAGAACACGCCGTACTCGCGCACCCGCCGCGCGATCAGCTGCGAGTACTGGCCGCCGTAGTCGAGCACCACGACCTCCTCGGTGGCGGCGGCGGGCGTGATCGTGTCCTCGCTCGCGGGAGCCACCTCGGGAGTGGAGGCACCGGCAGGGGTTGACTGGCTGACCGCGGCGGCCGCCGTCTCGACGGCCTCGATACTAGTCGGCGACACCGACCGTCGCTGCCGCGCCGGTTGCGCCCATGCCCACGCCCTGCTCGCGCTGCAGCTGCTTGCCCTCGGTCTGGAGCGCGGGGGCCACCAGCAGCTCCGCGCGGTTGAACTCGGCGATGTCGCGGTACCCGCACGTCGCCATCGACGTACGCAGCGCGCCCATCAGGTTGAAGGTGCCGTCGTTCTCGCGGGCCGGGCCCCTGACGATTTCCTCAATCGTTCCGTTTTGGGTGGTCGCCACCCTCGCGCCGCGCGGCAGCGTCGGATGGAACGTGGCCATCCCCCAGTTGTAGCCGCGGCCGGGCGACTCGTACGCGCGCGCCAGCGCGGATCCGAGCATCACCGCGTCCGCGCCGCAGGCGACCGCCTTGGCGATGTCGCCGCCGTTGCGCATGCCGCCGTCGGCAATCACCTTGACGTAGTCGCCGGTCTCGAGCATGTGCTGCGATCGAGCCGCCGCGACGTCGGCGATCGCCGTGGCCTGCGGGACGCCGATCCCGAGGACTCCCCGGGTCGTGCAGATCGCGCCGGGGCCGACGCCGACGAGCACGCCGGCGGCGCCGGTGCGCATCAGGTGCAAGCCGGTGTGGTAGGAGGCACAGCCGCCCACGATCACCGGGGTCGGGGCGAGCTCGCGGATGAACTCCTTCAAGTTGAGCGGCGGGCGCGACTCGTCGCGCGAGACGTGCTCCGCGGACACGACCGTGCCCTGGATCACGAGGATGTCGAGCCCTGCCTCGAGCGCGACCTCGTAGTGGGTGCGCACCTTCTGTGGCGTCAGCGAGGCGGCGGCGACCACGCCCTGGTCCTTGATCTCGCGGATCCGCTGGGCGATCAGCTCGGGCTTGACCGGCTCGCGGTAGATGTCCTGCATCTCCCGCGTGGCGATGTCCTTCGAGAACGTCGAGATCCGCTCGAGCTCGGAGTCGGCGTCCTCGTAGCGGCAGAAGATGCCCTCGAGGTTCAGCACCGCGAGCCCGCCGAGCTTGCCGACCACGCCGGCGGTCTCAGGCGACACGACGCCGTCGAGCGCGGCGGCAACGAGGGGAAGCTCGAAGCGGTACGGACCGAGCGTCCAGGAGATGTCGACGTCATCCGGATCGCGCGTCCGGCGGGACGGAACGATCGCGATGTCGTCGAAGCCGTACGCCCGACGAGCCTTCTTTCCGCGTCCGATCTCGACTTCCATTACGGCATCGTATTCCGCGGCGCGGACGGCAGCGGAGAGGTCGTGGAGGGCGGTGAGGAGAGGACGATCAAGTCGGTGGCGGCGGCCGAGATCAACGTCTCCTCGATCGTAGCAGCGGGCCTCTGAGCGCCATCGGGCGTGACGTCGCTACGTGCGGGGTTCCGGTGCGCTAACCGATCTCGGCCCGGATCTCGAGCCGCTCGGCCGCGACCTCCGGGAGCAGCCGGTCGACCTTGAACGGGTCCAGCAAGCCCGCGCCGAAGTGCTGAATCGACTCCGCCCCACAGGCGACCCCGTAGCGCAGACACTCGACCGGCGCGCGGCCGAGGTAGCGGGCGGCGACGTAGCCGGCCAGGAACGCGTCGCCGGAGCCGATGCTCGAGCGCGCCTCCTGTTCCTCGACCCGCACCCGGTAAAGCGTCGGCGAGGCGTCCTCGCGAACCTGCGCGAAGCAGCCGTCGGCCACGGTCATGATCACCTCGGCGGCCCCGAGGCGGCGCATCTCGTCGACCGCCTGGGCGCGGTCGTCGATGTCGTTGAACTCGTGCCCGACGAGCTCCTCGGCCTCGAGCTCGTTGGGGCAGATCACGTCGGGCTCGGCGCGCACCGCCAGCCGCAGCGGGTCGCCGTCGGTGTCGACGATTGTGGTCACGCCGAGCCGTCGCACCTCGCGGATCAGCCCGGCGTAGACGTCGGACTCGATCCCACGCGGGAGGCTGCCGGCGAACACACATATGCTCGCCCCCTTGGCCAGGTACAGCAGCTTGTCGCGGAACAGCTCGAGCTCCTGAGGCGACACGGCCGGCCCGCGCTCGTTGACCTCGGTGTGCTGGCCGGTGGTCGGATCCAGCACGGCCGTGTTGGTCCGGGACTCCTCCCGGATCCTGGCGAACCCGTTCAGGATCGCCTCGTCGTTGAGCGCCTCGACGATCCGGTTGCCGGTGCCACCGCCCGCCAGCCCGGTGGCGATCACGGGCTGGCCCAGGCGCTTGAGCGCGCGGGCCACGTTGACGCCCTTGCCCCCCGGCATCGTGGTCTGATCGACCGTGCGGTGCCTGCGCCCAGGCGTGAAGTTCGGCACCTCGAGTGTCTTGTCGAGCGCGGCGTTGAGGGTGACGGTGATGATCATGCCGGCTCGGCGCGTCTTCCCCGGACTCGTGCGCGCCGAAAGATCGCCAGACCGATTACGGCTGCAATCAATACAACGACCACCACAAGCGTAAACGGTCGGGTGATGAAGTCGAGCGCACTTGTCACCGGAGCCGGCGCCGGGACGGCCGCGGCGAGAACCAGCGGGATCCTCCGGACGAGCTTGCGGCCGTCCATCACCGCGACCGAGCCGACGACCGCGTCGCGCGCCAGCGGCCCGTCGAGCTGCTGCGGCACGGTGACCCGGAGGTGAACGTGCGCCCCCTTCGCGAACACGTGGCTGCAGGTCAGGTCGGCGACCACGCGCGCGTGCATGCCCTTGCGGCCCTTGACCGTGGGGCGGGCGAGCACCTGGCCGGCGTGCACCGGGGTGCGCATCTGGAAATGGTCAAAGCCCCAGGCCAGCAGCGCCAGCGTGCTGGCGTCGCGCGCGTCCTCGGAGGGAGTCCCGAGCACCGCGCTGACGAGCGTCATCCCGTTCCGGGTCCCCGACCCCACGAGCACGTACCCGGCCGCGTTGGTGTGGCCGGTCTTGACGCCGTTGATCCAGCGGTAGCGCCCGACCAGGTCGTTGCGGTTGTCGACCACGCGAACGTGCCGGCCGGTGTGCAGCACCGCGCTGGGCAGCGCCACCGCGCGGCGGAAGAACGGCGAGCTCTGCATGACGTAGCGCGCGAGCTTGGCCAGGTCCGACGCGCTTGAGTAGTTGCCGGGGGTGTCGAGACCGATCGGCGTCGAGTAGTGGGTGTGGTTGAGCCCAAGCTCGCGCGCCTTGGCGTTCATCATCCCCACGAACCGCGTCACCGAGCCGTGGCCGACGTTATATGCGAGGTCCTCGGCCGCGTCGTCGGCGCTGGGCAGCAGCATCGCGAGCATCAGGTCGTGCACGCTCATCCGCTCGCCCGGGACCAGTCCGATCTGCGAGTCCTCGGCGGCCGACACGTAGTCGTTCTGGGTGAACCTGTGGCCCAGGTGGTGGACGTGCTCGAGCGTGATCAGCGCTGTCATCAGCTTCGTGGTGCTGGCGATCGCGCGGCGGCTGTTGGGGTTCTGTCCGAACAGCTTCTGGCCCCCGTCGGCGTCGACGAGGATCGCCGCCCCCGAGCTCAGCTGCGGCGGCGCGACCGCCCGGGCGCGTCCGGGCGCGAGCGCCAGGACGGCCATGACGACGAGAGCCGCGACGGCAACCGCCGTCACCCGCGTCGCCCCGGACGCGGGTGTCAGGCGCATCCCGGACATCTCAACGACGCAGCTTCAGCCGCTGGGCAGCTTGGAGGCTGTTGGGGTCCACCAGCTTGGGGTTCAACGCCTCGAGCGTGGCGACCGACACGCCGGTCTTCTGAGCGATGCTCGACAGTGTGTCTCCAGGCTGCACGACGTAGATCTTCGCTTTCTCGGTCTTGCCCCGTTTGGCGGTGGTGGCCCGGCTGGAGACGTGCGAGGTGCTGGTCGACGATGTGTGCGTCAACCCCGCGTGGACGATCAGATACGTCCCTGCGACCGTCGCAGCAAGCGCGAGTGGCGCCAGATAGCGCCCAGGACTCCTCCGGGCCATGGGTGGCCGATAGTACAGCGGCAAACGGCCGGCTCTGGTCGCGTTGTTGCGAGTGCTCGACGATGGTGCGCCTAGCCGGCCAGCTGCCAGGCGAGCTCGCGCAGCCTGGCCGCCTCGTCCGCGGCCGCCGCGGCGGGATCACCGCCGTTGCGCCGATGGGCGTCGACGATCCCCCGCGACGCAGACACCAGACCTCCCGCGGGGCCGGGGGCGAACGCGGCCGCAAGATCCTGCACCCTGCCTCCCTGCGCGCCCACTCCGGGCAGCAGGAACACCGACGCCGGCATCAGCTCGCGCATGGCCTCCAGACGCTCGGGCGCGGTGGCTCCGACGACCGCGCCGATGTCGCTCAGCCCCGACGCCCCCATTCCGGGGCGCCCGAGCTCGGCCACCATCGCGGCGATCCCATCGCTGACGATGCCGCCGCGCTGGAGCGCCAGCTCCTGCACGTCGGCCGCGCCGGGATTGGAGGTTCGGGCGAGCACGAACAGGCCGCCGCCGCACTCGCGGGCGGCGGCGACGAACGGCTCCAGTGAGTCGGTCCCGAGCAGCGGGTTGACGGTCATCGCGTCGGCGCCGAGACCCTCGACGGGCCCGTACACCGTTGGCGTCGCACCGAGGAAGGCCTGGGCGTACGCCCGCGCGCTGACGTCGATGTCGCCGCGCTTGCCGTCGGCGATCACCACCAGCCCGGCCTCCCGAGCGCGGTCGATCGTCTGCTGCAGCGCGGCCCAGCCGGGCGCGCCGAGTCGCTCGAAGCAGGCGACCTGCAGCTTGACGGCGGCGCAGTGATCGCCGGCCGCCTCGATCGCGAGCGCGCAGTGCGCGGCGACCGCGCGGCCGACGCGCACCGGGCGCGGATCGGCACCGCCGGCCGCGTCGGCGAGCTCGACCGCCTTGGGCCACAGCTGCGCCGGATCTGGATCGAGCCCGAGCACCAGCTGCGAGGACCGCGCCGCAACCTGCGCGGCGACGCGGTCTCCGAAGCTCTGAACGGGCGGCGCCTCGCGCTCCACTGTGGTGAGCGAATCAGACACGACCCGCTCTGCAGAAGACGCCGCCGTGGCTAGTTGACTGCCTTCTTGAGCCCGGCACCGGCGGTGAACTTCGGGACCTTCGAGGCAGAGATCTGGATCTTCTCGCCCGTGGCGGGGTTGCGGCCCTCGCGCGCGCTGCGTTGCGAGACGCTGAACTTGCCAAATCCGGAAAACGTCACATCGCTGCCGCGCTTGAGCGCGTCCTCGATCGTCTCCAGGACCGCATCCACGGCGTCCCCGGCATCCTTCTTGCTCAACCCGGCGCGATCCGCGACCTGGTCGACAAATTCGGACTTCGTCATTCGGCGGCCTCCTTCGAGGTGGTGGGAATCTTCGACGCTAACAGGGGCTGCGGACGGGAATCGCCCGTGGCACCTGGGTGAGAGCCCATTCTTTCCGCTGAACGTAGGGTGCTAGCGCGACTTAACCGCGGATTTCCGCAATTTGCGAACTTCATCGTCCATGATTGCGCATCGAGCCGCACGCTCAGGCCGCGTAAAACCGGGGTCCGGCGACCCGCCGGGGTGAGTCGCCCGGCCGTTCCTGGGACCATGGAGGGGACAGCGAGCCCTCCAAGTCAGTGCCCGACCCCAACTCCGAGACCGACATGGCCCCGAGCGACACCTCCAAGACCACGCCCGCGGCGGACCCCCTGGCCGATCGCGCCGACGCGGAGGCCGTACGGGAGGTGCCGACCGCCAACCGGTCCGACTCCGCCGCGCCCGCGCAAGGCGTGCCGGACGTCGGCCGCGACGGCGACAATGGAGGCGTGGAGCTAGCCCGCATCGCCTGGCTGGTGACCGTCCTCGCGTGTGTGGTCACGATCGCGATCCTGATGGTCGAGGGCTACTACGGCTACGCGCTGGTGACGCTGGCGGTCGCGGTCTCCGCCGGAATCAACCTGACCTGACGGGCGCTGCTACCGGCGCAGCCAGCTTACGAACGCAGCCAGCGCGCGCCCGCGATGGCTGATCCGGTCCTTCTCGTCGTCGTTGAGCTCGGCCATCGTCCGATCGTGTCCGTACTCGTCGGGGAGGAACGCCGGGTCGTAGCCGAAGCCGCCGGATCCCCGTGGCGCGGCGGCGAGGCGCCCGCGACACTCACCCAGAAACACCCGTTCCTCACCCGTCCGGGGATCGACGAGCGCGACTGCGCAAACGTACCGCAGCTCGCTCCCGGCGGGCGCTTCGGCGCAGCAGCTTGTCGAGGTTCTGCTGGTCGGTGGCGCGCTCGCCGGCATAACGGGCCGAGCGCACGCCCGGCCGGCCCCCGAGCGCCTCGGACTCGATCCCCGAGTCGTCGGCGATCGCCGGGCGGCCGGTCGCCTCGGCCGCCGCGCGGGCCTTGGGCAGCGCGTTGTCGCAGAACGTGTCGCCGTCCTCGGGCGGCAGCCTCACGTCGGCTGCAAGCGGCTCGACGGCGATTCCGGCCGGTGCGAGCAGCCGGCCGAACTCCCTGAGCTTGTGGTGGTTGCGGGACGCCAGTACGACCGAGTCGATCCGATCGGGCGCCGCGGACATCGCCCCGGCCGGCCTCAGACGGTCGCCGCGGCGACGGCCTCGTCCTGGAACGAGCGCAGGGTCTCGATTCCCTGCGAGGCCAGGAACAGCAGCTCGTCCAGATGCGTGCGCGACAACGGCGTGCGCTCGCCGGTGGCCTGGACCTCGATCAGCCCGCCGTCGCCGGTCATCACCACGTTGGCGTCGACCTCCGCGGTGGAGTCCTCGCCGTAGTCGAGGTCGAGCAACGGCACGCCGTCGACGACGCCGCACGAGACCGCCGCGACCGAGCCGTTCAACGGCGAGTGGTCGAGCAGTCCGTCGGACACCAGCTTGTCGCAGGCCAGGCGCAGCGCCACCATGCCGCCGGTGATCGACGCGCACCGCGTCCCGCCGTCGGCCTGGAGCACGTCGCAGTCGATGTAGATCGTGCGCTCACCGAGCGCCTCGAAGTCGATCACCCCGCGCAGTGAGCGGCCGATCAGGCGCTGGATCTCGACCGTGCGGCCGTCGGGCCGTCCCTTGCTGACGTCGCGCTGCTTGCGGTCGCCGGTCGACGCGGGGAGCATCCCGTACTCCGCCGTGACCCAGCCGCGCCCCGCGCCGACCAGCCAGCGCGGCACGCTCTCCTGGACCGAGGCGGTGCAGATCACCCTGGTCTCGCCGGCCGAGATCAGCGCCGAGCCGGTGGCGGTGCGCACGAAGCCGGGCAGGATCTCGACCGGGCGCAGGTCGTGCGGCGCGCGGCCGTAGCTGCGCCGCGGGGTCACGCGACCACCCGTGCCGATAGGTCGACGTGGACGACCTCGCCGAGCGGCATCTGTAGGAAGCGGGTGCCCAGCGCGGTGAACGACTCCGCGTCGGCGGTGCACTGGAAGCTGTAGCTGCCCTCGCCGGTCCGGGGGTTGAGCAGATCGCGCGAGGCGAGCGCGCGCTCGACGCTGCGGGCGATTCCCGCGCCCGCCGAGACCAGCGAGACGCCGCGTCCGAGCATGCGCTGGAGCATCGGGGCGCACAACGGGTAGTGGGTCGAGCCGAGGATCACCGTGTCGACGTTAGCTTCCCGCAACGGGGAGCAGTACCCCCGCACGATCTCCACGACCCGCTCGTCGAACGGGAACCCGCCCTGGATGATCGGCGCGAGGTCCGGGCAGGCCACGCTCTCCAGGTGCACGTGCGGGTCGGCGGCAGCCACGGCCCGCGCGTAGGCGCCGCTGGCCACGGTGGCCGGCGTCGCCAGCAGGCCGAGCCGGCCGGTGTGGCTGGCCACAACCGCGAGCTGGGCCGCCGGCCGCAGGACGCCGATCACGTCGATCTCGCGCCCGGACTCGTCCATGTGGCGCTCGATCGCGTCGAGCGCGACCGCGCTGGCCGAGTTGCAGGCCACGACGATCAGCTTCGCCCCGGCGTCGACCAGGTGATCGACGATCTCGACCCCGAACCGGCGCAGCTCCTCGGCGCTGCGCGCGCCGTACGGGAAGTGGACGGTGTCGCCGAGGTACAGGTAGTCCTCGGACGGGAGCGAGACCAGCAGCTCGTGCAGGACGGTGAGCCCGCCGACGCCGGAGTCGAACACGGCGACGGGCTGCTCTGGATGCGCAGTCATGGTCGTGATGGTGGCAGACCCCGGCGTCGCCACCGCGGCGAAGTGGTCTCCGGGAGCTCGCCAGGTACGCTCGCGGCGCCAGTGCGCGCGTTGGTCGTCACGAACATGTATCCGTCGCCGGCCCGGCCGGCGCTGGGGAGCTTCGTCCGCGACCAGGTCGAGGCGCTGCGCCGGATCCCCGAGGCCGACGTCGAGCTGTTCGCGTTCGCGCCGGAGAGCCCCCGGGCCTACGGGCGCGCCGCGCGGGCGCTGCGCCGGCGGTACGGCCGCGACCGGTTCGACGTGGTCCACGCTCACTTCGGCCTGACGGCGTGGCCGGCGCTGGCCGTCCCGGCTGCCGCCCACGCGGTTACGTTTCACGGCACTGACCTGGCGCACCCCCGCTCGCGGGCGATCTCGCTGGGCGCGGTGCCGTTCCTCGACCTTGTGGCGACGGTCTCCGAGCGGCTGGCGCACGAGCTCCCGGCCCGGGTGTCGAGGCGTGCAACCACCGCGGTGTTGCCCTGCGGCGTCGACCTGCACCGGTTCGAGCCGATCCCGCGCGCCGACGCCCGCGCGGCGCTGGGCCTCGACCCGGCCGCACCCTGCATGCTGTTCCCCGCCGATCCCCGGCGACCCGAGAAGCGCCACGACCTGGCGCTCGACGCCGCCGGCGACGTGCCGCTGCTGACGCTCGGGAACATCGAGCCGCGCGAGGTGCCGCTGTGGGTCAACGCGGCCAACGCGGTGCTGGTCCCGTCAGACCGCGAGGGGTTCGGGCTGGCGGTGCTCGAGGCGCTCGCCTGCGACGTGCCTGTGCTGGCGACGCCGGTCGGGATCGCGCCCGAGGCGCTGGATGGGATCGCGGGTGCGTATTGCGGCCCGTACGACCGGGCTGCGTGGCGCCGCGCGCTCGAGCCGCATCTGGCCGCCGCCGACCCGCGGATCGAGGGCCGGGCGCGGGCCGACCGCTACTCAACCGACGCGATGGCCGCCCGGGTGGTGGCGGCCTGGCGCGAGCTGGTCGGATAACACGCCGCGGTTGGGGCGGGGCAGCGAGCCGAGCCCCGTTCAGCGGTACCGGGGCGTGCAAAACGCGTCAAATCCGCCTCCGGCGCCGAGGCTTGCCGCGTTAAGCACCGTATGCGTGCTCGGCACGGCAAGGCTCTGGTTTCCGGCCGGATTTGTCGTGTTATGCACGCCGCCCGGCCCGCCCGGCCCGCCCGGCCCGACCGGCCCGCCCCCGGCAAGCCCCGACAAGCCCCGGCAGCCCCGGCAAGCCCCCGGAAGGCGCCCCCTAGGCGAGCACCGGCCACCACTCGGCCAGCCGCTCCCGCGCGGCGAGCGCCGACGCGGACACCTCGACCTCCTCGTCCGCCGCCCCCACCGGCTCGCCAAGAGCCTCCATCGTCGCCGCCACCGACCGCCCGAGCGCGTCTAGCGCGTACCCGCCCTCGAGTACCGCGCCCAGGGGCGCGCCGAGCCCTCCGCAGCAGCGCCGCATCGACCGGGTCATCTCGGCGAACCCGTCCTCGGTCACGTCACAGGTCGCCAGCGGGTCGTCGCGGTGGGCGTCGTAGCCGGACGAGATCAGCACCAGCTGCGGCTCGTACGCCGTCGCCAGCGGCACCGCCACGTGGTCGACCAGCGAGCGGAACAACTCGTCGTCGGCCCCGGCGGACACCGGCAGGTTGACCGTGTAGCCGCGGCCGTCGCCGGTCCCGAGATCTGCCGCGTGGCCGGTGCCGGGGTACAGCGGCGACTCGTGGATCGAGATGAACAAGACCTCGTCGGAGCCGTGAAAGATGTCGTTGGTCCCGTTGCCGTGGTGCACGTCCCAGTCGAGGATCAGCACCCGCTCGAGGCCGCGCACCCGCAGCGCATGGGTGGCCGCCACCGCGACGTTGTTGAACAGACAGAACCCCATCGCCCGCGCCGGCAGCGCGTGGTGGCCCGGAGGGCGATGGCAGCTGAAGACCGTGTCGGCGCGTCCGTCGAGCAACAGGTCGACGAGCTCGACCGCGCCGCCGGCGGCGTGCAGAGCGGCCTGATACGAGCCCGCGCTGGTGACCGTGTCGGGATCGAGATGTCCGCCGCCCTGGGACGAGATCCGCTCGATCGCCTCGACGTACTGCTCCGGATGCACCGCGGTCAGGTCCGAGCGCGCCACCGCCCCCGACTGCACCCGCTCGAACCCCAGCCAGTCGCGTCCGGACAGCTCACGCCCGATCGCCGTGATCCTCGCGGGCTGCTCGGGATGCGGACCGGTGTCGTGCTCGAGCGAGCTCGGGTGCTCCAGGAACACGGACGTCATCGCGAGTACCGTACTGCCCGTTGTCGCCCGCCGGATCACAAGTCACCCAAGCGCAGGTCGCGGTGGTCGGCGCGGGTGCCGCCGGGCTCTACACCGCGCTGTGCGTGGCCCGCGACGGCGGCAGCGCCTACCTGATCTCGGCGACGCCGCTGGCCCAGTCGTCGAGCTGGTGGGCGCAGGGCGGGCTCGCGGCGGCGATGTCCAGCGACGACAGCCCCGCCGATCATCTCGCCGACACGATCGCCGCCGGTCGCGGCGCCGTCCGCGAGTCCGCCGCGCGGGTCCTGTGCGAGGAGGCGCCCCGCGCGGTCGAGGACCTGACCCGACTCGGGGTGCGGTTCGACGCCGACCGCCACGGCTCTCTGTCGCTTGGCCTCGAGGGCGGTCACCGCGCGCGGCGGATCGTGCACGCGGGCGGCGCGGCCACAGGACGTCGGATCGTGCGCCAGCTCAGCGCGGTGGTCGCCGAGGACCCGCGGATCGAGATCGTCGAGGGAGCGCGCGTGGTCGGGCTGGTGACCGACGAGGGCCGCTGCCGCGGGATCCTGCTCGACGACGGCTCGGTGCTCGCCGCCGGGGCGGTGGTGCTGGCGACCGGCGGCGCGGCCGCGATGTGGTCGCGCACCACGAACCCCTCCGCCGCGATCGGCGGCGGGCTGCTGCTCGCTCACGCCGCGGGCACAACGCTGGCCGACCTCGAGCTGATGCAGTTTCACCCCACGGCGGTGTCGGCCGCCAACGGCGCCGACGGGTTCCTGGTCACCGAGGCCGTCCGCGGCGAGGGCGCGCTGCTGCTCGATCGCGCCGGCGAGCGGTTCGTCGACGAGCTGGCCCCACGCGACGAGGTCGCCCGGGCGGTGCAGCGCCAAATGGCGCTGACCGGCGCTAAGTCGGTCGACCTCGACATGCGCGGCGTCGATCCGGCGCTGTTCCCCAACGTGGTCAGCGCGCTGCGCCAGGCCGGGATCGACCCCGAGCGCGAGCTCGTTCCGGTCGCCCCCGCGGCCCACTACATGATGGGCGGGATCGCCACCGACATCGACGGCCGGGCCACGCTGCCCGGCCTGTACGCGGTCGGGGAGTGCTCCTGTACCGGCCTCCACGGAGCCAACCGGATCGCGTCGAACTCGCTCACGGAGTGTTTCGTGTTCGGCGCCCGCGCAGCCCGCGCGGCGCTCGCCGAGCCGCCCGCCGGCGACATCCTCGCCGGCGCCAGCCGCCACCGCATCGGCTCCCCGGTCCCCTCCCCCGCCAGCCGCGAGGCGCTGTGGGTCAACGCCGGGATCGAGCGCGACCGCGTCGGGCTGACCGCGCTCGAAGCTGACCCGCACCCGCTGGTGCGCCTGATCGCCGCCTGCGCGCTGGCCCGCGAGGAGAGCCGCGGCGCCCACCGCCGGCGTGATTTCCCCGAGCTCGACCACGAGCTCGACGGCCGGCACGTGACCGTCGGCCCAGACGGGTGTCCGGCGTTGCAGACCTGGGTCTGAGCACCCGGTCGGGCACGGCCCGCGAACCGCCACATACTTAACAACGACTTAATAAACCGTGCGTCGTGCGCTTCACACACCGGGGGTAGACCTCGACGGCGCCGACACGGATGCGCCCTGGCAGGGGAACCGAAAGGAGTGGTGTGCATGTACAGGTTCAGCCGAGCGATTTATCGAGAGCTCGCTGACGAGATAACCGAAGATCCGCACGGCGCGGGCGCGCACACCAACCACGCGAGAGTGCTCCGCGCATGCGAGGCCGCCGTCGAGCGCCTGGCCACCGACCGCCACTACTTCGCCAGACCCGCACGGACGCTGTTTCACGACATCAGGGCGTACTTCCCGATGAGCTCACAACTGCGGGTGCTGCTCGTGATCGAGCGCTACCTGGCCTACGCCGACGAGTTCCTGAGCCGGCTCCCGCAGAACGGGTTCGACGCCTACGGCAACCCGCTCCAGTGCCGCGCCAGCACCCGCAAGGGAACCCCCTGCCAGCGGGCGCCGCTGGCCCACAACGGTTACTGCCCGTCGCACCAGCACCTCGTCGAGACCGAGGAGCTGGAGTCCCCGCTGGCCGCCTAGTGGCCGCACCTCAGGGAGCGGGCGACCGGTAGGGTCGCCCGATGCTCCTGGGAGTCGACGTCGGCGGGACGTTCACGGACGCCGTGCTGGCGTTCGATGGCATGGTCGTCACCGCCAAGGCACCAACCACTCCCGAGGACCAGTCCGAGGGTGTGATCGCCGCCGTCGAGGCCGCGCTCGCCAAGGCCGGGCGCCAGGCGAGCGAGGTCGAGACGTTCTCGCACGGGATGACCGTCGCGACCAACGCGCTCCTGCAGGGTCAGGGCGCCCGCACGGCGCTGCTCGCCACCGAGGGCTTCACCGACCTGATTGCGCTCGGCCGCCAGACCCGCGCCGAGCTCTACCGCCTGTGCGCGGCGCGCCCCTCGCCGCTGGTCGGAGACGAGCTGCGCTTCGGGGTACCCGAGCGCATGACCCCGGACGGTCCGCTCCGCGAGCTCGAGCCCGAACAGGCCGAGGACGCCGCCCAGCGGGTCGCCGATGCCGACGCCGAGGCGGTCGCGGTCGTGCTGCTGCACTCATACCGCCACCCCGACCACGAGCGCGCGCTCGGCGAGGCGCTCGCCCGAGCGCTTCCTGACGCACACGTGTCGCTGTCACACCAGGTGGTGGGGACGTTCCGCGAGTACGAGCGGGCGGCCACGACCGAGATCGACGCCGCGCTGTCTCCGCTGCTGGCCAGCTACCTGCGCAAGCTGGTCGACAGCGCTCGCGACGCCGAGCTCCCCGAGCCCTCGATCATGCAGTCCAACGGCGGCCTGATCGACCTCGAGTCCGCGGCCGGCCACGCCGCCTGGACGGTGCTCTCCGGCCCCGCCGGGGGCGCCGCCGGGGCCGCGTTCGTGGCCCGCGCCGTCGACTCCCGGGACGCGCTGTGCTTCGACATGGGTGGCACCTCCTGCGACGTGTGCGTGATCGACGACGGCGCCGTCCAGGAGCGCAGCGCCGGCGAGATCGCGGGGCGGCCGCTGGCGCTGCCGATGCTCGCGATCCACACCGTCGGGGCCGGCGGTGGCTCGATCGCGTGGCGCGATCCCGGGGGTGCGCTGCGCGTCGGCCCGCAGTCGGCCGGGGCCGATCCCGGGCCCGCCTGCTACGGGCGTGGCGGCACCGAGCCGACCGTCACCGACGCCAACCTCGTGCTCGGGCTGCTGTCGGCCGATGCGCCGCTGGCCGGCGGCGTCGAGCTCGACGTCGAGGCGGCCAGGCAGGCGATCGGTTCGCTCGCCGACGAGCTCGGGCTCGGGCTCGAGGAGTGCGCCGAGGGAATCCGGCGGGTGGCGGGCGCCGAGATGGTGCGGGCGCTGCGGGTGGTGACCGTCCAGCGGGGGATCGATCCCCGCCGCTACGCGTTGCTCCCGTTCGGGGGCGCTGGGCCGCTGCACGCCACGCAGATCGCCGAGGAGCTCGGGATCGACACGATCGTCTGCCCCCGGGCGTCCGGTGTGCTGGCCGCGCTTGGACTGGTCGTCTCCCCCCGCCGCCGCGACGTCCAGCGGACGCTGCTGCTGGCCGGCGACGAGCTGACGGCTGACGCGATCGCCGAGGCCGTCTTAGAGCTCGGCGAGCAGGCCCGCGAGGCGCTCAGCGCGCCCGACGCCGACCTGAACGTGACCTACGAGCTGCGCTACCGCGGTCAGGCGTTCGAGCTCGCGATCGCGGGCTCGACCGAAGCCGAGCCCGGGGAACTGCGCGAGGCATTCGAGGCCGAGCACGATGACCGCTATGGCTACAGCGATTCCGATCAGGTGCTCGAGCTGGTCACGATCCGCGTGACCGCGACCGTCCCCGGCGCCGAGGTGACGCTCGCCGACGCCGGCGAGGGGGACGACGCCCAGCAGAGCCGCCGCCGCGCGATCGTGGATGGCGCCGAGATCGAGGTCGAAGTGCTCCGGGGCGAGCCGAGCCCGGGGACCGAGATCGAAGGACCCGCGGTGGTCGAGCTGTCGGAGGCGACGCTGCTGGTCTCAGACGGCTGGTCGGGCAGCGTCGACGACACCGGCACGATCCGCCTGGAGAGGGGGGCCTATGACCGGAATAATTGACGGTTCCGACGGCGTCTGGACGCGCCTGAACGCCACCCGTGGGAATCGCCGATGCTCGCATCGACTCATCCCACGTGCGTCGTCAGTCACGCCCAGCCACTCGCCGGATCCCGCCATTGATTCCGTCACGGACCCCGCCCGGCGATGATCGACCCCGTCGAGCTCCAGGTGGTGACCGGGGCGCTGCGCGCGGTCTGCGAGGAGATGGGCGCGGTCCTGATCCGCTCGGCCCATTCGGCCAACATCAAGGAGCGCCAGGACGCCTCGACCGCGCTGTTCGACACCCGCGGCGAGATGGTGATGCAGGCCGAGCACATACCGGTGCATCTCGGGGCGATGCCGGCCGCGGTGGCCGCGGTGCTCGACGAGCAGCACGAGCCCGACCGCGCCTGGATCCTCAACGACCCCTACCGCGGCGGCACCCACCTCCCCGACATCACCGTGATCACGCCGCTGTACGCCGGCGGCGAGCTGATCGCGTTCGCCGCCAACCGCGCCCACCACGCCGACGTCGGCGGCCCCACGCCGGGCTCGATGCCGGCCGACAGCACCACGCTCGAGGACGAGGGCGTGGTGATCGAGCCGCAAGTGCTCGACGAGGACGCGATTTCGGAGCTGAGCGAGCGGATGCGCCAGCCCGCCCAACGCCGGGCCGACCTCCGGGCCCAGCTTGCGGCCGGCCGGGTGGCGGCGGTGCGCCTGGAGGAGCTCCACGAGCGATTCGGCGGCGACAAGCTGCAGGAGGCGTTCGCCGAGGTGCTCGACTACGCCGAGCGCCGGACCCGGGCCTGCATCGAGGAGCTCGAAGACGGACCGCGGAGCGCCGCCGACGTCCTCGAGGCGCGCGAAGGCGACCTCGAGATCGTGCTCGAGGCGACCGTCGAGGGCGATTCGCTGAGGCTCGACTTCACCGGCACCGCCGACCAGCACGAGGGCAATCTGAACTGCCCTGTGGCGGTGACCCGGTCGGCCTGCTACTTCGCGATCCGGGTCCTGACCGACCCCGACATCCCGCCGAGTGCCGGCGCCTACCGGCCGATCGAGGTGATCGCCCCCGAGGGCTGCCTGCTCAACGCGCGATCCCCCGCGGCGGTCGCCGCCGGTAACGTCGAGACCTCGTCGCGCGTCGCCGACGTGGTGCTGCGAGCGTTCGGGCGCGCGGTCGGCCAGGGGACGATGAACAACGTCACGCTCGGCAACGACGAGGTCGTGTACTACGAGACGATCGGCGGCGGCCAGGGGGCGTGCCCGGACGCCGACGGCCCCAGCGGCGTGCACGTGGCGATGAGCAACACGCTCAACACCCCGGTCGAGGCGCTCGAACTGGAGTTCCCGATGCGGATGATCGAGTACTCGCTGCGGCGCGGATCGGGCGGCGACGGCGAATACCGGGGCGGCGACGGGGTGATCCGCGAGCTCGAGGCGCTGTCGGATCTCAGCTACTCGCTGATCACCGAGCGCCGCCGCCACGGCCCTCCCGGCGCCGAGGGCGGCGAGCCTGGGGCCACGGGACGCAACCTGATCGACGGCGAGGAGGTCGCCCCGAAATCGCGTGGGGAGCTCACCGCCGGCCAGCGGCTTCGCATCGAAACCCCTGGTGGGGGCGGATACGGCAGCCTACCTTCTTAAGTTAATCCCCAGATTTGCAGCGACATTTGGGGATTTCGAAAACCTCGCGTACAATCCGGATTCTCCTGTTGCAGCGGTTCACACGGTTTAGAACAGCGTGTGCGCGCGCAGGATTGATTCGTAAATACCCCGTCTTCCCCCCAGAGATATATGCCGATTGCTTTTAAAGAATGGGCCGTGACCGTGCGGGCCCTAGCCGAAGGTGAGCAGCTGCTCACCCTTCGCAAGGGCGGCATCCGCGAGCCCGGTAGGCACTTCAACCTCGAGTACGAGCGTTTCTTCCTCTACCCCACGTTCGATCACCAGCGCTCGGACCTGGTCCGTGAATCCCACCAGCCCGAGCTCGCCCGCGCGCTTGAAGAGGGCGTATGGAGCGACGGTGAGCCGCCGCCCCACGCCCTTCACCGCGCCGACGAGATCACCCAGCCGGACCGCGTGCGGATCCGCGCCTGGGCCGAGGTCGCCGCTCACTACACGGTCACAGACCGCCGGGCCGTGGACGCGCTGGCGCCGTTCTACGTGTGGACCACCGACTACGCCGAGAAGCGGCTGGCGTGGAAGCGCCGGCATCCGCTCCACGTGATCCTGCTGCGGACTTACCGGATCCCGCGGCCGGTCACGGTGAAGGTGCGCGACGAGTACCACGGCTGTCGGTCGTGGCTCGAGCTCACCCGCGAGCTCCCGTTCGAGGGCACGCCCGTGCTCTCCGACGATGAGTTCGAGCGCGCGTCGGAGGAGATCGCCTCGATCGCTTCGGACCGCCAGGTCGTGATGGCCTGAGCGCCCCGGCGCGCGATTCAGCGGACCACTTCGGCGACCAGCCACACGATCGCCGCTCCGATCGCTAATGCGATCAGCAGACCGATGAGCAGCCGCCCCGGCGACACAACCGCCGGGCGGCTCGCGTCGGGCGAGATCAGTTCCGCCTCCAGCAGCACCTGACGGGCCGTGCCCGCGCCGGACTCCGGCACGAGGATGTCGCGGGGACCCGCGGCCAGGAAGTCCGGCACGTCGAACCCGGCGCTGCGCCGCAGCATGCTGGGAACTCCCTCCTCCAGCAGCATCCCCTGGATGAACTCTGCCTCGGCCTGGTTGCGGGCTCCGGCGACGCGCACCAGGTCGCCCTCAGCCAGCTGCGGCTTGATCTTGCGCGCGGTCGCGTGGCGCTCTGACACGGGCTCCGCATCCTGCTGCTCCGGCGGATAGGTCAGCGGCAGCCGGCAACTGGGGCAGAAGCGCTCCCGCGCCGGATACGAGTTCCCGCAGTTGGGACAGACTAGTGTGTCCGTGGGGCGTCGCGCCCGAGGCATCACTGCACCGCCAGCTCGGCCTCCGTCACCTGACCGTCGCGGATGAAGTACGAGCGTACGTCCGGCTCCTCGCCGGCGAGCCCGACGATCACATAGATCGCATCCGGATAGAAGGCCAGGTTGATGTCGGTCTGCGAGGGATACGGCTCGCTGCGGGTGTGCGAGTGGTAGATCGCGCCGAGGTCGTGGCCGGCGTCGTCGATCTCCATCTGGATCCGGTACTGCTCGGCGCCGTCGATCTCGTACCGCAACGGGCTGGCGGCGGCGTTCTCGGCCGGGAACACCTTGACCGCCTCGTCGCCGTCGGACGCGACCATGCCGCAGCACTCGTTCGGCGCCTCCGCGCGGGCGTGGGCGATCATCTGGTCGTGGAGCTCGCGGGTGATCCTCATCGCCAGCCAGACACTAGCTATCAGCTGCGTCCCTCGACGAACGCGCTGGGGACCGCCTTGTCGATCTCACCGGGATGCAGCAGGTCGCCGAGCACCGTGTAGTGCTGTCCCTCTGCGCCCAGGATCGACGCGCACACCCGCGCCAGGCGGGGATCGGTCAGCTTCGTGATCGACTGGTAGTAGGCGCCCTGGGCGAGCTCCTCGACGCCCTCTAGCAGCCGCAGGCAGTCCTGCTGCGAGTGCAGCGCGCCGAGGCTCCCGGAGGCGTGCAGCGCGTCGAGCTCGCCGTCGGCGGCCGCGACCGAGCTCGGCGGCGAGGGCGCCAGCTGGCCGAACTTGGCGAGCTCGTCGCTCATCACGTCGACGTGGGTCTGCTCGTGACCGAGCATGTGCCGGATTGCGGGCTCGGCCTCCGGCGCGAGCGTCTCGGATTGCAGCACCTGCTGGTAACAGAACACGAGCAGCAGCTCGACCGACAGGATCGCGTGCAGCAGGTCTGGGTCAGTCTCGGCCGCGGCCACGGCCTCGGCGGCGTTCACCGCAACGGACGCGATCGACCCCGCAGCGGCCACGGCGATCGCGCCGCCGAGGAGCTCACGCCGCGTCGGCTGACGACTCGGAAGCTGGTGCATCGTACCGCCGCCTACTCGCGGCCGGTGACCAGCGCGGTCGGAACCGGCTGGCGGCCGAGCTGTGAGCGCAGCACCGAGACGTGCTGGGCATCGTTGGCGAGCACGGCCGCGAGCGCCGCCCGCGTCGATGCCATGGAAACCTTCGGGATCGCCTGCAGGTAGCCGGCGATCTGGGAGCCCTCGAGCTCGTGCAGCAGCCGCAGCACGTCGTCGCCGTTACGCGGGTGACCCAGGTCGTAGCCCTCGCGGGCCTTGATCGCGACCCCGCCCGCCTGCCTGACCAGCCCCGAGAGCTCGCCGACGTGGGAGAGCTCCTGGGTCAGGAACCGCTGCCCGGCCATCCGCCCCGCCGGCGTCAGCAGCGGGATCCCGGCCGTGTACGCCGCCACGGCGATGTGCTCGAGCTCGAGCAGGTGGTTGAGCAGGTCGACGTCGCGGCTGTGGAACTCGGGCGTGGTCGCGGTCGTGGTCGTGCCGGTCTGAGCGCTCACCTTGTGAGAGCCGCCGCACGCCGCGATCAGGACCGCCGCCGCTCCGCCGGCCGCAACGCCGGCGCCTCTCAGCAACCACCGGCGTGAGCCGTCGTCGGCTTCCGCCGGCTGGGTCACCACCAGACTGTGGCGTCCAGATTCTCGATCTCGTCTACTGGCCGCGTGTAGATGCCCGACGACAGGTACTTCCACCCGTCGTCGGCGACGATGAACACGACATTCCCCTCGTCCAGCTCGTTGGCGATCCGAACCGCGACACGCGCGATCGCCCCGGACGACACCCCGGCGAACACGCGCTCCTCGTCGAGCAGCTTGCGGGTGAACACGATCGCATCGGTGTTGGTGACGAAGATCTTGCGATCGAGCACCGACAGGTCGATGATCGGTGGGATGAACCCGTCCTCCAGCGACCTCAGGCCCTGGACCGGCTCCCCCTGCATCGGCTCGGCGGCGACGATCTTGATCTGCTCGCCGAGCTCCTCCTTAAGCCGGCGGCCGTTTCCCATCAGCGTGCCGCCGGTGCCCAGCCCGGCCACGAACGCGCTGACCTCGTCGAGCTCCTCGAGGATCTCGAGCGCGGTCCCGTTGTAGTGGGCCATCGGGTTGGCCTGGTTGCCGTACTGATAGGGCATGTAGTACGAGGCGTCGCGCTCGGCCATGTCGAGCGCCATCTCGACGGCGCCGTTGGAGCCCTTGGTGCCCTCCGAGTAGACGATCTCGGCGCCGTACATCTGCAGCAGTTGGGTCCGCTCGGGGGTCACGTTCTCGGGCATGATCGCCTTGACCCGGTAGCCCTTGTGGCCGCAGATCATCGCCAGTGAGATGCCGGTGTTCCCGGAGGTCGGCTCGAGGATCGTCTGACCGGGGCCGATCAGGCCCTTGTCCTCGGCGTCCTCGATCATCGAGCGCGCAACTCGGTCCTTGATCGAACCTGTCGGGTTGCGCGACTCGAGCTTCGCCCAGATCCTCACCCCCGGCTTGGGACTGAGGCGCTTGAGCTCGATCAGGGGGGTGTGCCCGATCGCCTGGACGATGTCGCCATAACGGCCCCCGCAGGGCTTGTTCTGGAGGCGCTCGGCCATCGCTTCACGAAGTATAGCTACGGCCGCTGAGCCGCCGCGGAGGTTCTGACGTCCTCGCGGGTGGGTCCCGGCGCGCGCCGGACCCAAAACGGAGAGGACCGCGAGCCCCTATCCACATGGGCTCGCGGTCCTCGCCAGGTGCCGATCACCGACCGGGGGGTAGTAGCCGGTGGTCGGCTCGAATTGGGCTGGTGTCGCCGAAGGTCGGGGCCGGCGGCTAGTAGCCCGGGGGAAGCGGTGGGTTGGTCGGGTTGGTCGGGGGCGCGGGCGTGGACTTCTTGGTCGACACCGTGAACACATGCCACGTGCCGCCAAAGGCGACGATCCCGTCGCCCTGAGCCTTGCCCTTCTTGTCGGGGGCGAAGTTGTAGAGCGGGTGGCCGTTGAACGTGACCTGGAACTTGCTGCCGCGCTTCAGCGTGCCGAGCTTGCCCGTGACGCCGGGGCCGGCCGTGAGCTTGGCCTTCGCCGAGGACACGGTCACCAGCGGCCAGTTCGCGAGGCACAAGGAGCTCGTGCACTTCAGGTGACCCTTGCGGTCGCCCGAGAGCATGTACACGGCTGCGCCCTTCGAGTTGACGACGATCGACTCGGTCTTCGTCCCGGCGCTGGGCTTGGTCAGGTTCGAGACCTTGATGTTCTTCCCGGTCTGAAGCGTGAACGACTTGGCCAACGCGACCCCGGCGAGTGACGCTAGGGCCAGGCCGGCGACGGCGAGCGCCATCGCGAACCGGCGGCTCACGCGGGCCGGCCTAAACGGACGATGCATACGGCTCCCTTCGACGGTGAACACTCGACCCTCTAGACGCCGGCAGCGACGCAAGCCTTCCCGGTTCGGGCGACGTGTTTCGCCAGCCGTCGCCCTGGGCGGTCATCCAGAGGGCCCGAAAGGACAGATAAGCAGGTGCGCGCCCCGGGCGCGCCGCAGCGCCGGCCGGCCTAGTGGGCCCCGCCCGCCATCGCGGGCAGAATCACCAGGGTGTCGCTGTCGCCGACGCTCGTGTCGAGCCCGTCGAGCACCCGCACGTCCTCGTCGTTGAGGTAGACGTTGACGTAGCGGTTGAGCTGGCCGTCGGCCGAGAACAGCTGCGACTCCGTGTCGGGGTACTCGTCGGCCACCGACTTGAGGATCTGGCCGACCGATGAGCCATCGGCGCTGAGCTGCTTCTCGCCGCCGACGAAAGGACGCAGAACGGGTGGGATGCGAATCGTCGCCATCTCAGGCGTGAACCCTAGTGCTTCCCGCCGTGAACGGTGGGGAGCACCTAATGCGCGCCCGCGCAGAACGCTTCGTAGTCGGGGAACACGCCGAGCTCCTGGTCGGAGATCGAGTCGGGCTCGCGCGAGCAGATCGGGCAGTCGGGGTCACGGCGGACCTTGACCTCGGAGACCGTCGCGCCCAGCGCGTCGTACATCAGCAACCGGCCGATCAGCGGCTCGCCCTCGCCGAGGATCAGCTTGATCACCTCGGTGGCCTGCAGCAGGCCCATCGTCCCCGGCAGCACCCCCAGCACGCCGTTGGCACCGCAGGAGGGCGCGAGCTCGGCGGGCGGCGGCACCGGGAACAAGCACCGGTAGCAGGGGCCGTCGTAGGGCTTGAACACCGACAGCTGGCCCTCGAAGCCGAGGATCGCCGCCGACACGACCGGGATCCCGAGCCGCACCGACGCGTCGTTGAGCAGGTAGCGCGTGGGGAAGTTGTCGAGGCCGTCGACGACGATGTCGTAGCCCGAGATGATCTCGACGATGTTCTCGGGCCCGAGGCGCACCGCGTACTTCTCGACCTTCACGTCGGGGTTGAGCTCGTTGATCGTCTGCTCGGCCGAGTCGACCTTGGGCACGCCGATCCGCTCGGTTGAGTGGATCACCTGGCGCTGGAGGTTGGACAGGTCCACCTCGTCGTTGTCGACGATCCCGAGCGTGCCGACGCCGGCCGCGGCCAGGTACAGCGCGGCGGGCGAGCCGAGGCCGCCGGCGCCCAGCAGCAGCACCTTGGCGTCCAGCAGCTTCTGCTGCCCCTCGGGCCCGACCTCCGGGAGCAGCAGGTGGCGCGAGTAGCGCTCGCGCTGCTCGGCGGTCAGCGTGCGCGGCATGTCGACCTCGTAGCCGCGGTCCTTCCACAGCGTGAAGCCGCCGGTCATCGACTCGACGTTGTCGTAGCCGAGGTCCTCGAGCATCGTCCGCGTGGCCCACGCCGAGCGGTTGCCCGAGGCGCAGTAGAGGATCACGTGCTGTGAGCGGTCCGGCACCGCGCCCTCGATCCGGGACTCGAAGTAGCTCTTGGGTACGTGGACCGCGCCGGGGATGTGGCCGGCGCCCCACTCCTCGGGCTCGCGCACGTCGATCACGACGGCGCCGTTGGAGACCTGCTCCCGCACAACGGCCGGATCGACCTCTTCGATCCTGCTCTTGATATCGCGGAGAACTTCGGCTCCAGACGGACTCATCGAAAACTCCTCAAAGGCAGTAAGGATTCAATACTTCAGCTAGTATAGCGGCGCGTCGCCACCCCGTGGACGTGTACTCCATACCCGCATCAGACGGGTAATCTCCGCCCTCGATGACGGCCGCCAAGCCAGTGTCGCGTTTGGGAAGTTCGTGGGCACCGAGAGGTGCCACTGGTGGATGCGCGGCGAGGACGCAGGAGCCGTGGCGTAGCGGAGCTACGCGAGACCGGCGCCGCCGGCGAAGCCGGTGGCGGGACGAAGCCAAGCGCCGCCAGGGGTGCCTCGAATGCACGCGAATTTTCCAAACGTGACACTCGACCATTGCGTGATCCACGTGTCGGAGTGGGAGCGCTCGAACCGCTTCTACACGGCGGTGCTCGGCGCCGAGCTGGTGCAGCGCAACGACGCCTGGGCCTACCGGTTCGGCACCGAGCAGCTCAACGTCCACGGCCCCGGCGTGAACCCCGACCCGGTGGCCCGGGTGCCGGTCGCGCCCGGTAACAGCGACCTGTGCTTCGAATGGGACGGGCCGATCGACGGGGCGGTCGCCCACCTGCTGGCCTCCAACGTCGAGATCGAGCTCGGTCCGGTCGCGCGCAAGGGCGTCAAGGGCGAGGGCACGAGCGTGTACTTCCGCGACCCCGACGGCAGCCTGATGGAGTTCATCTCCTACGCCGCCTGAGCGTCAGTACTCGGCAGTACACCCCGGCCAGGCCGGGCCGATCGCACGGACCGTCACTACCATCGCCGGGGGTGCGCGCTCCCGTCGACCACATCGCCGCTCCCTCGTTTCCGCGCGGAGTCCCTTGGATCAACGTCGCCACGATGCGGATGGACCAGCAGATCGGCCACCCGGTGCTGGTCGAGTTCTGGGACTTCTGCCGGGTCAACTCGGTTCGGACGATCCCGTACACGCGGGCCTGGTATCAGCGCTACCGCGACGCCGGCCTGCGCGTGATCGGCGTTCACTCGGCCGGCTTTCAGCCGTCGGCCGACCCCGACGCGGTGCGCGACGCGGTCGCCCGCCTGGACGTCCCTTACCCGGTCGTCGTCGACGTCGCACTCGAGATCTGGGAGGACTACGGCAACCTCGGCTGGCCCGCCCGATACCTGTTCGACGGGCGCAGCCGGCTGTTCGAGTACCACTACGGCGAGGGCGCCTACGACGAGACCGAGCGCGCAATCCAGGAGCTGCTCGAGCTCGAGCAGCCGCTGATCGAGCCGATCCGGCCCGAGGACGTCCCCGAGGCACAGCTCGTCGTCCAGACCGACGACGTCGAGGGGCCCTACTCGGGCCCGTACGAGGCCGGCGGCGTGTGGGCGGTGCTCGACGGCGAGGGGTTCGTGATCGCCAACGGCAAGCGCTTCGAGGTCGATCACCCGGGGTGCTACGAGCTGATTTCGCATCCCCGCAGCACGGCGGGCGAGCTCGAGCTCGAAGTCGGGCTCGGGGTCACCTGCCACGGCGTCTGCTTCACGCCGGGGCTGGCGTAGGCGCCAGCTCCTCGGGCGCGACCACGCCGTCGAGCAGGTTCGACAGCTGCGGCGGACCCTCATCGCTCACCGACACGGCGAACCCCGGGCGGTAGGGACTCGTCGACGGCGCACTGCCGACGTGCGAGGCCTCGTACACCCAGCAGCCGGTGTTGACCAGCTCGGCGCCGATCGGCGCTCGCCACTCGCAGCGGTCGTCGTCGGGCCGCGGGCCGGCGCGGTGCGTGTGGCCGAAGATCACGTGCCGGGCGCGGACGTCGAGCCGGTCCAGCGCGGTGCCGATCGCGCGCAGCCCGGCGCGCCGGAGCTCGGGCGCCGAGATGTCGGTGTGAAACGGGCCGATGCCGGTGCGGTTGAGCCCCGCCACGATCGCCGGAAACGCGATCACCAGGCCGCGGCGGCGTAGGCTGCGGCTGCGCCCGGAGCCCGACAGCGCCCGCCAGGCCCGGTTCGAGGCGCCGTGGGTCCCACGCCCGACGGTCCCGTCCTGGCTCTGCGCAAGCGCGTGCAGCCACGCGTACAGCGGCGACAGCGTCGCCTCGTAGTCCTCGATCCGCCCGTGGCCCCGCCGGCCCAGCGGATCGCGCACGACCTTGGCCATGACCCCGGCGCCGAGCCGCTCGAACATCGGCACGGTCGTGTGGCGATCGGCGTAGTGGCCGTGCATCGCGTACACGTCCTCGCGCAGCCACACGCCTGGATACGTGGCCCGGACGGTCGCGGGCGACAGCGCCGCGGCGACCGCCGCCAGCGCCTCCCCCGGCTCGGTATCGAGCGCCGACTCGAGCTCGAGCGGCGGCGGCTCGGCGTCCCGCGCGCGCCGCGCGATCCACGCTTCGGCCAGGTGGTGGTCGTGGTTGCCGGGGACGACCACGACCTCGCGGCCGGGGCCCAGCGCCGCGCCGATCTCGCCGAGTACGGGTGCGGCCGCCGCCAGCGCCTCACGCAACGGGCCGTGGCGCAGCTCGATCACGTCGCCGAGCAGCACCAGCCGATCGACCCCCTCGAGCGCGCTCAGCAGCGCCCGCCGCGGGGCCTCGCGGCGCAGCACGTCCTTCTCCGCCCTGGCCCCGAGATGCAGGTCGGAGACGACCAGTGTGCGCAGCGCGGAGCCTCTCAGCCCTGCGCCGAACCGGCCGCCACGGCCTCGCGGATCTGCTTGGGGAGCATGAACCGTACGTCCTCGCGCACGACCTCGAGCACGCCGATGTCGGTCGTGCCGCGCTCGCGGAAGAACTCGATCAACCGCTGCACGAGGTCATCGGGTGCGCTGGCCCCGGACGTGATCCCGACCACGCGCTTGCCCTCGAGCCAGCGCTCGGCAACCTCGGTCTCGTTGTCGATCAGGTACGAGTCCGCTCCGTACTCGCGCGCGACCTCGACCAGGCGATTGGAGTTCGACGAGTTGCGCGAGCCGATCACCAGCACCAGGTCGCACTCGCGGGCGAGTTGCTTGACGGCCGCCTGGCGGTTCGTGGTGGCGTAGCAGATGTCGTCGGTGCGGGGGCCGACGATCTCGGGGAAGCGATCGCGCAGCCGCCGGATCACCGATTGGGTCTCGTCGACCGACAGCGTCGTCTGGGAGATGTAGGCCATCCGGCTGGGATCCTCGACCTCGAGCTCGTCGACGTCTTGCTCTGACTCGACCAGCACGATGCTGTCGGGGGCCTCGCCCATCGTGCCCTCGACCTCCTCGTGGCCCGAGTGGCCGATCAGCACGATCGTGTAGCCCTGGGCGGCGAACTTCTTGGCCTCGACGTGGACCTTGGTGACCAGTGGGCAGGTGGCGTCGATCGTGTGCAGCCGCTGCTTGGCGGCGTTCGCATGCACGCTGGGAGCGACCCCGTGCGCCGAGAACACGACGGTCGAGCCGTCGGGGATCTCGGTCTCGGCCTCGACGAAGATCGCGCCGCGCCCGCGAAGCTGCGCGACCACGTGCTTGTTGTGGACGATCTCCTTGCGCACGTACACCGGCGCGCCGTAGAGCTCGAGCGCGCGCTCGACGGTCTGAACGGCTCGATCCACGCCCGCGCAGTAGCCACGCGGCGCAGCGAGCAACAGCTTTTGAACAGGAGTGCCCATGTCCTGGTCGTAGTGTAGGGCGAGCGCGACGCGGGTCAGTCGTTGGCGGTGATCGTCTCGAGCAACTCGGCGAACTGGGCGCGCGCGGCCTCCCGCCGGGTGGGCACGTGCTCGCTGGGAACGCCGTCGGCGGGCGCTTCGTATCCGCGCAGGACCCGGCGTGCGACCGACGACCGGTGCACCTCGTCGGGGCCGTCGTAGATCCGGGCCGCGCGCGCGGCCCGGTACATCGCCTCGAGCGGGAGGTCGGTCGAGCATCCGAGCGCTCCGTGGGCCTGGATCGCGCGGTCGACCACGTCGTGCAGGACCTTGGCGCCGTAGAACTTGATCAGTGCGATGTCCTTGCGTGCGGCGGCGACGCCGTCTGTGTCCATCACCCACGCGGCGTGCAGCGTCATCAGCCGCGCCGCCTGCATCTCGGCCTCGGAGTCGGCGATCCAGTTCTGGACGGTCTGATGCGAGGACAGCGGGCCGCCGTGCGCGTAGCGGTACAGCGACCGCTCGCACAGCATGTCGAACGCCCGGCGGGCCACCCCCAGCCACCGCATGCAGTGGTGGATCCGGCCTGGGTACAGGCGCTGCTGGGCGATCAGGAAGCCGGCGCCCTGCGGGCCGAGCAGCGCGCCGGCGGGCACGCGGACATCCTCATACAGCACCTCGGCGTGGTTGCCGTAGCGGCCGAAGCTGTCCCAGGGGTGCTCCATCGTGGCCACGTCGCGCACGATCCGCACCCCGGGCGTGTCGGCGTCGACGATGAACATCGAGGCCCGCTGGTGCGGCCTCGCCTCGGGGTCCGAGACCGCCATCACGATCATGAAGTCGGCGATCGACCCGTTCGAGGTGAACCACTTGTGGCCGTTGATCACCCACTCGTCGCGATCGCGGACAGCGCGGGTCTGAAGCAGCGTCGGGTCCGAGCCGGCCGTGTCGGGCTCGGTCATGCTGAACGCGGAGCGCAGGTCGCCGGCGAGCAGCGGATGCAGATACCGCTCCTTCTGCTCGGGCGTTCCCGCGAGCGCGAGGATCTCGGAGTTGCCCGAGTCCGGCGCCTGATTGCCGAACGCCAGCGGCGCGATCGGGCTGCTCCCGAGGATCTCGTGCATCAGCCCGAGCTTCACCTGGCCGAAGCCCTGGCCGCCGAGCTCGGGATCGAGATGCGCCGCCCACAGGCCTTGCGCCCGGACCTCCTCGGCCAGCGGATGGATCGCTCGCATCAGGCCGTCGGCCCCGAGCTCGTCGATCAGCGTCTCCAGCGGCCAGATCCGCTCGCGCACGAACTCGCGCATCCAGTCCAGCTTGGACTGGAACTCCGGCTCGGTCGAAAAATCCCAGGGCATCGAGATCGCGGGGGACACTACCGCGCCCGAGCTGTTCCCAGGGGGCGGTGAAGGGTTAGTCTTGACCACCATGTCCCAGCAGCACCTGGATCGCCTCACCTCGATCGACGCGTCGTTCCTGCACCAGGAGGGCGAGAGCGCGCACATGCACATCGGCGGCCTGCTGATCTTCGAGGGCCCGCCGCCCGCGTTCGACGACTACCTCAACCACATCCGCGGGCGTCTGCACCTGGTCCCGCGCTACCGCCAGCGGCTGGCCACGCCGCCGCTGGAGACCGGGCGGCCGGTGTGGGTCGACGACCCCAGCTTCAACCTCGAGTACCACGTGCGCCACACCGCGCTGCCCTCGCCCGGCAGCGAGGAGCAACTGTTCCTGCTCACCGCCCGGATCGCCTCCCAGCAGCTCGACCGGGCCAAGCCGCTGTGGGAGAACTGGCTGGTCGAGGGGTTGGAGCACAACCGCTTCGCGCTGATCTTCAAGACTCACCACTCGCTCGTCGACGGCGTCTCCGGGGTCGACCTGGCCACGGTGCTGTTCGACGTCGAGCCCACCCCCACTCCCCCGGCTCCCGACCTGCAGCCGTGGCGGCCCAAGCCCGAGCCGTCCTCGCTCGACCTGGCGTTCGCGGGCGTGCGCGGGCTGGTCGGGACGAGCCTGCACCTGGCCACTCGGGCGGCCACCGCCGCCGTGCACCCGCTGTCCACCGTGTCGGCGCTGCGCGACAGCGCCGAGGGCGTCGGCGAGATCGTGTGGGCCGCACTCAATCCGGCGCCACAGACGCCACTGAACGTGGAGATCGGCCCCTACCGCCGCTTCACCGTCGTCCGCCAGGAGCTGAGCGACTACAAGATGGTCAAGAACGCCCTCGGCGGGACCGTCAACGACGTCGTGCTGTCGGTCGTGTCGGGAGCGCTGGCCGAGTGGCTGCGGTCCCGGGGCGTTCGCACCGAGGGCGTCGAGATGCGCGCGCTCGTCCCGGTATCGGTGCGCGGGGAGGAGCACCGCGGCACGCTCGGCAACCAGCTGACCGTGATGCGCGGCCCGCTGCCGGTGTACATCACCGACGCGGTCGCGCGGCTGCGGTTCGTCAGCCGGGCGATGGACGGGCTCAAGGAATCCAAGCAGGCGGTCGGCGCCGCCACGCTGACCGCGGTCAACAACCTGGCGCCGCCGACGATCCTCGCCCAGGCCTCCCGTCTGAACTTCTCGACGCGGCTGTTCAACCTGTTGGTGACGAACATCCCGGGGCCGCAGCTGCCGCTGTACGTGCTCGGACGCAAGCTCGAGGACCTGTTCCCGGTGGCGTTCCTGCCCGAGAACCACGCGCTGGCGATCGCGATCATGTCCTACAACGGCGGCGTCGACTTCGGGCTGCTCGGGGACTTCGACGCGCTGGCGGACATCGACGTGATCGCGGACGGGATCAACGATGCCCTGCGCGAGCTGCTCGACGCGGCCGCGGCGACGACCGCCGAGCGAGCCGAGCCGTCCGGCGCCGCCGAGGCGGTCGAGGAAGTGGAGGCGACCGAGGAGCAGGCGGACGCGGCCGGCCGGCCCCAGAACGGCAGCCCGGTGCAGATCGTGCCGCTCCCCGGCGGACGGAGCAAGCGCGGCCCGGCGGCGGACATGCGCGCCAAGCGCAGCTCGCGGCGCCCGCGTCCCGGGCCCGGCTCCACCGACGGTTAGCGGGCTCGCTCAGCCGGCGGCGCGGACGACCGTCCGCACCGGTTTTGACTCCCGGTTTCCGGCTCGGTCGACGGCGACGCTGTAGAACGCGTACGTGTTCCCCGGGCGCACGTTGAACGTCAGCGCGTGGCGGCGGGAGCGGGCGATCCGCCGCGGCTTGCCGCCGTCGGTCGCGGCGTACACGTCGTAGTAGGCGATCCCGGACGTGGCCAGGCCCCGCCGGCGCCGGTCGTGCCCTGACCACCTGAGCACGATCTGGTCGCTGCCCGTTGAGCGCGGCGCGGTCAGTCGCGATACCGGCGCCAGCCGGTCCAGGTGGCGGATTGCTTCGACGGCCGCGCCCGCGTCGAGCACGCCCCACCCGAGGCCGGCGTTCCACGAGCGCTCCGGCGGCCGCTGGGCGGTGCGCTTGAGCGTCTCGATCACATCATGCACCGACGCGTACGGGTTGAGCGCGCGCATCATCGCCGCAACCGCGGTCACCTGCGGGGCCGCCACCGAGGTCCCGGCGATCGTGGCGTAGCGATCGTCGCCGTCGAACGTCGCCCGGCACGCTCCCGGGTCGGGGGGCTCCTCCAGCACGGTGGGGTTGGAGGGGAACGCGCCGAGGATCCCGACCGTCGGTCCCTGGCACGGACCGGGTCCGGGCGCTGACGGCTCAAATGCGCCGTAGGCGGCCAGCGAGATCTCGCCGCCGTATCCGGCGAACGGGGCGCGGGCGCCGCCCCACTGCGCGGCGGTCACGTCGAGCCCGAGCCCCCTGGACATCCGGGGCCCGCTCCCAGCCGGCTGCAGCACGTTCGCGGGATCGCCCTGCTCGCTGGTGGCGGTGTCGGCGGCGGCGGCGACCACCACGACCCCGCGGGCCGCGGCGTAGCGGAGCGCGCGCACCTCGGCGGCGGCCGCCGGCGTCGATGCGTCCCTGGGGTCCGGGCCGAAGCTGAGATTGAGCGCGTCGACGTGATGGTCGGCTGCGTCGGCGATCGCCGCGTCGATGCTCGAGTCCGTGAAGTCGGTCTTCTCGACCAGCAGCTTGCAGTCGTCACCGGCGCCCGCGATGCCGATCCCATTGCCGGTGGCCGCGCACGCGATCGAGGCCACGCTGGTGCCGTGGCCTAGCTGATCGGTGTCGGCCGGCCCGGCGGAGTCCAGGCCCTGCTGGTCGCGGGGCGGGATTGCGAGCTTCGAGCTGAGCTCGGGGTGTGAGGCGTCGATCCCGCTGTCGACGATGCCGACCACCGCGTGCGCGCCGTCGGTGATGTCCCAGGCCTTCGGGAAGTCCTCGGCCAGCAGGTACCACTGCCAGGGCACGCCGGCTGCCGGGTCGGCCGTGGTCAGCGCCGGATCGTCGGGCAGCGACCGCGGCACGTAGCGCCGCTCGGGCGCCACCGACGCCACTCCGGGCAGCGCCCGCAGCCGGCGCACGAAGGCTGCGGTCGCGACGCCGGGCGGCGGGCGCACGGTGATCAGCCCGATCTGCGGCACCGAGCGGCCCGCGGGAGTCGCCCCCAGGCGGGCGATGTCGGCGCGGATCGGGGCGCGGGACGCCGCCGCGGCCCGGGAACGATCCAACAGCACCAGCAGTGCCCCGGTCGCACCGCCGGCGGTCTGCGCCGCGGCCATCGGCGGCGCGGCGATCGCCACCGCAAGCCCCACGAGCAGAGCACACCGGCGCACGGATCCAAGCATATGCCCCACCGCGCGGCCGGACTCCGGTCTGGTCGCCGCTCAGATACCGTTCCGGCTCCGATGACCGACGACCTGATCCAACCCGGCGAGACCGCGTACCACCTCGACCTCACCGCCGCCCAGCTGAAGATCGTCTACACGGCGCTCAAGTCGCTGCACGACGACCTCGGGCGCGAGGAGCGGGACGTCGCACACGTCGTGCAGCAGGTGCTGGACAAGCTGCCGGGCGAGCACGACATCCGCGCGATCGACCTCAACCGCGAGCTCGGCGAGCGTCCCTAGTGTCGCGTTTGGAAAGTTGGTGGGCACCGAGAGGTGCCACTGGCGGATGCTTGGCGAGGACGCAGGAGCCGTGGCGTAGCGGAGCTACGCGAGGCGACGAGGACGAAGCCAAGCGCCGCCAGGGGTGCCTCGAATGCACGCGAACTTTCCAAACGGGACACTAGCGCTCAGCGCGGCTACTAGAAGCCGAGGGCGAACTTGGCGTCTTCGCTCATCCGGTCCGGCGTCCACGGCGGCGAGAACGTCATCGTGGAGCGGACGTCGTTGACGCCGTCGAGCTCTGACACGAACTCGACCATCTGCTCGGACACCTGCGGTCCGATCGGACAGCCGGGGCTCGTCAGCGTGTAGGTGATGTGCACGTTGCCGGCGTCGACCTCGACGTCGTAGATCAGTCCGAGCTCGACGAAATCGAGGCCCAGCTCGGGATCGATGACGTCGCGGAGCGCGTCGGTTACGTCCTCAACGGTGGCCATGGTGATCAGTGTAGGCGAGTCGCGCGAATCACTTGCGGGCGGCCCGCCGGTTTCGGTAGGTTGCCGAAATCGTCGCCTACAGCGAACAACCGGCGACCCTGTGCTGTCGCGGGGACGAGGACAGGTCGACGCAAGGCAGCCGTCGGCGAGCGTTCGTCCGCGCGTTGCGGTCGCAGTCGGATGTGATCGTCGACCTGAGCGGTTTGGTGTTCGCGGACCCGTCGCTGATGCTCGACCTCGCCGCGCTGGCCCGCCGGCTGCGCTTCCGCGACCGCATGGTGCTGCTGCGGGGCGCCCAGCCGCAGATCGTCGCGCTGATCGAGGAGGTCGGGCTGCAGCGGCTCCCCGGCATCCGGCTCGAGGGGCCGTCGCCGGGACTGGCGTAGCCGCCGCCCGCAGTGGGCCGGGCGCCGCGGCCCGCCGCGGCGACGGGACGTGCGACGCGCCGCAGTAGCCTAGAAGGCAATGTTCATCGCGCTCGTACTCCTGATCCTTTGGCCGGTGGCCGAGCTGCTGGTGGCGATCAAGGTCGCTCAGCTGATCGGCGTGCTCGGGACGGTGCTGCTGCTGGTCATCAGCTGGCCGCTGGGCGTCTGGGCGATGCGGTCGCAGGGCCGCGCGGTATGGCGGCGGCTGACCGGCGCGGTCTCGACCGGCCGGGCCCCCGGCCGCGAGGTGCTCGACGGGGCGCTCGTGCTGATCGGCGGGATGCTGCTGATCCTGCCCGGGTTCATCGGCGACATCATCGGCGCCTGGCTGCTGATTCCGCAGACCCGAAGCCTGGTCCGCAGGCCGCTGACGCGACTCATGCAGGGCCGCATGCTGAGGCGCGCCGCGCGCGCAGCACGCGCACCCCGACGCGCCTACGACGTCGACTCGACCGCCACCGACATCGAGCAGCCGCGCCTCGGCCATTGAGCGACGGTTCCTCCACCCCGCTTCGCACGGTCGCGTTCGCCGAGCTCGACGCGTCTGTCTGGGGCGTTGCGTGGTGCCCCGCGCCCGACCGGGAAGGCTTCGTGGCGGTGGGCGGGGGCGAGCGCTCGGGCACCGCGAGCGCGAGCCTGAGTGCCGGCGATGACGACGCCGAGTGGCTGCTGCAGGGCGCCGGCGTCGAGCTGACCGTGTCGCCCGCGAGCGCGGCGGTGGCGACCGGGATCGGGTCGGGCTTTGATCAGCTGTGCCGCGTCCGGGGGCGCGCGAGCGTCGACGGCGCCGAGCGCGAGATCGACTGCATCGGGCGCCGCGGCAGCCACGGCGACGGCGTCAAGCTCGACAAGTTCGACTCGATCCGCGACGTGTCGGCGTGGTTCGCGCCCGCGGACGGTCTCGCGGTGGTGGCGCTGCGCCCCCGCAAGTCGCGCGGTCAGGACTCCGATCTGCTCGAGGTCGCGGTGCTCGATCCGCAGAACACCTCCCCGGTCGAGGACCCGCGGATGTCGACCACCTACACGAGCTCGGGTCTGCCGCTGCGCGCCGGACTGGAGCTGTGGCTGGCCGGCGACGAGGAGGACAGCCAGTACCCGCGCCGCGCGGCCGGGGAGGCATCGGGCCTCGGCGCTAGCACTCGGTGCGGCGACTTCGACGTCCTGGCCCAGCCGTTTCGCTGGCACAGCCGGGGCCAGGCGGGCGCCGGGGTGTACCTGTTGGCTCAGCGCGCATGACCCGGATCGAAGCGGTAGTCAGCGACTTCGGCGGCGTGCTCACGTCGCCGCTGCTGAACTCGTTCGCGGCGCTCCAGGACTCCTCGGGAATCTCGCTGGCGTCCCTGGGCAAAGCGATGGGCGCGATCTGGGAGCGCGACGGCGCCCACCCGTTGTTCGAGCTCGAGACCGGCCGCATGACCGAGGCGACGTTCCTGCAGTCGCTCGGCGAGGAGCTGAGCCGCCAGCTCGGACGCGACGTGGAGATGCACGGCTTCGGCGAGCGCTACTTCGCCCACCTGCATCCCAACCAGCCCCTGATCGACTACATGGGCGCGCTGCGCGACCGCGGCTACAAGCTGGCGATCTGCACCAACAACGTGCGCGAGTGGGCCGACCGCTGGCGGGCGATGCTCCCGGTCGACGAGATCTTCTCGGTGGTCGTCGACTCCGCGTTCGTGGGAGTCCGCAAGCCCGAGCGCAAGATCTATGAGATCACGCTCGAGCGCCTCGCCGTGCCGGCCAGCGCCGCGCTGATGATCGACGACATCGAGCTCAACTGCGACGGCGCCCGCGACGTCGGGATGAGCGCCGTGTGGTTTCAGTCGACCGAGCAGGCGATCGACGAGATCGAAGCCGCGCTGGCGAGCTAGTTCGCGACGCCGAGGCGGTCCCAGCAGTACAGCTCGAGGCACTCGTGCGCGAGCTCGGTGCAGCGCTCCTGCGACAGCCACGGGAGCACCGTGTCGAACGCCTCCTCCTCGCCGACGCCGGCCTCGAACGCGTCCTCGCCGCGGAAGCTGGCGGCAATCTTCAGCGCCTCGCGCCGGTTCTCACCGAGCGTCGGGAACACGTTGACGAGGAACTCCTTGTTGGCGACCGGGTGTCCGACCTCCAACGATGCGTGCCAGGCGGCCAGCATCGATAGGTCGTGCTCGTCGAGATCGGCCACGGCCTTGGCGTAGTGGGACTCGAGCTCGGACTCGGGGATCTCGTCCACCCAGGCCCGCACGACCTCGCCGAGGATCTGCCGGCGCGCCTCGCGGCCGACGGACTCGGCTATGACTCGTATCGCGTTCTGAGGTTCGATGAAGCAGAGTGGCATCGCAGCTCCGTCTTGCAAGATCGGGACATCGCAGAAGGTAGGCGGTGCCGCGGACGTCATCGCCCGCGCCACGGCCCGGCGATGGCCGCTACAGGCCGAGGGCGGCGCGCGTGGCGGTGAGGGCGTCCGGATCGGGCTCGGTGTCCGGCGGGAGCCCAAGCGTGGCGCGCTCGCCTCGCTCCCAGTTGGACAGGCCCAGGTCCAGCGCCTCCAGGGGCAGCCCGCACTGGCGGGCGAGCTCGGCGGCGCGCCGCTCGAGCAGCAGCGGGTCACCGATTCCGAGCGCCCGCTTGGCGGCCACGGTGACGTTGTTTGAGCCCTTGAGCTCGAGCGCCCCCGCCCGCAGGTCGTACACGCCGAGGCGACCCAGCGTGACCAGCAGGTCGAACCGGGCGCCGCGGTGCAGCCCGGGCAGCGCCAGGCGTTCGAAGATCCGCGAGAACCGACGCTCCCGAGTCCATCCGGCGTCGCCGGTGAATGTCGCCGCCTGCGAGCCCGCCCGCGCGGCCCAGGAGCGGTAGGCCTCGATCGTGCGCGCGCCGCGCGCCGGGTCGTGCGCGGTCCGCGGGCCCAGCTCGACGCCGTCGAGCTCTGGTGGCTGAGCCTCGGTCCAGGGCGTGGCCACGTGGCGGATCGCCGCGAACGGGTCGTCGCTCTGGGTGGGCCCGAGGTAGGCGATCAGGAACGCCAGCCAGGTCCGGTCCTCGATGTCCTCACGCTCGTCGGCGATGTCGGCGTAGAGCCCGGGCGGGTCCTGCTCCAGGCGCGTCAGGCGTCCGGCCGCGAACGCCAGCTCCTCGGCGAGGCGCTCGGCGTCGGCGCTGGAGCGCAGGCCCGGTGCCAGCGGCGAGCTGTAGCCGTCGTCGGCGCCGCGCGCGAGCCGGCGGACGGTGACGCCGCCGCGCGTGCCCGACTGCGCCGAGCCACCGCCCGAACGGGTCGAGCTGGCGCTGCGGGCTCGAGGCTGGCCGGTGCGCGGCGCGCTCGATGAGACGACGGGGCGCAGTTCGATCTCCTGCTCACGCGAGCAGATCGGGCAGGTCTGGATCAGTCGGTTGTGGCGGCAGAAGGTGGGCACTGGGTCACCTCCCTCATCCTTGCACGCCGGCGGGCGGCCCAGCATCGCGACCCGGTGCGCCGGCGCGGCGCTCGCGGTAGGAGCGGGCCTTGGCCCGGTTGCCGCACACCTCCATGCTGCACCACGCGCCCGATCGGTTCTTGGTGCGGTCGTAGAAGGCCCACGCGCAACCGTCCTGGCGACAGGCCTTCAGACGCTCCCAGCTGCCGGCCTCGATCGCCCGGTGGATGACCGCCAGCAACCGGCCGAGCGCGCCGTCCACGCCCCGCGCCTGGGGCTCGAGCGTGGCGCCGCCGTCGCGGTCGAACCGAAGCCGCAGGCGGGAACGGCAGGCCACGACGTCGAGCTCCATCGCCGCGTCGGCCGGGACCGGCTCGGAATCGACATGGGCGAGCAGGATCGAGCGCAAGGCCTCGCGCAGCCTGATTGCGTTCTCGAGGTCGGCGGTGCTGGCCCGGACCGACCCGGTCTCGGTCAGGCCGCGGTCCGACAGCCAGGCCACGAGCGCTGACGGGCTGGCCAGCTGCTCGGTGCCCTGCTCGAGGTCGGCCGTGTTCACGAACGCCTGGACGGTCTCGAGCTCGCCCGGCGCCTGCTTCTTGTCGCTCATCACCACCAATCGTAGTTGGCAGGTGACGTAACCAGCTAAATTTCTTGACAGGTTACCTAACCTCCAATATGCTTTAGACAGTTATGAGACGTAACCGTCGTTCAGCGCCGCTCCCCGACACGGGCAACTCCCCGGTCACCAGGGTCACGCTCCGCTACGCGGCGGCCGCCGACGCCCCCTCGCTGGAGTTGCTCGCCTCGCTGGACAGCGGGGCGCGGCCGGACGGACCTGCGCTGGTCGCTGAGGTGGACGGCCGGCTGCGCGCGGCGCTTCCGCTCGACGGGGGGCCGGCAATCGCCGACCCGTCTCACAGCGGCTGCGAGCTGCTCGACCTGCTGCGCCTGCGGGCGCTGCAGCTCGCCTAATCGGCGCACGAGCGCCCGAGGCGCTCGATCCCGGCTTACCGTCGACCGCGCCGGTCACACGGCCGCAGGTTCGCGGACCTGCGCCCGCGGCGGGACCGGCAGGGCAAAGCCCGTTCCGCGGGCTCGCGCGGCCCCGGCCTTGAGCTCCTTGCCCAGGTCGTAGAGATAGTTGTCGTAGTCGACCTGCATGGTGTGGCGCTTGGAGGCCACATAGCGACGGAACATGCGCTCGCGCTCGGCCTTCATCGCCGCCTCGACGTCGGCGCGCGGTGGCAGCCGGTACTCGCCGCGCAGGTACGCCGCGATCCAGCGGCCCTGCGCCTCGGCCAGCGGCATGATCGCGCCGAGCGGCTGCAGCAGGCCGATGAACGCGACGTTGTCGACGTCGGGCTTGAACACGCGCTTGAACAGCGGCAGGTCGTTGTCGGGCGCGGAGATGAAGTCCTCGTCAAAGAACGGGAAAGAGACCTTGTAGCCGGTGCAGTACACGATCACGTCGATCCGCTCGCTGGTGTCGTCCTCGAACGCGACCCGGTCGCCGTCCAGCCGGGTGATGTTCGGCTTCCAGGTCATCTCGCCGTGGGCGAGCCGGTTGAGAAACTCGGCCGAGACCGTGGGGTGCGCCTCGCCGAGCTTGTGGTCGGGCTTGGGCAGGCCGTAGTCCTCGACCTTGCCGACGCCGAGGCGGTACAGGGCGGTGAGGATCGTGCGGCGGAACACCCACGGCATCACCGGCGTGAGCGCGTTGACGCCGATCTGGTCCAGCGGGCGCCCGAACAGGTACTTGGGGAGCACGTAGGCGCCCCGGCGCGACGACAGAAACGTCCTGCGGGCCGCGAAGCTGGACTCGACCGCGATGTCCATCGCGCTGTTGCCGATCCCGACCACGAGCACGATCTTGTCGCGGAAGCGCTCGTTGTCGAGGTAGTGGTGGGCGTGCATCTGCTCGCCGTCGAACTCTCCGGGGAACGCGGGCTCGGGCCAGCGGGGGTTCCAGTGGTGGCCGTTGGCGACCACCACCGCGTCGTAGGCGCGCGTCTCGCCGTTGTCGAGCGTCACCGACCAGACGCCGTCGTGGCCGCGGGCGGCGTGCTCAATGCCGGTCCCGAACACGATCCGGTCGCGGAAGCCGAAGCGGTCCACGTAGTCGTTGAAGTACCGGGCGATGTGCGTGTGGTGCGGAAAGTCCGGATACGACTTGGGCATCGGGTAGTCCGAGTACTGCATCCGCTCGCGCGAGGTGTTGATGTGCAGCGACCGGTAGGCCGACGACATCCCGTTCCGGTTGCCGAACACCCAGTTGCCGCCAACCTGGTCGGACTTCTCGAAGCAGTCAAACGGGATCCCCCGCTGGTGCAGGGCCTTGGCGGCCGCGATTCCCGAGGAACCGGCGCCGATCACGCATACGGAGGGCAGCGAAGTCACCGCGCCAGCGTACAAAAGCTGACGGGGCGGTCAGGTTTGAGATTTGTCACACGGCCCGCCGAGCCTCACCCCGACACGGCCACGTCGGGCTCGCGCCCGCCCGCCTCGCCCGCCCGGTGCTCCTTGCCGCGCTGGATCACCTCGCGGAAGCTCTTGAAGCGGAAGATCAGGATCAACGCGGCGAACCCGAGCGTGGCGCTGAGCACCGCCGTGGCGATCTGCTGCCCGACCGAGAACGAGGCCACATACGCGTTGCCGGAGAAGATCGCCAGCAGCAGCGCCTGCTGCACGCCCAGCCCGCCCGGGGTGAACGGGAACACCGACGCGACCACCTGGACGGCGAGCACCAGCAAGGCGTTGCGCAGCGAGCCGCCGATGTGGAACGCGTCGAGCAGCGCCCAATAGGAGCCCAGGCGAAAGAACCAGCTGGCCAGCTGCCAGCTGCACATCTCCCGCAGGTAGCGGCGGCGGTCGCGGAGGATCTCAAAGCCCTGCCGGACCCTGGCCCAGAACGCCCGCACGGTCGCCGACAGCAGCGCGAACGCGACCACGAAGCCGATCGCCAGCACGGTCACGAAGAACAGCGTGAACCGTGGGTGCGCGGCGAAGAAGCTGATGTCGAATGCCGGCAGCTTGGAGAAGTCCGGCGGCTTGGGGAACACGCCCTGGGTGAACGCGAAGCACATCACCAGCAAGCCCATGAACCAGTCGAAGATCGTGCCGGTCCACAGCGCCGTGGCGACGGTCGGATAGCTGCTCGGAGGAATCGAGATCCGGGTCAGGAACAGCTGTGCCAGATTGCCGCCGCCCAGCGGGAACACGGTGTTGACCCCGTAGCCGACCATGTAGGCGCCCCACACGTCGCGCCAGCGCACCTCGACCCCGGGGTACGCCGCCCGCACCGCGTTGAACAGCGCGCGTGAGCGCAGCAGCAGGTACACGGCGTACAGCGCGAGCGCGATCAGCAGCGACCCCCAGCCCAGGTCCGACAGCTGGGAGAAGAAGTTCCCAGCCGAGTTGAGGACGTTGGTGATCGTGGAGCCGACCGATGTGGCGATAAGGGCCATCAATTTAAGTTGGCACACCAGCGTGACGTGCCCCGTGAAGGACTGCTTAAAAGAGCCCGGGGGGCCCAGATCCATCTGGGCCCCCCGGAGAGTCAGGGAAGTGGGGGCGCAGTTCCCTGACCGACAGGGGCGAGTTTCCCCGTCCCAAGCCTTCAGTAAACCTCAAATTCTTCAATCGCGCACGGCGCTCGTCGCGAATCAGAGGCCCCGGTGTTTGGTTAAAAGTAGCATTCCCCCTGCCTGTTGATCGCAAACTTCTAGTTGCTTTGCACCTGGTTTGTCCCGGAAACTGCAGGGTTTGGGGGGTAGTGCTGGACTACTGACCGCGGGTGCCGGGACCGCTGAAGAACTCCTCGCCAGGGCGCACCGTCCCGGCCGCTTCGGCCTCGTGGCGCAGGGTCCGATCCGCCTCCCCGCTCCAGGCCCCGATCGCCAGCATCTCGCGGTCGGCGTCCATCGGGCTGCCGCCGAGGTCCTTGTTGACGATCCGGGCGCACTTGCGGCCCTCGGCGATCGCGGTGACGATCAGCGACTGGCCGATCCGGGCGTCCCCGCAGGCGTACACGCGGTCGGCGCTGGTGCGGTAGGTCATCCGCGTGCCGACGTTGCCCTTGCGGTCGGTCTCGAGGTCGAGCTCGTCGACGATCCCCTCGTGCTCGGGGTGCTCGAACCCGATCGCGATCAGCACCAGGTCGGCGTCGAGCACGAACTCGCTGCCGGGGACGGGCGTTAGGTCCCGGGACGAGGTGCCGGTCACCTTCCGGGCGTACAGATGGTTGATCTCGCCGTCGATGCCGCCGAACCCGGTCACCTCGGTGCCCCAGCGGCGTTTGCCGCCCTCCTCGAGCGCGTATGTGCTCGGAGTCCGCTTCGGGGGCAGCGGCCACGGCGCGCGGGGATCGGGTCCGCTGCCCAGGTCTTCGTAGACGTCGAGCATCGTGACGCTGAGCGCGCCCTCGCGGTGCGAGTTGGAGATGCAGTCCATGCCGGTGTCGCCGCCGCCGACGACGATCACCCGCTTGCCGGCGGCGGAGATCTCGGTGCCGGGCTCGGGCACCCTGTGGGCCCGCCCCTCCTGCGCCGCCACCCAGCGGTTTCGCTGGTACAGGTAGTCCATCGCGAAGTGGATCCCCGAGAGCTCGCGGCCGGGCGCGTCGATGTCGCGCGACACCCGCGAGCCGGTGGCGATCACGACCGCGTCGTAGCGCTCGATGAGCTCCAGGGCGGTGACGTCGCGCCCGACGTCGACGTTGTAGACGAATTCGATCCCCTCCTGCTCGAGGATCGCCGCCCGGCGGTCGATGATGCGCTTCTCGAGCTTGGCGTCGGGCACGCCGAAGCGCATCAGGCCGCCCGGTCCCTCGTCGCGCTCGTACACGGTGACGGTGTGCCCGCAGTTGTTGAGCTCGGCGGCGACCGCCATCCCGGCGGGACCCGAGCCGATCACCACGACGGTCTTGCCGGTCCGACGGTCGGGCGGCTCGGGCACGATCCACCCAGACTCGAACGCGCGCTCCACGATCGCGAGTTCGATCTGCTCGATCGCGACCGACTCGTCGTTGATCGCCAGCACGCAAGCCGACTCACACGGCGCCGGGCAGATCCGCCCGGTGAACTCTGGGAAGTTGTTGGTGGCGTGCAGGCGGTCGATCGCGTCGCGCCACTTGCCGCGGTACACCAGGTCGTTCCAGTCGGGGATCAGGTTGCCCAGCGGGCAGCCCTCGTGGCAGAACGGGATCCCGCAATCCATGCAGCGCGCCCCCTGGCGCTTGAGCTCCTGCTCGGGCTGCAGCCGGAAGTACTGCTGATAGTCGTGGATCCGCTCGTCGGGATCGCGCTTCTGAAAGCCGACCCGATGGATCTTCAGAAAGGCGCCGAGCTCGCCCATCTAGTGCTTCCCGCCGGGAATCACAAGGCGACCGCTGTCTCGGCCTCGGCCTGCTGCGCCAGCGCTCGCTTGTAGTCGCGCGGCATCACCTTCACGAAGCGCTCCCGGGCGCCGCGGTCCCAGGACGCGAGCACGTTGCGGGCGACCAGCGACCCGGTTCGCGCGATGTGCTCGGAGATCAGCGCCCGGACCTCCTCGGCGTCGTCGTCAGTGAGCTCATCGAGGTCGACCAAGCCGGTGTTGCAGCGGGTCTCGAACAGGCGGTCGACGTCATAGACGTAGGCGACCCCACCGCTCATCCCGGCCGCGAAGTTGCGCCCGGTGCGGCCGAGCACGACCACCCGCCCGCCGGTCATGTACTCACAGCCGTGGTCGCCGAGGCCCTCGACCACGGCGTGCACTCCGGAGTTGCGCACCGCGAAGCGCTCGCCCGCCAGGCCGCGGAAGAACGCCCGGCCGGCGGTCGCGCCGTACAGCACGGTGTTGCCGACGATCATGTTCTCCTCGGCGCGGAAGCGGGCCTTCTCGGGCGGGCGCACCGATACGATCCCGCCGGACATGCCCTTCCCGGTGTAGTCGTTGGTCTCGCCCCGCAGGCAGAACGTCACGCCGGGCGCCAGCCAGGCCCCGAAGCTCTGACCCGCCGAGCCCGAGAACGAGATCTCGACCGTGCCCTCGGGCAGCCCCTCCGCGCCGTGGCGCCGAGCGATCTCGCCCGAGAGGATGCCGCCGACGGTGCGGTTGACGTTGCGGACCGGCACCGGCCCGAGCTTGACCGGCTCACCGTGCTCGATCGCCGGCGCGCAGTTGCGCACCAGCTCCCAGTCGAGCGCGTCGTCGAGCACCGGCACCTGCGGCCGGGCGCGGCGCCGGGGAGCGCCGGCGGGCAGGTCGGGCATCTCCAGGACCATCGACAGGTCGACGTGCTGGGTCTTCCAGTGGTCGATCGCGGCATCCATGTCGAGCAGGTCGGTGCGCCCGATCATGTCCTCGAAGCGGCGGATCCCCAGCGAGGCCATGATCTCGCGGACCTCCTCGGCGACCAGCATCAGGTAGTTGACCACGTGGTCGGCGGTCCCCTGGAAGCGCTGGCGCAGCACCGGGTCCTGGGTGGCGATCCCCACCGGGCAGGTGTTCAGGTGGCAGACGCGCATCATGATGCAGCCCATCGCGATCAGCGGGGCGGTCGAGAAGCCGAACTCGTCGGCGCCGAGCAGCGCGCCGATCACCACGTCGCGGCCAGTCTTCATCTGACCGTCGACCTCGACCGTGATCCGCGAGCGGAGGTCGTTGAGCAGCAGCGTCTGCTGGGTCTCGGCGAGACCGATCTCCCAGGGAACGCCGGCCGACTGAACCGACGACTGCGGCGAGGCCCCGGTGCCGCCGTCGTGACCGGAGATCGTGACGTGGTCGGCGTTGGCCTTGGCCACACCGGCGGCCACGGTGCCGACCCCGACCTCGGACACGAGCTTGACCGACACCGAGGCGGTCGGGTTGGCGCAGCGGAGGTCGTAGATCAGCTGCTTGAGGTCCTCGATCGAGTAGATGTCGTGGTGCGGTGGCGGCGAGATCAGCCCGACCCCCGGCGTCGAGTTGCGGATCCGGGCGATGTAGTCGTCGACCTTGTGGCCGGGTAGTTGGCCGCCCTCGCCGGGCTTGGCGCCCTGGGCCATCTTGATCTGCAGCTGGTCGGCGTTGACCAGGTAGTGGATCGTGACCCCGAACCGGCCCGAGGCGACCTGCTTGATCGCCGACCGGCGGCGGTCGCCGTTGGCGTCGGGCGTGTAGCGCGTCGGGTCCTCGCCGCCCTCGCCGGTATTGGACTTCGCGCCGATCCGATTCATCGCGATCGCGAGCGTCTCGTGCGCCTCGCGACTGAGCGCCCCGAGGCTCATCGCGCCGGTGGTGAAGCGCTTGACGATCTCGGCGACGGGATCGACATCCTCCAGCGGCACCGGCTCCAGGGCGTGGCGCAGCTGCATCAGCCCACGCAGCGCCGCCTTGCGGGTGGCGTCCTCGTTGGCCAGGCGCGCGAACTCTTTGTAGGTCGTCGGGCCGTCGCCGTTCTGGTGGCGCACCGAGTGCTGGAGCTTGGCGATCGTGTCCGGGTTCCAGATGTGGACCTCGCCGTCGCGGCGCCACTGCAGCACCCCACCGACCGGCAACAGATCGCGTCCGGTGCGCGGGTAGGCGCGGAAGTGGCGCTCCATCGCCTCGGTCGAGAGCTGCGCGAGCCCGACCCCGCCGATCCGCGACGCGGTGCCGGTGAAGTGCTTGTCGATCAGCGCCTGGTCGAGGCCCACGGCCTCGAACACCTGGGCGCCCCCGTAGGACTGGATCGTGGAGATGCCCATCTTCGAGATCGTCTTCATCAGGCCCTTGCCGATCGCCTTGACGATCCGCTTCTCGGCCTCCTCGCGCTCGAGGTCCCGCGGCAGCAGCGAGCGGTCGGTGAGCTCATCGAGCGACTCGAACATCACGTACGGGTTGATCGCCGCGGCGCCGTAGCCGATCAGCGTCGCCATCGCGTGGATGTCGCGCGGCTCGCCGGACTCGATCACCAGCCCGGTCCGCAACCGCGTCCCCCGTCGCACCAGGTGGTGGTGAACGGCCGCGACCGCCAGCAGCGACGGCATCGCCACCCGCTCGGGCCCGAGGTTGCGGTCAGACAGGATCAGGATGTTGGCGCGGTTGTCGACGTATTGCGCGGCCTCCTCGCAGAGCGCGTGGAGCCGCACCTCCATCCCCTCCGTGCCCTGCTCGATCGGCCACGTGATGTCGATCGTGGCGGCGTCGAACACGTCGTGGGACACTTGCCGGAGCTTCTCCAGCTCCCCGTTGCGGAGGATCGGCTGGTCCATCACCAGGATGTGCGCCTGCTCGGGCGACTCGATCAGCAGGTTCACCTCCGCGCCGACCCCAGCCTGGAGGCTCATCACGACCTCCTCGCGGATCGGGTCGATCGGCGGGTTGGTGACCTGCGCGAACAGCTGCTTGAAGTACGAGAACAGCGGCGGCTGACGGTCGGACATCACCGCCAGCGCGGCGTCGTTGCCCATGCTCGCGACCGGCTCCTCGCCGTTGGCGGCCATCGGCGCGATCACCATCCGCAGGTCCTCCTGTGAGTACCCGAACGCCAGCTGCCTCGAGCGCAGCGGCTCGATCCGGGGCGCGCGCGGCTCGCGCTCGGGCAGGTCGTCGATGTGCACGACCGAGCGCTCGTACCACTCGGCGTAGGGCTTGCGGTGGGCAATCCGGCGCTTGACCTCCTCGTCGTCGACGATCCGCCCCTGCTCGAGATCGACCAGGAACAGCTTGCCCGGGGCCAGGCGGCCCTTGCGCTGCACGTGCTCGGGGGCGACCGTCATCACGCCCGCCTCTGAGGCCAGCACCACGTAGCCCTCGGTGTCCTGGATCCAACGGCCCGGGCGCAGGCCGTTTCGATCCAGCACCGCGCCGGCCTGGCGGCCGTCGGTGAACACCACCGCCGCGGGGCCGTCCCACGGCTCCATCAGGCACGAGTGGAAGTCGTAGAAGCCCTTGACGTCGGGGTCGAGGTCGGTGCGCGTGCGATAGGCCTCGGGGACCATCATCATCACCGCGTGCGGGATCTCGCGGCCGCTGAGCACCAGCAGCTCGAGCACGTTGTCGAAGATCGCCGAGTCCGAGCCCTTGGCCCGGACGACGGGGATCACCTTCTCGAGGTCCTCGCCGAACAGGTCCGACGCGAGCTGGGACTCCCGCGCTCGCATCCAGTTGATGTTGCCGCGCAGGGTGTTGACCTCGCCGTTGTGGGCGATCATCCGGTACGGGTGGGCGAGCTCCCAGCTCGGGAACGTGTTGGTCGAGAACCGCGAGTGCACGAGCGCCAACCGCGAGGCCAGCCGCGGGTCCCGCAGGTCGGTGAAGTAGCGCGGCAGCTGCGGGGCGGTCAGCATCCCCTTGTAGACCATCGTCCGGCTCGAGAAGCTCGGGAACGACACATCCGGGCCGGCGGCCTTCTCGATCACCCGGCGGATCACATACAGCTTGCGCTCGAACGCGTCCTGGTCCTCGATCTCGTCGGCGGCCGCGATCAGCACCTGGCGGATCACCGGCGCACACAGGCGGGCCGTCTCGCCCACGTGGCGCTCGTCGATCGGCACGTCGCGCCACCAGATCGCCCGCTGGCCCTCGGCCTCGATCAGTTCCTCGATCAGCTGCTCGAGCGCCAGGCGGCGCTCGGCGTCGGCCGGCAGGTAGCAAACCCCCACCCCGTACCGGCCGGGGGGCGGCAGCTCGACGCCGGCGGCCGCGCGCAGGAACGCGTCGGGCACCTGGAGCAGGATCCCCGCCCCGTCGCCCGTGTTCGGGTCAGCGCCCTCCGCGCCGCGGTGCTCGAGGTTCTCGAGCGCGTCCAGCGCCTTTTCGACGACGGCGTGGGTCGGGTCGCCCCAAAGCTTGGCGACGAGCGCAATCCCGCAGGCGTCGTGTTCGTTGACGGGGTCGTAGAGGCCGTTGGCCCCGGGCGGACCAAAGTGAGTGTTCATGAGTGGAGGAGGGGTTGCGGATCCCGGAAGCGAGGATCCACGCAGCGAGGAGGACCCGGAAGGCTACCAGCGCTTGTTGGCGGACCGTTAGTTCCGCGGCCCTAATTTTCATGAGGACTTATGAACGCGCCAGGGGGCCCGGCGGGTGGGCGGGCCCCTTTTACGCCTTGGCGCGGGCTCGGCGCTTGCTCGGAGCGCCGTCGGAGTCCTCGGACTTGCTCTTGCGCTTGGGCTTGGGGCGCTCGGGCTCCTCGTCGCCGACGGCGGCGAGGCTGGCCTCCAGGGCGGCCATCAGGTCCGGCGCGGCGGCGGGCTCCTCGGCCTCGGGCTGGATCGCGATCTCCTCGCCGGCGGCCTTGCGCTCGATCAGGTCGAGCACGCGCTCCCGGTACTCGTCGTGGTACTTGGTCGGCTCGAACTCGGCCGACAGCGACTCGATCAGCTGCTGGGCCATCGTCAGCTCGCGCTTGGTGGCCTCAGCCTCCTCGACGCCGTCGAGCTCGTCGAGGCGGTCGGGCGCGAGCACCTCGTCCCCGAACAGCATCGTGCTCAGCGTCAGCACCCCGCCGCTGGGCCGCAGCGCGCACAGTTGCTGCTTGGTCCGCATCACCAGGCGCCCGATCGCCACCTTCTCGGACTCGCGCATCGCGTCGACCAGCAGCCGGTAGGCCTTGGCGCCGCCGGCGGCCGGGGCCAGGTAGTAGGAGTGGTCGTAGTAGATCGGGTCGATCTCGGCCAGATCGACGAACTCCTCGATGTCGATCGTCCGCGTCGCCTTGGGATCGAGCGCCTCGAGCTCCTCGCTGGAGATCAGCACGTAGTGCTCGGGCGTGACCTCGTAGCCCTTGACGATGTCCTCGAAGGGCACCTCTTCGTCGGTCGTGGGGTCGACCCGCTTCTGACGGATCCGAGCCCCCGTCTTGCTCGAAAGCTGGTGGAAACGGACGGATTTGGGGGATGTCGCGCTAAACAGCTTCACGGGTACGTTGACCAGCCCGAAGCTGATAGCGCCCGACCAGATTGCGCGCGCCATATGAGCTTTGTATAGCGAATGGGCAAGTCGTTGCAAATAGCGAACGATCTCTTGCCGCCCCGGGCGCGCCGCGGCGCACGGCCGCGATCCCGCGGTCAGCCAAGATCTCACGAGATGACATCACGCAGCGTTTCATCCTCGGTGGAGCTCCCCGCATTCCAGACGTTGATCGACGAGCACGGGCGCGACGTTCACCGCTTCCTGAGCGCGACCGTCGGGCACTCGGCCGCCGACGACTGCTACCAGGAGACCTGGCTGGCGGCCCTGCGGGCGTATCCGCGCCTGCGCAACGCCGACAACCTGCGCTCCTGGCTGCTGACGATCGCCCATCGCAAGTCGATCGACTACGTCCGGGCCCGCAACCGGCAGGCTGTGCCGGTCGCGGACGTCCCCGAGCGGGCCGACGGATCGGGCTCGGCCCCGCTGATCGCCGACGGCGAGAGCGAGCTCTGGAGCCTGGTCCGGGAGCTTGCGCCCAAGCAGCGCACGGCGCTGGCGCTCAGATACGTGTTCGACGCCGCGCACGCGGAGATCGGCTCGGTGATGGGCACCAGCGAGGAGGCGGCACGGCGAAACGTTCACGAAGGCCTGAAACGACTGCGAACGGAGTACGAGCGATGACCGACAACGATCCCCTCGAGCGGGCGCTCGCGCGCGGCATGGGCCACGACGACGACCGTCCCCTCCCCGACGTCGGCGCGGCGGCCGCGGCGGCAGGCCTGCTCGACGTCGCCTACGCGACGCTGGACTCGCCGGTGGGCACGCTGCTGCTGGCGTCGACCGACCGCGGCCTGGTGCGGCTCGCCTATCTGGGCGGCGAGGGCGAGGACGAGGAGGCCGTGCTCGAACGGCTCGCCTGCGCGATCTCGCCGCGAGTGCTGGCATCGGCGCGCCGGCTGGACGACCCTCGGCGCGAGCTCGATCAGTATTTCGCCGGCGCCCGGCATGAGTTCGAGCTGCCGCTGGACTGGCGACTGACCCACGGCTTCGGCCGCCGGGTGCTGCAGGCCACGGCTCGGATCCCATACGGGGCGGTGGCTAGCTATAAGGAGATCGCGACCGAGGCGGGCAGCCCGCGCGGCTTCCGCGCCGCGGGTAACGCGCTGGGCTCCAACCCGATCCCGATCGTGGTGCCGTGCCACCGGGTGCTGCACTCCGGGGGCGGCCTCGGCGGCTACACCGGCGGCCTGGACCGCAAGCGCACGCTGCTGGCGGTCGAGCGCGGCTCGGGCTAGCCGCTGTGTGAGCGATCTCACACAGCCGACCCGGGTGGGTGAGAGCATGTAGCTCTCCTCACACGCGCGATCAAGGGAGTGACGTGGGCAAACGCGATCTGAGGCCCCTGCTGCCGCCGGGACCGACAACTCCGTCCGTGATTCAGATGGTGGCCACGTGGACGAGACCGGCCGGCTCACTTGATCGCCTGCGGCGCCGCTACGGCCGGCGGTTCACGGTGCAGCTGCCGTTCCAGCCCCCGTTCGTGATGCTGTCGGATCCCGACGAGGTCAAGGAGCTGTTCATGGCGCCGCCTGACGCGGTCCACCCCGGTGAGGGCGCGAACGTGCTCGAGCCTCTAGTCGGGCGCAACTCGGTGATCCTGCTCGACGAGGACGTGCATATGGAGCAGCGCAAGCTGATGCTGCCCGCGTTCCACGGCGAGAAGATGCGCCGAGTCACCGGGACGATGACCGAGCTGGCCGAGCGCGAGGTGGCCTCGTGGCCGCGCGAGCAGCCGGTGGCGTTGCACCCGCGGCTGCAGGCGTTGACGCTCGAGATCATCCTTCGCGCCGTGTTCGGGCTCGAGCCGGGCCCGCGCCTGAACGAGCTGCGCAACTCGCTCACCGGCGTGCTGGCGTTCAGCGAGAACCCGCTGTCGCTGCTGCCGGCGGTCCAGCGGGTGGCCGGGTGGACGCGCCCGATGCGGACGTTCGCGAAGCTCACTCGGCGCACCCACGAGCTGATGTCCGAGTTGGTCGCCGAGCGCCGGGCGGCCGAGCAGGCCGGCGAGCAAGGCGGCGACGACGTGCTCGCGATGCTGCTCGAGGCCCGCCACGAGGACGACTCGCCGATGGCCGACGCGGAGCTGCGCGACGAGCTGATGACGGCGGTGGTGGCCGGGCACGAGACGACCGCTTCGCAGCTGGCCTGGGCGTTCGAGCGCCTCGCGCGCGAGCCGGCGGTCACGGCCCGGCTGAGTGCCGAGCTCGACGCCGACGACGGAGATCGCTACATGACCGCGACGATCAACGAGATCCTGCGCCATCGGCCGGTGCTCCCCAACGCCGAGCCCCGGCTGACCAAGCGCCCGATCACGATCGGCGGATTTGACTACCCGGCCGGCGTGTCGCTGGTGGCAAGCGCCTACCTGGTCCACCACGACCCCGACATCTATCCCGACCCGTACGCGTTCCGCCCTGAGCGGTTCCTGGACCGCAACCCTGGCACGTACACCTGGATCCCGTTCGGGGGTGGCCGCCGGCGGTGCCTGGGGGCCAGCTTCGCGCTGCAGGAGATGAAGATCGTGCTGCGCGCGGCGCTGTCGCGCTGCGAGCTGACGGCGGCCGGGGACCGGCCAGAGCTGACCTCGCGACGGAGCATCACGTTCAGCCCGGGACGCGGCGCGACCGTGATCCTGCGCGACCGCGCACCCGGCGTCGCCCGCGCGCCGCGGCCCGCCGAGGAGCTGGTCCCGGCCGCCTGAGCTCGCTGCCGCCGACCGGGCTTCCGCGGAGCGCCGGTGTTTGCAGGCATTCCTGAGGTGACGAGCGGGCACGGCGGGTAGATTTCGGGCGTGGACCTCCTGCGCCCGATTCGGGCCTTCGATCGCTCCCAGCAAAAGCACAACTGGCTGGCGCTGCCGGTCGCGGTGTTCAAGAAGTTCGCCGACGACCAGGGCGGCAGGCTGGCGGCGCTCGTCGCCTACTACGCGTTCTTCTCGCTGTTTCCGCTGCTGCTGATGCTGGTGACGATCCTCGGCTTCGTCCTGCAGGGGAATTCCGAAGCCCAGGAATCGGTCAAGAACTCCGTGCTCGGGCAGTTCCCGGTGATCGGCGATCAGATCAAGGTCAACGCGCTCACCGGTCACACGGTCGCGCTGGTGGTGGGCCTGCTGGGCTCGCTGTGGGGCGGGCTCGGCGTGACCCAGGCGATGCAGGGAGCGTTCGACCGGATCTGGGCGGTCCCGTTCAAGCACCGCCGGGACTTTCTGCGCTCGCGGCTACGCGGGCTGGTGTTCCTATTCACGGTCGGGGCGCTGTTCCTGATCGCCTCGATCGCCTCCGGCCTGGTGATCGGCGGGCTCGGCGGAACACTGGTCAAGATCGCCGGGATCGCGTTCTCGCTGATGCTGAACTTCGCGCTGTTCTTCCTGTCGTTCCGGTTCCTCACCGTGGACCACATCCCGACCCGGCAGCTGCTGATCGGCGTCACGCTGGCGTCGGTCTTGTGGGAGGTCCTGCAGCTTGTCGGCGGCTACTACATCGGCCACATCTACCGGCACTCCAGCAACACCTACGCGCAGTTCGCGCTGGTGATCGCGCTGATGGTGTGGTTGCACCTAGGAGCGTGGGTCACGGTGTACGCGGCCGAGGTCAACGTCGTGGTGGTCCGCCGGCTGTGGCCGCGCAACCTGCTGGGGCCGCCCGACGGCGCCGCCGACGAGGCCACGCTGCGGGCCCTGGCGCTGGTCGAGGAGCGCTCTCATCAGGAGCACGTCGACGTGCACTTCCACTGACCCGCCGGCCCGTCGACGCGGCGCCGCCCTCAGAACAGACGGTCGGGCGCATCCCGGCGGGTCATCTCCAGCGGCCACGAGCACAGCCCGCCCTCGGCCGGACAGCCCTGGCAGGTCGAGCGCTGAGGCTCGTCGGTGACCGGGAACTCGCGCGCCAGCACGCCGCCGGCGAGCGCCGCCAGCTCGGCCTCGAGCTCGGGCCCCCGCGCCGCCGCGAACGCGGCGACCACGGGCTCGTCAGGGCGCTCGAGGAACAGGTGCGCCACCTCCACCTCGGTCGCGCCCGCGCGCAGCGCCGCCAGCGCGTACACCAGCCGCTGGGTCCCGTAGGCGGCGCCGACCCGCTGCGCCGGGTCGGCTCCGTCGAGCCTGTCTGACTTGTAGTCGACGACCAGTACGCGTCCATCTGGCTCGCGGGCGAACACGTCCATCGCTCCGACGATCAGCACCTCGGCCAGCGGGAACGCGAACCGCTCCTCCCGGGCCACCTGGGTCGCGCCGGCCAGCCGCGCGCACAGCTCGGTGCAACCGAAGCGCTCGACCAGGCCCGCGATCTCCTGGGCGTCGGGGTCGCGGATCGGCTCGGGCAGCCCGGCCCGCTCGCGCGCGGCCTCGATCAGCGCGTTGGTCGGGCGCACCGGGCGGCGGAAGTCGAGCCGCTCGAGCAGCTCGTGCACGAGCACGCCGCGATCGGTGGCGGCGAGTCCGGGGACGGCCGCCGGTTGCGCTTCACTCGCCGGCTCTCGGTCACCGACAGGCGGCAGTCCGAGCACCCGTTCGGCGTAGAAGCGGTAAGCGCAGCGCTTGTATTCGCCCAACGAGGAGTAGCTGAGCGCCGAGACCGGAGGGGCCGGATCAGCCGGCGGCGGAGGCTCGGGCGCCGTGGCGCCGGCGGACTGCTGCACCGGTCGATCCTGTACCGCTCCACGCGGCAATGGATCGACCAACGTCCCCGCCTCGCGCACGAACTCGAAGCGGACACCGCCGTCGGTGACCCCGCTGCCCTGCTCGATCGGCCCGTCGACGTCGCCCAGCACCGCCGGCCCGATCCAGCCGATCGGGCCGCCGCCGTCGGCCGGCCACTGGTCGAGCTTGGCAGCGCCGCTCAGCACCAGCCGCTCGCGGGCGCGAGTCATCGCGACGTAGAACAGCCGCCGCTCCTCGCGTGCGTCGGCCTGCGCCTGCTCGTCGCCGAGCGCGCGGTAGTGCAGCGCCAGCTCCCGCTTGCCGGTCCCCGGCTTGCCCAACCGCAGGCCGAAGCGCCCGTCGCGCCCGACCCGCATCAGGTCCGCGCGCCACCGCGGACCGCGACCCAGGTCGGCGACGCACACGATCTCGAACTCGAGGCCCTTGGCGCGATGGATCGTCATCAGCCGCACCGCGTTGAGCGCCTCTCCCTCCACCGGCGCCTCGCTCTCGTGCATCCCGGCGCGGCTCCACTCCCCGGCGCGCGCGGCGATCTGCTCGAGGAATCCGCGCAACTGGCCGCCCCGCGCCGCCTCCTGCTCGCGGGCCAGGCGCATCAGCTTGCGGACGTTGGCCAGGCGGCGCTGCCCGCCCGGCATCGCCAGTACCGCGAGGTCGTAGCCGGTGAGCGCCATCACGCGGTCGATCAGCTGCTCGATCCCGGAGCGCGCAGCCGCCTGGCGCTCCCCGGCGAACCAGCTCGCGAACTGCGCCAGCTTGCGGGCGTCGTCGTCGCTCAACTCGTCGAGGCGGCCGTCGGGCTCGCGCAGCACCCACCACGGGTCGCGGCCGCTCGCCCGGCCGGCCGCGGCGACCGTCACCAGCGCGTCGACCGACACCGCGACCATCGGCGAGGCCAGGACCGTGTACAGCGCCTCCTCGTCGCGCGGGTTGGCCAGCGCCCGCAGGTAGGACACCACGTCGACGACCTGTGGGTGCGACCAGTAGCCGCGCCCACCGATCACGTACGTGGGGATCCCCCGCTCCTCGAGCGCGCGCTCGTAGGCCCGCAGGTCGGTGGTCGCGCGCGTCAGCACGACGATCTCGCGGGCGCTGGCGCCGTCGGCGATCAGCTCCCCGACGCGGGCGGCCAGGATCCGCGCCTCGGCGATCCGCCACGGCGAAGCCACGCCTTCGATCGCCCAGTCGGCGCCCTTGTCGGCGACGAGCAGCTCGACCCGCGGGTCCGTGGCCGCCGGGCCGTCCGGCCGCCCCGGCTGCAGGGGCTTGAAGTGGTCGCCGAGCTGCTGTTCGAACGCCGGATTGAGCACTTCGAGGATCTCGGGGCGCGAGCGGAAGTTGGTCTGCAACGTGGCCCGCGCCCCCACCCGCTCCAGGCGGGCGCCGCGCTGCTCGAACAGCTCGACGTCGGCGTGGCGGAAGGCGTAGATCGACTGCTGAGCGTCGCCGACGGTGAACAGGTTGTCACCGGCGAGCAACTCGATCAGCTCGAGCTGGACCGCGTTGGTGTCCTGCAGCTCGTCGACCATGATCCGCTCGAAACGCGCTCGGTAGCGCTCGCGCAGCTCGGCGTTGGAGCGCAGCAGCTCGCGAGTCAGCAGCTCGAGGTCCTCGAAATCCAGCGCCGACTCCTGGCGCTTGCGCCCCTCGTAGCCGGTCCCGAACGTCCGCAGCAACCGGTCCAGCAGCGCATGCGCCTCCTCCACCCACACGCGCTCGGCGGCGGCGCGCATCCGCGACAGCGCCTCGCCGTAGGCGGCGCAGGCCTCGGTGGTCAGCGCCGCGCCGTTGCCGCCGGGCAGGCAGAAGGCGTTGAGCGACCCCGGCCATGGCGCCTCGTCGGAGCTGTTGAGCTGGTCGATGCAACGATCCAGGCGCTGGAGCGCCTGCTCGACCCGGGTGCTGGGGTTGGCGACCGCGCCGAGCTCTCGGGCGACGACCGCGGCCGCGTCGAGCAGCGCGTCGCGCGCGGCGGGCAGCTCGTCCTCGTCGAGCGGGGCCAGCGGCGGCAGCGCCGGCTCGAGCTCGCCGCGCGAGCGCAGCTCGGCGTGCGTGGCGATGATCCCCGAGCGCAACATCCCCGGGCTGTAGCCGGCGATCAGGTCGACGCCGCCGGGTGCGTTCTGGGCCAGGTCCTCGAGCGCCTCGTCGAACGCGGCGTCGGCCAGCGCCTCGGCGTCGGGCGCGTCGAGCACCACGAACAACGGATCGATCCCCGCCGCCAGCGCGTGCGTGCGCAGCGCGCGGGCGCAGAAGCCGTGGATCGTCGAGATGAACGCGCCCTCGGTGGCGCGCGCCGCGGCATCGGCCCCGAGCTCGCGCAGGCGCCGGCGGATCCGGTCGCGCATCTCCGCCGCGGCCTTCTCGGTGAACGTGATCGTGAGGATCGCCTCGACCGGGACGTCGTCCTCGAGCACCGTGCGGACGAACCGCTCGACCAGCACCGAGGTCTTGCCGCTGCCGGCCCCGGCGTCGAGCAACAGGTCGCCCCGGCGCCGCTCGATCGCGCCGAGCTGCTCGGGGGTCCACGCGGGAGCGCCGTCCGGCACCGACCCGGCCTCCTCGTCGCAGGCGATCATTGGCTGCGGCAGATGCCCGGGAAGCGGCAGCCGTCGCGCGAGCAGGTCGTGGGGTTGGGGGTGAGCTCGCCCGCGCGCAGCCGGGCGGCCAGGGCGATCGCCCGGGCGCGGGCGTCCTCGAGCGCGTCGTTGAGCGCGTCGGCGTCGCGCGCGTCGGTCGTCACCAGCCGGGTCCCGGCCTCCGCGTCCTCGAGGAACACGCCGCGGGCCCGCAGGTCGTTTCCGGTGAGCGGCTGATAGAGGCCGGCGACGGGCTCGAGCCCCATCAGGTCGCGCACCGCGATCATGTACAGCGCCACCTGCAGCCGCCGCTCGGCGCGCCAGCGCGCGCCCTGGTAGTCCGGGCGGGAGCTGCCGCTCTTGTAGTCGCGGACGATCGCCCTCGTCTCGCCGGGGTCGACGTCGACGCGGTCGATCGCGCCCCGGATCCGCACGGTCCCGGGCCGCTGGGCCAGCTCGAGCGCGGGCAGTGACCCCTCCTCGCCCTCGAACCCGAACCGCAGCTCGAGCGCCTGGGGCTCCCACTCGTTGCCGTCGGTGGCCTCGTGCTCCAGGTAGCGCCGCAGGTCGGCCTCGATCGCGCGCAGCGCCGCCTCGCGGACGCCCTCGGGCCGGCCGGCCGCGATCCGCGGCGAGGACTCGGCCAGCACCTCGTCGAGGAACTCGAGCGCATCGGGCAGCGACTCGGGGGTAACCGCCCGTCCGAGGCGCTCGATCACCTGCTCGAGTACGTCGTGCATGTGGCTGCCGCGCACGACCGGGTCGGGCTCGGGCGCGATCCGCTCGGGCTGGAGCTCGCGATCGACCAGCCACTTCATCGGGCAGTCGCCGTAGGCCTCCAGCGCACCGCCGGACAGGATCTCGCTGTGGCGGACGTGGCGCAGCGCGGTCTGCGACAGCGACCGCACCGGCACTGGGAGCTCGCCGGCCAGCGGCGCGCACGCCGCTGCCTCGGTGCGGGCCAGCTCGCGCGCGGTCGGGGCCTCGCCCGGCGGCCACACGACGTCGGCCAGCAGCCGCCGGCGGCGGCGGTCGGCCCAGTCGGGCTCGAGCAGCTCGGCGACGTCGGCGATGAACGGCGACGGCAGCGCGAGGTTGCCCTCCTCATCCGAGCTGTGGTAGCTGAGCACGACCGCCCGCGTGGCCCGCGAGATGCAGGCGTAAAACAGGTAGCGCTCGCGCGCCGGCCCGTCGTCGCTGGGGCGCAACCGCAGGCCGCTGCAGGCGGCCAGCTCGCGCCGGCGGTCATCGGACAGGAACGGCTCGGGCGGGCTGGCCAGCGGGAACTCGCCCTCCTGCAGTCCGCACACCAGGACCGCCTGAAACCGGCGCGCCCGGATCGCCAGCGGCTCGGAGATCAGCACCGCGCCGCGCCGGGGCGGCGCCCGGTGGGCCACCGTCAGCTCCTCGAGCAGCTCGATCAGCTCCTCGCCGGCGAGCGCCTCCCCGAGCTCGTCGAGCTCGGCCAACGCCCGCAGCATCGTCGACAGAGCCCGGGCGTCGAGCTCCTCCGCCGCTCCCACCAGCGGTGCCCGACCCCGGTGCGGCGAGGCGAACAGGCGACGCGCCTGAATCGCCAGCTCCCCCGCCGGGTCGGCCGCCGACGCGACCGCGTCGATCTCGCCGAACGTCCAGCCGAGTTGCTCGCGTGCCTCGGCCGCCGTGCGCAGCCCCTCGCGCCTGACGTCGGCCTCGAGCCCATCGGCCAGCTCCGGGCGGTCGAGGATCCCCGGCGAGCGCAGGTAGTCGAGCAAGTCCTCGGCCCGAGCACGATCGCCGAGCAGCGCGCAGCGCGCGAGCGCCAGCAGCCCCCGGCCCAGCGCGGTGTGCCCGAACGGCACCCGGCGCTCGATCGCGACCTCGATCCCGTATTGCTCGAACACGCGCTCGACCGCGGCGCCTGCCGCCGCGAGCGACCGGCGGACGACGACGATCTCCTCGCCCGGCACCCCGGACCGCATCAGCTCGAGCACCTCCGCGGCGGCTAGCTCGGCCTCGGCGCGCTCGCCGCCGGCCTCGAGCAGACGCACCGCGTCGCCGGCGCCCACGCGCGTGGGCGAGGGCTCGAACAGGTTGCGCTCGAGGTGGTGAAGCGCGGCGCGCGACGTCTCGTCGTAGTGGGCATCGAGCGCCGGCAGCTCGCGCACCCGATCGGCCAGCGGCCGGAGCTCCTCGACCGCCTCGGCGCGGGCGCCCAGCGCGCTGCGGCCGGCCTCGTAGGTCAGCGACACGGTGACCCGCACCCCGACCACGCGCGCGAGCGTCTCGACCGCGTCGCGCTCGAGCTGGTGCAGGTCATCGAACCCGTAGAAGAACACCGGATCCTCCCCCCACCGCCCTGGAGCCTCCCGCAACGCATCCAGCGCTCGCCAGGCGTGTAGGTCGGCGTCGACCCGCTGGCGCTCGCTGCACTCCCGGGCGTAGGCCAGGTAGATCGCGGCGACGTCGCGCGCGTAGGGCTCCCGGCGCCGATCCTCCGCCGCCCAGCTGCGCATCGCCGCGGCGAACCGCTGCGGGGTGATCAGCGCGCGCTGGAGCTCGGCGACCAGGTGGCCGGCGGCCTCGACGAACCCGGGGGCCTGCGCGGCGCCGGCGAGCGCGGGCAGGGGCGTTGCCGCCACGACCCGCCGCAGCACCCGCTCGCGCTGCAGCGCCGACAGCCGCCGTTCGGCGTAGCCGGCCCGGCGGGCGATCTCGCGCGCCAGCCCACCGAACGTGAGCACCGACCCCAGCACGGTCCCCCCGGCGGCCAGCTCGTGCGAGTAGTGCGCGGCGTCGGCCGCCGTCGGGACGACCAGCAGGGCCCCGCGGTGCGCGGCGACGGCATAGGCGCCCAGCACCTCTCCGGCCTTGGCCGAGTTGGCGGGTCCCAGGACGAGCTCGAGCGACATTCCCGACATGGTGCCGATCGCACCCGACGGGACGCCCGGGCCGCGCGGCGGCGGCCCGCACTACGCGGCTTCGGGCTGCTCCTCGGCCGAGCCCTGACCCTGCTGCGGCTCCTCGGAGTCGGGAGGTTTGGCGCCCTCCTTGGCCCAGGGCTCGTCGAACTCGACCCGCCACTTGCCGTCCTCGCTCTGCTGCAGGGCGAGGCGAGCGCGGAAGCTGCGGCCCGAGCGGCCCTTGAACCCGGTCACCGCCTTCTCGGTGCGGCCGGTCTTGATCAGCTCCGAGGCAACCGACACCGGAAGCTGCTTGCCGGCCTTGGACTTCCAGATCACGAACCCGCAGCCGGGATCGTCGCGCGACCAGCACGAGTATCCCTTGCGGTTCTCGTTGATGTCGCGCCCGCAGACCGGGCACGCCCCGAGGTTGGCCCGTGGGATCCGCACGTCCTTGAGCTTGGTGTCGAGCTCGCCGACGGTGTCCTGGGTGAACTTGACGATGTCGCCCATGAACGCCTCGCGCGAGTCCTGGCCGGTCTCGATCTTGGCCAACCGGTGCTCCCACTCGCCCGTCAGGCCAGGCGAGGTCAGCGCGTGCTCGCCGAGCAACCGGATCACGTTGAGGCCCTTCTCGGTGACGACCAGCGCGCGGCCGTCGCGCTCGATGTATCCGACCTGGATCAAGCGCTCGATGATCGCCGCGCGCGTCGCCGGCGTGCCGATCCCGGAGTCCTTCATCGCCTCGCGCAGCTCCTCCTCGTCGACGAGCTTGCCCGCGGTCTCCATCGCCGCCAGCAGCGAGCCCTCGGTGTAGCGGCGTGGCGGCTTGGTCTCCTTGGCCTCGGAGCCGACCTCCAGCACCTGGACGTTCTCGCCGTGCTGCAGCTTGGGCAGCTGCTGCTCGCGGCCCTCGTCGTCGTCGCGCCCGGCGCCGTCGGTGTCGGCCTCCTCGCCGTAGACGGCGCGCCAGCCCGGGACCAGCATCAGCTTGCCGCGGGTCCGGAACACGTGGCCACCACCGGTGTCGCCGGCGGTGCCTACGGTGGTCTCGACGCGCGTGTTCTCGAACACCGCGTCGGGGTGAAAGACCGCGAGGAACCGACGGGCGACCAGGTCGTAGATCCGGCGGTCGTCTGGGTTCATCTTCTCGACGGGGTGGTGCTCGGCGCGGGTCGGGATGATCGCGTGGTGGTCGGTCACCTTGGCGTCGTTGACCACCCGGCCCAGCGGCAGCACGTCGAGCCCCTGCACATAGCCCGAGGCCTGCGTGTACTCCTTGTGCTCGCCCACGATCTTCGCGATCGGCTTGATCTCGCCGACCATGTCGCCGGTGATGTAGCGCGAGGCCGTGCGCGGGTAGGTCAGCGCCTTGTGCTCCTCGTACAGGCGCTGGGCGGCTGCCAGCGTCCGGCGCGCCGTGAACCCGAAGCGGCTGTTGGCGTCGCGTTGGAGCGAGGTCAGGTCGTACAGCATCGGCGCGCGCTCCTTGCGCTCGCTCTTGTCCAACTTGGTGATCTCGCCGGTCTGGCCGTCGCACGCCGCGACGATCGCGGCCGCCTCCTCGGCGGTCTTGATCCTCGGGTTGGCGCCCGCGTGGAAGCGGCCCTCGTAGCGGCGTGGGCCGTCCTTGACGGTGTCGAACGATGCGTCGACGACCCAGTAGGGCTCGGGCTTGAACGCGCGGATCTCGTCCTCGCGGCGGGCCAGGATCGCCAGCGTCGGCGTCTGCACGCGGCCCAGCGAGACCGCTCCGTCGAATGACGAGCGCAGGCGGATCGTGGCCGCACGGGTGGCGTTCATGCCCACGATCCAGTCGGCCTCCGAGCGCGAGCGGGCGGCGGCCTCGAGCGTCGCCAGGTCCGAGCCCGGGCGCAGCCGCTCGAACGCCGCCCGGATCGCGGCCGGCGTCATCGACTGCAGCCACAGGCGCTCGACCGGCTTGCGCGAGCCCGACTTCTCGTAGATGTAGGCGAAGATCAGCTCCCCCTCGCGGCCGGCGTCGCAGGCGTTGACGACCGAGTCGACGTCGTCGCGGCCCAGCAGCCGCTTGACGACATTCATCTGCTTCTTGGAGCGCTCGTCGCGGACGACCAGCTTGAAGCGGTCGGGCACGATCGGCAGATCCGCCATCCGCCAGCGCTTGAAGCGGTCGTCGTACTCGTCGGGATCGGCGAGCTGGACGAGGTGCCCGACGGCCCACGTGACCACGTGATCGTTGCCCTCGAGATATCCCTCGCCCTTGTCGAACGCGCCGGGCAGGACCTTCACCAGATCCTGACCCACTGACGGTTTCTCGGCGATGACCAGTGTCTTGCTCATGGACCCGGGGAGGGTAGCGGCCGTTGCAAGCCGGGCTTGTCACCGGCGATCGCGCGGGCCCCGCGGGCGACATCCTGCAGCCCCAGCCGTGCGGCCGTGCGCGACGCCTCCTGCACCAGCTCCTGAGCCCGGGGCCCCGGGCCCAGCATCCGGGCGTAGTCGAGCTGGGTCCGGGCCACGCACACGGGCGCCCGCAGCGCCCGATTGGCGGCCAGCGCGCGCTCGAAGTGCTCGGCGGCCTCGCGGTCGCGGCCGATCGCCGCGGCGAGCTTGCCCAGGAACGCCTCGGCCGAGCCCAGGCAGATCGCAGCCAGGCCGACAACCACGACGCGGTCGCCGTACGGAAGCAGCTTGTCGTACAGCCGCGCCGAGCGCTCCACGTCCCCGAGCCCGGCGGAGACCTCCGCCAGCAGCGCGATCGCGGTCAGCCAGTCCCCGTCGTCGGCGATGTCGTCAAAGCCGTGAGCGGCGATCGCGTCGAGCTGCTGCTGGGACTCCTCGTGGCGGTCGGTCTCGTACAGCAGCAGCGCCAGCGCGACGCGCCACGCGGGCCGGTCGGGATTGAGCGCCACGAACTGGCGGGCCGGCATCTCCAGTGGCTCCAGCTTCGCCTGCTCGCGCCGGATCCCCAGCAGCTGGACGGCGAAATACTGGTGCGCCGTGCTCTCCTCCGACGGCCCGCCGGCGGCCAGCGCCTCGGCCGCGAGCTCCTCGGCGCGATCAAGCTCCCCGGCCAGCAGCGCCTGCATCGCCTTCCACAGGGTCGCGTTCCAGGTGAACAACGGCTGGCGGAGCCGCTCGGCGCCGGCCGCGAACGACTCCATCTGCGCGTCGACGGCGTCGCGGTCCCCCTGCTCGAGCAGGTCGACCGCCAGCCAGGCGTGGGCCTGGAGCTCGAGCTCGATGCCGCCCGCCGCGCGGGCGCAGGTCAGCATCTCGGTCGAGGCCTCGACCCGCTCGACCAGATGCGCGGCGTCCCACAACGCACGGCGCCTCGCCGCCCAGGCGTAGGTGAGCGCCTCGGGGTCGCCGAGGTCCCGGGCGAGCTCCATCGCCTCGTCGCTGAGCGGGTGCATCCGGTCGCGGTCGGGCGCGAAGTAGATCGCCCCGCACAGCCGCGCCAGCAGCCGCACCCGGGTGACCGTGCGCTCGCCGGCGGTCGCCTCCAGCGCGCGCTGCAGCAACGCGATCAGCTCGGGCTCGACGACGCCGGGCTGCTGGACGTAGCGGCGCGAGGCGCCGATCGCCGCGCGCGCCAGCGCGGTGCTGTCGCCCAGCCGCTCGGCGACGTCGGCGGCCTCGCGGAACGTCGGCCAGGCCGTGCCCCGCTCGCCGCCCCGCACCAGCGCCTCGCCCAGCAGTAACAGCAGCTCGCCGCGGCGCTCGAGCGCGTCGGGGTCGGACCGCTCGAGCACGTCCAGCGCGCGCGAGTAGTGCTCGGCGGCCTCCTGGTGGGAGAGCACCGCCGTGGCCTGCTCGCCGGCCCGCCGCGCGTAGGTGATCGCCTTCTCCCCGTCCTGAGCGGTGGCGGCTCGCGTGAAGTGGTGGGCGAGTGCGTTGAGGTTGCGCTCGTTCGCCCCGCCGGCCTCGAGCGCCTCGCCGACCCGGCGGTGGATGCGGGCACGCCGGGGCGCCGACATCCCCTCGTATAGCGTCTCGCGGATCAGCGCGTGGGAGAACGCGTAGCGGCCGGCGTCGGGCACGGTCTCGACGACCACGCCCGCCGCCAGCACCTCGTCGAGCGCGTTGAGGAACTCGTCCTCGTCGACCGACAGCACGCGTTCGAGCAGCCCGGCGTCGAAGTCGCGCCCGATCACGGCGGCGACCCTCAGCCACTCGGTGGCCGGCGGGCTCAGCCGCGCCAGGCGCCGCGCGATCACCTGTTTGACGCCTTCGGGCAGGCCGACGCGCTGGAGCTCGGCGGAGCCGGCTTCGCTGACCCGAATCCCCGCCTCGGCCAGGTTGCGGGTGATCTCCGAGACGAACAGCGGGTTGCCCTCGGTCTCGTCGTGCAGGGCGCGGGTCAGCGCCCGCGACGGGGCCTCGCCGGTCAGGATTCGCACCAGCTCGGAGGTGTCGCGGTCGGTCAGCCCGCCGACGTCGATCTGCGCGATCATCCGCTCGCGCCGCAGGTCGGCCATCGTCTGGGCGAACCCCTCCTGGGCGGCCTCGGTCGACCGGTAAGCGCCCAGGATCAGCAGCCGCGACGGGTCGGGAGCGCGCGCCAGGTGGCGCAGCAGCAACAAGGTGGGACGGTCGGCCCACTGCAGGTCGTCGAGCACGAGCAGCACCGGCGTGCGGGCGGAGATTGCGCTGAGCAGCCCGACGACCGCCTCGAACATCCGGTAGCGGTCGGTCTCGGGCTCGGCCGCGGGGGCCGGCGGCAGGTCCGGCGCCCGGCGGCGCAGCTCCGGGATCAGCCGCGCGAGCTCGGAGCCGTACTCGCGCGCGGTCCGCTGCACCTCGCCTGCGGGCGCGGTCAGCAGGTAGTGCCGCAGCGCCTCGACGAACAGCTGGTAGGGCACCAGCGTCTCCTCCGGGGCGCCCCCGGCGAGCACGCACGCTCCCTGCTGGTAGGCGTTGTGGGCGAGCTCGGCGGCAAGCCTGGTCTTGCCGATGCCGGGGTCGCCGGCAAGCACCACGATCCGTCCCGGCCGATCTCCTTTCAAATCGCCGCGGGCGATCGCCCACAGGCGTGCCAGCGCGGACAGCTCGCGCTCGCGCCCGACGAGCGGCGCGTCGGCGCGGAGGGCGAGTTCGGGCGGCAGCGGTACCGACCCGGGGCCCGACGACCCGGAGGTCCCGGGCGCCGGCTCCGGAGCCTGGGGCCGGACCAGGCGCTCGTGCACGGCGATCGTCTCGGCCGACGGCATCGTCCCAAGCTCGTCACGCAGCAGCGTCCGAAGGCGGTCGTAGACCCGCAGGCCCTCGGCCAGGTTGCCCTGCAGCGCCAGCACCTCCATCAGCAGCGCGTAGCCGGACTCGCGGTAGGGCTCGGCGTCGATCAGGCTCCGCGCCGCGCGCTCGGCGGAGGCCAGCTGGGTCCCGCCCATCGCCAGTCCGGCGCGGCCGATCACCTCGAGCGCGCGGAGCCGCACGTCCTCGAGCTCGCGGCGGCGGGGCTCGAGCCACGCGGCCTGGGTGCCGGGAAGCAGGCCGCGGCCGGCGATGTTGAGCGGCACCTGCGCCAGCGCCCAGGCGCTGCGCACATCGCCGCGGTCGAGTGTCCGCTGCGCGCGCTGGACCTCTTGCGCGGCGGCTTCGACGTCGATCCACACCGGCTCGGGCATCGTCAGGATCAGCTCCTCGCGGCCCGCCAGCGCCGACGCGCCCAGCGCCGACCGCAGGCGCGACAGCAACGTGCGCAGCGCCGCGTCCTGCGAGCGCGGCGCGTGAAACGGCCACAGCGCGCCGATCAGCTCCTCGCGCCCGACGTAGCGATCGCGGTTCAGCAGCAGGTAGGCGAGCAGCAGCGGCACCTGGCGGCCACGCAGCGTCTGCGCCAGCTGTGCGCCTCCGATCTCGACCGACAGGCGCCCGCAGAGCTGGATCCGCGTCCCCTCAGTGGCGTTTGCATCCGACGGCAACGTTATGGAAACGTATCTACAACGCGCCGTAAGCACCCTGCACACAGTGGACACCGGGGCACTTCCATTCGACGCCCTCGGCGGGGCGCTCGAGGTGCACCCGGGCCGCGACGACGATGGCACCATGACCACAGTCACAGAAGAGTTCAGCCGGATCGCCCACTGCGAGTGCGGGGCGCGCCTCGCGGGCCACTCCGAGCAGGAGCTCTTCGACGCGGCCCAGCGGCACCTCGCACATCACCACCCACGTCTCCTCGGGGCATTGGGGCGGGAAACGGTGGTGCAAATGGCCGAGGACGTCGGGGGGCACTGAGGCCCACGGACGCCCGGGGGCAACAACCTGGGGGCGGGCGGTGTGCAGACCACCGCCCGCCCAGGGGTTGTGGCTACGAACCGGTGCCGGTCCCGATTGTCCTGGCGCGGCCGCGGATCAGACCCGGCTGACCAGGCTCGCGGCGCGGTGCATAACACGTCAAATCCGCGCGCGCCGGGGAGGCTTGACGTGTGGTGCACGCATACGGTGCTCGACACGGCAAGCCTTGGCTGACGCGTCGACTTTGACGTGTTATGCACGGTCGCGAGCGCCCGCCGCCACCTCGGCCTCGTGTCGCACTAACTCGTGCAGCCCTGGGTGCTCACGGGGTTGGGGCGTGCCCTGGCAGCCGCAAGCTGACCGCGCACCAGCGCGTTGGGCACGGCGAACCCGCCACGCTCCTTTGACCCCTGGGATCCGGTGATCGCGGCGAACACGGTCGCGACCACGCGCCCGCCGGCGTCGACCATCGGCCCGCCGGAGTTGCCCGGGCGCACCTTGCCGCGCAGCGAGGTGATGCTGCGCTGCACCGGACCCTTGCCGTAGGCGTCCTCGGTGTTGACCACCTGGGTCTGGCCGATGCGGGCGGGCTCGGCGTCGAACGGCCCGTCGAGCGGATAACCAAGCACGGCCGCGGCGGTCCCGGCGCGCGGGTCGGCCGCCATCTTCAGCGCCCGCAGCCTGAGCCCGGACACGCGCAGCACCGCGACGTCGTCGTGGGCATCGAACGCGAGCACGTGGGCGGGCAGACCGGGAGAGACGCCGCCGATCTGCACGACCGTGTCGCTCTCGCCCGCGACCACGTGCGCGTTGGTGACGACCAGCCCGGGCGCACCGACCCAGCCGCTGCCCTCGATGCCCAGACCGCAGGCCGTGCCGACGACCCTGACCACACTCGAGCGCGCCGTGATCACGCCCCGGGTGGCGAGGATGCCGCGGCGCGGCGGCGGCACATCGGCGGCGGGGCCGCGCACCGACGGCAGCGGGTCAAACCGTGACAGAGCGTTGAGGATCGGGCCCGACGGCGGCAGCAACTGGTTGAGCCCGCGCAGGATCGCCGAGCGCTGAATGTCCTGGCGCAGGTTGTCCGAACCCGACGATTGGACCGCGATCGCGCCGATGATCCACGCGATCCCGAGGCCGACGCAAGCGGTCAGCACCGCACCGAGCATCCCGTCGACGGTGCGCAGCCCCGGCAATCGCAACAGCGAGCGCGCGTGCACCGCCAGCCCCTCGAACCCGCTGGCGAGCACGCCGCCGGCGAGCAGCGCGCCCAGCAATCCGAACAGCGGCCCGTACTGCGAGTGAGACCCGCCCGGGAGCACCAACGGCGCCAGCCGGGTGCCGAGGAACGCCCCGATCGCGAACCCCGCGAGCGACAGCGCCCCCACGATGAAGCCCTGCATGTACCCGTACAGGGCGAGCAGCACGATGAAGGCGACGATCACCCAGTCGATCGAGGTCACGCGATGGAAGCTTAACTGCGCGACTGCGCCCGCTTCTTAACCGCCCGGCTGCAGCCACTTCTCGAAACCGGCAAACCGGAGTACCTTTGTTGGTGGTGGCGGCATTGGGGACTCGAAGTCCGGTAGGCGCAGGGCGGGGCAGGCGTTACAGACGCCGCCGTCGACTGGCGACGCGCGCGGTGCCGATCGGGGTGCTCGCGATCGGGGCGCTGGCGGCCGGGATCTTCGTCGGGACCTCACCGGGCCGGGCCGAGCGCAAGGTCGTCAATCAGTTCGTGCAGGCGTGGCAGCGCGGCGACTACCGGCGCATGTACGACCTGCTCGACGACAACTCGAAGGCGAAGATCTCCGAGAAGAAGTTCGTCGCCGCCTATAAGCGAGCAGCCGACACGGCGACCCTGATCGGGGTCAGTCCGGTGAAGGTCGGCAGCCGCCAGAGCGACGCCTATACGGTGCAGATGCGAGTCAAGACTCGCCTGTTCGGCAACCTCTCCGAGACGATGGCGATCCCGGTCACCGGCAGCGGCTCGAGCGTCGCCGTCAAGTACTCCAACGCGCTCGTGTTCCCCGGCCTGCGGCCGGGAGAGAAGCTACGGCACCGGGTGCACCTGGCGCCCCGGGCCGCGCTGCTGGCCAGCGACGGCACGCCGCTTGCCGAGGGCCCCGATCGCTCGACCCCGATCCCGGACGTCGCCCAGCAGATCGCCGGCTCGGTCGGCAAGGTCCCGACCGCCGAGGTCGACAAGTACGTCCACGAGGGGTATCCGCGCGATGCCAAGGTCGGCCTCGACGGGATGGAGAAGATCTTCCAGGACCAGCTCGCCGGTACCCCGGGCGGGATGCTGCTGGCCGGGCACCGCAAGCTCGCCTCCACCAAAGCCGTGCCAGGGCACGACATCCACACCACGATCAACCCGTCGATCGAGCGCGCCGCGATCGCCGCCGAGGCCGGGCGCTACGCCGGGATCGTGGCGATGGATCCGCGCACCGGCGCGATCCTCGGGGTCGCCGGCGTGGGCTTCTCGGCGCTGCAGCCGCCCGGGTCGACGATGAAGATCGTGACCACAACGGGGGCGCTGGACGCGCACGTCGCCAAGCCGAGCGACACCTACGCGCAGGCGGGGTCGGCCGATATCGGCGGCTACACCCTGCACAACGCCGGCGGCGAGGTCTGCGGCGGCACGCTGGTGAACGCGTTCGCGGTCTCCTGCAACTCGGTGTTCGCGCCGCTCGGCGTCAAGCTCGGCGCCAAGAAGTTCGTGGCGATGGCCGAGAAGTTCGGTTTCAACCAGCAGCCGTCGATCTCGACCGCGGCCGAGAGCGAGCTTCCCTCCGCCGACAAGATGGGCGGCGACGTCGCGCTCGGGTCCTCGGCGATCGGCCAGGACAGGGTGCAGGCGAGCACGCTCGAGATGACCGACGTCGCGGCCACGATCGCGATGCGCGGCAAGCGGCCGCTGCCCACGCTCCAGGCCCACCAGCCACCGCACTTCGTCCGCGTGACCAGCGGCCGGGTCGCCAGGCAGGTCGAGAAGATGATGGTCGCGGTCGTGCAGTACGGCACCGGGACCCCGGCGCAGATCCCCGGGGTGGAGGTCGCGGGCAAGACCGGCACCGCCGAGTTGCGCAACACCAATGACCCCAGCAACCCGAGCGCGAACTCCCCGCAGAACACCGACTCGTGGTTCGTCGGCTTCGCACCGGCGGGGAAGCCGAAGATCGTCGTCGGCGCCCTGTTCCCCGAGCAGGGCGCCGGGGCGCAGACGGCCGCGCCGGCCGTCCAGCAGGTGCTCGAGGCGGCGCTCCACTGAGCGGCGCCGGCGCCGCCCGCGCCAGGTACGGCCCGGCGCGCCGGCGGCTCGCTGAGTGCTCCCCTACGGCTTGAACTCGGCGCCCATCACGCTTTGCCCGAGCGTGCCCTGGGTCCACACCGCCAGCGCGGTGTTGGTGGGGCTGAACCCGAGCGTCAGGTCGGCGGCGAAGTTGGTCGCCGAAACCTCCCGCGCGGACGCGAACCTGCGGGCGCCCGAGCCCCGCGCGGACGCGATCACGTGGCCGCGATCGATCCACGCCACCAGCCCCAGGCCGCGCGGGGAGATCGCGGCGGTCGGCAGCTGCGAGGCGTCGGCGGGACCGAGCCGTACGGGCGATCCGAAGCGCCTGCCGGAGTCGCGGGTCACCGCCTCGACGCTGCAGGACCCGCTCACGTCGCACACCTTCCACGCGAGCAGCTGAGCGCCGCCCGCGTTGGACGCGAGCGACACGCCCGAGGCCAGCTGGCCCGCGATCGCGAACGTCTTCGCGCGCGGCGACCGGGTCAGGTCGGCCACCGAGACCTGCGAGTGCAGGAGGCCGGCGGCGTCGTAGAAGCTCTCGACCCAGGCTGCCGTCGCCCCCGACCGTCCGCGCCCCAGCGCGAGCTCGTCGATCTGATGCCCGGCGGCGACCCTCAGGGCGACGTGGGGCCCGTGCGGGGCCCGGGTGGCCGCGCCCTCGGCGACCACGATCCCGGGCGGAGGCGCGGTCGCCGGCTGCGCCGCTGCGGCGGTCCAGCCGATGAGCGTCCGGTCGCCCTTCAGCGACGTCGCCGACAGGGTCTGCAGCACCGCCGGCTTCGGGGTCAGCAGGCGAGCCGGCGCCGGCTTGCCCTTGGGCGAGGCGAGCTCGACCCACACACCCTCGGTGGCGGCGATCGCCGACAGCAGCCTACCCTTGGGGAGCGGGAGCAGGTGCCCGACGGCAGAGCCGACGAGCTTGGTCGTGATCACCCGCTGGCCCGGCTTGCCCTTCTGGACCTTGACCAGCTGGGCAGCGCTGCAGCAAAGCTGGGTGCCCGAGGCGGTGCCGGTCAGCAGCGACAGGTCCTTGCCGTTGTAGGCGAGGTCGAGCGCCTCGCGAGCGGAGGCGACCGGGCGGGCCTTCACGGTCCGGCCCGAAGGCGCGCGGGTCATCTCGTAGGCCTGCGAGGTCGACGGGTGGTCCTCGTTCTGCACGCCGAACCCGATCGCCGCCTCCCCGCTGGACGAGAACGCCAGCTGGGCGGGCAGGACGTCGAGCGAATACGGACCGGCGAGCCGTTGCGGCCGGTTCCATCCGGCCTCGGCGGGCCCCGCCGCCAGCAGCACCAGCGCGGCGATTGAGACGGCTAGAGCTGCGGCCCGCGCCAGACTCGGCCGTCGCGGCGAGCGACCCATACGCCGACCGCGATCCCGAGCGCCAGCCCCAGCACGATCCCCAGCACGATCAACGTCCCGTCGTGCCCGGACGGCCGCGTGTACCCGATCACGACGCACGGGATCGCGACCGCGGCGAACACTCCGAGTGCTGTCGAGAATGGGTCGAAGCGCGGGCTCGGCGGTGCCGAAGGCCCACGCAAGGGCGGGTGGCTGTCTCGCCAACGTTCTTCGTCGTCGTTCACAGGTCGAGCGAGATCGTGGCCGACTCGCCGCTCTGCGGGTGGATCCGGAGGATGAGCGGGCGGTTGGAGTAGACCGCGTTGTTCAGCTTGAACAGGAGCAGACCGCCCTGGGTCGGCCCCTCGCTCATCGTCGTGTTGAGCGCCGGTTCGGTGCCCGAGGGAAGCAGGTCCATCGGCCGCCAAGCGTACGGGTTCAGCGCCGGATTCACATCGATCGGGGTATAGACGTTGCCCTGGGTGTCGACGATGTCGAAGCGATCGGCGACGGGAAGCAGCGAGTTCGTCTGGTTCTTGGCCCAGAGAAACACGCCGTACCAGAGCTGGTCGGGCGTCGGCTGCGGAGTGCCGGCGGGAAGCCCCTTGAGGTACTGAGAGTCCTCGACGCTGTACTGGTTGAGCTCTCGGGAGATCTGCAGCTGGTAGGTCACGTCTCCGGCGTCCACGAGGAAGCCGTCGTTGTCGGCGTCGGCGACCGTCGGGTGCGCCTCTTTGCCGCACGCCGACAATCCCAGGGACGCCGCCACCAGGCAGATCAGAATCCAGACGCGGCGAGAATGCACAGCGAGCGAGTTTATTAGCCGGCGGCGACCGAGGCGCGCCGGCCCCGGGCCCGTCCTTCCTCGAGGATCAGCCGCAGCCGGCGCAGCGCCTTGGACGCTTGGCGCTTGTTCCAGGATCGGCCGCCGAACATGTCCATCAGCCTGTCCGACAGCATCACCGGAACGGTCTCGATCGTGTACTCGAGCCGCGTGCTGTTCCCCGCGCCCGGCGAGAGCGTGTACGTGCCGACCATCCTGATCCGGTTGTACTTGCCGCCTCGCCCGCGCTCCAGGATCCGATACGGCGGCTGGACCTCGGCGAACGTGACGTCGGCCCACGAGAACCGGCTCAACGGAGCCTTGACCTTGAAGCGGGCGCCCGCCCCCTCGCCATAGGAGTCCTCGCGCGTGAGGTGCCAGTCGATCAGGTAGTGGTCGGTGAACTCCGCGTGATTGGCGATGTCCGCCAGGTACTCGAAGACCTCCTCGCGCGGGCGGGAGATCGTCGTCGAGACGGTGATCGGATCCACGGTCGCGGATTGTATGTGGGGGCCCGACGGCGCGGCTTGCGCCTCGCGGCCGCCCGGCGCCCGCGGTGGAGCTACGCGGCGCGGCGGTCGGTGATCCGCATCGTGTGCCCGAAGGCGGGCCCGTGCTGGAGGCCCGAGCTGACCGGCACCTCGCGCTCACGTTGACGACACAGCTCGCAGAGCATCGTCCCGCGCTCGTAGAAATAGATGCTCTCGCCGACCAGCGGCGTACGGTGACATCCCCCGCAGCGCTCGGATTCGGCGACTCGCTCGTCGACTCCGCGCCGCAGCAGGGCCAGCTCCAGATCCTGCGTCTCGCGAACGTTCGTGCTCATGATTCCGGACTTCGTCGGCGGGTAGGCGGTTCCTGCCGAGCAGGGTCACCGAGGTGCCTCAGGCGCACTATCAAAGATGACTCCTCGTGTGAACACAATCTTTACCGGCGCTTTGACGCAAGGGATATGATGGGCTGGCCGGGTTGGCCAACCCGGCGTGTTTGCAGCCCGTAACAAGGAGATGTGCCCCAATGAAAGCTTGGATGTCGGGCAACGTTGCGGGGACCGGAACGTTTCGCTGCACGGATTGTGATTACCCCGTGTCGCTCGACGCGGTAGACGAACTGCCCACCTGCCCAAACTGCGGCGGTACCGAATTCGTTCGGGCGTCGCTATTCACAACTGCCCAGACCAGCGTCGTCGAGATGGCCCCCGACATCGACGACCAGGGCTGGCTGGATGAGCTCCGCGAGAGCCTGAGCGAGCCAGGCCAGTACCTCTGCTTCCGCAACGACGGCGATGTTGCCGGATTTGCGCTGCAGCGGGAATGGACCCGAATCGGCCGTAGCCTCGCCGCGGACATCCGCTTCGACGACCCCACGGTCTCGCGCCGGCATGCGCTGATCGTGCGCCAGCCCGATGGGCTGAGGGTGCTCGACGACCGCAGCCTCAACGGCGTGTTCGTCAACGGAGAGCGGGTCGAGTGGAGCACGCTGGCCGACGGCGACGAGGTCGTGATCGGCCGCCACCACCTGCACTTCGTGGACATCCCCGCGATCTCGGGGATGCGCTACAGCCACACCGGCGACCGCGCATCCGGCACCGCGGCGATCTGAGCGCGTAGGTGCTCTCCCGCGGTCGCTCATCCGGCCGCGGGACGCTCCGCGCGGCCATAGATCCTGGTCGGGCGCGGGCCTTATAGTCAGGCGCGCATGGCCTCGACGATCGCAGTCCTGTCCCAGAAGGGCGGCACCGGCAAGACCACCGCGGTGCGGACCCTGACCGACGTCTTCCGCCGCCTGGACCTGCGCGTGCTGCCGGTGGACCTCGACCCACAGGGCAACCTCTCCGACTATCTGGATGTCGACCCGGAGGCGTCACCGACGATCGGCGACGTGCTCGCCGGGAGCGCCACCGCCCCGGAGGCGATTCACGACGGAATCATCCCGGCGAACATCAGCCTGGCCGAGGCCGAACTGATGCTCGGCGGCAAGATGGGCCGCGAACTCACGCTCCGCAAGGCCCTGGCCGAGGTCCGCGACGACTACGACCTGATCCTGATCGACTGCCCGCCGGCCCTCGGGCTGCTGACGGCCAACGCGCTGGTGGCGTCCGACTACGCGCTGCTATCGGCCGAGGCGCAGTACTTCGCGTTGCAGGGCGTCGAGCAGGCGCTCCAGGTGATCGAGCTCGCCCGCGACAGCCTCAACCCGGATCTCCGGTGGCTCGGCGTGGTCCTCAACATCGCCGACATGCGCACCCGCCACTCGCGCGAGGCGTTCGAGTCGCTGCGCGAGCACTTCCCCGAGCAGCTGTTCCAGCAGACGATCCGCTCGTCGATCGCCTACGCCGAGTCCGCCGAACGGGCGCGCTCGATCCTCGACTACCGCCCGGACCTGGCGGTCGACTACCTGGACGTCGGCGAGGAGCTGTTGCGCCGCCTCGGGCTCGAGGACGCCCGGCGCCGGCTGGCCGCGATGGCCGGGGCCGCACGCCCGGCCCCCGCGAGCGCTTAGAGACCCGCGCCGGGAACGCGGACCGGCGGTCACAGCGATCGGACGTCGGCCCCCTGGGTCTCAAACGGCGCGCGCATCACCCGCGCCCACCCCTCCGCTCTGTGCCCGAGCGCCTCCACCAGGCCGCCGGTCTGCTCGTAGCGCGACCACACCAGCACGGTCGGCCCGGCGCCCGAGATCGTCGCCCCCAGCGCCCCGAGCGACGTAGCGGACGCAAGCACCTCGGCCGAACGCGGGTACAGGCGCGCCCGGTAGGGCTGGTGCAGCCGGTCCTCGAGCCCGGCGGCGATCAGGTCCCAGTCCGAGGTGGCCAGCCCGAGCACCAGCGTCGACGCGCGCGCCACGTTGAACACCGCGTCGGTGACCGGCACCGTCGACGGGAGCGCGGCTCGCGCCTCCGACGTCGCGACCGGCTCGTGGGGTACCACCAGCACCGCCTCGAGTCCCATCGGCGGCTCGATCCGGTGGACCCGCGCGCCGTCGCAGATCACGAACCCGCCCTCGATCGCCGCGGCCACGTTGTCGGGGTGGCCCTCGATCCCGACCGCCAGCGCCAGCACGTCGGCGTCGAGCTCGAACATGTGGTCGGCGGCCATCAGCCCCGCGACGATCGCCGCGGCGCTCGATCCCAGCCCGCCCGCCAGCGGGATCTGCGAGTCGATTCGGAACTCGAACGCGTCCGCCGGGTGCAGTTGCTCGAACGCCCGCACCACCAGGTTCGTGCGGTCGCGGGGGACGTCCAGCGACGTGTGCACGGCGAACGACCCGGTCTCTGAGACCTCGACCTCGAGCGCCGGCGCGAGCGCGGCGGCGAGCACGTCGAACCCGGGGCCGAGGTTGGCCGAGGACGCCGGCACGCGGACCACGCGCCGGCGGCCTAGCACCGTCATCCCATGACCGCCCGCTCGATCGCGGCAAGGTCCGGGGAGCACGGCACCACCGCTCCGGCGCGCTCGAGCGCGGTCTGCGGGTCCTTGAGGCCGTGGCCGGTGAGCACGCACACCACCCGGCGGCAGTCACGGGCGCCGTGGACGAGCAGCCCGGCCACGCTGGCGGCCGAGGCCGGCTCGCAGAACACGCCCTCGTTCGAGGCCAGGAACCGGTAGGCGTCGAGGATCTCCTCGTCGGTGACCGCGGCCACCGCGCCGCCGGAGGAGGTCATCGCGTCCATCGCCTCCTCCCAGCGCGCCGGGTTGCCGATCCGGATCGCGCTGGCGATCGTCTCGGGCTGCTCCACCGGGGCGCCGTGCACGAGCGGCGCGGCGCCGGCCGCCTGGAAGCCGAACATCCGCGGGCGGGCGCCGTCCTCCTTGAAGCCCTTCCAGTAGGCGGTGATGTTGCCGGCGTTGCCGACCGGGATGCAGACGGCGTCGAGATCGCCGCCGAGCGCGTCCATCAGCTCGAACGCAGCGGTCTTCTGCCCCTCGATCCGGAACTCGTTGACCGAGTTCACGAGCGCGATCGGGTGGCGCCGGGCAAGCTCGCGCACCAGCCGCAGCGCCTCGTCGAAGTTGCCGCGCAGGGCGATCACGCGAGCGCCGTGCATCAGTGCCTGGGCGAGCTTGCCGGTGGCGATCTTGCCCTCGGGGACGATCACCGCGCCGCGCAAGCCGGCCCGGGCCGCGTACGCGGCCGCCGACGCCGCGGTGTTCCCGGTCGAGGCGCAGACCACCGCCTGGGCGCCCTCGCGCACCGCCGCCGACACCGCGCACGTCATCCCCCGGTCCTTGAACGAGCCGGTCGGGTTCGCGCCCTCGAGCTTCAGCCAGACCTCGGTGCCGGCGCGCTCGGACAGCCGCGGGGCGAGCACCAGCGGCGTCGCGCCCTCGCCGAGCGACACGACCGGGTCCTCGGGGGCGAACGGGAGCCGGTCGCGGTAGCGCTCAATGATCCCGGGCATTCCGGTGGCCGCGGTCAGCTCAGCCCAGCTCGAGCACGACCTTGCCGGTCGCCCCGCGCCGGTCGATCAAGTCGAGCGCCTCGCCGGCGCGCTCGAGCGGGAACGAGGCGCCGACGACCGGGCGTACGGCCCCGGTCTCGATCAGCTTCCCGATCCCCGCGGCGATCTCGTCGGTCACGGCCGGCTTGCCGATCACCCCGGCGCCCCAGCCGGCGCCGACCACCTCGGTGTTGTTGAGCAGCAGCCGGTTGACGCGGACCTCCGGGATCGAGCCTCCGGTGAAGCCGACGACGATCGCTCGGCCGCCCTCGCGCAGCGACCGTAGGCTGTCGGTGAAGCGGTCCCCGCCGACCGGGTCGAGCACGATGTCGACGCCGCCTCCAGACAGCTCCTTGGCCTGGTCCTTCCAGGGCCCGTCCGCGCGGACCACCTCGTCGGCACCGGCCTCGCGCGCCACCCGCTCCTTATCGTCGGTCGAGACGACCCCGATCGTCTTGGCACCGAGGCCCTTGGCCACCTGCAGCACCGCGGTGCCGACGCCGCCGGCGGCGCCGTGTACGAGCACGGTCTCCCCCTGCTTCAGGCGGCCCCGCAGGACCAGCGCGAAGTAGGCGGTGTGGTAGTTGAGGACGAGCGCGGCGCCCTGGGCGAAGCTGAGCACGTCGGGCAGCGTGAAGCAGAAGTAGTCGGGCGCGACCGCGATCTCGGCGAACCCGCCGAGCATGCAGAACGCCGCCACCCGGTCGCCGGGTGACACGCCGGCGCCCTCGGGCGCCGAGCGGACGATCCCGCCGACCTCGCTGCCGGGGACGAACGGGAGGTCGGGCTTGATCTGGTATTCGCCGCGGGTCTGGAGCAGCTCCGGAAACGAGACTCCGGCCGCACGGACGTCGACCAGCACGCCGGTGCCCGGGGTCATCGCGTGCGACGCCTCGGGCTCGGGCACGTCGGCGAGCGCCAACGCGGTCTCGGGACCGGTGAGCTCGGTGATCTGCATCGCGCGCACGGCGCCGACCCTATCCGAACTGCTCCTCGAGCACCCTGATCGCGCGCGGCGGCGCGCGCATCACGTCGAGCGCCGCGATCAGGTCCATCGCCGCCTCGAACCGCGACTCCAGCACCGGGTGGGCGACCATCACCAGCCGGGCCTGCTCGCCGAGCCCCTTCTGCACCACGGATTTCACCGACACGCCCTGGAGCGCGAGTACTTGCGCGACCTGAGCGAGCACGCCGGGCTCGTCGGCGACCTCGAGGTGCAGGTAGAACGCCGAGACCACGTCCTGGACGATCTCGAGCACGGTCTGAGCGGGCGGCGTGGAGGCCGGTGGAATCATCGCGCTGATCACGTCGCCGAGAACCGCGCTGGCGGTCTGCGGGCCGCCGGCCCCGGGGCCCGACATCGTGATCTCGGTGATCTCCTCGGACTCGACGGTGACCGCGTTGAACGGGCCACCCACCGAGGCCAGCGGGTGTCCCGGGTACAGAAAGATCGGGTGCACTCGCACCGACAGGCCGTCGTCGATCCGCTCGGCGGTGCCGACCAGCTTGAGCTCGAGCCCGAGGTCGCGCGCGTACTCGAGGTCGTCGGGCTGGATGTGCTCGATCCCCTCGTAGCGCACCTGGTCGAGGTGCACGGGGGTGTCGAACGCCAGCCGCGCGATGATCGCCATCTTGGCCGCCGCATCGCGCCCGTCGACGTCCTCGGACGGATCGGCCTCGGCGTACCCGAGCCGCTGAGCCTCGGCCAGCGCCTGCTCGTAGGTCGCGCCCGACCGCGCCATCTCGGTGAGGATGAAGTTCGTCGTGCCGTTGACGATCCCGTGGACGCGGTCGATCGTGGCCCCCGACAGCGACTCCTGCAGCACCCGGATCACCGGCACGACGCCGGCCACCGCGCCCTCGAAGCGCAGCTGCACTCCCTCGCTGCGGGCGGTCTCCCACAGCTCCTCGCCGTGCTGGGACAGGAGTTGCTTGTTGGCCGTGACCACGTGGCGGCCGCTGCGCATCGCGCGCAGCAGGTAGTCCCGGGCCGGGTCGATCCCGCCGATCAGCTCGACGATCAGGTCAGAGTTCTCCAGCAGCTCGTCGAACGAGCCCCGGCTGCGCGTCACCACCCCGGATAGCTCGGGACGCAGGCCGGTGACCCGCGCGATCCGGTCCGCATGCGCGGGCAGCGCCTTGGCAAACGCGCTGCCCACGGTCCCGTGGCCCAGCAACCCGATCCGGAACGTCCGCTCAGTCGACGTCACGCGCGGCCAGGTCCTCGTAGGTCTCGCGGCGGACCACGACGCGCGCGGTCGCCTCGGCGCAGAAGATCACCGGGGCTCTGGGGACGCCGTTGTAGTTATTGGCCATCGAGAACCCGTAGGCGCCGGTGACCGGCGTCGCGATCACGTCCCCGGGCGCCGGGTCGGGCAGCGGGATGTCGCGCGCGATCACGTCGCCGGACTCGCAGTGCTTGCCCGCGAGCTTGCAGCGCTCGGTGCCGGCGGCGGTCGGGCGCTGGGCGATCAGCGCCTCGTAGCCGGCGCCGTAGAGCATCGGCCGGAGATTGTCGGACATGCCGCCGTCGACGGCGACCCAGGTCGACACGTTGCGCTTGACCGACTCGACCGTGTAGAGCGTCACCGTCGAGTTGGCCACGAGCGTGCGGCCGGGCTCGAACAGCAGGCGCTTGCCGGGGCCCAGCAGCTCGTGCGCAGTGGCGATGATCGCCTCGACGTAGTCCTCGATCGACGGGGGGTGCTGGGCGGCGGTGTAGGCGACTCCGAGGCCGCCGCCGAAGTTGTAGACCGGGAAGTCGCCGAGCTGCGCGATCGCGCGGACGGCGGCGCGGAACGGCTCGAGCTCGAACAGCTGGGAGCCGATGTGGAAGTGCAGGCCGACCAGCTCGAGCGGCGTCTCGCGGCCGCCGCTCGTGAGCCGCCCAATCGCCTCGCGCGCACGGTCCGGTGGCAACCCGAACTTCGAGTCGGCCTGGCCGGTGGAGATCGCCTGGTGGGTGGCGCCGGATACGTCCGGCGTGATCCGGATCAGCACCTCCTGGCGGGCCCCGCGCTCGCTCGCGATCCGCTCGAGGCGGTCGAGCTCGTCGAGCGAGTCGAGCACGATGTGGCCGACGCCGGCGTCGAGCGCCTGGGCCAGCTCGGCGTCGGACTTGGCGTTGCCGTGGAGGTAGATCCGGGCGGGGTCAAAGCCGCCGCGAAGCGCCAGATACAGCTCTCCGCCGGTGGCGACGTCGCAGGCCAGCCCCTCCTCGGCGAGCGCCCGGTAGACGCCGGTGCAGGGGAACGCCTTGGAGGCGAACAGGACGTCGAAGTCCCGGTGGCGGGCCGCAACCGCGTCGACGAACGCCCGCGCCCGGCCGCGCAGGTCCTGCTCGGCGACCACGAACACGGGCGTGCCGAACTCGCGCGCCAGCTCGATCGCGTCGCAGCCGCCGATCTCCAGGTGGCCGCGATCGTTCACGCGAGTGCCGACGGGGTACACGTGTGAGAGGCCGGAGGCGGTGAGCGTCATCGGGCCCGCGATCATGCCACGCGGGCTCGCGGGCTGGCATGATCGCGCGATGCCCCGCTCGCGGACGGTCACACCGGTGCTGCCGAGCGAGGTCGCGGCCCGGGACGGGCTGGCGTACTCGCTGTGGCTGCCCGGCGGCGGGGGCCCGGCCCGTGGCGGGGTCGTAATCCTGCACGGCGCCGGGTCCTGCAAGGAGAGCCACCACGACTACGCACGGGTGCTGGTCGCCGCCGGGTTCGCGGCGCTCACGTTCGACCAGCGCGGGCACGGGGCCAGCGACGGGCCGATGGACGGGCGGGCGATCGACGACGTGGTCGCGATGGCCTCGCTGCTGCGATCGCGGATCGGCGGCGACGGCGCGCCGGTGGCGCTGCGCGGATCGAGCATGGGCGGTTGCTTCTCGCTGCTCGCGGCCGAGCCGGCGGGCGCGCGGGCGGTGGTGGCGATCTGCCCGGCGAGCACCGGCGGCCTGCGCCGAGGCGTGCTGGCCGGGACGCTCGGGTTCGAGGCTTCCGCTGAGGCACTCGGAGAGCTCCTGGGCTCGGTCGAGGTCGACGATGCGGTCTCGTCACTGGACGTCCCGGTGCTGTTGCTGCACGCCGAGGGCGACGAGACGGTGCCGGTCGAGCACTCGCGGCAGCTGGCCTCGCGGTTTAGGAACCCGGAGAGCCGGCTGATCGCGGTCCCGGGCGGGCACCACCGGTCTGTCCAGCACGACGAGGAGCTGCAGGCGGTCAGCGTGCGGTTCCTCGAGCGGGCGCTCGGCTAGCCCCCGAGGGGGCGAGCGGGCTCCCTCCCGGGCGGTGACTAACGTCCCACTCGAGCCGGTTCACTCGGGCCGTGGGACGTTCGCCACGTGGGACGTGACTAACGCCCCACGGCAGGCCCGCGAGGCGTCGAGTGGGACGTTGAGCAGGTCCTGAGGCTAGCCGTGCTTGCCGCCGAGCAGCCCGCCGACCGCCTGGCCGAGCCCGGTCACGGGCCCGCCCACCCGAGGCCCGCCAGGTACGCACGGGAGATGTGGGCTCCGGCCGCGACACGTCCGGACAGTCCGCCGAGCGACCCGCGGCGTCGCCCCGCCGTTCGCCCGCTGCGCTCTCCGAGAGAGTCATCCTCGCTGCACCCATGCCCTGTCGGGGGCTTTACCCGTGTCCGGGGAGATTCATGCGGGTGTCAGCAGTTCAAGACAGCCTAAAGCTCTCTATCGGATCTCCTCGGATTCCTTGACGCTTTCCTTATCTCGTCTGCCAACATAGGTTCCATGGCGCGCTCCACATCATTCGGTCGGGACTCCGGGCTACAGGCCCGGATGGTGCTGACCCTGTTCCTGCTCGGTTTGATCTACGCGGTCCTGGTGGCCGTGCTGATCGCCTCCGGAGCCGGTGCGATCACGATCGCGGTGATCGCCGGCGGGATCTTCCTGATCCAGTACTTCACCTCGGACAAGATCGCGCTGCTCTCGATGGGAGCGCGCGTGGTCAGCCCTCAGGACGCGCCCCGCCTGCACGGAGCGGTCGAGCGCCTCTGCATCCAGGCGAACATGCCCAAGCCGCGCGTGGCGATCGCCGACCAGCGGATGCCCAACGCGTTCGCGATCGGGCGCTCGCCGAAGAACGCCACCGTGTGCGCGACCACCGGCATCCTCGACCTGCTTGACGACGCCGAGCTCGACGGCGTGCTTGCCCACGAGCTCACCCATGTGCAGAACCGCGACGTGCTGGTGATGACGATCGCGAGTTTCTTCGCCTCGATCGCCGCGTTCATCGTGCAGATGGGCTTCTGGTTCGGCGGCGCGTTCGACAGCCGCGACAACAACAACGGCCCCGCGTTCATCGTCGTGATCCTCGTGTCCGCCGGCGTCTACGTGGTCTCGTGGCTGCTGCTGCAGGCGCTCTCGCGCTACCGCGAGTTCGCCGCCGACCGCGGCTCCGCGATCATCACTGGCCGCCCCAGCGCGCTGATCCAGGCGCTGCTCAAGATCGAAGGCGGCATGGCCCAGATCCCCAAGCAAGACCTGCGGGTCGCCAACAACGAGCTGGCCGCGTTCTACATCTTCCCGCCCAAGGCCAAGGCCAGCGTGGCCGCCCTGTTCTCCACGCACCCGCCGCTGGAGAAGCGGATCGCGGCGCTGCAGCGGCTCGAGGCCCAGCTGCAGGGCACCGCCCGTTAGTCGGCGCCACCGGGCGCACCCGCCAGAATCGCGACCATGGGTTTCCTCGACGTCCTGCTCGGCCGGCGCAAGCTGGACCAGCCGGCCCCCGACCGGTTATTCGCGATGAGCACCGCATACGTGACGATGGAGACCTCGCTGAACATGACCACCGCGGGCAGCGCGGCGATCGTGTTCCAGCCGCTGTCGACGGCTGACTTCGAGGGGATCGTCCGCGACATGGAGGAGGTCGTGCGGGGCACCGCCGCCGACAGCGGCACCGCGGTCGAGACCTCCGACGACAGCTACGGCTTCCGCTGGCTGATCCTGCGAGGCCAGTCGTTCGAAGACCTGGTCGTCGGCATCAACGCCGTCTCGAGCGCGCTCGAGGCCGGTGGCTACGGCGAGCGCACGCTGTGCGCGGTATTCGCGTTTCAGGACTCCAACAAGCGCCGCGTGTACTGGATCTACAACTACAAGCGGGGCGCGTTCTACCCGTTCGTGCCCGCGGGCGGCGAGCAGCAGCGCGACAGCGAGCGCGAGCTGGTGCTCAAGGCACAGATCGGCTCAGAGCTCCCGCTCGAGCAGGAGCTCGACCGCTGGTTCCCGCTCTGGGGAATCCCGATCTAGTGTCGCCGTCCCGGGCGGGCTAGCCCGGGATCAGGCCTTCGCCGCTGAACTCGGCCCTGGCCTCTTCGAGCGAGACGTCGGGCGGCGGGATGATCACGTCGGACGGCGCCAGCAAGTCGTCGGGTACCGGGGTGCCCTGGCTGCGGACGTAGTCGAGCAACTGCGTGAACGCGGCATGGAAGTTCGCATCGTCTGCCCCGTCGCAGGCTGCGACCGCCTTGTTGTCGAGCTCGTTCAACTCGGCGGTGTCGTCGTCGGAGAGCTCGTACTGGCCCTCCGTCGCGATCCTGACGATCACGGCTGCTGTCCCTGACTGGGCGCCGCCGAGTCCGTCTGGGTCGCGGTCGAGCCACCGCCGCCGGCGCCGAGCTGTCCCGCCGGGCTGGAGGAGCCGCTGCCGAGCTCGGCCTTCATCTTGGCCAGCTCGTCGTCGACCTCGCTCGTGCTGGAGAGCTCCTTCAGCTGCCGGTCGATGTCGTCCTCGGCAGGGCCAAGCGCGGTGAGGTCCTCGAACGTGCCCGCCGCCTCGAGCTCCTGGACAGCATCCGCGCGCGCCCTCATGTTCTCGGTCTTGTCCAGCGCGCGCTGCATCGCCAGGCCGACGTCCGCCATCTCCTCGCCGACGCCGGTTGCCGCCTCGGAGATCCGCACCTGGGCCTCGGCCGCGGAGTACTGGGCCTTGATGACCTCCTTCTTGGAGCGGAACTGCTCGATCTTCGCGCGCAGCTTCTTCTCGGAGTCCGCCATCTGCTCCTGCTGCTGCTCGAGCTGGGCCACCTGGGTGTCGAGCGACTGCAGCTCGGTCTGGGCGACGTTCTTACGCTCCAGCGCGGTTCGCGCCAGCTCCTCGTTGCCGGCGGCCAGCGCCTGGCGAGCCTGGGTGTCGAGCTTCACCACCTGATCCTGCAGCTTCTGCTTCTGCAGCTGCAGGCGCTTCTTCGAGGTGACGACGTCGGCGATCCCCTTCTTGACGTTCTGCAGCAGTTCGATCTGCTTCTGGTAGCTGTACTCGAGCGTCTCGCCGGGATCCTCGGCGCGGTCGAGGAGCTTTGAGATCTTCGCTTTGATGACGGTCGACATGCGTCCGGAAAGGCCCGGCATCGCATCCTCCTTGGCGGGTGTCTGGACGAGCACTCCAAGCGTAGCGATGCCGACTGGCTGGCGCGCGAACTAAGGCTGGCGCGGTACGCCGCTGGCCGCGCGAAGCGCGGCGTCGCGCACGGGCGTCGGCAGTGCCCCGAACACGGCGCCCTGCACGCGCACCGCGGTTCCGACCACGTAGCGCGCCTTGGGACGGCTCGCGGTGATCGCCGTCTCGATCGTCGCCGCGACGCCCTCCGCGGGGGCAGCCGCGCGCTGGGACCGGGGGATCGTCTTGCGGAATCCCTCGATGTGCTTGGCGTACAGCTTGCGGTGCTCGGGCGACAGCGCCGCGACGGTCTCGTCGAGCTGCTCGTCGGCGTGGCGCCACAGGTCGGTGTCGGTCTGCGCGGGCTCGATCACCGACACCCGGATGCCCCACGGCGCGAGCTCCATCCGCAGCGCGTCGGCCATCGCCTCGAGCGCGAACTTCGACGCGCAGTAGACGCCGAACATCGGCGTCGAGATGCGGCCGCTGACCGACGAGACGAACACCAGGCGACCGCGCGACGCTCGCAGGTGAGGGAGCACGGCCTGGGCGACCGCGGCCTGGCCGACGACGTTGATGTCGAGCTGGCGGCGCAGCTCGTCGGGCGGCACCGTCTCCACCGGACCGCCGACGAACACGCCGGCGTTGCCGACCAGCGCATCGAGACCCGACGTCAGCTCCGCCTCGAGCGCGGCAATCTGCTCGGAATCGGAGACGTCGAGCGTCACGGGCCTGATCCGGCCCTGTCCGCTCTGGGCCAGCGCGTCGCCATCCTGCGCCCGGCGCACCCCGGCGATCACATTCCAGCCCGCCGCGGCCAGACGCAACGTCGTCGCCCGCCCGATACCGCGGGCCGCCCCGGTCACAAGCACTGTCGGCATTGGCCGCGGACCCTACCGCGCGGCGGCGGCCGGGTGGTAGGTCGTCAGGCGGCGATCAGTAGCCGGAGGGGTGGCGCGCCATGAACCCGGTGGTCGAGCGCATGGTCGGGCGCCACCGCGGACCCGAGCCCTTGGCCGGGTGCGGATCGCCTTCGGCGGAGGTGTCCAGCCGGATGCCCGCGATCTGCACGAACGCGTGGCTGGGGTTGGTGTAGACCGTGATCCACGTGCCCAGCCCGCTCTGCCCCCAGCTCATGAAGTCGCTTGAGTCAAACGGGGTCTTCAGGAGGCCCGCGGCGTGCAGGAGGTAGGACACCGAGCCGGAGCAGTCGTAGCCGGCCGCGATGAACGCGCCGTGGCCGCCGCCCCAGATGTAGGGCTTGTGGCGGATCTTGTTACCCGCCCAGATCGCCTTCTGGACGCTCAGCGGGGCATCTGACGGCGCGTAGGCGACGCCGTTGACGATCTTGCCCTTCGAGCCGGTGACGGTGGGCTGGCTGGATGTGGTCGGCGCGGCCGGGGGCGCGCCGATCCCGGTTCCGCCGGTTGCGGCCACGCCCGGCACCGAGGATCCGCTCGCGGCGAGCGCGCCGGGGGCGGCGGCAAGCGCGAGCACGAAAACGGCAGGAAGTATCAGTTTGTAAACCCGCAAAGGTCCTTTTCTCTCTCGTGGGCCTACGGGGTTAGCTGACGGGCTGGCGCTAAGAGAACCTGCGCCTCCTGCGGATTACCGCGGGATTCGCCCCAATTACTGGGTCCCCCGCTCCGCGACTCACGTTCGTTCGCGGATTCGGCGTGGCGGCCAATATACACAGAGTTCCGGCGACGTGGTGCACCGATTCGTGCGATTCCCGTGCTTTGCAGGAGTTAGTGCGTCCCGCCACGGATCCACTCAGCCCAGCGCCCCAGAATGCCCGGCCCGCTAACGTCAGCGCGGCAATGCGAAGGATTTCGTTGCTCGCCCTGGTCGGGGCCTGCCTGGCGCTGTCCGCCTGCGGCGGCGGCGGCGGCGGTGGTGGTGACGGTGGCATCAGGACGGTCACCGTTCCCACCGCGGGCACGCCCAAGGCGGCTCAACAACTGGGCATTCCGGTGATCGCCACGAAGAACACCACCCGGATCGCGGGCGGCGATCCGATCGCCGATGCCGCCGGCGTCGCGCAGGCGGTGTATCCGGCCGCGGCTGCCGGCACCCACCCCACGGCGGTCACGGTCGCGCCCACCGACGACTGGCAGGGGGCGCTCGCCTCGTCGGTGCTGATGTCGGCGCCGATCAAGGCTCCGGTGCTGCTGTCGGGCAGCTCGTCGCTGCCGTCGGCCACCTACGACGCGCTGACCACGCTCGCCCCCACCGGTGCGCGGTCGATCGGCGGCACCCAGGTGATTCGGGTCGGCGACGTCCCGCCGATCAAGGGCGCCAAGACCGCGGCGATCCCCGGCAGCGACCCCTACAAGCTTGCCGCTGCGATCGACCACTACGCCAGCGTCGCCGCGGGCAAGCCCTCCAGCGATGTGGTGATCGCGTCGGCCAGCAACGACGACTCCGCGTACGCGATGCCGGCCGCCGGCTGGGCGGCCGAGAGTGGCGATCCGATCCTGTTCGTGTCCCACTCCGGCATCCCCCAGGCGACCAAGCAGGCGCTTCAGGACCACTCCAAGCCGCGGATCTACGTGCTCGGACCCTCGAACGTGATCTCCGACGACGTGGTCAAGCAGCTGGGCAAGTACGGGACGGTCAAGCGCGTGGGGGCGTCTGACCCCGCCGCCAACTCCGTCGCGTTCACGACCTACCGGGACCCCTCGTGCCCGGTCAACCAGCCCTGCGCCCACGTCCCCGGGAGCTTCGGCTGGGCGATGCGCAGCCCCGGACACGGCTACGTGCTGGTCAACTCCAAGCGGACCCTCGACGCCGCCGCCGCGGCGCCGCTGTCGGCCAGCGGCAGCTACGCGCCGGCGCTGCTGCTCGACAAGCCCGGGGCGCTACCGACCTCGGTGCTGAACTTCTTCCTCGACTACGCGACGCCTGGCTTCACCCAGGAGGGCCCGACGGTGGCCGTCTATAACCACGGCTGGGTGATGGGAGACGTCGCGGCCGTCTCGGTCGGGGTTCAGGCACAGATGGATAACCTTCTCGAGGCCGTTCACCAGAAATGAGTCAAGCCGAGAACCCAGAACGCCTGAAGCCCGACCACGAGGCCACGATCGAGGACGTACGGCAGCTGATGGGCGCGTCGACACCGCACTTCGCGCTGCAGCTGCGAGAGCGGATCCGCAAGCTGATCCGCGGTCTTCCCGAAGGGCACCCGGCGAGGGTCGAGGGCGAGCGTGAGATCGCGCGCCTGGATCGGCTGGCGTTCGACGGCGAGGTCCGCGGGCACCCGGCCGAGCCGGGGCTTGAGCCGATGCCGAGCGTCACCGTCGGCGAAGCCGACACCGTCACCGCCGGCGAAGCAGACTAGTGCCTCCCCTCCCCCACCCGAGCGCCCGCGCCAAGGGCGCACGGCGTTGCGCCCGAAAAAGATCCGACCTGACCCCAAGTACGTTTTAACCCCGCAGATGTCCTACGAGCGATCCATCTCGGTGATCGGCCTTGGCCGGGTCGGCCTGCCGCTCGCGCTCTCGTTCGCCGACCGCGGGATACGCGTGCTGGGCGTCGACCACGACCGCGCGGTGGTCGACTCGATCCGAGCCGGGCGCATGCCCTGGAGCGAGGCCGGGACCCAGGAGCTGCTGGACCGGGTGACCGCCAGCGGCCGTCTCGAGCTCGCCGAGCGCGCGGCCGATGCGGCGGCCGCCGACGACATCGTGATCACGATCGGCACGCCGTCGTTCTTCCACTTCGAGAGCGACCTGCGACAGGTCCGGGCCGCGGTCGACGACCTGCTGCCGCTGCTGCGCCCCGGCCACGCGCTGATCCTGCGTTCGACGATCGCGCCGGGGACCACGGAGTTCGTGGCCGGCTACCTGGAGAAGCGCCGAGGGCTCAAGGTCGGGGAGGACGTGTTCGTCGCCCACGCGCCCGAGCGGATCGCCGCCGGGCGCTTCCTCGAGGAGATCTCGACGCTGCCGTGCATCGTCGGCGGCGTCGGCGACGCCTCGACCGAACGCGCGGCGAGCACGTTCTCGGTATTCGGCGCGCCGATCGTGAAGACCACGCCGGTCCAGGCGGAGCTGGCCAAGATCTGGACCAACATCCTGCGCTACGCCACGTTCGCGCTCCCCAACCTGCTGATGATGGACTGCGAGCGCTACGACGCGAACGTGTTCGAGGTGATCGACCTGATCAACCACGACTATCCGCGTGGCGGGATCGCGATGCCGGGGCTGACCGCGGGCACCTGCCTGCGTAAGGACTTCGTGTTCTCCGAGGAGCGCTCCAACGCGCCCGGGATGCTGCTGGCGGTGTCGCGCGTGCACGAGGCCGTGCCGCTGTTCTTGATTGAGGGGATCAAGCGGCGCCTGGGCAGCCTGTCGTCGCGCAAGATCGCGGTCCTGGGCCTCACGTTCAAGCGCGACACCGACGACGAGCGCGACTCGCTGTCGCCGAAGCTGATTCGGCTGCTCGAGCGCGAGCTCGCCGACGTCGCCGTGTGTGACCCCTGGGCGCGCACCCCCACCCAGCCGCTGGCCGACGTGGTCGCCGACGCCGACGCGGTGATCATCGCGACCAACCACTCGGAGTTCGAGACCCCCGACGCGATCCGCGAGATCGTCGGCAACGCCGCTGACGACTGTCTGCTGGTCGATCCCTGGAACGCGCTGGGCACCGCGCAGGTGTTCGGCTACATGGCCGAGGCGGCGGCGATGCTCGGCGCCGCGGGTGAGGCGGCATGAGCGTCCGCCGCGCGCTGATCACCGGGATCACCGGGCAGGACGGCTCCTACCTGGCCGAGTTCCTGCTCGAGCAGGGCTACGAGGTCCACGGGATGGTCCGCCGCTCGTCCACCGAGAGGTTCGAGCGGATCGAGCACATCCGCGACCGGCTGACGCTGCACCAGGGCGACCTGCTCGACCAGCGCTCGCTGGTCGACACGCTGCGCGCCGCCCACCCCGACGAGATCTACAACCTCGCCGCGATGTCCTACGTGGCCGTCTCCTGGGTGCAGCCGACGCTGACCGCCGAGTTTTCGGGCATCGGCGTCACCCGGCTGCTGGAGGCGATGCGCGAGGTCTGCCCCGAGGCGCGCTTCTACCAGGCTTCATCGAGCGAGATGTTCGGCAAGGTGCTCGAGGTCCCGCAGAACGAGCGGACCCCGTTCTACCCACGCTCCCCGTACGGCGTGGCAAAGGCCTACGGTCACTTCATCACGGTCAACTACCGCGAGTCATACGGCCTGCACGCCACCAGCGGAATCCTGTTCAACCACGAGTCTCCGCGGCGCGGACTGGAGTTCGTGACCCGCAAGATCACGTGGCACGTCGCGGCGATCAAGCTGGGGCTCGACATGCGGCTCCGGCTCGGGAACCTCGAGGCCGAGCGCGACTGGGGATTCGCCGGCGACTACGTGCGCGCGATGTGGCTGATGCTCCAGCAGGACCAGCCCGAGGACTACGTGATCGCCTCCGGCTCGGCGCACTCGGTCCGCGACTGCCTGGAAATCGCCTTCGACCACGCCGGCCTGCCGGTCGACGACCACGTGGAGATCGACCCGGGCCTGCTGCGCCCGGCCGAGGTCGAGCATCTGATCGGCGATGCCAGCAAGGCCCGGCAGCTGCTCGGCTGGGAGCCAGAGGTCAGCTTCGAACAGTTGATCCGGATGATGGTCGACTCAGATCACGCGCTGCTGCGCCACGAGCTGGGCAGCAGCCGCATCACTGCAAGCTGAAGCTGCAGCCGCGCTGTTCGAGCTCGGCAAACATCTCATCGGGCTCGATGCACCGCTCGGGCGGGTGCACGCCGGTCGCGGTCAGTGATCCGCGGGCCAGCAACCTGACCGTCGCCGCGGCGGGCGTCGCCGTCGAGACGATCGAGCCGCCGAGCCCGAAGTGGGGTCGGGTGATCGCCCGCACGGTCACGTGGCGGCCGTCACCCGCGCGCACCGACACCAGGTGCACCGACACGGTCTCGTTCGACGGTGACGCGGCCTCGCGCGCGACGGCGGCGATCTCGTCGGCGGACGCGTCGGCCAGCTGCTTGAGACGCTCGAGCAGCGCCGGCGCCAGCGACAGCCGGAAGCTGCACTCCCGGCAGCCGAAGCTGTCGCCGAACGTCGCCAGCTCCGAGTGCAGCGTGAAGATCGTCTCCGCGGTGCCGATCGGCTCGCCGTAGCCGACCGCGCCGCCGGCCGTCAGCGGCTCGATCTCGACCGGCTGCGAGTCGCGCAGCACCACCGGCGCGAGCGTGAGCTCGTCGACCAGAGTCTGCACCGCGTAGGGCGGACGCAGGCGGCCGTCGTCGGGTGCCGCCGGATCGCGGCCGGCCGCCATCACCTCGATCGACTCGATCCCGCCGTCTCCGAGCTCGCGCACGCCGCGCGCGGCCATCAGGTTGGTCTTGCCGGGGCTCGAGCCGATCCCCAGCACCGCCAGCAGCCCCGCGCGCTCGAACTCGGGGGCGAGCTCGAGCTGGCGCAGGGTCATCCGGTAGAGCCCGCCGAGGTCGAGGTAGTTGCAGCGCGCCTGCAGGCACGCGTCCATCGCCTCGAGGTTGATGCGGTAGGAAGCGGTGTTGACGAGCACGTCGTGTCCCTCGATTGCCGCAGCGAGCTCGTCGGCGGCGCGGGCGTCGACTCGCGCCGCCGATGCCTTGTGGGCGCCGTGGTCGCGTGCCACGTCCTCGGCGCGGCGTCCGTCGAGGTCGAGCAGCACCATCGAGGCCACTTCGGGGGACTCGGCGAGGTCGCGGACGATCGCCGGCGCGATCGTTCCGCCGGCGCCGAGCACGGCCACCGACACGTTGCTTGCATGCATGGCCCCGGACCGTAGTAGGTTTAGCGCGACTTTGGAGACCATCCCGCAGCAGCCGACGGAGCCGTTCGATCGGACCGCCCCCGGTAACAAGGGGCTGAAGACCGACGCGCTGGGCTACATCTCGAACCTCGTGATCGCGGTCGCCTCGACCGCGCCCGCGTACAGCCTCGCCGCGACGCTGGGCTTCATCGTGGCCGTCGGCGGGGTCGGCTTGCACGCCCCGGCGGTACTGATCGTCTCGTTCATCCCGATCCTGTTCGTGTCGGTCGGCTACCGGTTCCTGAACCTGGCCGATCCCGACGCCGGAACCACGTTCGCGTGGGTGACTCGCGCGTTCGGACCCCAGCTCGGGTGGATCAACGGCTGGGCGATCTTCCTCGCCGACATCATCGTGATGGCCTCGCTGGCGGCGATCGCCAGCAGCTACACATTCCTGCTGTTCAGCTCGTCCGGCGCGCCGAACAACTTCTGGCTGATCGTCGGAGCGGTCGTGTGGATCGCCGTGATGACCTGGATCTGCTATCGCGGCATCGAGCTGTCGGCCCGGATCCAGACGATCCTGCTGGGGCTGGAGATATTCACGCTGGCGCTGTTCGCGGTGATCGCGCTGGTCAAGGTCTACGCCAACCACCCCACCGGCTCGATCCACGTGGCGGCCTCGTGGTTCAACCCGTTCGACCTGAGCTGGAGCGCGTTGGTCGACGGGATCCTGCTCGGGATCTTCATCTACTGGGGATGGGACTCGGGGGTGGCGGTCAACGAGGAATCGCGCGACCCGACGCGCGGGCCCGGCAAGGCCGCGGTCGTCTCGACCCTGATCCTGCTGCTGATCTACGTCGTGGTCAGCGCCGCCGCGCAGGCGTACCACGGCACGGCGTTCCTCGCCAACAATTCCGACGACGTCCTCAACGCGCTCGGGACCGGGGTGCTGGGCTCCGGGCTGGACAAGCTGCTGATCATCTGCGTGCTCACGTCCGCCTCCGCGTCGACCCAGACGACGATCCTGCCGACCGCGCGTACGACGCTTTCGATGGCGCGCTGGGACGCGATCCCCCAGGCGTTCGGCCGCGTGCACCCGCGGTTCATGACGCCGACGTTCTCGACGCTGCTGATGGGCGCGCTGTCAATCCTGTGGACGCTCGCGTTGCTGGCCTTCAACCCCAACCAGGACGTCCTCGGCGACACGATCTCGGCCCTCGGGTTCGCGGTCTGCTTCTACTACGGGTTCACCGGGCTGGCCTGCGCGGTCTACTTCCGCCACGACCTCCTCAAGAGCTTGCGCAACTTCTTCTTCGCCGGCGTGATCCCGGTCGTCGGCGGGTTGATGATGGCCTATGTCGCGATCAAGGCTTACGGCTACTACAACACCGCCGGCAACAACTACTCCAAGCCCATTCTCGGGATCCAGACGCCGATCTTCGTCGGGATCGGCGGGCTGATCCTCGGCGTCATCCTGATGTTCGCCTCGTGGCCGTTCTTCCCCCAGTTCTTCCGCCGCCGGTGGTACCACGCCGCCGATTCGAAGATCCTGGTGGACGACGCGGCCTACCGGACCACCTCCCGCGACGCGCGCTGAGCGGCGCCTCCGGCTCCGGCTGATCGGGTCGCTAGTGTCGGCGGTCTGATGACCGTCCCGCAGCCCGCCGCCGGCCGCGGCATTCGAGAGAGCAAGCTCCCGGGCCCGTACCCGGTGGGCGCGTACGCCGCTCAGTTGCAGCGGCGGCTGCGCGAGTTCGCCCGCGTCCAGCTCGAGGGCGAGGTCTGGGGCGTCCGGCTGGCGCGGGCGCGTGTGTACTTCGAGCTGCGCGACGCCGCCGGGGCGCTCCCCTGCTCGATGTGGCGCAACGACTTCGAGGCGCTGGCGATCGAGCTCCGCGACGGGATGCGGATCGTCGTCGGCGGCGGCTGTGACTACTACCCGGGCAGCAGTGCCTCCTCCCCCTCGTTCACGTTCGCGGTCTCGGAGCTGCGAATCGCCGGCGAGGGCGACCTGCTGCTCGCGCTCGAGCGGTTGCGGCGGCGGCTGGCCGCCGACGGGCTGCTGGAGCCGCAGAAGCGCCTGCCCCGTCCGCTGCTGCCGCGCACGATCGGCGTCGTCACCGGCGAGCAGGGCAAGGCCCGCGACGACGTGCTCGCCGGGCTGCGCCGCCGCGGCTGGGCCGGACGGCTGGTGTGGGCGTTCGCCTCCGTGCAGGACCGTCGCGCCGCCCCCGCGATCGCCGCGGCGCTGCGCGAGCTGGCCGCGATCGAGGAGGTCGAGGTCGTGATCGTCGCCCGAGGCGGCGGCTCGCTGGCCGATTTGTTCGCGTTCTGCGACGAGGCGTTGTGCCGGACCGTGGCGCTGCTGCGCGTGCCGGTGATCTCCTCGGTCGGCCACCACACCGACCGGACGCTGATCGACGACGTCGCCGCGGTGTGCGCGTCGACCCCGACGCACGCCGCCGAGGCCGCGGTCCCGATCGACTGCCGCGCCGCGCGGGCCGACCTGTTGGCCCGCGCCCGCCGGCTCTCACGGCACGGCAACCGCGCGATCGTCGAGCGCGCCCGCGCGCTGGGTCATTTGTCCCGCGCACCCCGCCAGCACGTCAACCGCCACCGCCGCCAGCTGCATCAGCTCACCCGCGAGCTGCGCGCCAGCGCGCGTCGGGCCTGCGAACAAGGCCGCTCGCTGGCGGGCGTGCACACGCTGGTGCTGAGCCGCACGACCGCCCGCGCACAGGGCGCCGACGCGGCCAAGCGCGGCCGCGAGCTCGAGCGACTCGCGCTGGCCCTGGCGGCGCACGACCCCCAGCGCACGCTCGCGCGCGGGTACGCGCTGGTGCAAGACCCCGGCGGCGAGCCGCTCGGATCCGCGGCCGCGACCCGGAAGGCGCGCGACCTGCGCCTGCGCTTCCACGACGGGTCCGTGGGCGCGCGCGTGGACGACGAGGCACGCGGGTGAGCGACGAGCGCACCTACGAGTCCGCGGTCGGGAGGATCGAGGAGATCATCCGGCGGCTTGACTCGGGCGACGCCGGGCTGCGGGAGACGCTCGACCTGGTCCGGGAGGGCCGCGACCTGGTCGAGTACTGCGCCGGCGAGCTCGACGCGGTCAGCCACGGGCTCGAGGAGCTGCGGCTCGAGGAGCTGGTCGCTCGGCTGGAGATGCAGCGGTCGTCCCCGTAGGTACGGTCGCACCGAGAGGCGCCGCCGGTGGATGGATCGCAAGGACGCAGGACCGAAGGCGTAGCGGAGCTACGTCGAGGTCCGAGGACGCCGCGAGCCGCCGCCGGGGACGAGTCGAATGCGAGCGTACTTACGGGGGCGAACGCTAGCGGGCGGGGGCGGCCGGCGAGAGCTGAATCCGGGCCCCGGGGAAATTATTGCGGGCTTGTCCGGCCACCCCGCGGCGCCGGATCGCCCCCCACTCGCTCGTCGTGCCTCGGCACGCCTTCGCCCGCGTGCGGCGCCCAGCATCCACGGGTCGACCGTCCAATCACCACACTAATTTCCCCACGGACCCTAAGCTCTGAGGCCGTGGCCACGTTCGACCTCCTAGCCGATCTCCCGCTCGAGGTCGACGGCTACCGGCTGGAGGGGCTGCGCGCCGAGGTGTCGAGCGGCTTCGAGCGCCGGACGACCGTGGTGCACCTGACGGGCGGCGGCGCCGAGGGCGTGGGCGAGGATGTCGTCTACCAGAACGAGGACCACGAGGCGCTGCAGAACGCCGGCGCCGTCCACGACCTCTCGGGCCGCTACGCGCTCGGCGAGTTCTGCGAGCTGATCGACTCACTCGACCTGTTCCCGGTCGAGCCGCAAGCGGACGTGTCACGGCTGTACCGCCGCTGGACGTTTCACAGCGCGGCGCTCGACCTCGCGCTCAGGCAGGCCGGCCGCCCGCTGCACGACGCGGTGCAGCGCGACGCCGAGCCGCTGACGTTCGTGGTGTCGCTGCGGCTCGGCGAGCCGCCGTCGCTGGAGCCGCTCGAGCGCCGCCTGGCCCGCTACCCAAGTCTGCGCTTCAAGCTCGATCCCACCAGCTCCTGGACGCCCGAGCTGATCGCGTCGCTGGTCGACACCGGCGCGGTCGACTCGGTCGACTTCAAGAGCCTGTACCGCGGCACGGTCGTCGACCAGCCGCCCGACCCCGTGCTGTACCGCCGCGTGACCGACGCGTTCCCCGACGCCTGGATCGAGGATCCCGACGTGGTCACGCCGGAGACCGCGGAGGTGCTCGCCGGCGTCCACGACCGGATCACCTGGGACGCGCCGATCCACTCGATCGACGACATCGAGTCGTTGCCGTTCCCGCCGCGGATGGTCAACATCAAGCCGTCGCGGATCGGCGGCCTGCCCAAGCTCTGCGCCACCTACGACTACTGCGCGCGGCGCGGCATCGGCGCCTACGGCGGCGGCCAGTTCGAGCTAGGCCCGGGCCGCGGCCAGGCTCAGTACCTCGCGTCGCTGTTTCACCACGACACGCCCAACGACCTCGCGCCGGTCGGCTTCCATGAGAACGATCCGGCTCCCGGGCTGCCCTCCAGCCCGCTGCCGCCGGCGCCGAGCGACGTCGGCTTTCGCTGGGACTCGGCCTGATGGGCGATCGCCTCGACGGCACCGTCGCGCTGGTCACCGGCGCCTCCAGCGGGATCGGCGAGGCCACCGCGCTGGCGCTGGCCGAGCACGGCGCGTCGGTGGCGATCGCGGCGCGGCGCGTGGACCGGCTCCAGACGCTGGCCGGTCGGATCCGCGAGTCCGGCGGCACCGCGCTCGTGCTCGAGGCCGACGTCGGCGAGGAGCGTCGAGCCCGCGACGCCGTCGAGCGGACCGTGTCCGAGTTCGGCCGGCTCGACACGCTGATCAACAACGCCGGCGTGATGCTGCTGGGCCCGGCGGTCGGTGCGCCGCTGGCGGAGTGGGACACGATGCTGAACGCCAACCTGGCCGGGCTCCTGTACTGCGCCCACGCCGCCCTCCCCCATCTACTCAGCGCCGCCGAGGACGGGCCCCGCAACGTCGCCGACATGGTCAACATCAGCTCGGTCGCCGGGCGCGTCGCTCGTAGCGGCAGCGCCGTCTACAACCTCACCAAGCACGGCGTTGGCGCCTTCAGTGAGGCGCTGCGCCAGGAGGTCACCGGCCGGCATGTGCGGATCTCGATCGTCGAGCCGGGCGCGGTGGCGACCGAGCTCTCGTCCCACAACCGGCCCGAGATCCGCGATCAGATCAGCCAGCGCTTCGGAGACGTCGAGCGGATGCACGCGACCGACATCTCCGACCTGATCGGCTACATCGTCACCCGCCCCTGGCGCGTGGCGATCAACGAGGTCCTGATCCGTCCGACCGAACAGGAGGGCTGACCGCATGCCCCGGACAATTGTCGTGCTCGGCGCCCGCAACCTCGGCGGTGCGATCGTCGACCACTTCCTCGAGCTCGGCTGGTCGGCCGCGGCCGTCGCCCGCAGCCAGGACACCCTGGACCGGGTCACCGAGCGCGGCGCGCTGGCCTTGCCCGCCGACGCGTCGGACCCGGACGCGCTCACCGGCGCCCTGGACACCGCCCGCCGCGAGCTCGGCTCGCTCGACGCAGTCGTCAACGCCGTGGGCGCTGCGCGGCCGACGCGTCCGGGCCCGTTCGGTGGCGGCGAGCTCGCGGCCGCCGGCCTCGAGGACTTCCGCGGCTGGACGGTGGCAGTGGCCGAGCAGGCGTTCGCGTTCCTGTCCGCCGGCGCCGCGGCGCTCAGGCAGTCGGGCGGCGGCGCGCTCGTGCAGATCACCGGCGGCTCCTCGGCCCGCGCGTACCCGGGTCGCGGGCTGTGGGCGGCCGGCGCGTTCGCCACCCGTGCGCTCGTGCAGGCGGCCGCCCAGGAGTTGCGCGAGGAGGGGATCCACGCGGCCCTGCTGGCCGTCAATGCGACGATCGAGTCGCCCAAGACCGCCGACTACACCCGCGACCAGCCGCCCGAGGCGCTCGCCGACATGCCGTCGATCGCCGCCGCGGTCGCCTACCTGGTCCAGCAGGGCCCGCGCGCCCAGACCTACGAGTTGGTCGTCACTCCTGCTGGGGATCGCTGGGTGCCGTAGGCGAGCGCTGCTGCGCCACCGGCTGGCGCACCCGCACCAGCTCTGAGTTGAGCTCGGCGCCGATCAGCAGCGCGATGTTCGTGATCCACAGCCAGATCAGGAACACGACCACGCCGGCCAGCGACCCATACGTCTTGTTGTAGGACGAGAAGCCGGCCACATAGGCCGCGAACAGCAGCGACGCGATCAGCCACACGACCACCGCGAACAACGCGCCGGGCGCGACCGACATCAGGCTGGGGTGCTTGAGGTTCGGCGAGGCCCAGTACAGCAGCGTGATCATGAACGCCACCATCAGCAGCAGCACCGGCCACTTGGCGATGTCCCACACTTGTACGGCCGAGTTACCGACCCCGATCGAGTCGCCGACCGAGTGGGCGACGCTGCCGGTGGTCACCACCGCCACGGAGCTGATCACGAGGATCGAGACGAGCACGATCGTAAGGACCAGACGCCGTGCCGACAGCGGTATGAACTTGCGGGTCTCCTCCACGTCATAGATCGCGTTGGACGTCCGCATGAACGCGCTGACGTAGCCCGACGCCGACCACAGCGCCGCCAGGATCCCGATCACGAACACTACCCCGCTGCCGTGGCTCTTCTGCAGACCGTTGACCGCGTTGGTGAAGATCGTCTGCGCCTCGGCGGGGACGATCTTGGTGATGCTGTCGACGAGCGTCTTCGAGCTGGACTGGCCGACCAGCCCGAGGATCGACAGCAGCGCGATCAACGCGGGAAAGATCGACAGCACGCCGTAATAGGTCAGCGCGGCCGCGAGATCGCCGGCGTTGTCGGCCTTGTAGTCGGCGACAGCGCGCTTCAGTGCTGCAAACCAGCCGCCGGTCCCCGATGGAGTCGCCGACGTCGCCTTGGCCTGATCGGCCGCAGTCGCCCCACTCGTTGCCATACCGACGCGCTTCCCGCCCCACGGGCACCCGAAACCGCGTCGTTGGGCAGTTCGCCCCGCGTCTCACCGGGGGTCACGTACTGTTGTCGGGGACTCGGGGCCACACAAAGGCCAAGGCCAAGCATCAGGAGCTGACTTGCAAGAACGACTCGGAATCGCAGGCTCGGGCGCGATCGCGTGCGGCCTCGCGCTGACCGCCGCTCGCAAAGGCAGCGACGTGCTGCTGTGGGCGCGCTCGGACGCGTCGGCAGCGCGGGCGCGGACCCACGTCGAGAAGGCGTGCGCGAAGTGGGCCGACGAGGGCGTAAACCCCGAGCGGGTGAAGATCGTAAGGGGTCTCGATGCACTCGCCGACTCGACGTTCCTGGTCGAGGCGGTAGTCGAGCACCACGGCAGCAAGTCCCGGGTGCTGAGGGAGCTCGCCTCTCACGCCGGTTCCGATGCGCTGTTCGCGACCACGACCTCGTCGCTGTCGATCGAGGAGCTGGCCCGCGCCAGCGGGCACCCCGAGCGGTTTGTCGGACTGCACGTGTTCAACCCGGTGCCGCGGATGGAGCTGATCGAGCTCGCGTTCCCGGGCGCGGCGAGGTCGGTCACGCGCGAGCGGGCGCGGGCGCTGTGCGACGCGCTCGGCAAGACCGTGGTCGAGGTCCCCGACATCCCCGGGTTCGTCGTCAACCGGCTGCTGTTCCCGTATCTGTTCAGCGCCGTCGAGCTGATGACCGACACCGGGATGGCCGCCGCCGACGTCGATCAGTGCATGGTGCTCGGCGCGGGCATGGCGATGGGACCGCTCGCACTGCTGGACTTCGTCGGCCTCGACGTGTCGGTGGCGATCGGCGAGGCGATCGGCGCCGAGCTCCCGCAGGAGCTCGTCGACCTGGTCGACGAAGGAGCGCTCGGGCGCAAGAGCAAGCGGGGCTTCTACGCCTACGAATGACGGTGCTCGGCCGCGACCGGGGGCGCCGACGGACTGATGTTGTTCCGAAGAACTATTTAGCGCCCGTTCAGGTCAGAGCCGCATCCTTCGTGACGCGACGTACCTCATAGCAGCACCTCCTCCCCAGAAGCACGAAGCCGGCCCGTCCCCAGCGGGCCGGCTTCCTCGTTAAGGGGTCTCACGAGTTCGCCCACCCGCGGCGCTCGCAAATCGGCCGCCCAGATGGCGAAGCCGGCCCTATGCGGGCCGGCTTCCTCTCTCCTCTCAACCACCGGTATGGACGGCTCTCTGGGATCTGAGCCGCGCCGGCTGTTGCCTTGGGCGGAAATGTAACGAATGATGCGAGGCCGTGCGTAAAAGTAAACATTTCGTAACCGAGTCGCAAGTACGGGCACCGCGGCACACACACCGCGGGCAGCTGCGGGTGGCGTCCGGTCGGCGGCTACGCTGCCACCCGCCGCTGGCGGATCCGCACCGCCTCGATCCGGTTCTCGCGGACGGATTCGACGCGGATCGAGTAGCCGTTGGCGGAGATCGTGTCGCCGCGCTTGGGCAGTCGGCCGAGCTCGGCGAACACAAACCCGCCGACGGAGTTGTAGGCGTCCGTGTCGACCGGGAGCTCGAGGCCATAGTCGGTGAGATCGCTGACCGCGACGTGCCCGCGCACGAACCAGTCCCCGTTGGCCAGCCGGCGGACGGCGCCGCCGGCGGGGTCGGTCTCGTCGGAGATCTCGCCCACGACCTCCTCGATGATGTCCTCGATCGTGACCAGGCCGGCGGTGCGGCCGTACTCGTCGACGACGATCGCCAGCTCGGTGCGCTCACGCTGGAGGTCGGCCAGCAGGTCGTCGAGCGGTTTGGTCTCGGGCACGATCGGCGCGTGGCGCACGACCGTGTCGAAGTGCGCGTCCTCGCCCCGCGACATCAGCACTTTGACCAACTGGTTGACGTGGACGATCCCCTTGACGCGGTCCTGGTTGTCGTCCTCGGTCACGACCAGCCGCGAGTGCCCGGTCGAGACGCAGCGCCGCAGCGCGTCCTCGACGGTCTCGGACACGTCGACGGTCACCACCGCCGGGATCGGGGTCATCACCTGCCGCGCCTCCTGCTCGTGCAGGTGGAACACCCCGGTCAGCATGCTGGCCTCGCCCACGTCGATCTGGCCGCCGGTCGAGGACTGGGCGATCAGCCGCTTGAGCTCGTCCGCGGTCCCCGCCTCAGGCTCGGCGTCGGGGTCCACGCCCAGCCGCCGGAGCATCCAGTTCGAGGAGGCCGTCAGCAGCACGATCAGCGGGTGAAACAGGACCCTGAACATCTGCAGCGGCCGGGCGATCCGCCGCAGCGCGCCCTCGGCGTGCTGGATCACGTACAGCTTCGGGACCATCTCGCCGATCGTCGTCTGCAAGAAGGTGATCAGAGCGTAAGCGATCACCACCGAGATCGCGACGGCCAGCGTGTGCCCGAGGGCCCCGCCGACCACCGGTTCGAGCAGGTGGGCGATCACCGGCTCGCCGACGGCGCCGATCCCGATCGAGGCCATCGTGATCCCCACCTGGCAGGCGGAGATGTAGTCGCCGATGTTGTCGACCTGGTGCAGCGCCAGCCGCGCGCCCCGGGCGCCCTCCTCGGCGAGCGCCTCCAGCCGCGTCCGCCGTGAGCGGACGAGCGAATACTCCGCGATCACGAAGAACGCGTTCACGAGGACCAGGAACCCGGCGAGGATGAGGAACAGCGCGTTCACTGCGAGCGCGCGTCACACCTCGCCGCAGCCGTGGACCGACGATCGAGTAGGGCAACTCGGGCGCCGCTCCGGCGCGTCTTTGCCCTCTGCCCTCGAGCTACTACTTCGGGATGGGTCGTCGTCGTTCATGCAGCGACGGCAGGAACGGTAGCAGCAGCCGACGCGGATCTGGAGACGCTCGTCAGAGCACTGCCGGGCCGCCAATCCTCGCCGACCGGGCGGGGCCGGCCGCTCGATCGCCGCTCCCCGGTTTGCGGTTGTCCGCCTCCCTGTAATCAGGTTGCGTCTGTCACGCTGGTACAAACAGCCCTGATGCGAATCGTCAGCCTCATCCCATCCGCCACCGAGTTGCTGTTTGCGCTCGGCCTCGGCCCCGACGTGATCGCCGTCACGCACGAGTGCGACTACCCGCCCGCGGCGCTGGAGCTGCCCAAGGTCACGCGCGATGTCCTCCCGCAGGGACTGACGTCGGCGCAGATCGACGCCGCCGTCAAGGAGCACACGCTGGCCGGCGAGTCGATCTACCAGCTCGATACGAGCCTGCTCGAGGACCTGCGTCCCGACCTGATCGTCACCCAGGAGTTGTGCTCGGTGTGCGCGGTCTCCTACGACGACGTCCGCGAGATCGCTCAGCAGCTCGATCCCCAGCCGCGCGTGATCTCGCTGGACCCGCACACGCTCGGCGAGGTGCTCGGCGACGCGCGCACGCTGGCCAAGGCCACCGACAGCAACGACGCCGCAGTCGACCTCGTCGGCGAAGCCTCAGACCGGATCGATCGGGTCAAGGTGGCCGTACGCAAGGCCCGGGGCCGCCCTCGGGTGGCGGCGCTGGAGTGGTTGGACCCGCCGTTCGCCGCCGGGCACTGGACCCCGCAGCTGATCGACTACGCCGGCGGTGAGGACGTCCTCGGATTCCCCGGCGAGAATTCGCAGGAGACCACCTGGGACATGGTGCAGGCGGCCCAGCCCGACGTCGTGATCGTGATGCCGTGCGGCTACGACGCCGAGATCGCCCACCGCGAGGCCGAAATGCACCGCGACCAGCTGGCCGCGCTCGGCGCCGGGGAGGTCATCGCCGTCGACGCGTCCGCATATTTCTCGCGGCCCGGGCCGCGGATCATCGACGGGCTCGAGCTACTCGCGAGCATCCTGCACCCCGAGCTGTTCCCCGAGGCGCCCGGTCGGGCGCTCACCGTCGACCTCTAGGCCCCGCCGCGGGTCCTACGTGAAGCCGATGCCGTGCGGCGTCAGCCCATGGCTGCCGGCGACCGCGATCGCCGCCAAGAACGCGACCACGGCCACCACCGCGCAGCCGGTCAGGGCCAGCGCGGGCCGGCGCCGGCGCTCGGCGAGCTGGACGAACAGGTAGCCCGTGATGAAGCCCCCGACCAGGCCGCCGAGATGGCCCCCGATCGAGATGTTGTTGACGCTCAGCGAGAACACGATGTTGATCAGCAGAATCACGCCCAGCCCGCTCTGCCAGATCGGTATGTGCCGGTAGTAGGCGATCACGATCAGCGCGCCCAGCACCCCGAAACACGCTCCCGACGCCCCTACCGTCGGGACGTTGGGTTCGAACAGCAGGGCTCCGAACGACCCCGCCACCAGCGAGACGAAGTACACCGCGGCGAAGTTCACGTGCCCGATCGCGGGCTCGAGCTGGCTCCCCATGATCCACAGGAAGAACATGTTGAAGGCGATATGCAGGATCCCGTCGTGCAGGAAGCCCGACGTCACGATCCGCCAGTACTCGTGCTGGTGGACGATCAGCGGGCCGAACAGGGCGCCCTTCTCGTAGACCGAGCCGGCCGCGCCGCCGCCGCCGAGCGAGGCGCCCGCCGCTGTCTCGGCGATGAACACCAGCACGTTGATCGCGATCAGGGCCTGCGTGACCACCGGCGCACTCGGCCCGGAGCGGACCGTCTTGACCTTGGTGCGTTCGCGCGCGCACTCCGGGCAGCGCATCCCGACCGGGGTCGGAGTCATGCAGTCCGGGCAGATCGGACGCCCGCAGGACGAGCACGAGACGCCCGTCTCGCGGTTGGGATGGCGATAGCAGACTGCCATTGCAAGGACGCTAGCAGCGGCCGCTTACGGTCAGATCAGCTGCGGCGAAGGGTTTCCGCGAGCGTTCGCGCTAGCGCTTGGGCAGGATCCGGCGGGCTTCCTCGCGGACATCCTGGACCGTCCGTCCGGCGAGGTCGAGCAGGCCGGAGGACTGCTGCTTTCGCGAGCGGTGACGTCCTCGCACCCGCAGCACCACCAGCGCCGTCCCGGCGGTGACACCGACCACGGCCGCCGCCGCCGGGCGCACCCAGTTGCGCGGATCGCGCATCGAGGACAGCTCCCACGACTCCAGCTCGTCGTGGGCGAGCTCGGTCAGGTTGATCAGCGTGACCTCGAGCCGGACGGCCAGATCGGCCGGCGGATCGACCGGGGTCAGCGCCTCGCGCAGGAGCTCTTCGAAGTCTGTGGTGCCGCTGCTCACTTGCTCTCCTTGTCCGTATCGGCCTCGGACACGATCCCCTCAAGCTGCCGCACGGCTCTATGCAGGAGAACCTTGGTCGCCCCGTCGGTTCGCCCGAGCGCACGGGCGATCTCGCGGTTGTCCATCCCCAGCGCGAAGCGCATGATCAGCGCCTCGCGGCGGTCGTCGGGGAGCTGCTGGACGCCGTCGAGGATCAACTTGAGCTCCTCGCGGCCCTCGACCAGCGACTCGGTCGTGTGCGGCGTCGAGATCATCCCAGCGTCCTCGATCGCCGACTCCGGCTTGCGCGAGCGGTCGCGATAGAAGTTGGCCGCGAGGTTGTGGGCGATCCGGATGAGCCACGGCCGCAGCGGCCGGCCATTGGACTCGCGCAGCGCCCGCTCGAAGTGGCGGTAGGCCTGCAGGAACGTCTGCTCGGTGAGATCCTCAGCGTCATGGTGGTTTCCGACCCGGTAGTAGCTGTAGGAGTACACGTCGCGCAGATGCGCGCGGTAAAGATCCGTGAAGCGCGCGTCAAGATCCCTCTTGCTCTTGGGAAGCTCGTCTGACACGGGATGGGAGCGTACATCTGCTTATGCGGCGCGCACAGGTGAGGAGCGCCTGGACGCCGTCGGCTCGGTAACGCCGAGCGTCCACTGGTCGGGCTCGATCCGCCCCTGCACCAGCTCCGCCAGGCCCGCCAGGGTGGGAGTTTCGACATCCGCATCGCGCGCCGCCGAGGCCAACAGCGCCACCGACTCAACCGCCTCTGACGTCTGGCCGTCCGACCGCGATCCGGCGCCGGTCAGCTCGACTCCGGCGAACGGGTCTGGTCCGGCCCCCCTCGCGCGCGCGAGCGCGTCAACCTCGGCGAGCACGCCGTGGGCCGCCGCATCGGCGACGGCGGGGCCGGCGCTCGCGGCCCGCGCCGCGGCCAGCGCGGCGACGTTGCTCGCGCACGCGGCCAGCTCCACGCCGGTGACATCGGCGCTGGCCGTCACCTTCCACCCCGCCGCGCGCAGCGACTGGCCGAGCTCCCGGCGCAGCGCCCGGTCGACCGAGGCGATCACGATCGGAGCGCGGCCGTCCAGCAGGTCGACCGCGTGCGTCGGGCTTCCCAGCACCGCGACCGCGCGCGCCGCGCAGTGCTCGGCCGCATAGGCGGACGGAAGCGTGCCCAGCGGCGCCACCAACCCCTCCGACAGCACCAGCACCGACGAGCTGCGCGGGATCTGCCGCCCGTGGGCCTCGAGCGCGTCGGGGAGCGCGCTCGCGGGAACCGCGAGGCACACCAGGTCGTGGGTCTCGAGCTCGAGCTCGGGGACGGGCTTGACGCTGATCGGCTCCGGGAGCTCGACGCCGGGCAGGTAGCGCTCGTTGCGGCGGCTGTGGGTGACCGCGGCGGCCTGCTCGGCCGTGCGGCACCCGAGATCGACCTCGAAGCCCGCGCGGGCCAGCGCCACCGCCAGGCTCGTGCCCGCGGTGCCGGCGCCGACGATCGCGGCGCGCCGGATCGGGGGCGCCCCGCCCAGCCACTCCCACTGCAGCATCACGCACGGCCAGATCCGGTCGGTCACGGCCCCGGCCAGCGACGGCGAAGCCTCCTCGACGCGCGGGAAGCGCAGCGCCCGGCCGGCCCGGATGCGGACCTTGCGCGGCCTGATCCGCCAACCCCTGCGGACGTCCTCGGTCCCCATGATCGCCACGGGCACCACCGGCGCCCCTGACTCGAGCGCCAGCCGGCCCACGCCACGCTTGGGCGTGGCCAGCGGTCCGGGGCGAGTCCGGGTGCCCTCGGGGAACATCAGCACGATCCCACCCCGGGCCAGGATCGACTTGGCGGTCTCGATCATCGCCGCGTCGCCGGAGCCGCGATCCACCGGGAATGCCCCCAGCGAGCTCAGCAGCCAGGTCACCACCGGATGGCAGAACAGCTCCTGCTTGGCGACGTAGTACATCGGCCGCCGCGCCATCGTCCCGATCATGAACGGGTCCAGGAAGCTGCGGTGGTTGGAGGCGATGATCACCGGGCCCTCGTCGGGGATGTATTCCCGCCCGATCCGGGACAGCCGCAGGTAGATGTGAAAGAAGGTCTGCAGCAGCGCGCGTACCGGCCAGTAGACGAGCGCATTCACGCCTCGCTCCCGCGTTCGCTGGTGCAGCGTTGATTGATCCATCGCACATTGGCGTACCCGTCCTGGGCTCGCCCGTTACAGTGCGGTGCTTGAGCATCGATCGCACCCGAAGTCTCCGAGGCGCGGTCTGCGGTGCGGTCGCCGCCGCGGTCTGGGCGTTGCAGCAGCCGCTGGACAAGCTCGCGTTCTCCAGCCGCTACGACGATGTCGAGCTGCTCGGTCGCGCGGTGACCGGCGGCGACGGCTTCTACCCGGTCGGACTGGCCCTGCACATGGGCAACGGCGCGTTGTTCGGGGCGGTCTACGCAAACCTCGTGCCCGCGCTGCCGGTGCCGGCGCCGCTCAAGGGGCCGGCCTGCGGGCTCGCCGAGCACCTGTTGCTGTGGCCGATGGGTCGCGTCACCGACCGCGCACACCCGGCCCGGGACAAGCTCCCGACGCTCACCGGCAATGGTCGCGCCTTCGCCCAGGCCACCTGGCGGCACCTCCTGTTCGGGTTCGTACTGGGCGAGCTGGAGCGGCGCCTGAACGCGACTCCGGAGCCGATCCCACCCGAGCCCGAGGCCGAGTACTCGAGCAACGGCCACGGCTCGCTCGAGCACGCGCTGTCGGCCGAGCCGGGGTAGCCCTCACGCCGTGCGGGTCCTGATCACCGGGGCATCGGGGTTCGCGGGAGGGTTTCTGGCTCGCGAATGCGCGAGGGCCGGGGACGACGTGGTCGGGATCTCGCGTACCGGCCTGATCCCCCAGGCATGCGGCGATGGCCGCGCCGTGGACCTGCTCGACGGAGATGCTGTCGCCGAGGCGGTCGGCGAAGCCGCACCCGACGTCATCTACCACGTGGCCGCGCTCAGCTCGGTCGGTCGCTCGTGGGAGGATCCGGCGAGGACGCTCGGCGACAACGTGACGATGGCGGTCAACATGCTCGAGGCCGTGCGTGGCCGGGCGGCCGGCGCGCGGGTCGTCTGGACCAGCTCCTGCGAGGTCTATGGCCCGCCCCAGCGGTTGCCGCTGACCGAGGACCACCCGCTCGCCCCCGCCAACCCGTATGCGGTGTCCAAGACCACCGGCGATCTGCTCGCGGCCGTGTACGTCGACGCCCACGGGCTCGACCTGATCCGCACGCGTCCGTTCAACCACGCCGGGCCGGGGCAGCGGCCGATCTTCATCCTCTCCTCGCTGGCGCGCCAGGCCGCGGAGGCGATCAACGAAGAGGTCAGCAAGCTGACGATCCTCACCGGCAATCCCGACACCCGCCGCGACTTCACCGACGTTCGCGACGTGGTCAGGGCCTACCGGCTGCTGGCGCTTCACGGAACCAGCCGGCCGGGCGTCTACAACGTCGGCACGGGCAGCTCGGTGTCCGCCCGCGACCAGGTGGATCTGCTCCGCCAGCTGATCGCTCCAATCGCGGTCGAGCACGTGATCGACCCCGACAGGGTCCGGCCGCACGAGGTGATGGACCTGTATGCCTCCCACGAGCGCCTGACCGAGGCGACCGGCTGGCAGCCCAGCATTCCCCTGCGCCAGACGATGTCGGACACGATCGACTGGTGGCGCCAGGAGCTCGCCGCCGAGCCGGCGACCGACGCCGTGAGACACTGAAGGCCGACGCGCCCGCCTAGCTCAACTGGTAGAGCACTTGATTTGTAATCAAGCGGTTGGGGGTTCGAGTCCCCCGGCGGGCTCTCTTTTAGTCTCGTCTTCGACCCCGCGATCACCCGAGGAGACGACCATGCCTGGACCGCTCAGCAACGCCCACACCGTCACCAAGCTCCCCGCTCAGGACCTCGAGCGTGCGCGCGCCTTCTACCGCGACAAGCTCCGGCTCGAGCCGGTCGAGGAGCGCACCGGCGGACTGCGCTACGTATGCGGGCCGACCGAGTTCCATCTCTTCAGCTCGGCAGGGGCGCCGTCGGGGGCATCGACCCAGATGGCATTCGAGGTGGAGAACCTCGAGACGACCCTGGCCGACCTTCGAGCCCACGGCGTGAGCTTCGAGCGCTTCGAGATGGCCGGCTTCGACGCCCGCGGCGACACGATCGCCGCCCCAGACAACTATCCGAGCAAGGGCACCGGCGAGCTCGGCACGTTCTTCTACGACAGCGAGGGCAACCTCATCGGGATCGCCCAGCCGGTCCGCGAGCCCGCACCACGGGGGTAGGACGGCCCCGACCGTGAGTCATATGATCAAGCACCCGGAACCACGATCTGGCCGCTGACAAGCCCGAAAGCGCGGTGTGTCGATGAACGAAAGTCCAGTGCTCGTCCATGTGTGGGAGGTCGATCCCGCAGAGCAAGCCGTCGCCGTTCGGCGTCTCAATGAGATGTTCGGCGAGATCGAAAAGGATCCCGGGTTCGTGTCAGCACGCGTTCTCGGGACCGCCGAGCAAACCTCGATCGCGGTCATCTTGGAGATGCGCAGCGTCGAAGACCGCCAGCGTCTTGAGCAGCTGCCCGACGTTCGCGAAACCCTTAACCACCTTCCCGGCACGGCGAATCTGGTCATCTCGCTCTACCACGAGGTCGGGGCCTACAGCGCTTAGCGGCCGGCACGCGAGCTGGCCGAATGAACGATCGACGCTGCTTCGTTCACTCGCTCGCCGGGGTCTTTGCGCCCTCTAGACGTCGGTCGGCCGCTTCTTGCTTGAGCGTCGCCTGACGGGTCGCGAGCTTGGCGGTCTGAGCTGCGCGGCGTTGCACCGATGTCGGCCGCCGCATGGACGGCTCGACCGACACGGTCATCTTGTGCTTGGCTGCCATTGCTTGTCCTTCGCTCGGTTGGCCATTGGTATACATGAATTTGATATCTAGAATCGCAATTCTACAGTTGGGCGTGACGCGGCGATCTCGACGGCTTCTTTAGGATCTGCTCGTGGACCCGACCTTGGCACCGCTCAGTCGATGAGCGTGGAGGTGATCCGAGCTGTCGGCCCGTCGGGGATCGACATCGCGTACGAGCGCTTAGGCGAGCCCGACGCACCGCCGGTAATGCTGGTGATGGGTCTGGGCACGCAGATGCTCGGCTGGCCGGACGAGTTCTTCGGTGCGCTGGCCGCCCGCGGACTGCAAGTTGTCCGGTTTGACAATCGTGACGTCGGCCTGTCGACGCATTTGCATGACGCGGTCGCGCCGGATGTCATGGCGGCGCTGTCGGGCGATTCGTCCTCGGCGTCTTACACGCTGTCGGACATGGGGGGCGACTGTGTGGGTTTGCTCGATGCTCTGGGCTTGGACAGCGTGCACATCGTTGGTGCTTCGATGGGCGGGATGATCGCTCAGACGGTGGCGGTCGAGCATCCCGGCCGAGTTCGGTCGCTGACGTCAATTATGTCCACGACCGGCAACGAGGCGGTGGGCCAGCCGACACAGGAGGCGCTCGGCGCCCTGCTGTCGCCGCCCGCCACCAACCGTCAGGAGGCTGTCGATCGGACTGTCTCGATCTTCCGTGTGATTGGTTCACCCGGCTTTGAGCTCGATGAGCCGGAGCTGCGCGAGCGGGCGGGGCTTTCCTTTGACCGCGCCGACGATCCGCTCGGTGTGGCTCGTCAGCTCGTCGCGATCATTGCTTCGGGGGATAGGACAGCAGCCCTGGCGTCGCTGAATGTGCCCACGCTCGTGCTCCATGGCGCAAACGATCCGCTCGTCAACGTGAGCGGCGGCAGGGCGACCGCGGAGGCGATTCCAGACGCTGAGGTCGCCATCTTCGCCGGCATGGGACACGATCTGCCGCGGGCGCTATGGCCCGAGATAACCCAGCGGATCGACGACCTCGTTCGGCGCGCCGAAGCGCCCGCGGGAGCGCGCGGCTAGTGCTTCCCGCCATAAATACGGCCCACCGAGAGTGGTGCCGGCCGGATGGCTGGCGAGGACGCAGGAGGGGTGGCGCAGCGGAGCTGCGCGAGCCTCCGAGGACGAAGTCAGACGCCGGCCGGTGCCGCTCGAATGGGACAGTATTTATGGCGGGGAGCACTAGCAGGGCTGTCGCCGCTGGCACGCCGCGCACCCGCCGCGGATGGGTCAAATCAGAACTCGGGCGCTCCCTGCGTCGCTACGTCGCTGGCCGCCACGGGATCGCTGCCGCTCTCCGGGTGGCACAAGTACTGGGCGAGCCGCGCAAGGTTTGAAACCTCGGATACCGTCGCCCACGCATGCTTTCCACGTGACAGCGTCGCTGCCTCGGCGAGTGCGACCGATACCTGCGTGGAGGTGGCCGGCGGCGTGTTCAGCTGCACGCGCCCGTACGGCCCGATGATCTGCTTCTCGGTGAACAGTCGCCCGTTCTGCATCACGTAATCGTCGTTGGCGATCGTCTCGATGTCCTGGATCGGGTTACCGTGGATGATGTCCATGTCGGCGATCATCCCGGGCGCAATCGTGCCGATCTGATTCAGGAGGCCCATCACCTTCGCCGGGGCAGTCGTGAACGCCTGGAGCGCCTGGTAGTTACTGAGACCGGTGTGTGCCATTACGCTCAGCGCGACGGGGGTTCCCCAGTTACCGATGCCGATCGGGTTGTCGGTCCCGCCGAGCACGGTGCCTCCCGCCGCAAGGATCTTGGCATCGGCCTGTGACCAGCCATCGATTGACTGCTGCGACGCAGGGCTCAACGGCGGTGCCGCGTACTCCTGCTCGGCCAGCGCATACTGCCACGGGCTGAGCAGTGCCTTCACCCGCGGATCGTTCAGGATCGGCTGGCCGTTGGTGTTCTCGAGATATTGAACGCCGAAGAACGGCGTGTTCGTGATCGCCATCCCGGATTGGGCGTACAGCTGGATCGTGTCGTCGTAGGCGACCGTGTCGTTTGATGTCGCGATCTGATAGCCCAACCTTTGCGTCGCCCAGTGGGACGTTCCGTCCTGGCCGAACGCGAGCGCGGGCCAGAAGTAATGGGAGAAGGATGGGACTCCCATCTGATGCCCGGCGTTGATCGCGATCTGCTCGTAGTCGTTGGGCAACCGGACGTACGTCTTGAGCATGTCGGGCTTCAGCGTCTTGAGGCGCGACAGATCCCGGTTCAACGCGGTCATGTCCGGGTCGGCGCGCATCCAGCTGTAGAAGATGCGCCGGCCGTCGACCGGCTCACCGCCCCAGAAATATCGGGGTCCCAGGGTCGCGCCGGATTGCTGGGACTCCACCTGCTCGAGCGAGTGATACGCCTCGTCTCCCATCGAGATCTCGTCCGTGACGCCCATCGCCAGCTCGAGCCGGTCGCGCCGGTTGCCGGCGAACGGTTGGTCCATGTTCTCGTGCGAGTGTGCGTCCCACAGGCCCGGGATCACAGTGTCGGCCGCCGCGTTGACGTACTGGATGCCCGGCCCGTAGGAGGAGCGGGGCTTCGCCGGGCCGACGCTCACGATCTTGTTCCCCGACACGACGATGTCGACGTTGTGCTGCTCCTGGGCTCCGCTCGCACCGGTCCAGACCGTGCCCGCGTGGATCACCTTCTCACCACTCGGGGCGGCCTGCGGTCTCCAGTTCAGGTGCACCGGAACCGTGGTCGGCCTTCCGCCGTTGGCTGAGACGATCCGGAGCGTGCCGGCTGAGTCGTACAGGATCTGCTGCGAGTCGCCAGACCAGCTGAGCTGGTCGGCGACCTCGTTGGTCAGCTGCCTCGGCGGGCCGGCCGGTGCGCCGGTGGACTTGTCGACGGGCAGGGTCCACAGAACATCGTCGAGCACGTACGCCATGCTCTTGCCGTCTGGCGACCAAACCGGACCGTCGCCCTCCACACGGTTGGTGATCGTCTCGTAGGGATAAGGGTTGTACATGTGTGTGGCGCCCGTGGTCGCGTCTACCGTGAGAATCTCGCTTTCGCCTTCGCGGAACCGGGTCGAGTAGCTCTGCTGGACCGCGAGCGCGATCGTGTTGCTGTCCGGTCCCCAGCTGGGAGCACCCGGCTCGAACGCGATCTCGTACTGAGCCCCCTTCGCATTCTGACCCGGGCTGAAGATCTGCTTGAAGTTCCCGGTCGCGACGTCTGCCACGTACAGCGCCTGGCTGCCGGCCTCACTGTCGAGCGCCGACTCAAACGCGATCTTCGTACCGTCCGGTGACCACGCCAGCTTCGCCTGTGCCCCCGTGAACGGTGCGGTCAACCGTCTCGTCGAGCCGGTGTCCATGTTCCGGATGTAGATGGCCATCGGCCCGTCCTTGTCCGACGCGTAGGCCAGGTACTTGCCGTCAGGCGACCACGCCGGCGTCGCCTTGGCCCAAGGGGTGTTCGTCAATGCGACGGGTGTGTGACCGATCTTCATCTCCCACAGCTGGTTCAGCGCCACGAACACGACGTGGCGCCCGTCCGGCGACAGCTCGGGGGTCAAGATGCCGGTGGCCGGCTGCTTCTTGGTCGAGTCGAAGTCGTGGGCCTTCATCGGGTAGGACGCTCGGTTGAATGTCACCTTCGCCGAGAACGGGATCGTGCTCACGGAGCCGCTGGACAGGCTCCGCTGCAGGATGTGTCCGTTGGCCGCGTAGATCAGCGTGTCGTCGGACGCCCACCGCGCCGGGAACGCAAACACGTCTTCGTTGCCCGACACCGCGTTTCCGTTGACGAACAGCTGCGTGAGCGTGCCCTGATTGTCGAGCTCGGTGTAGGCGAGGCTCTTGCCGTCGGGCGACCAGGTCGGCGAATAGAAGGTGTTAGTCGGATCGGAGTACAGCGTCGTCGCCGAACCCGTTCCGTCGGCAGCGACGCTCTCGATCGCGTGGCTCGAGTCGACGTAGGTGATCTGCTTTCCGTCTGGAGACCAAGTCGGGTAGTAGTAGGTGACGCCGCCCGAGGCATGCGTGATCTCGGTCAGCTGCCCGCTGGCGAGAGTCAACGTCCAGATGTTGTACGACCCGGTCGCCGTTCCCGCAGGCGAGCCGGCCGGCGGGCGGTCGGACGAGAACACGATCTTCGTTCCATCGGGCGAGAACTGCGGTTCACGGTCGTCGTAGAAACCGGACGTCAGTTCTCTGACGTTGCTCCCGTCGGGGTTCATCGCCCAGATGTGAAACGTCCCACTCTTATAGGACTGGAACGCGATCGTCTTCCCGTCAGGAGACCAGTCCGGGTAGGCCGTGTCCTGCATGAGGCTGCTGGTCCGCGTGGCGGTGCCGCCCGATGTCGGCAGCGTCCACAGATTGCCGAGCATGTTCATGGAGATCGTGTGATGGTCAGGCGAAAGTGCAAGCGTCAGCGCGGAGGACTCGTGCAGGACGAGCGAGGCCGACTTTCCACCGCCGATCGCCGGCCCGACGGGCGCCTTGGCGCCCTTACCCGTAGCAGAGCCAGTCGCGATCAGCGCGGCGCCGGCGCCGACCAGCACGACAGCGAGTAGACCCAGAGACCGCGCGCGCGACCGAGCAGCCGTCACGGCGCGACGAATTGACATGTTGTAACGCACGTTCCCTCCCCACGAACGCAGTGACCCTCTTCACCGTGGCTTCAGTCGAAATGACACGATGCCACCTGTGAGTGCGGGCGCACCTGAACAGCACCAGCCATGGGGCTGATGTCGGATCAATCAACCATGTGCCACTGGGTCCCAAACCCAGCGACTTGACAGACCTTCTTTCAGTAAAACATGAGCGCGCCAGAACCTGAAGCCAGCGCGCTCTGGACGTGAAATTGCAGACTGCGCGGCAGTCTTGCACCGCGATAACGACGTGTCAAGCCACGCTCTCTACCGACGACGCCGTCGGCCTCGTGCTCTCAACCTTGCGTGAGTTGGTCGTGGGCTTCCCGGGCGGCGTGGATCTCGCTCCCCGTTCGGCAGTCGTGTCACAGGCGGAGCTGCTGTCTTGTCTTGTGAGGTGCAGATGGTTTCTCAACCACTGAAGGGAGCACAAGCCATGACCACGTATCAGGAGCCATCGAAGAGCACGAGCCCTGGATCGGACCGCTTCGCGGCGCTGCCCGACGATGAGACGCTCGCGGAGACGGTCGTTGGACTGGAAGATCATGGGGTGAGCGTCGAGGTCGTCGCCGCAACCGAGCGGATCTATGAGCACAGCTTCAAGCTGAAAGACGCCCGCGCGCTCGAGGCGTACGGTACGAACAGCCGCGTCGGCAAGATCCTCGAGATCCACCAGGAGGATCCGGGCCGGATCCACGTCGTCCTGATCCGACGCCGGGTCGGGTTCTGAGCCAAGGCGACCCCGATGCTCAACCACAGACGAGGAGATCCCCAATGAGCGAGCTCGAGTGGCGCGCCGGGCCCCCGTGCCGGCGGCAGGGGTTCGCGGCGGCATGACCGATCGCGAGCGACTGCTAGACGATCTGCGGCCGGTCGCGTTCGCGATCGCCTACCGGATGCTGGGCAGCGTGTCCGAGGCCGAGGACGTCGTCCAGGAAGCGCTGCTCCGAGTGCACGAGGCACTCGATGCCGGCGAGCAGATCGCATCGCCGCGCGCGTTCGTGGCCACCGTCACCACGCGGCTGGCGATCAACGAGCTGCGCTCCGCGCGCGCCCGCCGCGAGCGGTACGTCGGCGAGTGGCTGCCAGAGCCGATCATCACCGACGGCGAGGATTATCCCGCCCAGCACGCGGAGACGGCTGACTCGCTGTCGCTGGCGATGCTGGTGCTGCTGGAGAGCCTCTCCCCCGAGCAGCGAGCCGTGCTGCTGCTCCACGACGTGTTCGACTACCGATACCACGAGATCGCGGAGATCGTCGGCAAGAACGAGGACAACGTGCGCCAGCTCGCAACCCGCGCCAGACGCCACGTCGAGCAGCGCCGGCCCCGCTTCCAAACGACGCGCGAGCAGCGCGACGAGCTGGCACAACGGTTCTTCGCCGCCGCCGAGCAAGGAGATCTCGCCGGGCTCGAGGCATTGCTCGCCCACGACGTCGAGCTGACCGCCGACGGCGGCGGCAAGGTTCCGGCGCTCGCGCGGTCGCTGCGCGGCCGCAGCCGTGTCGCGCGCGCGCTGATCGATTACTCGCTTCGCCGAGCCGCCCTTATCCCGCGAATCCAGATACGGCCGGCGGAGATCAACGGTGGTCCTGGAGCGGTCTATCTCGACGCACAAGACCGACTGGTCGTCGTCGTCGCGCTCGAGGTCGCCGCCGGCCAGATCACAAGCATCAAATCGATCGTCAACCCCGACAAGCTCGCTCACCTCGGCCAGCCAGCCGATCTGAACTCCCTGTTGCGCAGACAAGCGCCCCGCAACTAGCTGCCGGTCGCGGACTCCGGTTCCAAGCTCTGCGACGGGAGCCCTCCGACGCTCAGTCAGCCGCGTCTTTGAGACGCATCCGTCCCCGCCAGCGCTCCGCGTCGAACACGACGGGCGCGGTCGCGGCGCTGAAGTCTTCAAGCGTCGTGACGAACCGCTGCGGCGCCTCGACGTGTGGAAAATGACCGACGCCGTCGAATACTGCAAGCGTGCTGTGGGGCAGCAGTTCGTGCGCGGACCGGGCGTGCTCGACCGGGATGATTGGATCCTCTGACCCCCAGATGAGCAGGACGGGAAGGTCCTGGGCGAGATAGAGACGATCGCCGGCGTGCACCGTTTGGCCGTTGAGACCGACCACGCTTCGCACCGTGGCCAGAAACGCGGAGCGACGGTCCGCGTCGGCCAGCGAGGCGTAGCTGCGCACGAGCTCGTCAAAGCCGGGGTTTGACGGCGCGTGGGTGGCGGCGAGCACGCGTCCTGCGATGACGGAGGCCCTGCGCGTGGCTTCAGCTGTCACGGACAGAAACAGACTCGCTCCCGGTAGCGAGGCCGCACGCAATGCCGGATTGACCTCGAGTCCCAACCCGCCGCTCGAGACCAGCACCAGGCGCTCGGTCATCTCCGGGAACTGATAGGAGAACTGCATCGCGATGCCTCCGCCCAGGGAGTGTCCGACGAGCGTCGCGCGGTCGTGTCCGAGGGCCGTCAGCAGGTCACGCAGGCCGGCGGCCAGCGATCCGAGAGAGTAGTCGCCGCCGGAGGGACTGGACGCGCCATGCCCCGGCAGATCCACCGCGACAACGGTGGCGTTTCGAGCCAGCGGGTCCACGACAGACCGCCACGTCTCCAACGACCCCGCCATGCCGTGGATGAGCAGAAGAACCGGCCCGGCGCCCTTCTGCACGTAGGTGATCGAGTGGCCGTGCAGCGTGAGGGTCTGGCTCTTTTCTGCGTTCACGACCGAACTCCCTCTCGTACGCCCGCAACCGCGAGCGCGTCTCGGATACAGGCGTCCGTCACCTGCTCAGGATCGAGCGCGACGGCGATCGGCGCTCCGGCAGCCGCTTCTCTCACGGACACGCCGCTGCGTGCCAGGTGCATCGAACCCATCATCTGAGTCAGCAGACGGCCAGCGGCGAAGCCCGCGTCGTCAACCTCGACAACCCCCTGCTCAACACCGGCCTCGAGCACGCGCTGGACAGCACCCACGCATCCGCCAACCGCACGAGAGAGCCGAAACCAGGTCGCGTCAGACAGCATCTCGCGAAGCTCGACCGCAGGACGACGCAAGAGCGCCAGACCGCAATCCAAAAATGCGGGATAGCTGACGCAGAAATCCGCGAACACGGTCAGGACAAGGCGCAACTGCGCGCCGGCATCCGGGACCGGCTCGACCGCGTCGGTCCGCGCTCGCAGGTCGTCCAGATAGCTCGTCGCCGTGAGCACGAAGATCTCATCCTTCGAGGAAAACGCCCGGTAGATCAACGCCTTGTTGAGTCCCGCCACCCGCGCGATGTCGTCCACCCGGGCGTCCCGGACACCGCGCTGATCAAACAGCTCACGGGTCGCGGATACGATCGCCTGCTCACGGGAGTCACGGCGAGCGCGCCGGTGCGCGGCCCGAGAAGAGCCGTAAGAAGTCGGCGGCATCAGTCAACTGTAACCCAGCGTGTGACTCTTGGTTACACCCGCTCGACGGCCCATCGGCGCTGGCATGCGTAGGTTGTTCACGCGATCGTGCGTGATTATTGAAGTTTTGCAGAGATTTGACTGAGCTATTGAGCAGGTATATGATGGCGAGCCCACAGGACCGTCGCCGCCGGCGATGTGCGCCGACGGGACCGGACAATTTTGACAATCTCTCGTGTGGGGAGGTGAGCATGATCACGTCGGGCCTGTTGTCGATTCGCGAGACGAGCGAGCGTGGGGTTTACCGCTTGACACCGGTCGGTGATCTCGATCTCGCGACAGCGCCGCTGCTTGAAAGCGCATTCAACGCCGTCCTCAGGGATGACGATGCCGAAATGATCGTCGTGGACCTCACGGAGTTGAGTTTCATGGACTCGACCGGGATCCACCTGCTGATTCGGATGCACGGCGCTTGTGGGGACGCTGATCGGTTGCGGGTGATCAACGGCTCACGCGCAGTACGGCGACTGCTGGACCTCACGGGCGTTCGCGCTCATCTTCCGATCATCTCAAGCGACTGCGACCCGCTCGCACCGCTGCCGGCCCGCCGCTAACCCGTACGCTTGACCCGTGGAGCCAGCCCTTTACAGCATCGGCGTCGTTTCGCGGATGGTCGGCGTGCCCGTCTCGACGCTGCGCACCTGGGAAGAGCGCTATGGGCTCGTGATCGCGGTCCGCAGCTCCGGTGGGCAGCGGCGGTATACGCGCATCCAGCTCGCGCAACTATCGTTCGTCGCAGAGCAGATCGACCAGGGATTTTCGCCGGGCGATGCTCACCGTCTGCTCGCCGAGCAAATCGATCGAGGCAGCGAGCCGGTTGCCGCGGGAGCGGGTGAGGAGCAGACGGGGATACTGATCCTGATCGCCGAGCGCGACCGTTTTTCGGCACGTCTTGAGGACTATCTTCTTCGCACGGAAGGATTTCGGGTAGAGATTGCCTCCTCCGCCAAGGAGGCGGAGCAAAAATTTGACGAGCTCATGCCACAGATCGTGGTCGTCGAGTTGCTGCTCTCCGGAGGCGTCGGCGGCCGGCTGATCGAACGGCTCACCCAAGCCGGAGCGACGGTGATCGCGGTTTCGCCGCTCGCGGCGCGCGAGGTGGCTGCCGAGTTTGGTGCTTGCGCATTTCTGCAGAAACCGATCGACCCGCTGGTTTTCGCGTCAACCGTTCGTGACCTACTCGGGACAAGCGCGATCAGCCGGCGAGGGTCGATTCGACAGTGGACGACCGTCTCCTAAGCGGAAGCGGCCGACTTGACGCGATCCTTGGCGGCGGGCTGCCTGGAAACGCGATCCACCTGATCGCAGGAGCGCCAGGTAGCGGCAAGACGATTCTCGCCGAGCAATACGCGTTCGCCAACGCGACGGCGCAGCGGCCTGCCGTATATCTCTCGACGGTTTCGGAGCCGCTCGACAAGCTGGTCCGTTTTGGCCAGACCCTCGAGTTCTTTGATGTCGCCAGCGTCGGCGAGCGCGTGTTCTATGAAAGCCTCGGCGAAGATCTCGAGGAAGGAGGCTTGCCGCGAACACTCCAGCGGCTCCGCGCGGTCCTGCGTGAGCGGCATCCGGGCATCCTGATTATCGATAGCTTCAAGGCGCTCGCGGCATACGCGGCGACCCACCGCGACTTTCGAAGCTTCCTGTTCGAACTCGCCGCGGACACCACCGCTGTGGCCGGCTCGAGCTTCTGGCTGGGCGAATACGACCTCGACACGATTTCCAGCGAGCCTGAGGCCGCGGTCGCCGACAGCATCCTTGCCCTGGGGCACCGCCGATCGGGTGAGCGCTCCAGTCGTCTGCTCGAGGTGATCAAGCTCCGCGGCAGCAACTACCTCTCCGGGCGGCACGTATATCGCATCAGCGCCGCGGGCTTGAGCGCCTTCCCCCGGCTGGCCGATACCGTCGACGCCTCGAACTACGACCTCGGTGCCGAACGAGCGTCGACGGGCATCGACGCCCTCGATGCGATGCTCACCGATGGCTACTGGCCGGGCTCGTCAACGCTATGTGCAGGCCCATCGGGCATCGGGAAGACGCTCATGGGACTGCACTTCATCGTCGCCGGCGCCGTCGCAGGTGAGCCTGGGATCATCGCGAGCCTCCAGGAGAATCCGACCCAGCTCACGCGCGTCGCGCGAGCGTTCGGCTGGACGCTCGATGATTCCGTGACGATGATGTACCGCTCCCCGGTCGACCTCTACGTCGATGAGTGGATCTACGAGCTACTTGATGCCATCGACCGGCTCGGAGCCAAGCGCGTTCTGATCGACAGCCTCACCGACGTGCTGTTCGCCAGCGGCGACGAGATCGGCTTTCGCGAATACATGTACTCACTGATCCAACGCTGCTCGCGGAGAGGCGTCAGCCTGTTCATGACCACCGAACTCCCAGAGCTCTTTGCCGTCAATCGCCTCTCCGAATATGGCGTCTCCCACCTCTCCGACAACGTACTCATCCTCCAATACATCCGTGATGAGTCACAGATCCGCCGCGCCGTCACCGCACTCAAGACACGCGCTAGCAGCAACGATCCGCGAGTCCGAGAATTTCACATCGGATCCGAAGGCATCACCATCGACCGCACGCCCGGTCAATAACGGACAAGCCGCTCCACGCGGACTGCAACGACGGGGACCCCCCGGGCTCGACCCACAATCCCTTTCACTGTCCTAGGGGCGCAGGCGGTCGAGGATCTGGTGGAGCGCGGCTTGGAGGATCGCTGACTGGATTGCGGGGTCCAGCTGGCTGGGGTCATTGAGTTCGTGCAGCAGCCGCCCGACGTCGAGTTGGTCGATGGTCCGGCGCAGCACCGGCGCGGTCGGGAGAGCGTTGTCGACGAACCGGGCCGGGATCGCCTCGATGATCGTCTTGGCAATCCCGGGCAGATCGGATTGGTCGAGCGCCTCGGGAAGGAGCTGGGAGACCTTGGGCAGGCGGCCCTCGCGGTCGAGGCGGTCGACGGCGTCGCGGAGGCCCGCCTTGAGCGCCGCGGGCGCGCGGGGGTCGAGTGAGCGGGAGTCAGCAAGTGCGAGCACGAGGCGCTCGCGGGAGATGCCGAGCCGGCACGCGGCGCCGTCGAGGCCGAGCAGGACGATCTGCTCGGCGAGTGGTTCAAGGCGCGCCGCGATCGGCGCAACCGGGCGCGGGACGCAGGGGTCGGCCGGCCGGCGCGGAACGTAATCGCCGCCGCCCGCTGCGACCTGGACGCCGAGGACGGCCCCGACGAGCAGCGCGGCGATGAGCGGCAGCGCGAGTCTTCTCATGAGCGGCTCCGATCGCTCAACGCGAGCGCGGGTCCCAGCGCCAGCAGCGCGAGTCCGGCGGCGACAAGGAAAGCGGTGCGGAACGCACGGGTCGCGGCGCGCTTGAGCTGATCCTCCAGGGAGAGCTCGAGGGACTGGGCTGTGGTCGCCTGCGCCGCCGGCAGCCGGAGGGCCTTGAACGCCGGTCGCAGGTCAGGAATACGGCCGCTCTCGGCGGAGAGGCGGCTCCCCAGTTGGTCGGCGAGATCGAGCTTCGTGGAGGCGGGAAGCCGCGCGTCGAGCACGAGGCTCGCGATCGCCTCTTTCGCCGGCGTCTCGGCATGGCGAAGGTCCGCGGTGAAGATCGGCGTGAGGATCGCGAGGCCGACGACCACGCCGGCATGCCGCGCTGCGATCGTCCAGCCGCCGTGGAGCGCGCGCGGGACCCGGTCGCGCAGCGCGGCCGCAGTCAGCGAGTCCACCGCCAGCCCGAGACCAAGGCCGATGAGCACCTGCGGGGCGACCGTCCACGCGAGCCTCGCGCTCGGCAGCAGCGCCAGACCGACGAGGCCGCCGGCGATCAGCACGGACCCAGCGACCGCTTCTGACCGGGTCCCGGCGCGCACGCTCCGAAACAGCCGCCCAGCCCCGAGCGCCGCCACCGGCACCGCCGTGACCGCGACTGCAGCCACCGCGGGCGAGTTGCGCCAGCCGTCCACGAGCAGCAGCACGAGCAGAAACAGCGCCGCCGTGAGCGCTGCCGACAGCAGCGCCAACGCCAGGTTGGCCAGCACCTGCGGCCGATCCGGCGACGTGTCCAGCTTCCCCCGACTCCTCGCCGACCGATCCCGCAGCGCGATTGCCGTCGGCAGCGCCAGCAGCACCACCGGGATCTGCACCACGAAGATCGACCGCCAGGAGAACGCCGACGTCAACAGCCCCCCGATCACCGGACCGAGCGCCGCCCCGGCAACCCCGGCCGCCGCCCACCGCTGCGCGCCCGCGCGCTCGGCGCCGGAGGCTTTCACCAGAAGCTCGAGGCTTCCGACGATCACCAGCGCGCCCCCAGCCGCCTGAAACGCCCGCGCCACGATCAACACGACCAGCGACTGCGCGACCGCGCACACGGTCGTCGCCGCCGCGAACCCGATCAGGCCGGCGGTGGTCGCCGTGGCCGGATCACCACGCATACAAACACGGGCCGCCGGCACCGCGACCACGGCGAGCACGAGGTTGAACGCGATCAGCACCCACGCGACCTGCCCAACCGGAGCCCCGAAGTCACGCAGGATCTCCGGCAACGCCAGCGTCACCACGCCCGAGTCGCCGAGCACTACCGCAACGACGAGCGACAGCGCGACGACAGCGCCGGTGCGTCCCCCCGGCAGACTCGTCGGCTCCGCGCTGCCGGCGGCGCTCATAACCGCGCTAGCGCCGGCGCCCGGCTGGCAACAGAAAGCGTCCGAGGTAGAGTCTGTTGCCCGAGGATCCCGCCACGACGAGGCGGGATCCCGAATGTACGAGCGCGTTGATGAACACCTGCCCCGGCTTGCCGATCGTGAACACCCCTCTGCGCGCGAAGCGCGTGTTCGGCAGCCCGTCGGACCGCAACTGAGCCAGCTTGGACTGCACGCCCACAGTCACCTCGCCCGCTCGCGTGGAGGTGATGCCGCACGTCGTAATCGCGTTGCCGCCGATGCCAGGCGTCAACGAACGGCCGTTGCGGGCACTGCCGTAAGCGCGGTCCAGTGCGCCCCGGCGGGTCAGTCTGGCGGTTAGGAGCGCAGAGCGGTGCGTGCCTCCGCCACCGGTCACACTGATCCGGCCGCTGCCATCGACGGTCATCGCACACGGGTACCACGACTGCGGGACGTGAGCGCGGTCGAAGAACGTGATCTGCGTGTGCCCGCGGGTGCCGAAGGACCGCAGTGGGTGGCCCGTTCGGGCCAGGCGAAACACCCCGGCGCTGCCGTGCCCTCCGCTGCCCCCTCCGCTCCCACCGATGTAGTCGATGTGCCCGGAGGCGATGACGCCTCCGTCAGGGGTCGGCGCCAGGCCGTTGACGCCGGCGCTGGATGCCGCCTTCGGCTTCCAGAACAACGCCTGGACGATCCCTCCACGCCCGAACGTGCGGTCGAGCACGCCGTCCCGCTTGAAGCGCGCGACGACGAAGGGACGGCCGTTGCGATTCGCGTTGGAACCACCCAGCAGGATGCTTCCATCGGCCTGGATTGCGAGTGAGTTGGCGATCCCGCCGACGGCGAGCTTCGCAAAGCCGCTGCGACGTGCCCCGAACGTCCGGTCGAGCCGCCCATTTGCGTCGAGGCGCATCACCAGCATCGACCCCAGGCCGTACCCGCCGGCGATCACCAGCTTGCCCGTCCTTCGGTCCCCGGCGATGCCCGTCGCAATGAACGGACCATCGGCCGCCGGAAACGCCGATCTGAACACCCCACGCACGCCGAAGCTCCGGTCCAGTCGCCCGTTCGGCAAGTAGCGCATGACGAGGAGCTGACCATCGCCGGACGGCGGACTGGCCTGCCCCGAGATCACGATCCGTCCGCCCGCTGTCGCGATCGCGCCGTACGCGAGTGCACTCGTACCCCGGATCGGCGTCGTCACGAACCCTTGTCCCCCGCCGAAACTCCGATCGAGCCGGAGCCGCGCGGACGTAGACGCGCCAAGCGCCGGCGCAACGACCATCGCCGCCGAAAGTCCGGCTACCACACCCCAGCACGGCCGCGGGATGACAACCCTCATCTGCACCGCCCAGCAGCCTAGCGACAGCCACAGCGGTCGACTGGTACCCGGTCGCGGTCCGGCCGGGATTAGCGCGACGGTCGATGGCGTGGCCTCACCTCGCCGCCCATCTCGGCGCGAGCTTCGAGGGGATGGAGCACGGCTACGCTTGCGGGCAGGCATGCACGCTCGCACAGTCATAGCGATCGTGCTCGCCGCGATTTCGGCGACGCTCACCAACGTCGCATACCTGCGGGAGCACGATGCCGCTGCTGAGCTGCCGTGCTTGTCGATACGCCGGCCGCTGCATTCGCTGCGGTTGCTGCTGACGGATCGCAGCTGGCTTACCGGGTTCGCGATGGAGTCCGGCGGGTTCATGTCCTATGCCGCTGCGCTCGCGCTAGCGCCGCTCGCTCTGGTGCAGAGCATCGGTGCCGGCGGGATCGGCGTGCTCGCGTACGTATCGTCGCGGTTCGGCGGCCGCCAGCTGACGCGCCGGGAGCGGCGCGGCGTGGCGCTGTCGGTGCTCGGCCTGGGGTTGCTTGCCGTGTCGTTGGCGAAAAGCAGTGGGGACGGCGGACGCGGTTCCATCGCCGGAATCCTCGCGTGGCTGGGAGGGACGGCCGCTGTCGCGGTGCTCGTGCTGCTGATCGGCCGCCGCAGAGGGTCGCTTGCCGTCGCCGAGGGGGTCGCCGGGGGGTTGCTCTTCTCAATCGGCGACTTCTCCACCAAGCTCGCGACCCAGGGCGGCACACGACTCGCGTTCGTCGTGACCCTGATTATCGGCTACACGCTCGGAACATCGCTGCTCCAGCTCGGCTACCAGCGGGGAGCCGCGCTGACGGTCGCCGGGCTCGCGACCTTGTTCACCAATGCGCTGCCCATCGCAGCGGGCACAATCGTGCTTGGGGAGCCCGTGCCATCAGGCGCCCTGGGAGTCGCTCGAGTGCTGGCCTATGTGGCGGTGACCGCCGGGGCGATTCTGCTGGCCGCGCCCGACCCCGCAACCCGCGATCCATCCACCCCCACTGACCGACTCGACGGACGCTCGACGCCGGCCCCAGCTGAGCAGCCGCCCTGCGAATAATTCTTCGGTCGAGGCCCTCGTCTCGCGCGGCTCATTTCGTCGCAGGGGTAAGCCAGCGGTCGAGCTCGTCGATGATCGCTTCGATCGCCGGGCGGAGCTCGTCGGCGATCCTTCCCTGGCTTTGGTTCTCGCGGGTGCGTCGCCCGGCCTCGCTGATGATGATCTGGAACACGCTGGCGAGGGCAATCCCTTGCAGCTTGGCGATCTCGGGCCGAACTTCTCCGGTCTGGCTGATCGCGCTGGCAATCGCGGTGGCCTGTCGGTCTGACATCTCGAGCGCGAGCCGGTGGACGGTCGGGCTGATCGCGGCGAGGTAGCCGAGTTCACCACGCCATTGCTCGGCGGGAACGCGGCGGATCCCCTCGACGACGTCGAGGGCGAACTCCCGGATGGAGGCCGCCGGGGTGGTGCCGGGCGCTCGCGTCCGGATCAGCCGGCAGAGCTGGTCCTGGACCTCCTGGTCGTAGTCCGTTACCAGGTGCTCCTTGGTCGCGAAGTAGTTGTAGACGGTCTGTTCTGAGACCTCGGCCTCGCGCTACTCATGGCCACTTACCAAGAGGAGCCCGCATGGCTACCACCAGTCGGACCGCGCACCTGCTCGAACTCATGACGACGGGCGACGAGGCGTTCAACGCTCGCGACTTCGATCCGGTGGACGCTGTCGTCACCCACGCCACGGTTCACCGGCGAGATGACGCTTCCCGACGGCAACGTGATTCCCCCGACGGGGAAGGCGTTCGACGTCGAGTTCGGCCAGACCAGCAAGTGGGACGGCGACCGGCTGATCGTGATCTCCGCCTTCTGGGACGCGGCTCTTCAGGCAAAGCAACTCGGCCTTGCCCAGTGACCGAGGGATCCCGGGTCCCGAGTCAGGATTCTGTCGTCAGCGAGAAGAACGCGCAGATCGCCTCGGTGGCGGAAGGTCCGCGCGCGTCGGTGTAGGAGCCGCCGTCCGCACCGCCGGACCATGCGTGTCCGAGGCCGTGGATTTCAAGCAGCTCGTGCATCAACGTCCCGCGTTCGTCGACCCACTGCGACCGCGTGTAGTCATGACCACCGTCGACCTGGGAGCGCCAAGACGTCGTGGGGCGCGCAATGTCGTGGTCGCAGCTCTGAGGTGCCGCGAGATGGTTTGCGGCCATCGATTGGCGCAGAATCTGGATCGCGTTGGCGGGAACGACGGTGCGGTCGGCACTGCCGTGGATGACGATGCTCGGAACGGGGCGGCGGCAATCGCCGACCGCGGCGTGGGCTTCGCGATCGCGGGGTTGCGCCCTACCGCGTCCGCGCGACATCGCCTCGAAGGCGGACGCCACATCTGTTGCCGAGCGGAACGGAAGCCCGGAATGCACCGCAACCGCTGCGAACAAGTCGGAGTAGCAGGCCGCGAGAATCGCGGCCATGGCGCCGCCCGAGGACAGTCCAGCCACGAACACGCGTCGAGGATCGATCGTGCGTCGGGCGTCGGTCTCGATCAGGTCGCGGACGACCCCGGCAATCTGGGCCGGCTCACCGGTACCGCGCCGCTGGTGCTCTGGCAGGAACCAGTTCCAGCACCGCTGCGGATTGCTAGCACGACTCTGGCCGGGGTAGACGACTACGAAGCCGTGTCGGTCGGCAGCGTCATTCATCAGCGTGGCCGCGGCAAACGTGGCTGGATCCTGGGTGCAGCCGTGAAGCATGCAGACGAGCGGCGCCGGCCTGTCGGGGGCTAGCCGCGCCGGTATGTGAACCAGCGCATGCTCGTTGCCCGGGCGGGACACGGAGCGGGATCTAGCTCCCGCAAGCATTTCCGGCTTGACCCGCACGACGCCGCCGGGCGGTGCAGTCGCGCCACCCGCGAGCGGCGCGCCGTTGGCGCGAGCCGCTGCTATCGCGGCTCGATTGGCGCGATAGAGCTCTCGCCAATCCATCTGCTCAATATAACGATCAGCGCTCGCTATATCAATCACAGGTTCGGACGGACGTGAACAAAGCTCCGGTACACGCTCAACAGCGCGATGCGCTGTGGCTCACTGAGCTCCGGATCTCGCAAGATCGCCGCCTCGGTCTCGCCGACACGAGCCTTCTGCTCGTGCTGCTCATTCTCGCCAAGCATGCCAGCACTGGCGAGCGTCGCGCCAAGTGACGTGCCCAACGCTGATGCGATCGCCCGCAGCACACGTAGCGAGGGCTCGTGCAGCCCGCGCTCCAACTCACTCAGATACGCGTTGGACACGTTGGTGAGCGTCGACAGCTCGCGGAGCGACATCGAGGCAGACACCCGCTGCGCGCGCAGGAGCGCGCCGAGCGCCTCGAGGGCAGCTTTCGACGACGTGTCGCTCACGACCTACATCTTCCCGCTCGACCAGCGACGCTGCCACTGGTTTGGTGCGCGCTTGGCGCCCCAGAACAGGAAATCCTCGCCACCGTGGAGTACCTTGACGACGACGGCGTCGCCGAGACCGAGCAGCCAACCCCACCAGCCACAGGCGTCGGGACCATCCCCGGGCCTATAAGCAGGAGCGTGTGACGTGATCCAACACATCGTGTTGCTCAAGTGGAAGGCCGGGACCACCGACCAGCAAGTAGACGCCGCGTTTGCTCAGGCGGAAAAGCTCGTCAACGGGATCGATGGCGTCGAGCGGATCACGCTAGGACGTAACGTCGGAGACACGGACCACGGATTTACGCACGCGTTTATCGTCGATCTCGCGGACGCCGAGGCGCTCAGAAGTTATCTCCAGCATCCGCTCCGGAACACGTATCTCTCCGACGTCATAAATCCGATCGAGGAGGAGCGGATCGAGATCGACGTGCCGCGCGACGCCGCCCACCAACACGTGCGCGGAACCGGCCTCAACTGGGACTGGGGCAGCACGCGTCCTTCGGCGAGCGCCGCTGCGGCCGCGCTTCGGTTGGAGGAGCGGGAGGACGGCCTTTAATCCATCCGCCACCCGTGAGGCGTCCGCCGCAGCCGGGGGCGGGCGCTTCTACCGGCGCGCCGGTGACGATGGATCAGGGCTCGGCGGCCCGGTGGGCACGGCTATCCTCGGGGCATGTCGAAGTCGGCGAGTGCCCTGGGAGAGTTCATCCGCCGTCAACGCGAGCTGCAGGAACTCTCAATGCGGCAGTTCGCCGAGATGGCAGGGATCTCCAATCCATACCTGTCGCAGATAGAGCGCGGACTTCGGGCACCGTCCGACACGGTCTTGAACGCGATCGCTGGTTCGCTGCAGACCTCGGCCGACGCCCTGCGCGAGCAGGCCGGCGTCCCACGGGAGTCTGACGGCGGTTCGGCCGTGATCGAGGCGATCCGCGCGGATGACCGGCTCACCGCAGCTCAACGGCGCGCGCTGCTCGAGGTCTACAAGTCCTTTACCGGGTAGCGCGGGAGCGCCGCGCCACGTCGGTCAACAGCGGTGGCCAGTGCTCGCTGAGCGCTTCGCGCCCCATGAACAGCCCTAGGTGACCGCCCGTCGTCGTGCGGCGGCTGACATCGGAACCGGGCGTGCTCGCGGCGTCAGCCAGCGCGAACACCTGATCGGGCGGGGTGATGTGGTCCCCAGCTCCGCCCAGCAAATTCAGAGGGCAGCCGATGCTGGCCAGGTCGACGCGCTCGCCGCCTATCTGCAACTCCCCGCGGACGAGTTCGTTGTCGCGGAACAGGTGCTCGACGATCCAAAGGTAGAACGCCCCGGGGATGTCCTGCGTGTGCTTGAACCAATCTTCAAACTCGCGGTAGCGCGCGACGTGCTCCGGGTCGTGGATGTTGACGAGTAGCTGCGCTTGGCGGGCGACCTCGTTGTCGGGCTTGATCAGAATGAAGCCCGCAAGCATGTTCTCGCCCTTCAGGGTGCCGCCGCCGGCGGCCACCAGCGCCCGGTAAGCACTGAGATCGCCAGCGGGAGCCATCCGCTCCATCACCGCACGGATCACCGGCTCGCCGGCGTGGAAGTCGATCGGTGCTCCCGCGATCGTCAGCGTGTGGACTCGATCCGGGGCAAGCGCCGCGTAGATCGTCGCCAACCAGCCGCCCTGGCAGTCGCCGATCAGGTTGACGCGCCCGCCAACGTGGTCGACAGCCCGGTCGACAACCGCAAGGTAGTCGTCGATCGTTGCGTCGCGAGTCCGCGCCGACGCCCCAATCCAGTCCAGCGAGAACGCGCGCGACAGCCCCGCGTCCAGGATTGCGCCCATCTGGCTTTGCTGCGGCGAATAGTCCACGATGCAGGAGTCGTGCCCCGCCTGGGGCGGCAGCACGAGCGTCGGTAGGACCCGCGCCCGCGGGCTTGCCGTTGAGAAATCCCGCAGCCGCGCGATCGGGTCTTCGAACACGATCTCGTGCGGAGTCGACCACGAGGGGCGACCGCGCCGCGTGGACACCCGCAGCCAGCGTCCCCAGTCACGCGTCAGCTCCAATGGCGTGGCGCCGCGCTCGATCGCGCCAGACCAGTAGGCGCCGACGCTCTGAGTCAGCGCGGTCAAAGCCGCGAAACCATCTTCCAGCGCGATGTCCTCGAAGCTCGGCGGGCCGGCCCGGGACATTCAGATCCTTTGGTTTCGCGAGCGCGCCATGAGCTGGCAGAGGACCTTAGCGCTGTCCCCGGCTGCGTCTGAGGTCGTTGTGCGCACGGATCCTTAAACAGGACCCATGCCAAGAGCACGGGCGCTCCGGGGGCCCGTGCTCTTGTCAGGCTCCGCGTGCCGCCGCGATCCGCAGCGGCACACATGCGCTACGAAATCAGCTCGCGGGCGGCCGAGCTGTACGCCGACGCCAGGTGGCGCGTCACGTCGACCTGCGTCGCGACGACCGACTTGACGGCATCGTTCTGCGACTGCTCAGCGAGCTTCTCCTGGAAGGACGTGAAGCCTTCCACCAGCTTGTCGTAGCTGTCGAGGTACAGATTGCCAGCACGCTTGCCGGCCTCGACAAAGCGCTCGTTGAGCTCGGCGACCTGCTCGGCGTGATCGTTGAGGTCCCTGCGGGTCTTGGTGGCGGTTGCCATGTCGGTCTCCTTGGGTGCGTGAGAGCTGATCTGCTTGCAGCTTAGCAAGATCCGCGCTAATTCGCAAGCGCCTCTACGGCCGTCGCCACGTGGCGCGCCCCTCTCTGACCTACGCTCCGGCGCCGTTTCGGATGATCGCGGCCTGCCCTTGGCCGCCCCCGACGCACAGCGTTGCGATGCCGCGGTGGACATTCGAGCGCTTCATCTCGTGCAGCAGGGTTACGAGGATCCGGCCGCCGCTCGCGCCGATCGGATGACCGAGCGCAATCGCGCCGCCATGCGGGTTGATGCGCTCCTCTTCGATCCCGAGCTCGCTGACGACCGCTAGCGACTGCGCGGCAAACGCCTCGTTGAGTTCGAACAGGTCGACTTCCGCGAGCTTCAGGCCGGCGCTTGCGAGCGCCTTGCGCACGGCGGGGACCGGACCGATGCCCATGATCCTGGGTTCGACGCCGACAGATGCGTAGCCCTCCACGACGCCCATCGAGTCCAGACCGCGCTCGCGTGCGACGCGTTCCGACATCACGACGATCGCCGCCGCGCCGTCGTTTACGCCCGACGCGTTGCCGGCCGTCACCGTGCCGTTCTCGCTCCGAAACGCAGGCCGCAATCGTCCAAGCGTCCCGCTGGTCGTCCCTGCCCGCGGATGCTCGTCGGTGTCCACCAGGCGAGTGCCGCGCTTGTCCGGGACCTCGATCGCAACGATCTCGTCTTTGAACACGCCGTCCCGGATCGCCCGCTCAGCTCTGAGCTGGCTCTCGGCCGCGAACTCGTCCTGTTGCTCCCGGGTGATTCCGTATTGATCGGCGAGGTTCTCGGCGGTGACGCCCATGTGAATGTCGTTGAACGCATCGGTGAGGCCGTCGTGCACCATCGAATCGATCAGCTCGGTCGACCCCATGCGGGCGCCGAATCGTGCCGCAGGCATCAGATAGGGCGCCCGTGTCATGTTCTCCATACCGCCCGCAACGACGACGTCGACGTCGCCCGCTCGGACCATCTGCGCGGCGATTGCGACTGCCTTGAGCCCCGAACCGCACAGCATGTTGATCGTCGTCGCGGGAACCTCTTTCGGGATTCCGGCCGCGATCGCAGCCTGACGGGCCGGATTCTGACCAAGGCCGGCCTGCAGCACGCAGCCGAGGATCACCTCGTCAACATCCTCGCCGGCCAGACCGGCCCGATCCAGTGCCGCCCGGACGGCGAGCGCCCCGAGCTCGGTGGCCGACACGTCCTTGAACTGCCCTCCGAAGCTACCGACAGGGGTGCGAACTGCGCTGACGATCACGGCGTCATCCATCAGGAGCTCCTTCGCTTTAAGTGGCCGGGAACGAGGACGCGCATCACATGTCCATCCCGCCGTTGACGCTCAGAATCGCTCCGGTGATGAACGAGGACTGATCAGCGACCAGAAAATGTACGGCCCGGGCGATTTCGTCCGGCCTGCCGAGCCGCCCGACCGGGATCTTCTCCTTGATGCCGTCGAGCACTTTCTCCGGGACGCCCTCGAGCATCTCGGTGGCGATGAATCCGGGCGCGACGGTATTGACCGTAACGCCGATCCCATCCTCGTCGAGCTTTCCGGCGCGCTGAAGCTGGAACGCCGCCTCGCGCGCGAGCGTCTTGGTGAGCCCGAACAGCCCCGACTTCGAGGCGGCGTAGTTGGCCTGCCCGATGTTCCCCGTCTGGCCGATGATCGAGGAGATGTTCACGATCCGGCCCGTGCCACGGTCGATCATGTGCGGCAGGACTGCCTGGGACATGAAGAAGGCGCCAGAGAGGTTGACCGCGATCACCTTGTGCCAGTCCTCGTCGGTCATCTTGAGGACCGTTTTGTCGATCGTGATCCCGGCGTTATTGACGAGGATGTCGAGTCGTCCGTGTTGCTCGATCACCTCGTGGACGGTGCGGCGACAGTCATCTCCCGAGCCAATGTTGCCCTGGTGGACGCTCGCGTCCAAGCCGTGGCGCCGCAATTCCTCGAGCATCTCGTTGGCACGCTTCGCGTCGCGGCCGTAGCCGGCGGCGACAGTTGCGCCCTGCTCCGCGAAGCTACGGCAGATCGCAGCCCCGATGCCGCGCGTGCCACCGGTGACGAACGCCACGTGGCCCTTCAGCCGCGGTCGGCCGTTGTCGGTGGGAAAGGGTTCGGTCGCGCGCTGGCCGGTGGCGGTGGAGGTCGTGCTCATGGGTTCTCCCCGATTCGTTTCTCAGCGGTCCGAGCGCTCGGTCAGCCAGCTCGCAAGGTCGGGCCAGATCTCCTTGGCTGCGGCCGAGCCCGCCATCAGGCCGATGTGCCCTCCGGGGCGATCGAAGTGGGTTACGTCCTCGCTGGAGACGAGGTCGAAGATCGGCATCGTGCCCGCGCGCGGAGCGATGTGGTCGGCCGCGGCGGTCACGACCAGCAGGTTCTGGTCGATCCGCCCGAGGTCGACCCGGCGATCGCGCAGGCGCACGCGCCCACGCGCGAGCGCGTCGTCTCGGTACATCAGGCGGATCCACTGTGCCCATGCACGTCCCGGAAACGGGGGGTTGTCGGCGACCCACTTGGCCATCGGCTGGTAGCTCTCGCGTGAGAACGTCTCGTCCGCGATCCCCTGCGCGATCCGACGGTAGGTCGTCCAGAAGTTTGGGACCGGCTTGAGCAGCTTGTTGGCGAAGTCGACCGCGTGTCCCGGAATCACCCGCCACGCCTCCGCGATTCGCTCCACGTCGAAGTCCTCGTCGCCGACCCAGGTCGCGTAGCGAGAGCCTCGGCCGTCGATCGGCGTCGTTAGCAGCACGAGGTTGCGCACGGCCGTGTGCTCGCCGGCGCGCTCGAGCCCGCAGTACATCGCGCACAGCGTGGCTCCCATGCACCAGCCGACCAGCGAGAGCTCGGCGGCTTGGCTTGCCCGCAGCGTCTCGCGCACCGCCCAGTGGAGTTCGTCGCAGACGTAATCGTCGAGCGCCATGTCGGCGTCCTCTTCGTCCGGCACGCCCCAATCCACAAGAAACACATCGAACCCGTCGTCGAGCAGGAATTCGATCAGCGAGCCGCCCGGGCGCAGATCCAAGATCTCGGGCCGGTTGATCAGCGCGAACACGAGCAGAATCGGAACGGCGTGCGACCGCTGCGCAGAGCGATAGCGGTAGAGCGTTGTGCCGCGATGCGTCCAGACGACCTCGCGCGGGGAGGCGCCGACGACGGCGTCGTCGGTCGTAAGGAGAGCGTTGGCGAGCTCAAGCACGCGCGACGGTGACTTGACGATTGGCGCGATCACGCTCATGGCTGCTTCACCGCATCCCGACGCGCCTCGCCCTCGGCCGCGCGCTGGTTCGCAACCTGGTCGCGCAGGCCCTCTACCTCCTGCAGGACGCGCTCGAGTTTGTCCTCGGTGCGGTGCAGCTGCCGGGCCAGCCGCGTGATGTCGGCTCGGCCGGCGATGCGAAGGTTGCGCAGCGTGAGGTCGGCCGCGTCGGACGTGATCCGCGAGATCGCCGCGACGTTCTCGCCGGCCATGGCCAGCAAGCGACCGAAGCCCGGCTTGGAGACGAGGTCATCGAGCGCTCGGGCAGTCTCGGATTCAGCGTGCTCGTATTGCGCGCGCTCGCGCTTTTCACTCGCTCGGCTTGCGCCCGCGCCTGACGAGGATCGGTGGTCGTTGGTGCGGCTGGCCATCGCTAGTCCTCCTGCGCCTGTGCGGCAGCGACCCTCTGCTCGAGTCGCTCGCCCGAAAGCGCCGCATGCGCCGTTGTGGCGGGGGGGTTCATCTCTTGTCTGGTCCTCTCGGGATCTGATCGTCTTCGCCCATCTCTCTTCCCCAACCGGCCTGTTTGTAGCCACCGAACGGAACCGCCGCGTCGAAGATGTTGTCGGCGTTGACCCCGCGCGCTCGAGCTCATCGATGCGCAGCCCGAGCTCGTCGGCCCGGATCGTCGACGCACACGCGTCCTACTCCGTTCCTCGCCCTGGGAGGCTGTCAGCGATCCTCTCGACGGCTTCTTTTGTGGAGGCCTTAGCCTGGTCGCGGCGACCCTCGTTCTTGAGGTGTTTGTCGCCGGTCAGTGAGCCCGCCGCTTCTTTCAGACGGCCTTTGCCTTTGTCTGCATGCTTGTCATCCATGGTGATCCCTCTTGGTTTGCGTCGATGATCTTGACTGCTGCGGCCGTCAACGCCGACCGCTGCCGAGAGCAGCACGACAGCACCACCGACTGAGCTCAGGCACCTTTATGGCCGGCTCTCACAATACATGATGAGTATATCATGAAAACCGAGTCTAGCTATAATCGCCTAGTATCGGTGGCTGAGAGCACCGCGCAACAATTACTCGCAGGCCGCGCGAAACCGTTGGTTAATCGCTTGTAGGCCCGAAAAGGGAGTATGGTCACGGTAGGGCCGTCACCGGCGCTACTGCGCGAATTTCGCGCAGGCCCCGGCGGGCAACTGCCGCCTCTCGCTGACCTCACGGGTTGTTTCGTCCCAAGGCGACAGAAACGCCGTCACGGAGGACCTCCGCCCTCGTTTGCGGAGGTCCTTATCGGAGGCCGGTCATGACGATCCTGCAAGAGTCGCCGCAGCGCGGCAGACACGCCCGAAAAGGTCAGTACACGTTCGGCCGTCGCGATCAGGCCGCGCGTCACACAGCTGCACGAGACGCCGGCCGAGCCAGACCGCAGGACCTTCTCCGCGCGTTGCCTTGCGCCGTCGCCTCAAGCCCGCCCGCCCAGCTCCCAGGAACGCGATCATGACCGACCTGCACGTCCGCTTTCTTCGCCTGGTGGCAAACCGCATCCAGCGCGAGCTCGACGACAACGATTCTGACGAGCACGCTGGGGACGCTGCGTCCAGAAGCAGACGGGAACATCTCAAATGGTTAGTGACGCGTGCTCGAGCGCGTGTTGCGGAGGCCGAAGCGACGGCGCTGCCCCACTCGCCGTCGGGTTCCACGTCGCGGCCTTGGTCGTCGACCACTCGCACCGAGTCAGCGACCCCTAACTAGGCGACGCAGCGCTCATCGCGATCTCCTCACATATCGCCCGAGGGTGGAGGCGTGAACCTTCCTATCCCTACCAAAGGTGAGTGGCCTGCTTGACGCTTCACAGCGCAAGCGTAGACTGCCACCAGCCATGGGAGGATCTCCAGGGTATGCGGTTCGCTGTGTTCTCCTTGCCCGAGGTAAGGGGTCAGGCTGGGGGGAGAACCGCGTCGTCGCTGCCGCCCGCTTGGGCTGCGGTGTAAGCGCGCACGTGTCGATGCATGGAGCTGAGCCGCGCGGGGAGTGACGTGTTCTAAGGGCCAATCGCGGAGGTATGAGGATGAGCAAGCTAATTCCACGTCTGCCGAAGCGAACCATGGTGAGGCCGCGTCGTGCGACCAGAGTGTTCTTAGTGGCGGCAAGCGCCGCGATCCTGGTGGGTGTGAGCGTGTTCGCGACGGTCGGAGACGCTCGCTCGCCCAGAGCTCGCGCGGCGAAAGCTCCGGTATATGTACGCGCTTGTAACCAGAAGACTGGACCGGCGGAGAGCATTGGCGATCTCAACATTCGGCTCCACATCGCGTGCGGGAAGGGACAGAAGCCTTTCAAGCTCGCTCTGTACCCGGCGGCGGGGGCGCGCGGTCCCGCCGGCCCTAAGGGGGCTCCCGGCCCCAAGGGGCCCGCGGGGCCACGGGGACCGCAGGGTCCGCAAGGTCCAGCGGGTGGCGGCGTTTCGGCCGCTGAGTATGCAGTCGCTAACGTGCTTGTCAGTCGAGGCGGCGCTGCGCCAGTGGTCTGGGCAACGTTCTCCGCGACGCTTGGCTCGCCGGTCGGTACCACGGCTGGAGGACAGGTTCGCTTCTCGTGTTCGGCCGCCCAGGCGCCGTGCAAGGTTTCCGTCGCGGCTGCCGTTCTCTCTCGGCGGACTGGTTCGGCACACCTCTTTCCCAGGGTCCTGATTCACAAAGAGGACGGGCCCCGTGCACCTCAGACGTTCTGCGAGTACGCCAACGGCGCCGACAACAGCGGTGCCGTAGATCACATTGCCCGGGTTCCTATGGACACTCATGTAACGTCAATCCACACGCCGCTGGCGATGGGGATTGGCGGAACGCTCGACTGTGACTCCGGTCAGCCGTTCAGCCCCACGGTCAAGCAGATCTGGGTGCCGAATGCATCGACGGGCGGCACAGCTTTCTACGACGTATGGGCGACGTTGACGTTCGCATAAGTCACGGCGCAGCTCGTGCAGTGCAAGAGCGCCTCAACTTGGGGTCAGACGATGAGCAGGACGGCGGCGACGACGATGAGCGTTGCGGTCGTCCAGTGGACGGCTCCATCACATCGTCTGCGAGGCGACACCCTCACATCCCCGGCCGGCGCCGCGTTCCTCCAACTACTCGACAACGACCGCCGTCCGTAACGGCGCCCCACAAGCGTCGGCGGCGGAACTTTCTCCGAGATAGCCGGTCAGAGGTTGTAGAGAGCAAACTTCGATGGAGGTCCTCGATGGCAGAAGAGAGCACAGGCACGGGGCGTAGATCGGTAGCGACGGCAGGCGAAGGCGACCGCTCGCCGAGTTCGGACTCGCCACTGCACTCAGAGCGCGGGCAGACCACGATCGCCGATACGGTCGTGACCAAGGTGGCGGGCGTGGCGGCACGCGAGGTACGCGGCGTGCACGATCTCGGAGGCAGCATGAGCCGTACGCTGGGGAATGTCACGCAGCGCGTGGGGGTCGGCGACGAGCGATCACAGGGAGTTTCGGTCGAGGTCGGCGAGCGCGAGGCGGCAGTCGATCTGACCCTCGTCGTGGAGTACGGGGAGTCGATTCCGCGGGTGTCCCAGGCTGTTCGCGAGAACGTGATCAAGCGGATCGAGGGCACGACTGGGCTGACGGTCACCGAGGTCAACGTGTCGGTCAACGATCTGCACTTCCCCGGTGACGACGCTCCGGAGCAGTCGACGCGGGTGCAGTGAGGGCGACAGTGGCGCCAGCCGCCGCACCTTCGCCGGCGTGGGGCGTCTCGCGCTCGCAGCTCGGGCGCCTCGCGCTCGACGCGGCCGCGGTCGTGCCGGGCGTGGTGGGTGTCGATGCGGGGCCGCGCGAGTCCTACCTGACGGCCGACGAGCCGGCGGGCGTGTTGCAGGGCGTGTCGGTGATCGCCCAGGCTGACGGCCGGTACGCCGTGGACCTGTGCCTGGTCGCGGGGATCGTGCCGCTGATCGAGCTGGCTGACGAGGTTCGTCGTCGCGTCCGGGCACGTGCGGCTGTCGACGGCCTGGAGGATCAGGTGGGCGCGGTGAACGTCGAGTTCGCTCGTGTGCTCAGCGACGAGGAGATCCTTGCCGACGCAGCGGCGGAGGCAGCGGCAGAGGCAGCGGCAGCAGCAGCGGATCAGCCCGAGATACCGAAGGTCGGCGACACGCCGGGCGACGAGGAGTCGCGGTCATGATCCTGCTGGCCCGCGCAATCGTCCGCGTGGTCGGGTTCCTGGCGCTGCTGGCGCTGGCCGCGGCTGGGATCGTGCTGGCGGCGTTCTGCATCGGCACCGGAACCAGCGGCCCGAGCCTGGGCCGACTGGCGGTGCTGTTGCATCTCTCGTCGTTGCGCGACACGGTCGGCAGCTGGCTCGCGCGGCTGGAGGCGCCCGGATCAACGGCGGTGATCGCGGGGCTCTGCGGTCTGGGCGCGATCGCGATCGGCGTGCTGCTGCTGGTCGGCCTGTTCGGGCGGCGGCGCGAACGCCTGGTCACATTGGTCCGCGAGGAGCGTGGGGTTCTGTCGGCCCGTCGGCGGCCGCTGGCGCAGGTCGCCGGTGCCTTGGCCGAGCAGGTCCGTGGCGTCACGCAGGTCCGCGTTCGGGTTCGTCCACAGCGGAAAGTGGGCGCGCGGTTGTCGGTACGCGCCTCGCGCACGCGGTCCTCGGACCCCGAGCAGGTGCGGAGCTCGGTTCGCGAGCAGCTGCTGACGCTCACCGAGCCGTTCGGACTGCGCACGCGCGTCGATGTCCCCGAGCGGGGAAGGGTGGAATAGATGCCTCGGCAACGCGTCCGCGAGCGAACCTCCGTGCTGACCGCCATCGGCCAAGTGGTGCCGCTCGTTCTGGCACTGGCGCTGATCTGGTACGGCGCGATGCTGGTGCTGCTGGCCGTCAAGGTCTCGCCGTCCACGGTCAACTCGATCAGCGGGTACCGGACCGCCTACAACTGGCTGAGCGGCCTCACGCCGGCCGACGTCGACGGCGGCGTTACTCGCGCGATCATCGCCGGTGCCGGGGTACTCGCGTTCCTGGTGTTCGGCTGGCTGGCCTACAAGCAGCTGCCGCGCCCGTACCTGGCCCGCCGCGACCTGCCGCTTGACACCGGCGACCGCCGCGGCGAGGTGGTCGTCGAACCGCGGGCTGTCGAACGCGTGGCCGAGGTTGCCGCGGGCACGAACCAGGTGGTCACCGGGGCCCGCGGGCGCTATTCCACCGACGACCTCTCGGTCGATCTGAGCGTTCGCCGTGCCCGCGATCTCGCCGACACGCTGCGCGACGCGCAGCAGAGAGTGGCCGATGCGCTCGCGCAGCACGATCTGCCGGCCATGCCCATAAACATCACGCTGACCGGATACGACCGTCGGCAGAGAAGGGAGCTTCAATAGAGATGAATGTCAAACAACAGCTGGGCCTACTTGGCTTTCTGTTCGTGGCCGCCTGGATTGGGTTCAACTTCGGCGACGCGGTCCTGTGCCTCGTCGGCGCCGCCGTCTTCTACGCGGTCGGCGCCGTGCTGCAGGGCGAGCTCGACCTCGCCGAAGTGCAAGCGCGAATTCAGCGCTCGCAGAGCCACTCGCGCTGAGCTCGACCGTGCGTTGATGCGGAGCAGTCCGTGATGTGAGCGGACAGCCCGATGACCGGATCCTGGTTGAAGCTGCCCAAGACGGCGACGTCGCCGCGTTCGAGGCTATCGTGCGCCGCCATCAGGCCGCCGTCTATCGCGTCGGGCTGCGCATGCTCGGCTCACCGGCCGATGCCCAGGACGTCACGCAGGAGACGTTCGTGCGTGCGTGGCGGAGCCTGGGCAGGTTTCGACGCGACAGCGCCGTGAGCACATGGCTGTACCGAATCGTCACCCGGCGGTGCCTTGACGTGCTGGGCGCGCGGCACCCGACCGATGTGCTCGAGGATGAAGATCCGGAGACGCTCGGGCCGGGTCCCGCCGAGAGCCTCGAGCAACGCGAGCGCCTGCGTGCGGTCAGCCGCGCGATCGTCGGACTACCCGCCGATCAGCGCGCCGCGCTCGTGCTCCGCGAATTCGAGGGACTGTCCTACGAGCGGCTGGCCGAGGTGCTGAACACCAGCGTCCCGGCCGTGAAGGGACGCATTCACCGCGCGCGCCTCGGCGTCCTGAAGCAAACGGCAACGTGGAGATGACCGAATACCCCGAACAGCTGCCGTGCGGCGCAGAGCTCGAATCGCTCCTGGTCCAGGTCGCCGACCATGAGCCGGCGTCCGATCCGGAGCATCAGGCGAGCTGCGCCTACTGCCAGGCTGCGCTCGAGAGCCTTCGGCGCGAATGGATGGACGTGCAGGCGCTCGCGCGTGAGCCGGTGGCGATCCCGGGAGGTGTCACCGCCCGGATCATGCTCGCGACCCGCGAACTCGCCGTGCTCCTTGCGGACTCGACCCTGATCGATGGTCCCCGCGGTGAGACTCGCATCAGTCACATCGCGGTGGCCCGGGTTGCGCAGCGACTTGCCGCCGGAATACCCGGGGTCGTGTTCGCGTCCGCCAGGCCGGTCCCGCAGGACCCGCCGCACCCGGTGAGGCTGAGCATCGCCATGCGGCTCGTGGTGGGCTGGAACCCCGCGATCACGCAGATCGCGCAGGCGCTTCGCGATCTGCTCATCCGCCGGGTCCCCGCGCTCACGGGCGCTGAGCTCGCTCGGATCGACATCACGATTCGAGACATCGCCGAGCCCGGCGACTGACAGGCGATCATGCCGCCTGGGGCGTCCCGGCCTCGAACAGCTCGCTCACAAAAGTGATCAACCAAGTAGCCAATCGTGCCGTCGCGCCCGAGCTGTCCGTCGGCGGGCTCAGCTCGGCGATGTCGAACGCCACGACTCGGCCGCGGCCCACGATGGCCGCCAGCGTTGCTCGCAGCTCCCGGTAGCTCAGACCACCTGGCTCCGGCAGCGTCGAGCGGAAAGCTGATCGAGTGATCGCCGCCGACCGCCACCAGGACGACCCCGCCCCGGCTTCTGGACCTGCCCGCCCCCGCTCGCCGACAAATAGCATGTGGGACATGTCGGCTGCGTACGCGTTCTGGCTGCGCGCGCCCGGACGCGGTGAGATTCGGCCCGTGAGGCTGCCCGAGCCGGGGCGCGACGACGTGGTGGTGCGCACCTTGCGGTCCGGCGTCAGCCGAGGCACCGAGGCGCTGGTGTTCCGGGGCGGCGTGCCGCCGTCCCAGTACACCGTCATGCGGGCACCATTTCAGGAGGGGGACTTCCCCGCCCCGGTCAAGTACGGCTACCTCAACGTCGGCGCAGTGGAGCAGGGACCGGCGGAGCTTTGCGGCCGCACGGTCTTCTGCCTGTACCCGCACCAGACCACGTACGTGGTGCCGGCAGGTGCGGTCACCGTCGTGCCCGACGACGTGCCGCCTGCCCGGGCCGTGCTCGCGGGCACCGTCGAGACCGCCGTCAACGCCGTGTGGGACGCCGCGCCGCTGCTCGGCGACCGGGTCACCGTGGTCGGCGCCGGCATGGTCGGCTGCTGCGTCGCCCGCCTGCTCCAGCGGTTCCCGGCGGTGGAGGTGACGCTCGTGGACGTCGATGCCGGCCGGGCCGATGTCGCGGCCGCACTCGACGTCGAGTTCGCTCTACCGGCCGACGCCGCCGACGGCCGTGACCTGGTCGTGCACGCCAGCGCGACGTCCGCTGGGCTCCAGCGGTCGCTCGAGCTGCTCGCGCCCGAGGGCACGGTCATCGACCTCAGCTGGTACGGCGACAGCGAGGTCCGGCTGTCGCTGGGCGGCGCGTTTCACTCGGGGCGTCTCGGCATTCGCGCCAGCCAGGTCGGCACCCTCTCCCCGGCCCGCAGCGGGCGCCGCACGACAGCCGACCGGTTGGGCCTTGCCCTCGAGCTGCTGCGCGACCCTGCGTTCGACGCGCTCGTGTCCGGGGAGTCCCGCTTCTGCGACCTGCCCGACGTGATGGCCCGGCTGGCCGCCGGGAGCCTTCCGGCGCTGTGCCACACAATCACCTACGACGGGGGGTAGTGTCCCGATTCAGATGATCGCTCGCATTCGAGTCGCCCCTGGCGGCGCCGAGCTTTGTCCTCGTCGCCTCGCGCAGCGCTGCTGCGCGTCGGCTCCTGCGTCCTCGCTCGCCATCCACCAGTGGCACCTCTCGGTGCCCACGAACATCTGAATCGAGACACTCGCTCTTGTTCAGCGTGACCGTGCGCGATCACATGATGATCGCCCACAGCTTCCGCGGCGACGTGTTCGGGCCGGCGCAGCGCCTGCACGGCGCGACGTACGTCGTCGACGCCACGTTCCGGCGGGCGGCCCTCGACGACGACAACATCGTGGTTGACATCGGTGCAGCCGCCGAGGAGCTGCACGCTGTGCTGGCCGAGCTCACCTACCGCAACCTCGACGACGAGCCCGCCTTCGCGGGCATGAACACCTCCACCGAGGCGCTAGCCCGGGTGATCGCGGATCAGCTCGCCGACAGGGTGCACGCCGGCGCCCTGGGCGACGCCGCTCGCGAGCTCGACGGGCTCGTCGTCACACTGCACGAGTCGCACGTCGCGTGGGCGAGCTACGAGCGCCAGCTGTGACGGAGGTGCATGTCGTCGTACCCGACGGGATCGACGATCCGGCACGGCCGAGCGGGGGCAACGTGTATGACCGCCATGTCAGCAAGGGTCTCCCCGCGCTCGGCTGGTCGGTGCACGAGCATGCCGTGCCCGGCTTCTGGGTGCGACCGGATGCGGCTTCGTTCGCCGCGCTCGCCGAAGTCGTCCGGCGGATCCCCGACGACGCGGTCGTGCTGCTCGACGGAATCGTCGCCTCGACAGCTCCCGAGGTGCTGGTGCCGCAGGCGCGCCGGTTGCGCCTGGTGGTGCTCGTGCACATGCCGCTCGGTCACCGGCCGGCAGCGGACGGAGCCGCCAATGCCCGGACCCGAGAATGCGAGGTCCTCTCGGCCGCCGTGGCGATCGTCACCACCAGCGCGTGGACACGGAGCCGGCTGCTGGAGCTGTACCGGTTGCCCGACGAGCGGGTGCACGTCGCCGAGCCCGCCGTCGACGCCGCCAACCTCGTAACCGGGAGCGCCGCGGGCGGCTCGCTGCTCTGCGTCGCGGCGGTGACCTTCGATAAGGGCCACGACGTGCTGCTCGGTGCGCTGGCGACGATCTCGGACCTGTCCTGGCATTGCGTGTGCGTGGGCAGCCTGGACCGCGACGCGGCGTTCGTCGAGGGTCTCCGGCGCCGCTCACTCGACGACGGGCTGGACGACCGCGTGGACTTCGCAGGGCCAAGGACGGGAGCCGATCTCGACCGCAGCTACGCGGCCGCGGACTTGATGGTGCTGGCATCACGTGCCGAGACGTACGGCATGGTCGTCACCGAGGCTCTGGCCCGTGGCCTGCCGGTCGTCGCCGCCGAGGTCGGCGGGGTGACGGAGGCCCTCGGTCACGGGGCCGACGGGATCCGGCCGGGGCTGCTGGTCCCGCAGGCCGATCCTGGGGCACTCGGCGCGGCGCTGCGGGCCTGGCTCGGCGACGCGGGGCTCAGAGGGCGGTTGCGCCGGGCCGCCCGCGAGCGCCGCGCGTCGCTGTGCGGATGGTCGAGCACCACATCCGTGATCGCAGGAGTCCTGGCCGAGGCGGCGCGATGACCACGGACGGTATCCGGGTCAGCAGGGAATGGCTTGCCCTCCGCGAGCCCGCTGACGCCGCGGCCCGGGCACGCGACCTCGTCGAGCCGATCGGTCGCCGGCTCCCGGCGACCGGCCGCTGGGTGATCCACGACCTCGGCTGCGGCACGGGCGCGATGGGCAGGTGGCTTGCGCCGCTGCTCCCCGGGCCGCAGCACTGGGTCGTGCACGACCGCGACGCGGACCTGCTGGGGGTCGCCGGCGCCGACCTCCCCGGGCCGGCCGCCGACGGGGCCGCGGTGACCGTCGAGGCCAAGCGCTCCGACATCGCCCGGCTGCAGCGGGGCGATCTCGCCGGTGCGACCCTGATCACGGCCTCGGCGCTACTGGACCTGCTGACCGAGCACGAGTTGGCCGGGCTGCTCACCGTCTGCGCCGGCGCAGCATGTCCGCTCCTCTTGACCTTGTCCGTGGTCGGCCGCGTCGGCCTGAGCCCGGGTGATCCACTTGACAGCCGCGTCGCCGCTGCATTTGATGCCCACCAGCGCCGCCCCACCGAGCGGGGCCGCCTGCTCGGCCCCGATGCCGTCGCGTTCGCCGTCGAGGAGCTAAGCCGACTGGGCGCCGAGGTCCTCGTCCGGGCCAGCCCCTGGCGACTGGGCGCCTCGCGGGGCGACCTGGCGGCGGAGTGGTTCACGGGGTGGGTGGCGGCTGCATACGAGCAGCAGCCCGAGCTGGCTGCCGAGGCCGAGGTCTATGCGCGCCGACGTCTGGCGCAGGCAGCAGCCGGGCAGCTGGCGGTCACCGTCGACCACACCGACCTGCTGGCCCTGCCCCGGCGAGCGCCGTCGACCGGTCAGTCGGTCTGGAAGCGCGGCGACAGCGCGTAGCGCAGGAGCACCACGTCGCCGATCTGGCGGACATTGGCGAGCGTCGCCCGCTTGCCCGGATTCCAGGGGAAGCGGCCGTCGCTGACGAACCGCGTGGCCCGGGAGTCGCCGACGAAGACGGGAGCGACGACCAGCTGCAGCTCGTCGGCGAGGTTGTCGGTCAGGAACTGGGTATGCACGTTGCCGCCGCCCTCGACCATCAGCCGCTGCACGCCACGGGCACCGAGGTCCTCACTGAGCCTGCGCATCTTCACCCGCTGGCCACCGTCGACCACCGTGGCGACGCCTCCGAGTCGCGAGCGGGCGTCGACCACGCGCGGACTCGTGCAGTAAACGAGCTTCTCGATCTCGCCGGTGGTGAAGAAGTCGGCGCATGGGTCCAACTCCACCCGCTCGGTCACGGTGACCTTGATCGGCGATGGCGGGAGCCCGCGAGCCGTCCGCGCCTCGCGGCGGTTCTGCGACCGCACGAGCAGCCGCGGGTTGTCGGTCCGCACCGTGGCCGCGCCCACCAGGATCGCGTCACAGGAGGCGCGCACGGCGTCGACCCGGTCGAAGTCGGCGTCGTTGGACAGCTCCAGTCGCCGCGGCGCCGCGCTGCCGAGATAGCCGTCGATCGACATGCCACAGCTCAAGAGGATGTAGGGACGGTCAGGCATGTGCTGCTCGCTCCCGGAGCGTCGGTTGGTTGCGCTCCGGAAGGCGCGTACGACGGAACCATGCCACCAAAAGGACGGCGGCGCCCGGGAGGCTGGCGACGAGCACGATCACGCCGTAGACGACGGCGGTGGCGACCCCTCGTTGTGCGCCGAGGCCGGCGGCGGCGAACGCCCACGCCGTCACGCCCTCGCGCGGTCCCCAGCCACCGACGCTGGGCAGCACCATCGCCATCATCACGAGCAACGTTATCGGCAGCATCTGGGACAGTGGCGCGGTGGTGCCGGCGGTCCGAGCGGCAATCATGAACGTGGCCGCATGTCCGACGACGACCAGCGCAGATGCGAGCACGATGCCCGGCCACGCTCTCCTGGCGAGCAGCGCCTCCCGGATGTCTCGGGCGGCCGCGCTCCGGACCCGCGCCCACAGGGAGGCCCCGGTAGCAGGTCTGGCCCTGGCCACGAGTACGACCGCCAGCAACGCCACGCCGACCCCGAGCGCCACCAGCGGCATCGACGACCGCACCGGCGACGGCATCACGAGCAGAACGATCGCGGTCAGCACTACTTGCACAACCTGCCCGGCGGAGCGTTCCCACGCGACGGCCCGCAACCCGCGGCCGACGTCGCTCACGTCGCGGCCGTGAGTGACCCCTCGGTGGACGTCGCCCACGATCCCGCCGGGCAGCGTGACGTTGAGAAACTGCGAGCGGTAGTACGCCGCCACGGCGGCGGGGAGCGACAGGTCGACGCCGAGACCGCGGGCCACGAGCTTCCACCGCCAGGCACAGCACACCGTAGCCAGCACCGCGATGCCTGCCGCTGCCGCCAGCGCCCGGCCATCGACCGTGCTCACGCCGTCGAGGAACGGGCCCGTGCCCACACGCCAGACCAGCACGGCGAGCACGACGGCGGGGCCCACGATGCGGCCCCACGCCCACACGGTCCGGCTCATCCCGGCACCCCTTGTGCTCGAGGGAGCGGGGGTCGGGCCGCCCCGGGCGAGCTCCGTCGCTGCCGGGCGGGCCTCTCGAACACGGACGCGAACACCCGCGCGAACACGATCGTCAACGGCAGCACCAGGGCGAGCGTCACGACGAAGGCGGGCACGCCCGTGCGGAACCGACCGGCCACGACCCGTTCGTAGACGATGACCACGATCGGGGCGTGGGTCAGGTACAGGCTGTACGACGACGAGCCGAGGCTGCGGATCGGCCGCGTGTCGAGCAGGCGTAGTACCGGCGCCGGATGGCCGGTGGCGAGAGCGGCCAGCAGGCAGGCGATCGCTGGGCCCAGCGCGAGGTCGACCCAGAACAGGTGCTCGAGCGTCCACACCGAGCCCTGCCACCAGATCGTCGCGAGCACGGGCGCTGCGGCGACGAGCGCGAGCCAACCCCACGGCCACGACCGGCGGGCCGCGCTCGCGCCGACGATGCCGGCGCTCAGGATGCCGACCGCAAACAGCGCGGCGAGGTCGGGCGGAGACTGGATCACGAACGTGTCCACGCGGGAGATGTGCGGTCCAAGGATTCCGACCGCGGCCACGACCAGCGTGACTGTGGCGACCATCGCGATCCCGCCCCACCGGCGCACGATCAGCAGCAACAGCGGGAACAGGAGGTACAGCTGGGCCTCGACGGCCATCGACCAGAACGATGCGTTGGGGCTGTGCGCGCCGACGATGTTCTGCACCAGCAGGCCGTTGACGACGACCGATTTCGCGTCAGGCATGCCATGTCCTGGCTGAGCGACGACCAGCCACGCGACCGCGAGGCTGAACGCGAGGGCGGCCCAGTAGGGCGGCAGGATGCGCCGGGCCCGTCGGCCCGCGAACTGGGAGACCGAGTCCAGCCGCCAGCCGTGACGGGCCGGCGACAGGGCCAGGGAGAAGCCCGACAGCACGATGAACACGACGACCGCGAAACGCCCGTAGATGAACCAGCCGGCCCAGAACGGCGCGTGGTCGACCGGATAGCCGGGGAATGCGCGCAGGAACACGTGATTGATCACGACGTAGAGCGCGGCGAGGCCCCGGAGGCCGTCAAGGCCGGCCAGCCGCTGTCGCCGAGGACCGGCTACAGCCAGCTTCGGGGGGTCAGCGCTCACGACGGCTACGGGGTCGCGGGCTTTGAGTTGAATGCGGTGAAGAAGCGGTTGCGGAACGCGCTCATGGGCCAGACCGGCGCGTTGCGCGGGGGCCGCAGGCCCGCATCCCAGCCCCAGCTCCCGACCTGCTTGAGCACCTTGGGGTCGTGGGCGATGATCGAGATCGGCACGTCGTGGTTGGAGTTGTGGCCGCTGACGATCGGTAGCGGCTGGTGGTCACCGAGGACGACCATCACGAGATTCTTGTCGTCGTCGTGCTTTACGAACGAGATCAGGCTGTTCAGCGAGTACACGATCGACCGGCCGTACGCGGCCTTCACGCGCGTCGGGTTGCTCCAGAACGCACCCGTCTCGTGGTCCATCGGGATCTTGTTGTAGATCGAGCCGTTGCCGACGTCCTTCCAGCTGATCTGCTGGGGGATGCGGTTCCACGGCATGTGGCTGGAAACGGTGTCGACCTCTGCGAACAGGGGCTTGCGGTTCTTCTTTGACAGCTCGAGCCGTTGCAGCGCCGCGTAGGTGTACTGGTCGGGCATCGACGCGTACGTGAAAGTGGGGCCGTGATATCCGACGTTACGCCGGTCGTAGAGCTTGTCGTAGTGGTAGAACGATGTCCCCTGCGGCCAGTAGTAGTCGTTGGACGGCACGCTGTCGACCGTCCTCCACCCGGCCTCCTTGAACGCGTCGCTGAGCGTGAAGCGGTTGGTGTTCATCAGCTGGTTGTAACGGCGCTGATTGTTGACCCAGACCCCGGACTGCAGGGTGGAGTGCGCCAGCCAGCTGATGCCGCCGTACGTCGACGAGGTGAGAAAGCCGCTGCGGGCCGAGAACCCGGCGCTCTGCAGGGTCTTGGTGCCCTTGGCGAGCACGGAATCGACCTGCGGCGAGAACGAGGAGCCCTGCACCGCGTACTGGCCGTAGGCCTCCACGAAGACGAGCAGCACGTCCTTGCCGCGCAGCCCGGTCAGCAGCTGATTGGCGGGAGTGTTGCGGAAGGTGTCGTGCTTGATCTGATTGGCGAAGACCGTCTGATCGTGGATGTCGGCCTGCACCGAGCGCACCTCGTTGACGACCACGCCGGCAGAGAGTGTGGAGGCGATCGGAGTGTGGGCGATGAGCTGGGCGCTGAACGCCCAGCAGAGCGCCCAGACGGCGCCGAGCCCAGCGACGACCCGGAGCGTCCACCGGCGGTTGCTGGCGGCGACCCGCGTCAGCCGGAACGCCGAGAACGTGGTGAGGATCACGAGGACGATGACGCCCACGACGATGCCGACGACGACCAGGTTCGTCTCTGTGCGGCCGATCGAGGCGCGCAGCGTCTCAATGCCGGTTCCGACGTAGCTCTTGTCGCTGAGCAGGTCAAACCGCCGGTCGAAGGTGTCAAAGAAGCCGATATCGAGGACCTTGAAGATGACAATCAGCGCGAGCAGCGGTCCGACGATTCCGGCCAGGATGCGTCGGGGAATGACAGGCAGCACGCTGGCCAGGGCGACGAGGACGAGCCCCTCCAGCGGAACCCTCAAGAATCCGCTGACCGAGAGATCGCTCGGCTGGTCCGGAGCGACGAGGGCTGCCCACACAACGAGGACGGCGACGATCGTGAGCGCTACTGCGATCCCGCGTCGCGCGTTGCGGCGTCGGGACCCGGGTGCCGGTCCGGATTCAGGCTCCGGTGCGGATCCCCAGGACTCGAGTTCGGGGTCGGGCGCGCCCGGCCTGGCCACCGAGCGGCCGCGAGTGGGCTCGGTGTCGGCCACCGCAGCGGTCAGCGTGCCGCGCCGGTTGCTCCACAGCCACCACACGTCGCGGCCGAACGACTCGGCCAACAGGGCCAGGGCGAGAACAAGCGCCGTCTGGATCACGGCCGGCGGCAGCAGATGTGCAGCCGCGAGCGTCAGCACCATCCCCTGCAGCGCGGCGACGGTCTTGCGCCAGAAGCGTGGCGGCAGCTGCTCACGCATCCACGGCAGCGCCCATCCCGCTGCGAGGAACACGTAGCGGGCCGCGCCGACCGCCAGCACCCAGGCGCCCGACGACCGGGCGACATACACGCTGAGGATGAGGATCAGGAACGCGTCGACCTCGGCGTCGAACTGCGCGCCCATGTCCGTCGTACGTGTGCGCCGCGCGACCCATCCGTCGACCGCGTCCAGGACGAGCGCGAGTGCCGCGAGCGATACCAGCAACGTGACCGGCACGGACCGAGCGAACGAGTCCGCGATCAGTGCAGCGACGCCGACGGCGAGCGTGGCCCGAGCGAGGGTCACCCAGTCGGCGGGGCCCAGCCGGTCGGCGCGGTGGCCGCGATCCACAGCTGCGGTCGCAGAGGCGGTCACAGGGGCGGTCTGAGCGATTCGCATCGTGTGTCCCGTGTCAGGAAGGGTCGGTCGTCGTGGCCGCGAGGCGGCGGCTCTCGCCCAGGACGCTTTGCTGCTGCTGCGTGCTTGGGCTTCTCAATCCATGACGCCCCCGTCGGGCGAAGACTTCCCGCCCGGAGGGCTGACATCCTCCGCGGCGTGAACGGCGCGCGGCTGAATTGCAATGCGGAGCGCCCGCAGCCATGAAGCAGGACGAGCGTGCTCCGTTCGTCCGGGCGCTCCAGCGAGCCCGCGCGTCGGCATACGCACCCGGCGAGTTCTTCGGGCAGGAAAGCTTCATGTGCGCCAGCGAGATTCGGGCCCTGGCGCGCCGGGCCGGGATTGGCCCGGGCGTCTCTGTGCTGGACCTGTGCTGCGGCGTGGCCGGGCCGGGACGGTTCATCACTCGGGAGCTGGGTTGCTCCTATTTGGGGGTGGACTTCAGCTCCAGCGCGATCGAGATCGCACGTGAGCGCGCCCGCGACCTCCCCTGTCGCTTCGAGGTCTCGCGGATCCCTCCGATCCCTCCGGGGCCGTTCAACGTGGTGCTCCTGCTCGAGACGATGCTCGCCTTTCGCGACAAGGAGCCGCTGCTTGAAGAGATATCCCGCGCACTCACTACCGGCGGGCGGTTCGCGTTCACCCTGGAAGCAGGCGTGCCGCTCACCGACGCGGAGCGAGAGCGGATGCCTGACGCCGACACGGTTTGGCTCACCCCACTGGAGGAGACGCTCGCCGGCTTGGAGCGGGTCGGGCTGGTTGTCCGCTGGCAGGAGGACTGCAGTCGTTCCCACCGTGCCATGGCGGATTCGTTGATCAACGCGTTCGCCGCCGATGCCGCGGACATTGCCGCGCAGATCGGCCGCCGGGCGCTAGAGGAACTGCTGACCGCCCACCGGCTGTGGAGCGAGTGGCTGCGAGACGGACGGGTCCGCAAGCTCGCGTTCGTTGCGCAGAAGCCGGCCGTGCAGCGCGCGACCGGCGACACGGTCAAGCGCTCAGTGAGGCTCGATGATCGCTCTGGCGAGGGCGTCGCTCAGCGTTTGCTCGGCCTGACTCCACGAGAGGTTGTTCGCGTCGACCAGTTCGCTCCAGGCATGGTGGCTGGTCGCGGCGCTGAGGAGTGCGACGGCGCGGGCGGCCGGTAGTCCTTCGCGCAGTCCGCCGAGTTCGTTGATCCGCTTGATCGTGAGGTTCGCGCCGTGGCGGTGGCGACGCAGTCCGTCGGCGACGGCGTGCTCGAGCCCGGGTTCGACCGCGGCAGCGGTTAGCAGTGCGCCGATGATGTCGCCGCACTGCTGCTGGAGTGCGCGGGTGAGGCGGACCTCTGCCTGGAGTACCTCTTGAGCGGTGCTCGCTGTTGCGACGGCGCCGCCCCCTCGCTGACGTTTCCTTCCTCGATCATCTCTTTTCCCGGTTCGCGCTTCAGTTCCGCGATCTCCTCTGCCAGGTCGCCGCGGGCGATCCGCGACTCCGGCCAGTGCGCACGGTCGAGCGTCCTTGAGAACACGACTTCGGGGATCTCGTTCATCGGTGCGGCGTAAGGATCGTCGACGTGCGCTATAGTGAACCGATTGGTGCACTATACACCGACCCTCGATCGCACCTTCTTCGCCCTGTCGGATCCGACGCGCCGCACGATCCTTGAGCTGCTCGCGGCCGGTCCCGCCACGATCGGTCAGCTGGCCGAGCCCTTCGGCCTGACTCTCAACGGAGTCAAGAAGCACGTGCGGGTGCTGGAGGATGCAGAGCTTGTCGTCAGCGCGAAGGTGGGGCGGGCTCGCGAGTGCCGCTTGGGGCCCGCGGAGCTCCAGGACGCAAGGCGATGGATTGACGACTACCGGCGGTCCTGGCAAGGACGGCTCGACCGGTTCGGAGCCTACGTCGAGCAGCGCGAGGCGGAGCACCGATGAGGTTCGACCTCGAGGTCGCGCGCCTGATCGACGCCACACCGGAGCGGGTGTTCGACGCCTTCACCGATCCCGAAGGCCAAGCGGCGTTCTACGGCCAGGACGATCCCGGCTGGATCGTCCAGTCGCACTGCGACCTGCGCATCGGAGGCGAGTGGACCGTGGAGTTCGGACCGTCACCCGGCGAGCTCTACATCCCCGGCACGTGTACCAAGTGATCGAGCGTCCGCACCGCCTGGTGCTCGCCTCCACCGAGACAAGGCTGGGGGAACGAGTGTTCACACCCAGCTCGAGTTCGCGTTTCGGGGAAGCGACGGAAAGACGCTCATGACCATGAGCCAGCGAGGGTTCCCCACCGCCGCGCTCCGCGAAGAGCACGAGCGGGGAGTGCCCAATGCCCTCGCCCGCCTGGCGCGGCTCATTCAACTTGAGCGGAACTGCGAGTGACAATGAAAGGAGTCTGCGATGGGCGCACCCCCTGAGGACCGGCAGAAGGAGCCGGTGATTGCCGCGCGGCAAGCCACGCCCGGTCAGGCGACCGCCAGTCCCTGGGGACCGGACGACCAGATCGGCATGTTGAACCTGGTGACGCCCGAGTCGATTTCGAGCATCCTCACCGAGGTCGACGCACACAAGCTGTTCGACCTATCGGTCGACTACTTCCAGGGGATGCCGGGATGGACGGGCTGGGGCGACCCGCCGTTCGCGATCTGGATGACGGCGACGCCGGCAGGCGGGATCGTCGATGACGTTGCCGGTGTGGGGCGGGACACGATGCGGCGGGTCTCCCGTTCATCCGATGCGATATCGATGTTCACCCACACCGGGACGCACATCGACACGCTCAACCATTTCGGTTACGACGGGGTTGTGTGGAACTGCTTCGACATGCGCGAACATCTCGGCTCGCAGCGCTGGCATGTGTCGGGAGCGGACCGTCACCCGCCGGTGATCGCTCGCGGCGTTCTGATCGACGTCGCCGGTGCCCACGGCGTCGAGGTCCTACCCGACAACTATCCGATCGGTGCGGCGGAGCTCGACAGCGTCCTCCGTTCTCAGCGGACCGAGCTCCGAGCCGGCGACGTGGTCCTGATCAACACAGGGCGTATGTCGCTGTGGCCGGACGCCGATCGGTTTGTACCCGCCGAGCCGGGGCCAGACCTCGCCGGCGCCCGGTTCCTGGCCGAGGCCGGCGCAATCATGATCGGCGCCGACAACGTGGGCCTCGAGGTTCAGCCGGCCTCGTTCGACGGCTCCTTCCAGGCAGTGCACACCTACCTGCTCGCTGAGGCCGGCACCCCGATTCTCGAGGTCGTTCGCGTCGACGAGCTGGCGGCCGACAAGGTGTACGAATTTGCGTTCGTAGGGGCCTGCATGAGGATCCGCGGCGCCACCGGGGCGCCGATGCGACCGATAGCGCTTCCACTGCGCAGCGGTTAGGACCGCCATCTAGTGTCGCGTTTGGAAAGTTGGTGGGCACCGAGAGGGGCCACTGGTGGATGCTTGGCGAGGACGCAGGAGCCGTGGCGTAGCGGAGCTACGCGAGGCGACGAGGACGAAGCCAAGCGCCGCCAGGGGTGCCTCGAATGCACGCGAACTTTCCAAACGGGACACTAGAGCGCCGCGGCGAGGAACTCGAGCATATTGGTGCCGCAGATCGCGGCGACCTCGTCGTCGCCATACCCTCGGGCGAGCAGCTCGGCGGCCAGGTTGGGAAACGCCTCAGGACCTTCGAAGCCTTCGACGACCGCGTCCGGCGGCATTTCGGCGGGCAGGCCGCGCTCGCCGGGGGCAACGTTCAGCGCACGGGCAACACGGCGATAGAAATCGGGTCCGATCCCCACCCGGTCCGGCCCCATCACCTCGACGGCGTGGCCGATGTGGTCGATCATGCGACCGACCGTCGGTTCGCTCGAATCGACTCCCAGGGGATGGCCGAGCACCCCCAGAATGCCGCCGTGGTCCGCCAACGCCCTCAGTTGGTCGTCGCTGAGGTTGCGCCGGGTGTCAAACACGGCCCGACACCCGGCGTGGCTGACAAATGCCCTTCCCGGCGGCAGCAGCTCGAACGTCTCGCCCACCGTCCGCGGCGACGCATGGGACAGGTCCACGACGCAGTCCAGCTCTGACAGGGTCCCCAGCAGCTCGCGCCCGATCTGGCTCAGGCCGTCGTCTACTTCCTCCGCCAGCCCACAGGCGAAGGCGTTGCGGGCGTTCCAGGTCAGACCGAAGCATCGAACGCCCAGCTGAAAGAAAACGCGCGCGAGCAGCGGATCGCCGACCAGCGCCTCGCACCCCTCCAACCCGATCATCAGCCCGATCGGATTGCCTCGAGTCCGCACGGCCCGAACACCCTCCGCGTCGCGGACGGCAACCACGTCGCCGTCGGTTTCTGCCACCGCACCCAGAATCGTCGCGATCTGCTGTAGCGCGAGCGCGAGGTGCGCCTCCGCCGGATGCCCGCCGTCGGCGACGTTCACCGCGCAGACGGTCAGGCACACACCGCCTTGTTCCAGCAGCGGCAGCCAATCACGCGAGAAAACCATCGCCTCACCGCGTCGCTGCAGAAGCTCGGCAGCGAGGTCGTTGTGTGCGTCCACGGCTGCGGGTGTCGACGATCGGCTCATGAGCGAACCTGCATATCACGCCCGCCCCGCGAGTCTCACGTTCGAGGGCCGTCCGCCGTTGAACCGGCAGACCTCACCCGACTGGAGCAACCCATGCGCGCCGAGACCAACCTTCCGATGCCCATCGAATCGACCGCGGCCCTCAACGGCATGCTCGCGCTGCTCGCCACGGCCGGGCTCAGCGACAAGCAGATCCAGGCGGTCACTGGCCGCGACCCCCGCCACGTGCGTTCGCTGATCGAAGACGCCTCCGAGCCCCCCGCGCGTGAACGCTCTGTGCTCGATCGCGCGCGGATCACCTTCGCCGCAAGGTCCGGGCGCTGAGGCGGAACGCGTATCGCGCCAGCGCGCCTTACGTATCGCGCCGCGCGCGTTAAATGAGAACGCCCCGGTACGGCGGGATATGAGGCCGGACTCGGGGCGCGCTCGAGGGAGGAGAGGTACTACGACAACCATCATGGACTGCCGCGACCTAGAAGTCAAAGACGTATAACACAGGCGACTTATAAGCGCAGGCTCTAAATCGGCGACGTAGCTGCCGGGTCGACCACGCGCACCTCAATGCCGGCGGCCCTTATCAGGGTCGCCGCCGGGTGCTTGGATGAGCGCAGCGGGCGGCGGCGCGCCGGGAGCAGCACGAGGTCGAACCGGTCCCGCGCGGCCAGCTCATGCACCGGCGGATCCACCCCCTCGAGCAGCAGCTCAAACGCGGCCGCGCAGCCCGCGTCACCGAGTCGTTCGCGCGCCGCGCGCAGGTCCGCTCGCGTCGCGTCGATCACCGCGTCGTTGTAGTCGAGCGCGGAGTTTCCGCAGCGCGGGCCTGACGGCGCCTGCGGAGCGACGCAGACCACCGTCAGCTGCCGCCCCTCACCGATCAGCTCACGCGCCGTATCCATGGTCGCCGCCCCGGCTCGCCCCGGCTCGAACACGACCAGCACGCGCTCGCTCATCTCGACACGATCATGTCAGGACCGGAACTCGACGCACAACAGCGATCTAAACGGCTGTGCGACGCGGGTGACGGCGGCTGGCTGACCATCGCCAGGAACTCCTGCTCCACCCGTTGCTAGGGGACTGAACTCCGCGGTCGAGCCGTCGTAGGTCCGCCGCATCAGCGCGCGGGGGTCGGGTACGGTCTCGGCATGGGCTCGGGCGCCGCCGAGCCGGCGGCGGTCCCTGCGTCGACCGCACCAGGCCGAGGGAGCCCAGCTCCACGACGCGCCGATGGCCCCGCAGCCCCGCAACCGGATCGTGTTCGACCGGCTCGGACGGGTCCTGGGCGCGAAGACCGAGCGCGCCGCAGTCCTCGCCGGGGATCCGTCACGATGCGAGCATGGACATCGAGGCACTCGTCCAGCTTCAACGCGATAGCCACGCCCGTGCCGGCGGCGGTCTGGCCGGGTCGTGGCCGGCCGACTCGGCGATGGACGAGGCGCAGCTCCGCGCGTTACTGACCGAGCGCCCGGCGCCCGGTGCGAAACCTCGAGCGCTCCCCGTGGGCATCGGTCGTGGTCGAGGACGGCGACGGCGACGCGCACCGGGCGGTCGCGGTCGACGGACCTGGTGACGATCACAGACCAGCCGGCCGCGGATGTGCTCGAGGCCTGGGAGGCGCGGCACGGCGGGCGGCCCGCGTGGGCCGTCAAGTGGTTTGAGCTCCGCCCTCGGCGCCTGATCTCGTATACCGCTCGGAAGTCCGGCGGCTGACTCAGATCCAACCGCCGGCGTCCTTCGCGCCACGATGGCGCGCGAATGCGGACGCTCATGTCGGCATGCTCGCAGCACTCAGGCGCGATCGAGGCGATACAACTCCCGGGCATGTCCGTAGGCCCGCAAGTCGAGCTGTCCCAGGCGCTGGTCCGGTGTGTAGCCGACGCGCTGATCTTCGCCGACCGCGACGGATCGATCCGCGTCTGGAACCCGGGCGCGGAGGCCGTCTTCGGGTACACGGAGGCCGAGGCGCTCGGCCAGCGCCTTGACCTGATCATCCCAGAGCGCTTTCGTTCCGCGCACTGGACCGCATTCGATCGCGCGATCGCCACCGGACAGACCAAGTACGGCCGCAAGGCGCTCACGACCAAGTCCGTGACCAAGGCCGGCGCCGACCTGTACCTCGACTTGAGTTTCGCGCTGGTCAACGATGCGGCCGGCGAGGTTCTCGGCGCCGTCGCGATGGCGCGTGACATCACCGATCGCTACGCCGCGGACCGCGAGCTGCGCAAGCGCATCGGCGACCTAGAGGCTCAGCTCGAGAACCGGTCATAGCCGTCGCGACAACGGGATGCGGCGGGTCGCCGTCGGCTTGCTCGAGCGCCTTCCACGGGTCGCGCTCGGTATCGCCCACGGGAGCGTTCCCACCTAGCTACGATCGCGGCGCTGGGTCAAGGTGCCGCTGCCCACCGGGGGCCGCGGCGGTCACAAGAGGGAGTCAGCATGCGTTATCTCGGAAGGCCGTTCCTCGCGCTGGTGGCAGCGCTCACGATCACGCTGGCGATGGAGTGCGCGACCGCCGTCGCGCAGCCCACCGACGGCGCTCTGTTCCAGTACATGGTCGGGAATCTTCCGGCCAACCAGCATGTCTCGATCTTGTTCACCAGCAGGGTCGAGGGCGGCGTAGGCGATGCCGAGGCGCTCACCGGCTCGATCGGGAACGTGACGTTCGGTATCGCGGGCTTCCGGGTGAGCTCCGTGGGAGCCAGCCCGCTGTCTGGGATCTTCGACCAGAGCCTCCTGGTGGAGGGTCAGACGGTGACGGGAACGGCGACCGTACCTACGGGCTCGCTGCTCACCCTGAAAAACCGGCTGACGGGCAAAATGCTGATCCTCCGGGGCGATGGAAAGTTCTCGATGCCGACCGGCATCTCGCCTCCCAAGGTCAAGAGCGTCACCTGCGAGGGCGACAGCACGGCCTGTGAGGCGACCGTCCCGATCCCTGTCGGCACCCACAACCGCAAGCTGGTGATCAAGCTCAGTCACCCCAACCTGCAGCTCGAGTCGATCGCGGCCAGCCCCGGCAGCAGCTTCGGCAAGCAGGTGCTCGGCCAGGGGCACCTGTCCGACAACGGTGCCGACTACGTGATCACGATCAAGCAGTACCTGAGTCAGACCAAGAACTCCCAGCTCGTGTTCAAGTTCGGCCGTACGACCTCGCGGCTTGCAAACGGGCGTTCCGCTGCGTGGTGGCATCGTATGACGCCACCGGCCGACCGGCGAGGCCACTCGACACGAGGTGAATCATGAAGACCCTGTTCAAGAACGGGATGGTGCTCTCGATGAAGGACCGGAGCCCGGGCGGCGCGAGCCGCGCGGACGTGCTCATCGACGACGACCGGATCGCCGCGGTAGGCGAGCGGCTGGAGGCCTCCGACGCCGACCGGGTGATCGAGGGCGAGGACCTGCTGCTGATCCCCGGAATGGTCAACGCGCACATCCACACCGAGCAGAACACGTTCCGCGGGCGGTATCCCGGCCTGCCGCTCGAGGTCCTGATGCTGTACGCCTACCCCCTCACCGGGGCCAGCCCGATGGACGCGGCGATGATCCACCACCGCACGCTGCTGGCCGGGATCGAGTCGCTGAAGAGCGGCGTCACGTCGGTGCTCGACGACGTGATCGAGGTGCCGCGCCAGGAGCTCGGGCAGCTGGGCGCCGTGTTCGGTGCCTACGAGCAGATCGGGATGCGGGCGAACATCTCCGGTCACGTGATCAACCGGCCGTTCTTCGAGACGATCCCGTACCTCGAGGAGACGCTCCCCGAGCGGCTCAAGGAGAAGTTCCTGCGCGTCCCGCCGATCGGGCTGGACGAGTACATGGACTTCTGCGCCGCCGCCGTCGACCGGTTCCACCGAACCGGCGATGGACGGCTGCGGTACGTGGTGGCGCCGTCGGGCCCGCAGCGCGTGACCGAGGAGCTGCTCGAGCGCGTGGCCGAGTTCTCCCAGCGGTTCGACACGCCGATGCACATCCACGTGCTCGAGACCCGGGTTCAGCGCATCACCGGCGCCCGGCTCTACGGTAAGAGCCTGATCAGGCTGATGGCCGACCTGGACGCACTGCACGAGAGGACCAGCATCGCGCATGCGATCTGGATCGACGAGGAGGACATCGAGGTGATCGCCGAACGCGGGGCCTCGGTTGCCCACAACCCCGTGTGCAACCTGCGGATCGGCTCCGGCGTCGCGCCGCTGCGCGGGTTGCTGAGCGCCGGCGTCAACGTGGCGCTCGGGACCGACGGGATCTCGAGCAACGACAGCTGCCGCCTGTTCGATGTGATGAAGGCGGCCGGAATCGTGCACACGATCTCGACCGACGACTATGACCTATGGCCCACCGCCTACGAGATCCTGTGGGCGGCGACACGTGGCGGCGCGCGAGCCGTCGGCCTCGACGATCAGATCGGCTCGATCGAGCCGGGCAAGAAGGCCGACCTGGTCGCGCTCGACCTGTGCACCTCGGCGTTCGTCCCGCTCAACGACGTCGCCAACCAGCTGGTCTACGCCGAGAACGGCTCATCGGTCCGGCTGGTGATGGTCGACGGCGAGGTCGTCGTCGAGGACGGCCGCTGCACGAAGGTCGACGAGACCGCGGTGCTGCGCGAGGCGCGCACGCTGCTGGACGCCTACCTCAGGCAGCATGCGCTGGTCGAGCAGGACGCGCGGGAGCTCGAGCCCTATTTCCGAGCCGTGTACGAGCGGTGCCTGGCCGAGCACCGCTCGTCTGCGGCGGTGGTCTAGCCCTTACTTGCCCTTCGTGAGCACGAACTTGTCGATCCGCGTGTTCCGGTTGCTGACTGTGTAGGTGGCCCCTCACAGGGTACCCTCGGTCACGCCGCCGGGGTCCAGGATTAGCCGTTGAGGCTCGTGGCCGCAGGGATCGGGGCGGCTCGGACCGCTACGGGTCCAGGCTGAACGGCGGGTAGCGGTCCGTGATCAGCAGCAACACGTAAGCCGTCACGCGGTTGTGCCAGCGGAACACGCCCTCGATGAAGTGAAACAGTGAGGGTGGGTAGCGGCCGGTGAACAGGATCGCGAACCAGGCGATGATCGCCGACACGAGCACACCGATCCAGAGGAAGAACAACACGATGTAGTGCGGGATCGCCAGCAGCCACTTGATCAGCGGCATCCCGCGGCCAAGGTCGTGCTCGACGTCGGGGTATGGGAAGTTCAGGTGAACGGACTGCTCGTCGTCGGTCGACGGATAGCGGTCGTCCATCAGCGCGAGGTACACGCCGATCCGGTTGCTGAACCGCGCCAGCTGCAGGTTCCAGTCGTACCACCAGCGGGGGTACTTCTTGCGGAACAGGATCATCAGCAGCACCGGGACGAACAGGACCCCGATCCCGCCGCCGACGTAGCGCACGCCCTCGGAGCCTCCGTGGCCGCTGAAGCCGCCGCCCTCGAGCGTCGCCGCGAGGATCGCGATCGGGATGATCCAGAAGATCCGAAGCGCGGTGCTGAGCCGATCGAGGTTGCGGTCGGGATAGTCGACCGCGAACGTCAGTGGGTAATTGTGACTCCCACTCGGCGGCACCGCATCGCCCGGGCCGGGCGGCGGTTGCTGTGCGCTCTCCACCGAGTGCAGGTTTCGATGCCCGCGGTGAGTCTCCTTCCTCGGACGTCGCGGGGGGCCGACCGCGGCGCGACGGCGCTACTTGTGACCGAGGCTCCGGACCCGGTTGAGGATCAGCCGGATCACGCTGGTGGTACGCGGTCTGTGTCAGCGTCCAGGGGTCAGACGAGTCGTGGATCCCGGAGTCCATGATCACGGTCGGGCTCCCGCGGCCGGCGCAGCGGAGGTACAGCTTGCGGCCACCGCCGATGTCGATCCGCCCCGCGAAGCGGCCCTGCTTGGGGCTCCCCGCAGCGAATGCGGGTCCGGGCGCACAGCAAGCCAGGAACGCCAGCGCGCCCACTACCGCCGGCGGCATCGCCCCTCTGCCCCACTTCACGCGCCCGAGTATGAGCCCGGCCTCGCGGGCCACACACCGAGTCGCGCTGGCACTCGCCAATCCGGGCGCGTATGGTGCACCCGTGCCGTTCCTGGGTCACAAATTCCGGCGCGAGCGCGAGTGGGACGAGGTTCGCGCCTCGGCCCGCGACGACCTCGTCGCGCTCGGCGACGACATCCGCGCGCTCGACGTCGACATCCAGATGCCGAACGTCTCCGACGAGGCCAAGGAGCGCTACGACCAGGCGTTGCAGGCCTACCAGCGGGCCAGCGGGATCTTCGACCGCGCCAAGCGCCCCGAGGACCTGGCGCCGGTGACCGAGACGCTTGAGGAGGGGCGCTATGCGATGTCGTACGCGAAGGCGCTGCTGGAGGGCAAGCCCCCGCCGCAGCGCCGTGCCCCCTGCTTCTTTGACCCGCGCCACGGCCCCTCCACCGAGGACGTGCAGTGGGCCCCGCCGGGCGGCTCCGCGCGCCCCGTGCCCGCGTGCGCGGCCGACGCGATCCGGATCAAGGAGGGGTTTGCTCCGCACGGACGGCAGGTCAGCGTCGACGGGCGCCAGACCGACTACTGGAATGCGCCGAGCCGCTATGGCCCGATGATGGGCGGCTACTTCAACGGCTTCGGCGGCGGCTCGCTGCTGTCGACGTTGCTGTTGGGTTCGGCGCTCGGGGCCGGGCTCGGCTTCGGCGAGGAGCTGGTCGGCGGAATGTTCGGCGACGGCGACGGCGGCGGGGGTGACGGCGGCGATCGCGGCGATGGCGGCGATGGCGGCGATGGCGGTGACGGGGGCGATGGTGGCGACGGCGGGGACGGCGGGGACGGGGGCGACGGTGGTGGCGGGGACGGCGGCTGGGGCGACGGCGGCGGCGACTTCGGGGGCGGGGACTTCTAGCCTCCCCGGCCTGGCCTCCGCGGAGCGGGTACCGCGGACCCTTGGGGCCGGGCGATCCCTGGGGTGCATAACACGACAAATCCGGCCGCCAGCCTGAGGCTTGCCGTACCGCGCACGTATACGGTGCGTAACGCGGCACGCCCTGCCAGAAGTGGTGGATTTGTCGTGTTGTGCACCCCCCTCGTGACCCGTGAGGACCGGCCGACCCGCCGTCGAGGCCGCTCGCGCTAGTGTCCCGTTTGGAAAGTTCGCGTGCATTCGAGGCACCCCTGGCGGCGCTTGGCTTCGTCCTCGTCGCCTCGCGTAGCTCCGCTACGCCACGGCTCCTGCGTCCTCGCCAAGCATCCACCAGTGGCACCTCTCGGTGCCCACCAACTTTCCAAACGCGACACTAGTGATCCGGTGAGAGCGGCGGAGCGCCCTGCCTGGCCGCCTCGTTGACCGACCAGTACCGGCCCAGCCGCCCGGCGTAGGCGGCGGCGTATCGGTGCAGTCCGGCCAGGCGGTGAACCTCGATGGGCGTCAGGCCGATGTGCCACAGATCGACGATCAGCACGATCCGGTCCTCGTCGGCGTGGTTCCACGCCTCGTGCTCGTAGGAATCGTCGAACACCAGGCAGCGCCCCTCGCTCCACCGCCGCGACTCGTCTCCGACCCGGATCGCGCAGTCGCCGTCGGGGACCGCGATCCCGAGGTGGCAGCGCAGCCGCAGGTTGGTCGGCCCGCGGTGCGGGGCGATGTGCGTGCCGGCTCGCATCCGGGAGACGTAGATCAGCCCGGCCGCGGTCCGCATCGCGCCCTCGCCCTCGATCACGCTCGTGGTCACCGGGCAGGCCTCGCACACGTCATCGTGCCGGCGTCCCCGCTCGTACAGGAAGATCACGTCCCACTGCCCGGTGCGCCCGATTCGCTCGCTCTCCGGCGCGAACCGCGAAGGCTCCAGCGCCAGTATCTCCCTCCGGATCGGCTCGAACCGGCGCTCCAGCTCAGTCGCGATCCGGAACGCCGCGGGGTCAAACCACGGCCGGCTGTCCAGCTCGGGGTACAGCTGCCGGCTCGACGCCCTCGGCGCGTCGGCAAGCGCGTCCATGTAGCGGGCAAAGCGCCGCTCGGCGTCCGCCGGCTGCACACGAGCCGCCCGTCGCGCGCCCGGACCGCTTGCTGACAGCTGCTCGTGCAGCGCGCCCGGATCGGCCGACGGCGCCGGGTCGCGCTCCCCGGGAGCCTCGGCCAGACGCTCCGCCAGGGCGAGCCATCGCTGGTAGGGCAGCCGTTTGTCCCACGCGACGCCACACTCAACCAGTCTTCGCTGCGCTCGCATCGCCCAGGCCCGCGCCGCCTCGGGCTCGCCGCGGCGCCATGCCACGTCGGCGAGCCACACGCACGGTTCGCCCACCACCGGGCAGGCGACCGCGGCCTGCGCGAGACGGTCGCCGCGCGACGCCGGATCGCTTGTGGCCAGGCCCTCGCGGTAGGCCCGCAGGCCGATCGCTTCATCCTCAGGGGTCGCCTCCGACAACGCGAACACGAACGGCGGCAGCGTCACGGCGGCGCTGTCCTCGAGCAGTTCCGCCATCCGCCCTGCGATCGCCAGCCACAACCCCGGCGAGCCATCCGGGGCGCGCGCCTGCTCGGCGAGGTTCGCCAGGTGCAGCATCACCACCGCGTCCAGCTCATCGCGATCAGCCCCCGGTGCCACCGCGCCCGGCGCCCACCGGTGGGTCCCGGCAGCAAGCCGCCGGCGCGGTACCACCGCGAACAGGTAGGCGACGCGCTCCGCGGGCTCGCCGGCGACCTCGGCGACCTCGGCGCGGCGCCGGGGCGCAACCAGCCGGCGGCTGCGGGCCTCGGTGCCATAGACGCTGTGGACCAACGCAGCGCGCTGCAGCCACGCCGGCTGGCTCCACCGGTCGAGGATCGCGGCGGTCTCGCGCACGTGATCGAGCAGGCTGCGGCCGGGACCGTGGCCGTGGCCCGCGGCCCCCTCGGCGTCGAGGAACGCGATCACCCGGTCGGCGGCGGCTTCCTCGCTGCGCTCCGGCTGGCTCATCGTCCGGGATCCTGACATGGCGCGCGATCGCCCGACACCGAGGATGTCGGCCCAAGGAATCGAGCTCGTGGCGGGCTCAGCAGGGGCGGGAGAAGAACTCGATCACCGCCGGTGCCACCGCCTCGGCCTTGACGATCTGACGCTGGCCTCGAGCGTCCGGTGCTCGGCGCCGAGGGTGGGCCGGCGTAGCGGTCCTCGCCTGTCCCCGCAACCGCGTGCTGTTCGCGTTGCCCGGCGCTGGCTACCGAAGCCTCACCGCGCCGACGGCTGGACACCGGCAGCGCCCGCTCGCAGCCCGACGCGTACCAGGGGTTCGTCGACGTTACCGATCTGGGCGCCGGCCGGGAGCGTGAGGTCGGCGCGGCTGGAGTCGAACGTCGCCGTGTCCGAATCGACGTCTAAGTACCCCATCACGAACGAGTTGTTCGAGGCGTTGCTCCCGCCGCGCGCCGCAGCGCAGCTGCCGTTCGCGGCCGGGCACGTGAGCAGCGTGTCGGCGGCCAAAGCCACGTCGCCGGTGTCGTTGGCGCTGAACCGCGGCGAGAACTCCCGGTCGGCCAGCGCCGACGACGCGAACGCCAGCATGCACCCCACCGCCAGTACCGCGGTCAACCACCGCCAGCGCGTACTCACCTCCCTCGGGTCCGCCTCGCGGCACATCGTCTCACCCGCACCCGACCGGTGGCGATGAGTCCGGATTGCCGCGCGGGTCTCAGAGACAACCCAGCCGAAAGGATCCCGATGCGCAAGCTGATCGTCACGGAGTTCGTCTCGCTCGACGGCGTCATGGAGGCGCCCGGAGGGGAGCGGGGGTACCCGCACAGCGGCTGGGTCGGGCGGCTGTTCAGCGACGAACTCGGCGCCTACAAGCTCGAGGAACAGCTCGCCGCCGACGTGCTGCTGCTGGGCCGCACAACGTACGAGAGCTTCTACGGCGCGTGGCCGCAGCGCGAGGGGCCGATGGCGGAGAAGATCAACACGATGCGCAAGGTCGTGGCCTCGACCAGGCTGCGTTCCTCCGACTGGCAGGACACGACCGTCGTCTCCGATCTGAACACTGCGGCCGAGGAGCTCAAGCAGGAGGATGGAGGTCCGATCCTCGTCGCCGGCAGCCGCTCGGTGGCGCAGACGCTACTCGCCAGCGGCCTCATCGACGAGCTCAACCTGCAGGTGTTCCCGCTGATCCTCGGCAGCGGAATGCGGTTGTTCCCCGAACGGCCCGACCTGATCGAGCTCGATCTCGCCGCTTCCCGCCCGCTCGCCAACGGGGTCGTGCTGCAGACCTACCGCCCGGTCGCGTGATCGCGGCGGGGTCGGCTCAGCGCAACCGCTGCTCGACGACGGCTTCGGCAGCGGCCGCGGTGGAGGTGTCGCGGTCGGCGGCCTCCCGGTAGATGTCGCGCAGCGTGTCGCCGATCCCGGTCAGGGCTGCGTCGAGCTCTGATTCGCTCCACTCGAGCTGCTCGAGGCCCACGACCGCGATCGCGCCGCCGGCATTGACGACGAAGTCGGGCGCGTACAGGATCCCGCGCGCACGCAGCGCATCGGCCGCGTCCGGATCGGCCAGCTGATTGTTGGCCGATCCGGCGACGATCCGGCAACTCAGACGGGCCGCCGTGTCCGTGCTGAGCACGCCGCCGACCGCGCACGGGGCGAACACGTCGCAGCCGGCGTCTAGCACCCGGTCGGGCGCTACAGACTCGCCCCGGACTCGCGCGGCGACGGCCTGCGCCCGCTCCGGGTCGACGTCGGCGACCAGCACCGATGCGCCGGCATCGCCGAGTAACCCGGCCAGGTGCGAGCCGACGCCGCCCGCGCCCTGGACCAGGATCGCCCGCTCGCGCAGATCGTCTGACCCATACACCTCGGCGACGCTCGCGCGGATCCCGTGGAACACGCCGACCGCTGTCGGACGGGCCGGGCTGCCCGAGCCGCCGGCCTCGACCGACCGCCCGAACACGTATCTGGTCCGCTCCCAGATGACATCCATGTCGGCCTCGCCCGTGTTCAAGTCCGAGCTCGTCCGGTACGTTCCGCCCAGCGACTCGATCAGGTCGCCGTAGCGCTCGAACAGCTCGCGCCGGCGGTGGCCGCTTGGGATCTCCGGCACGACGATCACGCCCTTGCCGCCGCCGAACGGGAGCCCCGCGACCGCCAGCTTCCGCGTCATCGCGCCCGACAGGCGCATCGCGTCGGCCAGACCGTCGGCCGGCGACGCGTACGCCTTCAGGCGCGTGCCGCCTCCGGCGGGGCCGCGGCGCGTCGAATGGACGCACACGAAGATCCAGCCTCCCGTCTGGCGGTCGCGGTGGATGACTGCGGTCTCGCCGTCCCAATCCGCCAGGAGCTCCTCAAACCCGGTCACGGCTGCATTCGATCACAGCGACGCGCGGCGTGCCCCAACAGCGAGCGCACGACCGCCCGATGCCTGGCCTCGATCCTCCCCCACACCGCTCTGGCGCCCGGGTTCTGCAGGCGCTCAAACGTGGCGAACAGCACCTCGGGCTCGCGCTGCAAGAGCAGCTCTCCGGACAGTCCGAGGCGGGACCCGGCGCCGAGCAGCACGCAGTCGAACTCCTGGCGGCGGATCTCCCAGCCGAGCACGCGCCGCGATGACCGGGGCGAGCCCACCTTCAGGCCCAGCGCCCGCGCCCACCGCTCGCAGCTGAGGACCGGCGGCGGACTCCCGTCGACCATGAACGCATCCTCGTAGTCGATCCGCGACAGACTGCTGAGCTCGCGGGCGGCCGCCGGCAAGGCGATCTCCCGCACCCTGGCTCCGGTGTTGACACGGCTTTCGGTCGCAATCGTCGTGACCACATCGACCTCCATCCATACAGTAGTGTATGGATGGAGATAGACGATGTCCGCCCCCACTCGCACCCCCCGCGGCACCTGGATCCAGGCCGGGCTGCGCGCGCTCGCAGACGGCGGTCCGGATGCCGTTCGGATCGACCCGCTGGCCAAGGCGCTCGGGGTCACCCGCGGCGGCTTCTACTGGCACTTCGACGATCGGCAGGCGCTGCTCGACGAGATCCTCGACGCGTGGGAGCGGGCGGCCATCGACGAGGTGCTCGAACGCGTCGAGCGCCGGGGCGGCGATCCGCGGACCAAGGCGCGGCGCGCGGGGAAGTTGACTCTGAGCGACGAGCTGCTGCCCGTCGACCTGGCCGTGCGCGACTGGGCGCGGCGGGATCCTGCGGTGGCGCGGCGGCTGCGGCGCGTCGACAACCGCCGGATGGAGTACCTCCGTGCTCAGTTCCGCGCGATCGGCGCCGACCAGGACGAGGTTGAGGCCCGCTCGCTGCTCGCGTTCTCGCTGCTGATCGGAAACCACCTGATCACCGCCGACCACGGCTCCGACAGTCGCGACCAGGTCCTCGAGCGGGCCGCGCGGTGGCTCCTGGCTTAGATGTGTTCCTGAGCACGATCAGGAGACCGGATGAGCCTCTGGCGGCGACGTGCTTAACGCCCCACTCGAGGCCGTTCCTGCACGTCCTGCAGCGTTACCCGATGCTTGCGATCATCGGGCGGTGCTCTCACTTCGACCCAATTGCGAGCTGTGCGACGTCGACCTCCCGCCGGACTCGACCGCGGCCCGGATCTGCACCTACGAGTGCACGTTCTGCGCCGATTGCGTCGACAACGTCTTGCACGACGTATGCCCGAACTGCGGCGGCGGCTTCGCTCCGCGCCCGATCCGCCCGCGCGAGGCCTGGCGGCCCGGCGCGGGACTCGCGAACCATCCGCCGGATACCGAGCGCCGGCACTCTCGGTACTCGCGCGATGAGATCGCGCAGCTGACCGCGCAACTGCGCAGCGTGCCGCCGGTCGAACGCTGATCGGTGGACCCAACGCGCACCGCCTGGCACGTGTGGATCGTGGTCGAGGGCGAAGTGGTGCGCGCACTGTGCCCGGTACGCGCGGTCGCGGACGATCGCCGCGAGCTCGGTCACCGGATCTGCAACGACTACAACGGGCTCCCGCGCTGGCCCACGCTCCACTGCCTGCCGTGGGGCGAGGAGTACACCGCGGTGCTCGCCCTTAGGATCCCCCGGCGCCCGCCGGAGTTGCGCGACCTCACGCTGCTGGAGGTGCTGCAGGCGATCGACCACATCCTCGTGGACGCCCCGATCGCCCACCGCGAGCTCGCCGACGCAGACCGTCGAAATCGCCTGTAACCGGGCGGATGCCGCCGTCCATGACCTGCTCGCGGTCGAGCACGTCGGCCAGCGTGGTCGGGGAGATGGCCCCGAGGCGCACGTGCGCACGGGGATCTGTGAAGATCCATCGGCGACGGCCACCCGGCCGCGAGCCCAACACAAAACGGACGGAGATGTAGATGAGTGATCTTGTTGCTGTCGCCTACGACAGCGTGGACACCGCCCGCCAGGTGGCCGACAACGTGGTCCAGCTTCAGAAGGCGCACGAGATCGAGCTCGACGACATGGTCGTGGTCGAACGCCAGCAGGACGGAAAGGTCAAGCTCCACCAACCGTCGGCGACCGGAGCCGGCGCCGTCGGTGGTGCCCTGTGGGGCGGGCTGATCGGCCTGATCTTCTTCGTGCCGCTGCTCGGCATGGCGATCGGAGCCGCGACCGGCGCGGCCGCCGGAAAGCTCTCGGACTACGGCGTCGATGACAACTTCATGAAGCAGCTCGGCGACAACCTCGAGCCTGGAGCCGGCGCGCTGATCCTGCTGATCCGGAAGGTGTCCGTCGACAAGGTCATTCCGCAGATCAAGGTGCCGGGCAAGATCATCCAGACCTCGCTCGACAACGAGTCCGAGCAGCGCCTGGCAGACGCGCTCGCCGCGGCGGGCCAGAACTAGCAGCGCAGCACCGGCCCGGCGGCTATGTCCCCGCGGGCTGATCGATCCGGGCGCAGCGAAAGCCGATGTGGCTCATCCCGGTGTCGGTCATCTGCGGACGGCGAGCCGCCGGCCGGTAGCGCAGGCAGTAGCTGTCGGCGCACAGGTAGGAGCCGCCCTTGATCACCTTGCGGGGGATGCGGAACTGCGGCTGGGCGGGGTCATAGCTGTCCTCCAAGCGACCGCCGCGAGGGTTGACCGGGACGCAGCACTCCTCGGTGTCCTGCTTGTATAGCCCCTGCGGCGAGTACCAGTCCGAGGTCCAGTCCCAGGTGTTGCCGGCCATGTCGTAGAGCCCGTAGCCGTTGGGCGCGAACGAGCCGACCGGGAGCCTGGAGCCGTAGCCGTGATCGGGGCGCCAGGGGAACTCGCCGTGCCAGTAGTTGGCCAGGCGCTCCCCGGGCCCCTCCGGCGAGTCGCCCCACACGAACGCCGCCGCGTCCAGACCACCCCTGGCCGCCCGCTCCCACTGCGCCTCGGTGGGCAGCGTCTTGCCGGCCGACGCGGCATACGTCTCGGCGTCCTCATAGGCGACGTGGACAACGGGCTCATCCTCCCGCCCGGAGATCGAGCTGCCCGGACCATCGGGGTTTCTCCAGCTCGCACCGGGCGTCCAGGTCCACCACTGGTTGATGTGGCGCAGGTCAACCGGCCCCGGCGTCATCGTGAACACGAGCGACCCGGCGACCAGGTTCTCGGGCGGCGCGCCGGGGAAATCGGCGGGGTCCAGCGGGCGCTCGGCGACGGTGACGTAACCGGTGTCGTGAACGAACCGCGCGAACTGCCGGTTCGTCACCTGACCTCGGTCGATCCAGAACCCGTCGACGGTGACGTCGTGGGCGGGCGCTTCCTCCGGATAGTGGCCATCGGATCCCATCCGGAACGTGCCGGCGGGGATCCGGACCATGCCGTCTGTCAACTATCTCCCCTCGGTGAGCGCGGCCTCGAGCTTGGCCACCACCTGGTCGATCGTGAAGCTCGCCGCCTTCTGCGCCGGCGGGAACTCCTCGAACGTCTGCAGGAACTGGGTCACCAACGAGGTCGCCGCGAGGATGATGTAGTCGTTGTCGACCAGATGTAGTCGTAGTAGGTGTTGGAGGTGAAGTCCGCTCGCTCGAACGGATCGGTGCGGAGGTTGAACAGCTTCGGGACCCGCAGCGCCACAAACGGCTCCGCCCAGATCTGCAGCGTCCCCTGGACCCGCTGTTCCATGAACACGACCTTCCAGTTGTCAAACCGGATCGCCAGCACGTCGCCGTCGTCGGAGAAGTAGAAGAACAGCTGCCGGGGACTCTTGTCCACCTCGCCGGTCAGGTACGGCAGCAGGTTGAAGCCGTCGATGTGCACCTTGAAGGTCTTGTCGCCGACCTGGTGGCCCTGCTTGAGCTTCGCGACGACGTCAGGCTCGCCGGCGGCGGCCACGAATGTGGGCAGCCAGTCGTGGTGCTGGATGATCTCGTTGGAGACGGTCCCGGGCTTGATCTTGCCGGGCCAACGGATCATCTCGGGCACGCGGAACGCGCCCTCCCAGTTCGTGTTCTTCTCGCTGCGAAACGGCGTCATCCCACCGTCGGGCCAGGTGTTCATGTGCGGCCCGTTGTCGGTCGAGTAGATCACGATCGTGTTGTCGGCGATCCCCAGCTCATCGAGCTTGTCGAGCAGCGCACCGACGACGTTGTCGTGGTCGATCATCGTGTCGTGGTAGGGCGACTGCCAGCGGCCGGCCTGCCCGACGCTCTCGGGCTTCGGATGCGTGCGCAGGTGCATGTGGGTGGTGTTGAACCACATGAACCATGGCGTCCCGCCGGCGTTCTGGCGGCCGAGCCAGTCGAGCCCGTGCTCGAGGATCTCGTCATCGATCGTCTCCATCCGCTTCTTGGTCAGCGGGCCGGTGTCCTCGATCTTCTGCTTGCCGACCCGCCCCCAGCGCTTGTGCTCGGTGTCATCGTCCTCATCCGTGGCCCAGCAGTGCAGCACGCCACGCGGCCCGAAGCGCTCGTTGAACTGTGGGAAGTCCGACTCCGGCGGCCAGTTGGGCAGCTCGGGTTCCTCCTCGGCATTGAGGTGGTAGAGGTTGCCGAAGAACTCGTCGAATCCGTGGACGGTCGGCAGGAACTCGTTGCGGTCACCGAGATGGTTCTTGCCGAACTGTCCCGTCGCATAGCCCAGCGGCTTGAGCAGCTCGGCGATCGTCGGGTCCTCGGCCTGAAGGCCGACCGTCGATCCAGGCACGCCGACCTTGCTCAGACCGGTACGGAACACGCTCTGGCCGGTGATGAACGACGAGCGTCCGGCGGTGCAGCTCTGCTCGCCGTATGAGTCGGTGAACCGCATGCCCTCATCGGCGATCCGATCGATGTTCGGCGTCCGGTAGCCCATCAGCCCGTCGCTGTAACAGCTCAGGTTGGTGATCCCGATGTCGTCCCCCCAGATCACCAGGATGTTGGGCTGCTCGGCGTCAGGCATCGATCGTTGCTCCTCGACTCGCGTTATCGGGCGGTGCAACGATACTCGGCGTCCCCGGCGCTCTCGGGCGCTACCTTGCCGGGACCTGATGCCCAGCTACCGCGTGCGAGTCGTCGCGCGCTACCCGGCGAGCGACGACCTGATGTACCGCTTCTCGGGGACGCCCTGGGAGACGACCGCCGTCGAGCACCTGTTCGAGGAGGGCCCCGGGATGCCGCCGGCCTGGCAGACGCTGACCGCCGTGTACGAGGCCGAGGCCGCCGACGAGGCGCAGGCGCGCGAGCTGGCGCTGGCGATCTTCGGGGCCGAGCGCCGGAGGACGTCGCTGCCCAGGCCCGCCCGCGTCGTCGCCCAGGCCGCCCGATCAGCTACAAAACGAGCATGAGCACTTCGCCGAGCATCGACGCCGGGCCGCTCCGGGCCGGGATCAAGGGCGGGGTGGTCGCCCCCGAGGATCCGGTGTGGGACGACGCCCGTCAGGCCTGGAACCTCGTGGCCGACCAGCGCCCCGCACTGGTGGTGCGACCGACCAGCGCCGACGACGTGGCCGCGACCGTCCGGTTCGCAGCCTCCGCCGGGCTGCGCGTCGCGCCGCAGTGCTTCGGCCACGGAGCGGCCAGCCTCGGCGCCCTCGACGGCACGATCCTGCTGCGCACGATCGGGATGACCGGCGTGAGCATCGACCCCGAGCGGCGCACGGCGACGGTGCGCGCGGGCGCCGCCTGGAGCGATGTGATCGGGCCGGCCGCCGAGCATGGGCTGGTCGGGCTGCACGGGATGTCCGGCGGCGTCGGCGTCACCGGCTACGCGCTGGGCGGCGGGATCGGATGGCTCTCGCGCCTGCACGGTCTTGCTTCGACGCACATCATTTCGCTCGAGGTGGTGACCGCGGACGCCGAGCAGCGCCACGTCGACGCCGACAACGAGCCCGAGCTGTTCTGGGCGCTGCGCGGGGGCGGCGGCGGCCCGGCGGTCGTGACCTCGATGGAGATCGCCCTGTTCGAGCTCCGCGAGGCGTTCGCCGGCGCGCTTATGTGGCCGCTGGAGTCGGCGGCCGAGATCGTGGACGGCTACCGGGAGTGGATCGCCACGACGCCCGACGAGCTGACCTCGACGATCAGATTCCTGCGGTTCCCGCCGCTGCCCGAGATCCCCGACCCGCTGCGGGGCCGCGAGCTCGTAGCGATCACGCTCGCCTTCACCGGAACCGACGCCGACGGCAACGAGCTAGTCGCGCCCCTGCGCGCGCTCGGCAGCCCGTATCTCGACACGCTGGCGACGATCCCGGCGCCGGCGCTGGGCGACATCTCGGGCGATCCTCAGGATCCCGGCCCGGCGATCGGCAACGGGCTGCTGCTCGACCAGTTCGCGCGCGAGACCGCCGACGTCTACCTCGAGCTCGGGGGGCCGGGCGCGCGGACCCCGTTCGTCTCGCTGGAGATCCGCCAGCTCGGCGGCGCGATGAAGCGGGCCACGCCCGACCCGGGCGCGGCCGGGCCGCTGACCAGCGAGGCGCTGGTGTTCGCCACCGGGGTGCCCGTCGACTCGGACGTCGGCGCTGCGCTCGGCAGGGCGCACGACGCGCTCCGCGAGCGCCTGTCGCCCTGGATCGGCGAGCGCAGCTCGCTGCTCACGTTCGACGAACGCGGCCGTAGCCTGCGCGGCGCGTTCACCGCGCCGGTGGCCGACCGCCTCGCCGCCGTCACGAGGTCGTACGACCCGGACGGGATCTTCGTCGCCAACCACGTCGCCGACTGAGCGACTCACCAGTCACCTGGACAAGCCGTCGCAGCGCCCTGCGCACCCAGCGCACCGCGGGCGCCAGCCGCCGCACGGTCATGATCGCGCTCATCGCGAACGCGATCGTCGCGGTGGCCAAGATCGTCGGCGGGCTGATCAGCGGCTCGGCGGCGCTGCTCGCCGAAGCCGCCCACTCGATCGCCGACACCGGCAACCAGGGGTTCCTGCTGGTGTCGATCTCGCTGGCTGCGCGAGAGCCGACCCCAGAACAGCCGTTCGGCTACGGCCGGCAGAGGTTTCTGTGGACGTTCATCGCGGCGGTGGCGATGTTCATCGCCGGAGCGTTCTTCGCGATCGGCTACGGCGTCTATGAGCTGCTGCAGGGCGGCAAGTCGACCGGCTTTCTCGCCGCGTACGTCACGCTTGGGATCTCGCTGGTCGCCGAGGGCGGGTCCTGGCTGCGGGCGCGGCGCCAGATCCGCCACGAGGCCGCCGAGGCCGGGCTGCCGCCGCGCACCTACGTCCGCTCGAGCCGCGACCCCAACGTCAAGATGGTGCTGTTCGAGGACACCGCGGCGCTGGTCGGGATCGTCATCGCGCTCGCCGGGATCCTGCTTGACCAGCTCACCGGCGCGTCGGTGTTCGACCCGGCCGCGTCGATTGCGATCGGTGGCCTGCTGGTCACGGTCGCAGTGTGGATGGGCCACGACACCTCCGAGCTGCTGATCGGCGCGGCCGCCCGCCCCGACGAGCGTGAGGCGCTCGAGCGCGCGCTCTCGGAGTTCGACCAGGTCGACCAGGTCATCGAGCTGCTGACGATGGCGCTGGGCCCGAACTCGTTGCTGGTGGCGGCCCGGATCGACCTCGCGGACGGCCTCCGCGACAGCGCGATCGAGGAGCTGTCGGACCGGATCGACGAGCGCCTGCGCGAGGTCGTGCCCGACGTCACCGAGGTGTTCCTCGACGCGACCACGGCGCCGACCCGCGGGGGCGTGCGGCGGCCGCGGCGACGACGGCCGCCCGGCGACCGTGACGTAAGCTCGTCGCCATGACGCCCCGGGACGCGCAGGGGGATGGCCCCGCCGTGCCGGGCTCCCGACACTGACCCCCGAGGAGGACTCCGATGCGATACGTAAACCTTGGCGACACGGGGCTCCGCGTCTCCCGCATCTGCCTGGGGATGATGAGCTTCGGCCGGCACGAGAGCCGACAATGGGCGCTCGAGGAGAAGGAGGCCGAGCCGATCGTCAAGCGCGCCGTCGAGGGTGGGATCACGTTCTTCGACACCGCCGACGTCTACAACGGCGGCCAGAGTGAGGTGATCACCGGCAAGCTGATGCGCAAGCTGTTCGGGATGCGCGAGGAGTACGTGGTGGCCACGAAGGTACACGGCCGCACGATGCCCGGCGAGAACGGCCGGGGCCTCTCCCGCAAGCACATCATGGCCTCGATCGACGCATCGCTGAAGCGGCTCGAGCTCGACTACGTCGACCTGTACCAGACCCACCGCTGGGACCCGACGACCCCGATCGCCGAGACGATGGACGCGCTTCACGACGTGGTCAAGGCCGGCAAGGCCCGCTACATTGGCGCCAGCAGCATGTACGCGTGGCAGTTCGCCAAGGCCCAGGCGGTGGCGAGGACGCGGTTCGTCTCGATGCAGAACCACTACAACCTCGTCTACCGCGAGGAGGAGCGGGAGATGATCCCGCAGTGCATCGACCAGGGCGTGGGGGTGATCCCGTGGAGCCCGCTCGCGCGCGGGCTGCTCGCCGGGAACCGCACCCGGCAGGGCGAGCGCCTGACCGCACGTGCGAACACCGACACGTTCGGCGAGTCGCTGTACCAGCCCGAGACCGACTTCGAGGTCGTCGACCGAGCTGCCGTGGTCGCGCAGGAGCACGGCGTGCCGACCGCGCAGGTGGCGCTGGCATGGCTGTTGCAGCGACCCGGGGTGACCGCGCCGATCGTCGGCGCCACCAAGCTCGGGCACCTGGAGGACGCGCTCGCCGCCGAGGGCCTGGAGCTCAGCGAGGGCGACGTGGCGCGGCTCGAGGAGCCCTACCTCCCGCACGCGATCGCGGGCCACGCGTGAGTGGGCCGGCCGTGCAGCCCGACACCGGCAGCGAGGTCCGCCCCGAGCACCTCGAGCCGACCGCGTTCATCGACTCACGGCACCCGGCGGTTGCTGAGTTCGCCGCGGCGGCCGTCGGCGTCGCCGCCGATCCGCACGAGCGCATCAGCCGCCTGTTCCTCGCGGTCCGCGACGGGATCCGCTACGACCCCTACACGGCCACCGACGACCCCGACGACTACGTCGCCAGCAACGTGATCGGGCGCACCGGCGCGTACTGCATCCCCAAGTCGGTGGTGCTCGTCGCCGGCGCCCGCTCGATCGGGATCCCCGCGCGGCTGGGGTTCGCCGACGTCCGCAATCACCTCCAGTCCGACCGCCTCCGGGAGCTGATGGGCGGCTCGGACGTGTTCGCCTACCACGGCTACGCCGAACTGCACGTCGACGGTGAGTGGCGCAAGGCCACCTCGGCGTTCAACGCCTCGCTGTGCTCGCGCTTCGGCGTGCCGCCGCTGGAGTTCGACGGCACAGAGGACGCGATGTTGCACCAGTTCACCGGCGATGGCGACCGATACATGGAGTACGTCCGCGAGCGCGGGAGCTACACCGATCTGCCGCTCGACGAGATCGTCGCGGAGTTCGTCCGCGTCTACCCCGCGCTGATGCGACGGGAGCGCAGGGCCGTCGCCGACCCGAAGTTCGACGAGCCCGCGACGTCCTAACTTAACTAGCGTCGATCTCGACGAGGACGCCGCGCGCGAGCGTCTGGTAGACGACGCAGTAGCGCTCGGTCTGCTTGAGCAGCGACTCGAGCTGCTCACCGTCGACGGACGGCAGCTCGAACCGAAGACGGATCGAGCGAAATCCGACCGGCGCGTCGCGGTCGACGCCCATCGTCCCGCGGAAGTCGAGGTCGCCTTCGGCGACGATGCGCCCGCCGTCGAGTTCGATCTCGCGGTTGGTGGCCACGGCCTTGAGCGTCACCCCCGCGCATGCCACCAATGCCTGCAGCAGCATGTCGCCCGAGCACGCCAGCGTGCCGTCGCCGCCGCTGGCGGGATGCAGGCCGGCCTCGACCAACGCGCGGCCGGTCTGCACCGAGCACGAGACCGCGGTCGAGTCGAGGTCGCCCTCGGCCATCAGCGTCACGATCGCGGTGTCCGGATCCTCGCGGTAGCGCTCCTTCAGCGGTGTCTGCACCGCCTGCAGTTCCTCACGGCTCATGTTCGGCGTCTCCTTCTCGGCCCAGACTCTCGTTGCTCGCTGGACACTAGCCGGAGGCGGCGCGCAGGCGCGCCCGCAGCGCCGGGTAGCCCGGCGAGCTCACGTCGCTGACGCGGAGGCTGGTGGCCAGGTTCGCGTACCGCTGGAGGCTCACGCAGCCGAGGCCGCCGGTGCGGCCGTTCCAGGTGATCGTGCGCAGCGAGGACGGGGCCCACGCCTCGAGCACGGTCCGGGCCGAGGTGTCGTCGGTCAGCGCGAGCGTGTGGCCGGCGCTGCACCCGGCCGTTACGCAAACATCGTCCTCGAACAGTCTGGCTCAGGCGTTATCGTGGCGGGCAATGGCAGATGATGCCTCGACCGAGGAGCTCAGGCACCGCCAGGCAGAAAAGGAGCAGGCCGAGCGCGAAGGAGCGGACGGCGCCATGACCGACGCCGAGGCTGAAGTTCACATGCGGCGGGCCGAGAAGGCCGGATATCTGCGACGAAAGCTGGCCGAGCGCGAAAAGGCCGAGGACCTGACGCGCGACGAGTAGGCGAGGCTGGATGCCGTCGCGGGTGTCACGGCCTAGTGTCCCGGTTCATCAATTGGATGGCAGTCGAGCGGCCCCTGGCGGCGCAGAGACCACTCTTGGTGGCACCAAATTAATGGACCGCGCCACTAGACTTCGAGTCATGCCAACCGTCACAGTTGCCCGCGCCGACGTCCCTCGCGATGCGGTGATGGAGGCCCTTCGTCAGGAGCTCGGTTCCGACTACAAGGTCAGCCCAGGGAGTCGCGATGGAGTGTTCTCGGTCGATAAAGGCACCCTCAGCGGGGCCAGGGTGCATATGAAGCCGCAAGGTGGATCGACTGAGTTTCATGTGCACGGCACCGGGATCATCATCGGGCGGATCATCAACGAGTTCGGGATCGCACGGCACGTCGCCTCAGCGATCGCCAAGGCTCCGCTGGCGCAGTCCCAGCCCCAGTCCTGAGATCCCGTCCGGGCGCGGGCCTGGCCGCCGCGCCGGCCTCAAATCTTCACCCGTGACCGGTCCCGGCGGTTTGCCGGGCCGCCGGATCGGGTAGCCGCCCGCGCGGCAGAGATCAGCCAGGAGAGGAGAAGGAAGTGGCAGATCGAATGGCGCGCGTCGTATGGGCAAAGCCCCGGCGCCGCATCGGATTTGGCGTCGCGCTGGCGGGATTGTTCGTCACCGCGGTGCTGCTTACCGGCGTACTGTCGACGGGGTCACCGTCGGCGCAGACGGTCGGGCCCAACGGCCCCGACCCCAAGCTTCAAGCGATCGCCGGGAAGGTCAGCGCGCTGCTGGGCAAGATGACGCCGGCGGAGAAGTTCGGCCAGCTCGAGCAGGCCGGCCCCGACGGCGCCAACGGGACGCCCGGGCCCAAGCTGCTGGCCGCCGCGAAGGCCGGGACGATCGGGTCGGTGCTCGACCTGGTCGGCGTCCAGAACATCAACCAGGCCCAGCAGGCCGCCCTGCAGTCGCGCCTGCAGATCCCGCTGATCTTCTCGCTGGACGTGATCCACGGCTACAAGACGATGTTCCCGGTCCCGCTCGGCGAGGCCGCCAGCTGGGATCCCGCCACGGTCCAGAAGGACGAGGCCGTCTCGGCTCGGGAGGCCACGGCCGACGGGATCAAGTGGACGTTCAACCCGATGGTCGACATCAGCCGCGACCCCCGCTGGGGCCGCGTCGTCGAGGGCGCCGGCGAGGACCCGTTCCTGGGCTCGGCGATCGCCGCCGCCAAGGTCCGCGGATACCAGGGCAACGACTACAGCAAGCCGAACAAGATGGCCGCGACCGTCAAGCACTTCGCCGGCTACGGCGCCCCCGTGGCGGGTCGCGAATACAACACGGTCGACATGTCGCTGCAGCAGTTCGACAACGACTACGCGCCGCCGTACAAGGCGGCGGTCGACGCCGGCGCGGCCACGGTGATGAGCGCGTTCAACTCGTTCAACGGCGTGCCCGCGACCGCCAACCCCCAGCTGCTGCAGCAGATCCTCCGCCAGGAGTGGGGCTTCGGCGGCACCGTCATCAGTGACTACCAGGCGATCCAGGAGCTGATCGACTTCGGCTTCGCGTCCGACGGCGCGGACGCCGCCCGGCTCGCGCTGACCGCGGGCGTCGACATCGAGATGGCCGTAGATGTCGGGCCGGACAGCCAGTTCGCCACGTACAACAACAACGGGCCGGCGCTGCTGCAACAGGGCAAGATCTCGATGGCCCAGGTCAACAACGACGTCCGCCACGTGCTGACGCTCAAGTACCTGGCGGGGATGTTCGACCACCCCTACACCAACCCTCACCGGGTCACCCACGCCGAGCTGACCCCGGCGAACCTGGCGGCGGCCCGGACGAGCGCCGACCGCTCGATGGTGCTGCTGAAAGACGACAACAAGACGCTGCCGCTGAGCACCGGCACGAAGTCGATCGCGGTCGTCGGCCCGCTGGCCGACGACACCTCCGACCAGCTCGGACCCGACCAGCCGATCGGCTACGACCTCGCTCAGGGCAAGGTCGTATCGGTGGTCGACGGGATCAAGGCGGCCGCCCCCAACGCGACCGTCACCACGGCCACGGGGTGCGACCCCAACTGCACCTCGGCCACCGGCTTCACCGCCGCGGTCAACGCCGCCAAGAACGCCGACGTCACGGTCGTGGTGCTCGGCGAGCCGGCCGCCGATTCGGGTGAGGCGTCGTCGCGCAGCGACATCGGCCTCCCCGGCGATCAGCAGCAACTGGTGCAGCAGATCGCCGACACCGGCAAGCCCTACGTGGTGGTGCTGATGAACGGGCGCCCGCTGACGATCCCGTGGCTGGCCGACAACGCCCCGGCGCTGCTGGAGGCGTGGTTCCCGGGCACCGAGGGCGGCGACGCGGTCGCCGACGTCCTGTTCGGCAAGGTCAATCCCGGCGGCAAGCTGCCGATGTCGTTCCCGCGCAGCGTCGGACAGATCCCGATGTCCTACAACGAGCTGCCCACCGGGCGCCCGGCCGACCCGAACAACAAGTACACGTCCAAGTACCTGGACGTGCCCAACACCCCGCAGTATCCGTTCGGGTACGGTCTGTCGTACACCACGTTCTCGCTGTCGAACCTGAAGCTGTCGAGCACCCAGGTGCCGCGCAACGGGTCGCTCACCGTGACCGCCGATGTGACCAACACCGGCCCGGTGGCAGGAGACGACGTGGCTCAGCTGTACCTGCACGAGAGTGACACCAGCGTGCTGCAGCCCGTGCGCCGGCTCGAGGGGTTCAAGCGGGTGACACTCAACCCTGGCCAGAGCCGGACGGTGAAGTTCACGCTCGACAGCTCGGAGCTCGGCTTCTACAACGCGGAAGGGAAGTTCGGCGTGGAGCCGGGTCCATTCGACGTCTGGGTCGGTGATAGCTCCGTCGGCGGTCTGCACTCGACGTTCAACGTCGGGTAGCTGGATGCCGGCGCGGGTCCTGCCTCGCGGTTGCGGCGGTCGCGGAAAGATCCGCGCCGCCGCGGTCGCGTGGGCCGTGGCGGTCGCGTGGGCGCTGCTCGCCGGCGGGTTGCTCGCGTCGCCGGCCCGGGCGGCGGTCTCGGGCCCGGGGGCCGCCCTGAACTCACATCAGCGGTCGGTCCTGCGCGGGATCGCCGCCGCCACCTGGCGCTTCTACCGGACCGACGTCGACCCCGGCACGCAGCTGCCGCTCGACAACATCGGCCCCGGCGCGACCCGCGGGACCTACACGTCGGCGGCCAATGTCGGCGTGTACCTGTGGGCCGTCGTGGCCGCGCGCGACCTGGGCCTGATCTCGACCGCACGGGCCGACCGGCTTGCGTCGGCGACGCTCGGCGAGGTGGAGCGGCTCAAGCGCTTCGACGGGTTCCTGTACCAGTGGTACGACACCTCCAACGGGCGTGTGCTGTCCAACCCCGGGCAGCCCGACTGCGCCGAGACCACTCCGGCGCAGGACAACTGCTGGTTCATCTCGGCCGTCGACAACGGCTGGTACGCATCCGGGCTGGTCGAGGTCCGCCAGACGCTGCCCGGGATTCGCGGCCAGGCCGACCGGCTGCTCGCGCCGATGGACTTCTCGATCTTCTACGACAACCGGCCCCAGACCGCCTGCAACACCAACCCGGCGATCGCAGGCAATCAGCCGACCGGCCAGATGTACGGCGGCTACTACGTCGACCAGGGCCCGGCCGGCTACCACAACAGCGCCCTCTACAGCGACCCGCGGATCGCGATCTACATGGGCATGGGCAGGCGCCAGATGCCCGGAGACGTGTGGTGGCGTTCGTGGCGGACGCTGCCCCCGAAGCAGTGCGACACCGACCCCGACTTCTCCACGCAGGGCCAGTGGCCGGTCCCCGGATATTGGCGTGTCTACACCGACCCGGTGTCGGGCCGGAAGTTCAACGTCTGGGAGGGGCACTACGACTACCCGGGCAGCTCGCTGGCGTTCGTCCCGACGTACGCCGGCGGCATGTTCGAAGGCCTGATGGCCAACCTCGTCGTGCCCGAGACGACTTGGGGGACGCGGAGCTTCGGCCTCGACGACCTGCGCTGGGCCCAGGTTCAGCAGAAGTACGCCACAGAGGTGCTGGGCTTCCCGGTGTGGGGCCTGTCGCCGTCGAGCACGGCCGACGACACCGGCGGCTACGGCGGCTTCGGCATCGAGGGGCAGGCGTTGGGACCCGGCCAGGGCCTCGCCCAGTGCACAACTTGCGCCACCGAGGACACGGTCTCGCCGCATGCCTCGGCGATCGCGCTGCCGGTGATGCCACGGCAGGCCTACGACAACCTGGCCAGCCTGCGTCGCTTGTATCCAGGCCTGTATGAAGCCGACGGCGGCTTCTACGACGCGATCAATCCGAAGACCGGGGCGGTCGGGCACCGCCGGCTGGTCCTCGACCAGTCGATGATCATGGCCGCGCTCGACGACGTCCTGAACCGCGGCGCGCTGCAGCGCGACTTCGCCCGCGACCCGGTCTCCTGGGCGGCCCGGCTGTACCTCTCGCGGGAGACGATGTCGATCTCCTGAGCCCCGGACGTTCCCGCGCTCACGTCTCCCAGAACGACCCGTCCTGCGGCGCCTGCAGGCCCGCGCGCTCGCGCCGGATCCGGGCGAGCCGCCCGCCGGCCGCCGCGGCGAGCATTCCGGCCAGCGCCGTGACCACCGCCAGCAGCGGTGGGAAGCTGCCCAGGGAGGCCTTCGCCGACGTGCCGACGAGCTTGTGTACGAGCAGCAGTGCGATCCCGTACAAGAGGCCGCCGAAGAAGCCGCGGTCGGCCCCTCCCCACCCGTCGCGGTGCTCGAAGCCCGACACGAACGCGCCGATCAGCGCCAGCACGGCAACCGCCCAGTAGGCGGCGGCCGAGGCGCCGATCAGCACGCCCTGTAGCGCGCCGAGCGCTGTCGGTATCACCCCCGCGACGACGATCTGCACCGGACGAGGCCGGTCGCGCAGCAGCTCGGGGTTGTACATCGGCGCTCGGCGCTGGGGCCTACTGGAAGATCTCCGTCGTGGCGTCGCCGCCGGGGAGGTGGATCTCGTGGGGCCGGGCTCCGTCGGCCTGCTCGTGGAAGTCGACGAAGAAGTCGGGGTCGAGCGCATAGGTGCCGTCGGCCTGGCGGTCGAGCTTGGTCAGCCAGCCCTTGATGCCCGGATAGAACTGGTTGTCCCAGGTCGAGTACAGCGAGTTGGACACGTACACGCGGTCGCCGTCGAGCGAGTTCTGGAGCATCTGCGGCCCGCCGTTGAGCGGCTCGGCCGCCTTTGGGTGACCGCCGTCTCGGCCCAGCAGCCCGCCTAGCCACACCTGCGAGCGCAGCGTCGGGTTACGGGGGTCGGACACATCGTAGTGACGCAGGTCGCCGTGCAGCCAGTTCGAGAAGAACAGGTCCTTGTCGTCGAGCGACAGCACCAGGTCGGTGATCAGCCCGGGCACGCCGCCCTCCAGCGGCCAGCCCTCGAGCTCCTCGTTGGCCACGTCGATCGCCTTCTCCGTCGACCACGAGCCGTTGTCACGGGCGAACCGGATGATGTTGCTCGACAGCGTCGCGCCGACGAATCCCTGGGCGGAGTCGGGGTCGTGCTGCCAGCGGATCTCCAGCGGGATCAGGCCCTCGTCGCCGAGGTCGATCGTCTGGGTCATGGCGCGCTTCTCCAGATCCCAGAAGTGCAGCTTGCGGCCGTACTTGCCGGCGGCCACGTCGGCCGGGTTGAAGCCGTCCTGGAACGTGTTCGGCGCGCCCCACTCGCTCGAGATCAGCGTGTTCTGCCGGGGCTGGTACCAGAAGTCGTACATGAACTCCATGCCGTCGGCCTCACGCTCCCAGCGCTCGGCGACGGTGAAGTCGCGCGCGTCGAGCACCGCGAACCCGCCCGGCGCGTTGCCGTCGGCGTCGCCGAGCATCGAGATCGTGATGATGTCGCCGGGCATGCAGTGGACCGTGTGCGGTGCGCTCAGCCCGAGCTTCTCCCGCAGCTCCTCGCCCTCGATCACGTTCTTGATCGTCGGCGAGCGGGGGTCGGACACGTCGAGCAGGTGGATCCGAGACGAGCGGAAGCCGGGCACCACCAGCGTGTCGCGCCGCAGCTGCGAGTGGCAGGCCGACGAGCACGCGTTCCAGCCGAAGTGATGAAGCTCGTCGCCGACGTTCGGCATGTCGGTGCGGCCGACGATCTGGCCAAAGGTCGACGAGGACGGGTCGACGTCGACCACCGCGATGAAGTCGGGGCGGTCGATTCCGGTTCCCTCGTACAGCGACGCGACGTAGACGATCTTCTCGGGTTCCTGCTCGCGAGCGACTTGGGGAGATGCGTAGCCTGGGCCGCTGTGGGCTTCTGAGTCAGCACTCATCCGCGGAGCTCCTTGGTGTCGTTGTTGTCTAGGCTCAGATGCTTGAGCGAGGATCTTCCCATCTTCGACCTGCAAAGTCATTCCGTCCATTCCGACGGAATGCTGTCCGCCGCCGAGGTCGTGGCCGCGGCCGTCCAGGCCGGCGTGCGGCTGCTGGCGCTCTCAGACCACGACAGCGTCGACGGCGTGCAGGAGGCCCTCGAAACGGCCCAGCGGCTGGGGCTCGGGCTGGTCCCTGCGGTCGAGATCTCGGCCCTGGACGAGAACAACCAGGACCAGCACATCCTCGGGTATCTGATCGACCACCACGACCCCCTGCTGTCTGAGCGCCTCGAGAGCTATCGCCTGGACCGCGAGGGCCGCGCGGGCCGGATGGCCGACGCGCTGCGCGAGCTCGGCTTCGAGCTCGACGAAACCCCGCTCCAGGCCAGAGCGGCCGAGGGCAAGTCGATCGGGCGTCCCCACCTGGCCAGGGCGGCGGTCTCCCACCCGGCCAACCAGACACGCCTGGTCCAGGACGGCCTCACCGACCCCTCGGCGTTCCTGGTCGAGTACCTGATCGAGGGCAAACCGGCTTTTCGCTCGCGGACGATCCCGTCGGTGCCGGAGTCGATCGACGCGATCCACGAGGCCGGCGGCCTCGCGATCTGGGCGCACCCGTTCTGGACGATCTCCGAGCCCGAGACCGTGCTGGGGATGCTCGACAGCTTCCGCGAATCCGGGATCGACGGCGTCGAGTGCTTCTACGTGACCCACACCCCGGAGCAGGTGGCGGTGCTCGCCGACCGCTGCGACGAGCTCGACCTGCTCAGCACCGGGTCATCGGACTTTCACGGCCCGGGGCACCGCGAGTTCTCCCGCTTCAGGGCGTTCGAAACCTTCGGGCGCGAACCGCGGCTCGGACCGATCGGCGGCTGACACGCGTCAGGCGGCCACCGCGTTGCGCTCGGCCAGGTGCTGGCCGACCTTGCGCTTGACGCGCTGCAGCGCGTTGTCGACGGTCTTGCAATCGCAGCCGATCCGGCGGCCGACTTCCTCGTAGGAGTGGCCGTCCAGGTACAGGGCCAGCACCCGGGACTCGAGCTCTGACAGTGCGGTCGAGATGCAGCCGACCAGCGCCTGCAGCTCCTCGGACGAGATCACCTGGTTGACCGGATCGTGGACCGGCGACCCCGGCAGCATCTCGTCGAGGGTCGGCTCGTTGTCGCCCGACGACCCGGCGGGGGTGCTCGAGAACGACACGTACTGGTTCAGGGGCGTGTGCTTGTTCCGCGTGGCGGTCTTGACCGCGGTGATGATCTGCCGGGTGATGCACAGCTCCGCGAAGTTGCGGAAGCTCGATTCGCGGTCCGTCCGGTAGTCGCGCACGGCCTTGTATAGGCCGACCAGGCCTTCCTGAATGAGATCGTCGGCGTCACCGCCGGCGAGAAAGTACGAAGACGCCTTCAGCCGGACGAATCCGTAGTAACGACGGACTATGTGGTCGTATGCCTCCATCTGCCCCTGCTTGGCAAGGGCGATGAGATACCCATCCTCAACCTGAGGTTGAGAGTTGGACCCTGCTGAAATGCGAGCCACGAATGGTCCCTTCTTGAGCTCGCCGCGTGCGGGCGGCTCGTAGGAGTCGTGGCGCGGTACCTCCCCTGGCGCCGAATCAGTTGTTGAGCTGGTTCCCGTGATCGTTGGACCGGGCGCTACGACGTCTCTCTCCCCTGAACCCCAAGCCTCAGGCTTCGATCGACGGTTATCTCCCGCCGCGGAACTTTACATAGTGCGAGGGTTCTGTCAAGTACACGAGGCGTTTGGGCGAGAACTACCGGTTGGCCCGTCCGGCGGCGGGGAACCATGGCCGCATGACAACCAGTAGCCAGACCGTGTCCGAGCTTCGCGACGAGCTCGTCTCCACCTGCCGGGCGCTCGCCGACGAGGGCCTCGTCACCGGCACCTCGGGAAACCTCAGCTGCCGCGCCGGCGACGGCGTCCTGATCAGCCCTACCGGTGGCGAGCTCGGAGGGCTCGACCCCGACGAGGTCCCGCTTGTCAACCTCGAGGGCGAGGTGATCGACGGCGAGCTCGAGCCGAGCTCGGAGGTCAACCTGCACCTCGGCATGTATCGCCGGTACGGCGCGGGCGCGGTCGTGCACACCCACGCCCCGATGGCGGCGGCGGTCGGTTGCGTCCTCGATGAGCTCCCGTGCGTGCACTACCTGATGGTCGACCTCGGCGGCGAGGTGCCGGTGGCTCCGTACCTGACGTTCGGCACGCAGGAGCTGGCCGACGCCGTCCACGACGCGATCGAGGGCCACACCGCCGCGCTGATGGCCAACCACGGCACGCTCGCCTACGGCGGCGATCTGGCCACCGCCGCCACCCGCACCAGGCTGCTGGAGTGGGTCTCGACCCTGTACTGGCACGCCGCGGCGATCGGCACGCCGAAGACGCTCAGCAAGGCCGAGCAGGACGACGTGGTCGCGGCGATCGAGCAGCGGTCCTACGGGACCACCCACCGGATCGGCGGCGGCGAGCGCTGATTTACCGTCGCGAGGCGCCCGCAGCGGCGCTCACGAGCTCGTCGCGCCGAGCGAACACGCGGTCGGCAAAGTCCCCGTCCAGCCACCCGAGCAGGTAGTAGAGATCGCCTGCGCTGAAGCGCTTGCGCATCAGGTGGGCGTGCTCGAATGCCCACCTCCCCTCCTCCTCGGTCACCGGCGGCTCGAGCTCGGCGAACCGCAGCGGAGCGCCCGCGGCGGCGAGTATCGCCACCGCCTCCTCCGGCGGCGTCAGCAGCGCCATCAGGCGCTCGCGCTCCCGGCTCCAATCGGCCAGGAACGCCTCGAACCGGGGCCGGGACTCGCGCCAGGCCTCGAGCTTGGCGGCGTAGTCCGACCAGCACTCCCGCGCCATCTGCCCGGACGGATCGATCTCGGCGAGCGTGTCGCGCACGACCCGCTCCATGTCCGCGGCCGATGGGTAGCAGCGGTCGAGCTCGACGGCGCCCGGGTCGAGCTCTGAGACCAGCAGCTCGAACGCGATCGCGTGTGGGATCAGCGCCACCGCGACCTGGGCGCCGTGGTCGGCTAGCGCGCGCTCGAAGTGATCGGAGCCCATATCGAGCATGTGGCCGGTGACGTGCTCGTAGCCCGACAGCGGCGCCGACTCGTCGGCCAGCGTCGCCGACAGACCGCCCAGCACGTTCATCTTGGCCAATACCTCGAGCCCCTCGGGCACGCCCGACCTCAGCAGCTCGGCGGCCCCGGCGAAGTTCGCCCCGACGTCGGCCATGATCCGCATCGACGGCTCGAAGAACCGCGCCAGTCCGAGCTCTTCACCCAGGCGCCAATCGGCGAACGACGTGAACATCGGCGCCAGGTCCCCGAACCCGGGCGAGCGTCAGGTGCCTCGGCGCTCCGGCGAGCGCCTGTGGCCAGATCGGTGATCGTGCCCGAGCCCAGCGCGATCACCGGCACGCCCGGGCGCAGGTACGCGATCACCTCGTCGAGGCGCTCGAAGTCCGCATGCAAGCTGCCGTCGGCGCCGCCCCGCAGCTCGCACACGTCGACCTCGCAGTCGGCGGCGACCAGCAGCTCCGCGACGGCACGCTTGAGGTCGCCGCCGGACCGGCGCATCGGGGTGTCGTCCTGGACGACCAGCACCGTCGCGCTTCGGGCGCGAGCTCGGCCACGACTTCCCCAAGCCGGTCCAGGGCGCCGGATCCGACCAGCACGCGACGGAGCTCGAGCGGCGGGTACTCGTCCGCGCCCGGCCATCCGTGGACCGTGTGCAGCAGGCCGTCCAGGTCGGTTGGGTCGAGCTCAAAGCGCAGGGCGCTCACTCCGTGGCCTCCCAGCCCCGGCGGTCCCATTCGTCCTGCGGCAGCAGCTGGTCGACCCGCTCGAGCACGTAGTCGGGCGACTGCTCGGGGCTGGCGGCGGCGAGCGCCTCCGCGCTGGTCTCGCCACTCAGCACCAGAGCCCCGCACATCCCGGCCGTGCGGGCGGCGGCGACGTCGGTGTACAGGCGGTCGCCGGCCATCAGGCAGCGCTGCGGGGACAGTCCGAGTCGGCCGGTGACCGCGTCCATCATCGGCCGTCCGGGCTTTCCGAAGTGAAGCTCGCAGCGGCGCCCGGTGGCGGCCTCCAGCGCGGCAACCACGGCGCCGGCGTCGGGCTCGCCGCCGGCCGGCATCGGGCAGTAGGGGTCCGGATTGGTGGCCACCAGCCGCGCGCGATCCCGGCGCCACAGCGCGTCGAACGCAATCTGGAGCTTGCGGTACTCGAGCGTCCGGTCGTAGCTCGCGATCACCAGGTCGATCTCGGCGGGGTCCGCCGACAACCGCGCGCCGGCTTCGCGCAGGGCCCGGATCAGCGGCTGCTCGCAGATCGGGAACACCCGCGCCTGCGGGCGCTGCGACACCACCCAGTCGACCGTCACCTCCAGTGAGTTGACGACCTCGCGCTCGGCCGCCCGGATCCCCATGCCGGCCAGCTTCTCGACGTACTCGGCGGGCGTGCGGGTCGGATTGTTGGAAGCGAACACGACCGGCCGGTCGAGCTCCCGGATCGCCTCGAGCAGCCTCGCCGCCCCCTCCAGCACCCCGTCGCCCAGGTACAGAGTGCCGTCGAGATCGAACACGTATCCATCGAAGATCTCCCGAGGGCGGCGGAGCAGCGACGGGGCCGGTTGCACGCCCCGGAGATACCCGGGCCCGCTCACGGGTACACGAAGGAGATGGCCTGCGTGATCGGGATCGACTCGTCGACGACCGCAACCAAGGCGGTCGTGTGGGATCGCGACGGCCACGCGCTCGCCGAGGGCCGGTCCGAGTTCGCGCTGAGTCAGCCGGCTCCGGGCTACCACGAGCAGGACGCCGAGGACTGGTGGCGCAGCACCGTCGCCGCGCTGCGCGGCGCCGTGCGACAGGTCGACGCGTCCTCTGTGGAGGCGATCGGCATCACCCACCAGCGCGAGACGTTCGTATGCCTGGGCGACGACGACGAGGCGCTGCGCCCGGCGATCCTGTGGATGGACGCCCGCGCATCCGAGCAGGTCGACCGCCACGGATCCGACAACATCCACCGGATCTCGGGCAAGCCGCCCGACACCACACCTGCGCTCCACAAGCTGCTGTGGCTCGCCGACCACGAGCCCGAGGTGCTCGAGCGCACCCGCCGCGTCGTCGAGGTGCACGCGTTCCTGGTCCACCGGCTGACCGGGCAGTGGAAGACCAGCTGGTCGTGCGCCGATCCGCTGGGGCTGGTCGACATGGAGGCCAGGACATGGTCGCAGCCGCTGCTGGACACCGTCGGGCTGGAGGCCGGCCAGCTGCCCGAGCTCGACGCGCCGGGTGCGGTGATGGGCGAGCTGTGTTCGGAGGCGGCTGACGCGATCGGGCTGCCCGCCGGGATCCCGGTGGTGGGCGGCGCCGGCCCAGGCGGGCCCCGGGGCCGAGGGGCTGCTGCTGATCCCCTACCTGGCGGGCTCGCAGACGCCCTACTGGGACTCCGCGGCCCGCGGGGTGCTGTTCGGGCTCGGCGACCACCACGGCAAGGGCCACATCTTCCGCGCGATCCTCGACGGGATCGCGTTTGAGGAGCGGCTGCAGCTCGAGGGCATCGACGAGGCGCTCGAGCACCTGAGTCACTATGGCGACTGGGTCGCCGCGGCCGCACCAACCGGCACGTAGTCTTCCCGATCGCCGCGGCCCGTCGTATGCTGGCCACGCCCAGAAGGGACCGTACGAGTGACCTCAGTTGACGTCGAGTTCGGACTGACCGCGATCGCGGCGATGCTGTCGCCGACGACGCTGACGTTCTGCGTACTCGCGCTCGTGCTGTCCAAGCGCCCCAGCCGAACGGGGATGTGGTTCTTCCTCGGCGCATTCAGCTTGACGCTGATCATCGGCATCGTGGCCGCCTTCGTACTAGGCGACGCCGCTGCCTCCGCGCATCACTCCAGCACCCCGAAGACGTGGGTCGCGATCTTCGACGTCGTCGCCGGAGTGGCGCTGATCGTGTTCGTCATCCGGTTGCTGCGCCGGCCGCCCAGCCCCAAGCGTACGGCCGACGCGATCGACAAGATGAGCAAGCTCTCGTCTTCGCCCGCGATCGCGATCGTCGCCGCCGGCGCGACGCTGGCAAACCCCGGCGGGTTCATCCCGATCGCGCTGAAGGACATCTCCCAGCTGAAGCCAAGCGCCGGCGTATACATCGTTCTCTGGCTCGGCTTCGCGATCGTGTCGCTGCTTCCGCTGCTCGTCGCGCTGGTAGCGCTTCAGGTCTCGCACGATAAGGCCGTGAGCAAGCTTCGGCTGGCGCGCGGCTGGCTGGAGCGCCACACGAGGACGATGGCGGCCGCGATCATCGTGCTGCTGGCCCTGGCGCTGCTGCGCAACGGGATCGTGGGACTCACGAGCTGAGACCGCCGTGATTAGCGTCCCGAGCTAACCCGCGAATACCTCGGGTGGGGCGTTAAGCACGTCGCTCCGTCAGGACTCCGGCCCCTCCAGCACGCGCCACGAGCGCTCGGCGACGTCGCGCATCTCCAGGAACCGTTCGTAGCGCTCGGACATCGCCTCGTGGGCCTGGTCGTCCGGGCTGAACTCGTCACCCATCTTCGCCAGCCGCGACGCGGCCTCGGTGAAGTCCGACTCGCCGCCGGTCTCGACCAGCGCGGTGATCAGCGCGCCCTTGGCGCCGAGCTCGGAGTCGGCGGAACGGCGGGTGACCAGCCCGGCAGCGTCGGCGATCAGCTGGCACCAGAAGTCGCTGGCCGAGCCGCCGCCGCACAGGCGCAGCTCGGTCGACTCGGTCGACGCGGCGGCCAGGCAGTCGCGCACCACGAGCGTGAGCCCCTCGAACACGGCACGCGCGATGTCCGCGCGCCCGTGCTCGACCGTCAGCCCGAACGCGGTCCCGCGGGCGCCGGGGTCCAGGAACGGGGCCCGCTCCCCGGCGGGCGAGAAGTACGGCAGCACCGACAGCCCGCCGGCGCCGGGCTGCGCCTGCTCGGCCAGCCGCCCTAGCTCCGGCGCGTCCGACACGCCGAGCGTGGCCACCGCCCAGTCGATCACGTCGGTGCCCGCCATCGCCGCGAACGCCCGCAGATAGCGGTTCGGGACCCCCATCGAGATCGTGAACCCGGCCGCGCTGCCGCCGGTGTCGACCTCGTCGGCGACGATCTCCGTGCACAGGGTGGTGCCGAGGATGCTGCAGGCCTGCCCCGTGTCAACCGATCCGCATCCGATCGAGGTCGCCGCGATGTCGAACGGCGCCATCACCACCGGCAGCCCCGGAGCGAGCCCCATCGCCTCGGCGGCCTCGGCACAGAGCTCGCCCATGCGCGAGCCCTGACGGCGGATGTCGGGCAGCAGCTCGCGCGCCCACTCCAGTTCGTACATCGCCAGCAGCTCGTCGGAGTACTCGCCGCGGCGGATGTCGAGCAGCGGCACCGACGCGTCGGACTCGTCGATCCCGAACTCGCCGGTCAGGCGCAGGAAGATCCAGCCGTCGCAGAACATGCTGCGGTAGGCGTTCTCGACGCGTTCGGGCTCGTGCTCGCGCAGCCACGGCAGCACCGCACATGGCAGCCCCGGGAACGCCAGCGAGCCGTTGATCTCGAACGCGCGCGCGAGCGTCCCGTCGCGCTCCCACTTCTGCACCAGCGCGGCGTTGCGCGCGTCGTTCCACAGCACCGCCGGGCCGGTCGGCCGCCCGTCCGCGTCCACCAGCCAGCAACCGTCGCCCTGGCCGGTGAACGCGAGCAGCTCGACCTCCTCGTCCAGCGACCCGGTCATCTCGTTCACGGCCCCGCTGACCGCGTCCCACACCGCGCCCATGTCCTGCTCGGCGAACCCGGGCTGGGGCCGCAGCACCTCCGTCGGCTGACGGACCACCGACAGCTCGTTGCCGTCCTCGTCGAAGGCCACCGCCTTGATCAGCGACGTGCCTACGTCCAGGCAGATAGACGCCATGGCTCTCTCCTCATCGGGCGTTTGGGGTGGACCCGTCGGCATCGGGATTCTGGCAGTGAGCGAGCGGCTCGCCGGCGAGGAAGCGGCTCACCTCCTCGGCGACGATCCGCGCTGCGTTGTGGGCTACCTGGCGGCTGGCCCCGGCCACGTGCGGGGTCATCACCACGTTCGGCGCAGTGAATAGACGCGAGTCGCTCGGGACCGGCTCGGCCGGGTGCACGTCGAGGCCCGCGCCCGCGAGGCGACCGGACTCGAGCGCATCGAACAGCGCGTCGTAGTCGAGCAGCGATCCGCGCGCGGCGTTGATCACCACCGCGCCGGCGGGCAGCATCGCGAGCGCGTCGGCGTCGATCATCCGCTCGGTCTCCTTGCCCGCGCGCATGTGCAGGGTCAGGATCTGGGCACGCGCCAGCAGCTGCGAGAGCTCGTCGACCTGGGTGATCCCGGGGCCTCGTGCCTCCGCGTAGGGGTCATAAACGAGCACCTCGGCGCCGAACGCGGTCAGCAGCCCGGCGACGCGCGCGCCGACCGTCCCGTATCCGAGCACGCCGGCCGTGGCGTGCTCGAGCTCGGACCCGGTCTCGCGATAGCGGAAGAACTCCCCGCGCCACTCGCGACTCGACAGCGACTGGTGGGTCTCGCAGATCCGCCGCAAAGTTGCCAGCAGCAGGCCGATCGTGAACTCCGAGGTGGCCGTGGCGTTGCGCCCGGGGGCGTTGGAGACGAGCACGCCGTGCGCGGTCGCCGCCTCGATGTTGACGTTCACGGGGCCGCCCCGGCTGACGCCCACAAACCGCAGCCGCGGGCAGGCCTCGAGCACGCGCACGGTGATCGGCGCGAGCTGGGTCACGCAGATCCTGGCGTCGCCCAGCGCCTCGATCAACTCGTCCTCGCCGCCACTGGCCTCGTGCACCTCGGCGACGTCGCCGAACGGCTGCTCGGGCCACGTCAGCTCGTGCTCGCGAATCTCCAGCTCGCCACCGACGTGCTCGCGCAGCGCGTCGCGCAGCAGCGACACGAGCACGAAGCCGTCGCCGACCGCCAGCACCGGACCCGTCATCGCGTTCCGTCCTGCGCCGGCGCGGCGTTGAGCCGCAGCAGCGCCGCCTGGCCGCCGTCGAGGCGCAGCTCGGTGAGCGCGCCGTGCTCGATCATCGGCAGCCGCCGCCGGTAGTCGCCGAGCGCGATCCCGAGGACGTGGCAGACCAGCAGGCGGATCAGGGTCGTGTGGACCACGACCATCACGCGGGCCCTGGGGTTGCCGGTCGAGATCTCCTCCAGGCAGCTCAGCGCCCGCGCGAGCGCCGCCCCAGGCCGCTCGCCGCCGGGGAGCGGGTGCGCGGCGGGATTGCGCTCGAACGCGGCCCGGGCGTCGGGGAACAGCTGGCGCATCTGCGCCGACGTCAGCCCCTCCGCCTCGCCGAAGTCCAGCTCGGCCAGACGCGGGTCGATGCGCAGCGGCAGGCCGGCGCCGCCGGTCGCGATCTCGGCGGTCTCCCGCGCCCGCGTCAGCGGACTGGACCACACCTCGGCGAGCTGCGCGCGGCTCACCCACGCCGCCAACCGCTGCGCCTGCTCGCGGCCGGCCTTGTTCAGGGCCACGTCGGTGGCCCCGGCATAGCGCCCCTGAGCCGACCATTCGGTCTCGCCGTGGCGGACCAGCACGAGATCGGTCATCGCCCCGCCCGCTGGTGGCAGTGGGAGGCAAGCTCGGGGTCGAGCCAGCCGCGGCGCTCGAGCTCGTCGATGAGCTGCAGATACGGCTCGCGGAAGCGCTCGGAGAAGCTCGCGCGCGGCTCGATCGTGTCGCCGAGGTGGACCATCGCGCGCGCCGCCTCGGCCACCGTGCGCCCGCCCGCGCCGGCCAGGATCGCCATCCCCAACGCCGGCTCACTCCGGTCGGGCAGGACCACCGGGCCGTCCAGGACATCGGCTCGCAGCTGGCACCAGTAGCGGCTGCGGGCGGCGCCGCCGGTGAGCCGCAGCGGCCACCGAACCTGCACGCCGAGCAGATCGATGTAGTCGAAGCAGAGGCGCTCCACGAACGCCACGCCCTGCAGCAGGCCCGCGTAGCAGTCGGCCTCGTCGCTCGGCACGCCGAGCTCGAAGCCCTCGGCCTGTCCAGCGCGGAATGGGAACCGCTCGCCGCGCGCCAGCAGCGGGTAGGCGACGACCGAGGCGGGCTCGTGGTCTTGGGCGCGGTCGTCGAACTCGGCCAGGTCGCGTCCCTCGAAGCGCTCGGACAGGATCCCCGCGCCCGTGCTGGACGCGCCGCCGGGCAGCCAGTCGCCGTCGGGCGAGCGATGCGAGTACATCACCCGGGACGGGTCGCGGACCAGCTCGGGCGTCACGCCCTTCAGCACCAACGTCGTGCCGAGCGCGCTGTTCCAGTCGCCCGGCTCGAGCGCGCCGGCGCCGATCTGCGCCGCGCAGCCGTCGGTCATCCCGGCGATCACGGGCGTCCCTGCGGGCAACCCGGTCGCCTCGGCGCCGTCGCTGCCGACCTCTCCGAGCCGCTCGCCGGAGCGGACCACCTCGGGGAGAATCCCGGCCGGCACCCCGAGCTCGTCCATCACCGCGGTCGGCCACCGGTCTGCGAGCAGGTCGTAGCCGGTTTTCAGCGCGTGGCTGGAGTCGGTGGCGACGCGATCGCCGGTCAACCGGCGGTTGATCAGGTCGGCCTGGTGAGCGAGCGCGACGTCCGGGCCCAGCCGGTCGGCGCGCGCCAGCAGCCACAGTAATTTCGGCAGCCCCCACGACGCCGACATCGAGTACCCCAGCGATGACCACACGTCCGCGCCGCGGCCATTGACGAGCTCGGCCTCGGCGGCGGCGCGCGAGTCGTCGTACATCAGCGCCGGTGAGACCGGGCGGTGGTCGCCGTCGAGCAGCAACACCGTGCCCGAGGTGCTGTCGCACGCCACCCCGGCGATCCGGCCGGCGTCGATCCCGGCGACCGCCTCGCGGCAGGCGTCGGTGGCGGCACTCCACCAGCTCTCGGGATCCTGTTGGTGGCGCTCGCCGGAGCGCTCGCTGCGCAACGGCCGCGACGCCGCCGCCACGACCGCGCCGTCGCCGTCGGCGACCAGCGCGCGCACGCTCTGCGTGCCCAGGTCGAACCCGATCCACAGCGGTTCGGACGCCATTCCGCTCACCGCGCTACCCGCTCGGCGCCGCACCTACGCGAGACGTCCGGCGGCGGCGTACAGCAGCACGGCTGCGGCCGCGCCGACGCTCAGCGATTCGATCCGCCCCCGCAGCGGGATCGCGACCAGCGCGTCGCAAGCGGCCGCGACCCGCGGGCGCAGCCCCCGGCCCTCGGAGCCGAGCACGATCGCCACTGGGCCGTCGAAGTCGACCGCGTCGTAGCGCTGCGGCGCGTCGCCGTCGGCGCCGTAGCACCAGATCCCGGCCTGCTTGGCGTCGGTCAGGAAGTCCGCCAGGTTGCGCACCCGCGCGATCGGCAGGTGCTCGACTGCGCCCGCGGACGCCTTGCACACGGCCGGCGTCACCTCGGCCGAACGGCGCTCGGGGATCACCACCCCGGTTGCGCCGGCGCACTCGGCGCTGCGGCAGATCGCCCCCAGGTTCTGCGGATCCTGGACCTGATCGAGCGCCACGATCAGCGGGCGCTCGGCCGCCAGCACCGACTCCGGCTCGGCGTAGCGGAACGGGCCCGTCTCGGCGCACATCCCCTGGTGTTCGGCGCTCCCGCAGCGCCGCTCGATCTCGTCCGCGGCGACGGTGTCGACCGGCACCCCGGCGCCCGCCAGCCATGGCTCGCGGGTCGCGTTCTTGGTCGCCCAGGCCCGGTACACCGACCGCGGGCCGCGGATCGCCTCGCGCACCGGGTTACGTCCGTAGACGATCACGGCGCGGGCAGCAGCTCCGGGCCATCGGGGCCGTCGCGCACCTCCCAGCCGACCGCACGCAGCTGGTCGCGCAGTCGGTCGGCCTCCGCGTAGTCGCGCTGTGACCGGGCCCGCTCGCGGGCGTCGGCGAGCTCCCGGGCCTCGTCGGGGACGGCCACCGCCTCGGCCTCGAGCAGGTCGTCGAGTCCGAGCACCGTCAACATCTCGCGCAGATCGGCGTCGCCGACCGGCGGCTGCGAGCGGTTTGACTCGCGGACCCAGTCGAACACCGCGGCCACCGCTCGGGGCGCGTTGAAGTCGTCGGCGAGCGCGTCGAAAAAGCGGTCGCGCAGCGGACGCGACCACTCCGGCGACGGACCCGGGGCCAGCCGCCGGGCGGCCTCGCGGATCCGCCGGACCCGGGCGGCGGCCTCCTCCATGCGGTCGTCGTCGAACTCGACCGGCTGGCGGTAGTGGCCGCCGCAGAAGTACATGATCAGGGCGTCGCGCCCGTACGCGTCGAGCGCCTCGTGGAGCACGAAGATGTTGCCGACCGACTTGGACATCTTGTCGGCGCCCAGCCGCACCATCCCGTTGTGCATCCACAGCCGCGTGAGCGGCTCGCCGCGGGCTGCGAACGTCTGCGCGGCCTCGTTCTCGTGGTGAGGGAAGATCAGGTCCGAGCCGCCGCCGTGGATCTCGAAGTCGAGTCCGAGCAGGCCCTCGGCCATCGCCGAGCACTCGATGTGCCAGCCCGGCCGCCCGCGGCCCCAGGGCGCGTCCCACGAGGTGTCCTCGCCGGGCTTCTCGGCCTTCCACAACGCGAAGTCGAGCGGGTCGAGCTTGAGGTCGCCGCCCTCCACGCCCTCGCCCTGGTCCATGTCGTCGACGCGCCGGTGCGACAGCTCCCCGTAGTCTGGATAGCTGCGGACCTGGAAGTACACGTCGCCGCCGTTCGCGTAGGCGTGGTCACCCTCGATCAGGCTCTCGATCAGGGCCACGATCTCCGGGATCGTCTCGCTGGCCCGCGGCTCGTGATCGGGCCGTCCCAACCCCAGCTCGGCGGTGTCGGCGATGTACGCGTCGGTCATCTCGCGCGCGAGCTGGTCGCTGGGGACGCCGACCTGGCGTGCGGCCGCGTAGATCTTGTCGTTGACGTCGGTGACGTTGATCACCAGCGTGACCGCGTAGCCCTCGTGCTCGAGGAACCGCTTGAGCAGCGAGAACACCACGAACGGGCGGGCGTTGCCGACGTGGATGCGTCCGTACACGGTGGGCCCGCAGGCGTAGATGCCGACGCGGCCGGGCTCGCGCGTCTCGAGCGGTCGGACCTGGCCGGTCCGGGTGTCGTGCAGACGGATCTCTCGCATTCGCAGGCAACCCTAGCCGTTCGCCTTTGAAACCCGGGGTCGCCCGCGCCATACGCGGAGTTCATGGCACGCGGCGAACGCGGGGTGCCCTGCGCCACGAAATCCGGACTCTGGTCCGCGGCCCCAGCTTCGCGCACCGGCCACTGGCTCACCGACGCTGCGCCCCGCCGACCCACCGGACGCTCCGACCGACACCCCGGGAAGTTCGTTCCCCTCGGCGTGCGCCTCGCGCCGAGTGGAACAGAGTTCCCGCTCATCGGGAAGTTCGTTCCGCTCGGCGAGGGGACTTCGTCGAGAGGAACAAACCGGCCCACCCATCAGCGCAACCGGATCGACTTCGCCGAGCGCCAGGGTTCATCCGCCTCGCGCTCGACCGCGGCGTCCCGATTGTCCCCGTCGTGCCAATCGGCGGCCTGCCGGCCAAGATCACGATCGAAGCGCTGTCGGCGATCGACCCGCGGGCGCAGTTCGGGCCTGATCCCGACCCGGGCGAGATCTACGACTACGTCACCCGCCTGATGCAGGACACGCTCGACGCGCTAGCGGCCGAGCGCCGGCTCCCGGTGATCGGGTGAGGGTCGGCTCTAGCGTGATCGTGGACGCGTCGATCGAGCCGGTGTGGTCGATCGTGTCCGATCCCGAGCGCATGTCCGGGGTCACGCGCTGGGAGTTTGCCGGCCCTGCTCGCGACGGCCTCGGCGCGCGCTACCGGATCCCGCTGGGGGTCGGGGCGGCGGAGGTCGGCGGGCTGATCCAGCTCGTCGAGTGGTCTCCGCCGAGCGAGTTCGCCTGGACCTCGGTCACCGGCGTCGACCAGCGCGGACGATGGCGCCTGCGCGAGCAGTCCGACGGCCGCACCCGGGTCGAGCTGCGGCTCCTGCGCGAGCGCGCCGCCGCCCGCCGCGCGGCGCTCTGACGGCTGGCGGCCGCGCTCCGAGCCTGTGGGTACGCTGGACCCGGTTGGCCAGCCCCACGCGCAGCGTCCTCAACGTCCCCGGCGCCCGCCTCCAGGCCGTCGCCGGGCTCGTCGCCCAGCTCACCCAGGGAGTCACGGCGATCGGGATCGTGCTCGTCATCCACCAGCACGACGGCTCGCTGGCGCTCGCAGGAGCGGTGGTGGGCGCCGAGTCGATCGCGGCCGGGATCGCGCGCCCGGCCCAAGGGCGGCTGATGGACGTACGCGGCGCCGGCCTGGTGATGGTGGTCTGCGGGCTCGTGCATCCGGCCGCCCTGTGCGCGATCGTCGGGCTGTCGCTGGCGGGGGCCCCGGGCGTGCTGCTGCTCGCGCTCGGCGTGATCGCCGGTGTGGCGCTGCCGCCGGTGTCGACGGCGATGCGCGTGGCCTGGGGCGAGACGGTCCCCGCTGAGGACCGCACCGCCGCCTACAGCATGGTCTACCTGACCCAGGAGCTGTCGCTGCTCGGTGGGCCCGTGCTGTTCTCACTGCTCACCGCCGTGGCGTCGGCGGCGCTGGGACTGGCCGTCGTCGCGGTGCTGTCGGGCGCTGGGGCGGTTGCGTTCGCGCTGTCGGTGCGATCAGCGCACTGGCGCGCGGCGGCACCGCCGCACGAGCGGGCGGGAAGCGTGCTGCGCAGTGCCGGGATCCGCTGGCTGCTGGGAGCGGCGGTCCTGCTGGGCGGCGTGATCGGCACGGTCCAGGTGGGCGTCCCGGCGCTCGCGATCGCCCACGGCGCCCCGGCGGCCGCGGGACTGCTGATCGCGCTGCTGTCGGTCGGCGGTGTGGTCGGCGCGCTGAGCTACGGCGCGCGTCGCTGGGTGTCGGATCCGGCGGCGCGGTTGGTCGCGCTGACGGGGCTGATCTCGGTCTCGGCCGCGCTGATGATCACCAGCCCGAGCCTGCCCGTGCTCGGCCTGATGCTGCTGATCGCCGGGCTCGGAGTCAACCCGGCGCTGACGACCCTGTCGCTGCTCGTCGACCGCGAGATCAGCGGGCCGACCGCGTCGGAGGCGTTCGGCTGGCTGTCGACCGGGATCGCCGGCGGCACCGGCGCGGGCAGCGCGATCGCCGGCGTGCTCGTGCAGCACCGGGGCGACGCCCGCCCCGCGTTCGTGGCCGCTGCAGTGGCCGCGGTGCTCGCCACCGGCGCCGCGATCGCGGTTGGCCGCTGCGCCGCGCGGACCGTCCGCTCCTAGCGCGGACCGCTCCGACGCTGCGCCGTCTCGACCGTCTCGACCGTCGGGACCGTCTCGACCGTCGCGACCGCGAGCGCCGCGGCGCCCTCCTCGCGCCCGACGAAGCCCATCCCCTCCCCCCGCGTCGCCTTCACGCTGACGTGCTCGGGCGCGATCCCGATCGCTTCGGCGAGCGCCTCGCGGATCTGCTCCCGCACCGGTGAGAGTTTGGGGCGTTCGAGCATCACCGTGGCATCGACATGGACCACGGACACGCGGTGTTCGCTCAGCAGCCCGATCGTGGCCCGCAGCAGCTCGATCGAGTCGGCGCCCCGGTAGCGCTCGTCGGTGTCGGGGAACTGGCTGCCGATGTCGGGCAGTCCGGCAGCGCCGAGCAGCGCGTCGATGATCGCGTGGGTCAGCACATCGGCGTCGGAGTGCCCGGCGAGCCCGCGCTCGCCGTCGAGCTCCACCCCGCCGAGGATCAGCCGCCGGTCCTGCGCGAACGGGTGGCAGTCGTAGCCGATCCCGGTCTGGACGGTCATCGTGCCCGGTGCGACAGCATCAACTCGGCCAGCTCGAGGTCGATCGGGCTGGTCACCTTGACATTGTGCGAGTCCGAGCGCACGAGGTGCACGGTGCCGCCGGCGCGCTCGATCAGCCAGGCGTCGTCGGTGGCGGCCGCGAGCAGCTCATCGGAGGCCTCACCGAGTACCTGCTCAAGCATCTCGCGGCGGAACACCTGCGGTGTCTGTACCGCCCACAGGCGCTCGCGGTCAAGCGTGCGGTCCACCGTGTGGCCGTCGTCGGCGACCTGCTTGATCGTGTCCGACACCGGCGTGGCGGCGATCGCCGCGTCGGCGCCGGTGCGCTCGAGCTCGTCCAGCGCGCGTTCGAACAGCTCGGGCGAGGCCAGCGGGCGGGCGGCGTCGTGGACGATCACCGGATCGCCGTCGCCGCTGGCCCGCAGCGCCTCGCGCACCGACTGCGACCGGGTGGCGCCTCCCGGCACGGTGACGACGCCGCGGCCCACGTCGAGGTCGACGCCGTCAGGCAGCGCGATCACGATCCGCTGCACCGCCGCAACGGTCCGCACCGCGGCGATGCTCCACGCCAGCATCGGCCTGCCTGCAAGTGTGACGAGCGCCTTGGGCCGGCGGGATCCAAGGCGCTCTCCACGTCCCGCGGCCACGATCAACGCGACCGCCATCTCGGTCTCGCCGCTACTTCGCGGCGACGACCACCTTCGCCGTCTTCTTCACGCCGGAAGACTCGGCGAGCAGTCCGTAGATGTGTTCCTCGACCTCGTCCTCGTCGAGCTCGAGGGCATACATGAGCTCGGAGGCGAGGATCTTCTTCGCCCGCGTGAACATCTGCTTCTCGCCGGTCGACAGACCCTTCTGCGATTCACGGATGGCGAGGTTGCGCACGACCTCGGCCAATTCGTAGATGTCGCCGGTCTTGATCTTGTCGCGATTGTGCTTGAACCGGCGGTTCCAGTTCTTTGGCATCTCCGAGCACTCGTCCTGCAGCACGGCGAGCACCTTCTTAACGGTCTCCTCGTCGATCACGCGCCGCAGCCCGGCCAACGCTGCGTTCTCGGTGGGGACCATCACGGTCATGTCGTTATGCAGGATCTTGATCGTGAGGTACTCCCGGCTCTCTCCCAGAACTTCCTTGACCTCCTTGCGTAGCACCTTGCCAGCCCCGTGGTGCGGGTATACGACGTTGTCGCCGATCTCGAACTCGATATGCGGCGGCGGTTCGATGTTGTCGAGATCCGTGAGGTGCTCGTCCATTAGCTCGGTGATGGTGTCCTCCTATCTCCCGGCCTCACGGGGCGGACCCGCAGGCGGATTACTTCGTCGTTGGCCTGAAACTACGTTTGCAGGTACCGATCCACTAGGTTGATCTCCTGCTGGCGGCGAAGGCCCTCGCGGATGTCCTTCGCCCGGATCTCGCCGACTCCGTCGACGGTCTCCAGCTCGCTGTCCGTGGCGGCCAGGAGCTCTTCGAGGCCCCCGAACTCGTCGACAATCCTTTGTACGACGAGCTTGGGCAGTCTCGGTATCCGCCCGAGGATCCGGAAACCGCGCGGAGACACCGGATAGTCGAGCGTGTTCAGCTTACGGTCGTGGCCCAGCAGCTCCGCCAGGCGACCGAAGTCCAACAGGTCCTGATGAGGGAGTCGCACCAGCTGGTCGAATGCCGTCGCGAACACGTGGTCGGAGTCCTCGACCAGGTAGTCGTGGACGAGCGCCGCCTTATCGGCCGAGACGCCCACCATCGTCTCGTCAAGCTGCATCTCGATCAGCCGGCCCTCGCTTCCGAGCTCGACGATGTAGCGCTCGATCTCGACCGCCATCCGGGTGACCAGCTCGGCGCGCTGCAAGACCGTGAGCACGTCGTGCAACGTCGCCCCGCCCTCGAACTCCAGGGCGGTCAGACGGGTCGAGACCTGGTCGAGCCGGCTGCGGTACTTGTCGAGCGTGGCCAGCGCCTGGTTGGCCTTGGCCAGCACGACCGGAATGTCCTCGAGGATGTACTTGATCCCGTCGACGTACAGCGAGACCACCTCGCGGCGCTCGGAGATCGCGACCACCAGCGCGTCGGTCTGCTTGGACACGCGCTCGGCGGTCCGGTGCCGGGTCCCGGTCTCCAGCGTGAGGATCGTCGGATCCGGAGTCAGCTGGACGTTGGCGTGCGCGATCTTGGTCGCGTTCGAGCTGAGGACGATCGCGCCGTCCATCTTCCCGAGCTCGTAGAGGAACGTCGGCGAGTAGTCCAGATCGAGTTTGATCCCGCCTGAGAACAGGAAGGCGAGCTCGTCCGCGTCGCCAATCACGATCAGACCACCGGATCGCGCGGACTGGATGTTGTCGATGCCCTCTCGCAGCGCGGTGCCTGGGGCGACCATCTCCAACGCCCGGACCATCCGGGAGTCCTGTCGCGACTCGAGCTCCTCTTTGAGCTCTTCCCCGGAACGCGGCGGCATCAAGGGTGATTTTACCTCTTATTGACGATTTCCAGACCCCCGGTGCATCGATCCCTGCGCCGGGGGCCGCGCCCGGATCGCGGCTACCCCCGACGGCGGGGCGGGGTTTCGCTCAAGCTGCCAGCGCGGCCGCACGGTTGGCGCGGCCGAGCGCCGCTGGCAGGGCCGACCGGAGCGTCCTATGGCCCTCAGGCTCGATAACCACGGTTAGACCGAATTTCTGTGCCTCGGCGAGCCGGCGATCGCCGTGGGCGACGGAGCGCAGCTCGCCGGTCAGCCCGAGCTCGCCGAAGCACGCCATCGGCCGCTCGCCGCCGGCGCCGGTGAGCTCGGACCGCCGCACCGCGCTCGCCACGGCCAGCGCGACCGCGAGATCGGCGCCGGGATCGTCGACTCGAACGCCGCCGACCACGTTGACGAACACGTCCGCCGTGCCCAGCCCGATCCCGGCGTGGCGGCCCAGCACTGCGAGCACCAGCGCGACCCGGTTGCGGTCCAATCCGGACACCACCCGGCGCGGCGGCACCAGTTCCGATCGGGAGACGAGCGCCTGGACCTCGACCAATAGCGGCCGCGAGCCCTCCATCGCGCACAGCACCACGCTGCCCGGGGCACGGGTGGCCTCGGCCACGAACCGGGCGGACGCGTCCAGCACCTCGACCAGGCCATGGTCGCGCATCTCGAACACGCCGGCCTCGTTGGCGCGGCCGAACCGGTTCTTGAGCGCCCGCAGCGTCCGGTAGGTGCGCTCGCGCTCGCCCTCGAACTGCAGCACGCAGTCGACCATGTGCTCGAGCACGCGCGGACCGGCGAGGGCGCCGTCCTTGGTGACGTGGCCGACGAGCAGCACCGCCGTGTCCTGCGCCTTGGCCACCCGCATCAACTCGCCCGCGACCTCACGGACCTGGGCTACCGAGCCCGCGGCCCCGGACAGGTCGCCGGAGTGCAGCGTCTGCACCGAGTCGATCACGCACACGTCCGGGCGCTCCTGCTCGAGCGTGGCGATCACGGTCTGCAGGTCGGTCTCGGCGATCACCGGGATCCGCAGCGCCCCGTCGCCGCTCAACCGATCCGCCCGCAGCCGGATCTGCGCCGCCGACTCCTCGGCAGACACGTACAGCGTCCGATGGCCCGCGGTCAGCACGTTGGCCAGAGCCATCGTGGTCAGCGTCGACTTGCCGATCCCCGGCGAGCCGCCGATCAGCACCAGCGAACCGGGGACGATCCCGCCGCCCAGCACGCTGTCGAGCTCGCCGATCCCGGTACTCAGCCGCCGCTGCTTGTTGGCGACGACGTCGCCGAGCGCGACCGGGGCGACGGCAGCCGCGCGAGCGGTCCGGCGCGAGCCCGAGCCCGGGCCGGCCGAGGTCGCGCGGGGCGCAGGCTGCTCGACCATCGCGTTCCACTCGCCGCACCCCGGGCAGCGGCCCGCCCAGCGCGGGGTCTCGTGGCCGCAGGCCGAGCAGACGTGGATCGTGGTGGCGCGGGGCATTAGGCGTGGGCGTTAAACGACTCGGGCCCAGGCTAATGCCTGGGCCCGACGTAAACCGTTTGTCGCTGAGCGCTACTCGGATTCGGTCTGAGCGTCCGCGGCGGGCGGCTCCTGGGGAGCCTCCTCGTCGCCGCCCTCGCCCGAGCCACCCTCGGCGCCGACGCCGACCGGCGTGGGCCGCGGAGCGGGCTCGATCACCGAGAGCTTGACGTCCGGCTCCGAGTCGCCAGCGTGCTCGCCGTCGACGTTGGGCTCGACCAGCACGGTCGAACCGGACGGCACCTGCGAGCGCAGCACGAAGTCCGCAAGCGGGTCCTCGATGTAGCGCTGGATCGCCCGGCGCAACGGACGGGCTCCCATCGAGGGATCCCAGCCCTTCTCGACGAGCAGGTCCTTGGCTTCCTCGGATAGCTCGAGCTGCAGTTCGCGCTCGGCCATCGACTCGCGGATCCGCCGCAGCAGCAGCTCGACGATCTCCTTGATCTCGTTCCTGGCCAGCTTGTGGAAGACGATCACATCGTCGATCCGGTTGAGGAACTCAGGCCGGAAGACCTTCTTGAGCTCGCCCATGATCCGGTTCTTCATGTCGTCGTAGGTGATCCCGGTCTCGTCGTCGGACACCGCGAACCCCAGCGGGGTGTTGCGCGCGATCTCCGAGGCGCCGATGTTCGAGGTCATGATCACGATGCAGTGACGGAAGTCGACGGTCCGCCCCTGCGCGTCGGTCAGCCTGCCGTCCTCCAGGATCTGCAGCAGGATGTTGAACACGTCGGGGTGGGCCTTCTCGATCTCGTCCAGCAGCAGCACGCTGTATGGCTTGCGCCGCACCGCCTCGGTCAGCTGCCCGCCCTCGTCGTAGCCGATGTAGCCCGGGGGCGAACCGACCAGCCGCGAGACCGCGTGCTTCTCCATGTACTCGGACATGTCGATCCGGATCATCGTGTCCTCGTCGCCGAACAGGAACTCGGCGAGGGTGCGCGCCAGCTCGGTCTTACCGACGCCGGACGGGCCGAGGAAGATGAACGAACCGGTCGGGCGCTTGGGGTCCTTCAGACCCGCACGCGAGCGCCGGATCGCCTTGGAGACGACCTCGATCGCCGGGTGCTGTCCGATCACGCGCTTGTGGAGCTCTTCCTCCATCCGCATCAGCTTCGCGGTCTCGGCCTCGGTCAGCTTGAACACCGGGATGCCGGTCCACATCGAGACGATGTCGGCGATCTCCTCCTCGCCGATCGCGGGACGCTCGGTCGACTCGCCGGCCTCCCACTGTTCGGCCAGCTCGCGCTTGCGCTGGCTCAGCCTGCGCTCCTTGTCGCGGAGGTTCGCCGCCTTCTCGAACTCCTGGGACTCGATCGCCTCCTCCTTGGCGCGCCGGGTCTCCTCGATCTCATCCTCGAGCTCGCGGTAGACCGGCGGGGAGGTCATCGACTTGATTCGCATCCGCGACGCGGCCTCGTCGATCAGGTCGATCGCCTTGTCCGGCAGGAAGCGGTCGGAGATGTACCGGTCGGCCAGGTCGGCCGCGGCCTCGAGCGCCTCGTCGGTGATCTGCACCTTGTGGTGTTGCTCGTAGCGGTCGCGCAGCCCCTTGAGGATCTGAACCGTCTCCTCCGTGCTGGGCTGGTCGACGGTGATCTTCTGGAAGCGGCGCTCCAGGGCGGAGTCGCGCTCGAGGTACTTGCGGTACTCCTCGAGCGTGGTCGCCCCGACCGTCTGCAGCTCGCCGCGGGCCAGCGCCGGCTTCAGGATCGAAGCGGCGTCGATCGCGCCCTCGGCGGCACCCGCGCCAACGAGGTTGTGCAGCTCGTCGATGAACAGGATGATGTCGCCGCGCTGGGTGATCTCCTTCATCACCTTCTTCAGGCGCTCCTCGAACTCGCCGCGGTACTTGGAGCCCGCGACCAGCGCCGCCAGGTCGAGCGTGTAGATCTGCTTGCCCTTCAGCAGCTCCGGGACGTCGCCGTGCGTGATCCGCTGGGCCAGGCCCTCGACGACGGCGGTCTTGCCGACGCCCGGCTCGCCCACCAGCACCGGGTTGTTCTTCGTCCGGCGCGAGAGGATCTGCATGATCCGCTCGATCTCGGTCTCGCGGCCGACGACCGGGTCGAGCTTGCTCTCGGCGGCCAGCTTGGTCAGATTGCGGCCGAACTGGTCGAGCAGCTTCGAGGACTTCTTGCCCTCGCCGGGCGCCGATGCGCCCGCGGGCGCGCCGGCGCTGCCGGAACGTTGGCGGCTGCCGGGGCCCGACAGCATCCTGATCACCTCGTTGCGAATCTTCTCGGAGTCCGCGTCGAAGTCGAGCAGGATCCGGGCGGCCACGCCCTCGTTCTCGCGCACCAGGCCGAGCAGGATGTGCTCGGTGCCGATGTAGTTGTGGCCAAGGCTCAGCGCCTCGCGAAGCGCCAGCTCTAGGACCTTCTTCGCGCGCGGCGTGAACGGGATCTGGCCCGAGGTGACCTCCTCGCCCGAGCCGACGATTCGCACGACCTGGGCTCGCACACGCTCGACTGTGATGTCAAGCGACTCGAGCACCCGGGCCGCCAGGCCCTCCTCCTCGCGGAGCAGGCCGAGCAGGATGTGCTCAGTGCCGATGTAGTTGTGCTTGAGCGTTCGCGCCTCTTCCTGCGCCAGGACGACAACCTGGCGGGCTCGCTCTGTAAATCGCTCGAACATGGTTCTCTCTCGGTGTGGCGGATACTCGGTCGGTCGGTCGGGACGATTTCCGGACTTGGTTTCTACGCTGCCAAACTCGTCGAGGCCTGCCGGTTACGGGATGGCTTCAACGCCGCTCTACTCACCAAGATCGGCCTGCCGGCCGCAATAGTTGAGCGCAAGCGGTTAGTTCTGTGGCCATTCCGCAGTTTACCAGCACTCCTGGAGCCCACTGCGGGCATGCCCCAGCGTCCCAGAAGCACCTGACGATCAGCGAACGTCATCGCGACCTACGTTAGCGCCACCGACAACGAACCCTGTAAGAATGCCGTCGCCGGGGGGACGCTAGTCCCTCATAGCGGGAAACAGCACGACTTCGCGGATCGAGCGCAACCCGGTCAGAACCATCACCAGCCGGTCGATCCCGATCCCGATCCCGCCGGTCGGCGGCATCCCGTGTTCGAGCGCCTGGATGAACGCCTCGTCGTACGGCTGGGCCTCCTCGTCACCCGCCGCGGCCAGCGCGCGCTGATCCTCGAAGCGCCGGCGTTGGTCGTCGGGATCGTTGAGCTCGGTGAAGGCGTTGGCGACCTCGATCCCGCCCACATAGGCCTCGAAGCGCTCCACCAGCCCGTCCGCGGAGCGGTGGCGCTTGGCCAGCGGCGACAGCTCGACCGGGAAGTCCATCAGGAACGTGGGCTCGATCAGCGTCGGCTCAACCTGCTTGGACAGAAGGTCGTCGACGAGCGCAGGCCAGCCGGCGTCCTCGGGCACCGGCAGCCCGTGGGTGCGCATCTCTGCGGCCAGCGCCTCCCGGTCGCGATGGGCCAGGATGTCGATCCCGGTGCGGTCGAAGATCGCCCCGGCGAGCGTCTCACGGCGCCACGGCGGCGTGAAGTTGAGCTCCCCTGCGTACCCGACCTCGGAGGCCACGCAGGCGATCAGGCGCTCGCAGCGGCCGGCGATGTCGTTGTAGTCGGCGTATGCCTCGTAGAACTCGAGCATCGTGAACTCGGGGTTATGGGTGGTGTCGACGCCCTCGTTGCGGAAGTCCTTGCCGATCTCGTAGACGCGCTCCAGCCCGCCCACGATCAACCGCTTCAGGTACAGCTCGGTGGCGATCCGAAGAAACAGTTCGCGGTGCAGCGCGTTGTGGTGGGTGATGAACGGCCGCGCAGCCGCGCCGCCGTACAGCGGCTGCAGGACCGGGGTCTCGACCTCGATGAACCCTTCGGCGTCGAGGAAGCGGCGCGCCGCGGACACGATCCGCGCGCGGGTGACGAACAGCTCGCGTGCCTCCTCGGAGGCGATGAGGTCGAGCTCGCGGTGGCGAAAGCGCGTCTCCACGTCTCGCAGGCCGTGATGCTTCTCGGGCGGCGGCCTCAGCGACTTGGCCAGCAGCACGAACGACTGGATCCGCAGCGACAGCTCGCCGCGGCGCGAGACGAACGCGATCCCGTCGACGCCGATCAGATCGCCGAGGTCGAAGTCCAGCAGCCGCGCCATCCCGTCGTCCCCGAGGTCGTCGACCCGCGCCTGCAGCTGGATCCGCGCGGAGCGGTCGACCAGGTCCAGGAACGCCATCTTGCCCTGGCCGCGTCGCGCCGCCAGGCGGCCGGCGACGCGGTGGGACACGGTGGTCTCCTCGCCGGGCTGCAGGTCTCCGTGGGCCTCGCGGACCGATGCGATCGGCTCGACACCTCCGAACTCGTGCGGAAACGGGTCCACCCCCGCCGCGCGCAGCTCGTCGAGCTTACGACGGCGGGTAGCGAAGACGTCTGCGGGTTCCTCGCCCAGGGCGGGCCCCAGTCTCTCGGTTCCTAGTGGGCTACGTCGATCTTGGTGATCTTCAGCTTCCGCTCACCGCGAGGCGTGGCGAAGATCACCTCTTCACCGCGCTTGCGGCCGACCAGCGCCTTGCCGACCGGAGACTCATTGGACAGCTTCGCCTCGGCGGGATTCGCCTCGGCTGAGCCGACGATCGTGTACTTGGTGGACTTGCCGCCCTCGTCCTTGACGTGCACCACCGTGCCGACCCGGACCGAGTCCGTGCTGAGGTCGGTGGCGTCGATCACCGTGGCGGAGCGGAGCTTCTCCTCTAGCTGGGCGATCCGCGCCTCGAGCATCGCCTGCTCGTTCTTGGCGTCGTCGTACTCGGCGTTCTCGGAGATGTCCCCGAACTCTCGGGCCTCCTTGATCCGCGCCGCAATCTCGCGACGTCGGGTGGTCGCGAGATGATCGAGCTCGGACTTGAGGTTCGATAGTCCTTCTGGTGTGAGGATGACGTCCTTGGGCATTGCGTATGACCTGTACTTGAAGCGTTCTTTACGAAAAAAACCCGCCTGTGGAGCGGGGGGTCACGCAGCGTCCGTGTGCCGTGGGCGGATGAGTATAGACATGCACGTAGTTCGCTCTGCAAATTCCCGTCAGCCGGGGGTTTGCGCCAGGGTCGGCTCGATCGGCCGCCGGGCTGCCCCCTCGAACAGCTCCCGGGCGGCCTCGAGCGTCGGCGCGGTCTGAACCGCGGCCTGCAGCGACTTGGCGAGGGGAGGCGGCGGCGCCAGCCGCTCGACGTACCAGGGATAGAACTTACGCAGGTATCGCGCCGCGCGGTCCTCGCCCAGGTGCTCGCGCGCGCACGCGAGGACCCAGTCGAGCTCGGCCAGGATCTCGTCGGGCTCGGGCTCGCCCTCGCGCAGCCCCAGCAGCTCGCCGAACAGCCAGGGGTTGCCGAGCGAGCCGCGCGCCAGCAGCAAGCCCTCCGCTCCGGTCTGCTCGAACGCATGCCTCGCCTGCTCGGCGTCGTGCAGACCCCCGGAGATCAGGACCGGCACGGGCAGCTCGGCGACCAGCGATCGGGCAAGGTCGTAGTCGGGCGCGCCCTTGTGACGCTGAGAGGCGTGGCGCGGGTGGATCGACAGTCCCGCCACGCCGCCATCGTGGGCCAGCACGCGGGCGGTGTCGACGCCGCTGGCGTCGCCGGGTGCAAGCCCCGTGCGCAGCTTGACCGTGACCGGCAGGCCGCTCCCCCGGGCTGCCGCCCGCGCCAGCGCCACCGCTCGGTCGGGATCGTCCAGCAGCGCGGCACCAGCGCCGGTCTTGCAGACCTTGGGAACCGGACAGCCCATGTTGATGTCGATCAGGTCGGCGCCCGCCGACGCGACCGTCTCCGCGGCCGAGGCCATGACCTCCGGGTCGTGGCCGAACAGCTGCACCGACACCGGATGCTCGTCGGGGTGGATGCGCAGCAGCTCGCGGCAGGTCCGCTCGTTGCGGTAGTGCACGGCGAAGCTCGAGACCATCTCCGAGACCACCAGCCCGGCTCCGTAGCGCTTGGCCTGAAGTCGCACGAACCAGTTGCCGATCCCGGCCAGCGGCGCGAGCACGACGCGGTTGGGAATCCGGACGCCGCCCAGGGTCCACGGGTCGGTGAGAGCTCGAGTCACGAGCCTTTCATGGTACGAATCACGACATGGATCTCGTCAAGACGTTGGCGCCGTGGACGGCGGTCGTGACCGACGAGGTCCCGGGGTTGCGGCTGTTCGACGCCCACACGCATGTCGGCTACAACGACCCCGACGGGATGCACCAGAGCCCCGAGGAGCTGACCGCGGCGCTCCGGCAGGCCGACGCGGCGGGGGCGTTCATGTTCCCGTTCCACGAGCCCGACGGCTACCCCGAGCCCAACGACATGGTGCTCGAGGCGGCGAGGCAGTCCGACGGCCTGCTGGTGCCGTTCTGCCGCGTCAACCCGCACCACGGCGCCCTCAAGGAGGCCGTACGCTGCCTCGAGGCCGGCGCCCGCGGGATCAAGCTGCACCCGCGCGCCGAGCAGTTCACGCTCGACCACCCGGGCGTGCGCCCGCTGATCGCGCTGGCCCACGAGCGCACGCTGCCGGTGCTGATCCACGCCGGGCGCGGGATTCCGGCGCTGGGGCTGCACGCCGTCGAGCTGGCCGGAGAATTCCCCAACGCGCGGCTGATCCTCGCGCACGCCGGCATCTGTGACCTGTCGTGGATCTGGCGGGTCGCCGCCGACCACCCCAACCTGCTGTTCGACACGGCCTGGTGGATGCCGGCCGACATGCTGTCGCTGTTCTCGCTGGTGCCGCCCGGGCAGATCGTGTTCGCCAGCGACGCGCCGTACGGGTTGACCGCGGTCTCCGCGGCGTTCCAGCTGCGCTCGGCGCTCCAGGTCGGCCTGTTGCCCGATCAGATCCGGTCGATCGCCTCTGGTCAGTCGCTGCGGATCGCCGCCGGCGAGCCGCTCGAGGTCGCCGGACCGGCGGTCGGCGAGCACGAGCGGGCGCCTCACGTGCTGCTCGACCGCGTGTCGGAGTTCGTGCTGCTCGGCGCCATCGCGTCGATGCGTCAGAGCGCCGAGGCGGCGACCGAGATGCTGGCGCTGGCCCGGCTGGCGTGCGACGTGCCCGACGACATTGACGACGCCCCGATCTTCGCCGCGATCCGCTCGCTGCTCGACGCCTACGACGAGTTCGCCGTCGCCCAGCCCGACAACCGGCGCCGGCTCACGTTCCTGATCCTGGCCGCGACGGTCGCCCGCACTCCTGAGGTGCCGGTCCCCGACGTCAGTCCTGATTTCGCTGCCAGATCAGCCGCAGCCCAGTCAGCGTGAGCAGGTCGTCGACCTCGTCGATCGTCTCACGGATGAACGGCACCAGCACCCCGGCCAGCCCGCCGGTCGCGATCACCGTGGTCGAGGCGCCGATCTCGGCCCGCAACCGCCGCACGATCCCCTCGACCTGACCGGCGAACCCGTAGACGATCCCGCTGCGGATCGCCTCGACGGTCGACTTTCCGATCAGCGAGCGCGGCTCGTCGAGCTCGACCTTGGGGAGCTTGGCGGCGCGGTCGTAGAGCGCATCGATCGAGATCTCGGCGCCCGGGGTGATGATCCCGCCCAGGTACTCACCGCTCTCGGACACCACGTCGTAGGTGATCGCGGTGCCGAAGTCGACGACCACGCAACGGCCCCTGACCTGCTCGTAGGCCGCGACCGCGTTGACGAGCCGGTCGGCGCCGACCTCGTGCGGGTTGTCCATCCGGATCGGCATCCCGGTCCGGATCGAGGGGCCCACCACGAGCATCCGCTGCGCCAGGTAGCGCTCGGCCATCAGCGTCCACTGCTCGGCCAGCTGCGGCACCGTCGAGGACACGATCGAGGACTGAACGGCCTCCAGCGACAGGCCGCGCAGCGCCAGCAGGTTCGACAGCGCCGCGCCGAGCTCGTCGCCGGTGGACTCGCGGACGGTCGCAAACCGCCAGTGCTGGGCGACGTTCGTGTCGCCGTCGGCGAACACACCGAAGTGCGTCTGGGTGTTACCGACGTCGACGACCAACAGCATCGCGCAACCCTATCTAGTACCGAGTTCTGACCCGCGCCACTACAGGAGCGGTCCACCCACGCGGCGGACCGCCGGGCCTTCGGGGAGCTCGTCCAGGGCGTCGGCCGCGCGCGCGCCGCCGGGGAGCGTCAGCTCGGGATCGAGCTCGAGCAGCGGCACCAGTACGAAGCGGCGGCCGAGCACCTCGGGGTGGGGCAGCGTCAGTCGGTCGGAGCGGTGCTCGAGCGACCCGAGCAGGAGCACGTCGACGTCGATTGGCCGGGGACCGTGTCGGATCCCGCCCGGCTCGCGGCCGAGCTCGCGCTCGACCCGCTTGCAGGCGTCGAGCAGCTGCTCGGGATCGTGCTCGGTCTCGATCCGGACGCAGGCGTTGTAGAAGTCGCGCTGGTCGAGCACCTCGCCGACCGGCTCGGTCTCGTACACCGAGGAGGAGGCGAGCACGGTCACGCGCTGCGTCGGCAGCGCGGCCACCGCCTGCTGGAGATGATCGCGGCGGTCGCCGACGTTGGAGCCGAGCCCGAGGTAGCCGGTCCGGCCGCCGTTCATCAGTGCTGCACCGTCCGGCACACTAGGCCTCGCGCCACACCTCGACCGAGACCTCGGTCACCGGCAGGTGCAGCGGCGGCTCGGGCTTGGCCGCCTTCACCCAGACGGCGTGCACGTCGTACTGCTCGAGCAGGCGGTCGGCGATCGCCGCGCACAGGCGCTCGAGCGTCTTGTACGAGCGCTGGGCGATCAAGTTGGCGATATCGCACACCTGCGCGTAGTCGACGGTGTCCTCGACCCGGTCGGTGACGGTCGCGTCGGTGTCGCCGACGTCGATTCGGAGGTCCAGCAGCAGCCGCTGGCCGACCTCGCGCTCGGCCGCCGTGACGCCGACGTGTGTGAACAGCGACAGCCCGCTGATCTCGATCGTGACTTCGGGCTCGGGGTGGCCCTCGTCCTCGTCGTCTACGTCGTCGTCGTCGAAATCGTCGGCGTCGGCCATCGGGCGGTGACCGTAGCAGCCGTCACCGCAAGGGCGTCACGGATCGGACCGACGTCGTGCACGCGGAACACGCGGGCCCCGCGCTCGTAGGCCAGCACGCTGGTCGCGATCGTGGCCGCGACCCGCTCGTCAGGCTCGCGGCCGGTGATCCGGCCCAGAAACGACTTGCGCGAGGTGCCGATCACCAGCGGCCGGCCGATCGCCACCAGCTCGTCCAGCCGCCGTAGCAGCTCGAGGTTGTGCTCAAGCGTCTTGCCGAAGCCGATCCCCGGGTCGAGCATGATCCGTTCGCGCTCGATCCCGCACGCGAGCGCGAATGCCATCCGCTCCTCCAGGAACTCCCTGATGTCGCAGACCAGGTCGTCGTAGCGAGGATCGTCCTGCATTGTGCGCGGATCACCGAGCATGTGCATCAGGCAGCAATCGGCGCGGGCGCTCGCGACCACGTCGGCGAGCTCTGGATCGCCGCGGAACGCGGTCACGTCGTTGACGTAGGTGGCGCCGGCCGCCAACGCCTCCGCCGCGACCTCGCTCTTGGACGTGTCGATCGAGATCCGCGCCTTGGAGCCCGCGGCCACCAGCCCCTCGATCACCGGGAGCACCCTCCGGAGCTCCTCGGCAGCTCCCACCGGTTCGGCGCCGGGACGGGTCGATTCGCCACCGATGTCGAGGATCGCGGCGCCCTCGAGCTCGAGCTGGAGGCCGTGAGCGATCGCCGCGCTGGATTCGAAGTAGCGCCCCCCATCCGAGAATGAGTCCGGCGTGACGTTGACGACGCCCATCAGCGTGAACTCGGTCACTGCGGTGGCTCCTCGTCGGGCCAATGACCATGATCGTCGAAGTACTCGCGCGCCCGCTCCTCCTGCTCTCGCTCCCGGTTGCTCTGCACGCTCATCCGGAACAGCCAGTTGACCATCCACACAATCAGCGCAGCAATCAGCAGCGCCACCCCGGCGGCGGCGACCGTGGGGCTGTGGTGGTGCGAGCCGGGCCCGCCGATCACGATCAGAACCACGCCGGCGATCGCGATCGCCAGCGGCAGCCCGACCCGGGCGGCGAGCAGGAGCAGCCGCGTCGGACGGCCGCTGGCGGCGTCGTCGGGTATGGGTTGACGGGGGCTGTGTGCGGTGATCGGGCTGACGTTAGCGTCCGCGAGCCGGGGTGCACCGGTCACGGCGTGGTGACATCCGGCGGCCGCCGCCCTATATCTTCCGGCGCTGTGAGCAAGGAATCCGATCACCAGGCCGACCCGGGCTCGGCGCTCGGGTCCGACGCAAAGCTGACCCGCCGCACAGTGCTGGGCGCCGCCGCGGGGGCCGGCGCCGTGATGGCCACCCGCGGGCTGCCCGCGTGGGCGCGTCCGATCGTCGACGCCGCGAGCGTACGCAGGCCCGACTCGCGCCCGTTCCCCCACCTGCCCGCAGGGCACGCCAGCATGCCGCAGATCAAGCACATCGTGGTGCTGATGATGGAGAACCATTCGTTCGACAACCTGCTCGGGCTGGTTCCTTACGAGGTCCCGGGGAGGGCCGGCGTCGACGGGCTCAGTCGCCGGCGCGGCAGGCTCACCGACTTCAACCGGAACACCAACGGCCACCGCGTGTTCGCCAACCGGGCGCCGACGCCGTGTCAGCTGCAGGGTCACCCCGGCCAGAACTGGAACGCCAGCCACCAGTCATGGGACCACGGCCGCAACGACGGGTTCGTGCGCGCCAGCGGACCGATCGCGATGAGCATCTGGGACGAGCACGACCTGCCGTTCACCTACTCGCTGGCCAGGCACTTCCCGATCGGCCAGCGGTACTTCAGCTCGGTGCTCGCGCAGACCTACCCCAACCGCCGCTTCATGTTCACCGGCACCGCCTCGGGGACGATCGCCACCGACAGCACCACGTTCTCGATCCCGGCGGCCAACGGCACGATCTGGGACCGGCTCGACGCTCACCACATCGACTGGGCGATCTACTACCAGAACGCCCCGAGCTGGCTGATCGTGCCGGGCTCGTTCACCGCCGCGCGGGCGCCTCGCCAGCGCAAGTTCGAGACGTTCGCCGCCGACGTCGCCGCCGGCAGGCTCCCGCAATTCACGTTTCTGGACCCCAACTACGACACCACCTCCGAGGAGAACCCCCAGGACATCCAGGTGGGCGAGCGATTCATCGCCCAGGTGGTACGCACGCTGATGAAGGCGCCGACGTGGAAGCGCACGGCGCTGTTCATCAACTACGACGAGCACGGCGGGTACTACGACCACGTACCGCCACCGCGCGCGATCAGGCCCGACAAGATCAAGCCGCTCCTCGCTCCCGGCGACGCGCCGGGCGACTACGACCGCTACGGGTTCCGCGTCCCGCTGTTTGTGGTCTCACCCTGGGCCCGCGCCAACTACGTGTCGAACGTCGTCCAGGACCACACCTCGGTGCTGGCGTTTGTCGAGCGCAAGTGGAACCTTCCGGCGATGACGTTCCGCGACGCCAACGCGCACGCGATGACCGACTACTTCGACTTTCGCAAGCCGGCGTTCGCCAAGCCGCCGGCGCTGGCCGCGGCTCCGGCACTGGCGCCGGGAATCGCCGCCTGCCACGCGCACGGGCTCACCCCACCGCTTCCGCCGGGCGTCTAGCAAGACGGCTGACGAGAGTCCGGGAGCTGCTGCCGAGGACGCAGGGAGCGACGTGTGCTCCGCACACGAGCGACTGAGGACGCTGGCAGCGGCGTCCGGAGTCCGTCAGCTACTCGGCGGTTCCGCCGGCCAGGCCCGGACGGGGCAGAGGCCGCGGAGTGTCGCGACCGGCGCGCTCGCCCGCGGCGGGCGGGACCGGCACCTCGGGCGGAGGCGGCGCCTCGGCGCCGAATACTTCCTCCTCGGTGCCGCCGTCCAGCAGTGCGTGGAACTCGGCCTGCTCGATCGTCTCGCGCTTGACCAGGATCTCGGAGAGCTTCTCCAGCGATCCCTTGTAGTGGGTAAGGATCTCCTTGGCCTGGACGTGCGCGGCCTCCACGATCCGGCGGATCTCGTCGTCGATCTCGCGAGCGATCTCGTCGGAGTAGTCGGGCTCGGCCGAGAACTCGCGACCCAGGAACGGCTGGCCGTGGTCGTGGCCGAACACGCGGGGGCCGAGCTTCTCGGACATCCCGAACCGCATCACCATCTGCTTGGCGGTGGCGGTCACCTTCTCGAGGTCGTTGGACGCGCCGGTGGTGACCTCGCCGAAGACGATCTCCTCGGCGGCACGGCCGCCCAGGGTCATCGCCATCGTGTCCTGCAGCTCGGCGCGGGTGGTCAGGAACTTGTCCTCGGTGGGGAGCGAGATTGTGTAGCCGAGGGCCTGGCCGCGGGAGATCACCGAGATCTTGTGGACGGGGTCGGAATGCGGCAGGTAGTGGCCCACGATCGCGTGGCCCATCTCGTGGTAGGCGGTGATCCGCCGTTCCTTGTCGCTCATCACCCGGGTCTTCTTCTCGGGACCCGCGATCACGCGCATGATCCCCTCTTCGAGCTCGATCTGGGTGATCTCGCGCTTGCCGTTGCGGGCCGCGAGCAGGGCTGCCTCGTTGACCAGGTTGGACAGGTCCGCGCCGGTGAAGCCGGGGGTCTGGCCCGCCAGCGCGTCAACATTTATTTCGCGCGCCAGCGGCTTGCCGCGGGTATGGACCTCGAGGATCTTCTTGCGGCCTGTGCGATCCGGGCGGTCGACCACGATCTGGCGGTCGAACCGGCCCGGGCGCAGCAGCGCCGGGTCGAGGATGTCCGGCCGGTTGGTGGCGGCGATCAGGATGATGTTGTCCTTCATCTCGAAGCCGTCCATCTCGACGAGCAGCTGGTTGAGCGTCTGCTCGCGCTCGTCGTGGCCACCGCCGAGACCCGCGCCGCGGTGCCGGCCGACGGCGTCGATCTCGTCCATGAAGATGATGCAGGGGGAGTTCTGCTTGGCCTGCTCGAACAGGTCGCGCACGCGCGACGCGCCCACCCCAACGAACATCTCGACGAAGTCGGAACCGGAGATCGAGAAGAACGGGACGCCAGCCTCGCCCGCGACCGCGCGCGCCAGCAGCGTCTTACCGGTTCCGGGCGGCCCGTACAGCAGCACGCCCTTCGGGATTCGCGCCCCGAGCGCCTGGAACTTCTTCGGATTCTCGAGGAACTCCTTGATCTCATGGAGCTCCTCCACCGCCTCGTCGACCCCCGCGACGTCGCGGAAGGTGATCTTGGGCGAGTCGACCGACATTCGCTTGGCGCGCGACTTGCCGAACGACATCACCTTGGAGCCTCCACCTTGCACCTGATTCATCAGGAAGATCCAGAACCCGATGAAGATCACGAACGGCAGGATGTAGGTCAGGAGCGACAACCAGCCGTTGCTGGCCTTGCCCTGGATGTCGAACTCGCTCTGGTCGGCGATGCTCTTGTGCGCCGAGGTGATCAGCTGCGGCGTGTACTGGTCCGGGTAGCCGACCGAGTACTTGGTGCCGCCGTACTGCGGAAGCAGGGTGACCGACGCGGTGTTGTCCTTCTCCTTGAGCGTGAGGCTCTTGACCTGCTCGTTGTTGAGCTGCGTCAGCAGGTTGCCGAACGAGTAGTGGGTCGAATGGCTCGAGCTGCCGATCAGCTTCTGAGCGAAGAAGGCGAGCACAACCACAATCAGGATGGGGAAAGCTGCGCTCTTGAAAAACCTGCTCATAAAGAAACTCCGCGCATGCGACGCGCCGGCTTGGGAGCTAGACGGATCAAGCGTAGCACCTGGGTTTGGCCCTCTGGCCAGGGTGTTCTGGGCGGTAGGGGCTCATTCCTTCAACGCCGCAACATAGGGCAAGTTGCGGTAGCGCTCCAGGTGATCGAGGCCGTAGCCGATCGCGAACCTGTTCGGTATCTCGAACCCGACATAGCGGGTCCGCAGATCGACTTTCCGGCGCTCGGGCTTGATCAGCAGCGCGCACACCTCGAGCGAACGCGGATCGCGGCCGGCGAGATTGCGAAGCAGGTACTGGAGCGTCAGGCCCGAGTCGACGATGTCCTCGACGATCAGCACGTCACGGCCCTCGATCACGGCGTCGAGATCCTTCAGGATCCGGACCACGCCCGAGGACTTCGTGGCCGAGCCGTAGGAAGCGACCGCCATGAAGTCCACCTCGCAGGGGACGGTCAGGTGGCGCATCAGGTCCGACAAGAAGAACACCGCGCCCTTGAGAACGCCGACCAGGACCAGGTCCTTGCCCTCGTAGTCTCGCGAGACCTCGTCGGCGAGCTCGCGCACCCGCCGCGCCAGCTCCTCGGGACCAACGAGGATTTCCCCGATCGCGTCGTCGTCCACGTCAGGCCATGCTAGTGGCGCAGGCCCCGCGCGGGTCGCGCGCTCAGGCGCACGCCTGCGCGCGTCGACCCCGTGACCTTGAAGCGCTCGGAGGTGGCGACGCCGGCCACCCAGGCGATCTCGCCGTGGGACTCGACGACGGCGACCGCGGCGCGCTCGCGCCTGGGGACCCGCCGGGCGGTGAACAGATCCTGCAGGCTCTTGCTCCCGGAGAGCCCGAGCGGCGCCATCCGGTCGCCCGGGCGCCAGGAGCGGACGACGAGCTCGTCGCCGAGCGTGGCGCGGTCGAGCATCCCCGGCTCGCGGGCGGGAGGCTCGAGCTCGCAGCTGACGTCGCTGGGGCCGAACCGGACCGCGCCGGGGATCTGGAGGCGCACGGGCTGGGGGGCCCGTTGCTCGGAGGTGCCGAGCCGTTCGAACCGCACCACCCCGTACTCGGCGATCGCGCGCACCCCGGCGCCGAGGTGAAGCTCGACCGTCCCGCGGTCCGAGAGCGCGGTCACGTCGCCGAGCCGCCGAGCCGCGCCCGGGGCGATCCCGCCGGCGGCCTCGTCGGCCAGGCGCTGCAAGACCAGCCGCGACAGCGCCGGTGCAAGCTCGCGCAGGCGGGCCAGCTCGATCTGGTTGCGGCCCCGGAGGACATCGTCGACGAGCCCGTCGAGCACCGCGGCCTCGTCGCGGAGGACGTCGGTCACGGCGAGCACGTTGTCGAATGCGCCGGGGTGCACGTCTCGCAGCGCCGGCAGCAGCCGGGCCCGGATCCGGTTGCGCGCGTAGGCATCCGACGCGTTGGTCTCGTCCTCGCGCCAGCTCAGCCCCCGAGCGACGCAGTACGCCGCGGTCTGCTCGCGCGTGTACTCGAGCAGCGGGCGGACCAGCACCCCCTCACGCGGGCGCATCCCCAGCAGTGCGCGACGGCTGGGGGACGAGGCCAGCCGGTACAGGATCGTCTCCACCTGATCGGTCGCAGTGTGGCCCGCCGCCACGTCGCCTCCGCGGGCGAGCGCAGCGCTCGCGGCCGCGCCGTAGCGCTCGTCGCGGGCCCACGCCTGGAGGTTGCCGGACTCCGGTCGCTGCGGGCGGCGGATCTGCAGCGGCACCCCGAGGTGCTCGCACAGCTGCGCGCAATGGCGCTCGTCACGCTGGGCCGCGTTCCGCAGCCCGTAGTTGACGTGCAGCGCGGTGACCGCCTCGCGGCCGGCGATCCTCACGGCCAGATCGAGCAGGCAGGTGGAATCGCGCCCGCCGGACACGAGCACGATCACCGCACGGTCGACGACCAGCAGCCCGCCGGCGGCGACGGCTTCGAGCACCTCGTCGGGATCTGGCCCGCTCACTGCGCCTGATTGTCCCGGAACCGACGAGAATGGTCCAAGGGTTCAGTCGGCGGCGGGAGCCCGGTGAGAGGCCGGACCCTCGCCGCCCGCGGACATTACGGCCCGCTGCGTCGGCCGTTGGCGCTCGTCACGTTTCCGGCGGCACCTCGCGCGCGTGAAGCCTAACCATCGGCAGCACACCCACGCTCCGGCCTGTTGCCTACTTCGTGAAGCTAGGTCTACTCGCCTCGGCGGCGTATGTCAACCTCACCCCCGATGACGCAGCCAATCCACATCAAGCCGACCGCGGAGCTCGCCGAGCGCGTGCTGCTGCCGGGCGATCCGGGTCGCGCGCTGTGGCTGGCGCAGGCGTTGCTGGAGTCGCCGCTGATGTTCAACCACAACCGCGGCCTGTGGGGGTACACGGGGAGCGCCGGCGACGGCGAGCCGCTGACGATCCAGAGCACCGGAATGGGCGGTCCGAGCGCGGCGATCGTGATCTCCGAGCTCGTCGACCTGGGCGCCGGGAGGCTGCTGCGGGTCGGGACCTGCGCTGCGCTGGAATCCGAATTCGAGCTCGGCGACCTCCTGATCGCGACCGATGCGATCCCGGCCGACGGGACCAGCCGCGCGCTGGGGGCGGGCAACCGCGTGACGCCCGCCCCGGATCTGCTCGGCGCGCTGATCGCGGCGGGCGATGCCCGCACCGGCACGGTCGTCTCGACCGATCTGTTCTACGACGGCAGGCCCGATCAGGAGCGCCGGTGGCTGGCCGACGGCGCCACGGCCGTCGAGATGGAGACCGCGACGCTGTTCGCGCTGGCGACGTTGCGGGGCGTCAGCGCCGCGACGCTCCTGCTCGTCACCGACCTGCTGTTTCCCGCGCGCGTGAGGATCGGCGAGGACGCGCTGCGCGAGGGCGAGCGCCGAATGGGCGAGATCGCGGTCGCCGCGCTGACCACGGTGGCGCGCAGCGGCTCGGGTTGAGCGATCAGGCGGAGGCGTTGCCGACTGGCGGCTTGGCGCCGGCGGCGTTGTCGGGGAGCGCGGCTTCGATCCGCTCGAGTCGCTCCTCGATCGCGGCCAGGCGCCGGTCCAGCGCGGTGTTGGCGCCGAGCCCCTCGATCCGCTGCTCGACCCGGTCGAGACCGTCCTCGATCCCCTCCAGCCGCTGCGAAACGCCGCGCAGCCGCCTGGTCAGGCGCTCGATGTCGCTCGCCGACGGCAGGTTGAGCGCCCCCATCGCAACCTCCTGGGCGCGCGTCGCCTTCTGCTTGGTCTCGAACGCGGCGGTCATCGCCCCGTTGACGACCGGGTTCTCGAGCATGCCCGAGGCGAGCTTGCCGATCGCCTCTTCGCTCTGGCGTGTGACCCGCTGGCGCAGGCCCTTGTCTTCGGGACGCAGCTTGTCTTCGGTCATTGCCGCTCACTGTAACGGTCCCCGCCCGCGACGGCGAACCGTATTTCCGGGACTCGCCGGCGCTGTCGCTCCCAGGTCGACGGCTGGGCTAAGGCTGAGGTCGAGGCCTATCCTGCGCACACCCTCGGTGATGCCGCTACGGTCATGTGAACGAGCTGCCGATAACGGACTGGTGCACCTTGATCAGCTTTCCCGCGAATTGCAGCGATGTCGCAACCAAAAACGCACGGATGTCAGGCCGCTTCCCCGTTGCAAAGCGCCGGGTCAACCAGTAGCTTCCAGCCGAGCCGCAGGACCAGGCGGCCCTGTTGACATGCGTGTAGCAGCCGGCGGAGGACCAAGCCACAAGTGTTGAGAGGTAGGAAGCTTCGAGTCGCGAGTTGCACGATCGCGACGATCGCTGCCGTGATGGGCCTCTCGGCCCTTCCCGCTGCGTCTGCAACCCCCAAGTGCACGGTCACCGTGAGGCTGCCGACCGGCAAGCTGAAGACCTACTACCTCGACGTCGGCGAGCAGATCTCGACGCTGAACCTCCCGGCCGGCACGCGGGTCCTATCGGAGTGGTGCCCGCCGGGCTCGTCGACGACGCCGACCACGTCGACGACGCCCACCACCCCCACGTCGCCGACCACGCCGACGACGCCCACCACCCCGACAACGCCGACGACGCCGGCCACGGGCACCACGCCCACCACGACGACCTCCAACCCGCCCAAGCCCAAGGGCAAGCCGAAGTCGCAGCGCCCGTCCACCCACACCTCGCCGCCGCCGACCGGCAACAAGCCCAAGCCAAAGCCGAAGCCGAAGCCGAAGCCGAAGCCAAAGCCGAAGAAGCACAGCTCCAAGCCGTCGCGGCCCGCCCCTAGGCACCACCACCATCAGACCGCGACCGTGCCGCCGCAGCCGCCGCCCTCCTCGTCGACGATCACGCTGCCGACCGCGCCACCGATGGGGGTCCCGAACTTCTTCATCGACAGCTTCCGGATCCCGCCGTTCCTGCTGCCGATCTACCAGGCGGCCGGGATCCAGTACGACGTCCCGTGGCAGGTGCTGGCCGGGATCAACGAGATCGAGACCGATTACGGCCGCAACCTCTCGGTCTCCAGCGCGGGCGCCGTCGGCTGGATGCAGTTCCTGCCGTCCACCTGGAAGGAGTGGGGCATCGACGCCAACGGAGACGGCGAAGCCGATCCCTACAACCCGGTTGACGCGATCTTCAGCGCCGCTCGCTACCTGCACGCGGCCGGTGCCTCCAAGAACCTCTCGCAAGCGATCTTCGCCTACAACCACGCCAACTGGTACGTCCAGTCGGTGCTGCTACGCGCGAAGCTGATCGGCGGCATGCCGACTCAGCTGGTCGGGGCACTGACCGGGCTGGTCGAGGGTCACTTCCCGGTGGCCGCACCGTCCAAGTACGCCGACGATGCGGTCGAGAAGCTGGCCAAGCAGCGCGTCCAGAGCGGCAACGCAGCGGTCCCGATCGAGTCCGACCCGACCACCAGGGCCGTCTCGATCTACGCCAAGCAGAACTCGCCGGTGATCGCCGTCAACGATGGCAAGGTCGTGAAGATCGGCCAGAGCGCGCAGCTCGGCCGCTACCTCGAGCTCCAGGACGCGACCGGCAACGTCTACACGTACGCGAACCTGGGCTCGATCCCGAGCCAGTACCCGGTGCCCAAGCCGGTCAAGGTCACGGCCAAGCAGATCGCCCAGCAGCTCGCCGCCCAGTCGAGCTCAAAGCCCACCAAGGCGCCGACCGCGCCGGCCAGCGCCGGCTCCCAGCAAGACTCCGCCGCGCCCGCCTCGGCCGACGCCAGCCAGGAGGCCGCCGCGTCCCCGAAGACCTCGTCGGCGAAGACCGGCGGCTCGCAGCGCGCGGCCGTCGAGCCCACGGCCAGCCAGGAGACCTCCTCGATCGCGACGCCGATGGTCAAGGAGCGACTGTTCGCCGACCCGCACCGCCCGAACTCCTACCGGGCCGGCGGCGCGCTGCAGATCCGCAGCAGCCAGTCGCAGATCTCGAACTTCAACGACTACTTCTCAGATGTCCTGCACCTGGCCAAGGACGAGTACACGCTGGAGCCGCTCAAGCAGGGCGCGGTGGTCGTGGCCGGCACGATCCTGGGCCGGATCGGCGCGCGCACCAAGTCCTCGGCTTCGCACCTGCAGTTCATGGTGCGCCCGGCCGGCAAGAACGCTCCGCAGATCGACCCCAAGCCGATCCTCGACGGTTGGAAGCTGCTCCAGGCCACGGCTGTGTATCGCGCCGCCGGGGTCGACCCGTTCTACGGCCCGGGCTCCAAGAACGCGTCGGTCGGCCAGGTGCTGCTGATGTCCAAGGAGCAGCTGCAGACCCGGGTGCTCGAGGATCCCCACGTCCAAATCTACTCCTGCGGGCGCCGCGACATCGAGGCCGGCCTGATCGACCGGCGGATCCTCGGCGTGATCGAGTTCCTGTCGGCCTCGGGCCTGACGCCGACAGTCAGCGGCTTGGACTGCGGGCACAGCCTCAGCGCCTCGACCGGAGTCGATGCCGCGGGCGGGACCGGGTCCAGCATGGACATCTCGAGGATCAACGGAATCTCGGTCGCGGGCCACCAGGGTCCGGGCTCGATCACCGACCTGGCGATCCGCCGGCTGCTCACGCTGCAGGGCGCGATGAAGCCCGATGAGATCGTGTCGCTGATGAGCTACAAAGGCCAGTCGAGCACCCTGTCGCTCCCGGACCACACGAACCGCATCCAGATCGCCTTCACGCCCCTGTTCGGCCGCAACGACAAGGTCTCAGCCGAGGTCAAGAGCATCCTCCAGCCCGGCCAATGGATCAAGCTGATCAACCACCTCAGTCAGATCCCCGAGCCGATCGTCTCGATCGCGCCGAGCAAGTACGCGATCAAGGTCAAGAACGCGGCCGGGTAGCCAGCGGCTCTGTCTCGCGGCTGTTTCGCTTCAGCCAGGTCGAGCTGCCGTGGCCGGTCGGTCCGCCCGACGGTCGCTACCTGGTGCGCGCCGCCGGCGACGCGACCGACGCCCCGCCGACGCACGTGCTCGTGATCGCTACCCTGGGGACGGTCGAGCGCCGGCTGCTGAAGCCCGTCCGGCGCAAGGCTCATGCTCAACCCGAGCCTGAGCCTACGCCGGTGGCCACGGGCCGGGCGACCGTGATCGACGTCGGCGCGGAGCTGTCTGACGAGGCGGCCGCCCGCGCGTGGCTGGTGCGAGCGGGCGAGGAGCAGCTGACCGCCGACTTGGCCGTCCTCAACCGGGCACTGCACGTGTTCCGGCTGGTCACGGCCGACCCGTACCAGAACTCGGTCAGCCGCGGTCAGGCGTTGGTCGCGCGGATCGGGTACGGCGCCGGCGAGCAGGTCGCCGACGGGTTGTGGACCGACGCCCGGGAGCTGACCCTGTCCTCGGGCCGCCGTCGCCGCGCGGCCGCGCTCGCCCCCCAGGCGCGGCTGGCCGCGGTGCTGAGCGGCCGCCAGCGAGCGCTGGTCTGCGAGGACTTGGCGCTGCGGGCGCGACTGGATCTCGATCACGGCCGCGATCGCGAGGCAGCGCTGCAGGTGCTCGTCGCACTCGATGCCACGCTGGCCGAGCTGCCGGGAGACGCGAGCGCGGCAGGGCTGGGGGACCGTATCGGCGAGTTGCGGGGAAGGCGCGACGCGATCGCGATCGCCGCGCAAGCCGCGCTGGCGGGGCCGCTCGGGCCCGAAGCGCTCGAAGATGTGACGTCCACGCTCGGGCGGATCGAGGCCGCGCTGCGGGCTCGGGCGGTCGCGGACAGCTAGCCGAGCGCTGTTAGCAGCGCCTCGAGCTCGTCGACGACGTCGCCGTCCATGCGCACCGTGGCCCGGCGGTCAAACGGGGTGGGGCCCTGCGTCAGGATCGCGATCGCGCCGCCCGCCGCGAGCGTCATCTCCGGCAGCTGCGCGACCGGATGGACCTCGAGCGAGGAGCCGACGCACAGCATCAGGTCGGCGTTGGCGGCCAGACCCTGGGCGCGCTCGAGCGCGTCCATCGGCAGGAATTCGCCGAACAGGACCACGTCGGGCTTGAGCGGGGTGCCGCAGTCGCAGCGGGGGACCTCGTCGGCGTCGGCCGCCTGGCGATCGCGCACCTCGGCGAGCGGGTAGCGGGCGCCGCAGCGCAGACACGAGGAGTGCGCGATCGTCCCGTGGACCTCGATCAGCTCGCGCGATCCCGCCTGGGCGTGCAGCCGATCGATGTTCTGGGTGATCACCGCGTGCAGCAGCCCCGCGCGCTCGAGCTCGGCCAGCGCCTCGTGGGCGCGGTTGGGCCGCTTGTCCTCGAGCGTCTGAAAGCGCCTGCCGTAGAACTGCCAGAACCGCTTCGGGTCCGCCCGGAACGCGTCGATGTGGGCGACCTCCATCGGGTCGACGTTCTCCCACAGGCCGGTCCGCGGCGACCTGAAGTCGGGGATCCCTGACGGAACCGAGATGCCGGCGCCCGTCAGCGCCACCACCGAGTCGGCGGCGCGGACCAGCTCTGCCAGGCGAGTCGCCTCCCGAGTCACGGCCATCGGCGCTGAGTCTAGGCGCCGCGGTCGTGGGCGAACCGGCTCAGGGTGGTCTGCAGCGAGGACGCGATCGCCCGGCGGATGAACAGCAGGTCGACCACCGGCGTCACCGGCGAGCGGCGCTTGAGCTCGTAGGACAGCGTCAGCGTGACCTCGACGCCGTCGTCGACCGGCGCGAACGCCACGCTTTGGCGGCCGCTGATCGAGGGGTCGCTCACGTCCGACGTCTGTCCTCGCAGCGGCCGGTGCTCGACGACGCGCTCGACCACCCGGCCACGCCCGGCCGGCCCCGACTCCCAGGTGACCACGGCGCCGGGTTCCGGCCACGGCCCGCTGATGTCGAGCACCCGCTCCAGCCCGTCCACCCACGACGGCCAGCGCCCGGCGTCATACCAGCGTTGCTCGACCTCGCCGACGGCGCCGGCGACCGTCTGGGTTGCCCGCACCGTTCGCATCGTGGTGAGCGATTATCGCCCGCTCAGGCCAGCGGGTAGGCTCAGGTAGAGCATGGCCGACGCGCTGCCAGAGAGCATCGAGCCCTACGAGAACATCTCGTCCAAGGCATATGAGCACCCGGCCGACCGGGCGGCGACCGCGGCGCTCAAGGCGGTCCCGATGCTCGACACGGTCGTGCGCAAGCTCGTCGAGTGGCGCTACGAGCGCGCCCTGCGCCAGTTCTACCTCGGCAACTCGGTCAAGGTCGGCGAGCGCCAGCTGCCCGATCTCTGGGCCTCCCACGTGGGGGTCTGCCGGATCCTCGACATGGACACCTACGACCTGTACGTCAGCTCGGACGTGCGCGGCGGCGCCCAGGCAGTCGGCTCGGGCAAGCCGATGATCGTCGTCGACTCGCAGCTGCTGCAGTGGCTGGGCCCGGGCGAGCAGCGCGTCGTGCTGGGCCACGAGCTCGGTCACATTCTCTCCGATCACGTGATGTACATGACGGCGCTCAACATCCTCCTCAGCGTCGCCAGCCCGCTCCCGTTCTTCCTCGGGATCCCGTTCCGCGCGGTCCGCGCCGTGCTGCTCGAGTGGTACCGCGCTGCCGAGCTCAGCTGCGACCGGGCCGCCACGCTGGCGGTCCGCGACCCCCGGATCGTCTGCCGGACGCTGATGGTCACCGCCGGCGCGATGCCGGCCGACCGCCTCAGCCTCGACGCGTTCATGGCCCAGGCGATGGAGTACGAGGCCTGGGACGACCCGTCCGACCGGGTCCGGCGCTTCTTTCAGGAGATCGGCCAGGACCACACATACGCGGTCCGCCGCGTGTCCGAGGTGATGAAGTGGGTCCAGACCGGCGAGTACGACCGGATCGTCCGCGGCGAGTTCCGCCGTCGCGACGACCAGACCGACGTGCGCGGGGAAGCCAGCGACGCTGTCCAGTTCTACGCCGAGCGCTTCCGCACGATCTTCGCCGAGGCCGGCGACAACCTCGCCAAGGCCGGCTCCCAGATCGGGGGCGTCGCCGATCAGGTCGCCGACTGGATCCGCAACCGCCCGAGTGGCGGCGGGCCGCCGAAGAACGGCGACCCCGACGACGACGAGAGCTGACGCAGCGCCTTCCGGGGGCGGCGGTCATCTCCCGCGAGCGGCAGTTTCCACCTCCCCGAGCACGAGCTGGTCGACTTTGTGCCGCCTACAGCGGTACTCGATCGACCAAGCGCGCCGTTGCGGATGCGGATGATGAAAGGCGATCCGCGTCGCGGGATCGAGCACATGGAGCGCTTCGCTGCGCTCCGGCACCTCGCCGAGACCTTCGGAGGCGGACCGGGCGGCGGCGGCGCCGGCTGGGGCGGCGGCCCCTCACCGTTCGGCGGCGGCCGCGGACGGCGGCGCCGCGGCGACGTCCGAACCGCACTGCTGCTGCTGCTCGCCGAGGAGCCGCGTAACGGCTACCAGTTGATGCAGGCGATCGAGGAGCGCAGCGACGGGCGCTGGCGCCCGAGCCCCGGCTCGGTCTACCCCGCGCTGTCCCAGCTCGAGGACGAGGGCCTGATCCGCTCGACCGAGCGCGACGGCGCCAAGCGGTTCGAGATCACCGACGCCGGGCGCGAGCAGCTCGGCGACCGCGATGGCAAGTCGCCGCCGTGGGAGATGGAGGACGACCCGGCGTTCGAAGCCGCCGGCGAGTTCCGCTCGCTGATCCACCAGCTGGCGCTGGCGACGATGCAGGTCGTCGGAGCCGGCAACGAGGATCAGATGCGGCGCGCCCGCGAGGCGCTGACCGAGACCCGGCGCAGGCTGTACCGGATCCTGGCCGAGGACGACGCGCCGGGTGCGGACGAGCGGGGTGCGGATGCGTGACGGCGTAACGTTGTCGGACGGGATGGCAGCGACGCACGATCAGACCCGGCCGGCGATCCAGGTAAGGGGCCTCGTCAAGAACTACGGCGAGGTGCAGGCCGTGCGCGGCGTCGAGTTCGAGGTCGCGACCGGCGAGGTGTTCGGGTTCCTCGGCCCCAACGGCGCCGGCAAGACGACGACGATCAACATGCTGTGCACGCTCGCCAAGCCGACCGACGGCTCGGCGCTGGTCGCCGGCCACGACGTGGTCCGCGAGCGCGATGACGTCCGCCGCAACATCGGCCTGGTGTTCCAGGACCCCACGCTCGACGGCTACCTGACCGCCGAGCAGAACCTGCGGCTGCACGCCGATCTCTACGGGGTGCAGTCCGATCTCGTCCGGCCGCGCATGCACCAGGTGCTGGCGATGGTCGGCCTGTGGGACCGCAAGGACTCCCCCGTGGCCACGTTCTCGGGCGGCATGCGCCGCCGCCTGGAGATCGCCCGCGGCCTGATGCACTCACCCCGGGTGCTGTTCCTGGACGAGCCGACGATCGGCTTGGACCCCCAGACGCGCCGGTCGATCTGGACCTACATCCGTGAGCTCAAGGAGCGCGAGGAGATCACGATCTTCATGACCACGCACTACATGGACGAGGCCGAGTGGTGCGACCGGATCGCGATCATGGACCACGGGGAGATCGTCGCGCTCGACACGCCCGAAGCGCTCAAGGCCCAGGTCGGCACCGACCGCGTGATGATCCACACCGACGACGACGAGGCCGCGATTGCGGCGATCGCCGAGCGCTTCGGGATCGAGGCGTGGATGTCGGAGGGAATGGTCACTTTCGGAGTGCCCGCCGGCGAGGAGTTCGTCCCGCGGCTGTTCACCGAATGGCCCTCCACCCACCCGCCGATCAAGTCGGTGAACGTGTCACGACCGACGCTCGACGACGTGTTCATGTCCTACACAGGCAGCACGATCCGTGACGCGGAGGAGGACCAGAGCCGTCACCGCAATCGAGTGATGATGCAGATGATGACCGGAGGTAGGCGATGAGCACGACCGTTGACCGTGCCCGGCAGGGCACGCCGAGTGAAGCCCCGCCGCCCGAGATCGTCCGGGTCAGCGTCCCCAAGCGAAGCCTCGCGTCGGAGCTGCGCGCGATCCGGATCGTGTGGCGGCGCGAGCTGATCCGCTTCAAGTCCGACCGGCTGCGGATCATCACCTCGCTGGTCCAGCCGCTGCTGTTCCTGTTCGTGCTCGGCTCGGGACTGCAGAGCCTGGCCAAGTTTGGCACTCACGGCGTCGACCTGAAGACGTTCATCTACCCCGGGATCCTCTGTATCGCGGTGATGTTCACCGCGATGTTCTCGGCGGCGTCGATCGTCTGGGACCGCGAATTTGGTTTTCTGCGGGAAATGATGGTGGCGCCCATCCGGCGCAGCTCGATCGTGATCGGCAAGTGCCTCGGCGGCGCCACCGTGGCCTCGATCCAGGGCGTGATCGTGATCTGCCTGGCCGGCCTGGTGCACGTCCCCTATGACCCGCTGCTGATCCTCGGGATCTTCGGCCTGCAGCTGCTGCTGGCGTTCGCAATCACCGCGTTCGGAGTGATGGTTGCGGTCCGCATCAAGCAGATGCAGTCGTTCATGGGCGTGATGCAGATGATCGTGATGCCCATGTTCTTCATCTCCGGCGCGCTGTTCTCGGTGGCGAGCCTGCCGGCCTGGCTGACGGTGCTCAACCGGCTTGACCCGCTCACCTACGCGGTCGACCCGATGCGCCGGCTGGTGTTCGATCACCTGTCGATCTCACCGGCGGCTCGCGCCGCACTGGATCCGGGTGTGACCTGGTGGGGCTGGCACGTCCCCGCGCTGCTCGAAGCGGGCGTGATCCTGATCCTCGGGCTGATCATGCTCGGGATCGCGATCTGGGAGTTCAGCGCTACTGAGTAGCCGGTATCAACCCGGTTTCTCCATGTTCACGACTCGTTCACATCTCCGCGGAGGCCGTTTGTAAGTCTCCCCGCGTAATGGGCTCCGAGCTCGTGTTGATCCTGGTTATCGCGGCGGCGGCAGCGTTCGATTTCACCAACGGGTTCCACGACACGGCCAACGCGATGGCGACCTCGATCGCAACGGGCGCGCTGAAGCCCAGGGCCGCGGTTCTTATTTCGGCAGCGCTCAACTTCCTCGGCGCGTTCATCTCGATCAGCGTCGCGGCCACGATCGCCAAGGGGATCGTGGAGCCGGCGGTGACGGGCGGCGTGGACGGGCTCGCAGTCGTCGAGGCGGCGTTGATCGGCGCCATGGTCTGGAATCTGATCACGTGGTATTTCACGATTCCGTCAAGTTCGAGCCACGCCTTGATCGGCGGTCTGATCGGGGCGGCGATCGCAGACGTCGGCTCCTCGGCGGTGAGCGCCCGCGGGATCGTTGAGAAAGTCGTCGCTCCGGGCGTCCTCGCGATCTTCATCTGCGGCGGTGTCGCGTTCCTCGGCACGAGGGCTGCCTACATGCTGATCCGCCGGCTGGGTCAGGAGGAGGCAAGACGCGGCTACCGATATGGCCAGATCGGCTCCGCGTCGCTGGTTTCGCTGGCCCACGGGACGAACGACGCACAAAAGACGATGGGCGTGATCGCCCTCGCTTTGATCTCCACCGGCCACCTGAGTGCTGCCCACTTCACCGTGCCGATTTGGGTCAAGTTGTTATGCGCGACCGCGATGGCTCTCGGCACCGCGAGCGGCGGCTGGCGCATCATCAACACGATGGGCAACCGGATCACGACCGTCGAGTCGCCTCAGGGCTTCGCGGCCGAGTCATCCAGCGCGGCGACCATCCTCGCATCGTCGTACTACGGCTACCCCCTGTCGACGACGCAGATCGTCTCGGGCGGCGTCATGGGTGCGGGCCTCGGGAAGCGGGGCGGGATCGTGCACTGGCCTGTCGTCGGGCAGATGGGAATCGCTTGGGTGATCACACTGCCCTCGGCAGCGCTGGTCGCGTATGCGATGTGGCACATTTCCGACCTCTTCGGTACGAACACGAACGCGGGCGCGATCGTGATCACGCTGCTCGCGGCGGCGATCGCACTCGGGCTCTACCTGCTCTCGAAGCGCAATGAAATCACGGCGAGGGACCTCGACCGCACGAACGTGACACCGGAGCTCGAGGCGCAACGGGCAGGCGAAGTGACCCCGGCACTCGCCTGACAAGCTCATGTTCGTCGTCGCATCGCCAATCGTCGACTGGAGCGCCATCTGGAAGATCCGGCTCTCCTCTCGAGTTGGGGGTGACTTATCGGTGAGGGAGCGCGATTTGGATGCCGGCGCAGCAGAGGTAGATCATCGCGATGAGTGCTTCGGCGGAGTGGAATCCGTAGGCGCGGTGTGAGATCAGCCTCGCCTTGCTGTTCAGGGCTTCGAGGCGTCCGTTGCTGATTCCGATCTCGACCGCTGCCAGCACGCCCTGCTTGTGCTTGCGGATCGTGCGCGCGAGCTTGATGAACGGTTTCAGCCTTGATCGGGATGCCCAGGCGAGCCACGCGTCGAGGCGCTCGGCGGCCTGGTGCTTGGGGACCTTGTAGACGTAGCGCAGTTCGCCGTAGAGCAGCGCGGCGCGGAACATCCGCTTGTTGGTCTGCTGCACCTCGGCAAGCTTGAGCAGCTGGCTGGTGGCCTGCTTGGTGGGGTCCTTGAGCAGGCTGTAGCGCACGCCCTTGATCCATTTGCCGGTGTCGGTGCCGGAGCGGCCGTGCTGGTTGTACTCGGCGCGGCGGACCTGGTCGGTTGCCTTGGAGCCGAGCTGGCAGACGTGGAACGGGTCGAACACGACCTGCGCATGCGGAACGCCGTTCGGGAGCGGATCGCTTTCTCATAGCCGGCGGACATGTCGATCGAGACCGCCCGGATCGAGGCCTTCTGCTCGTCGGTGAGCGCGTCGAAGAACGCCTGCAAGCTGTTGGCGTTACGGCCTTCGGTGGCCCACACGATCCCGCCGCTGTCGTGGTTGGCCACACAGGTCAGGAACTTGTGATCGGCGCCGTAGCTGACTTCGTCCACGCCGATCAGCTCGAGGCCGTCCAGACGGCCGGCGGGGAGCCTCTCGGCGACGACCCGCGCAAGGATGTTCCCGACGGTCTGCCAGCCGATCCGCATCAGCCGGGTGACCTGCGTCTGGCTCATCTGCTGCGCCAGCCAGGCCGTGAGATCCTCGAAATCGCTCCTAGTGGCGTTGGCCGCCGGTGCCGGCACGGTCGTCATATTCGGATTCCTGTTGCTCGGCCTCAAGTTCGCCAACAGCACTGCGACCGACGGCACCCAGAGCTCCGGATCGCGTCTCGGTGGCCTTTCGGTGGCAGTCGTGTGTGGAGTGATCTGCCTCGGGATCATCGTGATTGGAATCTACGCGATGACGCAGAAAACGTGACGAGGTCCGAGGCCGCCACGGCGAGGTCGGCTCGCTGATGCCTGATCCGACAGGACGCTGGGTCAACAGAGCGCAATGGCAATGCCCAAAGTGTGCATGGGTCAACGGTTACCTGGACGCGCGCTGTCAGAAGTGCGATGGCAGCGTCCGCCCTCCTGAGGACGAGCCAGCCAGACCTCCCGACCCGCTCGATATCGTCGGCCAGCGCGAACCCCGGGTCGAGGACAAGCCCCGACCCGGTGGTCAAGACCCTGACTAGGATCGGCTAAGCGGTCGCCTTCAAGGGCTGCTCGACACGCCGCGGCAGCAGCGTCTCGCGCGCGATCACCAGCCGCTGGATCTGGGCGGTGCCCTCGTACAGCTGCAGGATCTTCGCGTCGCGCATCAGCTTCTCGACCTTGTACTCCTTGATGAATCCGTACCCGCCGTACACCTGCACGGCGTCGGTCGTGACCTCCATCGCAGTGTCGGCCGCGAACCGCTTCGCGTGCGAGGACTCGAGCGTGTTGCGCTTGCCCTGGTCGAGCAGCACCGCCGAGTTCCAGGTCGCCAGCCGGGCCAGGTGGACCTTGGTCGACATGTCGGCGATGATGAATTGGATCGCCTGGTGCATCGCGATCGGCACGCCGAACTGGACGCGCTCCTTGGAGTAATCGATCGCGAACTCCATCGCCGCGCGGGCCACGCCGGTGGCCATCGCGGCCACGCCCGGACGGGTCCGGTCGAGCGTCATCATCGCGATCTTGAAGCCCTTGTTCTCCTCGCCGACCAGGTTCGCCAGCGGGATCTCGACCTCGGGGAACGTGATCGTCGCGGTGTTGGAGGCCCGCTGGCCCATCTTGTCCTCGTGCTTGTCGACGACCACGCCCGCGTCGCGGGGGACGACAAAGCACGAGATCCCCCGGTGTCCGGCCTCCCTGTCGGTCTTGGCGTAGACCGTGTACCAGTCGGCGTACTCGCCGTTGGTGATGAAGCACTTGGAGCCGTTGATGACCCACTTGTCGCCCTTCCGCACGGCGGTGGTCTTCATCGCGGATACGTCGGAGCCGGCGTCGGGCTCGGTGAGGCAGAACGAGGCCAGCAGCGGCTCCTCGCTCATCGGGGCCAGGTAGCGCTTCTTGAGCTCCTCGGAGCCCCCGATCAGGACCGGCGCGGTGGACAGCCCGTTGCACGTGATCGAGGTTCCGATCCCGGAGCACCCCCACGCGATCTCCTCCTCGATGATCGCGCCGTCGAGAAACCCAAGCCCCGGGCCGCCGTACTCGACCGGGAGGTGGCCGTTCATCAGCCCCAGATCCCAGGCCTTCTCGATGACCTCGCCGGGCCATGTGCCGTCCTCGTCGTACTCCCAGGCAACCGGGCGGATCTCCTTCTCTGCGAAGTCATGCGCCATCTCGCGCATGGCCTGCTGCTCCTCGGTGAGCGTGAAGTCAACCACTGGATTTCTCCTTCGTGAACATAGATTGACTAGTCAGTCAATGGCTTAAATCCTAGCGCGCATTCGGTCGTGTGCGCAACACTTAACGTTGTGCAGCACGCATTTGGCACGGTGATCTGGATCGTCTGCGGAATCGGCGTGCTCGGGGCCGTGATCGCGCTGATGTCCGGCCGCAAGACCTGGGACGACTACGGCAGCGACCATCTGCTGATGGACGCCGAGCGCCCGCGCGGGCCCACGCCGGGCTCCCCCGGTGCCCTGCAGGAGCGCGACGCCGAGATCCGCGAACTGCTGGAGGCTCGCAACGCCCTGCGCGCCCGCCGCGGCGAGCCGCCGGTCGACATCGAGCAGGAGCTCGCGCGGCTCACCGCCCCGGCGATCGATCCCGCGCTGCGCGAGGAGATCCGGGATCTCGTGATCGCCCGCAACCTCCGCCGCGCCCGTGCGGGCAAGCCGCCACTGGACGTCGAGGCCGAGATCGAGCGCGAGATCGCCGGGCTCTCCGATCTCTGAGCGGCGGGATGACCTCGCGCGCGGGTTGCTTGTACTCTGCCGCCCGATGACAGATCCGCGCCGCTTTGAACTCGACGAGCTCGTCAACCGCCCTGGGACGTACTTCAACCCTCAGACCGAGGTGCTCCTGTCGGTCGACGACTCCCCCGAGCTCGACACCGAGATCTTCAACATGGAGGAGTACGAGGGCGCCGACTGGGTCCTGATCTCCGACGAGTCGGCGATCGACGATAGCCGACGCGACGAGCTGTTGGAGCGCTTCCAGGTCGAGCTCCACCCGCCCCCGATGGGCGATGACGACGAGGAGGTGGAGGAGGAGGACGAGGAGTCCTTCGACGAGGGCGAGAAGGACGACCCCAACGCCTCCGAGCGCGAGTGACCGGGGCCGGCTCGGCTAGCCGCCGTTGAGCAGGGACGCGCAACGCTGCATCTTCGAGATGTCGTTGCCGGCATTCGAAACGCACTTGCTGTAGCGCTTGACGCTGCTGGAGGCGCCCGCCAGCCCCGAGCTCGAGCTGCTGGAGCCCGAGCTGCCCGAGCTGGAGCCCGATCCCGAGCTGCTCGACCCGGTCGCTCCGGTCGCCCCCTGCAGGGCCTGCATCAGCGAATCGACCTTGCTGCTGAACTCGCTGTAGGGACGGACCGTCTGCGGCGCGCTGATCGTCTGCGGCTGGTTGAGGTCGGAGTACTGCACGGTGAGGGCGATCCCCGCCGAGGTCATCCCGCCGAGCTGGGTCGACGTCTGACCGGTGACCGGCAGGGTTGTGCCGATCGAGAGCTTGCGCAGCATCTTGTCGTCCTTGCCGGTCCACACGTCGAACGTGGTGTTGCGGACCTCGCTGGCGATCTTCGCCTTGGTCGAGGCCGAGAGCCCGTTGGAGAGGTTGGCCGTCTTCGGCACCCCGAGCGACGAGCCCTTCTTCAGCAGGGTGTCGAGATCGGTGAGCAGACCCTGCACGTTGACGCCGGCCCGGATGTGGGTGGTCTCGTCGCCGGCCACGGTCTCGTCACCGACGACCGTGGGGTTCTGCAGCCAGTCCAGCGGCTTGATCCCGAGGTTTGACAGCCCCGTCGAGTTCTTCGACGAACTGCCGCTGGCGCCGAGGTCCGAGAAGCTCGACTGAAGCTTCTTGAACGTGTCCGCGGGCAGCTGGTAGCCGGTTCCCTGGAGGGTGACGTAGCCCTTGGAGCCGGTCGAGATGATCCCCAGCGATCCGGACTTCCCCTCGGCGCTGATGCTGACGTTGAAGTCCGACTGCGGGAGCTTGCCGCTGCCGCCCGACTGGAACGGCCCGCCGAAGCCCAGCTTGATCGGCCCGCTCACGCTGCTGGACCCGGTGGGATTGATCGTCAGCGCCAGGTTGATGTTGCCGCTGTCGATCTTGTGATTGCCCTCGAACGTGTCCTTGAGCAGGCCCGCGGCGTCCGCAGAAGAGCCGCCGCTGCTGCTTCCGCACGCCGCGACCGCGACCGACGCCAGGCAGACGAGCAACAACGTCGTGAGCGCCCCAGACCACCGAATCCTTTGATGCATCTTGCGAGATCCTCCTCAGCGATGGCGCCGATTGGGCACCGAATGTAGCATCGGGTCAGTGCGTGGGCGCCTGTTTGGCCTGCTCGTAGGTTTCCTTCTGTTTCCGTCCGCCGCAGGGGCAGCACCGGTGCTGGTGCTCGCGCCCGGCGGCCATGCGGTGCAGCGCGACGACCCCTACCTGACGGGGCCGGCGGTGACCCCCGCTCCGCTCGGCGCGCCCGCCGGCCGCGCCCGCGTCGCGCGCGGCAGCGACAAGACCGCGCGCAGCGAGCTCACCCGGCTGTGGCGCTCGGGCGCGATCACCGCAGGGGCGTACCACCGCTACAACGCGAGCTTCAACGCCGCGCTGAACACCGAGCGTGGGCTGTCCGGGACGCGCGCCACCGAGCTCCAGGCGGTGATCGAGAACCTGCATCAGATCGCCGCCTCGGGGAAGCTGATCCCGTCGCGGCTGCCCGTGCTGTTTCAGACGCTCGACCGCAACCGCCAGTGGTGGACCACCGGTCCGCTCTTGACCTACGGTCAGCGCGTCGAGTTCACCGGCTCGGAACTCGTCTGGCAGTACTACCCGGGCCAGGGGATCGAGCTCCAGGTGCTCGGCACGTTCGGCAAGGCCGACGGCCTCTACACCGCAGGCCGCGCGAGCTACCCGCAGCTGGTCGCGCTGCTGGCGCAGATGATCCCGCTGGCCGCGCGCCGCGGCGGCGGGCTGACCTGGGAGTACTACTTCAAGTTCGACGGCGGGATCCCGCCGTGGACCAGCGCGATGTCGCAGGGCACCGGTCTGGAGGCGCTCGCCCGCGGCTATCAGGCGACCGGCGACCGCTCGTATCTGAAGGTGGCCAGCCGGGCGCTGTCGATCTTCTACCGGCGGCCGCAGGTGGGGGTTCGCGAGCGGACTCCCCGCGGCGCCCGCTACCTGCAGTACTCGTTCGCCCCGGGCGTGGACATCATCAACGCGTTCCTGCAGTCGCTGATCGGGCTCTACGACTACTGGAAGGTGAGCGGCAACAACCAGGCCAAGCGGCTGTTCGATGCCGGCAACGCGCAGGCCCAGGCCGAGCTGCCCCAGTTCGACACCGGCGCCTGGTCGCTGTACCAGCCGGGCGAGGAGGACGACCTCGGCTACCACGAGCTCGTCACCGGGTTCCTGCAAGAGCTCTGCACGCGCACCAAGGCGATCGCCTACTGCACCACGGCCCAAAGGTTTGCCGACTACGAGAAGACGCCGCCGGCGCTGACGCTGCTCACCCGTCAGGTCAAGGTCGACAGTTCATCGACGATCCGCTTCGAGCTGTCGAAGATCTCGAAGGTCGGGATCGTCGTCGCCCGCGGGACCCAGACCGTGTTCGACACCAGCGCCAGCTTCTCGCACGGGGTGCACTCCTTCGCGATTCCGGCGCTGTCACAGCGCGGGCAGTACCAGGTGCGGCTCGCGGCCACTGACCTCGCCGGGAACTTCGGGCGGATCGTCGGGACTATCCGGGTCTCGTAGGAGAACGTAGACTCGCGCGGTCATGAGGCCGCGCACGATCCTGTATACCGGCAAGGGAGGCGTCGGCAAGACCTCGGTCGCGGCGTGCACCGCGCGCGGCTGCGCCGCCGGCGGCCTGCGGACGCTGGTGATCTCCACCGATCCGGCGCACAGTCTGTCTGAGTCGTTGGGAGTGCAGCTCGGATCTGAGCCGTTGCCGGCCGGCGATCACCTGTGGGGTCAGGAGGTCAAGGCCCAGGAGGAGATGGAGCGCCACTGGTCGGGCGTGCAGGAGTGGCTCGGCGACCTGTTGCTCGAGCGCGGGGTCGATCGCATCTCCGCCGAGGAGCTCACGGTCCCGCCCGGGATGGACGAGCTGTTCTCGTTGCTGGTGCTCCAGCAGCACCACCATTCCGGCGAATGGGACGTGATCGTCGTCGATTGCGCCCCGACCGGCGAGACGCTGCGGTTGCTGTCGTTCCCCGATGTGGCGCGCTGGTGGATCGACAAGGTGTTTCCGGTGGAGCGCCAGATCCTCGCCGCCGCGCGTCCGATCGCGCGCTCGCTGCTCGACATTCCGCTGCCCACCCAGGCGGTGTTCGAGGACGTGCAGCGGCTGTCGCGCAACCTGATCGAGATGAACGAGATCCTCCGCGACCGCGAGCGGTCGACGATCCGGCTGGTGATGAACCCCGACAAGATGGTGATCGGCGAGGCGATGCGGACGTTCACCTACCTGAACCTGTACGGGTATCTGACCGACGCGGTGATCGTCAACCGGATCTTCCCGGCCGACGTCGGCGACTACTTCGCGGGGTGGCGGCGCCTGCAGGAGGAGCACCTCGAGCTGGTGCAAGCGGCCTTCGCGCCGGTGCCGGTGCTGCGTGCGCCCTACTACGACCAGGAGGTCGTCGGCGCCGAGATGCTCGACCGGCTCGGAACCTCGCTGTTCGGATCCGGCGGGCTCGACCCGGCGGCGGTGCTGTACGACACCGTCACCCAGGAGCTGCGGGTGTCCGAGCACGAGGCGAGGCTGCGGCTGGCGCTTCCGTTCGTGCGCAAGGGAGATATCTCGCTGAAGAAGATCGGGCTCGAGCTGGTGGTGCGGGTCGACGGGCAGAAGCGGACGATCATGCTTCCCCCCGCGCTGGCCGCCTTCCACCCGACCGCGGCGCGGTTTGACGACGGCGCACTCGAGGTGACGTTCGACGGGGCTGGGCAGCGCTGATGGCCGGCGAGGAGCGGATTCCGGCGGGGGCCTCCGAGGAACGGCTGCGGCGGCTGGAGCAGCGGCTGGATCAGGCATCGGCGGCGGCCGAGCGGCTGATGGCCGAGGCGGCTGCGTCGGACGGCACCGGCCGCGAGCCTCCGGCGGCGGGATGGCAAGCCCCGGAGTCCGAGGCCGCGGGCCGCCGAGACGACGAGCTCGACGCGCTGATCGCGCTGCTGCGCTCGTTGCGCCACCGGATCCCGCCCGACCTGCAGCAGCGCCTGGTGACGGCGCTGCGCGAGTTGCTGGAGGCGATCCGCGCGCTGCTGGACTGGTATCTGGAGCGGCTGGAGCACCCGCGGCGGGAGCCCACCGAGGTCCAGGACATCCCGATCCTCTGACGGCGGACTCCTGAGAACCCGCCAGGGCCGGTCCTACAATCGGACTCCGTGGCGCGCACCTGGATTCTCACCGGGTCGCCGGAGAATTACGAGGCGACCAAGGATCACGACTTCACCGTGATCGGGCTGAAGGAGCGCAACCGCGCCCGTGCGCTCGGGATCGAGCCGGGCGACCACGACGCACAGATCCTCACCGAGCAACTCAGCGCCGCCGCGGGCGCGCCGGCATGAGCGCCCCTCACGTGGCGGATGCCTGGCGCAAGCTCCCCTCCGAGCGGCGGCTGGCCGCGGTCGCGGCGATCCTCCTGTTCGTCAGCCTGTTCTTCCCGTGGTACCAGGAGACGGTGATCGCCAAGGGCTCGGCCGCCAAGCTGCAGTCGGTCAGTGCCTCGATGAGCGGCTGGGGCGCGTTCTCGTTCGTCGAGGCGGCGATCCTGCTGGTGGCGGGGGCGGTGCTGACGTTGCTCTACCAGCGCGCCGAGGGCCGGGCCTTCCACATCCCCGGGGGCGACGGCGGCGTGATCATGGCCGCCGGGCTGTGGGCTTGCGTGCTGGTGATCTGGCGGATCTTCGACAAGCAGGGCACCAGCAGCCACGGCCAGTTCGCGACCACCTCCGGGATCGAGTGGGGCATCTTCGTCGCGCTGGCGGTCGCCGGGCTGCTCGCCTACGCCGGGTCCCGGATCCGGATCGCGCACGTGCCCGAGCCGCCGCTGCCGGGCGAGCGGCCGGTTCCGCCGCGACCAGAGCCCTACGCCAGACCGGCGTCAGGCGGCTCGGAGCCGGCGACGCTCGAGCGCCGTCGCGACCCGTACCAAGACTGACTCGGGCTCGGACTCGAGCTGGCGCCAGGTGACGCGGATCACCAGGAAGCCGTCTCGCTGGTGCTCGGCGTCGCGCTCGTGATCGCGCTCGAACGCGGCGCGACCGCGGTGGTAGTCGTAGCCGTCGATCTCGAGCAGCACCCGCTCGCGGCGCCACAGGAAGTCGGCCACGAACCGTCCGAGCCTGGCGTTGACCTCGGGCTCGGGCAGGCGCGCCCGGCGGATCATCGCCAGGAACCGCTCCTCGGCCTCCGAGCGGGTCACGGTGGTCGGCCGGTCCGGGCGCGCCAGCGCCCGCAGCCCGGCCGCGCCGTTTCGTCTCGGATAGCGCGCAGCGACCCCCGCGATCTCCTCGATCGTCATCAGCCCGCGGACCAGCGCGTCGTCGAACGCCAGCTCCAGCGAGCGCTCCGACAGGCGGGTAGCAATGTCCAGCAGCGTGCGTGCCGCCGAGGTCAGCGGGATGCCGGCGCGCGAGCGGACGTCGCGGTGGTCGATCGCCTCGGCGCGGTGAACGCGGATGCCCGGCCGACGTCGGCCGGCGTCGCGGCCGACCACGGTGACGTCGACGTCGCCCCCGATCGCGGGACGGATCCGCCACATCGCCGCAGCCGAGTGATGGCTGATCAACGCCCCGTCGCCGCAGGCGAGCACCGCAGCGCGCTCGGCGGCGAGCGGTGGGAGCGCCCCCGGCACCACCAACGAGTACACCCCGCGGTGGCGCTGGTGCAGCCGCCCGCGTGCGATCGCGTGGTTGATCGCCCCACGGCCGAGGCCGAGCGCGAGCAGCTGTTCGCGGGCGATCATCGCCTGCTGGGTAGCCGCGATCGCCGCGATCTCCCGATCGGGCCAGCCCACCACCTGCTTAACGTCCCTTTCGACCCCTGTCAGCGGTACCGAGGGACGTTGATCACGCCCCACGTGGCGAACGTCCCAAGGTTCGCCGACGGGGCCTCGAGTGGGACGTTCGTCATGCGGATCCACGGCCATGCGCCATCCAGCATCCCACCGCAAAGCACCGAAATCGGCCCGCGCGATTCTTTCGTTGCAGACTTTTTGCAGTCCTGTGACAACTTCAAGCCCCCGGGGTGGATTATCCCGCAGGCTGCAGCGCGAACACGTAGTAGGCGCTCACGGCGCCGATCACGACGATCCCGGTGAGGATCAGCGGCCGCGACTTGATGATGTGGCCGAACACGCCGATCACGAACCCGAACGCGATCACCGCGGCGAACAGGCCGAGGTGAGAGGAGCGAACGGCGGTGGACAGGGAAAGCACGCAGGAAACCCTATATTTGACCCTCCCCGCCGACTACGAGTGAAGCAGCCCGCCCCGTGCCCAGTGACGCAGCCCACCAGATGAACCAGCCCGCCTCGGTCGACGAGCTCGCCACCGGGCTCCGCGCGGTCGGGTATCTGCCCGGCGACTCGACCGCCCTCGTCTCCTACCTGGCGACCAAGCTCGGCAAGCCCGTGCTGGTCGAGGGCCCGGCCGGCGTCGGCAAGACCGAGCTCGCCAAGGCGCTGTCCCGCTACCTCGGCCGGACGCTGGTTCGCCTGCAGTGCTACGAGGGCCTCGACGAGGCCAAGGCCCTGTACGAGTGGAACTACCGCAAGCAGCTGCTGCGGATCCAGACCGAGTCCAACGACGCCAGCTGGCGCGATGTTCAGGACGACATCTTCGGCGAGGAGTTCCTGCTCCCCCGCCCGTTGATGACCGCGATCGCCTCCCCCGAGCCCGTGGTCCTGCTGATCGACGAGATCGACAAGACCGACCAGGAGTTCGAGGCGATGCTGCTCGAGCTGCTGTCCGACTTCCAGATCTCGATCCCCGAGCTCGGCAGGATCGAGGCGACCACGCAGCCGGTGGTGCTGCTCACCTCGAATAACACCCGCGAGCTGACCGAGGCGCTCAAGCGCCGCTGCCTGTACCTGTGGCTCGACTACCCGGGCGTCGACCACGAGCTCGAGATCGTCCGCCTGCATACGCCCGACCTCGACCAGCAGGTCGCGCGCAAGCTCGTCGAGATCATCCACGAGGTGCGCGAGCTGGACCTGAAGAAGCCCCCGAGCATCGCCGAGTCGATCGACTGGGCCCGGGCACTGCTGCTGCTCGGCGCCGACGACATCGACGACACCACCTTCCGTGAGACGATGAGCGTGATCGTCAAGCACCGCACCGACCTCGACACGGTCGCCGCCCGGGTCGGCGTCAAGCTGGCAGATGCCCGCCCCGCGGCCTGACAACGCCGCGCGCTACGCCGGGATCCCTCAACAGGGCCCGGACGGCTTCGACGGCCAGTTGCTGCTGTTCGCCGAGGACCTGCGCGAGGAGGGCGTCGCGGTCGGGACCTCGGAGATCCTCGACGCGTTCGAGGCGCTCGGCCAGGTCCCCTGGACGCGGTCGGCCGACTTCAAGGAGGCGCTCGCCGCGACGCTGGCCAAGTCCCCCGAGGACCGGCGGGTGTTCGACCTCGTGTTCGAGCGTTTCTTTTTCCGCGCGGCCGAGGCGGCGGCCTCGCGCCGCGGCGTGACCGAGGGTCAGGGCATGAACGCCGGCGACCCGTCCGAGGGTCAGGGCGAGGGCGAGATCGACCTCGACACGTTGCGCCAGCAGATCGCCGCCGCGCTGCGCAGCGGCGACGAGGCCGCGCTGCGCGACCTCGCCCGCCTGGCGATCGCTGCCTTCGGCCGCGGCGAGGGCTCGGGCGTGCTCGGCGTCGACGTACAGCGCATCCGCCGGGCGCTGGGCCTGCGTCCGGAGCCTCAGCCCGAGCTCCCCGAGGACGACCCCCGCCACGACGGCCTGCCGCGTGACCAGCTGCGCCGATTCGAGCAGCACCTGCGGCGCGAGCTCGAGCGCGACCTGATCGAGCGCACCGCGTCGTTGCCGCCCAAGCGCCCGCTGAACGAGCTCGACCGCGCGCTCCCCACCGGGCCGATCCAGGACCTCGCCGCCGTGCACCGCGTGGTCGCCCAGCTCAAGCGCCGCCTGGCCACTCAGGGCCACGAGCTGCGCGGTCGAAAGCGCCACGCCCACGTCGACGTGCGGCGCACGATGCGCGCCTCGCTGCAGACCGGCGGCGTCCCGGTCGTCCTCAAGTACCGCCCCCGGCGCCCGCGCCGCCCGGAGATCTTCGTGCTGTGCGACGTCTCCACCAGCGTCACCAGCGCGAGTACGTTCTTCCTCAGCGTCCTGCACGCGCTCCACGACGCGTTCCGCAAGCTGCGCTCGTTCGTGTTCATCGAGCGGATCAGCGAGGTCACCGAGGTGTTCGAGCGCGAGCGCGACTTCCGCGCCGCGTCGGAGGCGATCTCCAAGGACGCCGGCGTCGCCGACATCTCCGGCTACACCGACTACGGCCGCGTGTGGACCGAGTTCCTGGCGCTGATCGAGGACGAGCTGCATCCGCGCGCAACCGTGATCGTGCTCGGCGACGCGCGCACCAACGGCCGCCCGCCGCGCGACGACGTGTTCGCGGCGATCACCGCCCGCGCCGGGCGCACGTTCTGGCTGAACCCCGAGCCCCGTCTGTACTGGAACTACGGCGACTCGGTGATCGCCGCCTACGAGCAGTACTGCACGGCGTTCGAGTGCTGGCGCACCGACCAGCTCGAGGAGTTCGTCAAGGCCCTCACCCAGCCGATCACGCACTAGGGATCCCGTCGGTCCGCGCGGGCGATAGCATCACGGCGGTATCCGAAAACCCAGGGGGGCTGGCGGGAAAGCCGGCTGAGATAGCGCCCCACGCGACGAGAGCGACCCGGCGCTGACCCTTCGAACCTGTGGGGTAATGCCCGCGGAGGGAGCAATAAGCGCATGATCGAGGCTCCCGTGAAGGAGCCTCGCGATCTTCAGGGCCCCGTCGGCGTAGAGGTCCAGGTCGTGAGCAGAACGTTCCGCACCCGGCGGGGCGAGGTGACCGCGTTGCAGTGCGTCTCGATGTCCGCCGGCCCGGGCGAGATCGTCGCCGTGGTCGGCCCCAGCGGCTGCGGCAAGACGACGCTGCTCGAGCTCATCTGCCGCCTGCAGGCGCCGGATTCGGGAACCGTCAGCTCGGCGCCGGCGGCGCTGATGCCCCAGCGCGACCTGTTGCTGCCGTGGCTGAGCGCGGTCGACAACGCCGCGCTGGCGCTCCGCGCCAAGGGGGTGTCGCGCGACCGCGCGCGAGCGACCGCCCAGCCCTGGCTCGAGCGCTTCGGGCTCGAGGGGTTCGAGCGGGCCCGGCCGGCTGAGCTGTCGGGCGGCATGCGCCAGCGCGTCTCGTTCCTGCGCACGCTGCTGGCCGGCAAGCCGGTGCTCGCGCTCGACGAGCCGTTCGCATCGCTCGACGCGATCACCCGCAGCGAGATGCAGGGCTGGCTGGCTCACGTGCTCGAGGCAGAGCCGCGCACGGTCGTGCTCGTCACCCACGACGTCGAGGAGGCGGTCGTGCTCGCCGACCGCGTGGTCGTGATGTCGCCGCGGCCCGGCCGGGTCGTGGCCGAGCTCGAGATCGCGCTCCCGCGCCCGCGCCGCCGCACCGATCCCGCGATCGTCGCCCTGCGCGAGCGGGCGCTCGAGACGCTGGGGGTCGCCTCATGACCGCGGCCCGAATCACCCGGCTCTCGTCACTCGGCTGGCGCGCCGTCCTCGTGCTCGCGATCCTGGTCGGCGCCTGGGAGCTGTACGTCGACCTCGGCGGGGCCGATCCGCTGATCCTGCCGGCCCCGCACTCGGTCGCCAAGGCGCTCTACACCGACCGCTCGCTGCTGTGGAGCAACTTCCTGGTGACCGCCGCGCGAGGTGCTGCTCGGGATGCTGCTGGCGGTGATCGCCGGGCTGGCCTGCGCGACCGCGCTGCACTTCTCGCGGACGCTTCGCCAGGCGATCTACCCGCTGCTGGTCGCCTCGCAGACGATCCCCGTCCCGATGCTCGCCCCCGTGCTGGTGCTGTGGCTGGGCTTCGGGATCTTCCCCAAGCTGGTCGTGATCGCGCTCGTCTCGTTCTTCTCGATCGTAGTCACGACGCTGGCCGGCCTGGCGTCGGTCGACCCGGAGCTGATCAAGCTGATGCGGACGTTCGACGCCTCGCGAGCGACCACGTTCCGCCACGTGGAGCTGCCCTCGGCACTGCCGGGCGTGTTCACCGGCGCCAAGATCGCGGTCGTCGTGGCCGTGATCGGCGCCGTGTTCGCCGAGTGGGCGGGCGCCAGCTCCGGCCTCGGATACCTGTTCGAGCAATCGATCCCGCAGTTCCTCACCGCCCGCGCCTACGCCGCCGTGGTGATCCTGTCGCTGTTCGCGATCGCGCTGTTCGCCGTCCTGACCCTGGCCGAGCGGCTGGTGCTGCCCTGGGCCTATCGACCAAGAGAGGAACGCCCGTGATCAAAAGGGCCCTAGCCCTGATCGCCGGCCTGGCGCTGCTGCCCGGTCTGGCCGCGTGCGGGGAGAAAAAGGAGTCGGTGTCGTCGTCGGGACCGAAGCAGTCGCTGACGCTGATGCTCGACTGGTTTCCCAACGCGGATCACGTCGGGCTCTATCAGGCGCTGGCCGACGGCAGCTTCGAGCGTGCCGGCCTGAACATCCACGTCCAGGTCCCATCGGACCCGGCGCTGCCGCTGAAGCTCCTGCAGGCCGGCAAGACGGATCTCGCGATCTCCTACGAGCCCGAGGTGCTGCTGGCCCGCAACCAGGGCGTGCCGCTGGTGTCGGTCGCGGCGATCGCGCAGCGACCGCTTACGTCGATCGTGTCCATCGGCTCAAAGCACATCCGCACGGTCGCCGATCTGCGCGGCAAGACCGTCGGCGACGCCGGAATCCCCTACCAGCACGCCTACCTGACGACGATGCTCGAGCGGGCGCACGTGCCGGTGAACTCGGTCAAGGAGGTCAACGTCGGCTCCAGCCTCGTCCCGGCGATGCTGTCGGGCCGGGTCGACGCGACGCTCGGCGCGTACTGGAACGTGGAGGCGATCCAGCTCGCGCGGATGCACAAGAAGCCCAACGTGATCCGCATGGACCAGGTGGGGGTCCCCACCTACGACGAGCTCGTGGTGGTCGCCCGCAAGGCCACGGTGGTCGACCAGCCCAACGTGATCCGGCGCTTCGTGCAGGCGCTCGCCCGCGGCTACGAGGCCGTCCGCAAGGACCCGCAAACCGGGGTCGACAACCTCGTCAACGCCAACCCCGGCCTGGACGCGGGCTTCCAGCTGGCGAGCGTCAAGGCGAGCCTGCCGGCTTTCTTTCCCAGCGACCCGAACAATCCGTGGGGCTACCAGAGCACCAGCCAGTGGAACGCATACGGCCGCTGGATGCTCGACAACCACCTGATCTCCAACCCACAGGCGGTCGCCGACGCGTCGACTAACGAGCTGCTTGCGGGGCAGGGGCTGTAGCCCCGCGCGCGTCGACCTGCTCGAGGATCAGCTCGGCCAGGCGCTCGGGCGCGTCGAGCTGCACGAACGTGCTGGCGTCGTCGATCAGCTCCAGGCGTTCCCGCGGGAGCACGGCGGCCAGCCGCCGCGCATCGGCGAGCGGGAAGTAGGGATCGCGGGTCGCCCAGGCGAGCAGCGCCGGCCGGTCAAAGCCGCGCAGGCGCTCGCCCGCCGCGACCATGTCGGTGGCGGGGATGGCGCGCAGGAACTGCTTGAGGTCAGCGCGGATCCGCCGGTCGCCCAGCGGCGCCATCCATGACTGCACGAGCTCGTCGTCGATCGGGCGCACGGTCAGCTTCATCGCCGAGATCAGCCCCCGGGCCCAACGGAAACGGCCGAGCACGGCGCCGCCGGCCGCGATGCCGGGGAGCGCAAGCCCGTTGATGAACGCCTTGAGCTGAGGCGGCGGGAAGTGATCGAACGCGTCGCAGTTGGTCAGTACCAGCGCCCCGAGGCGCTCGGGGTGGTCGGCGGCCACCAGCTGCGACAGGGCGCCGCCGGTGTCGTTGCCGACGAGCGTGACGTCGTCGACCTCGAGCCGCTCGAGCAGCTCCGCGATCAGCCCCGCCACCGCCGTCGGGGTTAGATCGCCACCCTCCCCCAGCGCAATCGCGTGGGAGCCGAGCGGCAGCTCGGGGACGATGCAGCGCGCCCGCCGAGCGAGCAGCGGCAACAACCGGTCCCAGATCCGGCCGTTGACGAGCAGGCCGTGGACGAGCACGATCGGCGGCCCCTCCCCTACATCCCGGTATCGGATCACGCCCCGCGAGAGCTCGGCCTCGCGATACTGAGCGGATGCCATGGAAAACCTGGTCTCAGACATCAGACATACCTCACCGCTAGGGTTTACATACATCGTGTACGGATCTTCACATACAAACGGTATGTATGTCAACCACTCCTCGCACTAAGGCCCAGCAGCGCGAGGACACGACCGCTGCGCTGATCGCCGCCGCCCGCGATCTGTTCGCGGAGCGCGGCTACGCGGCCGTCGGGACCGAGGAGATCGTGCGGAAGGCCGGCGTCACCCGGGGCGCCCTGTACCACCACTTCCGCCGCGGCAAGGAGGAGCTGTTCCAGGCGGTGCTCGTCCAGGTCAGCGCCGAGACGATGCGCGCCGTCGCGGGCCGGGCATCGCAGGCCGGCGACGCCTGGGAGGAGCTGGTCACCGGGATCGACGCGTTCCTCGACGTCTGCACCACCCGCGACGTCCAGCAGATCGTGCTGATCGACGGACCCTCGGTGCTCGGGTGGGACGTGTGGCGCGCGATCGACGCCGACCACGGCCTCGGGCTGCTCGAGTCCGCCGTGCAGGCCGCGATGGACGACGGAGCGCTGCTCCCCGGCTCGGCCGGGTCGGTGGCGCAGGTGCTGCTCGGAGCGCTCGACGAGGCCGCGATGGTCGTCGCCCGCGCCGAGGATCCGATCGCCGCCCGCGCCGAGATGGGCCAGACGGTCTCGCATCTGCTGGCCGGCCTGCGCGGCCCGGCCAAGCCGTAGCGGGCGCGTGCTGCTGCGCACCGACAACCGCGGCGTGCTGGCGATCGGCCAGCCGTCGCACGCGTGGATCTCCGGCCAGCTCGCGCGGATCTGGGGCAACGCCCGGTTCGGCGCCGTCGAGCCCTACGAGGAGGTGTGCCTGGGCGCCGAGCAACACGACCTCGGGATGGCCGACTGGGACCTGGTGCCGGCGCGCAATCCCGACAGCGGCCTGCCCCGATCGTTCATGGAGATGCCGATCGGGGCGCACCTGGAGCTGTGGACCGCGGGGCCCCGCCGGCTGCTCGCCCAGAGCCGCTACGCCGCGCTGCTCGCCTCGATGCACGGTTACCGGCTGTACGAGCACCGCGACCTGACCCGGCTCGCGCCGGTCGACGCCGACTGCGTTCGGGAGTTCCTCGCGCAGCAGCGCCGGTTCCAGACCGAACTGCTCGAGTCGCTTCGCGCCGACCCGGCGACCGCCACCGCCGCGCGCGAGCAGACCGTGGCGCGCAACAGCCAGCTGGTGTGGACCTGGGACACGCTGTCGCTGGCGGTCTGCCTGGACTGGGCGCCGTACACGGTCGCGGAGGTACCGACGTCCGCGGCGCCAGTGCCGATGCGCCTGGCGCCCGCCGGGCAACCCCGCCGGCTGACGCTCGATCCGTGGCCGTTTGAACCCGGCAGCGTGATCGTCCGCTGCGAGGGCCGGCGGCTGCGCGGCCGCTACGACGACGAGGCCGTGCTGCGACAGGCGCTCGCCGCCGCCCCCTGGGAGACGCTCGAGTTCGAGCTCTCGCCAGCTGCAAGCGCGCCTACAGCGAGCGCAGGAACTCCAGCATCGGCCCGTTGACCACCTCGGGATGAGTCAGGTTGGAGGCGTGCGCGGCGCCATCGACCCGCACCAGCCCGACGCACCCCGGCAGCCGCTCGCTCAGGTCCTCGGCGAGGTGCATCTCGACCGAGCGATCCTCGGTCCCGTGGAACACGATCGCCGGGCAAGCGATCTCCCCCACCCGGTCGGTGATGTCATCGCGCTCGAACAGCGTGTTGCCGGGCTCGCGCATACTCTCCCGCGGCAGCTGCTGCCACTTCTCGATCCAGATCGGGGTGACGTCGGGGGCGGCGATGATCAGGTCGGCGATCGCCTGGGCGAGCTCGGGGACCGGTCCGACCTGCAGCCAGGTCTCCTGCATCTGGCGGTAGGCGGGTAACAGCTCGGGATTCTCGACGCCCGACTGCGTGTCGATCAGGACCAGCGCCCGGACCCGAGCCGGAGCCAACAGCGCGGCGCGCAGTGACAGAAAGCCGCCCTGCGACATCCCGCCGAGAACCGCCTGCTCGATCCCCAGGTGGTCGAGCAGCGCGAGGCAGTCGCGCGCCGAGTCCCAATACGTGAACGGCTTGCCGTCGAACTCGGTCTCTCCGAACCCGCGTTCGTCCCAGGCGATCACGCGGAACTCGGGCGCGAGCGCCGCGGCCTGCGGCGCGAACATCTCGCGGTCCATCAGAAATCCGTGCGAGAAGATGATCGGCGGACCGTCTCCTCCCGTGTCCTCGTAGCGCAGTCTCTGGCCGTTGACCTCGGCGTATGGCACCCGGCACCTCCTGGTCGATCGAAAAGGGGCCGCGAATCTATCGCGCGGGCGTCAGCTTCTTACCGTGGGCGTGCAGCGCGTACAGGCCTGCGAGCCCTGACCAGGGCGCGTAAGGGGCGAAGCGCTCGACGACCTCACTCTCGGTAGCCCGGGCGCGAGGGTCGCCGCTCGAGAGCCTGCCGACCAGCTTGAGGAATCCGACGTCGGCCGCCGGCAGCTGATCGAGCCGGCCTTGGCCGGTGAGCGCCAGCATCTGCACCGTCCAGCGGCCGATGCCGCCGATCGCACGAAGGCGGCGCCATCCGCGCTCGTGCTCGGCGTCCAACAGGTCGACGCGCCCGGACGCGACCTCGCGGGCGACGCGGACGAGCGCGCTCGCCCGACCGGCGGAGAGGTCGAGCGACTCCAGCAGCGCGGGCGCCTGACCGGCGAGCACCGCCGCCGTCGGCGAGTCGCGCAGCCCGGCCGCCGGGCACCGGCGCCCCAGCCTCCAGGTCAGCCGGCGCTCGATCGCCGCGGCTCGCTCGAACTCGATCAGCTGCTCGCAGATCGCCCAGGCCAGCGCCTCGAACGGCTCGGGGCGGCCCGGCGCTCGCAACCCCGGGTTGGAGCGGACCGCCCGGCCGATCAACGGGTCAAAGCGGAAGCGCTCGTGAAACTCCTTGAGGTCCTGGTCGACGCCGAGCGACAGCCGCATCCGCCCCACCCCCCACTCGGCCGCCTCACGCCGCTCGGCTCGGGCGACGAACACCACCCGGTCGCGGGAGGGCTGGGCCACGCGGATCAGCACGGGCTCGTCGCCGTAGTGCAGCAGCCGCTCGAGCACGCCGCGGCGAACCCGGGTCAGCCCGTCCATCCCGTTGCGCAGCGGCAGCGAGAACGCCCACGGCGGGCGCACCTCTGCGCGCGCCACCGCTCCGGTCACTCGCCCGGCTTGCCGACCAGGTGGACGTCGACCACGAACGTGCGGCTGCCCACGATCGGGAGCATCTCGGCGGCCCGTCGGGGACCGCGGCTGCGGGCGAGCTTGCGGGCGCTGCGGCGCTTGACCAGCGCCAACGTGGCGGCGCCGGCGACGAACCCGGTGGCGGCCATCGCGGCGGCCTGCACGACCGGCAGCTGAGAGGGCGCGGGGCGCTGCACCGTCCGCACCTCGGCCAGCACCGGCAGCCCGTCGACGATCTCCTCGTCCTGCTCTAGCTGGTCGCCGTGGATGGTGGGCTCGTCGTTCATGGTTGCGACATCCTGTCACCGCGCCCGGTCATCGTTCTCCTCGGCGGCGCGGGTGGTGCCGTTACGATACAGCCCACGGAGGGAATGCCGACCTCAATCGACGTCTTCGCCAAGGCCCGTGAGCACGAGCGCCTCGAGCAGCTGCGGGCCGCCCGGGAGCTCGGCGCTCTGCCCTACTTCCGGGTCCTGGAGGGACCGACGCTCCCGGTTGTCGAGATGGAGGGCCAGCGCCGGATCATGCTGGGCTCCAACAACTACCTGGGGCTGACCGGCGACGAACGCGTCAAGCAGGGAGCGCTGGACGCGCTCGAGCGCTACGGGACCGGGCTCACCGGCTCGCGCTTCTTGAACGGCACGATCGATCTTCACCTCGAGCTCGAGAGCGAGCTGGCCGACTGGCTGGACACCGAGGCGGCGCTGGTGTTCACCACCGGCCACCAGGCCAACGTCGGGGCGCTGGGCACGATCCTCGGTCCCAGTGACACCGTCGTGGCCGACTCCGGCGACCACGCCTCGATCCTCGACGGCTGCATCCTCTCGCGGGCCAAGCTGAGGGCGTTCCGCCACAACCGCCTGGACCGGCTCGAGCGCACGCTCGAGAAGGCCGCGGGCGACGGCGGCGGCGTCCTGGTGGTGGTCGACGGAGTCTTCTCGATGGAGGGCGACGTCGCGCCGCTGCCCGAGATCGTCGAGCTGTGCCGCCGCTTCGGGGCGCGGCTGATGGTCGACGAGGCCCACGCGCTCGGCGTGCTCGGCGCGCGCGGCGCCGGCACCTCTGAGCTGTTCGGCGTCGAGGCCGACGTCGACCTGCGGATGGCCACGTTCTCGAAATCGCTGGCATCCTGCGGCGGCGTGATCGCCGGTCCGGCCGACGTGATCGAGTTCCTGCGGATCCAGTCGCGGCCGTTCATGTTCACCGCCTCGGCGGTCCCGGCGGCCGTCGGCGCGGCGCTCGCCGCGGTCCGGATCTGCCGATCGGACGAGGGCCAGGAGCTGTTCGCCCGGGTGCTCGACAACGCGCGCTACCTGCATCGCGGGCTCAGCGAGCTGGGCTTCCAGGTCGTCGAGCCGACCCGCCTGTCGGATGGCAGCGAGGTGGTGACGCCGGTGGTGCCGGTCGTCGTCGGCGACGACTGGAAGGCCGTGTTCCTGTGGAAGGCGCTGTACGAGGCCGGCGTGTTCGTGAACGTAGCGATCCATCCGGCGGTTCCGCCCGCCGGCGCGCTGCTGCGGACGAGCGTGATGGCGACCCACGACCACGCCACGCTCGACCAGGCGCTGGAGATCTTCGGGGCCGCCAAGCGGGGCTTCGAGTCCGAACACGGACCACTCCCCGGCGCTTAATCACGAGCGGGTCGCACGCCGCGAGTTTGTCCACTTGCGCACAAGCGGCGCGAATCAGAAAAAACACGCTCTAAGCGCATGGTCCGCCAGATGTGACGTTGCTGTGACCCCTCCGTTGTCGTAGTTTGAACGGCAGTCGAACGGTGGTCGGCCGAGCGGCGCGAGGGTCCCCCGGGGGTGGCGGGCGACCTGCGCGGCGGGGGCGACGACAGGAGCCGAGCAGGCTCGGACGACACCACAGGGAACCCATGGGCGCGACGCCACGCGGTGCCGTGAACGTGGTCCTGCACAAGTCAAATCGTTCGCCCCTGGGCGGACAGGACGCAGGGAGAGAACCACTACATGACGGACACCGCCACGATGACCCCGGAGCCGCAACGGATGCGCGCCCTGGGGCGAGCCAATGAAATTCGGCTCGCGCGTGCTGAACTGAAGCGGAGAATCGCCGGCGGGGACGTGTCGGCCGCTGACGTCATCCTGGCCCCACCACGGGAGGCGAGCACCTGGGCTTTGCGAGAGCTGCTGATGAGTCAGCGTCGCTGGGGCAGCACCCGATGCACGAAGTTCCTTTCTCGCTGCCAGATCAACGAGACCAAGACGGTGGGTGCGCTCACCGACCGTCAGCGTCGGCTGCTGGCGAGCCAGCTGGCGACGTGCGCGTCTCGCGAGTTTCAACTGGTGGGGGTTAGCTGAGTGCCCGACCCCGGTCCTGCGTCGTCCGGGACAGGCGACGCGGGACCACCGGTCCACTGGTGGGCCTCCCGCTAGAGCTGGATCCCGATCGGGACTGGGCTGGCCCCGGCGAACAGCAGGAACCACACCGCGAACACCGCGAGCGTGATCCCGGCGCTGACCACGAGCACGCTCTCGAGCACGACATGGCCGGGGTCGTCGTGGCCACGGGCCAGGCAGTTGGAGCGGTAGACGTTCGAGAGCTTGGACAGGAGCGCGGCCAAGACCGCGATCGTCACCACGATCCCGATCATCATCGCCCCCAGCGCAGCGCCGAGCGACGCGGTGGCGCCCTGGATCTGAGAGCCGATCCACAGCCACAGCAGCGGGGTGCCCACCCACAGCACGAGGCTGCCAATGATCATGATCGCCACGACGAGCGCAGCGCCACCGCCAGTCCTCAGCATTGCGCGCATCGTCGCTCAGGATACCTGCAGTTACAGGGGATTCAGAAGGGCCGCGGCGCCGTCCCGCGGCCCCCGGCTAACGGACAGCCTGAGGACAGCTTGACCTGCCACCAACCCATCAGCATCCCGATCAGGCCCAGCCGGGGCCTGACCTCCCAGACGCCACACCCGGGCTGGCCGAGCTCCCGGCAGGAGATCCGCTCGAAGCGGTGCTTGCCGGGCTCGAGCAGCATCTGCTCGAGCGCCAGCCGGCTCGCCGCCTGAGCGTCCGCGCGCTCGGCGATCGTCACGCGAGCGGCGCCCAGACGCTCGACCAGGTCGTCGCGCACGCGCTCGAGCTCGCCGAGATCGAGCAGCCGGGCTCCGTGTCCGCGACGCTCGGGGACCGGCTCGAGGCCGCCCATCGGGAACGCGGTCACGAACGCTTGGGCGAGCTCGCGCTCAAGCCGGACGATCTGCGCCCGCAGCGCCCGCCGGGCCGCGCGCTCGCGATCGTCGACCGGCGCCGTGGTCGCCGGCGCCGGGACCTGCACGGTGCGCGTCGCCTGATCTAGCAGCTCCATCCTCGCCTCATCCTGGGGCACGCCGAGCTTATCACCGGCCTATGGCCTCCACGGAACGTTGGAGCCCACTCGTGCTCGCCCACGCGACTACACGCTCCCCAACGCCTCCGCGCACACCCACAGCGCCTCCTCGACGTGGATCGCCGGCACCCCCTCGACGCCAACCGAGAACAGCGCGATCCGTTTCGTGCGCGCGGTCGCGCCGTGCCCGGGCGCGAGCTCGCCGAACAGCAGGCCGTGAATGCGGCGAGCATCGGCGACGACCAGGCGGGCCGGCCCGACCTGAGAGGCCCGCTCGCCGACGCCGAGCAGTTCGCCGTGGGTCGTCGTCCGGATCCCCAGCCCGGCCGGGTCGACCAGGTCGGCGTCCAGCGCCCACACCGGAACCCCGGTCTCGACCAGCGCGATCAGGAGCGCGTCCTCGAGCGCGCCGCTGGAGCGAAACTGGCCGTGCAGCAGCCGCTCCACCGCGGCTTCCTCGCTAGGGATGCGGTCGACGTCTGGGTCGAGGCCGATCTGGCGGAAGAACGCACGGTAGGCGTGCGGGACCGGCTGCGTGCGCATCGCGATCACGCCGGCTCCCCGGTAGCGGTCCGACAGCTGCCGCAGGCGCGCGACGACCTCAGGCGGGCTCGAGCGTTTGACCCCGGCGACCGTCACCCAGTCCAGCCGCAGGCCGGGCAGCTCGGCGCGCAGTTGCTCGTCGATGAACCCGGGAGCGGCCCGCAGCTCGAGCTCGTCGCCGGCGCGGCTCATCGGCCGACCAGCGCGCGCACCTGTGCGGCGAGCGCGTCAGGCGCCAGCCAGTGGTTGCCGATCAGGCGGTCGGTGACGACGCCGCCGCGCTGGGCGAGCTCGACCAGGGGGCAGATCTCGACCCCGTAGAGCGAGCCGATACGTCCGTCGCTGTCGTACGCGACCGGGATCGTCCAGTGGTGCCGGCGGACCTCGGCCGCAACCTTCGAGTGGCTCGCACCGACGGCGACCGCGGCGAACCGGACCTGGCCCGGGGAGAACCGGCGGGACACCGCTTGCAGGGTGTCGACCTGCTGGCGACAGTTCGATGAGCCGGTCACGAAGAACGCGAGCACGAGCGGCGTGCGCTTCGAGATCAGGCAGATGTTGAGCGCGCGGGGGTCGTGGCGGGCCTCGGTGCACGGCGGGTTCGCGTTGGCGGCGCCGTTGAGCGTGGAGGCCGCCAGCGGCGCCGCGAAGTAGTGCAGTTTCTGCCCGGCGGGGATGCCGGTGGTCCCGGTGCCGTGGGACGCGAACTGCCACACGGAGATCACGACCACCAGCGCCAGCCCGAAGATCCCGATCATCCACCGATAGCGCCGGGTGTCGATCGCGCGCTCGGGCTTGCCGGGGGGCGGCTGCTCGGCCGGCGGCGCCGACGCGGCGGCGGCGCGGTCGGGGTCGAGGCGATGCGGGGGCGTCGGCGAGCTCACGCGACCCGGGCGCGGCGGCCCGGGCGCGGCAACCCCGAGACCACCCGGCGGGCCCTGGCGCGCGCGGTCTCCAGCAGATCGTCGCGCTCGGACAGGGCGAGCACTGACGGCAGCAGCAACATGACCCCGGCCAGCGAGACGGTCAGGTCGATCAGCGTCACGAACCCGAAGTCGCGCAGCATCGTGATGTTCGACAGCACCAGCACGCCGAACCCGGCAATCGCGGTGATGCCGGAGGCGAGCACCGCCCGGCCGGTTGACCGGTAGGTGCGCGCCAGTGCTTCGCGCAGCTGATAGCCGGCCTCGCGCTCCTGCCGGAACCGCTCGGATAACAACACGCTGAACTCGGTTGAGATCGCGATTACCAGCGTGCCCAGCGCCGCCGACATCGGGTTCAGCGGGATCCCGATCGCGAACAGGACCAGTGCCGACCAACCGGTGGCGAGCGCGATCGGGATCAGCGGCACGAGCACGCGCCGGGGCCGCCTGAACACGACCAGCAGGATCAGCCCGACCGCCGCCAGCCCGGCCACGAGCGTCAGCAGCCGCCGGCTCGAGGACGACAGTGCGGAGTTGGCCTCGGCGGCCAGCACCGGTACCCCGGCGAGCCGCGCGGTCACGCCGGGCGGCGGGTGCAGCTGCGAGCGCATGTAGTCGATCACGCCCTGCTGGCGCGCCAGCGGCATCAGGCGGATCCCGAACGCGAGCGCGGCCTCCTTGTGGTCGCGCGTGATCACCGCCTGGGAGAAGTAGCCGGGGACCGCCTTGAGCAGTCCGTCGATCGCGGCGGCGCTCGGCGGCGCCTGCTCGGCGCCCTGGGCGGTGCCGCCCGAGAACAGGTCAGGCAGCGACAGCGCCGGGCACAGGGTCGCCTTCGCACACCCCTTCTGCTCGACGTAGCCGTAGTGCGACAGCAGCGAGTTCTCGTACTTGGTCATCCACGCGATCACGCTCGGCGTGGCGACGTCGTCGGCGCGGACGGTCACGTCGATCTCGCCGGACACGCCGGTCACCCGCTCGAGCGTGCGTAGGTTTTGCAGCGCCGGCATGTTCGCCGGCACCAGCTTGGTCACGTCGGATTCGACGGCCGTCTGGGTGTCGGCGACCCAGCCGGCAGCGGCCAGCACGATCCCCACGGCGAGCACGCGTCCCGGGTGCGACACGACGCCTGACAGCAGACGGCGCCCCGGCGGCCGCGGTGGCTTCATCGCCTTCAAGGGGCGTCGAGCGGCCGCGGCGGCATCTCCCAGGATCTCCCCCGCTCCGCGGACCGACGCGCCGAACGCGCCACCTGTGCGGTCGGTGAGCGCCAGCGCCGCCGAGCCCGCGAGCAGCGCGCACGCGAACGCGATCGCGATCCCCGCGACCAGCAACACCCCGAAGCCGCGCACCATCGGCACCGGCGACAGCACCAGCACCAGGAACCCGATGCCCGTGGCCAGCGCCGCGGTGGCGATCGTCGGCGCGGCCGTGCCCGCCGCGCGCGCGACCGCGTCGACGATCCCGCCCGGCCCGCCGGTGGCTTCGCGGCGCACCTCCTGCACGCGCGACTGGAACTGGATCGCGTAGTCGACGCCGAGCCCGATCAGGATCGGGAGCACCGCGATCGAGGCCAGCGTCAGCGACGCGCCCACGAGCGAGGTCACGCCGAATGTGATCCCGACGGCGGCGAGCGCGATCGCCAGCGGCAGCAGCCGCAGGCGGCTGCGGAACACGAACAGCAGCACCGCCGCCATCACCAGCAGCGCGGCGATCAGGAGCTTCGAGATCGAGCCGGTGATATCCGATGCGAGGTCGTTGGTCACGACCGGGACGCCGCTGACCGTGTAGGTGCCGCCGCTGGCCAGGCGGAACATCGGCATCGCCACCGCCTGGCGGATCCAGCCGATCGCCTGACGCTGCTCGGCGTCCGACAGCGAGGCCTTCAGCCGCACCTGGATCAGAGCCGAGCCGGAGTTGGGGAACAGGTAGGCGAACCGGGCCTTGGGCTGATCGACGCCGCGGGTCTGATCGAAGACGATCTCGGGGATGAACTGCGGGTCGTTGATCGACGGCATCCCCGAGATCCCCGACTGCAGGTACAGCTGCTCGAGCTGCTGGAGCTCCTGCTGGCGCTGCAGGGCGCCGGCCGAGGTGGCGGCCTTCTGAGCCTGGGACTTGGAGAGGCCGCGGCCGGTGGCCAGCTTGTAGGCGCGGTTCTCGGCGTTGGTGATCGCGGTCTGGGCGTTGGCTACGAGCGCGCGGACCTGGGTGTTGACCGCGGCGACGGCACGGTTGAGGAACGTGCCGGGCCCGTAGACGACCTGGACGGGCTGATGCTTCATCAGCTGCCCGCAGGCGCTCGCGTTGCCGCCGTAGGCGGGCTTGGACCCGGCCTTCGCCGGCGTGTACGACGCGAGCTGGGAGTTGGCGACCAGCACCTGGCCGCCCAGGCAGGCCTCCAACCGGCTGATCGTGGTCAGATCCTGGGTCCCGACCAGGTCGGTGAGCTTCTCCTGGACCAGGATCACGACCGCGTCCGAGCCGAAGTGCCGCTGGTCGTCGGCGGTCGCCCGGTAGCTCTGAGAGGAGGCGTTGACGAACGTGTCGCTGCCGGCGTTGGGCTTGAGCGACAGCGCCAGCGCGCCCCCGGCCAGCGCGAGCGCCAGCAGCAGCCCCAGCGTCAGAAACGGCCGTCCGGCGGCGGCCCTCGCCACCCGCTCGAACCTCTGACTCGCTCTCATCTGGCGTCCAGGCTATCGGCGCGCCCCAGCGGCGGCGTGCCGCCGGGGTCTCAGTCCATCGTCAGCGGGCCCTGGGACTCGCCGGACAGGAACTGGCGGATGAACGGGTTCTCGGAGTTGAGCATGTCCTCCGCGGGGCCGGCCTCGACGATCCGGCCCTTCCACAGGACGTTGATGTAGTCGGCCACCCGGCGCGCCGTGAGGATGTCGTGGGTGATCACGCAGAACGTCGGGAGGTGCGGCTTCTGCTTGGCCTTGGCCTCTTCCATCATGTCGCGGTGGATCTCGAGGATCAGCTCGCCCAACAGCGCGGTGCGGACCGGATCCAGGCCCGAGTCGGGCTCGTCGAACAGGACGATGTCGGGCTCGAGCACCAGCGCCCGGGCGAACCCGGCGCGCTTGCGCATCCCGCCCGAGAGCTCGTTGGGCATCTTCTCGCGCGAGTTGCCGAGCCCCACCTCGCCCAGCCGCCGCATGACGATGTCCTCGATCTCGTCCTCGCCCTTCTCGGTGTGCTGGCGCAGCGGGAACGCGACGTTGTCGAACAGGTTCATCGACCCGAACAGGGCCCCGTCCTGGAACAGCAGCCCGAACTTCTTGCGCATCTCGAACAGCTGGTCGTCGGGCATGTTCGGGACCGACTCGCCGTGGACGATCACGTCGCCCTGATCGGGGTACAGCAGCCCGACCATGTGCTTGATGCAGACCGACTTTCCGGTGCCCGACGGGCCGATGATCATCGACACCATTCCCTCGGGGAGGCCCATGCTGAGCCCGCGCAGGATCCGGGCGCGCCCGAACGCCTTGTAGACGTCGATGAACTCGACCGAGTCCGGGCGGCCCGACGGATAGACCTTGTAGCTGTGCCACCTGTACTCCTCCTCGGTGGCGCCGCGGGGGGGCGCCGGCCGAGGCGGCTGCTCGTCGACCACCGATACGCGCGAGGGCGGCCGCGCGTCGGGGTCCGTCGGCCGCTCGGCTACCGTCTCGTCGTGCTCGCGGTCGGCGGACTCGAGGAGATCGTCGGCGCGCGGCTCGCGCTCGCGCTCCTGCCCTTCGCCAAAGCGCTCCATGTTCAGCCTCCGATTGGTGCCCTCGGGTTGGCGCCCCAGAAGAGCTGCGTACCGAGCATTCCGATTAGATGTACAGCCACGATGTTGAGGACCATCGACTTCGCCGTCGCGGTTCCGACCCCCACGGGTCCACCGCTCGCGTTATAGCCGTAATAGCAGCCTACGAGCACGATCACGGTTGCCATCGCCATGGCTTTGATCAAGCTATATAAGAGATCCGGCGGATTCTGGAACTGCCAGAAGATCAAAAAGAACCCGCCCGAGGAGACGTCCCCGATCTGTTGGACCACGACCAGGTAGCTGGCGAAGAAGCCCGCCCCGATCGAACACAGGTAGACGAACGGCAACACCATCCACGACGCGAGCAGGCGCGTCGCGCACAGGAACGTGACGCCGTTGATCCCCATCACCTCGAGCGCGTCGATCTCGTCGGAGATCCGCATCGACCCCAGCTCGGCGACGATCCCGGTGCCGACCTTCGCGGCCATCATGTAGCCGAACGCGTAAGGCACGAGCTCGCGCAGGTCGCACCACGCCGAGAACACCCCGGCATACGCGGGAACGCCGTTGGCGCGGTCGAAGTACGCGCCCTCGACCCCGCACTCCAGGCCGATGATGAACACCAGGCCCCAGATCACCAGCGTCGAGGAGACGATCAGGATCCCCGACTGGCGCAGCGCCTCGCCGAAGAAGCGGAACACCCGCAGCCGGAACACGTCGCTCACGATCCGCGAGGTGAACTTGACGATCTCCCCGAACGACTCGATCCACCCGCGCGGGGTCTCCAGGAGAGTTTCCATGCCTAGCGCTGCACTTACTTGACGATCGTGGTGATCTCGGGATGGGTGGCCAGCAGCGTCTGCGTGAACGCGTAGTTGAACGCGAAGATCCCCAGGAACGCGATCACGACCGCCTGGTTGACGGCGCGGCCGACCCCCTCGGCGCCGCCGGACGCGGTCATGCCCTTGTAACAGCAGACGATCGCGATGATCGCCCCGAAGATCGTGGTCTTCACGACCGACCCCCACAGGTCCGTGGTCGAGGCGTTGTTGAAGAAGGTCGCCCAGAACGGGCCGAGCGGGGCGTGGTTGACGAGCGTGGCCACGATCCCGCCGAAGATCCCGAACAGCAGCGCGTAGATGTCGAACAGTCCGGTGACGAGCATCAATGCCAGGAACCGGGGGACGACGAGATTCTTGATCGGGTCGACGCCGAGCACCTGCAGCGCGTCGAGCTCCTCGCGGATCTTGCGGGCGCCGAGATCCGCCGTGATCGCAGTGCCGGCGACGCCGGCGAGCACGATCGCATCGACGAACGGGGCGAACTCCCGGATCGACGAGAGCACGAAGAAGCCGCCCAGGCGGTCGAGCGCGCCGAACAGCACCAGGAAGTTGGCGGCCTGCAGGCCCGGCGCCCCGTAGCCGAACGCCACCGTCGAGACCAGCAGCGGGAACCAGCAGAGCTTCATCGCGAACAGGAACTGGCCCACGAACTCGCTTCCGTACGGATACGGCGGGCGGATCGCCGATGCCAGCGTCTTGCCGGTCAGGATCATCATGTTCCCGACCTCATCGAGCACATTCTTGGTCGGCAAGAACGTTCGCTCGGCGACTGTTCTGATCAAGCTTGCACTGTCCTCTCCCCGTCGGCCATCCATCGCCATTGGGCGACTGCGCCGGTAAGCCTACGCCACCGGGTCGCCGATGACCAAACGGGAACCGGCGGTCCTAATGGTCTGCAAACCGCTCGACCGCAGATGGTATGTTCGGCGTCCCTTGACGTCGTGGAGGACGAGGAGCTCCGGGGTGCTGGCCGCGACTGCGGCGACCGTCGCGCTGACCGCCTGTGGAGGCGGAGGTTCGGATCAGAGCGCGTCCGAGCCCAAGGGTGACTTTCCCGTCCAGGTTGCCACGGCCACGTTCCCGACCTCGCAGCGCCTGGCCGAGCAGACCCATCTGACGATCGCGGTCCGCAACAGCGGCCACCAGACGATCCCCAACGTCGCGGTCACGATCTGCAACGTGACCTGCACCTACCCGGCGCCCACGGGACAGGGCACCGACGCCGCCGCGTTCTCCGCGGACCTCCGGCAAGCGAACCTGGCGAGCGCCTCCCGTCCGATCTGGATCGTCGATCAGCCGCCGGGCCCGTGCCGGTTCGCCTGCAAGTCAGGCGGCCCCGGCGGCGCCGTCACCGCCTACTCGAACACGTGGGCGCTGGGGCAGCTCAAGCCGGGCGCGACCGCGAGGTTCCGGTGGGCCGTCACGGCGGTCAAGCCCGGCCGACACGTCGTCGCCTGGCAGGTCGCGGCCGGCCTCAATGGCAACGCCAAGGCGGTCCTATCCGACGGGTCGGCCCCGCGCGGCACGTTCAAGGTGACGGTCCAGAGCAAGCCCGAGCAGTCCTACGTGACCGCCTCCGGCAAGGTCGTCGTAAAGAAGTAGCCCCGCCCGCCCTCGCCGGCCCGTCGCGGCCGCCGCCGGCGGGCCGCTACGCGTTGCTGGACTGCGTCCAGATGTTGAGCGAGCCGTCGACGGCGTAGCGGTCGACCTCCTCGAGCTCGCCGGCGTCGAAGTCGGCGCGATCGAGCGCCGCGACGTTCTGCTCGAGCTGCCTGACGCTCGAGGCGCCGACCAGCGCCGAGGTGACCCGCTCGTCGCGCAGGGTCCAGGCGACCGCCATCTGGGCCAGCGACTGGCCGCGGCGCTTGGCGATCTCGTTGAGCGCGCGCACGCGCTCGAGGTTCTCGTCGGTAAGCAGGTCGGAGGAGAAGTAGTTGCCCCGGCGCACGCGCGAGTCTTCGGGGATCCCGTCCAGGTAGCGGTCGGTCAACAGCCCCTGGGCCAGCGGCGAGAACACGATCACGCCGACGCCCTCGCGCTCGACCACGTCGAGCAGCTCCTCCTCGATCCAGCGATTGAGCATCGAGTAGGAGGGCTGGTGGATCAGCAGCGGCGTGCCCAGGTCGCGCAGCAGCTGGGTTGCCTCCTCGGTCCGGCGCGGGCCGTAGGAGGAGATCCCGACGTAGCGCGCCTTGCCGGCGCGGACCGCGGCGTCGAGCGCGGTCATCGTCTCGTCCAGCGGCGTGTCGGGATCGAAGCGGTGCGAGTAGAAGATGTCGACGTACTCAAGTCCCATCCGCTTGAGGCTCTGGTCGAGGCTCGCCAGCAGGTACTTGCGCGAGCCCCACTCGCCGTACGGACCGGGCCACATGTCGTAGCCGGCCTTGGTCGAGATCACCAGCTCGTCGCGGTAGGGCCTGAAGTCCTCGGAGAACAGCCGCCCGAAGTTGATCTCGGCGCTGCCGTACGGGGGGCCGTAGTTGTTGGCCAGGTCGAAGTGCGTGATCCCGAGGTCGAACGCCCGGCGCAGGATCTCGCGGCTGGTGGCGATTGGCCGGTCGTCGCCGAAGTTCTGCCACAGGCCGAGCGAGATCTCGGGCAGCTTCAGGCCGGTGCGGCCGCAGCGGCGGTAGGGCATCCCCTCGTAGCGCGAATCGTCGGGGACGTAGGGCTTGAACGCGAGCTGTGAATTGAAGGGCACGCGGCAGTATTACCAGGGCCGCCCCGGGGGCGCCGGGAATCGTGCCGACGGCCCATCCGTACGCGGACCGTGCATTAGCAACCCTGATGCCATACATTTGTAATGGGCATACCTGCCGCCTGCCCGCACTGAGCCGTACCGCCTCCGCCATCGAGCCGTATAGGAAGGAATCAACGCATGCCGCGCATCCGCCAGCAGAACGTCCTCGCAGCCAAATGGACGCCCAACGGGGGTGCCACCCCATTGGGGGCACCCGACCTGACGATCTCCGACAACCAGGTATTCGGGTCCAACGTGTTCACCGCGTCGGTCCAGCGCCAGCGGATGCCCAAGGACGTATACCGCCGGCTGTCGCGGTCGCTCGCCGAGGGCGAGCCGCTCGACACCTCGCTCGCCGACGCGGTCGCGCTGGCGATGAAGGAGTGGGCGCTCGAGCGCGGGGCCACCCACTACACCCATTGGTTCCAGCCGCTGACCGGCTCCACCGCCGAGAAGCACGACAGCTTCTACGCGCCGACCGGCGAGGGCACCGCGCTGGCCGAGTTCTCCGGCGACGAGCTGATCCAGGGCGAGCCTGACGCCTCGAGCTTCCCCACCGGCGGCATCCGCGCCACGTTCGAGGCGCGCGGCTACACCGCCTGGGACCCGAGCTCGCCGGCGTTCATCCTCGAGAACCCCAACGGCGCGGTGCTCTGCATCCCGACCGCGTTCGCATCGTGGACGGGCGAGGCGCTCGACCACAAGATCCCGCTGCTGCGCTCGATGGACGCGCTGTCGAAGTCGGCCGTGCGCGCGCTCAAGCTGTTCGGCGACGGCGCCACCCAGCGGGTGTTCACCACCGTCGGCCCCGAGCAGGAGTACTTCCTGATCGACGAGCAGTACTACTTCGAGCGCCCCGACCTGGTGACCACCGGCCGCACGCTGTTCGGAGCCAAGCCGCCCAAGGGCCACGAGCTCGACGATCACTATTTCGGGTCGATCCCGGAGAGGATCCTCGCCTGCATGCTCGAGGTCGAGCGCGAGCTGGCCAAGCTCGGCGTGCCGGTCAAGACCCGCCACAACGAGGTCGCGCCCAACCAGTATGAGATCGCGCCGGTGTTCGAGAACTCCAACGTCGGCTCCGACCACCAGCACCTGACGATGCTGACGATGCAGAACGTCGCGCGGCGCTACGGCTTGGTGTGCCTGCTGCACGAGAAGCCGTTCGCCGGTGTCAACGGCTCGGGCAAGCACAACAACTGGTCGATGGGCACCGACAACGGCTCGAACCTGCTCGACCCGGGCGACACCCCGCACGAGAACCTGCAGTTCCTGTTCTTCTGCGCGGCGGTGATGCAGGCGGTCAACAAGCATCAGGGCCTGCTACGAGCGTCGATCGCCTCGCCCGGGCAGGACCACCGCCTCGGCGCCAACGAGGCACCGCCCGCGATCATCTCGATCTTCCTCGGCGCCGAGCTCGAGCGCGTGTTCGGGGCGATCGAGCGCGGCGAGGCCGGCGAGTCCACCCCGGAGTCGTTCCTCGGTCTCGGCACCCCGGTGCTGCCGCCGCTGCCGCTGCACGGCGGCGACCGCAACCGCACCAGCCCGTTCGCGTTCACCGGCAACAAGTTCGAGTTCCGGGCGCTCGGCTCGAGCCAGTCGCTGTCGTTCCCGAACACGGTGCTGAACACGATCGTCGCCGAGGCGATCGACGATCTCGCCGAGGAGCTTGAGAACAGCCTCGAGTCCGGCGCCGAGCTCGAGGGGGCGCTGCGCCCGATCCTGCAGCGCGCCTACGCCGACAGCAAGCAGATCGTGTTCGGCGGCGACAACTACTCCGAGGAATGGCACGCCGAGGCGGAGAAGCGCGGGCTGCTGAACCTGCGCGCCACTCCGGACGCACTTCCGTACCTGGTGGCCGACGACACCGAGTCGCTGTTCTCCAACTATGGGGTGCTGTCGCAGCGCGAGCTGGAGTCGCGTTACGAGGTCTACCTCGAGCAGTACGTGACCAAGCTCAACATCGAGTCCGAGACCGCGGCGTCGATCGCGCGGACGATGCTGCTGCCGTCGGCGGCGCGCTACCTGGCGCTGCTGCTGGAGGCGCAGCTGACCGAGTTGGCCGGCGAGGCCTCGGACCTGATCGGCGAGTTCGCGGCGGCGATCGGCGAGCTGGAGGAGGCCAACCTGGGCGAGAACCAGCCCCACGACGACCTGCTCAAGCACGCCGAGTACATGCGCGACAAGGTGGTCCCGGCGATGGAGACCACCCGGGAGGCCGCCGACAAGCTCGAGAAGGTCGTGGCCGACGATCTGTGGCCGCTGCCGAAGTACTCGGAGATCCTGTTCATCAAGTAGACGCCTGAGGGCTCCGGGCCGCGGCGGTCGCGGCCCGGACCGCCTGCGCCCGCCGCCGGGGCGGCCGCGCGTTGCACGGAGCCGCCCAGCAAACCGCAACTTGCGGGATTAATCCGGGTTCTACGGTACGGTGACTTGCCGTATGAGGGTCGACCGCGGCATTCGCGGTTGTCGGGCGCTTGAGGTCTTCCGGTTCCCGCTCCCGGTGGCGACGTTCGCAGTTTTGGCGGCGGCGATGACGTGCGCGCTGGCCACCCCGGCATTCGCCGCCTCGGGTGGCGCCGGCACGGGACCGTCGGGCGGAAGCCCGATCAAGGTCAGGCCGAAGCCGAAGCAGAAGCCGACGGTGCGTCACAACCACGCCGCCTCGGCCTCGAACCCGCTCGCCAACCGCGGGATGTGGATCTGGGTCCTGTCCAGCTCTGACGGAGGCAACCTGTCCAACCTCGTCGCCGGCGCCCGCCGCTACGGGATCACCACCGTGATGATCAAGAGCGGCGACGGCACCGGCACCTGGTCGCAGTTCAACCCGAGCATGGTCGCGGCCCTGCACCGCAGTGGCCTGCGGGTGTGCGCATGGCAGTACGTGTACGGCGACCACCCGATCACCGAGGCCTACGTCGGCGCGGCCGCGGTCCGCGACGGCGCCGATTGCCTGATCATCGACGCCGAGGCTCAGTACGAGGGCAAGTACGTGTCAGCGCAGGCGTATATGACGCGGCTGCGCAAGCTGGTCGGCGGCAGCTACCCGATCGCGCTGGCGGGCTTCCCGTACGTCGACTACCACCCGGCGTTCCCCTACTCGGTGTTCCTCGGACCCGGCGGCGCGCAGTACAACACGCCGCAGATGTACTGGGCCGACATCGGTACCACGGTCGATGCCGTGTACGCCCACACGTTCAGCTTCAACCGGATCTACCGTCGTTCGATCTATCCGCTGGGGCAGGTGTTCAACAATCCCCGCGCCGGCCAGGTCAAGCGCTTCCGCCAGATGTCGCGCTCCTACGGCGCGGCCAACGTGAGCTGGTGGGACTGGCAGGAGGCGACCGCCGGCGACTGGCTCGCGCTGTCGCAACCGATCGGGGCGCTGCACGGCTTCGCCCCGACCGCCACCTACGCCACGGTCGGGATGCATGCGCGCGGGGATGTCGTCGTTTGGGCCCAGGAGCATCTCGTCTCCGCCGGGCAGCGGCTGGCGATCGACGGCTCGTTCGGGCCGGCGACGTTCAAGGCAGTCGAGAGCTTCCAGGCCAGTCACGGCCTGCCCGTCGACGGGCTCGTCGGCCAGGCGACGTGGAGCGCGCTGCTGCGCTACTCCCCGATCCGCGTCCGCTGGGTCCACCGTGGCCGGCGAATCGTCGCGCTCTCGCGCGGCGCGGCGCAGACGCTGCCGGTGCCCGAGTCGGCCAAGCTGCACGCCAAGCGCAACGAGATTCTCGGCTCCGGCGGAGCCGGCTGGCCCCAGCGCTGACGGCTCTACAGCAGGTCGTGGTCGCGCGCGTATGCGACCAGGTCGGCGCGCGATATGCGTCCGAGCTTCTGCTGGATGTGCGCGCGGTGTGACTCGACCGTGCGCACGCTCAGGTACAGCATCGATGCGATCTCGGCGTTGGTGTGCCCGAGCGCGATCAGCTTGAGCACCTCGACCTCCCGAGCCGAGAGATCGTCGGGTGGCGTCACCTGTGCGCTCGGTTCGGCGGCAAGCCTGGCGCCGAGCTCGGGCTGCAGGTACGTCCGCCCCCGGGCGGCGAGCCTCACCGCCAGCATCAGCTCGGCGTCGGCCGCGTCCTTGAGCACGTAGCCGAGCGCGCCCGCGCGCAGCGCCTCGCGCGCGAACGCGGGCTCGTCGTGCATCGTCAGCACGACGATCTGGGTGTCGGGGGCCGCCGCGCGGATCCGCGGGATCGACGGCAGCGAGGACTCGCCCGGCATGCTGAGGTCGAGGATCAGCACCTGCGGGTGATACGCGATGACCCGTCGCTCGGTCGTGGCCACGTCGCCGGCTTCGGCCACCACCCGGAAGCCGGGCTCGGCCTCGAGCAGCAGGCGCAGGCCCGAGCGCACGAGCTGGTGGTCATCGGCGATCACGATCGTGATCTCCGCCTGCTCCGCCTCGGACGGTTCGGGTGCCGACATGTACGCGTCTTTGTATCGCGACGACACCCGCAACACGTAACTGGCACCATCGTTTGCACCGTCGACCGGAGAATCGATTACGGTCACACTGTCGGAGTCACAAAACGGTTCAAAAGGAGACGCCATGCCGCCTGCCAAGAAGCCGGCCGCACGCAAGACCACCGCAGCACGCAAGCCGGCGACGCGCAAGCCGGCCGCACGTTCATCGAGCTCAGCCTCGTCGCGCACCGCATCGAAGTCGGGGCCGACGCGTCGCGAGCTCGAGCGTGCACACCAGCGCCTCGAGAAGTTGCTCGAGGACGTCGAGACCGCGCTTCAGAGCGTGACCAAAGCCGCGGGCAAGACCGCGCAGGAGGCCTACAAGGACCTCGGCAAGACGCTGAAGTCCGTCGAGCGCGACGCCAAGAAGGCCAACCGCACCGCGCTCAAGGAGTTCGACAAGCTCCGCGCCGCGGTGACGCCGGATAAGAAGCCCGCCCGCAGTACCGCCCGCCGGAGTGCGACCGGCTCCAGCAGCAGCCGTTCGACCGGCAGTCGTTCCAGCGGCGCTCGCTCGAGCAGCGCTCGCTCCACGAGCCGCTCGTCAGGGACGCGCGCGCGCAGCTCCAGCCGCAGCAGTTCCTAGTCGAAGTGCGAACTGGCGCGTCCGGGACCGGGCGCGTCAGCCTCGCCACACGAACGTCGCGGTTGTCCGCGGTGGCAGCGCGTACCGGAACGAGCGCCCGTCGGCGGCCACGACGAAACGCAGCCGCGACCCGGAGCTGTTGTAGGCGACCAGCGCGATGCTCCCGTCCGGGTTTGCAAACGCGACGTCGTCGAGTCCAGGGGTGGCTCCGTACACGCCGTCGGGCGTGCGGAAGTTGGTCACAAACGAAGTCGACGCGATCCGCACCGCACCGAGTGAGACGAACTTGCTCACCTGCCCCATTTGGTAGTAATTGAGGCCGTAGGTGACGGCGTGGGTCTGCTCGTCGATCGTGACGATGCCGGTGCAGCGAGGACAGCCGCGGTTGGGCTGCTGCACCGGGCCGCCCGCGGGATCGAGCGCGAGGTTCCACAACCCGACCGCGCTGGCCCACGCCCGCAACGAGCCGATCATCGCTTCGGAGGGCTCGTACGCCGCGAGCCCGGGCGAGCACTCCGAGACGATCTCGTCGAGCTGCGGCGCGAGCAGGTGGAGCGACTCGATGTAGGCGGGTCCGCCGTAGCAGTGCCACGCCAGCCCGGTCAGATCGTCGCGGGCGGGGCCAGTGACGAGCGACTGGGCGTAGTCATACAGCGCGCCGCGATCGAGCCCGTAGATCGCGGGGTGGACGCCGGCCGCTTCCAGCGCCGGCACCAGTTGGCGCACGATGAACCTGCCCTCCGCGGTTGCCGACAGGTTCAGGCCGGGGAACGCCGTCGGCGCCTGCGGCTCGTTCTGCGGCGTGATCGCGTCGACGCGGATCCCGAGGTGCCGGTACGTCGTCAGGAACCTGGCGAGGTACAGCGCGAGCGGCTGCAACGCCGACGACCGCAGCCGTCCCCGGTTGTGGAGGTTGTCCAGCGCTCCGTTGGTCTTCATCCACGCGGGCGGGCTCCACGCCTCGGCGAGGATCTGCAGGTGCGGGTTGCGCGCGATCGCCTCGCGCAGCGACGGCACGATGTAGGGCAGGTCGTGGGCGATCGAGAAGTGAGCCAGCGTCGGGTCGGTCTGTCCGGCGGGGAGGTCGTCGTAGGTGTAGGGAGTCCCGGTGGCGGTGAAGTCAGACGCGCCGATCGGCACCCGCAGGAAGTTCAGGCGAATGCCGTCGGCGCCGAACAGCGCGTCCATCAACTGGTCACGCGTGGCGGGTGCGAGCTCGTCGTAGATCAGCCACGCCGAGCTGTCGGTCATCGCGCCGCCGACGCCCTCGAAGCGCTGGTAGCGGACGCTGTCGTCGACGTCGATCGTGCGCGCGGCACGCGGCTGCGCCGTGGTGAACCGCACGTCGCGCAGCCGGGTCAGGTGCCACCCCAGGTCGTCGCTGGTCGCCGTGACCTGGACCGTGGGCCCGGGGCCGGTGGCCGCGGCGGCGTTGCAAGCCAGGCCGAGAACCGCCACTACCGCGACAGGGGCAAGGGCGGCGCCCAGGCTCCGCACGACCCGGCGAGACAGCGCCACTGTCCCGATCCTAGTGTCCCGACACTAGGCCGCCTTGGAGAGCCCGACCAGCCCCTCGGTGAGCTCGCGCAGGCGCCGGCGCGCGTCCTCGTCGAAGGCCTGCGGGTCCGGTCGCGACGGATGCAGCCCGTTGTAGAAGCGGCCGGTGACCTCGTCGAGTGACGGGTCCGAGATCAGGTGCATCAATGCCTGCACGCCCTCCTCGAGCGTCGAACTCGAGCTGCCGCGAGCGGCCAGCACGATCTTGGTCGGCATGAAGCTCGCGGGATGGATGCAGTTTGCGGTGACGCCTCGATCGGCAAGCTGGTCGGCGAGGTCGAAGGTGAACATCACCTGGGCGAGCTTGCTCTGACAGTAGGCGCGCATCCCGCTGAAGTGGCGCTCGAGCATCACGTCCTCGAAGTCGATCGGCATCTGGCCGAGCGAGCTGACCGTGACGACGCGCGCCGGCGCGGAATCGATCAACAGCTGCTCGAGCATCCGCGTCAGCAGGAAGCCCGCAAGGTAGTTGACCTGGAAGCGCAGCTCGTAGCCGTCGTCGCTCTCGACGCGCTGGCCCTCGCCGGGCTCAAACGTGCCGATCCCCGCGTTGTTTACGAGCGTGTCGAGTTCGCCGTGCTCGGCCAGGACCCGCTCCGCCATCGCCCGGACGTCCGTCAGCGACCCGAAGTCGGCCCGGTAGAACGACAGGCGGTCGTTGCCGGTGTGGCCCTCGATCTCCTTGATCGTCTGCTCTCCGCGGCGCTCGGCACGGCCGTGGAGCAGCAGGGTCGCGCCGGCGGCGGCCAGCTCCGTCGCCACCGCGCGCCCGAGCCCGTCGGTGGCCCCGGTGATCAGGATCGTCTGCTCGGAGATCGGTCGCATCGCTTCACCCTTGCAGAACGGTTCCGGGATCGAGCTTGGTCGGCTCGGACTCGTCGAGCTCGACCGCGCCGCGCACCACGACGCCCTCGCCGAAGGTGACGTCGCCGTGCACGACCAATCGCTCCGCTTCCCGCAAAGACGGCGCGCCGTCGGGGAACCGCTGGTCGAAGTCGTCCAGCAGCTTGTAGTAGTCGTTGTCGAGCTCGACGTACGGCAGGTTGCCGTCGCGCTCGGGAATCGGCTCGACCAGCATGTCGTCGGACACCGCGTAGACGTCCGAGCGCAGGACCAGCAGGTCGTCGGTGGTCTTAACCGGGACGAACCGGCGGCGCGGGACGCACAGCAGCCGGGCGCCGGGGAAGCTGCCGATTGCTGCGCCCATGGCGCTCTCCAGCTGCACCACCGCCGGCGAGCTCTTGTCGCGCGGGTCGACGGTCTTGCGGTTGATGATCAGCGGCAACTCCAGGACGCCGTCGGACTCGTCGAGCGCGTCGGACAGCACCCGCAGGTCGATCCACAGGTTGTTCGTGTTGTAGTAGCGCCAGCGGCGGTAGTCGCGGAAGGACTCCTGGTCCTCGTCGGGCGTCTGCGCGGTCTCGCGCAGCACAAGCTGGCCGTCGGCACGACGCCGGGCGATGTGGCCGCCCTTGCGGTCGGCCTCGGTTCCCTCGACCACCTCCATCAGGAACGGGATCTCCTCCGTTGCGATGAACGCCGCGATCCGCGGATCCACGGTCGCGCCGAGGTTGTCGGAGTTGGAGATCATCGCGTAGCGGAAGCCCCGCTCGAGCAGCTTTGCCAGCATCCCCGACCCGCGCAGTGCGCCGTAGATGTCGCCGTGGCCCGGTGGGTTCCACTCCAGGGTCGGGTGCTGCTCCCAGCTCACCGGCTCGAGCGTCTCAGCGTCGAGCTTGGGGACCATGCTCTGCATGAAGTCGGCGGGGACACCGTCGGCGGCGATCTCGGGATGACGCTCGAGCGCGGCCAGCGTCTCGTCCCTGGTGGCCTCGCTGTCCATCAGCACCAGCGGCAGCGCGATGCCGTGCCTGCGCCGCAGCTGCAGGGTCTGGCCGATGATGATGTCCAGGAACGAGCGACCGTCGCGCGCCTCCACGAGCGACTTGGGGCTGCGCAGGCCCATCGTGGTCGCCAGCCCACCGTTGAGCTTGACCACGACGAGCCCGTCGAGCGCACCGGATTCATCGGCCGCCGGGAGGTCGTCCAGCGACGGCACGCCGGTGGCCGGCTCGAGCTCGGAGGTCGGAAGCATCCCCGACTCGCCGCCGGCCAGCCGCTCATATGCGCCGGCGAACGCGCGGATCGCCTCGTCGGAATGGCCGGCGTCGCGCATCTTCCGCTCGGCCGCCTGGAGACCTTGGGCGTCCATGGTCGGCATTCTGCCTGACTCGGCTCGCGGTGACCTGCCACCATGGCCGGGCCATGGAGCAGAGGACGATCGCAAGGCTGGGTCGCGAGGTCAGCGTGGTCGGATTGGGCACCTGGCAGCTCGGCGCCGACTGGGGCGACGTCAGTTCCGACGCCGCCAACGGCGTGCTCGAGACCGCCTACGAGCGGGGCGTGACGTTCTTCGACACCGCCGACGTCTACGGCGACGGCCGCAGCGAGCGGTTCTGTGCCGAGCTGCGCACGCACCACCCCGACGTGTTCGTGGCCACCAAGATGGGCCGGCGCGTCGAGCAGTTGACCGAGAACTACACGCGCGAGAACTTCCTGGCGTGGAATGACCGCTCGCGCGAGAACCTCGGCGAGCAGCGCCTCGACCTGGTCCAGCTGCACTGCCCGCCCGACGGCGTGTTCGAGTCAGACGCCGTGTTCGAGTGGCTCGATCAGATGGTCGCCGACGGGCGGATCGCTGCCTACGGAGTGTCGGTCGAGACGGTGGCGCAGGCGCTGTCGGCGATTGCCCGCCCGCACGTCGCCAGCGTGCAGATCATCCTCAACTGCTTTCGCCTCAAGCCACTCGAGCAGGTCCTCCCGGCGGCGCGCGAGGCGGGCGCCGGGATCATCGCCCGAGTGCCGCTGGCGTCCGGTCTGCTGTCGGGCCGGTACGACGAGAACACCCGCTTCGCCGCCGACGACCATCGCAACTTCAACCGCCGGGGCGAGGCCTTCGACGTCGGCGAGACGTTCGCCGGCGTCCCCTACGAGGTCGGCCTGGCGGCCGCCCGCCGGCTCGGTGAGTTGGTCGACGAGGGCTCGACGCTCGCGCAGTTCGCGCTGCGATGGGTGATCGACCAGCTCGGCGTCAGCACGGTGATCCCAGGCGCGCGTAACCGGGCGCAGGTGATCCAGAACACCGCCGCGGCCTCGGCGCCGCCGCTGCGAGCCGAGCAGCTCGACGGCGTCAGGGCCGTGTACGACGAGCTGATCCGCGAGCACGTTCACGCCCGCTGGTAGCGCGATGGACCCGCGACGCGCAGCGCTCGCCTGCCTGCGGGCGACGGTGGCCACGCTCGCCGACGAGCTCCGGCCGATCGACCTGGGGTGGGTGGCGCGCTCCGGATCGTTGGAGCTGGTGTGGGCGCTCAACCACGTCCGTCTCAAGGCGCCTGTCCCCTACGAGGAGTCCGCCGCGCTCGTCCGCGAACACCTGGTGGGGCTGCCGTTCGAGCACGTCGTGATCGAGGACGAGACCGACGAGGCGCTCGAGGGCGTGTTCCTCGGAGACGGCTGGAAGGTCGAGCGGGACGTGGTGATGGCGCTGGGTGCAGAGCCCGACCGCGTCGTTGACACGTCGGCCGTGGTCGAGCTGCCGGAGCGCGCGACGTTGCGGCTGATGGCCGACTGGCTGCTGGAGGGGATGACGCTGTCGGGTGAGGCCATGCAGCAGGTGCTGCGGGCCACCTCGCTGGAGGGCGAGGCGTGGGGAGAGCGCCGCCTCGGGGCGCTCGGTGACGACGGCGAAGCGGTGGCGATGACGAAGCTCCGCGTCGCTGGGACGACCGCGTGGGTCGAGGACGTGTACGTGTCGCCGGCGGCGCGAGGCCGCGGGCTGGGGCGAATGCTGGTCGCGCGCGCGATCGAGCTGGCGGGCGAAACCGACCCCGAGGTCGTGTTCATCGTCGCCGACGATGACGGCTGGCCCAAGCAGCTGTACACGAAGCTGGGGTTTGAGCCGGTCGGCCAGCTGCGCTCGTTTCACCGCGGTCGCGGGTAGCCGACCGGGATCGTCGCTAGCGCTTCGGGCATCCCCCGAGCGCGCGCAGCTTGGTGCGGTAGGTGCGCGCGTCGGCGTGGACGAAGTCGCCGTGGGTCTGCGTGCGCAGGGCGGCGACGCGCTCGCGGTGGTACGGGCTCGACAGGCTCTCGGCGTGGCCGATCACGTTCGCGATCTCGATGTGGAAGCGACAGCGCAGCCACCGTACGAGCCTCAGGCTGGCATTCAGCTCACGGTGGTCGCCGAGCACCTGCCCGTCGCTATAGCCGACGTGCTCGATCCCGATCGCGGTCCAATTGAGGCCGACCGTGTGCCGGCACATGATGTTGATCGAGACGAGCTGGTGGATCGTCCCGTCGCTGTCGATCACGTAGTGGGCGCAGTCGGCGGGGAGCTCGTGCAGCTCGGGATCGGGCACGTCGGCCGCGAACGTGTTGTAGGTCGAGGAGAAGTCGGGCGAGTCGGTGTAGTGCAGGACGATCACGTGCGGATCGACCAGCTTGTAGGTGTCGATCCCGTAGTGGCGATCCGCATAGGCGCGCATCTGCGCCTTGCGCGTGGCGCCGAACGGGATCGGGTCCCAGACGATCCGGGGCTTCTCGACCGCCGGCGGAAGCTTGGCCGCGTGGGCGGCCGCCGCTGGCCGAGCCATGCTCGCAACCATTACCACGGCTAGCGCGACCAGCACGATCGCCGCGGGCGGCCGCCAGGCCCTCATCGCTGCCCGTAGTAGGCCTGGGGTCCGTGCTTGCGGTCGTGGTGCTTGTCGCGCAGCGCGTCGGCCAGCGGCGCCACGCCCGGCTCGAGCAACGTCGTCAGCAGCGCCACCCGCGCGACCTCCTCGAGCGAAACCGCGGTCTTCACCGCCTCGCTCGCGTCGGCTCCCCAGCAGAAGGGCGCGTGTCCGCGGACCAGCGCCGCCGGCAGCTCCGCCGCGCCCTGCTCGGACACGGCCTCGACCAGCGCGTCGCCGGTCGCGCGCTCGTAGTCGGAATCGATCTCGTCCGGCGACAGGGGCCGCGTCACCGGGATCGGGTGCGCGCACAGGTCGGCGTGGGTGGTGCCCAGCAGCGGAATCTCGCGCTGTGCCTGCGCCCAGGCCGTGGCCCAGGTCGAGTGCGTGTGCACAATCCCGCCGATCGCGTGCAACGCCCGGTACAGGACCAGGTGCGTCGGCGTGTCGGTCGACGGCCGCCGATCGCCCTGCACCACGTTGCCGTCGAGGTCGACCACGACCATGTCATCGACGGTCAGCGCGTCGTAGGCGATGCCGCTGGGCTTGATCACGATCAACCCCTGGTCGCGGTCGATCCCGCTGACGTTGCCGGAGGTGAGCACGACCAGGCCGTGCTCGGGCAGCGCGCGATTGGCCGCGAGCACGTCCTCGCGCAGACCGTCGAGCATCAGCGCTCGCTCTCCACCGCCGCTAGATCTCCTCGTAGTCGAGGTCCAGCAGCTCGGCGAAGCGCCGCCAGCGGGCGACGTGGTCGCCGAGGTTGACCACGAAGTGGTGCGGCGCGCCGAGCGTGAGCCAATCGTCCATGAACGACTCCATCCCGCGCTCGGGGCGGAAGTGGAAGTAGGGCATCTCGACGTTGGGGAGCTCGGGCGTGTCGAGCACCTCCCCGCGGCCGACCACGAGCCGCCAGTACTCGCCCTCCAGCGCCACCAGCGCGGCCGACGTGGCGAGCCCCGGCTCGGCTGAGAACACCAGCGTCGGAGGATTCTCGAGGCGGCCGATCCCGAGCTCGCGATCGATCAGCCGCACCGGGCGATCCGACCGGGCGATGGCCGGGTTGCCCTCGCCCATGTGGCTGATCAGCACCGAGTCAAGCTCCCAGTCCATCGCGTACATCTCGCTGAAGTGGGCGTTGCCGATCAGCGCCTGCGCGGCGCACATCAGCGTCGCCGTGTTCGTGTCGCCCTCGGCGGCGTAGCCATACCCGTCGGCCATTAGGTTCGACGCGGCGAGCAGCGGCAGCTGCTGGAAGCGGCCGTCGCCGCCGATCGAGTCGAAGTGGAACGAGAACCCGGCGTAGCCGCGCTCCTCGAGCATCGCGCGGATCGCCAACTCGATCCGGGCGGCGTAGGCGTGTCGCTCGCGCGGCAGGTCCGAGGCGACCTCGAAGCGCTCGGCTTGCCTCGCGATCAGCCGGTTCACGTCGTCGTCGGGGACGTCTGCGATCCGCGCCACCAGCCCGCCCAGGTCCTCGCTGGCGATCATCGGTCCGAGCCGGCGCAGCAACGCCGGTGGGTCATACAGGATGTCGCCCATCCCGTTCATCGGATAGCCCAGCAACGCGATCCGGGTGCGCCGCAGCGACGTCACCGCCCGCGCCGCGCGGGCCCAGTCGCCGAACGCGGACGCGAACTCGTCAGACCGCCAGTCGCCGGTGATCACGGAGAACGGCTTGCCGGTGCGGACCAGCGCGTTGGCCTGATCCTGGGCGCCGTGGATGCCCTGGTTGTAGGTCAGGTCGGCCATGTCCCAGGCGGCGGTCACCTCGCGCTCGGGCTGGATGTTGGCGAGCATCAGCGGCACCGGCGCGTCCATCAATGCGCGGACCGTCCGCATCGCCGGGCCGTAGGTGAGCATCACGATCGCGATCCCGTCGACGCCACGGCCGAGCAGCTCCGACACGACCGCCTCGACGTCGTCGCGGTCGCGCGCCGGACGCGTGAACACGACGTCGGCGACGCCGCTCAGCTGCTGGGCGACCGCGCCGGCGTACTCGCCCTGGCGCTCGGTGATGCCGGGCAGCATCTCGTCGTAGAGCTCCTGCATGATGCCCAGCAATCCGATCCTCGGAAGCTCGCTCACCGTTCGCCCCCCTCGGTCGCCCGGATCCGCTTGAGCTCGTGCATCAGCTCCACCTGCGAGCGGCCCAGCAGCTCGTACAGTTCGCGATAGATCGCGTACACCCGGTCGTAGGTGCGCTTGGAGTCACGGTCGGGCTCGTAGGTACGACCGCCCTCGGGACGGGTGGCGGCGATCGCCGCCTCGATGTCGTGAAACGCGCCGGCCGCGACCGCCCCGAACAGCGCCGCCCCGCGAGCGGGGATCTCGCCCGAGGCCGGAACCTGCACGGGCCGCCCGCTGGTGTCCGCGAGCAACTGCATCATCAGCGGGCTGCGCTCCGCGATCCCCCCGCAAGCCACGATCTCGGTCAGCTCCAGGCCGTGCTCCTCGAAGTTCTCCATGATCCGGCGGCTCCCGAACGCGATCGACTCGAGCAGCGCGCGGTAGATCTCCTCGCGCGTGCTCTGCAGGGTCAAGCCGAAGATCGCGCCGGTGAGGTCGGCGTCGGCGAGGATCGTGCGGTTGCCGTTGAACCAGTCCAGCGCGACCAGCCCGGTCTCGCCCGGGGCGATCTCGCTCGCCGCGTGCTCGAGCTCGGAGTAGCTGCCATCCTCCTTGGCGACGTTCTCCACGAACCAGGCGAGCATGTCGCCGACCGCCGCCTGGCCGGCCTCGTACCCGTACAGCCCCGGCAGGATCCCGTCCCTGACCACGCCGGTGATCCCCGGCAGCCGGGTCTCCTCGGGGTACACCACCAGGTCGCAGATCGAGGTTCCGATCACGATCACGAACGCACCGGGCTCCTGCACCCCCGCGCCCGGCACCGACACCATCGCGTCAATGTTGCCGACCGCGACCGCAACCGACTCGGGCAGCCCCAGCCGCTGCGCGACCTCAGGACGCAGCGTTCCCGCCCGCGTGCCCAGCGGCACGAACTCGGTCCCGAGCTTCTCGGCGGGATCGGAGAACCCCGGGTAAGCCGCCTCGAAGTACTCGGTCGGCGGCAGCCCGTCCTCGGGGGACCACATCGCCTTGTAGCCGGCGGTCGCGCTCTGGCGCACCTGCGTGCCGGTCAGCCACCACACGATCCAGTCGGTCGCCTCGATGAACGCATCGGCGGCGGCGTAGACCTCGCGGTCCTCCAGCCACAGCTCGATCAGCTTCGGGAAGTACCACTCCGAGGAGATCCGCCCGCCGTAGCGCGACAGGAACTCGTCGCCGCGCTCCAGGGCGATCTCGTTGAGGCGGTCGGCGACGGGCTGCGCGGCGTGGTGCTTCCACAACTTCGCCCAGGCGTGGCGGCGCTCGCGCCAGAGGTCCAGCTTGCACAGCGGCTCGCCGTCGGCGGTCACCGGCAGCACCGTGCACGAGGTGAAGTCGACGCCGATCCCGACCACCTCGTCCGGGCCCACGCCCCCCTCGGACAGCACCGCCGGGATCGACTGCTCGACGACCAGCACCCAGTCGTCGGGATCCTGCAGGGCCCAGTCGGGCGGCAGTCGCTCGCCGGTTGACGGCAGCGTGCGGTCGATCACCTCGCTGGGGTAACGGACCACCGACGTGGCGAGCTCGGAGCCGTGCTCGAGGTCGAGCAGCAGGGCTCGACCGGACTCCGTACCGAAGTCGACCCCGATCGCGTAGGGGCTCATGCGACCCGGGACGTCAGCCCGCGTCGCTCGGCGACGACGACGACGGAGGCGTGTGTTCCGCGCCCGGCTGTGACTCGGCGCCGGCGTCGGCAGCCTGCGTCGCGGTCTCGTCCGAAGTGCTCGGCTCGCCCGACGGCAGCTCCGGCTCCGCGCCCTGTCCCGAGTGGCCCGCGACCGGCGCGGCGCCGTTGCCTGCCTGTGCAGCCTGCCGGGCCCGCCGGTACTCCTCGACGACGATGTCGGTCAGCTCCTGCACCGACGTCTCAGCGGTCGGCTTGTCAAGCGAGATCACGCCGTCCTGGATCAGGTTGACGCGGTCGCAGGCGGTGAGCACGTGCACGTAATTGTGCAGGATCATGATGATCGAGACGTTGCCCTCGTCCTTGAGCCGCTGGATCAGGTCGAGGATCATCGCCCCTTCCTTGGCGCCCATCGCCGCCAGCGGCTCGTCGAGCAGGATCACGTCCGCGTCGCCCGAGATCGTCCGCGCCACCGCGATCGCCTGGCGTTGACCGCCCGACAGCCTCGCTGCCGGAACGTCGATTCGCGGGATGTTGATCCCGATCTGGTCGAGCGCCTTGCGCGCCTCGCGTCGCATCAACGCGTTGGACAGGAACGGGATCGGCCGGTGGATCTTCTCCCGGCGCAGAAACAGGTTGTGGTAGACGGTCAGCTCGTCGATCAGGGCGAGGTCCTGGAAGACCGTGTCGACGCCCTGTGACCTCGCGTCGTCGACGCTCTTAGGCGAATAGGGCTCTCCCTTTCGCCACATCTTTCCGCCGTCGGCGCGTTGGAAGCCGCACAGGATCTTGATCAGCGTCGACTTGCCCGCGCCGTTGTCGCCGAGCAGCCCCAGTACCTCGCCCTGGCGCAGGTGCATGTTGATGTCGCGCAGCGCGACCGTCGGACCGAACCGCTTGGTGATGTGCTCGACCCTGAGGACATCGTCCGTTGCCGAGCTCGGAGCGACGACCATCTCGCCGGCGATCGCAGCGTCGTCAGCCACGGCCCGATCCCGTCCGTACGCGCGCGATGTAGGTGTTGATCGACATCGCCACCAGAATCGCCAGCCCCAGATACAGGTACTGGTAGTTGGCGTTGACGCCCTTGAGCGTCAGGCCGTCGTTCAGGATGCCGAGGAACAGCGCCCCGATAAAGGCGCCGATCACCGTTCCCGAGCCGCCGCGAAGCAGCGTGCCGCCGATCACGGCGGCGGAGATCGCCTGGAACAGGTAGACATTCGATCCCGACGGATCCGGGGTGATCGTCGTGGAGCGAACCGTCTCGAGTACCCCGACGAGCCCGGCCAGCAGCGCGCACATCATGAAGTTGCGGATCAGCACCAGCTTCACGTTGACGCCGGCCTCGGCCGAGCCGAGGCGGTTTCCGCCTACCGACACGGTGTAGATGCCCCAACGGCTGAAGCTCAGCACCAATTGGAGAAGGATGACGATCCCCACCGCCCAGATCAGCTCCGAGTAGGTGCCACCGCCGAAGATCTTGGAGAACGTGGTGGTGCCGGCGATCGCCGTGCCCGGAGGCGTGACCGGCGTGGCATGCGACAGCACCAACGTCGCCCCTTCGAGCACGAACAACATGCCCAGCGTCGCGACGAACGACGAGATCCCGATGTAGGCGTTGGCGATCCCGTTGACCGCGCCCAGCGCCATCGCCGTGACCATCGCCAGGATCAGCGCCACGTACAGCGGCAACCCCCAGTGGTGCAGCTCGTAGAACCAGAACGGTATGAACAGGCCCATCGCGCCGATCGACAGGTCGATCTCCCCGTTGATCATCACGAACACCTCGCCGGCGGCGAGGATCGCGTACGGCGCGAAGAACGGCAGCAGCGTCTTGAAGCTGTCCACGGTCAGGAAACGGCCACCTTCCACGGTCGCAGCAAAATAGATCGCCGTGATCAGCGTGATCACGATGATGCTGCCCTCGCGCAGCGTCAGAAACCGCTTGCCGAGGCTACGGGCGCCACCGGGGGCCCGGCGCTGCGCCGGGCCCGTGGGGACGGTCGTTTCTGGTGCGCCTGTGACCGCCATCGCTAGATCGGTTGCTGTGGTTGGAGCGCTTTCGTAATCAGGACTTCTGGACTCCGACGCCCGTCGCGGTGCCTTCGTAACGGCTCTTAGTGGCGTTGTACGGAACAACCGTGGTCTTGTCGAGGAACTTCAGGCCCGTGTTGACGCTGGCGATACCCGTCAGCTTCTGCGTCACCTGGTACATGTAGAGCTGGAGGACCGGATAGAAGCCCTGCAGGTAGGGCTGCTGGTCGATCGTGAAATCGATCTGACCCGCCGCAAGCAGCTGCTGAGTGATCGGAGTGAGGTCATAGCCGCCGCCCTTGACCCCCTTCGCGCGCAGGCCGTGCTTCTGGATCGCCTGCGCGACGCCTTGCGTGCTGCCGCCGTCAACCGCGAACAAGCCCTTGGTGTTCGGGTGCCCGACGGCGTAGGAGTCGATCACTCCCAGCTCGGCAGGGACCGCGGCCCCGGTTGCGACGGTGTGCGTGGTGATCGACGAGTGGCTCTTGAGCGTGTCCTTCGCGCCGTCGATCCGGGGCTGGATGTTGAGCGAACCCGGCGTCGCGATGAACAGCGCGACGTCTCCGGACGGGACGAGCTGCGCGATGTGCGCTCCCATCTCCTGCCCCGACACGAACAAGTCCTGGCCGATATACGCCAGCCGGTCGTTGCCCGGAACATCCGCGTTGTAGGAGACGACCGGGATCCCCGCGGCGAGCGCTTTCGTCGTCGGCGCGTTGAACGCATGCGTGTCGATCAGCGCGATCGCGATCCCGTCGACGCCCGCGGCAACCGCGCTGTTCATCGCGTTGACCATCTGCGAGATGTTGCTGGAGTCAGACCCGGTCCACTGATACGAGCAGCCCAGCAGCTTGCACGCGTCCGCCGCGCCGTTCTGCGTCGGCGTGAAGAACGTGTTCGTGGTCACGTGGTTGACGAACGTGAACTTGTAGCTCTTGCTCGAGCCGAAGATGCTCGCGGCTGCGCTACTGCCCCCTCCGGAGGCCGCGGAGCTCGTGCTCGAGCTGCTGCTGCCGCCGCAGGCCTCCAGGACCAACGCCGCGACACCCGCCGCTCCACCGCTCAGCGCGGTGCGACGCGTCACCTGGCGCCACTTCTTGTACGGAGTCTCGTCCTCTTTGCGCTCGTCCCATTCCAAGCGCTCTACCGCGTCATAGATGCTGTCCTCGTCTGCCATCTGCGCACCTCTTCCTCTGGTCATTGGACCCGGCGCTCCCACACGTGAACGCAATCAAAGTCCCGCGTCGCTGTCTACGCAACTTAACCGCGTGCCAAGAATTGCACCCTGAACCCACAATTGTCATGCAAGGACGCGCGAACCCTGAGGGCATCCGTGCGCGTGCAAGCAGAATTGCTGCTTCTCCTCTCCTCGCCAAGTAGCGAACGAGGCGCCATGTTAGCGATCACACATTCCCGATGTCAACCGTTCCGAACGGCTGCTGTGCTGGACCTTACGATCAGTTCCGGACGGGAATCGTCGCCGGGCTCGAGCGGCCGGCCGGCGGCCATCGTCCGCAGCAGCAGCCGCACGCCGCGGGTCCCCATCTCGTCGAAATCCTGGCGGATCGTGGTCAGCGGCGGCGAGAAGTACGCGGCCTCGGGAATGTCGTCGAATCCGACCAGACTGACATCGCCTGGGATCTCCCGCCCGGCCTCGTTCATCGCCCGCAGCACCCCCAGCGCCATCTGATCGTTGGCGGCGAAGATCGCGGTCACGGCCGGGTCGGCGGCGAGCTTGCGGCCCAGGTCGTAGCCCGACTGCGCACTCCAGTCGCCGTACAGCGGCTCGGGCACGTCGGCCCCGGCCGTCTCGAGCGTCGCGCGCCAGCCGTCCAACCGCTGCATCGCCTCCAGCCAGCCGCGCGGCCCAGCCACGTGCCAGACGGTGCGGTGGCCGAGTCCGAGCAGATGCTCGGTCGCTGTCGCGGCGCCGATCACGTGGTTGACGGCCACCACCGGTACCTCGCGCGTCGGTCCGGCCTCGACCGCCACCAGCGGGATCTCCGAGGGCGCGCCGCGCAGAGCCTCGGCGGCGTCCTCCTGCGGCGCGATCGCGAGGATCCCGTCGACGCCGTGCAGGCGCAGGCGCTCCACGGCCTCGCTCACCGAGTTGTGGTTCAGCGCCTTGAGGCTGGCCACGATGATGAAGTAGCCGGCCTCGTGCGCCGCGCGCTCGATCCCGCACAGGGTCGCCGCCGGGCCGTACAGCGTGGTGTCGAACGTGACCACGCCGAGCGTGTTCGAGCGGCCGGTGACCAGCGCCCGCGCCACCGAGTTGGGCCGGTAGTCGAGCTCGCGCATCGCGTCGAGCACGCGCTGGCGCGTCTCGGGCCGGACGTGGCGGCTGCCGTTGATCACCCTCGAGACCGTCTGGTGCGACACGCCCGCGAGCCGGCCGACATCCGACATCACCGCGGCACGGCGACGGGTCAGCGGCTGGTCGTCCTCGTCACTGCCACCCACGTCTCACCGGGCCCTCTCGCCTCTCTCCCTCTCGCCGGGCGGCCGGTATGTTAGCGCTAACTCACGGCCCGCGGCCACCGTTCCGGCGCGGCGGTGCAGCGCATAAGATCACGGCTCCCCGGCGGCCAACCTCGAAGGAGAGCGATGAAGACGAGCCTCGGCATCTGGGCCTTCGGTCCGATGATCACGCGTTTCGTGCCGGGTGGCTACCAGCCCGAGCACAGCTATGACCCCGAGCCGGTGGCCGACAAGGTGCACCGGGCGGTCGAAGGTCTCGGCGACATGATCGACGGCTATGAGTTCCACTATCCCAACGAGCTGTCGCAGGAGAATCTGTCCGAGGTCCGCTCGGCGCTGGCCGGCCACGACATCTACTGCATCGCCGGTGGCTTGCACCTCGACCCCCGGTTCGGCCGCGGTGGGCTCGTCAACCCGGATCCAGCGCTGCGTGCCGAGGCCCAGCGGATCGCCCGCGACGCCGCCGAGTTCGCGGGCTCGCTCGGCGCCCACCTGATCATCTGGCCCGGCGGTGAGGGCTACAACTACCCGTTCCAGACGCCCTACGTCGACTCGTGGGGCTGGCTGATCGAGGGCATGGGCGCGGCCGCCGAGGTGTGCGCGCAGCACGGCGTGAAGTTGCTGCTCGAGCACAAGAACTCCGAGCCGGCGATGAAGATCCTGATGCGCAACATCGGCATGTGCCTGCACGTCGTGCACAAGCTCCAGGCGGAGGGAATCGACAACGTCCAGGTCAACATGGACTGGCAGCACCTGCTGATGAACGGCGAGCACCTGCCCGAATACGCGGCGCTGCTCGCCGCCGAGGGCCTGCTCGGCCACCAGCACGCTAACTCCGGTTGGGGCACGTTCGACGACGACAACATGGTCGGCGCGACGGCGTTCATGGAGACGCTCGAGCTCGCGCTCGAGCTGCGCCGCGCCGGCTACGGAGACGCCGGCGAGCGGCTCGGGTTCGACCTGTACCCCTACACCGAGGACCAGGTCGGCGCGGTCAGGCGCTCGGTGCTCCAGTGGCGGTTCATCGACTCGGTGGCGGCGAAGATCGACGACGCGGCGCTGCGCGAGGCCCAGCAGGCCAAGGACGCCGTGCGCGCGTACGAGCTGGTGTACGCGGCCCTGGGAGCGTGAGACCAGTGTCGCGGCGATGACCGTCGTGGTCGGGATCGACGTCGGGACGACCGGCGTCAAGGGCCTGGCGATCGACCCCGGTGGAGCAATCCTGGCTCGATCGGAGGTCGCCTACCCGCTGTCGACGCCGCGCCCGGGGTGGGCCGAGCAGGATCCCGAGGACTGGTGGCGGGCGACCAAGCGGGTGCTCGGCGAACTGCGCGACGCCGTGGGCCGGTTTGACGGGATCGGGCTGTCGGGTCAGATGCACGGGCTGGTCGCGCTCGACGCCGACGACCGGGTGCTGCGCCCGGCGATCCTGTGGAACGACCAGCGGACCGGGGCCGAGTGCGAGGAGATCGAGCGCACGATCGGGCTCGAGCGGCTGCTGTCGCTGACCGGCAACCGCGCGTTGCCCGGCTTCACCGCGCCCAAGCTCCTGTGGCTGCGCCGCCACGAGCCCGATGTGTACGGGCGGATCGCCCGGATCGCGCTGCCCAAGGACTACGTGCGCCTGCGGCTGTGCGGCGAGCACGCGATCGACGTCGCCGACGCGTCGGGGACGCTGCTGCTCGACGTCGCCGGGCGCCGCTGGAGCGAGGAGGTGCTGACGTCGCTGGAGCTCGACGCCCAGTGGCTGCCGCGGGTGCTGGAGAGCCCCGAGGTGTCGGGTGTCAGCCCCGACGGCGTCCCGGTCGCCGCCGGCGCCGGGGACCAGGCGGCCGGCGCGCTCGGCGTCGGCGTCGACCGTCCCGGGCCGCTGTCGGTCGCCCTCGGGACCTCCGGCGTGGTGTTCGCCGCGCTCGAAGCGTTTGCCGCCGACGGCGCCGGGCGCGTGCACGCGTTCTGCCACGCCGTCCCCGGGGCCTGGCACGCGATGGGCGTGATGCTGTCGGCGGCCGGCTCGCTGCAATGGCTGCGCGACACGATCGCCGCCGGCGAGTCGTTCGACGCGCTGACCGCCGAGGCCGGCGGCTGGGACGCCGGCACCGAGGGCCTGACGTTCCTCCCCTATCTGGTCGGCGAGCGCACGCCGCACGCCGATCCCGACGCGCGCGCATCATTCACCGGCCTGACCGTCCGCCACGACCGCGGGGCGCTCGTGCGCGCGGTGCTCGAGGGGGTCGCCTACGGGTTGCGCGACTCGCTCGACCTGATCGTCGAACTCGGCGGCAAGCCCGCGCTCGGGCGCGTGTCGGGCGGCGGCGCCCGCAGCGACCTGTGGCTGGCGATCGTGGCGTCGGTGCTGGAGCTGCCGCTGGAGCGGGTTGCGGTCGACGAGGGTGCGGCGTTCGGCGCCGCGATCCTCGGCGGAGTCGCGGCGGGCGTGTGGCCCGACGTGCACGCGGGCGTCGAGGCCACGGTGTCGGTCCGGGGGACGGTCGAGCCCGTCGATGAGTGGGTCGAGGTCTACCGCGAGGGTCGCGAGCGCTTCCGGGCCCTGTACCCGGCGATCCGCGCCGTGGGATAGCCGCGCGGACGACGCTGGACCCGGGGTCGCCGGGGGGCGGGACGTAAAACCGACGTATATCGTCGGTTTTACGTCCCGCCCGTCCCGAGCTCCCCGTACGGCCTAGCGAAGCGCGCCCAGGACCCCCGCGACCGCGGCGAGCAGCTCCCCGGACGCCAGCAACCCCTCGGCGGCCGCGAGATCGGGCGCCATGAACCGGTCTGGACCGGGGCCGGCCACGCGCGAGCGCACACAGGCCAGCGCCGCCGCGGTCGCCGGCCCGGGACGGAGCGGTGCGCGCAGATCGAGCCCCCGGGCGGCGCACACGAGTTCGACCGCCAGCACCCGACGGAGCCCGTCGACCGCCACCCTCAGCTTGCGCGCGGCACCCCAACCCATCGACACGTGGTCCTCCTGCATCGCGCTGGTGGGGAGCGTGTCGACGCTCGCCGGCACGGCCTGGCGGCGGTTCTCGGCGACGATCGCCGCCTGCGCGTAGTGGGCGAGCATCATCCCCGAGTCCAGGCCGGCGTCCTGGGCCAGGAACGGCGGCAGCCCGTGCGAGCGGGTGGCGTCGAGCAGCCGGTCGGTGCGCCGCTCGGCGATCGCGCCGACGTCGGCGACCGCGATCGCGAGGAAGTCACACGCGTACGCGACCGGCGCGCCGTGGAAGTTGCCGCAGGATTCGACGCGGCCGTCGGGCAGCACCATCGGGTTGTCGATCGCCGAGCGCAGCTCCGCGTCGGCGACCCGCGCGGCGTGGTCGAGCGTGTCGCGGGCGGCGCCCGTCACCTGCGGCGCGCAGCGCAGCGAGTACGCGTCCTGGACGCGCGGGTCGCCCTCGCGATGGCTGGCGACGATCTCCGAGCCGGCCAGCAGCGCGCGCAGGTTCGCCGCGCTCGCCGCCTGGCCCGGCTGCGGGCGCAGCGCCACCAGATCCTCAGCGAACGCGCGGTCGGTCCCGAGCAGCGCCTCGACCGACATCGCCGCGGCCACGTCGGCGACCCGCAGCAGCTGCCGCAGGTCCTCGATTGCCAGCACCAGCATCCCGAGCATCCCGTCGGTGCCGTTGATCAGTGCCAGCCCCTCCTTCGGGCCGAGCTCGATCGGCTCGAGGCCCGCGGACGCGAGCGCGTCCGCGGCGGGTACCCCGCCCCCGTCGGACCCGTCGACCGAGACCTCGCCCTCGCCCAGCAGCGCCAGCGCGCAATGGGCCAGTGGCGCCAGGTCGCCGCTGGCCCCCAGCGACCCGTGCTCTGGGACCACCGGCGTGAGACCGGCGTTCAACAGCCCGACGATCGCCTCGGCCACGGCCGGACGCGTGCCTGAGCAGCCCATCGCCAGCGAGCGCGCGCGCAGGACCATCATCGCCCGTACGACCTCGCGCTCGATCGGCGGCCCCATCCCCGCGGCGTGCGAACGGACCAGCGCACGCTGGAGCTGCTCGCGGCCGTCGGTCGCGATCCGCACCAGCGCCAGCGAGCCGAAGCCTGTCGAGATCCCGTAGTGGGGCTCCTCGGACCGGGCCAGCGCCTCGACGACGGCCGCGCTGCGCTCCATCGCCGCGCGTGCATCGGCGCCGACGGTCACCGGCGCGTCACCGCGGGCGACGGCCAGCACCTCGGCAGGCGATAACCCGTCCGGTGTCAGCTCGACGCGGTCCACCGGCGGGTCAGCGCACGCTGGGCAGCGGCCGCAGGTCCGGCTCGGTCCATTGCGCGCGGGCGCCGTGGCTGGCGATCAGCTCGCGGCTGTAGTGGCGCTCGAGCAGCTGCCGGTCCAGCAGCCCAGAGTTCCCGGCGATGAACTCGTCGAACGACCGGGCGTCTGAGTCGCGGCGATGGACGTCGACCAGCCGCACCCAGGACCGCGTGATCGTCTCGTGGTAGCGATCCGGCATCCCGTGCTCGGTCGCCAGATGCCGCACGGCCGCGCTCATCGCATCGGTCGCCTGCTCGAGGCGGTAGCGGCCGAGGTACGTCCAGGCCAGCTCGAGGTGCTCGCGGTGGCCGAAGCGCCCGTGTGTCGCGACGATCCGCCCTAGAGCCTGGAGGTCACGCTTGGACATCTGGTTTACCGTGAACGACCACTAGCCCAGCAGCCTAGCGCCGGGCCCGGGGCGCACCTCGAGCGCCTCGTCCGGCGCCACCGCCTCGGGCGGGAGCAGCCCGAGCACGTTGCCGCCGAAGCCGCCGCCGACGATCCGCGCGCCGAGCGCGCCCGTCTCGTGCAGCCGCTGATACGCCGCCTCGACGGCGGGGGTCGAAATCTGAAAGTCGTCGCGCAGGCTCGCATGGGAGGCGTCGAGCAGCCGCCCCAGCTCCTCCATGTCGCGCCGCTCGAGCGCGTCGACCGCGGCGTCGACCCGCTCGTTCTCGGTGATCACGTGCCTGGCTCGCCGGTTCAGCGGCTCGGGAAGCTGCTCGGCCGCCTCGAGCGTTGCCTCGCGGAGGCTCGACACGCCCAGCGCCTCGGCCGCCGCCACGCACTCCTCGCGGCGCTCGTTGTAGCCCGACCCGGCGTGAGTGTGGCGCTCGCCGGAGTCGAGCGTGACCAGCGAGTAGCCACCCAGCTCAAGCGCCACCCGCTCCACGTCGAGCGAGCGGAAGTCGATTCGGAGCGCCCGGTCGGCCTCGCCCAGCAGCGACGACAGCTGGTCGAGCAAGCCGGTCTGCGCGCCCACCCAGTCGTTCTCGACCCGCGAGCAGATCTTGGCCAGCTCGACGCGGTCGCACTCGGGCGCGCCACTGAGCGCGACCATCGCCAGCGTCAGCGCGACCTCGAGCGCGGCCGAGGACGACAACCCGGCCCCGCGGGGGACGTCCCCGATGATCTGCAACCGGGCGCCGCGCACGGGCACCCCAGCGCGCTGGAGCTCGGCGGCGGCGCCGCGCACGAACGCGCGCCACCCGCGCGCCGGCGGCGGATCGGCCAGTTCGAAGCTGTCGCGGCTCCGGAGGTCGACAGCGATCGTCTCGATCCGCGGCGCGTCGAGCGCCTGCCCCTGCACGGTCACGCCCTCGCTGATCGCAAACGGGAGCGCCAGCCCGAGGTTGTAGTCGGTGTGCTCTCCGATCAGGTTGACCCGACCGGGAGCGAACACGGTGACGCGATCACTCAACGTTGATTAGTGTCCCTTGCATGGCCGTCAGGTGGGGAATCATGTCGACCGCGCGCATCAACCGTAAGTTCCTCGACGGCGCGCGTCAGTCCTCCGAGGTCGAGGTGGTGGCCGTGGCCAGCCGCGATCCCGATCGTGCCGAGGCCTACGCGAAGGAGAACGGGATCGAGCGCGCGCATGGCGACTACGACGCGCTGCTGGCAGATCCCGGCGTCGACGCCGTGTACATCTCGCTGCCCAACTCGATGCACGTCGAGTGGACCGAGCGTGCGCTGCAGGCCGGCAAGCACGTGCTGTGCGAGAAGCCGATGGGCCGCCGGGCGCCCGAGGTGGAGCGCGCGTTCGACATCGCCGAGCGCGAGGGCCGCCTGCTGATGGAGGCGTTCATGTACCGCCACAACCCCCAGACCCGACGGCTGACCGAGCTCGTCGCCGAGGGCGCGGTGGGGCGAGTGCGGATGATCCGGGCGTCGTTCAGCTTTTCGGAGCCCGACCTTCGCAACGTGCGGCTCAGCGCCGCGCTCGACGGCGGCGCGCTGATGGACGTGGGCTGCTACTGCGTCAGCGGCGCGCGCCTGATCGCCGGCGAGCCCGAGCGGGTGACCGGCGAGCAGGTGATCGGTGGTGACGGAATCGACGTCGCGTTCGCCGGCGTGTTGCGGTTCCCCGGGGACGTGATCGCGCACTTCGACGCCGGGCTGGCGCTCGCTGTCCGCGACGATCTCGAGGTCGTCGGCGAGGACGGCTCGCTGTTCCTCGACGACCCGTGGCACTGCCTCGACCCGGTGATCCAGCTGCGGCGTCCCGACGGCATCGAGCTGATCGCGATCGAGCCGCTCAACTCCTACCGGCTGGAGGCCGAGAACATGTCGGCGGCGATCCGCGGTCAGGCGCAGCTGCTGCTCGGGCGCGAGGACGCGGTCGCCCAGGCGCGGGCGATCGAGGCGCTGTACGCGGCAGCTGACGCGGGGCAGGCGGTCGCGATTGGCTGAGCCGCGCGTGCGGGTGCGCTCGCCGAGAGCCGAGGACCAGGACCAGTTCCTCCGGGCGATGAGGGCCAGCCGCGAGTTCCATCACCCCTGGCTGGAGCCGCCGACCACCCCGGAGGCGTTCGACGTGCTGCTGCGCAGGGTGAACGAGGAGTTCTTCGAGCCGCTGTTCGTGGAGCGCCTCGTGGACGGCGCGCTGCTCGGGTTCTTCAACCTCAGCTGGATCATCCGCGGCCCGCTGCAGAGCGCGTTCCTCGGCTACGGCGCCGTCTCCGGTTACGCCGGCCACGGCTACATGGCCGAGGGGATGCAGCTGACGCTGCTGCACGCGTTCTCGGACATGAACCTGCATCGGATCGAGGCCAACATCCAGCCCGGGAACGAGCCCTCGATCGCGCTGGCCCGGCGCTGCGGATTTCAGCGCGAGGGGTACTCGGTCAGGTACCTGAGGGTGGGCGGCGCATGGCGCGACCACGAGCGGTGGGCGATCACCGTCGAGGACTGGATCGTCCACCGCGACGACGCGGCCTAGCCTGTGAGCCGGCGGGTCACTCGAACCCCTCGGGCGGTCCGATCGTCGCCGCCTCGGGTCCGAAGCTGTCCACGTAGTGAACGTGGACGTCCTTCCATCGGTTGATCTCGTCGCGTGCGTCGGAGTCGTGGCCCAACTCGCGCTCGAGCGCGTCCAGGCAGGTGTGCCAGCCGGCGCCGTCCCGTGCCGCCTTGCCGCGCTCGTCGAGCGTGTCCAGCAGCGTCAGCACGGTGCCGTCCTCGATCGGTTGCAGCTCGAGCCGCACGACGTCGGGGCCCCAGCGGAACTCCATCAGCGACGGCGGCTCATACGCGAGCATCTCGCCCTCGAAGGGCGGCAGCTGACCGCCGGGGAAAGTGAACCGCAGGGGTGCTCCAGCGGCGCGCTCGCCGTCGATCGTCGTCGGGAACCAGTGGGCCAGGTGCTCCGGCTCGGTAATTGCGGCCCACACCTTCTCCGGCGGGTGCGCTAGGGCGCGCGTGAAGCGAAGCTGTGAACGTCCGTCCTGCAAGGTGTCGAGGGTTCCGTACATGTGGTTCTCCTCTGGGTCGTCTTGTGGTCAGCTGTCGGGCATCTCGTCGAGGTGGCGCTCGAGGTCGTCGAGGCGCGAGGCCCACATCGCCCGGTAGGGCATGAGCCAGTCGTCGATCGCGCGCAGCGGCTCGGCCCGAACGCTGTAAAGGCGGCGCTGCGCATCGCCGCGCACCTGCACGAGCCCGGCTTCGCGGAGGATCCGCAAGTGCTTGGAGACGGCCGGCTGGCTCACCTGGAGCCGGTCGACCAGCTCCCCGACGGGTCGCTCGCAGTCGCGCAGCAGATCGAGGATCCGGCGGCGGTTGGGCTCGGCGATCACGTCGAACGCTGTCATCCCGACCTTTATAGCTTGTCAGGTATATAGCTGTCAAGTTATAAATACTGGGCGGCGCCCCGACCGAGCGGCCCGGCCTGTCTGGTGTCCCGACACTAGGCTCAGCCACGCAGTGCTCTATTTCCAGCACCCATCGTCGCTCGAAGCCGACCCCCGCTCGGTGATTCCCGAGCATCCGGACGTCCCCGAGCGGATCGAGGCGATCGAGCGCGCGATGGCCGCGGCCGACTGGCTGGGGTGCGAGCGCCGCCAGGCGCCGGCCGCGGACGAGTCCCGGCTCGAGCTCGTCCACACCCCCGAGCACGTCCGCTACATCGCCGGCCTGTCGGAGTCCGGGTCGGTGGAGACCGACGCCGACACGGTCGTCACTCCGCAGTCCTATCGCGCCGCGCTACACGCCGCCGGCGGCGCCTGCGCGATGACCGAGGCACTGGTCGCCGGCGAGTCCGACGCGGCGTTCTGCGGCCTGCGGCCGGCGGGCCATCACGCCGATCGCGATCGCGCGATGGGCTTCTGCCTGTTCAACAACGTCGCGATCGCGGCACAGCTGGCGATCGCTGAGCTGGGCCTCGAGCGCGTGCTGATCGTCGACTGGGACGTCCACCACGGCAACGGCACCGCCGAGCTCTTCCGCCTCCGCAGCGACGTGCTGTACGCCAGCATCCACCAGGGCGGCGTGTTCCCGGGCACCGGCAAGATCACCGACGCGGGCTCGGGCGACGGCCGCGGGTTCACACTCAACCTCCCGGTGCCGTCCGGCTCCACCGCCGAGGTGTGGCTGTCGCTGGTCGAATGGGTCGTGATGCCGGTCGCGCTCGATTTTGCCCCGCAGCTGATCCTGATCTCCGCCGGGTTCGACGCGCACCGCGACGATCCGCTCGGCGGGTGCCTGCTGGACGGGGATTCGTTCGCCCAGATGACGTGTCACGTGCGCGACGCCGCGCGCACCCTCGCCGCGCCCGTGGGAGCCGTGCTCGAGGGCGGCTACGACCTCGGAGCGCTTGCCGCCAGCGCGGTGGCCACGGTGGCCGCGCTCGGCGGCGCCGGCGAGGCCGAGTCGATCGCTCCCGACCCGCTGGTGACGTCCCGCGCGTCGGCGCACGTGTCGCATTTCTGGGAGCTGTGAGACCGCAGGGTTAGGACCCGGTGAGGGCGCAGTTACGGCCTCGTTGACCCGGCGCCACGCGACGGCGGGCGGGAATATGGTCCCGCGCAGTGAGGAGCGGCAGTGCTCGCCCCGGCCGGAAACGGCGTCGTCGCGGACGTGCGTGGCTCGCCGCGGCCGGGGTGCTGTCGACGGTGCTGATCCTGACGCTGGTGCTGGTCGCGCTGACCGACCACGACGCGGTCACCAGAGCCGCGATCCGCGACGCGCACGCGGGGGCGCGAGGCCCGCACCAGGGGACGGTCGTCGCGACGATCGCCCCGGACGCGACCGGACGACCGATTCCTCGGTCGTTCCTCGGGCTGTCGACCGAGTACTGGTCGCTGCCCAGCTACGAGGCTCATATGACCGTGTTCGCGCGAGTGCTGTCGCAGTTGCACGCGTCGGGAGACGGACCGCTGCTGATCCGGATCGGCGGCAACTCCGCCGATCACACCTTCTGGGAGCCCGCCGTGCGCAGCATCCCGCGCTGGATGTTCCAGCTCACGCCCGCGTGGCTGCAGGCGACACGGCTGCTGGTGGCGCACACCGGCGCGCACGTGATCCTCGATCTGAACCTGATCACCGACCGCCCGACGATCGCGATGGACTGGGCCCGGGCGGCCGAGGCCGAGCTCCCGCGCGGGAGCATCGTCGGCTTCGAGATTGGCAACGAGCCCGACATCTACAGCCGCTGGTTCTGGCTGACGCGGATGGCCCGCACGGGTTCGCGGGTGGGGAGCCTGCCCCGGACGATGACCCCGGCGGACTACAGTCGCGACGTCGCCACGTACGCGCGGCTGCTGCGCCGGGTCGCGCCGGACACCCCGCTGCTGGGTCCGGCCGTCGCCAACCCGACCCGGCACCTGTCGTGGATCTCGGACGTGGTGGCGCGCGAGCACGACAGCTTGAGCACGGTCACCGCCCACCGCTATCCGTACTCGGCGTGCGTCTCGCCCGCATCGGGCAGCTACCCGACGGTCGCGCGCGTGCTCAGCGAGAAGGCATCGGCGGGCGTCGCGCGCTCGCTCGAGCCGGCGGTCGCGGTCGCCCGGCGGGCGGGGCTCCCGCTGCGCCTAACCGAGATCAACTCGGTCACGTGCGGCGGCCTGCCCGGCGTCAGCAACACGTTCGCCACCGCCCTGTGGGCGCCGGACGCGCTGTTTGAGCTGATGCGGGTCGGGGTCAGCGGCGTCAACGTGCACGTGCGCACCGACGCGGTCAACGCCGCCTTCAAGCTGAGCCGTCAGGGGCTCGCCGCGCGGCCATTGCTCTACGGCCTGATCGCGTTCCGGCGGATGTTCGGCCGAGGTCCGGGCGCGCTGGTGCCAGTGCGAGAGAGCGCCCGGCCGGCGCAGCGCGTCAAGGTGTGGGCGGTCCGGGACGACGGGCAGCTGCACGTGATCGCGATCGACAAGGGCCCGAGGCCGGCCACGGTCGACCTCCGGATCCCCGCCGACGGCCCGGCCATGGTCACCCGGCTGACGGCTCCGTCGGCGGCCGCCACCTCGCACGTGACCCTCGGCGGCCAGTGGCTGGGTCCCGACGGGAGGTGGCGGGGCAGGCCGGCCACCCAGACGGTCGCGCCCGGCGCCACCGGGTACCGCGTCGGGGTCGGTCGCTACAGCGCCGCGCTGGTCACGGTCAAGAGCTCCGGCTGACGGCGATACCCTCGTGTGCGAGCGCCATGCCCGAGTCAGACCTGCAGATGCTGCGCGAACTGGTCCCGTTCGCGGCGACACTCGGGATCGAGATGCTCGAGGCCGGTGCGGGCCTGGTGTCCGCGCGCCTGCCGTGGGCCCCGGAGCTGTGCACGGTCGGCGGGCTGATGCACGGCGGCGCGCTGATGGCGCTGGCCGACAACGGCGGCGGCACCTGCGCGTACCTGAACCTGCCCGAGGGCGCGACCGGCACCGCGACGATCGAGTCCAAGACGAACTTCATGCGGGCGGTCCGGGAGGGCGCGGTAACCGCGAACTCACGGCCGCTGCACCGCGGGCGGACGCTGATCGTGGTCGAGACCGAGCTGGTCCGCGACGACGGCAAGCTCGCGGCCAAGGTCACGCAGACACAGGCCTTCCACTACCCGCGGTCGTGAACGGCGAGGGCGGATACGAAGAGTGGCCCGCGCCGACGGCGCTGCGGGCATCCGTGGCCTGCTTGTGGACGCGCTCGGCGCCGGATGACCCGGCCGGCTCGACGCTGATCCTGCCCGACGGATGCATCGACCTGATCTGGAAGCACGGACAGGGAGCGTTCGTCGCCGGCCCCGACACCGGCCCGGCGCCGACGACGATCGCGCCCGATGACGTGATCGTGGGCGTGCGCTTCCGGCCGGGCGCCGGGCTCGCGCTCGGGCCGCCGCTGCACGAGCTTCGCGACCGCCGGGTCGACATCGCCGAACTCAACCGCGACCTGGCCAGACGGCTGCCCGCCGAACTGCCGCCGCAGGTGGCGCTGACGCGGCTCGCCGAGGCGGCCGAGGACAGGGCGCGAGCCCGGCCGCCCGATCCGGCCATCCGCGAGGCGACGGTGCTGCTGGCGTGGCCGGGGACGAGGGTGTCCGAGATCGAGCGGGCGGTGGGGCTCGGGGAGCGCCAGCTGCGCCGACGGTTCGACGCCGCGGTGGGCTACGGGCCCAAGATGCTCCAGCGGATCTTCCGCTTCCGGCACTTCCTGGCGTCGCTGGATCGCGCGTCGGGTCGTCCCGACCTGGCGAGGATCGCGTTCGAGAGTGGCTACGCCGACCAGGCTCACCTGTCGCGCGAGAGCGCCCGGCTGGCCGGCATGTCGCCGTCGGCACTGGCGGACAGGCGGCCGATCGTGGCCGGCAATGGCCTCGACGTCCGGACCCAGGCTCAGGGGTCGAGGACGTTGCCGGGGTCGGGTCGCAGCTCCGGCGGGGCCTGGCTGTAGTCGCGAAACGGCGCGTCGCGCGCGGCCGCGACCGCGCTCACCCCTTCGCGCTCGGCCCGCTCGATGAACGCGAGCGCGTCAGGCGTGTTGCGCATCAAGCCGTCGAGGATCGGCCCGAGCGTCTGCGTGGAAGCGAGCCCCATGTTCTCGTAGGCGTGGTTGACGACGAGCTTCATCGCGGATAGTTGCGACGATGGGATCGAGGCCAGCTCGGCGGCCAGTGCGCCGACGCGCCGCTCGAGCTCAGCGAACGGGACGGCCTCGTTGATCAGCTCGATCTCCGCCGCCTGCCGGCCGGTCAGCGGACGGCCGGTGAGCGCGTGGTACTTGGCGCGCGCGAGGCCGAGCCGGTAGATCCACATCCCCGACAGGTACGCGCCCCACATCCGGCTGTACGGGGTGCCGATCACGGCGTCCTGGCTGGCCACCACCAGGTCGGCGGACAACGCGAAGTCGCTGCCGCCGCCCACGCACCACCCGTGTACCTGCGCGATCACCGGCTTGGAGGCGCGCCACACGCTCATCAGCTTCTGGGTGGGCGACAGCTGCGGGTCGGTCGCCGTCGCGAAGTCCTTGCCGGGATCCCAGCGGCCTTCGGTGGTCAGGTGCTCGTCCCAGTGGCGAAAGCCGCCGCCGAAGTCGTATCCAGCGCAGAACGCGCGCCCGGCGCCCCGGACCACGATCACCTTGATGTCGCCGTCGCGCGTGGCGGCCCCGATCGCGTCCTGCACCTCGTCGGGCATCGGCGGCACGATCGTGTTGAGCGCCTCGGGCCGGTTCAGCGTGATCCGCGCGACCGGTCCGTCGACGGCGTAGGCGATCGTGCTGTAGGACATCGGACGCTCCGTTTCTGGTCGATTGGGCGCAGCGCATACGATCGTCTCATGACCCTTGCCAGCGAGGTGATCGCCCGGCGGATGGGCCTCGCCCAGCCGCAGACCCACGACCTGACCCACGAGCTGGATCTGCGCGTGACGATGGATGACGGGGCGGTACTGCTGGCCGATCGCTGGGTCGCGACCGACGCCGACGGTCGGCCGCAACCCACCGTCCTGGTCAGGTCCCCGTACGGCCGAACCGGTTTCACCGGACTGCTGTACGGGCGGCTGCTGGCCGAGCGGGGTCTGCAGGTGGTGATCGAGAGCGTTCGTGGCACGTTCGGATCCGAGGGGGAGTTCAGCCCGTTCGACGAGCGCGCCGACGGGCTGGCCACGCTGCGCTGGATCCGGGAGCAGCCGTGGCACGCCGACCGCATCGGGATGGTCGGGCCGAGCTACCTCGGACTGGTGCAGTGGGCGGTCGCGCCCGACGCGGGCGACGATCTGGTGGCGCTGGCGATCCAGGCCAGCGCCTCGCAGTTCCACGGCCAGACCTACGCCGGCGGCAGCCTGTCGTTGGAGACCTCGGCGTCGTGGCTGGTGCTCGTCGCCGAGCAAGAGCGGCGGCTGGCTCCGGTGGCGATCGCCCGTGCCCTGCGCAGGCTGCCCGCGGTGCTCGACGAGCTTCCGATCGGGGAGATCGACGAGCTGGCCACCGGCTCGGAGGTCGGCTGGTTTCGCGAGGCGTTAGCCCATCCGGCTCGCGACGACTCCTATTGGGTCATGCGCGACTACGCCGCGGGGGTCGAGAAGGTGTCCGCGCCGGTGCACCTGATGGGTGGGTGGTACGACATCTTCCTGCCGTGGATGCTGGACGACTTCGAGGCGCTGCAGGCGGCCGGCCACGACCCGCGGCTGGTGATCGGCCCGTGGACGCATTCCTCGTCTGATCTGCTGGGCGCCGGGATCCGGGAGGGGATCGCGTGGCTGCGCGCCCGGCTGCTCGACGACGACCGGCTCGTGCGTCCCGCCCGCGTCAGCGTGTTCGTGACCGGCGAGCGGGTCGGCAACGGCTGGCGCGAGCTGCCCGGCTGGCCGCCGCCGGGCGCCGAGCCCCAGCAGCTGTGGCTCGCCGACGACGGCAGCCTCGAGCCCGGTCCGCCCGCCGGATCGGCCGGCGCGGACGGCTACCGCTACGACCCCGCGGATCCGACGCCGTCGCTGGGCGGACCGGTCCTGCTCTCCCGCGAGGCGGTCGTCGACAACCGCGAGCTCGAGGCACGCCCGGACGTGCTCACCTACACGACCGCCGCACTGGACCAAGCGCTCGAGGCGATCGGCCCCGTATCGGTCGAGCTGTATGTGCGCGCGAGCAGGCCCGATTTCGACGTGTTCGCGCGCGTTTGCGATGTCGACCTCAACGGCGCGTCGTGGAACGTGTGCGACGCGCTGGCGCGAGTGGCGCCGGGACGGTTCGAGCTGGTCGGCGAGAATCTGTGGCGCGTCGAGCTCGAGCTGTGGCCGTGCGCGCACCGCTTTGCTGCCGGGCACAGCATCCGCCTCCAGGTCTCCTCGGGCGCCCACCCGCGCTACGCCCGCAACCCCGGCACGGGCGAGGACCCGTACCGGGCGACCAGGTTGCAGGCGGTTGACATCGAGCTGCTCCGCGGCTCAGAGCACCCGTCGGCGCTCGTGCTGTCGCTCGTCGGCTAGGCGGCCTGAGGGATCAGGATGCCGCGGCCCTGGAGCCGGCCGCCGTCGAGGTCCGCCATCGCGTCGTTGATGTTCTCCAGGGGATAGGTGCTGGTATGCAGGCTGACCTTCCCCTGCGCAGTCAGCGTCATCAACTCCGCCAGATCGGTGTACGTGCCGACCAGGTTGCCGATAAAGCTGATCTCCCGACTGATCACATCGATCGTCGGAATATCGATGTTCTCCCCATACCCAATCACGTAATAAAACCCGCCGTCCTGAACCATCTCGATCCCATCCTGGATCGCCCCCTTCTCCCCCACAAAATCAATAATCGCCTCCGCCCCCAAACCATCCGTCAACTCCCGAACCGCCTCCACCTGACCACCGTCGACCCTCACCGCCCGATCCGCCCCCACCTCGCCCGCCAACGCCAACGCCTTCTCAGACGGGTCGATCACGATGATCTCCGCCGGCGTATACGCCTTCAAACACTGAATCCCGATATGACCCAAACCCCCCGCCCCGATCACCACCACCCGGGTACCCGCCCCCAACACCCCCACCGCCTTCTTGACCGCATGAATCGCCGTCAACCCCGCATCCGCCAACGCCGCAATGTCCCTCGGATGCAACGACGGATCCAGCTTCACCACCGACCGCGCCGACGTCAACAACAAATCCGCGAACCCACCATCACGATCAATCCCCGGAAACGACCCACTCACGCAATGCATGTCATCCCCCCGCCGACACGGCCCACACAACCCACACGAGATATACGGATGCACGATCACCGTATCCCCCACCTCAACATTGCTCACCCCCGAACCAACCTCATGCACCCAACCCGCGTTCTCATGCCCCGGCGTATACGGCAACCGCACCTGCGACTTCTCCGCCCACTGCCCCTCCTGAATATGCAAATCCGTCCGACACAAACCCGCCGCCCCAATCCGCACCACCACATCAAACGGCCCCACCACCCGAGGCTCATCAACGCTCTCCAGCCTCAACGCCTCGTGATACGCATGCAACCGCGCCGCCTTCATCGGGATACCTCCTCGAGCTCATCTGACAACCCATGCCGGAACCGCAGCAGCGACCGGCAGATCCCGCCGTTCGCCTCCAGGCTGGTGCGCACAAGCCGCCCCATCCGCCGCCACCGCTCAAACTCCCCCGTCGCCACCGCCTGCCCGTCACCCGACACCAGCGCGGGCGCGTCCGGGCCCGCATCCAGCCCGAGCTGAGCTCGGAGCTCGACGCAGCGCCGCGCATCCGCGCTGTCGGGCAGCTCTGCGACTCGGGCGGTCACGAGCCGCGCCACCGACCAACCGGCGGCCAGCAGTCCCTCGACGATCCGTCCCTGCCTCGCCACGAGGGCCTTGCGCACAAACAGCTCCCGCAACGCCTCGAGATCGTCATCGGCCGTCTCACCCGGAAACGCGCCCGCGAACCCGTCGCCGCGCGCGATCGCCTCGTTGATCTCATCGCCCGTGTAGTGGTCCTCGAGCGTGATCGTCACCGCGCGGACCCCGGGGACCGCGCGCACCACCCGCCGCGCGTCCGCCGCCATCAGGAACGCGAAATTCGGGGCGCACTGCGGCGTCGGCAGCCGCAACCGCACGCACACGTCCCCGTCGTCGGATATGTCACAGCCGCTCACGAACCTCAGGGTCGTGATCGGCTCGTCCAGCTCCGGGTCATAGACGCCCGCCAGTGCGCCCATGACCCGGTCAACCGTGGTCATGCCGACTCGACCAGCTGCGCGTCCTCCTTCGCGCCCGGCGTCCCAGCCTCGTCGGGCAGCTGCAACTCAGCCGGCACATCGATCCCATACAGCTTCGCGGCGTTCAACCCCAGAATCTTGCGACTTCGTCGCGTCATTCACCCGCGGGATAATCCGCTGTAGTCCTCGTCGGGGTAATCCCAGTCCAGGAACCCCTCGATCTGCCACTTCGGCTCCCAAATCCCATAGTCCGAGCCGAACAGCATCTTGTCCTCACCAACCCAGAACAACAGCTCACCCATCACCTTCGCAAAGAACCTGGGCCGCGCATGCATCAACCCGCCGATCACCACCGACAAACCCGCATACACGTTGGGCTCCTGCGTCGCCATGAAGCAGAAATCCTCGATCCGCGGCAACCCCACATGCTCAATGATGAAATTCAACTCCGGATTATCCGTCGCCGCCTCATCCACATCCCGAGGATCAAACGCATCCTTGTCAAGCGGCCAGATCGTCGGACCCTTGTGCACGTGGATGTTCTTGATCCCCAACTCCTGGCACTTCGCCAGGAACGGCTTGCACATCTCGTCATCCAGACGCCAACCGCGAGACCCGTTATTCCACTCCGCCGTATACAGCTTCACGCCCTGAAGCCCATACGTCTTCGCGTCCTTCTCCAACTGCTCCAGCCCGAGATCCCCATCACGCGGGTCAAACCGGCCATTGACGATCAGCTTGCCCGGGTGCTTCTCCGCCATCACCGCGTTCTGCTCGGCCGTGTTAAACCCCGTCGTGTACCACTCCCGCAAGTACGTCGACTGGAAGATCCCCACGTCAACGCCACCATCCTCGAACACGTCCTTGACGAAGTCTTCCTCCGAGTACTTCATGAACTTCTCAATCGGCCAATGCGTCTCCTCCGGCCCCAAACCCATGTACGCGTGGAAGCACTCGATCCAACCCTTCGCGTACTGCTCCTGGCCCTTCACCCAATTCTCAGGACTCGCGTCCCACATATGAAGATGGCTATCGACGACGAAATACTTCTGGCCGTTCTTCTCGTACATGGGAAGCTCCCTCGTTGGACCGCGCGATGACCACGGAATCTACTCCGCCGGCGGGGCCCGGGGAAGGGCTCGATCAGACGCTCAACCCAGTGCGCTGCTGATCGCGTCGACGAACGAGTCCACGTCGTCCTGGGTCGTGTCCCACGAGCACATCCAGCGAACCTCGCCGGTGTGCTCATCCCAGACGTAGAACGGGAACTCCCGCTGGAGGGCCTCGGTGGCGGGCCGGGGCAGCGTCGCGAACACGGCGTTGGTCTGCACCGGTCGGGTGATCTCGAGCCCGGGCAGGTCGCCCACCGCGCCGGCCAGCGACGCCGCCATCGAGTTCGCCTGTTTCGCGCAGCGCAGCCACAACTCGTCGGTCAGCAGCGCGTCGAATTGGGCGGCGAGGAAGCGCATCTTCGAGGCGAGCTGCAGGGTCTGCTTGCGCAGGTACTCGAACCCGTCGGCGAGCTCGGGGTTGAGGAACACGACGGCCTCGGCTCCGAGCAGGCCGTTCTTGGTGCCGCCGAACGAGAGGAGGTCGACGCCCGCATCGGACGTGATCGCCCACAGCGGCAGCTCGAGCGCGGCGGCGGCGTTGCTTAGCCGGGCGCCGTCGACGTGCAGCAGCATCGCGTGGTCGTGGGCGAATCCGGCCAGCGCCTGGACCTCGGATCGCGTGTACACGGTGCCGAGCTCGGTGCACTGCGAGATCGTGAGCAGCCGGGGTTGGGCCACATGCTCATCGCCGACGCGGGTGATCATCGTCTCGGCGAGCTCGGGTGTGAGCTTGCCGTGCTCGGCGGCCACGGTCAGCAGCTTGACGCCGGCGATCGCCTCCGGAGCCCCGCACTCGTCGACGTTGACGTGCGCGGTCGCGGCGCAGATCGCGGCCTCCCAGGGCCGGCAGACCGCGCGCATCGATAGCACGTTGGCGGCGGTCCCGTTGAACACGAAGAACGCCCGCGCGTCGCCGCCGAACTGCTCGGCGAAGCGGGCCTCGACCTGCTGGCTGAACTCGTCGTGTCCGTAGCCGAACGTGTGCCCGACGTTCACGCGCGCGATCGCGCCCAGGACCGCCGGGTGGACCGTCGCCGAGTTGTCGGACGCGAACCCGCGCGAGCTGTTCACGCGGGCAGCTTAGCCCGCAGAGAGCTGTAGAAGATCGATAGAGGGAACTCGTCCTCGAGCACCCGGTCCACGTACGTGCGGGGGTCGTCGAGGTCCTCGAAGTCGCGCGCGTTAGCGACCCAGCGCGATCCCGCGGCAGGCGAGACGTTGGCCGCGACCAGGTCGTGCGCGGCGCACCAGTGCTGGAGCTTGGTGCGGTCGATCCCTGTCCGGTAGAGCTCCTGGACCTCGGCGTGCAGCGCGGCGACGCCTTCGGAGACCCGGTCCCACTCGATCGTCAGGCGATTGTCGGTCCAGTGGACGTAGCCGCGCCGGTGCAGATAGGCGAACAGCAGCTGGCCGCCGAGGCCGTCGTAGTTGCGTCGGCGAGGCCCGGTGATCGGAAAGCGCAGCAGCCGGTCGAGCAGGATCGCGTACTGGACGTTGCGCGCCGCCGCCACGCCTGCGGCCTCCAGCTCCAGGGCCTGCGTGAACGCGGTCAGGTCGCAGCGCAGCTCCTCGAGCGCGTACATCCAGTACGGCGCGCGCTGACGGATCATGAACGGGTCGAACGGGAGATCGCCGTGGCTGTGGGCGCGGTCGTGGATCAGGTCCCAGAGGATGTACGCCTGCTGGGAGAGGTCGGCGCGCGAGAGCATCGCCGCGGCGTCCGGCGGCAGGTTCAGCGACAGCAGGTCGGCAGCTGCCCCGGCGACGCGCCGCAGACGCTCGGCCTCCCGGTCGCAGAAGATCGCCCCGAAGTTGTTGACCGGCCGCCCGGCGACCGACACGGTCTCGGGGAACAAGGTCGCGCAGTCGCTGTCATAGCCGCGCGTGGAGTCGATCAGCTCGACCGGGACGAACTTCTCGTTGTCGTAGCGGGTCCGCTCGAGCTCGGCCACGTGCTCGGGCCACGGCACCCGGATCAGCAGCGCCTCGAAGCACGTGTCGCGCGATCCGTTCTGCTTGTACATCGGGAACACGACCAGGTTCTGGACCCGGTCGCGCCGGTTGCGCTCGGGCCGGAACGCGTCGAGCGAGCGGGTGAAGTCGGGGCGCTGCAAGCCGCCGTCGGCCCACGCGCGGAGGTCCTCGCGAACCGCGCGTAGGTACTCGGCCTGGTGGGCGAAGCCCGACTCCTGCCGGGCGATCGCCTCGATCATCGCGTCCACGTGGCCGGTCGCGACGGCGGCGTCGCCGGCGAGCGACCCGTCCGGCCCCTGCAGCACCGCCAGCGCGTTGGTCTCGTCGCGCAGCTGCGCCCACGCGGGGTCGGTGGTGCGAGCCACCCGCGACAGCACCGGCGCGGTGCGATCGGCCGGCGGACCGCCGGCCGCGGCCCAGGCGACGATGTTCAGCCACAGCGCGCGGTGGTCGAGCTCATCGATGCAGTCGTCGCCGAACAGATCCGAGTCGGCGAGCACCACGACGCGGCCGTGGCCCTGCTCCTCGGCGACGATCAGCGGCGCCCCTGGTGCCGAGGACGTCGCCCGCGCGCGGGCCAGCACGCGCGAGCCGTTGATCGAACTCAGCGTGCTCGCGCGGTACAGGCAGGCGGAGGCCACCCGCGCCAGCAGGTCACCCTCGCGGCCGCGCGCTCCCTCGCCGAGCTCGGGCAGGATCCAGCTCGGGGCGCCCAGGTTGTGGGCGTAGTCCTGGACGGTGTCGCTGGCGATTTGGATGCCGAAGCGGGCGAGCAGCTCGTTGACGTTGTTGCCGTACTTCGCCTGCTCGGTCTCGCCGAGCACGATCAGTCCGCCGCCACCGTTGACGAACGCCTCGACCGCATCGAGCTCGCCGGCGCTGAGCTGGGGCGAGCCGGAGCCGATCGTCCGCTCCCACGCGGAGTCGGACGGATGCGCGATCACCAGCACGTCGTAGCCCGTGAGCGTCTCGGCGTCGAGCGGCCCGGCCACGTTGCAGGCGACGGCGAAGTCGCGCTCGGACAGCGCCGCGGCCGCTGCCGCGTAGGAGGAGTCCCCGGGGTGGGCGGGCTGCATCTCACGGGCGACGTCGGGACGGATCGTCCAGGCCTCGTTGTGGGTCTCGTCGAACAGGACCCGAGCTACGGTTGCGGCTCTCATGAGATCGCAGCCTAGCGGCCGTTCCGGCGGTTGTCGATCCCGAAATTCATGTATCCTGCGCAGGAAATCAAGCTATGGACGACTATGACCGTCAGATTCTTGCGCTGTTAGTCGAAGACGGTCGGCGCACCTATGACGACATCGGCCGCCGCGTCTCGCTGTCGGCGCCTGCCGTCAAGCGGCGCGTCGACAAGCTTCGCGAGGGCGGCCAGCTGCAGGGCTTCACCGCGGTGCTCGACCACGAGGCGTTCGGCCATCGGACCGAGGCCCTGATCGAGCTGTTCTTCTCCTCGGGGACGTTGCTGGACGAGGTCGCCGAGACACTGCGCCGCTACCCGGAGGTGGTCGAGGCCTGGAGCGTCACCGGCGAAGCCGACGCGATCGCGCGCGTGCGCACGCAGGACAACTCAGATCTGGAGCGCCTGATCATGGAGCTCCAGCGTCACGGGCCGGTTGAGCGGACACGCTCGCAGGTGGTCCTGTCGCGGCTGGTTCACCGCTAGCGGGCTCCGATCGGAGCCCTCCGTGGACCGCCTGCGAGCGGCCCCGTCCGCTGACTCGTCCGATGATCGGGCGCCCGCCCCAAGCGCGACCGATCATCGGACGACGAGCCCCCACTCACCCGAGGAACGAGTGAAATGCTCCCAGCCCTTGAATGGCGTTGTCGGGGATCTATACGGGCGGAGCGGATGCTTGGATCACCGCTCGTAAGGAATTTTCCAAGGGCGAACCTTGCCACAACCGTGTCAAGGTTCGGTAGCATGGCCCGATGCGCGACTTCCTAGCGGCCACCCGCGAGCGAGTGACCGTCTACGACGGCGGCATGGGCGCCACGCTCGAGCAGTTCGAGCTGAGTCTCGAGCGCGACTACCGGCTGCCCGGACGCTGCCACGAGGCACTCGTCCTCAACCGCCCCGACGTGATCGAGGGCGTCCACACGTCGATGATCGAGGCCGGAGCGCAGGTGCTCGAGACCGACACGTTTCAAGCGTCCCGGCTGAAGCTGGCCGAGTGGGGTCTCGAGGACCACACCGAGGAGATCAACCTGCGGGCGGCCCAAATCGCCCGCCGGGCGGCCGGTGAGCACAACTTCGTGGCCGGCTCGATCGGCCCGACCGGCTTCCTGCCCGCCAGCGACGATCCAACCCTGGGGGACATCACGTTCCCGGAGCTGGCCCTGGTGTTCGAGGAGCAGGCGCGCGGCCTGTTGGCCGGCGGCATCGACCTCGTGATCATCGAGACCGCCCAGGACATCCTCGAGGTCAAAGCGGCGATCTTCGGGATCCGGGCGGCGTTCAAGGCCGCGGGCCGCAGCGTTCCGATCCAGTGCAGCGTGTCGTTGTTGCCCCAGGGCGGCAAGATGCTGCTCGGCACCGACATCAGCGCGGTGCTGGCGACGCTCGAGGCGCTGCGCGTCGACGCGATCGGCCTCAACTGCTCCACCGGCCCGGAGGACATGCGCGACGCGATCCGGTTCCTGGCCGAGCTGTCGCCGGTGCCCGTGCACTGCATCCCGAACGCAGGGCTGCCGCTCCAGGGCCCCAACGGCGAGACGATCTTCCCCGAGCAACCCGAGCCGCTGGCCGAGGTGCTCGGCGAGTTCGTCGAGCGCTACGGCATCTCGATCGTCGGGGGCTGCTGCGGAACGACGCCGGCGCACATCGAGGTGCTGGCCGATCGGGTCCGGGGCCGCGTCCCGGGGGAGCGTCCGCAGCCGCGGCCGCCGCACGTGTCGAGCATGATCGCCGCCACCTCGCTGGTCCAGGACCCAGCGCCGACGCTGGTCGGCGAGCGGGTGAACTCGCAGGGGTCGCGTAAGGCCAAGGAGCTGCTGCTCGCCGACGACTACGACGGGATCCTCACGATCGCAGAGGACCAGGTCGTGGGCGGCGCGCACGTGCTCGACGTGTGCGTGGCCCTGACCGAGCGCCAAGACGAGGCCGAGCAGATGCGCCAGGTGGTCAAGCGAATCTCCCTCACCCAGCCCGCCCCGATCCAGGTCGACTCGACCGAGCCGGAGGTGATCGAGACAGCGCTCCAGCAGATCCCGGGGCGGGCGATCGTCAACTCGGTCAATCTGGAGGCCGGCCGCGCCAAGCTCGACCGGGTCGTGCCGCTCGCCCGGGCCCACGGCGCCGCGCTGATCGCGCTGACGATCGACGAGGTCGGAATGGCCAAGACGGCGACGCGCAAGCTCGAGGTCGCCCAACGGATCACGCAGCTGTGCTGCGAGGAGCACGGGCTCGATCCCGAGGTGCTGATCTTCGACTGCCTCACGTTCACGCTGACCACAGGCGACGCCGAGTGGCGTCCCAGCGCGGTCGAGACGATCGAGGGGATCCGGGCGATCAAGGCGGAGATCCCGGGCGTGAAGACGTCGCTGGGCGTGTCCAATGTGTCCTTCGGGGTCAGCCTCCCCGCCCGCAGCGTGCTCAACAGCGTGTTTCTGCACCACTGCGTCGAGGCGGGGCTCGACCTGGCGATGGTCAACCCGAACCACATCACACCCTACGCGGAGATCCCCGAGCAGGAGCGCGAGCTCGCCGACGACCTGGTGCTCAACCGCCGCGAGGACGCGCTCGAGCGGTTCATCGCCCACTTCGAGTCCAAGGGAGCGTCCGACGACGCGCCCGACAAGGTCGATCCGACCGAGGGAATGGAGCCCGAGGAGGCGCTCCACTTCCACATCCTGCGGCGCAAGAAGGAGGGCGTCGAGGACTGGATCGACGCCAGCGTCGAGAAGCTCGGCGCGGTCCCGACGCTCAACACAGTGCTGCTGCCGGCGATGAAGGAGGTCGGCGACAAGTTCGGCGCCGGCGAGCTGATCCTCCCGTTCGTGCTGCAGTCGGCCGAGGTGATGAAGCGCGCGGTCGCCCAGCTCGAGCAGTACCTGGACAAGCTCGAGGGCTACACGAAGGGAACCGTGGTGGTTGCAACCGTGTTCGGCGACGTCCACGACATCGGCAAGTCGCTGGTCAACACGATCCTCACCAATAACGGCTACACGGTCGTCGACCTCGGAAAGCAGGTCCCGATCCAGACGATCCTCGACGCCGCCGAGGAGCACAACGCGACCGCGATCGGGCTGTCGGCGCTGCTGGTCTCGACCTCAAAGCAGATGCCCGCGTGCGTCCAGGAGCTCTACGAGCAGCGCCGCGACGTCCCGGTGCTGATCGGCGGCGCCGCGATCAACCGCAACTTCGGGCTGCGGATCCTGTACCCGCACGGCACCGAATCAGACGAGATCTACCAGCCCGGCGTCTTCTACTGCAAGGACGCGTTCGAGGGCCTGGCGAAGATGGACCAGCTGATCGACGCCGAACAGCGCGAGGCGCTGGTGGCCAAGACCCGCGAGGCGGCCCGCAAGCTCCGCGAGCAGCCCGAGGCCGAGGTCGACGATGGGCCTCCGGTGACCGACGATTCGGTCCGCAGCGCCACCGACACCACCAACCCGATCCCCGAGCCGCCGTTCTGGGGCGCCCGCGAGATCGAGGTACCGATGGACGAGGTCTACCACCACCTCGACACCCACGTGCTGTTCAAGCTGCACTGGGGGGGCCGCGGCGTCAAGGGCGCGGAATGGAAGCGGCTGGTCGGCGAGGAGTTCCAGCCGCGGCTGGAGCGGATGTGGCGCGAGCAGGACTACCTGCACCCGCGTGCCCGCCTTGGCTTCTTCCCCTGCAACTCCGACGGCAACCAGCTGATCGTATGGGACCCCGAGGACTTCGATCCCGCCCACCCCCGTGAGCTCGAGCGGCTGGTGTTCCCGCGCCAGCCCAAGCACGCCCGCATCTGCCTGGCCGACTTCTACCGCCCGGTCGGATCCGGCATCGACGTGGTCGCGCTGCAGGCGGTCACCGCCGGCAGCGAGGTGACCGACCTGATGGCCGAGCTCGAGCGCGACGGCGAGTTCGCCGAGCAGTTGTTCGTCCACGGCCTCGGCGTCCAGACCGCCGAGGGGATGGCGGAGTGGATGCACGCGCGGGTCCGCTCGGACCTGGGGATCGAGGCCGCCCAGGGCCGGCGCTACTCGTGGGGCTACCCCGCGTGCCCGGAGCAGTCCGAGCACGAGAAGGTGTTCCGGCTGCTAGACGCGCCGTCGATCGGACTCAGCCTCTCGGGAGGCTTCGCGGTCGAGCCCGAGCAGTCGACACTGGCGATCGTCGCCCACCACCCGCAGGCCGTTTACTTTGGGATGAAGTCCGGCGCTTTGCCCAAGAACGAGCGCCAGGCTGCTGACGAGCTGATCGCGGGGACCGACAAGGACCCCACCCGGGCGGCCGCACTGGCCGACTCCGAGCCCGCGACCGAGCTCGCGATCTCGGGCTGACGCGCTAGCTCTCGGCTTCGACCGCGCCGCGCGAGCTCCGCTGGCGCGAGCTCGGCCGGGCCGGCAGCTTGACCGGCGCGGCGTGCATCGCGCGCAGCCTGACCTCACGCCAGGACATGCCTTCCTTCAGCAGCGCAGGCATGCCCATCATGATCGCGGTCGTGACCTCGACCGCCTGCAGGATCACGCCGTAGGCGACGCCGGTCCCGTACCCGACGTGCCAGCCGGTGTGCAGGACGGCGGCGCAGGCGGCCTGGAACACACCCAGGTTCGCCGGTGTGGCCGGCAGCACCGCGGTCACGTTGACCGCGAACAGCACCGCGGCGGCGGCGCCGAAGCCGGTCCGGTTGGCCAGGCCAAGGGCGTCGAGCAGCAGGTAGCAGGACAGCATCTGCAGGCCCCAGGCCGAGAGCTGCGAGACAGTCGCGATCCCGCCCAGCTTGGGCTGGCGGAACACGGCCAGGCCGGCGCGTACTCGGCCCATCCCGCGCCGCGCCTGGTCCAGCAGCACGTGCAACCGCCCCGAGCGCGAGCCGGCGCCGCGCAGGATCACCGGCGAGATCAGCACCAGCACCAGCAGCGCCACCGGCGCGATCGCCGCGAACAGCAGCGCGTTCTGGTGGCCGTTGAACAGGTCCACCGAGGAGAACATGATCGCGCCGAGGATCGCCAGCGCGACAATGTTGAGGAGCGTCTGGGACACCAGCGTGCCCAGTACGACCGGAAGGTTCTCGCGCGGCCGGCCGGTCCGCCGGGCCACCACCAGCGCACGCGCGGGCTCACCCAGGCGAGCCGGCAGCGTCGATGACATCAGCACGCCGATGAACGTGCCCTGGGCCGCATCGGACAGCTTCACCCGCGCCCGCGGTAGCGCGGCGCGCAGGATCGCGTGCCACGAGAACGCGCGCAGCACCATCGAGGCGCACATGACCCCGAGGCCGAGCAGCACGAACGTGGGACTGGAGCGCAGCAGCGCGGCCGCGATGCTGGCCAGCCCGATCTTCTGCAGGGCCAGCAGCGCCAGCACGGCGCCGCCGATCGAGACCATCGCGAGCCCCACCCGGCGGGCGATCGCGACCGCGCCGGCGCGCTTGCCGGCCGGGGTCTTGGGCTCGAGGCTGGGAAGTCTGCGGGCGGGGGCGTAGGGCTTGAGGTCGGCGGACCTGGCCCCGATCCGGACCGCGGCGCGCTGCAGGGCCCGCTGCGGCTCGGGCGTGGCGATCGCGTCCTCATATGCCCCCATCACCTGGGCGGCCACGCGCGGCCAGGCGAAGCGCTGCACATCGGTGGCGGCGTTCTGGGCCATCTCGGCGCGGCGGGCGGGCTCCTCATAGAGGTCGCGGAGCGCCTCGGCCAGGGCCTGCGGGTCGGCGGCCGGGACCAGCACGCCGTCGACGCCGTCGCGGACGACGTCGCGGTAGCCGGCGATATTCGAGGCGACCACGGGCGTCCCGGCCGCGAACGCCTCGGTGAGGACCATCCCGAAGCTCTCGCCGCCCAGCGACGGCGCGCACAGCACGTCGGCGGCCTCGAGCTCCGCGCGCTTGACCTCGTCTGACACCTTGCCGAGCATCCGCACGCCGGTCGAGTCCATCAGCACCGGCGCCAGATCCTCGGGCGCGGGGCCGATCACGGTCAGCTCGGTGGGGATGTGCTCGCGCAGCGCCTCAAACGCGCGCAGCAGCAGCGGTAGGCCCTTACGCTCCACCGCCTGGCCGACGAACACGATCCGCAGGCGGTCGCTCATCGGCCTCAGCGAGGCGATCGCGGCGCGCTCGGGGTTGACGCTGACGCCGTTGGGGATCACGCGGTAGTGGCCGCCGAAGAAGCGCTTGCCGCTCCAGGCCGCGGCCTCGGAGACGGCGATCCGGACGTGCAGGCGGTTCAGCATCCGGCGGGCGCCGATCACGCTCGCGATCCCGTTGGAGACCTTGCTCTCGGAGTAGACGTGGAAGGTGCCAACGAGTGGCAGGCGCGTCGAGTCGGCGGCCACCCACCCGGTCAGCGGGGCGAGCGGCTCGTGGATGTGGACCACGTCGAAGTGCCCGGTGCGTAGTTCGCGCTGCATCGTGGCCACGCCGTACGGGGTGATCGAGAGGTTCGAGACCGCGCCGTTGGCTTTGAAGCCCACGGTCCTGCCCAGCGGGATCAGATAATCGGGCGCCTCCACCTGCTGCGGAGTCGCGCCCCGGTGCAGGACCGTGGCGAACCGATCGACGGGGTCGAACGGAGCCAGCACCCGCACGTCGTGGCCCTCCTCGATGTAGCGCTCCGCGAGGGCTTCGATGTGCCTGGTCACGCCCCCCGGATACGTCCACGAATAGGGCGAAACGAACGCTATCCGCATGCTCTCCATCCTAGAGACTCGGGCGCTCGGCGTCTGTGATCTCTGACCGTTCCATCGGCCCGCTCGCCTGACCTTCGGGGTTGTCGCCGTATGGACATGCTCCTACTACTAACCGGACTGCCCGGTCGGGTTTCGGCTCACACGCCTGCGTATCATCAACTTGTGGTGCCAGTACGGCATTTCGTCAAATACACCTTTCTCTCGGTGGATCCTGCCTGGCGGCGGCTCGACGACGACCGCCGCGCCGAGGACAAGCGCGAGTTCTTCGCCGCCTGCGAGGACTTCGCCGACGGACACCTGCTGCGGTCGTTCTCGCTCGTGGGAACCCGCGGGGACGCCGATCTGATGCTGCTCAGCCAGGCGCAGAACCTCGAGCGGATCCACGAGTTCCACGTGGTACTGGCCCAGAGCGGGCTGATGAAGTGGTGCTCGATCCCGTATTCGTTCCTGGCGATGACCAAGCCCTCGGAGTACTCCGACGAGTCGCGCCTGGAGGTCCGGCCGGGCAAGGACAAGTACCTGTTCGTGTATCCGTTCGTCAAGACCCGCGCCTGGTACGCGCTGCCCGCCGACGATCGCTGGCGGATCATGCAAGATCACATCCGGGTCGGCCGCGAGTTCCCGTCGGTGGACATCAACACGTCCTACTCGTTCGGGCTCGACGACCAGGAGTTCGTGGTCGCGTTCGAGACCGACAACCCGGCGGACTTCCTGGACCTCGTCCAGCGGCTGCGGACCACCGAATCGAGCTCCTACACGCTGCGCGACACGCCCACGTTCACGTGCATCTCCTGCTCGGTCGAGCGGGCGCTGGGGGCGCTCGACGGAGCCGCACTGACCGTGACCGAGCCGAGGCCGCTATGACCACAGATCCGGTCAAGCTCGCCTCCGACCTCGACGAGGTCGTCGACATCACGGTGATCGGCGCCGGGCCGGTCGGGATGTGCACGGCTTTCTGGGCGGGGATGCGCGAGGCGTCCTCCCGGGTGATCGACTCGCTGCCCGAGCTGGGCGGCCAGCTGACGACGCTGTATCCGGAGAAGTGGATCTTCGACGTGCCCGGGCACCCACGGGTGCTGGCCCGTGATTTGGTCGAGATGCTCCGCCAGCAGTCGCTCGAGCAGTTCGACGTGCCAGTGCACCTCAACACCACCGCGGACACGATCTCCTGGGAGGGCGAGGGCGAGGACCGCGTGGTCGTGCTCCACACCGACCGCGGCGACCTGCGCTCGCGGGCGGTGATCGTCGCCGGCGGCCACGGCGCGTTCGAGCCCAAGCGGCTCCCGGGTTTCGACATGACCCCGTGGGAGGGCCGCGGCGCGCACTACATCGTCGGCGAGAAGTCGGTGTTCGAAGGCAAGCGCGTGCTGATCATCGGCGGCGGCGACTCCGCCTGCGACTGGGTCGTCAACCTGCTCGACACCGCCAGCGAGGTCCGCCTGGCCCACCGCCGCGAGGGCTTCCGCGCGCACGAGCTGACGGTCGGGCAGGTGCTCGAGGCCGCCGACCGGGGCGACGTGATGCTGCACGTGCCGTTCCAGATCAAGGAGGTCTACGGCGACGGCAGCATCGAGCGAGTGCGGCTGTTCCACTCCGAGGATCAGGAGCACGAGCTCGAGATCGAGGTCGACGCGATCCTCCTGCAGCTGGGGTTCAAGACCGCGCTCGGGCCGCTGAAGGACTGGGGCTTCGAGGTCATCAAGGGCGCGATCGTCGTCGACCAGGTGATGAAGACCTCGCTTGACCGGGTGTGGGCGTGCGGCGACATCACCACCTTCGACGGCAAGTTGAAGCTGATCGCCACCGGCTTCGCCGAGTCGGCGATCGCCGTCGCGCAGGCGATCCACGAACTGCGGCCGGACACCAAGATCCAGCCCAAGTACTCGACCAACACCGGCGTTCCCGGGGCGGTTGCCGGCCAGCCCTAAGTCTGTCCGGGCGAAGGCCGTCGCCGCGCTGCGGGCGTCCGATCCGGTGCTACGGGGCGTGATCGACTCGGTCGGCGCCGACAACGTCCTGGATCCGAGCTCGCGGCTCGCACCCGACCACTACGGGGCGCTGGTGCGCTCGATCGTCGGTCAGCAGCTGTCGACGATCGCGGCGGGCGCGATCTACGGGCGCCTGAAGGACCGCTACGGCGGCCGGACGCCGACACCGCAGGAGGTGCTCGACGACGATCCGGACGAGATGCGCGTCGCCGCCGGGTTGTCGCACGCCAAGGTTGCCTACCTGCGTTCGCTGGCCGAGCACGTGCTCGACGGGTCGCTCCAGCTCGAGCGCCTCGACGAGCTGCCCGACGACGAGGTGATCGCCGACCTCACCGCGGTGCGCGGGATCGGCATCTGGAGCTCGCACATGTTCCTGATCTTCCAGCTGCTGCGGCCCGACGTGCTGCCGGTCGGCGACCTCGGGATCCGGCGGGCGTTCATGGTCCACTGGGGCTTTGAGAAGCTCCCCAAGCCCGCCGAGATGGAGCCGATCGGCGAGCCGTGGCGCCCGCATCGGACGCTGGCGTCGCTGTTCCTGTGGCGGTCGATCCAGGCGACGCCGGTCTGAGCCGGGTCGGACGCGGGGATCGCAACCGGGAAGAACGTTCCTCTCGGCGTGCTCGCAGCGTCGAGCGGAACAAACTTCCCGCTCAGCGAGAGAAACGTTCCTCTCGACGCGGCGGAGTCGTCGAACGGAACGAACTTCCCGGCAGAACAGCGTCCGGGCCCGAGAAACGTGGCGTGCGACAACGGGCCGCACCCGCGGCGCGAAAATCGCCAGCGAACCGGACTAGACGGCGGAGACTTCTTCTTCTTCGGCGACCCGGAACGACGAACCGCAGCCACAGGCGGCGATCACGTTCGGGTTGTCGACCTTGAAGCCGGCGCCCTGGAGCCCGTCGACGAAGTCGATCACCGAGCCCCTGACGTAAGCCAGGCTCGGGTGGTCGACCAGCAGACGGATGCCCTTGTCCTCGAACACGGTGTCGCCGTCGCGCTGCTCATCGAACGCAAGTGCATACTGGAAGCCCGAGCAGCCACCGCCACGCACGCCGACCCGCAGTCCCGCGGTACCGGCCACAGCGGCCTGAGAGGAAAGAAACTCCCGGACCTTCTCGGCTCCCTTGTCTGTCAGGGTGATCATGCTTCACGAAGTATAGCGTTGCGATCTCGCTACGCTTTGAAAGTATGTCAACGAGCCCCACCACCGCTACCCCGGAAGAGCTCCAGGCCCGCATCGAGGCCGGCATTCCGCAGGCGACGGCGGTCGTGACCGGGGACGGGCACCACTTCAACGCGGTCGTGTCCTCTCCGGCCTTTGCGGGCCTGTCCCGCATCGCCCAGCACCGCCTCGTCTACGACGTGTTCGGGCCCGAGGTGGGGGGCCGGATCCACGCCCTGTCAATTCAGACAAAAGCCTCGGAAACGGAGAACAGCGCATGAGCGACGTAAGCAGCAACCCCCTGCGCGACGAGATTCAGAAGGCGATCGACCAGAACCGGGTGATCCTGTTCATGAAGGGCACCCCCAACGCGCCCGCGTGCGGCTTCTCGGCACGAACGGTCGCGGTCCTTCAGACGATGGGCACGCCATTCGCGGCGGTCGACATCCTGCCCGACCCGCGGATTCGCCAGGAGCTCTCGGCCCTGTCGGACTGGCCGACGATCCCGCAGCTGTTCGTGGACGGCGAGCTGGTCGGCGGCGCCGACATCGTCGCCGAGATGTACGAGTCCGGCGAGCTCGCCGAGACGCTCGGAGTCGAGGCCGCCGCCAGCCAGGAGGCTCCCGAGCCCGAGCCCGTCCAGGCCCCGCCGCTGGGCATCGAGAACCGCCTCTAACCGACAACCGATCGAGCCTGCCGCGGCCGGTTGCTGCTCGCTCAGCTCAGCGACCCGCACATCGGCGCGGACTGGGGCATCGGCGACCCCCTGGCCGGGCTGGCGGCGACGGTCGAGGCGATCCGGTCGCTGCAGCCGCAACCGGACGCGGTGCTGATCTCCGGCGACCTCGCCGACAACGCCGCCGACAGCGAGTACGCGCAGGTGCGCGAGCTGCTGTCGCCGCTGCGGGCGCCGGTCTACGTGCTGCCCGGCAACCACGACGAACGCGGCGCGCTGCGCCGTCACTTCGGGCTACCCGGCGCCGGCGCCGAGCCCGTGCAGTACTCGGTCGACCTAGGCGGCGAACTGCGGCTGGTCGTGCTCGATTCCCTGCGGCCCGGCGAGGATTCCGGCTCGCTCGATCGCGAGCGGCTGGGCTGGCTCGAGGCCGAGCTCAGCGCGGCGCCCGAGGTGCCGACGCTGATCGCGATGCATCATCCGCCGGCCCTCACCGGCCTTGCGCCGTGGGACGAGATCGGCCTGCCGGATGCCGATCGCCACGCGCTCGGCGAGGTCATCGCCCGCCATCGGCAGGTGCGGCGGATCGTCGCCGGGCACGTCCATCGCACGTTCGCAAGTGAGCTCGCCGGCTGCTCGACGCTGACGATTCCGAGCACATTCGTGCAGTCACGGCTGAACTTCGCGGCCGAGGAGCTCGAGCTGGCCGAGGGGCCGGCGGGCTTCGCCGTGCACGCCGTAGTCGACGGCGGACTGGTCTCACACGTCCAGTCGGTGTCCTAGATGGCCTAGATGTTCACATGTTCACATCCGGTGTGCTCGTATCCTTATCGCCAGCCGCGCCGCGCCCGTGATCAACAGCGCCGGATCGCGGTAGGCGCGCTGCACCCCATGCCCCGAGACTCGGGCGACCACGCCGTCGTAGGACCCGATCGAGTCAAACTGCCGCCGCAGCCCGGCGATCGAGCTCGGAGGCGACTCGCTCCCCCCAGCTGTGAACGTCAACACGTCCACCAGCCCGCCGATCAGGTCGCCGGCCGAGCGCGCGCCCGGGGGCGGCGGGCCCTGCAGGGACACGACCAGCTTGCGATGTGCGTCGGCCGGGATCCGCAGCCCGAACGACAGCGTCCGCACGGCGCCCCGGTACCTGCGTACGCGCAGGTGGATGTTCACTCGCCGACCCGGCGCCGCCGACCGCGGCCCCTGGGCGGAGAGGATCGAAGCCTCCTGCAGCCCGCGGCGGGCCTGGATCTGGGCGCTCACCCGGGTCAGGTGCAGCGAGGCGAACTGGGCGCTCTCGAGCACCCCGAACGCCGACGTCAGATCGTTGGTGACGCCCGAGGCGAGCTCGGGCGGAACCTCCCCCATGTCGCCGGCGGTGCCGATTCCGACGTAGCGATTGCAGAACCGCAGCGGCTGGCGGCTCTCGCGCAGCGACACCTCGACGCACATTCGCCCGGACTCGGCGGCCGGAGCACCGTCGAAGATCTCGGTCGCCGCCTCCCCCGCCTCCAGCGGCGAGATCACGTCGATGAGCGAGGACCCGGTCGGCAGCCCGATATCGGTCTCGTCGGCGACCTCGCTACGAAGCGACAGCGTGCGACCGCTGTCGAGATCGTGCGCGGTCACGTTGACCGGGACTTCCCGGGGCGGCGCGCCGACCACACCGATCACCGCGTTGGGCGTGTCGCTGGTCAGAGTCCCCTCCGTGTGCCCGGGAGCGGCGAACTTGTAGCTCGAGCCGTTCGGGTTGCCGATCACGCTGGTGACGAACGCGTCCTGGAGCATCAGCGACCGCCGGCCGGCGCCGTCCAGCTCGTGGCCGAACGCGTAGACCGTGCGCCCGTCGCGGTAGGTGACAGTGCCGACGGCGCCCGCCGGGATCGCGCCGGTCGAGAAACTGACGCCCACCGACGCCCCCGGGACCAGTGGCTGCAGTGGGAAGCCGGCGGGGCGGTAGCCGGGCGCCGCCACCACGGTTCGCCCGACGCGGTCGCCGGCCTTCTGCAGCACGTTGAGCAGCGCGCCCGACAGACCCGAGATCGTCAGCGGCCCGGCCGCCGGCCGCGCCCGGCCGGTGAACCGGGGCGCGTCGCTCGGCGGGGTGACCGGCTCGCCGAGCATCAGCTGGATCGGGGTGACCAGACCGGCGTTGTTACCGAAGTCGCCGACGGTCTCGGAGATCGCGCCCGCGTTGCGCATCGTCCCGAGGGCGTCCGGGCAGTACACCGGCGAGCCGGAGAATCCTTCGGCGATCCCGGTTCCAGCGACGGCGGGACCTGAGACCCGGATCAGGATCCGCGCCCCCTCCCCCGGAACGTCGACGACGCCGTCCACGTGGACGCCGAACGAGGAGATCGCGGTTCCGCGGATCACGGTCTCGCCGGTGCAGTCCATGCCCGGCCGGACCTGTGGCAGCGGCATGATCGGCCCGCCGTCGGCGAGCGCCCGTCCGGGGATCAGCGCGAACGCGGCCATTGCGGCCAGGCAACCAAACCTCATGCTCATACGACGCAAAACCCCTTCAGGTCTTCCCGAGCCCCCACCGCTCATTCTCTCGGCGATCCCCGACAAGCGTATCCGAGTCCTCCCGCGATGCCTATAGCATCGCCCGATGGCCTATAGCATCGCCCGATGGCCGCCACCACCCGTCGGCGAGGTGACCCGGTGCTCGCCCTGCGCTTCGAGGACGGCGCGCTGCGGGCGATCGACCAGACCGCGCTGCCCCGGGAGGAGCGCGAGCTGACCCTCCGGACCGCCGAGGACGTGGCGGAGGCGATCAAGCGCCTGTCGATCCGCGGTGCTCCGCTGATCGGGGTCGCCGGGGGCTACGGCGTGGCCCTGGCGCTGGCCCGCGACCCCAGCCGCGACTCGCTCGAGCGCGCCGCGCAGCTGCTCGCGCAGGCGCGGCCGACCGCCGTGAACCTTGCGTGGGCTGTGCAGCGCGTCCGCGCCGCCGCAGCAGCCGAGGACTCGGATGCCGCCCGCGCCGCCGCCGCACTCGCCGAGGCACGAGCGATCGAGGCCGAGGAGGAGGCGGCCAGCGACGCGATCGCGCGCAATGGCGCTGAGCTGCTCGGCGGCGCACGGCGGATCCTGACCCATTGCAACACCGGCGCGCTCGCGGCTCCCGGCCGCGGGACCGCGCTGGCGGTGGTCGCCGAGCTCGCCGAGCGGGGCACGCTCGAGAAAGCGTTGGCCACCGAGTCGCGCCCGCTGCTGCAGGGCGCGAGGCTGACCGTCTGGGAGCTCGCCCGGCTCGGAATCGAGCACGAGCTGATGGTCGACTCCGCGGCCGCTGGCCTGCTCGCCCGCGGGGCGGCGGACGCGGTGATCGTCGGCTGTGACCGCGTCGCCGCCAACGGCGATGTCGCCAACAAGGTCGGCACGTACGGCCTGGCGCTCGCGGCCCGTGCCGCCGGGATCCCGTTCGTGGTCGCCGGGCCGACCTCGACGATCGACCACGACTGCCCCACCGGTGCCGAGATCGCGATCGAGGAGCGAGACGCCGACGAGGTCCGCTTCGCCGCCGGCAGCGCGGTCACGATCCACGAGACCGCGTGCCGCAACCCGGCGTTCGACGTGACGCCGGCGGCGCTGGTGACCGCACTCGTGACCGAGCGCGGGATCGCCTCGCCGGTCGACGCCACGTCGGTGGCCGCCCTGCGCGCCCAACCCTGCGGCCCCGCCTAACCCGGTGCCGATACCTGCCTCGCCCGCTGCGAGCGCCTGAACTCGAGGTGCTCGACGATCCGGCGCGAGTCGCAGATCGCCTCGCCGTCGATCACCAGCACCGGCACCCGGCGCTGATCGGTGAGTGCCTCGACCTCGGGCCGGCGGGAGCGGCGCTGTGGGACCCTGACCTGCTCGAAGGCGATCTTGTCGGCGGCGAGCGCGCGAGCGACCTTGCCACACGGGCACAGCCAGTTGGTCGGGGTGGTGCAGCGATACAGCGTGGCCACCGGCGAGACGATAGAGCGCAGCGATCGCCCGGCCGCGCGGCTACAGCCGGTTGAGCCCGGTGCGACGCAGCACGCCCCCGGTCAGCCGCAGCGGCAGCGGCTGGCGCGCGCCCGGCCGCGCCACGCCGGCGCCATCGAGCTCGCGGTACCAGGCGATCGTCTCCTCCAGGCAATCCTCGTGCGGCCCGGGGCGCCATCCCAGCTCGCGGCGTGCCCTGGTGCTGACGAACGCCCAATTCAGCGATGAGGCGCGGACCTCGACCGGCGGGGGCATCAGCGAGCCGGGCGCGCGTTGCGCGGCCGCCGACAGGGCGAGCGCGGCAGCCAGGGGCAGCTTCACCGCCGGCGACTCGACCCCCGACAGGCGCTCCAGGTCGGCGAACAGGCGGTCGAAGGTGAAATTGCGGTTGCCGAGGATGTAGCGCTCCCCGACCTGACCGAGCTCGTCGGCGAGCAGGTGCGCGCGGGCGACGTCGAGCACGCCGACGACGTTCAGTGTGCCGTCGACGTAGGCGGGGATCTGGCGGCGCATGAACCGGCGCACCAGCGTGGTCGAGGAGCGGCCCGGGTCCCCGGCGCCGAGGACGTGCGCGGGGTTGACGATCACCACCGGCAGGCCCCGGGCGGCGAGCCGCAGGGCCAGGATCTCGGCCTCGTGCTTGGCGTCGACGTACGGGATCGCGTAGCGCCCGGCGTCCCAGACGCTGTTCTCGTCGGCGGTCTCCCCCTTCGGCGACGGCCCCACGGCCGCGGCCGAGGACGTGTACACGACCCGCTGCACGCCCGCCCGCAGAGCCTCCTCGAGCACGATCCGGGTGCCCTCGAGGTTGACCGCGAATGTCAACGCCCGGTCCAGCCGCAGGCTGGTCCTACCCGCGATATGGAACACGCGGTCGACGTCGCGCATCGCCCCGCGGATCGCCCGACGGTCGCAGACATCCGCCGTCACGGTCGTCAGCGCCAGGTCGGCCAGCGGGCCGAGATCGGACTCCGGCCGCACGGTTGCGCGGACCTCGTCGCCCCGCTGCACCAGCAGCCGGGTGACGTGCGAGCCGATGAAACCGGTCGCACCGGTTACAAGCGTGTATGCCATCCGCGCGGGGTACCGATCCTATCTGTAGGGTGCGCCGCTGATGGCCTCGGTCGCGATCGTCTCGGATACCTGCCACTACCTGCCGGCCGAGCTCGTCGCCGAGCACGGCATCCAGCAGGTCAGTCTGTACGTGCACTGGAAGGGCGAGACCCAGCGCGAGTCCGAGATCGCCGACTACGACGCGTACTACCGGCGGCTCGGTTCGGCCGAGGAGCTGCCCACGACCTCGCAACCCTCGATCGGCGACTTCCTCTCGATCTACGAGCCGATCCTCGAACAGGGCGAAGACATCGTTTCGATCCATCTGGCGGGCGGGATGTCCGGGACGGTCCGGTCGGCCGAGCAGGCACGCGACCAACTCGGCCGCGACGCCGAGCGGGTCCACGTGATCGACTCGGCCAGCGCCTGCGGCGGTCAGGGACTCGTGGTGCTCGCGGCCGCGGCCGCCGCCCGCGAGGGCGCCGACGCGGCGGCGGTGGCCGATCGCGCCCGCCGCGCCCGCGAAGGCCTGAAGATGTGGTTCGCGATCGACACGCTCGAGTACCTGCGCAAAGGCGGGCGGATCGGCGGCGCCCAGGCATGGCTCGGCTCGGCGCTGAAGATTAAGCCGATCCTCACCGTCGAATCCGAGATCACGCCGATCGAGCGCGTGCGGACCTCGCGCCGGGCGTTCGAGCGGATGGTCGAGCTGCTCCGCTCACGCGCCCACGACGGCGCCGACGCGTGGATGGTCCAGCACATCCAGGCGCCCGAGGATGCTGCGGAGCTGGCCCGCCGGGGCACCGAGATCTTCGGGCACGAGCCGCTGGTCATTTCCCAGATCGGCCCGGTGATCGGCACGCACGTGGGCCCCGGGCTGCTCGGCGCGGGGGCCATCCCGAGCGTATTCGTGTAACGGGTGCGCGTCGGAGCGACGCGAACCTCCATCAATCCTGCGAGCGCCGCTACTGCCCGCGATTGGGCGTGATCCTGCGATCGTGGGCATGGGTACGATCGCTTTTATCGCTTTCATGGCGTGGCTGGGGGTATTCGTCTTGGTGGTCGGGCTGTGCAAGGCGTCCGCGCGGGCGGACAGGGCGGACGAGCAGCGCCGGACGACGCCGCAGGTTCCGGCGTCCGGATCCGAGGAGTTCTTCCAGCTGAACCGGGGCTGAGCGCGCCGCGCGGGTTCTCGCCGAACGGGAGCGGCCCCGCGCGGGCTCAGCCGTACCCGCGGCTAAGAGGTTCAGCCCTTGCGCCGGCGGCGGCCGAGGCCGCCGATCGCGGCGATCCCACCGGCGAGCACGAAGCCGCTGACGGCGGCGCCGATCAGCACCGGCTTCTGATGCTTGCGCAACTGCGCGCGCCAGTCGGTGAGCCTGATCACCTCGCCGCGTAGACGCTCGACCGAGTTGCCGAGCTGGACGCGGTTCTGCTCAATCGAGGCCCGGATCTCCTCGGGCGTGCGGGTCGCGCGGGTGGTGGCCATCAGCTCCCGTCCTGAGCCCGGGTCGTGACGGTCGCGCGGATCTTCTTCGCCTCGTCGATCGCCATATCCGGCGTGGGCGCCCCGACGCGGAGCTTGCGCCAGGCGAACAGGCCGGCCCCGGCGGTCAGCAGCAGCAGGATGATGAACACGACCAGGAAGCCGAGCCACAGGTCGCCGGCGCCGCTGATGAAGATCGCGTTGATCGCCCAGGCGATCGTCTCCAGCAGGAAGATCAGCGCGAACACGCCGAACACGGCCCCAGCGGCGACCGCCGCGGTGCCGCGCAGGATGCTGGTGACCTTCTCGCTGACCTCGGCTTTGGCGAGCTCGACCTCCTCGCGAACGAGCGTGCTCATCCGCTCGGAAACTTCTGTCACCGCGGTGGCGATGTTCTCCGGCTTGGTGCTGTTAGTGGCCAAGGCGCTTGAGGATCAGGGCGAGTAGGATCCCGCCGGCGAAGGCGCCGCCCACCAGGACCTCGGGGCGGTCGTAGGCCAGGCCGCGCGGTGCGTCTGAGTCTGGGGGCACCGGGATCGGCGGCGTGACCGGCGCGAGCGCGGACGGAGGCGGCTTCGGCGCCACCGGCGGTGCCGTCTGGACCACGGTCGCGGGTTCAGGCGTCTGGGTGACCGTCGGAGGCTCCGACGGCGCAGGCGAGGGATCGCCGCCCGCGGGCGCCTGCCCGGCGTTCACGGAGTCGCTGGCGTCACTCACTCTGGCGGGTCTTCGTCGAAGAGACGCATCCAGATCATCGTCGCCACGCGCGACGCCACGATGCTCGCCAGCGCGCCGGTCCCGGCCAGCAGTCCCGACCAGATGAGTCGCTTGACCAAGGGGCTCTCCGTCATACGCGCTGATTCAATCAGACTTCGCGGATCCAACCGGGAACTGGTCGTTGCGGGAGTGTTCCGATTGGCCTCCATCAGCGCTCCAGCCCCCGGCAGATGGTCTCAACGATCAACGTCTTGGCGCGCTCGAGGTCCTCATCGGCTACCGCCCCGGGGTCGAAGATCCAGCCCGTCAGGACCTGCTCGATCAGCCCGTAGAACGCGAGCGCGGCGAACTCGGGCGCAATCTGCTCGCGGAACACCCCGGCGGCCTGGGCGCGGGCCACGATTCCCGCGATCTGGCCGTAGGCCTCGCGGATCTTGACCAGGTGGGTGCGCCCGAACGTGTTGGCGGCGCGGGTCACCTCGACCACGATCACCTTCATCAGGTCGGGGTCGTGGCGGTAGGAGTCCACGATGAACGCCGCGATCGCGTGGAGCTTCTCCCGCGGAGTGCGCGGCGAGGCGTCGACCTCAGCGATCGCCGCCAGCATCACGTCCCAGCGCTCCAGAAACAGCGTGTCGAGGATCTCCTCCTTCGAGGTGAAGTAGTGGTACACGAGTCCGTAGGCGACGCCGGCCTCGTCGGCGATGTCCGAGACCCGGCAGGTGTGAAAGCCCTGGCGGGCGAACACGCGGACCGCGGCCTCGAGGATCACCCGCCGCTTATCGACCGCAGGCTGCGCGGCCATCAGGGTGCCGTCCGGGCGGCCGCCCGGTAGGCCTCCGGGCGCCGGTGGCTCAGCGACGGCAGGCGGCGCCGGATGTCGCGCAGCAGCGAGAAGTCCAGCTCGGCGACGATCGCCGTCTCGTGGTCCGGGGCGGTGGCCAGCACCAGTCCCCAGGGATCGACGATCGTCGACCGCCCGCCGGAGCGAAAGCCGCCGGGGTGCGCGCCGATCTGGTTGGCGCCGATCACGAAGCTCTGGGTCTCGATCGCCCGGGCGCGCAGCAGCAGCTCCCAGTGGTCGCGGGTGGTCGGGAGCGTGAACGCGGCCGGCACCGCGATCACCTGCGCGCCGTCGGCGGCGAGCGCCTGGTAGAGCTCGGGAAAGCGGACGTCGTAGCAGATGCTCATACCGATCCCGGCGCCGCCGCTGAGCGGCGAGACCACGAACTCCTCGCCGGGCTCCTCGCGGGCGGACTCGGCATAGACCGTGCCCTCGATCTCGACATCGAACATGTGCAGCTTGCGGTACACGCCGCGGATCTCGCCGTCGGGGCCGATGTGCACGCTGGTGTTCGAGGTCTTGTCGCGGCCCTCGCGCAGCTCGGCGATCGACCCCGCGACCAGGTCGATCCCCAGCTCGCGCGCGGTGTCGATCGCCCAGGTCATGCACGGGCCGTCGAGCGGCTGGGCGCCCGCGGCGATCTGATCGGCGGTCCCGAGCACGCTCCACTTCTCCGGGAGCACGACGAGCTCTGCGCCCTGGCGCGCGGCGTCACGAACCAGGCGATCCGCTCGCTCGAGATTGCGATCGACGTCTTCGGTCGCGTTAAGCTGGACTGCGCCGGCGCGCATGGGTCACCTCTACTAGCTGATTGACGAGTCAGTCAAGCGTGCACAAACAGGATACCCATCAGCTTTCTCATCGCGGGTGGTTCGGTGACACGCGTCCGCCGGCGCTGTCGGCGCTGGCGCTGCCGCCATCGCCGATGCCCTCGCATCGCGCCGGGCGGCCGCTGAAGGCGTGGCGCTACGTCGGCGTCTACGGGCCAGAGCTGCTGCTGTGCGCCGCCGCCGTGCGGATCGGCCGCGCCCGGCAGAGCTTCTGGGCGGTGTGGGACAGGGCCGAGCACGGCTTCCACCAGCGGGTCGTGCTCGGGCCGCGCGGCCCGGTGACGCTGGCCCCGGGCACCGTTCGCGTGCGCGACGGCGACGTCCGCATCGAGCTCGAACTCGAGGAGACGGCGGGGGTCGAAACCGTGTCCGCCGCCGGCGAGCAGTACGCCTGGACGCGCAAGCAGGGCGGCGTCCGCGCGCGCGGGACCGTGTGGATCGAGGGTCGGGAGCGGCCGCTCGATGCGCGGGCGGTGATCGACGACACCGCCGGCTATCACCCCCGGCACACGCGCTGGAGCTGGTCTGCGGGTGTCGGGATGGCCGGTGACCGCGAGCTGGCCTGGAACCTGGTTGAGGGCATCAACGACGCTCCGTCGGGCAGCGAGCGCACGGTCTGGGTCGACGGCGAACCGAGCGAGGCGCCGCCGAGCAGCTTCGCCGCAAACCTGTCGTCGGTCGACGAGCTGCGCTTCCACCCCGAGGCCGAACTGCGCAACGACCAGAACCTGCTGCTGATCCGCAGCTCCTACCGGCAGCCGTTCGGAACGTTCTCCGGGGTGCTGCCCGGTGGCCTGGCGCTGACCGAGGGTTACGGGGTGATGGAGCACCACGACGTCTGGTGGTGACCGCTGCGCCGGGCCCCCGGGTCAGCCGGCCCCCACGCCCCGGTGGCGCTGCAGCGCGGCCAGTAACAGCTTCGAGTGCATCGCGCCGATCAGCTCGCGCAGCGGCTCGGCTCCCGAGGAGATGATCTCGACCGCGCGGTCCTCGGCGACCTTGCCGGCGAGCCGGTCGAGCAGCACCCGGACCTCTTCCTCGACCAGCGGCTCGAGCGCGTCGCGGTAGCGGATCGTGTCGTACACGGTGAAGCCGATCGCCTCCTCGTAGCCCCCGGCGCGAAACCGCGAGATCGCCTCGATGATTGCGACGTCGTCGGCGTCGTATCCGCGCGACCCGGGCGTCAGCACACCGAGCTCCTCGAGCCGGTCGAGCACGTTCTGGGGCATCCGGTAGGTCTGGCGTACCTTCGCGCGCGACACCCGCTCGGTCTGGCCCGCCGCGATCGCCCGCTCGACGATCCGGTCCTCGAGCTCGATCAGCCGCTCGGCTCGCTCCGGACTGTCGCCGATCACCTCGCGGATCACCCGCAACGGCATGAACCGCTCCTCCTGCAGGCGCTTGATCAGCTGGATCCGCTCGACGAACTGCGGCGGGTAATAGGCCATGTTGCGGCTGGTCCGGACCACATCCTCGTCTGACCCGAGCAACCCCTCGCGCAGGTAGTGCTTGATCGTGCCCGCGCTCACGCCCGAGCGCACCGACAGCTCGGACATCTTCAGCATCCCCTGCGCCGCGGCGGTCATCGGGTCAGGAAGCTGCCTCCGCCGACCTCGGCCCGGCCGGCCACCGCGCCGGCCTCGTGCAGCGCCGCGATCTGCTCGGCGGTGTAGCCGGCGCCGGCCAGCAGCTCGTCGGTGTGCTCGCCGAGCGCGGGGCCCGGCGCCCGGGTCGGATCGCCGGGGGTCCGGCTGAGCTTGATCGGGAGGCCGAGCAGCTTCACCGGCCGCTCGGAGCCCGGCTGGTCGAGCTCGACGACCATCTCGCGCGCCGCCACCAGCTCGGAGTCCAGCGCCTCGTCGAGCCCGAGCACCGGCTCCAGGCAGCAATCGTGCTCGGAGGCGAACTCGCGCCAGTGCTCGCGGGTGTGCTGGGCGAAGATCTCCGCTACCGCCCGGTGGGCGTCCGAGCCGGGCGGGTCGAACTGGTGCTCGATCAGGTCCTCGCGCCGCACGCCGCGACAGAACTCCGACCAGAACTTCGGCTCCAGCGCGCCCAGCGTCACGTACCCGTCGGCGCACCGGTACGGCCGGTAACAGGTCAGGCCGCCCGACAGCGGTAGCTGACCCCGCCCGGGCGTGCGGCCGCGGGCGAACATCTCGGCGACGACCATCGCCAGCCAGGACAGCGACCCGTCGAACATCGAGCAGTCCACCAGCTGCCCCTCGCCGGAGCGCTCGCGCTCGCGCAGCGCCATCAGGATCCCGAACGCCGCCATCGCCGCACCGCCGCCGAGGTCGGCGATCTGCCCCGCCGACTGCACCGGCGGCCCGTCGGCCTCGCCGGTCAGCCCCAGGATCCCGTTGAGGCCGAGGTAGTTCATATCGTGGCCCGAGCGATCGGTGTTGGGGCCGTCCTGGCCGTAGCCGCTGATCGCGCAGTAGACCAGCCGGGGGTTCTCCTCGCGAAGGCGCTCGTAACCGACCCCGAGGCGGTCGAGCACCCCCGGCCGGAAGGACTCGAGCAGTACGTCGGCGTCGCGGGCCAGCGCCCGCAGGACCTGCTTGCCCTGATCGGTCTTGAGGTCGATCCGGATCGACCGCTTTCCCCGGTTGAGCGCCAGAAACAGCGCGCCCGATGCGCTCCGGTCGGCGCCATCGTAGTGGGGCGGCGACCAGCGGACGTAGTCGCCGATCCCGGTGTCCTCGACCTTGATCACGTCGGCGCCGAAATCGGCCAGCAGCAGCGAGCAGAAGCCGCCGGGCAGCAGCCGCGACAGATCCAGCACGCGGACGTCCTCGAGCGGCAGCCCGCTCACGCCGCGGGGACCCCCGCGGGACGCCGGCCGATCCCGAGCAGCGCCCGGGCCTCTCCAACGGTGGCCGGGCGCCGGCCGAGGTCCTCGGTCAGCTGCCGCGCCTTGGCGATCAGGTCGCCGTTGGAGCGGGCCATGGTCCCGTCGGGGAGGTAGAAGTTGTCCTCCACGCCGACCCGGATCGAGCCGCCGAGCGTGAGCGCGGCGGCCACCAGCATCCACTGATCGCGGCCGATCCCGATCACACCCCAATGGTGTTTGCCCTCTGGCAGGTTGTCGGCCATCGCGGCGAGGTTCCGCGCGGTCGCGGGCACGCCGCCGAGCACGCCCATCACGAAGTCCGCGTGCAGCGGCGCCTCCAGCAGGCCCATGTCGACCAGCGGCGCCAGCGAGCCCACGTGCCCGAGGTCGAAGCACTCGTGCTCGGGCTTGATCTGCAGACGCCGCATCGCCTCCAGCAGCTCGATGATCTCCTCGAACGGGTTGGCGAACACGAACTTGAACACGAAGTCCTTGCGCTTGCGCGAGTACTTGGCGTAGTTCATCGAGCCCATGTTCAGGGCCGCGACCTCCGGCCGGCACGCCTCCAGGTAAGCGATCCGCTTTGCCACCGGCACGCCCACGGTGCCGGTCGAGAAGTTGATGATCACGGCGTCGCCGACCTCGGCTCGGATCGCGTCGCGGATCGCCATGAAGTCCTCGACCTCGTAGCTGGGGGTGCCGTCGGGGGTGCGCGCGTGGATGTGGATGTGGACGCCGCCCTCGTCGACGATCCGGCGGGCCTCGGCCGCGTACTCCTCGGGCGTGTAGGGGATCGCCGGGCACTGGTCGCGGTTGGCGATCGTGCCCGAGATCGCGCACGTGATCACGACCGGGTCGTCGAGGCTCAAGGCACTCATACCGGGACGACTCCGGAGCGCTTGAACGGGCGCTCGACCCGCTTGCCGGCGGCCATCTCGAGCCCCCGGCAGATCGTCGCCCGGGTCTCCCGGGGGTCGATGACGTCGTCGATCATGTCGTTGCCGGCGGCGATATAGACGTCGATGAGCCGACGGAAGTTGTCGATCAGCTCCTGCCGCTTGGCGGCTGGGTCGTCGGCCTCCTGGACCTGTCGGCGGAAGATGATCTCGACCGCGCCCTCGGCGCCCATCACGCTGATCTCGGCCGACGGCCAGGCGACGATCAGGTCGGGCTCGTACGCGCGGCCGCACATCACGTAGTAGCCGGCGCCGTAGGCCTTGCGCAGCACCACGGTGATCTTCGGCACGGTCGCGTTGGCCGTGGCGTAGAGCATCTTCGCCCCGTGGCGGATGATCCCCTCGGCCTCGACCTTGGTCCCGACCATGAACCCGGGCACGTCCATCAGGTACACGAGCGGGATCCCGTAGGCGTTGCACAGATTGATGAACCGCGCGGCCTTGTCGGCCGAGTCGTTGTCGAGGATCCCGCCCAGCTGTCTGGGCTGGTTGGCGACGATCCCCGCCGGGCGTCCGCCGAAGCGAGCCAGGCAGGTGATGATCGTCTTGGCGAACTGGGGCTTGAGGTCGAAGTAGTCGCCGTCGTCGACGATCCGGCGGATCACCTCGTACATGTCATATGGCTTGCGGTTGGACGCGGGCAGCACGTCGAGCAGCTCCTCGTCGCCGCGGTCGACCGGATCGCTGCTGGGCCGGACCGGCGGGGCCTCCTCGCAACTGGAGGGGAAGTAGCTCAGGTAGCGCTTGATCTGCTCGATGCACTCGGGATCGTCGGCGACCTCGAGGTCGCCGACGCCGGACTTCCGGCAGTGCACGCGCGAGCCGCCGAGCTCCTCCTGGGTGACGTCCTCGCCGACCGCGGCACGCACGAGGTGTGGTCCGGCCAGCGCCATCGAGCCGCGGCCCTTGACCATCGGCACGAAGTCGGCGAGGCCCGGGATGTAAGCGGTTCCGGCGGCACACGGCCCCATCAGCGCTGCGACCTGCGGGATCACGCCCGAGTTGATCACCTCCTCGCGGAACAGGTGGCCACTGCCGGCGAACAGCGATCCGACCGCCTCCTGGATCCGGGCGCCGGCGGAGTCCAGCAGCCAGATCATCGGGATCCGCTTGGTCAGCGCCAGCTCGCGCAGCCGGGTGACCTTGAGCTCGCCGGTCATCCCCATCGAGCCGGCCATCACCGTGAAGTCGTAGGCGGCGACCGCGGCCAGGCGGCCGTCGACCTTGCCGTAGCCGGTGATCACCCCGTCGGCGGGTGCTTGCATGCCGTCCATCGCGCGCTGGGAGGAGTGCGGGCGGCCGTGGATGCCGAGCTCGACGAACGTGCCCTCGTCGATCAGCAGCGCGATCCGCTCGCGCGCGGTCAGCTTCTCGCGCGCGTGCTGGGCCTCGATCTTCTCGGCGCCGCCGCCGAGCTTGATCTGCTCGCGCCGCGCGCGGAGGTCCTCGGCGAGCGGCCGGAGCAGGCTGGATGCGGGCGCCTCGGCGGACATCAACGCCCCTTCCACTCGGGTTCGCGCTTCTCGAAGAAGGCCGCGACCCCCTCCTGGATGTCCTCGGTCGAGAACGCGACCGTCAGCAGCGAGCGCAGGAACTCGATCGCGTCGGCAAACGCCATGTCCTGCTGTCGGAACATCGCGTTCTTGCCCAGGCGCATCATCACCGGGCTCTTGGCGGCGAGCTTCCCGGCCCACTCGCGCACCGCGCCGTCGAACTCCTCCGGCGCCACCACCCGGTTGACGATCCCGATCCGCTCGGCCTCCTCGGCGGAGATCTGCTCGCCCAGCAGCAGCAGCTCGTTGGTCTTCTTACGGCCGACGTTGCGGTAGATCAGCGCCATGATCATGAACGGGAACACGCCGACGTTGATCTCCGGCGTCCCGAACCGCGCGCCCTGCTTGGCGATGATCAGGTCGCAGGCGAGCGCGATCCCGAGCGAGCCGGCGAGCACGTGCCCGTTGGCGGCGCACAGCGACGGCTTGCCGAGCTCGCCCAACAGCCGGAACAGCTTCGGGAACCGCTCGGTGCCGAAGTGCTTGTGGACGAGCGGGACGTCCGCGGCGAACCCGCCGAGGTTCGCCCCCGCCGAGAACACCCGGTCGTGGGTGGACGTCAGCACCACGCACCGAACCGCATCGTCGTCGCGCACCTGACGCAGCGCGGCGATCAGCTCGTCGAGCAGCTCGTCCGACAGCGCGTTGCGCGTGTCCGGCTGGTCGAGCGCGATCGTGGCGACGCCGGCCTCGGACACTTCGTAGCGCAGGGTGGCGTAGGGCATGTGCGGACGGTAACGTACCAAGTGGTAAGTAGGAAGTCCTACTGTTCACTTTGGGAGATCAACCATGGCCACCGCCGACGTCCTCAAGCCCGACTTCGCCGCGCAGCGCAAGCACTTCATCTTCACCGAGGACCACGAGCAGCTGCGCGAGTCGATCCGCCGGTTCGTGGTCAAGGAGCTCCAGCCCCACGCCGAGGAGTGGGAGGAGACCACGTTCCCGGACTGGGTATTCGAGCGGATGGGCGAGCTCGGGTTCCTGGGCCTCGACAAGCCCGAGGAATACGGCGGCCAGGGCGGCGACTACTACACGTCGCTGGTGCTCGCCGAGGAGCTGGTGCATGCCCACTGCGGCGGGCTGGGGATGGGGATCGCGGTCCAGACCGACATGGCGATGCCGCCGATCCTGGCGTTCGGCACCGAAGCGCAGAAGCGAGAGTGGGCGGCGCCGGCGATCGCCGGCAAGAAGATCCTGTCGATCGGGATCTCGGAGCCCGACGCAGGCTCGGACGTGTCGGGCATCAAGACCCGCGCCGTCAGGGACGGCGAGGAGTACGTGATCAACGGGTCCAAGACGTTCATCACCAACGGCCACCGGTCCCACGGGATCGTGCTGGTGACCAAGACAGACCCGGACGCCCGTTACGACGGCTTCACGCTGTTCATCGTCTCGATGGACCTGCCAGGAGTGATCCGCGAGAAGCGCCTGGAGAAGCTGGGCATGCACGCCTCCGACACGGCGCTGCTGGCCTTCCAGGACGTCCGGGTCCCCGCCTCGGCGGTGCTCGGCCAGGTCGGCAAGGGCTTCTACCACATCATGTGGGAGCTCCAGGGCGAGCGGCTGATCGGCGCCGCCGGCTCGGTGGCGGCCGCGCAGCACGTGTTCGACCGCACGCTCCAGTACGCCCAGGAGCGCAGCGCGTTCGGCCGCCCGATCGGCCACTTCCAGGTGATCCGCCACAAGTTCGCCGAGATGGCGACCAAGATCGAGACCGCCCGACAGATGGTCTACACCACGGCCTGGCGCTTCCAGAACGGCGAGTACCCGGTGCGCGAGATCACGATGGCCAAGCTGTACTCGGCGCGGATCGCCGTCGAGGTGGCCGACGACTGCATCCAGATCCACGGCGGCAACGGCTACATGAAGGAGTATGGGATCGAGCGGGTGTGGCGCGACCTGCGCGTCAATCGGATCGGCGCCGGCACCGACGAGATCATGCTCGACGTGATCGGGCGCTCGTACGGGCTGTAGTTGACTTGCCGGACCTAGCCGCCAAGGCCGGAGTCGCGAGTGCCGCCGCACGCCGCCCGATCCCGCCGTTCACCGAGGAGCACGAGCAGTTTCGCGCGGTCATCCGCCGGTTCGTGGCGGCCGAGCTGGCTCCGCGCGCGGCCGAGTGGGAGCAAGCGCGGTCGTTTCCCGACGACGTGTTCCGGCGGCTGGCCGAGCTCGGCTACCTGGGGCTCAAGTTCCCGGCCCAGTACGGCGGCGACGACGACATCGTCGCGGACGCCGTGTTCGCCGAGGAGCTCTCCCGGTGTGGCTCGGGCGGGCTTGCGGCCGGAATCGGGGCGCACGTCGGAATCGCGCTTCCGCCGATCGCCAGGTTCGGCACCGAGCAGCAGAAGCAGCGTTACCTGGTCCCGGGGATCCGCGGCGAGCGGATCGCGGCGCTGGCGATCACCGAGCCCGACGCCGGTTCCGACGTGGCCTCGATCCGCACGCACGCGCGCAAGGTCGACGGTGGCTGGCTGGTCAACGGCGCCAAGACGTTCATCACCGGCGGCGTCCGCGCCCACGCGCTGGTCACGGCCGTGCGCACGTCCGCGGGGGGAGGACATCATGGGATCTCGTTGATGATCGTCGACCGAGGTCCCGGCGTCGTCTCGACTCCGCTGCAGAAGCTCGGCTGGCACGCCTCGGATACCGCGGAGATCTCGTTGCACGACGTGTTCGTGCCCGAAGAGAACCTGCTCGGCACCGAGCACCACGGCTTCTACCTGATCATGGCCAACTTCCAGTGGGAGCGGCTGGTGATGGCGCTCGGCGCCGTCGGCGCGATGGCGGCGATCTTCGAGCGGACGCGCGAGTACGCGCTCCACCGCCGGGCGTTCGGCAAGCCGATCGCCGCGCACCAGGTGATCCGCCACAAGCTCGCCGAGATCGCGATCACGATCGAGGCCGGGCGAGACGTCACCTACGCGGCCCTGCGCCGCCACGTATCCGGCGAGGACGCGGTGCGGGAGGTGACGATCGCCAAGCTGGCCACCCAGCGCGCCGCCTTTGAAGTATCCGACACCTGCTTGCAAATCCATGGCGGAGCCGGGTATATGAAGGAGTATGGGATAGAGCGCGCGCTGAGAGATGCGCGCTTGGGGCCGATCGGTGGCGGCACCGACGAGATCATGAAGGAGATTTTGGGGCGATCGCTGGGTCTGTGAGACCCAGGAAGGAGGCGAACAAGTGCACACGATCGTGAGAACGACCACCGGGGCGCTGATCGAGGTGTGGCGCGACAACGAGCTGTATTACGCGCGGCTGGCGGAGGGGGCAGCCGAGCCCGAGGTGTGCGTCGGCATGGATCTGTTCGAGGTGATCGCCGACCTCGCCGGTCTGGATCTTGAACAGGAGGTCGAGTCCGCCGAGGCGACCGGGCTGGCGTTCGAGGCCCAGCGGCGGCTGGAGAGCGGCGTTGGCGTCGAGTAGCACAATGTAGGTAGTGCACCGATCGCCGATGACGGCAGGCTGATGGACTCCGCCCGGGGCAAGCTCCTGATCGCGGGGCCGTCGCTGCTGGACCCCAACTTCTGGCGCACGGTCGTGCTCGTGATCGAGCACACCGAGGAGGGAGCGCTGGGCCTGGTCCTCAACCGCCCGTCGGAGACCACGGTCGGCGAGGCGGTGCCGCAGCTGGAGGAGCTGGTCGAGCTCGCGGAGCAGCTGTTCATCGGTGGCCCGGTCCAGCCCTCGGCGGTGATCGTGCTCGGCGAGTTCGAGGATCCCACCGACGCGGCGCTGCTCGCGTTCGACGACGTCGGGGTGCTCGGGACCGGATCCTCCTCCGAGGAGTCGTCGGTCGGGCTGCGCAGCGGCCGCGCGTTCGTCGGGCACGCGGGCTGGGGCCCCGGACAGCTCGACGGCGAGATCGAGCGAGGCGACTGGATCCTCGAGCCGGCGGTGCTCCAGGATGCGTTCACCGCCGAGGCGCCGGAGCTGTGGTCGGAGGTGCTGACCCGCAAGGGCGGCAACTACGCGCTGCTGGCGCGGATGCCACCGGACCCGTCCGTGAACTGACCGTGGCGCACGACCACGATCACGCCCATATCAACCGGGAAGCCGACCAGCGCGCGCTGAAGATTGCCCTGGCGCTGATCCTGGCGTTCATGGTGGGCGAGGTCCTGGCCGGCATCCTCGCGTCCTCGCTGGCGCTGCTGTCCGACGCTGCCCACATGCTGACCGACGCCGCGGCGCTGGCGATCTCGCTCGCCGCCGCACGGCTGGCGATGCGCCCGGCGCACGGCGCGATGACCTACGGCCTCGGCCGGGTGGAGATCCTCAGCGCCCAGGCCAACGGCGTCACCCTGCTGGTCCTGGCCTGCGTGATCATCTACGAGGCGGTCGTGCGGTTGACCGCGCCGCCCGAGGTCCACGGCGTCGTGGTCCTGATCGTGGCGCTGGTCGGGATCGTCGTCAACGTGGTCGCCGCCGGGGTCCTGGCCGGCGGATCCGATCACGAGCGCAGCCTCAACGTCGAGGGATCGTTCCGCCACATCCTCACCGACATGTACGGCTTCATCGCGACCGCGGTCGCGGCGTTGGTGATCATCATCACCGGCTTCTGGCGCGCCGACGCGATCGCTTCTCTGGTGATCGCCGGGCTGATGCTGTGGGCGGCCTACGGTCTGCTGAAGGCATCCGGGCGGGTGTTCATGGAGGCGGCTCCGGCCGGCCTGGACCCCGACAGGATCGGACGGCTGCTCGCCTCTCAGCCGGAGGTGATCGAGGTTCACGATCTGCACGTGTGGGAGGTCACATCGGGATTCCCGGCGCTGTCGGCGCACATCGTGGTCAGCGCCGGCAGCGACTGTCACGCGCTGCGGCGCAGCTTGCAGCGGCTGTTGGAGGACAACTTCGATCTGCACCACACCACGCTCCAGGTCGATCACGATGCCGCCCCGCAGGAGCCGCTCCAGATCGAGGTCACGCCGCAGGCGACCACGTCCGGCGAGCGCTCGGGCCAGCACTAGACTCGCTCTATAGAAATGAAGGTCGTCAAGCCAGGTCCCGATCGTGAGGTGCCGCGCGGCGTCGTCGGCGGCGCCGAGATCTCACAGGCGACCGCGGGCGCCCGCAACATCTACATGGCGCTGTTCCGGGTCCCGGCCGGCGCCCGGTCCCGGCCTCACTACCACGAGGGTTGCGAGAGCGCGGTCTACATGCTGTCGGGATCGCTCGAGGTCAAGTGGGGCGATCACCTCGAGCACCAGCTGACGCTCGAGCCCGGCGACCTCGTGTACGTGCCGCCCCGCGAGACCCATGTGCTCGCCAACACCTCGCCCACCGAGGCAGCCGAGTACGTGGTGGCCCGCGACTCGCCGCACGAGGACGCGGTCGTGGTGCCGTGGGCCGAGCGGCCGTGACCGCGCCCCAGGAGTCGTCGTTCGCCGGCATCGGCGGCGTCGAGATCTTCCGCCGCGTGTGGCTGCCCGAGGGCGAGCCGAGCGCGGTGGTGGCGATCGCCCACGGCGCCGGCGAGCACAGCGGGCGCTACGCCCACGTCGCCGACAGGTTCGCGCGCGAGGGCTACGCCGTGTACGCGATCGACCACCGAGGCCACGGCCGCTCGCAGGGCCCACGGGCGCTGATCGACCGGATCGACAACGCCGTCGCCGACCTCGACAAGCTGATCTCATTCGCGGCCGGCCGGCATCCCGGGTTGCCGTCGTTCCTGCTCGGCCACAGCATTGGCGGCACGGTCGCCGTGTGCTACGCGCTGGCCCATCAGGACCGGCTGGCGGGCCTGATCCTGAGCGGCCCGCTGGCGGCGATCGACCCGGTCGGTGCGCCGACCCGGATGGCCGCGACGGTGCTGTCGAGGATCGCCCCGCGGGCGCCGGCGGTCGCGGTTGACTCCTCGCTGGTCAGCCGTGACCCGGCGGTGGTGGAGGACTACCGGCGCGACCCGCTCGTCCACCACGGCAAGCTCCCGGTGCGCACCGTGGCCGAGCTGGCCGCCGTGATCGAGGCGTTCCCCGACCGGGTCGAGGCGATCCGGGTCCCGACCTTGATCCTGTACGGGACCGAGGACGGCCTGTGCCCGCCGCGCGGGAGCGAGATGCTGGCGCGGCGCATCGGATCAACGGAAATCACGGCCAGGTCGTACGCGGGCCTCTACCACGAGATTCTCAACGAGCCCGAGCGCGACGAGGTGCTCGACGACATGTGCGCGTGGCTGGCGACGCGGGTCGCCGCTCGCGTGCCCTAGTGTCCCATTGGGAAGTTCGTGGGCACCGAGAGGTGCACCTGGTGGATGCTTGGCGAGGACGCAGGAGCCGTGGCGTAGCGGAGCTACGCAAGGCGACGAGGACGAAGCCAAGCGCCGCCAGGGGTGCCTCGAATGCGCGCGAACTTTTCAAACGGGACACGAGAGCCCGAGCGAGAATCGGCAGCCGCTGAAGTAGTCCCCGCCGGGCGAGATCAGGTAGCACACCAGCGCCGCCAGCTGCGCGTCGGTGGTGCCCGGGCCGGGCGCGATCATCGTCGCGGTGACCCGGTGGCGGGCCCACTCGATCGACAGCGTCCGCGCCAGGTTCTCGAGCGCCGACCGCGCCGCCTCGGCGAACGCGCCGGCGTCGGGGCGCGGGGCGATCAGGACCACCTTGCCGCCGGTGTCCCCGGGGATCAGCGAGCCGGTGGCGACCTCGCGGACCGCCGCCCAGACCCGCTCGGTCGCAGCGCGCAGCCCGTCGCGGCCGCCGTCGCCGAACGCATCCGCGGCGTCGAACACCACCGCGCTGAATCCGTGCGGTCTCGCCCACTCGCCCACGCGCTCCTCGTCGGCCGGCAGCTCGCCGAGATGCTCGACCCGGGCGCCCAACTGCACGAGCGCGTCGCCGACGGCGTCGGAGCGCCCGGCCAGCGCCACCGTCCGCCCGGACAGCAGCTGGGAACGAAACACCGTCATCGCGGGCGACACGCTATAGCCTGATCACACCCAGCAAGGAGTGAGAGATGACCACGCTGTCCTACGCGCAGGGCGCACGTGTGGAGCACGAACCGGGCTGAGTGGGCGCTGGTGCAGTACGCGACCGCCAAGCTCGGCGTGATCCTGGTCAACATCAACCCCGCCTACCGGTTCGCCGAGCTCGAGTACGCGCTCGGCCAGTCCGGCTGCCGGTGGGTATTCTCCGCCCAGGAGAACCGGGGATCGGACTTCGTCGAGATGGTCTCGCAGGTGCGGCGCAAGCTCCCCGAGCTCGAGCGAGCGGTGTTCTTCGACACCGACGAGTGGGCCGAGGTCGCGGCCGGCGATCCGTCGCTGCGCGACCAGGTGCGCTCCGCGGAGCTGGACTTCGACGAGCCGATCAACATCCAGTACACGAGCGGCACCACGGGGTTCCCCAAGGGCGCCACCCTCACCCACCACAACATCCTCAACAACGGCTACTTCGTGGCCCTGCTGCTCGGCTACACCGAGCGCGACCGGGTGTGCATCCCGGTCCCGCTGTACCACTGCTTCGGGATGGTGATGGGGAATCTCGGCGCTACCGCCCACGGCTCGTGCATGGTGTACCCGGCCGAGTCGTTTGAGCCCGAGGCGACGCTGCGGGCGTGCGCGCAGGAGCGCTGCACCAGCCTCTACGGCGTGCCGACGATGTTCATCGCCCAGCTCGGGCACGAAAACTTCGGCCAGTACGACCTGAGCTCGTTGCGGACCGGGATCATGGCCGGGTCACCCTGCCCGATCGAGGTGATGAAGCGGGTCGCCTCGGAGATGGGGATCGACGAGATGGCGATCGCGTTCGGGATGACCGAGACCTCACCGGTGACCACGCAGGTGCGGCGCGACGACACGCTCGAGCGCCGGTGCGCGACCGTCGGCTACACCCATCCCCAGATCGCCGACGTCCAGGTGATCGGGGTGCCCGACGAGCGCTACGGCGAGGAGCTGATGGCCTGGGTGGTGCTGCGGCCCGGCGCGGAGGTCGGCGAGGACGTGCTGCGCGAGTTCTGTCGCGGTCAGATCGCCTACTACAAGATCCCGCGTTACTTCAAGTTCGTCGACTCCTACCCGATGACCGTGACCGGCAAGGTTCAGAAGTTCAAGATGCGCGAGACCGCGGTCCAGGAGCTCGGGCTCGACCGGGCGGCGACGATCGCTACCTCGTAGCCGCTCGCCGCGAGCCCTGCTGCGCGCCTTTGACGCCGAGCCGCTCGAGCTCGGAGTACATCGTTCGCACGTTCTCGAGGATGTAGTCGGCGACCTCCTGCTGCTGCTCCCGGGTGCTCTCGGACACCTTTGGGAACTTGAAGGGCTCGCCGTACTGGACCAGCACGCGGGGGAACTTGAGCCGCTTCCAGTTGCGGACCTGATGCGAGCCGACGATCGCGACCGGGACCACCGGCACCCCGGACTCGAGCGCGATCCGCCCGATGCCCGGCCTGGCCTGATCGCCCACCCCGCTGGTGCGCGAGCGGCCGCCCTCGCAGTACATGACCAGCGCGCCGCCGCGCTCGAGGATCTTGAAGGAGGTGATGAACGCCTCCTCGTCGTGGAACCCGCGGCGGACCGGGTAAACCCCGCCGTGGGTGAAAACCCACGTGAGCATGCCGGGCTTGAACAGCTGCGACTTGGCCATGAACTGAATCCGGCGGCGGATGAACGCGCCGGTGAAGAAGTGGTCCATGAACGAGGCGTGATTGGGTGCCAGGATCACGGGCCCGTTGGGGACGTTCTCGCTGGCGACACCCCGCGCCCGGAATGCCGTCAGCGCCAGCGTCACCGTGACCGCCCGTACGACCTCGTAGACCGGCTCCGGCGGACCGGACCGCGTGCGGGCGTGAAACTGGTCGAAGTATTCCGGCGGTCGCTCGTCCTTATAGACCTGCGGCTTGATCTGAACGTCGCTCATCGCTGGTGCCCGTCCACGTAAGTGGATACCCCGTGATTCGGTGGTGGTGACTCTTGGCGCGGGGTGCGGGGCGGTCAGCCCGTCAGCGGGAGGACCAGGGCCGGCTGCTCGATCACGTGATCATCCCTGCTCGGGACGACCCCGGTGCCGATCGCGAAGAACTCGATCACGTGCGAGCCCCATCCGTGGCTGCGCTCGATGATCTGCGCGCCGACGATCCCGCCGGCCTGCACCTCGGAGGCCTCGGTCTGCATCCGCTCCATCGCCAGCTCGCGCGCCTGGTACAGCGCCTGGGTGTAGGTCGGCACCTCCTGGTTTCGCCCGATCTGACGCCAGGCGGCGCGCAGTCCCTGATGGGCGACGTGGTACACGCAGTTGCCCATCACCAGACCCACCGGCCGGTAGCCGGCGCGCAACAGCGTGAAGAAGTCCTGACCGGACAGGTCGGAGGTGAACGGGCGCCCGTTGGGGGCGCGGTGCAGCTCGCCACCGCGGTGCTTGACGGCGGTGCCGACCGCGATGAACTCGGCCAGGTCGGCGCCCCACTCATACCGCCCGATGTCGAGCCTGACGCCGACGACGCCGTCGGCTCCGAGCTGGTCGGCCTCCTCCTCCATCCGCGTCATCGCCAGCTCGCGCGCGTGATACATGGCCTGCGTGAGGACTCCCATCTCCTGGTTGCGGCTCCAGTTGGCCTGCTGGAAGCCGATGTGGTAGATCGAGCTGCCGAGCACCAGCCCCAGCGGCTCGAAGCCCGCCTGTTTGACGAGCAGGAACTCGTTGATCGAGAGATCGCTGGTGAAGAACCCGCGGTCGACCGCCTTCTTCATCCGCTCGATCCGCTCGATGCCCGACTCCGGGATCCCGGCCAGCGAGCCGGCCTCGTAGGCGGCCGCGTGGGGGGCTTCCGGCGCTTCCGCGGTGTCGACGGGTGCCGCCGGTTGCTTCTGCTCTTCGTCGTCGTCGCGTCTCAGGAATCCCATTTAGTGCCTCGCTTTAGTGTCGCGGTTCGGAAATTCGGTGCCACCGAGAGTGGCCACTGGCGGATGGCGCGCAAGGACGCAGGAGCCGTGGCGTAGCGGAGCTACGCGAGGCGACGAGGACAGCCGGATGACGCGGGCGCGGCCCGATCAGCGAGGCGGGATGCCGAGCGGGCCGCATAGCCCGCGGCGACGCCGCCAGGGGGCGCTCCAATGGCATCCAATTTCTGAATCGCGACACGAGACTCACTGGTCGATCAGTAGGCGTTGGAGGGCCTGCCGCGCCCGCTCGCTGCGCCGCGCCTCGCCGGCCAGCGCCTCGCCGAGCGCGCCCAGCCAGGCGTCGGTGTCCAGCTGCTCATTCTTCAGGACGATCCCGCCGGAGGTGCGTGAGCAGCGTGTCTCGATCCCGCCGCGGTCGCCCTTGAGCAGCTCGAGCCGGGTCGAGCCGGCGTCGAGCGCGATCCGCCGCACCTGCTTGGGACCGAACAGGCCGTCGCGCCGGCGCTGCACCTGCACCCTGTCGGGCACCGCGTCCTCGAGCTTGGCGGCGAGGCTCTCCACGAACGCGTTCAGGTCGCTCGAGTCGGATCGCAGAGAGGCCGCGAGCAGGTCGATGTCAAGCGCCCCTTCATCCAAGGCCACGGCTCCAGCGTACGCCACGCCCCTGGGCGGTGCGAAGCGAGTGGGCTCGGCGAGGTCCGATAGTCAGGTGTGGACCCCATGTTTCCTCCGGATCGTCCTGGGAAGATCAGGCCAATGACCACTTCAGCGAATTCGACATCGATTCCGTACCTGGACCTCAACGACGGCAACCGCATCCCGCAGCTCGGCTTCGGCGTGTTCCAGGTCCCGCCGGACGACACGGCCGTGGCAGTGGCCCACGCGCTGCGCTCCGGATACCGGTCGATTGACACCGCCGCGATCTACCGCAACGAGCGCGGCGTCGCCGAGGCGATCTCCGACAGCGGGATCGCGCGCGATCAGCTGTACATCACGACCAAGCTGTGGAACGACCAGCAGGGCGCCGACCGAGTGCCGGCCGCGTTCGAGGACAGCCTCGAGCGGCTCGGCCTCGATTACGTCGACCTGTACCTGATCCATTGGCCGGTTCCATCCGCCGACAAGTTCGTGGAAACGTGGACGGCGTTCACCGGCCTCAAGCGGAGCGGCCGCGCACGCTCGATCGGTGTGTCGAACTTCCGCCCGGAGGATCTCGAGCGGATCGTGCAGGCCACCGGCGTGGTGCCCGCGGTCAACCAGATCGAGCTGCACCCGCGCCTGCAACAGCGGCCGCTACGGCGCATGCATCAGGACTTGGGGATCGCCACCGAGGCCTGGAGTCCGCTCGGCCAGGGCGCGCTGATCGACGACGACACGCTCGTGGAGATCGCCGAGTCCCACGACCGGACCCCGGCTCAGGTCATCCTGCGGTGGCACATCCAGCTGGGCAACGTGGTCATCCCCAAGTCGGTGACACCCGAGCGGATCGAGGAGAACTTCAAGGTGTTCGACTTCGAGCTCGGCGACGACGACATGCTGGCGATCGATCAGCTGGACTCACCCGACGGCCGACTCGGGCCCGATCCGTCGAAGGTCGGAGCTCCGCGGTAGCGGAGGCGGTTACAGCCAGCCGCGGGCGATCGCGATCACCACGACCGCGACTACCGCCAGCACGACCGCGATCATCAGCTGCGCCCGAATCGGCGAGCGGTATGGCCGCCGGCGCGCGAGTTGGCGCCGTGAACACGAGCTGATGAAGATGCTTTTACTCTCCATCCGACCTCCGGCAAGGATCAAAGAGGCACGAGCAGCGTCAGTCAACTCGACCGACCGGACGGATCCCGGAAACTGGCGCAAATGATCACGGCGGCAGGTCGCGGCAGCCGGTCGGCCGTCGTGACTATGCTGCCGCCATGCCCGCGCACAGGAACCTCCGGTAGTTGCCCGACGTCGAAGCTCACATCACCGGGACCGTGTGGAAGATCGAGGTCGAGGTCGGCGACAGCGTCGACGAGGGTGACACTGTGGTGATCCTCGAGTCGATGAAGATGGAGATGCCGGTCGAGGCCGAAGACCCCGGCGTGGTGAAGGAGATCGTGTGCCAGGAAGGTCAGTCCGTGTCCGAGGGTGACACCCTCGTTGTCCTCGAGTAGCCCCGGTCCCCGGAGCGGTCCCACCCCCGGTCGCCTCGTGTTCGAGGAGCCCGCCCCCGGGGTGGCGCGGCTGACGATCTCCAACCCGGCCAAGCGCGGCGCGCTCGACCATCCGATCCTCGATGCGTTCGCCAGCGAGCTGCCCAAGCTCGACGCGCGCTGCGTGATCATCACCGGCGAGGGAACCACGTTCTCGGCCGGCTACGACATCGCGGCGCTCCCGGCGCCGGCGTTCGCCGACGAGGCCGAGCGGCTCGTCGCTCACCCGTTCGGGGCGGCGATCGAAGCGATCGAGGCCTACCCCTACCCGACGGTCGCCGCGCTCAACGGTCACACGATCGGCGGCGGGCTCGAGCTCGCGCTCGCCTGCGATCTGCGGATCGCCGCCGGGACGATCGCGCTGGGGATGCCGCCGGCCAAGCTCGGGTTGGTCTACTCGCACACGGGCATCCGCAAGTTCATCGACACGATCGGCGCGCCGCGGACGCGCGAGCTGTTCCTGACGGCGCGGCGGATCGACGCGCGGACCGCGCGGGACTGGGGTCTGGTCAACGCGATCGCCGAGGATGGGGGACTGGCCGAGGAGGCGCTCGAGTTTGCGAGCGAGATCGCCGCCAACGCCCCGCTGTCGATGGCCGGCAACAAGCGCGTGATCCGCGCCGTGCTCCACGCCGGTTCCGAGCTCGATCCCGAGACCGAGCGCGAGCTGCTCGAGCTGCGGCGGGCCAGCTTCGCCTCCGATGACTTCCACGAGGGCGTCCGGGCGTTTACCGAGAAGCGCCCGCCGCGGTGGCGAGGGGTGTGACGGGCGGTCCGTCCGCCCGGCTGCATACGCTGCGCCACCGTGCCGCCTCCGATCAGCCGCCGCCGGGCATGATCCACCTGGAGGCGCGGCTCGACGAACTCGACGCGCTGGGCCTCCACTCTCGGATGCCGATGGTGAGCGGGCCGCAGGGGCCGCACGTGGTGCTCGACGGCAAGCCGGTGTTGTCGCTGTGCTCGGACAACTACCTGGGCCTGGCCGACCATCCACAGGTGCGCAAGGCGGCCGCCGAGGCCGCGATGCGCTGGGGTGTCGGCGCCGGCTCGGGGCGGCTCGAGTCCGGGACGATGACGCTCCATCGCCGGCTGGAGAAGCGCATGGCCCAGTTCGTGGGGCGCGAGACCGCGCTGCTGTTCGGGTCCGGGTACCTCGCCAACCTGGGCGCGATCGACGCGCTGGCGCGCCCCGGCGACATCGTCTTCTGCGACGAGCTCACCCACGCCTCGATCGCCGACGGCTGCCGCCTGTCGGGCGCCGAGGTGTTCGTGTACGAGCATTGCGACACCGAGCAGCTTGCGTGGGGCATCCGCGAGGCGGGCTCGCGCGGAGCGCTGATCGCCACCGAGAGCGTGTTCGCGGTCGACGGCGACCTGGCCCCGCTGCCGGAGATCGCCGAGCTGGCCGAGCGCCACCGGCTGCGCTTACTGGTCGACGAGTCACACGCGATCGGCGCGATCGGCCCCGGCGGGCGCGGCGCGCTGGCCGACCTGGACCTGGCCGATCGGGCCGATGCGATCGTGTCGACGCTCGGCAACTCGCTGGGCTCCTACGGCGCGTTCGTGGCCTGCGGCCGCACGACGGCGAGGTATCTCGCCGGCGCCGCCCGGACGTTCGCGTTCTCGACCGCGCCCCCGCCGCCCGCCGTGGGTGGGGCGCTGGCGGCGCTCGAGCTGCTGGCGGAGCGGCCGCGGCGCGTGCAGCGGTTGCGGGTCAATGCCGCCGCCCTGCGCACGGCGCTCGGCGATGCGGGCTTTGACATGGGCGGGTCGCCCACCCAGATCCTGTCGGTGATCGTCGGCGATGCGCGGCGTGCGGTCCGGATCAGCGACGCCGCGCTGGACCACGGGATCCTCGTCCAGACCGTCCGCTCCCCGGTGGTCGCTTCCGACGCGTGCCGGCTGCGCCTGACCGTGACGGCTTCGCACCGCCCGGAGGAGCTCCGGGCCGCCGCCGGGGTGGTCGGGAAACTGGCGGGGCGGCCGTTCGCAGTGCCGGCCGCGCGCGGCCTACGTGGCCTAGCTGCTTAACGTCTGACCCGGCGTCCCCCCGGCGAACCTTGGGACGTTTGCCACGGCGGCCTCAGGCAGTCAGCGCAACACCTCGAGTCTGGCAGTTGTGCGTGGTTGTGATGTTGTTGTGTGCGAGCTTGGCGTGATCTGTCGAGCGCAGACGACCCCGGGAGGGGTCGTAGTGGTGCGCGCGAAAGGGTCGGTGGTTCATCGGATTGCGGTGAGCAGTTCGGTCAGCTTCTCGGCGGGGTTCATCCACCCCAGCCGTTCTGCGGCTGCTGGCGCAGCTGACGATCCGGCCGCGATACTCCGGGCGGCCCTGCCCCACCCCGCCTCGACCGCCGCTAACAACCGCGGACACCCCGACAGCTTCGCCGGCTCGGGACGCGCCAGCGCCCGTCGCGCGCCCCGCCGCGCCGCCAGCGCGCAGATGCTGGACGTTTAAGCGAAGCCCTGCTTCGTTTAAACGTCCCGCCCCATCGCGATCGCGCTCCCGACCCCCACCCACCCCGAGCTCGCGGCACACCGTCGACGCCGACCGCCCCAACGCCCGCGCGACCGCCCACCCCGACACCCCCGCCGCGATCCCTCGACACCACGGCCTCCCATCAGTCAACGCAAAACACGATCCCGTTGCGTCGACCGGATGAGACCACCCACCTCCCCCGTGATCAACGTCCCACGCTAGCCCCCGGGCAGCCTCGAGTGGGACGTTGGTCACGCGACCGCCCGGCAACGAACCACGCCGACAACCCGTCAAGGGCGGGATAATCCCACCTTGTGAAGCTGAGCCCGTTTCGCATCGAGCGCTTCTACGCGCGCTACGAGTTCACGACCCGGTACATGCTGTCGAGCAGCGACTGCGAGTCGCGCACGATCTCCGAGCTCCTGGAGCTCGAGCCCGACGCGCACGAGCGGCTGCTGCACCAGTGGTGCGGCTACACCGAGTCGCTCGGCGCGCCCGAGCTCCGGGACGCGATCGCCGCGCTGTACTCGACCGCCGAGCCCGACGACGTGATCGTGTCCTCGTGCGCCGAGGAGGGCATCTTTCTGCTCTACCACGCGCTGCTCGGGCTCGGCGACCATGCGATCGTGGAGACCCCCTGCTACGAGTCCGCCCTGCAGGTGGCCCGCAGCACCGGCGCCGAGGTCAGCGCCTGGGAGCGTCGCTACGAGGACGGCTGGGCCCACGACGTCGACGAGCTCGAGCGCCTGATCGCCCCCAACACGCGTGTGCTCTACATCAACCAGCCCCACAACCCCACGGGCACGTTGATGACCCACGCCACGTTCGAGCGGGTCGTCGAACTCGCCCGCGAGCACGAGCTGGTGCTGTTCTGCGACGAGGTCTACCGCGAGCTCGAGCACGACCCCGCCGACCGCCTGCCCGCGGCCTGCGACCTATACGAGCGCGCCGTGTCGCTGGGGAGCATCTCCAAGACATACGGGCTCCCGGGGCTGCGGATCGGCTGGCTGGCGTCCCGCGATCCCGCCCTGAAGACGGCCGTCGCCGAGCTCAAGGACTACACGACGATCTGCTCGAGCGCGCCGAGCGAGCTGCTGGTCGCGCTGGCGCTCCGCCACCGCCAGACGCTGGCCGGCCGCAACCTCGACCTGGTCAAGCGCAACCTGCCGCTGCTCGAGGACTTCCTGCACCGCCACGATGACGTGTTCGAGTGGGTCAAGCCCACCGCCAGCCCGATCGGCTTCCCGCGCGTCCAGGCCCCGGGCGGCGACGTCGAGGAGTTGTGCCGCTCGCTCGCAAAGGCGGGCGTGCTGCTGCTCCCGGGCACGGTGTACGACCAGCCCGGCCACGTGCGAGTCGGGTTCGGCCGCGCGAACCTCCCGGAGGCCCTGCAAGTGCTCGAAGTGCAGCTAAAAGGTCCTGAAGGTGCACTGAAAAAACTCTGACGGAATTCACACGTCCGGCCGATACCGTGATCAGCTCATGAGCTCACCCAGGCATCTCTGGTCAGGCGAGTGGATGGATGAATCGGAGTCCGCCGCCGCCGAAGTCGAGCGTCTCCGCCGCTTGCGTGAATCCGCCGAGGGGACGCCGCCGGAAGAACCGACGCCCCCACCCCGCGAGCCGCGTCCGCGCCGTCAGCGACGTACGTTCGCGGAGCTGATCGCGCCGCTGGTCGCCGCCTGGCGTGCGCTGGCCGCCGACGTGGCCGGGTGGCCGGGCGCGATCCGATCCCGGCTGGCTTCGATCAGCCCGCGCACCGTCGGCCTGACGCTGGTGGCTACCGTCGCCGGCGCCGCCGTCGCGCTCGGGGCCGCGGCACTAGCGGGCGGCTCGAGCGACCACGCCAACTCGTCCGCGGCCACCAGTTCGGGGCCCCCCGTGGGGTGGCTCGGCGTGCAGACGACCACGTCGACCAACGGGATCCCCGGCGCGACCGTCGAGGTGGTCGAGCCCAACGGCCCGGCCGCCAAGGCGGGCGTCTCCACCGGTGACGTGATCACCCAGGTCAACGGCCAGCCGATCACCAGCTCGGGCGGCCTGGCCAGCACGCTGGCCCAGATGCAGCCCGGACAGCAGATCCAGCTTCAGGTCAGCCGCGCCGGCCAGACGCTGATCGTCGACACGACCCTGGCCACCCGGCCGCCGGGGGTGCCATGAGCTTCGCCACGCCCGTGCTGCTGGTGCTGCTGCTCGCCGTCCCGGTGCTGATCGTCTGGTACGTCAGGCGCCAGCGGGGCCGCGCGCGCGACCGCTCCGCGTTCGTGCTGCCGGCGCTCGCCCCGTCGGTCGCGCCCGAGCGCCCGGGCTGGCGCCGCCACCTGCCGATGATCGCGTTCGCGACCGCGCTGACCGTGCTGATCGTCGCGTTGGCCGGCCCGCAGTCCACGCGCGCGCTCCCGATCAAGAGCTCGACGATCATGCTCGTCGTCGACAACAGCAGCTCGATGGCTGCGACCGACGTGGCGCCCTCGCGCCTAGTTGCGGTGCAGCGGGCGGCGCAGCAGTTCCTGAAGAGCGTCCCGGGCAACGTCGCGATCGGCGTGATCGTGTTCAACCAGACGCCGACCGTGCTGACGCCGCCGACGACCGACCACGCGGTCGTGGCCCGGGCGCTGACCGGGTGGCACGCCGACGGTCACACCGCGATCGGGGACGCGATGCAGACCGGGCTGAAGCTGGTCGAGCGCACGCCCACGGCCAGCCGCCCGCCGTCGGCGATGGTGGTCCTGTCGGACGGGACCTCGACCAACGGCGCCAACCCGCTGACGGTCGCGCGCCACGCCGCCGCCCAGAAGATGCGCATCGACACTGTCGCGCTCGGCACCGCCAACGGGACGATCAAGGTGCCCGGCCGCAACGGCTCGACCACGAACAAGCCGGTACCGCCCGACCCCAACTCGCTCGCCCAGATTGCCCGGGCCGCCGGCGGCCAGTCCTACGCCGTTGCCGACGCCAGCCACCTCAACGCCCTGTACACCCAACTTGGCGCCAAGCTCAGCCACCGCCACGTCAAGCAGAAGATCACCGACGAGTTCGCCGGTGGCGCGCTGGTGCTCCTGCTGCTGGGCAGCGCAATGTCACTGCGCTGGTTCGGCCGCCTGATCTGATCACCCTCACCCAAGGACGTAAATGACCGATCTCGACTCTCTCACTCCCCGGCCGGACGACCCGGCCGAGACCCGCGACGAGGCGCGCACCGCTCTGCAGGACGCCCTGCACGAGGTCAAGCGCGTGATCGTCGGCCAGGACGCGATGCTCGAGCGCCTGCTCGTCAGCCTGCTGGCCGGCGGACACGTGCTGCTCGAGGGTGTGCCCGGCCTCGCCAAGACGCTGACCGTCAAGACCCTGTCCCAGGTGCTGGGCGGGAGCTTCCGCCGGATCCAGTTCACCCCCGACCTGGTCCCGGCCGATCTCGTGGGCACGCGGATCTACCGTCCCGACAGTGGCCAGTTCGACACCGAGCTCGGCCCGGTGTTCGCGAACTTCCTGCTCGCCGACGAGGTCAACCGCGCCCCGGCGAAGGTCCAGTCGGCGCTGCTCGAGGTGATGCAGGAGCACCAGGTGACGATCGGCGGCACCACCTACCCGGTGCCCCGCCCGTTCTTGGCGATGGCCACCCAGAACCCGATCGAGTCCGAGGGGACCTATCCGCTGCCCGAGGCGCAGGTCGACCGCTTCCTGATGAAGATCCTGGTCGACTACCCGTCGGTCGGCGAGGAGGCCGCAGTCGTCGGACGCAGCCTCGGCGGCCAGGCCGAGGTCCACGAGCGCGTGCCGCTGTCCGACCTCGAGCGTTATTCGGGGGCTGCCCGCACCGTGCTGGTCGACCGCGACGTGATCGCCTACTCGGTCGCGCTCGCCGACGCCACCCGCAACCCCGAGCGCTACGGCCTCGGCGACCTCGAGGGCCAGATCGAGTACGGGGCAAGCCCCCGCGCCCCGATCGGCCTGACCCAGGCCGCCCGCGTGCTGGCGCTGCTCCGCGGCCGCGGCTACGTGACCGCCGACGACGTGCGCGACCTCGCCGCCGACGTCCTGCGCCACCGCCTGGTGCTGTCCTACCACGCGCTCAGCGACGGCCTCACGGCCGATGACGTGGTCGAGCAGGTCCTGATCGCGGTGCCCGAGCCGCGCGAGGACCACCTGAGGCGGATGTCGCGGGTGGCATGAGCACCACGGTCGTCACGCCGCCGGCGAGCGAGCCCAAGCGGCGCAAGCCCGAGCCGGCTCGTCCCGAGCTGACTCCGCCCCCCGGCCGTCAGGGCCCGGGGCCGATCGTCGACGGGCTCGTCGACGCGATCGACCTGCTGGTGGTGCGGCTGGTCGCGCGCGGGATGCCGGGCGAGTGGCGATCGGTGGGCGTGGGCCGCGGGACCGAGCTCGCGCAGCTGCGCGCGTACGAGCCCGGCGATGACGTGCGCCATCTCGACGCCGCGGCGACCGCGCGAACCGGTCAGCCGCACGTGCGCCTCCACGTTCCCGAGCGGTCCCTGACGACCTGGATCGTGCTCGACCTGTCCCCGTCGATGGCGTTCGGCACCGCGCAGCGGTTGAAGGCCGACGTCGCCGAGGGCGTGGCGCTGGTGCTCGCCCGGCTGGCGATCAAGCGGGCCGGCAGCGTCGGCGTGGTGGCGTTCGGGGCGGGCGCGCCGATCGTGCTCGACCCCCGCGGCTCCAAGCCCGGGATGATCGCGGTCCACAACATCCTCGCCGCCGGCGTCGGCCACGACGGCCAGACCGATCCCTCGTCGCTGGCGACGGCGCTCCAGCGGCTGCACGCGGTCGCTAAGCGCCCGGGCCTGGTGGCCGTGGTCTCGGACTTCCGCGACCAGGAGGACTGGGCGCGGCCGCTGGCCGCGGTCGCCGGGCGGCACTCCGCCGTGGCCGTCGAGATTCATGATCCGCGCGAGTCCGCACTGCCGTCGGTCGGCCGGATCGCGCTGGTCGACCCCGAGACCGGTCAGCGACTGGAGGTCGACACCTCGTCCTCGCGCGTGCGCCAGCGCTTCGAGGAGCTCGAGCGCGAGCGCCGCGACGCCCTCGCCTCCGAGCTGCGGCGCCTGCAGGTGACGCACGTCGCGCTCGACACCGAGGGCGACTGGCTGCTCGAGCTGGCGGCCGGCCTGTCGTTCAAGCAGAAGGCGCGCGCCCGCAGATGAGCTTCTCCTCCCCGATCTGGCTGTTGGCGCTGCTGGTGGTGCCGCTGGCGCTGGCCGCCCAGCACCTCGCCCGCCGCCGTGCCCGACGGTACGCGCTGCGCTTCCCCGCCGTGCCCACGGTGGTCGCGGCGCTGGGCACGCGGCCCGACTGGCGCCGGCACATCCCGATTGCGCTGGCCCTGGCCTCGATCGCGGCGCTGGGAGTCGCGCTGGCCCGCCCGCATGTCACTACGCGCGTCCCGGTTCGCGAGGCGTCTGTGGTGCTGGTGCTCGACCGCTCGGGCTCGATGGATGCCAACGACGTGCAGCCCACGCGTCTGAGCGCCGCAGAGCGCGCCGCCAACACGTTCGTCGACCAGCTCCCCTCGAGCGCGCGCGTCGGTGTGGTCACGTTCTCGAGCGCGCCCGACCAGGTGGTCGCGCCGACTACCGACCACGTGGCCGCGCACCGGGCGATCGGCTCGCAGACGGCCGACGGCGCGACCGCGACCGGCGACGCGCTGTCGGTCGCGCTCAACCTCCTGCACAAGCCCACAGGCGACGCACACGCGGCGATCGTGCTGCTGTCCGACGGCGCCGCCAACGCCGGGCAGGATCCGGTCACGGTGGCCACCAAGGCCGCCAAGGACAAGATCGCGATCTACACCGTGGCGCTCGGCACCGAGAACGGATCGCTGCCCAACCCCGACCCGTTCGGCCCGCCGGTCGCGGTCCCGCCAGACCCGCAGCTGATGCAGCAGATCGCGCGCACGTCCCACGGTCGCTCGTTCAATGCCGAGGATGCCGGCCGGCTGGTCTCGATCTACAAGGGGCTGGGCAGTCAGCTGGGCTCTAAGACCCAGCAGACCGACATCACGGTCGCGTTCGCCGCCGCCGGCCTGGCGCTGCTGCTCGGCGCCGGGATCGGCTCCCTGCGCTGGAGCGGCCGGCTTCCTTAGTGGTCCCGCTCCGACAGGGCGGTTCGGCTCAGTCTTCGTAGGGTGCGAAGTCGCGCTTGCGGGCCCCGCACACGGGACAGAACCACGTTTCGGGGATGTCCTCGAACGCGGTGCCGGCGGGAATCCCGCCGTCCGGGTCGCCGATTTCGGGGTCGTAGATGAACCCGCAGGATTCGCACATGTACTTCACGGGATCGCAAGGCTAGCGACTCGGCTGAGCGGTGCGATCCTCGCCCACGGCGAGGGTGGCTCTCGGCCAGCCCCCGCGCTAGGGTCGCGGAATGCAACGACGCCAGCCCGCTCCGGAGCAGCAGCTCAACACCGGCCCGGAGGTGACGGTTCCTCGCCCGGCGGCGACCGTGATCCTGCTCCGCGGCGGCGCCTCCGAGCTCGAGGTGCTGCTCGTCAGGCGCAACCCCGAGTCGCGGTTCATGGGCGGCGCCTGGGTGTTCCCCGGCGGGGCCGTCAACCGCGGCGAGGGCGAGGGCCAGGACGCGCTGCGCGCGGCGGCGCTGCGCGAGCTCCAGGAGGAGGCCGGCGTCCGGATCGACCGGGCCGACGTGCTGACCCCGTTCTCGCGCTGGATCACGCCGGCCCAGGCCAAGATCCGGTTCGACACCTGGTTCTACCTGGCGCGGGCGCCCGACGACGCGGTGCCGAGGATCGATGGCGCCGAGATCGTCGACGCCCGCTGGTACCGCCCCACGGCGGCACTCGAGGACTACGACCGTGGCGAGCTGACGCTGGTGTTTCCGACGATCAAGCACCTCGAGCAGCTGTCGGGCTTTCCGTCCGCCAACGCGCTGACCCAGTACGCCCAGGGGCTCGAGGTCCGTCCGGTCCAGCCGCGGGTCGTCAAGCATGGCGAGACCGCCCGGATCCTGCTGCCCGGCGACGAGGGCTACGACGCCCGATGACGGCCTCGCTGCCAGACGACGTCCAGGCAGTCTTCGATCGGTTCATCACCACCGAGCTGACCACCGTCACCCGCGAGGGGCAGCCGATCACCTGGCCGGTGACTCCGTACTACCGGCCCGGCGAGCCGTGCATCGACGTCACCACTGCGCTCGGGGCGCCGAAGAAGGCCAACGACGCCCGGGCCAACCCGCTGGTGGCGCTGCTGTTCTCCGACCCGACGGGCTCGGGCCTCGCCGAGCCGTCGATGGTGATGGTCCAGGGGACCGCCGATGTCGACGACCGCGACCTGGAGGCCAACCGCGCCCGCTACGAGCGCGAGTCAATCGAGAAGCTCCCGGCGACCGCCGGCCTCGCACCGCCGGATGCGCTCAAGCGGTTCATGGCCTGGTACTACACGCGCCTCTACATCCACGTGCGGCCCGAGCGCGTGTACGTATGGCCGCGCGGTGACATCGCCGCCGAGCCAACGCTGTACGACGCGCACATCGAGGAGGTCCGCTCCGGGCACTCGCGCGAGCCGTCCCGGTTTCGCGCCGCCCCCAGCGGCGGCTTCAGCGCCTGGGACGACCGGATCGCCGAGCTCGGCTCCCGGTATCCGACCGCGGTGCTGTCGATCGTGTCGCCCGACGGCTTCCCGTTCGCAGTCCGCGTCCCGGTCGCGATCGATGCCGCCGCCCGCTGGATCCGGATCGACGGCGCGCCGTCGGGAATCCCGTTCGCGCCGGGCCTGGCCTGCCTGACCGCCCACGAGCACGCGCCCGAGTTCAGCTGGCAGGCCAACTTCCAGGTCCGTGGCGACCTGGTGCCCACCGACGACGGCTGGGCGCTGATCCCCCATCGGTTGGTCGGCGGATTCGAGCTCCCCCGCACCCGGGCCGGGATCATCCGCGAGAACGCCGGCAAGGCGTGGCGCTTTCACCACACCGCGAAGCGCGAGCTGGCGCGCCGCGGCGCCTAGCGCAGGTCCGGCCGTCGCCGAAGGCGATCGGGTCGTTTCGTTCAACAAGCTGCCAGCGGGTGCAACGCACGCAATTGCATACCGCCGTTTTCTGGCGCAGCGCAGATCGTTAAACCCTGAATGGACCGGGTTTATGAGCGCTGAGCCGACTCATGTAAGTTTGGTGACACAAGTTTCGGTGCGCATTTGTATGCAGCGGTATATTGTGCGCGCATGAGAGGTGGAGTGGCCAGTGGCGCGGCCACTTCGCGCGAAGGTTCCGGCGCGTCCGGGCCCTTGCTCGAGGTGACCGATGTGGCCTACGCGTACCGCGGAATCGAGGCCGTACGCGGCGTCAGCGTCGCGCTCGAGGCCGGCGAAGCAGTCGGGATCGTCGGGGCCAACGGCGCCGGCAAGACCACGCTGGCCAAGCTGATCGTCGGCATCCTTGCGCCGGCGGCCGGCACGGTTACGTTCGCGGGCGCGCGGATCTCGTCGCTGCGTTCGCATCAGGTGGCAGCACACGGGATCGGCATCGTGCTCGAGGGCCGACACATCTTCTCCGGCCAGTCGGTACGCACGAACCTGGAGCTCGGAGCGTTCACGCGGGGGCTCAAGCGCGACCAGCTCGAAGCCGAGCTGGGCCGTGTCTATGAGCTGTTCCCGGATCTGGAGCGCCGGCCGGGACAGCGCGCCGGCGATCTGAGCGGCGGACAGCAGCAGATGCTCGCGGTCGGACGCGCCCTGATGGGAGCGCCCAAGCTGCTGATCCTCGACGAGCCGTCGATGGGGCTCTCACCCAAGCTCGCGGGCGAGGTCTACGGCGCGCTCAGCCGGCTCCGCGGCTCGGGTCTGGCGATTCTGCTGATCGAGCAGAACGCGCACCTGGCATTCGAATTCTGCGGTCGTGGATACGTCCTGCAGCACGGGCGGGTTGCCCTGACGGGCAGCGTCGATGAGCTGCGCTCCGCAGATCTAGTTCGCAGGATCTATCTCGGCAGTGAGGCAATCGCGGCGTGATGGCGCTCAGGGCTCCACGCGTCGCCTGTTTGAGGAGGACTTGATGAAGTCACCTTTGAAGACAGGCAGGACCAGGTCAGCGGTCGGAGTCTTGACCGCAGTTGCGGCCGCGATTGCTGTGGCCGCGTGCGGATCGTCGAACTCGAGCAGCTCAGGCTCCGGAGGTAGCTCATCGTCCTCAGGCGGCTCGTCATCGGGCGGCGGCACGATCAAATTCGGCTTCCTCAACGCCCTGTCGGGGGCCTACGCCGTCGCCGGAGGGCCCGAGCTCAACGGCGCAAAGCTGGCCGTGAAGGACATCAACGCCAGCGGCGGCGTGTGCGGGCGCCAGATCGCGCTTGGCGCGACCGCGGATGACCAGGGACAGGCGAACTTGTCGGTCGCCGGGCTTCGCAAGCTCGCTCAGCAGGACAATCTGCCGTACATCATCGGCCCGGGGATCACGCCTCCCGGGCTCGCCGACGGCCCGATCGCCGAGTCGCTGAAGGTGTGGTTCATGGTGCAGACCGCTCAGCGGCAGCCATGGCAGGGCCGTACGTATGTGTCCTCATCGGTGACGCCGCAGGACGTCGAGGGTCGGCTGGTGTTCAACTACATGAAGAACAAGCTCGGCCCGGGATCGCACAAGGTGGCGATCGTGTATGCGGCGGTGCCGTATGCGCAGGTCGGCTTCCAGCAGCTCAACGCGTTGGCCAAGGCCGCCGGGTGGCAGGTCGTCGACGCCGACAGCTACGACCCGACCGCGGTCAGCTTCAACTCGCAGGCCTCGAAGGTGGCGCAGGCCAACCCCGACGGGCTGATGATCTGGGGGGCCGCGACGCCGGCCGACGCGCAGGTGCTCAAGCAGATCCGCAACGCCGGCTACAAGGGACCCGCCGTCGGCGACGTGGCTTTCTCGCTGCCGTTCATCCCGGCCGACGCCGGCCCGGCGGCGGACACGATCGTGTCGTTCTCACAGCTGAACACGGTCAACCCGACGCCCCAGGTGCAGAAGTTCCTGACCGGTTACAAGGCGGCGTACAAGCAGGACGCGACGTACCTGCCGGGCGCGTCGTATGACGCCGTCCACATCCTCGCCGCCGCGATCAAGAAGGGCGGCTGCAAGACCGACGCCACGAGCGTCGCCCAGGCGATGAACGGTTTGACCTACACCGGCGTGAACGGGCCCTACAGCTACAGCCCCAGCTATCGCGGTGGGCCGCCGGCCTCGTCGTTCTCGCAGATCACCTACAAGAACGGCAAGGAGGTGAGCGCGCAGTAGCGCGATCGGCGACGAGGCTGTCTGGAGGCGCCTGATGCAGTACGCGGCACTGGCCATCGAAGGAATCACCCTAGGGGCGATCTATGCCCTGGTCGCCCTCGGGTTCAACCTCATATACCGGACCGTCGGAATCCTGGATTTCGCCCAGGGCGACAAGGTGGTCGCAGGCGGTCTGCTGGCGCTGGCGCTCGTCAACCTCGGCCTGCCGCTGTCGCTCGTGTTCGTGCTGATCATCGGCGCCGGCGCCGTGGCAGGGATCCTCTACGACTTCCTGGTCGTCCGCTATCCACTCCGTCGCGGCACGGACGCCGCCGTGGTGGCCACGGTCGGTGCCTTGCTGGTGCTGAGTAGCGGTCACATCCTCGTGTGGGGAGCAACCGCACAGCCGTTCCCGGCGATTGTCGGGGGAACCGTGGGCATCGGCGCCTCGCGGGTGGATTCACAGGACTTCGTGATCTGGGGCGTCGTCGCGGTGATCGTGGCCGCGCTGGCGCTGTTCTTGACGCGCAACCGGTACGGCAAGGCGATGGTGGCGTCCGCAGCCGACCCGATGGCCGCGGGTGCGCTTGGCATCAACGTCAGCCGGATGCGGATATTGGCCTCGTCGCTGGCGTTCGCGTTGGCGGCGGTGGCCGGCGTGCTGATCGCGCCGATCACGTTGGCCGGAGGCACGGTTGGCCCGTCGCTCACGCTGAAGGCGTTCACGGCCGCGACGCTCGGGGGGCTCAGCAGCACTACCGGGGTAGTGGTCGGAGCGCTGATCTTGGGTCTGTTCGAGACGATCGTCGGCTCCAAGGTACCCAGCGAGTACCGCGATCCGTTGGTGTTCGCGATCTTGATCGTCGTGTTGCTGATTCGACCGAACGGCCTGTTCGGCGTACGCGAGCGCACGGCATGAAAGCTCGGCTGGGACGCATCCTGCGCGACGAGCAGGCCACGACGTGGAGCAGCGGCGGGCTGGTGGTGCTGGGCGCGGTCCTGTTCGCGCTGTGTGCCAGCAACGACTATCAGCTCACCGTCGGCCAGACCGTGGGTATCGACGCGATCTCGGCGATGGGCTTGACCGTAGTGGTCGGACGTGCGGGCCAGTTGGCGCTCGGCCAGGCCGGATTCATGGCGATCGGCGCCTATGCGGTTGCCTACGGCACGACCAAGATGGGCGTGTCGTTCATCGTCGCGATCCTGGCCGGCGTCGGAATCTCATTCCTGCTCGGACTGGTGGTCGGCTTCGCGGCGCTGCGGCTGCGCGGCAACTACCTGGGGATGGCGACGCTGGCGTTCGGGGCCATCATCTTCGGGTTGCTCGAGGTGAGCGGGAAGCTCGGCGGGCTCGGCGGGATCTACGGCATCCCGCCGATCTCGTTCATCCAGACGTTCACCACCCCGATCTCCGCCTACTGGTTCATCTGGATCGTGGTGTTCGTCTGCTTCGCCGTCAGCGCTGTGTACCTGCGCGGTCGGCCCGGCAGCGAGCTCGCGGCGATGCGCGACGACGAGTTGGCTGCGGCGACGATCGGGGTCAACAACACGTTCCGCAAGCTCCAGGCATTCGCGCTGAGCGCGATCCTCGGGGCGGTGGCCGGCGGCATCCTGGCGGCCAACTCCAGCGTCATCGACCCGACGCTGTTCCAGCCGCTGATCTCGTTCCAGATCTTCCTGATGGTCGTGATCGGCGGCCTGGGCAGCCTCGGTGGGGCAGTCGCCGGCGCGGCGATCGTGGTTTGGCTGGTGCAGCTGCTGCCGGGCACCGGCGACTGGGCGTACGTCGTGTTGGGCGCCGTCGTGATTGCCGCGATGGCGGTGGTTCCTCGCGGACTCGCGGGGATGCTGTTGTGGCTGATCGGCCGTCTGGGCCGAGGCGGTGCGCCGGCCCAGGTCGCCGTCGAGACACACGAATCCGATTCGCCGGCCGAGGCGACGATCGGCGCCGGTCCGGAGGCAAACCGGTGACCGACCCCGCGCTGGAGACGATCGACGTCGCCAAGCACTTCGGCGGGGTGCATGCAGTCGATCGCGTGACCGTGTGCGTTCCCGCGGGTCAGATCAGGGGGGTGATAGGTCCCAACGGCGCCGGCAAGACGACGCTGCTCAACGTGCTGAGCGGCGTGGACCGTGCCTCCAGTGGCGAGTACCGCCTGTTCGGTCAGAACGTGACCAAGTGGTCGCTGCACCGCATCGTCCACGAGGCACGGGTGGTCAGGACGTTTCAGACCATGCGGCTGTTCTCGACGATGACGGCGCGCGAGAACATTCTGGTCGCCGCCGGAGCGACGCTGCGCGGGGATCGAAAGCTCCGGCGCCGCGGCAACCGACGCGCGGCGGAGCGGACTGACGAGGTGATCGAGCAGCTCGACCTCGGCGACTTCGCCCACGCGCCGGTCACCGATCTGCCGTACGGCCGGCGGCGGCTGGTGGAGGTGGCACGCGCCCTGGTCGCCGACCCGCGGATGCTGCTGCTCGACGAACCGGCGGCGGGCCTCAACGCGGCCGACCGGGAGCGGCTGGGCGCCCTGCTGCGGGACCTCCGCGGCCAGGGGATGACGATCGTTCTCGTCGAGCATCAGATGGATCTCGTGTCGGCGGTGTGCGACGAGCTGACCGTGCTCGACTTCGGGTCGGTGCTGTGCGAGGGGCCGCCGAAGGCCGTGATCGAGGACCAGCGGGTGCTCAGTGCCTACCTGGGAGGCGGAGATGCCTGAGCTGCGCCCGCTGGACGGGGTTCGGGTGGTCGAGCTCGCCGGTCAGACACCGGCGCGGCTGTGCGGGAAGCTGCTGGCGGACGCCGGAGCATCCGTGACCCGGGTTCGCCTGCCCGAGCGTCCCGCCGAGGCACCGCTCGCGGCGCAGCACGCCGAACGCAACCGGTTTCTCGACACGGGCAAGGAGGTGATCGATCTCGCCCTCGAGGATCGCCGCGATCGGGCCGCGCTCGAGAGCATGCTGGGCGACGCGGAGCTGTACCTCACCTCATGGCGCCACGAGCAAGGTGAGGCGCTGGGTCTGGACTGTGAGACGCTGCTCGAGCGCCATCCCGGGGCGACCGTCGCGTGCGTCACCCCGTTCGGGCACACCGGCCCGTACGCGGAGTTCCTCGCCGATGACGTCGTCCTATCGGCGCTGTCGGGTCTGACCGACGCGACCCCCGGATTCCCCGACAGGTGCCCCCGCCCCGACGACCCGCCGGTGCAGAGCCGTGCCGCGCTGGCCGAGAGCGGCGGAGCGTTTCTCGCTGCGACCGCCGTGTTCGGCGCCTTGATGCCGCGCCTGAGCGGTCGGCCGGCGCCGCGGCACGTCGAGGTTGTCGTGCTCGAAGCGGTGGTGGCGCAGATGGCATTCGAATGGGGCATCACCGCGTACGGCGGCGGCGTCAGCGGACGACGCACCACCCACCATGCGCTTGAACCGAACGTGTACCTGCCGTGTGCCGACGGGCGCGTGGTGATCGTCGCCTTCAGCGAGAACCACTGGCGTCAGCTCGTCGAGATGATGGGCTCGCCTGCCTGGGCGGCCGCACCCGAATTCGCGACGGCGGTGTCGCGCGGTGAGAACTACCAGTCACTGCACGCCCGTTTGCGGGAATGGACGACGCGGCAGCGCGGCATCGACGTGCTGGAGCATGCTCAGGCTCGAGGCGTCCCCAGCTGTTGTGGCTTGGATCTGAGCTCGGTGATCTCGAGCGAGCAGATCGCCGAGATGGGGTCGATCGAGCGTCGCGCGGACGGCGTGTTCCCGGCCGATCCGATCGAAGTCGACGGTGCCCGCCGGCCGAGCCGGTCGGCTGCGGCCCGCCAGAGTGCGCCGGCAACCATGGCCGGGCCCGCTTCGCTCACGGAGGCTCGCGCTCCGTTGGCGGGCGTGCGGGTGCTCGACCTTTCACAGATCGTGTCGGGTCCCTACTGCGGGCAACTGCTCGCCGCCCTGGGCGCCGAGGTGATCCTGGTCGAGAGCTCGACTCGGCTGATCTCGCGCGGCTTCGGACCGTTCACCGGCGAGCCGGCGTACGACGCCAGCGCGATGTTCAACCAGATCAACCAGGGCAAGCGAAGCGTGCAGCTCAACCTCGCCACCGAGTCGGGGCGCCGCTTGCTGTTCGAGCTGGCGGCAACCGCCGACGTCGTGCTGGAGAACCTGTCCCGGCGCGCGGCCGCGTCGATCGGAATCACTCACGCGGCGCTCGCGGGCGTCCGTGACGACATCATCCTGGCCTCGATCAGCGGCTTCGGTCGCCGAGGGCCATGGGGGGACTACGTCGCGCTGCACAGCGGCGTGATCCTGCTCAGCGGGCTGGCCAGCGTCACCCGCGACGACGACGACGGCACCCGGCTGGCCGGGGCGATCTACCCCGATCTGCTGACCGGCACGTACATGGCGCTGGCGATCGAACAGGCGCTGGCGGCGCGCCACCAAACCGGCCGGGGCTGTCACGTCGAGGTCAGCATGCTCGACGTGATGCTCACCTGCATGGCCGACCTGGTGCCGCTGGCCGCACGCGGAGAGACGATCGCGCCCCACCCGGTGCGGTTCCTGCGGGCAGACGAGCCGGGCGGATTTGTGGCCGCGCCGCCGGGCACCGACCCGGGCGAGGTGGCCGACGCGACGCGCCGCGAAGCGGTGACGCGGCTGCAGGCCGGCGGCGTCGCGGCGGCGCCCGTGCTCGACATGTCCGAGGTGATGCACGACCCACATCTGAGCGCCCGCGGCTTCATCCGCGAGGACAATCATCCGGTCGCGGGCGTCAGGCCGATTCCAGCATTGCCCTGGCAATACGATGGCCGGCGACCAAAGCTCAGCCACGCCCCGTGCCTGGGCGACAGCACGGATGCGGTCCTGCGCGAGCTGCTGGCGCGTCCGGCCTCCGAGGTCGCGACGCTCCGATCAGAGGGAGTGCTCGTTTGAGCAGCTACGAAGGTCTCCGCGACAAGGCGGCCGTGGTCGGCATCGGGGAGACCGAGTACTCCAAGCGCTCGGGTAAAACCGAGCTGGCGCTCGCGTGTGAGGCGATACGTGCCGCGGTGCAGGATGCGGGCCTGACGGTTGATGACATCGATGGCCTGGTCCGCTTCGACATGGACGCCGTCGACGAGGTCGCGCTGACCTCCCACCTCGGCCTGAAGAACCTGGGCTGGATGAGCCACACCGGGTACGGCGGCACCGGGGGCAACGCGGTGGTCGTCCACGCCGCCGCGGCGATCGCCGCCGGACTCGCCGACGTGGTCGTCTGCTACCGGTCGCTCAACGAACGCTCGGGCGTGCGCTATGGACAGGCGTCGACGTGGGTGTCCGACGAGGTCGCGGGCTTTCAGGCCTTCCAGATGCCGTGGGGGATGCTCACGCCGGCGCACATGTTCGGCCAGTTCGCGCGTCGCCACATGCTCGAGTACGGGACCACGAGCGAACAGTTCGGCCACGTCGCCGTGGCGCTGCGCCGGCATGGCTCGATGAACGAGCGAGCGATGATGCGCAAGCCGATCACGCTCGAGGATCACCAGGCCTCCCGGATGATCGCCGATCCGCTGCATCTGCTCGACTGCTGCATCGAGAGTGACGGCGGCTGTGCGGTCATCGTGGCGGCGGCCGATCGAGCCCGCGACCTTCGCCACCCTCCGGCCTGGATCATGGGTGCTGCCCAGGGCAGCGGCACGCGTGCGCAGGGAATCGTCTTCCGCGACGACCTCGCGGTGCCCGAATCGATCTATACGGCGCGTGACGTGTACCGCTCCGCCGGCGTCGGGCCAACCGACATCGACGCGGTCATGATCTATGACCACTTCACGCCGTTCGTGATCTTCTCGCTGGAGGCGTACGGCTTCTGCGAGCGCGGCGAAGGCGGCGCGTTCGTCGAGGGCGGCCGCATCGAGTTCGACGGCGAGCTCCCGGTCAATACGCATGGGGGCAACCACTCCGAGGCCTACATCCACGGGCTCCCTCACGTGATCGAGGCCGTCCGCCAGCTCCGCGGCGACTCATCCGCGCAGGTTCCCGATGCGGAATTGATCCTGTCCTGCAGCTCGGTCGCTCAGCTGTCGGCGGCCGTGATCCTGCGCCAGGGGTGATCGACGTGCTGCACGGACTACCGCGCCCGCTGCCCGACTTCGATACCGAGCCGTTCTGGGACGGCTGCCGGGAGGGCCGGTTCCTGATCCCGGCGTGTGCCGATTGCGGCAGGCCCCGCTGGCCTCCGGGACCGATGTGTCCCCATTGCCGGAGCACAGCGATGCGATGGCTGACTGCGAGCGGTCGCGGACGGGTGTACAGCTGGGTGGTCGTCACCCACCCGACGCTCGAGGCGCTCGTCGACCAGGTGCCCTACGTGGTGGCGATGATCGACCTCGACGAGGGCGTCCGCGTCGTCGGCAACGTGGCCGGCATAGCCCCGGATGCGATCACGGACGGGCTGGCGGTCGAGCTGTATTTCGAGCCTCCCGGAGACGATCGCATCCCGATCCCGAACTTCCGTGTACCACCAGACCCCACGAGGTGAGCCATGAAGTTGACTGACAGGACCGCGCTGATCGTGGTCGACATGCAAAACGGCTTCTGCCACGAAGACGGATTCATGAACAAGATCGGTCTGGACTGGACGACCAGTCGGGATGCGATCGGTCCGGTGAAGCGCCTGATCGACGCGGCGCATTCGTCGGGCGTGCCCGTGTTCTTCACCCGATACACCCTCAACGAGGACTACTCGGATGCGGGTCTGCTGCGCGAGGTGTTTCCACAGATCATCGATGCGCGAGGCATGATCCGCGACACCTGGGACGCCGACATCGTCGACGAGCTCGCGCCCGAGGCCGGCGATCGAGTGATCGACAAGACCCGCTACTCCGCGTTCTACGACACCGACCTCGAGCAGCAGCTTCGGGCACTCGGGATCGACACCGTCATCGTCTGCGGCGTCACGACCAACGTCTGCGTCGAGAGCACGGTTCGGGACGCGTTCTTCAGGGATATCCGCGTCGTCATCCCCTCCGATGGGACCGCGGCCGTGACGCCAGAGCTACACGAGGGCGCATTGCGCGACTTCGAGTACAGCTTCGGCCCGGTGGTCACCGTCGCAGAGCTCGAGCAGGCGCTGGCGGCGCAGCCTTCGGCGGTGCGCTCGTGACCGTCCCCACCGACGGTCAGATGCTGACCACGCTCAACAACTACTTCGATGACCTCACGATCGGTGACCGGTTCCGTTCCCGGGGTCGGACGCTGACCGAGGCCGACATCACCCTGTTCTCCGGCTTGTCCGGGGATCAGCATCCACTCCACACCGATGAGGAATTCGCGCAGCGAGGACCGTTCGGTAGGCGCATCGCGCAGGGCTGCCTCACGCTCTCGCTCGCGACCGGGTTGGAGTTCTCGCTGATCGGCGGCAGTGAGGACAGCCGCATCCTCGCCTTCTACGGCATGGACAGGGTACGTTTCGTCAAGCCGGTGTTCATCGGCGACACGCTTTACCTCGAAGGTGAGGTCACCGCGCTCGATCGCAAGGACGACACCCGGGGGGTGGTGACGGTCCACCACGAGATCAAGAACCAACGAGGCGAGACCGTCGCCGTACTTGACAAACGGACGCTTCACGCCACGCGCCCGATCGGAGAACAGGGGAACCGGAATGGAGCGTAGCGGCGTAATCGACATTGTCACCAACGTCCACACCCCGGAGGCAATCGCCGCCGGGCAATTCGGCGTCGACGAGTTCTTCATGGACAAGGTCCGGATGCCCGAGTCGATGCGCCGAGGCATGCCGATGGAGGAGTACGTCGAGAAGATGGACCGGGCCGGCATCGAGCGTTCGCTGCTGATCGCCGTGCGCGCCGGCGACATGCGAGTCAAGTACTCGCACGCGATCCCCTACGAGGACGTCGCCGCGTTCTGCCAGCGCTTCCCGGGTCGGTTTCACGGGTTGGCGGGGATCGACCCGTCGCGCGTGATGCGAGGGCTGCGCGAGTTCGAGTACGCGGTGACCGAGCTCGGGTTCGTCGGCGCCCACCTGTACCCACACTGGTTCGAGCTGGCGCCCGACAGCGCGGCCTACTACCCGTTCTACGCCAAGTGCTGTGAGCTGGATGTCCCGATCATGATGCAGATCGGTCATTGCCTCGATTACCGGCGCGACCGGGTGCTCCCGAGCGTCGGGCGGCCGATCACGCTCGACCGCGTCGCGATCGACTTTCCCGACCTGAAGCTGATCGGCATCCACCTCGGTTGGCCGTGGACCGAGGAGATGATCGCGATCTGCTTCAAGCACAACAACGTGTACATGGCCGGCGATGCCTACGCCCCTAAGCACTGGCCCGCCAACTTCGTGCATTTCGCCAACAGCTGGGGCAGGCACAAGGCTCTGTTCGGCACCGACTGGCCCGTCATCGATCCCGAGCGCGCCGTCCAAGAGGTCGAGGAGCTCGGGCTCCGCCCTGAGTCATGGCAGGCGATGATGCGCGACAACGCGATGCAGCTGTTCAAGCTCGACGGCGCAGCCACCGCCGGCCACAGCTCCGGCAACGCCCAGGCCGCGCCGGCGCCATGACCGCGGGCAGCGACCGTCTGTGCGAGCAGTTCGGACTCGAGTACCCGATCTTCCAGGGGGGCATGGGCTACGTGTCGACCGCGAAGCTGGCCGGGGCAGTCTCGGCCGCGGGTGGCCTGGGCGTGATCGCCACGGGCGGCACGATGGAGGCCGAGGATCTGAGGCGACAGATCGCCCAGGTCCGCGAGCGGGCCGGAGAGCGCCCGTTCGGAGTCAACGTACTGCTCCCCAACAGTGCCGAGGACGACGAGGGGTTCGCCAATCGTCAGCTGGTCCGATCGGAGCTCGATGTTTGCCTACAAGAGCGCGTGCCGGTGGTCGTGAGCGGGCTCGGTGACCCGCGCCAGATCATCGACGAGGTGCATGCTGCCGGCGCGAAGTTCGTCGGAGTCGTCGGCAGTCTCCGAGCGGCCCTCAAGGTGCAGGCAGCTGGAGCCGATGCGGTCGTGGCTCAGGGCAGCGAAGCCGGCGGCCATGTCGGGCAGACCGCGACGCTGCCGCTTGCCCAGGCGGTGCTCCACGAGCTCGACGTTCCGGTGCTGATCGCCGGAGGCATAGCCACGGGCGAGGCGGTCGCCGCCGCGTTGGCTCTCGGTGCTAGTGGCGTGTCTGTGGGCACGCGCTTTTTGGCCTCCGACGAGTCCGAAGCACACCCGGCCTACAAGCAGGCTGTCGTGGACGCGACCGAGAACCACACCATCGTCACCCGCGCATGTACCGGCAAGCCGTCGCGCGCGCTGCGCAACGAATTCACCCTCGCCTGGGAAGGGCGTGACGCCGACGTCGCTCCGGGCATGCAGCAGGCGGCCGAAAATCTGTGGCGTGCCCGGGCGGGCGCAGTCGACGGCGACATTGTGCAAGGATTTCTGCCCATGGGACAGGGCGCAGCGGTGATCGACGAGGTATTGCCCGCGGCGGAAATTGTCGCCAGGCTGGCCACCCGGAGTCGCGTATGACGGCGGTGCAGTCCGTCGGCATGGACCGTCCCGATACCTACGTTCCCATCACCATCGCGAGTGGGATTCGTACCTCGGCGACAGGCACACCTGACAAGATCGCGCTGGCTGAGGGTGAACGCACTCTCACCTATCGAGAATTGGTGACTCGTATCGACCGAGTGGCCAACGCTGCCGTGCACGACCTCGGGCTCGCGCCTGGTGACAGGGTCGCTCTGATCGCTCCCAACTGTCTCGAGTTCCTCGAGATCGTCTGCGGCATCGCCTCCGCCGGCTGCTCGGTGGTGACGGTCAACTCCCGCGCGACGCCGCGGGAGGCCGCCCTGATCTGCAATGACTCCCAGGCCAGCGTGGCGTTCGCACACCCTGCCACCGAGGAGGTCATGCGGGAAGCCGAGCTCGAGACGGTGCAGCGGATCATCGTGATCGGCGACGGATACGAACAGTGGCTGGGGCAGTCCCGGGCGGTTGCGCCGGACGTGCCGATCGAGGAGTGGACCCCGTTCTGCATCCCCTACACCTCCGGGACGACGGGCACGCCGAAGGGCGTCGTGCTCCCGCATCGGGCGCGCACGCTCACGTTCTTTGCGATGGCCGTCGTGTTCGGGTGCTACTCGGCCTCGGATCGAGCGCTGGGCATGGCGCCCATGTACCACGGCGCCGGGTTCGCGTTCGCCGCCGCTCCGGTCTTCTTCGGCGGCTTCTGCGAGATCTTTCCGCGCTTTGACCCCGAGCAGGTGATGCGCCGCCTGAAGGAGGGGGCGATGACCAACGTGTTCATGGTCCCGAGCCACTTCCAAGGCCTGTTCTCGCTCGGCGACGACTTCCTGGAAGCGAACCGCCCGGAGCACCTCCGCGCGATCATCTCCAACGCTGCGCCGCTCAGCCAGACGGCGAAGGAGCAGATCATCGACTACTTCGGCGACGGACTGTTGCACGAGTGCTACGGGACGACCGAGACCAGCATCACCACGAGCATCAGCCCAGCACATCACCTGCGCAAGGAGCAATCCGTCGGGCTGCCGTTCCCGTGCGCAGAGCTGCGGCTGCTGGACGACGCGGGCCAACTGGTCGCCGAGTGCGAGGTCGGCGAGGTCCACATCCGCTCGCCGCTCATGTTCAACGGCTATTGGAACAAGCCGCGGGAGACCGCCGAGTCGCTGCGGGAGGGATGGTTTGCCTCGGGAGACCTGGCCTACCAGGACGAGGAGGGCTACCTCTACATCGTCGACCGCAAGAACGACAAGATCATCTCGGGCGGGGTGAACATCTACCCGCGCGAGGTGGAGGAGGCGATCATGCGCCATCCGGCGGTCCGTGAGGTCGGCGTGTTCGGCGTTCCCGACGAATTCTGGGGAGAAGCGGTCCACGCCGCGGTCGTGCTCACGCCGGGACACGAGGTGCGCAGCGAGGAGATCCTCGAGGCGTGTGCAGATCTCGGCCGCTACAAGCTGCCCAAGGAGGTCGAGTTCGTCGACGTCCTGCCGCGAAACGGCGCCGGCAAGCTCCTGCGGCGCGAGCTGCGCGCCGCGCACAGCAGCCGAGCCTGACTCAGGCTCGCCGTGGCGGTCGCTCAGGCCCCTGACTCCTCGGCCGAGACCACGTGCAGCACGGCGTTGATCAGCCCGAGGTGGGTGAACGCCTGCGGGTAGTTGCCGAGGTGGCGCCCGCTCCCGGAGTCGAGCTCCTCGGCGTACAGGCCCAGCGACGAGCCGTGGCGTAGGAGCCGCTCGCAGATCGCCGTGGCACGCTCGTTCTCGCCGATCTCCGACAGCGCCGAGACCAGCCAGAAGGAGCAGATCAGGAACGTCCCCTCGGCGCCGTGCAGCCCGTCGTCGGTCTCCTCCACGCGGTAGCGGAGCACGAACCCGCCCTCGGTCAGCTCGTCGGCGATCGCCAGCACGGTCGCGCGGACGCGCTCGTCGTCGGCGGGCAGGAACCGCAGCAGTCCGATCAGCAGCGTTGAGGCGTCGAGCGCATCGGTGTCGTAGTGCTGGCGGAACACGCCGCGGTCTGAGACTCCGCGTGCGAGGATGTCCTTACGGATCCGGTCGGCCGCCGCGCTCCACTCCTGACGCAGCGCCCGGTCGCCCTGCATCTCCGCCAGCCGCGAGGCGCGGTTGACCGCCACCCAGCACATCAGCTTCGAGGACACATAGTGCTTGGGCTCGCCACGGGCTTCCCAGATCCCCTGGTCGGGCTGGTCCCACACCGCGATCGCGGAGCGCACCTGGTCGAGCAGCACCGGCCACAAGCGCTCCGGGATATGGCCGCCCATCTTGGTGTGCAGGTAGACGGAGTCGAGCACGGCGCCGAACACGTCGTTCTGGCGCTGGGTGAAGGCTCCGTTGCCGACTCGGACCGGGACCGAATCTTCGTAGCCTGAGAGGTCGTCGAGCTCGCGCTCGCTGAGGTCGCGCTCGCCGCCGAGCCCGTACATGATCTGCAGGGCGCCGTCGTCGCCGCGCTCGAGGTCGGCGACGAACTGCATGAAGTCATCGGCCTCCCAGTCGAACCCGAGCGCGTGCAGCGCCCACAGCGTGAACGAGGCGTCGCGCATCCAGCAGTAGCGGTAGTCCCAGTTGCGTTCCCCCCCGACCGTCTCCGGCAGCGAGGTCGTGGCGGCGGCGACGGTGGCGCCGGTGGGAACGTAGGTCAGCCCCTTGAGCGTCAGTGCCGATCGCTGCAGCTGGGTGCGCCAGCGGTGGTCGGGGAAGCGCCCGGTGGCGAGCCAGTTGCGCCAGTACTCGCCGGTCACCCGCAGGCGCTGGTGCGCGTCCTCGCCGTCGGCCGGGCCCTCGAGCCCGTGCGTCCATCCGAGCGCGACGTACCGGCGCTCGCCCTCCACCAGCGAGTGGCGAGCCCGCGCCCGGTTGCCCTCGATCCCGAGTCGCAGATCCGTCGTAAGCCGGAGCTTCATCTCGCCGCAGCTGACCTCGGCACGGCCCCAGTCGTCCTCGAGCATCCGCCAATCGCCCGGCGAGCTGCCGTAGTCGAACATCGGCTCGCACACCGCCTCGACCTGGACCGTGCCCTGGACGCACTCGATCGTGCGGACCAGCATGTGATCGGCGTCGTGATCGGTCGGCGGCCGGGTGTGGAAGCTCTCGTCGCTGTGGCGGTCGTGCCACGGGCCGATCGTCAGCGCGTCGCGCACGACCACCCAGCCCGACGGGCACATCCACGTGGTCTCCAAGATCATCGTCCCCGGCACGTAGCGAATCGACAGCGGCACCAGCAGACCGTAGGGGCCGACGCGGAAGGACCCGGCGCGCCGGTCGAGCAGCGCCCCGAACACGCTCGGCGAGTCGAACCGCGGCAGGCACATCCACTCGACGCTCCCGTCGGGCGCCACCAGGGCGCCGGTGTGGCAATCCGACAGGAACCCGTAGTCGGCGATCGGAGGAAACGGCGAGCCTCCGGTGAGCGGCGTGTCGTGCGGGGGCAGCGGGATGCTCGGACTCATCGCGGCTGAGAGCGTATCCCCGAGTGGTTCCCGCGGCGGGCGATCCCTTGCCAGGCGCCGATCAGGTGTCGGAGTTGAGGTTCGGCAGACCGACCGACTGCAGCCAGTGGTCGACGGTGATGTTGAGCTGGGTGAACTCGCCGGTCCAGATCAGCACGCCCATCCCGATCAGGACCGCGCCGCCGACTCCGATCACCACCGGGTAATGGCGCTTGACGACGGTCAGTGCCGAGGTCGCCTTGCCGAACGCCAGCCCGGTGATCAGGAACGGGACGCCGAGCCCGGCGCAGTACACCGCGAGCAGGAAGGCGCCGTGGGCGGCCGACCCCGAGACGCCGGCGGCGGTGACGATCGCGCCCAGGGTCGGACCGGTGCACGGCGTCCAGGCCAGCGCGAACGCCGCGCCGGTGATGACCGGACCGGAGCGCCCGGCTCGCTCCATCAGTGACCCCATGTGCCATTCGAGGGCCAGCCGCGGCACGAACGGTGCGAGCACGAACAGCACGCCCATGAACACGATCACCGCGCCGCTGATCTTGAGTGCCGCCGGACCGGTCAGGGCCCCGTGCAACGCCTGCTGTCCGAGCAGGCCGAGCGCGATGAAGATCACCGAGAAGCTGGCCACGAACGCGAGGCTCGGGCCGAGCACCCGGCGCGCGCGGATATCGGCAGGCGCGACGCCCGCCACCGCCGAGATGTAGCCGGGTACGAGCGGCAACACGCAGGGGGACAGAAACGAGATGAGACCGGCCGCGAACGCGACCGGTATGCCGATGCCCGAGGCAGGATCCATGCTTTCGTCAGACCCGAGGGTACCGAGCGCAAAACCGAAGGTCGGCCGCCAGGCGCGAACGCGCTGAGCGGCGCCGATCCCAGTGCCGACAGCGGACAGCAACTTTCCGGTTTGACAAGCGTTAGAGTGACCGCCGAAGGGATCTACGTGGAAGCGTCCGCTCTCCAAGCACCAGCAGCAATCCCGCGGGCCCGAGTCTCGCTCGCGCCTCCGCTGCTTCGCCTGAGATCCGACGACCAGCTCGTGGCCCTGTTCCGCGCCGGCCACGACGAAGCCTTCCGGGCGATCCACGACCGCTATCGCCAGCGGCTGTTCGCCTACACGCGCCAGATGCTGCCCGCCCGCCAGGACGCCGAGGACGCGCTCCAGGACGTGTTCGTGCGCGCCTACGCCGGGTTGCGGTCCAACCAGGGCAAGCTGGTGTTGAAGGCGTGGCTCTACCGCGTCGCGCACAACCGCTGCATCGACGAACTCCGGCGTCCCACTCCACCGCCCCCGGAGCTGCTCGAGATGGTGCGCCCGCCGGTGCACGACCCGATCGCCGCCGCCGACCAGCGCGAGTCGCTGCGGCGGCTGGTGGCCGACGTCCGCCGGCTGCCCGAGCAGCAGCGCTCGGCGCTGCTGATGCGCGAGCTCGGCGGCATGTCCTACGCGGACGTGGCCGCGGCGCTCGCGGTTACGGTGCCGGCGGTGAAATCGCTGCTGGTGCGCGCGAGGATCGCGCTCGCGCAGGCGTCCGAGGCGCGCGACACCGCCTGCTCGGAGATCCGCGGGCAGCTGACGCTCGCGCACGACCGTGGCGTTCGTCCCGGCGGCACCGCGCGCCGGCACATGCGCGACTGCAACGGGTGCCGGCACTTCCATCGCGAGCTGCGCGGCGTCAGCCGGCGGTTCGCGGCGATGGTGCCGACGCTCGGCCCGGTCGGCGTACTGGCTAAGGTGCTCGGCTTCGGTGGCAGCGGAGGCGCGGCCGCCGGTGGCGCCGCGGCCGGGGGAGCCGCGGGCACCGGCGCGCTCGCCTCGGCGGGTGTGTTCGCGGGTGGCGCCGGTCACGTGGCCACGCTGATTGCGGCGGCCGTCGTGACCGCCGGCGGCGCGGTCGAGATCCAACACCAGGTGGCGGCCAGCCCGGCAGCGCACCACCGCCACCACGCCAAACCAGCGGCGTCGGCGCCGCCGGCCACACACCACCAGGCCGGCTCCACGGCGCGCCCGGCAGACGTTCAATCCGCCACCCGGGCCACGTCGGCAGGCTCGCTGAAGCCCGCCGACGCCGTCGCCGTCCAGAACACCGCGGCGGCCGACGTCAAGCCTGCGCGCCGCCGCGCCGCTAACACCCCGGGGGTCAGTCCCGCCCACCGTCACGCCACGGCCCCAGCATCGGTGACGACCGGCCACTCAGGGTCCGGCGGCGCCAGCAACCCGAGCACCACCGGCGCGACCCGCTCCACCAGCACGACGGTCACGCCGTTGAACCTGACCCACTCGGCGCCGACCACGACGCCCTCGTCCAGCGACACCGGCGCCAACGGCTCGGCTCCCACGGGCACCGGCCAGCCGACCACGGGCACCGATCCCTCCTCCACCGACGGCTCCGCGCCCGCCGGCTCGCAGACGCCCACGCAGACGACCGATGCCGGCGCCGGAGGCACCCCCTCGACGACCGTCGAGCCGGTGACGAACAACCCGTCGCCGACGCCGACCCCCATCACCGTCGGCTCGTGACCGCCAGCCCGATCGGCAACTGCCCGATCGACCAGCTCCGGTAGTGCCCACGGCCGGGCCAGCGGAGCGGATCAAGCGCTACCTCGAGACGCTCGATCACGAGGAGGTTCTGGTCAGACGGGGCCGGCGCTCGGGCCTGTTCACGTTCGCCGCGGTGCACTCGACCGTCCGCGGGCCGGCGCTGGGGGGTTGCCGGATGTGGGTGTACGAGGACTCCCGGGCCTCGCTGCGCGACGCGTTGCGGCTGTCGCGGGCGATGACGTTCAAGGCCGCGGTCGCGAACCTTCCGCTCGGCGGCGGCAAGGGCGTGATCATGGTCCCGCCCGCGGGCGCGCTGACGCGGGAGCGCCGCCACGCGGCGCTGCTGGACTTCGGCGACACCGTCGAGTCGCTCGCTGGGCGCTACATCACCGCCGAGGACGTCGGCACCTCCAGCCGCGACATGGGCGTGATCGCGGAGCGCACGCGCCACGTCGCCGGGCTGCCGCGCAGCCGTGGCAGCTCCGGTGACCCGAGCCCGTTCACCGCGCTCGGCGTCGAGTCGGCGATCCGGGCGTGCTGTGAGCGAACGTTCGGCTCGGGTTCGCTGCGGGGTCGGAGGATCTGCGTGATCGGACTCGGCCACGTCGGCTCGAAGGTCGCCAGGCGCTGCGCCCGCGCCGGCGCCAACCTGACGTTGGCTGACGTCGATGCGACCAAGCGTGCGCTCGCCGATCGGCTCGGGGCCCGGTGGACGACGCCGGGGCGGGCGGTGACCGCGGACGTCGATGTGCTGGTCCCATGCGCGCTGGGTGGCCTGTTCGACGACGAGAGCGTCCCGCGTCTGCGCTGCGCGGTGATCGCCGGCGCGGCCAACAACCAGCTGGCCGACGACCACGTTGCCGATCTGCTCGCCGCCCGCGGGGTGTTGTGGGCCCCGGACTTCGTGGTCAGCGCCGGCGGGATCATCAACATCGTCGAGGAGCTCACCGGCAACGGCTACGACCCGGCGTCGGCGCGCCGGGGCGTTCGCGGGATCGCCGAGACGCTCAGCGAGATCTTCGATCACGCCGAGGCGCTCGGGGCCACGCCGCTGGCCGCAGCGATGGAGCTCGCCCGGGCCCGGCTGTCGGCCGCCTCCACTCCCGAGCCCGTCTAGGGGCTCGCGGCCGTCAGCCACGCGGGTCGCTCGGGGCGCTGCACTCCGTCGGGGAGACGGCCCTCGTCGTCGAGCTTGTCCAGATGGGCCGCGAGCGTCACCGCCGCCGCCGGGCGAAGCACCGTCGGCGCGTCGTCCCACACCTCGTCGAGCAGCTCGTCGACGGTCCGCATACCGTCGGCGAGCGCGGCCACCAGTCGCCGCTCGCGCTCGAGCCGGTGGTCGATGTACTGCTCGAGCTTAGCGGCCGCGTCGTGGACCGGCGGACCATGCCCCGGGCAGATCAGCGACAGCTCGCGCTCGCGCAGCCGGCCCAGCGCCGCCAGGTAGGAGGCCAGCGCGCCAGGATCCGGGGCGACGAACACGCTCCCCTCCCCCAGCACGGCGTCGCCGGTGATCGCCACGTCGCCGGTCGCGTACGCGAGGTGGTCGGGCGCGTGCCCGGGTGTGGCCACGGCCTCCAGCGGACCGAACGCGCTGCCGTCCGACAGGCGCACGTCGACGTCGCCGCGTGCGGCGCCGAACCGGGCCTCGGGGAACCGCGAGCGGATCGCGGGCATCGCCGCGGAGTGGTCGGCGTGGTCGTGGGTGAGCGCGATCCCGCCGAGCCCTCCACGGCGCTCGATCTCGGCGGTCACGGCTTCGACATGCTCGGGCAGCCGCGGCCCTGGGTCCACCAGCCAAGCCGGGTCGCGGCCGACGATCCAGGTGTTGGTGCCCGACAGCGAGAACGGTCCCGGGTTCGCGGCGCGGATCCCGACCAGCTGGTATCCGGGAAGCTCGATCCGCGTCATCCGCCGTGCGCGAGCTCCCACCCACGCTCGCGCCAGGTGCCGACGCCACCGCCGGCGACGTGGATCACCTGCCGCGCGCCGTGGGCCTGCAGCAGTGACGCGGCGACGGCCGCCCGCTGTCCGGAGGAGCAGATCACCGCCACCGCCCCGGCGGCGTCGATCTCGCGGGGGATCCCGGCCACGTCGTGATAGGGGACGTTGATCGAGCCGGGGATGTGGCCCTCGTCGAACTCGGGGGGCTCGCGAACATCGAGCACCTGAAGCTCGTCGCGCCGCCGGTGCAGGGCGTCCACGTCGACGCGCTCGAGCTCGCTCACGGGCAGCCGCGCCTGTGTCCAGCTGGCCATCCCACCGCCGAGATATCCCTCGCCCCCGCGGATCCCAACCGCCATCGCCAGCTGCGTCGCACGGATCGCGTCGCGGTCGTCGGCGCCGACGAGCACGATTTCGCGGTTGCGGTCGGCGATCCACGCGAGCTTGGTGCCGAACCCCGCACGGATCGCCGGGTTGCACAGTGCGCCGGGGATGTGGGCTTCGTCGAACTCGGGCTCTCCGCGGACGTCGACGACGAGCGCGCCGGCGGCCTGGCGGCGCTGCACCTCGGTCGCGGCGAGCTCGCTCGGGTGCGGCTGTCCGCTGTCCAGCGGACCCCGGTTGATCGCCACGATCGCCTTGAAGTTGGGCGGCTGGGGACCGAGGCTGGCGGTCGTCGCGCGCACGAACGCGTCGACGTCTGAGACCTGCAGCAGGTCGTTGTGGCGCGACTCGAACGCGATCGTCGAGCTGATCTTCATGTTCATCCCGGGACCGCCGCACAACGACCCACCGAGGTGCCCCGGCCACACCTCGCACTCGCCGGGCAGCGTCAGCAGCTTGTCGTGCAGCGAGTGGAAGATGTCGTGCGCGCCCTGCTCCTTCTGCACCGCGAGGTCGGGGCGGGCGATGTCGCCCACGAACAGCGTGTCGCCGGTCAGCACCGCCCACGGGTCCGGCCCGCGGTCGTTGTCGATCAGCGCGAACGCGGTGTGCTCGGGCCGGTGGCCCGGCGTGTGCAGCGCCCGCAGCGTGACCGTCCCGAGCTCGAGCTCCCAGCCGTCGTCGAACGGCTCGTGCTCGTAGTCGGGCTCGGCGAGGCGGTGGATGTGGATCGTGGCCCCGGTTGCCGCCGCTAGCCGGCCGTGCCCGGACACGTGATCGGCATGATTGTGGGTCTCGAGGATGTGCCCGATCTCCACGCCCAGGTACCGGGCCAGCGCCAGATAGTCCTCGATCTCGAGCTTCGGATCGACCACCGCCGCCACCCCGGCGTGCTCATCGCCGACGAGGTAGGAGCCGCAGCCGAGATCGTCGTGGATGAACTGCCGGAAGATCATCTCCAGACCCTACTGGCTCGTTGAGCGCTCCTTGGAGTGCTGCCACAGCGCCTTGTCGAGCGTCCGGATCGAGACGTCGCCACTGGCCGCCAGGGCCCGGCAGGCCGCCAGGTACAGCAACCAGAAGCTCACCGGGTACTGAGAGCGAGGCTTGACCCCGAGCGACTCGAGCGCGCGGATGTCGAGGATCGGATAGTCCGCCGGAAACGCGCAGTACAGCAGCGTCGAGGCGGTCGGCACGCCGACGCCGGTCAACGCCAGCAGGTGCTGCATCCGCAGGCCCTCGTCGTCGGCGGCGAGCGCCATGCGGGTCGCGGACACGATCGCGTCGCGGGAGTTCGCGGCGATCTTCGGGCGACTGCGCGCGCTCTTCCAAGCGCACACCTCGATGAACTCGCCGCGGGTGTAGTAGCCGCGGCCGCGGACCTTCTCGCCGATCGCGAGCAGCCGGCTCTCGTCCATGTAGCCGAATCGGCTCGCCAGCGCTTCGATCTGGTCGGACGCAAACTGGAGCTCGAAGGTCGGCATGACCTTCTCGCCCGGCTCCGCTAGGAGACCGCGAGGCGGGTCGTCGACCAGACCTGCTGGCGATGACGCGCGGTCCACATCGTCGTCGCCGTGTGGTCGTCGGCGCGGGAGTAGACCGTCCATCCCCACTGCTGCCCGCGCCACTGAAAGCCCCGGTACAGCTCGTGGCTGATGCTGTAGCGCTGCATCGCCTGGGCGGTCGAGCACGACAGGTTGCTGGTCGCGCGGAGCGCGCTGAACGCGTTGAGGTGAGTGCCCCGGTAGTCGACCTCGAACCGGACCGGCGCGCACTGGCGGGTCGCCGGCGACTTCGCCTCGGCCTGTGAGATCGCGGCGAGCGCACCGGCCCCCACGAGGGCGGCGCTGAGAAGCATCCGCTTGGCGGTTTTCGTGCGCAGAGTCATCGGCGGCCCCTGTGTGTTCGACGCCGGGCGGTCCTCCCCTGTGATCGGGCGCGGGCTGCAACGAATCTCCCAGCGGGTGCGCAGATGGCGTCGAACCGCTGCACAACGTCCCACTCGAGCGCTCTTAAGTGACCAGTCCCGCCCGGGGCCTCGAGGCACTGAGGACGAGCGACTCGTAGGGTCGCGCCGTTCGGTGCGTGGACGAAAGGGCCTTCAACGACGCACGGTCAGGAAGCCCAGCGGAGCGCCGCGCACCGCGTCGGTGTCGGTCAGCTCGTAGACCGTCCGCCGTCCCGCGGCGAGCTCGACCTCACGCACTTGGCGCCGGGCGACTGCCGACGGTGGCCGCGCGGCTACGCAGCGTCGGGAGCCTGGCGCGTGGCGACGGCCGCGGCGGTGAGTGCGAGCAGATCCTCACCGACGGCGACCACCGGGTCGGGCAGCCCGGTCGCCTGGACCGCGAGCTTGCGCGCATGGTAGGTCGCGAACGTACCGACGGCGGCGCTGGCTGCCCCGGCGATCGCACCGGGGACGCCCGCAATCGCTCGGCCCGTATACGCCCCCGCGCCAACCCGCCCGGCGACCGCGGGCGGATCGGTGCGGTCGGTCGCCACCGGCGTCTTGTCGACGGTCAACTCCCCGGCGGCCATCAGGAAGACGAGGATCCGCGGCGTGCCCGAGATTCGCCCCCGGGCGGCCAGCAGCGCCGGGCCAGCCGACGTTCGCATCGAACACGCGAGGCCGGCCAGGATTGCATCCGGCCAGCGCAGGGTCGAGAACATATCCGTGCTCCTACCCCGAGGCACGCTCGGCAACGCCGGTGCACGGGCCACCCGCTCCAGCGCTCACCCGGGTCGTCGCGCTCCAAGCCGTAGGCTCACGTCCGCACACTCGGCGCACACGCTCTCGGGCACGACCCCGGTCCGCATCAGCCACCCGAACAGCTTGCACCCGACGCAGTAGCCAAGCATCGACTCGAGGCCGGCGGCAAGTCCGAGCAGGACGAGCAGAACATCCGCAGCGACGTGCGCATCGAAGCCGAGCGCAAGCACGAGCGCAGCGGTGGAGACGAGGGCGCCGATTCCCTGTGCGAAGCGCTTGGGCGGCCCCGGGACGGGCTTGCGGGCTCCCAGTCGCGGGGCGACGAGATTCTGGGCCGCCCATCCGAGCGGGCTCAGGCGTGGGCCGGCGAGGACTCGGGCCCAGAATCCGTAGCTGACCGGGATCAGCAGCCAGTAGCGGTCGCTGACGAGCACGATGATCACCGCCACGAGAACGACCCCGGCCACGACGCGGGCCGCTTTCTCGTTGACTGGGTTTGGAAACGACAGGAGGCCACTCATCCGCGGGTCCGAAACTGAGCTCGGGGTCACGCGGTTGCCGCTGGCCCGAAGGCCTTAGCAGTCTTCGCGCGCCCGAGCGGCGCTTGTCCGAAGACGCGCTCAACCGAGCGCAGGAGCGAATAGGGGTTGTAGGAGCGACCGTCGATTGACCCGCGCTTCGCGTATGGCGAGAGCACCAGCGCGCCCGCGCGGACGGGGCCGGCGCTCGCTTGGCCGGTCGCCGGGGGAAGCACCGTGAACACCACCAGCAGCATCCCGCTCGTGCGGTACGCGGCCGAGGCGAGGATCGGCGGCACGGCGCGCCGGAGGAACGTATCGGCCGCGGCAATTCCACCCGGCCGGCCGTCAGCGCAGGTGAGGACGGCGCCCGAGTCGCAGGGGTCTGGCGAGATGAAGGCGAGGCTCGGCGTGTGGTGCGCGGGCCGCAGCGAGTTCGCGAGCCGGTCGTAGGGCAGATCGTCGCTCTGGCAGTCGCCGAGGTCGAGCAGCGAGTGAAAGTAGACGAATGGGTTGGCAACCGGCGCGTAGCCCGTGGTCGTGGTAGGGCTGGAGGCGACCGGGGTCGTCGGCGCGCCGGAGGCTCCCGGGGTGGTCGCGGAGCCAGAGCTGCCGGTCGTCTCCGGGGCGCCGGAATCGGGATGCTCGCACTGCGTGGCCATCCCTCCGATGTAGGCGCGCCACGGCAGGGCCGCGCTGTCGAGCTGGTCACCGATCGTCAACGCGGTGTTGGGGTAAACGCACCCGGAGCCGGGGACGAGTCCGTTCTTGGCCGGCGCGGCGCCAGCGGCGAAGTCATCGTAGTTGGGGCAGTCGGCGGTGGTGTCCGGGTTCGGCGGCTGGCCTGAGACGGCCGCGATGTAGTCGGGCAGCGGGGCGCCCGTGAGCGTGCGGTAGTTGCGCAGCAGCTCACCCCGGGGGCGGAGCTTTGTGTTGAGGTAGCGGGCGGTCGACCCGGCGCCGAACGCGGCTGCGTAGCTGGGCGTCGAGAGCATGATCACGAACACATGCTTGATCTTCGACGGCGGACTGGAGCTCGCGGGGCTCGAGTCGCCACCGCTCGGGGCGGCGTCGCCCCCGGCGTCGGCCGTGTCGCTCGCGGTCGGGTTCGAGGAGCCGTCGCCCGAGGGGGTTGAGGACGTCGTCGCGGGGCTCGCGTTCGAGGCCGTCGCCTGACCCGGGTCGGATACGGCGGCGGCAATCGGGCTCGGCGTCGGCGCCGGCGCGACCGCCGCGACCGCGGCGGCCGGAGCGGTGGGCGCCGGCGCGGACCCGCCGGCGGGGACGGTCTCGCGGATCACCCTGCGTTCGTGTAAGGCAGCGATGATGGCCCGCTCGGGACCGGTCTCGTTGAGCGCGGAAACGACGATCAGGACGCTGACCGCTACCGAGATCGCGCTGACGAGCGTGAGCGGGAACAGGCCCACGCGTGTGCCTCGGAGCGTGCGCGCCGCCCGCTTCACCCGAGCGACTCCGCGCACTGCGAGCAGAATGCGGCGCCCTGTGCGTACACCGTCCCGCAGGTAGGGCAGTGGCCGCCGAAGCTGGTGCTGCCGTCGGCAAGCAGGTGCTCCACCTGGGCGAGCTCGGCGTCGATGCGCTGCAGCGCCGCCGCTTTCGGGATCAGTACATCCATCCGCACGTGATCGCGGATGGCCATCTCGTAGAACAGGCCGCCGAGCTCGGTCTGCATGATCGTGAATCGCTCGGTCAGGCGGTCGCGCTCGGCGATCAGCGCCGGATCCGGTTCGCCGACGCTCACGGCACCGCCACCACATCGGGCAAGCCCACGCCCGACGCGGCCTTGCCGGTGTTGTGGCTGTCCTGCTTGGCCACGGCCGCGCCCTGAGACAGAGCCTTCTTCGTCGGCTTGTAGCCGGTGACCTGGTGCGCGGTCCCGAAGTGCGTCTTCGTCAACACCTTGCCGCCGCTCGTCGACGACGCGCTGGCCACCGATTTGACGGTGATCACGCTCGCGCCCGGGAACTCGTGCTTGAGCTTTGAGAGTGCCTGCTGGGCGGCCTGGAGCGTCGTGTAGCTGCCCGAGTACACCACGTAGGCGCCCGCCGGCGGCCGCGGCGTGATCGCGAAGTCAGACTGCGAGATCAGGCCGACCCCGTGCGCGCCCTTTGCGGTCGCGGCGCGCTCGGCCTTGGTCGCGGTCGCCTGGGTGGTGCTGCGAGGCAACGTCTGAAGCTCGACGGCGTAACCGTGGGATAGCTTGAACGTGCTGACCGGCGCCGCGGGCGCCGCCGCCACCGCCTGGCGTGTCGCGGACGCGGGCGTCGTCGCGGTCTCGGCGGCCGGAGCGCCGCCCGAGTATTGGATCACCGGCGCCTTCTGCGCCCGCAGCGCCGCGATCAGCTTGCCATCCTGTCCCGAGGACGACCGTCCGATCAGCACGCCGGCGCCGAGTGCCAGCGGAATGACGGCGATCAACGCGGCAATGGCCAACGGCGCGGAACGACGCCCGCGCGGCGGCGACGGAGTCGCTGTGGCGGCCGCCGCGCGCCGCCGCTTAGTCGCTTGCGAAAGGAATCGAGCGGCCGGATCGTTGGCGTGCTTGCGCCCGGAGCCGCAGGCGAGGCAGTAACGCTGGGGCTCGTCCAGCGGCGCGCCGCAGTGGTCACAGGGCTGGTAGGGCGACGAACCGCTCGGCTCCGCTCGTGGCACGAGCGGTTGCGACGATGAATGCTGTTGCCCGGTGCTCACGTTGTCGTCTCCTACTGAAACAGGGTCGGAAGGGCGCGGACCTGGACGGCAGCGCCGCGAGGACGACCGACCAGATCGAGTTTCAAGGTCTTCGAGTCGCCGGTGTTGAGGTTGCTCACGCTCGCGCTCCCCGCCGCTGCATAGTGGCCGGCGGCCAGCGCGACGGCGTAGACGTGCAAATCCGGCTGTGGAACCGACGAGTGGTTGGTGATGGTCACTCGGAGCGGTCTCCGGCCGGAGGGTCCCGGGCGCGCCGCGATCGCGACGGCCACGTTGGGGATCGTCCGCGCGACAGTGATCGGTGGATGTGGCGCGGTGCCCGCGACTGCGAACGGCCTCCCCGAGAGGCCGTCCCGGCGGCGCCCGGTGAACACCCAGGTCGCGGTCGCGCGGGCCGGGATCTCAGCGACGTGCGTCTGGAAGTAGTCGAGGTTGGAGGCGCGGTTCAGATATGTCGGCGTGCCGTGGCCTGCGATCGTCCCGACCGAGATCGGGATGTCGTTAACCGGGTGGGTGGTGGTGTTGCGCAGGCGCACGACGAGCGCCACGCGAGGTCCGTCGTGCAGGAGCGTCACTCGCGTGACCCGCACGTCGCGGCCGCCGCGCCTGACAACGGTGGGAGTCTGGCTGGCGAGGATCCGTGCGTTGGCGATCTGGTTCCATTTCGCCTTCTGCTGGGTTGAGACGCACCCGCTCGCGGCGACGCTCAGCGCCACTGCGCCGACCACGATCCCGAGTGTCCGCTCAGCCGAACGCGCCACTGACGTACTCCCTCGTCCGTTGCTCGCGCGGGGCTCCGAACAGTTGCGCCGCGCCCCCGTACTCGACGAGCTGTCCCAGGTACATGAAGCCGACGTAGTCGGCTACGCGGTTGGCCTGCTGGAGGTTGTGGGTCACGATCACCACGGCCACGTCCTCGCGCAGCTTCACGATCAGGTCCTCGATCACCTGAGTGGACCGCGGATCCAGCGCCGAGCATGGTTCGTCGAGCAGCAGCACCTCAGGGTCGGCCGCGAGCGCGCGGGCGATGCACAGCCGCTGCTGCTGGCCGCCGGACAGCTTCAGCGCCGGATGGTCGAGATCGGTGATCTCGTCGAGCAGTCCGGCTCGGGCGAGCGCGTCGCGGACCGCCCCCTTCAGCGCCGCGCGCTTGGGACGGCGCGCCGCCTGCTCACGCAGGACGTACGCGATGTTGTCGAACACGCTCATCGGGAACGGGTTCGGCTGCTGGAAGACCATCGTCACGCGGCGCCGTAGCGCGGTCGCGTCGAGGCTCGCGATATCGACGTCGTCGAGCATGATCCGCCCGCCCTGGGTGACGTCGCGATTCAGTTCGGTGAGTCGGTTCAGTGAGCGCAGGAGCGTCGTCTTGCCACACCCCGACGGTCCGATCAGCGCCAAGACCTCGCCCTGTCGGATCGGTAGCGAGACGCTCTCGACGGCCAGCTTGCGGCCGTAGGAGACCGACAGTTGCTCGACCTGCATGCGGTCGATCGAGAGCGCCGACTCGGCCACCCGCCGGCCGGCGACACCGACGAACGGTGAGGTGGGCGGGGCCGCGCGGCCGTTCCCGTTCGGGCTTGGGAGGGCGGCAGTGATCGCCAGCGGCAGCGGCTCGGTCACCCCCTCCACACCCGTGAGCCGACGGATCGGCGGCGGCGTCACGTTATCCATCTGAGCCTCCGCGAGCGCCTGGTCGCGATGTCGACCGCGATGTTCAGCGCGAGCACGATCGCCAGCAGCACGAACGCCGCCGCGTACGCCTTCGTCGGCTGGTTGCCCTCGCCGCTGGGAGCGTTGTAGAAGATGTAGTAGGTGAGCGTGCTGCCCGTGCCCCGGAGGGTCGACAGCAGCGGCACCGAGCCGCTCGAGTTGAAGGTCAGCGTCCCTCCAAGCAGCACGACGATGATCGCCGTGTCGCCGATCACACGTCCGGCGCCCAGCATTGCGCCGGTCATCACAGACGGCCGCGCTGCCGGGAGCAGGACCCGCCGGGTCGTCGCGATCTTGGTCTTTCCCAGGCCATAGGACGCCTCGCGCACGTGGTTCGGGATCGCCAGCAGCCCTTCGCGGACGCTGGCGACGACCAGGGGTAGCCCGACCAGCGACAGCATCGCGCCCGCCGCGAAGAACGACCGGCCGAACACAACGCCCTGTGAGCTCCGGCTCAGGAAGCCGAGCGCGGGGCTCTGAAACAGCAAGATCCCGAACAGCGCGAGCACGATCGACGGCGTGCCCGCGATCATCTCGATCGTCGACTCGGCTACGCGCGCGAGCGCGGCGGGGCGGCCGTACTCGCTCAGCCAGACGGCGACGCCGATCCCGACCGGCAGGGCGATCGCCATCGCCAGCGCGGTTATCAGGATCGTGCCGAGCAGTGGGTCGAGGAAGCCTCCGGTGGCACCCGCGGTGAACCCGGCTCGGGGGTTGGTGACGAACAGCGAGGGGCGGACGTACCTGAGTCCCTGGACCAGGAAGTACAGGACGAGTGCAATCGCGACCGCGCAGAACAGCAGCCCGAGCAGCCAGGCGAACGCGAGGCCGACCCGATCGCGTAACCGCCACGGCGGCGACTGCGCCGCCCGCGCCTTGTCGAGAGCGCGCCCGGGTCCGCGCGGACTGCCGGTCGCGCGGGCGGTGCCCGGTCCGGATCCAGGAGCGGGAACGTCGAGCGCGCTCAAGCCCGCCCTCCGTAGCGCTTCATCGGCTGCTTGGCCGCCCAGCCGGCGAGCGACAACGTCGCCGCGGACAGGAGCAGGACTGCGGAGAGGGCGTACAGCGTGTGGCGCATCGCCGGCGTGCTGAGGTCGTCGATGAACGCGATGATCGTCGCGGCGAGCGGTCGCGTCGGCTCGACGAAGAAGATCCAGCCGTCGGCCGGATTAGGCGCAAACGACACGACCCCGCAGACCATCGCCACGGCTACGGCCTCGCCGAGCGCTCGCGCGGTGGCGAGAACCGTCCCAGCCACGAGCGCGGGCCGCGCCGCCCGGACGCCGATTTTCCACACGGTTCGCCACTTGTTGACGCCGAGCCCGAGCGATGCTTCGATCCAACCCCGCGGCACCGCCCGGAGGCCGTCGCAGAAGATCGCGACCATCACCGGCACGATCATGATCGTGAGGATCACGACGCCTGTGAGCAGACCGTATCCGTTGAGCGTGACGATCCCGCGCACCGACGCCTTGCTGCTTTGCGTGATCAGATGGTTGCCGACCAACGGCACGAGTACGAGCACCCCGACGAGGCCGTAGATCACCGAGGGGACGCTGGCCAGAAGCCGGATCACCGGCTCCAGTACACGGCGCATCGGATCCGGCGCGAACTCGACGATGAACACGGCGACGAACAGCGAGCAGACGAATCCGATCGTCACCGCCCCGCCCACGACCAGGATCGTGCCCCAGATCAGCGGCCACGCATGAAACGTGTATACCGGGCGGCCGAGCGACGCCCCCGAGTTGAACATCCGCTGAACCTCTGCGTCGACGTTGCCGCCGCTGCCAAACCAGCCGAGGCCGTTGTGGGCGAACGACGGCCACGCCTGGTAGATCACGAACGCGAACATCCCGAGCAGCAGCGCCACCACCAGACAGACCAACGCGCCGAGGGCTAGCTCGGCGCGTAGGTCGGAGTCTCGGATCGGCGGCTCGGTCTCGAGCGGGACGTCTGCGTCCATCGCTGTGCGTCGATGCTCGCTTTCCTGATCTGCCTACTTGTTGAACGCGGGCACAGCACCGGCCTTGGCGATGATCCTGCCGGCGGTCGCGCTTGTCCGGACCCAGTCGAAGAAGCCGGCCGCGTTCGTGTTGGGGTGCTTGAGCGCGAGCGCGCCCCAGATGAAGCGAGTCAGCGGGTACTTCTGCGACTTGATGTGAGCCGCGTCGCAGGGGATCGTGTTGAGCTTCAGGGCCTTGATCCCGCTGCCCTTGCCGGCGTGGGCCAGGCCGACGTATCCGATCGCGTTCTTGTCGCCCTTGATCGCAGTCCCGACGAGGCCGTCAGAGGCGAGCTGCTGGACGCTCGAGGCCTGGGTCGCATCGTTCAGGACCGCCTGCTGAAAGAACGTGTAGGACCCAGCCGTCGAGTCGCGGCCGATCGGGTCGATCGTCGTCAGCAGGTTCGACCCCTTCACCTGGCTCCAGCCGGTCAAGCGCGCAAGGAAGATGTTCCGCGCCTGGCCGATCGACAGATTGCTCAGGCGATTGGACTTGTTCACGGCCACGCACAGGCCGTCGAGGAACAGCTTCGTCTGCAGCGTGCCCTTGTCGCTGGGCAGTGGTGCCCGAGTGTTGACCGCGAACTGGCTGTGCTTCGTCTGCACGTCCTTGATCCCGGCGTTACCGCCGTCCGGCGTGTAGACGAACTTCAGGTTGGGCTTGACCTTGTGGTAGCCCTCGAACAGCGCCGTCAGAATCGGCTGCTCCGCGCTCGAGCCCGAACCGATCACCGTCGTCGCTGCTGCCGCCCCCGCCGGAACCGCCAGCACGGACGTCACCGCGATCGCGGCAACGAGCAGTTTTAGCCTTGGAGTCAATTCATTCCTTTCTCCGGTCGCCGGTCGGCGGGCAGCGCCGACGATCGCGCCCCGGTGAGCACCGGCCGCTATCCCTGCCGAGCGGGAACCACTGACGAACCCAGCAGCACCCGCTATCGGCGACACGGCCGGAAACTCGATTATCTTGATCTAGATTGCGCAGAATCCTATGCAGGCAATCAAAAGCTTGTCAACTAAAATAGTTGAGAATCCGAAGGTGCGCCTCCCCTGCAGCGCCGGCTCGCGGTCAGGCGCTACGAGCGGGAGGCCGGCCGCGCTTGGGCATGGGCCCCGCCTGTTGAGGCATCCGGCCGGCGTCGGTGAGGGCGCGTCGGAGCAGCATCTCGATGTGGGCGTTGAGGCTGCGGAACTCGTCGGCGGACCATCGGGCCAGGGCATCGTGCACCGTCGGGTCGATACGTAGCAGCACCGGTTTGCGCTCGCGGCTCACGTATAGAGCGTGCCGGTGTTGACGACCGGGGACGCTGGCTGCTCAGCGCAGAGCACGACCATCAGGTTGCTCACCATCGCCGCCTTGCGCTCTTCGTCGAGGTCGACGATGCCGCGCTCATCCAAACGGGCGAGGGCCATTTCCACCATCCCGGTGGCGCCCTCGACGATCCGCGAGCGCGCGGCGACGACGGCGTTGGCCTGCTGTCGGCGCAACATGGCCTGGGCGATCTCCGACGCGTAGGCCAGGTGACTGATGCGCACCTCGACGATCTCAACCCCGGCGATCGCGACCCGCTGGGCCACCTCCTGGGCGAGCTCTGCGGCGACGACGTCGGTCGAGCCGCGCAACGACGTGCCCTTCTCCGCCGGGTCGTCGTAAGGGTGCGTGGTCGCGACGTGGCGCAACGCCGACTCGGCCTGGACCGCAACGAAGTTGACGTAGTCATCGACGGCGTAGGACGCCCGCGAGGTATCGGCCACCTGCCACACGACGATCGCGGCGATCTCCACCGGGTTGCCGTCAGCGTCGTTGACCTTCAGATGGTTGGTCTCGAAGTTCCTGACCCGAATGCTCAGGCTCCGCCGGTCGGCCAGCGGCAAGATCCACGACAGACCGGGACGACGCACCGTGCCGACATAGCTCCCGAAGAACCGCACGACCTTGGTATGGCCCGGTTGCACGATGACCAGCGAGGTCAGGGCCAGGACAGCGGCCAACCCTGGCACGACGGCGAGCACCGCGACGGAGCTTTTGGCGAGGAGCACGACGGCGGCGATGCAGGCGGCGGCGAGGAGCACGCCCGCCCAGCCGTTGATCGCCCAGGCGGGGCGCTCGTGAATTTCAACGCGGGTTCCCGCATGCCCGACCGGAGTCGCCTCGGGCTGGCGGTATGGCTGGACGGCCTGGCTCATGATCCCTCCACTGTGAGGTGGCGCGCCATAAAAGTGATAGCTAATAGATATCACTTTTCTCGAGTCTGTCAAGCCGGCCGTCTCAGCGCAGTAGAGCTGCCGTGACTCCTTGAATCGTGTTGATGCCGTAATCCATCGAAGGGTCGCCATCGGTCATTACCGCGATCGAGAACGACCGGCGACGCCCTTCCACTCGCGCGATCTGATGAACCAGCTGTCCAAGTCCGGTGCTCCGCCAGCCTCCCTTGAAGAACACCCTGTAGCCGAGCGGACGTGCGATCGCTGGGATCCCCCAACTCTCGAATCCGGCGATCGTCGAGAGCAGGGAGCGCGCGTACCCGACGAACTCGGACGGGATCAGCGAGTCCATCTCGAAGAAGAACCGGGCCTGGTCGGCAGCACTGAGCTGCGCGCTGCCCCAGCTGCCGGAAATCGAGAACTCGGACATTCCGGCCGCGCGCGCGACGGAATCGAGCCCAGCGTCGCCGACGATCGACCAGCACTGGGTGGCGGCTGAGTTGTCCGAGACGTTGATCATCGGATACAGGAAGGAGTTGCTGCGGGAGTCGACGCGGCGCTGGCCGAGCGCGTGCAGGCGCCGAAGATACGCGACCAGGAGCATCGCTTTGACGACGCTTGCGGTGATGAACGTCCGATGCTCATGGGTGCCCGAGAGCCGGCCCTCGCTGTCGACCACCGCGAGCGCCGTGCGTCCAGCCCGACCGGCCAGGTACACCTGCGCCCGCCTGATCGCAGCCGGGCTCGGAAAACCTGCGGGGAGGGAGCCCGCGCCGTGATAGCCGCGCCCGGCGCAGCCTCGAGGACGGCGCGGATCCGCCAGCGCGTGGTCGCCGGGAGCACGAAAGCATGCCCGCCAGCGGAAACGGCCGGCCGGCAGCCCGATCGTTGTCGATAGGACCGTTACGTACGGGCTGAGCCTGACGGTGCGCGTGGTCGGGGCACGATTGAAGGCGCCGCGAGATCCGATCGCGAACGACCATTGCACCGAGGCGTGGCCCCAGTGCAGATCGCGCGGATGAAACACGACGAGTGTCACCTTCGCTCGTCCCAGCGACAGCGCTTTGAGCTTGGTGATGCTACGCCCGATGACCGTTACGCGAACGACCCCGCGCGTCGGCGTGCCCACCAAGACCGCGCGATATCGCGCATCGCGGTCCGGGGACACGGTGAACGAGAACGACCCGTTGGCGTCCGTCACCGTCCGCCCCACACGCCGCATCACCCGATACGGATACAGGCCCTCGTAGAGCACCACACCCTCGTTCGGCAGCCCACCGATCACCGATCCAGAGATCGTCACCGGGTGACCAGCGGCCACCGATGCGCGTGAAGCCTTCAGCGTCATCGTCGGACGCGGGGCATCGGCCGCCCGCGCAACAGCCGCACAGGCACACCCAGCCCAAGCCACAAGGCCGATCACGCCGACGAGGCCAAGGCGCATCCACACTGCGCGCATTACCCAACATTATGGATCCTGACGGACGGAGGCGCTGAACGTGCCTCACGAGCGGCCAACACCCACGACTGCTGGTTCTGGAACGGAGTGGGCCCGAAACCCTGACACCGAGGCCGTGTCGCATAGGCACTGTCCCATCCAGTGAGATGTGGCGGCGATCGGAGCGATCCGGTCGCCGCCGCTCGTCGTGTTGTTGCTACCGCTCGTCGTGTAACTCTTGTGTGAGCCGGAGACGAGTTCTAGGGTCCCATGCTCAAGGCCAGACGCTCTGCGTCGACGGCACCCCCGCGATCCATTCGGATCGCGCGCTTACCCGCACGCGCCCTGGTGATCGCCGCCGTGGCGGCGCTGGCGCTGTCGGCCACAGCCGCCGCGAACTCCCGGGCGAAGCCGGCCCAGGCGGCCAGCTGTGCCAACGGCACCCTGATCCAGACCAACAAGGGCCCGATCTGCGGCCTGACCGGGCCGAACTATGAGCAGTGGCTGGGTGTTCGTTCCCTACGCGGCTGCGCCGGTCGGCCAGTTGCGGTGGCATTCACCCAAGCAACACGCCGCCTGGACCGACCCGCTGCAGGCGGTGACGCCCGGCAGCGCATGTCCGCAGGCTGGTGGCGCCAGCCCGTCGACCAACGAGGACTGCCTGTTCTTGAACGTCACGGTCCCGACCAACCTCGGACCGAGCCCGCTGCCCGTGCTCATGTACATCGACGGCGGCGGCTTCCAAATGGCGAGACGTCGTTGTACCCGTTCGAGAGGGCGATCAGCATCAGCGGCGAGTACAACTCGCTGCGGGTGCGCCGACCTCGTTGCAGCCGCGGGACTGTAAGGATGGACCGTAGATCCGTGGCAACGGGTTCTCCCAGTACTCGGCGGCACGCAACCGGTCCACGTTCGCGACGCGATGAGTTAGATCAGAACGCTCAGGGACGAATATGCTGCTTGCCATGGTCGGCTCGAACTCGGATACATCGGATCCCGAACCTCAGGCTCGATGCGTGTGCGGCGAGAAGGTCGTCATCGCCGACGCGCACGAGATAATCCTGCCCAACGGTCGGGCCGGGTGGGAAGGCTACTGTCCCGAGTGCGGCGCTCCTCTGTTCGCGATTCGTCGCGGGGCACGGTAGGGCGTGCCCGCCGGTGGCGCCGTCCGCAATCGGTCCGAGGCGGTCACCGTCGCGACGCCGCGCGGCGAAGTCGAGGTGGTCCGCCAGGAGATGCGCGGCCAGAGGCGCGGCAGCGCCTGGTCGTGGTTCTGGCTCGCACACAGAAGGGGCAGCGGCGGATGGAGCGAGGCGTCAACCGCGCGCGAGGCCATCAGGAGAGCGATGCTGCTGCCGCCGCGCAAGCTCCCAGCTTGGCTGAGCGAGGCTGCCGCTGAGGCTGAGCGCGAGATCACTGCTGTGGACACCGAGGACGCAGCGGCGACAGGATCATCGGCGTCCTCCGAGGCCCCAGCGGCCGACGAACCAAGCTGACGCCCGGGGGTCCTTGGTCCTCACCGCCTACGAGCTCCCGACTGGACACCGCGTCCGCGCCCACGATTCGCCGGCAGGATGCGCTGTCGACAGCGCCTGCGCGCGCACGATCGGGCGAACGTACTCGCGCTTCTGCACCCAGACCGATGATCCCTCAGAAACCGTGTCCGGCCCGCCCACGGTGCTGGCTCCCGTTGCCCGCTCGCTGGTGCTCGTGGTGTCCACAACTCTGACTACGCAGCACCGAGACGATCGGTTCGGTCTTGAGCCAGAGCCGTATTCAGGGCTCGATCAAGCCGCGACGCATTGCGTAGCGTGTGAGGTCGACACGGTCGCGCATGCCGAGCTTGCTGAGCATGTTGGCGCGGTGACTTTCGACGGTCTTGATACTGAGAACGAGCGTCGTTGCGATTTGTTTTGAGGTGTGTCCTTCGGCGATCAGCTTGAGTACGTCGAGCTCGCGTGGGGTTAGCAGTTCGAGTTCCTCGCTGCGTTCGCCGGCACGGGTGATGACGTCGCGGATTAGTGCATGGACGGCGGAGGGGTAGAGAAACGGCTCGCCGCGCATCGCTGCCCGACAGGCGGTGACGATGTCGTCATCGGCTCCGGACTTCAGGACGTAGCCGGAGGCGCCCGCTTTCAGCGCCTCGAACAGGAACTGCTCGTTGTCGTACATCGAGAGGATCAGGATGCGCAGCTCCGGCCGTCGTCGCCCGAGCTCACGCGCTGCCTGGAGACCTGTCTTGCGCGGCATGCTGATGTCCAGGATCGCGAGGTCGACGTCGTCCTGAAGCGCCCGTCTGACAGCGTCCTCGCCGTCGGCGGCCTCGGCGACGACGTCCAAGTCCGGCTCGGCGGTTAGGACGAGCTGCAGCCCCTTGCGAACAATTTCATGGTCATCAGCGACCAGCACACGGGTGACCAGGGGAATCGGCACCCTAAATACCTGGCTCGAGCGGAACTTGGAGCCGGATCTCGGCGCCGCCAGTGGCTGCACGCTTGATCGCGACGGCGCCGCCGACGATCAGCGCACGCTCGCGGATGCCGCGCAGGCCGCCGCCTTCGGCGCGCCCGCCATCGAACCCGCGCCCGTTGTCGAGGACGCGGAGCACAACGCTGTTGGCGTCGTGCTCGAGCGTGAGTGTCACTTCGGTCGCGCCGCTGTGTCGGGCGGCGTTCGTCAAGCCTTCCTGTGCAACGCGGTAGAGGACAAGTTCGACGTTCGGATCGAGCCTGGGGAGATGGGTGGGCAGTTGCCGTCGCACGGTGATCCCCGTCCGGTCTGAGAACGTGCGCGCAAGGTTTGTAAGTGCGCTGGGGAGGCCGAGATGATCAAGGATCTCAGGACGCAACTCCTGCGCCGTTCGGCGGACATCTTCGAGGCTCGCCTTTACGGCTGCCTGCGCTTCGGTGAGTGCGGCGCCTTGCTCCGGCGTCGCGTCGTGTGCGAGGCGCTTGAGCAGGAGGAGCACGCCGGTCATCGTCTGACCAACCTCGTCGTGCAGGCCGCGCGCAATCCGCTGCCGTTCGTCTTCCTGCGCGTTCAGTGTTCGCGCTCCAGCCTCGCGCCGCTCCGACTCAAGACGTTCCATCATCGTGTTGAAGGAATGCTCGAGCGCACCGACCTCGCCCGTGCTGTCGACCGGCACTCGCTGGCCGCCGCGCAGCACATCGGCCTCTTCCATTCGGCCAGCGAGGCGCTCGAGTGGCCGGAACAGCGGCCGCACGATCAGCCAGTTCGCGACGATCATCAAGACCAGGCCGCCGAGCAGGACAGCGATGTCGGGCACCGTCTTGTGCTTACTGACGCTGAGGGGCGTGAGCGCGAGCACGAGGATCCCCGCGAGCAGGATTGCGGCGTTTGCGAGGAAGACGCGCCAGAACAGCGGCATGTGAATGCCGGAGCGGTCCGGCACCGTCATCCTAGCGGCGAGGGCGCGGAGGGACGACCACGACGGGGCAGGGGGCTGTGCTCCTGAGCTCCGCGGAGAGCCGACTCATGCGGCCGCGTCCACGCCGATACCGGCCACCCGCGCCTACGACGATCACCGCCGCCGCCTCCTCGCCGGCGACCCGCGAGAGTTCGCTGGCGCGGTCGCCGACTTCGGCACGGCGATCGGCGCCGCTTTCGAGGCTGTGCTTGCGGGCGACCCGGTCGAGCAGCCGCTGACCCGCTCGGTGCGCCTGAACGCTGTGCGAGTCTGCGCCGTTGGTGCGGCGGTAGCCGTCAACGACATGCGCAAGTACGAGCCTCAGTCCGAGACGCTTGCTCAGTCCCGCCGCGACTTCGATCGCCTCGGCGGCGCCGGGGGACTCGTCGACAGCGCACACGATGGTTTGAATGACCGCCTCCCTCAGATCTCTGAGTGAGTCCAGCATCGGCCAAGGCGAGGCACACCGCCATCGGTGGTAGTGCCCATCTTCTGGGCGGGTTGACGCCTCGGGCCAGCTAGAGCTCGGGCACCTCCACAGCCAGAAATGGGTTCTCTAACCGATACCACCCGGAACCGCGGTCGGGCAATGTGGAACGCGAGCGTCGGATTGGAACTGACGCCTTCCTTCGTCGAGGGGCATCGTCGCCCGATTCGGGCGACAGAGAGGTTCCGCAATGGAAACCAACCCAGCTCCATCTCCATATCCGCTGCGACTCACCGGCGAGCTCTCGCCGCGGCTCAGTCGCGGGCTGTGGCTCGTCAAGTGGCTGCTTGCGATCCCCCACTTGCTCGTGCTCTTCTTCCTGTGGATCGCGTTCTTTGCTGTGAGCGTGGTCGCATTCTTCGCGATCCTGTTGACCGGCCGCTACCCGAGACCGCTATTCGATTTCAACGTCGGCGTGCTGCGCTGGTCGTGGCGCGTCGGGTTCTACTCCTACAGCGCGTTGGGCACCGACCGCTATCCACCCTTCGCGCTCACGGACGTGAGCGACTACCCGGCCCGACTCGAGGTCGACTACCCCGAATCGCTCTCCCGAGGACTCGTGCTCGTGAAGTGGTGGCTGCTCGCGCTGCCGCATTACCTGGTCATCGGCGTCTTTGTCGGCGGCGGCTGGGCGATTTGGACAGGTAACAGCAACGAGCTACTGTCGCTGTCGGGCGGTCTGGTCGGCCTACTGGTCCTGTTCGCCGGGATCACGCTGCTGTTCACCGGCCGCTACCCGAAGTCCCTCTACGACTTCGTGCTCGGGATGAACCGCTGGGTCTTCCGCGTAGCCGCCTACGCCACGCTGATGACCGACTCATACCCGCCATTCCGGCTCGACCCCGGCGGAAGCGAACCGCCGACCAGCAGCGCGCGCGACACCGTGCCGCCAACGCCAACCCCGGCGACTACATGACCGCTGCGTTGACCACCGACAAGGTCGTGACCGCGCCGAAAGAGTGAGCGCATGCCCCCGCACGTGATGACAAAACGCCGCCAGGTGATTGTGGTCGGGGGCGGCCAGGCCGGCCTCGCGATCGGGTATTTCCTGGCTGAGCAGGGACGGCGGTTCACGATCCTCGAGGCCGCCGAGGCGCCAGCAGCCGCGTGGCGCGCTCGCTGGGACTCCCTGCGCCTGTTCACGCCCGCCCGCTATGACGGCCTGCCAGGACGGTCGTTCCCTGGCGATCCGGACAGCTACCCCGGTCGCGACGAGGTTGTGAGCTACCTCGCCGACTATGCTCGCGATTTCGAGCTGCCGGTCGAGCTGGGCAGCCGCGTTTGCTCGATCACCAGGGCTGAGCATGGCTACCACGTTGTGCTCGACGACCGCAGGTATGAAAGCGAGCAAGTGGTCGTCGCGACCGGGCCCTTCCAGATTCCGCGCACGCCCGCGTTCGCAAGTCGCCTGGACCCGGAGATCGTGCAGCTTCATAGCAGCGAGTACCGAAGGCCGGAAGCGATCCCGGAGGGTCCAGCGCTGGTGGTCGGGGGAGGGAACACCGGCTTTCAGATCGCGGCGGAGCTAGCCGGCTCCCACGAGGTCCACCTGGCGATCGGGTCCCGACAGACGCCGCTTCCCCAGCGCATCTTCGGCCGTGACCTGTTCTGGTATCTCGTTGCCGTCGGCCTGATCCGCAAGTCAACGGCATCGCGGATCGGTCGACGGTTGGCAGGAAGAGACACGCTGATCGGCTCCAGCCCGCGGGCTCTGCGCCGCCGGCATGGCGTCAGGCTCCACGGGCGAGCCGTGGAGGCCGCGGGAACGAAGGTGAACTTCAGCGACGGCACAGAGATCGACGTTCGCAGCGTCATCTGGGCAACCGGCTTCGGGGTCGATCACTCGTGGGTCGATGTCCCGGTGTTCGACGAGGGAGGCCGCCTTGAGCACCGGCGCGGCGTGACGGGGGCGCCCGGGCTGTACTTCCTGGGGCTCACCTGGCAGCACACCAGAGGCTCGGCACTGCTCGGCTGGGTCAAGGACGACGCCGAGTACATTGCGCGAGAGATCGCCGCGTTCCGGCCGAGGCCGCCCACCGAGACATCCGAGCCAGCAATCGGCGGCGAGTGGAGAAAGGGCCTCCGCCCGGCTGACGTTCCCTGAGTCGCCTCAGAGGGCTCGCTCGACTCAGGCAAGCCGATCTGTGTCGGCATCTACACCAGCTTCAGGCACGAGGACCGCGGCTACGTGAGCGTCGGCTTCCCGATCCCCACCGCAAACTTCACCGCCACGCTCGAGCCCCGCAACACCGGGGAGCACGATCTACTGCTGACGTCGCGAACCGGGCTCGCCTTCCCGGGCCACTACCTGAGCTCCGTGGACACCGAGCGAGACGCCCTGACCGTGCTCAAGCTCCTCTCCTTCAAGGAGGAGATCTTCGTGTTCGTCGCCGACAGCGAGCTCAAGACCGCCCACAGCTTCTATCTCTGGCGGGACAGCGGTTCCTGACCCTCCACTACGAGATCGAACGCCTCGCAGCCGGGTCCGCCTGACGTCGTGGCGGCTCCAGTGGGGGCCAAAACATCGGGCGATCGCCCGATGGCAAAGGCGCGCGGCCGCTCTACAGTCGGCGCGTGCAGATCGACCCCGCGATCGCCCGACACGACATGTGGGAGCTGGGCGAACGGATCGTGCAGCGCTCCGGCGTACTTGCGGGCGAGCACGTGCTCGACGTCGCCTGCGGCACCGGCAGCGCGGCGATCCGGGCGGCGCAGTCCGGGGCACGCGTAGTCGGGTTGGACCTGACACCGCCGCTGTTTGACGCCAGGCGCCGCGAGGCCGTGCAGGCCAGCACCGACGTGCGATGGGTCAGTGGCGTTGGAGGGCCACTGCCATTCTCCGACGGCAGCTTCGACGTCGTGCTCTCCGTGTTCGGCGCGCCGTTCGCACGGCGCCAGCGCGCCACCGCGCGCGAGCTGGCGCGGGTGCTCCGCCGGGGCGGTCGGCTCGCGATGTTCAACTGGACTGCTCGCGGCGGCCCGGGGGAGCTGCTCTCGCTGCTCGCGGCCCACACGCCCGACCAAGCCGAGCCGCCGCTGGCGTGGGGCGACGAGGCGCAAGTGCGCCGTCTGTTCGCCGGCAGTGGCGTGCGCCTCTCGTTCACCCACGAGATCGCCCGCCACCCGCTGCGCAGCGTCGGCGCTCTCGCCGAACCGCTCGAGCACCACGCTGGGGTCGTCGGGCCGCTGATCGCGTTGCGGCGCGTGGCTGAGCGGCGCGGCAGCTGGCGCGCGATCCAAGCTGACGTGGCTGCGCTCTGCGCCGCGGACGGCGAGCGCGCCGACGGCCATTACCTCGTCGTCCTCGGTCGCAAGACGGTTGACGTCAGCACCCGCCCGCGGTACAGGTAGCGCATGGACCCGCGAACTGATCGCTCGCACGTTCGCCTCGCGGAGCTCGTCGCGGCGCTGTCGCTGGGCATCGACCTCGGCTTTGGTCAGCCCATGGAGCACGTCCTGCGCCAGTGCTTGATCGCGCTGAGGATCGCCGAGCGCGTGGACATACCGGAGGAGGAGCGGGCCGCGATCTACTACTCCGCGCTGCTGGTCAACGTCGGCTGTCACGCGGACGCACACGAGCAGGCAAAGTGGTTCGGGGACGACATCGCACTGAAGTCCAACAAGTTCGCGTCGTACGACATGCGCAGCCTGCGGTCTTCGCTCGTCACGATGCGCCGAATCGGCGCCGGCAATCAGCCCCTGCACCGCCTGCGGGTCGCGCTCGAGTTCGTGGTGTCCGGACACCGTGATCTCGACAGCATGATCGAGACGCACAACACATTCGCGCGCATGTTCGCGCACGAGCTGGACCTGCCGGGCGCCGTGGGCGACGCGGTTGCCACCGCCTACGAGCGATGGGACGGGCGTGGCTGGCCGGGCGAGCTGAGGGGAGACAAGATCCCCCTCGCCTCGCGCGTCGTGCAGCTCGCCGAGCATGTCGAGGTCGTTCAGCGCGTGGCCGGGACCGCCGCCGCCTGCGCGCTCGCACGCGAGCGGGCCGGAAAGCAGTTTGACCCCGCGCTCGCCGAGCTGCTGGTCCTCGATGCTGACGCGATCTTCGACGGGCTTGACGCGGTGGGCAACTGGCAGGCGGTGATCGCCGCCGAGCCGTCACTTGCCCTCGTCGTGTCGGGCGAGCGTTTCGATGCCGCGCTGGCCGCTGTCGCCACGGCGGTCGACATCAAGTCGCCTTACTGGCTGGGGCACGCCCAGGCGGTGGCCGATCTCGTCGCCGGCGCAGGCGAACAGCTCGGGCTCCCCGAGGTCGAGGTGCGAACGCTGCGTCGCGCGGGTCTCGTCCACGGCTTTGGTCGGCTGGGGGTGTCGAACTCGATTTGGGACCGCGCTGGCCCGTTGGGCGCAGGAGGGTGGGAGCGCGTCCGCATGCACCCGTATCTGACCGAGCGGATGCTCCACCAGTCCGACGCGCTTGCCCCGCTCGGCGCGATCGCCGTTCAGCTACGCGAGCGGCTCGACGGCTCCGGCTATCCCGGCGGACTGTCCGGCACCGCCATCAGCCGCCCCGCGCGCCTGCTCGGGGCCGCCGACGCCTACCAGGCGATGCGCGAGCCGCGCGCTCACCGGCCGGAGCTCTCCCGCGACGAGGCTGCGGCGCAGCTGCGGGCCGACGTCACCGCCGGGATCCGCGACGCGGAGGCGGTCGACGCGGTACTGACCGCCGCGGGCCACCGCGTATCGCGGCGGCGCGAGGGGCCGGCCGGGCTCACGCCGCGGGAGGTCGAGGTGCTCAAGCTGCTCGCCCAGGGCCTGTCGAACAAGGAGATCGCGCGGCGCCTGACGATCTCGCCGAAGACCGCCGGCAGCCACGTCGAGCACATCTACTCCAAGATCGAGGCATCCAGCAGGGCGGCCGCCAGTCTGTTTGCAGTACAGCACGGCCTGCTCCCGGCCGAAGAGCGCGCCAGCGCAGCCTGATCACGAAGATCGGGCGAATGCCCGATGTCTCAAAGGGCCGGCCCACATAGCCTGCGAGGCACCCGACCAGAGGAGACGACGCAGATGCCCAAGGTGTCGAAGGACAGCGCGGCGAATGTCGAGCGCCACGGCCCGGTCGATGACCGCAACGAGGACCTCGACGGCTACACCGTCAACTTCGTCGCGTTCGATGCAGACGTGGACGGCACCCCGCTGCTGAAGGGGATGCCCGACGACAACTGCCCATGCCCCCACTGGGGGTATGTGCTCAAGGGCCGCGTCACCTATCGCTTCCCGGACCACGATGAGGTCTTCGAGGCCGGCGACGCGTTCTACCTGCCGCCCGGGCATGTCCCGGTCGTCGACGCCGGCTGCGAGCTCGTGCAGTTCAGCCCCGCCGAGAAGCTGCGGCAGGTCACCGAGCTGATGACGGCAAACATGCGGGCAGCCCAGAGCGCCAACGCCCATTAGTCGGCGACGCCGCGGATCGCGAGGACGTGCTCGGCGCGCAGGCGCACGAGCAGCTCGCCCTCGACCGCGTTACGTCGCCCGAACTGCTCCGCCAACTCTTCACCCATGTAGCGGGCCGCGATCCTTATCGAGAACGGCAACATTTCCTCGAGATCGTCGCTGATCGTCACCGGTCCACTAACGGTGACGAAGGAGTACGGCGGCCGCTGGTCGTCCACGCAAAGGCTGGCCCATCCGTTCAGTTCCAACGCGCGACCTTTGACCGTCTTGGCCCCGGTCATAAACACGAGGTCGTCACCATCGAGCACGAACCAGACCGGCACCACATGCGGGCGGCCGTCGCGGCGGGTCGTCGCGAGCTTGCCCGTCCGCGTGTCGGCAGACAGGAACTCCCTCGCCTCCGCCTCGGTCATGTCGGGCATGGGAACCCGTCGATGCTACGCCAGCGCTCTGGCCTTGATCGCGTCGAACTCGGCCTGCGTGATCGCTCCGCTGTCAAGCAACTGCTTGGCCTTCTCGATCTCGCTGGCGGGCCCGCCGCTGCCAGCGGCTTTACGCACGTAGTCGTCGAACTGCGATTGTGCGGCCTGGTTCTCCTTGGCGCGCCTCTCGTTCATGCCGTCGTGGTTGGCGATCAGGTACACCAGCACCCCGACCCACGGCAGGACCACGACAAAGATCACCCACGCCGCCTTGGCCCAGCCGGAAATGTCATGGCGACGAAATACGTCGATCAGCACGACGACCGCGATCCAGATGAAGATCACCCACGCAAAGAAGATGAGCGTGGACCACAGGATGTTTAAGAAGGGGTATGAGGTAGCGATGACCATCCGGCCTGGCTCCAATCTGATCTAGTGCTTGACGAGCGCCCGCGTCTGCCGCGATCCTAAACGACGCCGCGGCGACCCGGACCTAAGCCCAGTCATCTCCGACGTCTGCGGCATCTAAGCTGACGTGCGATCGCCTGGACCCGTTGGCTATCGACCGACTGACGAGAACGCGTGTCTGAATCCACCACAATCGCCGATCGCGCGCCGGAGACTCGGACTCCCGGCGATCACAGTCCGGGCAGTGGGATCTATCTGGCATTCGTGCCCTGGATCCTGTTCTCGCTGATCACGCAGCGTGATTCTCTAACCGCTGCGGCCGTCGTCGCGCTGATCGCCTCGATCCTGATCGCACTGAGGTCAATCTCGACCAGCGGACCGAAGCTGCTCGAGATCGGAGCAGTGGCGGCGTTCGTGGGGTTCGCGATCGTGGCTCTGCTCGCGGACGCGTCCACCACCATGTGGCTGGAACGCTACGCCCGCGCGATCGCCGCGCTGATGCTGGCGGCAATCGCGTTCGGCTCGCTGCTGTTCACCCCGTTCACCGAGCAGTACGCGCGCGAATCCGTTCCACGGCAGTTCTGGTCCTCGCCGCGCTTTCAGCAGGTCAATCGCCGCCTGACGACGATGTGGGGCTTCGTGTTCAGCGCGATGGTCGTCTCCCACGTGCTCGCGGGCGCGATCGACACGCGGCGCGCAAACACGATCTTCAACTGGGTCATCCCGATCATCTTGATCGTGTGGGCCGTCAAGCGCACCAGCGATGTCAGCCAAGCGGAGGGCGAGAAGCACTAGGTTGGTGCCACCGCGACGGACGGCACCGCAACCTCTGGACTCACGTCAAGCCGGCCAGCGGCGACGCGGTCAACGATGGCCCACGAGGCGTAGCAGAGCGAGCCAACGATCCCGGTGACCGTCAGTAGCACGCCCGCCGCAGCGACCGAGGCGACGCCGTTGGCGCCAAGGATAAGAACAGCTGCAGCAGGCCCGGTACTCGGTCCAATCGGAAGCTGGCCCACTGTGAACATCACGATCAGGAGCGCCATCGAGTCAAACACCGAGATGTTCACGCCGATCGCGTGCAGCATCAGCCAGTTGCGCGCGACCTGCGCGCATACCGCTAACACCGCGAACGTGACCAGACGGCCCCGACCCTGGATGCGCAAGATCGCCAGCCCCGCCCAGAGCCCGCTTCGATGGCGCTGCGAGAAGCGACGCAGAGCCGCGACGACGCCGGCCGTGAGCCCGACAATCGTGACTGGCACCCACCAGGGGACGCCGAGCGGTGCGACCAGCGTGAACGAGAAGATCGCCACCAGCACGAGTTCGACGGTGATGATCGGCACCTCGGCGGCCATCAGCGCTGGCACACGAGGAGTGGTCTGCGGGGCGGCACGGCGTAGCGAAGCGATCCGCGCGGCCATCCCGAACGATCCGTTTATCACGCTCGCGACGTAGCCGACGGCGGCAGCCCGGAACAGCACCCGACGACTAACCGTCCCGCCGGCGGCGCGAACGCAGACGTTCCATGCCTCGCTGCGAGCAAGCAGCGCGACGATCTGCAGCGACGCCGCGACCGCCAGAAGCGAGATCGGAGCAGTGTGGAGCGCGGCGACGAACTGCCCGCCCCGGCCGGCGATCACGAATCCCAGTACGCCGGTGACAACGAGCGCGCCGAGAATGCTCAGCCCCACTCGCCGCCGAAACGACGACAGGCGCAGGTCACGTTCGTTCGCACCAGCGCGGAGCCCGTCTTGTCGCTCAAGAGTCAATTTCATGCGGTGAGGTCTGCGTCGACCATCCTGGCGCCGCGCCGTGACAAACACATGATGACTGTATCATGATAACGGAGTCTAGATACGCTAGCCTAGTGTGGATGGCCGAAAGCACCCCACCCGAAGCTTTTTTCACCAACCACGCGCGAGTGCTGATCTGCATCGCGCACGACCCTGGCATCCGCCTGCGTGACATCGGCGAGCGTCTAGGGATCACTGAGCGCGCCGCGCACCGGATCGTCGACTCGCTGGCCGCCGCCGGCTACATCACGCGCCAGCGAAACGGGCGGCGCAACTACTACACGATTGACGCCGAGGCGCCGTTGCCCGACGCAATCGCTCGCGAGCGGAGCATCGGGGAGCTGCTCGAGATCCTGACCGCACGCACGACCCCCCGTTCGAGCACGAGCACTGATCAGGTGGGCCCCGGAAACGCGAAAACCCCCGCCGTGGCAGGGGCTTCGCGCAATCGGGGCGCCCGGATTTGA
>CAWDJM010000001.1:0-12740 GCA_963802655.1 uncultured Solirubrobacterales bacterium | reverse complement strand
GACAAGGCGGAGGTCACTGGTTCGAGCCCAGTATCGCCCACCTTTCCGGTTCGATACCGGCTAGCCCTACCCCGCACGACTACGGGTGCCAGGCTGGTCAGGGGCGCAGGCGCCGTTCAGCATCCGGCGCATGCTCATGCGCTTCTCTCCCACCTCGATTGGGCGCTGGAGCACCCGGCGCCCGAAGCTCGCGATCGCCGGCTGGCTCGGGTTCGTGCTTGCAGCCGTCGTGACCCTGTCGCTGACCGGTACCAAGCAGCTCGACAACGGCGCGGTCGGCGAGACCGCCCGCGGCTACCAGATGCTCGACGCCCACGGGCTCGGGTTCGCGCCGCGCGAGTACGCGTTCCTGCACAGCGACTCCGAGACCGCCGGGGACCCGGCGTTCGAGGCCGCCCGGACCGCCGCCGCGGCCGACCTCCGCGCCGTGCTTCGCGCCCCGGTCACGACGAGAAAAGCCCTGGACGGCCACAGCGTGCTGCTGGAGGCGACGGCGGATCACGAGTTCTCCTCCGGCCGGCTGAAGGCCTCGATCGCCGCGGTCCAGGCCGCCCACCGCGGGATCAGCGCCTCGCTCGGCTCCAGCGACAACGGCAGCGCCAGCGGCGACCTCGCCCGGGCCGAGGCGCTGTCGCTCCCGGTCACGCTGCTGGTGCTGCTGATCGCGTTCGGCGCGCTGGTGGCCGCGCTGGTGCCGGTGGCGCTCGCCGCCACCGCGGTGATCGCGGCGTTCGGGCTGTTGGGGCCGATCAGCCACCTGTTCCCGCTCGACGACAGCGTCAAGACCGTGGTGCTGCTGATCGGGATGGCGGTCGGCGTCGACTACGCGCTGTTCTACGTGGTGCGCTCGCGCGAGGAGCGCCGCCGCGGCCTGTCCACCCGCGCGGCGCTCGAGCGCACCTCCCAGACGTCCGGGCGCTCGGTGCTGATCGCCGGGACCACGGTGGCGATCGCGATGGCCGGCCTGTTTGCGATCGGCTCGGACGTGTTCAACGCGATCGCCAGCGCCACGATCGTGGTCGTGGCCTGCGCGGTCGCCGGCTCGGTGACAGTGCTGCCCGCGCTCCTGCAGCTGCTCGGACCGCGGATCGACCGCGGGCGCGTCCGGTTGCAGCCGCGCCTGTCCAGCGACGGCCGCTCGCGCTTCTGGGGCGGGCTCGTAGCTCGTGTGCTCCGCCGGCCCGTCGTGGCCGCCGTGCTGGCGGGTGGCCTGTTGGTCGCGCTGGCGATCCCCGCGCTGTCGATGCGGGTCGACGAGCCGAGCGACTACGCGCTGTCAGGCCACGGCCAGTCGGCGCTGGTGGCGCAGGTCACGAGCACGTTCCCGTCGACGTCGGCGCCGGCGATCGTGGTCGCCAGCTGGCCGTCGTCACAACGGCAGGCCGCCGAGCGCGAGGCGGCCCGCCTGGAGCGGCTGGCCGCGTCGGCGGGGATCGCGCATCCGCCGTTTCAGGTGACCGCCACTCCCGCGCGGGACGCCGGCGCGCTGGCGCTCCCGCTCACCGGTCTCGGGGACAACGGCGCCAGCCGCGATGCGATCAGGCTGCTGCGCGACCGCCTGGTGCCGGCGACGCTCGGCCAGGTGGCCGGCGTCCGCACTGCGGTCACCGGGGACGCCGCCCAGGACATCGACTTCACCGCGCAGATGCGCCACGGCCTCCCGTTCGTGGTCGCATTCGTGCTGGTGCTCGCGTTCGGGCTGCTGCTGGTCACGTTCCGGTCGATCGTGATCCCGCTCACCGCGATCGCGCTCAACCTGCTGTCGGTCGCGGCCGCCTACGGCGTGCTCGTGCTCGTGTTCCAGCACCGCTGGGCGCGGGGCCTGCTCGGGTTTCACTCCAGTGCGGCGATCGTGTCGTGGCTGCCGCTGTTCTTGTTCGTGGTTCTGTTCGGCCTGTCGATGGACTACCACGTGTTCATCCTCAGCCGCGTGCGCGAGGGCGTCGACGCCGGCCTGGACAACGACGACGCACTCCGCCACGGGATCACTGCGACGGCGGGCGTCGTCACCAGCGCGGCGCTGGTGATGGTGGCCGTGTTCTCGCTGTTCGCCACCGGCCGCGCGCTCGACCTCAAGCAGGCGGGCGTCGGCCTGGCCGCCGCCGTGTTGCTGGACGCGACGGTGATCCGCGGCGTGCTGCTCCCGGCCACGATGAAGCTGCTGGGCGCGCGCAACTGGTACCTGCCCCGCGCGCTTGACTGGCTGCCCCGCGCCCCCGCCGAGTCGCCTCGCCGCAGCAACGAGCCGCTCACCCTGGCTCCGGCGGCCGATTGACGCGAGAATGGCGCTCGAGATGAGGCCGAGGCTGTATCTCCTGGCGGTCGCCGGCGCGGCGGCGGGAGGGGTTGCGGTGTGGCTGGCGGCCAACGTGCCCCCCGATCGCCCGACCGAGCCCGGCCCGCTGCTGACATTCGTGGTCGGCGCGTCGCTGCTCGGCAGCGGCCTGGCTTCGTGGCACGCGCGGCCCGACAACCGGCTCGGTCCGATCATGGCGCTGACCGGCTTCGCGTGGTTCGCCGGTCTGCTCAGCGAGGCGCCGAACTCGGTCCTCTACACAATCGGCAGCGCGGTCCAGTACGTGTTCGTATCGGGCTTCATCTACATCCTGCTGTCGTTCCCCTCCGGCCGACTCGGGTCCACCGGTGCCCGTGCACTGGTGTGGTTATCGCTAGCACTGAGCGTGGGCTTCCAGCTCGCGGCGATGCTGTTCGGCAACCACGGCGGGCTGCGCTGCGACACCTGCCCCGACAACCGCATCCAGGTGTTCCACGACAACACCACCGCGCTGCACCTGCTCGACGACCAGCGGCTGCTGGCGGCGATTCTCACGGCGCTCACCGTCGGCCTGTTGATCCGGCGCTGGGCGCGGGCCAGCGCGCCCCAGCGTCGGGCGGTGGCGCCGGTGCTGCTGGCCGGCTGCGCGATGCTGCTGGCCCTGGCCTGGACGGTCGTCGACGACCTGCTCGGTGACCCGCTCAACTCGCTGCCGGCGACCGTGTTCTTCTACACGTCGGCGCTGGTCCCGATCGCGGTGCTGGTCGCGTTCCTGCAGCGACGGCTGGCCCGTGGCGGCGTCGCAGGGCTGGTGGTGTCGCTCGGCGAGACCAGCGAGCCGGCCGATCTGCGCCAGGCGCTGGCGCAGGCGCTCCGCGATCCCTCGCTGCAGCTCGCCTTCTGGCTGCCCGGGGCGCGCCGCTACGTCGGCGCCGACGGCCGTCCGGTCGAGCTCCCCGGAGCGGACGCGGGCCGGTCGTCGACCACGATCGAGCGCGACGGCCAGCCGATCGCCGCGCTGATCCATGATCCCGCGCTGGAGCACAACGCGGAGCTGGTGCAGTCGGTCTGCGCGGCCGCCAGTCTGGCGCTCGAGAACGAGCGCCTCCAGGCCGAGCTGCGCGCCAGGCTGGTCGAGCTTCAGGCCTCGCGGGCCCGGCTAGTGCAGGCCACCGACGCCGAACGGCGGCGGATCGAACGCGATCTGCATGACGGCACCCAGCAGCGGCTCGTGTCGATCGCGATGTCGCTCGGCCTGCTCGAGCCCCGGCTCCCCGCCGACGGTGCGGCGGCGCCGATCGTCCGCGAGACCCGCGAGGCGCTCACCGTCGCCCTGCAGGAGCTCCGCGAGCTGACCCATGGGATCCACCCGGCACTGCTGTCCGAACGCGGACTGGCCGCCGCGCTGGAGGAGCTGTGCGGACGTGCGGCGCTCCCCACCCGCCTGCGTTGCGAGATCGCGGCGCGCCTGCCCGAGCAGCTCGAGACCGCCGCCTATTTCTTCGCCAGCGAGGCACTGACCAACGCCGCCAAGCACTCCCACGCCAGCGAGGTCCAGGTGACAGCCCGCTGCGCCGGGGGCACACTGCTCGTCGAGGTCTCAGACGACGGGATCGGCGGTGCCACTCCGACGGGCGGCTCGGGCCTGCGGGGGCTGGCGGACCGGATCGAGGCGCTCGGGGGCACGATGACCGTGTCCAGCCCGCCCGGCCGAGGCACCTCGCTCCGGGCCGAGGTGCCGTGCGGGTAGCGCTCGCCGACGACGCCGTGATCCTCCGCGAGGGCCTCGCCCGGCTGCTCGAGGAGGCCGGGTTCGAGGTCGTGGGGCTGGCCGGCGACGGAGACGAGCTGCTCGCGCTGGTGGCGGGCGTGCAGCCCGACGTCGCGGTCGTCGACATCCGCATGCCTCCCACGCACACCGACGAAGGACTGCGCGCGGCCAAGGAGATCCGTCAGCGGTGGCCCGCGGTCGGCATCCTCGTGCTCTCCCAGCACGTCAACTCGCGCTACGCGGTCGAGCTGCTGTCCACCGGCACCGAGGGCGTCGGCTACCTGCTCAAGGAGCGCGTCTCCGATCTGGAGGAGCTGTCCTCGAGCGTCCGCCGCGTCGGCGAGGGCGGCTCGGTGCTCGACCCCGCGGTCGTGGGCCAGCTGGTCGGCCGCCCCCGTCCGGGCCACAACCCGATCGACGAGCTCACCGGACGCGAGCGCGAGGTCCTCGAGCTGATGGCCGAGGGCCGCTCCAATCGCGCGATCGCGGCGCGGCTGGTGGTCACCGAGCACACCGTCGAGAAGCACGTGCGCAACATCTTCGGGACGCTGGCGCTTCCCCAGTCGCCCGACGACCACCGCCGGGTGCGGGCGGTCGTCACCTACCTGAACTCACAGTGACTGTCAGTGTCGCAACAGCAGCTGCGCCACCCAAATACATGATCCCGGTGACCGCGAACAGAGAGATGTGAACCGAGCCGGCCGTGCTGAATCGCGACACTAGCGCTCGAGGACCTTGGCCAGTCTCACCTCGGCCGCGCGGTCGGGCTGCACCAGTGCCTCCAGCGCAGTGTCATACGACGGCAGTGACAGGACCGTGCCGTCGTGCAGCAGCATCAGGTACCGATTCATCGTGCGCAGGAACGCGCGATCGTGCGAGACGGCGACGACCGTTCCGTGGAAGCCCGCCAGCGCCTTCTCCAGCGCTTCTGAGGACTCGATGTCGAGGTTGTCGGTGGGCTCGTCGAGCAGCAACAGGTTGTGACCTTCGAGCTCGAGCACCAGCACCTCGAGTCGCGCCTTCTGCCCGCCGCTGAGCAGGTCGTAGGAACGCCGCGCCGCGTCGGCGAGGCCATAGCGGGCCAGCGCGCCCATCGCCGCCTGTACGCCGCCACCATCGACGCGCTCGAGCACCGCGTCGATCACGATCCGGTGTGACAGGTCGCCCCGTCGCTGAAACTGGGTGAAGAACCCCGGCGATACCCGCGGCCCGACCACGAGCTCGCCATCATCGGGCTCGCGCTCGCCGGCCAGCACCCGCATCAGCTGCGTCTTGCCCGATCCGTTGGGGCCGAGCAGGCCGACGCGCTCGCCGAAGTGGACCTCGTCGGAGAACGGCGACACCAGCTCGTCGATTCCCAGCGAGCGCAGGTCGAGCACCCGGCGGGCGGAGTCGCCGCCGCGCATCCGCACCACGATCGACTCGTCGACCACCGGCGCCGGCGGCGGACCGGCATCCCGGAAGCGCAGCCAGCGGGTCTCGGCGGCGTCGGCCTTCTTGGCCCAGTCGCTGGAGTACTTGGCGCGCTCCTTGAAGGTCTTCATCAGCCTGAACAGGCGCCGCTCCTCGTCGCGCCAGCGCTTCACCGCGTCGCCCAGCCGGCGCTGGCGCTCCTCACGCGCGCGCGCGTAGGTCGAGTACGGACCGCCGTGCCGCCAGGCGCCACTGCCCTCGAGCGTGAGGATCGAGCGCACCGCCCCGGTCAGCACCTCGCGGTCGTGGGAGATCATCAGCACGGTCTTCTTGGACGCCGCGATCTGCCGCTCGAGCGCGAGCTTGGCGGGGACGTCGAGGAAGTTGTCGGGCTCGTCGAGCAGCAGCACGTCGGCGTCGGAGGCGAACAGCACGTCGAGCACCAGCCGCTTGCGCTCACCTCCCGACAGCGTCACCGACGGGCGGTCGGCGAGCTCGTCGAACCCGGCGCGGACGATCCTCCGGCAGGCCGCGTCCCACTGGCCCTCCAGCTCGTAGCCGCCGAGCGACGACCAATCGGCGATCGCGGTGCCCAGCCGCATCCCCGCCGCGTCGTCGCCGGCCGCGAGCTGGGCCTCGCACTCGAGCACGCTCTCGCCGGCGCGCCGCAGCGCGAGCGGCGCCAGCGACAACAGCAGCCCGCGGACCGTGCGCGCGTCGTCGACGGCGCCGACGTCCTGGGCCATGTAGCCGACCACCCCGCCGAGCGAGACGTCGCCCTCGTCGGGTGACAGCTCTCCGGCCAGGATCCGTAGCAGCGTGGTCTTGCCGACACCGTTGGCGCCGACCAGACCGACGTGGTCGCCCGGCGACAGCCGGAACGAGACGTCGGAGAACAGCCGGTCGCCACCCGGGTGGGAGTAGGCGAGGCGGGAGACGACGACGTGGCCCATGCCGGCCATGCTGACACGCGCCGCGCGGGCGCGTGACATGCGTCAGGCCGGGCTGAGGCTGCGCTCGGGCTTCGGCGCGTCGCGCAGGAGCTCGCGGGCCAGGCGGGTGAGCATCCCCGACAGGTCGGCGTTCTCGTCCGGGGACCACTGCTCGCACAGCTCCGCCAGCGCGGCCTTACGGGTGGCCACCAGCTGCTGGACGACCTTCTCGCCGGGCTCGGTCACCTCGCGGGTGAGCGGCTGGCTGTCGCCGGCCGGGTGCTCGACCACGAACCCGCGCTCGCGCAGCTCCGACAGCGCGTCCCAGCCGACTTCGACCGGAATGTCGAAGGCCCGGCACAGCGCTTCGACGTCGCCGCGCGGGTCCTCGTGCAGGCGGACCAGCAGCCAGCACGCGGCCGCCGACAGGTCCACCCCGGCGCGCTGGGCGAGCAGCTCGACGGCACGGCGGCGGTCCTCGCGCCCGAGCGCGACCGTGAGCGCGCGTGAGGCCTCGGCCAGCGAGTCGACCTCCTTGGGCATCGCAAAGCCCTCCCCCACGCCGCTACCGGCCGCGATCGTGTCGCGCAAGGGGCGCTGCTCGAGCGCCCAGCTGAGTGCAAACGCGAACGCCGCGACCCCGGCGGCGACGACGAACACCGTCGACAACGCCTTGGTGAACGCGTCGATGTAGGCGGCGTGCAGCGCCGTCGGGAGCCTGCCCAGCGACGCCGGGTTGGCGTGGGCGATCGTCCCCGAGACGCCGCTGCCGGCCGACGACGGCAGCGCCGTCTTGAGCTCGGTCGCCAGGCGGTTGGTGAAGATCGAGCCGAGCACCGCGGTGCCGACCGAGCCGCCGATCGAGCGAAACAGCGTCGCGCCGGACGTGGCCACGCCGAGGTCGGAGTAGTCGACCGCGTTCTGAACCGCGAGCACCAGCACCTGCATCACCGACCCGATCCCCAGACCGAGCACGAACATGAACGCCGACGCCTGAAGGCGGCTCGTGCCGGCGTCCATCGTCGACAGCAGCAACAGCCCGACGACCATCAACGCGGTCCCGATGATCGGGAACGGCTTGTAGAGGCCGGTGCGGCTGATCAGCTGTCCCGACGCGATCGACGTCAGCAGCAGCCCGCCCATCAGCGGCAGGATCTGCAGCCCGGAGCTGGTCGGGCTGGCGTGGTTGACGACCTGCAGGAACAGCGGCAGGTAGGTGACCGATCCGAACAGCCCGAAGCCGACGATCAGCCCGATCCCGCTGGTCACGGTGAACACGCGATTCTTGAACAGGTGCGGCGGCAGCACCGGCTCGGCCGCGCGCTGCTCGACCAGCACGAACGCGACCAGCATCACCACCGCGGCCACCCCGAGGAAGATGACCAAGCCCGAGTCCCAGGCGTAGCTGGTGCCGCCGAGCGTCAGCGCCAGCACCAGCGCGCTCAGCGACGCGGCCAGGAGCGCCGCGCCGAAGTAGTCGATCCGGTGGTGTGCCTCGTGCCGCGCCGTGTGCAGCGTCGCCTGCAGGACCGCGAACGCGACCACGCCGATCGGGAGGTTGACGAAGAAGATCCAGCGCCAGCTCAACGACGTGGTGAAGAAGCCGCCGAGCAGCGGGCCGATCACGCTGGCCAGCCCGAACACGGCACCGAAGAAGCCCTGGTAGCGGCCGCGCTCGCGAGGCGGCACGACGTCGCCGATCGCCGCCATCGTGCTCACTATCAGGCCGCCGCCGCCGAGCCCCTGGAGCGCCCGGAACAGGATCAGCTGGGTCATGCTCTGCGAGATCCCACACAGCGCCGAGCCGGCCAGGAACACGACCAGCGCGAACTGGAGCACGGCCTTGCGGCCGTACAGGTCGCCGAGCTTGCCGTAGATCGGCGTCACTGCGGTCTGCGCCAGCAGATAGGCGGTCACCACCCAGGAGATGTGGTTGAGCCCGCCGAGGTCCCCGACGATCGTCGGCAGCGCGGTCGAGACGATCGTCTGGTCCAGCGCCGCCATCAGCAGCACCAGCATCAGACCAGCGAACACGACCATCACGCTGCTCGTCCCCCGGTTGGCGTCGGCACCGACGCTCGGGGCGCCGGAGGCCCCCGCCACGACGTCCGGTCCGGATGCCTCGGCAGTCATCGCGAGCGTCAAATGGTAGGCCGCCGTTCAACGGCGCACCGTCGCCGCCGGCCGGGCCCCGCGCGAGCGCCTACGGTTCCACGAAGCGGCGCAACGCGTCCTTGCCGCCCGCGGCGATCGGGAGGCCGTGCGCCAGCAGCAGCGCGTCGAAGTCGAGCTCGAGCAGGCCGCGGTAGGCGTCGCGCAGGCCCCGCTTGGTCTGCTCCGGATCGTCCATCAGGAAGTCGGGCACGAACGCCAGCTCGCCGTCGCCCGAGCCGCCGACGACGCCGTCGGCGCACGCCAGCGCGCCGTGCACCGGAATGTGCAGCGCGGTCTCGTCGGGACAGATCGAGTCGACCTCGTGGACGATGACGCCGCCCGGCAGCTCGTCGCCGAAATCGAACGGCTCGGCGGGACCGCGACCGTCGAGCTCGTACATCCCGTTGCGGATGCAGTGCACGGTCGTCCCGAACGCCTCGCGCAGCCGCCAGGCGTGGCGGTCGTGATGGCGGTTTGAGAGCAGCGCGTGCTCGGGAGCGCCGTGCTGCTCAAACCAGGCCAGCCCCTCGGGCGGGAGCATCGGATCGATGATCACGCGCTCGGACGGGAGGTAGTACGAGCTGACCTCGGAGTTGATGTGGTCGTGGCGTGCGGTCCAGTGCCACAGCCCCGGGACGAGCTCGTTCATGTTGGTGTCTGTGCTCCCCTGTCGACGGTCGATCTCACTCGAATCGATCCTGCCACACCCCTAGGATGTGAGCCCAGATCCCGGGTTTCGCGGTTGATCTGTCAACTACAATCGATAACAGCATGGACACGATCACCCCAGAACGGCTCGATGGCGCTGCGCTCGATGCCTGGCGCAGCTATCTGAAGAGCCACGCCTCGATCCTGCGCGTGCTCGACGCCGATCTGATCGCCCAGCACGACATGACCAGCCGGGACTACGAGGTGCTGCTGTACCTGTCCCAGGCGCCCGAGCGCAAGCTGCCGATGTCCGCCCTGGCCGAGAGCACGATGCTGACCCGGTCGGGGATCACCCGGTTGATCGACGGGCTCGTGTCCAACGCGCTGATCGAGCGCATCTCCTGCCCCAACGATGCTCGCGTGTCCTACGCGCATCTCACCGACGCCGGCTACGAAAAGCTCCGCGAGGCGGGATGCACGCACGTGGCCAGCATCCGCCGCCTGTTCCTCGAGCACTTCAGCGCCGACGAGATCGAGCAACTCGCCGTGATGCTCGGGCGGCTGCCCGGCGCCGCCGGCGGCGGGGCCTGCACGGCCGAGTAGCCCGGTCAGAGAGGCGCTCGGCGGACGACGCCCCAGCGCCGCTCGTCCGTTTACGATCTCGTAATACTTGACAGCGCAAGCATTCTTGCTACGATGATTGTTGCTTACTCAACCACCCCCGTTTCCCCCAAGGAGCACCATGACAACGATCACGCTAGAAGCGATCCCCACCGGCACCTACAACGTCGACCCCGCGCACTCGAGCGTGGGCTTCGAGGTGCGCCACATGGGCATCGCGACCGTGCGCGGCAAATTCGGCGAGTTCGCCGGGACCGTCGATGCGACCACTGACGCCCCCAAGCTGTCGGGGACCGTTCAGGTAGCCAGCGTCGACACCGGCGACCAGCAGCGCGATGCGCACCTGACCTCCGCCGAGTTCTTCGACACCGATAACCACCCCGAGATCAGCTTCCACTCGACCGCCGGCGAGCCGATCGCCGACGGCAAGATCCGCCTCGACGGAGAGATCACGATCAAGGGCATCAGCAAGCCGATCGAGCTCACCGGCGTCGTCGCCGAGGGCGGCACGGACCCCTGGGGCAACGAGCGCATCGGGCTCGAGCTCGAGAGCGTGATCGACCGCCGCGAGTTCGATCTGAAGTGGAACCAGACGCTTCCCAACGGCGGCCTGCTGGTCGCCAACGAGGTCAAGCTGCTGGTCAGCGTGTCCGCCGTCAAGGCCGCCTAGGCGACCGCCGCGACCGAGGCACACACGATGCGAATCCTGGCGATCTCCGGCAGCCTGCGCCGGGCGTCTCACAACACCGCCCTGCTGCGCGAGGCGGCTGAGCTCGCGCCGCCGGGCGTCGAGGTCGAGCTCTATGAGGGGCTCGACCGGCTGCCGCCCTACAACGAGGACTACGACACCGACGACCCGCCCGCCGAGGTGGCGAGGCTTCGCGACGCGATCCGCGAGGCCGACGCGGTGCTGATCTCGACGCCCGAGTACAACGCCACGATCCCCGGCCAGATCAAGCATGCGGTCGACTGGGCGTCGCGGCCGTACGGGCAGGACGCCGCGCTGTGGGGCAAGCCGATCGCGGTGATCGGGGCCAGCGCCACGGACTACGGCGCGATCTGGGCCCAGGACCACCTGCGCAAGGCGCTGGGCATCGGCGGCGCGCGCGTGCTCGAGGCCGAGTTGGCGATCGCCAGGTCGCCGGATCGCTTCGACGCTGACGGCCGCCTGACCGACGAGGAGTCGCGCGAGCGGCTCGCCGAGGTCGTCGAGGCCCTGGTCGAGCACCAGCATCACCATCTAACCTCCGCGGTGTAGCGAGGGATGATGGCCACGCCCGTACAACCACAGGAGTCGACGTCGATCCACCCGGACACGGTCGTCGGCCCGGTGGCGCTGACCGTGTCCGATGTGGCGCGCTCGCAGCAGTTCTACGAGCGCGCGATCGGTCTGCGGGCTTCCGACCGCGCGGACGGGACGGTCGCGCTGTCGGGCGACGACGGGCTGGCGCTGGTGGAGCTGCGCGGGAACAGCTCCGCGCCCGTGCTCGACCGTCGCGCCGCGGGCCTGTTTCACCTCGCGATCCTCCTCCCCACCCGGCTCGACCTGGCGTTCGCGCTGGCGCGCCTTGCCGAGGCGCGCTGGCCGCTCGACGGCGCTTCCGATCACCTGGTCAGTGAGGCGCTGTACCTGTCTGATCCGGACGGCAACGGGATCGAGATCTATCGTGACCGGCCCCGCGACCAGTGGCGCCGGAGCGAAGGACAGCTGGAGATGGCGACGCTGCCGCTGGACATCGACAGCGTGCTCGGCGAGCTGTCGCAGAGCACCGAACTCCAGCGGACCGCGCCCGCGGGAACCACGATCGGCCACGTCCATCTTCAGGTGGCCGATATCGCCGAGGCCGAGGCCTTCTACCACGGGGTGCTGGGGTTCGACGTGATGGTCAGGACCTACCCTGGTGCGCTGTTCGTATCGGCGGGCGGCTATCACCACCACATCGGGCTCAACACCTGGCACAGCAGGGGGTCCGCGGCCCCGGCACCGGGCTCGGTGGGCTTGCGGCACTTCGATGTGAGGCTCCCGGGCCAGGACGCGCTGGATGAGGTGCTCGCCCGGGTGCAGGCTGCCGGCATCCCGGTACAGCCGCGCGACGGCTGTGCGGTAGTGCGCGACCCGTCGGGCAACGTCGTCGCGCTGAGCACGCGCTGAGGCTGCGCGGCCGTCCCGGGCTCGCGGCCCGGCCGCCGCTACGCTTCAAGCTCCCGGCGACGTGGCGGAGTGGCTACGCAGCGGCCTGCAAAGCCGTCTACACCGGTTCGATTCCGGTCGTCGCCTCTGGTGATTAGCAGGGAAAACGGGGCTTGTAACAAACCGCATGTGTCCCCGTTGTGTCCCGAGATTCGCGCATAGCGCCGAGGCGCTCTAAGCCCTATGTGCGGTCGCCAGGAGCGCCGATTCCTCGCCTTGACCGGTTCGTGGCCGACAGGCGGACGCACGGCGCTGTGCTGGTCGCCTTGAGCACGTCGCTCGTCGTCAGGCAATACAGGTCCGCCGCCGTGAGAGGGCGCTCAGCAGTCCGGTGGCATCCGGCAATGGCCTGCATTTGCAGGGGGAACTCGTTGGGTCGCCAATCGACACCGCCGCCAAATGCACCCCCTGATGTGGGCTGTGAGTGGGCTGAGCGGGGCGACCTGGGCGGCGTGTCAGCGCTTGTGACCCCCGACTGCGTGCGAGGAGCTCGGGATGCGCCGCCGGCTCTGTCCCGCCCTCGCGGTGAACTACGTGAACGCCACGACGCCGTACGGATCCCACGGACTCGTCTGCGACCGCCTAGCGGACTTCGGCAATCCGCGTTCTGCCGCGTCCACCCAGATCGGTCGCGAAGCGTTGATGGCGCGCTGAGCAGGGTGAGGTTGTGGCATCAGGATGAGCATGTGCCCGAGCAAAGTGTGCTCCTGCGTCTCGCCTGACGATGGACAGAAT